>NZ_CP051293.1:1680000-7325125 GCF_013170805.1 Mesorhizobium sp. NZP2077 | reverse complement strand
GATCGAGTTCCTTGCTTTTCTGTACCTGTTTTCCGCTGGGGATGCGCCTCCTGCATCCATTTTTCCAGCGACTATGTCTTCGCTACGATGCCCGTTGCCGCCGCCGGCCATGAACGTCGCCCACTATTCGGAGGGAACCGGTGCCGGCCCATGGAAGCCAGTCCGCGTTGGGTATGTCAGGGCAATACAACACCGTCCGGCGTAAAAGCGCCGGCGCGCCGTCTACCTGCCATGTCTTGTTACGCCAGTCCCCTTACCCACATCAAAAAAGACAAACCAATCCCGTTCACGGACTTGATCCGCGTTGCAAATCCGGCCAATTTACGCTGGCTGATTCGGACTGGGTTAAGGGCCACGGGCCCGTCCCTCTTGATGACCCAACATTACCGAAATCGCTGTGGATAGGGCAAGGCCACCCCTAACTGATTTTTAAGGAATCTGGTTACCTCGGGCTGGTTCGAGCCGCATGCCGCAACGGCATATTTTGACAAAGCCATTGTGATTCAAACCCTTTTCCGGCGAATATGAAAAAGTCGGGCCGGCGCGAAATATTCTGAAATAATTCGCTTGACAGCCGGTTGTCCTCCCGTCCGTTTGGAACGTTGTGGACAAGCTGTGGACGACCACAGATAACTATCTGAAAAACATCGTTTATTTTTGATGGTTAAGAATTTTCAAGTCGCCATTTTTCAAGCATGTCAACGATCAACACGCATGCATGTGCCGGCAAAGCATTTGGAAGATTGGAATCCGCCTTGGGCACCGTTTCCGAGCATTCTTTTTAAGTACTTGCCGGCAAACGAAAAAACCCGGCACGACCGGCCGGGTTTCAAAGAAGCTTAATCTGTAAAGGCGATGTCAGGCAGACAGCACCTTGAGGCGCGCGGCCAGACGCGACACCTTGCGGGACGCGGTGTTCTTGTGGATCACGCCCTTGGTCGCGGCACGCATCAATTCCGGCTCGGCGACCTTGAAAGCGGCCTGGGCGGCAGCCTTGTCACCGGACGCAAGTGCCTCCTCGACCTGGCGGACGTAGGTGCGCACGCGCGAGCGGCGGTTCTTGTTGATCGCCGCGCGACGGACGATCTTGCGCGTTGCCTTTTTGGCCGAGGATGTGTTGGCCATGATGCCTCTCTTCTGATCTGGTCGGCGCACGCGGCATGCCGCAGGGCGCAAAAAACAAACGGGCAGCCACAGGGCCGCCTCGGTTGGTGCGGCTTATAGTTCAGCTTTTCCGGCGCGTCAACGCTGCCTGGCGTTCTTTTTGGCCGACGCCACAGGGTTTCGATCGCTAGCCGGCAACGCTCTATCGATTTGTGAAATTCGGCTTCCGCTTTTCGGCGAAGGCGGCCATGCCTTCCTTCTGGTCTTCGAGCGCGAAAAGCGAGTGGAACAGGCGGCGTTCGAACCGCAGTCCCTCGGCCAGCGTCGTCTCATAGGAACGGTTGACGGCTTCCTTCGCCATCATCACCGACGGCAGCGAGAAATCGGCGATCTTGGCGGCTGCCTTGACCGCCTCCTCGACAAGCTCGGCTGCGGGCACCACCCGCGACACCAGCCCTGAGCGCTCGGCTTCCGATGCATCCATCATCCGTCCGGTCAGGCACATGTCCATCGCTTTCGACTTGCCGACGAACCGGGTCAGGCGTTGCGACCCGCCCATGCCTGGAATGACGCCGAGCGTGATTTCGGGCTGGCCGAATTTGGCCGTGTCGGCGGCAATGATAAAGTCGCACATCATTGCCAGTTCGCATCCGCCGCCCAGCGCATAGCCGGCCACCGCCGCAATGATCGGCTTGCGTGTGCGCGTGAACTCTTCCCAACCTGCGAAGAAGTCCTGGCTGTAGGCGTCCACATAGGAGATCGCCTGCATCTCCTTGATGTCGGCACCAGCGGCAAAGGCCTTGTCGGAGCCGGTAAGAACCATGGCGCCGATGCCAGGATCGGCGCCGAAACCGTTCACGGCTGCGACGAGTTCAGCCAGGATCTGGGAATTCAGTGCATTGAGCGCCTTTGGCCGGTTCAGCGTGATCAGTCCGACCTTGCCGCGCCTCTCGGTGATGATCGTTTCATAGGCCATGGCTGCTTCTCCTAGCTATACCCTGGTCTAACTCAGCTCTGACACGTGCGGCAATAGAAGGTTGAGCGTCCGCTCTGCACGATACGCTCGATGTGGCCGCCGCAGCCGAGCTTCGGGCAAGGCTCACCCTCGCGGCCGTAGACGGCGAAGGAATGCTGGAAATAGCCCAGTGATCCGTCGGTGTGCACATAGTCGCGCAGCGACGACCCGCCGGCGGCGATGGAATCTGATATGACCGAGCGGATCGCCTCGGCCAGGCGTACGCTCTGTTCCCTGGCCTTCTTGCCCGGCTTGGCGATGGTGCCCGCCTCGCGCAAGGGCGACAGGCCGGCACGCCAGAGCGCCTCCGAGACGTAAATATTGCCAAGTCCGGCGATCAGCTTCTGGTCAAGAAGTGCTGCCTTCAGCGGCGATCTGCGGCCTTTCAGCAAAGAGGCGAGCAGCACGCCGTCCAGCGCATTGCCCGTCGGCTCCACGCCCAGTTCGGCCAGCATCGGATGCGTCTCCGGTGGTCCTTCCGCAAACAGCATGAAACCGAAGCGGCGCGGGTCGTTGAAGATCACGCGGGACCGGGCCCCGCTGGCGGCGACGACATCGAACACGACATGGTCGTGTGCCGTGCTTTTCGAGCGTTCGTGGTGGAACACGCCGGGTGTCTCGCCGTCGTGGTCGGTCTCGATGCGAAAGGAGCCCGACATGCCGAGATGGCAGATCAGCACCGGGCCGTCCTGCACATGCATGGTCAGATATTTGGCCCGGCGACCGAGCGCCGTGATGGTCCTGCCGGTCAGCCGTTCCGAAAACCGTTCGGGAAAGGGAAACCGCAGATCCGGCCGTCGCGCCTCGACCTTGGTCAGACGGGCACCTTCAAGGACCGGCTGCAGGCCACGCCGGACTGTTTCGACTTCGGGCAATTCAGGCATGGCCGCCAATCATCGCATGGAAAGAAGTGCCGTGGCGGCCGGGCGCCAGCCCGAGGTGTTCGGCGACGGTCTCGCCGATATCGGCGAATGTCGTTCTCAGTCCGATGTCGCCACCTCTCAAACCGGGTCCCGTGCCGATCACCGGGATGCGTTCCCGCGTATGATCTGTCCCTCGCCAGGTCGGATCATTGCCATGGTCGGCCGTCAGGATGAGAAGGTCGCCCTGCCGCAGCATTGCGAGTGCTTCCGGCAGCCGCCGGTCGAAGGCCTCGAGCGCGGCGGCATAGCCGGCGACATCGCGGCGATGGCCGAATTCGGTGTCGAAATCGACGAAATTGGCGAAAACGAGATCGCCGTCACCGGCATCATCCATCGCCCCGAGCGCCTTGTCGAACATGGCCATGTTGCCGGCGGCCTTGCGCACTTCCGAAATACCCCGATGGGCGAAGATGTCGCCGATCTTGCCGACGGCGATAACGCGGCTCCCCCGCGCCGTCAGCCGGTCGAGCAAGGTCGGCTCCGGCGGCGGCACGGCGTAGTCATGGCGGTTGTAGGTGCGCTGGAAGGTGGCGGCGGTCTCGCCGACGAATGGCCGCGCGATCACGCGTCCGATCCTGAGCGGATCGACCAGCCGGCGCACCACTTGGCAGAATTTATAAAGCCGCTCCAAGCCGAAATGGACTTCATGCGCGGCGATCTGCAGGACCGAGTCGACGGAGGTGTAACAGATCGGCTTGCCGGTGCGGATGTGTTCCTCACCGAACCGTTCGATGATCTCTGTACCCGGCGCATGGCAGTTGCCGAGAATGCCCGAAACCTCGCCCTCGCGGATCATCGACGCGGTCAGATCAGCCGGAAAGGCGGGAACCGTATCCGGGAAATAACCCCAGTCGAACCGCACCGGCAGGGCAGCGATCTCCCAGTGTCCGGAGGGTGTGTCCTTGCCGCTCGAAACCTCCTGCGCCGCACCATGGAAGGCATTGGCCAACAGATCCGTCCCGAAATGGGCAAAAGCCAATCCTGTCGCGGTCTCGGCCGCCTTGCCAAGCCCGAGTGATGCCATGTGTGGGACAAATAGCGGCCCTTGTCGAAGCCCCTCGCGATCCGCGCGCCCTTCGGCGCAAGCTTCGGCGATGTGCGCGAGCGTGTTGGCGCCGGCGTCGCCATAGCGCTCGGCGTCCGCCGCACCGCCGATGCCGAAGGAATCCAGGACAAAGAGGAAAGCACGCGCCATCGGGTCATTGTTGCCAGTGTGGACGCCCAGACATAGGGTTCCACGGCGGCATTGGCAATTCGGAAACCAAACGGCAACGGCTTGGCGCGGATAGTGGCATGTATCGTATGAAGCACAGGACGGTCCTGCCATGAACGCTGTGCTGAAGGCGTGCACCGCTCTCATGGTCGTTCACGGCTGGTGTGGTCTAGCGCGGGCCGACTGGCGCGATGATATCGGCACATTTCGCATCGGGATCGTCGCCGAGCCTGGCGCCGGCAACACCGTTCCGGGGCTGGCGCTGTTGACGCAATCCTTTACCAACGCGCTTGGCATGAAGGTGGAGTTCGTCGTTGCGCGCGATTATGCGGCACTGATCGAGGCGCAGGCCAATGCCCGGATCGAGTACGCGATCTATTCGGCGACGGCTTACGCCACGGCGCTGCAGCGTTGTGGATGTATCGAGCCGCTTGTGGCGCCGGTCGATTCCGATGGTGCGGCGGGCATCCGCTCCGTGCTGCTGACCAGGGACGGCAAGCTGTCTGATCTGGCGGCGATGGTGACGCACCGGATCGCCATGCCGCCGCCGGACAGCGTCGGGGGCTCGCTTTTGCCGCTGGCGGAGTTGGCCGCCGAACACGTCAAGATCGCCGGAGATGCCCCGTTCTTGATCTATGCCGATTCGGCATCCGCGGCGGAAACCATGCTTGTCGACGGCCAGGCCGACGCCTCGTTCGGCTGGGTGAGGGCGGCAGCCGACGGCCAGCCGCTGCTATCTGATGGCACGCAGGCAAGGCTCGAAGCAGCCGGCCTTTCGCCGTCGGCTCTTCAGGTCGTGTGGATGTCGGGCCTGCTGAGGTATGGTCCCCACGCCGTACGCACTGATCTCGACCCGGAAGCCAAGCGTCGGCTCACCGTGTTCCTGACCAACCTCAAATCGACGACGCCGGATGTCTACGATCTACTGGAATCGAAACACTCCGGCGGCTTTCTGACCGTGGCCCCAAAGGACTATGCGACGGCGGAAGCTATCGTGCGCCTGGTGTCGACAGATGGTGGGCAGCAGTGAAAGTCTCAGCAATCGCTGCAGGGGATCGTCAGGCTTCTGCGCGGGCGCAGATAGTAGGTCTCGCCCATCGGGATCGTGGTGGTGAGGGACTGGGTCAATCCAAGCTTTGTTTGGGTGTCCGTCGTCCAGCCGATAATCGGCGTGTAGCTCAGATTGCTGTCAACGCGGATGAGGAAGGTGCCGGCGACCTTGAGCGTTGTCGGAACCGTGGTGGCCGTGCCTGCCGTGGCATCGGCACTATAGACGCCACTGGCAACCTTGCGCGACCACGCCACCAGGACCTTGGGCGGCGTATCGGTGGTGACCTGTATTGCCGTGATGGTGATGTTCGGCGTCGAGCGGTTGTAGGGCTGAATGGTCGAGGTGCCGATTTTCATAATGGCGTCGAGATCCGCCTTGACGATGGTCGGCTGCTGCGTGACGAGGTCGGCGACCATGCTGCCGATGCGGCTGACCTTCTTGCTGGTCTCGATGGCCTGCGAAGCCTCCATGGTCATGAAGTACATGACCAGCAGGATAGGAACGATAAGAGCGAACTCGACCGCCGCCACCCCACGGCGATTGGAGCAGAATCCGACTGCCTTGCTGCAGAGTCCTGCAATTCCCGGATGTGCCCCCGCACGCATCATGCCATTGCCTTTTTTCTTGTTGGTGCTTCCGTACTCAATTGTCGAACGGCTCGTTCTGCCAGGTCACCGAAGAAAAATGCAGCGTCCTGCCACCATTCAGATTGGCCATCGACTTGGCCATCAGATCGGTCACGACAGGCCATTTGTAGAAGACCCGCAGCATGTTCTTCGATTCCGCCAGGCCAGGCGTGTTGGCGAAAGTCTGTGAGTTCGTGCCTTGCATCAGCACGACATCGCCATTCTGGATCTTGAAGCCCGCGGTGGCCGCGTCCGCGAAAGTCGGATACTCGCGAAGGTCCACGAGCAGCTGAGAGGGACAATCCGTGGAGACGATGATCTGCAGCTTGCCGCAGATCAGGGTCGTCAATTTGGTCCCGGCGACGTCGGCCGGCCGCAACTGACCCGTGCGCAACTGGCGCGCGACATCGTCGGTGATGTTTGCCATCACTTCCTGGCCGGCAAAAGAGATGCAGCTTTCAAGGATGCCAAAGACAAGAAGCGCGAACGGCAATGCAAGAATTGCGAATTCGATGGCCGTGCTGCCACGCCGGTTGCGAACGAATCGCTTCAAAAACCCGACGCGCTCCACCTTGTGCTGACCTGTCGTGCCGAATTCGTTGCCCATACCTTGTTCCTGCCACCCCTGGACGGTTCCGACAGGTGTATTAGCGCAAACCAATTGAGGTCCGGTTTGTATGATCGTTAAAGTCGGCGCGAGCGTCTTAACCGGCCGGTAACCTGGTCGGCTGTTGAGAGGCCGCGCAGCCTATTTGCTCGCACTCATCTCGGCCTCGGAGGATTTTTCAGCCTCGCTCTTGTAAGAGCTTTCGCAATAGGGCGTGCAAGACATGGTCTGGACCTCGGCACGCCGGTAGATGCGAACCGATGAGGCAGCCTGCCGCACGACGGTAACCTGCGCGTCGACGATCGGGCTGCCCTCCTGGTCGAGGACAACGAGATTGGTGACACCGAAACCCTTGCCGGTGAGCACGATCGTCGAGGCGTCCTGTACGGAGGCATCGGCGATTGCCGGGTTGCCGACGACGATCGTGTCGGCGGGGCGCGACAGTTTCACGATCTTGGCCTGATTCATGGTGACTTCTATATCGGCAGCGGCTCTGGCGGGCGTGATCAAGCTCGTGGCGGCAAGAAGCACGGCAATCAGGATTGAGGATCTCTGCACGGCCATCGAGGCGCTCCACAAGCAAACTGTTCAACGGAACATGAACGAGATTGGTGAACCAACGGTTAAGTCGGCTTGCTGGTGCCGGATGTAGCGATCGTCATGGTTGCTCGCATGGCCAGATCCACGCCGGGTTGCAACCTTCATCAAGCCCTTGCCTTTTGCGGCGTTGACCTGAGAAGCGGCACTTTAGCCGGCGCTTAGCATGGAGTTAACCACACACTCCGTTCGAGTCGGGAAAGGAATCGGTAAGGCTGTTTATTAAGCCGATCGAAAGAGCTTCTCCCTAGATTGGCAAGCATCCGATCAACCATCACAGAAGTTGACGGAAGTGCTGTAACACGTGGAGTAGGAGCTCTCAAATGTCTAACCTTTTTGCACGTTTCGTGAAGGACGAATCCGGCGCGACCGCTATTGAATATGGTCTGATCGCCGCTCTCATCGCGCTTGCCATCATCACCGGCGCCGGCGCCCTCGGCAATGCTATCAACGCCAAGTTCACCGCGATCGGTGGCACGCTGAACTCCAGCGGCAGCTGATCTGGCGTACTGCTGACAATCAGCTTGTTTCTTACAGCAAGGGCCGCCCACTGGCGGCCCTTGCTTCGTTTTATCTGGTTTACAGCCAGTTCTGGTCCTAATTTTTAGAGAACCGCCTCATCAATCGTTAATTGAAAATACCTAGGCTTGGCTGATTGGAATTGAACCTTAGGCGCGACACCGATGCTTGAAGCCCTGATCTTCGTCGTCTTTCCGTTCTGCATGCTCTTTGCCGCGATCTCCGATATGCTGTCGATGACGATTGCCAACCGCGTGTCCGTGCTGCTTGTCGCCGTCTTCGCGCTGATTGCGCCGCTGACGGGTATGGAATGGGCAGCCTACGGTTGGCATTTCGCCGCCGGCGCCCTGGTCCTTGCCGTGACGTTCGGCCTCTTCGCAATGGGTGGCATGGGTGGAGGCGACGCCAAGCTGCTGGCCGCAACAGCCGTGTGGATGGGGTTGAACATCCATCTCGTCGAATACCTTGTTGTCTCGACAATGATCGGCGGCCTGCTGACGCTCGCCATCCTGCTTTACCGGAAGTCGCCGCTGGCGGTTATAACCGGCCGCAATGCATTCCTGCGTCATTTCGCGGATGACACGACTGGGGTCCCCTATGGAATCGCGCTCGGCCTTGGCGGCCTGCTGACCTATCCGGATTCGCCCTTGATGGTGTGGGCGCTGGCAAGGCTTGCAAGCTGAACACGAGCTGATTTCCGTTACCCGGACCGCGTTGCCCGATCCCTTTGCAAACAGCCGTGGCCGTGCCCTCCGGCGCGATCCAGCTAATTTATGTAAACCTTAAATTAATCACGATCGTAAGCATTACATTAACCTTGTTTTGACGATTGCCGCTGCAAAGTCCGGCCTGGCTACGTGGTTTGCCAAGGGCGAGGGTTCGGACAGATGCCAGCATCCCGACTGATTATTCTGAGCGTGGCGGTGGCCGCGGCGGGCGGCGCTGGCTATGTCGCAAAAAATATGGTCGCCGCCCCACCGCCGCAGATCGTCGTCGATTCGGGCCCCCAGGCTCCCGCCGTGCCCCTGCAGGACGTTCTTGTGCTCTCGGGGGATGTCTTGATGGGTAATGCGCTTCAGAACAACATCTCCTGGCAATCCTGGCCGGCCGACGGCGTCAACGCGAATTTCATCACCAAGGCCAATGCTCCCGACGCCCTGGAGAAATTGAAGGGGTCGATTGCCCGCGTGCCGATGTACGCGGGCGAGCCCGTGCGGCGCTCCAAACTGATCGGCGAGGGGCAAAGCTTCATGTCCTCCATCCTGCCTTCCGGGATGCGGGCGGTCGCCACAACCATATCGGCCGACACTTCGGCCGGCGGCTTCATCCTTCCAAACGATTTCGTCGACGTCATCATGACCCGCAGGGCGGATGCCAACGGCGGCGGCACCGGTTTCAACACCGAAACCATCCTCAAGAATATCCGCGTCCTGGCAATCGACCAGACTATCCAGGAGGACGAGGAGGGCAAAAAGACCAGGGTTGGCCAGACCGCCACGCTGGAACTCACACCCAAACAGGCTGAGATCATCACCGTCGCCCAGCAGATGGCGGATCGCCTGACGCTGGCGCTGCGCGCGATCACGGACACCCAGGAAAAGAATGTGGACGAGGCCGACTATCTCGTTTCCGGCAATGGCCGCAAGGGAACGGTAAGATTGATCAAGTCGGGTGAAGTTTCCGAAGTAGGGGCAAGGAAATGAGGCTAAGCGGTAAACTGCCGGCAATCGCAGCCGCGGCATTCGGCCTGCTGCTCGTCGGAACGAATGTGCAGGGCGTTGTCGAGGCGAAGAGCACGCATGTGACGGCCACGACCGCCACCCAGCGTGTCAAGCTTGGCCTAAACAAATCGGTGGTCATAGACCTGCCGAGCGATGCCTACGACATTCTTGTCGCCAACCCGACCGTTGCCGATGCGGTGACCCGCACCGCAAGGCGTATCTACCTGTTCGGCAAGGCGGTCGGCGAGACCAATATCTTCGTCTTCGGTCCGAACGGCGAACAGATCGCCAGCCTGGACCTGGCCGTCGAACGCGACGTCGCCGGCCTGGAGGATTACATCAAGCGCTTCCTTCCGACCTCGGCCGTCAAGGTGGAACTGCTGAACGACAACGTCGTGTTGACCGGAACGGTAGATACGCCGCTGGACGCGAAACGAGCGGTCGACCTGGCGACGATCTTCGTCTCGGGCGGTGAAGCGACGACGGGTCAGTATTCACAGACCGCGGCCGGCGGCTCGGCCCAGAGCGGTGTCGATATCAACAACCCCGACACGCAGCGCCGTACCAGCAAGATCGTCAATCTGTTGCAGATCATCGGTGACGACCAGGTAACGCTGAAGGTTACCGTCGCCGAGGTCAGCCGCTCTGTGATGAAGCAACTCGGCGTCAACATGATAGGCAGCGGTGGCAGCAACGGCATAAGCTACGGAGCACTCAGTGACCCGTTCACTGGTCTTGGCAAACCGCTGTCGAACGCGGGCTTAAGCATCGGCAACTCGGCGCTGCAGGCCTACATCAATGCCATGGAGGAGTCCGGGGTCATGAAGACGTTGGCGGAGCCGACGTTGACCGCGGTATCCGGTGAGAAGGCGACCTTCAAGGTCGGCGGCGAATACAATATGGTGAGCTCGGTCGACGCCAACGTATCCACCGACAATCAGACCGGTCTGAAGACCTATTCAGTCAACAAGATCGAGTACGGCATCGGCCTGGAATTCCAGCCGGTGGTTCTGTCGCCCGGTCGGATAAGCCTGAAAGTCAGAACCTCGGTTTCCGAACCGACAACCGAGGGATCCGTGTCGGCATCGACGGACAATAAGAGTATCGGCATGAATGCCTTGTCACTGCGCAAGCGTCTTGCAGATACGACCGTCGAACTGCCCTCGGGCGGCTCAATGATGATCGCCGGCCTGGTTCGCGACGATGTCAGGCAAGCCGTCACCGGCATGCCAGGGCTGACAAAAATCCCAGTGCTCGGCGCGCTCTTCCGCAGCAGGGATTTCGTGCGCAACGAGACCGAACTCGTCATCATCATCACGCCCTATTTGACGAAGCCGGTGGCACGCAACGATCTCGCCAAGCCGGACGACAATTTCAATCCGCCGAGCGACGGCGCCGGCATGTTCCTTGGCAAGGTCAATCGCGTCTACGGCACCATGCAGACCGACAAGCCCAACGGCCGGTACCACGGCGTTGTCGGCTATATCTACAAGTGAATGAGGAAGCGGACATGTCTCAGTCAGCGTTGAAGACAAGGACCATCGCCACGACGATGCGAGCGCTGCCGCTTCTGGCAGTGGCGGTGACGGCCTTGCTGTCAGGTTGCGCCCATCGCGACAGCATCACCGTCGGCGCCATTCCCGACGATTATCGCACCAACCATCCGATCGTGATCGCCGAGAAGAACCAGAAGATCGACCTGGCCGTCGGCGCCGGTGACCGCGGCATGACCGGCTCGCAGCGCGACACGCTGCTGGGTTTCCTCGACGGCTATGACAAGAGTGCCGCGCCGACATTGACGATCCAGATTCCTAGCGGATCGGCCAATCAGGTCGCGGCGACGGCGGCCGGCCGTGATTTCGCCAGGCTCGCGGTCGCCAGCGGCATCAAGCGCAACCGCATCGTCGTGGTCTCCTATCAGGCCGGCTCGAGCGAGACATCCGCCCCGGTTCGCGTCTCCTTTATCGCGGTGAGAGCCCAGACCGACAAATGCGGCCGTTGGCCCGACGATCTGGCCGAAACGTCGGAAAACAAGCACTATGCCGACTTCGGCTGCTCCTATCAGAACAATCTCGCCGCCCAGGTTGCGAACCCGTCCGACCTGCTTGGGCCGCGCAAGCAGACCACCATCGACGCGGAAAATCGTGGTGCGGTGATCGATGTCTACCGCAGCAGAGGTATTTCGGATGAATTCCTCGGCAATTCGGAAGTCACGTACTGAGCCGAGCCCTTGAGGAAAGAAGCCACGGAAAGAGCATGACCATGAGCAACCTTGCCTATGACGCCACCGTGGACGGCGGTAATACCTCGTCGCAGGACATCGCCGCGATGCAGGCATTGCGCCCGGTTCCGCGCATCTCGATCCAGGCATTCTGCGAGACCGAGGGCGTTGCCAATCCGGTCGAGCGCGCCGGCGAGGACCGCCGCATGACCAAGGCGCATCTCAAGGTCCATATGGGCGGCGTTCCCACGGCAATCGAGTTCTATCAGTCGGCGCCGACGCCGAACCTGATCCTGCTGGAATCACGCAGCGAACCCAAGCAATTGCTGGAGCAGCTCGCCCAGCTCTCGGAATACTGTGATCCATCCTCGAAAGTGGTGGTCATCGGCCACTACAATGATGTCGGCCTCTATCGCGAGCTCATCCGCTCCGGCATCTCCGAATATGTCATCGCGCCGGTGTCGATGGCCGACATAGTCAGTGTCGTGTCGTCGATTTTCGTCGATCCGGAGGCCGAACCGCTCGGCCGTTCGGTCGCCTTCGTTGGCGCCAAGGGCGGCGTCGGATCTTCCACCATCGCCCACAATGTAGCCTGGGCAATGTCCACCCTGTTCAAGTCCGAGGTCGTCGTTGCCGATCTCGACCTCGCCTTCGGCACGGCCAACATCAATTTCGACCAGGATCCGGCACAGGGCATCGCTGAAGCGGTATTCTCGCCTGAACGCATCGACGAAGTCTATCTCGACCGTCTGCTGACCCAATGCGCCGAGCACCTCTCGCTGCTGGCGGCGCCCTCGACGCTTGAGCGCGTCTACGACTTCGACCCCGATGCCTTTGCGCAGCTTGTCGATACCGCGCAGCGCAGCGTGCCGCTTCTGGTGCTGGACGTTCCCCATATCTGGACGGGCTGGGCCAAGAACACGCTGGTCAAGGCCGACGAGATCGTCATCACGGCGACGCCTGAACTGGCCAATCTGCGCAACACCAAGAATCTGGTCGACATGTTCAAGCGGCTTCGCCCCAACGACCCGCCGCCGAAGCTGATCATCAACCAGGCCGGCGTCCCCAAGCGGCCGGAAATTTCGCCATCCGATTTCGCCGAGCCGCTCGGACTGACGCCGATGTCGGTCATCGGCTTCGATCCGCTGCTGTTCGGCAATGCGGCCAACAACGGCCGCATGCTCGGCGAGATGGATGCCAAGAACCCGGTTGTCGCGACCATCAACGAGATTGCCCATGTGCTGACCGGGCGCAGCGAAATCCGGGCGAAAAAGAAGGCTGGCCTGGGCAGTCTGCTCGGCAAGCTCTCGCGCAATAAGAAGTGACGCAGTGGGGTCGGTAGTCGATCATGTTCGGTAAAAGAGGCAACGACGACGGCAACCGGTTCACGCCGGAATTCCGCCAGCCAGCACCGGCGCCGGTCGCCCCGCCGCCTGCGGGTTCGGCGGACACGGCGGTTCTGGCTGCCCGGCCCGCGGCACCGCCGCAGCCAAGCGCACCTGTCGCGCCGCCCGCGCGCCGCGCGGTCGAGGCGCCGCCCATCGCGCCGGAGGCGAGGCGGGGCCGTGAAAAGAGCGAAACCTACTACGACACCAAGAGTCAGGTTTTCTCGGCGCTCATAGACACGATCGACCTGTCACAGCTCGCCAAGCTCGAACCCGAAAGCGCGCGCGAGGAAATCCGCGACATCGTCAACGACATCATTGCGATCAAGAACTTCGCGATGTCGATTGCCGAGCAGGAGGAACTGCTCGATGACATCTGCAACGATGTGCTTGGTTATGGCCCGCTCGAGCCATTGCTCGCCCGCGACGACATCGCCGACATCATGGTCAACGGGTCGAAGAACGTCTACATCGAAGTCAACGGCAAGGTCGAGCAGACCGGCATTCGCTTTCGCGACAATCAGCAGCTTCTCAACATCTGCCAGCGCATCGTCAGCCAGGTCGGCCGCCGTGTCGATGAATCCAGCCCGATCTGCGACGCACGCCTTCCCGACGGCTCCCGCGTCAACGTCATCGCCCCTCCGCTCTCCATCGATGGAGCAGCACTTACCATCCGAAAATTCAAGAAGGACAAGCTGACGCTCGATCAGCTGGTCAAGTTCGGCGCCATTTCCCCGCAGGGAGCCGAGGTCCTCAAGATCATCAGCCGCGTTCGCTGTAACATCGTCATCTCGGGCGGCACCGGCTCCGGCAAGACGACGCTGCTCAACTGCCTGACCAACTACATCGATCGCGAGGAGCGCGTCATCACCTGCGAGGACTCGGCCGAACTGCAACTGCAGCAGCCGCATGTCGTGCGCCTGGAAACCCGCCCGCCCAACCTCGAAGGCGAAGGCGAAGTGACGATGCGCGACCTGGTCAAGAACTGCCTGCGCATGCGGCCCGAGCGCATCATCGTCGGCGAAGTGCGCGGACCCGAAGTGTTCGACCTTCTGCAGGCGATGAACACCGGCCATGACGGCTCGATGGGAACGATCCACTCGAACAGTCCGCGCGAATGCCTGAACCGTATCGAATCCATGATCGCCATGGGCGGCTATTCGCTGCCGCAGAAAACCGTGCGCGAAATCGTCGTCGGCTCCGTCGACGTGATCATCCAGGCGGCGCGTCTGCGCGATGGATCGCGCCGCATCACCCACATCACCGAGGTCATCGGGATGGAAGGCGACGTCATCATCACCCAGGATCTCGTCCTCTACAACATCAAGGGCGAGGACGCCAACGGCAGGCTGCTGGGCGAACATGTTTCGACCGGTATCGGCCGTCCGCATTTCTGGGACCGGGCTCGCTACTACGGCGAGGAACAGCGCCTCGCCACCGCGCTCGAGGCGATGGAGAAACGTGCTGACTGAGGTATCCGCTGGCGTGAAGGTTCTGGTCGATGTTTGGAATTGACGGCACCGTATTGGCGTTTGTCGTGCTCGCCGGCTTCAGTGCCGGAGCGGTCGCTTATGCATTCCTGTTCACCCAGATCAGCAATGAGAAACAGGCGGGCAAGCGGCTTGAAACGATCAAGGCCGCCGAGACGGACCGTTCCATCGTCAAGGCCACGCGCGACCGTGCGGCGGACGCGGCCAAGCGCCGTAAATCGGTGCAGGATTCGCTGAAGGACCTCGACGAGAAGCAGAAAACCAAGGACAGCGCCGTCAAGAAGCCGCCACTGAAAGCCCAGCTTCGCCAGGCCGGCATGAAGGTTTCGATCGAACGGTTCTACATCTATTCCGCCATATGCGGGATCGCGCTGACGGTGGTCGCCTTCATGGCCGGCGCTCCGCTGATTGTTGTGCCAGGCGTGCTGTTGGCCGGCGCGCTCGGCCTGCCGCGCTGGTTCGTCTCGTTTCGCCGCGCGCGCCGGGTCAAGGCATTCCTCAACGAATTTCCAAACGCCCTCGACATCATCGTGCGCGCGGTCAAGTCCGGCCTGCCGCTGAACGATGCCATCCGCCTGATAGCCAACGAATCCCCCGAGCCGGTGAAGACCGAGTTTCGCCGCATCGTCGATTCGCAGCAGATGGGCCTGTCGATCCCCGATGCGACCTTGCGCATGCCCGAAACCATGCCGTGCACCGAGGCGAGTTTCTTCGGCATCGTCATCCAGATCCAGTCGCAGGCCGGCGGCAATCTGTCCGAGGCGCTGGGCAACCTTTCACGCGTGCTTCGTGATCGCAAGAAGATGAAAGCCAAGGTCCAGGCACTGTCCATGGAGGCGAAGGCGTCCGCCGCGATCATCGGTGCTTTGCCCTTCATCGTCGCTTTTCTCGTCTATCTCTCGAGCCCGAATTACATGTTGCCGCTGTTCAACACGAGTGTCGGCAATCTCATTCTCGGTTGCGCTGGCGTTTGGATGTCGATCGGCATTCTCGTGATGCGCAAGATGATGAACTTCGAAGTCTAGGACCACGGCATGACCGAACAAGTCATCAAATCGCTGACTGATCCGACGCTGCTGATCGCACTTTTGGTCGGCATTGCCGTGTTCGCGACGGTCTTTACGCTGCTGCCGGCGCTTGGTGGCAATCAGCTCAAGTCGCGAATGAAGTCGGTCGCGCTGGAGCGCGACGAGCTTCGCGCCAAGCAGCGCGCTCGGCTTGCCAGCGATGCCGATCGCCGCCGCAAAGGCCTGCGCGAGCAACAGTCGGAAGGCATGCGCAACATTGTCGACCGGCTCGATCTGCGGCGCGCCCTGGCCGACGAGAACACCTTGCAGAAGCTCAAGGTCGCCGGCTTCCGGGGACAGAACCCGCTGACGCGGTTTCTCTTCTTCCGTCTCGTGCTGCCTTTTGTCGGCTTCGCGCTGGCTCTGGTCTACATATTCGTGCTCGGCGGGTTGCCGGACAAACCGTTGGTCGTCCGGCTGTTCGTCTGCGTCCTCGTTGCCTATGGCGGCTTCTACACACCGGTCCTCTATGTCAACAACCGCGCCACCAAGCGCAAGCAGTCGATCCAGATGGCCTGGCCGGATGCCCTCGACCTGATGCTGATCTGCGTGGAATCAGGCATGTCGGTGGAGGCAGCACTGCGCAAGGTCGCCGACGAGATCGGCGCGCAATCGGTAGCTCTGGCGGAAGAGTTTATCCTCACCAACGCCGAGCTCTCGTATCTACAGGAACGCAAGCAGGCCTATGAGAATCTCGCAAGCCGTACCGGTCTGGAATCGGTCAAATCGGTATCGCAGGCGCTCGTCCAGGCCGAACGCTATGGCACGCCGGTGGCGCATGCGCTGCGCGTGCTTGCCGCCGAAAGCCGCGACATGCGCATGAATGCCGCCGAGAAGAAGGCTGCCGCCTTGCCGCCCAAGCTCACCGTGCCGATGATCCTGTTCTTCCTGCCGGTGCTTTTCGCCATCATCCTGGGTCCGGCCGGCATCCAGGTCAGCCAGCGCGGCATCTTCGGCGATCATTCCGGTGCGGCAGCGGCAACCAGCCAGTAAGCGGCACGGCAAGTCCTTGCGAAAATACGAAAGCCGCGCTGCATGCAGCGCGGCTTTCAACGTCTATCAGCGAAATCTGTGTGTCAGTTGGTTGCCGGCTTCGACTTGTCCTGATCCTTGAGCTGGCTCCAGGCATTCTGCTGGGCCAGCATCTGCCTGAGATAAGCGATATTGGCCTGCGCCTGCTCGGGTGAGAGCTCCTGCGAGGCGATCTTCTCGGCCTCGTCGAAGCGCCCCTGCAGGCCGACGACCAATGCCAGGTTCTGGCGCACACGGCTGTCGGCGCCGGGCTGCTGGGCGGCCGAACGCATATAGGTCTCGGCGGTGCGCAGATCCCCCTCCAGCACATAGGACATGCCGAGATTTGAGAGCACCGAGGGTTCGTTCGGTTTGAGTTCGAGGGCCTTGCGGTAGAGCTGGCGCGCTTGGTCCTTCTGGCCGATCTGATCAAGGATGGCCGCTTCCGCCGACACCAGCTTCCAGTCGGGATATTCCGGCGTCTGCGCACGGCGTACGGCGTCGAGCGCTGCCTCGAACTGGCCGTTGGCGGCGAGCGCCTTGCCATAGGCGGCAAGCACGTCGCGATCCTTGGGGTAGGCGATCGCCAGCTTGCGCATCACGGCAAGCGACTGGTCGGCATCGCCGTCCATCTGCAGCGCGGCCGCGAAGTTGGTCGCTATACCCTTGTCGTTGGGGTTCCTGGCGTAGGACTGACCAAGCGCGGCGGTGGCATTGTGCACTTCTCCCGCCGACATGCTGTCCAGCGGTTTGCCGCCGGTGCGGCCGATCGAGCCGGTGGTCATCCTGCTGGTTCCGCAACCGGCGACGCCCGCCGCCAGCGCCAGCATGAGGGCCGTGGTGACGAGCCGTTTTCCCGTGGAATTCACTGTCCGGTTGGTCGGCATCACACCCTAAGCCTCCATTCATGCGCGCGGCCATTGCGTGGCCATCTTCCCTCCCGCAGAAATATTCTGTTAACCCTAACGGACGGTTAAGAAACGCCGACTCGGCTTGGGCTCGGCAGGGAGAACATCGAATGCCTGTCGAACTCGTCGAGACGAAATTGCAAGGCGCGTTGCCGGTGCATCTGGTGGCCCGGGACGGTCTGGAGGCCGCGGGCCTTGCGCCATCTGCTGTCGCCTGGGCCAGGGCCAACGGCTTTTCCGGCGAGGCGGGCAGGATGCTGGCCGTGCCCGGCGAAAACGGTGCGCTTGCCGGCGCACTGTTCGGTATAGGTGATGGGGATGGCGCGCTCGCACTCGGCGCGCTGTCGAAAACTTTGCCGGAAGGCGACTGGCATTTCGCCTCGACGCCTGCCGAGCCGGAACTTGCGGCAATCGCGCTGGCGCTCGGCGGCTATGTCTTTACCCGTTACGGCAAGAAGTCGGGCAAGGCGCTGCGCTTCGACCTGCCGGCCGGCGTCGACGCGGCGCGCGTTCGCCGCATCGCCGATGGCATCTTCCTGACACGGGACCTGGTCAACACGCCGACCAATGACATGGGTCCGGATGATCTGGAGAAGGCGGTGCGGACTCTCGCTGAGGTTCACAGGGCTGAAGTCTCCGTGATCAGGGGCGACGATCTGCTCTTACAGAATTTCCCGATGATCCATGCTGTCGGCCGCGCCGCATCAGGCGCGCCGCGGCTGATCGACATGATCTGGGGGCAACCGGGCGCGCCGAAGGTGACGCTGGTCGGCAAGGGCGTCTGCTTCGATACCGGTGGTCTCGACATCAAGCCGTCGTCCGGCATGCTGCTGATGAAGAAGGACATGGGCGGCGCGGCCAACGTGCTTGGCCTGGCCTCGATGATCATGGCGGCCAGGCTGAATGTGCGGCTGCGCGTGCTGATCCCGGCAGTTGAGAATTCGATTGCCGGCAATGCCTTCAGGCCGGGTGACGTGCTGGCGAGCCGCAAGGGTATCACTGTCGAGATCGGCAACACGGACGCTGAAGGGAGGCTCGTGCTCGGCGACGCCCTGGCGCTGGCCGATGACGAGGAGCCGCAGCTCCTGGTCGACATGGCGACGCTGACCGGAGCCGCCCGTGTCGCGCTTGGCCCTGATCTGCCGCCTTTCTACACCGGTGACGACGCACTTGCCTCGGAGCTGGCGGCGGCATCGCTGGCGGTCGAGGATCCGCTGTGGCGCATGCCGCTGTGGCGGCCCTACGATGCGAAACTCTCGTCGAAGATCGCCGACATCAACAATGTCACCACGGACGGTTTCGCCGGTTCGATAACGGCGGCTCTGTTCCTCAAGCGTTTCGTCGAGAAGACGGCGAGCTGGGCGCATTTCGACATTTTCGCCTGGAATCCCGCTGACCGCCCATACGGTCCTTCCGGTGGCGAGGCGCAAGGCATTCGGGCGTTGGAGCGGATCATCTCGACACGCTTCGGCTGATTTGGGGCCGCAAGCAGAGCCGGCAAATCGGTGAAACTGAAACGGAACCGAAACAATTTGCCGTCATGCTGGCGTAATGTCGATTGCTATGCGCCCAAGCCAGGCCTTGCGACTGTGGCAGCAAGTGATGCTGTCGCAGGTGCGCGAAGACGCGCCCGACCTGACCATGCGCCAGACAGCCATCCTGTTCACCATCTATCTCGATCCGCCGCCGCACACCGTGCGCGGCCTGGCCGCCCGCCTCAACGTCACCAAGCCGGTGATCACCCGCGCGCTTGATACGATGGGCGCGCTGAAACTGGTGTCGCGCCATCGTGACGAGCTCGACAAGCGCAATGTGCTGATCAAGCGCACGGTTGAGGGCGCGCTCTTTGTCGAGCGCTTCGGCGATGGTATCATCGCCAGGGCGCACGAACTGCCCATCTGACCAGTTAGCCATTAGACCGAGTTAGTGATTTGACCGCCAGGGATGCCCGCCTTCACGCCTTTCGTTCCGATCTTGCCGATGCAAGGCTGAAAGGTGAGGTTACCGCCGACCGTTTTGTCAGCGGCCGTCCGGCGCGGATCACCGCGTCGGTCGCCGATGTCCGCAAGGCGCCGCGGCCTGATGCCGGTGTCAACACGCAACTCCTGTTCGGCGATGATGTCCTGGTCTTCGAGGTCGCCGAAGGCTGGGCCTGGATCCAGGCCGAACGCGACGGCTATGTCGGCTATGTCGCTGACACCATGCTGGGCGGGCGGGACCATGCCTCAACCCATATCGTCACGGTCCCCCGTACCTTCCTCTATCCCGGTCCCGACTTGCGTTTTCCGGTCGCGGGACAGTTGTCGATGGGATCGACGGTGACGGTGACGGGTGCCGCCGAGACGCGCGGCACGCACTATGCTGTCCTGCCTTCCGGCGAGGCTCTCATCGCTGGTCACCTGAGGTCAATCGGCGAAGTTGCCGCTGACTATGTCGCGGTTGCCGAGACATTTCTTGGAACACCGTATCTGTGGGGTGGCGTGTCCGGCTTCGGCATCGATTGCTCGGGCCTGGTGCAATTGGCGATGCGCATGGCCGGCAGGGACGTGCTGCGCGATTCCGACATGCAGGCGGCAAGCATCGGCGAGCCCCTTGAGCCTGGCCCGAACTATGCAGGATTGCGCCGGGGCGACCTCGTCTTCTGGAAGGGCCATGTAGCCGTCATGACCGACGCCGACACCATGATCCACGCCAATGGCCACACCATGCTGGTCTCGCGCGAAGGGCTGAATGAAGCGGTGGCTCGCATCGGCTATCTCTATGGCGGGCCGACGGGGTTTCGGCGGCCGTAAGCCTCTTCCTTCTCCCGTAAACGGGGCGAGGAACCCCAACGATCCCCTTTTGTTCCGATTTTTCTTGGCGATTGCCCACGGTCGCGCTACCTCTGGCGCGTGACAGAGCAACCGCGCATTGCCAATCAGAATGCCACTGTAGCCCTGCCCGAGCCATTCGTCAGATGGTTCGGCGAGAAAGGCTGGTCGCCGCGCGCCCATCAGATCGAATTGTTGGCGAAGGCTCAAAGCGGCCAATCGGTGCTGCTGATCGCGCCGACCGGGGCCGGCAAGACGCTGGCCGGCTTCCTGCCTTCGCTGACCGAACTGGCGGTCAGGCCGAGGCGAAAGCCAGGGCAGGCGCATCGCGGCATCCACACGCTCTACATCTCGCCGCTCAAGGCGCTGGCGGTCGATATCGAGCGCAATCTCGCCAAGCCGGTGGAAGAGATCGGTCTGCCCGTGACCATCGAAACGCGCACGGGCGACACCCCCGCCCACAAGCGCCAGCGGCAGAAGCTGGTGCCGCCCGACATGCTGCTCACCACACCCGAGCAACTGGCACTGCTGATCGCAGCAGGCGATGCCAGGCGCTTCTTCGAGGATCTGCGTTATGTCGTGCTTGACGAATTGCATTCGCTGGTGACGTCGAAACGCGGCCATCTCTTGGCGCTCGGCCTGGCGCGGTTGCGCAGCTTTGTGCCCGGCCTGCAGACAATCGGCCTGTCGGCGACGGTGGCCGAACCGGACGAATTGCGACGCTGGCTGGTCAGCCAGAACCCGCCGGGTGATATGTCCGAATTGATCGTCGTCACCGGTGGCGCGAAGCCCGAAATCTCCATCCTCGATTCCGAAGAGCGTGTGCCGTGGGCGGGCCATTCGGCGCGCTACGCCACGCCGGAGATTTACCGCGAGATCAAGCGGCACAAGACGACCCTGCTGTTCGTCAACACCCGCAGCCAGGCGGAACTGCTGTTCCAGGAATTGTGGCGGGTCAACGAGGACACCTTGCCGATCGCGCTGCATCATGGCTCGCTGGATGTCGGTCAGCGCCGCCGGGTCGAGAAGGCGATGGGTGAGAATGCGCTGCGCGCCATTGTCGCGACGTCGACGCTCGATCTCGGCATCGACTGGGGCGATGTCGATCTGGTGGTCCATGTCGGTGCGCCGAAAGGCGCCAGCCGGCTGGCGCAGCGCATCGGCCGCGCCAACCACCGCATGGACGAGCCGTCCAAGGCGATCCTGATCCCGGCCAATCGTTTCGAGGTGCTGGAATGCCGGGCCGCGCTCGACGCCAACTATCTCGGTGCGCAGGATACGCCGCCGCTGGTCGATGGCGGCCTCGATGTGCTGGCGCAACATGTTCTCGGCTGCGCCTGCGGTGCCCCCTTCCGAGCCGATGATCTGTTCGAGGAGGTGCGAACGGCGGCACCCTATGCCAGCCTTGACCGATCGACATTCGACCGCGTCATCGATTTCGTCGCCACCGGCGGCTACGCGCTGAAGAACTACGAGCGCTACGCCCGCATCCGCTTGAACAAGGACGGTTTGTGGCGCGTCTCCAATCCGCGCGTTGCCCAGCAATACAGGCTGAATGTCGGTACCATCATCGAAGTGCCGGCGCTCAACGTCCGTTACGTCAAAGCCGGGAGCAAGGGCTCGGCTACGCGCGGCGGCGCCGTTCTCGGCAAGATCGAGGAGGCCTTCCTCGAAACGCTGACGCATGGCGACACCTTCATGTTTGCCGGCAAGGTGCTGCGCTTCGAAGGCATTCGCGAGAATGAATGCTTCGTGTCGAATGCCCCCGGCAGCGATGCCAAGGTGCCTTACTATGGCGGCGGCAAGTTCCCGCTGTCGACCTACCTTGCCGAGCAGGTCCGCATCATGCTGGACGACCCACAGCGCTGGAAGAAGCTGCCGGAGCAAGTGGCCGACTGGCTGCGATTCCAGGCCGATAAATCGGTATTGCCCAAGCGCGATGATCTGCTGATCGAGACCTTTCCACGCGGCAACCGCTATTATCTGGTCGCCTATCCCTTCGAAGGCAGGCTGGCGCACCAGACGCTGGGCATGCTGCTCACCCGCCGTCTCGACAGGGCGGGCGCCAGGCCCCTCGGCTTCGTCGCCACCGACTATGCGCTGGCCATATGGTCGTTGGGCGACATGGGTGCGATGTTCAAGGCCCGGAAGCCGTCGCTCGGCGCGCTGTTCGACGAGGACATGCTGGGCGACGACCTCGAAGCCTGGCTGGCCGACAGCTGGCTTCTCAAGCGCACCTTCCGCAATTGCGCGCTGATTTCGGGGCTGATCGAGAAGCGTCATCCAGGCCAGGAGAAGAGCGGCCGCCAGGTCACTGTGTCGACCGATCTGATCTACGACGTGCTGCGCAGCCATGAGCCGGACCATATTCTGCTGCAGGCGACGCGTGCCGATGCGGCGGCCGGTCTGCTCGATGTCAGCAGACTTGCCGACATGCTCTCGCGCATCCAGGGTCGAATCATGCATAAGAATCTCGACCAGATATCGCCGCTTGCCGTGCCGATCATGCTCGAGATCGGCAAGATGCCGGTGAACGGCGAAGCCGATGAAACACTGCTGATGGATGCGGCGACACTGGTCGAGGAGGCCATGGGGCCGGGAATGGTAGAGGAATGAATTTTTCGCTGGCGCGCACATCGCTGATTGGTGAGGCCGATCTTGTAGGCATCGCCGGCGAACGTGCGGTCTGCGATCCGCGCGGCGTGCTCTATTTTCCGGAGCTCAGGCTTCTGGCCGTGTCCGACCTGCATCTGGAAAAGGGGTCGTCGCTGGCACGGCGCGGCACGCTGATCCCGCCCTACGACACCGGCGCGACCTTGCTGCGGTTGCAAGCGGTGATATCGGATTATCAGCCATCGATCGTCATCAGCCTGGGCGACAGCTTCCACGATGGCGGCGGCGCCGAGCGCATGCATGCGAGCTTTCGCGAGCGGCTGGAAGCGCTGATGGCATGCCGCGACTGGTTCTGGGTGGCCGGCAACCATGATCCGGAAGCGCCGGCCGATCTGCCCGGCGAAACCGTACGGGAACTCGCTATAGGTTCGCTGCTGTTCCGGCATGAGCCATCCAAGGTGCGCATCGAGGGCGAGATATCAGGCCATCTGCATCCCTGCGCCCGCATCGTGCAGCGCGGGCGCTCAGTGCGACGGCGTTGTTTTGCGGGCGACGGTGGCCGCATGATCATGCCGGCTTTCGGCGCCTATACCGGTTCGCTCAACGTGCTGGACCGCGCCTATGCCGGGCTGTTCCGCCTGGAATCGCTGATGGCCTATATGCTTGGCAGCGACCGCATCTTCGCCATCTCCCGCTCGATGCTGCGGCCAGGCTGACCTCAACGCCCGTAGTACAGGGTAACCGTGTGCTTCGCCTCGGCGAAGAACAGCCAGCGCTCGACCAGCATGCCGGCGAACTGGACGGTCGCGGCGAGCACTGACGGCGCCGCCGCAAAGGGCCAGGGCAAGGCAAAGGTGGCAGCGAGAAGCAGGACGGGCAGGGCGAAGGCCAGAGCCTGCGTGATCCGGCGCAGGCGTGCACTGTGCTTGCGCGCGATGCGAAAGCCCATTTCCTTGAGCAGATAATTCTCTTCGGTATGCGGCCATTCCAGTGGCCGCACCGTGCCGCCGGCCAGCCCGGTCGCGGTGTTGGCATTGGTTGGGATTTCAAGCGTGTCGTTGTAGCGCCAGGTCGCCAGTTTCCAGCCCCAGCCGAGCAAGGTGAGCAGCATCGAAGCTGCCAGAAGCATTTTTGAACCGAGAGCAAAACCCTGCAGCAGCGCATTCAACAGAACGCTTCCGGTCATGGTCGCGAAGATCAGATAAGCCGGCAAAGTATAGCGGCTGTGCCACTGGGCGATCGGCTTTAGCGAGGCATAGATCATGCCGGTCGTGCAGATGGTGACGATCGCACCTATAGCTGTCAGCAATCCGGCAATGGCCGCCCAGCCGCTTGTACGGCCGAAAAACACCCAGCCGATGCCGAACAGTCCCGCCGGGATGAAGGTGATGACCGACGACACGCCTTCGCGCGACAGCCATGAACTGCGCCACTGCGAGAACGCCCGCCAGGCGCGTTCGGGTCTGCCGAGATGGCCGGTTGAAGACAACAGGCCTGCCGCGATCAGGCCTAGCGCCAGCCCCAGGCCGACGAGGCCCAGCCAGAAATCGGCCGGGATGATCTGGAAGCCTCCGAGCACGCCAAGCAGCGCGAGCAGCCCATAGCCGGCGCCGGTGGCGGTGGTGAAGAAGACGACGGAGAAGGCGGGATGCATGGGCTAGTTCGAAAGCATGCGATCGACCCAGCCGAGGAAGCCGCCTTCGGCGCGCACCGGCTCCAGCGCCTTTGCAGGCACCGATGCGGCGCGTTGGGTGTGGGCGCGTGGCGGGAGATATTTATTGGTCGGGTGATAGCCGAGTTCCGGCATCAGGTCGACGCCACAACGCTCCGCCACCAGTTGCGAGACGGCAGACTGGGGATCGCCGAGATCGCCGAAATGCCGAGCGCTCGTAGGGCATGCGGCGACGCAGGCCGGCACGCGGTCTTCTTCGGCCAGATTGTCATTGTAGATGCGGTCGACGCACAGCGTGCATTTCTTCATGACGCCGACATCGGTGTCGAATTCGCGCGCCCCATAGGGGCAGGCCCAACTGCACAATTTGCAGCCGATGCACTTGTCCTCGTCGATCAGCACGATGCCGTCCGAGGCCCTTTTGTAGGAGGCACCGGTCGGGCAGACAGTGACACAGGCCGGCGTCTCGCAATGCAGGCAAGAGCGCGGGAAGTTGACCGTGCGCCCGCCTATCTCGGTGGTGTGCTCATAGCTGTGCACGCGGTTGAACCAGACGCCGTCGACGTTACCACCATAAGGCTCGATATCGGTCAGCGGCGCCATGTGGCCGCCGGTGTTCCACTCCTTGCAAGCGGTGACGCAGGCCTGGCAGCCGACGCAGGTGTCGAGATCGATGACGAGACCGAGCTTCTTGCCGCTTTGACTTGGCAGACAGGTCATTCGGCCGCCTCTCTTGCTCGCCGAAACTCGGCACCGAAACGGAGCGTGTCGGGCGAAGGTTCGAAATGCGGCGGCTGGTGGAAACGCTCGAATTGCGGCTCGGTGAAGCCGGCTTCCTCGGCCATGCATTTGACGATGCGCACGCGCAGGTCAAACCACGCCGCCTGGCCGGTCACCGGATCGGAATTCGAATAGCGTTTGCCCTGCCCGTCGGCCGAGGTCTGGTCGCCGATGATGTGGTTGAGCAGGAAGCCGCGGTTGCTCTCGGCGGCGTCGTCCTTCAGTCCCCAACTGCCGCGCCGCTTGCCGATCGCGTTCCAGGTCCAGACCGTGCTTTCGTTCACCCCGTCGACCAGCTTGATCTGCCCCTTCACCCGGCCATTGATGCTTTCGATCCAGACCCAGTCGTCATCGACAAGGTTGAGGCCGGCTGCGGTCCGGTGATGCACGAACAGCCGGTTCTGGCTGGTGATCTGCCGCAGCCACGCATTCTGCGAACCCCAGGAATGGTACATGTGCATCGGCCGCTGCGTCAGCGCATGCAGCGGATATTTTTCGAGGTCGACGGCCGCTTCCTCGAACGGCATGTACCAGAATGGCAGCGGGTCCATATAGGTCGCGATACGCTGGCGTTCGCTCTCGGGCGGCATCGCCCGGCCATGACCACGCGCGGCGAGCCGAAAGCGCTGCAACGGCTCGGAGTAGAGCTGGAAGACGATCGGCTCGGCTTTCGGGATAAAACCCATCTGCTCAGCAAAGTCGAGATAGGAGCGGTTGGCCATCTTGTAGTAGCGCTGGTCCTCAGCGAAGTCGTGATGCCAGAAGCCGCCATTGTCGATGTAGCGCTGCAGCTGGTTTGGGTTGACCTCGCCCTTGCCGACCGCCGTCCCATCCTTGCCACGCCAGCCGGCCAGCGGGCCAATGCCCGGCGTGCGCTCGTGATTGACGATGTAGTCGGCATAGTCGGCATACTTGGCCGATCCGTCGTCATTGACGAAGCCGGGCAGGCCGAGCCGCGCACCGAGTTCGATCAGCACCGACTGGAACGGCCTGACGTCGCGGTCCGGTTCGACGACGGGATGGCGGATGGCGTCGCCCGGCCCATCCGCATGGCTGATCGGCCGGTCGAGCAGGCTGATGCAATCGTGGCGCTCGAGATAGGTAGTGTCTGGCAGGACGAGGTCGGCGAACGGCACGGTCTCGGAATAGTAGGCGTCGGAATAGATGATGAAGGGGATCTTGTGAGTGCCCGTTTCGTCGCTGTCGGTCAGCATCGCGATGGTCTCGATGGTGTTCATCGAGGAATTCCACGCCATGTTCGACATGTACATCATCAGCGTGTCGATCCTGTAGGGATCCCCGGCCCAGGCGTTGCGGATGACTGTGTGCATCAGGCCATGCGCAGCCAGCGGCGCATCCCAGGAATAGGCCTTGTCGATACGGGTCGGAGTGCCGGCCTCGTCGACCAGCAAATCGTCCGGCCCGCAGACGAAGCCGAGCGGCGTGCCGTCCAGCGGCGTCATCGGCTTGACGCTCTTGCCGGAGGGTTTCGGGCCCGGCGGCGCCGATCTGGGGTAGGGCGGCTTGAAGCGGAAGCCACCGGGGACATCCACAGTGCCCAGAAGCACTTGCAGCAGATGGATGGCGCGGCAAGTGTGAAAACCGTTCGAATGGGCTGATATACCACGCATGGCGTGCATCGAAACCGGCCGGCCCCTGATCGTTTCGTGCCGGCGCCCGGCCCAGTCGGTCCAGGCGATAGGCAGCTCGATCGTCTGTTCGAAGGCGACATGGGCAAGTTCGGCGGCGATCCGGCGGATCGTATCGGCGGCAATGCCGCAGCGCTCGGCGACCGCATCCGGCGCGAAACTGTCATCGAGGTAGCGGTCGGCGATCAGCTGGAACACCGGCGTGCAGCGGCGGCCGTCGACTTCGAAGCTGCCGGTCAGTGCCGGCTTCGCTTCCGGGTCAGCCGCCTTGACGGAGGTCTTCGCCACCCTGTCCCAGGCCAGAGGATTGCCGTCGGCGTCGCGCACGAACAGCCCATCGTCGGAGGCGCCGGGCTCCTGCGCGACGAGGACATGGGCGTTGGTGTAGCGGAGCAAATAGTCGAGATCGACGCGGCCTGCCTTTAGCAGTTCGTGGATGAGCGCGAACACGAACAGGCCGTCGGTACCCGGGCGGATGCCGATCCAGTCGTCGGCAATCGCATTGTAGCCGGTGCGGCACGGATTGATCGACACCACCTTGGCGCCGCGGGCCTTGAGCTTGCCCAGCCCGATCTTGATCGGGTTGGAATCGTGGTCCTCGGCGACACCGAACAGCATGAAGTATTTGGTGTTGTCCCAGTCGGGCTCACCGAACTCCCAGAACGAGCCGCCGATCGAGTAAAGCCCGCCGGCGGCCATGTTGACCGAACAGAAACCGCCATGGGCAGCGAAATTCGGCGTGCCGAACTGGCCTGCCCACCAGCCGGTGAGAGACTGCGACTGGTCGCGCCCGGTGAAGAAGGCGAGTTTCTTGGGATCGGTCTGGCGGATGGCCGAGAGCCGTTCGGTGGCGATCGCGAATGCTTCTTCCCACTCGATCTCGCGGAACTCGCCGGAGCCGCGCGGGCCGGTGCGCAGCAAGGGTTTCTTCAGCCGGGCTGGGCTGTAGTGCTGCATGATGCCGGAACTGCCCTTGCCACAGATCACGCCGCGATTGACCGGATGGTCCTTGTTGCCGTTGATGTAGCGGACCTTGCCATCCTTGATGTGCACGTCGATGCCGCAGCGGCAGGCGCACATGTAGCAGGTCGTTTTGGCGATCCTGTCGGAAACATCCGGCGAGGTATTGACGCCGTCGCCTTCATCGGGCGCGCGCGTGTCGGCAAGCGGGCGTTGCGATGGTGCCGAATTTGCGCCGCGTCGCGGTCCGTTAATCATGGGCTGGTGGTGCCCGCGCGGCCGGCGGACTTGGCGCGCGTCTTCGGCCCGGGGCCGCGCATGTAGTGCTCTTCAGGGTGATAGCGATCGCCGGCCAGCCGCCGCCTTATGCCACGGGCCCAATGGGCAAGCAGGGATCTGAACCGCCCGATCATCTCTATGCGCTGCGACCTGAAGGCCAATTTTTTCTAACTTCGCCTGAAAAAATAGAATAAAGCTATCGATCTGTCTAATCAGTTGTTCTTGTAAATTCGATCGATATTGGTTCTTAATGTGCGCATGACTCTGGATCAGTTGCGCATTTTCGTCGCCGTCGCCGAACGCGGCCACATGACCAAGGCGGCGGAGCTTCTGGGTATTTCCCAGTCGGCGGCATCGGCCGCCATCCGCGCGCTTGAAGAGCAGCACGGCGTCCATCTGTTCAACCGAGTCGGCCGCAACATCGAGCTCGCCCAGACCGGCCACCGGTTCCTGCCGGAGGCCAAGGCCGTGCTCGAGCGCGCCGCCGCTGCCCGCAATGTGCTGGAACATGTTTCCCAGACGGTCACCGGCAGCCTCTCCATTGCCGCCAGCCTGACCATTGCCAGTTACTGGCTGCCGCGCCGGCTGGCGACCTTCCATGAGGCCTACCCAGCGGTGCGGCTAAGCGTCAGCATCGGCAACACAAGGCAGGTCGAGGCCAGCGTGCTGGATGGAACCGCCGATCTCGGCCTCGTCGAGGGGCGCACCGAATCCGACATATTGCGCCGCGCCAAGGTCGATACCGATCGGTTGATGCTGGTGGTCGCTGCTTCACATCCCGAGATCGCCGAAACCGCGCCGGGCCGGCCAGATATCACAGGCCTGCGTTGGATCATTCGCGAGGGCGGTTCGGGCACGCGCGAAGTGTTGGAGGATCTGGCGCGGCGTGAGGGGATTTCGCTTGCCGACCTGCAGGTGTTCCTGGTGCTGCCCAGCAACGAGGCGGTCCGCCAGGCGGTCGAAGCGGGCGCCGGCGCCACCATCATTTCGGAACTCGTCGTCGGACGCGCCGTCGCCGAAGGCAGCCTGCGGTCCGTGCCGATCGAACTACCGAAACGCGATTTCGCCATGATCACGCACCGCGATCGCCAGGCAAGCCTGGCCCAGATGGCGCTCAAGGCGCATCTCGGTGCGGAAACTAAGCGGAGTGGCGCGTCTTAGTCAGCCGAATTTCCGTTGCGCGTCGAGCGCCAGGCCAAGCCCGACCGAGCCGAACATGTCGCCGTCGATGACGGAAGCCTGCGGCACCAGCGACAGGATTTTTTCTCTCGCCAGCGGGATCGCGGTCGAGCCGCCGGTCAGGAACACGGCGGTGATGTCAGAGGGCTTGACCTGCGCGTCGCGGATGGTCTGCCCGACCGTGTCGCTGACCCGCTCGATATCCCGAGCGATCGAGGCGTCCAGCCCGTCACGCGTGATCTCGGCGGCGAACTCCATGTCAGGGAGCCTCACCGCGACTTCGGCTGATGTTTGGTCGGTCAGCTCGATCTTGGCCTTTTCGACCAACGCCGCCAGCGCGTGGCCATAGCGGTGCTCGACGATGTGGATGAAGCGGTCGACGAGATCGGCGCGCGCGGCCTCGTAGCGGATCTGGCGCAGATGCGTCATCGCCTTGGCGGTGTAGACCAGGTTGATGCGCTGCCATGTCGCGAGATCGATGAAATAGCTGGCCGGCAGATTGCGCTTGCCGTCCTTTGTCGGGGTCAGATAGCCAAGCTGCGGCATGACATGGGCGATGCTGAGCAGCCGGTCGAAATCCGTACCGCCGATATGGACACCCCGGCTGGCCAGGATGTCGTCCTTGCGGTCCGGGGATCGGGCACGCTCCGGCGAGACGCGCACGACCGAGAAATCCGATGTGCCGCCGCCCATATCGATGATCAGCGCCAGCTCCTCTTGCGTCACCCTCTGCTCATAGTCGAGTGCCGCGGCGATCGGCTCGAACTGGAAGGCGATGTGCTTGAAGCCCTGGGCATGCGCTGCCTTTTCCAGGTCGCTCTGTGCGTTCGCGTCGGCTTGCGCATCGTCATCGACGAACTGCACCGGGCGGCCGAGCACCACGGTCTCAACCAGATCGCCGCCATCCTCCTCCAGCTTTTTCCTGAGATGCCCGAGGAACAGGCCGATGATCTCCATGAAGCCGATCGAACGCGCCTTGATGCGCGTCTTTTCATGCGCCAGCGAACTGCCGAGCACGCTCTTCAGCGAGCGCATCAGCCGACCTTCCACACTGTCGGTGTAGTTGGCGATGGCCTGGCGACCAAAACAGATGCGGCCATCCTCGAAGTTGAAGAACACCGCGCTGGGCAGCGTGACCTGGCCGTCTTCAAGCGCGACGAGGTGGGGTTGCCCGTTGCGGACCACGCCGACCGTGGAGTTCGAAGTGCCGAAATCGATACCGGCGAATGCTGGTCGCAAAGCAGCCTCCTCATTGGCGCCAGGCAGCGGATCGGCGCTCGCGGGAGAAGCGTGCGCTGCGGTTCGGGCGACCGGACCGCTCTGCCGAATTGAATTGTGCGTGCTTGCCCGTTGGGCGGGGAGGTGCGGTCTATAGCATGACGCGGGAAAGGGAAACCCCTTTTGGGCGCCTCAATCCTTGCGGAAGATCAGCCTGCCGAGCCAGCCCGTCAGCATGGCCAGCGATATGGCGAAGACGCCATAGAGGAAGGAGTAATTGTGGGCGATCCGGAAGATCGACTGTTCGAAACCGGATTTGCGGATTTCGAGTTGGGCCGAACTCTCCTTGATGAACAGGCCGCTCTTGAACAGGAACGCGCGGGCTTTATGGGTTCCAACCGGAACATTCGGCGCCAGCCTGACTGTGGCACGGAAAAGGTTCTGTGACAGGAACTGCACGCCGCCGACATTCTCGCTGTAGAGGCCGGTGGCGGCCTTGCGCTCGCGCAAGGCCGTGGTGAATTCCTCGATCGTCGCCGGGCTGTCACCGGCATCGGCCGGCTGCATGTAGAGGTTGGAGGCGCCGAGCGACAGCTGCTTGTAGCTGTTCGGTTCGGTGATGTCCTGCAGCGGCCGCGTCGTCGCCACCGAATAGGACATCGGCACGTTCTCGAAGGTTTCGGAATCGAGATTGACCCAGACGCCGAGCACCCGGTCCTTGCGGCGCACCACCACCGGCTTGGGTGGCCCTTCGAGCACGACGATGACGTCGTAGCGGCCCTGGCGGGCGACCAGCGGGTCGGGGTTTTCCAGCGAGCCGAAAATGGTCAGGTCGGCACCGGAAAAGCCGGCGGTGATCGACACATTGTCGGTGGAGAGCCCGATCTGGATGCCCTCCGGCAGCGGCGTCTGTGCCTTGGCGGATACGACGACCGCAAGCAGTGACAGGACAATGGCGGTTGCGAACGCTTTGCGGCCCGTCATCAGTTGAGGCCTAAGGCAGACAGCGAATAGAGATTGGGCGGGGTGACGAAAAGATCGATCGCCAGCCTGATCGCTACAGCCAGCACCAGCAAGGCCAGCAATGCCCTGAGCTGCTCGCCGCGCAGCCTCTGGCCGGCCTTGGCGCCATATTGCGCGCCGGCCACGCCACCCGCCATCAAAATGAAGGCCAGCACGACATCGACCGTCTGGTTGGTGGTGGCGTGGACCAGCGTGGTGTAGGCGGACGTGAAGATGATCTGGAACAGCGACGTGCCGATAACGACATTGGTCGGCACCTTGAGCAGGTAGATCAGCGCCGGCACCATGATGAAGCCGCCGCCGACGCCCATGATCGACGACAGGAAGCCGATCCCGGCACCAAGGCCAAGCACCGGGATGACGCTGACGAACAGTTTTGACGCCCTGAAGCGCATCTTCAGCGGCAGCCGGTGGATCCAGTTGTGCTGGCCGGATTTCTTCAGCACCGGGGCAGCGCCACTGCGTGTGGCGCGCAGCGCATTGATGCTTTCGACCAGCATCAGGCCGCCGACCGTACCGAGGAGCACGACATAAAGCAGCGAGATGAACAGGTCGAGCTGGCCGAGCCGGCGCAGGAAGGCGAAAACGTAGATGCCGGCGGTGGAGCCGACGATGCCGCCGGCCAAAAGTACGCCGCCGAGCTTGAAGTCGAGCGTGCCACGCTTCATGTGCGAAAGCACGCCGGAGACAGAAGAGGCGATGACCTGGTTGGCGCCGGTGGCAACCGCGATCGCCGGGGGGATGTTGTAGAAGATCAGGAGCGGCGTGATGAGGAAGCCGCCGCCGACGCCGAACATGCCCGACAGGAAGCCCACCGCCGCACCCATGGCCAGCAGCACGAAGACGTTGACGGAAATTTCCGCAATCGGGAGATAGATGCCCACCCGTCAGTCTCGATCAGTTTGCCTGTCGGCGAATACAGCCGTTGTCGGCAGTCTCGCACCGAAAAGCCAATTTTTCCTTGCGCCGACGCGGCGGCGGGGCCAAACCCCGTCGCCGCGCCGAAACAAAAAATATCTCAATCAGTTAACAGGCAAATGTGTGGCAAGAGCGTCGTGGAAACGACGCTTCTCTGTTATTTGCGCGCCAGTAGCGCCCGGACCAGTTTTTCATCGACGGCACCCGTTGCCGGCAGCTTGTTATCGGTCTGGAAAGCGATGATCGCGTTCTTGGTCTTGTCGCCCATGACGCCATCGGCGCCGCCCGCATCATAGCCGTTTTTGTTGAGGATGAGCTGGATGTTCTTGACCGCCTTCTTCATGTCGATGCCGGCGGTCGTTTGCGGCGTGCCTTCCTGCCAGGATTCCGGAATGTCGGCCGAATTGGTCGCCGCATTGAGCGGCTTGGCCTTCCACAATTCGGTCGCGGCGCGCGCCCGCTCAAGCTGCTCGGGCCGCAGCGCGTTAGCGATCTCGTCGCGCTTGGCGGCTGCATCCTTGTCGCCGGTCTTGGCGACGAGCGCGAACCATTTATAGGATTCCTCGAGGTTCTGCTTCATGCCGACGCCCTTGGCGGCGAGGATGCCGAGGTTGAACTGGCTATCCTTGACGCCGAGGTCGGCGGCCTCCTGGAACCAGTGCGCGGCCGATTCATTGTCAGTCACGCCATCGGCGGCCATGGCGAACAGCACCGCCAGATTGTGCATGGCGCTGGCGTTGCCCTGTTCGGCGGCGAGCTGGTACCAGGTCTTCGACTTCTTGATGTCGCGCGCGACGCCGATGCCCTTTTCATAGAAATTGCCGATGCGGTATTCGGCCGGCGCGAAGCCGAGTTGCGCCGATTTCTCGTACCATTTCGCGGCTGCCGCCATGTCTTCCTTGACGCCGCGCGACTCGGCGTAGCGCGAGCCGATCTCGAACAGCGCCTTGGCGTCGCCACCAGCGGCGGCATCGCGCAGCGCGGCCGGGCCGGCATCGGCCGGAATGTCGAACTTGGCCGTGGCTGCCGCTGCCGGCGCATCCGTCGGCGCAACCGCACCTGTGGTGTCCTTGGCGGTGGCCTCGTTGGCCGCCGTTGGCGCGGCCACGACCGGCTTGGCATCCACATCCGTCGCTTGCGCACCCGTGGTGACAGCGGCCGGCTCTGAAGCCGTCGCATCCATCGGTGTCGTAGCAATGGGCGCAACTGGCGCCGGAGCGACCGAAGCCATCGCGTCAGTGCTCGGGCTGGAAGAGGCGGCCGAAGCCGCGGGCTCTGCAACCGGGGCGGTATTCGCCATCGCATCCGTGTCCGACGGCATCGCCACGGCGGTCTGCGCCACCATCTCGTCTTTGCTTGCCGGCACCGACGGTTCGGCCTGCCTGACGGGACGGGCCGGTGCGCTGTCCGTCGCTGCCGGCTGCGTTTCCGCCTTCGGCGGGCTAGCCGTGCCGACGGATGCCGTTTGCACCGGCTGCGCGGCTACGATTGGTGCCGCGTCGTTGCTGGCCACCTGGGCCGGGTCCGAGAGAAACGCCTTGCCGAGCTGCAGGCCGGCAAGCGCCAGCATGATCGCCGCGGCCGCCATCAGGATCGGCTTGCGCCGCGCCTTGAGCAGGTCGCCGATCCTGAGCGCTTTCACTGGCCCTTTCACCGTCGACTGGCGCTTTAAGGCGTCGGCCTCCGCGGCGGCAGCCTGTGCAGCGCGCCGCGCAGCAGCGATGAAGTCCGATTTCGCGGCGTCGCTGTCGCTGAGCTTGGCCGGCTGACCACGCTCGTCGCGCACCCGCTTCATGATCGCATTGAGGTCGGGCGCGCCGGAGCCGGGTTCCAGCGGTCGGTTGGCCACTTTCGGATCGAGCGGCTCGTCGAGATCGACACTCGGTATGTCGGCGCTTGGCGCCGAGCCGGCCAGCGGCGGAGCGTCCGCCGCCTTCTTGCCCTTGAAGGCGCGTGCCAGCCCGCCGAACATCGATTTGCGGCCTGCCGGCTGATCTTTCTCGGCGATGGTGTCGGAGCCGAGCGCGGCCATGGCAGCGGCAGCGGCGGCCTCCGCTGGCGTGCGGCTACCCAGGTCGCCACGCGGGTCGCTGCGTGTGCCCGGGTCGCTGCGCGTACCGAAATCACCACGCGGGCCTGGGTCGTTGCCCAATAGGGCGGCGGCACGGCCGTCGAGATCGGCCATGTCGCCGGTCAGCGGCATCGGCTCGTCGATATCCAGCGATGGCGCCTCGACAGCCATCTTGGCGGTCCGCGTACGGCGCTTGCTGACTGCCTCGTCCTGGCGCGTGTCCAGAAGCTCGCTTACCGCCTCGGACGGTTCGCTGGTCTCCAGCGACCCCAACCTGTCGACGATCTTGAGCAGCGTGTCGTGGATGGCTTCGAAAGTTCGCGAATTGCGCTCGTCGGAACGCCGCGTCAGCGTTTCCAGCGTCTTCAGATCCTGGGCGAGCCCGGAAACTGCCGACGCGTTGGCATTCGACCCAGCCAGCGAACGCACCGCGTTCTCAGCCGCCTCGCGTGCCGCACCGAGGATGGAATCGCGGGTCCCGGCCAGTGTCTTCTCGATATCGTTCAGGCGCGGGCTGATGTCTTCGAATTCTGGCAGCGGGGTGCTGGGCCTGGAAAGGTGGGCGGACAGGCCGGCGACCTGCGCCTCCAGGCTACGGATCAGCGCCGGATCGATGCCGGCCACCTGGGCCGCCGATGCGTCGAGCCGGCTGGAAATGTCCTCGAGCCGGCTTTCCAGTCCACGGATCGCCGCTTCGCCGGCAGGATCGGGAGCGCGCGTCTCCATGCGCGTGGCGAGTGCGGTGAAGCGGGCATCGATGGCTTCCATGATGCCGGCGCTGTCGACTTGCGGCGCGATGCGCTGGTCGAGCCGGTCGGCAACTTCGTCCAGGCGGCGCTCGAGATCCCGAAACAGCATGTTGCCCTGTTCGATGGCGTCGCCCTGGCGGCGTTCCATCATGCTGGACAGTACGTCGAAGCGCTGCTCAAGCCCCTGGAAGATGTAGTCGGCATCGGGCATGGCCGGCGCCTGGTCGATCTTGTCGGCGATCAGCGTGATCTGTTTGGCCAGCCGTTCCATCGCCTGTTCGGGCAAATTGGCGCGGCCGGCGAGTTCGTCGACCCGGCTCGATAGCGTGCCCAGACGATCCATGACCGCATTGCCGGGGTGGTCCTGCGCCACTTCCTCGATCTGCCGGGCGAGCGAGTCGATCCGCTTCTCGATGCGTTCAAAGGCTTCGTGGTCGACCGAATTGGCCTGTGCCGCGACGGTCGAGGCAACGATGGCGCGGGAAATTTCGTCCAGCCGCTCGTCGATCATGGCAAGCGTATCGCTGCCGCGATTGTCCTGCTGGCCCGCGAAGTGTTCGACGGCGCCGGCCAGCGTGCGGACCTTTTCCTCGAGCGAGCGCAGCGACAGCGATTCCGGCAGATTGTTGACGGCGTTGCTGATCTGCTCCAGCCGGTCGGTCAGGGTTGCAAGGGCGGGATCGTCGGAACGTTTACGCTGGTCGGCGTCGACGCGGTCCTCGAAAGCCGTCCAGCGGCGGTCGAAGTCGTCCCAGCGGCGGTCGACCTTCTGCACGCTCTCCTCGCGCGCCAGCGTGTCGAGCGCGGCCTTGACCTGCTCGAGCTCCAGCCGCAGCAGGTTGACGCTTCTGTCGTCGCTCTTCTCCGATAGCGTTTTGATGGCGCCGGAAAGCCGTTCGAATTCGACGCCGAGTTCGGCGCTGCCCTTGCCTGCCGCGCCGGGCTTGGCGTTCGCCTGGAAGGCGCGATCGATGTCCTTGCGCAGCGCATCGAATTCGCGCTGCAGGCCCGCCGTCATCTGGTGGCGCAGCTCCTCGCGCATGCCGCGCAACTCGCCGGCGATCTTGCCGACCATGGCGACGCTGTCTTCCTGGCCACGCACGCGGTCGATGTCGCGGGCGATGGCCTGGTAGTTCTGGTCGAAGGCGGGAGCCGGTGCCGGGTTCTGCGGGCGCGGCGCCGGCGGCTGCGGATCCTCGTACCAGCGCTGCTGGGCGGTTGGCTGGGCGGCGGGATAACGCGGCTCCGCGGCGGGAGCGCGCGGATCGGTGGTTGGATAGCGCGGGTCGGCGCCGTATTGGCGCGGAGCGGGACGCGCCGTCACCTCCTCGCGCGTCTGCCCCAGTCGCTGTTCCAGCGTCTCCAGCGAGCGGTTCAGTTGCTCGAGCGTGGTCTGTGGCCTGCGCTGCCTGCCGGCGTTGAGTGTGTCGAGATAGGACCGCTTGCTGTTCATCTGTGCGTCCGTCTTTCAGATTGGCCGGCTTGCGACCAGCTCCCCAAGTCCCTGCCGGAACGAAGGCGACCGCGCTTCCATGCCACGGTGGAAGACAAGCTTCCCGGGGGTTCACCCGCGCTCCGAAAAACCGTGAAAAATTCGATACAGGATAAACACGGGTAGCCGACGCGCCCACATTTCCCCCAACGTGGTAAACAACGCGTTAACCAAGCTTAAGAAGTTGCAAGGAAGTTGGCTTCGCTGTCCGCGCTGCGGCATAAAGCACCTTGTTAGAACGCCCCTTGCGTCATGAGGCGGCTATCGGTATAGAATTGACGTAAACGTAAAAGGCGCATTTGAGTGTGCTGTTTGCGATTTTGTTTGTCGAAACCACGGCCGGAAGCACGCCCCCGCTTCCAGTCAGGCGACGCATGGTCCAGGACCGCGACGCCACCAGACGGGGAAAGCCAGTGACCATGAAGCTTATCTCGGCCGGCGAGACCGCGGCCAATACCAACAATGCATCTATCGAAGCCGGTGAGGATCTCGTCCGCATCGGCGAAATGGCCAAGAAATACGGCGTGACGCTGCGCACGCTGCGTTTCTATGAAGACAAGGGCCTGCTCAACCCGCAGCGCGACGGTTCGACCCGTCTCTACACGCGCCGCGACAAGGCCCGGCTGAAGCTGATCCTGCTCGGCCGCAAGGTCGGGTTCTCGCTGCGCGACGTCAAGCAGATGATGGATCTCTACGATCCGACCGGTTCCAACACCAAGCAACTGCGCCTGGCGCTGGACAAGTCGGAGAAGCAGCTTGCCCGCCTGCAGAAGCAGCGGGCACTTATCGACGACGCCATCAACGAGCTTTCCGGCTCGATGTCGGCGGTGCGCCAGATGTTGACCGAGCGCACGGCGCCGCAGGCGAGCGTCGCGAGCTAACTGCCGGCTCCGCATCTGTCGGATTTTTGCCCATCAAAGCCGCGTGGCTCTGCCGCGCGGCTTTTTTGATTCTGCATCTCGCTGAGTCCTTGGTACTGGCCCGCACGACGTTGCACCGTTAGCTTCACCAAGCGCGGGGCGGGGCGGAAATCTTGTCGCATCGAAAGAATTGACGTTTACGCAAACGTCAATTTTTGCTATCCCCGCCTCAGCACGGGTCCGCATGCTGCCCTGACATGAATTCGGGGGCTTTCGGACCAGGTCCGCAGGGTGGAGAAAAGGCATGCCGACATACAGGGCTCCGGTCCAGGATACGCTGTTCGTGCTCAACGAGGTGCTGGGCTATCAGCGCTATTCGAACCTTCCCGGATTTGCTGACGCCACGCCCGACGTGCTGGAGGCGATCCTCGCCGAAGGCGCCAAGCTTGCCGAAAACGTCATGCATCCTTTGAACCGTGTCGGCGACATGGAAGGCTGCGTGCGTCACGAGGACGGCTCGGTGACGACGCCGAAAGGCTTCAAGGAAGCGTTCGACCAGTATCGCGAGGGCGGCTGGATGGGGCTGGCCGCACCGGTCGAGTTCGGCGGCCAGGGCCTGCCCTATGCCGTGCACACCGCGGTCGCCGAATATATGGTGTCGGCCAACATGTCGCTGATGATGTATCCGGGCCTGACGCAGGGCGCGATCGCGGCGATCATCACCCACGGCACTGACGAGCAGAAGGCCAAATGGCTGCCGAAGATGGTCGAGGGTTCCTGGACCGGCACCATGAACCTGACCGAGCCGCATTGCGGCACCGATCTCGGCCTGCTGCGCACCAAGGCGGTGCCGAACGGCGACGGCACCTACAGGATTTCCGGCCAGAAGATCTTCATCTCGGCCGGCGAGCACGACATGTCGGACAACATCGTCCATCTGGTGCTGGCCCGCATCGAGGGCGCGCCGGAAGGCGTCAAGGGCATCTCGCTGTTCATCGTGCCGAAGCTCAAGCTCGACGCATCGGGCAATCCGGGCGAACGCAACACACTCGCCTGCGGTTCGATCGAGGAGAAGATGGGCATCCACGGTAATTCGACCTGCGTCATGAACTATGACGAGGCGCAAGGCACGCTGCTCGGCGAAGCCAATGGCGGCCTCAAGGCGATGTTTACGATGATGAATGAGGCGCGCCTCGGCGTCGGCCTGCAGGGCCTGTCGCTTTCCGAGATCGCCTACCAGAATGCCGTCGCCTACGCCAAGGAGCGCTTGCAGGGCCGCTCGCTGTCGGGCCCGAAGGCGCCGGACAAGAAGGCCGACCCGATCATCGTCCATCCCGACATCCGCCGCTCGCTGATGACCATGAAGGCCTTCAACGAGGCTGGCCGCGCCTTGGCGCTGTGGACCGCCATCAAGTCCGACATCGCTCACCGCTCCGCCGACGACAAGGATCGCCAGGCGGCCGACGACTACACCGGGCTGATGACGCCGGTGGTCAAGGGCGTGCTCACCGACAAGGGGTTTGATCACGCCGTCATGGCGCAGCAGGTGTTCGGCGGTCACGGTTACATAGAAGAGCACGGCATGAGCCAGTTCGTGCGCGATGCGCGCATCGCCATGATCTATGAAGGCGCAAACGGCATCCAGGCGCTAGATCTCGTCGGCCGCAAGCTCGGTCTGAATGGCGGCCGCGCCATCCAGGCCTTCTTCAAGGAGGTCGGCGAATTCTGCGAGGAGAACCGCACTGATGAAAAGATGGCGCCCTTTACCAAGGGATTGAAGAAAGGCCTCAACGATCTGCAGGCGGCAACCATGTGGCTGGTGCAGAACGGTATGGCCAAGCCCGACAATGCCGGTGCGGCCTCGACCGACTATATGCATCTCTTCGGTCTTGTGGCGTTGGGCTACATGTGGGCGCAGATGGCCAAGGCGGCGCAGGGCAAGACCGGCGCCAACGGCTCCCAGTCTTTCTACGACAACAAGGTCGTGACGGCGCGCTTCTTCATGGAGCGGATCATGCCGGAGACCTCGGCCCACCTCGCCCGTATTTCGAGTGGCGCGGACACGCTAATGGCCCTGCCTGTGGAAGCGTTCTAAAGATGGTTGCCCTCCCCCTTGAGGGGAGGATGGCCCGAAGGGCCGGTGGTCCTGCGTGAAGTACGCCGACCTCAACTCTGACGATGTGCTCTGGGAGGAGTATCATAACAGCATGACCAACCCAGCCGAAATCCTGAACCTCCCGAAGCCCGCCTGGGCGGCGGATGAGGTCGGCATGCTCTACGACATGGCAACCCGGTTCATGTCGGAGGAGATCGCGCCGCGCTACGATGAGTTCGAGAAGAACGAAATGGTCGACCGCGAGAGCTGGCTGAAGGCAGGCGCGGCCGGCCTGCTTTGCGCTTCTATGCCGGAGGAATATGGCGGCTCCGGCGGCACCTTCGCGCATGAGAGCGCCATCATCGAAGCCATCGGCCATGTTGGTGTCGACGGTTTTGGCATCGGACTGCATAATTCGATCGTCGCACCTTACGTCCTCCATTACGGCTCCGAGGAGCAGAAGAAGAAGTGGCTGCCGAAACTCGCCACCGGCGAGCTGATCGGCGCCATCGCCATGACCGAGCCGGGCGCCGGCTCCGACCTGCAGGGTGTCAAGACGCGGGCGCAGAAGGACGGCAACCAGTACAAGATCAACGGCTCCAAGACCTTCATCACCAATGGCCAGCTCGCCAATCTCATCATCGTCGTCACCAAGACCGATCCGGAAAAGGGCGCCAAGGGCACCTCGCTGATCGTCGTCGAGACCGACGAGGTCGAAGGTTTTGAGCGCGGCCGTAACCTCGACAAGATCGGCTTGAAGGCCAACGACACCTCGGAACTGTTCTTCAACGACGTGCGCGTGCCAACCTCCAATTTGCTCGGCCACGAGGAAGGGCAGGGCTTTATCCAACTGATGCAGCAATTGCCGCAGGAGCGGCTGCAGATCGGCACCGGGGCGATCGCCATGATCGAGCGGGCGCTGGCGCTGACCCTCGACTACGTCAAGGAGCGCAAGGCTTTCGGCAAGGCGATCATCGATTTCCAGAACACCCAGTTCAAGCTCGCCGAGCTGAAGACCGAGGCGACGATTGGCCGTGTCTTCTACAATGACTGCGTCACCCGCCACATAAATGGTGGCCTCGATCCGGTGACGGCGTCGATGGCCAAATACTGGCTCAGCGACCTGCAGGGCAAAGTCGTCGATGAATGCCTTCAATTGCATGGCGGCTATGGCTACATGAATGAATATCCGATCGCCCGCATGTTCCGCGACGCTCGCGTCCAGCGCATCTACGGCGGCACCAACGAGATCATGAAATTGCTGATCGGCCGCTCTCTCTGAGAGCGACATCAGGCAACCCAAGGAGCAAGGAAATGGCTGACGCTTATGTCTACGACGCCGTGCGCACACCGCGCGGCAAGGGCAAGAAGGACGGATCGCTGCACGAAGTGCCGGCGGTACGGCTTGCCGCCAAGACGCTCGAGGCGCTGCGCGACCGCAATGGCCTGGATACCGGCACTGTCGATGACATCATCTTCGGCTGCGTCGATCCGGTCGGCGAGGCGGGCTCGGTCATCCCGCGCGCCGCCGCCTTCGAGGCCGGCTACGACACCAAGGCGCCTGGCATGCAGATTTCGCGCTTCTGCGCTTCGGGTCTCGACGCCATCAATCTCGGCGCCGCCAAGATCGCGCAGGGCGCCGATGAGATCGTCATCGCCGGTGGCGTCGAATCCATGTCGCGCGTCGGCATGGGCGCCTCGGGCGGCGCCTGGTTCATGGACCCTTCGGTCGGCCTGCCCGGCTGGTTCGTGCCGCAAGGCATCTCGGCCGACCTGATCGCCACCAAATACGGTTTCTCGCGTGACGACGTCGACGCCTATGCCGTCGAGAGCCAGAAGCGGGCGGCAAAGTCCTGGGCCGACGGTCGCTTCAAGAACTCCGTCATTCCGATCAAGGATCAGAACGGCCTGACCATCCTTGACCATGACGAGCACATGCGCCCGTCGACCGACATGCAGTCACTCGCCTCGCTCAACCCGTCCTTCATCATGCCCGGCGAAATGGGCGGCTTCGATGCCGTCGCGGTGCAGAAGCACCCCGAGGTCGAAGAGGTCAACCACGTCCACCACGCCGGCAACTCGTCGGGCATCGTCGATGGCGCGGCGGCCGTGCTGCTCGGCTCGAAGAAGGCTGGGAAAGCCATGGGCATCAAACCCCGCGCGCGCATCCGCACCTTTGCCAACATCGGCTCCGAGCCGGTGCTGATGCTGACCGGCCCGGTCGATGTGACAGAGAAGCTGTTGAAGCGCGCCAAGATGAAGCTGTCGGACATCGACCTGTTCGAGCTCAACGAAGCCTTCGCCTCGGTAGTGCTGCGCTACATGCAGGCCTTCGACATCGATCACGACAAGATCAACGTCAATGGCGGCGCCATCGCCATGGGCCATCCGCTCGGCGCCACCGGCGCGATGATCTTCGGCACGGTGCTGGACGAACTCGAACGCCGCGACCTCAACACCGCGCTGGTCACGCTCTGCATCGGCGCCGGCATGGGCACTGCCACCATCATCGAACGCGTCTGACGGGGAGAAGACCGATGACCTACACCAATTTCACCCTCGACACCGACGCCGACGGCATTGCGCTGGTCACCTGGAACATGCCCGACCGCTCTATGAACGTCTTCACCGAGGAGGTGATGAACGAACTCGACAAGATCATCGACCAGGTGGTGGCCGACGCCAGCATCAAGGGTGCGGTGATCACCTCGGGCAAGGACAGCTTCTCCGGTGGCGCCGATCTCACCATGCTGCAGAAGATGCTGACGGTCTTTGCCAAGGAGAAAGGCAAGGACCCGGAGAAGGCGGCAAAGCTTTTGTTCGACAATGCCGGCCGCATGGGCGGCCTGTGGCGCAAGCTCGAAACATCGGGCAAGCCTTGGGTGTCGGCGATCAACGGCACCTGCATGGGCGGCGCCTTCGAATTGTCGCTGGCCTGCCATGGCCGTGTCGCCGCTGACTCCGACAAGGTCAAGATGGCCTTGCCGGAAGTCAAGGTCGGCATCTTCCCCGGCGCCGGCGGCACCCAGCGTGTGCCGCGGCTAACCGACCAGCAGCAGGCGCTGCAAATGCTGACCTCGGGCCAGAATCTCTCGCCGCAGAAGGCGAAGGCCATGGGGCTGATCCACGAGATCGCCGAGCCGGCCAAGCTGGTCGAGACTGCAAAGGCGATGATCAAAAATGGCCTGAAAGCCGTCCAGCCCTGGGACGAGAAGGGCTTCAAGCTGCCTGGTGGCCAGATCTATACGCCTGCCGGCTTCAATCTGTGGCCGCCGGCAATCGCCATCCTGCGCCGCGAGACCTATGGCAACTATCCGGCCGCCGCTGCGATCCTGAAATGCGTCTATGAAGGCCTGCTGGTGCCGTTCGATACCGGCCTGAGGATCGAGCAGCGTTATTTCACCGAGATCATGCAGACCAAGGAAGCGGCGGCGATGATCCGCTCGCTGTTCGTGTCGCTGCAGGAACTGAACAAGGGCGCCCGCCGCCCGGCCGGCGTGCCGGAAACCAAGTTCAAGAAGATTGGCATTCTTGGCGCCGGCTTCATGGGCGCCGGCATCGCTTATGTCACCGCCAAGGCCGGCATTCCGGTGATGTTGCTTGACCGCGATATCGAGTCCGCCACCAAGGGCAAGGCGCATTCCGACAGCCTGGTCTCGGATCAGGTCAAGAAGGGCCGCGCCAAGCCCGAGGAGCGGGACAAGCTCCTGTCGCTGATCACGCCGACTGCAGACTATGCCGATCTTGCCGGCTGCGACCTCGTGGTAGAAGCGGTGTTCGAGGATTCGGCCGTCAAGAAGGCCGCCACCGAGCAGGCGGAAGCGGTGCTGAAGTCGTCGGCGATCTTCGCGTCGAACACCTCAACCATCCCGATCTCCGGTCTTGCCAAGAATTCGACGCGGCCGAAGAACTTCATCGGCATCCATTTCTTCTCGCCGGTCGACAAGATGATGCTGGTCGAGATCATTCTGGGCAAGAAGACCGGCGACAAGGCGCTGGCGACGGCGATCGATTTCGTCCGCGCCATCAAGAAGACGCCGATCGTCGTCAACGACACGCGCGGCTTCTACGTCAACCGCTGCGTGCTGCGCTACATGTCGGAAGCCTACAAGATGCTGATCGAAGGCGTGCCCGCGCCGATGATCGAGAATGCGGCCAAGGCCGCCGGCATGCCGGTTGGCCCGCTGGCGCTGACCGACGAGACGGCCATCGACCTGGCCCAGAAGATCATGAAGCAGACCATCAGGGATCTCGGCGACAAGGCCGTCGACCCCAAGCAGATGGCGCTGATCAACACCATGGTCGACGACCACGGCCGCTTCGGCCGCAAGAACGGCAAGGGCTTCTACGACTATCCGGCCAAGCCCGCCAAGAAGAAGCTGTGGCCTGGGTTGAAGGACCTCTATCCGCAGCTCGCGGCCGACAAGGTCGACTATGAGGAGCTGCAGCAGCGGCTGCTCGTCACCATCGCGCTGGAAGCGGCACGGGTGATGGAGGAAGGCATCGTCACCGATCCGCGCGAGGCCGATGTCGGCTCGATCCTGGCTTTCGGCTTCGCGCCCTACACCGGCGGTGCGCTTTCTTATATCGACGGCATCGGCGCCAAGCGCTTTGTCAAGATCGCCAAGGATCTACAGAAGAAGTATGGCGCCGAATTCAAGGCGCCGAAGCTGCTCATCGACATGGCCGAGAAGGGCGAAACCTTCTACCAGCGCTTCGACCCCTACGCCAAGGGCGACGTGAAACAGGCCGCCTGACGCAAGGATATGTACGTTTGGGCGCGCATGGCGCGCATGCTGGCCACGGCGCGCAGCCGTGGCCCCTATATGATGGGCGGTGAAAGCCGGCTGGCCTTTCGCTGCCTGCCGACCGACATCGATTTCAACATCCATCTCAACAATGCGCGCTACATGATGCTGGCCGACCTCGGCCGCATTGACCTGTTCGTCCGCGCCGGGCTGATCACGCTGGCGCGGAAGAACGGCTGGGCGCCGATGATGGGCGGGCTGCAGGCGGTCTATGCGCGCGAGATCAGGCTGTGGCGCCGCTTCGAAGTGGTGTCCTCGATCGAAACCTGGGAAGGCAGCCAGGTCATCGGCAAGCACCGCTTCGTCCTCGACAATGGCGAGACGGCCGCCTTGATCCTGACGACGGCCGGCGTCTACGACCGCAAGGCGCGGCGCTTTCTCGATATCGATGAGGTTGTCGCGGCACTTGGCCGCTCAGTAAGCCCGAGACCGCCGACGCCGGCGGAACGGCTTTTCATGACGTCGCACCAGGGTTTGCGTAGCCTCGCCAAGGCGGCCGATTGATCCCTGGAATCGGATTTGCGCAACCGCAGAAACTGCGCCCGGGGGGAGAGCGGCCGGTGGACAAATCGACATTCGCGGACTAGAAGGAAAAGGCATTTTTTCCTGTCTCGAAGGAGAGCCGCACATGCTCTCGCACGACCGCGTCTGGGCCGCCATCGATGCTCTTGCCGAGCGTTATTCGCTTTCGGCGTCAGGTCTGGCAAGGCGCGCGGGGCTCGATTCGACCGCCTTCAACAAGTCGAAACGTCTGTCCTCGGACGGTCGGCCGCGCTGGCCTTCAACCGAATCACTCGCCAAGATCATCGAGGCGACAGGCGCGTCACTCGACGAATTCACCGGGCTGATCGAAGGCCGCATGGGCGCCGCACCCGCCCACAGACGAGCCGTGCCCTTGCTCGGTTTTGCCCAGGCCGGCGCTGGCGGCTTCTTCGACGATGCCGGCTTTCCGGCGGGGCAGGGCTGGGATCTGGTCGAACTGCCGGCGCAATCGACCGAGAGTTCCTATGCGTTGCAGGTACAAGGCGATTCCATGCTGCCGCTCTACCGCAATGGCGACGTCCTCATCGTCGAGCCCGGCGCGGTCACCCGCAAGGGCGATCGCGTCGTCGTCAAGACCACATCAGGCGAGGTGATGGCCAAGGTGCTCGAGCGCCAGACCGTCAAGTCGATCGCGCTGGTCTCGCTCAATCCCGATCATCCCGACCGCGACATTGCCATGCGCGACGTCGAATGGGTGGCGCGGATTGTCTGGGCAAGCCAGTAGGTCCGGCTGGTGCGGTTTCCTCATCTTGCCCTGGCGGTTGTGATGGTCCCGGTGATGGCCGCCTTGGTCGTCGCCGGCGGCCGCACGCTGAAAGAGAGCGAAAGCACTGTTGCGGTGGATCAAATCGATCCCGGCGCGGACACGATCTCACAGGCAAGCGCCGATGCCGGGCCCGACGAGCCGGCCACGTCAGCCATTCCTGCGCCGGCCGCTGCGCAGCCAAAGCCGACGGTGCATTCGCGGGCGATCGACCCGGATGTCGTTGCGCCGCCGGAACTGCCCGCAGGCGAACTCGAGCGGGTCGAGCCGCGTCAGCCATTGAGCAAGCTGGCGCTCGCTACGCCGCCCAAGCCGAAGATGCCCGACGACTGGAACGGCACGAAGCTGTTCCAGCCGGTCGCAACGGCCGCCGGCCTGATCGAAGCGAAAGGCTATTCGGTCGCGGTTTCCGGCGTCGATGTCGTCAGCCAGGACGAGACCTGCACCACCGACGGCAAATCCTGGCCGTGCGGCATCCGTGCGCGCACGGCGTTCCGTGCCTTCCTGCGCGGCCGCGCCGTGGTCTGCACGGTGCCGCCCGAAAGCGGTCGCGACCGGATCGCGGCGGAGTGCCGGATCGGCAAGCAGGATGTCGGTCAATGGCTGGTCGACAACGGCTGGGCGCGTGCCGCCAAAGGCGGGCCCTATGTCGAGGCTGGCGAAAAGGCGCAAAGCGCGAAGAAGGGCATTTTCGGATCGGCGCCCAACCTTGCCGGCATCTCGGCGGTGCCGGCCGCGCCCGCCTCGGCGCCTCAGGCGCCGGGCTCGATCCTGGAGGAGGTCGACGGCGCCCTCAAACCAGCTGACCAGCCAGCGCCTGCTGAATGAGCGCGCGGGTCTCGGCGACGCCGTAGAGCGCGGCGAACGAGCCGAAGCGCGGGCCGCGCTCCTGGCCGATGAGCACCTGGTAGATCATCTGGAAGAAGGCGCCCGAAACGCCGGGACCGCCTTCCGGGCTCTGCTTGGAATGGTCCTGATAGCGTTCGATCTTGCGTGCCACGTTGAGCGAAGCGTTCTGGATCGCTTCGCCGCCGGCGTCCGCCGGCAATTCGCCAAGCGCCCTGTCGAGGGACTCGAGCGCCTCGCGCTCGACCGCGTCGGCCGGGCGGAAGGTTTTCGTCGGCCGCACGAAATCGTCGAAATAGCGGATCGCATGGCCGACCAGCTGGTCGAGCTCTGGATGGGTCTTTGGCGTCACATCCTTGGTGTGGCGCGAGATGAAGCCCCACAGCACGTCCTTGTTCTGCGCGTTGGAGGCGCTGACCAGATTGAGCAGCAGCGAGAACGGCACCGGCATGTCGATGGCGGGCGGGTTGCCGTCATGCATATGCCAGACCGGGTTGCCCAGCCTCTCCTTCCAGTCCTGCCGGGGATAGGCGGCGAGGAAGGTGTAATACTCGTCCACGGCCCTCGGAATGACGTCGAAATAGAGCTTCTTGGCCTGCCGCGGCCGCTGGTACATGTAGAGCCCGAGGCTTTCGGTCGGCGCATAGGTCAGCCACTCGTCGATGGTCAGGCCATTGCCCTTCGATTTCGAGATCTTCTGGCCGTTTTCGTCCAGGAACAGCTCGTAGACGAAATGCTCCGGCGCCCGCCCGCCCAGAATGTTGCAGATGCGGTCATAGACCACCGCATTGGTCTGGTGATCCTTGCCGAACATCTCGAAATCGACGCCAAGGGCCGCCCAGCGCATGCCGAAATCCGGCTTCCACTGCAGCTTCACCCGGCCGCCGGTGATCGAAAGCGTGGTTTCGGTGCCTTCGTCGTCGAAGGTGATGGTACCGGCCTTGGCGTCGACATGCTTCATCGGCACGTAAAGTACCCGGCCGCTCTTCGGCGAAATCGGCAGGAACGGGCTGTAGGTTGCCTGCCGCTCCGGCCCGAGCGTCGGCAGCATCACCGCCATGATCTTGTCATAGCGTTCGGCGGCGTGCAGCAGCATCGCGTCGAAACGGCCGGACTTATAGTAATGCGTCGCGCTGGCGAATTCGTAGTCGAAGCCGAAGGTGTCGAGGAAGCGGCAGAGCATCGCGTTGTTGTGGTCGGCGAAGCTCGCATAGTCGCCGCCGAACGGATTGGGAACCGAAGACAGCGGCTTGTGCAGGTGCGGCTCGAGCGCGGCGCGATCCGGCACGCTGTCGGGGATCTTGCGCATGCCGTCCATGTCGTCGGAGAAGCACAGCAGCTTGGTGGCAACCTTGTCCTGCGTCAGCACGCGGAATGCATGGCGCACCATCGAGGTGCGCGCCACTTCGCCGAACGTGCCGATATGCGGCAGGCCGGACGGACCATAGCCGGTTTCGAACAGGATGGTTTCGGGAAAGTCGGCGCCCTTGTAGCGCTCGATGATCTTTTTGGCTTCTTCGAACGGCCACGCCTTGCTTTCGGTCGCGGCCGCCAGCAGTTCGGGGTTGAGATCGATGATGTTTGATCCCGCCATGGTCTTGTTTTCCAAATTATTCGCCGGCCAGATTATTCGCTGGTATGGCCGCAGTGTCGATTTTCAACCGGTCCTCTAGGCGTGCATGGCCGGAGCGTCAACGAGTGGGGCGCTTTTTCCTTGCGACGCAGATGGCGCCTACCTACCTTCGAAGCCCGTCAAGGAGTAAAGAATGCCGTCGCCGACCCCGCATGAAGCCCTGATCTACCTGATGGTCATCACCTCGGCCTCCGACCGCGCCATGACCGATGTCGAACTGGCCAAAATCGGCGACGTCGTCCGCTCATGGCCGGTGTTCGAGGATTTCAAGCAGGACCGGCTGGTTCCCGTCGCCCAGGCTTGTCAGAAGTTGCTGCATGAACAGGATGGTCTGGAGGGTCTCCTGTCGCAAGTTGCCGAAGCCCTGCCGGAGCGCCTGCGCGACACCGCCTATGCCGCCGCCTTCGAAGTTGCCGCCGTCGATCTTGAAATGCGCCTGGAAGAAGTTCGGGTGCTGCAGCTGATCCGCCGTGAGCTCGATCTCGACACACTGACCGTCGCAGCCATCGGCCGCGCGGCCAAGGCGCGGCTGCGCACGCTGACCTGAAAATCTTGGCCAGGACAGCCCCTAGAAAAAGCTGACCGGGAAATAGCGCAGGTAGAATTCGGTGAAGGTGCCCTTCATCGAAATCTCCTGCAGCGCGTAATCGATCGCGGCGGCCAGCGCCGGATTGTCCGCCCTCGTGGCGATGGCCATGCCCGTGCCCAGATATTCGGGCGCCAGATAGGGACCGCCGGCAAAACGGCAGCAGCCGGCCGCATCGGAGCCGCCCAGCCAGAAGGCGAAGCGCATGCCGTCACCGAAGGCGGCGTCGATCTTGCCCGCCTTGAGATCGCTGTAGAGGGCTTCCGGTCCTTCGAAGGAGACGATCTGGACCGTGTTGAAATAGTCGCGCAGCATGCGCTCATGCGCCGAGCCCGCGAGCACGCCGACGCGCTTGCTGCGCAGCTTGTCGAAAATCGGTTCTGCAAACGCTTTGCTCTTCGGCATGATGAAGCGCGCCGGAAACTGCAGATAGGAGCGCGAAAAGGCGTATGTCTGGCGCGATTGCGGCGTTGCGGCGATGCCGGCGATGATGGCTTCGCCTTCACCTTTCTCGAGTGCCCCATCGAGTTCGCCCCAGGGCAATGCCTGGATCTGGCATTTGTCGACGATGCCGAGTTCGGCGCAGATGGCGCGTGCCAGGTCGATGTGGAAACCGGACAGTTTCCCGGCGCCATCGAGAAAATTGAACGGCGGAAAATCCGTGGTCGTCAGGAATCGCAGGCGTGGCAGCTCGGAAAGGTCGGGTTTGGGCAACCGTTCCTTGGCGTCCCACAACACCGGCACCTGCGGTTCCGCCGCGCGCCCGCCAGCCAATGGCAGCGCCGCGATCAGCAGCGACGCCAGCACCAGGGACCTCCATTGGAACGCCACGATAGGACTCCGCCGCACTCGTATTCGCACAGGTTTTGGTACGAAAATGGTGCAGGCACAATGGTTTTTGATTTCAACGCGCCGATTTCAGGGTATGCTTTAGCGCGTTTGCAAACAGCGGTGGCCACTCTGGTTGGGGGATCAGGGTTGAGAACCACAACCGGAAATGAGCGCGTTGCAATCCGCGGTCGGTGGCAAAGTGCGGACAATGGATGGACCATTGATCTCAATGCATAAGGCAACATGGGGTTGATGTTGCGATGGGTCAGTTCGATCGCACGCTGGAATACATAGACCAACTGCAGCACGCCGGAACGGCGGCGGCGGTTTGCGATAAGCTGTTGGGGATAACGTCGGATTACGGTCTGACCGCGCTGATGGCCGGAACCGTTCCACAACCGGGCACGCCGACCGGGCAGCAAAAGCAGCATGTGCTGCTGTGCGACTGGCCTGTCGAATGGTTGGAGCGCTACGTGGCGCGCAACTACGTCGATCACGACCCCGTGGTCAGCCACATGAAGCAGCTGCAGGCGCCATTCCAGTGGCGCGAAGCGGCGCAAGGCATTCGCATCGACAAGAGCAGCGGCGAAGTGATGGGCGACGCCGGCGCGTTCAAACTGCGCGACGGGCTGGCCTTTCCGCTGATCACGCTCGATGGCCAGATCGTCATGGTGTCGCTGGGTGGCGAGGCCGTGGAACTGTCGGCCGCCGAGTTCGGCCTGGTGTCGCTGGTCTCGACCTATGCCGTCGGTCGCGCCATGCAACTCCACACCATGGCGACCAAGACCATCGACCATATCGAATTGACGCCGCGCGAACGCGAATGCCTGCAATGGGCCGCCGTCGGCAAGTCGGAATGGGAGATTTCTCAAATCCTCGGAATCTCCGAGCACACGTCGGAGAAACATCTTCTTAACGCCAAAAGCAAACTCGGTGCCGTCAACCGGGTTCAGGCTGTCGCCGAAGCGATAAGGCGCGGCTACATTAGTTAGGTCGGCCGTGCCGACCTAGAACTTCATGCCTACGTGATCACGCAATTTTCTCATGAAAGCACGGCCGTATCTTCCTCTTAAACCCAGGAGACGACGGAATGCTTTTTTGTCTTACAACTCAAGAATTGATGGAACGTCCCGACCTTTGGGAGGCCGTCCATCGACTGCGCTACCAGATATTTGTCGAGGAGATGGGGTGGGAGGACCTGCGGCGCCCGGACGGATTTGAAGTCGATCAGTTCGACCATGACGAGGCCGTGCATCAGATCGTCATCAGAGGCAACGAGGTCGCGGGCTATCAACGGATGTTGCCGACCACGCGACCACATCTTTTGACCGAGGTTTTGACCGACCTTTCCGAAGGAACACCGCCATCGGGGCCTAACATCTGGGAATTGACCCGCTATGCGGTGGCTTCGGGCTTTCGCGATGGCCGTCGCGGCGTTTCGACCGTCGGTACCGAATTGATCGCCGGCTTCGTCGAGTGGGGGCTGAAGCGCGGCGTCGACAAGGTGATCATCGAGTTCGAACCGATGTGGGTGTTGCGCGCCTTGCAACTGCATTTCCTGGCGACGCCGCTGGGCTATCAGCGCACCTACGGCAATCAGCAGGTCGTGGCAACGTTGCTCTCCTTCAACGAGCACACGCTGGACGTGGTGCGGTCGCGCCGCAATCATCATGCTCCCGTTCTGGCCAGGGGATATCCCGACATGTTCGGCCAAAGGAGGGCGTCATGAGATCGCCGATGGGCGCGCACCCGCAACCCGAACTGCGCAACCACACGCTGATCGTCACCGTGTCGTCGAATGACGGCCGCCCGGTGCTCGATAGAAGGGCCTATGAAAGCCTGGCCAGGACCTTCCATGAGGCCGCCGACAATGACGAGGTTCGTGTCGTCGTGCTGCGGGGCCTGGCGGGCTGCTTCTGCCTTGGCGGCGACTTTTCCGAGTTCCTCGACGCCACCAAGCACCAGAAGCTGATTGCCGCTGTCACCGACATGTTCCGCACGCTGGCGACGTTCCCCAAGCCCATCCTCGCCTGTGTCGACGGCGATGCCGTCGGCGTCGGCTGCACCATCCTGTTCCACTGCGACATGGTGATCGCCTCGAATGAAAGCACGTTCCGGGTGCCGTTCGTCGATTTCGGCCTTGTGCCGGACGCGGCGACCAGCATCCTGGCACCGCAGAAGCTCGGCTATGCCGGCGCCTTCCGCTTCTTCTGCCTCGGCGACACGCTCCGCGCCGAGGACGCCAGGGCGCTCGGCCTCGTCGCCGAGATCGTGCATGACGGTGTGGAGGAGGCGACGCTCGGTCGGGCCAGGCAGCTCGTCAAGAAGCCGGTCGCCGCCTTGCTGCAGACCCGCGGCCTGCTCAAGGGCAACACCGGCGCGCTGTGCGATCGCATAGACCAGGAGATATCGCTGTTCCAACAAGCGTTGCAGGACGACACCACGCTGCGGCGCCTTCAGCGCATTGCCAGGCTGGCCGCCTGAGCGATTTCGAAGAAACCGCGCCGCGCTGCCCAATGGCCGCGCGGCGCGGAAGCATCAACCTTCCTTGCCGAGGAATGACGGCCCTTCGCCGATGATCTTCTTGTCTTCCTTGCCGATGACATCGAGATCGCGCCCCTCATAGGGCAGCGACAACAGGATGCGCCGCATCACCGCCAGTCGGGCACGGCGTTTGTCATTGGCCCGCACGATGATCCATGGCGCGAACTGCTTGTGGGTGCGCTCGAACATCGTATCGCGCACCTTGGTGTAACCGTCCCATTTGGTAATGCCGGCGACATCGATCGGCGAGAACTTCCAGCTCTTCAGCGGGCTGTAGCGGCGATCGTGAAAACGCTCGAGCTGCGTTTCCCGGCCGATGTTCAGCCAGAATTTGAAGAAGTGGATGTCGTCGTTGACGATCATCCGCTCGAAATGCGGCGTCTCGTCGAGAAATTTCTCATGCTGTTCGGGCGTGCAGAAGCCCATCACCGGCTCGACGCCGGCGCGGTTGTACCAGGAACGGTCGAAGGTGACGAACTCGCCCGATGTCGGAAAATGGTCGACATAACGCTGGTAGTACCATTGTCCCAGCTCGGGCGGGGTCGGCTTGGTCAGCGCAACATTGCGTGCCGTGCGCGGATTGAGATATTGGTGCACCACGAAGATCGTACCGCCCTTGCCGGCGGCATCGCGGCCTTCGAACAGCGCCATCACCCGCTTGCCGGTCGCTTGCAGCCATGCCTGCGCCTTGACCAGCTCGATCTGCAATTTCTCGAGCGTCTGGTCATACTCGTCGGTTTTCATCTTCTTGTCGTAGGGGTAGCCGCCCGCGGTCAGCTTGTTGTCCTCGACCCAGTCCGGAAGCTCCGGATTCTCGATGTCGAACTCCCGTTCCTTGCCGCCGATCCTGATCTTCAGCGGACCTGACGTCGGCGTTGCGGGAGATTCCTTGGCTTTTTTCATCGAGACGAACCCTTTTAAGCTTGTGGACTCATGCTATTGGGAGCCTCCACGCCGGTCTAGCAGGAACTTGCCATATGGCCGGACAGCGCCCGAGAGGGCTATAGGACGCGCGGATGGCTGAGCAAAGCGCAGAGCAGGCAAGTGTGGTGCAAGCCATGGCCATCCGGCTGTGGAACAGTCGCTGGCTGCTCGCCGCCGGCGTTGTCGGTATCCTGATCGCTTTCGCCTTCGCGGGGATCTCCGCCTATGTGCTGGTGCCGGCATTTCTTCTGCTCCTCGCTGCCGCACTCTTGCCGACCACCGGCACTCGCCAATCGGCCGAGAGTGCTGCCGCGATCGAGGCGATCGGCCTCCAGCGCCTGTCGGGCGAATATCTGGCTGCAGCCGTTGCCGATCCGTTGATCATCTTCGATCACGCTGCAACAATCGTTCACGCCAATGCCGCCGCCTTTGCCGCCTTTGGCGGCATCGCACCGGGTCTGTCGCTGCCGCTGAAATTCCGGGCGCCGGAAATGCAGGCCCTGCTCGACAGCGTGCTTTCGGGCAATGTCGCCTCCGATGTCGTCGACTATACCGAGAAGCTGCCGGTCGAACGGGCCTACCGGGTCAGCGCGTCCTCGGTCGGTCACGCCACAGACCTCTATGTGCTGGTGTTCAAGGACCAGAGCGAGGCGAGGCGCATCGATCGCATGCGCGCCGATTTCATCGCCAATGCCAGCCATGAACTGCGCACGCCGCTCGCATCCATCGCCGGCTTCATCGAAACCCTGCGCGGGCCCGCCCGCAACGACCCGGCGGCGCGCGATCAGTTCCTGCAGATCATGCAGAGCCAGACCGGCCGCATGGCACGGCTGATCGATGATTTGCTGTCGCTGTCGCGGCTCGAGATGAAGCCCTATCTGAAGCCCGGAACGGAAGTCGACCTGCGCGAGACGGTCGATGGCGTCATCGATTCACTTGGACCGCTGGCCAGGGAAAACGGCGTCGACATCGAGCGGAGCTACGCCGACGGACTGCTTGGTGTGCCGGGCGACCGCGACGAGCTGTTCCAGGTTTTCGAGAACCTCTTGGAAAACGCCTGCAAATACGGCCAGTCGGGCGGCCGCGTCCTGGTGTCGATCGCGCGTAGCAATGCCGATTCCGAACCCGGCATCGACGTCACGATCAGGGATTTCGGTCCCGGCATTCCCGAGGAGCACATTCCGCGCATCACCGAGCGGTTCTACCGCATCGATGTCGAGACCAGCCGGACCCAGAAAGGTACAGGCCTTGGCCTGTCGATCGTCAAGCATATCCTGACGCGCCACAACGCGAGGCTGACGATCAAGTCAGAGGTCGGCAAGGGCGCCGCCTTCTCGGTTCATTTGCCGACGCACTGATATCGCCCTAGTTTTCCCAGGGACCGTTTCTTTTTTCTGTCATCCGGCTAGCGTATCAGCGGGGATTCGAGGAAACGACTCAAGATCAAGAACCCGTGGGAAGGCATTTCATCCATGCAGTCCGTGCACATCATGAGCGCCTATGACGAGGAGCTGAAGTATCTGTCCAAGCGCATCGCCGCGATGGGCGGTCATGCCGAGCGCATGGTCGAGCAGGCGGTCGCTGCTCTCGTCAATGCCGATCCGGGATTGGCCCAGAAGGTCATCCGCGACGACGCCATGCTCGACGAAGGGCAGCGCGAGATCGACGACAAGGCAATCATCATCATTGCCAAGCGCCAGCCGATGGCGACCGACCTGCGCGAGATCGTCGGCGCCATCCGCATTTCCGCCGATCTTGAACGGGTCGGCGATCTCGGCAAGAACGTTGCCAAGCGCGTGGTCGCCGTCATCGATGGACGCCAGCCGACCAGCCTGTTCCGTGGCCTGGAGGCCCTGGCCAATCTGGCGCTGACCCAGCTTAAGGAAGTTCTCGACGTCTACGCCTCGCGCTCGGTCGACAAGATCGGCTTCGTGCGCGACCGCGATGATCAGATCGACGCCATGTACACGTCGCTGTTTCGCGAATTGCTGACCTACATGATGGAAGATCCGCGCAACATCACGCCCTGCACGCATCTTCTGTTTTGCGCCAAGAACATCGAGCGCATCGGCGATCATGCCACCAACATCGCCGAGACCATCTACTACATCGTCACCGGCGACCAGATGCCCGCCGACCGGCCGAAGGGCGACAAGACGGACAAGATCAGCCTTTCGGCAACGCAGCCGGCGCAATGAACTTCCTCTCGAACGCTTGATCATATTGCGCTAAACTATCCCGACGTTAAGCTTCTCGGGCCTTGATGAAGGCCGTGCTTTCCGGAGGCTGCGATGGAATATGTCCGAGAGTTCAAGCCCGCGGCGCCGACATCAGGCATCATCGCCTGCAGTGTCTATACGGCGGGGCGGCGTATCGCCGACATTCCGATCGAGGAAGCCGGCGAATGGGCCAAGAAATCGGGACACGTCGTCTGGATCGGGCTGCTTGAGCCCGACCGTGAACTCCTGCTGCGCGTCCAGGCGCAATTCCATCTGCATGAGCTTGCGATCGAGGATGCCGAGCATCCGCACCAGCGGCCGAAGATCGAGCAATATGGCGACGCGCTGTTCATCGTCGCTCGCACCGCGCAGCTGATCGAAGGACGGGTGACTTTCGGCGAGACGCATCTGTTCGTAGGATCGGGCTACATCGTCAGCGTCAGGCACGGCCCGTCGACATCCTACGCCGCCGTGCGCCAGCACTGGGAAAGCTGCCCGCATTCGCTCGCCAAGGGCGAGGATTTCGTCCTCTATGCCATTCTCGACTTCATCGTCGACAATTACATGCCGGTGCTCGAGCAGATCGAGGACGAGGTCGAGGCGATCGAGGACAAGGTCCTTTTGAAGCCGATGACCGGCCCCGACATCGAACGGCTTTACATGCTGCGCCGCGATCTCCTGCGCCTGCGCAATGCAGCACTTCCGCTGGTGGAGGTCTGCCGCCGGCTGACCAGCGCCGACCTGCCGCAGATCCACACTGCCATGCATCCGCTGTTCCGCGATGTGACCGACCACATCCGCACCGTCCAGGAAAAGATCGACAGTTTGCGCGAGGTGCTGGCGTTCGCGTTTGAGGCCAGCCTGCTGGTCGGCCAGAGCCAGGAAACGGCGATCTCGAAGAAACTCGCCTCCTGGGCGGCCATCCTGGCGGTGCCGACAGCATTCGCCGGCATCTACGGCATGAACTTCACCGACATGCCGGAACTGAAGCTGCAATATGGTTACCCAATGGTGCTCACCGTCATCGCGCTGATCTGCTCGTTTCTCTATTGGCGGTTTCGCAAGAATGGGTGGCTGTGAAAGAGAGCGAATGGCGAATAGGGAGTAGCGAATAGCAACAAAAAACGGCTTGCTCCCAGTCATAGAAGCCAAGCCGTTCCTATTCGCTACTCCCTATTCGCTATTCGCTATTCGCTATTCGCTAATCGCTAATCGCTAATCGCTTAGCGATTCCGCCTCCGCTCCGCTGCCGGCTGGAAGGCCACGCGGGCGTGATACTTGCAGTAGGGGCCGGTTTCGGCGGCCTCGTTGCCGCAGAAATTGAAGTCTTCCGACAGCGGATCGCCGTTCGGCCATTTGCAGGTGCGCTCGGTCAGCTCGACGAGGTGCAGATGCTTTGACACTGGCACCACGACGTTCTCGACCGGGCGGATGTAATGATGGCGTGTCACCGGCTCGGCATCGAACTGGGTCTGCAAGGCCGTTGCGCCGATCGAAGTGGTGACGTGGCGTGCCGTGCTTGCGGCGCGCGCCACCGATTTCTGAACGGTCGACCCCTGAGCCGTCTTCTTCTGGCGTGCCGGCGTCGCCGTTGCGCGACCACGGCCCGACAGCTTCAGGCGGTGCACCTTGCCGATGACGGCATTGCGGCTGACCCCGCCAAGCTGGGCAGCAATCTGGCTTGCGCTCAGACCCTCCGACCACAGTTTTCTGAGAAGTTCGACCCGCTCGTCAGTCCAGTTCATGAGACCGCGCTCCTGCTAAGCGTGCGGCAATCGGAATCCATTCCCGACCCAGCACCACTGCTGGGGCAGACACCACATATATCTAGTGATTAGGTCCGCCGCACGAAATCTAGTTATTTCTCGCCTACAACTACTCTATGCGCTGACTCGGTGACAAGAGTCTCAAGTGCAACACGAATCGGTTTTTTCGGTTTTCCCCAACTTGCCCGGTCGCTGATGAGCCGGAGTCTTGTCGGAGTGCTTGCCGCGCGCCACTACGCGACGTTTTCGTTGACTTCATGGCCGAAAAACCCGATAAGCCGCACAGGCCGCCGCTTTGGCGGCTTTTTTGATTTTCCGGTACCGGAGACGCATATAATGAGCGGTTCGGCGCTTTACGAGACCTTTGCTCGCGCACCCCTGGCCTTCGACCACGGGGAAGGCACCTGGCTGGTTACCGACAAGGGCGAGCGATATCTCGATTTCGCCGGCGGTATCGCGGTCAATTCGCTCGGCCACAGCCATCCGCATCTGGTCGCGGCTCTCACCGAGCAGGCGGCAAAACTCTGGCACGTCTCCAATCTCTATGAGATTCCGGGGCAGAGCCGGCTTGGCGAGCGCCTGGCTGATGCTACCTTCGCCGACAAGGTGTTCTTCACCAATTCCGGCGCCGAGGCGCTGGAATGCGCGATCAAGACGGCGCGGCGCTACCACTTCGTCAAAGGGCATCCCGAGCGCTTCCGCGTCATCACCTTCGAAGGCGCCTTCCATGGCCGCACGCTGGCGACCATCGCGGCCGGCGGCCAGTACAAATATCTCGAAGGCTTCGGCCCCAAGGTCGAAGGCTTCGACCAGGTCGGCTTCGACGACATCGATGCCGCCGAGAAGGCGATCACACCGGAAACCGCCGCGATCCTGATCGAGCCGGTGCAGGGCGAGGGCGGCATCCGCCCGGTGCCGACGCAGTCACTTAAGCGGCTGCGCCAGCTCTGCGACCAGCACGGCCTGCTGTTGATCTTCGACGAGGTCCAGTGCGGCATCGGCCGCACCGGCAAGCTGTTCGCGCACGAATGGACGGGCGTGACGCCCGACATCATGGCGATCGCCAAGGGTATTGGCGGCGGCTTCCCGATGGGCGCCTGTCTGGCCACCGACGAGGCCGTGGTCGGCATGACGTCGGGCGTGCACGGCACCACCTTCGGCGGCAACCCGCTGGCGATGGCGGTCGGCAACGCCGTGCTCGATGTGGTGCTGGCAGACGGCTTCCTCGAAGACGTCCAGCGCAAGGCATTGCTGATGAAGCAGGGTCTGGCGGCGATAGCCGACGAGTTTCCCGACGTCATCGAAGACATCAGGGGCACCGGCCTGATGCTTGGCCTCAAATGCGTCATGCCCAACACCAAGGTGAACATGGCACTGCGCGACCAGCATTTGCTGGCGGTTCCGGCCGGCGACAATGTCATCCGCTTGCTGCCGCCGCTCACCGTCACCGATGCCGAGATCCACGAAGCGCTCAATCGCATCCGCGCTGGTGCCAAAGGCCTGGCGGATGCCATAGCCGCGGCGGCCGCGAAGTAATTCCGGAATATTGCTGATGTCAGTTCGCCATTTCACCGATCTCTCTACCGTTTCCGAGGGCGACCTGCGCTTCATGCTGGACGACGCAGTGGTGCGAAAGGCACGCCTCAAGGCCGGCGAGCGGACCAGGCCGCTCGAAGGCAAGGTGCTGGCGATGATCTTCGACAAGCCGTCTACGCGCACACGCGTCTCCTTCGACGTCGGCATGCGCCAGCTTGGCGGCGAGACCATCATGCTGACCGGCACCGAAATGCAGCTCGGCCGCTCCGAAACCATCGCCGATACCGCCAAGGTGCTGTCGCGCTATGTCGATGCCATCATGATCCGCACCACCTCGCATGAGCGGCTGCTGGAACTGACCGAGAATGCGACCGTTCCGGTGATCAATGGACTGACGGACGACACCCATCCATGCCAGTTGATGGCCGACATCATGACCTTCGAGGAGCATCGCGGTCCGGTGGCCGGCAAGACCATCGCCTGGACCGGCGACGGCAACAATGTGCTGCATTCGCTGCTCGAGGCCTCGGCAAGGTTCCGCTTCAACCTCAACGTCGCCGTGCCCGAAGGCAGCGAGCCGGCGCAGAAGCATATCGACTGGTCCAAGGCGCATGGCGGCAAGCTGCACTTCACCCGCTCGCCCGAGGAAGCCGTCGACCAGGCCGACTGCATCGTCACCGATTGCTGGGTGTCGATGGGCCAGGAGCATCGCGCCCGCGGCCACAACGTCTTCTCGCCCTACCAGGTCAATGCCAAGCTGATGGCGCATGCCAAGCCGGACGCGCTGTTCATGCACTGCCTGCCGGCGCATCGCGGCGAGGAAGTGACGGACGAAGTCATCGACGGCCCGCATTCGGTGGTCTTCGACGAGGCCGAGAACCGGCTCCACGCCCAGAAGGCGGTGCTCGCCTGGTGTTTGGGCGCTTGATCTGCGGGGGCGCGATGCCTATCTGCGCCGCATCACGCAAATCAAGCGCGTTTGGACGCATGTGCCTCTCCGGGTCGCATGGCCGCGCCCTGGAGCTTTGTCATGTTGGAAATGCATCAAGTGACTGAACATCACCCCAAACTCGGCGAGTTCGGCTATGCCGGCGACGACCATGTGGTCCCGTTCGAGGTCGGCCCGCTCGATGTGCGCGGCCGCACAGTGCAGCTCGGGCCGATGCTCGACGCAATCCTCAGCCGCCACGATTATCCCGAACCGGTTGCCCGCCTGCTGGCGGAAGCCTGCGTGCTGACGGTGCTGCTCGGCACCTCGCTCAAGTTCGAGGGCAAGTTCATCCTGCAGACCCGCACCGACGGGCCGGTCGACATGCTGGTGGCGGATTTCTCGACGCCCTCGGCATTGCGCGCCTATGCACGCTTTGACGCCGACCGGCTGGAGGCTTTGGTCGCGGCGGGCGAAACGTCCCAGCAGACGCTGCTCGGCAGCGGCGTGCTGGCGTTGACTATCGACCAGGGCGCCCATACGCAACGCTATCAGGGCATCGTCCAGCTCGACGGCGAAACGCTGGAGGACGCGGCGCGCACCTATTTCCGCCAGTCGGAACAGATCCCGACGGATATCCGGCTCTCGGTTGCCAAGCTGTTGACGCCAGGTCCTGGCGGCGCGCGCGAACAGTGGCGCGCCGGCGGCATCCTGGCGCAGTTCCTGCCGCAGTCACCCGAGCGCATGCGCGTTCCGGACCTGCCCGGCGGCGATGGCGATCCGCGCGAGGAGATCCACGATCCGGCCGACAATTCCTGGCAGGAACTGTTGGCGCTGCTCGGCACGATCGAGCCGACCGAGCTGATCGATCCGACGATCGGCGCCGAGCGGCTGCTCTATCGCCTGTTCCACGAGCATGGCGTGCGCGTCTTCGGCGGCGTCCCCGTCGCCGACCAGTGCTCATGCTCGCGCGACAAGATCCGCGGCATCCTCGAGGGTTTTTCCGCGCAGGAGATCAAGGACAGCACCGAGGATGGCGGCATCCATGTCGCCTGCGAATTCTGCTCGACGCAGTACGACTTCGATCCGGCGGAATTCGCGGCGCAGTGAGGAATCCTTTCTCCCCGTATTAGTGACGGGGAGAAAGACCCTAATTCACCGTCCGCCTCGTCCCCGGCAGATCCAGCGAAAACGCCGGGATGGCGATATCGAAAGTCTCGCCCCGCTTGTTGCGCATCGTGTAGCGCCCGACCATGATGCCTGACGGCGTCGAGAGCGGGCAGCCGGACGTGTACTGATAGCTGTCGCCGGGATTGAGTTCGGGCTGGTCGCCGACGACGCCGGGGCCGCGCACTTCCTCGACCCGGCCGGCACCGTCGGTGATGTGCCAATAGCGCGACAGAAGCTGCACGAATTCGTCCGACTGGTTGTCGATCGTTATCTGATAGCCCCAGACATAGCGGTTCTCGGAAGGATCAGAGCGATCCTCGAGATAGAACGGCCTGACCTGCACTTCGATGTTGCGCGTCACGGCGCGGTACATAAGCGGCTCCAAAACAATCTCAAGCATGATCCCGAAAAGTGGGAACCGGTTTTCCCGGACAAACGGGTTTCCGTTTGTCCAGAGGTCATGCAACAAACAGAACCTTTCGGCGCTCCCGGCGAGCAGGTCAACGTGCGCGTCTTGTCGCGCCTGGTCTTGAAACGCAGGTGCCGGCAAAGAATGTCATTTAAGTGACACACGACAATGGTGGTGTGCAGGCACCGGGCGACTCGGCGCTCTGTCGAACTGCTGAAAACGGCCACGATGCAGGCCGTCTCTCCTGGAGTGACCAGATCTCGATGGAACTCACTCTCATAGCCGCCTCGCTTTCGACTGCCCTTGTCCTTTCAAACGTTGCCAGTATCCTGCTCGCCGCTTCACAGCTGAAACGGCGCACGACCATCGCACGGCGTGCCGGCAAGTCGCCGGCGGTGTCGATTGTCATACCGTCGCGCGGTGTCGAGCCGTTCACGCAGGAGACGCTGGAGCGCGCCTTCTCGCTCGACTGGCCGCGCTACGAGCTGATCTTCTGCGTCGCCCATGCCGACGATCCGGTGGTCAGATTGATCCGCGCCGCCATTGGCCGCTTTCCAAAAGTGCCAGCCCGGCTGTTGATCGGGGACGATCGCGTCAGCGCCAATCCCAAGCTCAACAATTGCGTCAAGGGTTGGGAAGCCGCGCGCCATGACTGGGTCATCCTGGCCGACTCCAACGTGCTGATGCCAAGAGACTACGTCCAGCATCTGATGGCGGCGTGGCGGCCGGATACCGGCCTTGTCTGCTCGACACCGATCGGCTCGCGGCCGGACGGGTTCTGGGCCGAGGTCGAATGCGCCTTCCTCAACACACTGCAAGCCCGTTGGCAGTATGCCGGCGAGGCGCTCGGCCTCGGCTTTGCCCAGGGCAAGAGCATGTTGTGGAACAAGCCGATGCTGGGCGCCAATGGCGGCATCCGCGCTCTGGCCGCCGAAATCGCCGAGGACGCCGCCGCTACCAAGCTGGTCAATGGTCTTGGCCTGCGCGTCAATCTCGTCGCAGCGCCCTTCGAACAGCCGCTCGGCCGACGCAGGCTTGGCGAGATCTGGTCGCGCCAGGCCCGCTGGGCGCGCCTGCGCCGCGTCACCTTCCCGCTGTTCTTCGCACCCGAAATCCTGACCGGCGCGGTGGTGCCGCTGCTGCTCGCACTGGTTGCGGCGGCAAGTGCCGGCTTCAGCCTGCCGCTGACGGCCATCGCCGTGCTGGCGACCTTCTATCTTCCTGAATGTGTCCTGGCCTGGTCCAAGGGCTGGCACCTGTCGCCGCGCATGGTCGCGGCGATGATTGCGCGAGACTTGATGCTTCCAATCATGTGGGCTCGCGGCTGGCTTGGCGGCGCTGTCGACTGGCGCGGCAACGCGATGACCATCGGCACCAAGGCCGCCGAACTGGAAGAGACGCCGTCGCGCGCCTGATCGCGGCGCGGACGAAAGCTGCCTCGACTGGTTCTATTTTGCGGCCTTCAGCGCCTGCGCGATGTCTTCCAGAAGATCGTCGGTGTCCTCCAGACCGACCGACAGCCTGAGCGTACCTGGCCCGATGCCGAGTTCGGCGCGAGCCTCGTCGCTCAAATTCTTGTGCGTGGTCGTCGCCGGATGGGTGATCAGGCTCTTGGCATCGCCGAGATTGTTCGAGATCAGCACGATGTCGAGCGCGTTCTGCAAGGCGAAGGCGGCCTGCTTGCCGCCCTTGACGTCGAGGCAGATCAGCGTCGAACCGCCCGACATCTGCTTCTTGACGATATCGGCCTGCGGGTGGTCGGCGCGGCCGGGATAGATGACGCGGGCAATCTGCGGCTGCTCGGCGAGGAAGTCGGCGATCTTGCCGGCACTCTCCGTCTGCTGGCGCACGCGCAGCGGCAGCGTCTCCAGGCCCTTGAGCAGTGTCCAGGCATTGAACGGCGACAGGCTGGGGCCGGTGTGGCGGAAATAGTCGTGCAAATTCTCGTCGATCCACTTCTTGTCGGACAGGATGACACCGCCCAGGCAGCGCCCCTGGCCATCGATGTGCTTGGTCGCCGAATAGACGACGATGTGGGCGCCGAGCTGCAACGGCTTCTGCTGCAAAGGCGTGGCGAAGACATTGTCGACCACGAGCCGCGCGCCGATCGAGTTGGCCAGCGAGGCGACGGCTGATATGTCGACCACTTCCAGCGTCGGGTTGGTCGGGCTTTCCAGGAAGAACAGTTTTGTGTTGGGCCTGACCGCCTTTTCCCAGTTGGCGATGTCGGTGCCGTCGACCAGCGTCGCCTCGATGCCGTAGCGCGGCGCCAGCGTCTCGACCACCCAGCGGCAGGAGCCGAACAGCGCGCGCGCCGCCACGATATGGTCGCCGGCCTTGACGCTGCACAGCATGGCCGCCGTCACCGCGGCCATGCCCGATGCCGTGGCGCGCGCATCCTCGGCGCCTTCGAGCGCGCACATGCGCTTTTCGAACATGTCGACGGTCGGGTTGGCGTAGCGCGAATAGATGAAGCCGGGCTCCTCGCCTTTGAAACGGGCTTCAGCGGCCTGTGCCGTTTCGTAGACATAGCCCTGGGTCAGGTACATCGCTTCGGAGGTCTCGCCGAATTGGGAACGCAGGGTTCCGCCATGCACGAGGGCTGTCTGAGGCTTCCAGTTGCGCTTCTTGCTGTTCATTGCTTTTGTTCCAGACACAAAAAAACCGGCCGCGAAAGTCGCAACCGGTCCATACGGCCTCGCGGCCAACGGTCCTTTAGCGACTTGTTTAACGTGGCTGCAAGCCGACCGGCCAAATCACCACGGGATAACGATCCTTTAGACCCGCGCCGCGCTTGCGTCAATTGCCGGCTTGATTAAGAGGGTTGTACCAACGGCCCAGGAGTGGAGCTTTGCGGCAGACAGGCATCCTTCCCGATCAGGACATTGCGGCGCTGTTCCAGTCCGGCGCGCTGAAGTCGTCGCGCGCGCTCGACACCGACCAGATCCAGCCGGCAAGCCTGGATCTGAGGCTCGGTGACAAGGCCTGGCGGGTGCGCGCCTCGTTCCTGCCCGGCCCCAACCACAAGGTTTCGGAAAAGCTCGACCGGCTGAAGCTGCACGAGATCAATCTGGCCGAAGGCGCGGTGCTGGAAACCGGCTGCGTCTACATCGTGCCGCTTCTCGAAAGCCTGGCATTGCCGGCCGAGATTTCGGCCTCCGCCAATCCGAAGAGCTCGACCGGACGGCTCGACATTTTCACCCGCGTCATGACCGACCGCGGCCACGAGTTCGACAAGATCGCCGCCGGCTACAACGGTCCGCTCTACCTGGAAGTCAGCCCGCGAACCTTCCCGATCGTCGTGCGCACCGGCTCGCGCCTGTCGCAGATCCGCTTCCGTACCGGCAACGCACTGCTGTCAGAAGCGGAGTTGCATGACCTGCACCGCGCCGAGATGCTGGTCGCCACCGAGCCGCCGAATATTTCCGGCGGCGGCATCGCGCTGTCGATCGACCTCAATGGCGACAGCGACGGGCTGGTCGGCTATCGCGGCAAGCATCACACCGGCCTCGTCGATGTCGACAAGCGGGCCGCGCAGGATGTCGTCGATTTCTGGGAACCGATCCACAAGAGTGGTGCCGGCGAACTCGTGCTCGATCCGGATGAATTCTACATCCTCGTCAGCCAGGAAGCGGTGCATGTGCCGCCGCTCTATGCGGCCGAGATGACGCCCTTCGATCCACTGGTCGGCGAATTCCGTGTCCACTATGCCGGGTTTTTCGATCCGGGCTTCGGCCACTCGGCGTCCGGCGGCACCGGGAGCCGGGCGGTGCTCGAAGTGCGCAGCCACGAAGTGCCGTTCATCCTCGACCATGGCCAGATCGTCGGCCGGTTGGTCTACGAGCATATGCAGAAGCGGCCGCAGGCGCTCTACGGCACCGATCTAGGCTCCAACTACCAGGCCCAGGGCCTGAAGCTGTCCAAGCATTTCCGCGCTGCACGCTGAGGCGGCCGATCTCCCCCACGAGGGGGAGATCATCTACTCACAGCGCCTTCACTGCCACCTTCACCGGCTGCTCAATCTCAAGCGGGTTGCGCAGCGGCAGGCCGAAATCCCCGGCCTCGATCTCGAACACGTCGCCGGCCTCGGTCTTGACGCCGTCGGCGAACGACAGTGTCGCCGTACCGAACATGTGCACATGCACGTCGCCTGGCTGGCGGAACGCCGAATATTTGAAGTGATGGTGTTCGAGATTGGCGATGGTGTGCGACATGTTCGCTTCGCCCGACAGGAACGGCTTCTCCCACAGCGTGTTGCCGTCGCGCACGATGCGCGACGTGCCGCGGATGTCGGAAGGCAGGTCGCCGATCAGGATCTCCGGTCCGAACGAGGCATTGCGCAGCTTGGAATGGGCGAGGAAGAGATAGTTCACGCGCTCTGTCACATGGTCCGAGAATTCGTTCGACAGCGTGAAGCCCACACGGAACGGAGCGCCGTCGTCGCCGATGACATAGATGCCGGCGACCTCAGGTTCCTCGCCGGCGTCCTTGGCGAAGGCCGGTGACAGGAGTGCGGCACCCGGCGCCACGGCCATCGTGCCGTTGCCCTTGTAGAACCATTCCGGCTGCACGCCGACCTGGCCTTTGGCGGGTTTGCCGCCTTCCAGGCCCATGCGGAACATCTTCATGGAATCGGTGAGCTGCTCCTCGCCATCGGTGCTGAGCTTCTTGTGCATGGAATCGCGCGTCGCCGCCGAGCCGAGATGCGTCAGTCCGGTGCCGGTGAGATGCAGGTGTGCCGGATCGGGATGGTTGATCGGCGACAACAGCCGCCCCTTCTTGTAGGCGGCGTCAAGATCGACCGTCTCGCCAAGCCCCTTGCGCTCGATTAGCGCGATCAGGCCGACGCCGGTGCGGGCAGCCTCCATCGCCAGCGAGTAAACGCTGCGGGCGCCGTTGATGATCCGGGTCTTGCCGCCATTGCGGGCAACGACACGGATGGTCTCGGCGTCGTCGAGAATCTGCGAGATCAGCATGATCAGTCCTCTCTCATGTGTCTTGGCCTGGTTGCCTGTCGGCAAACCCTGACCTGCGCGGCTCGGACCTCGCCGCGCCACGGGTGAAATTCTTCGTCCGGATTGCGCTCGCGGGCTTGATCCCCGAGGGGACTTCTTGATGCCGACGATTTGCCGGCAGCATCGCGATCTAGACCCGTATGCCTTCCTCGTTGCCTCGCCGGAGCGGTTCGACCCGCCCCCAGTATTTTCTTTCCATGCAATTCCTGTGGAAAACCGCGATGCAGTTTTCCTGGAATTGCTGCTGTCAGGCCTTGTTCTTGTTGTAGACGTCGAAGATCACGGCGCCGAGCAGAACCAGCCCTTTGACCACCTGTTGCCAGTCGACATTGACGCCCATGATCGACATCCCGTTGTTCATCACGCCCATGATGAAGCCGCCAACCACCGCGCCGATGACCTGGCCGACACCGCCCATCGCCGAGGCGCCGCCGATGAAGACGGCGGCAATGACGTCGAGCTCTGAGCCCAGACCCGCCGCCGGCACGGCCTGGCCAAGGCGCGCCGCGATGATCAGGCCGCCGAGCGCCGACAGCACGCCCATGTTGATGAACACCATCAACGTCAGCCGCTCGGTGTTGATGCCCGACAGTTGCGCCGCCTTGGGATTGCCGCCCATGGCGTAGATGCGGCGGCCGATGGTCATGCGCTTGGTGACGAAGACGAACAGCGAGATCAGCACGCCCATGACGAGCAGCACCACCGGCAGGCCCCTGTAGCTGGCGAACTCATAGACCAGGAACAGCGCCAGCGCGCTGGCGACCAGCGTCTTGACGATGAACAGCGGGAACGGCTCGGCCTCATAGCCATGGCGCTCGCGCTTGCGACGCGTCCTCACCCCGAAATAGGCATAGGCCAGCACGGCGATCAGGCCGAGGACGATCGTCGTCATATGCAGCGTCAGGCCGCTGCCCATGATGGTCTTGCCGGCCGCATTCACCGTCGGCGGGATCAGCGTCAGTGGGCCGATGACATCCGGGATGAAGCCCGAGCTGAGCATTTTGAAGTCGTCGGGAAGCGGACCGACCGAGGATCCGCCGCCCAACAGCGCCTGGCATATGCCGCGGAAGATCAGCATGCCGGCCAGCGTGACGATGAAGCTCGGTATTCGGTGATAGGCGATCCAGTAGCCTTGCGCCGCGCCGATCAGGCCGCCGACGATCAGGCAGACGATCGAAACCACCAGCGGATTGCTGAGCGGTCCGAGCTGCCATATGACCATCATGTTCGCCGCCAGCGCGCCGATGAAACCGGCGACCGATCCGACGCTGAGGTCGATATAGCCGGAAACGATGACCAGCAGCATGCCCAGCGCCATCACGATGATGAAGGAGTTCTGCTGCACCAAATTGCTGAGGTTGACCGGCTTGAACAGCGTTCCCGACGTGGTGAACTGGAAGAACAGCATGATGACGATCAGCGCGATGATCAAACCGTATTCGCGCAGGTTCGTCGTCAGCGCCGAGACGGCAATGCGTGGACGCTGCTCTTCGGCGACGTTGCCCTGCGGGGCGGGGGCGCTTTCGGTGCTCATGCTGCTTTTCCTTCTCCGCGAACGATGGCGCGCATTATTTTTTCCTGGCTCGCGTCCGCCGCCGGCATTTCGCCCACGATGCGGCCTTCGTTCATGACGTAGATGCGGTCGGTGATCCCCAACAATTCCGGCATTTCCGACGAGATGACCACGATCGCCTTACCCTCCGAGGCAAGCCGCGCGATGATCGTGTAGATTTCGTACTTGGCGCCGACATCGATGCCGCGCGTCGGCTCGTCGAGGATCAGCACTTCCGGGTCGGCGAACAGCCATTTCGACAGCACCACCTTCTGCTGGTTGCCGCCCGAAAGATTGCCTGTCAACTGGTAGACGCTGGACGCGCGGATATTGGTCTTCTTGCGATAGTCGTTGGCAACGGAGAGCTCGCGCAAATCGTCGATGACGCTGTGGCGCGACACGCCGCCGAGATTGGCGAGCGTGATGTTGTGCTTGATATGGTCGATCAGGTTGAGACCGTAGGTCTTGCGGTCCTCGGTCACGTAGGCAATGCCGTGTTGGACCGCCTTGCTCACCGAGGAGACATCGATCGGCTTGCCCTTGAGCAGCACCTCGCCGGTGATGCGGCGGCCATAGGAGCGGCCAAACAGGCTCATGGCGAATTCGGTGCGGCCGGCGCCCATCAGTCCGGCAATGCCGACCACCTCGCCTTTGCGCACGTTGATGTCGATGCCTTTGATCACCTGCCGCTCGGCGTGGATCGGGTGGTAGACCGACCAGTTCTTCACCTCGAACACGACCTCGCCGATGTGAGGCTCGCGCGGCGGATAGCGGTCGTCGAGCGAGCGCCCGACCATCGAGGTGATGATGCGGTCTTCCGAGATGTCCTTCTTGGCCAGTGTCTCGATGGTACGCCCGTCACGAATGACGGTGACCTTGTCGGCGACCCGGTTGATCTCGTTGAGCTTGTGCGAGATCAGGATCGAGGTCATGCCTTGGCGCTTGAATTCGAGCAGCAGATCGAGCAGCGCCTGGCTGTCCTTTTCGCTGAGGGACGCCGTCGGTTCGTCAAGGATCAGCAGCTTCACTTCCTTGCTCAGCGCCTTGGCGATCTCGACCAGCTGCTGCTTGCCGACGCCGATATTGGTGATCAGCGTCTTGGGGTCTTCCTTGAGGCCTACCTTTTTCAACAGCGCGCTGGTGCGCTGCTCGTTGGCGTCCCAGTCGATGACGCCGTATTTCGCGTGCTCGTTGCCAAGGAAGATATTTTCGGCGATCGACAGCATCGGCACCAGAGCAAGCTCCTGGTGGATGATGACGATACCCTTGTGTTCGCTGTCCTGGATGCCCTTGAACTGGCATTCCTGGCCCTGAAAAATGATCTGGCCGTCATAGGTGCCGGAGGGATAGACACCCGACAGCACCTTCATCAGCGTCGATTTGCCCGCGCCGTTCTCGCCGACCACGGCGTGGATCTCGCCTTCCTCGACGCTGAGGTTGACGTTCGACAGCGCCTTCACGCCGGGGAAGGTCTTGGTGATGTCGCGCATCTCCAAAATCGTCGAGGCCATGGGAACTACCGCTCCTTGAGAGGTCGGCAAACACTGCCGGCGAGGTCGGTAACAATACCGGGCTCGCTGGTGAACGAAAAGGGGCCCTGCGTTGCGCAGGACCCCTGTCTTTGTAACCGAGATTACTTCAGGTCTTCGGCCTTGATGTAGCCGGAGTCGACGACCAGCTTCTGGTAGTTCGTCTTGTCGACCTCATGCGGCGTCAACAGGATCGAAGGAACGACCTTGACGTCGTTGTTGTAGGTCTTGGTGTCGAGGCCGTCGGGCTTGCCGCCCGACAGCACCTTGTCAACCAGACCGACAGTGGCCTTGGCCAGGTCGCGGGTGTCCTTGAACACGGTCGAGTACTGCTCACCCGTGATGATCAGCTTGACCGAGGCGGTCTCGGCGTCCTGGCCGGTCACGATCGGCCAGGGCTGAGCGGCCGTGCCGTAGCCAACGGCGCGCAGCGAGGCGGTGATACCGCGCGACAGGCCGTCATAGGGCGACAGAACGCCGTCGACGCGGCTGCCGTCCGAGTAGTTGGCGGAGAGCAGGTTGTCCATGCGCGCCTGGGCGGTTGCCGCCAGCCAGCGCAGCGTGCCGACCTTGTCCATGCCCATCTGGCCGGACTTAATCTTGATCGAGCCGTCGTCGATCAGCGGCTGCAGGACAGAAATCGCACCATTGTAGAAGAAGAACGCGTTGTTGTCGTCGGGCGAGCCGCCGAACAGTTCAACGTTCCATGGCTTGGTGTTCGGGAAGCGCTCCTTGAGGCCCTTGACCAGCGAATTCGCCTGGATCACGCCTACGCCGAAATTGTCGAACGTGGTGTAGTAGTCGACATTCTTGGTCTTCTTGATCAGGCGGTCATAGGCGACGACGACGACGCCCGCATCAGCGGCCTTCTGCAGCGCATCCGAGAGCGTGGTGCCGTCGATCGAGGCGATGATCAGCGCCTTCGGGCCCTTGGTAATTTCGTTTTCCAGCTGGCTGAGCTGGTTGGGGATGTCGTCCTGCGCATACTGCAGGTCAACGGTATAGCCGAGAGCCTCGAGCTGGGACTTGACGGCATCGCCGTCGTTGATCCAGCGCTGCGAAGTCTTGGTCGGCATCAGCACGCCGACAAGACCCTTGTCGGCTGCGTGCGCCGAATAGGTCATGGCAGCGATGCCAAGCGCCGCGACTGCGGCCAGTGTCTTGATGATTTTCACTTAAACTCTCCCTGGTTGATGGACGCGGCACCCCGGGGGTCGCGGGCCGCGCAATCGTGCAGAAGCGCCAAGGCACCACTGCCGTCATATCGATCTCCGGTATCCTCCCATGGCCCCGAGGCGCGGATTTCAATCGATACGATTTTTATCGTGGCGACCGTTGCGTCTCGGAACATGCTGACGTTGCGACCCTTTTGCCATAACTGTCAAATGCGATCTTTGATGGTTGCTATACCGCAAGTGGTATATGTTATGAGCCATGGCGGGTTGCTGGCAAATGCCAGAGGGTCGCGAGCTGAGGCGGGGAAAGACCATGGCGGCGTTACGGAATCCGACAGGGGTTTCAAATGGTTATAATGAGACTCCAGGCGATGGCGAAACCTTGCTGCGCAGTGGTCTCAGCCTGCGCCACATGCGCATGATCGTCGCGCTTGATGACCATGGCCGGGTGAGCGCGGCGGCGCAGGTCATGAACATTTCGCAACCGGCGGCATCGCGCATGATCGCCGAGATGGAGGCGGTGCTCGAGGTCAAGCTGTGCGAGCGGCTGCCGCGCGGCATCACGCTGACGCCCTACGGCAAGGCGCTGGCCAGGCGCGCACGCTCGATCCTGCTGGAGATGCGCGAGGTCGACCGCGAAATTTCGGAACTCAAGGCAGGCAAGGGCGGTTCCGTGTTTCTCGGCGCCGTGACGGCGCCGGCGATCGAACTGGCGGTGCCGGCGATTCGTGAAATCCGCCGCATCTACCCGCGTATCGAGATCACCATGCAGGTCGAGACCTCCAATGTGCTGGCGCGCGAACTGATCGCCACGCGCCACGATTTCATCATCGCGCGCATTCCCGACGACCTCAATCCGCGGCTGTTTGAATCGCGCGTCATCGGCGTCGAGAAGGCCTGCCTGATCGTGCGCCGTGGCCATCCGCTCACCAGGGGCAGCGTGGTGCGGCTGGAAGACACCGCAGCCTATGACTGGGTCTTCCAATCGGGCGGCTCCCCTTTGCGCCAGGCGATGGAGAGCAATTTCCTCAACCGCAACATCGCGCTGCCGGACCGCATCCTCAACACCTCTTCGCTGCTGCTCACGCTGGTCATGGTCGCGCACTCCGACGCCATCGCGCCGGTTTCGGTGCAAGTGGCGAAATTCATCCAGAATCCCGACGGGCTCGCCGGCGCCATCGACGTCGTCCAGACCGAATTCGACATCGAGGTCAGGCCCTACAGCCTGATCACGGTCAGGAACCGTGCGCTGTCGCCGGCCGCCAAGATGCTGCACGATTTCATCCTGCGCGAAGTGGGATGATGGAACAAGAAGTGCGGTCGCTCGTTCAGGCCGATCGGCATGCTCGCTGGAGCCCGTTTTGGGTGAGGGAACGAGGTGCCGATGGTCAACAACTCGGGAGGTTTTGATGGAACGTCGGTTGTTTCTCACTGGACTGCTGGGCGTTGCGGGGGTCGTGGCGTTTGCTGGAGTAGCCGGACCCGGCCGCGCGGTTGCCGGTATTCCGCAGGGCAACGGAATTCTGGATCAACTGGACAAGCCTGATGCTGCGGTCTTCGAAGGCGATGACGCGGTCGAAGTGGAGCAGGTCTCCCACCGTCGCTGGCATCACGGCCGTGATGGTGACTGGCGTCGTCGTGATGGCGGACGGCGCCGCGGCTGGAGACGAGTTTGCCGCAGCTACTGGCGCCATGGCCGGCGCCATGTCCGCTGCTGGCGCAAGCGCGTATGGCTCGGCGTCTGGCTGTGACGAACCATTGATGAAAGGCCGCCACCGTAGCGTGGCCGGTGTCGGCTCTGCACAGACGCGCAGGGTCCAAGGCTTGCGTGTTGTAATGAATGGCTTGGCACAGACCACCCGTGACGGAATCGTCCGTTCCAGGTATCCTAAGATCGAATTGACGGAATCATATTAGACTTTACTAATTGAAATGCCGTCAGATAGAGGTGTGACCATGCCGAGTGGCCATTAAGGAGCAGAACCATATCCCGTAACACCGGCTACAAGTTTGCAGACCAGGGGCAATCGGCACGCATGAAAGGCGTGGCGATACTGACCGAAGCCCGCAGTGGCTCCGAATGGCTTGGTAGTCTGGCAAACAGCACCGGAATACTGGGGCAGTCGGGCGAATGGCTCGACCCTAGCAAGCTTGGGTTCAAGCCAAAATCCTTCGACGAACTTCTTCGCGCGGTGATCGATCGCGGCAAGACCGCGAATAGCAGGTTCGCTGTAAAAGTGTTTTCGCGGCACCTTGAGACGACGCAGGCGAAGTATGGAGTCGACTTCCTCACCGAATGCATCAGGCGCCATGACATCGGATTGGTCTTGCTCGAACGGAGAGACCGACTTCGTCAAGCAATTTCCTATTGTCGGGCGAAAGCGTCGGGCCGTTGGCAGAGCACGACGAGCGCTACTGATCTGGTCCCGGAGTACGACTTCGCCAGCATCTGCCAAGTCTACTTCCGGATCGAGCAGAGTCATGCCTTCTGGGGTGCCTACCTGCACATGGCCGATCTGCCCTACGACCATTTTTTCTATGAAGATCTCTTGAGTGACCCTCGTCCGTATGTCGCGTCGTTGGCGCGCCAGTTATCGGTTGAAATGCCGAACTGCAATTTCAAGACGAATTTGCGGTTGCAGCGGGACGCCTACACCGAGGAATGGGTTGAGCGCTACCGCAATGACGCCAGGTCGAAGAATTTGCTGGCGCACCTCCCCGAAAAGGTGGCGCCGCGCAACGTCGATAATCTCGCTCGGTTCCTTCTGAAGAAGCAGATGCGAATCAGTCAACTCTAGGTCGTGGCCAGCATTCAATCTCTACCTCAAGAGGCTTGGATAGCGCCGAGGCGGGGGTTCGAAACCCTCAACATCAGGCGTATGGCCCTATGGCATATGCTGGAGCGGGTAGCGGGAATCGAACCCGCGCGTTCAGCTTGGGAAGCTGACAGGCTACCATTACATCATACCCGCGCGTGCCCTCGTTACCATGAGGCTCGGGCTTCCGGCAATCGCAAAGCGATCCTCGAAACAAACGCTTTAGCGGTTGCCTCGGCGCTGGTCCGCGATTCCTATTTTGCCTTCGCGACTTTGTTGGTGGCGGCAAAGCTTGGCCAGTATTTCGAGATGGCGAGGGTCGCGCCGGCCGAAGAGAAATGACCGTAGTCGAAGTAGAGAAACTGCCTGGTGCCGGCGTCGGCGTAGGAACAGCCGGCCGCGTCGCACAGATAAGCCAGCGGATCGATGAAATCAGCCCCTTCGACGAATGGCTGCACCTGCTTGTTGATGTCCGGATCCATGGCCATCGGCCAGGATGTGTTGGCGACATGATCCCGTCTCGCGAAGAAAGCGATCTTCTGGACGTCGGCGATGAATTCCGGAGACTGGCCGATGACATAGACCTTGACGCCCATGTCGCGCAGCCGGTCGACCGTCTTTTGCAGGCCCTCAAAACCCCTGGCCTGGTAGTCGGTCCATCTGCCGCTCAGGATCACGGCTTGGATGTTGGCTTCGTGGATGATCGACAGCGCCCGTTCGTTGAAGCGGGTGCAGGCCGGCCGGGCGTAGGAAAAGTAGGTCAGGTTGGGTGGGCAGCCGGCATAGGTGTACTGGATAACATTGGCCTGGATCTTGTCAGCATTGGCCTCCAGCCCCGACACATAATGCGCGGCGAAGGAATCGCCCCACAGCAGCACATTGGTAGCAAAGCCATGCGTACGGGTGCAGTCGGCGAGGTTCCAGTTCTCGATCCGGTCCGCACCCTCGTTGAAACAGACGCCGTTGCGCCAGTCACCCACCACGACCCGTTCCGTCGAGAAGTCCGGGAACCGTTGCGGAAAACCCTTACCCAGCACGCCGGCCACGCCGCCGACGCACAGCAAGGCGATCGCCGCGGCCGAGAAAGCGAAGATGGGCAGCGGGGCGGTGAAGGCCCCCTTCTGGCGGAAGGGCTGCTCGACATACTTCCATGAGAATGTTGCCAGCGCGACACTCGCCACCATCATCGCCATGATCGTTGGCACACCGATGGCTTTCAGCGAGAGATAGTGGACGAACGAATTGATCGGCCAGTGAACGAGGTAGAGCGAATAGGAGATGAGCCCCACCCAGACCAGCGGGGTGAGCTGAAGCACGCGCGTCGCGACAGGCACCGGCCTGTCGGCATGCGCCTGGCCCGCATAGATGAGCAGCGCCGTTCCGATGCAGGGAAACAGGGCATTGTAGCCTGGAAACGGGTCGCTTTCCGAAATCGTCAGAAAGCCGAAGGCGATCAAGCCAAAACCGGCGAGGCCGATCAGTTCCGTCAGCGGACGGCTGGCCAGCGCCGGTGGTTTTTTCAGCATCAGAATCGCACCCAGCGCCAGTTCCCAGATGCGCGTCGGCAGGAGGTAGAAGCCGGCGGTCGGCGCCAGTGTGGTTGCCATGACCGCCAGGGCAAAACTGCCGATGGCGATCGGCAGCAGTATCGTCAGCCAACGCTTCGAGGCGTATCGGTAGATCAGATACACTAGGATCGGCGCGAAGATATAATACTGCTCCTCGACCGAAAGCGACCATGTGTGCAACAGTGGCCGCAGTTCCGCGTCGATGGAGAAATAGTTGGTGGTTTTCCAGAAATAGATGTTCGACCAGAAGGTCGAGGCCGCGATCACGCTGAGGCTGTATTCGTGAAGGTCCGACGGCAGAAGAATGAACCACGCCGCAATGCTCGCGAGCAGGATGACGAAAGTCAGCGCCGGCAGGATGCGCCGCGCACGCCGCCAGTAGAAGCGGCCGATCGAGAACTGGCCGCGCTCGAGATCGTCGAGCAGGCTGCCGCTGATGAGATAGCCCGATATGACGAAGAAGATGTCGACGCCCGTGAACCCGCCGGGAATGGCGGATACGCCGAAATGGAAGAGCACGACGGGCAGCACTGCAACGGCCCGCAGGCCGTCAATGTCGCGCCTGTAGTTCATTCTGCCGGTCCGTAGGCGGTGGCCCGTGGCAGTCGTGCGGCGGAACCTGACATGCTGCTCATACGGCGATCCCCGTCGTAGTCGTGGCTCGTGGGTTCCACGGACTGTGCTCTGCAACACAAGTTTGCTGCACTGCAACATGCGTGTCAAGGCAGATGCTGCGCTTTGAACGCTGGCGAAGCCGTTCGCAGGAGCGCGGTAAGTCAGGCGCCGGGCAGGTAGATCACAGCGTCGTCGTCGGCATAGGCCCGCTTCCAGCCCAACTCCGTGAAGAAGGGGATGCGGGTATCGTCCACCGTCAGCAGTGCCCAGCCGATGGCGTATTTCTTCAACTGGGCTTCGAGCAGCGGTTTTCCGTCGCTGTGTCCCGTTGCATCGTCGGTTTTCGTGAACCCGCCCAGGAACAGCTGGTCCGTCCTGCCGTCAATATAGGTCTTGATGCCGTGGAAGATCAGTGTGCCGCCGAAATTGTAGGAATTCAGCACGTTGCCCGCGAGGTGGTGATCCCTGGCGAATGCGAGGGCGCCGCTGGCCGATGTCTTCGGACTCGGCGCCACCTGATAGGCACTGCCGAGGACCAAGACCGAGCCGAACAACAAGACAGCCATCGCGCCGCCGATTGCGTAGAACCGGCTGGCGAAGAGTTTTTCCAGCCCGTCACGCTTTTCCGCCAGCCAGCTCGTGGTTGAGAGCGAAGGGTATTGCAGGGCGACCTCGACCGCGATCACCAAGGGTATCAACAGGAAGGGCAGATACACAAATCGCAGATGGGCGAGATAGATATGCAAGGCGAAGACGATGAACAACGCCTGGGCCCAGCCGATCCGCAGCCTCGATACCAAAAGCCCGAAAAGCGCCAACAGAATCGCCGCTTCCTGGAAGAGCTGCTCCTGGGCATTGAACGGCCGCCATTCCAGGATAAGAGGCACCGCCTCGTTGCCATAGGCCACGGTGAACGTCGCCAGGATGGCCTTCACCCCATAGGGATGCAGCAAGCTGACCAGGGGGCAGAGCAGGCCGAAAGCGACCCATTTTGCCAGCAGGACGGGTTTCGACAGGCCCGAGCGGGCCAGCAGAACGAGCCCGGCAAAGGCGGCGATGACGAAGCTAAGGGTGAACGTGGCATGCAGGTTGGCCCACAAGACGACAAGCACGAGCATCCACAGGGGTGGGGCCTTCTCTTCCTGCGCGGCACGAAACAGCATTGCCGTCCAGACGACGATGATCGGTAAGGTGAAGACGTGGGGGCGCGCCGTATAGATCGAGGCGATCAGGAAAGCCGCGGCGAAGGCCAGCGCTATCGCCAGTATCGGCTTCAGCCATGCGCTGAGGAACCATCCCATCAGGAAGACGGTCAGGCCGACCGTGGCGATGATCAGCGTGACGACGCCATTCCAGCCGCCCGCACGGTAGGCAAGGGCCAGAAAGACCTGCCCAAGCCATTCCTTGGCGATCCAGGGTTGGCCGGCGAAAGTATAGGAATAGGGATCGACGGCCGGAAACGTCCGGTTTTCCAGGAAGTCCAGCCCGACCTTCACTTGCCACCAATTGTCGGGATCCTGCAGGATCGCACCGGCAAAGGCGGTGAGTACAGAGGCCACGACACAGGCGCAGAGAAGGCAGAACATCAGCCGGATGCGCTGCGCGTCCCCGAGTGACGGCGTCGCCGTCGCGATTACCGCGGCCTGGGTCATGTCGCAGCTCCGGGCCATTTCGCGTTCGTTGCGGCCACGGGTTCACCCGCGCCGCCGACAAAGACGAACCGGGCCGAGCCAAGATAGAAGATGATCGAGTACAGGCAGTTTCCCGCCAGATGGACAAACGGGTTCTCGATGAAGCCAGCGGACATGGCGGCAATCACGATGCCCAGATTGGCGCTGTAGGCGACGACGAAGGTGACCGCGTAGCGAGTGGCCGCACCGGGGCGAAAGCCGCCGGCACGTCCGAACGTCCATTGGCGATTGAGGAAGAAGCCAAGCGTGAGGCCCGCGGCATAGCCTGCCGCATTGGAGACGATGTCGCCGAGGCCCAGCGCCAGCCCGGCCAGGATCAGCGTATATCCAAGCGCCGTGTTGAGAAGCCCGACGGCGCCAAAGCGCAGCAGCCGCGAGACATCAGACGGAAGAGCCGACCGCATCCTGCCCATGCCGTTCCCGCTGCATCCGCCCGACCTTCGCCTCAGCCACGCGCCGCTCTTTTCGCCATCTCCTGCAGGCGATGGACGGGCAGGTCGCTGTCCTTGGCCGGCCGGTCGCGCGCAACGATTTCGTTGACGAAGTAGAGCGGCCGCCGCTTCGTCTCCATATACATGCGGCCGAGATACTCGCCGAAGATGCCGAGCACCAGAAGCTGGACACTGCCCATGATCAGCATGATCGCGGCAAGGCTCGTCCAGCCGGGCACCACGTTGCCCCTGGACCACTCTAACAGCGTGTAGCCGAGCACGACCAGTCCGAGCAGACCGAACATCATCCCCAGCAGCGAGGCAAACCGCAACGGCACGATCGAAAAGCTGGTCATCGCGTCGACCGCCAGAAGAACCATCTTCTTCAGCGGGTAGTGGGTGGTGCCGGCAAAGCGCCGGTGCCTTTCATAGGGGAAGGCGACCTGCCTAAGCCCTATCCAGCTCACCATGCCGCGAATGAACCTGTAGCGTTCGGGCATCGCGTTCAGATGATCGAGCGCCCGGCGGCTCATCAGCCGGAAGTCTCCGGAGTCCGGCGCGATCTCGACATCGACCATCCGCCCGAGCAAGCGGTAGAACAGCGAGGCGGAAGCCCGCTTGAACCAGCTTTCGCCGTCGCGTTTCACCCTCTGGCCGTAGACGACGTCGAAGCCCTCATCCATCTTCGCCATCATCGCGCTGAGCAGTTCGGGCGGATCCTGGAGGTCGGCGTCGAGAATGAGAATGCGCTCGCCGCGGCAGAACTCCAGCCCCGCGCTCAAGGCGATCTGGTGGCCGTAGTTGCGGGCAAGGTCGATGGCGACGACATGGTCGTCCTTTTCGGCCAGTTCGAAGATAGCCTCGCGGGTCCCGTCGGTCGCTCCGTCGATGACAAGCACGATCTCGTAGGAAGGGCTTTGCTCGAGGCACACGGCGCTGAGGCGTCGGTGAAGCTCGGCCACGCCGTCGCGCTCATTGTAGCATGGCACCACGACCGACAGGGTGATTGCGCGATGCGCGCCGATTTTTCCCGTTCCCACCAAAGCCTGGCTCCCACTCTTGGAATGGCAAATAGCGGCAATTGGTTAGAAAACAGATAAGCCAGGCACCGAAATGGGGTCATCGGCCGACCGACGCCATGGGCTTTGCATCGTCAGGAGCGCACCGGCAACTCCATGCGGATGCGGGCGCCGCGCCGTGCGCCCGTCAGGATGCAGATCGTGCCGTCATGCAGCAACGCGATCTGTCGGGCGAGATTCAGTCCAAGCCCCGCCCCGCGCGACTGCGGCTGCAAGCGGTAAAAGGGCTCGAAGACGTTCTCGTGCTCTTCCGCGGGAATGCCCGGGCCTTCGTCGCGCACCTCGACGCCGCCGGTCCCGTCGACGGCGATCGTGATCGTTCCATTGCCGCCGCCATGCTCGATGGCGTTGCGCACGAGGTTGGCGAGCGCACGCTCGATCTGCAGGACATTGACCTCCACCTGGGCCTTGCTGGGTGGAGGCTCGAAAGCGAGGTCGTAACCGGCCTCGATGGCCAGCGGGGCGAAGTCGGCGGCGACCCGGCTGACGAGATCGTCGAGATCGATGATCTGGCGCTGGTCCGACGGCCGGTCGAGCAACTGATGGTCGAGCAGTTGCTGGGCAAGATGCGACAGGCGCTCGATGTCATGCAGCAGGCGCACGCTCTGCGGCTCCTGCTTCAGCAGTTCGGCGCGTGTGCGCAGGATGGCGATCGGCGTGCGCAGTTCATGCGCCGCGTCGGTGAGGAAACGGTTGTGGCGGTCGTAGCCTTGGGCGAGGCGGGCCAGCGCCTCGTTGAAGGCATGCACCAGCGGCGCGATCTCCTGGGGCACCTGCTTGACCGGCAGTTGCATGGCGCGGGTGCCGATGTCGATACGCGCCGCCTGGCGGACCGTTTCGACAAGACCGGCGAAGGAGCGGCGCACCACGGCTGGCGTCGTCACCAGCGTCGTCGTGCCCATGACGAGGATGATGGGCAACAGCAGGATCGCGATCACCAGCGCGAGCGCCGGCAGGGCGCGCTCCCAGTTCCTGCTGCCGTCTGGATTGCGGGCGACTTCGACGGTGGCCGAAATGTTGATTTCGAGACCGTCGGTCTGCTGGCGCGACGACTGTGTCGCGGCGACGATCTGCACAGTGCCGGCCCTGGTCGAAGCGTTTTCGATATAGGCTTCCGGCCGCATGTCCTTGTCGGAGAATCCGATTGTGGCGTGATCGGCCCCGCCAAGCATGTCGCCGAAGCTTTTGGTGTAGATGTCGGGGATGTTGCCGGCACGGACGCTCTCGCCGCTGCCATCGCGAACGATGTACCAGACATTGGGGAAGCTCTCGCGAAACGCGGAGAGGTCTTCCGTTTCGCGTACGATCAGCCTGCCGTCCTTGTCTCGATCGACGGCATCCTTGACGGCCGCAACGGCTGCCTCGTTGTCGATCAGCAAGCTCGGATTGGCGATCCAAAGCGCTGCCGCGCTAAGCACGATGAAGATCAGCAGCGTCGCCGCCTGCAGCAGGATTAGCCGCCGGACGAGGATCCATTGCAGCGAGCCTGTGCGGACCTTCCTCACGAGACCGCCCGCAAGAGGTAGCCAAGGTTGCGGATCGCCCGGATCTCGATACCGGCGGCGACATCGTCGAGCTTGCGGCGCAGCCGCGAAATATGCGCATCGAGCGCATTGGAGCCAATCTCGTCATCCAGCGCGTAGACGGCTTCCTCCAGCGCACTGCGCATGATGGTCCGCCCCGGCCGGCGGATCAGCGTTTCGAGCACCAGCCTTTCGCGCCGCGGCAGATCGAGCGCTTGTTCCTCGACCAGCGCCTCACGGTGGCGGAAATCATAGGTGAGGCGGCCGACCATCGTCTGGTTGGCGCGCGATGTAAATGAGCGCCGATGCAAGGCATGAAGCCGCGCGACCAGTTCCACCGTGGCGAAGGGCTTGACCATATAATCGTCGGCGCCGGCATCGAGCCCGGCGACGCGGTCTTCCAAGCCGCTCATCGCGGTCAGCGCGATGACAGGCACATCCAGGTGCAAGGCACGCAGCCGCGGTATGAGGCTGAGACCGTCGCCATCCGGCAGCCGGCGGTCCAGCACCACCGCGTCATGATAGCCCAGACGGGCCATCGCCTCGGCATCGGCCAATGTGGCGGCATGGTCGACGATGATGTCCAAACGCTCGAGAGCGGCCTTCAGCACGGAGGCCATTTCCGGTTCGTCCTCGATCAACAGGACGCGCATGCATATTCTCCTTTATCCGCGGCCGATCGGGGGCCGCGGCCGCGGCAAATCATTCGCATTGCAGCTTTGGCTGGCGGAAATTGGTGATGAACCAGCGGCCGCCGGAAGCGCGCGCGTAGAATGTGTAGAAGCATTCCTGACGCTCGATATAGCCGGGCGTCTCGGTCCCTTCATAGACGGTACCGTGTTTTGTGTGGCGAACCTCGCCGCTCGATGTTCCGGAAACCGCTGAGGTCGATACCTTGCGCCATTGATAGGCGCGTTCGCCCTGGCCGAGATCGACGACAGCGGTTGGCGGGCCGTAGTCCAGAATTACCGATTCGACCGGCTGTCCGACATAGTTCTTCATGATGTCGGAGGCACAGCCCGCGAGCGTGAGCGCGACGAACACTATCTTCAGGCCCCTTGTGGGGAGGCCGGCGCCATATGTGGACATATCGGAACAGATTCCCATCATGAAAATTCACGTGCGGGGACCTAGATCGCGAAGATTACATCGACATTGCAGCAGGGCGCGGGAAGGGGGCAATTGCGCAAAAAGCCGACCGTCCTGGGCCGCGCATGTCGAAACGATGGATCGCGCGATGCCCGGCGTGCATCGCGCGATCCAATTCGACCTGTTCTAAAACCGGTAGTTGATGCCGGCCTTCAGCTCATGGCTGCCGATCGTCGTCTTGGACGTGCCAAGGGCCGATGTCGTCTCGACGCCAGGGGTGCGGACATAGTCGTACTCGACCTTGGCGGACAGCCCGCCGGCAAAGCCCTGCTCGATGCCGGCGCCCAGCAGATAGCCCACCTTCCATCCATCGGCGCTGGTGACATTGTCGCCCTTGTCGAATTTGGTCAGCGCAACGCCACCGGTTCCAAACAACAGCGTCTGGTCGAAGCTCACGCCTGCCTTGGCCTTGGCGGCACCACGCCATTTCTCCTTGATCTTGCCGCCATGGACGTCATGTTCGGCGCCGCCCAGATAGGAGCCTTCGATCTCGGCGCCGAGGACCGCCGGACCCATCTGCTGGTTGTAGCCTGCCTGAACGCCGCCGCTGAAGCCATTTCGATCGGCGAACGGATTGGGCATCCTTGTGAACGAGGTGCCGCCATGGACGCCGACATAGGCGCCGCTCCACTGGAAGGCGGGGGGATCATTGTAGGTCGGTGAAAAGTCGGCGGCCATCGCCGGCCCGAGAAGGCAGATGCCAAGGACACCGGCCGTCATGACGATCTTTGCTTGAGAGGACACGAACATTACTCCAACACAAACGCGCATCCGGCAAATCGGTACGCAGGTTAACTCCCGGGGAGCCTGACCGTTGCGGCGGTCAGGCTCCGATTTGGTGTCTTTCAGGGATGGCTGCACGGTCCTGAAACTGGCGTTCGCCAGCTGTGGTAGGGGGGTCAGAGCGCCGCGCGGTCCATCACCTGAAAGACGCCGACTGTCTCGCAAGTGAAAATTGCACGCACATTGCGCAAAATTCGAAAATTACGATTTTGTGCTTTATTTTCAATAAATTAAAATGATCTTGTTTACCTATATTTAAGAATTGTGAATCTTCGCAAACCCGGAATTGCGATCACTTGTTCGAGATGAACAGCCTCTCCTGTTGCCCGGCTCTTGCGCGGCGGCGTACAAAATCCGTGGGCAACTGGCCTCCGGCCGGAGGCCTCGGTTCGCCGTGCCCAAAGCGATTCGAGGAAAGGCAATTCGGGGGAATTTGCTTTGCGGATCATCTATTTCCATTCGGATACGCATTCGTATGACAAGGCGATCTACCCGGGTGTGGGCCCGGCCTTCACCAAACCGTTGTCGTGGGAGGCCCGGCCGATCAGCCAGATCGGCCAGGGCGATTGCGAGGTCGCCGTCGTCGACAATCGTCTCGAACCCGGCGATGTCGAGGTGCTCAAAAAGCATCTCGCGGTTCCCGCCAGCCGTCGGCCGCTGCTCTTCTTCCGGGTCAGCGATCCGGACATGCCGGAAACGGCCAATCCCTGTGTCAGGTTCATCTTCGATTGCGCCGACCATCCCGGCGTCCACTATGCCACGACCTACGATCCCGAGGGACCATTCCTGGCCTTCGTGACGACGCTGAAAGTCTCGCGCGTCGTCCACCTGCCCTACGCATACGATTCCTCGCGAGAACTCGATACTCCGCTTTCTGGCCGTCGCCGAAAGATCTTCCTGTCGGGCAGCAATTCCAGGATCCTGTATCCGCTGCGCTATGCCCTGCGTCGCAAGCGCTCCCGGTTTCCCTGGTTGAGGCCGCTCCTTTTCGATCTCAAGCATCCTGGCTATCCGGAGGATGGAAAGCCGCCGCGTCACGACATCACACACGCACGCTTTATCAGCCTTGCCTCGCAATTCACCCATTTCTTCCTTTGCGGGACGCTCCACAATGTCGAGCTGATGAAATATGTCGAATGCGCCTATGCCGGCTGTGTGCCGGTTGGCGTGCCCGCAACCTCGCTGAAGGCGACCACGGGACGGTTTTTTCAGCCCTACACCGCGCGCGGGTTCGACCTTGCCAGGGATGTTTTCCAGGCAATGCCGGTGCTTGAGAAACGGGCGGCGGGTTACAGGGCCGTGATGCGCGAACTGAGGTCGCCAGCCAGGATCATCAAGGATTTCTCGGCCGAGGTCAGGAGCATTGAGCGCCAGTGACGGCCATGGATGACGAACGTCGAGAGACAAGGCCGGACGGCGCCATCGAGCCAGTCGTCAACGCCGTCTGGATCGGCGCGTCGCTGGACGATCTGCATGCAGCCTGCCTGCGTTCCTTCGTGCTGGCGGGTCACCGCACGCGTCTTCATTGTTACGACATCCCAGGCAATATGCCGCCCGGCGTCGAGACGGTCGACGCCTCGAAACTGATGCCGAGGGAGCGGATCGTCTACTACAAGTCGAACGGAAGCCCCTCGCTGTTTTCCAATCTTTTCCGTTTGAAGATCCTGGAGGCGGGGCTCGGTCTATACGTCGATTGCGATGTGTTCTGTGTCAGACCAATACCGAGGCAGGACTATATTTTCGGCTATCAGACCGGTGATCAGCTCAATGGCGCGGTGCTGAAATTGCCGGCCGGCAGCCAGACACTGATCGAGATGCTGAAGTTCGCGGACGATCCCTACTACATCGTGCCATGGCTCGTGCGCTCGAAGCTGCTGCGCTACAGGTTCCGCAAATTCATAGGCCTGCCGATCCACATCTCCAATTACAGCTGGGGCAAGCTGGGACCCGAGGCGATCACCTATTTCACCCGCGAAACCGGCACCATTCATCACGCGGCACCGATCGACGTCTTCTACCCGGTTAGCCATCATCAGGTCGCCTTGCTGGTCGATCCGCATCTCTCGCTTGCCGATATCGGAACACCGCGCACCCTGTGCATCCATTTGTTCGATCATACGCTGAGCCAATGGATGAAGGGCCGCGCCATTCCGGCGAGCTCGCCGCTCGGCCAGCTACTGGAGCGGTGCGGATTTTCCGCGACCGTCAGAAGCTAGCAACGGATGCCGGCTCGGCGTCCCCGGGTTAGCGCACGGACCGGGCCGGCTTGATGGATGGCCGCCAAGCACGTATCTCTGGACCGTGCCCATGAGTCCGGGCATCTCAATCGGGAGACGGCCTTGTCCGCACTGACGCGCTTTCTCGGCGACTCGCCATTCAGGGTGATCCTGAAGCTGCTGGTGGTGTCGTTCCTCGTTGGCCTTGTCATGAATGCCTTCGGCTGGTCGCCGATGGATGTGTTTTACGGCATCCAGAAATTCTTCATGGACCTGTGGAACCTGGGCTTCCACGCCATCGACCGCTTCCTCGGTTACATCCTGCTGGGTGCCGCGATCGTCGTGCCTGCTTTCATCCTGCTCAGGATCGCCAACTACCGGAAATGACCTTTTAAGCGTAGGCCGAGGCTACCTCGAACAGGATGGCGTGCCGCGCGGCAAGTGTCGGCACATCCGTGGAATAGCCGCCGCCGATGACACCGCACACCGGAATGCCGATCGCGCGGAAACGATCGATCACCATTGTGTCGCGGGCGCGCAGGCCATCGTTGGAAAGCGCCAGCCTGCCAAGCCGGTCCTCGGCATGGACGTCGACGCCCGCATTGTAGAAAACCATGTCCCAGTGCGCCCGGGCCGACAGCTCCGGCAGGATGGCGGCCAGCCTTTCGAGATAGGCGGCATCGCCCGTGCCGTCGGGCAGTGCAATGTCGAGATCGGAAGCGATCTTGCGCACGGGGTAGTTGCGCTCGCCATGCATCGAGAAGGTGAACACGCGTGGCTCGTCGCTCAGAATGTCCGCGGTGCCGTCACCCTGATGCACGTCGAGATCGACGACCAGGATGTTTTGAGCGGCACTGTCAGCGAGCAGCACCAACGAGGCGACGGCGACGTCGTTGAAGGTGCAGAAGCCGGCACCTTGCGCGCGCCGCGCATGATGGCTGCCGCCGGCGGTGTTGCAGGCAATGCCGTGGCGCAAGGCAAGGCGCGCCGCCAGTATCGTGCCGCCAGCGGCAAGCTGGGCGCGCAGCGAAACGCGAGGACCGACCGGAAAGCCGATCTCGCGTTCGATTTTTTCCGGCACCGAACAGCCGAGGACCTGGTCGACATAGTCGGACGCATGGGCAAGCTTCAGCCATGATGCCGGCGCGGGTTCCGCTGTGTTGAGCGCCTCGGGTCCGGCCAGGCCGCGTGCGCGCAAGGCCTCCATCAGCAGCGGATACTTGCTCATCGGGAAGCGATGGTTGGTGGCAAAGCCGGCGTCGTAGTCGGGGTGGTGGACGATCTGCAGGGGCATAAACGGGATCCGGCGGATTCGCGCCAGACCGGGATTTCGGTTGGCCATCGCGGCAAGGGTAATTGCGCGGTGGCCGAAAAATGGGGCACATCGGCTCTTCGATCAAGCCGCAATCAGCAAGGCAGCAATCCCTTGGACAAGGGTGCAATCCCAGCCGACGCGAGACCTTTCGTCGTCACCAACCGTTCCGTGCTCGCCATTGCGGTGCCGATGACGCTTGCCTATCTGACCACGCCGATGCTCGGTCTGATCGACACGGCGGTGATCGGGCACTTTGGCGACGCGGCACTGCTTGGCGGCCTGGCGGCGGGCGCGTTGATCTTTGACGTCGTCTTCACCAGCTTCAATTTCCTGCGCTCCGGCACCACCGGCCTTGTCGCCCAGGCTTTCGGGCGCGGCGATGTGCTCGAGGAACAGGCGGTGTTCTGGCGCGCCGTGCTGATCGCGGTCGTTGCCGGCATCGCCCTGGCGGCGCTTTCGCCGCTGATCGCCGTCGGCGGCCAGTGGTTTATGGGCGCCGAACCGCGCGTCAGCGAGGCGATGGGCGTCTACATCAGGATCAGGCTGCTTGCCGCACCCTTCTCGCTTATCAACTATGCCATCCTCGGCTATGTGCTGGGGCGCGGCGAGGGCGGGCTTGGTCTTGTGCTGCAGCTGGTGCTCAACGGCATCAACATCGCGCTCTGCTTCCTGCTTGGCCTGAAGCTCGGCTGGGGCGTTGCCGGCGTCGCCTGGGCGACCGTTACGGGCGAATTCCTGGCCATGCTGCTGGGTCTCGCCATCGTCGTCCTGCGCTTCCGCTCGACCCAGTCCTTGCCGCGCCATCGCCTGCTCGACATGAGCGCCTTCTTGCGCATGCTGTCGCTCAACCGCGACATCATGATCCGCTCGTTTTCGCTGCTCGCCGCCTTCGCGCTGTTCACCCGGCAGGGCGCGCAATTCGGCACGGTGACGCTCGCCGCCAATGCGGTGCTGATGAATTTCTTCCTCGTCGCCGGCTATTTCCTCGACGGTTTTGCCACCGCCGCTGAACAGCTCGCGGGCCGTGCCGTCGGTGCGCGTGCCGAGCAGCCCTTCCGGCAGGCGGTGCGGTTGACCCTGTTCTGGGGGTTCGGTCTGGCTGGGGCTGCCTCTCTGGTGCTGCTCTTGGCCGGCCCCAATCTGGTCGCCGTCGTCACGACGTCGCAGGAGGTGCGCTCGGTGGCCGACATCTATTTGCCCTGGGCGGCATTCACCGCGCTCAGCGGCGTGCTGGCGTTCCAGATGGATGGCGTCTTCATCGGCGCGACCTGGTCGCGCGACATGCGCAACATGATGCTGCTTTCGTTCCTTGTCTTCGTTGTCGCGCTGCTGACCTTGGCGTCGGCCTTCGGCAATCACGGTCTGTGGGCGGCGCTGCATGTGTTCCTGCTGGCGCGGGGCTTCAGCCTGCTGACGATTCTGCGATTGCGGGTGCGCACAGCGTTCAGCTGAGTGGTTTGGACGCCCATCGATCGAGGCGGCTGTCGCGCAACTCGCGGATGGACTTAAGCCGCTCTCTTTCCGCGAAACGGATCATCCCGGCGACGATCCGGCCCGGCAGAGCCGGCCCGGCATAGATCATGCTGGTGTAGAGCTGGACAAGATCGGCACCCGCGCGGATCTTCTCCAGCGCCGTCTCGGCGGAATCGACGCCACCGACGCCGATGATGGCGATATCCGGCCCGAGCAACTTGCGCATCTTCGCCAACACGATGGTCGAGCGTTCGAACAGCGGTTTTCCCGAAAGCCCGCCGGTCTCGCGCACAACGTCGCCGCTGCGCAGCGGCGGTCGCGAAATGGTGGTGTTGGAAACGATGACGCCGTCGATCCGTTTTTCAACGACCTCGGCTGCAATGTCCTCCAACTCGGCCTCGACCAAATCCGGCGCGATCTTGAGAAAGACGGGCGGCTGGGCCGCGGCTGATGCACGCGCGGCCATGACCCGTGACAACAGCTCACCGAGCTGCTCGCGCGCCTGCATGTTGCGCAGGCCAGGCGTGTTGGGCGAGGAGATGTTGATTGTCAAATAGCTGGCATGGGAAGCAAAGCGGGCGACGCCGCGCTCATAGTCATTGACGCGGTCGGTGCTGTCCTTGTTGGCTCCGACATTGACGCCGACAATGCCGGAGCGCTCCTTGCGCGCGGCAAGGCGTTCTTCGGCCGCCGCATGGCCTTCATTGTTGAAGCCCAGCCGGTTGATCACAGCGTCATCCGCCGTCAGCCGGAAGATTCGCGGTTTCGGGTTGCCGGCCTGCGGCAGCGGCGTGACGGTGCCGACCTCGGCAAAACCAAAGCCGAGGCCAAGCAGCGCGTCCGGCACCTCGGCGTTCTTGTCGTAGCCGGCCGCCATGCCGAGCGGGTTGGGGAAATCGAGACCGCAAAGGCTGACCTTCAACCTGGTGTCGCGCACCGTCCGCGCACCGACACGCAGGCCGCAGCGCAACGCCGCGATCGACAGGCCATGCGCGGTTTCCGGATCGAATGTGAACAGCAGTTTTTGGCCAAGCCGGTCGAACAGACTCATTCGGCCTCCAGTGCCGGGAAGAGGTGGGTGCCATCGGCGCCGAGCGGCAGCGGTTTGACCCACAGCACGGTGTCCAGTTCCAGCACGCTGTAAAGATGCGGAAACAGCGCGCCGCCGCGCGAGACCTCGTATTTCAGCGCGTCGCCCAGCCTGGCGCCGTCGATGGCGACCAGCAGAAGGTCCGTTTGGCCGGAAAAATGCTTTGCCGCGGTTTCCCGAACCTGTGCTGCCGTGGAGAAATGGATGAAGCCGTCGGCGACGTCGATCGGCGCGCCGGTGAAGCGCCCACTGGCTTCGGCCTCGCGCCAAGGCGCTTGCGGGGTTATCTTGTAGATAAACTGAGACATGGTTGCGCTATAGTCCGAACCAGCCACGCGGGAAAGGCCACGCCAAGGGTCTTCCCCATTTCCGGCGCAAACATGCGATAGTTCAGGCCTTGGCCATGGAGGACAACATGCGTCTGCAACACATCTTGATCCCCGCCGCACTCGTTTCACTGGTCGCGGTGTCAGCCTATTCGGAAGAAACCGACCGCTACCGGCTGGAAAAATCCGCCAACGGCTATGTCCGCATGGACACGCAGACCGGCGCGATGTCGATCTGCGAGGAACGCTCCGGTCAGCTCGTCTGCAAGGTGGCAGCCGACGAACGCGCCGCTTTCCAGGACGAAATCGACCGCCTGCAAACCTCGATGAAGGCAATGGATGAGCGTGTCACCAAGCTGGAGAATTCGCTGTCCGCGCGGCTGGAATCGAAACTGCCGAGCGAAGAGGATTTCAACAAGACGATGAGCTACATGGAACGCTTCATGAAGGGCTTCATGGGCATCGTCAAGGATATGGACAAGGACAATGGCGGTGGCGCCCAGCTGAATTCGCAGAAGACCTGAGCGCTGTAGACAAGGGAAAACGCTGCGCGCTGGTTTTGCCGCTTGAAAACAGCGCGCAGCCTCTCATAATCGTCCGACTGGTCCCGAAAAGCTTAAAAATCATCGACGGGATTAGGGGAGGGACATTTGCCGTCAGGCTATTCTTTCGTCATCGCCGACGATCATCCGCTGTTTCGCGGTGCTCTGCGCGAGGCACTTGCCGGCATCGGCAATGTCGCCGCCATTCACGAGGCCGGCGATTTCGAAAGCGCAAAGGCGCTGGTCGTGGCCAATGAGGATGTCGATCTGGTGCTGCTCGACCTGTCAATGCCAGGTGCCAGCGGCCTCTCCGGCCTGATTTCGTTGCGCGGCATCCATCCGGCGGTGCCGCTTGTCGTGGTCTCCGCGCATGACGATCCGGCGACCATCAGGCGCGCGCTCGATCTTGGCGCCTCCGGCTTCATCTCCAAATCGGCGAGTATGGAGGAAATCCGCAACGCCGTGCAATCGGTGCTCGCCGGCGACATCGCGGCGCCCGTCGGTGTCGACCTCGGCGTCGAGCGCGATCCTGAAATATCGGACCTGATCAAAAGGCTGCAGGCGCTGACGCCGCAGCAGACCCGCGTGCTCGGCATGCTGGCCGAAGGCTTGCTCAACAAGCAGATCGCTTACGAACTCGGCGTCTCCGAGGCGACCATCAAGGCGCATGTTTCGGCCGTTCTGCAGAAGCTCGGCGTCGACAGCCGCACCCAGGCGGTGATCCTTTTGTCAAAGATCGGCAGCGATCCGTTGCAGCCAGCGCACTAATCGTTATTCGGCCGCTGACGCCAGCGGTCTGACCCGGGCCATCATCGAGCGCAGCACCGCCGGTTTCAGCGGCTTGTTGATCACCGGAACGTCGAGCTCGCTTGCTGCGGCGCGCACCTCGTTGGAACGGTCGGCGGTGACCAGCACGCACGCAAGATCCTGGCCGTAGGCCACGCGCAGGGTCCTGATCGCGTCGAGCCCCGTGGCGCCGTCGAGGTGATAGTCGGCAAGCACGATATCGGGCCGGCGCGCGCCGGGTCGCAAAAGATCCTCCGACCCGGAGGCGGTGTCGACGCTGCACCCCCAGCCTTCGAGCAGCAACCGCATGCCGTCGAGGATACGCGCGTCGTTGTCGATGCAAAGCACTGCCAGCCCGGCAAGCGAAGAAGCCGGGCGCGCCGGTGCTTTCTCGGTCTCGCGCCGCGGCACCGCCACCGCCGCCACCGGCAGGATGACCGAGAACCGCGTGCCTTTGCCAGGATTTGAGAAGATGCGGATTTCGAGTCTCAGCACGCGAGCGATGCGATCGACGATGGAGAGGCCGAGGCCGAGGCCCTCGGCTTCGCGTGCACCTTCATCCAGCCGGGTGAATTCATGGAAGACCGTGTTCAGCTTATCGCCGGCAATGCCGATGCCGGTATCGATCACCTGGATTTCAGCAAGTTCGCCGCGCCGTCGCACGCCGACCAGGATGCGGCCGTGCCGGGTGTATTTGATGGCGTTGGAAACGAGATTCTGGATCAGGCGGCGTAACAAATTGCGGTCGGTCATCACGGTGAGCGACGAGGTCATGATGGTCAGCTCAAGCTTCTTTTCGGCTGCCATTGGCCGAAAATCATTGCCGATCTGGCGCAGCAATCCGTCGAGGTTGAAGGCGGTATCGTCCGGCTTCATGGCGCCGGCGTCGAGGCGCGAAATGTCGAGCACGGCGCCCAAAATGGTCTCGACCGATTCCAGCGCGGATTCGATGTTGACCGCCGCCTTGCCGGCCGGACCCTTGCCGGCCTTCTCGATCAGCGACGAGCAATAGAGCCGGGCGGCGTTCAAGGGCTGCAGGATGTCGTGGCCGGCGGCGGCAAGGAAGCGCGTCTTGCCGAGATTGGCCTCCTCGGCCAGCATCTGCGCCTGCGCCAGTTCCTCGTTGACCCGGGTCAACTCGATGGTGCGGGTCTTGACGCGCTGTTCCAGCGATTCATTGGCGCGTTTCAGCGCCAGATCCTGCTCGACGCGCCCGGAAATGTCGGCATAGGTGGCAACGATGCCGCCATCCGGCATCGGGTTGGAGCGCAGCTCCAGGATGCGGCCGCTGGTCTTCAGCTCCATCTGCCAGGGGCTGACGAAACTGGTCAGCCGGTTGAGCATCGTCACGCGCTGGTCGGAGGGGATGTCGCCGCGCTCGGCGAGATGGCGCAGAATCTGGTCGAGCGAGACGCCGACCTGGCCCATCTCGTCGGGTAGGTCGAACAGCGCCCGGTATTGGCGATTCCAGCAGATCAGGCGGAAATCGCGGTCGAAGACGGTGATGCCTTGCTCCATCTGGTCGAGCGCGATCTGCAACAGGTCGCGGTTGTGCTGCAGCGCCTCGGTGGCGTCGTCGAGTAATCGGAAGGCATCGCGGGATTCGCGGTCATGGCGTCGAAACAGCAGCGACAGGATGAGCCGCGCCGAGGAGGAGCCCACGGCACTGGCCAAAAGCTGCTCGGAGAAGCGGATGACGTCCATGCTCGCCTGCTCCTTGCCGAGCAGCGTGGTGCCGTTGGTCTTCTCGAACGACTGGAACGAGCGCTCGGTGCGCTCGACGCCGAGGTAGCGCCCGATCGTGTCCTTGAGATCGTTGACGGTGATGGCGGTGCGGAAGCGGCGCAGGCTCGGCATCGGGCCGGCATCTCTTGGCACGAAGATCGACGCCTGGATGCGTTCCAGCGGCACTGATGCGCGCGACAGCGAGCCAAGGGCGAAAAACAGCGTGTTGATCGACAGGCTCCACAACACGCCATGATTCAGCGGTTCGGCCACCGTGCCGAACAATGCCTGCGGCCGCAACGCCTCGAAGCCAAACAGCCCGTTTAAGAGGATATCGGCATCGGGCGCGACAAGTGACGGCAAAAGCAGCGTGTAGCCCCAGACGAGGATGCCGGCGACCATCCCGAGTGCGGCACCCCGGCCATTGGCGCCGCGCCAGATCAGCCCGCCGACCAGCGCCGGCGCGAACTGCGCAATGGCCGCGAACGACATCAGGCCGATCGACGACAGCCGCGCGCTGTTGGTGCTCTGGCGATAGTAGAGAAAGGCGATGAACAACAGGATGAAGATCGCCCCGCGCCGCACATTGAGAATCAGCGTCGACCAATCCTCGGTCTCCGAGGTTGAGGTCTTGAGCAGGCGGCGCACGAACAGCGGAATGACGAGGTCGTTGGAAATCATGATCGACAGCGCCACGCTTTCGACGATCACCATGGCCGTTGCCGCCGACAGCCCGCCGACGAAGGCCGCCATGGCGAGCAAATCATGGCCGCTGAACAGGGGCAGCGACAGCACGTAGAGATCGCTGCTGGTGCCGGTGCCGACCAGCGACAAGCCGGCAAACGCGATCGGCAGCACGAACAGGTTGATCGCCACGAGGTAGAGCGGAAACACCCAGGTCGCGGTGCGCAACTCGGCCTCGCCGCGGTTCTCGACGATGGTGACGTAGAACTGCCGCGGCAGCATGATGATGGCACAGCCGCTGAGGCCAGTCAGCACCAGCCAGGTGGCGAGCGACGTGTTGTAGCCCATCGCCTGTCGCACCTGGGTATTCTGCGCCAGCTTCGCGAACATGTCGCCCGGGCCGCCGAAGATCAGGAAAGTCACCATCAGGCCGATCGCCAGGAAGGCGGCGAGCTTGACCACGGTTTCGACCGCCACCGCCAGCACCAGCCCGTCCTGATGCTCGGTGGCGTCGGCATGGCGGGTGCCGAACAGCACCGCAAACAGCGCCAGCAGCATGGCGACGACCAGCGAGATGTCGCTGACGAACGGATCGAAGGAGGGCGGCGATCCCGTATAATGCTCGACCATCAGGCTGACCGAACCGGAGATCGCCTTCAGCTGGAGCGCGATATAGGGCACCGCGCCGATGGTGGCGATCAGGGTGGCGATCGCGGCGACGGTAAAACTCTTGCCGTAGCGCGCGCCGAGGAAGTCGGCAATGGAAGTGATCTTCTCGGTCTTGGCCAGCCGCACGATGCGGTTGAGCAGCGGAAAACCAAACACGAACACCAGCACCGGGCCGGTATAGATGCCGAGGAATTCGAGGCCGCGTTCGGAGGACAGGCCGACCGAGCCGAAGAAGGTCCACGAGGTGCAGTAGATGGCAAGGCTGAGCGCGTAGATGAAAGGGCGCGCCCGGCTCGGCCCTGAAATCGCCGAGCGGCGGTCGCCCAGGCTGGCGATGGCGAACAGCAGCGTCACATAGGCGATCGCAATGATGACGATGAACAAGCCCTGCACGCCGGCAAAATCCTCCCTGTGCCGAATTTCAACCCGGCTTGCCCAGACGCAATCACAGCTCAGGGCCCATGTCCACCGAGGCTTTCGGAGCATGAAGGCTACGGTTTTCGCAAGCTGCCGTCAGGGAAGGAGAAAGAGGTTGTTTTCCCCTTTTTGCCCATGTTGCAACCTCAGGTTTTTGTTATGTTGCCTTCAGGTCGATGCCGCAAGGACGGAGCGGCAGCGCGGCCGGTCATGACAAGGAGGGTCGAATGCTGAAAGAATTCCAGGAATTCATTTCCAAAGGCAACGTGATGGACCTTGCGGTCGGCGTCATCATCGGCGCTTCCTTTGGCACTATCGTCAAGTCGTTGGTCGACGACGTCATCATGCCGATTGTCGGCGCGATTTTCGGCGGACTGGATTTCAACAATTATTTCCTGCCGCTGTCCTTGGACAACAAGGCCACGACGCTTGTTGATGCCAAGGCGCACGGCGCCGTCCTCGCCTATGGCAGCTTCATCACCGCGGTGCTGAACTTCCTCATCCTCGCCTTCATCATCTTTCTCATGGTCAAGGCCGTGAACAATCTGCGTAAGAAGCTCGAGCGCGAGAAGCCTGCTGCGCCCGCAGCACCGCCGCCGGCTGATGTCGCATTGCTCACCGAAATCCGCGATCTGCTCGCGAAGCGATAATTCAGCCAGGTATTGCTGGACCAAAACCCCGGCCGTTCGCGGCCGGGGTTTTCTGTTCTAGCATCTGGTAAAGAGCGGCAGCCCTAATCAAAAACGGATTTGTCCATGAGCCTGATCGACAGCTTTCGCGCTGAAGCCCGCGCCGCACCGGAAAGCGGCATTGTCGCCGTCGTCAATTACGGCCGCCTGCGTGAGGGTCTGATCCCGCTCTGGGCCGGCGAGGGTGATCTGCCGACACCCGCCTTCATCACCGATGCCGCGTCGAAAGCGCTGGCCGGCGGCGAGACGTTCTACACTTGGCAGCGGGGCATTCCGGATCTCAGGCAGGCGCTGTCACGCTACTACGCCAGGCATTTCGGCAAGACGTTCCCCGAGGAACAATTCATCGTCACCGGATCCGGCATGCATGCCATCCAGATGTCGCTCACCGCTCTCGCCGGCGCGGGCGACGAGGTGATCTATCTGTCGCCAGCCTGGCCGAATTTCGATGCCGCCGCCGCCCTGTCGGGAGCTGTTCCGGTGGCGGTCACGCTCGACCATTCCGGCAATGGCTGGTCCTGTGACGTCGAGAAGATCGCCGCGGCGATCACGCCGCGTACAAAGGCGCTGTTCATCAACACGCCGTCGAACCCGACCGGCTGGACCGCCGATCATGAGACCTTGCAGGCGATCCTCGATCTCGCACGCGCCAGGAATGTCTGGATCATCGCCGACGAGATCTATTCGCTGTTCCACTATGGCCATGGCCGCGCGCCGTCCTTCCTCGACATCGCGACAGAGGAAGACCGCATCCTGTTCGTCAACTCCTTTTCAAAGAACTGGGCGATGACCGGCTGGCGTGTCGGCTGGATCAAGACGCATCCTAGCCTGCAGCAGGTGTTCGAGAACCTGATCCAGTATTCGAATTCCGGCGTCGCTCAGTTCATGCAGCGCGGCGCGGTCGCAGCCCTTGACGAGGGCGATGGTTTCGTCGCCGAACAGGTGGAGCGGGCGAGGAAAGCACGCGACCTGGTCTGCGGCATTCTTGGCGCCACCGGCTGCGCAAGGTTTACCGTGCCGCAGGGCGCCTTCTATCTGTTCTTCACCGTCGACGGCATCACCGATTCCCGCACGGCGGCCTTCGACATCGTCGACAAGGCCAATGTCGGCCTGGCGCCGGGCACCGCCTTCGGTCCCGGCGGCGAAGCCTTCCTCAGGCTGTGCTTCCACCGCCGCCTCGACCAGGTCGAGGAAGCGGCGCATCGACTGGCGAAATGGATGAAAACCGTCTAGCTGAGCCGCCGACGAAGCCCGAATTGAAAATCGCTCCGACGAGTCGGCTGGCGTGGGTTTCGAGAACCGGAGCGCGGTGGACATTCAGTTCCGTGAGCACCGGAAGCGCAGAAACCTGCGTCAGATGGCCGTCAGAGTAGAGTTTCAAACGGGCTTCAACCGCCCGACTTCGGCACCAGCAGAGGAACGATCCGGTCGCTCTTGGCGACAGTGGGCCGGCCGGCGGAGCCGTAGGGAATGCCCAGCGCATCCCAGGTCTCGATCAGCGCGTCCTGCAGCCCCGCGATCAGCGTGTCGGAATGGAACGGTGTCGGCGTGATGCGCAGCCGCTCCGTGCCGCGCGGCACGGTCGGGTAGTTGATCGGCTGGATGTAGATGCCGTGCACGCCGAGCAGGCGGTCACTGGCCATCTTGCAGAGCTCGGGGTCTCCGACCAGCACCGGCACGATATGGGTTGGCGACTCCATCACCGGCAAACCGGCCGCCGACAGGATCTGCTTGGTCCGGCTCGCCTGCTGCTGCTGTGCGTCGCGCTCGGCCTGCGAGCGCTTCAAATGGCGGATCGAGGTGGTTGCCGCCGCGGCGATCGCTGGCGGCAGCGCCGTGGTGAAGATGAAGCCCGGCGCATAGGAGCGCACCGCGTCGATGACTGCACTGGTGCCGGTGATGTAGCCGCCCAACGTGCCGAACGCCTTGGCCAGCGTGCCTTCGATGATGTCGATACGGTCGGCCAGGCCCTCGCGCTCGGTGATGCCGCCGCCGCGCGGCCCGTACATGCCCACCGCATGGACCTCGTCGATATAGGTCATGGCGTTGTAGCGCTCGGCGAGTTCGACGATCTCTCTGATCGGCGCGATGTCGCCGTCCATCGAATAGACGCTTTCGAAGACGATCAGCTTGGCGCGCTCGCGCCCCGCCGCCTGCAACAGGCTTTCCAGATGCGCGACATCGTTGTGGCGGAAGATCTTCTTCTCGGCGCCCGAGCGCCGCACACCCTCGATCATCGAGGCGTGGTTCAGCTCGTCCGAGATGATCAGGCAGTTGGGCAAAAGCCGCGCAATGGTCGAAATCGACGCTTCGTTGGAGACGAAGCCGGAGGTGAAGACCAGGGCGGCGTCCTTGCCGTGCAGGTCGGCAAGCTCATGCTCGAGCTCGACCAGCGGGTTGGAAGTGCCGGAAATGTTGCGGGTGCCGCCGGCGCCCGAACCCATCTTGCCGGCCGCTTCCTGGAACGCGGCGATGACATCGGGATGCTGGCCCATGCCGAGATAGTCGTTGGAACACCAGACGGTGATTTCCTCGGCACGGCCATTGGAACGCCATATGGCGCGCGGAAACTTGCCCGCGATACGCTCAAGGTCGGCGAAGACACGATAGCGACGCTCCGCGTGGAGCTGGTCGATCGCTTCTTCGAAGAACCGCTGGTAGTTCATGTCGGCTTCCCAATTTTGCGCGGGATCATAATCATTGCCCTATTGGTCGTCCACCGGACCATTTTGGTCAAAATGCCACGCCCCGGACCTGTTCCTAACGACCACGGATCGTGGCCTATTCCTTTGATGTGGATCAACTTTGTTTCAGCACGATGCCAAATTTGGTGAACGCCGGTTACCAAGGGTTCTAATGGCCACGCGGCGGACTTTCCAGTAGAGCGGGGGTTGAGACAGTTTCCGAAAAATCTTGAGATGCGAGGTCGCGGATGACAGTGTTGGTAACAGGCGGTGCCGGCTATATCGGCAGCCACATGGTCTGGGAATTGCTGGATGCCGGCGAAAGTGTGGTCGTTCTCGACCGGCTTTCCACCGGCTTCGAATGGGCGGTGGCGCCGGAAGCAAAGCTCGTCGTTGGCGATGTCGCCGACAAGGAATTGGTCGGATCGATCATCCGGGAGAACAAGGTCGACGCCATCATCCATTTCGCCGGCTCCATCGTGGTCCCGGAATCGGTCGCCGACCCGCTTGCCTATTACGAGAACAACACTTCGAAGACGCGCACGCTGATCGAAACCGCGGTGCGCGAGGGCGTGCCCAATTTCATCTTTTCCTCGACCGCCGCCGTCTATGGCGGCGCCGGGCTGGAGCCGGTGCGCGAGGATGCCCGCCTGGCGCCGGAATCGCCTTACGGCCTGTCCAAGTTGATGAGCGAATGGATGCTGCGCGACGCGGCGACAGCGCATCCCATACGCTACACGGCGCTGCGCTATTTCAACGTCGCCGGCGCCGATCCGAAGGGTCGCACCGGCCAGTCGACGCCGGGCGCCACCCATCTGATCAAGGTCGCCTGCGAGACGGCACTCGGCAAGCGCCCGTTCATGCAGGTGTTCGGCACCAACTATCCGACGCCAGACGGCACCTGCATGCGCGACTATATCCATGTCAGTGACCTAGCCGCGGCGCATCGCCTGGCCCTGCAACGGCTGCGCGCCGGGGGCACGAGCCTCGTCGCCAATTGCGGTTACAGCCATGGCTATTCCGTGCTCGAGGTCATTGAGAGCGTGCGGCGCGCCTTCGGCCATGATTTCGAGGTCAAGATGGGCGACCGGCGTCCCGGCGATGCGGCGGCCGTGGTCGCCAATTCGGACCTCGCCCGGGCGGAACTCGGCTGGACGCCGCAACGCGACGACCTCGACCAGATCGTTGCCGACGCGCTCGCCTGGGAACGTATCCTGACCAGCAAGAATTCCGCGCGGGGCTGAGCCAACCCTCAGGGCTCGCAAGGCGCGCGGCGAAGCGCTATGGAAGGCATTCGCGACGCAGCGTGGAGGCGCCGCGCCGCGACCAGCTTTGGGGGATGGCATGAAGATAGTGGTGCTTGGAGCCGGCGTTGTCGGTACGGCGGCCGCCTATTATCTGGCCGCCGATGGCCACGAGGTCACCGTGATCGAGCGCCATCCGGCGCCGGCGTGTGGCACCAGCCAGTCCAATGCCGGCCTGGTGTCGCCGGGCGATGCCACCGCCTGGGCCTCGCCGGCGGCTCTGAAGACATTTTTGCGCGCGCTCTACAACCATGATCTCGGCATCAAGGTGCGGCTGCGCTTCGATCCCTATTTTCTGGCCTGGAGCCTGCGCTTCCTGCGCCAGTGCACCGTGGCGCGGCTACGCGCCAACAGCCAGGTCAAGCTGCGGCTGGCGCTCTATTCCAGAGATTGCATCAACGCCATCTCGGCCGACACGGGCATCCACTATGACGAGCGCAAGAAGGGCATCCTCTATTTCTTCCGCTCGCAGCACAGCCTCGACACCGGCACCGACAATTACCGCTATCTCGCCGAGCATGGCCTGCCGATCGAGATCGTTGGCCGCGACCGGCTGGTCGAGCTCGAACCCGGTTTGGCCGGGGTGAAGGAAAAGATCGCCGGCGGCGTCTATTCGCCGATCGACCAGACCGGCGATTCCAGAATGTTCGTCGACAATCTCGCCGCCTATGCGCGCGAAAAGCTTGGCGTCAAATTCCTGTTCGACACCACGGTCGAAGGCCTCGATATAGACGGCGACCGCGTGCGCGCGGTGATGACCTCCGCCGGCCCCATCACCGGCGATGCCGTGGTCATTTCGATGGGCCCGGAAAGCGGCCTGCTCGGCCGCCGCTATGGCATCGACCTGCCGGTCTATCCGGTGAAGGGCTATACCGCGACCATTCCGCTGGAAGACGAGAGCAAGGGGCCGACCATGGGTGGCGCCGACGAGGACCAGCTGATGGCCTATTCGCGCCTTGGCGATCGATTGCGGTTGGCTTCGACCGCCGAATTCACCGGCTTCGACCGCACCCACAAACCCAGCGATTTCGCCACCATGTTCAGGACCGGAAAGGACCTGTTCCCCGGCGCCTTCGACGAGAAGAAAGCCGTACTCTGGGCAGGCCTGCGGCCAATGATGCCGAACTCCGTGCCGGTCATCGGCCAGGCGAAATACCGCAACCTTTACCTCGACACCGGCCACGGTCATGTCGGCTGGACCATGGCCTGCGGCTCGGGCAAATTCCTCGCCGACCTCGTTGCCGGCCGCAAGCCGGAGATCGACCCGCAGGGATTGGTCTACGTCAACTGAGGGAGCACTAATCGTCGTGCTGGCATCGAGTCCATTCTCCCCGCACCCATTCAGCGAGCCATCCGCGCTCAAGCTGGCCAATCTGTGCCAGATTGTCCTGTCTTGCGGTCAAATGGCCGAAACCGACGACTTCGAAATCTCCGCAGTCCGCGGGGTGATCATGTTCGCCGCACGTCAGTTGCCACTCACCATCGGAATGATGAACGACCAGTGTTACAGGCCTCTCCGATCGAAAGACGTGCCCACACACAATTGCTCTGGTTTCCAACATTGAGACCGTCACCGCGCCAAGTTTGACAAGTTTTGACGACGATCTGGACGATGCTTCTGACTGACAGATTCTACAAACCCTGAGTGAAAAAATGTCGGGACCGCAAGTCGCCATCGACCTTGGCCGCATCGAGCGCAACGCCCGTACCATCGTCGACCGCTGTGCACTGTCTGATATCGAGGTGTTCGGTGTCACCAAGGGCACGTGCGGCATGCCGCAAGTGGCGCGCGCCATGCTGCGCGGCGGCGTCGCCGGCATTGCCGAATCGCGTTTCGAAAACATCCGCCGGCTGCGCGACAGCGGCATCAACGCGCCGATCATGCTGCTGCGCAGCCCGCCCATGGCACGCGTCGAGGAGGTGGTGCGCACCGTCGACATCAGCCTGCAATCGGAACTCGCCACCATTCGCGAGATTTCGCGCATCGCCGAGCGCATGGGCCGCGTCCACGACATCATGCTGATGATCGACCTTGGCGACCTCCGCGAAGGCATCTGGCCGAACGACCTGATCCCCACGGTTGAGCGCATCCTCGAATTCAAGGGCGTGCGCATTGCCGGCATTGGCACCAATCTCGGCTGTTTCGGCGCCATCATGCCGACACCGGAGAATCTTGGCCAGCTCGTCGCCCATGCTTACAAAACCGAGCGCCTGTCGGGCAAAAGCCTCGACTGGATATCGGGCGGCGCCTCCTCGTCGCTGACGCTGCTGCTCGAAGGCAAGCTGCCCGCCGGCATCAACAATCTCAGGGTCGGCGAAGCGATCCTGCAAGGTGGCGTCGAAACCTTCCGCGACGTGCCGTGGCCGGAACTCGAACCAGATGCCTGCCGCCTGACCAGCGATATCATCGAGGTCAAGCTCAAGCCGTCGCGGCCGATCGGCGAGTCCGGTTACGACGCTTTCGGCAACCAGCCCGTTTTCCCCGACGAGGGCGACCGGCTGCGCGCCATCGCCAACATCGGCCGCGAGGACGTGCTGGTTGAAGGACTGACTCCCATCGCCAAAGGGATACGCGTGCTCGGCGCCTCCAGCGACCATCTGCTGCTCGACGTGCAAGACGCCGATCCGCGGCCCACCGTCGGCGACCGCGTCGCCTTCCGCATGAGCTACGGCGCTATGTTGTTGGCTATGACCTCGGAATATGTCGAGAAGGCGCCGATGCACGACGTCGCCGACTTTTCCGGCCGCAGAATGGTGTCGATCTCCGCCGAACAGGAAGCCGCCCGCATCCTCGCCCGCGAGGGTACCGGCGCGCGACTGGAAGCAATGAATTTCGACGTCGTCGAACTCGCCGATATAGAACGGCCGCCCTCGGGCATGATCCGGCTGACCGTCGGCACCGACCGTCGCGTCGCCCACAAGGCGCTGACAGCGACGGCGCGCGCGACCCATTCTTTCGGCCTTATCTGGATCGATTCCATCGCTGCCCTGATGCCCGAGGACGAGGACCGCATCGACCTGCCGGAAGCGTCGGTGTTGGCGCGTACCCTTGGTCTCGACCATAAGGCCGGCGCGCTGCAGCCGCAGCTGTCGCCGGAAAATGTCGTGATCGTCGGCCTGCGCCATGCCGATCCGGCCGAGGCGCGGGTGCTGAAGGATTCGCGGGTATCGGCCTTCACCATGACCGACATCGACGCCATGGGCATGCGCGACCTGATGCATGAGGCGATCCGCATCGTCACATCGGGCACGCAGGGCTTTCATGTCAGCTATTCGCCGACGGCCACCGAATTCGCCGGCTGGGCGGCCGGCTCCGGTGGGCTGACGGTGCGCGAGACGCATCAGGCGATGGAGGCGATCGCGCTCTCCGGTGGCCTGCTGTCCATGGATGTTTCAGGCCTGACCGCGGATCTGGAGCCGCGGATCGGCACCGACACGGTGAACTTCGTCATGTCTGCCTTCGGCAAGCGGATCCTGTGATCAGCCCTGCGCTTTGACCGCCGCGCGCCACGCGCTGACATATTCGGCCCAGACCGCGTCGGTCGGCGGCTCCATTCCCTCGCCCTTGCCGTGCGTCGTTGCCTGACCCGATGCCAGCAATGCTGCGCCAATGCTGGTGCCGGTGGCGGCCTCCGACGCGACGACGCTGCGTGCGGTTGCTGCCGCCAGCATGCGGACAAAGAGCCGGTTGCGGGCAAAGGGTCCTTCGACCGTGGTCGGGCCGTCGGCGCCGATCAGGTCCAGGCAGGTCGCCGTCATCAGTGCCAGATAGAACGAGATGGCGGCAAAACGCCGGCCGTTGTCGATGCCGTCGGCATTGATCCACGTCGCGGCATGATGCGGGAACGGCCCTGATCCTTCCTGGGTCGACGGCAGCAGCAAAGTCTTGTCCGCCAGGACCGCCAGCACATCGCTGCCGCTGCAATCCTGCGGCTTGTCGGCAGTGAGCAGCGAAAACTCGCGACCACCCATGAAACGGGCCGACGGCACGGGTTCACCCAGCGCACTGACATTGACCAGCGTATCGCGTGCCGCGTCGAGTGCAATCTCTCTGCCGCCGACGGCCATAGACACCACCCAGGTGCCGGTCGAAACGACCGAGAAGGGCGGCGCGTCCGACAGAAGATGCGGCAGCAGCGAGGCGTTGGAATCGTGGAGACCGCAGAACACCGGCGTTTGCGGATCAAGGCCGGTTCGTGCCGCCAGCGCCGGCAGGATCGGGCCAAGGCGATCCCTGGCCGGCCGCACCGGTGCCATCAGGCCGCGCCAATCCAGACGGTCGACCATCGTCGAAAAGTCAGCACCCCACGGATTCCATAGATCGGTGTGACAGCCGAGCGAGGTCATCTCGTTGGCGGCCACTCTTGTGAGCCGCAGCGCCCAGTATTGCGGGTACATCAGCATCGCTGCAGCCCTGGCGAACTCGGCCGGAAAGCGCTTCTGCTGCCAAAAGAACTGCGCGCCAAGATTGAGGCCGAGCGGCAGCCGCGGCGTGCCGGTTTCGGTGAACGGCGGGCGGATCGCGTCATAGTCGGCAGCCAGCCTGTCGGGGCCGTCGAACTCATAGTCGAGGACAGGCAGCACCAGCTCGCCCGCGGCGTCGACCAGCGCGCCCGTCGCGCCGTGCGTGGTGATCGAAATGGCGTCGATATGCTGTTCGCGGTTGAGACTGGCCAGGCTGTTGAGGATGAACGTCCACAGGGCCTCGACATCGTGATGCGGGTAGGGCGCCTGGCGCAGCGGTGCATTCGCCATGCGGCGCAACGCCACCTCGCTCAGCGTAACGAGATCGACCAGCGCCACCTTGGCGTTTGTCTTGCCGATGTCGATGACGGCGATATGGCGCAGAGCACTCATGCCATATGGAACACGGTTTCCAGGGGCACGGCCAGCGGCTCGTTGTCCGGTTTCGTTTCCATGATGTCGGCCATGTCTGCCCACCAGCGCTGCATCACCGGATGCTTCGGCAGGTCGGCCATGCCATGGTCGTCGCGCCGCCACAGCACGCCAAACAGGATGTTGGTCTCCTCATCGAGATGGATCGAATAATCCGAAACCCCGGCCTGTTTCAGCAGCGCCACCAGCGACGGCCAGATCTCGTCGTGGCGCTTCTTGTACTCAGCCCTCATGCCGGGCTTGAGCTTCATCTTGAACGCGTATTTCTCCGGCATCAGCGTCCCCCGCGCAGCCGCCGCCAAACGATCGGCAGGGCGATGACGATGATCAGCAGCAGGCCGATGAAGATCGACATGACGATGCCGGGCACGTTGAGCAGGCCGAGCCCGAAGGTCACCAGTCCCATGATGAAGGCGGCGAGCACGACGCCGACAATGCTGCCGGCGCCGCCCAGAATGCTGACGCCGCCGAGCACCACCATGGTGATGACTTCGAGCTCGTAGCCCTGCGCGATCGATGGCCTTGTCGAGCCGAGCCGCGAGGTGATCAGCACCGAGGCGATGCCCGACATCAGCCCGGTCAGGCAGAACAAGATGAATTTGATACGGCCGACGCGCACTCCCGAAAACTGCGCAGCTATCGGGTTGTTGCCGATCGCAAAGACGCGACGGCCAAAACTCGTCCGGTGCAGCAGGAACCAGTAGACAACAGCTGCGATCAGGAAGAGCACCAGTTCGAACGACACCACCCACCAGACGTAACCCTGGCCGAAGAAGGCGAAGCTTTCCGGATAGCCCTTATAGGCCTGGTCGCCGAGAATGATGAAGGCGATGCCGCGAAACAGGCTCATCGTGCCGATGGTGACGACGATGGAGGGCAGGCCCAGCCTTGTCACTAGCAGCCCATTGAAGGCGCCGCAGCCGAGTCCGACGACGATGCCGATCAGAACCAGCACCGGCGTGCCGGCGCCGGCCTGCACCGCCATGCCCATCATCGTCGAGGCCAGCGCGATGATGGCGGCGACCGAGAGGTCGATCTCGCCCGAAATGATCAGCAGCGCCATGGCGAAGGCGATCAGGCCCTTCTCGGTGAAGTTGAAGGTCAGGTCCGACAGCGAATAGGGGTCGAGAAAATAGGGCGAGGCAAAACTGTTGATGGCGAAAATGGCGACGGCCACCACGACCAGCAGCGCTTCCCAGGAAAAGATCGCCGAGGAGAGCGGCTTGTCGAGCCGGTCGGGAATATGGCGCGGGGCAGGGACGTCGGTCATGTCACCGCCTCCACTTTTCGCAGGATGATGCGTCCCTGCTGGCGTTCGCCACGTGCATTGAGCACCACGGCCAGGATGATGGCGCTGCCCGAGATCGCCATCTGCCAGAAGGGCGAGATGTTGATGACCGGCAGTGCGTTGGAGATGATGCCGAGGAACAGCGCGCCGAGCACCGCGCCGCCGACCGAGCCGATGCCGCCGGCGATAGAGATGCCGCCGATGACGCAAGCGGCGATGATGTTGAGCTCATAGCCGTTGGCGACTTCGACCGAGGCGATCACGTAGCGCGAGATCCAGAGGTAACCGGCAAGGCCGCCGATCATGCCGGAGATGCAGAAGACGATGAACTTCGTCCGGCCGACATCGATGCCGGTATAGACCGACGCAGTCGGATTGACGCCGATGGCGTAGATCGAGCGGCCAAGCGCGGTGCGCGTCATCAGCACGAAGAACAGAGCGATGACCAGGATGGCGATCCAGGACAGCACCGGAATGCCAAGGAAGGCCGCGCGCTGGAAGCCGATGAATTCAGGGCTCATCTTGTCGGCATTGACCCATGCGCCGCCGGACAGGACGAAGGTGGCGCCGCGATAGATGGTCAGCGTGCCCAAAGTGACGACGATGGATGGAATGTTCAGCCGCCACACCAGAAGGCCGTTGATGGCGCCGAGAACCAGCCCGACGGCGAGCGCGATGATGATCAGCAGCGGGATCGGGATCGCCGGGTGTGCTGCATTCAGCATCGCCACCACCATGCCGGTGAAGCACAGGTTGGAGGCCATCGACAGGTCGATCGAGCGGGTCAGGATGACAACCATCTGGCCGAGCGCCAGGATCATCAGGATTGAGGTGTCGTTGAACACCTGGCGCAGATTGCCGGGGTCGGCAAAGGCCGGGAAGCGGGTCGAGATCAGCCCGATCAAAACGATGATGGCCGCAGCCAGCCAGATCTCGCGGTATTTGAGGAAAGCCTTCATGCCGCGATCCCCGCTGCCGCCCGGACCAGTGTCTCGGCATCCAGTCCCTTATTGTCATAGACCGCCGCCACAAGGCCCTCGCGCATGACGACGACGCGGTCGGACATGCCGAGGATTTCGGGCAGTTCCGACGACACCATGATCACTGACAGGCCCTGTGCGACGAGCTCGGCCATGAAGCCGTGCACGGCGGCCTTGGAGCCGATGTCGATGCCCTTGGTCGGCTCGTCCAGGATGATCACCTTGGGCGCGGTCGCCAGCCATTTGGCGATGACGATCTTCTGCTGGTTGCCTCCCGACAGCGTGCCGACATCCTGGCTGAGCGACGAGGCTCGGAGGTCGAGCCGCTCGGTGTAGGAGCGGGCAAGCGAAAACTCTTCCGACAGCCGCAGCAGGCCCGACTTGGACGTGCGTTTGAGTGAAGGCAGCGACACGTTCTGGAAGATCGGCAGGCCGATCACCACGCCTTGCTTGCCGCGTTCCTCGGGCACATAGACGATGCCGGCCTCGATTGAATCCGCCGCCGATTTCGGCGCGATCACCTTGCCTTCCAGCGTGATCGTACCGCCTGAGGTTCGGGTAATGCCCGATATCGCCTGCATCACTTCGCTGCGGCCTGCGCCGACAAGGCCGTAGAAGCCGAGGATCTCGCCCTTGTGCAGCTCGAAGCCGATGTCATTGAACTCGGTCGGGTGCGACAGGCCGGCGACAGACAGCACCGGCGCGCCGATCTCGGCCTTGCGCTGCGGAAAGATGTGATCGACGGAGCGGCCGACCATCATGCGCACGATCTGGCTCTGGCCAGCATCCTTGATCAGCCCTTCGCCGACCATCTCGCCGTCGCGGAACACGGTGTAACGGTTGGCGATGCGGTAGATCTCGTCGAACTTGTGGCTGATGAACAGGATCGCCTTGCCTTCGCCCTTGAGGAATTCGATGAGCAGGAACAACTCCTCGATCTCCTTCATCGAAAGAGCGGCGGTCGGCTCGTCCATGATGACGATCTGTGCGTCGATCGACATGGCGCGAGCAACGGCAACGAGATGCTTGTTGGCGATGCCGAGATCCCTGAGCCGCGCATCGGCGTCGATATGGCCGGCATGCATGGTGTCGAGCACTTCGCGTGCATTCTTACGCATCGTGCGCCAGTCAATGGTGCCGAGGCGCGTGCGTGGCGCATGGCCGAGAAAGATGTTTTCGGCGACGCTCAGATCGTCGAACAGCACGGTTTCCTGATGGATTGCGGTGACGCCATGGCCGAAGGCGGCATGCGCGCCGGGCAGAGTGACGGCCTGGCCGTCGATGCTGATTGTGCCCGCGTCGGGCTGGTAGATGCCGGTCATGATCTTGACCAGCGTCGACTTGCCGGCGCCGTTTTCGCCGATCAGCGCGGTCACCTGGCCGGGATAGAGCGACAAGCTGACATCGTGCAGCGCCCGCACGCCGGGAAAGCTTTTGGAGATGCCGGACAGCGTCAGGCGTGGGGCGGGGGTCGGAAGCCCCTCCTTCACCGTGCCGTTGTGGGCTGTCGTGTCCATATCAGTATCAAGCCCTGAAACAAGGTCCGTTTAAAGTCGCGGGGGGGCGTGCGCCCCCCCCGCATCAGGTTGAAGAGTTCCAGATCAATAGATCTTGGAGAACTTCTCGATGTTGGACTTGTCGAACTGGAAGGGCGGAGCCATCGCAGCCGAGTTCGAGTCGTCGAGCGTCACCTTGCCGACGCGGCCGATCGACAAAGTCGCACCGGGCTTGGCCTTTTCCTTCTTCACCGCCAGATCATGGGCGAGGTAGACGGCGGAGTAGCCGAGGTCGATCGGGTTCCACAGGGCAACCGCCTGGCTGGCACCGTTGTCGATGAACTTCTTGAACTCGGACGGCAGTGCGAGGCCGGTGACATTGACCTTGCCGATCAGGTTCTCGTCGGTGACGACCTGGGCGGCGGCAACGACGCCGACGGTGGTCGGCGCGATGATCGCCTTGAGGTTCGGATAGGACTTCAGCAGGCCCTTGGCTTCGTCGGTGCTCTTGGCCGAGTCGTCATCGCCATAGACGGTGGCGACGAGTTTGATCTTCGGGAACTTCTCCGGCAGGATTTTCTTGGCCGCGTCGATCCAGGCGTTCTGGTTGGTCGCGGTCGAGGAAGCCGACAGGATGGCGACGTCGCCGCCTTCCGGCAAATAGTCGGCGGCAAGCTTGATGATGGTCTCGCCGATCAGGCCGGTGTCGGACGGGTTGAGGTGAAGCTGGCGGCCTTCCTTGGCGACGCCCGAATCCCACGAGATGACGGTGATGCCGCGCTCCATGGCCTTCTTCAGCACCGGCACCAGCGCATCGGCGTCATTGGCCGAAATCGCGATGGCGTTGACCTTCTGGGCGATCAGCGAGTTGACCACTTCGATCTGCGCTTCGGCGGTCGCCTTGGTCGGGCCAGTGTAGATGATGTCGACATCGCCGAGTTCCTTGGCCGCCTCTTCGGCGCCCTTGTTGGCGGCATCGAAGAAGCCGTTGCCGAGCGACTTCACCACCAGCGCGATCTTGACGTGCTCGGCGGCGTAGGCTGAATTCACGAACATGGCGGCCGAGAACGCGGCCGTAACCATCAATTTCTTCAGAAAGCTCATCGAATATCCTCCCTTGAGCGTTGCATTCCATCGTCGCTGCGGGCGTGAGGGTGTCTCAGGCCTGCAGTGAAGATTCTTCCTTTGCCGACTTGCGGGCGACGATCAGCGTCACGCCTGCGGTCTCCAACATCTTGGCTTCCCGATCCTCGATACCGTCATCGGTGATGACGGTGGCGATGCGCGACAGTCCGCACAGGATCAGGCTGGAGCGTTTGCGGAACTTCGAGGAATCGACCAGCACCACCAACTCGTCAGCCTGGTCGATCAATTTCTGTTCAGCCTGGATCAAAAGCGGATCGCCTTCCATCAGGCCGAGGGGCCCCAACCCTTGAGCGCCCATGAACATGCGGCGCGCATAAAAGTTGCGCGTCACGTCATTGTCGAAGGGCGACAGGATGATGTTCTGCTCACGATAGATAGTGCCGCCCGACAGCATCACCGTGTTCTTCGAGTGCTTGAGCAGATGCTCGGCGATCGGGAACGAATTGGTGAAGATCGGCATGCGGCGGCCGGTCAGGAAATGCACCATCTGGAAGGTTGTGGTGCCGCCATTGATGATGATCGGCTCGCCATCCCCGCACAATTCGACCGCTTCGCGTGCGATTGCCCGCTTTTGCGAAGCATTGATCGTTTCGTTGACAGAAAAGGGCCGGCCGGCCAGGCCGATGAATTGCGGCGGCGAGATCGCCTCGGCGCCGCCGCGCACCCGGCGCAGGCGCTTTTGCACGTGGAGAGCCGCGATGTCGCGCCGGATCGTCGCCTCGGAGGACTCCGTCAGGTCGACCATCTCCTGCACCGTCACCACAGGTTTTTCCTGGACGGCGGACAGAATGATCCTGTGGCGCTCTTTTTCGTGCATGGTTCCTCCCTGCCTGGCCATCTAGGCACTCAAAACGAGCAGTGTCAATCAATTCCGATCATATAATTTCATTGTGCAGTGCAATATGATCGATCTTGATCGTTTGTGATTGACATCAGGCCCGCTTGCGTAGACATTCCCGGCAAAATGGACTGCGGTTTTTTGCGTCCCAGGGAGGATACCTATGCTCGACAAGCGCTCCGGCTCGCGCCTCGCCAACCTTTGGAATGATGCGAAAGCCCAGGGGATGAGCGATCCCGAGCTTCTGGTCTATCGCTCGAACACGCTCGGCTCCGACAAGCGCGTCACCAACTATGGTGGCGGCAACACTTCGTCCAAGATCTGGCAAAAGGATCCGCTCACCGGCGACACCGTCGAAGTGCTGTGGGTCAAGGGCTCCGGCGGCGACAGCGCCTCGATCAAGCTCGACGGTTTCGCGACGCTCTACATGGACAAGTTGCGTGCGCTCAAAGGCCTCTATCGCGGCGTTGAGCACGAAGACGAGATGGTCGGCTTCCTGCCCCACTGCACCTTCAACCTCAATCCGCGCGCGGCCTCGATCGACACGCCGCTGCACGCCTATGTGCCGAAGCCGTTTGTCGACCACATGCATCCCGATGCCATCATCGCGATTGCCGCAGCGAAGGATTCCAGGGCGCTGACCAAGGAAATCTTCGGCGACGCCATCGGCTGGCTGCCCTGGAAGCGGCCGGGCTTCGAACTCGGCCTGTGGCTGGAGAAATTCTGCCTCGAACATCCCGACGCCAAGGGCGTCATCCTCGAAAGCCATGGCCTGTTCACCTGGGGCGACACGCCCAAGGAATGCTACGAGACGACGATCTCGGTGATCAACCAGGCGATCGAGTGGTTCGAGCGTCGCTCCGAGGGCCTCGCCATATTCGGCGGCGAAGTGGTCAAGTCGCTCGACGCTAGCGAGCGCCGCGCCATCGCGGCAAAACTGATGCCGAAAATCCGTGGCCTGATCTCGGAAAAGAGCCACAAGCTCGGTCATTTCGATGATTCCGCTGCCGTGCTCGAATTCGTCAATTCCAGGGATTTGCGCCCGCTGGCGGCCCTTGGCACGTCATGCCCGGACCATTTCCTGCGCACCAAGATCCGCCCGCTGGTCATCGAGTTCGATCCGGCCAAGCCTGATGTCGATGCCGTCATCGCGCGCCTCGCCGACGATGTCGCCGCCTACCGTGTCGGCTACCAGGCCTATTACGACAGCTGCAAGCATCCGGACTCGCCCGCCATTCGCGATCCCAACGCTGTCGTCTACCTGATGCCGGGCGTCGGCATGTTCACCTTTGCCGGGGACAAGGCGACAGCGCGCATCTCGGGCGAATTCTATGTCAACGCCATCAACGTCATGCGCGGCGCCTCGACCGTCTCGTCCTATGTCGGCCTGCCGGCGCAGGAAGCTTTCGACATCGAATACTGGCTGCTCGAGGATCTGAAGCTGCAGCGCATGCCAAAGCCGAAGTCTTTGGCTGGCCAGATCGCGCTGGTCACCGGTGGCGCCGGCGGCATCGGCCGCGCGACCGCGAACCGGTTGCTGCGCGAAGGCGCCTGCGTGGTGCTGGCCGACATCGACGAGGCGGCACTTGCCAGCGCCAATGAGGAACTGGCCAAGGCCTATGGCAAGGATTTCGTCCGCCCGGTGGTCATCAACGTCACCTCGGAGGATCAGGTCGTCTCCGGTTTCGCCGAGACAGCGGTCGAGTTCGGCGGCATCGACATTCTGGTGTCCAACGCGGGCCTCGCCTCCTCGGCGCCGATCGAGGAGACGTCGCTGGCGCTGTGGAACAAGAACATGGACATCCTCTCCACGGGCTATTTCCTGGTCTCGCGGGAAGCGTTCCGGCTGTTTCGGGTGCAAAAAATCGGCGGCAACGTCGTCTTCGTTGCTTCCAAGAACGGCCTCGCCGCCTCGCCCAATGCCGCCGCCTATTGCACCGCCAAGGCCGCCGAGATCCATCTCGCCCGCTGCCTGGCGCTGGAAGGTGCGGAGGCGCAGATCCGGGTCAACGTCGTCAATCCGGACGCCGTGCTGCGCGGTTCAAAAATCTGGACCGGCGAGTGGAAGGAACAGCGCGCCGCCGCCTACAAGATGTCGACCGACGATCTGGAGGAGCACTATCGCTCGCGCTCGATGCTGAAGCGCTCGGTGTTTCCCGAAGACATCGCCGAAGCGATCTATTTCTTCGCTTCCGACATGTCGGCCAAGTCGACCGGCAACATCATCAACGTCGACGCCGGCAACGCGCAGAGCTTCACGCGCTGAGCTAACGGCGGAGCGCTTCCCTTCTCCCGAAGGGCCGGATGAGGGGCAGCGCCAGCCGAACGCATTTTGGGAGGAATAGCAGTTTGTCCGAAACGATCATTTCCGCCGACCTCGTCGCCAGCCACAACGCCGCCCGCAAGGCCAACCTCGACCGCGACTACGCCTCGCTCGGCGAACGCCTCGACAGCCGCGGCTTCGCCATAGATACCATCCGCGACAAGGTCGAAAAGTTCGCCGTGGCCATCCCGTCCTGGGGCGTCGGCACCGGTGGCACCCGCTTTGCCCGTTTTCCCGGCGCCGGCGAGCCGCGCGACATCTTCGACAAGATCGAGGATTGCGCCGTCATCAGCCAATTGACGCAGGCGACACCAACTGTTTCGCTGCACATTCCATGGGACAAGGCTGACCCGAACCGGCTGAAGCAGGCGGCCTCGCGCTTTGGTCTCGGCTTCGACGCCATGAATTCCAACACCTTCTCCGACGCGAAAGACCAGAGGCTGTCCTACAAATTCGGCTCGCTGTCGCATGCCGACGCCGGCACGCGCCGGCAGGCGGTCGAGCACAATCTCGAATGCATCGAGATCGGCAAGACGCTCGGTTCCAAGGCGTTGACGGTTTGGATCGGCGACGGCTCGAATTTTCCCGGCCAGGTCAATTTCGCCAAAGCCTTCGAGCGCTATCTCGACGCCATGAAAGAGGTCTACGCAGGGCTGCCGGCGGACTGGAAGCTGTTCACCGAGCATAAGATGTACGAGCCGGCCTTCTATTCCACGGTCGTCCAGGATTGGGGCACCAACTACCTCATCGCCAAGGAATTGGGCGACAAGGCGTTCTGCCTGGTCGACCTCGGCCACCATGCACCCAACGTCAACATCGAGATGATCGTGTCGCGGCTGATCCAGTTCAAAAAACTCGGTGGCTTCCACTTCAACGATTCGAAATACGGCGACGACGATCTCGACGCCGGCTCGATCGATCCCTACCGGCTGTTCCTGGTCTTCAACGAACTGGTCGATGCCGAACTGTCCGGCGCCGAGGGCTTCGATCCAGCCCACATGCTCGACCAGAGCCACAACGTCACCGATCCGATCGAAAGCCTGATGCTGTCGGCGGTCGAGGTGCAGCGCGCTTACGCGCAGGCGCTGCTGGTCGACCGCAAGGCGCTGGAAGGCTTTCAGGACGGCAATGACGCGCTGATGGCTACGCAGACACTGAAAGCCGCCTACCGCACCGATGTCGAGCCGATTCTCGCCATGGCGCGGCTGAACACCGGCGGCGCCATCGATCCCGTCGCCGCCTACCGGGCGGCGGGCTACCGCGCCAAGGTCGCGGCCGAACGCCCGGCTGTTGCGGGCGGGTCAGGCGGCATCGTCTAACGCCGAGCCGGCCCCCCTCATCCGGCCGCTTCGCGGCCACCGCCCGGAGGGGAGAATAGACGGGCGTCGGCGCTGACAAGTTCCTCCCCCTCGGAGAGAGGTCGGATTGCCCCGAATTGCCTTTCGCAATTCGGATGGCAATCCGGGTGAGGGGGCTCTTTCTCACGCTCCTTCAATTGTTAGTGGACTCGATCAGCCCAACACGGTCTTCTAGGCATTCCCGCCAGGAGAACCCGCAATGCATCTCACCCGTCGGACACTGATCGCCGCCAGTCTTTCCCTCACCTTTGTCCTGACGCCTTTGACGCGCGTCTTCGCCGCGTCACCCGCACCGGCCAAGGGCGAACACGGCATGGTGGTGACAGCCCAGCATCTGGCCTCGGAAGTCGGTGTCGACGTGTTGAAGAAGGGCGGCAATGCCGTCGATGCGGCTGTGGCCGTGGGCTATGCTCTGGCTGTGGTCTACCCCAATGCCGGCAACATCGGCGGCGGCGGCTTCATGACCATCCGTTTCGCCGATGGCAAATCGACCTTCCTCGATTTCCGCGAACGGGCGCCGTTGGCTGCGACCAAGACCATGTATCTCGACAAGGGCGGCAACCCGGTGAAGGGCGCTAGCCTCGACGGCTATCTTGCTGTCGGCGTGCCGGGCTCGGTGGCCGGCTTTGAAATGGCGCGCGAGAAATATGGCACCCTGTCCCGCCAGGACCTGATGGCGCCGGCGATCAACTATGCCAAGGATGGCTTCATCCTCAATCAGGGCGATGCCGCTTCTTTTGCCGGCAGCGCGAATCGGCTGGCGAAGGATCCGGCCGCGGCCGCGGCCTTCCTGAAGCCCGATGGCAAGCCCTTTGGCATCGGCGAGCGGCTCACCCAGCCCGACCTTGCTGCCTCGCTCTCGGCGATTTCCGAAAAAGGCGCCGACGCCTTCTACAAAGGCGCCATCGCCGACGCCATCGTCAAGGCGAGCGGCGCCAAGGGCGGCATCCTGGCCAAACAGGATTTCGAGCAATATGCGGTGCGCGAACTGAAACCCGTGACCTGCTCCTATCGCGGCTACGAGATCACCTCCTCGCCACCGCCGAGTTCCGGCGGCGTCATCATCTGCGAAATCCTCAACGTGCTGGAGGGGTATCCCTTGTCCTATCTCGGCGCCGGCTCGGCCGAGACGGTGCATGTCATGGTCGAGGCCATGCGCCATGCCTATGTCGATCGTAACTCGGCGCTCGGCGATCCCGATTTCGTCGACAATCCGGTCTCGAAACTGCTTGATAAAGCTTATGCCAAGGATATCCGCGACAAGATCGATCCGTTCAGGGCCGGCGTCTCGCAGGACCTGATGCCGAAGGGTTTTGGCGAATCGAAGGAGACGACGCATTATTCGATCATCGACAAGGACGGCAACGCGGTAGCGGTCACCTATACGCTGAACGGCTCCTTCGGCGCCGGCGTGGTTGCCGACGGCACCGGCATCCTGCTCAACAACGAGATGGACGACTTCACCCAGAAGCCGGGCGTGCCCAACCTCTACGGTCTGGTCCAGGGCGAGGCCAACGCCATCCAGCCGAGGAAGACGCCGCTGTCATCGATGAGCCCGACCATCGTCGCCAGGGACGGCAAGCCGTTCATGGTCATCGGCAGCCCGGGCGGCTCGCGCATCATCACCATCACGCTGGAAGCGATCGTCAATGTCATCGACCATGGCATGAACATCCAGGAAGCGATCGACGCGCCGCGCATCCACCACCAGTGGCTGCCCGATACGGTCTATGTCGAGCCGTTCGGCCTGTCGCCTGACACGGAAAAACTGCTGGCCGGCATGGGCTATCATCTCGATCTGAGTGACCAGACCTGGGGCCAGGCGGCCGGCATTCTCGTCGGCGGCAAGAGCCTCGCGGAAATCGAAAAGGGCGGCGGCGCGCGCTACAATGGCGCTATCGACAGCCGCGCTGCATCGGGCGAAGCGCTCGGATATTGATACCGGTTTGCACTTTCGGAAAGGTTCTGGTTCACAGCCCGGCAAGGGCCGTCAGGTAACCAGCGTGATGGTCGATGCGATCAGCATCAGGGCGGCGATGCCGACGAACAGCGCGTAGATGCGCGGCCGGTCGAGCAGAAGCGCATTTCCGGAGATCCAGGCCGATGTGGCGCCGCCAAGTGCGAAAAGGAACCCGTTTCGATGGCCGAAGGCCATCGATGCGGCCATCAGGCCGCCAATGATCAGGGCGCCGAAAACGATAATCACGGCGACAGCGTATTTCTCGAAATCGTTGTTGCCGATCCCCGGCCCGATCGCGTTCAGATTGGGCAGGTCGTCCGGATCGAAGGGGTTCGCCGACCCATATTCGTCTTGACCGATCGATTCTCGCATCACTCGTTCTCCGCTGACCGGCAACAAACCATCAACACTTGCCGAGTGCAACCCGATCGCACGTCCCTCTCTGTGTTGACGGTCATCTTCAACACGTTCCGGCCGCACTTGTCACCGATTTTTCGGACGCCTGGCTCGCATGCAACACGCGTCCGCACTCGGATGGCACGCCGCCGTATTATTCCATATGGACCGTGTTCGCGGGGAAAAGATGATGCCGCCGATCAATTCGGCGTCGCCATGCGTTGCGCGACTGCGGCGGGGAGTCGCAGCGCCCGACATGCGACCGCTGGATTGTTCACTGTTGGTGGCATCTTTAATATTGACTATGAAACTCATGTTTCAAAGTCAACCGGCATGGGCCGCCGGGCAAGACCTATCCGCCCTTTTATGAGGGCACATCAGAGGTCAGGACCGGCGGGGCAGGGGATTTCTGGCCTTCATCGAGGATGAACTGAAGCCCCGGGTCGCCAGCCGGACCAGGATCGATGAGAAACGCCAGGCGCTTTACGGCCATTTCTTCGGCGGCCTGTTTGCGCTCTACGCCCTGTTCACGCGCCCGCTTTCGTTCCGCACCTTCATTGCTGCCATCTACTGGGAAGACCGCGCCATCGATCGCTTTCTCGAAGCTTTCGAGACAGCTGTCCCAGATGACCTGAAGGCCGCTGTGATCCTGTCGGCCGGCGAGTACGAGACCGAGAAGCTGGCGCCGTTTCAGATCGGAGCGGAGGACGAGGAAAAACGCCTGCAGCAGAAGAAGCTGACGCGCACCGACGAATTCGCGCGGGCGATGGCCGAGCGCCTCGATGCATTGCCTGGGGTACGCGCAAGCTTCGAATTGCACCCCGGCGAAAACCACATGTCGATCCTGCCGGTGACGGTCAACCGCGCGGTGCAGGCGGCGTTGGCAGTCAGGGATGAACGCTAGGCGACCCCGGTCCGAATCTCTGAAATCAACTGTTCCTGCCTTGCGGCCTCCTCCGCGTCCATCGCGCCAAAGAGCAAGCCGCAGTGGAATGTTTCCCCAGCGGCGACGCGAACGAGGCGGCCTCTTTCCTTGGCCGCGAGATAGCCATCGGGTTCGGCAGTTGCCGGCAGCACGAGGCCAAGCGCATCCTGGTCGGCGCCGCGCGTAATCCAACGAACGGCATAGTTGAGCTCGGATGGACGAAAGCTGACGAAATCCGCTGTGCGGTCCGGATGGACCTGCAAGGCGTGCGCCCAGCCTTCGGCGTCCGCCTTGGCTTTCATCGTCAGTACGAGTTCGGGGTCGATTGGCTCGTTCTTGGTCAGCGTGCGATGGCGCGACGGGGCAGCGACAATGGCGTCGCGATAGGCAAGGTAGCTTTCGCTTGGCTTGAAAAAGGGTGGCAGCACCTGGCGTACGACGATGTCGGCGTCATCATCGACCACGCTGTCGACCAGACGACCGTCATCTGCCGGTCTGAAATTGATGTGCGCCAGATACATCAGCTCCATGGCAGAGCGTTTCAGATTGGTGATGGCGATGTCGACGGCAACGCCGGTGGCGTCGCGCTGCAGCCGCACGGTCGGTTGCGTCACATAGTCGTGGCTGAAGGCGACAGTCTGGCGGCAACGCCCGGTCAGGGCCATGAACGGCCCTTCGGCATTGTCCCCGATGATCAGCTGGACATCCCCATAGGGTGCATTGGGCAGGTCGCCATGCAGCGGATGGTGGTCGTCGGGACCCGGATTCCCCATCGCAGTGGCGCCACAGTGAAGGAAAAACGCGCCATAGTTGGAGAGGTAGTCACGGGTCGCAACCGGCACGTCGAACATCGATCGCATGGTCAGCGAGCGGTTGAGGAACGTTGCGTCCCAAATCTGTTGCCCCTGGAACGGCAGCATGACGATTTCGCCCTTCGCATTGCTGATGCGAAGACCGGCAACGCCGGATCGGTAGCGAAAGGCGGTGGCGACAAGCCCGCTGTATCGCGCCACGGTGGTGTCCAGCGGACCAAACTGCTCGGGCACGAGGTCGACGAAGATATGATCGGAGTAATCGTAATGCATTGGTTCGACCTCTATCTGCCGCAAGCGCACATGCCGATAGTCGCAGGAAGCGTCTGGAAATCAACGGCAGTGAGCCTCAAATGGTCCGCCGAACCGGCTGACGTTTTCGACAGGGCGGACCGGCGGTTTGGAGATCGCGCCGGATCGTTTGTTCGAAGGTTGCGGTGTTGGTCCGACCCTAGCGAATTCCACCGGGCAATGGTCCCAAGTCAGTACGTACCTGTCAAAGTCGGTAGACTTCTCCGAGTTCGCCACCTAGCTATGACTTTGAACTGTACCTCCTGGACGGCGGGCAGGACACGAAGGAAAGCTTTAAGGAATTCGCACTCATCCGAAGCGATGGATGGGCTGCCTTCATGGCAAAGTGGGTGGACACACGGGCTAAATTCGAACGCCTGTTGGTGGGTACGAAGATTTTGTCTCCGACCCGCAAGGGACCATGAGACGCGTCATCCCGTTCTTTGCGCCAGAGGAGACACCGGATGAAGGGCGCCTGGCGCAAATCGTGAAGCAACGAAACCCACGTCGCCGTCACCAAGCAAGGCGGCGAGGAGTGGACCCGAATGCCGGTGTGAAGGCGTTCCGGAAAGTCGAGGCCTTTCGGTTCTATGACGCTGGATTGTTCCGGGAACTGGAGTCCATCGCGCAGGAAAAGCGGGATTACGAAAGCGGCCGCACCGCGCCCTTTGAGTGGCCGCTTCAGACTGCCGCTGACGAAAGCCAATTTCAGGCGCTAGATCAACAGGCCCCGCGCCATCATTCCTGTGAAGGAGGGGCGCTCAATCGACGATAGGGGATGCCATCGAAGCTTGCCGTCACAAAATCCGTGACGGACATCTTGCGCTTGCGTCCGTCGCTGCAGGCGTAAACCGGCCAACCGGCATCGCTGCATTCGCTGGCAGCGCAGATACGCGCCAAGCAGTTACCGACAGTCAACCGGAAGCCGCCCTTGCCGGCGAAACCTTGCAACAAGCTGCCGTCCGCCGAGCGCCATGTCCGCGCACGGAATTCCGCCCGCAAAAGCGATGGTTCGAGAGGGACCGCAAGATTGGTTTCGCCGGGACGTCCTGTGAGCTGCAGACGGAAGCGCGCCATTGCAGTCGTGTATGCGGTCACAAGATCCGATTCGCGAAAATAGGCGATCGGGAGGTTGGAGCGGTCAAGCAGATGAGACATGCGCTCGCTTGCCTCAACCGGCGTCAGCAAGCCAACAAAGGTAAGAAAGGCGAAGCAAGCTCGCGACATTTTCCAGCAGCCATATCGATCTCGGCCTGCCGGTTTGGCCCCGGTTGCCCCCAATAACATCCCGCCAATCGTCGCCCTGCGCAAGCCGCTTGCTGAGGCAGTCAAAAGCGGCCGAGTGTGCAATTCGCAAGGCCACCGGGTTAAAGCGCCTGGAGCCCCATCGGTCAAAGCCTGGAGCCGAAGAGGTAACCCGCATCCACGAATTTGCGCGGGCGATGGCGATGTACATCAGGCGTTTACGGCAAGGAGGACCCTCTCGCCAGCCCGGGTTCCTTAGCTGGCGGCGCGCGCCGGCGGCAGTTCGAACAGATTGGCGCCATTCTCCTGGCCGCTCTCGACATAGCCGATAATGCCGAACCATCTGGAGACGTCAGGCCCCTGCAGCCAGCTGCGCGAGTGAATGGGAAGGTTGCCGGCCAGCGCCTGGATGTGCCTGATATGCCGCTTGCAGAAGCGCACGGTCGAGCCCCGGAAGAAATCCTCCTGCGCGGCAAACAGCGTATCGGCGGCATCGCTGTTCTCATGCCAGGCGACGATCGCCACTGCCTTCTCGCCCTCGACAAGCGCGTGCGCCCGGCCTTCCTTCAAATTCATCATCAGATTGTCGTAGGCGATCTTGCTGTCCTTGCCGGCCGCCGCGTACTCGTCCGACATCCGCTTGGACAGGCCATGGAAGACATCCTCGAGATCCCCGAGCGTCGCTGCACGTGCTCTCATTTCACCTCCTGCAGCCCCGCGGGAAGTTTGCCCTACGGTCGAGGGGGCGCCAAGCAAATTGAATCCCGATGTGGCCCTGTGAGAGCAAAGTTGTTTCGTCAGACTACAGGCGATGGTTCGGAGGGATCGGCGGACATTGGCAATCGGGGTGCTAAGGGAGAATGTTGACAGTCGGGGCGCCGCTAATGCCGCTCGGCCATATTTGCCTCAGCAAGCTTTGCCAGCGCTTGCTCGACTTCCTGAGCCGAGGCGTCGGTGCGCTCGATGTGGCGCATCATCTGCCTGGCCAAATGCTCCAGTCTGGCGGAGCGATATACCTCGCCGTGCCTGGCGATCTCCGAGTGGGTCGTGATCATTGTGCAGAAGCCTTCCGGGCTGGTGGGACGATCTTCGCCATCCTCCGTTTGGCCTCGCTCATCCGACGTTGAGCGGACCGTATCCGGCCGCACAATGCCAAGCTGATGCCAACGTATATCGGCAGCGATCAACGCCAACACGGAAAACAGCGATCCGATCGAGGAATGTGTGTAAGACTAATGGTTCGCCTTTAACGCGTCTAGCAGATCTCCCCACTCCTGCATTAGCGTGACCCGCTGCTCCCAATAAGTCGCTCGGTTGTAGGTCCGCCGGATGGCGTTCTTGTCCTGGTGCGCCAGGACAGTTTCAATCACGTCTGGATCGTAGTCGCGGGCGTTGAGGATGGTGCTGGCGGTCACCCTGAAACCATGTGCGGTCACTTCGTCCTTTCCGTAGCCCATACGTCGTAGCGCAGCGTTCATGGCGTTCTCGGAAAGCGGCCGTTTTGTGGAGCGGATCGAAGGAAAGACTAGGCCGCCGTCCTCTGAGAGCTGCCAGACCTCTTCCAAGACCGAAAGCGCCTGTTTGGACAGTGGCACGTCGTGCGGAGCACGCATCTTCATGCGCTCGGCCGGAATATGCCAGACGGCTTTCTTTCGGTCGAACTCGTCGCGCGTGGCCCCCCGTACTTCGCCAGGGCGGACACAGGTGAGGGCAAGAAACCGGAGGGCGGCTCTGATGGTCGGCCAGCCGTCGTATTCGTCGACCGTCATCAGGAGCTTGCCGAACTTCTTTTCATCGGTGATAGCGGCACGACCGTTGACTTTCGGCGGCTGGAGAGCGCCCCGGAGGTGTAGGGTTGGGTCGGCCTCTGCCCGTAAGGTGACAATGGCCAAGCGGAAGACGCTGCCTATCACGCCGCGTAAACGCCGCGCTGTCTCTCTTCGACCACTCTTTTCGATCTTCTGGAGGAGTTGGAAAATTTCGGCTGGAGTGATCTCGTTAATGGGGCGCTTGGCGAGTGGGCCGGCCAGATCTTCCAGGAGCCATTTGGTTTTGGTGACGGTAGCCGCTGCAGCGTCCCGTTCCTCCATCCGCGTGACATACTCCTGGGCGACCAAGGCGAAGGTCGTGCGTGCTTCCGTGATGGCTGCGTTTTTCGCCTCTTTGCGTTTGGTGGAGGGGTTGATGCCGGCGATCAACAGCCTCTTGGCGTCGTCGCGCTTTCCTCTCGCGTCGAGAAGTGACACCAGCGGGTATTTTCCAAAGGAGAGGATATTTTCCTTCTCCAGGTAGCGGTACCGCAGTTGCCAGAGTCTGGAGCCGTTGGTGCGGACGAGGAGATAAAGCCCGTCGCCATCCGCAAGACGATACGGCTTGTCTTTGGGCCTAGCGTTCTTGCAGGCGAAGTCAGAGAGAGACATGGGTAACGGACCTCCCGGGTAATGGGTAACGCCTAAATCGTTACCCACAAACCGATGCGTTGCAACGGTACGCGTTGGGTCACCATAAACCGCCAAACTAGGCTATGTCATTGATTTGTATTGATTGGTGAGACGTCGTGGGAAGCGCTGGGAAAGTCAAATGGTGCCCAGAGGCGGATTCCAAAAGAAACAAATTTGACTTTGTTTCCAAGTGTTTGGCCCCCTGGCATCGTCACTACGTGCCAACAGAAGTACCAACTAAATATTTCTGTGGATTGTTTTGATGAATGAGGAAGTGACGCCCTCCCGCCATCCAACAGCTCTCAGCGGTCGTGACATTTACTCACAAAGGCCGAAGCCATTCCCATAAACTCATTCCCGACCAGCTCTTCGGAATTCGTTACGGCGACAAGAAGCTCTGCTTCCTGCTCGAAACCGATCGCGCCACTGAGTTGGCTTCGCATGGATCGTTCGAGCGGAATTCGTTCCTCAGGACCTTTTTGCAGTACCGGCAGTTTGTTGGCGGCCAATTGTACAAGAAGCACTACGGCATGGAGGAGGGGATGGTTGTTCTCTTCCTAACCACCACAGAGCGACAGATGCAGAGTATGATCGACTTCGTCATGTGCGTCACAGAGGGGAGAGGGAACAACTATGTCCTCTTCAAAAGTGCTCACGAGTTTGGTGGCAGAGGTACAGTTTCGTCACCACCTCTATTGGATCTACTCCTAACACCGTGGAAGCGCGCGGGAATGGCGGACCTCGCCCTTTGCTCTCTTTAACGAGTTCCCCTCCGCTAGGTGCTCCCTGTCGGAACCAGATTTTGTCGGCAACAGCAGCCCAAGACAACCGCCTTTACTGCTAAGCGTCCCGGAGTAAAGCCCTTAGCCACGCCCCGCTCAACTCTGAGTATGGCGCCTTGGGGTCCATGAGTTCTTTCAACTTGCTACGGATTTCGGTCGCGAACTCTTCTAGCCTCTTGCAAACTTTCTCATCAGTCTCGATATCTTTGCCTGCAGTTTTGGCCCTGGCGGCTGGCAATTTGGCAAGTCTAGCTTTTCGCATGGCGATTGCCTCACCGAACTCTGCTGAAAGTTCTGCAAGTTCGACGCTCAGTTTGTACAGAAATTCCAAGTCTCGTAGGTGCCTAGTGCGTGCCTGAACGAGTCCAAGGCGGTTGAGGCCATAGACCTGGATCGACACGGCACCCATCGCGCTGACGCCGGCTCGCGCCGCCGCAAGGGCAAGGTCCGAGAGATTAACCTGCGGGTTGGGAAGGATGGCCGTTTCGCCTGCGGGATAGACAAGTCCCACGAGCCGGGATCGATCCACATAGAACCGTAAGTGAAGCCGGGGGTCGTCGCGAGTTGGGTCAAGCAGTAACCGCTCCTCGCTATCGATATTGCGGTCTATCTCCGTTGCGCGAAAGGATTCCCTTGCAAGGGGGAACAGGGTCGCTTTTCCCGCAAGCAGGCTTTGCGAAGGATCCATCGCTCCTGGCATGAAGAACGGTTCGGCAGTTGCCTCGGTGGGGACGGGCACTTTCTGATCTCGACGTCGGTTACAGTCTATGCAGCTAGGAAGTAGGTTGTCCCATTGCATACCAAGCCACCAATACCCCCTGTGATTACGCACGCCCTCGACAGCGCTCTTCGGGCGATAGTGCTCGACGTCTACTGGGTGGACATTCGAATATGCACTCTCACAGTAGGCGCACTTCCCATGAAACAGTGTCTCAAGGGCCTGCTTCACGGATGCGTCACTGTATCTAGCGAATTCGTACGAGCCAGCGCTCCCGCCCGCGTAGTGAGCTGCCGCTCGGTCAAACTCCGTCCGGCCATCCTTGAAGGGTTTCTGCAGGATCGCCGGTTCCGCTACCGATGCTCGATCGACCCGCCTCATCCGACCCCACCTCGCAGGTAGTCAAGCACCTGCTTCTTCGCGCGTCGGCGCAAATCCTCGGAACGGTCGCTGCCCTCGGTACGTCGTTCCGCCAGATACTCAGCGACAGCCTCCTGCACTAGCTGCGTGACCTCCGAGCGGCCATAGGGAAGAGCGCTCGCTATCTCGTCATTGAAAGCATCGATGGCGGCCTCTGCCGGCCCCGAGAGGGGATTAGAGGACGGTGGATTGCGACTGAGAATGCTCGCAGCTTTGGCGAGCGCGCTGTCGGTGCGTTGGTGGTCGGTTGAGAAGAGCTGGAATAGGTTTGAAGTGAGCAACTGCTCGATAGTGAGGTTCTCAAAGTTCGTGAAGTTCGCGACAAGCTGCACGGCTTCCGCCTCCCGGTCAGGAAGCAGGTAGCGGTTGAGCATCCCAACCTCCCCGTTTCGCATTCCGCGCAAGCAAAGTGGATCATGAGAAGTGACTATGAAGTTGGCATTCGGCAGGGCGCGCCGGAGACCAGTCATGATACTCAGCTTCCACCGCGGATGCAGGTGCGCTTCAATTTCGTCAACAAGGACGATCGCGCTGAGGCGCCGCGCCGCGCGCGCATGATCCAAACGAGAGGCCCGCCGTTTGCCCGGACGGCTACTGCTACGCTCGGACTTCATCAGGCCCTGTAATACATCGCAGACGAGAGCAAGGATAGCACGATAGCCCGAAGATGCAGCATCGAGGCGCTGCAGCATAATGAATTCTTCACCGTTGGAGCGCTGCTTCTTAAGCTTGATCATGCAGTGCTCCAGCCCGCTGGCATCGACCTCTACGTCGATGTCCTCGAACCGTCCTTCGATCTGAATGATGTGGCGCAACGCACTCACTACCTCAGAGAGTGCGTCGCGGTCCCTTTTCCAGAGGTCGATGAGCCACGGCTCAGGGTTCGATATTTGGGCGTCTCTTTTGAAAAGCGTGTCGACGTGCCGGATTGCGCCGCGCCGGCGAGGTGAGCCAAAGAGCCTGCGTGCACCGTAGGCAAATACCACCGGCTGAAACACATTGTCCGCTTGGAGTTCGATTTCCCCGCGCTGCGGGTCGATGCTGATAGAACGCTGCTGTCCCCCTTCGAAGACCAGATGGACTTCCGCCGAACGCCGCTGGGGGCCCTGAGGTTGCGGCGCCAAACTCTCCATATACCTCGGATCAAGAGGAATGAGTTCGCGATCTGATCGCACGATCACGTTGTTTGCCTGATCGCTTGGCATGGCCGCGAGCGCGATCGCTTCGAGGAGGCTGCTCTTTCCCGCTGCATTCTCGCCGAGAATTAAGAACCCCTGGGAAAGCCTCCTGGCGTCATCCTCGTCACCAGTTAGGGTGAGCAAGGGGTCATTGCTGACATCAGGTGCCGGAGGAAGCTTAATACTAATATTCGCGAGCGACTTGAAATTTGTAATCGTCACACCCTCAAGGCGACCTCCAATTTCTGGTGGCTCCCACGCAGCAGTCCCTGGCGAGCGGCTCCCGGCCGCCAGCCCTGCCTCTCTGAGAGCTCGCAGAGCTTCGTGAAGGGTCGTGTGATAGTCGGATCGCTCCATCCAGCGATGAAAGGACGCTTGTATTGTCGCCTGACCCACCGGGAGCGTGGATCGTGCCTGCCTGCCGAATTCCCAAGCAACCCGGCGAAGCACCAAATACAAGAAGCCGCCGAACTCTCTGTGCGTGAAAGGGGTTGCCGGCGCATCATCAACCTTAGGTCTGGTCTCGAGTTCGACAAGCAATCGCTCGGTCGCGGCAGACCGCTCAGCGACCAACTCCGTTCGGTTGAGCCCGAAGTGCTTAATGGTGGCGGCGGCCCGCTTTGTCCTTCCAACGAGCGTACCATCGAGCTGCGCGGTGAACGCTGTTTGCGGATTTTCCAGCTCTCCAGGGTAGAGCAGAAGAGGCCTCTCCAAGGTCGCCAAACTTTTCAGGTCGTCGCTGGTGCTGGTCGAAGCTGGATTGGGGGCTCGATCGGCAGAGACAGGGAAAAAGTTTTTTCGGCGAGGGACACAGTCGTCACAGATGGGAAAGAAGTTGTCCCAATGGAAAGCCAGCCAAAGGTACGACGCCTTTTCCTCGGGCTTGCTGATAGGCTCTGCGTAGGCAGGTGGCCGAAACCGATAGGGTTGAAGAGCGACATTTGCCCGTTCGCAAAAAGGACACCGCCCATAGGACAGTGCCTGCAAAAGCCTCAGAACACGACTGTCGAGCGGGCGTTTCCAGACAGGCGGAACGTCCATCTGAACGCGCTCCGCAGCATTGATCTCGTAGTAACGAGCGACGCTTTCGTAGCCTGTGGCAACAAGCTCGTGGAACTCGCTGGCGCTCTCTTCATACCGAGTCTTATGATCAAAATAAAACATGTACCGCACCCCTGAGGACGTCAGCATAGCGCGAAAGGCACGGTTTTCTAGCGTATTTCTGACGCCGGGACCCGAGCGTACCTAGGATCCACCTTGGCAGTTTTGAGCGCATTGTGTATCACACATGGGGGGCAAGGATTATGCGTAGATCAACTATCGTCGCTAACCTAGATACCGCACGGAACAACTTGGCTACGTCATTAGCGGACTATGCCGCGAAGCGCGCCCGCTTGCACCCGCCGTATGGTCAGCTGCCGGGAGAATTTCTGGACCAAGACGGCGCCAAAACCCACCAATTCGGGCTCACTGCCATTGCGCTCTGGATCGCAATAAGCGACCATTCCGACACGATCGACTCGATCACCTCACTTATTAATCGTTGTAAGGAGGTCTTCGGTGATACACGCCGCGGGGCGATAAAGGATCCACTCCTAGAAAAGCTACAAGAGCATTACAGGAGCATCCTGGTAAAGCGGTGTTTGTGCCTGCTAGCGCTCGAAACTCCCGCCGAACTCGAGCAGGAGATACAGTTCCTTCTTGAAAACACGGCGGGGCCAAAGCAACGCTACGCAGGCTGGCGACCAACGCTCCGTGCCGAATCGGACAGGCGCTCAAACAATGGTGGGGCCGCGGGCAAAAGCGAAACGACAACCGCGGAGCAATCGGACCCAGAAGAGGGCGCAAACTCCAAGGACGCTGCTAACAACCTCATCACGGCCTATGTGCTCATGGCAATTGCCGACGCGATGCAGCGGTTCGACCTGAAAGCGGATGGCCTCTCAACAGAAGTGCGAGCGCGGCTTGAGCAAGTGCTGGACACACACCGCGCAAACGCTAACCGCGTCTCGGACAGCGGGGCCTACAACCATCCGATCCACAGCCTCTTCTACATCAACTGCATCTACCGGATGAGGTCGCTCGGATTCAGCGGAGAAGATCTGAACGATGTCCGCCAGGATCTTCGTCGCTTGCTTGTAAAAATCTACAATGGCTCAGCCATTGACCCGGCGTATGTGGGAACTGAGATTATTGCGTTCTACACCGACTCCGGGAAGGATCGGTATTTTCGTTTTAACATCGATGCGATCCTGCTCGAGTCGCACTTCTTCGCATACGGTGAGACGCTAGCCGCCTTCCAAAACATGCGTGGGAAGCTAATTTTCCAGCGGGTCATGAAAAACTACTCCCGATCCGACTTTCGGATCGATTCCAATGGGCAGCGCCTCACGATATACGCTGCATATCATGTCCTACGAGTGATTCGGCTGCTTCAAGGGGCGGTAGAGAACAGGCGGTCGGATAAGTGGTGGGGGAGAATAGCAAATTGGTGGTCTCTTACGGTAGCTTTAGTCAGGACCGAGTTCGATTTCAATCGCCCCGCGATCGCCCGCTTAGTCGCGTCCACGACCACTCTCTCGGTGATCGCGCTGGTTGCATTCCTATCGGCATCTGACGAGTATCGCCGGGGCTTCAGTTTCGTCTTCCTGTTGGCCGGTTTGGGTCCGCTTTCGGAGTTCCTCATGGCGAAGTTGACGGAGAGGCTAACCATTGGGAGAATGATGTGATGAAGATGCCGCCCGAAGGCGTTCTCATCGGTCTCATCCGAGATATCCTACACTCTTCGAGTGGCGAGGCAGCAGTTGGCGTCGCTGCCTTGGACGACGCCGCAGTTATCGAATGCGGCGGCGATCGGCAATTGGTTATTGCATCCGACTTTATTCGTGGCACAGAGTTCTATCTCTTTCAGCTCGGCTACCTCGATTACTTTGACGTCGGCTACTACTTAGCGATCGCGAACATCAGCGACATGGCAGCGATGGGGTGCACGCCATCTGGGTTGCTTACCGTTGTCCGCTACTCCAAGAACATGTCTGTCACTGATTTCGAGCAGGTCTTTCGAGGTATCAAAGCGGCCGCCGACGCCTATGGCACTCAGGTGGTTGGAGGAGACACTGGAGGATACGTCTCAGACGTGTTCAGCGCCACCGCCTTTTCGATTATCAAGCGAGGTGCCTACCTTACACGCAGCGGAGTTCGGGACGGCGATCTCATATGCGTGACCGGCCCTCTTGGTGGCGCAATCGGGGCCCTTACGTACTTTAAAGAGCTAAAACCCAAGGGCCTTCAAATTGACGTGAGCGACGAACAGGCGCTGCTTCAGTGCTGGAAACGCCCCCGTGCACGTGTTGATATCGGCATGCTGCTTGTGAAGCATGAGCTGGCAACGTCCTGCATGGATATTTCAGACGGCCTCAAGGCAACGATTGATCAATCTTCAGCCCTTGCTGGAATGAAATATCAGCTACAAGAGACCGATATCCCGGTGCACGAGTCAACACGCAAAGTCGCCGAACTGGGCCAACTCGATCCAGTCGCTCTGGCGCTTAGCGCCTCGGTCGACTTCGAACTGTTTTTTTCGGTGTCGCCTGAGAAATGGACAAAGGCCGAGGAGGTGCTTGCAGCGCATGGTCACCATATTTTCCAAATCGGACGCGCGGGCCGTCATTTCGGCAATGATCTCGTCAAAAAGGACCATACGGTGGTGCCTCTACCTGGGGTGCCTTGGCAACACCAGCTTGGCGATCACGTTAAGGACGTGGTGACCGCAACAACCAGAAAGTCCTCCCTATGAAAGAACAAGCCCACTATCAGAAAAGGGCACGCTGCTTCCTGTGTGGGGATGTCGAGGATCGCGGCGGAGCCGCAGGCTGTTTTGAGTCCCTCCGCGTGATTGCCGATCGTTCTCCACTTTGCCAGGGACATTTCCTACTTTCACCCATCAAGCACGAGCTTTCTTTCGCTGCGCATCTTAATTCCCGCGAAGCGACGCCGGCGATACGCGCGTGGGCATCCGCTTTGGTAGGACGGTCAAGGCCGTTCCTTCTCATGGAGAATGGGTCGTCTTCAAACGTACAGTTTTGCGGGACTGAGCACGCCCATCTGCACCTCCTGCCCTCCGAAGTGATCGTCCGCAATGCACCGCGAATAGTCGATCACATCATATCCCGGCTAACAGGTGATCATCACGTATCTGCATGGTGGCCCGATGCTAACGTCATGCGATCGGGCAATTGGACCGGCTACATCCACATCTCCTCTTCGGATGCGAAGTTTGCGCGAACCATTTACGTTCGCGAGCCTCAGCAGAGGCAACTGAGTCGCAGCGCAGTTGCGGCTGCGATCGGCAAGGGGAGCTACCTGTATGACGAGACTGTCGACTTGACTTCCGCGCGCAGGACTACGGCCCAATTGCGCGCTGGCATGGAGCGGTTGGTCGGAGCATCACCTGCAGACATAACGCTGATTGAAGGACTATCAGGTTCAGGAAAGTCGTCTGTCGTCAGTAGTCTCACGGCTGCGGATGGGCATCTAGCTATCCGGACAGGAGCGACTTTCTGTGCGCTCGCCAAGGCATATGGCGAAGCGGTGCTCAGCGCGACGCCCAATGACCTGGTTGCTATGCTGCTGGGGTTGAATGAGCCCCAGATGCCAGAGCCTGAGATTGATGAGCCTCTTAGGTCAAGGGCGGCAGCAATCGCTGCGGACGGCAAGCGGTGGCGCGCTGTGATGGATTGGCTATGGGAGCAAACTCGAGTCGCTCGTCCCTTTGTGGAGGGCATAGTGGTGGAGGGGCGAGGTTTCGAGGACAGTCGGTTTCGTGGCGTTGGAAATCGGTACTATCTCAACGCACCGGAGAGTGTGCGAGCGGCTCGAACGGCCGGCAGGATAGTCACGGGGTCTGGAAGCCTGCGGGATTATACCGATCAGAACCGGTTGGTGGGGCGGACTAGCCCGGGAAGCGGCACAGTCATAGAGACTGGGGGGAAGTCTGTAGCCGAGATTTGTGAACAGATCACTGCGCTGACTGCCCGTAAACGTCGGCAGAAGGCGCACATTGCGGCGAGCTTTGGTTCCCTAGGAAAGAGACTTGTTGGTAAAAATGGTGGGGTCTGAATAGAAGGCCGCCACTGCCTCCGCCGTGTATGGCCGTCGGTGGGGTTGGCGAAAGGTCGCGACAGGATAGACCCCACCGCGCTATCTCAATCGCAGAATTGTCCGGTCCTGGGGTTAATCCACCTACGCAACAGCGTATCATAAATACAGTCCGTCGACATTGAGGCTTGCGAGTACGGTTGGTGGTATGCGGCCGGCTTGCCCGCCGGCCGACTTGTTCTAGCCTTCTTCACGGACACAGACTTGGTCACGGCTCGTCGCCAGCGCGACTGGGAGAACGCGTTGCGTGAAACCAAACTTATTTCAGGGTTGGCAGCGGCGGCTCACGATCTCTCTCCCGTCCACGTTGTTGGAGCCTCATGTGGACGGCTCACACAAATCGTAGGACCAGGTTGGCTTTCGGTTGGCGATGCAGCTCGTTGCTTTGATCCGTGTTCAGGACAGGGAATAGCTACAGCGCTAACGACCGGCGTGGCGGCTGCCCAAGCAATTCACTCAACTGGTGCAGTAAGTGGCGCTGTCGCAGCCGAATATTCACACCTCGTTAACTCGGAGTTTGAGAAATTTCGAACCGCTCGGTTTGCCCAGTATCGACGTGAACTACGATGGACAGATAGTGCCTTCTGGCGTCGACGTTCTCAAGAAGGACTGCCCCCGGTGGGGTGAACTCGGAAAGGCCAGATGGCGAAGAAACCACAGAAATCCATCCGAAAACTAATTATCCGCCTGCTAAGAAATGGCATTGAGCCAAACGATGCTGTGCGACCTGGTGTAGCGCTCGTTCCGTTCGCCCAGTTCAAGGACTCGAGGATAGCCCTTGGCTCAAGCGGCGGCGAGACCCCAACATGGGCCTCGTTTCTGAACTTGGGTGCCGATGAAAAGGCCAAGCTCAAGAATTCGGGAGCATATGGTCTCCTCTTTCTCAAGTCAGCCGAACGATGGTTTGCCATCGCATTTGGAGGCGGCTTTCAAAAAATCAGCTCGACGAGCTTCGAACATGATTTCGGGTTGCGGGTGGTCATCAATGCTGTGGACGCAAAGAAATTGCGAAGCGCGGATATCCGCACGCCCGATGAAAATACAACGACCACGCGAACACAAGCTAGCCGCCATTCACCTCAAGAGGTGTTCGAAATCAATCATGAGCGAGACCTCGTTAGAGGCCTTGAGGGAACTCCGAGGGATGCATCCTTTGCGTCTCGAGTGTCCGGAAGCGACGCGTTGGTCATATGGAAGCGCGCCGATCTGTCGGATATTCCGACGGTTTGCAGTGATGCACTGAGTGTCTATGGGAAAGATGACTACAAGGACAATTTCAAATGGATTGACGACATCCGTCACGAGCGCGACACCGCAGTGATCGGAAGGCTCGACGGCCTATTGACAGCCGCCGTGAACGCCGCGATCGCCGACGATCGGTCGGAAAGTCTCCATCTGGCTTGGCCAGTTATATACAATGCCGAGAGCTCGAATTGGGTGCAATACGGTGGCTTTCGAAGCACTCAAATCTTCGATGATCTGGATATTCGCAACTACCTCCAGGAGCTGTCGGCTAAGGGAATTACCAGCCTAACCGCCGACCAGTTGTCAAAGCACCATGTCGCCCAGACGGACGAGGACGGCAGGAGGTCGGGAGATGATTTCCCCTTGCGAGACTGCTTCGTGTTTGAGACCGAGCATGAGGGCCGAAAGTATGTACTTTCGGGAGGTCGTTGGTACGAGATCGATAGGAATCTAGCAGCGCAAGTCCTTGCCTTTTTCAACAAGGTGGATGCGTTCGTTCTGCCGCCGCCAGCAGGAGCCGAAAACGAAAGCGAATACAACGAACGACTGGAGCGGGAAAAATCGTCGGAATGGGTGTGCCTTGACACCAAGCTCGTAACTCCAACCGACGCTCGCACCCCGATAGAGGTGTGCGACTTCTTGATATCGCCGCGCGTCTTCATTCACGTGAAGGACCAGGCAGCGTCCTCAAAACTAAGTCACCTCTTTAGCCAAGGCCATGTGTCGGCACTCACTTTCAAGACCGATCCCGACTTTCGGGACCGTGTACGAGCGAAGGCGTTGGAAATCTCCGGCGGACATCTTGGAGGTGATATGCCCGGCAGTGGTGATTTCGTCGACCCGTCCAAATTCACCGTCGTCTATGGTGTCCTTCGCGAAAAGCCGATGAAGGGCAAGCCTGTGCTTCCGTTTTTCAGCCTGGTTACCTTTAGGTACCACGCCAAAGAGCTGGACGCACTCGGCTTCAAATATGCATTCGCATGGATCCTGAAAGAGAAGGCCAGCGAGGGAAAAAAGAAGAAGAGAAAAAGTCGCAAAAAGGAAGCATAGAAGGATGCCGCTTTCGATTGCGAAAGCTCTGAGAATTGCTTCACTACGCGTAGAGGGCTGAACATCTATAGACCGCGCGCCTTGGATCGCATACCTGGGTTTCACCCGTGTTTGGTTGTTTGAGCAACCGGTTATCGGGACGACGTAAGACTCTGGTTGGCGCTTCTGGCATCGAATCGCGTATCACTGCGACATGCTCGCAGGTGCCGGCGACTTTTCTGGGTAGCCCACGAAACGGTCGGCTCGTTGCGCGCGTGGTTGAATTTAGGCAACGAACATGAGCGTTTTCGAGTCCGGACCGCGCCTTGGCGCGCCGCATGGCGATCCAGCTCGCCAAGCGTTCGCTGCGCTGCGTGGATATGGCTACCAATTATACGCCTCAGGCCTTGCTTGGCTTGGGTTAGCCGACGGGGAATTGCTCCACCTCGAGGTAGCGGAAGACTATTCCATTGTAACCGGCGAGGCGTTGGCGGGGACCCAAGTCAAAGATACGGCTGCGAGCGGCAAGATAAGCTTGCAAACCGAAGCGGTGCGTTCGGCCATTGACAGCTACGTGGAGCTGGTCGCACGCAATTCATCGCGCATCGTGTCCTTCCATTATCTCACAACGGCAGAGATTACTCTCGAGCGCCGCAAAGACCGGCGCGTGGCGAACGGATCCGCGCTAAGTTATTGGCGCCATGCTGCCGCCGGCGCAGACGTCACACCGCTACGCAAGGTACTCGAGGCGCTTGATTTGAAACCTGCCACGAAGGCCTACATTGCGGCACGGAATGATGACGCGCTCCGACGGGAACTACTCGGCCGAATGCACTGGCAATGCGGCGCCCCGAGCCTCACAAACCTCCGAGACGACCTAGAATTGGGTCTGATCGAGTTTGTGGCATCGACGAGGCGGCTTTCCAGCCAAGTAGCGAGGAACGTGTTGCCAGCGATGGTAGAGCGCCTTCTGCTGACCGCGGCGTCCAAAGAGTCACGCGAATTGCGCCGTGCCGACCTCCTCACCCTGGTCGACGACGTTTCCATGGTATCTGTGCCCGTAGACCAGATAGCCCTTCTGCGTCGCGAGTCTGGGAGTGCGATCGGCTTCTCGCGTCCATCGCTGTTAATCCCATCTAACGAATTAGCTCTGCCAAAGATTGTTGCTCCTCGCGAGGCGTTGGTGGCGAAGATCGACGCCGTCCGTCGGCAGGCGGGACTTGCAGTCGCGAGTGCGGCGACAGGACTCGGAAAGACATTCGTTGCCAGGCTTGCGGCAACCACTGGCGATTGGGCAGTCGTGGATTTTCGCGATCTTAGCCCCGCCGACACCGCAGCGCGTCTGTCGCTTGTGCTTGGCGAGTTGGCAGTGTCATCCCCAGTGCATGTCATTCTGGATGACTTGAATGAAATCGACCATCCGAACGTGCGCGACCTCGTTCGTCGTTTGTTGTCTGGCCTTCGCCGCCGAGATGCAACCGCGATCATAACCACCTATCGACCGCCTGCTCCGGCGACATTGCACCTGCTGTCTCCCGATGTCATGCCCGTCGTTGAGGTTCCTTACTTTGAAGAAGAGGAAGTATGTGAACTAGTCCTGTTGACTGGCGGCGATTCGAAATATGCCGGCGCCGTGCATCGCGCAGCGTCGCATGGTCATCCGCAGCTCACCATGGCAATGATTCTGCATCTGTCGACCATGGGTTGGTCTCGCGCGGCGGCCGCGGCTTTGCTTGGCGGAAACCTCCAGACAGAACTCGGAGCTGAGCGACGTGCGATGCGGCAGCGGCTTGTCGCCGCAGTCCCGGCCGAGGCGCAATCGCTCCTTTTCCGTACCAGCATGATCGGAGGCACTTTCGATCGGGCACTAGCCATGACTCTTGGAGAAGTCGCTCCGCCGGTTCCGCTAGTCGGTCTGTCACTGGATCGGCTCGTCGGCCCCTGGATTGAATCAATGAACGGAGACCGACTTCGAGTATCACCTTTGCTCGAAGGCGCAGGCCAGGAAGTGTTTTCCGCTGGCGAGCGCCGGGCTATTCACTCATGTATCGCGGATGCCTTGATGAGTGCGGAAGACCTTTCAGTGCTTGATGTCGGCACCGCAATGCGACATGCGCTGAAAAGCGAGGATGCGGGCCTGGTTGTGGGCTTCGCTGACAGCTTGATACGCTGCAGCGCCGATACGCTGGACCTTGTCGCGCCGTTTCTCGGAGAACTCGGTCTGTTCGAGACCAGGACGCTCATCTTTCCGCAAAATGTTTTCGCGTCCGTAATGATGCGATTTGCTCAGCTGTTATCCTTGCTTCCCTACGGATCGGTCGCACGCGCGCAGCCGTGCTGGGAAGCACTTGAGCGTGAGCGCCGCAACGTCAAGGGTAGGGTCCTGCTCGAGGGCTCGATTCTCTCGAAGCTGTTGCTCCATGGACGAGCCGGCGAGCTATTTCCGGACTGGATTGAGCTCCTTATAAGCTTCGATAGTCTGCTTGATAGGGAAAGCCGCTTAGCTAAAGCTAGCCGGAGGTTTCAATCTCAGAGTGGCGGCAACCCCCATGTTACCGGCGTGCTCTTCGCATGTCAGATGCGCAATATCAGGACTGTGGCTGGATTTCGCGCATTGCTTGAGAGGCTTGACCGCGAGTCTCCAGAGCTTCGGCAGCGCGCGTTCTCTTCCTTTCAGCCTGGCCGCGGTGATCTGTCGATTTTGGTCACACATGCCTGGCTCAAGGAGTCGCGAGCCGAAGGGTTCGATTGGCAAGCCGCGGCCGCGAATTATGCCGCCTGTGCAGAGACTGCAATGCGGTGGCAAAATCCGATGCTCGCGACACGATGCGCGATCGCTCAGTCGATCTGCCTTGATGAAAATGGCGACGACGCTGAACGCGCGCTAGCCTGTCTTTCTGATGCAGAACGGCGCTATGGATTCGATATTGCTTTGGTGCGCGCGCGAGCCAAGATCTACTGGCGGCGACGCGATCACTCTGCGGCACTGCCGCTGTTGGCTACAGCCGCGCTAGTCGGTGGTCAAGATGCGATCGAGCGCGCGTACATCGCCCGAGAGGCTGGCATCAGTGCCGCCGAGTTGGGCGACTGGTCAGCGGCTCAAACCTGGTTCGAACGTGCACAGGTTGAAGCATCGAAGCTGAAGGTGCCATCTGTTCAAGCGATGGCTATTGGCTTGCTTGCCGACACAGCGCATGCCGCGTATTTTGCTGGACATCCTGACGTCGCCATTCTGAAGCTGCGGGATGCGCTGGTGCTCCTGCCGACGATCAATCCTGGGGGAACGCTTGCTGAAGCCTATTGTCACCGCGTCTTGAGGCATGCGGTCTTGTGGCTCTTCAATGAAATCACGGGAAGCATAGCTAACGACATTCAGGATATCCGATACTCGCCTGGTTGTGCCAGCAATCCTGACCCCTCTGAGGCAATCCGATCTCATCCTTTGGCCGACATTGATCTCGCATATTATATGCTCGCTGATGCCGACGAGGCGTTGGCAGAGCCGACCGGCTTTTATCTCAAGTTCCGCCAATTCTTGATTAGAGGACCAATTCTGTCCACGGAAATTTCGCGCGTGATAGCTGGCGGCCGGAAGGCTATCCTGCGTCACGATGCCAATGACTTTGTGAGACGGCTCCGCCAGCATGCGACCATGGCCGCGATGCTGGCATCTGGCAGAGGAGGCGATCTGGGACAGCACTTGCAAGATCCCGAGCGAGGCATAGTCCCTTTGGCGACAATCGATCACAAGGCAAATGAGGATGTGCTCAGGGCAGGAGAAGACTTTCTCTTAAGCTTTTCAATCGCTGCGGCACTTGCAGGCGAGTTCGAGGCTTTGGACACGATCATCGAAGATGGGCTAGGCGCCCCAGAGATCGTCGCGCTACATACGCTTTTAGAGTTCATGGCGGGTAGCGCAAAAAAATTCAAAACAGACCGCGAGGGTGTGGCAGCGGCGGTCAGTGCTCTGCGACAGGACTTGGTAACCAACCCAACTGTGGTCTGTTGGGTTGGAATTTGGATGCTCCTTCACGTGCGCAGTTCAAAGTTGCGAGACGGGGTCGCCGATCCTGTCACCGAATGGCTCTTTGACACGTGGCGATATTTGATTCGAGAGGCTCGTTTCCGGCTGGAGGCACCGATCGTAAATGTCCCGCCGATAGAAGAAATTCTATCCAATTCCGACCGTTCATTGGCGGCTGCAGCGCGCTTGCTGCTTGTGGTTGCGCCGGCCGCCTCGACGAACATACGAGCGGACGTTCGTGAACATTTGAAAGCGATGGTAGACGGTTAGGTCTTGTCGCAAGCAGACCTTGGATGCTGGAAGCGGTCGTGGCGTGGCTCAAACTACAAGGCGAACGAAAAGGCCTACTTTCGCTGAAGGTGCCCAAATTACTCCGTGAGGCGAAGTTATAAGTCCTTCCCTCGCACTACGACTCACGATCAAGATGATCTTATGAAGAGGCCGGCGCTGACGTCAGGACTTATAGCTGAGTCCACGCAGATATGGCAGCAATGCTATGGTGAGTCATTGACCGAAGAGGCGGCGGCGGAAATGTTGACGAGGCTAGTCACGTTGGATGGTGAGCTCCTGGATGCCACCCGAAGTCATCTGCTTGGATAACGTCGCCGGGTTTGAATAGCGGCGATTGCGAGGCGATGACTTCACCGACACCCCCGCCTTGCATGAGGTCTCCGATTTTTAGTCCCGCAGCATAGTTTTTGGCCGGGCTAAGCCTTGCCCGCGTATAGGGATCGACCGACAGCCAGAGCGTCTTCACCAGCAATTCGCCGGGTTTGGGGCGCGGCACATCGCGTTCTTCTAACGTGAAGTCCTCAGGGCCTGCATTCCTGCAGGAAAACGATTGAGGGTCCAAGTAGGGTTCGATGTCATGGTGCTACCTTGATGGGAGTCAAAACAGGCTAACTGCGACCGCTACCAGTCGGTAGACGCGCCTTTGGAACTGACTGTCCGAATCTTTGAACGATGCTCGAAGGAGTCTACGACCTATCTCGCGCGCTTGGCGGAAGAGTGTTTCACTCACGAACACGTAGGGTACGGATCGACCAGCAAGGCTCGGAAATGCTGTTGCTACCGTCTGACGAACTATCAGCCTGTTGGGAGAAAACTGGTGCTGAAGGGGGTTGATCGGGCCTTGTCGGCCGAAATGCTGATGGTCCTCATGTCTATGGGCACGGGGACGACCCTCTCGTCTGCGACGTGAATCATCCAGCAGTCAAGGTCGCCAAAGACACCACCTACGGGCGGCTCATAGACATGCCTGGCTGCGATATTCCACGCGCCGTGGAAGCCATTCTCTCGTTAATGCCCCTAGACACTTTTCGTCACCGAGCCGGTGAAGCGCATAAAGGTCGTGGATAAGCCGGACTAGATCATGCCGATCCGTCAGCGCGTGCAGGAACGGATTAATCGCCTCGAGGGGGCAGATTCCGTGCCTTTTCAGGGCTCGAGCGTTTTGATTTCTGCGCCGTTCCAAGGGCCCGTTTCGCTGTTGTGCGAACCTCGGACCCTACCAGTTCGCGATGGTCGCGCCTGTTTGATTTTGGGTACCTTCGAGCCAAGAAATCGAACTACGACCGAGTAAGTTTCGTGGGCGCAACCGGCGCCGGCTGGAACGACCATCAACCCTCAATTGCCATCCCGCTCGCCCCCGAAGAGCCAGACACTACCGGGTCTTTCCGCGCTTGGTTGGCCCCTTCTTTGATTTCGCGCTCTTGCGGCCGAGACCCGACGACTTTGCAAGGTTAGAGCGGCTCGCCGAATAGGTGGGAGCAACCATCGGATAGTCGTGTGAAAGCCCCCATTTTTGGCGGTACTCGTCCGGCGTCATACCGAAGTGCGTCATCAGGTGACGCTTAAGCGATTTGAACTTTTTGCCATCCTCGAGGCAAATAATGTAGTCCGGCGTCACCGATCGCTTGGGGTTAACTGCGGGAACCTGTGCGGGCTTTTCAGCTTCGACAGGTTGACCAATACGCGCCAGCGAGGAATTCACGCTTTCGATGAGCTCCGCCAGAGACGAAACAGGCACAGCATTTTTGCTGACATAAGCTGAAACGATATCGGCGGTAAGTTCGATAAGTGCTCCAGCGTGGCTATGGGGTTCGTCGGCCAACTCTAGGCTCCATCACATGCTTGCGTGCAATCAGACATCGTTTTAATCGTTTCAATAGAAAAAGCCAGACGATCCGGAGCACAATTTCGCCCAAGTTTTTAATGGTCGTTCCTCTCCAGCGCGACATTGCTTGCTGGTGGTATATTGGCCAATCAGTCGGCTTGATTCTGTATCTGGTAAATGCGTGATCACTAAATTGTTGACATTGAACCAAGGCCACAGGCGTACTTCAGCATGACGGCGGCAAGATTCCGCATCGTAGCTTATTCGGTCTTGGGCAAAGTAGCCAAAATATGAGCGACTGCATGGTTGCTGGTGCCGCCGAGTTACCTTGAGCGAATACGCTCGTTGTTGCGGCAGTTTGGGGGATGCATGCGATACTATCCATACGGTCCATTCGAACTCACACGTTCGGACGACAATTATCTGTTTTTGGAAGAACGGGAGCGCGCCGTTTTCTGGGCGGAGGTCGATGTTCCTGGGCTTTCACACGCCTGCGGATGCTATGTATTTGCGCTCGGTTCGGGCCCGGTCCCGGTTCCTTGGTATGTGGGCAAGGCTGAGCGGCAGAGCTTCCGGGAAGAGTGCCTGACGGAGGACAAGGTCGGCAAATTCAACAGCGTGCTCGAAGGCAGAAAACGGGGACGGCCGTACCTTTACCTCTACGCTCGTACGACCGCTGGCACGAAGGCGTTCTCGAGACCAAGCCGCTCCAAGCATCATGATGTTAGGTATCTGGAACGCATGTTGATCACATTCGCGCTCGACCGGAACGCGTTTCTGATCAACAAGCAAGAGACCGCGATGTTGAGGAATATCGTTGTGCCTGGGCTGATGAACTCGCCGCCGGGCCAACTCAGCGCGGCGGCAAAGGAATTGCAGTCAGTGCTTGGCTACTGAACCATTGAGGGACTCCGGAAAGCTAGGAGCCTTCATCTGATTGCGAGCTTCGCCGGACCTGTTGAGCCGGCGAACAATCCATTGGTTGAGAAATTCGTCACCGACAATAAAAAAAGGGGAGTATTCTCCCCGCGAACTAATACCATCTTGATTATTACCTGAAGATGGTGAAGTATTAGTCGCTGCTTGGGGATGGGAGGTCGTCGCGCGGGGCGTGTAGCAGCTCTGGTCTTTGTTGCGTCGGTGGAATCGGAAGCTTTCTCTAGCTGCTCACTGTCGCCAAGAAATCGCTGATACCACTTAACGCTTGGCTTGATACGGGTTTGCGGCGGCTCACTACGGTGGCCGGAGGGGGTGTAGATTGGCCAAAAAGAGCGGATCTGTCCAAAAGAAGGAAGCGCCTAAGGCAACGCTTGCCGCTGCGGAGATGCGGGATGTTTACGCGTCGCGTCGATTTTTGGACGGTGTGACCCAAAGGAAGCTCGGGCTTAAGATTCCCATCGATACCTATTACAAAGATCCCCTCATCGCGAAGGAGAACCCTGGCTTGGAAATCGACAGCGATTTCTATGTGCCTTGGGAGCCGCGAATTGGCGATGGTCCAACAAGTGCTAGATTTGCAATCGTCGACTACGACAGCACCGCCAACAAATTGGAAACCCCGGCCAAGTGGAGCCGCGACAACAAGGCCTTCATCGATCCAGAGGGGCGGAGGGTAGACAAGTCGCTGAAAGACACGGCTCATTTTCGACAAGTGAGCACGTGGGCAATCGTGCAGAGCACGCTTGATTTCTTCGAGAGCCCGAGTGGTCTTGGCCGCCGCATTTCCTGGGCCTTCGAAGGCAACCGGTTGTTGGTCACACCTAATGCCGGGTACGGCGCGAACGCCTATTATGACCGTGAGAGTAAGTCGTTGCAGTTCTATTATTTCGATGACGAGGGCGGCCAGCGGATCCACACCTCTCTGTCGAGTGACATCGTCAATCACGAGTTTGGTCATGCTGTGCTGGATGGGATCAGGCCCTATTATCTGGAAGCCGTGTCACCGCAGACCGGCGCCTTCCATGAGTTTCTGGGTGACCTAACCGCAATTTTGATGACTCTGCGAAACAGCTCCTTTCGTCGGCAGCTTGCCGTCAGAACGAAGGGTGACTTGAAGACCAAGACCGGCCAGCAATTGATCGCTGCCGTCGCGGCTCAATTTGGCAAGGCCGTGTCCGGGCAGCCCTACCTGCGCAGTGCCGCCAATCCTAGCAAAATGGGCCAATTCAAGGATAAGATTGAGCCGCATGCGCTGTCGGAAGTGATGACGGGTGCGATGTTCGATATCTTTGTTGCGCTGACAGAGCAGTATCTGAGGCGCGAACGGGCGACTGGAGATACCCATACGCCAGCGCAATCCCTTCAGTTTGCCTCCGCTCGCATGCAGGTGATTGCCATCCAAGCGCTCGACCTGTTGCCACCTGTTGAGGTCACCTTCAATGACTACGCGCACGCTGTCTTGCGCAATCTCGCGATCGCCGATCCTACCGATCCGCACGACTACTGCCCGATGATCGCCGACATTTTTGTAAAGCGAGAGATACTAAGCAAACAGGAAGCCGCAGATATCCTGGCGCGCGCATCTTTGTACGATCGTATGCCCGGAACGATCACGCATGATCCGGAACTCATCGGCAGTTCACGCGCCGAGGCGTATCGGTATCTTGATGACAACCGTGACAAGCTATTCATCCCGGACCACGTTGATATCATCGTGGACGAAGTTTTCACGGCGCGCAAAATGGTCGGCATGGGTCTATTCCAGCCCAAGCAGATCATCCTCCAGTATCTGTGGCGGGAGGAGCTGATCCTTGAAGGGGATCGCTTCGGCACCTTCAGCGGCAAGACGACCAGCTTGTTGTGTGGTGGCACGATGGTTTTCGACGTGAACGGTAGCTTGCTCTTCTGGACCCGCAAGCCAGGCAGTGAAGCTTCTGCCCCCGCTATTGTGGCCCTGGAAAAGCGGGCGAGGCGCAAAAAGCTTTTTGGAACCGACGAGGCCGCTCTGGCCGAGACCGACGCCGGGGTTAGGCGCAAGGAAATGTATCTCCATGCGCTTGCCCGGCGAATTGAAGAGGGAATGGTAGGCGAAGAGTTGGGTGGACCAGAAGGCCTTGTCGGCAGCTTATCGCCACCGCTGATTGCTCGCGACATCGAGGGTTCGATCCGCTTCGAGCTTTCGCCCCATTTTCACATTCATGACGATGATCCAAACCTCGGAGCGATCAGATGGCAAACCAGCTCCTGATCCGCCTATACGACGTTGGACTGGGCGATTGCATTTACGTGCGTATCCCCGGCGAGACGGACGCAAAAGACGATGCATTTCACATGTTGATCGACTGCGGCACGTGGAGCGATGGAAAGCTGCTTACTAAGGCAATCGAGCAACTCAAAAGCGAGCTCCCAACCTTAGCAAATGCCAAAAAGCGCCTCGATCTTATCGTGGTCACGCACGAGCATAAGGACCATATAGCGGGCTTCGATCCTAAGCTGTTTAAGGATATTGCGGTCGGCGCGGTTTGGATGAATTGCGTGATGAACCCGAAGCATCCTCAAGCCGGGAAAACGCGCAAACTGAGGGCCGTTGCCGAGAAGGCAGTGCAAAGCCTAGCCGTCCTTGGCAAGGATCTGAGCCCTCGTGTCGCTGAGCTGCTTTCGGTTTTCCAAATTGACAATAGGGGGGCGATGCAAACATTGCGCAGTACTTTGCTCAATGGCCGCGATCCTACCTATGTGAGTGCCGGCGAGACAAACAAGACGCATGGGATCAAACTACATCGGGCAACGATAAATGTGCTCGGACCGGAGTCTGATTTCGACGGCTTCTACCTTGGTGCAACCGTTCAGCGTGCATTGCGAGGCGCGCTTGGCCCAGCTGCATTTGACACGGATGAAGGCAATGAAGTGGCGTTGACGTCGACGGATGCTCCTCTCCCGAGCAATATTAGTCCGGCATCATTTCGCGCACTTCGTGCACGGATGCAGTCCAACGGACTGGCGTTTGCCGAGCTGGATGGCAAGCTAAAGAACAATTCGAGCGTCGTGCTTTTGATCGAATGGAATAAAAAACGCCTGCTCTTCGTTGGCGACGCCGAATGGAGCAGCGATTTCAAACTGGGCAAAATGAACGGCTCATGGAACGTAATGTGGAACAAACGCAAGGAACTGCTCCGTAAGCCTGTTGATTTCCTCAAGATTGGGCATCACGGCAGTGAGAACGCCACGCCTTGGGATATGGGCAGCAGTGATAAAAAGACAGAGGCGGTCGACATACTGAATTCAATCCTACCCGTGCCCGGAACGGGTAAAAAACCAACAGCTACGGCTGTCGTGTCAACCGAGCGAGGAAAATACGCGACCATTCCACGCGCACTGTTAATGACCGAAATCGCCCGGCGTATTAGCGACACAAGGGTTTACGAGGCCGACCTAAAAGGTTTCAAGCCTAAGGACCCGGGCGACTTTGCGGCTTACGAGAGTAAATGGCTGAACCAAGCTCAGCCGCTACGAACTGATTTCGAGCGGATCAGGACAGCGGCTGGCTACATCGATGTAACCTTCCAATAGCGGGGATGTCAGCGCGACGTGTGACGCCACCACATCTTATCGACTGTACGTGATCAATCGCGGCGGAGTGGCTTGCCCAAGAGGATCAAGCCGACATAAAGCCCCAGGGAGCTCGGCCCTGCTTCATTCAGAGATTCAACTCGGTGCCCGGATAGAGGCTGATGAGCAAAAACATTGTGGTTCTCTGCGACGGTACGGGGAACGAGGTTGAGGGCGATCTCTCTAATGTGATGAAGCTATTTCGGATTTCCAAGAAGAACGCGCAGCAGGTCGTCTACTACAATCCGGGTGTGGGTACGATTGGACTGAGCGGCGAATGGAGCCGGCTCTTTCAGAACGCAAAGGGGGTTTTCGGCCTTGCGACCGGATACGGCCTGGATCAAAACATAATAGATGCCTACCGCTTTGTATGTGAGCGCTATGAAGACGGCGACAGGCTGTTTTTCTTCGGGTTCAGCCGCGGTTCCTATACGGTACGGGCCTTGGCCGGCTTAATTCATATGGTTGGTTTGCTTCGGCCAGAACAGCTGAACGTAGTAACGTATGCGCTGACTGCCTATAAGCGGGCAAGTCGAGACAACAATCTTCACCTTGCGTGGGATTTTGGACGCTTGATGGGTGGGCGCCATGCCACGGTTCATTTTCTCGGCGTTTGGGACACTGTGGCATCGATGATCGTGCCGCGTCCCGACCGGTTCTATGTTCCAAGCCTGCGTACTTTGCCATTCACGCGCAAAAACCCAAGTGTTCGCTGCTTCCGTCACGCTGTGGCCATCGATGAGCGGCGGCGCCTTTTTCGTCTGAACCGGTGGGAGGCAGGACAGATGTATGAGCCTGTACCGTTTGCCGATCCACCTTCTAATATTGCGCAGGACGTCGTGGAGATGGCATTCGCGGGCGTGCATTCCGACATCGGTGGCGGTTACGAAGAGTCAGAAAGCGGGCTTTCAAAATTTCCGTTAGCTTGGCTTGCGGATGAGGCAATCGCTGAAGGGCTCCAAACCGACACTTCGTTGTACGGACACCTTGTGAACGGCAATCCCTTGCCGGATGGCAGACACTTCTATGTCCCGCCCAATCCTGGCGCCAAGCTGCACAATTCGCTCACTTGGGGGTGGTGGATCCTAGAGCTCCTTCCGAAATGCGTGAAATGGCGAGAATGGAGACGATGCTCACTTTTGGGCTGGTATCTTCCTTTAGGAGAGCCAAGACGATTGCCTGACAGCCTGCAGGTCCATCCTTCGGTCGAGAAACGGCGGGCGGTTGCGGGTGACTACCAACCCGTCAACATCGCTTTCTCAAGCGCAGGTCCAGCACGGTCGGTGGTTCGAGACGATACCGAAGGATGTTTCAAGAAGGGCTAATGCAACGAAACCAGCGGCGGCGTCTTGAGAGCCCGCGTTGCCAAACTGCCGACTGCTTCTACAGAAGTGCAGATCGCGATGTGTCGCTTCAGGTCTCACACCTAAGAGTCCGGCCGGCTTATGCGAGAGGAAATTCTTCGTAGGTCGCCGACAGCTGGCGGATGTATTCGTGCCGCTTTTCTGTGAACGTGAGCTTGCTGCGGGTTGAGCCGCCCGCAGAGATGAGCCCGTCCCTTCGGATTGTGCCGCGCGCCCACGAGTATGCAAATACACTGCTATCAAAGTGGCGTGCAGCCAGGGACGGGCGGAAGAGGCAGCTCCCTGAATTGAAGTCCTGTTCTCAATTGTCAAGAAAAAACCGAGTCAAAAGATATTAAGACATTAATTCTTTCAACTAGTTCAGCACAGTGATAGTCTTCCGCAAAATCATTGGGCAGCGTCACTTAGGGGGTTAGATTTGGATCTGGAGGACTTGCTTTCGCCGGATGGCGAGAAGGATAATTCGTCGATCAGCCGGCAAGGCGGTCGAGTTTCCCTCGAAAAGGACGCGATCTCAAAGGCCGGACATAAACTGTTCGAGAAGCTATCGCGACAGCTCAACGCACACGGCTTTTGGACTGCGGCCCCTACTCAGAAGCAATATCTCCCCGATCGCGGCCTTTGGGCCCCACAGCGTCGTGCCGTGGGTCTTTCTCTCGCCTACCTCGCCGCTCGTCTCACGGCAAAGAATGGCGCGGGCGCTGCATTGGTCAAAATGCCGACCGGTACGGGCAAGACTGGCGTAATCGCAACGCTGGCATGCGCCGTCGACGACATTAAGCGAACGCTGGTCATCACACCGCGTCGAGCACTTGTCGATCAGATGTTGGTCGACCTTCACACACGCCTCTGGAGTCGTTTTGGTCTGATTTATTCGGGTACCGAGGTCCGCACGCGGGCAGCAGATGATCCCGATGTAGGATCGCGGACAATAAAGGGCCCAGTTTGGCGATTGCTACCGAGTGATGCCGCCACCTTGACGACCCTTGCAAACGATCGGATCGTAATGGTAGGCACGTTCGCCGCCCTCGAGCAGATACTTCGACCTGATCGTCCTGCGCATCGCCTGAGCGGCCGCCGCCCTTTGGGTGCGGACGAGATCCCCCCCGATCCTGACGAGAGCGCGGACCTTAAAGAGCCGGATCGCAAGAAACTCGTTGAACTCTTGAAGAGCTTCGACCTCGTGATTGTTGACGAGAGCCATTACGAGCCAGCGTTCATCTGGTCTCAGTGCATCAGAAACCTTGGCCTTCCAACTGTACTTTTCAGCGCGACCCCTTATCGCAACGACTTTCGCTATTTCGATATCGATGGGCGTTTCGCGTTCAATCTGTCCTACGACGAAGCAAGGAAGAGACGTCTCATTCGCGATGTCAAAGTTTTGGCAGATGACCCCTCTGCGCCTGCTGGGGAGAGCTTCCCACAACGACTCATCCGGTTCGCCGACCAGGTCGGAAGGGAAACGAACCCGGATCATCCGGAGCGAGCCCGAATTATCGTCCGAGGAGACACACACGAAAGTCTGGTCACGCTGAGACAGGAGCTTGGCGCGCTCGGTCAGAGCAGCGTTCTCATCCATCATAAGGAGAAGCGGAACGCTACCGCCCTACGATTCCAAAACGTAACGGACGCGCTTGCTGCTCGCGAAACTGACGACGTTAGATTCTGGCTGCATCAATGGAAACTGCTTGAAGGCGTGGACGACAGCCGGTTCGGCGGCGTGGCCGTCAGCGAGCCCTTCACGACCAGCCGTGCCGTGGTGCAGCAGGTCGGCCGTGTGCTTCGATATGCCGACCGCAAACGGTCGGAGACCGCGCTCGTCGTCGGGAGGGAGGGGCTGGGTGTCGATCTGGCGGAGCGTTTCGATCGCTACATGTCCTATGAGCAGCGTTTCAACGCCAATCCCAGTGACGCCCTTCGTCGCGAGACGCAGTTCTTCGAAACGCTGCGAGCCGCATCGCCGGCGGTCCAGTACATTTCCGGCGACTTCCGCGACCGGTTCGACCTGGACGATGACCAGGTTGGCTTTTCTGATATTCAACTGCCCTGTCGCGCCTACGTAATGCGGAACACAGGCGGAAGATCGTTGGACGAGATCGCCGAGGCCTCGCGACTGGCGATGGGCCTTGAGGATCGTCACGACGCCACCGTTCTCCGACCCAGCGGCGACAAGGACCCCTTAGGGCTGCGCCTTATCGTCTATGTGTTGTGGGGCAACTCCCCGCTGCTCATCCGCCGTGCCATGCCAACATGGAATCTTGGCGTAATGGCGCTCGTTGAAGTCGGCAACCGCATCTTCCTTTTGGATACCGAAGGGCTCGTCATCGACCCCGAGAAGCTCGGCCTCGAACCAGAATCCCCGGAAAAGATGCAGCTCCTTGTGCCAACTGCCGGCCCCGGCGAAACGTCTCGGGTGACGGTCGCATCGGCCCTCAGTCTCGATATATCGGACATGGGCGTTCGAGCTGCCACGGTAAGAATGCGGGACTTCAGTGAAGGGTTCTATGACCTCGCACAAGGCATGCAGGCAACTACGTCTGTTCGCGCTTCCATCCGGCGGAAGGGCGCCGCGACTACGGCCTTACGCTATTTGTCGCTACAGCGTTCTTCCGTATCGGATGGCAGCGGCAAGTACGTGCCAATCGTCCAGTATGCGATTTGGGTGAGTTCCGTCGCGGCCCAATTGGACTCGAAAGACACGCCGAGCAGGGCTTTCCAGCGGTTCGCGCAAGCGGTCCCGGCCCCTGCTGCAGGAAAGGCAGTTCCTCTGAATGTACTCTTCGATTTTGCCGAGATGATCGGTGATGGTGGAGAACACGCGCCTCCACATTGGAACACCGATCACGTCGCAGGTCTGATCTCGGCGGACCGGTGTCTCGATGTCGAGCCAGACGGCTCCTTCACGATACGAGTGGACGACCAGCTTTTCGACGGCAAGCTCAAGTACGAGATAACCGGCACTCTACGGCGCCGCGGCCGATACATCGTAGAATGCGCCGAACTCGATGCTTACCTTGTGGGTCACGATGTCACTCGCAAGGAGAAGCCACAGCTACTATCAGGTATGCTGACCCGGGATCAGGCGTTCCGGGTGATCCCGACGGATCCCACGCTCATTTACGCACAAAAGCACTTTTATCACCCCAGAATGTCAATCGACGAGATCGCAAAGAATCCACCGGGCGGACCGTTGGAATTCCTGACAGGATCTCCGTGGCTCGCGACCGTCACGTCCGAAAAGGGCAACGGCAAGTCAACCATCAAGGAGTGGGTCTCTGGAAGCATTTTTGGAGGGTTCTACGCGCAAGCCGGTCTGGCGTCTCGCGGCGCCGCCAACACAAAACATTGCAACGCCATCCGTGCCCTTGATCCCACGATGGCTGACCTTCTGGACAAGTTTTCTTTCGTCGTTTGCGACGACGGCGGCACCGAGACCTGCGATTTCATTTCTGTCGATGACGTGGACCCTCGCTTCGTACTCATCCACGCTAAGGTTGATGATACCATCATGAGCCTGAACTCCTTCCAGGCGGTGGGAAGGCAAGCTCAGGCAAGCATCGCTTTTCTGACGCGTATCGAATCGTTGCCTGACCGCACGGCGGATTGGCAGACGCCGGTCACGATTAAGGACGGACAGATCGTTTCACGCATCGTCAAGGGGACTGATCCCGTCCCAAAGCTATGGGAGCGCGCCCGAGATGCAGCGCGGTCGGTGCGCTACAAAAAAGAAATCTGGATCATGGCGGGCAGCATCCTCCAGCGTCAGGCGCTTGTCGAAGAGCTCAAGAAACCTGCTCCAAGTCCTCGGTCGCGACAGATGATTTACTACCTTGCGTCACTCCAAACGTCAGCCAATCGCGCCAACATCGGCATGCGTATCTACTGTTCCCCTTAGAGACAAAGTAAGTTCCAGTGATTAGTGGTGTTATCGTTCGTTGCGCATGCGAATGGGGGCTTCAGGCCAGTTCAGGCCATGGTCCAGGGCCGGGCGACCGCTATCGCTTTTGCGCCCTCGGGACCGCGAGATTCCTCGCCTCCCGTATTTGTTCTTCTTCCGCTGCCGCTTTCAGCCACAACTGCATTATAAATTCTACGTTGGAACGCTGAGTCGCTGAGAGGGCGCGGGGTGCACTGTATCGTCAATTTTCCCTCGACGTGGATCGACGCCTCGAAATTCGAGGCAGCGTTGACGGCATCGTGTGGCCCGCACGCGTCGAGCACCTATACTGTCGCATTCAATTTTCCTGCCGGATGCAAGATCATGGTTGATGTCGGCATCCGCCTACTTTCGCTCGCCAATCAGCTCGCCTCGACCAGTCGCCGTGTTCGCTTGAGCTTCGATGAGGGCGAAGCCGGCACGATGGGATATCTGAATCGGATGGGGTTCTTCGACCACCTTCATGAAGACGTCGAAGTCGACCCCGCTCGGCCGATGCATTCCGTTGCCCGGCTGCGACGTGGCTCGAATAGCATGCTTGTCGAGATCGCGCGCATCAATAAGGATGCCCGCGACACGAATCTGCCGAGTCGCCTTACGCAGGCCGTCAAACAAGCATGTGCCGGACGAGAAGATATCGACGAGCTCAGCGGCGCCGCTTGGATGATCTTCGCCGAACTGATCGACAACATTTTCTCTCATAGCAGGACACCGCTCGACGGCTATGCCGCGCTACAGGTCTATTCAGGTGGGAATAGACTCTCCGTTGCGGTATCGGACAGCGGCCTTGGAATCATGGACACGCTAAGGCCATCGCTGAAGACGCAGTTGCCCAACCTGGAGCGCCTCTCCGATACTGAGCTTGTAGTCGAGGTGTTCCGGCAGGGCCTCTCTCGCCATGGATCTGATCGGGGGCTGGGGCTGAAGGGTTGTGCTGCAAAGGCGATCAAGTTTAATGCGACACTTGATGTGAGGCTTCCGACGCAGCGGGTACTTCTTGTGCCAGCCAGGGGCGCATATGAACCAAACAACGCCTACTGCTATGAGGGGCTTCCGTTGCTGTGGGGAACGCACATCGGATTTGCCTTCAAACTTGATGTTTGACCTCGAGCCCGAATCTGATTAAATGAATCCGATGAACGAGGTGGTGAAGCGGGTGCTTCCTTTACGAGAGTTTATGAACCGGCCCGAGGGGTGGGGCAGGAATGAAGGAAGAGAAGTTTTCCCGCGGCTGCTTGCGTTCGTCGAACTAAACCCCGGGGTCGTGATCTTCCAGATCTCGATGACCGGCATTGAGCGGATGGATATGTCTTTCGCCTCGGAAACGATCGTCGAACTAGCGCGCCGGTTTAGGCGGACGAAGGCTTTCTGCCTGATCAACATCGACGATGTTGACCTGATCGAGAATGTCGATGCGGCGGCGGCAAAGAAGGAACAGCCGCTTCTGGTGTGGGAGGGAAATTCAGCGAGGCTGATTGGCATCAAACCGAGTGAAGGGGCACGCGAGGCATTTCAGTTTGCGATGGGTCGACCCTCATCAAGGGCAACCGAGTTCGCTGTACACAAGGGCCTGTCGATTGCCAATGCGAGTATGAAGTTCAAGCAGCTGTGGGAGCAAGGTTTCCTGCTCAGGCGGGAAAGCAACGCGGATACCGGCGGGGTGGAGTTCGTGTATTGCCGGATAGGGTAGAGACCGAGCGAAAGCTATTTTTTTTGAATGCCGTTAAGTGGATTCATTGAACCAGAATAATGCTCCCAACTAATGCAAGCTGAAAGCGGCGGTGCGACTGCTAGAAGGACGAGACAAATGATGAAGCATCAGTCACTGATGGATGTCGAAGAGAGGCCCAAGGGCATCCAGAAGATCAGGCGCCTGCCGGATGCGGCCCTTGGGGCACTCTGGGACTCGATCATCATGGACGAGAAGGAGAAGGCGCGCTTGCTGTCGCAAGCGGTGCTGAACTTCACCGTCCGGCCGAAGGTCCCGCGCAGCGTCATCCCGCTGCACGGTGTGATTCTGCTGGTCGGCCCGCCTGGTACGGGCAAGACCTCGCTCGCCCGGGGTCTCGCGCATCGGGTGGCCGAGTCGTTCAACGGTGGGCGCTTCCGCCTCCTGGAAGTCGAGCCGCACTCCCTGGCGAGTGCCGCACACGGCAAGACGCAGCGTGCCGTCACCGACCTCTTCTCGCAGTCAATTGCCGAAGCAGCCGCTGGCGGGCCGACGATCGTGCTGCTCGACGAGGTGGAGACGCTGGCGGCCGATCGCTCCAAGCTAAGCCTTGAAGCCAACCCCGTCGATGTTCACCGCGCCACCGATGCAGTACTCGTCCAGCTCGACGTTCTCGCCGAAGAGCACCCCAACCTGCTGTTCGTTGCAACCAGCAACTTTCCGAAGGCGGTTGATGGCGCCTTCCTCTCGCGCTGCGACATGATCATGCCGGTGCCGCTCCCTGACAAAGACGCGTGCGCTCGCATCCTCGCCGACTGCCTGATTGGGCTTGGCCAGACCTACGCCGCGATTGCCAAGCTAGCATCGTCGCCCGGGTTCCCGCCTTGTGCAGAAGTATGCGTCGGGCTCGATGGGCGCGCTATCCGCAAGATGGTAGCGAACGCGCTGGCGACGAACGCGAAGACCGCTTTGAACCCAGCGCTGGTAACGATCGAAGATCTGCTCGCCGCCGCCCACGCCGCCCGGAAATCCCGGACCGCCCTGGAAGCCCGCTCATGAGCACCGTCGCCAAGCGCACCTTCCGCAGCATCCCTCACCGCGACGCGTACGACACCTGGAGGGCAATCGCCGCATTGCTAACTCAGGGCCGGACCGGTTCCGACCACACCGAGCTGATGGCGGTGGCGGGCGTAGCGTCCAGCCTCATCACCGACCAGACACCGCAGGATGCCGCGATCATCGTCACCTGCGACGGTCCGCGCACGCGCATCTACTGCCTCTATTACGACGACGCTATCGACGGCGGCGACGCCAACGAAGAGAAGCTCGGCTTTGACCCGCTGAACGGAGACTGGGCTGTCTCCCTCCCGTGCCCGGCCGAGGAGCTCGACTGGGTCAGCGGCGCGCTCCAGAAGCACAGCAGCCGCATCACAGCGCGCGACAGCGCCGAAACGACCGTAGGCAAAGAGAACAGCGCAGCCACAGCGGGCGCGACCGGCCTTGTCCTCAACACTAAGGGGTTCCTCGGCTCATGACCATTGTTAGCATCAACACCTATGCCCACTCGGTCGTCTACGTGGCCGACAACATCCTCAACAGCTTGAAGAACATTATCTGGTTGAGCGGTCTCGACCCGTCCGCGCTCGTCGAGGACTGGCAGACCAACATGCGTGGCGTGCAGAGCTGGCTCGCCTCCGGCGACCTAGAGTTGGTTGTGCTCGAGATTTACAATCCCCGCACGAACGAACTGGTCGGCCGCTGGGACATAGATGTTGTCTACACCACGAGCTACGGCGACGATGGCGGCTTCTGGACCGACACCGATCAGATTCGCTACGCGGTGAAAAAAGCTGGCCTGCTGCCGAGCGAGGCGCGCTACCGTCTCCTGCTTCACACCAAGCCCGGCCGGCCCGATGTCACCGGCTGGAGCCCGGCATCCTACCGCTCAACCGCCGGCTTTGTGCGGCACAGTCTCGGCTCGACCATCGAGCACAACGGACTGGGCGCGAGCGCCGCCTACTGGAGGAAGAACTGATGCTGACGCTCGATGAGGCCTTCCGCAAGTTCAAGAGCAGGCTGGAGCTGAACGACAAGGAGCAGAAAAATGCATCGGCCCGGCAGCAGGAGGTACGCAATTATCTCGACACCAAGTTCTCCATCGCCAACAGCTTCTTGACCGGCTCCTACGCCCGTTACACCAAGACCAAGCCGCTAAAGGACATCGATATCTTTTTTGTCCTGAAAGATTCCGAGCGCCACTATCGCAGCAAGGCGCCGTCGGCAGTGATCAACGCTTTCTATGACGCCCTGGTCGAGAAGTACGGCGAGGAGGCGGTCCGCAAGCAGAGCCGGTCCGTCAACGTCGATTTCGGCGTCCATGTCGATGCCGAGGACAATACCGACTACCGCATCTTGAGCGTCGATGTCGTGCCCGCCTTCCCCAAGGGCGATGACTATGAAATCCCCGATACCGACACTGGGCAGTGGATCAAGACCAATCCCAAAATCCACGCGGAGAGGGCCACCGCAGCGCACCAAGCTTTTTCCTACGAGTGGAAGGGCCTCGTGCGCATGGTCAAATACTGGAACAACAATCCGCGCCACGGCTCCGACAAGCCGATCAAGCCGTCGTTCCTGATCGAGGTCATGGCGCTCGAATGCCTGTACGGCGGCTGGCAGGGGCAGTTCGACCGCGAGCTGCAGAGCCTTTTCTCGACGTTGGCAGACCGCATCTTCGATACTTGGCCCGATCCCGCCGGCCTCGGTCCAGCGATCAGCAACGGGATGGATCAGGCGCGCAAGCGGCGGGCGGGCGACCTGCTGATGCAGGCCAGCCGCGACGCCACCGCTGCCATCAACCTCGCCCGTCAGGGCCGTAACGGGGAGGCGCTGAAAGCTTGGCGCGCGCTGTTCGGCCCGAAGTTTCCCCTCACCTAAAGGAGCGCCCCCATGGCAGACTGGTCCCTCGCGCAATTGCTCGCCTCGCTGCATGAGGACATCCAGCAAAAGCTCTCGATCGTGCGTCGGTCGATAAATCACCCTGGATCGAAGGGCGACGCCAGCGAAGAGGTGTGGCTGGAGCTGCTGAAGACCTACCTGCCCAAGCGCTATGAGGCAGCAAAGGCACATGTCGTGGATAGCAAGGGCCAGTTCAGCGAGCAGATCGATGTTGTCGTGTTCGACCGGCAGTACTCGCCGTTCATCTTCACCTTCCAGGGGCAGACGATCATCCCGGCCGAGAGCGTCTACGCTGTGTTTGAGGCCAAGCAGACGATCGATCTGGGGCTCGTGAACTACGCCCAGGACAAGGTGGCTTCAGTGCGGCGTCTGCACCGCACCAGCCTACCTATCCCCCACGCGGGCGGGACCTTCGCCGCCAAGCCACCGATCGCCATTCTCGGCGGCATCCTGACCTTTGAGAGCGACTGGAGCCCGGCGATGGGCACCTCGCTCGCTTCGGCGCTGAATGCCGGCACCGGTGACCGGCAGCTTGATCTCGGCTGCATCGCTTCGCACGGGCACTTCGAGCGCGATCCGCAGACGGGCAGCTACAGCTTCGGACACGAGACGAGGGCGGCGACGGCCTTCCTGTTCAAGCTAATCTCTCGGCTGCAGTTTAGCGGCACAGTCCCGATGATCGATGTTGAAGCCTACGCTGAGTGGCTGGTGAAGTAGGCGCGACGGCTAAATGCGCCGAAGAGACTGAGCCACGCAAAGCGTTGACGAGACCTGAGGTCATGTACAACGGCGGCTTTACGCACACTCAGCGGCGCCTCGATATTTCCGCGAAACATCTCAGGCACCTTGCCAGACTGCCGACTGCGTCAAAAAAATTAGATTAGGCCTCTGGCACCTCGGACAGCGATGTCGGGCAAAGTGAAAAACTCGATGTTGTGAGCGTGCAGCCCCAGACCGCTCATCGTGTAACGGAGATGCTCGTTGCTGCCATAGAAGCTTACTGCCCAGCGAGTGGATGGCAGTGTATGGGAAATGATCTCCTCGAAATAAGGGGGATCCACTTCTGACAACGAGTGTCCTAGGACAACGATCAGGTCGACGTCAGTCAGTGAGGTAAAAAGCCTGCCTTCTCTTTCAATATTCGATCTGTCGGCTTGAACGTGTCTTTGAAATAGGTGTCGATCAGCTCAATCCCTTCAACGACTCGGATATCTGCCGCCTCGGGATCGGTCTCGAATCGATAGGGGTCTGGATTGCCAGGATTACGTCCGTGTCCAAGGACGAGAGCCTCGTCTGGAACTACTGCAGACCCATGTATATGCAGTCTCAGCAAAGCTGGCTGAACTTTTCTGCGTCTGCCCGGCAAGAGCCGGGCAGACGAGCCCACAGACAATCCCCCGCAGACCGGGGCAGCAGATTGTGGGAAGCTGCTACTGGAAGAAGATGCTTGCGAGTGAAGAGGGCGGGTCCCCGGCTTCTCATATCCTGCAGCAGACTCACAGTGGCGCTGAGTGACGCGATCATCTGCCGGTTGTCCTAGCCCCCAAGCGACGCGGGTGATCGCCACACTTGATTGTTCAGGTAAGACGCCGTGACCCCCTGTCGCGTCGACCCAGATCCTCACAGGAATGGTGCGTTCTGGGCGACAACCGCAGCGAGATGCGCCGCGAAGGTCGCCAGAACTCCTGACGCTGAGACGATCGCAGGCAATGAGTTGATGGTGCGCGGTCTCGCCCATCTAGCCGATGGCGCAACCGGCCCTATCTTCGCGAACGTCGCTGTCGATCAAGAAGGCCCGAACGAGTTAGAGCTGGCAGCACCGGCTCGACTATCTATCCTCAACTGCCCGAAGGAGCCGGCGAGCACAAGGACCTTAGCGGTTGCTAGCGCCGGACCACCCGAAGATCACGGCAGCAGTCGAGCAGCTCATGGCGAAAGGCATTCCGGTTTTCTCGCTGCTTTCCGACTTCGCGGCCGGCGTGCGCGAGGACTATATTGGCCTGATCAATCGCAAAGTTGGGGGGCAGCCGCTTGGATGTTTCCAAGATCGCAAAAACGGCCCAGCAAGGTGGCGGTCTTCGTCTGCAGCCACCGCTTCCAAGGGCACTAGCTCCACGCAATCGGCTTTCGCTCCTATTTCCGTGATCAAGGTGCTCGATATGCTCGTGAACCTCGAGAAGCGCCAAATCACATACCAGATCACGCTGGATCTCATGCGCCGCAACCTGAGCTCGTCAGGGCATCAGGGGCTCCGCGAGGAGGGATCTCGTCGTGCTTGAACCAATCACGCCGGAGTCGCGGTCGGCGCCGGCGGATGACATTATCGAGATGGCGGTCGCCACGCCACTGCGCCAGCTTTGCCAGGAGCTGATTATGCTGATGGCCCGGGCCATCAGCGCCGGCACCGTGGAGATTTCGGGACAGAAATTTTCTGCTGCCGGAGATGTATGAAACTGATGGAATTCCATCATGAGGGCCGAGTTTCCTTTCGCAAATGAAAGAAAGCTCGATTGACTCTCCTGCCCCATTCCGGTCTCGTGAATCAACGTGCGGTTGCGGCGTGCAGAAGCCAGTCGACGGTCGCTATTCATCAAGATCCAGCGTCCTGAAAGGACGACGAGGCAAATATTAGGGACAAATCAAGCGTTGGTTTTGGCGGAGCCTTGGCCCGATGACGAGTGGATGCGGACCCGAGCGTCGGCGCCAATTCGGCCCGGAGGACAGCCCGCCCGACCTCACGGGGTCAATATGCTGACAAAAGCGGTGTGAACGCACCGTCGGTCGGCCATGTGCTCTAGACCACCAGTTCATCGCGGATTCCCTCAGCACCGAAAACGGAGAAAAACATGTCCGATGCAAAACTGCAGAGTGTGCTTTCGTCTCTTTCGCAAGTGGCGAGACAGTTAGATGCTCTGCCATCCGATAGACCAGCGCCGGATACAAGTTGGGTAAAACTAAACACGAATGAGAACCCATTCCCGCTTCCAGCAATCATAATGCAAAGTGCGATTGCAGCCCTCGAACGGCAGTATCTATATCCAGAAGACGATAACATCAGCTTGAGGGAAGCAGCCGCGACTGCCTACGGCGTCTCCATGGATCAGGTGATCGCCGGCAACGGATCGTCTGAACTGCTTGGACTTGTCTACAGAGCTTTCCTTGCCCCGGGGGATAGCGTGGCGATGATGTCGCCAGGTTTTTCGTTCAACCGCAAACTTGCAACGTTGCAGGGTGCTCAATTTGTCGAAATCGAATTTAGCGAAGATCATTCCTTGCCGATGGAGCAATTGCTCTTCGGTCCTGCAAAGGAGGCCAAGTTCATTCTGTTAGCCAATCCGAACAATCCGACCGGAACGTTCGTTCCGGTGGCCGATATCGAACGCCTGGTAGCGAAATCGGACCGCTTGATCGTGCTGGATGAGGCCTACGTCGACTTTGCACCCGAGAATGGTCTACGCCTCATCAATCGCTATTCGAACCTTCTGGTCTTAAGGACATTTTCGAAAAGCTATGCTGCCGCCGGCGTTCGCGTCGGTTTCGGTTTCGGTCACCCTGAAATTATCGGCAGGCTACGCAACATCCAGAACGTCTTCAACATGAATGTGATCGGGCAGGCGGTTGGTATCAGCGTCCTTGCGCACCGCGCCGCCTATGCAGACAACCACAGACACATCAGGCATGAACGGCGGCGAGTGACGCTCGCGCTGTCGCAACTTGGATTTTCCGTAATCCCTTCCCACGCAAACTTCTTGCTTGCCCGCGTGCCAACGGGACAGGACGGCTCATGGTGGCAATCAGCCTTTGCAAGGCAAAAAATACTTGTTGCCTTCTTTCCCGATAAAGGCTTGGAAAATTACATCCGCGTCAGCATCGGCACAAAAGAGCAAATGGATGCGTTTCTTCGTGCCGCTAGTCGAATTAGTAGAATATTGAATATGTCAAGACCCCCGCATTAGGTTGCTAAGGCTCTGCTTTAGCATTTCGCAGGCAATAATCCGAGCGATTACACAAGCGAGAAATCTTTAAATTGCTTGGAATAACAAGCAACCGGACTTGTCGCGTCAAAAATGGAGACAATATCATGGAAAAGGCCTTTCCTTCAGGCCTAGCTGTCGGCATCTTCGATCATCTGGACGAGGACGGCCTCGATATCGCCCGACAGTACGAAGATCGCCTGATGTTAGCGGAGGCGTGCGATCACCTTGGGTTCTATGCATATCATCTCGCAGAGCACCATTGTACCCCACATGGGAGAGGTCCATCACCGAATCTGTTCTTGTCGAGCGTAGCCCAGCGAACCCGGCGCCTTCGTGTCGGCCCGTTGGTAATGCTGCTTGCCCTCTATCATCCGCTACGTGCGTTCGAAGAGATCTGTATGCTGGACCAATTGAGCGGTGGCAGGCTCGAACTTGGGATAGGGCGCGGCTCGCTCCCGATCGAATTGGGTTACTTCGGGATTGGCTCGGACGCGGCGCCAAACCACTATGCGGAAGCCAGCGAAATTCTTATCAATGCGCTGAAGGGCGGCACGCTATCCTATCAAGGCCGCCATTTTGAGTTGAACAGCGTTCCGCTGACGCTAAGAACTCATCAGCGTCCACATCCGCCGACTTGGATCGCCACCAATCGACCGGAATCGGCAGTCTGGGCCGCTGCGAATGGCGTGAACATCGCGTGCGTGGGGCCTTCCTCTTCCGTTCGAAGAATCACTGATGCCTTCCGCGCCGGTCGAGAGCACACCAGTGAGCCGGACGGCCAAGCGCCATTTCTTGGATTGCTCCGAATGGTCGTGATTGGGCGTTCTGAAACAGATGCACGTTCACTCGCCGCACCTGCTTACGAACGGTGGCTCAAGAGCTTTAAATTCCTTTATGATCTCAATGGCATGCCGACTCCACCAAACCTGCCGCTGACCTTCGATGCAGCAATCGAGAAGGAATTGTGCGTAGTAGGAACGGCAGCATCTGCGGGACAAGCTCTTCTTGATCAGCTGGAAGCGGCAGGTGCAAACTACCTCCTTTGTCAACCGGCGTTTGGGAATCTGTCGTTAGATGCTTCCCTATATACCGCAACGGCGATTCAATCCGCAATTATGGCTCGAGTTGGCTAACCCCGGTTCGAACGTTCGCTCACCCAACAACGTGCCAAGCGGCATGCTGTCGCTAGCGACGACTAGGTGCGGGTTTCGGATGACCCATCAACCGGTTGGCACAGAGGCATGCGGCTTCCTCCTCAAAGCGGCGTGTTGTTCATAGGCGAAAGCGACCGTGTATGCCGCATTCTCACCCCTCGGATAGGGCCTTCATGTCCTAGCAGTAGACCCACGATCGCCTGCCAGACTTGATCGGAGCGTTGGATACGTTCGGCCCGATCAGCTTATCGGCCCGATGTCCTTCGATCCGGCAAGCGCATCGAAAACATATTGCTTGCCTTGGCGCACGCTCGCTTCCAGCGACGCTCCAAGAGCAAGCGAGGCGGCGACTGCGCTGGCCATCATGCAACCCGTTCCGCGCATCCCTCGCGGCAAGCGGGGCGCCTCGAACCGAACTGCAGGTTGGTTCGGCTGCAAAAGCACGTCGACGCAACGGGTTCCTTGTGCATGGCCGCCCTTGACGAGTACGGCGGTCCTCACCGTCCTCGATAGCTCTTCAGCCTGACGACAAGCCCCTTCTTCGTCCGCGGCCGGTGACGAGCCGGTAAACGCAGCCAGCTCGACCAGGTTAGGCGTTACAAGCCGGCAGATCGGCATCAGATCGTGGCGCAGCATATTAATGGCATCGTCCGCCAGCAGATTGCGTCCCGAGGTAGAGGCCAGGACCGGGTCGAGTACCACAGGCACTTGGCGGTTGACCAAAACAGCGCTGACTGCCTCAACAGCCGCCGATGTCCCAATCATGCCTATCTTGACGGCTGCGACAGCGTTGGCAGCGAACGCGGCGCGCATCTGAGCGGCGACAAGCTCCGACGGCACAAGCTTGACGTGCTCGACAGCCGAGTGCGTCTGGACTGTCACGGCGGTGATGGCAAGACAACTGCGCAGCCCGAAGGCGGAAACCGTTTCTATATCGCGGGCAATTCCAGCTCCACCGCTGGAGTCCGACCCGCCAACGACAAGCACATGCGGTTCTCGCCTCAGCGCCATCGCTCCGTCTTTTCGATCCATTCTCGTGTGCGCGCTTCGGGATCGGCATTCAGCGTGATGTCGGTGACCACTGCCGCGCTATCGGCGTCCGCCGCGAAAACACCGTTGAGCCTGTCAGGGTTGAGACCGCCAATGGCGACCAATGGGATTGGCGCGACCCGGCGCTTCCACTCGCTGATCCGTTCGAGCCCTTGCGGCGCCCATTTCATCTTCTTCAGGATGGTCGGGTAGATGGGGCCGAGCGCGATATAGTCGGGCTCGGCAAACATGGCCGTTTCCAGCTCGACATGATCATGCGTGCTCAGCCCGAGCCTGACGCCGGCTGCCCGTATTCGCGCGCGGTCGGCGGTCTGCAAATCCTCCTGGCCGAGATGGACGAAGGTGCAGCCTTCCTCGATTGCCAGGCGCCAATGGTCGTTGACGATGAGCTGGCACTGATGCTCGGCGCATAAGTCCTTTGCCTTCCGGATTTCGGCGCGCAACCCGGCCTCATCCATGGTCTTGATACGCAGCTGCACCAGCCTGACGCCGAGCGGCGCCAATCGCTCGATCCAGGCAGCGCTGTCGACGATCAGGTAGAAGGGATCAAGCTTCATGAAAAACCGCCCTGCCGAATGTCGGCGTCGACGGCACGGCGACATCGCGCGGTTCGAGCATTCCCGAACCAAAAGCTTCGCGACCGGCTTCGACCGCCTTGCCGAACGCACGCGCCATGCCGACCGGATCGGCCGCCCTGGCGACCGCCGTGTTCAGGAGCACGGCGTCGAAACCGAGCTCCATGACTGTTGCTGCGTGTGACGGTCGCCCGAGCCCCGCATCCACGATCAGCGGGACACCTGGGAAATGTCCGCGCATCGAGCGTAGCGCCATGATGTTGACCGGCCCGAGGGCGGAACCGATCGGCGCACACCACGGCATCAGGACCTTGCAGCCCGCTTCCAGCAGCCGCCCGGCCACGACAAGATCGTCGGTGGTGTAGGGGAATACCATAAAGCCGTCCTCGCACAGGATGCGGGCGGCTTCGACCAGGCCGAACACGTCTGGCTGCAGCGTGTCGTGGTTGCCGATCACTTCGAGCTTGATCCAGCTCGTACCGAAGACGTCGCGCGCCATTTTCGCAGTGGTGACCGCTTCCTTGACGGAGTGACAGCCAGCAGTGTTGGGCAGGATTCTGACGCCCAGCGAGCGGATCAACGACCAGAATTTCTCGCCGGCCCTGCCATCTGCCATCTCACGGCGCAGCGAGACGGTCACCACCGACGTGCCCGATGCCTTGACCGCATCGGCAAGGATGGCCGGCGAAGGATATTGCGCGGTGCCGAGAAGCAGGCGGGAAGGAAGCGTCGTCCCGAGAAGCTCGAACATGCTAGCCTCCCTGCATGGGCGAGAGGATTTCGATCCGATCGCCGTCGCTCAACCGGAATTCCGCCCGGTTGGCTTTGTGCACGAGGTCACTGTTGACGGCGGTCGCCAGCCAATCGCCCTCATAGTCGAGCGCGGCAAGCAGCTCGGCCAGGGTGGTGGCGGCAACCTCATGCGCTTCGCCGTTGACGATCAGTTTCATTGGCAAGCTCCATGGGTTTGTCCTGACGGAAGACGAGTTCGGCCCCCTGGCGCGCCATGGCTGGGGCGAGCAGAAAGCCATGGCGATAGAGGCCGTTGATCGCGACCGCGTTTCCGCGTGCCTCGACGCGCGGCAGGTTGTCTGGAAAGGCTGGACGGATGCCGACCCCGGTTTCAACGATCTCGGCCTCGCCAAAGGCTGGATGGAGGGCATAGGCAGCACCCAGAAGTTCCATCATCGAACGCGCCGTGACCGGTCCGACGGACTGGCTTTCAATCATCGTCGCGCCGATCATGAAACGGTGGTCGGTGCGCGGCACCGCATAGAGTGGAAAGCGCGGCTGCAGCAGCCTGACCGGGCGCGACAGCGAGATGTCAGGCGTGCGCAGGATCAGCATTTCGCCGCGAACGCCGCGCAGCCTGTCATCGAAGGCGGCCATTCCCGTGCAGTCGATCTGGCGATCGAAACCGGAACCATGCCGGGTGTCGGCGCCGAAGCGGAACTCGACACCCATGGCCGTGAGCTTGTCATGAAGTGCCGCCATCGCCTGGTGCGGGTCGAGATGCGCCTCATCGGGAAAGAACAGGCCGCGCCGGAAGCGGCCGGCGAGGTCGGGCTCCAGCAGCGCGATTTCATCTTCATCGACGCGCCGATGACCCGACGTGCGGCTGGCGAACCGCTCGAGTTCGCCCGCATCGCGCGGCGCGGCCACGACCAGTGTTCCGGCCCGCGTAACCTGGCCCGGCGTTGCCGCCTCCCACCAGTCGGCGGCATCGCGTCCCAGATCCAACACTAGCTGCTCGGCGCTTTCGCGCTCGCACCATGGTGCCAGCATGCCGCCCGCGAACCATGATGCGTTGCCGCCGAGAGCATGTCTTGTCTCGGCAACTGTCACCGCCGCGCCGCGGGTGGCGAGTTCGAAGGCTGCGGTGAGACCGGCGACGCCGGCCCCTTGGACCAGCACCCTCATGATGGCTCATGCGCCTCCGACATCAGCGGTGCGCCGGCCTCCTCCGCCGGCACATAGAGATCGCCGCCCTCGCGATATTTCGCCGCCATCGCCGCCATGCCCTCCTTTTGTGCTTCGGCACGAATGTCGTGGGAAATCCGCATCGAGCAGAATTTCGGCCCGCACATCGAGCAGAAATGCGCCAGCTTGTGGGCCTCCTTGGGCAAGGTCTGGTCGTGGAAGGACCGCGCGGTTTCGGGGTCGAGCGACAGGTTGAACTGGTCCTCCCAGCGGAACTCGAAGCGCGCGCGGGAGAGGGCATCATCCCTGACTTTCGCCGCCGGATGGCCCTTCGCCAGATCGGCGGCATGGGCGGCGATCTTGTAGGTGATCACGCCAATCTTGACGTCGTTGCGATCGGGAAGGCCGAGATGTTCCTTCGGCGTGACGTAGCAGAGCATGGCGGTGCCGAACCACCCGATCATGGCAGCACCAATGCCGGAGGTGATGTGGTCATAGCCCGGCGCAATGTCGGTCGTCAGCGGTCCAAGCGTGTAGAACGGCGCCTCGCCGCAAACGGCGAGCTGCTTGTCCATGTTCTCCTTGATCTTGTGCATCGGCACGTGGCCAGGCCCCTCGATCATCACCTGGCAATCCTTGGCCCAGGCGATCTGCGTCAGCTCGCCAAGCGTTTCCAGCTCGGCGAATTGCGCCGCGTCGTTGGCGTCGGCGATCGAGCCGGGACGAAGACCGTCGCCAAGCGAGAAGGACACGTCATAGGCGCGGCAGATGTCGCAGATTTCCGCGAAGTGCTCGTAGAGAAAGCTTTCCCGGTGATGCTGCAGGCACCATTTGGCCATGATCGAACCGCCGCGCGAGACGATGCCCGTGACCCGGTCGACAGTCAGCGGGATGTAGTGCAGCCGCACGCCGGCGTGGATGGTGAAATAGTCGACGCCCTGCTCGGCCTGCTCGATCAATGTGTCGCGGTAGACCTCCCAGGTAAGGTCCTCGGCAATGCCGTTGACCTTTTCGAGCGCCTGATAGAGCGGCACCGTGCCGATCGGCACCGGCGCATTGCGTACGATCCATTCACGGATGTTGTGGATGTTGCGGCCGGTCGACAGGTCCATCACCGTGTCGGCGCCCCAGCGGATCGCCCAGACCATCTTTTCGACCTCTTCGGCCATCGAGGAGGTGACGGCGGAATTGCCTATATTGGCGTTGATCTTCACCAGGAAATTGCGGCCGATGATCATCGGCTCGCTTTCGGGATGATTGATGTTGGCGGGAATGATCGCACGCCCGCGCGCAACCTCATCGCGCACGAATTCCGGCGTGACGAAGTCTGGGATCGCCGCGCCGAAGGCTTCGCCGTCGCGCTCAAGCTTGCCACGCAGCATCTCGCGGCCGAGGTTTTCGCGGATGGCGACGAACTCCATCTCGGGCGTGATGATGCCGGCGCGCGCATAGGCGAGCTGGGTCACCGCCTTGCCCTGCTTGGCCCTGAGTGGCCGGTTGCGAGTGAGAAATTCCGGCGTCAGGCGCTCGCCGGTCGCAAATCCGTTGTCCTCCGGCCGGACATCTCGGCCGTCATAGGCCTCGACATCGCCGCGCGCTGTGATCCATTCGTTACGAAGCCGGGCAAGGCCATTTTCGATATTGGTTTCGACAGTCGGGTCGGTATAGGGGCCGGACGGATCGTAGACGGTGACGGCCGGCTCGCCGGCCGTTGGATGGACGGAGATTTCGCGCATCGGCACCCTGATCTGCGGATGGAGGACGCCGGACTTGTGGATTTTCCGTGAGGCGGGCAGTGGTCCCGTCGAGACGGCGGGGGTGAGGGCATTCATCGTGAGGCTCCTTTGCTCATGCATTGGAGACCCAGTTCTGTGCCGGAAGGATGAAAAGACGCTTTGGTCGTAGGACGTCGGGCGTGGACTCCCGCAAAGCGCTTGCACCGTCCCTACGCCAGTATGAACTGGATCAGGTTCAACGGGTCACTGCGCCGCGAAAGCCAGCAGTATCTCAGCCCCTTGCCGGGACTCCCCTGGTGAATGCGTCGAATTGAATGGGCCGGCGCTATTTTGTCAAGCGCATTCGTCCCGCAGCGGTGATCGACGACCAAACAAACCCAGCGGAAAAGCATGCTAGTATCGAGAGCAAGTGACGCCCCAGAGCAGCGGTGAAGCGCCCCCAATAAGGCGAGCCCTCATGCGGATTCGGTGCCTTTTCCAGCACGGTATTTTCGGGGCTTTCCGGAACGACGCTGCTGCCACCCAGTTGGGTGAGATTGCTATAGATGTCTGTCTTGCTCGTCGTCGGCAATCCTTCCGCTTCGGCTAGACGCCCCGTTTGTTCCCCCAGAGCAGAACATGAAGCTGCGGCAGTACACGCGCCTTGAACCACCTGTCACGGGTCACCTTTTCAACCAGCCATTCCATGCGCCTCATCACACCGGCCATGTCGATGAACGCGTCTTCGTTGCCGGGACGCGGCGGCGTGTGATTGCCGGGCTGCAGATAGATGGCCAATTGCGGGTAGCGCGCCGCGGCGTCTTTGCCATAGGCATAGTCATCATCGTCGAAGACAACGAGCTTGAGCGCCATCTGCGGCTTATCCTGCGCCGCCTCTAAGCAGGCGTCGAACGCGGCCCAATCTGTCGTCATTTCGCTTGAGGGTGGCTTGGGGCTGAGCACCAGCACGTCGAGATCCGCGAACCATTGCTTAGGCACCGAGCCTTGGGTTTCCAATGCAAAGCGGTAGCCCTCACCATGCCCGCGGTCGATCAGCGGGCCAAGCGGTTGGATGGCCGGATTGCCGCCCGACAGCGATACCATCACGGGCTGACCGCCGGAAAGCGCAATGACCTTTTGCCAAACCGCGTCGGGAGACATCATCTCCCAATCATGGCGGAAGCGACGGTCCACCGCATGCAGGCTGTCGCACCAGGAACAGCGATAATCGCACCCGCCGGTTCTTACGAACACCGTCGGCAAGCCGATCAGCACGCCTTCGCCCTGAATGGTCGGCCCAAAAATCTCGCTCACCCGGATTCCGGGATGCAACGCGCAAGTCATGGTCGGTATTCCGCCCAGGTTTTCGGCGTCTCGCTCACCCGCACGGCGGAGGTTTCGGGTAGCCGCACCTTGCACCAGTCGTAGAAGTGCCTGGCCAGACATTCCGCTGTGGCATGGTCATGCCCCAGCACGTCGTTAAGATGCCGATGGTCGAACGTCCCATCGATGTAGTGCTTGAACGCCGCCAGACCTTGGTAGTCGCGCACAAAGCCGTGTTCGTCCAGTTCGCCACCTGAAAGCTCCACTACGACGATGTAGTTGTGGCCGTGCAGACGTGCGCACTGATGGTCGGGTGGCAAGGAGGTGAGCTGATGCGAGGCCGAGAAGTGGAACTCTTTGGTAATGCGGAACATCACGCGCTCCTTGTCTGGATAGCGTGGAGCCAGAAGTCCGCGTCCTCATAATCTGTCGGGTCGGCAATGCCGGCCAGATTGAATGCTTCGCGCCGTTCGACGCATGTCCCGCAGCGACCGCAATGACGTGCGCCGCCCTTGTAGCAGGACCACGTCGCCTCGAACGGTGTGGCGTACTTTGCCCCCTCGCTGACGATGTCGGCCTTCGACATATTCACATAGGGAGCGTAAAGGCGGATATCGGCGTAGCCTGCGAGCGCATGGTTCTGCATCGTCTGAAAGGCGTCGATAAAAGCGGGCCGGCAATCGGGATAGATGAAATGATCTCCGCCATGGACGGCAGTGGCCACCGCATCGGCCTTCTGCGCGGCGGCAACCCCGAAGGCGATAGCCAGCATGATGGCGTTCCTGTTCGGCACCACCGTGATCCTCATGGAGTCTTCGGCATAGTGCCCGTCGGGCACGTCCACACTATCAGTCAGCGCCGAGCCGCTCAGGTTCCGGCCAACATCGCGGATATCGACGATCTGGTGCGGAACACCCAGCCGCTTGGCGCAGATGGCGGCAAAGCCGAGTTCCTTTTTGTGCCTCTGGCCGTAATCGAACGAAAGCAGGCCAATGAGTTTCTGCTCGGTCGCCACCTTGTGAGCGAGCGAAACAGAGTCCAATCCGCCGGAGCAGATGACGAGGGCATTCATGGTTTGAATCCTTGTTTTGACCGGGTAAGGCTGCGACCGGAGATTTCTCTGCGTTCCCACTACTCCACGGAGCCGGTTTTGTGAATGGGGTGGACGCGATTGAGCGCACGTACCTTGTTGTCAGCAAGATGACTTTGCACGCGACTTGTCGCGCATCTTCGACCGCTGGGGGGCTGAGTCCGGCGCTGCGTATGTAGGCGTATAGACGATGCAGAAATCACTGCTGTGGCGCAGCAGCATTCCCGACACACCTTCGGCTTGTCCGGTTTGCCCCAGAACTTGTACGTCCCGAGTTTCGGCGACAACGCAAGGGTCGACCGGCAGTCCAGTGAAAGGCTTCTGCCGCGTGCTTTGCCGTTTTCTGGTCTGCGCATAGATCGCCTCGAGCCGCCGCGCCTCGTCATTGGTCAGAGCTGGGAATTCCTTTCCGAGGGCGCGGCTCGATAGGGGCCACCATTCTGGTTAAGGAAACGGAAGAGCAGATCGATCAGCCGCTCGGGCATGTCGATAAAGGCATTCACCTATTGCCGGAATTGATCGTAGCGCTGCAGAAAAGCTGTTTCGTCAGGGAGGTACCGTTCGATCGTCCGCCGAGCGCAGGCAAAAAGAAATTCGGCGTGCGGGGTTGCATCGAAGTGTCAGTAGAAATCCGCGGTGTCATTCAGCACCCGGACGTTGAATTGCGGCGGCGGTTCCCGTTCGACCAATGGCAGAAGGCGCTTCGAATTGCTCTCCAGCACGCGCCTGTACTCGTCGATCTGGTCCAGGATCGCGGCCGAGACGGGAAACACCACTCCCGGCGATTGAAGCGGTGCATGGCAAGGACGTGGTGGATCAGGTAGCGGTGAATGCGGCCGTTTCCGTCCTCGAACGGATGGATGTAGACAAAGCCGAAGGCGAAGATTGCGGCGGCGACGACTGCATCAAGGTTTTGCGCTGGGCTTGATCGAACGCAATTCCAGAAACAACTTTCTGAAGGCGTCGCAAGGCAAGGCATTGTCGGCGCTGATCGTCGCCCCAGCTGATCCAAGCATCGGTTCCTGCTTGGGTCTAGCGCCCTAGGCGACGTCCTAGCGCCCTAGGCGACGCCATGGTCGGCGAGCGCTCTGGCTGACCTTAATCCAAATACCTAAGAATCACACGGTTCCATTGCGCTGATCGAGACGGCCTTCTAGCCCTATCCATGCCATGGATGCATTCCATCCAAACAACCAAGTTTACGGATCTGTCATGATGCTGCATAGCGAAATACCGGCAGGCACCGATCGATCACTCCACTGCCTTGATCATTAGATGAGCGCGCCAAAAGATTCCAATAGAAGGAGAACTGTGGATGTCCCTGTGCCAGTGGATGCCCTGCTGTTCGGCGGAACTCCGAGGGGTCCTTACGCCACACCGTACTAGCCCATTGCAACATGACCCCACCCTGCCTGTCCACTAACAAAGCGAAATCATGAAATTCGGGTCAAGCGGCGTTCGAGGATTGGCTTCGGAATTGGTCGGCAAGGCCAGCGGACTTTATGCCGAAGCTTTCGCTTGGCGTTTGATTTCCAGCCGGGTTCAGCCGAATAGTTCGGTCTTCATAGGCCGCGACCTACGTGACAGCAGTCAGGCGATAGCCGACAATTGCATGGCGGGGTTGGCCGCAAATGGTTTCCAGCCGATCGATTGCGGCACCATACCTACGCCTGCCCTGGCACTATATGCATGCAAACACGGCGCGGCGGCTCTTATGGTCACCGGGTCGCACATTCCAGCCGATCGCAATGGCATCAAATTCTATGGCCCGAATGGTGAAATCAGCAAGGCGGATGAGGCCGCGATTACGCGCTTTGTAGCCGAAAGATCAATTGCGTATTGCTTACCAAGGGCTTGTCTGGGAACGACGTGGCCTATGCACCGTGAAGAAGCGATCGCGTCTTATCGAGAGCGCGCCCATGACATGCTGGAGCCGGGCTCACTTTCCGGCATGAGACTTGGTGTCTATCAGCACAGTTCGGTCGCGGCGGAACTGTTGGTACAGGTTCTTCGATCGCTCGGTGCCAGCGTGGTCGCCGTCGGGAAAACCGGGACCTTCGTACCTGTCGATACCGAAGCCGTGGACGCAGCAACAATCGCAAAATTGAAGAAGTGGGTCCGCGAATTCGGTCTCGATGCCATCGTGTCGACCGATGCGGACGGTGATCGGCCACTCGTCGCTGATGAAAATGGCGATCTTCTTCGCGGCGACCTGGTTGGGCTTGCAACGGCTCTTTTCCTGAAGGCAGACACGATCGTGACGCCAGTGACCTCCAATTCGGGAATTTCGAAGGCCTTTGGTTTCGCGGTCCAGAGGACGAAAGTCGGGTCTCCATTTGTCATTGAAGCAATGGAAGCATCACACGGCGCCGGCGGCGTCATCGTCGGCTTTGAGGCCAATGGTGGTTTTCTGCTGGGCTCGGATTGTGCGGTGAATGGGAAGACATTGACTGCACTGCCGACGCGGGACTCATTCCTCCCGATCCTGGCCGTCCTCGGTACCATGGCGTCGACAAAAAAGAAGCTGTCGCGACTGCGCGGGCTTTGGAATCTTCCTGTGTGCGCCAGTGACCGGCTTCAGAACTTCCCTGCGGAAAGTTCACGCAGATTGATGGATCATCTCGCAAGCCGGAACGCACTGCAGCACTTTCTTGCCTCGTTCGGGACCGTCGCCGAAGTTGACGAAACCGATGGCCTCAGGGCGCGGATGCTTTCAGGTGAGATCATACATCTGCGGCCTTCCGGCAATGCCCCGGAACTGCGCTGCTACTCGGAAGCTTCGACCGAGAGCAGGGCCATGGCGATCGTCGCCTCGACGCTGCAAGGGGCACAGGCATTCGCGCTTACAGACGAGATAGAGGACCTTTGATGAAAGTGGTTCCGGTCATCATCAGCGGTGGAGCTGGTTCGCGGCTCTGGCCCGCCTCAAGGCAATCGCACCCCAAACCTTTCCTCAAGGTGGCGGATGGACTTTCGCTCATCCAGCACACCGTGTTGCGCGCCGCTTCGATGCAGCATGTCGTGGAGCTTGTTACCGTGACGTCCACGGGGCACCTCTTCCTTACGAAAGACGTTTTCGACGAGCTGGATTCCGTTGTTTTGCCACGCACCTTTCTGCTTGAGCCTGAGGGTCGGGATACCGCCGCCGCCGTCGCTGCGGCAACCGTCCATGCCAAGGCAACACAGGGTCCCGATGCTGTTCTGTGTATTTTTCCCGCCGACCATATGATTGGTGATCTGCCCGCATTTCAAACCGCCATGAACCGGGCAATCGAACAGGCGCAGCAGGGGCGTATCGCAACCTTGGGCATAACCCCGGATAGGCCAGACACCGCATTCGGCTACATCGAGGCCGACGGTGAGAAAGTTGTCCGGTTCGTCGAGAAACCGAACGCCGAGACTGCCAAATCTTATGTCGCGTCCAAACGTTTCTTCTGGAACGCCGGCATCTTCTGCTTCAAGGCACAGGTCATGCTCGACGAAATGGCTGCGCATTGCCCGGAGGTGATCGATGCCGTTCTCGATAGCTATGATAACGCTCGCGTCAGCCACGGCGAACATGTTGCCAGCGTCGAACTCTCATCTGAGCACTTCGCCATGGCGCCGCGTATTTCACTCGACCGAGCGGTGATGGAAAAAACCCACAATCTCTCCGTCGTTCCCTGCGAAATGGGGTGGAACGACATTGGATCTTGGAACGCAATGGCCGAACTGGTCGCCGCTGACGGGAGCGGCAACAGGATTCGCGGCGATGTCCACGTGGTCGACACCGTGGGCAGTTACATAAGCTCGGACAGACGCGTCATCGGCACCGTCGGCATCAGCGACCTGGTGATCGTGGATTCCCCAGATGCATTGCTTGTTGCATCCCGTGATCGCGTCCAGGACGTCAAGAAACTCTTCGAGGGCCTCAAGGCTGCGGGACATGAAGCGCATTTGCTTCACAGTACTGTGCACCGGCCCTGGGGCACCTACACGGTTCTGGAGGAAAGCGAGCGCTTCAAGATCAAGCGCATCGAGGTGAAGCCGGGCGGACGCTTGAGCCTGCAGATGCACCATCACCGCTCCGAGCACTGGGTCGTGGTCAGCGGCACTGCGAAAATAGTCAACGGCGACCAGGAGCTACTCCTGACCACTAATCAATCCACCTATATCCCTTGCGGCCACAAACACCGGCTCGAAAACCCCGGCAATATCGGACTGGTGATGATCGAGGTCCAAAGCGGCGAGTATCTCGGCGAAGATGACATCGTGCGGCTTGAGGACGTATACGGTCGAACCTGACAGTCCAACGTCACATGCCCTACGGTGGCTTGCAGACCGAACCTGCGTCGGCATGTGGGCTGTCAGGCGACCGGCTGCTAGGGGAGGCAAACCAGAACAGGTTTTATGAGTACGGCTAGTGAGCGATGTCGAACGACAGGCTGGCCGAATTGTTGAGACGGCAGTTTTCCGGCGAGATTGTCAGACGACACTTGCGCATCCGCTGCAACGGCATGCGCTGCTACAGCCGCTCGAGTTGCGGAAGGTGATCGGCAATATCAGTCGATCAGGTGCGCGATAAGGTTCGTTGCCATGTACGGCAGGCGCGACATGAGCGGCCTGGCACTCTGACGGGGTAGGCCAGCATGCGCCGGGCTGACAGGCGGGGGCCCGGAAGAGAAACGCGGCACCGGCTGACGAAGATAATACGCTCCTGCGCGCCGGTGACGGACCGGGGCCATTAGACGTAGGCGCATCGCTATCGCCATGCCAAGTGAACAATCCTATTCGGGCTGGGCAGATGGACGGTAATTCCAGCTTTCGACGGCGTTGACTTCGTCGATGCAGACCGGCCCCGATGCACCGCAGTCCTCGCATTTCATCACAACGCGCGCCTCGTCCGTCTCATATGGCCTAACCTCGCAGCTTGTGCAGAACGGGCAAGGGATCGCTTTCATCGTGACGAACCTTCCTGATGGCCTCGGGCGGTTTCGCCGAAATCTTTCGTCTAAGCCGCTCGACTTCGCAAGAATTGATCGTTGTGCCGTAGTTCGGCGCCACCATCGGGTAGGGATATTTTGTCCACATGCCCTCGTACCGGCCGGTGTGCCAGTGCAGCTGTTCGCTCGGATTCTCTCGGAACTTTGTGATCCATTCATCGTGCACGGCTTTGGCAAAGTGATGCGCCTCTCGGTCGCGACTTATGCTCGTTCATAATGGCCGCCGGCGCGCCACGTCCCGGATCATTTCCATTTTCTAAGCGGTGTGTGAACCGGATAAATTCCCACTCGCGCTCAAATTCGACAGGCACCCCTGCGTATGTTTCGCTTGGCCTCCTTTGGTCTTTTGTTCCCAAGTTCTTGTGGCTTCCTTGGGACCCATCAACGCGGCTAGCCGGTTCTCTCTATCCACAGATCTGGCCTCTCGTGCGGGCCAAGGTTACATCCGCGTCGCCCAGCATGAGGCCGATCTTCCGCAGAGCGAATCGACTCCGTAGAAATAAGAATTCTGACACCGCCCGCCGCCGTAAGGGTATTGATATACCCGTGGGATTTTGATCCGACCTGGCAGGCGGCGGGTAATCTTCAGAGGTCGACGTCAGGCAGCGTTCGGGATACCCGAGATTTCATCGAAGATACTCTCAGCCACGCCAAGCGCCCGAGCGATCCGATCGCGATAGCCCTTGTCGAAACAATGGCCAGATTCGATCAGCCCGACCTCCTCGACTGTCAGACCGCTGGTCACGGCAATGTCCTCGGTCGAATAGCCAAGATGTTCCCGATATGCCTGAATTACGGGTTTTCCGTTTGAGATTGCGGTAAGCACTGCCTCGGGCAGCGCGAAAGGCGTTGCGGTCATTTTGCCTCCAAATGCAGAGAACGGCCATTCGATAACTCGAAACAAGCGGCGGCCGATGTTGAAATAGGATGCCGAAACAGCCCGAGCCGGCGGCATCCAAAAATGCGATCACTCTCGAACGTGTGAGAGGCGCTGCGCTAATATGGCGGCCGCCGCCGTTTAGATCAAGAACCTTGGCCCGCTTTACGACGATTGCTCCAGTGGCCACAATTCGACGACACAGTTTGCAGCGCCGTCATCACGTTCACATCGATGATTGCGAGGCCCCTTTCAACGCGCGCCGGCTTACCGGCGCGATTGAGGAGCCGCGCGATCTGGCGGTCGGGCACTAGGCGCACCAGCTCGCGGACCAGCGTCAAAGTATCTGCGGGGACTGTCTAGCGATGCTTGCCGGCGGCGTTCATCTTGAGCTGTACCGTGTGGTCCCCTCCCGCCCATGCAGGAGGCCCGGCGCCCATCGGACAAGACGCTGAGGGACCAACATTTCTCTGTTTCAGCCCGACTGTTGGCTGTCAGATTCGCGACACCGGAGTAGGGCTGCGCTTCGCTGCGACTTCGTTCAACCTATTGAATGATGACCAGAAAATCCCCCGGAGGTTCCCTCTGCTAAGTTGGCACGACTTTTGATGCTTCTCGAGAGGCGACAGGAGATACCGACTGGCGTTCATCGTGGGTGACATCGCGCGCAATGCAACGAAGGAAGACAATATGTCAGGTCCGCGTCAGAATCGATTTTATGCAAGGAGGATTGCCGCCTTTAGCGCAAGGCGTTCACGAACCGCATATCAACAATGGCTTCCGTGCAAAACGCAGGGAGATCACTTGTGAAAATCCTATTCACTACGGTGGCTGTCGCGTTGCCGGCCATCGCTTTTGCTGCGCAAACGATCCCCGTATACCTCAGAGAAACGGCACGGGCCACCTTCAAGGCTCTACCGTCCATCACGCCGACAGTCGCCAACAACCCGATCACACCGGAGAAGATAGCCCTAGGCAAGGCAATGTTCTTCGATCCACGCGTCTCGGCGTCGGGCGTCTTGTCGTGCAATTCGTGCCACAACTTGGCCACCGGGGGCGACGACAATCATGAAAGCTCGATCGGCCATGGTTGGCAGAAGGGACCGCGCAACGCGCCGACGGTACTGAACGCTGTCTTCAACATCGCGCAGTTCTGGGATGGTCGTGCTGAAGACCTAAAGGCTCAGGCCAAGGCACCGATCCAAGCCGCTGTCGAAATGGCCAACACACCAGGTCAACTCATCGCCACGCTCAAGTCGATGCCGCAATATGTCGAGTGGTTCAATTCAGCTTTCCCGGGCGAAGCCGATCGCGTCACCTTCGAAAACGTCGCCAGGGCAATCGAAGCCTTTGAGGCGACACTGGTCACACCGGCGCCCTTCGATGCCTTCCTCAACGGCGATGACGCCGCTATGACTTCCGAACAGAAACAGGGCCTGACGCTTTTCATGGACAAAGGCTGCTCGTCCTGCCACGGCGGTATCAACGTGGGTGGGGAGGGCTATTACCCATTCGGCCTCGTTGAAAAGCCCAGCACCGATGTTCTGCCGGAAAACGACAAAGGCCGATTTGCCGTCACCCATGAAGCCGACGATTCCTATGTTTTCCGCGTGGCGCCGTTGCGCAACGTAGCACTCACCGCGCCATACTTTCATTCGGGCAAGGTTTGGGATCTGAAACAGGCCGTCGCCATTATGGGGACCACCCAGCTCGGCCAAGAATTGACGGAAAAAGAAGTCGACCTGCTCGTTGCCTTCCTTAATTCGCTGACCGGAAAAGTACCGGAGGTCGCCTATCCCATCTTACCCGCCGAAACCCCGACAACGCCTCGACCTGTATTGCATATCCCCGCGCAATGATTGGCCGGAACTGGCTAGGGAAGGTCGCAATCAGGAACGATTGCGACCTTCACTGGGACGAGACGATCATGACTTTCCGGCGAGGCCTATCCAACTGGAGAGCGAGGTGGACTTTCATTTCCGAATTCAATTGAAACGCTAAATGAAAACCTGACCGTCGACGCCCACATGCGTCACGACAGCATGACCGCCTTGCCGGCCAGTCGATCAGACGCTCCGACTAGCCGACTGTGTCGTGATATGTCGCTGCATGCACCCCCCGCCTTAGATTCGCTGCCAAGCTCGCAACCACCTGATCGAGCCATCACGGACAATATTCCGCGCGGCGTTGGCGTGCGCCCAGCAGAAACCGGATGCCTTCAGATCCACCCCTTCAAAACGTGCTCGATGGCGTTGCGACGCGCGAGCAGCTGTTCCAGCTCTGCAAACGCACCGATATGAAAACAAAGCTGCGACCAGCCAGCGACGTGGCTCGAGCATTTGTCAATGTACACCGCAAGTGCCGCTTGCTCTCGGGCTATCTCATCCATATAGCTCGGCGCAACCGAGGAAGCGCCAGTTGTTCAGTCTTCATCAGCCGCGACCTCCTGTGCAATTCGTTCTAACAAGGAAGAAACTATGAGGCGGCAGACCCGACCGTTCACTGTGGAGGTCAAACAAAAGCGCAATTATCAAAAACGGGGCCATTCCATCTGGGGCGATGTCGATCTCTCCGCAGCTATAGCCGACACAACAAGGGAGCTCAAAGACATGGATCTGCCAAATCGTCGGCTGATTGACTCTAATGTCATAGCCCTTGATGCTGAACACGCGCACAAACCGCGAGCGGAGTATCTCATGGCAAATCCCCTAGACGCTGAATCAGTAGAAACTGCAACCGAACACGCTCCCAAAGGAAGGACGCCTGAAACGAAGAAGAAAACCCCACCGTCGCGGAAGGCAAAGACTGAGCCCGGTCCCAAGAATGGCGCCAATACGGCGTCCCCGGCGAAGGAAGCAACAGCAACAGCAGCGGCCGTGCGGAGCGCCCGGAAGGTCTACTCCGGAGAAGAGCGCGCCCAGAAGCTCGCTCAGGTCGAGACGTCGATCAGCGGCGGCACCACTCTCAAGAGTGCCGTAAAGCAGGCCGGTATATCGGAACAGACCTATTATCACTGGAAGAGGGCCGCGGCGCCTAGATCCGATGGCGACGATCTGAAGGACCTGGTCGCCCTCGAGAAAGAAAACAAGCGATTGAAGAGCCTGCTCGCGGAACGCCTGCGCACAGAGAACGCGGAACTGAAGAGGAAGCTAGGGCTGCAATAAGGCTTCAGAAGATGCCGCCATTCGACCAGACGGATCGTAGAACTGTGATCGAAGGCTCGCCGGCTGTCGGATGGACGGAAATTTCGCGCACCAGCACCCTGATGTGCGGGTGGATGGCACCGGGCTTGTGGATTTTCCGCGAGGTGGGCAGTTCGGCCTGCCTATTTTACAAGGTTTTCGTGCATCGGACCTCGCAAAGCGCCCGTACGTTCTACGCCAGTATGAACTGATCAGGCTCAATGGGTCACTGCGCCGCGAAAGCCAGCAATATCTCAGGCCCTTGCCGGGACTCTCCTAGTGAATGCGTCAAATCGAGCGGGCGATTGGCCATCTTGTTAAGCGCATTCGGCTCGCGGCGGTCATCGGCGGCCGGTCGAACCCGAGGGACGCTCGCGCATGTGTCGGCGACAAACCAAGCTCCGGAAACAATGGGCGGATTAAGGGGACCGCCGTGCCGTCGGACTAATGATCAATCCAGCGCGGCGAATTCCTTATTGCGAGCACGGCTCGACAGGTGGCGAGCACGCCCCTGTGCTCGTTGATCTGGTCCAGTATCGCGGCCGAGACAGGAAAACCACTCCTGGCGGATTACATGGCAAGCACGTGGTGAATCAGGTAGCGGTGAATACGGCCGAAGGCGAGGATGGCGGCGGCGATGACGGCATCAAGGTTTACGCTGGGCCTTGATCGAAGGCCACCATTCCATGATGGCCGCGGCGGATTGTCAGCGCGATGTCAATGGGACGCGGATGCTGCGGGATTATAACCCACCCATGCACAGGTACTTCATTTCGAGATAATCCTCGAGGCCGTGGCGCGACCCTTCACGACCAATCCCTGATTGCTTCATTCCGCCAAAGGGTGCGGCCTCGGAGGACATGCGTCCCGTATTGATGCCGACCATTCCGTATTCGAGGGCTTCAGCCACGCGCCACACACGCTTTAGATTGGAAGCGTAGAAGTAGGCTGCAAGACCGTAAATCGTGTCATTCGCCTCGCGCACCACCTGGTCGGGATTGTTGAAGCGGATTATGGGAGCCAGCGGTCCGAAGGTTTCTTCCTGAGCAACCCGCATTGTCCTTTCGACGTCGGTGATCACCGTGGGCTCAAAGAAGGTTCCCGATTCGCCGATACGGTTGCCACCGCAACGGATCTTCCCACCCTGCCGCACAGCATCGCGAATATGATCTTCAATCTTTGCAAGCGCGCACTTATCGATCAGGGGACCGATCGAAACTTCTGGCTCGAAACCGTCACCGACGCGCAATGCACTGACGCGCTTGGTGAATTTGTCGCAGAATTCATCATACACGCTGGACTGTACGTAAAGCCGATTGGCTGAAACGCAGGTCTGGCCGGCATTCCGAAACTTTGCCTGTACCGCACCATCGACGGCAGCGTCTACGTCTGCATCATCAAAAACAATGAAAGGAGCGTTACCACCAAGTTCGAAGCTGGTTCTTTTGATCTGGTCCGAACACGCCCTCATGAGCAGCCGCCCTACCGCGGTCGACCCCGTGAAGCTAATCTTGCGGACCTTCGGGTTCGAGCAAAGTTCACGCCCAACCGCATCGCCTTCCGATGCGTAGATCAAGTTTAGAACGCCATCGGGAAAACCTGCCATCCGGGCAAGCGTGAACATAGCACCCGCGACAAGCGGTGTTTGCTCCGCGGGTTTCAGAACAATCGCGCAGCCGGCGGCAAGCGCCGGCGAAATCTTGCGAGCCACCATCGAGGCGGGAAAATTCCAAGGAGTAATGGCACCGACAACACCGATCGGCTGTTTGATTACCAGCATACGCCTGTCGTTAGAAGGCGGCGAAATCGTCTCGCCATAGATGCGATTGGCCTCCTCGGCATACCATTGGAGGTAGGCTGCAGCATGGGCGATTTCAGACTTCGCCTCTGCAAGCGGCTTACCCATTTCGGCCGTCAAAATGGCTGCAAGATCCTCGCTGTGGTCGAGGATCAGTTGGTGCCATTCCCATAAGATGTCGGAGCGTTCGCGCGCGGTGAGCGCCGCCCAATGTTCCTGCGCAGCTTCGGCCTTGTCGATTGCCAAGGAAACGTCCCGGACATCCATATCTGGAAGCTCAGCCAACAGCTCGCCTGTTGAGGGATTGAACACCGAAAAGCGCCTCGTGGCTTGCTCCGCATTCCGACCAGGCACACCGGCCAGATCGTCAAATAGCTCGGGATTTTTGAGACGTCTCGTCAGCGACTGTGTCACGGTCAAACCGTGGTCCCCCTTCATGGCTAAGTTACTAGCTGCGCTAATGTACTAATAAGCACACCTTGTGCCGGACGATCGGACGAGATCGACCGGCCCTCCGTCTTTGCAAAAGCAGCTTCCTGATTAGCCGAGAGCAATGACAGCCTCAATCTCGATTCGCGCTTCGGAAAGCTTTCACTTCATGACAGGCACACGCGGGACGGGCTCGTGAAGAGCATCGCGAACCCCTTTTGCGGTGCTGTCACGTTATTTGAGGTACGGGCGCGCAAGTTCCCGCTGTGGTTTTTCAGGCAAGCCGATAAGCAACGGCCCCTGTCGCGTCCGCTCTCGTTTTCGGTACGGAAGGTGGGAATTCTCTGCTCGGTTGTTCAATCCTTCGTGCGATCGGTGTTCCACGTTCGGCATGACCTGGCGTCTTGCCGCCCCGTAGGAGCGCAATTTGTCGGTGATCCGCTTTGGCGCGATGCCCTGGTTCTTCAGAAGCCGCATCAGCAAGCGCCTGGCAGCCTTGGTGTTGCGGCGCGTCTGGACGATCTCGTCGAGCACATAGCCCTCTTGATCGACTGCTCGCCACAGCCAGCATTTCTGACCGTTGATGCCGCACCACGACTTCATCGAGATGCCATATATCGTCCTTCGCCGGCGCCTTCCCACGTAAACGACGCGCATAGTTGGGTCCATGCTCTAATAAGGAGTTTTCGATTTCCATCATCAACTCCAGTTCCCGAGTTGCATCCTTGCCGGGACGCTGCGCGGATGAGGTCGCTCCCATGCATGCGGTCCTACGGAACCGCGAACACCAGTTCGACCCCACCCGTTCCAACGCAAACATGCGGCGATCCTTGCAATCGACCTCGGAGAGAACCCTGAGCCCGGCAGGCGCTGCACCAACGAGGAGAGAAGGAGCCTATTGACGAAGGCGATTAGAGAACTTCCTGAGACACGATCTCCGTTCGCAACGCTGCTGGCTATGCAACCTCTGCTGCACCGCCTCAACACTGGCGCATAGCTGGTCGTTTTGCGCAAACCACTTCGTCTACTGGGCTTCTCCAACCATTTGGGAGATGGATGGGTCTATCCAAAAAACTAATTTTAACTCTCTGTGAAAGCAGCATAGCACATCCCTGCCGTGCGCCGTGATTTCTGCGCGGATATCGGTCCGGATGCCGACTCGAGTTTAGGGCTGCGCCGGAGAGGCATAACATTGGTCTCGCCCTCGTGACGAAGGCACTGCGTTGATGAGAGCCCCTCATTTTGAAGGATTCGCAGGAGCAAAGAAATGCACATTCTCGATATTAACCAAATGACCCAGATCTTCGTGTATTCGCTTGAGATGGTTGTAATCTTCGCAACGTTATGCGCCGCGCTGGAGCTAACCTTTCCGGCTTATCGATACAGTTTTGCTTCATACGCTCGCGGCGTGCGAAATTATATTATTCGCCTCGGATGTGGTGCCTTTATGTGGCACTTCTACGCTGTGAGCGTGGGCTGGTTAGGGATAAAGCCGCTTGTAACGATCAATTTCGGTACGTTGCTTCACTCTGACAACGCAATCATTAATAATGGATTGGCCGTCCTTTCAGGCGTTTTGGTCGCGATTGCCGGCGACTTCTTCTACTACTGGATGCACCGCGCTCAGCATGCTGTTCCATTCCTCTGGCGCATGCACGCTACTCACCACTCGATCCGCGAATTGACGGCATGGAATTGCCATCATCACATTTCCGAGCCACTCGTTGCCGCAGGGTTGGTGTCACTACCACTCACGCTGTTCCACTTCGAATCTGGCGTAGTGCCTTTTGTTGCCATGACGCTGATTACTTTTCAGGTCCATCTTTCACACTCTAGCACCCGCATCAATCTTGGGCCGCTTCGATATATCATTGGCGACAACAAGTTCCACCGCATTCACCACTCGTTGGAACCCCATCACCAGCGCCGAAACTACGGGTTCTTTACAACTATCTGGGACACGATTTTTGCAACGGCATACTGGCCAAAAAAGAACGAGTGGCCGGAAGTTGGCCTCCGAGACCAATCCGAGCCGCTCACCGTGCGCGATTTCGTTATGTTTCCATTTGATCGACGTCGCTGGCGTAGAGCTAAAGTCGGAAGTGGTGAAAAGGCTGGGAATTAAACGAACGCAGCTTTACGCTTCTAATCCGATTGTCGAGGTCGGAACCCGTCAACTGGACCTAGAAGGGGACGGATCCTTGGCGCTGGCCTTATCGGAGACGTAGGATCTGGAACTACCACAGGTGGGCAATGCGCGGACGACTGGCCTGCCACGGGTAGTTTCCCCCACCTGAGGAGTCCGGCCTCGATTGAAGGACGGACTGATGAAGAGAAAGCGGTTTACGGAAGAGAGCAGATCATCGCGGTTCTGCGTGAGCATGAGGCGGGAGCAAAGGCGGGCGACCTGGCGCGCAAGCATGGGATCTCCGAGGCGACGCTGTATAACTGGAAGGCGAAGTATGACGGGATGGACGTCTCCGATGCCAAACGGCTGAAAGCCTTGGAAGACGAGAACGCAAAGCTGAAGCGCGAGCCCCAAACCTTTTCCGACCGGCTCCATTCCAAAAAAAGGGGGCGGCATTGCTGCCGCCCTTCGAGATTGGTGAGAGGCGCGGACCTTAGAAATCCATGCCGCCCATGCCGCCCATGCCGCCCATGCCGCCGCCGCCCATGCCGCCCATGCCGCCGCCGCCCATGCCGCCAGTCATGCCGCCGCCAGCCGACTCCTTCTTCGGAGCCTCGGCGATCATGGCTTCGGTGGTGACCAGCAGGCCGGCGACCGAGGCCGCGTCCTGGAGAGCCGTGCGCACGACCTTGACCGGATCGATGATGCCCATGGCGATCATGTCGCCATATTCGCCGGTCTGGGCGTTGAAACCGAAGGTCGCGCCCTTGTTCTCGAGGATCTTCCCGGCAACGATCGAGGCTTCTGCACCGGCGTTGGCCGCGATCTGGCGGGCCGGAGCCTGCAGCGCACGACGCACGATGTTGATGCCGGCGGCCTGGTCGGAGTTGACGCCGACAGCGTTGATGGTCAGCGACGCGCGCAGCAGGGCAACGCCGCCGCCGGCAACGATGCCTTCTTCCACGGCCGCGCGGGTCGCGTTGAGGGCGTCATCGACGCGGTCCTTCTTTTCCTTGACTTCGACTTCCGTCGCGCCGCCGACGCGGATGACGGCAACGCCGCCCGCGAGCTTGGCGAGACGCTCCTGCAGCTTCTCCTTGTCGTAGTCCGAGGTGGTCTCCTCGATCTGCTGCTTGATCTGGGCGACGCGGCCCTGGATCTCTTCCTTCTTGCCGGCGCCGTCGACGATGGTGGTGTTTTCCTTGGAGATCGACACCTTCTTGGCGCGGCCGAGCATGTTGAGGCCGACGTTCTCGAGCTTGATGCCGAGGTCTTCCGAGATGACCTGGCCACCAGTGAGGATGGCGATGTCTTCCAGCATGGCCTTGCGGCGATCACCGAAGCCCGGCGCCTTGACGGCGGCGATCTTCAGGCCGCCACGCAGCTTGTTGACGACCAGCGTGGCCAGGGCCTCGCCTTCGACGTCTTCCGAGATGATGAGCAGCGGCTTCGAGGTCTGCACGACGGCTTCGAGAACCGGCAGCATGGCCTGGAGGTTGGAGAGCTTCTTCTCGTGGAGCAGGATGTAGGCGTCCTCGAGATCGGCAACCATCTTGTCGGCGTTGGTGACGAAGTAGGGCGAGAGATAGCCGCGATCGAACTGCATGCCTTCGACGACTTCGAGTTCGGTCTCGGCGGTCTTGGCTTCCTCGACCGTGATGACGCCTTCGTTGCCGACCTTCTGCATCGCTTCCGCGATCATGGCGCCGACCGACTCGTCGCCGTTGCCGGCGATCGTGCCGACCTGGGCAACCTCTTCCGAGGTCTTGATCTTCTTGGCGTTCTTGATCAGCGTTGCGACGACGTCGGTGACGGCGAGGTCGATGCCGCGCTTCAGGTCCATCGGGTTCATGCCGGCGGCAACCGCCTTGTGGCCTTCCTGGACGATCGACTGCGCCAGAACGGTCGCGGTCGTGGTGCCGTCGCCGGCAATGTCGTTGGTCTTCGAAGCAACTTCGCGGACCATCTGTGCGCCCATGTTTTCGAACTTGTCTTCGAGCTCGATTTCCTTGGCGACGGTGACGCCGTCCTTGGTGATGCGCGGGGCGCCGAACGACTTGTCGATGACGACGTTGCGGCCCTTGGGGCCGAGCGTGACCTTCACCGCGTCGGCGAGGATGTTGACACCACGCAGCATGCGCTCGCGGGCATCACGGGAGAATTTTACGTCTTTGGCAGCCATTTTGTACTCCTGGGCATTTCGCCCGAAATTCAGATTGGATGGTACGGATGAAAGGCGGCGGCGTGTTAGCCGATGATGCCCATGATGTCGGCTTCCTTCATGATCAGAAGGTCTTCGCCATTGAGCTTGACTTCGGTGCCCGACCACTTGCCGAAGAGGATGCGGTCGCCAGCCTTGACGTCCAGCGGGACCAGCTTGCCAGCTTCGTCACGAGCGCCGGAGCCGACAGCGATGATCTCGCCTTCCTGCGGCTTTTCCTTTGCCGTATCCGGGATGATGATCCCGCCGGCGGTCTTGGATTCGGATTCGACCCGGCGAACGACCACGCGGTCATGAAGCGGGCGGAACTTCGACTTTGCCATTTTTTCTTCCTCGATGAGAACGGTGGGAAAAGCGTCCGGCAGCGCCGGACAACCTACAAAGCTCGGCTATGCCGGACCTACTGTTAGCACTCACCAAGGACGAGTGCTAACATGGTGACGGCATAAGGCCTAGGCTGGGGCTAGTCAAGACAAGAGGTGGGCGATCACGATATTCCGGGCGATGCAGGCCTGAAAGAGTTCGAGCGAATCGATGGTGTTCGGAACCTCGGCCCGAAAGATAATATCCGCCCTTTCGGATCGCTAACCCCTTGGGCCTTCAGCGATGCGCAAGCGCCGTTTCGTTGCACCGGAGAGAGCGAGTGTGAGGCGCTGAGCATCTAGTAGCGACCGAGACGTGCCCAGCTTTTGCGTGGGGTGGCCATGCGGGATGTCTCCTGTAGCATTATCGCCCGCACCAGAGGCTTGCCCGTTTATTGGACTGTATTTCTATCCATAGGGTGGATGCATCTCATCGAAACAAACGATTTTCTCAATCTTCCGGAATCTCGCATTGACAGCACCTCACACGTCCTGATTGCCCGCTACCCTCATCGTGTGACAACTGCGAAAAAAGAGCCTGAAAGGAGAAGATCTTTCCATGAGCTCAGACGTGCGATGGAAGTTGCCGCGGGAAAATGAGCTGCAGTTGGATGCCAACGCCTCAGAGCAACCGGAACTCATCCGGTCTCCATAATCCGATTGGTGTTGGTGGGTTGCACAAGCCTGGTCAGGGACGATTTTTGCGACGTGACTGGCAGAGGTATGGCGCCGCACCCACGTCAAAAGGCATTGCTATGGAAAGGAACACAATGGCTGATCAACTCGCAACGGAAATCATTGCCACGATCAAGAACCGCATCGAATCGGAGAGCGGCGAGAGTGCGTCCATCATCGGCGAAATAACGACTGCCACGGAACTGACCTCGCTCGGAGTCGATTCGCTGGGTCTGGCGGATCTCCTCTGGGATGTGGAGCAGGCCTACGACATCAAGATCGACATGAACGCGGCGGATGCCTGGTCGAATCTCAAGAATGTCGGCGACATGGTGGAAGCTGTCCGCGGTTTGCTCGCGAAGGGGGTCTGATTGGACAGGCGAGTCGTCATTACTGGGATGGGCGGGCTTTGCGGCCTAGGCAACAACGCCGCCTCTATCTGAAAAGAGATGCGCGAAGGTCGCTCCGCCATCCGCCCGATGGTCACTTCTGCGCTTCATGAGATGAAGGGCACTGTCGGTACCGAGATCAAGGAGCTGCCCAAGCACGACATCGGCCGCAACCAGCTCGTCTCCATGGACCGCCACAGCTTGCTCGCTGTGCTTGCAGCGCGCGAAGCCATGCAACACGCCGGACTTTCCTGCGATGAGGGAAATCCGTATCGCTTCGGCGCGACAGTGGGCGTCTGCGGCTGGGGAACGGTCGAAGAAACCTACCGCGACCTCCTTTTGGGCGGGGCGAAGCGTGCTGTCATTTACACTGCACCACGGGGGTTGCCGAGCGCCGCTGCCAGCCAGGTCAGCATGAGTCTCGGCCTGCGCGGCCCGGTCTTTGCCATCGCCTCCGCATGCGCATCAGCCAACCATGCGATCGCTTCGGCCGCGGATCAGATCAGGCTCGGCCGGGCCGACGGGATGCTTGCCGGAGGCGCCGAAGCGCCGCTCGTATGCCTTCGAAGGCATGGGAAGCAATGCGCGCGCTCGCTCCGGATACTTGCCGGCCCTTCTCCGCCGACAGGAAGGGAGTGGTGATAGGCGAGGGTGCGGGCATGGCCGTGCTGGAAAGCTATGAGCATGCCGCCGTACGCGGTGCCACAATGCTTGCCGAGATCGCAGGCATCGGCCTTTCCGGCGACGCCTTCCACATCGTCGCGCCGTCTATCGAGGGGCCGGAGGCCGCGATGCGCGCTTGCCTTGCCGACGACGGGCTGAATGCCGAGGACGTGGACTACCTCAACGCCCACGGCACCGGCACCAAGGCCAACGATCAGACCGAGACGGCGGCGATCAAGCGCGTCTTCGGAGACTATGCCTATTCGATGTCGGTCTCGTCCACCAAGTCCATGCACGCGCATTGCCTGGGCGCAGCGAGCGCACTTGAAATGATCGCCTCCGTGATGGCGATCCGGGAGGGCGTCGTGCCGCCGACCGCTAATTATCGCGAGCCAGATCCCGATTGCGATCTCGACGTCACGCCCAATGCGGCGCGCGAGCGCAAAGTGCGCGTGGCACTGAGCAACGCCTTCGCCATGGGCGGCATGAACGCAGTTCTGGCGTTCAAGCAGGTGTAAAAGCGATGCGAGATGCCTCCAGTGACTCTATCTTCGGATCCAAATGCTTGCCGGATCACGATTGTGAAGGACCTGCCCCTTGGACCGCCTCGGTGAATGCGCCAAGTGGCAGCGGAAGCTGGACAAGCCGGGCCCCATTTTTTGGTAAAATTCTCAACTGTTGAAGCGACGTGGACGTACCGCTACCCGGAAGGTTAAGCGAGGCCCTTCGAGTCCGGCTCGAGGGCCTGTCCAAAGCTGTACCCGATAATGTCTGGAAGGCGCATGGCCGCCAGTGACCGCTTCCGTGCGAAGCCGGTCCTTAGAAAGGGAATCGATAAATGTTTGATCTGACCGGCCGCAACGCGCTCGTCACCGGAGCAAGCGGTGGAATCGGCGAGGCCGTGGCGCGGGCGCTGCACGCGCAGGGCGCAACCGTCGGCCTGCACGGCACGCGTGTCGAAAAACTCGAGGTGTTGGCTGCCGAGCTTGGCGGGCGGACAAGACTGTTTCCGGCGAACCTCTCGAACCGTGACGAGGTCAAGGCGCTGGGCGCAAACGCGGAAGCCGAACTCGAAGGCGTCGACATACTGGTCAACAATGCCGGCATCACCAAGGACGGGCTTTTTATCCGCATGTCGGACGCGGACTGGGACGCGGTACTCGAGGTCAACCTGACCGCCGTGGTCCGGCTCACCCGCGAACTGACCCATTCGATGATGCGCCGCCGCAACGGCCGCATCATCAACATCACCTCGGTGTCCGGCGTAACCGGCAATCCCGGCTAGGCGAACTATTGCGCGTCAAAGGCTGGCATGATCGGCATGTCGAAATCGCTGGCGCAGGAGATCGCGACACGCGGCGTGACGGTGAACTGCGTGGCGCCGGGCTTCATCGAATCGGCCATGACCGACAAGCTGAACGACAAGCAGAAAGAAGCGATCATGGCCGCCATTCCGGCCAGGCGCATGGGCACCGGCGTGGAAGTCGCCTCGGCTGTGGTCTACCTGGCCTCGAACGAGGCCGCCTACATCACCGGCCAGACCATTCATGTGAACGGCGGCATGGCAATGATTTAGCCTCAAAAGTTCAGTGCGCCCCGATGACGCGTATCAACAGTGGAGGAAGTCCCACCCATAGCTGTCGGTTGGTCTGGCAACTGACGAGCGGGTCGGTCGGGCAACTGGCCGGGTCGAAGCCTCGTGATAAAGGCCGCCTTGGGGCCGAGGCTAGACAAGCTCTTTGAAACGCATGCTTTCCTATCCATAGCGTGGATGCATTCATCGAAACAAAGGATTTTGCCCATTCTGCAGAACGTCGCATAGTAAGATTTCAAAGATGTAAGCCAAAAGGTAATTATCGATGTTTGTATTGGCTCCGAGCAGTATTTTTCTGGTGTACGCCTTCCGGTGTGCTCGGAACACAACCGAGTCGCATGTTCATTGCGGCTAGTTTCTTCGGTGACCTGCGCAAGCTACATCGAGCCGGCTCGATGCGACAAGCGTCCTCCTGCTAGGCGCTTCCCCAACAAAACAGCAACAATGATGAGGTCTTTCCATGTGCTCTGACGTGCGGTGGAGGTTGTGCTGGGAAAATGAGTTGCAACAGGCCGACCATGTCGAACTCTCCGAGTTTTTCCGAAAGACCTACGGACCGACTGGGGCCTTCAACGCAGAGCCATTCGAAGGCGGCCGTAGCTGGGCCGGTGCGAGGCCGGAGCTCCGCGCAATCAGCTACGACGCGCACGGCGTAGCGGGTCATATCGGCATACTACGCCGCTTCATCAAAGTTGACGAGGTCGAGCTCCTGGTGGCCGACCTGGGGTTGTACGGGGTGCGACCGGATCTTGAGGGACAAGGGATCAGTCATTCAATGCGCCTTGTATATCCAGTGTTGCAGCAGCTTGGGGTTCCATTCGCTTTCGGCACCGTTCGGCACGCGATGCGGAACCATATGGAGAGGTTCTGCAGAGACGGCCTGGCGGCGATTGTGTCGGGCGTTCGTGTGCGGTCCACTCTCGCAGATGTGTATCTCGACCTGCCGACCACGCGCGTCGAGGACGTGCTCGTCGTGGTTGTGCCGATTGGACGCTCGATGAGTGAGTGGCCATCCGGCACCCTGATCGTTCGGAACGGTCCGGAGCTATGAAACATCTTGAAGGTGCCGGGTGATGGCGCTGAGGACAAGAGCGGCGGTTTTTTTGCAGAGCTACTCGGACTGAATACGCGTTCCCATTCACGTTAGCTGTGGATAACAAGGCTGAATTAACATGCAAAATCTGCGCATCTAAGTCGATCCGAGCACGAGGTTGCACGCGCACGGATTTTGCGGACCTGAATCGCCGTCACCCTGAAATCGACGAGGCATCGGCTATCCCAAAATTGGGGCTTGACGTTACGTAAGGTCCCATGTTTTCCGATGTGCGGGAACGGCTTCCAGTCTCATCCTAAGGGCGACGAAAATGAGGGGCAGTAATGGTGGCTGGCGAACCTAATGACGTGCGCGTCAAGCGGTGCGGTGGGGGATGGGTCGTTCATACTGTTGAGGACGGCAAACTGACAGTTCTTCGGTTCAAGACACAGTCTCCCGCCGAAAATTTCGCCGATGGCCAACGAGCCAGGCTCGGCCTTGCTGCCAAGCCGCCGATCGACGAACGCTGATATGCAACCGGATCAGGCGTTAGATGGCTGGTGAGCCCATGGTGCCGGCGGGAAACACTTTGCCGAAGGCCCACCTCAGTGCTGCTTGCGACCGTTCGGCTAGCCATATTCGCGATGATGGTTGGCACCGCTGCCGATGCGGAAGACGATGGCCTGCTTGATCGACACGGCGGCAAAGATCATGAAAAGCCAGGTCGTCAAGGACCCAGCCGCGGCGCTTGAGAAGGCAGCAAGAATTTGCAAGCCGCCACCGCAAGTAACCTGAGACAAGGGTCAGACATGCAAACCGCTGTTCGCCGATCAGCAGATGCGAGACATTGCGCCATCCCACGAAGGCCCACGGTGCCCAAGGCGCAGTGGGCATCAGCCTTTCGAAGCTGAGCGTCAGCAACTTCGTCGAGTCTTAGACTAGACGCTCTTCAGTGCCGAGCACGTTGCAACGGGGCGAAGAGGCTCGCACATCTGTGGAGCGCGGCTCACGCCCCGGAGACCAGGGCAGGAATGACCAAAGGCTCATCCGCCTCGTCAAGAATCGCGAAACTGTAACGGCCGTCTGTGTCAATATCGACGGAGTAGCTCAGGCGGTCGAGTATGTGGTTATCCTGGTCGAACGTGACGATCCGCGGCTTCAGCGAAGTGATATGCGCTTCGTCCAGGTAGATGGAGCTGCAGACGATAATCGGGTCGTCGGGCTGACAGGTGCGAGCCGCCGCTCCGTTGAGGATGCAGCACCGTGAACCGCGCTCGCCGAGGATGACATAGGTCGAAATCCGCGCACCGGAATTCTTATTCCATATCTCCACGAATTCCATCGGCAGGATCCCGGCTGCCTCGCAGTGGTCGGGGTCGAGCGTTATCGAACCATGGTAGTTGAGGTTCGCTTCGGTGACGTGAATGCCGTGCAGCTTGCCGGCCACTATTTTTCGCATTGGTTCTGTTGTCCTCATCATCATACAAGGTGAATCTTGGCAGCTGGTTCGCTCGGCTAAATTCCGACGACGAGGGCACCGCCGCTGAGGCCCGCGCCCGCCGCCGCCAGAAGAATTTTCTCGCCCGGCCGAAACGGCTGCATCCGATGGGCCAGCGACAGCGAGAGCGGGATCGTTGCGGCGGAAGAATTGCCATAGTCGGCGATCGTCTTGACGATCGCGTGATCGGCTATGCCTAGGTTCCTCCCGACCGCGTCGAAAATGCGGGCGTTGGCCTGATGCGGCACGAACCGATCGATATCCTGCGGCCGCATTTGGGCTGTAGCGAGCGCGTCCTCCGAGCAGGCAGTCATCATCTCGACCGCCTTGCCGAACACTTCACGGCCGTCGGTGATCGTCATGCGGATCTGCTCGAGATCGAGGTCGCCATGGAACGGTCTGTTGCTTCCTCCCGCCGGAATCTGGATCAGCCCGTAGCGCGAGCCGTCGGAATCCACCGAAGCGCCGAGAATGCCTCGATCCGGGTCATCGCACGGACCAATCACCACGGCGCCGGCGGCATCGGCAAACAGCACGGCGCTGGCGCGCTCGGCCGGATTGATGCGGCGGCTGAGGATGTTAGCAGCAATGACAAGGCTCGCTTTGCCGTGGAGGCGGGTAAAGCCTTCGACAAACATCAGCGCATAGATGAAGCCGGCGCAGGCACCGGTCAGATCGATCGCTCCAGCACGACCCAGTCCCAGCCGATGTGCGACCAGTGGCGCGCTCGGCGGCAGGAGGTGATCGGGTGTCGAGGTGGCGAGCAACAGCAGGCCGATGTCGCTCCGGTTGATGCCCGCATTTGCCAGCGCCATGTCGCCGGCATGCGCGGCAAGGCCCGACAGCGTGTCTTCGTCCGTTGCCCAGAAGCGCGACCGAATCCCGGTGCGCCGCTCGATCCAGCCGGGTTCAAGCCCGAGACGATCTTCGATTTCCGGGTTCTCCACCTTGCGCGCCGGCGCATGATGACCAAACCCGAGAATGCGCGACGACCGGCTCATGGCTTTGAGCCGAAGCGTTCGCCGGCCTCCTCGATGGCGTCATAGAGCCCGTCCAACTCGTCTCCGGTGATGCAATAGGGTGGCAGAAGATAGAGGACATTGCCGAGCGGGCGCACAAGCAGGCCGCGCTCAAGGAAGAATGCGCGCAGTTTTGGCCCGATTTCGGCCAGATAGCCGGCAGAGTCGGTACGCAGATCGAGGGCGGCGATCGTGCCGGTCGCCCGGCTGTCGGAGAAATATGGATTGTCCCGGAAGCGTTGAAGCCCGGCGGCCTGCTTCGCGCTCAGGGCCGCGATCCGCTCGGCCACCGGCTCGTCCTGCCAGATCTCGATATTGGCAAGTGCTGCCGCGCAGGCGATCGGATTGGCGGTGTAGGAGCTCGAGTGGAAAAAGGTCTTCTTGCGGTCCTCGGAATAGTGAGCCTGGAAGATGGCGTCATTGGCAAGTGTGGCGGCCAGCGGGATGGCACCGCCGGTCAAGCCCTTCGAGGTGCACAGGATATCAGGAGATATGGACGCCTGCTCGCAGGCAAACATGGTTCCGGTGCGTCCCCAGCCGGTCATAACCTCGTCTGCGATCAAGAGCGTGCCGGAGGCCTCAGTGATCTTCTTCAATTCAGCCAGAACCGAAGCCGGATACATCAGCATGCCGCCAGCGCCGAGCACGAGCGGCTCGACGATCAGCGCGGCGACGCGCCGGTCACGGCTGACAGCCTCGAAACGATCCAGCGTTTCCTGCTCGCGGCCGGCGGCCGGGAAGGGGATGGTGTCGACCTCAAAGAGCAAAGGCTCGTAGGCGGCGTTGAACACGCCGCGGGCGCCGACGCTCATCGTGCCGATGGTGTCGCCATGGTAGCTGTGCTCCATGACGGCAATGCGCGAGCGCGGCGCGCCGAGGTTGCGGAAATAGCCGAGCGCCATTTTCAACGCGACTTCGACGGAGGTCGAGCCGCTGTCGGAATAGAACACCCGGTCGAGGCCGGGCGGGGCGAGGCCGACAAGCGCCTCTGCCAGCTGCTCGGCCGGCTCGTGGGTGAAGCCGGCGAAGATGATCTGGTCGAGGCTCGACGCGGTCGTCTCGATGGCCTTCATGATGCGGGGATGGCGGTGGCCATGGGTGACGACCCACCAGGAGGAAATCGCGTCCAGGATGCGGGAGCCGTCGGCCTTGTGAAGATAGGCGCCTTCCGTCCGGACAATCTCGGGGATTGCCGGCTCGAGCGCGTGCTGGGTGAAGGGATGCCAGACTCGAGACTGCGTCATCATTCGCCTCCTGCGATCGCTGTGAGGTCGAAGCCGGCAACCATCGCTTCCCTCAGCGTCTCACTTGTCAGCGGATCGAGAAGCGGCAGTCTGCCAAGCTGGCGCACGCCGCTGAATTCCACGATCGTCCTCTGCGTATCGGCCACCTCATCGCCGATGAAGGCGATGCCGATGAGCGGGATGGAACGGGCCCTGAGCGCTTCGATCGACAGCAAGGTGTGATTGATCGTGCCGAGCGTGGTGCGGGCGCACAGAATGACCGGCATCCGCCACTGTGCGAATATGTCGACGAACTTGGTGCGCCGGTTGAGCGGCACCATCAGTCCCCCGGCACCTTCGATGACGATCGGACCCGGCAAGTCCGGAAGCGAGAGCTTTGCCACGTCTATCGCGACGCCGTCGAGTTCGGCTGAACGATGCGGCGACAGCGGCTCCTTCAGGCGATACACTTCGGGCAGGACGCGCCCCATCGGCAGGCCGGCGAGCCGTTCCACAACCTCGCTGTCGGTTTCGCCGTCGAGGCCCGATTGCACCGGCTTCCAGTAGAAACCGTCGAGCAGGCCGGCGAGTCCTGCCGAAAACACTGTCTTGCCAATTCCGGTATCTGTTCCGGTGACGACGATGCGCTTGGTCATGTCGGCTCCGGTCATGTTTGGGCCAACACCTCAACGAGCGCCTCGACCATGGCGGAAATGTCGGCTGCGCCGACGTTGAGCGTCAGCGAAATGCGCAGCCGCGACGTGCCCTCGGGAACGGTCGGCGGACGAATGCCACGTATGTCGAAACCGCGAGCTTGCAATGCCGCCGCCACCGCCATGGTGCGCCTGTTGTCGCCGATGACAAATGGCTGGATCTGCGAGCCGCTGGGTACCACGCCGCAACGCTCGGCCAGTTGGCGGCCCGCGAAGGCAACGCGTTCCTGCAACTGAACGCGGCGCACGGGCTCGTCGGACAGCATGGCGAGCGCTTCGCGCACTGCCACTGCCATCAGTGGCGATGGCGCGGTGGCGTAGATGAATGGCCGGCAGCGATTGACGAGATAGTCGCACAGCGTTCGTGGTGCGGTGACAAGCGCGCCGGAGGCGCCAAGCGCCTTGCCGCATGTATGGAGCGCGATGATGTTGTCACGGCCCTCGAACGCGGCGGCCAGCCCCCGGCCGTCCGGCCCCCAGACACCCGTGGCGTGCGCCTCGTCGACCACGATGAATGCTTCATGCCGATCGGCAAGCGCGACGAGGCTCTCCATCGGCGCGCGGTCGCCATCCATGCTGTAGAGGCTTTCGACGGCGATCCAGACGCTGCCCATGCCGCCGTCGGCGCGCCAGCGGGTGATCGCATCCTCGACGGCATCGACGTCGTTGTGCGCGGTGAGCTTGAACTCGGCGCGGCCACCGCGGGCCCCCTCATGCATGCTGGCATGAGCAAGCTCGTCGAGGATCAAGAGGTCGCCCTTTTGCGGCAGCGTCGTCAGCAGAGCGAAGTTGGCGATGTAGCCGCTGCCGAAGAACAGCGCGCGCTCGGCTCCGAAGAACGCCGCCGCGTCCGCCTCCAATTGCTCATGCTCCGGTGCATGGCCGCGCAACAGCCGCGATCCGGTCGCGCCCACCGGCGTGCCCCGCGCAATCGCCGCCGCAACCGCCTCGCCAAGTCTTTTGGAGGCGGCAAGTCCGAGATAGTCGTTCGACGAGAAGTCGAGCCCGGCGCGCGGCACAAGTGTGCGCAGCCGGTCCTTGCGCGCCAGTCCCTGCAAGGTAGCGTCATAGCGGGCAAGTTGTGCCCCGTTCATTGCGCCCCGAGTTCCATCGGCTCGATGCCGAGACGGCGGAACAGAAGGCTATCCTTGTCCTCGCCCGGATTGTTCGCCGTCAGCAGCGTGTCGCCGACGAAGATCGAGTTGGCGCCGGCAAAGAAGCACAGTGCCTGCATCTCGTCGGTCATGGCGGTGCGGCCGGCCGAAAGCCGGACATGCGATTTCGGCATCATGATGCGCGCCAGCGCGATCACGCGCACGAATTCGATCGGCTCGATGGGTTTAGCTTCGGCCAGCGGGGTGCCGTCGATCGGGATCAGCATGTTGATCGGAACGCTTTCGGGATGCTCCGGCAGATTGGCCAGCGTCACCAGCATGTCGATCCGGTCGATTGGCTCCTCGCCCATGCCGACGATGCCGCCGCAGCAGACCTTGATGCCGCTGTCGCGGACATTGGCCAACGTATCCAGCCGGTCGGCAAACGTGCGGGTCGAAATGATCTCGCTGTAGTAGCGCTCCGACGTGTCAATGTTGTGGTTATAGTAGTCGAGGCCCGCCTGTTTCAGTCGAGCGGCCTGCTCGAGATCGAGCATGCCGAGCGTCATGCAGGTCTCCATGCCCAGCGCCTTGACGCCTTCGACCATCGCCACCACCGCATCCATGTCGCGCGCCTTGGGGTTTCGCCAGGCAGCACCCATGCAATAGCGGGTGGCGCCGGCGTCACGCGCCTTGGTCGCCTCGGCGATGACGCGCCTGACCTCCATCAGCTTTGACGCCTTCAAACCGCTTTCGTGATACGCCGACTGGCTGCAATAACCGCAATCCTCGGGGCATCCGCCGGTCTTGATGCTGAGCAGCCGGCTGAGCTGGACCTTGTTGGGATCGAAATTCTGGCGATGCACGGTCTGCGCTTGAAACAGCAGGTCGTTGAAGGGCGCGTCGTGGAGCGCCTGGGCTTCCGCTCGCGTCCAGGGGGGAAGCGCCCAACCGATTGGATCCGAGGTCAGGTCTGGGCTGAGTTCGTTCATAAGGTCTTGTTCTCCATAATCTTCCGTCCTTGGCCTGGAGCGTTGCAGTGGATGCTGAAGACAAGGCGCATGCCAGCGGGAAGTCTTCTATCGAAACGCGTGAGCGGACTCTCCAACTGCTGCCCGCAGGCTCAACTCACGTCATCCGTGGGGATTACGGTTTCCGTTATTTTACTTTGAGCACAGGAATGCTCCTTTCTGATCGCGTCGCAGGATTCGGTGAAGGCGACGTCCAGCAGATAACCCAGAAGTTCCAGCCCGTGAGAGGCCGCCAACTGGCGCATCTCGTCGAGTCGGCAGATGATGACGCCAAGGGCTGCGACGCGGCTTTCTGTGCCTTGCTGGTCCGTCCCTCCCGCCTCCGTTGTTGAAGCGTGTCGCTTGGCGCCGAGAAGGCTTGCGTCGGCTGTTGGTGGAACCGGGGACGTGCTGACGCAGGTTAGCCTGCCACCAAAGGAGTTCCTGCGATCCCGGTTCATGTCCTCTCCATCAGTTCAGATGCCTGTTGCAATTTCGGTCGGCCGGCATGTCGAGACCGATGTCGAGAATGGGCGCGCTGTGGGTAAGCCAGCCGACCGATATGAGGTCGACGCCGGTCGCCGCAATTGCCGTGGCGCTCGCCCGCGTTACCCGGCCCGAAGCCTCGGTGATCGCGCGGCCACCGACCATAGCCACAGCCTGCGCAAGGTCCTCGACCGACATGTTGTCGAGGAGCACGGCGTCGACGCCCGCTGTAAGCGCGATCTCCAACTGGTCCAGCCTGTCGACCTCGACCTCGATCTTGACCATGTGACCTATGGCGCTACGCGCCCGCTCGATTGCGGTGCGGATATCGCCGGCAATGGCGATATGGTTGTCCTTGATCAGTACGGCGTCATCGAGCGCGAAGCGGTGATTGGCGCCGCCGCCCGCTCGCACCGCATATTTTTCCAGGACACGCAGGCCGGGCGTTGTCTTTCGCGTGCACACGATCTTTGCGTTATAGCCGCGCACCGCGTTTACGAGCGTAGCCGTTGCCGTCGCGATGCCGCTGAGCTTGCACAAGAAATTGAGCGCCGTGCGCTCTGCGGTCAGCAAGCTGCGGGCCGGCCCGCTTACGATCGCAATCGTCTCTCCGGCCGAAACCTTACCGCCTTCAGGACACCGCAGCTGCATGCTGATCCCGGGATCAACCAGCAGGAAGGCAAACATGACCAAATCGAGCCCGGCAACAACGCCGGCCTGCCGGGCATTCAACGCCAGCGTCGCTTTGCAATCGGCGGGGATTATCGCATCGCTCGTGATGTCGCCGGCTCTGCCCAAATCTTCCAGCAGGGCGTAGCGCACGATGGGCTCCATGATGATCTGTGGAAGCGGTGCAAGTGAAGTCATGTCAACGGCTCCGTTCGGATGCTTGCCATCTGAGCGTGACGGCATTCTCAAAAGCTGTGCAGAGCGTCAGTCGCGAAGGGAGGGCGGCGGCATCGCGCCCGGGGAAATCGGACCGATAATGCGAACCGCGGCTCTCTTCGCGTCGAAAAGCTGCGATCGCCATCAACAGTGCCACCAGGGCCGGATCGGCCGCGGCCGTCTCGCCGACAGAGATCGGCAGCAGTGTCGCGACCGTGTCGCGCAATGATTTCCCATTCCGAACAATGCCAAGCGCATTGGACACAATCGGGCGAATAGGTGAAGGGTCGGGCCGGATGGGAACAGTTGCCGGAAGCCTAGGCCACTGCCAACCCGCAGAGGTAGCCGCGACGCTTTCAGCCACCCAGGCGGCGGTTGCAACCGCTTCGGTCAGCGAGTTGCTGGCAAGCCGGTTGGCGCCATGCAGTCCTGTGCATGCGACTTCGCCACAGGCCCACAGGCCGCTAACGGAAGTTCGCCCCTCGGCGTCAACGGCCACGCCGCCCATGTGATAGTGAGCAGCGGGACGCACGGGAATGAGTTCCACCGCCGGATCGATGCCGGCATGCTTGCAAATAGCGTCGATTGCCGGAAAGCGCCTTGCGAATTTCTGCCCGAGACAATGTCGGGCATCGAGATAGACGCCATGCCCGGCGGCGAGCTGATCCGAGATCGCCCGCGCAACCACATCGCGCGATGCGAGTTCTGCCCCGGGCGTGTCTGCCAGGAAGCGATGGCCGTGCTCATCGATCAGCACCGCGCCTTCGCCACGCACTGCTTCGCTGACAAGCGGCATTGGCCGGCGCGCAATGTCGAGGGCCGTCGGGTGGAATTGCACGAATTCGAGATCGGCTAGTTCCGCGCCAGCACAGGCTGCAAGCGCCAGGCCGTGCCCGAATGAGGAGAGCGGGTTGGTTGTATCGCAAAACAGGCCGCCTATACCACCGGTGGCCAGCACCACGCGGCGTGTGGGCAATGCGAACACGGCGCCATGCAGGACAGTCAGCAAGCCCACAATGCTGCCTTCCGCGACAACCAAGCGAAGCGCTGTCATGCCTTCCATGATCGTGATCGAACGGGTTCGCCGCGCCACGCCGAGCAGCGCCCGAAACAACTCGCGGCCAGTTGCGTCGCCGGCGGCGTGCACGATGCGGCGACGCGAATGCGCCGCTTCCAGGCCCAGCCGTAGCCTCCCGTCTAGCGACCGGTCGAAAGGAGCACCAAGACGAATGAGGTTCTCGACGGCTTGAGGTACGGCCTCTACCACCCGCCTGGCCATTTGTTCGTCGCAAAGCCCATCGCCGGCAGCAAGCGTATCGGCGAGGTGCAGGTCGGGGCTGTCGTCCTCCCCCAGACTCGCTGCGAGCCCGCCTTGGGCGAGCGTGCTCGAGGCTTCGGTTCCGAGCGGGGTCCCGGACAGAAGGACGACTGTTTGCGGCGCCAAGTGTAGCGCCGTCATGAGCCCGGCGATACCAGCGCCGATGATGACCGGCGCTCCGCCAATGTGATGGATGTCCGCCGTCATACAAAGAGCATGCGTTCCACGGCCCAGCGGGCCCGTTCAGCGACATGAGGATCGATCGTGACGACGTGGCGGTTCTCCTCGAGCGCGGTCCGGATGTTGGCGAGCGTGATGCGCTTCATATGCGGGCACAGATTGCATGGGCGCACGAAATCTACTTCCGGATGTTCGACCGCGACGTTGTCGCTCATGGAACATTCCGTCATCAGCACCACACGCGCCGGCCTATGCCGCGCGACATAGTCGGACATCGCCGCCGTCGAGCCGGCGAAGTCGGCTTCCGCGACCACTTCAGGCGGACATTCGGGATGGGCAAGTATGCTGATGCCGGGATGGGCCTCACGCAGCTCGCGGATGTCGGCCGCCGTGAAGCGTTCATGCACCTCGCAGCGCCCTTTCCAGGCGATGATCTCGACTTTGGTTTGCGCCGCGATGTTCTTTGCCAGATATTCGTCGGGCAGCATGATCACGCGCGGCACCCGGAGCGACTTCACCACTGCGAGCGCGTTGCCCGAGGTGCAGCAGATGTCTGACTCGGCTTTCACCGCGGCGGAGGTGTTGACGTAAGTGACGACCGGAACGGACGGATAGCGCTGCCGCATCAGGCGTACGTCTTCGGCGGTGATCGAGTCCGCCAGCGAGCAGCCGGCGTTGAGGTCCGGGATGAGCACTGTCTTGTCGGGATTGAGCAGCTTGGCTGTTTCTGCCATGAAATGCACGCCGGCGATCACGATCACATCGGCGTCGACTGTCATCGCCTTGCGGGCCAGCGCCAGGCTGTCGCCGACGATGTCAGCCACGCAGTGAAAAATCTCCGGCGTCTGGTAGTTATGCGCCAGGATGACCGCATTCCGCTGTCGCTTCAGATTCAGGATTGCGTCGATATCCTCGACGAAGACCGACCACTCGATCCGTGGGATAACGCGCCGAACGCGGTCGTACAGTGAGGCGCTCGAAGGCAGGACGGCGCTCATCGAGCCTCCAGTTATAGTCCACCTGATTATAAGACGTTTATAATCGTTGTGACTATAAGGGGTGTCAAGCCCGTGCGAGCGGTAATTTTGTGCCGGCCACAGGCCTCTCGTCGAGAATAGTATGGTGGAAGCGGTAGAGCTGCGCAGGCCGGCCGCCGGTCTCGGCGGTCGTCGCCCCGGTCTTCTCAACCAGTTCCTGCTGCTCTATGAGCCGGCGAAAGTTCGGCTTGTTGATGAGCCTGCCGGAGAGCGCCTCCACAGTTCGCTGTAGCTGCAAAAGCGTGAAGAGCGGCGGCATCAGTTCGAACACAACAGGCCGGTATTTGATTTTGGAGCGCAGTCGCGCAATAGCCGTTGCCAGAATGCGGCGATGATCGGCGATCATCGATCTGCCCGGCACCGAAGCGAGGATGGCCGAAACTCCGCCGCGCTTTGCCTCCTCCACCAGGGTGGCTTCGTAGAGCAGCTCGTAGCGCTGCAGCGCGAGCTCTTCGTTCCATGCCCGGCCGTCCAAGGCAAAGGCAACCGCCGCTCGCCGTCGGCGATCGAAGCGCGTCGCGCCGTCGTCCGCGCCGTCCGCCCATTCGATAAGGCGCGGCCGCAATTCTTCCAGCACTATCGGGGGCCTGCCGGAGCGATGATCCTCCCAGGGGAAATAGTCGTACCAGCTGGCCCAACTGCGCCTGCCCGAGGCGCCCGTATCTTCTTCGCGGGTGAGTGCGAGATAGCTGATCGAGATCACGCGCTGGTTGGCGCCGACCCGATCGCGATCGGCAAAGGTGTAGAGCTGCTCGATATAACCGAGAGGCTGACCGGTCTGCAGTTCCACCCATGCCCTGAGGCCCGACTGGAGCGAACGATGAGCGAGCTCAAACGGGCCCGAGGGAAGGGCGCCGCCCTCTTCGATGGTCAGAACACAAGGTCCAGCGTCGTTCACGGCAACGACGACTGCGATGAGGTCCGCGTTGACGTCGTTGGTCTTGCCTATGGCTCTGCCTTTCCTTGGTCCCTTTGCCTGATCCATAGTTCCTGACCTACTTGGCAGAGCTCCGCCTGTCTAAACCGATTTAGTTCTGTTCTTTATCATACCACTCGTCGCGTCAACACCACGCGCTCTGGCGATTTTACCTCTTCGCACCTCGACAAAAATATGCCAAACGCGACACTGGCCGTGGGTGACGCTGGGTGAGGAGAGACGTGGATTGAGCGCCACAGGTGTCGTCAAGGCGATCACGCCGCCGAACATCCGTGCGCGAAAGGGCAGCACGCCGCTGGTCTGCCTGACGGCCTACACCACGCCGGTCGCAAGGTTGGTTGACGGCCACTGCGACATCGTTCTTGTCGGCGACAGCGTCGGCATGGTTCTCCACGGCCTTCCCTCCACGCTCAGTGTCACGCTCGATATGATGATCATGCACGCCAAGGCGGTTCGGCGGGGAATGGAGCGGGCGCTCCTGGTCGTCGACATGCCGTTCGGCTCGTACGAGGAAAGCCTAGAGCAGGCCTTCCGCAATTCCGCGCGCCTTATGGCGGAGACCGGATGCGCTGCGGTCAAGCTCGAGGGCGGCGCGACGATCGCCGAGACGATTCGCTTCCTCACAGCGCGCGGAATCCCGGTCATGGCGCATGTCGGCCTGACGCCGCAGGCGGTCAACGTGTTTGGCGGATATCGCGTGCAGGGCAGGGGCGAGGATGCCGAGCGCATTTGGCGCGATGCTCTTGCGGTCAGCGAGGCTGGCGCCTTTTCCGTCGTACTGGAAAAAGTGCCCGAACCGCTCGCCCGCCGCATCACCGAGAAAATCCCAATCCCGACGATCGGCATCGGCGCCTCGGCGGCCTGCGACGGGCAGATCCTGGTCGTCGACGACATGCTGGGCCTGTTCGGCGACTTCCGCCCGAAATTCGTCAAGCGCTATGTCGAACTGGGAGAGGCCGCTTCGGCAGCGATCGAGGCCTACGCGTGCGACGTGAAGGAGCGCCGGTTTCCGGCGGCCGAACATGTCTTCGGCGATGAACCGAAAGCCATTAAAGGAGGAGAAGCGACATGAGCACACCGATCGTCCGGACCGCCGAGTCGCGCAAATCCGTGGCGGCATGGCGCAGGCAGGGCATGAAGGTCGCGGTCGTGTCAACCATGGGCGCCCTTGCATGAAGGCCATCTCAGCTTGGTGCGCGCCGCACTTCAGCGCGCCGACCGGGTGATCCTTACCCTCGTCGCAATTGAACGACGCAGACGATCTTGCCGCCCACCTACGCACGGAGCATGAGGACGCCGCCAGCTGGCGCCGCTCGGCGCCAGATGCTTTACGCGCCGGATGCAAGAGAGATGTATCTGGAGTGGTTGCCACCGCGGTCTCGGTGAGAGGGGTGAGCGGCGGCCTGTGCGGCGCGGCCCAAGCCATTTCGACGGCGTGGGGGAGATTGGTGACGAAGCTCTTTCTCCAGACCGGCGCCGTCCGCCTTCTTCGGGGAGAAGGATTTTCAGCAGTTGCAAGTGCCCCGGCTTGCCCGCGACCTCGACATACCGATCGGGATTATCGCCTTTCCGACAAGGCGCGAAGCCGATGGCTTGGCGATGTCGTCGCGCAACTCTCAGGCTGTCGGCCGCACAGCACAGAGCGTGGCGGCGCCAAAGCGAAATTCTCTTGAAGCGGCCGAGAGGTTGGCACCGCCACGCGAAGCTGTATTCGCCGCGGCGACGCGATCCTTGCCGCCGGCTACAGAGTCGTTGAATATCTCGAATTACGGGCCGGCGCCGAGAGGAGGCTGCACCGCCTCACCGAGCCGAACCAACGCACGCTTGATTTGTCCCAGCTCTTCGCCTCGTTCGCTATGTCGCGGCCCGACATACTGAAGTTCGACAGCCGGTTCAGAGATTCTTGATCTCGATACCGTATTTCCTCAGCGCGTAGCCAATCTGGCGCGGCGTCAGTCCAAGCAGGCGCGCTGCCTTTGCCTGTACCCAGCCGGATCTTTCCATGGCCGCGATGAGACGCTCGCGATCGGTCATCTGCGCGTCGCTTACGAGGGCTACCCGAACAGGCGCTGGCAGTGCCTGCTGGCTGTCAACGGGCGGGGCCGCAAAGGCGGCCGAAGCAAAATCACCAGACGAACGCATGGCCGGGTTCAGTGGCGATGGTGCGATCGGCTCCGATTTCGGCGCAGTCTCCTTCGATGCGTGCTTCCATAGCATCGCGGAAAGGCATCGGCCGTGGCAGCAGTCAAAGTCGTTTCTGCCGATTGACGCTCCCGCTGCCAGGGTCGCTGTCCTCTGCACGCAATTTTCAAGCTCGCGGACATTTCCGGGAAAAGCACAGTTCATCAGCACTTCAGTCGCACTCGCATCGAAGACCATCGTACGGCCGTTCTCGCTGTTGAAATTCTTGAGAAACTCAGCGGCAAGAAGCGGAATATCACCGCGCCTTTCGCGCAATGGCGGCACCAGCAAGGGAACAACGCTGATGCGGTAATAAAGGTCGGCGCGAAACTCGTTCCTTGCAACCGCGTCTTCCAGGTTCCTGTTCGTGGCAGCAATCACGCGAACGTCGACCTTAATCGTCTGGTTGCTGCCGACGCGCTCGAACTCCTGCTCTTGCAGCACGCGCAGCAGCTTTGCCTGGAACGAGGCCGAAATCTCACCGATCTCGTCCAGAAACAACGTTCCCTTGTCGGCGAGCTCAAAGCGCCCCTTGCGCGAGTTGAATGCACTGGTGAAGGCACCCTTTTCGTGACCGAACAGTTCGGATTCCAGGACTGTCTCAGGGAGCGCTGCGCAATTGAGCTTGATGAACGGCCGCTTGGCGCGCCCCGACAGCTCGTGAACGGCCTTGGCGACCAGCTCCTTGCCGGTCCCGGATTCCCCGCGCAGCAAAACGGTGCTGTTGGACCTGGCTACTAACGCGACCTTCTCGAGCAGCCCGCGCAGCGCCGGGCTGTCGCCAACGATCCCCTTGACATTAGCCCTCTTGCCCTCATGCCCAGGCTGCTTGAGTTCGCCGAATTGCTTTTGCATCCCGATTTTCTCGGCCATCAGTCGCTCGCGGTCGGACGCGAACATGCGATGCAGCTTCACTGTCTGCCCAACCAGATTGGCGATTATGGTAAGGAGGCGGAGGTCATGATCGAGAAGGGAACCTGATTTGTTGTCCAGGATGCGGTCGATGGTCAGCGTGCCCACGACGTTCGCATCGACGTGAATGGGTACGCCGATGAACGACACTTTCATGTTGTCGGACGCCCCGAGCACGTCCTTGTCGGCGGCGTTGAAGGCCGGATCCAGCGCTATGTTCTCGGCGACCAGCGCCATGCCCGTCGTTATGATTTGGTCGATCGCCGTCCGTGGCAGATGCTTCCGGTAGCGCTCATCGTTGTCTTCGCTCCAGCCGGCGCCGACGGTCATGTCCGGTATGCCGGTACCGTCCCAGAGCGAGATGATGCCGTGCCGCACCTGCACCAACGATGGCAGGAGATCGACGACGTTGGCCAACGTGGCTTCCAGCCCAGACGGAGCGGTGAGCGCTTTCGACGTTTCAAAGATGTCCAGCGCCCTCTCGTGCAACGGCACAATAGGGACCCCGTTATTCGTCTCGGACTTTGAATTGGGCCTTTTCATTTTTGGAAGCGATATGCAGCGTGACGAGATCTGCCTGGCACTTTACTCGGAGTTGCGAGCAGCGTGTTGCATGTGATCATCCATCTCGCGCCATGAAATCGATGCTCGAGGCAAGTGCGCCTATCCTCCAGCGCGTGGATGTCCTTGGCGGATCGCATTCGTGGGCGTCTTCGCTCCGCAGGCCACTGCACAATCGACGAGTTTGCTCGCCTCGACCTGGCACGCGGGGACTCATTGAAGCACGAAAAGGCGTTGATGAAGATAGTCGTGACGATTGATCCATCAGCAAGACGGACGTCTGCAGCCGGCTTTTCGCGAGCAATGAAATTGCCATCGAGATGATAGCTAATGTCGATGCCAGTCAGGCCCGGGCCGCGGGCAAGTGCGGTCCTGGCAAGTTGGGGCGGCGTCATGCGGTCGATCGCAAAGCGGAGCGATGCTTGACGCATGGCTTTCCTTTCTCTTCCATGAAGTGCGGGTCGTCGTTCTCGGCTGACTGGCTTCCGCCGCGCAGCAATCATTCGTTGTTAAACGAGACCGGAATGAGGCAGGTGAGTCAATCAAACTCCCGCTGCTTTTCTTTCATGAATGAAAGGAAATTAGGCTCTCATGATAGTATTTTATCAGTTTTTCAGATGTTTTCCGGCAGATAGATCTCAAACGGCAGAAAAGTCTGCCCAAGCGTCTCCGAAGTGCCGACCTTGATGGCCTGGGCCATCAGCGTCATCAGTTCCTGGCAAAGCAGGCGCTGGGGCGTGGCGACCGACATCGTGATCATGCCATCTGCGAGTGCTGCCCGTGACTCCGGCGTGATCTCGTTAACGATCGCGACGAGACCCCGGCTTTCGCCTTCTTCACGGAGCGCGGAGATCGCTCCCTCCATACCTCCGCCGGCCACATAGAAGCCGGTGAGTTCGGGTTCCCGTTGCATGAGATCCAGCGTGGCCTCGTAGGTGATCTGCCGTGCCTCAAGGTTCACGAGCGGATCGAGCAGCTCGAATGCCGGTGCATTCTCACGGAAATAGGAGCGAAAGCCGACCTCCCGCAGCTCCTGCCCCTGAAAACGGTGGCTGCCGACAAAAACCGCCACCTTGCCCGGCCGTCTTGCGACCTTTGAAAGCATCCACGCTGTCGTCCGCCCGACCTTGCGGTTGTCGAGGCCGATATAACCCTCACGAACACCTTCGGCGAAATCGGAAAGCAGCGAGAAAACGGGGATGCCTTTTGCCTTGAGTTCTTGGACGGCTGCCGTGATCGCCGGATGGTCCGGCGCAACCATGGCGATCGCGTGGCAGCGCGCGCCGAATTCCTTGAGCAGTGGAACAAGGTCGCACGGCATGTGCGACGGCGCGAATTCGATGAGCGAAGTGCCATGGAAGCACTTCGCCGCGTTGACCGCCACTTCGGCCTCACGCGCGAAGCCCTGGTAGAAGTGGTGAGTCGGTTTTCTCAAGATGAAGCCAAGCCGATATTGCGGCAGGTCCGGCTGCAGGCGCTGCTTGATAAGACCTGCGGCGTGATATCCGATGGCCTGTGCGGCCGCTAAGACCCGCTGCGCAGTCTCCTTCCGCACCGGATGACGGGCATTCAGAACTCGGTCAACGGTGGCAACACTTACCCCTGCTTCCCGGGCGATATCAGCAATTATAGGTCGCTTCGCCATTGTTCGAGTCCGATTAAACGACATCAAGAGTCCCGGCAAAGGTCGGTTCAGTAAAATCTGTCATTCCTGCATTGATCCTGTTCGCTACCGAATTCTTGTCGTGGCATGGTGCGAGGTAGAAGCCGAAACGTGGAGCGTGGGCGAATTGTTCAGCCGTGCCGACGGCTCCAACCCAGCTCCGCGCCCGGTTCCACGAACCGTCGCAAACTTCGGAAGCATTAAGCGCATCATCGAGGACTTGTGCGTCGTGACCGGTGCAAGACCTTCGCAAGGCGCAGATGATTTTGCACCCACTGCATTTCGGGATTCTTGATTTCATCGGCCCGCGAGAGTTTGTTTGGAACCCGCGGCCCGATCGTCCGGCGTTTGCGACCAGCCAGGCGATTCAACCGGCAGCGATGCTGCCGAGTTGCTCGGCGCGGGCGTTATCAGTGGCTGGCCGGTTGATGTCTCGGCAGGCTGGTGGCCGGAGAATGCAGCTTTCAATTGCGCCTGATCCAGTTCGCCTTCCCAGCGGGCGACGACGAGCGATGCCACCGCGTTACCGACCAAATTCGTCAGTGCCCTGCATTCCGACATGAAGCGGTCGACGCCAAGGATCAGCGCCATTCCAGCAACGGGAACAGCCGGCACTACGGAGAGCGTAGCGGCCAACGTGATGAAGCCGGCACCTGTGACACCTGCTGCACCCTTCGAGGAAAGCATCGCGACGAGCAACAGCAGGACCTGATCGCTAACTGACAAATCCGTATTCGTCGCCTGCGCGATGAAAAGGGCCGCGAGGGTCATGTAGATATTGGTGCCATCCAGATTGAAGGAATATCCGGTCGGGATGACCAAGCCCACGACCGAGCGCTTGGCGCCGGCCTTTTCCATTTTCTCCATGAGAGAGGGCAGCGCAGCCTCGGAGGAGGACGTTCCGAGGACCAGCAGCAGCTCCTCCTTTATGTAGCGGATAAGAGAAAAGATCGAGAAGCCGTTGTAGCGACAGACTGCACCGAGAACCCCGAATACGAAGAGCAAGGCCGTGAGATAGAAGGTCCCGACCAGCATCGCAAGGTTGGCTACCGAACCGATGCCATATTTGCCAATCGTGAAGGCCATTGCTCCGAAAGCGCCGATCGGCGCGGCTTTCATCAGGATGCCGACCAATTTGAAAACGGGTGCGGTGAGGTCCTGAAGGAAGGAAAGAACCGATTTGCCCGATTCTCCGACCATCGCCAGCGCGATGCCGAAGAGGACGGAGAAGAACAACACCTGTAGAATGTCGCCTTCCACAAAGGCGCCGACAATCGTGGTCGGGATCATGTTCATCAGGAAGCCGGTCACGGACTGCTCATGGGCCTTTGAGGCATAGCCATTGACGGCTTGGACGTCGAGCGAGGTCAGATCGATGTTGAGGCCGGCGCCAGGCTGAATGACATTGCCGACGATGAGGCCGACGATAAGCGCGAGCGTCGAGAAGGTGAAGAAATAGAGCATCGCCTTGCCGGCAACACGGCCGACCTTCTGAAGATCGCTCATGCCGGCAATTCCAGTCGACACGGTCAGAAAGATAACGGGCGCGATGATCATCTTGACGAGCTTGATGAAGGCATCGCCGAGCGGCTTCAGGTTTTCTCCGATCTGCGGATAAAAATGGCCAACCGCAACTCCGAGGAGGATTGCGACAAGCACCTGCACGTAAGGCTTGGCAAAAAGGGTCTTGCGGGGTGCGCGCTTTACGCTTGGAGCCAGTGGGGTCAACATGTAAGTTTTCTCTCCCTGACCGGTTTGGGGCGGGCTCTTCCTCCCCGCGGCTTCTCCCATCGCGGCGCCCCGGTCGAACGCCGCTGCGTTGTTGACCGCAAGAGCCGTGCCAAGCCAAGAGAGCGCGGAGCCTCAGGTATCTTCAACAGATCGCGCAGCAAGATTGTGCGGTTTTCCGCACGGATCGCCTTCCCTTCTGGCGGAACCCCGCACTATGGTTCGTCAATGATCGGTTTTAAGAATGCGATGGCAGAAGAAGAAGACATTGGTAATGGCGCCTTCCAGCGCGCCCCATTGGTCTTCCCTGGTAAATCCGGCGGTCGATCTCTCTGGCTTGTGGTTGTGCTTGTAATTCTTGGTGCGGCGCTCTGTTTCGTCGTCTTTGCAACGGGACGCATCGCCGGCACCAGAGCAGAGTATGCCCTACGCGACCGTGCTCTTGCCGCGTTCCCGCTTGCAGCCGACAGTTTGAAAGGAGAGATCGAGAAGCAGCGCGTGATTCCGCTGGTTCTGGCACGCGACGGTGCGGTTCAGGAGATGCTTCGCAGCCCGAGCACTGCCAACGAAGCCACGCTTGATGAGAAGCTTCGCGCCATCGCGCGCGACGCCGGCTCTTCTATACTCTACATCATAAATCCTGACGGCATAGCGGTTGCTGCGAGCAACGCCGGCGAGCCGACCAGTTTCGTCGGCAGCGATTACCGCTTTCGCCACTACTTCACCGAGGCGATGGCGGATGGCGCGGCTATGCAATATGCGCTCGGCACGGTTAGCGCGCGCCCTGGTCTCTATCTGTCGAGCCGGGTCGATGGGCCGGAGGGGCCGCTCGGTGTGGTTGTGGTGAAGGTGGAGCTCGACCGCGTCGAGTCGCGTTGGCTGGAGAGCGGCTTCGTGGTCTTCACGACCGATGAGCGAGGCGTGGTTCTTGCCACGAGCGTGCCCCAATGGCGTTTTGGCGCTCTCTCACCGCTTTCCGCAAAGGAGAAGCAAACCGCTCGCGATCGTCTGCAGCTACCGGGCGTGACTTTCGAGCCGGTGCCGCTTTCCCGCCGCGGCGACAACCTGGTCACCGCAACTCCTGAGAGTCGATCAGCCGGTTTCGTTGCGGTTTCGCAGGATCTCGGCAAAGCAGTTCCGGGCTGGCGCATGTCGTTGCTCATCCCCGCCGACGCCGAGATATCCTCGGCGGTCATGACAGCCCGCGTGACGACGCTGCTTGCCCTCGTTCTCGTTGGATTCGTCATTTTCATCATTGTTCGACGGCGGCGGGCGGCCCGGCAGCGGCAAGAAGTGCTTGTGTTGCTGAATGCGGAACTGGAGCATCGCGTCGAACTGCGCACGGCGGAGCTCCAGAGCTCGAACGAGGCGCTCGCCGGTGAGATCGCCGAGCGAGAGAACGCTGAAGAAAGAGTGCGTCGCCTGCGCGATGAACTCGCCCAGGCGAACCGCTTGTCAATCCTGGGACAGATAACGGCCGGGGTCGCCCACGAGATCAACCAGCCGGTCGCCGCAATCCGCACCTATGCTGAAAATGCCGCGCGTCTTCTAGGGATCGGCCGGTCGCAAGACACCGCCGAGAATCTGACCTCGATCGTCGCCATGACCGGCAGGATCGGCACGATCACTGAAACGCTAAGGTCCTTTTCCCGCCGCGCCAGCGGATCGATGGGACCGATACTGGCGGACGACGCGATCGACGGCGCTCTGTCGCTTCTTTCAGGCCGAATTCGCGATTCCGGGGTGACGATTGAACGGAAGCGGATCGATCCGCCTCCAATTGTCATGGCAAGCCGCATGCGACTGGAGCAGATACTCGTCAACCTTCTCCAGAACGCGCTTGACGCTCTGAAAGATCAACCGGATCCCCGCGTCGAGATAGCGCTCGCCGAAAACGCGGAAATGGTCGCTATTTCCCTTCGGGACAACGGCCCCGGCCTTGCCCCCGACATTCGCGGGAGCCTCTTCATGCCGTTCGTTACCAACAAGGAAAAGGGTCTCGGTCTTGGCCTGGTCATTTCGCAAGAGATCGCACGTGAGCTCGGCGGCTCGTTGCGGCATGATGATACCGGCCACGGGACAGGGACTTCCTTCACGGTCGAGCTGAGGCGAGCGGCATGAGTGCTGAATCAGGACCGGTCATTTTTATCGACGATGACGAGGATGTGCTTCGCGCAGCCACGCAGATGCTGAAGCTTGCCTCGTTCTCACCGAGCGTGTTCGGTTCGGCCGAGGCCGCACTCGCCAGAATCGACGGGAACTTCGATGGCCCTGTCGTGAGTGACATCCGTATGCCCGGGCTGAACGGACTTCAGCTCTTCGAGCGAGTGAAGGCGATTGACCCGGAAATCCCGGTTGTCCTGATCACCGGGCATGCCGACGTCGAGCTGGCCGTTGCCGCCATCAAGGATGGCGCCTACGATTTCATCTCGAAGCCATATGCGAACGACCGGCTTCTCGTGACGCTGCATCGCGCTTCGGAAAAACGGCGCCTGGTCCTGGAAAACAGACGTCTTAGGGATGCGGTTGTCCGATCTGCGGGCGATATCCCGCTGATAGGGGAGGCACCGACCATGATTCGATTGCGCGAAACTCTCCGCCAGATCGCCGATACCGATGTGGATGTCCTTGTGGAAGGCGAGACGGGCACGGGCAAGGAGGTGGTCGCGGATCTGCTTCACCGCTGGAGCAGACGACGCACGAAGCCCTTCGTTGCCCTGAATTGTGGAGCGCTGCCCGAAAGCGTCATCGATAGCGAACTTTTCGGGCACGAGGCAGGCGCCTTTACTGGCGCGCAGAGGCGCAGGACCGGTCGCATCGAGCATTCGAACGGAGGGACGCTCTTCCTCGACGAAATCGAGTCGATGCCGCCAGCACTCCAGGTGAAGCTCCTGAGGGTGCTTGAGACCCGGCAGATCACGCCGCTCGGCACGAACGAAACCCGCAGCGTCGACCTTCGTGTCGTGTCGGCTACGAAGGCCGATCTCGGCGATCCGGCCGCTCGCGGAGATTTCCGGGAAGACCTTTATTTCCGGCTCAATGTGGTGACGCTCCGTATCCCGCCGCTTCGCGAAAGGCGCGAAGACATCCCGATGCTCTTTGGGCATTTCCTGGAACGCGCCTCCAAACGCTTCAGCAGGCCAGTTCCGGACATAAGCGCTGGCGTGCGCGATCGCCTCGTGAGCCACAATTGGCCCGGCAATGTCCGTGAACTCGTGCATTTCGCCGATCGCGTTGCATTGGGACTCGAAGGGCTAGGCACGCCCATTGCGTCAGGTCGAAAGGAACAAGCGGTATCAAGCCTCCCCTTGTCCGAGAAGGTCAGCCTTTATGAGGCGACTGTCATCCGCGATGCCTTGCAGGAATGCGGCGGCGACGTGAGGTGCACGATCGAAGTCCTGGGAGTTCCCCGCAAGACCTTCTACGACAAGCTGAAACGACATGGGATAGACGCGGCCGATTATCGAAAAACCGCCATTGGCTGAAGCCTTCTTGCTCGCATGTCGCGGAAAAGAAATTTCGCCATTCTCATCCGACTCAAAGGATGCACTATGGGCCAGGTTCTGCATGGAGCGCCACAACGACAGAGGCGATCCGTCGAGCGATACAACATAGTGAAGCGAGCCTGAGGTCGCTTTCGAAGCGCTATGGCATCAACCCCAAGACGGTCGCGAAGTGGAGAAGCGGAATTCGACCGCCGATCTGTCCACCGGCCCCAGGGAGGCGACAGTTCTGTCTGCCGAGGAAGAGGACCGTTGTTGTGGCCTTCCGCCGCAACAGGCTGCTGCCGCTCGACGATTGCCTCTACGAGTTGCAGCCGACGTCCCGCATCTGACGCGCTCTTCATTGCACCGCTGGCTGCAGGCAAGCATCGGCCGATTGCCAGATGTCGACGGCGACAGGCCGGCGAGAAGAGTCGAGAGAATGAACCGGACCATCAAGACGCAACCGTCAAGCGCTTCCACTACGACGATCGCGACCAACTGCGTCGGCATCTTGCCGACTTCGTCGCGGCCTACAATTTCGGCCGCAAGCTGAAGACCCTCAAGGGCCTCACGCCCTGCGAGTTCATCTGGAAGGCATGGGCTTCCCAGCCCGAGCGTTCACTTTCAATCCGCTCCAGCAAATGCCGGGACTAAACATTTAGCAAATGGCGGATGAGGTGCACGATGCAAGTTAGCACGTCGCCTGGGGAAAGGTGCGCCGATCGCCTCCCTCTTGGCCAACCAGTTCCAGCTTGCCTTACCAGGCCCCGCCAATCTCGTTGCGTTCTTGTTTAGCATTGCAACAGATCCTTCAAAGAAATTCATGGAATCGTTGCGAGCGCAAATCGCTGTCAATGGTACGCTCATCACAACTTTCGAGATCAGTGGCGGCAGAAATCTGGTGTCGTTTTATGTTCCGCCGCCAAACAGCATTTACGAAGAGCGCGAAATGACAAAGTCAGCAGGAGGAGGCACCAGCCATGCGCACATCGATTACACCCAAGTCGCCTGCGGATATTGGCTACGACGACGATGCCATCGGCTTTGATGGCCGAAGTTGCGCCGTCGTTCAGGCTCTCACTGGGCAGTCGCCCGACATAAGCCAGGGCGTTGATGAAGGACGATGGCAGGATCTCGAGCAAGGGCGGGATCAGGGCCTCATGTTTGGATTCGCATGTTTTCGATCTCCGACCGAAAGGCATCATCAAGATGCTTGATCTCTTACGCCCGATATACCGCAAGACGGGGACATACGGACACTTCGGCCGTGAAGAGCCTGAGCTCACCTGGGAGAAGACGGACAAAGCCGACGACTTGCTGCGTGAAGCAGGACCGGCAGCCGCGTGAGGGCTGATGGATCAAGCGCATGCGGCAACCCATTTCAACTCGCTAGGCCCGCGCCCGGCCGCGGCACGCGCTTCGACATCATGCTGACGGCTGTGTGACCGACACGGGCGGTTACCGGAAAGGCGACAAAAAAGTGCGTTACGAGATCGTTATCATCGGAGGAGCCATCGTCGGCTCTTCGATCGCCTACTATCTGCGTGAAGAAGGGTTTTCCGGCTCGATCGCGCTGATCGAGCGCGATCCGCAGTTCGCGCACGCGGCAACGACGTTGTCCTGCGCCTCCATTCGCCAGCAATTCTCGATCCCGCAGAACATCCGCCTGTCGCAGTTCACGCTGAAACTGTTCCGACGGCTGAAGGAAACCTTTGGAGCTGACGCCGATATCGGTTTCCGCGAGGGCGGCTTTCTCATTCTCGCCAGCGAGAACGGTCTGCCGATCCTCAAAGCCAATCACGAGGCGCAGAAGGCCGAGAGCGCTGACATCGTGCTGGAGGACGCCGACCAGCTTACCCGCCGCTTCCCTTGGCTGTCGACCGAAGATATATCCGCCGGCGCCTATGGCCGCAGCGGCGAAGGCTGGTTCGACGCGCATGCGATGCTGACGCTGTTCCGCAAGGCGTTGCGCAGCAAGAACGTGGACTTTATGACCGCCTCGGTCATCGGCATCGAGCGACAGGGCCACCGTGTCACCAGCGTCAGGCTCGACAATGGCGAGACGATCGAAGCCGGCACCGTCATCAATGCCGCCGGGCCGAATGCCGGCAAGGTCGCTGCCATGGCCGGGCTGGCGCTGCCTGTGGAGCCGCGCAAGCGCAACGTCTTCGTCTTCGAGGCGCGCGACAAATATTCTGATATGCCGCTGCTGGTCGATCCCTCCGGCATCTATGTCCGGCCGGAAGGCTCGGTCTATCTCACCGGCGGCGCCGAAACGGAAGAGGGCGACGGCCCGGCCGACCCCACCGATTTCGAGGTCGACTGGCCGCTGTTCGAAGAGGTGATTTGGCCGGTGCTGGCGACCCGCATTCCGGCCTTCGAGGCCATCAAGCCTACCCGCGCCTGGGCCGGGCACTACGATTACAACACGCTCGACCAGAACGCGGTGATCGGGCCGCACCCCAAGGTGAAAAATTTCCTCTTCGCCAACGGATTTTCAGGCCACGGTCTGCAGCAGGCCCCGGCGGTCGGCAAGGCGCTGGCCGAGCTTCTCGTGCATGGCGGCTACCGCACGGTCGATTGCTCCGCGTTTGGGTACATCCGTGTCGCCGAAGGGAGGGCGTTTAGGGAATTGAATGTGATCTAGCAACAACGGCGCCGCGACGGTCTCCTTTGGTGCCGGCGGGACAGAGGGGCGCGAAGGTTCGCGACAGGCGGTGCCCCGGTACAAAGGCCTTGATGTTTAGCTTGCCCTGTTCGGTTGGGATCTCCGCAATATCAATTTGGAAGAAGCCGATGCTTGCGCTGCAGACATAGGTGCAATGAAGAGCGCGTCAGATGCGGGATCGTCGGCTGCAAGGCCGTAGAGGCAATCGTCCAGCGGCAGCAGTGTGTTGCGGCGGAAGGCCACAACAACGGTCCTCTTCTACGGCAGACAGAACCTTCGATCTCGGCTCCCTGGGGCCGGTGGGCAGATCGGCGGTCGAACTCCGCTCCTCCACTTCGCGACCGTCTTGGGGTTGATGGCATAGCGCTTCGAAAGCGAGCTCAGGCTCGCTTACAGCTCGACGCATCGCCTCTTTCTTTGTGGCGCTCCCATGCAGAACCTGGCCCAGTCGAAACTTCGTGGCCGCGGCCCGCGCTCATGGCCGGCTCACTTAGGTCGATGCTGCGTGCTGTCACCGTGAGGTTCCGCTGGGGTTAGCGGTGCGTCGAGCACAGCGAGAGGGTTCACAGCCAACGCTCTGGAACCCATGTCACTAGCCATCCATGGCGTGGATGCGTTTCATCGAAACAGACGATTTTACCGATGTTACGGCACGATGCATAGAAAGAATTCAAGAATGTAGCAGCCTTAAGGAAAGTGGTTGATGTTTGCGTTGGCTCCGAAGAGCATTTTCTGGTCTGCGCGGAAGACCAGCCCAGGCGCGCGTCCATCGCGGCCATGCACTTCCGCGACAGACGCAAGCTACATCGCATTGGCACAGCACGACAATCTTCCCCGAATTGCGCAGGCGCTTGCCTCAAACGCAGCAGCAAAGCTGAGGCTTGTGGTGTTCTGGAGAGAGGCAATTTAGATGCTTGTTGATCGCTCAAGGAACGATCGGTTCGTTGTTTCTCGACGGCGCACGGGTCTCGGTGATTGCCTGTGGTCTCTCGCGTCGGCTTGGGACTACGCACATCGGACGGGACGAGCTTTAGCAATAGATTGGCGCGGCTCTTGTTACCTTGACAACCCGTTTGCGAATGCCTTTCCAGCTTTCTTCAAGCCAATTGAGAATATCGGTGGTGTACGGGTCATTTGCGATGACCAGATCAACCACGTCTCATTCCCTGGTCCCTTCTTCCCGTCGTGGTGGAACAAGCCATCCATCGACTGCGTGTACCGTCCGGATGAACAGATTTTCCAAGAACGTGACGAGCTTAACGATCTTTTCCAGGCCCAAGATGATTGTGAAGCCAACACGGTGGTGTGTGATGCTTGCTTGATGTGGCGCTGCGATGAAAAGGCCGAGCGAACCATATTTAGGAGCATCACACCGAGGGTCGAAATTGAGAATCGCATTGAAGCGCTCTACCAGGAACATTTTGACGGGCACAGCATAATTGGAGTCCATGTCCGCCACGGCAACGGCGAAGATATTATGGATCACGCACCTTTTTGGGCTGATCCGAAAGTTGCCTTAGAGCAGGTATGCACTGCCATCCGTATGGCCAAGGCGCAACCGCATTCAAGACCTGTAAGGGTGTTCTTGTGTACAGACAGCGCCAAGGTTGTTGATCACCTGTCGGGCGTATTTCCCGAACTTTTCACCGTCCCAAAACGCTTCCAGGCGGATCAGGCCGGCCCCTTACACAGTGCAGCACTGGGCACCGACGGGGGTTTTTCCGCTCTCGTTGAGATGTATCTCCTCGGTCGATGCGACACTGTTATTCGCTTTCCTCCGACTAGCGCCTTCACCCGCTATGCCCGCCTCTTCGTGCCACGAATTATCGAATTCGATTTGAATGACCCGCGTCGTTTGATCTTGATCGACAACTCTTTCGAACGTTCCCCGGCTCCATGAAAGGCTGGCATCCCGCTCGAACTCTCTCTTGCCTTCGCGAAGAGGCCCCCGTTCGCCCTGCCCAATGCGCCCCTTTCTCGCCACGCAATCCCGCCGCAGGCGAGCATTTTCATGGGCGCGTCAAAATCAAAAGGATTCAAGCTTGTCAAAGAGAAAAGTCGCTTTAATCACCGGAGTCACGGGGCAAGACGGTTCCTACCTCGCAGAATTGCTTTTAGAAAAGGGCTATTCTGTGCATGGGATAAAGAGACGATCGTCTCTTTTTAATACGGGCCGTATAGACCATCTCTATCATGACCCTCATGAAGGTGGCGTTGATCTTACACTTCACCACGGGGACTTGACAGACTCGTCCAGCCTTACGCGTGTCATCCAACTGGTTCAGCCGGACGAAATTTACAATTTGGCAGCTCAGAGCCACGTTGCAGTCTCCTTTGAAGAACCAGAATACACCGCGAACTCCGATGCCTTGGGTGCGCTGCGTATCCTCGAGGCAATTCGGATCCTGGGGCTCGTCGAGCATACGCGCTACTACCAAGCGTCGACGTCTGAGCTCTACGGGCTGGTGCGGGAAACGCCGCAGACCGAGACGACACCGTTCTACCCCCGATCACCCTACGCTGTTGCCAAATTGTATGCTCACTGGATCACCGTAAACTATCGAGAAGCTTACAATTTATATGCGTGTAACGGCATTTTATTTAATCATGAGTCACCCGCGCGCGGAGAAACATTTGTAACGCGCAAAATCACGCGCGCCCTGGCTCGGATCAAGCTTGGAATGCAGCGGACTCTATTCTTGGGCAACCTTAATGCGCGTCGCGATTGGGGGCACGCACGAGACTACGTCCAGATGCAGTGGTTGATGCTGCAGCAGGAGCAACCTGAAGACTTTGTGATCGCTAGCGGTGAGCAACATTCGGTGCGCGAATTCGTCAGCGTCGCGGCCGCTGAACTCGGCATCGGTGTTCGTTGGGTGGGGGAAGGGATCGACGAAGAGGGGTACGATGCAAAGACAGGAGCTCTGATCGTAAAAGTAGATCCCCGTTATTTTCGTCCTGCAGAAGTCGAGACACTTCTCGGCGATGCCCGCAAGGCGAAAGAAAAACTTGGGTGGGAGCCCAAAATCTCCTTCATCGAATTGGTTAGGGAGATGGTTCGGGAAGATTTGCGCATGGCAGAGCGTGACGCAGTGCTGATGAAGCAGGGTTATTATTCACACAGTCCACGAGAGTTATGCTGACAACGGCGGCGCCATGCTGGGTTGTTGTCAGTGCTATGGTGGCCTTCTTAAGGAGCGCTCAGAGCGTTAACAATGGAAAACAAAAAGATGAAGAAAGTCTATGTGGCAGGCCATCGCGGCCTTGTTGGATCCGCCACAATGAGAGCCCTCGAGGCGTTAGGATCCTATGAGATAATAACACGTACTCACGACGAACTGGATCTATTTGACCGGAGCGAGACGCGCAAGTTCTTCATGTCGCAGCGGCCAGATTACGTCGTTATGTGCGCCGCAAAGGTTGGTGGTATACTGGCGAACGCTAGCTCCCCTGTCGATTTCCTTCATAACAACTTAGCGATTCAACTCAGTGTTTTTGATGCCGCTTACGCGTCCGGCGTCGAACGGATGATTTTTCTTGGCTCCTCGTGTATCTATCCACGCGACTGTCCGCAGCCGATACGGGAGGAATACCTTCTCACCGGTCCGCTTGAAGCGACGAATCGTCCCTACGCTTTGGCAAAAATTGCAGGTGTCGAATCGTGCTGGTCTTTCAACCGGCAGTACAAGGCGCGCTATCTCGCGTTGATGCCGACCAATTTATATGGTCCCGGCGATAATTATCACCCCGAAAATTGTCACGTTCTGCCTGCTCTGATACGCCGCTTTCATCAAGCTAAAATGAACGGCGCCTCCTCTGTGGGGGTCTGGGGATCCGGAAATCCTCGGCGAGAGTTTATGTATTCGTCGGATGTAGGCGATGCCATTGCGTTCCTGCTTGGCCTGCCAGATTCGGATTTTGACGCCTTGACAGCCCCCGACACTGCGCCCCTGATTAATGTTGGCGTTGGTGAGGACGTCACAATTCGCGAGGTGGCGGAACTCGTCAAGGCGGCGGTCTGCTGGGAGGGCAATTTGGTGTTCGACACGACGAAGCCAGACGGTACTCCGCGCAAGCTACTGGACGTAACGCGCTTGCGTAACCTTGGCTGGAAAGCCAAAACGTCTCTTGGTGCCGGGTTGCAAGCGACGTATGAGGATTTTCTTCGCCTACATGCGGCTTGATGTGGAAGCGCGCATCCTGGTTGGACTGCATGTCCGACCGGGTGCAAGCTTGTTCAGTCAGGCCAAACAGAAGAGAGGGACGCATACATACCGAGGCGGCCGCAATATTGGCCTGTGCTAACGTTGCAGACCCGACCTCTCTGCGACCGGCGACGCAGAGGATCACCCAGAAGCTTGCCCAAGCCAATGGGAAGGGGGAAGGCCGCATAACCGGCCGCACCTGGAACGGCTGTGCGTGAGCGCCGTCCTCAAGCCGCCAGTTGGAACTGCTCGACCTCGCGGGAGCCGCTGCTTACGAAGCCGGCATCGACACGAAAGCCAACCAGGCCCGCATCATGCCTCGGGGCAGGCCTTATCCAAGGCGGTGCATGCGGAAATGGCGGACGTCGACGTATGCTTTTCAACTAGCGCTTAGCCGTTGTCCCGCTGCGTGGTGTAGCTGGCGGCATTGGTCGCCGTGCTCTCCGGCATGGGCCGGGCTGATCGGATTGGTTCAGTCTGCGTTGTTAGCGCCGGACTCACTCGCCTCAAGGTCATGGCGCCACAAGCGCGGATTCGCGGCGCCGTGGTGCGGGCGTTACAACTCATGCAGCAGCGGGTCTCGTTGATGGCGAAGCGGGCTGCCCTGAACCAAATCGCTCGCGTCTGCGGCGCGCCAAGCTGTCGCGCAACGCGATCATCCTGACGCTCTGGGATGGCAGTGGCAGGTGACCGCCTATGCGGTGAGCACGCTTGGCCTTAGCTCGATTGGCATCGACCCCAACCGGCCCTGATCATCATGCCGTGCCACTGCTTTACGGCCAAGTGAAGCCGATCAGCTGCGACCGGTCGCCGCGACAACCATGGCGCCAGACTATGGTCTGCTCGGCTGGTTCGAGCCCGTCGCCGCTGTGTTCATCCGCAGCATCGAATGCCATATCCGCTGCAGCCTCGAATGCAATAACCGTCGTAGCTTTTCAGAGCGCCTCTCGGAGTTGTTGAAAAACCCGGAAGTCAATTGCCCGTTTTACCTTTTCGGCAGTGTGGAGGCGTCTGGGAATGGCTCAAACGATTCCCCGTTTGGAATGCAATGTCTCGCCCAGTCCGACGAGACGGGCCGCGGCTTGACCCGTCGGCATGTCAATGACCGTGATTGCCCTTTCTGCAAGGAAGCGACGCTCGTTCTTGGTCAGCTGTGCTGTATCGATTGCCGCAAAATGTGGGCCATGGGAGCGCTTCATGATCTGTCGGGCATAGGTGCGCAGCATCTGATCATTGAAGCGGCAGCCGAGGAAGAAAAGACCACGGCTGGCTCGCCGTTCCTTCACCAGGTCAGGGATCGGCGTCTGGATGTCGATTTCGCTCAGCACTTCAACGTAGTCGGAATCTGCGACGAGGAAGTTTGCGGCCGGCCTGGCACCGCCGTGAGGGGCGTAGAGAACCGTCTTCGCCGCTGGTGCGGATTCGAGTAACATCCCGGACAAATCGTAGGCTTTCGTCCAAATGTCACCGATCTCGTGCGCCCGTGTTACGCCCTGTATTTCGACGACGTCCGTTCGGCGGGTCTGTATTAGGGCCGCGCGCATGGCACCGTCGTACCAGCTGTCGACGATCACGGAGAGCGGCAGCGTTGCAAGCCAGGCATGCAAGATGGTCGGCACCACCGGGGCCGCGAATATTTCGGCCATCCAAACTTGAAGCGTCCGGCGGTGCCGGCGCTGTTCGATATACTGCGCTACCGACCACATGTTGGTGCGAATCTTCGAAGGGGCTGGCGCGCGCTTGTTGAGCGCTGCGGCAACGGCTTCGGGGGTATGGGGTACGGGCGGTCCCGCGGAGCGGATCTCAAGCAGACCCGGGCCGAGATAGGGAATGACCTGATCGGCCGCGAGCCCTTTCTTCAAAAGGTCAAGCTGCCTTTCGGCAAAACTGTCCCGAATGACGACGAGATGGCCCGAGGTCATTGTGTTCATGCTCGTATCCCTTTGCCGCTCTCTTTGTGTAAACCCGAAGGTCAGTCCTCGTCGGAAATCTTCCTTGCTTCGACGGTAATCGGCAAAGGCGTATCCCGCGGAAGGTCGGGCAGGACTAACCGCCAGCCGTTCTTCAGCGTCACGGCCCCACCCCATAAGTGTTCGTTGTCGACCTTGATGATCGGCTCTTCGAGATCCTTTTTGGGAATATAGGCCGACAAGCCAGCACCGGTCCTGCGGATCATTACCCTCATCGGGCCGTTCCTTCGTCAAACCCAGCACCGATTTCGGCACTGCAACGAATCCCAGCCGTCTCAAGGCTCATGAGTTCCCGCGCACGCATGCCGACGACGGTGCCGCGATCAATCCATTCGACCGCATAGATGTAGAACTGCTGGAGAAAGGTGCCGATGTCGCGCACATAGCCCTCGTCGCCTTTGCGCACCAGATTTTCACCGATCTCCTTGCCCGGATAGGTGCCGTCATTTTTTATGTGGCGTGTGGCGCGGACCCGCTCACCCGGCATGAATCGCGGCGGTGTACGGATTTCGATGTCCTGTTCGCGTCCGAGGCTCATGGCCGTTCCTTTCTCTCGGCTGCAGCTTTCCAACAGGAGGTCAATGGTCCTGCGGAGGCGCCTCGACCGTGTCGGTAGCCGAAATGGAGGTCAGGCGGGGACGCAAGTTTTCGACACCGGACATACCGAGGCGCATTGCTGCGTTTCGAAGGTCCCCTCGCATTCGGTGCACTTTATCGGATCGATCACGTAGGTCTCGCCCTTGAACTTGATCGCGCCCGAAGGGCATTCAAACTCACAGGCACCGCACTGGGTGCATTGGGAAGCGATGATCTTAAAGGCCATTTTCAACTCCGGTTCGGTTAGAATGAGGCGGCTCAGGCCGTCGCAGCCAGTGGCTCACTCCCAAACTCGGCGGCGTAAAGCGCGCCGATCGCGGTCTCGATGTAGTCATACCCGTAAGCATCCGTTGCTCGGATCCCACCTTCCTTGAGACGATCCTTGGGGCAATTTCCAATTCTCGCGCACAGCACGATGTCTACGCCTTCGAGCGTAGAGATGACGCCGTCGAGGCTCTTGTCCTCGGCCCGGCCGCCGAGGCAATACTGCTCGACCTTGCGATGACCGACGAAGCTGATCCCTTTCGGCGAGGCCTCATAAACCTGGAATTCCTTCGCATGGCCGAAATGTTCGTTGATGCGGCCGCCACCCTTGGTCGCCACCGCGACCAGAAGCGATTTGCCGGAGCCCGCGGTCTTGACCATCCCGAGCGCCTCGCTCTTGGCCGCCATGCGGTCGCCCCGCTCGCGAGCGACCACTGCCCGATATGTCTCGCGCTTGCTGGCGTCGTACGTGACCTTGTCGGGAAGCCGGTCGAGCGTGAATTCCTGGCCACGATCCTCGCCGAGCAGGCCGACAGCATCGGCCCGGCACTGCCGGCAGTGGCGCATCAACTTGGCGCCGCCTTCGAGACGATCCTGAAGGGCCTTCAGCTCCATTGCCTTGGGGCCGCGCTGCCCGCTCAGGCCGTAATGCGTACCGTGTGCCGGGTCGGAAATCAGCGGCATGACATTGTGCAGGAACGCGCCGCGCTCCTTGACCCATTTATTCACCTCGATCAGGTGCTCATCGTTTACGCCGGGGATCATCACCGAATTGATCTTGGTGAGGATGCCGCGCGCCGTCAGCATCTCCAGCCCCGACATCTGTCGTTCGTGCAGGATCGTGGCTGCCTCAACGCCGGTATAACGGCGGTTGTCATAGAAGATCCATGGATAGATCTTGGCACCGATCCGCGGGTCGACCATGTTGATGGTGATCGTCACGTGATCGACATTCATTTCGGCAAGCTCGGCGACGCGGTCTGGCAGCGCGAGCCCGTTGGTTGAGATGCACAGCTTGATGTCGGCGATTTCCTTGGCGACCCGTTCGAATGTCGCCTTTGTGTTTTTCCAGTCGTAACAGGCATCGCCCGGTCCGGCGATGCCAAGCACGGAAAGCTGCGGCACTTCGTTGGCAACCCCGATCACCTTGCGCAGCGCCTGGTCGGGCGTCAGCCTTTCCGAAACCACCCCAGGCCGGCTTTCGTTGGCGCAGTCATATTTGCGATTGCAGTAGTTGCATTGAATATTGCAGGCTGGGGCGACCGCCACATGCATGCGCGCGAAATAGTGGTGCGCTTCCTCTGAAAAGCAGGGATGATCCTTGATCTTCTCCCAGACAGCCGAGTCCATCTCGTGCGGCTTTGCGGAGGAGCCGCAGGATGAAGATGCGCAGGCACCGGATTTCGCTCCCGCCGGCAACTGATCGAAGACAGTCGTGCCGGAAAGGCTCTGTAGCGAAATCATCGGTGCGGACATCGAACGGCTCCGTGCGTGGTGTGAACATCGCACTTCAGAGCGCAAGAGATATGCCAACTCGAAAAGCGGTCTTTATCCGTCATGCTGGCTTTACGTCGGCCTTTTGTGTCCAATTGTGTCCGTTTCCTGCGACACGGTTTTGTCAGGTCGCCGACAACGGTCAAAAGCAACGCGAAAAGGGACGTCTTGTCTCAGTTACGCCCGGTGCGGGCAGCAACCGCGCTCCCAAATGTGGTGTCATCAATGGCGTTAGAACTTCTTCACTTCGATATGATGCCGGCGCAGAGCATAGCCGACCTGCCGCGGCGTGAGACCGAGGAAACGAGCCGCCTTGGCCTGAACCCAGCCGGCTTTCTCCATCGCATCGATCAGTCGGTCGCGTTCCGTCAGACGCTGGTTCATTGCTGGGCAAGCTGGATGGTTGGGGTCGCAGGTCTCGCCGGGCGATGCCTCATTCTGGGAGGGGCCGACTCGCATGGCAGGCAGCGGCGATCCAACCGGCATCATATTGCCACGTGCGAACTCGTCGACGGCATAGGCGCCGTGCGAACGGCCGACTCCTTTCCACAGAAGCGAAGAAAGGCACTGGCTGTTCTGGCAGGCGAAATCCGACGGAGTTATTGTCATTGAACGCGCAAGTGTGGCCGTCCGTCGCACACAATTCTCCAACTCACGCACGTTGCCAGGGAAATAGCATTGCGAGATCAGGTCAAGCGCCGACGGCGTGAAGGCAAGATCGCGATGGTTCTCCTTGTTGAATCTATCGAGGAGAGTTTTGGCAAGGCGTGGAATATCGCCCGGCCGCTCTCTGAGGGGAGGCAGGACTATTGGCACCACATTGATGCGGTAATAAAGGTCGGCCCTGAACTCTCCATTCCGGACAGCCGTCTCGAGGTCCTTGTTGGTGGCGCATATGAGCCGCACGTCAACTTTTAGGGTCCTGGTGCCGCCCACTCGCTCCAGTTCTCCTTCCTGCAAGACGCGCAATAGCTTGGCTTGAAAGGCAGGCGAAATCTCGCCGATTTCATCAAGCAGCAGGGTTCCGCCATTCGCCAATTCGAACCGGCCGGCGCGCTGCAGGATAGCTCCGGTGAAGGCGCCCTTCTCGTGGCCAAAGAGCTCCGATTCCAAGACGCTTTCGGGCAGTGCGGCGCAGTTCAATTTGACGAAGGATTTCTCCCTCCGATGTGAAAGCCTATGGATGGCCTGTGCAAAGAACTCCTTGCCGGTACCGCTTTCGCCTCGCAGAAGCACGGTGGAATTGGTCCTGGCCACGACCGAGACGATCTCCAGCACTTGCTTGAGTGCGGGACTTTCTCCGATGATTCCGTCGACCTTGACATGCGGATGTCGGGCCGGATGGGTCCTGTCCTCGTCGAGCGACTGCTCTGGTCTCGATTGCTTCTCGATAAGTCGCTGACCAGCTGTGCTCAAAGTGCGATGCAGGCGAATGGTCCGGCCGACCAGATTGGCGACCATGGCCAGGAAACGTAAGTCCTCCTCGTAACGGAACTCGGTGGTACCGTTCCTGACGCGGTCGATCGACAGCGTCCCGAAGATCTTTTCCTCAGCCTTTAGCGGGACACCGATAAACGCAGTTGCGATCGTGCCGCTGGTCGATTGAGGATCAGCCTGAAACAGCTCCGACGTGTTTGTGTCTTGTATGACGATCGGCACTCCAGTAGCGACGATTTTGTCTATTACGGCCTGGGGTATGACACTGCCGATGGCTGACCGAGGCACAGCGCCGCCGGTAGTTGCGCTAATCTGCGGCTCTCCTTCAGCGTCCAGGACGACGATTGCGCCATGACGCATTTGCACAAACGAGGAGAGGATATTCGCGACATTGGCAAGCGTAATCTCCAGCCGGGTCGGGGCAGTCAGAATCTTCGATATCTCGTAGACTCCCCTGAGCCAGCTGTCCGCATTGCGCGCCGCTTCGACCGCAGGTTCAGGCGGGGTGTTCCGAGATACAATTTCACCGACCTGATCTGGAAGCATGTGAGCCATGCAAACACCTCAAGGGTTGTCCAAGGTGCTCCTCCCAACCCCTTTTTTGTATTTCGAGTTCCAGAAACATAGTATTTTCAGCTTTTCGGGCAATTTTGAACGATATTGGCGGTCTTGACCGCAATTGCGAGCCTCTCGTTTCTCGCTCTTTGCGCCAGTCATCCAAACTTGAAGAGAACGCCAAAGCCGCCGCGCGGGTAGTTCCATACGATCTCACCGCTGGCCTCGCACAGCACGCGACAGGTGCCGCATTCCATGCAGCCGTCGGAAGTCGTCTCCACCTGTCCCTTGTCGTTCAACTCATAGCACTTGGCCGGGCAGATGTGTGTCAGCGCGAGCAGGTTCGCGCTCGGCCTCTCGTGCGGTCGCACTTTGATATGCGGGCGGCCCGGATCGACCAGATAGCGATTCTGATAAAGCTTCTCCTCGACACGTAACTTCGTCACGGCCATCGTCATCCTGTTTCTCCTTCAGCGCCACGCGAGTGCCAGGCGGACCACATCGCTGATCAGCCCCCAGCGCGAACGCGCCTTGATGAAGGCAGCAGTGGTCGCCTTTTCCTTCTCGATTTTCGGGGTGCCGTCGACCCGCATGAAGTTCTGCGCGGCCTGCGACATTAACTGCGGGTAAGTCATGAAGAAATTGCGGGAATTGGTGTGTATCAGGGCCGGCATGTCCTTATATTTCATCAGGTCTTTGACTACAAAGGACTTGTCCAGCATGGTCTTGTAGAGGGCGAGGTTCCTCCTGATCATCGGCTGGTTGCGGCCCTTGATCTCAATGATTGCCTCGCCCGCGATGCGGCCGGAAGTCATGGCGAGGTTCGAACCCTCGCGGTGGATAGCGTTGTTCAGTTGGGCGGCATCACCGACCGCCACCCAACCGTCGCCGAAGAGCTGCGGAATTGCCTTGTAGCCACCTTCGGGAATGAGATGCGCGGAATACTCCTTGACTTCCGAGCCCGCGATCAGCGGCCGGATCGAAGCATGGTTTTTGAAGGCGTCGAGGAGGACGTAAGGGCTCTCCATTGTCTGGGCGAAATCGGAGACGAGGCAGCCGATGCCGAGAGAGATCGACTCCTTGTTGGTGTAGAGGAAGGCCAGTCCGGCCATGCTGCGGGAAATCGTGCCCGCCGCTTCGATCACGCAGCCTTCGTCGCCCTGGAGGCCGAACCGCTGCTCAATGACCTCATCGGGTAGAAAATGCATTTCCTTGACAGCGAGCGCCACGCTTTCTGGCTTCGGCATCTTGCGCAGACCGGCCCGTGTACCGAGCAGCCCGTTGACACCTTCTGCGAGCACGACGACGTCCGCGTAGATCGGCCCGCCAGCCCGGTCGGTGCGCACGCCGATCACCTTGCCGCTGGCACTGCGGACAAGTTCGGTCACCGTCGTCTCGCACAGCACCGTCGCGCCGGCTTGGCGCACCTTGCGCGAAAACCACTTGTCGAATTGGGCGCGGATGATCGTGTAGCGATTGGGCTTCGCCTCGTTGAAATCGTCCGATCGATACTGCATCCCGGTGTGGGAGGTGTCGTCCATCACCCAGAATCGCTGCTCGACCAGATGCCGCTCGAGAGGTGCATCATCCCGGAAATCCGGAATGATTTGCTCCAACATGTCGGCGTACATGATGGCGCCCTGGACATTCTTGGAGCCCGGATACTCGCCGCGCTCCAACTGCAGCACCGTCAGGCCCTGGCTTGCCATGGTGTAGGCGGCCGCGTTTCCGGACATACCGGCCCCGACGACGATGGCGTCGAATTCTTCCTCGATCATGGCCGTCTCCCTTAGCTCGCAAGCTTGTCGTGGCTATGCGGCGACAGCCGCCGGGTGAAAGCTTCCGTCAATGCCGGCAGGAAACGGATTGCATCGGTGACGATGCCGAGGTGGGCAAAGTCGAAGATCGGGGCGTTCGGGTCGGTGTTGATGGCTACGATCAAATCAGCCCCCTCCACGCCAACCCGATGCTGAATGGCGCCGGAAATCCCGGCCGCTATATAGAGCTTTGGCCGGATGGTCTTGCCCGTTTGGCCAACCTGCCGATCGGCCGGCATCCAGCCCTTCTGGACCAGCGGGCGCGAACAGCCATATTCGGCGCCGATTGCCCGCGCTAGATTCTTCACAAGCTGCAAATTCTCCGCTGAGCCGAGACCGAGGCCTCCGGCAACCACGATGTCGGCGTAGGCGAGATTTGCCTTTGCCGATTGGCGATCGAGGTTGAAGCCAAGGACTTTGGTGATGATCTCTTCCTCGGTCATTGACAGCTTGTGCCGGATGACACGCCCGACCGGCTTATCCGTCCGCGGTGGCATGGCCATAACCCTCGGTCGTACGGTGGCCATCTGCGGCCGGTAGTTGAGCGTATAGATCGTGCATAGCAAGGAACCGCCGAAAGTCGGACGGGTCGCGGCGAGCGAACCGTCGACAACATCGAGTTCGGTACAGTCGGCAGTGAGCCCTGTCAGCAAGGTCGTCGCTACTGAGCCAGCGAGATCCCTGCCGAGCGTGGTCGCACCGAGAAGCAGGATCTCCGGCTTGTGGGTATTGACCAGATCCGTCATCGCCTTGGTGAAAGGCTCGTTGCGATAGTCGGCAAGCAACGGTGCCTCGACGAGATAGACAAGGTCGGCGCCGTAAGCAAAGGCCTCGGCAATGGCATGCTGAGTGGCCTCACCCGGCGGTCCGAGCACGATCCCCGCAAGCTGCATGCCTAGCTTGTCGGCGAGCTTGCGGCCTTCGCCAAGCAGTTCGAAGGACACGGGATGGACCTCGCCGCGTTCCAGTTCGATGAAAACCCAGACGTGCCGATAGTCCCTAAAGTGCTCAGGCAATTCCCTCTTGATGCCGGCACGGCCGGCGGAAGGAGGGGCTTCGCGGTTCGCGTTCGACATCATCTCTCCTTGCCGTCCCGTCACTGGCCGCCGTCGAAGGCGAGTTCGTGTTCCAGCGCTGGCTGGCGGGTAAAGATTGCGGCGATCAGTTCGTCAGCGAGGTCGTGCTGCGTCTTGTCGGTCATGTCGATCTGCGTCGCCTTTTCCGCCCGCGTGGTTGGGGCGAAAACGCGCTTGACGACCGTCGGCGAGCCGCGCAGGCCGCATTTGTTGAGGTCGTCAATGCCAGCTTCGGCCGCGCTCCATTTCACGATCTGGCTGCGCGCGGCGCGCATGGCGTCGTCGAGCGAGCCCCTGCGGATTTCGTTGGTGCCTTCCAGCATTGTGACGAGGCAAGGCAGCCTGCTTTTCAGCATCTGCGTACCGCCTTCCGAACGGCGCTTGACGGTGATCTCGCGCGCATCGACATCGATAGAGCCGATCTTCGCCACATAGGTGAACTGCAGGAGGCCGAGGCGCTTGGCGATGCCGGGCCCGACCTGGGCGGTATCGCCATCAATCGTCTGCTTGCCGGCGAAGACGATGTCCGGCGCGCCAAAGGTCTCACCAATTCTCACGATTGCGCGAGAAAGCGCGAAGGACGTCGCCAGCGTGTCGGAGCCGGCAAAACAGCGGTCGGTCAAGAGTACCGCGCGGTCGGCGCCATAGGTGAGCGCCTTTCGCAGCGCATCTTCTGCCATCGGCGGACCCATCGTAAGCACGGTGACCTCGCCGCCATGGGCGTCGCGCAATCTCAGTGCCTCTTCGAGGGCGAACAGGTCGTAAGGGTTGATGATGGTCGGCACACCCTGGCGCATGATCGTGTTCGTCACCGGGTGGACACGTATCTGCGCGGAGTCCGGCACCTGCTTGATACAGATTACAATGTGCATTGCGTCTTTCTCGGCTCCAATCCGCAAGCGGCCCTGGCGTTCATCTCCTTCGCAGCATCATTCGTGCCAACCGTTTTGCGTTGCTCTGTTCCCTTTGACATGGGGTTGGTTTGTTTCGAAGGTGCCGTCGTGATGACCGGGTTTGTCGGCTTTTCGACCTTGTCGCGTCGCACTAGTGTCGCGTTCATTTTGTCCCGAACCGCCTCAGGATCGACTCGAACGGGACAAAGGTGTGGTCCCGAGTGGCCGGTTTGTCGGGATCGTGCTCTTTGAGCACCTTGAAGACCCGGTGGGTGAGTGGCGAGGATGTCGCGAAATCCTCATAGGCGCGTTCCAACGTCGCACGCGCCCGCGCGGCGATCACCCCGTCGGGAAGACCGGCGAAATCCTCTTCAGCGAGATATTGTCCCATGCGCTTGAGGATATGCAGCCGTGAGACATTGAGCACCTTCGGATCATAAGAGATGCAAAGGACTGCGAAGAACTCCTCCGCAGCCGACAGGCTCTTCAGCCGGGCGAGGATGTCGGTGACATCGATGGCACGACTTTCAGCGAAACAACTGCGCATTGCATTCTCCTGGGCCCGAAACGGTGGTCGGGTTTGCGTTGTCGCCCAGGCCTGGAGCTGATTGAAGTCCTCTGACCTGGCTGGCAGATGGGGAAAGCTGACGCAGCTTCTCAACGATCCCGGGCATGACTTCGAGCACCCGGTCGACGTCCTCCTCGCCGTTGTTGCGCGAAAAGGAGAAACGGATTGCGCCGTGTGCTGTGCTATTGGGGATATTCATCGCCACCAAGACGTGGCTCGGCTCCAGCGAGCCGCAGGCGCAAGCAGAGCCGGAGGAGCAGGCGATGCCCTCGCGATTGAGGAAATGCAGTATGCCCTCACCTTCGATATCTTCAAAGGCGATGTTTGCGGTGTTCGGCAACCGCTTTAGCAAATCGCCGGCGACGAAGGCGTGTGGGATGCGCTGGAGAAGTTCCTTCTCCAGGCGGTCGCGCAACGCCTTGACCCGTGTGTTCGCGTCGTGCATGAATTTCAAGGCAAGATCGGCGGCCACGCCGAGACCGACGATGCCTGGCGTATTCTCCGTGCCGGCGCGGCGGTTGCCCTCCTGGCCTCCCCCCTTGATCAGCGGACAGAAGCGGACGCCCCGCTTTACATAAAGTGCGCCGACCCCTTTCGGTCCGTGTAATTTGTGACCAGACAGAGACAGCATATCGATTGCCGTCGATTTCAAGTCGATTGCAAGCTTGCCGACCGCTTGCACCGCGTCGGTATGGAAAAGGGCGCCGACTTCCTTGGCCAGCTCAGCAAACTCCACCACCGGGAAGATGGTTCCGGTCTCGTTGTTCGCCGACATGATCGAGACGATCGCCACGCGCGGGGTGAGGGCGGCCTTATAGGTGTCGAAGTCGAGCCGGCCGTGGTGATCCACCGGGATCCTATGCACCTTGATGCCGCGCGTCTTCTCAAGGTCGGCGCAAAGCGTCAGCACGGCCGAATGCTCGACTGCGGAAGTCACGATCTCTGTGCGCTCAGGCATCACCTCGAGCGCCGAAAGGATCGCCGCGTTGTCGCTTTCCGTCCCGCCCGAGGTGAAGGTGATCTCGTCGTCGAACTCCGCGCCGATCAGCGTTTGCACCTGCCGGCGCGCCTTTCTCACCGCCGCCCCGGCGGAAGCGCCAAAATCGTGGCTCGACGAAGGGTTGCCGAATTGGTCGGTAAAAAACGGCAGCATTGCTTGAACGACTTCAGGATCGACCCGTGTCGTTGCGTTGTTGTCCAGATAAACAGGTCTCATGGATGTGATCCTTCTCCTGAGCGCAATCACGCAAAGCGCACGCCCGGTCTGTCATGATGATGATGATGGTTAGCCGAAGGAGTTGCCGCGGCCACATTCGGCCTGCGCGCTTCTTGGCGCCGGCGCGGTAACCCGTCTCGACCTTGGTGCGCCAGCGTTGCGCCGGCTCGGCCCCCGGCAAGCGCGGTCTTTAGGCCACGGCGTTTTCGGTGCGCTGGATCATGGACTGTCTCTCCTTCAGGCCGGACACGTTCGCGAAGAGCTACGCATGGACCGTGCCAAAGAAGGGAATCATTTCAAAACAATATGATGGCTCCAGCACTGCTATGTCGCATTTCCGACATCGGCGGGAATTGTTCAACGCGGAACGCCGTTGAATCGGGCGTAGATTCCGCCTCGCGTGAGGAGCAATCCTGTCAGGCCGTTCGCCAAGGACGCCCGCGCGACCGAGGCGTCCTGTCGGGTTTGTCGAGTGCGCGACACGGCACTGTTACGCCCCGGTTGCCCTGCTGAGATCTCGTTTGTCATTGTAGAATATGCAGAAAATTCTTCTGAGCTTCTTTCTGAGCCTTTGGCGCGGTTTTTGCGGTTCTCTCGTCGTAGGGCAGCGCGTGCCTGCGGCCGATATTCATCTCGCGGGTGACATCGCGATCGATGGAACGAAGGAAAGAAAGCAACATGTCAGCTCCAGATCAGCCACCCGCATTCCGAGCGATGTTTTCGTCCTCACGCAGACCTTCCATTTCGGGTTTCTTGAGACCGAGCGGCCTGCTGCGCTCGTACAAAGCCACGCGGCGTTTTCACATCGATCTACGCGGCGCCGCCTTTCGCGACGTTTTCGCCTTCACCATACGCCACTGGAGCAGGCAGCCGGTCCGGCTCGCGATCATTATAGTCGCGGTGCTGGTGGCAACGCTCCTTGACGTTCTGACGCCGCTCTATTCCGGACGGCTCGTAAACGCGGTCGCCCAAGGAGCGGCAGCCGACGCCGTCGTGTGGGATGCGGCTCTTGCGGCCTTTTCAATGTTGATTGCGCTCGCACTCGGCGCCGTCGTCATGCGCAACATCGCCTTCATTGCCGTCAATGACTTCATTCTGAAGATGATGTCGGACATCGCCAGCGACGCGTTCCATCGCGTCCAGCGCTTTTCGACCGATTGGCATGCGAAAACCTTCGCCGGCTCGACGGTGCGCAAGATCACGCGCGGCATGTGGGCGTTCTGCCTCCTTAACGACACGATCCTTCTTGCCTTGTTCCCGTCGCTCATCATGCTCGTGGGGTCGAGCGTTCTGCTCGGCTGGTATTGGCCGATGATGGGGCTGATCATCGCTTGCGGCTCGGTTGGCTATGTGGCGCTGATCATTGTCCTGTCGCTCGGCTATGTGGCGCCAGCCGCAAACCTCGCCAACAACTGGGATACGAGGCTTGGCGGCTCGCTTGCGGACGCGATCAGCTGTAACGCGGTGGTCAAAGGCTTCGGCGCCGAGGTGCGGGAAGATCATCGTCTGGCGAAAGTCATCTCCAAGTGGCGGCACCGGACCCTCCGGACCTGGGTGCGCGGGACGGTCAGTGCTGCATTCCAGGGGATCATGCTTCTTGCACTGAGAGCGGCTTTGATCGGCTATGCCTTATTTTTGTGGTCGCGCGGCCAGACTACCCCAGGTGACATCGCCTTGGTGCTCGGGTCTTTCACCGTCCTATATGGCTACTTGCGTGATGTTTCCATACACGTGCGCAACATCCAGCGCTCTGTAAATGAGATGGAGGAACTGGTCCAAACCTACAGCCAGCCGCCCGACGTGGCCGATGTTCCGGGCGCCAAGCCGATCCGGATCACGAAGGGTCACATCGATTTTGAGAGCGTCCATTTCCACTACGGCAATCATTGGTCGCCCTTCTACAGCGACTTGTCGATTTCGATTGAGGCCGGCGCACGGGTCGGTCTGGTCGGCCCCTCTGGCTCCGGCAAGACCACCTTCGTCAAGCTCATCCAGCGGCTTTACGATCTGGATGCTGGACGAATCTTGATCGACGGGCAGGACATCTCGCGGGTGACGCAGGCCTCGCTGCGCTCGCAGATCGCGATCGTACAGCAGGAGCCTCTCCTGTTCCACCGCTCGCTGGCCGAGAACATAGCCTATGGGCGGCCGGGTGCTTCTCGGTCCGACGTCGAGCAGGCGGCCCGGCTCGCCAGCGCGCATGACTTCATTGCGCGCCTGCCGAACGGCTACGGTACGCTGGTCGGCGAACGCGGCGTGAAGCTCTCAGGCGGCGAGCGCCAGCGTGTGGCGATAGCGCGCGCCTTCCTCGCCGATGCCCCGATCCTGATTCTGGACGAGGCGACATCGAGCCTCGACTCGGAATCGGAGGTGCTGATCCAGAAAGCGATGGAGCGGCTCATGGTCGGGCGCACCACGCTCGTCATTGCGCACCGGCTCTCGACGGTGCGCGAACTCGACCGGCTGCTTGTCTTCGACCGTGGTTGCATCACCGAGCAGGGCGACCATGCCGCGCTGATCCGTCGCGACGGCATCTACCGCCGCCTGTTCGAGCGGCAGGCCTTGGAGCTGACAAGGGGGTGGAATGAGACCAATGTGCAACGCGGTTGAACGCGGCGTGAATTCAGCTTGCCTCCCCAGCAATCCTGTCGGGCCGTTCCTGAAAAGGCGGCCGCAACCTGTCGTCGGGCTTGTCCAATCCACGACACGCCTGGTGCCGGCCTGTCTTCCTGCCGCGCTCTTGAGCAAACCCATCAATGCGATGAAGACAATTTTTTATGAGCTGCGTCCTGGGTTCCCGGCACGGCGCTTGAGGCTTCCTCCTGAGGCGGCAGCCGCCGCGCGATCATTTGCCTGGTTGATGCGATCAATGGAGCGAAGGAAAGCAACGCGCCGGATCGACGCGAGATCCGCATTCTCTGGCATAGGGGCGTCGCCAAATCGACACCCTCACAATATGCGCTCACCGCCCGCGTCGACGTCGGGAACAAGATCTTGATTGTCGTCTGCGCTCAACCGCTCTTATGCCGAGCTCGAAGGATACGGACCTGCGTCTCGCCGCGCGGGATTGCGTAAGCTGGCTGCAGCGTCTCGCCTACCATCGGCATCACCGGTTCGGCTTCGAGACGTTCCGCAAACCCGCCGAGGCCGGCACGCCGGCGATGCGGTCGTGGCCATCGAAGCGCGTCCCGACATGGCGCGGGCGTAACGACCGGCTTGCGAGGAAGGGGATCATGTCAGACCTTGCGCTGTTGCAGAAGAAGGTCCGCAAGCTGCAGTCGCGCGCGGGAGCCGCCAAGATGGAATTGCACGACCTTGCCGAGGACCTTCCGGTCAACTGGACCGAGATCAAGGCAGTCGCCTGGAAAGCCTTCGAGGTTTTTTCCGAGTTGGATGCGGCAAAGGAAGAACTCGCAGCGTTGGAGAATTCACAATGACGGGCGCTTTCGTCACCCGCGACGGCTCTCCCTGGACGCCGCACTATCTGACGGCGATCGATGGCGCGACCTGCATCGGCTGCGGCCGCTGCTTCAAGGTCTGCTCGCGCGAGGTCATGCACCTTCATGGCGTCGATGACGCAGGCGAAATCCTCGGCATCTGCGCGGGCGAGGACGACGACTTCGATGGCGAGCTCAACCGCATGGTCATGGTCGTCGACCAGGCCGGCCGCTGCATCGGCTGTGGCGCCTGCGGCCGCGTTTGCCCGAAGAACTGCCAGACCCACCTTGCTGCCGACAAGCTCGCTGCATGAGCCGAGGACAAGACCAGGAGAACGGCGCCACATTCGCCCATCACCGTGGCTGTTTTCTCACCAGCCAATGGTCGCCGACCGGTCTGGCGACGGCGTTCGACCGGCATGTGCTTGCCTGTGTTGTCTACCTCGCGCTCAAGGAGGTCGAGGCCGGCAAGGCGACCGCGACCGAAGCAACCGGCCTTTCGCGTGCCGACCTGCGAGATGTCATGACACGCTATTTCCCGGCTGTGCCCGTCAACGCCTTCGCGCTGGAAAAGCTGACCGATCCCGAGCCGGATATGGAGGAAGGGCTTCTGCGCGACCTGCTCATTGGGCATGCCAGGCCAGGCGATCCGGCGAGCATCCTCTTCGCCAAGATCATCGCCAGGCGGAGTTTGCGCAATGACCATCTGTGGCAGGATCTTGGCCTTTTCGATCGGGCCGAACTCAGCCGCTTGATCGCCAGGCATTTCCCGGCGCTGGCGGCCGGCAACACCAAAAACATGAAATGGAAGAAGTATTTTTATCGTAAGCTCTGCGAGGCTGAAGGCTTTTCGCTATGCACCGCGCCCAGTTGTCAGGAATGCCGCGATTTCGAAAGCTGTTTTGGCCCGGAGGAAGGCGAAAGCCACTTGGCACGGACCAAGAACGGGTTCGCTTTGGATTAAGAGCCGCCTTCGTCGCCGCCGCCGCCCGGGCTTGATTGGCATCGAAGCCGCACGCGCTTTTCCCGGCGACGTCGCGCGGAGGACGGGATGTTCAGCGCCTCACGATATTTCGCAACCGTGCGGCGAGCAATGTCGATCCCGGTTTCCTTGAGCCGGGTGGCGATGTCGTCGTCGGAAAGCACTTCGTCGGGCGATTCCACGGCAACCATCGCCTTGATTTGATGGCGGACAGCTTCGGCGGAGTACGCGTCGCCGCCTTCGGAGGAGCCGATCGCGACAGTGAAAAAATACTTCAGTTCGAACACGCCGCGCGGGGTCAGCATGTACTTGTTCGACGTTACCCGGCTTACCGTCGACTGGTGCACGTTGATCGCATCCGCGACAGTCCTGAGATTGAGAGGCCGCAGGTGGGCGACCCCATGTTCAAAAAAGGCGTCCTGCTGGCGGATGATTTCAGCCGCTACCTTGAGGATCGTCTTGGCGCGCTGATCAAGGCTGCGGATTAGCCAGTTCGCGTTTTGGAGGCATTCGTTGAGAAATGACTGGTCTTTCGAATTTTGGGCGCTTAGGCGGGAGACCTGGGCAAAATAGTTTTGGTTCATCAGCAGCCTGGGCAGCGTGTCTGGATTGAGTTCGATTTGCCACCCACCTCCGGGAGAGGGCTGGACCAAGACGTCGGGAATGATCGATTCAGGCCCTCCAGATTGGAATCGGTTTCCAGGCTTGGGATCGAGCGCGCGGATTTCGTGCAACATGTCGAGAAGGTCGTCTTCATCGACACCGCAATGGCGCTTCAATGTTTGAAAATCGCGTCGCGCCAGCGCTTCAAGATTGGCGACCAGCGCTGCCATTGCCGGGTCGAACCTGTCTAGCTGCCGCAATTGTATCTCAAGGCATTCGCTGAGAGTTCGCGCAAAAATACCCGGTGGATCGAACTGCTGCAATGTTCCGAGAACCCGTTCCACAACAGCCTCCCGGACATTCAGGCTGCGGGCCAGTTCCGAAAGGTTCACCGGAAGGTATCCGGTGTCTTCCAGATGACCGGCAAGCTCGCCAGCTATTCGCCGCTCCAGCGGCGCGAATGCGCTGAGAGCGATCTGACGAGCGACATGGTCGTGCAATGTTTCGATGGACGTCCAGGAATCTTCGAACGCATGGTTTCCCCCCGGTTGGGCATTGTTTTTGCCGCGGATTGATTTCCACTGCGAGGCCCGATCCGATATTCCGCCCGTGGTCGGCCCGATGCGCGGGTTCCCGGCCGAAATCGACGGAATGTCCTTCGGCGCCCGGTTTGATGCCCGTTCCAGAAAGGGGTTCTTCTCGATTTCCTGCTCGACGAACTGATGCAGTTCGGGATGCGCCAGTTGCAACAGGCGAATGGATTCCATCATTTGCGGCGTCAAAACCAACGATTGCTTCTGACGCTGAAGCAGGCTTGCTGAGGACTCCATGGCTAGCGTGAAACTCCTACCGAGCGACCCTTCGCCTTGTGCAAGGGGACTTTCGAGACGTTGACTCGTCTAGATCATGCAGCCGTCACGGCTTTGGCGGCTCTCAGCGTTTCAAGGACGTTCTGCGGCGACGATACGCCATAGGGGTCGGCCTCGCAGTTGTCGCAGAAACCGTCCTCCTCGAACCACTGCTCCACCACGCCATTGTTGATCACGGCAGCGTAGCGCCAGGAGCGCATGCCGAAGCCGAGATTGTCCTTGGCAACCAGCATGCCCATCTTGCGGGTGAACTCGCCCGAGCCGTCTGGGATGAGCTGGACTTTCTTCAGCCCCAGGGCCTTGCCCCACGCATTCATGACGAACGCATCGTTGACGGAAACGCAGTAGATTGCGTCAATTCCCTCCTTCTCGAACTCGTCGTAGAGCATTTCGAAATCGGGCAACTGGAAGGTCGAGCAGGTCGGGGTGAAGGCACCGGGCAGCGAGAACAGGATGATGCGCTTGCCGCTGAAACAGTCGTCGGATGTCTTGTCTTCCCAGCGGTGCGGGTTTGGTCCCTCGATGGAATCATCGCGAACACGCGTGCGAAAGGTGACGAAAGGAACCTTTTTTTTGACGGTCATCAATGTGCTCCTGGAGGAAAACTGGTGCGCTGCTTTTTCGGTTGAAACTGACACGGCATCGACCGCGGCCGGCAATTCGGTCGAGCGCAGCGCGTTTTGCGTCGACCTTGGATCAGCCATGGCAAAACCGCTCGCGAGCACGGGCGTCTGAAGAAACAAGGTCTCGATTTGCGGCGGCAACGAGAACGGTACGCGCTTGTACGGGGCGTCGCGATGTCAGCAATGGTCTTACTCCTGGCCACCTTGTGATGGGTTCTGCCGAGTACGACGCAAGCGCCGTGCCATTTGATTTTCAGGCTGGGGGTCACACTGTTTTTTGCAGCGACACTCTTTGCCTTGAGCGGCCAAGACCGTGCCTTCGCCGAGAGCGAGCGCGCCCATAATCATCTGATCGTGAGCTCTGGGCAGAGGGGATCCCGTTTATGCGTATCAAGCCGCGCCCCTCTTTGTCCGAAGCTGGACAAAAATGTCGGAAGTCGGACCGGAGGGTCGCCGGGTCGCCGGCGCGGCGAACACGTGGCTCGTATTCGAAGCGAAAATCTGGGCTCAAACTCGGAACGAGGGACAGGAGTCGATCGGGGTTAACCTGACGATCAGGATTGAGACGGCTGACAGGCCCACGCGCTTCGCCCTATCGACGCTCGCGAGACCGCTTCGAAATCGACAACGGGTACAAAAAAGCCAGCACGTCCATTAGCAAGCTGGCCATGTGATCTTTCTGAACCGCGCTTGCGTGAGGCGGGCACGGTCCCAAGGTGACGGAAAAAGCCGCCTTGTGCTCTCGTAGCATTTTGAAGCTGCCGCGACTTTGCTGTCGGGTTTGTCATGTCCGGGACACGGGCTCTGCTCCGCCAGGCTTGCGGCTGCGCATTCGTTCAAGCTGTTGAATGATATGTAGAAAATCTCCTGCAGGGCTCTTTCCGCGCCGTTGGCACGACTTTTGAAGCTCTCATGTGAGACGGCAGGAGATACCGACTGGCGTCCATTCGTGAGTGATATCGCGCTCAATGCAATGAAGGAAGACGACATGTCAGGTCAGCGTCAGTTCAGATTCTATCCGAAACGGGCATTGCCCGCGGAATGCAATATCGACCGGCGTGACTGGCGTCACCGTCACAACCGCCCGGCACCGGCCAATGGCCACCGATCGACCTGCAGATACGGTTCGACCAGAATGTGCTTGCTCCTGTCCTCTCGCCGGCGCTTGAGGAGACCGGCGAGCACTTCGGCGGCCAACCGGTCTTTCGCGTGCCGCGCTGCGGATATCCTCGAAGAGATGATCGACCCCGAACCGCTGTGGAGCAAGAGCTTCATTCCGGTTCGCCGTTCGAAGCTGGAAAACGCCGCGTCTCCGACGATTTCGCTCGTCGGCTCTTTGGCGGGCAGGCAGCGGTCTGGCCAAGAGGGTTACAAGTTGCCGGATGGCCAAGATGCAATGCCGCGCGGCCTGGTTAGTTGTCAGACAGCAGGAGAAATCCAATGGCGCTCAACCCGGTTCCAGATCATGTCCCGCCCGAAATGGTGGGGGACTTCAGCCTGTTCACGTCGCCTGGCATGCTGCCGACGCCCGACGGGGACCCGCAGGCCGCCACTGCTTGCGTTCATGCCGGGCCACCGATCTTTTATTCCCCCTTTAACACGCGCGATGGCCGAGGCACCTGGGTCATCACTCGCGCCACAGACCAGCGCAGGGTGCTGCAAGACGCTGATAGCTTCTCCAGCCACCGAAGCATCTTCGCCTCCGCGCTTGGCGAGAACTGGCCGATGATCCCGCTTGAACTCGATCCACCGGCCCATGGCGTCTTTCGATCGCTACTCAATCCGCTGCTCTCGCCCAAGCGGGTGACGGCACTCGAACCGGCTGTCCGTGAGCGAGCGATAGCCCTGATCGACAGCATTGCCGCATCGGGCACGAGCTGCGACGTCATGCAGGATTTTGCCTTTCCTTTTGCGGTCAGCATCTTCCTTCGCCTTCTTGGGCTACCCGATCACCGACTCCATACATTTGTCGGCTGGGCGAACGACCTGCTCCACGGCGACGATGTCAAAAGACCGGCGGCGGCCCGGACGATCCTGGCGTTCATCGACGAGCTCGCGGCCATGCGCCGCGAGGAACCGGTCGACGATTTCATGACCTTCATCGTGCAGGCACAGGTCGAGGGCCGGCGGCTGACCGACGAGGAAGTCCGTGGCATCGGCGTGCTGGTGTTCGTCGCGGGACTCGACACGGTCGCTGCAGCGATTGGCTTTGACCTGGCCTTTCTCGCGCGTCATCCCAAAGAACAGGAACTGCTGCGGAGCGAACCGAACCGAATCGTGCTCGCAGCCGAAGAATTGCTGCGTGCCTATCCGACCGTGCAGATTATCAGGGTGGCAAGAAAAGATATCGACTTCGAAGGCGCGCCGATCCGTAAGGGGGACTATGTTTCCTGCGCCACGATGATTGCCAATCGCGATTCGGCGGAATTCGAATGTCCCGACACGATCGATCTCATGCGCGAGGACAACCGCCACGCCGCCTTTGGCTATGGTCCCCACCGCTGCCTTGGCTCACACCTCGCCCGGCGAGAGATTGTTATTGGCCTGGAGGAATGGTTGGCGCGCCTCCCGGCCTTCCGGATCAAGGAAGGTACAGCGCCCATCGCCTATGGCGGCCATGTGTTTGGGATCGAAAATCTGATTGTCGACTGGTCCTGACCAAGCAGCCTTAAGCCACGGCACAGACAATGGAGGAGCGCCATGCACATCGTCGTCCACAAAGCCAAATGCCAGGGTCACGCACGATGCTGGGCGCAAGCTCCGAACATCTTCAAGCTTGATGATGAGGGCTACGTCCTGCCTGGCGACATCAATGTCGCGCAAGAGGACGAACTGCTCGCGTCACGGGCGGTGCGATCCTGCCCCGAAAGTGCGCTGGAAATCGATCGCACATCGGCCGCGCGGTTCGAACCAGCCGAAATGCAACCAAGAGCTGGGGAAGCTTAGGTGGAATCGACGAGACGTGGCCCCACACCGCAAGGCAAGATGTCCGGCCGCTTCCCTGCCTATCTCCTCTCCGGCATCGAGACCTCAATGACACGCACGCGACGCGTGAAGTTTGTCTCCGTTCTGGCTTCTTCAGTTGCCGATCGGTTCGTCCTTACACGCACCTAGAGGCACGAAGCGCCTCTTCCAATCTCAAAATTTGCGACAGAGCGATGGGCCAGGCAAAAATCACCGAACTGCGCGACCGCGAGGCGATCCGCGACTGCCTTTATCGGTACTGCCGCGGCATAGACCGCGCGGATAAGGCTGCGCTGCGCAGTGCGTATTGGCCCGATGCGCATGACAATCACGGTGCCTATTGTGGCTCAGCCGAGGGCTTCTTTGAGTTTGCGTTTGGTCTCTTAAAGACCGGACCGCGCTTAATCCACCAGATCACGAACGTATTGATCGAATTCATCGACCCGGCGGAGGCCGTGGTTGAAAGCTATTTCACCGCGCTGCAACGCGGACCGGACAACGACGGAGAAGCACGCCAGGTGCTTCTCTGCGGCCGTTACTGCGACCTGTTTCAGAAGAGGGAAGGGGCGTGGCGCATTGCCGAACGGACCGTCGTCTACGATTGGTTCGAAGAGCAGACCCCACCAGCGGTCCCCGAGGCAGAACGGTTCGGCCTACGGCAACCGATCGGAGCAGCGCATCCCAATGACCCGGTTTACGCGCTCAGGAAGCGCCGCAGCTCGTCATCAAAATGAAAATGCAATGCATGTCACCACAATGCTTTCCAAGGGTCCCAACTGGAGAGCCGCATCGCGGGAGCGGTCCCGGAACGCAACACGTCTGCCCGGTATGGAAACTTGCGGTCACCAGGACGTCTTGCAATGCCGCGACCGGCTGGCTCGCGTCGAGATCGCTGACGCTGGCTGCGGAGAGGTTCGTATGAAGCAGGCAGGACGCATCGTCATCATTACGGGAGCGGTAGGCGGGATCGGCCGTGCGCTGGTCGATATCGTTGCCGCTGATGGAGACATCGTCGTTGCGGTGGACCTTCCTGGCAGCGGCGTCCTTGAACTGGCCGACGGTCTCGGCCATCCGCATCTGGGCCTCGAATGCGATGTCTCGCGAAAAGAGGACATTATCGCGCTATACGGTCGCGTCGAAGCGCAGTTTGTGAAAATCGATGTTCTCGTCAACAACGCGGCGATAGGACCGGCCATGGCTTCGACTGTCGACACCGGTTTCGAGGCCTTCCGACGCGTGCTGGCAACAAATCTGATCGGGCCTTTCATCATGGCCGGCGAAGCGGCGAGGCGCATGCAGCCCGGCGCTGCCATTGTCAACATCGCTTCGCTGGCGGGCGTGCTCGGCAATCCCAAGCGCAACGCCTATGCCAGCTCGAAGGCAGGCTTGATCGCTCTCACGAGGTCGCTTGCATGCGAGTGGGCCTCGCGCGGCATCCGCGTAACGGCGGTAGCGCCAGGATACGTGCGCACGCCGATGGTGGCGGAACTGGAACGCGCGGGCAAGATGGACCTCGCGGCCGTGCGCCGCCGCGTGCCCATGGGGCGAATGGCGCGCCCCGACGAGATCGCTCGGGCCGTGCGTTTTTTGGCCAGCGCACAGACGGGCTACATCACCGGATCGGTGCTGACGGTCGACGGCGGTTGGATGTCGTTCAACCAGCCGGGCGACGCGCACCCTCCGGTCGACGAGCCGCCTCGAGCCGAACTCTTACGGCCGGCCGAACGAACCGGCGCGCGCACAGTGGTCGTGACGGGCGGCGCGAACGGTATAGGCGCCGCCGTCGTTCGCCGCTTTGCCGCGAACTCCGACACAGTCGTGATTGCCGATAAAGATGGTGCTGGGGCGGCAGAACTCGCTGGTTTGCTGGGCGGCAGGCACGTGGCGAAATCCGTCGACTTGGCGGTCGAGAGAGAGGTGGTGGCGCTGTTCGAGGAAATACGGGGGCGCTTCGGTCGCATCGAGGTCCTCGTTAACTGTGCTGCTATTGCCGATACGTTTGTGCGAGGGATCGAAATCCCGCAACAGATCGAGCGGGTGCTGGACGTCAATCTCACCGGCACCTTCACCTGCGCGCGCGAGGCGATCAAGTCGATGGACGCCGGCGGCGTAATCCTCAATCTTGGATCGATCAATAGTTTCCTGCCCTTCGTGCCGCGCCATGCCTATGGGGCGTCCAGGGCGGGTATGAACATTCTGACCCAGTGCATGGCGGCCGAACTCGGGTCGGTCGGCATTCGAACGGCCACCGTCGCTCTTGGCTACATCCGTACGCCTGACATTGCTCAGTTGGTCGAGTCCGGCTGCATCGATTCCGTAGCGATCACACGGCGCATCCCGATGGGCCGGATGGGAGAGCCCGAAGACGTCGCCGAGGCAGTGTTCTTTCTGGCCTCGCCTGATGCCTCATACGTAAACGGCTCGACCCTCTACGTGGACGGCGGCTTGACCTCGTTGGCTGACGCGCGAAACGCCCAGCCAACCGATCAAGAAGATCCAACGGAATGTTCGCCGGCGACGGGTTGCGGTTCGTCGAAGCCGACGAGGTTCGAGGATTGAGACTGCGGCTGGATGGCATGTGCCAAGCGCGGCTTGCCAAGTGATCGTCTTCATCGGTGACGGAAAACTCGTCTTCAGGGTCGAAACACCAGCCAAGTTTTGGCGCTTGCCTGCGGCCGCCGAACGATATGCGCCTTTGCGCAAGATCGTCGACTACGTCGCCGCCAGGCCGGATCGATACGCCCACACGCAATCGGCACAAGTCGAAGGCTTGATTGGCCAATTTGTGTAAACGAGGACACGCCATGGAATTCGCGACTTTCATCTTGGCGGCCCAGCGAGGCTATCATCAATCGTGCGACAGCGTCATCGGTAACTCCATAGAACAGGCAATCGCTTCGGAGCAGGCCGGCTTCAACACCGCTTGGTTCGCCGAGCACCACTTCAACAATTACAGCCTGGTTCCCTCGCCCTTAATGATGGTGGCACATTGTGCTGGCCTTACGAGCACCATTCGCCTTGGCACCGGCGTGTGTGTGCTGCCGCTATATCAACCGCAGCGCCTGCTCTCCGAGATCGGCTTTGCCGATATCGTTTCGAACGGCCGCCTCGAACTCGGCGTCGGCTCGGGATACCAGCAGTTCGAGTTCGAGCGCTTTGGCGTCGATGTCGAGGAGGCGCCGGCCGTGTTTGCGGAATACCTGGATATTCTTCTCAAGGGCCTCAACCATAAGGTCTTCGAGCACAATGGCCAGTATGAGAAGATACCTTTAACGGCGATTTCGCTGCGCACCATCCAAAGGCCAACCCCACCGATCTGGATCGCCTGCGGGTCCGCGCGAAGCATGTGCCGGGCCTATCGTGAGGGCCACAATCTTTTCGTCACGGCGTTCCACAACGGCTTGGAAAACGTAAGAACGTTGCGTGAGACCATCGAGGCGGCAGCGGCCTCGCGGGGTAAGGATGTCACGGCCGCCAAGATAGGGCTTCTGCGCTGCTGCTATGCCAGCGACGATCAGGCGGAGATCGACAGCTATCTCGACAATGCCCGCTTCCAGCGCCGGCTATCTGAAGCACTTCATAAGCGCCGCCAGCAGAGCCGGGACGGCTATCTGCTGCAGGAAACACCGACGCAGCAGGATCTGTCGTTCGAGACCATGCGCCAGAACCTGCCGATCGGCAGCGTAAGTCGCGTCATCCATCGCCTGCTGGAAGAGATAAGTATCCTGAAGCCGGACCAGATCGCAATTCAGACCCAATTGGGAGATTTCGACCAAAAGACGATGCTGCGCCAGATTGAGCTCTGGGGAGACAAGATCATTCCAGCGATCAACAAGTCGCTTGGTCAGGTCAAGGCTTGAAGTTCGCGGCGGCCACTGGGGGAGCTGAAATCTCGCATGCCGATGCTCGACACTTCGTCCATGAGGCATGGATAAATAATCAAGCCGACTGGCGATTGCCGGGATCGTAGACCAACGTCGTCCGTCCTTGCCTGCACGGACCGCCGGTCTTCCGCTCCCTGGCCATCTCGCTTGAGACCGTTGATCGGCAGCCTCGGAACGGCCGCCATGGCGTAGACGAATAGCCACTCCCGCGACCCTTCTTGTGTCCGAAGTTGGACGAGGATGTCGGAAGCCCGACAAATGGTCGAGAGGGGACCTGGCCCGCCGGTATGGAGAACTGGTGCGGCGCAGGTGGTTCGCCAATTCGGCACGCGCCTTGCTTCATTGATTCTGTATGGGTGCACGACAGTGGCGGATCGCCAATCGGTGGGCAGAGCGTGCGTCACTGAAAGTACTTCGTGCGGCAGCGATGACAGGCTTGTCGGCTGGATAGCGTTGGTGGAGGTGAGACCGCATGGTGGACAGGCAGTCTGGTGCGCAGACGCGCGAGAGCTTGCGCCGAATGATCGCGTCCAGTGAACTCGCCTTCGCAATGGAGGCTCATGACGGCCTTTCGGCGGCGATTGCCGAGCGCGCTGGCTTCAAGGCGCTCTGGGCGTCCGGCCTCTCGATTTCATCCAGCCTCGGATATCGAGATGCTAACGAAGCTTCCTGGTCCCAAGTCGTCGACGTCGTTGAGCGAATTTCCGACACGGTGGACATTCCAGTCCTCGTCGACGGGGACAGCGGGTTCGGGAACTTCAACAATGCCCGTTTGGTCGCCCGCAAGCTGAGCCAACATGGCGCGAGCGGCATATGTCTCGAGGACACGGCGTTCCCGAAAATGAACTCGTTCATCGGTGATCGGCACCCGTTGGCCGATATTCCCGAGTTCTGCGGCCGGCTTAAGGCGGTGAAGGACCAAGTGCCGGATGCGGAGTTCGTTCTGGTCGCTCGGATCGAGGCGCTCATCGCCGGCCGCGGAGAGGATGAGGCGCTGGCGCGAGCACAAGCCTACGCTGAGGCGGGCGCCGATGCTATTCTGATTCATTCCCGCAAGTCCAACGCTGAGCAGATTTTCGCCTTCACGCGCGCCTGGCAGAACCGCCTTCCGGTCGTGATCGTGCCTACGAAATATTTCCGCACGCCGGTCTCCGCGTATCGGGCGGCCGGAATCTCCACGGTCATCTGGGCGAACCATAACATGCGCGCGGCGATCTCGGCCATGCGCCAGGTCTGCGACCGCATCCTCCGCGAAGAAAGTATCGCCGGTATCGAGGACGAGGTGGCGACGCTCGACGAACTCTTCGATCTCCTCAACTACCAGGAACTCTCAGCGGCGGAAGAGAAATATCTGCCGCAGACGGCGACCTGCGTCCGGTAGCAGGCCCAGCCCGTCTTTTGAAAGCAAAACGAAAACGGGAGCGCACATGCTTGCGCATCGGACAAACCTGTTTGGCACATCGGGTACCGCCGCGGCGCGCGCTGCCGCAAAAGCGGCGGCCGATGCTGGCAAGGAGATCATCGATCTGACCGCCGGCGAGATCTGGAGCGAGCTTGCTCCCACGATTCGCGACGGCGCGATCGACGCCATCAATAAGGGCGTCAATCGCTATACCGATACGGTTGGCATGGTGGAGCTGCGCGAGGCACTGGCGCGGAAGATCTCCCTCGATACCGGACAGATCTGGAAGGCCGAGGAAGTTGCCGTGACGTCCGGAGCGAAGCAGGCCTTGTTCAATGCCGCAATGGTGCTGCTAAACCCGGGCGACGAGGTCATCATCCCGGCGCCTTACTGGACAACGTTTCCAGCCCAGGTGCTAATCGCCGGCGGCACACCAGTCTTCATCGACACCAAATCCAATGGTTACGTCCCGCGCCCCGAGCACATCAAGGACGCGGTCACTGAGCGCACGCGGGCGATCGTCATCAACACGCCCAGCAATCCGGCCGGTGCGGTCTACGATGTTGAGACCCTGATGGCCATCGCTCAACTGGCGGTCAGCCACAACCTGTGGATCATTTTCGACGAGTGCTATGGCGGCTTCGTGCATGAGGATCATACCCACCATCCGATCGTCTCGGTCGCTCCCGAAATTCGAGCACGCGCGCTGATCGTCAATTCCTTCAGCAAATCACTGGCATTGACCGGCTGGCGCATCGGTTATCTGGCGGGTCCAAAAGAGGTGATCAATGCCGTCAAGGCCCTGCAATCGCACACCACCTCGAATCCAAACGTAATTGCCCAGCACGCGGTGCTCGCCCATTTGCAAAGGGGTGGCTCGGAGTATGAAGGCAAGCTGCGCTCACGCCTGACAAGCGCCAGACGGGTCGGTCTCGACGTGCTTGCTTCGTTGACGCGTGTACCGGTCGCCAGGGCGCAAGGGGGCTTTTATTTCTATCTCGACCTTTCCCATCTGCTGCGACCGGGATCGGAAGACGGCGCCTCAACGACAGCCGACGATATCGTGACGGGTCTGCTTGCCGAAGCTGGCGTCGCAGCTGTGTCGGGCACCGCGTTCGGTGACCCCGCCGGCCTGCGCCTGTCCTATGGAATTCCACCTGAAAAACTCGCGACCGGCCTGGCCCGGCTCGTCGAACTCCTCAACGCCTGGAAATGACACCGCAACAAAACGAAAGAGGTGAATGAGATGCCTCCCGCTGCTCCCAGGAAAGCCGTCATTCTCGCTGCTGGCTTCGGCTCCCGCCTGCGTCCGCTGACCGATCTGTGTCCCAAGCCACTCGTCGAAGTCAACGGCACACCGATACTTCACAATGCACTGTGGAACCTTCAGGCGGTGGGAGTCGAAGAGGTGACGATTGTTGTCGGCTATCGCAAGGATGCCATTCGCCATGCCTGTGGCAAACGCTTCGGCAGACTTGAAATCAACTATGTCGAGTCCTCGGTCTTCGACAAGACAGGGAGCGCCTACTCGCTCTGGCTGGCACGCGACACGCTTCTTTCTGGCGACTGTTATCTCCTCGAAGGTGACGTCTTCTTCGAAGAAGATGCGCTGCGCCACCTGATCAGGGTCGAGGCGCCCAATGCCGCTGCGGTCGCGCCCTTCGATCCATCCATGGAAGGATCCGCGGCCGTCCTTTCCAGCGACGGCTTCATATCCGAAGTCCGGTTGAAGCAGACGGCGGCAAATCTGGCATCAGGCACCCCGGTGCTCTTCAAGATGATGAACCTCACCCGGTTCTCTGGCGCCGAACTCCAAACGGTGATCGTCCCGGTCCTCCACGACCTGATCGGCTCGGGCGCAATCAAAGCCTATACCGAGGAGTTGTTCGCGCATCTCATCGAGCAGCGCGGACTGCAACTCGCCGCGGCGCGATGTGACGATTTGCGATGGTACGAGATCGACAGTGAACAGGACCTGCGAGTAGCGGAAAGGATTTTCGCCTTCGAGCGACCTCACAGACATAGTGCCGACGCGCCGGCCGCCGTGGCGGGGGTAGGAGGATGATCCGCTATCTGTTCGACGCTGCAAATGCCATTACGGCCCTTGGGCTGATCTTGGCCACCACGGCGATCTACTTTGCTTTGATCGGGCGCTTCGAGATTGGCATCTGTTTCGGCTTGTGGGCTCTTTTGGCGGATGATGCCGACGGCATGATCGCGAAGAGTTCCCCGAACCGGTCCGCTTTGATGGCACAGCTGGGTGGCACGTTGGACGGGCTGCTTGATTTGGTCTACGCAGCCGTCTTTCCAGCGGTTCTCATTTTGTCCTTCAACGCGTTCTCCGTTCCCGCATTGTTGGCTGCCAATTGCCTCATCCTGTCAGGGGCTCTGCGCCTCAGTTATTTTTCGACGTTCGGACTGGACGCTGACGGATTCGGCAGAGGATTGCCGTTGAACAATAATCTCTTCGTGTTGGCGTTCCTCTTCGTCGCCGACCATCACTTGCCGGTGCAAGGCCTGGGCAACCTATTGATCGGTGCAGGGTTTGTGCTGTCGGTCCTGCATCTTTCAAACTTCAAATTTCCAGGTACCGGCAGTGCGTTGCGCTTGGCCAACCTTACACTTGTCGCAACCGGATCTGTCGCCTTGCTCACAACGTGAATTGGTTTGTAGCTATAGGGAAGAGAATACATGGAAAACTCTTTCGAGATCGAAACTCGCACCGTCTTTGATCGCTACCAGCGCCAGCAGGAGAATGACGACCACATATTCGACAGGTTGGTCTCTCTGATCGAGGAGGAATATTTCGGCCTGCCAACCGGCAGCTTCCGCGGCCTTGATGTCCTGGATGCGGGCTGCGGCTCCAACGCGAATGCGTCCTATGCGTTTCTCGACAAGGGGGCACGAAACGTTGTTTCGCTTGAATTGAGCAATGATTGGATGGATTGCGCGCGCAAACGGCTCAGCCGATTCGGGCCGCGCTCGGAACTGGTCGCTGGCAGTGTGCTCGATCTGCCGTTTGACGACTTCAGCTTCGATTTTGTCCATTGCGCAGGGGTTTTGCCGCACACCAGCAATCCGAAAAAAGGCTTTGAAGAGCTTGCCCGTGTAACCCGCCCCGGCGGCAGCTTCTTTTTGACGATTATGGGTACCGCCAACGGCGTCATTTACCGATGCATCAATCACTTGCGAGAACTCTACCAAAGCGACGAACAATTCCGCAGTTCCATCGACAATCTAGATGCATCCACCGCACGCGAAGCCATCAACTGGCTGTTGCGAATAAAGGACGGCGAAGAGGAAGAATATATCCCTGGCGAAAACGAATTCTTTCGGAGTCTTTTTGATGATGATTTGTTCGTGACGATCCGGGATCGTTTCCAGGCGCCGACCTATCACGAGTTCGCCTTCACCGAGGTGCAAATCCGAGGCTGGTATGGCGAGTGCGGCTTCGAGAAGATCCGCAGGATCTCAAGATATACAAAAAATTTCCATAATCTTCGGCGCTTTCTCGCTCCGATGTACCGTCATTATGACCACCCGCTGGCCCGCTTCTGGTTCGGAGATGGCTGCATCCAGATGATCGGCGAAAAGCCGAGCACGTAGTTGGCGGTATTCGTGCCAAGAGAGCGACCCCAATGTGCGGAATCTTTGGGATAGTCCTCAAAGACGAGGGAACACCCGTTTGTGCTGAGGCCGTTGAGCGTTGCGCTGATGCTCTCGCTCATCGCGGGCCTGATGCCCGCGGCCTATACATTGATCAATCGGTCGCATTCGCGCATCGACGGCTATCGATTGTCGACGCTCATTCTCGCGCCAATCAGCCCTATCGCGATGACAATACCGGAGTGGTGGTAACGTACAACGGCGAGATATTCAACTATCGGGAAATTAAAGCTGAATTGAGGGACATGGGTTTTTCCTTTTCGACGGCGTCCGACACCGAGGTTCTAATTCTTAGCTATATTGCTTGGGGAAAGTCATTCTTAAACCGCCTTGACGGGATGTTTGCCTTCGCGCTTTTCGATCCCCGGAACTCGCTTGCTCTCATCGCCCGAGATCGTTTGGGGGTAAAACCCCTTTACTACACGATCTGCGATGTTGGCCTTCTCTTTGCATCGCAGCCGAACGCTCTCATTCGCTGGCCGGGCGTGATGCGCGGACCCGACATCATCGGCGCGCTTAGTTTTCTATCCTATCGCGCGGTTGTCGGTGCCAGGACGCTGTTTGCCGGGATTTCCAAGTTAGAGCCCGGCCATCTCCTCGAAATAACAAACGGGCGACACACGTTGGAGCGTTGGTGGAATCTGTCGGAGCGCATTTCGCGATCGAAGCCGGACTATTCCGACATAAGGAGACTATTTGGAAGCGCCGTCGAACGTCAGCTGGTGGCTAACGTACCGGTCGCCGCATTGTTGTCCGGTGGACTTGACTCGAGCATCCTCGCCTATGAGGCATCCGCTCGCTCACAAATCCGTCCGATCTGCTATACCGGCAAGGTCGAGACCGCCGATTATGACGAGACGGCTTATGCGATGGAGGTCGCCGCAGAATTCGGGCTCACTCACCGGGTCGTCCCAATTGGAGAACCTTCCGATATCTACGCTGTGTCAGAGCTGGTTCGCCTGCGCGGACATCCGCTTGGGATGCATAACGAAATCGCCATGTTTACGCTCGCAAAGGCGATTTCGAAGGAGCATAAGGTCGTCCTCACCGGCGAGGGTGCCGATGAGATTTTTGCTGGCTACAGCCGATTGTTCCGTACGCCGTATGATTACAATCGAAGCAAGATCATCGCCGCATTACCACGTGCTCTTGCCCAGGTCGCACGCCGGCGCCTCGGACTCGACGTCCATTGCTCTCAATTGCAGTTCTTCCTGGCGCGTTACAGCTACTTCCCGACCGATGAAATCCGCTCGCTTGCCATCGATGGGCGGATACGAAAGGAGCACGAGATGGCTCTGTTCGATCACTTCTCGACTCAATTTGCAGAGGCCGGCGGAGATTTCTTTAGCAAGATCTCATATGTTCTCGTCTCTACGCATTTGCCCGCATTGCTGGAAATGGTTGACAACACCACAATGGCGGCTGGGCTTGAAGCTCGCGTTCCCTATACCGATCACCAGCTCGTTACTGCCGCAATGGCGATGCCCGGCTCACAGCGGTTGAGGTGGAGGGCTCCAATCGCTTCGGTCCAGGCACTGTGGCATCCGGTTGCTTCCTTCAGCGAACGTCTCGATGTCTCAAAATTCCCCTTAAGAAGGGAATACCGGAGCGTCTTGCCCAGATCTGTTCTATCTCGCAAAAAGATGGGATTTCCACTGCCACTGGGTCAGTGGGCCGTTGGCGAGGGAGCAACGGAATATCGAAGGCTGCTGTTTGATAAGGACTCTCCACTGGGAGATTTGTTCGATCCTGCTGCTTTGCGGCGTTGGTTCGAGGAGGGACAACGAAACCCATCAGATTCATTTGGCCGAAAATTCTGGCTGCTCGCCAACCTTGGGATATTCTTCAATGAGGTATTCTCATGATGAATATGCGATCCCGCAGGCGGGCGGCTGCGGGCTTTTTACAGAAGCCCCTTTGCCGAAAACGGGACCTCGGACAATCCCAAGATCTGAGCAATGGTTGGCGTGAACTCTTCAGCGGAGCCCCAGGCAATATTGCAAGGTTGCATTCCAGGGATGCTCAACAGGCATATCCGATCGTCCTCCGCGCTCCCCGGTCGAAAACCGTGAGTGGACAAGTATCGAGGTCTGCCCGTCGGGCTGGCTTCTTGGGTGTCTCCAACGGTCTCCTCGAAGGAGTGTCCAGGAGGTGCGACATAGGTCGCTATGCAATCGCGTTCATTTACCGGAACATGGTCGCTCGACCACGGCTCCACTTGGAAGCGCGCCAACAGTCTGTCTGCGATTCTGCGGTCATGAGCTCCGTCAACCAGGACATGGAGCGTCGCTCCTTCACTTTCCCAAAGCAAGTCAGGGATGATCGCATCCGGATAAATGGTTGTGTGGACGGCGCTATGTCCATGGTCACTTGCGACTACGATCGCGTAATCGTCTTTCCGCCCGACTCGCCTCAGTCCTTCGATGAGAGCGCCAATCATCATGTCGGCCGCGGCGATAGACCAATGTGCCGCCTCGCTTTCGTATCCGAACTGATGCTGAATCGAATCCGTCATGTCGATCTCGGTCAAAATGAGATCAGGCGGGTTCTCCGAGCAAGCCAGCGCTCCTGCAGCCCCGATCATGAGATGATCCGCGGCCAGGCCCGCAACGAGAGGAGTGCTCGCAACGGTGTCGCTACTGGACGGGAAGCCGAAGAGATCGAGCACGCCGGCGGCTCGCAACCGCCCATTTGGATCCTTGATCATGCGCGAGCGAGCGATGCGGTTTTCGGGCAGGCTCTTAAATGACCGGCTTCCCTGGAGAAACCCTCGTTCCCACCAGGCCGGCACGAAGACATCGCAATCGGCTGGGTCGATCAACCCAGCGCCGATGGACGCGACATCAAGCCCGCTATTTTTGGCAAGCTTTGCAATGGTCGGAACCCGCAGATCAGACGCGTCGGCGCAGACAAACGAGCCATCTCGCACAATGTGGTTTCCGTAGATCCCGTTCGCTTGAGGCGCCGCGCCGGTTAGCATGCTTGCGCGCCCCGGCATCGACGTTCCCGGCACCGTTGAGCGCAGGCGACTGATGGACAGACCGTCTCCTGCCAAACGAAGAAGCGTCGGCAACCGATGTTTGTGCTTTTCGAAATAGTCCGCGCTCACGCCGTCCATGAGGATCAGAATCGCTTTCGTAGGAGCGCGCGGCTTTATTGAGGCAGGCGTCTGAAAACGAGCGGTAGGCTTGGATGGATTGGTGTGGGTCATATTGCACCTCGAAGAGACCGATCGAAACCGAAGTCCCCTATAGGCTTCGGATGACGCCGGTATGAACGCATCAAGGGATACTTCGAGCGCCCGCAAGTCGTTTTGATTTTGGGAATGGGCGCTTCTACGCGCGCTTTTTGCTTCCTTCAGAAGAAAAAGGAGTCCGAGGTGGCCGATACGACCCGTGCTATTTTTATCCTCGATTTCGCAGGGCCAAAAATACATCTGTGGAGTGGCAGCTACGATGCACCGTTGGTTCCTATCAACGGTCAGCCGCTCTTGGACCGCCTCGTCAACGCCTGTGTCGAAAACGGCATTGAAGATGTCACCGTCGTTGAAAACTTGAGCAGCGGCACATTCGATGGGTTCCGCCTGCAGGACAGTACAAATACGCTTTCGTGGCACGACGCGCATGACGGCGATCTCATTGAGAAGTTCCGCCAACATGATGGCGATACCCTCCTGATATGGGGAACGCCGCTTTTCGACAGTGAGGTTCTTGACGGTATCAATACCAACAAGGGTTTGCGCGGCTCCGCTTGGCGGCCCGACGCGCCGACCGGGATTTATCGATTGAGTGCTGATGTTCTACGCAATCTTCTGGCCGAAAGCCGCGCCGCGGCATCTCTGCATCAGGCCTTCAGCAGGTTAGTCGCGGGCCTGTCCCAGCTGGACGTAGCGTTGCCTGACAATGTGCTGACTGCCGGCTCCAAGCTGCTCGATATTTGCGACGGTGTCGACGCATCCATCGCGGAATTTCGGTGTGACAAGGAGAACGTGCTGCGGCGTCTGGAAACGAGCGTCGGAGGTTATTGGCGCAAGCCAATCGCCGAGCACATGCTTCTTTGCAATACCCGCTTCCCTCCCAAGACTTTTTACGATCGGCTGGCGGCGAGGCTCGAAGGCGTGTTGACATGCTATCCTTCTCAGCAGATCGATATCGCTTCAGTTGTTGGCACGATGACCTCGCAGCAGCCGGACTTTATTGCGGTCGGAAACGGGGTGACCGATCTCATCCAGGCGCTCTATTCAGCGCTGAACCCCACAATCGCGATTCCCGTGCCCACGTTCGCCGGCTTTCAAACACCACTCGATGACGAACAAAAGAACAACTTCGTCCTCACCCCGCCCTACTTCGATCTCGACGTTCGAGCTTTCCTGGAATTCGTACTGGCGACAGGCGCGGATACGGCAATCGTTGTAAATCCAAACAATCCGACCGGTCGACTTGTTGATCATGCTGACGTGGCATGGCTGGCGGAGGCCCTAGGATCTCGAGGGCGACGGCTGATCGTGGATGAATCGTTCATTGATTTTCCCGCTGATGGCCGACCAAACAGCGTTGAGAATCTGGTTCCGTCCTGTGCCAATTTGATCGTGGTGAAGAGCCTTGGAAAGGTCTTCGGACTTGGCGGAATCCGGCTCGCCTACCTCATGGCTGGCGATCCCACCCTCGTTGCCGCCGTGCGCCGGAAACTGCCGCTGTGGAACATTAACGGCATTGCGGAATACACACTGTTCCTGCTTCCCGAATTTGCAGAGGAATTGGAACACAGTCTAGAGATGTTGCGAGAAGATAGAGAGCTGTTCATCGAGGAGCTGCGGACGGTACCGGGCCTCGACGTCGTACCTTCGCAAACGAATTTCATCTTGTGCCGGCTGCCTGAAAATTCGGTATCCGCTGCCGAGCTCAAGCGCCGCCTCGTTCTGTTCGAATCCGTCCTCGTAAGAGAATGCGGCTATCAAGCCATGAACGACGCAGATCGATATCTGCGCCTGACGGTTCGAAGTCGGACGGAAAACGAAAGGCTGGCAAAAGCTCTGCGGCGCACCTTAAGCCGCTCAACGGCCTCTGAGAGTGACGCCCTGACGTGACATTTGCGCAGCGAACTGAATATTCTTTTTTCGAATGCCGCGAGAGAGAGAGAAGCATGTCGCTTAGTTACAATCGTCATAAAAGGCTCGTTGAAATCATCCAGGCGAATGGCGAAGTGCGCATCCGAGATTTGATGCAGCGGTTCAATATTTCAGAAGAGACTGCGCGGCGGGATATCAAACGGCTCGAGCAGGATGGCTTGGTCGCACGGGTCCATGGTGGCGCGGTCGCAACGCAACAGCCAAAGCTACTGGCCATCTCATCGCGAGCTGTTTCCGAGCGCGCGGAAAAAAGCACCATCGCTGAGATCGCCCTGGGTCTTCTGAAGCCCGGTCAGAATCTCTTCTTCGGGGGCGGCAGCACCATTCTGTCGTTGGCCAGCCGCATATCGGCCCTCCCGGAAATGCGCGTCGTCACCAACATGGTCGATACTGCCATCGCCGCGGCCGAAGGCTATCGGCATCGCGTTGTCATGCTGGGGGGCGATTTCAATGTCGATTTCCGGACCGTAACCGGATTCACCGCCTTGCGTACACTCCGCGAACAGCAGATCGACGTCGCATTTATCGGCGTCAATGCGGTGCATCCGAATGGCGTCTTCGACCATGAACAGGTCGGACAGGAGCTTGCTGCGACGCTCTGCGAGCAAGCATGGAAAATTGTCATTCTCGCCGATCACAGCAAATTCGGCTTGTCGGCGCGTTACCGCATCCTGCCCCATTCGGCGATTACCGCGATCATCACCGACCGGAGGCCTGCATCGGACATGCTGGACAAGATCGAAGCCGCCGGTGTTGAAGTTCTATATCCGCAAAACCGTCACAACCCCGCACTGGTCTCTACTTGATCCTCTTCTTTCAGCCCTCACGGCTGCCCCAACCGTGAAACATTTTTTTCCTTTTGATTTCAATAACCAACACAATCCGTCTCAAACCTGCAAAAAACCGTCACATAACCGCGCTATGTCTCAGCCCGTCTCGGGAGCGGATTTCATTCGCTCCGATTGTCATCCCGACTGAAAGAGAGGGGATTTTGATATGCAAACGACACGTCGCAGATTTCTCGGTATGACCGCCATGGCGGCTGGCGCAATAGCATTGCCGAACACGATCATGGCGGCAACCGGCCGGCGGCCGAACCTCAATATTGCCGTTCAGGACCTGCGCACAATTCTGGAACCGGTGGACGGCTCCTCCATCGCCAACGTTTCCTGGCGGGTGCAATACAGCATTTTCGATCAGCTTTTACGGACCGACTACAACGACAATTTTCGCCTGAATTTCGCGCTCGCGACATCATTGAAGCAAATTGACGCCACGATCCATGAGATCAGGTTGCGCGACAATGTGAAGTTTCATGACGGTTCCACAATGACGGCGGATGACGCTGTCTTCTCGCTCGGGCCGGATCGACTGCGCGGCGAAAATGCGCCGGGCGCGGCCGTGTTTGCCAACTTCCTCTCCTCGCTTGCCGATGTGCAGAAGATCAATGATCGCACTGTCCGTTTGATCACCAGGACAGAGGATCCGGTCTTTGCCCAGCGGCTCGGCGCGTGGGGCACGCAGATCATCAGCGCCAGAGCACGGGCTGGCGCCAGCAGCTATGACGCCTGGGCGGCGAAGCCGATCGGGACCGGCCCTTACAAGATCGGCGAGGTCCGCAATGGGGACGAGATCACACTGGTGGCGCACGACGAATATTGGGGAGGCCAGCCGCCATTTGCCTCGATCCGCTTCAAGCGGCTGCCGGAAATCGCCGCGCGCATCGCCGGACTGAAGTCGGGCGATTACGATATCGTCACAGACATTACTCCGGACCACATTGCCGAAATTGAGGGTGTCAACGGCCTCTCGATCCTTGGTGGCGAAGCCATGTGGTTCCGCTTTCTCACATTTGCTCCGCTCAGGACTCCCATCCTGAAAGATGTCGATCTGCGTCGCGCGCTCGCTCTCGCTATCGATCGCGGTGCGCTGGCGGACGGCCTCTGGGACGGCCGGGCGAAAGCGCTGACCAGCTGGCAGCTACCGATCTTCGGCGAGATCAACGACCCCAACCGCAAGGGGGTGTCCTATGATCCGGCGCAGGTCAAGGAACTGCTCGCCAAGTCATCCTACAGAGGTGAGGAAATCCCATACCCTTCCGTCGGCACCTATTATCCGATGCAGCTCGCCGAGAACCAGGCGCTTGTCGAGATGTGGAAGGCTGCCGGAATCAACGTCAAGCTGATCATGTGTGAAAACTGGACGCAGGTCGGCGACATTGGCGGCATCAATGACACGTCCGGCGGCGCCTTCTACGCCGATCCCGTTTCCATGCTGTGGCAGATTATCGGTCCGACCAATGACCTCCAGTCAACAGGTGGCTGGACCAATGCCGAGTTTAACGCGCGCGGTCACGAGCTTGAAACGACGACCGATCTCGCCAAGCGCCAGGCGGCCTTCAAACGGATGCAGGACATTGTCGAGATCGAGGACCCTTGCATCACGCCGCTGCACTCCATGCCCTTTATCTATGGGCAGAAGGCGGATGTCAGCTGGCAGCCCAACCCGTTGCCGCAAATGTATCTCGGTCCGAAGATGCCGCCTGAGCCGGTGGCCTGAGTTCCATGCTGCATAAGTCTTTCCAGAACAGCGCGGGCGCCGCGCTGTTGCCGGCTCATGGCATCGGGGCTTCCGCCACCAAACCTGCCATCAGCATTGCTGGCTTGAGGGTGGCGTTCGGCGATGTGCCTGTGCTGCACGGTGTCGATCTCGCTGTGAACAAAGGCGAGGCCTTGGGTATCGTTGGCGAATCCGGCTGCGGCAAGTCCGTGACTTGGCGGGCGGTTCTTGGCCTGCTGCCGAAATCCGCCGAGATCGGGGGCGAGGCCAGGATTGGTGATCTCGATCTTGTGGGCGCACGACAATCCGTTTTGGATCGGGTGCGCGGCGGACGCATTGCCATGATCTTCCAGGATCCGGCCAGCGCGCTGAACCCGGTGCATCGCATCGGCGCGCAGATCACCGAAGCGCTTCGCCTGCACCGTGGCCTCAGCGGTGCCGCCGCCCGTGCCCAGGCCTGCCGCCTGCTCGACCAGGTCGGGATAGCCGCTGCGGCAAGCAGGCTCAACACCTACCCCCACGAACTGTCGGGCGGCCAGAACCAGCGGGTGATGATTGCCATCGCGCTCGCCGGCCGGCCCGAACTGCTGATCGCCGATGAGCCAACGACCGCGCTCGACGCTACCGTGCAGGCGCAGATCCTGCTGCTGCTCAAAGATATTCAACGCGACACAGGCATGGCGCTGGTCATGATCAGCCATGATCTCGCCGCGGTGGCGGCCGTCTGTGACCGGGCATGCGTCATGTATGCGGGCCAGATCGTCGAAACGGCGCCGAAACACACGCTTCTGACCGCGCCGGAGCACCCCTATACACGCGACCTGATCGGTGCCATTCCGCCCTCGCACGGTCCGCGCATGCGGTTGACCGCCATTGCCGGCGCGCCGCCACAACGCAATCTGCCGCCGGGATGCGCCTATGCGCCACGCTGCCGGCACGCGATCGCGGTATGTCGCACGAGCCGACCGGAACCGCGGCAGGTCGCCGCGCGGCATTCGGTGCGTTGCCTTCGTTTGGACGCCGGCACGTATCAATGACCCTGCTGCGTCTCAACAACATCACCCGTCGCTTTCCGCTCGGCTCGCCACTCTACGGACCGCGGAAATATCTTGTAGCAGTCGATGGCGTGTCGCTGGATGTCGAGATGGGCCGGACGACCGGCATTGTCGGCGAATCCGGATGCGGCAAGTCCACCACCGGCCGTATTGCGCTCGGTCTGGAGCCGCCGGACAGCGGAGGTGTGCTGTTTCAGGGTTTTCCGCTGCCGCGCATCGACAGCAAAAAGTGGCGCGCGCAGCGGCGCCAGATGCAGCTGGTCTTTCAGGACACCTTGGCAGCGCTTGACCGCCGAATGACTGTCAGCGCTCTCATCGCCGAGCCGCTGGCGATTCACGGGATTGGCGATCCGGCAAGCCGCGAGCAACGTGTGGCCGAGCTTCTCCACGGCGTCGGCCTCGGCGAAGACCATGGCAGGCTCTATCCGCATCAGCTTTCCGGCGGCCAGCGCCAACGCGTCGTGCTTGCCCGGGCGCTCGCGCCAAAACCCTCGCTTCTGGTTTGCGATGAGCCGGTCTCGGCGCTCGACCTGTCCGTCCAGGCGCAAATCGTCAATCTGCTCATGGATCTTCAGCAGGAGCTCGGGATCGGCCTCTTGTTCATCAGCCATGACTTGCGGGTCGTTCGCCATGTCAGCGACCGGATCGTCGTCATGTACCTTGGCCGCGTTGTCGAGCAGGGGCGCGCCGACGCCATTATCGATCAACCCGCCCATCCCTATACGCAGGCGCTCGTCTCGGCCATGCCGAGGCTTCCGGGCGGCTTCGATCATTATGTGGCGTTGCCAGGCGAGCCGCCGAGCCCCACCGATCGGCCCTGCGGATGCCCGTTTCATCCACGCTGTCCACTTGCGCGCGATGTCTGCCGCCAGAGCCTGCCCGAACTCCTGCCGCTAGGACCGGAACGGCAGGTCGCCTGCCATGTGGTGAGGCATTGATGAGTGCGGTGTTTCGTTTCGCCGGCCCCAAGCTCCTGCGTGCGGGCCTGTCGATCCTGATCGTAGTGACCTTTACATTCGTGGTGCTGCGGGCCTCTGGAGACCCGGCGCTGCAGATACTCGGTCCCAGCGCCCGCGCCCCGGATCTTGAGGCGTTTCGCCGGCATTGGGGGCTCGATCAGCCTCTGTATGTGCAATATGTCCGCTATGTCCTGGCGGCACTTCACTGCGATTTCGGGAATTCCATGCTGGCTGGAAAACCGGCCCTGCAGCTTGTGTTCGAGCGCGCGCCCCTGACATTGGCGCTGATGCTGCCGGCGCTGGCGCTCACGATGCTAATCGGCATTCCGGTCGGCGCCTACGCCGCCATGCATCGCGACACCTGGGTCGACCGATCGGTGATGATGCTGACCGTGTTCGGCTTCACCGTGCCAAGCTTCGTGCTCGGGCTATTGCTGATCCTGATCTTTTCCGTGGCGCTCGGCCTGTTCCCGTCCGGCGGCGCGGATCGGCCGGAAAGCTTCGTACTGCCGGTGCTCACGCTTGGTCTGGGCGGGGCGGCCATTATCGCGCGCTTCACGCGTAGCGCCATGATCGAAGTTCTGTCGCAGCTCTACATCGTGGCGGCCAGCGCCAAGGGCGTGACGTGGCGGCAGGTGGTTCGCCACCATGCCTTTCCGAATGCGATCATTCCTGTGCTGACGCTGTTCGGCCTGATGCTCGGCGGCCAGGTCGCGGGCGCCGTACTGGTGGAAAGCGTCTTCGGCTGGCCCGGCATCGGCCAATTGCTGGTGGTTTCGGTTGCGAACCGTGATCTCGCCGTGGTGCAGGTCATCCTCCTTCTCGTGGCGCTGACCATGACGTCGGCCAACCTGCTGATGGACCTGCTTTATGGCGTGTTCGATCCGCGCTTGCGTGGAACAAACTCAGGATCGCAATGAAAACGGCCACTGTAGAAACCAACCGTCCGTCGCCTCGCACGGTGGACCTGCCGACACTCCTTGCTGTGGGCTGGGTTCTCCTCATGCTCTTCACGGCGCTCGCCGCGCCGCTAATCGCTCCTTATGAGATCACTTCTATCGACCTGCGCCATCGCCTGACGCCGCCCGTCGGCTTTGGCGGAACGATGCTACATGCCCTGGGAACCGACGATCTGGGCCGTGATGTGGCCTCGCGTCTTTTCTACTCGATCCGCACCAGCTTGCTGGTCGCCTTCGGCGCCACTGCGATCAGTGTGTTGGTCGGTACCGGGATCGGCTTCATCGCCGCGTATTTCCGCGGGCTCGTCGAGCATGCGCTGCTGCTAATGATCGACGTACAGGCTTCGCTACCATTTCTAATCGTGGCGCTGGCAATGCTCGCCTGTTTCGGTAATTCGCTGACGCTGTTCGTCGCCCTGATGGGACTTTATGGCTGGGAGCGGAATGCGCGGTTGGCACGAGGACTGGCAATCACCGCCAGCGCGCAGGGCTATGCGAGCGCAACGCGCCAGCTCGGCGCCCATCCGCTGCGTGTCTATCTGCGGCATATCCTGCCCAACAGTGCGGCGACGCTTCTCGTGGCGGCGACGGTGACCTTTCCGGAAATCGTCCTGGTGGAAAGCGGACTGTCCTTCCTCGGCCTCGGCGTTCAACCGCCGATGACCAGTCTGGGTGTCATGGTCGCGGCCGGCCGCGAGTATATCACCCGCGCCTCCTGGATGCTGCTCGCTCCAAGCCTCGTCATTGTCATCACGGCCGTTGCCGTTAGCGTCCTCGGCGACTGGTTGCGCGATAAGCTCGACCCGACCCTCAAATAACGGTTTCCCAATGCAAAGGAGCTGATCTCCACACTTGTCGACGGCTACGCTCTTGCACGGGACGGGGTGCCGAACCTTCGCCCGCGGCCGGTATCGACGTAACCGGAATACAGCATATGGATCTCGTCGCGGGCCCGCGTCAGGCCAACATAGAACAGCCGTCGGCTTTCGCGTCGCGCCGCCGGCTGCTCGTTGCGCCAGGGCAAACCGCCCAGATCGAGTCCCACCATGATCACGACATCATCTTCGCAGCCCTTTGCCGAGTGCGGCGTCAACAGATTAAGATGGAGAGGCGACGCGTCGCGTCCACCGAGGCTCGCCAGATCCAGGTCGGCGAGCGGCCCGCCGACAGCGAGCGCCGCCGACATGCGCACCACCTGTTCGCGCTGATCGGCGAGGCTTGGCTCTGCCGCCATCAGCGCATCGAGCATTCCCGCCCGCAGCGCGCCGATTGGCGAAGTTTGTAATTTTGATCCGCGAAATTCGCACGGCGCCGTCCCCCCAGTTTTTTCTATTCGCGGATGTAATTGGCTCGCTCGGCGATATCGGCACATCGCGCCATCAGCGCTTCGAAAGGCTCCGCGTCTTCCAGAAGAAGCCCGTCGTCGACCATGCGGGCGTAGTCCTCTTCAAGCGCCTTCAGACCATCGCCTGCGGGCACAAGCCGCAGACCGCCGTTGACAGCCGCCGCGTAATCGATGGGCGTTCGATCGGGCGCTTTCTCGGCGAAGAACATGGTCTTGTGGCGCGCCACTGCGTTCGCCAGATCGCGATCAGCAAAGGCGGACGCGGTAAAACCGGTTTCGTCCAACCGCGCGACATCGTGCCAGTGACGAGCAAAGCGATCGCCGCGCCGGCGCTCCTGCAGGCAGAAGACATGGATGGCCGTCGCCTTCTCCCAGAAGGTTCGCTCCGCATGCATCACGCGTGGACGAGCCGTGGGAAAGGTCACGCCCTCGATCAGGCCAGACGCGTCGCAGGCGATGTCGCGCAAGCTCGCGGGCTCGCCCGTCGATCGTGCTCCGAATTCGAGCATCACGCTCGGCGCCACATAGCCGGAGCCAGCCGTCGCGGCTTCGTAATCGATGAACAGCTTCTCGTGGCGGCCGCCAAAGCTTCAGCCGCGAGCGCATCTGCGATGATCGGCTGAACGCTTCCTTCAACCCAATTGGGCAGGCGCTTGCGCACCTCGCTGGACCAGCGTTTTTCCTCGCTACGGGTCTCCGGCAACGCTTCGCCGTCGTCGCCCACCAAGTCGGGTGCAATCGCCCGGATGTCGTATGTTAGGCGTGGACGTCCTCGGAAAACCGCTGGATAACCTGATAGGCTTTGGACAGCGACGTGCCGCCCTTGAACACCAGATGTTCGCCGAGCGCCGAGCCGTAAAGGTGGCGAGCGCCCAGACCACCCACACGTCCTTCTCGAGGAGATGCGCCGGCCTGCCGGACCGATCGGCCGCGACGCCGAGCGCCTCCCGCCGATCCTCGATCGGGAGGTGGAGAAAGGGATCAGCCATGTGCGGCCTTGCCCACGCTGCGCGCCATCCAGGTCGGAAGCTGCGGCGCTACCGCGACCAACTCGCTGAAGGCGCCCGGCGGGAGTTTCCGCTTCAGTGTCTGGAGGGCGGCCTCAGCCTTCTCCGGCCCAAGCCAAGCCAACGCTCGCACCGCCTCGCCAGCGGGCCGATGCGCCATGGCGAGCTGCCAACGAGGCGCGTGGCGAAGCTCGACGACCTGCTTGCCGAGGCTCATCTTCCGGGTGCGGCCGGAAGTCAGATAGACCGACCGGACCGGCACCTGTGTCGTGAGACCGAGGGTGTTGGCGGCAACGGCCCCACTCGTGACGATGATCTCCCCGCGCTGGCTGGCAAGCGCCTCGACCGCTTGCTCCACGGAGGGAGCCCGGGTGCCGAACCTGCTCGTGACCGGAAGGAGATAGACGCCGCGACCCGCCCGGATCAACTGCGTCCGCTCGGCTAGACGCGACAATGCCTGATCCACCGCGGCGCGATTCCCGAGGTGAAGCAAGCTTTTAGCTGCGACCGGCGTGCCCTCTGGCAGCCCTTTCGCGTGCGCAAGAATCTGTTCGGTCAACCGTTGCATGGCCATGCTCCTGTCAGAAATGTATGCGATTTTCTGACAGTTTTTCAAGGCGGGCAGCGACGGGCACCTGCACGCGGAACCCGTCCAGCAGGCCTTGTGGTCAATCATCGCCGCGCGAATCGACCAATCCCTGTTTCGCGCCGTTCTCCGAACGAGCCTCGCCCGTCCTGGGGCCGAGGCCCTCTGGTCGGCGCCGAGATATTTCTCTTGTCAGCGCAAGAACTCGACGCTGGTCAAAAAGCACCGTCGCGTAACATATATCGCGCGTCCCCACCGATGCCATTCAACAGAAAGAGAGCACTGCTCGGACTGCCTGCACCTTGATCAAACCCAGTATTCTGGTTATATTACTGGAAATGAGAAATGAAGACTGTCTTTTTATTTAGATCTGTATGTTCCTTCTTGTTGTAGTTATGATGTATGTCGAATGTATTACGTATGTGTGTTGTAGTCGGAGGCAACTATGAGCAGCTCGCAAAAACGCGCCATTCAAAACTATCGATCTCGCCTCAGCGAGCGCGGCTTGGCGCGCTTCGAGGTGCTTGGCCGCGATGCCGATCGCGACCTCATTCGATCTTTGGCTCGCCGCCTGGCCGAAGATGGACCGGATGCCTCTAGCCTGCGCGCTGCTGTCAGCCAGACCATCGCCGGCGAGCCACCCAAGCTTGGCGGGATTCTCGCCGCATTGCGTCGTTCGCCGCTCGTGGGAGCTGACCTCGATCTTTCCCGCCCCCATGAAGAGGGGCGGAAGATCGACCTGTGACACGCTACCTCCTCGATACCAACATCATCAGCGATGTCGTCAAATCGCAGCCTTCGGAATCGCTCCTGGCATGGATGTCGAGACAGCGTGACGAGGATTTGTTCATCGCTTCGCTGACCGTTGCGGAAATTCTTCGCAGGGTTCTGGAGAAGCCGCGCGGGAAAAAACGCGACGCACTCGACAACTGGGTCTCTGGGCCTGAGGGGCCGCAGGCGCTGTTTGCGGGCCGCATCCTCTCGTTCGACGACAAGGCAGGGCTGATCTGGGCGCGGCTGATGGCAGGAGGAAAACTGGCCGGCAAGCCGCGCAGCGGGCTCGACATGATCATCGCCGCTGTCGCCGGTGCGAACGAGTGCGTGCTGGTAACGGATAACGAAAAAGACTTTGCCGGGCTCAAGGTCGTCAATCCGATACGCGGAGCGGTCTGATGCGGCGGCGGGGTTAAGGAATGCTCGGGAGGGCAAGATGGCTGAAACTCAGATAGAGTGGACAGAATCCACTTGGAACGCTCGCGGATTTGGCTGATCCCCGCTCCTTCAGCGCGCCAAATCCAGCGGGACGAGCTCCCAGATGATCTACAGCCAAGGGAGGGTCTTCTCGAGCTCGGCGATCTTCTCGCTGTAGATGGCGATCTGCTGGAGGTAGAGACGACCAACGTCGCGGACGATCGGCTGGATGAGGCCTTCCTCGTCTTCGATTGCATCAGCAAGGCGCTTCACGTGGGCCGGGCCGTGTGGGGCGACGACCCCGTGCTTCGGCGAGGTGGCCGCGCAGGGCGTTTATCTGCTGCGTGCGCTGGCGCACCAAGAGTTCGCGCGTGCGGAAGATCATCGACCGCGCCTCTTGCTCCTCGGTTTTGACAGCCACGAAGCGCATTGTCGGCCTGAGGGCCGCTTCCGCGTGCCGCTTTACAAAGGACTTCACATAGACCGGCGGCAGGAGCCGGACGGCATGCCCGAGCCCGCCGATCGTACGCCCCCAGTCGTGGGCGGTCGCGCTTCCATCGCCACCGTGCACCGGGGCTGTCCGGCGAGAAACGGCAGCAACTGCGCGCGACAGCTTCTTGCGAAAGACAACCTTCCCGTCACTCGCCGCGCCGTGAACCTGGAAGACCCGCTTTGCGAGATCGATTCCAATGATGGTAACTTCCATGGATGCTGTCTCTGTCTTGGTCGATTCTGGCAATCACCAAACTGGCACATTGCGATGGCGTCGGGAGGGGGCATCTACTCCATCAGATTTTGACAACTAGCTTCTTTCCGGGCTCCGCGGCCGACGTCTCACTCAACGCCATCCGACATTTCCTGTCGCCTTTGTCAGGGCCGCGACACAAGTTTATTTAGCCAATTTAATATTTTTGCCAAATGTTAAACAGCTGAAAAGCAATCATAAAATTTCTTCTTCGATCCAACCGGCCGAATTGGCACGAGTTTTGAAACGATCGGTGCGAGGCGGCGGGATCTGCCGACCGGCATTGAAGTCGCGGTAACCGCTATGGATGGAAAGAAGGAAGGAAGCAACATGTCAGGTCTGCGTCAGATCGCATTCTACGGAAAGGGGGGCATCGGCAAGTCCACCACCTCTCAAAATACGCTAGCCGCCCTGGTCGACCTCGGACAGAAAATCCTGATCGTCGGCTGCGACCCCAAAGCCGACTCCACCCGGCTGATCCTGAACGCAAAGGCGCAGGATACCGTTCTGCATCTCGCCGCCCAAGAAGGTTCTGTGGAAGACCTTGAACTCCAGGACGTGCTCAAGATCGGCTACAAAGACATCAAGTGCGTGGAGTCCGGCGGCCCCGAGCCGGGTGTCGGCTGCGCCGGCCGCGGCGTCATCACCTCGATCAACTTCCTCGAGGAGAACGGCGCCTATGATAATGTCGACTATGTCTCCTACGACGTGCTGGGCGACGTGGTGTGCGGCGGCTTTGCGATGCCGATCCGCGAAAACAAGGCCCAGGAAATCTACATCGTCATGTCCGGCGAGATGATGGCGCTCTATGCCGCCAACAACATCGCCAAGGGTATCCTGAAATACGCCCATTCGGGCGGCGTGCGGCTCGGCGGGCTGATCTGCAATGAGCGACAGACCGACCGCGAGCTCGACCTCTCCGAGGCGCTGGCCGCCAGGCTCAATTCCAAGCTCATCCACTTCGTGCCGCGCGACAACATCGTCCAGCACGCCGAACTGAGAAAGATGACGGTAATCCAGTATGCGCCGGACTCCAAACAGGCAGGGGAGTACCGCGCGTTGGCCGAGAAGATCCATGTCAATTCGGGCCAGGGCACCATCCCGACCCCAATCACCATGGAGGAGCTCGAGGACATGCTGCTCGACTTCGGCATCATGAAGACGGACGAGCAAATGCTTGCCGAGCTTCAGGCCAAGGAAGCGAAATTGGCCGTCGCTCAGTAGCCGCCGCTACCGACAGGGGGCGCCGACCTGACCTGGCGCCCCTTTGTACGAAACAAGGCCTCGTTGGCGAGGCGTTACCCGAACCTTGAAAGGGGCAGGTCCCATGGGCCTCGACTATGAGAATGACGGCGCTTTGCATGCGAAGCTTATCGAAGACGTGCTGTCCCAATATCCAGACAAGGCGGCGAAGCGTCGCAAGAAGCACCTCAGTGTCGCAACGAGCAAGGACGAGGCTGGAGGTGAGGACAAGGGCCTTTCCGAATGCGACGTCAAATCGAACATCAAATCCATTCCGGGCGTGATGACTATCCGCGGCTGTGCCTATGCCGGCTCCAAGGGCGTGGTGTGGGGTCCGGTCAAGGATATGGTCCACATCTCGCACGGGCCAGTCGGCTGTGGGCAATATTCCTGGTCGCAACGCCGCAACTATTACGTCGGCACGACGGGTATCGACACGTTCGTGACAATGCAGTTCACCTCCGACTTCCAGGAGAAGGACATCGTTTTCGGCGGCGACAAGAAGCTGGAAAAGATCATCGACGAGATCGAGGACCTATTTCCGCTCAGTGGCGGCATCTCGGTGCAGTCCGAATGCCCGATCGGCCTGATCGGGGACGATATCGAGGCCGTGTCGCGCAAGAAAGCCAAGGAGCACAAAAAGACGATTGTACCGGTGCGCTGCGAAGGTTTCCGCGGCGTTTCACAATCGCTCGGCCACCACATTGCCAATGATGCGATCCGCGATTGGGTCTTCGACAAGGACGATGTCGCGTTCGAGTCCGGCCCATACGACGTCAACGTCGTCGGCGACTACAACATTGGCGGCGATGCCTGGGCCTCGCGAATCCTGCTCGAAGAGATTGGGCTTCGGGTGGTCGGCAACTGGTCGGGCGACGCCACACTCGCCGAAATAGAGCGCGCTCCCAAGGCCAAGCTCAACCTGATCCACTGCTACCGGTCGATGAACTACATCTGCCGGCACATGGAGGAAAAGTACGGCATCGCCTGGATGGAATACAATTTCTTCGGCCCCTCCCAGATCGAGGCCTCCTTGCGCAACATCGCCAAACACTTCGGCCCGGAAATCGAGGAGAAGACCGAAAAGGTCATCGCCAAGTACCGGCCCTTGGTCGATGCCGTCATCGCCAAGTACCAACCGCGCCTCGAAGGCAGGACGGTGATGCTCTATGTCGGCGGCCTGCGCCCCCGTCACGTCATCACTGCCTACGAGGACCTCGCTATGGTGATCGTTGGCACCGGCTACGAATTCGCCCACAACGACGACTATCAGCGCACCGGCCATTACGTGAAGAATGGCACGCTCCTCTATGACGACGTCACCGGTTATGAGCTGGAGAAGTTCATCGAAGGCATCCGCCCGGATCTCGTTGGCTCCGGTATCAAGGAGAAGTACCCGGTACAGAAGATGGGCATCCCGTTCCGCCAGATGCACTCCTGGGACTATTCCGGCCCGTATCACGGTTATGACGGCTTCGCCATTTTCGCCCGCGACATGGATCTGGCCATCAACAACCCGGTCTGGGGTCTCTACCGCGCGCCGTGGAAAAAGATGAAGGACGCGCCGCCGACGGCGGTCGCCGCCGAATGAGGACTGGCCTCCCTCCCTGGCAGGGAGGCCGATAAATGCTTGGGGCGTGCTCGATCCACGCTGGATGCCCTTTAACGCTTTGATGTCCCTGTGCTGCCGCTTGCCGCAGCCAGATGGAAAAGGTGACCACCATGCCGCAATCGGCCGAAAAAATTCTCGACCATGCTCCCCTGTTCCGCGAGCCGGAATACAGACAAATGCTTGCCGAGAAGAAACTGAATTTCGAATGTCCGCACCCTGATCAGATCGTCACCGACCAACGCGAATTGACCAAGACTTGGGAATACCGCGAAAAGAACCTCGCTCGCGAGGCGCTTGTCATAAATCCCGCCAAGGCCTGCCAGCCGCTCGGCGCGGTGTTCGCGGCCGCGGGCTTCGAGCGCACCATGTCTTTCGTTCACGGTAGCCAGGGCTGCGTTGCCTACTACCGCTCGCATCTGTCGCGACATTTCAAGGAGCCTTCGTCAGCGGTTTCCTCCTCGATGACCGAGGACGCGGCAGTGTTTGGCGGCCTGAAGAACATGGTCGACGGGCTCGCCAATACCTACAAGCTCTACGACCCCAAGATGATCGCCGTCTCGACCACCTGCATGGCCGAGGTCATTGGCGACGACCTGCGGAGCTTCATCGAGAACGCCAAGAACGAAGGCTCGGTCCCGTGCGACTTCGACGTGCCTTTCGCTCATACGCCTGCCTTCGTCGGCAGCCATATCGATGGCTATGACGGCATGGTGAAGGGCGTGCTGGAGCATTTCTGGAAGGGCAGCGAGCGCTCGCAAGCCGCTGGGACCATCAACATCATTCCAGGCTTCGACGGATTCTGCGTCGGAAACAACCGGGAACTTAAGCGCCTCCTCGACCTGATGGGTGTCACCTATACCGTCATTCAGGACGCCTCAGACCAGTTCGATACGCCGTCGGACGGCGAATACCGCATGTATGACGGTGGCACCAAGATCGAAGACGTGAAAGGGGCACTCAACGCGGAGGCGACACTGTCGCTGCAGCATTACAACACCCGCAAGACGCTGGAATATTGCAACGAGGTCGGGCAGGCGACGGCATCCTTCCACTATCCGCTGGGTGTCCAGGCGACCGACGAATTCCTGATGAAGATCTCGGCGATTTCCGGCCAGGAGATCCCCGAGACAATCCGGATGGAGCGCGGCCGACTGGTTGATGCGATGGCGGACAGCCAGTCATGGCTGCACGGCAAGAAGTACGCAATCTATGGGGATCCGGACTTCGTCTACGGCATGGCCCGCTTCGTCATGGAGACCGGCGGCGAGCCGACACATTGCCTCGCGACCAACGGCACATCGGCCTGGGAGGCCCAGATGAAGGAATTGCTTGCATCCTCGTCCTTTGGCCAGGATGCCCAGATCTGGGCGGGCAAGGATCTCTGGGCGATGCGTTCGCTGCTGTTTACAGAGCCGGTGGACCTGCTGATCGGCAATTCCTATGGCAAGTATCTGGAGCGCGACACCGGCACACCGCTGATCCGGTTGATGTTTCCAATCTTCGACCGGCACCATCACCATCGCTTTCCCCTCATGGGCTACCAGGGTGGACTACGCGTGCTGACGACGATCCTCGACAAGATATTCGACAAGCTCGATCGCGAGACGAGCGAAACGGGCGTGACGGACTATTCCTATGACCTCACCCGCTAAGCCCGTGCCGGCTTTTCGTCGAGGCCGTCCATTGCCCAATGGACTTCGGAGACTGACGCAATGACCTCGCTCAGTGCCAAGATCCAGGACGTTTTCGACGAGCCCGCCTGCGATAACAACCGCGGCAAGGATGCCAAAGCGCGCAAGGAGGGCTGCTCGAAGCCGCTGACCCCCGGGGCGGCAGCCGGCGGCTGCGCCTTTGACGGCGCCAAGATCGTCCTGCAGCCGATTACCGACGTTGCGCACCTGGTCCATGCGCCGCTCGCCTGCGAGGGCAATTCCTGGGACAACAGAGGCGCAGCTTCGTCCGGGCCAACCCTGTGGCGGACAAGCTTTACAACCGACCTCACCGAACTCGACGTCGTGATGGGGCAGGGCGAGCGGAAGCTGTTCAGGGCGATCCGCGAGATCAAGGAAACATATGCGCCGCCGGCAGTCTTCGTCTATTCGACCTGCGTGACGGCGCTGATCGGCGACGACATCGAGGCCGTGTGCAAACGCGCGGCCGAAAAATTCGGCTTGGCCGTGGTGCCGATCAATGCGCCGGGCTTGGCCGGCTCCAAGAACCTCGGCAACAAACTGGCCGCCGAAGCGTTGCTCGATCATGTCATCGGCACGGTGGAACCCGACGACGCCGGACCCTACGACATCAACATCCTTGGCGAATTCAACCTCTCCGGCGAATTCTGGCTGGTGAAGCCGCTGCTTGATCGGCTCGGCATCCGGGTGCGCGCCTGCATTCCGGGCGATGCGCGTTACATCGACGTTGCATCCGCGCACCGCGCCCGGGCGGCTATGATGGTGTGCTCGAGCGCACTCATCAATCTTGCCCGCAAGATGGAGGAGCGCTGGGACATCCCGTTCTTCGAGGGCTCCTTCTACGGCATAACAGATACCTCCGAAGCACTTCGCAACATTGCTGAGCTGCTGGTGAGAAAGGGCGCCGATGCGGAGATCCTCGATCGCACAGACACGCTGATTGCTGAGCAGGAGGCGATTGCGTGGAAGAAGCTCGAGGCCTACCGCCGGCGGCTTCAAGGCAAGCGCGTGCTGCTCAATACGGGCGGCGTGAAGTCCTGGTCAGTCGTCCACGCCCTGATGGAGATCGGCATGGAGATCGTCGGCACCTCGGTCAAGAAATCCACAGTCGAAGACAAGGAACGGATCAAACGCATCCTCAAGGACGAAAACCACATGTTCGAGCAGATGGCAGCGCGCGATCTCTACGCCATGCTCTCAAAACACAAGGCCGACATCATGCTGTCGGGCGGGCGTACGCAATTCGTCGCCCTGAAGGCCAAGACACCCTGGCTCGATATCAACCAGGAGCGCCAACATCCTTATGCCGGCTATGACGGCATGGTGGAACTTGTACGGCAGATCGACCTCGCCATTCATAACCCGATCTGGGGCCAGGTGCGGGAGCCGGCGCCATGGGATTGCCAGCCTGCCGGGGAGGACGATCTGGCGAGCACGAAGAACGGGACCGCGACTGTGAACGCTTTCAATGAATTCGCCGGCGCGACGGCTCACCGCTTCGGCGACCGATGAGGAAATCCGATGGTCCGCATCCTTCGCAATACCAAATCAGCGGCGGTCAACCCGCTGAAGTCGTCGCAGCCGCTGGGTGCCGCCTTCGCTTTTCTTGGAGTCGAGGGTGCGATGCCCCTGTTCCACGGCAGCCAAGGCTGCACCAGCTTCGCGCTCGTGCTCTTCGTGCGGCATTTCAAGGAAGCGATCCCCTTGCAGACAACGGCGATGGATGAGGTGGCAACCATACTCGGCGGAGCGGACCATCTGGAAGAGGCGATCCTCAACCTCAAAACCCGCACTAAGCCAAAGCTGATAGGGGTGTGCACGACCGCGCTGGTGGAGACCCGGGGCGAAGACTGCGCGAGTGATATCGCCAACGTCAAGCTGAAGCATGGGGAAGAGCTCGCGGGTACGGAGGTTGTGCTGGCCAACACGCCTGATTTCGGCGGCGCTATCGAAGAAGGCTGGGCCAAGGCTGTCGCGGCGATGATCGAAGGGATTACACGGTCGGGCGCACGGACCCGGCAGCCGAAGAAGATCGCGATCCTGCCCGGATGCAACCTCACTGTCGCTGACGTCGAGCATTTGCGTGACATGGTTGAAAGTTTTGGGCTCAAGCCGGTTATCCTGCCGGACGTCTCCGGCTCACTCGACGGCACGGTTCCTGACCGCTGGGTAACCACTACCTATGGCGGCACCAGCGTCGAGGAAATCCGCGAGCTTGGCACGGCCGCGCAATGCATCGTCATCGGCGAGCACATGCGCCACCCGGCGAAAACGCTGCACGGGTTGACCGGCGTGCCTTACGCGGTGTTCCAGTCGCTGACCGGATTAATGGCCGTCGACCGGTTCGTCTCGCTGCTATCGGCGGTTTCGGGCGCGGCGGTGCCGGACCGGGTTCGCCGTCACCGGGCGCAATTGGAGGATGCATTGCTCGACGGACATTTCCATTTCGGAGGCAAGAAAATTGCGATCGCTGCTGAACCAGACCAACTCTATCAACTCGCAACCTTCTTCACAGGCATGGGCTGTGACATCGCGGCGGCGGTCACGACGACCGATATGTCGAAGATTCTGCAAAAAGTACCGGCGGAGTGGGTTCAGATCGGCGATCTCGGCGATTTGGAAGCTCTTGCAGCGGGCGCGGATCTTCTCGTAACACATTCCCACGGTCGCCAGGCGTCGCGACGCCTTGGCATTCCGCTCATGCGCGTCGGCTTCCCGATCTTCGACCGGCTCGGCAGCCAGCACAAGCTCACAATCCTCTATCGGGGGACCCGCGACCTGATCTTCGATGTTGCCAATATCTTTCAGGCCAACCAGCACGCGCCGACGCCTGAGGCGCTTGATCTATTCCGGAAACGAGAAATGCCAGATGAGCTCCGTTCGTCGCCTCTCACTCGTCACTGACGAGGTTCACGCACCGATGACGGACCGACGGGCAGGCGCATTGCGCGTAGCCATCGCCACGCAAGACATGACGAATCTCAATGCCCATTTCGGGTCGGCCAAGCGCTTTGCTGTCTACGATGTGACGCGCGAGGAGTGGCATCTCGTGGAAGCCGTGGCCTTCGATGACGTTTCCGATGAGAGCGGGAAGCGTCGGACCGAGGGCGATGACCGCGTCACGCCGAAGGTGGAGGCGCTGAAGGGCTGCCATCTGCTGTTTTGTCTGGCCATCGGCGGGCCTTCGGCAGCCAAGGTTATTTCGGCAAAAATCCATCCAATCAAGGTGCCGCAGCCACAAACCATCCAAGAGGTGCTGTTGCGCACGCAGATGATGCTGAGAACGTGTCCTCCGCCCTGGCTGCGCAAGGTGCTGGCCGAAGCTGGTGTCGCCGAAAAGAAACCCTCCTTCGAGGATGAGGACTGAAACAAGGAAAGAGCAAAATGTTTGAAGTCGCGATCAGCCCTGCTGTCAACGATGACGAGGCGGCCCTTGCCAGCCCGTTCGTCAAGTGCCTCGTGCGGCTGATCCTTGCTCAAGATTCCCACGGGTCGTGGGACGGCAAAGCGGACGCCGAGTTGCTGGCCGACTTCATCGTCAGCAAGGAACGGCGTCGTACGATCCCAATCATCGGCGATCCCGATCCGGACGTGCTGTGGAGGCTCGACAAGTTTTACACTGCCGTCGCCCTTGCGATCGAGGAGCGCTCCGGCCTGATGGCATCGCCGATGATCGAAATGAGCCATGAGGGGTTCGGGCGCGTGCTTTTCACCGCCGGGCGGCTGGTCGTTTTGTCCAAGACCGTGCGCGACGTCCATCGGTTCGGCTTCGAGACGTTCTGCAAACTCGCCATCGCCGGTACGAAACTGGTCGACGATGCCATCGCAGCCATCGACGCCTATCCCGAGGTGGCACGGGCATGAAACCAATTTTCGAGCAAGAGGATCATGTCAGGCCTTGAGGAGCCGCGATGGCCAGCCCACGCGGCCGACGCGGTCGAGGCCAATGTGGTTCTCGGGGTAGCGCTGATGAAGCCACTCGTCCTGATCTGTTCGCAAGATGCGGAGTTCTATCTGTTCCTCAGCCACATACTGGAGGTGGACGGCTTCGTCAGTGAGCCGGCAGGCGGCGCCAAGGAAGCACTTGCAAAGGCCGACGAGCGGGAATTCCAGGCCGTGGTGCTGGACTGCGGTCCAACGAGCCTTACCGGGTCCGCAATCTGCGCCCGGCTCAAGCGGGAACCCCGGACCGGCGGCCTGCCCATCATTGCCCTGATCGCGCCCGGCGCCGAGAACCAGCACCTTGATCTGTTGAAGGCCGGCATTGACGAGAGCTTTGTGCGGCCAATGGCGCCGGCCAAGCTGCTCGATTATCTGCGGACGAGGCTGGCGCTGCCGAAGCCGGGTTCAAACGGGATTGAAAACGACAGCTGGCTTTCCTATGGCAGCCTTGAGATGAAGCTCGATGCCCACCGGGTTTGCGGCAATGGCCATGACATCCATCTCGGACCGATCGAGTTCAACGTGCTGCGGCATTTGCTGGAGGCTCCCGGCAAGGTCTTCAGCCGGGACGAGCTGATCGGCGGGGCCTGGCCGGCCAATATCCATGTCGGTCTACGCACAGTCGATGTCCATATCAGTCGGCTCAGAAAGGCTCTGGAGACGGCCTCGACCGGTATCGTCATCCGTACCGTCAGGTCGGCCGGCTACTCGCTCGAGAAGCTGGACGGCTGAATCGAGTGCCGGGTCTGGTGCCACTCCCTTTTCCTCGCGCTGTGATCCGGTCTTGCGGCCTGAAACGCCCTCATCGAACACTCAGGAAGAAAGCAGGAAAATGGGCTTTAAAACCGTAGTCTGTTCGACCGGCGCTGACCATTCCGATCAGGACGTCAGAACTGCTGCCGGCTTGTGTGCGGAAATCGGCGCGCACCTTTCCCTACTGATCATACCCCCTCCGACGCTCCTTATGTCGCATCGGCGGATCGGAGATGGTGTCCCCGAGTGGCCGGTAGGACGTGGACAGGCAATTGCCAGATTGAACGATCGGTTTCGGCAAATCGATCGAGTAACACAGGACGCGGTCAGACTGGAAAAACGCTCCCGAGATATCCACAAACTGCTGGAATCTATGTCGCTCGCCTATGACGTTGACACCGACTATTACGATCCGGCCAGCCTCGGTGAAGTGGCACGACAGCGGGCGCTCTGCGCCGACCTCACGATTGTCGGACCAGGGCTACTCGACGACGAGAATCTCGGACCTCCTGTGGTCAACGGCTGCTTGTTCGATACGGGAAAGCCGGTGCTCGTTGTGCCGAAGGGGGCTGAGGCGACGCTGTGGCCACGGCGCGTCGTGGTCGGTTGGGATTCCCGAGTCGAGGCGTCCCGTGCGGCTCGAGAAGCGCTGGGTCTCCTATGCGCTGCTGAGGAAGTTCGCGTCGCCCTGGTCGATCCGAAGGCCAACTACAACTGGAACGGGGCGGAGCCCGGAGCCGACATCGCTGCCTATCTCACTCGGCACGGTGCTCGGGTGTCGGTTGACCTCCTGCCAAGTGCCGGCAAATCGGCGGCCACGGTGCTTGCGCAGCACGCAATCGACACGTCTGCCGACATGATAGTCATGGGCGCCTATGGCAGCCGTCGGCTGCGTGAGCGGCTCTTTGGCAGTGTGACCAGATGGATAGTCGAAAAGCCGCCATTGCCGCTGTTTTTGGCTCGCTGAATGGTTTCGGAAGTCCCTATCTCGGACCGATCGATTCCAACCTAGATGCGGTTGCTGGCGTGCAATGGATGTCCTCCCACCTTGCGTTCTCATTGGCCTTCGTCGCGAGGCCGAGCCGAGCTCAAGACGTTCGCCGAGCGCCCACGCGGCTGGCCCGATCATGCGCGAGGCCTGATAGTCAGCTGCGCAACGGAAATTCCTTTTCAAGGGATCGACACTCGGCGCCGAGGCGATTCCTCGATGACGACCGTGTGGAAGTGCCAAGACCGCCTGCAACGTTACGAAGCCGAGAAGTACGACTACGTGCAAAATCGGTGACGGTGCAAGGTTTCGGCCTCAATGTCGGATACTCGACAGGATCGCAAACCATGCCTGTCGTTGCTTTGCCGATGTTTTGCTCTGGCACGTTCGATGCAGGGGACTTCCCGAATTCAGCAGCGGATGTCTTCTATGATCAAACCTACGGAAAAATGCTGTCGCCGCACTGATGACCGTGCCCTTGCTGGTCGCCAAGCAGGCCGAAGGTCAGCTCATCGCGGTCGGGGCGGGCAACTGAGCCCAATTGCGATGAGGGATAGGTTGCGAAAGCATGTCACTGACCACGCGGGGGTCATCGAGGCGGGAGTCTCGATGCCAGACATATCGCCGGCATGAGTGCCGATCTCATCACGGAGCCGGGATCCGCGGGCGTCACACCCGATACTACGAACGCGCGGACAAGCTGTGACAAGTCCGGCAGTGTCGACGATGCCTGCGGGGAGGGCAAGCCCAACGGCCATGGCCGACATTCGCTGCGCACAGCGTCTGTTTGGGAAAGGTCAGTAGAAGCAAGACAACTGGATCTCTCTTGCATTGGGATCGGTGCTGGCCCATCCAATTTGAGCCTTGCGTGTCAGATACACGAGCAAATCGGGCACGGGGCACTGTTCTTGGATCGGCAAGTCGACTTCCGCTGGCATCCAGGCAGCGCATTCGATTCCTCAGAACTCCAGGTCAGCCACATCAAGGATCTGGTCACGCTGGTGAATCCGCGATCCGCCTACACTTTCATAAACTACCTGCACGAGAACGGGCGTCTGTATCACTTCCTGAATGCACAGTTCGATGCTGTGCTCAGGGCTGAGTTCGAGCAATATCTGAACTGGGCGTTCCGCAGAAACCCGCTTGTGCGCGGCGGCGAGACCGTGCGCGAAATACGCTATGATGGCGAGTTTCGGGTGCGAACGGACGATGCAGTTCTCGGTGCAAGAGACCTGGTGGTCGGCATAGGCAAGCAAGCGCGGATTCCACCTCAATTTCAGGGCTGGATCGGACGCAACCTGTTCCATTCATCCGATTTGCTGCACATCCATCCTGAGGTGCGCCATAAACATGTTTGCATCGTAGGTGGAGGCCAGTCGGGAGCCGAGGTGCTGTTGCATTTGGTCGGTGGGCCAAGAGAACGGCGGCCTTCCTCGATCACCTGGGTCTCGCAGCGCGAAAACTACCTGCCTCTCGACAACAGCCCGTTCACAAACGAGTTGTTCATGCCCTGTTTTTCGGATCGTTTCGCGGCCATGAGCGAGCCGCAGCGCAAGTTATTCCTGCGGCGTTTCGTGCTTGCCTCGGATGGTATTTCGGATCGCACTTTGCGCGCCGTCTACCAGGCGCTGTATCGCCACGAATTCCTTGAGCCAGACCTGTGTGACATCGCACTGCGGCCGGGTCGCAACGTTTCGCGCTGCATCAACGCCGGCGCAGGTCATAGCTTGACGCTGCAGCGCGGCTTGGCCGACGTCGAAGAAGTCACGGCCGACATCGTCATCCTGGCCACCGGTTACGAGAACGCCGTGCCAAGCTTTTTGGAACCGATGGCGGATCGACTGCAACAGACCGACAATGAGTTGGTCATCAACGAGGATTTTTCGGTGTGCTGGGACGGACCGCGCGACAGACGCATCTTCGTACAGAACGCCAATCCCGGGCAGCGCGGGCTGGCCGATCCGAACCTAAGCCTGCTGGCCTGGCGAGCTCGCCGCATTCTTGACAGCCTTCTACAGCGCGCGCCGTGCGCGAACTCCGAGCATCGCGGCTTTATCAGCCGTACTTCCGTCGAGACCTGGCCCGACCCAGTAGCCGAAGAAATGGGCAGCGGGATATGACACGTCGACTGCTGATCGTCGGCGGTGGCATCCAAGAAATGATGTCCGCCTCCGCTGGAGCGACGGCCGGAGCCCGCTCCGAACTCATCGTGACTGAACATGCCCTTGGACCTATGGGCGCATCGCTTTATTCTGCGGGCGTCCATTTGCCCCACGGTCGTCGAAACCGTACCAGGTCGCTCACTCGAAAGTGCGTAGCGGCCATGGCTGCGTCGGCCGTCAGCGGAGGCTTCCGGCTCGCAGCGATGCGTGTGGTGGCTGGACCGGGTGAGGTGAATGATCGGGACGAGCCTAGGGAAGTCCTGGGCCCGGCTTGCCTGGGATGGCCAGTCTAGCGCTGAACTCTCCGCGGATAGTATCCGTTCTTGGAGATCGATGGACTCATGCCGCCGACGTGCCCTCCCTGATCGGCCGACCGGAACGGGAACTTGTCGTAAACATTCGCGTGGCCCACGGCTTGCGTTGCGTCAGGCTGCACGAAAGGTCGCCTTATGGGCAGTCGCACCATCAACAGCATGCTCGGCCGTGACTCCTACAAACACGTATCGGATCGACAAATCTTTACGAGCCCGGACAATCGCTCCATTGAGGAGGGACAACACAGCCTTGAAATCCAGCCGGAGCGGAATGCACTTAGCGTCGCCGCCCACATGCCGTGGACTATCGTCTCCGTGGGTCGGCCTAGCTGTGCGCGCCCGCGCTTCGCCGGCGGCGAATGATGCTAGATGAGCCGACGCCAACATTACCGCAGGGCAGACAGCCAAGCCGCTCTCGCCCTCAAGCGTCTGACGCATGATGCGTGTCCAAAAGCTGACAGCAGCAGAAAACATGTCGGGTTCAAAACAACCGGCCGTCTTGGGCTTGTAAGGTCATGAGGCAGAATGATGCATTTACTGCGGGCAACGCGCTGGCATGACGTTTGCTGGTTGAGATCGGCAATACTGAGTGAGGGCTGATCGCATGAGAACACGCAAGACTTTGATGGTCTCCTAAGCGGTGTGTTCCGTTCTGAGAGAACTAGCTCGCGCATAAACGTCAGGAAAGGTGTGGGAATGGAGAACAACATGTTGCGTAGAGAGTCCCCGGCTCCTCTGATCAAAGTGGACGACTGGCTGCGTGGCTAACCTCTCACGAACTTTCAGCCCGGCAAGGTGTCGGGATGACAAGTGGAATGGAACCCTGGTCAATTCGCCCATTTTCTGCAGCGCGCCCGCAGTAACTATGTCCATGGAGCACAGGGTCGACCGTTTGCTACAGGTCAAGGCTCGGACCTTAGACTTCCAATCGAATAGCCGCGGCGGCGATATTCGACGCGAATTTGGCCCGTCGTTGAAGACGTCACAGTCCAGGACCTGTTCAAGGTCGGCCACAGGGGCAGCATTTACGTGGAATCGGCCTGGCGAGGCCGGACGTCGGCTGCGTAAGCGAGCCCGAAGTCGGCGTAACCGAAAGCAGAAATTCTCCGTTGAGGACGAGATCTGAAATTGAGGAAACGAAATGTCTCACGCAGCGCTTGGCCCTGCCGTCAACAAGGATGGCGAGGCCCTTGCCCGCCCGTTCGTCAAATGCCTGCTGCGGCTGATCCGTGCTCAGGACTTCCACGGCTCATGCCAACGGAAATCGGACACCGGGCTGCTGGCCGATTTCATTATCACCGAGGAACTGCGCCGGAATATCCACTCATTGGCAATCCGGATCCGGGCGTACTGTGGAGGCTCGACAGGTTTTAGACCGTAGCGGAGCTGGCGATCGAGGAGCGCTCAGGCGTGATGACATTGTCAACAACAGAAATCAAACGTCTGTCGAGACGTCTACCGGTTCGGCTTCGAGACTCTCCGGAAACTCGCGGATACCGGCGCGAAACTGGTCGGCGATGTGACTGCAGCTATTGCCTGTCCCGACGTGGCGCGGGCGTGAAGAAACCCATTTTCGAGGAAGGATCATGTCAAACCTGGATGAGATGGCGAAGAAAGTCCGAAAGCTTCAACTGCGCGCGGCAATTGCCAAGACGAACTTGCGCGACCTTGCCGAGGGTCTCCCGGTCAAATGGATTGAGATAGAGGAAGTCGCCGAGAAAACGCATGCCGTTTATGCCGAGTTGGATGGTGCCAGGAGAGAGCTTGCCAAAATGAAGACTTTGCGATGAGGAGCAAATTCATCAGCCGCGACGGCTCCATATGGGTGCCGGAATATCTGATCGCTATCGATGGCAAGATCTGTATCGGCTGCGGCCGCTGCTTCAAAGTCTGCTCGCGCGAGGTCATGCATCTTTACGGCGTCGATGACGCGGGTGAAATCCTCGGCGCCTGCGACGCCGATGACGACGATTTCGATGGTGAGCTCAATCGTATGATCATGGTTGTCGACCATGCCGGCCGCTGCATTGGCTGCGGAGCCTGCGGCCGCGTCTGCCCAAAGAACTGCCAGACCCATGTCGCGGCCGACCAGATCGCAGCATGAGCTGCATGATTTGACGAGACAAAATCAGGAGAACGGCATGCGCTTCATCATCTTTTGTCGGCTCCTCGGGCTGGTCCTGTGCGGCAACGCTGTGACGGTTTACTTCGCCTCGCACTCTTTCCGTCTAGCAGTCGTCATGACGCTGGGCTGTTCGCTACTTCTTCAGCTGGGCTATTTCGCAAGTGTCCTCTTTCTGATTTGGCGATCGAGCTGCGCTGGCAAAGCCGGGCAAGGGCCCGAGCTTTTCGATGGGTCCCAGGAAGTTCGGTACCAGTCGCGCGACGATGAGCATAGGAATGAAACTCAAGATCGGGCCCAGCGCAGTCAAACGCTCGGCATATCGCTGCTACTCCCTTGAGGCGCCGTAACAAGATCTGAGCTCAGATTCATCGCTTTGTTCAAGTTTGATTATTGAGGTCATTGTCCCCTGGTATGATCGAAGGCGACGGCATTCTCATCGTTCTAACGCCAGGGGAATGCAGTTTCGATTCTCCGGGCGGATTCGCTGATGACGGTCCTGTGTTTCGGCGTGCGATTTTGACACCTGAGGCGGGGAATCGGCGTCCAATTTTGGCTCTGACTCAGTTTTGATGACATTGTGACGTCGGCTGGCACTGGTTTCACAAAAGGAATCAATGCCATGGGCCAGGCCCTCCGACCATCGACTCTCGTCCCTCGCGGCTTTGTTGTTGAAGATGCCGCCAGTGCGGTCGACGCGACGCTCATCACGATCCGACCTTTGAGCATGGCGAGTGCCTGTCCGGGCTGCGGAACGAGATCGGAGCGGATCCACAGCCGGTATCAGCGGCGCTTGGCGGATCTGCCGTTGGCTGGAAAGCCTGTTCGGCTGGTCGTCCTGGTGCGCCGGTTCCACTGCGACGCGGTTCTGTGCGGCCGGCGAATCTTCGCCGAGCGCTTTGACGAGGGCGTCCTGGCGCCATGGGCGCGGCGAACCGCTCGCCTCGACGATATCGTTCATCATCTTGGGCTTGTTCTGGGCGGGCGCCCGGCAGCGGGCTTCGCCCGGAGACTGATGCTGCCAGTGAGCAACGACACCCTGCTGCGCGTCGTGCGGCGGCGCGGCAGCCCGCGCTTCGTTCCGCCAGCCGTGATCGGGATCGACGACTGGGCGTGGCGACGCAACCAGCGCTATGGAACCCTCATCTGCGATCTGGAGCGGCGCAAGACCATCGCATTGCTGCCTGACCGGGAACCAGCGACGGCTCAGGCCTGGCTCTCTGACCAGCCTCAGATCGGCATCGTCGCCCGCGACCGTGGCGGTGGCTACGCAATGGCTGCAGCCAAGGCTCTGCCGAAGGCGATCCAGGTGGCCGACCGTTGGCACTTGATGGAGAACGCCAGCCGCGCCTTCCTCGACGCCGTGCGCAAATCCATGCGCCAGATTCGGTCCGCGATCGGCGCAGTCACGATCAATCCCGACCTGCTCACTGCCGCCGAGCGGATCCAATATGAGGGATATCTTCGCCGGGAAGACACCAACGCCGCCATTCTCGGCCTGGCCAAGACCGGGGTGACGATCAAGGAGATCGTTCGCCGGACCGGGTACAGCCGCGGCCTTGTCCGTCGCGTCATGCGCGGTCAACGCTCGGATATCTTCCGCGTCCGCGAGAACTCGCTCGAACTGCACCTGCCATGGCTCGACGCCCAGTGGTCGGCCGGACGGCGGAACGGCGCCGAGCTATGGCGACGGCTCAAAGGCCAAGGGTTCCGTGGTAGTCTTCGGGTTGTCACCGAGTGGGCTACGCGCCGTCGGAAGGCGGAAAAGGTCGATGGTGGCGCCTTGAGCCGGGCGCCCTCGGCGCGGACCATAGCGCGGCTGATGACCGTCGGTCGCGACAACCTCTCCAAGTCCGAAACCGTCCTTGTCGCCGCGATTGAGGGCGGTGTGCCCCAGCTGGTCGATGCCCGAGGAATCATCGCCGCCTTCCAGGCCATGATCCGCAAGAAGTCTCTCGTCGATCTTGAGCCATGGCTGGAGCAAGCTCGATCGGGCCTTGTTGCCCCCTTCGCCAACGGCATCGTCAAGGACCGAGCGGCTGTGAGCGCGGCGATCACATCTCCCTGGTCCAATGGCCAAACCGAGGGGCAGATCACCAAACTCAAGCTCGTGAAACGCCAAATGTACGGCCGAGGAAAACTCGACCTACTCCAGGCGCGCGTCATCGGCGCTGGGTAGGCTCCATCACCACCAAAAGTGCGTCAGAGCCCAATTTTGACCCCCGGTTGGAGAGCGCCCTAGGGGTGGACACTGATCAGGCTGCGGTTTTGCCCGTCTGCCAGATGTGTTGATCCTCGCGATCATCTGCGCGACCGCATTCGCCGCGCCGTCTCTCGTGGCCGCGCCCTCTTGAATTGAAGGTACAGACAGTTTCCTCTTTTAAAAGCGACATCCGCCCTGTCCGTCAGCCGGAGAACAGTCGGAGCTAAAACCCGGTCACCACCAGTTCGCCAGGTCGAAATGGAGCGAACGACCTTGCGGGGGCGCTCAGGTTCAGGCGTAGGTCGATGCCGAGAGGCACGTTCGGCATTGTCCGATAACCGACAATGTCGGCTATGCAACGTAGAGGAAGCTGACTCTTGGGTGTTTTTTAAATGCTTTTTGGCTTGGCACGGTACATGCTCGTTATTGCGCAAAACGCACGGATTGAGTGGTCCCGCCGCCACGAAAGTCGCTAGCTTACGCCACCTCCCAAGGCGAACCCGGCCCGGCAGGGAGCTCCGTCTCTGCCGGGCATGCCTTTGAGACGACTCGCGTTCAGAACAGCAGCAAGTTCACGTCAGCAACACCGACACAGATTACTAATCAGTTGCTGGATACCGCTAGGACCGACATGCTCGTCAACTACAATCCGACGACTTACGGCCGCGGCGAGACCAGCCTTTCGAGGGCATTGGCACCCCGTTTCGATCAGGTAGACGAGCACTTCGATCGAGCAGCTGGAACCTCTGTGAGGCGTTGAGCGCCACAAAAATCGCCTCGCGGAATTCGGCTCGGCAACCGTGCAGTTCCTGCCGGTCCAATCGCAAACAAGTGCCACTGCGTTTTTATCGAAGTCTGTTGGTTTGGCGGTCTGGCTGCACTTGCGAAGCTGGCAAAAACGCAGATGCCGACCGCGAGGCGTCGTAGGTTTCCTAGGCGATGGTCGCGTCATCGCAGCATGGCGACATGTGGATCGCTTCGTCTCAATCGCAAGGAGAGCGCTGGAAATCCCCAAAGCTCTGATGGGTGATCAGAGAGCGCGGCCGACCAATCCAAGCAGCGCTTATGGAACGAGTTTTGCGTGGCTATTTCAGCTGAATGATCATCGCCGGAGAGAATATGCTGGAAAAATTCGAGCGTTACCCGCTCACCTTTGGACCCACACCCATCGAGAAGCTCGACCGGCTCGGCAAGCATCTGGGTGGCAAGGTCGAAATCTACGCCAAACGCGAGGACTGCAACTCCGGTCTGGCGTTCGGCGGCAACAAGCTGCGCAAGCTCGAATACATCATCCCCGACGCGATCGCGTCAGATGCCGATACCCTTGTCACCGTCGGCGGCGTGCAGTCCAACCACACGCGCATGGTCGCCGCCATTGCCGCCAAGATCGGCATGAAATGTCTCCTGGTCCAGGAGAGCTGGGTTCCACATGAGGATGTCGTCTACGACCGGGTCGGCAACATTCTCTTGAGCCGCATCTTGGGCGCAGAGGTGCGTCTGGTCGACGATGGCTTTGACATCGGTATCCGCCGCAGCTGGGAAAAAGCGCTCTATGAGGTCAAGGCAAGGGGCGGCAGACCCTACGCGATACCGGCCGGGGCGTCGGTTCATCCGAATGGAGGCCTCGGCTATGTGGGGTTCGCGGAGGAAGTGCGCGCCCAGGAGGAACAGCTAGGGTTTCGCTTCGACTACATGGTCGTTTGCACGGTCACCGGTTCAACGCATGCCGGCATGCTCGTCGGATTCGCCAAGGACGGTCGGCAGCGCAACGTGATCGGTATCGATGCCTCTGCTATCCCGGCCAAGACCAAGGCGCAGGTGCTTAGCATTGCCCGACATACAGCGACCCTCGTTGAGCTAGGAACGGACCCTGTCGAGGATGACGTGGTGCTGCTCGAAGACTACGCGTACCCGCGTTACGGCATTCCATCCGAGGAAACCAAGGAGGCGATCCGTCTGTGTGCGCGGCTCGAGGGTATGATTACCGATCCCGTCTATGAGGGCAAATCGATGCAAGGGCTAATCGACCTCGTCCAAAAAGGCTTTTTTCCAGAGGGCTCGAGGATACTTTACGCGCATCTCGGCGGCGCGCCGGCCATCAACGGTTATGGTTACACCTTTCGCAATGGCTGATGCTCGACAGATCTCCACGTGCTGTACCTGCCGTAACAGCGCTGCGCCAAGTTTGACCGAAGGCCCGTTGGCAAACTTCAGCGGGCAGCTGTTAACTGCCGCCACGACGTGGGGTCGTGGTGCTGGCATGCTTGGCAGCATTTGCCTGTGCTCAATGTGACCTGAAGCCGCATAAGAAGGGAGAAGACATGGCCGTTTGGCTTTTTTGTCATTTTGCGATGCGGCGATAATCGCCGTAAATTTCATAAATTGTAAGCCACCGAAGATATCCGCAGGCGCGTGGTATCTACTTGAGCAGGTATGGAAGCTGTGACCAATCGTGCTCGAGCGGGTCGTCGTCGGCGAGCACAGCCGGACACCCCCAGCGCGGCGGTGAACTGGGCCAGCATGGGGGAGGGAAGAGGCGCCCACCGCGACGTGACAGCGGGCAGTCGGTATCCGGCTTAACCAGGGCTTGCTCATACCTATTGCGAGCGTCGACGAGACTGTCGTCCCTTCGGCAATTTTGACCGAAACGGCGCGTTCAGCCGGCGCGTTGCCTTCGGGCGGGTTCCTCCACCTGGCGCTCTTTTAGCACTACGTGCGGAGGGGCTGGGGGCTACGACGTAGCTGAGCCGCTCTATACGGAGGGGCGCGCGCGAGGCGAGGCGACGATGAGGTCGAGTTGTCCCCCGGTCGCCTCTTGGTAGCTCTAGGTGTCGACAGATACATATCGGCCTGTTGCTCGATCTTCGAGACAGAGGGCTGGTTGATCTTGAGGGACAAGGCAATCTCCGCGTGGGCCTTCCCAGCGGCACGGCGCAGCTCGCCGTTCGACCTCCGTCCTTTAACTCCTCGAAACGTGCGTCGACACGCTCCCGACGCTCCTCAGGGAGGGCTGCGATCACGTCATCAAGCCTGCGTTCCATCACTTCCTCTCCTTCTTGTTCGCCGCCGCCCGGCGGTGAGATGCCCTTGATGGCATTTGTCCAATGGCGTGTTGATTGGTGGCCCGGAACGGGAAGTCGCATCTGGCCATTGCCATCGCCCGGGCGCTTATCCGCGACAGCGGGCGCGGCTACTTCGACGGAACAACGACCGCACTGCTCGATCCTCCCACGCATCACATCGAAATCGGACATGAATCCTGGCGCTCCAAGAACCGTACCTGATCACCACATCGCCCAAGACGATCCGCGCTCGCCGGGCTTCGCAACCCGGACCAGCTCCGCCCGGCCAGCGCTAAACGCGATGCGCTGCCGCCAATTTTTACCGGGATATTCGCTGCGGCCAAGCAAGAGGGACATCTTCTCAAAAAAAAGCAAAACTGGGCCCATTATCGATGTAGCACCGCCAAAGTGCTCTACTGGGTGCATTTGCAGAGCGCGATTGACGGGTATCTGGGAGGGTTTTGCGCCGAGCTGGATGGTTCATGCAGTCCAAAATGCGTTCTAGGCTCAGGACCCATTAATCCGGCGGACGCCATGGTTGCTTTGAGATATAAGCGGACTCCGCTCCTCGGGGTATGTCTAGATTCCCGAGCATTTCACCAAGCTGGGGCAGCGCCAACTCGCCTTCGCATGCTATAGCGGTAGCGGCGAACCATCTTAGCTCGGTATGTTCATCATCGATAAGGCGCGGACGGCCGCGCCACTTATCGACGCGATAGACGTGGAACGTGGCGGATGCCTCGGGCGGGGCTTCTGATACGAATCTCCCGACAAACTGCCAATGCTCTGGCGTTACGCCTATTTCTTCCATCAGTTCTCGGCGCATCGCTGTCTCAGCGTCTTCGCCATCCTCAATGTGGCCACCTGGGAGGCTCCAACGATCTGGATGCACCTTGCGCTTCGAACTTCGTCGCGCAAGCAGCACGGCTCCGTTCTGGGCTAGGGCGCCCATCGCAATGTCGGGCATCTATGCTTCTCCGTTTCGTCGATATCGCGCCGATGCTGCCTGTCGCCACGGCTCTTTGCAATGACCGGCAGTCCCCATTCCGGTCATTCATCAATTTGAGGATTTCACACTCGCGTAAGCCATGATTCAAAGGGGTAGGAGGTGCCACCCATGCCTGATCATTACTGGATTACCGAAGCCCAACTCGAGCGCATCAAACCATACTTGCCGCGTTCTCACGGGAGGCCGCGTGTCGATGATCGGCGCGTAATCAGCGGAATCACCCACGTCATTCGCAATGGCTTGAGATGGCGCGATGCGCCTGAGGTCTATGGGCCGCATAAAACGCTCTACAACCGCTTCATGCGCTGGAGCCGGCTCGGTGTGTTCAACCGCATCTTTGCAGGCTTGGCGGCAACCGGCGGCAAGCCCGACCAGTTGATGATCGATGCGACCCACCTGAAGGCACATCGCACGGCTGCAAGTCTGCTTAAAAAGGGGATGTTCCTCGACGTATCGGACGCACCAAAGGGGGATTGAACTCAAAACTCCATGCAGTTTGCGACGGCAAGGGTAGGCCCCTCATCATGCTGCTAAGCGAAGGGCAGATGAGTGATTACAAAGGCGCTGCGCTCATGATCGACGCCTTCCCCAAGGCCAAAACCCTGCTCGCCGACCGAGGTTATGATGCCGACTGGTTTCGCAATGCCTTGGCCGAACGCAACATCTTCGCCTGCATTCCTTCAAAGGCCAATCGAAAGGTGCAAATGCCGCACGACGGGACACTCTATCGTCGGCGGCACAAGATCGAGAACATGTTCGGTAGGCTCAAAGACTGGCGGCGCATCCACACCCGTTACGATCGTTGTGCCCACACTTTCATGTCCGCCATCTGCGTCGCTGCAACCGTCATCTTCTGGCTCTGATCAATGAGTCCTGACCCTAGGAAAATAGGATCACTTGGCGAAAACGGCTGTTTGACCCGAATCTTTCTTTCAGTGGCTGAGCGGAGTCAGATTGGTCGATGTCTGCATCGTGATGGTTGTTGCAATCAACGATGCCCAAAAATGGCGAGCAGCATCTGGCGGTCAATGCCCTCAAGGGATTTGGCGGCCGAATCCTTGCGGTGGTCGACGACTTAGACAGGGATACTTATCGCCCGTCCAGGCCGTCGCTTCGCTGGTGTGATCTGCATCGTTGCTTCCAGAAGAAAGGCAGGGACACGCCCAAGTGCGAAGTCGATCTCGTTACGGCGATTGAAGGTGGCTGAGACGCACGATCGCGAAAACTATGGCAAAGGAACACAGTCATGACTGAAGAATCACCGGCGAAATGACCAGCGGCAACGTGTTTGCGGATTTGGGCTTTGATAATTCCGAAGAGGAATTGCCGAAAGCCAAGCTCGCCCGTGAGATCCGCGCCATCATTGTGCGTCGGCGCCTCACTCAAGCGAAATCAGCTCAATTGCTTGTTATGAAACAGCTCGACATATCTGCGATAGTCACGGGGCGAACAGACAAGTTCTCTATAGATCGCCCGGTGCGCTGCCTCGATCGACGCGATAATAAGGTGGACGTTGTGGCGCGCCACAAGCCGCGCAAATCGGCACGAATGGCCGCACAAGCAGCCTAATCGTTGGCGCAAGCGTGGGGTCCAGCTCTCGACAAGATCGTCTTCCTCGGGATTTCCATCTCCTCGTCCTCCTGGCCTATTTCGGTTGCTACGAGGATCATGAGTGCCGAGCTGCCCTTTGCGCCCCAGTTTTACTCCACGAAGCGGCTCGCTTCGCAGCGGCACGGATGACCTTATCCGGACGACGATGGCTCTTCCGATTCTTAAGTCCAAATGCTCTCTGGCGTGAGAATCTCGAACGGAACAATCCGCTGTTCGATTACCCGTGTCCGTGCGTTCGATCATTCGCAGCATTACGTCGATGAGTTCTTCAGGCATCCTGTCGACGGGATGGCACAAGGAAGCAGTAATCAAGCCTTCGCTCAATCCCTTGCGTGTCTCGGGCCCGATGTCGCGGCAGACGACCCGGATTTTGCACTGCTGCTCCGCAGCGAGCTCGCGCATAGCACGGAGAACGCCGGAAATGCCGCCGCCATTGACGAAGATGCCCCTGAGCTCCGGCTCCTCCGCTATCAGCCTGCGAACGACTGCATAGGCGTTCTTCGGCGTCTCATGGGTCAGGAGGGTTTCGCTGACATGGAACTCGGGCGCGTGCTCGCGCATGTAGGAGCGAAAGCTCGCATCCGAGATATCTTGGAACTGATAACGATTGCTGCCGATGAGAGGAAAGACCTTGCCGGGCCGACCGGACGTCTGGCTGATAAACCATGCGGCGGTGCGGCCGGCCTTCCTGTTGTCGGTTCCCACAAAGCCGGCCCGGCTGCCGGCGGACAGGTCAGTGACGTAGGCGATCACTGGAACGCCCTTGACGCGCAACTCATCAATCGCCTGGCCGACGAGCGGGTGATCGGCCGAGATCACTGCGATTGCATCGGTGCTTCCGCCTATCTTGAGCAGATTGGCAGCAACCGCTTCGGGGGAAGGGTCGTCCTCGAAGAGCACGTCTGGCTCAATAACCGCATCTGTGCGTCGCGCGCAGGCACCGAGAAGCGCCTCGGCCCAGATCCGGCAGAGCGGCCGGTGCGATCGCTGCGTGAGAAAGCTCAAGTGCCGATGCGGGAGATTGTCCCGCCTGCGTTCGTGCAGTGGCCCCGAACTGCGGAAGCCGATCTGCTGCGCTGCGCTCAAGATGAGGTCGGCCGTCTGCGGTCGCAGTGTGCCAGTTCCGTGCAAGAGCCTATTGCCGTGGAAACACTTACGCCCGCGGCTTTCGCCAGATCGGCGATCGTTGGCCTGTTCATCAGTCGCCTCTCATATGCAATTCGTGAATGACTTCGTTCAAGTGCAAAGGCCATGTCAGCGGCGAAAGACGCGTAGCTCTCCGGATCCTTCGAGGAGAGGCCTGACATGTTGCAAGAAATCTCCGCGCCGCCTGACGCCAATCGGCAAGATTGTTCGCCCGCGGCCGTCCGTTTTTCCCGATAGCACCACGCGCGCTACGGCTGTGCGATCCGAAGCCGCGCGGCGCGCTGCAACGCGAAGGCGCCAATCTGGCTGACGTCAACGGACAGTGCTTTCTGGACCTCGACAACACTTTCGCCATTCTGATGCATAGGGATGGCCTTGCCCCGGCGCTTGATGCGGTCGCGCGCATCCTTCATGACGGCAGCGGCCTTTTCAATTCGACGGTACATGAGATCGACCTTGCTGAACTACCTGCTCGATTGCCTTCCGGCGGTCGAGCGGATCCATTTCGTCAAACATCGACACTGAGGCTGTGACGATCGCCATCAAGACGGCACGCGCATTCACTGGACGCAGGAGCATTGCCAGATCGAAGGCGCTTATCAGGAATCCTATGATTGGGCCGAGGTAGGCCAGGGGAGGGATATCCGCAACATCGCGTCGCCGCAGGCGCCTGCGCCCGTGCCGGCTTTACGCAGGCGCCGGCATCGATTGCCGATGAGGTCGTCATTCGTCGCCTCAATGATGCCAATGGTGCGTCCATGCTGGTTATGGACCTGCATGGACGATCCTCCAGGATAAGGGCAGGCTCGGGCATCACCGCCTCTCGTCGAAACCACAACCTCCCTTTTTCTTGGCGGTACGCTCCACGATCCGACTGGGATTAAGGATAATAACCGCGGCCTGCTCGCCATGGTGCTGAACTCCCCTACCAAACAGCACCACGCGAACGGCAAAGATCATCAAGGTCGATGGTATGGAACAGCCCTTCGAAACGGCATCGAAGGCGCCTACCCTCGTCGTGCTGAACACCACAAAGAGAGGGAAACGATCTATGGAACAGATTGCCACCGTCGGCCTGGATCTGGGCGCTCACGTCATTTCATGAGCGGCCACCGGTGCCTCTTTGCGGGATCGGAATTGCTCCCATCCTACTGCGCGAAGATTGCACTCGACGCAGGTCCCGCAACCGAAACCCCAGCTATGTCTATGCTCTCGGTCTCCGCTATAGCAAGTGTGGCTTCCCTCGCAGATGAGCTTCACCAGCGCCTCGCCGCCCAGCCAATCCGCCAGCGCCCAGGTCTGCGCCTTGTCGCGCCGCATGAGAGGTGTGTGAATGACGAAACGCGTCTCCATTCCAAGGTTCAGGGCAAGTTGCATCGCTTTAACTGCGTCATCTCGACAATCCGGGTAGCTGAAACGATCCGTCTCGGACACGCCGATCACGAGGTGTTTCGCGCCCATCCGGTAAGCTGTCGCGGCCGCAAAGCCGAGGAACAGAAGGTTGCGGCCAGGCACGAAGGTATTTGTTAGACCGTTCGCGTTCAGTGCGACCTCGACGTCACGCGTGAGCGCGGTATCGCTGATTTGGCCGAGCACGGCCATGTCAATCATGTGGTCCTCGCCTAGTCGCCCACGCCAGGCCGGAAAGTCTGTTCGAATGCGCCCGAGCAGGTAGGGCCGCACATCGAGCTCGATCCGATGCCGCTGCCCATAGTCGAAGCCGATTGTCTCGACGCGCTCGAAGTTCTCCAGCGCCCAGGCCAGGCAGGTTGTCGAATCCTGGCCGCCGGAGAAAAGGACGAGTGCGGTTCCCGGATCTCGTTGCATCGGGTCAACCCCCGTATTCAGCCCAGCACAGCGGTGTCTCATAGACTGTTACCGAGCACATTTGGCCAAGAAGCGGCTTGGTTTGGTTCCAGATCCAGATCGCAATGTTTTCCGCGGTCGGATTGTCGAGACCCTCAACCTCATTCAGATGCTGATGGTCGAGCCGTTGCAGAAGCGGTCCGAACACAGCCTCGACATCGAAGAAATCGATGACAAAGCCCGTGTCTGGATCGACGGGCCCTTCCAGACGCAGTTCCACACGGTATGAGTGGCCATGCATGCGGTGACAGCGATGGGTCTTAGGCACGCGCGGAAGACAGTGCGCTGCCTCGAAGGTGAAAGCTTGCGTAATTTTCATGGGATCCCGAGAGACTTGTGGGTTTGAAGGCTCAAGCGCCAACGTGGGTTGGCAAGACAATAGGCCACTGCGGCGGCTGTATTCGCCTCGCGCTCGGGTCCATCCATCGGCTGAAGCAAAAGGTGGTCAAACGCGAGAACTTCGAAATGTTCGGGCTCCGCGCCGATCTGAGGATATACGAGCTTTAGCTCGTCCCCTGCCATGACCACGAGGCGTGCATTGCATTTCGGACTGACGCACAGCCAGTCGATGCCGGCGGGTGTGGGGATGGTCCCGTTGGTCTCTACGGCAATTTCAAACGCCAAGGAATGCAGCGCTTCCAGGAGTTCTTCGTCGATCTGGAGGAGGGGTTCCCCTCCGGTGAGCACGACAAGGCGCTGCCCAGTTCCCGACCCGCGCCAAGCTTGCTCGACCGCCAAAGCAAGCTCCCGTGGGGTGTCAAAATGTCCGCCGCCGGGGCCATCTACCCCAACGAAATCGGTGTCGCAGAATCCGCAGAATGCTCGCGTTCGGTCGCCCTCACGTCCCGACCAAAGGTTGCAGCCGGCGAAACGACAAAATACGGCGGCCCGCCCGGCATTTCGTCCTTCACCTTGAAGGGTGTAGAAAATTTCCTTGACCGCATATGACATTGCTTAAGCGGCCTTCGACCGAGCAAAGGAACATCTCTGCAGGCTTACGAGACGCGGCAAAGGGTGAGGAATGCCATGCGGCACGTTTTGCAGCTCGTTCCACAGTCGAGGGTTGTTGCCGAAAACCCACTCTCCCGAACTCCGGGCAGAATTAGGTTTCAGCGAGCGGAGGCTTTGGGGAAGGGCCTCTCGCTCTTTGAAGCCAGTCACCACGAGAAACGCTTCGATCACGTCGCTCATGGCGATGGTGCCTTGACGAGGACGAGGCGTGAGAATCCTGGGGTCTCCTCGAAAGCCTTCCTTATAGCACGGAAGAACTCGCTCATCAGACGCAAGCCGCGCTCCAGGATGAGGCGGTCGAGCGATGAGTAGGTCGTGTGCGGCGGCAGGGCGCGGAGAAAATCCGCCATGTCCTGATCGGTGATCTGAAGGGCTTCATCGATGGTCCTGCCGACAATGAATTCGGTAAACGCCGAGGAAGTGGCTATGGCCGAGCCGCGGCCGAAGGTCTGGCACGTTGCGGCGGTGATCGTCTGCGTCGTACGGTCGAAACCCATCGTCAATTTAAGCCCATCGCCGCAGGCGACGGCGCCGACCTCGCCGGCCGCATCGGGGGTTTCCAAAGCGCCGACATTGTGCGGGTTGATGAAATAGAGCTTGTCGCTGAAGAGGTAAAAGTTGTCGGTGTCGTCCCGCATGGGCGCCGATCCTTGTCGTGATGGCCGCTAGCCGAAGGACTTGCCGCAGGCACATTTGTCCCGCGCATTGGGATTGTCGAAGACAAAGCCCGAGGACTCCAGGTCCGTGACGAAGTCAACGGTCACGCCGGCGAGATGGGGCTGGGAGTTTGCGTCGACGAACACCTTGAACCCGTCCGTCTCCATGATGGCATCGCCCTCGCGCGAGACGCTTTCCAGACCCATCAGGTATTTGAGGCCGGCGCAGCCGCCCGCCTCGACCATGATGCGAAAGCCTTCCGCCGGTTCGTCGGCGCGGGAAAGCGCGGTCTTGACGGCAGCGACGGCGTTTTCAGTGAGTGTGATCATGAGACTATTTTCTTGCTGATGCATTCGCAAGCGCCGCTGCACAGAACGTGCCAGAGAGGAAATTCAATAGAAGCCACTGATTAGCGGATTTGGCGCCCTGTCTCACATCCAACAATTGTCGGATGTCGGACAAAGTGAAACCTTGCGTACAGAAGCGGCGTTGGACACATCGCTAGTGCGTCGCCTGAGCTAGCGTTTTCGATCATATGAAATGTTGACCAGTGTAAGGGTGGGAACTCTTAAGTCGTGCTGCGCTCCACAAGGCGCCATCGTGACCACGCAGTGCGGTGGCGAACACCGGGTGGTCGATAGCCGCATCGATCGCGCCTTCTCGAAGCAGGCGCCGTCTGCGTCAGCTCGTGGGTGCCGAACACCACTCGCGTGCACGCCCCGTGGCCTGCAGTGCGGCCGTCACCTCGCAAGGGCCGACTGTGGCATTGTAAATGCCGTCAAGCCAGGTGGGCCAACGCGCCGCCCAGAGAACAGCCCAATCACCGACACGGCGGCCACGGCCTCGATTAGAAGCCGTGGTCAGTTCCAGTTGCTATCGCAAATCGCGGTCTGGCTCGTCCGCGTTCCAAAACGAAACTCGAGCGAGCACCGGTCTCGCCGTCACATCGAAGGAGAGAAATCGCTATCTGTCACAGCTACTCGTCGGCAAGGATCCCGTCACGGCCGACATAGGGAAGTACCCAAGCATCGTTGTTGCAGTCATGCTTGGAAAAACCGGTGCGGCTATGTCAGTGGCGCCCGCCAACAACGTCGCCGATAGCGTTGCCGCAAGGCGGGTACTGACTGTCACGCTATCGTCATCCGAAGCGCTGCAACAGATTCGTCAAACAAGTTTACAGACTCTTTGCGAATGCAACTCGCTGATCGTGATACGTTCGCTTTAAAGCAGAGATTGGCCGAGCTAATCGTCGAAATCAGTGGTTTGGAATGCGTGAACATAGAACCTGCAGCGTTGATCGCAAGACGCATACAGAGAGGCCCTTTAATGGATATCGACATTTTCGAAGCTTATGAGTCTAACGTTCGTCGTTATGGACGCTCGTTTCCAACAGTCTTTAAAAAGTCACTTGGGGCGACAATCTGGGACGAGTCCGGAAAGGCTTATATTGATTTCATTGTAGGGTCCGGCGCGCTCAACTACGGTCATAACAACCCGGATATTATTGAACCGGCAATTCAATATCTCACCGATCAAAATATCGTCTTGTCGCTTGATATGTATACAGCTGTAAAGCGTGATTTCATCGAAGTGTTTGTCGAGTCGATCCTGAAGCCCCGGGGCCTTTCATACAAAATACAGTTTCCTGGGCCGACCGGGACGAACGCTAACGAAGCGGCGTTGGCGCTGGCGCGAAAATATACCGGCCGCTCAAGTGTCATGGCCTTCACAAATTCGTACCATGGCATGTCGCTCGGCTCCTTGGCGGTTTCGGGTTCAGCGTCAACCAGACAGCTTGGCGGCGTTGCTCGCCACGATGTGATCCGTGTCCCTTACGAGAATTATCCGAACCAAACTTTCGATTCCGCGAGTTACATTGATCACGTCTTGGGCGACCCAGGCAGCGGGATAGAAAAGCCGGCCGCAATCATCCTGGAGCCCATCCAGGCAGAAGGCGGCATGAACACCGCATCCGCACCATGGCTTGCAGAAATTCAGCGCATTTGCCGTAAGCACGACGTTGTTTTCATCGTCGATGACATTCAGGCAGGTTCGGGACGAACGGGCGATTTCTTCTCATTCGAGTTCGCGAAAATCGAGCCCGACATCGTTTGTCTTTCGAAATCGCTAAGCGGTTCAGGTAATCCGTTGTCCATAGTTCTGATTCGCCCCGAGATGGACATATGGAATCCGGGAGAACATAGCGGGACCTTTAGAGGGAATAATCTCGCCTTTGTGACTTCCGCGGCCATGTGCAAAATGTGGTCCGATAGGCAGTTTACTAAAGCCGTCGAGGGGACGGCCGTAAAATTGCAAGAACACCTTGATCGCCTCGTTGCGAAATTCCCGAAGTGCATCGAACAAAAGCGCGGCCGGGGTCTGATGGCCGGCCTCAAGTGCCGTTCACAGGCCGTTGTTGGCCGTGTGCACGATGTCGCGTTCGAAAACGGCCTGCTGATCGAATCGTCGGGGCCAAATCGCGACGTCATCAAAGTCCTTCCGCCGATAACAATCTCAGATGACGAACTTGATCACGGCATTGCCATCCTCGATCAGGCACTACAGGAGAAAACAAATGGCGACTAACCAAGCACTTCAAACGCCGGCCATCTCGCCTCTTACGATCGAGGAACGAACCGGCTCGATCAGCACCGCGGAGATCATCTCGGTCCTAAAAGGTGAGATCACGGCTCTGCATATCAGCCAAGCTTTCAGCGCCGAAATAGCCGAGGAGATCACCGCGAAGTTTTTTGGCAGTCCCGGTCTCAGGGAGCGCAAAGATGGCGTCCCCGGACAATATGTGGGCGCATCCCACTACAGGAAGGATGCAGCCACCTATTTCGCGGAGGCAGAAACTGCGCGGCCACACGTTGACGCTCTTTTTGGCTTTTTAGTTGACCCGGTCCGAGCCTTATTCGACGCGTTGAAGCGCGAGCTTCACAACCAAGGCATTGAATTGCGGCTGGCGCGCTCAGAACACGGTCAGGCGAACGTTTGTCGGGCTCTCAGTTGGACCGGAAGCGGCACATTTTCCTTGGACCCCCACGACGATGTCGCTCAAGTGTTACGTGCCGGGAACGATTACGAGCTTTCTGCGGTGGCGCACAACACCGTCGCAGCACTCAACTTTTATCCCAGCATGCCTGAGGAAGGTGGCAATCTGCGGCTCTGGAGCCACAAGCCGACAGTGGCAGATCGAAAGTCGCAGGGTGTGGAGACCACGGGATATCCCTACTCCGCAGCTTATCTCGAGGCCGTGCCTAGTCGCGAAATCCAGCTCAAGGCCGGGGATATCGCGCTACTTGACGGCGGTTTCGTTCATGGGGTTACCGGTCAATCAGGCAACGGAAAGCGTCGCGTGCTGCTGAATTGCTTTTTCGGATTTGCGCGGCCAGATCTTGTTCTCTGGTGGACCTGACGTGAATGTCGCAGCCGCTGAGCGTGACCTGATGTGGTGGACGGCCTCCGCTCCCGGCATCGCAATGTGCCAAAGTGTGGCTGTCGAAAGTCACATGAGGGAGAGCCGTCCATGGAGAAGATTACCACAATTGGGGTGGATAACGCCAAGCACCTGTTCCAGGTCCACGGGATCAATGCTGCTGGCGCAACCGTGACCCGCCGTAAGCTGCGCCGCGACGATGTCGTTGGATTCTTCGAGGCTTTGCCGCCGTGCCTGATCGGTATCGAGGCTTGTGCGACAGGACACCCCTGGGCTCGGGTTCTAATTGCACTGGGCCACGAGGTTCGGCTGATGCCGGCGTCTTACGTCAAGCCATATGTGAAGCGGCAGAAGAATGACGCCACTGATGCAGAGGCGATTTGCGAGGCGGTGACGCGGCCGACGATGCGCTTCGTTCCGGTGAAGAGCGAGGAGCAACAGAGTGTGCTGATGCTACATGGGGTCCGCGAGCTTTTGATCCGGCAGCGGACGATGCTGGTGAACGCCTTGCGCGGCCACTTGGCCGGGTTCGGCATCGTAACGCGACAGGGGATTGCCGGGGTCGGTATGCTGATCGCGTTGATCGAAGACGGTGATCCCGATCCCGTCCCGCCGCTTGCGCGGTCCGCACTTCTTCCGCTGATCCAGCAGTTGCGGGAGGTGCACGAGAAGGTCCGTGAGATGGACCGCCAGATTCATGCGTGGCATCGCTCGAATGAGTTGAGCCGACGCCTTGAGACGATCCCCGGAATAGGCCCGATCACTGCCAGCGCACTCACCGCGACAGTGACAGACGCATCGCTCTTCAAATCCGGCCGACAACTGGCGGCGTGGATAGGCCTGGTGCCGCGGCAGAACTCATCGGGTGGCAAGGACCGCCTCGGAAGGATCAGCAAACAAGGCGATCCCTATCTCCGCCGGCTTCTCGTTGTCGGAGCACACGCAGTGCTTCGTTTCAGCCGCAAGGCCGAAGTTGCACCTACGCGATGGGCCGCCGAGCTTCTGGTGAAGAAGCCGTACAACGTCGTCGCTGTTCGCTTGGCGAACAAGATGGCACGGATCGTCTGGGCGCTAATGACGACGGGCAGGCGCTTTGAGTCTACCGTCGCCCTTTGAAAGATCGCGAGGATGCAGAAATTGGTGAGGTGCTGATGGTGTGATGGCGAACGGTCGAGCCGGGATCGGACAAACCCGATCAGTGGGTGCCGCTTGAAAGCGCGTTGACCTGTCTGGGATCCGATCCGCGGACTACATCAGGGCCAGCGGCATAAACGCGCCGCAATCAAAGGCCGTATACATGCCTGCACCCGACCAATCGTCAGAAACGCCGAAAAGCACTTGCCACGCGGGGGCCGTCCATACATGCCACTGAGCTTTCATCCAGTGGCGATCAGGGCCTCGGCTGTTCCTGTTACGCCGTATGGCGCGGTTTGAGAAACCGGCGGAGACGCCAAGCCTTAATTGTGCGCAGCGTCGAAGTCGGTTCCGGCGAAGGCCGCCGGGGTCTCGTAGCCGAGCGAGGAATGCGGCCTCGCGGTGTTGAACAACACGACGAAAGAACGCCTACGGGACCGAGGAACGCAAGTTTCTTTATCCATGGCATCCTTGGGCCGGCGTTGGGTTCATGTTCATGAGGTGATCGAGAAGGCAGACCGGGAGGGTTTCCGCTGCAGTCTCTCTGGCCACGCCTCCGATCGGTGGCTGGAGGTTCCGGCCTGGATGTTTGATCGCGTGGTCTGCACCGCGTGGCGCATTGCCGCTGCCCCCCATGTCGATCTCAGAACGCTTGGCGTCTTGGTGACACTGCTGCATCCGCGACGGCCAATTCCCACACCCCATCGCAATTGGAGGATTCGGGCGCAGCATCGGGTCCTCACGACGCGAATCGGGGGTCCATGCCGCGCCAGCCCACAACATATCAGTTCGATCTGTTCTCCAACCCGCACGACGCGCAGTGCAACCATGGCAGGCGCTGCCGCAAGAGACGCGCCTGACGCGACAAAGCTGATGGTGCGCCTGATCCTCGACCACGTCGACGGCGAGCGCGTCGCTCCACGCGAGGAGGAGCGCAATGATGCATGAGAAGATCCGGCCCCACCATCTCGAGCGCAAGGCGATCTCGAGGAGTTCGCCAGAAGGGAACTCACCCACGATGATCATGTGGTGACCAAGGCGACCGGCAATGCCGCGGCGGTCGCTGAAGTGCTTTCGCCCTACGTGGATCGGATCGTGATCGCCGATCCCAAGCAGGTAAGACTGACGAGACCGACGCCACTGTCCTTGCGAAGCTATGTGCCTCGGGCTTTCTACCGGAGGTCTGGGTTCTGGATCCGGCGTTGCGGATCGAGGACATCGACCGGCGGACGGAAGTCATCCGTGTTCCTCACAGCAAGACGCAAGCCTGCTCGCTCCTGCCCCTGAAGGATCCGGTGGGCGAGGCCGTGCTCGCTTATCTGCGTTCGGGACGGCCTGCGACCGATGCCAGGGAATCTTCATCCGCAGGCCCGCGCGCCCTATCGCAAGCTCGAGAAGCTATACAGTCTGTTCCGACAGCGGCTCCGCGATGCCGGCATCAAGCCGCCAGGCAATGTGGACCACACATCTTCCGTCATGCGAGTGCGGTCGAGATGCTGCGCGCGTCAATTCCGCAAAAGGTCATCGGCGACTTGTTGGGGCATCGCTCAACCGCGTCGACAGTTCCCTACCTCGAGCTTGTCTCCGAGGATCTCAGGGACATCGCGCTTGATGTGCCGGGCGCGGAGGTGCTGGCATGACCGCTCGTTGGCCCGATCCCAATCGCACGACCATTGACCCGCTATCTCGCGATTTTTGATCTGTGCAGCATCAAAAGCCAAATCTGCTACCGCCAAGTCTTGCACGGCTTCCAGGACCACGGCAAACTCGATCAGGACGTGCTGATCGTGTGGCTGCGTGTATCGGCCGAAATGCTGGGGCAGCGACGACGCTGCTAGACCGTACCCGCATTATTGACCGCTCCTCGATCATCTTCTGAAAGTCGGGGCGATTGACCGCCACCCCATCTGATCAGCAGTCCATGCCGGTCTGGCGCGCTCTGGCGTCGCGCAATCCAGGAAAAGGCTTTTGCTCAATTGCGTCGACCATAGCCCTTCGGCAGCGTGCGGGAAGAAGTCATGGCTGAGCACGTCGCGCGGATGCGGAATTGGGGATACAAATACTCCTCGCAGTCGGAGAGATTGTTGAGGTTCGACCACTTACCTGCAGTGGAATCCGGCATTTCAGGATCAACCGATCGGTGCCCGGCGAAAACAAGGTGAGACTCACCTTGTTTGTCGCAGCGCACGGTTCGTACCATGGCGTCGCCGACCTTGCTGACACCACCTCTCGATCGGTCTCACCGGCTTTTATTTTTTTGGCGTAAGCCCGAAGTATGCTCCGAACGTACTGGATTTTCCAAACAGCATCGGGTCGTCCACCGCCGAGCGATAGGTGAGCGCGACCAAGGCCCCGACGTCAGATCACCTGACGCTGGGCCTTGCGTTTGGCCCGCGGCTGCGTTTTGAAAGGCATCAGCTCCGCTGCTGCCGTTGCCGCTTGCCTGAACCCACACCAATAAACGATCCGTGCACCAACGCCCCTTTGCTATCATTTTGCGTCTTCTGTAGTCTCAGATCGTGAGACTCACGTTGTAATCCGTCAGGAAATCCTGCAGGGTCAGGATTTTCTCAACCCGCCTGAAGTTGTCGGTCGCATCGAGCAATGCCCGGCACTGGTCGAGAGACAACAGCGGGGCCACTGCCGCATTGCGGTCATTCAGCAGCGCGGTGAACCGCGTGCGCAGCATTCTGTCATAGGTGGCATCCTGGATAATCGGATACGCGCTCTTCACACGTTGGACCACCGACTGCGGGAGCAGGTCCATCGTGGCGGCTCGCAGCAGACTCTTCTCGCGCCCGTCGAAGGCCTTCTGGGCCCATTGGGTGCCGAACACGTACTCAACCAGACGGTGATCGCAGTAAGGGACCCGCACCTCAAGACCCAAAGCCATGCTCATCCGGTCCTTGTGGTCGAGCTCCATCGGCAGGTAACGCGTCAGGAAGAGGTAGGAGATCTCGCGCATGCGACGCTCGTGCGGATCGGCCGAGGCCGGCCCGGTCAGGGCCGGTACTTCCGCAAGTGCCCTGCGGTACTGCTCGTCGAGGTACCCGGGGAGGTCGAGTTTCTCGACAAGGCCAGGGTCTAAGCACCGCCGCACGATATCGTCGCTGTCATCGATCCAGGGAAACGTGTCGGCCTGAATGTACGAGGGATCGTGGAAAAACCGGTAGCCGCCGAAAAGCTCGTCGGCACCCTCCCCAGAGAGGGCCACCGTCGAGTGTTGCCGGATGGCCCGGAACAGCAGGTAAACGGAGCTATCTTGGTTCCCGTAGGTCAACGGCAGGTCGCGGGCGTGGAGGGTGGCGGCCCGCACGTTCGAGTCCATGAGTTCGTTCGCCGACAACGTAATGTCCGTGTGGTCGGTACCGACGAACTTCGCGACATCCTGCACGTATGGCCCGTCGGGTGTGGGGTGCGCCGGGCCAGGAATGAAGTTGTCAGTGTAGCCGACGAAGTCGAGGGCGAAGGATCGGATCCGTTCGTCGCTGAAGCGCGCGGCCAGGGCGGTCATAGCCGAGGAATCAAGCCCGCCCGACAAGAGTGTGCACAGCGGCACGTCGGCGATGAGCTGCCGCTGGATCGTGTCCTCGAGCAACTCTCGGACGCGCCGAACCGTCGTAGGCACGTCGTCGGTGTGCCCGCTGTCGGTGAGCTGCCAGTAGCTCACCTCCTTGATGCTTTCGCGGGTCACGCGGACGATGTGGCCGGGCCGTACCTCACGCATGCCACGGAACACGGTGTTATGCGGGTCGGCGACGAGAGATAGTGTTCGCCGAAGCCCGTCGGCGTCCATGGCCCGCTCGGCGAGACTATTGGCGAGGATCGCCTTTGGCTCGGAGCCGAACAACACTCCATGCTGGGTGGGATAGTAGTAAAGCGGCTTGATGCCCAGCCGGTCGCGTATGAGAAGCAGTTCGCGCTTGCTGGAGTCCCACAGTGCATAGGCAAACATCCCGTTGAGTTCGCTCACGGCTCTGCGGGGGTCACGCTGGCCCCACTCGCGGTGGGCGCGCAGCACCACCTCGGTGTCACTGCTCGTGTCGAACCGATGGCCCTGGGAGGCAAGCCGTTGACGCAGTTCGCGGTGGTTGTAAGTCTCGCCGGTGTAGACGAGCACCAAAGCCGGTCGGCCATCCTCCTGGTGCGTTATCGGCTGACGGCCGCCCTGGAAATCGATGATCGCCAGGCGGCGGTGTCCCAGTGCCGCAGGCCCGTCGATCCAAGTCCCCTCGTCGTCCGGACCACGATAGGCCATGGTGGCCGTCATATCGGCAAGCTCCCTTCGCGCGTCGGGACTTCCTAGGTCACGATCGAAATCAATCCATCCACAGATGCCGCACATATTTTGATTCCTTGCCTGGGTAAATGTCGAGTCCATGACGTGGTTTACCGATGAGCACGCATGCGCCATGCCAAATGAGAAACCGTTTCGAGGCAAAGGGATAGATTTGGCTCAGCTACGTTGCGTGTCCGACGTTGTCGGACACCGGACGGCGCCGAAGTCGAAACGCTTGCGGGTCAGGAGGATATCTTGCTCGTGCAAAGAGTGCGCCTCGAGGATAAGCGATTGCGTCGAGGCACCTTTCCCGAATCGTCTTGATGGTTAAGTTGCATACTCAATCAGATAGGTTCGGTCTCCGAGGTGCCGATCTCCATGCCCAGAATTCTCGCGCCGGCCGTCACTGTTGACGCGACGGCAATGATGATGGCGACCGACAAGATGCGGCCGCCGCAGCGCGCCTTCAGGTAGGTCGCATCGATCCACAAATACGGCCAGTCACCCTCGATCGGCCGCTCAAGGAAGGCCTTAACCTTGCCGTCAAGCTCCTCGCAGAGCCGGCTCGCCTGGCTCTTGGAGACGCCGCTCGCGCCCATCGCCGACCGAGCGAGTCGGCGGCGACAATCAATATTTGACGGCTTCTCTCCCAGATTGTCGCGCTACACCTGACATAGGTCGAGCAAAGGCCAACAGGGACGCAGGTTACACGACTTCGCCGAATAGGGTAGCAATGAAGTGCGCTGAGCGCCCATGTCATTCGCTGGTGCGCTGACAGTCTGTCTCTTGCGGATCATCGCCATCGCCTCAGTCGGCAATCGTGGTCACCGCCTGGTCCGGAGTTGGCGTGAGCGAGCAGCTGGCGAGCCCGAGCTGGGTCGTGGGTCGCACCATTTCGGTTCTTTATTATGATTCATAGATGGCGGCATCGCGCCGGCGGTTGGGTCTGGAGCACCGTGGCGCAGAACCAATCCTTTGCCTGGGCGCCGGAGGCTCTGTGAATGGCCAGTCGAGGAGCACCGTCGTCTGCTGTCCGATCATAGTCGCCATCATCAGGGTCTGGGGGCCGCCCACGAGGGCCGGCGAGCGCGTGGTCGAGCCATTTTTTGGGTATGAGCCTCTCTAAGGGCGACGTTCGGACGATCGCCATTCACAGCCTTGCCGCACAGAAACGGGCATGGACCAACATCCCGCCCAAGAAGAACAGAACCGGCGGTTTCTCGCATAGCCTCTGAAACCGCAACTGATACGTTTGTCAGATTTGTCGAGCCCACGACGTAGCGGGACCTGCCTGATTGACGCTGCATCCTGATCAAGTCGTTGACAGACAAGAAGAAAATTTAGTTCGGCCTCCCTTCTGTAAAGTTGGCACGACTTTTGATGGGACACATTGGCTACGTGGGCGGGGTTGCCGATGATGACAAGCGTAAATTATCTTTGATGGAGAGTCATGTGGACAAGCAGAGATTTCGTGATCTTGCCAGCATAATTGAGAAGTCCAGACCAGATTTCGACTATGCGTACTCCAAAGGAATAATGACACTGTATGCCCGCTCGCTTGAGCGGCGACACGTGGAGCTCGAGCCGGGACGATCGGTGATAGAATTCGCGAGAGGCAGTTATCTCGGGCTTGATAACCATCCGATGATCGTGGACGCTGCAATAGCAGCATTAGCGTCATATCGCTCGATACAGTGGTCCGGTGCACGCACGAGATTGAATTTCTCGCTAACCCGAGATCTCGAATACAGCTTATCTGAACTTTTCGATGCACGGGTTGTCGTATACTCCTTGGTTCTGACAGCGAACATGAGCGCGCTCCCGTTACTCGCATGCGGGGCTTTTACCAGAGGACGCAAGCCGGTACTTGTGTTCGACCGATTTGCCCATGCCACTTTGGCATACCACAAGGCTGTTATGGCCGAAGATGCAGAGGTTCTGCAAATTGGGCACAACGACATTGAGGAACTGGAGGGTATTTGTCGGAAACACACACGCGTCGCCTATATATGCGATGGTGTGTATTCAATGGGCGGAAATGCCCCAATTCGTGAGCTTTTGCGTCTCCAAGAACGTTATGGGCTATTCATCTACATCGATGATGCGCATGGTATCTCAATCCGGGGAAGGAATGGCCAAGGATATGCCAAATCGCAAATGACAGATCTAGGCGAAAACACAATCATCGCGGCTTCTTTGAGCAAAGGCTTCGGAGTAACTGGCGGTGTTCTCATGCTTGGGACGGAAGAGCAGGAGAAACTGCTTAGACGTTACGCCGTCCCGCATGCATTCTCAATGGGGCCAGACTTGGCCGGAATTGCAGGTGCCTTAGCATCAGCAGAGATTCATCGGTCTGCGGAGCTGGGTGAGCGCCAGGCCCGCCTGAGTAGGGTCGTTCAACGTTTTGACGAGAAAATGCCGACGCAATCGTCAGGTGACGGAATGCCAATCCGGATGGTCCCGATTGGTGCGTCTCGGGCAGCGGTGGATACGGCGGCAGAGCTATTGCGGCGTGGCTTTTATGTGGCCGCAGCATTTTATCCGACGGTGCCCCGCGACAAGGCTGCTCTGCGCGTATGCCTGACCGCAGACCATAGTCTGGAAGAGGTCACCCAACTTTGTGAGTCAATCCGAGACGTAGCTAGTCTGGGCCGGAGACTCATTAGCGCGCAGCCAAAGCCGGATTGAGGCGAGCTGGACCATGGCGAGGAAGTTGGCCGGGTACCATCTTACACCTACTTCCTAGATGACGAGACCTTAGACGTCCAGCGCGAGGCCTATGGCGAGTTTATTGCTGAGAATGGCCTGGGAGCAGGGCGGGCGTTCAAGAGCCTGGAGGTGATGACCAACGACATCAAGGCGATGGCAAAGTCACTTTTCAATGCGCCCGACGATGCCGGCGTCTCCTTCACCTCTGGCGGCACTGAAAGCGTCTTCATGGCGGTAAAGACGGCCCGGGACCTTGCGCGACACAAACGAGGCGAGCCGCCTGAACGCTACAACATTGTTGCATGTGTCACCGCTCATCCTTGTCTTAACAAGGCTGGAGAGCTTCTCGGCGTGGATATCATTCGAACCCCGCACACCAAGGAGTTCAGGGCCGACCCCTCGTTGATGCGCTCCGCCATCAACGACAAGACCATAATGCTGTTTGCATCTGCGCCCAACTATCCCTTCGGCACCTTTGATCCGATCGCAGAGATCGGCAAGCTGGCACAGCATTCGGGTCTTCGGCTTCACGTTGACGGCTGCTGGGGCGGCTTTCTCTCACCATTTACCGAGCGGCTCGGCTATCCGGTGCCCCCGTGGGACTTCCGGGTTCTAGGCGTATCCAGTTTGTCGGCCGATATCCACAAGTTCGGGTACGCAGCCAAGGGCGCCAGCCTGGTATTGTATCGGTCAGCCGATGACCAGGATCATGAAGCGTTCTCATTCAGCGGGTGGCCTCGGGGAACATACTCCACCCCTACATTCCTCGGGACCCGGGCCGGCGGCGCAATCGCGTCCGCATGGGCGGTAATGCACTACCTTGGCATGGAGGGCTATCTGCGCGCGGCGAGGCTCACGATGGAGGCCACCACGCGGCTTATCGCTGGCCTGAACAGCATTCCCGACATCGAGTGCCTGGCGCCCTACGGCGAGAGTAACCTGATCTCCTTTGTGTCGCTGGACTCCGCGCTTGACATCTATGCAGTCGCCGATCGCCTGGAAGAGCGCGGTTGGCTGCGCGGGCGTATGCGCGAGCCCCAGGCGATCCAACAGGGTGTCAACCCAGCTCATCTGGCCACCGTCGAAGAGTATCTATCGGCGGTGCGGGAAGCTATCGAGTTTGTACGTCGGAACGCTAGCGCGCCGGTCGCTTACGACGAACACAGCTATTAAAGGCCATCCATTGGCCATGGTCGTCGCCTGTCGCGGATGATCTCCGGCTCGCGGGCCCCCAGCTGGCACTGTCGGATCATTGGCCCTCGCCGCCATTCCAAGGCAGCATCTGCGACCCGCTTGTCGCAGCAAGCCCCGGCGCATTTCGCCTGAGGGAGGATTTTCCATCGTGGCAGACCAGAGCTTGATCGATGATTGCGGGCTGGTCGGGGAAGCCGCGGTCAAATCCCGTGCCCAAGAATACTGGCGCCCTATGTTGGCGACTGCCTCGAGCGATATCGGGGAAGGGCAGCGTGCGTCCTCGAGCCCGCCGTGGCAAATGCAGAACGCGTGATCGCACCACCCTAGGGCGGCAGGATCGTACCTCAAGCCGGCAACACGACGCCTTGGACAATGTGCTTATAGTTGAGGCTGGTGTCATCCTCAAGAACACACAGCGGCCGGACGCGAGGCCGCGCGACTTTTTCCATCAGACTTGCAGCTGAGGGCAGCGCACAGATCGTCGGAGTGGTGTCGACCAACACCGGGGCATCAACGTACTTCATTACTCCAATTGTAGAAAGACACCTTCGATTAATTTTCGGACGGTTACGATGTTCCAGGGCCGTCAGTTTGAACCGCGCCGGGTTTTCCGGAGGCCGTTTCGTTTGAGTCACGCGGCCACGGCTGGTTCTTCCAGCATGGCATAGTAGCGTTCCTCGGCTTCGGCCGGCGGGATGTTGCCGATGGGCTCCAGCAGCCGGCGATTGTTGAACCAGTCGACCCATTCTACGTCGCGAACTCGACGGCCTCGAACGAGCGCCATGGTCCGCGTCGATGAATCACCTCGGCCTTGTAGAGGCCGTTGATCGTTTCGGCGAGAGCATTGTCGTAGCTATCGCCGACACTGCCCACCGAAGGCTCGACGCCGGCCTCCGCCAAGCGCTCGGTGTATCGAATGCTGACGTATTGGCTGCCTCTATCGCTGTGATGGATGAGCCCGCTTCCCTGCACGGGCCGCCGATCATGGAGAGCCTGTTCCAGAGCGTCCAGAACGAAGCTGGCATGCGCCGTCCGGCTCACCCGCCAGCCGACGATCCGGCGAGCATAGGTGTCGATGACAAAGGCGACATAGACGAAGCCCGTCCAGGTCGCGACGTAGGTGAAGTCGGAGACCCACAGCATGTTCGGCGCCGGGGCATGGAACTGGCGATTGACGTGATCGAGAGGGCATGGTGCCGCCTTGTCGCTCACCGTGGTGCGGATCGGCTTGCCACGGATGATGCCTTCGAGGCCCATGGCCTTCATCAGGCGGGCAACCGTGCAGCGGGCGACATCGAAGCCCTCGCGCTGCAACTGCCGCCAGACCTTGCGAACGCCGTAGACGCGGAAATTCGCCTCGAACACGCGTCGGACCTCATCCTTCAAAGCCTCATCCCGCTTTGCCCGAGCCGACAGCCGGGAGGGAGCGATGCGCTTGGCGACATGGTCGTGGTAGGTCGACGGGGCGATCGGCAGCGCCTTGCAGATCGGCTCGACCCCATGCGCCTCGCGGTGATCGTCAATGAATGCGATCATGGCTTGAACCGGCGGTCGAGCTCCGCCTGGGCAAAATACGCGGAAGCCTTGCGAAGGATTTCGTTGGCCTGGCGAAGCTCGCGGTTCTCGCGTTCCAAAGCCTTGAGTTTCGTCGCCACATCCGTAGGCACACCGGCTCGCACGCCACTGTCGCGCTCGGCCTTCTTCACCCACTCATGCAGCGTCTGCGCCGTGCAGCCGATCTTGGCGGCGATCGACGACACCGCCGCCCACCGCGAGGCATGCTCGCCTTCGTGATCCAGAACCAGCCGCACCGCACGGGCTCGGACCTCGGGAGAGAACTTGTTGGTCGTCTTGCTTGTCATTGGAGCCTCCGATCAACCCGGCGCGGTTCAGTTCGACCAATCAGTCGGCGCTTCCTAAGACGTGTCGATCCTCAGTTGACAATCGTCGCTTCCGTCGCGCTGTGGAGCTCGCCGTTGGTGTCGCCGTCAGCGAGCTCCACTACCTTCAGTCCGCCCCTCGACAACATCGAGAACAGCACGATTGACAATGATTCGATCGACAACTCGCTGGCCCGTGTGCAGGCCTTCAGCACCTTGGATTCCCGACCTTGTTGGTGTGGTCCATGACACGGCCACTTCCTTACACCAGCAACGAGTCCATCGCGCTACCCGGTCAGGATCGAGGCCTCCAATCGAAAGCCTCGAGCTCGGCGATGCAGATCGTACAGGTTTGCGGCCGGCGAGTTGAAGGTGCGCGCCGTCATGCGAAAGATAAGATTGCTGGAGGTGCCCGCCTTCTACGACTTCACAATTGACAGATCTGCATTAGGCCGGTTTCAAGCGCATATGTGAAGGTCCTGTACTCCTTGCCCGCCCCAAACTGATCCAAAACGTCCCTCCATTGATTGCCCGATGGCGTCACGAGCAACACAGGGTCGTTCATGCTGACCGGCGGCCCGGTCGCGGACTGCAAGGCGGGTAAAGTGCTCCCCGGACAGATGCCAGAAACCGGTCTCGTCAATGCTGACCGACGGCTACGATAGCAACGCCATCCGCCGCCAGATCAGTTGACGGGGAGCCTTCGCCAACATCCCGCCCAAGTCCAATCGCATCTGGATCGCCGCTACCGTCAGCTTCTGATTATGAATCCGGACCCTAATGGGGGCCCGGCCAAGGACGAGACCCCTTGTTGAATGGCCGAATTTCTTCCAGTGATTGCGTCATCATGGAATTTGCAGCTGGCCACGCTGCGAACTCCGCCGCGCTCTGATCTATTTCGCCTTCTCCGCGAGCGGCTTCGTCACGTCCACACCGGACAGCCCGCCTCTGTTTTTTAACACAGGAATTATGACAATACTGCCATGTTTATTAAATTCTGGACGGTGAAATATTAATCATAATTCACATACGATTACTGCATGTGGTGCTATTTTTGAGTAAATCTCGGGCAGCAACAACTTCTTATAGCGCAACTAGCCCAGTCTTATAAGCTTACTTGTGAAGGACACCCGTGCGTGTGCCAGGTCGTTCGGCTCGTCGCTGTACCCGTCTCCACAGTGTAAGAGGAAGTAGATCGTGGACCAAATTTCACAGGCAACCACATTCGCCGGCAAGGTGGCTCTGGTGACAGGCGCGGCGCGGGGCATTGGATTTGCGATTGCCACGCGATTTATCAACGCCGGCGCAGATGTGGTGCTGGCGGACCTCTCCGAGAGCGACCTGAACGCCAGCATTTCGACCCTGTCTTCGGACTATACTGGCCGGGCCTTGGCGGTGGGTGCGAATGTGTCCAAAGATGCTGATATCACGCGAATGGTCGAGGCCGCATCGGCCCGATTCGGGCGGGTCGACATCTTGGTCAACAACGCTGGAATCTCTCCGAAACACGGCGGACGGAAGGCAAGGGTGGAAGATATGCTCGCTGCGGAGTGGCGTCAGGTTCTGGAAGTTAACCTGACAGGCGCCTTCCTTTGCTGCCGGGCCTGCCTTCCCCACATGCGGGCGGCGAAATGGGGCCGGATCATCAACATTGCATCGGTAGCCGGCCGAACGAAAACCGAGATTGCAGGAGCCCACTATGCCGCGTCCAAGGCCGGCATGATGGCCCTTGCCCGCACCCTTGCGGTTGAAGTAGGCTCAGCGAACATCACGGTGAATTCCATTGCGCCGGGCCGCATTGAAACACCAATGGCTACCGCAGCTGGTGCCGAGCTTAACCAGGCTTATGTCGCCCGCATTCCTGTCGGCCGACTTGGCACCGGCGAAGACATCGCCGCCGCGGTCGCCTACTTGGCATCTGAAGACGCTGCCTTCCTCACTGGTGTGACGCTAGATGTTAACGGCGGCTCGTTCATGATCTGATCCGCCTAGCCGCTGAAACTACAAGACGTGAAAGTTTGGAGTTCTAGGTACGAGTGTATCCATCGGGCTGACGGCTGATCGAACGCGCCTATATCGCTGGCGAGTGGATTTCGGGCTGACGTCGCTTTGACCTGACCTGCTCGTTGCGTTGGTCCCGATAACCGACGGATACGGTGGCGCTAGCGATCGACATCGCGCACCGCGCAACGGGAATGAGCCGGCACGTGCACTATCGACGCGAAGACTATCGAGGCGGGGCGCCTCCCTTCCGGCTTAATACGGAAGAAGAGACATCAGGCTGAGTTCGGTCTCGCATCCCACGGGACCAAGGAACGCAAGTTTCTTTATCCATGGCATCCTTGGGCCGGCGTTGGGTTCATGTTCATGAGGTGATCGAGAAGGCAGACCGGGAGGGTTTCCGCTGCAGTCTCTCTGGCCACGCCTCCGATCGGTGGCTGGAGGTTCCGGCCTGGATGTTTGATCGCGTGGTCTGCACCGCGTGGCGCATTGCCGCTGCCCCCCATGTGCCGCGCCAGCCCACAACATATCAGTTCGATCTGTTCTCCAACCCGCACGACGCGCAGTGCAACCATGGCAGGCGCTGCCGCAAGAGACGCGCGTGACGCTGACAAAGCTGATGGTGCGCCTGATCCTCGACCACGTCGACGGCGAGCGCGTCGCTCCACGCGAGGAGGCGCGCAATGATGCATGAGAAGATCCGGCCCCACCATCTGGAGCGCAAGGCGATCCTTTATGTGCGGCAGTCCTCGGCCCATCAGGTTCTACACAATCGTGAGAGCCGCGCCCTGCAGTATGCGATGCGCGATCGCCTGGTGGCACTCGGCTGGTCTTGCATCGAGACGGTCGATGACGATCTCGGCCGCTCTGCTGCTGGCGGTGTCGCGCGAGCGGGCTTCGATCGGATGGTCGCCGCAGTCTGTCTCGGCAAGGTTGGGGCGGTTGCGGCGGCGGGAGGTATCGCGCTTCGCCCGCAACAGCCGCGACTGGCAGCAGCTCATCGAGATGTGCCGCGTCGTCGATACCGTGCTGATCGACCAGGAGACGGTCTACGCACCGCGCCAGGGTAATAACCGGCTGCTGCTGGGATTGAAGGGCAGTCTCAACGAGTATGAGCTCGATCTTCTGCGTCAGCGCTCCCTGTCGGGCCGCTATGAGAAGGCTCGGCGCGGTGAACTCGTCGTCGCTGGCCCCGGTCGGCTTCATGAAGGTCGGCGACCGGCTGGAGAAGGATCCCGATCGTCGCATGCAAGAGGCCATCACCCTTGTGTTTGACAAGGTGGCGGAACTCGGCAGTGCCCGTCAGGCCTTGCTCCGGTTCCTCGAACATGGGCTGGATTTGCCTGCCAAGCGCAACAACGGGCGATGTGGTCTGGCGCAGGCCAAGCTATGCGACCATCCACCGAATGATCGAGAACCCGATCTACGGCGGCGCCTACGCCTACGGTATGACTCGTGCTGCGTCGGGATATGATGCAGCAGCCATTCGCTCGCGCAGCCGCCGTAAGGCGCGTGATGAATGGCTGGCGCTGATCCCGGGTGCACACGAAGGCTACGTCGGCTGGGAAAGGGCGGAAGCCATCCGCAAGATGGTGCGCGACAACGTGCCCACGAGCCGGCATCATGGGCGCCCAAGCATGGCGACGCTCTGCTCGCCGGCCTTGTCCGCTGCCGGCGCTGCGGCCGCAAGCTGACGGTCCGCTACACGGGAACCAAGCACAACATTCCGCGCTATTCCTGCTGGCGTGGTCTGCTTGACAATGGCGAGCCGCGTTGCATCGCCTTCGGTGGACTACGCGTCGACGACGTCATCGAGGAAGCTTCTGCGGGTTGTCGAGCCGGGAGCGATAGCGGCGGCCGTCGAGGTCGAAGCACAAGCGGCCAGTCGCCGCGATCAGGTCCGCGATGCTCTGATGCGCGATCGCGAGGCGGCACGCTACGGCGCCGATCGGGCGTTCAGGCAATACGACGCCATCGATCCGCAGAACCCGGCTGGTCGCGGCGGAACTGGAGTTGCGATGGAACCGGGCGCTTACGCGTGTCGGCGAGATCGAGAGCAGGATTGCCGCGCATGATGCCTCGACATCGGAGCCCTCACTTCTGTCGCCAATACACGTCACCGCGCTCGCCGCCGATCTCAAGGCTGTGTGGGCGGCGCCGACGACGGATGCAAGGCTCAAGAAGCGCATCGTTCGCACCGTCATTCGAGAGGTGGTCGCCGATGTCGATGACGAAGCGTCAGAGATCGTTCTCCTGATCCATTGGGTTGGCGGCGTCCATACTGAACTGCGCCTGCCGAAGCGGCGCCGCGGACAGCGCGACAGCACGTCCGGCGATCATCTCGGCCGTTCGCCAAAAGGTGCTCATCGACAATGATGATCTGATTGCCGGATCCTCAACCGCAATGCACTGGTGACCGGCCACGCCAATCGATGGACACGCGAACGGGTCACCGCGCACAGGTCGCATCATAAGATCCCTGTCTTCCGGCCAGCGGCGGATGCAAAGGGCCATGGCTTAACCTGAACAAGGCGACGCGCCTTCTCGGCGTTGCACGGAAGACCCTCAGGCTCGCCGCCGAGGCGGGTGAGATCGGAGGCGTTCATCCTCTGCCAGATGGTCCATGGGTCTTCAGCCGATCAACGCTTAGCGAACCCGCAGCTCAGCGCATCGTTCATCGCGCGCGGCAAAACCCAAAATACCCCATGGGATCGCATCCAGATCAGCAAAACCTATTCACTTCAACGACATAGACAGATGGGTGTTATGAAACAGGATTTTAGTCGGCGCGCGACAGGGCGATGGCTACGCGCGCGCGCCTGAGCCAGCGGAGCCCTCGATGAAGCCATTATCCGGCATGTTGTTCTCGGTGCCATCGTTTGTTCGGTCGTCAGGTTTGGCTAAGCTTGGTGGATCCGGGCCACGGGGCACCGGGAGCAGGCAAGTGCGGGCAGGCCGTCGTATGCAGATGAACTGCGAGTTCGAGCACATTATCTGGTCGCCCCAACGACTCGCCCGGATGCGCTGCGAGCGCGGATCCGTATTTGTCGTGTTGCCCGCAGGCTCCCTGTTCGTGACTAACGATGGAGGGAACCGTGCGTATTATCGGCATGGACATACATCGCGTAGCCGCCGAGGTTGTGTCGTTGCTTGATGGAGAGATCGTCAAGCTCTGCCGCGTTCAAATGCTACGCAATAAGCTCGAGGAATTCGAACTCACCCACGATGACCATGTGGTGATCGAGGCGACCGGCAATGCTGCGGCGGTCGCTGAAGTGCTATCGCCCTACGTGGATCGGATCGTGATCGCCAATCCCAAGCAGGTGCATATGATCGCGCACGCGAAGGCGAAGACTGACGCGGTCGACGCCGCTGTCCTTGCGAAGCTATATGCCTCGGGCTTTCTACCGGAGGTCTGGGTTCCGGATCCGGGGACCCTTGCCAGGCGCACACAACTGGTTCGCCAGTGTTCGCGGCTGAAGAACCTGATCCAGTCAATCCTCCACGCCCACCTGATCCCGCCGTGTCCACATGGGAACCTCGTCGGGGTCAGCGGGCGCAAATGGCTGACGAGGCAAATAATGCCTGCCGATGAGCGCGCTCCGTTGGCATCGGCTTGCCCGGCGCGATGTAGTGCCATTCGACGCGATGACCGTTCGGCCGGCTTGATGGGTTCCCGAGCACGCCGAAGAGCTTTGAACCGATCGGAACCATGGACACCATCATGCCGGCGGCTGCGTGCCGACCGCGAACAGAAGCAAAGAACCTGCATCGAACGTCACGCCTTGGCTGGAGGACACCGAATACAGAAGCAGATCATCGCGGTTTTGCGCGAGCATGAAGCGCGTGCAAAGGCGGGCGATCTTGGGCGCAAGCACGGGATCTCCGAGGCGACGCTGTATAACTGGAAGGCGAGGTATGGGGGGTGGACGTCTCCGATGCCAAACGGCTGAAAGCCTTAAGACGTGAAGGCGAAGCTGAAGAAGCTGCTCGCCGACCAGATGCTCGAAGCGTCGGCACTGCGCGAGCTTCTGTCAAAAATGTATGGTCCGCCCCGTCCGTGCAAGGGTTCGCGACATCGCCGACGACGATTCCAGTTGCGTAAATGTATTCGGCCTCGCGAGTGAGCTGCTGTTGCAGCCAGGCCATGATGACATCCGCAGCACGCCGTTCCCAATAAATGGTTCGGGCAGGAACCCCGTTTTTTGCACAGGGCTTACGGCATGCTGATCCACTGTTTCGTCATCGCTATTCCCGAGCCTTGCAATCGAGCCGGAGGGTCAGGCGAAAGCAAGGTCCCTGCGTTCGTAGAGCGCTCCCGGCTTGGTCAGGACAACCCAGACAAGGGCGCGCCATCTTGGCGGCAAGTGCGACAACGGCCTTGTTCGGGTGCATACGGCTCTGCAACCGGCAACGACAGATCATGCGAACTCGTCCGGACCGCGCCCTGCATCGAGCGCGCTATTCCGTGGACGGCTCAACCTAAGCTGCCGACCAACGGAAATCCTGTTCGTCAACCCACATGCGGTGAAGGGTGACTGCCATTCGTCTGGCGAGCGCGACCTTTGCACGTCGGGCACCCTGTCGATTGGCAATCTTCATGGCCCAAGCCTTCATGCTTGACCATCGGGTCGTCGGGCGCAGGATGACGTTGGCCGCCTCGAACATAAACGCCCATGCCAATCTCCTCTTGGCAGGTCGGCTCTGAGCATCAGACAAACGTCAGACGTTCAGCGAGCTGAACCGAATACCCCATCTCTTCAGAGAAGCGGCTATGTTTCATGTCCTGAATCCTCGCGGTGGGCCAGAACGAACTTCAAACCGGATTAGTTCAGAGGGGCAAGGTCAAAGGTTAACGAGTGAGCCTTCCCAGTACGGCTTCCTGCCGGAGAGCGCGGCGACCAACGCCGGCAGTTATACCACTTCCCGAGACACGATCATCTAATATTGCAACAGAGACGCCAAAAAGAATTTACAGAACCTTTGTGACCACAAATTGCCGACGATGATACATTCATCACAAGATCTGAGACCGCGGTCGGCCGACAAAGCTGATGCCGATTTGTCTCGGCTGTCGTCCAGCAGGCAACGTCGGAGTCAACAGACCAATGGCAAGAAGAGCTGTTATCCTGATTGAAGGCCATAAGGGTAATGGTCTAGCATACGTCCAAGCAGCCCGGCGTCTCGGCCTTCATCCAATTACTCTGTCCGCTGATCCAGCTCAGTACGACTACGTTGCGACGGAAAGTGTTCAGGCAATCCGTGTCGAAACAGACAATCTTGACGCAATGATCCACGAATGTTTGCAGTTACGCACCGGGTATGACATTGCCGGCATTACTGGCTTCTCGGGCGACGACGAGTCGGTCTATGTGGCAGTTGCCAAGCTCTGCCGACATTTCGATCTACCGGGGCCGAACCCCGCGTCGATTGAACTGTGCTGCGACAAGTTCGTTCAACGTCAGATCTTAACGGAGGCCGACGTTCCAATGCCTGCTTATCGCTTGGCAGCAAATGCGACGGAGATAGAAACTTTTGCCGCTGAGATTGGCTTGCCGGTAATTCTCAAGCCTGCCGAAGGGAGCGGAAGCAAGGGTGTCCGATTGTGCCGTAGCGTCGATGAGTTGATCGAACACACGACCTATCTGCTGAAGGGCAAGTACATATGGCGGTCGTCGCCAAGGATATTAATCGAAGAATTCGCACAAGGCCCCCTTTATAATGCTCAGATAATGGGCAGTGAGATTATTGGAATTTCCGAGAGTGAGTTCGGTCCCCCGCCGCACTTCGTCTCTAGGGAGTTGACCTTTCCGATCCTCCTACCTGATCAGGAACGTGAACGTATTTCTGATATTTCGCTAACTTGCTTGCAAGCTCTAGGCCTGGGGTGGGGGCCAACAAACATTGAATTCCGGTGGACGAAGCGCGGCCCAGCCATGATTGAGGTCAATCCGCGTCTCGGCGGTGCTCCCGACCCACAACTGGTCCACCTCGCTTGCGGCGTCGATCTTATCACCGAGCACGTCAAGCTTGCCATCGGCGACAAATGGGATTTGGTCAAGAGCCATTCGCAAACTGCGAGTGCCCGAAAGCTGATCGCTGATCGCGATGGGATCCTTGAACGGATCAATGGCCACGATCGGGCGGCTGCTATTCCAGGTGTCGCCGAGGTTAGATTCTATGTCCAGCCCGAGACGCCGATCATCACAAAAGGCGATTCTCGAGACTGCATCGGATATGTCATCGCCGCTTCACCGAGTCGTGCCCGGACCAAAGCGACACTCCAGCGTGCCGTCGACTTAATCGATTGGCCGATCACGCCCTTTGCGACTCCAGGCGAACGGGAACAATTTGCGGCCTCTGATTTCCCGAGATGACGGGAGGTGGTTTGCGAAGGCAGGCTGGCCAGCGTGTTCGTCTGCACCCGCACGAGGAAGCTCGTACCAAGTGTTCTGCGCGGTGCGATAGCGCTCGTAGATGTCGCTCTCCTAGCCTGAATATCTCAAAGTGAGGGGTGCATCGGCCCCGAGAATCTGAGAAACTGCTTTTGCAACAAAGAGTTATCAGATCCAAGGACGGGGTCCGATGCAAACACACTGGGCTTCGACGACCACAAAGTTGTCGCCGGTTTCGACGGTGGGGCGATCTCCTCGGATGCCGGCGCCTTGCTGCTTCGCCACGCCGACGGGGCTATCGGCCTTTTCGACCGGGTGGCCGCTTGCTTCATCGACCACCGCGATCCGGATTGCACGGTGCACAGTGTCCAGACGCTGGTCAGACAGCGCATCTCAGCAATCGCGCTCGGTTACGAGGACGTCGACGATCACGATACGCCTCGCCACGACCCGGTGCTGGCGCTCTTGTCGGAAAGTCTGACGCCGAAGCGCTCCGATTGCGGCGTCCTTGCCGGCAAGTCGACGCTGAACCGGCTGGAGCACGGCCGCGCCGGGGAGCCGACGCGCTATCACAAGATCCGTTACGACAAGGAGGCGATGGAAGCCCTGTTCGTGGATCTGTTCCTGGAAGCCCATGATAAGCCGCCAGGCGAGATCGTGCTCGATCTCGACGCCACCGATGATCCGCTGCACAGCCAGCAGGAAGGCCGCTTCTTCCACGCGCAAGGGAGCGGTCGAGGAGGTTGCGCGGATTGTGAGGCAAATCCGCAAGTCGTGCGCGCCGATTCCGGCTTTGCCCGCGAGGCGCTGATGGCCTGGTGCGAGCAAAACCGCGTCGACTATGTCTTCGGGGTCGCCCGCAACGAGCGGCTGGAAACGAAGATCGCCCCAGCCTTGGCGGAAGCCTGCCGGGCGTCCAAGGCAAGTGGTCAGGCCGCACGCGTCTTTAGCGACTTCATGTGGTCGACGAAAGACAGCTGGTCCCGCCGCAGGCGGGTCGTGGCCAAGGCCGACTGGACGACATTGGGTGCCAATCCGCGCTTTATCGTGACGTCCCTCAAGCCGGAGCGCTGGGCGGCACGGGCGCTTTACGAGGATCTCTATTGCGCGCGCGGCGACATGGAGAACCGCATCAAGATCCTATGGGGGTGCGCCGGGAGACCGGCAAGGAGTAGATGGTGAAAGTCCATTACGATGAAGGAGTGGCGATCCACGTCGGCCCCGAGCCGTGCGCAGGCATCCGCGAGGATGTCGGCGAAGCGTCGGTAGGGGAGCATGCAGGCCAGCCATTGAGCCGCGAAAGGGATCTTATCTCGGATGCCGACGCTGTCCTCATAGCGGAAGGCAATATGGGAGGTGCGCTATGCGAGTGCCTCACCAATCCGGCGCGGTCTTTTTTTAGACCGCATGGACGCTCTTTGTACGGGAACCGGGAGATCTCCGGGTCGACCATGGCCTTTTTGGAGGACATGGTCCGCAGCGGGAAGGCGAGGAGCCGTAGCCGCTGATGCACGACACGGAGAAGTCTGACTCTGGCATAGTAGCTGGGAAGCCGACGAACAAAGCCGGGCAACCGGTGGCGGCGCAAGGCTGAGGAAGAAGGATCGGTTCACCGCGCTCTTCCACCACCTCACTGTCGATGCATATGTCCGGCGCGACGGTTGCAGGCGATACGCTCCCCGATGAACTCGTTTGTGCAAATCTACGAGCGAGGCTCGAGGTCTGCCTCGTAGTCCTGCCACATCATGCCATCCACCCCGGGGGCGGCCTTGCGCCTGAGCGCGAAGAACGCCGTGCGAAATGGCGCAAGCGCTCGCCGCCCGCGCGCAGGCCGTGAACTCGCACTCGGATGCGCTGATTGCGCGGCTCAGGCTGGAGATCGAGAAGCTGAAGCGCGAGATCCATGGCAGCCGCTCGGAGCGGAAAGCCGGCTTCTCGAACAGATGGAGCTGCAGCTCGAGGAGCCGGAGGATGATGGCCCGCACGATGCGTTGGATGCGCTGTTTACAGCGATCGACAAGCGGCAGGTGAACTGGATCATCGACGCCGACATCCAAAACTTCTTTGGGGCTGTCAGCCAGACATGGCTGGTCCGCTTCCTGGAACATCGGATCGGCGACAAACGCATCATCCGCCTCATCCAGAAGTGGTTGAAGGCGGGGAGGGGTACCCATCCGGTGAAGACCGGTGACCTTGCCAGTGCGCACGCGATGATCCTCGCCGAGCGTGCGGCCCGCCGTGAGGCTGCCAGCGAAGACGAACTGGCAGCGGATCTGGCTGTGCGGTCATCGACCGTCCGGGCCTTTGAACGCAAGCGCCCCTCAAGGAAGCCGTTTCTCGAGCACCTGCCGCGCGAGCGCGTCGCGACCTATTCGGGCCATGCAACAGACTAATTGTCACTTCGGCGTCAAAGTGCTTCAAGTGACAGTTTCCTTGTCAAGTTTACAATTTGATTATCTGTAACTTTAGAGCTTTTATTGCCGCGGTTGTTCTGCTGTTAGTGTCCATTTTTTTCATTACGTTTTTTATATGGAAATTAACGGTATTTACAGATATCCCTATAATCTTTCCTATCTCCCACGAGGATTTCCCTCTCGCCGTCCATAGGATGCACTCTTTTTCTCTTGGAGAAAGGTTAGATTTCTCCTCAATGTGGCTCGAATTAGCGAACACCGCAACTCTCAGATGGAAATGTAACGCCGCAAGTTGCAAGTACGTGATCGTTGTCTTTTGGAATTCACCGTCCCAGGGGTGAGCAAAGTTCATGATCGCAAAGCTGCCTTCGGGGCCGTGCAACGGGACGCTAATGCCTGATCTTAAGCCAAACTTGGCAGCCTCGTCGAAAACGCGCCGTTCGTCTTCAGTCGTGCTTTCGTCATTGTACACCTCGCTCCACCGAATGGCTTCTGCTCGCCTCCGACTTCTCTTGATGGTGGGGTCCATCCTGTCATAACCCATTTCGAAATAGCGCTCCTGCCATTCATCAGGATAGTTCAGCATGACCGCCGGATCGCCTCGCGCCGGCTTTAAGCCTTTTTGGTCTGGTGCAAGGGAGCTATAGGCGACCCACGGACAATCAAAATTCAGAGCAAAGGCAGATAACAAGTTGAACAACTGCTCGGGTTTTCCGGTACCATCGGTCTGGTCGAGAAAACGGGCGAACTCGACCGCAAACGCTTCCCTGGATGCCTCAGGGAAATTCATCCTGGTGAACAAAAAAGCTGGTTGGACACTCTGGTTGAGAGCCCTCGAAGTTCAGAGACAGCAGTCATCCGCGGGCATTCTATAGTCTCTGCTCAGTAGCCATTTGCGTTGGATGTTGTCCCTGGCGCACCAAAGCTTCCGGCTGTGAGGCTACGGCTCCGCGGCCGTCGTCGGCAGGCCAACATCGTCAGAACTCTAGCATCTCGCTGCAATTGGCGAAGTTAATTTAATTTAAACCCTGTGATGCGCAATCGTCATGCGAGCGCAACAAAGATAAAGAACCGCAACGTCATCCGCGCTAGGCAACGGCGTGTCAAGCTACATTGGTGGTGGTAAGCTTCTGAACTTGCGTGTTCCGGGCTGTGGGTGCACTAATTGGATCCAGATCAGCCTTGCAGATGTTCCGAAGGGCTAAGGTCGTGAGGTGCTTCACGAAAATTGTAAGCGCCGCCATGCGTTCAGCTTGAGGCGCGGATGCGCCGCTCCAGAGTGCGGCGCATGGGTCGGTTACGTGGCGGCAGGGCACAAAGTGAATCCTCCGAATCGGAAAAACCACCGGCATACCCGGCCGACCGCGACCACCAGTCCAGATGCGCCCAGTCGCAAACTTGCCCTTCGCCAGGATGCGGATGGTGGTGTCGTCGCCATTAAGGCGCTCGGCTGTGAGCACATGGCGCTCGATCAGCTGGAAGAGCGGCATGACGCGAAGTTCCGTGGCTGACCTGATCGGCCAGCCTCGACAGCGGCAGCTCGATCCTCTCGGCCTGAATCGCGCGCTCCGTCGAGTGGAGCATGCCGAACTTGTCGAACAGGATTGTCATCAGCAGTTGGCGACCGATAAATCGTGAACGAATGCAATACTGACGGAGCGCCCCCGCATCCTGTTCGGGCTTTATGCCATCCTTCGTCTATCTCAAATCCAGATGGCCTCAATACACACACTGAATTTGACGCAGCCCTTCGGCAACTAAGCCGGCTAACAGCCAAAAAAGCAAGGAGGCTTCCATCGGGTCCATCATCCTGGGCGCGGTGCACAGATAACGTACCAAGTTGATCGACAGTCAGGTCAAAAGCGACATTGAAGCTAGTGTGACGCCGGTCCGCGCAAAGGGCGGAATTAAGGTTGCGGCATGCGGCTAAGGATCGATCCACCACCCGGAATTGATAGCCGCTTCATCCAGCAGTCAGACACAGCTCTCTTCCAACCAAAAAAGGGAATGCAACATGACAATCTCACGACCTGAGCGTCCACAGCGCCGACGAGATCGCCGCCGTGGCCGCGGCCCTCAATGCTCGACCGAGAAAAACTTTAGGTTGGAAAACGCCAGCTGGGGCGCTTGACGAGTTGCTGTCATGAGTGAACACAATCAGTTTTGCGACGACCGCTTGAATCCGTCCAATACGCCTGCGGGGCCTACTCCGAACTTCTGCATCGTCACGATATCCAGGCGAGCATGAGCCGTGTCGAGAATCCTTACGATAACGCGAAAGCGGAAAGCTTCATGGAAACGCTCAAGCAGGAAGAAGTGCAAGGCCTCACCTATAAGGATGCGGCCGATGCGACAAACGGATCGGAGCCTTCATCGATATCATCTACAACCAGCAACGGCTGCATTCGGCGCTCGACTATCTAACTCCGGACGAATACGACAGAAGCATTCACGCAGACGAGAGATGGACAAGGCCGCATAAGCGTAACACGGAAGGTGTCCGCGATTTTCCTTGTCTCAGTCTGGGGATGCACTCCATCACTGTCCGGGATTTAGCGAAAAGGGTGTCCGGGAATTACCGAAACACGCACTTTCTTCCCAGTCGCGTGAAAATCAGACGGTCGCAACGCCGGTCACGCCCCTGGAGGTCGTCACAGAGTCCGCCTTCCACGGCATAGTCCGCGACGATCGCCGCCAGGCCCGTCCTTCGGAACAATCAGCATCACAGCGCCCACGGTTCATTTTTAAAGATGACCTCCGGCGGGGCAGGGGGGCCATTGGCGGTTAGCCAGGGATTTTCACGAAGTTGCTCCAGTCCAAAAGCGAGATATTCCCTCGCGCTGAGGCCGTGAATTTCGCCACGCCCAATCGGAGCAACCCGAATAAGAGATCGTTCAGTCGCCTTCTTCTCCAGCGCCATGCCGTTCGGTTTGCAATTGGGGACGCGCGGGAAGGCGAAATATATCCACTCCTCTTCACGCTGCTGTCCGTGTTCGCGAATAGCGCATCGAAACAGCTTGTCACGGCGAAACGGCACGTCAGCCATCTTTTCGATATAGTGGCAGAACGTGGCCCACCACATCCCAAGGCCTAATGTGCATATCACCCCATTAGCCTTGACAAGATTATCAAAAACACTGCCCTCGCCGAAGCACCGATTGGAAATGTTTCGTAATATGACTTGAGCTTTAGGTCCTATCGCTGCCCACGACAGCAACGGATCGCGCGACCGTATGGCATTCGTCCGGCTTCGGAACACCTCCGGGAATTCGCCAGTCACTGAGGGCGTTAACTCGACATCATACACCTGGCCGAGCTCAAAAGAATAGGCCGTGAAGGTCGGAACAAGAAGTGTTCCGTTCGTCCCTAGCACCTCAAGGAAGGCATCTATCACGAAGTTCGACAGTGCTCGATAGTTGCGCTCGACCGCCTCCGGCAATCCGAGCCGACCGAGACTTACGTGCAATGAGACAACGTCGCCTGGACGGATGCCGATCGCTTCGATCGCCTTCAAAAGGTCTTCGCGGGTGTAGTGGTAATCCATCATCGCTACTGACTCCGACACAATTCGGGAAAAGACGTCCATCGCAGCCTTCGGTTGATCTGTTCCGTGGCGGATTCCAACAGAAAAACACTCTCCTTCGGAACGACCCGCATCAGCCAGGCTTGGCTAATCGGTCCAGAATTCCAATGAGTCCCCCGATCGTCTGGAATTCGTACGACTGCATATCTTCCGCCGAGAAGGTAACACCGAGTGCACTTTCAAAATCGGCAATCATCGTGACGATGCCGAAGGAATCGATCAAACCATGATCAAGATACTGCACGGTCAACGCGTCTTTTCCAGTTGGAAGGGGCGACTTGGCGTGCCGCGCAAAAAACTCACGAACCAGCTCTTCATGCGTCATTACAATCTCACTTAAACCTTTGTCCTCGACAATTCCGATGCAGCGGACGGGCGAACCGTCTCCTTCTCGTATGTTCAGCGGCAACGCAATCAGTTCGAATTCATCCGTTCCCAGCGCCCTCAGGTTGGTCATGTATTCGAGCTTGATCACGCCCGCCCTGAGAAGAATCTTGTGCACAGGAGAGTCACGTTCCGAACCGCGCCCGTTCTTCGGGCTATCGGCTTGCGGAGTGTCCATACCGAGCAGCCGTACGCTGCGCCTCACCAGCCAACGAGCGGCATCTTCCGAGATGAAGGGCTGCTCCGAATAAAACTTCAACGTTCCCCAGTGATCAGACCAGTCGAACCTCATGACCAATCGATCAATGTGCCGGCCGCCGATACGTCTTTCGAAGTCAGAAACACCTATTTCCTGCAAGGGCTTGGCGTCCGTAAAATCCACCACCGTTGCAGGACCGACGAATGGTTCGAGCGCCAGCTGATCGATCGTCGTTCCGCCGGGAATGAAATGTCGCGGCGCATCGACATGCGTACCGCAATGCGTTCCGATGACGATCTTCCGCGACTCTCGGCCTTCGATCGCGTGCCTACCCAACTGTGTCATCTCAAACGGCGGCGACCAGGGCACGGGATAGGTGGTCATACCGTCGTGCAATACGTATGAAAGATCAACAAACTGTCGCATTTTTCTGAACTCCCCGCTACTACCGAGATAAAAGGGATCGACGATGTAAGCATCGCTCCCTCAAAATGCATGTTCGTCCATCGCTCGATCTGCACAAGAATTGCGCGCATGGGTTCTCGCGAAAATGAAAGGTCCGGCAGCCAAAACAATCTTCTGTTTGCGGCATCTGGCGTCAGACCATGATGGCTGTCCAAAATCGCCCGCCTTTTCGGGCGGGAAGCGGCGACAACATGATCTGGAACCCGGAATTTGCCGAAGAATTTTGCCGCTACCCCGAGGTGGAACCGGGTGGAAAGATTTGCGCCGATCACCTCCGGTGAAGGGAATATTTGAGTTGGAATAATAGTCATTAAGATCTTCGTCGGAGAAAACAGGAGAGACAAATACAAAGCCACAACCCTTGCAACTCGCGCTCGCCACGTCGAACTGGACCGATCCGGTATGGGTACGAGTGAAAGCTGATTGCGCCGAAAGCGACGCCAGATCGTTGCTTGCACAAACGTCACAGCCGCGCAGTTCCAGGCGAATGACATGATCGCTCACGAGCCAGCCCCCGTCACGCTGCCGCTTTGGTCGCTTTCAATGAGCACCTCTCTTATCGCCAGCTTCCGAATTTTCCCAAAATTCGTCACCGGAAACACATCAAAGGCAACGAACCGGTCCGGCACCGTCGAAGGCCCCAGAGCCGAAAGGCACTGCTCGCGCAAGCTTGCCAGGACATCCTCTAGTTTGACGCCAACATTAGGTATGAACGCCGCGACCACCTGCTCGCCATAGAAATCGTGAGGAATGCCGACTACTGCGGCGTCGTTGACGGCTGGGTGCTGGAGCAGAACCTCTTCGATCTGCCGCGGACTGATATTGAAGCCCCCTCGGATGATCAGATCCTTTACGCGCCCCGTGACGTAGAGATATCCGTCATCGTCCAAGTGGCCGACGTCTCCGGTGTCGAACCAGAATCTTGCCGGCGCCGCGGGGGCACCCGTGTCGAAATCGATGTAGCCGGCGGACGCGAACGGGGTGTGGACGAAAATGGCGCCATCGCTGCCGGCTGCCACCTCCGCTCCCGCTCCATTGCGAATAGTGATGCGGACTTCCGGCAGGCAAGGCCCCACTGACAAGTCCTTTCGCCCGGCAGGGCCGGCATTTGCCGCAATCAGCAGCAATTCCGAAAGACCATAGCTCTCAGTCACTTCGACTCCGTATTTGGTTTCGAACTCGCGCCGCACCTTGGTGGACAATGGCGCCGTCGCACTAAAGATCCGAATCGCCTTCGAGCGACAGAGCTCGATCCCAACTTCACCACGATCTATCCGCGTTAATGCGGCAAGCATCGTCGGCGACATCCAGATTGTATCTCCACCATACGCCTTTACCGATTCCCAGAAGCGCAGCGCGCTTCGGGGCCCAAACTGCGGCGCAAGAATAATCGATGCTTCTGTGGTAAATGCGCCCAATAGCGTGTTCAGAAATCCGGCCATGTAAGGCATCGGCATAACATGCACAAATCGGCTGTCGCGGCCGATCCCAAAGGTGCTGTTGAACGAGTGAGCGTTTCCAAGCAAGGCGCCGACTCGATGGGCCACGCCCTTCGGAAGGCCTGTCGTTCCGGACGTAAAATGAATCGACCAGAGACGATCATCGTCGATCGTGGCCATGTAGCGATCCATTTCATCTTGCTTTGCAACCTGCAGTGAGCGGCCTGCCATCGAGCCGTCACTGCAAATTGTCAGTATTAGCGGGCGAAACGGTGAAGTCTCCTGATAGTGATCGGTATCCGCAGAAGCAATCCCATCGCCCATCCCGCCCGTCAGGAGTGCCGACAAACGAGAATTCTTCAGGACGAATGCGCGTTCTTTGTGAGACAAGGCATTGTTTACCGGAACTGCTGTCAGGCCACCAAAAAGACATGCAAAATAGACCGTGGCGAAAGCCGCACCGTTGGGCAGCAGAACTCCGACCCGGTCCCCCCGCTTTATCCCGTGACGCTCGAGTTGCTTGACCAGAGAAGCCGATCGGCGGGCCAGGTCTGCATACGTCGTCACCTCGCCGGTCGCGGAGTCGATCATGTACGCGCGTTCGGCGTTATCGCCGAAAATGCGAGCCAGCCGTGTGGACCATGTCTGCATCAGAATCTCGTCGGCTCCGGCTTCTGTTCGGCCCCGTAATATCGGTCGAGGAGGAATCTGGCCGAGAAAGCGTCTTCCGGCTCCGCGCTAAGCGCTTGCGCCAAGTCTTCGACCATGGCCCGCGGGGCATTGACCTTGTCTCTTTCGCATAAGGCGATGATGAGTTTGCGCGGATCGACTCCGAACTTGCTCGAAAACTCCCTGATCACATCCATATAGCTCGAGTGAAACTGTGCATATCCAGCCACGATATCGAGCGAGTTTAGCCCATCGCGGCGAATGAGCGGCTTGATGTACTTCTCGCCGATGTCCATGACGCGCAACGGATCGAAGCCCATGGCCACCCCGAGTCGCTCCATGACGGCGATGAACAACTCGGTGGGCGTATTTCCCGCGCTGCGGCCCATGCCTTGCAGCGATGTATCGACGATCGCCGCTCCTAGCTCCGCCGCACGGACCGCGTTGGCTACCCCAAGACCAAGATTATTGTGACCATGGAAGCCTATCTTAACGTCACAAACGTCGCGCACCGCGCGGAAATAGCTTTCCATATCACGCGTTAACATCCCACCGGCGGAGTCTACGATGTAGACGACATCTGCACCATATTGCTTCGATAGCAGCGCATTGCGCGCGAAGTCCTCGGGCGCGGCGACGTATGATTTCATGTAGTTGGCGCAGACGAACATGCCATGTTTCTTCGCCCGCCCGATAAACTCCTTGGAATCAGGAACGTCGGCGACGTCGGTTCCTACACGGATGAACTTCATGCCGTAATCCGCCGCCATATCGATTTGCTGCAGGGTCGCGACCCCAGGGATGCAGAACATCCCCCACATGGCGCGCTTCAACGTGTCTGCGGCGGCGGCCAAATAGGCCTCGTCCGTTTCCGCAGCACGGCGGCAATTTCGCTGCGACGCTCCAAGGCCAATCCCATGCCCGATCTCGATTAGCTCGAAGCCAGCAGCTTCCAGCTGTCCCGCGACGAGGGCCGTATCGCGCGCGGTGAACTGGAAGTTGATGACGTAGCTACCGTCCCGAAGCGTCGTATCCAATAAGCGCAGACGTTCGCTCATTCCAAGATCCTCTCCACCAGCCCTCACAATGCAATGCCCGCATCAACGAAATCACATTCCCGAATGGCACTCGGGCAGTTTCAGTGCGTTTGATCTGCGAGCGAGCGGCACATTAACCAGCACAGAAGATGCGCGCACCTACCAGAACTGAGAGTGCGCTCAATCAGCCGGGTTCTGCAAACTTTTCGGAAAGGTCATTTGCTGCATGACGCTTGCTCTTTTTTCCGGGAGTTTGTCATGTTCAAAGGCCGCCATTTTGATCGTAAGCGTCACGAGCACCGCATGGCTGTCCTTGCTTGACAGAGGCAGGGTTCAGATGCGGGCCGCTTTGACTCGCTTGGGCATGAAGTACGAGCGGATGGCGACGCCGTTTTTTGCAACGGCGGCGACGCCCGCGTCGTCGAGACGGGAGTTCACCCCGTTGTGGCCCGGATCGGGGCGATGATGTCGCCGGGCTGCGGCATGACCGCGGAGAACGGGGCGTCGACCAGTGGAAGGGTCGAAGGAATCGTCATTGCGTTGCGCAAAGCGCGCCAGGTTCCGGCGTTTCGACAAGCCCGATCGATATCCGGTTATAGTTGGCAACGAGCGTCTGAACGGCGAGCGCCTCGGTCGTGCCTTCGAGCGCCATCAGCGCTTTCTCGCCTGCAAACAGAGGAATCCATTGGCGCGAGTCGATGAAGCGCGGACCGATGATGAGCGCCGCCAGATAGCCGTCGAGCCCATTCATGGCGAAGACGGGCGGATGCGGCCGCTGCTTGTGCAGGAACGTCTCGGACCGAGGACGCCGCGGCGGGCCGAGCGGCGACGGGCCCCCTCGACCGACGAGGGCGTTATCAACTTAACTCGCGTTCAAAGATTTGCGGCATAGATCGATGTCAGAACACCACACCGTCAGCTACAACGCCATCGTTCCCCGCCGCAGATCATCGCCGATGCGGTTTCGCTCTACTACAGGTTCCCTTGAGCCTGCGTCTGGTAGAGGAAATGCTACTGGAGCGCGGGATCGTGGTTTCGTATGAGACAATCCGCCGGTAGGGCATCAAGTTCGGTCCGCGCTACACTTGTTGCTTGCGCCGCAACCGGGCGGAGAATGCACATGTGCCGCTGCGAAAACGGGAGCGGATGATGCAAGGCTTCCGATCACCAGGAGCACTGCAACGCTTCGTTTCGATCTTCTCGGCTCGTCCCGCTCAAAACGCTCCGCTCTCGCTACACATATTCACTGCCTGCAGGCCATGGCGGAATGGAAAGCCGTGGCCTGGGTCAGCTGACATCAGCGGCCGCAGGTCTCAACGCGTGTATATGTAGACAACGTGACATCGCCGGCCGACATATTGGGGTTGAAACGCTACATGAGTCCCGCTTCATGGCCGGATTGAGCGCGTTCGGCGGGTTGATCTCGGATATCTCGCGGGAGGAAAGCGGTTTTCCTGACCTCGACACGGCGCTTCGACGCTGCCGGCGTCTCCGATATCCTGGCGCGGTTGAAGGTGTCGGGCGAGGCATTCCTGGAACAGGCCGGCGTTGAGCCTGACCTGCGGCGTTCGAATTCTCCTTTCTTGGTCGTTATGAATACCAATCCTGGGGAGATCGAGGTCCATTTCGATGCCACGGCGCGCGCGTCGATGCGGACTGTTTGATCCCAGGCGTTGATGGGCATCCTTGTCCTCCGAATCAAGGGATGCGCTATGGGCCAGGTTCTTCATGGGAGCGCCACGACGACAGAGGCGATCCGTTGAGCGATACAGCATAGTCAAGAGAAGCCTGAGGAGCCTCGCCAAACGCTATGGGAAACCAGAAGACCGTCGCCAAATGGCGGCAGAGGACCTCGGTGGCCGATTTGCCGACCGGTCCGAGAGAGCCTAGATCGACAGTGCTCTTGCCCGAGGAGGAGGCCGTCATCGTCGTCTTCCGGCGCTACACTCTGTTGCCACTCGATGACTGCCTCTATGCCTTACCACCGACGATCCCACACCTGACGCGCTCGTCACTGCATCGCTGCCTGCAGCGCCTGCCGGACGTAGAAGGCGACAAGCCGGCGAAGAAGAAGTTCAAGAGCTATCCGATCGGCTACTTCCACATCGACTTCGCCGGAGGTGAGTCGAACTGCATGAGAAGGCCACCACCGCCATATCGAGAGACTTCCTGCTGCGCCTGATCGCGGCCGTTCCCTACAAGAAGCACACCGTCCTCACCGACAACGTCCTAAGCGCGGAACGAAATGGAGCCTGCAGTCAAGGTCTCTCTATCCGCCAGCATGCTCTCGCTGCGTGACGTTGGTCAAGTCGTCGAAACAGGCGGCTTCCACCGGCAAGGGAAAAGGTCTCGTCCATAGCAAACAAAGGGTACGCACGGAGGCGGCCCTCACCGTCCTCAACACGAGCTTCTGATCCAGGCGGAAGACCCGAACATTATCTACAGGGTCATCGAAGCGATGCCCTCACGGCCCTAGCTGACAGAGGTTCTTCCACCTGGCACCCGCCCTTCAACGAAGGGCCGGTAGTCGGAACCACCTTTGACGACAGCGTGCACGACGCGCGCCATCTTGGCGGTAATAGCGGTCATTGCCTTGCGGCGTAGATCGGGATTGTCGCGATCCCTAGCAATGTAGCGTTCGAACTTATGACGGAAGCCATTCTCCCGCTGGCGGATGGCGACTTGTCCGGCGATCCACAGGGTGCGGCGCAGCCGAGCATTGCCGAATTTGGAAAGGCGGGTCTGGCCCCGATATTGGCCTGACTGCTGTGTCGAGAGGTTCAGCCCGCAGAACTTTAGAAACTGGCGATGATGACCGAAACGGCGAAGATCGCCGGCTTCGGCAATGATCGTCAGCGCATTGATCGGCCCGATGCCGGGGATCTGGCGTAGGAGCTGATAATCCTGGCTGTGCCGCAACAGCTCATCGGCCTGCGCTTCGATCTCATTGCGTTGCCGGATCAGGCCGCGTGCCTCGTCAATGACCATCCGGAACATGCGAATGGCAGGGGCATCGAGCGGCAGCGGCAGTCCGATCGATGAGCGCGCCGCCCGGCGCCGGCGGTTCGGCCGTGCCATTGATCAAGGAAGCCATCGCAAACGGCGAACCCTTCTGGGCCATGCCTTCGAATACGCCTGCGCGACGAACGACATCGAGCACCGACAACCAAGGCAAGAGGGAACGGGAGCATTGGCGCTCTGGAACTGCCGCTTCAACGGTCCGCAGGGCGCGCTGCGGGCTTGAGCATCGATCCGAAAAGTGGATCAGGCGGTATGGATAGCTTTGATAGGGATGAAGCTCGCAGTAAAAGCCATTAAGGAGAGGAAAATCATTCGTTTTCTCGCGGCATCGATGCCTTGCGCGCAACCTCGAACTTTCTGGATTCCTCAGTTTGGTTATCCCGTCCTTGGAACGAGAAGTCGCAGACCCTCCCCGCAAGATCTGCGATCGCTGTAGTAAACACTGAGGGCCGATCATTTCTGTACATGGCCGCATATGGTATCGGTGGCAAAGTAGGTTTGACGGGGACGATCGCGAGCTTGTTCTCATTGACAAGGGGATGGAAGCACTGTTGCGGCAGGTAGCTTACTCCAATGCCCGCAGTCACCAACCCTATAACAGCCGTCAAACTGTCACACGAGATCGTGCGTTGGAACGCAATCCCGTTCGCTCTCAACCACTTGTTGATTAGCAGGCTCGACCCAGACCGGCTCCCTTGAGCCAATATAGTATATTCTGCAAGTTTTCCGAAATCGAGTGCGCGGCGGGTTTTGATCATTCCCGGACGGGCGGTCCAGACGTTGGACACTTCGGCGATTCGGACTGATGTAATCTCGGGGTCAGAAAATGCTTCGGGTATGACGATGATATCGATGGTGTCCTCAAGCAGCCGATCATAGAGATTGCGGCTCATATCAACTTCCGGCTCGAGGCTGACTGTTGGATATTCGTCTTGGATTGCCGAAACCAATCTCGGAAGCCACGAGAGCGCACACATTTCCGTAACGCCTAAGCGAAGATGTCTGGACGGTGGTTGTTCGGCGTCCTTTAGTTCCAGGATCTGCTGCTGCATGTAGAGCATATCCCGGCCTAAAGAGAGAAGCTGTTCCCCCTGTTCGGTCAGACGGGCCCCGCGCTGACTGCGATCGAAGAGAGCCAGACGTGTTGACGCCTCAAGCTCCACGATTCGTTTGGAGATCGCTGATTGCGTCGTATTGAGTTTGGCCGCCGCCCGCTCGAACGTACCAAGCTGCGCGATCCAGTGCAGGGTTTCAAGTTGCTTCAGCGTCACCATCTGCGGGCTTTGCCTTGCGATAAGGGTGGCGCGAGCGTTGTTCGAGCAGGCGTCAGCCACATTCATAAAAGGGATGCATTAGGATGAGTTTCTATCGGTTTCTTGAATGACGATCAAGTTATAGCGCCGTCCGAACCTCTCAGGAGTCGACGAATGTCAAAAGCTGGTTGGACGCATTGCCAAGCTGACGGTGTCAAGATTTTGGCTTGGCGACGGCCAATCGCCATGGCGGCAATTGCTTTGCACATATGTCCAGCCCGAGAAAATGAGTGCCAGCGCACAACTGGAATGGCAGACAGTTCTTCACAACTACTCGACGGAGTTCCCGGATCTAATCATGAATGCTATCCAGATTAATGGGAAGGTGATTGCCGAAGCCCTGCGCACTCGCGTCGCGCGCGATGTGGCCTTGGTTCAAACCGAATGTAATGCCACTTCAGTCTTGGCCTGTCGTGTTAGTCGGCGAGGACCCGGCCAGCTCGGTTTATGTGAAGAGGAAAGCCAGACAAGCGCAGCTGTTGGGTTCAAGTCTCAACAGTTCCTGCTGCCCAGCGATGTCGAAGAGGCCAGGCTGCTACGACTTATTGACGAGCCCAACACAGACGGCTCCATCTGGCCTGCTGCCGGTTTTCGTGGACACCGAGATAAGGGTGTTTAAGGGACCGGAGAGTGGAAATGCAGAGAAGGAAGTTCAGCCGCGAGTTCAAGCTTGAGGCAGTGAGGCTGGTGAAGGATCGGGGCGTTGCGGTGGCGCAGGCGGCCCGCGATCTCGATCTCCACGAGAACGTGATGCGCAAATGGGTGCGCGATCTATCGGCCGATCCGCAGCATGCCTTTCCCGGCCACGGACAGATGGAGCCCGAGGAGTTGGAGATTGACCGGCTGCGCAAGGAGGTCGCGAAGCTAAAGGCGGAGCGCGACATCCTAAAAAAGGCCGCAACCTCCTTCGTTCAGGTGTTGCGACGACCGCTTGAATCCGCCCAATATACGAGCGAGCAATTCCAGCGCCTGATGGCCGATCACGGCATCACCTGCTCAATGAGCCGGTCGGGCAACGTCTGGGACAACGCTGCGATGGAGAGCTTCTTCTCGTCGCTCAAGACCGAGCGGACAGCCCGCAAGGTCTACAGGACGAGAGATAACGCCAGGGCGGATGTGTTCGATTACATCGAGCGCTTCTATAACCCTCGGCGAAGGCACTCGACGCTAGGCTAGTTTCCGTCCATAAACGTGCGTATTTCAGTGCCTTTACAATGGGTTGCGCGCGATTGAAGGTGCCTTGACGGGCGCGGACGGGTCGAAGAGTGTTGTTTGTCGCCAAAATAGTGTCACCGGCGTGTGCGGTGGCGGCCGGCATCGGTCAGCGCGGGGCAACCTGCGATCCCGGGGGCAGTTCTGGTCGGCTTGAGGCGCGTGAGGATGACGAGGTTGTAGGCCACGACCGAGGAGCGGACGTAGGTCTTGAAGTGATCGAGGCCGCCAAGTGCAACGCGCCAAACCGTAAGCACGCTTGAGGCATGAAATGCCGGCCTCGATGCCGGCGCGGAAGTTGCGCAGCTTGCGATAGACCCACTTGCTTCTGACCATGTCCTCGATCCTCAGGCCAGCTTTCTTGTGGAAGGCCATGTCGCAAACGCCCCACGCCTTGGCTGTGGCCAGGTTGTTGCGCGTGGCGAAGCCGCCATCGGCCGCCGCTTGCCGTGGTGCCGGACCATAGGGGGCGATGTGGCGCAAAAGCATCGGCAGCAAGCGGTCGCTGTCGGCTGGGTTGCCTGCTTCGATCATCAGATCGAGGATCATTCCGCGCCTGCCGGTGTTGAGGGTGAGCTTGTGGCCGTATTCGGTATCGCGGCTGCCTTTGACGATGATATCGGCATGCTCTTCGAACAGGCTGACCAACTTCTCGCCGGCGGGCACCGGCTCGCCGGCCAAACGGTATGCTCGCCACGGCCAAAGGCTCGCTCGCCTGCTCCAGATAGGCCAAGGTCGCACGGGTGATTGCGATCAGCTCGCGGTAGAGTTGGACCCGGTTGGGTCGACCGCGCGTGAACTGGATTTTGCGAGCCCGCTTCTTGGCTGCGCGGCAGTGATCGCGCCATGTCATGCTGCCGGAGCGATCCGCGCCTATGCCAATCGGTGGGCCGTCAGCCCCGCCCGACAGGTCGCGATCTTCACCAACGATGACGATAGGCACCGCACTGCGCTGGATCTATTGGCGCGCGGCGTCGAGATCGCCGCAGTGGTCGATGTGCGGACTAAGGCCAGACCGCAACGGGAATACCGCCTGATGACCGGGGCCGTGGTCAGCGGCAGCAAAGGCCGCCTGGGATTGAGATCCGTCGAAGTGGCGACGGGCCATACGGTGGCCTTGAACCCGCCGTAGCACCATCCCGTATTCAGGTAGAGTCCCTGGATCGGCGTGCAATCGATGATTGGCGAGCCGTCCGTCGACATGTCATGATGCCGCCCCACACACGCAGCAACCGCGCCCGGCCGATCATCGGCATCAGCGCCATGCCGCCCTCCGTGCTGCGCGTACGAGTTATAGCCGTCAATGTTGCCACCGAAGACGAGACCGCCTTTGTCGGACTGACTGACGTAAAAGTGCCCCGCGCCGAATGTGATCACGCCTGGAATGGTCGGCTTGAGTCCCTCGGAAACGAATGCTTGCAGCACATGACTTTCAATCGGCAGCCGCATGCCAGCCGTCGCCATGACCCGGCTGGTGGACCCCAGCGACGGCAACGCTCACCTGGCCCGCGCCAATATAGCCGCGTGACGTCTCGACGCCCTTGATGCGGCCTTTCTCGATGCGGAACCTTGTAACCTCGCAGTTCTGGATCAGGTCGACTCCGGCCCGATCAGCGCCGCGGCATAGCCCCAGGCAACGCCGTCATGACGTGCGGTGCCGGCGCGACGCTGCAGCAGCCCCCCTTTGACGGGGAACCGCGCATTGTCGAAGTTGAGGAAGGGAATCATTCTGCGGAGTTGGTCGAGCTCGAGCAATTCGGCGTCCGCACCGGCCAGCAGCATCGCGTTACCGCGCCGTCGGTAGGCATCACGCTGCGCATCGGTATGAAACAAGTTCACGATTGCCGCGCTGGCTGACCATGGCATTGAAGTTGAATTCCTGCTCGATCTCTTCCCAGAGCCTCATTGAAAACTCGTAGAAGGGCTCGTTGCCGGGCAGCAAGTAGTTCGAGCGGATGATGGTAGTGTTGCGCCCGATATTGCCCGAGCAGCTAGCCATCCCTTCTCGAGCACGGCGATGCGCGCCTTCTCGAAGGCCTTGGCGAGATAGCAGGCGGTGGCCAACCCGTGCCCGCCGCCTCCGACTATCACGTAATCATAAGCTCGCTGGGCCTCGGGTTCGCGCCACAGGGGACGCCAGCCCCGATGCCCCGTGAGGGTTTCTTTCAGAATGCGAAAACCCGAATAGCGCAAGTCCGTTCATCCTAAATGCGACAAGTTGGACTCGATCTTTAGTTCGGATCTGGGACCAAGACTGATTGGCACGCACAAATTCTTGCCAATTTTGGCCGTAACTGCTTAGGGTGCGTTCAGTTGCCTCGATCGAAGGCTAAGGGTGGCCCGACAAGGGAGCCACCCTTGCGAATGCTAGCCGCGATTGCCACCAAACTTTTGGACAAACAAGCGGCCTTCATCGATCCGGTCATGAGATAGCTGCCTGGACTCGTCGTCAATCTTGCCGTCAATGATCCAGTCAGCGAGGCGCCTGCCAATCGCAGGTGCCAGTTTGAACCCGTGGCCGCTGCCTCCCCAAGCATCTGCATAACCTTCTATGCCAGTCTGCGGGCCTGCGAATGGATACCGGTCCGGGGTCACGTCATGGAGGGATGAATAGGAGTCTATCCGCAGAGCGCCTCGGAACACGGGGAGCCGCCTTTCCAAGCGCTCCAGGACATCGCTGACAAACTCCTCGTCGGCGTTTGCATTGTAGTCGTACGGATCCACGTCATAGTATTCTTTTCGGGAAACCTCGGCCAACGACGAAACGACGATTGCCGAGGGGCCTCAGATAGATCGCATCGACGGCGCTGGAGATGGGGCCTTCGGGAACAGGGCGGCCAGGCCGTGCTTCCCAGACCGTATCCTGTTCACGAACAATCCGGAGTGCCATGCCAATGCCGACGCTCTCGCCGAGCCGGCCCGCCCACGGCCCGCTTGCACTGACCACCAGGTCGGCCTCGATGGTTTCACCGCGAACCTTCAGGCCGGTGACGCGCTTGCTGTCGCCGGTGAGCGCCTCCACAGGAGTCTTGCTGCGGAATTCGCCGCCTAGTTCCTTAAACGCCGCGACGAAGGCTTCGGTCGCATGGACGGGATCGGCATATCCGCCATCGGGCTCGTGAACGACCGCGGCGACATCTTCCGGGTCGACCAAATCGGCGATCCTTGTCGATGCGAGGTCTTGCAAGGCGGTCGTTATGCCATGCCGGTGAGCATAGCGATGTTGGCACGCGCGCCTTCCAGCATCGCTTCAGGTACCAGCATGTGATAGCCTGTGCGGGCAAAACCCGTCTGGAAGCCCGCGTCGAAAAGAGCTGATAGGATACCAATGGATTCGCGTGTGAGATTGGCTGCAAGCTGGTTGGAGTAATGCTGACGGATAATCGCCGCACACTTTCCGGTGCCGCCTGCGGCCGCCTCTTCGCGGTCGAGCAGCAATACATTTGCGACTCCGCGCTTCTTGAGGAAATAGGCTGTCGCGACCGGTTATGCCCGCGCCGACCACAATGACGTCGAATTTCATCTTCGTATCCTTAGAGAGAGACGTTGGAGGTGGGGCTTTCGCTATGCGACATCCACGGCGGCCTCGGCCCTTACCTTGCCGAATCTGATGTCCTCTTCCTTGAGTGCCGGATCTCGTTGAGAAGGGTTGCCGTAACCACCCGCCCCGGGCGTCTCCACCTCCAGGCGCGCAGTTTCGGGTATCCGTAGACTGGTAATCTTCCCGCGCACCGATGTGATTTGCCCATCATCGTGTACGAGGCTGAGCCGTCCCGCTCGACCGGGCGTGCCGCCGAACAGCCCCCAAGGCTGGTAGATGAAGCGCTCGCCCTGCCCACTGAAGCGGCAGGTATGATCGATCGGACGATAGACCCGCCGCAGGCCGAGTCCGCCGCGCCACTTGCCGGTACCGCCAGAGTTTTCGATGAATTCGTATCGCTCGATGAGAAGGGGATACTCGCGCTCGAGGGCCTCGATCGGAAGATTAGAGGTATTGGTAACGTGCACCTGTACCCCGTCCGTACCGTCCTTGTAGGAACGCCCACCGGCACCGCCACCGATTGTCTCCATGTAGACGTAGTCAGTGCCGTCGACCGCCCTTCCAGAGAACGAGCAACTCATGTTGCTTCCATTAGACGCTGCGATAACCGCGTGCGGCGCAGCCTGAGCAAGCGCACCAAGAACCACGTCAATGATACGCTGACAAGTTTGGGCACGCGCCGCTGTCGCAGCGGGAAACCTGGCGTTCACGATTGAGCCCTCGGGCGCTATGATCGCCACAGGGTTCATCATGCCACTATTAGTCGGGCCGTCGTGGTCGACGAGAACCTTCAGAGCATAAAGCACGCTCGCCTGGAGACCGCTCATCGTAACGTTGATGTTACCCGTTACCTGCGGCGATGACCCTCCAAAATCCAAGGAAATCTCATCGCCTTTGATTTCGATCTCGACTCGGATTGGGATGTGGTTGGTGTCCACTCCATCGTCGTCGAGGTGATCCTCGAAGGCGTATTTCCCGTCAGGCAGTTCGCTAATGCCGGAACGGATCCGCCGCGCGACCGCGCTCAGGATCGCTTCAGCCCCTTCGTTGAATTGGTCGACCGTCCAGCGGCGGAAAAATTCTTCCATCCGACGTGCCGCGAGCAGGTTCGCCGCGAACTGGGCATTGTAATCGCCGCGCCGCTCATGTGGGACCCGCACGTTCAGCAGCACAAGGTCCATCACGTTGTTGTCTATCTTGAAGTCCCGCATCACGCGCAGCGGTGGAATGCGTAATCCTTCCTGATAGATCTCGGTCATCCCTCCGGCCATACTACCGGGAACCATCCCGCCGATATCGGCGTGATGGGCGATGTCAGCGACGAAAGCGACAAGTCGTCCGTTGGTGAATATGGGCATGACTGCGGCAACGTCGGGGAGATGCGACCCGCGTCCTACATAGGGATCGTTTGACAAGAACATGTCGCCAGGCTGGATCGCGTCGGCGCCATATTTTTCGAGGACGACCTCGACGAGACCCAGCATCGAGGCGAGCAGCAGGGGTAGGCTCTCCCCCTGCACGATGGTACGCCCTTTCAAGTCGAAAATCGCTGTACTATGGTCCCGCCGCTCCTTGATGTTGGTGGAATAGGCGCTCCGCATGATCGCGACATACATCTCGTCGCAAATGCTGGTTAAAGCATTGCGCATCATCTCAATTTCGATTGGGTTGAGGGACATCAGGCGACCTCGCGACGAAGTTTGATGATAATGTTGCCCCACCGGTCGACGAACGCCTCGTCGCCGGGGTAGATGAGGGTGGTTGCATCCTGCTGATCGATGATCGCCGGCCCAGGAATGCGCTGCCCCTTCGCAAGGTCAGCCCGCTCGTAAATCGCTGCATCGACAGGTTCAATCTGATCAAAGACGACTTTGCGGACGCCAATCGGCCGGCCGAACTGCCTCTCCGGCAAATCGGTCGGGCGCGCGGTTTCAATCTTCTGCCGTGCCTTCAGCTTTACGCTGACCAACTCGACCACTTCGCCTGGCATCGAGAATCCATAGGAACGTTCGTGCGCGACGTGGAAGCCTTGGCGCAGTTCATTAATCGCGTTGCTCGCGAGCTTGTCCTCGGAAAGCGGCAACGAAAGCTCGAAATTTTGGCCGCGGTAACGCAGTTCAACGCGCCAATCATAGCTCCACTGGTCTGCCGGAACCCCTTCGCTGGAGAACCACGCGGCAGCCTCGGTTGCCAGCGCGTCGCGCAGGCCTGCGATCGCCTGTCCGGCAGACTCGGCGAGCTCGCCCAGATAGGTGCCGACGAAATCATTTGTAAGGGCACAATAGTGTAGTCCCTCGGCGCACATCAGACCCGGATTGAGGGGTACCACAACAGTCGATATGCCGATTTCCCTGGCAACATCGGTCGCGAACAATGGCCCTGCCCCGCCAAAGGCAAACAGAGCGAACCCCGAAGGGTCGTGGCCACGCTCAATCGACACCTTGCGCAACGCCTTGACCATGGTGCCACCGGCCAGCTTCAGAATGCCCAACGCGGTATCCATGGTCTCTAGTCCAAGCTCTTGGGCAAGCCGAGCGACCGCCTGGCGTGCCATTTCCGGCTTGATGGGCATGCGCCCGCCAAGAAGAGCCTCGTTGCTGAGGCGCCCCAGAAGCACGTTCGCATCCGTAGTCGTGGCGGCGACACCGCCAAGATCGTAGCAGGCAGGCCCCGGATACGCACCGGCACTGTGCGGACCCACCTTCAGAAGGCCGTCTTTGTCGATCCATGCAATCGTACCGCCACCAGCACCGACCGCCGTCACATCCACCGCCGGCATGCGCACTGGGAAGCCACCCACATCCTGCAATGAGACTTCTGTAGCCTCATATTCGCGGATCATCGCGACATCCGAACTCGTGCCGCCAATGTCGAGCGTGATCACGTCCCGATAACCCATTTCGCGCGCCCAATGGACGACTGCCGACACGCCTGCCGCTGGACCGGACAGCGATGCACGGATAGGAAGTTCCTTCGCCATATGTGCCGACATTAGCCCACCGCTGCTCTGCGAGATCAGCGGTCGCGCCACTGTTCCGAGCGCCTTCACCCCGGAGATGAGTTCGCCAATGTAGCGATCCATCACCGTGAGAAGCGCACCGTTCAGCACCGCGGTATTGAAGCGTTCATACTCGCGGAACTCTGGGTAGACCGACGCCGACGCGATAACATGAACGCCAGCGGGCAGCGCCGCACGCAGCACATCGACGGCACGGCGCTCGTGTTCGGGATAGGCAAAAGAGTGGAGAAAAGCGACGACGACGCAGTCGACCTTCCTGTCGATGAGGACCGGAACCAGCTCAAGAAGACGATCCTCATCGAGCGGTGTGACGACGGTGCCGTTGGCCCGGACGCGCGCGGGCACTTCGAAGCGGCAATCGCGCGGAACGAGCGGCGCGGGGAAGTCCTGGTGGATATCATAGACCTTTGGCCGCGTCTGCCGGCCGATCTCGATAAGATCGCGAAATCCCTCGCTCGTGACCAGCGCAACTTTACCGATGCGGCGTTGGATCAGCGCGTTTGTTCCTACCGTCGTTCCATGGAAAAGCGACTCGACAGCCGAGAACGGCAAGTCGTGTAGGGCCAGGAGCTCCTTAAGACCATTGAGAATCGCTTCCTGCGGCTGCGCAGGCGTTGACGGTCGCTTGTAGCGGATCGTGCGCCCCGCTTCTTCGTCAATGACAAAGAAGTCGGTGAACGTTCCTCCGACATCGACCCCGACCTTGAGAGGCATTTGCTGGTCGCCCTTTCCATTTCGTATATGCGGCATATATTATCTTGCTTGAGCGGCGTCAACAAGCAATCTGCGGAAGCACCTGTGTGCTTGGAGGACCTTGAAGGGCTTGGCAGAGGCAACCCCTATGGGCCCAGAAGAAGGAATGTTGTGGATATGACAACACAAGCCGTAGATATGATCCCTGCTGGCCGCCAAGCGGGTACTGGAGCACATGCCAACACGACAGAAAGAGAAGAATGAAGGACCAGTTGAGCTTTCGCTCGCTGTCGCCGCGACGAACACGATTCGCGACCGAATTCTGGATCTGAGCCTTCAGCCGGGAGCTCAGCTTGACGAGACCATGCTTCGCAACGAACTTGGTATCAGTCGCACACCGGCCCGTGAGGCACTCAATCGCCTGACGACGGAAGGTCTGATCGAGATGCACCGCAATCGCGGCTTCTTCGTTCGACCGCTCGATCTCAGCGACCTGACCCAGTTCTTCGAAGCCTATCTCGTCAGCGAGCGAAGCTCGGCATATTACTGCCGCCTCGCCCAGCCGCATCTGGTCAAGGATTTGGAGTCAATACAGGACAATCACCACCGGGCGGTCAGCAATCAGATGTTCCTCGAAATCTCCCGTTACAACGCGGCCTTTCATATACGGATCGCCGAGGCGACCGAAAATGAATACCTCATCGGGTTTGCGAGCCGTCTGCACAACATGGCGCGACGCCTAGCCTACTACGTGTACTTGCGAGAATCCGGCGAACAGCAGGCCTTTCAGAATAGGCAGCGCATCATCGTCGACGAACACAGGGCGATCATCGAGGCGATCCGCAACAAGGACCGAGATCGGCTCCTGGCCACGATCACGAACCATGCCGAACTGTTCAGGCGGCGCATCGGAGCCTTCATAGAGGGCAAGGGAAAACCGGTTTTCATGCTTACCTGATCAGCATCATAATTGTCCCCTCAGACCCCATCCCGAAAGGGTAGTGCGGCTGAAGCGCCCGTGATTCCGGGGAGTTGTATAAGCCACCGTGATGGCTCACCCCCGCCGGCATCTCCGACAGTGCTGGGGGTTAGGCAAGGCCGCCTACCTCGATATTGTGGTCGAGATCATCTACCATCCGACGACCAGAAAGGCTTCGAAGTCTTGCCCGCCGCTGGGTCGCCGAGCGAACCTTCAGCTGGATGACGCGGTCGCGGAGGCTCGTGCGCGACTAGGAGAAACGCATCGACGCCTCTCACTCCATGATCCTCGTCGCTATGGGCGGCAATTTTATCCGCATCCCTGATTTTCAAAACAGATGGGGTGATTGGGGTCTCGCCCGAGCCAGATTGAGGGCGGCTGCTCCTGTCGAGATGTGAGAACGTGGTCGATGTAGATCGCCACAAACATCAGGAGGAGCAGCCATGAAGTATTTTGCCGGACTTGACGTGTCTTTGGAAGAGACCGCGATTTGCGTGGTCGACGAGGCCGGGCGGATCGTGAAGGAGGCGCGTGCGGCGAGCGAGCCGCAGGCGTTGATCGAAGCGTTGCAGAAAGTCGATCTGCCGCTGGAGCGCATCGGGCTCGAAGCGTGTTCGCTGACGGCCTGGCTTCACGACGGGATGTGCGCCGATGGCCTGCCGGCCATCTGCATTGAGACCCGGCAGGCCAATGCGGCGATGAAGACGATGCCAAACAAGACGGATCGGAATGATGCCCGCGCGCTGGCGCAGATCATGCGCACCGGCTGGTATCGACAGGTGCATGTCAAGAGCCGGCAGTGCCGTCTCTGGCGATCCCTCCTCGTCGCCCGCCGCACGGTGCTGAACGAAATGCGCACCATCGAGAACGGGGTCAGGGCGATCCTGCGGGAGGCTGGCATCAAGCTGGGCACGCCGTCGCGAACCGCCTTCGCCAGTCGTGTGCGCGAGTTGGCCGACACAGATCTGGTTGTCATGCCACTAGTCGAGCCACTGCTGATGATCCTGGCCACCATGCTGCGCGAGTTCGGGCGACTGACAAAGCAGGTCCTCATTATCGCCCGCCAGGAGCAAGTCTGCCGGCGACTCATGAGCGTTCCAGGTGTCGGACCCATCACCGCGCTCGCCTTTCGTGCCACGATCGATCAGCCGGACCGCTTTCGTCGCTCGAGGGATGTCGGCGCGCATCTGGGTCTGACCCCGGCACGTTACCAATCTGGCGAAACGGACATTCAGGGCAAGGTGAGCCGATGCGGTGACGAACTCGCCCGCACGGCCCTCTATGAGGCGGCTCATTCGCTGCTCGTGCTGAGCAAGAAATGGTCGAGCCTCAGAGCGTGGGGCATGAACGTCGCCAAACGGCGCGGTATGGCTCGAGCCCGAGTTGCTGTTGCCCGCAAGCTCGCTGTCATTCTGCATCGCATGTGGAGTGATGCAACAGAATTCCGCTTCGGCAAGGAACCCGGCCGCGTATCGGCATGAAATGGAGATAACGGACCAACGAAGGAGGAATTGATTCCGCCCGAAAGGGCGTGATCCGGATCGTTCCCGTGGGGACGACGGGCAAGGTGATCTCGTTAGCAGGCACGATCCTGGGCGAACTCTCCCAAGGTCGTTCAACAGATTGAGACGTCTCGCTCTACTGACCCCATCGTGCGGCGGCCTAACGTCGACCGCGAAGAGAAGCGAGTGACCCGCGGGGCGACATGGTCCGGAAAAATATCAGGAGGAGCTTGACCTCAACGACCCCAATCAGAGAGGACTCTCAGGGTCACTGTAATAATATGCAATATTAGCGAGGACGCGAGCGTGCATGTGCCAAAGCCATCAGTCAAGAACCGACTGATACTGCGCCTCTCGGAAGGAGCGACTTGCCCCGTTCGTCAGCCACGGCGATCGGTCAACCCGGTCGTCGTGGCTTTGGCCTCACATACGATCTCGAACGATCAGCTCATCTTGCTCAGCGCTGCGACACTGCCGCAGCGCGCAGGGCTTCGGCAAAGGCATTCAAAGCCGGCTCATGATCGGAAACAGGAAGTACTGCAGTTTTTTGGTCAGGCGCTGCCGCAAAGCGGTTGACATAAGGCCATGCGGAGTTGATGGCGATCACCACCTTGTCCTTCGGATAGACGAAGATCCTCTGCCCAGCACCGCCTGAACCTACATAATAGTCCTTGTAGATACTCCAGTTAATAAAACCCTTGCCCAGCGGACCGTCCGAACTTGCACCGGGGACGAAATTGACTTGGACGCTCGTTGCTGCGGCCAGGAAGTCTGGCGGCACGACCTGGACGGCGCCGGCTTTGCCGCCCTCTAGGATGAACTGGCCGAAGCGTACTTGGTCGCGCAGGGTTACCGAGAGAAACCCTCCTGCTTGCTCGTTGCCGCTCGCATCCAACTGCCAGTATGCGTCCGCTTCCATCCCATAAGGTTGCCAGATTTTTTCGGAGAGGTACTCCGATAGCGGCTTTCCGACTGCGCTCGAGATAACAATCCCGGCCAAGTGGGCGTCGCCATCGGTGTAGTTGTACATAGTGCCCGGCGGATTGGCTCGAGGCAGACGGCGCATGTAAGAGACGATGCAATCCACATCAGTGTCGAGCACTGGTGCCCAATAGGACAAAAAGTTGGCATCCGGATGGGTGTAATCTCCCTCGACGTCTTCGATCCACCTGACGCCCGACGTAAATGTCAACAGGTGGCGGATCGTCACGTTATCGTAGGCGCTGCCTTTGAGCGCGGGAATGTAGTCAGTAACGAGCGCATCGACGCTTTTGATGTAGCCATCTTTGATCGCGGCACCGACAAGAGTCGCTGTATAGCATTTCGTCGCGGACGTTAGGAGCCAGGCATCTTTTTCCGTGCGACCGAGCCCATAGCGCTCCAAGACTACCTTACCATCTTTGAGAACAATACTGCCCGAGCTCCTGTACGTGTCCATATATCGATCCACGGTCATCTCCTGGCCTTTCCAATTCCAGCTTGGCGAGATTTGCTGGTCGGCCTTAGGCAAAAGACGGACATGCGTGCCGTGACGCACAACATGGACTGGATTGATCTTCTCCAGTGAGCGGAAGCCAATGGCCATCTGTTCCGGCGACCACGTCAAATACGCCGCGCCACCCGGCGGCAGAGTTTCGGTTTCCTCGGGCGCGGCCGTAGATCTCATATTCATTATTCCTCCTTTGTTCCTTGTATTGCGCGTCGGAAAACCTAAGCGGGCGACTGCTACTGTGCTCGTATAAGTTAGCTCGCCGCGAGGGACGTGCCGTACATCCAGCATTTTCGCGCCGGTCATGTTAGGCGGGACGGGACACCGCGAAAAGCGATAAAAAATACTGGGTTTTGATCGCTTATTCGAATATTCGGCTGACTATTTGATGCTGCTCGCTTGCCGCATTTGCATAGACCGATGTGCGGCCCGGCGCGCAAACTCGTTAGCTATTCCGATGATGAATACGCGCAAGGCGTCCTCACAATGAACAACAGTACAAACAAACTCGGATGTGATCGATCGATAGACGAGGCCAAGGCATCGCCTTATGAAGCCAGCTTGGAAAAGATGCGAAAAGACTCCTTCGCGCCGGTACGCTGTCACCGCTCTCCGCCCCTTTGCTGCAGCGGCCAGGCACGTGCTCGAAGATTGGCACCTAAAAAAGTCGCGGGAATGGCATGCGTCCCCTCTGGCTGCGCACGGAGCCTGAGACGGCTACAGCGCAGCCCCACTCAGGTTCGCCTTGCATTCCAAAAGTAGATGCCATTGGATAACAATTAATCGTTTTTTTCAAATACAAGCACCTATTAGACTCCTTGTGCGGCCAAAGCCATCCGTAGTGAGGATATGAGGATAAATGTCCATTCAAATTTCGGACCGAGCAGCTGCTCTAAAACCTTCCGCGAGTATCGCGGCAAAAAAGATGGTTTCCGAGCTTCAGGCCGCGGGTCACAGGATCATAGACTTCACTATTGGCGAACCTGATATAGCCACCCCTTCTTACATTATTGACGGTGCACTGCGAGCAATGCGCGGGGGCGACACGCATTATACTGCCTCGGCCGGTACCTATACACTCCGCGCAGCCATCGCCGATAGCCTAGTGCGGGGAAAAAGGATCCCTTGTAGAGCCGAGAATGTAGCGGTTGGCTGTGGCGCCAAGCAGCTCATCTTCGAAGCTTTTGCCTCGACGTTGAACGCTGGCGATGAGGTCATCATACCTGCGCCCTACTGGGTGTCCTATCCGGATATCGCCAGTCTTCATGGGGGCCGCCCGGTAATCGTGACCTGTGGTGAGGATGTCGATTTCAAGCTAACGGCGGCAGCTCTAGAGGCGGCGGTTACGCCGAAGACTCGGTGGTTTGTCCTAAATTCGCCGAACAACCCGACGGGAGCGGTCTATTCCGCGCAAGAGCTTTCCGAGCTCGGCGAGGTGCTGCGTCGCAATCCCCATGTCTGGGTCATGACGGACGAGATCTATGAGTACTTGTGCTACGAAGGCTCTCGTGCGCCAAGCCTGATCGAGGTCGCGCCGTTCCTTTTCCAACGTGCCCTGATCATCAACGGCATGTCAAAAGCTTATGCCATGACCGGTTGGCGCGTTGGCTATGCCGCCGGGCCGAAAGAGCTGATCGATGTCATTGTCAAATTGATCGGCCAGAGCACCACTTGCGCAAGCTCTATCAGCCAAGCTGCGGCAGTCGCTGCCCTAACGGGCGATCAGTCGTGCGTTGCGGCTGCTGCGGACATGTATTGCGCTCGCCGCGATCGGATGGTCGAAATCCTCTCCGACGCTCCCGGACTTAAAACGCTGCCTCCCGCTGGCGCCTTCTATCTATACATCTCCGTCGCCGAGTTGATCGGCCGGCGAACGCCGGGAGGCAAGGAGATCACGACGGATCTAGATGTCTCCCTGTACTTCCTGGAATGGGCGAAGGTCGCGGTCCTCGACGGCTCCGCCTACGGTCTGTCTCCATATCTGCGTGTTTCTTTTGCCGCTTCGATGGAGGCGGTGGAAGAAGGTGGCGAAGCCATTGTTGACGCATGTAGAGCTCTTTTTGAAGCCGACATGCCCAAAGCCGTCAAAGCGCGAGGTGCCGTGAATGATCGGGAATAGAGTAATTCCAAGTGCGCAGCAGGCAGACGAGGCGGTCGTCAGCGCTTTCCGCAAAAGCTCGACCGCTATCATCAGTGACAATCTGCACCGCCTGCCCGGAGCGATCGGTCTTCGGCCCTTTCACAAGGTGAATGGTGCGATGGCGGGGACGGCGCTGACCGTTCGTGTGGCCGCTGGCGACAACCTCATGATCCACAAGGCTCTTGAGCTCGTCCGTCCCGGTGACGTGGTTGTTGTCGATGGAGACGGGCAGATCAACCGTGCCCTGGTCGGCGAAATTATGACCACAATCGCTGAAACGCGAGGAGCGGCCGGCTTCGTGATCAACGGCGCAGTTCGCGATGCAGGTGCGCTCGCCAAATCGGAATTTCCCTGCTTCGCATGCGCAGCCATCCACCGCGGTCCGTATAAGAACGGCCCCGGTGATATCAACGTGAATGTGTCGATCGGAGGGCTCGTTATCGGGCCTGGAGATATCGTCGTGGGCGACGAGGACGGGGTGGTCGCGTTCCCGCAGGCTATTGCTGCCGATCTTCTCAAAGCTGTGCACGCGCAGGAGAAGAAGGAGGAACATATCCTTCGGAGCATCCGCGAGGGCAGCTATATCGATGCTTACGGAAAGCCGGAGCTCTCTAACGAATTGTCTTGAACACTTAATACAGGTTAGCCTTGAGCCTGCGTCTGGTAGAGGAAATGCTGCTGGAGCGCGGGATCGTGGTTTCGTATGAGACAATCCGCCGGTGGGGCATCAAGTGCGGTCCGCGCTACGCTTGCCGCTTGCGTCGCAAGCAGCACAGCCGAAACGACGAGATCGTCATCACCATCGCCGGCAGGAAACACTGGTTGTGGCGCGCCGTCGAACAGGATGGCGATGTGCTGACGAAGTCGTCCAGAACCGCTCAACACCAAAGCGGCTCAGCTGACGCGGCTGCTGAAGAAGCAAGGCATCGCGCCAAAGCGCATGATCACCGACAAGTTGCGCTCCTATGGAGCAGCCAGGCGATAGGTTGATGCCGGGGGGGTCGAGCATTGGTCGCATAAGGGATTGAACAACGGGCAGAGAATGCACATGTGCCGCTGCGAAAAGGGAGCGGATGATGCAAGGCTTCCGATCACCACGATCACCGCAATGGCTCATTTCGATCTTCTCGACCCTGCGCAGTCTCTTCGTCCGCCCCGCTCAAAACGCTCAGCTCTCGCTACACATAAGCTCTGATCCCGGAAATCTGGAATGTTCCAAAGTGCAGTTTTCCGCGGTAACATCCCTTGGCTGGGAGGAGCGGAAGACGATGTAGCATCGAAGTTTTCGGACGTGCAGAAGGCGTTCATTCTGAAGCAGGGATCGGATGGTATCCCCGTCACGGAGATTTGTGGACGGGCGGGATCAGCCAGGCGACGTACTTCAACTGGAAGAAGAAAGGCGACGGACTGCTGCCGACCAATGAAGCGGCTGAAGCCCTTAAGGACGAGAACGGCAAGCTCAGGAAGCTGATGGCCGATCTCTCCTTGGACGGGGAGATGCTACAAGACGACATTCGCCGAAAGCTCTGGTCGCAAACGCGAGCTGGTGGCCGAGACGTGTGATGAGTGGAACGTGTCGATCCGGGATTGCCGGCTTCTGGAGTTCGACACGTCGACCTATCACTACAAGTCCAGCCGCCGAGATCAGGCCGGTATCGAAGCTCGGATCAAGGACATCTGCCCCAGACAAGTCCGCTACGGATAACGCCGTGTTCACGCCGTCGAAGGCATTAGCTTCTCCACTGCGCCCAACGAGACGCTGGCGCTGGTCGGAGAAAACGGTTGCGGCAAGTCGACACCGCCAAGCCGCTGGCCGGGCTTGTCCTCTACCAGGGAGATATCGCCATCGGCGGGCGCATTCGGTCCGGCCTAGGCCGCGACGCGCAAAAGGCGGTGCGCCGCGACGTGCAGATGATTTTCCAGGATCCTTATGCCGCGCTCGATCCGCGAATGCGTGTCGGTTATATCGTCGCCGAGCCGCTGCTGATCAATGGCATCGCGTCGAAGAGCGCACAGAGCGTATCGCGGCATTGTTCGAGCGCGTCGGCCTGTCGGCCGACCAGATGGCGGTTACCCGCATGAATCCTCCGGCGGCCAAACATCGCCGAAGAGAGTGTTTCGGCCCTCGACGTGTGGGCAGGCACGCGTGCTGGATTTGTTGAAGGAACTGCAGCGCGAGTTCGGCGTCGCCTATCTGTTCATCTCGCACGACATGGCGGTGGCAGAGAATATTGCCGACCATGTCGCGTCATGTATCTCGGCCAGATCGTCGAAATGGGCACGCTCGATCAGGTTTTTTCGAACCCGCGCCACCCCTACACGAAACGTCTGATCGAATCTGTGCCGGTGCCCGATCCAGCCCGACGCCGGACGCGTTTTGCGCGCTCGCGATCAGGACATCGCCAGCGCGACGCGAAAGATCGGTGACACCCCGACGAGGCTGGTCCTGAAAGATGTCGGAGGCGGGGATCTCGTCGCGGTCTGAGTGTGGGCCACGACGCAGAAGACCCTGCTGGAGACCAAGCGGTTGCGGTTACACGACGGCAGCCATTGCCTTTGGCCTTCTCGATATTGGTATGCTGCATTAAGGTACCACCTTATGTATCTTTATTCAGCCTGCAGTGCGCTCCAAAGAGACGCTTGTTCCTTTGGATTCAATGGCGAGGGAAAAAAGTCGATGGCTCGGGCTTGCGCGGGGCACTTGTCGACCGCTCAATTGACAACGTTAATTGCGGTGCATGCTTTCCTTGGTGCAGAAGGAGGATTTTCTCGTCCAGTTCCTTGTCTGCCTCTGTAAGACGATGATTCAGGCGAAGGTAGTCGGTCCAGGTCGGCGTGCGGAATGTCTCCGTCCACTCTATGGGCTCCCGCAGGTTGCGCTGGAGAGTCCAGTGCCGAGCACCGACGCGGCTCTGTACATGCCGGCGCTCGCGCATAACTTCCAGGAAAGCCTCGATGTTCTCTTCATGGATCAGATATTCGACCCTTACCACGATCGGACCGCTTCTCGGCTTCAGGTGGAGTTCGACTGCCGGGGCGTCGAATTCCTCCAAAGGGTCGGGCTCGGCCTCGCGGCGCTCGCGAAGGGGAAACAGCACGCCGGCTGCAGCGACGAGCAATAGGGCACCAGCGGAGCCCTCCAGTGCCCAGGTCAGGGAATGGTTTTGGGAAACGGTGCCCCACACCCAGCTGCCGGCCGCGATGCCGCCGTCTATCAATGCATAGTAGATTGAGATCGTACGCCCCACGACCCAGCGCGGGCTCGCCAGCTGTACGCTGACGCCAACCCCGGACCAGGCGGTGACCCAGCCCGCGCCGCCCAAGGCGAGCGCGATCGCCGCCACCGCAATCGAAGAGGTCAGTGCAAGGGAAAGGGAGCATGCCGCGCAGGCGACGCACGCGAGCCTCATCAACCGTTCCTGCGACAAGCTCCGTCTGAATGTGCTGTTGGAGAGGCCGGCGAAGACGGCGCCTGTGCCGAAGCCGGCCATGAGCGTGCCATATGCGAGCGGTCCTCCCCCCAAATGATCGCGGACAACCAGCGGCAGCAGCGCGAGTATGGCGATGCTCGCCAGACCAAAGAGGGTTCCGCGCGCGATCGCCGCCTTGATTTCCGATGACATCGCTGTGAAGCGCAGCCCATCATAAATCGCCGTCTTCATCGATTCACGTGGAAGAGGTGACGAGCGAACCTTCCACTTGCAGCGCCATATGGTGCCCAGGGGCACCAAATAGGCGAGTGTGGTCACACAGAAGGCCGCCATAAGCCCGAACGAGGCAACGACGATACCGCCGAGGGCCGGGCCCACGGTCCGAACAGTGTTGAAGCCGACGGAGAGCAGGGTAACGGCAGCGGGAACGTCGCGTCGATCCACGATATCGCCGACGGACGCTTGCCATGCGGGATCGTTGAGAGCACCGCCGCTTGCGATCAAGAAGCTGAAGCCAAGGATCATCCACGGACTGACAAAGCCCAGCGCCACAACAGCGGTCAGCATCGCAGAGGCTATCACCATAAGGCAGCGGCCGGCGAACATGACCCTGCGACGGCTGAAATTGTCGGCGAGCACCCCGGCGAAGACAGATAAAACGAATGCGGGCAGATTCGATGAAGCCTGCACCAGCGCAACCATCAGATCGGAAGTCGAGATCGTCGCCATCAGCCAGCTGATGGCAACAGTCTGCATCAACCAGCCGAGAGAAGAGACCTGGGTGGCGAGCCAGATCGAACGAAAGGTCGGATTCCTGAGCGGCGCAAACGTCGCCGGCCAAACTACATCCGCATCTGCGCCCGCCGCTCTGCTCATTGCTCCGACCGATTCTGTTTCGCCGAGCTAGACCACTTGGCGCGACACGATCCAATTACCGGTCGGATGCGTCAAATGCAGTCTTTGTATTATGGTCATCTAGCAGCGAGATGGTCCTGGGCGAACAATTGACCACAACAGTGACGCGATACGCAATCTTCAAGGGGTATCGCGTGATGCTAAGGGGTGAACTTCAAAAACTGCTGGAACGCACCGTGTTGACCGGACAAGCAGCGTAGACGATGACGCAGAGGCTTGCGCATATGTTCATAACTATGACTTCCGATCCGCCGCGTGTTGAGGGATCAACTCAGTGCAGCGCCGCACGACAACCGAGAGGCCCGCCTGCGCGATTCCCGAGATCAGAGTACGAGCCTGCCTAAAAGGGGACATTTCATCCGAACAAATTTCAAACAAGGTACCAGACGCTACGTCGTCCTTCCGATCGCCCCGGGCGAAGGTGCGATCGGAAATCGCATGATCCACGGTCGAGATCGCGCCGGATTTCGCTCTTTCATTGCACAATCTGCCCGGCGTGCTATTCGGCGAGGTGCGGCTTCAAGACAGGCGGGGCATGCACATCGTGTTGGACGGGAAGACTGCGCGTTCATCCATGCCCGAGTCCCGCACCTCGCCCATGATGGCAATCAGCAGCTGATGCAGGCACTCCTTGCGCTTGGGCAACGGAACCTTCGCCGACGACGACTTCAGCATGGTGACCTTCACCCACGTCGAGATGGGCGAAGCCGTGTTCGGCATCGCGACGGGATCATGCGGAAGTCTGGGCGACGTTGCGCACCCGGCGCGACGAGTGCATGGCAAACTGTGCGCCACCCCCGAGGCGCTGGTCAACAAGATCGCCGGCGAGCCTCCCCATTGCCCCCGGTGGGAGTCTCTCGGCTAATTTTAGCTAACGTCAACTTGCATGCAGAAAACGCGACATTCCGCCGCTCTTAGCGCCGAAATCAAAAAGAATGGTTTGATGTCAACCTCTAATACGAACTCAGTCATGAGTTGCCCGCCAAGCACCAGCGCTGTCACCCCCGCCCCGCCGAAGTTTGGTTGGCAGCGCGACGGCGAGCCACGGCGCACCGGGGGCCGGGCATGATTGCAACGCAAAGGTTTGGAAGAAATGATCCCGACAGATTTCGCCACCACCGGCTGTTGCCAGTCGAGGATCAGAACGATCGGGGCGCGTTCCGCTGCCAGACAATCGCCAGTCGCGGCAAAGCCGAAGAACGTGAGGCTCGACCCGCATGATCCATCGCTTTCTCCTGCATAAACTGCCGACGGTTTCTATCGCAACCGCTGCGCCGCGGGATGCCTTGTTCGATTTCAACTTTCACTCTCTTTACGATTCTTGGAGTCGTAGTTAGCAAGCACTTCACCCGCGAACGGAATGTGTGGCGGAGTAGGAATTATCCTCATCGATCGCTGTGCCTTAGGTGCATCTCGTCGCCAGATGACGACGATATAAAAACTGCATTTGACGCAAGCCGCTGGGACGGTTGAATGTTTGCTTGAAGCAAAGCATGGAACATTAAGTACAGCTTCAAACATCGGTCCGATGCGTATTGTTGCGTAACCGAACCACGAACATGGCAAACATTGAGGTGAGATATGGCGGCGATGTCCTCAGCTATTCCTCTGACGGGTGTCCCGTTCCCGAGATCCGAGTACGAGCGCAGGCAGCTCAACGTGCTCGAGGCAGTGGCGAGCGCGGGGCTAGACGCACTTGTAGTGACTGCCCATGGCCATCTTCGGTATCTCAGCGGATATGACGGCAGTGGTGGGTACTTCGCACCGTTCCCTTTGATCATGGTGCCCGGTCGGGCGCCAATATACGTGGTACGACAGTATGACGAGCAAGCGGTTCGTGCTTATAGTTGCATTGACGAGATCGTTACTTATACCCATCAGCAAGATTTTGGTAAAGTTTGTGCCGACGTCCTTCGTCGCTATGGTTTGCAAAGCAAGAGGATCGGCTTTGAACTTGGGTGCTGGAACCTCGCGCTAGCAGATTTCAATGCGCTCCAGGCGCAGCTTCCGAACATAAAGTTCGCTGATGCGACTCGGCTAGTGTCTTCGGTAGCAGCGGTGAAAGGCGAGCTAGAACTGGATTGCATGCGCGACGCGATGCGCATGACGGACCTAGCAGTACGAACCTTCCAGAACTCGCTCCGGGAAGGCGTCACCGAACTGGAAATGGCGGGGGCCATGACGGCGGCGATCGAGGCAGAAGCCAGCAATGTGGGCGGTGAAATTGGGATGTCTCCCCCCACCATTCTGTTCGGGGAACGGACGAAATTGCCGCATGGCCCCCCATCTCGGCATCCAATTAGTAATAACGAGCCGGCTTTTCTGGAAGTCGGCGCATCGAAACACGGATACACCGTAGGGATGGTCCGGTGCGCTGTGCTTGGCCGACATCCTGAAGCTGAGTCTCTACACACCTTGGCCGAGGAGGTCATTGACGCCCTCGTTGCCGCTGTTAAGCCGGGCACCTCCGCGGCGGTAGTCGACGCTGCCGGCCGTGAGGTGCTGAGGCGATCTGGAAGAAAGGGTGTCTTTCGCCAACGAACGGGATACCAGACCGGCATTAATTGGACTGAACGCGGGGACCTAAGTTTGGAGCCGGGCGCGGAGGATATCCTGAAGTCCGGCATGACCTTGCACATGCCGAATATATTGTGCAGCGAAAACGGCTACTTATTCGGGCCTGGCGCTCACGTCCTAGTGACGGAGCGTGGTGCGGAACTGCTGAGCCAAACACCACCCACGCTCTATCGCGCATGATGCCTCGCCGCCCCCCGACACCCTTAACTGACCCGATGATTGCGCGAACGCGGAAGACAGTGCGCCGACTGCGATAGCCGACGAGGTCGCTTGCATGAAACGTCTGCGATTTATCCAAAACTCAGGTCGCCGGAATGAGCCCTGATCCGGGGCTCCGGCGTTGGCGAAATAGCCTCAGGCCTGAGCCCAGAAGGCTCAGGTTCCAAGAAAACGTGAGCTGCGGTTGTACAAGATCCTTCAATCCATTCTTCGCCCTGATTCGACTTGCTTAGGTGAGTAAAGCCATCATCGAGGCCTATGTCCTACGTCAAACCATTCGAAACTGAGAAGGTATCAAGGTGACGCCTATCACCGACGATGCAAACATGGGCAGATTGAGTTGATGGTAGAATCGAGCAACGTTACGCTTGACGTTGGCTATCTAGATCAAGGTGGTGCCCTTATCGCCGCTGGAAGAGGCGTCCTCTAGCAGATCGATTAGGGGAAGGGGCGCGATGCCGCTCATGCCGACGCATACCGCCAGTATCAGCGCCGCCGGCGCAATCACGAGCAGTACGCCCGAGCGCTTCCTCGCCGATCGCCATGAGACTCGACCGCTCGGTTGGTCATCGACTATGCGTCGATGCCCGTCGAAATCATCAGGCCGAGCTTCAGCGCGCGCTTCTCGTGGCGCGGTGCGCCTTCCGGAGTAACCACCCGATTGTTACCGCCTGCCTGACATCGTCGTGATGGCCTATGACACGTGTTTAACGACGTCGTTTGCGACGTGTCTTGGGCGAGGTTTTGGGATGCGTGTCGAGATTCTTGGTGCGGAACGGCGTCGTCGCTGGGGTGATGAGAAGAAGCTCGACATCGTCATGTCGGTTGGAATTGCCGGGGCGACTGTGACTGAGGTTGCCGAGCGGCATGATGTGACGCGGCAGCAGATTTATACCTCGCGGCGAGAGCTGAGGAGGAAGGGGCTCTTGTTGCCGTCGGCGGGTCCTATGTTCCTTCCCGTGGACATGCCCGTGGCGCAGAGCGCACCCCGTATGGGCAAAGGCACCGACAGATTGTCAGCCCTGGTCGAATTGCAACTGTGCTGCGGGCGGAACCTGCGCTTTGACAGAGAGATCGATACCGCCACTCTGACTCGGCTTATCAAGGCGGTTGAGGCAGCATGATCGGACCGGGAACTGGCGTTCGGGTGTACCTTGCCTGCGGGTTCACGAATATGCGCAAAGGGATCGAGGGCTTGGCTGCACTGACGCAAGATGTGTTGCGCCAGAAGCCGACGGGAGGCGCGGTCTTCGCGTTTCGGGGAAGGCATGGCGACCGTTTGAAGCTTCTTTATTTTGATGGCCGGGGGTTCTGTCTTTATTACAAGGTCTTGCAGCAGGGTCGCTTTCCGTGGCCGTCGGCGGCCGACGGGACGGCCCGGCTGACGTCAGCGCAAATGGCGATGTTGTGGGAAGGAATTGATTGGCGGCGTCCCGATTGGGGTGCGCCGCCTGCGCGTGTCGGGTGATTTATCTCTCTGAATCTAATGGTTTTTATGGCTACTCGCCCTGACTTATGGTAGTCAGGCGCATGTCGAATGTCGCCGAAAATCTTCCAGACGATCCCGCCTTTCTGAAGGCGATGATCGCCGCCTTGCAGGCGGAAAATGCGAAGATGTCGGCGACGTTGCAGGCGCATGACCAGTTGATCCAGGCCTTTCGGCTACGCATTGCCCGGCTGAAGAAACAGGTCTTCGGCAAGTCTTCAGAAAAGATCGAGCGAGAAATCCAGCAGCTGGAACTGGCGCTGGAGGATCTTTTGATCGCCGCGGCGGAGAGCAATGCCGGGCCAATCAATGAGGCCGACGAGGCAGCGCCTGTCGCGCCTATGACGAACGCACCCGAAAGGATCAGGCGCCGTCGTCCGCGCGTATCGCACAAGGCAGTTCGCGAGCGCAGGCAGCTCGATCCCGGCGCCTGCTGCCCCGCCTGTGGCGGCGAACTACGTCTTGTGGGCGAAGACGTAAGCGAAATCCTCGACATGATCGCCGCGCAGATGAAGGTCATCGAGGTCGCCCGGTTGAAGAAATCGTGCCGCTGCTGCGAAAAGATGGTGCAGTTGCCTGCGCCCAGCCGTCCGATACCAGGCAGCATGGCGGGCGCCGGCCTTCTGGCTTACATCCTGGTCTCTAAGTTCGACGATCACCTGCCACTGTATCGCCTGCACGAAATCTTCGCCCGCATGGGTGCCGACAAGGTGCTTCAGCCCCTGATCGAGCGGATCGGAACCGTGATCATGGCCAGCGACCTTCTCCATGCCGACGATACCCCGATCCGGGTGCTGGATCGCTCCATGCAGGACAAAGGGTTGGGAAAGGCGTAAAGAAAGGCCGGATCTGGACGTATGTCCGCGATCAACGTCCATGGGCGGGCGGCGCTCCGCCTGGCGCGGTCTACTACTTTGCTCCGAACTGGAAGGAAGACCACGTCCACCGCCACCTCAGGCAGACAAGCGGCATCCTTCAAGCTGACGGCTACAAAGGCTACGGCAAGCTTTATGAGCCTGGAGCCGATGGAACATCCCGCTTCCGAGAGGCGGCATGCTGGGCGCATTGGCGACGCGACTTCCATGATATCTTGACCTCGAACAAATCCGAGATCGCACGCAAGGCTCTCGGCCGTATCGGTGCGCTTTATGACATCGAGCGCGACATTGCGGGTCAGCCTGCCGATGCCCGCCTTGCCGCACGTCAGAAGCATAGCAAACCATAGATCGGGGCATTCCGTGTCTGGGTCGAAACGCAACTGACCCGCATTCCGGGCAAGAGCGATTTGGCAAAAGCCTTCCGTTATGGTCTGAGCCGCTGGCCTTCATTCTGCCTGTTCCTCGAGGATGGCCGCGTCGCCATGGACAACAATGCCGCCGAGCGAGCCCTGCTGAAAGAACTGGCTATTTGCTGGCGCCGACACCGGCGCCGAGACTTTGGCTCGCGCCATGACAATCATCGAGACGGCCAAGATGAACGGCATCGATCCGCAGGCATATCTCGCAGACGTGCTCGACCGCATCCACGATCACAAGATCAATCGCCTCGACGATCTGCTTCCCTGGAATTGGTCACCTGTCACCACCATCTCCGCCGAGGCTGCCTGATGGCAACGGTAACCTATGTGTTCAGCATCGACTACGTCGCCAAATTGCTCGATGAAGATGCCGAACTCCTTCAGGCGATCGTCAGCAACGATGACAACCTGAGCTACGGCAGCATCATCAGCGTCTACACCGGGCCGGACGAGGCAATAACTTCGCTTACCCGCGACGGAATGGAAGAGCTGGAGCAAATGCTTGCCCATGCGCGCCGCACCGCTGACGAATGGAATGACTTCCTCGAAGCCTTCGTCTCAGAACCGCACACCATTGCTCGCATCAAGGCCAAATCTCCACGGTAACAACCGGGCGGTTACCTTCCGGATCAGCCTGCCCAGCTTGATCGTCTCGCGCATATCTTTTTGCGCGGTAGCCGGGGGATCCGGCGCCGCCTGAGATCTGCCCGGCCGTTCCGAAGGAGCGGTATCGAAAGGCGCAGCAATACATCGCCAGGCGTGACGTGCCTGTCGCAGCGCCTTTGTGAACATCGAGCAGCGGTAGTCCCAGCAAGCCAGGCGGCGGCCATCTAAGAGCGCGATGGCACCGCTCGGAACATTATATTGGCGAATTGAAGACAGCTCGGTACATACTCGTAGAACGGAGTACGCAAAGCCGGCGCCTGGTCGCCCGATACTCGCAATAGGATGAACGATGAGCGAAGCACCACATCTTACGTTCGATCTCGACAAGACTGGCGTTAGCACGGGGCATCTTGTTGTCCCCAAAGGCGCGGACTGCGAAGCTCTTTCGCTCCCAGTCTTCAGCTGCAATAGAGGGGAGGGGCCGAGCCTACTTATCACTGGCGGAAACCATGGCAACGAACTGGAGGGGCCGATTGTTGCTCGGCGGCTTGTTGAATGGCTTCCCGAAGCGCAGAAGTGCGGAAGGATTATCATCGTACCTGAGATCAATCCACTTGCCGTGCAAGCTTGGACCCGCAACACACCAATTGATGGAAAGAATCTCAACCGGGTGTTTCCGGGCCGGTCGGATGGCTCGGTAAGCGAACGAATCGCAGATGCGATTTCGCGTGTATTGTTGCCTATGGTGGACACCATATTTGATCTGCACAGTTTCGGACCGACATGGAATTATCCCCCGGCGGTCATCACGCATCCTATTGCTGATGTCGATCTGCTGACGAAGACGCTCCGCATTTCAGAGGCATTCAAATTACCGGTGACGTTGCTCTGGGAGCACGACGACACGGCTGGAATGTTCGATACTTGGGCACATAGCCAAGGCAAGATATTCATTTGCGCTGAATTTGGCGGCGGCACAATCAGCGCCGAAGCTCTCACGATCTACGACGCTGGGGTGCGCAATGGCCTCATTGCGCTAGGGCTGATCGAGGGCAAAGCCGAGTATCCAATGTTCCGTCAGCAAAAGTCCGGCCAAACACTCGAAACGAATCCCTCCGACCAGTTGAAATCTCCTGCACCGGGCATCTTCGAACCGCGCTGCTCGGTGTTGGATGAAGTGAAGGAGGGAGATCTCATAGGCATCCTGCATCCGATGGGATCGCTGTCCGCTGATTCCATCGATATTCGCGCGCCAACTACGTCCATCGTCTGCGGCATTCTCTCAGGAGTGTACGTCCAAGGCAACGAAGAAGTGGCGTCTCTCGCGCGACCCTTAGCGATCTGAGGATCGGATGTTCGTCGACCGCCCGGGAGATCAAGAGGAAAAACGATGACATGCCGGGCAGTACTCATATGCCTCCGCCGTCAACGTTTCTATCTAGCACAGCGGAGAGTCGAAGGTGTCAAGCGGACGCGCCTGGCGAGGAGATGAGCAAGCCCAGAGGGGGGTGCGGCCGCAATTTTGTGACCTCAAGTTACTCCCGTCATTGGGCAGACGATTAAGGCTGCCGGCGCCAGGCTTTGGTACCTGCCGCCCTACCCTTCTAACCTCAATCCGATCGACCGGGCCCTCGCCAAGATCAAACACTGGATGTGCCAAGCTCAGAAACGCACCGTCGAAGACACTTGGCGCAAAATCGGCAACCTCGTCGAAAGACCGAGGTCGCCGCATGCAGGAACCACAAAAGCAGGATACGCTTCCGTCAACTCGCACAAACGTGCCACGCTGTGATCTAACCAGCGCAGGCGCCAAAAACGGTCAACCCCAATTCCCGCAGCGCCAGCTTACGGCAGCGAAAAATTCATTGGCCCGAGGATTTAATTGCGACGGGCTTCAGCGTCGTTGGACATGATTAAATTCATAACGTCTGGATTTGTGACCTCAAATAATGGAGCGACTTGATCGATGCCGGACGACGCAACCGACGAGCAAGCCCTTAACACCGAGTTCGATGTGTTGGCCAAACGGGCCGGTCTCAAAATTTCGGAAAGTCGAAGGCCGGCGCTGTTACAGGGCTTCCAAGACCTGAAGCGCATGACAGAACTGATGCGCCAGCCACGCACGGAGGCAAACGAGCCCGCAGCCACCTACTCAATTCTCAGCGTCACCAGGAGCGTCTGACATGGCCAAACCCCTGCACGACTACTCGATTGCCGAGGCCGGCGCGCTTCTCCGCAAGGGCACGATCACCTCGACGGCGCTGACCGAACATGCGCTCGATCGCATCAAGATGATCGATCCGCTGATCTCCAGCTTCATCACCCTGACGCGCGAGCGCGCGTTGGCAGATGCGGCGACCGCCGACGCGGACTTTGCCAAGGGCATCGACAAAGGTCCCATGCAGGGCATTCCCCACGCACTCAAGGATATCTATGCAACCGCGGGCGTTCGCACAACCTGCCACTCGAAGCTGCTCGTCGACAACGTGCCGGCGGAGGATTCGGTCGTCGCGGCGAAATTCAAGGCACAGGGCGCGGTGCTGCTCGGCAAGCTTGCAACGCACGAGTTCGCGCTCGGTGGGCCGTCGTTCGATTTGCCGTTTCCGCCGGCGCGCAATCCTTGGAATCCGGATCATATTCCGAGCGGCTCCTCGTCAGGATCAGGCGCTGCGGTCGCCGCAGGCTTGGTGCGCATGGCGATGGGTTCGGACACGGGAGGGTCGATCCGTGGGCCTGCCGGGTACTGCGGAACGATCGGATTGAAGCCGACCTACGGCCTCGTTTCGCGTCGGGGCGTGTTTCCGCTTTCTTATACGCTCGATCACTGCGGCCCGCTGTCGTGGACCGTCGAGGACAGCGCTATCGCCATGGAGGTGATCGCGGGTTTCGATCCGCAAGATCCCGGCAGCGCCGACGTGCCCGTTCCCGACTTTCACTGCAAGCTCGGCGCCGGCGTGCACGGTTTGCGGCTCGGTCTGCCCCGCCGCTGGTTTGTCAAGGCCGACGGCGTGTCGGCGGAGACGATCGCCGCGATTGACGACGCCGCTCAGACGCTCGCCAGGCTTGGTGCAACCATTGAGGAGATCGAATTGCCGGACTACGAGCTGTTCATCGCGTGCGGACGCGTGATCATGTTCTCGGAAGCGTTCGCGATCCACGAGAAGGACCTTCAGACTCGGCCGCTCGACTATGGCTTGTTCACGTATCTGCGTATGAGCATGGGCGCGTTCGTCACGGCCGTGGATCTCACGCAGGCGATGCGCCTGCGCCGGGAATTGGCGCTCGCGGTCAACGCCCAGCTGAAAAGCTGCGATGCACTGATCACCGCCTCGACGCTCGCACCCGCAACGCCGTTTTCGGATGTCAATCCGAACAACCCGCCGACTTTCCCGGTGCAGGCCATGCCGTTCAACGTGACCGGCAATCCTGCGATGTCGATCCCGACAGGATTCTCGAAGAGCGGCCTGCCGCTCTCGATGCAGATCGTCGGCCGTGCGTTCGATGAGCCGACGGTGCTTGGCATCGGCGCGGCCTACGAGGCTGCGACCAATCTTTATCTGCGGCGTCCGCACTTCGGCGTGGCCAAGGCCGCCTGATGCGGCGATCGTGTTCCACACTCACCCGCGTCAACGCCGAACCGTTGCCCTGAATTCATAAAGGAGCCGTTCATGCCGCGGCACTATCTGACCATGCACAGTACAGCCCCGGATTCTGGTTGCCAGCGTGGTTTCATGAAGCGCACTGCGTCAGCCCGCTGCGAACGGAACTTCGAATTTGTGGTGACCCGCGGGCACGCGCTGCTGGACAAGGCAAGCATTTCGCGCGCGGCCCTGGGCGGCGGCGTTCGAGCCCTGGAGGAAGCTGGCGCGGAAGTGGTCCCGGCCCTCTCTGCGGTGCCGCCGCCCGGCGGCCCGGATAAGGAAGTGGACATGGTCATGGACCACACCAACAAGGTCGGGCATCCAAGGTGCTGAAGGCCAGCACACAGCCGCTGAGCGGCCAGCGCGCTGTCGATCGGATCATTGTCAATCTTGCTGTGCTCGATGTTGTCGAGGGGCGGACTGAAGGCAGTGGAGCTTGCTGACGGCGACACCAACGGCGAGCTCCACAGCGCGACGGAAGTGACGATTGTCAACTGAGGGTCGACACGTCTTAGGAAGTGCCGACTGATTGGTCGAACTGACGGCCCTGGAACATCGCAACCCTCTGAAAAGGTGTCTTTCTACAATTGGAGTAATGCCCAGTGTTGGTTGACACCGCTCCGCCAATCTGGGCGCTGCCTCAGCCGCAAGACTGATTGGAAGAAGTCGCCCGGTCGGATGCGGTTCATTCGCCGTAGCAACAGTACAACCTCCGCGACTGCAGGCGGAACCGGGTACGCCCCCAATTCCGGTGTTGCCGGCTTGAGGTACGATCCTGCCGCCCTAGGGTGGTGCGATCACGCGTTCTGCATTTGCCACGGCGGGCTCGAGGACGCACGCTGCCCTTCCCCGATATCGCTCGAGGCAGTCGCCAACATAGGGCGCCAGTATTCTTGGGCACGGGATTTGACCGCGGCTTCCCCGACCAGCCCGCAATCATCGATCAAGCTCTGGTCTGCCACGATGGAAAATCCTCCCTCAGGCGAAATGCGCCGGGGCTTGCTGCGACAAGCGGGTCGCAGATGCTGCCTTGGAATGGCGGCGAGGGCCAATGATCCGACAGTGCCAGCTGGGGGCCCGCGAGCCGGAGATCATCCGCGACAGGCGACGACCATGGCCAATGGATGGCCTTTAATAGCTGTGTTCGTCGTAAGCGACCGGCGCGCTAGCGTTCCGACGTACAAACTCGATAGCTTCCCGCACCGCCGATAGATACTCTTCGACGGTGGCCAGATGAGCTGGGTTGACACCCTGTTGGATCGCCTGGGGCTCGCGCATACGCCCGCGCAGCCAACCGCGCTCTTCCAGGCGATCGGCGACTGCATAGATGTCAAGCGCGGAGTCCAGCGACACAAAGGAGATCAGGTTACTCTCGCCGTAGGGCGCCAGGCACTCGATGTCGGGAATGCTGTTCAGGCCAGCGATAAGCCGCGTGGTGGCCTCCATCGTGAGCCTCGCCGCGCGCAGATAGCCCTCCATGCCAAGGTAGTGCATTACCGCCCATGCGGACGCGATTGCGCCGCCGGCCCGGGTCCCGAGGAATGTAGGGGTGGAGTATGTTCCCCGAGGCCACCCGCTGAATGAGAACGCTTCATGATCCTGGTCATCGGCTGACCGATACAATACCAGGCTGGCGCCCTTGGCTGCGTACCCGAACTTGTGGATATCGGCCGACAAACTGGATACGCCTAGAACCCGGAAGTCCCACGGGGGCACCGGATAGCCGAGCCGCTCGGTAAATGGTGAGAGAAAGCCGCCCCAGCAGCCGTCAACGTGAAGCCGAAGACCCGAATGCTGTGCCAGCTTGCCGATCTCTGCGATCGGATCAAAGGTGCCGAAGGGATAGTTGGGCGCAGATGCAAACAGCATTATGGTCTTGTCGTTGATGGCGGAGCGCATCAACGAGGGGTCGGCCCTGAACTCCTTGGTGTGCGGGGTTCGAATGATATCCACGCCGAGAAGCTCTCCAGCCTTGTTAAGACAAGGATGAGCGGTGACACATGCAACAATGTTGTAGCGTTCAGGCGGCTCGCCTCGTTTGTGTCGCGCAAGGTCCCGGGCCGTCTTTACCGCCATGAAGACGCTTTCAGTGCCGCCAGAGGTGAAGGAGACGCCGGCATCGTCGGGCGCATTGAAAAGTGACTTTGCCATCGCCTTGATGTCGTTGGTCATCACCTCCAGGCTCTTGAACGCCCGCCCTGCTCCCAGGCCATTCTCAGCAATAAACTCGCCATAGGCCTCGCGCTGGACGTCTAAGGTCTCGTCATCTAGGAAGTAGGTGTAAGATGGTACCCGGCCAGACCGCCAATCGAAATCAAGCGATTTCATTCGCTTGAGCTCCTGCATAACGACATCTCTGGCGACACCCTTTTCGGGGATGGTTTTCAATTGAGCCTCCTTACAACGCTATGCTGCACATACCCATATGCGGACATGAGCAGCTCTCCTATCTTGGCAAATGTCGCTAGACGACGGCGATGTGCCGGCGTCGATCCAAAATAAACCGGACGCGGTTCGAACCACTGCCAGTCATGTATGCGCCACTCGGCGTAGGACTCACCAACATAAAGTCGCGAACCGTACCATCGCTCTTTTAGATCACAGACGTGGTCCCCCTTGAGATGCGCTCGGCCACTTCGGGAGACCAAACGAAAGGCCTTCATCGTGCTGTCGCGTTTCGACAATTTCGGATCTCTGTCGAGGCAGTAGAGCCAATCATACTGGAATTTATGGAAGTGCGCGGCATCGAGATTCGCTATCTGCCGCCGGCGAAGCGCACCACCCCTGGTCCGGGCCCGAAAGTCAGGAGTTCCGCGACCGCTTTGACAGCGCTCGGCAAACAAACGCCGTTTTGGCGTTGCTGTAACCTTCTCGATCAGCGCCGAACCTGTCGGCAAGGCCCTTCTTGAGAAGCCCATATGTTTTCGCCGCGTCGGGATTGGCGCGGAGGTAGTCGCGAAAAGCTATATGCCGCCCGAGTTCTGCATTGGCCGCTGAACGAACGTAGAGGTGATGCGCCGGCAACCTGCTCGGCTGAGTAAAGGCGTGACGCCCATCAATTCCTCTCTCACCCCCATACGTATATACAATTTTCGAGAGCTTAGGGATTGCAACAGAAAGGTCGGCTTCGGTTGGAATCGCCACGTCCATCATGCCCCACTGCAGGCCGCCTCGTGGCCACTTCTTATCCACAACGCGGGCGATTCAGACTTCCGCTTCTGCTCTTCCTCGATGTCCGATATGGCACCCGGATGGCTCAGCCTGCGCGGAATTCTCGTCATCCACTAAATTACAAGAAATCCAAAACGACGTGCGCCGCCACAAAGCGAAGCACGTCGACGAGATCCGCAGCAGCAATTCGTGGGTTCAGGCTTCCAAAACACGATCGGCTGCATTGGCCAGCCGAGACAGGTAAAAGATAGCCTAATTGTCTTATCCCCTGCCGCCATACACAGCTATTGGATCGCCGAGGCTACCCGGTAAGGGTTGTTGACCGAGTCCGGGTCGATCCGAGGCTTCCACCACTCCTACGCCACCCTGAATCAAGATGGGTGCATCCGTAAATGCGTCGTTAAGGCTACGTGCTAGCGGGTTGTATACAGAGTGGCGGAGCTCCTTCGGGACGGACTGAGCCAAACCGAAAATCGCACCCTGAACTATCCCCGTTCCCCCAACATCTTGAATGGTCATCGGAATCCCTGCCGTCACACACATATCGCGGGCGCGGCGGGCCTTTGTCAGACCACCCACTCTTGAGATCTTGATATTGATTAAGTCTGCGGCACTATCGGCGATAATCCGCATCACCATCTCAGGCGAGTCAACGATTTCGTCGAGGATCATTGGATGATCCGTCCGACATCTCACCGCGAGGCAGTCCTCGTATGAATAACAAGGCTGCTCTATATAGACGTCAAGATCGCGAATTTGTCGCATTACTCGTAGGGCTTGATCCCGTGTCCACCCGCGGTTGCAGTCGGCGTAGTATTCCTCACCCGGTTGGGCTTGTTCAAAGATTGCCCGCATTTTTGACACATCGTGCGCGACATCTCCGCCCAATTTCAATGACATACGCCGGTATCCCTTCTCACGGAAGGCCGCGGTCTCTGCCAACAACTCTTCAACTGACCCCTGGGGGTCGCACATAAGATCTAATCCCCCTTCGAACCTTCCGCCGAGAAGATCGCACAGCGGCATTCCCGTTGCTTTGCCGAGAATATCCCAACAAGCCATGTCGATTGGCGATTTACCGTATGGATGGCCGTACAAGAAATGGTCCATCAAATAGTTGATTCGATCGGTCTGGAGCGGATTTTCTCCAATGAGGTGAGGAGCTAATTCGGCAATGGCCGCTATGGCGCCCTTTGCGAACGCCGGCAGATAATTCCCTCCCATCGTTTCGACTTCGCCCCATCCGACGATCGCCGCGTCAGTCTCGATTGCTACAATGGTGCTTTCGAAAGATGTCCATGTCCGACCACGCGATAGGCTGTAGCCATGTGGAAAAGGCGTCACAATTTGAAAAACTGATATGCGAGTTATTTTCATTAGAAGTTACCTCCTTGTCTTTGAGCCTAGCTCGACGACCGCATGCATGTCGGCGCCCAGCGGTCCCACGTCGAGCACGACACCCACTAGGACATTGCATTCTGAGTCTTGAGCTACTTCACTAGCTGCCGTGATCGTTATGTTTTCCGGCCTGACGCATAGATCAGCATGGTCCTATTGATTGGATAGCGGAGTTCTTGCGTGGATCTCATAAAGTATCGCGCATAGACCGGGAGAATGACCTCGGTGTAGTTTTCGTTGGTAAGGGGGAGCTCCCTCCTTCGAGCCAATCCGACCTGGCTCGAAGATGCGAAAGCTCATCAAACACCGCCAACATCGGCCGCGCAAGGAATAGGAGCATTGATCCCACTGCGGGGAATAGCAGTAGCATTTGGGCTCTCGTCCGGCTTTGGGTTTATTTCGGACAGCGCGTTTTTCTCCTAAAGAAGTGGCATGACCTCCTGCTCCCATCGCTTCATCCACGCATTGGCCTGCTCGGAAACATAAGTCCAGTCTGGAATATAGATATACCGGTCCATTTCCTCGCTGTTGAAAACGAAGGGCCTCATTTCGTCCGAGTTTTTCGCCTTTATATTGACGGGGATGCCCGAAATGTTGCGGTTGAACTCTTCGTTGTTTCCTGCATTGATCGCAAAGTTGGCGAATTTGAACGCCGCATCAGCATGCCCTCCTTTTAGTACGCACCATCCCTCTTGGTAAAGGAACGTTCGAAATCCTGACTCTGGATCCATTTTGGTTAGGTATTTGATCTTGAAGTCACGCAGCACCGGAAGCGCCCCACCGCCCTCAAAACTTATGCAAGTTTCGCCGGAACTGATGGAATTGTTGATATCAGAATCGTCGGTAGCCACCCTGCCGATATTTCCGCTACGCGCCAGCTCTTTCACGAAGTCCCAAGCCGGCTCCATGTTCCGCTCGTCACCACCTCTGTGAAGCGCGAGCCCAACCATCTGCAGATTGGAGTTGTTGCTGGGCGCCGGAAAACAAATTTTCCCCGCCAGCCGAGGGTCCAAAAGGTCATCAATCTTGCTAATCTCAAACGGAGCCTTATCTTCCCGATAGAACCAGGAGATCGACGATATAGTACGGGGTATGTTTATGACATTCCCCGCGCCATCCTTGATCAGCAGCTTTTTCGGGATATCGGCCAAATTCGGCACCTTCTCCACCGTGACCGGCTCCGCCCAGCCTTCCCGGGCGATTGCTTGCATCGAAAGATCCCACCCCGCCACAAGGTCTATGCCAGGGTTCGGCCATGTAGCCTTGATCTTGGGCAGAATAAGTGCGGCCCCGCCGGAATACAGTTGCCAGTTAATCTTGACATCCGACTGTTTGGCCGCGATTTTCTGGATCTCGTCGATGTAATTTCCGCCCCATTCAGTGGCCGTAATTGTGTCGGCGGCGTACGCCCTGTCTACCACCAACGAGCCGAGAGTGCCTATGGCCGTGGCCGTCGCTGCGTCTTTCAGGAATTTGCGTCGTGACACCGGATTCTTAAACATGTCATTGTTCCCCTTTGTTATTTTGTCGTGCTGGAATGACAGCGCCGTCACGCCCGGCTGACAAGCATAATTTTGATATTGCGGCCATCTGGGATTCAGATAACCAAGTTAGCCCACCCCACACAGGCAGTTCACCCGACAAGCCGGGTAGCGGTTGTCACGTGGGGAAGAGCCTGGGTGTCTTCAATCCTGCCAACAGGCCGTCCTGCCCCGTGCATTGCGAAGGCAGAGGCGAGCGTCAACGATTTGGCGACCGTCGCCAGCGTGGGCACGCGGCCTTCCATTCGCGCTGCCGGACGGAGAGTCTGGGAGATTCCTTGCCTATCCGTTATGTGCAGCGTTTCTGCGGTAGCAGCCAATCGCGTACTACCGCAGCCTTATCGTAAGCGATGTCCCACCACTCATTGGCTTGCGGCTTGACGTTAGCCACCGAGAGAGTTGCGTGGATGTCTTAGTCTAGGGCGGCGCGGGCGAGGAGGTGGCGTAAGGGGGCCAAGGCCTGCGCCGCCTTCCGACGGACCGCCAAGCTCCGCAACCCCACTTCTTCGACCGTGCTGAGTTACAAGGACGACTGAGGCCGATCGACCATGAGCTCCCGCGCATCCGCCAAGCCTGCCATGGTGATCGCCGACTTGAGTCATTGCGGCGAAGATCTGCTCTGGATCCCTGATCCGGCCAATCGGGCGAGGATAGTTTCGGCGTCATCGAAGGCAGAAAGCTGCTAAACGAATTGATGCGTTCGCCAATCCACGCGAGGACGTTGCCGATATTGACGCCCGACCCCGCTGCACGCATCCGACGCTCCAATTCGAATACACGGCGTTACCATTGGTAACGTCGGCGATCCGTCTTAGCACCACACGAATTTCCCTCGTGAGACTTAAGCCAGCCACACTTGGCACACCGCATACCGGAAGCGGATCGTCAACCACATCGGACAATTTGCAGGCAGTAGCGTCCATCTCACTTCTAGATGAGGATGATATACAAACTGCATTTGACGACAACCACCGGGCGACCGATGTTCAAGTGAAAGTCAAATGCCAATCGGCCGGGAAATATGCAGGAGCAACGGATGCACAGCGTTGAGACTTTCCGAGATTTGCAGGGCGAGGCAACCGAGTGGCGCCGCTACCTCCACCAGAATCCCGAGCTCGGTTATGGAGTACACAACACAGCTAGCTTCGTGGCCGAGAAACTAGCTTCATTCGGCATCAATCATATCGAAACGGGAATCGCAGAAACCGGTATTGTCGCAATCATTCAGGGCGAAGGCGGAGACGGGCCGACGATCGGGCTGAGAGCCGACATGGACGCCCTGCCGATTCGAGAAGCCTCGAGCAAACCCTGGTCTTCTCAAATACCGGGCAAGATGCACGCGTGCGGCCATGACGGTCACACGGCCATGTTGCTGGGGGCGGCAAAATACCTGGCAAAGACGCGGAACTTCAAGGGCTCCGTGGCCCTGATCTTTCAGCCGGCGGAAGAAGATGGACTGGGCGGCCAAAGGATGGTCCAGGAAGGCATCATGGAGCGGTTCGAGATTTCCCAGGTTTTCGGGATGCACAACTCGCCGGGCCTAGACGTTGGCAAGTTCGCGATTTGCGATGGCCCTACCGCTGCCGCTCTTGATGAGTTCGACATAGTCGTGAAGGGCAGGGGGGGGCATGCAGCCAGTCCGCACCAGACCATCGATCCAATCGTTATAGCCGCACAAATCGTCCTAGGCCTCCAGACTTTGATCTCGCGGGGCACGGACCCGCTCGAGTCCCTCGTTATTTCTGTCACCAAGCTAGAAGCCGGCACGGCGTACAACATTATACCAGAATATGTTAATATATCCGGGACCGTGAGGTCCCTCGCATCTGAGCTCAGGGAATATGCTGAACGACAGATCAGGAAATGCGCCGAAGGCATAGCGCAAGGATACGGCGCGGAAATCGAGTTTAAGCATCGGCGGCTCGAACCCTGCATGGTAAACCACACGGAAGCGACTAATGTGGCGATAAAGGCGGCATGCGGTCTCGTCGGATCTGAGTCCGTTAACGATAGGCTGCGACCCAGCATGGGAGGTGAGGATTTCGCTTACATGCTTGAGGCGAGGCCCGGATCTTACATTGAGCTCGGCAATGGCCAGACCGCTGCATTGCACAACCCGACGTATGACTTCAATGACGAAGCCCTACCCTATGGCATCGGCTATTGGGTGAACCTGGTCGATACGACGCTGGCGGCCTGACTAAGGCCGTACGACTGAATTGCGAAACAAAAAAGGTATTCCGTCCAGCGACGACATTTTGAGGAGGAACAAACAATGAGCCTGTCAATAAACCGCAGACGTTTCATGCATGGAGCATCCGCTATCGCGGTAGGTGCGATGTCTTACCAGTCCCGCCGCGCTGCTGCTCAGTCCCCGGGCGAACTGAGCGTCGCTCTCAATGGTGGCGATTACGCAAAGGCCTGTATCGAAGCCTATGTAAAGCCTTTCGAAGCCGAGACGGGAATTAAAGTGACCCCGGTCGCTGAAGAAGTCCCCGCAGCCACGCTTGAGCTAATGGTGTCGACCAATAGCGTTTCGGTGGATGTGATCCCCGTGGACGCGGCCACAACTTTCAAAGCTCCTGAGAAGGGCCTCCTGGAGAAGATCGATTACTCAATCTACAAGAAGGATGAGTTGGATGCGATTGTAGACTTCACCCGGACTCCGTATAGTGTTGGGTCGATCGTCTACGCGCTGTGTATGGTTTACAATACTGAGAAGTTCCCAGCTGGCAAACCGCGGCCAGCCACTTGGGCAGAATTTTGGGATGTCAGCGAGTATCCCGGGGTTCGTGCGATGTCCTCGGGCGTGGACGGAGGCGGCCCATGGGAGGAAGCTCTGCTGGCGGATGGTGTTCCTGCTGATGCCCTCTATCCCTTGGATATCGACCGAGTTTTCGCGAGCTTGGACAAGATCAAGCCGCATATCCGCAAATGGTTTGTTACCGGGTCCGAGAACCAGCAATTGCTGCACGACAAGGTTGTCGACCTTGCGCAATCCTACGACGGCCGAGCGATTGCATTGATGGACCAAGGCGCGCCGATTGAGGCCAATCGAAACCAACAAAAAGTGACTTGGGAAAGCTGGGGTATCCCAAAGGGCACCAAAAATCTGCAGAACGCACAGAAATTCATTGAATTCATCACCCGCGCCAACACACAGGCCGCATTTGCAAAGCTCATTCCTTATGGCCCCGCGAACCGAAATGCGTATAAACTGCTGCCAGACGATGTCGGACGAAAATTCGCCAGCCACCCTGATTACCTGAAGTCTAGCATAGTGGTGGACTCCAAGTGGTACGCTACGGCAGGATCAGACGGCGTGACAAACGTCGAACGGCTTATCCAGCGTTGGAACGAGTGGATTCTTCAGTGATCGCCGATCAATGAGTGTTTGGGGAAGGCGGCCAAACGGTCGCCTTCCTGCCTGACTGAGAAATGGATTGAGCCCCTCGGCCGGCACCCGGCTACCTCGAAGCAATGTGCCAAGCAGCCGTTTTCGTGTCGCGGGTTGGAGGATCAATCATGACCTTGCATCTCAAAAGCACCACCCTGCCAATGGCCAAGGATGAAGCATTGATAATGAGTTCGGCTTCGGCGCAGATTGAGTTCTGCAACGTGACCAAGATGTATGGCGCGGTCGCTGCGGTCAAGAATTTGTCACTTGAGGTTCGTTGCGGCGAGTTTTTGACTATTCTAGGGCCAAGCGGTTCGGGCAAGACCACAGCGTTGATGCTGCTCGCCGGGTTCGTAGAGCCTACTGAAGGAGACATCCTGATCGGTGGGAAGTCGGTCGCCTCGGTGCCGTCCTACCGGCGCGACCAGGGCATCGTCTTTCAGAGCTATGCACTGTTTCCGCACCTCACAGTGCGCCGGAATCTGGAATTCCCACTCGAAATGCGCGGCGTCAGGGCCGCCGAGAGGGCAACGCATGTCGATCGAATGCTTGAGCGCGTCCATCTTAAGGATTATGGCGGCCGGATGCCATCGCAACTAAGCGGGGGCCAGCAGCAGCGCGTAGCGCTTGCGCGAGCGCTGATAGCCGATCCGCCGATCCTCCTGCTCGACGAGCCATTGGGCGCCCTTGACCGCAATCTTCGCGAGCAGATGCAGGGCGAGATCAAGAGCCTGCACCGAGAGTTTGCCAAAACCACTGTATGCGTCACGCACGACCAGGAGGAAGCGCTCACGCTGTCGGACCGCATCGTCGTTATGCGCGACGGCCGAATCGAGCAAACCGATACACCAGAGGCTCTCTATGACCGGCCTGCGACGCAGTTCGTGGCGAATTTTCTGGGCGAGGCCAACATCCTCGAAAATTGCGGATTCAAAGTTGAATCCGATACCGTGCCGCTCTCGGGCGCCGTTGCGATGCTTCGGCCAGAACGCATCTGCGTCGCCGCTCGTGCGGCTCCAATGCGAGCCGACGCTGACCAAAGACAGTCTATCGCCGGCACTGTCGCAGACATGATTTATGCCGGCCCGTTGCGGAAATACTATGTGCGCGCCGGGAACAGTGTGCTGATTGTGCGCGAGCACGTTGGCGCCGGCCAACAGATCTTTCGAGCTGACGATGAGGTACGCCTCGACTGGTTGCGCTCAGACGTTCGCTTTGTCAGTGCGTGAGGCGCCGAAAGGGGAATTGGGATGAAGACGTTTCGGAAACTGGGCCGAATGCCCATCGTGCTCATTGGCCCCGCCCTCGCCGTGCTGCTCGTCGTATTCGCCATTCCGATCATCCTGCTCTTTCTGACCAGCCTCAAAGCGCCCGCCTTCTCGCTTACCAACTACCGGTCGTTTTTCAGCCAGCCGGCGAATGTCCGTGTGCTCTACCAGACCCTCGAGATCAGCGGGGTAGCCACGGCAATCTGCCTCCTCGTCGGCTACCCTACGGCCTATCTGATCGTGGCGGCATCGAAGAGGCTGGGCATGGCTCTCATCCTGGTCGTCGTCATCCCCTACCTGACCAGTCTGCTAGCGCGCACCTATGCGTGGATCGTGATCCTCGGCGACAATGGCTTGATCAACAATCTGCTGCTCGAACTTGGACTTATCTCCAGTCCTCTCCAACTCATCTATAACCGCTTAGCCTTGTATATCGGAATGGTACACATCATGCTGCCGATGATGATCCTGGCGCTGGTTAGCGTCATGATGGGTATCGATAAGTCTCTCATGGCGGCCGCCCGTAGCATGGGGGCGCGGCCGTTCACCGCCTTCTGGCGAGTATTCTTCCCGCTCAGCATGCCGGGCGTGCGCAGCGGCTGTCTGTTGGTCTTTGTGATCTGCCTCGGCTTCTACATCACGCCCGCAGCCCTTGGCGGGTTGGGGGACGCCATGCTTTCCACCTTCATCGCGTCGCAGGTCCATACTTTCTTTGACATGGGGCGTGTGGCTGCATCGGCCTTTATCCTCCTGGCGGTCGCCATCGTCGTGCTCTCCACGTTCGGGCTTGATCTTTCTGGTACACAGGGACGAGCGGTGCAACCTGCGCGGAAGTCTTGGGCCAATCGACTGCCGGTTTTCGGAGGGTTTAAACGCCATCTGGACGAAATTTTTACTCTCCGTCGTGCGAAACGTTGGACGATGCACCTCTACCAAGCTGCCGGTAAAAGCGATTGGTCGAAGATGGTCGGCATTATATTCCTCGTGTTAGTCATTTTCTACTTGCTGGTTCCGGAATTGCTCGTCGTCGTCATGTCGTTTAGCGCGGGACAGTTTTTGCAATTTCCGCCCCCAGGCCTTTCGCTGCAGTGGTATCGCGCTTTCTTCAGCGATCCGTCTTGGTATGGTGCCGCCTGGACCAGCATCCAGATCGGCATTGTAACTACTATCCTATCCACCATCCTAGGCACGCTGGCGGCTTACGGCCTCAATCGTAGTGTTCCGCAGTTGCGCAGTACCTTGACGATGGTGATCCTGACGCCGATCACTTTTCCGGTTATCGTCGTGGCAATAGCGACCTATCTCGGGCTGCTCAAACTCGGGCTGCTCGGCTCGATGACCGGCATTGTCCTCGCGCATACCATTGGCGCTGTCGGCTATGTCGTCGTGATCGTGTCCGCCACGCTGGCAAATTTCGATCCCGCGCTGGAACGGGCGGCCATGAGCATGCGGGCGAATCCTTTGCGGACTTTCATTAGGGTAACGTTGCCTTTGATCAGGCCTGGTATTATTGGTGGCGCCGTGTTCGCGTTCCTCGCCTCCTTCGACGAGGTCGTCGTCACATCCCTGGTAGCTGGGTTCTCGATCCGCACGCTGCCATTGAAGATGTGGGAGAATATTCGCAACCAGATCGATCCTACAATTGCCGCTGTGTCATCGCTACTGATCCTCATCCCGGTACTCTGTCTAATCCTCCTCTACGTCGCGGGGTGGCGATCGGCGCCTGGCCTTCAGCGCGCGGGTCCAGCAGCTGCGGCTTGAGATAGCGCCTTCAGTGTCAGAGGTGGGTAGACCGTAGTATGAAGCGCTCTTGATCCATGCATCACGACAAGGATCTAAGGCCTCAAATTCGGCGCTGGCAGTGGGGATGTCACTCGAGGCGATCTACAGCGGCGGACGTTCAAATTGGAATCAAGAGGGAGGTCGGTAAGGCAGCGTTTGTGATTCATTCCCGGTAGGAACTGATTTGCGATCCCCAAGCCCCTATTCGATAGATCTGCGTGAATGCGTTGTGGCTATGTCGAAGCCGGCCATTCACGACGCGCCGCCTCGCTCGTCGTGTCTTGATGAGGAACGTGCGCATCCGAACAAGGCCGTCTTGTAGGCCTCGTGGGGTTTGGCACTGACTGTCCTTGTTGACGCCAATGAGGACAGTGCGGAATGGAACGGCTTGAGATTATCGATAGCGGCCGGCGGCGACGCTTCAGCAGAGAGAAGAGGCTCCAGATTGTCGCTGAGATTAATTCGGAACCTGGCTTGTGCGCGACGACGGCGCGGCGACATGGGATTTCTCGTTCGCAGCTCTATGAATGGCGACGGCTGGCACGAGCGTGGCAACTGGATGTTGCGTCGCCTGCTGGCGGCTTTATCCCTGCACTGCTTGTTCCAGAGATAGAGCCGGCAGCAGGGTCATTGCCGCAGGCTAGCCGGATTGAGGTTGTCAGCGCAAATGGTCGTTGTGTGCTCGTGGACCGCAATGTCGACGTTGAGGCGCTGGTTCGGATCATGCGCGGACTGGAGACGTTGTGGTGGTTCCGTTTCCGATAGGGATCGGAGGCAAGGTATGGCTTTCGACGCGGTATACGGACATGCGCTGTGGCTTTCCCTCTCTGGCGCTTCGGGTGCAGGAGGTTTTCAAGCACGATCCGTTGTAAGGGCATCTCTTCGTCTTCAGGGGCCGCAGATCGAATATTTTGAAGATCATCTGGGGCATGATGGCCTGGGCGCGTGCCTTTTCAGCCGTCGGCTGGAGACGGGCCGGTTCATCTGGCCGAACGTGGAGGGCGGTGCTGTTGAGATCTCACCGGCGCAACTGTCTTATTTATTGTCCGGGATGGACTGGCGCAATCCGCAAGAAACCTGGCGTCCGACACGGGTCGGATGTATCGCATTGGAAATCCGGGGAAAATATGGTTGAATGGCTTCATGTCTTTCGAAGCCTTCCGATCTTCCGGCGGACCTTGCGAGCGCCCTGGCATTCCTTTGCGAGCGTGAGATGTTACGGGCTGAACGCGATGTCGTTGTCGCCGAGCGCGATACCATCGTCGCCGAACGGGACATTGCGGTGGCGCAAACCGCCTGTGCGCGGGCCATGCTGTCTGACAGTGAGGTCCTGATTGCACACCTGGAACTCGCGATCGAGAAGCTGTAGCGCGAACTGCGCGGCCGGCGTTCAGAGCGCACGGCACGCCTGATCGACCAGATGGAATTGCAGCTCGAAGAGCTGGTGATGGCGGCGACGGAGGATGAGGTGCGGTGCAGGCGGCTGCCGCAAGGCCTCGAGTGTGCGTCCGTTCACGCGCAAACGGCCGGTCCGATAGCCCTGGGTGGAGGATATCGAGCGCGAGCGCCTGGTCATCGATCCGCCGACCTGTTGCGGCGGGTGCGTTTATCGAGACTGGGGCAAGACGTCACCGAGACGCTGGAAGAGATCCCACGTCGGTTCAAAGTGACCGAGACGGTGCAGGAGAAATTCACCTGCCGCGACTGCGATGCGATCAGCCAACGCCGTCCAATAAATCGTCCGAATCCGCACCGGCGGCGAGTCCCTTGTTCGCGTCGGCTCGACTATCTGAATTCCAGATGGCCGCAATATCGAAATAATGCTTGTGGCCGATTGTGATGGCGCTTTAATTCCCACCACAACAAAATGAAAGGGGAACAATGACATGCTTAAGCATCCGGTGTCACGACGCAAATTCCTGAAAGATGCAGTATCGGTTGCGGCGATAGGCACTCTCGGCTCGTTGGTGGTAGACAGGGCGTATGCCGCCGACGCAATCACGGCCACTGAATGGGGCGGAAGTTACATCGACGAGGTCCAGAAAATCGCGGCCAAACAGTCGGATGTCAAGATTAACTGGCAACTGTATTCCGGCGGGGCCGCACTTATTCTGCCCAAGATCAAGGCTACATGGCCGAACCCTGGCATAGACCTTGTGGCGGGGTGGGATCTTTCGATGCAAGCAATCGCCCGGGAAGGCTGGGCGGAGCCGGTCACGGTGGAGAAGGTACCAAATTTGGCAGATATCCCGAAAAAGCTGCTGATCAAGGATGGCGCGGGGAATGTCATAAACATACCCCGTACTATATCGTCGATCTTCTGGTTCTATCGGGCAGATAAGGCTCCGTTTGAGATTACCAAGATTGATGACCTCTTGGACCCTCGGCTGGCGGGAAAAATTTGTTTTCCGGCGCCCAGCATCAACTCTAATATACAGATGATTGGGCTCGCGCTTCACAGAGGTGGTGACGAGCGGAACATGGAGCCGGCCTGGGACTTCGTGAAAGAGTTGGCACGCAGCGGAAATATCGGCCGCGTGGCTACGGACGGGTCTGATCTTTCGAATTCCATCAGCTCCGGCGAAACTTGCATAAGCTTGACTAATAGCACCGGCGCGATTGAGATGGGGCGCGCCTTCAAGCTCAAAAACCTAAACAAAATGGATCCGGAGTCAGGATTCCGGACGTTCCTCTACCAAGAGGGATGGTGCGTACTCAAAGGAGAACATGCTGACGCGGCGTTCAAATTCGCAAACTTTGCGATCAATGCGGGAAACAACGAGGAGTTCAACCGCAAAATTTCGGGCATCCCCGTCAATATAAAGGCGACAACGTCGGACGAAGTGAGGCCCTTCGTTTTCAACAGCGAGGAGATGGACCGGTATATCTATATTCCAGACTGGACTTATGTTTCCGAGCAGGCCAATGCGTGGATGAAGCGATGGGAGCAGGAGGTCATGCCACTTCTTTAGAAGAAAAATGCGCTGCCCGAAATGACACCAAAAGCCGGAGACAGTGGATGAGAAGTACGAGAGCCCAAGTGCTACTGCTATTCCCCGCAGTGGCATCAATGGTCCTATTCCTTGCGCTGCCGATGTTGGCGGTGTTTGATCAGAGCTTTCGTATCTTCGAGCCAGGTCGGATTGGCTCGAAGGAGGGAGCTCCGTTTACGACCGAAAACTATACAGAGATCATTCTCCCGGTCTATGCCCGATACTTTATTCAGACTTATCTCTTGGCCTTCTGCGCGGCAGCCATTGCCATTCTCATTGCCTTTCCGATTGCATATTGCATTGCCAGGCGTGCATCGCTGCTAGTCAGAAAGGCAGCGATTTCAACCCTTATCGGCCTCATGTTCCTGAGCTCCCTGGTTCGTGTCTATTCAATTGATTTGACCTTCGGGTCAGTCGGGATATTCACGTGGATCATGTCCGCTGCTGGGATAAATACTAATAGCTATCTGTACATCTATTTCGTGGTCATCGCGGGGTTGCTCCACTACGCAATACCGACGTCAATCCTGGTTTTGATCGGGGCCATTCAAAATTACAATCCGCACCTCGCAGAGGCGGCCCAGTCCCTTGGCGCATCGGCAGTTAAGACTCATATCACGATAACGTTGCCATTGTGCATCCGCGGACTTGTCTCTGCGTTTCTGGTATCGATGACGATGGGCGTGAGCGCCTTCGTTATCCCGTTGATCTTGGGCCGAGGGCGCGTGCTATTTGTATCAAATCTTATCTACAGCCGCTTCGGCGAAGTTGCCAATTACCCCAGTGGAGCGGCAATCTCGGTCACTATGTTGGTTCTTTCTTTGCTTCTGATTTTCGTCATGTCCAGAATCGCCACATCATTTGACTGGCAGTGAAAGAATGCTCAGCAATAGAAATGCAGATGCCCTGCTCGTTTTGTGCGTAAAGGCGGTTATCGCGGGAACCGCAACATTCCTCCTATTCCCGGTGATCGTTACCGTGTCCATGGCATTCGACGGGCGCGAGTTCATCGGCCCATTCCCTCCGCCGAGCCTGTCGATGAAATGGTTCGACCGGCTTTTTGACAATGCTTACTTGTGGTCCGGGTTCCAGACCAGCTTGCTGCTGGCAATTGCTACGACGGTCCTAGCGACAGTGATCGGTACATCAGCGGCGGTGGCGATCAGCCGAATGTCTCCGCGATGGCGTGACGTAATCACCACCATGTTTTTATCACCTCTCGTAATACCCGGCGTGATCATCGGGTTCGCGTTACTTATGTTCTTCTCTCTATTTGACCTCCTTCCGCCTTTTGCCAGGCTGCTTGCCGGACATTTAATCATCGCATTGCCTTATACTATAAGGATGACATTGATCGGGCTTACTGGCATTAGCGAAACGCTGGGCGAGGCCGCGTTGAGCCTCGGCGCTAACGCGCGACAAACATTCTTCACGATCACCTTGCCTCTCGCCAAGAGCGGCATTTCCGCTGGCGCGATTTTTGCGTTTGCGTTCTCTATGGACGATGTCGCGATCAGTATATTTTTGTGCGACTTCAATACTTACACGCTACCCATTGCGTTAGTTAGTTTAATGAGGTCGCATTTAGATCTCACAATCGCTGCGGCAGCAGTGGCCCTAATGGGCCTGACCTTCGCTTTACTGGTCGTGCTTGACCGTGTAATCGGCCTTGAGCGAGCAATCGGTCGGGGCATTTATAGGGCTTGATCGAATGAATGTTTTGGAACTGAAAGACGTCACCAAAAGGTACGGAGAATTCACTGCAGTCGATGCCGTATCTCTGAAAATCGAGAAAGGAAAGGTGCTTTCTCTTTTGGGGCCGAGCGGTTGCGGCAAGACGACCACGCTTCGCATCATTGCAGGTTTCACGTCGCCTGACAGCGGGACCGTGGAAATCTCCGGCGAGAATGTTGGGCACTTGAAGCCCTATGAACGCAACGTCGGACTGCTATTCCAAGATTACGCGCTGTTCCCTCATATGACCGTAGCTCAAAATGTCGCTTACGGAATGCGGTACCGCGGAACGCCGAAAGCGGAGATACCCTCTCGTGTCAAGCAGATGATGTTACTGGTTCAGCTGGCCGGCATGGAGGCCAGGTATCCGAGCCAGCTAAGCGGCGGACAACAGCAGCGTGTCGCGCTTGCGCGAGCGCTTGCAACTGATCCCCAGATTGTTCTTCTAGACGAACCTTTGTCAGCACTTGATGCGAAGCTTCGTCTAGAATTGCGCATTGAGTTGAAGGAGATTCTCCGATCGGTCGGCGCGACGACCATCGTTGTGACCCACGATCAGGAAGAAGCTCTCAGCTTAGGCGACGAAGTTGTCGTTATGCGGGGTGGGAAAATCGTTCAGCGTGGATCGCCGACGCAGATATATGCGGCGCCCGCCGACAAATTCGTCGCCGAGTTCGTCGGGAGGTCCAACTGGTTTCATGGATCAAGGCGCGGCAGATCGAGTGAGGGCGTCAGCATCTATGTCACGAGCGAAGGAGTTGAGATCCACGCGAGAACACCGCCATCCAATCAACATGACCATGCTGATCTATGCGTCAGGCCGGAAAACATAACGCTCACGGGCGGGGCAGCGAGTGAAGTAGCTCAAGACGCAGAATGCAATGTCCTAGTGGGTGTCGTACTCGACGTGGCACCGCTGGGCGCCGACATGCATGTGGTCGTCGAGCTTGCAGGAAGGGGCAGATTACTGGCAGTCCGCAAGAATGTCGGGAGAACTCCGGGATTTGTGGCGGGACAGCCAGTGCACGCCCATTTTTCAGCGTCGGATGTCCTCGTGTTTCAGGCTGAAGGGCATATGTGAGGTGGAGGAATGTCATAGCAACTGAGCTTTGGGGCAATCAAGTTCTGTCGCCTCGCCGGCACCTGCTCTGGCACGTGGCTTGCGCTACCAACGGATCATGTCTCGCAACTTAGCGCATCCAGGCGAGCAAACAATGAGGTAACTTCCAATGAAAATAACTCGCATATCAGTTTTTCAAATTGTGAGGCCTTGTCCACCATACAGCCTATCGCGTGGTCGGACATGGACATCTATCGAAAGCACCATTGTAGCAATCGAGACTGACGCGGCGATCGTCGGATGGGGCGAAGTCGAAACGATGGGAGGGAATTATCTGCCGGCGTTCGCAAAGGGCGCCATAGCGGCCATTGCCGAATTAGCTCCGCACCTCATTGGAGAAAATCCGCTCCAGACCGATCGAATCAACTATTTGATGGACCATTTCTTGTACGGCCATCCATACGGTAAATCGCCAATCGACATGGCTTGTTGGGATATTCTCGGCAAAGCAACGGGAATGCCGCTGTGCGATCTTCTCGGCGGAAGGTTCGAAGGGGGATTAGATCTTATGTGCGACCCCCAGGGGTCAGTTGAAGAGTTGTTGGCAGAGACCGCGGCCTTCCGTGAGAAGGGATACCGGCGTATGTCATTGAAATTGGGCGGAGATGTCGCGCACGATGTGTCAAAAATGCGGGCAATCTTTGAACAAGCCCAACCGGGTGAGGAATACTACGCCGACTGCAACCGCGGGTGGACACGGGATCAAGCCCTACGAGTAATGCGACAAATTCGCGATCTTGACGTCTATATAGAGCAGCCTTGTTATTCATACGAGGACTGCCTCGCGGTGAGATGTCGGACGGATCATCCAATGATCCTCGACGAAATCGTTGACTCGCCTGAGATGGTGATGCGGATTATCGCCGATAATGCCGCAGACTTAATCAATATCAAAATCTCAAGAGTGGGTGGTCTGACAAAGGCCCGCCGCGCGCGCGATATGTGTGTGACGGCAGGGATTCCGATGACCATTCAAGATGTGGGGGGGAGCGGGATAGTACAAGGAGCGATTTTCGGTTTGGCTCAGTCCGTCCCGAAGGAGCTCCGCCACTCTGTTTACGACCCGTTATCACGTAGCCTCTCCGACGGATTTACGGATGCACCCATCTTGATTCAGGGTGGCGTAGGAGTGGTGGAAGCCTCGGATCGGCCCGGACTCGGTCAACAACCCTTACCGGGTAGCCTCGGCGATCCAATAGCTGTGTATGGCGGTAGGGATTGATGGTGAGGTCATCTTTGACCTTTTGGCCGGCTCGATAAAGCGCAATGGGGATTTGTAGCCCTATGCAAGTATGGCTGGTGTCTCCCGCCCACGCTTGTCGGGACGTCAGCTTAACTAAACCCTGAATAACTATATAAGCGCCCTGAATAGGGTGGCAAAATCCTATCCTTTAGCGGAACTAGGGACACGGCGGGCCAGCAGCGAGAATTGCCGATGTAAGCGTGTTCGACCTTAGTCCGGTGAGTCCGACACATCATCGCTGGATCCAATAGAGATGCCTAAGGGGATGTCGCGCAAGCGGATTATGCCGGTGTTTGCGGGAGAGATAGCTGTCGAACATGACGATCCGCGACATATAAGCGGTGAACGTGCGCCGCTGGAGACGCGGTCGCGTTCGGGACGGGTCAATCTGGTCGAGCGCCGTGATCTCGGCGAAGGTGAAAACCCTGTCGGGCGCGGCGTCTGGCTTGGCGAGGCTCGCCGACATATTGACGAAGAATATACGCCAGATGATTGCCGAGCTGAGGACAATGCCCTTCGTGAGCCTGTGTGTGGTCTCGAGCCTCGCCTCCTCGGCAGGGCAGGCAGGACTTACTGACCTTGTGGAAGAGGTCCGGTCCACCGCCGGGCGTACCAGCCGAGCTTCTGGACCGCCCCGGAAAGACCGTCGATCGCAAGTTGGCTACTAGCTTCTAGTCGATCAGGTCCGAGCGGCAGGTCCCCTTTCAGCGGTTGGATGTAAGTCAGAACCGACGGACTGTAGCGGTTCTGCTTGCCCACGGGCGGCAAGTATTGGGAGCGGTAAACTTTACCTGCCGCCAAGTCGTCTCGTCCTGATCAACCTTAATGCGATGACGTCTCGCCCAAGGCTCGGCCGGTTGGCGAAACGCGACGATCAGGGTCACATGCCAGCCTGTTCGTCTGAATACGCACGAGGAAGGGAGCTGGTGCTACGGTCCTGAGCGGTGCAACAGAGCTTTTGTAATAGGCCCTTACTCGTCAAGTCCCTTCGAGTGATCATCACGCGGCAGGGATCATGCTGCTGTCCGTGCTCAGCACCAAAGACTGCCACATCATGCCAGCATGATTTGCGGAAGCCGTCGCAAGCATGTCATGGCCCTCGATGAGATCGCGAATGCGCGCCCCGAACCGCTTTCGGCATCTCCGGCTCACCTCGCCAACCTTGAGCCCGTAACCACGTGAATTCCGTATGCTGAGCTCGACGTCGAGCAGCTTGGCCTGCAACAGCGTAAGCGGTGCGCCAAGGCACCTTGCATTAGGCCGATGAACATGGAGTTTTCGGGCCATGACATTGGAACATGCAAGGGGTGATATGGTCGCCGAGTTAAGCGGCATCGCACCGGCCGAAGATCGTGCAACGGTGCCCAGGCGCTCGCGGCAACGGAGGCTATGGAGTTGCACCGAGAAGCGCGCGTTGGTCGACCTGGCGAGCGCGGCGGGGTCGTCGGTGACCGAGGTCGCGGAAGCGTTCGGCGTAGCCCATCCCAGCTCTATGCCTGGCGCAAGCAGATGGGCAGCGGCGAGCTGGATGCCGATCAGGCGATGGCAACTTTCGCGCGGATCGAAGTGAACGATCTGCCCGAGGTCGAGCGTCCCGTCGCCGATTGCCCGGACCCGGCCGGCAGGATCGTCGTGGCCTTTCCGAACGGCGCGCGATTGCGAATCGACGGGACCGTCGACCCGACGGCGCTGCGTATCGTCCTGTCGGAGTTGAGGTGATCACGGTGGTGCCGACCGACCGGATTTACCTTTGCTGCGGCGCGACAGACATGCGCATACCCGAAAGACTTCGTCTACGGAAGCAAAATCGACACAAATCAAACCGAATTTAGCCGGCCAGACGCGGTCGATAAATCTTGTTCGGCCGGCGTCGCGGGATCAACAGCCTGGCGCGGATGGTGCAGCAGGTGCTCGCGCTCGACCCGCACACCGGCGCAATCTTCTGCTTCCGGGGACCTCAAGGGTCATATCATCAAGATTCTGGCGCATGACGACCAAGGGTTCTACCTTTTTACAAAACGGCTTTCCGAGGGTTGTTTTGCCTGGCCAACCACCAAGGATCAGGCCGCCGTGTCGCTGACCAAGGCGGATCTTTCGCTGCTTCTGGAGGGGATCGACTGGCGGTAATTTGGGTGTCGGAACAAGCTCCCTCAATCGCTGATTTCTTCGCCCGGATCGCCTTTCTGAAAGCGGCCGTTTCCGCCCGTGACACCACCATCGCCGAACGGGATGAGCAGCTGCGAAGAAAGCGCGCCGAGGCCGCGCTTCGCATCCATCGCCTGCAGCTGCGGATCGATCGCTTCAACCGCAAGGCCTTCGGCCGCTCCTCCGAGAAGCTGGGCCAGATGCAGCTCGAACTCGAAGATCTCGAGACCGATTTCGCCGCCAGTGCGCCCGATCTCGAACTGCCTATCGTCGCTGACAGCGACAAGGTCCGGGTGCTGCCGGTGCGCAAGCTCAACCCGAACCTGCCGCGCAATCGGATCGTTCGCGAGCCCTCTCGCGCATGCTGCCCGGGCTGCGGCGGCGATCTGCGTGCCATGGGCCAAGATAGCGAGGAGATGCTCGATCTGGTCGCCCAGGCCTGGCAGGTGATGGAGACCGTTCGACCCAAGTACAGCTGCCGGACCTGCGATAAAATCATCCAGGCGCCGGCACCAGCCAAGGCCATTGCACGCGGCAAGCTCAGCTATGCCGCGCTCGCCCATATCATGATGGCGAAGTGGGGTTATCATTTGCCCTTCTACCGTCAGGCCCAGATGATGGCCGCCAAGGGCGTCGATATCGAGCGATCCACGCTTGTGCGCAGCGCCGGCTACGCCGCCGCCTTGCTCGATCCGATCTACAATCGCATCCGCGAGATCGGCCGTACCCGCACCAAGATTCACACCGACGAGACGCGGCTTCCGATCCTGGCGCCAAGCACCGGCAAGACGCACAAGGGCGCGCTCTGGATTTACGTCGCCGACGACCGCAACTCGGGTTCGAAGGAGCCGCCAATCGCCCGGTATCCATAGGCCGCTCCGGCGAGAGCGTTATGAGCGAGCTCGCCGGATTTGCCGGCACGCTCCAGGCCGACGGCTTCAGGGGCTACAATCAGACTACAAGGGCGGCGCCATTCGCGAAGCTGCCTGCCTGGCCCATCTGCGTCGCAAGATATTCGACGTTCACGACAGCCAGCCGACCGAGCTCAGCACGACGGCGATGGCCGGTATCCAGGCGATCTACAGGATCGAGGAAGAGATACGGGGGCTGCCGTCCGCCGAGCGATTGGCCGCACGACGAAGTCGGACCCGACCACCGGTCCGCGCGCTGCGACGACAGCTCATGCGCCAGGGCAAGGGTTTGTCGCGCCATGCCGATATCGCCAAGGCCTTCGCCTACGGCGCCAAGCGATGGCGCGCGTTCAACCGCTTCCTCTACGATGGCCAGCTCGAGCCCGACAACGTGATCGCGGAGCGGGCCATTCGTGGATTTACGGTCGGAAGGCGCAACTGGCTTTTCTCGGGCAACTTCGCCGCGGCAGAGCGGTCAGCGGTCGTGCTCAGCATCATCGAGACCTGTAAGCTCTGCGGCGTCGATGCCGAAGCCTACCTGGCCGATGTCACCGAGCGCATCCAGAACGACTGGCCAGCCTCGCGCTGGGACGAACTGATGCCACGGAACTGGGCGCGCCGCGAAGAGATGCCGCTCCCGTTGGCGGCATGAGCGCGTTCGATGACATGGCGCTGTCGGACGAGGCGCTCGAGGCCTTGATGGCTGCCAAGACCAGCCGCCCGCTGGTGCGGACCATGTCGGCGCTGGATGGCTTCGTAACGGCGGCGGTCAACGGGCCGCGCTGCCCGGACCCGCAAGACTGGATGTGCCCAACCGATCACGCCGTGTTTGCCAGCGTCGCCAGGATCCACAACCGGATCAACGAGACGCTCTTCGACAGACCGCAGGATTATGCGCTCCACTTCGCAACCAAGCCCAGCGGCGGCATCGACCCCCGGCCCTGGTGCCAAGGATTCTACGCGGCCATGAATCTCAACATCAAAAAATGGAAACGACTACTTGACCTCGACAACCCCCACCACGGTCTGCTGCCGATCCTGATCTACTGCGTCGACAAAAAGGGGAAACCCGTGCTCGGCAAGCCCAGGCCGGGGCCCGAGACCGCGCACTTCATCGAGCACGAGGCGTACAAAGACATTGCCCTCGTCATCCCCGCCCTGCGCGAACTCCATTACGTCACCCGCTATGGCAACCCGGAGTGATCGCCGCCGGCGTGCCGACTAACGGCTGACCTACCATAGACGTATCATAGGACGATATTGGGAGGTGCCTTGGCGCACCGCTTACGCAACAGCTTGCGGCCGACCATTAGGGCCCGCACGACCTGGGCATCTGCAGATTTGGCGTGCATAGGACAGTACCAGCCTATTCGCAGCAACTGGGCGATCCCGCGAGCATGCTTGCGACTTTCACCGCCATTGCCGCCTTACCATGCCGTGTGTCCAGCAACGCCACCTCAAAGTCGGCGTCGACCAGACCCTGGCGCAACAACTGCCATAGCAGGCCGCCTCATGGCCGACGCGGATGACGGGCAACCCAGATCGGTAAAATGCTGCAATAGCGACTCAGGCTCGCTCGCCACCTTCGTCTCTCGCACGATCTTGCCCGATGAACCCACCACGCAAACGCTGTCAGTTTTAGCGACACATCAATCCCTGCACAATTAAATGGTTGTCCCTCGTTCGATGCTTGGGCCAAGACAATCGGAGCCCATTCAACATGATCACTTTAAGGGACAGCCACCTTCCTGGCTATGCTAGGCGCGCCGGCCCATTACGGCATCGAGTAGATATTGCTCTCCCGTTCACCCGCATGCACGCAGTACTCCGGCGCCAACGAGCGCGCACGTTCTACACATTTTGCGCGACAATTGCCATTTCCTACGGCGTGCCGAACGAAGTTCTCTTGATCTTCCTATCGGCGCAGTCTCTCACCTTCGCGTCGACTTGTGAATCGTATGTTAGAAACGGAACTCCGTTGAATGGCAGCGGTTAAGCGGCCGTCCACCTTTCGACGGAGAACCAACTCAACGCGAGCGCATCCCAACACGGCTACACCCCTGTCATCTGAAAACGCGATGGTACCGTTCGCGACTCTATGTTGGCGCATCCAACGCCAAGTGGCGCATACTTCACGCGCGTTTCCATCTACATCAGTCCCGCAGCGCGGAATTAAGTTGAGCACTTTCTATGACGACCATGCTGCGATCCGAACAGGTCTGATACAGGACGACTTCGTCCATTTTGGTGAACCGATGCGACCGGGTTCACATAAATCCGCTTTTTTTGAACTGTCATTGTTGTTCTGGGAGGGACAACATGGAATGCTAAACCTCGTCCATTCTGACTCCCAGGGTCGCGCCGTCGCAAGACATGGCAGCGCGATGGAGCTTTCTGGCGCCGATGACAGCCCCCTCACTCTTGAGCCATTCCGCGCAATCTTACCCTTCCTCGACTACGACACATGGCTCTTTCCGTTCCGGGCATCGCAATCTCTGAACACTCACGTATCATCGAGCAAGGTGCGGAAACCTTCTGCAACTTGGCCCGCCTCTTCCTCGTCAAAATAAGGGAACCGTATGCGCGGCTATTCGGTTTTTTCCATCCTACGCAATGGCCTTGCCGGCGACAGGTGCTGGCGGCGCGCCTGGCGCTCTCCCGATCCGAAGCCGGCCTATGATGTTGTCATTGTAGGCGGTGGCGGGCACGGCCTCGCGGCTGCATTCTACCTCGCCGAGAACCACGGCATACGCAACGTCGCCGTGCTAGAGAAGGGCTACGTCGGCGGCGGCAATGTCGGCCGCAACACCACTGTCATTCGCTCTAACTACCTGCTCGACGGCAACACCCAGTTCTACGAGTTCTCGATGAAGCTCTGGGAAGGCATGTCGCAGGCGCTGAATTTCAATGTCATGTTCTCGCAGCGCGGCATGCTCATCACGGCCCATTCGGCCGACCAGCTCGATGGCTTCGGCCACCGCGCCAATATCATGCGGCTGAACGGCGTCGACGCCGACATTCTCGACCGCGACGAGGTGCAGCGGCTCGTCCCCTACCTCGATTTTTCCGAAACGGCGCGTTCTCCGATCCATGGCGCGATCTTGCAGGGCCGCGCCGGCACGGCACGTCATGACGCGGTGGCCTGGGGCTACGCGCGCGCCGCCGACGGCCATGGCGTCGACATCATCCAGGGCTGCGAGGTGACGGGTTTCGTCCGTGACGGCGAGCGCATCGTCGGCGTGGAGACGACGAAGGGCCGGATTGGGGCCGGGAAAGTAGGGCTTGCGGTGGCGGGTCACACATCGGTCCTCGGCCGGAAGGCGGGCCTCGACCTGCCGATTGAGAGCCATGTCCTGCAGGCTTTCGTGACGGAGCCGATCAAGCCCCTTGTCCACCAGATTGTGGCCCACGGCACCGAGCATTTCTACGTCAGCCAGTCCGACAAGGGTGGCCTGGTCTTCGGCGGCGGTCTCGACGGCTATAATTCTTATGCTCAGCGCGGCAATCTCGGGATGGTCCGCGAAGTCGCGGAGGCGGCAGTCGCGCTAATGCCCTGCATTTCTCGCCTGCGAATTTTGCGCCACTGGGGCGGGGTGATGGACATGACGCCGGACGGCAGCCCCATCATCTGCCCAACGCCAGTCGACGGGCTCTACCTAAACGGCGGCTGGTGCTATGGCGGCTTCAAGGCCACGCCGGCCTCAGGATGGTGCTTCGCGCATACCATCGCCACCGGAAAGGCACATCCGCTCAATGTCGGCTACAGTCTGGCCCGTTTTCGCACCGGCCGCACGATCGACGAGGCCGGCGTCGGGCCGTTCGCCTGGCTGCAATAACCGAGAGACCCTAGACCATGCTACGCATCGAATGTCCCTGCTGCGGACCGCGCGACCACGACGAGTTCCGCTACGGTGGTGACGCGTCGGTCCTCCGTCCTGTCCACAACGACGCGGATTTCGAGGCCTGGTACCGTTACGTCTTCGTGCGCGAGAACCCGGCCGGCCCGCACCGCGAGTACTGGCAGCACGTGATGGGCTGCCGTCAATGGTTGGTGGTCGTGCGCGATACACGCAACCACGAGATTTCCTTGGCCCGGTTCGCACGGGAGGCGCGCGCATGAGGCGGCTCAAGGAAGGCGGGCTGATTGATCGTTCGCAGCCGGTTGCGTTCACCTTCGATGGGAAGGCGATGGCTGGTTTCCGCGGCGACACGCTCGCGTCGGCGCTGCTGGCGAACGGCGTGAGCCTCGTCGGCCGCAGTTTCAAGTATCACCGCCCGCGCGGAATCTATTCGGCCGGGCCTGAGGAGCCGAATGCGCTCATGACTTTAGGAACCGGCGGGCGGCGCGAACCGAATCTGCCGGCGACCACGGTGGAACTGGCGGATGGCCTGGTTGCCGAAAGCCAGAACCGCTGGCCATCTCTCAAGTTCGACGTTCAAGGCATCAACGGCTTGTTCTCGCCGTTCCTGTCGGCGGGCTTCTACTACAAGACCTTCATGGGTCCGACCCGGCGGGCCTGGATGTTTTACGAGCACTTCATCCGCAACGCGGCGGGGCTCGGCCGCGCGGGGAAAGAGCCCGATCCTGACCGCTACGAAATCCGTCATCTGTTCGCCGATGTGGCGGTGATCGGGGCCGGACCGGCGGGACTTTCGGCCGCGCTTGCTGCGGGCAAGGCGGGCGCCAAGGTGGTTCTCGTTGAGCAGGATTTTGTTGCGGGGGGCTGTCTTTTGTCGGAGCCGGCAGACGGCGAGGCCCGAGCCTGGCTTTCCGTAACGCTCGCACGGCTCGCCGATATGTCAAATGTTTCGATGATGACGCGCACCACCGCGTTCGGTGCCTATGATAGCAATGTGCTCGGGCTCGTGACGCGGCACGGCTCAGCAACCACCGATCCGGCGAAAGGCGAGGCGCGCCAGATAATAGCGCTTTTGCGGGCGAAAACGATCGTCTACGCTACGGGGTCGATCGAGCGGCCGCTTACCTTCGCCAACAATGACCGACCCGGCATCATGCTGGCCTCCGCGTCGCGGATCTATCTCAACCGCTTCGCCGTACTTGCGGGTACGAGGGTGATGGTCGCAACCGACAACGACAGTGCCTACTCCGCAGCCTTTGACCTTGCGGCAGCCGGGGCCGAAGTGACAATAGCCGACAGCCGCGCGGAACCGACACATGAACTTTTGGAACAGGCGTACCACTGGGACATTGCCGTCCGCAGGAAATCGCTGATCTCCAATGCATTGGGGCGTTATGCCGTACGCGCTGTTACGCTTTCCGCACCGGGCGGTACCGTTACGCTGGAATGCGACCTAGTCGTGGTCTCGGGCGGTTGGTCGCCGACGGTGCATCTGACCTCCCATCTTGGGGTAAAGCCGGTATATCGCGAGGACATAAGCGCTTTCGTTCCCGGAAAGCTCGGAGCGGGACAGTTCGTGGCCGGCGCTATGACAGGAGGCTTCATCACAGCCGGCGCCATCGAGGAGTGGCATAGCGCGGGGGCAGAGGCAGCAGCGTTCTGCGGAGCAACGAAATCAGTCCAGTCGCCCTTTAGCTTCGACGACGCTAGACCTAATGATAGCCCGCTCGTCGCGCCTCACTTCGTGGGGAGAAAGGATGGTAGCCAGGGTAGGCGGCCGGAGCATAGTTTCCCCCTTCGATCGGCGCAGAGGAGGTTCGGGAACCCAAAGGCGGAACTTACCAAAGGCAAGGCCTTTATCGACCTGCAGATGGACGTAACCGTAAGTGACGTCGCGCTGGCGCATCGTGAGGGGTATGAGTCGGTCGAGCATCTGAAGCGCTATACGACGCTTGGGATGGGCACCGATCAGGGCAAGACAAGCAATCTCAGCGCGATTTCCGCCATGGCCACTCTGCGCGGGATGGCGGTTCCGGATGTTGGCACGACCACATTTCGGCCTCCCTATACCCCAGTTGCCATTGGTGCGCTGGCTGGGCGCAGCCAGAGTCATCTTTACAAGCCGATGCGGCGCACGCCAATGCATGACTGGCATGTCGCCAACGGCGCGCAGATGCTTGAGACCGGCGCCTGGATACGGCCCTGGTTCTACCTTGCTTCCGGCCGCGATGTGGACGAGGCCTATGTCGCCGAGATGCGGATGGTGCGCGAGGCGGCAGGGCTGATGGACATCTCCACGCTCGGCAAGATCGACATACAAGGGCCGGACGCGGCCAACTTCCTCGACCGCGTCTATGTCAATGGTTTTGCCAAGCTGCCGATCGGCCGCGCGCGTTACGGCATCATGCTGCGCGACGACGGCATCGTTTTCGACGATGGCACAACGACCCGACTCGGCGAGCGGCACTTTCTTATGACGACATCGACCGCGAACGCCACGGACGTAATGGCCCGGCTGGAATTTCTGCTCGACACCGCCTGGCCAGACCTCCGCGTGTCGGTGACCTCGGTCAGCGACGAATGGGCTGCGATGTCGGTTGCCGGTCCGAAGAGCCGCGATATCCTCGCCGCCGCGTTTCCCAACCTCGACGTCTCCAACGCGGCGCTGCCGCATATGGGACTGATTGAGGCAAAGTATAACGGCCGGCCCTTGCGCATCATCCGCCTCAGCTTTTCGGGCGAGCGGGCTTACGAGATCTATGCCGGCGCGAGCGTGGGCAAGGAGGTGTGGTGCCGGCTAATAGAGGCCGGCGCGCCTTTTGGCCAGAAGCCTTACGGCGTCGAGGCCCTGGGCGCCCTGCGCGTCGAGAAGGGGCATGTCGCGGGACCGGAGATCGACGGCAGGACGACGCTCGACGACCTCGGCCTCAGCCGCATGGCGGGCAAGCGCAGCGGCTATGTGGGCGAGGTGCTTGGCCGCCGCGAAGCCTTCAGCGACCCGGCGCGCCCGCGGCTGGTCGGGCTGCGCAGCCTCGAGCCGGGCAAGCCATTGCGCGGCGGCTCGATCCTGTTCAGGCCTGGCGAGCCTATCCATGGCCACGGTCTCGGCCGCATCACCTCGGTGACCTACAGCCCCACACTGGACGCGTGGGTCGGGCTGGGACTGCTTGCCCGGAATGCCGCGGAGGAGGGCACCGAGATCGTCGCAACTTATCCCATGAAGGGCCAGACGGTTCGGGCCCGGATAGTCTCGCCTATATTCCTCGACCCGAAGGGAGAGCGGCTGCATGGCTGATGGTTCGAACATGGCCGGGTTCGAGATGGCGGCTTATGACTGCTCTATCCTCCAACTCGAGGGCTGGGATGGCGCGATGGCGCAATTCGAGGTGGTCCTGAATAGGATACTGGGCGGGCCGCTGCCGAACAAGGTCGGCGACACTGCTCGTCATGACGAGTGGCTCGTCATCCGCATTGCGCCGCGCCGATTCTGGCTGCTTTGCGATGGCCCGGCGCCTATTATCGACGTCGACGCGGAACGCGGCTGCGCCCTCCCGCTCGGCGAGGGCAGGGTTCGAGTCCGGCTTTCCGGCAGGGGCGTCAAACAGGTGCTGGAGCGGTGCGTCGCCGTGGATTGGGAGACACTGGGAGATGGACGGGCAGTCCAGACCGGTCTCGATCGCATGCCGGTGCTGCTGCTGCGCAGGAGCGGGTTCGAATGCGACCTCCTCGTCCCGCGCAGCCTCAGCAAAGGCCTGATGGAGTGGATTGCCGACGCCTCCGCGGCCGGTACCTGACTTACGCCTCGAACCGGGCGACGTGGGCTACCCACCTAACCAAATGAACAATCGGGGTTCAGGGCGCCTTGAAGAAAGCAACACCAATTGATCGCCTCCTGCGATCGACGTTTACCAAGATAGGAGAAAGCTGCTCATGCCCACATCTAGTCAACAGGGACGCGTACCTGGATTTAGTCAGCAGGAATACCGCGAGCGCACTGCTCGGCTGCGACAGCAAATGGCGGCGCGCGGAATGGATGCGCTGCTTGTCATGGACGAGAATAATATGAATTACCTCACCGGCTATGACGGATACTCGGAGTACGTTCCGCAGCTCGCTCTCGTGTGTCAAGAAGATGAAGATCCGTGGCTGGTTTTGCGCGAAATCGACACTTTGTGTGCAACACCCACCTCATACCTACCGCAGTCGCGCATTCTCAGTTATCCAGAGAAGTACATTGGCTCGAGCCAGCGAACGGCATGGGAGCCGATTGGCGATCTAATCCGCGAGCGCACTAAGTCGAGCCGAATCGGGGTCGAACTGACGGCCAAGACGTTTGGAGTGAAAGACCATGCCGCCCTCGGTAACAGCTTGGACGCATCGAAGTTTATCGATGCCGATGGAATGATTGCTAAGCTGAAAAAGGTAAAATCACCAGCCGAGCTTGCATACATGGAGCAAGCCGGCAAGATTGTTGATAGGGCCATGCAGGTGGGCCGGCTCGAGATTGCTTCTGGAGCGCGCGAATGTGACGTGGGCGCCGCTATAGTGAATGCTTTGGTCAAAGGCACTCCGGAAATCCCGGGGGGAGTTTGCCAGTTTCCAACTATGCCGGTTGGCTCTCCCGCCAACGCACCGCACCTTTCGTGGTCCGACGCAAGCTATAAGATGGGCTGTCAGACTAATTTCGAAATTGGCGCTTTCCGACACCGCTATGCCTGCGCCTTGTCACGGACAGTTTTTTTGGGTGAGCCGACCGCTCGGGCCCGGCACTTACATCAAGCCGCTTTGGACGGTTTCCTCGCAGAGGTCGAAACGATACGGCCGGGAGTTACGTGCTCTGAAGTTTCGCAAGCGTTCCAGCGCGCCTTTAAACCATACGGCGTGCGTAAGGAATCCAGGAGCGGCTACTCCATCGGCCACGGTTGGGTCGACAGCGGAATCAGCTTCCAGGAGGACGATGACACCGTGATTGAACCCAATATGACCTTCCACGTCCTCATCGGCATTTTTGAGAAGGATGACGGCTACGTCTTCAGTGAGACTGTCCGAGTGACCGAGAACGGCGCGAAGTCGCTAAGCAGCATGTCCCGTGACCTGCTGGTAAATTGCTGACTTTTCAGGATTGCAATGCCAGCGTAGCGCCAATACGTTGCGCCGGCATTTAACATCACCAAGCTGTGCTGGTTGTGCGTCTAACACTTGTTTCCCACGGGTGACCTTTTTTAGGAAGCGTTCAACAAGACACGGCTAGTGCGTGGCCGAGCCGACCACCTCGACGTCGTGGAGCTTGTGTTGCCCGTGACGCCGTCGCGCAATCAGTGGCGGGACGTGTGGGACCAGTTCAGGGCCCACAAGGGCGCGCTCGCCGGGGCTGCTGTCTTCTTCCTGATTGTCGTCGGCGTCGCCTTAGGCCCGTTCGTTGGGCGCATAAGGCCCACCTATATCGACTTCACGACTTTGAGCGCGGGACCAAGCTGGGCCCATCCGTTGGCCACCGACCAGCTTGGGCGCGATCTGCTCGCGCGGGTGATGACAGGCGGTCGGATATCAATCGCCGTCGGCCTGACGGCGATGGTCATCTCGATTATTCTCGGCACTTTTATAGGCGTCGTTGCTGGCTATTTCAAATCCCTCGATGACCCACCAGGGCAACGAGCTCAGGTTAACTTCCTGCGGCGTCTGCAGCCCTACCATTTCGGCATTCCCTGCGCCGACTGGCTGCGAGTAGTGATGAACCGGATCGGACCGGACCAGTTCGCCTCCTGCTTTCTGGCCTTCGTCGCCGAGCGTCTGCCCGAAGCGGTCGGTCAGATCGCCATCGATGGCAAGACCTCGCTCCGTAGCCACGATAGCGGGCGCGGATAGGCGGCCCTACACCTGGTCTCGGCCTATGCGACAACCCACAGCCTCGTGCTGGGCAATTGGCGGTGGCCGACAAATCCAATGAGATCACCGCCATTCCCTTGCTGGTGAAGGAACTGGCCGCGTCCGGAGCGCTGGCGTGCAGTTTCGTTTCCATCGACGCCATGGGCTGTCAGTCCGACATCGCGGAGACGATCGTCGATCTCTGCGGCGACTATCTCTTGGCCACCAAGGACAATCAGAAGACTGCCCATGCCGACAGCTCTATTTCGACGCCGCTCCCGTCAATGAGATCGATGCGCTCACCGAGGTCGAAAGGGGCCATGGCCGCATCTAGACGCGCCGTCATCTCGTCTCACAGCGCGTCGACTGGATGATTGGCAGAAGGCGCTATCCCGACGAGCCGCGCTTCAAGGGCCTCAGCACCATCTGCCATGGTCAAGACCCACATCGAGACCAGCGCCGAGGTCAGGGTCGAGCGGCGATGCTACATCTCCTCTTGCATCCTCACCGCAAAACCCTTCGCCGAGGCAACCCATTGGGGATCGAGAACGGGCTACGTGAATTCAAGGAGGACCAGTCCCGCCTGCGCCGGGGGCCACGGCGCCACAAACATGGCCATGGTCCGCCACCTCGCGCTCAACCTCATCCGAGCCATGTCCGGAAAACAATCCGTCAAGGGAAAGCGAAAACTCGGAAACTGGGATACCGACTACCTCTTGGCCGCCCTCCAAGCGCGTTAACCTGGACTCGTTGCCCTGGATGGCCCACCGATGCGGCTCACTGATCTGTTTCTGTCATTGCGGGTGCTGCCAATGCTATTGATTACGGTGATGCTGTTCCGCAACGCGGTGGCGAACATTCTCGGAGTCGAGATGGGGAATTTCATCCTCATCGTGTCGGCTATCGGATTGACGAGCTGGATGCAAAACTGCGCGCAGCGTTCGCGGCGAAGTTCTGGCCGTCAAGCGGCGCGAATTCGTGTTGGCATCGCGCAGCATCGGCGCGCCGCCGCGCCGGATTATCCGTTGTCATGTGCTGCCCAACGTCATGTCTCATTGTCTCAAGCACTCTCCAAATCGCCGATGCCATGATTTCGGAGAGCTTACTATCGTTTCTTGGCCTCGGTTTTCCGCCGGATTTCCCGATTTGGGGGCGCCTGCTTTTTGACGGAATCGAATACATTCAGGATTAACCGCAACTAGTGCTGTGGCCGGGCATTGCGATTTCGCTCACTGTTACTCAGCGTCGCCTATATCGGCGACGGTCTCAGAGATGCGCCAGATCCGCGACTGCGGCGATGATGCACGTTTGGTACTTGAAATTATACGACGAGGAGAACGTGCTTCCGGCTGCGAAGTGAGCGAGGCCTATGGTCGCCGAGATGCGGCTGGTGCGAGGCCGCCGGACCAGACGCGGCGCGTGCCTTCACCGGCGAAGGCCGCGGAGGCGATGTCCCGGCTCGAATTCCTGCTCGACATCGCCTGGCCGGGTTTGCGCGCGAGTTCCAATTTCGACGTCTCCAACGAGGCGTTGCCGCATATGAGGCTGCTTGAAGAGAACTATCTCGAAAGGCCCTGCGCATCATTTGCCTATGCCGGCGCGAGTGTGGGCGACGAGGTATGGTCCCGGTTGATCGAGGCCGGCACGCCTTTTCGGGAGGCTCTGGGCGCCTTGCGGGTCGAGAAAGGCACCATGTCGCGGGACCGGAGATCGACGGCAGGACGACGCTCGACGACCTCGGGCTCAGTCGCATGGCGCGCAAGCGCAGCGGCTATGTAGGCGATGTGCTTGGCCGCCCTGAAGCTCTCACTGACCCGGCGAGACCGTGGCTGGTCGGGCTATGCTGCCTTGAGCCGGGCAAGAGGTTGAGCGGAGGCGCTATTCTGTTCAGGCCTGGCGAGCCGATGCACGGCCATGGTCTCTGCCGCATCACCTCGGTGACATAGAAGCCCACGCTCGACGCCTCGGTTGGGCTCGCTTTGATAGCCCGAAATGCTGCGGAGGAGGGCACTGAGATCGTCGCGACCTATTATCCCATGAAGGTCAGATGGTTCGGGCCCGGATAGTCTTGCCTATTTCCTCGATCCGAAGGGAGATCGGCTCCATGGCTGATGGTTCGAACATCGGCGGGTTTGAGATGGCGGCCTATGACTGCTCGATCCTGCAATTTGAGGATTGGGATGGCACGGCGGCACAAATTGAGGTGGTACTGAATAGTATGCTGGGCGGGCCTCTGCCGAACAAGGTGAGAAGGATGACGGCTACATCTTCAGTGAGACTGTCCGACTGACCGAGAACGGCGCGATATTGGTTAGCAGCAAGTCCCCTGACCTGCTGGTAAATGCTCACTTTGTGGGTTTCATCGCGGCGCCTCGGTTAATTTGAGAATACGATTGTTTTATTTCCGTTGAGCATGATCCGCTGCTCCAGATGCAGCTTGACGGCCCGTGCAAGGACGCGGCTTTCAATATCGCGGCCCGTCGCGATGAAATCCTCGGCGTTCATTGAGTGCGTTACGCGCTCAGTTTCCTGATCTATGATGGGACCCTCGTCGAGGTTGGGCGTCACGTAATGCGCAGTCGCCCCGATAAGCTTCACTCCTCTCTCGTAGGCCTGATGATACGGCTTTGCGCCTTTGAAGGAGGGAAGGAAGGAATGATGGATGTTGATAACCTTGCCGAACAGGCGAGTTGACATGTCGTCAGACAGGACTTGCATGTACCGGGCCAGGATCAAGAGGTCCGCGGCAGTCTCGCGCACGAGACACAGAAGTTTATTTTCCTGCTCGGTCTTGGTGTCCTTGCATACCGGCCAGTAATGATAGGCAAAGCCCTCCCGCTCGGCGGCCCCACGGCTGTCTTCGTGGTTAGAAACGATCGCAACCACGTCCGCGTTCAGCCAACCAACCTTGATCTGGTAAAGCAAATGAAGCATCGCATGATCGAATTTCGACACCATTATGATGATCTTCGGCCTCCGGCGCGCATTGACGGTGTGAACACACAAACTGAAGTGCTCGATCGCCGGTCCGAGCGCACGCTCGATTGACGCGCTCGAAAGCGACTCGTCTCCTTCGACGGCCAGACGCATGAAGAAGCGATTGCTGGTGCGGTCCCAGAATTGGCTGCTCTCGGCAATGTTGGCACCGAGCGCAGTCAGTCCGGTTGCGACGGCTGCTACAATGCCGGGGCTGTCATCGCAGGTTAGAGTTAGAATCTGGAGTTGAGACATTGTACCTTCGGGTCAAATCGATCTGGAAAGCTCGGGCAGGATGACGAAAGGTCGCTACGATGCGCCTCGGCGACCTGGAAGATTGGCGATCCCTCGTCCTTGTTGATGGCAATGATTACCTTTGAAGCCATCATGCCCGCAAGGTGCTGAATGGCGCAGGAGATGACGACCTCAATGCAAACATCAGGTGCCATGACCTTGCCGTTCTGGCCGACCTGCCAGTCGTTTGGCGCATAGCCGGCGTCGACAGGAAAACCTTTTGGAGCCGATTCTCAACGAAGCTGGAGAGGCCGGGGTCGGCTGCCGCCGAGACATGCTTGACGGACAGTCGAATTGCCTTGGGAGCTAACGGGAAAGAAGCCGCCGCCCGTACGGCAATGACCTTCCATGGATCGGTCGACTGCACGGCCTGGATGGCGTCGCTGGCAAGGATCGGGCGCTTGAAGGTGTCGGGCGAAACCACGGCGATGATCTCCGACACCTCCATGACGACCAGGAGGGCGACCCGCGGCATCACGTTCTTGCCCATGGTGGCCGCCGGCGGGACCAAATCTCATGGCCCTCGGCGAGCAGCACAATGCGCACGCCCTTGAGCTTTGCGGCGGCATCGGCGGCTGCTTTCGCGCACCTCCCGGCGACCAGCACGTCGACTTCCGAACCGATCTAAAGCGCGGCAGTGAGTGCCTTCGCGGTTTGGTCGGAAAGGCTCTGGTTGTCGTTTCGGCAACGAGAAGAATCGCCATCTGTCTGTTCCTTCCCAAATCTCAGAGCCCGCCGGCTTCGTTCTTGAGCTTTTCGACAAGTTCCCCGCCTTCTTGTTGACGCCGGCCCTGCGGCCGCCAGGCTCCTCGGACTTGAGCTGAGCCTTGACCTCGGAAGACGCCGGAACGCGAATTGACGTGAACCCGGGCGTTATCGGTTCGACAGCATAAATGAAGCCGTGGTGCACTGCGTCGACCCGATAGAAAAATGCTCCATAGCTTAGCTAGGCACGAGGAGGACGTCTTTCATCTTCTCTTCACTTCACTTCGCTCTTTCTTTCGGATGGCGTTGAAGGCGGATGCAATTCGATCCGCTACGTGCCGTAGTATCTGCCACTTGGCTTTGGCTCCGCCAATATAATGTTCCGAACGGTGCAATCGCGCTTTTAGATGGCTAGCGCCGGCTGGATCCGCACCGGTGAGGCCAAGGCCTATGTGAGCCTTTCCATCGCCGCACCTGTATTCGGCCCGCAAGCCATACGCCAATCTCGGCCGCGCCGCCAGTCAGGACGATGACGACGCTTACGCGTCATCTGGAACACGGTCGACTGACCGGCTAGCGAGGGCCGCGTTTCCCGTCGAACCTCGCGCGCCCGAAGGGGCCTCGAAAACTCCCGCCCGACTCTTCGCCCGTCACTGAAGCGATCTCGCTCGTCCACAACCGCGATCCTTGATCGCCTGCTTCATCACTCGACAGTGGTCACCATCCGCGCGACAGCTACCGGCTTCGCGAATGCGTGGTTCCGGCCTGTTGCAGAAGGCCGGAACGACGACGCTCGAGACCAACGCGAGATGATCGGCTTTGCCGAGGCGACCTGGACGCAAATGCTCTCCGGCTGGATTGGCTCACATGTCCGGATGTTTGTTTTTTCACGGCATTCCAGAATCACCATTCTCGACAATCTGAAATCGGGCAAATCAAGTTGGAGCGTAGGTGGGAGGAAGCTGTACCGAGACGATCTCTCCGCACCGGTTGCCGGCGATGCCTTGAGCAGAGTGTGGCCGCGGCCTTATGCATCGTATCGCCTTGCGGACGCAGGCGCCCGGGTCATCAAGGTTGAAAAGCCCGAAGAGACTTTGCCCGAAAGGGCTTGCCTGGACTTGAGGTAGGAGGCGGAGCGCGACGTCCTGGAACCGCTCATCGCCGTTTGCTGACGTCTTCTTTAGAACCCGAAGCCGGGCAGCATCGAAGACTGGGATCGCTTTCCGCGGCGATCACCTGCGACCTGCAACACGACTATAGCACCTAAAACGGTGGGCGCCGGCGTGAGCCACCTGTCGTTGCGCCTACGGTGCTACAGCTGCGCCGATGGCAAAGACGTCACTCTTCTCGGTCCAAAAGGACCTCTAGGTTGGCGGCTCGGCAGGGCCGCGATGGGCAGGGTGTCGAAGCGGAAGAGGGTGCTAGGCATAATGGCGCATGCTCCGCTCAGGCCCGGCCCGTTTGCGCCCAACCGAGTCGGTCCGATGCGCCGAAGAAGGCGGCTAACGCCTTCTGCCATGTATCCTGGTATGGCGTGCCTGTCGTGACGCCATCGAATATTTCGATGAGGATTATCTACCCCTGGTGACCGGCTGGACATTTCCTGAGACAAAGCCTGGGTGAGCGCTTCGGTGCGGTCGTGGTCTATTTCTTTTCGGCTGAGGCAGCCGCCAGTGCCGGCATGCCGAGCAGGTCGCGGCAACGGCGAGCTTTTGCGCCCGGTGGGGATTGCCAATAGCTGAAATGAACCGAACCGTTCTCGATTAGGCGGTTCTTGGAGATGGCTACGCGATGTGTGTAGCGCCCAGCCGAAGAGAAGGCCGGAGGAGTGCCTCGAGAGACCCCCATGCCGGCCCACGATACAATTCAACGCGGATGGTGAACAACTGTCGCAAAAGGTTTAACAAGTATATAAAAATATTACAAATATTTTCTTTAACTATACCTCTTCACATGCAAAACTCGACTAAAATCGGAAATAACATAACGGAAAGAAACATAGACGGAGAAAACGATATGAATGATAATGTTGGCAAGACTGTTGCTTCATCAGAACTTGACTCATACTTCAGCGAAGATTACGTTCACTTTGGTGATGTGGTAAATCCGCCAAAGACAAGCGACCAGCAAGTGGGGATAATTTGGAATCTTCTCTCTCTTACACAAGGCAGCCCGGTTCTTGAACTCGGGTGCGGATATGGTCGGATTTCCAACCGATTGGCGGAAAAAGGAGCACGGGTAACGGGAATGGATAGGTCCGCGATCCTCCTAAAAAAAGCCGAAGCGGATGCGGCCGAACGCGGAGTAGATGTCGAATATGTTCTGGGCGACATGCGCTCAGTTCCCTGGCGAGATCGATTCGACGCGGCTTTTCTGTGGTACACGACCTTTGGCTATTTCGATGATGCGGATAATGAGAGAGTTCTTCGGGAAGCCGCTTCTTCGCTTCGAAAGGGCGGGCGTCTGCTAATCGATAACCCCAATCGCTTCGAGTCCCTGCGCCACGAGGTTCCCGTGTGTTCCGTTGTGCAGCGTAACGACGACGTACGAATCGATATATTTAGCAACGATGTGCTACGCGATCGGGAGAACCTCGAAAGGATTATCGTCCGCGATGGACGCGTTAGACGAACGCACCTTTCTTATAAGCAGTATGGGTTTTCTGAATATGTTCGCATGCTGCAAAGCGCGGGGTTCGAGACTGTTGAAGCTTATGGGCAGGAAGGCGGAGCATTTACATCCGATAGCTCGCGCCTCATGGTTGTCGCATACAAATAATACCTACGGCATAACCTAGCTGCACTGCGTGCCCGAAAAACCATTCGCAGGCCAGCGGCGAAATCCCTCGTTAGACGCCGCATCTTAAAGGATTTCGGCAAAACTCATGGTTTTTTGGGCCTTTGCGCGTTAGCCAACATTACGCCTTCGAGAAGGTAAGCCAATTGATCGCCTCCTGCGATCGACGTTTACCAAGATAGGAGAAAGCTGCTCATGCCCACATCTAGTCAACAGGGACGCGTACCTGGATTTAGTCAGCAGGAATACCGCGAGCGCACTGCTCGGCTGCGACAGCAAATGGCGGCGCGCGGAATGGATGCGCTGCTTGTCATGGACGAGAATAATATGAATTACCTCACCGGCTATGACGGATACTCGGAGTACGTTCCGCAGCTCGCTCTCGTGTGTCAAGAAGATGAAGATCCGTGGCTGGTTTTGCGCGAAATCGACACTTTGTGTGCAACACCCACCTCATACCTACCGCAGTCGCGCATTCTCAGTTATCCAGAGAAGTACATTGGCTCGAGCCAGCGAACGGCATGGGAGCCGATTGGCGATCTAATCCGCGAGCGCACTAAGTCGAGCCGAATCGGGGTCGAACTGACGGCCAAGACGTTTGGAGTGAAAGACCATGCCGCCCTCGGTAACAGCTTGGACGCATCGAAGTTTATCGATGCCGATGGAATGATTGCTAAGCTGAAAAAGGTAAAATCACCAGCCGAGCTTGCATACATGGAGCAAGCCGGCAAGATTGTTGATAGGGCCATGCAGGTGGGCCGGCTCGAGATTGCTTCTGGAGCGCGCGAATGTGACGTGGGCGCCGCTATAGTGAATGCTTTGGTCAAAGGCACTCCGGAAATCCCGGGGGGAGTTTGCCAGTTTCCAACTATGCCGGTTGGCTCTCCCGCCAACGCACCGCACCTTTCGTGGTCCGACGCAAGCTATAAGATGGGCTGTCAGACTAATTTCGAAATTGGCGCTTTCCGACACCGCTATGCCTGCGCCTTGTCACGGACAGTTTTTTTGGGTGAGCCGACCGCTCGGGCCCGGCACTTACATCAAGCCGCTTTGGACGGTTTCCTCGCAGAGGTCGAAACGATACGGCCGGGAGTTACGTGCTCTGAAGTTTCGCAAGCGTTCCAGCGCGCCTTTAAACCATACGGCGTGCGTAAGGAATCCAGGAGCGGCTACTCCATCGGCCACGGTTGGGTCGACAGCGGAATCAGCTTCCAGGAGGACGATGACACCGTGATTGAACCCAATATGACCTTCCACGTCCTCATCGGCATTTTTGAGAAGGATGACGGCTACGTCTTCAGTGAGACTGTCCGAGTGACCGAGAACGGCGCGAAGTCGCTAAGCAGCATGTCCCGTGACCTGCTGGTAAATTGCTGACTTTTCAGGATTGCAATGCCAGCGTAGCGCCAATACGTTGCGCCGGCAAAGGGTTTCGCTCAGGGGAGAGATTGATTCACGGCTTCCGAAAGGAGGCCGTTGATGAGTCGGGATTATTTCTGGCTTAGCGAGCAACAATTTGCGCGGCTTGAGCCATTGCTGCCGACCGATACACGGGGCAGGCCGCCCGTTGTTGACCGCAGTTGTGGCCCCTGGGTCGATGTGCAAACCGTCTTCGGGTCGAGGAAGGCCTCTACAACCGCTGACCTGATGTGGTGGACGGCCTCCGGTCCCGGCATCGCAATGTGCCAAAGTGTGGCCGTCGAAATCCAGTCGCAGACGATGTGCGGACCGGCTGCACCGGCATGCCGTCGTCATCAAAGCTACCTGCCTCAGGGAGCATGACCGTCTCGTCCCCGAGCACATCTCAGCCATCACCATCTTGAAACGCGATGGCACCATCCGGGAGATTATATTGGCGATCTGAAGGCCATATCACGCATACTTGGAGAGCAGCAGTTCGTACTGCATCCGCCCGTCAACATGTCCGGCAGAAATCGAGCAAAGCAAGTGCAGATCAAAGACGTCCTCCTTGCGCCCGGCAATGGTGCATTTTTCTATGACGACCACGTTGCGATCAGGGCCGGCGTCCCGCAGGACGGTTTCATCTATGTGGGCGAACCCGTCACGCCCGGCTTCAAAGCTATTCGCGTTCCAGCATCTTCGCTTAGCGTCGGGCTGATTCTTACCGACGACACAGCTGTCTGGGGCGATATGATGAGCGTCCAATACTCTGGTGCTGGCGGACGCGATCCTTTGTTCGACGCCGACCGAATCTCGGATCTGAGTTCGCAGATCGTGACACGGCTTCTTGATGTTGACGCGCTTCACTACCTTGGTGCGTGCGCGAAGGTCTTCGAGCCTCTAGAGCATAAGCGACTACCTTTGGCTGTTGAGTATGGCGTCAGCCAGGCCCTCCTTCGCGCGGCGGCCCATCTTCACCGCAAGACGATGGCGGAGATAGTATGCAGTGAATTTGGCCTGCCGCTGCCCACGCGCAGGGTTCCAATTTACTGCCAGAGCGGCGATGCCCGTGAAGTCAATGTGGACAAAATGATTTTGAAGGCTGTGGATGTGCTTCCCCACGGCCTGATCAACGCAGGGCAGAAATTCGGCGTCGACGGCCAAACGTTCATGGAGTTCGTGAAGTGGGTTGCAACGCGTACGCGCCAAATCGGTCGCCCGGGGTATCGTCCGGTGCTTCACTTCGATGTGTACGGCTGGATCGGCCAGGAAATCGGCCTGGAGCCGCAACGGATCGCCGACTTTATTTGCAGGGTAGCCGATACCGTTCCGGGTTTTGCGATCAACATCGAGTCCCCGGCGGACTTTGGTTCTACACGAGCTCAGATTGAGAATTATGCCCGGATCGTATCGATCCTGGATGACCGGGGTTCCAGCGCTCGCATTGTCGTGGACGAGAGGTGCAACACACTTGAGGATATCCGCCTCTTTGCCGAAGCGAGGGCCGCGCATCTCATTCAAATCAAGACGCCCGATGTCGGCTCATTAGTTGACACGGCACGTGCCGTGCTCCTCTGCAAAGAGAACAAGGTAGGGGCGTATGTCGGAGGAAGTTGTACCGAAACGGATCTCTCAGCACAGGCTTCAGTCCACGTCTCTGTAGCGACTCAGGCCGACATGATGCTTGCAAAGCCGGGAATGGGTGTTGACGAGGCATTCTCAATAGTTGGGAACGAACAAAATCGGCTGCTGGCGATGCTAAACCATCGTCGGATTCGAAGCGAAGACGTTAGATGAAAATAGGGTGTCGCATGCAGAAGTCTCTTGAGGGTATCACCGTCGTTGCTGTGGAGCAGGCGGTTGCTGCGCCTTACGCTTCGTCTCGCCTTGCTGACGCTGGCGCCCGGGTGATCAAGATCGAGAGGCCCGAAGGGGATTTTGCCCGAAATTACGACAAGTTGGTGCGGGGTCAGAGCGCTTACTTCGTCTGGCTAAACCGGGGTAAGGAGTCGGTCTGTCTGGACTTGAGAACTGAGGGGGACCGCGCCGTCCTGGACACGCTCATTGCCGGTGCCGACGTCTTTATCCAAAATCTGAAGCCGGGCAGTATCGAAAAACTGGGGTTCGGGTCTAAGGATCTCCGTCGGCGATTTCCGCGTCTGATCACCTGCGATATCTCCGGTTTCGGCGTCACAGGGCCGTACTCCCATTTGAAGGCCTATGATCTCATCGTCCAGGCCGAAACTGGTCTGTGTGCGATCACCGGGACGCAACAGGGGCCCGCCCGTGTGGGTGTGTCGGTTTGCGACATCTCGGCAGGCATGAACGCGCATAGCGCCATTCTTCAGGCGCTATATCACCGCGAGGTCACTGGCGAAGGGACAAGCATCCAGGTGTCACTGTTCGATGCCGTCGCCGACTGGATGAACGTGCCGGTTCTTCAAAACGACTACAGCGGCTATCACACGGTGCGCGCAGGCGTGAAACACCCGTCGCTCGCGCCATATGGTGCCTATCGCTGTGCCGACGGCAAAGAGGTCATCTTTTCGGTTCAGAATGACCGTGAATGGGTGAATTTTTGCGAGAAGTTCCTGAAGCTGCCGAAGCTTATACGCGCACCTGGTTTCGCCGATAATATGGAGCGCCTCGTTCACCGTGCGCAACTTGATGAGATCATCGAACGGCGCTTTTCCAAACTGCAATGCCACGAAGCGATGCAGGAGCTTGAGGCAGCCGGGTTGGCATATGGCCGACTGAACGAAGTCGCGGATGTTTCAAAGCACCCACACATTCGCAAGGTGCAGGTCGGAACACCCGAAGGGACCATCGAGACGATCGCTCCCGCGGCGATCTTCAACGCTGAGCACCCCTTGCTGCGCCCTGTCCCGGCTCTTGGCGCTCATACCGAGGCTGTCCGCGAGGAGGTTCTGGTACGTTTGCGCGAAAGAGCCGCATCGGCGTGAGCGTGCGTCTTGTCGGTAAGGCCGGTGTGCTCACGATCTATAGGAGAGCGTGTGTACCTCGGATCATCCAGCGAATCGGCGGCCCTGCGAGCTCGCTAAAATCGACCGCAGAGGCGACTCCATGATCAAGGACACCTTTCCGGCCATTGAAAGCGCTATGTCTGTACCCCGCTGGAGATCCCTGCTCTTCGTTCCCGCTCACGTTCCGCGCTTCGTTAAGACGGCCCATGAGCGGGGTGCAGATGGCGTCATTCTCGACCTGGAGGACTCTGTTCCCCAGAATCAGAAGGGCGAGGCACGGCGGCAGCTCCAAGAATCCGTGACAAAAGTGGGTCGCAACGGCGCGTCGGTTTTGGTCCGGGTGAACCGTGGCCTGCGCGCGCTGGCTGCCGACCTTGAAGCAGCGATCTTCGCAGGCGTTAATGCGCTTGTCCTTCCCAAGGTGGAGTCGGCCGAGTGGGTGATGGAAGTCGCTGATGCCGTGACGGAACTTGAGCACGAAAGGAATCTTGACGCGGGAAGCGTTCGGTTCGTCGCCCTGATCGAAACTCCGGGGGCATTGACGAGACTCACGGCAATAGCTTCGGCCCATCCACGGATGGCCGCGATGGCGCTTGGCCCGGAAGATTTCAGCGCGGCCGTTGGCGGGACACCAGGTCCGGAGCTTCTTTTAGGACCGAACCTTTCGGTCTTGTTCGCCGCCCGCGCGAGAGGTCTGCTGCCTCTGGGATTCGTTGGAAGTATCGGGGAGTTCTCGGACACGCAGAAGTTCCGCGATGTCGTCATACAGGCAAGGCGGCTCGGTTTCGTCGGAGCGTTGGCAATTCATCCGACACAAGTTGCCATCCTGAATGAAGCCTTCTCCCCTAGCGCAGAGGAGTTCGAGTGGGCCAACCGTGTGCTCGCGGCCGAAAGGGATGCTGCGGCAGAGGGTAGAGGTGCTTTTGCCTTGGACGGAAAGATGGTCGATGCCCCGGTTGTCAGGAGGGCCCGTGAAATCATCGCCATGGACCCGAAAGCCGAGTTGGGCGTTTGAACGGCTGATTTAGTCCAGACTCGGACGACACGACACGAAGGTGCTCCTTTTGCCTCGGCCGCGGATTGCCACGGCGATTGCTGCAGTGCGGCACAATTATTGCTTTCTCGCCATCACTTTTCGAGATAGATAGGGGGAAATTGGGGAAAGTGCCTCAGTTGGGCTCTTCAAGTTATGGAAATTAGGCAGTTAAAATACTTCGTCGGCGTAGTCGAAGCAGGCAGCTTCACGAAGGCCGCTGCGTTCCTCAATATTGCTCAGAGCGCTCTGAGCCTGCATGTGCGTCAGTTGGAGGAAGGTTTCGGCACTCAGCTGCTGATACGCGACAGGACCGGCGTGAGCGTGACGGCGTCAGGAGCCAAACTGCTCGAACGAGCGCGGGCAATTCTCAAGGAAATTCGACTCACCGAGGCGGAATTGACCAACACAGCCGCTTCCCCTGCCGGGGAGGTGACCATTGGCATTCCGTCCGGAGCCGCTCGCGTGCTGAGCGGCCCCCTGCTCGAATCAGTGAGAGCCGAACTGCCGAGGGTCTCACTAAAGATGATCGAGGGTATGACGGGACCGCTGGAGGAGTGGATGGCTGCTGGCCGCTTCAATCTGGCAGTTCTCTACCGCACTGCGGATAGTGTGGCACGAATGACAGTCTTGGCGCGCGAAGAGCTCTGTCTCGTGGTGCCGTCAGGTGAACCGCCTTTCGAGGATTCGATATCTCTGGCGGATCTACATGCGTTCCCGCTCGCGGTTCCTATGCGCAATAATAATGTCAGACGTTCGGTGGCTGACGTCGTCGCACAACACGGTTGCGCGCTGGACGTCAAGTTTGAAGTGGACTCGCTCTCAACGATCATCAACATGGTTATAGAAGGAAAAGCCCATTCTATTCTCGCCCCCTCGGCCGTTCAAAAAGAAGCCTCTCAAGGGCTGGTTAGGACGGTCAAAATCGTCGATCCGGTGATCACCCGTTCCGTCGTGCTTGCCGTGAATCCCAAAGATGAGCGTTCTGCAGCCGTCTCCGCGGTCCGCAAGCTCATCCCCAAGGTCGCTAGAGAATTGATTGAGAGTCGGGCCTGGGCAGCCGCGGCACCTGACGCGGCCTGAACTCTTCACCCTATTTGGCAAGGCTATGTCTTCTTGTGGCCATCAGGATCAGATCGATCTGGATTCCAGATGGATTTCGGCAATATTCGATATTTGACCTGCCCCGACAATCGCGATGAAATTGGGTTCAAGCGAGTTCAGCGGTTCGGTGTCGAATGGCGCTCGTATGGCAAAAATTCACACAAGTGGAGCACGCGATGTCAGACGCCAGGAGCCACGAGCTCTTCATCAACGGCAAATGGCGGGCCGGTGGTAGCAGAGCCACATTGCCGGTGATTAATCCGGCAACGGAGAAGGTATTTGCCTCGGTGGCCTCGGCGACGGTGTCGGATCTGGATGAGACCCTCGCTTCGGCAGAACGCAGCCGCAACGCTTGGTCTTCACGGCCTGCAAAAGAGCGTGCCGAAATCCTGGTAGCAGCCGCAAGAGTCTTGGCAACGAAGATTGAAGCAGCAGCCAGGGACCTGTCGGCCGAACAGGGAAAGACGATTGCCGAAGCGACAGGTGAGTACACGCGCGCCGTTGAAACGCTGGAGTGGAACGGCAGGCATGCCGAAGAGCTGTCGGCCTCGATTCCGATGGCCCCGAACCGGATGATCGTCCCGGAGCCGCTCGGTGTCGTTGCTGCGTTTACGCCCTGGAACTATCCGGCCGTTCTCATCGCCCGCAAGCTTGCCCCCGCGCTGGCGGCAGGCTGCCCGGTGATCCTCAAAGGGGCTGAAGAGACACCGAGCGTGGCTGTCCATATCGTTGAATCATTGCGCCAAGCAGGCGTTCCGGACGGCGTGGTCAATCTGGTCTTCGGCGTGCCGGTGCATATATCGCGGCATTTGCTCAGTTCGCCGATCGTGAAGGTCTTGACTTTCACCGGTTCAACCGCTGTTGGAAAACAGCTGGCCATGCTCGCGGCGAATAATTTGCAGCGCTGCATTCTTGAACTCGGTGGGCACTCTCCGGTTATAGTGTGCGAGGATGCAGACCTGGCAAAGACCATACCGGCGATCTCGGAATACAAGTTCGAGTGCGCGGGCCAGAGCTGCAATGCGCCCAGCAGGATTTTTGTCGCTCGGTCCCGCTATGAGGAATTTCTGTCCCGGATGACGGAGGCGGTCCGCAAGATCAGGATCGGCCTACCAGACGACGCTGCAACGGACATGGGTCCGATGGCGAACGCCCGGCGAATCGAAGCCATGCAGCGTCTGACCAAGGATGCGGTCGAACGAGGCGCCCGCATCGAGACCGGTGGCGCCCGCCTCGACCGACCGGGCTTTTACTGGCCGCCAACCATCCTTACGGGTGTACCGAAGGAAGCGAGAGTGCTTCATGAAGAGCCGTTCGGACCGATCCTCACTGTGGCGCCGTTCGACGCGCTCGAGGAGGCGATCGAGGAAGCCAACGCCACCGAGTATGGTTTGGCCGCTTACTTCTTCACGGACGCTGCCGATACGCAACGAAAGCTGACCAACAGTCTTTCTGCGGGAGCTGTCAGTGTGAATTACCTTAAAGGGGTTTCAGCGGATGCGCCTTATGGAGGCGTCAAACAGAGCGGCTATGGATATGAAGGAGGCGAGCAAGGGGTGCGGAGCTTCCAGATCTTGAAAATGGTCAACGGCCTCAGCTCATTTGGATGAAATCCGGTGGGAAATAGCACACGGACCATTGCTGGCAAGGACATCACAAGGAGCGTCGCCGACGCTCTTCAGTATATCTCATACTATCACCCTCCAGATTATATCCGGTCTCTTTCTCACGCATACACGCGCGAACAGAGTCCAGCGGCGAAGAATGCCATCGGGCAGATTCTGCTGAACTCCCGCATGGCGGCATTTGGGCGGCGGCCGATCTGCCAGGACACCGGCCTTGTGGTGGTCTTCGCGAAGGTTGGTATGGACGCCCGCATCAAATCAACGGTCAGTTTCGCAGACCTCGTGAATCAGGGCGTCCGTCAGGCATATCTCGACCCTGACAATCCCCTTCGGGCATCGATCGTTGCCGATCCGCTCGCCGGACGGGTCAACACCCGTGATAACACGCCGGCGGTCGTCCACGTTGACCTTGTGCAAGGTAACCAGATTGAGATCAGCATTGCCGCAAAAGGCGGCGGCTCAGAGAACAAAGCACGTTTTACCACCTTGAACCCCAGCGCCTCCGTTTCCGACTGGGTGATTGACACAGTCTCGACGCTTGGAAGTGGGTGGTGTCCGCCCGGACTGATCTCCGTTGGCATCGGTGGTAGCGCTGAAAAGGCGATGCTGCTGGCCAAGGAGGCGATGAATCAGCCCATCGATATGGCGGAATTGATTGCCAGGGGGCCTTCAGGCGCGGAAGAGGCACTGCGGATTGAACTTTATGAGCGGATTAACGCGCTGGGCATCGGCGCCCAAGGCCTCGGTGGCCTGACGACAGTCGTCGACGTTAAGGTTGCGACCTATCCTACCCATGCGGCGTCCAAGCCCGTGGCGCTCATTCCGCAATGCGCCGCCAACCGGCACCTGAACTTTACCTTGGATGGCTCTGGACCAATCAGGCTGGAGCCGCCCGATTTGCGCGCATGGCCCGACATTGGAACCGACGAATTGAGTCCAGCCGGCGTGCGAAGAGTCAACCTCGATGCGTTGACCAAGGAAGAGACGGCATCGTGGCGCTGTGGTGAAACGCTCCTTCTGTCCGGCAAGATGCTGACAGGCCGTGACGCCGCCCACAAGCGAATGGTCGAGTTGATCGACGCCGGCAGGCCGCTTCCGTTCGATCTGAAGGGACGCGTTATCTACTACGTTGGACCCGTCCGCGCCGTGAGGGATGAGGTCGTCGGACCGGCTGGCCCAACAACCTCCAGCCGCTTGGACGATTTTACAGAGAAGGTGCTCGCCGAAACTGGGCTTTTCGCGATGGTGGGTAAAGCGGAGAGAGGACGGGATGCCATCGAGTCGATTGTAAGACACAAAACGCCGTATCTCATCGCAGTGGGCGGGGCTGCCTACCTGATATCAAAATCAATCAAGTCAGCGCGGCTCATTGCCTTCGAAGACCTGGGCATGGAAGCAGTCTATGAATTCGAGGTGCAGGATATGCCCGTGATCATGGCTGTCGATGTTGAGGGAAACTCCATTCACAATTCCGGGCCTCTTGAGTGGCGCAAGCGCATGGCGGCAGACGGCATCGCACGCAACATCGGCGTTTGAGCCTTCCGACCAAGCTCGGTTGGTTGGCGTCAATTCCATTGTTGACAACGGCTAAGAGCAGAAGGTCATGAAGTCGAAACCCAATCCTGCGCGCCTGGACGCTTGGGACTTCCGGATTCTCTCAGAAATTCAGTCAGACGGCCGGATTTCAAAAAGCGAGCTTGCAAAACGAGTTCATCTTTCGGCGTCGGCCTGTTCGGAGCGGCTCCGTGCACTCGAGGTCGCAGGGATTATTGAGGGGTTTTACGCGCGGCTGAGTCCGGCCCTCATCGGCGGCATGGTCTTTGTCATGGTGGAGGTCGTGCTGGAACGTCATCGCCTCGAGGACCAAAGACACTTCGAGACTGCGATCGGAGAATTTCCGGAAATCCTGGATTGCTGGGCTATCGGCGGGCGGATCGATTATCTGATGCGCGTCGCATCTCCTTCTATGGCTGCGTATCAGGGTTTCATGGAGGGACTGCTGCAGGCAGGCTTGGGGATCGATCAATATTACAGTCTTGTCGTGACCAAGCCAATCAAGTCCAATTCACCAATCCCCTTGTCCGCACTAAGGCGACGGTAAACGCCGACGCCTTCGTTTCCACGGCTTTTGGTCCCGATTCCGCGAATTCGTCGGCGAAGGACGTGCATTCCCGCGAAACTGGAGAGGCGTTTGCGGTATGCTAATTGCTAAGGAGGCGGCCGGCCGAGTGCCCTCCGCCAATCCATCGCGAGGAGAGGGACTATGCGGTTGAGTAATCTGGGAACCGAGCAACTCAGAGAGAAGGATCGAAGCTTCGTCTTTCATCCGTCTACGCATCTGGCCAAGCACAGCCGAGGCGAGACCCCAAATCGGATCATGGCCGGTGCGGAAGGCGTGTACATCTGGGATACCGAAGGCCGAAAGAGCCTCGACGGTTTCGGTGGGCTCTACTGCGTCAATATGGGATATGGCTGCACGGAAATTGCCGAGGCCATTGCCCGGCAAGCACACGAATTGCCGTTCGCCCATGTCTATGCAAGTCAAGGAACAGAGCCAGTCGCCCTCTTGGCAGAGGCCGTGGTCGAGTATTTTGGTCAGAACATGCGAAGGGTCTTTTTCGGCCTTTCCGGCTCCGACGCCAACGAAACCAACATCAAACTGGTCTGGTACTACAACAACATTCTAGGCCGTCCTGAAAAGAAGAAGATCATCTCGCGACATCGCGGTTATCATGGGTCTGGGCTGGTCACCGGGAGCCTGACAGGCCTTGCCTTCTTCCATAATTTCTTCGACCTGCCGCTAGACTTGGTACGCCATACCACGACGCCGCACCACTATCGCCAGGCGCATGACGGCGAAAGTGAGCAAGCGTTCTCGAAACGCTGCGCGGATGAACTTGAAGCCCTTATCCTGGCTGAAGGCCCGGAGACCGTTGCAGCTTTTATTGGAGAGCCGGTGCTTGGGACAGGCGGTATCGTTCCACCCCCAAAAGGATACTGGACCGCTATTCAAAGCGTGCTCGACAAGTACGATATCCTGCTGATCGCTGACGAGGTGGTTTGCGGGTTTGGACGAACCGGTGAGAAATTCGGTTCCCACCTCTATGGCATGCGGCCGGACTTCGTGACCATCGCCAAGGGTTTGAGTTCCGCCTACCTGCCCATCTCCGGGTCAGTCATTGGCGACCGCGTCTGGTCGGTCCTGGAACAAGGAACAGAGAAGCACGGCGCCCTCGGCCATGGCTGGACATATTCGGGTCACACGCTTTGCGCTGCGGCCGCGCTCGCCAATATTCGACTGCTAAAGGAAAGAAATATCCTGGAGCATGTCGGCGATGTCGGCCCGTATTGGCATGCCCGCATGAACGCCGAACTGGCGGGACACCCCATCGTTGGCGAGGTTCGTGGTGTCGGAATCCTCTCCGCCGTAGAGCTGATGCGAGATCCAAAGCAGAGAATACCGTTTGAATCCGATCTTCAGGTCGGGGTTCGAGCCGCCGCTGCTCTGTTCGAGAATGGTGTCATCGGCCGTGCCATGCCACACGGCGATATCCTCGGCTTTGCCCCGCCTTTGATCATCACTCGGAAGGAGATCGACATAATCGTCGACGCAACCGCGAAATCAGTCGAGACGACCTATCGCGCGCTGAAGGCCGAGGGTGCGATATGAACATGCGAGTGCCGACGGAAGCGAGCCCCGGGTTCGACGCCGTCCCGGGTAAAGTGGTCCCTGGGAGGAACTTTCCCACGGACCAAGCGCTTTGACGTCAGCCTGTCGTTAGGGCTGGTCGCCCACGGTGTCCCATTGGTGAAGGCGGGTTGACAGCGCATTACGCGCCGAGCCGACCGAAACTGCTAAACTTGAGCCGTCAGATTCTAAGCATGCTTCGGATACCTTCGATCGCAAGCGATAACCAAATCAGTTCTGCCGCCGCTGTCCTGTTGCCCAACGACCAGGGTGTTTGTGCGGCGCGCCCTGCCGGTGTACCTCCCCGCCGGCAGGGCGCCTTTTTTGACCCGCCGGATCTGGGTGCCCCCCTAGATCTGCGTGATTGTAGCGCGTCCGCAATCGAAAGTTCGAGAAGGAGGTCATCTGCATACCCGGATGGCACATCAAGCTTCAATATTTCTACTACACTATGGCAACCGCCCACAATCGCAGCTTCGGACCAGCGGCTTACGGCAGCCGGCGTCGAGGTCGCATGCACCTCCTTTCCTATGATCGAAGGTCCGGGGAATAGTCACCGCGGTGAATATTCTTCAGCGTCGAATATCTCGGGGGCGAGTCTCCTCGCCGTAGCTGCCAAGAAGCCAGAAAGTCCCTGGTTTAATTGAAAACAGCCGCAGGAGAAAATGCAGCTCGTCTTCGAAACTTTGCTGGAACAGTTGTCTTTGAGCGTTGATGAAGTCGACTTCCATAACGCGCTGGCGAGCGCAGCCGGCGCTTTCGACATTCCCGCATTCGCCTATCTGTCTCTGGTGTCTGATCGCGTCACAAAACCCACGCTGATATCGAACTATCATTCCGGCTGGACGTCGCACTACTTGCGCCACCAATATGAAAGGATCGACCCGGTCATAGAATGGGCAAGGTGCAGCGAATGTCCCTTTCAATGGGGACCGGGATTCGGCCATGCCGGCACTTCAAAGCGACAGCAACAGCTTTTCGATGAGGCTACCGAATTCGGCATCTGCTGCGGACTGACGATTCCACTTGTTGATCGCCGCGGCGGTGTCGCTGCGATGACCTTCGCGGCAGACAGGCTCGATCCAACCTTCCTGCGCGTCGCCGAGCAATATGAGCAGGCGCTCGAGATTATGGCGATGTGTTTTCACATTGGCGTTCGCCGCAAGCTTTCGGGTGGTCTGGCGGTGGATGGTGTTTCGTTGACGCCCCGTGAGTACGAATGCCTGGAGTGGACGGCGAAGGGCAAGTCCGCCTGGGAGATCGGCTGTATCTTGGGGATCAAGGAGCGCACGGCCGCTTTCCATTTGGACAATGCCAAGAAGAAGCTCGGCGTGCGCACCAAAAATCAGGCAGTGACACTACTGGCCTCCTCACGATCATCAATTCTCTGAGGGACAGAATCCCTCTTTGATCTACCTGTGCAAATGCACAGGCAGTCGCGGCATGAAGGTTCGCCTCCAATGGCAGGGTCATACCTGCGAGGAGACCATCATGATTGAGCTTATTGCGCCCGGCTGGTACGGCGCCTTTGCCGACGAACTTCACGAAATGCACCGCCTGCGCTACCGCATCTTCAAGGAGCGACTCGACTGGAACGTGCGCACGACGGGCGGCTTCGAGATCGGTTCATTCGATTCCCTGAAACCGCACTATCTTGTGTTGCGCGATTCCGCCGGTCGCGTCGGGGGCTGCGTACGCCTCCTGCCCTCGACAGGGCCGACGATGTTGCGAGATGTCTTTTCGAGGCTGTTGGAGGGAAGAACGGCACCCGAGCAACCAAGTGTCTGGGAAAGCAGCCGATTCGCCCTTGATCTTCCACCGTCTGCACCGAAGGGCAGTGGGTGTATTGCTGTCGCGAGTCCTCGCTGGCATGATCGAGTTCGTTCTGTCGCGGCAGCTCACCCATATCGTCACGGTTACCGATTTGCGCATGGAGCGAACTCTGCGCCGCGCCGGATGGCCGCTGGCCCGGATCGGTCCGCCACGACAATCGGCACCACGCGCGCCGTTGCCGGCTGTTTGGATGTCTCAGAGGCGAGCCTTGCTGCGGTCCGCCACAGTGGCAGTCTTGGCGGTCCCGTACTGTGGGCGCCGGTGCTCTGCACGGGCGCCTGACATGGCTATGATAGGTAATGACGCCGACTGGCCGGACTGGCAGGATGAGAAATCTTATCGCTATACGCGGCACCTGACGCGACGCGGCTGGGCCTGGGAATTCCTGCGGCGCAATCCGGCATTCCAGCGTGACTGCAGGCACGCGCTTGAGCACGCAGAATTTGCAGAAAGGTGGTTCGAGGTAGAAGTGGTGAGATCGTCGCTCGATCTCACGCAGTGGGGGCTCCTGTTTCGCAAGCTCGTTGAGGCCTGATGCGGCTGTGTTCTGGTGCTCCCGCCAATGCCCGCATGTCCTGCCGGTCATTGCGAAAAAGGCACTGTCGCCCGAAACGCTTTCGTTTGATCTCGCTACATTGCCATGCCGGGCGGCACTCATGATCACGGCGGACGGTCGACAGCACGTCATGCTGCGAAATGCTCACCGGGACCTCCAACTTGTCGTGGAGGGCGCGGAGGTTTTGCGCCCCGTTCAGCTTTCCGTCGACGCGATCTTGCCCGCCGATCGGATGAGGCAGCACCTGAATGCGCTCGAATGCCTCAATGCTTTTCACGCGACTGGACAATTTCCCGACAGGCTGTTTCCCCCCGAAGCGCGCGCTAGCCGTCTGCGCTTTGTTCTTCAGGCGCTCGACGGCTCGCTAGGCGGGGCATCGCATCGCCAAATCGCAATGGCCCTGTTGGCTCGACAACGCGTCCAGGCCGACTGGACGGATCCGCGCAACCACCTTCGCGATCGAATCCGCCGTGCCGTCCGGCGCGGTCACATGCTCATGGATCGTGGCTATCGGGATTTCCTCGTCTAAGATGATTGGAATAGCTCACCTGGAGTCGGTCGGCGCGCGAACAGTTCTTTGTATCCAGTCGTAACCATCCAGTTTGCCCGATCGAGATGGCTGCGAACCGCCATTCGGGCGCGCTCAGGTTCTCGCATCGGATCGATGCCGAGGACGAGCTGCGCCATCTCGTCTTCGCTGGCATCGTCGGCAGACGCGTCCAGGAGCCTCATATAGATGGTGAAGTGCTCATTGTCGTAAGCGGTCAGGCTGTCCGACCAGGGGACTTCGTCTTGGACTTTGCGTTTCATCGCGACCCTCTTGCCGGTTTGGGGTTTGTTGTGATCGGGCACGGCTTCTCCTCGGTTGGCTCACCATAGCGAATAGGAACGATCGTTCCTAGAACGATAGTTCCGGTTCTGGTCCCTATCTCGCCATGGACCTCACGGAAGTCATGGCGATCAACATGCGTCGTTTGCGCCATGATCAGGACCTGACGCAGGAAGAATTGGCTGCCCGCGCAGAGCTGAGCATGCGCTATGTGGGCTCGATCGAGCGTGCTCGGGTTTCCGCAAGTGTCAGTGTGCTTGGCCGGCTCGCAAAAGCGTTTGACGTTGATCCTTGTGAGTTGATTAGGCCGCCGCAGTAACAAAGGCGATCAGTCCATCCCGGATTGCCGAAATCGATCTGGATGACGCGCAACCGCCGCCCATGAACTGAGCCGGCTTTTCTTCGACATGGTCTCGACCATACAGTTTGCTCCATGGCGCGGCTTGCCTTGTGGATTGCAAATATATCCTAAAATGGGATAATCCGAAACTGGGATTAGTCGATGAGCCGGTTCCCTTCTGGCCGGTTCATCTGATGCCGAAATCCCTTCGATCGCCCCGCCAACGCCGGCTGCTGGAACAGCTGATAGCGGCGCGCAAGAACAAGGGCTTAACCCAGGCCAAGGTTGCCGAAGCGCTTCGCCGCCCGCAGTCTTTCGTGGCCAAGTATGAGGGCGGTGAACGTCGCATGGACGTCATTGAGTTCCTCGATGTAGCGGAAGCGCTCGAAATCGACCCTTGCGAGGTTCTCGCACGTGTGCGTCGCTTGCGTGACCGATAGCTTGTGCTGCTTGGCAAGCGACAAGTCACCAAAATCGTAGCCTTGGATTTGCTGCCCCCCGGCGGCAGATGGTTCGGGCACATCGATGGCATAAACTCAATGGCTTTGACTTGCTGACCTTCGCATGGAGACCGCAAGCTGGTCTGACGAAATGCACGCAGGATCAGGGAGAAGGCCGGCTTGACGCAGGAGCAGCTTGCCGAGATCTCCGGCTTCAGCCAGCAGTACATCAGCGGGCTGGAGAAGGGCAAAGGGAACCACCATCGTCACGCTTTATGAACTGGCACAAGCCCTCCGTGTCAGCCACATCGAAGGGGTGCGACCTAACTGACCAGGATAAGCGCTATTTGGAAATGGCCGACGCTCCACGGACATTTCGACCGCATCCGCCGTGTAGATGATGCTGCGCACACTCGGATAGGCGAAGAGGCACGACGTGCTGCCAGTCGCGCCGCCAGCTCTGAGTGATCGCCGGGTGTCGCCGGCCTCGAAGTCCTGCAGAGCCTTCATGCCGGCTTAGCGTCCGCCCCCGGCAGATGGCGCTGAGCGTCGGCACAACGGCTTCGCGACCTTCCGCGACACGAACAGATGGCGGATCAGGTGCACGATGCAGGTTAGCACTGTCGCCTAGGTAGAGGTGGCGCCGCTCGCCTCCCTGTTGGCCAAGCTGTTTGCCAGCTTGCCGTCTTGCCAGCACCTCGCCAGTCTCGTTGCGTTCTTGTTTAGGCCTTGCAACAGGTCCTTCAAGGAAATTTATGGAATCTTTGCGACCACAAATCGCTGTCAATGGTACGCTCACCACAACTTTCAAGTTCAGTGGTGGCAGAAATCTGATGTGGTTATGTTACGCTGCCGAACAGCATTTGCGAAGAGCCCGACATGAAAAAGCGAGCAGGACGAGGGGTTCGGTTCTTCTATTTGGCGCCGTGCTGACCAATGATGATACTTGTCGATCGCCTAATGACAGCAGCACATCTTGATCGCCTACGGATCCTGGGCCTTTGCGCGCATGCCGACCTGACTGTCCGCGAACTGGCGGAGATTCTCGATCTTCGTCGGGAGCGCGTCGCGCGACACGTCCGGATGCTGGCCAGAGCCGACTTTCTTTGCGGCAACGGACAACGTCCTTGGTCCTCACATCATCTCAATGCAGGGGGCAAGGACGGAGGGTTGGTTCAATTCCTGGTCGATCTCCTGCCCCACGACGATGGGTATCATAAGCGGGACCTGGAGCGGCTCGAGGCGGTACATACGCGTGGTCGAAGGGGACTGCTGCTTAATCGTGAAAAGATCTGCCTAGGCGGGAGTGCGAAACTACCATGAATAACTCCGCTGACGCAGCCATCGCAGAGCCCGGCACATTCGGACGGTCTTCCTTGGTCCATGTCGATTGCCGCGTTCACGAACTGCTTCTACGACAGAGGCGGCAAGAGCGGACGATGCTCAAACTCATCGCATCTGAGAACTTTGCCTCCTCAGCCGTACTGGAAGCGACCGGCTCTATCTTCGCGAACAAATATGCCGAGGGCTACCCGGGTGCGCGCTACTACGCGGGAAACGAGATCGTCGATGAGCTTGAGACCCTCGCGATCGAGCGCCTGAAAGCGCTATTTGGCAGTGAGCACGCCAACGTCCAGCCTTATTCGGGCTCACCAGCCAACCAGGCTGTCTATCGCGCGCTTTTGAGCGCCCGTGACAAAGTCATGGGGCTGCCTTTGCCCGAAGGCGGCCATCTGACTCATGGGTGGTCCGTCAACTTTTCCGGCACTGATTATCAACGCATCCCCTATGGGCTGCACGAAAAGACGCAGCAGATCGACTACGACCGCTTGCGCGAGACAGCCAGACGGGAACGGCCGAAACTGATTTGGGTCGGCGGGACAGCCTATCCGCGTGTTTCTGACTACGCGGCAACGGCCGAAATTGCTTCGGAGGTGAACTCGTATTTGGTGGCTGACATCGCCCACATCAGCGGCCTGATTGTCGCAGGAGTGCATCCGAACCCCGTGCACCATTGCGACGTCGTCACCAGCACGTCTCACAAGTCGATCCGCGGGCCCCGTGGAGGCTTTATTTTGTCGAAGAATGAAGATCGCTATCAGGCGCTCTATCATCCCACGAGTAAATACAATCTCGCCAGACGGATCGACCGCGCGGTCTTTCCTCAACTGCAAGGCGGGCCCCATGTGAATACCATCGCCGCGCTAGCTGTCGCTTTGCAGGAAGCCGCGACCCCCTCTTTCCGCAGCTACGGTCACCAGATTGTCAGGAATGCCAAGGCTCTGGCCGAGGCGCTTCTGGATCGCGGTTATGACCTGGTCACCGGCGGGACTGACAATCACATGCTGATCCTTGATCTGCGGGACCGGCCGCTGTCAGGCAAAGCCTATGCCGAGCGCTTGGCCAAGGCAGGCATCATTACGAACTTCAACATGGTGCCGGGCGACCCGCGCGATCCGGCGGTTACAAGCGGGATCCGGTTAGGGTCGCCGGCAGTGACGTCCATGGGCATGCGTGAGCGGGAAATGGTGCAGATCGCCGCTTTTATTGATTTGGTCTGCCGCCAGCCCGACGACGAGGAAGTTCAAGCAAGCGTACGAAGAGACGTCGCCGACTTCTGCACTGCGTTCGACGTCCCCGGCATCAGCGACCGGTAAGGCCGCCCGAATCCAGAAACTCCCCACCTAACTCCAACACTTGAAGCGAGGACATTCCATGACCAGGCAGTTCGTGTTCTCTTCCGAATCCGTCGGCGCGGGACACCCCGACAAGATGGCAGACAACATCTCCGATGCCATCCTCGATGCGGTCCTCCGCACCGATGCGAAGGCGCGCGTCGCCTGTGAAACGTTGGTGAAGACAGGGATGGTCGTTATCGCTGGCGAGATCACCAGCCACGCAGAGATCGATTACAGCCAAGTTGCCCGCGATACGATTCTCGATATTGGGTACGACGACGATGCCATCGGCTTTGACGGTCGACGTTGCGCCGTCGTTCTGGCCCTCACCGAGCAGTCGCCCGACATAAGCCAGGGCGTTGATGAAGGACGAGGGCAGGATCTCGAGCAGGGGGCGGGGGATCAGGGCCTCATGTTTGGATTCGCATGCAACGAGACGGATACATTGATGCCCTTGCCGATCCAACTCGCTCATCATTTGACGAAAAAACAGGCAGAGGTCCGGAAAACGGGACAGCTTGGCTGGCTTCGGCCAGACGTGAAATCTCAAGTGTCCGTACGCTACGAGGGTCTTCGCCCGGTGGCGCTGGACACCATAGTCCTGTCAACGCAGCATGACGAGGCGGTCTCCCAAGATACAGTCCGCGAAGGCGTCATTGAGGAGATCATAAAACCAGTCTTGCCGACCCACCTGGATACTTCGGGGATCAGATTTCTGGTCAATCCAACAGGGCGGTTCGTGGTCGGTGGGCCTGCCGGCGATTGCGGCCTCACTGGACGCAAGATCATCGTCGATTCCTACGGTGGAACGGGGCGTCACGGCGGCGGCGCCTTTTCGGGCAAGGACCCATCCAAGGTTGACCGCTCAGCAGCCTATGCGGCGCGGTACGTCGCAAAGAATATCGTTGCCAGCGGACTTGCGGAGGTCTGCGAGGTTCAGCTTGCCTACGCGATCGGCGTGGCCAGTCCGGTTTCTGTCATGGTCAATACCTTCGGAACCGCAAGGATTGACGAAAAAAGGATCGAGTGCCTTGTTCTTGAGCTGTTCGATCTCCGGCCGAAAGGCATCATCAAGATGCTTGATCTCTTACGCCCGATATACCGCAAGACGGCGACATACGGACACTTCGGCCGTGAAGAGCCTGAATTCACCTGGGAGAAGACGGACAGAGCCGATGACTTGCTGCGTGAAGCAGGACCGGCAGCTGCGTGAGGGCCGCTGGGTCAAGCGCATGCGGCAACCCATTTCAACTCGCTAGACCCGCGCCCGGGCGGCATAGCAGCAAGCCGGTGGGTAGTTGGCGGAGACATTGATGCCGGATTATGACGTGCTTTGCATCGGCAATGCCATTGTCGACATCATCGCCCAGTGCGACGAGGACTTCCTCGAGACCAACGGCATCATCAAGGGCGCGATGAACCTCATCGACACCCAGCGCGCCGAACTGCTCTACAGCCGCATGGGCCCGGCGATCGAGGCGTCCGGCGGCAGCGCCGGCAACACGGCGGCCGGCGTCGCCAGCTTCGGCGGCCGTGCCGCCTTCTTCGGCAAGGTCTCCAACGATGCGCTGGGCGAAATCTACGCCCATGACATTCATGCGCAGGGTGTCGCCTTCGACACAAAGCCGCTCAAGGGCGAGCCGCCGACGGCGCGCTCGATGATCTTCGTCACCCCCGACGGCGAACGCTCGATGAACACCTATCTCGGCGCCTGCGTCGAACTCGGGCCGGAAGATGTCGAGGCCGACAAGGCTTCCGGCGCCAAGGTCACCTATTTCGAAGGCTATCTCTGGGACCCGCCGCGCGCCAAAGAGGCGATCCGGCAGACGGCGAAGCTGGCGCACGCAGCCGGCCGCGAGGTCTCGATGACCCTCTCGGATTCGTTCTGCGTCGACCGCTACCGCGACGAGTTCCTCGACCTGATGCGCTCGGGCACCGTCGACATCGTCTTCGCCAACAGCCACGAGATCAAGTCGCTCTACCAGACATCGTCGTTCGACGAGGCGCTGGCGCAGATCCGCAAGGATTGCCGGATCGCCGCCGTCACCCGCTCAGAAAAGGGCTCGGTCATCGTGCGCGGCAACGAGACCGTGGTCATCCAAGCGACGGCGATCCGGGAACTGGTCGACACGACCGGCGCCGGCGATCTCTACGCCGCCGGTTTCCTGCATGGCTATACGCAGGGCCGCGACCTCAAGACCTGCGGCGACCTTGGCTCACTGGCGGCCGGATTGGTGATCCAGCAGATCGGCCCCAGGCCACGGCAGAATTTGCGCCGCGAGGCTGAGCAGGCGGGGTTGATCTAGCCGGACGACTCAACGACAAGCTGCCCGTCTCCCTCCTGCAGGCTGTGCGGGTAAATTGCGCGTAAATCGAAATGTCGGATGCGCATCCGCGTGAGGCGGCAGCCCGCGGCATGTCACGATCGAAACGGTTGATGGCGGTGCCGCCCTTCAGCGCGACCCTTTTGCCGTGCGATATAGGGAACGCGTTCGGATCAGCTGGTCGACCTGCGGCATATATTGCTCACCGCCATCATCGACCTCGTGTGGCAACAGGTCGGCCGGGATCGTGATGCGATAGAGCGGGTGAAGCGGCCAACTGGTGAATTGACATCAATGCATCGCCCGATTGAGATTATCCTGCCGGGAGGCGCAATGAGGTGTTCAGCCGAGTCGAGACGATCATGAGCAAATATAAAGATCATCGTGAGCCACGCCGGCATCGTCATGACGATGACCCGGCTTCTTTTGCGGAACGGCCTTCCGAGCCAAGCTACTTTCAGCGTTCGTCGACCCTAGCCGCATCCGCTGTCGACGCCGAAGTGATGTGGTTCAACACCAGCAAGGGTTTTGGCTTTGTCAAACTGCCGGAGGGCACCCAGGCCTATCTGCACATCCGGGTGCTGGAGGCGGCCGGGAGCCGCGGTGTTTCCGAGGGAACGCGTCTCAAGGTCACAACGGAAGAAAGTCCAAGAGGTCATCAGGTCGCGCAAGTGCTGGAGGTAGGCGGTCAGACCGCGAAACCTCAGGTGCAATACGCGTTGCGCTGGAGAGTCCACCGCCGGGACGAGCGCCCAGTTGGAGAGCGAGGCCACGGTCAAATGGTACAATCCCCAAAAGGGCTTCGGCTTCATTGCACCTGAAAACGGTGAGAAGGACATCTTCGTTCATGCCACCGCGCTGACCCGCTCAGGACTGAGCATGCTGATGGAGGGTCAGAAGGTGTTTGTCCAATGCGGGCAGGGCAAGAAAGGCCTGGAAGTTCGGAGCATTCGCCTCGCTTAGAGCCAAATGCGTTGGCCTACCGAAATCGCGCCTCAGACAAAGAAAAAGCCCGCTACCGGGAGGAGGTGGCAGCGGGCTCGATTTAGAACGAGACGCGGGAGGAGGTGCGCCCCATTCAGCGTCGGGGCCACATCTGGGAGGAGTAGATGGCCGACACCATGATCATACCGATCGCCGCGGATATTGCAACGCACAAATTTTATCTCGCGACTGCGAAATGATGCCTGATCCGCTTAGCCCATCCTGAAAAAGTGCGGTCAGGCTGCCACTTTCTTGCGGGCACGCTTGGCAGGTGCCGGCGTTTCCGGTTCCTTCGGCTTGCGGCCCAGACCCATGGTCTTGGCCAATGCCGAGCGCGCCGCAGCGTAGTTCGGCGCCACCATGGGATAGTCCGCCGGCAGCTCCCATTTCGCGCGATATTCGTCGGGTGTAAGGCCATAGTGGGTCGCCAGGTGACGCTTGAGCGACTTGAACTTCTTACCGTCCTCAAGGCTGACAATGTAATCGGGTGTAACCGATTTTCTGATCGGTACGGCAGGCTTGAGAGCTTCCGACTTTTCTGGTGCGGCACCACCAGCAGTGGCTTTCAATGCGATGTGGACCTGGCCGATCAGCCCAGGCAGTTCACCGACGGGAACCGGATTGTTCGAAACATAGGCTGAGACGACGTGGGCGGTGAGTTCGATGAGGTTGTCGGCTTTGCTCTCGGTTTCTTCGGTCATGAAAACGCTCCTGCGGAATTAGAGTAGCCGGGTAAGAATCATCTCGTAGCTTAATAGTGACGACCGCGTTTGATGGCAACCAAAGCCATTGCATGATGTGTTGGCGGATCGCTGCACGCCCGGTCGCCGTCACGGATCTTCCGCTTGAACCGTCATCGCCCTGACAACACATTGTGCCATGGTCGCCGTGTCGATGCGGGCGCATCTTCATGCAAATTGGCTATTTGGAAAGTTGGGAGAAACCAATGAACGCTGAGGCTTTCAGCAGCCCCCTTTTTGTGAAGCGCGCAACGCACATCATCCAAGAGATTGCCGGCCTTGCGGATGCAATCGATTTTCTCAATGAATGGCCGGAAGATCGCAGAGACATGATCCACGAAGCCGCCCTGAGGGCATGCTACGATGCGTACGATGGGCGCAAGCCGGTAAGCACGGCGCGCAATGCCTTTTTCGGCTTTGCGAAGCGGGTCGCCATCTTGGAAGATTCAACCTCCGCGATGCAGTGGATCGCCGCCTGCAGATCGGGCAGTGGAAAAGTGCAGGTGTAGACATCGACGACATGTTTGAGACTGGCGAGGCGCGTCAAACAGTGCACTATGTCCAGGTTTCACAGCTAGACCACGCGAATGAGAAGCAGTTCCTCACCATCGACTGCACAACCGCAGATCGCACGCAAGCTGACCATGGCCGGACGCGCCTCATGGCGATCGCTTGCCCGCCAATGGCCAGGCTCAATGGCGCAGGTGCAGCGGTCGCGTTTGGCTGAGTTAAGAAATGCGACCCGGGCTGTTTGCCGCGTAGTGGCTGTGGAGGAGGGGGATGACCGGGTTGATCAGATTTGAGAGGCCAGTCGTTGTTCAGGTTAGCCGCCGCAGCTCGGAGCGTATCGTGTTCGACGTCAACGACGCGGCCGCTATCTTGCTGCGGGATCTGCATCATGAGACCGATAAACGCAGGATAGCGATGGACACCTGTCTGCAGGTGTTACGCGGTAAGACCCATCCACCAGCCGCTAGACGAGCTTTCGTCGCAGCTGCGCTCGAAGCACGCATTTTGCGCAGCGATTGAGATTTAGGACGCCGCTCATGAATCTCGGCCATCTGCGCGTCGCGATTGGGCGCGGTCCGATCACGCCAGGAGCAAGCCAACCCCGCACTTTCCGCGATGGCTTTCCTGGTCCGGCGCCGGATCTTCACCATCAAAACACAAGGGGTCCGCCAGCCAGCTGCGGCCGCTCGGCTTCGCCGTCGCGGTGATGGTGATTGCAGCCAGAGGCAGACGGAGCCATCGAGCGGGAATTGGCCCGGTGCAGATGGCAGAGCGTCGATGCCGCCTCAATAGTCTCCAGAAGTGCCGTTTGAACCTTCCCCAGCTTAGCCCTGTATCCGGTTTCCCGGAACACGCTCCGCAGACCGGCGCCGCGTGATCGCCGATGCCTCTCCCGATGGTCGGGAACGGGGTTTCGGCGATCAAGGTCGGGGAGACGATAGTGATACTGGATTATCCCAATACGGAATAATCCGAAACTGGCTGGCGGTGAGCCGCCTCGTTTCTGGCCGGCTCATTTGAGGCCAAGCCTCCTTCGATCGCCAGCCAACGGCGGCGTCTGGAAAGCTGACTTCGACGCGCCGTAACAAGGGCCGCGGCCAGGCCAAGCTTGCCGAGGCGCTTCGTCACCGGCAGCGCGATTGCCTTGGGCGCGCCGGATAGACTCCCCCAAGGATGCCCGGTGTGTGGCGTTGCCGCTCACCGCCGGCGAGTGGCACCGAGCCCTACGCCGTCTGCGCTTTTTCCCGAATTGCGCGTGCCGCAGCCACCATGTTCACCAGGGCAGGGCGGACCTCCTCCCACCTGCGCGTTTTGAGACCGCAGTCGGGATTCACCCACAGTTGGCCATCCGACAATCGCTCGCGCGCAAGCATGATGAGGTTGGAAATTTCGCCCACTTCCGGGACCCGCGGCGAGTGAATGTCATAGACGCCGGGACCGATCTCGTTCGGATACTTGAAGGTTCGCAGCGTATCGAGCAGTTCCATCTGCGAGCGCGAGGTTTCAATGGAGATCACATCGGCATCCATTGCAGCAATCGCGTCCACGATGTCGCCGAACTCGGAATAGCACATATGGGTGTGAATCTGGGTCGCATCGCCAACCGCCGTTGAAGCCAGCCGGAAGCATTCGACGGCCCAGTCGAGATAGGTTTCCCAGTCGGCCTCACGAAGCGGCAAGCCCTCGCGCAGTGCGGCTTCGTCGATCTGGATCATCCTGGCGCCGGCCTTTTCGAGGTCGCTCACTTCATCGCGAATGGCGAGCGCGACTTGGCGGCAGACGGCTGAGCGCGGAAGGTCGTCTCGGACGAAGGACCAGTTGAGGATCGTCACCGGGCCGGTAAGCATGCCCTTCACCGGCTTTGGCGTCAGCGACTGGGCGTATCGCCACCAGTGTAGTGTCATCGGATTTTGTCGCGACACATCGCCAATGATGATCGGGGGTCGCACAAAGCGCGAGCCATAGCTCTGCACCCACCCATGCTGCGTGAAGGCAAAGCCGCGGAGCTGCTCGGCGAAATACTGCACCATATCGTTGCGCTCGAATTCGCCGTGCACCAGCACGTCGAGTCCGATCTCTTCTTGCCAGCGAACGGCGGCTTCTATCTCTTTTTTCAGGAAGGCCTCATAGTCGACGTAACTCAGCTCGCCCTTGGCATGGGCTGCCCGCGCCTTGCGAACCTCGGCTGTTTGCGGGAAGGAGCCGATCGTCGTGGTGGGGAAGGATGGCAAGCCAAACGTGTCGCCCTGAAGCTTGGAGCGCACGTCGAATGCGCTCTTCCGGCGCGTCATGGCGACCTTGATGCTGGCGACCCGACCTTCGACGAGCGGATCATGCACCTTAGCGGATGTCGCGCGAGCGGCGGCAGCCTCAGCCGACGCCTCCAGTTCGGCGGCGACCGCGTCCTGGCCTTCAGCCAGGGCACGGGCGAGCACGACCAGCTCGTCGGTTTTTTGCGCCGCGAAGGCGAGCCACGATTTCACGTCCGCATCGAGTGCCGTCTCCATGTCCAGGTCGATCGGCACATGCAGCATCGAGCAGGACGGGGCGATCTCCACGCGGTCCAGCGGCCAGCCGGCGACGATCGGCTTGATGCGGTCAAGTATGGCAGGCAGGTTCGCGCGCCAGACGTTGCGGCCGTCGATCAGCCCGAGCGAGAGCACAAGTTCCTTCTGCGCGAGCCGGCCGACGGTCTCCAACTGCTCTGGAGCGCGCACGAGATCGACGTGCAGTCCCGCCACGGGCAGAGAAATTGCGGTCTCGAGATTGTCTCCCAGCGATCCGAAATAGGTAGCGACCATGATCTTCAACTCCGGTGCTGCTTTTGACAGCCGGCAGTAGGCGAATTGGAGCGCATCCCGTTCGTTGGGAACCAGATCGACCACGAGCGCCGGCTCATCGATCTGCACCCAATCGGCTCCCGCGAGCTTCAGCCTCCGCAGGAGCTCCTCGTAGACGGGCAGCAGCCGTGGCAGGAGCGCGATAGGGTTGAAACCTTCCTCAGGTGACTTCGCCAACTTGAGAAAGGTAACCGGTCCAAGCAGGACCGGGCGCGTGTGGATGCCGAGCGCCTTGGCCTCGAGGAAATGATCGACCGGTTTCGCCGACGAGAGGGCAAAGCTCTGATCGTCGGTAAGTTCCGGCACAATGTAGTGATAGTTGGTGTCGAACCATTTGGTCATTTCCATCGCGGCAAGGCCATGCCCGTTGGCCGCATGCTCGTCACCGGCATGTCCGCAATCAGCGGCCTGATCTTGGTTGCCGCGCGCCATTGCGAAATAGGTATCGAGTGGGACCTCGCCGTCAGTCCAGGTGTATCGTGCCGGCACGGCGCCGACCATGGCGACGGTGTCGAGCACATGGTCATAAAGCGAGAAATCGTTGGACGGGATTTTCGACACGCCGCGATCGTGCTGCTCCCTCCAGCTGGCGGCGCGTAGCGCCTTCGCCGTCGCGAGCAGGTCGGCAGCGGGAGATTTTCCGGACCAGTAGCTTTCAAGCGCGAATTTGAGTTCCCGCCGTCGACCGATACGCGGCACGCCGAGCGTTGCCACTGGAATTTGTTGAGAGACAGTCATGCCATACCCCGATGGTTGGGGCGTGGGGACAAGGAACGCGCGAGCAGGCGGCACGAAGCCAGGCTACCGCGGCCACCGAGACACCCCGCCCGTGGACGTTGTTCGTCGTGGCAGGTCTCCTGGCTCGCGGGTCAAAGCCTGTGCCCGTCTTCCCGAGGCCGTTCGCCTCAGTGACACCAATGGGCTTGGCTCGCCGCTAACAGTTGCGGGGGCAGCGCCGGCATCGCACCGGCTTCCCTCTTAGCTCCGCTACGGCAGTGCCGCACGGAGAACCATGACATACGCACAATCACAGCCGCTTCGCTCCTTGTCAATACATATAACAAGATGTTTATGTGATGATGCGAATAATGCCCTTGCGCTGATCGGTCTCTTTCGCCCAAAGCCGCTTACGATGCCGCCTCTTATCAGTGCAGGCTCGGAGAGATCCTTGTCCCCATCGGCGACGCCGGATCAGATCGAGGTCGCCGGGCTCCAAAGGGCGTAAAGTCGGGCCAGGTCGTCACGGTCCGCCGGGAATCCCGGTATTTGTTCCCGCTCGGCTTCGCTAAGCGTGCTTGCGCACTCGCCCATCAGCACGCTGATAACCATGTCCGGAAGCGGAAAGAAGAGGTGGCGCCTCAGGTCGGCGGACTGGGGCTGGGCCGCCAGCGTCTCGAACAACTGCGCGGCGATCGCCTCGACCTGCTGCGCGAGCAGCTTCACCCTGCGATTGCTGAAGGCCGGCGCCACGATCGTGCGTAACCGGGCATGCTCGCCCCCCCTCGTGCGAGACCAGCCACCCCGGCGAACCGAGAATCACCGAATCCGGGGTGAATGCCGCGCTCTCTAAGCGACGGAAGGGCGGAAGCTGACCGGCAGGCGCTGCGGGCAGCGAATGACGTAAGACGGCATGTAGACGACGTCCTCCGCAGCGATGGTCAGCGCCAGATCCTCCAGCCGCCCGAACAGCGCGGGGAAGGCGCAGCGCAATTCCAGGCGCGCCAGCGCAGCGCCCAGGCAGGAATGCGGCCCCTCGCCGAATGACAAATGCGGGTTGTGCCGCCGGGTGACATCGAACCTGTTGGCGCCGGGACCGAAGGCCTTTTCGTCCCGGTTCGCCGCATGGAACGCCATCAGGACGGCATCGCCGCGGCGGACCATGCATCCGTCGATCTCCACGTCCTGGGTGGCATAGCGGAACGGCAGATTGGCCGCTGAGCTGCCCCAGCGCAGGATCTCCTCGATCGCCTGTGACCACGGAACTTGGCCGCTGCGCACCAGGTGCAGTTGCTGCGGATGCGTCAGCAATGCCAGCACGCCATTGCCGATGACGCCGGCGGTGGTCACGAAGCCCGCAGAGAGCACCATGAACAGCATGTCGATGAGCTCGGTGTCGGAAACGAGCTCGCCTTTGTCACGCGCGACGATCAGGGCCGAAGCCAGATCATCGCCGAGCTGGCCCCGCTTGAGCGCGATCAGGCGACGGAAGAACTCCGGGATGCGCTGCCGCGTCTGTCGCACCTCTTCGGCTGTGGCGGAGGTGTTGGCCAGGCTGTAGGTGAGCGCGACGATCTCTTCGCGCTGTTCGTCCGGCAAACCGAACAGTTCGGCGATCACGTTGGTGGGCAGCGGAGCGGCGAACTCGCTCATCAGATCGGCACTGCCGCCGCGCTGCGCCATCTCGGCCAGGAGTCGATCGACGCATTGTTCGACCCGTGGCGCCAGCAAGGCGATACGACTGGGCGCGAAGCTGCTGGACAGCAGGCCGCGCAAGCGCCGGTGATCGGCGCCGTGCGCCGTGGTCATGTTGTCTACTTTGCATATCCCGATCAGCGGATGATCCTCGGGAATCTCGCAGTCCTGCAGCGCCCGCCACTGTCGCCAGTCCTTGTTGAAACGCTGGTCGGAAAGCATCTGCCTGAGCGTCTGGTGACGGCCTGCCGCCCAGGTCACCACATCGCCTGGCAGCGACACTCGCGCCATCCCCCCCTGCCGCAGAATCGCAGAAGAAAGACGATCAAGTTGCGTGGGAGCGGCCGGCACACCGATCACGTCGCAATGATCGTTTTCTACGCGCATGCCAACAACTCATTCAAGACCATCGCGGGTCCACTTCTCGGCACGGAAGATCCGCGCGCGGACTTCGAAAAGTGCCCCGTGCTTCGTCCTCAGAAGCGGTAGGTGAGACCTGCGCCTATCAACCAGGGATCGAGCTTGGCCTTGCCCGTGAGCTTGGCGCCGGCGACAGTGACGTCGAAGTCGGGCTTGAGGAAAAGCTTCTTCACGTCGAAGTTGACGCCCCAGTGCTCGTCCACCATGTAGTCGAATCCGACCTGCAGCGCGGCGCCGAATGTGTTCTTGACCTTGAGATCATCGGCGCTGCCGGCTTGCTGATGATAGAAGATCGTATAGTTCACGCCGGCGCCGATATAGGGCTCGAAGGCGCCGAAATCGGTAAAATGATACTGCAATGTGAGCGTGGGCGGCAGCAGCCAAACCTTGCCGACCTTGCCAAGCCCGCCGATCGCACCTTGGCCATCGATGTTGGCATAGGTGGTGCCGAGTATGAGTTCGGCGGCGATGTTGTCCGTGAAGAAGTACGAGATATCGAGTTCCGGCGTCACGGTGTTCGAATAGGAAAGACCTGAGCCGGGCACCGCATTGACATAGCCCGAATCCTCGGTGATCACCCCCAACGCACGCAGGCGGATCTGCCAGGGGCTTGGCGCTTCCGCGACGCAGGCTTCTGCCTGCGGGACGCTCGCGGCTTGCCCAACATCTGCCGCGCCGGCTTGTCCTGCAACGATGAGGACGACAGCCGCTGTCATTGCCCGCGCCACGCCAATTCGCGCTCTCGCCATACTTTTCTCTCCTTGATCTTCAGAAGCGACGCACTGCGCCTTGATTGAATCCTGCTCGCATCAATCGAGATTGACGGAGCGCTCATGCGGGAGAGCCCCCGCATATGTCGTGCCAAATGAGAAAATCGTTGCAGAACAATGCGGTCACTCCGATAGCGCTGTGTCTGATGTCCGACTTCGTCGAAGATCCGACAATGAGTGCAGCCGTAGCCGCCCCTGGTAGCCGTTCGTCAACATCGGCCGGCAGTTCGTTGGCATGCTCGTACTCGGCTTCGAGTTTTGGCGTATTCTGCGTTCAGCGCTTTGATCGGCGCCTGCTGCTTCGCCGTCAGGCCGGGGAACGTTCCAGCCAGTTGGCGCAGTTCGTGGGCATGTCCGTAAGGCGTCTCGACCGCGACCGATATGGGCGGGAAATCCTTTGGCAGCATGCGCCAGCCGCCATCTGATCGGGCCATGTAGCGGATCGCGTTCAAGACCTCGCGCAGGTCCGTCACCACGCGCCGCCCGGTCTTGGCCGCGCCCGGCAGGAACGGTTTATCCGCGACCATTCCTCATGCGTCAGATCGGAGGGGATAGCGCTTGGTCTTCTTCTTGATATCGGCCACACGGCCACGCGTCGCTCGGGTCCACATCCCAAGCTTGAAACACGATTAATCCCGCCAATCCGCTGCCCGCCCTGCAGCAGGCCCCTCTTCGGGCGGCAATTAATCCTGCTTCGGTTTGAAATTCGCTACGAGAGCACGATATCGTTGTGACGACCGACCTGGATTGATCATCAAGTGGCCGATACCGCCGTAGAATGCGACGAAAAGGCGCGCGGCCGTTCTGAACCTCCGGGGCGGCCGCCGCGCAATCGTGCGGTGATGAAGCATACCGACGTCCTTGGCGGGCTCGATTACCTGGCGGCGGATTATCACCGGCAGGACTTCTCCAAGCACGTCCACAATGAGTATCTGATCGGCCTGATCGAGCGGGGCGTCCATGATGTCTGGTGCCGGGGCGAGACTTGGCATGCAGGTAGCGGCTCCATCGCGACCTTCGCTCCCGGCGAACCGCATTTCGGGGGTGCTGGTGACGATCTTGGCTGGAGCCAGAAGATCTTCTACATGCCCGAATGCCTTATCCGACAAGTCCTTGACGACAGCGGCCAAATTGGGCCCGGAACGATCGACTTCAAGAGCCCGTTCCAGGAGAATGTCGCAGTTGCGCACGGCCTCACCGCGCTTTGGCGCCTGCTAGAACATGAGCACAGCTCGGCACTGGAGATCGAGGAGCATCTTATTCGCTTCCTGCGCCAGGTTTTCGCGCAAGTCTGCAAGTCGCGGCTTGCTGAGCGAAAATTGGTGCCACCGAGGTTCCGCGCAGTGCGTGACTTCATCCATGCCCACTTTGACGAAGTCCTGCAGCTCGCCGCTCTCGCCGCCCTCGCCGGATGCTCCAAGGCTACATTGATCGATGGCTTCAAGGCGCATTTCGGGTTGCCCCCCACCCGCTACCTGATCCAGGTCCGCATCGACGAGGCGCGACGGCTGCTGAGGCGAGGTCAGCAGGTCGCCGAGGTCGCCGTCGCGGTCGGGTTCGCGGACCAGAGCCACCTGACCCGGCACTTCAAGGCCGTGTTGGGGGTGACGCCGGCGCGTTATCTCTCGGTTTGAATATCGTTCAATAAAGCGCGCGGCGAACCGTCTAGCTTGGACGCTCAATGGATGAAACGAGCGTCAGACCATGAACGAAAGCAAGCAGACCCGCCCCCGCGACTTCACCAGCGACAACATCGCCGGCGTCTCCCCCGAGGTGATCGCAGCCATCACCGCGTGCGCGTCGGGTCAGGCGCTTCCCTACGGCAACGATGAGCTGACGCATACCGTCGAGCACCAGCTCGCCGAGGTGTTCGAGCATGCGGTCGACGTGTTCCTCGTTTCGACGGGGTCGGCGGCAAACGCGCTGGCGCTCGCGGCGATTACGCCGCCATGGGGCAGCATCCTCTCGCACGCCGACGCACACATCAACCGCGACGAGTGCGGCGCACCGGAGTTCTACACCGCCGGTGCGAAGTTGGTGCAGCTTCCAGGCGAGGCTGGCAAAATCGACATCGACGCCTTGGCGGCCAATGCAACGCGCATGGTGGGCGATATCCACTCGGTCCAGCCCTCCAGCGTCAGCATCACGCAGGCGACCGAGATGGGATCGGTCTACGCGCTCGACGAGATCAAGGCGATCGGACATATCTGCCGGTCAGCGAACCTGCCGCTCCACATGGACGGTGCTCGCTTCGCCAACGCCCTCGTCACTCTGCGCTGCTCGCCGGCCGAGATGACGTGGAAGGCCGGCGTCGACCTTGTGTCATTTGGCGCCACCAAGAATGGAACGTTTGGGGTCGATGCAGTCGTCTCGTTCCGCAGAGATCTCGCGAGCACGATCGCCTTTCGCCAAAAGCGGGCCGGCCAGTTGAGTTCGAAGATGCGCTTCATGGCGGCGCAAATGGACGGTTATCTGAGGGACGGTGTCTGGCTTGGCAACGCGACCCATGCCAATGCGATGGCATCGGCGCTCGCGCAGGGGTTGGCCCTGGTGCCAGGCGTGAAAATCCAGCAGCGTCCCGAGGCCAACATCCTGTTCTGCAGACTTCCCATGTCCCTGATCCGGGGGCTGCTCGACATGGGATTCCGCTTCTACCATGACCGCTGGGAGCCCGGAATCGTGAGGTTCGTCACCTCATTCGCGACGACCGGGGCCGACGTGTCCGACTTGATCGGCGCGGCAACCAGCCTCTGCGCACCGGTCGGCTCGGCTCGTGTTCCGGCTGGCGCCGAATGAGTGTGGCGACCGTCGAGCGCTCTCGCCGCCCGTCACGGATGTCCCTCTTTGCTCGAATGCATTGTCCGAGCGTTCTGGCCGCACGAGCATCTCAGGCTGTATCGTTTGTCCCAGGCCCTTTTAGACTTGCAGCTTCATCTTACCTCGGCAAGGCGGCTTCACCGTGCAGTAGCGATGTGACCGGGTTGATTTTCTGTAAGAAGGTACCCTATCTGCGCAATTGACCTCAAGTCATCCCGGAATACTGCATGCTTGTAATATTTATTTTGCATTTTTTTATCATATTTTTGATGAAAAATGCTGTTCACTCGTCCGAGTTACTTAAAAGAGTGAGTCGGATCTGCGCGGATAGCAGCATGAATCGGGATTTGAGCACTAGCAGGAGAAAATATGCCTTCCATATCTACGCGCCGCGCCAACGCAACGGACGCAGGGACGGTCGTCCGTTTTATTCACGCGCTACTCGATGAACTCACTGGCGGGAAAGCGCCCGCGCCCGACGACGTCAGACAAAGCGCGGAGATAATGCTTGCCGACGCTGGCGTGGTCGCAGTGATCGCAAGTGCAGATGACGAGCCGGTCGGCATCATGGTGCTGAATGAATGCACGGCGATCTATGCAGGAGGCAAGTTCGGCTATATTTCGGAGCTGTATGTTCGACCCGAAAAGCGCTCCAAAGGGATTGCCCCTCATCTGCTTGAGGTCGCCTCGCGGGAAGGCCGTGCGCGTGGTTGGAAGCGACTTGAGCTTGCAGCGCCCAGGCAACCAAAATGGAAGCGCACGCTCGATTTCTATCTGCGCAACGGGTTCGAGGAACTCGGCCCTCGGCTCTGTCGGATTATCTAGACTCAGAGTTTGCTATGGGCTGCTCAAAGCAACCTGCACGACCTCAGCGGGTTGAGGTCCGGCGTGGTCGCTGCCTGACGCTGCAATCGTACCAGCATCGTCATCGCAAATGTGTGCCTCAGATAATGCACGGTTCCCGTCACGCCGGCCGCCCGGAACGCATCGGCAAACCGCCGTCAATCGGGTCACGCTAGCGGCGTTTCCTTGAGTGTTGAGGAACAGAGCCGAGGGCGGCAATTTTGCCAACCTACAGGGGCGCTGCATAGACGACCGCACCTGACTTGCACCCGGTTACGCTGCGTATAGCCGAATGGCGGATGATTCCTATGGGGGTAGTCCTATGAAATTGCACGCGAAAGTCTTTGGTGGAGCGGCAGCGTTGCTCGCTGCCTGGCCGGCGATGGCCAGCGACGCGGTGGCGAGCGAACCGGCGCCCTACAATCCCAATTTCTCTTTCGTTGGCGGCGTCGGCGTCATCGACATCCAGGCCAACGAGCTGGTCTATCAGGCTCCCGGCAGCGGCTCGAAGCTGAGCCACCTTATCTGGGAAAACACCTCTGCGGTCATTTCAGCCGAGATGACGGCGCGCAGCGAGGCCGGCTGGACCGCCAAGCTTTCCGGCCAGATCGCCTTCAGCGGCGACAGCTACATGGAAGACTATGACTGGAACCCGTCATTCTCGACCAATGATGGCTGGAACGACTGGAGCAACCGTTCGCGCCATTCCGACACCGATCTTGATTACTTCTATTCGGCAACCGTCGCGCTCGGCCACGATTTCCAGTTCAGCGACCAGCTGCTGATCAACGTCAACGGTGGTTTCAAGTACACCTCGGTCAAGTGGACTGCCTATGGCGGCTCCTATGTCTACAGCGTTGCCGGCTTCCGGGATTCGGTTGGCGACTTCCCAGGAGACGCAAAGGCCATCAGCTACCAGCAGAAATTGCCGGTCGCCTTCGCCGGCATCGATGCGACCTATGTCCAGGATCGCTGGAACTTCGGCTTTGCGCTGAAGGGCGGCACGACCTTCTCGGCCGGCGATACCGATCATCACTGGATGCGTGACCTGCGCTTCGAGGATGATTTCGAATTGGCGCCGGTTCTGATGGTCGGCGGCAGCGTCGGCTACCAGTACAACGAGCGGACCAGCTTCTTCGTCTCCGGTTCCTACGAAAAGGTGTTCACCGCTCGCGGCGACTACAACACCTATGACATTGCGACCGGCGCAGAGACTGGCGGCGAAGACGACTGGATCGGCGGCGATTTTGCCGCGGCGACGGTGATGGTCGGCATCAAGACCTCGTTCTGATTGAACGAGTTCGACCGGAACGCCAAACCGATGTCCGCACCGCGCAGAAATCTGACGCGCCCGCGCGACTGGATTGGACAGATACTTAAGGAAAATCAGCCAGTTACGGGCCTGGTGCAAAGATCGCACACGAAAGTTCTGCTTCTCTCGCTTTTTCGTTCCCACCATGAAGCAACCGAACAGCCCTTTTCGGACGCTCTTCTGCCGACGATATTGACCGCTTCAATGCTGCCGGCGGCGCGCTCGCCAGTCGTACGATGAGGTTTGAATGCTCTTTAGCTAGGGTGAGCGCCCTGAGCCAATCATCATGCTGCCGGCGAACCACCTACCGGCGGCTCAAAACGACGTATTTTGGACTTTCCGCGGCGCCCTCCTGGCGTTCTCATTGACAGGAGAGACATCGAATGATGGAATGTCCTTGGTCCTAGGACAGAGGACAAGCTGCAATGATTGGAATGAAAAGTCAGGATATCGTGGTGCTTCTGAAGCTCGTGAGCTTGCAGGAGCAAGGAGAGTTCGCGGGCCATGGGGAACAGCGTAGGGGCTTTGCGGGCGAGGACCCCTTCTCTGTTCGCGGGCTGGAATCCCTAACAGGTATCAGCAAGACGGAGATCAACGCCTCCTTAAAGCGCAGTCTCTCATCGGGGTTGGCCATTAAAGACCGGGATACGGGACGGGCCAATCCTCACCGCCGCAATCTCTATGAATTTATCGTCCACGGCCTGAAGTTCGTGTTTCCCGCGAAGGCAGGCGCGATGACGCGCGGTATTCCGACGGCGTTCGCCGCGCCGATGCTGAAGGGGCTATTGGTCAGCGGAGGCGAGTACATACACATATGGCCCTATGCCCAAGGGCGGGACATGGGGCAGTCGGTTGAACCTTTGTTCAAGAGTGTGCCTGAAGCAGTCCAGAAAGATGAACGGCTCTACGAATATCTTGCTCTCGTTGATGCCATCCGGCTCGGCAATCAGCGCGAAGCGGGCCTGGCGGGACAGCGGCTTTCGGAGAGGTTCCTGAAAAAATGACGGTCCGAGGCCAATTGCTCCTGATGCTGCAGACGGTGGCGGAAGCTTTGGGGGAAGACTTCCGGGAACGGCTGGTCTTTGTCGGCGGGTGCACAACCGCTCTTTTTATAACAGACGAAGTGACCCTTGAGGATGTGAGGGCGACTGACGACGTCGACCTCATCGTCGATCTTGCCGGTTATGGAGAGTGGGCGCAGTTGCGGGAAGAATTGAGGCAGCGAGGTTTCGCTGAGTCCCCCGAGGACAACGTCATCTGCCGGATGCGGCTGCGGGACCTCAAGGTCGACTTTATGCCGGACGATGCCGGCATACTCGGCTTCACTAACCACTGGTACGCAGCTGGGATCGAAACGGCAGTAACCCATGAATTGACCGATACGCTCAGGATCAAAAAGCTTTCCCCGGAGCTATTTGTCGCGACAAAGCTTATCTCGGGCGCGGCGCAGGTGATCTGTTCATGAGCCGTGACATGGAAGATATCCTCCTCATCGTCGACGGGCGGCCGGAGATCGTGGACGAGATTCTTGCTGCAGAGGCCGAAGTCCACCGGTTCATCGCCGAACAGTTCACAGTCCTGCTTCAGAACGGCGACTTCGAATATTTCCTTGAGGGAAATGTCCGCGGCCCGGCAGGGCGGACCGACATAGTGCGAGACCGGTTTGTCGCCATTAGTCGTGGCGCCGGGTGAAGAGGATGGTGGCAGCCAGTGCAGGAGCACGTGTGATGATTTCGTTTGAGGTCGGCAGCAAGGGCGTGACGCTCGAATACGAACCGCACTTCGGTGGCAATGCCTGGGTGACGCGGGAGCTCAAGGCGGCGGGCAAGGTGACGCTGAGCCGGGTCTTCTTCTTCCGCAGTTCCGACCTCGTGGCGGAGACGGCGCACGGTGCCGCGCACGACGACGAGGCGGACGAGGACGATCGACCGCTCTATCGGTTTCGGTTCGCGACCACAAAAAACGGATATCACCGCATTCCTGGGCGGATCCTGGGGATCGACAACGATGTGCTGATCGTCGCGGAGGGGATCGCGCTGGACCGGAAGGTCTTTGTCGCCGAGCGCAATATCAGCATCTTTCGGCGCATTGCAAAGCTGAAGCCCGGCAGCGAAATCGTCGTTGGCGGCGACCGGGTCGACAGCATCGCCGTCGAGGCCTTCGGCGAGCTGCTCGAGAGGTTCCCGAACAGCATCGAGGTCGACCGCTATGCCGCGGCGCGCGTGGAGACCATCCTCGGCGAATTCTTCGACGGCGCGACCAGCGCGCGCGATCACTACGAAAGCTACCTGAATCGCCGGAACGCCGGTGCGCGCGGCCGGGCCTTGCGACGGGATGAGCTGCTTCGTGCCGAGATCGACAAGTTCGTCTATCTGCGCGAGACCCTCTCCTCCTGGCTCGCCAGGGCGGCAAGCTACTCCGAGAAGGAGTGGCAGAAGATGGTCGTCGGCGTCATCCTACTGCTGTTCCCGAAATATGTGGCGGTGTTGGAGAATGTTCGGATCGCCGACTTCTATTCGAGGCCGGACAAGCGAAAGAACCGATACGTCGACCTTTGCGTGGTCGACGCCAACGGCAACATCGACGTCATCGAGATCAAGAAGCCTTTTGACGACATTCTGCTGAGCAGAGGAATTTATCGTGGCAACAGCGTTCCGACCAAGGAGCTGTCAGACACCATCATGCAGGCCGAGAAATACCTGTTCCACCTCTCCAAATGGGGCGTTGAGGGGGAGCGCGAACTGTCGAAGCGATACGGGTCAGCACTTCCCGCCGGCCTCCAGATCCGGGTGACCAATCCCAAGGCGCTGCTTCTGCTCGGCCGCGATCGCCGAACGGACGGCACTGGCGGGCTCACCGAGAACCAATCGTTCGACCTGGAGGTGATCAAGCGGAAATATGTGAATATGATGGACATCGTCACCTACGACGATCTGCTCCGCCGCCTCGACAGAATCATCGTCTCGCTGACGGAGCGCGCGGGCTCGGCCGGATTGGGGCAACGCGCTGACAAGCGGGGCACAGAACGGCGGGATTGAACCGACAGGTGCGCGGGCGGCGGGGATGCGTCGGGAGCTGATGCGTGCTGAAGGGCGTTTCGACCTCTTTTGCTCGGCGGAGTTGAGGCATGTTCGCGGGCACGAAAGGAGACCTCGTCCATGAATGCCCAGGAACTTCTCGACAAGATTAAGGAATTGCCTAACAAGCCGGTCGATGTGCCCACGCCGCCGGCGATCGAGCTCGTCGCCATGGTGGTGCGCTGGGGTCGCCATCTCAAGCAGTGGAAAGCCACCACGCTCGCCGACTTCGCGCATGTCTCGCTGTCGACGGTCGAGCGCGTCGAACGCGCGGAGAAGGTGAGCGACGAGGCGCTCGACCGCATCGCCCAAGCGCTCGGCCACGCGCCGGGCGCGTTCACCACGCCGCGGCTGCCGATCGGTCCGGACAAGGCGGCCGAACACCTCGTCGAGGCGTATGGCCATCTCGAACCGGTGGCGGTGTCGCCGATGAAGACGCACAAGGCCATCCGCGATGCCGCGAAGTGCGACGCCTATCTCATCCACCGTCCCGGCGTGCCCGACACCCATGACGACCACATCGCTAATCTCGGCGAATGGCTCGACCTCGCCTCGTTCATCCTCTCCGACATCGTCGAGGAGCCATTGTCGTCGGGGCGAGGGCGGCGCCAGCTCTACAATGACATTCTTGCCGCGGTGTCCGAGCTGGAGCGCCGCGGGCTGACGGTCCTGTCCGGTGTCATGGCCGCGCCTCAGCCGGGCATGCCGGACTGGAAGGTCGCCATTGTCTCGGTGACGCCGCGCCTCACCGATCCCGGCGCGCCGAGGCGACGTCACGTCATGGTCGACCGCCGGACGGTCGCCGTGACGCCGGGCTGGCTCACCGACGATTAGGGGATGAGGGCGAGGCGCTCGGTGATGAACTGGGCGATCTCGGCGGGATTGAAGCGTCGCGCGTCGACGTAGCCGTCGGTGCGGAACACGCCATCGACGGCGCCGTCGTCGACGCGCACGTACATGACGCGCTGCTCGTCCCAAGCCATGGTGACTTCGCGGATCGCGCGGAACTCGACGCCGCACCAGTCCTTGCGCTGATAGTCGGCGCCGATGAAGGCTACGATGAGCTTGGAGCGGTTGCGATAGATGTCCTGCAGCAGGGTGTCGAGCGATGGCCGGGCAAGCTGGGAGACGTAGTTGTTGTCGTAGAAATAGGCGTTGGGGCCGAGACTCGCCTCGAGCTCGCGGGCCACCTGCTCGACCAGCCCGCGGGCTTCGCCGGGAAACGAGAGACCAACATCGAAATGGTGCTGGGTGATGTCGACGGCGCGGCTGGCCTGCCGCGTCCACGAGGGCAAGGCAATGCCCCGCGCAGCGTGCAGTTCTTTCGGCAGGTTGACGTCCTTGATCGCCCAGTGCGTGCGATTCATCTCCCATTTGCCGATGTCGAGCTCGAAGGCGAGGGCGTCGAAGTCGGCCGCGCTGAAGGACGATAAACGGGCGATCTTCGCCGCCGCCGCGCACGCGCAACGCGCCGTAGACTATCTGTTGCGCTTCAGCGCCTCCGAAGCAGCCGCCGCGGGCGCGGCGCCCTTCTGGACCGAAGCGTCTACAGCATGCGACGGCTGGCCGTCGCTGCCACGCCGAGTGTCACGTTACGCGCCGGCGTGGGTATCGGCGCGCAAGAGAACATCGTCAAAAATAACGCCGGCCTCATCGCTTATGGCTGACAGGGCGACTTGATAGCGTGCATACTCGCCGGGCGCGAATTCCACTCCGAACCGGTCGACGACATCCTTTTGGGAAAGCCTGAAGCCGTAGGTGCGTAGCGACCGGCGCCCATTGGTATCGCGCGTCGTGACCGCAACCACTTTCCAAAAGACAAGAGGATACTGCACCGGGCCGGTCCCGAAATCTTCGGATGGATCGTTCGGGTTCAAGATCGGACCCGCTATGATGCAGGCGCGCGTGTCACCTGATTGCAAGTCGCGTTGAATGTGGTTTTCGAAACCGCCCCACAAGCCTTGAACTCCCGGCCATTGCTTTCCCGGTTGGGAGCGGTTGAAGGCCGCGTGCTGCGGCGTGCAATTTGAGAAGTGAAACGTGTCGGAATTGGCAAACTCGATTTCCGTCGGCGTATCACCCCAGGCATTGTCTTCCCTACGCACGATATGACCCCGGTCGATCTGTTTGGCGGGCGCGTAGATGTCGGGATCGCCCAACTGGTATTTCTGGGGAATTCGCGGGTCAACCACCCAACGATCTTGACCGAAGAAGGCGCGGCCGCTGGAGGTCCTTTTCGATGCATCGTAATCGACATTCACCGCCGACCACATCTGCATGCGCCGGGAAGCGTTCATCGCCAGGCTGAAGTGATGGTACTTGAGCACGACGATCTGGCCATTCTCCTTATACATCTCCTGGTCCCGCTCCTGCGAAATGCGAGGCAGCGGCACGGTGATATCGTTTTCGAGAAAGTCAGGGTTGTAGCCTTCTCGATCGTCGTAATTGGGGTCGAAGCGCAGTGCTTTCTCGAGCGCCTCGTCTGCCGCGACCGCGGCCGTCGCCTGTGGAAGCTGTGATGCCGGCACACCGCTACCAACGAAAATCGTCACTGGTCCGGAAAAATTCATGGTAACGCCGCCCATCACGTTTCCTTTCGTGTTTGCGAAAATTTTGGAGGGATCAGGTAACACAGGACTAAGGGCTTCTGGCGCGCGAGGCGTCGCTAGCTTCGCGACCTCATCGGTAGGATCGGTCGTATTGGCCAGCAATTCGTCCAAAAGATGCTTCGAGGCGGGCGTGGTCGGTACAAGCCCGCCGAAGGCCTTTACCAACGCACTTATGCGCACACCCTCATTCGCGATCCAGTCTATCCCGTCATCCGGCTGGCCAGGTGACCATGCCGAACCGTCCTTATTGAGAATAGTATTGCCACGCATTTTTGGAATGGAGGCGTGGTGCAAACCGACGACCTCCCACATTTCCGAATAGCAGGCCGAGCCCGACGATCCTTCCTCGGTGTCGGTCTCGTACCGGAGGAAACCGTCCTCCCGCAGCTCGAGCAGCCGGCAATTCTCCATCGCATAGCGTTTTGGCCCGCCATCAGGATATTCGATCATCCGGATAGGCATCCCGGGCAGGATCTTTGACCGCGATCCATTGATCGCCAGGAAGTTGACAGAGGAGAGAAGCTCGCCGGTGATTGCCTTCGGCTTCACCGCGACGAGCGCGAAATCGAGATCCTCCGCCGAGAAGAAAAGGGCGTCCGGATCAAACTCGAAAATGATGCCGCGGGCGACACCTGATGCCGTCTCATCATGAAGAAAATTTGCGCCGGTTCCTCGTACCGAGCCGGGATCCGGAAACACATGCCAGTTTGTCAGAAGAACGTTAGGTGAAACCATGAACCCGGTCGCAAACCCGACCGGGTCGACCTTCGGATCGACGTTGGCCACGATGCGGGCGACCGGCCGGCCAGCGGCTCGGGCAGCATCGTCTGGCGGCAAGGTGTACCAGTCAAGGGTAGGCCCCATCTTCCGCTCGACGAACACCGGAAGACGGCCTTGTGCCTTCAGTTCGCTCGCCTGATCAAAGCTCGAACGGCGAGCGTCGTAGCGCGCCTGTTCCGATGGCGTCACTTGCGTCGTCGCAGGCGTCGGCGGCTGCGCTTTCCATCGTTTTGCAGCCGCAATCATTACCGCGCGGCGGCGCTCGTCGAACAAATTAGTCGCAACCATGGTAGATTCCTCCCTCCAAGGAATAGAGACAGTCTATGAGATTCTATTTGACGATAGGGATTGAGAGATTTGACATTAAACGATTTAATCTCCAGACGAGTGAATAGTTCAAATGCGTCATATTTACGCGGCTAACATATTTGCAAACGCAGGCCATTCTGACCCGCTATTCCTCTATCAATTTCTAAAAAGAATCCAAACAGCCTCTTACGTCACTATGCAACAAAGAGTAATGTTCGGTCAATGTGAAGAATAGAGTTCTCAACGAAGTTCCTAGGGCGGGAGCGCTTGTTCGGTTGTCTTTAGCGGCAGGAGCTTCGGCGCCTGCCTGCGCATAGGGGCACCTGAAGTCATTCGATCACGTAGAGATCACAAAGCGGTGATTTTCAGTGCCGCCGCTTCAACGGGTGCAGAGCATTCTTGGGGGAGACGTCCATGACAGCGCGTACCAGACCGGACACGAAGTTGCGTGTCGCTCACTTTGCTGCCGCCGCTCGTCGGTTCGTTCCGGTCCTTCTCATTTTGGTTGGCGTTTCGGGCTGCGAAAAAAATCTCTTCCAGGCGCCAATCCATGGTGGCACTGCCGATGTGCCGCCGGCACCCGTGTCGGACAGCGTTCTCACGCTGGTGGCGCAAATCCCGTATGAGACGCTAGTGCAAGCAGCCCAATCGAAGATACCGCAATCCGTTCCAGTGCAAGGAGATGGTCAAATCGGATGTGTCGGTATTCCTCATATTAATCCCGGACACGTGGGACATCATACTGAGTGCCGTTGGATCGGTGTCCGTGTTTGCGCTGAGGTGCCGGATATTACCGCTCCGAGCCTTGGCACTACGAACCAATGCGCCGACTTTCATTGGCATGCTGACATCGCAAGAGATGGCCCTCTTGTTGTGGCCCAGGCGGGCAATGGCGTTCACGTCGAACAGCCGCTGTTTGTCAGCGGTCAGGCCGGCGTAGGTGGCGACCTTGCCAAACTGCTTTCGCTTTCCGGAAAGAACTTCGAAGCTCGGCTGGTCCCCGGCGTCGATCTGCAGTTCGACATGAACGATAAGTGGTGCCCCGTGCTCTCGGGAACCCCGACCGGCAGATGGGTGAGCAGTGCTTCGGTGGAAGTCGTGGGCAAAAACTGTCTCGGCTTTGATTTTGGAAACCTGGGGCACCCCCAAGTCTGCGCAGGGCCAATCAATCTGGGACTGGCTGACGTGTTGAACGGCCAGATCAATGACCACCGCGCCAAGATACAGGATGCCATCGCCAAAGCTCTGCCTTGTGATGCGCTTCGGTCAAAAGTTGAGGCCCAATGGCACGCCATTGCGATCAAGATCGACCGCCCGGACAACACGCCTGTCTATCTCAACATCGTCCCCACGGCGGCGAGCTTTTCGGGCATGGTCGGTGAAGCGCAAGGCATGAAGATGACCGTGCGTGTCGCAGCAAAGACCAGTCTTGCCGCAGAGCCAGTTGCCACACAGTCGCTGTCTCTGCCGCCATTGGGCAAAACAGCAGCCGATCGAAGTCAAGCCGATATCACCGTGCAAGCAGCTGCTCCCTACGGATTGCTATTGGACGAGCTGTCAAAGAACCTTAAGGGTCGCGATTTCCAGCAGCAGACACCGGCCGGCGCCATCGATGTGAAGGTCGAGGATGTTGACCTCTATCCGAGCGCTGGCTTCGTCGTGGTGGGCTTGAAGGTACAGGCAAAGCTGCCGGGCGAGTTCCTGAATACGACCGGCTGGGTTTACCTCTCAGGGCTACCCCGCGCCGAGAAAACTGGCACAGCGATCTCGATCAATGAATTGCATTTCGCGACCGTCCTGGACAACGCCTTCTGGAAGGCTGCACAATCCCTGTTCGAAACCCAGATCCTGGCAGATTTAGAGGCTCATTCGAAAGTCGATCTCAACAAGCAGATCAACGACGCGTCCGATGAGATCTTGAAGGCCGTTCACAATACCAACGTTCCGGGGTTGAAGATTTCCGCTGACACTCCGTCGATTGAACTTCTGGATATCACTGTCGGGCCGGAAAATCTGATTGCCAGTGCCCGCCTCAAAATGAATTTCGATATGGCGCTATCAACTGACTTGGTAGGTCAGTAGCCCATCTGCCAAACGAGCCGCGGCCATTCATAACGAACAAGAGGGTGCCAATGACGCAATCCCAGCTTAGCAAGGTTTGGTTTGTGGTCAGTGCGCTCCTTCTCTATTACGCCCTGAATTCTTGGGTGGTCGCGCAAGGCGGGGAAGAGATTTTCGGTGCAAAGCTGGTCATGAAGGCGAGGGTGCCTGCAGTAATGATCGCAATCCCGATATGTTCGATTTTGCTCGCCCTAACCTCACTCATTGGACGGGTCTATGCCCTATGCAGCGGTTCGCACTGGCATGCGCGGATACCGGTTGTCGGCTTCGACGCGATCGAGACGGGCTCGCGAGAAGGCCGCGTCTATCAAGGCGCGATGAGTGTGGTCTTCTCTGTGCTGCCCGCGATCGCGCTGGTCTATTTCTGGTGTACGTTTCTCTCCGCGACGGTAATGCTGAACGACGGCAAGAAGGACCCAGGCGCGAGCCTTTGGGATTGGTCGGAACTCCGGACGCTGAACGATCCCGCTCGTATCTGCACTGAATTTGACAAGGGGCTCGACAAGCCGTGTATCGGCAGCGCGACGGTGCTGCCGGGCCTTGAGCCAACAATCTTTGGCGCGCTAACCCTCGCGGGCTTTATTGCGCTCGCGATGCACTGGCGTGCTGTGGCGATGGGTCAACGGCATCAGGCCTCACCGATCACGACCCACGGCAAGTAGGAGTCAGCGGATTGAAACTGTCAGTCAGTTGCGGGCGACGAAAGAGGCTTGCGGCCAAGCAATTCCTGCAAGGCGACCTGGCCGGTAACGGCAGATCCGGCAACCCACGCCAGCATCACCCACTCGGAAACAGTCATGCCGCCGGCGCGCGCGTAGAGCATTGCGCCTACCACGGCTGAGAACAGGCCTAACCCCACCGCCAACATCACGGCCATCTTAAACAGCGCGTGTGGCGGTTTCTGTCCGACAAACTGTCCGCAGGCGTACATGGCGGCAATGGGGATGCTCACAGCGATGACAAGAAGTCCGATTGTTGCAAAGAACACCATCTCTCTCATCCCTCCGCCTTTACGGCGTTTGCATCTGTGGCCGCTTCTTATCCAGCGCCATCAACAGAGTGTCTCGCAAGCAATTCCGTCGCCATCGCGATCCAGCTTGCCACCCCATGGACAGTTATTGAGATACCATTGGGCTTCGTCGCAAGAGCTGATTTGCGAGCATGTCCGCCGCGGTTGGCATGAAAAGCTTTGCGCTACCTGTGAGCGGCTGATGATGCCAAGCGGCTGGCTCGACGGCCTCGCATCGCCGGCGTGCAAAGCCCGCCATTCCCAGGGTGCCTGAAACGTTCCGACCCAAAGACCGAGTTTCGCGGCCTCCGCCTTCGCCTGCTGCGCTGAATACGCCCCGTGGCTGAAGCGGGGCCAATCCAGAGCCTGGCCGTGCTCGACCATCCAGGAGGCGACGCTGACGCCATCCGCGCGCTGGCAATCACCGACAAACCGGTGATATCGGTCCCAAGTTACGAAGGTGCAGTGCACCGGCCTGGAGGCCGCTAGAAATGCGTCCAGTGCGTCGGCTGAGCGGCGCCCGCAGGGATAGTCGAATCCCTTGGCGTCGCTGCAGTACTGCTTGCTCTCCGGCGCGTCGATGCCGTTAAAGCGGATCCGCTGGCCATGGACTTCGATCGTGTCCCCATCGATAACGGACGCGACGCCAGCGATCGGCTCCGGCTTCGACCCGAACCAGTTCGAAACGCCAATGTCTGGTATTCGGTCGGTGTGCTGCATGGCTGATTGCGTGGCTAGGGCGGCAGCGGCAGCCACTGTCAGAAAGACCAGGCCCAACGGCACGCTTGCGCGACGCCAGGCGCGTGATCGACCCACGCCATTGCCCTTGCGCCCCTGACGCGAGTGATTTTTGTAGCGAGATTTGTCCAAGCCATTCTCCCCATCACTAGAATGCTATCAAATTTGGCGCTGGTCTAGGTTTGGCGGGTGACAAGGGTTGAGAATCTTTCTGTATGGCCGGGAGCTGATCGATCGCGTCAACACAGTGTGTCAATAACTCTTGCGAACTGGAGCAAAAGGTAGCGGCCTCAAAGTACGCGATGCGAAAGACCATGGCCGGCCGCGCTGATTGCAAGGAATCGCTCCGGAGGCCGAACCACTTCTTTAGTTTGCACGCAGCGCGTCGATGTACTATCGAGCACATTCAGAATGGGTTTTTTGCATTCTGCTGGGTGGGGCAAGCCGGATATGACAGACGCCGATTGCGGGACTGCTGCGCGATGAAGCGCGCGGCGTGCTGCAAGCATGTTTTTTCCGGGGTTCGATCGTAGGGGTAAAGACGTTGGCTGCGAGGTTTGAAGCGCTCGAGAAGCTGCGCAATCGGATAATGGAAGCGAACCACGACTATAGGGTGGGGGCAGACATTTTCCCGAGTCTCAATGTCGAAAAGATTGCCCGGGACATGGACCTCGACGGTCAGGGAACGGCGCATGGCGAAAAAGACCAGCCATCGTCCTCGTCGAAGACCTTCGACGAGATCGAGCACTCCATCGTCGAAAGGGTGCAGGATGAGAAAAAGGCGGCCCACCAGATCCTGGAGGATCAGCTTCACCTCTTCTCCGGCCGCGTTGCGAACCTGGGCCTTGAGGAGCAGTTCGGCCTCCTTCAGCAGGCCAATTCTTCAAGCCTGTCCGACTTCAAGGGAGAAATAGCGGTCGGTTTGGATACCCTTCACGCCAAGCGAACCGACCTTCATGAGGCCACCAGAGAGCTTTCCAGCTTCCGCAAGAACCACCGCCTGGACCGTGTTGCCAGACTGCAGCAAGGAACAGCCCATCTTTTCAGGGTGGCGCTCCTTATTTTCCTCCTGCTGGTCGAGACGTATCTCAACGGATCCTTTCTGGCCAAGGGCAACGACCAAGGCTTCCTCGGTGGTGCCACGGAAGCATTCGCCTTTTCCTTCGTGAATATCGTGTCCGCGTTGATTTTCGCCATCTTCTGCGTGCGCTGGGTGACCCATCGGTCTTGGGGAGGGAAGCTTGTCGGAACCGTTTTCATCCTGCTCTATGCCGCTATTGCACTCGGGATCAACTTGCTGCTTGCGCACTATCGTGAGGTCAGCGGAACGCTCGCCGACGGAGCTGGCAACATTGCGGTCCAGAGAATGCTCCATAACCCGCTCGGGCTTGAGGAGGTGAGATCGTGGATGCTCTTCCTGGTCGGTCTGCTCTTTTCTATCATCGCCTTCATCGACGGCTGGTTCGTTCTCGATCCATATCCAGGTTATGCCGGCGTGGAAAAAAGGCGCCGGGAGAGGCGGCAGGATTACACCGATACCAAAGCCGACCTCATAGACCGCCTCATCGAATTGCGCGACGACCACAATACCAAGGTCGAAGACATCTTGAAGGGGCTAAGCAGCCGTAGAAGAGAACACGCTGCAATCCTATCCAGCCGTGCGCGGCTTTTGGCTCTGTTCAATGAACATCAAGAGCAGCTCGAGAGGAGTTGCAACCAGCTGCTTTCAAAATACCGCGAAGCAAACATTCGGGCGCGCAAAACTCCCGCTCCAAAACACTTCTCCCAGCCCTTTAAACTCCAAAAGACCAAGCCCATTGTCCAAAACGATGGTGAGATCAAGGATAGCGATCTTGCTTCATCAATTGCCGCGGCCCAGCAGGCGCTGAACGAGCAGATGCTGCAGGTGGGCAAGGAATGCGAGTCCGGGATCGAAAAGTATCGCGACCTCGACAAGCTGTATCCGGAGACGCTCGATGGCCAGGCCTAGAAGCCGTCGCAGGGCAGGGAGCTCGCGCGGGAAAGGCGTTGGAGCGATTGTCGGAGCAATCCTGCTTGGACTTGCCTCGCTCGCAATGTTTTCCGGCTACGTCTGGCTTAACGTAAAGGCCCGGGACGTGGTGGAAACAGACGCAAAGACGGGCTGCCCGACAAAGGCGGGACCGAACAGCGTCACCGCTGTTCTTTTTGACACCTCTGATCCCGTCCCGCAGGCGACCATGGAGGATCTTGCCAACAAATTCAGGCAGATTGCCGGCTCAATCAAGCAAGGCGGCTACCTCTGGGTTGGCACCTTGACAGCGGTACCTGGCGACCTGAAAGAGCTGTACGCGCGATGCAATCCGGGAGACGGCTCAACGGTTGACGTCTGGACCAGCAATCCCGGAAAGCATCAGAGAATCTGGGAAGAGGCCTTCGACAAGCCCCTCAAGGAACTGCCGGAGCACTTGCCGGCGGATAGCCAGGCTGATCAGTCGCCGATCATGGCTGGCATCCAGAAACTGAAGCTCAGCCTGTTCGACAACGGCATGTTCGACAATGTTCCAAAACGGTTGGTCCTCGTGTCGGACATGATGGAGAACACGCCCGCCTATTCCCAATACAAAGCGGGCGCCGACTACAACGCCTTCAAGAAAAGCCCAGCGAATTCGCGCTTCAGGACCGATCTTCTCGGCGCCGACGTAACCATTCTCTATTTCAACAGGCCGGAAAGGAAGTTCCCGTCCGTCGACCACGCCAATTTTTGGACGCAGTGGTTTTCGGAGAACGGGGGCAATCTCAGCGACTTTACAAAGCTGGAGGGGATGTAACCCATGGCCGCGCGTAGACAATCCTTCCTCGATACGTGGATCTTCCCGCAGGCTTTCTATATCGCGCTGACGGTAGGCGGGTGCGTTTTCATCGCCGTCACAAAGACCGCCGGCATAAGTCCCGTTATCTCGTCAACGGTGCCGATCGGCATCATGATCGGCTACTTCGCGTTTTCCTGGTACGTCGGGAAGTTGCGCGTTCACGACGAGCAGACAGGTGACAACCTCTATTACATGGGCTTCCTGTTCACGCTCTCCAGCCTGGGCACCTCGCTTTACCAGTTCGGCACAGACGCATCGACCGACGAAATCGTCAGGAATTTCGGCATTGCCGTGACGTCGACCATCACAGGCATCGCGCTGCGCATCTTCCACAATCAGGTCCGACGCGACCCCGCCGACGTGGAACGGGCTGCCCGTCACGAGCTCGCGGACATGACACGTCGCGTGCGCACCGAGATGGAAAGCGTAGCGCGTGAGTTCGCCGACTTCCGCCGGGTTTGCAATCAGATGTTGGAAGAAGGCTTCGACGAAATAGCCCGACAGGCGGAGAAGAACGGCGATCAGGTCCGACAGGCCTTCGAGGGTATGGCCGCCAAAGCGATAAAGCCCGTCCAGGAGACTTCGGAGAAGATAGCCAAAAGCCTCGATGACACGTTCGGCCGTATCGAAAGCAGGTTTTCAGGTGTCGCTGAAAAGGTCGACACAGTCGCAGCGTCGCTCGACACGGCGAATGCCTCCATGGCTGGCACGATCTCGAAGTTCGAGGCGCAGGCCGACATAGTTGCCGGGAAGCTCGCCAACGTGGTTATTCCGGACGAGGTCCTCAAGACGGATGTCGTCACAGTTCTCAAGGTGCTTGCAGCGTCTGTCGGAAGGTTCACCGAGCGGGCTGAGGCGCTTTCCAAAGAGCAGGGGGAAAGGACCGACAAGCTTTCGGATACCGTCTTGAGGATGGCGGCGCATCAGAAGCTCCTCCTGGAGAGGCTTGAGAAGCAGGCTGAGCAAAACGCCAGTACGACGAACCTGCTATCCCGCATCCTCGATCGCGATCGTGTGTCCGTCCCGAACGAAATTCCTCCGGTTGCACCTGTGCACGCCAATGAACCGTCTGTTGAACCTCCCATCTTCATCCCCATTTCGGCGGCAACTGCGCAGGGTGAGAAGCCAGGCGCAACGGCAACAGCCAACGGCGCTGATGCCGGGCAGCAGGCCTCCCAGCCGATCGTGGAGAAAGTCCAGCCGAGGCCGAGATGGTGGCGCTGAACGAACCCGGCGGAGCTTCGGTCGGCTACGAAAAGAAAGGCTATGCCCGCGGCTTGATCCTCGGGCTCACCATGGCCGAAACGATGCTCCTGCTCGTCTTCTGCCTGCTGTTGGTTGCAGGCGCCATTGTCGCAAAGAAGAAGGCCGAATTGGAAACTGCCCTTGAAAGGGTATCCCGCAGCGAAGCAGTGATTCAGCAACTCAAGCAGGAGAACAAGAACCTGCTGGCCCAGGTTGCCGAGCTCATGGAGCGCTTCACTGGGCACAAAGTGCCTGATGAGGAATGGCGAAAGCTCGTCCTCGCCAAAAAAGCGATCGAGCAGATCGAGCAAAAGGGACTGTCGGCCGACGAAGCAGTTCAGCTGGCGGAAGCCACAGTCGCGGTCCGAGACAACAATCTCTCAGCCGACGACGTACGCAAGCTAGTCTCAGCAGATCAGCGTGCGACCGAAGCCGAACGGAAGCTGGCTGAAGCCGAAAAGGAACTCGCTGAAACGACACGGCAGCCTAAGGATCTACCACCGATCATCAATCTGAGCGAAGCCAAGGGCTATTCCTTCGAAGTCAGCAGTGCCGAACTCAAACCGGCCTTTAAGGCCAAGCTTGAGGGCGCTATTGCCGAGCAGATTGCCGATATCGTCGCAAAATACGATGTCGATGTCGTCGAGGTCATTGGCCACACTGACGAGCAGCGATTGTCGAGGCAGTCGAACATGGACTTCGTTCTGGGGCGCGTACTCTCTGGGGATGAGAGCGTCAGCGAAATGGAGCCGGGTGATAATGCCGGGCTAGGCCTCGCGCGAGCGATATCCGTCGCGTCCGTTCTGAAAAAGATACCGGCGTTTGATCATTTGAACATCCTACCCATGTCAGGCGGCCAACTGATCCTGCCGGATGATCGCCTCACGGATGGAGCTCAGTCAGGCGACGCTCCAGAAAGGCGTCGTATCGAGATCCGAGTACGCAAGAGCAAGCAGAAGCTGGCCGCCGAGGGGCATCACGAAGGCAATTAATAGGCAAACCATGTTGAGCCAAAGCGTGGGTTGCCATCCACCGGAACACGAGTAGAAAGCCCGCAAACTGCCGCGGTCCAGTGCCAGCGCGCCGCGCTTTAATTGGTCGGGCGCTCGCTGACGCGTTTTTTCCGCGCCGGAAGTCGAATGGAAAGCGCTTCAGGAAACCAGGAAATGCATTCCAGTCGTGTGATCACCGCTGCCACAATGCATGGTGTCCCCTATTTCTGATGCTACACAATAATAGGTCAGGGCGAGGCAATTATTGATGCATCGGTGACTAATATTAACCAATAATCAGAGTTTTATTGGCAACCTCTTCTGCCGGGTCCGATGACTGTGTCGGAGGGGATGTGTAATGAGTCTGGGTGCCGCAGGGCTCACGCCCATAACGCCTGCTGCCTTCATCAAGAAGTGGAGGAAGTCGGAACTTGGCGAGCGGCAGGCAGCTCAAGAACACTTCCTCGATATCTGCTCGCTGGTCGGCCATCCGTCTCCGAGCGATGAGGACCCGACCGGCGCGTTCTTCGCGTTCGAGAAAGGTGCGAACAAGCTCGGAGGGGGTAAAGGTTTTGCTGACGTCTGGAAGAAGGGTCACTTCGCATGGGAGTACAAGCGTAAGAAGGGAAACCTCGACGACGCCCTCCTCCAGTTGATGCGATACGCGCCGGCGCTTTTGAGCCCGCCGCTACTCATCGTTTGTGACATCGAACGCCTTCGCATCCATACCGCTTGGACGAACACCGTTCCGTCCACATACGTGATCACCCTAGATGACCTGGCGGAACCTTCAGCGCGTGAGATGTTGCACAACGTCTTCTTCAGCCCGGAAAAGCTGAGGCCGACCCGAACACGCGCGGCGGTCACCAAGGAGGCAGCAGACAAGTTTTCCACGATCGCACTCCGCGTTCAGGGGCGAGGCACACCAGATGAGATTGCTCATTTCGTAAATCAGCTGGTCTTCTGCTTTTTCGCCCAGAGTGTCAGCCTGCTGCCTGATGGCCTGTTCACGAAGCTCCTGAAGCGATCGGCCCGTGCTCCTGAACGAGCCATGAGCTACCTCGACAAGCTGTTTGAAGCAATGGAGCGCGGCGGCGAGTTCGACCTGACCGACATCACATGGTTCAACGGCGGCCTGTTTGATGGTCGCCGAGCGCTACGGCTCGATGACGGTGACATTGGTTTGCTTGTCGCCGCAGACAGCCTCGATTGGGGCCTCATCGATCCGACGATTTTCGGAACTCTGTTCGAGCGGTTTCTGGACCCGGAAAAACGCGCCCAGATCGGCGCGCACTACACCGATCCAGAAAAAATTATGCGTCTTGTCGATCCGGTCATCCTGAGGCCTCTGAGACAGGAATGGGAACAAGCAAGGCGGGAGATTGTCGAACTCCTGAATGGCAATCGCAAGCCGCCAATGCGCAGGCAGCAATCCCGCCGGATGACGCGGGAGGAAGCGGCCGCCGAAGTACGGTCCCGGTTCACGGAACGGCTGCGAAAGCTCCGCATCCTGGATCCGGCATGCGGGTCTGGGAACTTCCTATACCTCGCTCTCCAGGGTGTGAAGGATATCGAACACCGCGCCAACCTCGACTGCGAGATGCTCGGCATGCCCGCTCAGCTTCCGCTCGTAGGGCCTGAAATCCTGCGCGGCATCGAAATCAACATGATGGCGGCCGAGCTTGCACGCACGACCATTTGGATCGGAGACATTCAGTGGCAGATCAAGAATGGGATACGCTCGAAATCGATACCAATCCTACGCAAGCTAGATGCAATCGAAAGGCGAGACGCCTTGGTCAGGCAGGCCCAAGACGTTGATACAGCTCGTGACGCACAAGGAGACCTTCTTGCTGCACTGCAACCAGTCTCGGAAGATGCTGAAGCAGAATGGCCAGAAGCAGAATTCATCGTAGGAAATCCGCCGTTTGTCGGCGTGCGTTTGATGCGGCAAGCCTTGGGCGATCCAACGGTTGATCGCCTTTTCGATGTGTACGATGGGCGCGTCTCTCGCGAGGCTGATCTCGTCTGCTATTGGGTGGAGAAATCCCGCGCCGCTGTCGCAGCAGATCGAACGCGTCGAGTGGGTCTGGTCACGACGAATTCCATACGCGGTGGAGCGAACAGAAGGGTGTTGGATCGGATCATCGCCGAAAGCCGGCTATTCGAAGCCTGGAGTGACGAGCCGTGGGTCGTCGATGGCGCAGCCGTACGAGTATCCCTAATCTGCTTCGGCCACGGCGAGGACCCGTTGTGCCTCGATGGGAGGACGGTTGCACAGATAAACGCAGATCTTACCGCCGGCGTAACCGACTTGACCAAGGCGCGCAGGCTTTCTGAAAACCAGAACGTAGCGTTCATGGGCGACACGAAGGGCGGTGCCTTCGACGTCCCGGGTAGCTTGGCGCGGGCCTGGCTCTCGATGCCGATGAATCCCAACGGTAGGCCAAACTCAGATGTGCTCCGTCCATGGCGCAATGGAATGGACGTCACTCGCCGCGGCCGCGACATGTGGATTGTGGATTTCGGCTGGGAGATGTCCGAGCAGGAGGCTGCCCTCTACGAGGCGCCGTTCCAGCACATTAGAGAGCATGTGTTTCCGGAGCGCTCAAAGAACAGGCGTGATGCCTACCGCGAGCGTTGGTGGCGACACGTGGAGCCGAGACCGGCTTTTCACGCTTCCTTGCAGGGCCACCCGCGTTACATGGCAACACCTCGCGTCGCAAAGCATCGGACATTCGTGTGGCTTGATCAAGCGATAGTGCCCGACTCCCGCATCTTCGCGTTTTCTCGGTCAGACGATGTCTTTTTCGGGATTCTTCACTCCCGATTTCATGAGGCTTGGAGCTTCGGAACTTGCTCGTGGCACGGCGTCGGCAATGATCCAACCTACAATAGTGCGGGGGTATTCGAGACCTTCCCGTTCCCTGAGGGCCTCACGCCGGATATCCCAGCAGTCCGATATGAAAAGGATTCACGAGCCATCGCCATATCACAGGTGGCCAAGAGGCTTGATGACTTACGAAACGCGTGGCTCAACCCGAGCGACCTTGTCCAGATCAAGCCCGAGGTCGTGCCCGGCTATCCGGATCAAATCCTTCCGAAGGACATCGTGTCGCACGCGATCCTCCGCGAGCGTGCCCTGACCAACCTCTACAACCGGCGTCCGCAGTGGTTGGTCGACGCTCACTCGGACCTGGATGCCGCCGTTGCCCGAGCCTACGGGTGGCCTACAGATATCTCTGAAGATCAAGCTCTGGCGAATCTCCTAGAACTCAATCTGGCGCGTGAGGCATTCAATGAGCACGCCAAATCCGGTCTGAAGACAAGAAGGCCACGTCGTCGTCCGACGCCGGAAGAGGTTCGACGTGCCCCGCAGATGAAGTTGCCCATTGCAGGTGGCCGCAAGTTCGTTGTCGGTCCGCAGCAATTGACCACCGAGGATCGCGAAAACCAGCCGACGTCAGCAGAGCGTCCGCGAAACACCAAACGCCGAACAAGCTGACCCAGGTCAGCCAAATTGTGCGAGACGCCCTTGCTCCAAGACCGATGATAGACCCATTCCAGTCATTTCCGTTACACCTCATCAAAAGCAGATCGAAGCCGGCCGCGCCTATGACCGCCTTCTCAAGCGCGGCACCCGGCCGAAGGGGCTCAAGGCCATCGTCGCATGGTTCAAGCGCCTGTGGATCAAGTTCATCGGCTAATCAGCGTGCGGCCGACGGCATCGCCTTTGCAGGCACAGATCAGGTTGCCGACGCCTTCGGGAAAGCCGGCCTCCGCGCCGAGTGCAACCATTGCGCCTGCAACAAGCGGCGTCTGTTCGGCAGGTTTGAGGATGACCGCGCAGCGGGCCGCCAGCGCCGGCGAGCTCTTGCGCGCAACCCTCGAGGCCGAGAAAATTCCACGGCGTGATGGTGCCAACAACGCCGATCGGCTGCTTGACCGCCAGCATGCGCTGGCCCGTCGAAGGCAGGGAGATCGTCTCGCTATAGATGGCTTTGGCCTCTTCGGCGTCCCATTGCAGATATATGCCGCCGCATGCGAGACCTCCGACTTGGCTTCGCCAAGCGGCTTGCCAATCTCTGCCGTAAGAATGGCAGCAAGGTCGTCCGCATGGTCGATGATCAGCTGATGCCAGTGCCAAGCCATGTCGCTGCGCTCTCGGGAGGTCATGGCTGCCCATCCAGTCTTTGCGATACAGGCCTTGCTGCCCGCGTCTCCGTGACCCCATGTTGGGAATTTCCGCCAAAACGTCGCCAGTGGAATCAAGACCTCGAAAATTCGCTCGCCAGGCGGCGTGCCGAGTGGCGGCATGCGGTCGATAGCGCCGAACAGCTAAGCAGATTTCAGGTGCAAGCGGTTGGCACAGAGGCACGCCTCGCGGGGCACCGGCGTTAAGCCCTGCGAGCTGATAAAACCGCAGCGCAAGGCATGGTGTCCAGGCATCCGGCAAGCGGCAGTCTGCCGGCACTTGATGACGCCCGCGCGCCTGACGGCGCGTGCCGGGTGCTCGTGAACCGAGCCCGCTTTTTCTTCGACAGGCTCAGGCGGTCTCGGCCATCCGGCTTCGCCGCCTCCGAAGCGCCAAGGGCGGACGGCGCCCTTTGATACGGTGATGATGTTGAAGATCATGGTGCTTCGGGCGCTCTACTGTCTCTCGCACGATCAGGCCGAGTTTCAGATCCAGGACCGGCTGTCGCCGGTGGGCATGGCCCCCATATCCATCCCATGGATGCATTATATCCAAACAATCAAGTTTACCCATCCGTCATGATGCTGCATAGCGCCGTACAGGAACGCCAATGTCCCGTGCTTTCCAACTCACGTTCACGAGCGTGGACTTTGTAGGAAGAACCAAGTCGAAACCGGCGCATCATAAGGGGCAGAGTATCCATGAACGCAATGGCGGCGGGGCAGGCCGGATCTGAACGTTTTATTGCTTTAGAGGGGTTGAGGGGGCTGGCTGCAGTTGGCGTCCTCTTGTCTCACGCCCTCTTCGCTGTCGAGCCAGGGATATTCAAAACCATGTACCCGTTGGCGCAAGCAGCGTGGCCAGAAATCGGATGGCCTTCTCAGCTTCTAACTCTCCCCCCATTCAGCATGCTTATCAACGGAAGCTTTACGGTTTGTGTATTCTTCGTTCTAAGCGGCTTCGTCCTTACCAAGTCTTATGCTGACACTGGAAATGCGTCGGTGCTTGTATCCAAGGCAATCCGACGGATACCCCGCCTCGGCATTCCAATCGCGGCTTCAATCGTTTTTGCCGGTACCATCTTTGCCATGGGGCTGATGAGAAATCTCGAAGTTGCCCCACTCACGGGCTCGATCTGGCTGACCTGGTATTACCCTAGCTCAATTACGGCCGCGACCATCGCCAAGGAGGCCCTATATGAGTCCTTATTTCTCGGTAAGAACAAACTCAATTCACCACTCTGGACGATGTCCATTGAGCTCGTCGGTTCATACTTAGCCTTCATGTTCGCCTTCGCTGCGAGGTGGTTCACCTTCGCCCTCGTCACAGGTTTTGCCGCGGCTCTCTCTTTTGCGATCCATATAGCTTACCTGCCCTTCGCCTTGTCGTTCGGGGTCGGCGTCCTCCTGACTCGCGTTTCTCCAGCGAAATGGCCTCACAAAGCCAAGATCGCAATCTTACTTGCTGCCATCTATCTTGGCGGCTTCTCAAACGACATCTTGTATGAGCCGATCATCAAACTCTCCCCAATCGACTTTAATCCCCTGAAGGACGCAATGCACTGCGTCGGTGCAACCTTCCTTGTCGCTAGCGTTCTCGCGCTTCCATCGCTTCAGCGAGCCTTCTCGTCATACTTTTTCCCACTCCTGGGTCGATTGTCGTTCTCGGTCTACCTTCTTCATTTCCCTATCCTTTGCTCCCTCGGGTGCTTTGTCTATCTCTGGACTATCCAATGGGGGCATGCCTTTGCGGCGAGTAGCACTGTCCTCATTGTACTTGTAACCACCATCATTGCTGCGGTGCCTTTTCAGCGCCTTGTAGACGTGAAGTCCATGGAAATAGCCAAGAGGGTGGACCAATACCTGAGAGGTTTTTTGCGTAAGACTGCGGAGGCGTAGACTGGCGCTGCGCTCAACCATTTGAGCGGGACAAACATAGCTAATCATTCTGACCTCAATAAAACGAAAGGTGCCCTGCCTTGGAAGAATTCGTATCACGCATCGCCACCAATGTCGGCGTCGACCCGGCTCTCGCAGACAAGGCCGTTGGCATGATGTTGGGTTTCCTGCAACGCGAGGCAGCCGACGGTCCCGCTACGCGCATGATCGAGGCCATTCCCGGAGCTTCGGAATTAGTGGCGAAGCATGATGGTGAGGACACAGAGGGCGGCAGCGTCCTCGCCGGAGGCGGCGTGGTGGGTTTCGGCCAGCAATTGATGAACGAGGGTCTAAACCTGGGAAATATCGCCGGCCTTGCTAACGAGACGATCGCCTTGGCCAAGGAACATGCCGGCGACGAACTCGTGGACGAGGTCCTCAATTCCATTCCCGGCCTTCCCCAGTTCGCCTGATCAGCAGCAGCCGGGTGGCGTACGATGTCGTGCGCCCGTCTCGGCCCTCTTGCGCAGCTAGAGCAGATTCGACTTATTCCGGGTCATTGCCGTCTGCCTCGACATAGTGCCTGCATTCCTAGGCTGTGAAAGCTGCGAGGCAGTTGGCCGCGACGACCAGAGGTCGTCGATGGTTCGGGTTGCAGCCTTTCTCAGGAGAGCCTGGAGCTTCGAGAAAGCCATCTCGATCGGTTTGAAGTCGGGCGAGTATGGCGGCAGGAACAGGAGCCGCGCCAACCTGCTCGATCACCTCGCGCGCGCCGCTGATCTTGTGGGCGGGCAGGTTGTCCATGACACCATGTCGCCGGGGCGAAGCTCGGGTGCGCGGACCTGCTGCGCGTAGGCGAGGAAGGCAGAACCATTGATAGGGCCATCGAGCAGTATTGGCGCCGCCAAGCCGCCCAGCCGCAGGCCGGCCGTGAATGTGGTGGTCTTCCAATGGCCGTGAGGAACGGCCGCCCGACAATCGTTCGCCGCGCAGGCTGCGGCCACGCAACCGCGCCATCTTTGTGGATGCTGCGGTCTCATTGATGAAAATCAGCCTCTCGGAGTCGAGATCGAGCTGGCCATCGAACCAGCTTCTGCGGCGGCGCAGGACATTGGGGCGCTGCTGTTCGGCGGCGTGCGCCGTCTTCTTTTGAAACGTGATGCCGCGCCGGTCGAGGTACAGCCGGACCGTGGACGACGCTGCCCGCACGCCACGCTCGGCGGCAAGGCGCTCCCCGATCTCAGCAAGCGTGATGTCCGGCGCGTCCTCGATGAGACCAGGAATGAAGGCCGCATGCGCATCGAGCTTCGAACGCGACGGCTGGCCCTGCTTGCGCGCTTCCATCTGGCCGGTCTCGTGATAGCGGCGATACCAACTCCCGGCCGTCGAAATACCGATCCGGAAGCGACGCGTCGCCTCCCGCGTCGAAACCCCGCCTTAAGTGGCCGCAATCACGCGCCCACGAAGGTCCGCCCTTAGGCTCCTCGTCATCATCACCTCCTCGCAAATCACCGGGACAGTGAATCAGACAGGACCTATCGGCCGATTCTTGTGTTCATCAAAGATGCTCGAGGCATTCTCCGCCGAGTGTTCCGTACGGACCCTGCCAGACCACCAACCGCCGGGCGCGCAAAGCGAATGAACTTTGGAGTTCATTCGTCTACCCCAAAATCGACTGCAGGCGTACCGATGTGCATAACTTTAGGCGGCAAAGGCTTATCCTGAACGCTTTCGATGAAGCCCGCGAGATAAGCAAATGTATTGTACTTCTCAAGTACCAACCGCTTCGCCTCTCGTATTGCATCGCGACGTTCCTTCCAGAGGTCCGATTCGATGATTTCTCGGATCTTTTGAATTACGTTCTTGTCCTCTGGGTCAATCAGAACCATTGAGTCCGGCGGAAAGAACCGCGTGATTGCCGGGCTGCCGTAATAGATCGGCATTGTTTCAGCAACGAAGCAGTCCATAAGCTTCTCTGTAAAATAGTAATCAGCGCACGTATTCTCGAAAGCTATACTGTAGCGGTAAGGTGCAAGTGCGTCCCATTTATCTCCAATCAGTTGAAAACCTCGGCCGAACAGGTCGAACTCGAGCTCCCCTCTCAGCCGTTCCAAAAACGCCAGCCGATATCGATGTCCTTTAAGCATGGCGATGTTGCTGGTAATCCATGAGAGCCGACGCGGCTTGTCAACGACTTCCCTGAGCAGAAGTTGGTCATACGTCTTTCTTACAGACCAAGACCGAGTGATAGGTGGAGACAAGACGAATCGACGCCCTGCATTCTGCCGAGCTACCAGCTCTGCATCAGACGTCAGAACGATGGTATTTTCCCCCTGCCCAAGATGGAGGGCGCGATGCGCTTTCGTCGGCGGTTCGCCGATTGCAAAAATGGTCCTGTTCGGGCTCGCCTCGATATCAACAGGAAGTCCAAAAACAGAAGGAGAGTTAAAGATTATATGCCAATCCGGCGTGAAGGACGTCTTGCGTACAAAAGCGACATTGTTCCAGATTCCACTGCCCTTTGGAGTGAGATGGTGGATTGCGTCTTCCAGACCGCCCCAAGAATCGAGGCATGCAGCAACAATGGGCGCCGGACGTTCCGTCAGCAATTTGGCGCTACACAAAGCAGTTCGACTCCTTCACTTCGGTGGTACCGGCAGTAATTTCTGCACGAGGGCCAGACCTCTCTGCGCCTATTCCCGTCGTGAGATGAAGCTAAAACGATCGGAATCGATGGCCAAACGGTCCGCAGGTAAACCCATCGATATCGAAAAGTTTGGGAGAGCTGTACAAAGGCTTCTAAGCCCTCCTCCTCCATCTCAATCGGCTTCCATAATTTAGCTCTGACTATTTTTTGATGCAGTTTGGGAGTTCTGTCCAGAGTCTTCTGCAAATTTGCGATCACGGTCGCCGGTGTTGGCGGGTCAGGCGCGTCGTCTTCAAGTAACCGCGGCCTTGGGCTGCTCCAGCTTGCGCAGCATCTCCTTCTTGTGCTCGGCCAGGCGCTCCATGTTGAGACGCATGGCCTCCAGCCAGTTTTCGTGTGTTTCGACGGCGAGCGCGCGGACGAGCCGCAGGCAGCGCTCGGCGCTGGGAAAGATGCGCAACACATGGGTGCGCCGCTTGATCTCCTGAATGAGCCGCTCCAGGATGTTGGTGCTCTTCAGGCGCTTGTGATGCTGGCGTGGCAGCCGGTTGAAGGTGAGCGTCTCCTCGATGTTGTCCTCCACCCACTGGCACAGCTTGGGGCAGCGCGTCTCCCACTTGGCCAGCCATTGGGCGAGATCGCGCCGCACTTTGGAAAATCCAGCGCAGTTCCTGCAGGCAGTCATCATCGATCCATTGGGCCGGCAACATGTCTCGCGAGCAGATCGAAGCCAGCCCGTGCCTATGACCGCCTTCTCAAGCGCGGCGCCCAGCCGAAGGCGCTCAAGGCCATCGTCGCATGGTTCAAGCGCCTGTGGATCAAGTTCTTCGGCTGATCAGTGTGCGGCCGACGGCATCGCCTTTGCAAGCATAGATCAGGTTGACGACGCTTGGGAAAGCCGGCCGCGCACATTGCGCCTGCAACAAGCGGCGTCTGTTCGGCAGGTTCAAGATCACGGTGCAGCCCGCCGCCAGTGCCGGTGAGATTTGCGCGCCACCATTGAAGCCGGGAAATTCCATAGCGTGATCGTGCCAACAACGCCGATTGGCTGCTTGATCACCAGCATGCCCCGGTCAGTCGAGGGCGGGGGGATCGTCTTGCCATAGATGCGGTTGGCCTCTTTGGCATACCATTGCAGATATGCCGCCGCATGCGAGACTTCCGACTTGGCTTCGGCAAGCGGCTTGCCCATCTCAACTGTGAGGATGGCAGCGAGGTCGTCGGCGTGGTCGATGATCAATTGATGCCAGCGTCAGAGCATGTCCCTGCGCTCCCGGGGTCAACGCCGCCCATCCAGCCTGCGGCGTATAAGCCTTGTCGATCGCCGTGCGCGTCTCCTCAGCGCCCATATCAGGTAGCTCTGCCAACACTTCGCCAGTGGATCGATCAAAAGCCCTCGAACTTTCGCTCACCCAACAACGTGCCAGGCGTCGGTATGCGGTCGATAGCGCCGAACAGGTCGGAGAGTTTCAGATTCGCTTCAGCGGCTGGCACGGAGGCATCCCGGCTTTCTCTTCAAAACGGCGGATGTTTTCTATTGGCTGCGTCAGGATGTGTAACCGCACTTCGCATAGGACCTCGAGCGACGGGGCCCTGGCGACCTGCCGACCGCGTTATGGACAGGAGCGACCGTTCCTGGAACGAGAATTCCTGTTCAGCGCCTTTCTCGCCCGCACGCCTGCCGGGGCACCGAGCGTTGAGCTCTGCGACCTGATAACCGCAGCGAAAGGCATGGCATCCACGCCTCCGCGGGAAGCGGCAATTTGGCCTAAGCTTTGACGGCGCCCGCGCGCCTGACGGCGCGTGCCGGGTGCTCGTGAACCGAGCCCGCTTTTTCTTCGCCAGGCTCAGGCGGTCTCGGCCATCCGGCTTCGCCCCCTGGCGCGGGCAGCCTGTCGGCTGCTGACGGTCGCCGGCCTGTCGGCCGGCGCGGTTTGTTCGGTGGCCGTTCCCGGCGGCGCGGGGTGGGCGGCACTCCCTTCTAGGCCCGCCGCGGCATCCCGCAACCCTTCGCTTCGCTTCGGGTCCTCCTCTTCGTTCCGGTCCTTCGGATGCGGTCCGCCTCCGACGGCGGGCCTTTCCGGTCGCGTCTCGCCGCCCACCCCGCTTCCGGGGAAAGGCGCGGATTGAAGAGCGGAGGACCAGACGATGCGTGCAAAACACCAGCGTTCCGGCAGCGCAGAGGCTGGCGCGGGCAGGGGCGGGCGCTCGGGCGCCAGCCTTTATCAGGAAATCACGGACCGCATCATTGCCGAACTGGAGCGCGGCACCGTGCCATGGGTCAAGCCATGGGGCAGCGCAAAGGCCGACCTCGGCCTGCCCAGCAACGCGGCCACCGGGCGCCGCTATTCCGGCATCAACATCCTCATCCTGTGGGGCGCCGTCATCGAGCGCAGTTATCCCGGCCAGAACTGGCTGACCTTCCGGCAGGCGCTTGTCCTTGGCGGCAATGTCAGGAAGGGCGAGCGCGGCACAACAATCGTGCATGCCGACCGCTTTGTCCCAAAGGGCGAGCAGGAGCGCGCCAGGACGGACGGCGACGAGCCGCAGACGGTGCCGTATTTGAAGCGCTTCACCGTCTTCAACGTCGCGCAGTGCGACGGCCTGCCCGAGCACCTTTACGGCAACGCCGAACCGCTGCCCGAACGCGAGATCGTCCCCCAAGCCGAGGCGCTTATTCGAGCAAGCGGCGCGGATTTTCGCATCGGCGGCGATCGCGCTTTCTACATGCCGGGCACCGACTCCATTCAGGTGCCGCCACAGCCGGCATTCTTTCAGCAGATCGACTATTACCGCACCTGCTTCCACGAGCTTGGCCACTGGACCGGCCACCCGGCGCGGCTGGCGCGCGACCTCTCCGGCGCCTTCGGTTCCAAGACCTATGCGCGCGAGGAATTGGTTGCCGAAATCACTGCTGCCTTTGTCTGCTCGACACTCGGCATCGAGCCGACCGTGCGCCATGCCGACTATATCGGCACATGGCTGAGGGTGCTGCGCGAGGACAATCGCGCCATCTTCCGCGCCGCCAGCCTTGCCTCCAAGGCCGCCGATTTTCTTCTGGGCTTCAACGCCGAGGCCCAAGGCGCGCAACAAGACGAGATCGCGGCATGAGCGCGCGCGATCCCGACACCCCCGGTGTCCGGCCGCTCACCACGCGCGACCGACTCGCCCTTTTGGCCGACGCGCCGATGCGCCCGCGCGCGGCGCAAAAGCCGCTCGTTATCGGGCTGTTCGGTGACGCCCCCAGAAATCAACGCGACCTGGTTTGAGAGGAGTTTTCCCATGATCCTGATCACCGACGACCTTTGCGCCCGGCTGCTCGCCAATGGCGCAACCGACACCGAAACCGACCATTTTCCGGTGGTCAAACTGTTCGATCCGACCGGGCCGGCAACCTGGCTTCTCACCGAACTCGACGCCGACGGCGACACCCTTTTCGGCCTTTGCGACCTCGGCTTCGGCTTCCCCGAACTCGGCAGCGTCAGCCTTGCCGAGCTTGCAAGCGTCAAGGGCCGGCTTGGCCTCGGCATCGAGCGCGACCTCTGCTTCAAGGCGCGCTTTCCGCTCTCCGTTTACGCCCAAGCCGCGTGCAGCGCCGGCCACATCACCGAAGCCGAGCGGCTGCTGCGACAGGCGGCAGAGGCCCTTGGCAACGCGCATTCCAGGCTTCCGCCCGACACGGCGGAACAGACGCGCCGATAAGGCGCGAAAACCGTCCCGCCGCGCCGGCTTGCAGCCTCTGCGGCGGGGAAATCCCACCCCTCAACCAAGGAGACAGACCATGCAACTTGCCCACATTCCGCTTGATAAGCTCAACATTTCCACGCTCAACATGCGCCATTCCAAACGCGCGCCCGACGTGTCGGACATCCTGCCGTCGGTTCGCGCGCGCGGCGTCCTGGTGCCGCTTCTGGTGCGGCCCAACGGCACGCCGGAAAGCTTCGAGATCGTCGCCGGCCGGCGCCGCTATTTCGCCGCCAAATCGCTAGCCGACGAGCGCGGCGAGGACGATGCCTTGCCCTGCGCCATCATCGAAGACGGTGACGACGCCGACGCACTCGAGGCCTCGCTGATCGAAAACTTCGCCCGGCTCGATCCCGACGAGGTGTCGCAGTGGGAGACGTTTTCGCGGCTGATCAGGGAAGGCCGCACCATTCCAGATATCGCCGCAACCTTCGGCATCACCGAGCTTCTGGTCAAACGCATTCTGGCGCTCGGCGATCTTCTGCCCAAAATCCGCGAAGCCTATCGGCGCGAGGACATCGACGCCGAGACGGCGCGCCATCTGACCATGGCCTCCAAGGCGCAGCAGAAGGATTGGCTGGCGCTTTATGCCGATCCCGAGCAATACGCGCCGCGCGGCCACCAGTTGAAACAATGGCTGTTCGGCGGCCAGTCGATTTCCACCAAGGTGGCGCTGTTTGCCGTCGAGGATTATCCCGGCCTGATCGTCTGCGACCTGTTCGGCGAGGACAGCTATTTCGCCGATGCCGACCTGTTCTGGCAAAAGCAGAATGAGGCCATCGCCGCCAAACGGGATGCCTATCTGGAAGCCGGCTGGCCCGAGGTGGCCGTGCTGGAACCGGGGCAGCATTTCCACTCATGGGACCACGAAAAGACGCCGAGGAAGAAGGGCGGCAAGGTCTTCATATCAGTCTCGCATCGCGGCGCGGTCGAGTGCCACGAGGGCTGGCTGTCGTGCAAGGAGGCCCGCCGCGCCCGCGCGCTAGGCGAGGGCGGCGAGCCCGAAGAACCCCCCGCCAAGCCGTCGCGGCCGGAACTCACCGGGCCGATGCAGAACTATGTCGATCTGCACCGCCACGGCGCCGCGCGAACCGCCATGCTCAACCATCCAGGTGTGGCGCTGCGCCTGATGGTGGCGCATGCCATCACAGGGTCGGGCCTGTGGCAGGTTCGCCGCGAGCCGCAGCGCACCGCCAATGAAGCGGTGGCGGCAAGCATTGCCGCGTCCAGGGCCGAAGCCGCATTCGCCGAAAAACGGCGCGCGGTGCTGGCGCTGCTTGGGCAGGCCGACGAGGAGGGTGCGATAGCCGGCGGCAATGGCGACGGCTTTGCGCTTGTCGCCGTCTTCGCCCGTTTGCTGGCACTTTGCGACGATGACGTCATGCGCGTTCTCAGCCTTGCCATGGCCGAGACGCTCGAAGCCGGCAGCGCTGTCGTCGAGGCGCTCGGCAACCATCTGGGCATCGACATGGGTGCGTGGTGGCAAGCGGACGACGCCTTCTTCGACCTGCTGCGCGACAGGGAGATCGCCAATTCGATGCTGGCCGACCTCGCAGGCAAGTCTGTCGCCGACGGCAATGTCGCCGAGAAGGTCAAGACGCAAAAGAAGATCATCCGCGATTGCCTCGCGGGCGAGAACGGCCGCGAGAAAATCGACAACTGGCTGCCCAACTGGATGAAATTCCCGGTCGAAAGCTACACGAAACGCGGCGGCTTCCGAACCGCCGATCAATGGGCGAGCGTCCAGCCGCTGTTCGTCCGCCAATAGGTGCCAAGCCGGGCGGCGGCTCTTTTCAAGTGCCGCCGCCCCGTTTGCCTGCCGCTGGAATATTGGCTGATGCGCACGGCGATCCGAACAGCATTTGTCACGCGCAAGGCTATTGTGCGTTGCACAAAAACCGACGCGCGCCTACACGTCCTTCCGTTGCGGGAATCGGGCTTGGACCAGCGGCGAGGCAGTGAGAATCGATGCTTCGTCGATATCATATTGCATTCATAGCTGAGGACCTTCATGACCCTTTCGAGCCCTGACAAATCTGGCGCCGCCAGTCTCGAGGCCATCGCGCGAAACGGCGGCGTGCTGCGCCGCATCGCCGTGCGCATTCCGACCTATCTGTCGGACATTCGCGAGAACCCGGCATGGCTGCCGATGTTTGTGCTCGCCCGCACCATGCCGGCGCGCCGGATGCACTGGCGTGGGGCAAAGCCGGTTCGCGTGTCGCAAAAAGCCCACGACACCATGTTTGCCGGCGTCGATCGCCAGGACGTTGTCGAGGCGCTGCGGTCGGACGGGCTGTTTTGCGGGCTCGTCCTGCCGACTTCCATCCATGAGGAGATCGCCGCCTTCGCCCGGTACACGCCTTGTTTCGGCAATTTCGATCGCCGTCTCGAATTCATGGCTGAGGACCATGCCGAGGCCGAGAAGCGTTTCGGCCGCTCCTTGCTCAGCGGTCACTTTTTCGAACACATCCTCGGCTGCAAGGCAGCGGTCGCCATCCAGAACGACCCGCTGCTGCTCGACATCGCCGCGCATTATCTGGGCGCTCAGGCGAAATTGATCACCACACGCGTGTGGTGGAGCTTCCCGACCAGCGAGGCTTCCGACGCCGACAAGAACCGTGCCTCGCTCGGCAAGTATCATTTCGATCTCGATGACTGGCGCATGCTGAAATTCTTCTTCTATCTGACGCCGGTCGACGAGGGCACCGGTCCGCATGTCTATGTGCGGGGCAGCCACAAGCGGCGCGCCATCAAGCATCAGCTGACGCTACTTGTCGGCCATCCGGCGCAAGAGGTTCTCAAGGTCTATGGCGATGACAGCCCCGTCACGCTGACCGGCGAAGCCGGCCTCGGCTTCGTCGAGGATCCGTTCGGCTTCCATATGGGCACCGTGCCTTCGCGCACGCCACGGCTGATGATGGAAGTCGGCTTCGGCGTCTCGCCGCCCTCGCGCCGGCGCTTCCATGGCGAGCCGGTCATTCGCTGATCTCGCAAAAGTTCTGAAACAGCCTTGCCCAGATCATCCGCCTGGTTCTCCCTTGGCTGGTGCCATGGCGTCGTCATGGGATCAGCTGGCGCATGACGGGATCGAGGTCATCCGACGCTGGTTGGGCCCCGACTGACCCAGATCAAGGCCACGCCCTTGTCGGCGTGGTTTGATCGCCCAGTCCTTCACGGGAAAAACGCATGGGCTGACCGACAGCCTGGTCGTCGCTCCCAACGTCTTGAAAATCATACAGCAGGCAAATGACGCTTCACCAGCCAGGAACCGACGTGAGAAACGCGCTTGAGGCGATGCGGGCAGTAGATCACAGCGCAATCGATGCACGACATGCGGCTCGACTCCCCCAACATCTCACGAACAGAACCGACGCGCTGGCGGCACGCTGATGGCCGGCTGTGACGACAGCTTCGACATTATTGTCGTGGGCGCCGGGCCGGTCGGACTTTCCTTCGCCGCATCGCTTGCCCATAGCCAGCTCAAACTGGCGGTTGTGGAAGGGCAGGCCCTGGAAAGACTGGCAAGTCCGGCTTTCGACGGCCGCGAGATCGCGCTCACCCACGCCTCGATTGGAATCCTTCGCGAGCTCGGCGCCTGGGATGTTATCTCCGGTTCGGACAAGTCACCGCTTCAAGGCGCACGCGTCCTCAACGGATCGAGCCCTTTTGCGTTGCGTTTCGATTCCCCCGGCGGATCCGCGGAACCACTGGGCGTTCTGGTCCCGAATTGCCAGATCCGCGATGCCCTGTTCAAGATCATCCGCTTGCAAGGCCACGCCCGGCTGCTGTGCGGCCACTCGGTCGTGCGTGCAACAAACAGCCGTCAAGGAGCAGTGATAACGCTCTCCAATGGCAGGCAGCTGAGCGCTCGGCTTCTCGTTGCAGCCGATTCGCGTTTTTCCGCCACCCGCAATCTGCTCGGCATCGGCGCCGATATCAATCGGCTTGGCAACTCCATGCTGATTTGCCGGGTGAGGCACGAGCGCCCCCACCACCAGATCGCGATCGAATGGTTCGATCACCATCAGACGGTGGCGATGTTGCCCCTCGCGCCAGGCGTGTCGTCGCTGCTTTTGACTTTGCCCTCAAACCAGGCCGACGGACTGCTTGCCCTCGACGACGAGTTGTTCCTGAGGGAGTTGACAAAGCGCTGTCGAGGGCGCCTCGGCACCATGAGCCTGGCAAGCCAACGCTATATCTATCCGTTGGCCACGACCTGGGCGCACAGGTTCCGGGCGCCGAGTGCCGCATTGATCGGCGACGCCGCCATCGGCATGCACCCGGTGACCGCGCATGGCTTCAACATCGGCCTCGGCGGCCAGAAGCAGCTCGCCCGTGGTATCCAGACAGCATGGCGCGACCGTCGCGACATTGCCGATCCCGACATGCTCCACAGATATGAAAGCCGACTGCGCCTGTCGGCGGCGCCGCTCTACCATGCTACGAATATTCTCGTCGGGCTCTACTCAAGCGAGCATCCGGCGGCACGGCTTGCGAGGCATCTGGGGCTGCGCCTCGGCCAACATCTTCCCTTTGTCCGTCATGGCATTGCGGCCATGCTGAGACGGTGAACCGCAGTCATCATAGGATCATCGTCAGCGTGCTGGCGTCGTAACAGACTGGCGAATTTGGTTCGATGTGAGCAGTGTGCGGCCGGCGCCACCCAGACGTGGACCCAGCCACGCCCAATTCCGCCCTCAATGTGTTTACGGCGTGGATGGTTACATCCAAACAATCAATTTGCCAATCCTGCGGACCCTATTAGGAGCGTGACCGAAATCAAGTGCCTCGGCCCGCAGGTCTGCCCGGTGCAGGAAGCGGCCCCGCTTCTCAGAATTGGTGTGCCCGGGTCCCGACGCTAGCGACATCTGACGGCATTTGCAGCGCCGGTGATTGCTGCCTTAGCGAGGTGGGAATTTGACCCATAAAATCGATCATGAACTGCTGAATCGAGAAATGGCCGCAGACGATCCATGGCGGCTCGATGGCAACCCGTTCGAGCGGGAGCGCCACACGCAAATTCTCCTTTTGTCACTTGCGCAAGGTCGAGTCGCAAATGCGCTCGAAGTCGGGTGCGCTGCTGGCGCTTTTACGGAACGGCTAGCCCCCATTTGCCAGCGGCTCACTGTGATCGATGTCGTCGAGCCAGCGATTACGCGAGCACGTTTACGCGTGAAGGAGCCGCCGCACATCAGCTGGATAATCTCCGATGTTCAACAATTTTCGAGTGATGAACTGTTCGACCTGATCGTCGTGGCGGAAGTTCTTTACTACGTCGGAGGCCTCGTTCAGATCGGCGCGGCAGTCCGCAACCTGGTAGGCCTGCTTGCGCCAGGTGGGCAGCTGGTCTTCGGGTCGGCACGTGACGCCAATTGCCAACGCTGGGGGCACGCTGCTGGTGCAGAGACCACTATCGCCATGCTGAACGAATCGTTGACCGAGATCGAGTGCATCGAGTGCCGGGGCGCGTCGATCAATGAAGACTGCCTGCTGGCCCGCTTCCAAAAGCCGATTTCCGCTTCCTGATGAAACGAAGCGCCAGATAATAACCCTCCTTGCTGTTCTCAATCACGCTTTCGAGTGAAGAGTAGGGTACATATGCATAGCCGATGCGCATCAGCAGGAGCGGCGTCAGAACGCGCGACAGCCTTCCATTGCCGTCCTGGAATGGGTGGATTTCCAAAAAAACCACGATGAAAATCGCCACCACGAGCAAGGGATGCAGGCTTTGCTCGTTGAGTGTACCACGCGTCCACTCGATAAGTTCCTTCATCCGCTTCGGCGTATCGAAAGGCGTCGCCGTTTCGAAGATGACGCCGATCTCGTTCCCGTCGGCATCGAACGCACTCACATTGTTTGCGAATGTCTTGTAGGCGCCGCGATGAGCTCATCCTTGTTGCAGCCGCTCGACTTCAACGGCGGTGAGCTTACTTCCTTCGATACGGATAGAAAAGCCAATGCTCTCGATGGTCGCAACACGGCGCAAAGCCGATAGGCGCTCTGGCGCGAGCGTGCCAACAGCCCGCGAAGCCCCTTTGAATTCGTCAATCTCCGAGACGAGGGTAAGGATTTGGGGGGCAATTTGCACGGAATCTGTCTTCAGCGTCATATAAAAAAAATACCCAAAAAATCAAGAAACGGGTTTACCCAATAAATGACCCATAAATACCGAAATGAAGCGAAGTCCTTATTTTGCATGGCTCCCTATGCGGGACGGGCTCTACGGCTGCCGCCACCGAACCTCAAAGGTGTTTCGGCCCAGGTGGTTGACGATCCCTAGCCGGGAAAGCGGCACTCCTCGTTGGGGGCCGTCGGTCCCGTGTCCCGCCTTCGGCGGCGCTATGCTGCCACTCCTACGGCTGCCCTTTTAACCGATCTCGTCGTTGCAGTCAGTCCCGCGTCCCGGCCCTTCGGCCGGCGCAAGTGCTGACGCTCCTTAGGCTGCCTTTTCTGTGTGCGGCGATCTTTGATGGGGCGCGGGATCTAAGAGTTTGGGACCAGCCCCTTCGCGCACTTCAGTCGGCCAAAACCTCAAACAATTCGTTCGAAGTAGCGCCATCCGGGCGCGTCCTCCTTCCCGCTCCAGGTGCTTTCGCCGACAGTCCGGTTGACAGGCGACACTCGAGAGCATTGACCAGACGATTGCTGTTGGCGAGCGCGACCATCGCGCCATTGGCATGCCGCCTTGCCGCAACTTGTCGAGCCAGAGGCTTCGCGGAACCTGTTTGCCGCCGGCGATCCAGAGCTGCGCGATCGTGCGTCAACGGTCGCCGCGTTTGCTGACGCCTAACAGTCGGGCCATCCTCCACTTGATCGCTGCTTCGGCACGGGCGCAGCCACGCCGCTGGCGGCCGCTCTTGAGGCAGGTTGTGTCACCGCCAGCTGCCATCGGTGCGTCGCCGCTATCGGGGCCAATCGGGCACCACCAGAAGGTTCAGATCAAGGCCTTTGAAACGCATGGTTTCAGCATCCATAGCGTGGATGCTCTCGATCTAAACAATCAATTTTACCAATCCGGGAGGGTCGTTCATAGACCCATGACATGCACCGCCATTGCTCTACCGCGTGAGGTGCACAAAAGAACCCGAAAAAGAGGAAGTCTTCGCATGCGCCCTGACGTGCAGTGGAGGTTATGCTGGGAAAATGAGTTGCAGCTTTCCGATCACCTCGAACTCTCTGAGTTCTTCCGGAAGACCTATGAGCCGACCGGAGCCTTCAATGGAAAGCAATTCGAAGGCGGTCGAAGTTGGGCCGGTGCAAGGCCGGAGGTCCGCGCAATCGGCTATGATGTGCACGGGGTAGCGGCTCACATGGGCGTGCTGCGCCGATACATCAAAGTTGGCGACGTTGATCTGCTGGTCGCTGAACTCGGTCTATACGGGGTGCGTCCGGATCTTGAGGGGCTGGGAATCGGCCATTCGATTAGCGTCATGTATCCAGTGCTGCAGCAGCTTGGCGTTCCATTCGCTTTCGGCACGGTTCGGCAAGCGCTCCGGAACCATGTTGGGAGGTTCCGCCGCAAAGGCTTGGCGAACATTCTGACGGGCGTTCGCGTGCGTTCAACCCTCCCGGACGTGTACCCCGATCTGCCTTACACGACGCGAGTCGACGACGACGTACTCCTCATGGTGCTCCCAATTGGACGCTCGATGAGCGAGTGGCCGGCCGGCACTTTGATCGATCGGAACGGTCCAGAGCTATGACCGCGGATCTGTTATCCGCCCGCTTCCCTCAAATCCACTGAAGAATCTGACATCTCATGACCCTGTTTGCCACAGCCAGTACTGTTGCCATCTGCTCTTATGCGCTGCTGTCGACCGTCTACAAAACCGCGCAGGTGTTTTATACCCTGCCTACAAACGTAGCGCCGACCTCGGGCGACCCGCCCGGCGGTGAGCCTCGGCCGAGCGTCGATGTCATTATCCCGTGCTACAACGAGGCGCCTCGCACCCTCTCGGACTGCCTGGCTTCCATTGCAAGTCAGGAATACGCCGGCAAACTGCAGGTCTATGTTGTTGATGACGGTTCTGCAAACCGCGATGCCCTCGTGGGTGTACATGAGGAATACGCGGGCGACCCGAGGTTCAACTTCATTGTGCTCCCAAAGAATGTTGGAAAGCGCAAGGCGCAGATTGCCGCCATTCGCCGCTCGTGCGGAGATTTGGTGCTCAATGTAGATTCGGACACGATCCTCGCGCCGGACGTCATCACCAGGCTTGCGCTGAAGATGCAAGATCAAGCGGTCGGCGCCGCCATGGGCCAGTTGGCGGCTAGCAATCGCACTGAAACTTGGCTGACGCGGTTGATCGACATGGAATACTGGCTCGCCTGCAACGAAGAGCGGGCAGCGCAGGCTCGGTTCGGTGCCGTCATGTGTTGCTGCGGTCCGTGTGCCATGTACCGGCGATCCGCGCTTGTTTCGCTGCTGGACCAGTACGAGACGCAGCGCTTTCGAGGGAAGCCGAGCGACTTCGGTGAGGATCGCCACCTTACGATCCTGATGCTGAAAGCAGGCTTTCGAACAGAGTATGTCCCGGAGGCCGTCGCGGCAACAGTCGTTCCCAACAGGATGGGTCCCTATCTGCGCCAACAGCTCCGCTGGGCCCGAAGCACGTTCCGTGACACGTTGCTGGCGTTCCAACTGCTGCGCGGCCTTAATATTTATCTCACATTGGACGTGATTGGGCAGAATATTGGCCCATTATTGCTCTCTTTGTCGCTCCTGGCTGGGCTCGCGCAATTCGTAACGACAGGTACCGTGCCCTGGACGGCATGCCTGACGATTGCGGTCATGACGATGGTTCGCTGCAGCGTGGCAGCGTTTCGTGCGCGCCAACTTCGATTTCTCGGGTTCTCGCTCCACACACTCATCAACATCTTTCTCCTGCTCCCTTTGAAAGCATACGCGCTGTGTACTTTGAGCAATAGCGATTGGTTGTCGCGAAGCTCTGCGGCCAACGTGCCAGACACCGGCGGCAGCATTCCAAAGCCCGACTTGGTTGGATCTGACGCAGCTTACAGCGAACAGCAATAGTCACGTGACCTTAGGTGGAAGAGTTTTGAGCCAGGACCAGAAACATCAAGTGTTGAAGCGTAAGTTGGGCCCAGAGGATTTGCGGCGATTCGAGACTCCTGCGATCGAACGGGAGTCTCACGGGCAAACAAGCGCGAAAAGCTCCGTGCCTGACTCTGCGTCAACCGTGGCAGTCGATTTTGCCGGCGTAACCAAGTCGTATGGGAACAAGATCGTTGTCGACGAACTGTCGTTCTCCGTTGCGTCGGGAGAGTGTTTCGGCCTCCTCGGACCAAACGGGGCGGGCAAAAGCACGATTGCGCGTATGCTCCTCGGCATGACATGCCCTGACGCGGGCGCGATCACGGTGCTCGGCGTCCCGGTGCCGGCGCGCGCTCGGCTGGCACGCAGGGGCATTGGCGTGGTCCCGCAATTCGACAATCTTGACCAGGAATTGACCGTACGCGAGAACTTGCTGGTGTTCGGACGCTACTTCGGCATGAGCACTCGTCAGAGCGAAGCGGTCATCCCGTCGCTTCTCGAGTTCGCTCGCCTCGAGCGCAAGGCGAATGCGCGCGTCTCGGAACTGTCCGGCGGCATGAAGCGATGCCTGACAATGGCGCGGGCGTTGATCAACGACCCCCAGCTCATTGTGATGGACGAGCCGACCACCGGCCTCGATCCGCACGCGCGCCACCTGATCTGGGAGCGGCTGCGCGCCCTGTTGGCACGTGGCAAGACGATTATCCTGACGACGCATTTCATGGAAGAGGCTGAGCGATTATGCGATCGGCTGTGCGTGCTCGAAAGGGGTCGCAATATCACCGAAGGCCGCCCGCAGGCGCTGATCGACGAGCATATCGGATGCCAGGTCATGGAGATTTACGGCGGCGATCCGCACGAGTTGCTTTCGCTGGTCAAGCCACATTCCCAGCGCATCGAGGTCAGCGGCGAAACCCTTTATTGCTATGCGCCAGACCCTGAGCAGGTGCGCACGCAACTGCACGGGCGAGCAGGTCTACGGCTTCTTTTGCGTCCAGCCAATCTCGAGGATGTTTTCTTGCGGCTGACCGGGCGCGAGATGGAGGAGTGAACGATGATTGAAGATTTTGCGGCGGCGTTGCCGGCCAATGCGTGGAACTGGGTTGCGGTGTGGCGCCGCAACTATCTGGCATGGAAGAAAGTCTCACTCGTGACGATTCTCGGTAACCTTGCCGATCCTATGATCTATCTTTTCGGCCTAGGCACCGGCCTCGGCATAATGGTCGGCCGCGTCGACGGTGCGTCCTATATTGCCTTTTTGGCGGCCGGCATGGTCGCGGTAAGTGCGATGACCGCCTCTACCATGGAAACATTGTACGCGGCTTTCGCTCGCATGCACTCTCAGCGCACTTGGGAAGCAATGCTGTATACGCACGTTACCCTCGGCGACATCGTTCTGGGTGAACTGGCGTGGGCAGCCACCAAGGCCTTCTTGGCCGGTACGGCAATCACCATTGTCACCGCAACGTTGGGTTATGCAGCCTGGCCGTCCATCCTCTATGCGCTGCCAATCATTGCTCTCACTGGGTGCGTGTTTGCGAGCCTCGCGATGGTCGTCACCGCGCTTTCGCCCAGCTACGATTACTTCGTGTTTTACCAGACGCTTGTCCTCACACCTATGATGTTCCTGTCGGGCGCCGTTTTCCCATCGGATCAGCTGCCTCACGCGTTTCAGCAGATAGCGCGATGCATGCCGCTGGCACATGCGATCGACCTCATTCGTCCGGTTATGCTTGATCGCCCGATTGGCGGCATTGCCCTGCATGTCGGTGTGCTCGGCCTGTACGCGCTGTTGCCATTCTTCCTCTCGATGGCGCTGTTGCGCCGCCGACTCATGCGCTGACGCGAAAGAGAGGGAGATAAGCAATGCGCAACGGACTTCGTGCTGCCAATAAACGACATCGCCAACAGAAATCGGCATGCCACCCAGGGTCTTCGGTGGCATCCACTCAATCTATCAACGTTATGGGCCGCCCGGCACCTCGATCACAGGATCTCATGTTGATTCCCGGCGGAAGAGAATTTCTTTGAGGTTGGCGATTTCTGACTGGCGTTCGCGCCGGCGAACGACAACGCAGCCTGTGTTTTTGATCAAACGGCCTTGAGACAGGCCAATTCAGTCTTCCTGTACGACAATGGAGAGCGAGATGCTGTGTCTAGGATTGAGCGGCGGATTAGACAAAGTCTATGAAAACAGATTCCAGGTTCCGAACTCATTCATGCACGATGGCGCTGCGGTACTCGTCCGAGACGGACAGGTCATTGCGGCCGTAGAAGAGGAACGCCTCAATCGGATCAAACACTCCAACAAGCTCCCGATTGGCTCGGTTCAATACTGTCTTTCAGCCGCTGGGGTTCAGCTCAGCGAAATCGATCATGTGGCGTACTACGCTACCGAAGCCTATTGCAACGCCATGCTCGAAAACATGCTTGCTTCCGAGCCTGACGCCTCCATTCCGTTGGATGCCAAACTTTTGGTGCAGCAGCTGTTGGCGCAGGAGTTCGGTACCGAACTCGACCCTTCGCGTATCTCATTCGTAAGTCATCATCAGGCGCACGCCGTGAGCGCTTTTGCAATGTCGGGCTTCGAGCAAAGTCTGATTTTCGCGATCGATGGCTCTGGTGATTTCCTGTCGGGCCTCGTGGCGGTAGGATCTGGTACTGAAATTTCGCAACTCGCGACTTTCCCAGAGAGCAATTCCCTTGGGCTATTTTATCTCGAGGTGATCCGGTATCTCGGCTACGGCTTGTTCGATGAATATAAGGTAATGGGGCTTGCCCCCTACGGCGATCCCGTTCCCTATCGCGAGCTTTTCGAGCAGTTCTATGAACTGTCTGCAAACGGCGAGTATCGGGTCCACCTGGACCGCATCGGTCCGACTTTGCTCCGCAGCATTCAGGTCCGGCAAAAGGGAATGCCATTCACCCAGCAGCATAAAGATGTGAGTGCGTCGTTACAGGAAGCGCTCGAACGCATCGTGTTTCACATTCTTCGGCATCATCGTGAGGCCACCGGGATGACGCGGTTGTGCCTGGCCGGCGGCGTTGCGCACAATTGCTCCGTGAACGGCAAGATGCTCTATTCAGGACTTTTCGAAGACATCTTCGTGCAGCCCGCATCGCATGACGCTGGCTGCGCATTAGGCGCCGCGCTAATCGTGTCTGGTGAGCTGGGCCGCCCCGCGCCGCGTGCGCGACTGCAGGAGGTTTATTGGGGGCCGGATCTCGCGAGCGATCATGCTGTCGAAGAGGAACTAAAGGCATGGGCGGGGCACCTGGAGTTTGAACGCACTGAGGCGGTGGCGGATAGGGCAGCCGAGTGGATGGCCGGTGGCGCCGTGATCGGCTGGGTGCAAGGTCGTTCGGAGTTCGGGCCGCGCGCGCTCGGAAATCGCAGCATTCTTGCCGACCCCAGGCCCGCCACAAACAAGGACCGGATCAACGCCATGGTCAAGAAGCGGGAAGGGTATCGCCCGTTCGCCCCATCAGTGCTGGAGGAGGATGCGCGCGAATTTTTCGACCTCCCAGGCAGTGCGTGCGAATTTCCCTTCATGAATTTCGTGGTTCGTGTGCGCGATTCCAAGCGTGGTTTGCTCGGTGCCATCACGCACGTCGACGGTACGGCTCGGCTGCAAACAGTATCGCGCAAGGCCAGTCCGGCCTACTGGGACGTCATCAACGCCTTCAAGCAGCGCACTGGCATCCCAATTCTGCTCAACACGTCCTTCAACAACAATGCCGAGCCGATCGTGGATTCCGTTGCAGACTCGATTGCCACGTTCCTGACGACAGAGCTGGATGGACTTGTGGTCGGGCCGTTCCTCGTCAAAAAACGGGCCGCAACGCTGCAGGATTGGACTGCGCTCGCGGTTTCATTGCCGCCTTATGTATCCCTGCATAAAGTCCGCGCATACACGGCGCAGGATCGCCAGGAGACCGTCTGCGAAATCCGAACGGATCACTCCAGCCGTGACTATGCGCGTATTTCACATGAGTTGTTCGATATGCTGACGCGGATCGAAGGCGAAGCCGTGCTCGCGGATCTCCTCGATACAATTACGCTGGATCAGGCCCAGCGCGAGACTCTCACAGGAGAACTGCGACGATTGTGGGAGCAGCGCCGCGTTCGCATGCGTCCCTCGCAAGCTGCTCGCGTCCATCAAAACTGATGCCAATCGCTGGACGACAGATAACAGCTGCCGAAACACCGGTCTGTCCAAGCATCTTCATATGACTGTGCCCCATCCATCGGCTGAGGCAAGGGTCCTGACGATTGCATGTGCTGCGAGCATGCATGCTCAACCCATCTAACGCTTATGGCAGTCGAGGATCAGTAATGGATTTGCTTGCTGGTGGCTCAAGACAGCACCAATTTGTCGTTTCTCGACGGCGTACCGGGTTCGGTGACTGCCTACGGTCTCCGGCATCAGCCTGGTGTCACGCATAGCGGACGGGACGGGACGTGCGAGCCGGCTGGGCCGCTCGCAGAATAAGGCGGCGGCCCCGGCATATTCGTCGTTGAGATACTTTTGGCAAAATGCGTCGGTGGGGCGACGATCATGTCTTAGCGCCGCTTGACCCTTCGGCCTCCAATCATCACGCCATTGCGGATTTCGCCGGCGTTTTCTTCAGGAAGTCGAGATCTGTTGGTCAAGGCCCCCGCGCGGTTAGCGTTGGCGATTCGATGCGAAGCGTGAGAGTTTCTTCAGCCCGCGCAGAACCAGGAAGGCTGACATGGGCGAGAGCGCCGCGCCGGTGATGTAGCGCAAGCCCGTTTCGTACAGCGTGTGGAGGGGCTTCCGCGTCGCCGAGGATTGCGCCGCCGGCGGCGGCCTCATTCGCCGCAACGCTTTCGATCGTAGGTCGAGCTCAGGAAGACGCGTGGTTGAACGGCATTGGGAAACCAGCCGGATCGTAGCCGGGATGGATCGCGCGGGTAGCGAAGCCGAATTTGGCATCGTTCGCAGACTGTGCCAGTTTACCGGTCCTGGATTGCGGTCTCGGGCATCGGCTTCAGACCTTGGCTTTCGGATTGAGTGGCTGCAAACTGGTTGATATGGAATGTCCAGTTGGCAGGAAAAGAAATGGTCCAGTCTCCAGGCCCCGGTGCTTCAACCCGCTCGCATGGCATGGGCGCGCGCCAGATCTACGAAGCGCTTCGCGAGCAGATCCTCAGAGGCGTTTACGGCACCGGCAGCCAGCTGCCGTCCTCCCGTGGTCTCGCCGAGGAACTTGGAGTCTCGCGAACGACCGTCACCGTCGCCTACGAGCAGCTGGCCGCGGAAGGTTTCATCGACATCCGTCAAGGCGCGCGCCCTCGTGTCGCATCCTCACTGCTGGGACATGAGCTGACCGCCAATCCCCCAAAACGGTTCGGCCCGGTTCACTTGTCAAGCTATGGCGAACGGCTGCGTGGTACTCCGCGCTGGCCGGATTACCTGCCGAACACGCTGAAGGTTGATTTCCGATATGGCGTCCTGGCGCCCTCAGATTTCCCCGCATCGGTTTGGAAGCGCGCGATGAACGCGGCGATGGCGCAGCGGCCGGCACGGCTCGCCTATGACGATCCGTGCGGTTCGAGCCGGCTCCGCCAAGCGCTTCAGGGCTATCTCTGGCGCGCCCGTACTGTGCGCTGCGCCCCCGAGCAGATCGTCATCGTCAATGGTTCGCAGCAGGGCCTCGATCTCTGCGCGCGCCTGCTGCTCGACCCCGGGGACAGCTTCGTCATCGAGGACCCCTGCTACAGGATGGCGCGCCAGGTCTTTGCCAGTACAGGTGCCACGCCCGTTCCCCTCGAGGTTGACGATCACGGCATGCAAACGGAGCAACTGGCGGGGGTCGCGGCCCGGCTGGCCTATGTGACGCCCTCGCATCAGTTTCCGCTCGGCGGCGTCATGCCGATCCCGCGGCGGCATCAGCTTCTGGAATGGGCGCGGGAGCAGGGCGCCTATGTCATCGAGGACGACTACGACAGCGAATATCGCTACGATATCAGCCCCGTTCCCCCGCTGCATAGCCTCGAGGATCATGGGGCCGTCATCTACCTCGGCACCATCTCCAAGACGCTCTCGCCGATGCTGCGGATCGGTTATCTCGTCGTCCCGGCGGAATTCCTGCAGGTTTTCGAAACCGCCAAGCAGCTTGCCGACCGGCATTCTCCGATGGCGGGGCAGGAGTCATTGGCCTCTCTGATCGAGAGCGGCGGCTATGAAAGCCATGTGCGCCGCGTGCGCCGCATCAACGGCGAGCGCCGGGAGGCATTGCTGACCGCCCTGAAGCGGAGTTTTCCAGATCGGATCGCCGTCCAGGGGGCAGAGGCTGGACTGCACGTCGTCATCTGGTTCAACGACCTGCCGCGATCGCGTGAAACGGCGCTGGTCGAAGCCGCCCAATACGCGGGTCTGGGTCTGCACCCGATTTCGCCGCTTTATCATCGGCAGTCGGGAGCAGGGGAAGCCGACCGCGTCGGGCTTGTCATGGGCTATTCCGCCCTGAGCATCCGGCAGATCGAAAAAGGCGTCGAGATGCTCCGGGACGTCGTCGCTCGACTCTGAGACGCTGACGGTTCCGCACGCGGGTTAGAACGCATTCGCGGCCGCTCATCGTAAACAGTTCATCGTTGAAACAATTGCGCAGCCGGGCGACGGCCGCGCTCATGGCCGGCTGACTTAGGTTGATGCTGCTTGCGGCGGCCGTGAGGTGTGCGCGATCCAAGCCTTTGTCTCATCTATCCGCAGCGTGGATGCTTGTCATCGAAACAATCGATTTTGCCGATTGGACGGAACGTCCCATAGGAAGAATTCAAGGATGCAGCCGTAAGGAGATTGTCGATGTATGCGTTGGCTTCGAGGAGCACTTTCTGGTGTGTGCCTCCTGGTCTGCGCCGAACATTATGCGAGCCGATCCCCTTTTCGACCAGGTACATCGGTGATCGGCGCAAGCTGCATCGCGTCGGCTCTTCGCGACAAGCTCCCCCCGATAGCGTAGGCCCCTACCTCAAGGATCGGGGTTATGCCGATTGCGAATGGCCGACCGGTACAACAATTGACCGGAAGGGTTCGCAGCTATGAGACGTCTCGATGACAGATGGGAGGTGCAGAGTGAATGCGCTGACGGCACCGGGCGTCGAAGCGTTTATCTGACGTTTGACGACGGTCCCAATCCATGTTTCACACCACAGATACTCGATGTGCTGGCGCAAAATCGGGTGCCAGCGACATTCTTCGTCATTGGTGCTTACGCCGCAGAGCATCCGGATCTCATCCAGCGAATGATCGCAGAAGGGCATGAGGTAGGCAACCACACGATGTCTCATCCGGACCTGTCCAAGTGCGGCTTGGGCGAAGTGCAACGTGAGGTATTTGAGGCGAACCAGGCCATCATGCTGGCATGCCCGCAGGCCTCGATCCGCTACATTCGCGCGCCATACGGCGCCTGGAGCGAAGAAGTGTTCACTGCCTCAGAGATCGCGGGGCTGGCGGCCCTTCATTGGTCGATCGACCCAAGAGACTGGTCGCGCCCCGGCACCGACGCGATCGTCGATGCAGTGCTCACCTCGGTACGCCCCGGCGCAATCGTGCTCTTGCACGACGGATGCCCTCCCGACGAGTCGACACGGAGCACTCAAGCCAGTCTGCGCAACCAGACCGTTATGGCGCTGTCCAATCTGATTCCTGCATTAGATGCCTGGGGATATGAAATTCGCTCGCTTCCAGAACATCACTGAAATGCGAGATCCCACGGACCTGCTTTCCCAGCCAGTACCTGTGTGGTCTCACTTATGAAGGCTTACAGGCCGTTTGCGCCCTGCGAACAAGCACTTCGTCGACATCGGACGAACTGGTCGGCTCCGACAGTTGGCTAAGCGTAGACGTCTGTTGTCACCTGCTACGATGAGGACCCGCGCACGCTCTCGGCATGGCCCAGCACCGCCGGTAGGTTCACTCTTCGACGATTGTTTGAATGTATGGTCCACTTCGCGTTGGATCGATTTCATTGGGCTTGCCGCAGGCTCACATAGCGCGACCCTGCGGGATCGCTGGCTGCGTCCAAAAGGTTTGGCAAGCAATTCGCATACCGTGACCGGCACCGGGGATTCCGGTGCTCTGATCCGGCGCGCGATGCCATCTTTCACCAACTGGACTACCTCAATAGCTTCTGACTGGCTGTTTCCAACGGGCCAGCTTGCCGATACCTGACTTGGTAACGCAAGGAGTTTCGCGATGTACATCCCTCCCGCTTTCCGCGACGACGACAAGGAATGCCTGCGCGCGACCATTCGCGCGGCGCTGCTGGCGAACTTCGTTACCGTCACGGCGGAAGGGCCGCTCGCAACGCCACTGCCCCTCTTCCTTGACGAAAGCGAGGGCGAGCACGGCGTGATCTACGGGCACCTGGCGAAGGCCAATCCCCAGTGCCGTGTTCCGCCGCTGGGCGACGGCTTGGCCATCTTCATGGGGCCGGACGCTTACGTGACGCCGGCATGGTATGCGACCAAGCGGGAAACCGGGAAGGTCGTCCCGACCTGGAATTACGTCGCCGTCCACGCCTATGGCCCGGTCGAGTTCTTCGAGGATGCGGGAAGACTGCTGGACGTCGTGAATCGGCTGACCGACCACCACGAGGGCGAGCGCGCCTCGCCTTGGGCCGTGTCGGACGCGCCGCCGGATTTTGTACAGGCGCAACTCCGGGGAATCGTCGGCCTGCGCATGCCAATCACGAGGCTGGAGGGCAAGCGCAAAATGAGCCAGAACCGGAACGCGGCCGACCGCGCTGGCGTGGCGGCGGGCCTTGCGGCGAGCGAGCGGGCATCTGACCGCGACGTCGCCGCTCTCATCCCAAAATAATCTTCGTCGGAATCGACCATCATGCCAGAACTGACCCCATTCGCCCTGTACCTCGCCGCGGCCTCCGTGCTCGCCATCACCCCCGGTCCGGGCATCTTCTACGTTGCCGCGCGCACGCTCGCCGGTGGTCGTCGGGAAGGTATCGCTTCCAGCTTCGGCACGGGGTTGGGGGGCATGATCCACGTCCTCGCCGCAAGCTTAGGTGTTTCCGCGATCGTGCTCGAGAGCTCGGAACTGTTCTCCGCATTAAAGCTGTTCGGCGCGGTCTACCTCGTCTGGCTCGGCTTTCGCACCTTTCAAGCCGCCCGCCTCAAGGGAGCGACTGGCGGCGATGACGGCGCCGCAGTGGGTCCAGTCGGACCCCGGCGGGCGTTTCGTGAAGGGGTACTGGTCGAGGCGCTCAACCCGAAGACGGCAATCTTCTTCCTCGCCTTCATTCCGCAGTTCGTGAATCCGAGCGCAGGGCTCATAGCTCTGCAATTCGTGGTGCTTGGCTCCGTGTCCATTGCGCTCAACACGCTCGCCGACATCGTGGTTGCCGTCGTGACCAGCGGCATTCAAGACGGCGCGGCAGCGCGTCCCGGGTTGATCCGCCGCCTGAGGGAGGCGTCAGGCGGCGCGATGATCGCGCTGGGCGTCGGCCTCGCTCTGGCGAAACACCCTGCTGCCTGACTTTGAATCTGATCGGTTGGGCATCTTTCAGGGTTGGCGGGTACCTTGCGGAAGCAGTTGGATGGCTACGAGCCAGTTCGGTCATTGCACCTATTCAAGCCATGTCTCAGGAGGCGCGGCACCGCCGTTTGGGTGAACGTCGGCTCATAAATGAGAGAAAAACATAGCGTGAGAGAAACGTGAGTACGACTGCCTCGCCTCGCTCATGCCCATCATTTCGGCCCTCGCGAATCAACGCACGGTAGAAGCCAGTCAGCCGAGAATGACGCCCGTTTCATGGAAGGAAAGCCAAGCCATGCGCCAAGCATCGCCCCGCTTTGCACTCGATTATTTGGCGACGCCCGGACTTGACGTCAGGGCACTTTTCGCTTTTGCCCGCGACCAGGGCCTAACCGATGTCCAGATCCGCAGCCAACCGGGCAGCAATGCTATTGCACGCGGCATGCCGGCGGCGGACGTCCGGTCTGCGGCCGCCGACACAGGCGTTGGGATTATTTCCGTCAATGCCCTCCAGCGCTTCAATGAGTGGACCCCCGCCCGCAGGGCCGAGGCGAGCAAGCTCGCCGATTATGCAGCGGCCTGCGGAGCCAAGACGCTCATGCTGGTGCCGGTCAACGACGGCTCCTGGCCCGCCAATGTCGAGCGCCGCGGCGATCTCCGCGTCGCCTTGAAGGCGCTCAAGCCGATCCTCCAGTCGCGCGGTCTGATCGGTCTCATCGAGCCGCTGGGCTTCCGGACCTGCTCGCTTCGATCGAAGAACGAAGCGGCTAAGGCCATTGCCGCCATTGATGGCCAATCCGTCTTCCGCCTCGTGCACGACACGTTCCACCACACGCTTGCCGGGGAGACGTTCTTCTCCTCCGAGCTGACCGGTCTCGTCCACATTTCAAGCGTGAACGATCCGATCCACTGGATTTACCCGGATCGCGTCCTAGTCGGTTCCGACAATGGCAGCCAGATCCGGGCGCTGCTTGATGGCGGCTATGGGGGGCCCTTCTCATTCGCACCGTTTGTCGACGCAGCCCACCCGCTGGACGACCTCGCAGGCGCACTTGCCGCGAGCATCGCTCTCTTCCGACACGGGCTATTGACGCGAGTGCCGGCGTGAGACGCGGGAGTAAATTAGGGCTGCCTGGGGCGCCTTTTGGCGTCCCCCGGAGAAGTCATTCGAGACGCCTCCTGTAGCAATATCTCTCGCAGCCAGATGCTTGCCGGATCACTGTTGTGAAGGGCGGGCCATTGAAGGGCCTCGGTGAACGTGGGTAGTGGCAGCGGAAGGTCGATGATCCGCAGGGGGAAGGTTTTTTTGAAATGCTGAACCAGCCGGAAGGGCATGGTCGCTATACGAGCTGTGCCTGAGACCATCGGCGGGATCATGCTAAAGGCCTGCACAACGATCTCGACACGTCTCTTGAGACCATGCTCAAGAAAAAACCGTTCCTCGATTGAGGGCTTCAGCGTCCGCCCGAACTTGACCGCAACGTGCCTCATCGACATGTATCTCTCGAATGTAAGCTGCCGTGGCAGCTGCTTGTTCGTGGAGCAGCCCACGCACACGAGCGTCTCGTCGAACAGCGCCGCTCTTGGATGGGCGCTTGACATGAACAATTCTGGAAAAATCAGAAAATCGACGTCACCGCGCCGGAGAAGCTCATCGGGGTCGTCGTCGATAGGCAACAATTCGAAGCTGACGGCGGGTGCTTCGCGTGCAACCCGCTCCACGACCTTTTCAAAAAACACGAGTGTGGCGAAATCGGAAAGAATGATCCTGAAACGGCGATCGGATTGAGCCGGATTAAACGGATCCCAAGAGATAATCGAGCACTGGATGTTCAGCAGTGCGCTGCGAACCGCGGGGGCGAGTGTTTCCGCACGCGGGGTTAGAACACGTTCGCGGCCGCTCGTCGTAAACAGTTCATCGTTGAAATAGTCGCGCAGCCGGGCGACGGCCGCGCTCATGGCCGGCTGACTAAGGTTGATGCTGCTTGCCGCCGCCGTGAGGGTCCGCTCGGTCAGCAGTGCGTCGAGCACGACGAGAAGGTTCAGATCAAGGCCCTTGAAGCGCATCTTTCACTTATCCATAGCGTGGATGCTCGCGATCTAAACAATCGATTTTACCAAACTTCCAGGGCGCTGCATAGATGACCGCACTTGACATGCGCCCGATCACGCCACTGCTTCTGCAGCGTGTGCCGGGAAATGACTTGTAAGTAGCCGATCATGTCGAACTCTCCGCCTTCTTCCAAAAGGCCTATGGGCGACAGGGGCTTTCAGGCGGTTGTAGCTGGGCCGGTGCAGGGCCGAAGGTTCGCGCAATCGGCTCTGATGTGCACGGCGTAGCAGCTCACTAGGACCTGCTGCGCCATTTCTTCACGGTTGGCGAGGTTGATTTCTTGGTAGGCGAGCTCGGATCGTACAGGATGCATCCGGATCTTGAGAGACTCGGAATGAGTCATTCTATCCGCATCATGCGGCCGGTGCTGCAGCAGCGTGGCATTCCATTCGCTTTTGGCATGGTTCGGCACCCGTTGCGAAACCATCTTGAGAGGTTCTGCAGAGACGGCCAGACGACCATAGTGCCGGGCGTTCGCATCGCCACACATGCGACCGCCAATGCGCTCGAGGTTTGCGATCAGGCACTGGGATTTTGTCCGCTCGGTTGCAGCCAATCGGCCCTCCATACCACGCCGCGATCCGCGTGATTTTCGATCCTTTGCACCGCGCTCGCCGTGCCCAGAAACGGCAAGTAGCAACTGCAACAGATAGGCTGGAGTCTGATGCTTGATCACATAAGAGCCGGAGCGAAGGGATGCGGCTCGTGCCCAGCAGGGACAAACAACCGAGACCTAAGCTTTGATTTCGCCAAAGGCATACTCATTACTTTGGTGATAATTGGGCACTTGTTACAATATTTAATCTACCAGGGCACCGACGCTTTCTGGCTGTCGCCGTATTTCAAGTCGATCTACATGTTTCATATGCCTCTATTTATGGCGATAAGCGGATACCTTTCTTCTGGGGCAATTTTGCGAAAATCGTTCACCCAGGGTGTCGGTGAGCGGGCAATGCAGCTACTACTGCCAATGCTATTTTGGTGTACGTTGATTTGGACGTTAAAGTCCGCAGTTATTTTTCCTACGAAGAGTTTGACTGATATATTTCTAGATTTGCCGAAGGAAGCTATTGGAACTTACTGGTTCATATGGGCCGCATTTATTTCGTTCATTCTGATTAGAGTTCTTACAACGTTCAACCGTCTATCGATGTGGATCATAAGCGCATCTGCAATTGCGGTCGCATTCGCACCCATCACGTTATCAATAACCCCGTTGTTAAAATACACTTACCCATTTTATTGTTTAGGGTTCCTGTTTGCCCAGCCGATCGGATGGCAGAATGGTGTCATCTGGCGTTACAAATCGATTTTTGTTGTCTTATTTTCGATAGCGGCTTTCATATGCTTCCACGGATGGGGCAAGGAGACTTATGCCTACAACAATCTCGTTTTAATTCATGATGAACAGTCAGCTAAACGAGTTTTTCTGATGTTCTCTGGCTCTTTGGCGGCTTCTGCGGTAGCAATGCAGTCTATGTTCCAATGCTGGAGACTTGTCTATTCGACTAGAGTAGCTCGCTTTGTCGCGGTGCAGCTTGGTCAGAGCACGCTGCTGCTTTACCTGGTCCAGGGTGCCGTGTTTCGCCTCATGGATTTGATACAGTTTGGAGAAGTCTGGAATCTCACGACCAGAATCGCCTTCGCAACTGTGCTTGGAGTGGCGATTGTCGTCATAGCGATGGCAATTCGCAGTATTGCGCGCAACCTCGGATATGTGTCGCGGATCGTTGTCGGAGCGCCGCCGCACCCAAGTCCGCTCAAATCTCAATCTGTAATCAATTAGCCACGTGAAAAATTCGCATCTGTAATCGACATGTTTCATAGCTCCGGACCTATCCGATCGACTGTTGTACCGGTCGGCCATTCGCTCATCGGCCGCGCTATCCCCATAACTACGACGAGCACGTCCTCCACGCGCGCGGGCGGCAGGTCGGGACACAACACCTCTGAGTGGGACCGTAAACGAGCGCCCATAATGGTCACGATGACAAACAACCACGTTACGGACAGATGAGGCATGCGTTTCAAAGGCCTTGATCTGAACCTTCTCGTCGTGCTCGACGCACTGCTGACCGCGCGCAACCTCACGGCGGCGGCAAGCAGCATCAACCTTAGTCAGCCGGCCATGAGCGCGGCCGTCGCCCGGCTGCGCAACTATTTCAACGATGAACTGTTTACGATGAGCGGCCGCGAACGTGTTCTAACCCCGCGTGCGGAAACACTCGCTCCCGCAGTTCGTGGCGCACTCTTGCACATCCAATGCTCGATTATTTCTTGGGATCCGTTTAATCCGGCTCAATCCGATCGCCGCTTCAGGATCATTCTTTCCGATTTCGCCACACTCGTGTTTTTTGAAAAGGTCGTGGAGCGGGTTGCACGCGAAGCACCCGCCGTCAGCTTCGAATTGCGGCCGCTCGACCACGACCCCGATGAGCTTCTCCGGCGCGGTGACGTCGATTTTCTGATTCTTCCGGAATTTTTCATGTCAAGCGCCCATCCAAGAGCGGCGCTGTTCGACGAGACATTCGTGTGCGTGGGCTGCCCCACGAACAAGGAGTTGCCACGGCAGCTTACATTCGAGAGATACGTATCGATGAAGCACATTGCGTTCAGGGTCGGCGGTGCCCAGATGCCCTCCATCGAGGAACAGTTTTTGCTTGAGCATGGTCTCAAGAGACGTGTCGAGATCGTCGTGCAGGCCTTTAGCATGATTCCGCCGATGGTCTCAGGCACAGCTCGTATAGCGACCATGCCCTTCCGGCTGGTTCAGCATTTCAAAAGAACCTTTCCCCTGCGGATCATCGAACTTCCGCGGCCACTACCCACGTTCACCGAGGCCGTCCAATGGCCCACCCTTCACAACAGTGATCCGGCAAGCATCTGGATGCGGCAGATAATGTTGCAGGAGGCATCCCGCATGTGAAGTCGCGGGCACTCCTGGTCTCAGTCTAGACTTACTCAGCGCCTCATACGGGTGCGAACCGGCGTGCAAAATTGGGTCTGACGCACATTCGATGATTTTGCATGACGGCGTGCCACGTGTTTCCCCACGCCGGCAGCCGGCAACACCAAAAACATGTGGAAGAAGTACTTTTACCGCAAGCTATGCGAGGCTGAAGGTTTTCGCCATGCGCCGCACCGAATTGCGGGGATCCTGAGCGTGAGATAACTCGTCTCGTCGTCCTGCCGAATTCCGGTAAGCCGCCTTTGCCAAGGGCAGGCGGCGCTTGAGATTCCGCCGCTGGAAATCCGCCGCGCGGGGCTGTCGACGTTCAATCGCGGCTGGATCACAGTTGGTGAATACAACTGCGATATCGCCGAACGATCCTCTATTTCGGGCCGAATCAGAAGCTGCGGGGCATGTTCGGCCCCGAGCTTCATGTAAGAGATCAGGCGCGCGATCCGCCCGATGCTCGCCGCAAGACAGAGCCGCATAGACCGCGTCGCCATGCCAGAGCGGTCGACGGACGAGGCGGTCCGGTTCGGTCCCGCACTCTTAGGTTCTCTCGTCGGCACCATCATTCGAAACGCCCCCGCCGGTCGAAATCGACCGGACAACAGCGTCCGATCACCCGGAGACGAGGCCTGCAACCGCCAAAAATCGTGCGTAGGATCGCACCGCGCGGCTGATGATTGCATCTTTCCCGCGCTGCACTGATAGCCTCTCTGTCAGGTGGTCTGAGGTTCGCGCTTCGGGCCGAGCAAGAACACTGTCAGGGCGCCGAGGAACGAGGCAACGGCGCTGTAGGCAAGGGAACTGGCGACGCCGGCATTGTCCATCAGTAGTCCGCCGAAAATCGCGCCCGCTGCGATGGCTACCTGGAACGTTGCGGCCATCAGCCCACCGGCGCTTTCGGCCTGCTCGGGAGCGGCGTGCAGCACCATCCATGTCTGCAGTCCCACCGGCACCGCGCCGAAGGCAAAGCCCCATACTGTAACCGCAATCGCCGTGGCCCAAGCCGATGCTCCCAGCGTCAGCAGCGAGACAGTGGCCATCGCTATGAGCAGGGGCGGCAGGGCCGCGGCTGCCTTGAGGCTGTGCTCGGCCAGGAATCCGCCGGCCAAATTGCCGAAGAAGCCGCCGATGCCAAAGACGAGCAACACGAGCGAGATCGTCTCGATATCAAGCGCGGGAAACTTCTCAAGGAAGGCGCGGATATAGGTGAAGCTGGCGAAATGCCCGGAAGCGACCAACAGGACGACCAAGATCGCGACTTTGATCATCGGATTCTTGGCCACATCCAGCAGACTGCGGAAGCTCGTCACTCCAATCGGAGGCAGCCTCGGAATGGTTATGAGTTGCACTACCAGCGTAACGGCGCCGACGACTGCAGCGATCATGAAGGCGGTTCGCCATCCCCAGATGTCGCCGACATAGGCGCCGATTGGAGCCGCGCAAACGGTAGCGCCGGTAACGCCGGTGAGGATGATCGACATGGCGCGCCGCAGGAGGTGACTTGGAACGAGCCGCATCGCCAGCGCTGCCGAAATCGACCAGAACCCTCCGAGCGCTATGCCGAGCACGACGCGGGCGGCCAGGAGAACCGGCAGCGACCCCGCGACGGCCGATAGAACGTTCGACAGGATCAGCAGCAGCGTCATCGCCCATATGACGATCCTGCGGTCCAGGGGCCTTGTGATGACGGCCATCGTCGGCGCCGAGATCGCCCCCACAATGGCGGTCGTTGTCAGCGCCTGTCCAACTGCACCCTCGGTGATAGAGAGATCATGCGCGAGCGGCGTCAGCACGCTGGCAGGCAGAAACTCTGCCGTCACAAGCCCGAAGGTGCCTAAGGCAAGCGAAATGACTGCGCCCCATGCGGGACCAGACCGTTGATCTGGCTGTTCTGGGTCATGCAGAACTCCGTCCATGAAGCCCGTAGCGGATTCGGTCATCAACAGGGTCTCCAGTTTGGATGTGCTGCAAACTCGGGTGGCTGCGTTGACCCGCATTAACGCCAGAAGCGCCATTCCCTGCGGCATTGCACGGACGAGGGGATGTTCATCGCTTCGCGATATTTTGTGACGGTGCGGCGCGCAAATCGATGGCCCTTTCCTTGGGCCGGACGACGATGTCGTCGTCGGAAAGCTCGTCATCTTGCGATTCGTCGGCGATTGTCGCCTTGATCCGATGGCGGACAGCTTCGGGGGGGACCGCGCGTCGCCACCTTGGGAGGACGCGCTCGCGACGGTGAAAAAATACTTCAGTTCGAACACTTCGCGCGGGGTCTGCATGTATGTGTTCGACGTCACCCGGCTTACCGTCGCCTGATGCACTTTGATCGCGTCGACGACAGTCCTGGGCCCGAGAGGCCGCACTTGGTCGATGCCGTGTTCCAAAAAAGGCATCCTCCTGGCGGAGGCGGGTAAGCGACAATTGGGCGAGCGCCACGGCTCCGTCAGTCTCGAACCAGCCATAGCAAATCAGATACCGGAGGAGGGACGTCTGGAGGGGACGTTCGGCGCAAACGTGCACGGTCTCCTTGGGCGCTGGTATGGAACTTCGTGTTTTTGCCATGGTTCTGTTCATAGCTTTCTACGTGCTTTGATGGGCTCTAACGGATAACAGCAAGCGCTATGCCATTGCATTTGGGGGCACCGAATCGGACTATCTTTTGCCGAAGCCCTGTCGGCTTGAGCAGGGCGCCGTGCCTTGACCGAGACCGCGCGCGCCGCACAATCGCTTGGTCACCCGGACCGAGCAAAGGTGCTGTACTGTCGGAATAGTCAGAACTTCCGCACCGGCAAGGGAAGGCGAAAACCGTTCCGGACGGGCCGAGCCGATGCATTGCCACACGCCGGCATCGACCGCGTAAGGCTTTGTCTCTAGCGTGTAATTGCGTGCGCAGGCTGCGATCTGCGAAGACGCGGCCGTCGCGCCTACGATCGCGCTGTTGCTGGTCCCCTGTCGAGGAAGGCCTTTGACACCTTCGAGCTCTTCAGCACGGCGCGCCGGTCTCCACGCCGTGAGGATCGAGTCCGGCTGGGCGTCACGGCGTTTGCATGATTGAGATTCCTTGATTTGCTCCCTCGTGCGCGCCTATCCGAAAACATTGTTGTGTCCCGAAGGCTGACAAGAATGTCGCAAGCGCGACCAAAAGATCGCCACGGCCCACAGGGGCAATTGCGACCAGTGGCCTTCTTCGGAAATCGGGGGAGCAATACCCTTTCCTCGTCGACTTCGGACGCGGGCTCAGCCGTGCCCGCCGCGCCGCTAGGAACGACCTAACCTTGGCGGATGGCGGCTGGCCGATCACCCGGGTATGTCCGCGTCGATATAAGAAAAGCGTCTGGTCTCAGCCAGGCGGACCTCGCGAAGGCCATCGGTATCAATGTGGTCGAATTCCTCGATCACGCCGAGACGATCGGTTTCGCTCCACGGGAACCTGCTGATGCGGATTTCGACCAAGACCCGGTCGCTGTTTACCCTCGAATGAGTCCGCCATGCCGAGGCGGCTCGTCGATAGCCGAGGGTTGGCGCCTCTCCGGGGCGCGTTGGCTGCACGTTCCGTCCCTTGGACCCCGCCTCCGGCAACAATATCCGGCCGCCAAAGCTCGCCCTTGCCAGTGCTCGATTACCACGCCGAGATGCCTGCTGGAGCTTCCGGTGCACGGGCACATTTATCGATCCGGCACGGTGTTGAGCGTGCGGAACCCGCCGCACGCGTTCCGATCGTTTGTTGTGCTCACCCGATCACGCGACCTGTCCCCACACGTCTTGAGGACCATTCCCCTGCGGCTGGCTCATTGACCTATGGGCGGTTCCAGCCCGCCCGAAACCCTCGCCACCAGCTTTTTTCCCCGCCGCATGACGCGGCTTCCTCGCGCCCGCTTCGCTTCAAAAAAGCTGCCCGCTCGGGTCCTTCGCTGCCGCTGCGGCCCTGCCGGGTTCGGGCGGTCCGGACGCGCCCATCACGGTCCGCCATCGCAGGGGAATGGTCCCCGGCGACAGCAAAAGGAGACAGGAAAATGACCGCGATCGGTTACGTCAACAAGCAGGAAAACGGCAGCTACAAAGGCCAGCTCAGGACACTCAGCGTCCGCGCCGACATCGACATCGTGCCCAATCGGAGCAAGTCCGCCGACAACCATCCCGACTTCCGGGTGCTGACGCAGGGCGTGGAGGTCGGCGCCGGCTGGATCCGAACCGGGGAGACTTCCGGCAACGACTATGTGAGCTTGTCCATCGCCGCACCGGAGTTCGGTCCGCGCAAGCTCTACGCCAATCTCGGCCGCGCCGCCGGCCAAGACGATCAAGACACCTACGCCGTCATCTGGAACCCGGCCGACTGACCGGCCGGCTCAAGCCCTCGCGCCGCAACTCGGCGCGGGGGTTTCCCGCCGACGCTCGCCCGAAGGGGCGGCGAAAACTCCCACCCGACTCTTCGCCCGTCCCCACGACGACCTCGTTCGCCGATCCTCGCGGTCGCTTGTCCGAAGCGAAACGAGGACCATCATGGACGACGAAAACGACCGCGCGGCCCGCGCCAAGAAGGGCAGTCCGTTTCTGAACACCGCTCAGGCTGCCTTCTATATCGGCCTGTCCCAGCGCACCCTGGAAAAGATGCGGCTGACCGGCGGCGGCCCGAAATACCGCAAGCACGGCCGCTATGTCCGCTACCACATCGACGAACTCGACGACTGGTCGAAAGGCCGCCCGCCAGAACTTGGCTCCGACGATGACAAGGGCGGTTCCGGCTCAGCCGACGAGGGAGACCGCTCATGAGCCGGCGGCCTTCCATCCATCTGATCGGCAGCCGTTTGCGGCGCGTTCGGGCGCGCAAGGCAATCGCCATCGCCGCGATTGGCCTGAGCCTGACAGGCTTCACGGCGCTCCCAAAGCCGTCTCCCTTGCTGGTCTGGAACGCCTCGGCTAGCGCGCCGGTCGGTCTCTATCGCGTTGGGTCTGGCACGCCTGCGCGCGGCGATCTTGTGCTCGCCCGCCCGCCTGGCTTCGTTGCCTATCTCGCCGACCAACGCGGCTATCTGCCTCGCAATATACCGCTGGTGAAGCGTCTCGCCGCGCTGCCGTACGAGCATGTCTGCGCCTTTAGTAATGCCATCATCATCGGCGGCGAGATCGTCGCCCGTCGGCTCAAAATCGACACGCAAGGCCGTCCGCTGCCCTGGTGGAACGGCTGCCGAGCGCTCGCCCATGACGAGGTTTTCCTGCTCGGCAACGAGAAAAATCACTCCTTCGACAGTCGATATTTCGGGCCGGTGCCGGCCGAAAACATCATCGGGAGGCTGGTGCCGCTATGGACCGAATGACCCTCCTGATGCTCGGCATGATCGCCGTCGCGCCATGCGCCTGTTCCGCCTCGACCGGCGCTGAGCCAGCCGTCATCTCCCAAAGTCCGCAGCTGCAACGATGGCAGCACTTCGTATCGGAAGCAAGCGCACGCTTCCACATTCCCCAGGCCTGGATTTGCGCCGTCATCGATGCCGAAAGCCGCGGCAAGACCGTCCTCGATGGCCGTCCCATCACCTCCCGCGCCGGCGCCATGGGCCTCATGCAGGTGATGCCCGGCACCTATCAGGAGATGCGCGTCGAGCACGGTCTGGGAGCCGACCCGCACGATCCGCGCGACAACATCTTGGCCGGAACCGCCTATCTCAGCGCCATGTATAAGCGTTTCGGATTCCCCGGCCTGTTTGCCGCCTACAACGCTGGACCCGAGCGCTATCAAGGCCATTTGAAGCTTCGAAGGCCGCTGCCGAAAGAGACCGTTGCCTATCTGAAACAGCTTGAGGCGACGGGGATTTCGGCGGCCGACATGAACGAATTCAAAGGCCAATCCACAACTTCAAAGGGGCGGAACGCTCCCTCCGGACGCTCTTTGTTCTTCCTTCGCGACGGTGTTCGCGCCGGTGAAACGAATGGCGGCCTTTTCGTGCCGCTCGGCAGGGATCGCGCGCGGCCAAGGAAGCACAATGGCTAGCGTTGTTGAGGGCATCCGGGAGGGGCCGGGGACGCTTAAGGCGAGGGGCGCGTAAGGCAAGATAAAGGCACCGCCTCCATGAGGCGGCGAGGCCTTTGTCTGCACATCGTTTTTGCCGGAGGCTGCCGGCGGCGCCAGGAGGGTGGGCCAGCGAGACTCAGGTTTCGCTTGAATTTGCCCGGAGGCTGGTATGCAGGACGATGAGTTCAGGCCGAAGCTCGGCAAGATCGGCTCGCGCGGCTCGAATGCAGGCAAGCGCTATGCCGGCCAGGTCAAGGCAGCGATCAACCGAGCCGGCGGCCGCCTCCAGCACGGCGGTCGCTTCACGGGGAGCCGGACAGGCCGCGGCGGGGCGGCGGCCGCGCTGCTCAAGTCACGCGACCGGTATGCCGCCTTCCGGCAGCGGCGGGTGATGGTCAAGGCGCGGATTGTGAAGCTGGCCGGCAAGGGTGCGGACGGGGCGCGTGCGCATCTGCGCTACATCCATCGCGATGGCGTCACCAGGGAAGGCGAACCCGGCAAACTCTATGGCCCCGGCAGTGATCGCATCGACAGTAAGGCCTTCGTCGATCGCGCGGATAGCGACCGGCATCAATTCCGCTTTATCGTCGCACCGGAAGACGGCATTGAGTATGACGACCTCAAGTCGCTGACGCGGCGGCTCATGGCGCAGATGGAGGAGGATCTCGGCACCAGGCTCGACTGGGTTGCCGTCGACCATTTCAACACCGGCCATCCGCACACCCATATCATTGTCCGCGGCAAGGATGATCGCGGCGAAAACCTCGTCATCGCGCGGGAGTATATTTCGAGCGGCATCCGCGAACGGGCGGCCGAACTGGTGAGCCTCGACCTCGGTCCCCGCACCGACCGCGAGATTGAACAGCGCTTGCGCCAGGAAATGGAGCAGGAACGCTTCACCAGCATCGACCGGCAGCTGCTGCGCATGCGCGATGAGGACCGACTTGTTTCTACGGACGGCCGCGACGCCTTTCGCCAGACGCTGCATCAAGGCCGTCTGCGCAAGCTCGAGCGGATGGGCTTAGCCGAGGAGGTCGACCCGGTCCGCTGGCGCCTGGATGATGAGCTGGAAGCCACGCTGCGCCGCACCGGCGAACGCGGCGACATCATCAAGACCATGCACCGCGAACTGACTGGCAAGGGGCTCGCTCGCAGTGCCGCCGATTACCTTGTCCACGATCGACGTGAAGAGCCCTCCCCACCGGTCGTCGGCCGCCTCGTCGCGCGCGGGCTCGCCGACGAAATCAACGATCGGCATTACCTCATCGTCGACGGCGTTGACGGCAAAAGCCATTGGATAGACATCGGCAAAGGCGAGTTGACAGAACCGACGCCCGACGGCTGCATCGTGCGTGTCACGTCGAGGGATACCAAGCCCAGGCAAGTCGACCGTACAATCGCCGACATCGCTACCGCACACGGCGGCCGTTACAGCGTCGATATGCACCTCAAGCATGATGCGTTCGCCACCGAAAGCTTTGCCGAGACGCATATCCGCCGGCTGGAGGCGATCCGGCGCTCCACCGGCGGCGTGGAGCGCGAGCCGAATGGCACCTGGATCATCGCGCCGGATCATCTCGATCGTGTCGCGGAATACGAGCGCCTGCGGGCCAGGGTCGAGCCTGTGATAGTCGAGAAGCTCTCATCAATGCCGCTGGAACGCCAAGTCAGCTTCGAAGGCGCCACCTGGCTCGACCGGAACCTGGTTGCCGAGAGACCGGAGCCGTTGCGCAACTCAGGCTTCGGGCATGAGGTGCGGGAGGCGCATGCCCGTCGGCGGCAGTGGCTGATCGCGCAAGGCCTCGCGCACGAAGAACAGGACCGGGTCGTCTATCGTGCCAACATGATTTCGATCCTGCGCCAGCGCGAGCTGAACCGTGTCGCCGGCCAGCTGTCGGATCAGCTCGGTCTCTCGTATGCCGAAGCGCAGCCTGGAGAACGAATAGAAGGCACGCTGCGCCGATCGGTCGAGCTTGCCAGCGGCAAATATGCCGTGATCGATAAGTCGCGCGAGTTCACGCTCGTGCCATGGAGGCCGGTGCTTGATCGGTACATCGGAAAGGAGGTGTCCGGGATCATGCGCGGGGAGGGGGTTTCATGGACCATCGGGCGGCAGAGGAGCGGGCCGAGTGTTTCGTGACATGGCTGCACGGAATCTTCGTCCGCGCAGCAGAAAGCGCGCTCCGTCGAGAGCTGCATGGTTAGCCGGCTTACTTAGAGGTATGGATATCGTGACGATTTAAACGGCTGATAATGCAAGATTATCAGTCGTTGTTGAGGCACGACAAGCACAGCGCTTTTCGTCCATTTCTGTTGCTAAAAGCGCCGCCATGATTCATCGTGCCCTCGATGATTCTGCGTCCCAGACCTTCTGCACGTCACCACGCCACGCCTGCCGGAACCCCTCCGACCGCGCCGATGGCACCGGTGCCGGCCTGGCTGCGCCGCGCCATCCCGGATGCGCAAAACCTTGCGGGCAAAGGTGTTGAGGACGTTACGCTCGCCGCAGGCGCAACCATCGGCGCGCTCGATGCGGTGGTCCGCCGGCAGGAGCGATGGGCCGGCGCCTGGCGGCAGCGCCTGGCGCTTTCGGCGGCCACGGCAACGGCAAAACAGGCCGGCCGCGTCGAGGATGAAAGCGCGCTGCGCGACGCCGTGTTGCTCACACGACCGGGCGACAATGTCGGACCCGCCGGTTTTTTGCTCCTCGCCTGGCGTCGGCTGGCATCTAGGCCAGCGGAGGATCTGCTGACGGAGAAAAACCTCGCGGCGGTGCTGGAAGATCTCGGTCTCACGCGCAATGACGAGGCGGTCAGCGATCTGACGGACGATCTCCGGCAGCTTGCCGCCAACGCCGGGACGGTCGAAACGCTGGTCGGGGCCTTCGCGGCCGCGGAGCGTTACGGCTTCGGGCGCGTTCTCGGAGCCTGGCTTGCCGATGTCTTGCTCGCGCAGCGGTTAGGCTGGACGCATGCGATCCCGTTGCTGGGCGGCGAGGCGGCCTTCGCTGTGGGTACGGGCCGGCCGCGTCGACCGGCAACTGCCGCTCTGGCTGCGGGTGCCGAAACGGAAGCCGATCGGGCCAAAAGCCTGCTGGGCGCGCAGGCGCGCGCCGCGCTGCGCGCCATTGATCTTTCCGCCGAGCTCGAGCGCCGCGCGGACCGGCTGCTTGCCGTCGCGCCGAAACTCCGGGCCAAGGCAGCGGATGCTGTTGTCGACAGGCTCCTGACCGACGACGCGATCGTTGCCTCGGAAAAGATCGCTGGAATGAGCGACCGCGGCCTGCGCCGCCTGTTCGACCGGCTGGTCGAGCTCGGCGCCGTCCGCGAACTGTCCGGCCGCCCCGCGTTCCGCATCTACGGGCTGTGAAGACGATGGCGGAGAGTGCACGTAGGAGAAGGGGGGAGCGCAAGGAGGCCACGGCCAACCAAATGACCATTTGTTTGATCGTGAACTGGATCACCTGCCGCCGGAAGCGAATGGATGCACCGGGTCGAAGCAACCATCTTCGCCGCCAGCGAGCCCGTCGGCCGCGAAACGCTGGCACGCATCGTCGGCAAGAGCTGCAGCATCGATCTTCTCATCGACGACATCCGCGAGGAGCTGCGCGGACGGCCCTATGACCTCGTCGCCGTCGCCGGCGGCTGGAAGCATCTGTCCCGGCCGGCCTATGCCGACGCCATCCGCGCGGCCGTCGGTGGCGGCGAGCGAGAAGTCGACCTGACACAATCCGAGGTGTTGGTGCTGATGTGCATCGCCTATTTTCAGCCGATCACGCGTGGAGAATTGTCGTCCTTCTTCGGCAAGGAAGTTTCACGCGACCTGATCGGCCACCTGCGCGGCGCCGGCTTCATCGCCTTCGGGCCGCGTAGCCCGACGCCCGGTGCGCCCTACACCTACGTCACCACAAAAGAGTTCCTGCTGGAGTTTGGACTCGACACGCTGCGCGACCTGCCGGATTTCGAGGCGCTCGAGGATGCCGGGTTGCTCTCGAAGGAGAAGCTGCTTGCGGGCGACATCACCCCGGGGTTTTCAGATAGTGGTCAGGATGACGTTTCAGAGCCCGACATCTGAAAGCAGACTCGATCCGACCTCGGAGTTTACGCCCATATCGCCTCTGTCCCGCCTTGGCGCCAGTCGACCTGGGTCCGTTAAACGAGCGCGCACCAAGCTGCCGGTTGCGCGATCCGACCAACGACGATGGCTATTCCAGCGCCGCATCAACAGGAGAAGGAGCCAACCTTCGATGGTCTGAGCGAGATTTGTAAGTCAGCTAGCTCCGCCACGACGTCAGATCCGAACGTCGAAAACAGCTCGATCAAGTCATCTTGCCGGGGCGGGCCAAAGGCCAGCCGATAGGTAGCCAGAGACTTTTTCAGATTCTCGTAGCGCTCCACCTCCCGACTAAACGGAGGAATCAGGACCATGCGCTCGATTTTAGCCTCACCGGGGTAGAGCCAGTAGGGCACGATATCGCCAGCGCGACCTTGCGCGCTCTCTTGATTCTGAGCGGCCTCGAACATGCCTGCCCAAGGCGGCACTCCATTTTCGCCTTCCAGCGCAAAACGGCCGAACTCTGCAGCGACATTGCGGCGCACAGCGTGGTTTTTGAAGCGATGGACGCGGCCTTCACGCTGTTCGATGTCGACCGGATTGCGGGGCAGGTTCCAATGTACGACCCGAGCGCAGTAGGGATGGAAGTCGAGGCCCTCCTGTCCGATTGACGTTGATGCCAGAACGAAGGGGCGAAAAGGGGATTTGAAGGCCGCCTGGACGAGAGTCGTTCGACGAACACCCTTCTCCTCCTCCGCGTTCGTCGCAAATCGCATCGCGAAGCGAGCGCGCACCTCGAAGGTCTTATTCTGCAAGCGTGAGCGTCCGGCGGTCCAATGGTCCAGCGTAATCTGAGCCGGCCTCAACGCGACGACCTCGACCAGCTTCGCTGCAATAAGGTGAGCGCGGTCGACTGCATCGAATTGTTCGGCCCGCTCACTTTCCACGATGAGGTGAAGGTACTCATCCAGGACAGCGGCAAGGTCGTTTCGTGCAGCATGAGAAGTAATCTGACGCCAATAGTTTATTGGCGAAGACTCCTCCAACAATGCGCGACTCTCGGGCTGGTTGTACAGGCTGCGGAAGCCCAGAGCGATCGTGATCGCTGCCCCTGCAAGCGCAGGATCGTCCAGCGACAGCTCCGGGCAGAGGCGAGCGAGTGCCCGGAGTGCACATATGGCGGGCGAACCAAGGGCAAATTCGGCAAGCTTGTCGTATATCTCACTGGCATCAAGATCGCTGAGATGATCTTCACCGTCGAGCGCACCGCTGATCGCTTCGATGGTTCGCGCCATCGCCCCATGCTCGTCATGGGCGTCATGTTCGAAGGCACTGACCTTGCCCCAGTCTATGCCTTGCCCCACTTCAACCTCCAGCGCAATCGGAAGGAGGCGACCTGATCGCTTGGCCAGTCGAGAGAGACATTCTGGATCGATGCGTTCGGCTAAAACTTCACGAGCCTGACTCATCAGTTGGTCGTAGGTCGCCGCACGTCCAAACCGTCTTTCCAACGCTAAGGGCTCGACCCAAGCGGCGAGGCTGGGTGAAGGACACAGCATCGGCATCATTTCCTCGACGCCGATTGGACGGCTGGTGCGACTGACGAGGTCCGACGTCATGCTCATACGGCGGCTTGAGTCATGCGAGAGAATTGCCGCGATCGCGTCAGGGACCATCGACCAATCTGAGAAGACCAAGGTCTTTGTCGCCGGAACGGGCTCTCCGAATGACGGGCGAGACGGTGGTATCCACAGCGCGCGATCGAGCCCGTGCTGGAAGGCTGATTCAGCAAGAGCCCGCATTCTTCCATTACGAATAGGAATTTCCTCGTAGCCTTCTACCTGTTCCTTGCTGATGAAGTGGGAGGCGGCGGCTCTGACCGCTTTGCGTAATTCCTTGGCCGGCCGCAGCTTCACCGCCTGTAGCTTTTCCCTCAGCTTGTAACCGCGCATGAAGTTGAGGAGGTACGGCGATGACTTCCAATACTCGACAATGCCTGGCGCACTCACGAGCTCGGCTACATGAGCGACGGCCTTCGCTTCCTTAAGGTCTCCCGTCTCGATCGTTAGCTGAGGCTTGAACTCCCTGACCAGCGCGTTGCGATCGTCGGTGGAATCCACTCGCTCGGTCCGGGCAACGACCTGGCTAAGGATGTGCTGGACACGGTCGCGCTGGATACGTGCGACCGATGTGGTCTCTGGCATGGCCTGCAATGCACGCCGGAAGAGGGAGAGCTCCTTTTCGAGCTCCTTGACACGGGCCGCGCCATCTTCGCCAAACAGGAAGCGCATGGTTCGCAGGAAATCGCTGTAATGATTGCCCTCTTCTGGATCGTCACTATTGATTGTCAACATCCGATATGGCGTTGCCGATAGCAGCAACAATCGTGCCGTCGATCCGTCAGGTCCGGAATAGGAAAAGAGCGCACGCGCGAGCTCGGCAGCAGCTGCCTTTTCGGGTGCGCGCGCCTCATCATGCTCGTGAAGCAGTTCGGCAAACCGCTGAAATTCGTCAAGGATGATCAAATCCGGGGTCAACGCGCCGACGCAGATTCGTGCCAGGACCCGGCGCAATTCCCCGATAATGACAGCTGGTCGCTGATCGGCAGGATAATCGGGCTTCTTCTTGCTTCTCGCCAGTTCAGATGCCTCGCGGATTCGCTGGATAAATTCATCCCCAACAGCGGCGTTGAACTTCTGGAAGATTTCTTCGGAAATTTTCTGGCTGCGCATCCAATCGGTCCAGACAGGCCAGTTTTCGGCGATGACACCTCCACGAAAGATGCGCTGCACGCCGCCATGCCGGATACCGAGCCTCTTCCTCAGCATCTCATAAATGAGGGCGCGCTCCTTCGCTGTACCAAGCGATGACTTGAGATCAAGCGCTGTCCCTGGCGTCAGGCTGATGAGATTAATAGGCCGTGAAGCGATTCCACCCTCCTGTCCAATCTCGAGCGGCAGCAGCGTGAGGCGGGTGTTCAGCGGTTTGGTCGCCGAACCGATCACATTGAGAGACTTTATGTTCTGTTCGGCGATTGCTTGATTAGAGCAAATGTAGATTACGTCGATCCGATCGACTTTGCCCGTCAGCTCTTCGATCGCCTTCGCAATGACGCCCCGTGCAACCATGGTTTTTCCGAGGCCGACTTCGTCGGCGACGAGAAATTGCCGCATGGCCGATGCATCCGTAAACAGACGTCGGAAAACATAGTCCACCGTGGCTCGCTGGAAGGGCTTGAGAAGCTTTAAATGCTCGTCGGCACGATAGGTCATTGGCGTGCACCCTTCGAAGCCACGAGCGGTGCAAAGCTGGCCCACAGCTTGAGGAACTCCGTTGGGACGATACTTGTGCCGCCATCCGGATCTTCAAGGCGCTTGATGAGCTGGCCGATCTCGACGAGCTCACCGCTACCGAGGCTCAGCGCTCGCACCATCGGCTCGAGAAGGGAAGCACCACCTTGGCCGAGCCGTCTCAGCCATTGCCCTTCGCCCGCGGTTTCGCTTTCTAGGAAGCTGCCTTCGCCGAGGCTCCCGAGCAGCAAACTAAGATACCGGAAGAAGTTTTCAACACTGGCGATATGGGCTCGCAGGACGGCGGCATCGCGGCCATCAGGAAGGCCGATGAGCCGAGCGCCCAATGTAAAGGCAAGCTCTACGCCTGTTTCCTCGTCGCGCAGTCGCATCCCTAGCCAACGGGTGACGTCGCCCAACGGAACGGCGCCAAGCGCCTTTCTTGGCTCCATGCCGGAAAGTAGGGGCGCCGCGTCATATCCCTCTTCATTCGCAACCGTGATCGCGCGAACGAAGCAGCTTATGCCTTCGGGGATCTCGATCGGCGGAGCCTTGCCTGCGACTTCGAGTTCGAGACCGATAGCATCGGTCAATTGCGCGCAATGAAGATCGAGGGGCAGCCCGGCAATCTTGCTGCGCAATTTTTCGAGAGCCTTTTCAGCAGCCGCGGCAGCGTCCTGCTCTGGCGGTTCGGCCGTTGCGTAAGGAGCTAAAAGTCGCTGAAACCCGTCCGAAAAGAGGGCTTCTTCGATCGTGCCCATACGGGTCTTGGGGCCATCGAGCGTGGCCATGATTTCGACGTTCTGTGTCCGACCTCCCCGGATCGGTAAGAGCGCGGCAGTTGTCGCGTTGGCTGAACCAATATGGATATGCAGACGCGAGCCGCGCTCCACGAGGTAAGCCTTGGCGTGGAGGCCATCGAGATCAGCCGAACACGCCTCGTCGCGATCCTCCTCCTCATATTCGGTAGCGCGCTCATCAAGAGTTCGAATCTCGAACATCTCGCGAACGGCGGGATTGATACAGTCGAGTTCATTGGCGCGCGCCACAAGCTGACATGCTGAGGGGTCATCATAACCCTCGGCCAAGTGCTTGAGAGCGTCACCACTCACGAACGGTGACAGAATGGCGAGGCGCTCGCCCTTGTCCGGGGACCAAGTTCCCACGTCCAATCCATTGACAGCGAACCTGACCTTGGTCGCCCCGGCAGGCAGATCGTCCCAGAAACAGCGTTCGAGATCTCGCAGGAGCGACGGAAGGAATTTGGGCGCCGGAGGCCGGGTGACCGAATTTGCCAAGCCGGGCATTGCTCGAAGGAGCTGCACGACGGGCTCATTTACCTCATTGATATCCTCTTTGACGGTGCCGTCGAGGCAGAGAGCTAAGTCCCAGCAACGGTCATTGGTCAGGTTCCGTGAGAGAATGGCCAGGCGCATGCGAATTGGCTCTCCCTTTCGTTCCGGCTGAAACCGGATGCACCACAATTTGGGATGAAACGCGCCGCCGCCCGGAGCCGAGACCTCTGTGATTGTCTTCTCGTAGAGAGCCATCAGGCGAGCTGCGGCAGGACGCGTTTCCTTTATGCGGCCCCGGTCGCAGTAAATGGCCATCCGACCGGCCATCCGTTCGACGCTTTGCAGTAAAGCCAAGGGGCTGCGTAGCATCTCGTCGCGGTTTTCGGCGTCCCGAAAAACGATGGCGATAGGTATGGCGAGGGCAGTCTCGAAGTCGAGCGAGTAGGTCGTCGCTACGGCGTGGTCGAACCGATACCCATCGGGCGAGCGCATGAGTGTGGTGTAGAGCTCGCGATTTTCTGGATCGAAGGCGGGGTCAACTGGCATCTGCAAGCTCCCCCAGGTAGCTGCTGGCGATACCCCACCTGAAATCGAGGCGCGCGTCGCCAGAGGCACCCGACCAACGCTCAAGCGGGGCGTCGTGCAGGAGCCGCGCCTTCATCCGCTTAAGTCCATGTTCCCGCTGCTTGAGAAGCTCAATCGCAAGGTTATTGGTCTCAAGCTGCACGGTGCCGTCCCGCGCTATCGATACCCAGCCGCGGATAAAATCGCGCGACGCCTTGCTCAGATTGTGGCTGGTCTTCCCAATCAGGCCAAAGAGATCGTCAAGATCCCAATCGCTCAAAGCCAGGTGTTCAAGCTCCGCCTTCCAGTCTTCGAGTCGCGAGCGGTAATCCTCCACGAGCCTCGGAGCGTCTGCGTGTTTTTTCGCATTCGGCCGTTCGGCTGCGCGAAGTGCCAGCAAGAGGTTGTAGAGCAGACTGGCGCCATACATCACACCCGAGAATCTTTCGGCGTGTCGCAGTATCGCACGATTTGAGTCTGACACGGTGTCTTCGCTCACCTGCCAAGGCCAGTCCTCGGCAAAGGACCTTGCCTTGCGTGCCAATTCATTCAGCAAGCTTGCCCTCGCATTGGTCGCGATGCGATCGCGCAGAAAGTCAGCTTCTCCTTGCGTCAGCGCGAAGGCAGTTTCATCGAAGAGATCTGCGGGCGGTTTCGGGAGGTTCGATGTCCACAGTTTGAGGTCATGGTCCTTGAGACCTTCGGGCCCGTAAGAGTGGAAGGTCGCCTGGGTGCCTGGTAGCGCCCGAATGCCGAGGGTGTGCAGTCCGGCCCAGTAGACGCTCGAGGGTAGCCGTTTCAGGCTTCGACCGGCGAGACGACCAATCACATCAACTGTTTCTCCGCCTCGTAGAAGTGCTTCGCTCAAATCAAATTCCAGATTGCGAGCAATGACTGTCCGTTCTGCCTGCGTCGCCCTTCGGCTTTGGGCCTCCAGATAGATCCATGGAATGAACAGCATGTAGCGCAGTCGCGTCTGGATCGTGCTGGTCCCGGGGAAGAGGAGATCGGCGAGGCTATCGCGAACCGTGCCCAGGCCAAGCTCATCGCGAGCTTCTGGCTGCTTGAACAGGTCGATCAGTGTTTGAGCGCGCCGACGCTCCTCGGGGTCGAAATCAATCCAAGCGAGATAAGACATCAATTCTGCCTGCGGGATTCGTGAAACATGGGCGGGCTGCCACATTGGCGATCACCGCTTCGAAGGTGATCGAGTGGGGCTGGGGACTGCGTGCGGAATGCTCCGTTATCAATCCACCTTTCATTGATATTCCCTCACAAGGTGAGCCGCAGGTTCATCGGCGGGATTTTCTCGGGATCAAACATCCTTCGAGAGATAGGACTCCGCTATTCGGCACCGGCTAGCGCAGTCGCCAGCGTTTGCGGCCAAGTCTCCATGCAAGTGTGCACGTCACCACGGCGAGCAATATCATCAGCACCTCGGTCGCGAGGAAAGCGGCCTTCAAGTCGTCATACTTGGCGTCGGTGCCAAAGCTTCGCAGTGCCTCCAGCGCAATGTTCCAAGCACGCCATAGGAACACTGACGCGATAACCACCGAGCCCAGCGCGAGCGGCAGCGCCTTGGCCCAAAACACCGGCGCTATCCGCTTGGCGACGGTCTCCCTTTCTTTTGGCAGGGTCGGCTCGGTCTCGCTGATCGCCTTGGTCACATCGGCGTACCAGAAGCCCATCAGCGCGGTGACCACCGCCAGCAACAAGCTCGCAGTCGATATGACGTCGGAAATGTCACTCACGGATTGAGCTCTTCATTGAGCGCCAAATAGCTGTCTTCAGGCACGCGAAAAAAGGTGCCGGTCCGCGCTTCTGCCGCGATCCGTTTGAGTTCACCGTTGAGCTCAGCGAGAAGGCTGTTCAGATATTCCACGACGACGGGATTGCCGACCGACACTCGCCGAAAACCATCATTCTCGGGCCCGCAATCCTGCAGCACTTGAATGGCCGCTTTGCGGATAGGGGCGGCCAGCCGCAATCGGTAGCGCGAAAGCACCGAACGGATGAGCGACCGCGCGCCGGTCCGGGTTAGGTTGAACATTTGAGCCACTTTGGCCTCGCCTGGCACAGCGCCGTCGTTCGCCTCTAGGATCAACAGAAGCAACCGCTGTTCACGTGCGTCGGGGCTGCGCAGGGTGCTTTGCCCAAGCAGCATCTCCACATATTCCCGTAACGCAGCCTTGCCGAGGTTGGCCAACGCGTTGGCAAGAGGGTCAGCGCCGAATATTTCTGTGAGCTGCGTCTGCTCCTCAGCACTCAGTCTCACCGATGTGTTTAAATCCATTGTTCCCTCCACCGAAAAGCATGCAATTCTGCGATGACCTATGCGGCCGAAATTGCTAGCACGATGCGGGGTCAGGTCTTTGGCGGGCCGCAGCGTCCTTTGAGGACAGCAATTTCGGTTTCATGGTCGCCGCCAGACATTGACGAAACCGGCACACCGATAAGGAACACCCCAAGAGCGTCACCGGTCGCGGCCTTGTTCTGTTGGTTTGTCAGAAGCGCTAAGCGCTCTCGGTCTGCCTGGGTGCAGGGACCAGCGTTTGGAACACCTGCAATCTTATCTGGCGGCGTAGCGCAGCCCGCCAAGCATAGGAATACAGCGACGGTCAAAGCAAATCGCTTCATAAGCCCCCCAAAATCCCAACCCGCTGGCAACTTTGCCCAACCAAGCGTCAATCGCAAGCCGTCCAACAACAGATTCGACAATAAAATACTGAAAGCGCATTATGGGTTTTGGTGTCGGGGGATACCTCAATGCACTGTCGTTTGTACTTTGCCGTCATCGCTGCAGTTTTGGTTTCCGACTGCGCAGCCGACTATCTGGCCAATTACGACGCGATGACGCTTGCATCCGATGATGCCAACCACACGAATTCGCTTCTGCAGACTGTCGATCCTCTCAATCCGAACAGCAACAACACAAACATCGAGGGTGATGGGCAACGAAGCGTCGCCGTGGTCCAGCAATATAGATCGCCCGCCTCTGCCGCTGGTGGAGACACAGGCAATTGCCTGACGGATGAAAGCATGGCAGCGTGATGGCTCACGCTGCGGCAAGCGCTCGGCCGAAAGCCGTCGAGGTGGCGAGATATGATCGGCATAAATAGATCGCGCTATGCCAACCGCTCCGGCCAATGGCGGCGACGCAATGGCGCGAAACGCTCACGCGCCAGACGATGGGCAGGCGTTCCGCTGCGTCTAATCCTCGTGACGGTAACCGCGGCTTCCGCATTGGTGACGCAATTCGTCATGCACAACAGCGGATCGCTGCCGGAAATCAATCTGCAGAACCTCATCAAATCGAAGCCGGTGGCGGTTGCAGGCGTGGCCTCCGTCATCGACGGCGACACCATTGAGGTGCATGGACAGCGGGTCCGCTTCAACGGGATTGATGCGCCAGAGAGCCGCCAGTACTGCGATGATGCAAAGGGGTTCGAATACTCATGCGGCCGACGATCTGCAGAGGCCCTGGATAGCTTCCTGGCGGCGTCGAAGCCGGTCCACTGTTCATTTGTCGCCTGGGATCGCTATGGGCGCTTTGTTGGCGATTGCGTTCGAGCGGACGGCGCCAGCGTTGCCGCGTGGATGGTCGAGCATGGGCAAGCGCTCGACTGGCCGAAGTATAGCAATGGCGCCTATGTCGCGCAGCAGGCGAAGGCGAAAGCGTCAAAGATCGGCTTATGGGTGGGATCGTTTCAGGCGCCATGGGATTGGCGAGCGCAGCATGGCGACGACGTGCAAACGCCGTCGGCACCGCTATTTGCATTCGGCAGCGGCAACGCAGGCTGCAACATCAAAGGCAACATTTCGGCAGGTGGCGAGCGCATCTTTCACGTGCCTGGACAGAAGTATTACAGCGTCACCATCATCAACCAAGCCAAGGGCGAGAGGTGGTTTTGCTCAGAAGCGGAGGCCACTGCCGCGGGATGGAGGCGATCGAAGCGCTAGGCTATTACGCTCTGGTCGCGTTAAGAAGTCTCGGTCCTGGGTGGAATCGGCCATCCGGGAAAGTCTTGGTTGTGATCCGCAACGGCCATACGCAGGTGCCGTCGTGCCTCCACAGCTGCGGCAACGGCCCTCGCCGCCGAGACGCCGCGCCGAGACCCGTCCAGCAACTGCGAGCGCTGATTGAGGCGCACAAGAAAGCATACGCAGCGTTCGGTGAGGCGGTGCGCCAGATGGGTGGTAGCAGTTGCAACGGAGCCAGCCGGGAGGAGGAACAGGCGCTGCTTGCCATCTGCGCCTATCCAGCGGTCAGCGAAGGCGATTGCTTGGCCAAGGCCCGATATCTTTTGGAGATCGAGGCGCGCGGCGAACTCGACCTTGTGGGGCATATGCGGGCCCTTCTCCACTCAACGATGTGGAAGGGATGAGACCGACCACTGCGCAGCCGGTCAGCATCCGTCAGATTGACCGAAGCTCGCCGACTGAGGCTCATCCCGTTTCTCGATAGCAAAGCGCTATTTCTTTGGTTTCATCTGCGGCCGATCCGCCTCTGCTGCCTCGCTGTCGGACCTCAAATCAGCAACAAGGGCCTCAAGTTCGGACAGATGCGCGATGAACTCCTGGGGAAGGGGGACAGCTACCGTATCCGCCGCGGGATTGTCGTGGCTGTGAGTGTTTGCGCGGGTCATGCCTTCGTGGAATCGTATTGCCAACGCGTCCGAGAGTCGAACATAGCGCAGTAGCTGGGTTTGGATGACATCCGTTCCTCTTCGCACGATGTCCCGGAATATCACTTCCTCCACCACACGCTCGTAAGTGTCGCGTAATCGGCCATAGAGGTTCTTCACGCGGTACTCGTACTCGGCCGGGCTGGTCGCAAGCAGCTTGGTCAGTTGTGCTGAGTCGTTCTTCAACAGCCCGATGCGCTTGCCGACGTTTTGCCCCTTCCACGGCATCCCTGCCGTATCCACTCTGCCAGCGGCAGCCTTGTCGCTAAAAAGTGCCACCGTGACGGGCTCGATGCCCACTTCATCAGCCGCGCGACTGAGCTCATTGAAAAACACAATATCGTGCGTAAACACGATGACCTGTCGCTTGGTTGCCTCCTCAGCGATCCGCTGGGCGACCCTTGCACTTCGATCGCGATCGAGCGACGAAACGGGATCGTCAATCACGATCGGACCTGAACCGTCGGTCAAAGCAACTTCGGTCAGGAATCCGGCAAGAGCCAAGGCACGCTGCTCACCCTCGCTCAGGATATCCGAGGTGACCTTGGCCAGTTTTGTCTTGGGATCGACCTCGAATTCCGCCTTTGTCTGATTACTCTTGCGTGCGAGGCCTACCTTGAGGTGCATGATGTCGAAGCGGGCGCGCTCGGCATCAAAACGCGTGACGACAGCTGTTGTCAGGTGGGCATCGACAAGCTCATTCGCGCGCTGCGTAATGCCACGAGTTTGAACGTCGGCGAGAGCCTTGGAGTAGGCGTCATCAACGATGAGCAAATTCCGTCGCACGGTGAGCTTCGTTTTGTTGATGGAGAGCAGCTTGCGGTCCTCAAGCTCCGTCTTTTCCGCCAGGAGTTTGATCCGCTCTTCGTTGTCTCCCGCCTGCGCTAGTCCATCCTTCTCGCCTTTCAATTTGAGCGCGAAAGTTTCCAGCTGCTCGATCGGCACGACGAGAGGAGGAATTGTCTGACTGCTCTCGCCCCGCAATCGCGCGAGGGCCTCCGCTCGCCGTGCGACCGCCGATGCCTGGAGGGTTGCGAGGGCGCCAGCGAGCATCTCATCCCGCCTTTTTACCTGCTCGAGACGGTCGGCAAAATCGGAGGCGCCAAGGAGAGCCAGGGCATGCATGCTTCCCAGGGCGTCTTCGACGGCTTTCTCAGCTTGCCGGGCGGCGGCATCGAGTGTGTCGTCCATGTATTTTTGGAAACGCTGCATGCGGGCAGCACCGTCGGGCAAAAGCGGCTGCTGGCATAGCACGCATGCAGCAGCGCCGCCGTCTGCCACCAGAACCGGGAACTCTTTATCCTTATACGCTTCTGTCACCGAGTAATTGCGAGCCGCCGCCCAAAGTGCCCGCCATGCACCGCTTCCGACACCTGGCAGAGGTTCATCGGTGAACAACTCGCCAGCGGCTACCGTCGCTGCCTGGCGTGCTGCAACTGCTGAAGCGCGGAGCTTTCGAAGCTCGTCCAGTGTTGCATCTGCGAATGCCGATCCGACAGCCCCGACCTCCAGCAGCAGCGCATCTGTCCACTTCAAAAGCGCGGTGACGTCGGCAGCGGCGGCAGCGCCTGCGGAAAGGGCGGAGGTGAGTTCAGCGAGACGCTGCTGGTCCGTCTCGGTAAACGTCGTTGCCGACTCAATCTGCGCAACGGTTGTGGACTTATTCAGCTGCTTGTTGAAGAGCTGAGCCGCGGTGCCGTGCTGGGCAGGAAACGCGAGCGCAGTCAGTTCGACCTTGTTGCCGACTTCCTTAGCCCGTTCTGCCTCCAGTTTCTCCTTCAAGGTAATGCAGACCGCGTTGAGCCGATGCGGCAGAGCCAGTCCGAAAGGAAGAAAACGGATTTGATTTCCGCCGTCGACGTAAAGCTCGGCGGAGGCCGTATCAAACACCGCAACTTGCATGAGCTGCGGCGACGCTGCGTTGCCTGGCGACCAGGGAACTACTGCCTCGCCTTCGCCGGCATCGATCACGATGTCCGCTGTCTGAGGGCCAGGCGTGCTTCCGTAAACGTCAGCAAGAACCTTCAGCCTGGCTGGGTTCTCAACGCGCGTCCGACAAGCGGTGCGAAAAATCCGAACAAACCCGCTTTTGCCGCTCCCATTGCGACCGTAGACGATCGTCAAAGCCTTGGGACAGAACGTGAGAGATGCCTTGGGCACCAGCCGATTCACATTCTCGACATTGGCGATGCGCTTGAGGACGATCGGTTGATATTCTCCGTTCCCAAAGTGGGCTTTCGTAAACGGTATCGGGGCGGGCGGCGCCGAAGTGAGCGCAAAGCCGGCCGCGTATTTGACCATCGCCAGCAGAGCCACAATGTCAGCATCTGTGAGCTCATTGCTGATCGCCAGCCGCCGCAGAGCGTCCTGTTTCCAGGTCGAGAGTTTTGCCGACCAGTCGACAACATCATCAATCGGCGTCCCCGCCATTATCCTTCCCCCATAAAAACCCTAGCGAATTCCTGTAGGACTCTGGCTAGGAGGATCCAGCAATATGCTGTCTCGCCCTGGCGATTGCCTCGTCCAGCCGCGCGCGCGATACCGCGGCAAGGCGCTCAACTCCAAGAAGATGGGCCATGTCGCGTGCAGGATCGGGCATGTCGAGAAGTCCGGGATTGTCGATCACGACCGAGGCAAGCTCGGCCAACGGTATGTCGGCAATTGAACGTCGCGCTTCCTCGTTGACCGGCTGACGATAGGGAAGGAGATCCGAGAGCCCGCCCTTTTGCCAAATGAATTCGCCGCTGGATTCCTGCGTGCGATCCAGATCTCGCAGGTGCAGGTCGATCCTCTCGCGGATGCGGCCGCCCGTGCGCAGCCAACCGTGAACCCGTGCAATGCGCTGGGCGAGAACGTCGGTGCGCAATGGACTCTCCATGTCAACGACTGCTTCGATCATCCCGCGCAGCGTGGTGCCGTAGCTAAACTCGAAGAATTGCTCGGGGTCCGGCCGAAAGTCGGTTAGATCCGTCACACGATAACGTCTTTGCTCGCCCTGGTTTTGGGTTGGCTCGCCGACCATTGTTGAAAATGCTGCAAAGCCCGAGGGCTCGGTTGCTGTGGCAACACTTGCCGAAACCAGATCAACCTCGGACGTGGTCGGGAGGGGCAGGGGCTCCTCGATTGGGGCCGGCGTCTGGGCCTCCGGTTCGCCTGTCGGCTCGAGCTGCTGACCCATTTCCCAACGCGTTGTCACCTCCCTCGTCTGCTCGCTTGAATGACGCGCCCGGCTTTCCTCAAGCAGGGTCTCCAGGCTTGCGTGAAGGCGATCAGCGCAGCTCTTTGCGTCAAACCACCAATCCGTCGACCAGACACGAAGGATGGTCCAACCGAGCCCGGTCAGAACCTGCTCGCGAACCTTGTCGCGATCCCTTGCCGTCGCCGATCGGTGATAGGTCGCTCCATCGCACTCGACGCCCGCGAGATAGGCCCCAGTCAGATCCGGGTGGCGAATTCCCAGATCAATCCGGAAGTCGGAAATCCCGACTTGCGGAACGACTGTCCAGCCGCGCTGCTCAAGATGATCGGCGACTGCTTCCTCGAACGGGGAATCGAAGCCGCCCACCGATCCAAGATCCTGGGCGGGCAATGCAATTGGGCCGCGTTCGGCATAGTCGAGGAAGGTCTTCAGATGCTGGACCGCGATCGCCTTGCTTCGCGATGGATCAATCTGGTCCGCCGTGAAGCCGGAGAAGACGATCAGTTCCTGGCGGGCGCGTGTTACCGCGACGTTGAGGCGGCGCTCGCCACCGTCTCGGTTCAACGCCCCAAAGTCCATTGCTGGCGGCCTCCCGGAGGCATCCTTGTAGAATGTGATCGAGAACAGGATAACGTCTCTCTCGTCGCCCTGGACGTTCTCCAGGTTCTTCACGATCGTCGGCTCGACCCGGTCTTCGGCAAAAAACCATTCGAGTTCCGGATGGTCTCGGCGTGCGGCATCGAGCAGGTCCAGGATCAGTGACTGCTGTTGTGCATTGAAGGTGATCACGCCGAGCGTCGGGCGATCGTTCTCCGGCAGGGCCAGCCAGCCCATCATCCGGGTGACTGCCTCGCGCACGACCGCCATGGCCTCGACCTTGTTGGTGCGGCTCTTGCCACGGTCATAGACGCCATCAGGAACCCGGTGCAGGCGAACCGCGCGGTCATCGACAGCCGGCGAGGGGAACGTGACCAGGCGGTTGTGGTAGTAGTGATAGTTGGAGAACGCGATCAGCGATTCACTTCGGCTACGGTAGTGCCATCTGAGGTCGCGCACCGGGATCCCGGACGCCCTTGCTTCATCGAGAATGCTCTCCAAGTCCTTCTCGTGATCCGCAATCTCCTCTTCGTCCTCATTGCGGCCGAAGAAGTTGGTCGGCGGCAGTTGCTTGGGATCACCCACGATGATTGTCTGCCGCGCTCTGGCTATGGCGCCGACTGCATCCCAGGTGGTGATCTGCGAGGCCTCGTCGAAAATCACCACGTCGAACAAAGCCTGGTTCGGGGGAAGGTATTGCGCAATGGAAAGTGGTGACATCAGCATGCACGGGGCAAGCTTGGCAAAACTCTGCGGCATCTTGCCGATCATGTCACGGATGGACTGGCTCGGTCGCTGAAGCTCCATTTGATGTCGCAGCAAGCCGAGTTCGGAGTTGCGTGAGACGCTCTGTACCGGCGCAAGTCCATGGGCAAGCGCGCTGACGACCCGCTGGGTCGCATGAGTGCGCACCAGGTCGTCGATCTCGCGAAATTCCGTAATGGCGTTCTCGTGCTGGAACCTGCGGAAGCTTCGCAATACGGGATCGCCGTCGAGAACCTTCGGCAACCACCATCTGGCATAACCCGCACGAAAGGCCGACCGTGCTTGTTCGGGGGCTATCGTTCCCGTCTCGATTTGCCCAACAAGAGGCGCAAGATGGTGTTGGATCGCCTGTCTTTTCACCTGGCACCAGGCTGCCCAATCACGAAACAGGTTTCGAGCATCCGCTAGCGCAATCAGCTTTGCCCTAAGCGCTTCAAGGCCAGGACCGTCCGAAGTATCCGCCACCTCCCGTGCCGAAACCTCGCCGAATGCCAGGCGCGCGGCCTCAAGTTCCTTGACGGCCGCCAGCAGCTGATCGCCGGCCTCGCGCAGCTGGTCGTTTTCAAGGATGCCGCGCAGACTTGGCGCGACAGAACGGACGACGGCCCGAAATTCGTCCGGGCTGCGGCCAGGAATGCGAAGTGATACGCGAAGCCGTCGAGCAAGATCGAGGGTGCCGGAGATGGCCTTTACGTCCGTTGCCAGACCTTCGATCGGCAGTGGCTTGCCTGCCAACGGGCTTTGGTCGACCGCAGCCAGAAACTCTCTCATCCGACGGAGCAGCTGAAGTTCCTTGCCGGGGTCGGCGGTGCCACGTTGTGCTCGGCTTTGAAGCAGTTTCTGGATCTTGCTTTTGCCGATCGCCGATCTTGGCCAGAACGACGCTTCAGCATCACGCCATTGGCGATCCATGACATCCAGATCGAGGTCACGGACAGTCGCAATCTCATAGGTGGCGGAGAGCCTACGCTCGGTCTCTCGATATCCCTCGATCGAGCGCTCCAGGGCGGTGAGCGCATCCGCGAAAGTCGAGAAATCCCGGTCATATGCTATCGAGATATCGCGACTGCGGGCCTGGGCCATGATCTGCGCCAACCCCACGAGCGACTGGATTTCGGCATGCGACAATGGCTCGCTGGGGGCAAGACCTAGACAGGACTGATAGTCCCGTATCGATGCAGTCAACTGGCCGATGGCGGAGTGCAGAGACGTCGCTGCAGCAAGCAACCTCAGTTGCCAATCGCTGCTCCATTCTCCAACATCGATCAGGTCCAACTCTGGCCGACGTTCAACCGACGCGAAGACCAGGCCGACCTGCGCGGCCAGATCCTCCAGCGCCAGCAGCGTTTGTGCGTCATGCGAGTCCGGCGTCTGCCACGTGAACGCCGGTGCCAGATGATCGTTCGATTTGAGTGCAATACCCAATGCCAGATATTGCGTCCAACCGTTCCGGTAGCGCTTGTGAAGCGCCGCGACATAGGCGTTCAACTCGTCCCGGCGCGAGCGAAGCCGCTCATTGATGGCAATCCACTGTGAGGCGTCCGCCCGGCCACCATTCTCCCATGATGCCTTCAACTGGGCGAGAAAATGCCTGCGATCGGCCTTATTCGAATGCAGCTCAATACAGTGATTTCCAAGTCCGTGTTCGCGCAACCGGCGGTAGACTACATCGAGCGCGGCAGTCTTTTCGGCCACGAAAAGGATTGTTTTGCCGACCCCAAGGCAGTTGGCGATCATGTTGGCGATCGTCTGGCTCTTTCCGGTCCCGGGCGGCCCGACGATGACGAAGTCACGTCCCTCGGCCGCTGCCATGCTTGCCGATGTTTGCGAGGAATCCAGGGGAAGCAGGCTTATGATGCTTGAAGGTTCATACGCATGATCGAGCTCTGCCTCATCGCGAAAGGCCGACTGTCCGTCTGAGCTCTCGAACGCCTGCTGGGGCGTATCGATGAGGTGACGAACGACCCTGTTTTGACGAAGCGCGTCGGTGCGTTCGACAAGATCCTTCCACATCAGGAACTTGGCGAAGGAAAATGTCGACAGCGCGGTCTCGTCGATCACCTCCATGCCAGGAACATCGCGCACCGCCTGTCGCATCGAGGACAGGATCCGCGGCACGTCGATCCCGCTGTCGTCGAGCGGCAAGTCACCGGCAAATTGAGGAAGACGAAGTTCGAAATCCCGCTCGAGGAACTGAAGAAGTGTGGCATTGAAGTGTGGCTCGTCCTCATGGAAGCGGATCGTGAAGCGCGAGCTTGCGCTACGCCGCTCAAGCCGGACCGGCACCAGCAGCAGCGGCGCCCGGTAGCTGCGCCCATCCTCCGGTTTCTTCTTCCAGCGGAGGAAACCGACGGCGAGGAACAGCGTATTTGCTCCGCCCTCAGCGAAGTCGTTGCGAACTTGCCGGTAGAGGTCGATTAGCCTCGCTTCAAGCTGGCGGGCATCCAACGTGGAGGCGAGCTCATCCCTGAGCAGCGCTTCAGCCGCGAACCCGCGTTGCAGATCGCGACCGTGGACATCCCGATAAAGCTCCGCATCGCGTTCTCCCAAAGGGTTTTGCTCTGGCAGCGAAATAAGACGGACCGCGGCCCCGTTCGCCAACCTGTCTTCCAGATAGGCGACGTCGGTGCACAGGAACGGAATTGTCTTCTTCGAATCGGGGAAATTGAGCAGCCGGTTCCTGAGCGTCAGGTCGAGCAGCTTCTTTTGCCAGCGGTCGATGCGACCTGCCGCTGTGGTGGGCTTGATCTCAACGGCCTCAGCCGGCATCTCCCCGATTGCTGGCGCCGCCGGAAGTGGCAGAGCCGCAATCGCAGTTGCCGACTCTTCGTCGGCGACATTGCGTCCGACCGGCTCGTGCGAGGCGAGAGGCGTGATGCCGCCGCTGCGTGATCGCCGCACGTCTATGGCTGCGACGAAGGCATCTGCCTGCTCCTCCGCAAGCCGGACACTGAGCGCGTTCTGCGCGGCTTCTAGCGTCAGCGCAGGCCGGTGCGTGACGCCTGTGGTCTCAAATGCAATGAATTCGCGCGAGGCCAGCGCCTTGCGGACCTCCATCTGATCCTGCTCAACCGCATTGGCAAAAGTGCGCTTGGCCAGCCAGACCCCCGCAGCCGCATGTCCATCAAACATCAGGACGGCGGGATGGAGACCGGCTGCCTCTAAGGCCGCTGCGAAGAGAAGCGAGGTATCCAGGCAGGTCGCGAGGCGCTCCTCGGCAATCGTCGTGGGGCGCCTGATCTTCTGGCCACGGCTCTCGAAGCTTGCGGGAGGCTCGGCATAGTGCAGCCCCATGCCGGCCATCGCCGAATAAATTGCGGCAGCCAGCATGTATGCCCGTTGCGGGCTTTGCGATTGATAGCCGTCGAGGCCACTCGGATGCCCGTGCGCGGCAAGCCGTTCGGCCGCTGCCTTAAGGATCGGCGCAACGCCGGGATCATTGGGCATCACGAACGCCGGAAGCAGTTGCGCCATGTCGGCGACGCCACCCCACTCGTCGCGCGCAAGCAGCCTCACCGTCACTCGCTTTTCGTCCAGGACCTCACCGGCTGCAGACAGGCGCAAGGTAATCTCACCTCGCTCAGCCTCGTTCAGGCCGGCGAGATATCCAGCGTCAAGCTCTACCTTGCGGTCACTGAGCTGGAGCCGGTCGCCTGGGATGAGGCGGTCTACCGTCCAGGTCTTCGGCCGCAGGAACGACGGTGACGACGTAAGCTCCAGCCGGCAATTCTCAAAACTGCGAGCGGTGTCGTTATCGAGCCGGATGGACCGGATAACCGGAATCGCATTCTGATAGGATGCATAAGTGAAGCTGGACGCGACGTCGGCAACTATGGTCGAGCCAGGTAGCCTACCGGCAACACTATCATTTGTTACTAACTCTGAACTATCTGCAGATTGCATTGACCCCATACCCCCGCGTGGAGATTAAGCAATTTCTTGCGGATATAAAAGGCTCTTGGCTGACGGATGAATACAAAACCTTCGCTTATCCACGCGATAGTTGAGGCTCGCAACAGGGAGGTCAGGCCTGTCAATGCTCCCTCACAAGAAGGCAGACACCCTATCCTGACTTCGAGGCCTCAACTCACAGATACTGTTGCCGAACGCCGGCGCACTTTGCTAACCGGAATGGGGACGCCTTCGCCGCTCGCTGCGACGTTTTGGGCGATTTGACTTGATGGGCAATGTTGCCTGAACGTCTGTTCGGGCCGGGAGAGCGCGCCAGATGGCATTTCGATTTGTTCATACAGCCGACATCCATCTCGATTCACCGCTGCGCACGCTCGCGTTGCGCAATCCCGAACTCGCCGAACTGGTGGGAGATGCCAGCCGCCAGGCTTTCATCTCGATCGTGGACCTGTGTCTTGCGGAGCGGGTCGATGCGCTTGTCATTGCGGGCGATCTTTACGATGGCGATCAGACATCGATGAAGACGGCGCGCTTCCTGGCCTCGCAAATGATGCGTCTGCACCAAGCCGGTGTCAGGGTCTACATGATCCGCGGCAACCACGACGCCATGTCTCGAATCTCTAAACAGCTCGTCCTGCCGGACACGGTGACGATTTTCAGTGGCCGCACGCACTCCGTGATCCAGTCGGTCGCCGGGCTGGACGTCGTGCTTCACGGACTGAGCTTCGCCAGCCCCAAGGCGGCCGAAAGCCTGCTGCCCAAATATGCCGGCCCCCGAGAGGGCGCCGCGAACATCGGCATCATGCACACCAGCTTGGCCGGCTCGCCCGGCCACGACGTCTATGCGCCTTGCAGCGTCGCCGACCTGCAAGGTCACGGCTTTGAATATTGGGCCCTTGGCCATATTCACGTTCGCAAGGTCTATCCCGGCGCAAGCACGCTCGTGATGCCTGGAATCCCTCAGGGCAGAGACATCAATGAGGCTGGTGAGAAATCGGTCACCCTGGCGACCATAAACGACGATCGGTCTGTCGACATTGAGGAGAGGCTGACCAACGTTGCGCAGTTCGAGCGCGTGAGTGTCGACCTGGCAGGAATATCAGAACTGCCCGAGGCCGTCGGCCGCATCCGGTCTGCGCTTGAACAATCCCGGACTGCGGCCAGATCGCAATACCTCATCGCCCGCCTCAGCCTGGTCGGCGCTTCCGCGCTGTCATGGATGATGATCCGCGATAAGGATTTGGTGCTTGCCGAGGCCGAACAGGCGGCAGAGCAGGTGGGCAACACCTGGGTGGAGAAGGTCGAACTCAATCTCTCTGCTCCCGGAACTGGGAAGTCCGAAGACGTCGCGGATCCGACCCTGGAGCTAGCCGAGTCAATGCGCGCAACGTCGGACGCGTTCCGTTCGGACGCTAGGGAATTGGTGTTGAAGACCATCGCGGACCTGCCGCCGGATGCGCGAGACTTCGCGGGAAAGGACGAGGCGGCGTTGGAGGCATTCCTCGATGACGTGCTTGCACGTGGCGTCGACCTGGTCACGGCTCGCCTCAAGGCAGGCGGCACGCGATGAGATTGCGGCGGCTCGATCTCACCCGTTACGGTAAGTTCACCGACAAGGCGATTGACTTCGGACCTAAACCGAGTTCAGGGCCTGATCTGCATATAGTATTTGGCTTGAACGAAGCCGGCAAATCGACCGCGCTTTCTGCCTATCTCGACCTGCTCTTCGGCATCGAAGAGCGCAGTCGCTACAATTTCCTGCACGAATATAGCTCCATGCGCATCGGCGGGTTGCTCGAATTTGAGGCGCAGACGCTTGCCGTTTCACGCACCAAGAGTCGCAGCAACTCGCTCCATGATGCGGAAGGCCGGCCACTGAGTGAAATTGCCATTTCGGCTCATCTCGCCGGATTGTCCCGCGATGCCTACAGCAGCATGTTCTCACTGGATGACGAGACGCTGGAAATAGGGGGCAAGGCGATCCTTGAATCGCGTGGTGATCTCGGCAAGCTCCTTTTCACCGCCAGCGCCGGACTTGGTCATGTGAGCGATGTCTTGGCCGCACTGGAGACGGAGGCAGATGGACTTCACCGAAAACAGGCCCAGACCACTGAAATCGCGTTGCTGAAGAAGCGGTTCGCGGAACTCAAGTCACGCAAGGAGCAGATCGACACCTTGGCCTCGACATTCGAGACGCTCGAGGCGGAACGGGTGGAAGCCCAGGACAAGTACGATCGTAGCCTCTCTGAACGTTCGGTGTTGTCGGCGCGACTGGCTACAATCGACCGATATGCGCGCGCCGCGCCGCTCCTGGCCGAAATCAAACGTAAGGCGAGCAGACTAGCTGAGCTGCCTGACATCCCGTCTCCTCCCAGGACCTGGAGTGGCAGCGTCGCGGAATTGATCGATCAGGACGCGCGGCTGAGAACCCGTATCCAGGCGAATGCCGATGAAATCGATCGGGCGAACGCAAAGATCGAAGCAATCGCTGTCGACGAAGCTTTGCTGGCGATCTCCGAACAGGTGCGAAGACTCGCCGATCGCAAGGCGCGATATGCGTCCGCGGGGATGGATCTGCCGACTCGCAAAATGGAAGTCCAGATGCTCGACCAGACGGTGGCGAACTGTCTCGCCGAGCTCGGAAAATCGGCCGAACAGGATCCATCCCGGCTCATCTTACCTGCCTTTGTGGTCGGCACGCTTCGCAACATGGTCGAACAACGCTCCGGGATCACGGCGACCCTGCGGATGGCCCGCGACGAAGCCGCTGCCGTGCTCGACGGGCTCAACGCTGCACGAGGTCGCGTTGGCGAGGAGAGGGCGGTGCCCGAGCCCGTAAGAGCCAGGCTGATTGCAGCCGTGTCGCAGGCGAAGGCCAGTAGTCACACACGGGAGATAACAGAGGCGCGCGGCTTGGAGGACGAGCGGCAAACAAGGCTGGCCGGTGCGATGCGGCGCCTCCAGCCATGGTCGGGCGATGCCGAGGCACTTTCGAAGATATCGGTTCCGCTACTGACGCAGATGGCTGCGTGGAAAACACTGGCCGCGAGCCTTCAAAAAGACAAGGCAGTCCTGTCCGAGCGCCTGACTGAGCATGAACAAAACCGAGTATCTACTTCGTCACGTCTGGCTGCTGTCCGCGCCGCGGCCGATCTCGCCGACGATGACACAGCCGCAGCCATACGACGTGAGAGAGACGAGGCCTGGCGAAATCACCGGGCGGACCTTAGGGCCGAAACGGCCGATGTCTTTGCCGCAGTACTGGCCAGGGACGATCATGTTGTCATGGCCCGTTTGTCTCGTGCAGGCGAGCTGGCCGATCTTCGAGCTATCGAACAGAAGGCAGCCGAGACGGAAGCCGCCGTAGAGCGCATCAGCTGTCAACTTGCCGGGGTGGAAAAGCGCGCAGAAATGGCATCAGCTGAAGTCAAGGAAACGGCAAATGCCTTGCTTGAGGATTGCCGGGAGCAGACACTCGACCTGCTGATCGGACTTCTCGATGAACGCATTGCCGCCCGCGCCGACGCGCTTGCCGCCTGGGACGACATCGTGCTCGCACGCGTCAAGATCGAACGCGCAACAGCCGAAGGAGAGCGGATCCATCTCGGATTGGCCTTGGCTCTTCAAAGCGTTGGAATAGCCTCGGAGGCCGGGGAGACTCTGGAAGTAATGGCGGTCGCCGCTGACCGCTTTCTGGACAGGCAGGCGAAGGTCGATGCAGAACAAGCGGAGGCGCTGAGGAGCGTGGCCGCCAAGGAAGAGGAGCTGGCCGCCAGACGGCTCGCTGTTGAAATCGCCGAGCGGCGAGAGGAGGCATGGCAGGCTGAGGTCAGGGAAACGCTGAAGGGCACTTGGCTCGAAGAAGGCATCGCCGGGACTGGGCTTGGCAGCGTGCTCGATCAGTTGTCAGAGCTGTCAAAGGCCCTGCAGGATCGTGAGGCCATGCGTATTCGCATCCGCAAGATGGAGGCGGACAGGACCGCATTTGCCGAAGAGGTTTCCCGCGTTGGCGCGCAGGCCGGCGAGCCTGCAGGCGACGTGGCGCCAGAACAGGGGAGCGTCAGGCTGACAGAACGTCTAGAGCAAGCAGAGCGCGCCCGTGAGGCGAGGGCAAACCTGCTACTCGACGTTCAGAAGTTGCAGGACGTTCGAGAGGCGCTGAACGCTGATTTCTCGGCACACGAGACGACAAAGCAGGAAGTGCTCGATGCCTTTGGGGCGAAAACTCTGCCGGAGGTCGTGGAGCGCGATGAACAGCTTCGCGAGCGAGACGGCCTGCAGAGTGCCGTGGGCGAGCTTGAAGAACGGCTAACGAGCGAGCTCACCGTCGACGACTTGATCCAGGCGCAGTCGTTGCTGGAAGGCCTGGATCTCGATGGGCTCGCAATCGAAAAGGCTGAAGTCGAGCGGCGCCTCGCCGACTTCGATGAATCACTGCAAGAGCAGCTCGTCCGGCGTACCCGGGCGACCGACAAGCTCGATGCGATCGGAGGCGACAGCGCAGTTGCCCGGATCGATGCCGATCGTCGCACCGTCCTTCTCGAAATCGAGGAGAAAGCCGTCCGCTACATCGAATTGAAGCTTGGGGTGATGTCGGCGGCGAGCGCGCTTCAGGTCTATCGCGAACGCCACCGCTCTGGGATGCTGCGCGAGGCCTCCGACGCCTTCGCACTAATGACGCGCGGCCAGTACACAGGCTTGACGACCCAGCCGGTAAAGGGCGGTGAGGTTCTCATCGCGACACAGCGGGATGGCCAATCGAAGGTCGCAGACGCTTTGTCGAAAGGCGCGCGCTTTCAACTCTACTTGGCTCTACGCCTCGCCGGATATTATGAGTTTGCCAAGCTCAGGCCCGCTGTTCCGTTCATCGCCGACGACATTATGGAAACGTTCGACCATTTGCGGTCGGAAGAGGTTTTCCGTTTGTTTGGCGAGATGGCCAGTGTGGGCCAGGTAATCTACCTGACCCATCACCAGCACTTATGCGACATCGCCAAGGCGGTCATTCCCGACGTGATGATCCATGAACTCGGGTAATTCGAACGGCATTGTTGTTGGCGCGTTCTTGAGCTAAGTCGCATCGCCAACGACGCTTCGCGCCCCATTTCGGCCGTCCAGCTTATTCGAGACTACGCCTGAAAGCTGTCGTCGTTTTGAAGCGCACGACAGATGAATTGCTGGCGCATTCGCGGCCATTACCTAGCGCTTGCTTCGGCGCTGTCGAGGCCCTGGTCGGCATATCGGGCGCGCGCTACCGAGTCGAAGCATTCTCCTTCTGGCTGCGCCGAGCGCCTCGTCTCTGCAGTAGCGTCGGCTGGACTCGCCGCTTTGGCTTTTATCCTCTCCATTCGCGCCTGATATATAGGGGCGACCTTTTCGCTAGACCGATGGACGCCTATATTGACGCAAGTAATGGGCACTCGCTTTACTTGGGGCGGGTTGGAGTTCAGGGGGATTTGAGATGTGTCGGCTTCAACAGGCTACTCGCAGGCAAATATGTCGCTTGCGCTGACGTCGGTGACGCATGGAACGCTGTGTCATGGCTCGCGTTGGGTTATAGCGGACGAGGACGACCTCGCCGCTAAGGTCGCGCAGATCGCCTTGGGTCAGTCGCGCCACGTTGCCGCGATCCTCTCCGGTATCGACAAGAAGGCGCCCGCGACCCGCGTCGCCGCGGCCAAAGGCGCGATCAAGCTCCTGACCGTCGAGGACGGCAAGGATGCCTATCACCGCGACGGCTGGATTTTTCAGGCGATTTCCTGGATCGCGGCGCACCGCGATTATTCCGGCGCCGTCGTGCGCGCGCCCCACGCCATTCTCGCGCACAAGGGTTTCGACGGAATGCAGTTGAAGCTCGATGCGGCCCGAGAGGAGATCACCGCAGTCGTGATCTTCGAGGACAAGGCAACAGTGAACCCGCGCTCGACGATCACCGGCGACGTCTGGATGGGCATTCGCGCGCTCGAACGCGGCGAGCGCATGCCCGAGCTCATTCAGGAGACCGGCGCGATCCTTGAGGCGAATCAGCTGCGCTTTCCCAAGATGGACATCGATGCGGCGGTCGAGACCATTCTCTGGGATGAAGCCCGCTATTATCGCGTCGCCATCACCGCCGATGACAGCCATGACGACGATGACGACCGCGAAGCCCTGTTTAAGGGATTCGACAAGGTGGCACCGGGCGGCCGCAAGCGGCGCCAAGCCGAAACCATGTGCATCCTTAAGCTGCGCGATTGGATGAAGGAGTTCGCGGCCAAGGCCATCAAGTACATCGAGAACTGGCGCGACGATGTTTGATCCCGTCACCATAGACCTGATCGCCGGAGCCCCGCCGCTCGAAGCGCTCGATCTGGAGGAGCTGCCGCGCCGCTTCACCAATGTCTTCGCCGAGATCGTCGCCGCGCGCGTGCGGCTGCGGGGCGCAGCCGCAGCCGAAGATCGCAGCGAGGCCTTGGTCACGCTGCTCGACGAGATGCGGCGCTTGGCGGCGACGCAAGAGCTGCTGGTCGCGACCGCGCCCGAACGCACTGACCGGGCGGCTGCCGCCTTCGTCGCCGGCACCGCGCATCAGCTTTGCCTGATGGCCGAGATCATTGCCGCGGACGACGAGAAGCGGGTATCCTATATCGACGCCATCCGCGCGGCCCCTGAAATTTGCGCTACCCTGCTCTTCTTGATCGCGGACTCACAAAGCGATGCTGCAGAAATGGCCAAGCGCCTGGTCTCCGATACCGATGACCAGGGTGCGGAAGCGCGGCTCATTCGCGCGATCGGCGATCTTGCGACAGGTCGGCTGCGCTCAATCATCGATAATGACGGCGATCTCGACTATGAACGCCCGGCCGATCGGAGCGGCGCGGGTCGGGCCGTGGACGCCTTGTTGAGGCGGCTCCACGCCGGCGTCATCCAGCTCGCGCGGGAACTGCTCACCCGCCCGGCCGACGATCCCGAGGCGATCGCGGTATCTGAGGCCCAGAGGATCTTTGCCGATGTTCGGGACCTCTGCATCGCGCCGATCGAAGGAGTGTTCGACGCCGACGGACCGCACGCCGTCAGTGTATTTCCCGGCCCGCTCCATGTCTCGAAGCTGTTGCTCGCCGTTTCCGGCGACTTGGCGGAGGCGGGCCTGTGCCGCGTGCGCGCGCCGTCGGGCATCGGCTCGAACCAATGGTGGCGCATCATCCGCCGCGCGGCGAACAAGCGCCCCTATCTCTGGCGCAACCACCGGGCCGCGCTCGACAAGGGCTATCTTGCCGCGGGTACGTCCGCCGCCGTCAGTTTCCCGACTGGCGGCGGCAAATCGACCCTCGCTGAGCTCAAGATCGCGGCCGCGCTTCTTGCCGGCGGCAAGGTCGTCGTGCTTGCTCCGACATTGGCTCTTGTTGATCAAACCACCTTCACGCTCCAGAATGCCTTCAGGGACTTCAGCGTGTTCGGCGATCTCGACGAGGAAATCACGTTCTCCGACGCGATCGTGCTGCCCGAGATCATCGTCACGACGCCCGAGCGGTGCCTGATGCTCCAATCGCTGCAGCCCGAGGCCTTTGCGGACGTCGGCCTGGTGATTTTCGACGAGTGCCATCTCCTGCATCCGCGCGAAGCGGACCGCAGCCGGCGCAGCATTGATGCGATGCTCTGCCTCTTGAACCTCACCCATTCGGCGCCGGACGCCGACCTGCTCCTGATCTCGGCGATGATGCAGAATGCCGAGGAAATCGCCGGATGGGTCGCCGAGCTAACCGACCGCCCCTGCCTGCCGCTCGATCTGGCGTGGAAGCCGACGCGCCAAGCGCGTGGCTGTGTCGCCTATAGCGCTGACCGCGTCACCGAGCTCGAGAACTTGCTCGTCACAGAGCAAGCAAAAGCCAAGACCAAGGGCGTTCCAACCAAGCTCAAGGCGCAGCTCGACGCCCAGCCGCTTGCCTTTTTCTGCCTCCGCCAGACTTGGGCGACGCGCAAGCGCAGCGACTATGCGCTGATGGCACTGCTCGATGAGCCTGTCCTGTTTGCGACGAGCACGAACAAGCGGACCAAGAACTGGTATCTGACCCCCAACGGCAACAAGGTCGCTGGGACGATTGCCGCGGCGGCGGCCGAGGATGGTCTCAAGACCTTGACCTTCGTCCAGAGCACCGTGGCCGCCGAATCCACCGTGCGGCATTTTCGCGAGCTGCTGCCCAAGCGTCGGGTGGCATTGACGGATGAGGAGCGCGCCTGGCGGAAGCTGGTCGAAGAGGAACTGGGCGGACCGGATCACTGCTATCTGAAGCTCGACGCCAAGGGACGGGTGGACGGCAGCGCCACCAGCCACCATGCACAGCTTCTAAAGCAGGAGCGCCTGCTGCACGAATCGCTGTTCAAGCGGCGCGACGGCATAGATGCGCTCTTCGCGACCTCGACGCTCGCGCAGGGCATGAACCTTCCCAGCGACATAGTGCTCATCGCCGGCGACAGCCGATGGGACGTCGAAGGCGACAAGATGAAGCAGCTCGATGCCCATGAGCTGCTCAACGCAGCGGGGCGCGCCGGCCGGGCAGGGGAGGGCGGCCAAGGCTTCGTGCTCGTCGTGCCGAGCAAGATCATCAACATCGACGATGCAAAGAACAATATCGCGGGCCACTGGATGACGCTCCAGGGCATTTTCTCGCAATCCGACCAGTGCCTGACGATCGACGATCCACTGACCGGGCTGCTCGACCGGATCCACACCGGTCTGCACGAAGGTAGTGAGGATTATCTTCTCTCCCGGCTCCCGGTCGGCGACGACGACGCGCCGGACGAGCCGGCCAAGGCAATGATCCGGCGGTCCTTCGCCGCCTATCGCAAGCGGCAGGCGGGCAAGGAGAAATGGATCGAAAGCCGGATCGAGTCAGCCTTGGTGCGCCGCAAGGAGCTCGCGCCCGAGCAGGAGCTCACCTGGCTGGAACGCGTCGCTGCATCGGCGGGACTGCCCTATGAGGTCGTTGCTAGCCTCACTGCGCTGGTAAAGGCCGACGCCTTTGCCGGCACCGCGACCGACTGCGTCGCCACCCTGTTCGCTTGGATCGAGAAGCGGCCGGAGTGGCTGCTCCAGCTGATCCGGCCCAACGATATCGAGGGGCTATTCGGCACCGACTATCGCGCTCTCGACGGCGACAGAAAGAAGGCGAAGCACGCCCTGCCCGTGATCAAGGCACTCCTCGCGGCGTGGATGGCCGGCAAGCCGCTCTGCGATCTCGAGCGTGCGATTGGAACCGCCGAGAAGGATATCAAGACCTGCGAGATCGCGCGCCACTTCGCGGTGCGCCTGGCGTCGGACTTGGCGTTCGTCGCAGGTCTTCCGGCGCGGATCCTCGCAGCCAAGGCGCTCGCCGAGGGCGAGGAACCCCTTATCCCGACAACCCTCCTCACCTTGAGCGGCGTCGTGCGCAAAGGATGCGCGAGCGCGGAGCTGCTCGCCAATGCCGTCCACTTGAGCGATCATTCGCGTCCGGCCGCGCGTGCCGCTTTCGACAAGATCGAGGCGCTCATTCCGGCGGGCGACAACCATGAAAGCTTCGAGGATACCCTGGCCCGCGTCCGGAAGGCTCACGATCTCACGCTGTTCGACGATCTAATTTAGCAAGAGGCAATTGTTGTTGTTAGCACTACCTACGCCGCTCGGAAGAAACTTCTTCCATTGTCGTAGCTTTCCGCTTGGCCGAGCCGGACCAGAGATTGAAGTACGTCGCGCACCTCGACGATGGTTTCGTCCGACGATGTGAACGTGACAGCGATTTCCTCTGCCGACAGAGGTGCTGTCGCACTCGCCATGAGGTCGAGGACGACCCGCGCTTGGTCCAGTCGCGCGGCCGGGAACGGGGTCTTCTTCGCCCTGACCTTGGTCGCCAGGATTGCCTGGACGCGATCGCCGCGATGCGCCAGCGGACCGATCTTGTCGATCTGATACCCAGGGCGCAACCATTTGATGAAGCCCCGACGCTCTTCGGCGGCCCGGACTTCGTTCAGCCGGACCAGGCTGTCGAGAATCTGTTCGGCGTCGATATCCGTTTGCCAGCCGTAGGATTTCATGACGGCGGCGTCCAGCCGATTATGAAGCTCTCGAAGGATCATATTTAAGCGGCAAGGGATCCTTCCCGAAATCGAGCTGCAGCGCGGGTTTTGCCGGCCGGCCGCATCGACTCGCCACGCCTCCGCTAGATCGAGCGGCGTAGCGCCTCCAACATTAAGTTCGCGGAGGCGCTGTCCTAGCCGGCGAAGATCGTGTTCGTCATCCCGCGGTTCGGGCGCCGGTGCACCCGCCGCTGGCCCTCATCTGATGCGCGCTTCGCCCTGCGGACAGCAGACAGCGAAGCCGCCGCGGCCGCGAAAATCTCGCAATGTCGGCTCGATTCCAGGTCCCGTCCGCCACTTTTGCGGGGTGATCCATGCAGGTGCCTGGCGTGGATCGTGCCAACCATCCCTGACCGCATCATTGCCAGCGCCCTCCTTCAGCCCGCCGAGCCTCGCGACGCCGGAATAACGATACTCTTCGAAGAACATTCTCTTTGTAGCAAGCGTGACGGTCTGCGCCGTCTTACCGAGTTTCAGCCTTTGCCATCGCCTCCTGCCCTCCCTGCCGCGCGTCACTCTAACCTGCTCTCATCGCCTCACCTCACGCGGAAAGAGTGTCGTTAACGTCATCCTGTGCGGGAAATGTCACAGCGATAAGACAGAACGCAGAAAAGCCATAATGGCGTCCTGCCAAGCAATGGGCATCGAGGATGCCGACGCCTCAGTCATCCATGAGTTCGATTCCTGCAAGCGGGCCGGCTCTTTAACCGGCCTTTCCTGGCGCTTCGCGCGCAGGCACTTCGCCACGATTACCTCCGATGTGGAGAAGTTGTCATGTCGCAATCCGCTGTCGGTCAGGGACTGGCACACAGCCAACAAGGCGCGTTCGGGGCTGACACCGTCAAGCTCGCAGGGCACCCCTAGTCAAGTCGTTGCAGCTCCCGTCGGCTTTCTGAAGTCGGTGACGGGCTTAAGAAGGTTCCTGATCGCCGTGCTGGGACATTATTCCTGACCCGCTCAATTGGATCACGCCGCCCTAACGACAGAAAAAGACTCGGCACAATCTGGGTGCCGGGTCTTTAGGGTCAAATGTGATTGGGCAGGTGCTGTGATGCTTCTTGGCTACGCCCCGCATGATTACGAGCCGCTAACTGTGGGTCATTCCTCAGCCTCTACTCGGCGACAAGAGCGTCCCGATAGGTCTCTTGGCGCCGAAAATAAACAATATGGCCCGGACAGTGCAGGGCTCGCTTGGCAACCCTATTGCAGAGTCCACCGGACCCGCCGGCGACATAATCAAGGAGCTCTCGCATAGGACAAGCCGGTGTTTGGTTTCTCCCGGATCATCTGCGATTTAAATCAAATCCGTCTGTGGATATTGACGATTGCGTGACCCTCACCTCGTAGACGGCTAACGCGGGCGGCAACTGAGAGGGTCATATGACAAGCGATTTTTCCGCCGCGCGAGTGCATCTAGATCGAGCGTATCATTACCTGCGAGGCGATGACCCGATGAGCCAGAGGGGGCGCGAAGCCTTGGATCTGCTAATTGAGGCAGTTGCCGTCGAGGAGTTCAAGCAGCCGAGCCAAAACGCGGAGGTGCTAATGTTTCCGATTGGGCGCCGCTTCTGAGGCGATCTCCATGGTGGCAACCATGAACGTGATGTGCAAACATCCTCAGAATATTGCCCGTCAAGGCATGAGCCGAGTCGGCAATCGAATGGGAGTCCGAAGCCTGTCGCCCACAACCTTCTGAATTTCGCTGCGCCTATTGTCATCGGCGGCAGCTATTCCGGAATGCCCGCCGCCCGGCAGTTCCGCCGCGCCCGCGCCAGGTTCTGGGGATCGACGCCGGGTTGCGGCGGAACGCTTTTTGCCAGCCATTCGCCTGCCTTCCTGTCCAAGGGCGGCGTCGATCCGGCCGAGATCACGGAACGGTCGCCTGAGTAGCTTTCGCGCTACGCGACGCCCTGGTACGACGGAACGGCCGAACGGGTGAGAGGAGCCGCGACGGTTTCGGGTCCTACTCGCTGACGGCCCGCCGCGGGGGCCCCTCGAGTCTTTTTCGCTGCCGGCGTTTGAGATGCACTGCCAAGGGTCAATGAGCTTGCGGAGATATGGGGGAACAGCATTCCACCGACCCTAATGTATGGCTGTGAACTCTATCGGGACGGCTCGGCGTGATTGGCGCCGATCCTGCTCGGCCCACCAGGCACTTCGCCTGTCCGAATGAGGAGGCGCCCGCTGCTTTGCCCTGCGGGGCGAATTCTCATTTTTCCAAATCATTGCATATATCAGTGCTAGGAAGGTCCGAATTGGAAACGAAAACAATGGGGCGAGGCTTATGAGCTGTAGCCGAGGCAAATCGCCTGCACAGCTTTTCCGCTATCTATCGGCCAAGTGGCCTGCGGCGTTCAATCCGAAAGCGCCCAGGCCGCTCAAGATCGGCATCCATCATGACATTCGGGTGCTCGACGGCGAACTGTCCGATGATGAATTGAGGAGAGCCCTGCTGGCGTATACCAAGATGGCCAAATACTTGGAGAGACTGGATGCCGGCGCTGCACGGGTCAATCTCGATGGCAAGCCGGCCAGCGTGGTCTCGGATGCGGACGCGGCGACCGCCAAGGCTTTGCTTTGCGCCCGCAAGGACAAACAAAAAGGCAAGCAAACGCCAGAGCCAAGGGTAGAGCCTCAATCGCCACCCAAACCAAAACCGAAGCGAACCGCCGTGTTCAAGGCGAAGAATACGGCCGACAGCCCGACCGGCCTAATCGTTGAGACGAAGCGTCGCCGGTCATTCCGAAAGCCGATGACTTGATCGCCGCTGAGCGATAGCTCGCGCCGACCGGGACAACCCTCAGGGTCGGAGCACATGGCGCCCGCGCCAATCCGAATTGCCGCGATCGCAATGGAGCTGCCGCATTCGCGCGAGAAAAACGGACTGGTCGGTCATCCCTTCTTCGGGATGAACGAAGGCCAGACGCTATTCCGATGGTCGTTCTGGCCACCGCTGCGACTGTGATATTTCGGGATGGCAGTCAGATCGAGGCCGGCCCAGATTGACTGTGGCCATACTGCTGCTCAACCTCCTCTCAGTTGATGACGTTGGAAAGAATGGGAAGCAGATTGGGCAATTCAGCGCGCAGGCCTGATGGCGCCAGCTTCTGCCGGGCGATCGCCTTCAGGCGTGGCGGCAGGTGAACCCGAGCAGGCGGCAAAAAGCGGCGCCGACGGCGCTCTGGCCATGGCCGCTGTCGAATATTGGCCCTGAATCTCCACGTTGGTGCAGTGTCGCAGCACGCCCTTGATCATCGCGGCGACCTCCGAAGACGAACAGCGCTTGAGTTGCGAGAAAATGCAGGTCGAGCCCTTTTCGACATGCCAGTAGGTCATCACGCCGCGACCGCCATAGCGGACATGCCATTCCGTCATTTCACAAGCGCCGAACTTCTTGGACTCCGACGCGCAGGCCGTGCCGGCTTCGCCCCAGATGGCGGTGTTGCGGATAGCTAGTGTTGCATTGGCAACGCGCCCGCAAGCCGCCTCGAGCGCGCCCCTTAGCAAGCAGGTGAACCCCTGAGCCAACCTCCTATGGGTCAATAGGGTCAGGTGGCCTGCCATCATTCCAGGACAGGACAACTGACAAAGAAGGTGTCGCCTATCCGACACTCTTCTGTCGTCTTTGTTGGGTCCGCGACACCGGCCTATTTCGCCAAGCTCTTGTCTGGCCTCAGGCTAATCCGCTGAAAAGTAATCACAATGTTTTTCTTCTGCTGGGTCGGCCAAATTGGCACGAGTTTTGAGACTGCTTCGTTGGGAGCCGGGAGCCGCCGACCGACCTTCATTTCGTGGATGACACCGCGATCGATGAAACGGAGAAAGAAAAGCAAAATGTCAAATCCGCATCAGATAGCATTCTATGCAAGGGGGCCTCGGCGAAACCGCCCCGTACCCAAACAGGCTGCCGCCCTTGTCGACCCTTGCGCAGGAAATCTTGATGGCCGGCTGCGACTCAAAGGCCCACCACTCGTCTTATCCTGAACTCGAAGGCGCAGGGTAAAGTTCTGCATCTCGCCGCGCGGTATGCCTAGGCAGTTACACGTTGGCCGATCTTGATAATCGAGTCGGGCTACGCCGCGCAGGACGTTCAATTGCCGTCCTACGTCATTCGCTGCCCGCAGCGCCTTCCGCCCTTCCATCGCTAGAGAGTGAAGTGCCACCATGTCCGAACAGCCCTTGCCGACGCTGCCGATGTGGCGCGTCGACCACATCGAGCCCTCGCCCGAGATGTTGGCGCTACGCGCCAACGGTCCGATCCACCGCGTGCGCTTCCCCTCCGGGCACGAAGGCTGGTGGGTGACAGGCTACGACGAGGCCAAGGCGGCGCTGTCCGACGCGGCGTTCCGGCCCGCGGGAATGCCGCCGGCGGCATTCACCCCGGATTCGGTGATTCTCGGTTCGCCGGGGTGGCTGGTCTCGCATGAGGGGGGCGAGCATGCCCGGTTACGCACGATCGTGGCGCCTGCCTTCAGCAACCGCAGGGTGAAGCTGCTCGCGCAGCAGGTCGAGGCGATCGCCGCGCAGTTGTTCGAGACGCTGGCGGCCCAGCCCCAGCCCGCCGACCTGAAGCGCCACCTCTCCTTTCCGCTGCCGGCCATGCTCATCAGCGCGCTGATGGGCGTGCCTTACGAGGATCACGCCTTTTTCGCCGGGCTGTCCGACGAGGTGATGACGCATCAGCATGAAAGCGGCCCTCGCAGCGCGTCGCGCCTGGCCTGGGAAGAACTGCGCGCCTACATTCGTGGCAAGATGTGGGACAAGCGCCAGGATCCGGGCGACAACCTGCTGACAGATCTGCTCGCGGCGGTCGAGCAGGGCAATGCGACCGAGGAAGAGGCGATCGGCCTGGCGGCGGGCATGCTGGTGGCGGGGCACGAGAGCACCGTCGCGCAGATCGAATTCGGCCTGCTGGCCATGTTCCGCCATCCGCAACAGCGCGAACGCCTAGTCGGCGATCCATCCCTGGTGGACAAGGCGGTGGAGGAAATCCTGCGCATGTACCCGCCGGGCGCGGGCTGGGACGGCATCATGCGCTATCCGAGGACCGACGTGACTATCGCGGGCGTGCATATTCCCGCGGAGAGCAAGGTGCTCGTCGGCCTGCCGGCGACGTCGTTCGATCCGCGCTATTTCGACGACCCGGAAACCTTCGACATCGGACGCGACGAAAATCCGCACCTGACGTTCTCGCACGGGCCGCACTACTGCATCGGCATGGCGCTGGCCAGGCTGGAACTCAAGGTGGTGGTCGGTTCGATCTTCCAGCGCTTTCCCGCGCTGCGCCTGGCCGTGGCGCCCGAAGAACTGAAGTTGCGCAAGGAGATCATCACTGGCGGGTTCGAGGAGTTGCCGGTGCTCTGGTGATGCACGGACGCCGCCGGGAATCGTGATCTTCTCCGCAATTTGCCGGCGCGCCTAGCGCGCGCCGGTCAGATCAGCCAGCCAACAGGTAACCAAGATGGACGTGCAAGAAACCACGGCAGCATGCCGGGACGCCTTCGCCGAACTGGCGTCGCCAGCGTGCATCCACGACCCGTATCCGTTCATGCGGTGGTTGCGCGAGCACGATCCGGTGCATCGCGCGGCGTCGGGCCTCTTTCTGTTGAGCCGCCACGCCGACATCTACTGGGCACTCAAGGCCACGGGCGATGCGTTTCGGGGACCGGCGCCGGGCGAACTGGCGCGCTATTTCCCGCGTGCGGCGACCAGCCTGTCACTCAAACTGCTGGCGTCCACGCTAGCGATGAAGGACCCACCGACGCATACGCGTCTGCGCCGGCTGATCTCGCGCGATTTCACCATGCGCCAGATCGACAACCTGCGGCCGAGCATCGCGCGCATCGTCGCAGCGCGCCTGGACGGCATGGCGCCCGCGCTGGAGCGCGGGGAGGCGGTGGACCTGCATTGGGAATTCGCGCTGGCCTTGCCCATGCTGGTCTTCGCCGAACTGTTCGGCATGCCCCAGGACGACATGTTCGGGCTTGCCGCCGGCATCGGCGCCATTCTGGAAGGCCTGAGCCCACACGCCAGCGATCCTCAGCTCGCCGCGGCGGACGCGGCCAGCGCCAGGGTGCAGGCCTACTTTAGCGACCTCATACAGCGCAAGCGCACCGGTCCCTGCAACGACATCGTGTCGATGGTGGTCGGCGTACACGACGACGATGCCGACACGCTGTCGGATGCGGAGTTGATCAGCATGCTGTGGGGCATGCTGCTGGGCGGCTTCGCCACCACTGCTGCAACCATCGACCATGCGGTCCTGGCGATGCTGGCGTATCCCGAACAGCGGCACTGGCTGCAGGGAGACGCCGTGGGGGTGAAGGCATTCGTCGAAGAAGTCCTGCGCTGCGACGCGCCTGCCATGTTCAGCTCCATTCCGCGTATCGCCCAGCGCGACATCGAACTGGGCGGCGTGGTGATCCCGAAGAACGCGGACGTGCGCGTGCTGATCGCGGCCGGCAATCGCGACCCGGACGCCTTCGCCGACCCCGACCGCTTCAATCCCGCGCGGTTCTACGGCACCACTCCTGGCATGTCGACCGACGGGAAGATCATGCTGAGCTTCGGCCACGGCATCCACTTCTGCCTCGGTGCGCAACTGGCCCGGGTGCAGTTGGCCGAGAGCCTGCCGCGGATCCAGGCGCGCTTCCCCACGCTGGCATTGGCCGAGCAGCCGACCCGGGAACCCTCCGCGTTCCTTAGGACGTTCCGCGCGCTGCCGGTGCGGCTGCATGCGCAGGGGGGCTGAGATGCGCGTCGTGATCGATCAGGATCTGTGCGGAACCACCGGGCAGTGCGTGCTGACGCTGCCGGGCACCTTTCGCCAGCGCGAACCGGACGGCGTGGCGGAAGTGTGCGTGGCGACGGTCTCGCAGGCGCTGCACGCCGCCGTGCGGCTCGCGGCCAGCCAGTGCCCGGTCGCCGCTATTCGGGTCATCGAAAGCGAGGCTGGCGATGACGAGCGCGCCAGCGCCGACCTTGCGCCTTCTCCGGCGGAGGCTGAGCGGCATGCCGCGAAAGACCAACGCAACCCAGGAGGACACGTGGGACGGTTTGAAGGCAAGGTGGCCGTGGTGACGGGCGCCGGCGCCGGCATCGGCAAGGCATGCGCCCTCGCCATCGCGCGCGAGGGCGGCAGAGTGGTGGTGGCCGACATTGATGGCTCGGCGGCCATCGCCTGCAGCGCGCAGATCGCGGCCGAAGCGGGCCACGCGCTGGCCCTGGCCATGGACATCGCCGATGCGCAGGCGGTGGCAGCGCTGTTCGAGACGGCGGAGCGGCACTTCGGTGGGGTCGACCTGCTGGTGAACAACGCGAGCGCCATGCATCTGACCCCGCGCGACCGCGCGATCCTCGAGCTGGACCTGGCGGTCTGGGATCAGACAATGGCGACCAATCTGCGCGGCACGCTGCTCTGCTGCCGGGAGGCCATCCCACGAATGATCGCCCGCGGGGGTGGCGCGATCGTCAACATGTCGTCGTGCCAGGGGCTCAGCGGTGACACCGCGCAGACGTCCTACGCCGCGTCGAAGGCGGCGATGAACATGCTGTCGGCCTCGCTCGCCACCCAGTACGGTCATGCACAGATCCGCTGCAACGCGGTTGCGCCGGGTCTCATCATGACCGAGCGTCTCCTCGCCAAGCTGGACGAGTGCATGCAACGGCATCTGAGCCGGCACCAGCTCCTGCAGCGCGTCGGCCGCCCCGAGGACGTGGCCGCGCTGGTGGCGTTCCTGCTCTCCGACGATGCTGCGTTCATCACCGGCCAGGTCCTGTGCATCGACGGTGGCATGCTGGCGCATGTGCCGACATACGCCGACGGTGGCAACAGCCGCGCCGCGCGGCCTGCTGGCGACACCACCGAAGCGGCCGCGGCGCCGCGCTGCTGATGGACATGCTGCTCAACCCGCTGGACCGTCGGCACCGGCTGCGGGACGACATCCCGGTCGTGCCCGGCGCTTTCCCCCTGGTCGGACATCTTCCCGCCATCGTATGCGACCTGCCGCGCCTGCTGCGGCGCGCGGAACGGACGCTGGGCAGCCACTTCTGGCTGGATTTCGGCCCTGCCGGACACCTGATGACCTGCGTGGATCCAGATGCGTTCGCACTGCTCCGGCACAAGGACGTGTCCTCGGCTCTGATCGAAGAGATCGCGCCCGAATTGCTTGGCGGAACGTTGGTCGCCCAGGACGGCGGCGCGCACCGGCAGGCGCGCGACGCGATCAAGGCGGCGTTCCTGCCCAAGGGGCTGACCCAGGCCGGCATCGGCAACCTGTTCGCGCCCGTCATCCAGGCGCGGGTGCAGGCGTGGCGCGACCGCGGCGACGTAACCATCCTGCGCGAAACCGGCGACCTGATGCTCAAGCTCATCTTCAGCCTCATGGGTATCCCAGCGCAGGACCTGCCGGGATGGCATCGCAAATACCGGCAACTGCTGCAGTTGATCGTCGCGCCCCCGGTCGACCTGCCCGGACTGCCCTTGCGGCGCGGCCGCGCCGCCCGCGACTGGATCGACGCGCAGTTGCGCCAGTTCGTCCGCGACGCGCGCGCGCAGGCCGCGCGCACTGGGTTGATCAATGACATGGTGAGCGCCTTCGATCGCGGCGACGATGCGCTCTCCGACGACGTCCTGGTCGCCAATATCCGCTTGCTGCTGCTTGCCGGTCACGACACCACCGCCTCGACGATGGCCTGGATGGTGATCGAGCTGGCGCGGCAGCCTGGGCTGTGGGACGCCCTGGTCGAGGAGGCGCAACGCGTGGGCGCGGTGCCGACCCGGCACGCGGACCTGGCGCAGTGTCCGGTCGCCGAGGCGCTGTTCCGCGAGACGCTGCGCGTGCATCCGGCGACCACGCTCCTGCCGCGTCGCGCGCTGCAGGAATTGCAACTCGGCCAACGGCGCATTCCTGCGGGCACCCCTCTGTGCATCCCGCTGCTGCATTTGTCGACCTCTGCGCTGCTGCACGAGGCGCCTGATCAGTTCCGCCTGGCACGGTGGCTGCAACGCACGGAGCCGATCCGGCCGGTGGACATGCTGCAGTTCGGTACCGGCCCACACGTCTGCATCGGTTACCACCTGGTATGGCTGGAAATGGTGCAGTTCTGCATCGCCTTGGCACTGACCATGCACAAGGCCGGGGTGCGGCCGCGGTTGCTGAGCGCCGTCGAAAAAGGTCGGCGCTATTTCCCGACCGCACATCCGTCCATGAAAATCCGCATCGGATTCTCATGAGCTGGCATCGCATGCCCCGTGTGGCGAGGCAACTGCGCCGGCGACGCGCGGCAATGCTGCACTCGGCGCGCGCGCTCGGTGCGACGCCGCCAACACCGCGGCGGCTCGGACGCTCGCCGTGGCCGTGCCAGGTACAAGGACATGAACGACATGCAGACCGCTTCTACGCTACACGACGACGCGCAGGCGCGCGGCGCATCCGGCAGGCTGCCGCCGGAGATCTGGATGCAGGACGGCGCAAGGCGGGTCGAACAGGCGCTGGCGCGTCTTCTCTGCGCCGAAGACGACGGTGAGACCGAGCTGATGGCGGCGATGCGCTACGCCACCTTGCATGGCGGAAAGCGCACCCGCGCCTTGCTCTGTCTGGCTACCGGCGCACTGGCCGACACGCCGGCGCACATGCTCGACGATGTCGGCGCCGCCATCGAGATGATGCACGCCTGTACCCTGGTCCACGACGACCTGCCCGCAATGGACGATGACGTGCTTCGCCGCGGCCTTCCGACCGTGCACGTCAAGTTCGGCGAAGCCACTGCGATCCTGGTCGGCGATGCGCTGCAGGCGCACGCCTTCCTGACCCTGGCGAGCCTGGATGCGCCGGGCGACAACCGTATCGCGCTCGTGCGCGAACTGGCGCAGGCGGTGTCCGCCGAGGGTGCCGCAGGCGGGCAGGCCATGGATCTGTCGCTGGTCGGAAAGCACGTCGAGCTGGACAGGATCGTGGCGATGCACCGGATGAAGAGCGGAGCACTAGTGCGCGCGTCCGTTCGCATGGGCGCGCTATGCGCCATCGCGGAAGATGCCGCCCACGCTGCGCTGTACTGTGCGCTCGATCGCTACTCCGCCTGTTTCGGCCTGGCGTTGCAGGTGGTCGACGACATTCTCGACGCGACAGCGGATACCGCGACGTTGGGCAAGACCCCCGGCAAGGACGCGGCGGCGCAGAAACCGACCTGTGCGTCGATCATGGGGCTGCAGGCAGCGCGCCAGTTGGCGCTGGATCTGTTGCGCGACGCCGGGGAGGCCATCGCCCCGCTGGGAACGCGTGCGGAACGGTTGGCGCAGATGCTGCAGCGGGCCAACGCGTATCTGTTCAAGCACGCGCCATGCGCATGAGCGCGCCCGTCCGCATGGAGTCGCCCCTGTGCCGCTGCGATCGATCGGCCGGCGTGAGCGGTGCATGCTGCACTGTGTCCAAGTCGGCGGCGGCGATCGCAGCGGTTGCCCAGCACAGCCGCGGCGCACGCGGCGCGCTGCGCCCAAGCCTATGCGGTGGACCGGCCCCAGCATGGGGCGCGTCGCCGCGCCGGAGCAGGGCGCCGTCCGGCGCTGCCCGTGCGCCGGGCCGCGACGGGCCTGCGGCGACGTGCGCGGCGTCTGCCCGATCCTGGTTCCCGTCAACTGTCTGCAGAAGGAACATACCGCGTGAACGCGCTGTCCCAACAGATCCTTTCCGAATTGCGCCACCTGCTGATCGAGATGAGCGACGGCGGCAGCGTCGGTCCGTCCGTCTACGACACGGCGCGAGCTCTGCAGTTCCACGGCAACGTCGCCGGTCGGCAGGACGCATACGCGTGGCTCATCGCGCAACAACAGGCCGATGGCGGATGGGGAAGCGCGGACTTCCCGCTGTTCCGCCATGCGCCCACCTGGGCGGCGTTGCTGACATTGCAGCGTGCCGATCCTCTTCCCGGCGCTGCCGACGCAGTCCAGGCTGCAACCCGGTTCCTCGAGCGCCAGCCCGATCCCTACGCGCATTCGGTGCCGGAAGACGCGCCGATCGGCGCGGAGCTGATCCTGCCGCAGTTGTGCGGCGAGGCCGCATCCTTGCTGGGCGGCGTGGGGTTTCCGCGCCACCCGGCGCTGTTGCCGTTGCGGCAGGCGTGCCTTGTCAAGTTGGGGGCGGTGGCGACGTTGCCGAGCGGCCATCCGTTGCTGCACTCCTGGGAAGCCTGGGGAACGTCGCCGACCACCGCATGCCCGGACGACGACGGCAGCATTGGCATCAGTCCGGCGGCCACCGCCGCGTGGCGTGCGCAAGCCGTAACACATGGGAGCACGCCGCAGGTCGGGCGCACCGACGCGTATCTGCAGGCGGCATCGCGGGCGACGCGCAGCGGCATCGAAGGTGTCGTTCCCAACGTCTGGCCGATCAATATATTCGAGCCATGCTGGTCGCTGTACACCCTGCATCTGGCCGGGCTGTTCGCGCATCCCGCGTTCGCCGATGCCGTGCGCGTGATCGTCGCGCAGCTCGACGCCCGCATGGGCGTGCGCGGTCTGGGCCCGGCCTTGCACTTCGCAGCCGATGCCGACGACACCTCCGTTGCGTTGTGCGTCCTGCGCCTTGCAGGTCGCGACCCGCCGGTCGATGCGTTGCGCGATTTCGAAATCGGCGAGCTATTCGTCACCTTCCCCGGCGAGCGCAATGCCTCGGTGTCGACCAACATCCATGCCCTGCATGCGTTGCGACTGTTGGGAAAGCCCGCCGCCGGCACCAGCTACTACGTCGAGGCCAATCGCAACCCGCACGGTCTATGGGACAACGAAAAATGGCACGTTTCGTGGCTGTATCCCACCGCGCATGCGGTCGCTGCGCTGGCGCAAGGCAAGCCCCAGTGGCGCGACGAGCGCGCGCTGGCGGCGCTGCTGCAGGCGCAGCGCGATGACGGCGGCTGGGGCGCCGGTCGCGCATCCTCATTTGAGGAAACCGCCTATGCGCTGTTCGCGTTGCACGTGATGGACGGGAGCGAAGAGCCGACAGGGCGCCGGCGCATCGCGCAGGCGGTGGCGCGTGCGCTGGAGTGGATGCTCGCTCGCCATGTGGCGCATGCATTGCCGCAGACGGCGCTGTGGATCGGCAAGGAACTGTATTGCCCCACCCGGGTCGTGCGCGTGGCCGAACTCGCCGGGTTGTGGCTGGCGCTTCGTTGGGGGCGGCGCGTCCTGGCCGAGGGAGCAGGAGCGGCGCCATGATCCAGACCGAACGCGCGCTGCAGCAGGTGCTGGAGTGGGGGCGTTCCCTGACAGGGTTCGCCGACGAGCATGCCGTGGAAGCGGTCAGGGGCGGCCAGTACATCCTGCAGCGCATCCACCCGAGCCTGCGCGACACCAGCGCCCGCACTGGCCGCGATCCGCAGGCCGAAACGCTGATCGTGGCGTTCTATCGCGAACTGGCGCTGCTGTTCTGGCTCGACGATTGCAACGACCTTGGCCTGATCGCGCCGGAGGAGCTCGCCGCGGTGGAGCAGGCGCTGGGGCAGGGCGTGCCGTGCGCGCTCCCCGGATTCGAGGGCTGCGCTGTGCTGCGCGCTTCGCTGGCCGCGCTCGCCTACGATCGTCGCGACTATGCTCGGCTGCTCGACGACACCCGGTGCTACTGCGCGGCGCTGCGCGCCGGACACGCGCAGGCGGTAGGGGCGGAACGCTGGTCTTACGCCGAGTACCTGCACAACGGCATCGATTCGATCGCCTACACGAACGTGTTCTGTTGCCTGTCGTTGCTGTGGGGGCTGGACATGGCGACCTTGCGCGCGCGTCCGGCGTTTCGCCAGGTCCTGCGGCTCATCTCCGCGATAGGGCGCCTGCAGAACGATCTGCATGGACGCGACAAGGACAGGTCGGCGGGCGAGGCCGACAACGCGGCGATCCTGCTGCGGCAGCGCTATCCGGCTATGCCTGTGGTGGAGTTCCTCAACGACGAGTTGGCCGGCCATACGCGAATGCTGCACCGGGTGATGGCGGAAGAACGCTTTCCCGCGCCGTGGGGAGCGTTGATCGAGGCAATGGCGGCCATCCGCGCGCAGTACTACCAGACCTCGACCAGCCGCTACCGCAGCGACGCTGCGGGGGGAGGCCAGCGTGCGCCCCCCTGAACGGCGGGATGCGGCTGCGTGCGTGCGCTGCCGTCGGTCCGATCCGATGCAACGCCGTCCCCCGATGCGACGGATGGAGCGAGCATGAGCGATAGCGACAACATCCCGAGCCGGCGCAAGGACGACCATCTGGACATCGTGCTGGATCGGCGAACGGCGCCGGCCACGGTCGCCGCCGGCTGGGAGTACATCCGTTTCGAACACTGCGCATTGCCCGAGTTGGACCTGACGCAGATCGACCTGCGCGCCTCGCTGCTGGGCAAGACCATGCGCGCGCCGCTGCTGATCAGCTCCATGACCGGCGGCGTGCCACGCGCCGAGGCCATCAACCGGCATCTGAGCGAGGCAGCACAAGCCTTGGGGATCGCCATGTGCGTCGGTTCGCAGCGCGTGAGCCTGCAATCCCGCAACTCCCAGGGGCTGACGCGCGCGCTGCGCCGCATGGCCCCAGACATTCCCTTGCTGGCTAATATCGGCGCCGCGCAACTGCGCGAGGCCGACGGCCTGGACCTGGCGCGCCGGGCGGTGGATGCGCTGGAGGCCGATGGACTCATCGTCCATCTCAATGCGCTGCAGGAAGCGGTACAGCCGGAGGGCGACCGCGACTGGCGCGGCGTCCTGGCGCAGATCGCTCGCGCCGCGCGCAGCGTGGACGTGCCGATTGTGGCCAAGGAAGTGGGGTCGGGCCTGTCCGCCTCGGTGGCCTGCGCGCTCGTCAAGGCGGGCGTGGCGGTCATCGATGTCGCCGGCGCCGGCGGCACCAGTTGGGCCGCGGTGGAGGGCGAGCGCGCCCGCGATGCCGCCGACCGTGCAGTGGCGATGGCGTTCGCCGACTGGGGGATTCCGACCCCGGCCAGCGTGCAGGCGGTACGTCGGGCGCTGCCAACTGTGAAGCTGATCGCGTCGGGCGGGATCCGCGACGGCGTCGACGTGGCCAAGGCCATCCGCCTGGGCGCGGACATCGCCGGGCAGGCGGCCGGCGTGCTGCGCGCGGCGACGGTGTCCACCGAGGCGGTTGTCGCGCATTTCGAGATCGTCATCCGCCAGTTGGCCGTTGCCTGCTTCTGCACCGGCTCGGCTGATCTGGCGGCGTTGCGTCAGGCGCGGTTGTTGCCCTCGGCGCATCTGCCCGCCGGTTGATGCCGGCGTCGCCCGCACGTGGCGGCGGGCGCCTAGCAGGCTGCTGAATACCTACGCCAAAGATAGACTACTGATCCACCTTGGCGAGGCGGTTCAATGCGCGGGAGCTCGTGATCACCAGAAGGGAAGTCGATGCCCAGGACGTGGCTTGGTTGGAGACGCTAAGGAACGTCAAACTGACGAAATTGTAACGTGGTCGGGGATCGACAACGACAGGATCGAACCGGTCTCGTCCCGCATAGCGGAACGATAGCTCCACCGGAAGCATTCGGTTCTGCCACAGCTTCGGCCAGGCAAAAATAACTTGCGTTGCGCAGATAAAATGCCCTGATCCTGCCATTCCTCCATGGGCACGTGGGCGGGGAGAAATCTCATACAACTGGCAGCGAAGGGAGGCTCGGCCCAATGAGCGGGGTGGCGCGTGAAGAAGTTAATCCGGTGTCATCGGCAACGTTCGCGCCGCTCGAGAATTCAACTTTCCGTCCGATCTGGATTGCCACACAGGTATCCAGTCTAGGGTGGCTGATTCAAATGGTTGCCATCAGTTGGCTGATGGCGACCATTTCGACATCGGATGTGATGGTCGCCTTGGTGCAGGCTTCGACAACCTTGCCCACATTCCTCCTGTCAATTATCGCCGGCGCCCTAGCGGACAATTACAGCCGCCGCAATCTCATGTTCGCTGGCTGGTGCGTGATAGCATTGTCCTCGACGATGCTGACTGTTCTTGCAGGTCTCGGAATTTTCAATCCATGGATGGTTCTTGCATTCAGCTGTTTGGCCGGAGTAGGCGCCGCTTTCACCGACCCCGCCTGGCACGCGTCGGTTGGCGATATCCTGCGAAAGCGCGATGTTCCGGCCGCCGTCACACTTATCTCGGTCGGATATAACGCCGTCCGAAGCATCGGCCCCGCTCTCGGTGGCGTCGTCGTTGCTTCCTTTGGCCCTTTGACGGCTTTCGCAGTGGCGACACTTACATATCTGATGCTGCTGTGGACCATAGGGCGCTGCAAATGGCATGTTCGCTCGTCACCGCTGCCGAGTGAACCATTGACCACGGCGATCCATGACGGAGCGCGCTTCACTGCCCTGTCATCCGAAATCAAGGCAGCAATTGCCCGCGGTGCCCTCTTTGGGCTGACGAGCATCTCTATACTAGCGCTCTTGCCTCTCGTCGCCCGCGATCAGCTGGGGGGAGGGCCAGTCGTTTACGGCATCCTGATGGCCGGCTTCGGGACCGGCGCCTTGTTCGCCGGCATCTGCAACAACATTCTGAGACGGAGGCTGTCCCAGGAACGTTTGACGACACTGTCGTGCATCGCCTGTGCGGCTTGTTGTCTATCGCTTGCTTTCACCCCCTCGGTGGCGGTGGCGGCTATCGCGCTGGCGCTCGGCGGCGCGGGCTGGGTCGTGACCTGGACCGGGCTGGACGTAAGCGTCCAGTTGGCGAGTCCAAGGTGGGTCGTTGGTCGCACGCTCTCGATCTATTATGCCCTTTCATCCGGCGGCATCGCGGCTGGCAGCTGGCTGTGGGGTACGGTGGCCGAGAGCTATTCGCTGAGCTCGGCTCTGGAGCTTTCAGGTGGCGCGCTGCTGCTGGTCGCTGGCACCGGCTTCCTGCTGCCCATCCGTCAATGGAAAGATTCCGATCAGGCTCCTCTTGGCTTCGAAACGCCTCAGGTTGCCCTGGATTTGAAGCCCCGAAGCGGGCCGATCGTCGCCAAGATCGAATATTCAATACCCGAAGCAAATGTCGAAGCGTTCCTGGAGCAGATGCGGGAACGGCGGCGAGTACAAAGCGGCGTTGGTGCGCGACACTGGAATCTCCAGCGCGACCTCCAGCAGCCTTCGCGTTGGACAGAAACCTTCCGCACCCCGACCTGGATGGACTACCTTCGCCTGAACCACCGCCTTACGGCAGCCGACAAGGAGTTGGACCAGCGTCTCCTCGCATTGCACCTGGGAGAGCTTCCTCCTCGAACCACGCTTGCGATCGAGCGGCCGACTGGAGCTGGCCGCAAGCGGGACCAATCGATGCGGTTCTTTTTCCGGCGTTGACATCCGTCCAGGCGTCCGCGCTGGTGAGACAGGATGGGTTGGAAACGAGCCAACGCTCTCACCATCCGTTTTGCAGATCGGCTTCGATCCATTCGGGTGGTTGCCGAGCCGGCATACTGGGCGGCTCAGACGTATCCTTGTCGGAGAGATTCCTCGGCACTCGAGCGTCTTGCAGCGCGTTGCGCTCAAGCTCACCGGCACCTGTTCGGTGCGTTCCCAAACAGAGCAATGGCTTTTCGCGCCGCAACCCCGAGGTGGGTAATTCTGGTTTTTGCTGGGTTTAACTCTACGAAATATGAACAGGATCGGCTTCACGGCCCGTCTGGTTCGCACTGGCCACAAAGGAATACACAGATATGGCGACCGGAACAGTGAAGTGGTTACAGCACCAAAGGTTTTGGCTTCATCCAGCCCGATGACGGCGGTCAGGACGTTTTCGTCCATATTTCAGCTGTAGAACGGGCTGGACTTTCAAACCTCGTTGACGGGCAGAAGATCAAGTACGAGATCGAGCAGGACCGCCGTAGCGGCAAGTCCTCCGCAGGTAGTCTCAGCAAGGTAGGCTGATTTTCTCGTCGGACCCGCAGAGCGCGAAGGATAAGTCAAGCCGAAGGTACCATCGTCATTCGCGGGGCGTATCGCGACGGACTCTCTTATACGAGACGATCCTGATGCGTCACGCAAACGGTGAATCACGAACGCTCTCGCCGCAAACCCCTTCCGCCCGGAAATCTGCCCCGGTTACGGCTCTCGGCGTATCCCAGAGTTGGGAGAAGCTTCTGCCAGACTACAACTGTAACCTCATATCGGTTTAGCAGGTCAAGCGTCGGTGGTACCCTGATTGGGTAACTTAACCACTTTGGAGGCCGAGCAATGGATCGCGATAACAAACGGGCACGCGCAGCTGCAAGTTCATCCCAAGACGTGGGGAATCGCAGTACCCTCCGTGACCTTCCATACGGACCATTGACCGATGTTGCAGAACGGCTGGTAAGCGCTAACCCGCGCGATACAGCGCGAAATCTTGGGACCTTCAAAGAACTCGGGAGGCGAGAGCGCATAGCCGTTCGGGGCACTCGAACCGAGCCAGAAACTGACCTCGCGAGATTTGAAACGCGGACCAATCAGCTTGGACGATCAGCCGTCGATCTGGGGGATAAATTGACTGCCGGGTTGGGACACACCTCGGATGAAGTAGCATTGGAGCAATTCAGAGCAGTCAGTAATGTGTCTCATTACCTTCGGCCAGAGACACAAGATAGTATTGTTAATCGCATTGGCAACATGGACCCACCTTCGCAAGCTATCGGAGCGCTTTACGCTGCGCAAAACTTCAGCAAGTTTAACGCTGAAAATAAAGCTCGCATTTTTGATCAGGCCGCTGAATTGGCTACCGATCCGGATGGCCACGTCAGGTCGACAGCATCCAATGCTATGTACGCGATGTATCACCAGTTAGATCCAAATCAACAGGCCCAAGCTCACTCAATTCCCGGCATGCAAGACATCTTGCCGCAGATGCCTCCTCCGCGGCATGCAGCAGAGGAACGCAGTGCGGATCTGGACGCCCACATAGCAGGTATTGGGGCTGCAGTCCGTGATACAGTTGGCCCTCAAACCTCCCACGAACAGCTGCAGCGGGGTGGTCAAGTCGGCCGGGACATAAGCCACTCCTACAATCACGCCCGAGAGGATCTAATGGAGGCTAGGAGAAGCAGAGATCGCACCGGCCGTTGAGGTCTCGGCCATGGCAGTAACGCTTCCTCTCCCGAATTCCGTTCACGGCCTTGCTGTTTCCAATTCCCTGGCCGTCGACGTATCCGCTTAGTGAAACTTTCAAAATCCACGTCTGCCGGGTGGCGCGATGCAAGCATCGCACCACCCGCTGCGGCATCGATCTGTCGAGCGTCGGCATCGCGACCTCGGTTCGGTGTCAAAAGCAAGCGCAGCATCAGCACGGCTAATTCGGCCATGGAACAATGTCTTCTACAAAAACGACGTCCCCCAACATAGCCATTAGCATCGCGTGCTCACTCGCCTTGGGGTTCTGTGCGGCGAGTCTGTACGCAACCTTCCGCCACGGGGGTAGCGGCGAGGCTCTGATGGCGTTTGATGTCCGTGCCTTTTGGTTTGAGACGCCCTTCTATTTGGGTTTCGCAACCCCCGTTTTCTATCAGGGCGCGGCTATCGTGCTCTCGACATCCGCGGTTGTCTTGCTGATTCAGCAGTTCGTATTGCGCCGCAAGCTCGAACACCACGGGACCGCTCGTTGGGCTCGAGTGGATGAAATGCGACGCACGGGATATCTGCGACGATACCGTGGCGTGACAGGGCCGGTCTTCGGGAAGACGAGTGGTCCTTTCTGGCCTGGCTATTACCTGACCAATGGCGAGCAGCCTCACAGCCTCATCGTTGCGCCGACCCGCGCTGGCAAGGGCGTCGGCATAGTCATTCCAACGCTCCTTACATTCAAAGGCTCAGTGATAGCTCTGGACGTCAAGGGGGAGCTCTTTGAGCTCACCTCTAGGGCGCGCAAAGCCGCAGGCCACGAAGTGTTCAAATTCGCGCCGCTGGATTCGGAGCGGCGCACCAACTGCTACAATCCGCTGTTGGACCTTATAGCGCTGCCTCCGCAGCTGCAATTCACCGAAGCCCGCCGCTTGGCCGCAAACCTGATCACGGCCAAGGGGGAGGGGGCGGAAGGTTTCGTCAGCGGCGCGCGAGATATCTTTGTCGCGGGGATCCTTGCCTGCATCGAGCGGGGCACGCCAACAATCGGCGCCGTCTATGATCTGTTCGCTCAGCCGGGGGAGAAGTTTAAGCTCTTCGCGCAGCTCGCCATGGAGACCCGGAACAAAGAGGCACAACGCATCTTCGACGACATGGCGGGGAACGATACAAAAATCCTAACCTCCTACACGTCCGTGCTCGGCGATGGCGGGCTCAACTTGTGGGCGGATCCGGCTGTCAAGGCGGCTACAAGTCGCTCGGACTTTTCGGTCTATGATCTTCGCCGTCGCAGAACGTGCATCTATCTTTGCGTTGGTCCGAACGACCTTGAGGTGATCGCGCCTTTGATACGCTTATTTTTTCAGCAAACCGTTTCAATTCTACAGCGGTCGCTGCCCCGCCAGGACGAAAAGCACGAGGTTCTCTTTCTGCTCGATGAGTTCAAGCACTTGGGGAAGCTGGAGGCGATCGAGACCGCAATTACGACTATCGCGGGCTACAAGGGGCGTTTCATGCTCATCATCCAAAGCCTTTCGGCACTAACGGGGGCTTATGGAGAGGCTGGTAAGCAGAATTTTCTCAGCAATACCGGACTGCAAGTGTTCATGGCCACGGCCGATGACGAGACTCCAACCTACATTTCCAAAGCCATCGGTGAATACACGTTTGAAGCCAAATCGATTTCCTACAGCCAGTCGCGAGCGTTCGACCGGAACATTCAGAATTCGTTTCAAGGTGCGCCGCTGCTGCGTCCCGAACAGGTTCGGCTGCTCAATGACGAGTACGAGATTGTTCTCATCAAAGGTCTGCCGCCATTGCAACTGAGGAAGGTGCGATATTTTTCGGACCGCATCCTTAAACGCATCTTTGAAAGCCAGACAGGCGCCCTCCCGGAGCCGGCACCCTTGATGGAAGCTCATCCAGATGACACTAACGGTTAAGCGCCCGTCTCGCGTATCCGTCCCTCGGCGATCAGAAACTCCACTACAGGTGAACGGCTATGGGAATTTGCATCTCCAAATCCTCCGGATCGACTCGACATGCCACATATGACACGGAAGAGTCGCCGCGAGAATCCACGGCAGCGCTGAGGGTCTCCGTGGGCACGCCTGCCGACAGGTTGCGACGGGGCGGAGATGCGCCTCTGGAGCCACATCAGATCCAGCAGGCCGCCTATCATATGGGAGCGTGTGTCGTCGGTGACGACGTCACCAGCCCGATAAGACTCGCGACAGCGGGGCAAACAGTTCACGACGTTCGCCTGCTGCTCAAGCATGGCCGGGGAAACGTTAAGGTGGACGACATTCCCTCTCACGGCCACAACAGCATCGGATCGTCGGTTGCAATGATGGGAGCAGACGACAACATTAAGGTTGCAGTGGCCGTAGTCATGGGAGCGGCGTGCTGCAATCAGACCGCTCCCCTTTCCGCTATCGTCCACGCCCCACACATGGCGGCCGACGAGCGGAGTACGACCTCTAGTGCTTCCGTGTCAATGAAAGAGATAACCGACGAAAGTGATGAGATCCCAGTCAAGACGGGTCACATTTGGAACGAACTGCGGCGCGGAAGCCGCGACCCGAGGTCGACCGTGGTTATGGATGCCTGGGCCAACGGTCCCGCTGTTCGGTTGAAAGACAGCGCATGGAGCGGAGTGCCGGTCAAGGAAGGTCATTGGTCGATGGACAAAAGCACCGCCGAATTCCTGAAAAACCGTGTTGAGGGGTTGATTCCGTTCGTGCATCCGGACACAAATGAACAGACTGCCAACGATTTGCGCCGGAAGCAAAACGCACCCGTATCGTGGAAAAAATATGCAGAAGTACAAGTGATCTCACTCGAGTTCGCTGATAGTGTACGCAACGCATTGTCCCGTATTCCTGAAGACCAACAAAAGGAAATCGCATCACTGATGATTCAGGGAGCCTACGGAATGGATCCTTCCTCGCGCACGCACCAAGACGCAGTGGAATCAGTTCTGGTGGCCGCCAACCAACTGGACTCGCTGCCCCGGCCTCCTGTCGAGCCGCCGGAATTGGCGGTGTATCACCAGTTCGACGCAAATCAACAGGCCCAAGCTCACGCAGTTCCCGGCATGCAAGATATCTTGCCGCACATGCCTCCGCCGCAGCATGCAGTAGAGGAACGGAATGCGAATTTGGACGACCACATAGCAGGTATTGCGGCTTCAGTCCGTGATACAGTAGGCCCGCAAACCTCCCGTCAACAGCTGCGGCGGGGTGGTGAAATCGGGCAGTCCCTAAGTCACCCCTATAATCACGCCCGCGAGGATCTAATGGCTGCCTCCAGAAGCAGAGATCGCCCCGGCCGTTGAGGTCTCGGCCATGGTAAGTGACGGTTTCTCCTCGAATCCCGTTCACGGCCTTGCCAGCCAGGCGCGAACGTTCGATTGGAACATTCAGAATTCGCATCAAGGTGCACCGCTGCTGCGTCCCGAACAGGTTCGGCTGCTCGATGAAGACTACGAGATTGTTCTCATCAAAGGCCTGCCACCATTGCAATTGAGGAAGGTGCGATATTTTTCGGACCGCATCCTTAAACGCATCTTCGAAAGCCAGACAGGCGCCCTCCCGGAGCCGGTACCCTAGACGATAGCGGACGAGGGGCTCTCGGCAGAATCTCAACTCGATGACCCGCTGCGTGAATTGGCGCAGGATTTTTGACGATACAGTTTGATGTGAGGCTAGTGTGGACCCGCGAAATAGTAATCCATCCCGTGTAACAGCTTTGCCGCAGGTGCAGGACGCCGGCTTGGAAGAGGATCAAGCGGTCCAGGCCAGGCAAGTGGGCGTTGAGCAGCACCTTGCCGAGGCCCGGAGGCTGTTCGATCAAGCTGACGAGTCGCCAACCAATCCAGAGGAGCTTCAGCGACTGGACCAGGGGCTCCGCGAAGTGCTTCAGCAATGGCAGGATGAGCAAGCCGCCTCGCCTTCTTTCAGCGCTGAGGTTCCCGAGGCGCTCCGGCCGCTGTTCGATGATCGAGCTCACCAGCCGCCAACCAATGCAGAGGAGCTTCTGCGACTGGAACAGGGGTTCCGCGAAGTGCTTCAGCAGCGGCAGGATGATCAAGCCGCCTCGTCTTCGCTCAGCAACCCAGGGATGCGTGCTGGACCGGAGGACCCCAATAGAAGCGTGTCGGAGGCTTTCGCAACATCTGGGCACGCCGGAGTTCAGGCCGCCGCCCCGCCAGTCTTGGCTGCCAGCCAACAGCAGATCCGGCCCTCGCCGGATGCGCTCGACCAGGGCAACCACCTGCCACCCCAGGGGGGCATCATCAACAATGAACATTCCACACCGCTGTTGCGGCCAGCGGAGAGGCAGAGGGCCGTGGATAGGCCGCAAGCCGTCGCCATTCAGCAGCAGCCGAGCGAAATCGGCAATTCAGGCGGCCGCATGCCGATGCAGCCCCCCATGCAGCAATTGGGTGAATTGCCATTGCAAGGGGTACCGGTTCAAGGGACAGGGTCCGAACACATCGGAAGGCTGCATGCGGGAGCCGCGCCCTCAGCAAGGTCCGAGGCGCCCCCGGCTGCGATCGAGGACTCCATAAACGTTTCGTTCGCCGTCCCCAAAGACTTCTCCCATGGGACTCAACGCGTCCCAGACGCAATGCTCTCTTTCTTGGACCGCCCTGGCCCCTTGCCGGATGCTAGCCAAGCGCGGCAAGCGGGCTTTGAGCAGCACGTGGCCGAGCCGCGCCGAGCCGACCCTTTTGCGAGTGGCGCCCGTGCTTCCCGCTATCACCATCTGTCCGACGAACACCGGGACCTTATTGATAGAGCGATCGCCCACTCCCAGGAAAAATATGGCGAGACCACGGCCCGAAAATACACGTTTGCACTTCGCCGGTTGGCGAATGATCTCAGCGCTCGTGGCCAAGCGACCGATCTAAGAAATCACAAATCCCTGGTCGATCACGTCGGTGCCTTCTTTCCGAAAGACGTTGATATGAAGAGCGCGTTGAAGGCCCTGCGTGCGTATCATGAGCCGGGCTATTCAGCGACTGCTGGCGGCCCTGCTGCCAGCTATCCCCATCTGTCCGCCGAACACCGGGATGTTATTGATAAGGCGATCGACCGCGCTGCGGCTCAGCAAAACCAGAGCGCGGACACGCTGCGAATATACTCGAATGCGCTTCGCCGATTGGCGAATGATCTCGGCGCTCGTGGCCAAGCGACTGATCTAAAAAATCACCAATCCCTGGTCGATCACCTCGATACTTTCTTTCCGAATGACCAGAGCATTAAAACGGCGTTGAACGTCCTACGTGCGTATCATGATCCGGGCTATGCAGCGACTGGCTGGTGGCCAGCGGCGGTGCCTTCAAAGCCAGATGCGCGTATCTTGGAAAAATTAAGCAGTGACAGCGAGTTGGCCTTAAGCACCCGTGTCGTCTATGGTCGTCTTCTTCGCAGATTTTCTGAGCAGCTTGAGAGTCGGGGCCAGACGATCTCTGGGCTGGATCACAATTCGCGGACCGAACTCGCCGAGGCGTTGTTTCCAGGCAACAAGAAACTCCGCTTGGCGCTGCAGCGGGTTCACAATGCGGAGATTCCCGAGGCCTTGCGGCCGCTGTTCGATAATCGAGCTCACAAGCCGCCAACCAATCCAGAGGAGCTTCTGCGACTGGAACAGGAGTTCCGCGAAGTGCTTCAGCAGCGGCAGGATGATCAAGCCGCCTCGTCTTCGCTCAGCAACCCAGGGATGCGTGCTGGACCGGAGGACCCCAATAGAAGCGTGTCGGACGCTTTCGCAACATCTGGGCACGCCGGAGTTCAGGCCGCCGCTCCGCCAGTCTTGGCTGCCAGCCAACAGCAGATCCGGCCCTCGCCGGATGCGCTTGACCAGGGCAACCACCTGCCACCCCAGGGGGGCATCATCAACAACGAACATTCCACAGCGCTGTTCCGGCCAGCGAAGAGGCAGAGGGCCCTGAATACGCCGCAAGCCGCCGCCATTCAGCAGCAGCCGCGCGAAATCGGCAATTCAGGCGGCCGCGTGCCGATGCAGCCCCCCATGCGGCAATTGGGTGAATTGCCATTGCAAGGGGTACCGGTTCAAGGGACAGGGTCCGAACACATCGGAAGGCTGCATGCGGAGGCCGCGCCCTCCGCAAGGGCTGAGGCACCCCCCGCTGCCATCGAGAACTCCATAAACGTCTCATTCGCCGTCCCCCAAGGCTTCTCCCATGGGACCCAACGCGTCCCAGACGCGATGCTCTCTTCCTTGAACCGCCCTGGCCCCTTGCCGGATGCTGGCCAAGCGCGGCAAGCGGGTTTTGAGCAGCACGTGGCCGAGCCGCGCCGAGCCGAACCTGTCGCGAGTGGCGCCCGTGCCACCGGCTATCCCCATTTGTCCGACGAACACCGGGACCTTATCGATAAGGCGATCGCCCACGCTGCGGCTCAGCAAAAATATAGCGAGAGCACGGTCCTAAAATACAGGTATGCACTTCGCCGGTTGGCAAATGATCTCGGCGCTCGTGGCCAAGCGACCGATCTAAAAAATCACCAATCCCTGGTCGATCACCTCGATGCTTTCTTTCCGAAAAGCGATGATATGAAGAGCGCGTTGCACGTCCTGCGTGCGTATCATGAGCCGGGCTATTCAGCGTCTGTTGGTGCCCCGGCTAACCGCTATCCCCACTTGTCCGACGAACACCGGGACGTGATTGATAAGGCGATCGCCCATGCTGAGGCTCAGCAACACCATAGCGCGCCGACGCTCCGAATATACTCGTATGCGCTTCGCCGATTGGCGAATGATCTCGGCGCTCGTGGCCAAGCGACTGATCTAAAAAATCACCAATCCCTGGTCGATCACCTCGATACCTTCTTTCCAAAAAACACTGACATAAAGGATATAAGGCCGGCGTTGAACGTCCTGCGTGCGTATCATGAGCCGGGCTATTCAGCGACTGGCCGGTGGCCAGTGGCGGTGCCTTCAAAGGCAGATGCGCATGTCTTAGAACAAGTGACCAGTGACAGCAGCTTGGCCCCAAGCACCCGTGTTGCCTATGGTCGTAGTCTTCGCAGATTTTCTGAGGCGCTTGAGAGGCGGGGCCAGACGATCTCTGGGCTGGATCATGATTCACGGATCAAATTCGCCGAGGCGTTGTTTCCAGGCAACGATTTTCTCCGCTTGGCGCTTGAACGGGTTCGCGATGCGAAGCCTGCGTCAGACAGGATCGTGGCGGACGCTTTGGCAGCGGCCGGCTCTGGGCACGCCGGAGTTGAGGCCGCCGCCCCGCCAGTCTTGGCTGCCAGCCAACAGCAGATCCGGCCCTGGCCGGATGCGCTTGACCAGGGCAACCTCCTGCCACCCGAGCGGTTCATCATCAACAATGAACATTCGACGGCGCCGTTGCGGCCGGCGGAGAGGCAGGGGACTGATAATCCGCAAAGCATCGCCATTCAGCAGCCGCCGAGCGAAGGCGGCCGCGTGCCGATGCAGCCCCCCATGCGGCAGTTGGGTGAATTGCCATTGCAAGGGGTACCGGTTCAAGGGACAGGGTCCGAACACATTGGAAGCCTGCATGCGGGAGCCGCGCCCTCAGCAAGGTCCGAGGCGCCCCCGGCTGCGATCGAGGACTCCATAAACGTTTCGTTCGCCGTCCCCAAAGACTTCTCCCATGGGACTCAACGCGTCCCAGACGCAATGCTCTCTTTCTTGGACCGCCATGGCCTCTTGCCAGATGCGGAAAAGCCGGAATGGCACTTCGATATTAATGGTCACGGCTACACCGCCCGGAGGCCGGAGGGGGGCAACGACGTTTGGCTCCTCCATCGCGGAGCGATAAGGGAAGCTGGAGCGGCAGCAGTACCGGCAAGGGCTCCGGGACCCGCCTTGCCAGCGACCGCCAGGCTCTCAGACACCCATCTCGGGGTTCCGTTGGTCGATCTGACCACCTCCTCCGATGCACACATCGAAGCCCTTCCGTCAGGCTCGTCCAATCTCCCCCGGGGGGCGGTGCTCGGGGCCACCCAACTGCTGGGCGACGAACATATCCAGAGGGATTACGAATTCCTCGAGCAGCAGCTGCAGCAGGCCGATCCAGCGCTCGCCGCCCGGACGCGGCTGGTCGATCCGTCGGTCTCCCATCTGCTGCGCCACATGGAGCAGCAAGACGCGCGAGGCACATTGCAGTCGATTTATAATCGAAACGCCGGCCCATCCGACTTCCTGTTCGTGCCAGTGAACGATGGGGTGGGTATTGACCGCGGCACCCATTGGTCGCTGCTCCTCGTAGATCGCCGCGATCCGGAAAGAGCGGTCGCCTATCACTACGACTCCATCCAGCAAAATGAACAGCGATACAACGACGCGCCTGCACGAAAGCTCGCTACAAGACTGGACGCGACCCTGGTAACACCCGACATGGCGCAGCAGAAAAACGCTGTTGACTGCGGCGTCTTCGTGGTGGACGGCACGCGCGAGCTGGTTCGTCGATTGGCGAACGAAGAGCGGCCAGACCAGCAGCTGCCGCTGCACCTCAACTACCTCGTCGCCGATCGGCAGGCGCTGCAAAACCGACTGAGAGAGGGCCGCTTGCCGCACGAGCTTGCCGCAAGCCCCGCCGAAGCTTTGGCAGCAGCCGGGTCGCAGGTGCAACACGCCGCGTTGCAAGAGCAGCAAGCCAGACAGGTCGCGCCAGCGCCGTTGGAACGGCACTTGGGCCAGACGCGCGAGGCCGAGGACAAGCTGACGAGTACATTGCACAGGAGCAACCGCGTGAACAGCGGGGGCGTCATCATCAACACTGAACGTTACACAGCGCCGTTGAGACCGGCGAAAAGGCAGAGGACTGACAATTCGCAAAGCCTCGCCATCGGGCGGCAGCCGAGCGACGCAAACACAACGTCCATCGGCCAAGCCTCCGATCAAGCCCGAGCGGACCTCATGGCTTCCTTCAGGAGCAGAGAGCGCTCCGACGCTGGGCGTTGAGCTCGACGGCTAAGCAGAACAGCTCTTTTGGCGACGGAGAGGCTGATGCGATCTCCGGACCGGTAGCTCTCGCCGCAATTGATCAGACTGGCACTGTTGGAAGGCGATGTAGGCCTGGAACTCGCCGATCGCCAGCGAGGCGCTGAGACGATCGCCCACCTCAATAAGATCGAGGACGATATCCGCGGCCGACCGGCCGATGAACGCCGTGCGACGCGTCGGGAAAATAGCCGCGCTATTGTCGCCATCTTGAACCTTGGCTGCGTGAAAGCTCGGCCTGATCGGTCAGAAGACCAAGGTCGCCAAGGCAATCCGCTACACGCTCTCACGCTGCGAAGGCCTCTCGCGCTTCGTTGACGACGGTCGCACCGAGATCGACAACAACACCGTCGAGCGCTCAATCCGTCCGCAAGAACGCGCTCTTCGCCGGCTCGAACGGCGGTGCCGAACACTGGGCGGTCATTGCGTCGTTGATCGAAAGCTGCAGGCTCGATGGTGTCGAGTCACTCGGTTATCTCGCCGACGTCCTCACCACCAGGATCGTCAACAGCCATCCCAGCCAGATCGACGAGATGCTGCCTTGGGTCAGACATCCAGGCGCCGAGCTAAGGGCCGCCAGAAAACACCGCCACGCTTCATCAGCCAATCTCCAGAATAGCTCCTGTCACGCGGCCAAGGTGCCTCCGTAGCTAACGTCTACGTCAGCGTTGAAGAAATACCCTGCACCACGGCATGTCTTGACTAGCCTTGGATTGGCCGCATCAGCCTCCAGCTTTCGGCGCAAGCGCAAGATTAGGACATCGATACTTCGATCGTAGACCTCTTCTCCACGCACACGGCTCGCGAGCAAAAGCCGTTCTCTGGATAGGACATTGCGGGGGTTCTCCAGGAACGCGATCAGCAGGTTGAACTCACATGCGGTAAGCTTGACTTCGCCACGCTCCGCACAGATCAGTCGCCGCTGCTTGACGCTGAGCTTCCAGGCTCCGAACCGAAATGAGCGATGATCTTTCGTTCGCGGACTGGAAATGCGCTGGCGTAGCCCTACTCGAATGCGGGCCAAGAACTCGCGCAGCCCGAAAGGCTTGGGAATGAAATCGGTTGCGCCGAGCTCCAGCGCAACGACTTTTTCCGCCTCATCAAGCCGGTCGCCGCTGATCACTATGATGGGTAAATCCGATTTCGTCGCGAGGTTGCGGACGATGGCAAGCCCATCCTCCCGGCCGAGGTTGAGGTCAACAACCACGAGATCGACTGGCTCATGCGATAGAACGTAGTTAAACTGCTTGCTATCGTTGACTGCGGTCACCTTCAAGGCATGCATCATGAGATACTGGGAGATGAGGCGTCGCATTGCGGCATCATCGTCAATGACAAGAACATGTTTCAACGGCTCACCTTCAATCTTGAATCCCCTTGTCTAAAGCTGTTGCCGAGCAACCCTTGGGGCACCGACGCAGGACAGCTGCCCCTTGCTACCACTCGCCGGTGCGTGCGGCCAATGTGAGGCCGTTGCTCGGCCTGGTCTTTTCATCCACAGCGAATTGACCGCATCCAGGCAGCCGGTGGCCACCACACAGCTGCAAGCGCCGGTATGACCCTGCCGAGTGGTCCTTCGCTTATTCGCGAGCTCCGCCGTTGGTGTAGGCCTGCCAACACCACTTGATTACGACGGCACGGACGCCCGGTCGCTTGCCATGTCCTTGCATCTTCTTCGCGTTTCTGGCGCTTGCGGACCTGGATCACCTCGAAATCCTCCCGCTCGTGCGTGCGGCTCCGACGCGGTGGAGCACCGCGGCGGTTGACTGATCGCAGAGGCGGTTGGCCGAAGAACGGCCGTGATTCGCTATAGTGGCCTTGTGCCACCGGTATGTCTCCTGCCCAAGGCAGGTCATTGGGAGGTGGCCGGCGGCGCCAATCCTGTTCCCGGCGATCGGCAGGTCCGGTTACGGTTACGGTTACCTTGCGAGCTAACATTTCTCAGTTGATGCAATACCTTCCTTTTGAGCCTGTCACTGTACTTGTCGAGAGCGCTGTCGGACTGCGTCAATCCGCCTGCGGTTTCTGCCGATGGGACTGTGCGTGACCCACCAGTTCGCGGCGCGGCCGAACAGCTGAACCAGGTCTCGCACCAGGCCGGCTGCGCCGCCACGTCTTCCCAGTTGACCCTCGTCCCCGCGTATTTTGCGCCTCCGACGAGCTTCGCGGACGAACTCGCGGTTTCAACCAATGCCTGAGTATGCAGGGCGCATGGCTGTCTCTTGCAACAACGGCAGCATGCCGCAACATTGGGCAGCTCGGCGCCCTAGTCGGTTCTCGCGTTCGATCGACCCAAGCTTCCGCAGCCTGAGATGAACCCGCCAAGCTCCCCATTTTGTCCTTCGGCCAGGCGCTGACACAAGATTCCATCACCGCCCATGCCAAGTCGCAGTTGACGCTGCAGGAGCAACGGACGGCCGGGGCGGGCAATCCCGCGCAGGAATGGTCCACCACGATGGTCGAGATGTGCCGGCTGATCGCGCCCGCGCAACCCGCGCATGCGCAAGGTGCCCATGCACCCGGACATGAACAAGCTCTTTGCTTCAGTTGAAACCGAAAAGCTGAACTTGAACATCACTCAGTAACAAACCTGCCCGATAAGCGCGTGCCGGACAGGGCCAGAACCGGTCCGGACGCTTGGAAAGGTAGGGGATAGGAATGTTTATTGCAGCTTGGCCGCTGGCCATCGCCCTGTTGACATCCATGTCATTCCCCGCCGAGCCCGCGCCACTTTCGCCCCGTGAATTCCACCGCCTGTCGCGCAAATGCGCTCCCTGGGTTGCGCCGTCCACGCTCGCCGCGATTGCCAAAATTGAAAGTGGCTTTGAAACGCTGGTGGCTCATGACAACACCACAGGTGAGCAGCTTCGCTGGATAGACCGCCTGGAAGCGACGCGGGGCATCAAGAACCGCCTCGAAGCACAACATTCTGTCGATGTCGGATTGATGCAGATAAACAGCAAGAACTTTTCCTTCCTCAATCTCACGCCGGAAAAGGCTTTCGAGCCCTGCGCCTCGCTATCGGCCGCCGCCCACTTGCTTGAAAGCCGGTATGCCGGCGGCACGACTGCTCCGGCGCAGCAACTGGCGCTTCGCCGTGCCATCTCGGCCTACAACACGGGCGACGTCACGCGTGGCTTCACCAACGGTTATGTACGCAAGGTCGAGTCAGCCGCAAAGGACATCTCGAGTCACCCCGAGCCAACCCTGGAGCCGACCGCTCAAGATGCGCCACACCTTGAGGCACCCGGTCGGAAAGCCGTGCCGCCTCTGCTCCAACAGAGCCAACAGGCCAATGGAAAGCAGCCCAAACGAAATTCTTGGGACATCTGGGGCTCGTATGAGTCAAACCGCTCCGGGGCCGATCCCTCCGGTCCGACAGGCAGCCAGGCTGCGGAAGAGCGGGAATCCTCGAACCCGAACAAACTCGTATTCGATTGAACCATGGAGATACAATGATGACGCCACTCAAAATACTTCGTGCGCTTAAAACGCGTGTTCCTTCGCCTTTTTCCATGCTGCGCACGGCGGCTGAATATGTACCGGCCGCTGCTGCAGGCGCCGCGTGGACGGTCTTCTCCATCGGGCCAGCCTCGGCTCAGGTGACCGGAGGGACGGATCCCGCCAAGATGGTCCAGAATATCTGCACCTTCATACTTGGCCCCTTCGGACAATCACTGGCCGTGCTCGGACTCGTGGCCATCGGCATCTCTTGGATGTTCGGTCGTGCTTCACTTGGCTTGGTTGCGGGTGTCGTTGGAGGGATCGTCATCATGTTCGGCGCCAGCTTCCTGGGCAAGGCGCTCATAGGCGGTGGCTGATGAGCGACCGGTTGGAAGTGAGCACCCTCTATGTGGCGGCGACACGCCCCGCACTGTTTCTGGGGGTGCCGCTGACGCTGGCCGGATTGCTGATGATGTTGGCTGGTCTCGTCATCATTGTCCTTCAAAACCCACTTTATGAAATCGTGCTCGTGCCACTCTGGTTCGGGGCACGGCTGGTGGTTGAGCGTGACTATAACGCCGCAAGCGTCGCGCTCCTCTATTTGCAGACTGCCGGCAGAAGCGTGGACGGGCCGGTCTGGGGTGGCGCGAGCGTCAGCGCCAATCCGATCAGAGTGCCGAAACGCGGAAGAGGAATGGTGTAATGTTTGGCGCCAGTGGCCGGACCGAGAGATCTGGCGAGATCTATCTTCCGTATGTCGGTCATCTCAGCGATCAGGTTGTCCTGCTGGAAGACGGATCGATCATGGCCATGGCACACGTGAACGGCCTGCCCTTTGATTTGGAAGACGCAGAGATGCGCAATTCGCGCTGCCGCGCGTTCAACACTCTCTTGCGCAACATCGCGGATGACAATGTCACGCTATACGCTCATCTTGTGCGCAATAACGATGTGCCGGAGCCGGCATCGCGCCAGTTTCAAAGTGCATTTGCTGGCAGTCTGAGCGAGGCCTATGAGCGCCATGTGCTGTCGGGCAAGCTCTTTCGCAACGATCACTTCCTCACTATCGTCGTGTCCCCCCGCACCGCAATCGGCAAGATAGGCTGGCGCATTGCCAAATCCCCCAGACGGAATGACAACGATCTGGCCACACAAATGCGAAGCCTGGAGGACCTCTGGCAGATCATTGCTGGCTCACTCGGCGGTTACGGTCTGCGCCGGTTGGGTATTCGCGAGAAAGGCAACGTGCTCTTCACGGAAATTGGTGAGGCGCTTCGGTTGATAATGACTTGCCGGTTTCTTCCGGTTCCGATGGTTACCGGCTCGCTTGGCGCCTCGATCTACACTGATCGGGTCATCTGCGGGAAGCGGGCGCTTGAGATTCGAAGACCCGGGGATAGCTCCGTGGGATCATTGTTTTCGTTCCGTGAATATCCGGCGACGACGCGGCCAGGCATGCTAAATCCCTTACTGTCCGCCAACTTCCCGCTTGTCCTGAGCCAGAGCTTTTCCTTCCTCACTCGGCCACAAGCTCATGCGAAGCTTAGCCTTAAATCCAGCCAGATGACGAGCGCCGGCGACAAGGCTCTCACCCAGATCAATGAACTTGCCGAGGCAGAGGACGCACTGGCAAGCAACGAGTTCGTCATGGGTTCGCATCATCTGAGCCTGTGCGTCTATGGCGACAGCCTCAATAGCCTTGCAGATCGCGCAGCAAATGCGCGCGCAAGGCTGGCCGACACAGGCGCCGTTATCGTCCAAGAGGGTATCGGCATGGAGGCCGCGTACTGGTCCCAACTCCCGGGGAACAACAGGTGGCGCACGCGCCCCGGGGCGATCACCTCGTACAATTTTGCCGGGCTTGTCTCATTTGAGAACTTCCCCAGCGGTTCCAGCTCCGGCCACTGGGGCAAAGCTGTTGCGCGCTTTCGCACAAACGGTGGAACGTCTTTCGACTACATCCCCCATGAGAATGACGTCGGCATGACGGCGATATTCGGACCCGTCGGCAAAGGCAAGACGACGCTGATGACCTTTATCCTCGCGATGCTTGAGCAAAGCGTGGTCGATCGCAATGGTGCCATCGTCTTTTTCGATAAAGACCGGGGTGGTGAACTGCTGGTGCGAGCCACGGGAGGGACATACCTTGCGTTGCGCAGAGGCGCTCCGAGCGGCTTGGCCCCTCTGCGCGGACTGGACAACACCTCCGCCTCGTTGGACTTTCTGCGCGAATGGCTGATGGCCCTCATCGAGAGTGACGGCCGTGGTCCGATCTCGCCGGAGGAAAGCCGTCGACTGGAACGTGGCATTCTTCGTCAACTTTCGTTCGAACCCGCCATGCGCTCACTTGCGGGCCTGCGCGAATTCCTGCTGCACAGCCCCTCGGAGGGCGCGGGAGCACGGCTGCAGCGGTGGTGTAGAGGGAATGCGCTTGGATGGGCCTTTGACGGCGATGAGGACGAAGTCAGGCTGGATGCCTCCATTACCGGCTTCGACATGACGCAGCTCCTGGAATTTGAGGAGGTTTGTGCGCCGGCCGCCGCATATCTTCTTCACCGCGTGGGCGCTGTTGTCGATGGCCGTCGGTTCGTCATGAGCTGCGACGAATTTCGCTTCTATCTGCTCAACCCGCAGTTCTCGGCTGTTATCGACAAGTTCCTGCTCACCGTCCGCAAGAACAACGGCATGTTGATACTCGCAACGCAGCAGCCTGAACACGTGCTTGAATCGCCCCTCGGAGCCAGTCTCGTTGCACAATGCATGACCAAGATCTTCTACCCATCACCGACGGCCGACCGGGCCGCGTATGTCGATGGCTTGAAGTGCACCACGCAGGAGTTCGAGGCAATCCGCCAGGGAATGGCAATTGGCAGCCGCAAGTTTTTGCTCAAGCGCGAGAGCGGGAGTGTTGTTTGCGAATTCGATCTTGGCCAGATGCGCGAGTATGTAGCCGTACTCTCGGGGCGGGCCAACACCGTGCGCTTTGTCGACCAGCTTCGTGACCAGCACGGAGATGCCCCAAGTGCGTGGCTCAACAAGTTCATGACTCGTTACCACGAAATTCAAGACTGACGGAGGAATATTCATGAGATTTCCCACGCTTGCAGCAACGACGCTTGCCGCTTCCTTTCTACTTAGCGGACAGGCCCGGTCGCAATTTGTCGTCATCGACCCGGCGGTAGTAACACAAGCGGGCTTAACAGCGGTTTCCACCGCGCAGATCCTGATAAAGTCAGCCCAGACGCTCGCTTCCACGATGGAAATGGTGGAGATACTAAGTTCGTCATTCGGTGTCACGGGGCTGCTAAGTTCACTGAACCAAGGAAATCACTACCCGTCGGGCAATCAGCTTGAGAGGCAGATGTTTGAGGGTCAGGCGCCAACTTCGATTAAAGCGCGTGCAATTGCGGACAACCCAAACCGGAAAGTCGACGGCACGGATTCGGAAGCGAAACTGTTACAGGGACAAATCGCTGGTGCCATCAATGCCGCAGCTCTTGCAGCCGACACTCTGGGCGTAATGGACAAGCGCCTTAAGGCCAATGACAACACGCTTGGTCAGCTTTCCCGCTCGGGAAATATTGTGCAGGCCACCGTCACCAACGGTCTGGTCCTCAAGCAGATTCATGATGCGATTATCCAAAATGTCCAGGCCACGAGTCTGCTGACGATGGCCACTGCACAAGCGAGCCTTCACGCCGCAGAGGAGGCCGCGATGCAGCGTCGCGAACGCCAGGACACCGCCAGAATGTTTGAGTAGCGACGCTTAGTTCATCCGGCTCATCTGCGCTGATCAGGGGCAAATAAGGTTCACGCAATGGTTTTCAGAATTCCTGCGCCATTCACGGCCATACACGCGATCTTTCATGGGGCCTTTACGGTGGGGCTGCACAAAGTGATTGGAAACGTCCAAGAGGCGGTCAGTGCGCCTCTGGTTGCGTGCGTCACGCTCTGGATCATAATCCAAGGCTTTCTGGTCATGCGCGGTCAAGTCGACGCGCGCGGAGGTATCTCGCGCGTAGTCACGGTATCGATTGTCGTCGCCCTCATCTTAGGGCAGGCCAACTATCAGCTGTACATTGAATCGGTCTTCGACGACACGATTCCAAAGCTTGCCCACCAGATCAGCGGAAGCACCTTGCCCTTCATCGGTATCCCCCAGAAGCTCGACGTAATGTTCGCTGCAAGTCAGAGTGCCTTTCAGCGGATTGCTTCCGAAATTGGGCCAATGAATCAGCAGGACATACTTGCCTTCCAGGGAGCGCAATGGATTTTGTACGGCTCGCTCTGGACAGCGTTCGAGATCTATGATGCCGTTGGAATTCTGACGAAGGTGCTCCTGGCGATCGGCCCCCTCGTTCTTGTAGGCTATCTTTTTGATCACACTCGAGACATGGCTACCAGATGGATCGGCCAACTGCTCTCATACGGGCTGCTGCTTGTCCTCCTCAACATCGTTGCAACGATAGTTATCGCGGCCGAATCAGTCGCGCTGGGAGTCATGCTTGCGGTGATCAAATACAAGGGTACGACAGCAGCCAAGATCATCGGGCTTTACGAGCTCGATATGCTTTTCCTAGCTGGTGACGCTTTGATCGTCGCGCTTCCGACGATCGCCAGCAGCATAGCCGGCGGTTCTTGGGCAGGTGCGAACCAATCTCTTAGCAGCCTCAATCGCCGCATTGCCAAAACGGCAGGTGGTTAATCAATCGACAAGCGCGGTACCTCAACATGAAATACTATCTACTTTTGTCAATACTGGCTTTGGCGGCCTGCAAGACAACCGATAAGCTTGCGACCTGCACGGGTTCGCCATTCCAACTGAACGTGGGACAATGGGAAACCTCCCCTGAAGATCTTCAAGTCGAATGTGCGAAAGAGCCCAAGTGAAATTTCCTGAACATGCCCTTCTGGTGGAGAGAGAAACGCTAGCCGCCCACTATAAGAAGGTGGAAGCGTTTCAAACTTCACGAGCGAAGTCTGCGCGGCGCCTGTCAAAGGCCCTCATAGCCTTTGCGGCAGCGGCGGTCCTAGGAAATGTTGCGCAGGCATTTACCATCGCTGCCATGGTCCCGTTGGCCAAGCTCGTACCTGTGTTCCTCTGGGTACGCCCGGATGGAACAGTTGACAGCGAAGTGTCAGTCTCTCGACTGCCGGCAACCCAAGAGCGAGCCGTCATAAATGCTTCGCTGTGGGAATATGTACGCCTGCGCGAGAGCTACACAGCCGATTCCGCCCAATACGGCTATGACCTCGTATCCAGTTTCAGCGCACCGGCTGTGCGGCAGCAATATCAAGATTTCTTCAATTATCCGAATCCCACCTCGCCGCAAGTCACAGTCGGCAAGCTCGGCAAGCTCGAAGTCGGGCATATTTCCTCAAACGACATCAGTCCGGACGTTCAACAGATCCGATACAAACGCACCCTTTCCATCGATGGGCAGATGCCGTTGGTGACCACCTGGACAGCAACCATCCGCTACGAGCGCCTGACAGATCTGCCTGCCCAATCAAGGCTCACCAATCCGGGAGGTCTACTCGTCACTTCCTATCAAACCTCGGAAGATAGCGTGTCGAACCTGGGTGACGTGCAGCCATGACAAAAAGAGCGTTTCTCGCACTGGCCTGTTCACTACTCTTAACGCTGGAGGCTTCCGCGGAAGACACCCCGCTTGCCGGCAAGCATGATGCGCGGATGCGCTACTTGGCTTACCGTCCCGACGAAGTGGTGCGCCTGTCGACCGCGGTGGGGGCAACGCTGGTCGTCACATTCGCGGCCAACGAGACCGTCGCAGCCGTGGCCGTTTCCAATAGCAAAGACCTGGCTGCGCTCCCACGCGCCAACTACCTGTTCTTTAAGGCCAGCCGGATCCTGCCGCCGCAGCCGGTCGTCGTTCTGGCCGACAGTGAGTCCGGTACCCGCAGATATGTCTTCAGCATTTCAACGAGAGCGATGCCAAAATTAGATGAGCAGCAACCTGACTTATACTACAGTGTGCAGTTCACCTATCCCGGTGATGAGGCCGCTGCTTTGAGACAGGCAGCAGAAAAGCGCTCGATTCTTGGTCAGGCCCGGGCAAAGGTGCTGCAGGAACAGAGGGTTCAGGATTTGTTGAATCGGCCCGGTACAACTGCCAGTTCCGACGAAAGCAATTTTCACTACGTCGCAAAGGGCGATCGATCGCTGGCGCCGCTGCAGGTTTTCGACAATGGCTTTACCACCGTATTTGGCTTCGCAAGCAATTCCCGTATACCCTCCCTCTACATTATCAATCCCGACGGCAAGGAAGCCGCTGCCAACTTCACAGTCAAAGGCGACTATGTTGAAGTATCCGCAGTCGCCCGGGAATGGCGTCTGAGAGATGGCAATACGGTATTGTCGATTTTCAACAGGGCATATGATCCTGTTGGACAAGCGCCGGGGACCGGTACAGTGAGACCCGACGTGTGGCGCGTTTTGAAAGGCTCGGGCCGATGAATGAAACCGGCCCACAGTCGGGACACGATGTAAATGCATCCGGATCGTTGGTCTCGGAGCCGGCCCGCCGGCATGTTTCGGGATCACAGAAATTGGCCGTCGCCGGTCTTGTTCTCATCTCATCTCTGTCGCTCATCTGGCTCGGAAGTCGTCCCAGCACACAAGACGAACCATCTCAGCCAAACCCGCCAATTTCCCCGAACGCCGAGCCGTTCCGCCCCGTGCCTATTGAGCTTGCTCCCGAACCTCCAGCACCTGCAAAGGCGGCGCAGGCGGCAGATCCTGCGCCATCCACGCCGCAACCCGCGGCAGCTGAACCGCCGCCCGAGGAGTCACCAATTTTCGCCTACAGCAGCAGCAGTCAAAAGCCCGACGTGGCTCAGCGGAGCGAAGACGACCACAAGGATGCTCCCGCGACCGCGGATGAGATTTCGATCGGTGGCGACCTGTCGGGCCGATTGAAGCCAGACATACAGGAGCCGAGCCGGGCCACGCTTTTGCCGCACCCTGATCTCGTGATTACTCAGGGAACGATCATTCCTTGCCTTTTGCAAACGGCAGTCGACACAAATTTACCCGGTTATGTGAAGTGCGTCTTACCTAAAGACGTCCGCGGCGCCACCAACAATGTCGTGCTCTTGGATCGTGGGACGACCGTGATTGGCGAGATCCAGCATGGTCTCGAACAGGGGGATGCGCGTGTCTTCGTGCTGTGGACGCGCATCGAAACACCTGACCATGCCCTCGTTTCGATAGCATCGCCGGGCGCTGACGAGCTCGGCCGCTCCGGAGTGCCTGGCACGGTGGATAATCACTTCCGGGAACGCTTTGGCGGAGCAATGCTGATGAGCGTCCTTCAAGGCGCGTTCCAGGCGGCCGGTCAATACGCGGCGAGCTCTGGCGGAGGAAGCGGCATCAACAGCTTCCAGAGCAATGGCGGACAAGCCGTCGAGACGACACTGAGAGCGACGGTCAACATCCCGCCAACCCTGAAGAAAAACCAGGGAGATGCTGTATCCATCTTTGTGGCGCGCGACCTCGATTTCTCGGATGTATACGGTCTCACGGCAACCGTCGTGGCGCCAGCCCCCCAACATCGCCAACGCCGGAGAGACAACAATGCGATCGGAGGCTGACCCTCAATTGCGTTTGCTTCTCGACCCCGTTCTGAAATGGCTTGAGGAGCCGAGGACCGAAGAGGTCGCTATCAACCGGCCTGGGGAAGCGTTTGTGCGACAAGCCGGCGTCTTCACGAAACATCCGCTACCACTAGGTTATAACGATCTGGAGGACATCGCGATTCTCGCTGGAGCGCTGCGCAAGCAAGATGTCGGACCGCAAAGCCCCCTCTGTGCGACTGAGCTGCCGAACGGAGAGCGGCTGCAGATCTGTTTGCCGCCCGCTGTTCCCTCAGGAACAGTAAGCCTGACGATACGGCGTCCTTCAAGTCGTGTGACCGAACTGAAGGAAGTTTCTTCTCGCTACGAATACTCACGTTGGAATCAATGGCGGTCACGAAAACAGCGCCAAGAGCGGCAGGACCAAACTATTCTTCAGCAATACGACGATGGTGACTTGGAGAAGTTTTTGCAAGCGTGTGTTTCGGGACGGCTCACGATGCTGCTTTGCGGACCTACTGGAAGCGGCAAAACGACAATGAGCAAGACTTTGATCAACGCTATACCCCCGCAAGAGAGACTGATAAGTATCGAGGACACGCTGGAGCTTGTAATCCCGCACGAGAACCATGTCCGGTTACTCTATCCGAAGGACCGAGCCGGCGTAGGTGCGGTGACAGCCGAGCAACTGCTGCAAGCGAGCTTGCGCATGCGCCCTGACCGAATATTGCTCGGCGAGATGCGCGATGATGCTGCATGGGCCTACCTTAGCGAAGTCGTCTCCGGCCACGCGGGATCAATATCAACGATCCATGGGGCTGATCCGGTCCAGGGCTTCAAAAAGCTCTTTTCCCTCGTCAAGAGCAGCCCGCAAGGAGCCGCTGTGGAAGATCGAACGCTTCTTGACATGCTGTCGGCTGCCGTTGACGTCATTGTGCCGTTCCACACCCAAGGTGACCTGTACGAGGTGGGAGAGGTATGGCTCGCCGCCGATGCCCGGCGACGGGGAGAGACAGTAGCCGACCTCCTTAACAAGCACTAAGGCTAGAACAACGTCTCGGGATCGAAGTCCATTGTGATGCGACGCGTCGTTTTGTTCTGCTTCGATGTCTTTTGCCAGGCCTTCTCACACTTGCATAGAATGAGCGAGTCGGCGGCATCACGCCATCATCATTATACGAATCGCATGCTCTATTGTCCTGGACGAGACCGGTCTCGCTAGCCGAAGGACGAAGGCCTGATTGTCAGATGTGACCGGCATGGGGTCGATGTCACCGATGACTATGAAAGGCACCGCCATGATGGTGGGGCATACGGACTCGGCCCGTCCTCGCTCGAGGAAAGGCGTCTTCGCCAAAATCAGCAGGTCAGCTGCCTTCCCGCTCTCGATCCAGCCGCAAAGACTTTCGAAGGTCGCGAAGCCGATCGGCTCATAACCCAGCGCGGCGATATTGTCCTTGTGAATCTCCAACTCTGCTGGATCGGGCTCCACGACTGCAATGATTCCGCCGTTGGCCGGTGATCCGTTGTATGGGCCGAAAGTGACGTCAGCGCTGACTGGCTCCTCCTCGGAGGCTGGCAAGTAAATATCAAAGCGCGTACCTCGGCCAACAACCGAGCTGACGTCTAGGCATCCTGCGAGCACGCACACCTGCCTGTCCACTGCAGCAAGACCCAGCCCGGTCCCGCCGACGCGAGAGCGTGTGGTAAAAAAAGGCTCAAAGACATGCGGAAGTACCGAACCTGCGATTCCTGGGCCATCGTCGCTGATGGAGAGCAGAACGTAATCTCCAGGTCTCAAGGTGCCCTGAGCCAACCGCTTTGTTTCGCAGATGCGGGTCCGTGAAACGCCAACCTCGACACGGCCGTCGTTCAAGACAGCCTCCGATGCGTTCTTGCACAGATTCATAAGGATCTGCTGTATCTCGGTTGGGCTGCCCTCGACAACCGTTTGCCACTCGTTGATCTTGAAATGCAACTGAACATCTGCACGAACTGTAATGCGCAGCAGTGGCGCAAGGTCCATTACAATTTCGGAGATATTGAAAGGCACTGCCACGCGCTTGCGTTTTTGGCTGAGTGCCAAAATCTGGTCAACGATCAGCTTGGCTCGGTGTCCAGCTAAGAGGATTTGGTTGATGGAGTTTTGAATTCTCGAGGGCCGACGCACAAGACCTAGTGCGATCTCTGAAAATCCAATTATTGATCCTAAAATATTATTGAATTCATGTGTAGCGCCGCTTGCGATTGTGCCGACAGTCCTCAGCCTTTCCACATGCTCCCATCGATTCACCAGAAGGTCGCGTTCCGCATTTATACGCTGCATTTCAAGATGGTTGCTTAGACGCGCAATAGCACTGGCAAGAACCCGGAGGTCGTCGGCTGAAGGGAGTGAGCGATCTCCTTCAAAGACGAGGATGCAAACGGCAACCTGCTGACCGGAGGCGCTGCAACCAACAATTTGACAAACACCGGAAGAGCCTCTGGCGGTCCGAACCATTTCCGCCGCCGGGATGACGCGAAACAATGGCCGTCCGGCGCGGACAAGTGAAACGACTTCATCAATAAGCGCGACGTTCCAGACGCGCATGCACGTGTTCACCACAAAGTACTCGGTATGCCTGATGAGACTCGGATCCACCAGAGTAAGCGCGCATTGGTCCGCATCGAAAACGCGTTGAATGAGTCTAAGGGCTGCTTCGGTGGAACAGCGCGCCGAGGCATTCTTTGCTATACTATCGTTGAAGCGAGCTTCGATCGCGCTCAATTCCTCTTCAAGCTCCAACCTTTTTTCTAACCGGTTGGTCCGCAGATGCTGCCTGAACGCCCTAATGATCGCTGCCAAGCAAAGGCATATGGACACAGAGCCAAAGAAAAGCCACGTACGCTGCGCCTGCGCGCCGGCCAAACTGTAGCCTTTCAGATGCTCTCGCTCCAGTTCGGCAGCCTTGGAGAACGTGTCGAGGGATGCGATCTGATCGGCAGCTTGCTCCAACCTCCATAAAGAAGACAGGACAGGGCGGAACCTGGCCACGACATCCGCGACAGCTCGGGCCTGGCCCGGAGTAAATCTTTCGAGAAGCTCCATCTGTGAGGCGAGGGTAAGCCCCGGTTCGACTGAAAACACGATCAGTTCGGAGAGTTCAAGCTTGCCGCCCTCAAGGCGGTCAATTGAACGAGCAAGATCTGCGAGAGAGCTATGCATACGCTGATTATGCTTGACCAAGGCTGAGATGGCAGCCTGCGTGTTTTCGATCGAGTTTACGAGCTGCGCGAGCAATCTGGATTGCCCGGAGGCCTCATCGGGCGAAATCTCGAAATCGCGCTGCAAGTCTTCAAGATTCCTTTGCAATGCCTGTCCGGTAGAAGCAACCGAGTGGTCCACTTCCATGTCGGTCCGAGCACGGGCGACGTCGCGTTGGAGCAATGCATCGTTGATCTGAATCGTTCGCAGCTCGCTTATGACCGCGTCGTTGATCTTGGGGGCCTGCCTCTGCGTCCCGACCAAGAGCGCAATCGAGGCGGCTAAGGCGAGGACAAATGCTTTGTCGCCACTGAGCCATGTTTCCCAAGGGAACGGCGTTCGACCCGCAGCGCATGGGTTGCGAAAGTCTGACCTGAATTCTAGCTCCGCATCGGTTCGGTATGCGGCCGGATGCTGCTGGAACAGGAAAGCCATGTGTACCTCTCCCCTCATAAAGACGGCTTAGACACCGTCGCACTTTGCCCCCTTGGCCCCGCTGACCCTCCGTTGAATTTCGCGGCGATTAGACTTCGACCGTTCTGTTCCGAACTCTGGCCACTCGCGAGCTCGACGCGAACGTGGAAACTGAAGGCACGGCGTTACGGCACGTGAGAACGATAACTGGGCTATCGTGAATGCTGATTTGATAGTTGTTGAGAAGGGAAGGCACCAATGCCAGGCTGACACCGCGTGACGGATTCAATCGAGATTTGCCTGTTTTCGCGCGGCGAGTCGAACCACGCCGATGTTGAAGGTACCGTTGAGTCTCGTCATAATGACGGCAGGAACCGAATACTCGTGAGCCTTCGTTGCGTCAGTCCGCTCAAGCCATCACGCACGCGGCAGAGCTAACTTCCGGCAAGAGTTTCATAGCTGGGCCAACAAATTGCGCCCTATGCCTGACCAGAGTAAGCAGGACGTACGTACGATCGGCATGATCCCCGAGAGCGTTCGCACTTCATCTCTTATCCGGCGAAGGATAGCCCATTGAGCAGCTCACCATCGGTTATGAGATCGAGGCGACACACAAGGCGGGCAACCGGTCGCAGTATTCGGAACTGTCTTCCGAGAGATCATGGAGGGACAGACAAGCCGCACGCTGCGGCAGCCTGGGGATGACACCGGTCGGCCAGCCATTATGCCGCTACCCGGTTGCGATCTCTGTGCATTGTATCTCCTGCGTGCAGCCCCTGCATTAAGCCAGCGTCGACGACCAGAGCCCATGTTCCACCAAACAAGGGTTAGCTTTCAAGAAGCTGATTGAACAAATTGATTGTTTGGATCGCACGCATCCGAACAATGGATGCAGCTAAATGCAGCGGCGGTTTTCGTTAGATGCGAGCGAGCGTCTCTTGGCAAGAACCACCGCGGGGCGCGGGCGAGGTGAGCGGCTGCACGCCAAGCGCGTCGGGACGGTCATCGAGGATCTGCGTGCGGGTTTGCAGCAGAAGATGTGCGCCGATCCTGCTCCACTGCATCTGCCATTTGTTGGCGACCCGCTTGGAACGGCGTTGACGGTGGCCTTGACGAGGGCCGAAGAGATGCGATCTCCGGACCGCTAACGCTCGCCGTAATTAATCAGGCTGGCACTGTTGGAGGCGATGTAGGCCTGGTGAGCTCGCCGATGGCGGTCAGGAACTTGCGCATGTTCGGCTAGCCTGTTTCGAGACCTTCCGCGTCGAATTGCAGGTCGGCGATTTCGTGACGGGCCCGATAGACGTCAACATGCCAGAGATGCCATTTGATCCTGCGCAGAGTTTCGAGCAGGTCCTGTCCGGTCTGCTCGTCCTGGTTTTCGAGCCCTTGCACGAACTGCCGAAGGACCCTGATGCGCACGGTGATATGGAACCAGTCGGCGATTCTTCCCCACCGTCGGTAACGAAGGTGATATCCTGATTGGCTTGGACGGGCTGCTTCTTGAGATGGTCGAGAATGCGCCGTTGCGGCTCGCGATCATAGCCATAGACGAAACCGATGTAGCGCGGAGCACCCTCTTCAGGCAGCGAGCGGCCTACGATCAGCTCGAAATTCTACTTCCGGTCCTTTGGTCGCGGATGAAAGTTCGATGCGGCTGCAGAACGCGTTTGCGATGGCCGCCCATCTTCCCGGCGCTACCGGAGCACGATAACGTTGCGACCATTTCACCACCGAAGAGACCGCAAAGCCAACGCGCGACCAACCCGATCCAATTCTGCGCCGCCCAACTTCCATCTCGAACGGTGCGCGGAACGCCCGCGCGCCGGGTGCCTAACTAGCAGTGGCACTGGGCATGCCCTGTGCTCGGCTATTCGAGCTTCTCCAATGCCTGCCTAATGTCATCTCCGGCGTCCTCCGGCAACGGCAAAATAGGGCGCGGTGGCTGGACGTGCGCCAGACCGAGGTAGTCGGCGATGACGAACATAACGCGGAAGCTGCCGTAGTGTTTGAACAAGGTCCAGAGCGGCCCGAAAGCGCGGTTCAACCGAGTGGACTCCACCGCGTCGCCGGACTGCGCTGCACGCGTCAGCGCAAGCGCCGGGACCGGCAGCAGACCTGCCGCAACGCTGTACCAGGTGTCACATCCGGCAAGCAGGGCATCCGCCGCGCCCCAATCGCCGCTGTATCCGATTGTGAACGTGTCAGGCGTCATCGACCGCAAACGTGCCAGTTCCCCCGCGTAATCGTCATTCGCCGCCAGAGGCATTTTCACCGCGACGATGTTGGACACCTCTGACAGCCGGGCGATCAATGCGTCGCTGAATGTGAAGCGCGTGGTGCTTGGATTGTTATATATGCACAAAGGCAATTCCCCCGCCTCGGCCACGGCGACGAAGTGCTGGAAGACTTCGTCCTCGTTCAGGGGAACGTAGGACATCGGTGCCAGGAGCAGGCCGTCAGCGCCAGCGGATTTGGCATCGCGCGCCAGAGCCTGAGCTTCATCGGTACGCAATGCACCCACACCCACGACAAGAGGCGTTTTGCCGCCGATGCATTCCACGGCAGCCTGAACGGCACGCTTGCGTTCTTCCCTGGTGAGGTAAGCATAACCGCCCGTGCTCCCCAGAAGGCCGATGGAGTCCGCTCCCGCGTGTTGAATACGCTCGAGAAAACGAGCCAGACCCTCGGTGTCGACATGCCCTTCCGCATCGGTTGGCGTAAGGGGGAACGCCGACAGGCCGCGAAACAAAGTCATCATCCATTCCTTTCGAAACTACATACGGGAAAGCAGCATACGCAGCCCGGCGAACGCGAAGAACATCGCCAACAGACTTTCGATCCAGCGGCGGCAGCGGCGATACAGAGCCACCATAGGCGGTGTGGAGAAGACAATGGCGTAGCCGCAGAATATCGTGACACTTAGGATGGCGCAGCCACCCAATATCGCCGCGATGCGCTGCCACGATGAATTCGGGCCGATCCCCAGCGTGACGAGCGCGATCCATGCCAGCACGGATTTTGGGTTCGCCAAATGCATCAAGAGGCCCTTCCTATAGAGCTCACCCCGCGAAAGAGCGACTTGGTCGGTCGATGCGCGCACCGCCAGCTTCTCGTTCGACGTAAGCGCCGACCGTCCCGCTCTGAAGGCGAGGAACAGCAGGTAAAGCCCCCCGAAAACCTGCAGAACGAGAAGTGCCTGGGCGTACCTGGCCAACAGGGCGGAGATGCCGGTGGAGGCCATAAAACCCCAAAAGATCGAGCCGCTGACGACGCCGGAGGCGAGCATGAGCGCTGCACCTCTGCCGCGCGCCATCGCAACCCCCATAATGCGCATGTTGCTCGGGCCGGGGCTCCCCGCGGCAATGACATATGCAGCAAAGACGATGAGCAACTGATGGAGATCGACATTCATTCTCTCAGCCCTTGATAATCTCGATCGGATCGATCGCGCCGGATGCCCCGGGCGGCCATGGATCCACTCGCTCGACCGGAAACCTCATCCGGCGATGGCAATTTCTTGGCTCGCGATTTTGCAGCCAGGCATCAAGGCATTCAGCCCTCCGACCATGGCATCCGTCGCCTCTGCCAATGCATCGTCCGGCATGGTCTCCAACGCCTCCAGTACGAACCACATCCGGCCTGTTAGGGTCTTCAGGCGGGTTCGAGTGCCCTGTCGCCAGTTCCAGCGTCGGCAGGTGACGCCAATGTCGTCGCGCCAGATGACCTCACCGGGCAAGGGAGGATCGTTGACCGCCTCTCCATTCATCATGGTGTCGAACGTCTCACTCCCGTCAGCGATCGTCAGGTGGGGTCTTCCGACATAGGCGTCAAAATTCTCTCCACCCACCGGGACTGCGTATTTCAGGCTGATGGCGTTGTAGAGATCGACGATCGGGTTGATCGTCGAAAGAGTGCCGTCTTTCAGAACCCGCTTTCTGAGGGCCCTGGGCTGAGCACGGCGTACGGTTAGGCTTCGCGCCAAAGACGACGTAGGCGTCGGACCAACTCGCCAGATGAGCTTCTGCCCAAGCCGGGCCATCCGCCAACGCGCAATCGCAGGCATCACCAAGCAATCGGGGATCGAAACGTCCTTCTCCAGCTGAAGTGGCATCGACGTAGACGCTCACGGCTCTAAACCCCGATGCAATATTCTTAATTCGACCGTCGATGATGGGACCCTCAAACATCCAGGCAACTCCATCAGTTCGAGCGCAAGCAATCCATGACCGGCGCGACCCAGTCACGATCGCTTCCCTGACTGCAAGCCAATATTGCAGTTCACTGGTCCAAACTAAACTGCCACTTTTGGAGATTTTAATTGGTCCAGTATGAGGAGGGTTCTCGCAGCGCGGGAGCGACGCGTCGAATTTATCAATCCCTGATCAAGCAGATCCAGGCCGGAGTGTACGGGTGTCGGTGACGCCACCCAGTTCTCCGCAAGCAAGCGGCCCACAAGTTCCCCATGATCCGGTCATGCTGTTGTGAACCCTAGGGCATTATGGTCGATGCCAGCGCCACCAAGGTGGCGTCGTACTGTTCGACCCCCCCCGATTGTTAACGCGATTTTGCTTGACGCGCGCGATGACCTTAGCTGAGGCCTAGGATGAAGCGCCGATTGGAGGGACGGATCGACCGCGCGTTAGATGCGTAAAGCGTCGTAAACCGCTTGATGTCTGCGGTGTCGACCTCGACCGGTTCCATTGCAACCATCCACTCCACGTTTTCGGTGCAGGGCGGAGTCGTTAATGATCCCTCATAGGTCCAGTAGCCGAGCGAGGCCGGCAAAAGCCCGTTGGGATCGAACTCGTCAACTGCCATCTCCTCGCCGGGCCGGGCCGGAAAGACCTTGGCGAGACCGGCAAAGCTGATATTTGTCGCGCCAGGCGTAAGAAGGGCGCTCAGCACACCCAGAGTATCGCTCTTTGTGTCTTTATGGACAAAATGCGCTTCCATCGGGAAGCTCATGCCCGCCACGTGATGCTCGCTCGGCGCGTGGAAATGCAACTGTGCCAGTTGGTAGACGCGATCCCCGCGGGTCAAGGTGCTGCCTTCCGGCATGTTGATTTGAATGGTGTGGCCGTTGTTCACCATCCTGCCGCCGCCCTTGAGCCAACTGATGTCGATGCGCGGTATATCCGCCTTTACCGTGCCGGCGATGTCGATGGGTGACTGCTGCCTGCCCGCCGAACAGGCGAAATTTCTCGTGTCCAGATCGGCCCAATGCTCCGGCCCGACCGAGCCGCCATATCCCCAATGGGCGCTGGCCGCACGCGCGGTCTGGGCGCAGATCGGGCACACGCCCAGCGCGATGAATGCTCTAATCAGGTTACGACGATGCATATTGCCTCGCTCCTTGATGCGAACCTAATGTCCTTGCTTCCAATTGGTGCAGTCAAGGCACAGCCGCAAGGGCGGGCGTAGGTTGAGCCGCGCCACCAGCGTACACGCCAGCCAGTCCTCGTCGAACTGGTAAACTGGAAGAAGCGTCGCCGCCGGCGATCGTTGGAGGCTACGCTCGCCGGTCTGTGGAAATGGCTGGCGACGTGGCTCAGATTCACCGTGCCGCCGCTGATCAGGCCAACAACCAGCACAGCCGGCGTCGCCGGTCCGGCTGTTACTCGGCGGTATGTGGCGCGTAACGTTGAAGCGGGAATGTCGGGCAGGCAGTGCATTGCAAAGGATCCCCTCTTTGGCGAGACGAATTCCTCCATTCCAACTGATTCCCGACCTCTCGGCCACCCACTGTGTAGCCTGCCCGCCACGCTCTCCAAGACCATAAAGGCATGGATAAAACGCGCGAATACGCCTTGGAAAGCAGGTCTCAAAGGGCAAGGGGGCCTTCCATCTGGAAAATGCCAAGCAAAGCTCGCGTTCGGACGATCCATGCGGTTGCCAGGCTGGCTGCCTCCGGTCAGGCGAGATCCGGATCCTTCCGCGAGGATAGCTGTAAACGTCCACAGGCTGCATCGCTGTGCGCTTTGCCCTTCGATGGCGGGAACACAACCCGCACGGAGGCGACGAATGATTCAGCTGATCACACCTGGCCTCTACAGCGAATTCGCAGGCGAGCTCAAAGAGATGCACGGGCTCAGATATCGGGTTTTCAAGGAGAGGCTCGATTGGGAAGTTCAGACCGGAGGCGAAATGGAAACAGACACCTTTGACGACTTGAAGCCTGTCTATCTGCTGCTCAAGGGATCCGATTGGCGAATTCGTGGCTGCGTGCGCCTCTTGCCAACCACTGGGCCGACCATGTTGCGCGACACATTCCCGGCGCTGCTGGGTGAAGCTGTGGCGCCCGCGAGTCCCGACATATGGGAAAGCAGCCGTTTCGCGCTCGATTTGCCCCCATCAACGCCCAAGGCGGCAGGCGGCCTTGCCCAAGCAACCTACGAGCTCTTCGCCGGCATGATCGAATTCGGCTTGGCTAACAATCTCACCCGGATCGTGACGGTGACCGATACGCGTGTGGAACGGATCCTTCGCCTCGCAACGTGGCCATTGTCGCGTATCGGAAAGCCGCAGCCCGTCGGCAAAACGGAGGCGGTGGCCGGGTTTCTCGAGATCTCTCACGCCAGCCTGTTGCGCATCCGCTGGAGGGGACGTCTGAATGGGCCGGTACTGTGGCGACCGATTCTCGGCCTGCCGCACGGCCCATGCGGATAGCTAAGACGTGGTGCGTGGCCCCAGGGATCGGAAGAGGGTTTGCTTCTCGTCGCCGAAAGGAGTCATTGCGTCCGGCCTGGAGAAGCAAACCGAGGAATGATGCATGAAGCAGCGTCCGCACAATTGAACGGCGAGATCAAAGAGTGCGCTGGGACTACCCATTCGCACTCGGCCCAAGTATTCCCCGTCTCCTCCGGCCGGCTTGCATGCTATTAACGCAGGTGAGGGCGCCGGCCATGATATGCGCAGCCCGTTGAAGGCGGAAGCGTACGCCCCGGTTCACATCACCCGCATTGGACTGAGGTTTAGTTCATCCATGGCGTGGATGATGGCTATCCCAACAATCAATTTTACCGAACTGACTGGATTCCATTAGAAGAATCTAACTGAGCGCATGCCGGGCGGCGTCCCTCGTCTGCGTCGGCTAAGGCTGCCGGGAAGAATTCGGAGAAGAACATGTGCGGAATTGTTGGCATCGTTGGGCAACAGCCGGTGTCGGAACGCCTGGTCGACGCATTGAAGCGTCTGGAATACCGCGGCTATGACTCGGCCGGCATTGCGACGATCACCGAGGGCACCTTGCACCGCCGGCGCGCGGAGGGCAAGCTCGTCAATCTCGAGAGGAGGCTCAAGGAAGAGCCGCTGGGTGGTACCATCGGCATCGCCCACACCCGCTGGGCAACCCATGGGCCACCGACGGAACGCAATGCACACCCGCACTTCACGGATGGTGTGGCCGTCGTCCATAACGGCATCATCGAGAATTTCGCCGAACTGAAGGACGAATTGGCGGCGACGGGAGCCGAGTTCCAGACCGACACCGACACTGAGGTCCTTGCGCATCTCTTGGCAAGGCACCGCCGGGAGGGCATGAGGCGTGGTGAGGCGGTGCATGCCATGCTGAAAAGCGTCAGGGGTGCCTACGCGCTTGCCATCCTCTTTGAGGATGATCCGTCGACCATCATTGCGGCGCGCAATGGACCACCGCTGGCGATCGGTCACGGCGACGGCGAGATGTTCCTGGGCTCCGACGCGATCGCGCTTGCTCCATTCACGAATGAAATCACCTATCTCATTGACGGTGACTGGGCCGTTGTCGGCAGGACGGGCGCTGATATCTTTGATTACGACGGCCACCCCGTCGCGCGTCCGCGCCAGACCTCCGTGGCCGTGGCCACTCTGGCCAACAAGGGCAGCCATCGCCACTTCATGGAGAAGGAAATCCTCGAGCAGCCCGAGGTCATCGCCGATGCGCTCGGTCATTATATCAATTTCATCGAAAATGGTGCCGATGCGGTTTTTGGCATCGACTTCGCCAAGATCCCGAGCTTGGCGATCTCTGCCTGCGGCACCGCATATCTCGCCGGGCTGATCGGAAAATACTGGTTCGAGCGCTATGCGCGCCTGCCGGTCGAAATAGATGTTGCATCCGAATTCCGCTATCGCGAGATTCCGTTGTCGCCGCAGTCTGCGGCTCTGTTCATTTCACAGTCGGGCGAAACCGCCGATACGCTGGCATCGCTGAGGTACTGCAAGCAGCTTGGGCTGAAAATTGGCGCTGTCGTCAATGCGCGCGAATCGACCATGGCTCGGGAGGCCGATGTGGTCTTTCCGATCCTTGCCGGCCCAGAGATCGGCGTCGCCTCCACCAAGGCCTTCACCTGCCAGCTAGCCGCTCTTGCCGCACTCGCCATCCACGCAGCCAAGGCCCGCGGAACCGTGACCGAAGATGAGGTGCAGGCGCTCGTCGAGAGCCTCGCCGAAATGCCGGGCCTCATGAGGCAGGTACTGGACAGCATCCAGCCGGAGATTGAGCTTCTGTCGCGCGAACTGTCAAAGTGTCATCATGTCCTTTATCTCGGCCGTGGCACAAATTTCCCACTGGCGATGGAGGGTGCGCTGAAGCTCAAGGAGATTTCCTACATCCACGCCGAAGGCTATGCGGCGGGTGAATTGAAGCACGGTCCTATCGCATTGATAGACGAGAACATGCCAGTGATCGTCATCGCGCCACATGATCGCTTTTTCGACAAGACCCTCTCCAACATGCAGGAAGTGGCCGCCCGCGGAGGGCGCATTATCCTCATCACCGATGGAAAAGGGGCAGCCGCATCGAAACTCGATACGATGCACACGATCGTGCTGCCGGCCACCGACGAGATTATCGCGCCGATGATCTTCTCGCTGCCGATACAGCTTCTTGCGTACCACACGGCGCTCTTCATGGGCACAGATCTCGACCAGCCACGCAACCTGGCAAAATCAGTCACCGTCGAATGATGTGACGCCTTCATTAGTCGCAACGCTCGCCCATTCGGAAAAACTCCAAGCACTTCAACCGGGGCTCAAGCGCGCCGCTACCGCCTTGCCGTTATTTGCTGGAGCATGCCGTTTAGCGACGATTGGTTATCCCTTTGGCCTCCCCTCACGCTGCTTGGCTGTGCCTACGGGCAAACCCGGTCGAGAAAAGCATCGAATACGCAGCAATAGCGCTAACCACAAAGCGATCCTCCTGCCGCATGCGGATAAAACCCTTCGCTGTCCACTATTTCGTCCTCGCTCGATGATTGCGGCTCGCCGCGGTCTTCGTCGGTGAGACGGTTGCCCTTTGACTTTGCCAGGCGGCCAGCTGCGATGTGCGGGCTGTAGGAATCCCGTGTAACCTCGTTCTGGATCTAACGCTCACCGATAGGCCCGGCCAGTCGCAAGAGGACCGGGCGATGATCGACACTTCCTGGAACCGCTCGATGGTTCGGTCGAGCGCGAGGATCGTGAAATCGTGGTCGCACGGCACGAGATTGGGCGAGATAAAGACATGGTCGATCAGCGACTTGAAGGGCGCCTTGACGCAGGTGATTTGCTTGTCCGAAGCATCCTGCGCGGCGAGCGCGGTCAGGCCGGCGGCGGTCAGCGCGGTCTCCGGAAGCCAAGGTTGCATTGAGTCGCCGCCGATTCAGTCGTTATCGAAGCTGGGATACTGGGCGAGTTCGGCGATTGCTTCGGCGATCACGCGCCCGCCAGCAAACCTGCCGCAACGCTTTACCAGCTGTCACATCCCGGCAAGCGGGGCATCGGCCGCGCTCTAATCGCAGCTGTATCCGATTGCGAACGTGTCAGGGCTTATCTGCCGCAGGCGTGGCAGGTCCCCCGCATAATCGTCATTCGCCGCCTGAGGCCACCGAGATGAAGCTCTTCCTCCCGTTAGAATGAACGTTCGAAACGGAGGATGCCGCCGACACTGCTCTTTTTGTTGGCATTAGCCCAGCTAATGGAAGGGTCGACCTTGCCGACGGCGAAGTCGCCGTAGCGGTCATAGTCGAGTTCGGCTGTAATTGTGAAATCTGCAAGAAACGCATAGGCAACGTTTGCAGCGACTCCATAGTTCCTGAGCTGATCACCCGAGAGCTGAAGATTCAACGAAGTTGTCTCATTGAGCTTGTAAGTGGCGCCGGCCCAGAAAGCCCAGTTACCGCCCCAACTTTTGTAGAACCCGCGACCATGAGCGTCGATTGCGTTAGTGACGTCATCGTTGAGCTTGCCGCTGGAGCCGTAGCCGAACATTCCGAATAGCGAGAGTTGGTCGGTAACATCGACGTCGATGCGGACCTTGCCGGCGACCGATTCGTAGTTGCTATCATAAGCGACAACGCCGGTGATCGCGCCCCAGTGTTGTGTGTATTTCACTCCGCCGACTAGGTGCGGAACGTAGCTGTCGATGGTGCCGACCAGGCCCGAGCCTTCTTCGAGTGAAACCACAGCCGAAAAGCCGTTACCGGCGTCAAAGTAGTACTGAACCACATTAGTATCGAAGGCGCCGTACGGGATAAGCATCTGATTGAGCACGTCGCCCGCGTAGCCAATAAACATGTCGAAGGCGGACCAGTCCTTGCCAACTCGGAGGCCACCAAGCTGAACCCAGGCGAAAGTCAACGTGATGCCTTGGCTGAAGGCATAGTATCGAGGACTGTCAGAACCGGAATAGGCGGTGTGCTTGCCGTAGTTCATGCGGGTCTCGATGTAGGTCTGCAATGTACCGAGTTCGGTCTCTTGCCCGGTCCAAGTTTTGAATGTGAAACGCGTGTGGTTTTGCCATATGCCCTGGGCCGCGCCAGTCTTCACATCCGTGGTTCTAGCTTTGTCATACGATACGACATCGCCGAGGCCGATGTCGTAACGGATATAGCCGCCGATGCGCAGGCAGGTCTCGGTGCCGGGGATGTAGTAGTAACCAGCGCCGTAAACGTCGCAGATCTTGACGTATTCAACGGGCTCAGGCTCGGCCAGGACGATGGCGTCGGCGGCTCGGGCACAGGAAACGGCGATCAGGGCCGCAGCTGAGCCGAGCAGGAGGCTCCTGATGTTCATTCTTGATCTCCGTTCAAATATTGAAGAACGGGACGTCAACGAACGAGCCAGCCCTTCCTGTCCCCACAATCGAAAACGATGCACATCGCTGCGCCTATCGCAGTGTGACACACGGATCATAATAATTATTCAACAACAGGGGCTCTGAAGCTGAATCATACTTTAACACGATAAGTTGTTGTTCTCATATCACCTGCTTGAAATGCCCGGGGAGGAATCAAACACTTCCGAGTCGATCGCCATGATTATCTCCGATAGCTGCGGGCGTACCGTCACAACGGCTTCGAAAATCACCCCGCAAATGACGTGCCAACCTCACGACCAAGCTACGATTGACACTCAAGTTTGCCGTCGGACCTTGGTTTGCGTTTTCCTTTTTTGCTCTGAGGGTCAAGCTGAGCACGAAAAGCAAATGTTTCGGACATGGTTCGTCTGTTCGCTTCGCGACAGTATCGTTCAATGGCGATAGCTTTTGTTTGTTTTGAGCCTCGACATTGTTGACATCATGCGAGTGCACCGCTCGGTACGTCAGCCGAGATGCCCCACTGATGCCGACATGCCTAGGCGTAAGCGTCCTCGTTAGGGCGAAGGGCCACACGTCGGCGGTGGCGAGGTGCACCAGCTTTCCAGCTAATCCGGACAAAGTGGTTCCGAAAGGCGGGAAGGTCGAGACGAGCCGTTGTAAGCCCCTCTCTGAATCGGAAGCCGTGCACGGGCCATTTTTGTTTTTACGGAAGCACATGCGAATTCGCTCGATTGTCAGTTGCGAGCGATGCTTGAGTTGCGCTTCACTCCGGCGCTTTGCCGGGCCACAGGAGCGCGATTTGTCGGTGATCATGCGCCTGGCGTAGCGCTACTTTCTAAATTGGTTCATCAAGCTTGCAGCCTTGGCAGGGGCGGACCTGGACGATCTCCTCGAGCACAATTCCCGCTCTGACAGACGGTGCGCCACGGCCAAAGCCTCGTGCCGGCAATTAATACGACGAACTCATCGAGATGCCAGGTATCGCTACGTGACGCCGTCTTACGCACCAGCCGGCGAGCAAAAGTCTGGTCCCAACGCCGAATCGACTGGTCGGATGCGGCATGCTGCGTTCCATCGGACGCTGAAGGGAGGGGATAGGATAGGATAGGATAGTAACACCAAACGGTGTGCGGGAAAGTCTCGACGGGAAACCCATGGCGCTTGTCCCTGACCAGCGCGTGCTCATACCATCGCTGTCCAGCCAAGGCTGAATGGGGCTATCGCTGCGAAATAATCGGGCCCAAAGCGGACCGGACTGATATAGCGCAAAGACACAGGAGAGCGCAGTGGTAAGGATGGAAGGCAACAACATGGGACGGTAACTGTTGCAGACCACAAAACATCGCGAAGCCCGCCTGCCTTGGTACACCATCTATCCGACTGTCGCGGAGTTCTCTGGGGCGGTCGGCGCCGACGCTTATGAGGAATGGCTCAGGAACCTACCGGCTAACGATCCGGCGTCACTCTACTTGCACGTTCCGTTCTGCCGATCAAAGTGCTGGTATTGCGGCTTCCCCACCACCATCACCCGCCATGATGCGCCGATCGTTAAGTATCTGGCGGCGCTGCGTGACGAGATACGTTTGGTCTCGGAGCACGCGCCACAGGCGCTGCCCGTGAGCGATGTGCATTTCGGCGGCGGAACGCCAACTCTCATGGGGCCAGTTGAGTTCCTCGCCCTGACGGAATTCCTGCGCCGCCACTTTGCGCTTGCGGAAACAGCTACGATCGCCGTCGAGATCGATCCACGCACGTTCACGGCCGATATGGCCGAAGCCTTGCAAGCAGCCGGCGTGAACCGCGCGAGCCTCGGCGTGCAGAGCTTCGATCCCATTGTTCAAAAAGCGATCAACCGGGTCCAGAGTGAGGCGCAGACGGCGGCTGCCGTCGAAATGCTGCGTCGGCATGGAGTGACAAGCATCAACTTCGACCTCATCTTTGGTCTCCCGCATCAAACGGTGCAGTCTTGCGTCGAGACCACGAGGGCGGCGGTCGCCATGCGCCCCAACCGGCTTGCGGTGTTCGGCTACTCGCACATTCCGTCCTTTATTAAGAATCAGCGCCTCATCGAGGAGGCATCGCTTCCGGGCAGCGCTGCCCGCGCCGAACAGGATGCGGCCATTGCCGTGACGCTGATTGCCGCCGGCTACCGAGAGATCGGGCTCGACCATTTCGCCTTGCCGGACGACGATCTCGCGCTGGCACAGAAAACCGGTCGCCTGCGGCGCAACTCGCTGGGCTACTCGGCCGACACCTGCAAAACCCTGATCGGTTTCGGCGCGTCGGCTATCGGGCGTGTCGGCGAGGGCTACGTCCAGAACGAGGTTACACGGGATTCCTACTGCCGTCACATCGCAGCTGGCCGTCTGGCGACGTCAAAGGGCTACCGTCTCACCGACGAAGACCGCGCGCGAGCCGCAATCATCGAGCGACTAATGTGCGATCTCGAGGCCGATGTGCCGGCAATCTGTGCCGCCCACGGATCTGATCCGATCCATTTTCTCGATTCAGCTGAACGCTTGGCGATGCTTGCCAAGGACGGGATTGTGGACATCGAAAAGGGTTTTGTCCGCGTACGGCGGCAGCATCGCTTTGCGATGCGCGTTGTCGCTGCCGCATTCGACGCTTTTCTCGACCGGGTTGCCCGCTGAGTCAGCCAACCAAGTGTGAGGAGGCCAAGGCGACGCCGAAGCGAAATTTGACGCCCATGCGGTTTCCTTTCTTCGAGGTCAGGATTTCACAGCCTTCGCCGGCGTAGCAGGCCTCAAGCGGCTTCCCGCCCTCGAAGAAAGCCACGGTGTCGCCATCGATCGTGATCCGCTCGAATTGGTGCGATAGCCGATCTCGTAGTAGGCGCGTACTCATCTGCGCTCTGGTCGCCGCTCTCCGCCTTATAAGCCATGACTGGATCGAGCGTTCCATCGTCAGGAAGGGATAGACCAACTGCCAATCCCGGACCCAAATTCGACAGGGCGCGCTGCTTGATCTGGTCGTCCTCAAATGTAGATCGGCTGGACCACGGGATCGTGGCTATATGCGTGGTCTTTCTCAGCTGCTTGATCGTGGATCTTGCCGCTCCCGCCGACGGCCACGATGTGGAAGGGCTTGCCCTCCACGGCGATCTCGCCGTTCCTGGTGAACGATCCCGCCGACACGATATAGGTCTTGAGGGTCGGTCACGACGATGTTGTCCCCTGCCGCGGCGATGCGCGGCCGTGCCCGTCCATCGAATAGAGGTCGTGAGCTTGAGCGAGTTGGCGATCTTGCCAGCCACGAAGCTTGGCGTTCTGGTGACGCTCAACAAGGCGACCGCAGCAATGGAACGTGCTGCCAGAGAAGCCGAATCCGTTGAGGCGGGCGGCAAGCTGCGGCCGCGCGTGCAAATCTGTAGGGTCAGGGAACTATTGAAGGGCAGAAAGCCCACGCTTCCACCTGTCTATGACATTATCTCTGCCGCTGCCGCCCGGCAGGTGGCCGCCGCGGTTGCCAACGCGACAGGAAATACGGGATCCGCCGTCCTTCAAATATTCCATCGCCGGCAGCGGACAGAAAGCCACGAACGATCAGTCGCCGACACCTGTGAACAAGCCGTGTGCGACATTGCAATCATCCATTTATTGGCTCAACTGCCCACATGGCCGTGAATGAACTGGATTTGTTGGTTTTCCAGATGGCAGTGGAAAGCGTCCGCTCACTCTGCTTGAGCTTCAATGACAAAGCGGCGGAGATAGCCGCGAGGAGCCGCGGAAACCTGCTTTTCGATGTGCGGATCGATGATGACGCCGAGGTCCAACGGCTCGCAGCCATCCGATATCGAGGCGGGCAGATTGGTGTGCTGGCGTTGGACAGACAAGGCCTTATTAGCCGCTACTGCGTCGTCGACGGTACCTTCTCCCGCTTCATTGCACCGTTGGAGAATTGGACCAGCATGCCGGTGTCAATGCAGGCCAAAATCGATGTCACTCACTATGCCGGCCTCTTCCTAGGCGCGTTGCGAAATGCCGGTCATATGCTTGGCAACTAGCGCTGACGGAACGCATCTGTGGATCTTTGCATCCGCCTGGGCGTTTGAGCCGGCGGCTCATCGAGGTTCTGCAGCGCGCGGATGTGCCACGGCCGGGGTGATAGCCGCCTCTGCCCAACAGATCGCCGGCGAGGGCTTGTCGGACAATGAATGTCGTCAATTCACCGTCCGAGAAATGGTGTCTTGCTCACAAGAAGCACAGCGAATTGAGACTGAAACGCAGTCCAGCTGGGAAACCCAGCGCGAAGGCCGGAAGGTAACTTATCTGCGATAGAGGCAACGGGAAGGCGCCTTCCACTTATAAGGCAGCGCCCAATATGTCGGTACTCGCCTGAGGAATTCCCATGGCGGGCAGGGCTACCTCGCGATCCGATCTCGATAGGCTTGTTGTACCTCAGACCGGACTCGATGTTCAGAATTTCCTCAGCGGCTTGCCCGCACGCCACCGCCGCTCCCCGACCACGTGCTCACGATAGGCACGACCGATATGAGTCCCCTCCGACTTAGCAGTCCTCGGGAATGCGCGAATATTGATACACCTCGAAGGAGAGCAACGGCGCGCCAAACAGCCTCTCATCGCACCAAGTCGTACATAGGGCGCATTCCTGTTCCGGCCGTCCCGGGTGATGCTCGATCCATCTCTCCAGAACAGCGGAGCAAGCCAGTGACGCCCACGAAGCTTCTGATTGGGCAGATCGCCATTGTGTTCGCCATCGTTCTCCTCGGCGTGTGGGCTGCCACGCAATGGTGCGCTCATATGCTAGCCTTTCAGGAACAACTCGGCGCGCCATGGTTTGTCGCGGCTGGCTGGCCGATCTACGAGCCGTGGAAACTGTTGGAATGGTGGTTCCAATTCGATGCCTATGCGCCCGAGGTATTCGACAAGGCGGGCATGCTTGCGGGCACCAGTGGATTCATGGGCTGTGCCGCTGCGATCGCTGGTTCCCTCTGGCGCGCGCGCCAGCGCGGCTTGGTCACCACCTATGGCTCCTCTCGATGGGCGGCGACGCGGGAGATCGAGGAAGCAGGGCTGTTTCAGCCGGCAGGCGTCTTCCTCGGCAAACTGAAGGACCGGTATCTGCGTCATGACGGGCCTGAGCACGTCATGGCCTTTGCGCCGACACGTTCCGGCAAGGGCGTCGGACTGGTTGTCCCAACCCTTCTCTCCTGGTCCGGCTCGGCCGTCATTCACGACATCAAAGGCGAGAACTGGCAGCTGAGCTCCGGCTGGCGGTCGAGGTTCTCGCATTGCCTTTTGTTCAATCCGACTGATCCGCGATCGGCCCGCTACAACCCGCTGCTGGAGGTACGCAAAGGTTCGGACGAGATTCGCGATGTCCAAAACATCGCCGACATTCTAGTCGATCCGGAAGGCGCGCTGGAGCGGCGGAATCATTGGGAGAAGACCAGTCATTCACTCCTGGTCGGCGCTATCTTGCACGTGCTCTACGCCGAAGAGGAAAAGACTCTTGCCCGCGTCGCCACCTTTCTCTCGGACCCGCAACGCTCGTTTGCCGCGACTTTGCGGCGAATGATGACGACCAACCATCTCGGCGCGGCCAATAAGCCTCAGGTCCATCCCGTCGTGGCCTCGGCGGCACGAGAGGTGTTGAACAAATCGGAGAACGAACGTTCAGGCGTCCTCTCGACCGCCATGTCTTTTCTCGGCCTCTACCGTGATCCGACCGTGGCGGCGGTAACATCGGACTGCGACTGGCGCATTGCCGATCTGATGGATGCGGAGTGGCCGATGTCGCTCTATCTGGTCGTGCCGCCATCGGACATCTCGCGCACCAAGCCCCTGGTGCGACTGATCCTGAACCAGATCGGCAGGCGGCTGACGGAGCGCCTCGAGGGTGACCCAAAGAAGAGCCGCAAGCATCAACTGCTGATGATGCTGGATGAGTTTCCGGCGCTCGGTCGCCTCGACTTCTTTGAGACCGCGCTCGCGTTTATGGCCGGTTACGGAATTCGTGCCTACTTGATCGCGCAATCGTTGAACCAGATCTCCAAAGCGTATGGCGACAACAACGCCATTCTGGACAACTGCCATTTGCGAATTGCCTTTTCCTCCAATGATGAGCGCACGGCCAAGCGAATCTCGGACGCGCTTGGCACTGCCACGGAACTCAGATCCATGCGCAACTATGCGGGCCACCGGCTGGCACCTTGGCTCTCGCATGTCATGGTGAGCCGCCAGGAAACCGCCCGCCCGCTGCTGACACCGGGCGAGGTGATGCAATTGCCGCCCGCGGACGAACTGGTGCTGGTTTCGGGATTGCCCCCCATCCGGGCCAAAAAGCTGCGATACTATGAGGATCACAATTTCACCGAGCGGGTGCTGCCTTCGCCGGTGTTGCGCGACGGACCCTACGCGGACTGCCCGATGTCGCGGCCGGACGATTGGACTGGGCAAGTACGCGGCGTCGACCGTCGTCTTGCGTCTGACGATGAAAGCGCTGGCGCCGCGCTTGCGGACGAGGGAGGTGTTCAGCAGCAGCGCCATCCTGGCCTACCCGAAGAACATACCGCCGTCACCCAGGAACCGGACCAGGACGATCTGTCCAGACCCGCAGACGATGATAGCGAGGCGATGGCGGACAAGCGCGTCATGGACCGGATCTCCACCGTCGCAGGTGCCTATGGCATCAACGAGGGAAGGGGCGATGATAAGGATATCGTCCCCGGCTTCTGAACGCTTTCCGCAGCTCGGGCGTATCTCAGCGTAGATAACGGCCGTAAGCAATTTTGGGCATCTCGATAATGCTTGTTCCGCCGCCGGCCCGCCAGCGCCGGCCAGTTGGAACAAGCGCATGAAGCCCCACCGCATTCGTCACCAGTTTCTGCTCGAACCGGAATTGAGCGAGAAGCTGGACAACCTCAGCCGCGATCCCTCGACCACAAAATCCGCGGTCGTCGCGAAGGCCGTAGAAGCTTTCATCGAGCGGCGTGGCGAGAATGAACTCGATCGGCGCTATGGCATGAGGCTGGACCGTCTTTCCCGCGACCTCAGTCACGTCAGGCGCGATGTCGACATGACATTGGAAAGCTTGGCGCTCTTCATCCGCTTTTCGATCACGCTTCATGCCCACACGCCTGTTCCGGACAAGGCGACGCAGGCGATTGCTCAGGAGCGTTTCGACAAATTCGTCGAGCAGGTCGGTCGCCAGATCGCATCGGGGAAACGCTCGTTTGGCAAAGACAATGGCGGAGGAGGGGAAGGATGAGCGCTCATCCAGAGGCCGACCACCGACGCCGCGCCATGCTGCGCACCGCCATGGGTCCGACGATCACTGAGGCGCTGGCCGATCCATTGGTCATCGAGGTGATGGTCAATCCCGATGGTGCGCTGCGGCTCGACCGGCTGGGAGAAGGCCGGATCGATACGGCCGTGCATATGCATCCTTCCGAGGCGGAACGCATCATCCGCCTGGTCGCTTCCCACGTGCGTGCCGAGGCGCATGCGGACAATCCGATTGTCAGCGCCGAATTGCCATCGGGCGAACGCTTCGAGGGACTGCTGCCGCCTGTCGTGCTGGCGCCTTGCTTTGCCATCCGCAAACCAGCCGCAAAGCTCTACACGCTGGCCAACTATGTTGCGGATCGCATCATGTTGCCGCTGCAGGCCGATGTGTTGATAAAGGCAGTCCGAGAACGGCGCAACATCCTTGTCGCCGGAGGCACGTCGTCGGGTAAGACGACGCTTGCCAATGCGCTGCTGGCCGAAGTCGCCGAATGCGACGAGCGAGTGATCCTCATCGAGGACACCCGCGAACTGCAATGCGCAGCAAAGGACTGCGTTGCCCTGAGAACCAGGCGGGGCTCGGTCACACTCGCCGATCTCGTGCGCTCGACGCTCCGGCTCCGCCCCGACCGCATCATCGTCGGTGAAGTCAGGGGCGCGGAAGCGCTGGACATGCTCAAGGCATGGAACACCGGGCACCCCGGCGGCATCGCCACGGTTCATGCCAATTCGGCGCGCTCTGCCCTCTATCGCATCGAGCAGCTTGCACAGGAAGCTGTCGTCACCGTGCCGCGCCGCCTCATCGCCAATGCCATCGATCTCATCGTCTTCATCGCGGGGCGCGGCTCGTCGCGCCGCATCGATGCAATCGCTGAGGTCACAGGTCTCGACGGCAGCGGCGACTACGCCGTCACCCCACTCACGCCTCCGCAACTCCAGCAACTCTGAAAGGCCCCCTTATGCGCAAGAAGCTCCGCTTTCTATCGTTTGCCGCGCTCGCGTTTCTTCTCACAGTTCCGGCGCACGCTGCCGGCTCCGGCATGCCTTGGGAACAGCCGCTGCAGCAGATCCTGGAATCGGTGCAGGGACCGGTCGCCAAAATCGTCGCGGTGATCATCATCATCACCACCGGCCTGACCCTTGCCTTCGGCGATACTGCCGGCGGTTTCCGCCGGCTGATTCAGATCGTCTTCGGCCTGTCGATCGCCTTCGCCGCATCGAGCTTCTTCCTCTCGTTCTTCTCCTTCGGCGGCGGGGCGCTCGTCTGATGACCGCCGGAGTGCAACATATCGAGGGCTTCGAGGTTCCCGTTCACCGGGCATTGACTGAACCGATCCTGCTGGGCGGCGCGCCGCGGGCGGTGGCGATCCTCAACGGCACGGTGGCTGCGGCCATCGGACTAGGCTTGCAGCAATGGATTGCCGGGCTAGTGCTCTGGCTTGGCGGCCACACGCTCGCGGTCTTTGCCGCAAGGCGCGATCCCGACTTTGCCAGCGTGCTTGTCCGTCACCTTCGCCTGAGGGGATGGCTCGCATGCTGAACCTTTCGGAATATCGCGGCAAGGCCGACCGGCTTGCCGACCATCTGCCCTGGGCAGCACTGGTGGCGCCCGGCATCGTGCTCAACAAGGACGGCAGCGTTCAGCGGACTCTTCGGTTTCGCGGGCCCGATCTGGAAAGCTCGACCGAAGCCGAACTCATCGGCATCTGCGCCCGGGCCAACAATGCGCTTAGACGCCTTGGCTCCGGCTGGACATTGTTTTTCGAGGCGGAGCGCATCGAAGCGCTGGGCTATCCGTCCTCGCGTTTCCCGGACGCGGCGTCATGGCTGGTTGATGAAGAACGGCGTGCTGCCTTCGAAGGCAAGGGCGCGCATTTCGAGAGCCGCTATCACCTGACCTTGCTGTCCATGCCGCCACCGGACGCCCAGGCGCGGGCGGAAAGCGCGCTCGTCGACTCGCATCATTCAGAAGGCGAAAGAGACTGGCGCCAGGAGATGGCGCGGTTCCGTGACGAGACCGACCGTGTGCTGGATCTTCTGTCGGGCTTCATGCCCGAAGTGCGTCTGCTCGATGACGCCGAGACGCTGACATACCTGCACGACACGATCTCGACCCGCCGCCATCCGGTCGCCGTGCCGGAAACGCCGATGTATCTGGACGGCATCCTGGTCGATGTGCCGCTTACCGGCGGCTTGGAGCCGATGCTGGGTGAGCAACATCTTCGCACACTTACCATCCTCGGCTTTCCGAACCTCACCCGGCCCGGAATCCTCGATGCCCTCAATCATCAGGATTTCGCCTATCGCTGGATGACGCGCTTCATTCCGCTCGACAAGACCGAGGCCACCAAGACGCTGACCCGCTTGCGCCGGCAGTGGTTTGCCAAGCGCAAATCGATCGTCGCAATCCTGCGCGAGGTTGTAAGCAACGAACCCGTTCCGCTCGTCGACAGCGACGCCGACAATAAGGCGCTCGATGCCGATGAAGCACTTCAGGCGTTGGGCGGCGATTATGTCGGCTTCGGGTATCTCACTACAACGGTGACGGTATGGGACGAGGATCGCCAAGCCGCCGCTGAGAAACTTCGCGCGGCCGAGCGCATCATCAATGGGCTCGGGTTCACCACCATCCGCGAAAGCGTCAATGCGGTCGAAGCCTGGCTCGGCTCGCTGCCGGGTCATGTCTATGCCAACGTTCGTCAGCCGCTCGTTCACACGCTGAACCTTGCCCATCTCATGCCGCTTTCCTCGGTGTGGGCCGGTCCTGCGGCGAACGAGCATCTGGCTGAAGTCACTGGACGAGAGGCCCCGCCGCTCCTCATCGCCGAAACCAGCGGGTCGACTCCGTTCCGGCTTTCTTCCCATGTCGAAGATGTCGGCCACATGCTGATCGTTGGACCCACCGGCGCCGGAAAATCGGTGCTGCTTGCCCTGATCGCCCTGCAGTTTCGTCGCTATGCCGGCGCGCAGGTCTATGTCTTCGACAAAGGCAATTCGGCGCGCGCGGCAACGCTCGCGATGGGTGGAGAGCATCATGTCTTGGGTTCGGACGGTGCGCTTGCCTTCCAGCCACTGCGCAATATCGGTGATCAGGGTACGCGCAGCTGGGCAGCTGAATGGATCGCCGGCCTGATTGCCCATGAGAACGTCACCCTCACGCCGGAGGTGAAGGAGGCGATCTGGTCGGCGCTCAACAGCCTCGCCACCGCGCCGGCGCAGGAGCGCACACTGACGGGTCTGTCGGTCCTGCTTCAGTCCAATGCGCTGAAGTCCGCCTTAATGCCCTACACGCTCGACGGTCCCTTCGGCCGATTGCTCGATGCCGACGACGATCGGCTGGCCCTGTCGGATGTGCAGTGCTTCGAGACCGAGGAGCTGATGCATAGCCAAGGCGCTGTGCTGCCTGTGCTCACCTATCTCTTCCATCGCCTTGAGGAGCGGTTCGACGGGCGACCGACGCTGCTCATGCTCGACGAGGCCTGGGTCTATCTCGACAATCCGCTTTTTGCTGCCCGCATCCGCGAATGGCTGAAGGTGCTGCGAAAGAAGAACGTATCGGTAATCTTCGCCACGCAGTCGCTTGCCGACATCGCCGGCTCTGCAATAGCGCCGGCGATCATCGAGAGCTGCCCACAGCGCATTTTTCTCCCCAATGATCGTGCCGTGGAACCGCAGGCACGGACTGCCTATGAGCGCTTCGGTCTCAACGACCGGCAGATTGAACTGATCGCCCGGGCCACGCCGAAGCGGCACTACTATTTGCAGTCGCGCTGCGGCAACAGTCTCTTCGAGCTCGGGCTCGGCCCCATCGCGCTTGCACTTTGCGGCGCCTCGGGTCCGGCCGCGCAAAGCCTGATCGACAGGGTCCTGTCCGAGCACGGGCAGGACAGCTTTGTCTTTCGCTTTCTCGGCGCCCGCGGCCTGGATTGGGCGGCCGAGCTTCTCCAGCAATTCCCTCAACCAACCAAGGAGCAATCGTCATGATGCGGCGCCGCTTTCTCTCGGGCCTGATCACCCTTTCGTTGATCGCCAAGCCGATGGCCGACTACGTGCAGCCGGCCTACGCGCTCATCGTGTTCGATCCGTCGAACTACGCACAGAACGTGCTCACGGCGGCGTGCTCGCTGGAGCAGATCAACAACCAGATCCAGTCGCTCCAGAACCAGGCGACCGTGCTGCAGAACATGGCACGCAATCTTCAGAGTCTGGATTTTTCTTCCGTGGGTCAGCTTACCGGCTCGCTCCAACGGATCGACGGTCTGATGGACCAGGCAAGTGGCCTGAGCTTTGATCTCAACAAGCTTCAGGACCAGTGGCGTAATCAATATCCGGAAAGCTACGACGCCACGATCAAGGTCAGCGATGTGGCGAGCGCCGCACGTGACCGCTGGCACAGCGCAATGCAGGCATTCCGTCAGACCATGGGTGTCCAGTCGCAGATCGTCGAGAATGTTCGCGGTGATGGCGACCTGCTTGCCGATCTCGTCAACCGCAGCCAAGGCGCGGCCGGTGCGCTTCAGGCAAGTCAGGCCACTAACCAGCTCCTTGCGCTTTCGACCAAGCAGCAGATGCAGATCCAGACGCTGCTCGCAACGCAGTTCCGCGCTGAGGCCGAGGATGCGGCGCGCAAGGCGCAGTCCGAGGAGGCCGCGCGCGAGACGACAAAGCGCTTCCTCGGCACAGGCACGGCCTATCCCGGCAACTGATCACCAATCTCTTGACGACGAGGAAGGCGGCATGAACGACCTTGGGGTCATTGATCGCTTCATGGAGACCTTCATCCGCTACATCGATAGCGGGTTCGGTCTGCTCTCGGGCGATGTCGCCTTCCTTACCACGACCCTGATCGGCATCGACGTCACACTTGCCGGCCTCGCCTGGGCATTCGGCGGCGAACCCAACATATTCGGCCGGCTCATCCGCAAAGTGCTCTATGTCGGCGTCTTTGCCTTCATCCTGAATAATTTCAAGAACCTCGCCGACATCATTTATCGGTCTTTTGCCGGTCTCGGCATCAATGCGTCATCCGGCAACCTCTCCGCCGACAATCTCCTGCATCCAGGCCGCATTGCCGCAACCGGTTTCGAGGGCGCCTGGCCGCTTCTCGATCAGGCAAGCCAGCTTCTGGGCTTCCCAGAAATCTTCGGCAACGCGCTCACCATCTTCGTGCTGCTCGTGGCCTGGTTCCTGGTCATCATCGCCTTCTTCATCCTCTCCATCCAACTCTTCATCACCATCCTCGAATTCAAACTCACCACTCTGGCCGGATTCATTCTCGTGCCCTTCGCGCTTTGGAACCGGTCAGCGTTTCTCGCCGAGCGCGTGCTCGGCAATGTCATCTCGTCGGGCATCAAGGTGATGGTGTTGGCCGTCATCATCGGCATCGGCTCCACGCTCTTTGGCGAGTTCGCTTCCGCGCTGCAAGGCAAAGAGCCGGATCTGGCCGCCGCCATGTCACAGGTCCTGGGCGCCTTGGCGCTCCTTGGTCTCGGCATTTTCGGACCTGGGATAGCCTCCGGTCTTGTCTCGGGCGCGCCGCAGCTTGGCGCGGGCGCCGCACTTGGAACCACGGCAGCCGCAGCCGGTGCATCGCTCGTTGCCGCAGGCGCAGCATTTGCCGGCGCGCGCATGGCAACCGGCAGCGGTCTCACCGCACTCCGTGCCGGCACGACCATGGGGTCAGCGGCTTCTACGGCCTGGCAGATGGGGCGCGCAACATCGCCCGAGTCCGGCCTGCCCGGTGTAGCTGCTGGAATGCATGGTGTGACCAGCGCCGCCGGCGGCGCCGCAATGCGGGCGGCACGATCTGCCGCAGGAGGCTTCGGGCGCAGCGTTGATGCAGGGCGCGAAGCTGCCTGGACCGCGACCGGTGGTGCGCCGACCGCATCCATGACCGGAAGCCCTACTGGTCCGGTCACTGATGCCGCGCCCGGCTGGGCCAGGCGCCTGCGTTCCGAACAGACAGCCCGTGCCCAGCGTCACGCCGCCATGCAGGCCGTCCGTGAAGGCGACAGGCCGGGAGGCAGCGCCAATCCCTCTCTCAACGACAAGGACGACTAAATGCTATTCAAGCGACCCATTCAACGTTACGGCAAGACGCCCGAGCCGGTCACGCCGTATCAGAAGGCCGCGCAGCTCTGGGACGAGCGCATCGGCTCATCTCGAGTGCAGGCCCGCAACTGGCGGTTCATGGCTCTTGGCTGTCTGACCTTGGCGGCCGGACTTTCCGCCGGACTCGTGTGGCAGTCGATGCAGAGCCGCGTCGTGCCTTACGTCGTCGAGGTCGACGGCTTCGGCGAGGCACGCGCCGTTGCGCCGGCAGTCCGGGACTACGAGCCCTCCGATGCCCAGATCGCGTGGCATCTCGGCCGCTTCATTCAGAATGTCCGTTCCGTTTCCACCGATCCGGTGCTGGTGCGGCAGAACTGGCTTTCGGCCTATGACTTCGCCACGGACCGCGCGGCGCTCTTTCTCAACGAGTACGCCAAGGCGAACGATCCTTTCGGCCAGATCGGCACACGCAGCGTGTCGGTGCAAGTGACCAGCGTGGTCAGGGCTTCCGACAGCTCGTTCCAGGTCAAATGGGCCGAGCAGGTTTTTGAGCGCGGCAGCCTTGCCAGCACGACGCGCTGGACCGCGATCCTCACCATCGTGATCCGCCCGCCAAGCAATACTGACCAACTGCGCAACAACCCGCTCGGCGTCTTCATCAATGCGATCGACTGGTCGCGCGAGCTCGACAGTGCTGCGCCGACGTCCGTTTCCCCAAAAGGAGTCCACCAATGAAGAATAGAATGTCGTCGGTCCGTGCCGCGCTGATCCTGTCGGCCTCTACAGCAGTCCTCTCCGCCTGCGCGTCGAAGCCGGTACCGCCGCCTGAGATTTCCTATGATGCTGCCGATTTCAAACCAGCCGCAATCGAGAAGCCGCCGGAGAAGCCGGTCAAGATAGTCGAAGTGCCAAAGCCGCTGCCGTTGCCAGGTCAGCTACAGCCCGATCCGGGCAGGGTGGCCGATGACAAGCGCTCTCCTGAAGAACGGGTCTCCGATGCCAATAAAGCAGCGACGCAGCAACCCACCAGGTATGGGTACGTGAATGCGGTTCAGGTCTATCCATTCGCCGATGGCGCACTCTATCAGCTCTATGCCGCGCCGGAGCGCGTTACCGATATCGCACTCCAGCCGGGCGAGAAGCTAACAGCCGTGTCGGCCGGCGACACGGTGCGTTGGGTGATCGGCGATACCGTCAGCGGCACCGGTGACAATCAGCGCACCCATGTGCTGGTAAAACCCTTCGCGCCGGGACTTAACACAAATCTGGTGATCACCACGGAACGACGCACCTACCATTTGCAGCTTCAAAGCACCGAGAAGACCTCAATGGCGGCGATCTCCTGGACCTATAGCGAGGACCAGATCATCGCGCTACGCCAGCGCAACGCCCAAGCCGAGGCTGCCATGCCGGTAGCGTCGAATGTGGCGCTCGAGAATATCCGCTTTCGGTATTCAATCACCGGCGACACACCACCCTGGAGGCCGACGCGCGCTTTCGACGATGGCAGCAAGGTCTATATCGAATTCCCCCGTCGCATTGATCAGGGCGAAGCGCCTCCTCTCTTCATCGTCGGTGCCGATGGGGACAGCCAGCTCGTCAATTATCGCATGCGCGGCAACTACTACATCGTCGATCGCCTCTTTGGCGCTGCAGAACTGCGTCTAGGCAGCAAGCAGCAGCAGGTGGTGCGCATCACCAGGACTGACGGCCGGCAACCGCCGCGGCGGATTCCGCTCTTTGCGCGGCCCAGCAGGTGAGGGGAGCGCTCATGACCGATACTTCCCGATCCGATGCGCCGCCGAAACTCGATCCCGAGCAGCTGCAATTGCGAGCCTCGCCCCGCCGCGCTGTCCGATTCAGGCGCGGTGTGATCGTCGCCATCGCTGCAGTCGGATCCGGTGCCATTCTGGGCGTCACGATGATGGCGCTTCAAGGACCGGCACGGCGTATCAAGCACCAGGCAGAGGACCGCTATAACACCGAGCGCAAGCCACCCGCCGAGGGACTAGAAGCGCTTCCCAAGGACTATGCCGGGATCATGCCGAAGGCCCCTGTGCTCGGACCGCCACTGCCCGGCGACCTCGGTCGCCCCATCCTTGAACGCCAACGTCAGCTCGGCATCGCGCCAGGGCAGGATGTCTCCGCCGAGGAGCAGCGCCTTGCCCAGCAAGCAATTGAGGCGCGCGAGTCGCAAGTCTTGTTCCGGATCGACAATCGACCCAGACAGACAGATGTCGCCGGCGGCGGGCCGAGTGCGCAGCAGCCGTCTGAGGCGCTTCCGCAATCCGGAGCGACGCGCGTGTCAGCTTCCGTTGCCCCAGCCGAGGGTGACCAGAACAACCAACAGCGCAAGCTCGATTTTGTCAGTCAGCGAAACACAAGCGGGATCTACAATCCGCAAGCGCTGCAGACGCCGGCCTCGCCCTACCAACTGATGGCCGGCAGCGTGATCGCGGCCAGTCTCGTCACCGGCATAAATTCCGACTTGCCTGGCCTTGTCGTCGCGCAGGTCACCGAGAATGTGCACGACACAGTCACCGGCAGCATTGTGCTCATTCCGCAAGGCTCACGCCTCATCGGCACTTATGACAGCGTCGTGGCTTTTGGGCAGAGGCGCGCATTGCTGGTCTGGCAGCGAATAATCCTGCCCGACGGTTCCTCGATCGAAATCGACAATCTGCCAGCGACGGATACTGCCGGCTATGCCGGGCTTGAGGACAAGGTCGATTTTCACACCTGGCAGCTGATCAAGGGAGTTGCTCTAGCGACGCTACTGGGCGTTGGTACCGAGTTGAGCTTTGGGGAAAACGAAAGCGACCTAGTTAAGGCGATCCGGGAATCCACTCAGCAAAACATCAGTCAAGCCGGCCAGCGCATCACCGAAAAGAACCTGAATATTCAACCCACCATTATCGTCCGACCCGGTTGGCCCCTACGCGTGATTGTACACAAGGATCTTGTGCTGCGCCCATACCCGACTTGAACAGGAGTAATCATGGCAGATCTGAAACTTGGAAAGCTTCCAGACCGGACACCTTCGAAGATGACCATCACCGTTAGCGCGGACCTGAACCAAGCACTCAAGGACTATGCGGCGCTTTACCGCCAGACCTATGGCGAGTCTGAAACGGTAGCGGAACTCATACCTTTCATGCTGGCAGGGTTTCTGGAAGGTGACAGAGCGTTTGCCAAGGCCAGAAAGGAAAGCTTGCCCGCCGGCATGTCAGAGAAATCGCGACGCGTGTCAGGTTCAGATTCCGAGTAATCGAAGCATAAAGTTGGTCAATTGGCGCAGCCGCCCGGGTGCCTAATTTCCCGGCGGTCGCGGCCTACCGATCCGTCATGTAAGGCCTATGCGCGAACTTCGAGCAGCTGGAGGTCAAGTAAGTGCCTGGGCGGCCCGGAAACCGCGAACAGGCGCAGGGCGTGCGAGCCGCACTGATGCATGGTTTCAGACACGTGGGAACGCCGTGCGGTTGTTACTCAGAATGAGCTCATCTCAAAGGGGCATTCAAGAGCCGCAGCGCTGAGTAGCGGAAGCCGCAATGGGGTGCGTCGCCGACATTCAGTGAAAGACTGGGCCGAACAATCCAACCTGCTTGGGCGGATACGAAGTGGAGCCCTGCCTGCAGGGTTCCGGCGGGTCCCAGCCCTCTGCCATGCGACCCCCTTTGGTAAATACCCGCGTCGTCACAGCATCGTAAAGTGGCGCCATATGCACTATCGAATTGTTAGCTGCTGGTTTCGGCGATTTTGAGGAGGTTCGCGATCGACTGAAGACGGTGACGTTCGTCTGTGGCACTCAGACTGCCACTGAGTGCCTGGCCGTTCCACTTTCGAAATATTTGTCGAACTTCGCTGCAATGCTCCTTACAAAGGGACGACTTTCCGCCGATACGACGTAACTGTCACCTTGGAGTTCAAGCGGTCGAGCAGGGTCGCCAATGGCGATGGAGCTTGCTTGGAAAAGAAGCTTTTGTCCGGCTTCCCCGAAGCGTTCCACCAGATCGGCTGCTGAAAAGCCGAAATCGCACATCAAGCGCTCGATGATCCAGCCGCGAACACGGTCATCTTCGGAAAACGCGATGCCGCGGACCGTGGCCAGATGTCCCCCCTCGACCATGCGTCCATATTCGGCTGTCGACGGCATGTTCTGCGAATAGCCCTGTCGAAACCGGCTGATCGATGACGGCCCGAGCCCGATCAGTGTTTCGCAGCGATCCTCGGTGTAGCCCTGGAAATTGCGGCGGATCGTTCCCGCGCGAGCCGAGACTGCAAGCGCATCATCCGGCTTGGCGAAATGGTCTATTCCAATCGCCTCGTATCCGGCGCCCATGATCAGACGGGCGGCAATTTGCCACTGAGCGAACCGTTCGGCCGGACCCGGCAACCATGCCTCGTCGATCATAGTCTGATGCTTCTTGAACCAGGGCACATGCGCGTAGCCGAACAGCGCCATCCGGTCCGGCTCCAGAGTCAGCGCCTGCGCCACGGTGGAACAGACGCTCTCCCTGGTCTGATGCGGCAGGCCGTAAAGCAAATCGAGGTTCACGGACCCTACGCCGCGAGAGCGAATGCCGTCGACAACCGCCTTGGTCTGCAAAAAGCTCTGCTCGCGGTTGATCGCCTTCTGCACCTTCGGATCGAAATCCTGAACGCCGAGGCTCGCCCGCGCCATGCCGATCTCGGCAAGTGTATCAAGGCGGGCTTCGTCCATGTCGTTGGGTTCGATTTCGACGCTGATCTTCGCATCGGCAAGAAAATCGAAGCTATCCCGCAGGACAGTTCCCAAGGCTATCATATCCTCGGGCTTCAGCATGGTCGGCGAGCCGCCGCCGAAATGCACGGCGCGGACATGGGCCTTGCCGCCGACAAGACCGGCGACAGTCGCGATCTCCGCGTGAAGCGAGCGGAGATACGAAGCCACCGGCTCGTAGCGGCGGGTCTGCTTTGTATGGCACGCACAGAACCAGCACAGCCGGTCGCAATAAGGGATGTGCAGGTAGAGCGAGACCTCGTCACCGCTTTCGAGCGCCTTCACCCAGCTTCGATAGACATCAGCGTCGACGCCAGGATGGAAATGCGGCGCGGTCGGGTAACTGGTATAACGCGGGACGTTCTCGCCAAGCCTGGCAGCTAATTCCGGTCTCATTTGGTGGTCCGCCGTTTTTGCCTCGCCGGTAGTCTGGACGCGTCGAAGAGCCAATGCCCTGATTTCGGTCAGCCTCCAGCACGGACAAACTGCCGCAAGGATTTCTCTGCCATCGCTTGCTATCCTGTCGAAACTTGGGATCGGTAGCGCGAGCGTAATGACAGTACGGCAAGACATTCACAGTTCCGGCATTCCCGTTCTTTGCCTGTCTTGCGCAGCACGACTTCGCGGCGTCTGCGCTGCGCTCGATCCAAACCATTTGGTTGGGCTCGCCAAAACTTCGTCGCGGCACAAGCTCGAGCCGGGGGTCGAACTGATCGCCGACGCCGAGGCCGTCGACAGCTATTCAAACTTGCTTTCAGGCGTTGTGAAGCTGACGAAGTGCCTTTCGGACGGCCGCCAGCAGATTGTCGGTCTTCGGTTCGCACCGGATTTTCTGGGACGGCCCTTCAAGGTGAAAAGCACGATCAATGTGGAAGCAGCAACCTCCGTCTCGCTGTGCTCGTTTCCGAAGGCGGCCGTTGAACGGATAATGAAGGAATCACCGGGACTCAAGCATCGCCTGCTCAAGCAGACGCTGGACGAACTCGACGAGGCACTTGAATGGATGGTGACTCTCGGGCGCAAGACCGCGCCGGAGAAGGTGGCGAGCTTTCTCCTCATGATCGCCCGGAATATGGATTCCAGTATCGACCCGGCGGCTGGGTCGGCATGCTTCGATCTGCCGCTGACACGTGCCGACATCTCTGATTTCCTTGGACTGACGAACGAGACCGTGAGCCGCCAGCTTACGCGATTGCGGGCTGACGGCGTGATCCGGATCGAGAACAAACGCCATGTAACGGTCGACAGCATGAGCCGGCTGGAGCAGCGCTGCGGCGGCCGAGGCGCGCGGCAACCGGCCTTTGAATGAGACCTAAGCGTCGGGGCCTTCGTCGCTTATTACGATCCGCGGCAGGACATGCTCGCGTTCGAAAGCGATGTGTCGCCGCAAGCCTTCGAAGAAGCCGCGTAGCATGAATCCGACAGCTTCCGCGCTCTCTATCGGATCACCATGACCGATCGCTAGGAGCGTTTCGGCCACCTCGCCAGCGAAGCATTGATCCTCAAGGTGCTCGATGCGCAACCGGCTGGTAGAGGCAAGTTTGGCCTCGGCCGGGGTCAAGTGCGCCTCATACGCAGGGAAAATCACCCTCTCCTCAAACCCATGAATGTCACGGAGCAGCGGAACGATCTTCTTGGCCGTTCCAAGACATTTGAGGCGGTCGACGTTCGGCAGTGCATCGGCAATGCTTTCCAGCGAGAAGCAGAGCTCCAGCTTTTCCCGATGGGCAAGCTTCATGACCTCGCCCGGAATCGCCTCTGTCCCGGCCTGGCGCGAGAAAGCCGCACTTGTCCATGAGCGGGTTGGCCCGTGCTGCGTTTCCTTGTTCAAATCGCCACCTTCTGATTGCACCGAACTCGATGCTGCCCGAAGCAAAATCGTGCGGCTCTGACATGGATCAGGGCGAGCAGGCGGCAACTACGGAATTAATGCACCGCGGATTTGGCGTCCGCGCATTGGAATCCTGGTCGGGGACATGTCATGAAATTCGGCACGGAGATCGTCGTTCTAAGCCTGTTTGCTTTTGCGGCCCTGGTGGCTGCCGGCTTCGGCGTAGAAGGACCTTTTCGCCAGCATATGGGGGTTTTGTTCGTCGCCGTGGCTGGCTTTACCGCGATCCTGCTGCGCAACACAGATTTCAAGCCGGCGGCTCCGATCGACACCTCCGCCTACATGGATGGCCCGATCCGCTACGGAGCCATTGCAACGGTATTCTGGGGCGTCGTCGGCATGCTCGTCGGTGTGATCATTGCCCTGCAGCTGGCATACCCTCACCTCAACATCCAACCCTGGTTCAATTTCGGCCGGCTGCGGCCGCTGCACACATCCGGCGTCGTCTTCGCCTTCGGCGGCAACGCTTTGCTTTGCACGTCTCTCTATGTCGTGCAGCGCACGTGCCACGCCCGGCTGTTTGGCGGCAAACTGGCCTGGTTTGTGTTCTGGGGTTACCAGCTGTTCATTGTCATGGCCGCGACCGGCTACCTGCTCGGCATCACCGAAGCCCGCGAATACGCCGAACCCGAATGGTATGTGGATCTCTGGCTGACCATCGTCTGGGTCGCCTATCTCATCCTGTTCCTCGGCACGATCCTGAAGCGCAAGGAACCGCATATCTACGTCGCCAACTGGTTCTACCTGTCCTTCATCGTGACAATCGCGATGCTGCATGTGGTCAACAATCTGTCGATGCCGGCGTCGTTCCTGGGCTCGAAGAGCTACTCCGCCTTCTCCGGCGTCCAGGACGCCTTGACGCAATGGTGGTATGGCCACAACGCGGTCGGCTTCTTCCTCACCGCCGGGTTCCTCGGCATGATGTATTATTTCGTGCCCAAGCAGGCGAACCGGCCGGTCTATTCCTACCGCCTGTCGATCGTCCACTTCTGGGCGATCATCTTTCTCTACATCTGGGCCGGCCCGCACCACCTGCATTACACCGCCTTACCCGACTGGGCGCAGACGCTCGGCATGGCGTTCTCGATCATGCTGTGGATGCCGTCATGGGGCGGTATGATCAATGGCCTGATGACGCTGTCTGGCGCCTGGGACAAGCTGCGCACCGATCCGATCATCCGCATGATGGTGATGGCAGTCGCCTTCTACGGCATGTCGACCTTCGAAGGTCCGATTATGTCGATCAAGACGGTCAATTCGCTGTCGCACTACACGGACTGGACCATCGGTCATGTCCATTCCGGCGCGCTCGGCTGGGTTGGCATGATCTCGTTCGGCGCAATCTACTACATGGTGCCGAAACTGTGGAACCGTGAACGTCTCTATTCGCTGCGGCTCGTCACCTGGCACTTCTGGCTGGCGACGCTCGGAATCGTCGTCTACGCCGCGGTGATGTGGGTTTCCGGCATCATGCAGGGCTTGATGTGGCGCGAATACGACGAGCAGGGTTTCCTCGTCTACTCCTTCGCCGAAACCGTCGCCGCCATGCATCCCTTCTACGTCATGCGCGCCATCGGCGGTGCGATGTACCTCACCGGCGCCCTGCTCATGGCCTGGAACGTGACCATGACCATTCTTGGCCACCAGCGCGAAGAGCAACCAATGCCAGGTTCCGAGCCCGCCCTCCGGCCTGCCGAATAGGGAGCCAGACAATGGGCTTGATGGACAAACACGCGATCATCGAGAAGAACGCCACGCTTCTTCTCGTTGGCTCTCTTCTTGTCGTGACCGTCGGCGGCATCGTCGAGATTGCGCCGCTCTTCTATCTCGACAACACGATCGAGAAAGTCGAAGGCATGCGGCCCTACTCGCCACTGGAACTCGCCGGACGCAACATCTATGTGCGCGAGGGCTGCTACCTCTGCCACAGCCAGATGATCAGGCCTTTCCGGGACGAGGTCGAGCGCTACGGCCACTACAGCCTGGCCGCCGAGTCGATGTACGATCATCCCTTCCAATGGGGATCGAAGCGCACCGGTCCCGATCTCGCCCGGGTCGGTGACCGCTATTCGAACGCATGGCACGTCGCACATCTTTCCGATCCACGTTCCGTGGTGCCGGAATCGATCATGCCGAGCTATGCGTTCCTTAAGGACGCTCCGATCGAGGTGAAGGACTTCTCGACGCATCTGGTTGCGAACGCGCGTGTTGGCGTCCCGTACTCCGATGACATGATCGCGCACGCCAATGCCGATCTGATGGCCCAGGCCGACCCGAATGCCGATGCCTCCGGCGTCGAGAAACGCTATCCGAAAGCCAAAGTCGGTGATCTGGACGGCAATCCGCAGCAGGTGACCGAGATGGATGCCCTCGTCGCCTATCTGCAAATGCTGGGAACACTGGTCGATTTCAAGACCTATGACGATGCAGCCGGCTACCGCTGAGGGGGGACGCAATGAGCTATAATTTGATGCGGGAATTCGCGGACAGCTGGGGTCTGCTTGCCATGGCGCTCTTCTTCGTCGGCTGCATTGCCTTTGCCTTGCGTCCCGGCGGCAAAACACAGGCCGATCAAGCCGCCCAGATTCCACTCAAGGACGACTGATCATGAGCAGCGAGCATATCGATGAAGTCTCGGGCATCTCAACGACCGGTCATGAATGGGACGGGATAAGGGAACTCAACAACCCATTGCCCCGATGGTGGGTGATAACCTTCTACATCACCGTCGCTTGGGCGGTGGCTTATACAATTGCGTATCCGGCTTGGCCGATGCTGTCTTCCGCGACCAAGGGTGTGCTTGGCTATTCCAGCCGCAACGCTGTCAAGATTGAGCTGGCGGCTGCCGAAGCCGCCAAGGGCAAATATGTCGCGGCCATCCAGCAGAAGACCGTATCCGAGATTGCAGCCGACGACGCGCTGCGTGAATTCGCGGTAGCGGCCGGTGGAGCTACCTTCAAGGTCAATTGCGTGCAATGCCACGGCTCGGGCGCCCAAGGGTCGAAGGGCTTTCCAAACCTGAACGACGATGACTGGCTATGGGGCGGCACGACCGAGCAGATCCAGCAAACGATCGCGCACGGCATCCGTTTCGCATCCGACCCGGATACTCGGCAGTCGGAAATGCCCCCCTTCGGTGACATCATCACGCCCGAACAGATCGCACAGGTCGGCGCCTATGTCGCCAGCCTCTCGGGCAAGGTCCAGGATGCAAGTCTTATCGAGCCCGGCGCCAAGGTATTCGCGGAAAACTGCGTCGCCTGTCATGGCGATAATGCGAAAGGCAACAAAGAGCTCGGCGCGCCCAATCTGACCGATGCGATCTGGCTCTACGCACCCGGCGAGACAGCCATCGCCGTCCAAGTCCGCGCGCCGAAGCACGGTGTCATGCCGGCCTGGATCGGGCGTCTCGGCGAGACCAAGGTTAAGGAACTTGCGGTTTATGTCCATTCGCTTGGCGGCGGAGAATAGGAACGGAAGCCTATTCTCGGCCCTCCCCGCCAAGCGACGGGGCCCGGCACGAGTCGGGCCCCGGCATGCGGCGATTGACCTGCAGCAAGGCGGCGCGGCCCACACGGCGAAGCGGGCTCACTGCAGACCGGACGTCTGTCGAAGCAGACAAGTCCGTCGCACAACGATGTCATAGGCCGCGCGCGAGTGGAGATGCACGTGCTGGATAAAACGCAGATGGAGCGGCTCGAGGCAAAAGCGGTCAACTCCGCCAAGACACGACAGCCGCTCTATGCTCCGCGCAAGAAAATCTTCCCTAAACGCGCCTCGGGCAGCTTTCGCCGCTTCAAATGGCTGGTGATGGCGATCACGCTGGGCATCTATTATCTGATGCCCTGGTTGCGCTGGGATCGAGGTCCGTTTGCTCCTGATCAGGCCGTGCTGATCGATCTTGCCAACCGCCGTTTCTACGTCTTCTTCATCGAGATATGGCCGCAGGAATTCTACTATGTCGCCGGCCTTCTGATGATGGCCGGCATCGGCCTCTTCCTGATCACGTCCACCGTCGGCCGCGCCTGGTGCGGCTATACCTGCCCGCAGACGGTATGGGTCGATCTTTTCCTAGTTGTCGAGCGGGCGATCGAAGGCGATCGCAACGCTCGCATGAAGCTCGACGCCGGCCGCTGGACCGCGCGCAAATTGGTGCTGCGTGTGTCGAAACACGCCATCTGGCTGGTCATAGCGGCAGCTACCGGCGGCGCCTGGATCCTCTATTTCGCCGATGCGCCGACGCTGATCGGCGACGTATTCAACGGCACCGCCGCTTCGGTCGCCTACGTCACCATCGCGGTGCTGACGGCGACCACCTACACGTTCGGCGGGCTGATACGCGAGCAAGTCTGCACCTACATGTGCCCGTGGCCGCGCATCCAGGCTGCCATGCTCGACGAGAATTCGCTCACTGTGACCTACAATGACTGGCGGGGCGAACCTCGTTCGCGGCACGCCAAGAAGGTCCAGGCTGCGGGGCAGCCGGTCGGTGACTGCGTCGACTGCAATGCCTGTGTCGCAGTCTGCCCGATGGGGATCGACATTCGCGACGGCCAGCAACTCGAATGCATCACTTGCGCGCTGTGCCTTGATGCCTGCGACGGCGTCATGAACAAGCTCGGCAAGGAGCGCGGGCTGATCTCCTATGCGACGCTGTCCGACTACAACGCCAACATGGCGGTGGCGACCGCAGGCGGCTCCGGTCCCGTGAACCCTTCACTCGTCAGAACGGCCGACAGCACATTCTCCGCCAGGTTGGCGCATTTCCATATTCGCAAGATCTTCCGACCGAGGACCTTCTTCTACATGGGCGCGTGGACGGCGGTCGGGCTTGCCTTGATCTATTCGCTGCTGACGCGCGACCGACTCGAGATCAACGTCCTGCACGACCGCAATCCGCAATTCGTGACCCTGTCCGACGGCTCGATCCGCAACGGTTACACCGTCAAGCTGCTTAACATGATCCCCGAGCCAAGGACGATCGTCGTCACGATGCAGGGCTTGCAGGGAGCCGAAATGAGCGTCGTCGGCAGTGATCTGCCGGCAGCTCGCTTCTTCGCCGTCGCGGTCGAAGCCGACCGGCTGAACATGCTGAAGGTCTTCGTGCGCCAGCCAGCGGGTGAGGTTCGGCACGCTGCACAAACCTTCAAGTTCCGCGTCGAGGACAGAGCGAGCTTCGAATCGGACGAATACACCGCCACCTTCAACGCACCGGAGATCGCCAGATGAGCACCAATACGCAAAAGACGCGTGAGTTCACCGGCAGGCACATGCTGCTCACCATTCTCGGCTTTTTCGGCGTGATCATCGCGGTCAATCTCACGATGGCGACACTCGCCAGCACGAGCTGGACCGGCCTTGTCGTCGAGAACACCTATGTGGCCAGCCAGCAATTCAACAAAAAGGCCGAGGAAGGGCGCGCGCAGGCGGCACTCGGCTGGACCGGCAAACTGACGATCGCTCGGGGTGAGGTCCGCTACAGCTTGAGCGATACCACCGGCAAGCCGGTCCCCTTGCATGGCGTCAAGGTGCTGTTTCGCCATCCCGCATACGAGAAAGAGGACAAGTCCGTTACGCTCGCCCTCGCCTCCGGCGAGGAATTCGCGGCGCGGCACATGCCGAAGGACGGCGTCTGGATCGTCGAAGTCGACGCCGATGCCGGCCTGGCGCAACCCTATCGCGACGTCCGCAGGATCATGATTTCGCAAGGAGCGCTGCAATGAGCTGCTGTGCACCCGGTGCGGAACAGGCAATGGATCTGACCGGTACCACATCGGTCCTGCCATCTGGCCAGGAGATCAGGTTGGCGAGCCGCTTGGTTGGCGATGGTCTTCGCCAGACCGACCTTTCAGTACCGACGGTTCATTGCGCAGCCTGCATCCAGGCGATCGAGACGGCGCTGGCAAAGCTCGACAATGTCGAAGACGCGCGTGTCAACTTGTCGACCAAGCGCGTCGCGATCCGGTGGCGAGGCGACGAGGTGCCGCCCTTCGTCGCTGCGCTGAGACGACTGGGCTACGAGGCGCATCTGTTCGCCGCCGAGATCGATGAAAAAGACAAGACGCTTGCCGAGCTGATCCGCGCGGTCGCGGTCGCCGGGTTCGCCGCCGGCAACATCATGCTGCTTTCGGTCTCGGTCTGGTCCGGCGCCGAAGGTGCTACCCGCGACCTGTTTCACTGGGTCTCTGCATTGATCGCCATCCCGGCGCTCGTCTTTGCCGGCGGCATCTTCTTCCGCTCGGCCTGGAATGCACTGCGCCACGGCCGCATGAACATGGACGTGCCGATCGCGGTTGGGGTGTCGCTCGCTTATGCCATGAGCCTCTACGAGACGATCAATCATGGCGATCACGCCTATTTCGACGCGTCCGTATCCCTGCTGCTTTTCCTGTTGATCGGCCGCACCCTGGATCACGTCATGCGCGAACGGGCACGGACCGCCGTGAAAGGCCTGTCCCAGTTGGCCGCACGTGGCGCCATGGTGCTGCGCGGCGATGGCGCGCGCGACTACCTGCCGGTTGGCGAGATCGAACCGGGCATGCACCTTCTGGTCGCCGCAGGCGAAAGGGTCCCTGTCGACGGCCGGATCATTCGGGGCGCGTCGGATCTCGACTGCTCGCTGGTTTCTGGCGAGAGCACACCAAAAACCATGACGTCCGGGCAACAGGTTCAGGCCGGCACGCTCAACCTTACCGGCCCGCTGACCATCGAAGCGACCGCTGCGGCAAAGGACTCCTTCCTGGCGGAAATGGTCCGGCTGATGGAAGCCGCCGAAGGTGGTCGTGCGCACTATCGGCGGATCGCCGACCGTGTCTCGGCGCTCTACGCGCCGGTGGTCCATCTCACCGCCTTCGTGACGTTCCTTGGCTGGATGGCGGTAACCGGCGACTGGCACCGGGCAGTGACGATCGCGATCGCCGTTCTCATCATCACATGCCCATGCGCGCTCGGTCTGGCCGTGCCGATCGTGCAAGTGGTCGCGGCGCGCCGCTTGTTCGAAGCCGGCGTCATGGTCAAGGACGGATCGGCCATTGAGCGCCTGGCAGCGATCGACATCGCGGTGTTCGACAAGACCGGCACTCTCACGCTCGGCCAGCCCAGGCTGGTCAACGCGTCGTCCATCGATCCGGCGATGCTGGCGATGGCAGCCGACATGGCCGCGCACTCCCGTCACCCGTTCTCGAAGGCCATCGCCGCATTCGCGGGTTTTGCCGGCCAGCCGAAGCTGGAAGCCGTCAGCGAGCACCCGGGTCTCGGCATCGAAGCCACGACCGCGGACAGCACCTGGCGTCTTGGCCGGCGCGGCTGGGCCGGATGGAAAGCCCGGACCGGTGGCGAAGGCAAGTATGGCGGCTATGGCGGGACGGTGCTTTCGAAGAATGGGAGGATCGTCGCCTCCTTCAAGTTCGAGGACGCTAGGCGCGCCGACGCCAAGGCGGCGGTCGGACAATTGAAGGATGCCGGCGTGTCGGTCGAAATGCTGTCGGGCGATACCCCGGACGCTTGTGGCGATGTCGCAAGAATATTGGGCATCGACCGTTTTGTTTCGGCGCTGCTGCCGTCCGAGAAGGCTGAGCGGATCGAAGTGCTGACCAAGGCCGGCCACAAGGTCCTGATGGTGGGCGACGGGCTCAACGACACGCCAGCGCTGGGCGCGGCGCACGTCTCGATCGCTCCCGCGACCGCCGCCGATATTGGCCGCAACGCGGCCGATTTCGTGTTCCTGCGTGAAAGCCTTTCGGCCGTACCCCTTGCGCTGGACGTCTCGCGGAAGGCAGGGCGGCTGATCCGCCAGAACATAGCCATCGCGATCATCTACAATGCTGTTGCCGTGCCGATCGCCATCTTCGGCAACGTCACGCCGTTGATCGCCGCGGTCGCGATGTCCGCCTCATCGCTGCTGGTGATCGGAAACGGGCTGCGGCTGCAGGGCTTTAGGCTCGCCGAGCTGACGAGGGCTTCTTCGGCAACGCATTCCGGCATTCACCCATCAGCGCGGTCATCATGACGATACTCGTCTACCTCATGCCAGTCGCCCTATTTCTTGGCGCACTGGGGCTGACTGGCTTTCTGTGGGCGTTGAAGAGTGGCCAATATGAGGATCTTGACGGAGCCGCTGAGCGCATCCTCCGGGACGACAAGCCGGAACGCTGAGCCAGACCGCTGTTCCTGACGCTGTGCTGACGCCGGCCGTCAGCCGACTCGGAATAACGATTGAAGCTCCACAACCAGTTAAGTCGCTTGACGTAGATTTGTGAAAAGCCCCTGTCCCTCGAAGGACTGCGTCGCCGGTTCCGCCCCAACATAGACGCGGCCAATGTCATAAAGCTGATGTTCATGTTCACGATAGGTGCGGACACGGGGTTGCAGTTACACTTGTTTGGGTTCAACTGCAGGTTTCGTGCACCCAATTTCGTCCAGATAATCGGCCCACCACTGCATCATACTGACGCGCTTTTCCCAGTGCTCTGCCCTGGCGTAAGTGCGCCGAACGTCGTTCTTTTCAATATGGGTCAGCTGTCTCTCTTGCGTCTGGATGCCACTTGCCGCATTCATTCAACAGAGTTGATGCCGTTGCTCGGAAACCGTGAGCCGCTGCTTTTTCTTGCTGTAACCCATGCGACGCAGGGCGGCGTTAAGTGTATTGTCGGAAATCGGACGAGAACCCGATCGCACACTTGGAAACAGCAGCGCCTCGCCGCCGGAAATGTCTCTGAGATCGGTGATGGCCTGCCTCGAAAGTGCAACGCGGTGCGGCCGCCGCATTTTCATGCCTTGCTTCCGGGATGGTCCACACCGAGCCTTTGAAGTCGAACTCTTCCCATTCGGCGGCTCGCAACTCGCCGGGGCGGGGAAACAGTAGGCGCAGTTATGCGACGCTAAGTTTCCGGAAATAGCTTAGGAAACAGTTCGTCCAACGTGTCGACCGGGAAGCGTAGCGATACCGGTCCTTTCGGGGTATCGGACGCAAGCAGGCCAAGCTCGAGCACCTCGGTAAACACGCGGCGGGCCGTACGTTCCGGCAAGCCAGCGATACGTGAGGCCTCACCGCGATCGAACTCGCCGCGCAGAAGCGCCTCCTCGAGCAGCCGGAAAGCTTCGGGCTTCAGGTCGTAGCGTTGAACGAACCGCTGCAGGCGCCGGGCTAGTTGGTTCAAATCGAACAGGCTCGACATGAAACTGACCTGGTCGATACATACCCGTAGAAACCATAAGGTAAAATCCGCCAGCGCCCGCATAGAAAGATTACCGCGGCCGTCGCGATCGCCTTGGCGTGGCATGTCGGCGTGATCCATCATGCGTTTATAGTCGCCGCGGCTTTCCAGACCCCGCGCCAGGCCTCGGGAAATCGACCACAGCCCGTGCGCGGCGATTCCTGCCTCATGGGCCATGGCGTGACTCATCAAGCGGCTGACGCGTCCATTGCCGTCTGGGAAGGGATGAATGTAATTGAACCGATGATGCGCGGCCGGAATCGCCAATATCCTAGCCGCTTTGCCCGTACGTTGGAAGCGGTACCGGCTAGCGAAATGCTCCATGAACGCTTCGACGCGATCGCTTGACGGCGGCTGGTGGCGGCCGACAGTGACATCATGTTCAGGCTGTGATCGCCACCGACCCGGAACCATCAAGAATTCTCTGTCTGCGCCGCGAATGCGCAACATCGCCTCATCGGCGTCACGGTAGAATTCCGCATGCAGCCAGCGCAAAAAATCAAGCGAAGCCGGTTCTGGGAGCTGACCCTCCGCTGCCAGGCGATCGATTTCCCCCTGCAGTCGGACATGGGCCGCGGCTTCCACCTGCAGGTTGCGTCGTTCCTGGTCTTTGTCGAATTCGCCGGCGAGGGCGCGTTCGATGTCGCGGGGGCGCGTGTTGTGGCCCTCGATCAGGTTGCTGTAATAGGTGTTCATGATGCGCACGAGATCCGCCAGGTTCGCGGCCGTGCGCGGATGCAGCTTGGCGCCGAGAACCGCCGAGCTTGCTGACAGCTCAGCCAGCGCGTCGGAGATAGGCTCCGCAACGTCTTCCAGGCGCGCCGGCTCGATGCGCTGTACGGTCTCTTCCATAATTGGCCGATGTTAGATCGCGCTAAGTACGTATATGTCAACAGAAATTTTAGCTGAGCGCCCATAACTGGCCGATCATTTGGCCGATGTTAGCCGCTACCTCAGCTTCACCGAGACGGTTGATCGACGACGCCAATGCCGATGCCGATGCCGATGATGGCCGATATTCGCTATGCTTAGCGCATTGATAGTATGTACAAATTTGCGATCGGTCGGTCGATTTGGCCGATCGCTTGGCCGAACTTCGCCGGTCGCGCTGACTAGGGATATACGACCAGGAAAATACAGGCGACTCCAAATGATTCTCCAGAGACTGCGGAAGCACGCGACGCTGCGACCAGGCTGCGCGAGGACTCGAACGAGGCAGCCCAATATCTGCTGAGCTCTGCGAGAGCGTGTGGAAGCCCGATGCGGGGGCCAGGTTCTCACGTTCGCGTTCGAGTGCGATCCATTCGCTCTCAAATCGCGACTGGCGTCTTTGACGCTGGATTTGAATCCACAATAGATACGTGCCGACAATACACCTGTAAGCAACGTCTGCCAGTCATAGAGCGCGCCGATGAACGGATTGTGGAATTTCGGTAGCGACTCCGCGCAGCGCTCGAACAGGCTCCGGGCAAGCGCGTTTTCGCAAATAATGTTCGGCAGATTCACGCTATATAACCTCTGTCTTCTGCTCATGTGATGCAGGTAGGCAGCGTGGGCAGTTCAGTCAACAATTCTGCGAGGCGTCAGAAATGCGGCGGCGTGGTGCTTCTGGGAAATTCGCGGCAATCACACCGAGGTCGAGTGCCAGCGCTGCGGCTGGCTCGACGTTTCGCCGACGCCGAGATGAGGCAGCGAAAGTAATAACCGAGAGACACTGTTGGTGTCGTAGCTTGGTGATTCTTCGCCAAGCTGTCGAAACCAGTGGAATGCCGATTCACGGCCAAGCCTAGACCTTGACACTCGCCTCGCATTTTCCGAGCGTCCCGGCACGTCAGACGCACAATGCGCGGGTGAATTATTTGAGCTTCCCACACTGGATAACAACTCTTGGGAAGAGGTGGTATCGGAATCAGTTGAGTGAAGGAACTGCTTGGACGGCGTTTGGCCTGATCGTCGCGGTAAGCCTTCTGCTTTCGGTGGGTCCAGATTTTCAAGAGTATCTGATCGCAATTCTAAACAGCGATACTCCTTCCATCTATGAGTCGGCTTATCAAACCGATATCATCAAGTGGCCAGGGCTGTAGGACTGGCTTTTCAAAGCCATCAATGTTCAGTTCTGGCTTGAGGCTACGGTAATTGTGGCCATATCCTTTCACGCGCGATCATTTAGAAGAGTTGTTCATACGGTAGCATTGACAAGCTTCGCCACGATGGCGATGGTGGATACCATTATTCTCACCGTCTTTGGACCGAGATCGTTTGCCGCTTTCTTCCAAAACATAGTTGCAGACCTCCTGGGCGGCAACGCGCTTGCCTTTGTGTTGGCGATCATTCTGATCGCCTGCGAATACGTTCGCCAAGCATTCTGGGAAGGGTCTCGCTTCGTTGGGCGCTTACTTTCCGGGTTTGCCGCCATCATCTTGGGCATCTTGGCATCCACAGCCGCGTTCTATGTTTTTGATTTCTTTTACAGGCCGCTACCGGTCCGCTTCGATATCTCATTGGGCCACCCATCCAACGGAACGATCATCGCAGAACCGACTGACCCACAGCCCAAAAAGCAGTTTGACGGGCAAATTGTTTCTCGGCTGCCATTTTCGTTCGCGCCTAATGTCTCGGCAGGTGGGGAGATTAACTGGGCGAGCCCCCAGGGACCCACAAAGGTGCAATGGTCAGCGCTCGGCACACCCGCGAAGTTCGATGCGGAAATTACACTGGTCGGGGGCTGCTGGGACATAGCCGGCGCCAAGGCAGCCGGCCAAAGAGCAGCATACAGCCTCCCAAACGTTCGAACTTTGGATTTTTGGATCGATGGCGGCATCACCGACCTGACTATAGATAGGCCGAATGGGTCATCTGGCGACCTAAGCGTCACCCACCAACGCATATCGACGTTTTCGACTTCTAAAAACGACGCCAGCAAGAAGATCGAGCTTCAACAGTTCATATACGGCAAGGCTATGCTGGGGTTTAAGACGTCCGACAGCGAAGTCAGCTATTACGTAACCGCGTCGGCGTTTACAGTTAATGATGAAGCAGTCCGCAACAAGCCTACAACACTCCACGTGAATGTGGATGGAAGAGAGACCGCAATCCAGCTCAAGACAAAGGCCGGACTGATGGATGGGAAGGAACCTGTGGTGTGTAGGCAGATCGGCGCTCCAATTGCTTTTTCCCGACGATCCGTCGATATGGATGCAATCGGAAGCTTGCTCGGCATCTTGATCAAAGTGAAGACTCGGGCTGACAGCGGCTTTTACGTTGTGCCCACTCAAGATTTAAAGGCCGACGGTGAAAGCGGTTGGATCACCCTAAAGGGATTAGAGCCTCAAGCGTTGAGCCAAACGCCTGCAATGCATGCTGAAATGGTTGCCATTGGCAGCGGGATATCAAGCGCCGCGGTGAATGAAACAGCAGAGACGATTAACGACACCTACGATGCTCTCGGAGATTTCGACGGGAGCTATGATATCAATGGACGTATGCGGTTCGTGGGGGTCGCCGACTTTCTATGGAAGAATAGTATGCGCGCTAACCCTACAAAATGGGAGAGCACAAGCAGTGAGGCGCGTGGACGGTTGATCGGTTGGGCCATCGCTGCTTTGAGCGTGTTGGTCAGCGTTTTTGTTGTTAGGTTCAGGAATAATATCGATCTGAAAATCTAATATTCTCAGGTCGGATCTTCCGCGGCAGCCGGCAAATTGACCGACTTTGGTTCATCCTTGCAAAGGATCTCTTGGGCTTGGATGAGGAATAGCGCGTCCGTCGCCACGCTTTTGATCCTCCCTTGCACCTTCAACAACATGATGACCAATTCTTTTGGCGGCAGCTTTTCAAGCTCGCGAGCGTCCTCAAGGGTTTCCAGTCTTGCAACTGGCTCGGACTTGTCGGTGATCTTTTTCTTGAAGTCGTCCAGAAAGCCTGGTTTTGGCGCAGAGCAAAACATCTTCCGGAAATCCTCGTCCGAGAGCAGCGTCGCGAACACCGCGTCGGCGGGTATGTTGCTATCGTAGCCGTGCCGCGCGTTTGACATCGAGGATGTATTGGGAGACCCTATTGACAGCCCATTGCCGAGCATCGTTTGGAACGTCCTTGTTGCCGAGCATGGTGTACGCCTCAGTGAACTCCTGAAGATCGACGGCCGCTTGGCTCTGCTCTTGTGAGAACCATGCGGTGAGCAGCACCGTGATGATGGGGATCGCAATTGTTGACGCAACTGTGAGCACGATGGTTTGGGTCTTTTCGTTCATTAAAATCCCCCAGTCCCAGCTATCGCCAGGCCCTGAATTAGCTCGGCATTACTGGGCGGCAAGTTTTCGCCGCGATATCCGGTATACCGCCGCAGGTAGTCGCGAAGCGTTAGACCTGCAGGCTCTGAGAAAGGTAGTCGCGAACCTCAAAGAGATTGACGCCAAATCGCTCGGCATCACCAGGGAAGACTACGATCGACAGTTTATTTGAAAATACCTTGTCGTACGAAGCATCCGCAAAGGATTGCGCGATCTTCTCGATCACCTTCTTTCTCGGCAATCCAACGCGACCGCGACCGGTCCCGATCAAACCGATCGCAGTATCGCCAAGCTCGCCCTTCGTAGCGACGAATTGCCAAAGAGCCTCAAGCGCCTCATCGAGCATTTTGGGCGTCGACTTGGCAGTACCTTCCTCATTTAGTTCGGCCATCGCCGAGAGGTAGAACGTCTTTCCGTGCGTGCTGACCTTTGCGACCGTCCCAACGGGATATCTACGGTTCTTCCCCTTGCCAGCCGAGTGCTCTTCGAAAGCCATTCCTTTGAGGGACATCGTCAGATGCTTGTCCAACTCAACCGTGTTCCCCAAAAAATACTTGTTCGTGAACTTACCCTGCAAGCTGTCCGGATTGATCAGGCCGCTGGCTATGTCGGTGTCGAACGTCGTGTTGGTGCTGATGACTATGTTGGTGGCGGGCGATTCCAAAAGATCTCCGATAAGAACCTCGTAGCTAAAATCCTTTTTTGGAATGCGATAAGAAATTCGAGATACTGGCCGCCTAGAAAGAAGGGCAGCCACCACAGCGAAGCCCAACACCACAAAGAAGCTGTAGGCGCTGTATTTGTCTCGTGTGTACATGCTGAAGAAATCCAGCATTTCCAGCAGAAGATATATTCCCCCGAGAACGGCGAGAATCCTCGCTAGCCCGTTAACTGACAGGATTGCATACCGCCAATACGACCAAGTTCGGATTGAGTCGAAAAAATACTTCACGACTTACAGTCCGAGGTTTTTGTAGGTTTGGTCGGTGTAGTAATACGGACCGGTTTCTCCCTCTTTTCGATGTTCGGTGTGACTGTCTGGCCAATTAGTCATGGCATACTCTACGATCTTGACCCCAAATGGGACGTAGATCGCCAAGCTCTCCCGAATTGCTGGCGGGCAACGGTCGTCGCGATGCCGGACGCCATTTAGATTTACCCCGATGATTGGCAGGTCAAGCTTCAGCGCGACTTCCATTTCCCACTTAACGAACTTCGTCAGCAGTTTTGTCTTTTCGCCGATGAGGACGATCAGCAGCTTTGAATTAGCGAAGCGCTCGCGAAGTTGGCGCTTAATGCTTTCTTCTTGGCTTGTATCTCGCGCCGTATTTAGGTCATGCGCGTTGTGGAAATCGAACGTGAATTTCTCATTCTCCGCCCATGCCGTCATGAGGCGATAGTAACGCATGTCTGTATCGCCGTCGAAGCAGATATAAGTCTTATTCCTGTACGCCATCTCTTTCCGCCACCCATTGAGCGGAAAGACTTGTCACAGAACAAGAGAGTCGTCTAGCCTCAGAGCGGCGGCTGTTCCACAACTACCCAGTCGCCCTCACGCCTCGCCTATGTCGCTCATGTTCTCTGCCGTAAGCCGCTTCTAATTTCTGGAAGTCATTGGCCTCGGTATGGCCATTGGGCTGATTGCAGGCGATTTCACCCACGTTAAAAAGCACAAAAGAAGAACATTGACAGAATCACTTTTTACAACAATTATGTTGTAATGATCCCTGCGTTCGATCCGCTCACTGGGGAACTGCCGCCTGGTGAACATTCTGCTGGATGGGACGAGGTCTTCGAGCGATTCGGGTGGAACGCACACAGGTTGTGGCTGCTAGCCGGTCTTCTGCGGGCTTCCACAAACCTAAGGAACGCAGGCTGCAAGTTCTTCCTACTGGACGGCAGCTTCGTGACCGCGAAACCGAACCCTTCGGACTATGATGCATGCTGTGACTATACAGGAATGGACCCGCTTAAGATCGACCCTCACCTACTAATGGGAAAAAAGGCGATGAAAGCTGAATTCCGGGGCGAGATCCATCCTGAGAACCATTCGGCGGATGGTTTTTCCCCTTTCCGCGAGTTTTTCCAGACCGATCGGGACGGTGCCCCTAAGGGGGTCGTCATACTTGACTTGAGTACTCTTCCATGATTGCGACAGAGAACCAGTACAGGGTTACATCCCGCAAGCTCGACAAGCTTCGTCGCGTGCTCGAAGACCTTGAGGACGCTTCGGTCCTGGACTCTGTTTTTGTGACTGCCCAGGCCCTCACTCTGTCTGAGACCGTTCAGGAACTCGAGGAGCAACTTGCCGAGTACGAAGCGCTGAGATCGGGCAACGTAGCAGAGATACCCGTAGACAGCCTGGCAGATCTCCCCAAGGCGCTGATAAAGGCGCGAGTCGCTCGCGGGTTCAGTCAATCCGATCTCGCCGGAATGCTCGGATTGCGTCCCCAGCAAATCCAGCGCTGGGAATCGGAGGAGTACGCCTCCGTGTCGTTCGCGTCGCTTGCTCGCATCGCCAATGTCTTGAAGCTCGATACGAGGCAGAACGTCCTTCTGGATGACAGGCCGGCGTATGATCCCAAGGAACTGCGGCGAGCCCTGATGGATGCGGGGCTGCCAGCCTCTGTACTCGACACAAGAATCCTGCCCCGACGGCTGGCGACGCGGCTCGACATGTTCATAGACGAAGTGGACGCAAGGCTTCGGAAGCTTTTCGCCTTCGGCATTCGGGAGGTGCTCAGCCACCGGGAATTCGCGCCCACGGCGCTTCAGTTCAAACTTCCCGCTTCGGCCAATCAGGTTCGTACGCGCGCATACGCGGCGTACTTGGACGGTTTGTGCTCGATCGTGGCCAAGGCCGTCAGGCGAAAGCCATCGCCGCTCCCGGGCTCCATAGAGGACATGCACGCTCAACTGTTCTTCTACGGACTATCGTTGCAGTCCGCAGTGGAGGCGTGTTGGGAAATGGGAATTGGGGTCATTGCCCTCGACGACAGGATCGCATTCAACGGAGCCTGCTGGCGACGCAACGGGCGGGCCGTGATCGTCCTCCGGAATACCGGGGACGAAGAGTCTCGGGCGCTGTTCGACCTTATTCACGAGCTCTATCACCTTATTGCGACTGAAGGCGACTTCGCACTGATCGAAGCCGAAGAGACGTCCGGCGAGCGGAGAGAATCAATAGAGGAGCAGAGAGCCAACCGGTTTGCAGCGGAGGTCCTAACGGAAGGACGCCTGGCAACCATAATCTCGGAGTTCCTCCAGCGATCGAACGGCCAGGTTAGCCGCCTTAGCGAAGCTGCGATCGAGATCGCGAACGAGGAGAACATTCCGGTTGGGATTCTGGCCAACCTGTTCGCTGCACATGTCGACAAGGAAAGTAGCAACAGGAGCTGGTGGGCCGCCGCCCGGAACCTGCAAGAGCCGGGCGATCCCTGGAGAACCGTGCGCGACACTTTCATCCGCAACGCCGAACTCGACCGGTTGGACCGTGTCGAAACAGACCTGATCAACCAGATGCTGGAGACATCCGATGAGCGAACTGACAGACAAACTTGATGCTCCGCTTCCTTCCGTAAAGATCACGTGCACTTCAGTGGCTTGCGGTGAAGACCTACATTGCTTTCTTCAGAAGAAGCGGACGGGGAACCTTCCGCACTATGGACCATGTCGCGCTTGTGGTGCGGAGCGAGTCGACTGGGAGAGGGCGCATCGTCGAGATTTCGGCGACATCGATATTCTTTTCACCGAACTTCGCCAGGAGGTAATCAGGGAGCATATGTGGACGAAGCCGTTCGACAACGACGCGGTCAGACGTGCCTCGAAGGTTGACCGAAAGACGCTCCTGGAGAAAGCCAGGAAGCGGCTGATCTCATCTGTCGGTAAGCCTGCTGGTGCCTGGGACAGCCGGCAGACAAAAATGGAAGGCAACGTCATCTTCTATGCACAGCATGCGACCGCGACCTGCTGTCGGCAGTGCATGCACTACTGGCACGGGATCGACAAGAACACGCATCTCACTCAGCAGGAAGTAGACTACTGCCTTACCCTCGTCGAGCGTTTCTTGGATGCTCGTCTACCCGAGATCGAGAAAGCCTGAAGGTAGCCTATGCCGTCCGCCATACGGACTGACCACATGGTTTCAGTGATGCGTCGACGCATCGTGGACACAGATCGCCGCCACGTGCTCGTGTCACGCATGGAAGGGTCTAAACAGGAGCAGGACCTTACGCTGCCTCCGAATGCGAACGGTATAGGACGCAGGCGACATTTCAGGAGACGGTCGGGTCCGGGATGGCCGGACAATCCATTACCAATCGTCCCCGCCAGCAGATGGCTCGGAATTGAGCCGCCCGAAGTCATGCAGGCTCAGGTCTTTCAGCTCGCCGGGTGCGCATGGCGGTGCTGGTACTGTTTCGTCCCGTTCGACCTGCTTTCCGCAGACACCTCCAAGTCGGTCTGGATGGACGCTTCAGCGCTTGTAGATCTCTACCTCGACCAAGCCGACAGGCCGCGTATCCTAGACCTCAGCGGAGGCTCGCCGGACCTCGCGCCGGAGTGGATAGCCTGGACCATGGACGCCATCGAGGCACGCGGCTCCAAGTCGGAAGTCTACCTTTGGTCGGACGACAACCTAAGCACCGACCTGCTGCTTCGGAAGGATTCGCGCACACTGCTGGAACGCATTCAGTCCTACGGCCGCGGATATGGGAAGGCATGCTGCGTCAAAGGATTCGATGCGGAGTCCTTCGCTTTCAACACCTCCGCCGAGGGATCCGGCTTCGAGGAACAGCTGCTAATCCTTCGGGGGTACTCGGAGATGGGGCTCGACCTGCATATTTACGTGACCCTTACGGCGCCGCCGCGCGCCGGCGACCGCGAGGCGATGACAAGATTCATCGAGCGCCTCCTTAACATCCGGGACGACCTCCCTGGCCGTGCGGTGCCGCTGCTTGTGAGCGAGTTCGCGACGATGACGGCGCGCGTGAACCCGATACGCGCGGACGCCCTGGAGCATCAGTGGCGCCTTTTGGACATGTGGCGCGAATCCTTGCACGCGCTCGGACTGGCGGACTGCGGATGAAGGCCTCCCTCCTCGACGTCGTGCGGGAGCAAGTCACCCGCAGCAGGGACTTCCGCCAGCTCTCGTCGCGGTGCCTGGGCGCGTGGCCGGTGTCCGTGCTCGAATGTCTTGAACGGCTGGCGTTGGAATCAGGCCCGGCCCAAGAGGCCGCAATACGTCTGGCCGACGACGCGCAGGAAGGATTCGCGGAGGACCTTTCGCCTGTGGAGGGGCTTCCAGCGGAGCACCCGCTAGACGGGGACTGGCGCTTCGCCCCGGGCGTGCCCGAGACAATCCTCCGCAGGCTTCGCGACGCCGCTGGCAATGGCGGCAGGATTCTCCTGGCCTGCGTGCCGACGCTGGTTCTTGCGGCCGCGCGCCTGCGGATGTCCCACCAAATCGTCGTGGCCGTGAGGAATGGAGACCCGGTTTCCGAAGCGCTGCGCGGGCTGGTCCCCGGCGCCCTGTATCTGGATTTCGACGAGCTGGGCGGTTTGGAAGCGTCCGCCGGCGTGATCGATCCTCCTTGGTACGACGACGTGGCGGCTCCGCTCGCCCAGAGGGTGTGCGTAGGCATCCGTGAAGGAGGTGTCCTCCTAGTCTGCGGGCCCGATCTGCTAACCGCGGCTTCTAGCGCTCGGGCTCTGTTCGGAAACGTGACTGACCTGTATCCGGGACTGGCTCCCGTGGGACGGACATCCAGGGTCAGGTATCGCACGCCGCTTTTCGAGTCCCGTGCGCTGCAGGCGGCGGGCATCAGAAACGTTCCGGCGTTCTGGCGAACCGGTCTGCTAAGGCCTTTCGTCCGATCCGGAACAAGCGACTCCGCGATGCTGCCGCTGGCTCCGGATAGCGGCTGGGTGGAAGGCGCTTCCCGTTCCGGCAGGATATGGCTAAGGGCCTCGATGGCCCAAGGCAAGAAACCGAAGATCGTTGTCACCGACTCCGTAAGCCGAACTTCTCCGCTCCGGGCCACTGCGTCGGCCTGGACTTCTTCAAACACGGTCATGATCGGCGGCACGGTCGACGAAATCGGGAAGCTAGCCCTCGGGCCGGCTGGCCCGGTCTCGGGGCTCGTAGGGAAGATCGAGGAGTCGGATGCGAAACCCTGTTGGCGACGTCGTGTCTCCCAACGGACGAAACTTGCGCCTTCGGAACATGGGTGGGATAATTCCCACGGGCTGCGAGAGTCGGGGGTTCCTGCAGTCCTATCGGAGATGTGACCATGGCACTGAATTTCGTACTAGCGTTCTCAGGGGGACTTGGTGTCGGAAAGTCCTCGCTGACGAACGCCTTGCATGAACGGCTCGGCTGGCCACGCGCCAGTTTCGGCGACTACGTGCGCAAGCTTGCGTCGGACAACGGGCGGGACTGGAAAGACCGAGCGGTCCTCCAACAGCTGGGCCAAGCGCTAGTGCTGACCAACGTGGAAGGATTCGTTGACGATGTGCTCGCCCAGGCTGGGGACGCGCCGAACGTCATCCTCGACGGCGTACGCCACGTGGAAGTGCTGTTCACGCTCCGCGAGAAGCTCGACGACAAGGTTAAGCTCGTCTACCTCGAGGCGCCGAGTGACGTCAGGCAGGAACGGTACATGCAACGAGAGGCGGTCGAACGGAGGCTTCTCGCACGATACGAGCAGGACATTACCGAAGCGCAGATCGCTCGTATTCTTCCGCAATACGCTGACCTGATCGTCGACGCGACCTTGCCGTTATCCTTCCAGGTCGACAAGGTGGCCGACTTCGCAAAGAAGGCCGCCATAGCAGTCAAGGAGGCTGCGTAAAAGCGCGGCCGCCATGGAGGTTTTCGGGGTTTTTGAAGGCGGCGGAGCAAAGGGTTTGGCTCACGTCGGTGCGTTGCGTGCCGCCGAGCAGCGCGGATTCCGCTTTCGAGCCGTCGCGGGAACATCGATCGGAGCAATGATAGCCGCCCTGGTCGCGGCCGGATTCAAGTCCGATGACCTGTTTCGCGTTACCGAGGCTGGCGAGCGCGGATTGCTTTCGGACAACCTCGAACTTAAGTTCATGGACGAGGCCGAGTACTCGCGCGTCCTTCGCCTTCGAAGGCATCTGGAAACGCTTCTGCGCCAACCCGAGCCTGGTTTCCGCACGTACATCTGGGAGCACGTCGCATCCCGTCTATGGTTGAGCTGGGGCGTGGCAGTAGCAGCTGCGAACTTTTCCGCCTTACCCCTGGCAATGCATAGTAAGGTATTGGGCGACCTCTGGTGGGAAGCGGGCGCGGTCGGAACCGGGCGGCTCCGCGCATGGATCGACGAGACTATCAGGGTAAAGCTCGGCCTGCCTGCGGGCACCTCCGTGCGTTTTCAGGATCTGCCTATAGATTTGCGTGTCGTTGCGACCGATCTCACGCGCAATGACATGCAGATATTCGGGCGCGACAGAACGCCGGATACCCCCGTGGCAGATGCCGTCACCGCCTCGATGGCCTATCCTCTCTTCTTCAAGCCGGTGCTGTTCGACGGGGCTGTCTACGTGGACGGCGGACTTGCCTCGAACGGACCTGCTTGGGTCCTGGACGACCTGCGGGACATGGCTGACGCGAGAATTCCTACGTTCGCCTTCCGGCTGCTCGACCCGTTACCCTCGGCGCTGCCGAAACGGTCGAGGCGACGATGGCTGGGCAGGACGCTGCGGAAGTGTCTCGAGAGTGCCCCGAAGGCATCGACGAGGCGTCCGAAGCTCGGGCCATTGGCACGGCGGTTCGTGACTTCCTCGCTCAACAGCCGTTCGTTTCTTGAGACACGTAGAATAGACGAGTTCCACCTGATCGAACTCAGCGCCCAGCTGAACACGCTAGATTTCGATGCTGTGAATGCCAATAAGGCTGCGACGGTCGAGCATGGGGCCCGTGGCGTATCGGAGTATCTGTCCCGGAAGATCGGACCGCGTGATCCTGTCCTGATGGAGAAGGCCCTCCGGGCGTTCGCCGGGATGGTGAAGGAGCACACCTATGACGACGGCGTGGTCCGCGCGTACGTTCTGCAGCCCACTAGCGAGCTCGTCGGGAGAGTCGTGTACGCAGCAATGCTGGAGGGGGAAGCAGACGATTCCCTCGCAATGGGGCTGGACACACGCTCCCAGGCGCTCTGCCTAAGGTTGAGGGAACCAGTTTTGATGAGAGCAAATTCGCTTCCCACCGAGGACCTCACAAGAACCGCGACGAAATACCTCCACGCTGCCCGACCTGCGGACGTCACGCATGTCCTTTGCGTCCCGATATTCCCAATGCATTCGGCGTGGACCGAAAACATACCAGAGAGCCGCCCGCCGCCCTTAGCGGCGCTGTGCTTCGACTTCCGTAGGCCAGGCGGCGAGCACCTTCTGCTGGATCCCAGAATGGAGGACATGGTCTCCGCCATTGCGCAGGCCCTCGGCGATTTCTGGACCAGCATGCCGCTGTCCGACGTCGAATGCCTGCCGGAACAAGCCGGAACACCCTCGCAAAACTGGGTGCAACTCGGCGGTACCGCGGGTTTCTATGTGTCTGGCAGAAAGGTACGCGCTTGCCCGGAACTCGCCATTGCCGAGCAGATTTCGAGAACGGTAGCGCGCGTTGGCGGAGACGCTGAACTCTTTCCGATCACCTCGCTGCCAGACGGTCCAGCATTGCGTGATGAAGCCTTATTGCACGGAGATCCCACCCAAGCCTAGGCTCCACCCGCCTCTTAATACCCTCCATACCGCATGTCCAACACCTCCCATCAGGAGAGGATCCCGGTGGAGATCGCCACAGTCGATCAGGTGTTTCAATTCGGCGGCTACACGCTCGACCTCGGCGAGGGCACGCTGCGCCACGCCGACGGGCCGGCGTTCCTGCGGCCGAAGGCCTATGCGCTGCTGACGCCGCTGGTCCGGCGCCGCGTCGTTACGTCAGCAACGGGTCGTCAGCAGAATGGCCGATTTAGATGATCTCGTCCTGTTAGCTGTCAATCCGCTACCGGCCCCAAACCAGCCACGTTCGTCACGGGTTAATCGACCTTTCTTGTGGACGACGAGACACCGCGGAGGGATACTAGTCCTCCTCCTGGTCCTTAGGTTCGCCAGACCATACGAGAGAATACGAAGGAAATGTGTGGCCAACATAACGTATTGATTTCCTGTGGAAAACGATGACCCTCCGGGCCTGCAACATTGGTCGCCCAGTTTCGGTGTTTTCGACGGGGTTCAGTGTGATTTTCGGAGATTGGAGGTTCGTCTCGTCGTTTGGCGAACCGTCGCTGTTGGCTTCCAAACTAGACCCTCGCGAGGATGTATGGACAGCAGGCTTGCCTCGCGTCCCCCGATTGAGACCACCAGCGAGTTTTTGCTCTCGAGTTCATCCAGATAATCGGCCCACCATTGCATCATCCTGACGCGCTCTTCCCAGTGCTCTGCCCGGGCATAGGCGCGCCGAACGTCGTTGTTCTCAATGTGGGCCAGCTGCCGCTCTACGGCGTCCGGGTGCCACTTGCCGCATTCGTTTAGCAGAGTTGATGCCGTTGCTCGAAAGCCGTGCGCGGTAGCTTCTTCTTTGCCATAGCCCATACGGCGAAGGGCGGCGTTAAGCGTGTTGTCGGAAATCGGACGCGAACCCGATCGAACACTAGGAAACAACAGCGATCCACCACCAGAGATTTCTCTAAGTGAGGTCAGGACGCTGACGGCCTGCGTGGAAAGAGGTACGCGGTGCGGCCGTCGCATCTTCATGCGTCCTTCAGGGATGCTCCACACCGAGCTTTCGAAATCGAACTCGTCCCATCCGGCCGCGCGCAGCTCGCCGGGGCGGGGAAATAGCAGGGCCATCAGCTTCAGAGCGGCTCGGGTTGTAGGCTGTCCGTCAAATGCATTAATCGCCCTCAGCAAACCTCCCAAGGCCTTAGGATCGGTAACCGCGGCACGGGGCGTGACCGTCGGACCGACGAGTGCGCCCCTCAGGGCGATCGTTGGATCTACATCGGCGCGTGCGGTTGCGATTGCATATCGAAACACGCTGCCGATGGTGGAGCGCATTCGCCTGGCCGACTCGTATCGACCACGAACCTCCACGCTGCGGAGAGCGGCAAGAATTGTGGCCGGATCGATCTCCCGAACGCTTTTGTCCCCAAACGTTGGATAGGCAAAGTCGAGCAGCCATTTGACCTTGGTGATGGTCCGGTCGGCACGTCCCTCCTTCTTCAGCTTGTCGACATAGTCCTCCGCGATTGAGCGAAAGGTGTCCTCCGCCGAAGCCTTTTGCGACTTACGCTCCTGTGCGGGGTCGATGCCACGTAGGAGGAGACGTTTGGCGGTATCGCGCGCCTCGCGTGCCTCAGCGAGGGAGATGAGGGGATAGCTGCCCAACGCCAGAAGCTTCTGCTTGCCGCCAAAACGATAGGCGAGGCGCCATAGGCGAGATCCGGTAGTCTGCACCCAAAGCTGGAGCCCGCCACCGTCAGACAATTTCACGAGCTTGGAAGCGGGTCGGGCATTACGGCATTTTACGTCGGAAAGAGCCATTTTCGGGACCTCCATTTGGCTGCATCGATACCATCAGGATCTCCAATACCAGCGAAAATACCAGCCCCCCGCCTCGTTGGACCAACTGCGCCGAAATTCCACGAAACCCGACCATCGGCGCTCTGCGCGCCGAAATCAGTAAGGATTTCAGCTAGTTGACGAGATGGAAGCGTAGAGGCTTCGGCGAAAGAGACTGTCGGGAGAAGAGGGGATGGTGCCCAGAGGCGGATTCGAACCACCGACACGCGGATTTTCAGTCCGCTGCTCTACCAACTGAGCTATCTGGGCCTGTTCCGGCAAACGAAATCTCGTGAACCGGATTTCATCAAGGCGCCGTGGGGCACCCCTTGAAAGCGCGTGGGTTATAGCACGGGAATTCGGCCTGTCCAGCGCCTAGGTGGCGATTTCCGGCAGGAAAAGAGAGGCTGTGGAAAGGGCGGCTTTATCAGGTGCTTTCATAACGGGAACGCCACGCGGGCTGGCCCCTTTCTGCCCTTTGGCCTCCGTCCCGACGGCGCCATGGCAAGCTGCAACTGCCGGATCCGTCCTTAGCCGACGATCGAGATGCCGCAATGCGCTCGCGTCAACAGGCAAGCGGCAGCCGGCCATCGCTTCTACCTGGCGCTTGGCAGACCCTTGCGGAAATCAGACGGCGTCATGCCGGCCAGCTTGCGAAAGGACTTGTTGAAGGCGCTGAGCGAGCCGAAGCCGGAGTCCATGGCGACGCGCAGCACATTGGCGTCCTGGTGCATCAGCAGCGCCTGCGCGTAGCTCAGCCGCAGCAGGTTGACATATTCGTTGAGCGTCATGCCGGTCGACTTCTTGAACAGGCTCATAGCGTATTTGGGATGGATGTCGGCGGCCGCCGCGATGTTCACGCAATCGATGTCGTAAAGGAAATTCTCGGCGATGAAATCGCACATGCGCCCGACATTGCGTGACGATTGCGGGTCGAAGGGGCTGCCGGCTTCCTGCCCGGCCGCCGTTTCGGGCACCAGCCGGTAGGGCTCGAACCGCACCCGCTCCAGCCGCAGCAGAAGTTCGTTGACGGCGTGCTCGGCCTTGGCCGGATCGCCCGAGCGGGCGTAGCGGTTCCAGCGGGCGAAATTGTCGTTGTCGGATTGATCGGTGGAACTCGTCACCAGCGTCGCGCCGGTCATCAGCCGGTGGCGGATGTCAGCCGGCAGATGCAGCCGAAAGAAATGCACCAGCGGCAGATGCGCGCCGGCATAGATGGCGTCGTCGCTGAGATCGTCCATCTGGTGCGGCAGGCCGCCCCAGAAGAAGCACATCTCGCCGGCCGAAAGCGAAATCTCGTGCTCGTTCATGCGATAGTGCACGCTGCCGCGCACGATGAAATTCACCTCGACCTGGGCATGCCAGTGCGGTTTCAGCATCACCAGCGGAGCGGTGTGAAACATCTGCAGAAGCAGCGGCAGGCCTTCCACGCTGCTGGCGCCTGGTTGGTAAAACGGCCGTTCCGGCATCTTACTTTCCGCCAATTCCGTATTCCCTTTGTCGGCGACAAGCCTTCCGTGCCGCATAGTCTAGCCACGCTCGCAGAGAGAGCAAATGAAATGGGAGGATTTCAATGCGCATCACACTGACATGCGCCGCGCTCGCGCTTGCCCTGGGCTCAGCCCCGGCCTTTGCGCAGTCCGGCGAAATCACCATCTGGAGCTGGAATGTCGCCGCTTCGTCGCTGAAGTCGACGGTGGCCGGCTTCAACAAGCTGCATCCCGACATCAAAGTAACCGTCCAGGACCTCGGCAACCAGCCGACCTACGACAAGTCGATCGCCGGCTGTGCCGCCGGCGGCGTCGGCCTGCCCGACATCGTCACCATCGAGAATGGCGAGGCCGAGAATTACTGGAGCCAGTTCCCCGACTGCTTCGTCGACCTGCACACGCTAGGCTACAGCGCCGAGGACCAGAAGAAATTCCCCGACTTCAAACGCACCGAACTCGAGGTCGGCGACAAGGCCTATGCCATGCCGTGGGATTCAGGCCCGGTCGCCGCCTTCTATCGCCGCGACTTCTATGAGAAGGCCGGCGTCGATCCGGCATCGATCAAAACCTGGGACGATTTCATCGCCGCCGGCAAGAAGATCCAGGCCGCCAATCCAGGCGTCTCGATGACCAATGCCGATTTCAACGGCGACAGCGAATTCTTCCGCATGATTTCCAACGAGCAGGGCTGCGCCTATTTCGCCGAGGACGGCCAGTCGATCACGGTCAACCAGCCCAAATGCGTCGACGCCATGACCAAGGTCAAGGAGATGAAGGACGCCGGTATCGTCTCGTCTGCCGACTGGGGCACCAAGATCACCAATAACACGGCCGGCACCGTTGCCACCCAAATCTATGGCGGCTGGTATGAAGGCACCATCCGCACAGAATCGGCCGGTGAAAACGGCAAATGGGGCGTCTATCTGATGCCGAGCCTGACTGCCGACGGCCCCCGCGCGGCCAATCTCGGCGGCTCGTCGCTGGCCATCACTTCGGCCTCGAAAAACAAGGAAGCGGCCTACGAGTACCTGAAATACACGCTCGGAACCAATGAAGGCCAGATCACCATGCTCAAGGAGTTCGGTCTCGTCCCCTCGCTGGTCTCGGCGCTTGACGATCCCTACGTGAGCCAAGGCCTGCCCTATTGGGGTGGCCAGGCGGTGTGGAAGGATATTCTGGGCACCTTGCCCAGGGTCGTCCCCAGCCGCGGCACGCAGTTCCAGAGCGATGCCGAAATCATCGTTCGCGCGGTGCAGACCAAATATCTTGGCGGCGGCTATCCCGACGCCAAGGCCGCACTCGACGACGCCGCAAATCAGATTGCCGCGGCGACCGGACTGCCGGTCAAATCATAACCTCCCAAGGACGGGGTCCGGGACGGCTGGTGCCGCCCGGACCCTCCGCCTGCGAGCTTGTCTGAAACACCTGAGAGGAGGAGGAGGAGGAGGATGCGCAACCGCAACGCCACGGCCTATCGTTTCCTCGCGCCCTATCTGCTGATCTTTTCCGTCTTCTGGGTGTGGCCGATCATCTCCTCGTTCATGATCTCCTTCCAGGCGACACGCACCGTGCCCTGGCGCTTCGCCCCCACCTTCAACTGGGGCCGGCTAATCGGCGATCCGGCCTTCTTCAACGCGCTGAAGAACACGCTGCTCATCCTCGTCATCCAGGTGCCGGTGATGATCGCGTTGGCCATGGTGATGGCGGTGCTTTTGAATTCGCCGCTGCTGAAGGCGAGGGGCCTTTACCGCTTCGCCTTCTTTGCTCCCGTCGTCGTTGGCGAGGTCGCCTATTCGGCGGTGTTCCGGCTGATGTTCAGCCTCGATTTCGGCATCATCAACAAGCTGTTGAACAGCGTCGGGCTGCCCAAGGTCGACTGGTTCTCCAATGTCACCCCGGCCATGGCGCTGATCATGATCGCGGTCACCTGGCGCTGGGCCGGCTACAACGCAATCATCCTGCTGGCCGGCATGCAATCCATCCCCGAGGATGTCTACGAGGCGGCGACGCTCGACCGCGTCAGCAAGCTGAAGCAGTTCTTCTACATCACCTTGCCGCTGTTGAAGCCGGTCATCGTGTTCTGCCTGGTGCTGTCGATCATCGGCACCATGCAGTTGTTCACCGAGCCGTTCCTGATCACCGAACGCGGCGGACCAGGCGGCGGCACCGAGACGCTCGGCCTGCTGCTCTACCGCCAGGGATTCCGGTCGCTCAATTTCGGCTACGCCTCGGCCGTTGCCTACACCATGGCGGGCCTGGCGATCGCCATCACGCTAATCCAGCTGTGGCTGACGAGGGAAAAGCAATGAGCTCGCTCTCCTCCGCCCGCTTGAGGCGCAGCATTGCGCTGCATCTTTTCCTCACCCCGCTGGCGCTGATCTGGCTGTTCCCGCTGTGGATGATGGTGGTGTTCTCGACCATGCCCGACAACGGCATTTTCAGCCCCGGCATCGAGCTGTTGCCGCACGGCAATTTCGTCGACAATTTCAACAATCTGCAGCGCGACACCAACTTTGTCGGCGCCATCGGCATCTCCGTTTCCGTGGCGGTGACCTACACCGTCCTGTCGGTGCTGTTGACCTCGATGGCGGGCTGGGCACTGGCGCGTTACCAGTTCTTCGGCAAAGGCGTGGTCGTCGGCATCATCTTCGGCACCATCACGCTGCCCTATGCCGTGGTGCTGATCCCGCAATTCATCATGGTGGCGCGGGATTTCCAGCTCGCCAACACCTGGGTGGCGCTGATCGTGCCGCCGCTGTTCAATTCGCTCGGCGTGCTGTTCATGCGGCAAAGTTTTTCGATGATGCCCGACGATCTGTTCGACGCCGCGCGCGTCGAGGGCGTGAAGGAGTGGCGCATCTTCCTCTTCGTCGCGCTGCCTTTGGCGCGGCCGATGCTGGCCGCACTTGCCATCATCCTGTTCCTCGCTTCCTGGAACAATTATCTCTGGCCGCTTTTGATCAACAGCCAGCCGGGTTCGATGACCGCACCTGTGGCGCTCGGCACGCTGATCGGACTCACCAAAGTGTCGTGGGGCGGCATCATGGCGGGCGCCGTGATGCTGACCGTGCCGATGCTCATCGTCTTCGTGCTCCTGCAGCGCCATTTCATCGCCGGCATCGCCGCCGGCGCAGTCAAGTAAGAGGCAGCATGGCGACCGTCACACTCAACAATGTCGTCAAGCGCTTCGGCGCTTTCGAAGTCGTCCATGGCGCCAACATCAACATCAAGGATGGCGAGTTCGTCGTCTTCGTCGGCCCGTCGGGCTGCGGCAAGTCCACGCTGCTCCGGATGATCGCCGGGCTCGAGGATATCAGCGGCGGCGAGATCGCCATCGGCGGTAAGCTGGTCAACGATGTCGAGCCGGCCGACCGCGGCATCGCCATGGTCTTCCAGTCCTATGCGCTCTATCCGCATATGAGCGTCGAGCAGAACCTCTCCTTCGGGTTGCGCATGACCGGCAATCCGAAGGCCGACACCGACCGGCGGGTGCAGCGCGCGGCCGAGATCCTGCGCATCAGCGAATTGATGGACCGGCGTCCGAAGAAACTCTCCGGCGGCCAGCGCCAGCGCGTCGCCATCGGCCGTGCCATCGTGCGTGAGCCGCAAGTGTTTCTGTTCGACGAGCCACTCTCCAATCTCGACGCCGAACTGCGCGTCCAGATGCGGGTCGAGATCTCGCGCCTGCATAAGGAGCTCGGCGCCACGATGATCTACGTCACGCACGACCAGACCGAAGCGATGACGCTTGCCGACCGGATCGTCGTGCTGCGCGCCGGCCATATCGAGCAGATCGGCCGGCCGCTCGATCTCTACGACGATCCGGACAACCAGTTCGTGGCCGGTTTTGTCGGCTCGCCGAAGATGAACTTCATCAAGGCACAAGTCATCGGGCACGATGCGCGTGGGGTCGTGGTCGAACTGGCGGGCCAGGAGAAGACCCTCATCATCCAGCCACTGACCACTACCGGGCCCGAGCTGGGCAGCAAAGTCATTGTCGGCGTGCGGCCCGAGCATTTCGGCGATGCCGGAGAAGGCGACACCGATCTTGTCGTCGGCATCGACGTGGTCGAGCATCTCGGCGGCACGAGCTTTCTCTACGCCCGAACGACCCATGGCGAAGATGTGGTGATCCAGCGCGACGCTGCGAAGGTTCCCACCACCTCCGAGGTCACCGTTTCCATCCGCAAATCCTACCTGTTCGACGAAAAAGGGCTGCGGCTGCGCTGACCGGGCCGTTCCCATCCAGACTTCAAGGAGATGACAATGACCGCAACCACGCCCATTCGCTGGGGCATTCTCGGCCCGGGCAGCATTGCCCAGGCCTTCGCCGGTGGCGTGGCCGCTTCGCGCACCGGAAAACTGGTCGCCATCGGCGCGCGTAACACCGCCAAGCCGGGCCTCGCCGAAAAATTTCCCGGCGCCCGCATTGTTCACGGGTATGAAGCGCTGCTTGCCGATCCCGACATCGATGCCGTCTATATCGCGATACCGCATCCCGGCCATGCGCAATGGGCGATCAGGGCGGCGGAAGCGGGCAAGCATGTGCTGTGCGAAAAGCCGCTGGCACTGACCGCCTTCGAGGCCGACGCCATGATCCATGCCGCGCGCAAGGCCGGCACCTTTCTCGGCGAAGCCTTCATGTACCGGCTGCACCCGCAGACGCTGAAGCTGGTGGAACTGCTCAAGTCCGGCATCATCGGCGAGATCAGGATGGTCAAGTCTAGCTTCGGCTTCGCCATGCCGGGCTTCATGCCGCAGCACAGGCTCTACGCCAATGATTCTGCCGGCGGCGGCATCCTCGATGTCGGCGGCTATACCGTCTCGATGGCACGGCTGATTGCCGGTGCGGCGACAGGACTTCCCTTTGCCGAGCCCGACAAGGTGGTGGGCACCGCCCATCTTGGCCAGTCCGGCGTCGACGAGTGGGCCTCAGCGTTGCTGCATTTTCCCGGCGGCATCGTCGCCGAAGTGTCCTGCAGCATCTCGCTTAACCAGGACAATGTGCTGCGCATCTTCGGCACCAAGGGCCGCATCGAGGTGCCGGACTTCTGGTTTGCGGGGGGAAATCGCGATGTCGGCCTCGGCCGCATCGACGTGATCGGCGCCGATGGCGCGCGCGAGACGATCAGCGTCGACGAAAAGCGCCATGTCTATTCCTTCGAGGTCGACGGCGCCGGCGAGGCGATCCTTGCCGGGCGGCAGGAATTCGCCTGGCCGGGCATGGATTGGGCCGACAGCCTCGGCACCTTGCGCGTGCTCGATAAATGGCGCGCTGCCGTTGAGTTGGAGTATGAGATCGAAAAGGCCGCGCTGCGCACCAGCACCATTTCCGGCCGGCCTTTGCGCTCCGGCGGAACGGCGATAGGCAAGCGCGCCATTCCCGGCCTGACGAAACCGGCATCGGTGGTGGCGCTCGGCTTCGAGGATTTCCGTACCTTCTCCTCGGGTTCGATTCTGCTCGATGCCTTCTTCGAGGCCGGCGGCAATCTCTTCGATACCGGTTTTGTCTATGGCGCCGGCTACACCGAAAAACTGCTTGGCGAATGGCTGAAGAACCGTGGCGTGCGCGAGCAGTCGGTGATCATCGCCAAGGGCGCGCATTCGCCGCTCTGCTATCCCGACGTGATCGGCAAGCAGCTTGCCCAGTCTCTCGACCGCCTGCAGACCGACCATGTCGATATCTATTTCATGCATCGTGACAATCCGGACGTGCCGGTCGGCGAATTCGTTGATGCCATGGATCAAGAGGCCGAAGCGGGCCGCATCCGTGGCCCGTTCGGTGGCTCGAACTGGACGATGCACCGCATGGATGAGGCGATTGCCTATGCCGAGCGCACCGGCAAGCAGAAGCCCGGCGCGCTCTCCAACAATTTTTCGCTGGCCGAAATGCTGGAGCCGATCTGGGCGGGCTGTGTCACCTCGTCCACCGATGAATGGAAGGCTTGGCTGACATCCAGGCAGATGCCGAATTTCGCCTGGTCGAGCCAGGGACGCGGCTTCTTCACCGAGCGCGCCGGGCGCGACAGGCGCGACAGCGAGGAACTGGTGCGGGTCTGGTACTCGGAGCGCAATTTCGGCCGCCGCGACCGCGCGATCGAACTCGCCGCCAGACTGCGCAAGAGCCCGATCCACATCGCGCTGGCCTATGTGCTCAGCCAGCCCTTCCCGTCGGTCCCACTGATCGGGCCGCGCACGCTGGGTGAGCTCGACGACAGCCTGCGTGCCCTCGATATCAAGCTTTCCCCGGCCGATCTCGAATGGCTGGACGGCAGCAGCCTGCACGCGGCCTGACAAAGCGTGGCCCCCAAGCGGCTTCAGGTCTCGTTATCAGGCATCCTGACGCCGCGCCTGGCCGGGGTCCGCAGATTGGCATACATGCCGGTGGTGCGGAATTGGCTGGGCGTGGTGCCGTAGAGGCGGCGGAACACCTTCGAAAAATAGTTGGCGTCCTCGAATCCGCACAGGATGGCGACTTCCTTCACCGGCAGGAAGTCCGCCTTGGTCAAAAGCTTCGCCGCCCGCTGCAGGCGCTGCTGCAGCACGAATTCGGCGGGCGGCAGGCCTTCGCTCTCGGCGAAGCAGCGCGAGAAGTGGGCGCGGCTGAGCCCGCTGATCTGGACGAGGTCCGCCACCGGCAGCGGCTTGTCGAGATTGGCGTTGATGTGATCGATGACCGGCTGCATTGCGCTCTGTTTTTCGGCAAAGGCGTGCGAGCCGAAAACATCGTCATAGAGCGCCATCGCCGCCTCGTAGGCGATCGCGGACGCCGCCCCCGGCGACGCCGCCCCCTTGACGAGACGCAGGCTGCAATCGGCAAGGTGATCGATCGTCGCCGGCTTCAGCCGAAACACCGGACCGGAGCTGCTGAGGATCGACTTGTGGATGCGCAGCGCCTCCTCGCCGTTCATCGAGATCCAGAAATATTCCCAGCGCTCGTCGCTGGCCAGCCAGTAGCGGTGGTTGTGCGGCACCAGCACTAGCAGCGTGTCGTTCTCTTGCAGGCGGTAGTTGCGGTTCTCGTAGCGCAGCCGGCCGGTTCCGCTGATCGTATGCTGAAGCACGGTGAACGGCGTCTGGCCGCGTTTGCGCCCGTCCCAGTCGTAGGTCTCGTCCTCGCGCACCTCATAGCCGGTGCTTGTCGGCATGGCATGCAGGCGCTGGCGCCCGCGCGGCAGCGAGATCGTGCGCATCGACTGTCCGTTGGCGATCAAATCCCGCAGCACAAAATTACCCTTGAAAGCATAATCCTTCTCTGGTCGCGCTCGTGAATAAGGGCATAATCCCCCTCGAAAAGCGAGAGAGATCCGCAGGCGAGGAGCGGACAGGGAGGTTGGCAGGCCGGAATCCGGCTTGTCGCGCACACATGTCGCGGCATGTGGCTGCAACACGCCCTTGTCATTCCTGGCCTGTCATTAAAATGAGATGAGGTGCGGCTGATGAGTTTCAAAATCGCTATCATCGGTGCGGGCAGCGTCGGATTCACCAAGAAACTGTTCACTGACATCCTGTGTGTGCCCGAATTTAGGGATGTCGAATTCGCGCTGACCGACCTCAGCGAGCATAATCTCGGAATGATCAAGGCGATCCTCGACAGGATCGTCGAGGCCAACGGATTGCCGACAAAAGTGACGGCGACAACCGATCGCCGCAAGGCGATCGAGGGCGCGCGCTATGTCATCAGCTGCGTGCGGGTCGGTGGTCTCGAAGCCTATGCCGACGACATCCGCATTCCGCTGAAATATGGCATCGACCAATGCGTCGGCGATACGATCTGCGCCGGCGGCATCCTCTATGGCCAGCGCAACATCCCGGTGATCCTCGACTTCTGCAAGGATATACGCGAGGTCGCTGACACGGGCGCCAAATTCCTCAACTATGCCAACCCGATGGCCATGAACACCTGGGCGGCGGTCGAGTATGGCAAGGTCGACACGGTCGGCCTCTGCCACGGCGTCCAGCATGGCGCCGAGCAGATCGCCGAGGTGCTGGGCGCGAAGTCCAGGCACGAACTCGACTATGTCTGTTCCGGCATCAACCACCAGACCTGGTTCATCGATTTGCGCCTGAACGGCCGCAAGATCGGCAAGGACGAGCTGATTGCCGCCTTCGAGGCGCATCCGGTCTATTCGCAGCAGGAGAAGCTGCGCATCGATGTCTTGAAACGCTTTGGCGTCTATTCGACCGAGAGCAACGGCCATCTCTCCGAATATCTGCCCTGGTACCGCAAGCGGCCCGACGAGATCACGCGCTGGATCGACATGTCGGACTGGATCCATGGTGAGACCGGCGGCTACCTCCGCTACTCCACCGAAACCCGCAACTGGTTCGAGACCGAGTATCCGCAATTTCTCGAAGCGGCGTCGAAGCCGATCGATCCGGCAAAGCGCTCCAACGAACATGCCAGCCACATCCTCGAGGCGCTGGAGACCAACCGCGTCTATCGCGGCCACTTCAACGTCAGGAATGACGGCGTGATCACCAATCTGCCGCAGGACGCCATCATCGAGTCGCCTGGCTTCGTCGACCGTTTCGGCATCAACATGGCCGCCGGCATTACGCTGCCGGAAGCCTGCGCGGCCACCTGCATCGCCTCGATCAACGTTCAGCGCATGTCGGTTCATGCCGCGATATCAGGCGACATCGATCTCTTGAAGCTCGCCGTGCTGCATGACCCGCTGGTCGGCGCGGTGTCGACGCCGGAGGAAGTCTGGCAGATGGTCGACGAAATGGTCGTCGCCCAGGCCGCCTGGCTGCCGCAATACGCGCATGCGGTTCCGGCCGCCAAGGAGCGGCTGTCGAAATCCGTGGTCAAGACCCGCGAATGGGCCGGTGCCGCGCGGCGAAACGTGCGCTCGATCGAGGAATTGCGCGCCGAAAAAGCCGCGCTGAAGCAGACCGGCTGAAACCCGGGCGCAGCGGCGGATCCACGGGAGGCAGGTCCACCGCAGCAGGCGTCCAGGCAGAAGACGAGCAGCAAACAACTGAACACGAGGGAGGAGTTAATGAGGAACCTACGCAGCTTTGGCATTGCCACCGGACTGGCGCTGAGCGTCTCCGTTGTGGCACTCAACGCTTTCGCTTCCGAACCGACGGTGCCGCCGACACCGGCGACATTTCCGGCCGAGGGCAAGATCAAGTACGTGGCGCGCGACTCCATCCTGGAGTTCAAGGCGCTGCCGGAATATCACGAGCCCGACTGGGTCACCGAGAAATACGTCAAGACCGGCAAGCTGCCGCCGGTGAAGGACAGGCTGCCGAAGGAGCCGCTGGTCTTCAAGACCGCCAACATGCCTGACGGCATCGGTGTCTATGGCGATACGTTGCGCCATGTCATCGGCGGGCGGCCGGAAGGCTGGAATTATGGCGCTGGCCAGACTCAAGGCTGGGGCGGCATCGATATCGGCCTCTCCGAGTGCCTGACGCGCACGGCGCCGCTGTTCCAGGTCGAAGCCAAGGACACCGAGCCGCTGCCGAACCTTGCCAAGAGCTGGGACTGGTCGAAGGACGGCCACAAGCTCACCATGCATCTGGTCGAGGGCGCCAAATGGTCCGATGGCGTGGCCTTCAACGCCGACGATGTCATGTTCTACTGGGATGACGAGGTCGTCGATCCGAACGTCTCACCGCTCAACGGCGCCACACAGGAAACCTTCGGCGTCGGCACGACGCTGAAGAAGATCGACGACTACACCGTCGAGTGGACCTTCAAGGACGCCTTCCCGAAACAGTACCTCTACGCCATGGCCTACGGCACCTTCTGCCCCGGCCCCGCGCACATATTGAAGCCGCAGCATCCGAAATATTCGAAGAACACCTACGACCAGTTCAAGAACGCCTTCCCGCCGGAATACATGAACATGCCGGTGATGGGCGCCTGGGTGCCGGTCGAGTATCGCGCGGACGACATCATCGTCATGCGCCGCAACCCCTACTATTGGAAGGTCGACGAGAAGGGCAACCAGCTGCCCTACCTCAACGAGCTGCAGTACAAGCTGTCGACCTGGGCCGACCGCGACGTCCAGGCGGTCGCCGGCTCGGCCGACTTCTCCAACCTCGAGCAGCCGGAAAACTTCGTCGCCTCGCTGAAGCGTGCGGCGGAGGCGAATGCGCCGGCACGGCTCGCCTTCGGCCCGCGCCTTATCGGCTACAATCTGCGCCTGAACTATTCCGCCAATGGTTGGGGCAACCCCGACGAGCGCAGCCAGGCGGTCCGCGAGCTGAACCGCAACGAGGACTTCCGCAAGGCCGTCACCATGGCGCTCGACCGCAAGGCGCTGGGCGACTCCCTGGTCAAGGGGCCGTTCACGGCTATCTATCCCGGCGGCTTCTCCTCGGGCACCAGCTTCTATGACCGCAAGTCGACCGTCTACTACCCCTTCGACCTCGCGGGCGCCAAGGCCGAACTCGGCAAGGCCGGCCTCAAGGATACGGACGGCGATGGTTTCGTGAACTTCCCGGCCGGCACCGCCGGCGGCAAGAACGTCGAGATCGTCATGCTGGTCAACAACGACTACGGCACCGACAAGAGCCTCGCCGAAGGCGTGGTCGCGCAAATGGAAAAGCTCGGGCTTCGGGTCGTGCTCAACGGTCTCAACGGCACCCAGCGCGATGCCTCGCAATATTCCGGCCGTTTCGACTGGCTGATCCGGCGCAACGACCAGGAACTGACCTCGGTCGTGCAGAACACCGAACAGCTCGCGCCCGTCGGCCCGAAGACCAGCTGGAACCACCGCGCGCCGGAAAGCGGCGAGGTCGACCTGATGCCTTTCGAAAAAGACCTCGTCGACATCGTCAACAAGTTCGTCGCGTCGGAGGACAACGACAAGCGCGCCAGCCTGATGAAAGAGTTCCAGAAGATCTCGACGGAACATGTCTACAATGTCGGCCTGACCGAATATCCCGGCGCGCTGATCGTCAACAAGCGCTTCTCGAACATTCCGCAGGGCACGCCGATCTTCATGTTCAACTGGGCCGAGGATTCGATCATCCGTGAACGCGTCTTCGTCGCGGCCGACAAGCAGGCGAAATACGAACTGTTCCCGCAGGAGCTGCCAGGCAAGCCTGGAGACAAGGGTCCGATGTAAGTTTACCTCCCCTGACCAAGAGAGACCCGGGGGGGCGGGGGGGGGGGGGGGGGGCCCCCCCCCCCCCCCCCCCCGCCCCCCCGGCGCGGCCCGGGACAGGCCAACCCTTCGAACGTCCCTCAATGGGAGCGTCCGGCGACATGAGGAAGCGGACCGTCCATGCTGCGATTCTTGGCTATGCGCATAGCGTCGGCAATCCCGGTCCTCGCAATCCTGAGCCTCGTCACCTTCGCCATCATCCAGGCGCCACCCGGCGATTATGCCGACTACATCCGCTCGCAGCTGATCAACCAGGGCGGCGCGTCCTTCGCCCAGGCCGATGCGCAGGCGCAGGCCTACCGCGTCGAACACGGCCTCGATAAGCCTCTGCCCGTCCAGTATCTCAACTGGATCGGCGGCATGATCACCCGCGGCGATTTCGGTTACAGCCTCTACTACAACAAGCCGGTAGCCGACGTGGTCGGCGAGCGCCTGCCGCGCACGCTCATCCTGGCGCTGGTCTGCCATATCCTCGCCTCGGTGCTCGGCATCACCTTCGGCATATGGGCGGCGACCCGGCAATACACCTGGATCGACACGACGCTGTCGGCCATTTCCTTCCTCGGCATGACGGTGCCGCGCTTCTTGATGGCGCTGATCATCGTCTATCTCCTGGTCTTCCAATTCAACGTGTCGGAGATCGGCTCATTCTTTTCGCCGCAATATGGCGGCGCGCCGTGGTCGTGGGCGAAGTTCGTCGACCTGGTCAAGCATGTCTGGCCGGTGGTGGCGATCGCCACGTTCGGCGGCCTCGCCTACAATATGCGCGTCATGCGCGGCAATCTGCTTGATACGCTCAACGCCCAATATGTCGAGACGGCGAGAGCCAAGGGCCTCACCGGCAGCGCCGTCGTCATGCGCCATGCCGTGCCCAATGCGCTGCACCCGCTGGTCATGTATCAGGGCGTGGTGCTGCCCTATATGCTCACCGGCGAGATCGAGACGGCGATCATCTTCGCGCTGCCGACCGTCGGCCCGGCGATCGTCGGCTCGATGGCGGTCGGCGACGTCTATGTCACCGCCACCTTCATGATGGTGCTGTCGGCGACGTTGATCGTCGGCAACATCATCGCCGACATGCTGCTCGTCCTGCTCGACCCACGCATTCGCCAGTACGGAGAGAGCTAGATGCTGGCGCGCGATCCATCACCGCCACCCTTGCCGGCCGAAGGCCCCATCGTGTCCAAACCGGCGCGCGGCAACGAGAGCTACATCGCGCTTGTCTGGCGCCGGCTGAAACGCTCCTGGACCGGCATGGCCGGGCTCTGGCTCGTCGTGCTGCTGCTGGTGATGGCCGTGTTCGCCGAGTTCCTGGCGCCGATGGACCCGAAGGCGACCGATGTCGGCTTCGCGCCGCCGCAGCTGCCGTCCTTCCACGACAAGGACGGCAACTTCGTCGCGCGGCCGCGGGTCTATGCACTGTCTGATTCGGCGGACCTCGATCCGGTCACCTTCCAGCCCATCGTCGGCCCCGACTACGACCATCCAAGGTTGCTTGGCTTCTTTGTCGAAGGCGCGCCCTACAAGCTCTTCGGGCTGATCCCGGCCGACCGGCATTTCTTCGCCTCGACAGACGGCCAGCCGGTGCATTTCCTCGGCACTGACAAGTTCGGCCGCGATGTGCTGTCGCGCGCCATCCATGGCTCGCGCGTGTCGCTGATGATCGCGCTGACGGTGGTCTTCATCATCACCGTCATCGGCACCACCGTCGGCATGGTCTCCGGCTATTTCGGCGGCAGGTTCGACGTCTGGATGCAGCGCTTCGTCGAACTGGTGCTCGCCTTCCCGCAACTGCCGCTCTATCTGGCGCTGACGACGCTGATCCCGGTCACCGCGCCGACAAATGTCTTCCTCGCCTTCGTCATCATCGTCATGTCGGCCCTGGGTTGGGCGCAGATGTCGCGTGAGGTTCGCGGCAAGACGCTGGCGCTGGCGCGCATCGAATATGTGCGCGCCGCCATGGCGGTCGGTGCCACCGACCGGCGTATCATCCTGCAGCATATCTTGCCCAATGTGATGAGCCATGTGATCGTCGCCGTGACGCTGGCGATCCCGACGGTGGTGCTGCTTGAATCCTTCCTCGGGTTCCTTGGCTTTGCGGTCAAGCCGCCGCTGATCTCGTGGGGGCTGATGCTGCAAGACACCGCGAACTATTCCGTCATCGGCACCTATCCCTGGATTCTGTCGCCGGTTGGTTTCGTGCTCGCCACCGTCTTTGCCTTCAACGCGCTGGGCGACGGCCTGCGCGACGCCGTCGACCCCTATTGAGGTGGCAGGATGACCGTCGTACTCGCCGAATCCTTCGCCCCCGCCGTTCGTCATGACCACGACGGACGTCAGGACCAACCCATCATCGATGCCCGCAACATCGAGGTCGCCTTCAAGGTCGAGCATGGCGTGGTCGAAGCGGTCAAGGACATCTCGTTCCAGCTCTATCGCGGCGAGACGATCGCGATCGTCGGCGAGTCTGGCTCGGGCAAGTCGGTGACGGCGCGCGCCGTCATGGGGCTCTTGTCCAGGCGAGCCACCATGTCGCCGAGATCGAGCATCTGTTATGACGGCCAGAACATCCTGAAATTCCCTGAGAGCGAGCGGCGCAAGCTGCGCGGCAACCGTATCTCGATGATCTTCCAGGAGCCGATGAGTTCGCTCAACCCGATCTATACGGTCGGCAGTCAGATCGTCGAGGCGATCAGGGTGCACCGCAAGGTGAGCCGCAAAGCGGCCTGGGCACGAGCGATCGAGCTGCTGCGGCACGTGCAGATCCCCGAGCCCGAGGCGCGGCTCAAGCAATACCCGCACCAGCTCTCGGGCGGTCAGCGCCAGCGCGTGATGATCGCCATGGCGCTCGCCAACAATCCCGATGTCTTGATCGCCGACGAGCCCACCACCGCGCTCGACGTCACCGTCCAGGCGCAGATCCTCAACCTTATCCGCAACCTTCAGAAAGAGCTGCGGATGGCGGTGATCCTGATCACCCACGACCTCACCGTGGTGCGCAAATTCTCCGACTACGTCTATGTCATGCAGCATGGCGAGATGTGCGAGCACAACGTCACCGAGAGGCTGTTCGCCGATCCGCAGCATCCCTACACGCAGCGGCTGCTTGCCTCCGAGCCGCGCGGCCGGCCGCAGCCACTGCCGGAGGGGAGCGGCACCATTCTTGAAGCGAATGGCGTGCGCGTCTGCTTCATGCTGCGCCATGGCAGCTTCCTGAAGCCGGACTGGCGCGAGCTGGTCGCGGTCGACGATCTCGGCCTCAAACTTTGCCGCCACGAGACGCTGGGGCTGGTCGGCGAGTCCGGTTCCGGCAAGACCACCTTCGGCCAGGCGCTGCTGAGATTGACCGACGCCAAGCGCGGCGAGATCCGTTTCGACGGCAAGCCGATCCACGGCCTGTCACGCAACGAGATGCGGCCGTTTCGCTCGCGCATGCAGATTGTCTTCCAGGACCCGTTCTCATCGCTCAACCCGCGCATGACGATCGGCCAGATCATCGAGGAAGGGCTGATCGTCAACAGCATCGGCGCGACGCGGGCCGAGCGGGTCGATCGGGTGCGCGAGGCGCTGGTCAGCGCCGGCATGCCGGGCGACATCCTTTCGCGGTTTCCGCACGAATTCTCCGGTGGCCAGCGCCAGCGCGTTGCCATTGCCCGCGCCATCGCGTTGGAGCCCGAGTTCATCCTGCTCGACGAGCCGACATCGGCGCTCGACCTTTCCGTTCAGGCGCAGATCATCGACCTCTTACGCAAGCTGCAAGACGAGCGCGGCCTGAGCTACCTCTTCATCTCGCATGACCTCAAGGTGGTGCGCGCGCTGTGCCACCGCGTCATCGTCATGCAGAACGGCAAGATCGTCGAGCAGGGCCCCGTCGACGAGGTCCTCACCAATCCCAAGACCGCCTACACCGAACGGCTCGTCAGGGCCGCTTTCGACGTGGCCTGAACATATGCCGGAGACCAGCATGGCAAGACATCCCAGGATCACTTTCATCGGCGCCGGCTCGACCGTGTTCATGAAGAACATCGTCGGCGATGTGCTGCAGCGGCCAGCCCTTTCGGGCGCGACGATCGCGCTGATGGACATCAACCCGCAGCGCCTCGAAGAGAGCGCCATCGTCGTCAACAAGCTGATCGCGACGCTCGGCGTCAAGGCAAAGGCCGAGACCTATTCCGACCAGCGCAAGGCGCTCGCCGGCGCCGACTTCGTCGTCGTCGCCTTCCAGATCGGCGGCTACGAGCCCTGCACGGTCACCGATTTCGAGGTACCGAAGAAGTATGGCCTGCGCCAGACCATCGCCGACACGCTCGGCGTCGGCGGCATCATGCGTGGCCTCAGAACCGTGCCGCATCTGTGGAAGATCTGCGAGGACATGCTCGTCGTCTGCCCCGAGGCTATCATGCTGCAATACGTCAACCCGATGGCGATCAACACCTGGGCGATATCGGAGAAATATCCTGAGATCAGGCAGGTCGGCCTCTGCCATTCGGTGCAGGGAACGGCGATGGAACTGGCGCACGATCTCGACCTTCCCTACGACGAGATCCGCTATCGCTCGGCCGGCATCAACCACATGGCCTTTTATCTGAAATTCGAACATCGCCAGCCCGACGGTTCCTACCGCGACCTCTATCCCGACCTCGTGCGCGCCTATCGCGAAGGCCGCGCGCCAAAACCCGGCTGGAATCCGCGCTGCCCCAACAAGGTGCGCTACGAGATGCTGACAAGGCTCGGCTATTTCGTCACCGAAAGCTCGGAGCATTTCGCCGAATATACGCCCTATTTCATCAAGGAAGGCCGCCCAGACCTGATCGAGAAATACGGCATTCCGCTCGACGAATATCCCAAGCGCTGCATCGAACAGATCGAGCGCTGGAAAGACCAGGCACAGGCCTATCGTTCGGCCCAGCGCATCGAGGTCGAGGAGTCCAGGGAGTATGCCTCCTCGATCATGAATTCGGTCTGGACGGGCGAACCCTCGGTGATCTACGGCAATGTCCGCAACAATGGCTGCATCACCTCGCTGCCCCGCGATTGCGCCGCCGAAGTGCCGTGCCTTATCGATGCCTCCGGTATCCAGCCGACCTATATAGGCGACCTGCCGCCACAACTGACAGCGCTGATCCGCACCAACATCAACGTCCAGGAACTGACGGTGCGGGCGTTGATGACGGAAAACCGCGAGCACATCTACCACGCGGCGATGATGGATCCGCACACGGCGGCAGAGCTCGATCTCGACCAGATCTGGTCGCTGGTTGACGAGCTTCTTGCCGCACATGGCGACTGGCTGCCGGCCTGGGCGCGGACGAGCCGCAAGACCCACGCGGCCTGACGAATGCATGTCGCCCAAGTGGTCCCGGTTTTGGGACAACGACATGCATAAAAATGAAGTCGGCCTTATTTCGGCTCGTCGGTGTCAGGTCCTTCCTCGTCGTCACGAGCCTTGATGACATAGGCGCCCTTCAGCCAGCGGTTGAGGTCGATGTCCTTGCAGCGCGTCGAGCAGAACGGAAAGGTGTCGCGCGCCGAGGCCTTGCCGCATTCGGGACAGGGGCGCTTTGGGCGCAGCGGCGTGACTTTGGAGTCTGAATTCATGGCCGTGCGGTCAGCCAACTCTGATGGATCTTGAAACCTTCGCCGGATAGCAGCGCCACCGTCTCATAGAGCGGCAGGCCGACGATGTTGGTATAGGAGCCGACCAGCTTGACGACAAAGGCACCAGCGAGGCCCTGGACGGCATAGCCGCCGGCCTTGCCGCGCCATTCGCCCGAGGCGACATAGGCATCGATTTCCTCGCGGGGCAGCCGCTTGAAACGCACCCGTGTCTCGACCAGCCGCTGGCGCAATTTGCCGCCAGGCGTGATCAGGCAGATGCCGGAATAGACCCGGTGCGAACGGCCGGACAGCAGCCCGAGGCAGTTGGCGGCGTCGTCCAGTGTCTCGGCCTTGGGCAGGATGCGCCGCCCGACAGCAACCACCGTGTCGGCGGCCAGCACGAAGCTCGGTGCATAGTTCGTCTCGGTCTTCAGCGACGCGAACGCCTTCTCGGCCTTTTCCTTCGACAGCCGTTTGGCCAGCGAGCGCGGATGCTCGGCACGCAGCGGCGTTTCGTCGATATCGGCTGGCAGGATACGGTCCGGCTCTATGCCGGCCTGCTGCAAGAGTTCGATGCGGCGCGGCGAACCGGAGGCAAGCACCAGCTTCTGCAAAATGCTCATCGCGGACCAGTCAAGCCTTGATCTTACTTGAAGCGGTAGGTGATGCGGCCCTTGGTCAGGTCGTATGGCGTCATCTCGACCAGAACCTTGTCGCCGGTCAGCACACGGATGCGGTTCTTGCGCATGCGGCCGGCCGTATGGGCGATGATCTCGTGTTCGTTTTCGAGCTTCACCCGGAACATCGCGTTCGGCAACAATTCCGTCACGACACCCGGAAACTCGAGGACTTCTTCCTTCGGCATTCGATACCTTTGCTTGGATTGCAGTTCCAGCGCCTAGAGCATGATGCCGAAAAGTGTGAAGCGGTTTTCGGACGACATCATGCTCTACTTCTTTGATTTAGAGGCGGATTCAGATTTCAGGTCGAAGAGACCTGAAATCATCCGACTCTAGCCGGAATTTCGGCGGAACCTATATGATAATCGTCCGCTTGTGAACACGCTTAATCCGTCGCGTTTTTTGCCTCAGGAAGCAAAAAACGTCGGCTTATGCGCAACTTCAGCCGTTCGCGTACGTCGCGGTAGCTGGCCATGATCTGGTCGCGCGTGCCGCTGGCGCCGGTCGGGTCCTGTGTCGGCCAGTATTCGACCTCGACGGCAAGCGACCGGGTGAGTTCCAGCGCGGCGTGGTGCGCTTCAGGCGCCAGCGTGACGATCAGGTCGAAATAGTCATCCTCGAGATCGTCCAGCGTCCTTGGATGACGTTCGCCAAGCGACAGGCCATCCTCGGCCAGCACGGCATCGACGAACGGGTCGCGCTCGCCGGCGCGCACGCCGGCCGAGGCGACGAAGATGGTGGCGGGCAGCATCCGGCGTGCCAGCTGCTCCGCCATTGGCGAGCGTACGGCGTTCATGCCGCACAGGAACAGGACCGATCGGGGCGGGGGTGCCAGGACTAGCCCCGCCAGTGCAGCACGCAGACCAGCGTGAACAGCCGTCGCGCCGTGTCGAAGTCGATGTCGATCTTGCCGGAGAGCCGGTCCATCAGCGTCTGCGACCCTTCATTGTGCAAACCGCGCCGGCCCATATCGATGGCCTCGATATGGCTCGGCGTCGAGGAGCGAATGGCGTCGTAATAGCTTTCGCAGATCATGTAGTAATCCTTGACGATGCGCCTGAGCGGCGTCAGCGACAGGATGTGGGTGACCACAGCGGTGCCATCCTCGCGCGCCACGGCGAAGACCAGGCGCTGCTCGGCCAGCGACAGTTTCAGCCGGTAGGGACCGGCGCCGCTGTCGTTGACGGGCTGAAAACGGTTCTCCTCGATCAGGTCGAAGATCGCCACCGCCCGCTCATGCTCGACATCGGGCGTCGAACGGCCGATCGATTCATCGAGTTCGACATCGATCAGCTTTGCGCGGGTTTGATCGGAGCCCGTCATCTCGGCCTACATGTTCAGCCGTATTGCGACGGAGCGGCCATGCGCGTCGAGCCCTTCCGCCTTGGCGAGCGCGATCGCCGCCGGCGCCAACATGCGCAACTGCTCCGGCCCGAGTTTCAGCACCGAGGTGCGCTTGACGAAGTCGAGCACCGACAGGCCCGACGAGAAGCGCGCCGAGCGTGCCGTCGGCAGCACGTGGTTGGAGCCGCCGACATAGTCGCCGATGGCTTCCGGCGTGTGGCGGCCGAGGAAGACGGCGCCGGCATTGCGCATCCGTGCCAGGAAGCCCTCGGCATCATCGATGGCCAGCTCGACATGCTCGGCGGCGATGCGGTCGACCAGCGGCAGCGCGGCATCGATGGTCGGGACCAGGATCACCGCGCCGAAATCACGCCAGCTCGCCGCGGCCGTCTCGCCGCGCGGCAGGCTCTGCAGCTGGCGCTCGACCGCCTGTTCGACGGCTTTGCCGAAGTCCGGATCGTCGGTGACAAGGATCGACTGCGCCGACACATCGTGTTCGGCCTGGGCGAGCAGGTCGGCCGCGATCCAGTCCGGATCATTGTTGCCGTCGGCCACCACTAGCACTTCCGAGGGTCCGGCGATCATGTCGATGCCGACCGTGCCGAACACCTGGCGCTTGGCCGCCGCGACATAGGCATTGCCGGGGCCGACGACCTTGGCCACTGGCTTTATCGTTTCGGTGCCATAGGCAAGGGCTGCGATCGCCTGGGCGCCGCCGACGCGGTAAATCTCGGACACACCTGATATGTCGGCCGCCACCAGCACCAGCGGATTGATCATGCCGCCAGGAGCCGGCACGACCATGACGATGCGTTCGACGCCGGCCACCCGGGCGGGCACGGCGTTCATCAACACCGAACTCGGGTAGCTCGCCGTGCCGCCCGGCACGTAAAGCCCGACCGCCTCGATCGCCGTCCAGCGCCAGCCAAGCTCGACGCCGGCGGCATCCGTATAACGATCGTCCTTCGGCCGCTGCCGCTCATGGTGGGAGCGGATACGATCGCGCGCGAATTCGAGCGCTTCGATCGCCTTTGGGTCGGCGGCCTCATAGGCCTTGGCAATGTCGTCCTTCGAAACGGCAATGCCGAGGCTGGTCAAATCGGCATGGTCGAATTTCCTGGTGTAGTCGATCAGCGCCGCATCGCCCTCGGCGCGTACCCGCGCGATGATCGCGCGCGCGGCGGCGTCGACGTCCTCGGACACTTCCCGCTTGGTCAAAAGGAAGGCAGCGAAGCGCTGCTCGAAATCGGCGTCGGTCTGGGCAAGCGTGATGGCCATCGGACACTCAAGCCTTGTGGACGGGACGCGACGTGGCTTCCCACGCGCCGCCTATGTCGGCAAGGCGGGCCTCGATGCATTCGACATCGAGCATGATGGTGCCGCCGCCCGAAAAGATCAGCTCGACGATGCCGGCCGGCTTGCTGATCTCGATGAAGCTGATCGCCAGCAGGGACAGCACCTCGGCAGGCTTGTTGCGGGCAATGCCGTTGGTCTTGGCGCCGAGCACGCGGTCGAAATGCAGCACGGCCTGCCGCCGCTCATTATGCTGGCGAAACAGGCCCGACTTCGCCTCCCAGACGAAACGGTTCATGGTCAGCACGAAACGCTTGGCCGCAGGCAGGTATTCGAGATCGCTGACTTTCAGGACAGCGTCCTGGACATGAGCCGAAACGATGCTCAGATCCTGGTCGTCGAGCGCGATAAGCTTGAGGGCCATGCGGAATTTGCACCTAAGGTTGGTTTCAGCCTTCTGTTAGGCGGTCTTACCGGCCGGTGCAACCGCGACACGACTTCCGCCCGAGGCAATTGCCTCGGGTTTGCGGTATTGGCAGGGGGAGGAAGGCAATGCAATACGGAGCACTCTCCGTCCGAAGTTGCCGCCGTCCGATCGTCAGGCCGAAATTCGCTCGATCACCGCGCCGCAGTTGGACAGCTTTTCTTCCAGCCGCTCGAAGCCGCGGTCGAGATGGTAGACGCGGTTGACCGTGGTCTCGCCTTCGGCGGCGAGGCCGGCGATGACCAGCGAGACGGAAGCGCGAAGATCGGTGGCCATGACCGGCGCACCTTTCAGCTTCGCCACGCCGTCGACGATCGCCGTCTGGCCCGAAAGCGTGATGTGGGCGCCGAGCCGGGCCAGTTCCTGGACGTGCATGAAGCGGTTTTCGAAGATCGTTTCGGTGATGCGCGACTTGCCCTTGGCCATGGTCATCAGGCCCATGAATTGCGCCTGCAGATCGGTCGGGAAGGCCGGAAAGGGCGCGGTCGTTACGTCGACCGGCGAAATGCCGGCGCCGTTGCGCTTCACGCGGATGCCGGAATTGGTCTGCGTGATCTCCGCACCCGTCTGCGAAATGACGTCCAGTGCGGTCTGCAGCAGCTCCGGACGGGCGCCTTCGAGCACGACGTCGCCGCCGGTCATGGCGACCGCCATGGCATAGGTGCCGGTCTCGATGCGGTCAGGAATGACGCGCACGCGCGCGCCTGATAGCGATTCCACGCCATCGATGGTGATGGTTGGCGTGCCGGCGCCGGAAATCCTGGCACCCATGGCGTTGAGGCATTCGGCAAGGTTGACGATTTCGGGTTCGCAGGCGGCGTTTTCCAGCACCGTCTCGCCCTTGGCCAGCGAGGCCGCCATCATCAGCACATGGGTGGCGCCGACCGACACTTTCGGGAAGACGTAGCGGTTGCCGACCAGGCGGCCATTGCGGGTCTTGGCGATGACATAGCCGGTGTCGACGTCGATGTCGGCGCCCAGTACCTGCAGGCCTTCGAGGAACAGGTCGACCGGGCGCGTGCCGATGGCACAGCCGCCGGGCAGCGACACCTTGGCCTCGCCCATGCGGGCCAGCAGCGGCCCGATGACCCAGAACGAGGCCCGCATCTTCGACACCAGCTCGTAAGGCGCCGTCGTATCGACAATGTTGCGGGCGGAGAAATTGATGGTGCGCGAATAGCCCTCATTCTGCTTCTCGCGGCGGCCATTGACCGAATAATCGACGCCGTGATTGCCCAGGATGCGGATCAGCTGCTCGACATCGGCCAGATGTGGCACATTTTCCAGCGTCAGCGTGTCGTCGGTCAAAAGCGAGGCGATCATAAGCGGCAAAGCGGCGTTTTTGGCGCCCGAAATCGGAATGCTTCCGGAGAGCTTGTTGCCCCCGACAATTCTGATGCGATCCATAGAAGAACGTCCCTCTCGGCCAAAAAGGCCGGTTCAATCGTTTGAGTATCGGCCCGTCTAGACCATTGGCCGAACTGGTTCAAGAAATAGGATTTCGCCCACCCCGGTCCAAGAGTGGCCGATTTGAGTTAATCTTTTTGTATTTCCTTTGCCGAGCCGAGCCCATCGGGCCGCTGGTCGGCTTCCCCTGTGCGGCGCGAGCGCGACTGCGCCTTGCGCTTCTGCAGATTGGCGCGCAACTGCTCGGCGAGCCGGTCCTTGCGGTCCGTACCGCCCTTTTTCGCTGAAATTGTCTTGTCGCTCATCGTCCCGTCCCGGCTGGCGACCGGCCAACTGCCATTCAGGGATAGCCAACATTGTGGCGTCGCCATGTCATTGGAAGCCATCCGGCAAAGGCTTTCACAGAAGCGTTGTTCTTGGCCTTGCGCTTACCGGTTCGATATGGCAGAAGCCCCGCCATCGGCGGCTGCGGTAGCTCAGTGGTAGAGCACTCCCTTGGTAAGGGAGAGGTCGAGAGTTCAATCCTCTCTCGCAGCACCAGTTTCCCCATATTTTTCAATGACGTGAAAGTTGACCACTCCCTTTTCCCCAAGGGTCGAATGGTGAACATTCCCCGCGTTTTCCCCAACTATTCGGGGAAAATCGGGGGAGAACGTTCATGGACCGTTCTGGGCAATTCTTCCCGAAGCCAGTGCGAAACGCTGCGACCGGACCGTTCCCGACGAGTGAAATCAATTCCAGAAGGCAGTTGGTCTCCATGACTGGCAACCCGAACGTGATAGCTCTCAAAAAGCTGGTCGCGTCCAGCATCGCCAAAGACCCCTACGACTTTGATGGCTTCCCGTGGTGCAGCATGTCGCACCGCGAACGCGGCGAGGCGCTGGGCGTTCACGAAAAGACCATCCGCAGGCTGATCAAGCAGGCGCCGTTCGCCTTCGACACCACGCGTAACGTAACTCTGGTTCGCATCGCGGAGCCGGGGGAGAAACCAACACCGCGCATATACGCCAAGAAAATGGCTGCGTTCGTTCGCCGATATCTGGCGAAGCACGTCCCCGAACAGCGCACCAAGCTTCGGGCCGAAAAGAAAGCGCTCACAGATGCTCTGGACGCCCCCGCCGACCTTGCGATGTTGAACAAGGCCCTAAGCCTGTCTCTCAGCCCCGACGAGCTTCACGACCTGCCGGATGATGAGAAGTTGGAGAAGGCCGAGGCCAGATTGGTCAAAGTCGTCAAATGGGCTTCCAATCTGCGCGAACGCGAAACCAGTCGCGATTTCGGCTGTCTAATCGGACTGGCGAAGGTATGGCCGGATGGCGCGCAGGTGGAGATTTTGGAAGTCATCTTCGACAATTGGACGGCATTCATGACCGGGGTTAAGTATCAACAGCACTTGGACCGTGAAGCGAACCGAAAGCTCAAAGAGGTAGACCCAACAGCGAAATTGAACCAGGTCCGGGCGCTGTTCTTCGACTATCCTCACATTCCGACCATACGAAGATACTGGAGGGTCGCGCTGGACGCTGTCACCACCCACTATCAGACGACGAAGAAGCACCCGCCAGCGGGCTTCAAAGCCCTCAATCCCGGCTTGTGGAAGCACCTAAAATGAGGCCGGGAGGCGGAGTGTCCGTCTCTTTTTTCTCCAGTATATAGAATTGTTAAATAGGTAAAATAACTCAATACATATTATACAGGGGACTAGAAAAAGAAACGGACATATGTAGTGATCTAAGTTCCCGTCTCGCCAAGGCTAACGGGAACTATCATCACCCGATCACAAACCAGATTTCGGGAAGAAGGTCGCTATGCTCCCTGCCTCCCCGTTGGGTCGGCCTTCCTCACCCCATAGCCCCTAGGTTTCACCCACCGCTCGGGGGATGTAGCCAGAGACATTGTGATGGCCCGATAGTGGTTCGGGGGACATGTTCACGAAAGCACGTTTGACCTCCCCGCAGAAAGCAGCAACCTCAAACAGGGGAAGGTAATTCATGTCGTCGGAGGAAATCGAACCGCCTATGTCCCCGCGCGCACAATGCGGGCAGGGACGCGAGGGACATCCCTTAGATGAAGGCCGCCCTCCCAAAGGCGACGTTTCCGGTTATGCGAAATCAATTTCACATAACGATCCGATCAGCCGCATGGTCATCTGGCTCGCTGAAAAAGCTGCGCTCGAAGACCATCTAGTTTGGGAGGCCGAACAAAGGCGCTGCCGAGCTGCTCCCGACCAGCGCGATTGATTGGCCCGAACTGTGTAGGGCGTCAATGTCGAGCAGCCTTTCCATTATCTTCACGCTCACGATTTGCCCTTGCAGAATGTATATGCAATTCCACCGCAGCACCGCCTTCGCTAGGATTAGTCGGGATCGGATTAGAAGGACGGCAAGCCACTCTCTGGCGACGATTAACCCATCAAGCAGCGAAGCGAAAAAAGCTAAAAAACAGTTCGCAAGTTCTGGCCTTGCTCACCACGCTTGCATGCGGGGCCAAGGTTCTGGCCTCCCCGAAACGTGGGAGACCAGACAATGCAGTTCCAACCTCTATTCGAGGCCACCGACCCGATCTTCAAAGAGCTGGCGTCTGACCATCAAACACCTGCTGCCGAGCCGCTTCTTGTTTCACCGTGGGTGGCAATGAGCGCCATGCAAAAGAATATCCGGCGCGGTCAAATCGAGCTTGCCTTGAGTGCCGCCGCCGCCCTCCTGCGCAACTATCCGGCGAAGCTCTGGTCAAGGCTTGCGGGCATTGCGTTCGAAGACATCGGTCTGGCCGATCTCGATTGCGTCGCCCTCGTCATGGCGGCGACGACGGGGAAGAAGTTTCGCGAGCAGTTCGGCCACGAATGGAGGATCGCCAGTCTGGTGGTCACCCGCATGTGCGCCGCTCCGAAATGCCGAGGGACCGATGATCTCTTCATCGCGATCAGCCATCACCACGAGCTTGAAGCCCTACGGGGCGATCTAGCGCGCGAAACGCTCACGGAGCATCTTTCCCGCGTCGAAGGTCGCGCCGCGCTTCTGGGTGCCTCTCTGGCGGCGCTACACGTCAGCAGAGTTCGATGGATAGGACAGGTCGAAGGTCAGAGAGCCGATCCGAAGGAATTGTTCGCGGCGATGCGTGTCGCGGGGGTCGGGCACCGGATCGTGGACCTTGGCGAGCAGGGGTTTCGAAGGACGCGCGAGGCGCTCCCGATCCTGTTGCCGCTCGTCAGTCAGGCGCTGCCTCTGGGGACCCTCACAGTGAAGGATGATGAGTTTCCGCCGGTCGTGATCGGGCACAACAGGCTGCCGACCTATTGCCTCGATGCCTTTTCATGGGAGGGCAAGGCGGCCCTCGCCCGCTTCCTAAAGCGTGACACAGCCACGGGCCGTTGGCTCCGCAAACATGCCCCTACCGAGCGCCGCCTGTCCATTCTGGCGGGCGGGTTGTTCCGGGTCGAAGGCGGCCTTGTTCGCCAGCGCGTCGAGTGGCCTTGCGCAATGACACTGCGGTGGTTGGCCGACAGCGGCTTCCACAATCTCAAATTGTCGGACCCCGCCGCCTTCCTCGCCATGATACGCGCCGATCTACCTAAGCTGGACGAGGTTCGCCATGATGTTCGTTGAGCACCACACCAACGCCGGGAGCTTGGTTCCTGTCCGCGCAAATCACAAAGCGCTGCCGGGCATCCTTTCGGTAAACGTGCAGCGGCTTGTTTCCAACTCCCTCGCCGATAACAGTAAGCGCGCATACGCTATGGACATCGCCCATTTCGAGGGCACCGGCAGAAAGCTCCCCGCAACCCCGGCGACCATTGCGGAGTATCTCGCCGAGGGCACGGCGACCTATGCGGTAGCGACCCTCCAGCGGCGTCTGGCTTCAATCAGCAAGGCCCATCGCGCCATTGGGGCGGACGATCCCACCAAGAGCGAGCTTGTCTGTGCAGCCCTCCGTGGTGTGCGCCGAACTCTCGGCGTTAAGCAGCGGCAGGCAAAGGCACTACTCCGCGATGACCTCTTCGCCGTGCTTGACCGGCTTGGAGACCGGACGAAGGATGTCAGGGACTGCGCCCTGCTGTTGCTGGGTTGGGCATGTGCAATGAGACGCAGCGAGTTGGTGGCGCTGGACGTGAGCGATGTTGAGTTGACGAGCCAAGGCGCGCTGGTGACGGTGAGAAGGTCGAAGACGGATCAAGAGGGTGCCGGGCGCGAAATCGCTGTTCCGTTCGGTAGGACCCGTCATTGCCCCATCGCGGCTCTTAAACGCTGGCTTGAGGTCGCGGGGATCATGGAAGGCGCGATCTGGCGTGGAATGGATAAGCATGGGAACATCCTGCCCGAACGCCTGTCTGGCGAGGCCGTGAGCGACGTCGTGAAGGTCCGCGTCAGCGATGCCGGTTATGATCCGAGCGCGTTCTCAGCTCACTCCCTGCGCAGTGGTTTCGCAACCTCCGCAGCGATGGCGGGCGCGACAAGCTATAAGATCAGGCAGGTGACGGGGCACCGCAGCGAAGCAGGGCTTGCCCCCTATCTGCGGGCCGTCGATTTGTTCGATGACACGGCTGCGGCTCGGGTTCTCTGAGCGGGCCGTCAACCGGGATAACTTCAATTAACTAGAGCTAGAGCGAGACGGGAAGATGTGTATCGTGGCGGATTTTGAAAGCCTCAGCTGCTGCTTTCGTCAAAGCTGGAGCCAGTAGCTGGAGAATGCCGGAAGAAATGTCTTTGACGGCGGCAGCTACAGCCGCCCGTCGCAGGCCGCTTAGGTTGAAGCCTGCCGCTCGTACCAGTGACCCGTCATCTGCTACGCGGCGAGCGAAGGCTTGAGCGCCGCCAAATTCTGAAGTAATGAAGAATGGTGGAGACGGCCTTTAAGTCGTCTGGGAGCCGACTATCGGCGACTGTATGGGTGCTGGCGATGGTCAGCATCTACCGCTGATATACTGCGGAGTGGCGCTCTTAAGGGTGCTGTCTCGTGCGAGGGTTTATCCCTTCCGAATGAGGGGCGATCTCTTACGGGGTTGCTGCACGTCCGCTTCATCTCGATGAAGCAAAGGATGTGCAATATGAGCAAATCGAACAAACTGGCAAAACTCAAAATCCTGCGCGCCAACAAGCAAAATTGGCGATGCTTCTACTGTGACTATCTGATGTGGCAGGGGGACCCGACACGCTTCGCAGCGCGCTATAGTCTTCCGGGCGGGTTTCTCAACCGCTTCCAATGCACTGCCGAACACATGCAACCCCGAGAGAATGGCGGCGAAGATAGACATGAGAACATCGTAGCGGCGTGCAAATTCTGTAATCAGACAAGGCATCGAATGAGTGAGGTGCTAACCCCAGCCGCCTACCGGCAGCACGTCCGGAAGCGCGTGAGAGCCGGTGGGTGGCATCCTCGTCAGTTTCGTCATTTGTTGAAAGAGGCACGGCATCTTCCCAGACCGAAGCGAAAGGCACGGCGTGGATGATCAGTGTGCGGACATAAGAGTTCGAGCGTAACCGCTGTTCTCAGGCCACGGCCTTGAGTGGCGCGGTGGCATAGGCCCAGGGCAGCAGGTCGTCGAGCTGGCTTTGCGGATGGCCTGCGACGATGCGGGTGATGACGTCGGCAAGGTAGGCGTACGGGTCGACGCCGTTGAGTTTCGCGGTTTCTACGAGCGAGGCGATGGTCGCCCAGTGCTCGCCACCGCCGTCGGAACCGGCGAAGAGCGCATTCTTCCGATTGAGGGCGATTGGCCTGATCGAGCGTTCGACGACGTTGGAGTCGATCTCGACGCGGCCGTCGTCGAGGAAGCGACCAAGTCCGGCCCAGCGCGAGAGCGGGTAGCGGATTGCTTCAGCGAGCTTGCTCTTCTGGCTGACCAGGGCGAGCTTCTCGCGCAGCCATGGCTGGAGGGTATCGATGATGGGGCGGCTTCTCTCCTGGCGCGCGGTGCGCCGCTCTTCGGGCGAGCGTCCCCGTATCTCGTTCTCGATCTTGTAGAGCTCGGCGATGCGCTGGAGCGCCTCCGTGGCGATCGGCGCGGGCCCGGACTGGGCCAGTTCGTAGAAGCGTCGACGGACATGCGCCCAGCAGAACGCCAGGCTCACGGCATTGCGCTCGGCCAACGCCCGGTATCCAGCGTAGCCGTCGACTTGCAGGACCCCGACGAAGCCGTGAAGGTGCCGCAGTGGCTGTTCGGCCTTGCGGTCGGGTGCATAGAGATAGGCGACGCCGGGTGGATCGATCCCGCCCCAGGGGCGATCGTCGCGAGCATAAGCGAACAGCTGGCCCGTCTTGGTGCGGCCGCGCCCGGGATCGAGCACCGGCGCCGTGGTCTCGTCGGCGAAGAGCTTCCCGGACGCCTTCAGCCGCTCGAACAACCGCTCGTGGATGGGGCGGAGCAGGAAAGCCGCCTTGCCGACCCAATCGGCAAGCGTCGAGCGATCCAGGTTCACGCCTTGGCGGGCGTAGATTTGCGCCTGGCGATACAGGGGAAGATGGTCGGCGTACTTGGAGACCAGCACATGGGCGACGGTCGCCTCAGTCGGGATGCCGCCCTCGACAAGCCGTGGCGGAGCCGGTGCCTGCACCACGACCTCCTCGCAGCTCCGGCAGGCGTATTTCGGTCGGCGCGTGACGATGACGCGGAATTGGGCCGGCACGATGTCGAGGCGCTCGGAGCGATCCTCGCCCATGACATGCAGCATTCCCTTGCAGCACGGGCAGATCTTGTCGGGAATGTCGATGATCTGCTCGATACGCGGCAGATGCGCGGGCAGTGATCCACGGTTGGCGCGGCGCTTCCTGGCGCGAGCCTCGCGCTTGGCAGTATCGGCGGTGTCCTCCGCGGCGAAGCCTTCAGCCTCGATCTGCTCGGCCTCTTCCAGGCCCAGCAGCAGCTGGTCGACCGGCAGGCTCTCTGCCCTGCGGCCGAAGCGGTGGCGCTGCAGTTCCTTGATGATCTGGCGCAGCCGCTCGTTCTCGGCGCGCTCCGCCGCGAGCATCGCCTGAAGCGCGATCGGATCGTTGGTCTGAGGCTCGGCCGGGTTGCTCACAAGGCCGATTCAATCATGCATTCCAATGCTTTGCCAGCGCCTCTAGCCTCCCATGGAATCAACTTGCCGCGACCGGCGCGCGCGTCTCGCGGGCGTCATGCACGCGCCGCCAATCCAACCCTTCCAGGAGCGCCTGCAATTGCGCCGCCGACAACCTCACCACGCCATCGGTGATGGCAGGCCAGCAGAACTTCCCGTCCTCCAGACGCTTCGCCAGCAGGCACACGCCGGTGCCGTCGAAGTACACCAGCTTGACCCGGTCAGCGCGCTTGGCCCTGAAGACGTAGACCGCGCCAGAGAACGGATCGGCGCCCATCGTCTCGCGCACCAGCGCCGCCAGGCCCTCGGCCCCCTTGCGGAAGTCCACCGGCTTCGTCGCGACCATCACCTTGACCACACCCGTCGGCCCGATCACGACGGCGCCTTCAGCGCACGGATCACCGCAGCCACCGTCCTGGCGTCGGCGCCACGACCGACCCGCATGGCGACGCCGTCAATCTCCAGCTCTATCACGCCGGTTTCTCGCGCGGCCTTCCGCCTCCGTGTCGATCTCGCGCGCTTCCCCGCCGGTTCGGGCTCCTGTGCCGCGACCACCGCTGGAACAAACAACGGCTCCGGTGCCGGCGCATTCGCCAACGGCACCCGCGCGGACCGGCGCCAGGCGAACAGCTGCTGCGGGGACAATGCATGTCGCCGAGCCACCGCGCTCACGGTCTCGCCAGCATCGTAGCTTTCCGCCACGATCCGCGCTTTCTCCTCCGGCAACCATTCGCGCCGCCGTCCAGAACCCGTGAATATCTCAAGCCGTCGAACCGGCTCCTCGTCCCTGGACTTAAGCGTAAGCTCTGAAATCGTCATGTGTCGAAGCCCTCAAAGGCTCCGAGCATCGTCGCTCACGACAACGCGCGAAAGGTGCCAACGGGACAGCGCTTACGTTCGAGCGGGGTTCGCCTTCTTTCTGCTGGCGGATTTTTGAAGCTTCAGCGATGCGCTCGCTAAGGGAGTGCCGGGTAGTCAGGGCATGCAGTGGATTTTGTCTTTGGCAACTCGGCCTCCGAGTTCCCGCAGGTCTTCGTCAGGTCCACCTCCGATTTATGAAATCAAATCCCGGCGCTTGGCGACGTGGCAGACCTCGTCCCGGCGTGTCTTAGGCTGGCAGGCTCTGATGATGGGCCGCCGTAGCTATCTCATTTAGCAACGTCCTGAGTTGCGCAATCGAAAGCCAAGGTTTGCGGCGATGGAGCATGCGATGGCAGTTTGCGCAGACCAATGCGAGGTCGCTCAAAGCCGTCTTGTCGCCCTCACGTAGCGTATGGAGCGGTCGAACGTGATGCACCTCGATGAAGCCGTCACCATGCGCGCCATACCGGTCCGCGAAGGAAAGGTCGCAAGCTTCGCAACGAAGCTCGTGGGTCTGGTCCAGCGCCTTCCGCTTGCGAGCCTCCACCAGCTTCCTGTTTCGTTCCCGTCGTTGGTGCAGGACAGTCAGCAGCCGGCCTTCTTCGGCTTCCTCTATGTAGTCGAGGTCGGCCTGACCCGTCCGGTCCGCCCCTGCCTCAATGGCGGCTCGAATAGCGCTTGCGACGGCGCGCAATCGGTCGGGAGCTTGAGAGAACTCGTTCCACACAAGCTCCTCCTCTCGTCCACCATGGCTCAGACCGGATTTGCCCACGGCAGCGAATGCGGGATCGAAACGGCGGAAGTTCATCACCTTCATGTAGATGCCGTTTGAGTTCCGGAACTCTGTGTCCCCCGAAACACCGAGGATCGCGGCCAGCTTGCTTAGCTCTTCCGACAGCTTAGCGATCTTGCTGCTGGTCTTGCCCGGCGGAGAGGTTGGGTTCTCCATATAGAGGTCGAGCGCTAGGATCAGCTCATCGCGCGTCCAAGTCGGATTGCGTGGCGTCGCTTCGGTGGAGCGCATGTCGAAACCGAGATTGCGGAGCACATGTGCAACCGTGCTCTCGCCGCCTGAAAAATCCTCAGAGCGCAATGGCACCGGCTTTCCGGGAAGATAGCCATACGCGGCACCCGCAATCGCCTTCGAGTGGTACTCTCGCTCTCCAACGACCAGAAAGTACTTACGCGCCTTGCCAAACCGATACTTGGCTAAGAAGCGCTCAGCACCCACCCGGTCATATTCAGCAAGCGCTAATTCGACGGCGGAACGCGTCAAGTCGGCTAGTGCCATATTTCTCCCTCACTAGCTTTTGAACTTCGGTTCACTTGATCAGACCGCGGGCATGTCAAACTTCAGGCGAACAGCGGCGTGCGCTCCACTCTGAGCTAAACGCCGTTGTCCCGCTTGCTTAGCCCGTAGGCTTTCCGAAATGATCCTAATCATCGCCTCTCAACTTCTTGACATGGGTGTCGCTGGCACTCGTTGCATCGATCAATGATAGGCCGCCGCTCGCGCCCAAACGACGCTCGATGTTCTTGAGCGCTTCTGCGATCTCGCGAATGGCGGGCTTTGTCGCTATACCGCGCAGTCCGGCAAATTGGGCGATGTCCAGTTTGTGCGATGAGATTTTCCGCTGCCCCGAGAGATTGTAGCATGTCACCGCAACATCGAATGGTTTGAGCCTTTGCCCGCCTGACTTCGCGTCCGAGCCGTATAAGACGTAGCCAACTCCAAAGAGCGCGGCAATCTTTTCACCCTGAGGCAGTACGCCGATTGGCGCTCTTTCAGCATCATTCGTCAAGGCCACCTGATGAGCCGCGAAATCAGCTTCATCGCCAATCAGCTTGTATTCCACCCGCAATGCAGGCCCCTGTCCTATATTGGCCAAATTGAAGATTATTCCTCCGTTTCCGTCCGGGTGCGTGGACAAGAACGGCACCACCTCTGGATCGGTCCCAGCCTTTCGTAGGCGACGGTTCTCAGCTGCTAAGAGTGCTGTCAGGACCACAATTGCTAAAGTGAAAATTGTGTAGACAACCGAAGAGATCGCGGAAATCGCAGCGCTAGTGTCTGCCGTTAAGAATGGTTCAGACATTCCAGATGGCTCCTTTACCTGCACTATGGGCGCGAAGTTGGTGGACAGCTAGTTGAGCCGCATACAAACGGTCCGGCCAAGCCCTCAGAGATCAGTGCCTCGCCCACGCCCCAACCATTGGCCCGCAGGATAGCGCAGGTTCGCGCGCAGTTGCATGCGGCACGAGCCATCCTCTAACCAGCGCAAGTGAGGGCTTCTCAGCACAAATCCACCCAGTGGCATTCGAAGCTTTCGGTATCGCTTGCCTGTGCTGGGTCGGGGTGCAAGACAAGACAGTCGATCCTGAAATGTCTGCTCAGTTCACGTTGAATGTCGCAGAACTGGACCCACCTAGCAGTGCGGCGACCAACCGCCCACTTGGCCCAAAACTGCAACGGGGCAACTATGAAATTGCGCGTGGCAGTAAGAGCGTGCGTGCATCGCCCTTTGGCCATTGCCTCACCGCTGATAGCTTCAAGATTGTCGCGAACCACAGCCGCGTAGGCAAGCAATTCCAGAAGTGCAACGACCGGGCTCTCGTTGCTCCGCCCAACCTTCAATTCGACAAGCCCGAAGCTCCCTTCGCAAATTCCGACGAGATCGATCTTTCCAATTCCAGCATCCGAGCGTGCGGCCTTCAGGGGAAATTGATAGTCAATGAGCTGTAGCAGGTTCCCGTCAGGTAGGCGCAGCTTCCCCTGCTGGTAGAGCCGTCTCGCGAGCCACTCTTCCGCCCGGTTTGATGTATCCTGAGTTCGGTCGGTGCTAGAGTGAGAAACAAAATATGGCCGCTTTCGGAAAGGACCGCGTTGCACATCGTAGGCGCTTTTAAGCTGTGACGCGCTAAGGCTTGCAGCCATGTCACTCGATTGTCGCGCTAGGCGAAGGTGATCTAGCAACGTCGAAGGGGTTTCTTCTGCATCGGTCATAGGGCGTTCACCGTGGATAATGTTTGCGATGATAGCATGACATCCCCGTCCCGCAGGCTTGGCGGATTTTGAAGCCTCAACCGTTGCCCTCGTCAAAGCCATGGCGGGTAGCTGGGGAATTTTTTTGATTTTGTCCTTTGGCACCGGCAGCTACAGCCCCCGATTTGCTAATACTCGCAGAGGCAGCCTTCTGCTGGGCTTCTGAAATCAATTTCACCAATAGCTTCTCGCACTAGCGCCGCCCTAGCAGTAGGGTGCCTGTGAGATACTTTTCTAAGCAAGAAACGCGGCTTTTCCCCGCTTCGCCCTGAAGACTGTGGGAGACTTAAAGAGCCGCTATCTTTTTCTTGAAAGTTGGTCATGTTGTCGCGGTGGGCGGTTGACCGGGGATGGGGTGGCGTGAAAATCAAGAGTAGACGTGAGGCATCGTTTCTCGCGAGGTATTCGCCTGCCGAGGGCTACCTGTTGCGACCAGTTCGTGCGGTGGGTAAGCCGGGCCTCCTCGACGGCGTAACGGCCAACGGCGAAGCAGTTATCATCCGAGAATGGCCACGTTTAGCCAAGCAAGACGATCATGATCTAGTTGAGATTTGGCGTAACGAGCTGCGTCTTCTGCACAGGGTATCGGGCTTTCCGGGAGCTGAGCAGACAATCGCCCGCCTTATCGATGCCGGGCAAGATGCCAAAGGCTTCTATATTGTTATACTCGCCGGCGAGAAGCGCCCGTTGGCTGTATTTCTCGATGAACGCCGGACGTCATCGTGGGTTCGGCACACGTCGTCGCCAGCAAATCGCAAGCGTCTTTGGGAAAATCTGCGGCGAATAGCCAAGGGTCTCGACATCCTACACAGCCAAGGTTTGATCCATTGCAACCTTGATACATGGTCGGTCTTGACCGCTGGTTCGGATGAGCCGGACTTTCAGCTAACCGGCTTTGAGTGGTCCATGCGTATTGCAGGCACCCCAAAGACCCTAAAGTCGCAGCAGAAGAAAGCAAAGGACGACAGTCGCTACTCGTTTCTTGGGGACTGGGCCGCTTTTGCATCGCTATCAGCGACACTTCTTCGCGTCAGCGACGAGAGGCTCAAAAATCCCAAAATCGCTGCACACGAGGTTTCCGACGCGGTGAATGCCGACGAAGTGACCCTCTTGCGTTCTCTTCTAATTCCCTCAACGCTTCGGCGCACTGATGGCAATTTTGTAGATCGAGAAATTGAGAAAATTGTCATTACGCTCGCTGGTCATGAGGCTGCGGACAATGCGCAATTTCAACTTGTATTAGGGGTTGGTCCCAACTCTGACATCTCAGAAGCCATTCGAGAGGCGAGCGACCTCAGTATTGAACTGACAGATTTGAATGGTCAGCTGGGCTTCGTCAGCAATGACCTAACTGACAGCCCGCGTCTAATTGTTTCTGGCGAAAATCATCGGCCTATGTATTTCCTTCGTGGGCAGCAATTAGTCTACCGCTTGACGCCCTACGCAGTCCAAAATTCGCCCAAAGCAACTTGGGAGTTCGCAAAATGTGAAAAAGCGACTTTAGCTTCAGATTGGGGTGGAAACGTGGTGGAGACGTTCCCGCTAGTCCGAAATGCGTTATCCCTGATGACATTTGGCGACGCGGCAAAGCGCGCGCCAAGATTGCGCGGACGCGTACCTTTCTGGAGCACAATTTTCGATGGTGCGGAAATTGCGAAGGCACCAAGAGTTAGGCGCGAAGAGCGTCTGTACCGGGCACTTTCAACGCTGCACGCATTGGAACTTGTGATCGCCTCCACAGGTGTGTTCCCAATTACTGTTATGCGCCGGCTCGACGGTTTTAGCGAGGGTGCAGATGTAAGGGTAGAGCTTAAGGTCAGGCCCGACCCCGACCGTGACGCACTTAGCCTGTCACTGGGATTACGGAACTATCGAGAAAGGCTCCGCGATCTCCTTGAACGCGACAACGTGGCCGAGGATGAAGGCTGGGTTTTGACAGATGCCAAGAAAATCGGGAGGCGATCCGCGACAGACGTAACTTTGCAGTTCGACGAATTTGTCGAACGCGCGGGAGAGCACGTCTTCGTCTTTCGAGTGCTTGGCAATCGGCCCCTTAGTCTGGGAGACGGATTGCTGGTACCGGGGGACTTTCGGGGCCTACTTGCCCAGTTTAGCCGGAAGGCTCACGCGCTCATTGGTCTGAGGGAACATTCTGAGCTTTTGCGAATGCTGTCGGACCCCCGGTCTCGGCTTGTTGACAGTCACGAGCTTGTTGATCAAGACGAAATTTTCGCCGATCTCGACAATGCCAAACAGAAAGCCCTCAGCGAAATAACGTCAGTGCTGCCGGTCTACTTCGTTCAAGGGCCTCCGGGCGTTGGAAAGACGTTTCTGGTAAGCGAGCTGGTAAGGCGCTCGTTCAAAGATGAACCTTCATCCCGCATACTATTGAGTGCTCAAAGTCATCATACCGTTGATCACCTTATGGACGAATTGCTGAAGGGTCATACAGAAAGTGATCAACTAGACCTATTGGCAGTTCGCTGTCGTGCGCGTGACGATAGCGACACAATTAGCGCCTTTGACGTTCAGAAGCAGGCGGACAAACTGGGAGAACAATTCGCACTGAGCGACTTGGCGAAGGGATGTTCAGATCACCTACGGGACAGAATTAGTCAACTTAGTGCAGCCGTCGAACAGAGACGGGCAGCGGCAAGCGTGCTGGATCGAAGAGCCCTATCGGGTCTAGTTATGCGATCAGCCAACCTTGTGTTCGCCACCACAAATTCCCGCGATCTCGAGAGGCTATTTGATGAACGAGGTCAATTCGACTGGTCAATCGTAGAGGAAGCAGGAAAGGCCACCGGCAGCGAATTATTGATGCCGCTCCTCCTCTCACATCGCCGCTTGCTCATTGGTGATCACAACCAGCTGCCGCCTTTTGGCTCCGACCAGATAGCCCGTTTGCTCGAAAATCCGGGCAAGATCAGAGATGTACTGATGGTAGGGCTGGAGCATATTGATCACGCGCTTAAGGAATTCATTGGCGACGACTTGCTCCAGCTAATCGAGCGCGAAGACGCCGAATATGAGATGTCCCAGCTGTGCAGTGATACCAATAATGCGCTCTACTATTTTAAAACTTCTGTGGATACGGAACTAGAAAGACAAAAAAACCCTCGCTCGGCTGGATCGAGTATTGCTGGAGTTTTAAATGTACAGCACCGAATGCACCCACAGATTGCCAACGTTGTTTCGGAGTGTTTTTACAAAGGTGAGATCGACAGTTCCGATAAGGCCGTCAAAACTTTCCTAGCCGGACCGGGTGTGCTCAGCGACCGCGCAAGCACTGTTCTTGGTAGGGCGGCAGTCACCGTCATTGACATGCCTTATCAGCAGGCAACCGTGAACAAGCGAGATACGGAGCGACTACCCCGCTACACTAATGCCGATGAGGCCGATGCAATTCGTCGGATAGCAGCAACCTTGCAGCCCCACGAGAAGTGCAAAGATAAGCCGAGCCTAGCCATCATCTCACCCTATGCTCGGCAAGTGGAGACGCTACGGCAAACAATCCGCGCCGATGTCAATGCGTCAATGGCACTGTCAGCTTTTGACCCAGTGGCAAGAGGAGGTGAGTTCTTTAGCACCGTAGATGCGTTTCAAGGAAATGAGGCAGACATCATAATCGTCTCTCTTGTGAGGAATAATCATCATTCTACGCCTGTTCGCGCGCTGGGGTTTGTCGGTAACGCTCAACGTATGAACGTTCTTCTCAGTAGAGCGAAATGGCGACTTTTCATTGTCACCAGCTTGGATTTCCTGAGAGCCGTATCGTCGCCGATTGGAAAGGCGCTGCCGGAAGACATGGCTTTCTTGACCAAGTTTTTGGGAATTGTGCAAGACTACCAAAAGCAAGACGCTGACGTGTTGCTGCCTTATCAAACTCTTATCTCTCGGGCAAAACAATGAGCGTCGTTGTTGGAATTCCTATCTTAAAAGACGCCCGTCGCTTCCATTTCGAAAAGGGGCGTCGGTGGTCGGTATTTGAACATGCGATACTGGAAGCCCTCGTAAAGCGGAACTACACAATCGACCAACTTCATATTGAGAGCGCCTTGCCAAGGCGAGTGATCGTCGAAATCCTGATCCGGCTTATGCGCTCGGGATGGGTAGAAATTCGCAACCGCCAATCATCTATCGAATTCCAGTCAACTCCTATTGGCGCTGTGACAGCCACACTTTTGGAATTGCCGCCTGTCACTGAACCCAGCAAAAGGTTCATAGGCTTCGCGATTGAGTTGGTGTCGGGTTGCATTTTCTATTCGCGCGATTTGACGATTATAAAGGACGGTGACTGGGAGCGCGTTACGAGCGGGCGGCCCTCGATCCAGATTACTGCACCACAGCCTGATCGATATGGCGCATTAAACATAAGAAGACTGTCTGAGGTGCTATTGGACGACGACGAGGAGCTCATTCGCGTTGATTTGAATGAATGGAAACCCGCCAAGCGGCTTGCGCTTGTCACTGTGGTCGGGAAGAAGATCGAAGGGTTGGGAAGCGAAATTTCGGAGGAGCTCCAAAAGTCCGTTACGGATGCTGCGATCAAGGCGATTGGAAAGCGGGGCCATACTCAAGGTCTATCCCTTCCAGTCAGCAGGGGTACTATATTTCGCTCCTCAGAGTACGAAACTCGACCGATCCAGTTTCGAGCCGACGATATCATAATGAGCGGGCCCGATCATTCGGCTTTGCTCAATGAGGCTGCTCGCGTCTCCAAGCATCGTATTGTTATCCATTCCACCTTCGTTGACTACGAGAAAGCTGTCGCCGTTCTGGACACGTTGAAGCCGGCGCTCAATCGAAACACACACCTAGACATATTGTGGGGCCAATCCTTTGAGAAGGATGGGCTGAACAAAACCCGGCAGGCAGCAACTAAGCTACACGAACTGATTGTGCGTGATGGACTTGAGGACCGAGTTCGGGTCCACTTGGACAGCACAAGGTCACATTCGAAAATTCTATTCTTTGATCGTGGAGAGCCTGATAATTTCAACGTTATTGTCGGCTCCTGCAATTGGCTGAGCACGTCATTCGAGAGCGTTGAAGCATCTATCAGGCTTCGTTCAAATCGCATCCTGTCAGACATCTGCTTTGAACTTGCGGAACTGGCCAAGCCGCAAGATGGACAAATCACCGATTTCTGCGCCGAGTTTATTCGCCTCGGTCGCAGTTTGGGCCGTAAGGAGGAAGCGTCGTCTAACGCTACCGCGAAAATCATCCTCGGCCACGAGCACGGCCATTACGTGCTGAGAGCGAGAGACGAGGCACAAAAATCAATTCTCATGCTAAGCCATCGGCTCGGCGGTGCGGCAAAGCCCAATTTGATACCTCTTGCTGTTGCAGCAAGATCGCGCAACCTGTCGCCTGAGGTCTATTTTGGTAGGTTTAACGATGACGTGGATGCGCAGCTTGCAAATGACGGAATTTTTGAGTTTCGGGAAGCAGGAGTGATTATCAGGGCAATCCAGAAGCCGCGTGTGCACGCTAAGGTGTTATGCTGGGATGATCGTGAACTGCTTATAACGAGTAACAATTGGCTCTCGGCTGACACGAGTACCGGGACGCCACATCGAGAACTCGGGATACTCATATCGAGCACATCCGCTGCAAGGCATTTTCGAGATAGGTTTGAGGCTCAGACGAAATACGCCTGACCGCCCTCGTTCTCGTATGCCCCGGCTGAGCCACATAGACTACAGATAAGCAGCTCTTTCGACCAGATACACGTGTCCGGATGCGAGGAGCGTCCGGCCGGAACGGCCAATGGTCATGCTTCCTTGGATGTGTAAGTCAATTCGGGTTTGCGCATGGTATAGTCTTGCGTCTTCGCCTCCGAAATGCCGGCAAGCCTTGTTTCCCTTGGTTGGACCAACCGCGCACTGATATTGTAGCGGGGATACGTGCCGATGATGTCGGGGTGCATATGTGCCGCGACCTCAACATCCGACTGCGAGACGTAGCGCCCGCCCCATTTTTGAATGATGTGTTTCAGTGGCCGCGTCTGCTGAACAATGCCCTTGGTCTTCGTTTGAGCGTCCAACCATTCGTAGGCGATGCGGATACAATCGTCGTGTTCGTGACGATGGTCACGTTCGATGTAGGGTGTAAACAGCTTAGCCTTGGCGATTTGTGCCGAAGTGAGCATTACCGTCCCCATGATCTGGCGGACGCTCAATGTAAGTCCGCGTGCTTCTCGTGGTCAAGAAAATGAGCGGCTACTTTCACCATTTAGTCGAGCGTCGCAGGATTTCATCGTTCGCATGCCGCCGCAATGAGGCGACGGCTACTGAGTTTTGAACTGACCGCGAGGATCGTCGCGGGCGTCGGGGACCAGTTCATAGCTCTCCAGATTTGCCATATTCAGAAAATACTTCGACTTTCGTCGTGGCGCTCCCCGAAGCCAATCAGCTAGTTCTGATTGCGTGACCTTCAGCCAATCTGGAAATTCGTCAGGGCCGCCGAACTGTCCTTCGATCAAACCGACCAAAGCGCTGATGTAGACGACACGACCAACGGCGGGAAACTCGTAAATCTCAATCCCCCGACTGCCTTGAAGGCGATCTTCAATCAGCCGGTTCGCGATTTTCAAAACGATATTATCCTCCGGGTATCGCTCATCAACGAGAAGCCAATTTACAATCTCCTGCCTTCGGTCGTTGTCGGTTGAACCGTGGAAGGCACCAAGCCCCATGTTGCAGATGGTACAACACGGGACCAGTTTGCACTGTCCAAACCTCTCCCGGATTGCCTTCTTGGTGACCAATCCGCCGTCCGCGAACCTGTGAAGCACGTAGACCGGGGGTTGGTGATCAAACTTCCCGTCATTCGGCATCCCGCAGTAGATGCACTGTTCGCCAGCGATGGTTTCATACGCACGCTCGAAACGCAGTTCAGCTTGGCGTCGGTTGTACCGTTGCTTTACCCGGCCCATAGGACCCATCCAACTCAGAGCGTTGAGACCCAGCGCCATCCAATGGTATGAATGGGACACGATCAAGTTGTAAGGCAAAAAAGGAAACAGTTCCTTGGGTCGCTCCGCCTAGGTCGATAATCCACGAAGCCGATACGAACACGAGGAAGTCCCGATGGGCGTCAGGATCGTAGTGGCGGTAACAGATAGCGACTGGTTCACTCAGTTGTGCCGACAGCCCGATCTCGCCGAGGTCAACTTTTGGTCTCCCTCGCCAAAGTCCTTCCGCGCGTTGCAGCCCGGCGAGTTGTTCTTATTCAAGCTCCACGCCCCCATAAACATGATTGTTGGCGGTGGCGTCTATGCCTCATCGACGATCATGCCTTTGTCGCTTGCATGGGAAGCGTTCGGGATCGCCAACGGCGTTACGAGCCTTACAGAGATGCGGTCTCGCATCCTGCGTTATCGCAAAGTCGATCCGGCGACGGCAGGCCCGATAGAAATAGGATGCCGCATCCTCGCACAGCCCTTCTTTCTCCCAGAAAGTCAGTGGTTTTCTCCGCCAGCATCGTGGTCACCCAACATCGTCAGCCTTCGTGGCTATGATACCTCGGAACCAGAAGGGAAAGCGCTGTGGGAGGCCGCACAGGCCGCTATGGCCCTTTCGGTTGATCCACATTCGCTTGCGGAGGAGCAAGCCCGCTACGGCGAGCCAACTTTGATCCGCCCGCGTCTTGGCCAAGGGGCGTTCCGGCTGGTAGTAACAGACCTATATGGCCGACGCTGCGCGATTACCAAGGAGCGCACCCTACCGGCCTTGGAGGCTGCCCATATACGGCCATACGCGGACGGCGGAGAGCATTCCCCGAGCAACGGCATCCTTATGCGGCGGGATATCCACAGCCTCTTTGACCAAGGCTACGTTACCGTCACGCCCGAGCACCGCTTTGAGGTCAGCCGCCGCATCCGAGAAGAGTTCGAGAACGGACGGCATTACTATGAACTTCATGGATCGGAGATAGCACTGCCGAGAGATCACGTCGCGCTCCCTGAAAAATCTGCCCTTCGATGGCACAATGAGAGCCGGTATCTGGGCTGATGGCTTGGCATCTGATGAAACCCGACGATATCCCCGATGAAAATCTGCTCTACATCGTAGGCCAAGCCGACAAAGAGCTGTTCGAAACTGGAATGGACATCAAGCGCCGCCTTTGGGAAGTACCAAGGCTGGTAATGAAACGCTTCGGCTATCTCACTTATACGATAGGCGGTCCGGGCAGGCCAAAAATTCTCGAGCGGATCGACAGAGCGTTTGCGTCTATCTACCGCAAACAAGACCTCGCGGTCGGCGGACATATTGGCGTGTTTATGTACCGAGACATCTTCGCCCGGATTGCAGTTCCGCACGTCTTTGGAACTGTGAGCATAAACCCGTTTGAGTGTATCGATTTGACGCCCGTCCAACTCCGCATCATTCAATCCGAGCCTGAGGAGATGGAGTTACTTATTGATCAATTCTCGGACGTTGCCGACATTCAGTATGGAACGCAGGAAATCAAAAGCCCCTTCGCGAAGATCGAACTCGTTTCCCGTTACATTGGGCTGGCGAGGCTTCATCTCCACGCCGCGTCAGCCATCCTGACCGGAGGCTATGACTACAGAGGAGCCGTCCAAAGTTCCTTGCTCGCAAATGAACTTGCCTTGAAAGCTGGCGCAGCGGCGAATGGGCTGAGTGAGGGCCAAATCAAAAAGATGTTCAACCACGATGCGAGCAGCGCGGCCCGGCTCATCGCTGCGCATTGGTCATCATTCGATCTTGATCGCGTGCTGCGAGTGATTGCGACGCAGCCCCAATACGTTCTCAATCGATATGCCGCCACCCAGCCCCAAAGAAGGGACGTAGGACACCTTGTCATGGGAGTGCAATTCATCGTCAGTGAAGTTGTTCGCCACCTGTCGGACCGGGATTTCCGGAAAGACATTCGACCACCCTTTGCGCGCCGATATCCCGCTTAGAGGGGCCTTCAACCTTTGTTTCGTAGCGCCGCCTCAACCACGCCGTTTATCCATTGAAGGTCACTTTCGGACAGAGCAGCCAGACGAGTTGTCAACTCTAACAGCGGGCCGCGACGCAATGCCCCGGAGGGGATTTCTGGGCTGAACAACTCGGCAGGATCGACCTGAAGAGCCGCCGCGATCTTTTCAATCATCGGGAAGCGCGCGCCTGTTGCCCCAACCTCGATCTTGGAGATGGTGTCGATGCTGACACCAGCTCGGTCGGCCAGTTGCTCTTGGGTATGTCCGGCGCGCTTGCGGTGCGTCATTACGAGCCGCCCGAACCGCTTCCGTAGGTCGTCCATGCGCTCCTCCACACCATCAGGTGTAGAGCGGAGGTGGCGGCCACTTTAGAGCCGCTTACTCTCGATTTTTCTACGACTTGCAATCTATTTGCTGAAAGCCGCAAGTCGGCTACTATTTTGTGGCATTTCGGTAATCATCGTCCGGGAACGTTATTCCTCGGCAAGGCGTGGAGAGGGGAGATTTTTCACTATGAAGCAGGGCATTTTTGCATTCACGTTCGCAACGCTAGTGATCGTTTCCACCGCTTACGCCGGGGAGAAAAACCAGTTCGACTTCAAGGGAGTGGTCCTTGGGGAAATCGCAACCCCTGAATTTATCCAGCAGACACTTGGAGCTTCTTGTGGAGCTAATGGCGGCATGCAGGTTTGCAACGGGGGAGTGACCATCGCGCAGGCACCAGCCGCAATCAACCTAGTCATCGGAAAAACTGGCCGCGTCATACGCATCGCGCTTCAATTCAATTCCGGCGAATACGCTGATGTGGAAGAAGCATTGACGGGCAAGTTTGGTGTGCCGAGGGTCCACCGATCTACAGTCCAGAATGGCATTGGAGCACAGTTTGATCAGATCGAGAGCTATTGGGGAGATGACGAAGCGTCGGTGGTGCTCCATCGATATGCGGGGACAGTGCGCCAGAGCCTCGTCTACTTTTCCACTGCAGAAGACGCAGCTATGAAAAGAGCAAATGCTGCCGCAAATCAGGGCGACCTCTGACATCGCATATTCGAGCTCAAGCTGACATCAGCAACGTCCAATGTCTTATGGTCGCATCGCCGCTGCATGAAATGAAATTGATTTCAATGGCCAGGAAACCCAAACTGTCTGAGCCGCTCAGCCTTTTGTGCGTTTGTCGCTTTTTGTTCCCGACAACTCCCAAACCCTATCGTTCAGTTCGCTGGCCAGGTCCTCAAGGTCGTGAATACGCTTTTCGTGGTCATGAAGCTGGTGCTCAACCGGCTCCCGTTCGCCCACGCTTAAGAAGCTCTTTTCGAGCCTAGAGACGATCTCGCCATTCATGGTTCGATTGTTTCGCTTTGCCGCCTCCTCGATTTGTCGTCTGAGGGCTGCTGAAATGCGAAGTTTCATGTCGGGGGCTGTTTTGGTCATGGGTAATCAATACCCCAGAGTGGGTTTGACTTAAAGGGTCAGCTGTCATACCCTCTGTGGGGTATAGTTACCCCATGGCGAGGAACTGAGTGTGAAAATGCACGATATGAAAATCCGGGTGTCTGTCGATTTGAAGGAATGGCTCGTACTTCGGGCAGAGCGCAACGGGAGATCGATGACTTCCGAACTCATCCAAATTCTGAAAGCCGTGAGGCAGACCGGGGAGGGACGGCCCGAAGAACGCCTGAACTATAGGGAGTAGCCGTAGTGGCGAGGGTGAAGAAGATGCCCAAAGACAAAGCTGCGTTTGACTACCCGGAGCTCTATGCGTCAATTTTTTACGGAAAATGGACCAGCGAGAGCACGATCAGGCGTCGCGCCGTGCAGCGCGGCTACCTCATTCGAAAATCACGCCGCGTGAACCTGACACCGTTCGATCAGGGCGGGTACATGCTCATCGAAATAGGGACCGATACCATCGTAGTTGGACCTCGGTTTGACGCCAATATCCTCGACATTTTAGTCCACCTTCGGGACGCGAGCGACTATGGGGCAGCTTAACATCGTCGTACGTGGCCCGAAGTTCAGAACGGCCAAGCAATTGGTCGCGGACGGGACGTTTCCGGTCTCTCAGGCGACCCTTCTCAAACTGGCAAAGGAACACGGCATCGGCAAGAAAATGGGCCGTACAATCGTGTTCTCCGTGGATGATGCAACCAAACTCTATGAGGCAATGCCGTGCCCATCAAACTCGTCCGACGCCCCAAATCACCAAACTGGATCATGCGCGGCTCCTTCCGGGGACAGAGCATTGAAGAAACTACAGGCACTCCTGACAGGCAAGCCGCCGAAGCCATCCGGGTCAAAAGGGAAGACGAACTCCTGACGGAGAGTATCTACGGCAAAAAAGCGACCGTCACCTTTGCAGTCGCCGCGCTCGACTATCTGGAACATGGCGGCGGGGAAGCCCGGTTCCTTAGACCGCTTGTCGATCACTTCCGCACAACCATGCTTCGGGATATCGAACAGCATGCCTTAGATGTTGCCGCGAAGAAGCTCTATCCGAAGGCGGGACCGGCCACGCTCAACCGGCAAGTCTACACGCCAATGGCGGCTATTCTTCGACATGCCGCCCGAAAAGGATGGTGCGCTGTTCCCACCTTGGCGCGTCCGAAGCAGCCGAAAGGTAAGCTGCGGTGGATGACGCCCGCCGAAGCCGACCGGCTCATTGACGCATGCGCGCCCCACCTTCGCCCGCTAGTTGTCTTTATGATCTACACGGGCGCACGGGCGGGCGAAGCCCTATGGCTAGATTGGTCCAATGTCGATCTAGACAAGCTACAGGTGACTTTCTCAAAGACGAAGAACGGGGTACCGCGTAGCGTCCCTCTGCATCCCCGCGTTATAATGGAATTGTCGAAATCCAGTCCCCGCAAGGGGCCGGTCTTTCTAACCCACAAGGACGTGCCGTACGGACGCCCCGACCCCGCCAAGGAGGCGGACACGTCCGCAGGCACACGCATTGGCGGTGCCTTCTTCGGAGCGTGCAAGCGAGCCGGTCTTGGTTGGACGCTCCCCGGCAAGGACGGGAAGCCGGTCTTCAAAACGGATATCACTCCCCACATATGCCGCCACACATGGGCCTCATGGCACTACCAGGAGAACCGGGATTTAGAGAGGCTACAACAGCTTGGTGGATGGAAAATCCTCGCAATGGCGATGCGCTACGCTCATACCAACGTGGAAAAGCACGCCGATAGCATCAACGCACTGCCTTGGGGAAAATCCGGGGACAAGACAAGCGAGAAATCGAAAAAGGTCGCATAATGAATAGTTTATCAGCAAGCTGCCACTCCCTTGGTAAGGGAGAGGTCGAGAGTTCAATCCTCTCTCGCAGCACCAGCCTGTCCCATTGATTGGGCACGACTATCTGACTTTCTTGGTCTTTTTGCCACCTGTCTGGTGCACAGGGGGTGGTGTATGCTGCGTGCGTTTGATACTCGCGCCCTTCTGCGTCTCCCGCAAGGCGAATGAGCCCGACAGCTGCCCCTGCCACGCCTCGAATTGATAGGGTTGTGAAGTTTTCCTTCCCCGTTTTTGCGAAACTTCCGAAAGGAGGCAAGATGGTCGATGCCGAAGCACTGATGCAATCGCACGGCGGCCCTCGTCGAGGAGCTGGAGCGCTTCTCCGGCATCACCAGGCGCCAGGCAGCTTTTTTCGCCTTGGACTAGAACAATAAGGCGTCATCGGCCTTCAACACGGCGCGCAAACTGGAGCTCGGCATTGACGAAGCCAAGTGGTGGCGGGAAAGAACCTCGCCCCACGCACGTCCAGGCTGGCCGCGAGAAGATCCGCTATAAGATTTCGACCGGCTGGTACGACCCGGCCGTCAAGCGCTACATCAGGCTTGGCGAGGAGCCCGCTGCCGATGCGTCGGTAAGCCAGTCATCAAGGGGTTCTCCTAGTTCCGGAAGGGCGGCGCGCCTTAGGCCTGCAACCGGCCCTATGCATAGTTGTCGTTGGCGTCGGCGGCCTTTGCCAGGGCTTCCTCGCCCCATTGGTTGAGGCTCTTGCCGGCCAACTCGGCAGCTATGGCGATCGCAGTATGAACCCGAGGGTCAACACGCAGCATCAGATTGCCGGAATAGGGCTTCTGAGGCTCTTTGCCGACCTTCTTGCAGGTCTCCACATAGTCGTCCACAGCTTCATGGAAGGCTGCCTTTAGATCGGCAACGGTGTCAGCGTGAAAGCCAACCACATCGCGGATGCCGGCGATCTTGCCGGTGAAGATTTCATCTTCGGCATCGAACTCGATCCGTGCGGCGTATCCCTTATAAGCCAAGACTTTCATGGCTTTACTCCTATTTGCGAGAGGAAGTCTCTGGCGTCCTTGACCTGGTAGCGCTTTGCCTCCTTTGCCGGATGAGGGCGGTGGAAGCTGGCGATATGGTCTTTGAAGGCAAACCGGACGCGTGAGCCGTTGCCCTCGATAACGGTGCATCCGACAGCAATCAGAAGGCTCTCAATATCGTCCCAGGCGACGGTGCCCTAAACCGGGTTGGCAAACACCGCTGCCAAGGTCTTTTTCTGCTTGCTGTTCATGCATGCAACATATGCAAGCATCTCCAACGTGCAAGCAGAAAACGCATGCATGGCCAGTTGAAACATAGGTTGGAAAACGAATGCCTGCCACCTATCCCAAAGTAGCATCCCAACGCCGCGCGATGTACGCAGGGGCCGAGGGTCGGGGCGTGCTCGGCATCCCAAAGCCCATCGGCGAAGAGTTTGTCGGCATGGACAGCGCGGGTCAGGCAGCCTCGCTGATGCTGGTTGCGCCCGATGGTGATGTCCACAGTGTTCCTCGTCGATCGACACCAGCTGGCCTGGCCATTGGTGCCGGCCTGGTGGCAAGTCGGATGCTCCCCTTTTTCCAAGAAGCAATTGACCGGCTTGGGGAAGTGGGGGGACGAGAAGCAATCCTTGTTTGCGTTAAGTCCGCCCGCCAACCGCACGCTCTCAGACCTGGGAAGTCACTGGATGGAGTATCGACTGGTCGTTCGCGTCGCCGGCTGGAGCTCCGGCCGTCAACTGTTTAGATGCGTCAGTTCAAACCCGGCTTCATCCTGCGCGTCGGACAGGTGCTGTTCGGCGGACCGGAACATGTCCGAGAACTCCATCTCGTTCTCCAGCATGACACCGCCGACCTTGATGCTTAGGACATCTTCGGTTCCTTTTGGCGCGAAATAGACTTGTGCGATACGTGTGCGGATACGTTCGCCGATTTCCTCAGCCTCCGCTTCGGTCGCGCCCGCGAGGAAAACCCCGAACATCGAGGCGCCGATGCGTCCGATCAGGTCCTCCTCGCGCACCGACGACTGGATGGTCGAGACGATGAGCCGCAAGGCCTCGTCGCCCCATTCAAGGCCAAAGCGCATGTTGATGGACCGAAGGTGTTCCGGATGAATGACCAGGAAGGCCCCGGAGCGTGGTCCTGGCCCTGATCGCCTGGCTGCCCGTCGTTCGATCATCGACGTGAAGACCGGCCCGTTCAGGCACCCCGTCAAGCTGTCATATGTCCCGGACCTGTTGAGTTCCTGCTGGTAACGGCGGATTTCGGCCCGATTCCAGCCGATCAGCGCGAAAAGCGGCAAGCCGATGATCACCGGCAGCAGCCCCGCGCTGATCATGCTGCGGGCGAACGGCGTCAGCGCGTCGCTGAACAGGAGCAGGTAGTTGAGGCCAAGGGAAAGGCCGAGGCTCCCCGCGGTTCCCAGCAATGTCAGCCACGCGATGCGCTTCCAGGGCTGGGCAGTGGTGGTCGCCATTGGTCTTGTCATGGGCCAATCTCCTGTCAGATCGGCTGGTATAAGGCCTGCTTGCCGTAATTTCAGTTTCGCTGACCTGTACAATTTGATGAAAAGGCGGAGTGTCGTCTCCGACATGCCTCGGGGCGAGGCCGGCTTGCCGGCGACTTTGCCTATCGCGGCGGCCCGAAGACACCCATCCCGGCACTCCTGGCAATTGCTTCCGCCTTGCTATAGATGCCGCCTGGCAGCGCCATGGCCCAGCCATTGGCGACGAGCCAGGCGCCGACATCCTGCTTGCCCAGCCGGCACGGTGCGGCGATGGCGAAGCGCTCGACATCCGGCGGCAGAAAACAGGTCAGCGCGCGCCCTCGCAGCCAGGCATTGAAGGCTGCGCGGGCCCGCTGGCCGCAGGGCCAGGCCTCGTCGCGAAACGAACAGGTCTGGTCCACGTCGATGTCCTGAGCCCCGCTGATGACCACCTTCCACCCCATCGACTCGAACGTCGCCGACGACGTTGCAATCGGACGGTAGAGCAGGGTTTCGCGCCAGTCTTTCGGCATGGGTGTCCGTGGGCGGACGGCGAGGCCGAGTTCTCCGAGCGGCGGCCGGGCTTCGACCCGCTCGATTTCCGATGCATCAACCGGCGGCGGGGCGATAAGGCTCTCGGCAATCCGCCGTGCCGGTCCCCGAGATTGTCCGTCGGCGATGGCCGCGTCCGCCGGGGCCTCTTGCCTGTCGGCAATTTCCAGGGACGGCGCAGGGACGGGCCGGTCGAGAGAAAGCGAGGCCTTGGCCTGCATGATCAGGACAATTCCGACCACGAACTCGAGGCTCCCGATCGCGAGGCGGGCATGCCAGCCCATCAGGCGAGCGCAGCGTTCGAGCAAGATCCCGCCGGCAGCCGGTCAGAAACCCGACGTCGATTTGGCAACCAGTTTGAGCGCACCCTTTTGAATCCGATAGAATGGCATCGATCTTTGGCTGGAGCCGTCAGCGCGAAAACGGAACAAACCTGTCGATCCGCGAAACCCGTTCGGGTTTTCGAGCACCTGTTTGCTGAAGCCATCAGGTCCGACCGCGCTGGCAATCCCTGCCGTCAGGGCAACCATATCATAGGCGTAGGCCACATTGACGTCGGCCGGGTAGTTGTATGCCGTCCTGAAGCGGTCGGCGATCGGTCCGGTTTCGCTTGGATCGAGCGTGGCGATGTATGCCCCCTCGAACAGCGGGTCCATAGGGTGCTCCAGCCATCGGTCCGTTCCGACGACTGAGATTGCCTTTCCCGGAATGCCCTTTGATTTGAGGGCGGCAAGGACAGGCGCGGGACTGTCATCGCCGCTGGCAACGATGACCGCATCGGGAGCGTCCACGAGTGAGCCCATCTGGTCGACCGCCTTGGCGCCACCGTCGCCGGCCGAGTACGGCACAGTGACCGCGAGCGTCGCGCCATAGATGCTGAGGCCGTTTGCCACCCGTTTCTCCACGGCGCTGGCGTTCGAGCCTTCCGCGACAAGCAATACGAACTTCTTGCCGCCTTTCGCGGCGAGCCCCGCGGCGCCCGCCGCGGCGCTGTCGGCTTCGCTGAGGCGCACGGCGTAAACACCGGCGCCGCCGGCGAAATTGTCGGCAAGCGCCAGAACCGGTGGCCGCTTTGAGCCGGACAGCGTGGCAATATGCTGGGCCGCCGCCAGTTCGGTCGGGCCGATGACGACTTTCGACCCCGTCGTTATGGCCTGCACCGCCAGTTTGCCGGCCTGTGCGTTGTCGCCTTTCGTGTCCTCTACCGTCAGCGTCAGCAATCCATTGCCGATATCCGTCATCGCCAGTTTGGCGCCGTCGAGCATCTTCCTGCCGTTTTCCCCCGACGTCCCTGTGGCGGACAAGGGCAGCAATATCGTGATTTTGGTCGAACCGGTGCCGAGCGACTGGCTCGCCTGGGCCGGACCGGCACCAGCGGCGGCATTCTGGACGGCGGGCGCTGCAATCGCGGCCGGATCGAGCACGTCGGAAACGCCGCTTCTCGACTGGCAGCCCGACAATACCATGGCAAGCGCCAGGGCGATTGCCCATGTCTGCGGACCGCGGCCCTGCCGGCCTGCTTCCATGATGCTCCACCCCGTCTGCCGCCGGGTATTTCCCGGTCTGGTCTTCAAGTCAAGTTACGGCGGACTAGCCACGCCGTCTTCCTGTTCTTTGATGCATGTTTAGCCGTCGAAAAGCCGGGCTTTCGCGCCATGATTGGTCTGGCCTGCCCGGCGGTGCGATAGTCGGCGCATTTCATCTATCGTGGCCCGGGCACGAAGATGCGGCGCACGCAAACGGCAAAGGCCCAGGCAGCCGGCGCCGGCCTGCGCGGCTAACAGATCAAGGCTGAGCAAGGCGATCGTTGCAGCGATCGCCGACAAAATTGATTCGTCTGATACCATGATGGCCAACAGGCGCGGCCCATCCGCTCAGTGCATGTACTCGACCATGCGGTCGTGGAAACACTCGCACTTGTTGAGCGTGTCTTCGTCTTTGTAATTCGTCTTCAGGTAGCCATAGGCCATGCCGCAGGCGACCTTGGCTTCCGATGCCCAGACGAAGGCAGGCCGGGATGAATTGATCCACTCCGAGCTCTTGGCGACGGCGACGGACTCGTCCATCAGCTTGACCACCTGCTCCTTGAGATCGACGATATTGTCGTTCAGCACCAGGTTGGACGTGCCGACGGTGCGGCAATAGTCGCCTACCGGTTCCCCTATGATGTCGGCGGCAAAGCCCGTAGATCCAGCCAGCAGCAGCGCCGCGGCCGAAGCCAGCAATCTTGCACAACGCTTCATTTAAGTCCCTCTCCATTCCCCAATTTATGGTTCACTAATATATAGCATGGTTGTACAACTGCGCGCTACGTTGCTGACCACCAGTTTGCACCCCCGGTGCATCGATCAAAATCGTCAAGCCACAGTTTCGGTATGAGTCGGCAGGTTGTGATCGTAAAGAATGGTAATCGCAGAACCGCTACCAACTCCCGTCAGCGATGCCACTTCGACCATGCTGCCGCCAGCGGCAGTGCCGTTATTGTCAACCATCACGTGAGCGGCGCCGCTTGAGAAAGTGACGTCGATCGAAGCACCTGCCTGAGCATCAGTGGTCGGTGCGTTGCCGCCAAGGGAGCGGAGCAGATCCGAAAGGTCGATAACGTCGTGGCCCGGTGTATAATCCGCGATGATATCGACCATGGCGACCGCTGCAAGTTTGGACGGGTCGATCACGAAGGTATCGTTGCCGCCGGCGCCGGTCATGGTGTTTAGCCCTGCGCCGCCATAGAGAATGTCACTTCCTGCTCCGCCGATCAACGTATCGTTGCCGCCACCGCCCCACAGTGCACTCCCGGTATTGTTGGCGGTCAACGTATCCGCGAAGTTCGAGCCGATGGCGTTCTCGAAGTTGCTGATGTGGTCGCCCAGTGCGCCTGCTCCGCCCACAAGCTGGGTTAGCAGGTTGATCGTGACCGAGTTTAACGCGTTGCTGTAGTCGACTGTATCGCCCGGGCCGGTGCCACCGTTGAGGGTGTCGGCTCCGGAACTCGCGGCAATGACTTCTGCTGTCGCATCGGTGCCTGTCCCCAGATAGCCGGACCCGGGTTGGGTTCCGACCAGGGACACGGACAAGTTGTCCGAACTGGTGAATTTGTCGCCGTCAGCGTCGGTAATGGTCGGGGTGAAGTTCAGCGCTGTGCTACTGACCACGGCATGCGCATTGAAGGTTACTCCAGTCAGGTCGAGCTTGGAGTCGTCCCCTGCGGCGAGTGCGGCATTCTGCACGGTGACTTCGGTGAAGCTACCGAACGAGCCGGTCGTGGTGCCGCCTACGCCCCAGTGAGCAGCATCGACAAGCAGCGGCGTACCGTCAGCCTGAGTAATGGTTTCGGTGCCGATGACAGCATGAGCGGCATCATACAACGTGACAATGAGGCGCTCCGTTGTGCCGTTGCCGCCCTTGCCGATACCGATGCCCACCGCGGTCTGGGTGGTGCCGAAGGTGAAGGCGATTACTTCACCGGTATCGAGGTTGCCGTTGTTGATGCCGAAGCCTTGGGCGTTGGCGTGCGTTGAGTTCGTGGATGGGCTGATGCCGCTATCGATCAGCAGATCAAATCCGCTAGTTGGGATCGCCCCGGTTTGGAAACTCCCGGTCGTCCCGTTGATGATGAAATAATCACCGACGCCGGATTTGAACTGGGTGAGATCGAAGGTCTCGATCGATTGCAGGCTGTTAGACACCAGATGGAAGTCGTAGGTGCCGCTGGCATTCATCGAGAGTGTGAAAAACTCGTTCGCGCCGCTGGCATTTTGAGCGTCGGTCGGATTGGCATAGGCGAACATCTCCGCCACCTGAGCCGACGGGTCGTAATGCACATACTCGTAGAAGGTATAAGGGGTAGTGCCGCCGGCGACGGTGACGGAATAAATCTCCTCACCCGTCTGCGTGTGGGTCGCCGTGTCGGTCACGGTATAGGTCAGGCCGGCCGGCGCTGTTCCCATCGCGATGCCGATTGCCGAGGTAAAGCTTGGCCCATCCGCTCCGAAGGTCGGCTGCCAGGTGCCGTGTACGTCAGTATTGTTGACGTTCGGCATAATCGCGTCCTGGATGCCCGTCACCACCGGGCCGTCATCGTGGATGGTGATCTGCGCGCCCAGGTCGATGCTCGCCTTGGCCGTGTCGCCGTCATTGTCGGTCACCGTCGCGGTCACCGACACCAGGCCGGCACCCAGCGGGGTCCCCTCGCTGGTGTCACCCAGGGTCGCCGTCGCCTCATGCACACCGCGCAGCTCGGTCATCGTCACCACGCCGGCGGCGTCAACCGTCAGCGTGAAGACGGTGTGGCCAAGGCCATCCTTGCCGTCGACTTCGCCCGCCCCGTTCTGCACCAGCGTCACCGGCGTGCCGGTGAGCGAGTCGACCAGGGTGGTCGTGGAATTGTTGATGGTCAGCGAATAGGCGGTCGAGCCGGACTGGCCGTCCGCACCCGGCGTCACCGCGAAGTTCGCCGCAAAGTTGCCCGACGAGACGTTCGAACCCACCGCGCCAGTGCCAGAGCCGATCACCGGAATGAAGCTCTCGTCGACACTCAGCGTCGGCGCCGAGCCGGTCGCCGTCACCACCGGGCCGTCATCGTGGATGGTGATCTGCGCGCCCAGGTCGATGCTCGCCTTGGCCGTGTCGCCGTCATTGTCGGTCACCGTCGCGGTCACCGACACCAGGCCGGCACCCAGCGGGGTCCCCTCGCTGGTGTCACCCAGGGTCGCCGTCGCCTCATGCACACCGCGCAGCTCGGTCATCGTCACCACGCCGGCGGCGTCAACCGTCAGCGTGAAGACGGTGTGGCCAAGGCCATCCTTGCCGTCGACTTCGCCCGCCCCGTTCTGCACCAGCGTCACCGGCGTGCCGGTGAGCGAGTCGACCAGGGTGGTCGTGGAATTGTTGATGGTCAGCGAATAGGCGGTCGAGCCGGACTGGCCGTCCGCACCCGGCGTCACCGCGAAGTTCACCGCAAAGTTGCCCGACGAGACGTTCGAACCCACCGCGCCAGTGCCAGAGCCGATCACCGGAATGAAGCTCTCGTCGACACTCAGCGTCGGCGCCGAGCCGGTCGCCGTCACCACCGGGCCGTCATCGTGGATGGTGATCTGCGCGCCCAGGTCGATGCTCGCCTTGGCCGTGTCGCCGTCATTGTCGGTCACCGTCGCGGTCACCGACACCAGGCCGGCACCCAGCGGGGTCCCCTCGCTGGTGTCACCCAGGGTCGCCGTCGCCTCATGCACACCGCGCAGCTCGGTCATCGTCACCACGCCGGCGGCGTCAACCGTCAGCGTGAAGACGGTGTGGCCAAGGCCATCCTTGCCGTCGACTTCGCCCGCCCCGTTCTGCACCAGCGTCACCGGCGTGCCGGTGAGCGAGTCGACCAGGGTGGTCGTGGAATTGTTGATGGTCAGCGAATAGGCGGTCGAGCCGGACTGGCCGTCCGCACCCGGCGTCACCGCGAAGTTCACCGCAAAGTTGCCCGACGAGACGTTCGAACCCACCGCGCCAGTGCCAGAGCCGATCACCGGAATGAAGCTCTCGTCGACACTCAGCGTCGGCGCCGAGCCGGTCGCCGTCACCACCGGGCCGTCATCGTGGATGGTGATCTGCGCGCCCAGGTCGATGCTCGCCTTGGCCGTGTCGCCGTCATTGTCGGTCACCGTCGCGGTCACCGACACCAGGCCGGCACCCAGCGGGGTCCCCTCGCTGGTGTCACCCAGGGTCGCCGTCGCCTCATGCACACCGCGCAGCTCGGTCATCGTCACCACGCCGGCGGCGTCAACCGTCAGCGTGAAGACGGTGTGGCCAAGGCCATCCTTGCCGTCGACTTCGCCCGCCCCGTTCTGCACCAGCGTCACCGGCGTGCCGGTGAGCGAGTCGACCAGGGTGGTCGTGGAATTGTTGATGGTCAGCGAATAGGCGGTCGAGCCGGACTGGCCGTCCGCACCCGGCGTCACCGCGAAGTTCACCGCAAAGTTGCCCGACGAGACGTTCGAACCCACCGCGCCAGTGCCAGAGCCGATCACCGGAATGAAGCTCTCGTCGACACTCAGCGTCGGCGCCGAGCCGGTCGCCGTCACCACCGGGCCGTCATCGTGGATGGTGATCTGCGCGCCCAGGTCGATGCTCGCCTTGGCCGTGTCGCCGTCATTGTCGGTCACCGTCGCGGTCACCGACACCAGGCCGGCACCCAGCGGGGTCCCCTCGCTGGTGTCACCCAGGGTCGCCGTCGCCTCATGCACACCGCGCAGCTCGGTCATCGTCACCACGCCGGCGGCGTCAACCGTCAGCGTGAAGACGGTGTGGCCAAGGCCATCCTTGCCGTCGACTTCGCCCGCCCCGTTCTGCACCAGCGTCACCGGCGTGCCGGTGAGCGAGTCGACCAGGGTGGTCGTGGAATTGTTGATGGTCAGCGAATAGGCGGTCGAGCCGGACTGGCCGTCCGCACCCGGCGTCACCGCGAAGTTCACCGCAAAGTTGCCCGACGAGACGTTCGAACCCACCGCGCCAGTGCCAGAGCCGATCACCGGAATGAAGCTCTCGTCGACACTCAGCGTCGGCGCCGAGCCGGTCGCCGTCACCACCGGGCCGTCATCGTGGATGGTGATCTGCGCGCCCAGGTCGATGCTCGCCTTGGCCGTGTCGCCGTCATTGTCGGTCACCGTCGCGGTCACCGACACCAGGCCGGCACCCAGCGGGGTCCCCTCGCTGGTGTCACCCAGGGTCGCCGTCGCCTCATGCACACCGCGCAGCTCGGTCATCGTCACCACGCCGGCGGCGTCAACCGTCAGCGTGAAGACGGTGTGGCCAAGGCCATCCTTGCCGTCGACTTCGCCCGCCCCGTTCTGCACCAGCGTCACCGGCGTGCCGGTGAGCGAGTCGACCAGGGTGGTCGTGGAATTGTTGATGGTCAGCGAATAGGCGGTCGAGCCGGACTGGCCGTCCGCACCCGGCGTCACCGCGAAGTTCACCGCAAAGTTGCCCGACGAGACGTTCGAACCCACCGCGCCAGTGCCAGAGCCGATCACCGGAATGAAGCTCTCGTCGACACTCAGCGTCGGCGCCGAGCCGGTCGCCGTCACCACCGGGCCGTCATCGTGGATGGTGATCTGCGCGCCCAGGTCGATGCTCGCCTTGGCCGTGTCGCCGTCATTGTCGGTCACCGTCGCGGTCACCGACACCAGGCCGGCACCCAGCGGGGTCCCCTCGCTGGTGTCACCCAGGGTCGCCGTCGCCTCATGCACACCGCGCAGCTCGGTCATCGTCACCACGCCGGCGGCGTCAACCGTCAGCGTGAAGACGGTGTGGCCAAGGCCATCCTTGCCGTCGACTTCGCCCGCCCCGTTCTGCACCAGCGTCACCGGCGTGCCGGTGAGCGAGTCGACCAGGGTGGTCGTGGAATTGTTGATGGTCAGCGAATAGGCGGTCGAGCCGGACTGGCCGTCCGCACCCGGCGTCACCGCGAAGTTCACCGCAAAGTTGCCCGACGAGACGTTCGAACCCACCGCGCCAGTGCCAGAGCCGATCACCGGAATGAAGCTCTCGTCGACACTCAGCGTCGGCGCCGAGCCGGTCGCCGTCACCACCGGGCCGTCATCGTGGATGGTGATCTGCGCGCCCAGGTCGATGCTCGCCTTGGCCGTGTCGCCGTCATTGTCGGTCACCGTCGCGGTCACCGACACCAGGCCGGCACCCAGCGGGGTCCCCTCGCTGGTGTCACCCAGGGTCGCCGTCGCCTCATGCACACCGCGCAGCTCGGTCATCGTCACCACGCCGGCGGCGTCAACCGTCAGCGTGAAGACGGTGTGGCCAAGGCCATCCTTGCCGTCGACTTCGCCCGCCCCGTTCTGCACCAGCGTCACCGGCGTGCCGGTGAGCGAGTCGACCAGGGTGGTCGTGGAATTGTTGATGGTCAGCGAATAGGCGGTCGAGCCGGACTGGCCGTCCGCACCCGGCGTCACCGCGAAGTTCACCGCAAAGTTGCCCGACGAGACGTTCGAACCCACCGCGCCAGTGCCAGAGCCGATCACCGGAATGAAGCTCTCGTCGACACTCAGCGTCGGCGCCGAGCCGGTCGCCGTCACCACCGGGCCGTCATCGTGGATGGTGATCTGCGCGCCCAGGTCGATGCTCGCCTTGGCCGTGTCGCCGTCATTGTCGGTCACCGTCGCGGTCACCGACACCAGGCCGGCACCCAGCGGGGTCCCCTCGCTGGTGTCACCCAGGGTCGCCGTCGCCTCATGCACACCGCGCAGCTCGGTCATCGTCACCACGCCGGCGGCGTCAACCGTCAGCGTGAAGACGGTGTGGCCAAGGCCATCCTTGCCGTCGACTTCGCCCGCCCCGTTCTGCACCAGCGTCACCGGCGTGCCGGTGAGCGAGTCGACCAGGGTGGTCGTGGAATTGTTGATGGTCAGCGAATAGGCGGTCGAGCCGGACTGGCCGTCCGCACCCGGCGTCACCGCGAAGTTCACCGCAAAGTTGCCCGACGAGACGTTCGAACCCACCGCGCCAGTGCCAGAGCCGATCACCGGAATGAAGCTCTCGTCGACACTCAGCGTCGGCGCCGAGCCGGTCGCCGTCACCACCGGGCCGTCATCGTGGATGGTGATCTGCGCGCCCAGGTCGATGCTCGCCTTGGCCGTGTCGCCGTCATTGTCGGTCACCGTCGCGGTCACCGACACCAGGCCGGCACCCAGCGGGGTCCCCTCGCTGGTGTCACCCAGGGTCGCCGTCGCCTCATGCACACCGCGCAGCTCGGTCATCGTCACCACGCCGGCGGCGTCAACCGTCAGCGTGAAGACGGTGTGGCCAAGGCCATCCTTGCCGTCGACTTCGCCCGCCCCGTTCTGCACCAGCGTCACCGGCGTGCCGGTGAGCGAGTCGACCAGGGTGGTCGTGGAATTGTTGATGGTCAGCGAATAGGCGGTCGAGCCGGACTGGCCGTCCGCACCCGGCGTCACCGCGAAGTTCACCGCAAAGTTGCCCGACGAGACGTTCGAACCCACCGCGCCAGTGCCAGAGCCGATCACCGGAATGAAGCTCTCGTCGACACTCAGCGTCGGCGCCGAGCCGGTCGCCGTCACCACCGGGCCGTCATCGTGGATGGTGATCTGCGCGCCCAGGTCGATGCTCGCCTTGGCCGTGTCGCCGTCATTGTCGGTCACCGTCGCGGTCACCGACACCAGGCCGGCACCCAGCGGGGTCCCCTCGCTGGTGTCACCCAGGGTCGCCGTCGCCTCATGCACACCGCGCAGCTCGGTCATCGTCACCACGCCGGCGGCGTCAACCGTCAGCGTGAAGACGGTGTGGCCAAGGCCATCCTTGCCGTCGACTTCGCCCGCCCCGTTCTGCACCAGCGTCACCGGCGTGCCGGTGAGCGAGTCGACCAGGGTGGTCGTGGAATTGTTGATGGTCAGCGAATAGGCGGTCGAGCCGGACTGGCCGTCCGCACCCGGCGTCACCGCGAAGTTCACCGCAAAGTTGCCCGACGAGACGTTCGAACCCACCGCGCCAGTGCCAGAGCCGATCACCGGAATGAAGCTCTCGTCGACACTCAGCGTCGGCGCCGAGCCGGTCGCCGTCACCACCGGGCCGTCATCGTGGATGGTGATCTGCGCGCCCAGGTCGATGCTCGCCTTGGCCGTGTCGCCGTCATTGTCGGTCACCGTCGCGGTCACCGACACCAGGCCGGCACCCAGCGGGGTCCCCTCGCTGGTGTCACCCAGGGTCGCCGTCGCCTCATGCACACCGCGCAGCTCGGTCATCGTCACCACGCCGGCGGCGTCAACCGTCAGCGTGAAGACGGTGTGGCCAAGGCCATCCTTGCCGTCGACTTCGCCCGCCCCGTTCTGCACCAGCGTCACCGGCGTGCCGGTGAGCGAGTCGACCAGGGTGGTCGTGGAATTGTTGATGGTCAGCGAATAGGCGGTCGAGCCGGACTGGCCGTCCGCACCCGGCGTCACCGCGAAGTTCGCCGCAAAGTTGCCCGACGAGACGTTCGAACCCACCGCGCCAGTGCCAGAGCCGATCACCGGAATGAAGCTCTCGTCGACACTCAGCGTCGGCGCCGAGCCGGTCGCCGTCACCACCGGGCCGTCATCGTGGATGGTGATCTGCGCGCCCAGGTCGATGCTCGCCTTGGCCGTGTCGCCGTCATTGTCGGTCACCGTCGCGGTCACCGACACCAGGCCGGCACCCAGCGGGATCCCCTCGCTGGTGTCCGGGGTCTCGCCCGAGCCTTCATGCACCGCGCGGAAGTCGCTCAGCGTCACCACGCCGGTCGTCGTGTTCGCTGCCAGCGTGAACACTAGGTCGCCGCCAAGCGCCGTGCGGCCCTCGACCACGCCGGAGGCATTCAACGACAGCAGCACGTGCTGGCCGCTCGCCGAGTCGATCAGCCCGGAGTCCACATTGGGCGCGCTGACCGCCAGTGAATAGGCGACCGTCGCCCCGTCCGCGCCCTGTACCGCAGTGAAGGCGCCGTGGAAGTCGCCCGTCACCACAGTCAGCGCCGCATCCGGCGTCGTGCCGTTTGACAGGTTGCTCTCGTCCACCGACAGCGCCGGCTGCTCGAACTGCTGGTTCACCGTGATCGTCGGGCCATCGTCATGGAACGTGGCGCTGCCGCCGATGTCAACCGAGGCACTGGCCGTGTGGCCGCCGGGATCCGTTGCCGTCGCCGTCAACGTCACGAGGCCTGACACCAGGTTGATGCCTTCCGAGACGTCGCCGGGCTCGCCCGAGCCCTGATGAACCGCGCGGTCCTGGGTCAGCGTCACGTCGCCGGTGGCGGTGTTGACGCTCAGCGTGAATACTAGGAAGGACGGATCGCCGTTGTGGCCGGCCACATACCCAGAGACCGTGTTGCCGCTCTGTGTCAACACCACCGCTGTGTCGGTCGCGCTGTCAATCAGGTTCGACGTTTCGCCCTGCGAGGTTACGCTCAGTCCATAACTGATGGTGGGTGTGCCGCTGCCGGGCGCCACCGTGAATATGTCGGCAAAACTGAGCGTATCGGTGGTCGAACCAGCGGGGCCAGTCTGCGAGCCGTCCGGCAAGTAGCTTTCGTCCACATTCAACGTCGGCGGAGCACCTGTCAACGAGATCGTTGAATCCTTTACAAGCCCCGCAAATAGTTCGCGATGATCCGGCTGGCCGAACGCCAGATCCGTCGGCGGCAACAGTGCCGAAAGGCCGAATCCGTCGCCGATACCGCCGGGAGGAACCGAGAAGTCTCCGCCCGCACTCGACGTCGAGCCGCCTGGGCCTGCCGATATGGAACCGTCGGCGCCGAAAGCAACGTCGACATGGCTAGCCTCGAGCGCGGCAATCAGGGCAACGCGCGGCACCTCGACGTCGCCGATGATAAAGGTCGGCACGTTCAAGGCGCCGTCCTTGATGACTATCACCGAACCGTCGGCCTGTTCGAGCACGAGGTTGTGGCCGTCGACCTTGATGTTATCGATCGAGACATTGGCGGGAAGCTTCACCACATGGTTGGCGTCGGCCACATATTCGTGCTGCGTCGCTGCCGCCGGCGCTTTCGCCTCTGCGGGGGCTTCCGGCTTGACGGGCGCGCCGCTGCCGACATCGACGGGAACCGGTTCTGCTGCCGCCGGGGCGGCCTTTTGTGCCGGGGCTGCCTCGGCAACCTGGATCTGCGCCTGCGACGGCAGGCCGGCGTGTTCAGAGTGCTCGTCCCAAGAATGAGAGACGGTGTCCAAATCGTTACTGTTTGTCATGGCCAAACCCCTTCGGCATTTCCCGGAAAGAGACAGTGGCAACCTCTACTTTGCAACTATCATGCAATCCATTTCATATATTCTGGTATGCTGGCTTCGGCATTTTTTACGCGTGGTAAATTCAAACCATATAACCGGATATACGTGGGCAGACATGCGATCCATCTGAGGGGGGTGGCTCTGGCTGCTTGGTAAACAGAAGTATAAATTCGTATAAAATTTTAATTAAAACGGGAGGGATAAAGTACAGGGAATTTATCTACCTTTCTTTCCAGTAATTTGAGGCAGAATTGGTAGCGTCCACAGTCAAAGGTGGGCGTTATGACAAAAGAAAAATCAGTCCAGGGGACAATCGGACTCAAAGCGCTGCTGCTGATGGTCGGCATCATGAGCCCGCCGCAGCCGTCCTCCGCGAGCAATTTCCCGGCGCGTGTCGATCCTGTAGATGCGCTGCTGGCGAACGTCGAAACGCCTTCCACCCTCGGTGGCATTTCGCTCGTGCGGCCGCAGCCCTGGAAGCCCGTCCCGGCCTACAGAATCGGCATGGTTTTCACCAGCTATGGTCCCGCCGCCGTAGATCAGGAAAACGAGTCTTCGGCCGCGCAGGGCAATACCGGGATCGATCCCATCCAGACGGCGGCGATCGTTCCCGGCGTGTTCGGATCGGTCGCGCTGTCCATGCATAATTTTCCGGTTTCGGCACGTTGGGCGCCGGTCTACAGGGCGATCGTCGACTGTTCCACCGGCAGTGCGTGCGACGGCAAGAACAGCCTCTTTGTCGCGATCGTCAATGCTGCCAGGGACAAGCGGTTTATCGACAAGCTGTCCTTCATCAACTCAAGCATAAACCACGCGATCGCCTATAAGAAGGACAGCGTGGTTTACGGCAAGCTCGACTACTGGGCCAAGCCCACTGAAATTCTCGAGCATCGGGCGGGTGACTGCGAGGATTTCGCCATTCTCAAGATGGCGGCGCTGCTGCGTGCCGGCATTCCGGCGCAAAGCATGTCGCTCGTCGTCCTGCAGGACCGCAAGCGCGGTTTCTTTCATGCCGTGCTGTCGGTCAGCACCGGCAGCGGTGTGTTCATCCTGGACAGCCTGAGCAACGTGGTCTCGCGCGACAGTGATCTCCCCGACTACGTACCATTGTACTCGTTCAGCACCGACCGCGCGTGGATCCACGGCACCAGGCCCGGCGCGGCGCAAGTTGCCGACATCAAAGGCGGTCTTGCCACCGTCGCGCCCGGCGAGGGCTTGCAGCCGTAGCGCTCCCAAGACAAGCGAGGGAGCCGGTTCGGGAGGACCCAGCCGTTCCGAAGCGCGTCGCGTCGAAACGGATCCATGCCGGGCGCTTCAGGTCTTGGTTTTATGCTTTTTGGGCGACATGCGTTAGCCGCCGAAAACGAAGGCCATCAGCAGCTCCGGCTCGATCACCGGCGCTCGCACCGCGTTCAATTGCCCCCGGTAGCGGCGGTCGCCTGCGCCGATGACGAAACCGGTGGCGACCGGCGTTTCGCCATTGGCGTCGAGCCGCGCGAATATGTCAGCGACATTAAGGTCCAGAGCAAGCTTCAGGTCGTGGCGCGCGTCTTCGTTCGGCGCCACCGGCAATTGCCGCCTGACCAGTTGCTGGAACGGCGCGTTGAAGGTCAGGATCTTCTTCGACGATGAAAGCGCGAAAGCCGGTGACGGACAGGCGACCAGAATGGCGTTGATCGTCTTGATCGACGCAAGCCTTCGCAAGGTCTGGTTCTCGTCGGCCAATCCGCGCATGCAGGCCACCCGGATTGCCGACGTCAGGTTTCCTGTGTTGGCATGGCTCTCGGCGATCTCTTCGATCAGCATGCCGATCGTGCATTTGCGGTTCTCGGCCATCTGCTTCAGCGAGGTCCAGAATGCCCGCTCCAAACGAATGCCGCGTCGCGTGCCGCCACGTGCCACAACCCTGAATTCCAGCCCGAAATCCTCTGTCGCCATGGGCGGCAGCAGCCGGTCGCGATCGGCATGAGGAGAGACGGCGCTATCGCTCACTCATCGCCTCCTCACGTGCTTTGTTGATCGGCTTGAGCAGATAGGTGAGGATGGTCTTGCGCCCGGTCTTGATATCGACCGAACAGATCATGCCGGGGATGATCGAATAGGTCTTGCCATCCCGCGTCAGCGTCGACCTGTCGGTCGCGACGCGCACCTGATAATAGGGCTCACCCGTCTTCTGGTCGACCAGGCTGTCGGCGGTGATGTTGGAGACCTTGCCCTCGATGCCGCCGAAGATCGAGAAATCATAGGCGGTTATCTTGATCAGCGCGTCCTGGTTCGGCCGAATGAAGGCAACATCTCGTGGTGAAACCCGCGCTTCGACCAGCAGCGTCTCGGAAGTCGGAACGATGCCGGCCACGACCGCGCCGGGCTGCACGAAGGCGCCGACCGTGTTGATATCAAGCGTGTTGACGATCCCGTCGACAGGCGAGCGGATATCCGTTCGCGCCACCTTGTCGGTGGCGCCGCGTATGGTCTCGTCGACGACCGAAAGATCGGCCAGCGCCTGCGTCAGATCGCCGAGCGCCTCCTGTTGCAACTGCAGGCCGAGTTCGTCGACCTGAAGCCGGGCCTCGGTGATGGCCGACTTGGCTTTCTTGATGGTTTCTCCAGCGAGCGTCAGCTGACCGTTGAGCTCCGTCTGCTCGCGCTCGACGCGGAGCTGCTCGGTTCGCGCCATCAGGCCCTTCTTGACCATCGATTCAACCAGAGTTGCCTCCTGGTCACTGACGGCCAGATTCTTCGTCAGGCGATCGGCATTGGCGGTCGCTTCGTCCAGTTCCTTCTCACGCTGATCGAGGCGCGACTTGAGAACCGACAGCTTGACCTGGAAGTTGTCGCGGCGTGCGCCGAGCAACTTCTGCTCGTTGTCGCAGATCTCCGGCGCCACCTTCTGGATTTCGGATGGGCACGGAAATGAGCCTTCGAGATTGCCGGCCTGTTCAAATTTGAGCCGCGCGATGCGCGTCTGCAGAGCCCGCGCCTTGGCCTGCTGCTCGCCAAGACTGGAGGTGTTGAACGTATTGTCAAGGCGGATGATGAGGTCGTTCTTCTTGACGACCTGCCCGATCGTCACGGCAATTTCCTGAACGACGCCCGGCTCGCTGGCCTGGATGATCTGGGTCTTCGAGGCGGGTATGATCTTGCCGTCGCCGCGTGCTATTTCATCCACCTCGGCATAGGAAGCCCAGGCGACAGATGACACAAAGAGTGCACCTATTATGAACAAGGACGCCGACGCGAAGAGCGGCGGCCGGTCTTCCCTTGCAAGCATGTCCTACGGCCCCAACGCATTGAATACGTTCAATAAGTTCTGTTTTTCAGGCATTTGTTTTCTGCAGCGCCTGTATCACTTGATCCTTTGGTCCATCGGCAACGATCCTGCCTTGCTCGATGACGATAAGACGGTCGGCCAACTCAAGCATGCTGAAGCGGTGCGTCGAAACGATTAGCGTCGTGTTCCGGTCGAAAGCCACTTTGAGCTGCTTGATCAGCTGGCGCTCTGAAGCCAGATCCATCGACCCCGACGGCTCGTCCAGGAAGACGATTTTCGGTTTGGTCAGCAGCAGCCGGGCAATCGCCATGGTCTGCCGCTGGCCGCCCGAGAGATTGGTGCCGCGCTCGCCGACATTCATGTCGTAGCCACGCGGATGGCGAGAGACGAAATCGTCGACGCCGGCAGCCTTGGCCGCTTCGACGATCTGCTCATCGGTCGCCTCCGGACATGCCATCAGGAGGTTTTCCTTGATGGTGCCCGAAAACAGGTCGTTGGCTTGCGCAACGATCCCGACCGCGGCGCGAACCTCCGATGGGTGGTATTGGCGGATGTCGATCCCGTCCAGCAGCAACTCGCCTGATGTCGGCAGGAAGAGCCTGCCGATCAGCCGACCCATCGTTGTCTTTCCCGAGCCTATGCGGCCGATGATGCCGATCCGCTCACCTGGCTTCACCGAGAAATTCAGGCCGGTCAGGACCTCGTTCTCGGAGCCCGGATAGACGAAGCCGACATTCCGGAACGCCATGGCGCCGTTGCGAATGGGCCGGTTGACGAAACCCACCGTATCCGGGCGATCCTCCGGTTGCGCCATGATCGAGTTCACCATGCGCAAGGAAAGCATGGCCTGGCGAAGTCTGGACAAGGTGATGGCGATCTGGCCGAGCGGGGCCACCGCCCGGCTGGCCAGCATCACGGTGCCGATGATGGCTCCGGTGGAGACGTGTCCTTCCGAGAAGGCGTAGGCGCCGGCCACGATCAGGGCAACGGTGACCAACTGCTGGATGGCCTGCGTTATATTGCTGGCGGCCGCCGAGAGCTGCTTGATTTTCTCGGACGTGTTGGACGCGTTCTTGGAATGCTCTCCCCATTTTCGCAACAGATACGCCTCGGCCCGCAGCGACTTGATCGTCTCCAGTGTGGAGATGGATTCGACCAGCAGGGACTGTCGTTGAGAGGCTTCGTTCATCGAAGCGGCGACGCGCTTCCCGATGCGCCGCTGCGTGATCAGTCCGACGATCACGGAGGCGACGAAGGCTAATGCCGGTATGATGACCAGCCAGCCGCCTATCGCATAGATGACCAGGAGAAAAATGAACACGAAGGCCGTGTCGATGAACACGCTGATGGTGTTCGACGTGAAGAATTCGCGCACGAATTCATATTGCGTCACCCGATTTGCGTATTCGCCCGTCGAGCCGGGCCGTGCCGACAGGGATGAGTTCAGCACTTTCTCAAACAGCAAATATGAAATGCGCAGGTCGGCCTTGCGCCCGGCATAGTCGATGAGGGACGCCCTGGCGGTCTTCAAAAGCAGGTCGAACAGGATGACCGCGCCGATGCCGATCGACAGCACCCAGAGCGTCGATATTGCCTTGTTCGGCAAGATCCTGTCGTAGACGTTCATGGTGAAGATCGGCGAGGCGATGGCCAGCATGTTGATGAATATTGCCGACAGGATAACCTTCGAATAGGTACGCCAGAACGGGGCCATCGTTCCCGTCAGCCAATGTCGCCGCTCGATCTTCGGCGCCGAACCGATATTCATCCCTTCGGCGGCGTTGGCATAGGTTATCGAGAAAGAAACGCCGCCGCTGATGTAGCTGGTGGCCAGCTCGGATCTCGTTATGGTTACGCGGCCGTCTTCCTGGGGAGCGGTGGTGAATGCGCCGTCCTCGGTTTCGGCCAGCAGGGCAACCGGCAACTGGCTGACGCGAAACACGATAGCGGGGAGGTCGATGCGTCCCCGAAGAAACTCGCGATGGCTGAACTCGGTGATTTCAAGGCCGATGCGCTCGGCAATATGCCGGATGGCGTCGATGTCGATACGCGTGTCCGACAGCGGCACACCGGCGAACAGCACCGTTTGCGCGCTCGGCCTGCCGAGATAGCCGGCAACGGCAGAGAAGCAGGCCTTGAACGCCTCCTTCGGGGAGAGGATGTTGGGTTGCTGGTTCACGATCCGCCCATAGGGACTTTCGATCGATCCTTGCCTCCGCCTACTTTTTCCTGACCGGTGCCAGGATATCGAACGGCAGGTCGTTCTTCTGTTCCGACGGCGTCCGCGCGTAGGTTTCCGTGTCGGCCGTCTCCGGTGCCGCGAACTCGGTCCGTGCGTAGGCCGCGGCCTGCTTTGGCGGGCGGATGTCCATCGTTTTCAGCAACTGTCCGGTGGCTGCCAGAAGCCGATACTGGGCAAAGAGAGAGGCGTAGGATGCCGTGTCCGCCAGCGTTGCCGTGTTGAACCGCGTATTCTGTGCATCCAGCACATCGAGCAGCGAGCGTTGCCCGACCTTGAACTGCTCACGGTAGGACGCAACCAGTTTCTCGTTGGAAGCGGCTTGCAGCTTCAGGGTCTTTGCCAGGTCGGCTTGCCGGAAGCGGCGATCCCATGACGTGCGAACGGCTTCTTCGATTTCCCGCAGCACCTGGTGCTGGGCAAGTCGCTGCTCGCTGGTGCGGCGGATCTGCTCCTGCTCATTGGCCTTGTCGATGCCGCCCCGGTACAGGTTCCACCGCAGCACCAGTCGTGCTTGCAGGTCGGACGTGTCTCCATTGTCGCCGTCGATATCGTACCCCGCCCGAGCGACGCCTTCGGCGACGATCGAGGGGCCGTATTTCGCGCGGGCCGCGTCCACCAGCGAGGCCGCCGCGGCAATATCGCTGTTGGCCATATGGACGCGCGGATTGCTCTCCCGCGCAAGCCCAATCGCATCGTCCAGAGACCTCGGCAGCGCGCCGGAAACATCGGCCGGCCTCGATGCATTGGTGAGCGGCTTCCCGACGGTCTTGAAGAACCGTATCCTTGAAGCCTCCAGCTCCTCCGAGGCTTCCTGCATGCGGGCCTTGGCCGCGAACAGACGCTCTTCGGCCTGTTGCCGGTCGGCCTCGTTCAACCCGCCGCCGGCAATGCCTTCCTGGATGTCGTGGAGAATCCCCTGATGGAAGCCGAGGTTCTTCTTGGCCTCGGTCACGATCGAAGCCTGAAGCATGTATTCGAGGTAGTCCTGGACGACCGAGAGGCCGATGAATTCGGACCTTTCCAGCACACGAAACGACGCGCCGTCGACGCGTGAGGCCTGACGGTCCAATTCGGCTCGCCTTGCGCCGCTGTCAAAGAGCGTCTGCGAAACCGTCAGATCGGTTTCTGCCGGATAGAGCGCGTCGTGCTCTATGCCGAGTGCGCGTCGCGACGAGTTGTCGAGGCGGCGAGCCCCAGCTGACGCTTCCAGGTCGACACTGGGGAGATAGAGCCCCTTGGCCTGCCGCAACTCGAACTCGATTGCTTCGCGATTTTCTATGGCCTGGCCGATCTCGGGATTGGATTCGACAGCAACCGCCATCGCTTCCTTGAGTGTAAGCGCATTCGCATTTGCACAGGTCAGCATCGTAGCTGCCATCAAGAGACCAAGGCGCATGCCTATAGTCGAGATGCTTGTCGTATTCATTTACCCCGCCCCAACGTTTCCCCACGCCCTTTTCGAGCGCTGAACCAAGCCTGAGCCCGTCTCAGGCGACTATCCAACACTTTCAAGAAATATGTGAGTGAATATTAATTTAGGTGCATCTAAATTAGATATTTTGGCCATAAGGTTGGGGAATGTAGCAAAAATGGCACAAAATTGGGTCGACCAGCTTCGTCCAAACGCCGCCTGATGTGGAAAAGTCCAAACGCACAAATGGCTCAAGGCCGGCAGGATCGTGTCACGCCCGCCGGGGCCGCGCGCGGTTGAAAATCTGATGACGTTCCGGCCAAGATCATGCCGCGGCTGCATCAAGGATCGATGCTGAATCTCGGGTTGCCGGATCAACTCCCAAGCAGGGCCGTAGTGGCGCCTTTGTGTTAAGGCTTGCGCAAGTTCTTCGCTCTATCATTGATTGCTAATGTGGAGGGCGATATGAAACGCAAGCCGATTCTGCTCTTTGTATTCCCTGCTTTTGTCCTGGCTCTTCTGACCGGAGCGCGGATCGCGACATTCTTGCTGGGTGCTTATCCGGCAAGTCCCACCATGTGGTGGATTTGGCTTGAGTTGCGCCCCTTGTCGATAACGTTCTGGCAACAGGTCGACCTCTATGCGGGCGGTTCGATGGTTTTGGATGCCGTCATCCTGCTTGCCGCTGCGATTGTCTGCTGGAACGCATGCCGTGTCAGAAGGTCAGCCGCCTTCTTCCTGACCAACCACGTCGCTCTGCTCTTCGCCGGTTTGATGATCGCTTCCAGCAGCCATTCGGAAACGGCGAGCACGATTGCCGCCCTCCCAGCACCCAGCGGTTTGTCGTTCTCGCTGATGGTCGATTTCACATGGGAGAACAGTTTGGTGCTGATCCTGGGCTTTGCCGCCTGCGCTTACTGTCATGTCGCGTTCCTTCGCGAAGCCCGGCTGCATGGTGAAACCTTGGCAGTGCGCCTTATCGCTTTGCGGCGCGACTTCTAGTCCAGCTGGCGGGGAATTCGAGAGGGCGCCAATCTCGCCCGCATTCATCCCGCCTCTTTCAATTGATCTTGCGATAGTAAACCTTGCCGTCCGGCGTTTGCGTTCGCTGGTAGCCCGGATTAGGGGCAGGGGGCGCGGCGGCAACCCTCCTCTTTGGGGGCCGGGGTGTATCGATAATTGGGGGTTCGGCCGCGACTTCGGTATCAGGAGACGCTTCCGCCACGGTACTCGTCGTGACGACGGGTTCCGGTGCGCTCGAGACGCCGGCGTCGCCGGCCAATGGAAGGTTGTGTTCCAACCGGGCTATGTTGCCGTTGACTTCGTTGAAACTGCCTTGCAGCTGGCTGTCCAGTTTTTCGAACCGGCTCTGAAAACCGTTGTTGACCGTGTCGAGCCGGGCAACGATCCGCTGCTCGAACGCACCGAGTTCCTCGAGACGTCCCTCCACGGTGCGCAGGTCGCTGATGCCGCGATAGAGATAGATGGCGGCGGTCGCGTTCAGCACGGCAAACAGCGTCAATCCGACGCCGACCACGACGGCCAGCCTCGACCGGCTCGCATCCCTGTCGAGCAGTTGCGGTTCAAGTTGCTCGGCGGTGATGGTCGGTACGTCCGGATCGCTGATCGTCGTCATTGAACCACCACCTTGGTGCCGATAGGCACGCGCTTGAAAAGATCGATCACATCCGTGTTTGTCAGGCGAAAGCAGCCCGATGTGCCATCAAAACCCACGCCCTTGGGATCGTTGGTGCCATGGATGCGATAGAGCGTGTCGCGTCCGTCCCGGAGCAGATACAGCGCCCGTGCGCCAAGTGGGTTGTACGGACCCGAGGGCACCAGCTCCGGCAGTTCCGGCTGGCGGGCGCGCATTTCCCGGGGTGGGCGCCACTGCGGCCATTCAGTCTTGGCTCCGACCTTCACGACCCCGGTCCAGCCAAATCCGTCACGTCCGACGCTGATCTGGTAGCGCAGCGCCTGGCCCTGGCGGGTCACCAGGTAAAGCGCCTTCTCGTTCTTGCGGATGATGATCGTGCCCGGCTGCTCTGTGGTTGCGAAGGCTACGGCCTTGCGCAGGCTGGGGCCCATGGCCGGCAGCGGCGGCCGGTCCGAAAGCGACCGCGCCCCGGCGAAGTCCTGAACCGAGATCGCCAGTGCCAGGCTGAGCACGGCCAGCCCGATCCGATGTCTACCGGGCAGCGTCATCAAGCCGCTCTTTGAACATCTTCTTCAAATCCTTGTTGAAGCGCGCCCGGCCATCCACTTCGGCGGGCAGGATCGCCCGGTTCAAGGCATCGGTCAGAAGGGCGTTGTCCAGCGCCACCGATTTGATGTGCGGCGCCTTGAAGATCTTCTCGAGCTCACTGCGCGAAAAATGGTTCCCGAACCATTTGCGCTTGTGCTTGTTGGCGACGAGCGTGATGCTGACCGCATTGCCGCGCAGCTCGCGGATCTTCTTGTAGAGCCGCTTGCCTTGCCGCAGCGACGCGACGTTGAGCTCGAACACGATGAAGATCTCGTCGCTGGTCGAGAGCACCGAATTGTGCCAGGGCGTTTCGATATTGGGCAGGTCGATGACGATGTCGTCGAACCGGTAGGCGACGAGGTCCAGAAGCCGGAAGACGAAATCGCTGCCTTGCGGCTCGAACGGCAGTTGCGGCCGCTCGAACGCATAGAGGGTGAGACCGGACGGGCGCGATAGCTTGATGACATCCATAAGTTCGACATCGAGCCGCTCCGGCTGGCCGATAATGCCCGTCAGGTCGAACTGGTTGAACTGGTTGATATAGGCGCCGCAATTGGCGCTCTGGAAATCGAGGTCGACCAGGCAGGTCGAAGCCGCGCGTTCGGCTGATTTCGAGGCGAGATGCTCGGCCGCCGACAGCGCCAGCGTCGTGGCGCCGGCGCCGCCGCTGGCGCTGATGAAGGTGATGATCCGGCTTTTCGTGCCCTGGTTGCCGGTATCGTGGAAGGTCACCGCGTTGAGCAGCTCCTTGCCGTCGAGTGGCTTATGCAGCCAGTCCGAAGCGTTCATGCGCACCAGAACGCGCGTCTGTTCCGACGTCAGCTCATCGGAAACCGCGATCAGCGGCACGGTCGCCCACAGCGCGCGCGCCTCGACGATGCCGGGCCTGCCAAGCAGTTCGCCATTGCCGAGATCGAGGATGACGATGCCCGGGCGCGTGTCCGCGGGCGGTCCTTTGAGAAACTCATCCGTCTCTGAAATGCGAACATCATAGATCGCCAGCGCATCGAGCCGTGTCGCCACATCGCGCTTGAAATTCGGATCCGACGAGAACAGCGCCACCTGCTTTCGCTTGGTCGGCGTAACCTTGGTGTTGATGGCGTTCATGGATAGATGCTCTTCATGTCTTCGCCCGTGACCGTGCTCAGCATGGAGGGCATGGTGATGCTTCCGAGACCAAGAAATCCGGCCAGGAAGAAGAACTGGAAAGGATGATTGACAATGCTGACGGTGATCGTTGGTACCGGCCCATTGGGGCGCGTCCAGTAGCCGAGGCCCGAAGCCTGATACTGAATCTGGATCTCGGATTTCAGAAGGGTTGGCAGGAATGTCAGCATTCCCGGCCGGTTGCTGCTACCGCTGAAGATGAAGTCGAAAGCGGCTTGGTTCACAGTGAGGTTCTGGCATGTGGCGCCTGTTCCACAGGTGCAAGATACAACTCCGGCGGCACTGGCTGTACAGATATAGCTGTAAGTGTTGATGGGAACTGCCTTTCCCACATCCAGTGAGTCGCTGGGTGTTTTTGCCTCAAGTAGAAGTCCGCTGGCGATCGGAGCGGAAATCTGCGCCAGCCTGGCGCCAGCCTGCACCGCTTTGTTACCAGCATTCCACTGGTAGAAGGCGTAGCCAAAGTCGACGAAGCCAAGCAGCAGAGTCAGCAGTAGGGGCATTGCAATGGCCGCCTCCACCATTGTCGCGCCGGATTGGTTTCTCCAGAATGTGCCGTGCGACATCACCATCCGAACACACGCTCCTGATGGGACACATTGAGCGTAAGGTTAGCAAAGCCGAGATAAGACCAGAGACCCAGGGTAGGATACGAATATGCGGTGCTGACCTGCACGACGACGACGGTGCCGGTGCTGCTGAGATAGAGTTGGGCACCGGTCGTGGGATCGATTGCCTGGAGCGATTGTGCCGGGTTGATGGTGACTTGATCCGGGGTCCACCCGGTAACCCTCTGGGTACCGCCCTGAACGGCCCCGTTGGCTGCGAGGTTTTGTGCGTACCCTTTACAAGTATTCCAGTCACTGCTGCAGCGCGCCATATAACGAGAGGCATCCTCGACGCCGGCTTCGAGAAGCAGACGCGTGTTGAAGATGTTCGAGAATTCGAAGACACCCGCCGCCAGCAGCAACACGAATGGCGTGACGATCGCTATCTCGACCAAGGCAGCGCCTTGTTCGTCATGCTGGAACCCTTGGAAGAACTGTCTCAGTTTGATGAACATGGCGCTACCGGTACAGTTGCGCTTCGTTGCGCTGCAACTTCTTCAGCGTGTTCTGACCGGCGACAGTACTGATATCCTCGATCTCGCCATAGATATCGGCGGTGGACGCCCCACCCGCCGGCTCTGTCAGAAACACACTCGCGAAAGCCTGCACGGGCAAGGTCTGTCCGCCGCCATGAACATTGTTGGCCGTACAGTCGACGATCGCTACATAAAGTAGCCGCCTGTCAGCGGTCTGCGTCGTAGCATTGCAGGCTGGCGCGGTCTGTTCGAAAGTGCTCTTAAGATCCGCTTGGTGCTGAATTTCGTACTTGTAGACACAATATCGGCTGGGGCTTGCGCCGCACGCGGCTTTCACACCGGTGCCATCGTCCTTGGGCCAGTTCGTGTCCCAATAGCCTGGACTTGTTTTGGTGCCCATGAAATTCCAGGTGCCGTCGCCGAGAGATCCAGCGTTTGAACATGTGGTGGCGAAACAATTGTCGCGGGGCAGCGCCATAAAATTCTTGGCCTGACCGGTACTGGGGGCGACATAACTGCAATTGTTCTTGCCTGCGTTTTGAACGTCCATGCCTTTTCTGACATTCGGTGCCGGCGGGTTGATGGACGGGTCGGTCTTGTAGGGGCCGCCATTTGAGAAGATGTCGAAGCGTGTGTTGATACCGTCGTTGACTGGAGGAATGTTGCCCGGTCGGGTCGTCACCCCACTCTGGTCGTAGCAGGCGGGCGGATTGGTGACAGCGAACATTTCGGTAATCGCAGCCGTATTCTTGTCGCCCTCGGGTGATGACAGGAACCCGTAATTGCCGGGACCGTATTGGGCGCTGCTGCCGCCTGTTTGCTCTTTCAGCCAGATCATCGGCTTCTTTGTTCCTGTTACGGCCGTCTGCAGATCGCTCAGGGACGTTGCGCTATTGGTGAAAGGATTGCAGATGAACATCGGCGTGAACTGGCACAACGCGTTGGTGAATCCCGCCACTGCTTGCGGCCGAACGTCCATCCTGTCCGTGCTGCCGACGACGCTGGCTGGGAAAATAGTGGCGAAGGCGCCGGCGCCGTCCGTAGCGCCCGATGCGTTCACGGTCACCTCGGCAAACTTGACAGCCTTCGGATCGGTACTGGCCCAGTTCTTGGCATTTGAGTCTACACCCGCGGCAGTCAACGTGATCTCATCGCTCGCCGGTATCCCGGTCAGATAGGTCACGGTTACGTCAGCCAGGGCGATTTGGTGATCACCCGTTGTCGAAAACAGCGTCTTGTTGGCCACAAGGTTGGTGACGGCCCGGTTGGCCCGGGTGATCGCATCCGAATTGCCGTCGAGTTCCGCAGCGGCGGCAAGCGCCATCGCGTCTATGCCCTTCTGCAGATCGTTGTGCAGGCTGTTGACCCGGCTCATGTCTATGGCCAGCAGCGAGAAGCCGATAAGTACGGGTATCATGATGGCCACCAAGATCATCGCTACGCCGCGTTGATCTTTCCAGAAGGCTCGAATGGTCCCCAACATGACCTTACTCTCTACTTTCCTGCGCAAGGGCCCCTCGCATGCCCGGCGCCCTCCGCATCCTTCCGTTCAGTTTACTGCGACGTCGTCACACCGGACCCGCCGACATTGACCGTGATCGCCGGCGGCGGCGGCGGTGGTGGTGGAAATTTGTAGTTGTGCGCAACAAGTGCGGCCCGCGTGCCGTCGCCTTCGATATGTGTGTTCCTGGAAGCCGGATTGAGCGGGTCGACCGTCTGCAGCAGCGAATTGAACTTCTGCGTGTCACCGGCGGCCAAAGTCACCGTGTCGTAATGGTTCAGATAGTCCGCGGTGCAGCCCGACAGCGCACCGGCGCACAGAATGAGGATCAAGGCGCTATTTCTTGACATAGAGCATCTTGTCCTTCGATTTGAAGTCGAGCATGTGGCCATAAGGGCCGGTGACGCCGTCGCCCGTTTCATATTTGCGGATCATGTCCTTGTTCACCTCGAGCTGGCCGAGGACGAAGAATTCCGGGTCATTGGCTGGCCGCGTCTTGTCGAACGGCGTCGCCAACTGCTCGCCGGGCTTCACCGGCCGCACGAGATGCGGCGTTACGATGACAACCAGCTCAGTCTCTTCCTTCTGGTTGCTCGAATTGCGAAACAGCGTGCCGATGACCGGCACCTGGCCGAGCCACGGCACCTGGTTCTGAAGCTTGGTGGTCTTGCTGGACAGCAGTCCGCCGACCGCGAAGCTCTGGCCGTCGCGCAGTTCGACCACGGTCGACAGTTTGCGGTTGGTGAAGATCGGGTCGCCGGCCGTGGTGAAGCCGGTCAGGTCGCTGACCTCCGGTGCCAGCTGGATGTGGATCTTGTCGTCATCAAGCACGATAGGCGTAAAATTCAGATTCACGCCGAATTGCTTGTATTCGATCTGGACCTGACCATTGGCGTCGACGCTGCGGATCGGGACCTGGCCACCTGCGTTGAAGCTGGCTGGCTCGCCGGAAAGTGTGGTGAGATTGGGGTTTGCCAGAGTGCGCACCACGCCCTTGTTTTCAAGGGCTTGGATAATTAGGTCGACCTTAATGTTGCTATCAATGACTCTGGTTATAAGTGCCGCGAATGGATTGGTGCCTGACAGGACGCCAGCGACCAGGTCTCCCGATCCCAGCACTACCTTGTCGCTGTCCACAGCCGCAGTGCCCGTCCCAACAAGGGTGGTGCCGCGGCTGTTGGTGCTCCGAATCGACACGCCGAGATCGCGTCCCGCATTTCGTTTAGCTTCCAGAACCCGGACTTCGAGATTGACCTGCTGACTGTCGTCGACGGTTACAGAGTTGATGATAGCGTCGGGACCATATTGCTGCGCAACTTGCATGATGGCAGCCAGCGTGGCGCCATCCTTGACATGGCCAGCGAGCCTGACCTTTCCGTTGATCGAGCCGATTTCGATGCGCGATCTTGGCGATACCTGCCGGATAGCCGCCGCCATATCGCTGACGTCGACGCCGACCTCGATCTGGATGACGCCGAGCGAGCGCTTTTCAGGCGAGAACAGATTGACCGTTGTGGTGCCGGCGCCCTTGCCGATGACATAGAGCGTCCGGTCGGTCATCGGCTGTGCATCGGCGATCTTCTCGTCGCCGACGACGATATCGCCCAGATTGGCATTCACCTGCAGCGTCACCGATTGCGACATCGGCAGGAAGATGCGATGGACGCTCGGGCTCGACACGTCGATAAATCTGTCTGCCGCATCGGCCGCGAGGCTCGATAGCGTTACCGCCGCCAGGCAGGACAACGCGGCCGCAGCCATCCTTACGCAAAACCCCTGCATCCCCGTCTCCCCACTGCTGCTACCGCGGCAGCCCCACTTTATTAGCCGCATCTTATCATGGTTGTCGCGGCACGTCATATGTATCGAGTTTCACGCCACGAAAGACGCCCACTGTTACGTTCTTCGGCGGCTCCGGCTGCACGTATTTTACCACTTCCTTCACGACTTCCCGCACTTCCGGGGTAGACGCCACTGCAGGAACGGGCTTGACCTTGCCCAACTCGTCAAGGCGGCTTCCAACCCGCTCCACGGCCTGGGTCAGGCCGGCTAACTTGTCGTCCGCTCGCTTACGCTCAGCCGCGGCCGCGGCATCCGCCGCCGCTTGCTTGTTCAGTTCTGCCTGCCTTTTGGCGACGTCGTCTGGCGTTTCGCCGGTCAGATCCGATAGCGTTACGCGCTCGGTCGTTTCGCCTTTGCTGGCAGCGGCCTGACGCAGCGCCAGCGACAACTGGCCGGCTCCTGCCGCCAATGTCAGCTTCTGCGCATCCTTGGTGCTGACCTCAAGCGTCACCGACTTCACGACGGTCGGGCTGTCCTTGCTCACATCGGCAACCTGGTCGACGGCGAGCACCTTCATGCTCTGCAGCAGCACGTCGACAAAACTCTTGTCAGCGCCGTCGTCGCCACGCACCGAGCGCGTCAGAAGCACGTCGACGCGGTCGCCAGGGAAGACGAAGCCGGCGACCCCAAGCACGTCGTTCACCCGGATGGACACGGCCTTCATGCCTTCGCCGAGCACCGCCGAAAGCGTTGCGCGCTGGCCTGGGCCGGTGATCTTGGTCGCCAGAACAGGCTCATTGGTGCCGATCGCCTGCAAAGCCTGCTTGGTTCCGTCGCCAGCCAGCGCTTCTTTCGTTGTCTTGAAGGCACCGGCCGGGACCGCGCCCGCCGGCCACGCGATTTCGCGCAGCTTGTCGTCGGTCAGCATGTCGCCAAATTTCAATGGCACCGCTGCCACAACGACCGTATCGCGCGGTAAATCATCCGTCCGCGCCATCGCATTGCGCTGGCTGGCCAGCCAGATATTGGCGAGCACCACCGCCAGGACGCCGAACACGCCGGCGAGAACGATCATGATAAGCGTATTGGCGCGCATTCTTCCACCCCACCATCGCCCGCCGGGCGAATCTCAGCCCCTTCAAAGTGCAAGATCCTGGGCCGAAATCGAACGATTCCGGCCCAGAGAGTTGTTAGCAAGTGCTCCCGGGAGCACCATTGGTGCCGAGCTTGGCGCAAAGGCCGGTGAACTGGCTACCAACCCATCCGCCGATGGCAATGATCGCAACAATCGATGCCGCTGCGATGATGCCGATCAGGATAGAGTATTCCACCATTGCAGCGCCGTTCTCATCGGCTTGGAACTGCCTGGCTACGTCGATAAGCCGAGTCATGGCTTGTCTCTCCAGATCAACCGGCCGGGTTGCAAGAGCTGTTGGCTGCACCATTCGTGCCAAGCTTCGTGCAGAGACCGGTGAACTGACTGCCGACCCATCCGCCAATCGCGATGATGGCGACAATGGACGCGGCGGCGATGATGCCGATCAGGATAGAGTATTCGACCATAGCAGCGCCGTTTTCGTCGTCGCGGAACTGCCGGGTCATCGTCATGAGCTTCTTCATGTCAATTTCTCCCTTTGGAGGTTTGAACCCGACGAGACAGAGCCAAGGATGAACCCCATACCCAAGCATCCCCCGTCATCTCGATCCTAGGTCCCGAGAAATTGCGAAGTCAAACGGGATTAACGATTCCTTAACTTTCCAATACATGAACTGGCGAGTTCAGCGCGCCCTGAAATTTCAGCAAGAGCTTGATTCGTCTAAATTTTCAAGCGCTCTTAACCATCCGTTCACAATTATGTCGCCTAGCTAATTTAGGTAGGTCTACTTTAGCAAAAATGCATACTCCTTTATATCTAAGGGGGTATAGCCAGTTATGGAGTGGGTGCCGATGGCTGGGCACTCAAGGGCCACGGACGCCTCCAAAGATTAGTCCGCTGCTCATGTTTGACGACGTTGGAAGACGGAAAATAAAAAAAGATATTTTCGCCGCTCGCGTCTTAACTATCTTGTAAGTATTGATCCTTCCCGAACCCGAGGGCGCTTGTCGCGCATGTGGTTAACCGTTAGTTTAGGTCTTGCGAAGTTAGAAGGGGCTAATGGGATGGGGCGGTCGATGCCTGGACGGATGGAAGGCGAAGGACGGGCATTCCCGTCCTCGTCGCTTCCGGCGGGCGACTCGACCGATCCGATGGCGGCCACATCATTTATCCGTAGGCCGTTCGGATGGACCCGATGCGCGATGGCAGAATTTGGAAACGATCGGCTTGTTGCCTTTATTTCAGCCTTGTTAGCCGGAGCTGTGGTCGCAAATCTGATTTGGTTGCCGTTCTCGACCGTGTATCTCAATAGATCTATCTGGTTCGATGTGGCGATGACCTTGCCCATGGCCTTGCTGTGGGTGCTGCTTGGAGTGATGCGCCTTCAACTTCGCAAAACGCCTTTTGGCTATCGCGACATGGTAAGTGAGTTCGCTGGCAGGATACAGGCGCTGGCTATGGCGTTGACCGTTATAACCCTGTTTTCCCTAGTGCTTCTGCTCGTTACCTATTTGACCGCCGCGACAAACCGTCCACTACTGGACAGCTATCTGGCTGCGGGCGACGCAAGCTTGGGCTTCGACTGGGTCGCCTATGTAAGGCGGCTCAATGACTACCCATCAATCGATCATGTGCTTTCGATGGCCTACAACAGTTTGAGCGTACAGCTATTGGTGCTGCCGGCCATCCTTGCGTTGACCGCCCCATCGGACCGGCTAGAGGAATTTGTAGCGCATTACGGCGTGGCCGGTTGTTTGATGTGCCTCGTCACGATGGCGGTTCCGGCGGCAGGGGCCTTTGAGTTTTACCATCCGTCGCCGGATATCTTGAGCTCCTTTGATCCCGGCGCCTCAACGCGGCACCTTGGGCAGCTTCATGCCCTGCGGACACTGAAACCATTCCTGCTGGAACATCCTGAAGGACTTGTCTCGTTCCCTTCCTTCCACTCCACCCTGGCTGTGATCTTCGCCTATTCGATGCGTGGAATCCGCTATATCTCACTTCCCGTCTACGCCCTCAACGCGATGCTGGTCCTCGCCACATTTCCCGAGGGCGGGCACTATCTCGTCGACGTGCTGGCCGGATTGGCAGTCGCGGCCGTTGCAATTCAATTTGTCCGCTGGATTGCCCAAGCCCGGCCGTCCCTGCAGTCAAATTCGGACGTCGCTCAACGCTCGCCCGACCGACAACAGGTGTCTCTGTCATGACCGTCGCTAACCAAGCAGTTATGTTTCGACACGATCCGCCGGACCTGGCTTCGTACAGTTCCGGGTCGGGGAGTGATTTCCTATCAAGTGAATTCCGGAGTTGTGCGAGATGTTAGGCCGCTTCATCAAAGGGCCGGCTGAACAGCCAAAGCCGCTGGACCAGTCGATCACGAGCGTAGTCCTCGCTGCAACGCCAATTCCGGCGATTGTCGATCTGACGCCGCAAGGCGAGGACTTCCTGACGCTAAAAGTCGAACTGCATCGCCATTTGATTGACCGGTTCAATTTATCCGCGCTTGAAACCGCATCCAAGGACGAGATCCTGAACGAGATCCGCCCGATCGTGCGCGAGTTCGTGCGCACCCACAGCGTGCCGCTGAACGCGCGCGAGCTTGACCAAATTACCAGCGAAACCGCCGACGAGATGCTCGGACTCGGCCCGATCGAACCGTTGCTCAAGGATGACACGATCACCGACATAATGATCAACACCCACAAGCGCGTCTTTATCGAGCGGCGTGGCATCGTCGAAGAGACGGCAATCCGGTTTCGCGATGAGGCGCATCTGCTGCGGGTCATCAACAAGATCGTCTCGAACATCGGCAGGCGCGTCGATGAATCGTCTCCGATGGTCGATGCCCGGCTGGATGACGGCTCACGCGTCAACATCGCCGTGCGGCCGATCTCGGTGGACGGCCCGCTGGTCTCGATCCGGAAATTCTCCAAGAATCCTTATTCGCTCGAACGTCTGGTGGTGCTCAATTCTATCCGGCCCCCGATGGTTGAGCTGTTGCGGATCGCCGTCCAGGCACGCAAATCGATCCTGGTTTCCGGCGGCACCGGCAGCGGCAAGACGACCTTGCTCAACGCGCTATCGAGCTACATCCCCTCCAGGGAGCGCCTGATTACCATCGAGGATGCGGCTGAGCTGCAACTGCAGCAGCCGCATGTTGGCCGATTGGAGACGCGCCCTCCCAATGTCGAGGGCAAGGGCGAGGTTCGCCAGCGAGAACTGCTCAAGAACGCGCTGCGTATGCGGCCCGATCGCATCATCGTCGGCGAGGTGCGCGGCGAGGAGGCCTTCGACATGCTGCAGGCCATGAACACCGGACATGAGGGCTCGATGACCACCATCCATGCCAACACGCCGCGCGATGCCATATCGCGGCTGGAGCAGATGGTCGGCATGGCGGGCATGCCGATGACCCACGACTCCATCCGGGCGCAGATCGCGTCGGCCATCGACATCATCGTGCAGACCCAGCGCCTCTCGGACGGCGGCAGGCGGGTGACGTCCATATCCGAACTGACCGGCATGGAAGGCAATGTCGTACAGCTCCAGGAGATCTACACCTTCGTGCGTCGCGAGGTGACCGCGGACGGCAAGGTCATCGGGGATTTTCGCGCCACCGGCGTGCGTCCGCGTTTTGCTCCGGAGGCAGCGACGCTCGGGCATCATTTTGCCAAGGATGCCTTCAACCCGCAGGTTCCACTCTGATGCCGACCGGCCAGGCACTGCTATACTTTATCTATATGCTGGCGGCGGCGTCGGTCATTCTCGCTGGCGAAGCTCTATATCTTTCCTTTGCCGGCCGCCGGTCTCGGATTGGCGTGATCAACCACCGGCTGAGGCGGCTGGCTGACGATGCGCCCGCGGAACAGATCCTGCAGGGATTGCTGCGCGAACGTGGACTGACGGAATCAGGCGACTTTCTATTCGGTATGATTCGGCTGAACAGGCTCTATACCCAGTCCGGCATCACCGGAAACCCAATGGTTTTCGCAGCGACGTTTCTCTGCGCTGGACTGGCGATTGCGTTGCTGATGTCGGTCCTGTTGCATTTCTCTACCCTGGTGTCGCTCATCGTTTTTCTGGCGATCGGATTCGGGCTGCCGCTTCTCGTTCTTCGCCGCGCCCGCAACAAGCGCATTCAGAAGTTTTCAAAACAGCTGCCGGATGCGCTCGACATGATCGTCCGTTCGCTGCGGGCCGGACATCCGGCTTCGGTAGCGGTCGCGCTCGTAGCGCGCGAAATGCCTGATCCGCTCGGTAGCGAATTCGGCATCGTTTCCGATGAAATCACATTTGGTCTGAGCATCGAGCAGGCAGTGCGGAAGCTGTCGCAACGCGTGGGCTTCGAAGGCCTTCATCTGTTGTCGGTGTCGCTGTCGATCCAGTCCAAGACGGGCGGCAATCTTACTGGAATCCTGTCCAATCTTTCCGTGGTGCTGCGCGACAGGCAGAAGCTCAAAATGAAAATCCGGGCGCTTTCGGGCGAGGGCCGTGTGTCCGCGTGGATCATTTCGCTGTTTCCCATTGTCATGTTCCTGATCCTTCAACTGCTTGCCCCGTCCTACTACGGCACCGTCTGGGACAGTCCGATGATCTTGCCGGTATTCACGATTTTCGGGCTGTGGGCGTTGTTGGGCGACTTTATCATGTACCGCATGGTCAATTTCGATTTCTGACGGGAGCGAAGCATAAACTTGTTTGCGATCATCCAGGATCTGGGCACTTTGATATCCGTTGCCGTCTTCATCGCGGCGGTTGCGTTGTTCCTGTTCGGCGCGCTTGTCCTCTTGCCGGCGCTGCAGACGCGGACGCTGGTCGCGCAAAGCCTGAAGACCGAGGGGTTTGCCGATCGTCGTTCGCTCGCCGGACAGGAACTGCTTGCGAAGCTTTCCGCGCAGCGGCCGGTCGACGCCTATTTCCGGTCGATGGAGAAGGAACGGGACGAACCAAATGCGCTTGAGGCGAAGCTGTTTCGAGCCGGCTTCTATCAGACCAGCGCGCCGCTCATTTACACCTTGTCACGTCTTGGTGCTGCCTGTGCTGGCTTTCTGGCTGCCTATGCGCTCTTGTCGCGAGTGCTCCCACCTCAATTGCCCGGTTTCATAGGTTTTGCCGGTTCCGCTCTTTTCGGGCTCGCATGCATCGTGGTTCCAAGCATCCTGCTCGATCGCTTCGAGAGTGCGCAGAAGGAGATCTATCGCCGCGCCTTTCCCGATTTCATGGATATGATGATCACCTGCGCGGACGCGGGCATGAGCCTGGAGGCGGCGGTGGAGCGTGTCAGCAGCGAATTGGCCGGCACCCACAAATGGCTCGGCATCCAGCTTTCGATCATGAATCTGCAGTTGCGTGCCGGCAAGCCACTGCGCGAGGCGCTGCGCGACCTCGCCGACCGAATCGGTCTTGACGAGGCGCGGGCTCTGGCAGTGCTTTTTCGGCAGTCGGAAGAACTCGGCACCAGCCTGACCGACGCTTTGCGGGTCTACAGCGAAGAGATGCGCAGCCAGAGAATTCTTCATGCCGAGGAGCGCGCCAACGCTCTGCCGGTCAAGATGATGATTCCATTGGGACTGTGCATCTTCCCGGTGGTGATGATGGTAATCATGTTGCCGGTGATCATCCGCATGAAGGGCATTTTCTTCTAAATGTTTATATGCTTTGGTTCTAAAATAGAGTCGGGGGACTCTTGGGAGACAAAATGACAGGGCCAATGCGCCTCGCAGCCGTAGCCGCAGCCAGTCTGTTGATGGCGCTTGCCGGTTGCCAAACGAACGGTGCGGACACCACCGATGGTGTCGTGCGCACCAACGAGCCTTCGAAAGGCGATGTCACGTCTTTTGGCGATGCCTTCGATGGATTGAAGACGGTCGGCAACGTCGAATATTACGCCTCGGACCAGGCCGTGGCCGAAGCCAAGAACCAGTTCCGTGCGGAAAATTACGGCAATGCTGGTGCGTTGTTCTTCAAGGCGACGCAACTCGCGCCCAATGACGGCGGCGCCTGGATGGGGCTGGCCGCCTCCTGCGATCGCATCCACCGCTTCGACCTTGCCGACCGTGCTTACGCACGGGCCTTCAAGCTTGTTGGCGCGTCGCCCGAATACTACAACAATGTCGGCTATTCCTACCTGCTGCGCGGCAAGCTGCAGGATGCACGCGCGAATTTCCTCAAGGCTTACGAACTGGCGCCCAACGATCCGACAGTAGCCAACAATCTGAAGCTGCTGTCGTCAAGCGTGCAGAACATCGAGCGCTAGCATGCTGCTTGTCGAATCGCTGCTGCTGAAGGCTCTCGCCATCCCTCTGCTCGCCAGGATTGCGTGGCTCGACTTCACGACGCAGAAGATTGCCAATCGCGATGTGCTGCTGCTGCTTTGCCTTGGGGCGGGATCGTTGTTTTTGCTGCTGCTCCGATCCGGATCCTGGTGGGAAATGGGCTTGAGCGCGGCTGCCGGCCTCGTGCTGTTTTTTGCCTTGTTCCCTTTCTGGCTCTTGCGCAAGATCGGTGCTGGCGACGTGAAGTTGATGGCGGTCGTCCCTTTCCTGACAGGTGGCAACGACCTCGTCGTGTTTTCCGTGCTGCTACTGGTTTTCGCACTCATCACTGCGGCGGCCATGAAAAATCCATTCCTGCTGCCCGCAGGCGCTTTCCGCATCTACGTTCAACATCTCGACCGCAAAGGCGTTGTGCCGTTCGGGGTGCCAATCTCTGTCGCGGCAATCTGCACGATAGCGTTCGTAATCTACAAAGCTCTGTTGATTGCGACGAGTTCAGGAATCTTGGATCAACTCAATTGAACTGAGGCAGTTCGCCCTGCTTTACGAGGCGCGGGCCATCCCGCTGCATTTACAGGCAAGGCCAACCAAAACGCAAATGTTGCGCTGTGAGGGTTAAGCGCGATCATTGTAATGGCGGAAATCAAAAATGACATCGGCGCCAGGACACGAAGCACGGGAAGAAGATTTGGCATTTAGCCACGATAGGCCGGACAGATTAATCAAAAGTTGAGACGGTATCCCCGTTAACTCTTTGCAAACCATTTTCTTGTCGGGGCGCGTAAGTGATGTTTCAATGACTGCTTAGGCTAAGGGGGGCGAAATGTTGAACGAGGATTTTTTTGGTCGTGTTGCCATCATTTTTGTCATGACGGTTTTGGCGACGTCCGGCGCGATACCTCTGTTCCTCCATCTCCGTCAGGATACATCAGAACTTTCGCTCGCAGTCGTCACTCAACTGGCATCAACCTTGTTTTTGTTGTTGCAGCTTGTGATGACAATCACACGTCTTCCGCCGAAAGGGACCGCGCAGGGAATTGCACCAAGACTAACCTCGGTAGCAGGAACATTTATGGTCCTGCTCGCATTGACCCTGACGCCGCCATTGCAAAATGAGGCGGCGCAGGTGACGGCTCTTTGCCTGGTCCTGATAGGTACAGCCAGTTCGATTTTCTGTCTTTATTGGCTGGGCCGTTCCTTCTCTCTTATGGCGACAGCTCGTCGCCTGGTTACCACTGGCCCGTACTCGATTGTCAGGCATCCGCTCTACATCTGTGAGGCGATATTCGTTATCGGAATGATTCTTTCACATTTGTCGCTGCTGATGGTGGCGCTGGGTGCGTTTCAATTTCTTTTGCAGTATAGACGCGCGAGAAATGAAGAGGCTATCCTTCGGCAAACCTTCCCAGAGTACGACGATTACGCTCGGCGCGTCCCCATGCTCTTGCCGCGGTTCCTTGGTGGCGCCATACCAGACTCTGGCGGCCAATAGCCAGGACCCGCCCTGTTGATCTGGTCCCTGCAAGTACTTCGCTTCGTTGCCGCGCTGATGGTCGTATATGTCCACGCAGCACAGACTGCCGTTAAGGTCACCGGATCCAATGGCCTGTTACCTCATGATTTTCAGGTGGTCGGCTTCGCAGGCGTCGACATCTTCTTTGTCATATCAGGGGTGATTATTGCCAGGACGGCACCTGGTCTGACTTGGCGATCTTTCGCGTGGAGACGATTCCGGCGCATTGTTCCGCTCTACCTGCTGATCAGCATCCCGTATGCAATTGTCGCCTACAAAACCGGCTTTGGCTGGCGGGACGCGGTGGCGACGCTCTTGCTGTGGCCGGCTACCGATCAAATGACCGCGCCAGCACTGCCTGCGGCATGGACGCTGTGCTTCGAAATGCTGTTCTACGTTGCCGCAGCCATCGTTCTCATCGACCGGCGACTGCTGTCGGTGCTCGTCGGTATCTTCGGCCTCGCAATGATATTTCGCTCAGCGGGTCCGGTGCTGCAGTTCCTCGGCAACCCGCTGATCATCGAGTTCGGCTTCGGCGCCGTTCTCGCCTACGTGCCTAGTTGGAAACCGGCGGTGTGGTGCCTACCGATCGGTGCCGCGGCGATGATAGCTGTCGGATTCGTTGGGATAGCGCCGCAAGGAGGGACGATCGAGTTCCTCGCCGGTGAAAACTGCTTCCAGCGCGTGCTGGTCTACGGTGTCCCGGCGGCGATGATCGTCTTCGGCACGATGCAGATCAACGCGAAGCCGAGCGGCTGGACGGTTCTTGGTGATGCCTCCTATATGCTTTATCTGATCCACACTCTGCCGATAACGCTGCTACTGATGGTGTGGACCGCTTTTCCAATTCCTCCGGACCTGATCATCGTGATCGGCACAGCGACTTCAGTTCTTTTCGCTTGGCGGATGTACATTCGCTTCGAGTTGCCGCTACGCAAATTCCTGCGCCGGCACGATCCCCATGTGAAGACTGGCTGCCATCCAACTGGCTTGGCATTACGCGACTGACGGCTATGTTTCGATGCCGTCGACTCCTATTATGTAGGCCGTTGGCGGACGCACAGCGAAGGCTTCGGTGCACCTACCGATCCTGGTCGTCAGGAGTTGCGTGAAAACTTGTTCAGGTAGCGCGTCGATGACTAAATGAACGATCACAGGGAGAAGGCATCATGGCACTTCACCTTTCGGCAGATGCCCCGGCTTCCGTCGCGGCTACGCCGCAAAAATATCTCTTTGGCCCGTTCATCGACTTCTTCATGCTTGGCGGAAGCGCGCTTGTCATCCTGCCGGTGCTGTATTTTCTGCCGCTCAGCTACGAAGCCGCCGTGACGCTGACGATGTTCCTGCTCTCGCACCTCATAAACCAGCCGCATTTCGGTCATTCCTACCAGATCTTCTACCGCAATTTCGCGCGCAAGGTGCGCGGCGACGGTTACAGCCGCAACCTCCAGATCCGCTACATCATCGCCGGCATTGTCGTCCCGTTGGCCATGACCGCCTTCTTTGCCTATGGCTCGCTGGCGGGGAACGCCCGCCTGCTGGGCAACGCAACCAACGCGATGGGCTTTTTCGTCGGCTGGCACTACGTCAAGCAAGGCTACGGCATGCTGATGGTGGACGCCGTGCTGAAGCGCAAGTTCTTCAGCGAGCAGGACAAGAAGGTGTTGCTGTTCAACGGCTACTCCGTGTGGCTGTTCGCGTGGCTGCAGACGAATGTGGTGATCACCGAAAGGCAATTCTGGGGTTTGCAGTACTACACCTTCGCGGTTCCGCCATGGCTCCTCACCATCGCCATGTCGGTCGCTGCCGCCTCTTCGGCGGCCACCGCCGTGATGTTCATCAATCGCTGGCGCAAGCATGGTGGGGCTCTGCCCTATAATGGCGTCGTCGCCTACGTCGTGTCCCTCTATGCCTGGATCCTGTTCGTGACGCTGAACCCGCTCTGGCTGCTCGTGGTGCCGGCGCTCCATTCCCTGCAGTATCTGGCGGTGGTCTGGCGCTACCAGACCAATGTCGAGCGTGATCGCGCGGATGCCGTCGAGAGGCCGGGATTGAAGGTCCTCTCTATTCTCGGACCGCGATACAGGCTGCGCGTGCTGGCCTTCATCATCGTCGGCGCAATTCTCGGAGCGCTCGGCTTCTGGCTGGTGCCGATGGCGCTGATCGACCTGGTTCCCTACGACAAGGCAGTGCTAGGCTCGTCGCTTTTCCTCTTCATCGCCTGGATCTTCATCAACGTGCACCATTACTTCCTGGACAACGTGATGTGGCGGCGCGGGAATCCGGAAGTCTCGAAATATCTGTTCCGCTGAAGCGATCGGCTGAACGCCTTCGGGCAATCCGCGACTGGCGGGAAGGCCCATTTCCGGCACGAACACGATTCATTAACCAAGATGCTGTTCATCGAAAGGACGGGGACGGATGTCCGTCTGCCTGGTCAAGCCTACCAGATCAGGCCTGCTTGTCGGGTCGAGCGCTTCGAAAAGAAGGCCCCGCATCCGGCGAAGACGTCAAATCGCCCGAAACAGAAACAATGTGCAAGGCATGACCGTGACTGAAAGAGAACAGAACGCGCCCGACGCTTCCCACCGTTGGACATGGCTGCCGGCCGTTGTGGTCGCGTTCCTTTGCCTGTGCGTCACCGCCGCGTCTGCCGAGACGCGCGCTTTGCGAATTCAACATCTCCATACGGGCGAGAAGACTGAGATCGTGTTCAAGCGCAACGGGCGTTACGACCAGGCGGGATTGAAGAAGATCAATTTCATGCTGCGCGACTGGCGCCGCAACGAGCCGACCCGAATGGATCCGCGCCTGCTCGACCTCGTCTGGCAGGCCTATCGCGCCAGCGGCTCGACAGCCTACATCCACATCGTCAGCGCCTATCGTTCGCCGGCGACCAACGCGATGCTGCGCAGCCGCTCGAAGGGCGTGGCGCGGGAAAGCCAGCACATGGTTGGCCGCGCGATGGACTTCTTCCTGCCGGATGTTCCGCTGAAGAAGCTGCGCGACATCGGCCTCAAGATGCAGGGCGGCGGAGTCGGCTACTACCCGACCTCTGGCTCGCCATTCATTCACATGGATGTCGGCAATGTGCGGCATTGGCCGGCCATCAGCCGCCAGGAACTCGCCAGGGTCTTCCCGAACGGCAACACGCTGCATGTGCCGAGCGACGGCAGGCCGCTGCCCGGCTACGAGCAAGCGTCTGCCGCTTACAAATCGCGCAAGGCCACCGGCACGCCCAACATCGACCTGGCAAGCGCTGACGCCGGCCAGCGCAAGTCGCGCGGCCTGCTGGCGACGCTCTTGGGTGGTGCAGACGAGTCCGATGACGTGGCGGAGGCGGCGCCGGCGCCACGCAAGCCGGCCAAGTCGGTTGAGCCCAGGGCGGCAGGGCAGGGCATCGCCATCGTGCCGCCGGAGGCAGCCCAGCGGGCGGACATCCAGGTGGCGTCGGCCGGTGCGGCCGAAGAACCGCTCGCTGAACAAAAGAGCAAGACGCCTGAAGCGATCGTCATGGCGATGGCGCCCGGCGCGGTGCCGCTACCGGCCTTCGCCCCGCGCGCCGAGACCACGGCCAGCATTGCGACCCCGCAAACCGCGCCCTTCACAACGGCCGGCCCGTCCGCGACGCGGGCCGAACTGCCAGTTGCCAAGCCGGCGGCAAGCAACACGGAGGTTCCCCTGGGCAAGGCGGATGCCGCTCCGGCGGCCGTCGTGCCGGAGATGGCGGCGCTCACCGTCCCCTTGCCGACCTGGCGGCCGGAAAGCCAGACAAGCCCGGCGCGTCAGCCGGATGCAGCCAGATCCGCCGATGTCGTCGCTGCCTTGCTAGCCATGCATCACCCCGATGACGGCCTCGATGGATTAGCCGGCCAGCGCGCCGCAGTCCCCGCACCGAAACCCGAAGATCGCGTCCGGACCAATCCGAAGGCCGACCGTGTCCCGCCACGTCTCGATCCCGAAATCACCGCCGCCGCGTTGAATGGCCGGCCCCTTGAGGCCGGTCGAGGCATCGCCGGCGAAACCCGGTCGACAACGGCGCCCGTCATTGCCGCCAATTTCATCCGCAGGGCGCCGGAGCAGGTCTATCTCGATGGATTCCAGCCGCGAGGACAGACGTCCGATCACCGCCGCTTCACCGGCTCCGCGGTGAAGTTCCTGCCCATCGCCAGCTTCAAATAAGGGCGGCAGGCTACGCCACCGACCAACCGCCATCGACCAGAATACTCGCCCCGGTGATCAGCGACGCCGCTGGCGAGGCGAGGAAGACCACGGTTCCCGCCACATCGATCGGGTCGCCGATGCGGCCGACGCGCATGCACGGCCAATACCGCGTGAAGCGCCGGTCACCAGCACCACCTTGCCGGCCAGGTCGAACCTTGGCGTGAAGTCCGTCATCGCAACCTCCCCTGAAAGCTTTTCGTGCCGAACCAGTCGCCAGCGTGCGCATCGGAACGGCCGCTTCTGTTGAAGACTACCTGCTCACGGCGTGAAAACCAGCCGGCATCTCCACCTCACGACAAGAACACCGTTCGTCCCGGGCCTTGCCATGCGCCGGCCATCATGATGCCATTTCCCTGGGCAAGATCGCGCCTTCGGGTTCCGGGGTGGGCGATGCGGTTTGGGCGAATAATAGTTGAAAGAGTGCGCATATGCGTGGCGTTTGCCGCGATGCTGTGCCTGTGCGCGCTGCTTTCGGCTCAAGCCGAGGAGCCCAAAGCGCTGAAAGGCGTCGCGCTGATCATCGGCCAGTCCGACTACAAGCATGTCGGCAAGTTGCCCAATCCCGAAAACGACGCCCGCGCCATCGAGGCGATGTTCGGCAAGCTCGGCTTCGAAACGACCGTCGCCACCAACCGCGACGCACGCAAATTGCGGCGTGACCTCGAAGGCTTCGTCGACGATGCCGAGGGCGCCGATGTCGCTGTCATCTATTATTCCGGTCACGGCATCGAGGCCGGCGGCGAGAATTTTCTGGTCCCTGTCGATGCCGATCTCTCGGCGCTCGACAATGCCGGCGAGAAACTGGTTCCGCTGTCGTCGATTGTGACCGAACTGAAGGCCAAGGTGCCGGTCACCATCGTCTTGCTCGACGCCTGCCGCAACGATCCGTTCCCGCCGGGCACCCTGCTGAAGCTGTCGCCAGGCGATGACGGCAAGCCCATCGGTGCCGGTGGTCTCGGTGAAACGCGCAGCGTCGTTGCGTTGAAGAGCAGCGCGCCCGCCAATGGCTCGGCCGACGACAGCCTTGGCCAGGTCATCGGCTTTGCCGCCGAGCCCGGCAAAGTGGCACTCGACGGGCCGGTCGACGGCAACAGCCCTTATGCGGCGGCGATCCTGCGCCACATCGACACGATGGGCGGCGAGGAATTCGGCACCGTGCTGCGCATGATCGGCGAGGAGGTCTATCTCAAGACCAACGGCCAGCAGCGGCCATGGTTCAATGAGAGCCTTCGCCGGCTGCTCTATTTCGGCACGCCGGCCGAGGCGCCGAAGGGCGATGAAGGCGACATCCTGACCGAGCGCCGCCGGCTGCTGCTCACCATTTCGACCCTGCCCGATCCCGAACGCCGCCAGATCGAAACCATCTCGCGCGACGGTGGCGTGCCGATGGATGCGCTCTACGCCATGCTAAAGACGCTCGGCACCGACACGCCGAAGGACCCGGCCGAACTCGACAAATTGCTGCGCGGCCAGACCGAGCGGCTGAAGCAGGTGCTGGCCGAGCAGGCGGCGCTGAAGAGCCAGGACCCGGAAATCGTCCGCCTGTCGAAACTTGCCGATCAGGCGGTGCGCGAAGGTGCGCTCGATGCCGCCAGGAAATTCCACGAGCAGGCCAAGGCGCGCGTCGGCGAACTGTCAAACACGGTCGACAAGGCCGAAGCCGATCTCAAGGCGCGCCGGCTCGAATTCGCTGAAGTTTTTGGCGACAGCGCAAAAACCTACGAAATCTCCTTCAAGTTTCAGGAGGCGGCCCAGGACTACGGCAAGGCCTATGAGCAGGCTGAGAAATGGGACGACCAGGACGCCTGGTTCTACAAGGCGGCTGAGGCCAACGCGCTCTCCCAGCAAGGCACTTTCTCCGGCGACAACGCATTTCTAGAGCAGGCCGTCGCGGCCTATGAAAAGAGCCTGACCTTCGTGTCGCCTGGAAAAAAGCCACGGCAATGGGCGGCCACCCAGAACAACCTCGCCACCACGCTGTCGACACTGGGCGAGCGCGAAGCCGGGCGTGAAAACCTCGACAAGGCGGCTGCTGCCTTCGAGCAGGCGCTGACGGTCTACACCCGCGAGGCTTATCCGGACGATTGGGCGTCCACCTCAGGCAATCTAGGTACCGTCTATTGGCGGCTCGGCCAGCGCGAGACCGGCACTGCGCTGCTCGACAAGGCGGTCGCCACCTTCCGCGCGGCGCTCGAAGTGCAGGGGTCGAAGAAGGTGCCGTTGGAATGGGCGGCGACCGAGAACAATCTCGGCATCGTGCTGTCAGAGCTTGGCGAGCGCGAGACGACCAGTGACAGTTTTCGCGCCGCCATCGAGGCGCATCGCGCCGCGTTGACGGAGTATAGCCGCGAGCGCGTGCCGCTCGACTGGGCGTTGAGCCAGGTCAATCTCGGTGCCGCTCTGTTTCGCCTTGGTGCACGCGAGAAGGACGTCGCGACGCTCGAGCAGTCCGTCGCCGCCTACCAGTCGGCGACGGAAGAAATGACTAGAGAGCGCGCGCCGGCGCAATGGGCGACGATTGAGAACAATATGAGCTCGGCGCTGGAGACAATCGGCGAGATCAATGGCGACATCCCGACGCTGCAGCATGCCCGCGAAGCGGCGGAGGCCGCGCTCACCATCTGGACGCGCGAGCATGCGCCGGCAAGCTGGGCCAACGGCCAGCTGACGCTCGGCAATGCCTTGCAGCGTCTCGGCGTGAAGCAGGGCGACACCGCGACACTGCTCAAGGCGGTGTCCGCTTATGAGGCCGCTCTGTCCGAATATCCACGTGAAAAGCTGCCGCTCGACTGGGCCTCGCTGCAGCAGAATCTGGGCTCGGCCTACGCCTCGCTCGGCGATCGCGACACGGGTACAGACTATCTGCAGAAATCGGCAACCGCGTATCGCAGCGCATCGGAAGTTTACACGGCCACGGCCGCCCCCACGGAGTTCGCTTCCATCGAGCACGGTCTCGGCAGCACGCTGTCGACCTGGGGCGATCGCGCCGGCGACAGAGCGGTGCTCGAACAGGCGGTCGCCGCCTACGACGCCGCGCTCACCGTGCGGACCAGGGACAATGCCCCGAAAGACTGGGCCAAGACGCAGTATCGACTGGGCGCTGCGCTTTCCATGCTGGGCAAATCCAGCGACGGTCCGACCGAGGCGCTTGAACGCTCGGTGACGGCCTATCGTGCGGCGCTCGAAGTGCAGACCCGCGACAGCGATCCCGACGCCTGGGCGGCGACGCAATGGGGGCTGGGTCATGTGCTCCTCGTGCTGGGAGACCGGGTGCAGGATGGCGACGATTTCAAGCAGTCAGTGACGGCGCTCGAAGCAGCCTTGCCGTTCTATGACCTTGCCAGCGTGCCGCAGGCTCACGCCCAATTGCAGAACGATCTCGGCAGCGCCTATTACTACCTCGCCGGGGCGAGCAATGACCCGTCGCTCTACCAGAAGGCAGCGACGGCGCATGAAGCAGCCCTGGCCGTCTATGCCGCGCTGCCGGACCGCGCCTTATGGGCCTCGGTCGAAAGCGATCTCGGCAATGCCCGCATGATGCAGGCGAGTGCGACTTCCGATCCGGACATTATGGCGAAGTCGGTGCAGGCCTATGAGGCGGCACTGACGGTGACGACCCCAGACAAGGATGCCGACGGCTGGACACGCAACCAGTCCAATCTGGCGAGCGCGCTGTCGTCGCTGGGCTACTGGCGCAACGACGTCGCCTCGCTGAAGCGCTCGGCCGGCATCTATCGCAGCATACAGGCAGTGCGCACCCGGGCCCGCGACCCGGAGCGCTGGGCGACCACGCAGGGCAACCTTGCCAATGTGCTGAGCATGATCGCGGCGAAGGAGCCTTCGCCTGAAGTGTTCGACGAGGCGATCGCCGTCAACCGGGCGCTGGCCGACGAGGTCGGCCGCGACCGCGACCCCGACCGCTGGGCGAGCCTGCAGAACGAGGTCGGCTATGCCCTGACGATGGCCGGCCGTTCCGAAAACAACGTCGCCCGTTTCGAGGAAGCAGTACCCATCCTGCGCGAGGCGGTCGCCGTGCAGAAGAAGATCAATTCGGTGCCGGCCGTCGCCTTCACCGAAGACAGCCTGTGCGACGTGCTGACCGATTTGGGCACGGCCCGCAAGGACAAGGCGCTGGCTGAGGAGGCGATCGCCGCTTGCCAGGAGGCGCTTGTTATCTTCAGGGATCGCAAGATGGACGATCTCACCGCTGGCTCCGAGAAGAACCTTGCCGAGGCCCAGGCCTTGCTGGCCGACTTGCACTGACACTGGAGTGCCGCGTATTCACTTGGACATGCAAAGGACGCCCCGGCAAAGGTCGGTTTCGACGTTTGTTGCTCCGGCACCCGCAATGGCGCGTGACTCCGTCTAGCGAGAAGCGTATATTGACATAAAGATATCCTTATGTGACATGGACAGACTTGTCGTCCAAAGGATAGAAAATGTCGCAGAATTCTGCATCGCTGGATGACCTGTTCGGCCCTGTCGCGGCCAAGTCCGACGGCTCGGAAGTGCTCGCGGCGCTGACCGCGGCGGCGCGCGAGCGCATTCTCATTCTTGACGGCGCCATGGGCACGCAGATCCAGGGGCTTGGCTTCGACGAAGACCATTTCCGCGGCGAGGTTTTCGCCGGCTGCGCCTGCCACCAGCAGGGCAACAACGACCTCTTGATCCTGACGCAGCCCGCAGCGATCGAGGAGATCCACTACCAATATGCCATTGCCGGCGCCGACATTTTGGAGACCAATACCTTCTCGTCGACCTCGATCGCCCAGGCCGATTACGGCATGGAGGATGCCGTCTATGCGCTGAACCGCGACGGCGCTCGGCTGGTGCGCCGGGCGGCGAAGCGGGCTGAGCAGGAAGTCGGCAAACGCCGCTTCGTCGCCGGCGCGCTCGGACCAACCAACCGCACCGCCTCGATGTCGCCTGACGTCAACAATCCCGGCTATCGCGCGGTGACCTTCGACGAGTTGCGGCTTGCCTATGGCGAGCAGTTGCGCGGCCTGATCGACGGTGGCGCCGACATCATCCTGATCGAGACCATCTTCGACACGCTGAACGCCAAGGCGGCGATCTTCGCTTGCAACGAGATCTTCATCGAGAAGGGCGTGCATCTGCCGGTTATGATTTCGGGCACCATCACCGACCTTTCCGGCCGCACACTGTCGGGCCAGACGCCGACGGCCTTCTGGCATTCGGTGCGCCATGCCAATCCCTTCACCATCGGCCTCAACTGTGCGCTCGGCGCCAACGCCATGCGCGAACACCTGGCCGAAATATCTGATGTCGCGGGCACCTTCGTCTGCGCCTATCCGAATGCCGGCCTGCCCAATGAATTCGGCAGATATGATGAGAGCCCGGCCTTCATGGCTGCGCAGATCGGGGACTTTGCACGCGAGGGCTTGGTCAATGTAGTCGGCGGCTGCTGCGGCTCGACGCCGGATCATATCAGGGCGATTGCCGAGGCGGTCAAAAAATATCCGCCGCGCGCCATTCCGCAGATCGAGCGTAAGATGCGCCTGTCCGGGCTGGAGCCGTTCACGCTGACGGACGAGATCCCCTTCGTCAATGTCGGCGAGCGCACCAATGTCACCGGCTCTGCCAAGTTCAGGAAGCTGATCACGGCGGGCGATTATGTTCCCGCGCTCGACGTGGCGCGCGATCAGGTCGCCAATGGCGCGCAGATCATCGACATCAACATGGACGAGGGTCTGATCGATTCAAAGAAGGCGATGGTCGATTATCTCAACCTGATCGCCGCCGAGCCGGACATTGCCCGTGTTCCGGTCATGGTCGACAGTTCGAAATGGGAGATCATCGAGGCGGGCTTGAAATGCGTGCAGGGCAAGCCGCTGGTCAATTCCATTTCGATGAAGGAAGGCGAGGAAGCCTTCCTGCATCATGCCAGGTTGGTGCGAGCCTATGGCGCTGCCGTGGTCGTCATGGCCTTCGACGAGGCCGGCCAGGCCGATACCAAGGCGCGCAAGGTCGAGATCTGCACCCGCGCCTACAAGCTCTTGACCGAACAGGCCGGCTTTCCGCCGGAGGATATCGTCTTCGACCCCAACGTCTTCGCGGTCGCCACCGGCATCGAGGAGCATGACAATTACGGCGTCGATTTCATCGAGGCCACCGGCGAGATCACTTCGACGCTGCCGCATGTCCACATTTCCGGCGGCGTGTCGAACCTGTCCTTCTCGTTTCGCGGCAACGAGCCGGTGCGCGAGGCCATGCACGCGGTGTTCCTCTACCACGCCATCCAGCGCGGCATGGATATGGGCATTGTCAATGCCGGTCAGTTGGCCGTCTATGACACGATCGAGCCGGAGCTACGCGAGGCCTGCGAGGATGTCGTGCTCAATCGCGCGCCGAGCGCCGGCGGCACCGCCACCGAGCGCATGCTGGAGATCGCCGAACGCTTCAAGGGCACGGCCGGCAAGGAAGCCAAGGAGCGCGATCTCGCCTGGCGCGAATGGACGGTCGAGCAGCGGATTTCGCATGCGCTGGTCAACGGCATCACCGAATTCATCGACGCCGACACCGAGGAAGCGCGGCTGGCGGCCGAGCGCCCGCTGCATGTCATCGAAGGCCCGCTGATGGCCGGCATGAATGTCGTCGGCGACCTGTTCGGCGCCGGAAAGATGTTCCTGCCGCAAGTGGTGAAGTCGGCGCGGGTGATGAAGCAGGCGGTGGCGGGTTTGCTGCCGCATATGGAGGCCGAGAAACTGGCCAACGCCGCCAACGGCATCGACAATGGCGAGCGCCAGACGGCCGGAAAGATCCTGATGGCGACGGTGAAGGGCGATGTCCACGACATCGGCAAGAACATCGTCGGCGTGGTTCTCGCCTGCAACAATTACGAGATCATCGATCTCGGTGTCATGGTGCCGGCGGCAAAAATCCTGCAGACCGCGCGCGAGCAGAATGTCGACATCATCGGCTTGTCCGGCCTGATCACCCCGTCTCTAGACGAGATGGTGCACATGGCCGCCGAGATGGAGCGCGAAGGCTTCGACATTCCCCTGCTGATCGGCGGCGCCACGACCAGCCGTGTGCATACGGCGGTGAAGATCCACGCGCGCTACGCCAGGGGGCAGACCGTCTATGTCACCGACGCCAGCCGGGCGGTCGGCGTGGTCTCGGCGCTTTTGTCGAACGAGACGAAGGGTGGCTTTGTGGACACGGTGCGGACCGAGTACAAGAAGGTCGCCGACGCGCATGCCCGCTCCGAGGCCGACAAGCAGCGGCTGCCGCTGGCCAAGGCGAGGGCCAATGCGCACAAGGTCGACTGGTCTGCCTACCAGCCGCCGAAGCCATCTTTCACCGGCGTAAAGGCGTTCGAGAACTGGGACCTGACCGAACTCTCGCACTACATCGACTGGACGCCGTTCTTCCAGACCTGGGAGCTGAAGGGGCGTTATCCCAGAATCCTGGAAGACGAGGCGCAAGGACCGGCAGCGCGCCAGCTGTTCGAGGATGCACAGGCGATGCTGAACAAGATCATCGCCGAGAAATGGTTCGCGCCGCGTTGCGTCATCGGCTTCTGGCCGGCCAATGCTGTTGGCGACGACATCAGGCTATTCACGGACGAGGGGCGCTCGCAGGAATTGGCGACTTTCTTCACGCTGCGCCAGCAACTGACCAAGCGCGACGGCAAGGCCAATGTCGCGCTGTCGGATTTCGTCGCACCAATGGACGGCGGCAAGTCCGACTACATCGGCGGCTTCATCGTCACCGCCGGCATCGAGGAAGTGGCGATATCGGAGCGTTTCGAGCGCGCCAATGACGATTACTCCTCGATCATGGTCAAGGCGCTGGCCGATCGCTTTGCCGAAGCCTTCGCCGAGCGCATGCACGAGAAGGTGCGCAAGGAATTCTGGGGCTATGCGGCCGATGAGAAGCTGGCGCCGGACGAACTGATCGGCGAGCCCTATCGCGGCATCCGCCCGGCACCAGGTTATCCTGCACAGCCAGACCATACCGAGAAGGCAACGCTGTTCAGCCTGCTCGACGGCGAGCGCAATGCGGGCGTCAGCCTGACCGAAAGCTACGCGATGTGGCCGGGCTCCTCGGTGTCCGGCATCTATCTCTCACATCCGGAAAGCTACTATTTCGGCGTCGCCAAGGTCGAGCGTGATCAGGTCGAGGACTATGCACGCCGCAAGGACATGCCGCTCGCGGAAGTCGAGCGTTGGCTCGGGCCTATCCTCAACTATGTGCCCGCGCAGTATGCCGAGGCGGCGGAGTAGGGGCAGGAGGCTCTGTCGTCACCTCCTGCCGCCATGGCAAGACACGGTGTGCCATATGGGCATTTGCACGGATTGCCCGCTCATGGTTCAAGGCGGCGATAGATACCGGGCAGCCGTCTTTGCAGTTGGAGCTTGAATGACCGTCCTTACACGCCGCAGGTTCTTGAAAACGGCCGCCATCGTTGGCGCCAGCGGGGTCGGCCTCTCGGCCATCGGCAGGCTTGGCAGTTGGGCCGCGGCCAGTCCGGAACCGGTGGTGCTGCAGACGGCGAAAATCCAGGCGAAGCTGATGGATGTCGGCCCGACCAACAATGTTTTGACCTACGGCAATGCCGGGATGCCGCCGGTGCTCAGGATGAAGAAGGGCGAGCCGTTCGCCGCGCGCCTCATCAACGCCATCGACGATCCGACGACCATACACTGGCACGGCATTCGTGTTCCAAACAAGATGGATGGCGTGCCCTTCCTGGTCCAGCCCTACGTCTACACCGGCGACCATTTCGACTACGCCTTCACCCCGCCTGACGCCGGCACCTTCTGGTATCACCCGCATTGCAACACGCTGGAGCAGATGGGCCACGGCCTGACGGGCGTGATCGTGGTCGAGAACCCGAACGATCCGAAATTCGACGCCGAATTCGTCCTCAATCTACGCGACTGGCGGCTTGGCGACGACGGCCAGTTCATCGACCAGTTCCGGCCGCGCGATGCCGCGCGAACCGGCACCTACGGCACGGTGCGCACCGCTAACTGGCTTGACCAGCCGCAATATGACGCGCCGGCCGGAGGCTTGGTGCGGTTGCGCGTCGCCATCACCGACGTCACCCGCATCTATGCCTTTCGCGTCGAGGGCGCGGAGGCGACGGTCATGGCGCTGGACGGCAATCCGGTGCCTGAGCGCTTTTCACCCGATGCCCTGCTGCTTGGGGCGGGACAGCGCATGGAACTCGCCATCCGCATGCCCGATGACGAAGGCGCGGTCGTCAGTCTGCGGGACGTCAGGGGCACCAAGCCCAAAATCCTGGCGACCGTGCGGGCGACAGGCAGTTCGCTCAAGCGGGACGTTCGCGATGTTGCACCGCTGGAAGTGAATCCGATGGCGGACGTGGACCTCACAACCGCCGAGCATATTTCGCTGGCGCTCAGCGCCACGGCGGAAAACGTCCCGAGCGACGGCATCTGCGGCTCGCTTGGCTACAGTTTCTGGGCCATCAACAAGGTGCCGTGGCCAGGCGATACATCCGATCCGACCGCGCCGCTGGCCGAATTGAAGCTCGGCAAGAGCTATGTCATCGACATGGAGAACCTGACGCCGCAATCGCATCCGATGCATCTCCATGGCATGAGCTTCAAGGTGCTGTCGTCGTCGACGCGGCCAGTGCAGCCGTTGATTTCGGACACCTATCTCATCCAGCCCAACGAGAAGGTTCAGCTCGGCTTCGTCGCCGACAATCCCGGCGACTGGCTGCTGCACTGCCACATCATCGAGCACCAGAAATCCGGCATGACGAGCTACGTCCGGGTGGTTTGAAGCCACGTTGGAGCGGTTTCGTTGGCAAAAGCGGGCGGTTCCCTGCTATGCCGCCTCCAAATCAAGAACCATGGACGTCTCCCGCATGACCAATGTCGCCCTGACCGGGCTTGCCCGCGATCTCGCCAAGCGTGCCGCCGAGGGCCGCCCGGTGCGCATCGGTGTCATCGGTTCGGGTGAAATGGGCACCGACCTCGTCACACAAGGCATGCTGATGCCTGGCATTTCGGTTTGCGCCGTTTCCACCCGACGTCCGCACACTGCGCGCGACGCCATCCGCATCGCCTATGGCGACGAGGCGATGGCGGTCGAAGCCGATACCGCGTCGAAAGTCACCGCGGCAATCGAGGCAGGAATGATCGCTATCACCTCGAACGAGATGCTGGTCACCAATCCGCTGATCGACGTCGTCATCGACGCCACCGGCAAACCGGGCGTCGCCGCCGATTTCTGCCTGTCGGCGATGGAACATGGCAAGCATCTGGTGATGATGAATGTCGAGGCCGACGTCACCATCGGCTGCTATCTGAAGCAGCAGGCCGACCGGCTTGGCGTCGTCTATTCGGTTGGTGCCGGCGATGAGCCATCGAGCTGCATGGAACTGATCGAGTTCGCTTCCGCGCTCGGCCTGACCATCGTCTCGGCTGGCAAGGGCAAGAACAACCCGCTCAACCACGACGCCATGCCCGACGACTATCGCGAGGAAGCGATCCGCCGCAACATGAACCCGCGCATGCTGGTCGAGTTCGTCGATGGCTCGAAAACCATGGTCGAGATGTGCGCCATCGCCAATGCCACCGGTCTTGTGCCCGACGTGCCCGGCATGCATGGGCCGAAAGCCGACCGCGACGACCTCGTCAAGGTGCTCATTCCGCGCGAGGACGGCGGGCTGTTGCTGAAAAAGGGTGTCGTCGACTACACCATCGGCAAGGGCGTCGCCCCCGGCGTCTTCGTCATCGTCGAGGCGACGCATCCGCGCATCATCGAGCGCATGGACGATTTGCATATCGGCCACGGTCCCTATTACAGCCTGTTCAGGCCCTATCATCTGACCTCGCTGGAGGTGCCGCTGACCGCCGCCCGCATCGTGCTCTTCGGCAAGCCCGACATGGTGCCACTGCCACGGCCGGTCGCCGAGGTCTGCGCGGTCGCCAAGCGGGACTTGGCCGCCGGCGAGACCTTCGATGCGATCGGCGAGACCTGCTACCGCTCCTGGACCATGACCGTCGGCGAAGCCCGCGCCCAGCGCGCCGTGCCGGTCGGCCTGCTCGAGGGCGGCAAGGTGCTGAGGCCGGTCAGGAAAGGCGAATTGCTGACCGCCGAGAACGCCGCGCCCGACCAGACGACGAGGCTGTTCGCGCTGCGCCGGCTGCAGGACGAGATGCTGTACGGAACGAACTGAGGTCTTACTTCCCCAACTCAATCGACCGTAGCCGCGCGGCTTCCACTGCCTGCGTCAGCAGATTGGTCAGCCGGTCCTCGCCCATCAGCACGCCAAGCGCCGCTGCCGTGGTGCCGTTGGGACTGGTCACCTGTTGGCGCAGCACGCCTGGGTCCTCGTGGCTTTCGGCGGCGAGCGAGGCAGCGCCATAGACGGTCTGCATGGCGAGCAGCCTGGCGGTCGCCGCCGGCAAGCCGGCCCTTTCGGCGGCCACGGTCAGCGCTTCGATGAAGTGGAAGATATAGGCCGGGCCTGATCCCGACACGGCGGTCACGGCATCCATCAAACCTTCGTCGCCAATGGTCGCCACTTCGCCGCTTGCCGACAGCAGGTCGGCGACAAAACGCTTTGTATCATCGGACACGAGCGGGTTGGAAAATACCACCATCATGCCCTTGCCGATGGAAGCAGGCGTGTTGGGCATGCAGCGCGCGATCGGCGCGCTGTTGCCGAGGATATCCTCGAAGGTTGAGACCGGCGTTCCCGCGGCGATGCTGACAAAGGTGGTGCGGCCGTCGCCGAAGCGCTTGTAGGCGGCGGTCACCTCGCGGATAACTTGTGGCTTCACCGCGATGACGACGAGATCAGGCACGGCGTCTGCCGGAATGTCGCTGGCGTCAGCAGCCGTGGCACAGCCGAGTGCGGCGGCGCGCTGGCGCAGACCGTCGTTTGGCTCGACCACGAAAACCGCCGACGGTGCAAGCTTGCCGGATTTCAGCCAGCCCGAGAGCATTGCGTAACCCATATTGCCGCAGCCGGCGAGAACAAGCCTGATCGTCATTGAAAGCCCTCCGAAGGAAGGTTTTGACATAGACGCTCGCGGTTCCCTGGGGAAGCCCTGTCAGGCCGGGCGGGAGGGGTTGCGCACCGCGATCGGCCGCAGCGACACTTGCCTCAGGCCAAGCACGCCCAGCACGAAGAACAGCCAGACCGGGTCGCCGCGATGGAAGAAGAAGCTTTCGAGGAAAGCATTGAGCGCGGTGAACAGCACCACCATCATGAAGAAGTCGCCGAGAAAGATGTTTTCTCGGCGCAGCGGAATGCGCATGTAGTCGCGCAGCGGCGCGATGAGGAAAGTGTAGACCGCCACGCAAAGGGCCGGGATGCCCATCAGCACGGCGATGTCGAGATAGCCGTCATGGCCATGCACGATGGTCCTGATGTCCCAGGGCCGGTCGAAGGGCTGGTCCTGGTTGAGCAGCAGTGGCGTGCCCCAGAAGCTTTCATAGCCGTAACCGGTCCAGGGTTTTTTCGCCAGCATCGAGCCGGCGAACTCCCACAGCGTGGTGCGGCCGGTATAGGTCATATCGGGGAAATAGATCGCCGCCAGATATTTCACTGGCGGCAGGAAGACGATGCCCAGCGTGCCCACCGCCGTGGCGATGATCGCCAGCGCAAACAGGATCGGCGTGCCGAGGCGCATTCCCATCAGGCTCGGCAGCACCACGATCAGGATCGAGAACGGCACCAGGCCGGCAGTCGTCTTGGAGCCGGTGTGGAGCATGAAGATCATCGCCGCGCAAAAGATGCCCGCGCCCCACCAGCGTTGCCCGCGCCGGTAGAGATAGAGGCCGGCGAAGCTGAGACAGGCCATGATCGGGCCGGCGATGTTCTTGTGGGTGAACACGCCGCGCCACAGGCCCGCATGTTCGGGCTCCTGGGAATCGGCCGTGTGCATCGCCTCGTGCGGAAAGACGATGAGGCCGAGATAGGAGAGCCCCATCACCACGACAGCGGTGAAGATGATGACTTTCGAGAAGGATTCGGCATCGCGCGGCAGCACCAGGATCGTCGCCATCGTCAGGATACCGATCATGGTGAAGGATGCGGCGCGCATCGCCGAGGGTGGGTCGGTCGCCAGCACCACCGACAGGAAGAAGAAACCCAGCATCAGCACCCAGGACGGGCTGAGCAGCGAGCGCACGATGCGCGGATCGGCAAAGGCCATCAGCGAAAAGATCGAAACGGCGCCGAGTGAGCCGAAGCCAAGCTGGTTGACGATGTCGCCGCCGTCGCCGGTGAGTTCGGCGCCGGCCGGCTGGAACGGGCGGAAGGACACCATGATCACGGTGAACAGTAGCGCGGCGATCGCGGTCGCCACGCCGTCGCGCGTGAACGCGTCGCTGAGCGGGGCGCGCTCAGTTTTTCTCGGGCTGGCGATACTGCTCATTGGCATATCCGAATTCGGCCATCACGCGGCCGAGCGCCACATGGACGGGGTAGATGGCGATCGCCGGGGATCCGGTCCGCGCCAGCCGGATCAGGCTGCGAAAAGGCGCGGCGGCCAGCAGCGCCAGGCTCTTCGCAAACACCTTGGCGCCGGCCAGCGGCGTGCCCGCGCGCTTCTTCTTTTCGACCAGTGTCGAGATCACGCCGTTGCGCAGGCTGCGGGCCCGGATCCAGTCGGCCTCGACACGCCGCGCCGGAACGGTTTCCCGCACTTGGGCCTCGGCACACCAGCCGAGCACAAAGCCCCGTTGCGCCGACCGGTTGAGAAAGTCTGAGTCGCCGCCGCCCATGAAATTGAATCTGAGGTCGAGGAAGGGCGGTCCCATGGCTGTGAGCACGTTGCGCCCGACCAGAAGATTGCCGGACGAGTAGAGCGCCGGCACGCGTCCCGTCTCCCGGTAGGGTGGTGCGAAGACGGGATGTTCGGCCCATTTGACATGGGCGGGATCGGCGAAGACGGGCACCTGCGGGCCGCCGACAATATCGGCGCCGAGCGTTTCGGCAGCCGCGCACATGCGTTCCAGCCAGTGCGGATCGGCGATCTCGTCATCGTCGATGACCAGCAGATGCCTGAAGTTCGGGAAGTGCAGGATCGCCGTCTGCCAGCCGGCATTGTAGGCGCTGCAATTGCCGCGCTCATGCGCGATGATGACCATGCCCGGTATCTCGCCGCGCTCGAACAATGGCAGCACCGCCTTGGCGCCTTCACGTGCCTCGGCTTCGTTCTCCATGACGATCACGGCAAAGCGCCTGCCGGTCTGCTGCGCGCGGAGCGACGCCAGCGTTTCCAGCACCTGTTCGGGCCGCTTGAAGGTTGGCAAGGTGACGACCGCTTCGACAGTCTCCACGTCAAGCCGGGGAGACCGTCCAGCGATCGATACCGAACCATCCGATGGCAAAGGGATCATCCGTGTCCAGCCACATCTCAGTCGCGTTCTGGTAGCACCACGGTGATAAGGTTTCGTTAATCACCTTGCACGGAGAGGCCCCTCAGGCAGGGGCTTTCGGGCGTTGAACGTGCTCGCTTAATCAAGGGTTCACCGCGCTTTGCTACCGGCTACACCACAGGATAGGTGAGATGCATCTGCTGTTCGCCACATCGATCGTGCCCGACGGTGCTCTCACCTCGGGCTACGAGATCGCCAACGCTGCGGTCATCGCCGCTTTGCGGCGCGCCGGCGCGCGCGTCACGGTGATCGGCTTCACCTGGCCCGGAAAGGACGCTGCCGACCCCGAAAACACCGTGGTGCTGGGTGCCATCGATGTCCGCACCGAAAGTGCCTCTGCGCTGCAAAAGCTCGCCTGGGTCGGCAAGGCGATGTTTTCGGGCCTCACCTTTGCATCGGTCAAGCTGCGTACGGTGTCCGACCACGATGTGCAGGTCGCTCTCGAACAGGCCGGTCCCTTCGATGGCTATGTGCTGAATTCCGTGCAGTTCGCCGGCGCCTTCGAAAAGCTCTTCGAAGACCGGCCTTCGATCTTCGTCGCCCACAATGTCGAACATCTCTCGGCACTGGAAAACGCCGCTGCCGCCGGCGGCCTCTTCCAGCGCCTGCTGTTCCGCCGCGAGGCAAGGCTGCTCAAGGTCGTGGAAGAGCGTCTCTGCCGCCGCGCGCGCTTTGTCTTCACCCTGGCCGAGGAGGACCGCGCCGCACTCGGCGTCGCCTCCGACGTCCGCTCGGCGGTGCTGCCGCTGGTAACCGGTGCCAAGGCGCCAACCCCGAAAGGCCCACGCCAGATCGACTGCGACGCCGCTTTGATCGGCACCTGGACCTGGCAGCCGAATCGCATCGGCCTCGACTGGTTCCTGGGCAAGGTGGTGCCGCATCTGCGGCCCGGTTTCCGCATCCGCATCGCGGGCCATATGCCCTCCGGCGTCAGCTCGACGCATCCGGGTGTCGAGTTTGTCGGCCGTGTCCCGGATGCCAGGGCATTCGTGTGCGGCGCTGCCGTCATCCCGTTGATCAGCACCGCCGGCAGCGGCGTGCAGCTGAAGACCATCGAGACCTTCGAGCTTGGTCTGCCTTCGGTCGCCACCAGCCGCTCGCTGCGCGGCATCGACCATCGCCCCGACAATAGCGTCGTCACCGACGATCCAGCCGATTTCGCCAGGGCACTGGAGGCTGCGGCGGCCGATATGCGGGACGTCGATGGCAGCGCATTCCATCGCCAGCAGGTGAAGGCGCTCGATACCGCCATCCGGCATGGCTTGGAAAAACTAGGCGTGGTCAAGCAGGAGGTGTTTCCATGAACATGCACACCGCCCGCGCCGCGTTCGGGCTCGACAGCTTGAAGACGATCCTTGGCATCTCGGTGCTCGCCATCCGATGGGATGATGCGATCGTCCTGCTGAACCGCCTGATTGCCGAGCGTCGCTTCACCAAGGTCAGTTTTCTCAACGCCCACAATGCCAACATCGCCCGTACCGATCCTGTCTTCGCCGAGGCGCTCGACGATTTCCTCATCCTGCCGGACGGCATCGGCGTCGATCTCGCCGCCAAGATTCTCTATGGCGCGCCATTTCCGGACAATCTCAACGGCACCGATTTCGTGCCGGCCTTCCTGCAGGCCTCGACGCGGCCGCTGACCGTCGGGCTGCTCGGCGCGACGCGTGTCAACGCCGAGGCGGCATCGGTCAAGCTGGCCGCCCTTGCCGTGCAGCACAATTTCGTGGTCATTCATGACGGCTATTTCTCCGCCGAACAGGAGCCGGAGATTATCGGCAGGATCGCGGCGCTCCGGCCGGATATGCTGCTGGTCGCCATGGGCGTGCCGCGCCAGGAACTGTGGATCGCGCGCCACATCGACGAACGCCACTGCACCATGCCGGTCGCGGTCGGCGCGCTGCTCGATTTCCTGAGCGGCTCGGTGCCGCGCGCGCCGCTATGGATGCGCCGCCTGCGCCTGGAATGGCTGTTCCGGCTGGCGGTCGAACCGGGCCGGCTCTGGCGCCGCTATGTGGTCGGCAATCCGGTCTTCCTGTGGCGGGTCGTCAAGCAGCGATGGTCGCATGGCGCCGAAACGGCCGGAGAGCTCCGTTGAACAAGCGGTTCGTTCCAGACACTCTTGCCGGCCCGGGCCTGTTGCCGAAGATGCCGACGGCGGCGGTGGTGACGGCGAGCTATGCGCCGGATTTCGAGCGTTGCCGCCTGCTGTGCGAAACCCTTGACCGGCATGTGTCCGGCGCCGCACATCACTACATCCTGGTCGAACACCGCGACGTCGCGCTTTTCCGCCAGTTGGAGACAGACCGGCGCACTGTTGTCGACGAGCGTGACCTGCTGCCGCGCTGGCTGCGTGCTTTCGACGACCCGCTCAGCCTGTTTCGCCGGCGTGTCTGGCTCAGCCTGAGGACGCAGCCGCTGCGCGGCTGGCACGTGCAGCAACTGCGCCGCATCGCCATATCAGCCCATGCCAGGGAAGACGTATTGATCTTCTGCGATTCCGACGTCGCTTTCCTCAAGCCCTTCGACTGCACCTCCTTCTGGCGCGACGGCAGGGCGCGCCTGTTTCGCCGCGACGGCGTGCTTGCGGATGAGGGTCACGACGAGCATCGCATCTGGTCGCTCAATGCGGGTTCGGCACTCGGCATCGACCCGTCCCGGACGTCGGTCCACGATTATATATCGACGCTGATCGCCTGGCGCCGCGACACGGTGCTTGCCATGTGCGGACAGATCGAGAAGGTCCATGGCCGCGACTGGGTCGAGGTTGTCGGTTCGGCGCGCAAATTCTCCGAATGCATGATCTATGGCCGCTATGTCGACAATCTTCTCGACGGAGCCGGGCACTTCCACGGTTCGGAAGAATTCTGCCGTGTCCACTGGACGGGCGAGGCGTTGTCGGACGCCGAGTTCCGCCGCTTCGTTGCCGAAATGGCGCCGGAGCAGGCGGCGATCGGCATGCAATCCTTCATCGGCACCGATATCGGCCGCATCCGACGTTTGATTGGATTGGATTAACCTGCGCAGGAATTCAGGTCAGGCCGGCCTCACCTGAATCTAGATTGCCTTCGCCTGTTTGCGCAGCACCGAATAAGTCAGCAGCATCGATGCGAGATAGAACAGCAGGAAGACGATGTTGAGCGACAGCACCAGCTTCGGCGTTCAACTTCGAAACTGTTCTTGCACCAGTTGTCAACGTTGACCAACGTGTAGTTCAACGGTGTGCCATCTTCGCGGGTAAAGCTGTTACGAGTGCATAGCGTCTGGGCTGCCGTAAAAACGTCTGGCGCGATGATTTCTTCGAGCAGCCGAACGAACTCCTATGCGAGTGGCAACCACATATCAGTCGATAAAAAATCAAGCGAACAGCCCATCTCCATCGACTGCTAACCACAAGGATTGGGCAGGGCCGCTAGCTATTTAGAGCCTAGACCAGCCTCTACCAGTCGGCGGAAAGCTTCTGATCTAGTGGGAAGGTCTGGCTGATTGCGCCGCCATTCGTCAACGCGCGCAAGCAAGTCACTTGAGAGCCGCAACTCGAAGCGCTCAGTTTTGCTTTCAATAGGATAAGGCGTGTTTGACAATGGTCGTGTCCGTAATGTACGGTATGTACGTAACTTGTGATTCGCGCTTTGCAGCCGAACGACGTGCTCGAACACGTCGCTCGGCCTGACCACAACCCAAGCTGTTTGGAGCTCGGATCATGGCTGATTCCGACAATAGCACGACTTTGCGTTCCGTCATCCGTAGGGGACTATTTCGAGCAACAACCGACCCTGCGATAGCAGCGTGGCGCGCATGGCAAGCTGCTCACGAAGAGACCGAAAGGTTCAGCGACGAGCAGCAGCGTTTGGAACGGAATCTCACAGAAACAGTCGGCTTTCCAAAAGTTATGATCCAGTTGTCCGATGGTAGGACCGTTACGCTGCACTCAGTTGAGGCACTTCGCGATGTGCTCGGCGTCGGGTCTGCCGACTTGGCGGTTGGTGCGAAGGTCGAGGCCGAATTGGCGGCTCATCAGGCGCGCTGGGATGCCTTTGATCGGGCGATTGGCTATTCAGCCACGTTGCGCGCTGAAAGTGAGGCAGCCGATCGGGCGGAAGCGTTGCTTGAAGGATTGTCGGAAACACCGGCTATCTCCCTTGCTGGTGTGGCAGCGAATCTTGATGCCATACTCAGGGAAGGGCAACCGTCGAAGGACGATCCGGAGTTTCCTTGGCCGCAGATCCGCTCGGTCCTGGAGGATATTGCTCGGATCGCTGGGCGCCCAGAGCCTACCTAACTGCACAAGGCCGTTTTCGAGCACTTTGGCAGCCCCTTTCATTCCGAAAGTTCTGCGAGCCTCGCGAGGGGAGTCTACCGCGACCAACTTTTCTACAAGGAGCGATGCAATTTGCGAAAGGCATTGGTGGTATCAACACGCGCCCGCGTCATCCGAGCAAGGCCAAAGCCCGAAACCGAGTGTAGTCCGCATTCCGCAGATCAGCACGTCGGCAGGCAGATCGCGACGGTTCGTGTCCAGTCGGACGTATCGCAAGCCGAGCTTGCCCGATCCATCGGCATCAGCTTCCAACAGCTTCAGAAATACGAGAACGCGAGGAATCGCGTGAGCGCGTCCATGCTCTACGAGATCAGCATGTCGCTTGACGTTCCTGTCAGCCGCTTCTTCGAAGGCCTACCTGGCAATGAGACCGGCCGTAGGGCTGCGCCTCTGCCGGTCGACGTGCGCATCGAGTATATTGCCAGCGCGGAAGGCCGGCATCTGATCGAGGGGCTGATGCAGCTTCCTCCACGGGTGCGGGGTCGCCTTGCAGGAGTAATCGCCGCATTGGCGGACCTCGACGCGAATAGGGACACCAAGGCGACCGACGAACCAATCCCTGATGACCGCAAGACCGGCTGATAGACGCTTGCGGCTGTCTCGTAGTAACCTGCACCGCCAATAGGCTTCGCACCGGCCGTCTACCGTCTTCTCCTCTGCGTAAAGTGAAATCCCTGAATCGTTTCGCCTAGAAGCGTGGCAGCATGTTCGAAAATTGCGGCCTGGTGGCGTCAAGGGAGAGATTCAGTGACGCCAGCTGATCGGTTTGAAAAAGAGCGCCCGCTGTCAAACGGCCCAAAACACTCCAGATCGGCATCCAATTAAAGGGCCGATTCACATTCTAACGATTTGATGTTAAAGAAAAAATTCTTAAAAATCAATATCATAGAATGGCCGTAGCGCCCATCATGGATTGGATCGACCTGCGCTAAATCGCCTTCGCCGGTTTGCGCATTGCTGAATAGGTCAGCAGCATCGAGGCGAGATAGAGCAGCAGGAAGACGATGTTGAGCGAGAGCACCAGCTTCGACGTATCGGAGATGGTGGTCAGCACGTAGATCAGCAGCAGCGCCTTCAATGCGGCGAGCAGGCCGAGATTGAGCGCCCGCACCGCCGTCTGGCCGCGCGCGAAAAGAAGCTCGGCCTGGTATTCGACCAGATTGCGCAACCCCGGAACGCAGATCGCCAGCGCCACCAGGGGTGCTGCTTCGGAGACATTCCTGCCGAGCGCGTTGGGGAAGAAATGCAGCACGATGCCAAGCGCCAGCAGCGCCAGCGTCGAAACCAGGAAGACGCCGCCCTCAATGCCGCTCTTGACCGTCAGCCGCGACAACAGGTCCGGCGCGCGCATCATGCGTTGCACCAGCATCATCGAGAAGGTGCGGATCGGGATCGCGGTCAGGTCGACCAGCCGCATGATGATGGCATAGATGCCGGCCAGATGCGGCCCGCCGATCGCCAGCACCAGCAGCTTGTCGAATTCCGATTGCAGGTAGAACAGAATTTCGGCGCCGGCCACGTAGAGGGAATCCGCCAGTCGCCTGAGGTAAAGCTCGATGCGCAGTCGCAGTCTTTGGCGCGGATAGAACCAGCCGAAAGCCAGGACCAGCGAGGCGGCATTGGCGCCGATATAGAACCATGACCAGATCCAGATGCTGTGCTGGGCCCAGAGCATGAATAGCACCGCGCCAAGCGCCCGCAGCGCCGTCGCCAGGATCGCCAGGACGGCGGCACGGCCGAACTTGCCCAGCCCGTTGTTGACGATCAGAGCCACCTCCACCGGCCGCCACAACAGCGCTTCGGCAAAGACGATCGCCGAAAACACCGACAGCGGCACCGTGCCGGCGAAGAAGATCAGGTAGACGCCGAACGAGGCCGCGGCCAGCAACGGCAGCGAGACGATGCCGAGCAGCAGGAAGCCGGCGGTGAAGGTACCGATCAGATTGGGGCGGATGGTGGCGGTGCGATAGAGCGCCGAGATGAAACCGAAGGCCAGGATCCGCGACAGCATCACGCCGGCCGCCGACGCGGTGGCGAACATGCCGAATTCGGAGATGGACAGCGTGTTGGCGAGCGCGATGAAATAGGCCAGCGAAAACACCAGTCGCCCGCCGGCGCCGCTGATCGCCGAAAAATAGTCGCGCACCAGCCCCCGTCGTTCGGCCACGAAAGTGCCGATCCGGGCAAAAGTCCGCCTTTGCGGTATCCCGCGAGCCTCGGTCATGTCTGAGAGAAGCCATAGGCGGCAAAGCTTAACGTGCCGTTTTGAGGCCTGGCTGCGCTGAAATTCCCGCCCGTGAGGTTATGAAAAGCTTACCCGCCGGCCTGCCGAAATTAACCTTTTGTTTCCTATGCTTGTTTAGCGTGACTTAACGATTGGCCGACCGCCGCTGCCAAGCGGCCAAAGAGTGAAGCTCCAAGACAATGGTCGACAGGGAGAACCGTGAAGACTGGAGGCGCGAGCGTTCCTTGCTGGCACTCGGCCAGGCCATGCGCGGTGAGGATGACGCGTCCCTGGTCTCGATAGGGGACCGGGCAGATTCGGCCTGGCGCGAGGATGCCGCCACGCGCCATCGCCTTGCCCGTTCACGGCGTGAGGCGCGGGCGAACCCAACGCCTTCCGCTGCCGCCGGAACGGAGCGGTTCCAGTCGGATGAGCAACCGGGAGCGGCTGCGCAGGACAACGCCTGGCGCTCGCAGGACGACACGGGCACCAGCGATCTGCCGCCGGCCACGCCGTACGCAGGGTCGGCCGCTGAAGAACCGTCCGGCAGCGCTCGGTCTCACGAGGCCTCCGGACCCCGCTATGAGGGCGAAGCAAATGCATCCTTTGGCGATCGCAGGGATGATCAGCAGTGGAAGCCGCTGATCGATCCGATGCAGGTGGTGCGCGGCATTGCCAGGTCGAAGCTGCTGATCATCACGACCACCTTGATCGGCGCCGGGCTCGGCATCGCCATCGCGCTGTCGACGCCGAAGAAATATGAAGCCACCGCCGAACTGATCGTCGATCCGCGCGACCTCAAGCTAACCGACCGCGACCTCACCCAGAATGTCGTCGCTTCCGACGCCACACTCGCCATCGTCGAAAACCAGGTCCGGGTGCTGACCTCGGGCACAGTTTTGAACAAGGTCGTCGACAAGCTCAACCTGAGCAATGATCCTGAGTTCAATGGTCAGGGCGCCGGCGGCCTTGGCATCAGGTCCCTCATTCGCTCAATTCTTCCGCACCAGGATGGCCCAAGCGGTGCCGACGAGGTTCGCCGCCGCGCGCTTGCCGTCGGCAACCTGGCCGAAAGCCTCTCGGTCGAGCGCGGCGGCAAGACCTTCGTCATCACCGTCAGTGCGATCACGCAGAATGGCGAGAAATCGGCCCTGATCGCCAACACGATGACGGACGTGTTCCTGCAGACTTTCGGTCAGATCCAGTCCGACACCGCCGGCCGCGCGACCGACGAACTGACGGCGAGGCTCGATGAGCTGCGCAAAGGCGTCGAGGTGGCAGAGCGCAAGGTCGAGGAGTTTAGGGCCTCGCATGATCTGGTCGATGCACAGGGCCATCTGATAAGCGACGACGAGATGCTGAAGCTCAACGAGCAGCTCTCGGTCGCCCGCGCCCGCACGCTGGAGCTCAATGCAAGGGCGGCATCGGCGCGCTCGATCGACGTCAATTCGGTTCTCTCCGGCACCTTGCCGGAAGAGATCAACTCCAACACGATGAGCGATCTGCGCTCGCAATATGCGACGCTCAAGCAGGAGGCGGACCGTGCCGCGATCCGGCTTGGCCCGCGCCATCCTGAACTCCAGGCGCTCAACGCACAGATCGCCGGCGCGCGCGACCGCATCGCTGGTGAATTGCGCCGCATCGCCTCCTCGCTGCAGGTCGACCTGAAACGCGCCGTCCAGCTCGAGCAGGATCTCTCCTCCCGCCTTGCCCAGCTCAAGGTCCGCAGCGGTGACGTCAACAACGATCTGGTGTCGATGCGCGAACTGGAGCGTGAGGCCTCTGCCAAGCGCTCCGTCTACGAACAATATCTGCTGCGTGCCAAGGAGACTGGCGAGCAGAAAGACATCAACACCGCCAATATGAACGTGATCTCCAAGGCTTTTGCGCCGCTCGAGGCGAAGGGGCCGTCGCGCGCCTTGATGGCACTTGCCGGCCTGCTGCTCGGCTTTGCCTCTGGTGTCGGCCTCGGCGCCATGCGTGGGGCCTATGAGAGCCTGCGCGAGACCGCGAACTCGCGATCGCGCCGCGAGCGCAAAGCGCCCCCTGAGGAGCAGGCATTCCGGGCAGCACCGCCGCCCGCGCCACCAATGCCGGCAGCGCCGGTGCCCCCGGCGCCTCCACCTCCGCCACCTGCATCGCCGCCGCCAGCATCACCACCGCCCGTGGCACAGGCCGAAGCCGCTCCCGCCGAAGGGCCCGGGCGTATCGCCGCGCTCATGGCGAAGCTGCGCAATGCCGTATCCCGCAAGCCGTCCACAGAGGCGGATGACGACAGCGAGTTTCCCGCCTTTGGTGGAAACACGCGGCCGGCGGATGCTGCCACGCCCTCCGGCGTCCCGAACCCGGATTCCGCCTTCATGCCTCGGCCGTCGGACTATGCGCGGCCGTCTTTCCCGCCAGGCTTCGATGCCACTTATTCCCAGCCGATGGGGCCGCCGTCGCGGTCGCCCCTGATGCCGCCGCCAATCTATCCGGCGCCGCCGCCCTATCCCCCTGCACAACAGGCGGGCTATCCGCAGATGCAGCCTTGGCAACCACAGCCGCCGGCGGGTTCCCCCTATACGCAGGCCATGTCGCCCTATGCCGGGCATGTGCCATATCCGCAGCCCGCTCCGCCGCAACCGTCGGCCTATCCAGCCCAGCCGCCGGCTGAGCCTTCGCCGGTCGATGAAAGCGCCGAACAGGCGCCGATCGAGGAAATTCGCGCCAGCCTGCGCGAATTCCGCGAGGCTGTTCGCGAACTCACCGAGAGCCGCACCCGCCGCCGCTACTTCTGAGCCACAAAATAGGTTGCCGAGGCCGAACAAAACCATCCCGGTTTTCGCGTAAACGGCATGGGACGGCGCTTTGGCGGGATTGCGTGCCGGAATTTTCGTGACAATGCCGCGCTGCATGCTGCCGATGACGCTGCGTTGTGTTGTCGAAAGCGGCGATGGGCAAAACAGTGTTGAGGATAGTTCATGGCCGAAGTGATTGACGGAAAGAGCGTTGCCGAGGATGTGGTGCGGACGGTCAAGACGCTGACTGCCGAGCTGGTCGCCAAGGGCAAGGCCAAGCCCGGTCTCGCCGTCGTCATCGTCGGCGAGGACCCGGCGAGCCAGGTCTATGTCGCTTCCAAGTCGCGCACCGCCAAGGAATGCGGCTTTCATTCGCTCCAGCACACGCTGCCGGCCGACACCTCCGAGGAGGCGCTGCTCAAGATCATCGGCGACCTCAATACCGATCCGGCCATCAACGGCATCCTGGTGCAGCTGCCGCTGCCCGCCCATGTCGATGCCGGCAAGATTATCCAGGCCATCGCGCCGGAGAAGGATGTCGACGGCTTCCATTTCATCAATGTCGGCAAGCTCGGCACCGGCGAACTCGACACGGCCTTTGTTCCCTGCACGCCCGCCGGCTCGATGCTGCTGATCGAGCGCGTGCACGGCAAGGACCTGTCCGGCCTCGCCGTGGTCGTTGTCGGCCGCTCCAACATCGTCGGCAAGCCGATAGCCAATCTGCTGCTTGCCGCCAACTGCACCGTTACCATCGCCCACAGCCGCACCAGGGACCTGCCGGCGCTTGCCCGCACGGCCGACATCCTGGTCGCCGCCGTCGGCCGGCCGGAGATGATCAAGGGGGATTGGGTGAAGCCCGGCGCCACCGTCATTGATGTCGGCATCAACCGCATTCCCGCACCCGAGAAGGGCGAGGGCAAGTCGCGCCTCGTCGGCGATGTCGCCTTTGCCGAGGTGGCCAAGGTCGCCGGCGCCATCACGCCGGTGCCTGGCGGTGTCGGGCCGATGACCATTGCCATGCTGATGGCCAATACGTTAGCTTCCGCCTACCTTGCGGCCGGATTGAAGCGGCCCTCCTTCTGAGCCCGGGTTGACCCTGAAAGCGCCAGTTTTGCCGAACCCCACCATTTCCCCGGAACGGCCGGTCACGAGTGATCCCGTTCAAGGTGGCCGGCAGTTCGCCTTCCTGCTGGTCGACAAGTTTTCCATGTTCTCGCTGGCCGCCGCCATCGACACCTTCCGTTCGGCGAACCGACTGCTCGGCCGCGATTTCTATGGTTGGACGACGGTGTCGGCCGATGGCGATCCGGTGATGGCGTCCAACGGTCTGCCGCTCAAGATCGACTATGCCGTCGCCGACCTGCCGCCGGTCGACATCCTCTTCGTCTCGGTCGGCCTGACGACGGAATTCCCCGGCAAGAGCAAGGTTCTGGCTGCTTTGCGCAGCTGGGGCCGGCGCGGCAACGCGCTCGGCGCTCTGTCGGTCGGATCCTACCTGCTGGCCGAGGCCGGCCAACTCGACGGCTACCGCTGCACCATCCATTGGGAAAACCGCGCCGGCTTCATGGAGCGCTTCCCCGACATCAATTGTACCGGCAATGTCTTCGAGATTGACCGCAAGCGCTACACTTGCGCCGGCGGCACCACCTCGATCGACCTGATGCTGGAGATCGTGCGCGGTGACTTCGGCTCCAACCTCGCCAATGGCGTCGCCAACCAGTTTCAGCACGAACGCATCCGCTCTGCCGGCGACCGCCAGCGCGTCGGGCCGGAACGCGACCTGACCGGCAAGTCTGAGAAGCTGAGGCGCATCGTCGAACTGATGGCCGACCATCTCGACGAGCCGCTGTCGGCGGTGCAGCTCGCCAAATCGGCCGGCCTTTCGGTGCGCCAGGTGGAGCGCCTGTTCCTGCGCCACCTCAACGTCACGCCTGGCCGCTATTACATGCGGTTGCGGTTGGAGCGGGCGCGCGAATTGCTGCGCCAGACCAACATGCCGATCCTCGACGTGGCGATCGCGACCGGCTTCACATCGCACTCCTATTTCGCCCAGAGCTACCGGCTGCAATTCGGCAGGCCGCCTTCGGAAGAGCGCCGCACGACCTATTGAGCCGGACTCCGGTCTGGGCTCGCGACGCCCGCTGCCCGGCACGAACGCTCTGTTCCCGCTAAGGGCGCCTGAACGAGATGGCAGCGCCTGGGCTTGTGTCCTGACGCGGCGTCAAATAGCTTCCCTGTGCGGACTAGGGGGCTAACTCAGGAGATTTCGATGGCGGTATTTGCGCGGGGCGTCGCTGCGGCGATCTTCCTGTTTTTCATGACGACGTTCGGCTTTGCCGCAAACAAGGTCATCATCATTCTCGACGCTTCCGGCTCGATGTGGGCGCAGATCGACGGCAAGCCCAAGCTCGAAATCGCCCGGGAGTCGCTGAGGACCGTGCTTCAATCGGTTCCCGCCGACGACGAGATCGGCTTCATGGCCTATGGCCATCGCGAAAAGGGCAGCTGCGAGGACATCCAGCTGATCGTGCCGCCCCAGGCGGGCTCGGCAAGCGCCATCACGGATGCTGCCGACAGTCTGAAATTCCTCGGCAAGACGCCGCTGACGGCGGCCGTCAAGCAGGCGGCCGAAGCGCTGAAATACACCGAGGACAAGGCGACCGTCGTTCTAATCACCGACGGGCTCGAAACCTGCGGCGGCGACCCCTGTGCGCTTGGCAAGGAACTCGAGGCGTCCGGCGTCGACTTCACCGCCGACGTCGTCGGCTTCGGCCTGACCGCTGACGAAGGCAAGCAGATCGCTTGCCTTGCCGACAACACCGGCGGCAAGTACATCCAGGCCTCCGACGAGAAGGCGCTGCAGGAAGCGCTGGTCGAGACCGTCGCAGCGCCCGCACCAGCCCCGGCTCCCGCGCCAGCCCCCGAACCGGCGCCTGCTCCTGCGCCCGCCCCGAAAGCAGCCGAGGTTGACTACAATCTCATCCCGCAAGCGTTCCTCAAAGAGGGCGGCGAGGCGCCGAAGACAGACGTCTACTATGAAGTCTTCAAGGACGATGCCAAGGGTGTCGGTGGAGACAATGTCAACTACGGTTACAACGCCATCAAGTTCCACATTCCGGCTGGCAACTACATTGTCGTAGCCACAAGCGGCGCCGCCAAGGCCGAGCAGAAGGTCTCACTGACGGCCGACAAGACGACGGAGGTGGCGCTCAACCTGAATGCCGCGGAGATTTCCATCCACGCCCGGCCGGCGCCCGGCGCCGATGTCGACCGCAATGCGCAGATCATCATCGCCTATCCCGGCGGCACGTCCGACAGCAACTATGGCGAGGTCAAGTACGTCGTCCCGGCCGGCGAGACCAAGATCACCGTGAAGCTGGGAGCCGGCGAGGCGAGCGAGACCATGCAGCTTGCCGCCGGCCAGGTCGTCGACAAGGACATCATCGTTGGCGTCGGCAAGGCCAAGGCCAACGCCTTCTACACCCAGGGCGGCGAGAAGGCCGAGACCGATGTGGGTTGGAAGGTCTACAAGGCGGCCAAGAAGCTCGATGGCACGCGCGATCAGGTGACCTACGCCTACGGCCCCGACAGCCAGTTCGATCTGCCTCCGGGCGATTATGTGATGGGCGTCGATGTCCAGGCCGTGTCCACCGAACAGCCTTTCAGTGTGACGGTCGGGCAGATGACCGATGTCAACGTGATACTGAACGCGGGCGTCCTGGCGGTCGACGCGCCAGGCGCGGACGGCTTCAAGATCTTTGAGGCCAAGAAGAACCTCCAGGGCGAGCGCAAGCAGATCACCTACGCCTATGGCGAAAAGATGCAGACGACGCTGGCGGCCGGCGACTATGCGCTGGTGACCACCTTCACCACCGACAAGGCCGAGAAGGAGACGCCGTTCACGGTCAAGGCCGGCGAGCGGACCGAGCTTAAAGTACAGTAGAATGCAGACGGACAAAAAGGGCGGCTCAAGGCCGCCCTTTTTTATTGAACATCCGGAAGACGATCAGGCGGTTCCGAATGCGCTGGCGCCGTGGTCGGCACGGCCGACCAGCTGTCGGAAACCGGCGAAAAGCTCGCGGCCGAAGCCGAACTCGTTGCCGATGAGATCGACTTCCGCGGTACGACGCAGCGCGAATTCCGTCCCCGGTACCAGCACTTCGAGCGTGCCGGCATCGGCGTCGAGGCGGATGATGTCGCCGTCATGGATCCGGGCGATCGGCCCGTCCTCGACCGCTTCCGGCGTCACATGGATCGCCGCCGGCACCTTGCCGGAAGCGCCTGACATGCGCCCGTCGGTGACCAGGGCCACGCGCTGGCCGCGATCCTGCAGGATGCCGAGCACGGTGGTCAGCTTGTGCAGTTCCGGCATGCCGTTGGCCTTCGGACCCTGGAAGCGGATGACGGCGATGAAATCGCCGGTCAGCGTGCCCGCCTTGAACGCTTCGTTCAGGCCCTGCTGGCTGTCGAACACCTTGGCCGGCGCCTCGATGAGGCGCCGTTCCGGCTTGACGGCCGAGGTCTTGATGACGGCATGGCCGAGATTGCCCGCCAGCACCTTCAGCCCGCCTGTCGGCTGGAACGCCTTGTGGAACGGCGCCAGCACCTTTTCGTCGCCGCTTGCCTGCGGCGAGGCCTCGCGCACCACGGAGCCGTCGGCGCCGAGCTTTGCCTCGACCGCATAGGGCCGCAGGCCTTCGCCCCACACCGTCTGCACATCCCCGTGCAGGACGCCTTCGTCCAGCAGTTCGCGGATCAGGAAGCCGAGCCCGCCGGCGGCGTGGAAATGGTTCACGTCCGCAAGGCCGTTCGGGTAGACGCGCGCCAAGAGCGGCACGGCTTCCGACAGGTCGGAAATGTCCTGCCAGGTCAGGGCGACGCCTGCTGCCGCCGCCATGGCGATCAGGTGGATGGTGTGGTTGGTCGAGCCGCCGGTGGCATGCAGGCCAACGACGCCGTTGACGAATGAGCGCTCGTCGATCATGCGCCCGACCGGGGTATAGGCGTTGCCGAGCGCGGTGATCGCCAGCGCCCGCTTCGTCGCCTCGCGCGTCAAGGCTTCGCGCAGCGGCGTGCCAGGATTGACGAAGGAGGCGCCCGGCGTGTGCAGGCCCATAATCTCCATCAGCATCTGGTTGGAGTTGGCCGTGCCGTAGAAGGTGCAGGTGCCCGGCCCATGGTAGGATTTGGACTCGGCTTCGAGCAACTCGGCGCGTCCCGCCTTGCCCTCGGCATAAAGCTGGCGAACCTTGGCTTTCTCATCGTTGGGCAGGCCGGTCGTCATCGGCCCGGCCGGGATGAACACTGCCGGCAGATGGCCGAAGGTCAGTGCCGCGATCACCAGCCCCGGCACGATCTTGTCGCAGACGCCGAGAAAGACCGCGGCGTCGAACATATTGTGCGACAGGCCGACCGCTGCCGACATGGCGATCACGTCGCGCGAAAACAGCGACAATTCCATGCCGGGCTGGCCCTGCGTGACGCCGTCGCACATTGCCGGCACGCCACCGGCCACCTGGGCGATGCCGCCGGCTTCGCGCGCGGCGTCCTTGATCAGCGCTGGGAAGGTTTCGAAGGGCTGATGCGCCGACAGCATGTCGTTGTAGGAGGTGATGATGCCGAGATTGGGCACCTTGTCGGCACCGAGCGCCAGCTTCTCCGAGGGGCTGCACACCGCAAAGCCGTGGGCGAGGTTGCCGCAGGACAGCACCGACCGGTTGGCGGTCTGGTTCGATGCCTCGGCGATACGGCCGAGATAGCGCTCACGTCCTGCCTTCGAGCGTTGGCGGATGCGCTCCGTGATGGCTTCGATGTCGCGTCTTGCGGTCATGGCGATCGGTCCTTTCAGGCGAGGTCCCGGAAACATCCTCCCGCAGTTGCCGGGACCACTAAACGTAAGATCAGGGCGCCCAGAAAACCTCTACGGGCCTGGGTGCAGCGTCGAGTACGGCACGGATCGGTTTTCGCGGTCCGGGCGCGACCGCGCCGTCAAAGGCGATGCGCTTGTCCTCGCCCTCTATGTGCAGCGCGATGAAGCCGGCATCGATGATGCGCGCCAGCGTCAGGGTCAGCCGAGGCTCGCCCGCACTGGCCGCATGAACCGGCAGGATGATCCTGTCCGAGGCCGGATCGAGGAGTTTTGCCAGATCGTCGGCATCGGGAAAGAACGAGGCGGTGTGGCCGTCCGGCCCCATGCCGAGCACCACGACATCGAGTGGCCAGGGCAGGGTTCGCAATGCGGCATCGTCGGATGCCGCTGCATCCTCGATGCCTGATGCCTCATGGTAGAGAGGCACGAAGCGCGCCGCCTTGGCTGCGTTCTGCAACAGATTGGCGGCAACCAGCCCGGCATTGGAACGCGGTGAGGAGGCCGGCACGAAACGCTCGTCGACCAGCGTCACGATCACCTTGTCCCAGGCGATCGGCGCCACTGAGAGGGCGGCGAAGAACTTTGCCGGCGTCGTGCCGCCGGACACGGCCAGCACGGCCGTGCCGCGCTCGGCGATTGCCTTGTTCAGGCGATCGGCCACGCGGCCAGCCAGCGTCGCCGCCAGTTGCGGCCGGTCGGGGAAAGCGTTCCAGTTGTAGCTGGCGCTGGTCAATTGCTCTCGTGCCATGTCCGCCCGTCACGTTCGATCAGCGCTATCGAGGCCGATGGCCCCCATGTTCCGGCCGTATAGCCCTGTGCTTCCTGCTTGGCGCCTTCCCAGGCATTCTGGATTGGGTCGATCCATTTCCACGCCGCTTCGACCTCGTCACGGCGCATGAACAGCGTCTGGTTGCCGCGGATGACATCCATGATCAGCCGTTCATAGGCATCGGGCGCACGGCCGTCGAAGGATTGCGCGAAGCTCATATCCAGCGAGATCTGGCGCAGCCGCATTCCGCCCGGACCCGGATCCTTGATCATGATGAACTGCTTGACGCCTTCGTCGGGCTGCAGCCGGATGACCAGCTGGTTGGCGAAGATCGGTCCGGCGCTGTCGCCAAAGATCGAATGCGGGATCGGCTTGAACTCGATGACGATTTCCGAAACCCGGGTCGCCAGCCGCTTGCCGGTCCTGAGGTAGAACGGCACGCCCGCCCAACGCCAGGTGCCGATCTCGGCCTTGATGGCGACGAAGGTCTCGGTGTTGCTGTCCTTGCCGAGCTCCTCGACATAGCCCTTCACCGGCCCGCCGGCAGAGGCGCCGGCGCGATACTGGCCACGCACGGTTTGCTTCGGCGCCTCGTTGCCGTTGATGCGGTTCAACGCGCGCAGCACCTTCAGCTTCTCGTCGCGCACGGCGTCGGCGTCCATCGATGACGGCGCCTCCATGGCGACGAGGCACAGCAGCTGCAGCATGTGGTTCTGCACCATGTCGCGCAGCGCGCCGGCCTTGTCGTAATAGGTGACGCGGTCTTCCAGGCCGACGGTCTCGGCGACGGTGATCTGCACGTGGTCGATATGGGCGGAGTTCCAGAGCGGCTCATAGAGCGCGTTGGCAAAGCGCAGCGCCATCAGGTTCTGCACCGTCTCCTTGCCGAGATAGTGGTCGATGCGGAAAATCTGGCTTTCGTGGAAATCGTCGCCGACCAGATCGTTGAGCGCTTGCGCCGAGGCAAGGTCGCGGCCGATCGGCTTCTCCAGCACGATGCGCGAGTTCGGCGTGATTAGCTTGTTCTCTTTGAGCTTGTGCGAGATATCGCCGAACAGCGCCGGCGCCACGGCGAGGTAGAAGGCGCGGATGCTCTGGCTCTCGCCGATCGCCTTCTTGAGCTTGTCGAAGCCGGCGCCGGTCGTCGCATCGGCGGAGACGTAGGAAAGCCGGGCCAGGAAGGTCTTCAGCTCCTTGGCGTCGATATCGGCCGGCTTGACGTGGTCGGAAATCGCCTGGCTGGCGAAGGCCTGGAATTCTTGATCGCTCATCTTCGAGCGCGACGTGCCGATGATGCGTGTCGGCTCGGAGAATTGATGGTCACGCTGGCGATAGTAGAGCGATGGCAGAAGCTTGCGTTCCGACAGGTCGCCGGTGCCGCCGAAAATGATGAAGTCGAAAGGGTCGACGGGGATGATCTGGCTGGTCATGGTCTGTCCGCTTTGACGCCGCTAGCGAGTACGCGGCTGATATATTCTAATCGATTTAAATTTTCCAGTGCCATGGTGTCACAGCGAGGACCAATCGCCGGATATTGATTGGGTCCACCTGTGCGCTTGACACTGGCGCTTGCCGGAGGCTTGTCGGTGAACGAAGACTCCGGAAGCTTTCGCAGTTGCAGCATAGAACGTGAATGTGACGAAAGCTAAGGGAGAAATAGCGCGTTGTCTGTCGCGGCATGGGCCGAGGCGGTCAGTCGCCTTATTGGCTCCGGAAAGACATCAATGAGCGGGAAAAGCATGCGTCTGGAAAACAAGGTCGCCATCATCACCGGCGCGGCATCCGGTTTCGGTGAAGGCATGGCCAAGCGTTTTGCCGAAGAGGGCGCCAGGGTGGTCGTCGCCGACCTCAACGCCAAGGGTGCGGAACGCGTCGCCGGCGAGATCGGCGAGGCTGCGATCTGGACGCAGACGGATGTTTCGCTCCGCTCCGAATTCGACGAGATGGTCTATGCCGCAAAAAGCGCCTTCGGCCGCATCGACATCATGGTCAACAATGCCGGCTTCACCCATCGCAACGGCGACATGCTGAAGGTCGACGAGGAGACGTTCGACCTGATCACCGCGGTCAACATGAAGGCGATCTATCACGCAGCCCTTGCCGTCGTGCCGATCATGGAGCGGCAAGGCGGCGGCGTCATCCTGACCACGGCGTCCACCGCTGGTCTCAGGCCACGCCCCGGCCTCACCTGGTACAATGCCTCGAAAGGCTGGGCGATCACAGCCACCAAATCGATGGCGGTGGAACTCGCGCCAAAGAACATCCGCGTCAACTGCCTCTGTCCGGTCGCGGGCGAAACCGGCATGCTGGAGAGATTCATGGGCGCCGACACGCTCGAGATTCGCGAGACATTTCGCGCCTCGATCCCGCTTGGCCGGCTGTCGACGCCGCTCGATATCGCCAATGCCGCGCTCTGGCTGGCATCGGATGAAGCCGCCTTCATCACCGGCGTGGCGCTGGAGGTCGATGGCGGCCGCTGCATCTGAAGCGCATTTGACTTGAGGTTCCCATGGCCTAGTGTTTCAGAGGCTAGAGGGCGCGATGAAGGCGAGATTGCGGAAGATTCGCGAAGAGTTGCAGCGTCGCGTCAAGGTCTACAGGGCCAGGCGCGCCCGGGCGAAAAGTAAGGCGACCTTCATCGGCGTCACTGGCAGTTCGGGAAAATCGACGGTCACGGCGCTGCTTGGGCACATATTGGCCGCCCATCGGCCGACCTATGCACGCGTGCTCGCCAACACCATCAACTCGCTGGTCAGCACGCTCTACAAGCGCATGAGGCAAGCGGGTGAGGTCGACTACGTCGTCTTCGAAGCCGGCGCCTTCGGCGTCGACACGCTGCGGCCAATGGCGGAAATGCTGCAGCCGCATGTGGCTGTCGTCACCATGGTTCGCCTTGAGCACTTTTCCAGTTTCCGAACCGTCGAGAATGTTGCCAGGGAAAAACGCGCATTGGTTGAAGCGCTGCGGCCAGACGGCCTTGCGGTCCTCAACGCCGACGATCCCCACGTGGCCGGCATGGCTGCTGGCACCGGATGCCGTGTCGTCAGCTTCGGCACGGCTGAATTGGCCGACTATCGTGTCACTGACATCCACGCCGCCTATCCGGATCGCCTGACGCTTTCGATCCACTGGCGCGGCGGCATACTTGAACTCAAGACGCCGTTTCCGGGCGAACATTTCTGGCTGCCGACCGCTGCTGCGGTCGCGACGGCGCTCGAACTGGGCGTCGCTCCGGATAAGATTGCCGCCCAGGTGGCGACTTTCCAGCCATTGGCCAATCGCTGTGCCGTGCTCGTCACCGACGATGGTCCGCACTTCATCGTCGACGCCGCCAAGGCGCCGTGGCACTCGATCAACCTTGCCTTGGACATGGTGGCGAAGGCCACTGTCGATCGCAAGCGCATCGTGCTTGGCCAGATATCGGACTATTCCGGCTCGTCCAGGAAATACGCCCAAGCCTACAAAGCTGCGCGGGAAATCGCCGATCAGGTGATCTATACCGGTGACAATGCACATCGCTCCGGGGCAGGGCAGGCTGACCGCGACAGCGGCCGGTTCGTCGAGCTTCGCACGCCGAAGGAAGTCTCCGACCATATCAGGCGCACGGCAGTGCCGGGCGAGTTGATCCTGGTCAAAAGCTCTTCAAACCTTCATTTGGAGCGCATCGCGCTCGCCTGGACGCATGACGTCAAATGCTGGATGCCTGTCTGCGGCAAGCGCGAGGGCTGCGACACTTGCGGCCTGTATGAGGTGCCGTTCGAGCAGCATGGCGACCATGTCAGGCGGCGCAGGCACGCCAGAAGAAGGCAGCGGTTCCGGCGCCTGTTCGGCGGCGGGTCGTCATAGGCCGGTCTCAGCTGCAAATGCGCCTGTGCATCAGGCGCCGGGCTTGATGTAGCTCTTGTAGATCCAGCCGTGCTTGCCGTTGTAGACGATCTCGCACCACTGCTTGCAGCCCATCAGTTGCACTGAAGTCCGGGCAGGCACAGTGCCGATGGGGGTAGCTCCCTTCTTCGGGGCACTGCGCATGGTCACAGCCCTGAGGATAAGGCCGCTGCCCGCCGCCGCTACCTTTCGCGGCTTCGCCTTGGCATTGTCGTCTTGTGCATTTGCGGGTTTTTGTTCCGGTGCTTGCGGCTGCACCTCCGGGATGGCCGCGGTCTGCGCGCCGTCCGGATTGCTGCTTGCCGCCGGTGCCGGCGCGGCAACCTTGGCAAGTTCGGCGGTGGCGTCGGTATCGGTCGCCGATTGTGCGAATGCCGCCGTGGTAGCCGGTTTGTCCGGCGCGGGCTCACCCTGGCTGGCCACTTGGCTGGAGGCTGCTGCTTGATCGGCATCAGGGGCCGCAGAAGCGGCCTTTGGCTGTGCCCCGGTCCAGCGAGGATCATTGGCCGCGAGCGCTTGTATGTTTGCTTTCGCTGCCGCCACGGTCGGTGACACCTGGTCGGACTTTCGGGCCGGCTGCGGCACCGTCGCCGCGGCCACCGTGGTTCCGGCAGGGACGATCTTCATTGTCTTCACCGGAATGGTCGGAATGCTTTGTTCCTGGCTGGCGGCTGCCTGCCGCTCGCTCGTCGGCAATGCCAGCCAGAGCGCCACCGCGGCCACGCCGAGCAGCGCGGCGGTGCCGACCGCTGCAATCACCAGATGCGAGTTCGAACGGACTTCCTGCCAGAAGGACGGCCGCATGTCGTATCCAAACTGCATGGCAAAGCGCCGACGTTCCGGCGTACCGAAACTGAAGGGCTCTCTCACTCTTGCCACCTCCATAAGCGGGCCGGTGTTCTTTCGATCGCTGCCGGAAGTCCGGCGTCTGATCGGCATCGGTCCCAAAAACAACGCGGACAAGCCCGCAGCAATCCCCGAATAATCGCCCAGAAGCGGGAACCTTTCGCCCGCGATTGTGGCATCAGTACGCCTTAACTGGGGATTCTGCGCCTTTGCCGGCATTTGCGCAACGTGCCGCTAGGGCAACAAATGTTACAATGAATATTACAATATTACATGAGGTCGTGATGGCGATCTGATCCTGCCTGAAGCGCATCGCGTCGAAACGGATTCAGGCGGCGCGGTTCTGGCCTTGTTTTCATGCATGTCGTTCTCTCAAAACCGGGGGCCACTTTTGGGCGACATGCACTAAATTCTGTCGCGCAGCGCGAACCAGTTGAGCGCCAGGAAAAGCAGCGGTGTGCGGAAGCGTCGACCGCCGGGAAATGGCGGAATTTTCAGGTCCTCGATCAGCTTCAGCCGGTCGCGATTGCCGGCAACGGTCTCGGCATAGAGCTTGCCGAAGAAGTTCGACAGCAAGACGCCATGGCCGGAATAGCCGCCGGCCGAGATCACATTGGGCATGACTTCGCGCACGAATGGTTTCCGCGGCACGGTTATGCCGACATAGCCGCCCCAGCCATGGGTGATCTCGATATCCTTCAATGCGGGATAGAGTTCCACGATCTGGCGGCGGATATGGATGTGGATGTCCTTGGGGTCATTGACGCCATAAACCTCGCGTCCGCCGAACAGCAGCCGACCGTCCCTCGACCGACGGAAATAGCGCACGACGAAGCGGGAATCATCGACGGACTCGCCCCCGGACAGCACTTTTGAATCTGTCCCCAAAGGCACCGTCGCACCGATGAAGGAGCCGATCGGCATGATGTGCGCCGCACTCACCGGCTCAAGCGTACCGCCATAGGCATTGACCGCGATCAGGCACTTTTGGGCCGTGACCGTACCTCTTGGCGTCGAAACCTTGACTATGCCGCCTGCTGAAACGATGCCTGTCGATGGCGTCCCTTCGAACAGCTGCGCGCCGGCCTGTGCCGCCACCCGCGCCGTGCCGATCACCAGCTTCATGGGATGGATGTGGCCAGTGCCGGTGTCGCGCGTGCCGCCGAAATAGGCGCTCGAGCCCAGCCGCTCCGCTGTCTCCTTCGCGTCCATGAAGGAGATATGCGGATAGGAGAAACGGCTGGCCATGATCTCGGCATGGGCCTTGTAGTCGTCGACATAGCGCGGCTTGTGCGCGACCGAGAGCTGGCCCGGCATGTAGTCGATATCGATCTGATTGATTGCGACGAATTCGATGAGATGCGCCTTCGCCTCCTCGGCGAGATCGAACAGCGCCTTGGCTCGGGACAGACCGTATTCGGCCTCCAGGTCCTCGGCCCAGGCGCGCTGCCCGGTGCCGAGCTGCCCGCCGTTACGCCCGGAAGCGCCGTCGCCGAAACGATACGCGTCGATCAAAACGACATTCGTTCCAGCCTTGGCCAGATGCGTTGCCGCCGACAGACCGGTGAAGCCACCACCGATGATGACGACGTCACAGATCCGGTCGCCGTCAAGCGCCGGGTATTCGGGTCTAGGCCCCGCGGTTTCTTCATACCACGAGCGGCCGGGAGAGATCGGAGATTGATAACTCATGATGGGTCAGACGTTGAGTAGAAGGTACTCCCGCTCCCACGGACTGATCACTTCCATGAACGTCTCGAATTCCGCCCGCTTGATCGCCGCATAGGTGGCGGCGAAGGACTTGCCCAGCAGCGCGCAGAGTTCCTCGTCGCCCTCGAACAGGTCGACGGCTTCTAGCAGGCTGCGCGGCAGGTCGATCTCGTGCGCGTTGGCGGTGGTGAGCACCGGAGGCTCGGCCTTGAGCTTGTTGGTGATGCCGATCAGTCCGCAGGCAAGTGAGGCCGCCAGCGCCAGATAGGGATTGGCGTCGGAGGACGGAATGCGGTTTTCGACGCGCCGCGCCGCGGGATCCGAACGCGGCACGCGGAACGCCGTGGTGCGGTTATCATAGCCCCATTTGTTGTTGACCGGAGCGGAGGCCGCCTGTGTCAGCCGGCGGTAGGAATTTACGTAGGGCGCGAACATCACCAGCGCGTTCGGCACGTGCTTCTGCATGCCGCCGATGAAATGGAAGAACTCCTCGGTTTCCGAGCCGTCTTCGGCCGAGAATATGTTCCTGCCCGTCTTCTTGTCGACGATCGACTGATGGATATGCATGGCCGAACCCGGCTGGCCCTGGATCGGCTTGGCCATGAAGGTCGCGTAGATCTCATGCTTGAGCGCGGCTTCGCGAATGGTGCGCTTGAACATGAACACCTGGTCGGCGAGCTCGATCGGGTCGCCATGGCGCAGATTGATCTCGAGCTGGCCAGCGCCCTCTTCGTGGATGAGTGTGTCGATCTCCAGGCCCTGGCTTTCGGAGAAATGGTAGATGTCGTCGATCAATTCGTCGAACTCGTTGACGCCGGCGATCGAATAGCCGGCGCCGCCGCCGATTGCGCGCCCCGAGCGGCCGACGGGCGGGGTCAGCGGATAGTCCGGATCCGGATTCTTGCGCACCAGATAGAATTCGATCTCGGGTGCCACCACCGGCTTCAGCCCAAGCTTGTCATAGGCGGCAAGCACGCGCTTCAGCACATTGCGCGGCGTGAATTCGACCGAGCGGCCATCCTGGTGGACGAGGTCGCAGATGACGGCGGCCGTCGGGTCTTCTTCCCAAGGCACCACCGTCAGCGTCGACAGGTCCGGCATCAGCTTGAGATCGCCATCGTCTTCCGGATAGTGGAAGCCATTGCCGTCTTCAGGATAGCCGCCGGAAATCGTCGTCATGAAGACGGCCGAAGGCAGCGCCAGCGAGGTGTTGGAGGTGAATTTCTTCGACGGCATCATCTTGCCGCGCGCAACGCCAGCCTGATCAGGCGTGATGCATTCGATGTCCTCGATGCCGCGCCATTCCAGCCATTCGCTGACTTCCTTCCAGTTCTTCACACCACGCAGGTTTTTCACGAAGGCAGGCGTGCGCGCCCGTCCTCCGCGGCTCGACGGACGGACTTCCTTTTTTGCAGGCGGCATCATTCACCAGATTGGGTTGCGGATTTCGGAGTATAGCCGTGCCCCCCTGTGGAAGGGAAGGGGAGCCGCCGCCGGCATTTGCCACTGAGGTTGAAAATCGCGCCGGTCGGCTTAGGTTCGGGCGGCTCGCAACCCGGAAGGCATCGATGCGAAAAAACAGCGAACTGACGACCATCGGCTTCGATGCCGACGACACGCTTTGGCAGAACGAACAGTTTTTCCGCATGACGGAAAAACGCTTCGCCGCCATGCTTGCCGACCATGGCGAGGAGAAACGGATTTCGACGCGATTGCTCGAGGCCGAACGGCGCAACCTTGCCGTATATGGCTTCGGCATCAAGGGATTTACCCTGTCGATGATCGAAACGGCGATCGAGGTCACAGACGGGCGGGTGCCGGCCGCGGTCATAGCGGAGATCCTCGACGCCGGCCGCGAGATGCTGAGCCACCCGATCGAGGTCCTGCCGCATGTGCGTGAGACGGTGGAAAAGCTCGCAGGCGATTACCGCCTTGTGCTGATCACCAAGGGCGACCTCTTCGACCAGGAGCGCAAGCTGGCCGGCTCCGGCCTCGGTGACCTGTTCGACGCGGTCGAGATCGTCAGCGACAAGAATGCCGCGACCTATGCGCGCCTCTTCAGCCGCCACGGTGACGGTCCGGCAAAGAGCATGATGGTCGGCAATTCGCTGAAGTCGGACGTGGTGCCGGCGATCGAGGCCGGTGGCTGGGGTGTCCATGTGCCACACGAACTGACCTGGGTGCTCGAGCATGTCGAGGCGCCGGTCGCCGTGCCGCGATTCCGCCAGATCGCCGATCTCGGGCTATTGCCCGAATTGGTCGAAAGTATCACGAGTTGATCGTGGTTTAGCGGCTGATCAGGCGATCGATCACCGGTTGCAGCCGCTCGGGCGTGATCGGCTTGGCGACCACGACGTCAATCACGCTTGACAGGCCCAGGCTCTCCGGCGTGCCGGTCTTGGTTGAAAGCAGGATGACGGGAGGATGCGATTTGCCCGAAGCCCGCCGCAACGTTTCGATGCCGGACATCAGAGTGTCGCAGTCCTTGTTGTCTGCGCCGCCGTCCAGCACAATCACGCCTGGCACCAGCGTCCGCAAGGTTTTCGCCGCCATATCGGGCGATTCCGAGATCGGTCTGAGCCCGGATCGCTCGACGATCTTCGACACCACCACGCGATTGATCGGCGATTTCGCGACAACAAGCACTTGCGAGGGACTGCGGGTCATCTCGGCGCTTGAATCCTGGGTCACCAGATTCGGATGTTTTGCGGTCTCGCCCTCGCTATTCACTGGGCACCCAAGTCGGCCAAGAAGCTCCCCCCTATTTCAATGCAGAGTTGAATCTGGCCGACAATTGGCGTGAGATCGCACCCCATGTCAAGTTGAAATAAAAGGCCTTTGGAAACTCTTCCTCCGACAGTGGAGCCAAGCAACAGTACTGTACTGCCCTGTCCATGGATTGGTTGCGTAAAAATAAGATTCACCTGCGCATACGCTGCGCAGGTGAAGGGTCGGTTGCAACGATTTCCGGTCAGCCATGGCTCTGCTGGGTGACGATCACCGGGATCAGCAGATCGCCCCAATTGCCGTCGCCGCCATGGTGCCTGGCCGAGCGCACGAGTTCCACGGAAACGCCCGCCTCGACCGCCTTCATCACCGACTGGTTCAGTCTGTGCAGGTCGTTGGCCAGCATCCGGATCGTCGCCTGCTGGTCGACGCTCATCGTCGTCGATTGTTCTTCCGCCCGTTCCTTGACGCGGCTTATCGATGCCATTGGTCTTCTCCTGTGTCTGAAGCCCTGGTGGGCGTTTCCTCGGTGTTTTCTGATCCGCTATTCGGCGGCCGGCTTGAACTGTGCGTGCTCGGTCGATTCATGCATGGCGGTGGTCGACGACTTGCCGCCGGTGATCGCCATCGACACGGCGTCGAAATAGCCGGTGCCGACTTCGCGCTGGTGTTTGGTCGCGGTGTAGCCATTGGCCTCCGCCGCGAACTCGGCTTCCTGCAGCTCCGAATAGGCTGCCATCTGCCGTGCCTTGTAGCCACGCGCCAATTCGAACATGCCGTAGTTGAGCTGGTGGAAGCCGGCGAGCGTGATGAACTGGAACTTATAGCCCATGGCGCCGAGTTCCCTCTGGAATTTGGCGATCGTCGCGTCGTCGAGATTCTTCTTCCAGTTGAACGAGGGCGAGCAATTATAGGCGAGCAGCTTGCCCGGATGATGCTTACGCACACCCTCGGCGAATTTCTTGGCCTGTGCCAGGTCTGGCTTCGAGGTCTCGCACCAGATCAGATCCGCGTAAGGCGCATAGGCGACGGCCCGGGCGATGCAGGGCTCGATGCCGTTCCTGACCTGGTAGAAACCTTCCACCGTGCGGCCGGCTGCGTAGTCGACGAAAGGCTGGTCGCGTTCGTCGATATCGGATGTCAGAAGCTTTGCGGCCTCGGCATCGGTGCGCGCCACGACCAGCGTCGACGTGCCCATCACATCGGCTGCCAGCCGCGCCGCATTGAGGTTGCGGATATGCGCGGCGGTTGGGATCAGCACCTTGCCGCCGAGATGGCCGCACTTCTTTTCCGATGCCAGCTGGTCCTCGTAGTGGACGCCGGCGGCACCCGCCTCGATGAACGCCTTCATGATCTCGAAGGCGTTGAGCGGTCCGCCGAAGCCGGCTTCGGCGTCGGCGACGATCGGCGCGAACCAGGTCTCGACCGAAAGCCCGTTGCCCTCGGAGGTCTCGATCTGGTCGGCACGCTGCAGCGTGCGGTTGATGCGCTTGACCAGTTCAGGCGCCGCATTGGCCGGATAGAGCGACTGGTCGGGATACATCGCCGAGGCTGTGTTGGCGTCGGCAGCGACCTGCCAGCCCGACAGGTAGATCGCCTTCAGCCCGGCGCGCACCTGCTGCATCGCCTGGTTGCCGGACATGGCGCCGAGCGCGTTGACGAAATCTTCTTCGTGGATGAGTTTCCACAGCCGGTTGGCGCCCATTTCGGCCAGGCTCTGGCGGATCTGCACCGAACCGCGCAGCCGCTTCACATCCTCCGGCGAATAGGGACGTTCGATGCCGTCGAAGCGACCTTCCGGCGCCGAGGGAACGAGATTGTAAAAATCAGTCATGGGTCACTCCGAAGGATTGCTGCACTACGTCCGGTGGCCAATCGTTTGCCCCCGTTGGAATGTGACTGAATTTACATTGCGGTGCGAAATGAGCCAGATAAATCAACCAATATGGCAGGATATAAGGGAAAACCTGTATTGTGTTTGACAGAAGGCTCTTGTAAATTTGTCACGATTGTAAAGGTGCCGGTGGCATGGAGTGCCGCCAAGTTGTGTAAATTCCTGTCAGGGGCAGTCGATGGCCGACCAGAAGATTTTCGCAGGGCCGCGCATCCGCCGCATCCGCAACGCCAAGGGCCTGACCCAGACGGCGATGGCCGAGGGGCTCGGCATCTCGCCGTCCTATCTCAACCTGATCGAGCGCAACCAGCGGCCGCTGACGGTGCAACTGATCCTCAAGCTGGCGTCCGTCTACAAGGTCGACCCGCACGAGCTGCAAGGCGAGGCAAGGGGGTCGGTCGCGGCCTTGAAAGAGGTGTTCGCCGATCCGCTGCTGGTCGGCGAACTGCCCGGAGACCAGGAACTGATCGAACTTGCCGAGGCGGCGCCCAATGCATCCGCCGCCGTGATAAAACTGTTCCGCGCCTATCGCGAGCAGGCCGAGCGGCTGTCCGACCTCAACGAGCTTCTGGCGCGCGAGGGGCGGGCGACGGCGCTGTCCGGTGCTCGCCTGCCGATCGACGAGGTGCATGAGACCTTCGAGCGGCGGTCGAACCATTTTACAGCACTCGAGGAAGAGGCCGAGGCGTTCACCTATGTGCTCGATCCCGGCGACGATTTGTTCGGTGCACTGAAGGCCTGGCTAAAGCGCGAATACGGCATCGTCGTCAAGGTGCTGCCGGTCGCCACCATGCCGAACTGGCGCCGGCGCTACGATCGCCATTCGCAGCGCCTGTTCCTGTCTGAGCGGCTGTCGCCGTTCGACCAGCTGCGCGAGGTGGCGATGGAGGCCTGCCTGATCCGCATGACGGTTGCTGTCGCAGGCGAGATCCAGGCACTCAAGCTGAGCACCGACGAGGCCCGCCGTCTCGCCCGCTTCGAGCTCGGCCGCTATGCCGCGCATGCGCTGATGATGCCTTACCAGGCCTTTCATGCGGCTGCCGTTCGTGCCCGCTACGACATCGATGTCCTGCGTTCGCGCTTCGGCGTCTCCTTCGAGCAGGCGGCGAACCGGCTGACCATGTTGCAGCGGCAGGGCGCGCCGGGTGTCCCCTTCTTCATGCTGGAGGTCGACAATGCCGGGAACCGCTTTCGCAGGGCCGGCAGCCAGGGCTTTCCGCACAGCCGCTTTGGCGGCGACTGCCCCAAGCTGCCCGTGCATGCCGCCTTCTCTCAGCCCGGCCAGATCTTCGTCGAAGCGGTGGAAATGCCCGACGGCGCCGAGTTTCTGTGCATCGCCCGCACATTGGAAGGGCCGCAAGGCGCGTTCTCGGAACGTCCGCGCCGCACCGCGCTGCTGCTCGGTTGCGACATCGGCTTTCGCGACGACATTGTCTACGGCGCGGCTCTGCCCGGCGCTGCGGCTGCGGGAAAGTCGGGACAAGGCACCGTCGCGGCGACGCAGGTCGGACCTGCCTGCCGGCTTTGCGAGCGCGTCGGCTGCCTGGCGCGCGCCGAGCCGCCGGTGACGCGTCCGCTCGGCCTCGACGAGATGGTGACGGGCCTGAGCGCCTTCGATTTCCAGTAACGCGGCAGCAAAAGGTGCCACAATCGTCGCCGGTGTCTGGATCACCCGCGACTCAAGTCTTTGCGTTACGCGAACAGAGCAGTTTTTTGTCGTCCCTTGCGCATCGTCCCCTCCACAAAAGCTCGACAGTCGCGCCCATGACAGACGCAGCATCATCGCCCGGCCTTGTTACTTCGACATCCTCGCCGCGCGAGGAACGCGTCGGCATGCTTCTGGTCTTCCTGTCGGCGCTGATGTGGAGTTTCGGCGGCACCATCGCCCGCTTCATCACCGTCGGTGACAGTTGGACGGTTATCTTCTGGCGCTCCGTGTGGGCCGCCGCTTTCCTGCTCTCCTTCATGGCCTGGCGTGACGGCTGGCGCGGCATGCTGAGATCCTTTCGCGACATGGGCCTGCCTGGCCTTGCCGTCGGGTTCTGCTTCGCCATCGCATCGACCGCCTTCGTCGTGGCGCTCGCCTACACCACCGTCGCCAACATCCTCTTGATGCAGGCTGGCGTGCCGCTGCTGGCGGCGCTGTTAGCATGGGCGCTGTTTCGCGAACGGGTTGGTGTCGTGACCTGGGTGGCGATCGCCGCCGTCATCGCCGGGGTCGCCATCATGGTGTCGGAATCGCTCGATGGCGCCGTCTCGCCCATAGGCGACGGGCTGGCGCTGCTGATCGCGTTCATGTTCTCGATCGCCACCGTCATCACAAGGCGGTTCGCCAGCGTGCGCATGACGCCGGCGACCTGCCTCGGCACGATCCTGGCCGCGGCCTTTGCCGCCTCGCAGGCGTCGACCTTCACGGTCTCGGCCGGCGACATGGGCTTTCTGTTCGCTTTCGGCGTGGTCAATCTCGGCATTGGCCTTGCCTTCTTCGCCACCGGCGCGCGGCTGATCCCGGCCGCCATCGCGGCACTGCTCGGCACATTCGAACCAATCCTTGGGCCGATATGGGTCTGGCTCGTCCATTCCGAGGTGCCGTCCGGGCGCACCATCGTCGGCGGCGCGGTGGTGGTCACGGCGCTGCTCGTCCATATCGGGCTCGAGTTCAAGCGCCAGGCACGGCCGCAGCGGGCAGGGGTCACCGGGGTGCCGTCGCCGAATTGATGCAAGCCGCTGAAGCTTTGCCATTGACAACGTCGCCGCCGCCCGGGCAGGCTGTGAGCACGGCAACAACAAGACAGGCGTATCTTGCCAAGTCTCCCCGCCGGTCCGATCGAGACCGGTCCATATTTCTGTATTTCGGTCCGCGCGGCGGCGAAAGCTTCTGACGGCATCGTGATTCCTTCCAGTCCTGGACAATTGCCCAGTCCGGGGCAATTGCGCGGCCGCGATCGGCGCGCCAATTGGCGCTTGTTGTCCCCTGGAAAGCTCAATAGTCTGAAACAAATGCCCGGCCGCGCGCATGTCGCGACGAGCCGGCGATGGAACACTCACCAAAGGAGAATAGCATGATCCGCAAAGCGCTCTGGCTTTCGGCAACCTCGGTATTTCTGACATTGTTCACGCCTGCCGGGCACGCCGAGGACCGCGTCGTCAATGTCTTCAACTGGTCCGATTATATCGACCCGACGATCATCGACGACTTCACCAAGAAGACCGGCATCAAGGTCGTCTACGACACGTTCGATTCCAACGAGATCCTCGAAACCAAACTGCTCGCCGGCGGCAGCGGCTATGATGTCGTCGTGCCGAGCGGCAATTTCCTTGCCCGCCAGATCCAGGCCGGCGTGTTCCAGAAGCTCGACAAGTCGAAACTGCCCAACCTCTCCAACATGTGGGACACGGTTTCGGAAAGAACCGCCAAATACGACCCCGGCAACGAGTTTTCGATCAACTACATGTGGGGCACGGTCGGCATCGGCTACAACATCAAGAAAGTGCAGGCAGCGCTTGGCACCGACAAGATCGACAGCTGGGACGTGTTCTTCAATCCCGAAAGTCTCGCCAAGCTGAAGGACTGCGGCGTGTACGTGCTGGATTCGCCGGCTGACATCATTCCAGCGGCGCTGAAATATGTCGGCCTCGACCCGAACAGCACCTCGCCCGACGACATCGCCAAGGCCGAGGAAACCCTGATGAAGGTCCGCCCCTTTATCAGGAAGTTCCACTCGTCCGAGTATATCAATGCCCTCGCCAATGGCGACATCTGCCTGGCGGTCGGCTGGTCCGGTGACGTCTTCCAGGCCCGCAATCGTGCGGTCGAGGCCAAGCAAGGTGTCGAAATCGGCTATTCCGTGCCGAAGGAAGGCGCCCAGATGTGGTTCGACCAGATGGCGATACCGGCCGATGCGCCGCATGTCGCCGAGGCGCATGAATTCCTCAACTACATGATGACGCCGGAAGTGATCGCCAAATCGTCGAACGCCGTGCTCTACGCCAATGGCAACAAAGCCTCCCAGCAGTTCGTCGACAAGGCCCTGCTGAGCGACCCGGCCGTCTATCCGGACGACGCGACCTTGCAGAAGCTCTACACGGTCTCCCCCTACGATCCCAAGACCCAGCGCGTCATCACGCGCACCTGGACCAAGATCGTCACCGGCCAGTAGACAATTCGACACGGACCCCGGCAGCCAGCTGCCGGGGTCGATTTCTCTGCAGCAATTCCAGGAAAAGTGGGGGAACGGTTTTCCGTCCGGAATTGCGTCAAAACCAGGAGATGGAGCGGTTCTGCGTTTCCGAGAAACGATGAACAGCGCCGGGGAACTACAAAGCACGGAGTGGGGATATGAAATCGCTTGGCAGCATCCGCAGGGATTTCGCGCCATGGAACGACCCGAACGCCAAGCCATATATCCAGTTCGACAACGTCACCAAGAAGTTCGGTGACTTCACCGCCGTCAACAATTTGTCGCTGACCATCTTCGAGCGCGAATTCTTCGCCCTGCTCGGCGCCTCGGGTTGCGGAAAGTCGACGCTTCTGCGGATGCTTGCCGGCTTCGAGGAACCGACATCAGGCCGTATCCTGCTCGATGGCCAGGATCTGCGCGGCATCCCGCCCTATCGCCGGCCCGTCAATATGATGTTCCAGTCCTATGCGCTGTTCCCGCATATGACGGTGGAGAAGAACATTGCCTTCGGCCTCAAGCAGGAAGGCATGCCGGCGCCCGATATTGAAAAGCGCGTCGCCGAGATGCTGAAGCTTGTCAAGCTTGAGCAGTTCGCCAAGCGCAAGCCGCACCAGCTGTCGGGCGGCCAGCGCCAGCGCGTCGCGCTGGCCCGCTCGGTCGCCAAGCGGCCGAAAGTGTTGCTGCTCGACGAGCCGCTCGGCGCTCTCGACAAGAAGCTACGCGAGGAAACCCAGTTCGAGCTGATGGATTTGCAGCAGAACCTCGGCCTCACCTTCGTCGTCGTCACCCACGACCAGGAAGAGGCGATGACGATGGCCGATCGCATCGCCATCATCGACAAGGGCGAGGTGATGCAAGTGGCGACGCCGGCCGAGGTCTATGAAGCCCCGGCCTCGCGCTTCGTCGCCCATTTCGTCGGCAATGTGAACATGTTCGAGGGCAAGGTCTCCGAGCGGTCGGCCAACACCACCCGCATCACGGGCGCAACAGGTGCCCAGATCGTTGTCGAAAACAGCGCCGCTGCCGCAGCCGGTTCCGATATCGTCTTCGCCATCAGGCCGGAGAAGATCAAGATCTCGTCGAAGAAGCCGGCCGATGCCGTCAATGCGCTGGAAGGCGAGGTCTACGACGTCGCCTATCTCGGCGACATGACCGTCTACCACATCAGGCTGGATGACGGGCAGATCATCAGGGCAAGCGCCTTGAACGCGGCGCGCGTGACCGAGGATCCGCTGACCTGGAACGACCGCGCCTGGGTCTCCTTCCGGCCGGACGCCGGCGTCGTGCTGGCGCGGTAGGGGGCTGATATGTCCAACATCGCCGTCACCGATGCCGCGGCCCCATCGACTGCCGCCAAGCCGTTCCTGACGCGCCTGGGTGCCGGCTTCGTCAACCGGCTGGTCATCATCGTCCCTTACCTCTGGCTGCTGTTCTTCTTCCTCATTCCCTTCGTCATCGTCTTCAAGATTTCGCTGTCGCAGACGGCGATCGCCATGCCGCCCTACACGCCCGTGCTCGATTTCAGGGACGGCATTTCCGGCTTCTTCGCCGGCTTCCGCAACCTCAACTTCGACAATTATGTCTGGCTGACGCAGGACTCGCTCTATTTCAAGGCCTATGTGACAAGCGTCATCATTGCCGCCATCTCGACCGTCCTGACGCTGATCGTCGGCTACCCGATCGCCTATGGCATGTCACGCGCGCCGGCGACGGTCCGTCCGACATTGCTGATGCTGGTCATCCTGCCGTTCTGGACCTCGTTCCTGATCCGCGTCTATGCCTGGATCGGCATTCTCAAGCCCGAGGGGCTGCTCAACCAGCTGCTACTGTCGCTGCACATCATCAACCAGCCGCTGGTCATCCTCAACACCTATACGGCGATCTTCATCGGCATCGTCTATTCCTATTTGCCGTTCATGGTCTTGCCGCTCTATTCGTCGCTGGAAAAGATGGACTGCTCACTGATCGAGGCGGCCAAGGATCTCGGCTGCCCGCCGACCTCAGCCTTCTGGAAGATCACCTTCCCGCTGTCGCTGCCCGGCGTCATTGCCGGCTGCCTGCTGGTGTTCATCCCGGCCGTCGGTGAGTTCGTCATCCCCGATCTGCTCGGCGGCTCGTCAACGCTGATGATCGGCAAGACATTGTGGAACGAGTTCTTCGCCAACCGTGACTGGCCGGTGTCGTCGGCCGTCGCCGTCATCCTGCTGTTGTTGCTGACCGTTCCGATCATGCTCTTTCAGCAGGCGCAGGCTAAGGCGCAGGAGCAGGGCAAATGAACGCCACCTGGAGCCGCTTCAACGTCACCTCGATCGTGCTTGGCTTTGCCTTCCTGTATTTGCCGATCGTGCTGCTCATCGTCTTCTCGTTCAATGAATCCAAGCTTGTCACCGTTTGGGGCGGCTTCTCGACGAAATGGTATGTGTCGCTGTTCCACAATCAGGGCCTGATGGACGCCACCTGGGTCACGGCGCGCGTCGGCGTCATTTCGGCGACGGTAGCGACCGTGCTCGGCACGCTGGCGGCACTCACCCTGACGCGCTACACGCGGTTCCGGGGCAGGGTGCTGTTTTCTGGCATGGTTTTCGCGCCGCTCGTCATGCCGGAAGTCATCACCGGCCTGTCGCTGCTGCTCCTCTTCGTTGCCGTCGGTCTCGACCGCGGCTTCTTCACGGTGACGCTCGCCCACATCACGCTGACAATGTGTTTCGTGGCGGTCGTCGTGCAATCGCGCCTGGTGTCTTTCGACCGATCGCTGGAAGAGGCAGCGATGGATCTCGGCGCAACGCCGGCCAAAACCTTCTTCCAGATCACGCTGCCGGTCATCCTGCCGGCGATCGTGTCCGGCTGGATGCTGGCCTTCACGCTGTCGCTCGACGATCTGGTCATCGCCAGCTTCACCTCCGGCCCGGGCGCCACCACGCTGCCGATGAAAATCTACAGCCAGGTCCGCCTCGGCGTGACGCCGGAGATCAACGCCGCCTGCACCATCCTGATCGCCGTCGTCGCGGTCGGCGTCATCATCGCTTCGATCGCCAACAAGCGGCGCGAGGTGCAGCGCCAGCTCGACGAACAGGCGGCGCAGCGCGGCTGAGTATGATCCCGAAAAGTGAAAGCCGGTCTTCGGGCTAAAGCAATTCCAGGAAAAGTGTGAGCGGTTTTCCGTCTGGAATTGCGTCAAAACAAAGAGTTAGAGCGTTTCGCCGTTTCCATGAAACGGTGAAACGCTCTAGCACTACTTTGGCAGATTGTTAGCGGAGAGGGCTCTGCGGCAGTGGGGACAACGGATTGGGGGCGGCTGCGCTAGCGCGGTGAGGATGGCTTGCCTGACGGGGGGGGTAGGCTCGGTTGGGGCGGCGGGCCAACGATTCTTTTTTTTCCCCCCTCCCGCTTGTTTGAGGCGGCGAGATTGCAGGAAGGCGTAGGCGATCATCGTCATCAGCGCGTGCCGGTGCAGGCCGGTCCATGAGCGCCCTTCGAAGTGGTCGAGGCCAAGTTCCTCCTTGAGCTGCTGATGCGCCTGTTCGCAGACCCAGCGCGCCTTGATGGCGCCTGCGATCTGCTTGAGCGGGGTGTCGGCGGGCAAGTTGGAGAGGTAGTATTTGCGCTCGCCGGTCGAGCGGTGCTCGCCGATCACCCAGACCTCCTCGCCGGGCAGATGCTGAGCGCCCATGTCGCGGATGCGCTGGGGTGGGCCATCTGCAACCCGGACACGGACAGCGGCGAAGCGCGCCGAGAGGCGGCCTTTGGTGCCACGCCGCCAACTGACCGCGCGCCATGGGGCTGTCTCCAGCATCGCCTTCGCGGTCATCGACTTCACATCGGGGATATGCCGCTGGCGCGGACGGCCGCGTCCGGCAACGGGAAAGATCATTGCCACGTCGGCGGGATAGACCTTCTGCTTGAACGGGATGCCGACGGCCCAGGTAAGGCCGCGCTCGGTGAGCGCCTGCCGGAAGGGGGGGGGGCGCTCAAGCCATATCCGGCATCGGCGAGCACGCAGCCAAAGCGTAGGCCGGCTGCGCGAGCCCGGTCGATCTCGGCCAGCGCGATTTCGGGCTTGGTCCTGTAGGCACGATGGTCCTCGGGCACACCGGCACGGTCGAGCCGGGCGGGATCGGAAGTCCAGCTCTCGGGCAGAAACAGCCGCAGTCCCACCATGACCGGCACTTCGCTAGAGGCCAGCGTCAGCGACACCAGCGTCTGGCAGTTGGCGTTCTTACCAAGCGCCGAGGCATATTGCGGCGCGACGCCGACCGAGTGGCGCCCCTTCTTGGGGAGCGCTGTGTCGTCCACGATCAGCCATGCATCGTTCCCGCCAACTTGTCTGTCGGCCTCCGCAAGTAGCACCTTCTCCAGCGGCCCAGCATCCCACACGCCGCTCGCGATGAAGTGGTGCAGCTGGTCATAGTTGACGCCTGCGTCGCGCGCCGCCATCGGTTGGATGCTCTTGCGATCCCCAAGGCCAATCAGCCCAGCAATATAGGCCGGACACATCCGAGCACGCGTCTTGTGCCTCAACGCCGAGACGAACGGCTCAAGCCACTGCTCCAGATCGACTTGCCAATCCCTGTTCATGGCCGGCCCCTCCAACAGCCGACCTCTCATGAATCACGCAAAACCGCTCTTGGGAATCCTCAAACGCTCCCAGAACCAAAAAAATGCCAAAGTAATGCTAGATCATGCTTAACTGGACGAAAGCAGGCGTCGGAGTTATTCGCCCGAAACGCCGCGGCTTATCGGGGAAATGAACGGCGTGCTCCACGTTCCGCCGACGAAGAAGGACGACTGGTTGGGTCCCTGCTGGCCGGTCTTCTGTGTCGCCGCCTGGTCCGGCTGGATGACGCCGCCGGACAGCGCCAGCCCGCGCCCTGCATAGGAGGCGATGCCGGAAAGCCAAATCTTGTATTTCGCCGAATTGGCCTCGGCCTTGTCCAGCCTCGCTACGCCTCGCGAAATGGTTGCCTTCACTTCGGCGCCGTCGATCGGCAGCGTGCCGTCCGAGACATCGTCAAGCGCGAAGAAGCCACCCTGTTCGGAATGTTTGAGAAAGGCCGGCAGGTTGAATTTGCTGAGCGCGCCGGGGCCGAAGGTCGCCGAGACCGAACCATCAGCGTTTTCAAAGATCGAATCCCAGGTCCTGCCCGGCCCCTTGAGGATGACCGAAACGGTGCCGGTGCCGACCGGCACCAGCCGGGTCATGCCGGCTGCCGTGCCGAACGCGCCGCCATCGACATCCGACGCAAGCAGCCTGATCTCGACCTGGGTGCCCTCGGGCTTGCGGTCGAAGCGAAGGCTGGTCTGGATAGTGCCGCCAAAGGCCGAGGCGTCGGAGATATCGAAGACAGAAAGACCATCCTTGACCTGGGCGGTGGCGGCGACATCGGCAAGCTGGATAGCGCCGGCCGTGGCATGCGCCGCCGACAACCTGAGATCGAGATTGACCCGGTCGGCGAAACTAGCCTCGACGTCCCCTGACCCAGCCCCGCTTGCCGGCCCCAGCGGCGTGAAGGCGGACAGGAATGACCTGAGATCGAGCGTGTCGAAAGCGAGCGTGCCCGAAATCACCGGCTGGGCGTCGCCAAGCGACAGGTCCAGCGCGCCCATGCCTGGATTGTTGTCCAGCGCCAGCGCGGTGTTTTCGAACTTGATGCGTCCGGCCGAGGCCGTGACCTTGCTCGAAATGCTGACGGAGCCGATCGCCGCGCTCGGCGCGATGCCAACCTGCGACCATTCCAGCACGCGGCGCAGCGAAGGTGCCGCGAACTTCACCTGGCCGTCGTAATAGGCGTTCTCGGACATGCTGGCCGTGCCGTCGAAAGAGAAGGTGGCGGGCGCGGCCTTGAAGGACAGAGTGAGCGGTGCCACGCCACCGGCGAACAGCACCAGCGGCTTCGGCGAGGCCGCGTCGACGGTCACACTTTCGCCCCGCCAGATTCCGGTTGCCGATAGCGTCGCATTGCTGTTCATCGCCGCCCAGCTCGCCTGGCCGCTGAGGCTGCTTAGGATTTCCACGTCCTTGCCGTTGACGGAAGCCACCATGCGGCCGTCCCTGAACTCAACCGTGCCGAAGGCGTCGGTCGGCAGCTTGTCGAGGTCGGGCTTGGCGGGATCGGCACTGACCACGCCGCGCGCCGTGTCGATGGAACGCGCAATGCGCCCGCCCGTCGGCACGGTGGGCAGGAACAGGCCATCTGCCGTGTGCTGGACCCGGATCGTCGGCCGCACCAGCCGCGCCGTGGAAAACGCCACATCGCCCTGCAAGGCCGCCATGGCCGAGAGGTCGATCTCGACCCGTTCGGCTTCGACGACCGGCGGCGCGTCGGTGTCCGTCCACTTGGACAGCGTCACATCGGTCAGGATTGCACGGAATTTCGGCCAGACCTCGATGCGCGGCGAGCCGTCAATGGCGACCCGGAAGCCGCTCCAGGCGCTCATCTCCCAGGCAATGCGGTCGCGCACGATGCGCGTCGAGGCGATCAGCGGCAGCGTGGCGACCACCAGAGCGATGACGATCACGGCAGCGCCGATCGCCCATACTCCGCGGCGGATCAAGGATGATGGCATCTCGCCTATATGCTTCCGTTCCGATTAATCGCCCGACATGTGTAAACCCGGTCGTCACCACGACCCCAGTCGTCACTACGACTTAGGACTGAGGCATTTCAAGTCTTTATGGCCCGGCGATGGCATTTGCGCACACCTGGCCGCTTGCGCCCAACAAAATCTTGCTCTGCTGCGCTGCGATATGCATAAGCGATGACGACCGTGGGAGGATCGATCATGGCTGCCGAAGTACCGCTCTGGACCCCGACGCAAGACCAGATTGACGCTTCGCCATTGACCGCTTTCATGCAAGCGGCATCAGCCAAAACCGGCGCGCCCTTCTCCTCTTATGCCGACCTTCACCGCTGGTCGGTCGAGGACCGCGAGGGGTTCTGGAACCTGGTCTGGGACTTTTCCGGCATCGTCGGCGACAAGGGCGAGCGCGTGCTCGTCGACGGCGACAGGATGCCCGGCGCCTCGTTCTTCCCCGACGCGTCGCTGAATTTCGCAGAGAACCTGCTGAAGAAGACAGGCGCGGGCGAGGCCATCGTCTTTCGCGGCGAGGACAAGGTCGAGCGGCGGCTGTCGTGGAATGAGCTGCATGGCCTGGTCTCGCGCCTGCAGCAGCTTCTGCTGTCGCTCAAGGTGAAGAAGGGCGACCGCATTGCGGCGATGATACCCAACATGCCGGAAACCGTTGCCGCCATGCTGGCCGCCGCCTCGATCGGCGCTGTCTGGTCGTCCTGCTCTCCTGACTTTGGCGAACAGGGCGTGCTCGACCGCTTCGGCCAGATCGAACCTGTCGTCTTCATCGCGCCTGACGGCTACTGGTACAATGGCAAGGCAATCGAGGTCGCCGACAAGGTTGCGGCGGTCGCGGCCAAGCTCGGCAGTGTCGGCAAGGTCCTGCTCGTCGACTATCTAGGCACCTCGGCTGACGTGGCCGCAACCATCGACAAGGCGGTGGCGATGGAAGAGGCGCTGGCGCCCTTCGCCGTCAAGCCTGTAACCTTCGAGCGGCTGCCGTTTTCGCATCCGCTCTACATCCTGTTCTCATCGGGAACGACCGGCATTCCCAAGTGCATCGTCCATTCGGCCGGCGGCACGCTGATCCAGCATGTCAAGGAACACCGGCTGCATGCCGGGCTGATCGACGGCGACCGCTTCTTCTATTTCACCACCTGCGGCTGGATGATGTGGAACTGGCTGGTGTCGGGCCTCGCCTCCGGCGCGACGCTACTGCTTTACGATGGCTCGCCCTTCTTTCCCGACGGCAATGTGCTGTTCGATTTTGCCGATGCCGAGAAGATGACCTTCTTCGGCACCTCGGCCAAATTCATCGATTCCGTGCGCAAGGCCGGCCTCAAGCCGATCCGCTCGCATGATCTGTCCACGGTGCGCAGCATCTCCTCCACCGGGTCGCCACTGTCGCCCGAGGATTTCCGCTTCGTCTATGACGGCATCAAGAAGGATGTGCATCTCGCCTCGGTTTCCGGCGGCACCGACATCGTCTCCTGCTTCGTGCTCGGCGTGCCGACGCAGCCGGTGTGGACCGGCGAGATCCAGGGGCCCGGCCTCGGCCTTGCCGTCGATGTCTGGGACGATGACGGCAAGCCCATCAGGCAGGAGAAGGGCGAACTGGTCTGCACCAAGGCGTTTCCGTCGATGCCGATCGGCTTCTGGAACGACCCCGAGGGCAAGAAGTATCAGGCGGCCTATTTCGAGCGTTTCGACAATGTCTGGTGCCATGGCGACTTCGCCGAATGGACGGATCATGGCGGCATGATCATCCACGGTCGCTCCGATGCCACGCTCAATCCGGGCGGCGTGCGCATCGGCACGGCGGAGATCTACAACCAGGTCGAACAGATGCCGGAAATCCTGGAGGCGCTGTGCATCGGCCAGGATTTCGACAATGACGTGCGCGTCGTGCTGTTCGTGCGGCTGGCCGCCGGCGTGCAACTCGACGAGGATCTGGAAAAGCGCATCCGCACCAAAATCCGCACCGGCGCCAGCCCGCGTCACGTGCCGGCAAAGATCGTCGCCGTCACAGATATTCCGCGCACCAAGTCAGGCAAGATCACCGAGCTTGCGGTGCGCGACGTCGTGCATGGCCGTGCCATCAAGAACAAGGAGGCGCTGGCCAATCCGGAGGCGCTGGAGCTGTTCAGGAACCTGCCGCACCTTGCCGACTAAGGGGCGGACGCCATGGTTAACGAAATATGTCGGTAGAATTTACCTAGATTTCATGAGTGGTACACATTCGTAAATTTTTCGACGAACTGGTAAGGAGTTGTTAAGGCCCGGCGTCGATAGTCGCATGTAACTTGAGGGAGAAATCCCGTTCCTCAGCCCCCGGAGGATCTGAATTCGCTCAAGCCCCCGTTGTGACAGCAATCCCATCTCTTAAGGCGTCCTCTGGACGCCTTTTCTTTTGCGCTTGCTATTCCGCGAGCACGCGGGTCGACGGAAACGCGACCTCCACCAGCGTGCCTTCACCAGGCGTCGAATTGATGGTGAAGCGGGCGCGGTTTGCTTCCACCATCGCTTTGGTCAGCGGCAGGCCAAGGCCGGTGCCGTCGCCGCGTCCGCGCTTCAAGGCGTTGATCTGCTTGAACGGCTTCAGCGCCTGTTCGATCTCGGCCTGGCTCATGCCGATGCCGGTGTCGCGCACCCGCATGACGACATCACCTGAAGTCTCATAGGCGGTCGAGACGATCACCTGGCCGCCGGCCTGGGTGTAGCGGATGGCGTTCGATAGGATGTTGAGCGCGATCTGGCGCACGGAGCGCAGGTCGGCCACTACCTCCGGCAGCCGCGAGGCGAAGCTGGAACGGATGATGACGCGTTCGCGGTTGGCTTGCGGCTGCATCATCGCCACGGTCTCGGCCAGCGTGTCGTTGAGCGACACCGCCTCATAGGCCATCTCCTGCTGGCCGGCCTCGATCTTCGAGATGTCCAAGAGGTCGTTGACCAGATCGAGCACATGGTTGCCCGAGCGGTTGATGTCGCGCAGATAGTCGCGGTAGCGGTCATTGGCGACCGGCCCGAACTTCTCGTCGACCATCAATTCGGAAAAGCCGATAATGGCGTTGAGCGGTGTGCGGATCTCGTGGCTGATGCGGGCGAGGAAATCGGTTTTCTGCGAGGAAGCCCGTTCAGCCACCGCGCGCGCCTGGGTGAGATCTTCCTCGGCTCGCTTCCACTGTGTGATGTCGCGCACGACGGCACAGAAGCCGCTGTCATTGGGCAGCCGGCCGATGGTCATGAACAGCGGGATAAAGCGCCCCTGCGCTTCGCGTCCGATCACCTCGCGGCCGTCATTCATGACGCTCGCCACGCCGGGCTCGGACAGGCCGGTGAGATAGTCGCGCGCCGCGCGTTGGCTTTCGATGGCAAACAGCGAGGCGAATGGCTTGCCGGTCACCTCGTCGCTGTCGAAGCCGAACAGCGCTTCGGCCGGGCGGCTGATCGAGCGGATGGTGCCGTCGCAGCCGATCAGCACGACGCCGTCGGTGGCGGTGTCGATGATGGTGCGCATCTCGGCGATGCGTGCCTTGAGCTCGGAAATGTCGGGCTGTGTCGGCTCCTCGCCGACCAGATGCAGGGCAGCGGGTGCTTCGTCCTCGCCGGAACGACGCACGACCAGCATCAGCGCCTTGCCGTCGCGCCAGGGGACCGAGCGCAGGATGGCGTCGATCGGGAATTCCTGACCATCGCGCGTCTTCAGCCGCAGCGCCCGATCGCTGCCGTCGGAAGTGCCTTCATCGGCGTAGGGATCGGCAAACAGAGCGCCCAGGCCGCCGGAATCCTCGAGATCCTCAAGCGTGTCGTAGCCGGTCAGGTCGAGGAACTCCTCGTTCGCATAGTGCAGCTGGTCGCCCGAATGGATGAGCAGCGGCACCGGCAGCTTGCCGAGCAGCGAGGTATCGGGGGCCTTGCTTTCATCGCCAATGGAAAAGGCGGAGGGTACGAACCCCTCGGTCTTGAGCGGCGGTACCTGCAGGCGGGGACGCTGGATCTCGGCTGCAACTTGTGCACGGACAGTCGCGGTGGCTGGCGTAATGGCTTGGCCTTCGGAGATTGTCGATGGCCCGGCATGCTCTACGGCCTGATCATCAACCGCGGCATCTTCAGCGCCGTCGGTCCAATCCTCATTGTCCTCGGCATCGCGAAAATCGGCCGACGTCATGCTGTCGTCGTCGGCTGCGACATGCCCGGCGCCCGCAACGGCCGGTTCCTCCTCAATCGCGGCGGGCTCGGCACTTTCCGGTTCCGTGGCGATCGGCTCAGAGGCCGTAGGCTCGTCATTGTCCGCGATGGGGCTCGGCTCATCGTTGTGGTCGGCGTAGCTGAGCAGCGAGCCTGTCGCACCGGACGGCGCGTCGGCATGCTCCTTGTGAACCACGCCGTCCGGATGGGCGCCATCAAGCCTTACGAGATCCGCCTCGTGCTCTCTATCGACTTCGGTCCCGGACGGTTCGGCCAGCACCGCGTCGTTCTCTGGCGCCGCCACCGGGATTTCGCCGACCTCTGTCGGCCCATGGTGCGGGGCAGCGTCAGGCGTCGAGGCAGCCTCGCCAGCGGATTCGATTGGCGTTTCGGTCTTGGCGGCCGGAGCCTCCGCTGCTGTTTCCGCCGCTGGCGCGGCCGGTGTCTCGATCGCCGGTTGCGTCGGGCTTTCGGTGCCGGGCTTGTCGGTTTCCGCCGGCTCGGCCGGCGCACTGTCCTTCTTCAGCCGCTCGCCGATCTCACGAAAGGCGCTGCGTTCCAGCGTTGACAGTCCCTTGTCATTGGCCGGCTGCCGATGTTCGGCCAGGCGGATGACCTTGTCGGCAAAGCGCCGCTCTTGTTTCGGCACGATGGTCAGCGCCGGCACCTCGCCCCTGAACGGGTCCGCCGCGTTTGGTTCCTCGGCCTTCGGCGCTTCAGCGGGAGCTTCGACGGCTTCCAGTACGGACGCCGCCACTGGCGCCTCGCCGTTGGGCACCAGAGCCATGCCGATCGCTTCCGGATCGACGACGGCGTCACTGGGGCGGGCAACGCCGAAGCCGCGAAAACCTTCGAAGGCACGGCTGCGGCCATAGACAGGCAAGGCCGCGAGGTCGACGGGGATCTTCAGGTCGGTGCCGACGACAGGCCACAGCACGGAGCGGCCGGACCAGGTGTCGCGCCGCTCCAGCAGGCCGGCGATCTCGCCGGACGCATCAAGGCCGAAGGCCGCAGCGACGTCCCTGAAGCGCCGGCCCATCACATCGGCGGCCGGCTTGCCGACGATATCGGCGAATTCCGGCGACAGCGCGCTGAACTTGCCCTCGCCGTCGGTGCGCCAGACGAAGCGCAGCGGTGCCGCCGAGCGGTCAATCGTCCGGGCTGGGGTTGCAATCGTTGCAGCCGGGGAGGTGGCGTCGTCCGGCTTCGCGCTGTCCACCGAAGCCTCGGCGCCAATCGCCTCGGCCACGTTTTCCGGTTCCGGTGTGGCAGGCGCCGGTCGCGCGTCATCCTCGCCGGCATTGAAGTACCAATGATCGTGTTGTGCCGGCGTGCCTCCCGTCGCCGGCTGATCGTTGTCGGCAGCAACCGATGGCGGCCCGGTCGGCTCCGCAATCTCTTGCGTTGCCTGTTCCGGCTTATCTTCAGCCACAGGCTTGGAAGGGGCAGGCTGCTCAATCTCAGCAATGGCTGGCTCGGCAGTGGCTGGCTCGGCAGTGGCGGGGGTCGGCTCTATCGCTTCTGTGTGCGAAACATCCGCCGTCGGCTGGTTGTCTTGGTGAGGCTCGGATGCTGCGGCTGCGCTTTCTGCTGCCGTTGCAGCGCCGCCAATCTCGTTGATGGAGCTTTCCGTTGCTGTGGGGGGCTCGTCCACCGAGGTCTCTGCAGCAGAACCGTTGTCCTCGAGCTGATCCTCGTCGATCACCACCAGCAGATGTCGCTCCGGGGTCAGCCGCGCGAGGCCGGCCGGATAGGAGGTGTTGCCGCCCGGAACCAAGCGCTTGACGATGCGCTCGTCCTCGGCAGCGACATCGGCCACCAGGGCGGCCAGTGTTGCGGGCTGGATGCCGAGCGCAGAAAATCCCTCCGAGGCGGCCTCGACATTGCCCCCGGCATCGATGAAGGCGATGAAATGGCCGTCTTCGGTGAAGCCGCTGATCGCCCGGCTGGCGATTTCGGCAGCGCTGCGCGAGCCTGTCTGGGCTGCAGGCACCGCCAGCATGATCGCCTTCTCGCCGTCGGGCAGGGTCACGGCACTTGCCTGGAAGCCGATGGTCCGGCTGGTCATGCCGGTCGCCAACCTGACGGTAATGCCACGATCATTGCCGATTTCGGGAAAACCGCTGGTCGCCATGATCTGGCGGCGAGCGATCAGCGGCAGCTGTGCGGAGGCGCCGATGATCGCTTCGATGTCGGGGTAGCCGAACACAGCGGCGCCCGGCCCATTGGCCCAGATCACCTGCTCCAGGTCCACCGACAGGATCGCGATCGCGTCGCCGGCGGCAAAGCGCTGGCGGACCGCGTCGAGCACGGCGACGTCGAGGAAGGAATATTCGGACGGCATGCGCTTGGCGAACCCTCACGGAGCAGCGAAATTTGCAGTTAACGCTTTGTTAATAAAAGCCGGAGGCGCGAAGGTCCACAAGCCAGAACGTGCAAAGGTTGGTTTCTGGCCTTTTGGTTAACGGCCAGAAAGAAATTTATGGTGCAGTGCAACAAAGATATTGCAATGCACAAAAATTGCCTTTATATTGCCATCATAACTGAACGAGACGGCTTTCTGTCAAAGCCGCTGCCGCTGAAAAGGATGGAAAATGTCCAGGACCAAGACCGCCGAGACCATTGAAAACGTTGAATTCCCGAGCTTCGACGCTTCCAAGGCCACCGACCAGATGCGCGCTTTCGCCGAAAAGGGCGTTGAGCAGTCGAAAGAGGCCTACGCCAAGCTGAAGACCGGCGCCGAGGAGACCCAGAAGGCTCTGGAGACGACCTACGAAACCGCCAAGACTGTTTCCAGCGACCTGTCGCTCAAGACCATCGCTGCGCTGCGCGCCAATGCCGAAGCCGGCTTCTCGCATCTCGAAGCCTTGATCGGCGCCAAGTCGCTGTCGGAAGTTGTCGAGCTGCAGACCTCCTTCCTGCGCAAGCGGATCGAGTCGACCGTCGAGCAGGCCAAGGACTTCCAGGCTGTTGCCTCCAAGGCGGCCGAAGACGTCTCCAAGCCAATCAAGACCGCCTTCGAGAAGGCAGTGAAGGACATCAAGGCTGCCTAACATTTGCGCATGATCTGAAGATGCAACAAAAGGTCGCATTTTCTTAAAAACGATCAGGCGTATGATGGTAGCCATCAAGGAATACCCGGCGAGCGGAACCTCCTCCCTCTGCTCCCCGGGGTGACCAGCCAGCACCTCCTCCCGCTGGCTCGTAACAGGAAAAGGCCGGCACCTCCTCCCGCCGGCCTTTTTCTTTGTCCGGCGAAACCAGCGCCGCTGCGGCGAGATGTGGGGAAGTGGCCTTTGCCTCGCAAAAGCCTTGAATTAAAATTCATAAGCCCGTATGGACGCATCGCCGAACGACAGAGCGGATCACGGCGACTTTCCACCTCGATCCGTTCAGGCAAATGTGCCGTTGTAGCTCAGATGGTTAGAGCGCCGGATTGTGGATCCGGAGGTCGCTGGTTCGATCCCAGCCAACGGTACCATCAGCCGACATCCCCTTTGGGTCAGCGCAGACCTCTCGCCTTGATCAGAATGTCGTTGGAAAGCGCCGAGACGAGTGCGCGGTCCGCTCCTTTGCTGGGGATCAGCACGAATTCCACATCCTCCAGCTGCGGCAGGCGGCTGATCTCTTTCAGGCCAGCAGGCGACATGCTTTGCGGTTGCACCAGAACCCCCATGCCGGCGCGGGCGGCGGCCGTCAGTCCGCTCAGGCTGCCGCAGGTGCAGACGATACGCCACGGCATGCCATGATGTTCGAGCACTTCCAGCGCAATGCTGCGCGTGACGCTCGGCGGCGGAAAGGCGATCAACGGCAAGGCCGCCAGCGACAGGACGTGTTCCGGATCGCGGGCGAGCCAGACAAGCGGCTCGCGATAGACGAGCCGGCCACGGCTGTCGCCAAGGCGGCGCTTTGCCAGAACGAGATCGAGCTCACCATTGTCCTGCATCTGGTAGAGTACACCGCTCAGCGCGACGGTCAGTTCAAGATCAACGGATGGGTGAGACCGGACGAAATCCTCCAGCACCAGCGGCAGACGGCTGGCGACCAGGTCCTCGGATACGCCGAGCCTCAAAGTGCCCCGCAGCCGCTGCGCGGTGAACAGGGCCTGGACTTGCCCCTCTATGGACAACATGGTCCGGGCATGGCCGAGCAGGGCTTCGCCGTCGGGCGTCAGCACCACCTTGTGGGTATCGCGGGCCAGCAACTGCCTGCCAATCGCGGCCTCCAGCTTGCTGATGTGCTGGCTGACGGTGGATTGTCCGAGCCCCAGCCTCTCGGCCGCGAAGGTAAAACTTCCCATCTGCTGGACAGTGACGAAGCTGCGAAGTTGGACCAGATCGAGCATTAATATCTCAAATTACGATAACTGTTATTCCTTGTATCCCATTTTGCAATGCGCGAAAAGGCGCAGTCGGACCCACTCTGAGCGAACATGTCATGCGCCGCTTTTTACCAGACACCTTTCTGATCCTGCTGTTGTGCACCGTCGGGCTTGCGTCGGTCGCGCCGGCAACCGGGGCGTTTGCGGGATGGTTCGCGATCGCGACCAATCTTGCGGTGGCGCTTCTGTTCTTCCTGCATGGTGCGAGGCTCTCGCGCGATGTTGTTGTTGCCGGCCTGATGCATTGGCGCCTGCACCTGGTGATCCTTCTGACGACTTTTGGCCTGTTCCCGCTGCTGGGTTTGGTGCTTGGCTATCTGCCTGCTTCGATCCTGCCCAAGCCGCTCTACCTCGGCATTCTGTTTCTCTGCGTCCTGCCGTCGACGGTCCAATCCTCAATCGCGTTCACCTCGATGGCCGGTGGCAATGTTCCCGCGGCCATCTGCTCGGCCTCTGCCTCCAACATCTTAGGCATGTTCCTGACACCCTTGCTCGTCGGGTTGCTCTTCTCCATGGGTGGGCATGGCGGATTTTCGTGGGATGCGGTGAGCCAGATCCTGCTGCAATTGCTCCTGCCCTTTGCACTCGGACAATTGCTGGAACCCCGGATCGGCAACTGGATACGCTCTCGCAAGACACTGCTGATGCCTGTCGATCGCGGCTCGATCCTGATGGTCGTCTATCTGGCCTTCAGCACGGCGGTCGCCGAAGGGCTGTGGCACATGTTCACGCTGCGCGACATCGCCGTGGTCGTGGTTGCCGACATGGTGCTGCTCGGCTTGGTGCTTCTGTGCACGACCTATGGCAGCCGGCTTCTCGGCTTCAACAAGGCCGACCAGATCACGATCACCTTCTGCGGCTCGAAAAAGAGCCTGGCAAGCGGCGTGCCGATGGCCAACGTCATCTTTGCCGGCCAGGGTGTCGGCGCGATCGTTCTGCCGCTGATGCTCTTCCACCAGATACAGCTCATGGTCTGCGCCATGATCGCCCAGAAATATGCCAGTGCGGCGCACCGGTCCGCCGCGCCGCAAGCAGCGCCGACGGCCTCGGTGGCTTAGTGCCGTCGAGCGAAACTCTCGGCGATGGCGAGGACCGCGGCATGAATCGGTCCTGAGGTGAGGTTGGGCATGATCGACGCGTCCACGACGAAAAGATTGTCGAGCGCCTTGAACCGTAGATTTGCATCGACGACGGCGTGTTCGTCCTTGCCCATCCTGCAAGTCCCGCAGGGATGATGGTGTGTGATCACCGACCGCGCGATGAAGTCGTCGATCTCGGCCGCACTGTTCAGGCTGCCTGGCAGAAGTTCGCGCTCTCGCCAGCCGGCGAGCTCATCTCTGTGCCCGATTGTCCGTGCGGCCTTGAGCGCTTGGCGAAACAGGTCGCGGTCCCGACCGGTTTGCAGGTAAGCCGGGTCGATGATCAATCGATCGCTGAGCTCAGGCCCGCTTATGCGCATGCTGCCGCGGCTCGTCGGATGGGTGATGCCGAACAGCAGCGAGTAGGCCGTGCCGGCGGCGGGCGCCTGGAAGCATTCGGACACGATCGGCGCGACGCCGCAACCAACGACGATCTCAGGCCGCCCGCCAGCGGTGAAGCTGTCAGCGCGCATATAGGCCATCGACTCCGAATGTTGGAGGCGCGATGGCGGCACCGGCTTGCAGGCCGCATAAAGGTTGCCGGCGCCAAGCAGGTGGTCCTGAAGGTTTTGACCGATTTCAGGCATATCGATCAGGCAGCCAACGCCCGCGGCAGCGAGCACATCGTGCGGACCAATTCCCGAACGCATCAGCAAAGCCGGACTTTCCAATGCTCCGGCACAAAGGACAATTTGGTCCGCAAAGATTTCGACCGAACCCTGTCGCCCCACGACCTCGAGGCTGCGGATCTGATTGCCGCTGAGGTTGAGCCGCCGCACCCGGGATCCGGTAAGGATGGTCAGGTTTTTGCAGTCTCGAACTGCCCCGGTGAGCCAGGCGTCCGCCACAGTGACCCGCCGCCCGTCGCGAATGTTCAAGGAGTTCGGGGTGACGCCGATCATCTCTCCGCTGTTGTGGCCCTCAAGGCGAGGCAGACCCAGCGATGCGCCTGCCTCGATGAAGGCACGAGCAACCGGACTGACTTCGTCCGCCGGCAAATGGATCGGCAACGGCCCCCCTTTGCCGTAAACGCCGTCGCCGCCAAGCGGGTGGTTTTCGATGGCCTGGAAAACAGGCAGCAGTTCATCCCAGCTCCAGCGGCGATCCCCGGTCGCGTCGACCCAGGCCTGGAAGTCGGAAGGATGACCGCGCATGTAGCCCATTGCGTGCAGGCAACTCGAGCCGCCGATCAGCCGCCCGCGCGCCCAATGATGCACCCGGCCCGCGGTGCCGGCTTGCGGCTCGGTGCGATAATCCCAATCGTAGCTACGGCCCTGGAGCGCCGGCCAGGCAGCGGGGTTCCAGATGTCGGGGTCTGTCGCCTCTTCGCCGGCCTCGATCAGCAGAACGCGCCTGTCCGGCTCTTCACTCAGTCGCGCGGCAAGCAACGTGCCGGCCGAGCCGCCACCGACGATGACGATATCGCAATTCGGAGACCTCAAATCCCGTTGTCCATGGAAATCTTGGCTGCCGCTTTCGCCTTCAAGACGTGGTGCTTCGAGGCTTTGCGGGCGGCTTTCTCGTCACCGGCGGCGATGGATTCGAATATCTCCCTCATCTCCGCCAGGCTGCTTTGTGCCCTGCCTTCCAAGGACATCGATCGTCCTCGAAAGAAGCTTATCCTGGCCACCAGGCCGCGATGGACTTCCTCCAGGATCGGGTTCCCGCAATTGGCGAGTATGATCGAATAGAAGTCCGCGGCGGTCATGACCTGCGCCAAGCTGTCATTGCTGGATGCCGCCTCTTCGAATGCGGAAAGCGATTTCTCGAGTTCACGCAACTGTTCCGGCGAAATCCTCAGCGCGCATCGTCCCGCCGCCTCGACTTCCAGCAGCTCGCGAACTTCGTAGATGGCGGTGGCCACCTCCCATGAAAGTGCCGGTACCGACGGCCCGCGGTTGGGTACGATCTCGATCAGGCGCTCGGCCTCAAGACTGCGCAAAGCCTCCCTTAGCGATGGGCGGCTGATGCCGAGTTGTGTGCACAGTTGACTTTCGATGAGGCGGCTTCCCGGCTGAAACAATCCGGAGAAGATGGCGAGCCGTAACTTGTCGACGGTCTCCCGTTGCACTGTCCGTGGCGAAATTCGCAAATTCAAATCTGGGGGCATCGGCAACGTCTCATGGGCTTTTGAGTCGCAAGCTGAAACAGCATACGCCACACCATGCAAATTTGACAGCAGGATAGTCTGATTGTCAAATCTGAAGATTGCAAGAATGTCAGACAATCCGCTTGACGGCCCCCCGGCCGATATGATCCTTTTGCTGGAGACGGGCAGCGGAGGCGAGGATCATGGACATGGCGGCAGACATAGCTTCCGACCCCTTCTTCTCGCGACGCGTCGACATTGGCCGCATCACCTTGAACGTGCGCGAGAAGGGCAACGGCCCGTTGATGCTGTTCTTCCACGGCATCACCTCCAACTCCGCCGTCTTCGAGCCATTGATGGCCCGGCTCTCGGATCGGTTTACGACCATAGCGGTTGACCAGAGGGGGCATGGCTGCAGCGACAAGCCGGAAACCGGCTATGAGGCGAATGACTATGCGGACGACATCGTCGGCCTGATACGCACGCTCGATCGAGGTCCTGCCATCCTCGTCGGACATTCGCTAGGTGCTCGAAATTCCGTCACGGCCGCGGCAAGATACCCCGATCTGGTGCGGTCGGTCATCGCCATCGATTTTACGCCGTATATAGAGATCGAAGCGCTGGACGCGTTGGAAGCGCGCGTGAACGCAGGCAGCCAGCTTTTCGAGGATGTAAAGGCCGTCGAAGCATACCTCGCCGGCCGCTATCCGAATATTCCCGCCGACGCCATCAAGATCAGGGCTGAGAGCGGCTATCAGCCGGTCGACGGCGGATTGCGCCCATTAGCCTCGCCCGCAGCCATGGCGCAGACTGCCAAGGGCCTGCGAGCGGACCTGGTGCCCGCCTACCGGGACGTGACGAAGCCCGTCCTCATCGTGCGGGGCGAGACGAGCAAATTGGTGTCAGCGGCGGCGCTGGCGAAGACAAGCCGGCTGCGGCCTGATCTGCCTGTCGTCGTCGTTCCGGGCGCCGACCATTACGTCAACGAGGTGTCTCCCGAGATCACGTTGAAAGCCATCACCAACTTCATAGACGCCTGACGGCCAAGCGCCGTCTTCTTGTACGCAGCAGGATCCAGAAAATGGCCAACGTAAACAGAACTCCGGGCAAAACGCGTCGTGCCGAGGTCGCCGGCGGCGGCTTTGCCGGCCTGACAGCTGCCATCGCGCTCAGGCAGAACGGTTGGGATGTCAGGCTGCACGAAAAGAGCTCGGAACTGCGGGCATTCGGCGCGGGCATCTATCTCTGGCACAACGGCCTTCGCGTGCTCGAAGGACTGGGCGCCTTGGACGAGGTTCTCGACGGCTCGCACACGCCTCCGACCTACGAGACCTGGATGCACAACAAGTCGGTTTCCAAGGAGACGTTCAACGGGCTCCCCTGGCGCATCATGACGCGCAGCCACCTGCACGATGCCCTGGTCAATCGGGCTCGAGCCCTGGGTGTCGATATAAGCGTCAATTCCGAAGCCGTCGCCGCCGATCCGGAGGGACGGCTGACACTCCAGAACGGCGAGGTCCTCGAAGCCGACCTGATCGTCGGCGCCGATGGCGTTGGCTCCAAGGTCAGGGATTCGATCGGTTTCAAACAGGATCGATGGGTTTCGAAAGATGGCCTCATCCGACTGATTGTTCCGCGCATGAAGAAGGAGCTCGGTCATGGCGAGTGGGATAACACCATCGACATGTGGAACTTCTGGCCGCGTGTTCAGCGTATTCTCTACTCGCCCTGCAATGAGAATGAGCTCTATCTGGGTTTGATGGCTCCGGCCGCCGATCCTCGCGGATCAAGCGTTCCGATCGATCTCGAAGTCTGGGTCGAGATGTTTCCTTTCCTGGAGCCATGCCTGATCGAAGCGGCCAAGCTGAAAACCGCCAGATACGACAAATACGAAACGACCAAGCTGGACAGCTGGACACGAGGCAAGGTCGCCCTCGTGGGGGATGCCGCGCATGCAATGTGCCCGGCTCTTGCCCAGGGTGCCGGTTGCGCCATGGTCAACGCCTTCAGCCTGTCGCAGGACCTGGAAGAGGGCTCTTCGGTCGAAGATGCGCTCGTCGCGTGGGAGACGCGCATTCGCCCGATCACGGATCGCTGCCAGGCCCTGTCCGGCGACTATGCGGCGAACCGCTCGCTCTCGAAAGGAAACATGTTCACGCCAGCAGCGCTGGAAGCCGCCCGCTACGATCCGCTGCGCCGTGTCTTCTCATGGCCGCAGTAAACGTCGAGCAAGCCGGCCAACGAATTAATCGGTGCATGCGCAAGCGCGCGCCCTTCAGGAGATAAAGATGAACTATTCCAGTGAAGTCGAAAGAGACTACGATGTCAGGGGATGGTACTCCTCCGTCCAGGAAAGCCGGCATGACGGCGGCACACCTGGCGAAACCCTCGTCAAGGTCGCGACAGGCGTTGTCATACGCAATCCCTTCGCCGGAAAATTCGTCGCCGAACTGTCCGATCTGACCAATCCAAGTTCAGCGATCGGTCATGCGCTCGGCGAGCGCGCCGTGGCGCTGCTCGGCAACAGGCCTGTCGAAAGCTATGGCAAGGGCGGTATCGCGGGTACATCAGGCGAACAGGAACATGTCGTCGCTTGCATCACCACGGTATTCGGAGATCCGCTGCGGCAGCAGGTGGGTGGTGGCAAGGCCTGGATCTCATCGGTCAGCAAGGTCGCCGTCGCTGGCACTACCATCGATATCCCGCTTGCCCACAAGGACGAGCTCTACATCCGTTCCCACTATGATGCCGTCACCTTTTCCGTGCCGGATGCCCCGCGCCCGGACGAGCTTTTGATCTGCGTCGCCGTCGCGTCGGGCCCGCGCGTGCATCAGCGCGTCGGCGGCAAATCCGTCGCCGACCTGAAGGCCGGCGTCTAGTTCGATCGAAATTGCTGAAGGACGAATTTAAATGCCCCTGAACATCAAGGACCTCAAGATTACGTCAGCGGATTTCAAGCCGCTTGGGAAACTGCGCGACGAACATGCCGGGGACAAGGGCAACGTATTGCCCAAGCTTACCGTCAGTGGCGTCCCGGCAGGGGCGAAAGAACTCGCGGTCATCTGCCATGATCCGGACGCGCCGCTGGCCAACGGTTTCACGCATTGGGTGGTCTACGGCATCGATCCCTCGACCACCGACCTTTCGGACGCGCAGGAGAAGTTTCGCGTCGGCCCCAACGGTGCCGGCGGCAAGCAATATTACGGGCCGCAGCCGCCCGCGGGCCATGGAGAACATCACTACTACTTCTGGGTCTATGCACTCGACACCAAGGTCGAAGGCACGCCCACCCGGGAGGAGTTCCTGCAGAAATATGCCGGCAACATCATCGAGCAGAACCGGATCGTCGGCATCTACGAAAACAAGTGAGATCCGCGGGCCTGGCGACCGCTAACAACAACAAGAATGGCCGCCAGCGCCGCAATGGGAGAATTTGGAAATGACAGACAACAGCCCAGCGCGCCAGAAGGTCTTCGAGGAGCTTGTTACAGCGACGAAGATCCTGCTGAACGAAGGTATCCTGGATACGTTCGGGCATATCAGTGCCCGTGACCCCGAGGATCCCGAAAGCTTCTTCCTGGCGCAGAAGCTTGCTCCAAGCCTGATAACGACCGGCGACATGCAGCGGTTCAACCTCGACGGCGAGACCTCGGACAACCGGCCATCCTATCTGGAACGCTATATCCACAGCGAGATCTACAAGGCACGGCCCGACGTCCAGTGCGTGCTCCACAGCCATTCGCCGGCTGTCTTGCCCTATTGCTTCACCGACCAGCCGCTGCGGCCTGTGACCCATATGGGGGCTTTCCTCGGCGACGCCGTCCCGGTCTACGAGATACGCGACAAGCAGGGAGACGCTACCGATCTCTTTGGCGGCAGCCGGAGCGTCTGTGCGGACATCGCTGAAAGCCTCGGGACCTATCCCGTCGTGCTCATGGCGCGGCACGGCGTCGTCAATGTCGGCAGTTCCGTTCGGCAGGTGGTGTTCCGGGCTTTCTATCTTGAGCAGGAGGCAGCAGCGCAGACCGCCGGCCTGCGGATCGGCACGATCAAGTATCTGTCGCCGGGCGAAATCAAGGCCGCGGGAAATCTCGTCGGCGCCCAGATCGACCGTGGATGGGATCACTGGTCGCAGCGCCTCAGGGAAGCGGGCCTGGCCTAGGGTCCGCAGGTGTTTGAACATACCCGGAAGACCTTGGTCCTGGCCCCGGTTTTCCAGGCTCGATCTCAATGGGTTCCCTGACGCCACGGTGTCAGACGAAGGCAATGAAACGAACCATGCCGCACGCTGAAAGCTACGATTACATCATTGTTGGGGCCGGATCGGCCGGTTGCGTGCTTGCCAACCGGCTGAGCGCCGACCCGAAATGTTCGGTGCTGTTGCTGGAAGCCGGCGGCTGGGATTGCGATCCCATGATCCATATACCGCTTGGCTGGGGCAAGATCCTGACCGAGCGTCGTCACGACTGGATGTATTTCTGCGAGCCGGAAGACAATGTCGGCGGACGCAGGGTCGAGTGCGCGCGCGGCAAGGTTGTCGGCGGATCATCGTCGACCAACGCCATGGCCTATGTGCGGGGCAATCGCGGCGACTACGATCGCTGGGCAGCCTCGGGGCTTATCGACTGGTCATATGACAAGGTGCTGCCGTATTTCCGCAAGCAGGAAAGCTGGGAAGCCGGCGAGAACCAGTTTCGTGGCGGCAAGGGTCCGGTCAGCACCCAGTTCTGCCGCTACGAGGACACGCTGATCGACGCCTTTGCGCAAGCCAGCGTGCAGGCCGGTTACGAGCAGACGAAGGATTACAATGGCGAGCGGCAGGAAGGGTTCGGCCGCCTCCAGATGACGATCTCAAAAGGCCGGCGCGCCTCGACCGCGACAGCCTATCTGCGGCCGGTGCTGAAGCGGCCCAACCTGACCGTTCTGGCAGAAGCGAGCGCAACGAAGATCGTGCTGGAGGGTGCGCGCGCCACCGGCATAACCATCAACCATCGCGGCAGCGAACGCACGGTTCTCGCCCGCAAGGAAGTGCTGCTTTCCGGCGGCGTGATCAACACGCCTCAACTCATGATGTTGTCGGGCATGGGGGCGCAGGATGAGCTTGCCGCTCAAGGGATCCAGACGAGGGTCAACCTGCCGGCGGTTGGCAAGAACCTGCAGGATCACGTCTCGGTCATCCTCATGTACCGGCGCCGGGCTCCGGGCGGCCCTTTCCTGCGCAACATGCGTGCCGATCGGATCGGGCTCGATTTCGTCAAGACCTACCTGACGGGACGAGGGTTTTCCGGCGATGTGCCTGGCGGTGTCGTTGCTTTCCTGAAGAGCAGCCCGGCGCGGCCGTTGCCGGATGTGCAACTGCTCTTCACCGCGGCTCCGCTCGCCGCATGGCCATACTTCAAGCCGTTCAAGGCACCGTTTGCGGACGGCTTCGCAACGCGCATCGTGGCGACACAGCCTGAAAGCCGGGGCGCGGTGAAACTGGCGTCGGCCGATCCTTCCGCGGCGCCCCTGATCCACCAGAATTTCCTGGCCTCGCCGAAGGATTGGGAGTCGCTGCGGGCCGGCTTCCGGGTGGCGCGGGATCTCGCGTCGCAGCCCTCCATGCAGTCCTTCATCGAGGCGGAGTTTTTCCCCGGGCCGAAGTGCCAGAGCGACGACGAGATCGACGAGCATATCCGCAAGACCTCCATCACCGTGCATCATCCGGCCGGGACCTGCCGGATGGGCGCCGACGAAGCCTCGGTCGTTGACCCGCAATTGCGCGTGCGCGGCGTTCAGGGTCTGCGCGTGGTGGACGCTTCCGTCATGCCCGACCTGGTCTGCGGAAACATCAATGCGGCAGTGATCATGATCGCCGAGAAAGCCGCTGATCTCATCGCCAGTTCGAAAGAAAGCAGGGCAGTGTCATGATCCAGCGTATCGCCATCATCGGTATGGGCACGATGGGTCCGGGCATGGCCGCCCGGCTCGCCAGAGGCGGCCTTCAGGTCGTCGCCTACGATGTTGCCCCGGCAGCGATCGAGCGCGCGCAAACCATGCTGGGCGTGGCCGAGACCGTTCTCGATTCCCTGGGTATCGCGCCGCCATCGGCCGGCGGCGGAACGGTTCGCTTCACCGACGACATCGGCGATGCGGTATCCGGCGCCGACCTCGTCATCGAGAACGTTCCTGAAAACATTTCGGTCAAGGCCGACGTCTATCACGCGATCGATGGCCTGATCGCATCGGGCACGATCGTCGCGTCCGACACGTCCGGTATCCCGATCACCAAGCTGCAGGCGCATATCTCGCATCCCGAGCGGATGGTGGGCATGCACTGGTCGAACCCGCCGCACATCATCCCGATGATCGAGGTGATTGCCGGCGAGAAGACCGCGCCGCAAACCGTGGCTGTCATCCGCGACCTGATCCGCTCTATCGGCTTGCTGCCGGTGGTGGTGAAGAAGGATGTTCCCGGCTTCGTCGAAAACCGCGTGCTCTATGCGCTGCTGCGCGAGGCCGTCGACCTTGTCGAGCGCGGCGTCATCGATCCGGAGGATCTCGACACCTGCGTGTCGTGGGGCATCGGCTACAAGATCGCCGTCATCGGGCCGATGGCACTGCTCGATATGGCGGGGCTCGATATCTACAAATCCGTCTCTTCCTTCCTCAACGCGGATCTCTCCAATCGCGACGATGTCGCGCCCATGGTGCTGGAAAAGACGAACGCGTCGAAGCTCGGCATCAAGTCGGGCGAGGGCATGTTCTCCTATACGCCCGAGCAGACCAAGGCGCTGCAAGGCGAACGGGCGCGCAAACTCGTCGCGGTGCGGCGCATCCTGGAGGGCCGGGAGTAGTCATGCGCATGGAACCCATTCGAGCAGCCGGCGGTCGGCCAGCCCATATCCGCCACGATGACGACCTGATCTCCGCCAAGGGTGTTTCAGTGGTCATGGCCAGCCAACTGGTTCTGCAGAACATCGATCTTTCGATACCGAAAGGGTCGTTTGTCTCCCTTATCGGTCCTTCCGGTTGCGGCAAGAGCACCTTGCTCAAGGTTCTGGCCGGGCTTGTAAATCCGACCAGCGGCAGCGTTTCGATCGCCGGACTCGCGCCGGTCGAGGCGGCGCGCAAGCGCATGATCGGCCTCGTTTTCCAGGACGCCAATTTGCTTCCCTGGAAGAATGCCGTCGACAACGCATCGATGCTGCTTGGCATCGCCGACAGATCGCTCTCGCGCGCAGATTTGCGGGCACGCGGGCAGGAGATGCTGGAACTGGTGGGATTGAGCGACAGCGCCCACAAGCGCCCCAATGAATTGTCCGGCGGCATGCGCCAGCGCGTCGCCATAGCGCGGGCCCTGGCGCTCGATCCGGCGGTGCTGCTGATGGACGAGCCGTTCGGCGCGCTCGACGCCATAACCCGCGATTCGATGGGTCAGTCGCTGCTGGAGATCTGGCAGCGTACCGGCAAGACCATCGTGCTCGTCACCCATTCCATAGACGAGGCCATCCATCTGTCGCGCCATGTCCACGTCATGGGGATCAAGCCCGGGCGGATCACCGAGAGCCTCGACATCGGCCTGCCCTATCCGCGCGATCTGTCGGTGACGGAAGATCCGGAGTTCGTCAGGCTGGTGGTTCAGCTGCGGGTGATGCTGCGCGCCAGCCATCAACCGGGAGGCACGTCGTGAGCGATCAACCCTTCACCAATCTCTCCGAGCCGCGGCCCGAGTCCCGGCTGACCTCAAGCTGGGGTGCGGCGACAGGCAGCTGGCTGCCAGCGGTCATCCTTCTGCTGGCGACGATAGTGGTGTGGGAAGCCGTGGTGCGGATCTTCGCCATATCCGCCTTCATCATTCCCGCCCCCTCCGAGATCGCGCAATCGCTGGTCGCGCAATGGGCAACGCTGATGCAGGCGACACTGGTGACGGCAGGCGAGATCCTGTTCGGATTCCTTGTCTCCGTCGTGGTCGGCATTGCCATTGCGCTGGTTATCGTGCGCTTCGACTGGCTGGGGCGCGCGCTTTATCCGCTGGTAGTGCTGTTCCAGAACGTGCCCAAGGTGGCACTGGCGCCCATCTTCATCCTCTGGTTCGGCTACGGACTCGCGCCCAAGATCGGCCTGATCCTGGTCATCGCCTTCTTCCCGGTGACATTGTCGATGCTGGCGGGCATGCAGTCGGTCGACCGCTCGCTGCTGTCGCTGATGAATTCGGTCGGCGCCAGCCCGACGCAGATCCTGTTCAGGATTCGCGTCCCGCATTCGCTGCCGAACCTGATGGCCGGAACCAAGATCGCCGCGACGCTCAGCGTCATCGGCGCCATCGTCGGCGAATTCGCCGGCGCTTCGGACGGGCTCGGCTACGTCATCCAGTTCGCCTCGACCCAGCTCGACACCGCGCTGGTCTTCGCGGCCCTGCTCCTCGTTTCGGTGCTGGGCATCGCCTTCTACTACGCAGCCGAAATTCTCGAACGCATCATGGTGCCATGGGCACCGAAATTCAGCCACGCCTAGGCCCCTAGGACAGTCAACAAATAGGAAGGATCGATCAATGCTGAGACGCTCACTCATCAAGGCGGCCACGCTCGCGGCGTTTGCCGGCGCGCTTGGCTTTTCAGGCGTAGCACTCGCGGCCGACAAGGTCAGCGTCCAGCTCGACTGGGTGGTGCGCGGCAACCACGCCATGTTCTTCGTCGGCAAGGAGAAGGGCTTCTTCGCCAAGAACGACATCGACCTGGCCGAGATCCGCAAAGGCTCCGGCTCGCCGGACGCCATGCGGCTGGTCGGCAATGAGAACGCGGATTTCGGTTTCGGCGATCTTCCCACGCTCGCCGTCGCGCGCTCGCAGAATGTCCCGGTCGTGGCGCTGGCCGCCGTCAACCAGCACTCGCCGCTGGCGATCATCTCGCTGGCCAAGACGGTAAAGCTCACCAAGCCGGCTGATCTCAAGGGTCTCACCATCGGCATTCATCCAGCCGGTTCAACCTACATTTTCTTCAAGGGCTTCCTGGCGGCCAACGGCCTGACCGAAAAGGACATGACGCTGAACAGCGTCTCGCCGCCCTATGAAAGCTATCTGCTTCTGGGCCGGGTTCAGACGGTGGTCGGCTATGTCGACGCCGAGGTTCCCGAACTGGAGGCCAAGGCGGGCGGTCCCGGCTCGCTCAGCATCATGATGGGCGCCGACCATGGCTGGAAGGCTTACGGCTCGGGCCTGTTCACCTCGCAGGCCATGATCAAGGACAAGCCCGAAATCGTCGCCAGATTCGTCAAGGCATACAGCGAGGCCTTCGACTATGTCGTGGCGCATCCCGAAGAGGCAGCCGAGATCACGGCCAAGGCTGCACCCGGTTATGCGGACAAGAAGGACGTGCTGCTGGCGCAGATCAACGCCGATATCGCGTCGACCTTCACCAGCCCGGACACCAAGGAACACGGCCTCGGCTGGATGACGAAGACGCAGTGGGAGGAAACGCTGAAGACGCTCACCGATCAGGGCGTGCTCAAGACTGCTCCCTCGGCGGACGATGTCTTCACCGACAAATTCCTGGCAAAGAAGTAAGAGGCGCGCGGTGTTGGGCGGGGCAAGTCGATGAGCGCCTACCGGCAGACCAGGCTGTCCTGCTCCATGACGCAGGACACGGCGCGTTCGCCTTTCGCCGCGTCGGTGCGGTCGAGCGTGATCTGCACGCGTGTGGCATATGCGCGGCCGGCCAGGCCGCACCACAGCCGCTCGACTGGCAGGTTCTCGCGCTTGTCGTTGAGGATCGTGAACGTACCGGTCTTCGCATCGAACCACAGTTCGACCCGGGCGCTCTTGCCCGGCTCGACCGTCGCGATCCCGGCCGAATACCAGTGCGCGAAGTCGGCATTGCAGGACAGCCCTTCGCTGCCCGCATTCGAAATCGTCAATGGCACCATGTTGAGCCCGTCAGTTCCGGTGCGGACGGTGACATGGTGCAATTCAACCGCATTGGCGAAAGACGTAAGCGCCAGCATCACCGGGAGAATATAACGAATCTTCACTTTGCCTGAGCTCCGTAGGGTGGGTTTGTGCAGGCAGTCTATCTCGCTTCCGCGCAATAACAATAAGAATGATGATTGGCAGTCAACCAGAGAGGGTAAAATGTTAAAGCTTCTTAAGAGCAGTGTGAGTGCAGTTATACTGAGCGGCGTCTTGTTGAGCGGTGCGTTTGCCGGCGAAGTCAAGTCGATCGCTATTCTGACGCCCGAAGAAGGCACCGATTACGGCTGGAACCAGCAGGGCATCGATGCCGCCAAGGCGGCGGGCAAGGCTGCCGGCGTCGAAGTGGTCGTGGCCCAGGGGCTCGGTTATGGCGATGTTCGTCCGACCTTGCGCGAGCTCGCGTCCGACGGCGCCAGCCTGCTGATCGCGCATGCCAGCGGCTACAACACCTCGGCGCCTGAAATCGCCAAGGAATTGAAGGTTCCGGTCGCGATCGTCGATACGCCGAACGGCCTGGAGAAGGGTCTCGTCGCCGACTACACGCTGAGCGGTCACCAGGGCGCTTATCTCGCCGGCCGTCTCGCCGCCAAGATGTCGCGTTCCAAGTCGGTCGGCATTGTCGTGTCGGGCGAACCGCCATCATGGAACTCGCAGTCGGCGGCGTTCGCGCAAGGCGTGAAGGCGGAGAGCCCGGACGTCAAGATCACCTATGCGGTGATCGGCCCGGCCGCCTACAGCGACGCGGCCGGCGGCAAGCGCGTCACCGAAAGCGTGATCGCGTCGGGCGCCGACATCATCTTCGGCCAGGGCAACGGTTCGAGCTTCGGCATGCTGCAGGCGGTCGAAACCACCAAGGCAGCCGATGGCGGCAAGGTCTATTTCATCGACGTCATCGGTGACAAGTCGCCGATCGACAAGGGCTTCCTGCTGTCGTCGGTGGTGTGGAACATCGAGCCTGTCTATGCGGCGATGATCGCCGACCTGAAGGCCGATACGTTCGGCACCAAGCACTATACGATCGGCCTCAAGGACGACTCGGTGAAGCTGCTGAAGACCGCTGCCATTCCGGACAATGTCTGGACCGAAATCCAGGCGCTGCGCGAAGACGTCATTTCCGGCAAGATCAAGGTCGATCCGGTGTTTGACGCAGCCGCAGTCAGGGCGCTGATGACCAGCGTCGCCCAGTAAGGCGATCAAGGTCGGCTGCCGGAGGGGTGATCCGTTCGCCTCTCCGGCCGATTACCATTTTTTGGTGTTGGGCTTTCATGAGCGGTTCTTCTTCATCGTCCGTTGCCGGGCGCGACATCGTCGCGCTTGAAGGCGTGACCAAACGGTTTCCCGGCATCGTCGCCAATGACAGCGTCGATCTGTCGATCCGCCCGGGCGAGGTGCATGTTCTGCTGGGCGAGAACGGTGCCGGAAAATCGACATTGATCGGCATGCTGTCGGGACTGCAGCAGCCGGACGAAGGGCGCATACTGGTCGACGGCAAACCGACCCCGATCACCTCGCCGCGCCATGCGCTGGCCCTGGGCATCGGCACCGTCTTCCAGCACATGATGCTGGTGCCGACGCTGACGGTGGCGGAAAACCTGTTGCTTGGCGGACCCTGGTGGCAGCGCCCCAGGACAGAAGAGCTTGAGGCGCGCGTCGCCGAGATCACCCGCAGCCTCGGTATCACGGTGAAGCTGCACGCCAAGGTTTCGGAGCTTTCGCTCGGCGAGCAGCAGCAGGTCGAAATCCTGCGCGCCATGGTGCGCAACAGCCGGTTGCTGATCCTTGACGAGTCCACCTCGATGCTGACGCCGAAAGGCATAGACGAACTGGGCGCGCTGATGCGCCGCCTTGTCGAGCAGGGCCTGGCGATCGTCTTCATCACCCATAAGCTCAAGGAGGCGGCGGCCTTCGGCGACCGCATCTCGGTGCTGAAGCTCGGCCGCAAGGTCGGCGAGATTCCGCCCGAGCGGTTTCGTGCGCTGGGCGAACAGGCGATCATCTCGGAGATCGTGGAATTGATGTTCGGCAAGCAGAAGGACGATCCGGAAGCGGTCGAGCGCCCGGTCCGTACAGTCCGCACTGATGCCGCTCCACTGCTTCAGGTCGCGGATCTTGCGGTGGCGCCGACCGACAATGCGCCAGGCCTGTCGTCGATCTCCTTCGACATCCGCCCGGGCGAGATCCTGGGCATCGCCGGCATCGACGGCAACGGCCAAAAGCAGCTGGCGGAAGCGCTGGCCGGCCAGCGCGCGGCGACCGGCGGTTCGGTGCGGCTGGAGGGCGTTGCCATCGAGGCGCTGAGCGTCGGCGAACGCCGTCGGCGCGGACTGCGCTACCTGACCGACGACCGGCTCGGCGAAGGCACTGTCGGCACCTTCCCGGTCTCGATCAACTTCTTCCTCAAGCAGGTCGGCGCGGCCCCGTTCTGGCGCAATGGCGTCGAGCAGCGCGGCGAGATCGACAAGCGCGCCGCTGAACTCGTGCGCGAATACGACGTGCGCACGCCAAGCCTGAAGACGCCGGTCGCCCGCCTGTCCGGCGGCAACATCCAGAAGGTGCTTCTGGCACGCGAACTGGCAGAGGGCGCCAAGGTGGTGATCTTCAACAAGCCGACCTATGGGCTCGATCTCGCCAACACATTGGCGTCGCGCCAGCGCATCCGCGATACGGCGGCCCGCGGCCTTGCCGTGCTGCTCATCTCCACCGACCTCGAGGAGTTGCTGAGCATGTGCGACCGCGTCGCCGTCATCGCCAACGGAGCGCTCGTCGGCACCGTCGAGAATACCGACGACGCCCGCACCAAGGTCGGTCGCCTGATGATCGGACTTGCCGCATGAGCATCGACACCGCACCCACAGCCAATGCCACCGCACTCGATGCCACGAACGCGGCGGCCACGCGCCGCGACATCCTGCATCGGCTGCTGATGACGCTTGGCCCGATCCTCATCGCGCTCGTTATCGCCGGCTGTATCCTGCTTGCCGTGGGCGTCGACCCACTCGCCTATTACGGCTTCGTGCTGGAGAAAGGACTGTTCTCGCCGCTCGGTATCCAGCAGACGCTGACGCGCATGGCGCCGCTGCTGTTTCTTGCCGCCGGCCTGATCGTCGCCTTTCGCGCCGGCATGTGGAATCTCGGCGGCGACGGCCAGTTCCTGCTCGGCGCGGTGACGGCGGCGGCCGGCGCTCCCGTGTTCGTTCAGATCATGCCGTCCTGGCTGGCGCTGACCTGCGCGTTCCTCATCGCCATGGCGGTGGCGATGATCTGGTCGCTGGTGCCGGCGCTGCTGCGGGCCTATCAGGGCGTCAACGAAATCATCACCACGCTGATGATGACGTTCCTCGGCACCTCGCTCGCCAATGTGCTGGTCAAGCTGGTCTTTCGCGATCCCTCCACGACCGTGCCGCAGACCCGCACGCTGCCGGTGGAAGACCGGCTGCCGCGCCTGTTCGATACGACCATCACCAGCGGCCTGCTGCTTGGGCTGGCGGCGATCATCATCGTGCATCTGGTGATGACGCGCACGGCGTTCGGGCTGAAATTGCGCATCGTCGGCGCCAACCCGCGCGCGGCGGTTCATGCGGGGCTGGGCGTGTCTGGCCTGACGGTTGCCGTCTTCGCCATTTCGGCTGGGCTCGCCGGTCTTGCCGGCGCCGTCGATATCATCGGCGTCCAGGGCAATGTCCGCGCCGACTGGAATCCCGCCTACGGTCTCGCCGTCATTCCCGCCGTGTTTCTCGCCCGCATGAACGGCTTTGCAGCCATTGGCTTCGTGTTCCTGCTCTCGGTGCTGTCGATCGGCGGCGAAAGCGCGGCTCGGCGGCTCGGCGTGCCCAATCATTTCACCCTGGTGCTGGTTTCCATCGTGCTGATCGTGCTCGCCCTCGCCGAATATTTCGACCATCGATACAACCAGTCGCGGAGGGCTTGAGGCATGACCGGGCTCTTCAGCGAAGTCTTTCTCAGCGCGCTGCTGTTCGGCGCCGTCACCGCGGCGATCCCGCTGCTGCTGGCCGGCCTGGGCGAGCAGATGTCGGAGAAGGCCGGCGTGCTCAACATAGGCATCGAAGGCATGATGCTGGCCGGCGCTTATCTTGGCTTTGTCGGCGCCTTCTATTCCGGGTCGCTATGGCTGGGGTTCCTCACTGGTGCCGCCGGCGGCGTCGCGGTGGCGCTGATCATGGCGCTGCTTTGCGTGCGCATCGGGCTGAACCAGATCGTCATCGGCATCGCGCTGACGCTCGGTCTCGAAGGCCTGACGGCGCTGCTTCATCATTTCCAGTTCTCGCGCAGCTATCCCCGCCTGCCAGCGGCGGACGCCACAGTCATTCCGCTGCTGTCGGATATTCCTGTCATCGGACCCGCCTTCTTCAAGCATCATCTGATCGTCTATCTGGCGGTAGCGCTGGTGTTCGCCATGGGCTACCTCTATCGGCGCACACAGCTCGGCCTCAATTTGCAGGCGGCGGGCGACAAGCCGGCCGCGCTCGACGTCGCCGGTATCGACGTCATCAGGACCCGGACCATCGCTGTGCTGACGACCGGCGCGCTGGCCGGACTCGGCGGCGCCTACCTCGCCAATGTCGGGGCCGGGCTGTTCATTCCGTTCATCACCAACGGCGCGGGCTTTCTCGGCATCGTGCTGGCCATGCTGGCGCGCGGTCGCCCGATCTGGGTGCTGTTCGGCGCGTTGCTGTTCGGCGTCTGCCTGTCGCTGACGACGGCCATGCAGGTGGCGGGCATCAACATACCGACCGACATCATCCAGATGCTGCCATTCCTGGCGGTGATGATCATGCTGGTGCTGTTCGGCCGGCGGGCCAGCCTGCCGGCGGCACTTGGCATTCCATACGAGCGCGGCGCGCGCTGACAACAATCAGATGCGCGGAAGGGACCCGCGCCAAAACAGGAGGCAAGAATGTCGGATACCAAGGTCTACCTGCTCGACGGCGGCTCGCTCGTTCTCGACGGCTATCATGTGTTCTGGAACCGCGGCCCTGGCGGCGAAGTGCGCTTCCCAGTCTATTCGATCCTGGTCGAGCATGCCGAGGGACGCTTCCTCATCGACACCGGCTACGACTACGACCATGTCATGAAGGTGCTGCCCTTCGAAAAGCCGATCCAGGAAAAGCACCAGACCATTCCCGGCGCACTTGCCTTGCTCGGACTCGAGCCCAGGGATATCGACGTCGTCGTCAATTCGCATTTCCATTTCGACCATTGCGGCGGCAACAAGTATTTTCCACACGCCAAGAAGATCTGCCACCGCACCGAGGTGCCGCAGGCGTGCAATCCGCAGCCTTTCGAGCATCTCGGCTATTCCGATCTGAGCTTCTCGGCTGAAGCGGCCGAAGCGCGTGGCGCGACCGCGCAACTGCTGGAAGGCACGACGCGCGCCAACTCGACCTTCGAGGGCGTCGACGGCGACATCGAGCTCGCCAAGGGGGTCAAGCTGATCTCGACGCCCGGTCATTCGATCGGCCATTACAGCCTGCTGGTCGAGTTCCCCAAGCGCAAGCCGATCATGTTCACCATCGACGCCGCCTACACCCAGAAGAGCCTTGAAACGCTGTGTCAGGCGGCCTTCCACATCGACCCGGTGGCCGGCGTCAATTCGATGCGCAAGGTGAAGAAACTGGCCGAGGACCACGGCGCCGAGCTGATGTACTCGCACGACATGGACAACTTCAAGACCTACAGGACCGGCACGCAATTCTACGGCTGACCGCCGCCAATCCGGAGACAACACTATGCGCTATCCCGAACATGCCGATCCGGTCATCACCCTGACCGCGGGGCCGGTGAACGCCTATCCAGAAGTGCTGCGCGGCCTCGGCCGCACCGTGCTTTACGACTACGATCCGGCCTTCCAGCTCTTCTACGAGAAAGTGGTCGACAAGGCGCAGAAGGCGATGCGGCTGTCGAACAAGCCGGTCATCCTGCATGGCGAGCCGGTGCTCGGCCTCGAGGCGGCGGCGGCGTCGCTGATCACACCGGACGACGTCGTGCTCAACCTTGCATCGGGTGTCTACGGCAAGGGTTTTGGTTACTGGGCGAAACGTTACTCGCCGCATCTGCTCGAGATCGAAGTGCCCTACAATGAGGCGATCGATCCGCAGGCAGTCGCCGACATGCTCAGGGCGCATCCGGAAATCACCGTTGTTTCCGTCTGTCACCACGACACGCCGTCCGGCACCATCAATCCGATCGACGCCATCGGCGCGCTGGTTTCGGCGCATGGCGGCTATCTGATCGTCGATGCGGTCTCGTCCTTTGGCGGCATGAAGACGCATCCCGAGGATTGCAAGGCCGATATCTATGTCACCGGCCCCAACAAATGCCTTGGCGCGCCTCCCGGCCTCACCATGATGGGCGTCAGCGAGCGGGCCTGGGCCAAGATGAAGGCCAATCCCCAGGCGCCGCGCGCATCGATGCTGAGCATCGTCGACTGGGAAAATGCCTGGTCGAGGGACAAGCCGTTTCCGTTCACGCCGTCGGTCTCGGAAATCAACGGGCTCGACGTCGCGCTCGATCTCTATCTCAATGAGGGACCGGAAGCGGTGTGGGCGCGCCACGCGCTCACCGCCAGGGCCATGCGCGCGGGCGTCGCCGCGATGGGCCTATCGATCTGGGCCGCCAGTGACAGCATCGCCTCGCCAACCACGACCGCCGTTCGCACCCCCGAAGGTGTCGACGAGAAGGCGCTTCGCCAGGCCGCGCGCGCCCGCTACGGCGTGGTGTTTTCGTCGGGCCGCGGCGAAACATTGGGGAAGCTGACGCGCATCGGCCATATGGGACCGACCGCCCAGCCGATCTATGCGATCGCCGCGCTGACGGCACTTGGCGGCGCCATGAACGCGGCCGGCCAGAAACTGGCGATCGGAAAAGGCATCGAGGCGGCGTTGGCCGTTATCGACGCCGACGCCTGAACAGACACCATTGAATCACGGATTAAGGGAGTATTTTCATGACTGAAAGACTTGCGGGAAAGACGGCCCTGGTCACGGGTGCCGCGCAGGGTATTGGCAAGGCGATCGCCGCACGGCTTGCCGCCGACGGGGCGACCGTCATCGTCAGCGACATCAACGCCGAAGGCGCCAAGGCGGCGGCCGCGGCGATAGGCGGAAGGGCGAGGGCGATCGCCGCCGATATTTCCGATCCGGCATCGGTCAAGGCGCTCTTCGCTGAAATCCAGGGGTTGACCGGGGGCGTCGATATTCTGGTCAACAATGCCAGCATCGTGCCGTTCATCGCCTGGGACGATGTCGACCTCGACCATTGGCGCAAGATCATCGACGTCAATCTGACAGGGACCTTCATTGTCACCCGCGCCGGCACCGACCAGATGCGGGCGGCAGGCAAGGCTGGACGGGTGATCAGCATCGCCTCCAACACCTTCTTTGCCGGCACGCCGAACATGGCAGCCTATGTCGCGGCCAAGGGTGGCGTCATCGGCTTCACCCGGGCGCTCGCGACTGAGCTCGGCAAATACAACATCACCGCCAATGCGGTGACGCCCGGCCTGATCGAGAGCGACGGCGTCAAGGCGAGCCCGCACAACGAGGCGTTCGGCTTCGTCGAGATGCTGCAGGCGATGAAGGGCAAGGGCCAGCCCGAACACATCGCCGATGTCGTATCGTTCCTGGCCTCCGAAGATGCGCGCTGGATCACCGGCCAGACACTGAATGTCGACGCCGGGATGGTCAGGCACTGAATCTGATTACTGCTGCTCGGCACCGCAATGCGACCGGCGGCCGTACCATGGCCGCCTTGTCGCACTTGCCGGGTCAGGCTGCATATCTGGCAATCACGCCCGGTTGCCTCGACCACTGGGCATACCAGCTGTCGAACAGTTTGAGCTGCGCCTCGGCATAACCGCGCTGGCTGTCGGTCAGTGCGTCCGTCTCGTTGAAGTGCAACTCATATTCGGGGGCTCCCTTCAGCACCATCATATGCTTGAAATAGATCACCAGGTCGGGACCTTCGTCGAAAGAGGACAGGACGGCGAGCGCGGCGTCCAGTTCCAGCGCGCTCTGGCGGGCCTCGACGTCACCCTTGGCTGCCGCCTGGCTCAAGCCCACAAGGTGCAGCACCTCCTTGGGCAGGACGTTACCGATGCCGGTGATGGCGCCGGACGCGCCGCAATTGACGAAGCCGTGGAAGACGGCGGTATCGACACCGATCATCAGGGCCACCTCATCGTCGCGGCTGGTGATGTTTTCCGCCGCGTAGCGCAGATCCGGCGGGCCGCCGAACTCCTTGAAGCCGACCAGGTTCGGATGTTCAGCGCGCAGGGCGAAGAACAGCTCGGCGCGTGTGGCAAAGCCGTAATAGGGGCTGTTGTAGATAACTGCCGGCAGGTCGGGCGCCGCCGCCAGAATCGCCTTGAAATGGTTGCGCTGCGCCGTCACCGAGGGGCCGCGCGATAGAACACGCGGGATCACCATCAGGCCCCGGGCGCCGACCTTCTGGGCGTGCGCCGCATGGGCCACGGCCTTGGCGGTGTTGACCGCGCCGGTTCCCACGATCACCGGTATGCCGGCCTTCACCAGGCGCTCGACGCCCTCCATGCGCTGCTCGTCGGTCAACAGCGGCCAGTCGCCCATCGAGCCGCAATAGACGACGGCCGACATGCCGGTAGCGATCAGTTCGCGTCCCTTGCGCACCAGCGCATCGAAGTCGGGCTGGCGATCCTGCGTGCACGGTGTCATCAACGCCGGCATGCAGCCGGAAAAAACATTAGAGGTCATTTCGGATTCTCCTTGAGGCTGGCACGCAGATTGACCAGTTTGTCCCGAGCGGCATGGCTTGCCAAGCAAAATAGTCGTGGCCGCCAGGGATCAACGCAGGAACAACAATGCGCACCAAAACCAGCATTCATGTCGTCGGCTGCCATGCCGAAGGTGAGATCGGCGACGTTATCGTCGGCGGTGTCTTGCCGCCGGCGGGTCGCACGATGATGGAGAAGATGATCACGATGGAACGTGATCATGACCATATCAGGCGCATGCTGATCTGCGAGCCGCGCGGCAGCGTGGCGCGCCACGTCAACCTCCTGGTCCCATCGACGCGCGAGGATTGCGCCGCCGGCGCGATCATCATGGAGCCGACGGAATATCCGCCGATGTCCGGTTCCAATACGATCTGCGTTGCCACGGTGCTGCTCGAGACCGGCATGGTGCCGATGCAGGAGCCCGAGGCGCGCTTCAAGCTCGACATGCCGGGCGGCGTCATTGAGGTTCGCGCCGAATGCCGCGACGGCAAATGCGTCTCGATCACCTTCCGCAACGCGCCCGCCTTTGCCGAACGTCTCGACGCTGCCATCGAGGTCGAAGGGCTTGGCACGCTCACGGTCGACATCGCCTATGGCGGCATGTTCTACGCCATCGTCGATGCCAAGGCGCTCGGCTTCTCGGTCGTCCCCGACGAGGCGCGCGAGCTGGCGGTGGCCGGCGAGAAGGTCCGCCGGGCCGCGCGCGAACAGTTCGATGTCGTCCATCCGGAATTCGAGCATGTGCGCGGCGTGTCGATCGTGCAGTTCGCCATGCCATTCCAGGGGCCGGGCAACATCACGCGCAACACTTGCATCGTCTCGCCGGGGCGCTCGGACCGCAGCCCGACGGGAACCGGCACGTCGGCCCGCATGGCCGTGCTGCAAGCCCGGGGCTTGATGGGCGTTGGCGACGTGTTGATCCATGAATCGATCATCGGCTCGCGCTTCACGGGCAGGATCGTGGAACTGGCGGAAATCGGCGCCCGCAAGGCGATCGTTCCGGAGATCACCGGCCGGGCCTGGATCACCGGTGAGCACAGCTACTATCTCGATCCGACCGATCCTTATCCCCAGGGCTACGTGCTGTCGGATACCTGGGGCACCTCCACTTCGGTGAAGCAGTAGTCAGAGCCGGCCTTCTCGAGAGTCGGCAATTCGCTGGACTGGCGAGTTCCCGCCAGGCGAGAATGGTCTTAACGGCGGCATCCGTCACTTTCGCACTTGGTGAGAATTCGCGCATGAACATAGATGGTATCTGCGATCCGCGCTTTGGCGCCGTGCGCGAGGCATTCGCCGCGTGTTTCGACCACGGGCTGGAACATGGCGGTGGCGTATCCGTCGTCGTCCACGGCAAGACTGTCGTTGACCTGTGGGGCGGCCACGCGGACGCCGCACGCACCCGCCCTTGGCGGCAGGACACGCTGATCAATGTCTGGTCCTCCACCAAGGGCGTCGTGGCGCTGGCGATCGCCATGTTGGTGGAGCGTGGCAAACTGGATTATGCCGCGCCAATCTCCCGCTACTGGCCGGAATTCGCGGCCGGCGGCAAGGAACGCATCACGCTTGATCAGGTCATGTCGCACCAGGCCGGGTTGAATGGCCTTGCCGTGCCGATGGACGAGGCGGGTCTGCTCGCGTGGACGCCTTTTGTCGACGCGCTTGCGGCCATGTCGCCGCTATGGGAGCCCGGCAGCCGCTGTGTCTATCACGCGCTTACTTACGGCCATCTCGCTGGCGAAGTGCTGCGACGCGTCGACGGGCGAAGCATAGGCAGCTTCATCGCGGAAGAGATCGCCGGCCCGCTTGCAGCCGATTTTCATGTCGGTCTGCCGGACCGCGAGGATTCCAGGGTCGCCGAGATGATCGAGGGACCCAGGACTTCGGACTGGGTCGAGTTTGTCCGCGCCTCGCCATTTCCCCATGCAAGCGACAATCCGGCGCCGCGTGCATTGGCCCCCAACGACCGCGTCTGGCGCGCCGCCGAAGTGCCGGGCGGCAATGGCCAGTCGACGGCGCACGCACTGGCGCGCATCTACGGCATGATGGCAGCTGGCGGTGTGTGGGACGACAAGCCTCTGATCAGCCGCGCGGCAATCGAAGCGGCGGCGCGACCGCGTTTTCGCGGCATGGATGAAAGCTTTGCCGCACCGGCCGCCTTCGCCGCCGGCTATCAAATGGAGGATCCGGTCTATGCCGGCCGCGCATCGCCGCAAACGTTCGGCCACACCGGCTGGGGTGGCGCCATCGGCTTTGCCGATCCCGGCGCCGGCGTCGGTTTCGGCTACGTCACCAACCGCATGCTGGGTTTCGACGACATGGACCCGCGCCGCAAGGTGTTGATCGATGCCGTTTACGATGCGCTCAGCACTGGGGGTGGTCGACGCGCCGGTCCTTAGGCCGGCATCAAAACCTGCGGCGCCGACGCGGCTACTTTCGCTGTCCCGGCACAGCCAGGGTCTCTATGTCACCCGTCGCGGCTGGTTCGAACCCGCCGTCAGGCTGGGCGACAGCGTGACTTCGGGGCAGCTGGCCGGCTGGTATCACGACCTCAAGAACGCTCTGCCCTGAGACCCAGTTCAGGGCGTCCCAGTGGCGCGGCATAATCAGGCGGCAGTATAAGGATCGACGCCGCGCGAGAATCTCGGCCCGGTAGTGCTAACGGCTCTTCGCGTAGAACGCCGTTCGGAGGGGAGCATCCAATGTCGACTGGAACGAACACCCGCATCGTGCTGGCAGCACGACCGCAAGGTCGGCCGAAGCCGAGCGATTTCCGCATCGAGTCCGTCGGGATCGCCGAGCCGGGCGAGGGTGAACTGCTGCTGCAGATCCTCTATCTGTCGCTCGACCCTTATATGCGCGGCCGCATGAACGCCGCCAGATCCTATGCCAAGCCGGTCGAGATCGACGGCGTGATGGAAGGCGGCACCGCTGCGCGTGTCGTCAGATCCCGCCATGCCGATTTCGCCGAAGGCGATATCGTGCTGTCCCACTCGGGATGGCAGAGTTTTGCCCTGTCTGATGGTGTCGGGCTGCGCAAACTCGACCCCGCGGCGGTTCCGATTACGACCGCGCTTGGCGTGCTCGGCATGCCGGGCTTCACCGCCTATGCCGGCCTGCTGACGATAGGCCAGCCAAAGGCTGGCGAGACTGTGGTCGTTGCGGCGGCCAGCGGCGCGGTCGGCTCGGCTGTCGGCCAGATCGCACGCATCAAGGGCGCGCGCGCCGTTGGCATCGCCGGCGGCGCCGACAAATGCGCCTTCGTGCGGCAGGAGCTCGGCTTCGACGCGGTCGTCGATCACCGGGCCGACGATTTCGCCAAGCAGTTGAAGGCGGCTTGCCCGGATGGCATCGACGTCTATTTCGAGAATGTCGGCGGTCCTGTCTGGGATGCGGTATTTCCCCTGCTGAACGAGTTTGCGCATGTGCCGGTCTGCGGCTTGATCGCGCAGTACAACACCATCGCTGCTTCCGGCACCGACCGGTTGCCGACGCTGATGCAGCAAGTGCTCCACCGCAGCCTGACGATAAGGGGTTTCATCCAGCGCGAATTTGTCGACCAGCGCCCGGCCTTCTATCGCGAGATGGCCGGGTGGATCGCGTCCGGGCAGGTCCGCTACCGGGAAGATATCGTGGACGGCCTGGAGAATGCGCCGCAAGCCTTTCTCGGCCTTCTCGATGGCAAGAATTTTGGCAAGCTCATCGTGCGGGTCGCGCAATAATTGCGCCGGGCGAAAGTCAGTCGGGTTGACGGTCCGCGGCCGGACGGCGCCCGTCGATCCACAGGGCAAGCAATGTGCAGGCGGCACCCGACAGCAGATAGGCGCCGGCGGCGATGAGGCCGAAATTGCCGGCCAGCAGCAGGGCTGCGAGCGGCGCGAAGCCGGCGCCGAACATCCAGGCCAGATCCGAGGTGATCGCCGAGCCGGTATAGCGATGTTGGCGGGAAAAGCTCGAGGCGACGACGCCCGACGATTGCCCGAAGCTCAGCCCCAGCAGAATGAAGCCCAGCACCATGAACAGCGCTTCGCCGATGGTGCCGCCATCCAGAAGCTGTGGGGCAAAGCCGCTGAACGTCGCGATGGCGATCGCCGAACCGCCGAGCAGCGCGCGGCGTCCGACGCGATCAGCCAGCGGACCCGATGCGACGATGGCCGCAATGCCGAACAGCGCGCTCACCGCCTCGATCGCCAGGAAGCGCGCCGGCCCCTCATTGGTGAACAGGAACACCCAGGAGAGCGGAAACACCGTCACCATGTGGAACAGGGCGAAACTCGCCAACGGCGCGAAGGCGCCGACGACAACGTTGTGGCCCTCGGCCCTGATCGTGTCCCTTATGCGCGTTGGCTGCAGGTCGCCGCTCTCATACAATTTCGAGAATTCGGGCGTGACAACAATGCGCAGTCTGGCGAACAGCGCCACGACATTGATGGCGAAGGCGACGAAGAAGGGATAGCGCCAGCCCCAGGCGAGGAAGTCGTCGGCCGACAGGTTGGCGACGAAGAAGGCGAAGAGGGCGCTGGCCACGATGAGGCCGATCGGCGCGCCCAATTGCGGGATCATGGCATAGAAGCCGCGCCGATTCTCAGGCGCGTTCAGCGCCAGCAGCGAGGGCAGTCCGTCCCATGTGCCGCCAAGCGCCAGCCCCTGTCCGATGCGGGCAAGCGCCAAAAGCCAGATCGCGACCGCACCGATGTCGCCATAGGCCGGCAGAAACGCGATGGCGACGGTCGAGGTGCCAAGCAGGAACAGAGCGATCGTCAGTTTCGCGCCGCGGCCATAGGCGCGATCGATGGCCATGAACAGCACGGAGCCGAACGGCCGCGCGACGAAGGCGAGCGCGAAGATCGAGAAGGAATACAGCGTTCCGGCAAGCGGATCATGCGTCGGAAATATGAGCTTGGGAAACACGATGACGGACGCGATCGCATAGACGAAGAAGTCGAAGAACTCCGACGTCCTGCCGACGATCACGCCGACCGCGATATCGCCGGCGCTGACCTGGCCATGATGCGAGCCGATCAGCTCGCTGTTCGTTTCGGCAGTCGAAGTCTGTGCCATCTTATCCGTCGCCACCGCGTGGAATGAAGTCCCGAGACCCAATTCTGGGGATTCCCCAAGGGTTCCATTGTGCACTGCACACTGCGCCAAGCCATGCCGGCTGGGCATTGGACAAATTGTCCAATGTTGCCGCGCCGCCGCGAGCAGTAGCCCTTGATACCGCACTGCAACATGAACGGTTGCGGCGGTCCATCGAGGGCAGCGTTTGATGAAACGATTTGGAGCCTTGCTTCTGTTTCCCCTGGCCGGGCTGCTCAGCGGCTGCGATCTGGTCGTGCTTGCGCCAGCAGGCGATGTCGCGGCCCAGCAGCGCGACCTGCTGGTCGTCTCGACCCTGCTGATGCTGATCATCATCGTGCCGGTCATGGCGCTGACCGTCTTTTTCGCCTGGCGCTACCGGCATTCCAACGCGTCGGCTACCTACGCGCCGGACTGGGATCATTCTACGAAACTGGAGTTGGTGATCTGGGCAGCGCCCCTGCTCATCATCATATGCCTTGGCGCGCTGACCTGGCTTGGCACGCATCTGCTCGACCCCTACCGAAGGATCGACCGCATCGAGCCCGGCCAGCCGGTCACACAGCTGCACAAGCCGCTGCGGGTCGAAGTCGTGGCGCTCGACTGGAAATGGCTCTTCATTTATCCGGACTATGGCATCGCCTCGGTCAACGAGTTGGCGGCGCCGGCCAACCAGCCGATCGACTTCCGCATCACCTCGTCGGCGGTGATGAATTCCTTCTACATTCCAGCCCTTGCCGGGCAGATCTATGCCATGCCTGCAATGGAGACGAAGCTGCACGCCGTCATAAACCGGCCGGGCACCTATGTCGGCTTTTCGGCCAATTACAGCGGCGCCGGCTTTTCCGGCATGCGCTTCGCCTTCCACGGCCTGTCCGAGCAGGCCTTCGACCAGTGGGTGGCGCAGACGAGGACCGCGTCGGCGACGCTTAGCCGCGAGACCTATCTCGAACTCGAAAAGCCGAGCGAGAACGAGCCGGTCCGCCACTATGCCTCCGTCGATCCCGACCTCTATGGCGCCATCCTCAATCTGTGCGTCGAGCGCGGCAAGATGTGCATGAGCGAGATGATGTCGATCGACGCCAAGGGCGGCCTCGGTCTTGCCGGTGTCCGCAACACGCTGCCGCTGCAATACGACAAGCTCGCCCGGCGTGGCGCGGTGTTCGGCAACGAACCGTCCTATGTCGCCAGCATCTGCACGGCTGAGGAAGCGGCTGCTGCACGCGCGGCCAGCAATGCCACGCCGAGGGATTGGCCGGCCAGGAATCTTTCCCCGCTACGCGGGGCGGGGCTGCTGAGGCCCGGGACCGAGAGCCGTCGCGCCGAGGCGGATACGCCGTCGCTCGGCCTGCTGCGGCGCGAATTGTGAGAGACAGCCAATGCCCGATACGCTGACCAAATTCATCTTCGGCCGTCTCACCTGGGACTCGCTGCCGCTGCACGAGCCGATCGTCGTCGCCACCTTCGTCGCAGTGGCGCTCGGCGGCATCGCCCTTCTCGGCGTCATCACCTATTTCAAGCTCTGGGGTTACCTCTGGCGCGAGTGGTTCACCAGCGTCGACCACAAGAAGATCGGCATCATGTACATGGTGCTTGGCCTGGTCATGCTGCTGCGCGGCTTCTCCGACGCCATGATGATGCGCCTGCAGCAGGCCATCGCCTTCAACGGTTCCGAGGGCTACCTCAATTCGCATCACTATGACCAGATCTTCACCGCGCACGGCGTGATCATGATCTTCTTCGTGGCGATGCCCTTCGTCACCGGGCTGATGAACTTCGTCGTGCCGCTGCAGATCGGCGCGCGCGACGTCTCCTTCCCCTTCCTCAACAATTTCAGCTTCTGGATGACAGTCGGCGGCGCCATCCTGGTCATGGCGTCGCTGTTCGTCGGCGAATTCGCCCGCACCGGCTGGCTCGCCTATCCACCGCTCTCCGGCATCGGTTACAGTCCCGACGTCGGTGTCGATTATTACATCTGGGCGCTGCAGGTGGCGGGTGTCGGCACGACGCTGTCGGGCATCAACATGATCTGCACCATCATCAAGATGCGCGCACCCGGCATGACGATGATGCGCATGCCCGTCTTCACCTGGACGTCGCTCTGCACCAACGTGCTGATCGTGGCGTCCTTCCCGGTGCTGACGGCGGTGCTTTCGCTGCTGGCGCTCGACCGCTATGTCGGCACCAACTTCTTCACCAACGACTTCGGCGGCAACCCGATGATGTATGTGAACCTCATCTGGATATGGGGTCACCCTGAGGTCTACATCCTCATCCTGCCGCTGTTCGGCGTCTTTTCCGAAGTCACCTCGACCTTCTCCGGCAAGCGCCTGTTCGGCTACACCTCGATGGTCTACGCCACAGTGGTCATCACCATCCTGTCGTACCTGGTCTGGCTGCACCACTTCTTCACCATGGGCTCGGGTGCCAGCGTCAATTCCTTCTTCGGCATCACCACGATGATCATCTCGATCCCGACGGGAGCGAAGATCTTCAACTGGCTGTTCACAATGTATCGCGGCCGAATCCGCTTCGAACTGCCGATGATGTGGACGATGGCCTTCATGCTCACCTTCACCGTCGGCGGCATGACCGGCGTGCTGCTTGCCGTGCCGCCGGCGGACTTCGTGCTGCACAACAGCCTTTTCCTGATCGCCCACTTCCACAACGTGATCATCGGCGGCGTGCTGTTCGGCCTGTTCGCCGGCATCGGCTACTGGTGGCCCAAGGCCTTCGGCTTCAAGCTCGACCCGTTCTGGGGCAAGGTGTCGTTCTGGTGCTGGGTGGTCGGCTTCTGGTTCGCCTTCATGCCGCTTTATGTCCTCGGCCTGATGGGCGTGACGCGCCGCATGCGCGTCTTCGACGATCCTTCGCTGCAGATCTGGTTCGTCATCGCCGCCTTCGGCGCGGTGCTGATCGCCTGCGGCATCGCCGCCTTCCTGGTCCAGATCTTCGTCTCCATCCGCAAGCGCGAGGCCCTGACGGATCCGACCGGCGATCCCTGGGACGGGCGCACGCTGGAATGGTCGATGTCCTCGCCGCCGCCCGCCTACAACTTCGCCTTCACGCCGGTCGTGCGCGATAACGACGCCTGGTGGGACATGAAGAAGGCCGGCTACATCAGGCCGCTCGCCGGCTTCAAGCCGATCCACATGCCAAGCAATACCGGCACCGGCGTCATTTTGGCCGCCTTCAGCGTCGCACTCGGCTTCGGCCTGATCTGGTATATCTGGTGGCTGGCGGCGCTGAGTTTCGTCTGCCTCATCGCCACCGCGATCGGCCACACCTTCAACTATATCAGAGACTTCCATATTCCGGCTGCCGAGGTCACGCAGACGGAGGAGGCGAGGACGACGCTCCTCGCCGCTCAGGGCTAGGGTTTGAGCATGGCTTCGATAGCAACCACGGCCGGCACCGAACCGGTCTTCCATCTGGAAGAAGAGCATGTGCACGCCGAAGGCAGCAGCACCATGCTCGGCTTCTGGCTCTATCTGATGAGCGACTGCCTGATCTTCGCCATGCTGTTCGCGGCCTATGGCGTGCTCGGCGGCAACTACGCGGCGGGGCCGGCGCCGAAGGACCTGTTCGACCTCGATCTGGTGGCGGTCAACACCGCCATGCTGCTGTTCTCCTCTATCACCTATGGCTTTGCCATGCTGACCATGGACAAGGGCCGCATCGCAGCGACTCAAGCCTGGCTTGCCGTGACCGGCTTGTTCGGCCTCGCCTTCCTGTCGATCGAACTCTACGAATTCTCGCACATGATCCATGAGGGCGCGACACCGCAGCGCAGCGCCTTCCTGTCGTCATTCTTCACGCTGGTCGGCACGCACGGCCTGCACGTCACCTTCGGCATCGTCTGGCTGGTGACGCTGATGACGCAGGTCGCCCGGTTCGGCCTTACCGAGGCGAACCGCCGCCGGCTGATGTGCCTCTCGATGTTCTGGCATTTCCTCGACGTCGTCTGGATCGGCGTCTTCACCTTCGTCTACCTGATGGGGATGTTGCGATGAGCGCTCATGATCATGCCAAGGGTGACGGCGACGCGCATGGCGGAGCCGCGCACGGATCGTTCAGGGGCTATCTGATCGGCTTCGCCCTGTCGGTGATCCTGACCGCCATCCCGTTCTGGCTGGTCATGAGCGGCGTCATTGACAACAAGCAGGCCACGGCCATCGTCGTCATGGCCTTCGCCGTGGTGCAGATCGTCGTCCACATGGTCTTCTTCCTGCACATGAACACCGCTTCGGAAGGCGGATGGTCGATGCTCGCCCTGATCTTCACGCTGATCCTGGTCGTCATCGTGCTGTCCGGCTCGCTCTGGGTGATGTACCACCTCAACGCCAACATGATGCCGGGGCTGCACGACATGCGCGAGATGCCGTGAGCCCGGCGCCGGGCGCGGGGAGGACCATTATCGAGGCACGGATCGCGCAGGCCGACATCAGCTTGCGTGCCGAGCCACGAAAGGACGCAGGCAGATCGCCAGCGTCGCGGCTTTTCCTCGCACTGCTCGGGCTCCTCGGCGTGCTGATGTTTCTGGGGCTTGGCATATGGCAGCTGGAAAGGCGGGTCTGGAAACTCGACCTGATCGCCCGCGTCGACCAGCGCATCCACGCTCCGGTTGCCGATGCGCCCGGCCGGGAGAACTGGGCCGGCATGACCGCAGCGGGTTACGAATACAGCCATGTGCGATTGGCCGGACGGTTTCTGGGTGGCGAGAACACGCTGGTGCAGGCGGTGACGGAGTTTGGCGGCGGCTATTGGGTGCTGACGCCGATGCGAACCGACCGTGGCTTCGTCGTGCTGGTCAATCGTGGTTTCGTTCCCCAGGAGCGCAAGGCACAATTCGAACAGGAGAGCGGTGGCTTCGCTTCGTCGACCGTCATTGACGGGCTGTTGCGCATAAGCGAGCCCGGCGGCGGCTTCCTGCGCAACAACGATGCCGCGGGCAATCGCTGGTATTCGCGCGACGTCGCCGCCATCGCAATTGCGCGCGGCCTGACGGACGTCGCTCCCTATTTCGTCGATGCGGAGGCATCCGGCGGCTGGCCGCGTGGCGGCCTGACTGTCGTGACCTTCCGCAACAGCCACCTCGTCTATGCTTTGACCTGGTTCACGCTCGCTGCGATGCTCGCCGCAGCCTTGGCCGCGCCGATGATCGGTCGCCGCCGGCGGCGAGGACCGGCAAGATGAGCGTCCCGACACAAACGCTTCGCAACGACAAATCCTTCGCGGTATCCCTTGCGGGCAACGGCGGCACGGTTTGGGATACCGACGCGGCGAACAGGAAAAACCTGCTCCTGCTCATCCAGCTGCGTTGGCTGGCGGTGGCCGGTCAGGTACTCACCATTTTGGCAACGGAATACTGGTTCGACATCCCGCTGCCGCTGCCGGAGATGGCCGGCGTCGTGCTTTTCCTGGTCGGGTTGAACATCTTCAGTCTGCTTGCTTCGCGCGGCCGGCGCCCGATCAGCAATGCGCAGCTCTTCGTCGCGTTGATTTTCGACATGGCGGCGCTGACGATCCAACTTTACCTGAGCGGCGGTGCCTCGAACCCGTTCGTGTCCCTTTACCTGCTGCAGATCACGCTTGGCGCCGCACTGCTGACACCCTGGTCAACCTGGAGCCTGGTGGCCGCTGCTTCCGCCTGCTTCGTCTTCCTCACCTTCCAGTTCCAGCCGATCGCAATCCCGCATCACGGCGGCAGCGACCTGTTGGCCCTGCATATCAGGGGCATGTTCATCTGCTTCGTGCTGGCGGCCGGACTGATCGTCATCTTCATGACGCGCATCAACCGCAATCTGCGCGAACGCGACGCTTATCTCGCCGATCTGCGCCAGCACTCGGCCGAGGAGGATCACATCGTGCGCATGGGCCTGCTCGCCTCCGGCGCCGCGCATGAACTGGGCACGCCGCTATCGACCATCTCCGTCATCCTCTCCGACTGGCGCCAGATGCGCAGCGTCACCCGCAATCGCGAACTGGCCGGGGACGTCGCCGAAATGCAGGCGCAGATCGAGCGCTGCAAAAGCATCGTGTCGGGCATCCTCATGTCTTCGGGGCAGGCGCGGGGCGAAGGCACGATCCGCACCAGCATCCGCCATTTCATCGACGATCTTGTCCAGGAATGGCGCGGCAGCCGGCAGCCGCTCAATCTGGAGTATAGCAACGATTTCGAACCCGACGAGCAGATCGTCTCCGACACGGCGCTGAAGCAGGTCATCTTCAACGTGTTCGACAACGCCCAGGAAGCATCGCCCGATTGGGTCGGCGTCACTGCCGAGCGGCAGGACGAGAAACTGGTGATTGCCGTGCGCGACCGCGGGCCGGGTTTTGACGAAGGTATTCTGGCCGCGCTCGGCCAGCCCTATATGTCGAGCAAGGGACGGCCGGGTGGCGGCCTTGGCCTCTTCCTCGTCGTGAATGTGGTTCGAAAGCTGGGAGGCGACTTTTCGGCGCGTGACATGGAGCAGGGGGCCTGTGTTACGCTCTCGCTGCCGCTGGCGGCACTGACCGATGGAGATGATCATGAGGCCTGATCGATCCCTGTTTATCGTCGAGGACGACGCCACCTTCGCGAAGACGCTGAAACGCTCCTTCGAAAAGCGCGACTACGACGTCGTGGTCTGCCACGGCAGGGAAGAACTGCTCGGCGCCCTCGAAACAGCGGTTCCGGCATACGCCGTCGTCGATCTCAAGCTTGGCGCCGGCGGCTCCGGGCTGGAATGCGTCAAGCTGCTCAGCGCCCGCGATGCGTCGATGAGGATCGTCGTGCTGACCGGCTTTGCCAGCATCGCCACGGCGGTCGAGGCGATCAAGCTTGGCGCGTGCCATTACCTGGCCAAGCCCGCCAACACCGATGATATCGAAGCCGCCTTCGGCCGCGCCGAGGGCGATGTCTCGGTCTCGTTGAGCAGCCGTCCCACCTCGATCAAGAATCTCGAATGGGAGCGCATCCACGAAACGCTCGTCGAGACCGGCTTCAATATCTCCGAAACCGCGCGCCGCCTTGGCCTGCACCGGCGCACCCTGGCCCGCAAGCTCGAGAAGCGTGTGGTGAGATAGCCGGACCAGCCGTCGCCAAGTCGAGCGGGAACATTCAAAGCTTTCCTGAACGGCCTGGGATGCCTATCTGTGTGGGCAGACACCGGAACAGGCAACAGACTTGGCGCAACGATCGGGCAGTGCGGATCTTCCACTTCACGGCGGGCGCGTGCCGAAATGGCTGGGCGACCGCATGACGCGTCTTGGCGCGGTCATGTGCGAGGCGATCATCCATCATTATGGCCGCAAAGAATTGCTGCGGCGGCTGGCGCATCCGTTCTGGTTCCAGTCCTTCGGCGCCGTCATGGGCATGGACTGGCACTCGTCCGGCATCACGACCAGCGTCGTCGGCGCCTTGAAACGCGGTCTGACGCCGCTGTCGGGTGAACTCGGCATTCACGTCTGCGGCGGCCGTGGCGCGCACTCACGCAAAACCCCGCACGAGCTGGCCGCCATCGGCGAGCGCATCGGCTTCGACGGAGCGCGCCTGGCAACCGTCAGCCGGCTTGTCGCCAAGGTCGACAGCGCCGCCGTTCAGGATGGCTTCGACCTCTATCTGCACGGCTTCATCGTCACCGATGACGGCGACTGGGTGGTGGTGCAGCAAGGCATGAACGGCGACAGCAAGGTGGCGCGTCGATACCATTGGCTGTCCGAAGGTCTGAAGAGTTTCGTCGATCAGCCGCACGCCGCCATCGAGGGCACCAACCAGGGCGAGATCGTCAACCTGACCGACCACCGTGCCGAGGCCTCGCGCCAGGGACAGTTGGACCTGCTCCAAGACCTTGGGCCGGACCGTATCCTGCGGGAATTCGCTGCTTTGCATCCCAATACCGCTTCGGCTCCGGAGCAGCCGCTGCTGCCGCATCTGGTCATGCCGGCGCACCATGACGTCCGCGAAAGCGATGTCGTCATGCGTCGCCTGCACGGAAACATGGCGGCGGCCGCGGAGCGTGGCCCGGAGGATTTCTCCGAGCTTCTGCTGGTTCCCGGCGTGGGCGCGCGCACGGTGCGTGCACTGGCCCTCGTCGCCGAAGTGGTGCATGGCGCGCCGTGCCGTTTTTCCGATCCGGGCCGTTTCTCGCTCGCCCATGGCGGCAAGGACAGGCACCCGTTTCCGGTTCCGCTCAAGGTCTATGACGAGACGATCGGCGTGCTGAAGTCGGCCGTGCAAAAGGCCAGGCTTGGCCGTGAAGAGGAAATCGGTGCGTTGAAGCGGCTCGACGATCAGTCGCGGCAAGTCGAGCGATACGTCACCGGCCCCAGCCTGAAGGAAATCGTCGCCGGCGAATTCGACCAGTCGCATCTGCTTGGCGGTCGCAGTGTCTTTGGCTGGGAACCGGCGCCGGACCAAGCGCCCGCGGAGCTGAACAAGAAGGCGTGACGGGCCGACCGTGCTCCCGCATCATCATGCCACGCGACGGTACCTGTAATGGTCGCGGATGAATTCATTGAAGAAGCGGCCTTTCGAGGCAGCCTTCTTGAAAGCCGCATAGGTTGCCGGGGCAACGTCCGCATAGTCGTAGCGATGCCCGCTCGGCACGAACCAGACGGAGAGGGTTCTGGTGGCGGGATCGTATTGGGTGTTTCGGATCACGGTCGATGGCATGTTGGCACCTGACGGCTCAGCCAGATAAATCCGCCAGACATGGTCCGGTTCCTGCCGGTGCCACCACTGTCACGCACGGAAGAGCGGCTCGATATTGCCCTGCGGTCCAGCCTTCACCATCTACGTGGGATGTCGTCGCTCAAATTGAAAGCCACCGGCCACGCTCCGGCATTCCAGCATGATCTCTTTGGGGCTGCTGAGAATCTGCCCGAAGGTTTTGCCTACCAGCCCGGGTTGATCACGCCTCAGGAAGCGACGGAACTTGCGCGGCATCTTGAGGGACTGCCGTTCCAGGCGTTCGACTTCCATGGCCATCTTGCAAACCGGCGTGTCGTCGGGTTTGGCCTGCGCTACGATTACGACCGGCGCGAAGTCGTCGAGGCGGCGCCGATCCCTGACTTCCTGCTGCCTGTGCGCGAGAAGGTCGCTGCCTTTGCGCGCCGGCCCGCCGAGGCCTTCGCTCAGGTGCTGATCAATGAATACCGGCCTGGTGCCGGTATCGGCTGGCATCGCGACAAGCCGTATTTCGAGGACGTCGCCGGCGTTTCGCTGCTGGCTGCCTGCAGCTTTAGGCTGCGGCGAAAGAGCGGTGATAAATGGGAGCGCCGGACCGTCGGCGTCGAGCCAAGGTCGGCTTATCTCATGACCGGCCCTTCACGCAGCGAATGGGAGCACAGCATCCCACCGCTTGCCGAGCACCGTTATTCGATTACCTTGCGGACATTGCGGCCTCAAAAGCCCTGAGCGTCCTGCTGGCGATGAAGGCCACGCCGATCTGGTCACTTCACGCCGATGCCGGCGGTCAGGCCGCCATCGATCTTGTAGTCGGCGCCGGTGCAGAAGCCGGCCTTGGACGAGCACAGGAAAGCGATGAGTTCCGCCACTTCCTCCGGCTCGCCGATGCGGCCAAGCGGATGGGCTGCGCCGAAGCGTCGGTAGGCCTCTTCGACATCGGCATCGCTGCCATTGTCGCCGCGTGCGGCCTTCTCCAGGATCGGCGTGCGGATCGAGCCCGGGCTGACCGAATTCACCCTTATGCCTGATGCCGCGTAGTCGAGCGCCAGCGAGCGGGTCAGCGTATGGATGGCGCCCTTGGTCGTGGCATAGGCGGCAACGTTCTGCTGACAGGCGAAGCCTTGCACCGAAGCGACGTTGACGATGGCGCCGCCACCGCGCTTGATCATTTCCGGAATGCCGAAATGCGCGGTCAGGTAGATCGAGCCGACATTGACCGTCATCGCCCGATTCCAGGTTTCCCAGTCCGTCGTTGTCGCGGTTCCGTAGGGATGGACCGCGGCGGAATTGACGATGACGTCGATGCCGCCGAATTTCGCGACGCCGGCCGCGACCGCGTCGCGAACCTGATCGGAAACGGAGACGTCGACCGTTTGCACCAGCGCGTCCGCTCCGGCTTTGGCAAGGCTTTCCTGCATGGCGGTGTTGGCGGCCTGGTCGATGCCGCAAGCGATGATCGCAGCACCCCCCTGCGCAAGCCGTCTTGCGGTGGCGAGCGCGATGCCGGTCGTCCCCGTCACCAATGCCACCTTGCCGTCGAAATCCTTCATCGCGGGAGCTCCTTCATGCGCTATCGAAAGACCGGGTTCTGAGTTTGACACTCATCGTAGTCAAACAATAGGTTGCCGGTCTCTCGCAACAAGGAAAGCGGCGATGGAACAGTGCTGGCGCTGGTATGGTCCGGATGATCCGGTGACACTCGATCATGTCAGACAGGCTGGCGCCACCGGCGTGGTTTCAGCACTTCACCACATCTACGATGGCAGGGCCTGGCCAGAAGCCGATGTGCTCGAGCGCAAGCGGATCATCGAGGCCGCCGGCCTGACATGGTCGGTCGTCGAAAGCATCCCGGTCCATAATTCCTTCAAGATCGGCACGCCGGAACGCGAGCGCTATGCCGGCTACTATCGCGACAGCATCCGTACGCTCGCCAGGGCCGGCATCAAGACGATCTGCTACAATTTCATGCCGGTGGTGGACTGGACGCGCACCGACCTCATGTATCGCCTGCCGACAACCGGCTACGCCTTGCGCTTCGATGCCATCGATTTTGCCGCCTATGATCTTTTCGTGCTGCAACGCAAGAACGGCGCCGCCAGCTATACGCCGGCACGCATCGCCGAGGCCGAGAAGCGATTGACGGCGCTGACATCGAAGCAGGTCGACCAGATCGAGCGCAACCTCATCGCCGGCCTGCCGGCAACCGAGCGCAAGTATGACCGTGACAGTTTCCGCGAGGCTTTGGCGGAATACGATGGGATCGGGCCAAAGGAATTGCGCGACAATCTCGCCTGGTTCCTGCGCGAGATTATTCCGGTGGCGGAAGAGGAGGGGGTGCGCATGTGCATCCATCCCGACGATCCGCCCTTTTCGCTCTATGGCTTGCCGCGCGTCGTTTCGACCGCGCAGGATGCGCGTTTCATCCTTGAAGCCGTCGACAGCGCGGCCAATGGCCTGACCTTCTGCACCGGCTCCTACGGCACGCGCGCCGACAACGACATTGTCGCCATGGTCAAGGAATTCGCCGGCCGCATCCATTTCGTCCATCTGCGCAACATCACCATCGAGGAGGACGGCTCGTTTTACGAAGCCGAGCATCTCGAGGGCGGCACCGACATGGCGCATGTCATCCTGGCTCTGATGCAGGAGGAGGCACGCCGCCGCGAGGAAGGCCGCGCCGACTGGCGCATCCCGATGCGGCCGGACCACGGCCACCTGCTCGCCGACGACATCGGCAAGAAGAAGATCAATCCCGGCTACTCGCTGATTGGCCGGCTGAAAGGCCTCGCCGAACTGCGTGGCATCATGCGCGCCGTGGAGCAGTTCGGGCTGGCCTGACGCTTAGTGCAGGTGCCTGAGCTTGTGGGGATTGCGCACCACACAGATGGCCGCGATCTTCCCGTCCTCGATGTCGAGTGCGGTGGTCTGTAGTCCGCTGAGGGCGGCCCACCAGGGGTGAGGGCGGTTGGGCGCGCCCAGCGCCGGTCTGATCGCGATCATCATCAGCTTGCCCATGCGACGGAAAAATTGTTCGTCACGGCCGCAACGAAGGGCTGATCGTTTCTTTCCCGGCAATCTGAAGTCGATGAGACTTGCGCGCGTCGGCTTCGGTCGCGAAAAAGTGCCCGCATGTTCAATCGGCTGGGTTTTCCGGGCGGAGATTTCAAGCAACGCCCTGAACGCACCAGGAAGGAGCCTGATATGCCCAGAATAGTGCCTGTGCTCGATCTGAGCCGTCTTGAGCAAGGCGCGTCGGAACGCTGGACATTTCTGGCGGACTTGCGCTCCGCTTCGCGCGACATCGGCTTTTTCTATCTGGCTGGACATGGCATCTCCTGGGCGGAGATCAGCGAGGTGCTCACCGCGTCGCACCAGTTCTTTGCCTTGCCGGAGGCCGACAAGCTTGCAATCGAGATGGTCAAGTCCTCGCAGTTCCGCGGCTACACCCGCGCCGGTGGCGAACTGACCAAGGGCAAGGAGGACTGGCGCGAACAGCTCGACATCGGCGTCGAGCGCCAGCCCATCGCACAAGGGCCGGGAGTTCCCGCCTGGACGCGGCTGCAGGGCCCGAATCAGTGGCCCGCGGCGCTGCCGGATCTCAAGCCGGCGCTGCTTGCCTGGCAGCGCAAGGTGACGAGCGTGGCGATCCGGCTGCTGAAGGCCTTCGCGCTGTCGCTCGATCAGCCCGAGGATGCGTTCGACCCGATCTACAGCGCAGAGCCCAACCATCGCATGAAGATCGTGCGCTACCCCGGTCGCGACGCGACCGGCGGCGACCAGGGTGTCGGCGCGCACAAGGATGGCGGTTTCCTCACCCTGCTGCTCCAGGATGACAACAAGGGGCTGCAAGTCGACTATGACGGTACCTGGGTGGATGTGGACCCCATTCCCGGCACGCTCGTCGTCAACATCGGCGAATTGCTCGAACTCGCCTCGAATGGCTTTTTGCGCGCAACCGTACATCGTGTGGTGACGCCGGCCGCCGGCGTCGAGCGCATTTCGGTGCCGTTCTTCTTCAGCGCAAGGCTCGATGCGACGATACCGCTGCTTGGCCTTTCCGAGGAATTGGCGGCGCAGGCGCGCGGACCCGCCAGCGATCCCGACAATCCGCTGTTTCGCGATGTCGGAACCAATGTGCTGAAAAGCCGGCTGCGCTCGCATCCCGACGTCGCGCGGCGCCATTATGCCGATCTGCTCGAAAGGGAAAGCCGGGTTGGCTGAGCCTTGGGTTGGAAAAGACAGGATTTTTGCCATCCTAGCTGATTTTTAGAAAATCATTCGTCGTATCTGGTCGAGAATCGGTTCAAAAGAGAAAAATCCGTTCGGTGTTTTCCTCCCATTTCGCCGAGCGGTGTTCCCCTCTGAAGGTTTTGACCTTCTTTTTGGCCGGGCCGTTTTCGCGCCCGGCCTTTTTCTTGGCTTGCGCGTTGCCGTCGCCGTGCCGATCCGGCAAGTTTCAAAACAGCTCATTCGCCAGCCATCGACCGCAGTCCCGTGGAAAGAAGGAGAAGTCTCATGACATCCAATGTCGCCGTTATCGCCGGTGCGGGCTCCGGCCTGAGCGCCTCGCTGGCGCGCCTTCTCGCGAAGGAAGGGTTCAGCGTCGTTCTGGCCGCCCGCAACATCGAGAAACTCGGTGCCTTGCAGGCTGAGACCGGTGCCCAGGCCGTGGCAACGGATGTCTCCGATGCCACGTCGGTCGAGCGTCTGTTCGACGTCGCCGACAAGGCCGGCACGCTTTCGCTGGTGGTTTTCAACGCCAGCGGCCGCGCTCGTGGGCCGATAGCCGAGCTCGAGCCCGAGGCGGTCCGGCAGGCTTTGCTGGTTGGCGCCTATGGCGGGTTCCTGGTCGGCCAGCAGGCGGCCCGACGGCTGGTGGCTCTGGGCTCGGGTTCGATCCTCTTCACCGGAGCGACGGCAAGCGTCAAGGGGTTCGCCGGCTCGGCCGGTTTTGCGATGCCGAAATTCGGCTTGCGCGGGCTGGCGCAGTCCATGGCTCGTGAACTGGCGCCGAAGAACGTCCACGTCGCGCATTTCATCATCGACGGCGGCATCGCTTCGGCCGCGTCCGTACAGGAGTCTGGGCCGCCGGATCGCCGTTTGTCACCGGATGCGATCGCCGAAGCCTATCTTTCCATCCACCGCCAGCATCGCAGCGCCTGGACCTGGGAAATGGAGCTCAGGCCCTGGGTCGAAACCTTCTGATGGGTGCGCAGGGGTGCGACTTTGGTGCAAGCTGTGGGCACCGTTGGGAGGAGTCGACATTGGATGAGGATATCACTATATACCGGCGGCTTCGCTGGCTCGCGCCTAGAAGCGAAACGTCAAAGGCGGCTGTAGAGACAGCCATTGAGATTACTAAACGGACTGAAAGCCGTAAAAGGTAGAAGCAATTGTTCGGAGCGGGCCAGATCCCGCCAACGGTACAGTCCTTCAGAATCAGAAAATGTTTTTCACCCCTCTATTTCCTTCAGCTCTGTGGACCCTGGGCGGCATTGACTTGCCGGGTGGCCGCGACTCGGCTGGAATGGGAGAATGCATCCTTTGCGGGATGCCGACGTTTATGATTACCAACCGGCTTTGCCGCCAGGGAACAGCAGTATGAGTGAACACGCGATCGAGTTCTTGCGGGGATGGATCGGCGAAAAGGTCCATTGCCAGTCCCAGGCCAGGATCGACAAGCAGGCCGAGACATTGGCCAAGGAATGCGCTGCCAAGGCGGCAGAGGTCGGCATCCCGCTGGAGGACATCCAGGAAGAAGTCGGCGATATCCAGGAACTCATCGCGTCCCGGCTCGAGGAAGCCGCCGAAGCCGACGAGCACCAGCAGGCCTCGAGCAAGGCTGCGGAATAGATTTTAACAGCCACTCGGTCTGAATGCGCGGGCCCTTCGGCCCGCGTTTCTGTCTCAGCCGAACTTTTCTTTCAACCACGCCTTCGGCAGCGCCGGCACGAAATTGCCGTCGCGACCGGTCATGTCGTCATTGGCGATCAGGGCGTTGAGGATCGATTCCTCTATTGCCTGGATCACGGCATCGAAAAACGGATCGATGTCTGTGTCGGGAATGAAATCGGCATTGGCGATCCGGCCTGACGGCGCCAGTGCGGCGGCAGGATTGGCTGTCGAGAAGGCGAGAAAGATGTCGCCCGAACTGTGGTAGCCGAAGCCGCCGGTCATGGCGACGCCGAGCGGCACGCGGCGCGCCAGCCGCTTCATCTGGTGCGGCAGGAATGGCGCATCGGTGGCGACAACGGCGATGATCGAACCCTTTTCGGCGCGCGGCGTGCCTTCGCGGATCGCCGGCTCCGCGAGTTCGAGCCCGGCGCGCAGGCCACGAAGGGCAAAATTGCGCCGCTTGCCGAAATTCGACTGCACGAACGCGCCGACCGTGTAGGAATTTCCCTGCCACCCAACGATGCGCGACGCCGTGCCCGAGCCGGCCTTGAAGCCGAAGGTGATCATGCCGGTGCCGCCGCCGACGCTGCCTTCCTCGATTGGGCCGCTGGCGGCACCGTCAAGTGCCTGGGCCACGTGCTCGAAGGTCAAATGGTGGCCGTTGATGTCGTTGAGAAACCCGTCATAGGTCTCCGCTGCCACCGGCAGGCCCCAGCCGCTGTCGAGCGCGGCCGGCAACACGCGTTGCATCCAGCGCAGCGTGCCGTCGCGCGAAACACCGCAGGAATGCGTGTTGGTAATCGTGATCGGGAAGTTGAAAGCGCCGGTTTCCTCGACGATGTGCGAGCCGGTCAGTTCGCCATTGCCGTTCTGGCTGAAAATACCGGCGAAGACCGGCGTGGCCAGCTCAGCAAGTGGCCTAGGCAGGATCGCGGTGACACCGGTGCGCACCGGTCCCTTGCCGACGACCAGCGCGCCGTCGCCTGATATCAGCGTCGCATAGCCGACCGTGACGCCGGGTACATCGGTGATAGCGTTAAACGAGCCCGGCGTTCCGTCAAAACCGATGCCGAAGCTTCGGGTGCGCGGTTTGCCCGACGGCGTTTTCAGGTGATGCGAACTATCGGTCATGGGGCGTCTCAGAATAGGGAGCCTTGGTTGCCGGGTTCCTTGGTCTTGGTCGCAGGCCTCGCAACCGGCTTCGGCCGCGCCGCACCACTGGTTGCGACCGCATCCGCCGTGCCGTCGGCGAACTCCAGTGAAAGCGCCATCCCCGATGCCACGTCAGCCGCCTGCTTGATGACGGCGCCGTCGGCATCCTTTACCAGCGCGAAGCCGCGCGCCAGGACGGCCTTGTGCGAAAGCGTGGTCAGCAGGCGCTCGGCCTGGCTCAACTGTCCGCGCAAGCGTTCGAGCCGCAGCGATATGACCCGATCCTGCCGCCTGGCGAGTGCCGCCAGTGTGTCGGCCTGCAGTTTCTGGCGGCGCGCGATCGGCGCCGGCGACAGCCGCGTCGCGGTGCGCGCAAAGCGTGCGCGGCGTTCGCGCACAATGGCAAAGAACGCCGCCCGTGCGCGAGCGAGATCGCGGCCGGTCAGCGTGCGCGCCTCGTTTATGCGCCGCGACAGCGTGGCCGGCGTCAGCCTTTGGCCGTGGAGACGAGCCCGCTTGCGATCGACGCTGACGGACAAGCCGCGGCCGAGCCTCGATGTCGCCTCGTCGAGCCGTCGGCGCGGCAGCGCCAGCAATTGATCGGGTGAGGGCAGTGCGCGCGCCGCAGCGCGGGCGGCCTGCCGCTTGCGTTCGAAATTGCGCAGCACCGCTGCCTTGAGCCGCGCGCCGAGGCTGGCAAGCGTCGCCTCGAGGTCGGCCTTCACCGGCACGGCGATTTCGGCCGCGCCCGTCGGTGTCGGCGCCCGCACATCGGCGACGAGGTCGATCAGCGTCCAGTCGGTTTCGTGGCCGACCGCCGAGATCACCGGAATGCCGGAGGCCGCAACGGCGCGGGCGAGCGCCTCGTCGTTGAAGCCCCACAAATCTTCGAGGCTGCCGCCGCCGCGCGCAACGATCAGCAGATCCGGGCGCTGGATAGCGCCGTCCCAGGCCAGTGCGTTAAAGCCGGTGACGGCGTTGGTCACTTCCACGCCCGACGTCTCGCCCTGCACGCGCACCGGCCAGACCAGCACATGCAGTGGAAAGCGGTCCTTGATGCGGTGGATGATATCGCGGATGACGGATCCGGTCGGCGAGGTGACGACACCGATGACGCGCGGCATGAAGGGCAGCCGGCGTTTGCGGCCGGCCTCGAAAAGCCCTTCCGCCTGCAACCGGCGCTTGCGCTCTTCAAGCAGCGCCATCAGCGCCCCGGCGCCGGCCGGCTCCAGATTGTCGATGACGATCTGGTAGTTGGACTTGCCGGGATAGGTGGTGAGCTTGCCGGTGGCGATCACCTCCATCCCTTCCTCGGGGCGGAATTTCAGCCGGCTCATCGTGCCTTTCCACACCACGGCGTCGAGCCGGGCGCGGTCGTCCTTCAGCGCAAAATAGGCATGGCCGGAGGAATGCGGCCCGCGATAGCCGGAGATTTCGCCGCGCACCCGCACATTGCCGAAGACGTCCTCGACCGTGCGCTTCAGCGCGCCGGAAATCTCGCTCACCGTGTATTCGGGGGCGTTGGTGCGTGATTCGGATGCTGTGTCGCTCATCGACCGATTGGGGGACGGTTGGGCTCCCGCGTCAAGGCGCCAGTGCCTGCGCAAGTGTTATAACGCGATCTTAAGGCTGGTTTGGTTGACTGGCGCCCAACGAAGCTGGCCAAGGACGCATGAGCGCACGCGCACATCGCAGCCCATTGACGTATCAGGTCACGCTGACCGTGCTGGCGCTTGCCGCTTTTGCACTGGTCATGGTCGTGGGCTTCGGCTTCTATGCCGCCGTGCAGGCGGACCGCGTTTCGTTGGAGCGACAAAAGATCTTCTTCGCCAACGGCTTGCAGGACCAGATCGCCGCCGTCGAGCGCGAGCAGGAAAGTGTCTCGGTCTGGGACGATTCCGTCACCAACGCCAAATCGGGCAATCAGGCGTGGATGGCCGAAAACCTCAGCGTCTGGATGTATTCCTACTACGGTCACAACCGGGTCTATGTGCTGGATGATGTCAACCGGCCGATCCATGCCATGCAGGAAGGCAAGGTGGTGCCGGCTTCCGTTTATGGTGCGGATGAGCCCGCGCTGCTGCCGACCATCGAGAAGCTGCGCCAACTGATCGCGCAACCACCGAAAGAGAACGCATCCGGCGGCCCGGCCAAAATGGTCGCCGAGGACCTGGTGTCGCTTGACGGGAAACCGGCCATACTCAGTGTCATGCCGCTTGTGCCGAGCTCGGACCGTGTCACCCAGGCACCCGGAAGCGAATATCTGCATGTCTCGGTGGAGTTCATCAACGCCGCCGTCATCGGCAAGATCGCCGAAAAATATCTGCTCGATGGCGCCCACCTGCTGCCTCTGTCGCAATCGGTCGGCTCGGCTGCCATTCCGCTGATGGATTCGCGCGGTGTCATTCTCGGCTATATCGGCTGGGATCAGGAGCGCCCCGGTCTGACACTGATACGCAAGGCCGGCCCGGCATTGATCGCCGGCATGCTGCTTGCCGCCGGTGCGCTGGTCTTTCTTTTGCGCCGCCTGCGACGGACATCGTTGGCGCTGCAGACAAGTCAGGCGGACGCCCAGTATCTCGCTTTTCACGATACGCTGACGGGGCTCCCCAACCGGGCACTTTTCGAGGATAGGCTGCGACGGGCCTTGCTCACGACCGGGCGCGATACCGCAAGGACGGCGCTGCTCTATCTCGACATCGATCGCTTCAAACACGTCAACGATACGCTCGGTCATCCCGCCGGTGACGAACTCGTGCGCCAGACAGCGGCCAGGCTGCAGAGGACGATCCGCGAAATCGATACGGTGGCGCGGCTCGGCGGCGACGAGTTCGCGATCATCCTGGTCGATATTCGCGACACCAGGGTAGCCGAGGATATTTCGGAACGGCTGCTGCGGAAATTGCAGGAGCCTTTCCGGCTGATGGACGACCAGGTCTTCGTCAGCGCCAGCATCGGCATAGCCTTGGCGTCGGGACCAAAAGTCGATGCCGACGATCTGCTGCGCAAGGCCGATATTGCGCTCTACGAGGCCAAGAAGAATGGCCGCGGCCGCTATCAGGTCTTTGCCGGTGACATGGACGACCTGTTGCTGCGCAAGCGCAAGGTCGAGAACGCGCTCCGCCGCGCCCTCCGTGGCGGGACCGAGATCAAGCTGGCCTATCAGCCGATCTTCGCCGCCGATGGCCGGGCGATCGTCGGGGTAGAGGCGCTGATCCGCTGGGCGCATGAGATCCATGGCGCCCTGCCGCCGCAACAGTTCATCGCCATTGCCGAGGAACGCGGCATGATCGGCGAGCTTGGCCAATGGGTGCTGCTCGAAGCCTGCCGTTTCGCAGCCGGCGCGCAATTGCCGTGGGTGGCCGTGAACGTCTCACCGCTGCAATTGGCGCGACGCCGGTTTTGCCGAGCAGGTCGCGTCGATCCTCGCCGAGACCGGCCTGCCGCCGACGCGATTGCAGCTCGAGATCACCGAAAGCGTGCTTCTGGAAAATAACGACACGACCAGGAGGGCTCTGGAGGCCTTGCGCCGATCGGGCGTTGGCGTGGTGCTCGATGATTTCGGCACCGGCTATTCATCATTGAATTATCTGCGCCGTCACCTCGTCGACAAGCTCAAGATCGACCGTTCCTTCGTGCGCCTTCTCGACCAAGACTCCAGCTCCGCCGCGATCGTCAAGGCGTTGATCGATCTGGCGATAGCGCTTGATGTCGAAGTCACCGCGGAAGGCGTCGAGACCGAGGATCAAAAGGCGCTGCTCGTCGGCATGGGCTGTCATCAGATGCAGGGTTACCTGCTGGCGCCGCCGCTCGAACCTGCCCAGTTGATGCTGTTGCCGGGCCTGTCGCCCATTCTGAGCGGACCAGCGTCGATCCGCGCGTAATTCTTCCTACCAGCTCGGCTACCAGCCCGGCAGGATCTGGTTCGGCCTGGTCCGCTTCATCTTGGCGAAGGCGAGGGCCGCGAAGTCGAATGATCCCGTCTCCTCGCCAAGCGGCACCGAGATGTTGTCCAGGCTTTCCGAGATGTGGCGGGCGAGCGCATCGACGATCTCCGGCCGCGAGGTCTGGCCGCGCATGATGCCGATGCGGCAGTCGGGCAGGGCGCCGAAGCCGTCGGCCTCGCCCAGCACCCGCATGCCGGGCCTGAGCGCGCATTCCGGCAGCACCGAGATCGCCAGGCCCGAAAGCACGGCCGCGGTGATGACGGTTGCCGAGAAACTGGTGAACAGAATGCGATAGTCGCGGTTCTGCTGGTCCAGCACATCGACGGCGGCGCGCCGCCAGATGCAGTTCGGCCGGCCAAAGGCCATCGGCAGCGTCACCTGTTCATGCGTCGCATGGTTGGCCGAGCTGACCCACAGCAACGGCTCGCGCCGTACCACTTCCGACTGGCCGCGCACATCATTGTGCGTCACCAGCGCCAGGTCGAGATTGCCACGCTTGATGTGCTCGACCAGCCCCGGCGTCGGCTCGCAGATGACGGTCAGTTCGACGCGCGGATTGGAGCGCGTGAAGCGTGCCATGATCTCCGGCAGGAAACGGTCGGCATAGTCGTCCGGCGTGCCGATGCGGATCGTGCCTTCCAGCCGTTGGTCGTCGAAGGCGGCGAGCGTCTCGCGGTTGAGGTAGAGCAGCCGCCTTGCATAGGAGAGCAGCTTGTCGCCTTCCTCGGTCAGTTTGTTGGTGCGCCCCTCCTTCTCGAACAGCGGCTTGCCGATCCGCTCCTCCAGCCGGCGCATCTGCATCGACACCGCCGACTGGGTGCGGTGCACCTCTTCGGCTGCCCGCGTGAAGCTGCCGGTATCGGCGATCGAGATGAAGGTTTGCAACTGATCGAGATCGAGCGGCGCTTTCATCGGTCCAATCCATCATTGATGTTGATGCTAAAGATTAGAAACATTCGTTGGATTAATCAATCGGGTGATGGCAAATTGGCATTGTCCACATGAAGGCATGTGAATTGGGACCGGAACGGCCGCTGTTGCCAGCGTCTGTTGCCTGGTTTCGTCCGTTCGAGTCTGAAGGAGACCGACAATGACCACGTTTGATTTCGCCACTGAGACCTCGCGCATTACCTCGCGTCCGGCCGTTGCGACGCGCGTGGCCAACACCGTCTCCAACGTCTACCGCGCCTGGAAAAATCGCCGCGCCTTCTATCGCCTTGGCGAGATGTCGGATGCCGAGCTCGCCGATATCGGCCTGACGCGCGCCGACCTGCATGTCGCCATCGACGTGCCGTTCGGCCGCGACCCGACGGTGATCTTGCGTCAGATTGCCAGCGATCGCGTCGAAACGATCGAGGATCTCGCTCGCCAGGTGGCCTGATTCAGTTTCGGTCCTGTTGAACCTTTTCAGGGTTCACCGCGACCAACGATTATGCAGGCTCCCCACTCCCTGCCGGTTCCCCGCCGGCCTGCCTGCACGCTGCCCGGTCCTCCCAAGGACCGGGCTTTTCTTTTGGAGCCGTGCGGCCCTGCCTACCGCCGGTCCATGTCCCGCTTGAACTGGTCGAAGATCGTTTCCACGCCCTTCTGGTAGTCGTCACGCTGCTGGGCGCCGGTCTCGAACATCTTGCCGAAAATATCGTCGAACGGATTCCTCGGCCTGCCGCTCGGATTGGCCTGCGGCTGTGGGGCCTGTGGCTGCTGGGGTGCCTGAGGTTGTTGCGGAGCGGACTGCCCACCCGGGATGCCGAAGCCTCCGCCCCCGCGCAGCATCTCTTCGAAGATTTTCCCAAGCGGATTGTCGCCGTATGGGCTCTGCGTCTGCGTCTGCGTCTGCTGCGGCTGCGGCTGCGGCTGCGTCCGGCCTTGCGGCTGTGGCGTACCGCCGCCGAACATGTCCTGCAGCACCTTGCCCAACGGGTTGTCGCCATAGGGATTGGGGCCCGGCTGCGGCGGGCTTTGCGGTTGCGGAGCGCCGCCGCCGAACATGTCCTGCAAGACCTTGCCAAGCGGGTTGTCCATTGGGGTCTGCGGCGCCTGGCGCTGTTGTGGCGCCGGCGCCTGCATGCCGCCTTGCCGCATCATCTGCTCGATGATCTCGCCCAGCGGATTGTTGCCGCCGCCGAAACCGCCGGCGGCCTGCATCTGACCTGTCGTCTGCTTGAACAGTCCGCCCATCACCATCGATGCGATCGCCGGCAGCATTTGCTGCAGGATCTGCTGGCTGACGCCGCTCGCTTGCGCTGCCTGGCTGGCCACGGCGCGCGACAGGTCCTTAGAGCCGAACAGATGTCCGAGAATGCCGTTGCCTTCGTCAACGCCTTGCGGCGAGAAGGCCCTGGTCGCGTCCTCGAAATATTTGGCGTGCTGGCCGCTTGCCATCGCCGTCATGAAGGCGCCGAGCCCGTAAGGATCGGCGGTGTTACGCTGCAAGCCTTGCGAAAAGGCTGGCAGCAGCGCGGCGACCGCAGCCTGTGTCTGCTGCATCGAAAGCCCGTACTGTTGGGCAAGCGTCTGCATGCCGTTGCCGTTCTGGGCCTGCGTCAGCATGTCGAACAAGGTAGGCATCGGCTTTCTCCTCCTGAATTCCTCGGTGGAGAGCCTAGTTCGTTTCAACATTCGATTGAAGCGGCTTTTGCCGCTCCCTAACGCGCGGGACTAATAGGCATATTCCATGAACACGGGCTCGATCGAACCGCCCCAGCGCGTGTGGTAAGCCGAAAGCATCTCCTCGGCGCTGGTCGTGCCGCGCGCAACCACTTCGTCCAAAGTGTTGAGGAACGAGGTTTCGTCATAGCCGTCGCGGTTCTTCTTGCCGCGGTTCTTCAGCCCCGTGCGCGAGATGGCCATGACGTCGCGTGCAATCTCGCGCAGCGTGGTGTTGCGGAACGGCGCGGCAATGCCGAGCTCCGGCACGGCGTTGCGCATGGCCAGCACTTCCTTGTAGGTCCAGCTCGAGGTCAACGCCTCGGCCGCATCGAGGGCTGCCTCGTCGTAGAGCAGCCCGACCCAGAAAGCCGGCAACGCGCAGATGCGCCGCCACGGGCCACCATCGGCGCCGCGCATTTCCAGGAACCGCTTCAGCCGCACATCGGGGAACAGCGTCGACAGATGGTTCGCCCAGTCGCCCATGGTCGGCAGCCCATCCGGCACTTCATTACGCGCCGCACCGGCCATGAACTGGCGGAAGGTGATGTGCGTCATGTCGTGATAGTGGCCGTCGCGAATGACGAAATACATCGGCACGTCGAGCGCCCATTCGACATAGTCGGCGAAACCGAAATCTGGTGAGAAGCAGAATTCGAGAAGGCCGGAGCGCTGGTTATCGGTGTCGCGCCAGATGTCGCCGCGCCAGCTTTGCAGTCCGTTCGGGTGGCTCTCGGTGAAAGGCGAATTGGCGAACAATGCCGTCGACAGCGGCTGCAGCTTCAGCGACACCTGCATCTTGCGGCGCATGTCGGCTTCGCTCTCGAAGTCGAGATTCACCTGGATCGTGCAGGTGCGGTACATCATGTCGAGGCCCTTGGTGCCGACCTTGGGCATGTAGCGGGTCATGATCTCATAGCGCGACTTCGGCATCTTCGGCGTTTCGGCCAGCGACCATTTCGGGCTGCCGCCGAGGCCAAGGAAGCGGATGCCCATCGGCTCGGCGATCTCGCGTACCTGCGCCAGATGCGCATTGCCCTCGCGGCAGGTCTGATGGATCGTCTCCAGCGGTGCGCCGGACAGCTCGAACTGACCGCCGGGCTCGAGCGAGATCGCGCCCTGGCCCGTCGGCTCGACCAGGCCGATGATGCGGCCGTCATCCATGATCGGATCCCAGCCGAGTTTGTGCTGCATGCCTTCGAGGATGGCGCGGATGCCGCGCTCGCCGCCATAGGGCACGGGCGCGTTGCCATCGACATAGAAGGGGAATTTCTCGTGCTCGGTGCCGATGCGCCATTTGTCGCGCGGTTTGTTGCCTTCGGCTAGGTGCTCAACGAGTTCGTCAAAGTCTTCAATTGGCCGGAAATCGGTCGTGTCGCGCGCCATGGTTCAGCCCTCAGAGGCGGTCGGGCGACCGCCGGCGGTAAATGGACGAAATGTCAGCAGCCGATCAAGCGAAAAATCCTGAGCCACAGGTCAAGAGGAATTGAATGCTACGATCGGGACCGCCTCTTGCAAGAAATGACCTCCTACCAGTCTCCGACAGTTGCCTGGATCACCGCAAGTGCCGCGACAGCCGCCGTATCGGCGCGCAGGATGCGTGGGCCGAGCGGAATGGCGGTCACGAAGGGCAGGGCGCGTAGCATCTTGCGTTCGTCGTCGGAAAAGCCGCCTTCCGGCCCAACCAACAGGCCCAGCTTCCTTTCCTTTAACGCCAGCAAGGCAGGCAACGGATTGTTGGTCGAGGCGTCCTCGTCGCAGAAGATCAGCCGACGGTCCTTGTCCCAACCGGTCAGCAGGCGTTCGAACTTTTCCGCCTCGCGCACGTCCGGCACCGCCAGTATGCCGCATTGTTCGGCGGCCTCGACGACATTGGCACGCAGCCGATCGATGGACGGCTTGGCCACCTGCGTGTGCTGGGTGATGACGGGCTGCAGGATGCCGGCGCCCATCTCGACCGCCTTCTGCATGAGATAGTCGAGCCGGCCCTGCTTCAGCGGCGCGAAACAATAGATGAGGTCGGGCAGCGGCGGCTGCGGCCGTTGCAGCATCAGCACTTTCAGCCGCACCGCTCTTTTCGTCTTCGCCGCCATGACCGCCGACCATTCGCCGTCGCGGCCATTGAACACCAGGATTTCGGCCCCTTCGCCAAGCCGCAGCACATGCAGCAGATAATGGCTCTGCTGCTGGCCGGCGTCGAACTCGATCTCCGGGCCGAGATCGTCAGGCACGAACAGGCGTTGCATCTTGTAATTGGCGCGCATGGCCGAGGAATGGGCGAGCCGGCCGCCGGCGTCAAGTCTCGGCGGATGGATGCCACACCGGACGAAAGCCATGATGCAGGACGTTGAGCGTCGTCTCGGGGGTCAGCAGTACAAGCGCCTTGTCTTCCAGTTGGCCAAGGTCGGCGGGTGGGCGATATCCGGCAAAGGACCATTGCAACGCCTTGCCGTGGCGCAAGGCATAGGCGTTGCCGCCAGTAGCGATCACCGCGCCGTCTGGCAGGTCGGCCAGATCGTCCATCGCCACAGCCGGACGTTTGCCACCGGAAGCCAGTCGCTCCTTGTGCAGCCTTTTGTCCACCATCGGCGCGCGCGGCTCGACGATGCCGAAGGCTTCGCCGAAGAGGCCGACAAAATCCTTGGCCCGTTCGCGCTGGCAGAAGAAGCAGGGGCGATGCCCTGCTGCCAGCGCCGTCACCTCGTCGAGGAAGAACAGCTCGGTCCAACCAGCCATGCCGCCGGCACGGTTTCGGCCCATCGGTTCGCGCCGCACATTGCGGAATTGGCACACGCAGATGATCCAGGCTTGCAGCGCCCAGCGTTTCCTGAGCAGCGTCTTGGTCGCGGGATCGTGGATAATGCCGCGATTGCCGGTGAACAGGCCACGCTCGGGCACGGCATGGATGGCGCCGAACGGATCGACCCGGTTCTGCAGTGGCATAGTTCTCTCCTAGGATACGCATCTTGGCTGCAATGCGGGCGGCATGATATCGCTCGTGGCGTCATTTTCATGTCAGCAGGGTTTGCGATGCGGGTGCTGGTGGTCCAGAACTACGACAATACCGGCCTCGGCCAGGTTGGTGCCGCGCTTGCCGAAGCCGGTGCCGATCTCGATCTGCGCCTCCCCTACAAGGGCGATCCGCTGCCCGACGATGCCACGGACCACGATGCCATGGTGGTGCTCGGTGGTGGTCAGAATGCGCTGGCCGACGATGAATATCCGTATTTCCCCGCGCTGCTCGAACTGACCCGCGACTTCGCCGGCAAGGATCGCGCCGTGCTCGGCATCTGCCTTGGCAGCCAGCTTGTCGCGCGCGCCTTCGGTGGCGAGAACCGCATTGGCGGCGCCAATGAGTTCGGCTGGCAAGGCGTGTCGCTGACGCCGGACGCCAAGGCCGATCCGGTGCTGGGCGCGCTGCCGGGAAGGTTCCCAATCTTCCAGTGGCACGACGACACCTTCGTGCTGCCGGAAAACGCCGTGAGGCTCGCCGGCAATGATGTCGCCGAAAACCAGGCGTTTCGTGTCGGCCGCGCCGTCTATGGCTTCCAGTTCCATTTCGAGGCCGACCGGCCGATGGTGAAGGACTGGAGCACCTCCTTTGCGCCGCTCATTGCCGCCCGCCATCCCGACTGGGCCGGCAAGCTCGATGGCGAAATGGCCCGCAACGGCCCTGACGCCGATGCCGCGGGCCTCGCCATTGCCCGTGCCTGGGTAGCCACAATCTAGGCGTTCGCGCCTCCGGACTCTGCCGCGTGACATAATTGGCACGCAGCCGTGAAACCGGTTGGGGAAAACCCTTTCATCCTTGGCTTGCGTCCGCCCGCCATCCTAGAAGGCGCGCGCTCTGCATTGGCTGTGCAACCGGGGTGAACCTTTTGTGTGACCCGTGCGACACACCGCCGATACAGAACGCGCTTAGAAGCGCGAAATCGTCGAAACTTTGAAGCGAATTCTCCGTTTCAACGCATTGGTAACCGCCTGGTGCACAGATGCAGCAAGCTCAACAAGCTCAACAAGAGATGACGTCCGTGAAAGCAGCGCTTCTGTCCTTTGCCATGTTGTCCGCCATCGTGCTGTGCGGTCTCGGTATCTATTCCGCCGATGCCGCCAACAACCACAACGCCGTCGACGGCTACGGCGTCACCGCCTCGCTTCGCTAAAAGCCGGCCCGCTCGCGAGGCATCCCTGCGACGCGGCTGGGCTCAAGCTTCCTTTATCGCCATTTCCAGGATGCGTTTGTCCGCCCCCTCGACGACGAGGGCGGTCAGCATGCCTGATTGCCAGGCAAGCGTGTCGACATTGACGCGGTTGGGCATCACTTCCGCCTTGGGGACGGGTGTGTGGCCATGCACCACGATCTTCGGCAACAGGCCGGTGTGATCGTGGAAAACGTCGCGGATCCAGATCAGGTCCTGCGGGTTCTGCTTGTCCAGCGGAATGCCTGGCCTGATGCCGGCATGGCAGAAGAAGAAATCGCCGAACGTTAACGAGAACGGCAGCGATCGCAGGAAGTCGACATGGCCTGGTGGCACTGCCTCGAGCAATGCCTGGTGGCCCCGTCTCATCGTCTCCATCTTGCCGAACCAACTGGCGTCGGCGGTCAGCGATACGCCATAGGACAGCGCCGTCTGGACGCCGCCATAGCGCATGAAAAGCCCTTCCGGGTCGGGGGTTCTCAGAAAATCGAGAAAGCCTATGTCATGGTTGCCGGCGAGCATCAGATGGCGCGGATCGCGTTCTCGGGCCTTGATCAGGAAATCGATGACACCTTTGGAGTCCGGCCCGCGGTCGACATAGTCGCCGAGGTGGATCACCCGCCAGTCGCGAGCCGGTTTCCATTCCAGCTCGCTCTCGATCCGCTGGTGCATGGCGGCCAGCAGGTCGAGCCGGCCATGCACGTCGCCTATCGCGTAAAGACGCACACCCTCCGGCCCATGCGCGTCGAGAAAATGGATGCCGGGTTCCGCCAACGCCTCGTGGTCTCCGTGGTCAGGCTGTCACCGGACCCTAACGCCGGAGCTGGTCCTTGCCCATGTCGGTGACCAGACGCTTTCCGCACAGCGCCAGCGTGATGTCCATCTCCTTTCGGATGATTTCCAACGCTTTGGTAACCCCTTCCTTGCCGAGCGCACCGAGGCCGTAGAGAAATGGCCGGCCGATATAAGTGCCCTTGGCGCCGAGGCAGAGCGCCTTCAGCACGTCCTGGCCGGAGCGGATGCCGCCGTCCATATGGACTTCGATCTTGTCGCCGACCGCGTCCGCGATCTCTTCCAGCGCCATGATGGAGGATGACGCGCCATCGAGCTGGCGCCCGCCATGGTTGGAAACCACGATCGCGTCGGCGCCGGTCTTGGCCGCCATCAGCGCATCTTCCTTGTCGAGGATGCCTTTCAGGATCAGCTTGCCGCCCCAGCGCTCCTTGATCCAGGCGACATCCTTCCACGACAGCTGCGGGTCGAACTGCTCCGTCGTCCAGGACGACAGCGAAGAGACGTCGCCGACACCCTTGGCGTGGCCGACGATGTTGCGGAAGGTGCGGCGCTTGGTGGCGGCTATACCCAGGCACCAGCGCGGCTTGCTGGCCAGGTCGATGATGTTGGCGAGCGTCATCTTGGGCGGCGCCGAAAGCCCGTTGCGCACGTCCTTGTGGCGCTGGCCGAGGATCTGCAGGTCGAGCGTCAGCACCAGCGCCGAGCATTTCGCCGCCTTCGCCCGATCGATCAGATCGAGCACGAAATCCTTGTCGCGCAGCACATAGAGCTGGAACCAGAACGGCTTCTTCGTCACCGAGGCGACATCCTCGATCGAGCAGATGCTCATCGTCGACAGGGTGAAAGGCACGCCGAACTCTTCCGCCGCCTGCGCCGCCAGCATCTCGCCATCGGCATGCTGCATGCCGGTCAGGCCGGTCGGCGCCAGCGCCACCGGCATCGACACTTTCTGACCGATCATGGTCGATTCCAGCGAGCGGTTGCTCATGTCGACCAGCACACGCTGGCGGAACTTGATCTTCTGGAAGTCTTCCTCGTTGGCCCGGTAGGTGCTCTCGGTCCAGGCGCCGGAATCGGCATAGTCGAAGAACATCTTGGGCACGCGCCGGCGGGCGAGGTCCTTGAGGTCTGCGATGGTGAGAATGTCGCTCATGATGGTCCCCGCTTGGATCGAATTGACTAAAGCATGATGCCGAAAAGTGTGAAGCGGTTTTCGGATGACATCATGTTCTATGAACGTCTGCGTGCCGGTTCGGTGTCGCAGGCTTCAGAGCGTTGCCGCAGCCTCAGCCGCGACACGCGTTGCCAGTCGCCGCTGCGCTCGGCCTCCGCCATCGACCGCTCGACATAGGTCATGTGGTCCATCGCCGCCTGGCGGGCGCCGGCCGGATCGCCGGCCTTGACCCCGGCATGGATTGCCTTGTGCTGCGCCAGCAGCGCCTCGCGCGCGCCGGGCACGGTGAAGACCAGCAGCCGGTTCTGGAACACGCCTTCCGACAAAAGCCGGTAGCAGGAGCGCAGCGTGTGCAAGAGCAGGATGTTGTGCGCGCATTCGCAGATCGCGTGATGGAATTCGACGTCGATTTCGGCCTCGTCGTCGAAATCGCCGGTGCGATGCGCCTCGTCCATGCGCGCCATGATGCGGTCGAGCAGCGCAAGGTCCTCTGGGGTGGCGCGCCGCGCCGCATATTCGGCGGCTATGCCTTCGATCTCGCGGCGGTATTCCAGATAATCGGTCACCGCCTTGCGATGCATCGAGATCAGGTCCGCCACCGGTTTGGTGAACAGCTGGCCGATAATGTCGGCGACATGGGTGCCGCCGCCGGCCTTGGTCGTCAGCAGCCCGCGCCCTTCCAGCGCCTTCAGCGCATCGCGCAGGATCGGCCGCGACACGTCGAACTGGCGCGCCAGCTCGCGCTCGCCCGGCAGCCGGTCGCCGGTGCGCAGCACGCCTTCGAGGATGAGGCTCTCTATCTGCTGCACCACCTCGTCGGCTGTGCGCGAATGCTCGATCCTGGAAAAAATGTCGCTCAACAGCTGTGCCTGGGAATTGAACCGGTGTCGCGCAGGATAAAGCCTGCGTCGCCAACTGGTCAAATTATTTATCCAATTGGTCGAAGCGGGTCGGTTTCGACGCTCGAAGCTATATCGTCTTCGGCTAAACTTTGCTGTTTGCGTCATCAGCCTATTGGCTCTAGAGGGACGCGAACGCCAAAAGGTCAAGAGAACGAGGGTTCACAGAAACCCGGGGGACAAGCCGTGTCAGACGACCCGTCCAATCTCGAATTCCAGCCGCGCGCCAAGGGCAGCGTCATGGGTTTTCCCGCGCATGAGGGCCGGCCCGGGGCGCTGGGCGAGGTGCATGCAAGGCCGCATCCGCTGATCGAAAAGCCGCGCGTGCTGGTGCAACTCGCCTTCATGACCGAGGGCGGCTCCGGCGTCGACCATGCCGTGCTTTCCGAACTGTCACGGCGTCTCGGCATTGCCGCGCCCGACCGTCAGGCGCGCCATCACGCGATGAAGTGGGGCAAGGGCTCGCTGCGCTGGGAGCGGCATACGGAATTCTCGACCTATCTGTGGGAAGGGCCGCTTTCCGAAAGCGGCAGGACGCAGGAGGATACGCCCTTCGGCAACGGCTTTTCGCCGCCGGGCACCGTCATTTCGGGCATCCGGCTCGAGATCCGCCGATGGACACAGGCGAGCGAAAGGCTGATCGCCGGCTTCGACCCAACCAGCCTGTGCTACTCGCTGGTCGAGCGCGGCAATGCGGCCATCGTCACCGATTTCCGCCAGGATGGCGACGGCATGACCCGCATCCTGGTGCTCGACCGCGGCTTGACGCCGGCGCGCACCGGCGCGCTGTCGCAACGGCTGATCGACATCGAAACCTACCGCACGCTGGCCATGCTCGGCCTGCCGCTGGCGCTGACCTTGTCCGGGCGTGCCCGCCGCATCGAGGACAGGCTGGCCCAGACCACTCTGGAGATGAAGATCGCCGCGACCCGCGACAGCCAGACGTTGCTCGCCGACCTGACGGAACTGGCGGCCGAGTTGGAAGCAGACGCCGCCTCCAGCCTTTATCGCTTCGGCGCCAGCCGCGCCTATGACGGCATTGTCGTCGAACGACTGGAGGCGCTCGAGGAAGAGGCCGTGCCTGGCTACGACACCTGGGGCGGCTTCCTGCAGCGGCGCGTAGCCCCGGCCATGCGTACCTGCCGTTCGGTCGAGGAGCGCCAAGCCAATCTGTCGCGCAAGCTGACCCGCGCCACGACGCTGCTGCGCACCTGGGTCGATGTCGAGGTCGAGAAGCAGAACCGCGACCTGCTCGCCTCGATGAATAACCGCGCCCGCCTGCAACTGCGTCTGCAGCAGACCGTCGAAGGCCTCTCGGTCGCCGCCGTCTCCTACTATGTCGTCGGCCTCATCGGCTATGTCGCCAAAGGCGCCTCGATCTTCGGCCATGCCTTTGCGCCGGAGGTCGTCACCGCCGCCTCGGTGCCGGTCGCCATCCTGCTGGTCTGGTGGGCTGTGCGCCGCGTGCGCCGGATGCATTCCGAACCGGCGAAGCATCCCGGCGAATAGCGGCAGATTGCCGCTGCGGAAGCTTGTCCCGACCTTGATGCCGGAGGCCGCATCACCGCAGCGTTTGCAAAGAATGCGCCTCGCTGGTAAAAGATTTTGACCAGTCAAGCAAAATGGGGCTGCTGATGTCCGGCCTGGCCATGCCGAAACCAGACGACGCCACGCTGCGCCGGCGCGACGAGATCGTCGCCGACATGCGCATCATCGCGCCGGGCGAGGGCGTCGTCGACGCGACCAATCAGATGCGCGCCTTCGAGAGCGATGGGCTGACCGCCTATCGCCAGCTGCCGCTGGTGGTCGTGTTGCCCGAAACGGTGGCACAGGTTTCGCGTGTGCTGAAATACTGCAATGACCGCAACATCCGCGTCGTGCCGCGCGGCTCCGGCACCTCGCTGTCGGGCGGCGCGCTGCCGCTCGAGGACGCGGTGCTGCTGGTCATGAGCCGCTTCAACCGCATCCTGACGATCGACTTCCCCAATCGCATCGTCGTTGCCCAACCAGGCGTGACCAATCTCGGCATCACCACCGCCGTCGAGCAGGAGGGCTTTTATTACGCCCCCGATCCATCCTCCCAGATCGCCTGCTCGATCGGCGGCAACGTCGCTGAGAATTCCGGCGGCGTGCACTGCCTGAAATACGGCCTCACCGCCAACAATGTGCTCGGCATCGAGATGGTGCTGATGAACGGCGAGGTGGTGCGGCTGGGCGGCAGCCATCTCGACGCCGAAGGCTACGACCTGCTTGGCGTCATGACCGGTTCGGAAGGCCTGCTAGGCGTCGTCACCGAGGTCACGGTCCGCATCCTGAAGAAACCGGAGACGGCGCGTGCGCTGCTGATCGGCTTCCCGACCAGCGAGCAGGGCGGCCAATGCGTTGCCGACATCATCGGCGCCGGCATCATTCCGGGCGGCATGGAAATGATGGACCGCCCGGCGATCCACGCGGCCGAAGATTTCGTCCATGCCGGCTATCCCCTCGATGTCGAGGCGCTGCTGATCGTCGAACTCGACGGGCCGGGCGTCGAGGTCGACCATTTGATCGGTCTGGTCGAGGCGATCGCCTACAAGAACGGCTCGACCACCTGTCGCATCTCGCAGTCCGAGCAGGAGCGGCTGAGCTTCTGGGCCGGCCGCAAGGCAGCCTTCCCGGCAGTCGGCCGCATCTCGCCCGACTATTACTGCATGGACGGCACCATCCCGCGCAAGGAACTGCCGCGCGTGCTGGCCGGCATGCGCGAGCTGTCGGAAAAATACGGGCTCGGCGTCGCCAATGTCTTCCACGCCGGCGACGGCAATCTGCACCCGCTGATCCTCTACGATGCCAATGTGCCTGGTGAACTCGACAAGGCCGAAAGTTTCGGCGCCGACATATTGCGGCTCTGCGTCAAGGTCGGCGGCGTGCTGACAGGCGAACACGGAGTGGGGGTCGAGAAGCGCGACCTGATGCCGGAAATGTTCAACCAGGTCGATCTCGACCAGCAGATGCGCGTCAAATGCGCCTTTGATCCCAACCATCTGCTCAATCCGGGCAAGGTTTTTCCGCAACTGCGCCGCTGTGCGGAGCTTGGGCGCATGCATGTGCACCGGGGGCAGGTGGCGTTTCCGGATATTCCGAGGTTTTGAAGATGGCCTATCAGAACGGGGGTTCCTCGCCCCCGCAAAGCGGGGGAGAGGAACTAGGATAGGCCATGACCACCTTCACCCCAACTACCTCCGATGAAGTCCTCTCCTCCGTAGCCTGGGCCGTGGCGGAAGAGTCACCACTCGAAATTCTCGGTCACGGCTCCAAGCGCGGCATTGGCCGTCCGCTGCAGACGGAACACACGCTCGACCTGTCGAAACTCACCGGCGTCACCCTTTATGAACCCGCCGAGCTGGTGCTGTCGGCAAAAGCCGGCACGCCGCTGGCCGAGATCGAGAAGCTGCTGGCGGAAAACGACCAGCAACTGGCGTTCGAGCCGATGGATTATGGCCCGCTGTTCGGCGGCGAGCCCGGCAAAGGCACGATCGGTGGCGTGCTTGGCGCCAACCTCTCCGGTCCGCGCCGCCTCAAGGCAGGTGCTGCGCGCGATCATATCCTCGGCATCAATGTCGTCTCCGGCCGGGGCGAGGCCTTCAAATCCGGTGGCCGCGTGGTCAAGAACGTCACCGGCTACGACATGTCGAAGCTGATGGCTAACAGCTGGGGCTCGCTGGCCGTTTTCACCGACGTCACCTTCAAGGTGCTGCCGTCAGCCGAAACCGAAGTCACGCTCGCCATCCGTGGCTTGCTCGACGATGCGGCCGCAGCCGCCATGGCCTTGGCGCTCGGCTCGAGTGCTGAAGTGTCGAGCGCTGCCCATCTGCCGGAGCGCATCGCCGCGCGTGTCGCCGGCGGCGCCCTCGGCAGCGATGCGGCCACGCTACTCCGCGTCGAAGGTTTTGGTCCGTCCGTCGCCTATCGCATCGCCGCGCTGAAGACCTTGCTCCGCAATGCCGGCCCGCTGGAGGAAATCTCAGGCGAGGCCTCGCAGCTCATCTGGCGCGATGTGCGCGATGTCAGGCCCTTCGCCGACGGCAGCGAAAAGCCGGTCTGGCGCGTGTCGATGACGCCTGCCCAGGGCCATCAGATGGTTCTGACACTGCGTATGCAAGCCGCCGTCAGCGCGTTCTATGATTGGCAGGGTGGGCTGGTGTGGCTGCGCATGGAAGAGGGTGGCCCTGAAGCTGCTTTGCTGCGCGGGTTGCTGCGCAAACATGGCGGCGGGCATGCGACGCTGGTGCGCGCCGCACCCGCCCATCGCGCCGCTTTGCCTGTCTTCGAGCCGCAGGCGCCGGCGCTGGCCGCGCTCAGCCAGCGGCTGAAGCAGGAATTCGACCCGAAGAACATCCTCAATCCCGGCCGCATGGCCTAGGACATCAGCGATGCAGACCAATTTCTCATCCGCCCAGCTTGCCGATCCGCATGTCGCGGAATCGGAAAAGATCCTGCGCAAATGCGTGCATTGCGGCTTCTGCACCGCCACCTGCCCGACCTATGTGACATTGGGCAACGAATTGGATTCGCCCCGCGGGCGCATCTACCTGATCAAGGACATGCTGGAAAACGGCCGCCCGGCCGACAAGGAGATCGTCACCCATATCGACCGCTGCCTGTCGTGCCTCGCCTGCATGACGACCTGCCCGTCGGGCGTCAACTACATGCATCTGGTCGACCACGCGCGTGCCCATATCCAGGAAACCTACAGACGGCCGCTGCTCGACCGCCTGACCCGCGCCATGCTGGCTTTCGTGCTGCCCTTTCCCTCGCGCTTTCGCGCCGCACTCAAACTGGCGAAACTGGGCAAGCCGTTCATCGGCGTCTTCGAAAAAGTCCCGGCCCTAAAACCGCTCGGCGCCATGCTCAAGCTCGCGCCGGCCTCGATCCCGGCAGCCTCGCCGATGGCCACGCCGGGCGTCCATGTCGGGCAGGGGGTAAAAAAGGGCCGGGTCGCCATCCTCACCGGCTGCGCGCAATCGGTGCTTGATCCCGCCATCAACGACACGACGATCTCACTGCTCACACGCCTCGGCGTCGAGGTGGTGGTACCGCCGGGCGAGGGCTGCTGCGGCGCATTGGTCCATCATATGGGGCGGGAGCAGGCAGCCCTTGCCTCGGCGAGACAAAATGTCGACGCCTGGACGCGCGCCATCGATCAGGGCGGGCTCGATGCCATCATCATCACCGCGTCCGGCTGTGGCACGACGATCAAGGATTATGGCTTCATGCTGCGGCTCGATCCGGCCTATGCCGACAAGGCCGCGCGCGTCTCGGCGCTGGCCAAGGACATCACCGAATATCTGGCCGCTTTCGACATGCCCGAGCCGGTGCGCAAGCCCGGCACCATCGTTGCCTATCACTCGGCATGTTCCATGCAGCACGGCCAGAAGATCACGCGCCAGCCGAAGGAACTGCTGGCCAAAGCCGGCTTCATCGTGCGCGAGCCGCGCGAGGGCCATCTGTGCTGCGGTTCGGCCGGCACCTACAACATTCTGCAGCCCGAAATTTCGGCAAAACTGCGCGACCGCAAGGTGAAAAACATCGAGGCGACGGGCGCTTCGATCGTCGCCACCGGCAACATCGGCTGCATCACGCAGATCGCGTCCGCCGCGAAGCTGCCCGTGGTGCACACGATCAAGCTGCTGGACTGGGCGTATGGTGGACCGAAGCCGGAAGGCGTCTCCGAGGGCAACCTGATAGCGGCTGAGTAGCGTGGCGTTGCCGCTGTCAGAGTTACGGCAATCCCCCTCATCTGGCCGGTTCGCGGCCACCTTCTCCCCGCTGGGGAGAAGGTGGAAGCGCTGGCGCTCGTAGTCTCCTCTCCCCCTCGGGGAGAGGTCAGCCGAGCGAAGCGGAGGCTGGGTGAGGGGCCTTGGCGCGGCCCTATCTTATTCCGCCGCGAGCCTGTCCGCCGTGCCATAAGTCGCCTCATAGAGCGCGCGCTGGCGGCTGAGCGCCACCATCGTGTTGCGCAGCAGGATCGCCACCGTGATCGGACCGACGCCGCCCGGCACCGGCGTGATCCACGAGGCGACCTCGCGCACGCTTTCAGTGTCGACATCGCCGACGATGCGGCTCGTGCCGTCCGGGCCGATCTCCGAATTGATGCCGATGTCGATGACGGCGGCACCGGGCTTGACCATGTCGGCCTTGATCAGCCGTGGCTTGCCGACGGCAACGAATAGCGCGTCGGCACGGCGCGCATGGGCTGCGACCGATCGCGTCATGTGATGGCAGACCGTCACCGTCGCGCCTTCGCTCATCAACAGGAAGGCGATCGGCTTGCCGACGATTTCCGAATGGCCGACGATGACGACTTCCAGCCCCTTGAGATCGAGCCCGGTCTCCTTGAGCAGTTCGACCGAGGCGGCCGCCGTGCAGGGCGCCAGATCGAGCTGGTTGTAGACGATGTTGCCGATCGAGGCCGGGTGCATGCCTTCGACATCCTTGAGCGGATGCACGGCCGCCTGCAGCGTCCTGATCGGGATATGCCCAGGCACCGGCCGCTGGATGATGATGCCGGTGACACGCGGATCGGCGTTCAGGCCATGGATGGCCGCCTCCAGTTCACCTGACGTGATGGTGGCGGGGAAACGCCGTTCCTCGAAATCGATGCCGGCAAGCTGAGCCTTGGCGCGCTGGTTGCGCACATAGACGTCGACCGCATCGGTGTCGCCGACGGTGATCGAGATCAGCTTGGGCGAAAAACCCTCGGCTTTGGCAATTGCCGCATCCTCGCGCACGGCGGCGATGATGCGCTGGGCTACCGGGCCGCCCTTGAGATAGCGGCTGTCGTCGGACAGGGACATGGGGGTGGACTCTTTTTCTTGCGTTGGCGCCGACATAGCAAAAGACCGTCGAAAATGGCAGCACGAAAGCGAACCGCCATGCCTTTTGCGCGACGCAACGACGCGGGGCCATGTCGCAGGCACTGGACGCCGATCAAAAAAGAAGGGCAGCGCGGTTTCCCGTGCTGCCCTTCTTGACCGACCGCATCCCCATACGGCCCGTCCCCCGTTATTCCTTCCGACCTCGGGAAACGATGTGTTTCCCGATCAGGTGATTCGCGAAAACTATATCACCTCGACCGTGGTTCCGACATTGACCCGTTCATAGAGGTCGACCACGTCTTCGTTGCGCATGCGGATGCAGCCTGACGACACCGCGCCGCCGATCGTCCAGGGCTGGTTGGTGCCGTGGATACGATATTCGGTGGTGCCGATGTAGAGCGCGCGGGCGCCGAGCGGGTTCTCCATGCCGCCGGCCAGATAGGTCGGCAGATAGCGGCCCTTGGCGGCCTCGCGCTTGATCATCTCCGCCGGCGGACGCCAGTCCGGCCACTCGCGCTTGTTGGTGATCTTGTGGGTGCCCGACCACTCGAAGCCGGGCTTGCCGGTGCCGACGCCATAGCGCCGTGCCTTGCCGTTCTTCTCGATGAGAAAGAGGAAATTCTGCGTCGTGTCGATGACGATCGTGCCCGGCTTCTGCGGGCCGTCATAGGCGACTTCCTGCGGAAGGTAGATCGGGTTGATCTGCGGGCGCATGACCATGCGCTTGGCCGGCGCCTGTACGGCCGCCGTCTGCACGCGGTCCGGCTGCGCCGGTTGCGCATAGCGCAGGCGCGGCTGCTGCACGACTTGGCGATTCTGCCGTACGATGCCGGGCGCATTGCCAAGCTGCAGCACCCAGGGGGCGGAAAGGTCGGGGCTCACCATCACCGGCGGCCTGTCGGCATAACGGTCGCCAGCGGCGGAAGGTGTGACGCCGGCAAACACTGCCACGGCGCCGAGCACGGAAAACAAAACTCTCTTCATCGGGAACGCACCTTGATCGTCTTGATACAACCGGGTGGAAACGACGCCCGGTTCAGCGATCATTGGCGTGCAAGCAGCAACCGAAACATGAATCGGAATGCGTAAAATGCGGAAGTGTCAGTAAACCTTTTGGTGTGGTTACCGCCGGGTTCAGGAATCTGGTAAAGCCACAGTAAATGCAGCGCAAAAGCGCGTTAACGGATGGATTTTTGCGAATGAGCAATGAAAACACCGGCCTGCTTGCCGGTCCCGACGGTGTCGCGCGCTGCTTCTGGCACGGCAACCTGCCCGACTATCTACACTATCATGATCATGAATGGGGCCGGCCGGTGGCCGACGACCGCAGGCTGTTCGAAAAGATCTGCCTCGAAGGGTTTCAGTCGGGACTGTCGTGGCTGACCATTTTGCGCAAGCGCGAGAATTTTCGCGAGGCCTTCGCCGGCTTCGACTTCGACAAGGTCGCCGCTTTCACCGACAAGGATATCGAGCGCCTGCTCGGCAATGCCGGCATCATCCGTCATCGCGGCAAGATCGTCTCGACCATCAACAACGCCAAACGCGCGCGCGAAATGGTCGATGAGTTCGGCTCGCTCGCCGCCTGGTTCTGGAGGTTCGAACCCGGCAAGGACGAGAGGCCCAGGATCGTCGACCTCGCGCATCTGCGCGCCAACCCGACGACGGCGGTTTCGACCCGGATTTCGAAGGAATTGAAGAAGCGCGGCTGGAGTTTTGTCGGCCCGACCACGGTCTACGCCTTTATGCAGGCCATGGGCCTGGTCAACGACCATCTCGAGGGCTGTGTCTGCCGCAAGCAGGTCGAGAAGGAGAGGAAGGCTTTCAAACGACCGAAATAGGGCTCATTTCTCGAACCGTCCCTTGTGTCCGCTGCCATTGATGTCCCACACCAGGCTGCGGCCGGAAATGGTCAGCACCAGTCCGCCAAGACCGCTGTCGTCGGGCATGTGGTCCGTTGATGCCGAACTGCGGCCGGCCGGAATGACCTCGACGGTCGATCCCTTCTTCACCCAGCAGCCCTTGCCGTACTGGTCGTTGGCGCCGTAGGCCAGCATGAACTCGAAGCTGCCGTCTTTCCTGAGCAGCAGTTCGGAGCCGACCTCCATGACGCCACGCGATAGTAGTGCCCGGCAAGGCCGGCTTCGCCCGCCTTGCAGCCGCCGGCACTGGCCGGATTGGCTAACCCGAGTAAAAATGCGCAGCCAAGCGCATATGCGTAGCCACTCGCATGCTCAATCCCCCGATCAAGAAAATATGGAAAGAAGTTTCAGGTGCCGTTGACGCTGGCCAGGAACAGTCCGGCGACGATCGCCGCCACCGTGGCCACGGTCGGATAAATCACCAGCAGGCCGGTCACCAGCGCATCGCGCAGGGAAGACCCCTTGCCGGTGTCTTCAGGTACATCGAACGGTCCGGCAGCCTGGCCAACCATTTTCGGCGCATGGGTGCCGGCCGGACGCAGGCGTGCTGGCAACGCGCCGGCATCGCTGTTGGCATGGAATTTCACTGCGCTGGTCATGTCCCGAACCCCTTCATATCCTGCGCTATATCGGTTGCGATTGTGTCGGCACGATGCCGTGCTGATGGCGGGATTGTTTCATTTTCGGCGCGTTTCTGTTTCAAGGTGGTTCGACTCCTCCTGTTCTCACCGGGCATGGTGCGAGGTGCCGACCCTTGCCGCTCCCGGCTGCATCGGTTAGGAAACGCGCGCTGCGGAATGGGAAATTTCCTATCCACGCAGCGCCACGAAACACCGGGTGCTCATCTCATGGCCGACAAATCGGAAAAGACGAAAGCGCGGCTGCCGCGCGGTTTTGCCGACCGCAGCGCCGAGGACATCCGCGCCGTCGAGAAGATGATGACGACGATCCGCTCGGTCTATGAGCTTTATGGTTTCGAACCGGCCGACCAGCCGTTGATCGAATACACCGATGCGCTGGGAAAATTCCTGCCCGACCAGGACCGGCCGAACGAAGGCGTGTTCTCCTTCCAGGACGATGACGAGCAGTGGCTGTCGCTGCGCTACGACCTGACCGCGCCGACGGCGCGCTTTGTCGCCGAGAATTACGAGCGCCTGCCGAAACCCTATCGCAGCTACCGCTCCGGCTGGGTGTTCCGCAACGAGAAGCCCGGCCCCGGCCGCTTCCGCCAGTTCATGCAGTTCGACGCCGACACGATCGGCACGCCGGGCGTCGCCGCCGACGCCGAAATGGCGATGATGATGGCCGACGTCATGGAAGCGCTCGGCATCAAGCGCGGCGACTACGTCATCCGCGTCAACAACCGCAAGGTGCTGGACGGCGTGTTGGAAGCAATCGGTCTTGGCGGCGAGGAGAACGCCGGACGCCGGCTGACGGTGCTGCGCGCGATCGACAAGCTGGACAAGCTCGGGGCGGAAGGCGTGAGGCTTCTTCTTGGGCCGGGGCGCTGGGATGGCGGCAAGGAAGGCGAGGGCGACTTCGCCAAGGGCGCTGGGTTGAACAATGGGCAAGCCGAGGCCGTTCTTCAAGCAACTGCGAGAACTATACAGGCCGGCCAGGATTCCAGCGTCAATTCGAACGCGACCTACCAGGAAGGCGTCAGCGAATTGGCGACAATCGAAGCCCTGGTCCGGGCGGCGGGATACGGTGAAGATCGCATCGCCATGGACCGCTCGGTGGTGCGTGGTCTCGAATATTACACCGGCCCCGTCCTTGAGGCCGAACTGCTGGCGGAAATCCCCAATGAGGATGGCCAGATCGTGCGCTTCGGCTCGGTCGGCGGCGGCGGTCGCTATGACGGTCTGGTCTCGCGCTTCCGTAGCGAGCCGGTGCCGGCGACGGGTTTCTCCATCGGCGTCAGCAGGTTGATGACGGCGCTGAAGAACCTCGGCAAGCTTGACAGCACTGATGTGATCGCGCCGGTCGTCGTGCTGGTGATGGACAAGGACACCGATAGCCTCGGCCGCTACCAGAAAATGGTCGGCAAACTGCGCGCCGCCGGCATCCGGTCCGAAATGTATCTCGGCGGCGCCGGCATGAAGGCGCAGCTCAAATATGCCGACCGGCGAAACTGCCCGGTCGCAATCATCCAGGGCGGTGACGAGCGCGCCAAGGGCGAGCTGCAGATCAAGGACCTGATCGAAGGCGCGCGCATGTCGGCGGAAATCACCGACAACGCCGAATGGCGCGCCGCGCGCCCAGCGCAGGTGACGGTGGCGGAAAGCGAATTGGTTGCCGAGGTGAAGAAGATCCTGGCGGCGCAGGCTGCTGATCGCGCGAAATAAGAGCTCGGCCAGTGACCTCCCGCTACCCCGCCATCGCAGCCGACATCACTGGCCTCTTCGCTACCCGCAACACGCTCGCGGTCGAGGTCGCCATCCTGCAGCCGGCGGACCCGTTCCTCGACATGGCCGGCGAGGATTTGCGCCGCCGCATCTTCCTCACCGAAAGCGAGACCGGGCAGACACTCTGCCTGCGGCCGGAATTCACCATTCCGGTCTGTCTCGACCACATAAGTTCGCAGGCCGGCACGCCGCGCCGTTATTCCTATCTCGGCGAGGTGTTTCGCCAGCGCCGCGAAGGCGGCAACGAATTCTTCCAGGCCGGTATCGAGGATCTCGGCGACCGCGATACGGCTGAAGCCGATGCCCGCTCCGTGGCCGACGCGCATGCGCTGCTGTCGCTGGTGCTGCCGGGCCAGGCGCTGGCGGTTACCCTTGGCGACCAGGGCATCTTCGAAGCAGTGCTGGCGGCGCTTGGCCTGCCGCGCGGCTGGCGCATGCGGCTGGCGCGTGCCTTCGGCTCGGCGCCCATGTTGCAGGCGGCACTTGCGGACCTCGCCAACCCACCGCGCAACGGCCAGCTTGCCGGCGAGGTTGCGGCGCTTGTCCTCGATGGTGATCTTGAAGGTCTTTCCGCCCACATCGCCGGCGGCATGGAGGAGGCCGGCCTGTCGGCATCCGGCGGGCGCTCGCCCACAGACATCGCGCGGCGATTGATCGAGAAAGCCGAATTGCGCAGCGTACGGCTGTCCAACGAGGCCTTCGCGGCGTTGAAGAATTTCCTGGCGATCGACGTGCCGCTCGATGGCGCGACGCAGGCGCTGGAGAGCTTCGCCGCTGGAGCCGGGCTTTCCCTGGGCGCCGCACTGGAAAAATTCGCGGCCCGCGCCATGGCGATCGGGGCGCATGGCTTGCCGGCCGGAAAAATCCGCTACGACGCCGCCTTCGGCCGTCCGCTCGATTACTACACGGGTGTGGTCTTTGAAATCGCGGTGCAGGATGGCGAGCGTCCCCTGGCCGGCGGCGGCCGCTACGACCGGCTGCTGACGCTGCTTGGCGCCAAGACCGCCATTCCCGGCGTCGGTTTTTCCGTCTGGCTCGACCGCATCGAAGCGTTGCGGGAGACGGCACCATGATCACGCTGGCGATCCCGTCGAAAGGCCGGCTGAAAGAACAGGCGCTGGAAGTGCTGGCCAAAGCCGGCCTCGCCATCAGCCTGCCCGGCGACGAGCGCAAATATCACGCCCGCGTCGAGGGGCTGGATAATGTCGAGGTCGCCTTCCTGTCGGCTTCGGAAATATCGGGCGAGATCGGCCAGGGCGCGGTCGATCTCGGCATCACCGGCGAGGACCTGGTCCGGGAAAACCTCGCCGACTGGGAAGCCCGCGCCGAAATTGTTGCCCGTCTCGGCTTCGGCCACGCCGATGTTGTGGTGGCGGTGCCCGAAATCTGGCTCGATGTCGACACCATGGCCGATCTCGACGACGTCGCCGCCGATTTCCGCCAGCGCCATGGCAGGCGGCTGCGCATCGCCACCAAATACTGGCGGCTGACGCAGCAATTCTTTTCGCAAAAGCACGGCATCCAGGTCTATCGCATTGTCGAGAGCTTGGGTGCCACCGAAGGCGCGCCGGCGGCGGGACTTGCCGACGTCATCGTCGACATCACCAGCACCGGCTCGACGCTGCGCGCCAACCACCTCAAGGTGCTGGGTGATGGCGTTGTGCTGAAGTCGCAGGGCTGTCTGGTGGCGTCGAAGAAAGCTCGCCCCGCAGGCGACGAAGCCATCTTGCGCGACATTGTCAAGAAGATGAGCGCCCTCCCTCTTCCATGAGGGGAGGGTGCCTCGCGAAGCGAGGCGGGTGGGGTCGTCCCACGTCGAGCACTGCCGCAAGGACCCCATCCGTCCATCCGCCGTTCGGCGGCTGTCCACCCTCCCCTCGAGGGGGAGGGATCGACCATCGACAGGATTTCCACTGCCTCGCCGGGCTGATAGACTCGGGCGCGCCTGGGAGGAAACAGCGATGCCGGTCAATCTCGACGAGCTGAAGAACGCCACAAATCTGCGCGGCCGCGGCGCGCGCGCCGGCAGCGTCTTTATCGCACCCGTCGATGGCCGGGCGCATGTGTCGGGCGAGCGCAAGGTGCCGTTGCTCGACAAGACAATCCCTGCACTGTTCTCCGACACCGCCAGCAAATACGCCACCCAAGATGCCGCCGTCTTCGTCGGTCAGGACAAGCGCTTCACCTGGAGCGAACTGTCGGACACGGTGGATGCGCTGGCCGCCGGCTTCCTGGCGCTGGGCCTTGAAAAAGGTGACCGCGTCGGCATCTGGTCGCCCAACCGCTGGGAGTGGCTGGTGACGCAATTCGCCACCGCCCGCATCGGCCTGATCCTGGTCAACATCAACCCGGCCTACCGGCTGACCGAACTCGACTATGCGCTGAACAAGGTCGGCTGCAAGGCGCTCGTCACCGCGGCCAGCTTCAAGACCTCGGACTATCTCGGCATGATCGAGACGCTGGCGCCGGAGATCACGAAGGCCGTGCCCGGCAAGCTCAAGGCGCAAAAATTGCCTGATCTGAAGATCGTCATCCGCATGGGCGAGGACAATTCGCCAGGCATGTTCAATTTCGCCGACGTGCTGGCCATGGCCGGCCGCGATGAGCATGACAGCCTCGACCGCATTTCCGAGGGGCTGAAGCCGAACGACGCGATCAACATCCAGTTCACCTCGGGCACGACGGGCGCGCCGAAAGGCGCGACGCTGACGCACCATAACATCGTCAACAACGGCAATTTCGTCACCTCGGCGATCAAGCTTACCGTCGACGACCGGCTCTGCATCCCGGTGCCGCTCTATCACTGCTTCGGCATGTCGATGGGCACGATGGGCTGCGTGTCGAAGGGCGCGACCATGGTTTTCCCGGGCGAGGGCTTCGACCCCGGTGCGACGCTGAAAGCCGTGGCGCAGGAGCGCTGCACCGGCCTCTACGGCGTGCCGACCATGTTCGTCGGCACGCTCGATCATGCCGATTTCGCGACCTTCGACCTTTCCAGCCTGCGCACCGGCATCATGGCCGGCTCGCCATGCCCGATCGAGGTGATGAAGAAAGTGGTATCGCTGATGCACATGTCGGAGGTGACCATCGCCTACGGCATGACCGAGACCAGCCCGGTGTCCTTCCAGAGCGGCGTCGACGATCCCCTGGAAAAGCGCGTCTCTACCGTGGGCCGCGTGCACCCGCATGTCGAGGTCAAGGCCATCGATGCCGACGGCGCCACCGTTGCGGTCGGCGCGCCGGGCGAACTCTGCACACGCGGCTATTCGGTGATGAAGGGCTATTGGGACGACGAGGAGAAGACCCGCGAGGCGATCGACAGCGACGGCTGGATGCACACCGGCGACCTCGCCACCATCGATGGCGAGGGCTATTGCAACATCGTCGGTCGGGTCAAGGACATGGTCATCCGCGGCGGCGAGAACGTCTATCCCAGGGAGGTCGAGGAGTTCCTCTACCGCCATCCCAAGGTCAGGGAGGTGCAGGTGTTCGGCATTCCCGACGCCAAATATGGCGAGGAGCTGTGCGCCTGGATCGTGCTCAAGCCCAACCAGATCGCCACCGAGCAGGAGATCAAGAACTTCTGCGCCGGCCAGATCGCCCACTACAAGATCCCCCGCCACATCCGTTTCCGCACCGAATTGCCGATGACGGTGACCGGCAAGCCGCAGAAGTTTTTGATGCGGGAGGCGATGGTGGCAGAGCTGGGGCTGGTGGCGCAGAAGACGGCGTGAGGGGTGGGCGCCTCGATTTTGTCGTTGCGCTCAATAATGCCAAGGTCGCGCGACCTTGCGGCATCTTCAGGAGCCGCAGGTCGGTGTCCTTTGCCGGAATCGAACGCCGGGCGATGGGCTTGCCGGCTTTGCGATGACTCCCCACAGGCTTTCCGCAAGGTTCGCAGAAACACATGGGGGCTTGAATGACTGGTTTCGGACGATCGGCGATTTCCTACGCTATGCCCCTCGCTGCGCTGGTGATGGCTGTCGCGGTCAGAGCCAGCGGGCTGTCGGTGGACCAGGGTTCGCCGAGCACCAGGATCCTAGTCGGTGCACTGTCGTGTGCGATCATGTTTGTCACCATTTTCGTGGTGCTCGACCACGCCGAGGCGGTAGCTCGGCGGGTAGGGGAGCCGTACGGCACGCTGGTGCTGACGTTTGCCGTAACGGCAATCGAAGTGTCGATCATTGTTTCCATGATGCTGCATGGAGAGAACAACCCGACGCTGGCACGCGAGTCCGTCTTCTCGACGGTGATGATCACATCCACCGGCGTTGTCGGCATGTGTCTCGCGCTTGGCGGCTGGCGTCATCGCAAGCAGGCCATCGTGCGGCAAGGGACCAGTGCCTATCTGGCGGTTCTGGTCGCGCTGACCGTCATGACGCTTATTCTGCCGACCTACACCCAGACCACGGATCCCGGCACGTTTTCGGCAGCCCAACTTGGTTTCGTCAGCGTCCTTTCAGTGCTGCTCTATGCAAGCTTCGTGTTCGCGCAGACCGTCCGCCACCGGGAAGATTTCATCCAGGGACAACCACACGACGTTTCGGTGCGCACTGCCCCTCGCGAGAACATCTCCGCCAGCGCTCTGCTGCTGGTGGCCGGGCTGATCGGAATTGTCATGCTCGCCGAGCAGGTCGCGGCAAGCGTCGAAGATACGCTCGTTGCCTACCAGGTGACCCAGACTGACAGCATTGTCGGGGCAATGATCGCTGGGTTGGTGTTGATGCCGGAGGCCATTTCGGCGGTGCGTGCTTCACTCAACAACGAGCTGCAGCGCGGCTTGAATGTCGCGATGGGTTCGGCTTGCGCCACGATCGGCCTGACAATACCGGCAGTCGCAGTCGCCAGCCTGCTGACGGGGAGAGGACTGACCCTGGGGCTGCCGGCTGCTGATGCGGTCCTTTTGGTCTTGGCGCTTTTCATATGCAATGTAAGCTTCAGCACTGAAAGAACGACGTTCTTGACCGGAATGGTCCATCTTGTAGTATTTTTTACCTATATATTTCTGATATTTATACCATGAAAGCTTTGGTGCAAGCGAAGCGCCAAGGGAGACATCCTTCACTGCCTCAGACCCCGGATTTGAGGTGGTCGATGAAGGCGCGCAGCTTCGGCAGGATCTGGCGCTTGCCGGGATGATAGAGGAAGACGCCTGGCGTCGTCGCGGCGATATTGTCCAGCACCGGCTCGAGTTTTCGCTGGCCTATCGGACCTTCGGCGACGGGTCGAGGGATTTGCGCCAGCCCGATCCCACGCATCGCGGCCCCGAGCAGCGTAGGGTAGTCGTGCGCGATAAGCGGGCCTGAGACCATGGCCTCGATCGCCTCGTTGCCGTCGACGAACGTCCAGGGCGCAATGGCGCCGTTCGAACGGCGCAGGCGCAAGCAGGTATGATGGCGCAAGTCGTCGACACGCTCTGGGCGGCCATGGCGCTCGAGATAGTCAGGACTAGCGACGACAACGAATCGGAACGACGGGGTCAGCCGCACCGCGACCATGTCGGTGGCAATGAACTGGCCAAGACGAATGCCGGCATCGAAGCCGCCGGTCGCCAGATCGACCATCTCGTCGCTCGCGGCGATCTCCAGTTCGACTTCAGGATAGGCCTGGCAGAATGACGCAATCACCGGCTCTAGGATCAACGGCACTACGGCGCGGGGCACCGACAGGCGCAGTAGGCCGGTCGGCCGCTGGCCGATATCACGCGTAGCCTCGCCGGCGGCGACGATTTCCTCGAAGGCAGGGCCGGCACGGTCGAGGAACCGCTGACCGGCCTCGGTCAGGCCGACACTGCGCGTCGTGCGTACAAACAGCGCCGCGCCGATGCGGGCCTCCAGCGCGCGCACCGCCTGGCTCACGGCCGATGGCGTCACACCGAGATCGGCGGCGGCGCGGCGGAAGTTGCGGCGCCTGGCGACGGCCAGGAACACCTCGACGCCCTCCAGTGCCCCGTGCCGCACTGTGTAGCTGTGCTTCATAGGTTGTAGTGATTACAGCGGCTAGTCGAACTATGGAAGCGGGTTTAGGTAATCGCCTGAAGCAAGGGGCCGCGCGCCAGCTGCCGACAGGAGGCCAAATGCCTACGGAAATACTGTTCCAGACCCACCTCGTCCTAGGCTACGTCGCATGGCTGCTTTGCCTCAGCGCGTACATCTGGCCTTGGCTGATCTCGATGGAACGGCTCGCGGCGCAACGCGCCATCGCCACGCTGCACAGCTTCCGCTTCTTCGGGCTCGTCTTCATCCTTCCGGGCGTCGTCAGCCCCGATCTGCCCGCAAGCTTCGCCACCTTTGCCGCCTATGGCGACTTCGCAACCGGGGTGCTGGCCCTGCTGGCGCTGATCACGGTGCGGATACGCCAGCTCTTCTGGCCGTTCGTCGTCGCCTTCAATGTCGTCGGGACGGTCGAACTCATGGTCGACTATTACCACGCCATCCAGGCCGACCTTCCTGCCCATGCGGGGCTGCTGGGCGCGACCTACGCGATCCCGATCATCTACGTGCCGTTGCTGATGATCACGCACATCGCCGCATTCTATATTCTGGTACGACCGCACCAGAACGCGCCTCGCGCCATCACAGGTGATGCGACCGCTTCCTAGCTTATCTGGGAGCGTGAGATGATCGCCAGCCTGAAATCGCCGAGAACCCGCGAGTTACTGTAGCGGGTTCTGTGACGCCTGGTTTCACGCCGCCAGCACCGCCGCACCCAGCCCGCGTACAATCTTCGCCAGTTCCACGCACTCGCCATGCCTTGCATTATTCCGCCGCCAGGCAAGGCAGATCATGCGTTGCGGCATCGGTTCCTGGAACGGCACGATCTTCAGGTCGGGGATTGTGCCGGCAGGGCCTGTCGCCATTTCGGGGATCAGTGTGACGCCGAGCCCATGCGCCACCATTTGCAACAGCGTGGTCAGGCTGGTCGCGCCGTAGCTTGCCATCGCCACCGGCCGCACATTACCGCAGACGGCGAGCGCCTGTTCGCGCAGGCAATGGCCTTCCTCGAGCAGCATCAGCCTTTCCAGCGCCGGGCTTTCGGGCGGCACCGGTGGCGAGGCGAAGGCTGGATCGCCAGCCGGCACGGCGAGGAAGAACCGGTCGGAAAAAAGCGCCTCGGTGACCAGGCCGGGATGGTCGAGCGGAAGGGCTGCGATGAAGGCGTCGAGCTTTCGCGATGCGATATCCTCGACCAGGGCGGCGGTGACCGCCTCGCGCAGTTCGAGCTGCAAGGCGGGGAAATGTTTTTTCAGCTCGGGCAAAGCGCGCGGCAGAAGATAAGGCGCGACGGTTGGGATGATGCCCAGCCGGAAGCGCCCTTCCATGGCCGTGCGGCCGCGCCTCGCCGTCGTTTCGACATCGCGTATGTCGGCCAGGATCCGCTCGATGCGCGGCAACAGCGCTGATGCCTCGTCGGTCATGCGGACCGACTTGCCGCCACGCTCGAACAGCCGGCAGTTCAGCCGCTGCTCCATTTCAGCGATCTGCGAGGACAGCGCCGGCTGGCTGACACCGGCGAGTTTTGCGGCGCGCCCGAAATGCAGCGTCTGCGCCAGCGCGTCGAAATAGTGCATCTGGCGAACGGTCAAGCCTATCATGCGGTCAAGCCTTTCATAAGAAAATCCTATCGAACAGAACAGGAAAGGCAATTTGTTTTTATCGCGAATACGGCCTAGTCTGGAATCATTCCAAGACGGTGCGGCCACTGAGCCCTCCCCCAAATCTTGGCAAATATCAAAATTCGGCAAAATCGGAGACTGAAGATGGACGCGAAAACCGACGACAACAGCGCGGGCAAATGCCCTGTGGCGCATGGATCCGCCGGCCGGGCCAATCGCGACTGGTGGCCGAACCAGCTGAATGTCCAGATCCTGCACCAGCAATCGTCCCTGTCCGACCCGATGGGCGAGGCGTTCGACTATGCCGAGGAATTCAAGAGCCTCGACCTCGACGCCGTCATCAAGGACCTGCATGCGCTGATGACGGATTCGCAGGAATGGTGGCCGGCCGATTTCGGCCATTACGGACCGTTGTTCATCCGCATGGCTTGGCACAGCGCCGGCACCTACCGCATCGCCGACGGCCGCGGCGGCGCCGGGGCCGGCCAGCAGCGCTTCGCGCCGCTCAACAGCTGGCCGGACAACGTCAACCTCGACAAGGCCCGCCGGCTCTTGTGGCCGATCAAGCAGAAATATGGCCGCAAGATCTCCTGGGCCGACCTTATGATCCTGACCGGCAACGTCGCGCTGGAATCGATGGGCTTCAAGACCTTCGGCTTTGCCGGCGGCCGCGCCGATGTGTGGGAGCCCGAGCAGGACGTCTACTGGGGCCCTGAAGGCAAGTGGCTGGCCGACGAGCGCTACAGCGGCGATCGCGACCTGCAGAACCCCCTCGGCGCCGTGCAGATGGGTTTGATCTACGTGAACCCGGAAGGGCCGAACGGCAAGCCTGATCCGCTGGCCTCGGCGCGCGATATCAGGGACACTTTCGCCCGCATGGCCATGAACGACGAGGAAACCGTCGCTCTCATCGCTGGCGGCCACACATTCGGCAAAACCCACGGTGCCGGCGATGCCGCACTGGTCGGTGTGGAGCCGGAAGGCGCTGACATCGAGCAGCAGGGCCTCGGCTGGGCCAACAAGTTCGGCACCGGCAAGGGCGGCGACGCCATCGGCAGCGGCCTGGAAGTGACCTGGACGACGACGCCGACCAAGTGGAGCAACGACTTCTTCGACAATCTGTTCGGCTTCGATTGGGAACTGACCAAGAGCCCGGCCGGCGCGCATCAGTGGACGCCCAAGGGCGGTGCCGGCGCCGGCACCGTGCCCGATGCGCACAATCCGGCCAAGCGCCATGCGCCCGCAATGCTGACCAGCGATCTGGCCCTGCGCTTCGATCCCTCCTACGAGACGATCTCGCGGCGTTTCCATGAGAATCCGGATCAGTTCGCCGACGCCTTCGCCCGCGCCTGGTACAAGCTGACCCACCGCGACATGGGTCCGGTCGTGCGTTATCTCGGCCCGTTGGTGCCCAAGGAAGAACTGCCCTGGCAGGACATCATCCCGGCGGTCGATCATGTGCTGATCGACGAGCAGGACGCGGCGGCCCTCAAGGCAAGGATCCTGGCCTCCTGCCTGTCGGTGTCGCAACTGGTCTCGACGGCATGGGCATCGGCCTCGACCTTCCGTGGTTCCGACAAGCGCGGCGGCGCCAATGGCGCGCGCATCCGCCTCAGCCCGCAGAAGGACTGGGCGATCAACCAGCCGGCCCAACTTGCCAAGGTGCTCGACAAGCTCGAAGCGATCCAGAAGGACTTCAACGCCTCGCAGACCGGCAGCAAGAAGGTCTCGCTTGCCGACCTGATCGTTCTCGGCGGCAATGCGGCAATCGAGAAGGCCGCCGGCCATAGTGTCGAGGTTCCGTTCTGGCCGGGCCGCATGGACGCCTCGCAGGAGCAGACCGACATCCATTCCTTCGCGCCGCTGGAGCCGACCATTGACGGCTTCCGCAACTATGTCAGCGGCACGCAGCGCCAGACGGTAGAGGAGGCGCTGGTCGATCGTGCGCAGTTGCTGACGCTGACCGCGCCTGAGCTGACCGTTCTCGTCGGCGGCCTGCGCGTTCTCGGCGCCAATGCCGGGCAGTCGAAGCATGGCGTCTTCACCACGCAGCCGGAAACGCTGAGCAACGACTTCTTCGTCAACCTGCTCGACATGGGCACGGAGTGGAAGGCGACGTCTGATACCAAGGACGTGTTCGAAGGCCGCGACCGCAAGACCGGCGAAGTCAAGTGGACCGGCACCCGCGCCGACCTGATCTTCGGTTCGCACTCGCAGCTGCGTGCTCTCGCCGAAGTCTATGCGACAGCGGATGCCAAAGCGAAGTTCGCGAAAGACTTCGTCGTGGCCTGGACCAAGGTGATGAACGCCGACCGCTTCGACATCGCCGGCTGATCCGGGCAGGACTCTATCCAAAAAAAAGGCGCGGGCCGTGGCCCGCGCCCTTTTTCATTCAGGCTTTCGAGATCAATCCTTCTCGAAGATGCGCGCCTTGGCGACGACGCCGGCGATGGCGCCGCCGATCAGCGGCGCGACGATGAACAGCCAGAGCTGGCTGAGGGCGGCACCGCCGGTGAACAGCGCCGGGCCGATGGAACGGGCCGGATTGACCGAGGTGCCGGTGACCGGGATCATGGCGAAGTGTAGCCCCGCGAGCGTCAGGCCGATGACCAGGCCGGCAAACGCCGTCGAGTGCTTTTCAGCGGTAACACCGAGGATGACGGTGACGAAGGTGAAGGTGCCGATCAGCTCCCACAGGAAGGCCGAACTCATCCCCCATTTTGCCACGTCCCAGCCATTGGCGCCGAAGCCGGTGGTGTGTCCGCCGGTCTGGCCGGAAACGATGATCCACAGCGCCAGCGAGGCCAGGATGGCGCCGATGACCTGCGCGATCCAATAGGGGATGACGTCCTTGGCCGGCAGCCGGCCGGCGAGGAAGACGCCGAGCGTCACCGCCGGATTGAGATGCGCGCCGGAAATCGGTCCAACCGCATAGGCCGCCGCAATCAGGCCGATGCCGAACGCCAGGCCGATGGCTTCCTGGCCGAGCGGCAGATCGGCGAGGAAGCCGCCCGTCGCCACCGACGCCGTACCGATGAACACCAACAGAAATGTGCCCAAAACTTCCGCAAGATAAGTTTTCATTGCCCTCTCCTCGTAGCGATCCGCCGGTTCGCGTTTTCCGCGCCGCGAATCATGCTGTGAAGAGTATTCCCAACCAAAAAACTTGGAAAGCAGAGCGGTTGCGTCACAGGCCGTGCTTGCAGTCGCCAGTTGATAACATTAGAGACCTTGCATCTGTTGATCGATCTGCTGTTGCCGGCCAGGGATATTGACTGGTCGGGCGGATACGCGGGCCTCGGTCGGGATTGCCGTCGTGAGACGCGAGCGGGGTTCAATCCGGACGTAAAAGGCTCTAAGAGCAGGCGATAGATCATGATTTGATGGAATGATGAATGCGACTGGGCGGACGGCTGGCTGCGGCCATCGAAGTGCTGGAGGACATTGGCCGGCGTCACCGGCCGGTGGCCGATGCGCTGAAGGATTGGGGCCTGTCGCACCGCTTCGCCGGCGGCGGTGATCGTGCGGCGATCGGCAACATCGTCTACGACGCGTTGCGCCACAAGCGCTCCGCCGGCTGGCTGCTCGGCGACGACACGCCGCGCGCCATCGGCTTCGGCGCTTTGCTGCTCGAATGGGGCCAGACGGCGCAGTCGCTCAATGACGCGCTCGACGGTGACAAGTTCGCGCCGCCGCTGCTCAGCGCCGCCGAGCTGCAGACGATCGCCGGCCGCCGGCTTGCCGACGCGCCGTCCGCGGTGCGGGCCGACATACCCGATTGGTGCGAACCGCTTTTCGAACGGGCTTTTGGCGAGACATGGGTCGGCGAGGGCGCGGCGCTGGCGACCCGTCCGCCGCTCGACATCCGGGTCAACACGCTGCAGGCCGATCGCGCCAAGGTCCTCAAGGAGCTTGCCGACACCGGGGCGCAGGCCGCGCGGATCGCGCCGCTCGGCATCCGCATTCCGCCCATCGACGGTGACGGCAGGCACCCGAACGTGCAGTCCGAGCCGGCCTTCCAGAAAGGATGGTTCGAGGTCCAGGACGAGGGCTCGCAAATAGCGGCCGCGCTCGCCGGCGCCGAACCCGGCATGCAGGTGCTCGACTTCTGCGCCGGCGCCGGCGGCAAGACGCTGGCGCTGTCGGCTGCAATGGACAACCGCGGCCAGATCTTTGCCCATGATGCCGAAAAGGCGCGCCTTGCCCCGATCTTCGACCGCATCCGCCGCTCGGAAAACCGCAATGTGCAGGTCGTCACCAAGCAGGCTGAACTCAGCCCCCTCGCCAATCATATGGACATCGTGCTGGTCGACGCACCCTGCACCGGCAGCGGCACCTGGCGGCGCCGTCCCGATGCCAAATGGCGGCTGACGCAAAGACAGCTCGATGCCCGCAAGGGCGAGCAATCGGCGATCCTCGATGCCGCCAAAGTGTATGTCAAACCCGGCGGCCTGCTGGTCTACATCACCTGTTCGGTGTTTGACGAAGAGAATGGCGAGCAGATCGCGGCGTTCCGCGAGCGGCACAAAGGCTTTGCCCCCGTCGATCACCGTGCGTTGTGGAACAATCGTTTTCCAGGTCACGAGGCAGCCGCGCGGATCGGCGCTGCCGGGGATATTTCGTTGTCGCCGGCATTGAGCGGGACTGACGGGTTTTACTTCTGCGCCATGCGCCGGACGAATTGACGCTGCCGTTGACAGCTGGCGACGGCGCCCCAGTTGCAGATGCGCGGCGTCGGGCCGCCACGGGTGGAATTCTTGCAAAGATATGTGTCGCTTCTGCTTTTCATTGTCCTGGTGCTGGGCGGCGGCCTGCTGATCGGTTACGCGACCTTGCCGGACGCCTGGTACGCATCGCTGGCCAAGCCGCCCTTCAATCCACCCAACTGGGTCTTTGGGCCTGCCTGGACACTGCTCTATGTGCTTATCTCCGTGGCCGGCTGGCGGACCTGGGTACGAGAACCCAAGGGAACCACGATGAAGGTCTGGGGCGCCCAGCTCGTCCTGAATTTCGCGTGGTCGCCAACCTTCTTCGGCGCCAAGATGATGGGACCTGCCTTGGTCGTCATTGTGCTTCTTCTCGCGATCATCCTGCTGTTCATCGCCAGCGCCTGGAACCGCGACCGGCTGTCCGGCTCGCTGTTTGTGCCTTACGCGGCCTGGGTGGCGTTCGCCACTCTGCTCAACGCCTCGCTTCTGTGGTTGAACTAGGACGCTCGCATTGTCGTTTGCTGCAGTGCAGCAAAAGCATTTGCCTGCCGCTCCTGCCTCTGCGATAAGCTTTCCCGGCAAACGTGAAGGCATCAGCGATGGCAGCAAAGATCGTACCGGCCCCGGACTATGAGGATCGCGTCAGGGCATCCTTCGCCCGCCAGCAGGCGATGGCGACGATCGGCGCCGAACTGACACTGGTGACGCCCGGCATCATCGAGATCGAGATGCCCTATTCGGCCGCCCTGACCCAGCAGCACGGCTTTCTCCACGCTGGCGTTATTTCAACCGCTCTCGACTCGGCCTGCGGTTACGCGGCATTCTCGCTGATGCCGGAATATTCCGGCGTGCTGACCATCGAGTTCAAGGTCAACCTCCTGGCGCCGGGCAGGGGCGAACGTTTCCTGTTCCGTGGCTCGGTGACCAAGCCCGGCCGCACCATCATCGTCGCCGACGGCCAGGCCTATGCCTTCGCCGCCGACGGCGAGGCCAAGCTGATCGCCACCATGACGGGGACCATGATGACAGTGGTTGGCCGCGACGGGATTGCTGGGTGAGGAGCTGTCCGCGTAGCGGACGAAAAGCCCCAGAATGGGCTTTTCGAGCGACGAACGCCCGGAGCCATAGCGAAGGGCCGGGCACAGGTGAGGGCACGTCACCCCTCTTGTCTCCAGCGTAGGTAGTATGGGCAGGAAGAGTAGATCATGACCGGAAACACTACCCGAATTGGGGGCAAGGATGTCCTCTTCGTCATGGCTGCGCAGGCTGAATACGGGCCACATCTGCAAAAACTGTTAACGCCGCTGATGACGGGCGTCGGCCCTGTCGAAGCCGGTGTCCGCCTTGGCGCCGAACTCTCCTGGTTGAAATCCGAAAAGGCCTTGCCGGACCTCGTCGTATCGCTCGGCTCAGCCGGCAGCCGGACCCTGGAACAGACCGAAATCTATCAGGCCGTCTCCGTCAGTTATCGCGACATCGATGCCTCGCCGCTGGGTTTCGAGAAAGGCGCGACACCGTTTCTCGACCTGCCGGTGACCGTGCCGCTGCCGTTCCGGATTCCTGAAATCAAGGAAGCCACGCTGTCGACCGGCGGCGCCATCATTACCGGTACCGCCTATGACACGATCGCGGCCGACATGGTCGATATGGAAACCTTCGCCTGCCTGCGTGCCTGCCAGCTGTTCGATGTACCCTTGATCGGGCTGCGCGGCATTTCCGACGGCGCTGCAGATCTCAGGCATGTCAGCGACTGGACCGAATATCTGCACGTCATCGACGAGAAGCTGGCGGACGCGGTCACGCGCCTCGAACAGTCGATCGGGTCGGGCGCAATCGATTTTAGGGCTGCTGACGCGGCAGGTTCTTAGCGTTGCCGAACAGCACCCCGATCATCCTGAAACGAACGGCGTTGTCGCGGTTGACGTAGGTGACGGATCCCGGTTCATGGTCCAGGGTCCAGCGCCCTGTCACACCCGTGTCCCAGTCCGTGACATAGCCATCATCGAGCATCCTCCAGCGCCCGCTGCGCGCCTCACCATCATCGAGCAGCATGTGTGCGGCGCCTTCGTTCTCGAAATAGACGTAAGCCTCCTTGCCGTTTCGCTCCAGCACATGGGTCGTACCTGGAATGAGGATTGCAAGACTTTCCTTTTGCAGTGCCGTCATGTTGTTCTCCTGAGTAAATTCGGCGATTGCCTCGGCCACGGTCGCCACGTAAGGTGAGCGCATAGTCAAGTTGCTTGACTATCTAAAGGGTGAATTGAATTTGGTCAAGGAGCTTGACGAAAAAATCGAAGCCCTGCCCGATCACGTCGGCTGGCGGTTATGGCAGGCAAGCCGCGCCTGGCAGGCCGAATTCGCCGCCGCGATGCGCACCGCCGGCCACGGCTGGTTCACCGAAGCGCGCGCAGGGCTGCTGGGGCATATCCCCCGCGGCGGCATTCGTCAGGCGGCGCTGATCGAGCGCTCGGCAATCTCCAAGCAGGCGGTCCAACAATTGCTCGACGGGCTGGAGGCGGAGGGCGTGGTGCAGCGTCTGCCCGATCCGCGGGACGGGCGCGGCAAGCTTGTCGGCTACACGCGCAAGGGTCTGGATGCCTTGCGTGACGGCGACCGCATCAAGCTCCAGATCGAGCATGGCTACGTCGAACGCATCGGCCAGCAGCGGTTCGCGGCGCTAATGGATGCATTGCGCACGCTCGATGCCGAGCAGGCGGACGCCAGTGATAAAAAGGCCGGCGTTCAGTGAACGGCGCGGCTTTGTAACCCATTGCGTCGACTCATTTCTTTCTCTAAACGCTCGCCATGAAAACAGCCAATCATCCCGACACCGTCCTGATTGTCGATTTCGGCAGCCAGTTTACGCAGCTCATCGCCCGCCGCATCCGTGAGGCCGGCGTGTTTTCCGAGATCGTGCCGTTCCAGTCGGCAGAAGCCGCGTTCAAGCGCATCAATCCGAAAGCCGTCATCCTCTCGGGCGGCCCGGCTTCTACGTCTGATATAGGCAGCCCGCGCGCGCCGCAGATCGTCTTCGATGCCGGCGTGCCGGTGCTTGGCATCTGCTATGGCCAGATGGCCATGTGCGTGCAGATGGGCGGTGTCGCCGAGAGCTCCAACCATCGCGAATTCGGCCGCGCCTTCGTCGAGATCGAGAAGGACAGTCCGCTCTTCGAGGGCTTGTGGGCCACCGGCCAGCGCCATCAGGTCTGGATGAGCCATGGCGACCGCGTCATCGCTTTGCCGCCCGGTTTTCAGGTTTTTGGCAAGTCTGAAAGCTCGCCCTTCGCCATCTTCGGCAATGTCGAGCGCAAGATGTACGGCATCATGTTCCACCCGGAAGTGGTGCACACGCCGGACGGCGCCAGGCTGCTCAGGAACTTCGTCCACAACATCGCCGGCATCGAAGGCGATTGGACGATGCGCGCCTACCGCGAACACGCCGTCGAGGCGATCCGTAAACAGGTCGGCAAGGGCAAGGTCATCTGCGCGCTGTCGGGCGGCGTGGATTCTTCGGTCGCCGCGCTCTTGATCCATGAGGCGGTCGGCGACCAGCTGACCTGCATCCTTGTCGACCATGGCCTGATGCGCAAGGACGAGGCTGCGGGTGTGGTGGCGATGTTCCGTCAGCACTACAATCTGCCGTTGATCCTGGTCGATGCCTCGGAAAAATTCATCTCGGCGCTGGAAGGCGAGGTTGACCCCGAGAAGAAGCGCAAGACCATCGGCCGGCTGTTCATCGAAGTGTTCGAAGAAGAGGCCAAAAAACTCGGCGGCGCCGATTTCTTGGCGCAAGGCACGCTTTACCCCGATGTTATCGAGAGCGTCTCCTTCACCGGCGGCCCGTCGGTGACCATCAAGTCGCACCACAATGTCGGCGGCCTGCCTGCGCGCATGAACATGCAACTGGTCGAGCCGTTGCGTGAACTGTTCAAGGACGAGGTGAGGGCACTCGGCAAGGAACTCGGCCTGCCCGAAAGCTTCATCGGCCGCCATCCGTTCCCGGGACCGGGTCTCGCCATACGCTGCCCGGGCGGCATCACCCGCGAGAAGCTCGAGATCCTGCGCGAGGCCGACGCCATCTATCTCGACGAGATCCGCAAGGCCGGCCTCTACGACGCCATCTGGCAGGCCTTCGCCGTGCTGCTGCCCGTGCAAACCGTCGGCGTGATGGGCGACGGCCGCACCTACGAATTCGTCTGCGCGCTGCGCGCCGTGACCTCGGTCGACGGCATGACGGCCGACTTCTACCACTACGACATGGCCTTCCTGGGTGCCGCCGCCACGCGCATCATAAACGAGGTCCGCGGCATCAACCGCGTCGTCTACGACGTGACATCGAAGCCGCCTGGTACGATCGAGTGGGAATGATTCAGGCCCACTCAGACGTCGCCGAGAATACCTCAATCTGCGACGTAACATACTGAAAATAAAAATAAATCCATCCAGGGACAATCAGCTGCAATCGGCACGCAGAGATTGGCTTTGACGGACCGCTTGACGGACCTTCCGCATATTGCCCACCCGATTTTTTCTGAGTACCGTCAGAGTCAATGAGGCTCGTGACGGTACTTTTTTATGCATAAGGCGTTGAAAAGAAAGGGTATTTCCGGTCACGAAGCCTCGAAATTGTACTGACGGTACTTTTCAAGAGGCAATGGGTATGCTGACGGACGCCGCCCTTAAGGCGCTGAAACCAAAACAGAAAATCTACAAGATTGCAGACCGTGACGGCATGTATATCAGGGTCATGCCCAGTGGCGCGATCTCGTTTCGGCTGGATTACAGGCTCAACGGGCGTCGCGAGACGGTCTATCTCGGCAGGTATGGGCGGGACGGAATCTCGCTCGCCTTGGCTCGAGAGAAGTGCCTTGACGCGAAGCGCGCTGTTCGCGAGGGACGATCGCCGGCCATCGAGAAGCAGCGCGCGAAGCGCCGCCTGAAAGAGGCTAAGAGTTTTGGCGAGTTCGGGGAGAAGTGGCTCACAGCCGCGCCGATGGCCGACAGCACGCGCGCCATGCGGCGCTCCATCTTCGAGCGAGAGCTTCTTCCGGTCTGGCGCAATCGCCTCCTGACGGAGATCACTCCGGACGATCTACGAGCCCACTGTGGCAGCATCGTCGAACGTGGTGCTCCTGCGACCGCTATCCACGTAAGAGACATCTTGAAGCAGATTTACGGCTTTGCGATCCTGCACGGGGAGAAGGTGGCCAACCCGGCCGCTGAAGTTGGGCCCGCATCGATTGCTACGTTCGTGCCAAAGGACCGTTCGCTTTCGCCTTCAGAGATTCGCGTGATGCTGAAGCAGCTCGAGCACATCGCCACACTTCCCACGATCCGCTTGGGAATGCGGCTTTACCTGCTCACGATGGTGCGAAAGAGCGAGCTGCAGGACGCGGTTTGGGACGAGGTCGATTTCGAGAATGCGGTCTGGACGATCCCGAAAGAACGCATGAAGCGATCGAAGGCGCATAACGTCTACCTGTCACGCCAGGTGCTCGACATCATGATTGCGCTGAAGACCTGTGCAGGAAATTCCAGATACCTTCTTCCATCGCGGTACGATGCGGATGCACCGATGTCGCGCGCCACCTTTAACCGCGTCACCTACGCGGTCGTCGAGCGGGCGAAGGCCGAGGGGCTGCCTCTGGAGCCGTTTACGGTTCATGACCTGCGGCGAACGGGCTCGACGCTGTTGAATGAACTTGGTTTCAACAGCGATTGGATTGAGAAATGCCTGGCGCACGAGGACGGGCGCTCGTCGCGTGGTGTTTACAACAAGGCCGAATATGAGGTGCAACGCCGCCACATGATGCAGGAATGGTCGGATATCGTCGATGCCTGGGTCGGCGGCAAGAAATATGGGCCGACACTGATCCCGCCGTCGCTGCCGATCTTGGAGTCTGATCCGGCCCTTTGATTCCACACAAGGGTTGTATGGCGCATCACGCACGTTCTGGCCCGAGGTTCGCCGAGTTCGTTGTTCCTGCTACGCATTAATATGAAACTCTGTGGCGCCGGTATTATAGCTGGACGATAATATGGTGAGGCGGTTCGGGACTCACTACTGCCAGGCATTAGTAAGCCACTTTTTGTGATTCCTATTAACGCTTGACGTTAATAACGTGTGCCAATATGATTCTTGATAACGTTTTACGATAATAAGAGGATGCCGATGGCTTTCGAAGGACGGAGCGGGCGATATGTCCGACAGCCTGCCGGCTATCGCGCTTTTATACCTTCGCCGTTGCCACCTCAGCCGCCTCTGGCGATTGATGCCGAACTTCAAAGTCTCCTCTCAAGAGCGGATCGGGCTCTAGGACGGCTTGATGGATCCATACAGACCCTTCCCAATCCCGATTTGTTTGTGATGATGTATGTTAGAAAGGAAGCCGTTCTATCCAGCCAAATCGAAGGAACTCAGGCATCCATAAATGATCTTTTGAAAGCAGAGGCGGAAATCTACGATCAACAAATGCCAAAAGATGTTGATGAGGTCGTCAATTATATATCTGCGATGAATCATGGGATCAGCCGGCTCGACGAACTGCCTCTGTCGGTTCGCTTGATCACGGAAATTCACGAAAAACTCCTTCATGGTGTTCGCGGACATAAGCTTCAACCGGGAGAGCTTCGCCGAAGTCAGAATTGGATCGGCCCAGGCGGAAGCAACCTAAATTCCGCTAGTTTTGTCCCACCTCCTCACGAGGAAGCTGCGTTAGCATTGAGCGACCTTGAAAAATTTCTTCACGCTGATGACCATATCCCGCCGCTCATAAAGATTGGCCTGAGCCATGCGCAGTTTGAAATGATCCACCCGTTTCTTGACGGTAATGGGCGGGTGGGAAGGCTCCTCATCGCATTCTTTCTGTTTGAAAGACGCCTGTTGATGAAACCCGTCCTCTACCTCTCACACTATTTCAAGCAACACCGGCAGGAGTATTACGATCGTCTTCAGAGCACCCGCGTTGATGGAGACTGGGAAGGATGGATCAGGTTCTTTCTTAAAGGGGTCGGTGACGTAGCCGAACAGGCGACTGAAACCGCTAGAGAGATCGTCAGTCTCAGAGAGGGCCACAGATCGATAATATCCGATAAATTTGGCAACTCAGCAGGAAAAGCCAACAAGGTTTTGGAGCACTTATACCGGCGACCCACTGTAAGCATAAACAATGTCCGAGACGTTCTTGGGATCAGTTTCCCAAATGCAAGCGCCCTTGTCGATAAATTTGTCGATACGGAGATTTTGGTCGAAATCACGGGGCAAGCTCGCAACAGGCGCTTCTTTTATTCGCCTTACATCAGTCTGTTCTCTAACCTATGAACGACCTCGGAATACGTATTTCCGCCCGCCCAGTGGGTGACAGCGAAATGCTACCGGCGGATGCCGCCTAAACGTGCTGTCTCTTAGGTGTCCGCCAACGCCTATCACGCCACCTATGGCGTTCTTCAGCCTGATCGGCATTTCTTCACGTCGGGATTTGGTCCGTGGACGGACGCTCAGCGACTGGCGTCCGTCCACGGACCATCTTCCCTGGCTCGCACCAGGACCTTCGGCTGCACTCCGGCGACCCCACATCGTACACGAAAGTCGAACCACGTTTGCCGGATCTGCCCAGGCCGCCGACTGGCTTGTGCTACCTACCCAAACGCGCAGCATCATCTTCCTCCATGATGTCTTCGAGTGTCGGGCGCTTGTTGTTGAAGGTCATCAGCCGGAAATCGAGCCCTACAATGTTCATGAGCGTGAGCAGGCGTTTGAAACCCATGTCGGATACCCTGCCATTCTCAAGCGCCTCGATCCTCGCCCGGCTGACCCCGGAAAGCTCGGCGAGTTTTTCCCGTGCCAGCTTTCGCTGCTTTCTGGCATTCTTGATCTCATTGCCAAGATCGTTCAGGTCGATCATTTTCGCCTCACAAATTAGCTTTTCTAGCTTTTGTGAGGAGAATAGCTTATATAATGGCTGTTTTCGAGGGTCCGATAACCGTGACATCAGACGGCATCATGCCGATCATAAGCAGCAAGCTCCGAACGCTTTTTGCTCCTGATCATCATCGCCATCATGCCGCCGGCGTGATCGTGCCGACGTGACCATCAGTGATCTTCGGCGGGGTGGATGGTTATCACAGATGTCCCGAATCTCGGGTTAGCAGCTTTCGACGTTCGCGACCGCTCAATCTGGTTTATGGACGCCTACCTGAGGCCTGAACCGGTTGTTGGCGCGACCTGCCCAGTGGACCTTGCGGCGCCATGCGTCCGCCGCAGCGGCACATTGTGTCCAAACTGATTGATCATCGACACTGTACCGTGGCGATCGTCCCCCTATGCCTACGGTATTTGTGCCCGATCTCGCGCTCTGACAGGAGAGGTTTTCCGTAAACGCACATCAGGAGGACTCGCTCGGGGGATCGGAACTGCCCTGCGAGCCTGCAGCCAGGCTTCTACTTCGGCCAGATCCCAAACCACGCACCGAGGGGTGAGAGCGAAGCGTCGTGGAAATTGCCCGCGTTGTTCCATTTCATAGATTGTGCTGTCGGCAAGAGGTACGATTTCGCGCAGTTCCTTGCGGCGGATCGTCCGCTTTGTTGCACTTTTCCCGGGACCAGTCATAGCCCCATTCCTCCATCGCTAAGCAGACGATTGAAGCTGATGGTCTTCAGGGAAGGAAATGGCGAAAGCCGGCAAGCGTATGCTGGGCGGTCATTTCGTAAATATCGGCCGGTGAGGGTTAGATGTGGCCGGGATCGACCACATGCGTCATGCGCGGCGGATTGCTTCCTGCTCTGCGGTCACGTTAGCGAGCAAAGTTTCATATGGCGCCCTTCGCCGGGAGCGGTCGGTCCCGCATCCGAGCGCCGGAAAAACCGGCAAGGAATAGAATGGTGAAAGTCCATTTCAGTGAAGGAGTAGCAATCCACATTGGCTCCGAGCCGTGCGCCGACGCCCGCGAGGTCGTCGGTGAAGCGTCGGTAGGATAAGGCACAGGCCAGCCATTGAGCCGGGTAAGGGACCTAATCTCGAGTGCCGACGGCGTGGATGCTCCGGAAGGCAACATGGTAGGGCGCGTTATTGCGAGTGCCCGACCAACTCGGCGTGGTCGTAGAACCTGGCATGTGCGGAAATTCCTTGTTCGGGAACCGGGAGATCTCACGATTGACCAAGGTGGTAACACCTTCCTTGGTCCGTATCGGGAAAGCGAAAGCACGAGCCGATGATGAACGATCGTGAGAAGTCAGACGTTGCCGTAGTAGCTATGAAGCTGACGAACAAGGCCGGGGAACCGGCTGCGGAGTCGGTGGAGCCAAGGGCAACGACCAAGGGAAATGCGGATCAGCAAACCACGCGCCGGGCACAGGACCGGGAAAGCGTGTCACATGCGCTGGACCGCATACGGCAAGTCGCAAGACTTAGGAAGCAGGAGAGGTTCACCAGCCTCTTTCACCATCTCAATCTAGAAACGTTGAGGACGGCATTCTACGCTCTACGGCGTGATGCAGCCCCCGGCGTCGATGGGCTGACATGGCGAGCCTACGAAGCGGACCTTGATCACCTGATCGAGAATCTGCGCGATAGGCTCCAAAGAGGTGCATACCGGGCAAGCCCCGCACGGCGGCAGTACATACCAAAGCCGGACGGACGCCAACGCCCGCTCGCAATCGCCGCCCTTGAGGACAAAATTGTCCAAAGAGCGACGGTCGCGGTGCTGAACGCGATCTACGAGGAAGACTTCCTCGGGTTCTCGTATGGTTTCCGGCCCGGACGCGGCCAGCACGATGCGCTGGACGCACTCGCGGTCGGGATCGAAAAGCGAAAGGTGAACTTCATACTGGACGCTGATATCCAGCAGTTCATCGACCGGGTCAGTCAGGAATGGCTGGTCAGGTTCCTGAACCATCGGATCGGCGACCAGCGCGTCATCCGTCTCATCCAGAAGTGGCTGAAGGCGGGCGTTTTGGAAGAAGGGATCGTCACGACGTCTGAACAGGGAACGGGTCAGGGATCGGTGGCTTCGCCACTGCTCGCGAACCTCTACCTGCACTACGTCTTCGACCTTTGGGCTAACCGCTGGCGACAGCGGTCAGCCACGGGCAACATGATCATCGTGCGCTACGCGGACGACATCGTGGTGGGCTTCGAACGAGAAGCTGACGCACACCGTTTCCAGATCGAGATGCGAGAACGGTTGGAGAAGTTCTCTCTGTCATTGCACCCCGAGAAAACGCGCCTGCTAATGTTTGGCCGCTACGCGGCCAGTCGTCGTCGGGAACGTGGTCTTGGAAAACCGGAAACCTTCGACTTTCTCGGCTTTACCCATATCTGCGGCAAATCTCTGCGGGGAGACTTCATGCTTCTGCGGAAGTCCCGCCGCGACCGTATGAGGGCGAAGCTCCGGGAGATCAAGGACCGGCTGCGATGGTTGAGAAACCGGCCAATTCGCGAACAAGCGAAATGGCTCAGGCAGGTCGTGCGCGGATACTATGAGTATCACGCGGTGCCCGCCAACCTGCGATCGCTTCGGGCATTCGGGAGCATGTCATCTTCCTGTGGAAGCTGGCTCTGAGACACCGTGGCCAGATGGACACGACGTCAACGTCCCGAGTGGAAAAGCTCGCAGCGCGGTGGCTTCCGAAACCAAGAATCCTGCATCCCTGGCCGGCAATCCGCTTCGCCGTCAAACACCCAAGGTAGGAGCCGTATGCGGGAATTCTGCACGTACGGATCTGTGCGGGGGGCGCTCAGCAATGAGCGTCCCTACCGCGATCGCCTCACGGCGGCGCTATACTGATGCTCCTTCGGCCGCCCTGTTGAACCGGTCTCAGGGCCACGAACCTGCTCCAGCACCGAACTGACTTATTCCCGCTGACGGACATTTCGGTGCTTCCGCCTTGTACGCCCTTTTTCACATTGGTCGGGAGAGCAGGAGCTCTCCCGCCGGGGAGTCAGAGGGGGGGCGGGTTTTTCGCGACGGGTTGAAAGCGGAAGGAGAGGCCTTCGGCGCCCGTCGCGGAGAACCGCAATGTCTGTCCGGACCAATCGAACTCATCCTGTCGCCGATCGGTCGAATCTCTACGACGAGATCACCGGCAAGATAATTGCCGAGCTGGAAGCGGGTTGTTTTCCTTGGGTTCAGCCATAGGCTGCTCCGCAGCAAAGGCCTCGCTCTGCCAAAGCAGAACCTTCGCCAGCCCGTCGAGAAGGGAGGCGATCGATTTCGCATGGGGGCCGCAGACGGATCTCGCCGGCCCGCTAGTTGCCGGCATTCAGGGCCTTCTCGATCTCTCCGGCAGAGACCAGAACATCATCAAAGCTCGGTGCCGCCCCGAAAATCATGGCGGTCGTGTTGGCATAGTCGCGGCCGAGCGCATCGACCATCTTGTTCGTCGGCTCGATCGCGAAGCTCCCGGGGACGGCGGAGGCCAGGTCGAAGTCCAGGCGATCGAAGAACATGCGGGCATGCCGTACGCAATCGGCGCCGAGATCGAGGTCGGCAAGCGCAGCCTTGCCGGTGTCTGATTGCACAAGGCAATGCAGGTCGTAATAGTGGCGCGACACCCGCTGGCCCTCCTGTCGCAGTCCCCCGCGCCGCTCAAACCAGCGGCGCAACCCGTGAGCAATGACCACCTTGTCCCAGAACGTCCGCGCCGCCTCGATCGTCGTCACCTCTGGCACCACCAGATCGATCCCCGCGGCCTCATCGGCGACATAGGGGGTGATTCTCAGCGGCCGGTGGGGATCGAGCGCCGATTTCGCGCCCGACTCAAGACGTATGGCCGGTCGAACATACGCCCCGTCGCGCGGCTCCACCTCCGGGTACCATAGCAGCAGGGTCTGCCGGTCGGGATCGGCGTCATCGACCTCCATGCGCCCCGCCCCATTGGTGACATCCGCCAATTGCGCGGCGAGGAACGCGTTGAGCGGGCCGGTGATATAGGCGCGGCATGCGTCTCGAATGGCGTCGAGTTTGGCGCGGCGCTTTTTATTGGACAGCGCCTCGAGATCTTCGACTGAGGCCGGCTCCTCGAGGTCGTCGCGGAACACGGTAACGTCGATGTCCTCGGAAAAGCGCTTGATGAGGTCATAGCCTTTCGACAGCGAGGTGCCGCCCTTGAAGAGCAGCCGCGGCTCGCCCGCCGGCCGCTCATGATAGAGCGCATTGAGCGTCCAGCAGACCCAGAAGTCCTTTTCCACATTGCCCACCGGAGCGCCGATGCGATTGGCCGTGGCGAGGAACAGGTCGAGCCTGTCGCGTGGTGGCGCGGCAATGATTTGGCCGTAAGCGTCAGTGCTCATCGCTTGCCTGGGCCGTAGCATCGGGCACGAGCAGCTCGCGCAAGAACTCCTGCATCCAGATCGGCATCGCCGAAAGCCCGGCGCGAAGGTCCTCGCGGATGGCATCACCATGCTTCGCATCTGCAAGAAGGCGGCGCAATTGCGTGCGGATGCGTTCTCGTTCGCTCTCCTGGGCGAGCATGTCCTGCACCCAATGCAGGGCTTGGACGACCCGCATCCCCGGCCGGCCAGACCAATAGAGGCGGCTTGGCGCCGCGTACTTGAAGTGGATTTCCTGGGTGCCCAGCTTGATCGGTTTCAATCGCGCATCGACTAGCACCTCGATCTTTGCCGGCACGGCCGTGGTCAGGCCCAAATCGTTGGCTGCTGTCATGCCATCGATGACGGCGCGCGCGTTGTCGCGCCGGGTCACAGCGCGGATCACGGCCCGATAGTCGGGCACTGTCACTCGGCCGGTCAAGCTGTTCGTCCGCGGTTGGTCGTAGAGACCACGATCGATCCGGCGCAACTCCTGGGCAGCAGCCAGCCGCTGCAGCGTCTTGTCGACCGCCGCACGTGCGCCGAGATCAGCGAAGTCGCCTGGCGTCCACACCTCGTCGGGCTTGGACAGGATTCGCGCAAGCACGCGCGTGCGAGTGTCGGTATCGGGTGCAACCGTGATCATGTCCGAAATATGCCACAAGCTTCGGACATCAGCAAGCCTCATAGTCCGAAGAATGCTACAAATTTCGGACAGTCACTCAAGGCCACGCACTCCTGCCCATGTGTGCGGCGATCGAGCTGGGCTCCATACTGCGGCCAAGATGGGCTGCGAGATCACTCGAAATGGACATCAGGTGGTGCGTGGCGAGCACTGGGCGACCATCGCCTCGCTCATAGAAACCGCGAAGCTCAACGGCGTCGACCCGTACGCTTACCTCGCTGACGTCATCGCCCGCATCGTTGCCGGCCATCCACAAAGCCAGCTCGACGACCTGCTGCCCTGGGCCTACACCCTGCGCCACTCAAGGCCGTGGCCTAAAAACAGCGGTTACGCCTATCGGGGGACATCGGAGGTTCGACATTCCGTGCAAGTTGCATCAATGCCCGATGGAAGTCTAAAGAAATTGAGTAATTGGCGGCTCGACCCCTGATGACTACTGGCCCTTGAAGCGATACTTCTCTGCAGGGATCCTCTCTATGAGGATAGCAGTCAAAGACGTTCTTGATCCCAAGGCCGCGCTCCAAGTTCCAAGCAAGTCACGCGTGTGTGGCGGGTTTTCGCGGTCCGCTCCTTCGGAAAGCGCAGCAACAGCGTGAAGCTTACCTTCTTTCGGTCGACGGTCGCGCCCGTGACAGGGCTGAATGCTGGCGGATCGAAATTGTGCAGGAAGGTTCTCGTCATACCGCCAGCGCCCGCTTGAGATCGTCATGCTCGAAAGCGCTGGCCATGCGGCTGATCTCTGCCGATCGAGCGCCGACCGCCTTGGCTGTATCGCGCCAAGTCGCGGTCACGGTCGCGACCTCTTTGATAATCGCGCGCGCCTGCGGCAGGGTGAGCGCGAAAAACTCGGACGCCGCCTCCAGCAGATCGAGCGAACAGGTGCCCTCGTTGAGATCGATGTTCGTGGTCAGCACCCGCGCCTTGAGATCGGTCGGAACGGGATTTAGGTCGTATGCCGGCGAGAGAGACCACCCCGCCTTTCCCAGCCACAGGAAACCGTGATTGCGGAGGTGGTCGTCGACATTGGAAATCAGCACATTGAAGACGACACGCCGGTAGAGGGAGTGGGCGTCCGTCTTCCCCCGGGCGCCATGTTCGGCAAGGGCGTCGACGATCTCCGGGTAGCTGCCCCGCTCGCCGTCCTTCGCGCCCATCATCGCCATCGCCGACAGGAACGGGATACGGATCGCACCATCACGGTCGAAGCGTCGCGACAGCATGACCGCCTTACCGGCGACATCGATCAGCTCGTGTTGGGGAGTGGCGATACCAGCCTGTCCTGCCAGCTGCAGTGCGATCTCTTCCCAGGTCTCCATGCTGTAGTCGTCAATCTCCTTCGGAAACTTGGCGATGGAGAGATGGCCATGTTGGTCGATGACCGACGCCTTCGGACGCGCACCGCCAAGGGAGGAGCCTGGGGCAAAGATGAGCTGCAGGTCTTCATCCGTTTCCTCATCCCGGAGGATCCGTTCGGTGATCTGGAGCAGCCGGCCAAGCTCGATCAGGGCAGGAACGCCCGCACGGATCGGCGCTTGGAAAGTCTCTTCGCCGACCCAGCGGAAGCGGAGTGCGCCAAGCCGGGTCTCGTCGGCGACACCGAGCAGGTAGTCGCTTTCTACAAGCGTGCGAACCGCGCGGCCTTCCCGGTCGGCGAGACGGCGTTCGGCGCGCTGCATGAGACGCCGGCCCCAGGTATCCGGCGCTGAGTCACCGATAGAGCCGAAAGTTGCAAGACCGGCAGGAGGGGCGAAGGCGCCGCGGGTCAGAGCAAGAGCTGGCTCGAGCGAGAAGCGGTCCGGGTCCTCAAGCCATGCGCCGTCATACTCGAAGAGGATGGTCTCGGTGCCCCGGACGCGATTGCTCCTCGCCAGTCCGATCGGGCGTGTGCGGCCGTCCAAATCGATATGGATCTCGAAGTCAGCCATCGCGGGACGATCCCGTTGGCCGCTTGAGGTGGACATGCTTGGGTAGGTCGGCGCTGGCGAGCGCTTGACCGACGCGGTCGTTGCTGATGTCGGCGACCTGGCTCAGGCCGTCGAGGAGGCCGAGCGCCTGCAGGACGCCCGCATAAATGCCGACGCTGACGTTGGTGTCCCCGGCTTCGACCCTTTGCAGCGTCGAGCGAGACGTGAAGGCGCGCTCGGCTACGACCGCCATCGGCAGCCGTCGGCGTCGACGGGCATCATGGATGTCCGCCCCAAGCTTGCGCAGCGCGCGCCGCACCGCAGCAGGAGGGTTGTGTGGAGTTGGAATTTTGACACCTTCGTACTACAGATCGACCAAGTATGTAGCACGAAGATTACAATTTTGCTAGACCCTTGAGGGCCTTATCTTAGTAGAGAACGAAGGTTCGATCTTACCGCTCTCGTGACGGCATCGACCGGGACCCTCCGGACGTCGGCGATCGCGGCGACCGTCGTTTTCACGTCCGCGGGCTCACTGGGACGACCGTCCAACCTGAGTGAAGGGGCCGTCTGTCTCCGTCAGTATCCGATCGATTCCGGAGACAGGTCATTCGTCGGATCTCACCGCAGTGAGTTGTTGGCAGACCTCGGCAGGAGGCATTGGCGCGCGCTTCCGCACCTGGATGAACTCGATGCGGGGTTGAAGGAGCTCGAGGGCTAGTAGGTTATGATGTCGTTTCGTGAAGCCCAGGCGGTCGAAGACCTAGCGGACCTTCTCTACGATTTTCTCCCCGGAAGCGGAAACAACAAAACCGCGTTTCCGCTTGCCGCTGCGCAAGCTGGTGTTGGCGATCTGTGGGTCGCAGGCAGCAAGCCGAGCGCTTCATCCAGACGGCGATGCGCGAAAGGGCTTATGCCATCGCCTATCCGACTTCAGATCACCGCGCCGCAGAGTTGCCGGTCTGGCTGCATCGCTACAATTGGCACCGTCCCCACGGGAGCCTAAAGTCCAAAACACCTATCAGTCGCCTCGCTCTAACCGAGGACAACCTGTTGAGGCTCCACACCTAGCCCACGAGGACGGGCGCTCATCGAGAGGTGTCTACAACAAGGCAGAATATGAAGTTCAACGCCGCCATATGGTGCAGGAATGGTCCGACATCGTGGATGCCTGGGTCGATGGCAAGAAGTTCGTCCCCAGGCTCATCCCGCCATCGATGCCGATCCTGGCGCCCGATCCGGCGCTTTAACTGGACGAGCCCCGTGCCGGCTGAATGCTAGGAGAATTGGCCTTGAACGACGGCTGGAAGCCTGCGGTGGAGTCTGCAGCACTTCAATCTAAACAGCTTAAATGTTGGCTATTATATTCTATTTGCCGTGAAAAAGCTGATATTCTAGTCGTTTTTCGCTGATGTTTCGTCTAAAGCCCCCATCAGGTGGATCGTCTTCCCCTCGCAAAGGGAGCACACTCCAGCCTGCCATTCCCTGAGCATCTTTGCGCCGACCTCAGGGGAGCGGCATTCTTCAAAATAGGCCTTCACCCTTCCGGAAACGTCTGAGAGCGCGTCGCAGGTCTGCTCTACGATCTCCGCTACGCGCCCCGGTCGCAGGTTCGCGCGGGTGCCGCCCAAACGGTCAAGCCTCTTTCGGTCGGGCCACGCGGTGGAACCGTCGAGGGTGAGCGCCATTGCATCGTTCTTGATATAGGCCCTTGTCGTGATGAGGTCATACACGGGAGCCAGCCGCACCGGACTGTCCGCGTCTTTGTAAACGACGCCGAAATTCTTCAGGTGTGCGTCGCCATTACGGATGCCGCAGTTAATCACAAACAGGCGGAAGGCGACTTCCAATGACCCTACGGCATGTTCGGGAGAGACGAACTCTTTGATTCGCTTGAAGAGCTTTGTTTCGTACCCTCCGTTGTACTTGTCCTTGCTGGTTACGCCGTTCAGCACACAGAAGTCCTCATATCCGGAGTACGAGCCGTCGGTCAGGTCGAATCTCTCGACCACGAGAGCCATACCATCCTCGGATAGCCGGAAGTCCGGCACCTCGAGACCAACTTCCCGAGCTGCCATAAGGCAGAAGAACTCGTTTGCAGCCAATTCGGGATACTCGTCGGGATCCCACATTTTGACGATGTGGGTAGCTCCGCGGACGCTTAATGACTGGCGTTCGTCCGACGAACCATCCTCCCTGGCTCTGACCAGGACCTTCGGCTGCACTCCAGCGACCCCTGAATGGACTGCGTATGTTTCCAGGAGCTCGTTATAGAGATCACCTGCCCGACGGGCGCGCAGCAGGTCGTCAATGCTTCGGAAAGGGACATCCTCCACCAGTTCCTCGTCCATGCCAGTGAAGCGGATACGGCCGATCTGCGAGCGGCCGACAACGGCGAGCAGGTCGATGTCGTCGAAGTGGCCTAAGGCCTTCGCGAAGGCCGCCCTGATCTTCGCTTCAAGTACCCCCTCAGGAAGGTTCATGTCGAAAATGGGAAGGAGCCCGAACTCCGAATTCCATGATTCGGTCCGCTTGGGCATTGTGAGCGACACCGCGTCGCGGCCGTCGGTCTTCACATCGTACACGAAAGTCGAGCCACGCTTGCCGGATCTGTCCAGGACGCCGACTGGCTGGCTACCTACCCACACGCGCAGCATCGTCTTCCTCCATGATGTCTTCCAGTGTCGGGCGCCTGTTGTTGAACGTCGTCAGCCGGAAATCGAGCCCTACAATGTTCATGAGCGTGAGCACGCCTTTGAAACCCATGTCGGATACCCTGCCGTTCTCAAGCGCCTCGATCCTCGCCCGACTGAGCCCGGAAAGTTCGGCGAGCTTTTCCCGTGTGAGCTTGCGCTGCTTTCTGGCATTCTTGATCTCATTGCCAAGATCGTTCAGGTCGATCATTTCGCCTCACAAATTAGCCGTTTCGAGCTATTGCAAAGAAAATAGCTTATATAGTGGCTGTTTTCAAGGGTGTGATGACGGTGGCTTCAGACGGCATCATGCCGATCATAAGCAGCAAGCCGAACACGCTTTTGCTCCTGATCATCATCGCCATCATCATCGCCATCATCATCGCCATGATCATCGGCTTCATGCCGCCGGCGTGATCGTGCCGACATGACCATCGCTGATCTTCGGCAGGATGGATGGTCACCACAGATGTGCCGGATGTCGGGTTAGCGGCTTTCGACGTTCGCGGCCGCTCAACCTGGTTTCATGGACGCCTACCTGAAGTCCAAACCGGGTGTTGGCGCGACTTGCCCAGTGGGCTTTGAGGCGCCATGCGGCCGCCGCAGCGGCAAATGTGCCCGAACGGATTGATCATCGACACCGCACCGTGGCGATCGTCCCCCTATGCTTACGGTATTTGTGCCCGATCTCGCGCTCTGACAGGAGAGGTTTTCCGTAAACGCACATCAGGAGGATTCGCTCGGGGGATCGGAACTGCCCTGCGAGCTTGCAGCCAGGCTTCTACTTCGGCCAGATCCCAAACCACGCACCGAGGGGTGAGAGCGAAGCGTCGAGGAAATTGCCCGCGTTGTTCCATTTCATAAATCGTACTGTCTGCAAGCGGCACCATTTCGCGCAACTGATGCCTGCGGATTGTACGCTTCAGTGCTTCTTCATTCGATCGCGTCATCTCGTACTCCTGAGCAGTGGTCCGAAATTGAAGGCGATTGTATCCGATCGGAAAAGAGCCCCAGCTCGGACGTCGTATAATCGGCGGTTTCGACCTGTGAAAGGGACAGGGGCGCCTACGCCCATGGTTCGACTGAATTGGAAGAACGACTGCCTCTTCGCCGGTCGGGGATTGGTAGCGGAGAGCGATACCGTCTTTCCCCCCACTCGGAGACTATGCGATATTTTCTACAGTGTCGGGCGTGATGGGCCTGCCTCGGTGCTGCAAAGACCGGTATGGAACGGGAGAGTCGGTGCAAACGGCAGCGTTGCGCCTCATCGCTGTCGAATGGTTCAATTTTGCTGTTGGCCAAAATCGGCCATCCTCCGACGTTGGTGAATGCGGTCTCCTGACCACCCGACAGGCGTGACGGCGTAGCTGGTAGATGGGACGCCGTCTGCCTGCTGACTAGAGCCCCCAGTCCAAGGGTGCATCCACCCTACACCTTCGCATCGCGTGACAGATGCTTCCGTTCGATAGTTTGCGCCGGCACCTCCGATGCATTGTCTGGGCGAAACAGCCGATGCGCCGCCCCTGGGGCTCGGTCAGACACATCAACCCTGAAACGCGAACGAGGAGTTTCGTCATGAAGATTGTAGTGATTGGTGGCACCGGGCTGATCGGCTCGAAGACAGTCGAGCGGCTCCGTAAGAAGGGCCATGACGTGCTCGCTGCATCGCCGAATGGCGGTGTCAATACGATCACCGGCGAGGGCCTCGCCGGCGCACTCGCGGGAGCGCAAGTCGTCATCGACCTGGCGAATTCGCCGTCCTTCGAGGACAAGGCCGTTCTGGAGTTCTTCGAGACCTCCGGTCAGAACTTGCTCGCAGCAGAGAAGGCGGCGGGCGTGAAGCACCATGTCGCGCTTTCGATCGTGGGGGCCGAGCGCCTGCCTGACAGTGGCTACATGCGCGCCAAGATGGCCCAGGAAAGGCTTATCCGAGGCTCCGGCATCCCCTACACGATCGTCCACTCCACCCAGTTTTTCGAGTTTCTAGGCGGTATCGCTCAATCAGGAACCGTCGGGGACGTCACCACAGTTTCGAGTGCCTATTTTCAACCAATCGCGTCAGATGACGTCTCCGATATCATGACCGATGTCGCGCTCTCGCCGCCGGCCAACGGCGTTGTTGAGATCGCAGGTCCGGAGCCGATCCGCATGAGCGAGCTGGTCGCGCGGTTCCTGAAGGCCACGAACGATCCGCGCAAAGTCAACGCGGATCCCCGCGCGCGATATTTCGGCACGGAGCTCGACGACCGCTCGCTCGTTCCGACCGATCATCCGCGCATCGGTAAGACGCGCTTCGAAGACTGGTTCAGCCACGCCCCGCTCCAGCACCACTGATTGTACGGCTTGCGCTCGCACGGCTCCATGTGAGTCATAATTAAAAAGAAAGTAAGTGGAGCAAATGAAATCCCTTTCCGCTGGATCAAGCGGCTGGCGGGCAATAAGCCCAGGGAGAATATGATGGTATATCATATAAAAGAGCAAGCAGACGGCAATGGTTACGTCGGATTTTATGTCTACAATGATGAAAAATACATTGCCGGCCCGTGGGTAGAAGACTGGGAGGCGACACATTACATCGAAACGTTGACTCAAGGCCGCTACATGGCCGGGGCCGACAGGACGACCGTCATGCGCGGTCGCAGAAGTGACGGCACACTGGTACTACGCGACGATTCTGAGCAGCAACCCCGCGATGCCGGGGACGTCCGAAGAGATCCGGCCGGCTGCGCATCGCGCCGCGACGTTTTGTTGGGCGCCTTCACCGTCACGGTTGCGGCCGGCCTTGTACAAGGCGCGCCTGCACGGGCGGAGGAAAGCCAAAACCTTCAATCTGCCGGGGCAAGCACAGGAGCAAAAGACATGAGCATGGTTACCGCCGCCGACGGCACGGGAATCTTCTACAAGGATTGGGGCCCAAAGGATGCCCAGCCGATCGTCTTCCACCACGGGTGGCCTCTAAGCGGCGACGATTGGGACGCACAGATGCTCTATTTTCTCGGCGAGGGCTACCGCGTCATCGCCCATGACCGGCGCGGTCATGGCCGCTCGGCGCAGATTAGCGAAGGTCACGACATGGACCACTATGCAGCCGATGCTGCCGCAGTGGTCGAGCATCTCGACTTGAGAGAGGCGATTCACATCGGTCACTCCACTGGCGGCGGCGAGGCTACCCACTATGTCGCGCGGCATGGCCAGCGTCAGGGTCGCGTGGCGAAGCTCGTGCTTATCAGCGCCGTGCCGCCGATAGTGGTGAAGACGGCTACCAATCCGGGTGGATTGCCAATCGAAGTTTTTGACGGCTTGCGCAAGGCGCTCGCCGGTAATCGGCCGCAGTTCTATCTCGATTTCGCAAGCGGTCCCTTTTACGGATTCAATCGGCCGGGCGCTGCGCCAATTCCAGGTGTCATCGAGAACTGGTGGCGGCAAGCGATGATGGGCGGCGCCAAGGCGCAGTATGACGGCGTCAAGGCCTTTTCGGAGACCGACTTCACTGAAGACCTCAAGGCCATCGACGTGCCCACACTTGTGATGCACGGCGACGACGACCAGATCGTTCCGATCCATGACTCGGCGCTGTTGTCCGCAAAGATCCTCAAGCGCGGGACACTCAAGGTCTACGAGAAATTCCCGCACGGCATGTGCACGACCGAGGCCGACACAGTGAACCCTGACCTGCTCGCCTTCATCAGGTCATAGGCTCGCGCCGCCTCCCCCCGGCAAGAGCCCGATCGCCGGCCGGCCCTCCCATCGGCCGGCGATCCCCCATCACAACCAGGAGCCAAGACAATGATCAGGACTGCACTCTTCATCGCTGCTGTTGCAGCCATCTCCGCAACCGGCGCATTGGCCGACGATTCGCACGGTCCTAAGGCCACGCTGGTCTACGATCACCCGCTACCCAACGTTCCAGGCAAGAGCATCAAGGGCGTGCTTGTCGAATACGAGCCCGGCGGCAGTTCCCAGGCGCACACTCACGCAAAATCGGCATTCATCTATGCCACGGTCCTCGAAGGAGCAATCAACACGCAGGTCAATCACGGTCCGATAAAGACTTATCGGGCCGGCGAAAACTTTTCCGAGTTTCCGGGTGATCATCACACGTTCGAGGAGAATGCCAGCAAGACGGAACGCGCGCGCATGCTTGCCGTATTCATTGTCGACACGAACGACACCAACCTGACGACACCCGAAAAGTGAGCTCGACAGAAGGACAGGCGATCTCTCGGAGGACTTTGATGCAAATCGAACAACTCAACGCGATGACGAAGGCTCGCCTGATGGTGATCGACGCCAACGCGGCGGTGCAAGCCGCCGCGCTTTCGCTTTCGAGGCCCGGTATTGGCCTTGTCGTCGTATGCGACGACAACGGAGCGGCCGCTGGCGTGCTCAGCAAATCCGACCTTATCCGCCACCTTACCAGCCCGAAATCGCCGGCGCCGCCGGCCTCGGCCCTCATGACCAGCCCAATCGTGTCATGCAGCCCGCTGGATGATCTGCACACTGTTTACCAGGCCATGGCTTCGCGAAGCCTGCAGAACCTCCCAGTGCTTGACGTCGGCGCAAAGCCTCTTGGCATATTGGACATACGCGATGCAATGAGAGCTCTTTTCCGTGCGGAAGAGGTCCAGGAGCAAATGCTCTTCAACTATGTCACCGGTGTCGGATATCGCTAGCTGGATCGCCGCGCTGTATTCACCACTTAGCCTCGGCGAGATGGCCGTCAGCCGCGCGTCGGCGGGGCGAACCGACGTTTTGACGGGCCGAGCCTGTCCTGCTGTGGCCGTGGCGTCTGCCTGTTATCTTGAACATAATTGCTCAAACGCAAAGCTATTCATTGCAGCAATTCGTGCGGATGAGAATAATGCGCTCTTAAGTGCTTCCGATCTCGTAAATATATATAAATAAAGCATGATCGATAGCGGTTTGTTTGCGTGTACTATACCTTGAGGCAGATGTTCTTTGTCGGCCAACATTCAAAATGTACGTCGAGCCGTGTCAACCGGACGAGACAGGGATGACGAATGCAGGGGTTTTTCCGGTTTCTCTCTGCAGCCAACGAAGAGGCAGGCGAGCGTCTTACCTGTCCGGCTTCCGATTTTTGAGCGTAGGGCCATTCCGCTCTCGCGCGAAGCACCATGAACGCCAGGATGAATGAGATGTCCGAGATGCCCGCGACCACCAGTTTCTCCAACGCACCCGAGGCGGCCGTGCCTCGGCAGCCGGCGGCCTTCGTCGAGCAAGCCGCTCGGCCCTCGGCCGAACAGTCAGGCCTCTTGCCGGTTTCCACGGAGGCTACTCCCGATGGCATCATCGCGCCGGTGTCCAGGCGCCGTCGCTTCAAGCGCATCGCATTTGCGACAGCCCTTCTGGCCAGCGCAACTGCGGGAGGTTATTGGGGCTACGGTTACTGGACCGCAGGCCAGTATCTGGAGTCTACCGACGACGCCTATTTGAAGGCCGACTACACGACGGTCGCGCCGAAGGTCTCGGGCTACATTGCCGCTGTGCTGGTGCATGACAACCAGACTGTCGAGACCGGGCAGGTTCTCGCCCGCATCGACGACCGCGACTTCCGTGCCGCGCTCGCCCAGGCGGATGCCTCGGTTAAGGCTTCCGTGGCGGCCGTCCACAATCTCGACGCGCAGATCGCGCTCCAGCAGTCACTGATCTTGCAGGCAAGGGCGACGGTCGCCGCAACGCAGGCCTCGCTGACATTCGCCAGCGCTGACGCCGACCGCTATGCGACGCTGGCAAGGAGCGGCACCGGCACTGCCCAGAAAGCCGAAGCAAGCCGCGCCCAGGCCGATCAACTCATCGCCGGGTTGCAGCGCGACCAGGCTTCCCTAGCCGCCGCACAGGCTAAGATCGACGTACTCGCCACCGAGCGCGACAGTGCCGTTGCCCAAACGGATCGCGCCGAGGCAGCTTCCGAGCAGGCCCGACTGAACCTTTCCTATGCCACAATCGCGGCTCCGGTCGACGGCACGGTCGGCGCACGCACGCTCAGGGTTGGACAGTATGTGGCATCAGGCACGCAGCTGATGGCTGTGGTGCCGCTGGATGCCGTCTATGTCGTCGCCAACTTCAAGGAGACGCAGCTCGCTCATGTGCGTCCCGGGCAGCCGGTGCGCGTCACCGTCGACGGCTTCCCTGGCGTCGAATTGACCGGTCACGTCGACAGCCTGTCGCCGGCGAGCGGCCTGGAATTCGCGTTGCTGCCGCCCGACAACGCGACCGGCAACTTCACCAAGATCGTGCAGCGTATCCCGGTGAGGATCGCCATCGACGATCACAAGCTCGGCGGGCTGCTCAGGTCCGGCATGTCCGTCGAACCGACCGTCAACACCAAAGCGACCGTGCTGGCGGATGGTCGTTCCACAGTTTCGCGATGATTGACACTGGCGCCATTCTTCCCAGCGCTCGAGGAGTTGCAGCAATGACAACCGCCGTCTCCTCGCTTCCCACTTCCGCCGGCGCCACCCAGAACGCGGCCGGGGCCGCCGGTGCCGCCAATTCGCCGCGCGTATGGGTGGCGGTGGTCGGCTCTGCTCTCGGTGCATTCATGGCCGTGCTCAACATCCAGATCGTCAATGCGTCGCTGGCGGACATCCAGGGGGCGATTGGCGCTGGCATCGACGACGGCGGCTGGATCTCGACGTCCTACCTCATAGCGGAGATTGTGGTGATCCCGCTGACCGGCTGGCTGTCCCAGGTCTTCTCGCTGCGCATCTATCTGATCACCAACGCGGTGCTGTTCCTCGCCTTCTCGGTCGCCTGCGCCTTCGCCGCCAATCTAGGTCAGATGATCATCCTAAGAGCGATCCAGGGTTTCACCGGAGGCGTGCTCATCCCGCTCGCCTTCACCATTGTCATCACGCTGTTGCCGAAAGCCAAGCAGCCGATCGGCCTGGCAATGTTCGCACTATCGGCGACGTTCGCGCCAGCGATAGGCCCGACCATCGGCGGCTATCTCACCGAGAATTGGGGCTGGCAGTATATCTTCTACGTCAACCTGGTACCCGGCGCGCTCATGGTCGGCATGCTGTGGTTTTCGCTCGATCGCCAGCCGATGCGGCTTGGCCTGCTCGCCAAAGGCGACTGGCCGGGCATCGTCACCATGGCCATAGGGCTTGCCGCCCTGCAGACCGTGCTCGAGGAAGGCAACAAGGACGACTGGTTCGGCTCGCCCCTCATCGCGCGGCTGACGATCGTCGCGGCCGCGTCGCTGACCCTGTTCGTCTGGATCGAGTTGGCTTCGGATCATCCGCTGCTGAACCTCAGGCTGCTGGTTCGCCGCAACTTCGGCTTCGGTGTCCTCGCGAACTTCCTGCTCGGTACCGCGCTCTACGGCTCGGTCTTCATCGTGCCTGTCTATCTCGGCCGCATTCAGGGCTACAATGCCGAGCAGATCGGCATGGTGCTTGCCTGGACCGGCCTGCCGCAACTCCTCCTGATCCCGCTGGTGCCTGGCCTTATGCAGCGCTTCGACATCCGTCTCATCATTGCGGTCGGCTTTGCCTTGTTTGCCGCCTCTAATTTCATGAACATCCATATGAGCGCAGCATATGCCAGCGACCAGCTGTTCTTGCCGAACATCGTACGCGCCATCGGGCAGGCCCTTATACTGGCGCCGCTTTCGGCGATCGCCACATCAGGCATCGAGAATGAGAATGCCGGCTCGGCCTCAGCGCTATTCAACATGACCCGCAACCTCGGCGGCGCCGTCGGCATCGCGCTGCTCCAGACCTTCCTTACCAAGCGCGAGCAGTACCATTCGAACGTGCTGGTTCAGTCGGTGTCGGTGTTTGAGGAGGCAACCCGCGTCCGCGTCACGCGGCTCACTGCCTACTTCCTCTCGCACGGCATCAACGACCAGGCATTTGCCGCTCAAAAAGCGATAGTTGCGATCGCCCTAAGGGTCCGTCAGCAGGCCTTTGTCATGGCCTTCAACGACACCTTCTTCCTGCTTGGCGTCAGCTTGACGATCGCGTTGGCGGCCGTCCTGTTGCTGAAGAACCCTGGTCATATAGCAGCCGGGGGTGCCCACTAACCTACTGTGCGGAGCAGCCGGGAACGCCACCGGACATCAATTCGCTGGTTCGAGCTCCAGGGCCAGTAGGCGCAACGCATGGATTTCCATAGGATGCGGCTTTGGCATGGCCGCACTAGGATGCAGTGTGAATTCGCGAGCCCAGATAGGTGCTGCGCCAAGCGCTGATGATTCTCACGCCGCCCTTGTCAGGCAGGAGGAGCCGATGATGCGCGTCTGGTCCCACCGTCCTGGATACTTACATCTAGGACTATTTTTCGCGGCATACGTGTTGGGCTGCGGATTTGCGCAGTTGCTCGCAATCGTGCCTGGAACGGGCATTTCAGTCTGGCCTCCGAGTGGACTCTTTATTGCCACGCTTGTCCTTTCCTCCAGACGCAGCTGGCCATGGTGGGTGGTGGCAGGCTGTCTGGCCGAAATGTTCAGCAATCTCGTTTGGTTCCACAGCCCGTGGCCTGCTGCCTTGCTGATTTATGTCGGCAACGCTCTTGAAGCGACTTGTGGCGCCTGGCTCGTGAACCGGAGCAGCAAGCGGCCAGGCGAACTAGAAACCCTGGAGGAAGTGCTCGCATTCGTCCTGCTGGCCGCAGGAATTGCGCCACTCGTCAGCGCGACGGTAGGAAGCGCCACGCTAGCCTGGTTTGGAATGCAGTTGCAAACCTTCACGGGGGCTTGGCCTCTATGGTGGATCGGGGACGCCACCGGTGTGTTGATCGTAGCGCCGCTGGCGCTGGTTGTGTTTCAGAACTGGAGACGCGGGACCCACCTCTCGGCCGCGCGATGGGCGGAGGTTTGCGTCCTAGGATTGATCTTTCTGGGTATCGCCGCCCTTTCCTTGAGCGGTTACCTCCCATTCGCTTACATCATCATGCCGCCTCTTCTTTGGGCTGCGGTGCGCTTCGAGTTCAAGGGCGCTGCCGTTGCCTTGACCCTCCTTGCCCTGATCACAGCATTCTTCACGGTATTCGGCGCTGGCGAATTTGCCGGGGGTCCGGACGCCCTGAAGCACAAACAGATCATGTTGCAGCTTTTCCTGGGGATCTCGGCATTTTCAGCGCTCATCGTCGCCGCCATATCCCGACAGCACCAGGTGGCGCTGCTCACATTGCATCAAAGCGTGGAGGCATTGCGCGACCGCGAGCGCGAGCTTTCGCAGCTGGTGGACATGGTTCCGAGCCATGTTTGGCGATTGATGCCAGACGGAGAGCCGACCTTCTTCAACAAGCGGATGGTTGATTTCCTCGGCCTGAATATCGCGGATTTGGGCAAGCCCGGAATGAGCAACCTCGAAGCGGTCATAGGAACAGTCCATCCAGACGATGCCGCGGGCTTCAGGAATTCGCTGCATCGCTCACTCGACACCGGCGAGAGCTTCGCGATGCGATATCGCCTGCGCCGCGTCGACGGCGCCTACCACTGGATGTCGAGCCGGGCCGACCCGATGCGGGATCAGGCCGGGCGCATCGTCCAGTGGTACGGTCTGTGCCATGACATAGACGATCAAATGCACGCCGAAGAGGCGCTGCGGCGAAGCGAGCGGCAGCTCCAGGAGATGGTCGATGCAGTGCCGGTCCGCATCTGGAGCGCGACGCCGGCTGGCGGGATGGTTTACTTCAACAAGCGATACCAGGACCATTTCCGCTCCGTAATCCCGAACTTTGAAACTCTCGACAACCCGCGTATCGAAAAATTGCTGCAGGAACTGGTTCATCCAGAAGATGCTCCCGAGGTGCAGCAAACGTTGCGGAATTGCTTCGACACTGGCGGCGGCTCCGCGATGCGGTTTCGTTGGCGCGAAAAGGATGGCGCCTATCGCTGGGCGGAGTGCAAGGTGGAGCCTCGGCGTGATGAAGCCGGAGCCGTTGTGCAATGGTACGGAGTTTCTCTCGACATCGATGATGAGGTGCGCGCGCAAGCGGCGCTACGTGATCGGGAGCGCGAGCTCTCGCAGCTCGTGGACATGGTCCCGGTTCAAATAAGGCGTATGAAACCCGACGGCGAGCCGACCTTCTTCAACAAGCGCTTGCTAGACTTTTTCGGTCTGGACGACATAGCGGTTTTGGACAAGCCGGGCATTAGCCGGCTGTCCGCAATCATACAGACCCTCGTCCACCCCGATGATTCAGCCGGCCTGCTGGAGACCGCCCGCCACTCTTTCGCCACCGGTGAGCCCTTCGCCGTGAAATATCGTATGCGCCGTGCGGACGGTGCATATCGGTGGGTTGATGGCCGCGGGGAACCGCTGCGAGATCAAAGCGGAGCGATTGTGCAATGGTACGTAGTTTCCCTCGACATCGATGATGAGATGCGTGCGCAGGAGGCATTGCGCGATAACGAGCGTGAGCTTTCGCAGCTTGTGGACATGGTTCCGAGCCACGTTTGGCGGCTGAGCCCCGACGGCGAGCCGGTATTTTTCAACAAACAGATGGTTGATTTCCTCGGGCTGAAAGTTGCGGACACGGACAGGCCGGGCGTGAGCCGGCTACAGGCCCTTATAGAGACCGTTCATGCGGACGATGCGCCACGGTTCAAAGAGACCATTCATCATAGCCTTGCCACAGGCGAAAGCTTTGCCATGCAATATCGGCTGCGCGGTGCCGGCGGCATTTACCGTTGGATGTCGGGCCGCGCCGAGCCGATGCGAGACGACAGCGGCCGTATTGTCAAATGGTTCGGCCTCTCTCACGACATCGACGATCAGATGCGCCTTCATCGCGAGATCGAGGAGCGAGAAGCCAAGATAAGGCGGCTTGTCGATTCAGATATCATTGGGATCGTCATCTGGGATTTGGACGGAACGCTTATCGAAGCCAATGACGCGTTTCTCCGCATGGTCCAGTACGATCGCGATGAACTGAAAGCCGGGCTTGATTGGCTCGCGATGACGCCTCCGGAATGGCGAGAGGTGCACGGCCGGGAGGAAGCTGAAGAGCTTATGGCGACGGGCAAGATGCAGGCCCGCGAGAAGGAGTACTTCAGGAAGGATGGCAGTCGGGTGCCTGTCCTCATTGGTGGCGCATTTTTTGAGGGTCAGACCAAGCAAGGAGTCGCCTACATTCTCGATTTGACCGAGCTCAAGCGTGCGGAAGCGGCGTTGCGGGTCCGCGAGCGCGAGCTGCAACAGCTTGTCGACGCCCTGCCGGTGCATGTCTGGAGCTGGACGCCCGACGGCAGGCTGGCCTACCTCAACAAACGATCTTTGGAGGAACTCGGTCTCTCCGGCGCGAACTTCGAGGAATGCGCCAGGGTGGCGCAACAGCTGATTCATCCCGAAGATGCGCCTGAGGTGCTGCGTACGTCCCTCAGTTGCCTCAAAACCGGCGATTCCTTCATGATGCGATATCGCCGGCGCTGGAAAGACGGCAGCTATCGCTGGATGGAGGGGCGTTGCGAGCCTCTGCGTGATCACGATGGAACCATCGTGCAGTGGTACCAGGTTTCCATCGATATCGACGGTCAGATGCACGCGCAGGAGGCCCTGCTTGAGAGAGAGCGCTTCCTTTGGCAACTCGTGGAAACGTTGCCGGCGATGATCGATTGCGCCGCACCGGACGGCGAGCCGGTTTATCGGAGCCAGCAACTGCGCGAATTCCTCGGATATGAGCTTGAAACACTGGACGGGACAGGAAAGTCCCGTTTGGCCGGCACGCTCGACGCCGGCGTTCATCCCGACGACGTCGAGGGAGTGAAAGCAAAATACGCCCATTCGCTCGCTACCGGGGAACCTTATGCGCGAAGGCATCGTCTGCGGCGTTTCGACGGCGAATATCGCTGGGTCGAGACACGCGCCGCACCGATGCGCGACGCCGAAGGCGCCATTGTGCAGTGGAATGTGATCTGCCTGGACATCGATGGTGAGGTTCTCATGCAGGAACAACTGCGTCTGGCCCAGGAGAATCTCGCACGTCAGAGTCAGGCCGCCAGCCTGGCCGAGCTCTGCGCGTCCATCGCCCATGAGGTTAACCAGCCACTGGCTGCCGTGGTGGCGAACTCACACGCCTGCCAGCGCTGGCTTAACGCTGAACCGCCAAATCTTGAACGAGCACAGAAGACCGTGGAACGCGTCATCCGCGACGCCAATGCAGCGGCAGATGTCGTTGGTCACATCCGAGCCTTGTTCAAGCAATCCATGGGGTCAAACGCATCCACGGCGCTCTCTGACGTCATTGCCGAAGCGCATGACCTCATGGCCGAGGAGGCGACGCGGCGGCGCGTCAGCTTGAGCATTGATGTTGAAAACAATCTTCCGCCTGTCGCGCTTGGGCGCGTCCAGATCCAGCAGGTCCTGGTCAATCTCATGCGTAATGGCATGGAGGCAATGGACTCGGTTGCCACAGATAGAGTTCTCCGGATGCGTGTGCGCCGGATGACGGATGTGGTCCAGACCGAAATCAGCGACCGTGGGTCAGGTATCGAGTTTCCCGATAAGATATTCCAGCCGTTCTTCACGACGAAAGAGCAGGGGATGGGAATGGGCCTCGCGATCTGCCGGTCGATCGTCGAGTCCCACGGCGGGCGGTTGTGGGCAGAAGCGAACGAACCGAGAGGGGCGAAATTCGTCTTCACATTGCCAATTGAAACGAAAGCGGCGTCGTGACGCCAACCGACCTCGCGGTCTCGCGTTGAATCACACACGTATCCAAGAGCGGCTCAGCCTTGGAGTGGGGCGGTCAGTTGCGTACGGCCGTACTGTTGGGGGACATTTCTCTCAGGTGCGAAGCCGTCATGCGCACAGAGGAATTTGCGCAACGCACCCGCCGCCAGGTCGCAATAGAATGCATGGATTTCCATGAGGTGCGGTCGCGGCGCGTTGGGACTAAGCTAGTGGGGTGAGTGCATCAGTCCCGATTCAACTGCTGAGAGCAAATGCTGTACGAAGCGCCAACAATCCCCAGATGGGAGGTCTGCGCTATGACGACAGGTGATCATATTGTCTTCGTGGTGGACGACGATGCACGCATTCGGGAGGCTCTCAGCGAACTGCTTGCCTCATATGGTATGCATGCCGTCGCCTTCGGATCGGCTGGTGACTATGTCAGCGCGGACAAGCCAGACGTGCCGGCCTGCCTCATCCTTGATGTCGAGTTGCCGGATATCAACGGCCTCGATCTGCAGAAGCAGATTGCGGAAGGAGAGCATCCGCCGATCGTGTTCATAACAGGACATGGCGACATTCCGTCATCCGTCCGGGCAATCAAGGACGGTGCAGTGGATTTCCTCACCAAGCCTTTCAGTGACTCCGATCTCATGACTGCAATCCTGGTGGCGATCGCCCGGGATCGGGAGATCAGATCGGAACGTGCCGAGCTTGGTGCGTTGAGGCAGCGCTATCTGGCGCTCACGCCGCGCGAACGTGACGTGCTGCCGCTGGTGGTGAGTGGCCTGCTTAACAAGCAAGCCGCTGCCGAGCTGGGGATAAGCGAGGTCACTTTGCAAATCCATAGAAGGAACGTCATGCAAAAGATGATGGCGGCGTCGCTTGCCGATCTCGTGCGTATCGCGGAGCGGCTGGAAATACCGATAACCCACTCGCGCCGGGCAAGAGGGGAGTGAGCGTGAGTAAGCATAAACCTATAGTGGCGGTTGTCGACGACGATCCAAGACTGCTCGAATCAATGGAGGAACTCCTCGAGTCCGCAGGCTATGCGGCCCGCAGTTTCTCTTCGGCGCGACAATTGTTGATCAGTGGACTATCGGGGCTGGACGTTCTGATTACCGACATCGGGATGCCTGGCATGGACGGCTTTGAACTTCGCGACCTGGTGAACAGGGCGCGTCCGGAACTGCCTGTTTTCCTGATCACAGGACGCCACGAGATAGCCGATCAAGACCGCGCGAAGGGGATCAGTGGGTTTTTCCGGAAGCCCTTCGATGCACAAGCCCTGCTTGCGGCCGTCGGCGAGACTTTGCGCAACCATGACAAGGAGGATGGATATGAGAGTTGACCAGCCGCTCTTGCGGAGATCGGCGCCGTTTGTGCAGCGGAAAGATGAGGCGGAGCAACCGCTCGTCATTATTGTCGATGATGATGCATCGGTCCGGGAGGCACTATCGGAATTGATCCTGTCGGCGGGTTTCCGGCCGATTTCCTTCGCTTCGACCTACGAATTGCTTGATGCTGATGTGTTGGACAGCCCAGGTTGCCTGATCGTCGACGTGCGGATGCCAGGAGCGAGCGGACTCGATCTTCAACACCACCTGGCCCAAACCGGAAATCCCAAGCCATTGATCTTCCTGACCGGCCATGGAGATATTCCGATGAGCGTCCAGGCGATGAAGGCCGGCGCCGTGGACTTTCTGACCAAGCCGGTACGGGACCAAACGCTGCTCGATGCGGTAATTGCTGGCGTTGCGGCGGATGCCGCACGCAGGGCGCAAGCAGTAGTCGTCAAGCGCAACATCGAACGCCGCGAGACCCTTACGCCGCGCGAGCGCGAGGTTTTGCGTGAAGTGGCGCGCGGGCGGGTCAATAAGCAGATCGCTTTCGACCTCGGCATCAGTGAGGTAACGGTCAAGCTGCACCGAGGCAATGTCATGCGCAAGATGGAGGCCGCTTCCATTGGCGAGTTGATCCGGGCATGGGAAACGCTACCCTTGCCGATGCGAGAAGATGGCGCGACCTAGGCTCAGGACCTATTAAATCGCTTGCGGGGATATTGATCAGTTGATTCAATGGCGGCGCAAGGAGACGCTGCCATGGGTGATTTAATCTGGTTGTCGGAAGCGCAGATGCGCCGCATCGAGCCATATTTTCCGCTGTCCCATGGGGTGCCTCGTGTCGATGATCGTCGGGTCATCAGTGGGATCATCTTCGTGATCAGGAACGGCTTGCGGTGGCGCGACGCGCCAGCGGAGTACGGCCCACCAAAAACGATCTACAATCGCTTCATTCGCTGGAGCAGGCTGGGCGTGTTCAACAAGATTTTCGCGGCACTCGCGGCGAAGGGCGGGAAGCCCGACCATCTGATGATCGATGCGACCCACCTGAAAGCCCACCGGACTGCAGCAAGTCTGCTCAAAAAGGGGATGTTCCCCGACGTATCGGACGTACCAAAGGCGGCCTGAACTCGAAGCTACATGCCGTCTGCGACGGCAAAGGCAGACCGCTGGTGATGCTGCTGAGCGAGGGCCAGATGAGCGACTACAAAGGCGCTGCCCTCATGATCGACGCTTTGCCCAGGGCCAAAGCCTTGCTCGCAGACAGGGGCTATGACGCCGACTGGTTCCGCGCCGCTCTCGCAGAGCGCAAGATCACCGCCTGCATCCCGTCAAAGGTCAACCGAAAGGTGACGATCCCCCACGACATCGCACTCTATCGCCAGCGTCACAAGATTGAGAATATGTTCGGCAGGCTCAAGGATTGGCGGCGCATCCACACCCGCTATGACCGCTGTGCGCACACCTTCATGTCTGCAATCTGCATCGCAGCCACCGTCATCTTCTGGCTCAATCAATGAGTCCTGAGCCTAGCATTACTTTGGCATTTTTTTGGTTCTGGGAGCGTTTGAGGATTCCCAAGAGCGGTTTTGCGTGATTCATGAGAGGTCGGCTGTTGGAGGGGCCGGCCATGAACAGGGATTGGCAAGTCGATCTGGAGCAGTGGCTTGAGCCGTTCGTCTCGGCGTTGAGGCACAAGACGCGTGCGCGGATGTGTCCGGCCTATATTGCTGGGCTGATTGGCCTTGGGGATCGCAAGAGCATCCAACCGATGGCGGCGCGCGACGCAGGCGTCAACTATGACCAGCTGCACCACTTCATCGCGAGCGGCGTGTGGGATGCTGGGCCGCTGGAGAAGGTGCTACTTGCGGAGGCCGACAGACAAGTTGGCGGGAACGATGCATGGCTGATCGTGGACGACACAGCGCTCCCCAAGAAGGGGCGCCACTCGGTCGGCGTCGCGCCGCAATATGCCTCGGCGCTTGGTAAGAACGCCAACTGCCAGACGCTGGTGTCGCTGACGCTGGCCTCTAGCGAAGTGCCGGTCATGGTGGGACTGCGGCTGTTTCTGCCCGAGAGCTGGACTTCCGATCCCGCCCGGCTCGACCGTGCCGGTGTGCCCGAGGACCATCGTGCCTACAGGACCAAGCCCGAAATCGCGCTGGCCGAGATCGACCGGGCTCGCGCAGCCGGCCTACGCTTTGGCTGCGTGCTCGCCGATGCCGGATATGGCTTGAGCGCCCCCTTCCGGCAGGCGCTCACCGAGCGCGGCCTTACCTGGGCCGTCGGCATCCCGTTCAAGCAGAAGGTCTATCCCGCCGACGTGGCAATGATCTTTCCCGTTGCCGGACGCGGCCGTCCGCGCCAGCGGCATATCCCCGATGTGAAGTCGATGACCGCGAAGGCGATGCTGGAGACAGCCCCATGGCGCGCGGTCAGTTGGCGGCGTGGCACCAAAGGCCGCCTCTCGGCGCGCTTCGCCGCTGTCCGTGTCCGGGTTGCAGATGGCCCACCCCAGCGCATCCGCGACATGGGCGCTCAGCATCTGCCCGGCGAGGAGGTCTGGGTGATCGGCGAGCACCGCTCGACCGGCGAGCGCAAATACTACCTCTCCAACTTGCCCGCCGACACCCCGCTCAAGCAGATCGCAGGCGCCATCAAGGCGCGCTGGGTCTGCGAACAGGCGCATCAGCAGCTCAAGGAGGAACTTGGCCTCGACCACTTCGAAGGGCGCTCATGGACCGGCCTGCACCGGCACGCGCTGATGACGATGATCGCCTACGCCTTCCTGCAATCTCGCCGCCTCAAACAAGCGGGAGGGGGAAAAAAGAATCGTTGGCCCGCCGCCCCAACCGAGCCTACCCGCCGTCAGGCAAGCCATCCTCACCGCGCTAGCGCAGCCGCCCCCAATCCGTTGTCCCCACTGCCGCAGAGCCCTCTCCGCTAACAATCTGCCAAAGTAGTGCTAGCATTACTTTGGCATTTTTTTGGTTCTGGGAGCGTTTGAGGATTCCCAAGAGCGGTTTTGCGTGATTCATGAGAGGTCGGCTGTTGGAGGGGCCGGCCATGAACAGGGATTGGCAAGTCGATCTGGAGCGGTGGCTTGAGCCGTTCGTCTCGGCGTTGAGGCACAAGACGCGTGCTCGGATGTGTCCGGCCTATATTGCTGGGCTGATTGGCCTTGGGGATCGCAAGAGCATCCAACCGATGGCGGCGCGCGACGCAGGCGTCAACTATGACCAGCTGCACCACTTCATCGCGAGCGGCGTGTGGGATGCTGGGCCGCTGGAGAAGGTGCTACTTGCGGAGGCCGACAGACAAGTTGGCGGGAACGATGCATGGCTGATCGTGGACGACACAGCGCTCCCCAAGAAGGGGCGCCACTCGGTCGGCGTCGCGCCGCAATATGCCTCGGCGCTTGGTAAGAACGCCAACTGCCAGACGCTGGTGTCGCTGACGCTGGCCTCTAGCGAAGTGCCGGTCATGGTGGGACTGCGGCTGTTTCTGCCCGAGAGCTGGACTTCCGATCCCGCCCGGCTCGACCGTGCCGGTGTGCCCGAGGACCATCGTGCCTACAGGACCAAGCCCGAAATCGCGCTGGCCGAGATCGACCGGGCTCGCGCAGCCGGCCTACGCTTTGGCTGCGTGCTCGCCGATGCCGGATATGGCTTGAGCGCCCCCTTCCGGCAGGCGCTCACCGAGCGCGGCCTTACCTGGGCCGTCGGCATCCCGTTCAAGCAGAAGGTCTATCCCGCCGACGTGGCAATGATCTTTCCCGTTGCCGGACGCGGCCGTCCGCGCCAGCGGCATATCCCCGATGTGAAGTCGATGACCGCGAAGGCGATGCTGGAGACAGCCCCATGGCGCGCGGTCAGTTGGCGGCGTGGCACCAAAGGCCGCCTCTCGGCGCGCTTCGCCGCTGTCCGTGTCCGGGTTGCAGATGGCCCACCCCAGCGCATCCGCGACATGGGCGCTCAGCATCTGCCCGGCGAGGAGGTCTGGGTGATCGGCGAGCACCGCTCGACCGGCGAGCGCAAATACTACCTCTCCAACTTGCCCGCCGACACCCCGCTCAAGCAGATCGCAGGCGCCATCAAGGCGCGCTGGGTCTGCGAACAGGCGCATCAGCAGCTCAAGGAGGAACTTGGCCTCGACCACTTCGAAGGGCGCTCATGGACCGGCCTGCACCGGCACGCGCTGATGACGATGATCGCCTACGCCTTCCTGCAATCTCGCCGCCTCAAACAAGCGGGAGGGGGAAAAAAGAATCGTTGGCCCGCCGCCCCAACCGAGCCTACCCGCCGTCAGGCAAGCCATCCTCACCGCGCTAGCGCAGCCGCCCCCAATCCGTTGTCCCCACTGCCGCAGAGCCCTCTCCGCTAACAATCTGCCAAAGTAGTGCTAGATACTTGGTACGAGCCTATTCAATCCTCGACACAAAACGATTGCCATATCTTCGGACGAATGGTTGATCGGCCGGAACGTGCTGCAGCCTTGCCGGCACCGTCGCGGCACTGCCAGTGATCCTTGTGTATTCCAGCCATCCTGGTGGAGGCTCCGCGGCAGGTGTGAGTGCCGATGCCGACCATCGGAACCGGCGCCTGGAGCCATAGGTCTCGCTCAATTTGGCTGCACAATTTTCACCGCTGTCGGGCTTGGTCCGCGAGCATTGCGGTTGTCCGAAACGGAGCCCTATCGGCATGGTCTACTCACCGTGAAGACCTGCCGACAGGCTTGTCCATCCTGAACCTTGGCATTGCATGAGAGATCCTTGCGTAGAATAGGTTCGCAGCCCAGATCAGTGCATCCTCCTTGAGCCATCACGAGCGTCGAGCTTCGATCGCGTCTTCACCTTCCATTTCGCGAATCCGATCGCGTGGGCCGAGGTCGTAATGGCTAGCTGGATTTTCAATGGCCACGTCACGGATGGATACGATGAATAGGGATGGACTCTTCTCCGTTGGCTCTCCCAATTTCTGGGGCCATACGATAACCGTCCTTGGCAACCTTTCGCGTATATTGAATCGCATCTCGGGCGGTCCACGAGGGCAGACGTTGTGCGCTCGCATTGCTGAACGACGGCCCGACTGCTTGTTCTGTCAGCTTATGTCCTTGATTGTGGAACCCGACCACTGCGCCATCGAACTCGCTTGCTGGGTCAAGCGCCGGGACGGCTAGGGCGGTCTGACGGCGGACGATCCGTGAAGCCATGATCGCTGATGAATGAAGTACCACGCCGAGTGGGCTGTCAGCGCACGCGCGCAGGTCCTATTGATGGGCGGTGGGCAGCCAGGTGGCGGGCAGCACCCTATGCTCAGGCATAGGGTAACCAGTGCCGAGGACTCTATAGACCCGGACAGACCGGCAGTAGTACCGTCTGAACGGTACACCGCCTGGTTACTCCAGGAGGTGGCGATCAACGATCGAAAAACTTCATTGGGATGGGCGAACACCGAGTTCACCTGAACCAGAGATGGCCTTTCTGGCCACTGCATCGATTGTGGGCGGCCTTGCTGCAGCCGCTGAGAGGATCAGGCCTGACCGGAATATACATGCAGGGACGCGCTCACCCAACAGAACGATCCGGCAAGCGCAGCTTCTGTCTGCGGATCCTGCCGCTCTTGATTGGTTTGCTGATTTCCGTAGCGCCGGCCTACGCCGATGGAGCGCTCCGCATACCCTACGTGGCCGATATAGGCTCGTTTGACCCGGACAACGGCTTTGAGACCGGAGCGATAAGCGCAATCGACAACGTCTACCAGGGTCTAGTCCAATACGAGCCCGGTTCGACCAAGATCGTTGGCTTGCTCGCCAGGAGTTGGGACATTTCGGACGATGGCCTGACCTACACCTTCCATTTGGTCGAAGGTGCCAAGTTCCACGATGGCACGCCCTTCAATGCGGCGGCGGTCATAAAGTCGTTCGAGCGGCGCCGCGATCATCGAATGATCCTGAGTTACTTCCTGGCCAACGTGAAGGACATGAAGGCGCCCGACGATTCGACGGTCGTTCTCACCCTGGGCCATTCCCAGCCTTCGTTCCTCGATGCCCTTTCCAGCCCATGGGGGCCCAAGGTCATCAGTCCGTCAGCGCTCGCCGACCATGATAGCGGCGATTCCGCGACGACTTGGCTCAATGAGCATGCGGTCGGCACAGGTCCATTCAAACTGGCTGAATTCAAACGCGGACAGCGCTATGTGCTCGAACGCAACGACGCCTATTGGGGGAACAGACCGTTCTTCCAGCAGATCCAGATTTCGGTCGTTCCCGATATCAGCCAGCAGATACTTCAATTGCAGGCGGGTACGATCGATGCCGTGCCGATCAATTATCCGTTCGCGCAACTAACCAGCCTGCCGGGGACTTTGGAGATCACCACCGCCCCGAGCATGATACCGTACGATCTGTTCGTTAAGCCGAACTCGCCGCTTGATGACGCGGAGATCCGCAAGGCCGTTCTGACAGCGATGAACCCGGCGCTTTGGGTCAAGGATGCCTTTGGCGAGTTCGCAAGCCTGTCGAGGTCGGTATATCCGAACGTGATGCTCGATCCGGTGAATCCGATCCGGTTCCCGACCGACTTTGAGGCGGCGAAAGCCGCAATCGCCAAACATGGCGCGGTCCATTTGGTCATTGGCCTCCATAGCGCGGCCCCGAGCTACGCCCGCATCGCCGACCTGATGATCGCGCAACTGGCATTGATCGGCGTAAAGGCAACGGCTTACGTGCTGCCCTCCGGTGCTGCTTATGCGTTGAAGGGCGACCCCAGCCCTCCCGACTTGCTGCTGACGATCGCAGGCCCGGACGCCGCTCATCCGGAGAACCAGGCCAAGGTCTTTTTTACAAAGGACGCGCCCCTCAACTTTTTTGGCCGGGTGCTGCGGGAAGCCGATGCCATCGTAAACCAGGCTGGGCAGTTGACGGATGTCAAAGAGCGCAACGCTCTCTACGAGAGAGCGGGGCAGATGTATTTCGATGCCGGCATCGTCATCCCGCTGGTCAATGTCAACGATGTGGTGGTCCACGCCAAGGGTCTGAAGGACCTTGGACTCCGCCCTGTGAACCCGCCCGGCAACATCGACTTCGCTACCGTTCGTTGGGGGCCCTGAACGTCGGCCATCCGGTTAGTTCTCAAAGGTCAGGCTCGCACCGCAGATGGTCAAGCACTCGCACCGAATGTCCAGTTCCGTGACCGAGCCTGTCCTCGCCGTCAAAGACCTTTCAGTCGTTCTCAGCCGTGAAGGCCGGCCTTCCCGTGTCATCGATGGCATCACTTTCGACATGTTTCCTGGCGAGGTCGTCGCACTGGTCGGGGAAAGTGGTTCCGGAAAGACGAGCATCGGGCTGACCCTTCAGGGGCTGCTGCCGAGGGAATTCCAGCCGCGGGTTGAGGGCTCGATCCGACTTTCCGGAATCGAACTCGTCGGCGCGGGAAGCCGCACGTGGCGGTCGGCCCGCCGCCGCCTCGTCCGCGCCATCCCGCAAGATCCGATGGGCGCGCTTAACCCCACGATGACGATCCGTCACCAGATGCGGGAATCCAACGGGGGATCAATCGAGGACTGGCTCAGCCGAACCGGCCTGCCTGACCCGGGCCGCATCGCCGATGCGCTTCCACATCGCCTGTCGGGTGGGCAGCGTCAGCGAGTGCTTATTGCCATGGCGATGATGGCGAGACCGAAACTGCTCATCGCCGATGAACCCACCACTGCGCTCGACGTCACCGTGCAGGCGCAAATCCTCGACCTGTTGCGCGATCTCACCCGCGACCAGCAGACCGCAATTCTGTTCGTTACGCATGATCTAACCGTGGCGGCCTCACTGGCCGACCGCGTCCTGATTCTCTACGCCGGACGCATCGTTGAAATGGGTCGCATGCAGGACGTGGCCCGCAATGCCGCGCATCCCTATTCAATCGGCCTGCTCGCCGCCCGATACGATCTGGACTCCGATCGGCGGCGGCCGCTGCTCACACTTCCGTCCGAGCACATGCCGTCCACAAATGTGGCGAGCGCCTGCGCCTACGCGCCACGTTGCCCGATCGCCCAGCCTGATTGCACGGCAGTCCGGCCCCCGTTGGCGGCTGCTTCCGTCCACGGCGGCGCAGTTGCTTGCCTTCACCAGGAACAAGCCCCTTTTGTCTCAGCGCAGCGCGTCGACGCGAAGCCATGGCCGGCTCCGGCGATACAGGAAACCGCCGCCTTGAGACTACACAACGTCAGTAAGACATATCCGACAGGCAACCGCTCGTTTTGGGGGCGTCAATCGCAGCCCGTTCTCAGGTCTGTCAGCCTCACAATCAAGCTTGGCGAGTGCGTGGCCCTGGTGGGCGAGAGTGGTGCCGGCAAGTCTACCCTTCTAAGGATTGCCGCCGGACTCATGGTGCCCGAGAGCGGCACCGTTACCCGCTTCGACAAGCTTCCTCCGCAAGTCGTGTTTCAAGACCCCGTCGCGGCGTTGACGCCGTGGCTGACGATCGGCGAGCAGATCGGCGAGCGCCTGCGGGGCGTTTCGCTGGACAGTGACTACGGCCGCCGTCGCGTGGGAGAGGCAATCAAGCTAGTCGGCCTCGATCCGGTCCTGATGGACGCGCTGCCGGCCGAGATGTCGGTCGGGCAATGCCAGCGCGCCGTTTTGGCTCGCGCGGTAATCGTCCCCCCGAGGCTTCTGCTCTGCGATGAGCCAATCAGCGCCATGGACGTGTCGCTGGCGGCCACCACCTTGAACCTCCTGAGTGATCTTCGCCGGCGGCTCGACATGGCGATGCTGTTCGTGACCCACGATCTGGCGGCCGCCAGGATCATCGCCGACCGTATCGCGGTGCTGAAGGGCGGCGAGTTGGTCGAGGTTGCCGATCCAGATGCCATCGTTGCCGCACCACAGTCCGCCTACACACGGTCTCTCATTGCAGCAATGCCTAGCCCACAAGCAGGAGGCGGACGATGACCGGCAGGTCAAGCTGGGACGCGCCGCCGGCGCGGCCTCGTTTCAACTGGCGCGATTTCTTCCGACGTGCCGGCTGGCTTGAAAGCGCTGGCATTATCGGTGTGCCTGTCGTCACCCTCGTGGCCGCGCTGGCGCCGTGGATCACGCCGTTCGACCCACAACTGCGTGTCGCCGCGGCCTACCTGCCGCCCTCGGCCGGACATTGGTTCGGCACCGACGAGATCGGCCGCGACCTGTTCTCGCGGGTCATCCTCGGCGTTCAGTACACCTGGCTGTCGGGGCTCGCCATCATCGCTTTCACTCTCACTGTGGGCTCCCTGGTCGGACTGATTTCGGGCCTGATGGGCGACAAGGTCGATCTGGTCATAGGGCGGATCGTCGACTTGTTCATCGTCCTTCCATCAACGCTGATCGCGCTCGCTTTCGTGGCTGCAGTTGGCCCCGGGCTTGTCAACACGGTGATCGCGCTCGCCATTTTCTGGTGGCCCTGGTACGCGCGCATATCCCGCGATGAAATTCGTCGTCTCAAGGCCCGTCCTCACGTTGAGGCAGCGCGCATGGCCGGGGTACGCGGTCCGCGTCTGCTGCTGCGTTACTTGTTGCCGGGAGTGTTGCCGGCCTTGCTCATCGGAGCGTCACTGGACGTCGCCAACGTCATCATGACGCTGTCGCTGATGTCGTTCCTTGGCCTTGGACTGCCTGCACCAGCGCCTGAACTCGGAGCAATGACGTCGCGCACGCTCGACAGTCTGACTGTCCATTGGTGGCTGCCAATCCTCCCGGCTGCGATCATCTTTCTTCTGTGCCTTCTCGCCAACCTTGCAGGTGACGGAATTCGCGCCGCGCTAAGGGGGGTGTAGATGCTGACATATCTCGCCAAAAGCATCGTCGGTGCCATCGTCGTTCTCCTCATGATGAGCTTCATCGTGTTCGGGCTGCAAAGCGTGATCCCGGCCGACCCAGCGCGAGCCATTGCCGGACCGAACGCTCCGCCGGAAACGGTCGAGGCAGTGCGCAAGGAACTCGGCCTGGATGACCCGGCTGTCATTCAGTATGGGCGCTTTCTATCGCGCCTCGCCCATGCGGATCTTGGGACGTCGGTAAGGACACGTCGGCCGGTATCTGACGACATACGGCAATATCTTCCCGCCACACTGGAACTGGGACTGGCGTCGATCGCTTTGGGTGTGGCGCTTGCGCTCCTCATGGCAGTGCTTCAGTTTCTGATACCGGGTTCGGGCGGCATAAGGCTCGTTATGGTGGGCGCGGGCTCCACGCCGATCTTCCTGTCGGCCTTGCTTCTCAGCTACTTTTTCTGGTTCCGATTCGATTGGCTTCCCGGCGCGGGTAGGCTTGGGTACCGCGACTTCGCGGGTCCTACGGGATTGAATGTCATTGATGGAATACTGCTCGGCCGCCCCGAGGTCAGCTTCGACGCGCTACGACACCTGCTCTTGCCAGCGCTTGCTTTGGCGCTGCCTATCGGCATCGCGGTTGGTCGAAGCCTGAACGGCGCACTGCACGAAGTTATGAGTGAGCCTTATGTTCGGACGGCACGTGGCAAGGGTCTCAGCGAGACAAAGGTGCTCTTGCGCCACGGTTTGCGCAATGCCGCCACGGCCCCACTATCCATGCTCGGCCTGCAAGTCCGCCTTCTCTTCGGCAATTTGCTTATCGTCGAGCGCGTTTTCGGATGGCCGGGCCTTGGTCTTTACACGGTCCAGGCTCTTGCCAGCGCCGATCTTCCGGCGGTGCTGGGCGTCGCCATCATCTTCGGAATACTGTACATTCTGGTCAACACGCTCATCGAGATCGGGCAATCGATGGCCGACCCGCGGATCAACCTCTGACGAGCTCACTCAGGCGCTTACTGTCGCGGCAGTATCTTGCTCGAGTCGGCGGTGCGGACAGGGAGGCTGAAGGCTATGGATGCCCCTCCTGTCTCGACATTTTCCGCCCAAATTCGTCCGCGGTGAGCCTCGACAATCGAGCGGCAGATCGCCAGGCCCATTCCCATTCCATCTGGCTTGGTCGTGTAAAACGCGTCGAAGATTCGTTCCGGATTGCTAAGCCCATGACCGCGATCTCGCACCTCGACTTCGACTGTTGCGTCATTCTGATGCCGCGACACGATCCGCAAGCTTCGCACGTCGATGCCGACGTCTTGCATTGCTTCGATACCGTTGCGCACGAGGTTCAGGACGACCTGCTCCATCTGCACGTGATCGGCTATTGTCGCTGGAAGACCAGGATCGAGGTGGAGGTCAAGTTCGACGTTGGCCGATGCCAGCCTATCACTCAGAAGATCACACACTTCGCCGATCACTGCGTTCAGATCGATCGCGTGCGGCTCGCTTTCGGCCTTGCTGAACAGCGCCCGGATGCGGCCGATCACCTGCGCTGCCGCGTCGGCGTTTCTGATGATCTTCTGGGCGACGCGGCTGGCGTGATTGAAGTTAGGCGGGTCGGCACTCAGCCACCTCTGGAATGCGCCGGCGTTGGCCACGACCGCCTGGAGCGGCTGGTTGAGTTCGTGCGCAATGGACACCGACAGCTCGGACAGGCTGGCGGCGCGCAGGGCGCGCGCGAGCCGCTCGTCTGCCAGACGCAGGGATTCCTGAGCGCGGACCTCGTCGTCGATGTCGAAGTTGACGCCATACCAGCGCAGGATCGTACCGTCTTCGTCGCGAAGCGGTTCGAAGCGCGAATCGATCCAGCGATATTCGCCGTCCTTCCGGCACAGCCGACCTTTGTGCTGAAGCGGCTCTCCGCGGGCAAACGACTTCTGGAAGACGGCCTTGACGCTCGCCCTGTCGTCTGGATGGAACAACTCCACATGAGAGGCGAATTGCCGTGTGCCTCGCGGTTCTTCCTGGACGGGGTCGATGCCCGACCAGTCGACGAACCGTTTGTTGAAATAGTACGGCAATCCAGCCGGCGTCATCAGCCATATCATGGTGGGAACCGTATCGACCAACAGCCTGAGTTCCCTCTCGCTCTTACGCAGCGCGGCTTCCGCTTTGCGCCCGTCGTCTATGTCCTCGGTATGGCCGTACCAGCCGACGATCCGCCCCCGCTCATCGTGCGAGGCAACACCCGTATCGCGAAACCACCGATAGGTGCCATCGAAGCGCCGCAAACGCTTTTCCGCGATCATCGGCTCGCCCGTATTCAGGCTGTGGCGCCACTGCGCCATGCTCGTCTCTGCATCGTCGGGATGGACAAATCTCCGCCACCAGGAAAAGTCGTCGGCATCCATGACCTCGCGCATTTCTTCGGCTGTGACCCCAATGTACTTGAGGGCAGCCGGATTGAGGAACCGAAGGCGTCCGTCCGGATAGGCCGACCAGCCGAGGCCGGGGGTGTGAGCGATACCCGCCCCGGGGCCCTGGTAAGCCCGGTCGTAAAAGCTAATGGTCCTGAAGATCTTCACCACCAGCCATACTGCAAAAGCCCCGAATACAAACGCGGCGAACCGGGCGGAACTCCTTTCCGTCCCGTAAAGCGGCGACAGCAACATAACCGCCGACATCAAGCTTGTGGCTGCGACGGCCACCAATCCGGCCCTCCAGCCCAGGCAGATGCACACGATTGCAACCACGACCAGCAGGCCAGATGGGTCGCGGGTCAACAGCGTAACCAAGAGGCACGCAATACTTATACCCGCAGCCACGGCACGACGTTGCTGCGATGAGGTTAGTTCCATCTGAGACCCTCTGGATGCCGCTTCCGCTGTCCAACCTGTCGTCGCGGCCCCGTTTACTCAGTTCGCAAAGTGCCCTCTTGCCCCCGATTCCGCGACTGGCTTCCCTGCGGCGGAAGCTATCCTCAACCGGCACTGGATATCGGCTGGAAGTGACTGGCAGACGTTGAACAGATGAGAGACGGATCGCGCGTTCATCTTTTTCATCATGTTGCTCCGATGGAGCTTCACGGTGATTTCGCTGATACCAAGACCGAAAGCGATCTCCTTATTCATCGCGCCGGAGACCACAAAACTAAGAACCTCCCGCTCGCGTGGCGTAAGCGTCTCGTAAAGGGCCGAGTTCTTTTGGGCCACGGCTGAGGCCGCTCTTCGAGCGATGTCGGTCGCAATGGCCGTCGACACGGCGTCCAGGAACGTTTGGTCGCGCACCGGTTTGGTGAGGAAATCCAGCGCGCCCGCCTTCATGGCTTCGACGCTCATGGCAATGTCGCCATGACCCGTCAGGAAGATGATTGGCGTCCTTACGTCTTTGGCTGCAAGGAGCTGCTGGAGATCGATCCCGCTCAGACCTGGCATTCGCACATCGAGAACGATACAGCCCGGACGGCTTGGAAGCTTCGCGCTTAGCACGTCCTGGGCTGAGGAAAACGATATAGACTCGATCCCAACTGATCTGAGCAACTCCTGCAAGGAGTCGCGGACCTCCGCATCATCGTCGACCAGAATTGCAATGGGGCTGTCTGCAGTTGCTGAAGTTGCCACGCCCATAATCCTCTCTCGGGGCGATCTGGACACGAATTGACCGTGTTCGGTTGACTATTATCAGCCGCACGTCCGTCACACGTCAACTGAACTGCACTTGCACTGCCTTGAGAAAACTCGACTCGGGCACCCCGATGGTCGGAGATAGAGCCCGATAGCACCTTCCCTCGATATCTGACGTACCGGAAGGATTGAGGGCGGCGCAACACGACAATGGGTGACTAGGGCCTGGTGATTTGATTAGGCACTCTAGACTTGAGTATAGGCTGCTCCCGTTTCGGTTCGAACGCGTACGCTTTGCTGAAGGGCTGAAGCGGAGCCGCGTCGGCACCGTTGGAGGCGTCACGGCAGGAAGCAAGCCGATAACATGCTGCGCCGTGACGACCTCCGGCAGTCGGCGTTAGTTGGTGCTCGAATGAGCCTGTGCCCGGCGACTTGCCATCAGCTGCAGGGTAGCGAATACCGCTACGCAAAGTCCGATCAGGACATGCGTCCACATCGGGCCCTGCGCCGATCCGAAGCCGAGCGCAAACGGAGCCGCCACCGCCCAGCATCCTAAAATGAGGTTGGACCATTCCGCCCAGTCCCCGTAGCGATAGAGGGCCACGGCGGAACCGCACACGATCAGCGCGCCGACGACCCCGGCGTTCCAAGCCGCGGCAGGCAGCCCGGCGAATGTGATAGCGGCGAAGGCTAAGCCTGCGCCGAGTATCAGGTTGGTCCATTCCAACCCCTTGCTCGGTACTTCACTTCTCATCTTCATCTCCTATGTCAGCCGCGCCACGGGGGGTGGCCGGTGCAAGGAGAGTGGGCCTGTCCGACATATCGGCCAATTCTACACAGGCACCGATCCCTCGATGCTAACGTCTAGGATGGTTCGGGCACGGTGGTGGTGGAACATACCGAAGCGCTTGGGTCACAGCGTGATCGCGGACTTACGAGCAACAATCTCCGATCCACGGCTTCCAGGCAGCCGAAGACGCGGTTGCCCTTTCTATTCGCGATAGCCGGCCTCGAGGTTCTCGAAGGTCAGGCCGTCATCGGCATCGTCGCCGGACTCGATGCGCATTTCCTTGTCATGCCGCACATCGGTTTCGCTCAGCGCGATGCGGAAATCGGCGACGCGCATCAGCGTGGCGCGCCAGTCGGCGATGCTGCCGATATTGTTGATGAACCAGCGCAGAGACGAATGCACTTGATTGAAGGCGCCGACCGCCATCATCATTCCGCCAAAGCTCATATCGCCTGAAAAATAAACCGGCGACGCGACCAGGATCGGCGCCACGACGGTGATCCAGCCATAGGTTTCGGTGATCCAGGACAGGTTTATCTGAGCTGTATAGATGCGCCGCATTGTGGCCAGCATCGTGTCGAGGTCGAGCTCCAGACGCCGCCTGGCATCGGCTTCGCCGTGGCCGAGCGCAATGGCATCAGCGTTCTCGCTGACGTGCACGATCGAAGAACGCAGTTCTGCTTCGCGGGCGTAGCGATCGCCGTCAAGGTCTATAAGCGGGCGCCCGACCAACCAGCTCAACCACGATCCGATGCCGGCATAGAGGAACGCAGCCCAGACCATGTAGCCCGGTATGGCCAGCGACCAGCCGTTGATGTGGAAGACGAAGCCCGAAGATAATTCCCACAGCACACCGACGAAAGACACGAGCAGGATGAGCGACTGCAAGAGCCCGACACCGAGGTCGGTCGATAGGTCGGACAGATGCGCGGCATCCTGCTGCATGCGCTGGTCGGGATTGACGCCGATGGCGCCGGCATTGGCCAGCCGGAAGGCGCGCGCCGGCCGCATCCACTGATCGATCAGGTCCAGCGTCAGCGCCTCGCGCAGCTTCAGCCGGGTCATCTGGTTGAGCCAGGTCTGGCCGATATTGAGCACCAGCAGCCCGCCGGCGATCATCGCAAAGACGAGAAGCTGATGCAGGAAAGCCGCCATGTCGCGGCGTGCCAGAGCATCGTAGAAGGGCTGGTTCCAGCTGTTGAGCAGCACCTGTCCGACCGAGGTCGCGACAATGACCGCCACGATGCCAACCGACGTCCAGGTGAGCCAGTTGCGAACCGGCGACGCCTTCAAACCCAGTTTGATCGTCTCCAGTTGGTCGCGCAGGCGGCTAGCCTCGACCGCTTCGGCCTTCTCGGCACCTGACCTATCATCCGCCCGGTCAGCCATGCGTGAAATCCATGCTTGCGAGGCGGTCATATAAACGCCGGCACCGCATAGCGGGCTCGGCATGCGAACCTGTCTCGATCGGCCATACGTCGCGGTCATCACGCCGACAGAATTGGGAACGAGCTTCGCCGGTTGAGACGTCGGAAGGACAGGGGCCTCTCGCCCCGGCCCTCAAAATTTCGGCCGTCGGGTTAGTGACCCCAGATGCCCTGGCCGCATTCCCAGTTGGGAACAATCGGCCTGCGCACGGCATGCGCCACGCCGTCATGCTTGTCTGCCTTGCAGGTCGATCCGGTATTAACGGCATCGGTGGCGGTCGCGGGCAAACGCGGATCAGCGCCCGATCCGTAGTGGTCGCTTCCGGCAATGGCGCCTCCCACTGAAGCGAGGAGAGCGGCGGTAACAAGAATCATTTTCATCTTGGTGACTTCGTGTTGATCTTTGATGGCATTCATCCCAGTAGAGATACGGGCGCAGCACCTGCGATGCGATCAGACCAGTAGCCGGGATGACCTATACAAGGGCATGGTGCCGCGCAGGTCGAAAGCCAGGGGATGCTGGCGATTTCAAGAGATTTGGGTGCCCGTGCATCGGCTCCATGCCTGGGAACCGAACGCCACCGCCAGGGCTGCATCCAGCAGCCCGACCTAAATGCGATAGCCCAGCCCCGTCGCTTGCGATCTTGACTGTCTAGCCAGCCGATCCTGCACTTTGGCATCATATGGCAGACCCCTTCGCACAATAGGCTCGGCGGGTCGGTTCGGCGCACTCTCTCGCACAATGCCGACAGAGAGCGGGGGAATGGAATGTCACGCCTGGAGCTGAAGGAGGATGTCTTCGACAGTCCGGCAGCCCGTCCACCAGATGGCCGCCCCAGACAGATGTCTACCGCCGGCATCGTTCATGACCTTGGCAATCTTATCCAAGTCGCCTCATCGGCTTTGAATCATCTGGCCCGTGACCCCAACGTCTCGGCGGCTCCCGCTCTTGGACCCGTAATTGCTGGCGCCAAAACGGCATTGGAACGAGCCGGCGGCTTGGTCAGGCAGACCATCGGCGCAGCCGGAGGGATCTGCTCGGACATCCACCAGACGAACGTGGGCGACTGCCTAGCGGAGATCGAGAGCCTCATTCGAAGCGCTTGGGATGCCACTATCCGTCTTGAGGTCACGGTCGGACCCGACCTGCCTTTGATAAGATGCGATCGGATCGGGTTGCAAAATGCGGTTCTGAACCTTCTGTTCAATGCGCGGGACGCGATGCCTGGCGGCGGTCTGATCTCGGTTGACGTCGCCCTTGTCCCGGAACGGTCTACAGACGGTCAGGTCGATATTCGTGTCGAGGACAATGGAATTGGGATGAGCCGCGAAACCATGGTCCGCGCATTTGACCCCTTCTTCACCACGAAAGGCGAAGGCCTCGGCGGCGTCGGCTTGCCGATGGTGAAGAGCTTTGCCGAGGAGGCGGGCGGAAATGTCACTGTGCAGAGTACGCTGGGGGCTGGCACAACCGTGACTTTGCGATTGCCGGCAATACGATAGGCAAACGACATCTCAGATGAATATCCCATACTCTGACAGGCCCGATGCTATGTCGCCAACGCCAAACGTCCATGCAGAGGTCGTTGAAAACATTCGACTGCGTCGTTTCGAGCTGCCGATAACCGGCGAAATAATGGCCGCCGCCTATTACCAGGTCGAGAGCGGGAAGGTGGTTCTGGTCCACACCGAAGTTCCGTCGGATTTTTCCGGGCAGGGCGTCGCATCGCGATTGGCGCAAGGGACATTTACTCTACTCCGCAAAACTGGTCGCAAGGCAATCTTGAGGTGTCCATTCATGAGCTGGTTTTTCGAAAAGCATCCAGATTATGCCGATGTCGTCGACAAATAATTGCGGACACGCATCGTCGATGCTCGAACAAGGACCAGCGGTAAAATGAATGACGAGCACAATTTATATAGGTTCATCACTGCTCAGAATCAGTCTAGGACGACGCGCTAAGTATTATACGCCAAGAGATGATGTTCACTCCATTTTTTAATCATCTTCCCGAGGTTGCGATGCAGGTCAATCAACACTGCGTCTGATCTCTATGCTATGGCAGCGCGCGCTTACCTCCCGGATTTCGTACCGTTGGCCGTTGTCGAGAGTGGATTGGGGGCCCGCAAGGCCTGTCAGCTTCGATTTTCATGCATCTCTGAAACTGTTCCACAAGGCCAGTAACGACGGGCGCCTGCCCGGCCAAGGCACGATGAATGAACTCAATCGGGCCTCATAACCCCCCGCCCGCGCGACCCCTTGTCCTGGGATGCGGCGCCGAGCAGTCCAAGTTCAGTCGCTGGACCCGTTGGGCTGATAGGGGCGAAGTCAAACATGGCGCGAGTCGGCGAGCGGCCCGCCACCAAAAAGCATCAGTCGCGCTGCGTGGAAGGCAGGCGCCTGAAGCACAACTTCGACGCTGGGCGTCAGCACGATCAGTGCGCCCTCTCCGAATGTCCCCGACTGACCGACAACCCTAACCTCGCCGGCGACCACATAGATCGCACGATCACGATGTTCAGATTTCAACTGATATCGCGCGCTGCCCGTGAGCACAATTTCGGCAAGGATCGTCTCTGAAAAGACCTTGACCGGCGAGATCAGCCCATCAGAAGATCCAGCGATCAAGTTGAATTGAACACCGTCTGCGCAGATCCTGGGTATTTCAGGTGAGGCAAAGTGCGCGAGGTCGGCGGCGACGTCCTCGTGTTGGAAGGGCAGGGCCATCCAAGCTTGAAAGGCGAGAAGATTACTCCCCGACGCTTTGAATTCTGTCGACGGTCGCGGGACGATTCCAGACCCGGTCGTCATCCAGCTAACATCGCCGGGAAGGATGGTCTGCATTCTGCCGAGAGTGTCCCGGAGAACGATTTCTCCGTCTACCAGATAGGTCAAGACAGCAAGGCCGGCATGGGCGGGTGGCCCTATGTCGAAGCCCTGGCCCGCATCGAACTCTTCGGGACCAAAATGGTAGAATTGAATGAAGGGTCCGACCGTGCGCCGATTCAGGAATGGCAATACACGCCGCATCTTGAATCCATCTGACTGGCGAAGGGCCATTGGCAGGATGACGGTGTCAATGCCAGCGATGCTTCTTTGCTGGTTAGTCATGGCTATCTGCCTTTGAGCGGGCCGCTTTCTTTTCCAGGACGGCTTCGGTGATCGAATGTGGTAAGGGCTTCGGCGTTTCGATCAGCCCAAGCAACGGCATCACGATCAGGAAGAAAGCGAAATAGTAGAACGTCGCCAACTGGGACATCGTGACATAGAGGCCTTCGGCCGGCTGTGAGCCGAGCCAGCCGAGAAAGAGCGCGTTGGCCACGAACATCCAGAAGAATACCCGGTACCATGGCCGATAGACTGCCGAGCGCACCTTGGAGCTGTCGAGCCATGGCACCAGGAACAGTACGGCGATTGAGCTGAACATCGCCAGCACGCCGCCGAGTTTGGAATCTATCGGTCCCACATTGAAGGTGATGGCGCGCAGGATTGCGTAGAACGGCAGGAAGTACCATTCCGGCACGATATGCGCCGGCGTCTTCAGCGGGTTTGCGGCCGTGTAGTTGTCCGGATGGCCAAGAAAATTCGGCAGAAAGAACACGAAATAAGCAAAGAAAAACAAGAACACGATAATGCCGACTGCGTCCTTGACGGTGGCGTAGGGCGTAAAGTCGACGACATCGGTTTTCGACTTTACTTCGATGCCGGTAGGATTGTTCTGGCCGACGACGTGAAGCGCCCAGATGTGCAGGGTTACCACTCCGACAAGTAAGAATGGCAAGAGGTAGTGAAGCGCAAAGAAGCGGTTCAGCGTCGCGTTGCTGACACCGAAACCGCCGAGCAGCAGCTGCTGGATCCAGTCGCCGACCACCGGAATGGCACTGAAGAAGCTGGTGATGACAGTGGCGCCCCAAAAGCTCATCTGACCCCACGGCAGCACATAGCCGATGAAGGCTGTCGCCATCATCACTAGCAAGTTGGTGCAGCCGAGCACCCAGAGAAACTCGCGCGGCGATTTGTAGGAACCGTAATAGAGCCCACGGCAGATGTGGATGTAGACGGCGATGAAGAAGAATGATGCACCGTTCGCGTGCAGGGAGCGAAGCAGCCAGCCCGAATTCACATCGCGCGTGATGGTCTCGACCGAATTGAAGGCCAGCCCCGTGTCGGGAGCATAGTGCATCGCCAGCACGACACCGCTTATGATCTGCGACGCCAGCATGATAGTGAGAATGCCGCCGAACGTATACGCGTAGTTCAGGTTGCGTGGGACGGGATAGACGATGAACGAAGTATGCACCAGCCGTGGCAGTGGCAGGCGTGTGTCGAACCAGCGGCCGATACCGGTCTGGGGCTTGTAGGTGGAACGTCCCTCGCTCATTGAACTGTCCTTTCCCTCAGTCGATACGAATCTTGGTATCGGAAATGAATTGGAACACCGGGATCGCCATGTTCTCCGGCGCCGGACCTTTGCGAATGCGTCCTGCGGCGTCGTATTGCGAGCCATGACAGGGACAAAGCCAGCCGCCGAGATCGCCGTCTTGGCCGAGCGGGACACATCCAAGGTGAGTACAGACCTGAACCATCACGAGCCACGCTTCCTTGCCGGGCGTCGCGCGGTTGGCATCCGTGGCTGGGGCGTCCGCGGGCAGATTGGCGTTGCGGGCAATCATATCCTTGAGGATAGAAAGACCGACCGCCTCGCTGTCTTCAATTTCCTGCCTGGTGCGGTGGCGCACGACGACCGGCTTGCCGCGCCATTGCACGACCATCGACGTTCCGGGCATCAGCGAAGAGACGTCGACTTCGACCGAAGCAAATGCCTCCGCAGGCGACGCTAGTTCGGCGGGCGATCTTTCGGGTTTGCAAGGATTGGTCATGATGACGGTCCCTGTTGCTGGAAAAGCTGCTTCATCGCGCCGGCGGCAATCGAGCAGACAAGACTGCGGCCGTTGTCATTCCTTTGCTCGAGTCGGACCATGCAGGCCGAGGCGGGATGTGAGCCATCGTGCCGATGGCATGTGCGTCCGATACTTTCGTTTATGATTTCCTGAGCGAACGGTTGGCCTGACAACCGAGAGCGCCGTGCCGCGATAGGAAGTTCTGGGCTCTTCCAGCGACCATTCCTCATGGCAGGCTTAGCGCGTGCGGCAATCAAAGGACAATTGTCTCGGCGCGCTCATACCTCGGCATAGGCATGCCTAGCTATCGGCGTCGTAGCCGTCTTTCCTGCCAAGTGGGAGTGTTCCGGTGCGCTATCCGGGATGACCGGCGCCAGGTGGTCGAACGGGCTCTGCCCCGCCATTTGCGAACGTCATCTGCATTCAGACGAGATAAGAATCGTGAAACTCTACTATAGCCCTTTCGCCTGCAGTTTGGCTGACCACATCGCGCTTCAGGAGGCCGGCGCTTCCTTCGAGCGCGAGACGGTAGACCTCGAGATGAAACAAACGGCGTCTGGGCGCGATTTCCTCACGGTCTCGGCAAAGGGCTATGTTCCGGCCCTGGTGTTGGATAGCGGCGAAACGCTGACCGAGAACATCGCCGTTCTCGACTGGATCGCATCGCAGTACCCGGCACTGGCTGTAGCGGGACCATTGGGCCGCACACGCATGCTGGAAGTGCTGAGCTACATTTCCAGCGAGATCCACCGAAGCTTCAAGCCCATGTGGCATCCCGGCGGTGATGCCGAGAAGGCCAAAGCCAGAACGACGTTGGCGGCACAGTTCGAGCTGGTCGCTGACGGGCTTAAGACAGACTATCTGTTTGGCGATCAACTTAGCGTTGCCGACTGCTATCTGTTCGTAATGCTGCTTTGGGCGGCGCGGTTCCATATTCCCGTTCCCGCCTCTTTGGAGGCTTTGCGCACCCGAATGGGTGCTCGGCCGGCGGTACGGATCGCCATGACAGACGAGGGTCTCGTTTAACATCGCCGAGCGAGCCGGAATTCAACGAGGAGAGCATGCCATGTTGGCATTGTTGCGGGCACTTCACCCAATCACAGCCAGGCGCGGCGATGGACTGCGCCCCGAATTTCTGCAGAGACAAATCGAGGATGTGCTGAACCTGAATTTGCCGGACGATCAACCGGTGCCGGCTAGCCTGGTTGAGGAAGAGCACACGAAAACCATGACTGCGATGCTTTCAAGTTCGAGATAGCCGGAGCGCTCCCGCCGATACGTTCCTCGGCCCGCACGATTAACGACGGTCGCCCTGCCGCAATGCAGGCGCTGCTGCCACGGCGATTGTCGAGCCCGGTTTGGAGCGCCTCGCGGCACCTCGGGTGCCAGATCGTATCGGGACTGAGACACTCACGTCCTGCGCTCGTCAGATCTTGCCGTTCGACGGATTTATCGACGTGCGAGCATTCATTAAGTTTAACGCTGGCAAGGAGACGCGACATGAAAATTGTGGTCATTGGCGGCTCACATTACATCAGAGCGAGCACCGTCAAGAAATTGCAGCGCAACGGCCACGAGGTGGAAGTGGCGTCCACACTCCCTCGTGTCAAAACCTACATTACGGACTATCGCGATGCTGGCTACGCTGGCCAACATCTCAGGCGTCTGCTCCTGCATTTGGCGTCGCTCGTTCATGAGCTGTGGCGCCAGGGACGCGTGTGGCGCGGCAAGCTTGGCATTCGGGTCGAAGGCCATGATCCCAAAGCGATGTAGATCGCAAGCGGACGACGCGCCCTCATTTGCGATCCGCAACTCTTCTCCCGGGCATCATGTCAGAAGCTCCAGCCAGATCTTCAATTTCCGGTATAAATCCGCCGATCACTTCTTCGCTGTCTTCAAGACCTACTACGGCCCGACGAACCGTGCCTTTGCGGCTCTCGATGCCGATGGGCAAGTCGCGCTGAAAACGGACATATTCGAGCTTCTGGACCGCATGAATCGGGGCGGAAGAGGCACGCTCATCGTGCCAAGCGAATACCTCGAAGCCGTCATCACGAAGCGCTGACGATCAAAGAGACGTTGTCTCATCACCCTCCGCGAGGCCGTAACCAGCCTCGCGGAACGCTGGCGGCATGGCGCATGGAGTTCAGAAAATCTGGAGTCAGGAAAATGAACGTTCAAACTGCAATCCCTCGCGCCAGCACAGTGCGAAAGTCTTTCCTGCACTGCAGCTGCAAATGGGTGACAACCTCCGCGTTTGCCGGACGCGGAGATCCATGAGCGGGATGCTGGCCACTTTGCGTTGGACGCGCATGATGCCCGGTTCGGTGACCTTGTGCTGGATTCTTCGGCCAGAATGATCTCTCCGACACACTGGCGCACCGCGAGTAGAGGCTAGCCAGGCCACGCCGGAGCGCTAGCCGGATCGATGTGGCATCAAGGGTATTATCCCAACCTTGTCCTTACTCCTTACTCCGCCGCTTTGATGATCAGATCAGCGACCTCTTTCGGAAAGGACAGCATCGCGACGTGGCTCGAGGGGACTTCGATCGCCGTGGCCTTGGCCGCCTTTACCTGGTCCCTTTCCATTTGCGGCGGAATGATCAAATCTTTCGTCGCAACGACCATGAAGGTCGGCTTCTCGCGCCACGCGGGCTGGCCCACCGGTGCGGTGAGGGTCCTCATGTGGAACGGTCCTTGCGTGGCCGCCACGACCGCCTGTTCCTCGGGCGATAGGTCAGGTGCGAAATATTTCTTTATACCCTCATCGGTGATCGTCAGGTAGCCGTCTGGGTCCTTGACGAACGCGCTCAGGCTTTCCGGATCCGGATATTTCGAAGTGGCGGTCTTCAGCGACTCGCCTTTGTCTGGTGCATAAGCGGCGACATACACAAGTGATTTGACCTTTTCGTCGTTACCCGCTTCCGTGATGACGACGCCAGCCCAAGAATGGCCGACCAGGACAACGGGGCCTTCCGCATTGCGGATCGCCCGCTTGGTGGCGGTGACGTCGTCCTCCAGCGAGTCGAGCGGGTTCTGGACTGCAACCACCTTGAGGCCAGCCTTCTCGAGACGCGGAATGACTTTCTGCCAGGACGACCCGTCCGCAAAGGCGCCGTGGACCAGGACTACGGTCCTGGCTTTCAATGCGGCGCCCGAAGCCGGCAGGCCGATCGCGGCTATCGCGGTCAGAAAGACACTCAACCCGATGATGCCATTGAACAATTTCATAGCTGCGTTCCTTCGTTAACGTGGATATTGATGTTGCACGTCGCGGTGCTCGGCGCGAACCCATCGCCACATCCTTAAGCGGATGATCTTTCGAGTGCTCGGCAGCATGCGCCGGCATGGCGGAAATGTCTGCTTCTTGTACAGAAGAAAGCCCGGCAAAAAGCGGCTTTTACGTAGTTCCGATGCTCTCCGGTCAAGTTGTCATTAGTACAAGTTTGATGCGGGGATCAATCAGGAAGCCGATGTCTCCAAAGCCGCAAAGAAGACCGGCCTTTCGACCCCCAATTATCCCAAATCTAAAGAGACGCCGCCGCATTGGCGATGAATTCTGCGACGACATCGGGTTGAGAGAGCATCGGCACATGCGAGCTTTTCAGCAGGCGGGTCTCGGCACCCATTCGGCTGGCAGAATCGCGTTCGACACTTGGAGGAATGGTCTGGTCTTCTGACGCGACGATGTACCAGTTTGGCTTGGAGCGCCATGCCGCCTTGGTAATTTTGTCGCCGAAGCACCTGACGGCCAGCGGGCCTTGCGTCGCGTACACGATGTCGGCCTCGTCCGTCGGGAGATCCTGCACGAAGTGCTTACGAACCCCTTCGAGGGTCAATGCGACATAGCCATCGCCATACGGCTTGATTTCGGCCGCGCCCGGCGCGGGCGTATAGTCCTTCCACCAATCAGCGAACGACTGACCGCTATCTGGCGCCCCAGCTGCGACATAGACAAGGCCCTTGACCTGAGGATGGTTGCCGGCTTCCGTAATGACCGCGCCACCCCAGGAGTGGCCGGCCAGGAGAACCGGTCCGTCCTGCATCTCAATGACTCGGTGAGCCGCTTTAACATCGTCGGCCAACGAGCTAAGAGGATTTTGAACGGCGACTGCCTTCAGCCCACGCCTCGTAAGCAACGGAATGACCTTTGCCCAGCAAGAGCCATCGGCAAATGCACCATGCACAAGAACGATGGTTTTGACTGCCATGATACTACTCCTTCATGTTGAGCTTTGTTTCAATTCATGCAGCGCCACCTCGTTCAGCGCATAGGTGTCCTCGGAATGCGGCTCGGGCGCGTGGCCCCGGAATCACTGCCACGACCTGTGGCATCACCCCGCCTGGACATCTCAAAAAATCATACAATTGGGTGCGCATCAGCACATGTGCTTTGTGTGCTGTCTTTTATTCGCCGGGTGCTGAATTAGGGGATGGAACCTTGGTTTCGTCGTCCCGCGCCGCAGTGACGAGAAAGGAGATCGGATTTGAGCAATTGGGCCTGACTCAGTATCAGTTACGGGCGCGATTGCGATATTGGCCCGGCGTGATGCCCGTCGACCGCCGGAATGAACGGACAAAATTCGACTCTGAGGAAAACCCACAGTCGTTGGCTACGTCGGCAATCGAGTGCCCTGCGATCAAAAGCGATTTTGAGAGCTCAAGCCGCAACCGGCCTATGAAGCGGCTAGGCGATTGCCCTGTTGCGATTTTGAACATGCGCGAAAAATGGAACCGGCTCAAGGACGCCGCGGCGGCGAGTTCCTCTACCGTGATCTCTTTGGTCAGATTTGCATGAATATAGTCGATAGTGCGTTGCATGCGCCGTGCGTCTAGACCTTTTGATGCACGCGAGCTTCTGAAAGGATTGACGGCTGAAATCGAATAATTGTTGAGTAGCCGGATTGCGAGAAGGTCAGCCAGCGTCTCAACCAGAAGGTCGCCACAAGATGTTTCGAACTGCAATTCGGCGAGGATTGCCTCAGCGATGTTGGCGATAAGTGGATCCTCAAAGCCTGCATGATTTCTCACTGCCGATGGATGAAAATCCCTTGAAGTGTGTTTGGCGAGGGCCACGAACACGGTGGACGATAGGTAGATATGCAGCATCTCATCGATGGGCCTGGAGACGTGGGTGAAATCCTCGTGTACACCCATAGGAGACAACCCGATCGTCCCCGGAACGCCTTCGATGTGCTGCCGGATGTCTCCGGATTTGCGCGTTACGATGGATGGGCCTCGGATCAGAATCGAAACTTGTGTGAAGGCAGCAATATAGGGCGGTATTTCTCCGGGTGAGTGAGACCGCAACTCTGCCATCAATCCCCGCCAGCGCCTGTCCGCAGAGGATATAAGAACCCGGCCCGTGTACCTTTCGGAGTCGTGACGCATTACGTGCATGGCGTGAATTCCGGCAAAACGCATTTACGCCAACCCGAAGGCTGCCCAAGTTTGGCGGCGCCCTTGCGATTTGCATCGTAGCCGAATCCGCTTTAGCTCAGCAAGAGATGCATACCCTCAAAGCGGCTTGAGCGGTAAGATCGGCCGCCTCTCAATGACTCCGTTGCGGTTTATCCGTCAGTGCGCAACGTTTCGAACAGAACACGCGCTTCTCGCCTTCGTCGATCCAGTTCTCCAGAAGGCTGGGTGTTGATTTCCACTGAGAAGTGACCCGGCATTTCCACCGAGAAGTGACCCGCCTGTCATGTATGTTTCGGTTCGGGGTTTACGGTCAAGGTTCTGGCTTTCTCCTTCGCTTTTTTGGGCTCGTGTGCGGAGCTGTTTTTGAATCGGAAGCTATCGTTTCCGGTTTCCAGGATGTGGCAATGATGGGTCAGCCGGTCGAGTAGCGCGGTTGTCATCTTGGCATCGCCGAAGACGCTGGCCCATTCGCTGAAGCTGAGGTTGGTGGTGATAATGACGCTTGTGCGTTCGTATAGCTTGCTCAGCAGATGGAAGAGCAATGCTCCACCTGATGCACTGAACGGCAGATAGCCAAGTTCGTCCAGGACGACGAGATCAGAATGGACGAGGCGATTGGCGATCTGGCCGGACCTTCCCTGTGCCTTCTCCTGTTCCAGCGCATTGACCAACTCGACAGTCGAGAAGAAGCGAACCCGTTTGTGATGATGCTCGATGGCCTGCACGCCGAGAGCGGTCGCAATATGGGTTTTGCCTGTTCCAGGGCCGCCGACGAGCACGATGTTGTTGGCTTCGTCGACGAACTCGCAACGATGAAGTTGCCGCACCAGTGCCTCGTTTACCTCGCTGCTGGCGAAGTCAAAGCCGTTGAGATCACGATAGGCTGGAAAGCGAGCTATCTTGAGCTGATAGGCTGTCGACCTGACCTCGCGTTCTGCCGTCTCGGCCTTCAGCAGTTGCGACAGGATGGGAATGGCGGCTTCAAACGCCGGCGCTCCCTGTTCGGTGAGTTCGCCTACAGCTTGCGCCATACCGTGCATCTTCAGGCTCCTGAGCATGATGACGATTGCGCCACTGGCAGGATTATGACGCATGGCGCACCTCCAAGGCCTTTCTCAAAGCATCGTAGCGTTCGACATTGGCCTTCGGCTCGTTGGTAAGCGTCAAAGCCTGAGGAGCGTCGATGGTGGGGGGTGTGAGGGATTTGCCATCGACCAGGCGATGAAGCAGATTCAGCACATGGGTCTTGGTGGGAACACCGCCCTGCAATGCCATCTCCACGGCGGAGAGCACCGCCTGCTCGTCGTGCTGAAGGACAAGTGCCAGGATGTCGACCATCTCGCGATCGCCGCCGGGCTTCTTGAGCAAATGCTGCTGCAAAGATCTGAATGCATCGGGAAGTTCGGCAAAAGGTGCTCCGTTGCGAAGGGCGCCTGGTTTGCGCTGAACAACAGCCAGATAGTGCCGCCAGTCATAGACCGTCTGTCCTGGCCGATCATGTGAGCGATCGATGATGCGGCGATGCTCACAGATGATCAAACCTTCCGCGGCAACCACGACACGATCTGGATAGACCCGCAGGCTCACGGGCCGGTTGGCAAAGGACGCCGGCACGCTGTAGCGGTTGCGCTCCAGATGTATAAGGCAGGTCGGAGACACCCGCTTGGTGTATTCGACAAACCCATCGAAGGACCGTGATGTCGGCATCAGAGACTGGACTTCTTCGGTCCAGACGTCATTGATGGTCCCCCTCATTCGCCCATGTGGCGTCTGCTGCCACAACACCCTGCAACGCTGCTCAAGCCAGTCGTTCAGGGCATCCAGCGAGGGAAAGCGTGGAATGGGCTGCCAAAGCCGGTGACGTGCGTCCTGAACATTCTTCTCGACTTGTCCTTTCTCCCAACCCGATGCGGGATTGCAGAACTCGGGTTCGAACAGATAGTGGCTGGCCATTGCCATGAAGCGGACATTGACGTCGCGCTCCTTGCTTCGTCCGACCCTGTCGACCGCCGTCTTCATGTTGTCGTAGATGCCGCGCCGGGGAATGCCGCCAAACACACGGAAAGCGTGATTGTGCGCGTCAAACAGCATCTCGTGCGTCTGCAGCAGGTAAGCCCGAACAATGAAGGCACGGCTGTAGCTCAGCTGAGGAACGTTCTGCCACTTAAGGGTTTTTGGTGACAGCAGTATCCAATGACGACGAGACAAGGCCGTTAGGGACCGAAGCGCGGTCTGATAAAATTAAAAAGTCCTCGCCGGCATTGTTAGATTGTATACTAGACCAGACGTAGATTGATTACGCCTCGGGCAGTCCACCGGGTCTCAAATACCTGCGGAGCGCGGCGTGCTTCATCTTCAGAATACGATCCTTGAAATGATCGCCAGGGGCGAGAGCCTTGAAGCGACAACCGCCCGCCTTTGTGACCAGATCGAGAGAGTGCTGGGCGGAATCTGTTGCTCGGTCCTAAGTGTGGACCGCAGCGGGCTGCTGCATCCGGTCGCGGGTTCAGTTCTGCTCGCCGAGTTTTCGGCCCAGCTTGAGGGGCTGATGACAGGGCCGCTGGTCGGTTCGTGCGGTAGTTCGGCCTATCTCGTGCGAGCCGTCGCCACGGTCGATATTGCCACCGATCCGCGCTGGGCCGGATTCCGGGAGCCAGTCCTAGCTTTAGGGCTCAGAGCCTGCTGGTCAAGCCCGATTTGCGATACGGCCGGCAGGGTGCTCGGTACATTTGCGCTGTACTTTCCCGAAACGCGGGGACCCACCCCGCGCGAAGAGGAGGTCGTTGCCTCGTGTACTTTTCTCTGTGCAATAGCGTTGGAGAGACACCAAAGGGTCGTCGAGCGGGAGCGGGGGGCCTATATCGATGCGCTCACCAGTTTGCCCAACCGGGCCAGTTTGGACATAGCCATGGAGCGGTTGTCCTGTGCACAGCCAGGTGCCTGGGCGTTGCTGCTGGTCGACCTTGACAATCTGAAGACCATCAATGACACCTTCGGCCATGCGGCCGGCGATGCCTTACTGCAGGTCGTAGCAGCCCGTCTTGGCGATAGCGTCGCGCCAGATCGCGTGTTCCGCATGGGCGGCGACGAGTTCGCTGTGATCCTCCAGCAGGGGGGTGCCTCCACATCCATTGAGACTGCGGCGCTGCATGTTCTCGACGTCCTGGCCGTGCCTGCGTCATGCGACGGACACATGATCCTGCCCCGGGCGACCATCGGCGGGGCGGTGCTGGCGGCGGATGACGCTGAGGCCAAAAGGGTTCTGCAACATGCTGATTTTGCACTTTACCACGCCAAGGAGACTTCGGCAGGCGGCTTTGTGCTGTATTGGCCGGGGATCGGCAGCGCCATCAAGACCCGTATCGAAGTGACCCGGGATGTCGACTTGGCGCTGCGCGAAGGCCGGATCGACGCGTTCTATCAACCGATCCTGCGTCTTGACACCCGTGCGATCGTCGGCATGGAGGCGCTTTGCCGCCTTCGCAAGCCAGACGGGGAGATTGTTCCGGCCGCCGCTTTTCACCAGGCGACCTCCGATGTCAGCGTCGCCTCCCAGCTTACGGAACGGATGATGGCGATCGTCGCTGCTGACGCGCGCTCGTGGCTGGATCAGGGCATCCCGCTGCAGCATATCGGCATCAATATTTCTTCAGCTGATTTTCACAGCGGGACCCTCTACGGGCGTCTCGAAGCCGCGTTCGGCCGAGAGAACGTTCCGTTGAAGCATATCATTCTGGAGGTCACGGAGTCGGTTTATCTTGGTCAGCGCGATCCCATCGTGGCTCGAGAGATCAAGGCGCTGCGGGCCTATGGCCTGCGCGTGGCGCTCGACGATTTTGGAACGGGCTTCGCCTCGCTCACGCATCTGCTTACGATGCCTGTCGACGTCATCAAGGTCGACAAGTCCTTCATCGACCGTCTTGGACAAGGAGACCCGAGCCTTGCGATCGTCGAGGGCTTGGTTGATATCGCGCGCAAGCTCGACATCCGGGTCGTTGCCGAAGGGATCGAAAGCGAGCTTCAGGCGGGAATGCTCTTGGACATTGGCTGCGCGCTTGGTCAGGGATATCTGTTCTCGCAAGCAGTGTCGCGCCAGATCGCAACCGGACTTCTTGTGCGTTTTGGGCAGACCGTCGGCGAACGGACGGAGCCGCGGTTTCCGTTTTCGCGATTAAACTGAATGTCCTTAATGGCCTGATCGCTCGCAGATTGAGCGCGGGGCAGCCCATCCGCGGTACAGGCACGCTGCGAATCTCGATTGACGTGATCAAATATGCTTATGGGAGCTGGCTGGGCTGATAGCTTTGCCGTGCGGGGGATGTGCGTCGAGTTGCGACCCAACTACCGAACTTGTGGCAGCAAGTCCTCGAATACGGCCGCGCGGTCCGCCCGGATGCTTTCGAAGGAACTCCGCCTCGTACACCGCACCACTTATACCAACGGTCTTGGCTGCTGACTCTTTTGTGATTTTGGCCGATTTGCGCGCCGTGATTCCCTATTGCCGAAGGAGATTCGGCGATGGGATCAGCGGTGAAGTTGCGGACGAACTTTTCGGCGGGGGAGCTTCGCCGTCTTGCCCGGAACTCAAAGGATGTGCGCCAGAGCAGCCGGCTGTTGTCGATCGCAGCGGTTCTGGACGGCATGAGCCGGGCCGATGCGGCCCGGATCGGCGGGATGGATCGCCAGACGCTACGCGACTGGGTGCATCGGTTCAACACGGCCGGCCCCGATGGTCTTGTGGACCAATGGGCGCCGGGACCAGCGTCCCGGCTGTCGCATGAGCAGCAGGCCGAACTGGCCGCGTTTGTGGAGAAGGGCCCGGATCGTGCCGTCGATGGCGTCGTTCGCTGGCGGCGGATCGACCTGAAGAAAGCCATCAAGGACCGCTTCGGCATTGATTATGACGCGCGCTATGTCGGGAAGCTGCTGCACAAGCTCGGCTTCTCCCACATGAGTGTGCGACCGCGTCATCCGGCGCAGGATGCCCATATCATCGAGGAATTCAAAAAAACTGGCCTCGCACGCTGAAGGCGCATCTTTGCGACTTGCCGCCGCGCACGAAGGTGGAGATCTGGTTCCAGGACGAAGCAAGGATCGGCCAGAAGAACGGGATTGTACGGCAGTGGGCCAGACGCGGCACGCGGCCGCGACAGCCGGCCGACCAGCGCTACAAGAGCGCCTACCTGTTCGGCGCCATCTGCCCAGCACGTGGTACCGGGGCGGCTCTCGCACTGCCGTTTGCCGATACCGAGGCCATGCAACTCCATATCAACGAGATCAGCCGCCATGTCGAAAAGGGCGCCCATGCCGTACTCGTCATGGATCGCGCCGGATGGCACACCACCGCAAACCTCAGCATACCGGACAACATCACCCCGATCTTCCTGCCGTCGCGCGCGCCGGAGCTGAACCCGGTCGAGAACGTCTGGCAGTATATGCGCCAGAACTGGCTCTCCAACCGTGTCTTCGACAGCTATGACGATATCATCGATGCGGCCTGCGACGCCTGGCAGAAACTCCTCGCAGATTCCGAGACCATCACATCAATCGGGATGCGCCAATGGGCCCATGTCGGTCAAACCCCATGACTCTTGGTAAGGCGCGCTGGGTCTGCGAACAGGCGCATCAGCAGCTCAAGGAGGAACTTGGCCTCGACCACTTCGAAGGGCGCTCATGGACCGGCCTGCACCGGCACGCGCTGATGACGATGATCGCCTACGCCTTCCTGCAATCTCGCCGCCTCAAACAAGCGGGAGGGGGAAAAAAGAATCGTTGGCCCGCCGCCCCAACCGAGCCTACCCGCCGTCAGGCAAGCCATCCTCACCGCGCTAGCGCAGCCGCCCCCAATCCGTTGTCCCCACTGCCGCAGAGCCCTCTCCGCTAACAATCTGCCAAAGTAGTGCTAGGTGACGTCCGCCTTCAACGGCCGCACCATACACACAACAATCGAATCGTATGGCCATCTACTGTAATTGATTGTGAAAAGTGCGGCGCGGTCGTTGCAGACGTTAATGGCGCGGACGTAACGGATTTCGCCATCCTTGATCCCCGAGTACCTCGTCCATTTCGCAGTGACGCGCCGATAGCTCAGCTGCCGCCAGCCTTTTCGCCCTCCAACATCCGATGTTCGATCTCTGAGCTAAAGCTGGCCTTGCCGAGCCTTGCACCCCAGACGGCAAGGAACGCGTTTCCTGGCCCTGAAAGGCTGCACCCTGATCCTGATGCTGTGTCAGCACAAAACCAAGCTGGCGGACTCCGAAGGGCTGCAAGGGCGACCAGTCGCCTGTTCAGCCGCGCGGAGTGATGTGAGTGCTTCCGCACAATCTTCCGCTATCAGCCGCCCCGCCAAAAACTCCCGGATTTGATAGATCATGGTCGCCGCCGCTTCGAATCATCGATTAGGGAATCTCAACTTTAAATTAGATATTAGAAAGGTCTGATATAAAGCGGAAGCCTTCTTTCAAGGAAAGCCCTCCCGTGAAGAACCCGCGAAGCCCTGCCTGTCGTTATTAGCACACAGCCGAATGTCGGGCTGTCGAAGCAACGCAACAGGAGAGTGTCATGAATTCTTTCGTGAGGACCTTCGCCAGGGCTCTGGCTAGCAGTGCATTCGTTATTGCAATCTCTCTTCCCGTGAACGCAGGCGGAATTGGCGTTGGGGCTGGCGCATCCATCGGTGGAAGCGGCGGCGTAAATGCTGGCGTTGGTGCATCGGCCGGTGGATCAGGCGGTGTCGGGGTCGGCGCAGGAGCGTCGGTCGGTGGAAGCGGCGGCGTTAATGCCGGAGCCGGCGCCAATGTCGGCGGCGCTAGCGGCGTCAGCGCTGTGCTCGGCGCCTCGGTCGGCGGCGCCAACGGCATCAATGCCGGGGCTGGAGCCAACCTGGGCGGCACAGGTGGCATCACGGCTGGCTTGGGCGCCGATGTTGGCGGCACCAGTGGTGTTGGTGTCGGCGTTGGAGTTGGCGTGGGGGGTGTAACGACCCCAAGCAATCCGTCCAATCCCAGCACTTCCGTTCACCACTTGCCGAGCGTCGTGGCCGATATGTCGGACAGTCAGGTCGCTCGGATGAAAAAGCGCTGCGCCGATGTTCTTGCCAACTCCGGCAGCTACGACGGGGACCTCCGCCAACTCTGTCTCCTGATCGCGCGCCGTTAAAGCATACGCCAACTCAAAGGCCCGCCGGCTCGGGCCGGCGGGCTTTTTCATTTGCTCGGGCGCGGCGTTGGGAATTCGAGGATCCTGGCGTTAGGCTCCGGCTCCAGCGGCTCATGCCCCTAGTACTTCGTGCCAGAAGACCTGGCGTAGGTCACGCTGGTCGACCTTCTGGCCGCAGTTCGGGCAGTTGTAGAAATGCTGTCTCTCGATCCTTACCAAGTGTCCTGATCAGATCCCTCAACTGGTCGAGCGGGATGCCGTTTTCCACGGCAAAAACCGCTTCCTCGTGAACATCGACGACTTCGCGCTTTGGCTGTTGTTTGATCATGGCCCCACCCCTGGTTGCGAACAATTTAGCGCAATATTTCGTCGACTGCGGGTCGGACAAAGGCGGCCCGACAGTCCGTTGGGGTATGTTCGACTGACCGCCGGGCCTAGCCGGCTTGGGGCTTGTTGGGGGCAAGCCGGCTGATTCGACCCTAATATTAGCAACTCCGCAACAGAACCCTGTTCGGAAGTTTTCCCCGGTAATGGCCCATTTGGGGACGGCGTTGCTGGCACGGCTTTTGCATCGACAGCGTGCCGGTTGATCCCGGCCCTGATCGCGTACTCTCATCAGGTTGTAGGCTCGCCGGGCTTGAGGTTGTTGGGTCTTCGTCCGGCGAGCTTGCCGTCCTAGAGGCGAAAGCCCCGACGCTTGGGTCGAAGCCCCGGGGCCTTTGGTCATGTACGAACTACATGGCATGTCCGTTTATGAACGTGCCCTAATATGCTCACCAATCCGTAAATTCGGCACGCAACCTGAAGCTGGTGGTAGGCGAGGCTGGGGCAGGATTATATTCCTTCGTTGCGGCGACCCTTCAATGAAATCGCCATGCCTCAAAAGACTCTCGCCGACACCCTTGCCGCCCGCGAAACCGTCTACGTCAACTGCGGGCACCCGATGTGCTGCAAATCGACGAAGCTCGACATTCAGGCGCTGATCGACAGGCTCGGGCCCGATCATGGTTCGATGCACGACGACCTGGTAAAGATCTTCGCCTGCTCGCATTGCAAGGCCGCCGGCCGCGATCGCCGCCCGGTGTTCTTCACCTTCATTCCTGACTATGAGGGCCAGTAGCGGGAGCGCAACCGCGACTGGAAGCCGACATTCGAGCGTGGCGCGTAGGGACTTCAGTCTTAGTTGAGCAATCTCTAATATGCCTATAGCTTAGGCAGTGCGGGCCAATAACCCCCGAACCACACCCACCCGCAAATAGACCCGACGTGCGCCCAGGTTCCGCCGACCTGTGCGGCGCACGTCGGGCTATTTCTATTGGAACGGTGACTTAGCGATGACCGACAAGCCGGCCACAACCTACATCATCAGCGTGTTCGAGAAGCCGCATTGGCGCACCGTGCTGACCACCAAGGATAAGGTAAGGCCTTCGCTGTGGCGAAAGAGATCGGCGACAAGGTGCGGGTCCAGGAGATCACGCCGAAGTCGGAGAAGCGCTAGCCGGCTGTGTGGCGCCTACGGGCGGCTTGACGGCCAAAGCAACCATCAGTTTTGGCGAAGCACTCAACCTTCGATCGCCCCACGCAGCGCCACGGTGACGGCGGCTAGGTGATCTTCCGGCTTGCCGTTGTCGTTGGCGAGCGCTACGGCGTCTTCATAGCGCGACTAGCCTTGCGTGACCGTCGGTCCATTGGTGTTAGGCGGCTCAGTTCCTGACGTTGCCGGGGTGTTCCGCGTCGGCCATGAAGGCTGCAGCGCCCTCTGCGGTGCCAACGGGGTTGCTTTTGCCATACCGTCTACGGTTAGAACAGCCAGGTATGGCAGACCCAGCATTGGTGGGCAGTATACGGCATAGGACGCTGACTTTCGTTTCATCGCCCATGCTACCGGGGATACGCGCGTAGCGACTATCGGCGCTTGAAGTCGGCAAGCCCAAGGCGCAGCCGCTGACATTCCGCATAGGCCAGTGCGAATGATTCAATCTCGAATGATCGGGTAAGTTCCTGATCGTCCTCGGTGACCCGGACAAGCCATTCTCCGCAGTCCTCGACCACTTCAACGCAAGGGTGAACCTTGCCGTTTACGGGCACGCTATCCATCACAGCCTCCCTAGAAAGCAATGGGCACGTTGATTGTTGTAAGGCCGCTGGGATCGGGCTTTCAATAAAAAATGATGTGATCGCGCAAGCCCGTTATTCAGCCTCGCCGCGCCTTTTCCAGTTGCGGCCCATGTATGCGCAAGGCGGAGCAGTGACTTGATCAGTCTCATGGTTTCTTCAGCCTCACGCCAGCGCCGCCGCCATTCTCAGGGATGAACTCGACGCCGGCCGATTCGAGCGCGCGCTTCACCTTGTCTCGGGTCGCCCGCTGGTGGTCACCTTCTTGGATCGCCCGGCGCGTGTCGGTCATCTCGACAAATGAGGTGGCGAGGGCCGGTCGGCCGTCGATGGCGATTGTCGTTCCTCGCACCTCCAGATCGATGATCGAGCCGTCTTTCCGCACGCCGCGACACGAATATTCCGAGTTAGTTGTCTCGCTGCGGAGGCGCTCGTTCATCCGGTTCCGAACCATCTCCTTGTCGGTATCGACGACGAGGTCGAAGGGGGAGAGCTGGATGAATTCTTCTTCTGAATAGCCGAACAGCTCCCAGCATTTCTGGTTGGCATAGACAAACCGGGCGTCGAGCACGATCGTCATGCCGACCAAAGCGTGGTCGGCCAAGTCTTCAAAGACACCGAAAGCTGATTGTGAGAAACGGCCCGAAGGTGATCCATCGTGGTATTCATGGCTGCTCCCAGACGGAATGGACAGTGAGCGCCATGGCTTAACGAAAGGTTCGACATTCCGCGCAAGTTGCATCAATGCCCGATGGAACCGATGGAACGCTTCGTGAAGGGCGGGGAAGGACGTCCGGGAGGTGATCATCATGGATCTCAAAGCTCCGCGGCCGGCCAACGCCGCCTTCGCTAAATAGGCTCTCTCTTCAGCGCCGGCTCCGCCGCGCAGCCCCACAGCCATTCAACCAATGCTGGTTGATCCCGGCACTCCGCGCTTGGCCGCTTTTCATTGAGGCACTCGATGACAGAGCGCGCGGGAGCGCCAATCCTCAACGTAGTTTTACCGGCTCCAATTCAGCCTCTCGAGGAGGTGCCGGAGAATGCGTTTGAGTCTTAAGCCTGATCAAGTCCCTGACGTGTTCGACGCGTTGTTGAGCGAGTGCGGCCCTGAAGAGCGGTTGATATCTCATCTTATCGCGTTGGTAGCTGCACTCTGCCTCCAGCCGGAACGCTGACAGACGGCCGCCTCGGCTTGGCAGTCAAAGAGTTTGCTGATTGTCGGCATGGGCGATCAAGCTTTGCCGGCCACGCGAGTCGTCGGCAAGGAATGCGGCGGCAATCAAGTCGTCCCCATCAATGCGACCCTTATTGCGCTCCATCAGGGCCGCGACCTTCTGAAAAATGCGTAGGTCGCCATGCGTGATTTTTGCCTCGCGCATCCTTGCCGCCAAGTCGGCTATTCGTCTTCTCAATGTTGGAGATGTCGCGCTATCGTGGTTTAACATTGGTAAGCAATCCGGTGGCGCGTCCCAGCCCGGCGGCCTAGAGGCGACGGGCTGGGAGATGAAGTGATCAATCGTAGACCTTGACGATTTTGCGGGTAGTTGGATCGACAAGGACGGTCCGGTTGTCGATCACGACGTAGCGGTATTTGACGTTCGGGACTTCGTGCAACTCGACCGTATCCGGCAGGGCCGCGCCGATGTTAAGTTCCACACCGGGAACTTTCAGCGACGCAAGCGGCTGCTTTTTGACATACTCGCGGATGACGGTGTCCTGCTCCGGCTGGATGATGACGTCATCGGCTGCGGCCGCGCCGATTCCTGCAAACAGAACAACAGCCGCCGCGACGGCGGAAAGGTTCATTCTCATAATAATTCTCCTCTCGTGTGGGGTCGGGGCAGGCCTGTAGGCTTGGCACCCGGAGGCTAACTTTGCGAAATTGCAAATGTTCCGGCATCAGACTTCGGTCGAGTGCATGCTGGGACCTAAGTCTGATAAAACGCAGCAATGGTCCGAGCATCGCCGATAGCGGGAACCATCGTCGCCTTGTGAGATTTGTCCCGCGGAAAAACTGGGAGAATTCATATGGATAGGAGCGTTAGCCAGGCCCGGTGGCTGCTTGCGCCGGTGTTTGTAGCCGCCGTTGCGTTTCTCATGGTGGGGCTGGTTCTGGGCTGACGCTCGAGCGGATCCGCGCAGTTATGTCCCTTCCTGCGCGGATAGGGTTCGCTCGCCGCTTATCGGCGGGCGAACCCTCAACTTTTTCGACCGACCCGAGGCTGCCTGATGTCCGGAGATAGAGAGGCTCGATTGCTGGAGGCAGGATTTCTAGCAGCAGTGCCGATTTGCGTAGCGATCTCAGCACTCATCGCCCTTTTCACTTTGGCCAGGATCTGAACCGCTACCTTTTTATGGCGGCCGATTTTCTGGCTCGCCCACCAGGCTTCTACGTCATGATGATTGCCAGCGCATCACTTACGCCTGGATGTACGGCTCACAGGCCCGCAAGGATGGTAAGGAACGAGTCGTGCTAGAGTACTGGCAGGATCGGCACTGGGAGGCCAAAAGTAATCAGCGACGAAATGGAAGCTGAAGTCGATAAAGCGGGGGTAAGCTACTCGCCTGCGTCAACTTCTTAGACCATGGCTGAGCGACAACCTAGCAGGCCATTGGCGGCCCTCGTCGGCAGATTTGGTCCCAAGCGCGAGGCAACGATTTCGCAGCCCGGTTTGGGCTGGGGTGTGCAACCAAACGTGCGTAAGGGGGATGCATGTCGAGACTGGCGGATTGGCTGCGGGCTCGCGGGCTGCTTGGGCCAAAAGTCGTGCTACCTCCCTTTGTTACGCTGGGGCCGCACTCGCATGGCGTACATAGCGGATCGTTTCTCTTCCTCTCGGAGCAATCGCCGGTCAGGATTGGCGCTTACTGCGCAATTGCCGCCGAAGTTCGCTTCATTTGTCAAGCCGACCACCCAACGGAAACCGCATCGAATTTTGGATTGCAGGACCAGATCCTGAAAACCAAGACGACAATGCAATACCTTCGGACGAAAGGCCCTATCGTCTTGGGGAACGACGTCTGGGTAGGAGCGCGGGCGACGATCCTGTCGGGTGTTAACATCGGCAATGGCGCTGTGATTGCGGCGTGCAGTGTCGTCACCAAGGATGTGGAGCCCTATGCGATCGTTGCCGGCAACCCGGCACGGTTCGTCAGGTACCGCTTCTCGGCGGATACCATCGCGGCCTTGCAGAAGATCCGCTGGTGGGACTGGCCCATCGAGAGGATCAAGCAGGAGAAGTCAGCCTTCGACCTGCCTGCGGAAGAATTCGTTCGCCGGTTCAGCTAGCGGTCAGAGCTTTCAACCTTCTAACGCAAATTCCTGGAGGCTATATGACATGTCCGAGAGGCCCCAAGGCCGTCCGAATAAACGTCGTATGAGCCTAGAATTTCATGGCGATGCCCACGCGGAAGTCGTGCGTCTGAACTGTGTGCTCAAGCGTGCATCCGCCCCCGCAATACTCCAGCGACTTCTTGCCGAAGAAGGAGAAGTCGTACTCGCCACGCAGGAAGACATTGTGCGTTAGTGCCACGTCGACGCCAGCGCCGACGATGCCACCGACCAGGGTTGCGTCTTGTTCCGAGAAGCCAATCGCGTTGGTCTTCAACTTGGCCGCTGTGACACCCGCGGTCACGAAGGGCATATATCGCCCCATGTCCATGCCGACCCGCCCTTTTAGCGAGCCGAAGAGGCCGGTCGAGGCATCTAGCCTGCCTGGACCAGGGATGTCGCTGAAGCTCGACTTCTTGAAGCGATAGCCAAGCTCACCTTCCAAGCCATAGACGACCTTGCCTGATTCGAAGTTGTAGCCGGCGAAACCTCCGACGGTTGCCGAACCCACACTGTGTGTGGCACTTGCTCCGATATTCGGCTCATGAATCTTGTAGTGCTCAAGCGTGCCGGCGCCGAAGACGCCCGCATAAGCACCTTGCCAAGTCCATTCTGGGGTTTCCACAGGCCCGACCATATCGGCAGCCATCACAGGCGCACAAAGTGCGAGGCCAAAAACAGGAGCGAGTAAGAAGCTCTTCATCACAATCCCCAGCCGCCAAATCTACTGAATCGACGATAGGCAGCACCGATGCTTTTGTCTGTAACCGGAAGGCCACAGGGCTAGCTAAAACAGGGCCTTCTAATGCCTTCGTAAGGCGACCTGGACAAGGTAACTGTCTGGTCCGCCAGGCGACCATGCGGAGGAGATTTTGTGGTGGCCAGGCGACCCATGGCAGGGAGGTAACTTATCTCCGGCAAGATCAGCGTCGTAGATGAAGCCGGCAGGGATCCGCACCAATGTCCCAATCAGCTTTGCGCGACACTAAGAACACAAACCTACTGTGACGAAAATAATACAGCAATTTCAATGGCCTATGTATAAAGCAATATTATTGGGGATGGAATCAATGATCAAGGCATTCTACGCGTCCGTGGCCCTTGTCGCTCTGGCCGCACCGGCAAGCGCCGAAAGCGTGAACTGGACGGGCTATTATGCTGGCGCCGAAATTGGCGCTGGATTTTCGCACCCAGGCTTTGACGGTGGCAATGTCGTCGGCGGTTCGGACTTCAACGATACCGCTTTTGTAGGTGGCGTTTTCGTCGGTCATGATTGGCAATCTGGCCAGTTTGTTTACGGCGGCGTGGCGAGTTTCGACGTTCTCGGTTTCCACGAAAAGACAGCAGAAGATCCGATATTCGGTGGCAAGACGAATTCGTACACTTACGACGCCGATTGGGTCGCCTCCGCCAGGGCGCGCGCAGGCTTCTTGGCTACGGACCAGTTGTTGCTGTACGGAACCGCCGGTGTTGCGGTGACCCGCGTCAAAACGTCAGCGGATTTGTTTTTTGGTGGTTCGGATACCGTGAACAAGACGCGTGTCGGTGGTGCATTTGGAGCCGGTTTTGAATACGCCTTCGCTCCAAAATGGTCGTTCAAAACGGAATACGTCGAATATCTATTTGATAAGGTCGAGGTAGCAAACTCGATTGATCTCAAGCCGCGATTTGGAACCCTGAATTTCGGAATTTCCTACCGGTTCTAGCTTTGCTTGCGGCCTCCTCGCCGGCGTCGGGTTGACGCGGATCATGCGAAGCTCCGATCGGTCCTGAGAAGGATCACGCGCGTGGATGATGGATGGATCACCGGCCATTCGGGAGCGTGCTCAGCGAAGCTGTAAGCCAATTCGCTTCGCTGATGCGCCTCGATCTTCGGCTGCTCGAAGCAGAAATGCGGGCCAAGACCACGACGATCGTCTCGTCGGGGGCATGCGGCGTGGCTGCCGCCATGTTCTTTGTCCTGGCGGCATTCGCCCTGGTCCAGTTCCTCATCCTTGCGATGATCCACTTCGAGGTCGGCGCGATGTTTGCCTGCCTGATCGCCGGCCCCGTTTTGATCGGCGCAGGTATGCTATCTCTTCATTTGGCCAGGCGCGCGCTGATCGGATGGACCATCACGCCCGTAGAAACCGTCAACCAGGTGCGGACAGACCTCGCAGCCTTGAAGCAGGGAATTCGCTATGGCTCAACCCAGCAATGATATCCGCGATATCCTGGTGCAAAGCCGCGCTGAACGGCAAGCGCTGGTTTGGGCCGGTCAGCGAGTTGAGCCGCAGGCTCCAACCCAGGCATGTGGTGCAAGCCTCCACGCACTACGCCAAACAGAAGGTGATCGGGGTCCTTGGTGGCGTCTCGGATGCCGTCAAGGAGAATGGTGGCACTGCGGCCGCCGTGGCCCTCGGTGCCGTTGCTGTCTTCTATGCCGGAAGGAGAAGCGCTGGCGGCTATGTCCCCGCCGGAAGTGCGGGCGCGGACATTGAAACACTTACCAGCGGCGGGCATGCCGATGCTGGACCAAGCCGGTACCACGCAGCTCAGCGAAGTGCCGTGTCAAACCTGGAGCGAGCAAAGGTCATAGCCGGCTCCGCAGGAGGGCTATCTCGGCCATCTCATCGGCCGCGCTTTTCAGCCAACAGCCAAAGAGCATGCGCTGTTCGGCAAGGCCGCCGACGAAGTCCGGAACGTGGCGGCGCAGTTTGTCAGCGAGCACAAGCGCGGTGCCAAAATCGCGGCTGCGGGGGCGTTTGGCTTTGCGCGATTTGGCGCTGCCTTCCTGGCTGTCCTGGCGTTGGCCAGCGACTATTTCATGCGCACTGAAGATAGCGAAAAGCCGCGTGGCAACACGTTGTGACATGCGGATGCGAACGTGCGCAAATCTCGCTTGGAACGTCTCTGCCCTACGCAAGTTGTAAGCGTTCGGATTCAACCGTGAAGGATATGTTATGGCCAAGCGTCGAGAGCAAGAGACAGACTTAACGCCCGCCGAGGCGACGAACCGGATCTGGGAACTCGCCGAGAAAATCGACGTCTGCATGTTCGTGACCTGGGACGGCGAATACAATCGCGCTCGGCCGTTGTCAGCGCGCGTCTCACGTGACGAAAACGCCATCTATTTCCTCGTCAATGACGACAGCGCCAAGAACAAGCAGCTCGAGACCTATCCGAAAGTGACATTGGCCTGGAGCGACAGTATCCACTACAAATATGTCACCATCTCCGGTCCCGCTGTGGTGACCAATGACAGGCAAAAGATTGCCGAGCTTTGGGAGAAAACTGACGCTGCCTGGTGGGACACTGCCGACGACCCCGAGATCCGTCTGATAACGGTCAAGCCGGACGAGGGCGAGTTGTGGGATAGCCCTGGGATTGTCGTTGCTACGGCGAAGATGGTGTTTGCCGCAGTCACCGGAGCCAAACCGAACGTGGGCGAAAACGCCAAGGTCGATCTCTGACGGTCAGCCCGTCCTCAGCCTGCCGGACCCATAATTCCTCCCACGGTCACCAAGTGAGGGGCAGAGAATTAGCGTCGTAATGTTCGTTTGAATGCAAACAATTCGACGCGGCCATCTCGCAATGTTTCAATCCGTCCGGAGGGTGCGTTTGCTACGGCGAAGCCGTCGGTCCCGTTTTAAGGCGATCGCCAATTCCATTTCAAAGCGGCCGACAATTATCTGCGAGAACGGGACGTTGGAACGAAAGCGAGTGCTTGGCGTTACATGCGTCGTTGCTGAATAACTATTCGCCAAGGGAGGGTTCGGCGTTGCAGTTAAGCGGGGGCAGCGAGAAGCTCGCAGAACGTTTGGACGAACTCAGTGCGCTTTACGTGCTGACAGACCGTCTCTACCGCGCAAAGGCAAGTCACGAAGCTTTTGAAGCCGGTCTGGATGCCATTCGCGACGGATTGGGTTGCCAACGCGCGTCCATGCTGCTTTTCGACGAGGCAGGCGTGATGCGGTTTGTCGCTTGGCGCGGGCTATCAGAACGTTACCGAAAGGCTCTAGAAGGTCACTCGCCCTGGGTTGTCGGCGAACGCAACCCCGAGGCCATCCTCGTCTCACACATCGCCGAAACGGACGAACCTGCCGGCGTCAAAGAGATGATCGCTAGCGAAGGCATCGTTGGCTTGGCGTTCATTCCGTTGACGGTCCAGGGCGCGGTGGTGGGAAAATTCATGACCTATTATGAAAACCGGCATTCGTTTGCCAGGCATGAGATCGATCTCGCCACCACCATTGCCAGACAGATTGGGTTTTATCTCGAGCGGACCCGTGCGGAGAAGGCCCGAAGAGATGCCGAGGAAGAGTTGCGCGGATCCGAGCAACAGTTTCGCCTGATGTCGGAACACGCTCCGGTGATGATCTGGACGTGCGATGCTTTTGGCAAATGCACGAATCTAAACATGATGCTTCGCGAGTTCTGGGGCGTCGAGACCGATGATGTCCCAACGTTCAATTGGCACCCAACCATCCATCCAGATGATGCTGACGAAATTGGTGCTCGGATGATGCAGGCCTTGTCTACGAAGTCAGCCGTCTCGGTCCAGGGCCGCTACAGAAATTGCAAGGGGGAGTACCGCGTTCTGCTCACAACCGCTCGTCCCCACTTCTCCGCCAGTGGCATATTCCGCGGGCTGATCGGGGTAAATGTCGACGTCACGGAACGTGACCAGGCAGAGATGGCGATGCGCCACAGCGAGGAACGGTTTCGATCTGCTGTGGAGGCGGCCCCGAGCGGAATGGTGATGACTGACGAGGAGGGGCGCATCGTTCTCGTAAATCTTCATGCCGAAACCTTGTTTGGCTATGGACGGGAGGAGATGGTCGGGCAAGGCATCGAAATGCTGGTCCCCGATCGCTCTCGAGGCTCGCATCCGGTTTTTCGCCAGGGGTACGGGAGTTGTCCTCAGGCGCGCCCGATGGGTGCGGGCAGGGATCTCTATGCGCGGCGCAAGGATGGAAAAGAGGTGCCGGTCGAGATTGGGCTCAGCCCGATTCAGACGAGTGAAGGAATGATGGCGCTCGCTTCCGTGGTGGACATCAGCGAACGACGGCGGTCGGAGGCGCAAAGGGAGTTGCTGATGGCCGAACTCAACCATCGTGTGAAGAACACTCTGGCGGTCGTCCAGGGGATTGCGCAGCAGACGTTCAGGGGAACGCAGGCCACCGATGCCCATGCCGCGTTCGAAGGCCGGCTCATGGCTCTTTCGGCTGCGCACGACATCCTGACGCAGACCAGTTGGGAACATGCCTCTTTGGACCAGCTCGTTCGTGACAGCCTGCAGATCAGAGGCGCGTTTTCCACCCGGGTTTCGACAACCGGCCCCGCAATTCTGTTGCGGCCGAACCAGGCTCTCTCCCTGGCGCTCGCTTTCCATGAGCTGCTAACCAACGCAGTGAAGTACGGCGCCCTTTCAAACGAGGCAGGCAAAATTTCGGTGGAGTGGTTTCTTAGCGACAAGCCGAAGCCGAGGCTCAAGCTGGTTTGGAGCGAACTCGGAGGCCCCGCGGTTTTATCTCCAGCCAGGCGAGGCTTTGGCTCCCGTCTCCTCGAGCGGGGATTAGCCGCGGATCTCGAGGCGGACGTCGCGATGGATTTCCAACCTCAGGGCCTCGTCTGCAGGATCGATGCCCCATTGGCAGAGGGGAGGGTGCCTCAATGACGACATTGTCAGGCCGACGGGTGCTCATCGTCGAAGACGAATCCCTGATTGCCATGATGGCTGAGGATTTTCTGATTGAGCTTGGGGTCACTGTCATTGGACCCGCCACCACGATTGACGGCGCGATTGCGATGATCGAAACCGAAGAGATCGACGCGGCTGTCCTGGACATCAATATACGTGGGGAGCGGAGCGAGCGCGTTGCCGACGCTCTGCGGCTTCGGAGCATCCCGATAGTGTGCGCCACCGGATACGGCGAGGGTGCGTCTGACTTCGCCAAGGGATCGATGATTATCGCCAAACCGTATTCCAAAGAGAAATTAGACCATTCGTTGCGGTTCGCCCTCTTCGGATAGACTGATCCGACGGTCTCGCGGTGGGCGCGATTTTGGTGGCCGCGGGAGGCTAAGCGGAATGTGTTTGCACGAGCTGCCCGTCGTCTGCAGCGGTCGGCGCAAGTCTCCAGTGGCGTCATCGGAAATATGGATAGAGAAAGGACGAAGAGTCATTTTCGTTTCCTTTGATATATCTCGCCATCCGCATTTCGCTCGACGGACGCCGTAAAGCAGCCCGTCATGCGTCGAACGCTAAAAGTTCAGGCAACGTCGATAGATCGGGCAACACAGCCGCCGGTGAACAATCTGGATGGAGGTTCTCGCCCAGCCTGTCGATCCATACGGCCTGTATTCCCATTTCGTGACAGACCTTTAGATCGGTCACCTGCCCCATGCCCACGTGGACTGTTTCCTCCGGCGTCACACCGATGACGGAATGCGCATAATGGAATAGTCGGTGGTTCGGCTTGTAAGCCTTCGCCTGCTGGGCGGTCACCACGAAATCGATGGGCACTCCCATCGCAGCGACGGTCCCGGTGATCAGGTCGTCGTCCGTGTTGCTAATGATCGCCAGCTGATAAAATGACCGTAAGCGGAACAGCGCCGCCGGCACTTCTGGATGAGGTGGAATGTCGCGTAGGAACGACAGAAGCGTTTCCCCATCGTGCGGGCCGGGCGACAACCCGCGCCCAGTCATGGTTTCAACCAAACTGGATATCAGAACAGTCTTGTAGTCGCGATATGGACGCTGCTGCTGCTCCATCGACAAGGTTCTGAGCGTGTCGACCGCACCATCCAGCTCGGTGTCGCTCACTGATGAAACAGAGCGTTCTGCCAAGACGGCGCCGACGGCATTACGCAAGGCCTGGTGCCATTGCACCAGCGTACCGTAGCAATCGAAGGTGATGCACTTTGGTTTAGGGACCAATCTCAGCATAACTTTGCAAATTCCCATGTTAAGGGGGATCGCCCGTCGTGCGGCGTCCGGCTCGGTAAGGCCTGTCGACGCCTAGCTGTCAAACCGCGGTTATCTGGCGGGCGCGCATCGGCGGCGTCCTCGGGCCCCGTGTTGAAGGCTATTGCTTTATTTGGCGCCGTCTTGTGGATCCAAGGCTGAGAACGAGTAGGGTGCACGCATCGTGAAGCGGATTGGCAACATGATTACCGAACCGATTTGAAAACCGCTTCGTCGGCGTTTTTAGGTTTTTAGGTTTACCTGCTTGACTCGACAACCTTAGAAAAACCCAGACGGCAGCGCAACATGCGAGAAGCATCATGGACCCCAGGTCAAACGTAATTCGAGCGTTGCCGGAAATGTTCGCCGCGTACCCACCGATCCAGGAGGCCAATACGACGATAGCACACAGCGTAGAAGTGACCCATGCCCGCCGATAGCCCGCATACCAGGCCCGGCCCTACAAACGCCGGTAGCACCAAGTCGGTATGCGCTGCGATCACGAGCATGGTCGCAAAAGCAACGCATCCTCCGATCAAAACGGCGCCGTGCCGTTCGCTTCGATCGGCAAGCAATCCTCCAAACGGAACCGAGACGACGACGAGCCAGAGTACGACGCTTGTTGCTGCGCTCGCAGTCGCCATCCTAGCTCGCTGAGCATCGATGATCCAAAGCAGAAACCATGGCACGGCGGCGGAATCTAACCGCGGCTATTCTGCGGCGTCTTTGGTCCGCTCGGCTAAGGCAAAAGCGTGTAGGGTCTTTGTCTTGCCGTGGTCGCCCTCGGCATTTTGGTCCTGGATCAATAATCTTGGCTGCACCCCCACATCGCATCCGGCACCACAACCAGCTTGCCAACGAAGTCCTTTCCCATGAAGTCTTTCTGGGCGCGGTGGAAATTAGACAGTTTGTAGACGCCGCCAACCAGCGGCCGGATCTTTTTCGCTTCGATATAGCCGACGATGCGGCGGAAATCGGCGCGCGTACCCTGGCTCGAGCCGTGTAGCTGCAGCTGCTTGAGATACATGGTCCTGAGATCGAGCTGGACGACCGGGCCGGCGATCGCACCGGCGGTGGTGTAGCGGCCTTCCGGCCTCAGGATACGCAGCAGGTCGTTGAAGATCGCGCCGCCGACGAGGTCGGCCACGACGTCGATCGGCTGACCGCCGGTCGCCTCAGTCACGGCTTGCGGCAGATCGGCGACGCCACGGCTGATGACGCGTCGGCGCCGATCTCGAGCACCGCCTGCTCCTTGCCCTTGCCGACCACAGCATATGGAATGGCACCGCGCGCCCGTGCCAGTTGCACGATGCCGGAACCGACGCCACCGGAGGCGCCGGTGACAAGCACGCGTTCGCCGGCCTTCAGACCTGCGCGCTCCAGCATCTGTTCGCCGGTCAGGTAAGCACAGCAGAAGGTGGCGAGTTCGACATCGCTCATCTCCGTGTCTACGACATGCGCATTCTGCGCCGGCACGGTCTGGTACTCGGCGTAACCGCCATCGCGGCCGTGACCCGTATAGTCGATGTCGGCCAGCGAATCGTCGGCGCGGTTGTAGATGGAGAAATCGACCATCACCCGTTCCCCGATTCGGTCCGGCGAGACGCCTTCGCCGACAGCAGCAATGATGCCGACCGTATCGGTGCCCTGGATGCGCGGGAATACAAGTGTGTTGCCTTGGCGTCGCCATGTGGACACGGCGGCAGCGTCCTCCTCCGTGCCATAGGCGCCTTGCCGCACCCAGACGTCGGTGTTGTTCATGCCGCAAGCGCTGACCTTGACCAGCACTTCACCCGGGGCGGGCGAGGGCACTTTCACATCGGTGCGGTAGACGAGCTTTTCCGGTCCGCCGTGCCCGGTGAGCAGCACGGCGGCCATGCTGGTGGGAAGGGTCTTGGTCCTCGCATTCATCGGTCGATCTCAGAGATTGGCAAACACGCTGTTCACGGCATCGGCCGTCTTCGAAACGACGATGTCGGCTTCTTCACGCGTCAGGCAGAGCGGCGGCGCAAAGCCGAGGATGTCGCCCTGCGGCATAGCGCGGCCGATAACGCCGCTGGCGGCAAGGGCTGTCGCCACTTGCGGTCCGATCTTCTGCGAAGCCTCGAAGAACACCCGGTCATCCCGATCGGCGACGAACTCGACCGCCGCCAGCATGCCGTCGCCGCGCACATCGCCCACGTTCTTGTGGCTGCCGACCGCCTTGGTCAGCTCAGCGCGGAAATAGGCACCGATCTCCTTGGCATTGGTCACAAGGTCCATCTCGTCGATCAGTTCGAGATTGGCGACACCAGCAGCAACGCAGATCGGATGCGCCGAATAGGTCCAGCCATGGCCGAGCGAGCCGAGCTTGTCGGAACCCTCAACCAGCACCTGCCACATCTTGTCGGCGACGATGACACCCGACAGCGGCGCGTAGGCCGAGGTCAGGCCCTTGGCGATGGTTATCAGGTCCGGCTTGATGCCGTAGTGATCGGAGCCGAACATGGTGCCCAGCCGGCCGAAGCCCGTTACCACCTCGTCGGCGACCAGCAGCACATCATACTTCTTCAGCACCGCCTGGATCTTTTCCCAATAGCCGGCCGGTGGCGGCACGATGCCACCGGTGCCGAGGATCGGTTCACCGATGAAGGCAGCCACCGTCTCCGGACCCTCTGCCAGGATCATCTCCTCAAGCTTGTCGGCGCAGTGTTGCGAGAACTGCTCTTCGCTCATCGAGCGGTCGGCGCGGCGGAAGTAGTAGGGCGCGTCGGTGTGCAGGACGGGCGGACGCGGCAGGTCGAAGGCGTTGTGGAACAGGTCGAGCCCGGTCAGTGACCCGGTCATCACGCCCGAGCCGTGGTAGCCGCGCCAGCGCGAGATGATCTTCTTCTTCTCCGGCCGACCCAACACATTGTTGTAGTACCAGATCAGCTTGATGTTGGTCTCGTTGGCGTCAGAGCCGGAGAGGCCGAAATAGACCCGCGACATGCCCATCGGCGCACGGTCGATGATCATCTTGGCCAAGGTGATCGAGGCCTCGGTGCCGTGGCCGACATAGGCATGGTAATAGGCCAGGTTGCTCGCTTGGGTCGCGATGGCATCAGCAATTTTCTGACGGCCATAGCCGACATTGACGCAATAGAGGCCGGCAAAGGCATCGATGCTCTTCTTGCCATTGTTGTCCCAGACAGTAACGCCTTCACCACCGGCCATGATGCGCGTCGGGCTCTCGCCCCGCGCGTGCGTGCCCATATGGGTCGAGGGATGGAAGAAGTGGTCGCGATCCCAGGCGGCGAGTTCGTTGGACTGGTCGAGCATTTTTTCTACTCCTTGAGATGTGCCCGGACGGACTTATGCGACGTCCAGGCAGAGATACTTGAGATCCGTGAAAGCTTCGAGCCCGTGGTGCGAGCCTTCTCGGCCGATGCCGGATTGCTTGACACCGCCGAAGGGTATCGGCGCGCCGGTGATCTTGACGCGATTGATGGCGACCATGCCGTAGTCGAGCGCGCGGCCCATGCGTTGCTGGCGCGCGCCGTTCTCGGTCACGACATAGGCGACGAGACCATATTCGGTGGCGTTGGCGCGGGCGATCACTTCATCCTCGCTGTCGAACGGCGTGACGGCGGCGACCGGCCCAAAAGTCTCCTCGCGCATGATCAGCGCCTCGTCAGCGACATCGACCAGCAGCGTCGGCTGATAGAACAATGGCCCGGCCTGATGCCGCTTGCCGCCGGCGAGGCAGCGGGCGCCTTGGGCGATGGCGTCGGCGACCTGCTCCTCGACCTTTGTGACGGCGCGCTCATGCATCAGCGGTCCGATGTCGACTTCCCCGGCAAGTCCATTGCCGATCCGCAGCGCTTCGATACGCTTGGCGAAGGCGGCGCAGAAGCGATCGTAGAGCGGGCGCTGGATATAGATGCGGTTGGCGGCAAGGCAGTCCTGGCCCGACGTAGCGAATTTGGCATCGATGGCGATGCTCACGGTCCTGTCCAGGTCTACGTCGCCGAACACAATTAGCGGCGCGTGGCCGCCAAGCTCCATCACCAGCCGCTTCATTGTCGGCGCACTCTGGGCGGCGATCAGCCTGCCGATCTCGGTCGAGCCGGTGAAGCTCATGGCACGGACCCGCGGATCCTCGCACATCCGGCCGACGATCGTCGCGGCCGTGCCGGTGACGACGTTGAAAACGCCGGCGGGCAGGCCGGCGCGTTCGCCAAGTTCGGCCAGCGCCAGCGCCGATAGCGGCGTTTCCGAGGAAGGATGCGCGACGACGGTGCAGCCGGCGGCGAGTGCCGCGGCCGCCTTGCGGGTCAGCATCGCCGAGGGAAAATTCCACGGTGTGACGACGCCGACGACACCGAGCGGCTCGCGCCGCACCATCATTTCGGCATCCGGCAGATGGCTGGTGACGCTCTCGGCGTTGAGGCGTTTTGCTTCCTCGGCATACCACTCGACGAACGAGGCGGCATAATCGATCTCGCCGAGCGATTCCTGCAGCGGCTTGCCCTGCTCCAGCGTCATCAGCAGAGCAAGGTCGTCTTTCGCGGCAATGATAAGGGCGAACCATTTTCGCAGGATTTCTGACCGCTTCTGCGGCAACAGCGACCGCCAGGCCGGGAATGCCCGCGCGGCGGCATCGATCGCCTTTGTCGTTTGCCGCGCATCCAGCGCGGCAACGAAGGCGACCGTGCTTCCCGTCGCGGGATCGGTGACCTCAAAACTCTCGGCGGCCTCACTCGCCGTCCAATGCCCATCGACATAGGCAAGTTCGCGCAGCAGGCGGCGGTCAGCGAGGCGATCGAGCGCCTCATGGCGATGCGAGCGGGCGAAATGCGCGGACATGGTCGAGGCCTCCCGGTGCGGTCTGATGCCAGGAGATTATCCACCATGAGCAGACAGAGAGGCTGTTTGGGAGCCCGCTGATAGAGAGTCTCTCTCTATTGCACTGGTCGCGCAGGCGATCTCTCCGGCGCTACGGCGACGCCGGCAACAGGTCGGCTATGGGCAACGCGATATCGTCCTTCACCGTCTTAATGACGATGTAGGTGAAGTAGCGGTCGATGCCGATCTCGCGCTCGAGCAGGCTATCGACCAGCCGCTGGTAGGCATCGATGTCACGCGCCATCACCTTCAGCACATAGTCCACGCCGCCACCCACCGACCAGCAGGCGACAATCTCGGGGATGTCGCGGATGACGCGCTCGAAGCGGTCGAAATCGGCCTGGCGATGGCTGGCCAGCGTCACCTCCATCAGCACGGTGGCGACCGGCGCCACGACGCGCATGGCGATCCTTGCGTGATAGCCCGAGACGATGCCGGCTTTCTCCAGCTTGCGCAGCCGCATCCAGCAAGGCGTCGGCGACAGCCCCACCTGCTCGGCCAGCGCCAGCTTGGTGATGCGTCCGTCACGCTGGATGGCATCGAGGATCTTGAGGTCGATCGGGTCGAGTTTCGCAGCAGTCATCGGCGCCCACTTTTTCGTCCACAGTACCATGATGGCGCATTATTTCGATTGTCAATTGCACTGATTTCGATCTCTAATAAGTCATGACATTGTGGCAACCCGATCCAGCGCTCATCCGGCGGCCAGCCTATCAATCGCTTGCCGACCAGTTCGCGCGCGCCATCCATGACGGGCGCCTCGCCAATGGCGCGCGGCTGCCGACACATCGCCGGCTGGCCGATGATCTCAAGCTGTCGGTGCAGACGGTCAGCCGCGCCTATGAGGAGTTGATCCGGCGCGGCCTGATTTCGGGCGAGATCGGCCGCGGCAGCTTCGTCCAGACGCAGCGTCGCGAACCGGAGCCGCCCTATCTGCCGGAGCGTCTCGGCGAGGTCATCGACCTCTCCATCCTGAAGCCTGTCTGCGAGCCGATGCATCTGGAACGGCTGAAACAGGCGTTGGGCTGGCTGGCCGAGAATCTTCCCTCGAGTTCGGCACTTTCTTTCCGGCCGAATATGGTGTTTCCCCGCCACCGCGCTGTGGCGGTCGAATGGCTGAAACTGTGCGGGCTCGACGTCTCCGCGCAGAACATCAGCCTGACCAACGGCGCCACTGCCGGCATGACCGTGGCGCTGATGAGCGTGGCGCCGCCGGGCTCGACCGTTGCCACCGAAGCCATCGGCCACCACACGCTGGTGCCGCTGGCGCGCTATCTCGGCTTTAACCTTGAAGGCCTGCCAATCGACGAGAATGGCCTGATCCCAGAGGCGCTGGACGAGGCCTGCCGGCTGTCGGATATCCGCGCTGTGTTCGTGCAGCCTTCGGTGATCAACCCCACGGCAACGCTTATGGATGCGCGGCGGCGCGAAGAAATCGCCGCGGTTGCGCGCAAGCACGACATCGCCATCATCGAGAACGATGTGCTGGGGCCACTGGTCGAGGATCGGCCGCCACCGGTCGCGGCTTTCGCCCCGGAACGCACGCTCTACGTCACCTCCTTCACCAAGATCACCGTACCTGGCCTGCGCATCGGCTATCTCGCAGCGCCCGACCGCTATGTCGCCGCAGTTGCCAACCGCCATCTGGTCTCGAACTGGATGGCAACGCCGCTGGTGGCCGAGATCGCCACCAAATGGGTGACCGACGGCACGGCGATGGAACTTGTCCGCTGGCAGCGCGCCGCACTGCGGCGGCGGCAGGACATCGCGGCGCAAGTGCTTGCCGGGATCGACTATCGCGCTCGGCGCGACGGGCTGCACGTCTGGCTGCAACTGCCCGACGACCGTGCCGAGGAGGGCTTTGTCGCCCAGGCCCGGCTGCAGGGCGTGGCGATCGCGCCGGGCACCTCCTTCCGCATTTCGCACGCGCCGTGGCATCCGGCGGTGCGCATCTCGCTGGGCTCGACTACCGAAGGGGAACTGCGCGCCGGACTCGGCGTTGTCACCAAGCTCTTGCTTGGCGATCCGGAGCACCTGCTGCTCGCCATTTAGGCCAGTTTGCTCCGAAATTGTGCGGAATGGGAAATATTGTCATGATATTATTTTCCCAATTGACATGATTTGGCGGGTTCCGCATCGTTAAGGGCACAGGCTTCTCCAGCACGGGGAAATTCATTTGTCCGCAACCGCGCCCATCATCAAGATCGACGGTATCTCGAAGAGCTTTGGCAGCTTCAAGGTGCTCGACGGCTTGTCGATGCAGGTCATGCCGCGCGAGAAGCTGGCGCTGATCGGCCCGTCCGGCTCGGGCAAGACGACGATCCTGCGCATCCTGATGACGCTGGAGCGCATCGATGGCGGCCACATCCAGATCGAAGGCGAGCAGCTCTACCATATCGAGCGCAATGGCCAGCTGCTTCCGGCGGACGAGCGCCATCTGGCCCGGATGCGGCAGAAGATCGGCATGGTCTTCCAGCTGTTCAACCTGTTTCCGCACAAGAGCGTCATCGACAATGTGACGCTGGCGCCGATGCTGACCAAGGGCATGCCGCGCGCTGCCGCTGAGAAGCGGGCGATGGAACTGCTCGACATGGTCGGCATGGCCGACAAGGCCAAGGCGATGCCGGCGCAACTGTCGGGCGGCCAGAAGCAGCGCGTGGCGATCGCCCGTGCGCTCGCCTTGCGGCCTAAAATCATGCTGTTCGACGAGGTGACATCGGCGCTCGATCCGGAACTGGTCGAGGAGGTGCTCAACGTTTTGTGGCGGCTCTGCGCCGAGACCGACATGACCATGCTGTTGGTCACTCACGAGATGGGTTTTGCCCACGACTTCGCTGACCGAGTGCTGTTCTTCGATCGCGGCAGGATCGTCGAGGAAGGCAAGCCCGACGAGATATTCCGCAATCCCAAGCAGGAGCGCACGCAAGGTTTCCTGAAGAAGATCATCGCGGCCGGACATCGCGTCTGACCGCAGTGGCAATGGGTGGAGAAAAGCCGCCTTTCAACAACACCAGAATCAACAAAACCAAGAGAAGAAACAAGGAGTTGGGAACAATGAAGAAACTTGGCATTCTGGCCGGCGTCGCCGGTCTTGCACTGACTGCGGTGCTCGCAACCTCAAGCATCGGTTCGGCTGCCGACAAAAAACTCGAACAGCTAAAGACCCAAGGTTTCGCCCGTGTCGCCATCGCCAACGAGCCGCCCTATACGGCCGTCGCCGCCGACGGCAAGGTTTCCGGCGCGGCGCCCGACGTAGCGCGCGAGATCTTCAAACGCCTCGGCGTTGGCGACATCGTCGCCTCGATCTCGGAATATGGCGCCATGATCCCCGGCCTGAAGGCCGGACGCTTTGATGTCGTCACCGCCGGCCTGTTCATGAAGCCGGAGCGCTGCGCCGCAGTCGCCTATTCCGAGCCGGTGCTGTGCGACGCCGAGGCGATGCTGGTGAAGAAAGGCAATCCGAAAGGCTTCAAGAGCTACGAAGACGTTGCCAAGGACACGACAGCCACGATCGGCGCGCCGGGCGGCGGCACCGAGGAGAAGCTGGCGCTCAATGCCGGCGTCCCGCGCGAGCGTGTCATCGTCGTGCCGGATGGCCAGAGCGGCCTGAAGATGGTGCAGGACGGCCGCATCGACGCCTATTCGCTACCCGTCCTGTCGATCAATGATCTGATGAAGAAGGCCAATGATCCGACCCTCGAGGTCATCGCGCCGGTGCAGGGCGCCCCGGTCTATTGCGACGGCGCCGCCTTCAAGAAGGGCGACGAGGCGCTGCGCGATGCCTTCGACGTCGAGCTGGCCAAGATGAAGAAATCCGGCGAGTTCGCCAAGATCATCGAGCCCTACGGCTTCTCGGCGGCTGCCGCCATGTCGACGACGCGCGACAAGCTCTGCTCGGCGAAGTAGCGGCCTCTTTTACCTTCTCCCCGTTCACGGGGAGAAGGTGTCACGAAGTGACGCGGATGAGGGGCGGCACCGTACTTTCGTAGGTTCGCGCTGCCCCTCGTCTGCCTGCCGGTATCTTCTCCCCGTAAACGGCGAGAAAGGACCAAGATCAAACATTGGAACCTCTAATCGAATGACCCAGTGGTCCGGCTATCTCGGCCTGATATTGCAGGGAGCGCTTGTCACCATCGAGCTGACGCTGATGGGGTCGGTGCTTGCCCTGGTCATGGCCTTTCTTGCCGGTATGGGGCGGCTGTCGCGCTTCTTCGCGGTGAGGGCGCTCGCCACCGCCTATATCGAATTCTTCCGCGGCACATCGATCTTCGTGCAGCTGTTCTTCGCCTATTTCGTGCTGCCGCTGATTGGCCTCGAACTGACCCCGCTGCAAGCAGGCGTGCTGGCGCTGGGCCTCAATGTCGGCGCCTATGCAGCCGAGGTGGTGCGCGGCGCCGTGCAATCGATTGGCCGTGAACAGCACGAAGCCTGCATCGCGCTCAATCTCGGCCGCTGGCAAGGCATGCGTCACGTTATCCTGCCGCAGGCCTTCCTGGTGATGCTGCCAACCTTCGGCAACAATGCCATCGAACTGCTCAAGGCCACATCGGTTGTCTCTTTGATTTCGCTCGCCGACCTGACCTTCCAGGCGCAGGTGGTGCGCGCCCAGACCGGGAACACCATGGTGCCCTTCACCACAATCCTGATCATCTATTTCATCCTGGCACTGCTGATCTCATGGGGCGTGCGCTCGCTGGAACGCCGCATGGCGCGCGGCCTTGATGGGGTGCGCATCTGATGGAGTGGGACTGGGATTTCGTATGGCAGATCATGCCGACGCTGATCCAGGGGGTGAAGATCACCATCCTGGCGACGCTGCTCGGCTCGGTGCTGGCCGCGATCGTCGGGCTCGGCATCGCGTTGGCGCGCCGCTCGCCCAACAAAGCCCTGTCACGCACAGTCGGCTGGGCAGCCGAATTCATTCGCGGCACACCGCTTCTGGTGCAGCTCTATTTCATCTTCTACGTGCTGCCGGACATCGGCATCCTGCTGCCACCGCTGGTCGCCGGTGTCATCGGGCTTGGGCTGCATTACGGCACCTACACGGCGGAGGTCTATCGCGCCGGCATCGACAATGTGCCGCGTGGTCAGTGGGAAGCCGCGAAGGCTTGCAATCTCAGCGCACGACAGACCTGGACGCACATCATCATCCCGCAGGCCATTCCCCCGATGATCCCGGCGCTGGCCAACTACTTCATCGCCATGTTCAAGGAGACGCCGTTGCTGTCGGCGATCACCGTGCTGGAGCTGATGAACCAGGCGAAAAGCGTCGCCAACACCTACTATCGCTACATCGAGCCGATCACGCTGGTCGGCGCTTTCTTCCTCGTCATCAGTCTCTGTTCGGTCGTGCTGCTGCGCTGGCTGGAACGCCGCTACGGCAAGATCGAGAGGTAGCCGATGAAACCCTTGCCCGAAATCAAGGTCCACCCGAAACGGCCATCGCTCGATGATCGCCCGCTGGAGCGGCGCGTTGGCCTGATCATCCTTGCCACCGACCACACCAGCGAGCCGGACTTTCGCCGCATGGTCGCGAGCGAGCGCATCGGCGTCTATGTCGCGCGCATTGCCTATGCCAACCCCACGACCCCGGAAAATCTGCGCAAGATGCAGCCGGCGCTGACGGCGGGCGCGGCGCTGATCCTGCCCGACGAGAAGCTCGATGCCATCTGCTATTCCTGCACCTCGGCCTCGGTGGTGATCGGCGATGCCGAGATCGAGGCGGCGATCCAGGCGGCCAAGCCCGGCATTCCCGTGCTGACGCCACCGATGGCCGGTGTGCGCGGGTTGAAGGCGTTGGGCGCGAAGAAGATCAGTATCCTCACTCCTTATACGGTCGAAACCTCCAGGCCGATGGCGGCTTATTTCGCCGCGCGTGGTTTCGAGATAGCCAGCTTCACCTGCCTCGGTTTCGAGGACGACCGCGAGATGGCGCGCATTGCGCCGGCCGCGCTTGTCGATCTCGCGCGTGAGGCGACCGGTGCGAGTGCTGACGCATTGTTTGTATCCTGTACGGCGTTGCGCAGTGCGCTCGCGGTCAGCGGCATGGAACAGGCGATCGGTCGCCCGGTCGTGACCAGCAATCAGGCGACCGCCTGGAATTGCTTGCGGCTTTGCGGCGATGAGACAGTTCATCCGGAATTCGGCCGGCTGATGACGCTGCCTCTGCCGCGGGGTTGACGATCATGGCAACCGTTACTCTTGGCGATATCCGAGCCGCGCGTGAGCGCATTGCCGGCAAGGTTGAGCGCACGCCAACTGTCTTGTCGAGTAGCTTGTCGGAACGCCTCGCCGTCCCCGTCCATCTCAAGCTCGAACACCGTCAGACCACGGGCAGCTTCAAGCTGCGCGGCGCTTCGAATGCTATTGCTTCGCTGGGCGTGGAAGAAAAGGCACGCGGCGTCGTCGCCGCCTCGACCGGCAATCATGGTCGGGCGCTGGCGCATGCCGCGAAGCTCGAAGGCATGCGCGCGGTGATCTGCATGTCGCGCCTCGTGCCAGGCAACAAGCTCGACGAAATCCGCCGGCTCGGAGCCGAAGTCCGCATCGTCGGCAATAGCCAGGACGACGCGCAGGCAGAGGTCGAACGGCTCACGGCACAAGAAGGGTTGGTGATGCTGCCGCCCTTCGACCATCCCGCGATCATCGCCGGGCAAGGCGCGCTCGGGTTGGAGATGATCGAGCAGGTTCCGGATGCTGCTCTGGTCCTGGTGCAGCTCTCCGGTGGCGGGCTGGCCTCCGGCGTGGCTGCGGCCATCAAGGGTGTGAGCCCCGGCACAAAAATCATCGGCGTCTCGATGGCGCGCGGTGCGGCGATGAAGGCGAGCCTCGATGCCGGCCGACCGGTTCTGGTGGAAGAATTGCCGACGCTGGCGGATTCGCTCGGTGGCGGCATCGGCCTCGAGAACAGGCTGACCTTTGCAATGTGCCGCGATCTGCTCGACGATGTCATTCTGCTGAGCGAGGACGAGATCGCCACAGGCATCCGCCATGCCTATGCCCAAGAGCGCGAAATCGTCGAAGGCGCCGGCGCCGTTGGCATCGCCGCGCTGCTTGCCGGCAAGGTCAAGCCGACTGGGCCGGTGGTTGTCCTTTTCTCCGGCCGCAACATCGACATGAACGCACACCGCAAGATCATCTGCGGTGAGGCCATAGCGGAGCGCGCCGCATGAGCCGGATGACGATCCTCACCGAAGCTGAGCTGCGCAAGATCGTGACGCTCGATCTCGATGCCGTGGCCTGCGTCGAAAATGCTTTTCGCGCGCTCGCCACTTTGCCGGTCGCGATGCCGCCGATCCTGCGGCTCGACATCCCCGAGCATCGCGGCGAGGTCGATGTGAAGACCGCCTATGTGCCAGGGATTGACGGCTTCGCTATCAAGATCAGCCCCGGCTTTTTTGACAATCCCAGGCTCGGCCTGCCCAGCGTCAACGGTATGATGGTGCTGCTGTCGGCGAAGACCGGGCTGGTCGAGGCGCTGCTGCTCGACAATGGCTATCTCACCGATGTCCGCACGGCCGCGGCCGGCGCGGTCGCGGCCAGACATCTGTCGCGGCCGGATTCCGCTGTTGCAGCGATCTTCGGTGCCGGCATGCAGGCCGGATTTCAGCTCGAAGCCCTCATGCTGGTGCGGCCGATCACCGAGGCGCGTATCTGGGCGCGCGATGCCGCAAAGGCAGAGCTGACGGCCGGCGCTTTGCGTGAGAAGCTTGGCATCGCCGTACGCGCTGAAACCGATGCGGCGGAGGCGGTCGCCGGTGCCGACATCATCGTCACCACCACGCCGTCAACCGAACCGCTGATCAAGGCGGGCTTCGTCACCGCCGGCCAGCACATTACCGCCATGGGCTCAGACGCCGAGCACAAGAACGAGATCGCGCCGGCCATCCTGCGCATGGCTGATCTCTATGTCGCCGACAGTGCCCGCCAGACACGACGGCTGGGCGAACTCCACCATGCGATTGCCGCAGGGGTGATGGCTGCGGATGAGCAGGTCTCCGAACTCGGCCAGATCATCGCCGGCGCAAAACACGGCCGGCGTTCGGCCAGCGACATTACCATCGCCGATCTGACCGGCACCGGCGTGCAGGACACGGCGATTGCGACGCTCGCCCGCGACCGGGCTCGTGCCGCCAACGCCGGAACCATTTTTGAAAGCTGATGCTGGCCGCGAGGCCCAACAAACGAGGACCAACAAAATGCAGCCAAACCTGAAATTCTCGCGGCGCGAATTTTCCGAGCGCCTGGCCAAAACACGCAAGGCCATGGAAGCCAAGGGTGTCGATGTCTTGATCGTCAGCGATCCTTCCAACATGGCTTGGCTGACCGGCTATGACGGCTGGTCGTTCTACGTCCACCAGGCGGTCATCGTGCCGCCAACGGGCGAACCGGTCTGGTATGGCCGCGGCCAGGACGCCAACGGCGCCAAGCGCACCGCCTATCTCGCGCACGACAACATCGTCGGCTATGCCGACCACTACGTGCAGTCGACCGAGCGCCATCCGATGGATTTCTTGTCCAGCGTGCTTGCCGATCGCGGCTGGGGCAAGCTCACCATCGGCGTCGAAATGGACAATTACTGGTTCTCGGCCGCAGCCTTCACCTCGCTGAAGAAACACCTGCCCAACGCCCGCTTTGTCGATGCAACCGCCCTGGTCAACTGGCAGCGTGCCGTGAAGAGCCCGACCGAAATCGACTATATGCGCAAGGCCGCTCGTATCGTCGAAGCCATGCATCAGCGCATCGTCGACAAGATCGAAGTCGGCATGCGCAAGTGCGATCTCGTCGCCGAGATCTATGACGCCGGCACGCGCGGCGTCGATGGCATCGGCGGCGATTATCCGGCAATCGTGCCGTTGCTGCCGTCGGGCGTCGACGCTTCAGCGCCACATCTGACGTGGGACGACCAGCCGATGAAGTCAGGCGAGGGCACCTTCTTCGAGATCGCCGGCTGCTACAACAGGTACCATTGCCCGCTCTCGCGCACCGTCTTCCTCGGCAAGCCGACGCAGGAATTCCTCGATGCCGAGAAGGCAACGCTGGAAGGCATGGAGGCGGGGCTTGCGGCGGCAAAGCCCGGCAATGCCTGCGAGGACATCGCCAATGCTTTCTTTGCTGTCTTGAAGAAATTCGGCATCGTCAAGGACAACCGCACCGGCTATTCGATCGGCCTGTCCTATCCGCCGGACTGGGGCGAGCGCACGATGAGCCTGCGTCCCGGCGACCGCACCGAACTCAAGCCCGGCATGACCTTCCATTTCATGACCGGCCTGTGGCTGGAGACGATGGGACTGGAGATCACGGAGTCCATCCTGATCACCGAAACCGGTGTAGAGTGCCTGGCCAATGTGCCGCGTAAACTGGTGGTGAAGAATTGAACCCGGTGTCCAGCCTCCGCCCGTCGCCGATCGCGCCGACCGTCGATTTCGATCGTGATGGCGTCCAGCACGGCTTCCTGCGCCTGCCCCACAGCCGCAACGACTCCGCCTGGGGCTCGGTGATGATCCCGATCTGTGTCATCCGCAACGGCAACGGACAGACGGCGCTGCTTTCCGGCGGCAACCATGGCGACGAGTATGAGGGCCCACTGGCGCTCTACGATCTTGCCCGCACGCTCGACCCAAAGGACGTCAGCGGCACTGTAATCATCGTGCCGGCGATGAACTATCCGGCGTTCCGCGCCGGCACGCGCACCTCGCCGATCGACAAGGGCAACATGAACCGCAGCTTTCCGGGCCGTCCCGACGGCACCGTGACCGAAAAGATCGCCGATTATTTCCAGCGTGAATTGCTGCCCCGCGCCGACATCGTCTTCGACTTTCACTCCGGCGGGAAGACGCTGGACTTCGTGCCGTTCTGCGCCGCCCACACTTTGCCCGACAAGGTACAGGAGCAGAAAGCCTTTGATGCGGTCGCGGCCTTCTCGGCACCGTTCTCGATGCGCATGATCGAGATTGACTCCGTCGGCATGTACGATACGGCGGCGGAGGAAATGGGCAAAGTCTTCGTCAGCACCGAGCTTGGCGGCGGCGGCACCTCGCGTGCACAAACGGTCCGGATCGCGCGGCGCGGCATCCTCAATGTGCTGCGTCATTCCGGTATAGTTGAGGGCGCTGTCGAGACGGGCACGACCCAATGGCTCGACATGCCGTCGGGCGATTGCTTCTCCTTCGCCGAGGATGACGGGATTATCGAAACCATGGTCGATCTCGGCGAGCCTGTCGAAGATGGGGCGGTGCTGGCGCGCATCCACTCTACCGGCCGCACCGGCATCGCTCCGCAGGAAATCAAGGCGAAAATGTCCGGCATGCTGGCGGCACGGCACTTTCCGGGGCTGATTAAGGCCGGTGACTGCGTCTCGGTTATTGCGCGTTGATCCCTTCAGATAATGCCCCAAATTTGGCATGAAAATTGACGAGTCCGCTTCGGTTCGCGGCGGCGTGTCGGGTTATCTGCGTCGGCGCTCTACAAGCGACCGTCTGCTTTGCGTGAAGATCCTATGGGGATGGAAGGCGACCAGCGCTCTGCCAGAGTGAAGTCGCCAGACATCAATTGAGGTCTGCATGCAAGCCCGTCGGCCAAGCTACCTGGCGCTTCTAGGTCTGATTTGCAACAGAACCGTCCACGCCGGCCAACGGCGCTTCCAGGCTCCATGTGACCCCATGCGGGCCATATTCAAGATGTCCCTGCCCACCAACGGCCGCGGGTGCAACCCGTTGCAGGACCACGGTCCCAAAGCCGCCCTCTCCGATAGTTTGGACCTGCGGCCCATCCGTTTCAGACCAGGTAAGGCGAAAGAGCCGCGATGCTCCGGAACCGGTGATGGTCCAAGTGACTGAAATCTGCCCGTCATCGCCTGAGAGGACGCCATATTTCGCCGAGTTGGTCGCGAGTTCGTGGAAGGCAATCCCAAGATACTGGACCGCATTGGGACTAAGCACCAAGGAGGGGCCCGACGTACCGATAACATCGCCCCGTGGGAACGGCTGAACCTGGGCCGCCAAAAGGTCGCTGATCGTGGCTCCCTTCCAGTCGGCCGACACAAGGAGGTCGTGGGATCGCGAAAGCGCCATGATGCGCTCGCGCACCTGCGTTTCAAACTGCTTCGGCGTCTCCGACCGCTTGTTGGTCTCCCGGATCATCGAAAGGATGACCGAGTATTGGTTCTTCACCCGATGATTGACCTCGCGCATGAGCATGCGGATGCATTGCTCGTTTTCCCTTGCCGATGTGATGTCTCGCGCAATCTTTGATGCGCCGACGATCTGCCCTGTTGCGTTACGCACAGGCGATATCGTCAACGAAACTGGAACCAGGCTGCTGTCCTTGCGCCGACGAACAGTTTCGAGCGTTTCGACTCGCTCACCGCGGCGAATGCGTTCAAGAATGCGGGGTTCTTCGTCCTGATGGTCATCAGGGATCAACATCGTCACCGACTTGCCGATCGCTTCTTCGGCGGTGTAGCCGAAGAGACGTTCCGCGGCGTGATTCCAGCTCTTGATGATGGCGTTGAGATCCTTGCTGACGATTGCGTCGAAAGAGGATTCTACAATCGCTGATAGATGCTGGCTGGCCTCCTCGGCACGCTGGCGATCCGTCAAGTCGAGCAGCATGTTCACGGCACCCATGAGATTGCCGTGCTCATCCAGCAGCGGCGTGGGGTGGGGGAGGAGCGGGAAGAAGGATCCGTCCGGACGTTGCGCAATAGCTTGCTTGTTGCGGACGGGCCGGTTTTCCTTGAGCGCAATGGCCATAGGGCACTCGTCATGCGGAAGTTCCTTGCGGTCGGCCGTGAACAGCTTGAACGTCACGCACCATTTGTCCTTTCCGACGATAGGTTCCCGCCCAGCCAGATCGGCGGCAGCGCGATTGTAATAGGTAATGGTGCCATCCTGGTCAGTCGTGTAGATGGCGACCGGAAGGCCATCGAGAATCTGATGATAGGTGCTGTCTTGCCGCCTAAGCTTCGTGCGCGTCCGCTCAAGATCGCTGACATCGACTGTGAAGCATCTCGTGTTGATCAGCTTCCCATCCTTGAAATGGCCGCTCGACGTGATTTCAACATGCTTGATCGATCCGTCCCCGGCCCTCAGTCGTGCCGGATATCGCGCGATCTTTTCGCCCCGGCTGAGCCGGCTTAAAATGTCATCGATCATGTCCCGGTCGGGATAGAAGTCGGCGATGTGGCGACCGACATAATCCTCCGCAGCATAGCCAAGCAGATCCAACTCGGCCTTGTTTGCATGCAGGATAACGCCATCGGCACTTACTAGATGGAGGGCGACGGACCCGTTCTCGAAAAAATCCTGATAATCGAAATCGAGGTTATCCTCTGCGGACATTCCCGGGTTATTGAAGGCGACAACGTTCGCCTGCGGTAATTCATTCATTCGGGGATCCCCGATAAAGTAAAACATACCATAACGCAGCCCTTAGCCGTTCGTTCCAGGATTATCGCGTTCACATAGATGGTGAGATTCCCCGTCCTTCCTAGGGCGGACGGCGACGAAGCAGCTGCCGGGCCTCGCGGAGGAGGGAATTGCGATCCGTGCCAATCAGCCGGATGAGTTCGCGAGCCTCCTCTTCCGAGATTCCGGTCTCTTTTGCAACCGATTGCGCCAGCACGTCGAGCGCCTGCGGGCCGGCATGGTCTTCGCTATCGTGAGCCATGGCGATGGTTCCTACCACACAGGCAAGAACCTTCGAGTCCGTGAGTTGTTCCTCGACAGCACCGCCAGGCGTCAGTCTCGACATTCGATGCCGGCGAAACGATGGAAGGGCGCAGCCTGCATCAGCTCCTGGCAAACGCACGATAATCTTCAGCATGACGGAGCTTTTGCCGGGGCTGCAAGTTACCTCGCTCGGAGCAGAGGGAGGCTGTGAGAATGCAAAAGAATGATCCGGTTGTTGGCCCGTCAAAGCCGAGGCTTCTTGGCCTCCTTGGACCTGGCCTGATTACGGGAGCGTCCGACGACGATCCCAGCGGCATTGCCACCTATTCCCAGGCCGGTGCACAGTTTGGCTTCGGCCTGACATGGACGCTGCTGTTTAGTTATCCGCTAATGTCAGTGGTGCAGGAGATCAGCGCCCGGATCGGTCGCACCACCGGCCACGGAATCGCGGGGAACATGCGCCGGTATTATCCGAACTGGCTGCTGCAGTCCGTCGTCGTGTTGCTCCTCATCGCCAACATCATCAACATCGGCGCCGACCTGGGCGCCATGGGCGACGCCCTGAAACTGATCATTGGCGGACCGCATCTCGCCTATGTCATCATGTTCGGCGTTGTGTCCGTCGTCCTGCAGGTCTTCCTCAAATACAGCCGTTATGTCTCGGTGCTGAAATGGCTGACGCTGTCGCTCCTTGCGTATTTTGGCACGGTGCTGGTGGTGCATGTGCCGTGGGGTGAAGTCGCTCGGGGTCTGTTCATCCCGCAATTGACTGCCGACGCAGGCTTTTGGACGTCCGTGGTTGCGATCCTGGGCACCACCATCAGCCCCTACCTGTTCTTCTGGCAGGCGTCGCAGGAGGTTGAAGACCAGAAGGCGAAGCCGGAGCGGAAGCCGCTCAAGAAAGCGCCGGAGCAGGCCAAGAGCGCGATCGAGCGCATCCGGCTCGATACATATATAGGCATGGCGTTCTCTAATCTCGTGGCCTTGGCGATCATGATAACCGCCGGTGCGACGCTGCATGCCAGCGGGGCCACTGACATCCAATCGACCAGCCAGGCTGCGGAGGCGCTCAAGCCCGTGGCAGGCGCGTTCGCGTTCGGGATCTTTGCGGTGGGCGTGATCGGGACCGGCCTGCTGGCAATCCCGGTCCTCGCAGGATCTGCGGGGTATGCCATGGGAGAAGCGCGCAAATGGCCAACCGGCCTCGACCGGAAACCACTTGAGGCCAAAGCGTTCTATGTGACTATCGCGATCGCAACGCTTCTCGGCGCATGTCTGAACTTCACGCCTGTCAATCCGATCAAGGCCCTCTACTGGAGCGCGGTGGTCAACGGTGTGGTGGCCGTCCCGGTCATGGCGGTAATGATGCTGATGACGGCGCGCCGGGACATCATGGGCAAGGCGAAGGTGCCCTTGGGGATGAGGATCATCGGCTGGGTTGCGACGGCCGTCATGGCATTCGCTGCTCTTGTGATGATCGTCCAGCTTTTCTGGAAATAGAACGCGATAGAATTCCAAGGCGAAGGGAACCTGCCGCCCGGCCGCGGATTAATCCGCCGCCCAGGCCTTGGTCAGCAGTTCGCCGCTCAGCAGACCGGGCCTCGACATGGAATGGCGGATGCGGATACACGACCAAGGCAGCATCAGTTTTGCGCAGCCTTAAAATTCGAGACAGCCAGCATGAGGGGAGGTTGGTTCCCAACTCGAAATGATGCGCTAGGTCGAGAAGCAAGAGCATAAGCCGAAGCAGTGGTTTTGAGATCCTCTTGGGTTCCGAAGTCAATATGTCATCGGTCTTGCGGCCTAATACCAACGGTCTTGGCTGCTGACTCTTTTGTGATTTTGGCCGATTTGCGCGCCGTGATTCCCTATTGCCGAAGGAGATTCGGCGATGGGATCAGCGGTGAAGTTGCGGACGAACTTTTCGGCGGGGGAGCTTCGCCGTCTTGCCCGGAACTCAAAGGATGTGCGCCAGAGCAGCCGGCTGTTGTCGATCGCAGCGGTTCTGGACGGCATGAGCCGGGCCGATGCGGCCCGGATCGGCGGGATGGATCGCCAGACGCTACGCGACTGGGTGCATCGGTTCAACACGGCCGGCCCCGATGGTCTTGTGGACCAATGGGCGCCGGGACCAGCGTCCCGGCTGTCGCATGAGCAGCAGGCCGAACTGGCCGCGCTTGTGGAGAAGGGCCCGGATCGTGCCGTCGATGGCGTCGTTCGCTGGCGGCGGATCGACCTGAAGAAAGCCATCAAGGACCGCTTCGGCATTGATTATGACGCGCGCTATGTCGGGAAGCTGCTGCACAAGCTCGGCTTCTCCCACATGAGTGTGCGACCGCGTCATCCGGCGCAGGATGCCCATATCATCGAGGAATTCAAAAAAACTGGCCTCGCACGCTGAAGGCGCATCTTTGCGACTTGCCGCCGCGCACGAAGGTGGAGATCTGGTTCCAGGACGAAGCAAGGATCGGCCAGAAGAACGGGATTGTACGGCAGTGGGCCAGACGCGGCACGCGGCCGCGACAGCCGGCCGACCAGCGCTACAAGAGCGCCTACCTGTTCGGCGCCATCTGCCCAGCACGTGGTACCGGGGCGGCTCTCGCACTGCCGTTTGCCGATACCGAGGCCATGCAACTCCATATCAACGAGATCAGCCGCCATGTCGAAAAGGGCGCCCATGCCGTACTCGTCATGGATCGCGCCGGATGGCACACCACCGCAAACCTCAGCATACCGGACAACATCACCCCGATCTTCCTGCCGTCGCGCGCGCCGGAGCTGAACCCGGTCGAGAACGTCTGGCAGTATATGCGCCAGAACTGGCTCTCCAACCGTGTCTTCGACAGCTATGACGATATCATCGATGCGGCCTGCGACGCCTGGCAGAAACTCCTCGCAGATTCCGAGACCATCACATCAATCGGGATGCGCCAATGGGCCCATGTCGGTCAAACCCCATGACTCTTGGTATAACCCAACGGTTCATCATGTTTATATCCGAGTGAAATCTGCGAGTGCTAAACCTCGCTTGTTCGGCCTCACCACGTATGCCTGACGTTTGCCCCCTGTCGTGCGCTGGGTTCTTGGCGACAATTTCCAGCGCCCGTAACGGGTTCTGGCTGCCGACAGAACCAATTGACGGTCGTTCGCCGGGGAACCAAGCCCAAAAGCGCAAGTTTGAAACCAAGCAAATCATTTGAACCAGGCAGGAAAAGGGTGGCCACCTGCCCCGGCAAACCCAGATTCGACGATACGCCACAGGAGATTGAACGATGTTTGGATTGTTCTCGTTCCATGAGATCGCTGCAAGACGCGGCGACGGTCTGCTTCCAGAGTTCTTCGGCCTGCTTCTTGAGCAGCCTCTTCGTGAAAGGCTCAGGGTCGTTCGCGGTGGGCTAGTGGGCCCTGAGCAGCCGTCACCTACTTGCGCAAGTGACGTGAGCTGCCATCGCCTGAGAGAGACGGGTACGGGCTCCCAAGGGCAAAAGGCTCCTCGGACTAATCAGCGTTGAACGGATCAATTCCGAATGCTCGGGACTAGCAAATGGAATTGGTCTGCCGGCGCGGCAAAAAATGGCCAGCGCTCCGGTCAGCTTGGCGTAACTCGTGTCAACTTGGCGTAAGAAACCCGGCATGGGCCGTAGCGTGAAAGCCCTTGGGATCATCCCCCGCGCTCCTACACTACCTTGGCGTTAGATTGCGCTCAACTAAGACTTGCGTCCTGTCTTGCTATCGTGCAGCTCGAACCCCTTCGAAGACTAACCGAGTAAACCTCATGCGGCGCTCGCGTGGCTAGCAGGCAATTGACCTGCGATTGAGCGACGGAAAACAAACTGTCGAGAGCCTCCAGGCGCTGCGAGTAGCCGTCTTCGGCAAACTCTTTGCGGAGCGCCGTGACCTGCGTCCTGGCGCGGGAAAGCGTTGTCGTCCATCGGTCACCGCCGGGCTGATGTACACCGTCAATGGTTTCAACGATCCATGCTGAGGCGAAAGTCGATGTGGCCCGAAATGCGTATCTCCCCGCGTCATCGACTATCCCATCGTCGTCGTTGGTTAGCTCGGTACCATCATGAATATCAAAGAAATAGCGCGCCATTGCGTCAGGGCGCCGGCTTCGGTTTTTGAAACTACGCTTTTGTCTTCCGTTCTAGCCAAAGGCCGAGACGCCCCCAAGCCTTCCCCTCACGCCCAGGCTAAGGGCGTTTCAGTGGACCCTCGGATTGCCTAAAAACCACATTCCGAGGAGCGCGCAAAATGCCAAGACGAGTACGGCAGCGGCGACGAGTATCCCCTTACCGTTCTGCCACCGTGGCGAGGGCTCGCGCAACAATTTGCTCGGGGCGGCTGTTCGTTTATGGCCCACCAATTTCCGGCCGCGATTTAAGTTCCGCTAATGCTTTATGCGAAGCGATTGAGACAGAGTTTTGGTAAGTTCGATGAAACGAAGTCTGGAACCTAGATCAACAGATTCCGTTGTGGTGCATCGAGTTGCCGTCCTGTCTGGAAGACGGGGCAGGGCGGCCGACTACAACACAAGGATAACCACGATGAGCTACAAAAGTTTGGCTGCCGCCACCGCGTTTGCAACCCTCATTGCCTCAGGAGCCTATGCGGCGAATGCCGTGACAACGGCGCCTGCGGTCAACAGTGCTGCGACAACTGCTGCGGTCGCGCCCAATGGCAGCCTTGTGTCCAAAATCATAGGCGCTTCAGTTTACAACGGAACGGACGCCAATGCCCAGACGGTCGGCAAGGTCAATGACGTCCTTCTTGCGAGGGACGGCAAGGCGCAGTCCCTCATTATCGGTGTGGGTGGCTTTCTCGGCATCGGTGAAAAGGACGTCGCCTTCGACTTCAACAAGGCCCAGTGGGCCGAAAAGGACGGCAAGCGCTGGCTTGTGATCAACACCACCAAGGAAGATCTCCAGGCTCAGCCGAACTTCGATACCAAGGCTTATGATCCAACCATGGCTTCCAACACAGCCCCGGCCTCCACGACTGTGGTACCCGACTCAACCACCACCGCGGCCGTTGAAAAAACTGCTATGACCGCAGTCCCTATCGACAAGATCCGGGCCGAGGATCTCGTCGGCACGACCGTCTATGGCGCCAACGATGCCAAGGTTGGAAAGATCGGCGACGTGGTGCTAAAGGGTGACAAAAAAGTCGACGCGGTCCTGATTGACGTCGGCGGCTTCCTCGGCATGGGCACAAAGGAGGTGGCCGTTGGTATGGACAACCTGAAGTTCATGACGGACAAGTCCGGAAATAGGTACCTCTATACGAATTTTACAAAACAGCAGTTTAATACGCAGCCGGCCTACGACAAAGGCAGCTACGCCCAGGCGCGTGAGAAACAACGCATGGTCGCGAACTAAATCGCTGAATAGGACGACCGCGCCTTCCTGCGATCCGGTCCCTATCGACCGGGTCGCAGTGATCCTTGGGACAAGCGTACTAATTACCTTTCATCCCTCAGGTTTTGATGTCAGCAATGAAGCGCGCAAGTCCGCTCTCTGCAAGCGCTGGAATCATCCTTTTAGGGCCGTCTAAATTTGTCGCTCGTGCGATTTGATGATGGTCCAGAGCCTGGGTGAGCTACCCTGAATTCGAATTGCAACCGCTCCAAACACAACAGGGTAGAATTTGCCAAGCTGTGTTGGCATGATTGAACATTTGTGACTCCGAGTGCGCAGCAATCAGGGCGATCCAAAAGGCGGCTGCCGCCGTTGCGCCCTGCGCAACTGCCCATTTCGACGCTCGCGAAAGTGACTATCGCTTTTGGTTTTCCGCGAACTGGCCGCAAGCCGAACGAGCTCACGCCGGACCAAGGAATGCCCGTCTCGGAGGTCGCAGTCCTAGGTGATTCAGTGCCACATTCTCTCTCTGAGCCATTTAAGAAGCCTGTTCCCACCGGTTATTCGCCGGGCTCGAGCGGCAGCCCATTGCCCTCTCATCGTACTCCCGACATGGCAACTGCAGACGACGTCGTGCAACTCCCAGTCAGTCAGTTCGAAGAAGCGCTTTGCTTCCCCATAGGTGTCATCTTTCAGACCCAACGCACGCAGTACTGGATCCTCGAAAGCCACGGTGATTGGCGAGCCCTCACAGCGCACTGCGTCGCGGTCTTCTCTCTTCAGATGCTCGGTGCCAGTCAGGGCTCTCAAGCGTCGCTCGGGATGTTCTGCTAGCAGATCCGCCCAGCGCTCGATTCGTTGTTGCCTGGTCATGATCGGGAACGTTGCCAAGGGTTCCACTTCTGCGATTGTCTGGAGCTGGTGTAGGGTTTGGTGTTTCATGGTAGGCTCCTGTGGATCGAAGGTCCCTTCCCAACAAAAATTATCGCGGCCTAATGCGCCGACAAGACCGGCAGGAGGGTTTCTCGACGGAAAATCGCCGGGATCAGCTCCTTACTGAACTCGGTCAAGGCTCTCACTTTCAGGCCAGGTCAATGCCTGCCGTTGCCCGGTGCCCCACTTCGAGGAGGCGCCAGGGATCGAATGTTGGTCTCCGCAGTCAGTGTCCGAGTGTCTGACTCACTTCGAGGTGGAGAAAGCTGCGGACGAATTGCTGAGCTGCGTCATCGAACGCGTCGATGGCGTTGCCGTGGGCAACATCGACCAGGAAGGCGACGGCACGCTCGACTTTGTCGACCGCTTCTTCAACCTTGTCGAGACGCATCAGTACTCGATCATGGAGCAACCGCGCTGCGTGGTAAAGCAAGTCCCAGCACGTGGCGTTGCGTGTCTTTGCTTGGGAGCTGTCGTGGACACATACCGCCGGTCGGAGAGGCGCTGATGTCGATGCCGGGCTTAGCCTAAAAAAGCTTTCGATGCTTGAACGAGAAGCGCCACAAGAAGTTGGATGGCCGCGACTCCAGATGCGGATGACGACTCGAGAAGTGAGGTCGCGCGGCAATGGAACAAAATTGAAAATGAGACGTTTTGGGGATTGCGGCGGGATGTAGCATTTGGCCACGGGGGCAATTTTATCCAACATCATATCAATTAGGGAGGGGCGCTGTGACCGTGCAGGCATCCAAAACAAAGTTGGACCGTCGAAGCATCCTGAATTCCCTGAAAGCCTTCCGGCGCGGTGATTTTTCTGTCCGCATCGACAACGTTTACGAAGGTCTCGATTCCGAGATCGCAGAAACCTTCAATGAAATTGTCGACCTCAACGATCAGGTGACGCGAGAGTTTGAGCGGCTGAGCAGGGTCGTTGGCAAGGATGGGCGCATAGGCGAACGCGGCCGCGTTCGAAACGCCACTGGCAGTTGGGAGTCCAGCGTCCGGTCCGTCAACGATTTGATCGAAGACATGGTTCAGCCGACCGCTGAGGTAGCTCGCGTCATCGGCGCTGTCGCCAAGGGCGACTTGTCTCAAACCATGATGGTCGAAATCGACGGCCGACCGCTGCGCGGCGAGTTCCTGCGCATCGGCAAGATCGTCAACACTATGGTCGGCCAGTTGGCGTCCTTCGCCTCTGAAGTCACGCGCGTGGCGCGCGAAGTCGGCACCGAAGGCAAGCTCGGCGGCCAGGCGCGCGTGAAAGGCGTGGCCGGCACGTGGAAAGATTTGACCGACAACGTCAACGCCATGGCGACGAACCTGACCGGGCAGGTGCGCAACATAGCAGAGGTAACGACGGCCGTTGCCTCGGGCGATCTGTCGAAAAAGATTACGGTGGATGTGAAGGGCGAAATTCTCGAACTGAAAAACACCATCAACACGATGGTCGACCAGCTTAACTCTTTCGCTTCGGAAGTGACGCGCGTGGCGCGCGAAGTCGGCACCGAGGGCAAGCTCGGCGGCCAGGCGCGGGTCGAGGGTGTCGGTGGCACGTGGAAGGATCTGACCGACAATGTGAATTTGATGGCCGAGAACCTGACCGGCCAGGTGCGCAACATCGCCGAGGTGACCACAGCGGTGGCACTGGGCGACCTGTCGAAGAAGATTACGGTGGACGTGAAGGGCGAAATCCTCGAGCTAAAGTCCACAATCAACACGATGGTCGACCAGCTCAATTCATTCGCCGGCGAGGTGACGCGCGTGGCGCGCGAGGTTGGTACCGAAGGCAAGCTCGGCGGCCAGGCGCAGGTGCGCGGCGTTGCCGGAACCTGGAAGGATTTGACCGACAACGTCAACTCGATGGCGGAGAACCTTACGGGCCAGGTGCGCAACATTGCCGAGGTCACGACGGCGGTCGCTTCGGGCGACCTGTCGAAAAAGATCACGGTCGCGGTGCAAGGTGAAATCCTAGAGCTGAAGGACACCATCAACACGATGGTCGATCAGCTCAACTCTTTCGCTTCGGAAGTGACGCGCGTGGCGCGCGAGGTCGGCACCGAAGGCAAGCTCGGCGGCCAGGCCGAGGTCAAGGGCGTCGGCGGTACGTGGAAGGATTTGACCGACAACGTCAATCTGATGGCTGCCAATCTGACCGGCCAGGTGCGCAACATCGCCGAAGTGACGACGGCCGTGGCCCGTGGCGATCTGTCAAAGAAAATCACCGTCGACGTCAAAGGCGAAATCCTTGAGCTCAAGGACACGGTCAACACGATGGTCGACCAGTTGAATTCGTTCGCCTCGGAAGTCACGCGTGTCGCCCGCGAAGTAGGCTCAGAAGGCAAGCTCGGCGGACAGGCTCATGTCGAAGGCGTTGGCGGCACCTGGAAGGATTTGACCGACAACGTCAACGCCATGGCCGGCAATCTGACCGTGCAGTTGCGTGACGTGTCCAAGGTGGCGACCGCGATTGCGACCGGCGACTTGACGCAGAAGATCACGGTCGATGCTCTGGGCGAGATCTTGCAGATCAAGGACGTCATCAACACGATGGTGGACCAGCTCAATTCGTTCGCCTCGGAGGTGACGCGCGTGGCGCGTGAGGTCGGCTCCGACGGCAAGTTGGGCGGCCAGGCACAAGTTCGTGGCGTCGCCGGCACCTGGAAGGATTTGACCGACAACGTCAATGCCATGGCCGCCAACCTGACGGGGCAGGTGCGCAACATCGCGGAGGTGACCACGGCGGTGGCGCTCGGCGACCTATCGAAAAAGATCACCGTCGATGTCCGCGGCGAGATTCTGGAGTTGAAGGACACGATCAACACGATGGTGGACCAGCTCAATTCCTTCGCCTCTGAAGTGACACGCGTGGCGCGCGAGGTTGGCACCGAAGGCAAGCTTGGCGGCCAGGCGCAGGTGCGCGGCGTTGCCGGTACGTGGAAGGACCTGACCGACAATGTGAACTCCATGGCCGAGAACTTGACCGGTCAGGTGCGCAACATTGCCGAAGTGACGACCGCCGTGGCGCGCGGCGACCTGTCAAAGAAGATCACCGTCGACGTGAAGGGCGAAATTCTTGAGCTCAAGTCCACCATCAACACCATGGTGGACCAGCTCAACTCGTTCGCTGGCGAGGTGACGCGGGTGGCGCGCGAGGTTGGCACCGAGGGCAAGCTTGGCGGCCAGGCGCGTGTCGAAGGAGTCGCCGGCACCTGGAAGGACCTGACCGACAACGTCAACCTGATGGCGACGAACCTGACCAATCAGGTGCGTGGCATCGCCGACGTGGTGACAGCCGTCGCGCAAGGCAATCTCAAGCGCAAACTGACGGTCGACGCCAAGGGCGAAATCGCCTCACTGGCCGACACCATCAACGGCATGATCGAGACGCTCGCCACCTTTGCCGACCAGGTGACCAATGTTGCGCGTGAAGTCGGCATCGAAGGCAAGCTCGGCGGCCAGGCGCGTGTGCCCGGCGCCGCCGGCCTCTGGCGGGACCTCACCGACAACGTCAATCAGCTGGCCGCCAATCTAACCACCCAGGTGCGCGCCATTGCCGAGGTTTCGACAGCGGTGACGAAGGGCGATCTGACCCGCTCGATCAGCGTCGAGGCCTCCGGTGAAGTCGCGGCGCTCAAAGACAACATCAACGAAATGATCCGCAACCTGAAGGATCAGACGCTGAAGAATGCCGAGCAGGATTGGTTGAAGACCAATCTCGCACGGTTTTCGCGAATGCTGCAGGGCGAGCGTGACCTTGCCACGGTTTCGCGGCTGATCATGTCCGAGCTCGCTCCTTTGGTGAATGCTCAGTATGGGGTGTTCTACGTCACCAACCGGGACGAGGAGGAATCCTATCTCGAACTGGCGGCGTCCTACGGCGCCGAGAGCAAGGCCGCAATCAAGCAGCGCCTGGACCTGCGCGAGGGCCTGGTTGGGCAAAGTGCCGCCGACAAACGCGCCATCATGCTCGACAATGTGCCGCCGGAATTCCTGCGCGTCACGTCAGGTCTCGGCAGTGCCTCGCCGGCCAACGTCATCATCCTTCCCGCCTTGTTCGAGGATGAGGTCAAGGCGGTCATCGAACTGGCCTCGTTCGGCGAATTCCGTGACACGCACCAGTCGTTTCTCAACCAGCTGATGGAGTCCGTCGGCATCGTTCTAAACACCATCGCGGCAACGATGCGCACAGAGGGCCTTCTCAAGCAGTCGCAGTTGCTGACCTCGGAATTGCAAGCGCGTCAGACCGAACTGACCAAGAAGCAGGAAGAGCTGCATGCGACGAACGAGGAGTTGCAGGAGAAGGCGCAGCTGCTCGAAAACGAAAAGAAACAGGTGGAAAACAAGAACCTCGAAATCGAGATGGCACGGCGTGCCCTGGAGGAGAAAGCCGAGCAGCTGGCGCTTACGTCGAAGTACAAGTCCGAGTTCCTGGCCAATATGAGCCACGAATTGCGCACACCGCTCAACTCGCTGCTCATTCTCTCAAACCTGCTTGCCACCAACCAGCAGGGAAATCTCAATGAAAAGCAGGTCGAGTTCGCGCGCACCATCAACTCTGCCGGAACCGACCTTCTCAGCCTCATCAACGATATTCTCGACCTGTCGAAGATCGAGTCCGGCACCGTCTCCATTGATATCAACGATATGCCGGTGACGCATCTGCGGCAGCATATGGAGCGCACATTCCGCCAACTGGCCGCCGACAAGGGACTCGGCTTCACCATCAAGGTCGATCCCGCCCTTCCCGAGACGGTCCGGACGGACGAGAAGCGATTGCAGCAGATTGTCCTCAATCTGCTTTCGAATGCGTTCAAGTTTACCTCGGAGGGCGAGGTCAGCTTGAATTTCCGGGTCGAAAAGGCCAGCCGCCGCAACGGCTCAGGGCACGCCGTGAAGGCGTTGGCGATCGCGGTAACCGACACGGGCATCGGCATTCCAGAAGACAAGCAGAAACTGATCTTCGAGGCGTTCCAGCAGGCCGATGGCACCACCAGTCGAAAATACGGCGGCACCGGGCTTGGGCTCTCGATCAGCCGGGAGATAGCGCGCTTGCTTGGCGGCGAGCTGCGGGTCGAAAGTACGCCGGGCAAGGGCTCGACATTTACGCTGGTCATCCCGTTCGCCGGCCCCCGCGTGGCGGCCGCACAGTCGGCCCTGCCTACGCCGGCGGAGGCTGCGCCAGCATCGCTCGGCAATCCGCCTTCGGCAGAGCTGATCGACGACCGCGATACCATCGCGCCGACCGACCGGGTCGTGCTGATCGTCGAGGACGACCCGACTTTTGGCGGGCTGCTGCTTGGTCTCGCGCGCTCGGCGGGTCTCAAAGGCGTCTTGTCGAATGCGGGATCCGGCACCTTGGCCCTGGCTCGCAAACTCGTTCCCGACGCCATTACGCTTGATCTCGGGCTTTCGGATATTGATGGATGGGTACTTTTCGATCTGTTGCGCCATGATCAGAAGACCAAGGGAATTCCCGTCCACGTCATCTCGGGTGCCGAAGATATCGACAGTCTCGCCCGCAAGGGGGCGTCCAGCATCTCCACCAAGCCTGTTTCCTCTGATGAACTGATGAAGGTGTTTCAGGATATCCATTCAAAGAAGCTGCGCATTCAGCGGCGCGTTCTGGTCGCGGACCCGGACCCGGAGCGCCGGCTATCGCTCGTCGAAGCGATCCGCGACGGTGTGACCTCGGTCACTGCGGTCGGCCGTTTCGCGGCAAACGCCGACGACATCGGCATGGCTTCCTATGATGCCGTCGTGCTCGGCTTCGGGCGCTCTGCCAAGGACAACGCACAAGCACTAGACGAGGTCAATGCACAGTTCGGCGAAGCCTTGCCGCAGCTGTTGTTCTTTGCCCCACATCCAGATGCGCTTGATCAGGTATTGGCGTTGAACCCGGCGCTTGCGAATGCACCGCGGGCCGAAAATTTTGCACAGCTGGCGCTTCATATCTCGGCAGCGCTGCCGGGAGAAGGACGCGAGGAGGTCGCAACAGGAACCGAACAGACCGGCAAGTCCGATCTGGCGGGGGCGAAGGTTCTCATCGTCGATGACGACATCCGCAACATCTACTCGCTCACCAGTGTGCTGGAGACATACGATATCCAGGTTCTGCATGCCGAGCGCGGTCGCGACGGCATCGCCCTGCTGGAACAGACGCCCGATGTCGATGCGGCCTTGATCGATATCATGATGCCGGAGATGGACGGCTACGAGACGATGCGGCGCATTCGCGGCACGCCGGCGATCGCTCACATTCCGCTGATTTCGGTCACGGCTAAAGCGATGAAGGGCGACCGGCAGAAATGTCTGGACGCCGGTGCTTCCGATTACATCGCCAAGCCGGTCGATCTTGATCTGCTGCTGGCATTGCTTCGTGTCTGGATAGGTCGTTCCCGGTCACGCGTGGAGACCCCGGAAAGAATACTCATGGCAGTGAACTGACGGCCGCTCCATGCAAAAGCTTGTGCGAAACAAAGTAAGAAAACTTGAGGTCGTTCAATTGGTCGAAAGACCGGCGAGAGCACGGATACTCGCCGTCGACGACGACGAGCGAAATTTGCTGGCAATCAGCGAAGTACTCGCCTCGACCGGTGACGTCATCTGCGCTCAATCGGGAGAAGAGGCCCTGCGCTTCCTGCTGAAGGAGGACTTCGCCGTTATCCTGTTGGACGTCCTCATGCCCGGAATAGACGGCTATGAGACGGCGGCACTTATCCGCCAGCGCGAGCAATCCAAGCGCACGCCGATCATCTTCCTCACCGCCATCAACAAGGAGGAGGCCCACATGCTGCGCGGCTATGATGCCGGCGCGGTCGACTATGTGTTCAAGCCGTTCGATCCAATCATGCTGCGTTCGAAAGTCGCGGTCTTCGTCGAGCTCCACGAAAAGACGCTGGAAATCCAGCGGAAGGCGGCGACCGAACGGGGCCTGCTGGCGCAGGCACTCCAGGCGCAGAGGGATAAACTTCAGGCGGAACGGGCTCTGCGCCGCGCGGAGGAACGGCAGGATGCCATCCTGAGTTCGCTGCCAGTCTGTTTCCATGCGCGGGCAGCCGCGCCGCCCTTCGCGGCGCGATTTGTGACCAAGGGTGTCGAGCGCCTGACCGGTTTTTCCCCTGAAGACCTGACCTCGGATCCGGCTCTCGGCCTGAGCCGGGTTCACCCTGAAGATCTCCCACGGTTGGAGCAGGCACTGCTGGAGGCAAAAACCAAGGGCTCCTATACCTGCGAATTCCGCTGGCTGTGCGCCAATGGCGAGTACCGCATCTTTCTTGACCAAGGCGTGATGTCGAACGGTTCTGACGACAGCGAGCCGGAAATATTGGGCACGTTGCTTGACGTGACCGAGCGGCGCGGCCTTGAGGACCAGCTGCTGCAATCACAGCGCCTTGACGCAATCGGCAAGCTGACCGGTGGCCTGGCTCATGATTTCAACAATCTGCTCGCCGCTATTCTCAGCGGATTGGGATTGCTCGAACGCCGCGGGATACTGGATGATCAGGGACGACAGGTTGTCGACCTGCTGCGGCGTTCTGCCAAACAGGGTACCGATCTCGTCACGCGAATGCTCGCCTTTTCGCGCCGACAAACGCTGAAACCGGAAGCTGTGCGGCTTGCAGCCCTTGGCGACACGATGAACGGCTTGGTCGCCCCCGTTTTGGGGGGGCTGATCCGCTTCGATTGGCAAATTGACGACACGGTATGGCCGGTGCATGTCGACGCTGGACAGCTTGAACTTGCCTTGATGAATCTGGTCTTTAATGCGCGCGACGCCATGCCTTCTGGAGGCACAATAACGGTTCATGCGCAAAACCGTTCAGTTGCAAACAGATCCGAAGACGTTCCCGCGGGTGACTATGTCGTGGTGACAGTCAGGGACACGGGCTCCGGCATCGCACCTGATATTCTGGCGAAGGTCATCGAACCTTTTTTCACCACAAAGCCCATCGGCAAGGGAACGGGTCTTGGTCTCAGCACCGTCTATGGCTTTATGAAGCAGTCCGGCGGAACGCTGCGCATTGACAGCGTCGTTAATCGTGGAACAGCCATGCAACTGTGGCTGCCACGCTCGGTTGAAGAACCCGCCACTCCCTCTGTGGAAGCCGACGTCGGGCACATCCTTCTAGACGCCCGCACGGAGCGACCGTCGATCCTTTTGATCGATGACAGCAACGTCTTGCGGCAACTTACGGCCGAGTCGCTACGCCAACGCGGTTTCGAGGTAACTTGCGCGGCAGGAGGGGCAGAAGCGCTGGCCATGATCGAACGCGCTCCCGACAATTTCGACGTCATCGTGACCGACTTCGCCATGCCACTTGTATCGGGAGTGGATGTCATCCGCTTCGCACGCAATCTGCGATCCGACTGGCCGGCGGTTATCATCACGGGCTATGCCGATGCCGAAGAGATCGCCAATCGGCCGGCGGACGTGCCGCTGCTCGGCAAGCCTTTCCGCGACAAGGACCTGTTCGAAAGCATTTTCCTCGCAATCGCCAATGCAGTGCCCCGAGAGATCAAGACAGGCTAGCGGCATGAGGATGCCGGTTGGCAATGCGCGGTACGAATTTCCTACTTGGTGAAATTCAGATTTCCGACGGCCAAGCTCCGCGCCGCTTCTTTCCTCCGGGCCACATTCCCGCTGCCAGATCGCGTACGCGCGCTGTTAGATTTTCGCGCTTCGGTCGTTGCGCATGGTGGATCCCCTGACCGGAGACATGCAACGTAACGAAGCGATAGATGATCCAACGCCGGGGCTGCCAGGCCGTCTGGCCTGTAGCTAAGCCGCCAAAAGAGTCGAGCATGTCAGATCGGAGGAAAGGTCATGATTGGTGTGAAAGGTCTGGCCCGCTCTGATGCCATTCGCGCCGCGAATGGTCGACGGTCCATTCGCTCATCTCGGATCAAATCGAGAGATTGCAGTTCGACAAACGGATGGGCGAGCGACCAGCCGGACTGACTTCGGCGCCGGAAGGAGGTCCAGCAGGGAACAAGCAGGAATATTCTGCAGAGGCAGGAACCGCCGGCTAGTGTCGAAGTTCACTCCCAATCAACAGGAGTGAAACATCATGAACACGCCAGACACAAACAACTTCCCCGGGTCCGGGAATGAATGGCAAGCTGACGACAAAGGTGCCGGTAACAGCAAGGAAGCGCTCAGCAAGTTGAAGACGAGCGCTTCCGAGACCGCGAACCACCTGAAGAGTGCTGCGGCCTCTGTATCGAACGACGCCAGGGAGTATGCCGGCTCTGTGGCTTCCGACGCGGCCGGCGCGTTCAAGGAGGCTGTCGAGTCGAACAAGACCGCCGGCGCCGATGCCATTGCCAACATCGCGCACTCCGTAAAGGAAGCCGCTGACGGCATTGAAAAGCAATCGCCCCAAGTCGCGGGCATGGTCCGCAGCGCGGCCGAAGGTGTGGAACGGATTTCGACCGACATCAGAGATCGCAACGTCGGTGAGCTATTCGACTCCGTTACGAAATTCGCGCAGCGCCAACCGGCGGCGTTCTTTGGAGTGGGGATCCTCGCCGGAGTGATGCTGACCCGCTTCATGCGCAGTTCGGATCGGTCCTGAGAGAGGCTGCTCAGATGGATGAGGGTATCGATCGCCGACCCTTCGGCAGCATCGTCGACGAAGCGATCGCGAAATTCGCATCGTTGATGCGTCTGGATTTGCGCCTGCTTGAGGCGGAAATGCGGAGCAAGATGTCGACCATCGTGTCGTCAGGCGTATGCGGGCTGGCAGCGGCCATCCTCTTCGTCTTGGGAGCTTTCGCCCTGGTCCAGTTCCTGATCCTGGCGATGATCTCTCTGGGTATCGGCGCTATGTTTGCCTGTCTCACAGTCGGGATGATCTTGATAGGCGCAGGTGTGCTTTCGCTCTACTTGGCCAAAAGAGCACTCGTTGGATGGACCATCACACCTATCGAGACTGTAAACCAGGTCCGCAGCGATCTGGCTGCATTGAAGCAGGGGATACGCTATGGCACCACGCAACGATGAGCTGGGCGAGATCATGGCGAGAAGCCGGGCCGAACGGCAGGCCCTGTTTGCGCCCGTCGCCGAAATAAGCCGTCGCCTGCAACCCGGCCACTTGGTTGACGTGACGACGCGGTACGCAAAGGACAAGGTGGCCGGGGTCTTTGGTGGCGTCTCAAACGCCATAAAGGAAAACGGCGGCGCAGCCGCGGCGGTCGCCTTGGGAGCTGTGGCGTTTTTTGATGCAGGCAGAAGAAGTGGCGAAGGCGGCAATGGTGTCGGCAGTATTCCTGCGCCGGACGCCAAAACACTGAACGGGGGGACGCACGCGGTTCGCTCGCTTCCTGATATGGAGACCCCGCGAAAGGCCATCACCAATATGGCCCGAGCAAAGGTGCTCGCCGGTTCCGCAGGAGGACTGTTCATCGGCCATGTTATCGGCCGGTCGTTCAAGCCGACCGACAAGGAGCGCGAGTTATTCGGGAAAGCGGGAGAAGAAGTCCAGAATGCCGCTGCCGAATTTGTTAGCCAGCATTCGCGCGGCGCAAAACTGGCGGCGGCGCAGGCGTTCGGCTTCGCCAGATACACTGCCGCGTTGTTGGCTCTTATGGCTGCGTTCAGCGATTATTTCGATGGCGCGAAGGACGGCGGCGATCAGCAATGAGAGAGCAGGACCGACGGGTCCCATGCCGTTGATAAATCAACGGGCAGTGCGGCCGGAACATTGGCAGTTCTGGCGCATTGCTAACGGACGCCGTCAAAGCCTTCGGACTCACAATGCGATCCGCGATCACAAAGATTTGGGACCTGGTCAAAGAGAGCACAGTAGGGTTCGTCAACGACAATGCTCTTAGCCATGGCGCGGCCATGGCTTTTTACGCCACCACCTCCTTGGCTCCAATCTTGCTGATCGTGGTCGCTATTGCAGGCCTCGTCTTCGGTCGGGAGGCTGCACAATTGGCTTTGTCTGCTCAGATCTCCGGACTGATGGGGCCGGAAAGTGCCGATCTCCTCCAGACCGCCCTGCAGAGTGCCTCGAATAAATTATCCGGAACCTGGGCCGCGGTTATCGGAGCAATCACATTGTTGGTGGCTGCATCGGGCGTTTTTGGCGAAATGCAGCAATCGCTGAACACCATATGGAAAGTTGACCCTCAGGGAAGTTCGTTCTCGCGTTTGGTCCGGGCGCGTGCGGCAAGTCTGGGTTTGGTCGCCGCGCTCGGTTTCATGTTGCTCGTGTCTCTCGTTGCCAGCGCAGCGATCTCGGCCTTGGGAAATATCATCAACGCTCTGCTGCCGTTTGGTACAATTGTCCTCGGCGTGATCAACGCTGTCGTTTCGTTTGTCCTGATCTCGGTGATGTTCGCAGCAATCTACAAAGTTTTACCCGATCGAACACTCGAATGGCGCGATGTGGGGATCGGCGCTGTTCTAACCGCCGCCCTGTTTACGCTCGGGAAGTCGCTTATCGGATGGTATATCGGTACCAGCGCGATTGCCTCCTCATACGGGGCTGCCGGTGGGCTGCTCGTCATCCTCCTGTGGGTTTACTACTCATCGGAAATTTTTCTCCTCGGCGCCGAGTTCACGCGGGCCTATTCCATTCGGCACGGCAGCAGGGCGGACCTGGAGGCATTGGTTGATAGTCCGTTGTCAGCAGAACATATCCCAATTCGCTCAGAGCAAACTTCTCCCTCCGCCGGCGTTATCACGTTCTTGGCGGTGGCGTGCGCGAGCGCAACGATGACCGCTCTTATGCTCAGCCTTCGGCGTTTCCAAGCCGACAGGGACAGATGACGTTGATCGGTCTGGGGCGACAACGGGGCCCTTCGAAACCGTATCGTGCCAGTCGGAAAATTTCACGCGGCGTCGCGCCGGGTCTAATACAGCGCCCAACTGTGCTGGTTGGCGGAATTATTCTCCGCTTCACAAGCCGGCTACCTTCGCGGTGACAAGCTTTTTGCCTCAGCGCGTGGCAGACGATAATTCAGACGCCAAACGCGCGCTTGCACTTGAGAAAACGACGAACGCAAACATCAACACGGCTGCAGCCACGATTAGCGAACCGACAGCGACGATCGGCTCAAGAGCGGTATTGCCTTGGAGCATCAGATATAGTGCCGGTAGCATCACAACCAAGCCGACATTATAGAGGCCGTATTGGATCATCGCGATTTTCCGCGCCGCCTTTGCCGGGTTAAGGGCGTAATACCCGCCGAAGATTGCGCTTGTGACCCATCCGAGAAGATTGATGTGGGCATGTGCCGGAAAGGCGCCGTGGTCGCCTGAGATCGCCATTTGGAGGCCGGCCCCGATCCCCACAATGAGCCACACAATAGCTGTCTTAAAGAAAAGATCCGAAACCTTAGGCATGACACTTCCTCCCTAAAAATGCCGATTCCAGCCGTCTATCTTGATCTCAATCCGGTCCTTTTGCCAAGGGCAGCCTCTCTGTTTACTCGGCCATTGCTGCCGCCAGCGACGCAGGCGAGCGTGACCCGCTTCCGACGGTCGCGCTGCCGACTATTTGGTTGTGGTGTTGAATTCCCGGTTTGCTGCATAGTCGATCGTGAAGGTGTTCGCAGGAACGGGAACGCCCTGCTTGACGTTGGTTATAGTGACCGTCGTGGTAAGGCCCTTTTCGTCGGTGAGGCTCCATCTGCGCAGATCGAGCGACTTCCTGTCAAACACCATGCTGATGTTCGAATTGCCGAACACCGACTTGTCAGCCAGCTTAACAACAATTTGAGCACCCTCGTCTCTGATGCTTTTGAGGCGACGGCCGGAGAAGTCGACCTTGTTGTCGAGGAGCAACTTGAGCGGCGTCTTCGAAAGAGCATAAAGCCGCGATGTCTTCAGCTTCTTGTTATAGACCACCAGGGATTTGCCATCTGCGATGACGCTTACCCCTGATTGGCCTGCATAGTTGAACCTGATCCTCCCCGGCCGCTGCAGAAAGAATCTGCCGCTGGTCATTTCCGCTCTTGGGCCCGACTGGACAAAGTCCCCGGACATGGACTTTACCGATGAGAAGTGATCGGCGATCGTCTTTGCATCTACAGACGCGGCCAAGACCGCGGTCGTAAGTTCGACGTTTATCGCGGCAGCGCTGACAATGGCAAACCAGAAACCCAGCAGTATCTTGATCTTTTGTGCCATTCACTTGTCCTACCCCGACACGGCGCCGCGATCGGATAGGACCACGCGCCTTGAGATCAGTATCCGTCCGGTTGAGATCAGTATCCGTCTGGGCACCGTGCAACGTAAACGCGGCCATGCCGATCGCGATATCTGCACTGGCCTGCTTCGCTGGCGTGCCCGATGACCGCCCCGGCTAGGGCTCCAACCGCGCCGCCAACGACCGCCCCCTGCACCGGGTCGCCCGCCACTGCTGCGCCTATAGCTGCGCCACCCAAGCCACCGACGGCAGCGCCTTGTTCTGTGCGGGAGCATGCAGCGAGCGGAATGAGTAGACTCAAAATGAGCAGCGTCTTCTTCATTGGTTCTCTCCTGAGGCCACTATTAGCCGAAGCTTAAATGCGCCACAGAGGCTTTTGATCCATCGACCCACGCCAACCCTCACACATTTGCACCGTGTGGCGCTGCGCTCGGCGTGTGTTGCTTTCCAGGGAGAAGGGAAAAAATAGAGCATTCAGAACGGGCGCAGTGCGGGGGCGTAACACAAATCTTTTGGAACCGGCGAAGGATCGGATCGATCGAATAGGTGGTCGCAGGAGGCCCGCAAGAATGCTCCGAGGGACCTGCGCACCGTCGTCGTGCCGGTAAGTGTCTGCTTTCAGGAAGTGGTCGAAAGCCGCTTGCTGGTCGTCTCAGGGGGCGGCGTTCTGGCTGAACGGCGACGTGAATTCAGGTAAGGGGCACTTCCCCTAAAACAGAATTGATCTGCGCTAATCAAGCAGGCGCCATCCGTCTGGGCCATGCCGAAAGGAATATCTCGCCGAGGTTTCGAACCCGCCCTGCGGAGACCGCCAGCCTCGACATTCCACGGATATTTCCGGACGATCGATGCAAATAATGTTGAACGAATTTGCGCCCTGGCGAAGTCGCGATGACACCGCCGTTCCCGCTTGAATAAGCAATGCCGCATAGCCGTCGATAAGATAGCGCCGGGCGCTCGAACCGGCGCGATGAACATGCTGATGGCCAGACAATATGATGTCGACGTCGCTACGCGAGAAGGCGTTCATTGCAAGACTTGCTCGACCGACGATGCCATCGTCGGCTTCGACATCCAGTCCCTCGAACGGATGATGGGTGACGACTATCCGGGTAATGTCATCGGACAAATGTGCGAATTTTTCAGCCGCCGCCCCAAGCTGACGGACATTGATCCTGCCGTCCTTGATTGTCAGGGACCGGGCCGTGTTGATCCCGACGACAGCGACTTCGCTGTCGGCGTAAAACGGATCAATGTCCGCCTCGATGTAGCGCTTGTACCGAGACAGAGGCGCGAGGGCACGGGCAAAGACATTCCAGAGCGGGACATCGTGGTTGCCAGGAACCACAAGGCGAGGGCCAGGAAGGGAGTCGAGAAACGCTCGCGCCTGCAGGAATTCATGTCTGCGGGCGCGTTGCGTCAGATCCCCTGAAACGACAAGCAAATCTGGAGCGATTGCGCGCACCTCCGCAGCGATGGCCTTCACAAGTTGGTTGTCTGCTTTTCCGAAATGCAGATCCGAGAGATGGACGAGATTTCTCACCAATTCGCTCCGGCAGGGCTGGTCACTGATCGCCCGCTTGGGCCAGGCGAAAGAACCCTCAGCGCAGCTGGGCGGATCCTGAATTTCAGGGGCATCTTCATATGGACGGCTTCTCCGTCCAGCGAGACCAGCATGGTGGTTCGATGCGAGGTGATCTCCAGTGTTTTTGTGCGAAACAATTCCACGTCGCGAGCTGAATCGATCAGACCGAATGCGATCTTCAATGGGATCAGCACCAGCCCAAACCAAGATTGCTGTTTGACGACATAAACGCACAGCTCTTTTGAGGACAGGTTTTTGCGGCGGCCGAGGTCAGCGAGGTCGTAGAAATTGTTGCCGACGAATACGCAGGGCGTCCGCAGTCTCTTGCGCTCACCTTGCGCGGCAATGTGGACCGCCTGCCATGATGCGAACCTGAATGTTCTTGCAAGAGCAGGACCCATAGCTGAGAGCTTGCCCAACCCGCTACGCCGTTGCTCGGCAGAACGTTTCGCAACAAAGAAAGGATAGATGCCAATCGATGAGTTGTTGAGAAAAACGCGTCCGTTCACCTCGGCGACATCGACGGTCACAGGATTATTCGCGGCAATCGCGTCCATTGCCGCATCGAGTTCGATAGGCAGACCAAGATCCTTGGCGAAGTGGTTCAGCGTGCCTAGCGGCAGGACGCCCAGTGCTACTTTTGTCCCGGCAAGCGCCGACGCCGCGCTCCCAAGCGTGCCATCGCCACCACCGACAACCAACACTCGTCGATCGCCCGATCTCGGGCGTTCAGCCACGAACCTCTGCGCGATCTCGCCGATCTGACGCCCCGAAACTAACTTCACATCGGCGTCGATGCCACGTTTCGCGAACCCGTCACGGACGAGCTTGTCGATATCGTCGCTGCGCGCGGCGGCGCCCGCCCCTTGGTTGATGAGCGCCAAAGTCCTCAAGGCTCGATGTCCTGATTGACGCGGGTCGGCTGAAACCATGACGCGGCCGTCCAACACAGGATTGCCCAGCCGGAACCGACGCACCATCCCGCGAGCACATCCGTGGGATAGTGGACCGCGAGATAGACGCGACTCACGCCAACAGCCAGGGTGAGAAAGACAGCGAGACCCATGAAATAGACCTTGACGCGCGGGTCGGCGTTGGCACGAGCAAGCAGGGCGCCAACGGTGAGGAAGGTGATCGCTGAAAGCATGGCATGTCCGCTCGGGAAGCTCGCCGTGAACACTTGCGTGACGTGCGGTATGTCCGGCCTGGGCCGGTCAAAGCTCTTCTTGAGGATCGTGCTGAGCAATTCACCGCCGACCACCGACACAGCCATCAAGATCGCGAGAGCCCGCTTATGGATCAGAAGCAGATAGCCGACCCCTGCCAGCAGCACGAATCCAAGAAATACCACGCTGCCGATGGACGTCACATCTCGGGCTGCCTCGTGAAGCCACGGTGGTCCAATTGGATTGGCGGGATCGGCTGCGCTGCGCAAGGCTGACAGAACGGCAAGATCGAACGCCGTGGTATCGCCGTCCAGGACTTCTTCCGCAAGCGCGCCGAAGGCAAGAATGAGGACGGCAACAAACAGCCCCGCCGCAACTGACCATGGCACACTAAACCAGGCCGTCGCTGACAGCGAGATCGGGCCGCGTCGCCCGGAGGAGTTGCGCTCGTTGGTTGGGGTGAATTCACGCATGCGCAAGACCTCATTTCCGAGGCCACAACGGGATTGTCAGGGTGAAGTTCCCGTGTCACCCGTGCGCTATAGGCGACGCGCTCGGCGCGAGATGCGCGCTCATGTTTCGCGGCCACTTGGGGTGCAACTATTGCGCTTCTCAAGCGTCATGGGTGCAGGTCATCTTCGTTGCTGAACTTTCCAAACGCCGTGCAACACCGCGATACGAACAAAAGGACAGGCCGCATGAAACAGCGCCGGCCAAAAACTCAAGGGAAGCGTAAGTCACCCGCGGGGAAAGCACTGGCGCGCGCCGGCGCCATCTTGATCAACATCGTTCAGAAACACATGCTAAGCCGGGCGACGACCAACCAAGGAACGAGCAGCGCGCCTGAGTTGATTGCGGAGTGGCCGCTACCGCCTTCAGCGACGCTCGGATCCGCAGTTCGCGTCAAAGGCATTGAACGCGAACTGCGCGCGCGCCTGCCATGGGCCTTGCGAAAGCACCCCAAGGTGGAGATCGGTCGCATCGCAATTCAAATGCCCGAAGGCGAGGTCGATGCGTTCGAAGCCGCTTCGGCCATCATCTCCGAGACGCTGAAAGACATTGAAGACCTACCCGTCCTGCCGCGCGAGGCAGAGGATATCCTGACGATCCTTGCCCGCGAACGTCACAAATGGCTTAAAGACGGTCGGCTGCGAAGCGTCGGCACCCGTACAGTCAAGATGCGCGGCCGGTCGAAGGCCGTCACCTTCCATGTTTTCCATCCACGGCACATCGAGGACGTGCTCGATCGCGACCTACCGACCCTCTGGAGAGAACAGGATGCGCAAGAAGTTGCCGAGAACAGGCGGCGCGGCGCCGGGAAGGCCGCGCTGACGCGCGCTGGCAAGGGCAAGGGTGCGAAAAGAACTGGCAAAGAAGAAGGACCGGCATCAAAGTTAGAGGGATGGGATGTGTTCGAGGAAGAGGGCTTGCTGCGCTAGGCCTGGCCGCAACCAGGTTCTAGACGAAATCTTTGCCGCCATCGGCTCCAAAACCATCGGTGTCGGGTTCGCAGGATGTGCAAGCAGGTCGACAAGCGGTGCAACCTCTACCGGCCGGCGCGACCGGTCACGTGCTTCCCCGGCAATGATGCAGGGCGGCCTGGCTTTGCCTCGAGCTCTCAGAGATCGACCTTCGCGTTATCGCCCACATTTGGCTTGGTGCCGTTCGCAGCCGCGAACACCATTTTGGCTGTAGCGACGACCAGTCCCGGGCTGTCCCACAATTCGCCTTCGTCCGATTTCACACATGCGCACATACTGCGCGGCGCGGGTTCTTCGAGAATCCGCGGTGGCTGGATTGGCCGTGCAAGCCTCTTGCATAGTTTGCCGCCAAACAGGGCAGGGTGCTCAGCCCTAGGCTGTCCATGCTAGCGAGCCGATGCTGCCATTGGGTTACACACTCGTCGACACTTTGTATCGAATGGAGCCTTCTTCGAGCGGCAGTCAAATCTCGGGAAATCGACGTTTGCCAGGAAGCGCGCCCCCATCAACGCCCGAGAAACTATGTCTCATATCGTGAGCGGCGGTGCCCCCGTTCCGCCGCAATGCGACCGCACGGGACGATCGATAGGGATTTCAGACCTTTAAGGGAGACCTCCATGACCTTTCACAAAGCCATCGCCGCCGTGCTGATGACCGCGGCACTTGCTGGCTGCCAGTCTCAGACCGAAGGACAGCAGCGGGCAACGACGGGCGCCCTGCTCGGCGGCGCCGGCGGCGCTCTCGTCGGCCAGGCCATCGGCGGCAACACTAAGAGCACGGTCATCGGCGCGGCCGGTGGCGCGCTGCTCGGCGCCGTCGTCGGCTCGGCCACCACCCCGCAGCAGCCCCGTGGCGAACAGATGTGCCGCTACCAGGACCGCTACGGCCGCATCTACACCGCGCCCTGCGACGATCGCTATTACAACGGCAATTATTGATCGCATCGATGACGCGAGGCGCGCAGCGTATTGAAACTTCACGCCTCGCTCGCGAACTTCGCTGACTGAGCCGCGGCGACCTCTGCCCGCATCTCAGCATGCTGCCCGACATGGTTCACCGTCAGCTTCGAGCCCGATATGCGACAGCTCGGTCGCAGCCGCTTTAGCGGCATGCGTGGCGGGTTCCACCACGCGCTCGAACATCCTTGTCATGTCGCCATTCGGCGGTGAAGGGGTGATCCCAGCCATGCTCGATCCCGCCGAGCTCCGCCCGCCATCTGGTCGAGGAGAGCGACTTCAGCGGCCGCGACACCGCGTGCGAGTTCTTCACGCGCCGCGCCTTCAGTTCAAGCGAAGTTCCATGGCCCACCTCCTGTACCAATCCACCAAGAAGTGCGCAAAACAAGAACATTGGAGTCAATGGGGCCTTGACGGAATGGGAATATATTCCTTATACTGGGATGATGTAGGGCACCAACAGACCTAGCTTGACGTCGATCGCGCTGTGCCGTGAGCCGGTTGCCAACCGACCCAGGTTGGTGTGATGCCAATGTGTTCGGGCGTCGCGCTATCCCAGGGAAGGGTTCATTGGGCGCAGGCATTTCGTCCAGTTGATCGAACGAGCGCTTTGCGAGAGCATCCATAGGCCGGTCTGGGTGGAATGGGCGAGTTGCTACCAATTTCGGGGCTGACGCGATGCAAGACCTCATCGATTTCTTCCAAACAAACTCTGTGCTGGTCCTGGCCAACCCCATCGCGTTTGCTTCGTTCGCCATGCTTTTTGGCAGCAGCGGGTTTATGATAGGCCGCTATTTTTTAGCCGAGCGTATCGCCAACCTGGAGAGCCGCATCGCGCGGCGCGACGACGAAATCAAGGAACTCAAATCCCGGCATTTAGCGACCGCGGAGCCGCCGCTGATCCCCATCATTGGGACCTCCGCGATCGGCGAAAATGACTGGCCGCCCACCCAGAATGGAGAGCCGGCGTCTTATGCGATAGAACGTCGGGGAGCTTTTGAGATCACGCTCGGCGTGAGTCAAAAACAGGACCACAAAGAGAATCAGCAAGGCAGAGACGATTCCGGTGACAATCGGCATTGGACACTCTTTGAAAATCGAACTTCGTTTTGAAGGTCATCCTGAATAGAACGGCGCCGCGTGACGTCAGCCTGGCCGCATGACGCCCGGCTCTTCGGTGGGCGGATCGCTGATCGCCAGCTGGTGGGAATGGTCGAGCATCACGTCTGAGAAATTGACAGCGGCGACCAAGTAACCCGCTTCATCATAGACCTTTGTGATGGACCCAGGCGCGGGTTGGGCAAGCTTGCAGCCATCGGTCCGGCTCCAAGTCGCCAAACCCAAGATATCGCGCGGCCTCTTTCAGAATGAGGCGTACGATGATCCGTTCGACAGCAAGGGAGGAACAAATGCCAATCGGAGAAGCGGTGGAGTACCTGCATAAGTTGCGCCGGGAGGCGATCCATGCGGAAGCGGGCAACGTGAAAGGGATTACGCGTCATTTGCAGCTGAACATCGGGAAGTCGCGCGATCTTCTGGAAACGAGCCAGGCAACGGATGCGGCTCTGGCTCACCTGCTGGAGACAGGCAACGCGCTCATCTGGGAACTCGCGCCCATTTCAAAACAAACAGCCGCGCTGAGGAAAGACAAGATTTCCGGCTTGAGGCACGCCTTTGAAACGGCATTGAACATGGCCATCGAGGAAGTCAGGAAGGCGAAGCCAAAAGCCTAGACTGGACACGGCCTCTGACCGCCTTCAAGGGGCGGGACGCCTACCGGTTCTTCATCCTCGGGCTTGACCCGGGGATCCATGCCGTGACGGTTGCCGACGAACGCGGCGTATCAGAATTCTGGACTGTCGGTGGCGCTCGAAGCTCACGGCATGGATCCCTTGGGCTGCGGAGCAGCTCCAGGGGTCTGCGCCGCGTCGCTTCGCTCCTTGCTCCGCCCTGGGATTGTTTGACGAAAAGGTGTGGCGCTCTCCGTGCGCCTGTAGTTCGCAACATCGGCCAGCCGCTCCCTTCTCGTACCGCTTCTGCCTCCAACGACCAGGCGGGGAGGGCCTTTGCTCACGCCCCGAAATCTTGCGCAACCCGCTCCAGAACCTTGCGCGGTTTGTTGGTAATGACATCGCCGTGGCTGACAATAATGCGCACAAGGTCCGGGTCCTCAGACCATTTGCGAAACGCCGCGCCCAACGCCTTTCCGTCCTTCACAAAGAACCATCTTGCAGCGCGCGGCGTGCTCGGCCGGTTGACGCCGAAGCCCAGCAGGCGCGCCATGATATGCGCGCCAATCCCATAGGGGTGGCGCACATTGGCGAGGATGTCGTTGACGACAAGGGTTGTACCGCCGTCGCGGCGCACGAACAGCGCCGCCTCTTTTTCCGCAACTCCCGGCACCGTTTCCATCCGAACGGAAGGATCGTCAAAGATATCCGCAGTCGAATCGACGTAGACCACCTTCTCTACGGCCTCCCGCGCGCCCGGCGGGCAGACAATTTTCGCTTGGGGATAGCGGAGCTTCCAAGGCTTGATGTCCAGCCGATGGCCGGCACCCGGCACGATGAGAAAGGCCGGCTCACCAAGCGCTTCGATCTCATGCATTTCCGGCTCTGCAAGGGGAATGCAGCTCCAGATCGCGGTGCGGTTTCCTCTTAGGCCGACCACCGTCATTCGCCGCGGAAAATGACCAAGCGGCATCTGGATCTCGCCGCTGACCGTCAAGAGACCGTCAGCGACCGCCTTCAACCGGCCGTGCGGCTCGACTTGCCATGTCTCATGGACCTTCGGCATGCAAACACCCACGCTTGGTTTGCATCGATAATTGTTACCTCTGGTTTTCGTTCCCTGCGGCAGTAGGCGTTGGAGCGGGCCCCGCTGGGCATCCCCCCTGCCGGGGCAGGGCCGTCGGCGAAGCTGAAGCCCCGTCTGCGACGGGCCTTCCCCCATGCGGGCTTCCAGCCCTGACGCGAGCCCTGTCATGCCGGCGTCTTTTCCTGCCGCCGATGGGTATCGAGACGGATCCGATGAGAGGCAGAGTGCGGACCGGGTTGCCGTGACGGGTTGAAGGCGGGAGAGAGGCTCCTGGCGCCCGTCGCGGAGAACCGCGATGTACAGAAACACCGCTCGCGCCCGTTCCGGCAATGACCGCACGGGCCTCTATCAGGAAATCACCGACAAGATCATCACCGAACTGGAAGCCGGACGTGTCCCCTGGGTGCAGCCTTGGGGAACCGCCGCGGCAAAGGCGCCGCTCGCCATGCCGTGGAATGCGTCAGCGCATCGCCGTTACTCCGGCATCAACGTCCTGATCTTGTGGGGCGCGGTCATCGAGCATGGCTTCTCGGGGCAGAGCTGGCTTACTTTCAGCCAGGCGCTCGCACTCGGCGGTAACGTCAGGAAGGGCGAGCACGGTACGACCGTCGTATTCGCCGACCGCTTCATTCCCAGCAACGAGAAGAAGCGAGCCCGCGAGAGCGGTGATGAAGCGCAGGCTATTCCATTCCTAAAACGCTTCACAATCTTCAACGCAGATCAATGTGAGAACCTGCCGCAGGACATCGCCGCCCTCGCACCACCACCTCCGCCGGGGATCGTCGAACCGCAAGCAGAGACACTGATCCGGGCCACCGGCGCGGACTTTCGGATCGGCGGCAGCCGCGCCTTCTACAGCCCGGCGAGTGACTTCGTGCAGGTCCCGCCGCCCGCCGCCTATTTCGAGCCGATCAACTGGCACCGGACCGCCTTCCACGAATTGGGGCATTGGTCGGGTCATTCCTCCCGGCTCGACCGTGACATGACCGGTTCCTTCGGCTCCAAATCCTACGTGCGCGAGGAACTAGTCGCCGAATTGGCGGGCGCCTTCATCTGTGCCTCGCTCTCCATCGCGCCGACGGTGCGCCATGCCGATTATATCGGTTCATGGCTGGAGGTCCTGCGCGAAGACAATCGCGCCATTGTCCGCGCGGCCAGCGCGGCATCGAAGGCCGCCGAATTCATCCTCGGTTTCCAGCCTGGTGTCGATCACCAAGCGACCTCGGCAGCAGCGACCGACAAAAGGGAGGCGGCGTGATGGGGCCACGGAACGCGCTTCTCCGGCTTCCCGGTTCGGCTCGTGCGGGACGTGTTCTCTCGGTACCGCTCACTGGGTGTCGCGATGGAGGTTTCTGTCCGCGGCACGGTCTTCCCTGCCCAGTCCTCCCAGCTTCGTGACAAGCCCTACGCATAAGCGATCGAAGCCCGCCATGCGACTTGGGAGACCCGCCTGCCGGCAGACGCCAACAAGCTGTGGGATGCGCTTGCGGCGTTCAACAATGACGAGCGAGCCGCGCTGTTCGCCCATTGCGCCTCCTTCGGAGTGAACGCCCTCTATGACAGGGCCGATCGCTTCGGCAACGGCGCCATCTCAGCGCATGGCGTCCGGCAGCGCCTTTCCGAAGCCGATCATCTGGCCGGGGTGGTCGGGCTCGACATGGTTGATTCCGGCTGGCGGCCGACGGTCGGAAACTATCTCGGACGCGTCACCAGGCGCGGATTATCGAGGCGGTTCGCGAGGGCGACGGTGAGCGCGCGGCCCAGCTTATCGACCACCTCAAGAAGGACGATATGGCCAAGGAGGCGGAGCGGGTGCTCGCCGACCGTGGCTGGCTGCCTGAACCTTGCGGCTTGTCGACCTTGATGTCGAAGCGGTCGAGCACAATGCCGACGGCGCAGACGAAACTTTGCCGGACTTCCTCGCGGGTGACGACGAGGGTGGATTGGCTGGTGACGGGGACGAACAGCATCTCGACGCCGCCGAATAGTCACGGCTCTTCCGCGCCACCCACTGCCCGGCACTCGCAAGAGCGCCGGGCATTTTTGTGGGCGGTGGTCAGAGTGAGAGTCTTGGCTGAGACGGGTTTGAACCCGTCCGGTCAGAGAGAGCGCCGGCGGGCTTTCCCGTGTCGTTCTCCCGAGGACTTACCCAATGAACGTTTCGTTTTCGACGCCCACCAACACGACCCAGCCACGGCCATCCTCGCGGCAGTTCTGCTTCTCCCTCCCCATCTGGAACGGGGTCAACGCATTGACACGACCGTTTGGCGCGCGGCGATGGAAGCCTCGTTCGGAGCGTCCGACGCGAGCGGAGCCTGGGAAGGTCCTTCAGCGCTATCCTGTGCAGCGCGTTTGTGAGAAGGAGGCGGCTTGATGTTTCCTCACACTGCTTCCGAATTGGCATGCCGTCTTGCCCAACAGGCCGAGGCGGTGTGCCGACGCTATCTTTCCAATGGTCACCGCGAAGGCCGGTATTGGCTGGTCGGCGATGTTCACAATTCACCAGGGCGGTCAATGTTTGTCCGCCTTGACGGTCCGGATTCCGGTAAGGGCCAGGCAGGCAAGTGGACGGACGCAGCCACCGGCGAGCACGGCGATCTGCTCGACGTCATCAGGGAGTTTCTTGGTGCGGCGGAGTTCAAGGATGTCGCTGATGAGGCGCGCAGTTTCTTGACCACGCCCCGGCCAATTCCCGATAAAACTGAACGCAGACGACAATCGGATCCGGCTCCTTTCGGTTCGGTCGAAGCGGCCAGGCGGCTGGTCTGCATGTCGCAGCCGATCTCAGGCACGCCCGTCGAGACATATTTGCGTGCACGCGCCATCACGGCCTTGCACGAAACGGCAAGTCTTCGATTTCATCCGCGCTGCTATTACCGTCCCGACGAGCATGGGCCGACCGAAACCTGGCCAGCGATGATCGCGGTTGTCACCGACGTCAAAGACAAGCTCACCGGCGCACACCGCACATGGCTCGATCCTGGCGGCTTCAGCGAAGCCCATTTGGGCCGCGCTCCGATCGACACGCCGCGGCGCGCCATGGGCGAACTGCTTGGGCACGCGGTCCGCTTCGGCGTCTGTAGTGACGTGATGGCGGCCGGTGAAGGCATCGAGACGATGCTGTCGCAACGTTCAGCGCTGCCCTCCTTGCCAGCGATCGCAGCTCTATCGGCCGCACATCTGGCGGCCATCCTGTTTCCTGACACGCTGCGGCGGCTCTACATCGCTCGCGACAACGATCCGGCAGGGAACGGAGCAATGGCGACCCTCATCGAGCGCGCCAAGTCGGCCGGGATCGAAGCGATGGTGCTGACACCGCAGCTCGGCGACTTCAATGAGGACCTGCGTCTGCTCGGCCTGGACGCGCTCAGAGCGTCCTTGCGGGTTCAGCTCGCACCCCAGGACCTCACACGCTTCTTGCGTCTCGCGGTCTGACCGGAAAGGGGAACGTGATGGCGGCAACTCGTCCGGTGTCGGACGCATATCGCGTTTCTTCGCCGGGAAGCGGGCCGGCCCACGGCCTTCCAGAGGGCGATCGGGCAGCGGCCGGCCCGGACCGGCAATGGCTGCGCCTCGGCTATTTTCCGGCGGCCCTTTCCACCCCCCGCGGCAGGCCGCGGGGGGACCCCGGCTTCAGGCCTTTCCATCGCGAAACAAAATAGCCGGGCTCGCCATCCTCCACTGACGTTTCGGCCCTGCGCTGGCGCTGCGGGTGCAAGTCCGGACCGCCCGCCGCCTTCGTCGCCATGAAGGCCGCGATGGGCGCGGCCGATCTGCCGAAGGAAACAGCCATGAGCGACCCGTACGATACCCACTTCGAAGCGCAACCCGCATCATCCCCCACCGACCACCTCCTCCAGGAACTCCAGCTCTACGGCTACCGTCCCTTCGAAGACGAACCCGATCCGCGCCCGCTTCCAGAGGGCAATGTCATCGCCGCCAGCATCGCCGACATCTTCGACGCTCTCGTGGTGGCGATGGCCGACACACGCCTGGAGCCCGACCTCGAGGAACTGCTTTGGGGCACGGTCAACCTCTTCCACCGCGCATGCCATCGGATCGAACGCGAACTCGACGAAAACGAATTGTCGCAGCAGCGCTTGCAGCGCGAACAGGATGGGTCCGAGGTCAAGTCCGTTGAACTCGAACGGCTCACAGCCCAGGGTCAGACGCTGCTCGAACGCCGCACTGCCTTCGAACTGATGCGCGACCAGGCCGGCGAGCACTTCGAGCATCACACGCATTCCATCTGGCGACCGCGTTCGGGCTCCGTCGTCAACCATCGCAATCTCACCGCGGCAATGATCGACAGTCGCGATTTCCTTGCCGCCAAGAAGTATGCCGATAGCAATGCCCTTCTGCCTGTAGGGCCCAAAGTCGCTTTCACGGGCGGGTTCGACTTCAATGACCATCGGCTGATCTGGGCCAAGCTTGACCAGGTCCATGCCAAGCATCCCGACATGGTGCTTCTCCACGGCGGGTCACCGAAGGGAGCGGAGTTGATCGCGGCCAAATGGGCTCACCATCGCAAGGTTCCGCAGATTGCCTTCAAGCCTGACTGGGCGAGGCACGCCAAGGCCGCTCCCTTCAAGCGCAACGATGCAATGCTCGATATACTCCCAATCGGCGTCATTCATTTTCCTGGCACGGGCATTCAGGACAACCTTGCCGACAAAGCCCGCAAGCTCGGCATCCCGGTCATGAGGTTCGGCCCCGCATGACGGGCCGGACTAGGCCAGCACCACACGATGCCACGCTCGTCTGCGTCGCCCCGAATGGAGTCTGACCAGCACCGCTTGGCGGTTCGCGATGAAGGCGAAGGCCGGGTCAAGCTAAAGGTTTCATCGGCTTCTGAATTGAAAGCGCGACCCATCACCGCGTTTATCGGCGCAATTGCCTGGTCCCGTCCGAGGACCTGACGCCATCAACCCATGAAGGGTCGGACTACGCATAGCGCGCCGCCGTTTCGGCTTCGCCTCCACGGTGATTGCGGCCCTCGGCCGGACACATCGGGCGCCTGTCACGCGGGGATGGTCCCCGCTTCCCAGACAGGAGCCGGAAAAATGTCCCTCGCAGAAGCAAACGCCTTCGCCTTCAGCCTCGCCACCAGCATGATGATCAGCATCGTCATTTCCCGAGCCGGCGACGGCACTCTCTCGGTCGTGCCGGTGAACGAGTATGACGGCGACGAGGCTGCCATCATCGGTGAAATCGACCCGTTGGCCCCTTGAGGGGGCGAACACGCGGCTCGCGATGCGAGCACTTTCCGCGCGGTTTTAGGCCGCGCTTTTTCTTTGTTATGCCTGCGTTGCGTCGAGGCTCGTCACCCTTGCTGTTTTCGCCCTTCCGCTGTTCGTCGGCGTCAGCACAGGCACGGGGTCACTCGACACTGGGGTCGCCAGGCTTGGCCCGATCCTCGTCGCCGTCCTTGCGGCCGGGTTGACGCGTGGCGCGGGCCAGATTCTCCTCGGCCTTATCAGCCTCATCTGGGCGAAACTGGCGATCGCGCTGCTCTTCGTCACGCCAGCGATCGTTGCCGGATACCATGCTATCCATGGTATCGCGAAGCTTACGATGCCTTCGGAACTCTGGCAGGTCATCTTTTCCGTCATCGGCGCTATCACCATCGGCTTCATGGCATATCTGCGGGTGGCGGGCATGGCCGGCGCCGACAATCTGGTCGGGGGATGGTTCGAGCATAAGACCCGCGCGAGCGAGGCGGATGGATCAGACCGACAATGGCCTGGCCTCCTCATCGTCAACGGTTGGAGCGAGCGGGCTGAGTGCCAGTGATCGAGCAGTGGGCATTGCAGCGCGGACCCGATGTGGTCTTGGACTGTCTTCGGTCGATGCTGAAGGCAGGTCCGGCCAGTTGATAGCAGGAAAGCACTGCGGCCGGTGGCCGCGGCGTCGGCGGTGCGCGGGGATCTGGTGCCAGGGATGTGTGGGCGATGATGCCGGCGAAGCTCGTACGACCTGCTGGCGGCGCGTTGGGCGCCATTGTCCCCGTTGCCAATCCGTCCCGGAGCGCTCCAAACGGCCTCTTCAATGGGCTGATCTGCCCGAAGGACGGCTGAAGCCTCGACCGCCTGAGCCGCAACGGCGCGTCTCGACTTTCTTCCCCTGCCGGCCCCCCACCCCATGCGCTAGACGCATGGGGACCCCGGGGCCGTCATTCCTCGCGACACAAGAAAGTCGTTCCTGCGCCGTCCTCCGCCTTGCTCCGGTCGCAAGCGATGCGTCGTCGGTCGCCTCCGGCCAAGTGATCGCCATCGAGGCCGCATGGTGCGGGCTCGGGAACAGAAAACGGAGATTTACGATGGCTACCATCGGCACTTTCAAGAAGACCGCCTCGAACGAGTTCACCGGCGAAATCGTCACCCTCAGCGTCCAGGCCAAGAACGTGCGCATCGTCCCAGACACACGCGCCACTGGCGAGAACGCTCCCAGCCACCGGGTGCTGGTCGGCCGCGCCGAGATCGGCGCCGCCTGGTCCAAGCAGTCCAACGAGGGCCGCGACTACCTGGGTCTCAAGCTCGACGATCCGAGCTTCAACGCCCCGATCTACGCCAACCTCTTCGACGGTGAGGACGGTGAGGGCTTCTCGCTCATCTGGTCCCGCCCGAACGCGCGGCGGGGCGATTGAGGAACCCCGCAGGCCCCGGCTGGAAAGCCGGGGCCTTCTTCTACTAAGGCCGGTTGATCCCACTCAAGGCGAGGCGATGCCCAAACCGCATCGCCTGATGCTGATCAACCATCCTCCGCTGGCAAAATTGTTTCTATAAAATGCAGGCTCACTCTGAACACGAGGGCAAGCGATGATCGAGCCGTTTGACGATACCGCGCCGACGGGTGACGAACTCACCGAATACGATCGGCAGCACATCAAGCTCTATATGCGCCTGCTTGATGCCGCCGACGACGGCGCGGACTGGCGCGAGGTGGTCGAAATTCTCTTCGGCATTGATCTGACGAAAGAGCCACAACGCGCCCGGCGCATCCATGACAGCCATCTGGCGCGCGCGCGCTGGATGGCGCGTGCTGGCTACCGCCATCTCTTGCGTCAACCCGGCAACTAGCACGACCCAGCTCCTGTCGCTCCCGCGTGATGCCGAAACGGCATCACGCGATGCCGGCCGAGGGTCTTCCGGCAATCGCCACAACCCGGAATTGTTTTGAGGCGGGGGCTTGCGCGTCTTAGGAGCTCTTTGGATGAGGCCGGATACGTCGCGTTGGCGAGACAATGACAGCTATGATTATTTCGACACATTGCCCATCGAAGGGCTCGCCTGGGAGTGTCTTCGACGTCACGAACCCTATCAAAGGCACTATCAAGCGCTGCTGACCACAAGAGCCGAAAAAGCACCCTTCCACCCTGCGGCGCAACGGCAATGGGGGTTACGATTTCCCGGCCACGCCGGATTTGTCGGCCTTGGCGCAAGACGTTCTCTGGTCGCCTGACGTCGATCCAGCAGTGGTTTCTCTCGTACCGGCGCCGGCTTTCCTGTCATCGACGCCACCTGCGCCTTTGACGGGTCTGGGTGTGGACCACGACGGCCCGGAAGGACGCCACACTGTCCATAGTGCAGGTGTGGTCACTCAACTTTTCCTTCTGCCTGGCAGTGACCCGCACGGCCATCTGGCGGCGTTGATTCCCCTGGACGCAGACACGTTGGGACGAATCGAAGCACTCACCCGATTCTGGCGTGCCTGGCAGGAGCGCCCAGCGCCTGCGGACACGCGGATGACCCCGCAGCAACGCCGCCGCTTCCGTCTGATGATGCAGGCCGCGGACGGCCGCGCCAGTGGCGCGAGCTACCGCGACATTGCCATCGCCCTTTACGGGTTCAAGCGCGTCGCCGCCGATCCCTGGAAAACTTCCGCGCTGCGCGACGCGGTGATCGGTCTCGTCGAAGGCGCCACCGCCATGATCGGTGGCGGCTATTTGCAAATCCTGCGTCATCGCCGTCGATCCTAGCTGGTCTGGCCGCGCAGAAGGGGTGGAGTTTTAGCCCCCCTCAACTTCCCCATCCCTGACGAAGCTTACTCTCCGCCACCGTGGTCTCCATCCACCGCTGAACGCCAGCGGCCGTCCAAAACCCCACGGAGGCCCGATCCATGCGACCCGATATCGCCGTCTTGCCGCCACGCTTCCTGCGCACCAAGGAAGCCGCGGATTTCCTCAGCCTCTCCGCCCGAACGCTCGAAAAGCACCGTACCTATGGCACTGGTCCTGGCTACCGAAAACTCGGCGGCCGTGTCGTCTATGCCGTCGATGATCTTCAGGCCTGGGCCGAACGCGGCGCCGTCACCTCAACATCCGACCCGCGTGGGTCGGTCCTGCCGGCCAAGCGTCACACACCGACGCCGCTGGCGCATGACGGACGATACGCACGCTGACCGCGCGCGGATTTCAAGTGGTGGCGCAAAACCAATCCCTTTCGGAGCGTGGGCAACTCGATCTGTTCCGGGCGTTGCCTGGCGACTTCGCCCCACGAGACGCGCAGGATCTCATGGCCTATCCGTTCTTCTCCCTTTCCAAGACCCATCGCATCACCCCGATCGATTTTGCCGCGGGTAACGTCACGATCCGGGTCGAAGCCGTACCCGATCATGGGATGGCGACCATCTGGGACGCCGACATCCTGATCTGGGCCGCGAGCCAAATCGTCGAGGCGCGCGACACCGGGCTTCGTACCTCGCGCCTGATGGCCGCCACGCCCTATGAGATTCTCACCTTCGTCGGCCGCGGCAAGAGCCTGCGCGACTATCAACGCCTGAAGGCGGCGCTTGACCGGCTGCAGTCGACCACTGTCTCGACGACAATCCGTCAGCCCGCCGAAGGCCGGCGGCACCGCTTCTCATGGATCAATGAGTGGCAGGAGCGCATCGATCGCCATGGTAAACCCGCGGGGATCGAGTTGATCGTCCCCGACTGGTTCTACCAGGCAGTCCTCGATGACGCGCTCGTGCTGACGATCGATCGCGCCTATTTCGACCTGACTGGCGGGCTGGAGCGCTGGCTCTATCGGCTGGTCCGCAAGCATGGCGGACGCCAGCGCGACGGCTGGCGCTTCGACTTCCGTCACCTTCACCAGAAATCCGGCAGCCTGTCGCCCCACAAGCGCTTTGCCTTCGAGCTGCGCGACATCATCCGCCGCCAGCCGCTGCCCGGCTACACGCTCTTCCTCGAAGTGGAGATGGGCGGCCGGACGCTGCTCGCCTTCGAGCGGGTCGCCTCCGGTGGAAGGCCTGTGGACGGCCTCGTGCTATCGGGAACCGGACCTATCGTGCCATCGGGAACCGCAGGCTCGTGCTATCAGGAACCCAAACGGGGCCTAACCCTAGGAAAGCAAAGCCGGAATCGCGCCCTTAACTTAGAGTCTAACCCAGAGTCTAACTTTGAAGAGCGCGCGCGCGATGTGCAGAGGGTGTGTCGGTGCGACGAGTTTCGCGAACCGGCGCAGAGTTTCGCGAACCGGGGCGAAGTTTCGCGAACCGAGTTCGCAAACTTGGAGCCTCAGCATCCCAGAAGTGGCTGGCTCGATTCACCGTCCAGTCAATCCGCTGTCTGCACGCCTGCCGCAAACTGCGAACAGTCCCAGTACGCAAACTCAGCGCATTCCGAACCCAGTACACGAACTCGGAACCATCACTGTCCGGGCAACCTATTGCGAAGACTCAGCTTTGCGTCCGACTCGGTTCACGAAACCTCGCACACCGACAGGCTCGTCCGGCGAGCCAGCGACGCACTCAGCATAGACACCGACAAGACCTCGAATGCGCCATCGGTTTCTGACGGCAGCAGCACGGCAACCAGCGTCTCCGAAGCCCCGAATCCGCCTCTTGGTCCGCGCTCGGGAGCCACCCGATGATCGCCGCCACGCACCACGCTCGCGACGATCTCGTCCATGTCGAACTGACCTGGATCGAGAAGAGACAAGAGAACTGGATACGCTTCGGCACGCACGCCCAGGAACAGATCGTCGATCGTCGCCGGCGCATCCTGTCCTATCGTCCCGGCGCAGTCTTCGCCTTCGTGCGCTGGGCCGCGAACGATTTTGGAACGATCATCTCACGTATCGACATCGTGCGTGCGGTCGCACGTGGCGATGCCTATCAGACACTGCCCTTCGTGCGCCCCGGCGGCGACATCCTTCTGAAGGTCGAGAGCTGGCCCAAGGTCGAACGCGTGCTGCAGGCGATCGACGCCATCCAGCGCCTCGACATCGAGCCTGAGTTGGTGTCGCCCGATCACTGGCGGCACATCCACAACCGGATAACCGCCAGCCACGCGCCGCGCAGCTACACACTCGACCAACATCGCGCCTTCCTGCTGCGCAAGAGGACCGAGCCGTGACGCGCGCCGGGATCATCCTCGCTAGCGTTCTCGCAACCATGGGCGTCGGCTATCCCGGCCTCACTTCGATGCCCACGAAGCTCATCTGGAATGCGTCAGCTAGCGCACCGATCGGCTTCTACACGATCGACTTCGACGGACCTTTCGAGGTCACCGATCTTGTCGCCGTCGACGCGCCCGAGCCACTCGCGGCGTTCCTCGCTGATCGCGGCTATCTGCCGAGGGGCGTGCCACTCTTGAAGCGCATCCTTGGCGTTGCCGGGCAGCGTGTATGTCGTTCGAACCTCACCATCACCGTCGATGGTATCGAGGCGGGCATGGCGCTCAAGCGTGATCGGGCCGGCCGTGACCTGCCTGTCTGGCAGGGCTGCCACCGCATCCCGACCGGCGAAGTCTTCCTGATGAACTGGCAGGTCCGCGACAGCCTCGACGGACGTTATTTCGGCCTCCTCGCCACCAGCCAGATCATCGGCCGCGCCGTCCCGCTGTGGACGGACAATGGCGGCAACGGCCGCTTCGAATGGCGCGCGCCAATGCGGTGAGCGCGCGACCGGCGGCGCGCGTCGCGCCACCAGCCTTCATCGCCGCACCACTGAAAACAGGAGCTGACATGCAACAGATCGGGGAATTCACGCGCCAGAAGACTGGCTATAGCGGGCGCATCCACACGCTCAGCCTCAACCTGGATGTCGCCATTGTGGCGGCGGAAGCGAGCGAAACGGAGAATGCGCCTGACTACCGCGTTCACGCCGGAAGCGAGGACGGCCCCGAGATTGGCGCCGGCTGGCAACGCTCCAGCGAAAAGGCCGGAGACTATGTCTCGATCCAGCTCGACGACCCGACCCTCGCGCAGCCGATCCGCGCGAACCTCTTTCGCAATGGCGACGACAAGACGTCCTGGTCGCTGCACTGGGCGCGTCCGCGCGACCGCGGCGAGAAGGATTGAACGATGCGCGCTCGCCGTCCGTCGACGAGCCATCGCGGTGCGCCCGGGCCGCTTCGCGCTGCCCGGCGCATGGCTCTGCTCCTCCTTTGCGGCCTGTCCGTCGCGACCGTCATGCCGGCGGCGACAGTGGCGCAGGACTTGGCCATCGCGCGATCGTCGCAGCGCGATCGGTTCGGCGCTCACATCGCAGAAGCCTCGCAGCGCTTCGGCGTTCCGACCGCGTTGATCCGCGCCATCATGCGCAAGGAGAGTGCGGGCGACGTGCGCGCCGTGTCCAGCGCAGGCGCCCGCGGCTTGATGCAGATTATGCCCGGCACATGGGATGATCTGCGCGCCCGGTGGTCGCTTGGCCGCAATCCATTCGATCCCCGGGACAACATCCTGGCAGGAACGGCGTATCTGCGCGAACTGCGCGATCGCTACGGTTCGCCGGGTTTTCTGGCCGCCTACAACGCGGGACCTGCACGCTACGAAGCCTACCTAGCCGGGCGTCCGTTACCGGCCGAGACCCGCGCCTATGTCGCAGCCCTTGCCCCGCTTGTCGGAGGCCGCGCGACCACCCGCCCTTTCGCCGTCACGTCTGTCGAGGCAATTCCCTGGAAGCACGGCTCGCTCTTCGTATGTCAGCCGAGTCGCCAACAGGCTGTCGCCTCCGTACTGGCCGAGCGACCGCCAAATGACGCTGGCTCTGAAGCTCCAGTGCGCGATGTCGTCGCCATAGCGCCGCTGTCCGCAGGTCCCTTCGTGGCGCGGTCAGGCGAAGGGATCCAGCCATGAGCGCGTGTGGGCGTTTTCGCGCAACCGCAAGCTCCAGCGCACCGTGGCGTGGATGGGGGCGCAAGGTGGGCAGAACAACCGGAAGATTGCCGCCCGTAATCGGGGCGGGCGCCCGGAAAGGCAGCAAAGCTGTGTGTCAGCCGCGGCGCCACTGGCGATGGCTGGCGGTTCGGCCGCACATTCTGCGTCTGTCAAACAACGCAGGAGGCGAACGATGGAATTCTTTTGTGGACTGGACGTGGCGATGGACGAGACGGCGGTTTGCGTCGTCGACGATCAGGGCGCGGTTCATCTGGAGGCAGCGGTGATGACCGATCCCGAGGCACTGGTTGCGGTGCTGAAGCCGTTTCTCGCGCGACTGCGGCGTGTCGGGCACGAGGCCGGCTCGCTGTCGCCTTGGCTGCAGCCGGAACTCAAGAAACTTGGCCTGCCGGCGATCTGCCTGGAGACGCAGCACGTGCGCGCCGCGCTGTCGGCGCAGCGCAACAAGACCGACAAGGCCGATGCGCTCGGCATCGCCCACATCATGCGCACCGGCTGGTTCCGCCAGGCCTAGATCAAGTCGGAGAGCTGCCACCGGACGAAGCTTCTGCTGACCCACCGGCGCAATCTGAAGGCCAAGTTTCTCGACCTGGAGAACGCCATCTGGCACTCGCTGAAGTCATTCGGAATCCGCCTGAGCAAGGTCGGACGCGGCGCTTTCGAGCAGGCGGTTCGCCAGGCTGTGGCCGACGATCCGCTGTCGGCCGAACTGATGGACGCCATGCTGTCGGCGCGCGCGGCGCTGTGGAAACAGTACTGCCGGCTGCACGATCTCGTCGTCAAAATGGTGGCGCGCAGCGAGCTGTGCCGACGCTTCATGGCGATCCCCGGAGTCGGCCCGGTGACAGCGCTCTCGTTCATGACGGCGATCGACGATCCCACACGCTTCCGCCGCTCACGCGACGTCGCGGCTTACTTCGGGCTGACCTCGCGGCGCTGGCAGTCGGGCTCCTCGATCGACGTTCAGGGCCGCATCTCGAAGGCTGGCGATGCGGACGTGCGGCGCGCGCTCTACGAGGCGGCGTCGGGACTGATGACGCGCTTCAAGGGCAGGGACAAGGTCAAGAGCTGGGGCCGGGAGATCGCCAAACGCTCCTGCCACCGCAAGGCCTGTGTCGCGGTAGCGCGCAAGCTGGCGGTGATCATGCACGCGATGTGGAGCGACGGCACGTTCTATGTCGGCGACGCGGCCACGAGTGACACCGACGTCGCGCAACGCGCCCACATCAAGGATCGACGCCTGCTCGGAGCGCATCGATGAGCGGCGCGACGGCGGTTGAAACGCATGGCGCCGGCACGCTGACGGACGCCATCTGAGCTAAGGAGATCCGCCCCGGCGGATGAGGACCGATGCAGACCAGGAACGACGGAACGCACGTTATCTTGCCTGCGGCCGCGCCGACGATGAGACGGCCGGACCGCGCTCGATTGCCTGTGACGATGCTCCGTCAGTCCGATGGAAAAGTGCGCCACGACGGTTCGAGCGCTGCAACCATGCAGCCGAAACACCCCGTCGCAGAGCGCGGAAGATTGCACGGCGCATCGGAACTCGACGTTCAAAAGCGGAATCGTAGCGCAGAGAATAGAGTCGTGTATTATCGTGGACGGAAGGAGGAACGACGATGGTTACAAAGTATCGCCAAACACAACCGATTAAGATGGCGAGATAAAAGGCCGCGAGGTGCGGCGTCGATCGGTTGTGTTGTTTCAATAGGTTATGCAGGATTTCCGAGAGGTGCGAAGATTTGGCGCACCGCGCCGGAACAACGATTTGCCTTTCATTTCCGTGCCTTGGCACGATGTGCGGATCTCTTTAGATGACTAGCGAGGACGAACTTCGAATCCGGCCTGGCCGCATCCGCTCGTCCGGTACCCAGCGCGCCAGGCCCTTCATTGCGCAGGCGCTCGCCGCCGCCCAGAAGGCCGGCGCCCGTATCTCTCGCTCTGGCCGGATCAGTCCGGGCAATCGCTCGACCTTCGGGCGTGGCCGCTCGGCGAGCGTGCGCGCCAATCGTCTCCTCACCGGCCGCTCGCGAACCGTGATCATCAAGACACGGCTGGTGCGCCATCACGCGCGAGGCGCCCCGCTTGCCGCCCATCTCTCCTATCTGCGCCGCGAGGGCGTCACCCGTGACGGGGAGAAGGCAAGGCTGTTCGGGCCGCAGGCCGATGCGATGGATGGCGGTGCCTTTGCCGAGCGGTGCGGCGATGATCGGCACCACTTCCGCTTCATCGTCTCGCCCGAAGATGCCGTCGACATGGCGGATCTCAAAGCCTTCGCCCGCGATCTGATGGGCCAGATGGAAAAAGACCTCGGCACGAAGCTCGATTGGGCCGGCGTCGATCACTGGAACACCGACAACCCGCACCTTCACATCATCCTGCGCGGCCAAACTGATGACGGGCAGAATCTCGTAATCTCGCGCGATTACATCAAGGAGGGGATGCGCGCCCGCGCGGCCGATCTCGTTACCCAGGAGCTTGGCCCGCGCACTGATCTCGACATTCGCCGCAATCTGCAGCGCCAGGTCGAAGCCGAACGCTGGACGCAGCTTGACCGGCAACTTGTTCGCGATGGCCGCGACACAGGCGTTGTCGATCTTGCGTTCCCGGCGAACGCTCAGCCCGACCACTATCACGTGCTGAAGGTCGGGCGGATGCGCAAGCTCGAAACCCTTGGCCTTGCCGAACAGGTCGGGCCGGGCCAGTGGATCATCGACGACAAGGCCGAGGCGACGCTGCGCCAGCTTGGCGAACGCGGTGACATCATCAAGCGGATGCACCGCGCTCTGACAGAACAGGGCATCGAGCGCGGCTCGGCGACCTATGTGCTGGCGGCCGAGCGCATCGAGACGCCGATCGTGGGTCGGCTGGTCGACCGTGGTCTCGATGATGAGTTGAAGGGCAGCGCCTACGCCGTGGTCGATGGCACCGACGGCCGCACACATCACATCAGGCTGTCCGACCTCGACGCCGCCGGAGACAGCGCCCCGGGTTCAATCGTCGAACTGCGCAAGTTCCATGATGCCCAGGGGCATGCGCGCGCAGCACTCGCTGTCCGTTCCGATCTCGATATTGAGCGGCAGGTTACCGCCGCCGGCGCGACCTGGCTTGATCGTCAAAATATTGCCCGCGAGCCGACTGCGCTTTCGGACGGCGGCTTTGGCGCCGAGGTGCGGCAGGCGATGCAACGCCGCGCCGACCATCTCGTAGAACAGGGCCTTGGCGAGCGACACGGCCAACGCATCAGCTTCTCCCGCAACCTGATCGACACGCTGCGTCGCCGCGAGTTGGAGGCGCTCAGCGAAAAGCTCTGCGCCGAAACCGGCCAGCCCTTCAATCGCGCCCGCGGCGGCGAGTACGTCGCCGGTTCCTACCGGCAACGTTTCACGCTCGCGTCCGGCCGCTTCGCCATGATCGATGACGGCCTCGGTTTCCAACTGGTGCCTTGGACGCCGTCCCTGGAAAAGCATCTTGGCCGCCATGTCTCGGGCGTTGCTCGCAATGACGACGGCATCGACTGGAGTTTTGGCCGCAAGCGAGGCATCGGCCTCTAACCTCATGTTGAAGAAAGGACCGTTTCTATGTCCGCCACCAAGATACTTTGGGGCCAGATTCTCGCGGTCTGCGCAATCGTACTTTTCACCACCTGGGGCGCGACGGAGTGGGTGGCCTGGCGCCTGGCGTTCCAGCCCGAGCTCGGCAGGCCGTGGTTCCGGGTCCTGGGCTTTCCGTTTTATCTTCCGCCGTCCTTCTTCTGGTGGTGGTATGGCTTCGATGCCTACGCACCGTCGATCTTCGTGGAGGGTGCCTTTATCGCGGCATCCGGCGGTTTCGCCTGCGTCGCCGTCGCCATAGGCATGTCGGTCTGGCGGGCGCGCGAGGCCAAGAAGGTCGAGACCTACGGCTCCGCCCGCTGGGCCGACAAGCAGGAGGTCAAGGCAACCGGCCTTCTCGGCTCCGATGGCGTGGTGCTTGGGCGATATGACGGTGCCTATCTGCGCCACGACGGACCGGAGCATGTGCTCTGCTTTGCGCCCACACGTTCGGGCAAGGGCGTCGGCCTTGTCGTCCCGTCGCTGCTGACCTGGCCGAGCTCAGCCGTCGTCCACGACATCAAGGGCGAGAACTGGCAGCTCACCGCGGGCTTTCGCGCCAGGCATGGCCGGGTCCTGCTGTTCGACCCCACCAATCCGAAATCCTCTTCCTACAACCCGCTGCTCGAGGTGCGCCGTGGCGAATGGGAAGTCCGCGATGTTCAAAACATCGCCGACATCCTGGTCGATCCCGAAGGCTCGCTCGAGAGGCGAAACCATTGGGAGAAGACCAGCCATGCCCTGCTGGTCGGCGCAATCCTGCATGTCCTCTACGCCGAGCTGGACAAGACACTCGCCGGGGTCGCCGGCTTCCTCTCCGATCCGAAACGGCCGATCGAATCGACGTTGTCCGCGATGATGAAAACAGCGCATCTGGGTGAGGGCGGTCCGCACCCGGTCATCGCCAGCGCCGCCCGAGAACTCTTGAACAAATCCGACAACGAGCGCTCCGGCGTGCTCTCCACCGCCATGTCGTTCCTTGGCCTCTATCGCGATCCTGTCGTGGCCGAGGTCACGCGCCGCTGCGACTGGCGCATCACAGACCTCGTCGACGACAAGCATCCAACGACGCTCTACCTCGTCGTGCCGCCGTCCGACATCAACCGGACCAAGCCGCTCATTCGCCTGATCCTCAATCAGATCGGTCGCCGCCTGACCGAAGATCTGCAGGTGAGGGCGAAAGGGCACCGGTTGCTGCTGATGCTCGACGAGTTCCCGGCGCTTGGCCGCCTCGACTTCTTCGAGTCGGCGCTCGCTTTCATGGCCGGCTACGGGCTGAAAAGCTTCCTGATCGCCCAATCCCTCAATCAGATCGAGAGGGCGTACGGCGCCAACAACTCGATCCTCGACAACTGCCACGTCCGGGTAAGCTTTGCCACCAATGATGAGCGCACCGCCAAGCGTGTGTCCGACGCGCTGGGAACAGCGACCGAGATGAGGGCGATGAGGAACTATGCCGGCCACCGGCTGTCGCCATGGCTCGGTCATCTCATGGTCTCTCGTTCGGAGACGGCTCGTCCGCTCCTCACGCCTGGTGAAGTGATGCAACTCCCGTCCACCGACGAGATCGTCATGGTCTCGGGTGCGCCGCCGATCCGCGCCAAGAAGGCGCGTTATCATGAGGATGCACGCTTCAGGGAGCGTTTCTTGCCGCCGCCGGCGTTGGCGGCGGCAGTGGAGGGGAAACCCGATGACTGGACAAAACTGCCGCCGCCTTCCCGTCCGCAGGTCACCGATGTCACGTCGGCGCCTGCGGCCGCGGATGAGGACGTGACCGAGTCCGAGCGTCGTCGTCAACCCGAGCTCGGTCGAGCCGAGCCGGTTGTGACACCTTCGACCGAGAACGAATTCGAGATCGATCACCTCGACGACGTCGAGGACGAAGTTGCCCGCAACCGTCGACTGACGCGCCTCATGCAAGGCATTGCGCGGCAAGCGTCGCTCGATCCCGGCGACGGCGTGGATATGTGAGGGTTGCATGGCAAAGCCACCCCGCAAACAACGCCTGTCCGTCTATCTCGATCCGAAGGTCATGAGCAGGTTGGCCGAACATGCGGCGCGCCGTGATTATTCTCGGTCGCTCGTCGCCGAGGCAGCCATCGCATCGTTCCTCTCACCCGATGCCGCCGAGCGGCAGGAGGCAGCGATCACCAAGCGGCTCGACCAGCTCGATCGCCGTATCGCACGCCAGGAGCGCGATGTTGGAATCGCGGTGGAGACTCTCGCCGTTTTCGTCCGCTTCTGGCTGGCGACAACGCCAGCGTTGCCCGAGCCCGCGGCGCAGGCTGCCCACGCCAAGGCTGGCGAGCGCTATGATGCCTTCGTCACCGCGCTCGGGCGTCGGCTGGCGAGAGGACCGAAGCTCCGTCAGGAGATTTCGGAGGATATCATTCCGACGGACGAAAGTGGGGTGCGCTAAGGGCAGACTGGCCACGTCGACCATAGTGTGATGCGACGATAGGCGCCGCTGCTGGCGATGGCGCGACAGGGCTGGCGGGTTGGGGCCGGCAATGACGATCGGCCGTCACGAGAGCCTCTTCTCCTACCTTGCGACCATGATCAATTTGCCTCAGCGAGAAGAATGGCGCGCTTGCCGATCGCCGCCCTGACTGAATAGAGGAGCCGTTCGGGGAAGCCACGCTGCAATGAGGAAAACACCGTCTCCGACTGCCTTTGTGCGTTCGCAGCGATGTCTTCGAAAATTCTGAGCGTGACGGGCGTTCCCACGCCGGCCATGTCAGCGCTCTGCATGAAGTGGCGAGGCATGATCTCATGGACCGAATAGTGCCGGCTGTTGCCGACCGACATCGCCAACTTGAATTTTTTGCGCGGAATCTGTCCGCCATCAAGGCTGGGTTGTGCGGTGAGAACGTCGTAAAGGGGGGTTATGCGGAACCGCCCGCCAGGACCGAGAAAGATGCTGAAATTCTTGGCGTGACCGTCGCTGGCGCCAATCAGCCAGAACAGAACGCAGGCGCGCAAAAAGACGGCGATGTCCTCTTCGGGCGTGTCACTGCCCTTCAGAAGCTCGATAATATCAGCAATGCCAGGACCACCATCGGACTGATACTTGCGCGTCGGCGGCACCGACAGCGCCTGACACATATCCTCCTGCGGCAGGCGCAGGAGGCGGCCGTCGCGGGTCCACAGCCGGTCGAAACGCTCTACGATCAGTGTGCGGCGCTCCCCAAAATCAGCGATCTCCGCCTGGGCAGCGGGGACGCCGAACGCCTTGAGCAGCTTAAGGCACAGATACTCGTTCTCAACGCTGTCGGAGAGATCGATGCCGTTCGGCAGCCGGCCGATCTGCGGTTTCAGGATATGGGTGGTTGCCGCCGTGCCGACCGGCTTGAACCAGCCCCCGTCCTTGCGCAGCAGCGCGGTCTTTTCCTGGGCGCCAGCAATCGAAATGCGGAAATCCTCGTCCTCACCAAGGCCGAGAGGCGCGGCGGCAAGGTTCTTGATTATCCCGGCAATGTCCTCGTTGCTGACCGGCCTGCCATCGGTCCCGCCTGGAGCGCCGGGATCGATGCCATCAGGCAGGAACTGAAGGGCGCCGACGCAATCATGGCCGAGGGCTGCGAGCATGCTGTAGGGGTCGGTACCGCCCGCGCCAACGCGTTCGGCAACGCGCCTGCGGATGGCGTCGCTGTCAGGAAGCAGGTTGTCAAAGACGTTGATCACAGGCGCGCCGATGTAACGGTCTTCGCGCAAAGGAAGCGAAAGCGAGATCGGGAAGGTGCTTTGCCAGTCCAGCCAATCGCGGGCGTATTGAAAGTCTATGGCACCGGTCGATTGCCTGCGCAGAACGCCCACAAGGCGCCCGTTCAGGAAAACATTGAGCGGCGCGTGGACGGGGCGCCGTGTCATCAAAACAGGTCCTCGATGTCGGCAGCACTGCCTTTGCTTCGGGGACGAACGACGAGTTCGAGATCAAGCGCGGCGAGGGCCGCCATCAATGTGCGCAGTTGGACCGCGGGCTCGCCGGCTTCGAGGCGCGACATCGTGCCCTGACGAAGATGGATCCGGTTGCCGATCGCTCCTTGCGTAAGACCTGCCTGGCGGCGGGCGCGACGCAGGATGGCGCCAAGTTGCTTCTCGTTGCGAGCGATCAGGTCGGTCATGATGAACCTCCAAAGGCAATATACGTGATCGCGTATATGCAGTCAATATACGTAGTCGCGTATAAATAAGAAATATACGGCATCGCGTATGGAAAGGAAATATACGCGTTCTCGTATAAAGTCGACCATGGCCGTCGCATAGGGCGCAAGAAGACGACAGCCCTGCGACAGGCACTGTCGGCCAGCCGACCAATCTTGTAGAGCCTCCGAGCCACGCCGAGTGGCTGCGTCAGGACGGACCTTGCGCAACCACTCATTGGTCGCCGCCGGGCCGAGCCGCCGATCGCCTGTATTTGTACGCCGCGCTACTACGCCTCGATATAGGTGTTGAATCCACTCGAGATACGGCTCTCTTAATCATCCCCGTCCTGGGGCCGTCTACGTTCCCCCGGCCGAAACGGGGACAAGATGGCAGCTTCGCATCACAATTCAGAAGGTCTGGCGCGCGGAGCACGCATGCTGCGTACCGCACTTGGGCCCGCGATCGCGCGCTATCTCGACGATGCGGGCATCGTCGAAGTGATGCTCAACCCCGATGGACGTCTGTGGATTGATCGGCTGTCCGACGGCCTCTCCGATACTGGCGAACGGTTGTCGGCCGCGGACGGCGAGCGCATCGTTCGCCTCGTCGCTCATCATGTCGGTGCCGAAGTCCATGCCGGCGCACCACGCGTCTCGGCCGAACTGCCCGAGACGGGGGAGCGGTTCGAGGGGCTGCTTCCTCCCGTCGTCGCAGCGCCCGCCTTCGCGATCCGCAAGCCTGCCATCGCCGTCTTCACCCTTGAAGACTATGTCACGACCGGGATCATGTCGGTGTCGCAGGCGGCAGCTCTTCGGTTGGGCGTTGCCACCCGCGCCAACATTCTGGTTGCTGGCGGCACCTCCACCGGCAAGACCACGCTGATCAACGCATTGCTGGCCGAAGTGGCCAAGACCGCCGATCGCGTCGTCATCATCGAGGATACGCGCGAACTGCAATGCGCAGCGCGCAATCTCGTGGCGATACGGACCAAAGACGGTGTCGCGTCGCTCGCTGATCTCGTCCGCTCGTCACTGCGCCTGCGCCCTGACCGCATCCCCGTTGGCGAGGTGCGCGGCGCCGAGGCGCTCGAACTGCTCAAGGCCTGGGGCACCGGCCACCCCGGTGGCCTCGGCACGATCCACGCCGGCAGCGCCATCGGCGCGCTCCTGCGGATGGAGCAACTCATCCAGGAAGCCGTCGTCACGGTTCCGCGCGCGCTGATCGCCGAGACGATCGACCTGGTTGCCGTCCTTACCGGCCGCGGCTCCGCGCGCCGCCTGTCTGAACTCGCTCGTGTCGATGGCCTTCGCCCGGACGGCGATTACCGGATCGCGCCAGCCGTCATCGCCGGCGACGACAGCCCGACCATGCTCATCCAAAGCCACGAAGGAGAAAATCCGTGATCCAGCACCTGCGCCTCGCGCGCCATCGTCTTGCCATGACCGTTTCGGTTGCCGCGCTCTTCGTCGCGATCGCCGCGCCCGCGTATGCGTCCGGTTCGTCGATGCCGTGGGAACAGCCGCTGCAACAGATCCTGCAGTCGATCGAAGGTCCGGTCTCCAAGATCATGGCGGTGATCATCATCATCGTCACGGGCCTGACGCTCGCCTTCGGCGATACGTCGGGCGGTTTCCGCCGGCTCATCCAGATCGTGTTCGGCCTGTCCATCGCCTTCGCTGCATCGAGCTTCTTCCTGTCGTTCTTCTCGTTCGGCGGCGGGGCGCTGGTCTGATGGTGAACGCTGTCGAACAACCGGATTATGCAGTGCCGGGTTATGCGGTCCTCGTGCACCGGGCGCTGACCGAGCCGATCCTGCTCGGCGGCGCGCCCCGCGCGATTGCCATCATGAACGGGACGCTCGCCGGCGCGGTGGGACTGGGGCTGCGGCTCTGGCTCGTCGGCATCGCGATCTGGGCGATCGGCCATGTTGCCGCCGTCTGGGCCGCCAGGCGCGATCCGCTCTTCGTCGACGTCGTTCGCCGGCATCTGCGCATCCCGGCGCATCTCACTGTCTAAGCGAGGTCGCGCCGATGATGAACCTTGCCGAATATCGCAACCGTAGCAGCCGGCTCGCCGACTTCCTGCCCTGGGCGGCATTGGTCGGCGCCGGCGTGGTCCTCAACAAGGATGGCAGCTTCCAGCGCACCGCGCGCTTTCGCGGCCCCGATCTCGACAGCGCCGTCCCGGCCGAACTGGTCGCCGTCGCCGGCCGGCTCAACAATGCCTTGCGCCGTCTCGGCTCGGGCTGGGCGATCTTCGTGGAAGCGCAACGCCATGCCTCGACCCGCTATCCCGACAGCAGCTTTCCCGATGCCGCCTCCACGCTGGTCGATGCCGAGCGAAAGGCTGGCTTCGTGGAGGCCGGCGCTCATTTTGAGTCCAGCTACTTCCTGACGCTCACCTATCTTGCGCCGGCGGAAGACACGGCGCGCGCGGAAAGCTGGCTCTACGAAGGCCGCGAGAAGAATGGCCTCGACCCCAATGAGGTGCTGACCGGGTTCATTGACCGCGGCGACCGCGTCCTGCGCCTTATCGAAGCCTTCATGCCGGAGTGCCGGTGGCTCGATGATGCCGAGACGCTGACCTTTCTGCATGGCTGCGTCTCGACCAACAGCCACCGTGTCCGCGTTCCCGAAACGCCGATGTATCTCGACGCCATGCTGGCCGACCAGCCGCTGACCGGCGGGCTCGAACCGCGGCTTGGTGCGTCGCATCTGCGCGTTCTCACGGTCACGGGTTTCCCGACCGTGACCACGCCGGGTCTGCTTGACGAACTGAACCGGCTGGCCTTCCCGTATCGTTGGTCGACCCGCGCGATCCTGCTCGACAAGAACGATGCGACCAGGCTGCTGACAAAGATCCGGCGTCAATGGTTCGCTAAGCGCAAATCTGTCGCCGCGATCCTCAAGGAGGTGATGACCAACGAGGCTTCCGTCCTCGTCGACACCGACGCCGCAAACAAGGCCGCCGATGCCGACATGGCGCTGCAGGAGCTCGGCGCCGACTATGCCGGCATGGCCTATGTCACCGCCACGGTGACGGTTTGGGACGATGATCCCCGCACCGCCGACGAAAAACTGCGCCTGGTCGAAAAGGTCATCCAGGGCCGGGATTTTACGGCGATCATCGAAACCATCAACGCCGTCGACGCCTGGCTCGGCAGCTTGCCGGGTCATGTCTACGCCAACGTCCGCCAACCTCCCATCTCCACCCTCAATCTCGCCCACATCATCCCGCTTTCCGCGGTGTGGGCGGGCGAGGTGAGGGACGAGCATTTTGCAGCGCCCCCTCTGCTCTTCGGCAAGACCGAAGGCTCGACCCCGTTCCGGCTTTCGCTTCATGTCGGCGACGTCGGCCATACGCTGATCGTCGGCCCAACGGGCGCCGGCAAGTCCGTGCTCCTGGCACTGATGGCGCTGCAGTTCCGCCGCTATGCGGGCTCACAGGTTTTTGCCTTCGATTTCGGCGGTTCGATCCGAGCCGCGGCACTCGCCATGGGTGGCGACTGGCATGATCTCGGCGGCGATCTCAGCGATGGGGCAATCGACAGCGTCAGCCTTCAGCCGTTCGCGCGTGTTCATCATGTCCCCGAGCGCGCCTGGGCCGCCGACTGGATCGTGGCGATCCTGACGCGCGAGGGGGTGACGATCACGCCTCAGGTCAAGGAGCATCTCTGGACGGCACTGACCTCGCTGGCCTCCGCGCCGGTCGAGGAGCGCACGATCACCGGTCTGGTCGTGCTGCTGCAGTCAAACGATCTCAAGCAGGCATTGCGCCCCTATTGCGTCGGCGGTCCCTACGGGCGGTTGCTCGATGCCGAGCGCGAACATCTCGGATCCGCGTTCGTCCAGGCATTCGAAACCGAAGGGCTGGTCGGAACGGGTGCTGCGCCCGCAGTTCTTTCCTATCTCTTCCATCGCATCGAGGACCGGCTCGACGGCTCGCCAACCCTTCTCATCATCGACGAAGGCTGGCTTGCGCTCGACGATGATGGTTTTGCCTGCCAGCTGCGCGAGTGGCTGAAGACGCTGCGCAAGAAGAACGCCAGCGTCATCTTCGCCACGCAGTCGCTCAGTGACATCGATGGCTCGGCGATCGCGCCCGCGATTATCGAGAGCTGCCCCACCCGGCTTCTCCTGCCCAACGAGCGCGCCATCGAGCCGCAGATCACTGCGATCTATCGCCGCTTCGGCCTTAACGATCGGCAGATCGAGATCATCGCACGCGCGATGCCGAAGCGCGACTATTACTGCCAGTCGCGTCGCGGCAACCGGCTGTTCGAACTTGGGCTGTCGGAGGTGGCGCTCGCGCTTTGCGCTGTATCCGCAAAGACCGACCAGGCTGCGATCGCCCGCATCGTCGCTGAGTACGGCCGCGACGGTTTCCTCGCAGCCTGGCTCAGCCACCATGGCGTCGGCTGGGCCGCTGAACTCGTTCCCGCCCTGACCAGCCCCGCCCTCACCAATCCCGCCCTCGCCAACAAGGAGAAATTCCCATGAAACCGCATCGTTCCGTTCGGTTCGCCGCCGCGCTTCTGGCCACGCCCATCGCACTCGCACCGATGCTGGCGACGCCCGCGCACGCCATCATCGTCTTCGATCCCTCCAATTATACGCAGAACGTCCTGACAGCGGCGCGCTCGCTCGAGCAGATCACCAACCAGATCACCTCGCTGCAGAACCAGGCGCAGATGCTCATCAACCAGGCCCGCAATCTCGCAGGCCTGCCGTTCTCCTCGCTGCAACAACTCCAGCAGTCCGTGCAGCGCACGCAGCAGTTGCTCGGGCAGGCGCGGAACATTGCCTATGACGTCCAGCAGATCGATCAGGCCTTCCAGCAGAAATACGGCAACGTCCCGCTGTCGGCTTCGGACCAGCAACTCGTCGCCGACGCGCGCTCGCGCTGGGGCAACACGGTTGGTGGCCTTCAGGATGCCATGCGTGTGCAGGCGGGCGTCGTCGGCAACATCGACACCAATCGCAGTGAGATGTCGGCGCTGGTCGGCCGGAGCCAGGGTGCTACCGGAGCGCTTCAGGCAACACAGGCCGGCAACCAGCTCCTCGCGCTTCAGGCGCAGCAGCTCGCCGATCTCACCGCAGTCGTTGCCGCAAACGGTCGGGCGCAGGCTTTGCAATCGGCCGAACAGGCCACCGCGGCCGAACAAGGCCGCGAGCAGCGCCGCCGCTTCCTGACGCAGGGCTCGGGCTACCAGCCCGGCAGTGCGCAGATGTTCTATGGCAAGAACTGAGGCCAGCGCGATGGACGGCAAGTTCTTCGTTCGCATCGGCGTGGTCGTCTTCATCGCGGTGACTGTTGTGTCGACCGCGATTGGGATGAGGAGCAAGGGCGATGAAGCTGAAGCCCCTGCGACGCCGAACCGTCCCTTAGCGTCAGAAGACCCATTCGCGGCCGAATTGCGCCGCTGTTCGAGGATCGGCGAGGCCGGTCCTCGCGATCCCGGCTGTCTGAAAGCGTGGGCAGAAAGCCGGCACCGCTTTCTCGGTCAGCGGGCACCGGCAACGGCGACTGCTCCGTTAGCGCCGACAACGCTGTTTCCGGATCTGGCGGGATCAACCGACCGGAAAGAAGGGGAACGGACGGATGTGACCGCTCCCGCGATGCGGGTCGAGCCGCCCCGGCCGGAGGTTCGCTGAGATGGGCGGCATGGGCGTCATCGACCATTTCCTCGAAGTCTTCACGCGCTACATCGACGGTGGGTTCGGCCTGCTCGGCGGCGAGGTCGGCTTCATCGCCACGACCCTGATCGTCATCGACGTGACGTTGGCGGCGCTCTTCTGGTCCTGGGGGGCCGACGACGACATCATGGCGCGCCTCGTCAAGAAAACGCTGTTCGTCGGCGTCTTCGCTTATCTCATCTCCAACTGGAACAATCTCGCCCGCATCGTCTTCGAAAGCTTCGCCGGGCTTGGCCTGAAGGCCTCGGGCACCGGGTTTGCCGTCAACGACCTCATGCGTCCCGGCAAGGTGGCGCAGACCGGGCTCGATGCCGGCCGGCCGTTCCTGGACTCGATCTCGAACCTGATGGGCTACTGGTCCTTCTTCGAGAACTTCATCCAGATCGCCTGCATGTTCTTCGCCTGGGCGCTGGTGCTGCTCGCCTTCTTCATCCTGGCAATCCAGCTTTTCGTCACGCTGATCGAGTTCAAGCTGACGACGCTCGCCGGGTTCGTTCTGATACCCTTCGGTCTGTTCGGCAAATCCGCCTTCATGGCCGAGCGGGTGCTCGGCAACGTCATCTCGTCCGGCATAAAGGTGCTGGTGCTCGCCGTCATCATCGGCATCGGCTCGACACTCTTTTCCGAGTTCACCGCAGGCTTCAGCGGCAACACGCCGTCGATCGACGATGCCATGGCGATCGTGCTGGCCGCGCTGTCGCTGCTCGGCCTTGGCATCTTTGGACCGGGCATTGCCAACGGTCTCGTCTCCGGCGGCCCGCAGCTCGGCGCGGGCGCGGTAGTCGGTACCGGGCTCGCCGCCGGCGGCATGGCAGCAGTGGGCGCCGCGGCCGCCGGCGCAGTCGTGTCCGGAGGCGCGGCCGTCAGCGGCGGTGCTGCAGCGGCGGCCCGTGGCGGTGCCGCCACCGCGGGCAGGGCATCCACAGCCTACGGCCTTGGCGCGGCCGGACAGTCAGGCTTTTCCAGCGTTGCATCCGGGCTCGGCGGTGTCATCAGCGCCGGCGCCCAGGGTGCCATCTCTCCGCTGAGGCGCGCCGTCAACCATGCAGCAGGCGGGATGAGGCAGAGCTACCAGTCCGGCGCTCGCGCTGCCTTCGAGACGACGGGCGGATCCTCCACCGCCGGCACAATCGGCGCGAATGCTGGGGAGGCCGGCGATGCTCCCGTCGCGTCCTCCGCCACTGAAAGCCAGCCCGCCTGGGCCAAGCGCATGAAGCGCTCGCAACAAATGGCCCATGGCGTTCAGGCCGCCGCCCACGCCGTTCGCAGTGGCGACAGCCATGGCGGCGGCTCCTCAATCAACCTCTCTGAAAGAGACTGAGCATGTTCAAACGACCGGCCACGCATTACGGCAGATCCCCACAACCCGAGACGCCCTACCAACGCGCTGCCCAGGTCTGGGACGAGCGCATCGGTTCCGCTCGCGTGCAGGCGCGCAATTGGCGTATCATGGCCTTCGGTTGCCTGGCGCTCGCTGCGGGGGTCTCCACAGCACTCATCTGGCAGTCCGCCAATGGTTCGATCGTGCCCTGGGTGGTGCAGGTCGATCGTCTCGGCCAGGCGCAGGCTGTGGCGCCGGCGGTCGCTGACTATCAGCCCAACGATCCGCAAGTTGCTTTCTACCTGGCGCACTTCATCGAACAGGTGAGGTCGATCCCCGCCGATCCGATCATCCTGCGGCAGAACTGGCTGCGCGCCTATGACTTCACGACACAAGGCGGGGCGTTGGCGCTCAACGATTATGCGCGCGGCAATGACCCGTTCACCAAAGTGGGCAAGCAGCAGGTCGCCGTCGACGTTTCGTCGGTGATCCGCGCATCCCCAGTGAGCTTCCGCATCGCCTGGGTCGAACGCCGCTATCAGGACGGCTCCCTCGCTTCAACCGAGCGCTGGTCCGCCATTCTCACCACTGTCGTCCAGCCCCCGCGCGACGCCGACACGCTGAGGAAGAACCCGCTTGGCATCTACATCAACGCCATCAATTGGTCGAAGGAGCTTGGACAATGACGCCCGCACTCTTCAAGGACGCCCTCTTGGGGCGTCCGGCTTTCCTGATCCACGCAGTGCCGGCTTTCCGCAAGATAGCCTTTCCCGCCCTTCTGCTTTGCACGTCGGCGCTTGCAGGCTGTGCCACCAGGCAGAAGCCGCCGGAGATTTCCTATGACGATCCGGTCCCGGCCGTGCAGGCGATCGATCCGCCCCCGCCCGTCAAGGTAGTGGAACTGTCTAAGCCGCTGCCGCTTCCCGGCCAGTTGAAGCCGGTCGGCAAGGACGCAAAGCCCGAGCCGGAACCGACCGATCCGACGGCGCGCGTGAATCTCGCCAACGCCGCTGCGCGCGTCCAGCCTGTCCGCAACGGCTTCATCAACTCGATGCAGCTCTATCCCTTCGTCGATGGCGCGCTCTATCAGGTCTATACCTCGCCGGGACAGATCACCGACATCGCCCTGCAATCCGGCGAACAACTCGTCGGCTCCGGTCCCGTCGCCGCCGGCGACACTGTGCGCTGGATCATCGGCGATACCGAGAGCGGTGTTGGCGGGACCAAGCAAATCCACATCCTCGTCAAGCCGACGCGGGCGGACCTGACAACCAATCTCGTCATCAACACCGATCGGCGCACCTATCACATGGAACTGCGCTCGACGCCGTCGACCTATATGGCATCCGTTTCCTGGCAATACCCGCAGGACCAGCTGATCGCCTTGCGCCGTCAGAACCAGCAGGCCGAGGCTGCGCAGCCGGTCTCGACTGGCGTCGATCTGTCTCGCGTCAATTTCCGCTACGAGGTGACAGGCGATCGCGCACCGTGGCGGCCGTTGCGCGCCTTCGACGATGGCAGGCAGGTGTTCATCGAGTTTCCGCGCGGCATCGGCCTGGGCGAGATGCCGCCACTCTTCGTGGTCGGGCCGGAAGGCGACACGTCCGAGCTGGTGAACTATCGCGTGCGTGGCAACTACATGATTGTCGACCGGCTGTTTGCCGCCGCCGAACTGCGGTTCGGCGCAGGCAAGAACCAGCAGCGCATCCGCATCTCCCGCACCGATGGGGTGAGGAGCAGTCGATTTTCATGGATGCGTAGCCCTAGTGAGACCCGTCAGGCGACGAACCTCCGAACAGACAGCGGAGGGCCGCGATCATGAGCGACAGATTGGATCCCGGGAAGGAAGGGGGGCGGGGGCTGGTGGAGGACACGTGGCCGGAGGCCCCGGCCGATAATGGTTCCCCGCTGTTGAGAGGCGAGCCGGCTGCGGCCATGCGGCTGCGCCCCGAGCCGCCGCGCGCAACGCGTCTGTCCCGCAAGGCGCTGGCCGGATTGGGGCTCGCCGCAAGCCTCGCTGTCGGCGGTGCGCTGATTTACGCGCTGCAGAATCGTCAGCAAGGCGAGGGTCAGGAACTGTATTCGACCGACAATCGTTCGACGCCGGATGGGCTCGCCGGCCTGCCGAAGGACTATGCGGGCGTTCCGAAACTCGGCCCACCGCTTCCCGGCGATCTTGGCCGCCCGATCCTCGCCGCACAGAATGGCGGCCCCGCGCTGTCGACAGGCCCCATTGGACCGGACCCGGAGGAGCAGCGCCGGGAGCAGGAGCTGGAAGCGGCGAGGACCGCGCGCCTGTTCGCGTCCACGCAAACGCGGCCCGCAAGTGACGCGACCGCCGCTCAGCCGATGACAGGCACCCCACCGGAGGTCGACCTCTCCAGCCTTGGCCTTGTGCCGCAGCCAGCCACGCCCTCGGCGCAGGACCGACAGCGCGCGTTCCTCGATCAGCCGGCGGACAAAGGCACTGTCTCGCCTGATCGCGTCGCGGCGCCGGTATCGAAAAACGTCCTGCAGGCGGGCGCGGTCATCGCGGCCGCCCTCATCACCGGGATTCGCTCCGACCTGCCGGGCCAGATTACCGCGCAGGTGACGGAGAATGTCTATGACAGCCCCACCGGCCACATCCTTCTCGTGCCGCAGGGCACGCGCCTCATCGGCCAGTATGACAATGGTGTCGGCTTCGGCCAGCGTCGCGTGTTGCTGGTCTGGACCAGGCTGATTTTTCCTGACGGCCGCTCCGTCGTCCTGGAGCGTGAACCTGGCGCGGACGCCGAGGGCTATGCTGGCCTCGAGGATGGGGTCGACTATCATTGGGGCGAGCTGTTCAAGGCTGCGGCACTTTCCACGGTTCTGAGCATCGGGGCGCAGGCAGGCTCGTCGAGCCAGGAGAGCGACATCATGCGCGCTCTGCGCCAGGGTGCGTCCGACAGCATCAGCCAGACAGGCCAGCAGATCGTCCAGCGACAGCTCAACATAGCGCCGACGCTCACCATCCGACCGGGATACCCGGTGCATGTCATCGTCACGCGCGATCTCGTGCTTGAACCTTACGGAGGCTGAAATGGCCAAGCTGAAACTGGGGCCAATCGCCGACGACAAGCCTGTCAAGGTCATGGTGGAACTCCCCGCGCCATTGCATCGTGACCTGACCGCTTATGCCGAAATCCTCGGCCGCGACGCGGGGCAACGACCCGCCGATGCGCCGCGCCTGATCGTCGCGATGTTGGAGCGGTTCATGGCGACGGATCGGGGCTTCGCCAAGGCAAAGCGTTCTGAGGGTGGCTAAAAGGCCGGACGGCTGAAGTCGAACCGGGCCAGTAGCGTCTCCCAGTCGCGATGTGATTTCGGAAAATCGCGTCTTCCTAGGCTGACGGGGGAACACGGAGAGGCCGGCCGCAGCTGCCCTCCCAGACAAACTATCCGCTTTCGGCGGCAGTCCCCGACGTCAGGTCGTCTTGATGCCGATTTTGCGGCGCTTAGCCGGTGCCGGCGCGGGCGGCGCCTCTGGTTCAGGTGCCGCGGCCTTCCGTCCCAAACCGATCGCCTTCGCCAGCCGAGACCTCGCAGCGGCGTAGTTCGGAGCAACCATCGGATAATCGGACGGCAGGTTCCATTTTGCCCGGTACGCATCCGGCGTCAGATTGTAGTGGGTGCCGATGTGCCGCTTGAGCGATTTGAACTTCTTGCCGTCTTCAAGGCAGATGATGAAGTCCGGCGTCACCGATTTCTTGATCGCGACAGCTGGTGCGGACTTCTCTTCCGGCTGGGGTACAGATACTGCCTGCAGCTTGCTGACCGCGGCATAGGTATCAGAAATCACGCGCGCGAGTTCGGACACCGGAAGTGGGTTGTTGCTGACATAGGCGGACACGATGTCGGCGGTCATCGCCAGCAGATCCGCGTCAGTCTCCGTAGGGTCTTCTGGCATTTGGCCAACCCTCTCGTTTGTTCGAAGTGTCCGTAGCCGCGCCCGTGTCAGCAACTCGCTACAGGAAAGCGTAGTGGTTGTACAAGACCGGAAATCGCAGCCCACGGATTCCAAGAGACACCGACGTTATTCACATCCGCAGAAGTGCAAGGCGGAACTATCGATACTGACCATTCGCCTGAAGCCTGCCTATGGGCACCTCAACCCATGGAAGTCAGCCGAGAACCTTGGCGATCGAATCGAGAGAGAGACGATTGGCGCCAGACACACGGTAGGGCAGGGTGGATTTCACGACCGGGTTTTCTCAAGCCCTAGCCGGTCCACGCACGTCGACGCGAACGCCAGCTATGCGCCTCATCTCGGACCGAGAGCTTAGCTGTGCGCTGTCTCTAAACCAGACATTGTTCGCACCGTTGGAATTAGCTTGACCTATCCATGGCCTCTGGAATCCCAGCCAGAAGCCCTTTCGACGACACCGAGAACAAAAGCGTCATCCAGATCTTGCCGCGAAAACCATCGGCGATAAAAGAGCGGCCCGGCGATCGCCGCCGTGAGATCGGATACATCGAAATCCGGCCCGAGTTCACCGCGCGCTTGCGCCCGCGCCGCAATCTCGCTGAACCCCGACATCATCCCGGCATGAGTGCGCGACTGAAACTCAGCGACCTCACGATCGCGCTCGGCGGCGTCGATGATGGAGGGCATCGCGGACGACCATCGGCCTGTCTGCAAGCGTTGAGCAAAGCCCAACGTGAATGCGGTCAGGTCGCCGCGAAGACTCCCTGTATTGGGCGTCACCAGGCGGGGGGCGAACTGCATGACGGCATCAAACAGCAAGACTGTGCGTGTCGGCCAATATCGATAGAGCGTGGTCTTGGCGACGCCCGATCGGCGCGACACTTCGTCGAAGCTGACGCCGCTGAAGCCAGCCTCTGTCAGGAGCTCATAGGCTGCGGACAAGCTCGCGGCCTTCACGGCTTCTTTGGAACGCCGTAGCGGCTCCGGTCCTTTGGCTGGCGGCACGACGCTGCGAGACTCTTTGGGCACGTCTATTGACTCCTTAACCGTAGCTACTATATCGTAGCTTATAAGTGCGGTACGACTTTTTTGGAGACGTTACCATGACTCTCAAGCAAACCCGACTGGTTACAACCGATGTGGCGAAGCTGACGCGCTTCTACGAAAGCGTCAGCCAAGCGAAGGCAGAGGTCCTTAGCGATGACTATGCCCAATTCCAAAATGAACCTTGCAAAGGATTGGCCATAATAGCCCAAGCGACGACTCAGACGTACGGCGACGGCGTCGCCGAAGCGGCGGCCAATCGTTCCGTGATCCTCGATTTCGAAGTCGACAACGTCGATGCTGAATATGGACGGCTGCAGGACATCGTGAGCGATTGGGTGATGTCGCCGAAGCTCATGCCTTGGGGCGCCCGCGCTATCGTCTTTCGCGATCCTGACGGAAACCTCGTCAATATTTATGCCCATCCGTGACGGCGGCCTCCCTTCTTTGAAAATCACCGAAACCGTTTGACAGGAGTCTAAGCATGGCTGCCTCCGGTCCACATCTAAGAAAGCGTATCGCCGTCCTCGACACAGAGATGAGCTATATAGACGTGGGTGAAGGCGATCCCATCGTCTTCCTGCACGGCAATCCAACGTCCTCGTACCTCTGGCGGAACATCATTCCGCACGTCAGCGACATCGGACGGTGTCTTGCCCCAGACCTGATCGGCATGGGGCAATCGGGCAAGTCGCCCACCTATTCGTACCGATTCGTCGATCATGCGCGCTACCTCGACGCCTGGTTCGACGCCATGAATTTGAGCAAGGCCATCTTGGTCATCCATGACTGGGGCTCCGCGCTCGGCTTTCACCGCGCCTACCGCCATCCGGATCAGATCGCGGCGATCGCCTACATGGAAGCTGTTGTCCGACCGTTCAGCTGGGACGATTTCGGCGCGTCAGCCGGCGGGTTCCGCGCACTTCGGTCGAGCGAAGGCGAACACCTCGTCCTGGACGAGAACTTCTTCGTGGAAAAAATGCTGCCGGGGGCGATCATCCGAACCCTCGGCGAGGAGGAGATGGCCGTCTACCGCGCGCCTTACGCCCAGCGCGAAGCACGGCTGCCGACGTTGATCTGGCCGCGAGAGGCCTCCATCGACGGCCAACCCGAGGACGTGACGTCGATCGTCCGGGCCTACTCGGAATGGCTCAGCCAAAGTGAGATGCCGAAGCTATTCATAACCGGCGACCCCGGAGCGGTTATCTCGGAGGGGAGCGCAAACCAGCGGTTCTGCCGAACCTGGAAGAACCAGAGCGAAGTCACCGTGAAGGGCCGGCACTTCCTGCAGGAGGACTCGCCCGACGAGATCGGCGCCGCCCTTCGACAGTTCGTCATCGAAACACGCCGCTCGGCGCACGGCCAAGCCGGTTAATTCATAACAAAATCGGAGATAATCATGACTGTTTTAGTTACGGGCGCCACCGGCAACGTTGGCTCGGTTGTTGTCAATCAACTTGTTGCGGCAGGCTTTGACGTTCGAGCTTTCACGCGCTCACCGGAAAAGGCGACATTTCCGGCGGGTGTCACGCCGTTCAAGGGTGAACTGCTCGATGTGGATGCGCTACGGGCCGCAATCGACGGCGTCGAAGCGGTGTTTCTCCTAAGTCCGGTCGTGCCGAACGAGCTGAACGTCACGATTTCCGCGCTTAATCTTATTCGCGAGGCGAAGATCAGGGCAGTCGCTTACCTGTCGGTGTTTCGGGTCGATGAAGCCGAAGACGTCCCTCATTTCGCATCGAAGTTTGCCGCTGAGCGCATGATCGCCAAACACAAAATGCCGGTGACCATTTTGCGCCCGAACGCATACATGCAGAGCCCGGGCGTCAAGGACGCGCTCGGCCACGGCATGTTCCCGTTCCCGATCGGACAGAAGGGTGTCTCTTTCACCGACGTCCGCGACATCGCCGAGGTCGCGGTGCTCGAAATCCAGCGCCGGCTCGCCTCCGACGAACCGCTCGGCCCGGAAATCTACGAGGTCGTCGCTGAAGACGTGCTGACCGGGGAAAGCGGCGCGAAACTCTGGAGCGAGGCGCTTAGCCGCCAGATCAAATATATCGGCGACGATATCGACCAGTGGGTCCAGAGCTTGCGGGCCTACGCCCCCAACTGGATGGCCTATGACTTCAAATACATGATGAAGCATTTCCAAGAAGACGGCCCAGTATCGACCCCCGCGGGCCTTAAGCGATTGACTCAGCGCTTGGGCCGCACACCGCGCTCGTATCATGATTTCGTGCTCGAGAGCGCCAAGCTGTGGAGTGAGGCGTCCAAATGATCAGGCCAAGAGGCGCAGATCGTCTGCGCCTCTCATGCCGCCCGAGTCAAACCCAAGGACGACCAAGTGAAAATCACACGCCATCGATACACGGTGAAGCAAGAGTTCGTAGAACAGAACAGGCAAAACCTTGATGACTTCATCGCAGCGCTCACGGCAGCTTCGGTGCCTGGCCTTTCCTATCGGATATTCCTTGAGGAGGACGGTCAAACCTTTCTTCACCTGGTGACGTCCCAGGACGATCCGTCTGAAATCATCACCGGACTCCCATCGTTCAAGAAGTTCCAATCGGATCTGCTGGCGAGCGACCCGGTCGCAAGGCCAGACCAGGTGGGCATGTCGCTCGTGGCGACAAGTGGAAATTCGTTTCGGTAGGCGCCTGGCAGGGCACCGTCTTAAGTCCAATCGGAGGTTTCGCGGTGTTGCGACACGCTTTCCCCATTAAAACCCAAAAGGTATAATTCTATGTCTAACGAAAACGTGGTGCTTGTTACCGGTGGAACCGGCAGTCAAGGCGGCGCGACCGTCACCCATTTGCTGGCGGCAAAAAAGGTCCGTGTGAGGGTCCTGACGCGGAATTTGGACTCACCGAAGGCCAAGAGCCTGGCCGCGCGTGGCGTGGAGCTGGTCAAGGGTGACTTCGACGACGTGGCATCGCTTAGGAATGCGTTGGCGGGCGTGTCCGCTGCGTATTCGGTGCAGCAGTGGACGGAAAAGGGTGGAACCGCGGCGGAGGAGCTAAACGGGAAGCGATTTGCCGATGCGGTAAAGGCATCGGGCAGCCCTCATCTCGTCTACTCATCGGCCGAGGGGGTCGAGCGGAACAGCGGCCTTGCCCACTACAAGAGCAAATGGGCGATCGAGCAACACATCCGTGATCTAGGGCTCCCGGCGACCATACTGCGTCCGGTCGGTTTCATGGATGCGTTTGGCGTCCCGCCGATCAAGCGCGGAATGTTCCTCGGAATTTTCAAAGCGAACTTTGGCCCCACAATCCCCATTCAGTTCGTCGCCACCTACGACATCGGTTGGTTTGCTGCGCGCGCGCTCGAAAAGCCAGAGAAATACGCCGGACGCATTATTCCGCTCGCGGGTGATCAGCTTAGCATCAACGACATAGTCAAGACCTTCAAGACCGTCACCGGGAAGAAGGCTTGGGTAGCGCCAATCCCCGCTTTTTTGGCCAAGAGAGCGATGCCCAGAGAGTTTTTGGATATGTTCACCTGGATCCGCAAAAATGGTTTCAAAGCAAACATTGCCGAGGTGCGGCAAGAATATCCGCAGATGCTGACGTTTGCCGGTTGGGTGAAGAAATACACCGACGAACAGTAGTCGCGATCGTGTCTTAGGTCGCCCCCCACTCAGCAGCGCATCACCATCACGGCCGCTGATCCCTTGCGGACCACCTTGCTGCAGCGGGCCGCGAGAACAGTTAAAACCCCTTCGCGAAGTTGGTTTCGACCACGTCGTTGCGAAGATAAGTATAAGCTATCAAGCTCGTGTGACTGCTTTCAACGGTCATTCGACGTGGGTGTTAGAATCGTATCGCACGCCCGTCGATGCATCTTGAAAAGATCTTTGGGGGTGAAGCCTGCCCGTGAATACAACGCGAGCGTTAAGAGGACTCCGGTCAATAATATTGCCAAGCCTTCCGCGTCCGCTCCGGGAGACAGATCGACCCCGGCGGCATTCGAGAGCTTTCGCTGCAATATGGATCGAGCTGTTTCCAATCCGCTCGCCAGTGCGATTTGGATCTCTAAGTCATCGCCACTCGCGGCCGGAGCGGTACCGAAAACGAAGCAGCCGAGCTCATCACCGGTGTAGACGGTCACTGCGAAGTCGAAGAATTGATCGAGGCAGTTCCGCAAAGTACCAGGCTGATCCAAAATTCGAGCAGCTTCGTGCACGAATTTACTCATAAATCTATCGAGCGTGGCCAGGTATAGCCCGCGCTTATCGCCAAACGCCGCAGCGAGGTTTGGACGATTGAGGCCCGCCGCAGCCGCAAGCTCATCGAGAGAGGCGCTGGCGAATCCCTTGCGCCAAAAAATCGGAAGCACACGGTCTAATGCCGCTCCTCTGTCAAAGCTCAGAGGTCGGCCGCGGACACGGGTTGCGCTCAATTTAATTTCCTTCGACGTCGCATGAAAATCATTGACTTCGGCATTATCCTGCGATATCGCAGGAAACTCAAGTTCGCAATTAAAGACGGGGTTAATGACAGTGTCGGCAGCACGGATGGGGACCTTGGCCTGGGCTGATAGAACCGGCGGCCGGTTGAGTGCGGACGAAAAAATTGCACTTGCGCGGAACCTTGCTTCGCTGAGGGCTGAAATCGTGTTTGACGAGGCCCGTTACCGGCTTGGGCTCCTTCGTCCTGCTAAGATTGAGTTGGATATCCTGACTCCGCCCGATACGCAGTTCGTGCGCGACGCCGATGAATTCGCCCGTAGTGCCTGCAGCGACGTGCTGTGGGCGCACTGCCTTCGGACATACTATTTCGGAGCGCAGGTTGCAGCGTTCGACGGCATTAAGTTTGATCGCGAGTTGTTCTACGCGGCGGCGATCTGCCACGACGTCGGCGTCAACGAGGATGTCGGAGGGCCTGTTGCTGCATGCTGCTTCGCGCACAGTGGCGGCCGCCTAACCTGCGAGAGACTTGCCAACAAGGGGCACGGCGAGTGGTCTGTTCGCGCCGGTGATGCAATCTCCACGCACATGAATCTGGTCGTGCCCCCGGATCAATACCCTTCGGAATGCACGCTTGTCGCGGTGGGCGCAACCTGCGATATCTTCGGTGCCTACGTTCGCCGGATCGAGCCTATGACGCTGGCCGCAACGGTAGAGCGCGCTCCGCGCACCGGCTTATTTGAGGCATTTGGACCTTTTCTCGCCAAGCCACACCTGGATGACAGCAGAACAGCGCTCCTCGTGCAGATGGGCGCATTCGAGAGCAATGGGACGCATCCGGTCGAGAGCGTACTTGCGAGCCAGCGATCAGCCGACGCCAACAACGCAACCGAGCAAGGCATCGGCTCAGCCAGCCCCTTTCGGAAAGGTAATTGAGTCAATGCCGCAAGAGAACGTCCAAAACAACGGTGCCGCGATCAACTCGATCCACGATCGGTTCGCGATCGAGGATCTGTTGACCTCCTATGCTCGCGCGATTGACCGGCTGGACCTTGAACTACTCAAGTCGCTTTATCACGAAGACGCACGAACCGGGCATGCCTGGTTCGAAGGTACGGCTCGCGATTTCGCCGACCAAGTGATTGCCTTTTCCCGCGATACATTCGTATCGACGATGCACCACGTGACCCACACGCTTATTGCCTTGAACGGCGATACCGCCGCTGCCGAGTCCTACTACTACGCCTATCATCGGCTTGAGGGAGACATCGACAAGGTCGCCGGGTTCTTTGGGAAGTCCTACGCCGAGCGTTGTGCGAAGGACGGCACGATCGACGACGGTCATGAATTCATATCCGGTGGCCGCTACGTCGATTCGCTCACCAAGAGGAACGGCGTCTGGGGTTTGGCCAACCGCGAGACCACGGTCGAATGGAAGCATTTCCGCCCGGTGACCCATGGCGATCCGGGGTCGGGCATTGCGAAGATCGTTGCGCCGGCTGGCCGCGACCGAAATGACGTTGCCTATCGCGTTTTCGCGGCGATCGGACGCTGAACCAAAGCGGAACGACCGCAGCGGATCAATCTGACAAGGACAACCTACATGGGCGCTCAAGGAATAATTGAAGATAATTTTGCGCGGTCCGGAGCATCCAAGCCAACGGTCGTGCTCGTGCACGGCGGCCTCGAAGATGCGTCAATCTGGCATTTGGTGATCCCTCGGCTCCAACGCGATGGCTACCCCGTCGTCGCCTTTGCCAATCCGCTACGCAGTCTGGGCATCGACGTCGCTTACCTGCGCAGCGTTCTAGACGAGATCCAGGGCCCGGTGATACTCGTTTCCCACGCCTACGGCGGGGCCGTCATTACCCAAGCTGGGGACCACCCAAACGTCAAAGGCCTTGTCTACGCAGCCGCCCCCATGCCTGCGGTCGGAGAGTGCCTCAAGGATTGCCTCGAACGGTTTCCCGGCTTCGACTTCGCCTCATCCGTCAACGTCACCAGATATACCCTGCCCGACGGAACCAGCGGCGCATATTCCCTTGTCCGAGCCGACAAGTTCCGCGGCCTCCTTGCCGCCGACGTGCCTGAAGGCGAACTTGCCTTGATGATGGCCACCCAGCGCCCGATCGACTTGGCCGCAATCTCCGAGCGGCTGACGTCTGCGGCATGGACGAGCAAACCGAGCTGGCAAATCAGGCCTCTGCAGGATGCGGTGTTTCCTGTGGAAGAATATAAGCTCCAAGCCGATCGCGCCCACTCCACCGTCATCGAGGTGAACTCCTCGCACGCCGTCGCCGTCACTTACCCGGACGTCGTGGTCGATGTGATCGGGCAAGCTGCGCGCTACACCACGACATAACGATAGCTGTTTAGCGGCGCTGCCAGCGCCGGCATTTTAGTTCGTATCTGGATTCAGGAGTGCCGGGGATGTGCGGCCAGTAAACCATTGAGAGAGATGACCGATGAATAACGTTTCGATTTTCTGGATGCAGCTTGCCGCAAGTGTATTCGTCTTGACTGTCATAGCGGTTTGGTATGTTTGGCCCGCACTAACCAAGCTTCCCCTTAAATCTGCTCTAACCATCCTGCTCTTTGCGCATGTGCCGAGATACGTGGGCATGACACTGCTCGTTCCGGGCATGGTCGATTCAAAACTGCCGTCCGCCTTTCTTTCCGGCGCCGCCTACGGCGACCTCCTGGAAGCAGGCCTCGCGCTCACTTGCATCTTTCTCCTGCGTGCCAATTGGCGAGCCGCTATTCCTCTCGTGTGGGTAACCAACACGTGGGGATTCGTAGACCTAGTGATCGGAGTACGCGGTCTTCTGCAAATAAACTTACCGAGCTACGACTTGGGCACTTTTTGGTATATCTATATTTTCTACGCTCCCGTCGTACTCGTCACTCACTTACTCATCTTTCTGGTCTTGGTGAAAGCTAAGTCGTGGTGAATATAACTCTGTGACGTGACCCTCTTTGTGCCAATGTCATTGTATTTGAGCGGAAACGAAATGGACCTCCGGACGTTTGAAGCTAGCGCCTATTACCAACCACCTGCCGCTAGCGGCGGGACGCTGTCGCATGTGAAACGCGGCAGCCCGACGATTACGACAAGCCCGCCGGCATGCTCTAGCGTTTCAAGCCCGCCTGGGAATACCGGTTGGCGGGCGGTCTGAATGGTAAGCGCCCGGTCGGGGCGCGCGTTGGAGCCGGGCGGGACCTGTGGAGGCGTGCGGGCTGTCTATTCGTAACGGCCGCCGAACAGGTCTCCCACTGCCCGCCGCTTCTTGTAGGTGAGGTCCCGCTGCCGGAGCTGCTCCGGCTTGTCCTGCAGCATGTGGCACCGCTGGCAGAATGCGCGCAGGTTCCTTGGCGCGTTGTTCGACAGATCGTGGTCGATGTGTGCGGCGGCCAGGCCACCGTGGTGTGCAGGATCGGTTCCGAGCACTCAAGAAGGGGAGGAAGGTCAGGCAAGGCTTTGCCCGCGCCAGATCGCCAAACAACGGCTTCTTCGTCCCACCAGCGGCCGTCACCGAGATGGGCAACGGTTTTGCTTTGTGGCCGGCCGCAGCTTTCGTAACGGCCTTTGGCCCGCTTGAATGGCCCATTGGGAAAGCTCCGGTCGGTCGACCCGGTAAACAGGCGGTGGTGCTTGCGGATTGCCCTAAGGCGCGCGTCGGCTGGCCGTGCAATGCTGGTCTCTGCACGGGAGGAAATCGCGGCGTGAGCCGGGTCGCCACCGGCAACGCTTTCCGGCTCCAAATAAGCGCCCCCAGCTAAGGCAGACAATCTGGTCCAGGCGTTTGCGCCGTTCCCTAGAAGTAGCCACTGACCGAATCTTCACACTCTACAAAAGCGCGCCGATAGCCTGGCATTTGGCTTCGATCGCCGCTCCGATTGGGTCTCGCGTCTGACGAGATCGGATTTTGTTGCTGGCTCGAACGCAAACTCAAGCCTGGTTTCCGGGCGTCGCCCCCGAAAAGCCGCCAGTCCGTTCACGGCCCAAAATCTGCCGGTCAGCAATGCGCCTCAAGTCGGCCGTCAGAGTTAGTTGTGCCACCGCCTTACAGCGGACACTACCGGCGACGGCGCTTGAGGGCGTAGTTGCGCCATGAACGGACCTGCCCTCAACCAGCTCATTTTCTGGGCTTCATATTCAGGGTTGTTACTTCACTCTCCTCGTGGCTTGCTGATATTCGAGCACCAGTCGCGCCTATTTGGGCCTCTATCCGATTGACAAGCGCGACATAACGGGGATGAGCGCGGAGCGAGTCGAGGTCACTATCCTGACGCATCCAAGGCATGCGCAAAATGAGGTAGGCATGTGATGCAGTTAGCTGACGTTCCAGGCAACCGATAGCCTGCTCCGTCTTGCCCAGCTTCGCATAAAAACAGCCTATGTTGTACTGAACCGCAATGTTGTCTCCGGCGAACATTTCAGCACGGGAAGCCCACGACAGCGCGCGTTCAATCTCGCCAATTTCCGCCAGCATTGCGGCGCCGTAACATAGCGCGGTGGCATTGTCGGGATGTGCTTTGACTTCCTTTTCCACTCCAAGCACACCTTGCCTTGCTGCTTCCTTGGCGTCGTCGCTGCGACCAAGTGAAACATAGACCATCCCTAGATTGACCCAGACCCGATAGTCATCGGGTGACAGGGATACAGCACGCTCGTACAGTGCGGCTGCATTCTCGTATTGACCTTGAATGAAACAATTCCGGCCGTAAGCGAAATAGGTATCGGAAGAACTGGCGTCTAACTCCAAAGCTCGCTCGAACTCCACTCCCGCCTCGGCATACCGGCCATTTACGAACAAGGCCCCGCCACGTGATGCGTGGGCGTCGGCGAGACCTGGCTCAAGTTCGAGCGCCCGTGAGCTGTTGGAAAGGACTGCCTCGAAGCTGGCGTCGGGATCGTTGCAAGTCAACAGAAGCCACTCACAATCAGCCAAAGCGGCATAAGCGCGCGCATAATTTGGGTCAATTTCAACAGCTCTGGCAAACAGTCGCTGCGCTGTTTTGATAAACTTGGTCTCGACTCCCCTATTGAGGAACGACCTGCCCATCAAAAGCGTCTCGTAAGCCTCGGGGTTGTCGGTCGAGCGGTTTGTAATTGTCGCCAGTTCTTCGGGCAACAGCTTCACTTTGAGCACGTCGACTATGCTTTTGGATATCTCGTCCTGAAGGGCAAAGATATCGTCCAGCGTCCGGTCATACCGCTCGGCCCAGATATGGTCACCGCCACGACCATTGATTAGCTGAGCCGTGATACGCACCCGCCCTCCAGCCTTGCGTACACTTCCTTCCAGGACGTAGGCGACATTCAGTTTCTTCGCCACCTCCTCGATCAATACCGCCTTGCCCTTGAAGGTAAAGACGGTATTGCGCGCGACGACGGAGAGTCCGGACGCTTTCGAAAGGTCGGTGATAATGTCCTCGGTGATGCCGTCGGAAAAGTACTCCTGCTCGGGATCTCCGCTCATATTCGCAAAGGGCAGGACCGCAATCGAGGGTTTTTTCGGGAGTGCAGCCGCGGGCTGCGGCGCAGGTCTGCCGGTCCCGCCTGTTCCGGCGCGATAAACCCGCACTGGCTTTGCAATGTTCTTGAGTATGTGCTCGCCCAGATCATCGAACGCCAATGCCAGCTTGCCGGTGACATGATCGTGCACGGTGGCGGAGACGTAGATGCCGCCGGGCTCAGCCAGACCCTCCAGCCGGGCGGCCACGTTGACACCGTCGCCATAGAGATCACTGCCCTCGACGATGACGTCGCCCAGATTGATGCCGATACGCAGGACGATGCGGTAGGCCTCCGCCATGCTCTCGTTGGCCCTGGCAAAACCCTTCTGTAATTCGACGGCGCATTGGACGGCATCAACCGCACTGCCAAATTCCACCAGCACACCGTCGCCCATCACCTTGACCACGCGGCCGTGGTGCTGGGCAACCACTGGAACCAGAACATCGCGCCGCCGCGCTTTGAGAGCGGCCAGTGTGCCAGCCTCGTCGTGCTCCATGAGGCGCGAAAAGCCAACGACATCAGCAGCCAGAATCGCGGCAAGGCGGCGTTGGGTTCGAATCTCGGCCATGTGGGTTGAGTACTTTCAGAAAGCCCGGCACCTGGGATTGTATTGGTACTCTGGCCTACAGTCTATCCGGCCCGACTTCCGAGAATGGGTCAGATCGCGTCGATGCAAGGGGCGCCTGAACGTCCGCTTCTCACATTCCAAGCCTCCAAGCCGCAAGTTCGCTTCCGGCCCAAAACAGGACGCTCTGTTTCTTGCAGGATCCACATCCGGCTTGAGATTTTTCCCCTAGGTATTGACGGCACACGGGGCTAGCATGGGGCTCACTGGAGGTGGGCGATGACAGGCGTCTCGATACGCCGGGCGGACTTCATGATGGTCCTGGCCTATGCTTCGGACCTTGCCACCGGCCATTCTCGCGATTTCGCGCTCAAATCCTGTGTGCTTGCGATGCGGATCGCCGAGCTTGCGGGTGTTTCGGATGAGGTTCGGCGCAATGCCTACCACCAGTCGATGCTGCGCTATGTCGGCTGCAATGCCGACACGGACCTTCTGTCGGCCACCTTCGGTGACGAAATCGCGCTCCGCCAGGACCTTGTCGGTCTCGACATGGGCAATCGTGCCGAACTGGGCAAGGTCTTCGTGCAGGCCTTCAAGCGGTTCTACTACGATCTTGAGCCTGACGCGCAGGCCAGGGCGATTGAGGCCGCGATGTCGCAGGCGCTCGCGGTGGCGCGCCCGGTGCTCACAGCGCATTGCGAGGTCGCGCAGCGGATAGGCGAGCGGCTCGGCCTGTCGGACGAGATCCGGCGCAATCTCGGTCAAATCTACGAACGTTGGGACGGCAAGGGCCTACCGCGTGGGCTGAGCGGCGAGGACGTACTGCCAGCCGTACGCCTGATCACAATGGCGCAGGATGCTATCGCACTCTGCGATGCGGTCGGTATCGAAGGGATGGCCGAAACCATTGCCAGCCGCGCCGATGGCCCATACGAAGCCGGACTGGCTCAACTCGTCTCGTCCAATGCGGCGGCCTTGATGGATGGCATCGGCGCGACTGTTGACCGCGAGACGATCCTGGCGCTCGAGCCCGATCCGCCGGTGACGCTGGACGAGGCAGCCTGCGATGAGGCATTCCTCACCATCGCCGACATGATCGACATGCGCATGCCGCTTACCTACGGCCATTCACGGATGGTGGCGCAACTGGCCGAGGGAGCCGGGGGACAAATGAAGCTGCCCGCCACCGACCTTCGCGCGCTGCGCTGGTCGGGCTGTATCCACGACATTGGCGAACTGGTGGTGCCGGTGGCGACCTGGATGCGCAATGGTCCGCTATCGGTGCGCGAGCGCGACGCTGCACAGCTGCATGCCTACTACGGCGAACGCGCGCTGGCCTCGTTCGGCCGCGAGGGAGATGCGATGGCCGCCCTCGTGCTTCGCCATCACGAACGCCTGGATGGCTCGGGCTATCACCGCAAGGTCGGCGGCTCCGATCTGTCCCCGGCGGCACGGATCCTGGCCGCTGCGGAAACGTTCCAGACGTCGCGCGAGGAACGTCCGCACCGCAAGGCGCTGTCCAGCGAGGCGGCGGCGACACAGCTGCGCGCCGCTGTGCGTGCCGGTTGCATCTGCCCTGACGCCGCCGAGGCCGTGTTGTCCTTCTCGGGGCTGCCGTCGCGCCGAGCGCTGCCGAGGGCGCTTGCTGGCATGACGCCACGCGAGATCGAGGTGCTGCGGCTGATCGCCGCCGGCCTTACGGTGAAGGAAGCGGCAAGCAAGCTCGAAATCTCGCCCAAGACCGCAGACCACCATATCCAGAGTGTCTATTCCAAGATCGGCGTGACTACCCGCGCCGCCGCCGCGCTCTATGCGGTCGAGCACGGCCTTATCCGACCGGGCGAAACGCAGGCATAGGGAATCCACCCCATGTGCACCCGGTTGCGGGCGCGCATCGTGATCCTGTCGACGGACCAATGGTGGCCGCGACCGACAGGAGGAAATCAGATGCTTCTCGCAACGACCAAAGTGGTGGACGTCGACCACTTCATCCGCATCTTTTCGACCAAGGGCGGCGACAAGCGCCGGCTGCACGGCTCGAAGGGCGCAACCGTCTTCCGCGACCCCAGCGAGCCCGACCGCGTCTGGGCGATCTTCGACTGGGACGCCGAGGGCTGGAAGAATTTCGTGTCGGATCCTGAGGTGCCCGCGATCCTGCAGGAAGCCGGCCATGTCGGCAAGCCGCAGGCGGCACTGCTCCTCGGCCAATACGAGGCCTGAGCTCCCCGCGCCGCCCTGCCGCCCGGCGGCGGCGCGCCCGACCAACCCCAGAATCGGAGAAATCAAATGGATCCGAAACCCATCAAGATCGGCCTTATCGCCGAACTCACCGGCCCGTTGTCTTTCATGGGCATCGCAAATGCGAACCTCACCACCATGCTCGTCGACGATATCAACGCCAGCGGCGGCCTGCTCGGCCGGCCGCTGGAGCTTGTCATCGAGGATGGCGAAACCATCGACGGCGTCGCCAAGGCAAGGACCGCGAAACTGATCGACGTCGATAAGGTCGATGTGGTCGTCGGCGGCATCTACAGCTCGACCCGACAGGCCATCAAGAGCGAGGCAGTTACGCGGGGCAGGACGCTCTACATCTACACCGAGCAGTATGAGGGACAGGAAAACGATCCCCTGATCTTCTGCACGGGTCCCGTGCCCGCGCAGCAGGTCGAGCCGCTGATCCCATGGTTCATGAAGAGCACCGGGGCGAAAAAGTTCTACCTGCCATCGGCCGACTACATCTGGCCCCATTTGCTGAACAAGGCCGCGAGCCGGGTGGTGCGCGCCAATGGCGGTGAGATCGTCGGCGAGGAGTATTTTCCGCTGGATACCGTCGATTTCCGGCGGACGGTGCAGCAGATCATGGCGAGCGGCACCGACGTGGTTTTCAATACCATCGTTCCGCCGGGCCTGACACCGTTCCTCGAAGAGCTGCACAAGGCCGGTTTCGGCAAACGCGGCGGCAAGATAATCTGCACCTACTTCGACGAGAACTTCTTCAATCTGGTGCCGTTCGAGGAGATCGAGGGCCTCTACAGCTGCCTCGACTACTACCAGGAACTCGACGATCCGTTTGGCCGCGCGCTCTTGCGTCGCTACGGCGAACGGTTCTCCGGCAGTGCCATGTTGACTGCAGGCAGCGGGTGCACCGGCCACTACCGGGCGATCAAGATGTGGGAGGCGGCGGTGACCGAAGCCGGCACGGTCGAGCGCGACGCTGTCATCCGGGCCCTCGATCACGCCCGGATCAGCGAGGGACCGGGTGGTCCGGCCGAAATGGTCCCCGGCCAGCACCATGTTCGCATGAACATGTACATCGCGCAGGCGCAGGGCGGTCGATTCCATGTCGTGAAGAACCTGGGTCCGATCGATCCCAACGAGCGCGCGCTTAGCGACGAATTCCAACTAAGCAACGCGGGGTAACTGGCGGCGTCAATCACCGTTCTTCCAAGTGGCGGGGCGGCTAGATGTGCCCTTGCCATGAAACGGGCCATGGTGGTTGCATCAGCCACCCCCATGGGAGCAGTCGACATATTGGGACGCTGGTCTGTGGCGCGAGACTTGAAGTCGCTGACGGGCGACTATCAACGCCGGCTCTTGGCGCAAAGAGTCCGCGATACGCTGGACGCGTCGGTCCCCTTTCCAGGCTCGCCATCCCCAAAACGGACAGTCCCTAAACGGCGCCAAAGGAGCACGTCGACAATGCGGCTCAAAGCCTGCCATTGAAGTCGACCTCGCGACCGCCTCCAGGCAGGTGCCCGACGGCGCTGGGGTGCAGCTCCTCGATCTTGTCCGCCGAACACCGAACTGGCGATCCCGGTGATGTTCCTGACGGCTCGCTCAGGCACCAGCGACCGTGTCGACACGCTCAATCGTGGCGCCGTCGACTATCTTTGCAAACCTTCGAAGCCACCGAAACTCGTCGCGCGCGTGGCGGCGATGCTTCGCCGCGACCCGCGTTTTGAGGTCGCAGCCGAATGCCAGAGATGCCTTGAAAGCTTACGCGATTTTTTTTGCGCTCTACGCACACGCCAACTATGCCCGCCGGATTTTGATTATCTGCGACTCGGCCTCTGGAACACCAGCGTGAAAGGTCTGCCATGCATGCGGCAGGTTCCGCTCCCACCGGAAGAAATCCTGAAGCAGCCAATTTCGCTCGGGCATTGTAATCTCCGACATTGGCGGAAGAACTCGGTTCCAACCCGCATCGCCACTTGCCGACGCGAGCACGGCCTTAACCGACGCCGGGAAAGGCTGCCTCGAAAGGATGGCGTCGCCTCTTAGGAGCGACGGCACCACCTTGCGGCGATCAAAAGCGTTCGGTGCGTCAAACATGGCGCGCATCAGACTAGGCATCGCGTTGCCAAGACCGCAAATCGTACCACGTGCTCCGGCCGCCAGCGCCTGAGGCAGATGGATTTCCGAGCCGGTATAGATCGACAAATGCGAGAAGCGGCGAATCAGGGCTTCGGTGAAATCCAGGTCGCCCCCGCTGTCCTTTACGCCGGTAATGAGGCCGGGATAGGCCTCGTCCAACCTGCGAATGACCCGCGGTGTCAGGGGCACGCCGCAAATATCAGGGAAATGATAAAGGCAAAGTCCGAGGTCTGCCCGCCCGATACGGTCGATTACAGTCGCATAGAAGCGAAAGGTACCGTCCTCCGTGATGCCGCCGCGGTACACGCAAGGCGGCATCAGAAGAAGACTGTCTACCGATCGGTCCAACGCATGCTGCGCCAGATGAACAATATCGGGAATAGAGAGCGCTCCGACCGATACGATGAGGCGCTGTGGCGCAACACCGGCAGCAATGACGCCATCGAGGCCCTCGGTCCGATCTTCGACTGAAAACTCCGTGCCTTCTCCGGTCGTGCCAAAAAGCGCGATGCCATCACATCCAGCACGAAACAGCATTTCGATGTGCCGGGTGAGCATCTCGACGTCGGGATGAAGGTCCGCCGTCAACGGGGTCGCCGACGCGACCATGAAGCAATTGATCTTCGGCAGAGCCGGCGGCACCTGGGTCTTCATCGGCTTTCACTCGTGTCCGCGAGGTTAGCAAAACTACGTCAATCCAACAAATGATGATTGATTGCCTATTGTCAACATTCAGCTTGACGATTTGCGGTGACAATGAAAACATCCGCTCGTCAGGTCGCGCGCCATCAAAAGCGCACCAAACAGCGACGCAGGAGGGGAAGAACATGACCACACAGGAGTCTTCATTTCTCAATCGGGCCGTTCGCCGCCGCACCGTGGTTGCCGGGGCCCTGGGCGTCTTGGCGGCGCCCTTCGTCTCGCGTCTGGCTTTCGCGGCGGGCAAGGTCATCCGCGCCTCGACGCCCGGTCCAGACACGGAATGGCAATCCAAGGCGCTGCAGGCTTTCAAGGCCGAACTCGACAAGTCGATGCCTGGCGCTTTTGACGTGCAGCTGCATTACAATGGCACGCTGTTTGCCCAAGGTTCCGAGATCGAGGCAATGCAGCGTGGCAATCTGGAAGTGGCGCTGACCTCGCCTTCCGACATCGCCGAATTGATTCCGGAATATTCGATCTTCACCACCGGCTATCTGTTCCGCGATGCCAAGCACCTGGACGCGGTCTATGACGGCGACGTCGGCAAGGAATTCAAGTCCAAGGTGGCGAGCGATCTGAAGCTGCAGATCGTCAAGAGCCAGTATCTGGGAACACGCCACGTCATCTTGCGTTCACCGCGCACCGTCAATGTCCCTGCCGATCTCAAGGGCGTGAAGTTGCGTATGCCGGGTTCGCAAGCTTGGCAATTCCTTGGCAACGCGCTTGGCGCGAGCGCAACGCCGCTGGCCTTCGAGGAAGTCTATCTGGCCATGCAGACCGGCACGATCGACGGGCTGGAAAATCCGCTGCCGGATGCCATCGCGTCGAAGTTCTATGAGGTGTCGAAGCAGGTCGTGCTGACCGGCCATCAGGTGGCGAATGTCTTCTTCACCATGCCCACGGCCTTCTGGGACGGCCTCAGCGACGAGGAGAAAAAGGCGGTGCTCGCGGCCGAGAATGCAGCCAAGAAGGTCAACGACGATGGCGTCATCGCCACTGAAAACGACGGCAAGGCATTCCTCGAGGCGCATGGCAATACGGTGACGACCCCGGACGTGGCCGCCTTCCAAAAACATGTGCTGGATGCCTTCGTCAATTCGGACTTTTCGAAGAATTGGCCAAAGGGAATGCTTGACCGCATCGGCGCTGCATAAGATCTGCTGGTGCCGACCTTGGCTGTCTATTGGAAGCGATTTGCGCAGTCGGTGAGCGTCACGGCCTTTGCCGTGATGTTTGCCGGCTTCGTGATCGGCATTGCTGCCCGTTATGTTTTCAACTCCCCCATATCATGGACGAACGAGCTTTGCGTCGTCGCTTATGTCTGGGTCGTCTTCTGGACGAGCGATATCCTGATCGGTGAGCGGCAACACATCGTATTCGATGTCGTGTATGGCATGTTTCCACCGCGACCCCGTCGCGCTCTGGCGATCTTCGTGACGCTGTCGCTGGCGCTGGTGTTTATTGCTGCCTTGCCGGGCACCATCGATTATTTTCTCTTCCTTCGCCCCCGCCACTCGACCTTGCTGCACCTGCCCATGCAGTTCGTCTTCGGAAGTTTTGTGATCTTTCTCGTTGCCGCTGTCGTCAGTGCGCTGCGGCGGCTTTGGCAATTGCTAAGGCCCGGTTGGGAACAGCATATCTAGGAATTCTTCATGTCATTCGCCGTCGAGGTGATGTTCATTCTGTTCTTTGTCTGGATGTTCGCCGGCATGCCGCTTGGGCACGCCATGCTGGCTTCCGGCATTGTCTATTTCGTCATCACCGGACGCGACATGGGATTGGTGGCGAGCCAGAGCCTCAATGGCATCTACGGAAACTTCGTGATGCTGGCGGTGCCGCTGTTCATTTTCGCCGCCGAGCTGATGAACGCCGGCAAGATGACCGACAAAATGTTCGGCTTTGCCAACCTGCTCGTCGGCCGGTTTCGCGGCGGACTGGCCCATGTCAACATCGTCGCCAGCGTCATCTTCGCCGGCATGAGCGGCAGCGCGTTGGCGGATGCAGCGGGTCCAGGCAAAATATCGATCGATATGATGATCAAAGCCGGCTATCGGCCCGGCTTTGCCGCAGCGCTGACGGCGGCATCATCGATCCTCGGACCGATCATCCCGCCATCCATACCTATGGTTCTCTACGGTGTCATATCCAATACATCGATCGGCTACCTTTTCATGGGCGGCGTTGGACCGGGCATCTTTCTGGCCGTGGTGATGATGGGCGTGGTGGCCGTACAGGCGCGTCTGCAGAATTTTCCCACCCAGCCGAAACCCAGCCTGCAGGAAGCTGTCGCGGTGACCCGCGATGCCGCGCCGACCCTGCTGTTGCCGATGATCCTGCTCGGCGGCATCTATTCCGGCGCCGTGACCCCCACGGAAGCGGCGGCTGTGGCCGCGTTTTGTGCGCTGCTGCTGGCGCTGTTCTGGTACCGTACGCTGTCGCCGAAGGTGCTGTTCAACGTCCTGGTGGAATCCTCGCGATCGACTGCGATTGTTGCAATCACCATCGCCGGCGCGGTCTTGATGAACTATGTCGTTGCCGCCGAGCAGATACCCGATCAGCTGGGCGCCTGGATCGCGTCAATGGATCTCAGCGCACCGATGTTCATGCTGCTGGTGACGGTGCTGTTTCTGGTTCTGGGGGCATTGCTCGACACGCTGCTGATGCTGCTGATCGTCATCCCCATCCTGATGCCCACGGTGCGCGAACTTGGCATCGATCCGGTCTATTTCGGCGTCGTGTCGACCGTAAACATGATGATTGGCTTGATCACACCACCGATGGGACAGCTCGTGTTTCTTATTTCGGGGATTACCGGCATCAAGGTCGCCACGATTCTGGGCGAAGTGTGGGTTCTGCTCTTCGTTCTGATCGTTGCGCTCTTTGTTTTGGTTTTCATGCCACAGATCACGCTCTGGCTGCCAAGTGCTGCCGGATATGTCCCACAGGGGACTTTTCATTGATGACATTCAAAACAGGATTTCCGCCATGCCGGCCATGAAAGAGCTCGTGAAGGGGACGGACCGTTATCGCCACTACATCAATGGCGAGTGGGTCGATTCCACCGTCAAGGAATGGATCGATGTCGAGAACCCGGCAACGCAGGCGATCATCGCCTCCGTTCCGAACGGGGGCGAGGACGATGCCGATCGCGCGCTGGTCGCCGCTCGTGCCGCCCAGCCGGGGTGGGAAGCCTTGCCGCCGGCTGCACGCGGGCAATTGCTGAAGGACCTGGCGCGGCTGATCCTGGAGAACCGGGAGCGTCTAGCCCGCATCGTCGTTGCCGAACAGGGCAAGCCGATCCAAGAGGCGCGCGGCGAGATCGAAGGGGCAGCACTTTATCTTACCTATGCGGCGGAGGAAGCGCGCCGCATCACGGGCGACATCATCCCTTCCGACATGCCCGACGAGCAGATCTGGATCCAGCGCGTCGCCCATGGGGTGGTGATCGCCCTGACCGCCTGGAACTATCCGGCGGCACTGATGTGCCGCAAGATGGGGCCGGCGCTGCTGGCCGGCAACACCATTGTCGTCAAGTCGCATGAAGGCACGCCGATCTCGGCCCTGGAGATCGCGCAGCTGTCCTCGCAGCTCGAGTTCCCACCCGGCGTCATCAATGTCGTCAGTGGCACCGGCGAGGGTATCGGCGCCGCGCTGGTGCGCCATCCCATCGCGCGCCTCATCACGCTGACGGGCAGCGTGCGCGCCGGTAAGGAGATCTTTCGCGCCGCCGCCGACGACCTGAAGCTGCTGCGGCTCGAACTCGGCGGCAAGGCACCGTTTATCGTTGCCGAGGATGCCGATATCGGTGCGGCGGTGCGCGCGGCCGTGCTGTCACGTTTCGAGAATTGCGGCCAGATCTGCATCTGCAACGAACGCATGTATGTGCACCGGCGCGTCGCCGACGAATTCCTGGAAAAATTCACCCGCGCGGTGAAAGCCCTCAAGGTCGGCGACCCAACCACCCTGGTCGATGTCGGGCCAAAATTCAGCGGGCTGGAGCTCGACAAGGTCGAACGCATGGTCGACACGGCACGCGCCGCCGGCGCCGAGGTGCTGACGGGCGGACGCCGGCTGACCGAGGGCGAGTTCATGCGCGGACACTGGTATGAGCCGACGGTGATGACGGTCACCGACAACCAGATGCGCATCATGCAGGACGAGGTCTTCGGCCCCGTCGTGCCGGTGATGAGGGTTGGCGATTTCGATGAGGGCCTGCGGCTCGCCAATGAATCGAACTATGGCCTGTCGGCCTATGTGTTCACCAAGGATATGCGCCGGGTCATGCGGCTGGTGCGTGAGCTGAAGTTCGGCGAGATCTACGTCAATCGCCCGGGCGGCGACGCGGTGCATGCCCATCATGCCGGCATCCGCGACAGCGGCATTGGTGGTGAGGACGGCAAATACGGCCTTGATGCCTATTTCCAGAAGAAGACTATCTACGTCAACTACGCTTGAGCCCTTCCGTTGGGGCGGTCCTGCCGGCATGGCATTGCGCCTTCGCCGGCAGGACCGTAGATGTTGCCGAAATGGCGCGGACGGAACGATGGGTTTTGCCGAGGAATTGCAGCGGTTCGGGCTGCTGCTGCCGCTAGGCTCCCCAACGGTGGTGCTGGCCGGTACGCATGGCGACATTGACCGGCTCTACCCGGCCATTGATGCCGCGCTGAGGCAGCACCCGCACTACCGCCTTGTGCTGGCCGCCGCCGAGACCGGTGCAATGCGCAAGTATTATCCCCACGAACTTATCCTGCCCCTTCCGCATTCCGTCGCCTGGCAACGCTGGCTGCGACGGCTGGGCGTGGTGTTGGTTATCGGTCCTTCGGCCCTTTCGGGCCTTTCACCCGCAGGCTTTGTCGACAGCAGCAAGGCCATCACGCCCACGATGCTTGCGGCACTGCTGCCGCCTCTGGCCGTACCGGAGAGGAAGCCGTCGCGCGGTTCATTCCTGATCGGCCTGTTCGGCGGCCCAGCTATCGCCTCACTGCACGAGCTCGCCGAGAAGCTTGGCAAACCGCGCACGATCGTGTGCCTGGGCAATGGGCCGTCATCGGAGGATCCGAGGCTGGCGGATTTCAGCGATGCCGCGCTGTTTCGGGTGAACTGGAACTGGCGTGGACGAAATTGGCTGACCGCCCCCGACATGGTCTTTACGGCCGATCCCGATCTCCCAGGTGCCGGGCGGCGTCCGTTGATAGCGTTCCCGACAGCGGTCGTGGGGCGCCCCATCCTGCTTCGCCATCTCAGGGCGATGCGGCCGCCATCGGCCGGGTACGTCTTTATCGATGAAATCGATCCACCCGTGGCCGATCTCGCCGGACCGATGATTGCGACCAACGGAGCGCTGATGATTGCAATTGCCGCCGCGCTTGAACCCGAACGCATCGTCATTGCGGGAATGGACCTATATCAACATCCCGAAGGACGCTATCCGGGCGATACGACAGCGCTTGACGGTTATTCCCGCCAGCACAGTGCCGAGATCGACCTCAAGCTTGTCCGCTCTGCCTTGAGCGGCTTCGACGGGGAAACGATTATCCTCAGCGACAATCTGCGCTTGGCATTGGCGGCGCGTTAGCCGATCCGGCTGCCTAGCCCGGCTGCGCGGCGGAACGAGACCTCAGGAGGCCTTTTCGCGAAACGGCTTGGCAGTGCCGCCCTGTTTCAGCAACTTTGCCAGAAGCTTGACCTCGGCATCGTTGTGATTGCGCGCGAGCTTTTCGGCGCGGTCGGCATCCCCGGCGATGACCGCCTCGATCAAGGCCTTGTGCTCGGCGATCAGTTCCTCGTAATCATTGGGCAGGAACCCCGACTGCACCATGTGGAAGCGGACCTGCTGGACGATGAAGCGATGCTGCTCGGCCAGCCGTTCGTGCCTGGCGAGATCGATGATTGCCGTATGCAGGTCGAAGTCTATGCCCGTCGCATCCTGGAAACGGCCTTCGCGGATGGCGTGCAGCAGATCATCAGCGATACCGCGCAAGCGTGCGCCATCCGTCTCACTGATGTTAGCCGCCGCAAGTCGGGCGCCCAATCCTTCCAGCGCACCGCGTAACGTGTAGATCTCCCAGGCATCGACCGTCGACGTGCCGGACACTTCCCAGCGGGTGAATGCAACCTGCTGGACAAGCCCCTCGTTAGCCAGTTGGGCGAGTGCCGAACGCACGGTGCCGCGGCTGACCTCAAGCTCTTCGGAAAGCTGCGTTTCCAGCAGGCGCTCGCCGGCTGGCAACACGCCTTCCAAGATATGAGAACGGATCAGGTCGGCCGCGCGGCGGTCGAGCAGCCGCTTTTCCGACTTGAGACTTGTAAGCTTTGTCATCAACCGACTCATGGCCACGGATGCCTCTACATATTCCGGCACCCCCTGCCACGCAACCTGCATTGCTGACAATTAACGACGGGTCAGACCCTCTCGATGTTGCGTGGCCATGGCGGCTGAAGCGCGCTCAAAATTAGATCTGCTGATTGCTGACAATCAAGCAAAACTGTGTTTGATTGCTTCAACGGGAGTCTATGGATGGTCGATGGAAAAGCACCGGTGCTGCAGCTCATGCCCGGCGACGAGGTTGCGGTTGCACTGCGCGACATCCAGGCCGGCGAGGTGTTGCCGCCATTCGGCGTACGGGCAGCCGGCGCAATCCCGTTCGGCCACAAGGTTTCCCTTCAGCCCTTGGCCCAAGGCGATGTGATCCATCGCCTTGGCCAGCCCATTGGTCTGGCAATTGGCCCAATCGTGGCCGGTGCCCATGTCCACCTGCACAATATGGGCTTCGAGGCGTCGATGGCCGGCCATGCCATCGGCACGCGGCTCTCGAACGCACCGCTGCGATCGCCACAAGCCATCCCGACTTTCGACGGCTATCTGCGCGCCGACGGCAAGGCAGGTACGCGCAACTATGTCGGCGTACTGACCTCGGTGAACTGCTCGGCGCTGGTGGCAAGGATGATCGCCGATCATTTCCGCGATCCAGCCCGGCTCATGACTTATCCCGGTGTAGACGGCGTCGTGGCTCTGACCCACAAGTCCGGCTGCAGCGTTGCCGACGGTTCGATGTCGATGGCGATGTTGCGGCGGACTCTCGCCGGATATGCGCGGCATCCGAATTTCGCCGGAGTGCTTCTGGTTGGCCTCGGCTGCGAGGACAACCAGATAGACCAGCTGGTCGAGGAAGAAAAGCTTGTACTGGGCGACAGCCTCGCCAAGCTTGTGATGCAGGAAACCGGCGGCACGCGTTCAAGCATTTCACGCGGGATCGAGATGGTCGAGGCCATGCTGGAGAAGGCGTCGATGCGGCGACGCCAGAGGATCCCGGCGAGCGAGATTATGGTCGGGCTTCAATGCGGCGGGTCGGACAGTTTTTCAGGCATCTCCGCCAATCCGGCGCTGGGTGCGGCTGTCGATCGTCTCGTCGCCTGCGGCGGCACCGCGATCCTGGCAGAGACACCGGAGATCTACGGTGCTGAGAACCTGCTGCTTGAACGCGCCGTCAGCAACGAGGTCGGTGAAAGACTGATTGGCCTGCTCGAATGGTGGGACGACTACACGAGCAAGGAACCACAGGGCTTCGACAACAATCCGTCCCCCGGCAACAAGGCGGGCGGCTTGACGACCATTCTCGAGAAATCGTTGGGGGCGGTTGCCAAGGGTGGCACCACCAACCTCGTCGAGGTCTACGGCTACGCCCGGCCGATCGACAAGCGGGGGCTGGTGTTCATGGACTCGCCCGGCTTCGATCCGATGTCGGCGACGGGCCAGGTAGCTGGCGGCGCCAATCTTATCGCCTTCACCACCGGGCGCGGCTCGTGCTTCGGCTGCAGGCCCGCGCCCTCGATCAAGCTTGCCACCAACTCGGAAATGTTCGCGCGCATGGAAGAGGACATGGACATCAATTGCGGGACAATCCTCGATGGCGACAATTCGATCGACGAGATGGGCGAGGTTATTTTTCGCCAAATGATCGCCTCCGCATCAGGCAACGCAACCAAGAGCGAAGTGCTGGGCTATGGCGATGACGAGTTTGCGCCTTGGCACGTCAACGCGTGGCTTTAATTCAAAAGGAAGAATCATGCCGACAATCAATGTCAGGCTGCTCAAGGGACGCAGCATCGACCAGAAGCGCGAGTTCGTCGACGTGGTCACGCGCGAAGCCGCCCGCATCCTGAAATGCTCGCCCGACGTCGTCGATATTCTGTTCGAGGATTTCGAAAAACACGACTGGGCCGTCGGCGGCAAGCTTGCATCCGACAAATAGCCGACCGATGCCCCTGACCGGACGCCTCAGCGTCGACATCGGCGGCACCTTCACCGATCTCGTGCTGCTTGCAAACAATGGCTTGACCTTTTCTGCAAAGGTCAGCTCGACGCCTTTGGCGCCCGAGGATGCTGTGATCTCGGGCATGGCCGAACTTCTTGACACCGCCGGCATGCCAACGTCCGCACTCACCGAAGTATTGCACGGCACCACGGTCGGTTCGAACACGCTGCTGCAGAAGCTTGGCGCGCGCACTGGGCTGATCACAACCAAGGGGTTCCGCGACGTGCTCGAGATCGGCCGGCTGCGCACGCCAGGCATGTTCGACCTGACCTGGGACAAGCCGGAGCCGCTGGTTGCCAGGCGTTACCGGCTTGAGGTGGCGGAACGCACCCATGCCGACGGCTCAATAAGCATACGAGTGGACACCAACGGCATCCTGGCGGCGGGTGCGTTTTTTCGTGACGAAGGCATCGAGTCTGTCGCTATCTGTTTTCTCAATTCCTACACGAACCCCGACAACGAACGCGCGGCAGCGCGCATGTTTTCGCGGGCTTTTCCCGAGATCGCGGTCACAGTGTCCGTCGATGTCCTGCCGGAAGCCGGTGAATATGAGCGGACCTCGACGGCTGTCGTCAACGCCTATGTGCTGCCGGCGCTGCGCTTCTATCTCGCGCGCCTGGAAAGCAGACTGCGCGCCGCCGGCGTGAAGGCTCCGTTGCTGATAGGCAATTCCAATGGTGGGCTCTCGGCCTCGGCGACCGCTCAGCGCAGGCCAGTGTTCTTCATATCGTCTGGACGCTCCTCCGGTGCCGTGGGCGCCGAACGTCTTGCCGCCGTCCTCGGAGAACCGAACCTGGTTGCCTTCGACATGGGCGGAACGACGGCGTCGGCCGCCCTTGTCCATCGCGGCGTGCTCAGCCGCACGCATGAGTATGAATTTCGTGCCGGCATGTCGGTGCCGTCGCGCTTCATCAAGGCGGGCGGATACATGATGCGGGTGCCGACTGTGGATGTGGCGGAAGTCGGCAACGGCGCCGGCTCGATCGCTGCGATCGACGCCGCTGGCCTGCTGACAGTTGGGCCGCTTTCGGCAGGCGCAGCACCGGGTCCCGTTTGTTACTCGCATGGCGGTTCACGGCCAACGGTGACCGACGCCAATGTCGTGCTCGGCTACTTGCCGCCCCAACTGGCCGGCGGATCATTGAAACTCGATGTCGAAGCTGCGCGCGCGGTGATCGGCGAGACCCTCGGTCGTCCGCTCGGCCTTTCCATAGAGGCTGCTGCCTTTGGTGTCCGCGAGATCGCCAACGCCAACATGGTGCGCGCCATCCGCGCGGTCACTGTCGAGCGCGGCCTCGACCCGCGCGAGCTGACGTTGCTCGCCTTCGGCGGCTCGGGGCCGGTGCACGCCTGCGACCTGGCAAGGACACTCGGCATTGCGCGCGTGGTCTTTCCACCGGCACCGGGCGTTTTCACAGCCATGGGCATGCTGGCCGGCAGCGTTGAACATCATGAGTTGCGGTCTGCGCAGGCAAGGCTTGATCGCCTTGACCAGTGGCGGGTCGACGCGCTCAGGCATGAGATGCGCCTTGCCGCTACAGCGGCGCTGGCCGCGCAAGGATATGCTGCCGCGACAGTGAGCATCTCCGAGCAGGTCGATCTGCGGCTCGACGGGCAGGACGCATCCCTTTCCATCCCGTTTTCCGGCGCTTTCGACGCCGCTTCGTTGCGAACGGCCTTCATCGCGGTGTACCGCGATACCTACGGCTATGAGCCAACTGATGCGATCGAAGCCGTGGCGTTGAGGTTGCGCGCCGAGGCTCGTGTCTCCGACCATCTCGACTTCACGGTCTTGAAAATTCCGAGGACGCAATCAACGGCGGGCGAAGAGAAGCGGTTGGTGTATTTCGAGCGCACTGTCACAACGGATACCCCGATTATCAGGCGTGAATCAGTGGCGGCCACGCTTGTCGGCCCGGCGATCATCGAGGGCGCTGACACCACCATTGTCATTCCACCGGGCGCGCGGGTCGAGCCTGACGCGACCGGCAGTCTCATCGCGACGCTGGAGGGCGCCTCGTGAGCGTCACCGATCCCATCACCTTCGCCGTCATCAAGTCGGGGCTCGACACCATCGTCGACGACATGGCCTATGCCGTGATGCGCACGGCGCGTTCGCCGATCGTGCGCGATGTGCTCGATTATTCCGTAACGATCTGCGATGCCAAGGGACGCATCCTCAGCCAGGCCAAGACGGTAGCGCTGCATCTCGGTGCCGTGCCCGACGCGATGGAGGTTGTCATCGAACGGTTCCGGGACGACCTGTTCCCCGGTGACGTTATCGTGCTCAACGACCCTTATGACGGCGGCATGCATCTGCCCGACATCTTCATGTTCAAACCCATCTTTTCCGATGAACGACTGCTCGGCTTTTCCGTGGTCATCGCCCACCACTGCGACGTCGGCGGGCGCGTGCCAGGGTCGAATGCTTCGGACTCGACCGAGATCTTCCAGGAAGGCCTCCGCATCGCGCCGATGAAACTCTATGATCGCGGTATCGCCAACAAAACGCTGCTGAAGATCATCGAGAAGAACGTCCGGCTGCCGGAGCTCGTGCTCGGCGACCTCGACGCGCAATACGCCACTTGCAACATCGGCGAGCGCGAGATGCAGCGGCTTTTGGAGCGCCATGGCGACGAGCTGGAAGCCTATTTCGACCGCCTGCTTGACTATGGTGAAGAACTGACCCGCAAAGCGATCTCCGGCTGGCCGGACGGTGATTATACGTTCACCGACTACATCGATGGCGACGGCTTTTCGCCGGCGGCGATCCCGATCGTGTGCCGGATCAGCGTGAAGGGCGACCATCTCTTCGTCGATTTTACCGGCTCCTCGCCGCAGGTGAAAGGCGCGATCAATGCGACGCTCTCCTTCGTCAAATCCTCGACCTATCTCAGCATACGCTGTGCGCTCGACCATGAAGTGCCCAACAATGCCGGCGTCTATCGCTGCATCACGGTGACGGCGCCGGAGGGTTCGATCCTCAATCCGAAGATGCCGGCCCCAGTCGCGGCGCGGGCCCTGACCGGCTACCGCGTCGTCGACACGGTCATGGGAGCGCTGGCGCAAATCGCACCGAAGCGGTTGATGGCAGCGGGCGAGGGCGGCAACACGGTGGTCGCCATCGGTGGTTATAGCGGGCCATGGAACAAACCGTTCGTCTTCGTCGACATGATCAATGGCGCCTGGGGCGGCCGGTCCGACAAGGACGGCATCGAGGGCATAACCAACCCAAGCCAGAACATGTCCAACCTGCCCATAGAGACCATCGAAGCGCGCTATCCCCTGGTGATGGAGGAATATTCCCTGCGCGTGGATTCCGGCGGCGCCGGCCAGTACCGCGGCGGACTTGGACTGAACAGGCAATACCGACTGCTGGCTGACACCGCGATCCTACAATTGCGTGCCGATCGGCATGAGCATCCGCCCTATGGCCTGTTCGGTGGCCAGCCGGCTGCAAGTTCGAGGAACCTGATCAGGCAAGGCGACGATTGGCACGTACTACCGGCGAAGGTGACACTGGAGATCGTCAAGGACACGGTGATCCGCCACGAACAGGCCGGCGGCGGCGGCTGGGGCGATCCATCACGGCGAGATCCCCAAGCGATCGCCGCGGACCTGCGCAACGAAAAAGTCACTGCCGCAAGCGTGGCCGCCGATTACGGCGACCGATGAGCTAACGATTCGATTTCAACGATGCGGATAAGGTGTCCGCGAACAAGAGGAGATCATGACATGTCCTGGACCGGCGTTTTCCCCGCAGCCACCACAAAGATGCAGGCATCGGGATCAATCGATCTGCCGGCCACGCAGGTAAGCATTGATCGCCTTATAAAGAACGGCGTCTCGGGCGTCATCGTCCTGCCGATGCTAGGTGAAAACGCCGCGTTGACCCAGCAAGAGCGCGACGACGTCGTCACGGCGGCCAGCGAGGTTGTCGCGGGCAGGGTGCCGCTTCTGTCAGGTCTGGCCGAACTGTCGACCGACAATGCCATCGCCGCAGCACGCAACTATCAGAAGCTTGGCGCGCAAGGCCTTATGGTCTTTCCAAGTCTTGCCTACCGTACGGACCGCCGTGAAACGGTGGCCTGGTACAAGGCCGTTGCGGAGGCGAGCGACCTGCCAGTGATGATTTACAACAACCCGATCGCCTACAAGGTGGATGTCGATGTCGAAACCCTGAAGGAACTGGTCGACGTGCCCGGCATCGTCGCCATCAAGGAGGAGACCGGCGACATCCGGCGTGTGACCGACCTGTTCAATGCCTTTGGCGACCGCTTCGACATCTTCTGCGGCGTTGATGATCTTATCCTTGAAAGCCTAGCGCTGGGCGTCGTCGGCTGGGTGTCCGGCATGACCAATGCATGGCCGGCGGAGTGCGTCGCGCTGTTCAACGAAGCCAGGGCTGGAAACTTCAAGGCCGCATTGCCGCTGTATAGGTTGATGACGCCGGCCTTCCATCTCGACACCGACGTCAAGCTGGTTCAGTACATCAAGCTTGCCGAACACTTGGCCTATGGCGCTCCAGAGCATGTCCGAAGGCCACGTTACCCGATCACCGGCGAGGAACGATCGAAGGTGGAAGAGATAATTCGACGGACGATTTTGGACCTGGCAAACCTAGTCGTCTCTTGAAAGTTGATTTCTGGTCGTCGATTTTGGATCAGAACCCAACACTAGTCAGCATCGACAGCGCCAAGGAAAAGGCTCCGGTAGCCAGGTCAAAGCCCGGCGACGTTGTCGTCATGGATATTCTGGGAAGTCATAAGTCGGCAGCCATCAGGCAGATGATCAAGGCTGCCGGCGCCAGGCTTTGGTACCTGCCACCCTACTCTCCGGACCTCAATCCGATCGAGCACGCCTTTGCGAAGATCAAACACTGGATGCGACAAGCTCAGAAGCGAACCGTCGAGGACACTTAGCGTCACATCGGTCACCTCGTCGAAACCATCGAGGCAGCCGAATCCAAGAACTACTTCGAAAACGCCGGATACGCTTCCGTCAAAACGTGAAAGGCTCTGGGTGTGGCGAGGGGAACGAGATGATCAAGCTTCAGAAGTTGCCTCTGACCCTCAGCATAGTCTGCAAGCGCGGGTTCAAGCTGCGCGATAGCGTCCAAGACAGGACGTAAGTCTTAGTTGAGAGAAAGCTAATATAAAGGTACCTTTAGAACGCGGGGATGATCCCAAAGAGCTATCCCGCAATGGCCGGTGCCGGGTTCCCTTTCCGCAAAGCTGACCCGAGCGCTGGCCATTTTCTTGCCGCTACGCCAGTAAAACTAAGTATATTGACAATAGAAGAAAAAGTACATATCCTTATTTTCCCGTCATAATACTTAGATGAAGGTCGGTTTTCTTGTTGGAAAATCATTCATGCGAATAGCAGACGGAAAAGAAGGTGGCAGCGATTTTTCAGCTTCGCAGACCATTGCAAGCACCGTTTACGTAAAACTTCGCGACGATATATTGAATGGAGTTCTGAAGAGCGGTTCGAAGGTGCGCGTGGAATGGGTGGTTGAGTACTATGAGGCTGGAGCCTCGCCCGTTAGAGAGGCTCTTACCCGACTTGCCACCGAGGGGTTGCTGGATCATCGAGACCAGCGCGGCTTTTCTGTAAAACCTGTAAGTGCTAACGAGCTTGACGAACTAACACGCACGCGTTGCTGGGTCGAGGAGATGGGCCTGCGGCAGTCGATTGCCAAGCGGAATGTGCAGTGGGAGGAGCAGGTCGTTCTGGCACTGCATAGGCTGACCCGCGCATCGTGCCAGATAATCGAAAAGCCATCATCACGTGACCCTGAATGGGAGAAGCATCACAGAGCTTTCCACCGCGCACTAATTGCAGGATGTGGCTCCAACTGGCTCATACGCTTCAGCGATCAACTCGCAGACCAACTGTACCGTTACAGGATATTGGCAAAGTCAGACGAGGTATCACCTCGCGACTGCCTGGAGGAACACAGCCTTATTGCTGAGGCCGCTCTTGACGGGGACGCCGATCGCGCCGTTTCAGCCTTGGTAAGTCACTACGAGAAATCCGCGGCTCTCTGCGCCGGTAGATTCCGATGAGAGAGCCCTACTTTCTGCCCAGCCAGCCTTTCGTCTAATTGAAACAAGGTCGCGAATCTTTTTGATTCCGTTCATCGGCGCCTGATTTGGCGCTGTCGAAATGTGCGGAGGAACCATGCAGAAGGCAGCCGAACTGCTTTATGTCCTTGGCGACCACATCGACGCAATCAAAAGCCATATTATCAGAATGGATGATCTGACACTTAACGCTCTTTTTACGAGCTTGCCGTCGAAAGCCCCTGCCGGAACAGCGGAGATGGTGATGCTCCTACTCGTCCACCGGGAGATGGAGAGCCGCTCGACGCGGCGCCAGGTCAACAACGTTCTGCCGTTTCACACTGCTCAAGCCGACCGGCATTGACCAGATCAACTGCGGCCCTATGTGGTACTGATCACCTTCCGCCCTGGACCGACCAAAGTCTTGCGTGCAATACGCAAAGGTCTGACGTAACCGCTTTGGTTCCGCCAATGTCCATTGGACGTTCCGTACTTTAGTTAATCATTATATAAGATTCTCCTAAATTTAGGGGAGCGTTTATCCTTGGCTGACCAAGAGAATCCATTTGAAGCTTACCGCCTCGAACGCCTGCAAGACGGAAAAACCGTAACCATCGCGATATTCTTTTCGTGGGTAGAGTACCCGTCCGGTGAAGACCGCAGACGTGCGTATCCGGCGGCTTGAGCACCTGAGCACCGTGGTGCTGGGTCAAGCTTTCGATGGGGAGACGCGATGATATTCTTCGAGGAGGAGTTTGACTTCCTCGATGCCTTCATCGGTGAAGGCCAAGATCCCGTCGTCATCGTTGGCGCCGTACACCCAGATGACGCCGTCCTCGGGCTCGAGACCGAGGGTCAGGTCCTGGATGAGCGCTTCGCTGACTCCGAGGTCCCTGGCGACACGTTCGACGGTGTAGACGTGATGCACCTTATTGCGCTGCATGATCAGGCCGCCGCTGGTTGGGTCCGCAATTTTGCAGATCTCCAATTCCATGGCAGCAAATCATCGATCCGCTGGGCTGGGTGGGCTGCGATGCGCGCCAGGATATCGGCGAGCCAGGCCTGAGGGTCGACGTCATTCAACTTGGCGCTGACGATCAGGCTGTAGAGAACGGCAGCGCGCTGTCCGCCGCGATCGGAACCGCAGAACAGCCAGGACTTTCTGCCGAGAGCGATGCCGCGCAGGGCTCGCTCGGCTGCATTGTTGGATAGGCAAATCCGCCCATCGTCGAGGAACCGGGTGAAGGACGACCAGCGACGCAGCATGTAGTTGAAGGCCTTGGTCAGATCGTGTCCGCGCGAGAGCTTGTCGCGCGTCTCGATCATCCAGCGCTCGAGCTCGGTGACCAGCGGCGCGCTCCGCTCTTTGCGCACGGCGTGGCGTTGGCCTGGCGACAGGCCGTTGATCGCGCGCTCGATATCGAACAGGGCATCGATGCGCTTCACGGCTTCAACCGCTAGCGGATAGACCAGGTTGGGCTTCTCGCCGTGCGCCTTCTTGCGCGCCGCCGCTTCGATATCGGCCAGCTCGAACACTTTGCGCCGGCTGTGGGCCCAGCAGCTGGCTTCCAGAATAGGCGCCGGCTGACGGCCCGTCGCATAGAGATCACCATAACCGCCATAGGCGTCGGCCTGCAGAATGCCGCTCCAGCCGGCGAGATGCGCCTCGGGATGTTCGCCTCGGCGATCGCGGGAATAGTAGAACACCACCGCCGGCGGATCGGCGCCGCCGAACGGCCGGTCATCGCGCACATAGGTCCATAATCGGCCGGTATCGGTCTTGCCCTTGGCCAGGACCGGCACCGTCGTGTCGTCGCCGTGCAGACGTGAAGCGGCCAGCACATGGGCTTCGAGCCGCTTGAACAGCGGCATCAGCACCGCGGCGCCGGCGCCGACCTGGTCGGCGAGCGTCGACAGGCTGAGCGGCACGCCTTCGCGGGCATAGCGTTCAGCCTGGCGGTTGAGCGGCTGATGCTGGCCGAACTTCTCGAACAGGATCATCGCCAGCAGGCCGGGGCCAGCCCAGCCGCGCGGGGTGGCGTGGAACGGCGCCGGTGCCTGGCTGATCGCCTCACAGTCGCGGCAGGTGAACTTCTCCCGCACGTGTTGGATCACCTTCCATTGCCGCGGCACCACCTCCAGCGTCTCGGTGATATCCTCACCCAGCCTGCGCAGCCGATGACCGCCGCAGCAGTGGCAAGCGGTCGGCGCCGGCTCAACCACGCGTTCGCGCGGCAGATGCTCTGGAAATGGCTGGCGCGCCGGTCGTTTGCGCACATAAGGTGCCACCTCAGTGGTCCGGGCCGCCGCCTGTTCGGCGGCGATCTCGTCTTCCGTCGCCGTGCTCTCGAGTTCCTCGAAGGTGAGCTCCATCTGGTCGTGCAGGCGGGCTGAGCGTTCAGAACTCTGACCATGCAGCGCCCGCTGCAACTTGCGGATCGTCAGACCCTGATGTGCGATCAGCGCCGCATCATCCGATGCCTTGGCCCTGGCGACCGCCAGTTCGGCCTCGATCAGCGTAGCGCGCGCGGTCTCGTCTTCGGCTCTGGCCAGCGCCGCGGTCAGCGCTGCTCTCAGCGCACCGATATCGTCCGGAACAGCATCCAGGGCGGTGGCAACCATGTCCTGGAGTGAATCATAAAACGCGTCCGCTGACTCGCGGAAAATGGCGCAAACTCAAAGAAAAACTCAGCCCGCGCGCTGGGGGCGGAACGTGTGGCGCGGGTTGCGCCAATCGATCCCGTCGAGCATGTAGGCGAGCTGCGCCGGTGATATGGAAACCGTGCCGTCCGCCGGCGACGGCCATAGGAACCGGCCCTTTTCGAGCCGTTTTGCATACAGCGACATGCCGAGCCCATCATGCCAGATAATCTTGATCAGATTGCCGCTGCGGCCTCGGAAGACATAAAGATCCCCGGCATGCGGATCCCGGCCCAACGTCTCCTGGACCTGCAGAGCGAGGCCTTGCATTCCGCGACGCATATCGGTCCGGCCGACCGCCAACCAGATCCGCACCTGGCTCGGAACCGGGATCATGAAACGCCCAGCGCCTTCACCATCGCCGCCGCGAGTGTCGGCGGTGTGGTCAGCGGAATCCGCAGCCGCACCTTGCCGGCGATCTCCAGCTCGATCACCGCTGGGGCCGCCGCCGGCACCGAAGCGGCGACAGGCTCATCGGGAACCACGACAACTTCCGCAAAGCCTGTCTCGCGGGCTCTCAGCGTTCGGCGCCACTTATAGATCAGGCTGGTCGCGACATCGTACTGACGCGCTACCGCTGCCACCGTGGCCCCGGGCGCGAATGCCGCGGCCAGTATCCGGAACTGATCCTCTTCACGCCAACGACGACGACGCTCCGGTCCGGTCAATAACGTCACATGGCTCATGCTGTGCTGCTAACTTCGCTCGTAAGGACGACCTTAAGAGCGCAGCCTCGCTACCGTGCCATGCTCGCGCAAGGCGGCCTTCGCCGGAGGCGTACTGGGTAGAGGCGGAGACCGTCACCGATCGTCTGGATGGAAGTTACCGCTTGATGCTGGGTGACAAGCAGATATGGCCGGCAGAGACACCATCTAACGAAGTGGCTGGATCGAACTTGTTCCCCTAGGCGCGAAGAAGCACGTCCATTTCATTCTGAATCCACCTTCGCGGCGCGTTGGCACCAAAGTCTCGCAGATATGATATTGCTCGTGCGGAGCTGCTTGAACACGCTCTCGTGGGATAAACCATTCCCCTGTTGGCGGATCATTTCGAAAGTATGGATGAGGTTGCTTGACGTGGTAACCTTCTCTTGTTGATCTGACATCGCTGGAATCGATCGGGTGGCAATCTCGCTTGCCGCAGCATCGATAGTGGAGAACAGGGTCGGTCTTACCTGTGTACCAGTCGTGGGCGTCGGCATCGCCGGCGAAGGCAATCCACACGAATGCAAAATATCGTGCGGCTGTCCCATGTTCCGCCTCTCACGAAACAGATAGCATGTTAGCGATCTCTAATCAAAAGATTGAAAGTTTTTCGTATCGATTGGCGCAAAGGTCTGACTGGCTGCGACCCCAAAGGATGGCCGGTGCTGTAGTGTTTTTAGGGTTGGGTGGGCACCGGCCATCGCGGGTTGGGTTTTGGCTTTTGGCGATTGGGATCGTCCCCCGCACTGCCTAAGCTATAGGCATCTTAGTAATTGCTCAACTAAGACTGAAGTCCCTTGGCCCACAGCTTCCCGGCCGCAGCTGAATGGTCAAACTTTAGATTTTCGCCAGCCTGCCCACCACGCTTCCCATTGAGAGCAAAACCAGCGCTCGCCCTTGGCTGGGTTTACCACTGTCTCGTCGTAATAGCGCTGACCTGGCATGTGATAGATGCGCCCGCCGGTCTCGACGCTCATATTGCCTTTTATGTTGCAGCCATTCGGCGCGCTGGACCCGCCCAGCCGATGCACAGTCGGAAGGGGGTGTTGTTCGCTTTGCGGGATGAAGTAGCTTGCAGCGGCAACGCCGCATAACAGGACCGGGATTAGCGCCCGCTGCTCCAACAACGAACGTCTGCGCCGCCTTCTAGGCTGAGAACCCTTTTGCCCTTGGAGGCCCATAGCCCATCTCCTAACCGGAGAATGCGACCGACGCTAGTCGAAGTCCAGATATGACCCAGCAATGGCCGCCGGCGTCACTGGCACGCTTGGGAGATTTGCGCTTATCGATGCGCAGGAAGCCGAGAAGCCGATGGCTCGCAGCTCATATCGGAAGCAGGTGACAGTTGGCTAGGTTCCGTCAGCCCACCGGTAATGACCCTCAGCCTTTCCCGAAGAGGCTGCTCACGAAGCAGGCCGAAGAACTCTGGACGCAGACCGTCGCCCCGTCTTGCAGCGATCTCATGGAACGACAACAATCCAAACATCGATCAATCTCCCGTGGAGTATCGGGCGAGTCTGGGCGTTGGCCGAGGAAGCCGCCACCCGTTTCCTGCCTGGCTCAAATCAATTGCCAAACTTGCGCTTTTCGGCTTGGTTCCCAGCGAGCGGCAGTCAATTAGGTTCACTAACAAATAGCGAACAGAAAATTCAGTGCGGGCCAGTCGCCAGTATCGTGTCCCCTATGAGCTGGACATTCCAATCGCTGATAGACGCGGGCATGCAGATCACCGCGCATTGCCGGAACGCCAGTTGCAACCATAGGCAGGAGCTTGATCTAGTGCGCCTACGCGACACGCTCGGCGCCGACACGCCAGCCATGCGCGACGCTGCTGCCCAGGATGAAGTGCGGCGAATGCCAAAGTCGGAACGTCGATCTGATCTATACGCCCGACTATGCGAAGGCCGACGCCAAGCGCACCGGCAACGCCTACGCCAAGGCGCGTGACGGTCGCTAATGGCCTGCCCACAACGCCACCATGGCGACGAGATACGAGACGGCGAGCATTTGCATAGGCAAACTGGGGGAGGGTCATCGGGGCGCGAATCCTTTCGCTGATTTCAGATGACCTACCAGTTATGGGTTTTCGGCACCGTTTGATGCAAAAACTAGAGTTATCCCGCTTGATGCACGGGCAGACGGAGAACCTCAAAGTTTGCCATGTTCGATATCACTGTACATTCGACCGCTGTCTTGGGCATCGTATTCGGCCCCTGAGTCGAACCGAGTCAGCAAGGGCGGCCCCAGCTACGTCCTCGCGGCCAACAGCGCAGCAGAAAGCGGCCCAAGCTCACCGACCATCTCCGCATTTGGGATATGCTGCTCCCCGGCTGCCAGTTGAGGTAGAAGACGTGACTCAGGATGGGAAATCCTCTGAGTGCGGGACTATTGAGACTTTCGACAACGTATTGGTTGAATACTGCGCGCGCGCGTTCGGTCACGAGATGCCATCTACATTCTGTCCATGACAATTTTCCCTGAACACCCGCTGCCGGCTCCGGTCCCTTTGAATTTGCCAGTTCCGTTGTTACCTTTTATGACACCGGTGAGGGTGTTCCCGCCTCTTTTTCCTTTATCAATAAAGGAATGCGTTATATTGACTGCGCCGCTGCTAGAAACACTTCCAGTAAATCCGGAGCTAGACGATACTTTGCCGTCACTTATGACGAGATATGTTGAGAGTTCTCGCCAGTCGCCGCAATCCGTTGTGGCTCGTCTGACTAATTTCCATGTGCCATTGAAGGCGCTTAGCCTGCTCGTCTGAGGCACACAATGATCGCCCTGCATCACCGTTCCGACTTCACAAGCAAGCGGGCAGATACGAGCTCCGACCGCCCTTAGTTTTTCCAGAAGTCCCGCCGTCGGTTCCAACGATGCAAGCTTGACATCTTGCCGGTCGGCATAGTCTTGAAGTGCTTTGCGGCTGCTTAAGCCCCACTTGCCGTCGGCATGGCCGGCTAGGCACCCCAGGCGAACCAGTTCCGCTTGAGTGGCCAGCGTAAGTTCGCCAGAATTTATGTCGCCTGACGGTGACTGCGCCAGCGGGTCGGGGTGTTCAAGGCTTGCGACTTCCGTCCCCTTGGCGCGCTCCGTCTCCGGCCGGTGCGCCACCTGTCGTTCCGTTTCGATGCGCTTGTCGATCGCGTCGATCTTCAACTTCGCAAGGGGTGCAAAAGCGCCCCCCGGAAATTGCTGCAAATACGCCTCGAAGAAGCTCTTGTCGGTCGAGTCCTTGATAGTCGCCCAATATGCAAGTTCGACTGCATTGTCCGGCAACGTCGACTGTGAAGTGGGGGCAGATGCCGCCTTCGGTTCCGTTGCGAGAGGCTCCAACACTACCTCGCCCGTGAGCGAAGAGTTCTCCCAGGGCACTTGCTTGCCATCTGTCGCGGCCAGCACATCGCGGCGCACATCCATGAGGTCGCGCATGATATCGTGCCCCGGCGTGCCGAGGTGCGCGACCAGTGCAGTCGTGAATGGAGAATTCCGCCCCGCTCCGTCCATGGCGACATTGCCCGGTTGTGTAGCGAAAGCTATGAGCGAGCCGACTCCGCTGCCAAGCCTGGCCAGACCCCGACTCACGGAACCGGAGCGCGTCCCCATCGAGCGGGAAAGCTTCTCGGTGAACGGATTGTCCCGGCAAGCATCTAGGAAGATGAGGTTGACCTTGGTGCTGCGCTCCATCGCTGAAAGTACGAGGTCGATCGGAAGGGCCTCAAAGTCGAGGTCGTTGTAGCTGGACAACTGTGCATCCACCGGCACCATATAGTTGCTGCCGTTCACCTGCAGACCGTGTCCGGCATAGAAAAAAAGTGCCATGTCGGCACCGTCGAGCTTCTCCAAGAACTGGCGGACCGTGCGACGCATTCCCGCCAAGTCGAGGTCTTGGTCGCTCACGACCTGAAAGCCAAGGCTTTCAAGTTTGGCAGCTATGTCGGAGGAATCGTTCTTCGGATTGGCTAGTTGGACGGCATGCTGGTAGGCCGAATTGCCAATGACCAACGCAACGCGTTTCTCGGCGACTGCGTGTCCCGAAACAGTGGCAAGCAATAGAACCAAAAGAATGAAAGCGCTGCGCATGGCAGAAACGGCTCCCCAAGGGAACTGTAGCAGAGGCTAATGCAACCGAAAAGAGCTATGCCCCCGGGGCTGCGGACGAGTGGCCCGCCACAATTTGCTTGATGCGCCTGAACGGGTATGCTGGCTGCGAGCATCGCTTCACTGGCACTAAGGATCTGTTTCGGCGTGTGGACACTTAGCCGAATCGTCAGCGTTGGGCGAAATGGGATCGCCGCATCGCTCGCCTATTTGATTCTGCTGGCCCTCTCGACTGCTCTCGTGTCACCGCCGTGGGAGAATATCCTGCGCGACGTGATGATGGTCTCTATCTCGCCGTTCACCCATCCTCCACCCAACATTGTTGTGGTCTCAATAACAGAACAGACCCTGGCGGATTTTCCATACCGCTCACCACTGGACCGTGCCTTCTTGGCCGACATCCTGGCTCGGATCGAGTCGGCCCGCCCTCTTGCCATCGGCATCGACCTGCTGTTCGACCAGGCAACAGAGCCGGAAAAGGATTCCCGCCTCGAAACTGTCATCGAAACCGCCAGTGTACCTGTGGTGATCGCCTCGGCTTCGCGGACTGACGGCCTTACCCAAAGGCAATCCGACTATCTAAACGCGTTCGCTCCGTCGGCAAAGCGGGGCCTTGCAGCATTGTTGCATGACAATCTCGACGGCGTGGTCCGTGGAGCCTTTCCCGGTCGAGAAGGCGACGGGGCCTGGATGCCAAGCTTTGCTGCTGTGATCGCAGCATCAACCGGCGTTGGTGGTGGCCACTGGCCGGAGGAGATGGTCTACTACCGCACGGCGAACAGCCTGCCCTTCAGCTTTCCAACCTATCCGGCACAGGCCGTTCCGCTGGCACCGCTCAGCTGGTTCGAGGGGAAATATGTTCTTATCGGTGTAGACCTACAGCAAATAGACCGTCATCCGACACCGTTCGCGTTGTTGAGCGGCGCGAAAATCGGTGTCCTCCCTGGCGTCGCGATCCACGCCCATTCGTTAGCCAGGCTCGTGTCCGGGAATCGGATAACGACCCCTTGGCCTGCAGTGGGCTATGCGCCAATGCTTCTTGTCGGGCTGTTCTGCTTGTGGATCGTTTGGCGGCCGATCCCGGTGGTCTTCAAACCTGTCGCGGTCGCTTGTACGGTGCTGCTGGTATGGATCAGCGAGGCGTGGGCGTTCGCGCGGTTCGCAATCCTCGTTCCGATGGTCGCCCCTGCATTGCTTGTGGTCGGCCTGTCGGCGTTCGTTGGCTTCCTGGCTTGGAGACGGGACGCCAAGGCTCGCCAGTTCATTCAGAACGCGTTCTCGAAATATGTCAGTCCGGCCGTTGTTGCAGCGATTGTCAAGGAACCTAACGCTCTCCATCTCGGTGGCGAGAAGCGTGAGCTCACCTGTGTATTCACTGATGTCGAGGGATTTACGTCATTCAGCGAGCAACTCGCGCCAGAGGTGCTCGCAGATGTATTGAACGAATATCTGAACGGGCTCTGCGAGTTATTTATCGAGCATGGTGCAACCATCGACAAGGTCATCGGCGATGCGGTGGTCGGCTTCTTCGGGGCTCCGGCAGCACAAAATGACCAAGCGGAGCGGGCGGTGTCTCTGGCACTTGCTGTGCAGGACCACGCGCAGCGGCTGCGAGAGAAATCGGCACGACGGGGCCATTCACTCGGATCCACGCGCATAGGTATTCATGGCGGGCCGGCAATCGTCGGCAACTTCGGGGGAAATCGGTTCTTCAATTACACAGCTATTGGAGATACTGTAAATGCCGCAGCCCGGCTTGAGGGAGCGAACAAGTACATCGGCACCAAAAACTGCATCAGCTCCGAAGTGGCGAGGCAGACGACGCGCTTCCTGTTACGCCCTGCTGGAGTTCTACACCTTAAGGGCAAGAACCAAGGCATCGAGACTTTCGAGGCAATGACACGTAATCCAGAAAATACGATACTCTACGAGGAGTATTTGAACGCGTATGCCCTACTTGCCGCAGGCGACACGCGTGCGATAGCGGCATTTAAGTTGTTGGTCAAAAACTACCCGCAAGACGGCCTGATCGCTTTTCACCATAACCGTCTTGCAAGCGGAGAGTTCGGAGCAGACATTCACCTTGTCGGGAAATAAGGTCATCGTGACATGAGCCTCCGGCGTTCGACCTCGCAGATCGCCTCCCTGATCGTCGGGACGACCGTCCTTGTGACGGCGCAACACGCGGCAGCCGGCAGCCAGTACGTGGTCCTGTCGACTCAGCCGGTGGTGGATGAACTGCCGCCAGGCAAGCTCTTTATGCCAAGCGACGTCATCAACGTTCCAGCCGGTACGGTCGTCACTCTGCTCGGCGAAGACGGCAGCGTGAACGCGCTTTCGGGTCCAAGTTCCTTCGTGGTTACGGAGGATGCATTGACGTCCGGCAGTTTACAGGGGACTACCAACGCGAACGAAGGGCCTTCAAAACTTGACCTGATAGCCGTCCTCTTGGCAAATGAGCGCAAGAGAACAGAGTCCATCGGCGGTTCGCGCACCACTACCGACTATTCCACGCCGAGCGGCCTCGACGACCCTTGGGCAGTGTCCATCGAAGAATCCGCCCCTGCCTGCATCCGCGATGGTGAAATGGTTCTGGCGCGCTCGGGCATAGGTCAGAGCGCGGTTTTCTCGATTCGCATCGGCGACGGTGAGCCGTTCAACGGCATAGTCTGGAGCGCCGGTAAGCTCACTTACTCGCTTCCAGACCGTATTCCTCCCGAGGTGAAATCTGTTGTCGTCGAGACCAACAAGACATCGGCGTCGATCGAAATTAAAACGTTTCCAAAGAACGCCGTTCTTGAAAATCCGCTGGAAGTTCTTGGATGGATGGTGAGCAGCGGTTGCAAACGCCAAGCGTTGGCCTTGGTGCGTCAACTTGCGACAAAACAGCAATAGGTTATTGGCCAGGAACCAACGCCGCGAATGCCGGAGCGACTGGCTCTACGGTGCGGCGGGCGGTGGCTGCGCGCTCGGCAAGGCGGCCCAGGTGATCGTCAGGACCAATGAAAAGGCGCCCAACTCGAACTCTCAGGCAAGCAGGTAGGCCTGCAAGTCAATGCCGATCTCAGCGGTATGGCCATTACGGTGAAGTAAGGCTCGTCGCTCCGTTCGTCGTGCCTGCAGTTGGCCCACTACGCTGAATACAAAGGTCGGCTTTCTGGCTCTATCATCTCGGAAGCAGACGTTCCGCTTCCGGCCCCAAAGCTGCCGGATGCGTCTATCTCGGTCAAGGGAGTAAGTTCCGCAACTTCCTTAGAGCAGACGTTGTCCACGATACGACCCAGGTCGTGCTGGCGCTCGCGAGGGGTAGGCGGTCCACCTAGGCCAGGGAGGTGATTTGTCTCCTGTCATGCAACGTTAAGGAGGCTAGTGACGATGAAGCGATGCCAGGCATTGCCAAGCACGAGCGAGGTTTCGACCTTGCCGAAGCCCGCCGACAGAAGGCCTTCCGAAAGCTTGGGAAAGTCGAGGTTCGATCTGAACCAGGAAGGTTGAGCCGGAAAGCTCGCGCCCCTGATCGCCTGGCGGGTCCAGCGGCCCTCGCGCATCCAGCGCACGATGCTGTCGGGCTGGTCCTGGCAAAGATCCGAGCCAATGCCGAGTTGCTCCGCTCCCATGATCTCGGCGGCTGCTGAGGCCATTTCGCCGAATTGCCGAAGCGTCGTCTCCGAGCCCTGCTGAAGATGCAACGGGTAGAGCGAAAGGCCGAGCAATCCCTGCTTCTCGCGCAGCGCTTGCATGACGGTCCTTGAAACATTGCGGTTGCTGTCGCAAAGCCAACGCGGATTGGCGTGGCTGATGACCACCGGCTTTTGCGACAGCGCGATCGCTTCCAGCGCCGTTCGCTCGCCCGCGTGCGACAGATCGATGATCATGCCCAGCCGGTTCATGTCGGCAATCGCCTCGCGCCCCATGCGGGTGATGCCGCTGTCTTCCTTCTCCATCCAGCCGCAGCCCAAAAGCGACTGGTTGTTGTAGGTGAGCTGCATGAAGCGGATGCCGAGATCGAAGAGCATTTCGATCAGGCCGATGTCGTCCTCGATCGGCATCGGGTTCTGCAGGCCGAGGAAAATCGCCGTCCGGTTCGTGGCGCGGGCGCGCTCGATGTCGGCGCTGTCGCGCGCCAAAAGGATGAGGTCCTCGTTGTCGCGGAAGCGTGTGCGCCAATCGACGAGGTGGCGTACCGTCTCGCGGAAACCTTCATGGTAACCGACAGTGGCGTGGACCGCGGTCAGGCCGCCCTGGCGCATCTGTTGAAAGATCTCGCGCGACCAGTTGCAGTATTGAAGCCCGTCAATGAGCACCTGGGGCTGATCGGTGGTCATTCGGGTACGCCCGCATGGATATAGGACGTCTTGACCTGCGTGTAGAACTCGACCGCGGCACGGCCTTGCTCACGCGGGCCGTAGCTGGAGGCACGAATGCCGCCGAACGGCACATGATAGTCCGTGCCGGCGGTCGCAAGGTTGACCATGACGCAGCCCGAGCGCGACGCATGGCGGAACTTCGTGGCGCGCGCCAATGAGCGCGTGGCGATCCCCGCCGTCAGCCCATAAGGCGTGTCGTTGGCGAGGAAGATGGCCTCGTCAAGATCATTGGCGGTGATGACGCAGGTGATCGGCGCAAACATTTCCTCCTGGTTGATGCGCATGCGCGAGCGCCCGTTGAGGAAAACGGTGGGGGCCATGTAGTGCCCCCGATGCGCCCGCTCCAGCGCTTCGCCACCTGTTGCAAGCTCGGCGCCTTCGCTTTTGCCGAGCGCCACATAGTCGAGGTTGGCGCCGAGTTGTCCAGCGCTGACGACCGGCCCCATCTGGACGCCGGCTTCCAGGGCATGGCCGACCTTCAGCGCCTTGGTTTTTGCAAGGAACTTCTCGACAAAGGCATCATGCACCGGCTGGTGGACGATGAGACGCGAGGACGCCGTGCATTTCTGTCCCGAGCCGCCAAAAGCACCGTTCACGGCAAGGTCGACGGCGCGGTCGAGGTCGGCGTCGTCCATGACCACGAATGGGTTCTTCGACCCCATTTCGAGCTGAAGTTTCACGAACCGCGCCGCAGCCAATGCCGCGATACCCGACCCGACGGCGCCGGAGCCGGTGAAGCTCAAACCCTGGATGTCAGCATTGGCCGCGAGTTCGCGGCCGATTGTCGATCCCGATCCCATGACGAGGTTGAAAAGGCCTTTTGGAATGGCCTGCCGGCTGATGATCTCGGTCAGGGCCCAGGCGCTGGCTGGCGTGATGCTGGCCGGCTTCCAGACGGCGGCATTGCCGAAAGCCAGTGCCGGCGCGATCTTCCAGGACGCGGTGGCGATGGGAAAATTCCACGGCGATATGATCGCGACGACGCCGAGCGGCTCGCGCTCTGTCAGGACGTCCACGCCGGCCCTGACAGAGTCCGCCGAAGAGCCGAGATTGCGCAGCGCCTCGGCGGCGAAATAGGTGAAGAACTGCCCGGCGCGATAGACCTCGCCGACGCCCTCGGCCAGGATCTTGCCTTCCTCACGGGACAGCAGTTCGCCAAGCTCCTTCGAGCGCGCCATCAATTCACGGCCGATGGCATCCAGAACCGCGGCCCTCGCTTCGAGCCCGGCTGCCACCCATTCTCGCTGAGCATCATGGGCCGCCGCTACGGCGTCGTGAACATCGGACGATGCAGCTTGGGCAAAACGCCCGACACTATCGGTGAGGTCCGACGGATTGCTGTCCTCGATCCAGTCGGCGCCATCGCGCCACTCGCCGGCAACGAAGTTCTGTCCGGTCAGCATCGTATTCGTCCTGCATCAATTCGGTTGACAACGACCTAACCAATGCTGTGAACTTCAATCAAGCTTAATTTTTTGTACAAATGTTCAGGCAAGCTTAACAGTGACCAAAACCATCAGCCTGATTGGCATGCGCAGCTTCGTCGCGGTTTGCGAGACCGGTGGCGTGCGCGCCGCGGCCGATAAGATCGGCCGCTCGCCGTCCGCCGTGTCGATGACCCTCAAACAGCTCGAGGACGACATTGGCGCGCCACTGTTCGAGAGCGAGCGCAAGGCTGCGCTTTCAGCCGTGGGGCGCATCGTGCTCGACGAGGCGCGGGCAATCATCGCCCACTATGATCGCGCGTGCCTGGCCATCGTCAGCTACGCGGCCGACCGTGAGGGCCGCTGTGACGTCGCAAGCGTGCCTTCCGTTGCCGTGACCTTGCTGCCACGGGCGATCGCCCAGCTGCGCGCCGAAGGCAACCGCTTCGATATCCATGTTCGCGACAGCGATTCCAACGCCATCGTCGAGGCGGTCGAAAACGGCATGGTGGAGGTCGGCTTGTGCGTGCTTGCAACCAAGCGGCCGCAACTCAGCTTCGAGCCGCTGTTCCAGGAGCCGCTCGATTTCGTCTGCCCGGTCGATCATCCCCTGGCCAAATCGAAACGTCCATTGACGTGGGAGCAACTGGAAAGCGAGAGCTTCATCGAGAATGGCGCGGCCGCAGCCCTTGGCATTGCCGAGATCGAGGCGCTTGCCGCCAGCTCGAAACTTACCGCGAGCAATGTGAGCTCCAATCTGGCGATGGTCGAGGCCGGGCTCGGCGTGACTATCCTGCCTCGGCTTTGCCGCTGGAAATCCAGCCACGCCGTTCGCTTCGTTCCGCTTGCCGATCCACGATCGAGCCGGACGGTCGGCTGGATCGCCAAGGAAGGCCGTAACCTGCAGCCGGCATCGCTCAGGTTCATCGAATGCATTCGCCTGCAGACGCGGGCGAGCGAGGGAGAATTCGGTTATGCGGCGGCGTGAATGGCGGGTGACCAGATGATGCGCCTGACGCAAGCCCGGATCGAGACGCTGGCCTGCACGGCCCTGATGCGCCACGGCGCCAGTGACGAACAGGCCCGGGCGCTGGCCGCCGGCATCGCGGCGGCCGAACGCGACGGCCTGAAGTCGCACGGCCTGATGTATCTGCCGACCTATTGCGAACATCTGGCCTGCGGCAAGGTGATGGGATTGGCTGAGCCTCGCCTGACACGGCCGGCTCCTGCTGTCGTCGCTGTCGATGCCAGCAATGGCTTCGCGCACGCCGCCATTTCCGCCGGCCTGCCGCAATTGATCGACGCGGCGCGCTCGCAAGGTCTCGCGGCGCTTGCCATCCGCAACTCCTACAACTGCGGCGCGCTTGGTTATCACACGGAACGGATCGCCCGGGACGGCCTGGTCGGGCTGGGCTTCACCAACGCGCCGGCCTCGATCGCGCCCTGGGGCGGCCGCAAGGCGGCCGTTGGCACAAATCCCTGGTCGCTGGCGGTTCCCGACGGGCAAGGCGGCGCGCGCTTCGTCATCGATCAGAGCGCGAGTGTCGTCGCCAAGAGCGAAGTCATCAAGCGGGCCCGTGCCGGCGAACCCATCCCTCCCGGCTGGGCCTTCGACGCAAGCGGCGTGACCACCACCGATGCTAGTGAAGCCTTGAAGGGCACAATGGCGCCGGCCGGCGGCTACAAGGGCGTCGGCTCCGCCCTGCTGGTGGAGATTTTCGCCGCATGCCTAACCGGCGCCAACCCAGGGCTTGTCGCCAGTCCGTTCTCCGGCACAGCCGGAGGTCCCCCCGGGACTGGTCAATTCTTCCTGGCGGTCGCACCCGATGCCACCTCGGGTGGAGCGTTCGCCGGAGCGCTGGAGATCGTCGTCGGCGCTTTCGCCGGCGAGGCAAGGCTTCCGGGGACACGGCGCTTTGCCGCGCGCGAGCGCAATACAAGCGAAGGCATCGAGGTGGCGGCGGAAACGCTTGCCACGCTCGAAAAGCTCGCCGGGACTGCCGCATGATTGCATTGCGCCCGCCCGAGATCGTCATGCGCCTGCAGCGGCTTGGCGCGGCACATCCGACGCGGTTGAGTTTCCTGCGCCAGCTAATCCGCCGCGCCACCAAGGAACAATGGCGTGTGCGCAAGGATCGGTTCGAACTGGACAACCGTGGCTTCGGACGCGCGGTCTATGCGGTCGAGACGCCGGCAAGGGTCTACAGCCTTGTCGCGTTCTCGACGCCGCTCGATGATGAAAACCGCTCCGACCGGGTGATCGCGCAGGCCTGGGACACGAGCTACGTTCTTTACGACGGGTTGCCGGATCAAGCCGAAGTCGCCCGGCTGGAGGCGAATGCGCCTCTGCAGGAGGCCGGCCGCTACACGAGCCGCGAACTGGTGCTGGCGCGTGCCAACAAGAGCGTGCGACTGTTCGAGGAGGTGGCTGCGGCGCTGGCGCAAGGGCAACAGCCGGACGAGGAGCAACTGCTCGGCGTCGGCTATTTGCTGCGCACCACGGCGGTCTATGGCAACGGCAAGTTCGGCATTGCCGACCGCGACGAGATCGCGTCGCGGCCGGAGCTTGCCGGCTCCTTCCAGGCGGAGATGCTCACGGTCTGGCTGATCCGGTCCTTCACGCTTGATATGGTCGATCACATCGCCCATCGCCGCAATCCGGCCGGCGCGGCGAGGCTGGCGCCGGATCTGCGCCGGGCGCTGGGCGTGGGCAATGCGACAGGCTTGGGCATGGCCCCTTTCCTCGTTCGCCATCCACTGCTGACGCATAGCTGGTTCCTGGCGCGTGAGACCGCGCTGGCAAGGGTTCGCGCCCAGCCGTATGCCGGCGAGGTGGAACGAAGCGGCTTTTCGACGGCGCTCGCCGACCTGTGCCAACGTGTTGCCCGCTGGCACAGCGACGATGGCCGTCAAGCCGCGGCAACACAGGCATTGGCCGACGATCTCGGTACGCTGGCGGAAAACCTCGATCAGCTCCTGGCGAAGCCGTTGCCTTGGGATGCGCTCTATCGCTTCGCGGAAGACCGGTTCTCCGTGGAAGGGCAGGAAGCCTGCGTTGCGTTGATCCTCGAGCCGCATGGCGCGCTGATCGATGAGCTCGGCGAGACGATGAAAGCCGACGAGACGCCTGGGCACGCGATCGAGGGCGGCATGACCTGCGGTTCGCTCCGCCAGATGCTTCTCGACAGTTATTCCTGGGCGGCAGATATCGACTTCGTTGAACCGGCCGCCAACGCAAGGTTCTGGTATGTTTCGGCGGAGAAGCTCGAGCCCCGGCTTGGCGAACGCTTCGAGGAGGAGGGAGCCGACCTCGAACAACCCCTGGCAACGGCGCGCGATGCGCTCAGGCTCGCTGCCGCGCTGGCGCAGGAAACCGCTTCAGACAGTGTCGCGGAGTTTCTGCTTCGCCGGCCGGAGTGGCGCCATGCCGTGCGGCGCGCCCAGATCGTCGCCAAATTTCCCTATGCCGAAATCCACGACAATCTGATCGGCGCCGATCTGCGGCCTGTCGACATACTGCGCGCCAAGCTTGCGTTTTTCGGTGCGCGCAGTTTCGATCCGCGCTCGGATCGCTGGCTGCGGATCGCGCTGTTCAGTGGCGAGCCCTTAATCGAGGATGTCGCCACAGCTACGGCGATGGGAGAGGTCGCATGATCGACCTCTCCCTCAACGAGGTAGAGACGCTGAGCACCAAGGCGGCTCGAGGCGCTGGATTTTCATGGGGCCTGGCCGAGGACATCGGGCGAGCGGCGCGCCGGATCGCCGTCGAAGATGAAAACTGGGGCCAGGCCTTGCTTGGCCTGCTCGACAATGCTCAATCCTTCGCGCCGCCAGATCCTCTGCGCGCGGCACGCTGGCGCATAGGCGAGGCCGATGTCCATGCCGGAAGGCCGCTCTGTCCGATCCGGACGGCGGCGCTTTTGCTCGACGATCCGCCACCTGCGGAGGTGATGCCGCTGACGATCCTCGAAGTCGCCCTGCCGGTCTGGCTCGACGCCATGTTGCGCCGGTCGATCATGCGCGTGGCGCGTCCTGCGGCGCTGCCTCGGGCCGATGTCGTCATCGAACGCCATCTACATATCGCGCAGCCGGTCGTGGGCAGGCGCGGGGCAATCGAAGGGGAGACGCTTGCCGCGCTCAATGCGTTTGCCGCCCGAACCTATGTGCCGGAAAGCGAAAGATCGCGCACTCGCGGCGCCGGTGGGGGCCGCGTTGACGATTAGAGGGAGAACAAGACGATGAGCGCAGCCGACAGCCAGAAGATTGCCATGCGCGGAGCGGGCTACTATTCGGCGAACACGGTGGGAGCCAAGAACGTCATCGACAAGGTCGGCGACCTCGTCGTCAAGGCGGTCGCCAAGATGCCTCGGCTGGCCGACGACCAGCCATTTGCGGTAGCCGATTTCGGCGCGGCCGACGGCGGCACCTCGATGGACATGATGCGGCGGCTGGTCGGCGCCATCCGCGAAACGGAACCGCATCGGACAATATCGATCACCTACACGGACCTGCCCCACAATGATTTCTCGACCCTCTTCCGGCTGAGCCAGGGACTTCTTGGCAACCCGACAGAGGTTCCACTGGCCGACACACCCGCCCTTTACATCTTCGGCAGCGGAACGAGCTTCTATCACCAGATCCTGCCGGGCAATTCCTTGTCGCTCGGGTTCTCCGCTACCGCCATGCACTGGATCAGTAAAAGACCTTGCATGATCGCCGACCATGTCCAGGCGGTTGGCGCGACTGACGCCGAGCGCGCGCAATTTCGCGCCCAGGCTCTCAGCGACTGGGAGACGATCCTGCTTGCCAGGGCGCGCGAGCTACGATCCGGCGGCAGGCTGGCGCTAGCCAATTTCTGCGTCGATGAGGAAGGGCGCTATCTCGGCCATACGACAGGGGTCGACATGTTCGACAGCTTCGCACGCCATTGGCGCGATCTTCTCAAGGCGGGCCGGATCAGCGAGACAGAGTATGTCAACGCGACGTTCCAGCAATTCTACAAGACACCGGACGAGTTTGCCGCGCCATTCCGCGACCCCGCTTCGCCGGTGTCGCAAGCAGGACTGGAGCTGGAGACGATGTTCACCATGGTGACGCCGTGTCCCTACGCTGAGGCCTTCCGGGCCCATCGCAATGCGGAGGAGTTTGCCAGGGGGTATGTCCCGACGCTCCGCTCCTGGTCGGAAACTGTTTTTGCAAACGCACTGGATTCCTCGCGTCCCGCGAACGACCGCTCCACAATTATCGATGATCTTTACGACGCTTACGAAGCTGGCGTCTCGCGCGCGCCCGAAGGGCATCGCATGGACTACGTCCACTGTGTGACGGAGATCGTCAAATCATAAGAGATATCCAGGTTTGCCCCGGGCTTCTTCGTCGGCGCACGTTAACGTCAAGATGGTAAGGTCGCGACGCGCCCACGTCACCCTCAATGTCTGCTTGTGAAGATTCGCAGCCCGAAGCTGCCGGACTGCTTTCGGCCTCGCAACAGTCTAGCGGCGTTTCTCTGGTGGCCAATCATGGCCGAAGGAAAACGAAATGGGACACTCGTGCTACGACCTCACCGACTCCGATCGCCGGGCATGGAATGCCGGGAAGAAGGTCGGAACGAAACGCCCTCTGAAACCTCGACAGATATGGGCGATACGCTTCTTTCTCGATCGAGAGCTGCGTCTGCGAGACAGAGCGCTCTTCGATTTGGCGATCGACAGCAAGTTGCGCGGCTGCGATCTCGTCAAGATCAAAATCGGCAACCTCGTTGTAGGACCGGAAGTCCGAACTCGCGCGATGGTCATCCAACAGAAAACCGGCCGACCTGTTCAGTTCGAGTTGATGAGCGACGTACGTTCCAGCCTTCTCGCATGGCTGGAGCGACGCGGCGGGACAGTCGATGATTACGCGTTTCCGAGCAGGATCAATCCAAGGGCTCACATGAGTACAAGGCAGTATGCACGCCTCGTCGACGAATGGGTCGAGGCGATCGGGCTTCGACCAGAGGAATACCGAACCCATTCCCTGCATCGCACCAAGGCCTCGATTATCTACAAAGCGACGGGAAATCTGCGAGCCATCCAGATTTTGCTCGGTCATACCAAGATCGAGAACACGGTCCGCTATCTGGGAGTCGATGTTGAGGATGCTCTCGAACTTTCCGAGGCAACAGAGGTTTGATCAGGTGCGGCTCCACTTCACGAGTAGAGCCGTGACCAATTTGCGCAATGTCAGTCGTTGAGCAGACCCCAGCCGCGCCCCAAAAGCGGACATCCGAGCGAGCAGCCGAGGCGGCACGTTTTGCGCCAGTTCCCCGACATTGCCAACCAGCTTCGCAAGTGGTCTTGTAGGCGGCTTCTTCCGCGGACGATCTAATTGCACTGCACGTCATGGAGGGGCGCATTCGACGACCGAGTCTACCCATTCAACTCTAATTCCCTTCAGCATGTGCTAATATTGCAGCCATGCGCGGCCGTGTACAAGGTACGGCGTTCGCAGCTTGGGGACTGCAACCAATGGTGAGCACATGATCCGCAAGGCGCTTCTTTGGTCAGCTGTATCGTTGCTCGCCGGGGCCATGACACCGTCCGCCCAGGCTGCCGACAAGGTCGTCAACCTTTATGACTGGTCGGACTACCTGGATCCCTCGGTCATCAGCGACTTCACCAAGGACACCGGTATAAAGGTCGTCTACGACGTCTTTGACTCCAACGAGATACTCGAGACCAAGTTGCTTACTGGCGGCTCAGGCTACGACGTCGTCGTGCCAAGCGCCAGTTTCCTGGCCCGCCAGGTGGTGGCCGGCGTCTTCCAGAAGCTGGACAGGTCTAAGTTGTCCAACATCGCCAATATGTGGGACGTCATCGAGCAGCGGACCGCCAAGTACGACCCCGGCAACCAATATTCGGTGAACTACATGTGGGGCACGGTGGGGTTGGGGTACAACACCGCGAAGATCAAGGCCGCGCTTGGTGTCGACAAACTCGACAGTTGGGACTTTTTCTTCGATCCCGAGAAGCTGAAGAAGCTTGCCGATTGCGGAGTCTACGTGGTCGATTCGCCCACCGAAATCCTGCCCATCACGCTGAATTATCTTGGACTGAACCCCGAGAGCACCTCGCCGGACGACTTCGGCAAGGCCGAAGAGGCATGGATGCGTATCCGTACCGATGTCCGCAAAATCGAGTCATCCGAGTACATCAACGCTTTGGCGGACGGCGACATCTGCCTGGCGATCGGCTGGTCGGGCGACGTCCTAAAGGCGCGCGACCGTGCCGCTCAAGCCGGTAACGGCGTCACAATCGCCTACTCGATCCCTCGGGAAGGCACTGTGATGTGGTTCGATCAAATGGCAATCCCCGCAGATGCACCGCATTTGGACGAAGCGAATGCTTTCATCAACTACCTCATGAAGCCTGAAGTCGCCGCCAAGAACACAAATTTCGTATTCTTTGCCAATGGCAACAAGGCGTCGCAGCAATTTGTCGAAAACAGCATTCTCGGCGACCAGTCGATCTATCCTGACGATGCGACGCTGAAGAAGCTTTTCACCGTCTTCCCATATGACCCGAAGACCCAGCGCGTGGCGACGCGCACCTGGACCAAAATCGTCACCGGTCAGTAATCTACTTTCAGTTGCGCTTTCGACGAACCGTCCCGATTGTTGATTGGTCATCCGTTAATCTGCAATGCCTGCTTTTCGCAGGCCCTCAAGCCAGTGCTCCACGTCCTCTTGCCGGCGATATGGAGAGCCGAGCTTATAGTCGCCTAAGGTGAAACCAGGCTTGCGCTCGAGGCACTTGCCCCAAACCAATATTGCCTCGTCGACGCGTCCAAGCTGTCCCAAACACGCAGCCAGATTGGCGAACCCGCGATCATAGTTGTTGTTGTCCCAACGGCGGAACGAATCCAGCGAAGTCTCATATTCACCGAGCAGATAGTAAGCGAATGCAAGTAGCTCGTGGACATCGCGGTGTTCAAGCGGACTCAGCCGTCTGAGCCGTTCGCCGATCTCGCGGGCCTTTGTGAGATGACCACCCCAAAGGCAGATGTACCCGACCCAGACGAGTACGTTCGGGTTAGTCTGGCCCAACGCGAGCGCGCGTTGCCAATGGGTCTCGGCAACCTCGAACTCCCCTTTCCATCCATGCAGAGCTGCAACGACGGCCTCTGCCAGTCCGCTGGCGTCGCCGAGTTCGATGGCCCGCAAGGCCGACTGCATGGCCAAAGACTTCAGTTCTCCATCAGCTCTGAAAACGGAGAGGGTCGCGTAGGCGTCCGCGAGCCATGCGTGCGCCCGCGCCGAATCGGGCTCCCAGCCAAGAGCCAGCTTCAAGAACTCGACAGCAGCGACGGTGTCCTTCTCGGTGAATCGGTGCATCGCATCGATGCCGCGCAAGAACGCGTCATACGCGCTGAGGCTCGCTTGTGTTTGCCTGGTCCGAACGATCTCAGCAGCGCCTACCTTGCCGACCAGTGCCCAGGCGATCCTCTCGGTCACCTCGTCTTGAACAGCGAAAAGGTCCTCGAGGTCTCGATCGTAGCGCTCCGCCCAGACGTGATTGCCAGTGGCGGCTTCTATCAACTGCGCAGTGATCCTGACACGTGCAGCCGCCTTTCGAACGCTTCCCTCGACGACGTACCGTACACCCAGCTTCCGTCCGACCTCGGTGATGTTTACGGCTTGACCCTTGAAAACGAACGAGGAATTGCGCGCGATTACGAACAAACTCTGACTGCGACTGAGCTCGGTGATGAGGTCCTCGGCTAATCCATCCGAAAAATAATCCTGCTCGGGGTCCACCGACATGTTTGTGAAAGGAAGCACCGCCACCGAGGGCTTGTACGGGAGCGGCAAATCCTTCGCTGAAGCAACTGACGCTGAAGGTTCTGGATCATCCCGCTCTCCTGTTTGAACCCGGTAGGCACGCACAGGCCCAGCAATGTTCTTCATCGTATGCTCGCCCAGGTCGACGAGCGAATAGGGAATCTTTCCCTTCACTTGATCATAGACGCTGCGTCCAATGACGACACCTCCGGGCTCACTGACCTTTTCCAGTCTGGCGGCCACGTTCACGCAGTCGCCGTAGATCGTCGCCTCATCCAGGATAACCTCGCCGGCGTTGACACCCATTCTGAAGGCCATGCGCCGGTCTTCAGGAAGGTCCGTATTGCGTGCCGTTATGCGTTCTTGCGTCTCGACTGCGAACTGTAACGCATCGACGGCGCTGGGAAACTCGATCAACAGACTGTCGCCCGCGGTGCCGACCAGCCGACCCCTGAATTGCGCGATCTTTGGATCGATCACTTCGGCGCGCAGTGCCTTTAGATGGAAGAGAGTCCCGGCCTCATCGGCCGCCATCAAACGCGAATAGCCAGCTACGTCCGCTGCCAAAACCGCCACAAGCTTTCGTTCCGGGCGCGCCACGATGCCTCCTGGACTACAAAGACGTCACGTGGGTTTGCTGGGAGCGTAGCACTCGCGTGTGTGCGCAACTAGCCGCCATAGAAGGTCCGCTTTGGCCAGCTTCACACCTTGGTCCCACCGGGCTGAACGTCCGCTATCGTTCTTCGGACGCGAGAAGCCGCTATTCCGCTGTCGTGAAGAGTTTCGCGCGCCGGCAGGCGCACGAAAGTCCACGAGGAAGGAACCCGCGGGCCACAAGTCGATGGCTATGGGGATTTCGATTTTGCGGTTGATGTCGGCGATGGCGCGACCTCTGCCGGCAAGCGGCGGGTTTGATGCGGACAAACCTCTTTGCCCTTCAGCCACGCGGTATTGTCGGCTCGTCGCGCGGGCGGACGCGACCCCCTCGGCGTCGATGATCACCATAGACACGCGTGGGTCCGTTGCCGGAGGCTGAGCGCTCAAGGGCAATTCCCCAACTCACGCCGCCTTGTGGATCGGGACGGCAATTTACGACCTCAACGATCTGTTGGACTCCAGCGGTCGCAGCTGGACGCTCTTCGAAGCGCGAGACATCAATTCGAGCGGCCAGATCGTCGGATATGGCCGCGCGCTGTCGGGAGAGCAGCACGGTTTCTGCTGACGCCGACAAAACCCATTCCACTTCCGGCGAAAGACAAGCCGTAGAACGCGGCCCCGCTTATCGCGTGAAGTGCGAATGATGTGCCCAATAGTGTTGGTGACGGTCAGCTACGCGGTGTTCGCCTATGCTTGGCGAACGGGTTACAAGCCAGGACAAAGGTCAGGCCTTGATGGCCGATGTCCTAACCGCGCCGAAGGCGGAATTTGGCCGCAGGGCCAACTTGCTGCAGATAAACGCCACCTGACCCGCCGTCTAACCTACGAATACTTGCTTTGCTAGGGCGTGGACTCATTTGCACGTAGCCAAATTCGGATTGATGTGAGTTTGACGAACGCAAGATAGTTGGCTGCGAGTTTGTCGTATCGGGTCGCGACACGCCGACATTGCTTGATCTTGTTGAAGAACCGTTCGATCGAATTGCGTGCGCGATACAGATACGCACTGAAGCAGATCGGGTCTTTGCGATTTCGTTTCGGCGGAATGTTCGCCCATGCTCCGTGCTGGCGGGCAAGCTCCCTGATCCAGTCGGCGTCGTAGCCGCGATCCGCGAGCAGCATCGTCTTGGGAAGCAATGCGCTGAGCAGAACCGAACACAGCCGGTTGTCATGCGCCTCACCGGGCGTAAGGACGAGATGGACCGGCAGGCCATTGGTGTCCACCACCGCGTGAATCTTGCTGGTCAGGCCACCACGTGAGCGACCCATATCTTCCTGATTGTTGTCCGCGATACAGGCTCCGTGCTGATGCACGCGCACGATGGAGGTGTCGATCATTTGCACCGCCGCGTCATGACCGGCAGCCAGTGCGTCCATGATGTGGTCCCAGACGCCAGCCCGTCGCCACCGAACGAAGCGATTGTAACAGGTGGTGCGGGGACCGTAGTTCTCCGGCAGGTCGCGCCATGGCGCACCTGAACGCAGGACCCACAAGATGCCATTGAGCACGCGACGGTCATTTACACGCCGAACACCACGCGGTTTGTCCGGCAGCATAGGTTTGATGGCGGTCCATTCGTAGTCGCTGAGTTCGTAGCGCATGATTCGAGGCTCCGGTTCGGAGCTTGAATCACGTCTTGGACAGCGCCATCAACCCGCAATGCTCCCGTCACCATGTCGCTAATGCTCTGAATTGACTTCCGCTTTCGGCGGCGCAGCGGACGTGACCGGACCGCTGCCGGCTCGCCCCAGTCGCGATTGATCCAACCCAGACAATCCACTTAGAGCGTAACATCCTCTCCGCTACCGATTCTCAGCCGCTCAGGAAAAGTCTGATCTCTTCGAAAAATCGGTCGGAAGCCGGCTCATGCTCCAGAAACAGATGGTTCTGGCCCTCGAAGGCGATGAAGCGGGCGCCGGGAATCCCAGCGGCCAGTTGGCGGCCGGCTTCGATTGGAACCATGAGATCGCCCCGCGCATGCATGACAAGTGTCGGCACCTTCACGTCGGCGAGACGATGGGTGATATCGAAATCGCCCACAACATCGAAATATCTGGCAGCGCACTCGGGAGAGGTCGTCCTACGTTGCAGCTCGTTGAAAATATCCGCCTGCTCGTGAGTTCCCCCCGGGATGAATAGCCCGGTAAACATTTGCCGGAAGCTCGGATTGTCCGCGCCCCATCCGAGGCGCATCAAAGTCGTCATCGCATTGCGCCGTTCTTTTTCGGCCGGAGCGCGCTTCTTGCCGCCAAGCGCGAACCCGCCATAGAGAACAAGGTGCGACACGCGTTCCGGATACCGCACGGCATACGCAACCGAAATGGCGCAGCCCTGGGACATTCCGAGAAGCGGGAAACGCTGGACGCCGGCCGCGTCGACAATCGTTTCAAGGTCGCTCACCCAGGCGTCAAGCGAGAGCTCATCGACGTCCCAGTCGGACATGCCGTTGCCTCTTGCGTCATAACGGATCAGCGTGTGGTCACGCGACAACCCGCGAAAGACATGTCGCCAGATCGGGCTTTCCCAATCGTATTCAAGGTGATTCATCCAATTTGCCGACTTCACCAGTATCGGCCCGCTGCCGGAGATTGCATAGGCGAGACGCACACCGTCAGGTGCCCGGCAATATTTGACCTTCTGGATGGGCTGCTCCGCGCGGTCGCGTTCAGGCGCCTCGTCCGATCGTCCCATTTGATCGATCGCAAATACCTCGACTGGCTTGGCGATGTTTTTCAGATTCCGGGAACCCAGTTTCCGAACTCTGAGCGCAAGTTTTCCGTCGACCTGATCGAACACTTGACGGGAAATGAAGATGCCGCCGGGCTCGGCGATTCCTTCCAGGCGGGCCGCCACGTTGACGCCATCGCCATAAATATCGCCGTCATCGATGATGATGTCGCCGACATTTATGCCGATGCGGAACTCGATGCGCTTCTCTTGTGCCACGGTCTCATTGCGCGCGATCATCCCGCGCTGGACGTCGACGGCACAGCGCACCGCGTCGACAACGCTCGCGAACTCCAGGAGCATGCCGTCGCCGGTGGTCTTCACGATCCGTCCGCGATGCTGTCTAATCTTGGGATCGATAAGGGCGCGCCGATGCGATTTCATATCCGCGAGCGTGCCTTCCTCGTCGGCCGCCATCAGCCGACTGTAGCCGGCGACATCGGCCGCGACGACCGCCATGAGCTGCCTTACCACGCGCTTGGTAGACACGGAGCGCCTCCACGATAAGCGGTCAACAGTTTACGCTGTTTCGGCTATCAGGACCATGGACACTGCCGCGATGCCTGCTCAAATTGCCTGCCGCAACGATCAGGGCGGGCTGGAACCAGCAATTGCTAGCCCTCGGGAATCGGTTGAGGGTTTGGACCGGACTGCGGTCGTGATGTCGGCTCGTGGCCCTTCGCGTCATTTAGCTGCGCTGCAGAATTTGGTCGCTATCGAGGCATAGCGGACTCTGGCAAGCCGTGCGCTGGCAGATTTATCGGTTCACGGCCTAGCACTACTTTGGCAGATTGTTAGCGGAGAGGGCTCTGCGGCAGTGGGGACAACGGATTGGGGGCGGCTGCGCTAGCGCGGTGAGGATGGCTTGCCTGACGGCGGGTAGGCTCGGTTGGGGCGGCGGGCCAACGATTCTTTTTTCCCCCTCCCGCTTGTTTGAGGCGGCGAGATTGCAGGAAGGCGTAGGCGATCATCGTCATCAGCGCGTGCCGGTGCAGGCCGGTCCATGAGCGCCCTTCGAAGTGGTCGAGGCCAAGTTCCTCCTTGAGCTGCTGATGCGCCTGTTCGCAGACCCAGCGCGCCTTGATGGCGCCTGCGATCTGCTTGAGCGGGGTGTCGGCGGGCAAGTTGGAGAGGTAGTATTTGCGCTCGCCGGTCGAGCGGTGCTCGCCGATCACCCAGACCTCCTCGCCGGGCAGATGCTGAGCGCCCATGTCGCGGATGCGCTGGGGTGGGCCATCTGCAACCCGGACACGGACAGCGGCGAAGCGCGCCGAGAGGCGGCCTTTGGTGCCACGCCGCCAACTGACCGCGCGCCATGGGGCTGTCTCCAGCATCGCCTTCGCGGTCATCGACTTCACATCGGGGATATGCCGCTGGCGCGGACGGCCGCGTCCGGCAACGGGAAAGATCATTGCCACGTCGGCGGGATAGACCTTCTGCTTGAACGGGATGCCGACGGCCCAGGTAAGGCCGCGCTCGGTGAGCGCCTGCCGGAAGGGGGCGCTCAAGCCATATCCGGCATCGGCGAGCACGCAGCCAAAGCGTAGGCCGGCTGCGCGAGCCCGGTCGATCTCGGCCAGCGCGATTTCGGGCTTGGTCCTGTAGGCACGATGGTCCTCGGGCACACCGGCACGGTCGAGCCGGGCGGGATCGGAAGTCCAGCTCTCGGGCAGAAACAGCCGCAGTCCCACCATGACCGGCACTTCGCTAGAGGCCAGCGTCAGCGACACCAGCGTCTGGCAGTTGGCGTTCTTACCAAGCGCCGAGGCATATTGCGGCGCGACGCCGACCGAGTGGCGCCCCTTCTTGGGGAGCGCTGTGTCGTCCACGATCAGCCATGCATCGTTCCCGCCAACTTGTCTGTCGGCCTCCGCAAGTAGCACCTTCTCCAGCGGCCCAGCATCCCACACGCCGCTCGCGATGAAGTGGTGCAGTTGGTCATAGTTGACGCCTGCGTCGCGCGCCGCCATCGGTTGGATGCTCTTGCGATCCCCAAGGCCAATCAGCCCAGCAATATAGGCCGGACACATCCGCGCACGCGTCTTGTGCCTCAACGCCGAGACGAACGGCTCAAGCCACCGCTCCAGATCGACTTGCCAATCCCTGTTCATGGCCGGCCCCTCCAACAGCCGACCTCTCATGAATCACGCAAAACCGCTCTTGGGAATCCTCAAACGCTCCCAGAACCAAAAAAATGCCAAAGTAGTGCTAGGGAAGCTTTGCGCCTCATTCAATGGTGACGGTGCAGGTTGGTGAACAGTCGATCATCGCCCGCCTGCCTCCCAGGTTTGCAGGCCGGCGAAACGAGCCGATGTTCCTTGCCGTCGGTCCGGCGAGCGTCAACCTGTTCGATCCCGCCAGCGAGCAGCGCATCGATCTTTAGGGCATGGGCGCCAGGGCGCTTTCAACCTCGACGCCCTCCCAAAGGGGGCGCCGGTCGATCGGTTATTCATCAACTCCAATCAGCGAACGCATCAGCGTTGATCTTGCCGAAGCCAGATGCGCTCGGCAGGCCCGCTTAATTCGGTCAGGATCGCGGCTTTCGAGTGCATCGATGTAAGCGAGATGCTCGATGATCGCCGCCTGGTTGCGCTGCAGTTCGTCATGCTTGTTCCACTGATAGTGGTAGTGAAAAATGAAGCTGATGATGTCGTAGAAGTCGTCGATGAAGCGGTTCGGCGAGGCCTCGTTTATGAGCCGATGAAACCGGTTGTCGAGACCGGAGAAGTCCTGATAGCGGCTTTCAATCCGCTTCAGCAGTTCGGTATGTGCAACCTTGAGCGCGGCGAGCTTGTCCCACAGGGGAGACGTGTCGGGTTGCCGTGAAAACAGATGCGCCGAGCGCAGCTCGAACATCACCCGGATCTCGAACAGCTCAAGAGCGAAATCCTCCGTGAAGCCCTTGAAAAGCCAGCCTGTATTCGGCCTTTTCTCGAGCAGCCCAAATCGGCTGAACCGGATCAGAAACTCGCGAATTCCGTTGGTCGCAACACCGAATTGCCGCGCGAGTTCGAGCTCGTTGATGCTGGTGCCGGGCCTGGTGTCACCCCGCAGCATCCACTCCATGAACTGCTGTTCGACATGGTTGGCCCGCGACGTTGTTTCGGCGTCGGGATAGTAGTCGCTATCCTCAACCGCGCGGCCTGCAGTCCGGACGCCGCCGTGCTCGGCGACGAGTTCGCGGCCGGCAAGTTCTCCCAGAACCTTTCGAACGGTTGTGCGGCTCACGCCTATCCGCCGTCTCAGCTCATTTTCGGAAGGGAGCTCCCCGGTCAATTGTCCATCCCGCAGCATGGTGGCGGCGCGGTTGAAGGCCTTCTTGTACACAGTGTCGGTTCGCATCGGATCTTCCTCTGAGCAAACACCTTGTCCTTTCTAGCATGAACTTTATCCATAAAAAACAACTTGACCAAGCGATGGCGGTTGTTTTTTATCGATAAGAGGAAACTGAAATACAGCAAAAGTTTTGAGGACGAGGGCTCGCACGAGTTTTCGGCGGGGAGGGGAACTTTGCCTGAATCGGGAAACACCGGCACCACTGCCGGTGAGGCCGCATTGCCGGAGCCTAGGAAGCAGGAAGCCGTTCCCGGCCTTGCGCTCGGTCTGGCCTTGCTGAGCGCTGGTCCGGTCGTCATCCTGGCGCTGCTGATCGTCGTTCTCAGTTTTCTGTCACCCTATTTCCTGACAGGGCGCAACCTCAGCAACATCCTCGCCCAGACCGCCGTCATCTCGGTTGTGGCGATGGGACAGCATCTGGTCATCCTCACACGCGGGATCGATCTCTCGGTCGGCTCGAACGTCGCACTGGCTTCCGTCGTCGGGGCGCTCAGCTTTCACGCCGGCGCTCCCGCCGTCGTGGTCATCGCGGTGATGGTTGGCTGCGGTGCGGCGGTCGGCGCTATCAACGGGCTTTTCTATGTCTTCGGCCGGTTGCCGCATCCCTTCATCATCACGCTGGCGACGTTGAGCATCGCTAAGGGTCTGGCGCTGCAATTGGCCGATGGGCGCGCCATCCCTGGCATGCCAGATTCGATCGACGCACTCGGCCGCGAGGCGGTTTGGGGTCTGCCGGGATCGGTTTTTGTGGTGGCCGGCGTTGCCGCGGTTCTTTTTGTCATGGCGAAGACGATGGTCTGGGGGCGCTGGATCTATGCCGTCGGCGGCCGGCCCGACGCTGCCGTGCGCATGGGCATTCCCGTCTCCTGGGTCCTGGTTTCGGTCTATGTGATATCGGGGCTGTGCGCGGGCATCGGATCCGTCATCCTTGCCGGCCGCACCGACGCCGGTTCGCCCTTGTTCGGCAATCTGCTGGAACTGGATACGATCGCAGCGGTGATCATTGGCGGTGCCAGTTTTCTCGGCGGCCGCGGCCATCTTGGCCATGCCTTGATCGGTGCCATCATGATCGGCGTCATCCGCAACGCGCTCAACCTGCTCAACGTCAACGTCTTCTTCCAGCTCATCGTCATCGGCGTTGTCATCGTCATAGCTGTCGAATCCGACGTGCTGCGCAACTATCTCGAAGGGCGTGTGCGCGTCATGCAGGCCGGGAGGCAGTCATGAGCCCCGATGTGGCCAGCGTCGATCATCCAGCCGCCACGGATCATCCTGTGCTGGCGGTGCGCGGTGCTACCAAGCGTTTCGGCTCGGTTGTGGCGCTGGACGATGTCAGCGTCGAGGTCCGACGCGGCGAGATCCTCGGACTTCTCGGTGACAATGGCGCCGGCAAGTCGACACTGACGAAATGCATCAGCGGGGTGCACCAACTCGATGCCGGCGCGATCCTTCTGGACGGTGCGCCAACGCAGATACGCTCCCCCGCGGATGCGCGCTTCGCCGGCATCGAGACCGTCTACCAGGACCTTGCGCTGTTCGACAATCTGACGCCTGGACAGAACTTCTTTGCCGGTCGCGAACTGGCCTGGCCGCAATGGCTCCCGCGCGGCCTGCGATTTCTTCAACAGCGCAAGATGGATGCCGACACACGCCTTTTGCTGGCAAACCTCAAGGTAACGTTGCCGCGGTTGGACGCCGTCGTTGCCATGATGTCGGGTGGACAGAGACAAGCCATTGCCGTGGCGCGGTCGACCGTTTTTGCCCGCAAGGTCGTGATCCTCGACGAGCCGACCGCCGCACTTGGCCTGCGTGAATCGCGGCAAGTGCTCAACCTCGTTGCTGCCCTACGTGACCAGGGCAACGCCGTCATCCTCATCACCCACAATATGGAACATGTCGTCGAGCTTGCCGATCGCGCCGTGGTGCTTCGCCAGGGACGCAAGGTCGGTGAACTCGTACCAACCAAGGACAACAAGCAGGAGCTGGTTTCCATGATCGTTGGAGCCTGACTCGCTCGAAATTTGGGGGCCGTTCCGGTCCGCAAATACCTGAAGCGACTTCCGCCGGAAGACGCCTCAATTCCAAGGGAGGAATGGAATGCCAATGAACCGAAAACTGTTCGCTGGGCTGGCGATCGCCATTGCGTTCGCGATGCCCGCTTCTGCCGCCGACAAGATCAAGATCGGCCTGATTACGAAATTCCCGGTGCCGTTCTACTCGACCATGGAGGATGCCGCCAAGAAATACGCGGCCGCCCACCCCGAAATCGAGCTGGTCACCGGCCAAGGGCAGGCGGCGACCGACATCGAGGGGCAGATCGCGCTGATCGAATCCATGATCACGCAAGGGGTCAAGGGGCTGGCAATCACCCCGGTCGATCCGACCGTTGCCCCGGCGCTGGACAAGGCGGTCGCTGCCGGCATCAAGGTCGTTCTCGTCGACAACAGCATCCCGAACTGGAAGGGCCAGACGGCGCTTGTTTCGACCAATAACCTCAACGGCGGCAAGATCGCCGGAGAGTATCTGAAGACCGTGCTCAAGAGCGGCGACAAGATCGGCATCCTGCAAGGTGTGCCCGGAGTGCCGGCGCTGGACGATCGGGTCACCGGCATGATGGAGGGCCTCGGCGACGTCAAGGTCGAGGTCGTTGGCAAGGGCGCCACCAACTGCACGCTTGAGCTTGGAACCTCGGTCACCGAAGATATTCTGACCGCCAATCCCGATCTCAAGGCGATTTACTCGGCCTGCGGCCCGCCAATTCCTGGAGCGGTCAAGTCGATCAGCAATGCCGGCATAGCCAACGACAAGATCATCCTGGTCGGCTTCGACGCCTGCTGTGGTGAGATCGAAGCGATCAAGTCAGGCGCAGAAGATGCCAGCGTTGCACAATTTCCGGCAAAAATGGGCGAGCTTGGCATCGACACTGTCGTCAAGGCGATCCGCGGGGAAAAGGTGGAGGCCAATGTCGATACCGGCGCCGGTCTCGTGACGCTGAAGAACGTCAAGGACTTCGAATAGACTCCCACACCTTGGCCCGGCGGTCATCTCAGCCGCCGGGTTCTTTTTGAAGCATTTCAGGAAGATGGTCCACATGAAAGCGCTCGTGTGCCGAAAGCCCGGCGAATTGAGCTTCGAACATCGCCCGGCTCCAGGCCGGCCGGAAGCCGGATGGGCGTTGATCAACATCAGCCATGTCGGCATCTGTGGCACGGACTACCATATATTTGAGGGCAAGCATCCCTACCTCGCCTATCCGCGCATAATGGGGCATGAACTCTCCGGCACCGTGGCCGCTGTCGGCGAAGGCGTCGCTATCGAGCTCGGAGAACGGGTCGTCGTAAATCCCTATCTCGCCTGCGGCAGATGCATTGCGTGCCGTCACGACAAGCCGAATTGCTGCGTGTCGATAGAAGTGTTGGGCGTTCATCGCGACGGCGGCATGTGTGAACAATTGTTGGTGCCTGCTGGCAACCTTTACCCGGCCACAGGACTGTCACTCATTGACGCGGCAGCTGTCGAATTTCTGGCGATCGGTGCCCACGCAGTGAGGCGCTCCAGGCTTGCTGCTGGCGACCGTACGCTGGTCATCGGCGCCGGGCCTATCGGCTTGGGTACGGCATTGTTTGCCCGTCTTGCTGGCCAAGCGGTGACGATCATGGACATGAGCAGGGAACGGCTCGACTTCGCCGAAGGTCAACTCGGGTTTCCTGTCATCGACAATGCTTCGGCCTCACCTGTCGAGCTGGTGCGGGAGCGAACCGATGGTGACGGTTTTGACCTCGTCTTCGATGCGACGGGCAGCAAGGCCTCGATCCAAGCCGCGTTCAGCTACGTGGCCCATGGCGGAGCCATGATATTGGTCAGTGTCATCAAGGACGAGGTCAGCTTCTCCGACCCCGAATTCCACAAGCGGGAAATGATTCTGATCGGTAGTCGCAACGCGACGCACACCGACTTCCAGCACGTCATCGCCTCGATTCGTGCTCGAAAGATACCAATTGACCAACTCGTCACTCACCGCACCACCCTGAGCGACAGCCCTCACAACATTGCGATCTGGGCGCAGCAGAAATCCGGTCTGATCAAGGCCGTCATCGACGTGGCGGAATCTGGCTGACTTGGTAAACCAGGCGAAAGGTGGTTCTGCTCGGAAGCGGAAGCCGTTGCGGCCGGCTGGCGACGATCGAAGCGGTAGCGATCGAAATCCCTATGAATAGACATCTGAGTACCCCAACGAAGTTTTGGGAAACTGAACCATGCAGGCAAAGAATCAGATCATCGCCGCCGCGAAGGTTCTCATGAACTTGGAGCCCAATGTGATGCCACCAGAGGCGCCAGATGTAACGGTAGAAGGAGCCTCAAAGCTCCTGGGAAAAGTGGCAACTGTCGCCAAATCGCTCAACTCGGGGTCGCGAAATAGGTCTGATTGACGGAGGACGGGACCGCCATTTCCCCTGATCTTGCTAGTGGATTTGGCGCGACTAGCTAAATGTGGCGGCTATAACCGGTGCGCCCGATCAGCGATCGAAGAGTGCTCGCTCCTAAGAACGGCTTGCACATAGAAACTTTAGCGGACGTTCCGCTGTCGGCCCCAAAAGGTGCCTGTCGGCTACGCGCCTCAAACGACCCATCTGACACCGCCCATTTAGCGCCACTGAGCGGACATTGCGAGCCGCCAGCACGAACAGTCAAACTCCTCGTAACGTCTGACAAATGCGACCAACTCATCCCTTGCATGCAGCGCTATGCGTGCAACTCGGCCACCTTGCGACGGAGATCGTCGATGTAGTCGTCGGTCCCTAGCACCTTGCCGGTTGCGGCCTTCAGGATTTCGGCTGGCGTCAGCGAGCGGCCGTGACGATGCACCTGGTCCCCCAGCCACATTCTCAGCGGCGCACAGTCGCCGGTATCGAGGCCGCGCTCAACCTCTGGCATCTTGGTCGCCGCCTTAAACAGTTGCGAGGACATGATGTTGCCCATCGTATAGGTCGGGAACGATCCGATCATGCCTGCTGACCAATGCACATCCTGCAACACGCCCAGCGTGTCGGTCGGTACATCGAGGCCAAGATAGCTGCGGACCTTGTCCGCCCAGATCGCCGGAAGGTCAGGGACACGCAGGCTGCCGTCCATCAATCCGGCCTCGATCTCCGAACGCAAGATGATGTGCAGGTCATAGGTGAGTTCGTCGGCCTCCACCCGGATCAGGTTAGGACGTGGCGCATTGACCGCGCGCCAGAAGTCGGTGACCGAGACGTCGGCGAGTTGGTCGGGGAACTCGGCTTGCAAAGCCCCGAAATTCTGCTCCCAGAAGCGCCGAGAGCGGCCGACGCGGTTCTCCCATAGGCGTGATTGCGATTCATGCATGCCAAAGCTGGTGCCGCCGACCGCGTAGAGATTGACGAGATCAGTGGTGAAGACCGAGCGCGTGAACTCAGGAGAAATGCCCTGCTCATAGATGCCGTGGCCGGCCTCGTGCCAGACGGCGAAAAGGCCGCCAGGCAGCCAATTCTCCCGGAAGCGGCCGGTGATGCGCGCGTCGGCACGCGTGAAGGAAATCTCGAACGGATGAACTGTGTCGTCGAGCCGGCCGCGCTCGAAGTCGTACCCCATGGTGGTGGCCACTGTCTTCGAGAATGCTTTCTGCTTTTCGATCGGATACGTGCGTTCCAGAATATCGACGCGTGCCGGCCGTGCTTGCAGCGCGGCCTGGAGCAATGGCCCGATCGCGGATTTCAGTTCGGCATACAAACCCTTGAGCCGCGCCCAGCTTATGTCGGGCTCGAAGGTGCCGCACGCCGCATCGTAGGGATGGTCGGCATAGCCGATATGCTCGCAGATCTCGCGCTGCAGCGCGACGGTTCGCTCTAGCACCGGCGCGAAGGCAGGGAAATCGTTCTCGGCACGCGCCCTGATCCACGCCGCCTGGCCTTCGGTTCGCCGCTCTGCTGCTTCCTGCACCAGCCGCGCCGGGATGCGGCCGAGTATGGCGATCGCGGCCGCCGCGTCATTGAGCGCCCGCCTTCGAAGTTGCTCGCCGGGCATTCCCGTGAGTTCCATGCGCGCAGCGTCGAGGGCCTTCAGCATGCTGTCGCTGGTTGCGATTTCGCGTGCGACTGCCGCCAGCGTGCCCAATTGCTTGCCGCGCGCCTCGGCCGCAAGCGAGGGCATCATGGTACGCGAATCCCAGACGAGCACGTTCACGGCACACAAAATATCGTTGACCTTGGCGACCTGGGCTTCGAATGCGGTGTAGCTCATCGGCGTCTCATCTGGTTGGAAATTTCAGCAGGTCATTGTGCCGCGAATGTCTCGGGCGCCTGTTTGCCGAATTCAGTCAGGTGACAGGCAGCAAAGTGAGCCGGTCCTCGGGCGGACAGGTGGGGCCGCTCGGCAAAGCAACGCTCGAACGCGAACGGACATCGCGTGTTGAAAAGGCATCCTGCCGGCAGGTCAAGCGGATTTGGCAGTTCGCCACGTGCTGCCGCAACGCGCGTCCGTCGCGATGGGTCGAGTTCGGGCGCAGCATCGAGCAGCGCCTTCGAATAGGGATGCCGGGGTCCTGCGAACAGCGCTTCCGTGGGGCCGGTCTCGACCACTTTGCCCAGGTACATTACCGCGACTCGGTGTGAGATGTGACGTACGAGCCTGAGATCATGCGCGACGAAAACAACGGTAAGCTTCAGCCTTTCCTGAAGGTCCAGGAGAAGGTTGATGACTTGTGCCTGGACCGAGACGTCGAGCGCTGAGACCAGTTCGTCGGCGACCACCACCTCCGGCTCGACAGCCAGAGCGCGCGCGATGCCGATGCGCTGGCGCTGCCCGCCGGAGAATTCGTGCGGATAGCGGTCGGCAGCGTCCGCCGGGAGGCGCACAAGGCCCAATAACTCGGTGATACGCGCAGGTATATCGGCCTTCGGCCGCATCGCATGAACGCTCAGCGCTTCGGACAGAACCTGTCGCACCGACATGCGCGGATTGAGCGAGGAGTAGGGATCCTGGAAGATCATCTGAACACGGCGGTTGAAGTCGCGCCGTTCCGCCGGGCGCAGCAGACCGATATCCTTGCCGTCGAAACGCACCAGCCCTTCGTCCGGCTCCAAGAGCCGCACGAGACAACGCGCCAGCGTGGATTTTCCGCAGGCCGATTCGCCAACGATGCCGAGCGTCTCGCCGCGATGCACTTCCAGGTCGACATTGTTCAATGCATGGACAGCGGCTGGAAGTCTGCCCGTGAGTATGTCGGACGCGGTTCGGGCAAAGCGGAACTGCTTGGAGACGCCTTCGACGGAGATCAGCGGCATTTCCCGCATCAGGCTGCCTCGGAAATCGTGGCCACCGTGCGATGGTGGAAGCAGGCGACCTCTCTGCCCGCGGCGAAGCTTTCGAGCGGCGGGCGCTCGGCGCGGCAGCGGTCCGTGGCGAAGGAACAGCGCGGATGAAAGGCGCAGCCGTCCGGCAAATTGGTCAGGCTCGGCGGCGTTCCCTCGATTGACAAAAGCATGCTGCGCTCGGCGCCGATGCGCGGCACGGAACCGAGCAGCCCGCGCGTATAGGGATGATGCGGCTCGGCGAACACCTGCGTCACCGTGCCGGTTTCGACGATGCGCCCGGCATACATCACCGCCATGCGGTCGCAGGTCGCTGCCACAACGCCGAGATCGTGGGTCACGAACACCACGCTCATGCCGAAACGATCGCGCAGGTCGAGGATAAGTTTCAGTATCTGGTCCTGAATGGTCACGTCGAGCGCCGTTGTCGGTTCGTCGGCGAGCAGCAGTTTCGGCGAACAGGCCAGCGCGATCGCGATCATCACCCGTTGGCGCATCCCACCCGAGAACTGGTGCGGGTATTCGTCGAGCCGCCGCTCCGCGGCTGGAATGCCGACAATGTTCATCAGTTCCAGCGCGCGTTGATGGCGGCCGCGGCGGTCGAGTGTGGTGTGGGCGCTAAGGTTCTCCTCGATCTGCAGGCGGACCGGCAGCACCGGGTTGAGCGCCGTCATCGGTTCTTGAAAGATCATCGCGATCTCTGCGCCGCGCACCTTGCGAATCTCCGATTCGCTCATCGCCAGCAGATTGCGGCCCTGCCACTCTACCTGTCCGCTCACCTTGCCTGGTTCGTGCACCAGCCGCGCGATCGAGCGCAGCGTGATGCTCTTGCCCGATCCGGACTCGCCGACCAGGCCGACGATTTCGCCTGGGGCGACATCGAGATTGATGCCGTCGACAACCGTGACCGGGCCTCGTGGCGTCAGGAAGGTGGCGGTGAGGCTGCGCACCTTGAGGCCGACGCCGGGCATTGGCGCCATCATCGGTTGACCCTCAGAAGATCGGCCAGCGCGTCGCCGGCAAGGCTGAAGCCGAGACCAGTGATGACGATGGCGATACCGGGGAAGACCGACACCCACCATGCGGTGGTCATGAAATTCTTGCCGTCGGCGATCAGCACGCCCCATTCGGCCGCCGGTGGCTGCGCGCCGAGACCGAGATAGCCGAGGCTAGAGCCGAGCAGGATGGCGAGCGCCATGTCGGTCATCCAGTAGACAACGGCCGGCGTTATCGCGTTGGGCAACAGATGCCGGAAGATGATGCGCATGTGGCCGTAGCCCATGCCTCGCGCCGCGTCGGCATAGTCGAGCCGGCGCTGGATCTTGATCTCAGCCGCGACCAGCCGAGCATAGAACACCCAGCCGACGACACCGACGGCGATGTACATGTTGCCTAGACCGGGACCGAGCACCGAGACGATGGCGATGACCAGCACCAGGAACGGAAAGGTGATGACCGCATCGACCACACGCCCGAACACCGCCTCCACCCAGCCGCCCACATAGCCGACCAGGGCGCCGACGACTGTGCCGAAGATGAACGGTCCCGTCGTCGCGAACACCGCGATCTGCATGTCGATGCGATAGGCGTGGATGACGCGCGAAAGCATGTCGCGGCCGAAATTGTCGGTGCCGAACGGGTGCGCCCAACTCGGTCCGTGCATGATGGCGTTGTAGTCGAAGGCAGTCGGATCGTAGGGCGCGAAGAGTCCTGGAAAGAACGCCATGGCCAGGCTCGCGCCAAGCACGATGACCGCGCCCACAAGGGTGCCCGGCATTGCCCGGCGCCGTTTCGCCGGCAAGGCGATCTGGACCACGCTCGCGCTCATCGCGCCACCCGGGGATCGAGCCAGGCCTGGACAATGTCGGTCAGGAGAAAGGTGAACGATACGAGCAGCGCTAGCGCGATCGTCAGCCCCTGGATGACGGGATAGTCGCGGCCATAGATGGCCTCGATCATCAGCCGCCCCGCGCCGGGGATCGCGAACACCGTTTCGGTGATAACCGCGCCGCCGAGAAGCGTGCCGATCGACAGGCCGAACAGCGTGACCGTCGAAATCAGCGCATTGCGCAGGACATGGCGCGTCATGATCACCCTCGCGCGCAGACCCTTGGCGCGGGCAAAGTCGACATAGTCGGCGCCAACCACCCCGATGATGGCGGCGCGCAGATTGCGCATGAGGACGGCCGAAAGGCTGAGAGCCAGCGTCGTGGCCGGTAGGAACAGATGATAGAGATCGTCGAGGAAGTTCTCGCCATAGCCGCCGACCGGGAACCAGCGCAACTTTGCCGCAAACACGGTCAGTAGCACCAGCCCGACATAGAAGACGGGCATGGACAGGCCGATTTGGAAGGTGCCGCGGATGATGGCGTCCGGCGCGCCGCCACGGTTGAGTGCCGCGACGAAGGACAGCGGCACCGCCACCAGCAGTGCGATCAGGGCGGCCATTCCGGTAAGCATCAATGTGACGGGCAGGCGGCGTGAGATCAGCTCGATCACCGGCAGCTTCAGGCCGATCGAATTGCCTAGATCGCCGGTAAAGACCGCCTTGGAGAAATAGAGGAACTGCACGGGGATCGGCTGGTCGAGCCCAAGCTTGGCATTGATGCGCTGGACGTCGGCGTCAATGGCGCGGTCGCCGAGCATCGCGCTGGCCGGATCGCCCGGCAAAAGCCGAACGAGAATGAAGGTGACCACCAGGATGAAGGCAATGGTCGGAATGGTCTGCAGAACTCGTCGGAAAATGAAGGCCAACAGTGGCAAGAGGTGATCCAGACCTTGTTGACTAGAGCATGACGCCGAAAAGTGTGAAGCGGCTTTCGGACGACGTCATGCTCTATCTCTTTGACTTAGAGGCGGATTCAGATTTCAGGTCGATTCGACCTGAAATCATCCGGCTCTAGGAGCACGATGGCGGCGAACGCCGTGACGTTCGCCGCCTCTGGCGATCAGCCTACTTCTGCAGCCACGCGGCGCCAAAGATATTGTTGCCGAGCGGGATCTGCACGAAGCCTTGCACCTTCTTGCTCAACGCGACCGGATAAGGCGTTTCGTAAAGTGGGACGATCGGTCCACTGCTGTTGTAGATGTCCTGCATCTTGGCATACTGATCGGCGCGTTTGGCGGCGTCGATCTCTTTCTGCGAGGCTTCGAAAAGCTTGTCGGCCTCGTCGTTCTTCCAGCCGCTGTGCAGCGCGCCGATGGTCGGCGAATAGACGAAGTACGAAGCGATCTCGTTCGGGTCGGCGATATCATCGGTCCATGCCGCTTCGCGCATCGTGAACGTGCCGTCGCGGTATTGCTGCGTGCGGCTTGGATTGTCGACCTGTTGCAGGTCGAGCTTGATGCCGATCTGCCCCCACATCTGCTGCACCGCAGTGGCGATGCCGATCTCGTCCTGGTTGCCTGCAAGCACGAGCAGGCTGGTTTCGAACCCATTCTCGAAGCCGGCATCCTTCATCAACTGCTTGGCCTTGTCGAGATCGTATGGATAGAGCGGCTTGTCACCCTTGTGCAGCGGCGTCGCCGAGGACATGAACGAGGTCATCTGCGACCCCACGCCATGGGTCACCACCTGGATGATCGCCTCCTTGTTGATCGCGTAGTTCATCGCCTGGCGCACTTTTTCGTTCGACAGCGGATTGTCCTTGTCGCCGATCTTCGGGCGCACGTTCATGGTGATGTATTCGACGCGGGTCGACGGGTAGAGTTTCATATCGATGCCGTCGGCCTGCTTCAATTCGTCGACGCGCGCATAGGGGATGAATTCGGCGCCGTCGATTTCGCCCGACTGCAATTTCAGGATGCGGGTGGCATCATCGGGGATCACCTCGAAATCGATGCCGTCGAGATAGGGCAGCGGCTTGCCGTCCTCGCCCTTCGCCCAATAGTTCTCATTACGCGTCAGCTTCATCGACTGGCCGTGGTCCCAGGATTTAAGGACGAACGGTCCGGAACTGATCGGATGCGCTGAGAAGCTCTTCGCCTTTTCCTCGTCGGTCGTCCCTTCCGAGGCTTCGAACGCCTTCATCGGCAGGATCGCGGTGTTGAAGACGGTGAGCGCGGCGAGGATCGCCGGATCGGTGTTCTTGAGCTTGATGATGACGGTGTGATCGCCTTCGGTGGTAACATCCTGGATCGAGCCGACCAGGAAATTCCAGATGCCTTTCTTCGGATCGGCGGCGCGTTTCAGCGACCATTGCACGTCGGCTGGGGTGATCGGCGATCCATCGGAGAATTTGATGCCGTCACGCAGTGTCAGCGTGACGGTGAGCCCATCGTCGGAGACCTTCCAGTCCGTCGCCAGGCCCGGCTTCAGGCCCTTGCCGTCGTCGGTGGGCAGGATCAGCGTGTCGTAGAGATTGGACAGGACCCAGATGTCGACATTGGCATCGTTGAGCACCGGATCGAGAAAGAGGCTGTCCGCATAGCGGCCGTATTTCAGCGTGCCGCCGCGTTCGACCGCAAGCGCGCCGTAGCTGGTTCCAACGAGAAGTGCCGCGCTCAGCGCGGCCTTGACGAGCGTGTTCATGACGGCTCCCGTATCTCCAGAGGAATGTTAAAGTGTTCTTGTTGGCCATAACGTTTTCACGCAAGGCCTATCGTGTCAACGGGATTGTCCCAAGGAAAGCGGCACTCTGGCGCAACAACGCGCTTGTCACCCAAGAACGACCGGACTAAGCGTTATAGGTGGATGATACACTTGATTGGGACCTGAATGGAGTTCTCGGTTGATCGCGATCTGCCAGTTCCCCTGCGAACGCAGCTGCAGGGGCTGATCGAATACGGCATCGCCTGTGGCGAATTGGTGCCGGGAGAGTTGCTTCCCTCGGTCAGGGAACTGGCCGAGCGCGTCGGCGTGGCCCCGATGACGGTCAGCCAGGTCTATGGCGACCTCAAGGCTTCAGGCATGATCGAGACGCGTCCCGGGTCCGGCTCGTTCGTCACCGGCAGTGGGCGCGCGCGGCTCGCCGCCCGTCCGGAGGCGACGGAGTTGCACAGGCGGATCGATGCGCTGATTGATGCCGGAACAGCCGCTGGAATTCGGCCGGCCGAACTCGTCTCGCTGGTCAGCGCGCGCGCCTTCTATCGCGACAGCATAGGTGCCCGGACCAGGGTCGTCATGATCGGGCTGTTCGCCGACGCCACGGCCAGCTATTCGCGCTTCATCGCGGCGCGTCTGGGAAATGGCGTGACCGTCGAGCCGCTGACAATCTCGGCCATCGAACGGGATCCCGCCGCGCGCGCGCGTGCCAACTCGGCCGATCTCGCCGTCACCTTCGTCAATCGCCAGCGCGAGGTGATGTCGCTGGTCACCAACACCAAGGTGGTGTCAATTAGCTTCATCCCTTCGGAAGAAACGCGGAAGGCGCTGGCCGCGCTGGATTCGCTGGCGCGCGTGGCAGTCATATCCAGGTTTCCGGATTTCCTGCCGATCATGAAGGCTGGCGTTCAGCGCTTCGCCCCCCATGTCGAGCATCTGACCGGTGCCACGCTCGAAACGCCGGACCTGGAGGCACTGCTCGGCGGCTCAGATGTCGTGGTGTTCGCCAGCGGCGCCGAGGACGTCCTGGCGAAATTGCAGGCGGGCGTCATCGCGTTCGAATACCGGCACGCCCCAGACACCGCCGAGATCGAGCGTGTGCTGGTGCCCCTGATCAATGCAACGGACGAGGAGAGGAAGGCATCGTGAAGATTTCCGAATGCAACTGGCGGCAGGTCGAGCAGTATCTCGGCAAGGACGACCGCGCGGTTCTTCCGCTGGGCAGCACTGAACAACACGCGCAGCTGTCGTTGTCGGTCGATTCGATCCTGTCAGAGCGCGTCGCGACGGAAGCGGCCGAGCCGCTCGGCATTCCGGTATTTCCGGTCGTCGCCTATGGGCTGACGCCCTATTTCATGGCCTATCCCGGTTCGATCAGCCTGCGCACCGAAACCTATATACGCCTGGTCAGGGACATTCTGGATGGCATGCGTGCGCAGGGGTTCCGGCGCATTCTGATCGTCAACGGCCATGGCGGCAACCAGCCGGCAGGCGCCCTGGCGATCGAATGGATGGCCGACAATCCGGACACGACGATAAAGTTCCACAATTGGTGGGCCGCCCCCGCAACGATGGGCAAGGTGCTGGAGATCGATCCGGTCGCTTCGCACGCCTCCTGGATGGAGAATTTCCCCTGGACCCGGCTTGCCGGCGTGAAACCGCCAACGCAGCAGAAGCCGATGATCGACCTTGCCCGCATGCGGTTGATGTCGCCCAAGGCGGTTCGCGACTATCTCGGCGACGGCAATTTCGGCGGTTATTACGAGCGGCCCGACGAGGACATGCAGGCGATCTGGGACATCGCGGTCAAGGAGACGCGCGATCTGCTCGAAGGGCCATGGTCATGACGGAGACCGGACCGATCCTGATCTGGGGTGCCGGGGCGATCGGTGGCACGCTTGGCGCTGCCTTCATCCGCGCCGGCCATGCCGTCACTTTCGTCGACAGTGATGTCGGCCACGTCAAGGCGATAAACGCCGATGGCTTGCGCATCGCCGGGCCGATCCTTCAGGATGTGGTGAAGGCACCGGCCTTCCTTCCTTCCGCCGTCACCGGCCGTTTCGAGCGGATTTTCCTGTGCGTCAAGGCGCATCATACGCGCATTGCCGCAACCGCGCTGTTGCCTCATCTGGCAGATGGCGGCTGCGTGATCTCGGCGCAGAACGGGTTGAACGAACTCACCATCGCCGAAATCGTCGGCGACCAGCGCACGATCGGCTGTTTCGTCAATTTCGGTGCGGACTACCTGGAGCCGGGTGTCGTCCATTTCAGCGGCCATGGCGCGGTGGTGATCGGCGAACTCGACGGCAAGCGCACCCCGCGCATCGCAGCGCTTCACCGCCTGATGCAGGATTTCGAGCCGAAAGCGGTGCTCACCGACAACATCTGGGGCTATCTCTGGGGCAAGATGATCTACGGAGCGCTGCTCTTCGCCACGGCGCTGACCGATGATTCCATCGCCGACGTGTTTGCCGACAGGCGTTATCGCGCTGTCCTCTCAGCGGTGGGGCTGGAAGTCGGCGCCGTTGCCAAGGCGAATGGCGTCAGGGCAGAGGCATTCGACGGCTTCGACCCCGGCGCTTTCGCGCCCGGCTCATCCACCGCCGCCACCGACCGCTCCTTTGACGAGATGGTCGTGCACAACCGTCGGTCGGCGAAGTCGCACACCGGCATATGGCGCGACCTCGCCATCCGCAAGCGCAAGACGGAGGTCGATGCGCAGATTTTCCCGATCGTCGAGATCGGGCGAAAACTCGGTATCGCGACGCCGTTGACGGCGCGCACCGTCGAGATGATCCACGAGATCGAGGACGGTAAGCGGCGGCTCGTTCTGAGCAATCTCGATGAATTGGCCAAAGTCATGCCGAGCACTCCGGCAAGCGCCCAATGAACATAAGCTTCGACAAGCGAACCGTCATCGTCACCGGCGCGGCGCATGGCTTTGGCCGTGCGATCGCCAAAGCGTTCGCCGAACGCGGCGCGGCGGTTCATATCCTGGACGTCAACGACGCCGGCCTTGCCGAAACGCATCAACTCTGTGGCGAAAACTGCCGCTCGCATGTCGTCGATGTCGGCGATCGCGACGCTGTACAGGCGGCCGTAGGCACGATCGAAGCCGGTGCTGGCGCGGTCGACATCCTCGTCAACAACGCCGGCGGCGTGCGCGGGCAGGTCGGCAGACCGCTGGAGGACATCTCGCAGGCCGATTGGCAAACCATTTTCGACGTCAATCTCTCCGGAGCCTTCTTCATGACGCAGGCCGTGGCGCCCGGCATGAAAAGGCGCAGCTATGGGCGCGTCATCAACATCTCCAGCGGCGCCGGGCTCGGCATCAGCCTCACCGGCATCCAGGCCTATGCCAGCGCCAAGGCTGGTCAGATCGGCCTGACACGCCAACTCGCGCATGAACTCGGACCGTGGAACATCACAGTCAACAACGTCGCGCCGGGTTTCGTGCGTTCCAACCCGACCACCGAGCGGCAATGGCAAGCAATGGGCGAGGAGGGTCAGCAAAAGCTCCTCCAGAACATCGCGATGAAGCGGCTTGGCTCACCCGACGACATCGCCGCGATGGTGATGTTCTTCGCTTCCGATTTCGCCGGCTGGGTCAGCGGCCAGGTGATCAGCGTGGATGGCGGCAAGTGAGCGCCGTCGAGGCCTATCTCGTCGCCCACGCCGACGAAGCCCTGGAAGACTTGAAGGCATTCTGCCGCATTCCGAGCGTCAGCACCGATCCGGCCTATCGCGACGGAATTCGCCAGGCGGCAAGCTTCGTCGCGCAACGGATGAAGCAGGCCGGCTTCCCGACCGTGGAGATCGTCGAGACGGATGGCCATCCCGCCGTGTTCGCTGAGATTATCAGTGACGCCGCAGCGCCGACCATCCTCGTCTATGGCCACTATGATGTGCAGCCGCCGGATCCGGTCGAGAAATGGACGACGCCGCCGTTCGAGCCGACGATCCGCGACAACAGGCTCTATGGGCGCGGCGTTTCGGACGACAAGGGTCCGATGTTGATCCCGATCCTGGTCGTCGAGGCATTCCTGAAGACCGCCGGTCGCCTGCCGCTCAACATCAAGATGCTGGTCGAAGGCGAGGAGGAATCCGGCAGCCCGCATTTTTCGCCGCTCGTCGAAAAAATGCGCCAGCGCCTGGCCTGCGATCTTGTTGTCTCCGCAGATGGCGCCATGTGGCGCGCGGACCGGCCGTCTATGACGGTGGCCAGCCGCGGTATGGTCGCGCTCGACGTGGTGGTGACGGGCGCGGCGAAGGATCTTCATTCCGGCCGCCATGGCGGCAGTGCGCCAAATCCCATCCGCGCGCTCGCAGCAATGCTGGCCAGCCTGCACGACAGCGACGGCGCCGTTACCGTGCCGGGCTTCATGGACGACGTCACGCCGCCCGATCCGGCCATTCTTGAAGCGATCGATGCCGCCAGCTTCGATACCGCCGCCTACCTCGCCGGGATTGGCGCTCGGGCGCCTGATCCACAGCCCTCCGGCCACGACCTTCTGGTTCGTCAATGGCTGGGGCCGACACTTGAATTCAACGGCATATTCGGCGGCTATTCGGGACCGGGCACCAAGACGGTCATTCCTTCGTCGGCGGGCGCCAAGATCACGTGCCGCCTCGTCGCCGGGCAGGAGCCAGGCAAGGTTGCCGAAGCGATCCGTAGCCACCTCGAGACACGCTTGCCGACCGGCTATTCGCTTGACGTCAAGCGTCACGGCCCCGGCACCAAGGCGTTCTCGATCGATCCCTGCCTGCCCGCGCTTGCCATAGCTGAAACGCTGCTCGGCGAGATGATGGGCGCGAAATCGCTGCGGGTTGCGATGGGCGCGACGATCCCGATCGGCAGCGTCTTCAAGGAGCATCTCGGCGTCGGCACGATCTTCTTCTCGTTCTCGACCTCCGACGAGGACTACCATGCGCCGAACGAATTCTTCCGGCTGGAGAATTTCAAAATCGGCCAGATCGCCTGGGCCCGGCTGTTCCAGCGCCTGGGCTTATCGATGGGCAGAAAGTAACCGGGCTCCGTGCATGGCACTGCCTTTCGTGGAGGCAAACCGGGCAGTCAAACTTTCGCCAGGAGGCCAAACGCGGAAGCGCCCCGGGGCTCGAAGTCACTGATGTGCAAGCTGTGCAATCGGCAGGGAATATCGACGGCCGAACTCATGGGCGCCATGCTGACGGCGCGCGCCACGCTGTGGAAAGTATTGCCGGCTGCACGATCTCGTCGTGAAGATCGTCGCGCGCAGTCATGCTGGCGCTTCATGGCCTCTTTTAGCGCGGCCAGAAGGATCGATCTTGTCGAGCCCAGGATGCGGCCGGCTGCGGGAACCGCTTCAGGGCGAATGTCACTCCAGCGCCTGCTCTTCGAGGTCCGATGCCCAAAGCGGATAATCCGCTTGCGGCCCGAAGTGGTCGTCGCAGGGATTGATGAGGGTTAGGGAGCTGAGATCTAGCCTCGAGGTTGCTCGTTTCCCGTAGTGACGGAGATAGGCTCGCTTGAACCTGCGGATACCATGTTTCTAGCAGTCCCAACCAGCCGCAACAGCGCGCGCTTTGGGTTCGATTCCAGCCACAGTGCCTTGATCGTACTGATGCTGTTCTGCCCCTCGACAGGTTTCCACACCATGGCATCGATGGCGATTGTCCTGGCAAAGCCTTCGCCCGCCAGGGTCACGCCTTGACCGAGTTGCACCTTGAGGATGACCGTCGCTTCGCTCGCGCGACAAATTTGGACAGCCGGTCCACCATTCGCAGCGATATGCTTCAGCAAGTCCAGGTCCTGCGGCGATCCGATTGAGACCAGAAGACAACTCCCGGCAAGGTCTGTCCATGTGACCGCAGGCCTTTCGGCCAATGGATGCCGTTCAGCAAGGAGAACGAACAAGCGTTCGTGCGCGAATATTTCGCTCTGGCACAAGGCGGAGTTCTCAGGTTCGTGGGTGAAGATAATGTCGAGGCGCCGGCGGCGTATTGCCGCCAGGCACCGTTCGTGTGGGACATCCTCAATGACCACGCTCACGTCCGGATGTAGACTGCCGAAACGATTGATGAGGCGAGCGACGAAAGCGCGCCCCGCCTGGCCGCATAATCCAATCCTGACTGTTTTGGAGTCATGCTGGCCCCGACCACCTGCGGCCAGAGCATCATGCAAAGCTTCATAGTGAGCCCGGACGAGGTCAATCCAGGCCCTGCCTGCTTCGGTCAGCCGAACGCCATGGACGTCGCGATCAAACAACTGCATGTCCAGCAACTGCTCCATCGCAACGATGTTGCGGCTGACACAGGATTCCCTCACTCTGAGAACTCTTGCCGCCTGCCTGAGGCTGCCATGGTCGACAGCTGCGAACACATGATCCAAACGGCGCAACGTGTTGTTGATCTGTCTCAAGGCTCAAGAGCCTTGAGGATGTCGTTGCGGATGGCGCGAAGCAGCCGGGCCGCCGCGAACGCCGCTCTTGTCGGCAATGTTCGTCAGCGTCGAAAAGGCTTGGGCCACGGCACATCGGCCAAGGAGAGTTTCCGGGTCGCTGGGATCGCATTTCATGATCGTTCCTGGGCGGCGGCGATGCCAACCGGCAGGGTCGGATACGGGCTGGTTTCGTAGACGTATTCGTGCGGAATGGCCGGAGTGGCCATCTGGGAAAGGTATCGGTTCAGGTTTTCTTCGCTATTGCTCGCCGCGAGGCTGCAGAAATTTCCGCTGTTCCACGTCAGGGAGCAGTAGCTGAAATGCGCGCGTATGGCGTCGCACATCTGCGCCAAAGTCACCTCATTGCCGAACATCGTATTCAAAACGAGGTTCTGTTTTTTCTCGATTTCGTCTGGCGGAAAATAGCGCGCCTTGAAGCCGAAATCCTTCTGGTATTCGCGACGCCGGTAGTCGCTCTCCTCGGCTGCCCGGAACTTCTCGACGAAGACGAAGATACCGTCCTGCTTGAGGTGCTGGGTCACGAACTCGATCTGGCTTGCTCTGTTGGGCGAGTACATCTGAAAGGTTGTATCTTCGAGGATTATATCGAACCCGTGCGCGAAATTTGCCAGTCGCGGATCCGAGCTCAGGACCTCCCTGGTCAACTTATGGAAGGGGCCAATGAAGAAGTCTGCGTGCGGCGGTAGGCCATAGGCCATGAAGCTTGTGTAATTCTCCGCGTTAGGACTGCACGACAGCGTGCGTATCTGTCCCTCGGACAGCTCGGACAACGTTCTCGCCATCGTGCCTTCCGCCGTTCCAAGGCTGTATAGCGCAAGCGGAGCGCCACTGTGGCGTGCGTATTTCAGAACTGCGTAGGACATCCGGCACTCCTCTTCCAATCTGTAGGGAATGCTGCCGTGATAGTGCTGGTCAAAAAAGCCTTGGCGGGTCGCGTGCAGAGCAACCAGATCGCGTAGGAGTTCATCGCTCGGCAGAAGGCGGATGTCGGCTGTGGGCTTGCGGATCGGCATTCCGCTCTTGCCAGCGGCGGTCGCCGCGAAAAAGCCGGTGAGGCCGTTGATCCGTGGGCCGTGGTCGCACTCAGCCAGGAAGTCGTCGAGTCCACGCATCGCAGTATGCCTCCAACACCGTTCCATTGGTGAGATGCCGCTACGTCGATGGGGGAAATTCCACAAAGATAAGTGTGGTCTAATATTTCACCGGGCTGAAGTATTGGCTGAGCCAACTGGTAGGCCTGCCTTGTATAGACGGCTTTCGCGCGATTGCCGTTTTTTCGCTAAAGTCACATTTTCTACCAATCCTGAGTTATTTGGCAATTTTACCGCAACCCAGAGTGGGCAAATGAGCACGACAGCTGGCTAGGTTACAATCAGGAGGCCTTTTCGCTTCGTGCATACTTTCCACGTCGACCCAAGCAAGACTCGCCCATCACAGCACCAGACGCTTGCTCACCAGTATGAGGGTTGGGGGCAAGTTCGGGCGGATCTTGTCAAAAGGACTGGCCTGGAGCGCCAGGAAACAAGAATAGCCTTTCCAGGCCCTGTGTTCTTGTTGAACCTGAAGGGTGTGGCGCGCAACGGAGAGGACTTCGTCAATGGGCGCAGAATCTCATTCTCGCAGCGGCGCGCTGGCTCGATCATCTTCATTCCAGGTGGGAACAGTTGGACCGGGTGGGATGAAGGTGACGCTACCGCCTCCTACCTGCTCGTCTCAATTGAACAGAGGTTCGCTGACGAGGTGTATGGAGGAATGGCAGGCGGTCGCCAGGCAGACCTGCCGCCTTCGATTGGATTCCGAGACGGCACTGTTGAGATGGCGTTGCAGAGGATTGCATTGGAGCTCAAGCAGCCTGACCCAATCAGCGCAACGATGGTGGAGAGTCAGGCCACTCAATTGCTCGTGCAAATGTTCAGGTTGAACGGCGTCCATCAGGAACCGGTGAAAGGAGGTTTGTCATCGTTCGATCTCAAGCGCGCGGTGGGAATGATCGAGGCGCTGTCGGACGGCAGACCGACGCTCGCCGATTTGGCAAAAGAGGTTGGGGTTAGCCGGTTCCATTTCTGGCGGGCCTTCAAGCAGTCGACAGGCATGACGCCTCATGCATTCATTGCGCAGCGCCGGCTGGAGCAATCCGCGGACATGCTGCGATCGACCAATTTGTCGGCGACGGAAATCGCGATGGAATGTGGTTTCGGCAGTTCGAGCCATTTCACGACCGCCTTTAAGCGGGCCTTCGGCACGTGCCCCACGGAATTTCGTCGTAAGTGTCGAATCTAGGCTCCGCGTGTCGGTTCTCAGCAAGTATCTGATAATCCCAACATCACAGTAAAGCAGGCTTGGCGGAAGAAGGTATCCATCGGCGGTCAGCCCGGATACGTCGCTCATGTCAAACCTGGTTCGAATTAATCAAGGCAACGGACGGGCCGACCGGTCCAATTCCTGCCTCGGATTCCTGGCCAGCACGCTAGCGGCGGCTGTTGCCCGAAATGGCTACTACATCGCATCCGCCTGGATTCTCGTCGAGCGAGGGTGCGGAACTGCCGGCGTGGCGACGTTCCTTGCGATCGCAAGCATTGTCGAATTCATCGCGAGCCCTGTGGCTGGCGTAGCGGCGGATCGATTTGACAGGCGACGCTTGAACGTAGCGGCAGACCTCAGCCGCTTCGTCGTTATGCTGGCTACCGCTTGCGCGCTCCTCTACATGGACGCTTTTCCAATTATCTGCCTGTCTGCTGCCCTCTTTTCGTTTTGCGACCGTGTCGCGCTTACGAGCTCTCAATCAATGATCCCGGTGATAGCTGACGGCCGCGATCTTGTAGCCTCGAATTCCGCCGTCTTCTTCGTCATGCAGTTCGGCAATCTCGGCGCAGCTCTGCTTGCAGGGCCTTTGCTGCATGAGCGATCACCAGCCCTGCCATTCACCGTTCTTGCTGCCTTCTTCCTGCTTTCAGCGGGCTGCCTTGCCTTTATGCGGCTGGAACCGGTTTCGCTCGATGTCCGCATCGCTAAAATCTCTGCAGCCCAAATCGATCCAAGCCTGCGTCGTCTCATGGTCGTCTACGCGCTTCTCTACGCAAGCGCGGTGCTTGTCAGTGTCATGGGATCGGGTTTCGTCTTCCTGGAGCAGAAGGGTACTGCCGTGGATTTCGGCTACCTCGAGGCCGCATGGTCGGCGGGCTCACTGATCGGCGCCGTCTCTCTAATCCGAATTGAAAGAGCGATAAGTACCGATGTGCGGCATCTCATGCTTTTGGGCCTGACGGCATTTGTACTCATGGCGCTGACTTCTCTACGCTCGCCCTGGACAATAATTCTTTTTGCCGCGCTCGGATTTTTATACAATCTTGGACGCGTCAGCGTCGAAGTCACATTGCAGTCGCGTGTGTCCGTTTATCTGTTGGGCCGGGCAAAAGGTATTATGCCCAGTGTGGCCGGGGTGTTCGGATTGCTCGTCTTCGGCATTGCTGCTGCTGTAGGAGATCGAGCATTTCCTTCGACGATTTTCTTCAGCTTCGGAGTGGTGCTCCTCATCAGTATTTCATGTTTGAGCGTCGGTGTCGGTGAGACGCAAGAAAAAGGTGCACCGTGAGGTGGAAGAGCTAACAGCAGGTGCAGATGCGAAACAGGCAGTCCTGGGGTCGCTGACGGCACTCTACCCCTGGATGAGTCCATATCATTCCCGACCGATACGCGACTACGCGTTTCGCCTGTTCGAGGCGCCAGCTTCCAGGTCCGTGCCAGAAATCCGGTTTCGAGCCTTCACCAAACTGCTCGACATCATCAGGAAGGCAGCGACACGAAACGGCCTATCGACGGATGCCGCTTCGGAAATCTGCAGGGATTTTGAAAGGCGCCGCGTGTTGCAGACAGGCCCTCATTTGCTTCTCCTCATGGAGCCGGAAGCCTTTTACACGCATATCTTCAGCCTTCTTGGTCTCTCGGCGCATGGCTGTTCGACCTATGTTTCCTATGCCGTTTCGACGGTGAACCTTGTTGAAAAGGCACGCAAAGGGCCAGGCTGGCTCACTGTCGACGGCAAGCCGATCAATGTCTTTGGCCTCAGCCGAAGCCGGATGATCGGATACAGCCTGCTAGCCGGGCCGGAGTCCTATAGGTTCGAGTTGTTACCGACGGAGCCAAACACTGAGGGAGAAACGCTCACGTTGCTTCGTAGCCTTCTGCCGAAGACGCAATTCGAGCGGCCCGCGCATGCCATCAAGGCAGCCAATCTCATCCTTTGGCCAAAAATGTTCGGCGGCCGTTTTGCCTTCCTTCAGATCGACGATGAGGATATTGCCGACCTCGTGGCGGACCACCTGTCGGACGCCGATTCCTGGTTACGCATGAGATTGCTGGACGACCCAACGTTCGCTTCGAATATCCTTGCCGGCCTCGACGCGCTCGCGTCCGGCCCCTGGAGTGGCTGGCTCCCGCGCGGTACCGATTTCTTCTGGCTCTATGAAAATGGCAAACGGCTACCGCTCCGTCTGGTCGCCGGAGAACTCATCAGTCCTGCGACCGGAATGAAGGTGGCGTGCTTCACAGCCTCCGACATCCTCGAGCGGCTGGCAAACCGCAGCCTTATCCCAAATCTCCTGCTGACGTTTCTGGCTTTGTCGATCCTGCCCGGCGTGCGCGCGCTTGGAGGCAGCTATCAGCCGATCTACTACCCCCTGATGCGCTATGTCGTCTGCCAGGCGCTCGAGGCCGCAGGCGTGGATGAAGATCTTCGGCAGGCTCTCGCAACCGACGACGTATCGGGTGCTTGGGGACATCGGGTAATTGAGTATGATGATGATCCGCTCGAGCTATTCCTAAATGGCACGAACGGCGCGATGAGCGATCTTATCGACCGTTTGGGCGACATTTCCTTCGCCGAGGCATGTGGAGCGATGAAAGGCTTCGTGACGGACCCGTCATGGCATGAGCTTCACAGCCGGTTGCGGAACGGGCTGGTCACGCCGGCCGATGAGGAATGGGCTCTCTCCTGAATGCTTATGCGGTCTAGCAGCTGGCATGTGTGCGCCGGAATGCGGGTGGCTGCTTTGCGCCGCGTGTCGGCCCTAGAGATTTGCTTAGCCGCTGCCTGAAAGCAAACGCGGCTAGCGACAGGCTGGACGTCTTGATTGCGCCAGGGCTGGCGCTTCGCCGATCTGTCTCGAACGACTTGGGTCGATCCTATGCGGACCATCCGACCAATGGCTCGGGGCTATCTTCCCTGTGCTTAACGGCTCTATGTTGAGAAGGACGGCACTGATCTGGCTGCAGTAGGCTGGATAGAGGGAGCATGACGTGAGTGAGACCCGGAAAATAGCAGCGATCCTGGTCTCGGATGTGGTCGGCTACAGCCGGCTCGCCGGCGCGGACGAGGATCGCATCCTGGCGCGGCTGCGGGCGCTGCGCAGCGATCTGATCGATCCAACGATCGCCGTGCATCATGGTCGCGTGGTCAAGCGCACCGGGGATGGAGCCCTCGTCGAGTTCCGCAGCGTCGTGGACGCCGTGCGTTGCGCCATCGAGGTGCAGAATGGCATGGTCGAGCGCAATGCCGGGCTGCCGCCCGACCGCCGCATCGACTTTCGCATCGGCATCCATCTGGGCGATGTCGTGGAGGAGCGCGACGGCGATCTGATGGGCGACGGCGTCAATATCGCCGCGCGGCTAGAAGGCATTTGCGAGCCCGGCAGCATCTGTCTCTCCGAGCAAGCGTACTGGCAGGTTAAGGCAAGGCTCGATCTTGCAATCAACGATCGCGGCGCGGTGCAACTCAAGAACATCGCCGATCCGGTCCGAGTTTATTCGCTGCAAGTCGGAGTCCCCGCTCAGGCAAAGCCCGCGGCACCCGCGGAGCCCGCCGTGCCGGAGAAGCCTTCGCCACAGCTCGCGCTGTCCGACAAGCCTTCGATCGCCGTGTTGGCGTTCCAGAACATGAGCGGCGATCCTGAGCAGGAATATTTCGCCGACGGGATAACCGAGGATGTGATCACCGACCTTTCTAAGGTCAGCGGCCTGCTGGTGATCGCGCGAAATTCGAGCTTCACCTATAAGGGCAAGGCTGTCGACGTGCGGCAAGTGGCCCGTGAGCTCGGTGTCCGCTCGGTGCTCGAAGGGAGCATCCGCCGCGCCGGCAACCGTGTAAGAATTACCGCTCAGCTGATCGATGCGGAAACCGGCGGACACCTTTGGGCCGACCGCTTCGATCGCGAACTGAGCGACGTCTTCGCGGTCCAGGACGAGGTCACCCGGCGGATCGTTGACGCGTTGATGATCAAACTGAGCCCTAGCGAAGCCGCGATGCTTGGTGCTGTCAAAACGACCAGTAGCAAGGCACACGACTTTTTCCTGCTCGGGCGCGAGGCGCTGTGGGGGACCATCAGGAACCGTGACGTGTTCGAGCGCTCGACCGACCTGTTCGCGCAAGCGATCGCCCAGGATTCAAGCTATGGCGAACCCTATGCCGGCCTCGCAATGGCCGAGGTGCTCAACTGGCAGTTCCATTGGACGGACGGCTGGAGCGAGTCGCTTGAAAAGGCCGAGCGCCATGTCGGCTTGGCGTTGCAGAAGAGTCCGCAGGTTGCCTTCGTGCACTACGTCGCCTCGGTCTTCTACTTGTGGAAAAAGGATCTCGCCAGATCCGCGGCTGAGGCGGACGCGGCGCTGAATCTCAATCCGAACTACGCTCAGGCGCACAACTCGCGCGGCATCATCAACATCTATGGCGGCCAGCCCCTCGCGGCTATTCCCCATATCGAACAAGCCATCCGGCTCGATCCCGCGTTGAAGCAGCTATACATCCACTTTCTCGGCTCTGCCTATCTTGTCGCCGGCAAATTCGAAGCTGCCTCGGCGCTGTTCAGGGAGCGTATACAGCTCGCCCCGAAGACTGACCTCTCCCGCGCCTTTCTTGCTGTCGCGCTCGGCCATTTGGGCGAGGCCGAGGAAGCCGGCCGGGTCTGGCGCGAACTGATGGAGATCAATCCGAAATACTCCTTTGCCGAGCATGTTGGACGGCTCCCCTTCCGCGATCAGGCCGACATAGACCATCTGTTCGATGGCCTCAGCAAGGTTGGCCTCCCGGCTTAAATGCAAATTAGCATCGAGCTGTCTGTCTTGCTGAAAGACATTGTCTCGCGCCTCCTTCCCGAGTTTAAAAACACATGGGGCGTTCGCGTAAAGGGAGTCATACCAACGGTCTTGGCTGCTGACTCTTTTGTGATTTTGGCCGATTTGCGCGCCGTGATTCCCTATTGCCGAAGGAGATTCGGCGATGGGATCAGCGGTGAAGTTGCGGACGAACTTTTCGGCGGGGGAGCTTCGCCGTCTTGCCCGGAACTCAAAGGATGTGCGCCAGAGCAGCCGGCTGTTGTCGATCGCAGCGGTTCTGGACGGCATGAGCCGGGCCGATGCGGCCCGGATCGGCGGGATGGATCGCCAGACGCTACGCGACTGGGTGCATCGGTTCAACACGGCCGGCCCCGATGGTCTTGTGGACCAATGGGCGCCGGGACCAGCGTCCCGGCTGTCGCATGAGCAGCAGGCCGAACTGGCCGCGCTTGTGGAGAAGGGCCCGGATCGTGCCGTCGATGGCGTCGTTCGCTGGCGGCGGATCGACCTGAAGAAAGCCATCAAGGACCGCTTCGGCATTGATTATGACGCGCGCTATGTCGGGAAGCTGCTGCACAAGCTCGGCTTCTCCCACATGAGTGTGCGACCGCGTCATCCGGCGCAGGATGCCCATATCATCGAGGAATTCAAAAAAACTGGCCTCGCACGCTGAAGGCGCATCTTTGCGACTTGCCGCCGCGCACGAAGGTGGAGATCTGGTTCCAGGACGAAGCAAGGATCGGCCAGAAGAACGGGATTGTACGGCAGTGGGCCAGACGCGGCACGCGGCCGCGACAGCCGGCCGACCAGCGCTACAAGAGCGCCTACCTGTTCGGCGCCATCTGCCCAGCACGTGGTACCGGGGCGGCTCTCGCACTGCCGTTTGCCGATATAATACCAAGAGTCATGGGGTTTGACCGACATGGGCCCATTGGCGCATCCCGATTGATGTGATGGTCTCGGAATCTGCGAGGAGTTTCTGCCAGGCGTCGCAGGCCGCATCGATGATATCGTCATAGCTGTCGAAGACACGGTTGGAGAGCCAGTTCTGGCGCATATACTGCCAGACGTTCTCGACCGGGTTCAGCTCCGGCGCGCGCGACGGCAGGAAGATCGGGGTGATGTTGTCCGGTATGCTGAGGTTTGCGGTGGTGTGCCATCCGGCGCGATCCATGACGAGTACGGCATGGGCGCCCTTTTCGACATGGCGGCTGATCTCGTTGATATGGAGTTGCATGGCCTCGGTATAAGACCGTCCTGGCACAAGGCCGAGTGCCAGTGCGGGTCGCCTCGGCCGCTTTCCATTCGAAGCCCGGATTACGGCAAACGTGATCGGCTAGATGTTGGGTCCCTTGGTTTTATGGGGTGGGCCGAGCTTGAATCGTTTGAGGCTCGTTTGTCTAAATTTTGCAAATGTATTCAAAGGGTGTGAGGTTCTTGAGGTCTCCAGCCTGTGACGAAATTGTAGGCTGAGCACGGAATGCTTGAGACTTGAGCCATTGTCAGTGTTGATCGGTGACGAGCGGCAGCTGTCCGCCAGAGTGCCCCTGATACGGCCAAGACGTATGTCCATCGGCGTCAGATACCGACGATGCCCACGCTCCGCTGCCTGAAGACGACCCTCTGGAAGAGCCGACTGACGTCCGCCCGCTTGCCCTTGCTGCGACGGACGCATGGTCATCATCGAGAGGTTCGAACGGTGGTGCCAGCCTCGTGCACCGCCTGCCTCAAGAGCGCCGAACCGGGAGAACGCCCCATGACACGGCATGGCCAAGTTGCTCGTATGACCGCGCCACGCCGGCGCCGGTCAACGGGATGTTATGTGCAAGTTGCCGCAGCGCCGGTCGTCACGCACACCAATCCCGCTGGAATCAACGCTACAGGCTCTGCGACCTGGCCCCGGAAGCCGCTTCCACGAAATGCCCACCGCATCCTATGCGGAGGTTCGCGACAGGCGCTGGCACACCCCGAGGCACAAATCCCCATAGCCATCAACTGCGGCCCGCGGGTTCCTGCATGAGAGACGCCTCCCGGCGCCCGAAACCCTTCAGCATCTCGGCGGTAGCGGTCAGCCTTGCCGCCGCCTGAAAGCAGACGTTGCCGGCGAAAATGATAGAGGTCGCATCTGAGCGAATAGTCGAAGCACTCGGCTCCTCAATGCCGGCTTTCTCCCTGAGCGGAGACCCGCTCAGCCGACTTCTGCCGGGAGTCCAAGGCGCAACAGCGCGATTAGCGTGGCCGTCCAGAGTAGCCTCGATCCCCTCGCGGTAGGTTGAAATGCAATTGCTACTTCAGCGCGGCCAGCGCTTGGTCAATCTCAGCTAGGCGATCCCTGAAAGACCCATCGAATTGGGGGTAGCCGGCCTCACGGTAGAATGTCCTAGCCAACTGCGTCGCCTGCCGCGCGTCCCGGAGAAGCTTTTCATCCGCCCTATCGCGGCCGAGACCGAACAGCGCTACGCCGAGGCCGCCCTGTAGGGAGGCCCATTGCAGCGGCGCGCTCTGACGCGTCCATTCCTTCAAAGCCTCCTGATAGGATGCAATTCCGGCCTCAATGGTCGCGTCGTTTCCGGAGCGCTGGCCGGTTATCACAAGGGTGCGCCCCAAATTGTTGTGCGCGGTTGCCCAGTTGAAGGGCTCGCGCTCGCGGGTCCATTCTTCCAGCGCGCTGCGATAGGCGTCAGCCGCCAGCTCCAGGCTTTGCGTGCCTTGCTCTCTCTGGCCGAGCGAGCAGAGCGCATTGCCCAAATTGTTCTGGCCCGCGGCCCACCAGAGAGGCACGCGCTCACGAGTGTTTTCGCTGAGTGCAGCGGTATAGGCCTGTACGGCCTGTTGCAGCAACTCGCTGCCATCCAGCCGATCGCCAATCGCCCATAGCGCACTGCCGAGGCTATCCTGGACCGCAGCCCAGGAGAGTGGGTCGAGTTCGCGAGTCAGCGTCGTCAGGACGTCCTCATAGGCATTGACGGCCTCGCGCGACCGGTCGGGCTCATTCCCACGCAGGCCGATCCAGGCCACCGCGTCTGCCTCGCCCCGGCGTGCCAGCGCCCATTTGAGAGGTTGTTGCGTCCGCGAAATGACCTGCTGGGCGGAGCGGAAAGCCACGGCCGCCTGCTGATATTGCTCTGGTCCGCTCTTGCGCGTTCCAAGCGATATCAACGTGGTGCCGAGATTGGATTGGGCCTCTGCCCAGAGCGAAGGATCAACCTGTTTGATGCCGCTGGAGACGATGTTGGAGAAGATGCCTACGGCCTTCTCCAGCGACGCGGAATCGCTCTGACGCTCCCCATACATAAACATCGCCAGGCCTAAATCGTTCTGGGTCATGACCAATTGCGGTGTCAGTTGGTCCTGCGGAAGCAGCTTGGCCGCTTCGGCAAATGTTCTCATCGAGACCTGCAATGCCTTGTTGTCGCCGCGAAACGTACCGTAATCGCGGATGGCATTGGCTTCAGCCAGCTTGTAATGCCAGGCGAGGCCGGTGTCCCATTTCTTCACCTGTTCGAACGCCTTGCGGTAGTCGTCGGCGGCCTTCATCTGCTGGAAGCCGAGGAAATAGGTATCGCCGCTGCGGCTGTAGACTTCGGCGAATTCGATCCGCCTGGTTTTCACGTCGGCCTCGGCCCGATCGACGGTTTTGGACAGTTGCGCGACGCGCGCCTTGGCCTGTTGCTGAAACTGGATCGCCGCTGTCACCGCACCGTCGGCAAGCGCCTTTTCGGCGAGATCCGACAGGCGCACGATGTCCACGTCGGTGCTCTTCAGCGCCCGCCGTTCCGCAATGATGGTCTTGAGATGCTCGGTCTGATCGCGCAGCAGTCGGTCCAGCTCGCGCGGATCGCTGGGCACATCGGTGCCAAGTGCCGCAAGCAGACCATAGAGCGTGCCGAGTGGGACGGCTTCTGAATTGGCGGCGGCTTCGACGATACGCCTGGTGTCGGGAGGCGTCGTGGCGATGGTGAGCAGCAGCTTGCGGTGCTCGCCGCGGATGGCGGCATCGTCACCCGTCGCCTGTTCCGGCGACAGGCCGAAATAGAGCAGCCGGCGCAGGCTGGCATTGATCCATGGCCGCTGGCGGCCGCTGGTCTGTACATAAACCTCTTCGGCCACCATCGTCATCACATCGCCGAAAGCAAAGCCGCCAGCGGCAAGATGTTTCAGCAGGGCCGCTGCATAGGGGCTGTTGCCGCCAGCATCGCCGTCGAGCGCGGCGTGGCCGGGTTCGGCGGCAAAGCCGATCACCTCGCCCAGGCTCTGCGGTGCATCAGTGGTATCGGCAAGAGGCGCAGCTCCGCGCGTCAGGTTGAGCCCGGCGGCGGCGACGGGCGCCGGGCCGGAGGCCGTGGTGATGGTTGCGCCTGGCGGGAACGGATTGGTGCGACAGGCATCGAGCAGCACGATGGCGACGGGAACCTTGGCCTTCAACTCGGCCAGCAGGCCAGACAAGGGTACGAGGGTTTTGCCGGCGTCAGTGAGAGACGATGGATCGGCACTGACTGGCACCAGATAGTTCTCGCCACCGGCTTCGATGCCATGTCCTGAATAGTAGAGCAGCGCCACATCGGCGCCCGCAGCGTCCTCGACGAAGCGTTGCAGGCTCCGGTCGAGTTTGGCCTTGTCGCCGTCGGTGACCGAGGTGACGTCGAAGCCGAGTTCGCCCAGGAGCCGGTCGACAGCATGGGCGTCGTTGGCCGGGTTGGGCAGAGCGGGTAAATTATCGTAGCGGGACTCGCCGATGACCAAGGCCACGCCGCGCATCGGCCTGGCGTCACCGGCGTCGGCTGGAGGCGCGTGTGAAATCATGGCGAAGAACAGCGCCAGCAGCACCGCGAATATGCTCCCGCAATGCCTGCTGCCCATCCTCATCCTTCCGCCCGAGAGATCCAAATCCGCCCCATGCTAATGCGTCGACGCTGGCGGCTCAATGGCGCAAACTCAGTGGGACTTAGACATAGACGGCGGACCTGCCGAACCGATAATCCTTCTACCGAAGTCTTCGACCGCCGTCGTCAAGCCTCCACCTTGCAACCAAACCATCCACCCGTCAGTTCTCTGGAGACCTTATCAGCCAATTGACTCGCGGTTGGCGTGAACTCATGATTTATCGTTAGATTTGAGCATGCCGCCGACCTCCAAATCCAAGAAACCAGATCGACGTGAACAACGAACCAAGCTCGCATCCATGGCAGAACTTGTTGCGGGCATTTGCAATAGAGTGGCTATTGCTGTGCGCGTTGGCGCTTGTGGTCAGTCTGGCGATGACCGCGCTGCGGCATGTCGAGGCCGTGCGGTCGCTCGACCGCAGCGTATCCGACGTTATCATGCGCGAACTTGCACGGGAGCGGCTGGCCGACGTCCAGTCGGAGAAGAGCGTACGCTACGTCTTTATCAATGTCGGTGAGGCGACCTGTCGTATCTGGGCCAAGGCCCGCGGTGAGGCCTGCGCAACCGGCTTCGCGACGCCTCGCGACGAACTCGTCGAGATGCTGAAGGCGCTTGCTAGCGCCAATGCTGGCCGAACTCCGATGAAGCTTGTGGTGCTCGACGTCGAGCTCGCGCCACAGGTGGGTGACAAAGCGAGCGACACCGACAAGCTGCTGTGCGCCGAGACATATTCGATCGCGAAGTCGATCCCCGTATTGGCCGTGCGGCCGGTGGTGAGCGAAGCCTCGAATCCGGCACGGCCGGTTGCCCAGGCCTATCCATCCATTTTCGACGACTCCAAATGCAGTCCCGATGCTTCGCCATCGTCACATCCGGATCTCTGGTTTGCGTCGCCGCTGCTCCAACCCGATCCGGACAATGTCGTGCGCTCGGTCTATGCCTGGCACCTGATGCGCGGGGATACGCCCGCGGCGGCGCGGCGCATTTCCGGCTTTGGACTGCTTGGCGCCGCGCTGATGGACGCAAAAGTCGACCGAAGCGGTCTTGCATGTCTGTTTCCGGCGTCGCGTCCCGGATCGAGCGCAAAGTGCGAAGCCAAACCCCTCAATGTGGCTAACCACGTTTACGAGCCGTCGGACAATGACGACTTGTCGGTCCTGCGGATTCTGTTTTCGCTGCCGTCGGATCCGGGCAGCGCAGTTACCGCCGCCTACAGCTATGCGCCATTCGTCTTCCAGACTATCGAAGCTGATGAACTGCAACAGCGTCTGAGTGAGAACCTGTCGCTGCTGGACGGGGCGGTCGTCGTCATCGGCGGCGGCTACGCCGCCTCCGGGGATCTGCATGCGACACCTCTGGGGCTGCGCATGCCAGGCGCGATGGTGCACGCCAACGCCATCCGGGCGATCGCCTCTGGAACCTTGGTCGACGAGTATCAAGGCTGGGCCTGGGAACTGCTGCTGATCGGCCTTGCCAGTTCGATCGGCGCCGTCTTCCATGTCGCCGGCCATCAAGCACACGAGCGGCTGCGATCGCCTGTCAACCACATCGCCAAACTCGTCCTGGCCGCGCTCGCGATTGTCGTCACCATCCTTGCGGTATTTTTTCTTGGCGCCGTTCATGCATTCTCCAGCCTGGCGGCCGGAACGGCCATAGCGGTCATGTCGCCGATCATTGCCGTTGCCTTCGAGGGAATGTCCTCTATCCTGCAGGTCATCCGAGAGGCGCTTTCCGCGGCTCTGACCTGGGTGGAGGCGATTGGAAGCCGCCCGCATATTCCACCGGCTAGCGAGTGAATTCTGCAGACGGGCCGCGAGGGGGCAGAATGGCGTGTGACAAGCGGTGCGAAGTACGCCGGAAGTTCGAGCGGTTCGCCTTGGGCACCGCAACGGCTGTCGCCGTGGCCCTGTCCTGTGTGCAAGCTGCCTTGGGGCAGGACGAGAAACCACCACTTTGTGAATGTGGCCCCGACACCCGTGCAAGCGTGATCAAGGTCGAACGGCAGGCCGGCGCTGAGACATGGCTCAGCGTCGAACGCGGCCTCGATGCACAGCCGGCAAAGGCCGGCTGTTTCCTGCAGCCGGGCGATATCGTGCGCCCTGGCGCCGGCGTGAGCGCAGAGATCAACATGCCGGACAACACCGTGCGTTCAGTCAAGTTTCCCGATGTCGTGGAAATACCCGAGGTCCCCGTGATCGGCAGGTTTCAGCGCCTCCTGGACTTTACGCTTGGTATCATCGGCAAGGATTGGCAAGAGACGCGCGATATGGCAGCTGCCATTGTCGGCGACACTCGCGAGACGATACCCTCTCAATATCTGATTATGCCGGGCGTCTATGCCGTTGGCGAGCAGTCGATCGACCCCAGCCATACGCTTTCCATCCGCTGGGTCGGCAGCACGGCGCCCTATTCGATTACCATGGTCAAGGAACATGGCGGCGCCGCGAAAGTGCTGGACGTCACAAATGATCGTCACGCGAACCTGACGATGTCCAGCGTGGCACCAGGCGTCTACACACTCGAGATCAAAGGCGCCAACGGCATATCCCTCGAGCTGCCTATCCGCCTTGTGGCCGCCGAGGATGTCCCGGTGCTTGAAGGCGCCACCATCGACGAGCCGTCGAGCCAGGAGTATCGGGTCGAAGAGGCTTTATTCCTTCTTCGGCGCGCGCCCTCGACATGGCGAGTGGAAGCCATCTCGCGGTTGCTGGTTCTGGCCAGTGAGAACCAGGATTTCTTTGCTCAAGCCATTGTTGGCCAGGAAAACATCACCAGGAAATAGGCTGCCATGGCGTCAGACAACTGAGGACATGCCAGAATCCGACGTTTCGCGGACGGGTAAGTGTGTTCGTTCGGTTTGCGCCGGTGGGTTCAACCGGTCGTCGCAACACGCTTTAATCTGAGAGGATGAAGAGGTGTTGCATGGTGACGTCACGGATCTGGTTTACGTCAGCGCAGAAGGTCGAGCTTTGGGAGCGATGGAAGCAAGGTCAGAGCATTTCGTCGATCTCGCGGGCACTGGACCGCCGGAACAAGACCGGCGTTCAACGGATCGTATCCTTACACGGCGGCATTGCTCCGTCAGCTAGGCGTAGAGCGGCCTTGGCGCTCGGGCTGGCGGAGCGCGAAGAGATCTCTCGCGGGATCGCGGCGGGTCTTGCGATCCGCGCTATTGCACGAAGTCTCGGGCGATCCCCATCGACAATATGTCGCGAGATCTCGCGCAATGGCGGTGCACAAGCGTACGTGCAACCCGGGCCGACAAGTATGCTTGGGAGCGAGCGCTGCGCCCGAAGCGGTGTCGCCTGGCATGCTCTGGGCGGCTACGGTGGCGGGTGGCGCAAAAGCTAGCGCTGCAATGGTCCCCGGAGCAGATAGCGGGCTGGCTGAGGCGAGAGTACCCAGGCGATCCAAGCATGCGGATATCTCATGAAGCGATCTATCGCAGTCTATTCATCCAGTCGCGAGGGGTGCTCAAGAAGGAACTAACAGCGCACCTGCGTACCAAACGACAGATGCGGCTCGCCAAAGGCGCACAGAGCCGGACGGGGCAAGGACAAATACTCGATATGATCTCCATCCGCGAGCGCCCCGCCGAGGCTGAGGATCGCGCCATCCCAGGCCATTGGGAGGGTGATCTGCTCACCGGGGCGAACGACACGCACATCGCCACCCTCGTCGAGCGACACAGCCGGTTCACGATGCTTGTAAAGGTGGCGAGGAGGGACTCGGCCACCGTCGTGGCGGCCCTCGCCCAGACGATCGGCACATTGCCCGAAGAGTTGCGGCGCTCGCTAACGTGGGACCAGGGCAAGGAGATGGCTCGGCACAAGAGCTTCACCGTTGCAACCGATCTACAGGTCTACTTCTGCGATCCGCGAAGTCCCTGGCAGCGCGGCAGCAACGAAAATACCAACGGCCTGCTCAGGCAGTACTTCCCGAGAGAAACCAACCTCTCCCATGTCTCGCAGGCCCAACTCAACGCCGTCGCCCTGCGGCTCAATCAGCGACCCCGAAAAACCCTGGACTTCGAAACGCCGGCCGATAGGCTACAGAAGGTGTTGCGATGACCGGTTGAACCCACCGCCTGATGTCGGCCGTTCAAGTTAGCCTTACCAAAGCCAGTAAGCAGACAGTGCCGGCGACCACGCCAGAGATTGCGGCTCGCCGCAAGTTGAGTCCTACCTGCTAGGTATTCAACGTCGTGAGTTACCCAAGAGCGGTCGGAGTCATCAGCGCGCGCTCTGAACGGCCTGCCGCGTCAGATCGATCCAAGACTGATAGGCTGGAGGCAAGGCGCCTACCGCTTTGAGCTGTAGCAGAATGTCCAGCGCGGCCTGGTAGTGCACGCGGCGATTGTCGCCTGCATCGCCTAGCTTCTTGTGATAGAGCGCCAGCGCCATCTGCGCAAAGACATTTCTTGGATCCGAATGCACCAGCGCTGTCTGCTCTTCAAGAGCATCATGATAGGCATCGTACGCGCATTTCACGTCTCGAACGGCCGCGCAGGCATCGCCCAGGCCGCCATTGCCGATTGCCGCGAGCTTTAGCCATTCGCCTTTCTTATCCCTTGCATTTGGACCGATAAAAGCGACTGCCCGCCGGTACGTCGCGACAGCTCCGAGCACGTCGCCGGTCGCCAACTGCGCAGCGGCGAGTTGGCTCGTCGCCGCCGCGTAGGCCCTGGCGAAATCGTCGTTGTTCGGATCGTTTTCGATGTCCTGCCGAGCGATCTCCTCGCCTTGCTGAAATTCGGCAGCGGCTTCCTGGTTCCGGCGCAGGTGCAGCAATGTCAGACCGACGCGCAGATGCATCACCACCAGGTCCTGATTGAAGGTGTTGGGCGGCGCCAGCGCCACCGCTTCCTCCAGCGTCTTCAAACCGTCCTGGTATGCTGGCAGCGCGGCTTGCGAATTGCCGACGCTACCAACGAGATCGCCCAGGCTCATTTGAGCCACAGCCAGTTCCCTTCGATGGATAGGACTGTTCGGCTCCAACGCGATGAGCGCGCGAGACACTTGCGCGGCCTGCTGGTGCAGCCTTTCAGCCTCCGCGAGGTTTCCTCGGTCCGTCTCCAGAAGCGCGATACCATGGAGGCTTGCGCCAAGGTCGTTTTCCCACTGTGCGTTGTGCGGGTCCGCCCCGACGAGACGCTGCATAACCACGAGGCTGGAGTTGTAGGCATCGTACGCTTTGTCGGCCTGGCCGCTGTCGCGCAAGCTGTTGGCCAGGCGTACGAGCGCGGCCGACCATTCACGCTGTCCACTCAGGTTGCGCGGGTCTCGACGGACACGACTTTCGCCTGTCTGCACTGCGTGCTGATAGGCGGTCAGCGCGTCCTTTGCATTGCCCACCGTCGCCAGGGTCTGGCCAAGATAGAACTGAACCATCATCTTGTTTCTCAGGCCGCCGTCCGATAGTGCGGTGTCTGTCAGGTCGTCGAACAGAACTGAGGCGGCGCGGTAGTCCTCGATCGCCAGTTGGTACTTCAACGATACCAGCGAGCCGCCGGCACGCAAGGACAGCGAAGCTACCTGGCTAAGCGTGCGCTCGATGAAATTCGCCTTGAGCTTGTCGCGCGAGGCGGCGTCGATGCCGATGGCCTTGCCGAAGGCGGCGCGCGCAGCATCGAACTCACCAAGGGTGAGTTTGTTTTCCGCCTCTGCGCGCTGGCGCACCACATCGGGATCGTCGGACGCCAGCGTCTTTAAATCGTTTCGCGTCTTCACGAACGCATCGGCGGCTTGGCCCAGCTGAGCAACCTGGTCGGCCCTGGCCGCTTGGGCGAGTCCGCTTTCGATAGCCGCGCCATAGAGGGGTGCCAACGGCATGTCGTGCCCCGCCGCGATCGTTTCGATCTCTGTACGCAGGTCCGGGGTAATGTCGGCCATGGCGAGCAGCAAACGCTCGCGTTCCGGCAGCGGCGTGTCCGACTTCTCGGCGAAGAACAGCTGCGGCAGGCCGTTCTCGATATAGGGCAACTGCTTGCCACGCGTCTGGTCATAGACTTCCTGTTGCACCAGGGTCAGCACCGAGCGGATCTCAAGTCCCTCGGTGCCGAGATACTTGGTCAGCGCCGCGTTGAACGGCGAATGCTCGCCATCACCATCCGCAGCCGTCTCCCCCGGAGCGGCTGAAAAGGCGAACAGCACGTTCTCCGCGCGCCCAACCCGGCCGAGGCCTGGCTTCACGCTGCCGGCCACTCTCTTGGCGATGGCAACGGCCGAACGGCCCGAGCCATCCCCGGCGCCGAACGGGTCATCACGGCATGCGTCGAGAATGACCAGCCCGACCTTGGCGATCGAGGTCACGGTGTCACGCACCTCGTTCAACGGCAAGGTGCTCGCCTTCAACGAGTCGAGAGATGACACATCCGTATCGGTCGGAAGAAGCCGGTTGTCGCCGTCGATCTCAGCGCCGTGGCCGGCGAAATAGACCAGGGCGACATCGGAACCAGCGGCATCTTGCCTGAAATCCTCGAGTGCGCGGCGCGTGCGGCGCAGGTCCTTGTCGATCTCCAGCGTCACGTCGAAACCGAGCGCCCGCAGCGCATCCTTCATCGCCGTGGCGTCAGCCACCGTGTTCTTCAATTCGCGCACCGACTGGTACTTGGCGTCGCCGAGGACCAGCGCGCTGCGCTTCTCGGCCATCGCCGCCGCCGGCAACGCCACAAGCAACAGCATAATCAGAAGGAATCGGAACATCGTCAAACCCTGCCGAGAGCATCGTTCCCCCGCAGTGTGGCGGGGGCAAGGACAGCGAACTCTTTGGGCCGAATATTTTACGGGTGGCAGTCCGTTATAGGTTGGCGGTCGATCATGAACCATACCCGGTAGTCTGTTAGCCCCGTAATGGATCAGCAGCTACCTTCGGCTTGCTTTACTTTCGGCCCGAAGGTGACGGCAATCGTACGTATATGACCGGTTGAACCCACCGCCCTATCTCGGCCGTTCCAGGGCAAAGTGGGCCGTCCCGAAAGCGGCCATTCGTTCCGATCGCCTGTAAGGCGGAAAGGTTGAGGATATCTCGTCGGACTTCAAGGTCGCGCCGGTTTCGGTGTCGCATTCTGTTAGACCGACATAGCTCAGGATGTTAATTTCGAGGCCGGACGAAGATTGTTCGTCTCGCTATTCCAGATACGGCGTCAGCACATCTTCGATCCATTTCATGAATGCGCGGACACGGCGCGACAGATTGCTCCGATGTGCTACGACGAGTGACACGGCGAGCGCCCGGCGCCGAAAATCGGGTATGATCTCCACAAGCGCTCCACTCTCCAAGTATCGGCCAATGCCCAAGAGTGGCGCCTGGATCAGCCCAAGGCCGGCGAGGGCGGCGGCTTCGTAGGTCTGCGCGCTGTTGACGTGTAGCGCACCTGGCAACTGAAGCGTCGCGTAGCTGTCGCCGTCCGGATATTCCCATCCATGGGGTCTTGCGCCCAGCATCGTCGAAAAATGAATCGTCCGATGTTCCTGACGCTGGAGATCTTCCAGCGATCGAGGGATGCCATAGCGCGCCAGATAGCCGGGACTGGCAGCGTTGACCATGCGCAACAGTCCCAGCGGGCGGGCAATCAGCGTCTCATCCCGTATCGGTCCAAGCCGCAATACACAGTCGAATCCCTCTTGAACCAGATCGACCTGCCGATCCGTACTCGACACCTCCAGCTCCAACTCGGGATGAGCAGCCATGAAATCCGGCAAGGCCGGCACGATCGTTGTGCGCGCCACCTCGGTCGGAAGATCGACCCGTAAACGTCCGCGAAGTGCCACCCGATCGCCTGCGAACATCGAGTGCAGGTCATCGACTTCAGCAAGCAGATCGCGGGCACGGGCATGAAATGCGCGCCCGTCCTCCGTCAACTGCACGCTGCGCGTCGTCCGGTGCAGGAGCCTGACACCGACATCTTCTTCCAGCTTCCGGACCGCCGTCGAGGCCCTCCCTTTTTGGATGCCCAGGCTATCGGCCGCGCGGGTGAAGCTCCCCATTTCCGCTACCGTTATGAAAATGAGGATGGGTTCGAGATTCTGCATTTTCGTGCCTCGGTATTGTTTCCCAAAAAGAGAACAGTTGGTTCATTCCCTCGGCATTTATCACACCTAAGAGGCACAGTAAGCTCCGAATATGGGATCCACCCATCGGAGAATGACAAGTGTCCGAAACCATGAACCTCCATCACGCGCCTGAAACTATGACCTTGCATCGCGCCCTGTGGGCCGGCCGGATAATGAGCGCGTTTGTCGTTGTCGCTCTGGTGGCAGATGGCACTATTCAGCTTTTCGCGCCGGCACAGATCGCGAGCATGTTGCAGGAAACCGGGTTCGCGATGGACCTGACCCGTGTCGTGGGTCCGATCATACTCGCCTGCGCCATACTTTACGCCATCCCGGCCACCGCCGTCCTCGGCGCGATCCTAGCGACGGGCTTTTTGGGCGGTGCCATCTGCGCCCATGTCCGCATTGGTGAGTTGGGGTCGCCGCCGGAAATCATTTCCCTGCTTTTGGGCGTGATGACATGGGGCGGCCTCTGTCTGCGCGATCCCCGAATCCGGGCCATTCTACCGCTCATCCATTGAACCGGGGCAGTGCTCTGTTCCTCAACATCAGGAGAAAACGCATGTTTTTAGTAATGGGAATCACGGGAAAAGCGGGCGGCGCCACGGCTTCGCATTTGCTGGCGCAAGGCAAGAAGGTCCGCGCGCTCGTCCGCGACCGCGCGAAGGCGGCTAACTGGGTGAACCAGGGCGTGGAACTGGTCGACGGCGATTGGAATGATTCCGCAGCTATCGAGCGAGCGCTCGAAGGCGTCAAAGGCGCGTTCGTCATGTTGCCGGCTGTCTGGGCCCCTTCGCCCGATTTCAAGGAGGCCAAGGGCATCATCGCAAACTATGTCGAGGCGCTCACCAAAGCGCCGGCGCCGCGGGTCGTCGCGCTCTCGTCGATCGGCGCAGACAGAACCAGCGGCCTGGGGATGATCACGGCCCTGTCGCTTCTGGAGCAAGGATTTCGCGATCTGAAATTGCCGATCGCCTATGTGCGCGCCGGCGGATTTTTCGAAAACTTCCTCTACGGCTTGCAGGTCGCCCAAGGTGGAACCCTGCCAGTCTTCTACAATCCGACAAGCCGGAAATCGGCCATGGTCGCGACCAACGACATCGGCGCGCAGGTCGCAAGCCTTTTGAGCGGACCGGCCTGGTCAGGGCATCGCGTCATCGAGCTTGGTTCGATGGTCAGCGCGGATGAAGTCGCCGGGCAATTGGGTGAAATCCTGAATCGCGACGTGAAAGCCTTTGCAGTCCCACGTGCAGGGTGGGCGCAAGCTTTCGAGCAGTTCGGCGTCCCTAAGGGTCACACCGGACCTGCCGAAGAGATGTATGAGGCCGTGAACGCGGGATGGATGGAACTCGGAACCGAGGGTACGGAACACGTCGCGGGTACGACATCCGCACGCGATGTCTTCGCGGCAGCGCAGACCGCCGCCAGAGCGTAAGTCTGCGACGGACCAAGCATGACGGAGACTTCCCGCGCCTGCTTCGGACGCATCGTGGGAAGCGCTCAACAATCAAGGGGCGCGAGGCGCTTCCATTCCCGCCTGCCGACCAAAATGCGCCTCAACGCGGCCAATGCGCTGACGATGTTCCAGATCCTGTGAGCGGCCATTATTCATTACCGCCCTTGGAGGCCGCTCCGGCACGGAGCAGACGTCCGAACTGACGCAAACAGGCACCTGGAGGTAGGTCACGCGCAGTGACTTCGGCCGCATAGGAGTGTAGCCGGACAACGTTTCCGCCAGCCCGAAGTTCGCCTTATGCCCCGCTTTCTTGCCGTCTACACGATGAAACCCGAAGACCCGCTTTCGCAGCCTGCCCAAGCCAGAGCAAGATGCGATTGATAGCGTCGGCTTGCAGCAGTGGGCAGACTGGGAGGAGAGAAACGCCGCATTCTTCCCTGATCGCGGCGGTATGGTCGGCAGAACGACGCGCGTTACAAAGAACGGCATCGCTGACGCCGTGAACCCTTTCTGCGGCTACGTTGTCATCGAGGCCGACACCATCGAGGCTGCCGCCCGCCTGTTTGAGAACCACCCGCATTTCGCCGTCTTCTCGGGAGACGGCGTGGATATCATGCCCTTCGTCACCGACCCAAAATGACTTGAAATTCCGGCTGCCGCCATGGCCCCGAAAACCATGAGCGCACGGACGCGCGCCGAAAAGCGCGCAGCTTTCTAGTCCCGAGCTATGGGTGTAGAATTTGTGTGCGGGATATCTCGCAGCTATCGCGCGCCGGAAACTCTGCACTTGCGCCAGATTCGGTGCGTTCCGTGTATCGAAGGGAAGCGGGGCAACCGATGACAACCTACGTTTTGGTTCACGGCGCATGGCACGGGGGATGGTGTTGGCGCAAGGTTGCTCGGTTACTTAAGGCGCCGGGCACCGATTTTTATACCCCTACTCTTACCGGCCTCGGCGAGCGAGTTCATCTCGCCTCTCCTGACATCGATCTGGAAACGCACATTTGCGATGTGCTCGGTGTGCTGGAGACCGAGGACTTGAAAGATGTTGTGCTGGTCGGGCACAGTTACGCGGGCATCGTGGTCTCGGCTGCCGCCGACAGAGCGGCCGGCCGAATTGCGCGGGTTGTCTATCTCGATGCCATCGTTCCCCGCGACGGCCAGTGCCTGTATGACTGTGCATCGGCAAAGGCCAGAGACAACTTCGAGGAGCAGGCGCGCGTCGGGGGCGAAGGCTGGCGCATCCCCGCCAGTGCAGCGACCGTCCAATTCCTTGGGCTGAAGGAAGAGACGGACGTGAGTTGGGTGATGCCAAAGCTTAATGCACACCCGATCCGCACCTTCAGGGACCCGGTCAAACTGAGCGCGAACTTTCCGCAAATGCCCCGGACCTACATCAATTGCATTGGTGACAAGCCGCTTGGTCAGCCAAAGAGCGCACAAGCCGCTGATATCGAGGACTACCACGAACTGCAGACAGGACACGACGCCATGGTGACCGCAGCAGTCGATGTCGCCAAGTTGCTGAGCCGGATCGCGGAGGACACCACCGCCTAGCCTCGGGCTATCGGCGGCCGCGCAGCAATCTGCTCGAACTTTAATCGCAGCTCGGCACAATTGCGAAGGACGCCACTTTAGCCAACGGCGACATTGGATCAAAGTTTCGTAGCTCCGGTTCGGGCGCTTGAATCGCGTGCGTCGTGGAGGCCGCGAGTGTTCTGTATTTACTTCCGCTTTGGGCCGGCATATCGGGCACGGCCGGACTTGCTGCTGGCTAGACTCCGATCGCGATTGACCCGACGGGGAAGTCAGACCGGCGCTTAAGGTCGGTCCACCAGGGCGTCCATCGCCAGGTGGGCCAGTTCGCGCTCGTGCTCCCTATATTCTTCTCCTGTGTACTGATAGCCCCAATCGACACTAGGCCAATCTGGTTTGAGTTCGTTTGCCAGACGGCCTTGCGCCCGCGCTTCATCGAGACGCCCGAGCTTCGCCAGGCATCCGGCCATATAAACGTGGATATAGTAATAGGGGCTGCTGATAGTGGCGAAAGACTTTATCGCCTCCTCGTACTGTCGCGTCATCATGAATGCCATGCCCATAGTCTCACGGAGAGATCCCGGAAGGAACAGCGGACTGACGCGGATAGTTTTGAGCGATCTCTCGATAGCCTCGCTCGCCTGTCCCGAGCAAAGCAGGTAGTACGCCACTATGTCATTGAGATCGGCGTCATCAGGTGTCAGTTGGAGGGCACGTTGGAAAGTTTCAGACGCCTCGCCGAAGTTCCTGTTGAGCATAAGACACGCCCCCCGAATACCCAAGCACCTACTATCCTCGCCGTCGAGTCGCACGGCGAGTTCAGTTTCTTGGTTTGCTGATTGCAACGCGAGCGGGGCCAGTGTTTGCCAGTAGACACGCAGGTGCGCCTGGCCCAACAGAGCATGAGCGCGGGCGAACGTTGGGTCCAGTTTCACTGCGCTTTCGAATTCCGCTATGGCCTGGGGGATGTCGTCATTGCGCCAGCGGTTTGTGATTACTAAGCCGCGCAGATAGCGATCATACGCGCCCAAGCTTTCGGTAGGCTTGCTCCGTGATGCTTTCACGACGTCGGATTCAACATACCCCGGAACGGCCGCGACGATGCTTCTGGTCACCTCGTCTTGAACGGCAAAGATATCTTCCAAGTCACGATCATAACGCTCCGCCCAGACGTGGCTCCCAGTTACTGCCTCTATCAACTGGGCTGTGATGCGCACACGCTTGCCGTCTTTGCGGACGCTGCCCTCGACAACATAGCGCACGCCGAGCTTTCGGCCGACGTCGGCGATGTCTACGGAGCTCCCCTTGAACGTAAAGGACGAATTCCGTGCGATCACGAACAGCCCACGATTTCGCGCCAGTTCGGTGATAATGTCCTCTGTGATGCCGTCGGCGAAGTACTCCTGCTCCTGATCGCCACTCATGTTGGTGAACGGCAGAACTCCAATCGACGGCCGGCTATCGACAGGTTCCCGCGACTCGACTAGCCGTCTTGCGGTAATCCCAGACGTGATGCGGAAGGCTCTTACCGGCCGAGTAATGTTCTTGAGCGCAACCTCGCCCATGTCTATGGCTGAGACGTCGAGTTTGCCCCGAATTTCGTCATAAACCTTTCCGGAAATGCAGATGCCACCCGGCTCCGACAAACCTTCCAGGCGAGCGGCGATGTTCACCCCATCGCCAAAAATGTCTGACCCCTCACCAACTACCTCGCCAAGATTTACCCCAATTCGCAACACGATCCTTTTGCGATCAGCCAGATTTTCATTGGACTCGGCCATCCGCTTCTGCATGTCGAGGGCGCATCTCAAGGCATTCACTGCGCTTGCGAACTCCACAAGCACACCATCGCCCATGAACTTGACAATTCGGCCACCATTCTCACGGACAATCGGCTCGACGATCCCCTTTCGCCGCACTCTGAGTGCCGCGAGAGTGCCCGTTTCGTCTGCCTCCATGAGGCGCGAGTAGCCGACGACGTCAGCAACTAGAATCGCTGCAAGGCGGCGCTGCGCAGTTGCTTGATTCATTTTCTACCTGCTGGTCCTGGCGTTCTGGTCCTTCGCAAGATTTTACAATTGGCAAAGCCAGTCAGAGGATAGCAGTGTCTGCGATCTGGGCAAATGGGTGGTCGGGTGGACCGTCGCGGGTTCGACTTCCGAACATCAGACGTCGGTCCGCCAGCCTCACTGCGAAAGTTCCCTCCTGCGCTCAGTCTTCCTGCTATTCTACCTGCTAGGGAGGTCGCGCGATGAGCGAGAAGCGCAAGCTAGCCGCGATCCTGGCTGCGGATGTGGTCGGATACAGCCGGCTCGCCAGCGAGGACGAAGATCGTACTTTGGCGCGCTTGCGTGCACTGCGCAGCGATCTGATCGATCCGACCATCGCAGTGCATCACGGGCGGATGGTCAAGCGCACGGGCGACGGGGCGCTAGTTGAGTTCCGCAGTGTCGTGGATGCGGTGCGCTGCGCCATCGAGGTGCAAAACGGCATGATTGAGCGCAACGCCGGCGTGCCGCAGGACCGCCGCATCGAATTCCGTATCGGCATCCATCTGGGTGACGTGGTCGAAGAAAACGACGGCGATTTGATGGGTGACGGCGTCAATATCGCCTCGCGTCTGGAGGGCGTCGCGGCGCCTGGCGCCATCTGCCTGTCCGAGGATGCTTATCGCCAGGTCAGAGCGAGGCTCGACCTCTTGGTCACCGACCTCGGCAGCACACAGCTCAAGAACATCGCCGAGCCCATCAGGGTTTATTCGCTTCGGGTTGGCACCGCGAAGTCGACGACGACCGCAACGTCAGCATCTGCAACGAGCCGTCGGACCGAGTCGACGCCGCCAAAGCTGTCGATAGCGGTCCTGCCGCTGGTCAACATGAGCGGTGATGCAGAACAGGCGTTCTTCACCGACGGGCTCACGGAAGACATCATTACCGATCTGTCGAATGTGCCTGGATTCTTCGTTATCGCCCGCAATTCCACCTTTGCCTACAAGGGCAAGTCCATCGACGTGCGCCAAATCGCCCATGATTTAGGGGTGAGATACATCCTTGAAGGTAGCGCGCGTCGCTCGGCAGAGCGTCTCCGAATAAATGTCCAGTTGATTGATGCTGCGGGCGGCGGAAATCATGTCTGGGCTGAACGCTTTGACCGCGATTTCGCCGATATTTTCGTGATTCAAGATGAAGTTACGCGTCGCGTCGTGCAAGCTATTTCCGGCAAGATTGGTATGAACAAGATCTCTACCCGTTCCAGGCCGTCAAATCTCGAAGCCTACGATCTTTGCGTTAGGTCACGAGAAAAATGGGCTATGTCGAAGTCTGAAAACAGAGAAGCGCTTTTAGCGTTGGAACGTGCGGTTGCACTTGATCCAAACTATTGCGAGGCGCACAGCAATCTTGCGGTTTCGCTGCTTTTTGGCTGGATTAATTGGGGAGAATCACGGGTCTCCTACCAAGCAAATGCTTTGATGCACGCACAACGCGCGGTAGAAATCGATCCCAACGATTCAGACGCTTGCAGTGCGCTTGGATACGTTCAGCTATATGAGCGCAATTGGGATGAAGCAAAATCACTATTAGAGCTTGCCATTCGACTCAATCCCAACAACGCAAACGCGGGGATATGGCTGGCTGAGCTTTACATCTACTTGGGCAACCCGCAAGACGCGTTGACGGCTTGCGCCGAGGCTCTTCGTCTAAATCCCCGCCCGCACCACGCCTACTTCTGGGTCTTGGGGATGGCGCAATTTGCTGTGGGTCAGTATGACGAGGCTATGGCGACCTTGAGCCGGGATGAAACATATGGGACCGGGTCAAGGGTAAACCTGATACCAGCGCTCGCATTTGCAGGCCGCGTGCCCGATGCTCGGGAGGAAGCCCGTCTTTTTCTTGCCGGCAATCCAGATTGGACGATCGGCGAATTCGCAGCGAACTTGCCCTTTAGGAGCATGAGTGCTGCGCAGCCCTTTGTCGATGGCTGGCGTATGGCGGGGTTGCCAGATTAGGCGGCATGGCGACGGGGGCTGTTTTCCGAGGACATGGCAATTAATCTGTGTCGAAAGAATCAGACATTCGATCTCGTGAAGATTGAGATCGGCATGTTGGTCGTCGGTCCCGAGATCCGCACGCGTGCAATGGTTGTGGAGCAAAAGGCAGATCGGCCCGTTCAGTGTGAACTTTGACCGGCGCCTATGCGAGCCTGCTGTCGTCGGACACTAAGCTACCGTCCTACCGGTAGATGGGGTATTCGGCTTGCGCCCCTTCTTCAACGGTGATGCAAGAAGGTGCTGCGCTTCGAGCTGATGATAGAACGTGGTCTGTCCAAACAGCCACAAGCATCAGGAAAGGAAGCGCATCATGAAGCACTTTATCGGCCTCGATGTCGCGGTGAAAGAGACCGCGGTTTGCATTATCGATGAAACCGGCAGGATCTGCCGCGAGGTGAAGGTCGTCAGCCACTGCGACGATCTCCTCGCCGTCCTGAAGGATCCTGCCTTGAACATTGAACGGGTCGGTCTCGAGGCCGGGCCCTTGTCGCAATGGCTTTTTGAAGGGCTGGCGTGCGCCGGGTTGCCGGTCATCTGCATCGAGACGCGTCATGTGAAAGCGTTCCTGAAGGCGCAGCCGAACAAGACCGATCGCAATGACGCGCGCGGCATCGCGCAGATGATGCGGGTCAACCTGTTCCGCCCGGTGCACGTCAAGACGCTGACCAGCCAGAATGTCGTGGCTCAAGGCCTGGGCGATGAACGTCGCCAAGCGGCGCGGGATGCGCAAAGCAATTGTCGCGCTCGCACGTCGCCTGGGAATCGTCATGCATCGCATGTGGCTGGACGGCACCGAGTTCCGCTGGACGCGGGAAACCATGGCGTCAGCCATCTGATCCAGAAGGCTGGGAAGGAGGGAGATAGAGAGTTCCGCTCGCTGGCGGACGGACGTCCTTCGCAGGACGATGAATGAGGCGAGTTCGCTGAGACACTCGTACCGATTGCAACATGCGATCAAGACGCTTGGTAGATTGTGCCGCCTCATTCTCCTACCCCATACTGGGAGGGCGAAACGCCGATCCCGGAGAGAAGCAAGGCCCTGCGAAAGACGTCAAAACGCCGGAGACACGGAAAGCTCGATAGCGCTTGACCTCAACACGCCGAATAGAGAAGTGTCTCAGTTTGTATTCCGACTTATGACGATCTAAACCGACGTTCCGGCTCGTGGACTCGGCCAGCGGTCACCCCTACAATCCTTGTCCTGTTGCTCTTGAAGGCAATGCACTACATGCCCGACGGACGTGTCCAACGCCGCCTCGCGGCGATCCTTGCCGCTGACGTGGCGGGTTACACTCGGCTCATTGGCAGGGATGAGGTCGGCACGCTTGACGCACTAAAGGAAATCCGTGCCGAGTTGGTCGACCCAAAGATCGCCGAGCACAAAGGCCGTATTTTCAAAACCACGGGCGATGGTGTCCTGGCGGAGTTCTCAAGCGTGGTGAACGCCGTGGCTTGTGCGGTCGACATCCAGCGAGCTATGTCGGACCGAAATGCGTCTGTCTCCGAACATGGGGCGATACAATTCCGCATTGGGATCAATCTCGGCGACGTAATCGTCGAGGATGACGATCTGTTCGGTGACGGCGTGAACGTGGCGGCGAGGCTCGAAGGCATCGCTCCCGTTGGAGGTGTCATGGTTTCGGGCACGGTGCGAGATCACCTCGGAAACCGGCTTGACCTGCAATTCGACGACAACGGTGAGCAGATACTTAAAAATATTGTGCGCCCCGTGCGAGCTTATGCGGTGCGTCTCGACGGTCTCGGCGCGACCCCCACTTCGCCGACCTCGCTTTCTGACAAGCCCTCCATCGCTTTGCTGCCGTTCGTCAACATGAGCGACGACCGCCAGCAGGATTATCTCGCGGATGGTATTACAGAAAACGTCATCACCGGCCTGTCGCGGTTCCGCGATCTTTTCGTCATCGCGAGCAATTCGACGTTTGCTTACAAGGGCAAGGCTACGAAAATACAAGATGCGAGCCGGGAGCTGGGGGTTCGCTATATCCTAGAGGGCAGCGTCCAACGATCGAAAGAGCGCGTGCGAATAACGGCTCAGCTCATTGACGGCAAGACTGGCCGGCATCTCTGGGTAGAGCGCTATGACCGGAGCATTGATGACATCTTTGCCGTACAAGACGATGTGACCGAAAGGATTATTGGCAGTCTCGCCACCGCCTATGGCGGGCGACTGTTAAAGGTCTGGCACGAGCGGCAAGAGGCAGCGGGCACACGGAACTTTGAAGCCCTAGACTATTTCGTGCGCGGCATGGAGTTTCTCAACCGTTTCACGAAAGAGGACAACTCACGTGCACGCGAACTGTTCGAGAAGGCGGGCGAACTCGATCCGAAGTTTGGGAAAGCGTTTGCGAAGCTTGCGTGGACGTACATGATCGACGCCAACGACGGTTGGAGCGATAACGCCGACGTCTCATTGGCAAATGGCCTGAAATACGCCAATTTGGCGATCGAACGCGACGACGCGGAGGCATGGGGGCACTATGCGCTCGCAGGGCATTGCCTATTTTGCGGACAATACGAACGCGCTATCGTTGAGTATCAACGCGCCCTTGAGCTCAATCCAAATGATGCCGACGTGCTGATGGATTTCGGTTCCTGCCTAAGTTATTGCGGGAGGGCACAGAAAGGCCTTGAGACGGCGCAAAAAGCTATGCGTCTCAACCCTCACTACCCCGAGTGGTACATTCTACAGATTGGCCAGATTTACTACGACACTCGCAGATATAATGAAGCGATTGCGGCGTTGGAAGGTCTACGAACCCTCGATACCGTATACCGTCACTTGTACCTGGCAGCCAGCTACGCGGCTTTAGGAAGCGAAGACGAAGCGCAGAAGGCGATTGAGCACGTTTTGCGGCTGGAGCCACGAGCCACAATCACGATGAGAACGACCTCGGATATGGCGCCATACAAGAATTCAAGTGACTTGGAACATTTTCGCGAGAATTTGCGCAAGGCGGGCCTGCGGGAATAAGTGAAAGCGCGCGCTGGCTTTGGAGGTTTACAAACGGTGAGACCAATGGCAACGTTCCACCAGTATGGCCTGCTGCCGGTAGCCGAATTTCTAACCGGAGACTAACGATGCCCTGGCGGCAGATACAGATTGCGCTGGGCGTGTTTCTTCGCGCCTCAGGTCGATTGTTTGCCCGGAGCGTCTGTATATTCGCGAATGAGGAGAGCGGGCATTTGATTGACGGTCACCCCGTTCCGGCGGGCTAAATGCGGCTGCGATTCCGCTGCAGCGACGAGACTGAGGAGCCGGCAAAACAACTGCCTTCCTAAATGTCTGCTCCGGCAGGACGGTTCTTGAAAGCTGCCTGACCGGAAGCGGCCCAAAATCTGCCGGTCAGCAATGCGCCTATTTCGGCCCTTTAGGATGGCGATGCGTTCTCCGAAAGCGGTTGTTCGGCTTCAGTATTGTTCGGTGTCGGCGACACAATGGTGCGCGAGGACTCGGCCATCGCTCAAAAACAATAGGTCCTGCGTCGCCTGCAGACCGATCACATTGATCTGTATCAGATTCACCGCTCGGGGCCGGGCACGGACGTCGTGAAGACCTTGTCCATAGGCCATTTGCCCGGCATTTCGTTTGAACACTGTTTAAGGCGCTCGATCATCCAACGGCCGGCGGGTCCTGGAGGTGCGACGATTGGGAAGATGGCCGATATCGGCAGCTTGAGTCCGCCCCGTGGTATATCCTGGATCGAAAGTTCAACAAGCCGCCCCTCGGCGATGTCCTTCCCAACGACGTGGAGCGGCATACCACCCCAACCCAGCCCGCTGATGAGAAAGGCGTGCTTGGCAAACAGGTCAGCCAACCGCCAGGTTGAAGGCGATATGACTGCGATCTCCCGCCCGGCCGAGAGATCGGATCGATCAGTGAGCACCAGTTGAACGTGTCGCGCCAGCTCATCCCGTGGAATGAGGCCACCATACGCCGCGAGCGGATGGTTTGCAGCCGCGACCATGACAAAGTCAACGCTGGTGACGCGCTCGGCCACAAGGCCAGAGGGCAGTACTGGCAAAGATCCAACGATGCCGAAGCTCGCGCGACCATCCAAGACGGGTTGCACCGCGCCGCCGAGGGCTTCGACAAGTAGCCGCAAAGGTGTGGCGGGGAATTGTCCGCGAAACTCGTGGGCGACCTCGGCAACCGCGGAGATCGGAAAGAAGACGTCGATCACCGCAGCCAGCTCCGCCTCTAGCCCTCCTGATATTCCTTTCGCGCGTGCCTTCATGCCATCAACGCCGGAAACGACAGCCCGAGCGTCGGCAAGAAGGACACTACCCTCGGTCGTCAGCCGCGGATATCGAGCGCTCCGGTCGAAAAGCGCGACACCAAGCTGCGTCTCCAAGTTGGCCATGGTTTCGCTGACGGCGGACTGGGTTCGCCTGAGGCGCCGAGCCGCAGCAGAGAAGCTTCCTTCGTCAGCTGCGGCAACAAAAGTCCGCAACTGGTCAAGAGAAACACCATCAAGCACGTTGTGTCTTTCTATCGAATTAACCGATGGATTCTCTGAAAATATGCAGGCTGCCCCGATTTATGCAAGCTGCCACTGACACGTCAACGCGCGCCGGTACAATCGTTGGCAGCAAAGCTAGCCGGCAAAACTGAAATAGCGACCACGGGATGCTTCGATGATTGAAAGCCATCGGCTAGGCCGATGGATAGTATCGTAACATACCGGCTTTCCCGGCATATCCGCACGTGGGATTTACGATCCTTAGACGCGATCAAGAAAGTCCACCGAACCCGGAGCCTAACCGATTCGTGGCCTTCTTGAGATGAAAATTGCGCTGTTGGAACGAGATCACGCCGCGACAGCGCCGAATTGAACTCTACAATGGAGGCGGCAATGACTGTTACGAGTGCCCTGCAAGACTCGGCAGTGGAACATTTGATCCTTCCGCCTGTTCGCGATCTGGGTGATGGGTTCAAGGTTCGCCGTGCGCTCCCATCGGCACAGCGCCGCACGGTTGGTCCTTTCATTTTCCTCGATCATTTCGGACCGGTGGTGTTTCGAGAAGGGGCTGGCCTGAATGTCCGCCCCCATCCCCATATCGGCCTGTCGACCCTCACCTACCTGCTCGAAGGCGAAATGGTTCATCGAGACAGCATCGGGAGCGTTGAGACGGTCCGTCCCGGTGACGTGAACTGGATGACAGCGGGTAGCGGCATCGTCCACTCCGAGCGCTCACCCGCGAAATTGCAGGCTCAAGGTGGAACGATGTTCGGCCAGCAAATCTGGGTCGCCTTGCCCAAGGCGCTCGAAGAAATGCAGCCGGGTTTCTCCAATCACGCCAACGGCACTCTGCCCAGGCTCCAGGCCGACGGAGCCTCGCTCACCGTCGTTGCGGGCAGTGCGTTCGGAGAACGCTCGCCGGTGCCGGTCTATTCGGACCTGATGTATGTCGACGCCGTGCTCCAGCCTGGCGCGCGGTTGCAAGTGCCCACGGATCATATCGAGCGGGCCGTGTTTGTCGTCTCTGGCGAGATTGAAGTCGCCGGCCAGACAGGAACATTCGGCGAAGCGCAGTTTGTCGTCTTCAAGCCTGGCGCGGAGATCATCGTGAGCACACGCGGCGGAGCGCATCTGATGCTGGTCGGCGGCGAACCTTTTCCCGAGCAACGTCACGTCTACTGGAACTTCGTTTCGAGTTCCAAGGATCGGATCGAGCAAGCGAAGGACGACTGGCGGCAGGGCCGCTTCCCCGAAGTCGCTGGCGAAACGGAGTTCATTCCGTTGCCGCCAGAGCCTACGCAGGTCGAGTCTGCCGGCTCATGACCTCGCAAGGTGGCACGATGGAAATCGGTATCGACAAGTTTCGCCGCAATTTTCTCTGGCATGCCTCGGGTCGAGCGCCGCAGCGCGGTGGACATCCAGAATCCATTCCGGGCGGCCAAGGTGGTTATGGCGGTGTCTGATACTGGATCAGTCCACAGTCACTGGCGAGAAACGGCTTGAGTTGGCAGTCGTGGTCGAGCGCGCGCCTCTTCAGCTTGATGGGACTCATTTAAAAATATCAATCGATTGGAGAAGTAAATGAAGCGCAGAGAGATACTTATTGCCGGCGCTGCAGCCGGCGCAGCGACATTGCTGACGACGCCGACGACAGCGGTAGCCGCCGCCGCAGGCAGCACATCCAGTTCCAAAACCAAAGGAAATGACATGACATTAAACAAGTGGATGATTGACCCGAACGATGCTGTATTGCTGCTGATAGATCATCAGAGCGGCTTGTTCCAGTTGGTCCGTGATATGGAGTATAGGGAACTCCGTAACAACGTAACTGCTCTTGCGAAGGTAGCGAAGATCGGGAAGATCCCGACAGTTGTCACGGCATCAGTTCCCGACGGTGCAAATGGTCCGACCATTCCCGATATCCTGCTGAGCAACCCCGATGCGGTGTACGTTCCACGCAGCGGCCCGATCAACGCATGGGATCACCGCCCCTTTGTCGAAGCGATCGAGAAAACCAAGCGGAAGACACTGCTGATCGCAGGCACACTCACCAGCATTTGCATGGTGTTTCCTGCACTGAAAGCCCTCGAGGCTGGATACAAAGTGTTCTGCATTGTGGATGCATCGGGCAATTGGTCGAAGATGGCGACCGACATATCCATTGCCCGGGTCACGCAGGCGGGCGCGATGCCGATTGACACATTCGCGGCGATTACAGAGGTGATGCACACTTGGGATCGCCCAGACGCGATGGATTTCGCCAAGGTCTTTGTCGACCACGTCGAACCGGCATATGGCGCGTTGTTTGAAAGCTATTACGCGGCACAGAAGGCCGCGAAATAGGTCTAGGCAAGAAACTGGACTTGGGCCACCTGGCGACAGGTGGTCCCTTACTATTCACCTCGGAAATTGCCGAAAAACTGGACACCTCAGAAACAAGCGCGGGGTCATGAATAAACGGGCATTACTCAAGGTCGTGAAGTTGGCCGTTTTGCTCGGATTGTGATCATCTCATAGCCTTTTAGAAGCTGTCTTCACTCCATTTTCGCTCGTCCGGCCGTCTTCAGGCCACCGCTGAACAGACCCAGCAGCTGGCCAAGCTGAATGTTTCGTTTGACCCCTATGCATTGGCGGGCAGTCTGGCGATTGCCGAGAAAGCCATCCTACGCTTGTTGCGGGCAGCAACAGGGTATCGGATGGCTGCTGTTCGGAACCTCGTTACTGAAAGCTGACGGTCGCCCTAACGGCCTATTCTCGGTCGTTCACTGCCGCAATACGCACGACAGCACCTGGCGCAAAGCGGCCGGAAATCGGTGTCAGATTTCAGACGATCGCTCCTAGATGTGCGTTCGGGGTCTGCTATTGCCGTTTGGCCAAGCGCACGCCAGCGCCACCACCGTTTTCCGGAATGAATTCGATGCCCGCCTTTTCAAGGGCACCGCGGATCGCGTTCCGATTTGCTGTGGTGATCGGAGGGACGCCATCCGCAGCTTCTGCGCGCCTGACTGTCGCCACGCCCACGCTAGCTGCTTCGGCCAAATCTTCAGCGCTCCAACGGATCGACGCTCGCGCTGCTCTGATCTGGACGCCGGTAATTTCTTTCATATCATCCAATTTCAAGTTGATCTCTTACGACGCATCTGATATGAAATTGATCACAAACTTTCTGCGGTCGAAGCTCAAAGGAGCAGGGCGTAAGGGGTCTCGGCAAGGGGCGTGCGTCGGCAGTCACCCCGTCTGACCACAACCAAGTTTGGGGAATTCGGATCATGGGTGATTCCGACAATACCACGACTAGGCCAATCGGCTAATTTGGGGAAAGCAGTTTGGATTGTCTAACCCCTTCATCTCGTGGGATCGTGTGTTTTCGCTAATTGGACATTCAAGCATGAGGATCTAACAGCCGTACACCTTCACCCTTTTGACCAGCAGACAAGAATTCGACACCTGCTTTTGTCAGAGCCGCCTCGATGGCCTGCAAAGTGCTGACCCGGGAATCCACCTTTCCGTTTTCCAATCGGGCCAGCGCATTCAGCGACACAATTGCCTTGTCCGCAAGCTCCTGCTGCGACCAACCAAGCAAAGCCCGTGCGGCTCGAATCTGTCGTGGACTGACCATGAGTCCACAATCGGCAGGCCGATATTGTTTGCCACCTATAGGGTTATTTTGCACCTTATAAGGTATATTAAATGGCGATTCGATCTGGAGAGAACGTCGGTGCGAAGAGCCCGGAGCGTAGGCGACAGACTCTCTGTCCGGCTGATTAGAGGAGGATCAAAAGGCCTTGTTAAAACCGCAACGCGCCGTCCTCCTTCGGACGGGGCCGAAGCCAAAGATCGAGAGTGAACCTCATCCCGCCGATCACCATGTCGGCAGGCAGATTGCGACCGTTCGCGTCCAATCCGACGTATCGCAAGCCCAACTTGCCCGATCGATAGGCATCAGTTTCCAGCAGCTCCAGAAATACGAGAACGCGCGCAATCGTGTGAGCGCGTCGATGCTTTACGAGATCGCAAATTCGCTCGGCGTTCCCGTCGGCCGCTTCTTCGCAGGTCTGCCGGGAAACGACCAGACAAGCGTCGAGGCGCGGCCGCTGCCGGTCGATGAGCGCCTGGATTTCATCGCCAGCGCGGAAGGCCGGCGTCTTATCGAAGGGTTGATGATCCTGCCGCCGCGCGTGCGCGGCCGCGTCTCGGCGCTGATCGCCGCATTGGGGGAAGAACTGGCATCATCAGATGCAAACAGCAAGACGGTTGGCGAAGCGGGGCCGGCCGAACGCAAGATCGCTTGACGACTTTGTTGTGGGTGTCTCTGCGCCGTTCCTGGCAGTCGCGCAATGCATTCCGCCCCGAAGTCGGTGGATGCGTTTTGTCTGTTGGTTTGATGATCACGAGACGCATCACTCGCGGAGTGGCCCAAACGCAGGTATGAGCCTTGAAGGCCAGATCAAACCCGCCCAGAGACGAAATACGCCATGCGACTGTCCAGCGCTTTCCTGCTTGCCGCTGGCCTCGCTGCCAGCATGTCGGCGGCGCGGGCTGACGAGTGCGGCGATGTCGACACTCTTTTGCGGCAGGCCTATCCTGCCGCCACAAGAAGCGCCGACGGCGCCTCGTTCACGCTCGAACCACACACCAGGATCTCGGTTGGCGCGATTGCCGATGAATGGCCTTTTGGCCTGACCTGCAAGGCATGGCCCGCCCATGATGATCTGCTTCTGGTCGCCGTGCCTCTGATCGACAGTGCACAGTCCACCGATGACGGACATTTTGGCGATATCGAAATCCTGGTCGTCAGCCGGAAGGATTTGCGCGTGCGACAGCGGCTGCTGCAGCCCGGGCTGTTGAACGACGATGCCATCGCCATCCGCAAGATCGAATTCGATACCGCCCGCTATAGGCTATCGCCAGATGTCACCGCCTTCGGCTTGCGCATCGCCATGGCAAACCAGTCGCAGCCTAATCCCTTCAGCGAAACCGACCTCAGGCTTTATGCGCTTGCGGCAGGCACATTGCGCGTCGTGCTCGACGGCCTCGTCGTTTCGGGATCTGGCGGAGAGGGCGACGCCAATTGCGCGGGGTCCTTTCATTCCAGCGAGGTCAGCTTGTCGATGGGGTCGACAAGTCACCATGGCTACAGTGATATTACCGCCGTCGAGCAGATCGATACGGACAACCCCGGGCTCGACGCCAACGGCGAATGCCAATCGCATCCGGGAAAGTCCGAAAGCAAAACCTACCGGTTGCGGTACGATGGCAGCCGGTATCCGGTTCCCGAGACGCTCAAGGCCCTGGCGAATTGGCCGGTGCTGGCCTCATCAGCCGAATTTTCGGGGAAGAGGCGCAGTGATGCGGCCGCAGGTCGAGGAAAGTTCGATGTCGACGCCGAACGCTCGCGAGCGGGTGGCGAATCCCTCGAGGATGTCTTGCGCCGCGCTTCCCGTCACGGCAACGGGCACCAGTCTGCCCGTTGCTGATCCGAGGGACTGAGGGTCCGCGCCGATCGCTACGGGCAAGAGATCAATGCCTGCGAGGTTTCCGCCCGCATCATAATGGCACGCGGCGACAATGCTCTGCCAGACTTCCGGTGGATCCCATTCGGTTTCGTCTGGGTGGACGTGGAAAAGGAAGTTTCCAAGGCCGTAGAAGATCGGTGCGCCATTGTGGATTTCCACGGCCTGCAGCACCGGAGCGCCGTGGCTGACGAACAGGTTGGCGCCGGCGTCGATGCACATCCGCGCGAAGGTCTGCACCCAGCGCGGCACGTCCTGCCACCCTGGTTCCCAATGATGGTGGTGCAGATAGGCGATGACGAAATCGCCTTGTGCTGCCGCGTGCCGGATGGCGGATAAATGGATGGCTGCACTTTGCTGGTCGACCTCGATCTGTCGGCCGAAATCGGCGGCTTGCGTGAACACGGTGCCGTAGAAGTTGATCTCCTTGCCGGCCGACACCTCTACCGGATCCTCCGGTTGCGCATAATTGGTCAGTTCAAAGGGAGAGCTTTGCAAATGGGCGCCAAGCTTTGCCAGTCTGCGGAAATGTCCGTCCGGCACTCCCATCTTGCGAACGGTGTTCAGACGATTGACGCCGGGCCGAGCCGGCCGGAAGGCCGTGCGGTCTTCGGCATACATGTTGGTCGGGCCGGGGCCTGCATCCATCGCAAGAAGCGCGACCGCGCGCGCGCCCAGACGGCGCCGGCCCGGTTTCCTCGCTTCCGTCTCGTCGGCCCCGATGCCGGCATGCAGGAAGCCGCGCGCTTCCACTTCCTCCAGCGTCGAGAGGACACCGCCGGCGCCGAGATCGAAGGCGTGGTTGTTTGCCAGTGCAAGCGCGTTGAAACCGATGGCTTGCAAAGCGTCGAGCACTTCAGCCCTGGAATATCCGAAATACTTGCCCTTGGTCGGCCAGCCGCCGTGCTTGCCCAGGATTGTCGACTCGAAGTTGGTGAAGACGACGTCGCCTTGGCGCAGGAAGTCCGTAACCGCGATGAAGCGTTCGTCTTTGACGTCACGGACGTCATGCGTGATCAGGGATTGGCCGGTAACGACCGCGCAGAACTGGTCTTTCATGGAACTCGCCTTGAAGGAGGGGAGGGCACCGGCTTTTCGGCCAGCGCCACGTCAATGTCGAACTCGGGTGCCGGGCCTATTGCGCGACGGCCGGCGAGATATCGCTCTTGAACCATTTCAGGCTCAGCGCCTTGACCGTTCCATCCTTGATGGCCGCGTCGATGGCCGCGTTGAACTTGGCGAGCAACTCGGTATCGTCCTTGCGCATGCCGGCGCCGACGCCCGGCCCCCACAGACCGCCCTTCAGTTCAGGCCCGAAAACACCACATCCGCGCCGGAAGGCGTCTCCAGGAAATCCCGCCAGGTGAAATAGTCGGCGAGACCGCCGTCAATGCGACCCGCGGCAAGGTCGAGCTTCATGTTGTCGAGGCTGTCATAGCTGCGGATGGTCACGACATCGCCCAGGATTTCCTTCACGACGGCTTCCGAATTCGACGAGCGCAGGGCCCCGATCGCCTTGCCGGCGAGTGTCGACCTGAGGCGTTCAAGGGTCGCCTTCTCCTTGTCGCCGATGGTCGAGAGGTTGACCTTTTCCTTGGTGTCGCCGGCGTCGAGACCCAGGTCCTTGCGCACCACGAACTGGTTGAAGCCGGCGGCGTAGGGAACGGAGAACGCGATCTTCTGCTTGCGTTTTTCCGTGATCGCCATACCAGACATGATCACGTCGAACTTGCCGACAAGCAGTGCCGGGATGATCCCGTCCCAATCCTGCGGGACGAAGGTGCATTTGATCTCGATGCGACGGCACAGCTCCTGTCCGACATCGATATCGTAGCCGTAGAGTTGACCGTTCGCGTCGGTGCTGTCCCAGGGTGGCGAGGCGCCTTCGGAGGCGATCGAAATGACGCGCCCGCTGTTGGCGTTGGCCGGGAATGGCGACATCAGGAATGCGATAGAAACAGCAATAGCCAGGGGTATGCGCATGATGCACCTCTTCGTTGGTTTGGATGGAAAGGGCTGCCGAAAACCCGCGGGTCAGGGCAGGGGCGTCGTGATCTCGGGGCCAGGCAAGGGCGGGCGCAATCGGGCTTTGCCTCGATGCACACGACTGCCGTCGGTCGACAGTCGCCGTTCCAGCAACTGGATCGCTTTCACCGCGATCGAGGTGAGCGACAGGTAGATCGCTCCGGCGACGATGAAGATCTCGTAAGGTGCGAACGTCGTCGACACCAACTGTCTCGCCATGCCGGTGATCTCGAGCAGCGTCACGGTGCTCGCCAGGGAGGAGCCCTTGATCATCCCCACGATCTCGTTGCCGTAGGCCGGAAGCGATATCCTGAAAGCGATCGGGAAGGTGACCAGGCGAGCGATCTGGAAGCGTTTCAAGCCGAGAGACGCGGCCGCCTCGGTGACACCCCTGGGCACGGACTGGAGACCGCGGCACAGGATCTCGGTGGTGTGTGCCGCGCTGTTCAGCGAAAATGTCAGAAGGGCGCACCAGAAAGGATCCCGCAGGACGACCCAGAAGATGCTGGCTCGCACGGCCTCGATCTGGCCGAGGCCGTAGTAGAGCAGGAAGAGCTGGACGAGCATCGGCGTTCCGCGAACAACATAGGTGTATGCCAGCACCGCGAGCGAGAGGCCGGGACGTCCGAACGCGCGGATGAAGGCCAGCGGCACGGACACAAGAAATCCGGCCGTCAGCGACAAGACCGTCAGGGTCAATGTGAGACCAAGCCCCGAAGGCAGGACAACCATTGCGTCGAACATCAAGCCGAGGTTCATGGGTCGCGCCCTCCTACCGGCCGAGTGCCGGATAGCGACGCTCCGCCAACCGGACCGACAGCAGCGTGACGGTGGTCAGCGAGAGATAGAGAGCGGAGGCCGCAAGGTAGAAGGTCAACGGTGCCCGCAAGGATCCGGCCCCAACATACGCAACGCGCATGATGTCGGTCAGGCCGACGATCGAAACCAGCGCGGTGTCCTTGAAGAGCGAAATCCAGAGATTGCCATAGGCAGGCAGCGCCAGCCGCAGCATCTGCGGTCCGATGACGAACACCCAGCGCTGCCAGGCGTTCAGCCCAAGCGACTTTGCCGCTTCGGTTTGACCCGCAGGCACTCCCGCAATCGCGCCGCGGAACACTTCGGTCGCATAGCCGCTGAAGACGACCGACAGCGCGATAACCCCAGCGGTGAACGCGTTCACCTCAACGTAGCGGCCGGCGATCTTGCTGGCGAGGGTCGTTCCGCCGAAGTAGATGAGCAGGATGATGAGAAGTTCTGGCACACCACGCACAACCGTGGTGTAGGCCGTCACGACACTGTTGATGCGCGGTTGTGCCGTGCCCTTCGAAATCGCCAGGAACAATCCAAATGCCGTACCCAGGCAGCCGCTGACAAGAGCCAGGCCTATGGTCACGGTGAGGGCGACAACAAACTGAGTAGCAAAACCACCCATGGGGCGCATTCCTCGACTCGCAAAACCGCAATATACGGCGATTTTTGTCACTAAGGCCAAGCCATATAACCCAAGGTTGCGAATTGTTTTATTTATAATTTCGAGTTAATTGGAGATGTCGCCCAATCCTAACGCTTAAAATTACGCACTCAATCTATAATTTTTATTATTTTATCTATAACGCGCCGTTATATACTGAGGCGGTTCGTTGCTCCCCGGGTCGGCGCCGTCTGCTTGCCGGGCGGCGTTATCAGGGAAAGGAGCGCAGGCAATGGAGTTGCTGCAGAGCGACCTGAAGCTCCGTCAGCTGAAGGTCTTCCGGGAAGTTTTGCGGGCCGGTTCGACAAGGCGAGCAGCGGCAGCGCTCGGGATAAGCCAGCCGGCCGTCAGTCAACATGTCAAGCAACTCGAGACCACGCTCGGCATCACACTCTTCAAGAGATCAGCCAACCGCATCGTCCCTCTGCAGGAAGCCTGGGAACTCCTACGAAACGTGGAGCTTGCCCTGACGTCCCTGGATCGGCTGGAAACGTCGATCTTCGCGATGAAGAATGAGGAAAAGCAGAGGATTGCAATTGCGGCCCCCTCCGTTTTCGGTTTCGTGACCTTGCCCAAGGTCGTGGCGATCATCCACGCAAAGACCGCTTCGAATGTCCGGTCGCTTTCGGGAAGCCACGAGCAGATCGGCGAACACATCCTGGCTGGGCGGGCAGATCTCGGAATCTCGAGACTTCCGCTCGACCCAAGTCTGTTTGAGTGGGCGCCGCTTGGGTCGGCACGCAATGTGTGCATCTTTCATCCCGACCACCGCTTTGCAAAACAGACCTGTATCGAGGCTCAAGACCTGGCAGGCGAAACGATCGTCGATATCGATCCGCAGTTCGCCGCACACCAGATGAACTTCAATGCGTTGCGCTTCGCCGGCGTTGAGCCGGACATACTGGTGGAATTCGATTGCAACGGTCACGAAGCCGGATACGTTTCCGCTGGGCTCGGTATTTCGATAACCAATGAAATCATTGCGCGTGAATACGCGGCGTTTCAGTTGGGAATAAAACCAGTGGAACCATCCGCGCTCTATCACTACGTGGCGATTTGGCAGAAGGGCAGGACCTTTTCCAGCGCATTGAATGTATCGCTCGAGGCGATCATCGCTGCGTTTTCAAATATGCCGTCTGCGAGGGGTGATCCTTGAGGGGTGGTGTCCTCGGGCGCCGCTGCCCTTCAACAAGGGGCAGGGTTCATTCTGTCGAACACCAATCAGCCCGCGCCTCCTGCAACAGAACGCGGGCCGTTCGAGCAATAGTCTCGAAGTCAGGTCGTCTTGATGCCGATCTTGCGGCGCTTCGCCGGCGCTGCGGGCTCAGGCGTTACGGCCTTGCGTCCCGGGCCGATTGCCTTCGCCGATCGCGCCGCTGCATAATTGGGCGCAAGCATCGGATAATCAGAGGGCAGGCCCCATTTCGCACCACTGGGGCGCGAAAATGAATGGTACCGCGAGGGGGAGGGCGCCGAACGCTTCCTGTTGGCCCAGCCCGGCGCGGCCAAGATCCCCGTCAACAAGGCGGCGCTCAGTCTTCGCCTGGCATGGCGAACCTCTCGGCCGCCTGATCCATGATGGTTTCGAATGGCGCTGGAAAGCTCAGAAACGTGTGGGCCCGGCACTGGTGCGCGAGACGACGCCGGGCAAGCTGCCGGCGTTCATCGAGTTCTGCCGGAGGGCTGGCTTGCCCAGGTCCTCCATGAACGCGACGAGCGCGAGGCGCTGCGGCGTGGCCGACGCTACATGTCCAATATCGTCATTGTCGAAGGCCGCGACGAGTTGGCGGCGTTGCCCGCCGATGTGCTCACCACGACCCTGGCGACCTTCCTCGATGCGGGTCGCTTTACCGGCGTATACGCCGGACCAGCGCGGGGCGAGATCGAGGAGACCTTCGAGCAGAATCTCGCCCGCATCTTCGCGCGCGCCGAACCGCCGCGGCTGTCGGGCGTCCAGATCAAGGCTCCGATGAGCCTGATGCCGGATGGCACTCTTGTCGCGGCCATAGACCAGCCCTTCACCCATATTCTCAAGCCCGCCGGTACGGCGGGCTTCGAGATGCTGCCGATCGTCGAGTGGCTCTGCCCCGAACTCGGCTGGGCGGCCGGGTTCGAGGTGCCCGACGCGGCCCTGATCGAGATGCCCGACGGGATATCCCCTCCACTGGTGGTCGAACGGTTCGATATCCGGCGCGGCTCTCAGGACGACCGCCGTCTGGAGATGGAAGACTTTTGCTCGAGCGTGCGGCGCGCGGCCTACGCCCCTATCGACGGATCCTGCCGTGGACATCGACATCCTGTTCCGCCGCGCGGTCTTCGCCTGGTTGATCGCCAATGGCGATATGCATGCTCAAAACCGCTAAGGCGGGCGCCAAGGCTTTCACGACGGTGCGCTTCGCGCCGCTCTACGACGCTGTCACCACGCGCGTCTTCCCGGGCCTTGGCGGCGACCGGATGGCCTTGAAGCTGAATGGCAAGGATGATCGGCTTACCCGCCAGGACTTCCTCATGCTGGCCCGCACGATCAGTCTGGCGGTCGGCGACGCCGAGGCCGCGATCGGCGAACTTGCTGGACGGCTCGCCGAGCGCGCCAAGACGCTGCATCTGCCAGCGTTCGCGGCCGAGTCCGAGGCGGCAAGGGCAACACAAGCCAAGGTGACCGCCCTTGTCGAGGAACGATGCGCCGCCTTTGTTGGCAAAGCTCAATAGGCCCTTCGGCCAAAGGCTCTACTCCAGGAAGCGGCGTCTAACGCCTGCTATGCCCGTGTAAGCGCGACAGATCAGGATCTCGACATCCCCAGAGCATCAAGCCCAAAGTCCGTGTCACGGTCTTATCCAATGACCACAATATCGGAATCCTGAAGCAGTGCATACACCTCGGGCTCGAAGCTTGTCGGATCGTTGCAAGAAAGCCTTCGTCAAACCTGAGAAGTCACTGCGGGCCTTGGCAGTTCGCGCTTTCAAGCGGCTTGGGCTCGTCTAGTCGACACCACTCCCTTTTCTCGTTCACGACAGGTCCCCTCAATCCGCGCGTGCGAGACGCGGATCGTCATCCGAATAGGGACAGAACAATGACCTCAACCACCGGCTTTGCGGCCGATCGACGAATCATGACTTCGGCTAATACTTCAACCTTCGGATGGCCGGCATGCCGATAGGAGACATCCTGCCATTCTTTCTCGCGTGGATCCGCAACCCGCGTCGCATAGCGGCCGTAACCCCATCAGGGGTTAGGGTCGCATTATTGATGACGCAAGAGATCAATGCCCAAGCGGGCCCTGTCATTGAACTGGGACCGGGCACTGGATCCCTTACCTATTCCATTCTCAATCGCGGCGTGCCTGAGAAAAATCTCACGCTTGTGGAAATCAGTGCGGGTTTCGTCAAGCTCTTGAAAAAGCGTTTCCCGCGAGCGCGTGTCCTAAGAATGGATGCTACGCGGATTGGTGCTCAGCGCCTGTTCGAAAATGCCACTGTTGGTTCAGTCGTCAGCGGGTTGGGCTTGCGCGGCATGCCCCCGAACCAGGTCGCTGCCATCTTGGGCGGGGCCTTCAAATATCTGCGGTCTGATGGAACCTTCTACCAGATCACCTACGGTCCGCGTTGTCCGGTTCCAGAATGGGTTCTCGAACAGCTCGGCCTTCATGCGGCACTCATTGGCTGGACAATATGGAACTTACCGCCGGCGTCCGTCTATCGGATCTCCAGACTCCCTTCCCATTCGTGAGTTCGCGTTGGAACCGTCCAGCGCGTTGCGACAGGCTGCTGCAATAGTCTCCTGTCATTTGGGCAAGCATGACACGCCCCTTTTGCTACAAATGCGGCAGCGCAGCCGCCCTTGCCATCACTTTTCTGGTCAGCGCCAGCACCACTCACAGCGCCGGCGTCACCTCCGCTGCCACCGTACAGACAGAGGCGGCCAAACGCATGGTATCGACCTTTGTTGTTGCAAGCGGCATGAGCGAATGGACATTGTCTTTCAGTGGCGTTCTCGCCGCCCGCGAGGAGATCGCGGTTGGTGCTCCCCAACAGGACCAGCGCATATCAGGCGTCGAGGTCGAGGTCGGCGATCGTGTCAAGGCCGGGCAGGTTCTGGTGCGGCTCGACACGGCCATGCTCGACAATCAGCTGCGCGAGGCCGAAGGCCGCGTCGCACGCGCAAGTGCAGCTGTCGCCCAGCAGCAGGCAACGGCCGCGCAGGCGCAAGCCACACTGGAGCGCGCCATCCGGCTCAAGGCATCGGGGACGGTTTCCGGGCAGGTCTACGACGAACGCACGTCGGCGGCAGCGGTCGCCATCCAGGGCGTCGCCGTGGCACAGGCCGAGCTCAGCCAGGCTGAAGCCCAGCTCTCGGAATCCCGCCGGTTGCGCGAACGCGCAGTCGTCGTGGCGCCCGTGGGTGGTGTCGTCTCCGAACGCCATGCCAATGCCGGCGCCCTCACCGGATCGGAGCCGCTGGTCCGCTTGATCCGCGATGGCGAGGTCGAACTGGCCGCCGACATTCCCGAAAGCGAGCTGCCACAACTGGCCGTAGGCCAGCCGGCAAAAGTGAGACTTCCCGGCAGCGACGATGCAATCAGCGGCAAGGTGCGGATGATCACGCCAAAGATCGATCGCGACACGCGTCTTGGCGGGGCTAGGATCGCGCTTGAGTACGACGCCGGACTGTTCCCCGGCGCCTTTGGCCGCGCCGAAATTGTGGTGGCGAAGCGTGAGGCTATCGTCATCGACGATTCAGCACTTCTCTATGACAGCGAAAGCGACAAGACCTCGGTCTTTGTGGTCGAGCGCGGCCGGGCGATGCTGCGTGCGGTCGAAACCGGCCTGCGGGACAATGGCAGGCTCGAAATCGTTGCCGGTCTCAAGACAGGCGACGTCGTCGTCGCCAGGGCTGGCGCGTGGCTGCGCGAAGGCGATGCGGTGGCGACGGTCGACATCGGTGCGATCACCGGAAGTACCCGTCCGTGATCAGCAACATTTCCGCGTGGGCGATCCGCAAACCGGTACCCACCATCGTGCTGTTTGTCGTCGCCACGCTGGCCGGACTGGCGGCGTTTCTGCGCTTGCCGGTCAATGCCAATCCGAGCCTGTCGTTTCCGATCGTCACCGTCACTGTGTCGCAAGCGAGCGCGGCACCGGCCGAGTTGGAAAACCAGGTTACGCGCCGCATCGAAGGGGCCGCCTCCGGTCTCGCCGGGGTCAACCACATCAGCTCGACCATCAAGGATGGCGTGTCGACGACCACCATCGAGTTCAAGATCGGCATAGATCCAGACCGGGCGACCAGTGACGTGCGCGAGGCCGTTGGCCAGGTCAGGTCCGAGCTGCCCAAATCGATCCAGGAGCCGATCGTCTCGCGTGTCGATGTCGAGGGTGGGGCGATCCTCTATTACACGGTGCAAGCCCCCGACATGTCGTTGCTCGACGCGTCGTGGTTCGTGGACGACACCATCAACCGCGAGCTTCTCGCCCTTCCAGGCGTCCAGAAAGTCGAGCGTCTCGGCGGCGTCGATCGGGAGATAGCCGTTTCGCTCGACCCCGACCGGTTGCTGGCGCTGGGTGTGACGGCGGACCAGGTCAATTCTGCCCTGCGCCAGATCAACGTCAATGTTCCAAGCGGCCGCGGCGAGATCGGTCAAAGGGAGCAGTCGATCCGCACCTTGGGCAGCGTGGGATCGCTCAATGAGCTGTCTCGCCTTTCGGTTTCCTTGCCCGGAAACCGCTGGGTGCAACTGCGCAACATCGCCACGATCAAGGATGGGCCGGCCGAGCCGCGCGGCTTTGCGCGCCTCAATGGCGAAGCCGTCGTTGGGTTCTCGGTCTCCCGCGCCAAGGGCCACAGCGACACAGCCGTCGCCGCCGGCGTTACCAGGCGGCTGGCAGAAATTGCAGCACGCACCCCCGGCGTTGCGTTCAACGAGGTCATCTCCAATGTCGAATACACAGTAGCGAGCTACAACGCCGCTGTCACCGCCCTGGTCGAGGGCGCGGTCCTGACCGTGGTTGTGGTGTTCCTGTTTTTGCGCAACTGGCGTGCCACGCTGATTGCCGCAGTCGCGATTCCATTGTCGATCCTGCCGACCTTCGCGATCATGGATCTCCTTGGTTTCACTTTGAATGGCGTCAGCCTGCTGGCGCTGACGCTGGTGGTTGGCATTCTGGTCGACGATGCCATCGTCGAGATCGAAAACATCCAACGCCATATCGACATGGGCAAAAGGCCGTATCTGGCCGCGATTGAGGCCGCGGATGCGATCGGCCTGGCGGTCGTTGCCACAACCTTGACCATTGTCGCGGTGTTTGCGCCGGTCAGCTTCATCGGTGGTGCCGTCGGCCAATATTTCAGGCAGTTTGGCGTGACGGTCGCTGTCGCCGCGCTGATTTCGCTGGTGGTGGCAAGATTGCTCACGCCGCTGATGGCGGCCTATCTGTTGCAGCCGAAGGCTGCTGGAAACCATAGGGCTGAGCCATCGCGGCTGTCGCTCTGGTATCTCTCGGTGCTGGGCTGGACGCTCGACCATCGCAAGATGACATTTGGCCTGGTCGCCATGTTCTTTGCGGGCTCGGTCTTGCTTCTGACCCAGTTGCCGACTGGCTTCGTGCCGACCGGCGACAGCAACGTCTCGCAGGTCCAGGTGACGTTGCCGCCGGGCACGCGGCTGGAGGAAACTGCGCGGGTTTCCGACACCATCGTGCGCGACCTCAGGGCGCGATCGGACGTCGAAAACGTTCTGGTGACCACCGACGACGTCAACAAGGTGACCTTGCTCATCAGGCTCAAGCCGCGCAGCGACAGGCAACTCGACCGCAAGTCGTTCGAGCTTGCCGCGCTTCCGATCCTGGCCAAGATACCCGATATACAGTTCACCTTCGTTTCGGATTCCGGCGGCAAGGAAGTCTCGATCTATCTGGCCGGCAACAATCCTGAAGAACTGAACAGGGCCGCGCGCCAGCTCGAGACCGAGATGCGGGCGATGCCGGGACTCGTCAATGTGTTGTCCAACCAGCCGCCGCCGGCCCCCGAACTGCTGGTCAAGCCGCGCCTGGACGAGGCAGCCCGCCTTGGTGTGTCGGTGATGTCGCTGGGAACCGTTGCGCGCATCGCCACGCTTGGCGAAACCGACTCCAATTCGGCCCAGTTCAACCTTGGCGACCGGCTGGTGCCGATCCGCGTGCTGCTCGACAAATCGGCGCGTGGCGACCTCGATACCTTGCGCAAACTGCGTGTCGGCACCGCCGACGGCAAGGTGGTACCGCTGACTTCGGTCGCCGACATTTCGTTCGGCGCCGAGCAAGGCAAGGTCCAACGTCTCGACCGCAAGCGCCTGGTCGCGGTCGAGGCCAATCTGAACGGGGTCGTGCTTGGCGCTGCGATGAGTGCAGTCGCCGCACTGCCGGCGCTGAAGAACCTTCCCGCCAGCGTCAGCCATATCGAATATGGCGCTACAGAAGAGATGACGCAGATGTTCCGTGGCTTCGCACTGGCGCTGGTGGCCGGAATTCTGATGGTCGTGGCCGTGCTAGTGCTTTTGTTCAGGAACTTCCTGCAGCCGCTCACCATCCTGATCGCCTTGCCGTTGTCGCTCGGCGGCGCTGCCCTGGCGCTGCTGCTCTATGGCGCAGCCCTCGACCTGTCGTCGACAATCGGCATCCTGATGTTGATGGGCATCGTCTGCAAGAACTCGATCCTGCTGGTTGACTATGCCATCGAAAGACAGGCCGAAGGCCTGGACCGGCGCGCCGCATTGATGAAGGCAGGCATGGCGCGCGCGCGCCCGATCATCATGACCACGATCGCCATGGTGGCCGGCATGATGCCTGCGGCGATCGGCATCGGCGCCGATGCCAGCTTCCGCGCACCGATGGCCGTTGCGGTGATCGGCGGGCTGATCACCTCGACCCTGCTCAGCTTGATGGTCGTGCCGGTGATGTTCACCACCATGGACGATCTGAACGCCTGGCTTGGCCGTCGCCTGAAGCGGCTTACCTCGGTCACCGAGGCAGATCTTGCCGCCGGCACGCTGATCGCCGAACGCGGAAAGGCGGCCTGACATGGGTCCGGTTGTAGCGCCGTGCGGCCTGTCGGAGGCACGGCTCCGGTCATGTAGGGTTGCGATACGCTTGAAAGTTCTTGATCTGGTGTTCTGAGCCGGGAGCGACCTGGTCGGGGCGGAAGGGAGCGGCTTGGCGGCATATCAAGGGCCGGCAACCGCTCCTCACGCATATGCTCGTCGTGCCGTCGCGTAGGCCGCCAGCTCGTGGCGACCCGTCAGCTCGGCATCGCAAAAGACATGCGCAGACACGCGCCTTTGCCAGCTTCGACGACAGCAACCTGACCGCCGTGCAGGTGCATGATCTCCTGCACCAGATTTAGCCCTAGGCCGGCACCGCGACCGTCCGGCGTCAAGCGGTTGAACGGTTCGAAGATCTGCCTCCGCTCATCGACCGGTATCCCTTTGCCTTCATCGCAAACGTCGATGAAGCCGGCTGCTTCGACACGAACCGTGATGGTTCCGTGGCGGCCACCATGGTCGATGGCGTTTTGCACCAGATTGGTCAGCGCCCTTTCGAGCGAGGTCTGGTCGCCCATGATGAGGATTTCGTCTCGCTCAGCTTCGAATGACATGTCGTAGCCCGCCGCAAGCCCCAACGGGCCAAGGTCAAAGACCACCTGTTTGGCCATTCCGACAAGATTGACCGGCAGGAAGTGATTCGACTTCTGATCAAGTCGCTGGAGATCGAGAAGCTGGCCGGCGAGGGTTGTTAGACGCGCCGCATCCTCCAAGAGGCTCGTCTTGGCGGATCCGGAAGGCAACGTCGCAAGTCGAGCATTCAATATGGCAATGGGCGTGCGCAGTTCGTGCGCGGCCTGCGCGAGAAAATGCTGATGGCGCGCATATCCCGCATCGAGGCGCTGAAGCGCATCGTTGACCGCGCTGACGAGAGGGCCGATTTCGACGGGCACATCGTTCACCGGTAGCTGCACGCCGCGCTTGTCAAATTCGATGCGGGTCGCTTGCGCCACTGCCCGGCCCAGCCCCGCCAGCGCCCGGCGTACGACGACAGGTGTTGCGACCAGGGTTGCCAGCGCCATAAGGGCGATCACGGGCAAGATGACGGAGACAAATCCACCAGATACGCCCAGGGCAAGGCGACGCATGGACATCCTCCCTTGCGTGCCCGTCAGGATCTGAACTTTGCCAGCGGCAGTAGGCACCCACTTGATCACTGCATCAGGTTTTCCACCCACCCCGAGTTGCCCCAGCCGGGCGTCATTCAGCTTGTCGAGTATGCCGACGACAGGCGCATAGGTCGCCGGAATGTTGCCCTCCGACAAGCGATGTGACTCAGCATCTCGGATCACGAACCATAGTCCCGGCGCCTCCGACCGAAGTCGAACAAGCGCGGAGGTCGGCTCAAGCGCCAACCCTCCACTTGCGTCTCGAACAACCGCATCCGCGATCACGTCGAGACTGCCTCCCTCGTAATCGTCGACGAGATAGCCGGTGATCCAGAGTGCCCCGACGATCAGCACCACAAAGGCTGCAATCATTGCAGCCTGCAACGCTACAATTCGGCTGACCAGAAGCCATTTCAGGGAACGCGGCTTTGGCCGCATCATGCCGTCTCGCGCAACAGATAGCCGACGCCACGTATGCCACTGATCATCACGCCCGCATTGGCATCTGTGAACTTGCGGCGAGCCCGCGAAATATGCGTATCGAGAGCATTCGACTCGATATCGTCATTCATGCCAAAAACGGCCTCCATCAGCGTTTCGCGCAGCACCATGCGTCCCATCCGCCGCATCAGGGCTTCAACGACGAGCAATTCCCGCCGCGGCATCCGTAGAAGAACCCCGTCGACATGCACCTCGCGATGCGTGAAGTCGAACGACATACGACCTATCCTCGCGATGTCGGCCGGCACATTGGCTGGCCGGCGCATGATGGCCCTAAGCCGGGCCAACAGCTCCTCAAAGGCAAACGGCTTCCCAAGATAGTCGTCAGCGCCACTGTCCAGGCCGGCAACCCGGTCAACTAGGTCACCCTTTGCCGTCAGCACCAGCACCGGCACCACATTGCCGTTCGCGCGCAGCGACTTGATCAGCGAAAGCCCGTCGCCATCGGGCAACCTGCGGTCCAGCAGCACCACGTCGTAAATGTCGTTGTCGAGCGCGGCGTCTGCATCAGCCAGACTGGCCACATCGTCGACAACCATGTCGTGGCGGACCAGCCCGCTGCGCAGAACCGCGACCATGGCCTGCTCGTCTTCCACCAACAGCACGCGCATTCAATCAGCTCCGTCCAGCTCCGTCGTTCACGCGAACAGTTTAGCCAGGCACCAGCGCAGCTGCATTGCGAAAACCTTGCAGGCAACCTCCTGCGAGTGACTTTTTTTGGCCCATCCCGACGCCGCCCAAACGATCCTTCGAAGACTATTTGTGTGACAGGTTTTCTCAATCCGGGCGTGTGAGTTCTCGGCCCCTCACTGAATAGGACGAGATTAATGGCCTGCAATTTAACCAGCCTCGCGGCTGAACGACACGTCACCACTTCTGTTTATGGTTCGATCCTGGAGGGCAAGCATGTCGATCGCTGACATCCCGCCATTCTTCCTTGCCTGGCTTCGCAACCCACGTAGCATCGCGGCAGTGGCCCCATCAGGCGCCCGGGTCGCGGCACTGATGACCCGGGACATCGGTTCCGCGACCGGACCCGTCATCGAGCTGGGACCTGGCACCGGCGCTTTCACCTATTCGCTGCTCAAGCGCGGTGTGCGCGAGAGGGATCTTACGCTGGTCGAGTTCAGCGCTGATTTTGTCCAGCTCTTGAAGTCGCGCTTCCCCCAGGCCCGCGTTCTCCAGATGGATGCGACACGGCTCGCCGACCTCAAGCTGTTTGACGGCGCCTCGGTTGGCGCTGTCGTCAGCGGGCTGGGCTTTCGTGCCATGCTGCCCAGGCAGGTTAAAGCCATCTTGAGCGGAGCCTTTAGATATCTGAGACCCAATGGCGCGTTTTATCAGATCACCTATGGCCCACGCTGTCCGGTTCCCGATTCTGTTCTCGATCAGCTGAACCTCAGTTCGGCGCATGTCGGCCGAACTGTCTGGAACATACCGCCGGCGTCCGTCTACCGGATTTGCAGATCAGATGACTGCGCCTGAGCTCACCATGCACGTGCCGCACGCTGTCACCGTGCTGATGAGCTTCGGGCTTGCTGGTATCGGATGTCTCGCCATTGCCGAAAAGTTCGTCCCTCTCTTTCCGTCCTATATCTTGCTGATGCTGTTGGGATTGACCGTGCCAGATGGCGGGGCACTCGTGCTGACGATTGCAGTTACGACATCTGGGTCGGTGATTGGAGGGCTGTGCTGGTACGCGATCGGCTTTGCGCTTGGGCCGCAACGGGCGCGGGCGGCCGTGGCGCGTTATGGCAAATACATATTCCTGAAACTGCCGTTCTATGACGGGCTGGCCGACGCTTACCGTCGTAATCATTTCTGGGTGACGCTGGCGGGGCAGGTCATCCCGGCGGTTCGAATCTATCTTGCCTTGCCGGCCGGCGCCTTGAAGCTTGAAACCAGAACTTTCCTGGCAGCGACCTCGCTTGGATGCCTGCTGTGGAACACGCCGTTTCTGTGTCTTGGTTATGCCTTGCGCAGCAGCGGATATGATTTGGCGCAAGTTGGCTTCTGGGCAGCTGTCGCCATCGTCACGCTCGAAGGCATAATTGTGCTCGCCATCCGATCTCGAAAGTTCAGGAAAGGCCGCTGCTTATGAAATCGAGCGGACGGACGCTGTGGCTCAGAAGGTCGAGCAAACGCTGGCCGTGTTTGTTGAAGCGAACTCTCTCGGGGTCCGGCTCGCGCCGCATAACTAAAGGTCGGTCGCGTCGACGCCATTGCGGACGTATATCAAAGTTGAATGCAGACAATCGGAGACAGTGATACGAACAGTCTGCGGGAGGCGTCTTTGGGAGGAGACGTCGTTGGAGATCCGAAAGCTGGTCACAGAAATGTCGGCAGCGCTGCTCGCCAGGCGTGAGGCTGCTCAACACCCTACTACTGCCAAGCCGATCCGAATCTCGCTTGCCTACGACCCCATCAGGCGCCCAATAGCTCCGTATAAGCCGAAACCGCCGATCCGGCCGTGCAGCAACATGTAGCGCGGCGCTCATTCGTCACGCCCGCCTTGCCAGCGGCGCCAGTAGTCCGCACGGCTCGTCGTTCCATATGCGGCGTGGTTCCGTTGGTCGGGGATTCGCCCGGCTCAGGCAATGAGCCGCAATCACCGGGGGGCACAACGGCCCGCCATTCGAGTGCGGCCCCTTGTCTCAACCAGGGTGACGGCTCCGACGTCCAACGCGCGACAATTGTCCGCAGTCGCGGACGCGCGCAGGACTGCGGTTTATACGCCGTTTTTCATTGGGCGCCGACGTCGTCGGCGCGGAGATCGCAATCAAGGGCGGTCTGTCGCGGGGCGGCCACCGGCACAGTTGGCGTAGACAATCTCCAAATGTGGACTGCCCCTGGTGCGATAGACAGCCTCCGCCTATTCTTCGCCATTTCCTCGGGGTCAACTGGGCTGAGATAGCCAGCGGCGAGTGGCGCAGCCGTTCAGTACACACTCACATCCGCTATTCCCTGGGCCGGGCCAGCGGCCTTGAAATCGGCGAGCAGCTTGGTGGTGGCACCGGCAAGCAGCGTCACATCGTTGCCGATGGCGACGAAGGTGGCGCCGAGCTCGAGATAGTGTTTTGCCAGCGAAAGATCGCCAATCAGTATGCCTGCCGCCTTGCCGTGCGCCCGAATCCTGATCAGCGCCTTCTCCACCTCCGCCTGCACCTGCGGGGCACCCGGCTTGCCGAGCTGCCCCATATCGGCGGCAAGGTCGGCCGGGCCGATGAACACGCCGTCGACGCCTTCGGTCGAGGCGATGTCGTCGAGTGCGGCGAGGCCGGTTCGGCTTTCCAACTGGAGCAACAGGCAGATTTCGTCATTGGCCGTTTGCAGATAGTCGGGAATGCGGTTGAAGGCAGACGCACGTGCGAGCGCTGCGCCCACGCCGCGCACGCCGTGCGGCGGGTAGCGCACTGCCTTCACCATTGCCTCGGCCTGAGCCCTGCTCTCGATCATGGGCACCAAGAGCGTCTGCGCGCCGATGTCGAGCAACTGTTTGATGATCCAGCTTTCGCCGACGACCGGGCGGATCACGGCCTGGCTCGCCGTTCCCTTCATCGCCTGCAATTGTGAGACAAGCAAAGGCACGTCATTGGGTGCGTGTTCGGCATCGAGCAGCAACCAGTCATAGCCCGCACCAGCGCATATCTCGACAGTGTAGGGGTTGGCCAGCGCCTGCCACAGGCCAATTTGCGCATTGCCTTTCTTCAAAGCCTGCTTGAACAAGTTTCTTGGCGCCGGCATGGCGAAATCCTTTGAGCGAAAACAGCTGGAACGTTGGTGAGTTGTCTAGGCAATGCCGCCGAGGCATACGTATTTGATCTCGGTGAATTCCTCGATCCCGTAGCGTGACCCCTCTCGCCCCAGCCCGGACGATTTCACGCCACCGAAGGGCGCTTCCGCCGTCGAGATCAGCCCGGTATTGACGCCGACCATGCCGTATTCGAGCGCTTCGGCGACCCGGAAAACGCGGGCCAGGTCCTTCGCGTAGAAATACGAGGCGAGGCCGAATTCCGTATCGTTGGCCTGGGCGATCACGTCGGCTTCGTCTTTGAAACGGAAGAGTGGCGCAACCGGACCGAAGGTCTCCTCGCTGGCTACGGCCATATCACGACGGACATCGGCCAGCACGGTCGCCTCGAAGAAGGTACCGCCGAGCCCATGGCGCTTGCCGCCCTGTATGATGCGCGCACCCTTGGACGTCGCGTCGGCGATATGTTCCTCGACCTTCTCCAGCGCGGCTTGATCGATCAGCGGGCCGAGAACGACACCTTCGTCGAAGCCGTTTCCGGTCTTCAGGCTGCCAACAGCGGTGGCCAGCTTTTCCGCAAAGGCGTCGTAGACCGATTCCTGAACATAGAGACGGTTGGCGCAAACGCAGGTCTGGCCATTGTTGCGGAATTTGGCAATCAGCGCACCTTCTACGGCGGCGTCGAGGTCGGCATCGTCGAAGACGATGAAGGGTGCGTTGCCGCCGAGTTCAAGGCCGAGCTTCTTGATGGTTGGGGCGCTTTGCCGGTAGAGTTCCGCGCCGATTTCGGTCGAGCCGGTGAAGGTTAGCTTGCGCACGGTTGGGTTGGCCGTCATCTCGCCGCCGATCTCCCTGGCCGGGCCGGTGACGACGCTGAACAGGCCCTTGGGCAGACCCGCGCGCTCAGCCAGAACGGCGAGCGCGATGGCCGAAAACGGGGTTTGCGAAGCAGGCTTCAGCACCATCGCACAACCAGCGGCAAAAGCCGGACCCGCCTTGCGCGTAATCATGGCATTGGGAAAGTTCCACGGTGTGATCGCCGCGACGACGCCGATCGGCCGCTTCATCACGAGGATGCGCTTGTCGGGCTGATGCCCCGGCACAATGTCGCCGTAGAGGCGACGGGCCTCTTCGGCGAACCATTCGACGAAACTCGCCCCATAGGCGATTTCGCCCTTTGCCTCGGCGATCGGCTTGCCCTGTTCGAGCGTGAGGATGCGGCCGAGATCATCCTGGTTCGCCGTCATCAGCTCGAACCATTTGCGCAGGATGCCAGCGCGCTCCTTGGCGGTCTTCGCCGCCCATCCTTTCTGCGCAATACAAGCAGCCTCAATGGCGGTGCGCGTTTCGGCGCCGCCGAGCTTTGGGACGTAGCCTACCAACTCGCCGGTCGCCGGGTTCGCTACAGCGATGGCATGTGTCGGATCAGCTTCGATCCAGTTGCCTCCAACGAGAGCAGCCTGGCGCAGCAAAGAGGGGTCGCGAAGGTCCATTGATGGAATACTCATTGTTGAAAGCTCTGGATCCGGCAGCCGCGTTGCCAAGGTTCAGGTGGGCAACAATGTAATTTACATGTTAAACATCTCATGCGTTGTCAAGCGAATTCGATGCTTCACCCAAGGATAGGTTGGCTCGATCATGGCTTTGGGAATTGGCTGGGGCGCTTCGATAGCCCGACTGCCGATGCGAAACGAGATGGACGGGGCGCGCATCGAAGGCTTGCCCGCACAAGCGCGATACCGCCGCGGTGTTCCTGATTTGCGCCCTTTTTTCCGCATCTCGCGCCCGTCGAGAACTTGGCGCTTCCGCTCTCTGTGCGCCGCCTGGCGAAGACGGCAACCAATGAGCGGACGAGAAGGCGCATGGCCTTGTCCACCTAGACGGCATGGGCGGGCGAAAGTCGCCCGCGCCATCATTTTGAAGCCGTGGCTCTTCCTGCACCATCGACCGCTCGGCACCCTCGACAAGAACCGCCATGGGCAGTGCGCCTATATCGGATCCGTCGAGTGCGTACGGCGTGCAACGTCGCAGTGGGCAAGCTCATGCAACCTTACTCGCCGCAAGTCCCAACGTCCTGAAACTCAGGGGGCCTGCTTGCCGTCCTGGTTCAGCGGAAAGAGGCCGAGCACGCCCTTTGGGTCCGACGGGTTTACGCCCTGCACGTCACCGACCAGAAGGGTGATGCGCGCCTTATAGACGTCAAGCGCCGCGCGATCCTTCATGAACGTGCCGAGGCCGAGCGGGTTCATGTTTTCGTAGTCAAAGATACCCTTGCGGCCGGCAGGCGGCGCAACGTCGGAACGGACGCTCCAGGTTCCGATTTCTTGCTGCTGCGCTTGATGTGAGAGCAGCCAGCTGAGGTAGAGCTTGGCAGCCGCTGGATGTGGAGCGTCTTTCAGTATTGCGCCTGTCTGGGGCCAGGCAACCCAAGGTGAGTGTGTGGGGATGCTGGTCTTGGACAAGCCGCTGGCGCTTCCGGCGGAGCCGAAGTTTGCCACGTAGCCGCCTGTGCCTACCAAGTCGGCGGAGTCTTGTGTGCCGCGGACAAACTTCGGATTTTGGGCGAGCAGCTTTTTCAGATAGTCGAAACCGTATTTGTCGGTGAGGTTCTTGAAGTAGAAGAGAACGGCATCATCGTCATTCGGGTATGTGAAAACCAGCTTGTCCTTGAATTCAGGTCTGAGGAAATCCTCCGCCTCGACTGGCGCGTTTTTGCCCAGCGACGTGGCGACGACGTTGGCAAAGGCTGGAAATAGGAGGCCGGTGTAGTAGCCGTCCGGATCTTTGAGCTGTCGATAGATCTTATCCCAGCCAACCGGCTTGTACTTGGCCAGTACACCTTCTTTCTTCCAGCGAGGGAAGTCATCTATTGTCTGGAAGTGAACGACGTCCGCAACGACCTTGTGCTCAGTGATCTGGGTATCGATGCGAGCATCGTGGACCTTGCTAAAGTCGACGACGATTTCGAGCTGAATTTGCGGAAACCGCTTCACGAACGCCTTCTTGAGATAGTCCCATTGGCCGGGTTTGTCGCCACCGGCGTAGACAGTCAGGACGCCACCTTCGCTGATGGCCTTCTGGTAGAGTTGCTGCAGTTGCGCATCTTCGCTAGCAATGCTGGTACTGGACACTGGAACAACGTCCTTCTCTAAAGTTTGAGGGGGTCGGGCGAAATTGCCCCCGGCGGTCTGGGCAAATGCTGGCGCGCCGAACAATGCGGCCGTCAGGACCAGCGCCACGGATGCAGGTGTGTATCTCATTGGTTGTCCTTTTGATCTGACGGGCCAAACCCGTGTTGTGACCCCGCTTGCGGAGCAATTACGCCAGTTCGACACGTCGACAAACGCCACTGGCTGCGATTGACAATTGCGATTGACGCAACAATAGCGTTTCGTAGAACACTGCTCGGCGCAGCGGAGTGAGCGCGGGGCAAAGGGGCAACCCGTTTCGTCATTAGAATGGATGTGACGAAGCGCGGCCTTCAATTACTGAAATCGTAACGATAACGGATTTCTATGGATTTGCTGAAAGCGATGGAGGTGTTCGTTGCCGTGGTGGAAAATGGCAGCCTCATCAGCGCATCAATCACTCTCAACACGTCCAACGCGGCCGTTTCCCGGCAGTTGGCAGGCCTCGAGGATCATCTGGGTACACGGCTTCTGAATCGAACCACGCGCCGTGTCTGGATGACCGATGCTGGAGAGGACTTCTTCCGTCGCGCGCAGCAGATCCTGAGCGATGTCGCAGAGGCCGAGGGACGTGCGGGGATCAACACTCTCGAGCCAAAGGGTGTTCTGCGCATCAGTGCCCCGCTGTCTTTCGGAATCAGCAGACTAGGGCGATGGCTGCCGGATTTCGTCAAACGCTATCCCGATTTGCAGCTCGATCTTGATTTGACCGACCGGATGGTCGATCTGGCGGCCGAGGGGATTGATGTGGCGGTCCGCATTACTCGCCAGCCAGCGTCTGCCAATGTCATAGTCCGCAAGATTGCCCCCATAGCCATGCCGGTCTGCGCAGCCCCGTCGTATCTCAAGCGAAAGGGTCGCCCGAGTCATCCGACCGAGCTCGTCAATCACGACACGATGGCCTCCCCCTATATGTCCAGCGGCGACACTTGGGATCTGGTTGATGCGCAAGGCGGTAGGTCGTCGGTGCGTATCCGCCCTTTTATTCATTCTACAAACGGCGACATTTTGCGTGAATTTATGCTGGCAGGCTTAGGCGTAGCCATCGGACCAGCCTTCATTGTGGAGAGAGACATCGCTCAGGGCTCAATCGTCCCAATTCTCGAAGACTGGAAGATCGATGGGTACAACTTGTATGCGCTCTATCTCACACGCAAGTTCCTGCCTGCGAAAGTCAGGGTCTTCATTGATTATCTTACTGCCATGGAAGGGAATGTTCAGCTGTAGGTAACGGACATTTTCGCAGTCGCGTCTTGTCGAAGGCAAGGTGGTGCCGCGGCTCACGACTTAGATGGCCGTCCCTGCTGGTGATCCGACCTTCGGCAGCCGCAGCTATTCCTGTCGCCGAACCTATCGGCGGCCTCGCTTAAGTCCGCACCAAAATTATTTAACGCGTTAATCATTGACAAGCCTTCCGGGTTTCTGCACCTTAGTGCCTAGCTGCCGCAACCGGTAGGCCGCTGAGCAGACGAGAGGCGGCACTGAAAGGATGTGTCAGCGACTAACGCTGTTGGGAGGCAGAGTTGGAGCTACTCAAAAATCAAGACCTGATGCAAAGGGAATGGACCCCCATGCCCTACGATCAATGGACCAATGATCTGCGGTCGATTTGTGGCAGTTTCAATCCAAAGGCCATCGAGCACAACGGTGTCGTAACCGGCGCTGCCCGTCGGGTCGATGTGTGCGGCATGGAATTTGCCCACGTCTCCAACGATCTTGATCGCGTTCATCGTGATTGGGACGATATCCGCAAGGATGCCAATGAGCACCTCTTCCTCATCATGCAGCTCGAGGGCTCGTGTGGTGTAGAGCATGTTGGACAGCAGGCGGTCCTGGACGTCGGCGATTGCATCCTGGTGGATTCGACCCGGCCCACGACCTTTTATTTCGGCGGGCAGTTCAGCAATCATCTGTCGCTGCATCTGCCTCGCCAGATCATGTATTCCGCAAGCGACGTCGATTTTGATATCGCTCGCAAGCTGGAAGCCTTTGATCCGATGGCGATGATGCTGCGTGCGCTTGTCGCCAAGATCATGTCCACGGCCCAATCAGACGCCACCTCATCCAATCTGCGGCACCTGATGTTCAGCGCGACACGTCAGGCCTTCGTTTCGAGCGGCGATACGATATCGGCACTCAACGACAGCACCACACGGCGGCTTCAGTTGGTCGATGTCCTGATCGACAGGCACCTGACAGAAAGTGATCTGTGCGCCAAATGGCTGGCGACGCGCATCGGCGTGTCGATCCGCACGCTGCAGGAGGATTTTCAGGGACTGGGCATGACCTGCACCACGGTCATCCGTGACAAACGTTTGCGTTTCGTGCGCGAAAAGATAGAGCAGACCAAGGATCAGAAGGGTGCGAAGACCATCGCCGAAGTGGCGTATTCCGCCGGTTTCAACGATATCTCCTATTTCAATCGCAGCTTCAAGGAACTGTTCGACTGCGTGCCGACGGATCTGCTGAGGCCCGTATCGGCACCCGGGCATTAAAGCCTTATGGGCGCTCCGCGTCGCGTTTCAGGTCAAGTCGTGGCGCGTTCCAGCCCAAGACGGTGTTTTTTCCCTGCGGCATAGTCCTCCCCATAGCTACGGGAGGAGCCTATTGTGAAGCAGTATAGCCTGATCATCGATGGAGCGCGCGTCGATACTGCCGCGTATGCCGACGTACGCAATCCATCGACCGGCGCTGTCGTGGGGGAAATGCCGCTGGCAACGCCGGCGGATCTTGACCATGCCGTGGCCGCGGCGTCAGCGGCATTCAAGGGATGGAGCCGGAGTTCTGAAGAAGAACGGCAGGCCGGATGCCGCGCCATCGCGGAAAAGATTTCAGACAACAGCGAAGAGCTTGCCCGCCTTCTGACGCTGGAGCAGGGAAAGCCACTGGGTGGCCTCGGCTCGCGTTTCGAAATTGGAGGGGCGATCGCCTGGACCCGCCATACCGCCGAACTCAGCCTGCCCATCGAAGTGCTGCAGGACAACGACCAAGGTCGTGTCGAGATACATCGCAAGCCAATCGGTGTCGTTGGCGCCATTACGCCCTGGAACTGGCCGGTGATGATTGCCTGCTGGCATATCATTCCAGCAGTTCGTACCGGGAATACGGTCGTCATCAAGCCTTCACCCTTGACGCCGCTGTCGACGATCCGGCTGGTCGAAATTATCAATGAGGTGTTGCCCGCCGGCGTCGTCAACGTCGTCACCGGCGAGAATAGCATCGGCGCCGCTCTTTCCGGGCACTTAGGCGTCGGCAAGATGACCTTCACGGGATCGACCGAAACCGGAAAAAAAGTCATGGCGTCGGCGGTGGCGACGCTCAAGCGGCTGACGCTGGAACTCGGCGGCAACGATGCCGGCATCGTCCTTCCAGACGCTGATCCGGCACAGATCGCCGAAGGCTTGTTCTGGGGCGCCTTCATCAACAATGGCCAGACCTGCGCGGCCCTGAAGCGTCTCTATGTCCATGACAGCATCTACGAAGCGGTGTGCGAGGCGCTTAGCGAATACGCGGCGAGAATTATCGTAGGCGACGGCCTCGATGAAACCAGTGCGTTGGGTCCGATTCAAAACGAAGCGCAGTTTAACAAGGTGCGCGAGCTGATCGATGATGCGCGCGCCAAGGGTGGCCGCATCCTGACCGGTGGCGCCCCGCTTGACCGCCCCGGATATTTCTACCCGGTTACGCTCGTCGCCGATGTAACCGATGGCGTTCGCCTGGTGGATGAGGAGCAGTTCGGCCCGGCGCTTCCGATTATCCGTTACAGCGATATCGGTGAGGTAATTGCTCGCGCCAATGCCAATCCCGCCGGGCTTGGCGGCTCCGTCTGGTCATCCGATCCTCAGAAGGCGCGCCACTATGCGCGCCAGCTCGAATGCGGTTCCGTCTGGATCAACAATCACGGCGCCATCCAGCCAAACGCACCTTTCGGCGGCGTCAAGCAGTCAGGCATCGGCGTCGAGTTCGGCGTCGATGGGCTGAAGGAATTCACCACCATCCAAACCATGCTGAGCTGAGCCATGACACCATATGATTACATCATTGTCGGTGGTGGTTCGTCAGGCTGCGTTCTGGCAAACAGGCTGTCGGAAAATCCGAAGAATACTGTTTTGCTGATAGAATCCGGAAAGCGGGACAGCGACCCGTGGATCCATATTCCAGCGACATTCTTCAAGGTGCTGCGCAAGGGCGAAGCCGTCCATCCCTACGCATCCGAGCCGGACAAAGGGCTCAACGGCCGGCCAAGCATCGTGCCGCAGGGCAACGTGCTGGGGGGCGGCAGTTCAGTCAATGCGATGATTTATATTCGCGGCCATCGCAACGATTACGACACCTGGGCACAAATGGGCTGTACCGGCTGGTCTTACGATGACGTGCTTCCCGCCTTTCGTTCGCTTGAGAACAACGAGACGATGGGCGGCGCATTCCATGGCCGTGCGGGCACGCTGCATGTGTCCAATCCACGGCATCGTCATCCGCTGAGCGAGGCCTTCGTTCAGGCTGCTACCGAAGCTGGCATACCCTTCAACCCGGATTTCAACGGTCCCGAACAGGAAGGTGTCGGCTTCTATCAGACGACGACGCACAACGGCCGTCGCTGGAGTTCGGCGCAGGCCTTTCTGCGCGAAGCGGAAAAGCGGCCAAATGTGACGGTGCTGACCGAGCGGCGCGTGAGCCGTATCCTGTTCGAAGGCAAACGCGCCAGCGGAGTCGAGCTTCTCGACGGTTCGCGTTTCCTCGCATCCAGGGAAGTTGCGCTGACAGCAGGAGCGGTTGCAACCCCCAAAATCCTGCAGTTGTCGGGCATCGGCGATGCGGCACATCTTGCTCAACACGGCATTGGCGTGATCGCCGATCTGCCGGGTACAGGGGCCAATTATCAGGATCATCTTGAGGTGCCCGTCCAAGGCGAAACCCACGCGCCTATCTCGATGCTCGGCCATGACAACGGGTGGCGCGCGGCCATGCACATGCTGCGCTACCTCACCACTCATCGCGGCCTGCTTTCATCGAACGTGGTCGAGTGCGGTGGGTTCGTCGATACGGCCGGCACCGGCCAGCCCGATGTGCAGTTTCATGTCCTGCCGGCAATGGTGGGGTTCGTCGATCGCGAACCGGAGCCGGGTCACGGGCTGAGCATCGGCCCCTGCTATCTGCGACCGCGGTCGCGCGGAAGCGTTCGGCTGCGTTCGGCCGAACCAAAGGACACGGCCCTGTTCAACGCCAATCTGCTGTCAGATCCCGCCGATCTCGAAACATTGGTGCGTGGCGTGGAAATCGCTATCCGCATCCTGGAAGCGCCGGCGCTGGCCAAGCTCGTCAAGCGCCGGGTACTGCCGAAGCCTGGCGTAGAAAGCGATCCGCAGGCGCTTCGGGACTATATTCGTCAGACAACCAAGACCGTGTTTCATCCAGCCGGCACCGCCAAGATGGGGCGGATGGACGACAGGATGAGCGTGGTCGGGCCGGATCTCAAGGTTCACGGGGTGGAAGGATTGCGGGTGTGTGACGCGTCGGTGATGCCGACGCTTGTCTCGGGCAATACCAATGCCCCTGTGATGATGATCGCGGCCAAGGCCGCCGCTTTCATGACGGGGCGGCAAATATCGGGGTGACGGTGCTGGCTACGGGTGGCGGAGGAGGCTCCCCGAGGTACGGCCGGAATGACTTATCATCAAACACAGGAGGAGGAACCATGAGACATACTCTTGCAGGTCTGGCCGCAGGGCTGGCCTTATTTCTGATATCCACATGCGGCGCCAATGCCGCGGCGTCCTGCGGCGCCAATGGCGCGGAGGCTGCCACCGGCGAACCAATCGTCATCGGCGCGATTACCGGGAAGACCGGGCCGGACGATTTCTCGAACTCGACCAAGGCGGCAAAAGCCTATTTCGACTGTCTCAACGCCAAGGGCGGCATTCACGGGCGGCCGGTCAAATATCTGGTTGAAGACGATCAGTGGAATCCCGAAATCGCTTCTCAGCTTGCCGCCAAGCTCGTCACCGACGAGAAGGCGGTGCTGATGGTCGGCAATTCGAGCTTTGTCGAATGTGGCGCAAACGCCGAATTCTACAAAAAGTCCGGTATTGTCGTCGTCGCGGGCGTCGGCGTTCCTCGCGAATGTTTCTTTGCCGAGAACTACGCGGCCGCTAATGCGGGACCACGCGTCTCCATGCTGGGCGCCATGGGTTATGCATTGGACCAGCTCAAGGCGAAGTCGGTCGTCTGCATCGGCCCGAACATCCCGAACGTCGGTACGTGGTCCTGCGACGGCATTGCGTCGCTGGCCAAGGAGAAAGGCTTTGCGGCCGAAACGATCCTGATGGATCCCGGGACGGCCGACTCGACATCGACGATCCTTCAGGCGGCGGCTTCGAAGCCCGATGTCATTATTCTTGGTCTACCCAAGGGCGTCACCATTCCGCTGCTGACGGCGGCCGAAGAGCAGGGCCTCAACCATTCCATCAAGTTCCTCAGTGCCGCGTCGGCTTATGACCTGTCGGTGCCCGCGACGATCGGTGCTGGCTGGGACGGGAACTTCTATGTGAACATGGAATTCAACGATCTCGAGGCCGCGACGCCGGACAACCAGAACTGGCTTGCCGTCATGGACGCGTATGGTCAGCCTTCCGACCCGCGCGATACGTTTGCTCAGGCGGGATATCTTGCCGCCCGTATCGCCGAGCAGGCCTTGATGTCGCTGGATCCGAAGGACATCACGCGCGAAAGCACCAGTGCCGCTGTCCGCAAGGTCAAGAACTTTACCAGCGATATCTTCTGCACCCCCTGGTATTTCGGTGAGGGTCAGCCGCGCCACAATGCCAATTCGACGACGCGCATGGCGGTCAGCGAAGCCGGCAAGTGGAAGGTGATCTCCGGTTGCGCGCCATCGCCAGATCCGGAGTTGGCCGACATCCGGGCCTATGAAAAGAGCGCCGGGATCGCGCCGTAAATCAAGGCGTCACACATTATCCCGTGGTTTGGCCCACGGGATAAGACTGCCCGCCGTTTCTTCCGGCCTTCCATCGGATTCCAACCATGACCTTCTTGCCATTTCTCATATCAGGTCTCGGAATAGGGGCTGTCTATGCCCTGTCCGGCGTCGGTCTCGTCGTTCTTTTCCGGGCGACAGGAGTACTCAATTTCGCTTTTGGCGCGGTTGGTGCGCTGGGCGCTCATGTCGCCTGGCAGATGCTGGAATGGCGGCTTCCGTTGGCCGCGGCGGTCCTCGCCGCAGTAGCAGTCTCGACGCTGGTCAGTTTCCTGTATGGCAGCTTCCTCGCTCCCCTGTTGTCCCACCGGGACACGGTCGTACGGGCAGTCGGTACGCTGGCACTGGCACTCGTACTGATTGCTGCCATGGGCGTCATCTGGGGCGAACTTCCGCGCAGGCTGCAATTTCCCACCGACCAGATGTTTATGACGCTGTTCGGTGTCCGCCTCACATTTACGCGCATTCTTGCATTGGCGCTGGCCGTCTCGATGGTCGGCGCAATCACCCTGCTTCTGACCCGGACGCGGCTTGGCCTCGATATGCGCGCGCTTGCCAATGACAGGGATCTAAGTTCAATTTTGGGTGTCCGCATCCGGTATACGGAAACCGCGGCTTGGTTGATCACCGGTGTCTTCGCCGGCCTGGCCGGTCTGCTGCTCGGCGATCTGGTCCGCCTGCAAGGCACTTTTCTCACCTTTCTCGTCATTCCGGCGATTGCGGCGGCGATTCTGGGGCAGTTGCGTTCCTTGTGGATCACCGCCTTGGGAGGGCTTTCAATCGGTATTGTCGAAGCCGTTCTGACGCCGCTCGCCACCATCTCTCCCTATCGTGCCGCCGCGCCCTTCATCATCGCCTTGGTTGCCGTGACAATCTTGGGAAGTACGGCGCAGGCCGGCTTGAAGGACCGATGATCATGGCAAATTCGGTGGCTCAAACTTTTTCGGGAACCGGTGCCGCGCGTTTCGCGCGCCGCGACCTCCTCGCCATTCCAGTGACCATGGCAGTCTTTTCTGCTGCCATCGCATGGTCCGCCAATTCCTTCTGGCTATCGGCGGCAACCTCTGCGGTGGCGCTTTCTCTATCGGTTGCCGGGCTTGCCATTCTCTATGGTCAGTTGGGCCTCGTTTCGCTCTGCCAGTTTGCACTGGTGGGCGTTGGTGGCTGGGTTACCCTTCGCGTCGGCCATGGCCTTCATACGCCTTTCGAAGTGAGTGCGCTTGCTGGCGGCATCGCCGCTTCGGTGATCGGTCTTGCATTCGGTTTGCCGGCTCTGCGACTGCGCGGGCTTTACCTCGCTCTGGTCACCTTGATGGTCGCGGGCGCTTTCCAGATCATCATCAGTGCCTGGGGTTTTCCTGATGGCGGTAGCGGATTTCTTGGTCGTGCCGATGGCGCGGGCCGAGCCATGTTGTCTCGCCCGGCTATGGCAGCTGAGGCCGTGCCGTATTTTCTCTATGTCAGTTGCATAGCCGCGGTGGCGTTGATGGTTGTCCAATGGCACAAGTTAACCCGACCCGGCCGTGCCTGGGCGCTGATCCGCAAGGGCGAGACGGTGGCGATATCAGCCGGAGTGCCGGTGCTGATTTACAAGGCATGGGCTTTCGCGCTCAGCGGCTTTCTTGCAGGCATTGCCGGCGCACTTCTGGCCGGTAATGTCGGACAACTCGATGGACGTGCCTTCACCGCCTTCGAAAGCCTCAATCTCTTCGCGCTCGCCGTCGTCGGCGGGGTCTATAATTGGTACGGCGCGCTCATCGCGGGTCTTCTCCTGCGAGCCATTCCTGCCCTCCTCACCGATCTGGGAATCGACGGCTACGTCACCATCGGTATTTTTGGCGCGGCGCTGTTCCAGGCGCTGGCAACGGCGCCCGCAGGCATCGCCGGACAGATCGCCGGACTCATAAACCGTTTGCGCGCCCGTAAGGGCAAGGACGGTGCGGCATGATCGCAATCGAGAATCTAGTCGTTCAATTCGGCGGCGTGCGACCAATCGATCGCTTGACGGCGCAACTCGCAGCGCCCGTGTCCGGCCTCATTGGCCCCAACGGAGCCGGCAAGACGACACTGCTGAACGTGCTGTCCGGTTTCCTGCGGCCGATCGAAGGCAAGGTGACGTTGAACGGGCAGGCATTGCTCGAGCTTTCGCCGCTGCAGCGGGTTCGTGCCGGCCTTCGCCGTTCGTTCCAGACGGAGCAAGTTGTCGAGGATCTGACTGTTGCCGGAAACCTCGCCGCCATTGCCGATCATGTCTTGCCAGCGAGGGCTAGGCTTCATGCGGTCTCGGCGGCGCTGGAGTTTGTCAGGCTGGTTTCCGTCGGCGCCAGACCAGGTGGTTCTCTCAACCTGTTCCAGCGCCGGCTGGTGGAACTCGGCAAATGCGTCGTTGGCGCGCCGAAGCTGATCTTGCTGGATGAGCCCGCGGCCGGGCTCAGCAATGAGGAAAGCGGTGTATTGCGGGAATTGATCCTGCGCATTCCCGCTGAATACGGCGCGCAGGTTCTGGTCATCGACCATGACGTGGAATTGATCCGTGCCATGTGTACCGAAACGCTGGTGCTGGACTATGGCCGGATGCTGGCACTGGGTCCCACCGATGATGTTCTGGCCAGCCCGGATGTTCGTCGCGCTTATCTGGGAGAGTTCTGAAATGGCTGTCCGCTCGATCACCATTTCCGACCTTGTCGTCAATCGCGGTGGCAAGCGCGTCCTGCACGGCATCGGATTTACCGTGCGTCCCGGCACAATCAGCACGTTGCTGGGCGCCAATGGCGCAGGCAAGTCCACGACGGTCATGACGCTTGCCGGCGCCCTTCCGCTTGAAAGTGGAACGATCCGCCTCGCAGAGGTGTCGCTGAACGGTCTTTCGCCGGACCACATCCGCCGCCACGGCGTGGCGCTGGTGCCGGAAGGGCATAGGGTCCTTGGTGCGCTCAGCGTAGAGGATAATCTTTTGGTTGCCGCTCTTGATCGTACCACCCAGGGCCGACGTTCCGGGCTCGAGCGCGTCTATGCGATCTTTCCCGAACTTGCTGAGCGGCGGCGTCAATCGGCGTCCGACCTGTCGGGTGGCCAAAAGCAGATGGTGGCGATGGGGCAGGCCTTTATCGCCCGTCCCGATTTCATGATCGTTGATGAACTGTCCCTCGGCCTGGCGCCAGGGGTCGTCCGGCGATTGGCGGAGGCGCTGACGCTTGCCGCGGCGCAGGGTATCGGCGTGCTGCTGATCGAGCAGTTCGCCCATCTGGCGCTCGGGCTCGCAACGCACGCCATGGTGCTTGAACGCGGGCGGCTCGTCTATGATGGGCCCTCGGCGACCCTGCGTGAACAGCCCGACATTCTGCACGGCGCCTATCTGGCACAGTAGGGACTTGAAGACAAAACCGGTTAGCTCGAAGGGGCGCGAGCCGCGCCTGGGCAGGAGGTCCGCCATGGGAAATACAGGCGCCATTCCACCGGCCGTAACGGTGACCCGCATCGACCGCGCGCCATTCGACGCGACCAGAATTGCAACGGGCTGTGAATTCGCCAGCGCCGCTGCTCAATTGTTCGGGAATGTTCGGCTGGAATTTCCCAGCGAACACAAGACCGGCCGCAGGTTGGCCTCGCTGCCATTGGGTGATTGCAGGCTGTCGCAGTTGCAGGCTGGAGTTCACACCGTCCATGGGGAGCGCGTTGCCGCCCGCTCCTTCGATCCCGATGCCGTGAAGCTCATCATCCAGTCTACCGGCCAATCCGTGCTTGAGCAGGGCGGATCACTGAGCGTCTTTCGCAACAATGCTCCAATTATCTATGATCCCACCCGCCCTTACCGGCTCGTCAACAAAACACCGGTACGGCTCTTGATGTTGCAGCTGCCCCGTGGCCGCTTTCCGCAAGCGGTGCTGCATCGGCTCAAGAGTCCGATACTGCCCGAGGAGAACGGCCTCGTGCCCATTTTGCTGGCAATGATGCGCTCAACGATGACGCAGGCGGACACTGTCGGTGCTGCAGCCCGCGCCGGTATTGGCTCGGCGATGATCGAACTGGTTCACGGTCTCATCGATGGGAAACCAGACCCATTGCCTCAAATGCCGCGACCGCCACTCGATCTTCTTCTGGAGCGCGTTAAGGCGTTCATCGCTCACAATCTCTCCCGTCCGGACCTCTCGGTTGAGCTGATCGCCCGGCGAATGGGCTGCTCGCAGCGTTACGTTTATCGCGCTTTCGACCAACACGGCACCACGCCTTCGGACTATGTCTGGGGTTTGCGTCTTGAGCACGCACGCGCCAGTCTGCAAAGGCAAGACCAGAGGGCACGCTCGATTACCGACGTCGCCTTTTCGCTTGGCTTCTCGTCCACCTCGCATTTTTCTCGGGCATTTCGACAGCGCCATGGCATGACGCCAAGCGATTGCCGCCGCCAGGCATGACCCTGGCAGCGATCCCGCTACACCATGGACTGGGCGACACGCAATGTGTCGGTAAATTGCTCGAAACTGCGGATCTTGCCGCCCGATGCACCCCACACATGAGCCACGCGGGCGCTGAAGGATTTTCCTGTTTTCTTGTGGGTGCCGGTATAAGTGCCGAGGCCGATCGCCGAGCTGCCGGCATCCAGGAGCCGCTCAAGGGTGAAAGTATAGTCGTCGAAGGTGCTACCCAACGCCTTGAAGACATTTTCGACCACGGCCGGTCCGCCGATATAGGTGCCGGCGCAGGGAAAGCCTTCCATCTCAGTCCAGCGGCAGTCGTCGGCGATATCGGCAATCATGCCGGCTATGTCATGCCGGTCGTTTGCCTCGTAATGTGCTTTCACCAGTTCGTAGGCTGTCTTCATCATCGTGTCCCCGTGTTTTCACACCGGCTCCTGGCCGGGCAGGTAATAGGTTTTAGATGCCTTGCGGATGAAGGCGCCGGCCGGGCTGTTCTGGATGTGTCCGTCTCCAGTGATACCGAGGAATTTGCCGGTCGAGCGCATATCCTTGAAATTGTAGAAGAAGGTAGACGCGACCGCGATCTTGAATTCGCGGAAGGTGAAGACGTACTGATCATCGTCGAATTTGTAGGTGGTGGTCAGGTCCACGTCGCCGTGTCCGCGCTGGACGCCGACCAGGCACTGCCATGCATAGCGCTGCGACGACAGATATGTGTGCTCGTAGACATGGTTGGGACTGTAGGTGAAGTGAGCCCGCAGCCCGATCAGGTCGCGGCTTTCGGCGGGCGCGGAGATGTCTCTTTCGGCAACGGCCGTCGTGCCGGCGCGGAATATCTGGGCGACCTGCGGTTCGCCGACGGAGAGTTCCTTGTCGCGAACGATCGAATAAATTGACAGGGCACGGCCTTTCGCCGTGTTGAGGATGATTGTCTCGGCCTCTTTCTGGCGCGCTGCGAAAATAATCTCGATGAAGAACGTGTTTTCCGCAACCTCAATGACTTCGGCGCTGTCTTGGGCGGAGTTGGTGCCGTCCGACCATGTCACCTTGCCATTGCTAAAGGATAAATCGAGCTTGCGGCCATCATCGAAGGTGATTGTGTGGGAAGAGCCTGACAGAGCGCTGGTTGCGGGCAGTCGGTTGGCATCGATGCCATAGGCGAACTGGTCGTATGTTTTCCAGTCCTTTGGGTTCTGTTGGGTCATTCCGAGGTTCCTCCTGTTCGGCATCTATTGTGCGAACGCAAGCGTCGGCAGGTCGACCGTGCCTGCACCGCCGTCCACCGTGAGAATAGCGCCGTTGATCATCGATGCTTCGCCCGATGCAAGAAAGCAGACGGCGTTGGCGACGTCTTCGGGACGCGCAGGCCGCCCAAGCGGCACGTCCTTGGTCACCAGAGCGTAGGCTTCCTCTATATTGTTCAGCCCGTTCCTCTCCACGAGGAATTGCATCTGTTCATCGGCCATGGTGGTCGTCACCCAGCCCGGGCAGACGGTATTCGTGCGCACGCCGAAACGGCCGTAATCGCGCGCCAGCGATTTCGCCAGTCCGATGCACGCGTGCTTGGTGGTGACGTAACCTGCGGCATCAGGCCCTGCGAAAAGGCCAGCAATCGAGGCCACAATCACAATCGTGCCTTTTCGCTCGATGAGTTGCGGCAGGCATTCGCGAGCGCTGACGAATGCCGTATTGAGATTGAGCCTGACGGAAAGATCCCATGTGGTGTCTGGCATCGCAATTGTCGGCCCGACGCCGTGACCTCCGGCGTTGGCAACCAAAATATCGATGCATCCAAAACGCTCGACGATGGCGGCGACCGCTGCTTTCATTGCCGCACCGTCCGCTGCATCTGCCGAAAATACATAAGCGCCGATCTCGTCCGCAACGACGCGAAGCGGCTCGACGCGACGTCCGACGAGAGCGACATTGCCGCCTTCAGAACAGATCCGCCGCGCGACAGCTGCTCCGATTCCTGTTCCTCCACCGGTAATGAGTGCTGTCTTTCCGGCAAACCGCATTCCCGACATCCTTCTTTTGGAGGCTTGACCCTGCATCAGCCCAACCTTGAAGTCGTGTCCCAGAGCGAAATCCGATTTGACTGAGAACGAACTTTCTCGAACTGCCGGGTGCCTTCTCCCGCACGGCATGGGCGGTTCTGCCGACGTTGCTGCGGCTGTTTTCGCGCACGTTGCGTCCTGAAACTCGATCTGGTTCCGCGCAACCGCTGGCCATTCCGTGACCAGACTGGAGCACCATTCACGGTTGAGGTTCAGGCAACGTCGAGATCGACCACCGGAAGCCCTGCGTGCCGCGGCCCCCCTAGAGGGGCCAATAGCTTCGTGTTGGCACGGGCAAGCAGGGTCACTGCGTTGCCGATGGCGACGAAGAGTTCGAGATAGCGTTTTGCCAGCGAAAGATCGCCGATCAGTATCCCGGCTGGCTTGCCGTGCGCCCCAATACTGACCAGCGCCTTCTCCACCGCCGTCTCCGCCTGGGTCACCCGGTTTGCCGAGATGCCCCTATCGTCGGCAAGATTGAACCGTGATTGATCCGATCGTCGGTGTGGCGTACCGGATTAACTACTGCCTGCATGGATATGCGCGGCTTTCACGCAAAAGTGACGTTGATCGTTCCATGCCGGCCGAAATCGGCGATGATGTTGTCGCCGTGACGCGTCTCCACCGGGCGCACGAACGAGCCTGACAGCACCACCTGTCCGGCAGCGATCTGCATGCCGTATTGGTGCAGCCGGTTGGCCAGCCAGACGATCCCCTTGGCCGGATGGTCGAGCACGCCGGCGCCAAGGCCGGTTTCTTCGACCTCGCCGTTGCGCGAGACGATTGCGCCGATCCAGCGCAAGTCAGCTTCGCGCGGTCCAGACGCGCGGCCGCCGACGACGATGCCGGCATTGGCGGCATTGTCGGAGATGGTGTCGAAGAAGGTCCGGACCTTGCCGGTTTCCTTGTTGATGCGCTCGATACGGGTATCGAGGATTTCAAGGGCAGGGGTGATGTAGTCGGTGGCGTCGAGAACGTCGTCGATCGACACGTCCGGGCCAGCCAGCGGCGCCTTCATGACGAAGGCGATCTCGGCCTCGATGCGCGGCTGGATGAAGCGGCCGGCGGGAACGATGCCGCCATCCTCGAAGAACATGTCGTCGAACAGCACGCCGGAATCGGGAATGTCGATGGCGAGCGCCGATTGCATCGCCTTGGAGGTCAGGCCGATCTTCCAGCCTTTGATCGTCAGGCCCGACGCGACCTTGTGCTTCACTAGCGCTGCCTGCACGAGGTATGCGTCATCCATCGTCGCCTCCGGAAAGTCGAGGCTGAGCAACGTGATCTGGCGGCGGTCGCGTTCTGCCTCGAACAGCCGCGTGGCGGCGTCCTCGACTTGCTGAGGAGTCATCATGCTGTCCCTTCGTCGACGACGCCGTTGCGCAGCAGGCCGATGCCGTCGGCCTCGACCTCGATGACATCACCCGGCTTCAGCCAGATCGGCGGCTCGAAGCGGGCGCCGGCGCCGGTTGGCGTGCCGGTGACGATGACGTCGCCTGGCACCAGCGTGGTGAAGGTCGAGACATAGTTGATGATCTTGCGGAAGGAAAAGATCATACGGCTGGTGCGGTCCTGCTGCCGCAGCTCACCATTGACGCGGGTGGTCAGCGCGATGTCGGCAATCTGCGCCTCATTTGTGAACGGCACCAGCCACGGGCCGATCGAACCGCTGCGGTCGAAATTCTTGCCCTGGGTGACGTTGAACTTGGCGTGGCGGACCCAGTCACGGATGGTGCCTTCATTGCACAGCGACAGTGCTGCGATGTGGTCCAGCGCACTGGTCTCGGGGATGCGCCGTCCGGCCTTGCCGATGACGATGACGATCTCACCCTCATAGTCGAGCTGCGGCGATTCCGGCGGCCGCACCAGCGGAGTGCCATGGCCGACGAAGGAGCGCGGGAAGCGGACGAACAGCGACGGGTTCCCCGGTGCCGCCTGGCCGTCCTTGTACTCTTCGTTGCGGTCGGGAAAATTGACCCCGACGCAGATGATCTTTTCCGGCGAGGGGACAGGGATTTCGTAGGTGATGGCGTCGAGCGGGAAGTCGGCGGCGAAGGCGTCGGCTTCCTCGGCCAGGCGCTGCAAGGCGTCGGCCTCGATGACTTCGCGCAATGTCGGCCATTGGCCATGGCGCGCCGACAGGTCGACGACGCCGTTGCCGGTAATCGCACCGTAGCGCTGTTTGCCACCGATGGTGAATGTCGCCAGCCGTGCCCGTGCCGTCATGCTGATTTCCCCATCACGCCTGTCTTTGTTCGCATCACGGCGCCACGATCGGCGAAGCCGCCAGGTCGGACCTGCGAGGCTCGACGCCGGCAAAGACGCTGCCTTCCTCGAACCAGCTTTTTGGCGCCGGCGCGCCCCAAAGCGTCTGGCGCTGTGGATCCGTCAGGTCCCATTTGATCGGCTCGAGATCGGGATCGACGGTCTGGTAATCCGAGCAGTAGATCTCGATGCGATGATTGTCGGGGTCGCGGATGTAGAGGAAGAAGGCGTTGGAGATGCCGTGCCGGCCGGGGCCACGTTCGATATTCGGCAGCCAGCCGGTTGTCGCCATCAGGTCGAGCAGGTCGATGATGTTGAGCGGCGTCGGCACCCAGAAGGCGACGTGGTGCAGGCGTGGGCCGATGCCGTTGGTGAAGGCGATGTCGTGGACGCCGCCCTTGCGGTGCGTCCAGGCCGCCCACAGCTTCCCGGTCGCTTCATCCTCGGTGTACTCGGTGACGCGAAAACCAAGCTCGTTGTAGAACGCCACTGATTCATCAACATTGGGCGAGAAGCAGTTGAAGTGGTCGATGCGCAGCGGTTTAACGCCTTTGTAGAGCGCATATTTCTGGTGAATCGGCGGCAGGCGGTCCATTTTCGAGTAGAATTCGAGCGGAATGCCGTGCGGATCGCGGGTGCGGAAGGTTCGTGACTGGTAGGGCCGTTCCACCCATTCCACCGGCAGGCCCTTACCTTTGAAGAAATGGTCGGCCTTGTCGAGATCTTCTTCGGAAAAGACCTTGAAGCCCAGATCTCGCGCTTCCGCCTTATTGGATTTCCTCAGCACGACGCAGTGATGGCCGCGCTCCTCCATTGCGCGGAGATAGATGGCGTCCGAAGTCTCGTCTGTTACCTGCAGGCCGAGTGTATCGACATAGAATGCGCGGGACTTCGAAAGATCGGTGACGCAAAGCTCGACATGGCTGAGCCGCACGATGTTGAACGGCGGGTAGAGATTGGGTTTCGGCAGCGACATGAATTTCCTCCACTAGTTGTCTTGGCGACGGACAATGCCGCCGCGTGGGTTTTCATTTGACCGGGAAGACGACATTCGCCTGACCGGTGCCCGAACTTGGAAAATATTCGCCGATCAGCTCGCCTCTGCCGGTATATTTGTCCCATCCCAGGGCGCCGAACATCATGGCGGTGTCGTGCATCGAGCCTTCGCCGCAGCAGAAGTTTGCGTAGTCACCGAGCATCTTCAGGAAGGTTGCGATTTCGCCCCTCTGCCACAGCTCCAGCACGCGCAAATCGACCTGGTGATTGAACTCCGACGAAATGGTGAAAGTGCCGTTGTTGGCTTCATATTCGTCATTCGCCCAAATCTTATGGGAAAGTGACCCGGACGCCACCAACAGTACCTTGCTGTCACTCTCCTCGATCGCCTCGCGGATCGCCTCGCCCAGTTTGCGGCTCGATTCGTGGCTGTGAACCGTGCACCAGGCCGCAATCGAAACGACTTTAAATTCGCCGGAACGAGACATGAAGTGCATCGGCACGAGGGTGCCATATTCGACTTCCAAACTGTCGATGTGGTGCGCAAGCGTATAGACGGCCTTCGCCCGCGCCTTTTCCGCGATCAGGTCACCAAGATTTGGGTTGCCATCATATCTGAACGGCATGTCCTGGATGAATTGCGGAAATTCGTTTGAAGTGAACAGGCCTTCGAAATGGCTGTTGGCGTTGATGTGGTAGCCGGCATTGACCACCCAATGCGTATCGCAGATCACGATCGTGTCAGCTCCCAGTTCCTTGGCGCGACGGGCAATTTCGATATGTCCATCGATTGCTTGTTTGCGCAGGCCGAAGACGCGGCCCGACTGTTCCGACATCAGCATTGTCGGCACGTGCGTGACTTTTGCAGCGAGAACGATTTCACCCATGATACACCTCCCGTGGTTGACCATCGCACACCAACGGTAATTTATTTACCATGTTAATCAGTTGATCTGGATCAAGCGCTCGTTTCAACCGCCAAGTTTCTGGATAGTGTGTGCTGCGGTCGCGAACGCGATGTTCTTGGTCTCCATGTAGAAGTCGAAGGAACGATCGCCGCCATCGCGACCGATGCCGGAATTCTTGAGGCCACCGAACGGTGTTGGCAGGTGGCGCACATTCTCGGAATTGACCCAGATCATGCCGGCGTCGAGCGCGTCGGTGAAGCGGAACGCACGGGTAACGTCCGCAGTCCAGAGATACCCGGTCAGGCCGTATTGCGTGTCATTGGCGAGCGCCAGCGCTTCGGCCTCGTCCTTGAACGGGATGGCGGTCAGCACCGGTCCGAAGATTTCTTCCTGCGCAATGCGCATGCGGTTGTTGGCGCCGGTGAACAGCGTCGGGCTTACATAGCTGCCACCACCCGGACCCTCAAACTTGGCACCGCCGGCAGCAACTGTGGCGCCTTCCGAGCGGCCAATCTCGATATATTCGAGAACCTTCTTTTCATGCACAGGATGGATTAGGGGCCCGATGACCGTTTTCGGATCGAGCGGGTGGCCGACCACGATGCGCTTTGCCCTTTCGGCGACCTTGGCGGTGAAGCTTTCATAGATCGAGGCTTCGACCAGCAAGCGGGACGATGAGGTGCAGCGCTCGCCGTTCAGCGAGTAGATCATGAATACCGCCGCGTCAGCGGCGCGATCGAGATCGGCGTCGGCAAAGACAATGACCGGGTTCTTGCCGCCAAGCTCAAAATGCACGCGCTTCAGCGTGTCGGCGCCTTGCTTCATGATCATCGAGCCAGTGCGGCTTTCGCCGACGAAGCCGATCGCCTTGATGTCGGCGTGTTCGGTCAGTGCCTTGCCGGCGTCCTCGCCAAAGCCATTGATGAGGTTCCAGACGCCCTTCGGCAGCCCGGCCTCTTCGGCGATCTCGACCAGAAGCCGTGCCGTGAGCGGCGAGAACTCGGCCGGCTTGTGGACGATCGTGCAGCCGGCGGCGAGTGCCGGCGCGATCTTCCATGTCGACAGCATGAAGGGCGTATTCCACGGCGTGATCACGCCGACGGGCCCGATTGGCACGCGTGTCGTCATGTTGACCTGGTTCGGTGCGCGGAACGTCTCGCCGTCGCGGGCTACCGGCGCACGGTCGGCGAAGAAGCGAAAATTCTCGGCACCGCGCAGCGCTGCCTTGGCCATGAACTTCAGCGACTGCCCGGTGTCCATGCACTCGACGAAGGCGATCTCCTCGGCGCGTGCGACGATGGCGTCGGCAATCTTGTGAAGAAGTTTCTTGCGGGCGTCGCCGGCAAGCGCCGCCCAGTCACGGAAGGCTGCCTTTGCCGCTTTGGCGGCTCGGTCGACATCAGCGGCCTTGCCGCGCGCCACCTTGGCGATCGGCTGCAGGTCGACAGGCGACAGTGTCTCGAAGGTCGAGCCGTCGGCGGCCGGTACGGCCTCGCCGCCGATCTGGTTGAGCACGCCTGTGCTCCGGAAGCGCTCGAGATAGGCCTCGGCCTTCTTGAGATTGTCGTCTAGTTCGGTCATGGGGTCTTCCCTGTCATTTGCCGCTGTGTCACCTACCGCGCAGACGCGGGTGGATGGCATTCTTCTTCCAGCTCAGTTCGGCGTCGATCTCGCGAATCTCCAGAGACAGTGCGAAATGCGGCGTCGCAAAAAGCGATGCGAGATGCTTCGAGACGGCTGCGAAGATAGCTTCGCCGGCGAGCTTCTTTTCCTCGGCGCTGCGGCCCTTGCCGATGCGGAGGTTCATGTCGATGAAGCCGTTCTCGGGCAGGCGGTCGGCAATCGCATAGGCCTTGGCACCAAAGGCGCGCACCCTGACCGCACCCGGCTCGAACAAGCCGGTTGCGAGAATGGTGCGCGCGACCAGCGCGCAAAGCTCGCTCATGTCGACGTTGGCGTCGAGATTCGCGGAATATTCAATCGCCATGTGTGGCAAGGGTTCCTCCGCAGGCGTCGCCGGTCTTTTGTAATTAACATGTAAATTACATCTCGACGATCGAGAGTCAAGCGCTTTTCGTTTGATCCCGGTAAATTCGACGTCGAGATTCCCGAAATGAGCTGCGTGTGGTGAGGGTATCTGCTGCCCTCACCACCGGCGTCTCTGATCTTTTATGATTAACATGTAAATTGTATCTTGACAATTGAATGTGAAGCGTCGTTTTCTGTCAGGACCCACGCCCGGGCGGGATTGCCGCTCCCGGCAAAATCGCGGATATAGCTGCGATCCGGATTTCATTCGCATTGCGAGTCTGAACTGGAACCGGATTTTCGGAGACCTGACCTTGCTACCGCCCAGCACCCGCCGCTCATTGCCGATGGCTCTTCTGCGCGCCCGCGAAGTGATCATGACGCATTTCCGGCCGATGCTCGCCCGTCACGATATCACCGAACAGCAGTGGCGCGTGCTGCGTGTGCTCGCCGAATCCGGTCCGCTCGAGGCCACTGAACTTGCCAATCGCGCCTCCATCCTGCCGCCGAGTCTCACCCGCATCATCAAGACGATGGAGGAGCGGCGGTTCATCTCCCGCAACAAGGTCAAGGGCGACGGGCGCAGGGCTCGGCTCGCCATCAGGTCGGCGGGGCTGGCGCTGATCGAGGATCTGTCGCCGGAGCGCACCGCCATTTATGAAGCAATCGAGCACCGCTACGGCGCCGAGCAGCAGGAACGCCTGCTCGACCTGCTGGAGAGCCTGATCCAGACGGAGTCGTCTACGGATCAATCTTGACCCTGCTCGCCCCTCGCAAAGGGGCGTTCGTCGCTCTAAAAGCCAAGCAATTGGCTTTTCGTCCGCTGCGCGGACCGCTCCTCACCCACCAAAACTCCCCAAGGCTGTCGGCTGCACGTAGTTGCGATCGACATAGAGCAACGCGGCTTCACCGCTGCCGTGACGGATGTCGACAACGCGACCGAACATCACATTGTGCGTGCCGACCCGGTTCACCTCGCCGATCTCGCAGTCGAAGCTGACGATGGCGTCCAGCAGCGCCGGCGTGCCGGACGGCATCGTGTGCCATCGCGCGGAACGATAGCGCTCGGTCATGTCACGGATCGCTCCGGCGAACTTCGCCGCCAGATGCATATGGGCCTGCGTCAGCACGTTGACGCAGAAGCGCCGGTTGGCGAGGAACAGACCAGTCTGCGCCGAGCGCTCGTTCATGCAGATGAGCAGCGTTGGCGGATCGTCGGACACGCTGCACATGGCGGTCGCGGTGAAACCGCCGCGACCGGCCGGACCATCGGTGGTGACTATGTTGACCGGGGCACAGACGCGCGCCATTGCGTCACGGAATTCGAGCCTTGCGACCTGCGTCTCCATGGCCGGCCTTAGTCCGCATTGGCCGGCAACGCCGGCAGCCAGGTGTCGCCGGTCCAACCCTTCTCGTCGTAGTCGGCCATGCAGGTATCGACCAGTTCCTCCATCGTCTTCAGCCGTCCGCTGCGTTCGGCGCCCTTCAGCACCTGCAGCCGCACCTCTTCCGGCGCGCCGGCATAGTTGAGCTCGTAGAGCGCGTGGCGGCCGCCGAACTCGGTGCCGGTCGCGTCCCACAACAGCTTCATGATCTTGATGCGTTCTATGTGGCCCATGTCGCCGGATCCGCGCACATATTGCGCCAGATAGCGGTCGATCTCCGGATTGCCGAAATCCTTGGCCGAGGAGGGGAGGTAGATCAGACCCGAGGCGATGACCCGGCGCACCGTGTCGATGACCCGCGGATAGGCTTCCGACATGAAGGTCCGGTAGGCGAGCGCAGCCTCCAGATTGGGCAGCACCGCGCCATTCGCCCACGGGATCGGGTTGTACGCCATGGCATTGGAAAAACTCCAGAACATGTGCCTGAGCGCGATGACCTCGCCCAGTGCCGCCTGGTTGCCTCGGAAGGCGTCGCCGCCGGTTGCGCGCAGCGCCTTGGCCAGCAGGCCGGCAAGGAAGTCGAGCTTGACGGCAAAGCGCGTGCAGCCCTGGAAGCAATAGCCGTGCATGAAGCCGGATGCCGGGTGGAATGAGAGTATCTTCTGCGCGTCGCGCAGCACCAGCACGTCCTCCCAGGGTATGAAGACGTTGTCGAGCACCAGGATGGCGTCGTTCTCGTCGAAGCGCGACGACAGCGGATAGTCGAACGGGGTGCCCACCGTGTTGGCGGTTTGCTCGTAGGAGACCCGGCAGAACATCTTTATCCCCGGCGCATTCATCGGTACGATGAACATCACCGACAGCGACGGGTCTTCGGTCACCGTTGCCGAACTCTGCGCCAGGAAATTGTAGTGGGTCAGCGCCGACGACGTCGCCACCACCTTGGCACCGGACACATAGATGCCGGCGTCGGTTTCCTTGGTGATATGGACGAAGACGTCCTTGACCTGATCGGCGGGTTTGTCGCGGTCGATTGGCGGGTTGACGATGGCATGGTTCATGAACAGGACGGACTCCTGCGCCCGCTTATGCCAAGCCAAGGCATTGTCCTTGAACTGACCGTACCATTCGGCATTGGCGCCGAGCGTGTTCATAAGCGCTGCCTTGTAGTCGGGCGTGCGCCCCATCCAGCCATAGGACATTCGCGACCACTCTGCGATCGCCGTCTGCTGCTCGACCAGCTCCGAGGAGGATTTGGCGACGCGGAAGTATTTGTGCGTGTAGCCGCCCGAACCGGTGTCGGTGGTCGAGGTCAAGGAGTCGCGCCGCTTGGGGTCATGCAGCGCATCGTAAAGGCGTGCCAGCGACCGTGCCGAATTGCGCATCGCCGGATGCGTGGTGACGTCGGCGACGCGTTCGCCGTTGATATAGACCTCGCGACCGTCGCGCAGGCTCTCCAGATATTCGGCCCCGGTGAACGGCCGTTTCGTGTCGGCCCGAAAATCTTCCGATCGCATCATGATCCTCCCTTTGATGGATCGAACTGTAGCCCGGCGCCGTCTGGTGGGTTATGGACGAAAGACCAAAACCATTTGGACTTTTTCGGATGCCATGAGCCAGACCAGCATTCCCGAATTCTTCGTCTATGGCGAACCGGCGCAAGCGCTCGACGTTGGCTTCCTCCATGTCGAGACGGTTCTTGCCCGCGCCGCGCTGCATCGGGGCCAGGTCCTGGCGCACAAGCATCCGCAAATGGCGCAGATCACGTTCTGGACGAGCGGCAGCGGCAGCTATCGGATCGAGGACCAGACCTGGAGTTTTTCGGCGCCGACTGTGAGTTTCATGCCGAGCGGTGTGGTGCACGGCTTCAGCATCGAACCGGGTACCGATGCCATCGTCGTCTCGGTTGCCGATGCAGCACTTGCCGCCATCAACGAGCATTCCCTGCTGCCACTTGACCAACCGGTCTTCGTCTCCGGGCGCGGCGAAACGGCGTTGTGGGAGAAACTCGTAAGCACGATCGCCATGATCCAGTCGGAATATGCCGACGCCTTGCCCGGCATGGACAAAATCCTGCCGCCGCTGATCGCCGTGGCATTGTCAGGTATTGCGCGCCTCGATGCCGAGTCGCATTCCGTCGCGGTGCCGGCCGCAGTGGCGCTGGCCGGCCGCTTGCGGCGGCTGATTGACCGGCACTTTCGCGACGACTGGCCGGTCGAGCGCTATGTCGCGGCACTCGGCACCACGCGCCATCTGCTCGACAAGGCGGCACGGCAGGGCCTGGGCGCGGGCGTGCGCCAGACGGTCAGCGAGCGGCGGCTTGTCGAAGCCAAGCGCTTGCTGTTGTTCACCGTGCGCTCCGTCGAGGATATCGCATACGAGACGGGGTTCAATGACCCCGCCTATTTCTCACGCTTTTTTCGCTCGGCCGTCGGCCTGTCGCCGGCAGCGTGGCGGCGGCTGCGCCTCGGTCAGGACTGACCTGGTCGCCCGTCAGGCAGCGGCCGTCAGTCCGGCGTCGAGAGCCTCGGCGATCTTCACCACATCGGCGGAGGAGATGACGAGCGGCGGCGAGAGAATGACGGTGTTGCCGGAGACGCGCAGCATGACGCCGGCCGCATAGGCGGCATCGGCGACGGCATTCATCGTCTTCTTGTCGGCCGGCTTCTTGGCGGCGCGGTCGGAGACCAGTTCGAGGGCGGCCATCAGCCCGATGTACCTGACATCGCCGACCAGTGCGTGTTTGGCCTTCAGCGCCTCCAGCGCCCTGCCGAGTTCGTCACCGCGCGCAGCGGCGTTGTCGTGCAGGGCGAGCCGCTTGGTCTCGGCAAGTGCGGCGAGCCCCGCCGCGCAGCCGACCGGATGGCCGGAATAGGTGTAGCCATGGCCGATGGCGCCGAAACTGGTCTTGTCGGCTTCGAAGACCTCGGCCACCTTGGCGCCGATCAGCGTCGCGCCGAGCGGGAAGTAGCCCGAGGTGATCGCCTTGGCGATGGTCATGAAATCCGGTTTCACACCTGAGAGACGCGAGCCCGACCAGGCGCCGGTGCGGCCGAAGCCGGTCACCACCTCGTCGGCGATGAGCAGGATCTCGTGGCGGTCGCAGATGGCGCGCACCATTGGCATGAAGCTCTCATGTGGGACGATGACGCCGCCGGCGCCGAGCACCGGCTCCATGATGAAGGCGGCGATGGTGTCGCCGCCCTGGAAGGCGATCTCGTCCTCGATGGCGCGGGCGCAGAGTTTGGCCAGCTTCACCGGGTCGGTCTCTTCGAATGGATTGCGATAGGTCCAGGGTGCCGGTGTGTGGAAGACGCCGGGCATCAGCGGCTCGTAGTTGCGGCGGAAATTGGCATTGCCATTAACCGAAGCGCCGCCGAAATGTGTGCCGTGATAACCCTTCTTCAGCGCCAGGAATTTTGTCCGGTCGCCCTGGCCGCGGATCTTCCAGTATTGCCGGGAAAGCCGCAGCGCCGTCTCCACCGAATCCGAACCGCCGGAGGTGAAAAAGGCCCTGACCATGCCCTCCGGTGCGAACCAATCGCAGAGTTCGAAGGCGAGCTCGATCGACGGTCCGGTCGAGGTGCCGCGAAAGCCGGAATAGTAGGGCAGGGCGTCGAGCTGGGCGGCGATCGCCTGCTTGATCGGGTCGCAGCTGTAGCCGAGGTTGACGTTCCAGAGGCCGCCGACCGCGTCGAGCACGGTGCGGCCGTCAATGTCGGTTACCTCGACGCCATTGCCCTTCATGATGATCCTGGGCGGCGTCGCCCGCATCTCGGCCGGATGCGCCATCGGATGCCAGATCGGCTTGGCGTTGTTCTCGGTGAGGAAGTTGATGTCACGCATCGCTGGGGACTCCGGAATTTTCTGGATTATGGGGTGGCGAGGCCAAAATGACCAAGCGCCTCGGCATAGCTTCGCGCCGGCTCGGCGACTTCGAAATGCACGGCCAGCATGCCGGCCGCGAGCGCGCCGTCGACATTGCGCTTCTGGTCGTCGACGAAGACGCAAGCGGCCAAGGGTAGATCAAGTGCTTCGCCTATAATGGCATAGGCGCGCGGGTCGGGCTTGAGGATGTAGTTGTAGGTGGCGTCGACGATGGTCTCGAACAGCGACAGCAGCGGCAGCCGCTCGCGGAACGTGCTGCCGTAGAACAGGTCGAGCTCGTTGGAGAGGATGGCGAGCCTGACGCCGGCGTCGTGTGCTTTGCGGATCGCCTGCTCGGCCTCCGGCCGCAGCACGGCTTGCGGATCGGCGCCGCGCGCGCGTTGCACGAAGGTCGACATGTCGCGCCAATCCTCGCCGACCAGCAGGCCGACTTCGCTGGTGCGCGTCCTCCAATAGTCGCGCTCGCTGATTTCGTCGGCTTGCATTGCTCGCCACAGCGGGTCTGATGCCTGGTCGAACGGCCCGCGCCAGTCGAGCGAGCCGGGCGCCAGTCCGAGCGCGCGCTCGGTCAGCGCATGCGTCTCGAACAGGGTGCGGGTGACGACGCCGCCGAAGTCGAGCACCAGCGCCTGTGGCCGCATCGCGCTCATGCGGCCTGCTTTCCCTGTGGCGCCCCTGGCGGGATGAGACCCTCGGTGACCCAGCGATCGAAAATCTCCAGCGCCTTGGCACTGAAGGCGGCATCATTGATGTGTCCTGAGATCTCGTGCAGCTCGGTATTGCCGGGCACACTGGCGCGCATCTCCTCGACAAAAGCTGCCAGCGCTTCCGGGTCGTATAGCGGCTCACCGTCCTGGTCCCATTGCTGGATGCCACCAGCGGGCAGAATGAAGGCAGTCGGCCCGGTCGCGGAGGCCAGTTTTTCCCCGATGGCGCGTGCGATTTCCCTGCGGGTTTCGCCATCCGAAGTCACGGAAGCGAGCAGCCGGTTATGGGCATGGTAGGGGCGCTCGATGAATCTCATCGGTACGGCTTGCCAGGTTGGAAAATCCACCATGTCGACGGCGCCAGGTGCGACGATCTGCGGGATCCCTTGCCGCCCGGCATTCTCGAGCCGGTCGGCGCCCGAACTGACCACCGAGCCGGTGAGATGGTTGGCAAGCTCCTGCAGGCTGAAATCCATCACCGCGACGAAGCCGCGCTGCGCGGCGATTGCTTCCAGCGCCCTTCCGCCCATGCCGGTGGTGTGGAAGACGATGACTTCATAGCCGCGCTTTTCCAGCTCCGGCTTCAGCACCACCATGTAATGCAGGCAGCTCTTGCCGAGCGAACTCATGCCGATCCGTGGCCGCGACGCATCCGGTTTGACGACGGCGCGCGCAGCACCGACCACCGCGCCGCTGGCTTGCGACAACACCGCCTTGCAGGCGCCATTGAGGCCGTAGAGACCGCCCGCCCACAGGATCATCATCAAATCGGTGGCGATCCGTTCCGGCGGCACCAGATGCGAATAGGCGATGGTCGAGATGACGAATTTAGGCACGCCGAGCGGCAGCGCAAGGGCGACGTCGAGCGCAAGGTCGGTTCCCATGGAACCGCCAAGCGCGATGAAGCCGTCGATCGCGCTTTGGTCGTAGAGCGCACGCGCAAGTCGTGAGGCGCCGAGCGCCATCAGCGTCATCGCCGTATTCTCGTCGCCGCTGGCAATGATCGCCGCGATCGTCGTGTCTGCAGCTTGAGCCACGGCGTGCTTGTCGTGCTCCGGCCGGTAGGGTGGATCGCCGAGCACGCTGACATCCATCATAACAGCGATGCCGCCGACCGCCTCGATGCGCTCGCGCATGAACAGCAACTCATCGGCCTTGGTGTCGCCCGTGCCAATAACCAGGATTCGGCGTTTGTCCTGCAAAGTCAGTCTCCTCGGTGAATGATCAACGTATGTGCCTGCATCATGATGCGCGCCACCGCTCCGGCAGGCTGCGTCGTCCGGCAAGCCGCTCGCCGATGCTGCGTGCGGTATCCGCGACGCTTGAACCGTAGCGCTCGATATCGCCCTCCACCACACGCGCCTGCGGTGCGGCAATGGCAACGGTGCCGATGGCAAAACCGCCGGCGCCCAGGATCGGCGCGGCGACGCTTTGCACGCCTTCCTCGAAACCTTGCGAGCCGATCGAATGACCGCGCACGCGCGCTGCCGCAATCTCTTCGGCCAGCGCCGCTGCGCCGGACACGGTGAAACGCGTAAAGGCCGGCAGGGGGCCTGCCACAATGGCTTCGCGGATGCGGTCTTCGGTGAAAGCCAGGAAGGCAATGCCGGACGCGGTCGCATGCATCGGCAGGTATCCGCCGAGCGCCACACTGACGCGGTTGGCCTTGGCCGATTCAACGACATGAACGGTAATCAGGCCGCGCTTGGAGTATTCCGACAGATGCACCGTCTCGCCGATTTCACTGGCCAGTGCCTCGACCAGCGGCGCTGCCGTTCGCAGGAATGGAAACTGCGCCTCACGCATCAGCGCCAGCCGACCGAGACCAGGGCCGAGCCGGTAGAGGCGGGTGGTTTCGTCCTGCTCCACCAGCTCATGTTCCATGAGCGAGAGCAGCAGCCGGCGCGTTGTCGCCTTGTCGAAGTTCGCATGGCGAGCGAGGTCGGCCAACGCCATCTCGGGCTCGCCGCGACCCAGCATTTCCAGCAGGGAAATGGCTTTGGTCACCGTGCTCATGCCTGTTTGATCCTCCGATCGTGTACTTAACGTGCGAATTAACTTGACAGGAAGTGGATTCCTTTGCAAGTCTATATTCGAAATGCCGTTACAAATAATGAAATGAACATTGGGCCCTCAAGAAGGCCGAGGCATTCCAGGGACACTTGTTTCCGCAGCGCGGAATTTGGAGGGTAAAATGACGACAATCGAAACCGGTGAGGTCAACCGGCTGAGGAAGAACAGCCTCGGCGTCGGCGCCATCACCTTCATGGTTATCTCGGCAGCGGCGCCGCTGACGGCTGTCGCCGGCGGCACGCCGCTCGGCATGCTGATGGGCAATGGTGCAGGCTTTGCCGGCACCTATCTGATCGTGACCGTGCTGTTGCTGCTTTTCGCGGTTGGCTATGTCGCCATGTCGCGTCATGTCGGCAATGCCGGCGCCTTCTATGCCTACGCGGCGCGCGGACTCGGCGGCCTGGCCGGCGGTGCCACGGCGCTGATCGCCATCCTGTCCTACAACGCCATGCAGATCGGCGTCATGGGCCTGCTGGGTGCCGCGACCGCGGGCCTTTTCGCCGGCTGGGGCATCAATTTACCCTGGTGGGTGTGGAGCTTCATCGCCATCGCGCTCGTTGCTGTGCTCGGCTACCGCCAGGTCGATCTGTCGGCCAAGATCCTGACGGTGCTGGTGCTGTGCGAATATCTGGTAGTGCTGGTCCTCGACATCGCCATCCTCAAGACGGGCGGCGACAGCGGCCTGTCGGCGGCGCCGTTCAGCTGGAGCCAGATCACCTCAGGCGCCCCGGCCATCGCCATCCTGTTCTGCTTTGCCGCCTTCATCGGCTTCGAGGCGACGACGATCTACGCCGAGGAGGCGCGCGACCCCAAGGTCACCATTCCCAGGGCGACCTATTTCTCCGTCCTGCTGATCGGCGTTTTCTACACGGTCACCGCATGGCTGATGGCGGTCGGCGCCGGTGTCGACAAATTGCTGCCGGCTCTGCAGGGGCTTCAGGATCCGACCACTTTCCTGTTCGGTCTGTCCGACCGCTACGCCGGGACGATGCTCTCACACGCGATGAGCATCCTGTTCGTGTCGAGCCTGTTTGCCGGCGTGCTGGCGTTCCACAATGCGGTGGCCCGCTACATCTATGTCTCGGGCCGCGAGAAGCTGTTGCCGCAGACGATCGGCGTGACACATTCGGTGCACCAGAGCCCGCATGTCGCCTCGGTCATCCAGAGCGTGCTGGCCGCGGTCGTCGTCGGGCTGTTTGCCGTGCTTGGCCTCGATCCGGTGCTAGCACTGTTTTCATGGCTGACCAATGTCGCCACGCTCGGCGTCATCGTGATGATGGCGGTCGCCTCGCTCGCTGTGGTCATGTATTTCCGCGCCAATCCGTCGGCCCAGGAAAACGCGCTGAAGACCACTATCCTGCCGGGGCTGACCTTCATCGCCTTCGTCGTCATCATATACCTCATCGTCATCAATTTCGGCAGCCTGTCGGGTGCCGGCGGCTTCCTCGGGGCGTTCCTGCCGGCCCTGGTGCTGATCGCCGCGGTCGTCGGACTGCTGCTGGCGGGGGCGTTGAAGAACCGCGATCCGGTCGCCTTCGAGAATCTCGGCGTGCCGCTGAAGGACTAAGACAGACGAGAAGGGGCGGCGCGCTCGGCGCCGCCCTTTACCATTTCTCTTTGGGCCGGTTTTTCGCGCGCGAGCAAATGTGCCTTGCGGTAAGGCTGCTGCTCCAACGCTTCCCCGATCTCAGCCTGGTGCCCGGCAGGAATCCGGAGTTCCGCGGCTGGGAGTTCCGGGCGCCAACCACATTGCATGTCAGTTTCGGAGCCGGTTCGCCATGATCAGTCAAAATGCCATCGACACGCTGCGCAAGATGGAGATCGGCGCGCGCGGTCTGTTCATCGATGGCGAACGAGCGGCGGGAACAAGCGGCGCGACATTGCCTGTCATTTCGCCGATCGATGGCCGCGCCTTCGCCAGCATTGCCGACGGCAATGCCACCGATATCGACCGCGCGGTCAAATCGGCGCGCAAGGCGTTCGAAAAGGGTTCCTGGTCGCGGGCCGCCCCCGCCTTCCGCAAGAAAGTGTTGAGCAGGCTCGCCGAACTCATCGAAAAGCATGTCGACGAACTGGCGGTTCTGGGCGTGCGCGACAACGGCACCGAGATCGGCATGGCCTACAAGGCCGAGCCGATCTCGGCCGCCGGCACCATCCGCTACTACGCCGAGGCGATCGACAAGGTCTATGGCGAGATCGCGCCGACGGCCGAGAATGTGCTGGGGCTGATCCACAAGGAGCCGCTCGGCATCGTCGGCGTCATCGTGCCGTGGAACTTTCCGCTGATGATCGGCGCCTGGAAGATCGCGCCCGCCCTTGCCGCCGGCAATTGCGTGGTGGTCAAGCCGCCCGAGATCGCGTCGCTGACGCTGCTGCGGCTGGCGGAGCTGGCCAGCGAGGCCGGCCTGCCCGCCGGCGTGCTCAATGTCGTCACCGGCCGCGGCTCCGTCACCGGCGAAGCGCTCGGCCTGCACATGGATGTCGACGCCATCGCCTTCACCGGCTCGGGACCGGTTGGTCGGCGGCTGCTCGACTATTCCGCCCGCTCGAATTTGAAGCGCGTCTTCCTCGAGCTCGGCGGCAAGTCGCCCAACATCGTCTTTGCCGATGCGCCTGATTTGAAGCAGGCGGCGGTCGTCTCGGCCAATGGCATTTTTCGCAATTCCGGCCAGGTCTGCGTTGCCGGTTCGCGCCTGCTCGTTCAGACGTCCGTCTATGACCGCTTCATGGACGAGCTTGTCTCGGCGACCACGCGGCTGAAGGTCGGCGATCCGCTGGATCTCACCAGCGATATCGGCGCGGTGTCGAGTGCGGAGCAACTGAACAAGAATCTCGGCTTCGTCGCCAAGGCTAGGGAAGACGGCGCAAGGCTGGTCACCGGCGGCGAACGGATCCTGGCCGAGACCGGCGGCAGCTACATGGCGCCGACGATCTTCGAGAATGTGACGCAGGACATGCAGCTTGCGCGCGAAGAAGTGTTCGGGCCGGTGCTCGGCGTCATGCGTTTCGACACCGAGGAAGAGGCGGTGCGGCTTGCCAATTCGACGGTCTACGGGCTCGCCTCTGCGGTGTGGACATCAAACCTCTCCACCGCGCACCGCATGGTGCGCGCCATCAATGCCGGCGTCGTCCATGTCAACACCTATGGCGGCGCCGACATCACCGTGCCGCTCGGCGGCGTCAAGCAGTCCGGCTTCGGCCGCGACAAGTCGCTACACGCGCTGGAGAAATACCTAGAGCTTAAGACAGCCTGGATCGCGCTCGGTTGAGGGACACGGCTGAAGTGATTTGGAGCGAGACGGGTCCATTCAAGTGGCTGACGACACGAGTGCGCGCTCAGTCAAAACAAAGTTCCGGCTCGGACAAGACGGCCGGCATTGCGCCAATCAAGATTGAACATGTGATCGAACCGCCGGTTCGAACAAATCCGAAATCGGAGGGTTGCAGTTGAGCGCGTTTCTCGGCAATCCGATGGTCACCACTGCGGCGCTACCCCTGCTGCTCGGCATTGTGTTGGCGCTGCTGGTGAAACTCGTCGCCCCCGGGGCGTCCGTCACTGCAACGCTGATCGTAGGCGCGGCTGTGCTGTTCCTGTACTGGGACACGGTCGGTGCGCCGGCCTTTCCACCAACCGCCGCCAGCCAGAAGCTGGTCTATCTCGCGGCCGCTGGCATTGCCGTCGGGCAGCTGTTCGGGCGCCTGCTGAACGGCCCGAGGGCCGGCGTGTTTGCTGCCTTTGCCATCGTCGGGGCCTTCGCGTGGCTCGGCTGGCGGCGGGTCCTTGCCGGTCCCGTGGATCTTCAAATGGTTGCAGCAGTCGTCGTTGGCCTGCTGACGGCAGCCGGAGCGGCGGCACTGATGACGATGCGCACCGAGCCGCCGCCAGCTGAGCGGCCGTTCATGATACCGGCCGCAGTGCTCACCTCGTCGCTCGCCGGCGCCTTGACGTCGGTGCTCGGCGCCTCGATCGTCGTCGGCCAATTGCTCGGGTCGCTCGCCGCGCTGATCGGAGGCTTGTGTCTGGTCGAGTACATCGCGGTACTGCGCGGTCGCCCCGCATCGGGCTGGGGCAAGGGCGTCGAATTTCTCGTGCTCTTCGCCGCGGGCACGGCGATCATTCAGGTCGCTCTGCTGGCGCCGAAGGCCAACCCCGCAGCGTTGATGCTTTCACCTTTGCCGCTGCTGGTGGCAGCGTTTCTCGCTGGCCCGCTGCAAATCCTGCTTCCCGCCAGCCGTCCTTTACGGCCGCTTGTTGCGGGCTTCCTGATCGCCATACCGGCGATGCTGTCTGTGCTCGCGGCGATCGTCTGGGCGCCGCACGGGGCAGCGCTCGGTTTTTCCTGAGCTCTACGACAATACCTTCAACAAACGGGAGAGATATGTGACGATACGAAACCTGATCGCGGCCCTGGCCTTTGTCGGCGCTTCTGCAATGGCGTCGGCCGCCCATGCCGACAATTACGAGATCGACGGCCAGCACAGCTGGGTCACCTTCACCATCAAGCACGGCATCTACGGCATCGCCCATGGCCAGTTCGACGCCGTCAAGGGCGCGATCGTCATGGACAAGGCTGATCCATCGAAGAGCAACGTCAAGGCCGAGATCGACGTCGGCTCGGTCCACACAGCTTTCGATCAGCGCGACAACGACCTCAAGGGTCCCGACTTCTTCAACGCGGCCGAGTTCCCGACCATCAGCTTCGAGAGCACCAAGGTCGAGAAAGTCGACGACAAGACCGGCAAGGTGACCGGCAATCTGACCATTAGCGGCGTTGCCAAGGAAATCTCGCTCGACGTGACGCTGCGCAACGAAGCGCCGGCGCCATGGGATGCGACGCTGACCAAGGCGGCCTTCACCGCCACCGGCAAAATCAGCACCGCGGACTTTCCGATGGCAAAAGCCGCCGACGGTTTCGGCCTCGGCCCGGAAGTCGACATCGTCATCGATCTCGAGGCGGTAAAGAAGTAGGCAGCGCTACGGGTAGCGCCGCGCGGCACATGAGGGCCGCGCGGCAGTCCCTATGCGGGCGTGTCAACGGCAGAGATGCGGGTATCAGGCGTCGCCGGCCAGGCGCGCCGAAATCAGCCTTGCCGCCCGAACCGCCGCCTGGCCCTGGCTGGCCGCGACCGCGTCGTCGACGCGCGATACCGGCGACGCCACCGCCAGCGTTCCCAGGGGATAGCCGTCGGAGCCGAGGATCGCCGCGGCGATGCTGTGCACTCCCTCCTCATAACCTTGCGAGTTGCGCGAATAGCCGTGTAACGCAACGAGGTGGATCGTTTCGATGACTTTGTCGTGCCGCGTGACCGTATGCGGGGTGAAGGCATCCAGCGGTTTTCCGAGATAGGCATCCACTGTCTCCGGGCGCGAGGCGGCGAGGAAAGCGATGCCGGATGCGGTGCCGTGCAGCGGCAGCACCTGTCCGACATCGACGTTGACGCGATTGGCCTTTGCCGAAAGCTCGACATGCATGATGAGCAGCTCCCCGGCGCTGAATTCCGACAGGTGGACTGTCTCGCTGGTCTCAAGCGCCAGATCGCGCAACACCGGTGCTGCGATCCGGATAAAAGGGAAATGCGCGTCACGAATCCGGGCCAGCCGCGACAGGCCGGCGCCGAGGCGGTAGCGGCGGCTTTTCGGCTCCTGCTCGATCAGCCGATGGCCGGCAAGCGCGACCAGCAGGCGCCGGGCGGTGGCTTTGTCGAGACCGGCCTTACAGGCGAGGTCGGAGAGGCCGATCTCCGGCTCGGCCAGCGTGAACAGTTCCAGCAGCGAGATCGCCTTGCCGACTGTGCTCATGTGAGTTCTCCGAGATAGTTCGCGTGTGAAATAACTTGACAGCGGTCGTTGCGCCTTGCAGGTTGTTTATAACATACAAAATCATGGTTCAAATAATGAACCAAGATTGGAAACATCTAGCGCCATGAAGCGACGGCGCACAAGGGAGACTTCCGCCGTGATGACCGCCGTGAAACAAGATCCGCATTCCGAAATCATCGGCGACCTCCTCGACCGTGAGCAACAGCGCTTCCACGAGAAGCATCCGCGTTCGGCAGCGGCGTGGAAAGAGGGTAAGCAGCATTTCCTGTATGGTGGGCCCTCGCATTGGATGCGCCGTTGGGCCGGCGGGTTCCCGGTCTACGTCTCCTCGGCCAGCGGTGCCCATATCAAAGACATAGACGGCCACGACTATGTCGACTTCGCTCTTGGCGACACCGGCGGCATGTGCGGCCACGCGCCTGAGGCGGTGACCCGCGCAGCGCTTCGCCAGCTACAGAACGGCACGACGATGATGCTGCCCACCGAAGACAGCCTATGGGTCGGCGCCGAACTGCAGCGACGCTTCGGCCTGCCCTACTGGACATTCACCACCTCTGCGACCGATGCCAATCGCGGTGCCATCCGCATCGCCCGCATGATCACCGGCCGCGACAAGGTGCTGGTGTTTTCCGGCTGCTACCACGGCGGCGTCGAAGAGGCGCATGTCGAGATCCGCGACGGCCGCATCGGCCTGCGCAACATGATCCATCCAAACGGCGTCGACCATTCGGCGGTTTCGAAAGTGGTCGAGTTCAATGATGTCGCCGCACTGGAGCAGGCGCTGTCGGCCGGCGATGTCGCCTGCGTGCTGACCGAACCGCTGATGACCAATTTCGGCATGATCCCGGTCGCCGTCGGTTTTCATGCGGCACTGCGCGAGATCACCCGCCGCACCGGCACGGTGCTGATCATCGACGAGACCCACACAATCTCCAGCGGGCCGGGCGGCTATTCGTCCGAGCATGGGTTGGAGCCGGACATTCTCGTCGCCGGCAAGGCGATCGCCGGCGGCATCCCGGCCGGCATCTTCGGTGTTTCGCAAGTGATCGCCGAGCGGCTGTGGGCGATCGTGCCGATGGTCAATCCGCGCGTGCGTCAGTCCGCGCATCTCGGCATTGGCGGTACGTTGGCCGGCAATGCGCTTACCGTCGCCACAATGCGCGCCGTGCTGGAAGAGGTGCTGACGCCGGCCAATTTCGCCGTGATGATCGCCAATGCCTCGCGACTGGCCGAAGCGGCGCGGGGCATCATCAACGCCAATGGACTGCCCTGGCATGTGACGCAGATTGGCGCCCGCGCCGAGATCATGTTCATGCCGCAGCCGCCAAGGAATGGCGCCGATGTCATCGCCAGCCGGCGCGGCGATCTCGAGACGCTGCTGCACGCCTTCTACATGAACGAGGGCATTCTGGTGACGCCGTTCCACACCATGTTCCTGATGTGCCCGGCGACGACATCGGCCGATGTCGACCGCCACACGCAAGTGTTTGCGCGCTTCGTCGATCTGGTCCGCGGCGCCGGGGTCGTCTGAGCAATGGCGCAGCCCTTCGACCTCAATGGCAAGGTGGCTCTGGTGACCGGCGGCGGCCGCGGCATCGGTGCGGCGATTGTCTCGCGCTTTGCCGAAGCCGGCGCATCGGTCATCATCGCCAACCGAACCCTCGATGTCGCGAAAGCACTGGCCGCCGACCTCTCGGCCCGCAGACTGGACGTGCGGGCTATGCCATTGGCCGGCCTCGATCGCGCCAGGCTCCACGCACTGGTCAGCGACATCGTGCGCCAGGCGGGCCGGCTCGACATCGTCGTCCACAATGCCGGTGGCTGCCCCTGGGCCTCGATCGAGGAACTCGACGAGGACAAGCTCGACGACGCGCTGGCGCTCAATCTGAAAGCCTGTTTCTGGCTGGCGCAGGCGGCGGTCCCGGTCATGCGCCGCAATGGTTTTGGCCGCATCCTCGTCACCTCTTCGGTGTCGGCGCGGGTGGCGATGGCCGGCGGCGCGCACTATTCCGCGGCCAAGGCCGGCGTCAACGCCTTCATCCGCGGTGCGGCCTTCGAATTCGCGCGCGACGGCATCACCGTCAACGGCGTCGAGCCGGGCTTCATCGCCAAGCCGGGCAGGGGCACGATGAGCGCACCCGAAATTGCCGACAGGCTCGGCCGGCACATTCCCGTCGGCCATCTCGGCGAGGCTGACGACATCGCCTACGCCATGCTTTATCTCGCTTCCGAGCAGGCGAAATACACCACCGGCCAGACCATCGTCGTAGACGGCGGCTCGACCCTGCCGGAGACCGGCTTTGCCGTCGAACGGCATTGGGGGCTGACATGAGCCGACGTCTCGCAGGCCGCAAGGCGCTCATCACCGGCGCCGCCACTGGCATGGGCCAGGCGACCGCCGAACTGTTCGGCCGGCACGGCGCCGAAATCGTTGTCTTCGGTCATGGCGGCGACGCCTTGGACGAGGCGGCACAGGCAAGCGGCGGCACTGCTGTGCATGGCGACATCACCATTGCCGACGACGTCGCGCGCGCCATAGAAGCCTGCGGCGGCCGGCTCGACATTGTCGTCAACGCGGCAGGCGTGATGATCCTCGACGAGCCGGAAAGCCTGAGCGACGAGACCTGGGAACGCAGCTTCGCCGTCAATGTGACCGGCGCCATGATGGTCTGCCGCGCCTCTCTGCCGCTCTTGAAACAGCGCGGCGGCGCTATCGTCAACATCGCCTCGGTCGGCGCCTTCAACGCCAGCGGCCAGAACGCCGCCTATTCGGCGAGCAAGGCAGCGCTGGTCTCCTACACACGCTCGCTCGCCTACGCGCATGGTCCCGACGGCATCCGCGCCAATGCGGTAGCGCCGGGCTGGGTGCGCACACCGATGAGTGTCTACGAGATGGAAGTGGCGGCCGCCGCCAACGGCTCGACGCCGGACGAAGAGTTTGCCGCGCTCACCGGTCGCATCGCCTTGCGACGCGTCGCCGAGCCGGCGGAGATCGCCAATTGCTGCCTGTTCCTTGCCTCTGAAGAGGCGTCCTTCGTCACCGGTGCCGTGCTCGTCGCCGATGGTGGCGGCCGCGCGCCTACACAGAACAGGGCGGTGTGACCCGGACCTGCGGACGCCCAGGCTGCGAGGCGATAGCAGTTTTTCTGTTCGCTATGGTCGGCCCATAGGTCGGCAGGATTATACGGAACAATGCGGCAATGATGAGCTTGGCCTGGCCTACAATTGGGATTGATAGCCACCCGGCGAAAATCGCGAAACCCTTGTTGCCTGCCAAATAATAGGCCGCGTAGGCGCGACCGGCATAGTCGCTTGGGATGAGCGTCAGCAGAAAGGCGAACAGCACCAGAAGGCGATGCCCGGCACCAGCCACAACGGTGAGCAGCACAGAGGCCCGAGATTGCGATGAGCGCCTGAGGTGTTCAGTCCCGAGCTCAAGTGGACGAGGTCGAGCCAATAAACTGCGAGCGCTGACTGAGGCGCGCAAGACAGCATCTCCGGCATTTGGAAACCATTGCACGAAACGGGCGCAGTCCGCGACCGCGTCAAAGTTATAGCCGCGAGGGCGCTGCTCGGAACCGCCTGGCCAAGGCCCGGCGATGCGCGCGGTAATCGGCGGCAACGAAGTGCAATTAGGCGGGTTCCGACTTCGGCCGCAGGTTCAAAATGCTCGAACTCGCTCGTCATTCCTTTGGGCTCGGCGGTGGAAGCAGCCGGCTCGCCGATGAAATGGAACCGGACACCAGACGCCGAATCGTATCAAGTTCGAGGCTCGGGGAGTAACGCCCGGCGCAGAACCCGCAGGACTTCCCAGCAGGCTCCGAAAGGGTGGTAATCCGTCTTGCCGGCCGGGCTCTTGATCGTGCTGCGGCGCTGGCCATCCGGCGACAGGATGCGATACCAGCCGCCATGCTGGTGGTCGATGAAGACGCGCCAGCAATAGGCCCAAAGCCGGTCATAATCCTGCCAGAAGCGCTCTTGGCCGGTGCGCCCGCCAAGGGCGGCAGCCGCGGCCAAGGTCTCGCAATGGACCCAGTGATACTTGTCGCGGTCAAGCAGCCGCCCGTCCGGCGCATAGCTGTAGTGCATGCCGCCCCATTCGAAATCCGCGCTCCTGGCCATGGCCGTGTCGTAGAGGTGGATCGCGCGCGGCAGAATCCAATCCGCCGGGCGTTGCCGCTCCAGCACCATCAGCAGTTTTGCCCACTCCGTGAGATGGCCGGGAAGGAAGCCGTAGGGACGGAACAGATGGTCGGGCTGGTCCTTGTTGTAGTCCCAGTCGGGCGACCAATCCGTCCGGTAATGCTCCCAGATCGCGCCGCCGGCCTGGTCGGCGAGATCGACGCAGATGCGATGCGCCAGCGTCTCGGCGCGATCGAGATAGCGTGTCTCGCCGGTCGCCTCGAAAGCGGCCAGCATCGCTTCCGTCATGTGCATGTTGGCGTTCTGGCCGCGATAAGGTGAGAGCTCCGTCCAATCCCGTGATGCCTCGTCGGCGTAGAGGCGATCCCCGGCGTTCCAGAAGCGGCGCTCCAGAAGGTCCCAGATCTCCTCGACCTTGGCCGCCATGCCTGCAATGCCCGCCTTGAGCGCCGTCGCATAGGCCAGCAGCACGAAGGCGTGGCCATAGGCATGCTTCCTGGCATCCGATGCCTCCCTGCCGGCGAGCGTCCAGAAGTAGCCGCCATATTCCCGGTCGCGGTGGACCTCTTCGAGATGCCTAACGCCGTGGGTTGCCGCGGCCACGAATTCGGGCCGCCCGAGCAGCCCGGCGCCGGTCGCGAAGTTGAAGATGAAGCGCGTCGTCGAGACGATGTGCTGGTTGGAACGGTCGGTGATGAAACCATCATCGCGGTATTCGTTGAAATAGCCGCCATCCGCTCGGTTGATGCAGGCCGGATAGAAGAAATCCATCAGGCTTCGCATATGGCCGAGCAGGAAGTCGGGCGAGCGGAAATCCGGGCTATCGATCATGTCTCTTCTCCAGCGTGCCATCAGCTACGGCATGACAGGCGAGGCGGGCACGGCAAGCTAGATGTTGACTACCATGGTAGAGCACGATAACAAAGCCGTCAGGAGGAACGAATGTCAATCGCATTGGTGACAGGAGCGGCCAAGGGGATAGGCGCGGCAGTGGCGTTCAGGCTTGCCGAACAATTCCAAGCGCTGGTGCTGATGGATGTCGACGCCCGGGGGCTTGCCGATGTGGCGGGCGAACTGAGCGGCCGGGTGAAGGTCAAGACCGTCGTCGGTTCGGTCGCAAGCGGCGAGGATTGCCAGCGCGCGGCCGCGGCGGCCGACAAGCTCGGCGGGCTCGACGCTCTGTCCCACAATGCCGGTATCCAGCGCTACGGCACTGTCGAGACGACGCCGGAAGCAGTCTGGGACGAAGTGTTCGACGTCAACCTCAAGGGCGCCTTCCTGATCTCACAGGCCACAATGCCGCTGCTTCGCGCCAGCAAGGGCTCGGTCGTCCACATGGCATCGGTCCAGGGCTTTGCGGCACAGACCGGCGTTGTTGCCTATTCGGCGGCCAAGCATGGACTGGTCGGCCTTGTGCGCGCCATGGCTGTCGATGCCGCGCCCTACGGCGTGCGCGTCAACGGCGTCGCCCCGGGCTCTGTCGACACGCCGATGCTGCGCGATGCGGTGGCGCTGGCGCAAGACCCCGATGCCGTATGGGACGCCATCAACGCCATGCATCCACTCGGACGGCCGGCGGACGCCAACGAGATCGCCGAGGTGGTCGCGTTCCTGCTCTCATCGGAAGCGTCCTTCGTGACCGGAGAGGTCGTGCGCGTCGATGGCGGCCTGATGGCGCGGCTCGGCGGCTCGCCCAGGAAGGAATAACAGCCCGTGACCATTGCAGATATCCGCGCAACTACCGTCACCGTGCCGCTCGAAGCGCCGCTGCGGCATTCGATGGGCGCGCATTGGGGCCGATTCGTCCGCACCGTCGTCGAGGTGATCGACGATGACGGGCGCTCCGGCTGGGGCGAGATGGGTGGCGGCGGCGAGTCCGCCGAAAGCGCCATCCGCGCGCTGCTGCCATATCTGAAGGGACATGATCCGCTGCAACTCGAGCAGTTGCGCTGGAAGATCATGAACCCGACCGCAAGCCTCTACAACAACCGCATCCAACTGCATGCGGCCATCGAGATGGCCTGCCTCGACCTCGCCGGCAAGAAGCTCGGCGTGCGGGCCTGCGACCTCCTCGGCGGTGCGCTGCGCGAACGGATTCCCTTCGCGTCGTACCTTTTCTACCGCTACGCCGACGAGGCAAGCGGCAAGGGCGGCGAGACGACGCCGGACGAAATTGTGACCCACGCGCGCGAGCTGAAGCAGAAATACGGCTTTGCCACGCACAAGCTTAAGGGAGGGCACTTCGCCCCCGACCACGATATCGCGGTGATGGAGGCGCTGGGCGATGCATTTCCAAACGATCTCCTGCGCCTCGATCCGAACGGGGCATGGAGCGTCGAACAGGCGATCCGTGTCGGCCACGCGATCGAAAAGCTGAAGAACGACTATTTCGAGGATCCGACCTGGGGCCTGGAAGGCATGCGCAGGGTGCGGCAGTTCGTGCGCATCCCGACTGCCACCAACACGGTCGTCGTCAATTTCGAGCAGCTTGCCCAGTCGATCCGCCACGACCTCGTCGACGTCGTGCTGCTCGACACCACCTTCTGGGGCGGGCTTCGCCAGGCCCACAAGGCCGGCACGGTGCTGGAGACGTTCCAGTACGGCGCGTCGGTGCATTCGTCGGGCGAACTCGGCATCCAACTCGCCTCCATGCTGCATCTCGGCGCCACGCTGCCAAATCTCGGCTTCGCGGCGGATGCTCATTATCATCACCTGACCGACGACATCCTTGTTGGCGGCAAGCTGCCCTGCCGCGACGGCATGATCGATCTGCCGAAAGGCCCCGGCCTCGGCGTCGAGGTCGATCGCGAGAAGGTTGCGCACTATGCCGAGCTTTTCAAGGAACTCGGCGGCTATGCCTATGACCGCGATCCCGGCCGTCCGGACTGGTACGCGACGTTGCCGGAAACGCGCTATGCCGATCCAGCGGTGAAGCGCGCCGCGATGCGTCCGGCGGGCTGACGGACATGGCCGAGGTCAGCCTTCGAGATCTAGTCAAGGTTTACGGACGCCAGCCCGCCGTTCGCGGCATAGATCTGGATATCGCCGATCGCGAGTTCGTCGTCTTCGTCGGGCCGTCCGGCTGCGGCAAATCGACGACGCTGCGGATGATTGCCGGCCTTGAGACCATCTCGCATGGCGAGTTGAAGATCGGCGGCCGCGTCGTCAACGACGTCCCGTCCAGGCAGCGCGGCGTGGCAATGGTGTTCCAGACCTATGCGCTCTACCCGCACATGACGGTGCGCCAGAACATGTCGTTCGGCCTACGCCTCGCCGGCCTGCCGAAACCGGAAATCGAGGCGCGGGTGGCGCGTGCAGTCGAGGTGCTGGAACTCGGTCCATACCTCGACCGCAAGCCGGCGCAGCTTTCGGGTGGCCAGCGCCAGCGTGTCGCCATGGGCCGGGCCATCGTGCGCGAACCGGCGGTTTTCCTGTTCGACGAACCGCTGTCCAATCTCGACGCCAAGTTGCGCAACCAGATGCGCATCGAGATCAAGCGGCTGCAGAAGCGGCTCAACGTCACCACCATCTATGTCACGCACGACCAGGTCGAGGCGATGACGCTCGCCGACCGCATCGTCGTGATGAAGGACGGGCTGATCGCGCAGGTAGGCACCCCGTCCGAACTCTACGACAATCCCGCGGACCTGTTTGTCGCGGGCTTTATCGGTGCGCCGGCGATGAACTTCTTCCCGGGATCGATCGAGGCGACGGGCGAGGGAACACTTTCCTTTCGCTCGTCGGCTTTCGAGGCTCCTATCGTGCAGGGCCGCTTCAGCGGGCTGGCTCCCGGCCTGCCGGTCGTTGCTGGCCTGCGCCCCGACGATATCGTGCCGGTCGGGCATGGCATGGCACCGGCGCGCCCGGTCGCGGCACGGGGCACCGTCATCCTGGCCGAGATGCTTGGCGGCGAAAGCCAGGTCCTGCTGCGACTCGGCGAGGTCGAGGCGATCGCGCGGATGGGCAACCCCCGCCCGGTCGTCACCGACGAAAAGCTGCCGCTCGCACTCGACATCGAGAAACTGCACCTCTTCGCCGCTTCGAGCGGCCTGACCCTGCGCGCGCAGGCGGATCAACGTTGACGCAAAGACAAACAGGGAAACAGGAGGAGACAATGAACTACGGAAAATGGCTCAAGGCAGCAGTGGCAGGCGCGATGCTGGCATCGGCGGCACCCGCCTTCGCCGACGACGTGCCGCTCTACCACGACAAGGGATTCTGGTCGCAGCAGTTCCAGGCCGTTGGCGACGCGGCCAAGGCAAAGACCGGCGTGCGCATCGTCCAGACATCCTACGCGCCGCCGGAGCAGTACAAGGCATTCATCCAGTCCTCGATCGCGTCGGGCTCGCCACCGGACCTGTTCACCTGGTGGACCGGCCAGACCTTCAAGGAGCTCGTGGCCACCGGCAAGATCGCGCCGCTGGACGATGTCTGGGAAAAACTGATCGCTTCGGGCCAGTACGAGAAATCCACCCAGGATCTGTTCAAGGTCGATGGCAAGACCTATGCCGTACCGCTTTCGGTCTCGCGCTGGGTGGTGCTCTACAACAAGAAGATGTTTGCTGACAACGGCATCTCGGAACCGAAGACCTGGGGTGATCTGATGGCTGCGGCCGACAAGCTGAAGGCGGCCGGCATCACGCCGTTCGACGCCACTGTCCAGGAAGGCTGGCGCGGCTTCATCTGGTTCGAGGAATTGATGATCCGCACCGATCCGGCCGCCTACAAGGGCCTCCACGACGGCACCGTGCCCTATGACAGCCCGGCGGTGCAGAAGGCCTTCCAGCTCTGGTCCGACATGTACGCCAAGGGCTACTTCACCGATCCGCGTTCCAACGAGGAAGCGCAGGACTTCGCCCGCGGCAAGGCAGCGATGTATCTGATCGGCGAATGGGCCGAAGGCATCGTCGAGACCGCGGGGCTCAAGGCCGACAGCGGCTTCGGCGCCTTCATCATGCCGAATGTCGACCCCAAGCTGCCGTCCTCGGTGGTCGTCGAGGCCGGTCCGATCGTCGTCTCCGTAGCCGGCAAGGAGAAGAAGGACGTCATGACCGCGGTCGATTTCTGGACCTCGGTCGACGGCGCCAACGCCTGGGCGAAGTCCTCCGGGAATTTCGAGGGCAACGTCAAGGCCGACGCTCCAAACCCGACCGTCGCCAAGATCTCGAACGACATGAAGGCCAACAATTCGGTGCTGATGGAGCGCTGGTGGGAGGCCGTGCCGCCGGATCTGCAAGGTGAAATGGTTGCCGAACTGAACGGCTTCCTGCTTACTCCCACGATGGACAATGCCAAGGCGATCATGGGCCGCATGCAGGCACTCAACGCCGACTATTGGGCATCGAAGAAGTAAGGCCCCCTTCCGGAAACGAGGCAATGGCAGCACTCAGTCAGGAAGACGAAACCCTGCTTCGGCGCATCGGCGCCGAAGCGGTCGCCGCGCGCGAGAAAAAGGCGCGGCGGCGCAATTTCCGCTCCGCGTTCGGCTTCATGGCGCCGGCGCTGCTGCTGGTCAGCGGGCTTCTGCTTTATCCCGTCGCCTTCAACATCTATCTGAGCTTCACGGATTGGCGCAAATTCACCGGGCTCGACACCTTCGTAGGCTTCAGGAACTACGAACGGCTGTTCGAGACCATCTATTTCACGCAGGCCGCCTTCAACACGATGATCTGGGTGGTCGCCTCCCTGATCTTCCCGGTGCTGCTCGGCCTCGGCCTCGCCATCCTGTTGCGCGGCATCCGCTTCGAGAACACCTTTAAGAGCCTTATCTTCCTGCCCCGCGTGATGGCACCGACAGCCGTGGGCGTGATCTGGTACTATGTCTATGCGCCGACCGGCCTGCTGAACTACCTGCTGTCGCTCATCACCGGCCGCACCGTGGCGATCGGCTGGCTCTATCAGGACAATACGGTGACGGCCTCCATTATCGCGACCCATGTCTGGCAGACGGTCGGCATCATCATGGTGCTGTTGCTGCTCGGGTTGGCCGCCATTCCGCGCGATCCGGTCGAAGCCGCGCAGATGGACGGCGCCAAACCGTGGCAAACCTATGTCCATGTCATATTGCCGATGCTGATGCCGACCCTGGTGGTGGTGACGATCATTTCGGTGCTTGCCGGTTTCACCGCCTTCGACCTTCTGTGGGTGATGGGCGCCGGCTATCCCGGCCAACGGACGCTGTCGCTGGTCGTCTACATGTATTTCGAGGCTTTCCAGAAGGGCGGCTGGGCTTTCGGCGGCGCTGTCGCCGTCGTCATCGGCATCCTCGTGCTCCTCGTCACCTGGTTCCAGGCCGCCCTGCAGGCCCGGGCCGAGAAGATGGTGCGCTGACCATGACTGTCGCGGTTCGTGCTCACGATTTCGACGCCATTGCCAGGCGCGAGCGGGCCCGGCAGGCCGGCGGCTGGATCATCGTCGCGGTGGCGGCACTTGTCAGCCTGGTCTGGCTGACACCGTTCTATTATCTGCTGGTCTCGGTCTTCAAATCCAATGCCGAGTACGGCTCGGGCAGCCCGCTGGCGTTGCCGCAAGGGTTCAGTCCGATCATCGACAACGCGCTGCGGGTGTGGACCGACGCCAAGCTCGGTTGGGGACTGGCGAATTCAGCCACCTATGGCCTGATCGGCGCCAGCGTGGCTGTGCTGATCGCCGCGATGGCGTCATTCGGATTGACCAGGCTTGATTTCTCCGGCCGCACCTTCTGGTTCATGCTGATCTTTTCCGGCACGGTGTTTCCCTTCCAGATGTATCTGATCCCGCTGTTCTTCACCTATCAGAAGATAGGCATCCTCAACACGCGCTTCGGCATGATCCTGTTCTACACGGCGATCTGCGTACCGTTCCCGGTTCTGGTGCTGCGCAACTTCATGGCGCAGCTCAACCCGGAAATGGACGAGGCCGCGCGCATGGACGGCGCCAATGACTGGCGCGTGTTCTTCTCCATCGTGCTGCCCAATTGCCGGGGTCCGATGCTGGCGCTGTTCCTGCTGCAGTTCACATGGATCTGGAATGACCTTCTGTTTTCCACCGTGCTTGGCAACACGCCGGAGATCCGCTCGGTGATGAACGCGCTGCAGATCTTCCAGGGCAGCTACACATCGTCGGGCCCCAACATCGTGCTTACGGGGGCGCTGATGGCCTCCATCCCGACCGTCCTGCTTTTCTTCCTGCTGCGCCGGCATTTCATGGCCGGCCTCGGAGTGTCGACCTGATGGCCACGGCGATCACAAATCCCAACGATGCGCCTGATTTCGCTGACGATGCGGGAAACCTTGCGCGCATCGACGGCCCGCGCAGCGGCGTCGCCACGACGCAGCGGGTCTTCTCGAACCTGCTCGGCCGCATCTTGACCTTCGATCTCAAACCATATGCCGAGATTTCCGAAGGTGGGCTGGCCGAACAGATGGGCGTCAGCCGCACCCCGGTGCGCGAGGCGCTGGCGCGGCTGGGCAAACTGCAGCTCGTCGACATCTTTCCGCAACGCGGCACGGTGGTCGCACCGCTGCGCGTCGCCGACCTGAAGCGCTCGCAGTTCCTGCGCGAGAGCCTGGAATGGGGCCTGCTGCGCCGCGCCTTGCGGTCGCCGCGGCGTGCTCAACTGGTGACGGCGCTGCGCGCCGAGATCACTGTTCAGCGGACACTGGCGGCTATCGGTGACGAAGACCGCTTCTACAACTCCGACGAGCTCTTCCATCGCCGCATCGCTTCGAGCGCCGGGCTGCCCGAGATCTGGAATGACATTTCCGATGCCAAACTGCACATGGACCGCTTTCGCCATCTGATGCTGGCCTCGGTTGAGACGCTGTCGGTGATCGTCGAGCAGCACGAGAGGATCGTCGATGCGATCGAGGCGGCGAACCGGGACGCGGCAGAGCTGGCCTTGAAGGCCCATCTGCGGCGGATCTTCGCTTTTCTTGGCCCGGCCTTCGACGCGCATCCGGAATACTTCGACAAGGGAGGGCTGGAGATTGTCGATCCAGCCTGGTTCGATGACTGAGGTCCGGCACAGCCCGGCCTTGGACCATGGGTTGCACCGCGCCGGGCGGCGACAAGCGGAGCCGGCACATGACTGACCGTGCCGTGCGCCAGCTTCTTCCGGGCACCGACATCGTCGGCGAGAGCATCGTTTGGGATGGCGAGCGCCGCTGCCTGTTCTGGGTCGACATTGTCGGCCGCGCGATCCGCCGCTTAGACCCAGCGCGCGGCGCGGAACAGCGCTGGGACATCGACGAATTTCCGACCTCGATCGGGCTTCGCGCCGACGGGGGCGCCGTCGTCGGCCTGACGCGGCGCGTCGCACTTTGGGATTTCGAGGGCGCGTTCGAAACCCTGGCCGTGCCCGAACCGGATGTCGCCGCCAACCGGCTGAACGAGGGCCGCGTGGCGCCGGACGGCTCCTTCTGGGTCGGCACCATGCAGAACAACCTGACCGAAACGGGCGCGCCGAAGGACATCGACGGAAAGGCCGGGCGCTACTACCGTGTCGACCCAGAAGGAGCCGTCACCCTGCTCAGTGACGACCTCTACGGCATCACCAACGGCATGATCTGGCTGCCGGACGGGCGCTTCGTCACCGCCGACACGACCGACAATGCCATCTACGCCTACGATGTTTCGCCCGACGGGCGATCGATGGCCAAGCGGCGCTTTTTTTGCGATGCCTTTCCACGCGGGCTTCCCGACGGCGCCTGCATGGATGCCGAAGGGGCCGTATGGACCTGCCGCGTGGTCGGCGGAGCCTGCATCACCCGCACCCTTGCCGATGGCACGCTCGAGCGCGTGATCGAGCTGCCTTGCTCGTGGCCGACGAGTTGCACCTTCGGCGGCCCCGGGCTGGGGACGCTTTTCATCACCTCGGCACGGTTCACGATGACATCTGACCATCTGGCGGCAAACCCTCAGGAGGGCGGGCTGTTTGCGGTCGAGCCCGGTGTCACCGGCGTTGCGGAGAACCGGTTTGGCCAGACATCGGCAACCCGACCATCATGCCCGACCATATGGAGACATGGCCATGGATGATGCGCTCTACGGAACTCGCGACAAGCGCGGCAACTGGAAGCCCGCGGCGCGGCTTCAATATCCGCAAGTCTTCGTCTGGCCGCTGAATTTCAAAGCGATCCTGCGCTGGATACCCGACTATCTGGCGCCCTGGAATTTTTTCTACGCCGCCATCGCCGTGGCCTTCTGGCTGTGGCTGACGCCGTCAATGGAGACCGCGCGCCATTTCGCGCCCGGCTGGATCGCCTTGATCTTTTTGCGCAATCTCGCCCTGGTGATCGTCTTCTTCGGCTCCTTCCACCTGCGGCTCTACCGCCAGCGCAAGCAGGGCACGCAGTTCAAGTACAACGGCAAGTGGCTGGATACCGACAACCCCGAATTCCTCTTCGGTAACCAGACGGTGGACAATCTGATCTGGAGCCTTGGCAGCGGCGTGCCGGTCTGGACGGCCTATGAGGCGGTGAGCCTTTGGATGTTCGCCAATAGCTACATCCCGTTCGTCAGCTGGGCCGAGCATCCGCTCTACAATGCCCTTATTATGCTGCTGATCCCGCTGTTCAGGGAGGTGCATTTCTATGTCGTTCACCGCATGATCCACTGGCCGCCGCTTTACCGGACGGTGCACAAACTGCATCACACCAACGTCAATCCTGGCCCGTGGTCGGGGCTGGCGATGCATCCGGTCGAGCACCTGCTGTACTTCTCCGGCGTGCTCATCCACTGGATCGTGCCATCGCACCCGCTGCACTCGATCTTCCACCTGGTGCATCTCGGCCTTGCGCCGGCTGCCGGCCACACCGGCTTCGACAAGGTTGTGATGGGCGAGGAGAGCGCCTTCGACACGCATTGCTACGCCCACTACCTCCACCACAAATATTTCGAGTGCAATTACTCGGACGGCTCGCTCCCGCTCGATAAATGGTTCGGGAGCTTTCACGACGGAACCGAGGAAGCCCATCAGCGCATGAACGAGCGCTTCATGGCGCGTGCCGCCAGGCAGGCCCGGCAAGGTCACGAGTGAAGCAGAGGCCACAGTCGATCGCTTTCTCACGCGCAATCATAGCAAGTCTTTCGGACATCCCTTTCGGCCCAACTGCGGTCATTTTGAAAACCGGCGACGGATGACCGCTACTGGCGCTTCCACGCGTTCCGGGAGCTCGCATGCACCCCGTCCAAAAACGTTGATCCGCGGGCCGGCTATTCATTCTGTCAGGCGGCGTGCATCGCCGGCAGTCGTTGAAGTGGCTTCAGTTGCATCGACCTTCGCGCCTGTTCCCTGGTCAAAGGACTGTGGAGGCCAGTTGTTTTGCGGAATGCGCGATTCCGCCGGCCGGCCCGTCGATATCGACTCGCGCCAGATTTTAAGTCGCGCCGGCTCCTGTCTTGAGAAGCTTGGCCACCACGCCGCAGTCGCCTTCGAGCTCGGATTCTATCTGCTGCAGCGCCGATGCGGTCGAGGCAAGGACGGCACCGGTGCCGGTGCCGACGAAGAACATCGTTGGCGGCATCCGAGGCCAGAGCCATGGGGTATCCGGGCACTTTACCGGCCGAGTTTCCCGTTCGCCACAAGCCACTCGACAGACTCGTACACTGCCTGCAGCGACGAATACCGTGGGTCGTAGCCCAAGAGGTTCCGCGCCTTGGCGATCGAATGGCTCGGGCTGCGTGCAATGTGCTCCCAGGTGGCGCGCCAGTTTTCTTCGGTCTGCTTGCCCTTCCATGAATCGAACGGCTCGTAGCTCAGCCGCGGCGCGTGGCCGAACCAGCTGTACATCGCCTCGGCGTAGCCGCGCAGATTGATCGCCTGTGGAGAGACGGTGTTGAAGGCCTCGCCCACCGCGTTGCTCCAGTTCGCGACGGCTCGCATCACCATCTGTGCGACGTCGTCGGCATGCACGTGGTGCACTGTCTCGTTGCCAAGATTGGGCAGCACCAGCGGCTCGCCACGGGCGATCTGGGAGAACACGCCGATGTCGAAGTGCCCCGCCGGATTGAGCGGCTCCCAGCCAGGCCCCACGATGTGGCCGGGCCGAAACACCGTGGCTGGAAAACCGTTTCGCCTCGCCTCGTTGAGCAGCCATGTCTCGATCTCCGCCTTTTGCATCCCATAAGTGCCGAACGGATTTTTCGGCTGGTCCTCTGTCGCGGGGATTGCGGTGTTGTGCCCATAGACCCAGATAGTGCCGCAATGGAGGAAGTGCTGCACCTCGCCTCGCAGCGCGCCGACGATCTGTTTGGTGCTGTCGAGGGTGAAGGAAATCATGTCCACCACGATATCGGCCTTCAGCGCGCGGACCTTCTCGCCGAAGGTGCCAGCCTTCTCCTCCGTGTCGCGGTCGATCACCACGGGCTCGACCGATTTCCACGCCGCATTCAGCGTATAGGCTGCGCGCTGGCCGCGGCTGACATTGACCACTTCATATCCGGCCTCGACCAGCCGCGGCACTAGGTACGTGCCGACATGCCCGCTGCCGCCGATGATCACTACGCGTGTCATTTTCGCCTCGCCGATTGCTGGCGGACTGTGCCACTGGCAGATGGCGAACGCCACTCGATTCCGCCGCGGGTCAAAGCCTAGACCTGCAGATGCAGGGAGAAGTTCGCCATTGGCACCGGGGAGGATAGCGAGAGACTCGGGGGCGGTGACACGGCCGCATCTGTCTCGCCAGTTGATCAGACGCGTCTGCGCATTGGTTTGACGACGGATACGAAATGCTTGCTGCTCGACGATCAGCTGCCGTGGCCGAACGTTGGCCGCGGCTGTCCATCAAGCGAAGGATCACGTCTCTGTTCGGCGGATGGCCCGGCGTGGGCTGATGAAGGCGACCCACTGTGGCCATCCGGCGACGGTTCGAGCGCATGCGCCTGACAGTGGCCATTTGACGGAAAAAGCAAACCGCACCCCGGGAGGCACCAACCCCTGCGAATGTCATCTTCGCTCATGTCAAAGCTCGCTTTGGAGGATCACGGTTTTCGTCGGGGTTGGGGACTGGCAGCTCGTCGGGCAGAAGATCAGGGTCAGGTTCACGAACGTCTGGCGTCCAGGTCGGTGCATCAATCGGTGGTTCTTCGTTCGGTTCGGGTTTGGGCGGCATGACTATTCTCCGGGGTTGTCGGTCGGGCGCGGCGTCTTGCCAGCCCCCGGGCGCGCGTCGCTTTGTTTGGCCGGGAAGGGGTCGGCCAAAGGTCTGTTTGCTTTGGCCGAGGCGCCAGCCGTCTTGGGGTTGACTGCCGTTTGGCGCGAATCCTTGGCGCCGGTGTCCTTACGCTCGATTTCGACCCCAGCCGTCTCCGGTTCCTTAGCAATTGCAGCGTTTAGATTTTTGATCTTGGCCATGCCGTCTTCTCCTTTGCGGGCCAACGACCGGCCGTCAGGAATGTTCCATGCTGCGCGGAACGCGCAGCGTGCAGGCCTGTTATCGATGATCACACAGGAGCACCGAAAATGTCTGGAAATGAAAATCATCGTGAAACCGGAGCGACCAAATATCCCGCCAAGACCGGTGCCGACCCTTCGGATGCGTTCTCCCAGGACGCGGCTGGAAACAAGAAACCAAAGGATGGCGTAGGATTGACGCGGCCCGTCACCGAAGTCGACGAGAATACGCATCAGTCGGACGGGCAGAACCCGCCGGGCCAGGTGAAGAGTACACGGCCATAAACATCGCCAATCTTCAGCTCGAAGGGTTGATGATGGCAGTCGCGTCGATAAAAAATTTGCTAGTCCACAACGGCCTGCTTTCGATCGACGACATCGATATCGCGCTGCGAAAGGCGGAGGCCAATGTGACGGGCGATGAGGGGACTTATGAAGTTATGTCGCCTGCCAATCGCGATGTCATCTGCATTCCGATCCGGCTTCTGCAGATCGCAAACAATGCCCAAGGTCACTCCGACATTCCACCGTTTTCGGAACTGGCGAAGATGGTTGGACAAACGAAAGAACTCTACAACGATCAGAGGTAACGACAGCGATGGTTCGATTCGACCGGCGGCTTACATGTCGCTGTTCTGAATAATTCCCGCTTCGCCATCCTGGATAGGCGTGCGCGACGCTGTTGACGTGCTGAACCGAACGCCGGGTCCACCATGGACCGTCTCGCCGTCCCTCAAAAAGGCAACCCCGGCGAGTTCAAGCGCCGACCGCAACGCAACCAGCACGTCGCCGGCCGGAACGCGCTTGCTCTTCTCGAAATCCCGAACGGTTCCCTCGCTGACCTGCGCTTTGGCGCTAAGCCTGGCTTGTGACCAGTCGAGCAGAGCCCGCGCCGCCCGACATTGCTCTACAGTCAATTGGGACACAAACGTCTCCTCGATCGGGTCTGTGGGCGTTTGGACTAAGCGCTCTTGCGCTTCGCAGTACCCTTTGCAGGTGTCGCCAGCCCCTCCTGCTTGAGGCTCTTCTTAAGCACCTCGGCTAGGTTGATGACGTTCTCTTTCGGCTTCGGTGCCGCTTTCGGCGGCGCCTTGCCCTTGCGCTTCGCGTCAATCATGGCAATCAGCGCATCTTCATAGGTATCCTCGAATTTCGACGGGTCGAAAGTGGTCACCTTCTTGTCAATGAGCATGCCGGCGATTTCGAGCAGATCAGGATCGTATTTTGCCATGGTCAGACCATCGAAGACACTGTCCTCGGAGACCATTTCGTTGTGGTTTCGCAACTCGGTCAGAACCATGCCCTTGCCATAGGGCTGGATCACAACCTCCCGGCCGCGTTGGTAGAGCACGATGCACGACCGGGCTGCGACGCCCTTGTTCTTCATCGCATCGCGGATTACGCCGTAGGCCTCGACGGCCGCGCCGTCTGCTGGAATGAGGTAGTAGGGCTTCTCCAGATAGCGGGTGTCGATCTCGTTGATCGCCACAAACTCACCGACTTCAAGCGTATGATCGGATGTGAGCTTCAGCGCCTTGATGTCGTCGGGCTCGATCTGTAGGAACTCATCCTTTGAGATCTCAAACCCCTTCACCTGGTCCTCGCTCTCGACGGTCTTTCCTGTCTTTTCGTCAGCATAGACACTTTTGACGGGGAGGCCGTCCTTGCGGTTCAAGATCTTGAAATGAATCTTCGATGCCTCGCTGGTGGCACCGACGATCTTCACCCCGCAAGTTACCGATCCGACCTTCAAAAAGCCCTTCCAAGCGGCACGTGGCGCAACCATTTCGCTCAATCCCGTTTCCAGTCAGGGCAACGAGCGTCACTCCAAATCGTTCCGACGCATCCCGGTTGCCCGCGAGTGTTGACAGCAGCAGGCTAAGCGGGATCGTCCAGGATCGACCGCACCTTTTGTGCAAGGTCTTCCAGGCTGAATGGTTTCGACAACAGCTGCGTCCCCGGGCCCGGGATGCCGTTGTGAACGATCGCATTGCGTGTGTAGCCGGCGTTGTAAAGGACCTTGAGCTTCGGATTTTTCTTGCCCAGATATCGACGAGCTGGCGTCCCGACATTTCCGGCATGACGACGTCGCTGAACAACAAGGACAATTGCTGGCCTGCTTCGATCAAAGCGCTTTTTTGCTTCGCGGGGAAGAGTCTCATTCGCCCTGAACCAGTGCGTTTTCGCAGTTTGGAAGCCAACCTTTTCGCTCAACGCACGTTGTCCGTCGGCAACCGAGGACATGACCATGCCAATCGCGACGAAAACCGACACTTCCAGGGTCACCCAGAAACAGCGGCGCATCCAGCGCAAGGTCGATGCCGATGATCGCGCCAAACCGAAATCGAAACCTGCCGGCGCGATGCAGGCGGGTGCGCGAAAATATCCCGCGCCGCCGTTTCCGAAGCAGCATCACCCGAAACCAGGCCTTGAAGCAGAGATCAAGCCAGTGCCGCTCTACGATGCGCCGTTCTGGCGCGGCTCCGGCAAGCTCGAGAGCAAGGTTGCGCTGGTCACGGGCGGCGATTCCGGCATCGGGCGATCGGTCGCGGTTCTTTTCGCACGCGAAGGCGCGGATGTTGCAATTGTCTATTTGTCAGAGGACAGCGACGCCGAGGTGACGAAGCAGGCGGTAGAGAGCGAAGGTCGCCGTTGCATCACACTTCGCGGCGATGTCGCCGACCGCGCTTTTTGCCGTAAGGCCGTGGCCAATACGGTCAAACAACTGGGAGGCCTCGATGTCCTCGTCAACAATGCTGCGTTCCAAGTGCATTCGACGAATTTTGCCGACCTGACCGAGGAGCATTTCGACACCACCTTGAAGACCAATCTCTACGGCTATTTTCATATGGCTCAGGAGGCTGTGGCGCATATGAAACCTGGCTCAGCCATCGTCAACACCGGTTCGACAACGGGAATAAACGGCTCCAAGGAGCTGATCGACTACTCGATGACCAAGGGCGGTATTCACGCCTTCACAAGAGCCCTGTCCGGCAACCTCATAGACAAAGGCATCCGCGTCAACGCGGTCGCGCCGGGTCCGGTCTGGACGCCACTCAACCCATCGGAAAAGCGGGCCAGCGATGTTTCGAAATTCGGCGCCGACACGCCGATGAAACGCCCGGCCCAGCCAGAAGAGATCGCACCGGCCTACGTTTTTCTGGCCTCCCCGCAATGTTCGAGTTATATCACCGGAGAGATCCTGCCCATCATTGGCGGCTACTGACAACGGCGTGACGTTCGCGTGCGTCTACAACCGCACGACCTTATCAAGATGAAAGGCGATGCCGCTGACCTTCCGCAAAGGCCAGCGCGTAGGACTCCAGTTCGAACGATCGGGTCTGCTCGCGGCCATCCTCTACCACGCGAACAAACCATTCCCCCAATGGCTTCGATGACTTCGACGAGGTTCGGGTTTGTGGCGTTCGCATAGGGCATTAGGATAGGTCCTGACACTGGGCGGGAGCGCGCAGAAACTCTCAACCATCGGCAGCCCACAAAGCTGCCGGAGGCTTTCCGCTGCCAGGCGGCGTCGCCGGTCGGGAGAAATCGAGGGCGGCTGTTGGCCGCCCTCGGCTCGGGCTCCGCTCAGATGTCGCGTCTTCCCTTGGCGCGGTCCAGATCATCACCGGTATAGACATCAGCGGTCGGATCGAAGCCGGTCCAGCCGCCGGCCTCATATTCTTTGCGCCGCCCGGCGATGTCGACGGAATTGTATTGCTTCAGGATCTGTTCCGCGTTCGGAACGAGATTGTCCTCGACCTTGGCGGTGACCATCGTTCCGCCGCGGCGGACACCCTCCGCGTAGACGTGCGCATCGTTTTCCGGCACGCCGGATTGCGTCATTGCGCCGATGATGCCTCCTGCAGCACCGCCGACGACGGCACCACCCACGGCGCCGACGGCGGTGGCAGCCAACCATCCGGCGGCAACGACAGGCCCGACGCCGGGAATAGCCATCAGGCCCAACCCCGTAAGCAGTCCGCCGGCACCGCCAACCACGGCGCCAACACCTGCTCCTGTCGCGGCATCTTCACCAGCTTCGGAGGTTTCACCCTTGTGCCAGCCCGTCGAGTTGTTGGCGACGATGCTGATATCCGAGCGGGGCACGCCGGTGGCCTCAAGCTCGCCAACGGCATCGTTGGCGTCGTCGTAGGTGTCGAATAGTCCGGTTATGGTTTTCATCTGAATGGTCCTCGGTTTGTGATCAGTTGCCGGCAACGACGTTGCCTTGGTAGTCGAGAGCAATCGGCGTCGATTTGCCGTCCTTGCGGGCAGTTCCACGCCAGATGCCCTTGTCGTCCTTCGTGAGCGCGGAGACGTCGGCGTAGCCCGCCTTGGCAATGGCGCTCTTGGCCTGATCCTCGGTGAAACTGTTGGCGCCCGGCACCGGCGCCGCGGGATTGCTGGTATCTGTGGCGGCTGGCGTGGTGCGGCCGGAAGCCGGGGCCGAAGCCGCGACCTTGTCGATCATTTCCTGATGCAACTTGAGCGTCGGCAAGGTGTCGGCTGCGAATGATTTCAGAGCGGCGTTATCGCCGTCCTTGGCGTAGCCCTCAAACAGGCTCACAGCGTCTGCATGGGCCGCCTTCTGCATGTCCGCATAGGGTGCATCGACGGGCGCCATAGCCGACTGCAGCTTGTCGACATCAGCCTTGTGAGGGGAATCCAGGTCTGACGGGACCTGCAACTTTTGCTCACCGGCAATGCTTTCGAGTTTGGCGTTGGCCGCACCGTGATCGGAGATCATCTTCTGAGCGAAATCCTTGAGGCTCTGATCCTGGAGCTTGTCCTGGGCGACCTTGCTCGACTGCACCTCGAACATGCCGCCGATCGCCGCCTTGTTTACGAAATCCTGGGCTGTCTCTGCGGCCAGAGCAGGCAGCGCAAAGACCATTGCTGTGGCGATTGACAGCGACGCCAAGCGGAGATTGTTCTTCATGAATGGGTTCCCTTGTTGGAGAAGACAACGAGCCCCAATCTCCCGGCGGAGGCTTTGTTCCGAGCGATGGCGATGGCGTCGGAAAATAAGCTCGGTACGGTCCGCGCGACGTTGTGACAGCCAAGGCACCAGTGTCCCGGTCGCCGATTGTCCGGGAACTTCAGATCGGTGGGAGAGTTGCCAATGCATTGCATGGGAGATCGGCATGACTGACAAATCCGGCAACGAAGACTCTGACGAGCGTCCCGGCAAGACGCCTGAAGCAGATGCGCGAGGCCAGTCAGAAAAGCGCCACAAGGGCGGAAGGAACAACGGTGTCTCAAGCGCCAACCCGCGCGTTCTGTCGGGTGAGGACGACGGCGATGCTACGTTTCCGCTGAAGCGGAAAAAGTAATGGCATGGTCAAAGTAATGGCATGGTCATTGTAGCGCTGACCGAACCAAACCTCGCTCACGGCGTTGAGTCGCGCGTCGCGTCATCAGTTGGGGCATTTCCATGACAAAGGGCGAGCTTTCCACCTATAGGGCCAAGCGCGATTTCACGAAGACAAAAGAACCGAGCGGCGAGCGCTCGATCGCGAAATCGAACCGGCTTCGGTTTGTGATCCAGAAACATGATGCCACGCGGCTTCACTATGATCTGCGCCTTGAGTTGGACGGTGTCTTCAAGTCGTGGGCGGTCACCAAAGGTCCGTCTCTGGATCCGCAGGATAAACGCCTGGCTGTCGAGGTGGAGGATCATCCGCTGGACTACGGCGACTTCGAAGGCACGATTCCCAAGGGACAGTATGGTGGTGGCACCGTGCAGCTGTGGGATCGTGGATACTGGGAGTCGGAAGGCGCCATGTCTCCCAACAAGGCCCTGGCAAAAGGCGATCTGAAGTTTACCCTCGACGGCAAGCGCCTGCACGGAAGCTTTGTCCTGGTGCGCATGAAGCATGACCGCAATGGTGGCAAGCGCACGAACTGGCTGCTGATTAAACATCGCGACAAATATGCCACGGACGGCAATGGCGCCGCGGTGCTGGCACAGGACCGGTCCGTGGCCTCGGGCCGGAGCATGGAAAAGATTGCTGCCGGAAAGGGGGCTGGCCCGAAGCCGTTCATGCTGCAAGGCTCGGCGGTGGCCGATGCCGACGCGGTGTGGAACAGCAATCGCGGCCACGCTGCCGACGAGCGCGCCGCCAAGGCGTTGAAGCCGTCTGCGCGTCACAAGCGGCCCCCTGCTGCTTCGGCGCTGAAAGCGCCCGACTTCATTCCACCTCAGCTCTGCCAGACCCTTTCCCGACCGCCTGTGGGTACAAATTGGGTGCATGAAATCAAGTTCGATGGCTATCGCGTCCAGCTACGTGTGGAAGAAGGCGCCGCGACGCTAAGGACGCGCAAGGGTCTCGACTGGACCGAGAAGTTTGGCGCCATTGCGAAAGAAGCGGCGAGCCTTCCCAATGTCATCGTCGACGGCGAGATCGTGGCGCTCGGCGAGAATGGGGCTCCGGATTTCGCCGCCCTGCAGGCCGCATTGTCGGAGCGCCGGACAAAAGACCTGATCTTCTTTGCCTTTGATCTGTTGTTTGCGGACGGAAATGATCTGCGAAAGCTGCCGCTCTTGGAGCGTAAGGAGCGGCTGAGCAAGATGCTCGCAGGGGTCGCTCGTGGTGAGGAGAACCTCATCCGCTATGTCGAGCACTTCACCAATGGCGGTGACGCGGTGCTGCGCTCGGCCTGCCGGCTATCGCTTGAAGGGATCATCTCCAAAAAAGCTGATGCGACCTACGTCTCGGGCAGAACCGACACCTGGGCGAAATCAAAATGCCGGGCCGGACATGAAGTCGTCATTGGCGGCTGGTCTACCACCAACGGCAAGTTCCGGTCGTTGCTGATCGGTGTCAATCGCGGTGAGCACTTCGCTTACATCGGGCGTGTGGGGTCCGGCTACAGCGAGGCAAAAGTCAAGCAGTTGATGCCAAGGCTCAAGGAAATGAAGGCCGCGAAGTCGCCGTTTACTGGAGATGGCGCACCGAAGAAGGATTCGACCGTCTTCTGGACGAAACCAGAATTGGTCGCGGAGATCGAGTTCGCCGGCTGGACCGGTGGCGGCAATGTCAGGCAGGCCGCTTTCAAGGGCTTGCGCGAAGACAAGCCGGCGAAGGAGGTTGAGGTCGAGCGTCCCGCCGATCCTCAGGACACGGAGATCGCCGATCCAGCCGGGGCATCTGGCCGGACCGGGAAACACCCAATCGTCATGGGCGTCATCATCTCGAAACCTGACAAGCCGCTTTGGCCGAATGCAGGCGATGGTGGCCAGCCGGTCACCAAGCTCGACCTCGCCGAATATTTTGAGGCCGTTGGTCCCTGGATGATCAAACATCTCAAGGGTCGCCCGTGTTCGCTGGTGCGCGCGCCGGACGGCTATGCCGGCGAGCAGTTCTTCCAGCGCCACGCCATGCCAGGCACGTCTAACCTGCTGGAACTGGTGAAAGTCTTCGGCGACCACAAACCGTATCTTCAGATTGATCGCGTCGAGGGCTTGGCTGCCATCGCCCAGATCGGCGGCCTGGAATTGCATCCCTGGAATTGCCACCCGGGTCATCCCGAGGTTCCCGGCAGACTGGTATTCGATCTTGACCCCGGTCCAGAGGTGTCCGTTGCCGAAGTCGTCGTAGCCGCCAAAGAGATGCGCGACCGTCTCGAAGATTTGGGCTTGGTCGGCTTTTGCAAGACGACTGGCGGGAAGGGCCTGCACGTCGTCACGCCGCTGGCCGGCCAGCGCAGCAAGACGACATGGCCGGAGGCCAAGGCCTTTGCGAAGGCGGTCTGCATGCAGATGGCGGCGGACCGGCCGGATCTCTATCTCGTCAACATGGCCAAGAAGCAGCGGACGTCCCGGATCTTTCTCGACTATCTCCGCAATGATCGCATGGCGACCGCAGTTGCACCCCTCTCACCTCGTGCGCGGGAGGGCGCAACTGTTTCCATGCCACTGACCTGGGGGCAGGTTAAGGCGGATCTCGATCCGAAAAAATATACGGTCCGAACTGTGCCGGGCCTTTTGAAGAAGACTGTCGCCTGGGCCGACTACCCGGAGGGCGAAAGGTCAATCAGCACCGCCATCAAAAGGTTCGGTTCTGCAAAGCTCGCGGCATGAATTCGAAAGGATCAAAACGGTCTTTCGGCGTTCCGTTGGAGACGGAGCCGATGGAAGCAAAAGCTGCGGACGCCTTGCCGGATGATGGCGGCGAATGGCAATACGAACCCAAATGGGATGGCTTCCGCTGCCTCGCCTTCAAAGCCGGTGATGAGGTGGACTTGCGGGCAAAATCGGGCAAGCCACTCGGCAGATACTTCCCGGAAGTCGTCTCGAGGTTGCGTGAACTGAATGCCAAAGACTTCGTGGTCGATGGTGAGATCGTCATCGACATTGGCGGCTTGCTCTCTTTCGATGCGCTGCAGATGCGGCTGCATCCAGCGGCGAGCAGAATCCGCAAACTATCGCTCGAAACTCCGGCCAAGCTGGTCCTGTTTGATATGCTGGCCAGTTCAGACACCAGCCTGATGGATCAACCGCTGTCCGAAAGGCGCCAGGCGCTGGAACTGTTCGTAAAGTTGGCTGGTCATGTCGATATCGAGCTGTCGCGCTCTACCAGGAATTTGGAAATTGCGACCAAGTGGCTTGGCGAATCCGGTCGGGGTTCGACGGACGGTGTTGTCGCCAAGCTTCTCGACGATAAATATCGGCCCGGCGAGCGCGCCATGATCAAGGTCAAGCGGTTGCGCACAGCCGATTGTGTAGTCGGCGGCTTCCGCTATCTGGCGAACGCGCGCGAGGTCGGCTCACTACTGCTGGGCCTCTACAACGACCAGCGCAAACTCGACCATGTCGGGTTCACGTCGACAATTGCGCAGGAAGATCGGCCAGCTCTGACACGGCAACTTGAAGGGTTGCGATCGCCTCCTGGTTTTACCGGTAAAGCGCCGGGCGGGCCGAGCCGCTGGAGTACGGAAAGAAGCGGGCAGTGGGAGCCACTGAGGCCGGAACTGGTGGTCGAAGTGCGTTTCGATCACGTCACGGGCGATCGATTCCGGCACGGTACGAAACTGCTGAGATGGCGCCCTGACAAGAACCCAAAGCAATGCACTTTCGAGCAGATACTGAAGACATGAGGCTCGATTGGCCCGGTTTTGGGCCCTTACGTCATCAATCAGCGCATCAATTCGGCTGAAAAGGACGAATCCCCAACTCAGTCCGGCGCGCCAACAAACTCGATTTTAGCCGGAGTGCAGGGGTTGGCGAGGCGTGATTCGAATTTGCTATTCCAACTTGGCCTTCGGTGACTGCTGAGGTTGAGCCGCCTGCTGCTGGCCGGATTTTGATGGCGGAATTTCCGCCGCGTCGATGGTCGGAGGAAGCTCGCTGGCAGGCCGCTCGACCACTGGGTTGGCGTGGCATTGGTGTGGTTTGCGTCATTGTGGTGTCCCGCGGCTAACGTGCCATCGCCTTAGATGTCGGTGTCCAGAGGCTCGCTGGCGGCAGCCGTGTGTCTTCAACAATTTCCTGAAGCTTCATTTCTTCGAAATTTCTTCGAAACGTGACATTTGCAAGCGCGCCGTGGACTCAAGCTCAGCAACAACGTTGCCTCGACCAACGCGTTCCGAGCACTGGTGGTTGCGCGCCCCATGACCCGAATCCTCGCCGATTCTGGAAAGACCCACCAACGTGGCGGATGCAAGGCCGGTCACATCGCCAAAAGCGGCGAAAAAGAGAGGCCACAGAACGTCCAGGCAGCTTCGCCTATTTATGCTCTTGGCGCTTTTCAATTTCGTACGTCAGCCAGCGGCAAAACATGCCGACGATCGAGAACGCGGCACCCGCAACGAGACAGGCGGTAAGCAGATCGTTTTTCGAAGCGCTGGACCAGCTTACGATTGCGAGCAGGATGACGCTGATCGTCGAGATCAGATAACCAATCCCCTTGAGTATGTGCAGAGCCGTTTTCGTCATCCTTGAACCTCTCTTTAGCCGGCTCCTCGGAACATTCCGCGCGCTCTGAAGTTCCATCGCGTGCTACCCTCCATGTTGGTCATGGGGTCTGCAGGGATCCCTGCCCCAAAATTCGAAAGACAGGCATCTTGATGCCCAACTACTTGAAGCTGCCGACAACCACCAAAGGTCTTATTCGCGTCGTGATCGAAACGCCGCGCGGTGCTACGGCGAAACTTGCCTTCGATCCGAGAATGCAGGTGTTCGGCTATGTCCGTCCTTTGCCGGTGGGCATGATGTATCCCTACGACTGGGGTTTCATCCCATCCACGTTGGGCGAAGACGGCGATCCGTTGGACGGGTTGGTGATCCATCAAGCGGCGACCTCCCCAGGCGTTGTGGTTAAATGCAATCTGCTTGGCGCGCTGCGCGTCAAACAGAAGGATGAGGGTGGGAAGGTTTTGCGCAACGACCGTTACATCTTTTGTCCGCATAGAGAAGACGCTTCGGATGAGCCGGTGGCGGCTGAACATGTTCCCGACGATCTGCGGCGCGAAATCGAACAGTTCTTTCTCTCGTCCGTGCTTGGAACCGGCAAGACGATCAAATTCAAGGGTTGGCAGGACGCCGCACAAGCACGCAAGGCGATCAAGAAGGGTATGAACGCCTTTTCCAGCCACTAATGGCGCCGAAGAAGTGTTTGATCTGGAACGCTCGTCAGCGAGCCGGCGGGCACCCCAGATATTGTCAAGATCGTCACCGAACTGACGTCACAGTCATAAGAGGGGAACGTCTTTTGAATCCCGACAGTGAAACCTTTGGGCCGGCGGCGAATTGAACATGCATGGCTGAGGAATCGAAGACGTTTGACCTGAGGGCTGAGTTCGTACGGAAAGTAGCGCTTGAGACCGGGATTACCGAGGATCAAGCCCGGTACATCATTTCCATGGTCGGATATGATCATTCCTCGATCGTTCGCGAAGCCCGGATAGTGAAGGAAGGCAGGAAGTGAAGCCCTAAACGGGCTTGGTCAGCACGGTCGACGAGGAGTCGCCAAGCGACTTTAGCTGCCGTTGGTTAGCAGTCTGAAATGCCGAGGTCGAACAGGCCGGGCGTAACCACCGAAGCAACCATCCTGCGCAACTTGGTATTTCGTTAGCTTCGTAGATCGCAACAGTGATCCTCCGCCGAGCTGAGGAGGGCCTGACGATCGAGCCGCCGGTTGCCCTTAAGCTCGTCGCCAAACGGCGGGGCCGCAGCCGCGAGTTAAGGGATGACTTCGAGGCCCCGGAACACATTATTCAGCCAATGCGTTTCATCATCCTGCAAGGGACAATTTTTATGGAGGCTATATATGCGCAGCTTCGAAATGATCGATCTGCTTTGCGTGGTAGAGGCCTGTAAGCGCGATCGAGTGGTCGGGAATTTTGTCTCGATGGCGGAGGGCGTGGAAGAGTTGCGGGTGCTAACCGGCGATTTCGTGTCGCCGGATGATGTGGTGGCGAACGCCCTTTGCACGGTTGCGATTGCACGCGGGTGCCCAGTTTTGTTCGACGAACAGGCAGGCGCTGAAATCCAGCTTTGACGTCATGACAGCTAATCCCAGCCCTATACATGCCGGCGTTAGAAAGGCGGCGAAAGGCGCAGGGTCCGCTCGGAAAGGCTTCGTGGCTGCCGGCTTCCATGACGCGGAAAGCCATTCTGGTCCGCTCGCCTATAATTGATCAAAGGCACTTCCGTGGACCGCCCGCCACATGGATGTAGCGGGCGGCTCAAAGCGCACAAGTCAGGTCAGGATAAGGACGATCTTCAAACTGCCCGGATCAACGATGACGATCCGACCATCGGCCAATAGGAAATACTCGTAGCTTTCGTAGGCCGGTACGATCTTGACGATGCGTGCGGGCAGACGGTGCAGCCGGACCTTGTGTCGGGGAACCGCGACGCCGACCGTAATGTCGAAATCGACATTGGACACCGGCTCGACCCTGGTCTCCTTGATGACCTGGGTGATCTGGGTTTTCTGGTCGACCGTCACATTGCTGATGGAAGCAGTTGACCTCTGATCCGTCTGGGTTGAGTTCTTGCCCTGAGCCTGCTCGTTTGTCTGGGGCTTGGCTTTCCCTTGAGCCTGCTGATTTGTCTGGATCTTGACCTTGTCCTGGGCCTGCTGATCGGTGGTCGCATTTGCCTTGCCCTGGGCCTGGTCTGTTTGGACCTTGGCCTTGCCCTGAGCCTGCTCGTCGGCCTTGAGCTTGGGCTTGCCTTGCGCCTGCTGGTCCGTCTGGGCCTTCGCCTTGTCTTGGGCCTGCTCTCCCATCTTCATCTTCGAGCCTTTGTGACAGTTGGCCGCTCCGGCTGCGCAATTGGCATCCCCGCCCGACTGAGTTTCAGCCGGCTGTGTCTGAGCAATCGCGGCACCGCATCCGATACCAAGCGCGAGCATGCTGGTGATCAAAATTTGCTTCATGGGAGGTCTCCTCGAAAGCATCAGTCCCTTCGCGGGATAAACCTCGGCGAAGAAACTTCGTTCCAGGCGATTTGCAAAGGCGACAGGCGGAAAATTTGACGGAGCAAGCCATTTAAGACGGCGTTACCGCAGCCCGTAAAAGGCATTCATCTCTCCTTGGCGCTCCGATTGAGGCGGTTGAATTCACGCGTCTTATTCGGGTCGCCGCAAGGCGAGCGCGGTGCGAGCCCGGTCGGGTTAAAAACCATAGAGGATGCTAGGCGTGCGAAATACTCAATGACAAATGCAGCGACTGGCTCAGAACTCATAGATACAAGGGCGTCCGCAACACGCTACCGTGCATCTCGCCATCGGCCAGATTTACGAAGCTTCGCAAGCAAGCTCGCGGCCGCGCCGCTGTAGCTAACACCGACCTGCTCTGGCATTGGCAGCGAATTCCACGCGGTTAGTTCGGCAACTAAATGGTTGTTGTCTTCGTCTATTGACGCGATGCCGAGTTGTCCGTCCTTGCCCATGAGGATTACGACGGTGCCGCCCCCACCCCACCCAATTGCCGCGAACCTCTGAATTTGAATGTCGCCGTCGACACGAATATCAAACAAGATAGATCCGCCAGTTTTCTCCGCTACGTCACCTACTCGATCGGAAAACGGCCGACCCATACCCTCCGCACAGGCCAACGACTGCTCCAGTAAGACCAGTTCCGCATATTCCGCCTTCATGCCGCGAGAGTGCGCGGCAGGCCGTGCGGGACCAATAGGTCATGGATGGCTTATCCACACAAAACGGCTGCCCGTCTGCCGCCTTCCGCCCCTCTCAGGCTCGTGCCGGAAGTAAGCCATGCATCTGGCTGCGAAGGAACTGAATTCCCTCTGAGGACTAGGCCCTGTCGAGTTTAGCCAATAGATACACGACGAATCGATCTGCAAATTTGACGGCGCCAACTCCGCCAGATAACTGCGTGAGGCCGGGAGCCGCACCGATGATGTCGGGGTTCTGCGAAACGATCATGGCCACGGGCACCAAGATCAGCGCGAATAGATATTGAGGCCGCAGACAAGCCGCGCCGACGCTTCCTGGCGTTCATACGCCGCCGGCCAGCCTGGTCGGCACCGATGTGACGGTGGACTTTGCCCAGGCGCGCCTTCTCCCAAGGGACAGGATGCCGCTGTTGCGGCGCGAGTCTAAAGGCGGAACATTAGAGTTATCTAATGGTTCTATGTGGGCGATTTCCAGATTCACATGGTGTACAGCGATGGCAGCGTTGGCGTTTGAGACGGTCTATTTTTTCGGCCTGACCGGGGACGACCTGTTAGGAGGGATCGTTTCCGTGGTCGCGTGCACGCTGCTTTTCAATGCTGTGGCGAAGGATCGCTCAAACCCATAGGTGCGCCGCGCAGGTTAGTCTACCTTGTCACGCAACAGCTTTGTGCCCTTTGGGCTTCGGAACTTCCTCAATAGCCGGACAGAATCGGCATCGACCGTGATACGGCCGAGCACCTGCACCGTCACACGGCCAGTATCGCGATCGACTTGAACGACCTTGCCCTCGAACCGGATCTTGTCGCCTGGCTTGGCCTCGGGGTCGATGATGGCGCGGCCCTCCGGTTCGTCAAGGGGTTGCTAATGTACGGCTTTCAAGGGGGTACCTTATGCTTTTTTCTGCTTGCCGGTTGCGAGACCGCTATCACCTTCAGGGCGGGCTAGCGAGGGAGTGCCTTCGAAGGTGAAGATAATTCCGGCGTGCTCAAACGCTTGGCGCATGGCCGCGATGTTGGGGGGACGCGGCTTCCTAAAGCCGTTCTTAAAATCGCTGATCGTCATTTCGCTAAGATTGGCCTTTGCGGCAAGGCGCACTCGCGACCAGTTCAGTAGGGCGCGTGCTGCTCTTGATTGATCTGCTGAAAGTAGGTTTCGGCTGTCCATAAAATTTGAACATTCGATATGGCTAAAATGTTCCCTCGGCCTATCTGCGACGTGATCGACATGTCTGTTGACGCAAAACGGGCAACGGAAACCCGAGGCGTTCCAGGCCGAGACGTCGATGAGGAAATCGGCGGAATGTTTGAAGTCATCATGCAAGGGGTGCACTAACAGCCTTGCCATGCTTACTGGCGCGTCAAGACGCGAATTAAAGGCAATTCCCGATCCGACGCATGTCAGCACGTCCCATGTCGGACACCCCAGCTCTTGCCTTGGTGTCGTGATCGCGGCGACTTCAGAAATTGCTACCATTTAAAATCGAACGAATTGAATCGCGGTGAAAAAGGTCAATAGCCTTGCCCGGAGCTATCATCGATGGCGAGCGACACAGATCGCGTCACGCGGATCGACGCTATCTGCCAATCATCCCCGATGGAACATTAGGAGGTTCTAAGTGTTCATTACAGCGCGAGGGTTACCGGAAATTGCTCGGGCGACTCCTCGAAGCAGAAATGTGTTTGACCCGCAAATTCTGAGGAGATGGACCCATGAACAGCATTATATACATCGTCGGACTCGTCGTCGTCGTCCTTGCGGTCTTGAGCTTTTTCGGCCTCAGAAGATAGGCGATACGGCGCGCGGCGATAAACCAACCGACGGACCGTCCGGCATCGTGGAACCTTTCATCGGTCGGATTATTGGTGTCCATGTCGCTCACCGTCGAACCACCAATATTGCCAGCGGGTAATCCGGATCGAGAGGTCAATTGTGAGGTCGCCCTGGAAGCGGCTTTCGCGTCGCTGGTTACCACCTCGGTATCGCAGGGGTGGACCCCGCGGGAAACCGCAGCGACCCTCCTCAAATTAGCTACGGACCACGCCCTGCAGCTTGGAACCGAAGAGGGTAAGTTGCCTGAAGGCTAGTCAGCTGGCACGCGCCATTCAATAAGATCGTGGCCTCGCGGGCTCAAATGGTTCGCCCGACCAATCGTCGTGCAACATAGCTTTGATCTCGACGACCCTAGGGGCCGTTTCCAACCCTAACGAGGAGCACATTGAAGCACGACTTGACTTCAGTCTGGACGTTCAGTGGAGAAAGCTTCTGACGAAGAGGATGGTCTGTTTAATCGCGAGGGCGCTTTAGAGTGGCTCGCCGGAACCGGACAATAGCGGTAGGCGTCCATGGTCGACTAGTCACAAAGAGTCCTTTATCACCCGCTCCTTTCCTTTGCGCCGGCTTGTCGAGCCGATCCCCAATATGGATGTCGCCCTGGCATGGTCGCGTGACAGACCGATCGGCCCGGCGGCCGCCGCCTTCCGGGCCTTTATGTCCGTGGCCATGGGCGGCGGCTAACCGCCAGCCCACCATTGTCTGTGCTCGCAAATGCCCGTTCTTCCGCCTCCCGCCTGGTTTAGTTTGGGAGGCATGTTTTGTGTGAGTACAAAGCCCACTCGAGATCCTTAGATTCGTAAAGCGCCGTCAAGACTGACTATCCCGCCTTCGTGGCCAAAGGAGCCATCGCCGCGCGGATATGGTTGGCTGCCCCTTCAGGCCGCACGGCCGAAGCGATCGATCCTGAAATCGTCGAGCGGTGTTTCGCAGTGGTCGGTCGTGATGAGCTCGGCCATGGCGTCGCCGACACCCGGACCAAGCTGGTAGCCGTGTCCGCTGAAGCCGAAGGCGTGGAACAGGCCTGGCGTCGTTGCCGAGCGCCCCATGACCGGCAGCATGTCCCTGATATAGCCCTCGCAGCCGGACCATGTGCGGATCACCGCGACCCGCGCGATTGCCGGCAACAGCCGCGCGACGGCGCGCAGTTGCAACGGAAGGCGCATGGGATCGGCGGCCGCATGGCCGGGATCGAGGTCTACAGACACCCTTTCGGCCGCACCGCCGAAGACGATGTTGCCGCGTTCGACCTGACGCAGATAGGCGCCATGGTCCTTGTCACGCGTCCAGATGCCGACCACCGGCAGGATTCGATGCGGCAGCGGCTCGGTCACGCCCATCTGCGGGCCGCGGGCGTCGAGTGGTACCTCTTCGCCGAATTGCGCGGCGACGTGCGCGCCCCAAGCTCCTGCGGTGTTGAGCAGACTCTCGGCGGCGAATGGGCCTTTCGAAGTGGTGACAAGGAAACTGGAACCCGAGTGCCTGATCGTGTCGATTTCAGCGTCCTCGACGATTTCCGCGCCGAGCTTGCGGGCCGCTTCGGCAAAGGCGGGTGCGATCAGCCGCGGATTGCCGCTGCCGTCATGCGGAGAGAACGACGCGGCGACCGCGTCGGGGCCGAGGCCGGGAAAACGGGAACGGATCTCGCGCGGGCCGAGTTCTTCCAGCACTAGCCCCAACGGCCGCGCGGCTTGGGCATAGGCCCGCATGTCGGCAAGGCTTCCTTCATCGAAGATCAGCCGGATATGACCAGTAGCGCGGAATTCCACATCGCGGCCAAGCATCTTTTCAGCTTCGCCCCACAGCCGCAGCGAGCGGTCGGCCAGTGGAAGCTGGGACAGATGGCGCCCCGTGCGCCGTATGTTGCCGAAGGAGGCGACTGTCGCTCCGGTGCCGACCCGGTTGCGCTCGATCAGCGTCACGCGTGCGCCGCGACTGGCGAGGAAATAGGCCGAAGCCGTTCCCATCAGTCCGCCGCCCAGCACGATCACATCCATAGTCGTTCCCTAGCGCAGAGCGGCTGATCCTTGGATGCGCCCATCTTGTCGGCACCGCTTCATTGCGTCAAAGATGGGTTTGGACAACAGCCATAAGCTGAACCTATGGAGTGGCAATGCGGGCCCGTCAGCTCGAAGTGTTCATCGCCGTCATGCGCGCGGGCACCGTGACTGCCGCGGCGCGGATGCTGAACATTTCCCAGCCCGCACTCAGCCAGATCCTGCTCCACACTGAGGACGAACTCGGCTTCACGCTGTTCGAGCGCGTCAAGGGCCGGCTGCGGCCGACCCCGGAGGCGCTCGAGATTTTCGCCGATGCCGAGCGGCTGTCGGCGGGGCTGGAAGGCTTGCGCCGCAAGACCACCGACCTGCGTTTGGGCCGAACGGGGCTGGTGCGGGTCGCGGCCTCGCCGCCGCCGGCCATGGCCATCTTGCCGCGCGCCTTCACCAGCTTCCGGGCGCAGCATCCCGACATTTTGCTGCGCTCCCACATGGCGCCGATCGCCGCGATCGTCGACATGCTGCGCGCGGGCGATGCCAGCCTCGGCGTGGCCTTGGACGACCGCCTGCCACCCGACATCGAGGCAGAAGTGATCGGCAGCGTCGGTTTCTCATGCCTGCTGCCCGCCGGGCATGCGTTGGCCGGGAAGACCGAGTTGACGCTCGCCGATCTCGCCGGCGAAGAGTTGATATCCTATCGCGCAAACACCCGCCCCGCCGACGAACTGGCCCACGCTGCCCGCGCGCAGCGTGTGGCGCTTTCGCCGTCGCTCGAGATCGATGTCTCCATCTCGGCCGTCGGCTTCGTCCAGGCCGGTCTGGGTATCGCGCTCGTCGACGCGTTGCTGCCATGGCACCAGTTTGCCGGGCTCGCCGTCAGGCCGCTCGCAGCGGGGCCGGAATTTCCAATCGCGCTGTTGACCTCGCGCACACGGGCCCTCTCGCGGGCCGATGAGATGATGCGCGACCAGATCCGTACGGCCTGCTCCGCTGTGCTCGGCGGTGACAGAGCAAGGGCATAAGCAAGACTTATATTGTTCCTCGTCATCCGTCTTGGACCCTGGCCATCCTGTCGTGTCAGCTTTGGTTGGCAGACAGGAAGGGACGCATCATGGATGGTGCCATCGCGATGGACGAGGCGTGCAACGAAGCCGACTGGAAGGTCGGCGTCGATATCGGCGGCACATTCATCGATTTCTGTGCGCTGGAAGCAAATTCTGGTCGTGTCGCCTCGCTGAAAGTGCTGACGACGCCCGAAGATCCGGGCGCCGAGCTGATGACGGGTCTCGCCCTTTTGGCCGAACGCGAAGGCTTTGATCCCAAACGCATGACGCGCTTCGTGCACGGCACGACCATCGGCATCAACACCATCATCCAGCGCAAGGGCGCGCCGCTGGCGCTGTTCACCAATGCCGGCTTCGAGGACGTCATCGAACTGGCGCGGCTGCGCATGCCGGACATGTATTCGCTGTTCTGCTCGCGGCCGGACCCGCTGATCTCGCGCGACATGGTTTTCGGCATTCCGGCCCGCATGCGTGCCGATGGCAGCGAATCCCGGGCGCCGGATATGGCGGCGGTGGAAAGGGCGGTGGCAGTGGCGAAAGCCAACGGGGCGCAAGGCATCATCGTGTCCTTCCTGCATTCCTGGCGCAATGCCGCTCAGGAAGCTTCGGTGAAGGCGACGATCGGGCGTCTTGCGCCCGACCTGTTCGTCTTCTCCTCCGCCGAGGTCTGGCCGGTCATCCGCGAATATGAGCGCAGCTCGACCGCTATCCTCAACGGCTATGTCCATCCGCGTGTCTGCGGCTATCTGACGGCGTTGGAACAGCGGCTGAAGGACCACGGCGTGCCGGCCCGCCCCATGCTGACGAAGTCGAACGGTGGGCTGATGAACGCCGCCGAAGGCAAGCGCGCCTGCGTGAGCATGCTTTTGTCGGGAACGGCTTCCGGCGTCATCGGCGCCTCGTGGCTGGCGCGTCAGGCAGGCGAAGACAGGATCCTGACCCTCGACATTGGCGGGACCTCGGCCGATTTCGCGCTCATTATCGATGGCGAGGCGCAGTTCGGCACCGGCGAACTGATCGGCGAATTTCCGCTCCATATCCCCTCCGTGTCGGTAAGCTCGATCGGTGTCGGCGGCGGCTCGATCGCCAGCGTCGATGCGCAAGGTGTGCTGCGGGTCGGACCGGAGTCGGCCGGTTCTACGCCAGGGCCGGCATGCTACGGCCGTGGCGGCGAGAGGCCGACGGTGACGGACGCCATGGTGGTGTGCGGATGGCTCGGCCACAGCGAGATGGCCTATGGCCAGTTGCGGATCGATACCGGCCTGGCGCATCGCGCCGTCGGCGAGCTCGCCACCCGGCTCAACCGCCCGGTCGAGCAGACCGCCCAGGCGATCCTCGACATCGCGGTGTCGGAAATGTTCGTCGAGGTCGAGAAGCTGGCCTCGCGCGCCGGCGTCGACTTGCGCGATTTCACGCTGATGCCTTTCGGCGGCGGCGGGCCGATGCTCGGTGCCTTCCTTGCCCGCGAACTCGGCATCAAGCGTGTCATGGCGCCGCGCCGGCCCGGCGTGGTTTCGGCGCTGGGCGGGCTGGTGGCGGATCTGCGCGGCGACTTCATTCGTACCATCTTCAGCCCGCTGTCGGGCGTGTCGCTTGCCGGAATTCGCGAGGCCTTCGAGGCGCTGGCGCGTGAGGGCCGCGACTGGCTTACGGCGCAGGGGCACGATGCGGCGGCGGAGCTCAGTCTTACCTGCGACATGCGCTATGTCGGGCAGAGCTATGAAATCGAGGTCGTCCTTCTGCCGGAATGGCTGGTGGACGGCAATGTTGCGGCCATCGCGCAGGCCTTCCATCTCACCCATGAGCGGCTCTACGATTTCCACGATCCGGAAGGCGAGATCGAACTTGTGAATGTCCGGCTATCGGCCATCGGCGCAGGGCCGAAACTCTTCTTCCCGGAGATCGACGAGATCGATGCTCCGGCCATTCCGGCGCGCCGGCTCCCGGTCTACACCGGCGCGAGCGTCGAGACCGTCGACCTCCACGACCGGCAAGCCCTCGTGCCGGGCAGCACCTTCCACGGGCCTGCCGTGGTCGTTCAGGAAGACACCACCTTCGCCATTCCCGCCGGAGCGCAGGCACGGGTCGACCGCCATCTCAACCTTTTGCTGACCTTCGCGGAGTGACGCCATGTTTGACCGGACAAACCTTCAGGTTCTGGCAAACCATGCCCGCGCGGCCGCCGAGAACATGGCCCACACGCTGCACCGCACCGCGCATTCCGCCTTCGTCAAGGAGACGCAGGACTTTACCGTGATGCTGATGGACCGTTCAGGCGCCACCTTCGCCGTGCCGATGGAACTCGGCGCCACCTGGTATCCCGGGCTTTCGTATCGCCGCGCGATTGCAATGGTGGACGACTATCGGCCGGGGGATGTTGCCTTCACCAACGATCCCTATTCCGGCTATGTCGCCACCCACGCGCCGGACACGCATCTGTGGAAGCCGGTCTTCGTCGACGGCGAGATCGTCGCCTGGACCGGAGGGCACATCCACAACACCGACATGGGTGGCGCCGTGCCGGCTTCGCTCAGCCGGGCGCTGACCGAAATCCACCAGGAAGGCATCCGCTTTCCTCCAATGAAGCTGGTGAGAGAGGGCGTCTTCGACGAGATGATCCTGCGGATCATGAGCACGAATGTGCGCAAGCCCGACCTCAATATCGGTGACATCAAGGCATTGGTCGGCGCGCTCAACACCGGCGAGCGCAAGATCCAGGCAATGGTGAGGAAGTTCGGCAAGGCCGGCTTCATCGAAGGCGTTGCCGCGCTTCTCGACCAGGCGGAAGCGCAGGCACGCGACGTGCTGCACTCCATGCCCGACGGCACATGGGAATTCTGCGACTATGCCGACGAGGATTCAGTCGAGGCCAATCCGTGCCGGCTGAAGCTGACGCTGACGATCAAGGGCGACGAGGCGGTGCTCGACTTCACCGGCTCCGATCCGCAGCTCGGCTCCTCGCTCAACGTGCCTTCCGGCGGCGACCCGCGACACACCATGCTGCTGGTTGGCGTCTACTACGTGCTCTACACCCTCAACCCGAAAATCCTGCTCAACACCGGTCTGACCCGGCCGTTTACCTGCATCGCACCCACGGGGTCCGTGCTGAACCCGGTACACCCCGCCGCCGTGGGCATGCGCTCGCTCACCTGCGCCCGGCTACGGTCGGTCATCTTTGGCGCCTTCTCGCAAGCGGTGCCGGAGCGCCTGCCATCAGCTCCGGCCGGCAACAACTGCATCGTCAATGTCATGACCACGGACGAGCGGACCTACCGGACCGTCATCACGGCGGTGAATCCCGTGGTCGGCGGCGGCGGCGCGATGCCGCATCGCGACGGGACCAACGGGTCTGGCGCGGATGCCGCCTACCTCAAGAACACGCCGATCGAGATCACCGAGACCGAGACCCCAGTCGAATTCCTGAAATACGGGCTCGCCAGGGACAGCGGCGGGGCGGGCCGTTGGCGCGGCGGCTTGGCGACCGAAATGGCCTTCCGCGTCTTTGCCCCCGACTCCAGGATCACGGCCCGCAACCGCGACCGCAGCTTCTTCCGTCCCTGGGGCGTGCTGGGCGGCAAGGCGGCAGGCCTGTCGGACATGATCGTCAATCCGGCGACCGAGCACGAGCGGCGGCTGGGCAACATCGACACCACTGTGCTGCAGCCCGGCGACGTGCTCGAGATCCGGTCCGCCGGAGGCGGCGGGCGCGGCGATCCGCATCAACGCGAACCCTGGCGGGTCGCGCAGGATGTGCGGCGCGGCTATGTCTCGCCGGCTGCGGCCGAACGCGACTATGGCGTCGTCATCCGCGGCGGCGAGATCGACGAGCAGGCAACGGGGCAACTGCGTGCGCGACAGGAGGCGGCCGCCGGCCATTTCCATTTCGGTCCGGAGCGCGACGGCTACGAAGCGCAGTGGACGCCGGCCGCCTATGACCGGCTCACTGCCATACTGGGGGACTTGCCGATCCACTGGCGGTTCTTCACCAAGACGGAGATCTTCCGCCGCATGAAGGGGCGCTCGGGGCCGGAGGGCGTTCAGGCGGCCTTCGATGCGGTCTGCGAACGCTTTCCCGAACTGCCTCGCCCTGGCCTGGTGCGAGAGGCGGCGGAATGATCACAGCCGGCCGCATCGTCCGGCTGGCCGAGTTCGACCGGGCGCAGCTGCATTTCTCTCTCGACGGGCAGATGTGCAGTGCATTGGCGGGCGATACCGTGCTGACCGCCATGCTGGCTTCAGGGCACGCGCTGCGAAAATCCGAGTTCGGAGCGGAGTCGCGCGCCGGGTTCTGCCTGATGGGAGCCTGCCAGGATTGCTGGATATGGCAGGACGAGGGACCGCGCATCCGTGCGTGCTCGGTCCCGATCACCGATGGCATGCGGTTGCGCACAATGGAGCCGGAGAGCTGGCCGTGAGCGAGACCTTGCCGCGGATCGTGATCGTCGGCGCTGGCCCAGCCGGCATAAAGGCTGCGGCCATGCTGGTCGAGGCCGGGCTTCACCCGGTGGTGATCGACGAAGGCCATCAAGCAGGCGGGCAGATCTATCGCCGCCCGCCTGCAGGGTTCACCCGCACCGCGAAGCAGCTCTACGGCTCGGAGGCGGCGAAAGCGGGCGCACTGCATGCGCTCTTCGATCGGCTGGCCAAAGAGGCGCGGCTCACCCATTGCGCCGGAAGCTCGGTCATTGCCGTGCATGAAGGTCGGCTGCATGTGCTGGGGGAGGGTGGCGTGCAGTCAGTCGGCTATGACCGCCTGATCCTCGCCACAGGCGCATCCGACCGTGTCGCTCCGGTCCCGGGCTGGCAGAACGCCGGCGTCTACAGCCTTGGCGCGGCGCAGATCGCGCTGAAGGCGCAGGGCGTGGCGCTGGGGCAGCGGATCGTCCTGATCGGATCGGGGCCTTTGCTGACGCTGGTCGGCGCCCAACTCGTCAAGGCTGGAGCGGATGTGGCGGCGGTGCTGGATACCTCTTCCTGGCGCCGGCAAATGCGGGGGCTCTGGGACCTTGCCGCCCGGCCGTTGGTCGCGCTGCGCGGCCTGGTCCTGCGGGCGAGGCTCGGCGGCCGCTACCATGCGGGCGTGACGCTTGAGCGGATCGAGGCCGACGGGAAGGGTGTCACGGCGATGTGTTGGCGCGACGCCGGCGGAAGGCAGCGCCTCACCCCATGCGACACGATCGGCATGGGCTGGCACCTGCGGGCGGAGACACATCTGGCCGACCTGGCGGGATGCGCCTTCACCTACGATGAGCAGTGGCGGCAATGGCTGCCAAGGACCGACCGGATGGGTCGCGCCGGCAACGGGGTCTATCTTGCGGGCGATGGAGTTCGCCTTCTGGGAGCGGATGGCGCGGAGATCGCGGGGCGTCTTGCCGCGGCGGCGTGCCTTGCCGATCTCGGATTGCCGACGTCTTCCCTGAGTGCCGATCTGCGCAAGCTCGCTCGGCTCGAACGCTTTGCCCGCGGTCTGGCTTGCACCTTTCCCTGGCCGGCCGCGATGGTGCGGGCACTCCCAGACGATGCGGTCGTCTGCCGCTGCGAGAACGTGACCGCCGGAGCCGTACGGCAGGGTGTGGATGTCGGCGGCGGCGAAGCCAACAGGGTGAAAGCGCTGTCGCGCACCGGAATGGGCCGCTGCCAAGGGCGTTATTGCCTATTGGCTGCCGTCGAACTTGTGGCGGCACAGACCGGCTGCACCTCCGGCGCTGTCGGCCGGTTCCGTGGGCAGGCCCCTGTCCGCCCGGCGCCTATCAGTGCTTTTCTCCGGCAAGGTTGATGGCGTTCCGGAGACCATATCTAGATGTCGAAATGTATCGCGCCTTAGAAATCGGCGACCTTCCCCCAGGCTGAAGCGTCGAAGCGCCTGGGATCATAGGATTGCGGATCGACGATTGGTTGCGACCCGGTCATCAGATCGGCGATGAGATGCCCGGCGCCGGGTCCGATGCCGAAGCCATGCCCCGAAAACCCGGCAGCCAGGAAGAAACCAGGAACGGTATTGATCTCGCCGATGGCAGGCACGCCGTCCGGCGTGCTGTCGATGTAGCCGGCCCAGGCCGCGCTGATCCTGGTCTGGCCCAGTGCCGGCAGCAGCTCGAGCGCCCGGGCGTGGGTCAGCCGGATGGTTGCCTGGTCCGGAACCGGATCGAGGATGCGCATCCGCTCCATCGGTGTCGGCTGGTCGAGCCGCCAGTGTCGCAGCGTTTCGTGGCCCGAGCGCATGCCCTGCAGGCCGCCCGGCGCGAGGCTGCGCCACCGCTTCAGGAACATCGGCAGGAACTGCGAGGAGAAGCGCAACTGCTGCGGCGTCACGTCCACGCGCCCGCGTCCACTTATGGCGAGCGTGTAGCCGCCGTCGCCGCGACGCGTGACCGAGATCCCTTTCGTGTGCAGCGCATCCGGCAGACCTTCCGCGCCTGGCGAGACGGACAGAATGGAGGAGCGGATCGACGCCTGCGGAAAACGGAAACCGAACTGCCGGCAAAAGGAGGAGGCCCAGGCGCCGCCGGCCAGCACCGCCACCTTGGTCCGGATCGTTCCGCTTTCGGTGACCACACCGCTCAGGCGCCCGCCTTCGGTCTCGATACCGCGCGCGGCGCAATGCTGGTGCACGGAGCCGCCGAGCTTGAGGATGGCGCGGGCGACCGCGGGTGCTGCCCGCGAAGGATCGGCGGTGCCGTCGGTCGGCGAGAAGACGCCGCCCTTCCAGGTCCGCCCCGTGGCGCGGCCCCGCTCGCTGGCCTCGGCGCCGTCGAGCATATGCGTGGTGACGCCGGCCGTTTTGGCGAAGTCACGCCAGCGCACCCAGCCGGCCAGTTCCGCCTCGTCATTGCTGAGATAGAGCAGGCCGCAGCGGCGAAAGCCGGTGTCTTCGCCAGTCTCTGCTGCAAAGCTGCCCCACAGGTCGATGCTCTTCGTTGCCATCGGCAACTCGCGCGCGTCGCGGTTCTGCTGGCGGCACCACCCCCAGTTCCTCGAGGACTGCTCGGCGCCGACACGTCCTTTTTCGACAAGCGCGACCTTCAGGCCGCGTCGTGCCAGGTAGTAGGCCGCGAAGATCCCGACGATGCCGCCGCCAATCACCACTGCGTCCGCGGTCTGTGGCAGTTCGCCGGATGTCTCGATTTTCTGTAGGGGTGCGCGCATGGTCTCTCTGCCTTGAAGCGCCAATTTAACGCGTTGCGCAGGCAGCCGCTGCCGCAGTTGCGGCCGAAGCAGAATTTTATTCCGGCAGCCCGTTCAAAATCGGGAGCCACTGCGTTTCAAAGCGCTGTCCGCTTGGATGGACAGGCCAACAGGCTGTGGTAGTGTCAATGTCTATGAGCAAGGCAGCATTTTGTGCTGCAGCGTGTTCTGCGGAGACGACCGTGAAACTGGATCGGATCGATATCAAGATTCTGTACGAGTTGCAGAAGAACGGCCGCATCACCAATGTGGAACTGGCTGATCTGGTGCACCTGTCGCCAAGCCCGTGCCTGATGCGGGTCAAGAGACTGCAATCGGAGGGCTACATCGAGGGCTATTCCGCGCAGATCAATATCGGCAAGCTCGGACAGACGCTGACCGTGTTCACCGAAATCACCTTGAAGAACCATCGCCAAGTCGACTTCGCCCGCTTTCTCGCCGTCGTCGAGAAGATCGACCAGGTCATCGAATGCCACCTGGTCTCGGGTGGCTACGACTATTTGATGAAATTCGTGACCGCCGGCATAGCCGAGTACCAGACGATCATGGAACGGCTGACCGACATGGATATCGGCATCGACAAGTATTTCAGCTTCGTCGTGCTGAAGTCGCCCATCGTCAAGGCGCACATGCCGCTGCCCAGCCTGTTTCCGAGGTAGCCAGCGGTGTAATCAGCGGTGGCCGTACTTGCTGACGAGCTCGGGGTCGCGGACGAGGCCATCGAGCCATGTCGGATCGAGCTTCGGCACGGAAGAGAACAGAAGCTTCGAATAGGGGTGGGTCGGCGCCTGCAGCCTGTCGGGCGTGATCTGCTCCACCCGCTGCCCATTATACATGACCATGATTTCGTCGCAGATCGCTTCGACGACGGAGAGGTCGTGGCTGATGAAAATGTAGGAAAGGCCCAGCTCGCGCTGCAGCTCCTTGAGCAGTTCGATCACGGCGGCCGCCACCACCGTGTCGAGCGCCGAGGTGATTTCGTCGCAGATGATCAGTTTGGGATCGGCCGCCAGCGCGCGCGCGAAGTTCACGCGTTGCTTCTGTCCGCCCGAAAGCTCGGACGGGCGACGGTAGCGCAGCGTCCTGGGCAGGCGAACCATGTCGAGCAGTTCGTCGACGCGCTTCGAGCGCGCCTGCCTGTCGAGCCCGTGATAGAAGGCCAGCGGCCGGGCAATGATGTCCTCCACCGGCTTGGCCGGATTGAGCGCGGTATCGGCATATTGGAACACGATCTGCATCTCGCGCAGCTGGTCCTGGCTGCGTTTCCCTGCGCTGCGCTCCAACTCCCTGCCGTCGAAGACGATGTCGCCGGCCGCCGCCGGATGGATGCCGGCGATGACGCGCGCCAGCGTCGATTTTCCGCAGCCAGATTCGCCGATGACGCCGAGATTGCGTCCCTTCTCGACGACCAGGCTGACGGAATCGACGGCGCGGATAAGCGGCAGTCCGTCGGCCCGCACCGAGCCATAGCCGGCCGTCACATTGTCGATGCGCAGCAACGGCTTCGTGCCGGCCTCCGCGTCCTCATGCGCTTGCCGCGGTTTCGGCTCGAAGGCGGCCAGCAGTTCGCGCGTATAGGGGTGCTGGGCAGCCGAAAGAATCTGAGCCGTGGTGCCGGTCTCCTGCACTTCGCCGCCTTTCAGCACCACGATGCGATCGGCGATCTGGGCAACGACCGCGAGATCGTGGGAAACGTAGACACCCGCTATCCCGCCGGCCCGCATGACCGACTTGAATGCCTTCAGCACGTCGATCTGCGTCGTCACGTCGAGTGCCGTGGTCGGCTCGTCGAAGATCATCAGCTTGGGATCGCCGATCAGCGCCATCGCCGCCGACAGCCGCTGCAATTGCCCGCCTGACACCTGGTGCGGATAACGCGCGCCGATCTCTTCCGGGTCCGGTAGCGACAAGGCCCTGAACAGCTCGACCGCGCGCTTTCGCGCCTGCTCGGTTGGCATCAGACCGTGGATGCGGGTGACCTCGATCACCTGCTCCATGATGGTGGACGACGGGTTGAACGAGGCGGCGGCACTTTGCGGGACATAGGCAATGTCGGTGCCGCGCAATTTGGCGCGTTGCTTTTCGGACAATGCGGCCATGTTCTTGCCGTTGACATTAATCTCGCCGCCGGTGATCCGGCAGCCAGGCCGCGCATAGCCCATCAGGGAGAGCGCGATCGTCGTCTTGCCGGAGCCGCTCTCGCCGATCAGGGCTACGATCTCGCCGTCGGCGATGTCGAGGCTGACGCCCTTGATGATTTCGACGACACGACCGGCGTCGGTCGTCGCCTCGATCCTCAGGTTCCTGACCTCGACGAGATTGGTCATGCGTCCCTGTCCCTGATCTTCTGCGGCAGGTTGTCGATCAGCAGGTTGACGCTGATGGTGAGGCTGGCGATCGCCAGCGACGGAATGATGACGGCGGGCGCCGCGAAGGGCAGGCCGCCAATGTTCTCGCGCACCAGCGCGCCCCAGTCGGCGAGTGGCGGCTGCAGGCCGAGCCCAAGGAAGGACAGGCCGGAGAGCAAGAGCACGATGAAGACGAAGCGCAGGCCGAAGTCGGCCAGTACCGGGCGCATGATGTTGGGCAGGATCTCTGACCCGATGAGATAGGCAGTGCTTTCGCCGCGGACGCGAGCGACGGTCATGAAGTCCATGCTGTTGATGTTGACGGCGAGCGCCCGCGCGAAACGGTAGGCGCCCGGTATGTAGATGACGGCGAGCGTCAGGATCAGCGCCGGGATCGACGAGCCGACCGCGGCGACGACCACAAGGCCGAACAGCTTGCTGGGGATGGAGTTCATGGCGTCGAGGAAGCGGCTGAGGCAGCTGTCGAGCCAGCCGCCGGTGACGGCCGCGATCATCCCCAGCACAACGCCCGAGAAGCAGGCGATGACGACGGCAGCGAGCGATATGCCGACGGTGTAGCGCGCCCCCATCAGCACCCGCGAGAGCATGTCGCGCCCCAGATAGTCCGAGCCGAGCCACAGTCCCTGACGCATCGGGCCGAAATAATCGTCGTCGACGATATCGCCGATCGAATGGGGAATGATGTAAGGCGCGAAGATGGCGATCAGCGTCCACGCCAGGATGACCAGCGCGGCCACGACGCCCACGAGATTGTAGCTGTGACCCAGCAAGGACCGTCGGGAAGCTGCCACGCGCGCCATCGTCACCTGAGCCTCGGGTTGGACATGATGGCGATGATGTCGGCGACGGTGATGAGCAAGAGATAGCCGAGGCAGAAGATCATCGCGCAGCTCTGGATCAGCGGCAGGTCGCGGGTCGCGACCGCATCGACCATCAACTTGGCGATGCCGGGATAGTTGAAGATCGTCTCCACGATGATGACGCCGCCGACCAGATAGGACAGCGACAGCGCAACCGCGTTGACGATTGGCCCGAGCGCGTTGGGAAGTGCGTGCTTGAGCACCATGCGGCCGCGTGAGGCGCCTTTGAGAAGCGCCATCTCGACATAGGGCGTGGAGAGCGTTTCGATCACCGCAGCGCGGGTCATGCGGATCATCTGGGCGGAGATGACGAAGGTGAGCGTGATCACCGGCATTGCATAGATGCGCACGAGGTCGGTCAGCGTATGCGCCTCGTTGACCGAGGACAGCGCCGGCAGCCATTTGAGATAGACGGCGAAAAGCAGGACCGCCAGCGTCGCGACCATGAATTCCGGCACCGAGATGACGCCGATCGCAAGAATGGTGACGGTGCGGTCGTAGAGGGAACCGCGCAACATGGCGGCGGTGATGCCGAGCGTCAGCGCCAGGGGGACCGAGAGCAGCGTGGTTATGCCGGCGAGCTCCATGGTGTTCACGAAGCGCCCGCCGATCAGCGCCGCGACCGGCATCTGATTGGCATAGGAAGTGCCGAGATCGCCGTGGAGCAGGCCGAGAAGCCAGCGCAGGAAGCGCAGGATTGCCGGATCGTTGAGATGCATGGCCTCGCGCAGGCCGGCGACGGCTTCGGGTGTAGCCGCCTGGCCGAGCAGGATCGACGCGGTGTCGCCGGGCAGCATGCTGGTGGCGAAAAACACGGCGAACAGGACGATCAGAAGCGTGACGACCGCGATCGCCAGCCGCTTCAGCACGAGGTTTAGAACCCCAGACGTCATGGAAGCGCTCCTGCGGGTTGCGGTCGGCCAAGCCATGTTGCGCAATAGGTGCCAGGGACCGGCTGTCCGGTCCCTGGCAGGCGCCTCTCAAGCTTCGAGCCAGAGATATTCCGCCATTGCGTAGCCCATCATGCCACCGAGCGGGTTCGCCTCCAAACCCTTCACCTTGCTGGAGAGGGCATCCACGTTGGAAATGTAGGCCGGGATGATGGTGCCGGCCTCCTCGGAGACCATGGTCTGCATCTGGCCGTAGATCTCCTTGCGCTTGGCCTGGTCGAGCGAGCCGCGCGCCTCGATCATCAGCTTGTCGAACTTCTCCGACTTGTACTGGCTTTCGTTCCAGGGCGCGTTGGAGGCGTAGAGGAGCGAGAACAGGATGTCCGGCGTCGGGCGTGGATTGATGTTGCCGAAATGGATCGGGGCCTTGAGCCAGTAATTGTCCCAATAGCCGTCGGACGGTACGCGCTGGACATCGAGCTTCATGCCGATATCGGCACCGGCGGCCTGGATGATCACCGCCATGTCGATCGACGAGGTCGCGGCGTCGGAGGCGATCACCGGGATGGACTGGCCGAGCAGGCCCGACTTCTGGAAGTGGAACTTCGCCTTGTCCGGGTCGAAGGCCTTCGGCTTTAGGTCGGCATTGTGGAAGATGTTCGCCGGCGAGACGGGCTGGTCGTTGCCGACTTCGCCAAGGCCGCGCAATGCCGATTTGACGATCTGCTCGCGGTTGACGAGATATTTCATGCCGGTCACGAAGTCGGCCTTGTTGCCCGGATCCATGTCGAGCCGAATGTTGAGGTCGGTGTAGTTGCCCGAGGTCGTCTTCGACAATTCGAAGCCCTGCTGGCCGCCAATGAGCTTCATCGCGCGCGGATTGATCGAGGCGGCGAAGTTGATGTCACCGGAAAGCAGGGCGTTGACGCGGGCGCTGTCGTCGCTGATGGCGATGAATTCGAAGGAGTCGAGGTAGGGCTTGCCTGATTTCCAGTAGTTCTTGTTCTTGGTGACGACCGACCGCACGCCCGGTTCGAACGTCTGCAGCACGAAGGCGCCGGTGCCGTTGCCCTTGGAGAAGTCGGTGGTGCCGTCGGCCACGATCATGAAGTGGTGCAGCGCAAGGATGGTCGGCAGGTCCGCATTCGGATCGGCAAGCGTGATTTCGACGGTCGATTTGTCGACCGCCTTGAAGCCGGTCATCTGCGCGGCGATCTTGGCGACCTTGGAACCGACCGCCGGATCGAGATGGCGCTTCATCGAGAAGACGACGTCGTCGGCGGTGAAGGCCTTGCCGTCGTGGAAGGTGACGCCCTTGCGCAGCTTCACCGTCCAGGTCTTGGCGTCCTTGCTGTCGAAGCTTTCAGCCAGCTCCATCTGCGTGACGCCGTCCTTGTCGAGGAACGTCAGGCGGTTGTAGAGCGAGCAGCAGCGGACATAGTCGGTCGACAGCGACGCCTTTGCCGGATCGAGCGTGTCGGCGGTCGAGGACGACCAGCCTGCCGCCTTGAAGGTTCCGCCGGAAACCGGCGTGGCGGCGACGGCATTGGTGGCGCGGCCAAGCACCATGCTGCCCGCGGCAACCGCGGCGCCGCCGGCCAGCAGCATCTTGAGGAGTTCGCGGCGGCTCGCGCCCCGCCGAATGGCATTTTCGACCATGGCATTGTCTGCGCTGGTCCAGTTCGTGATCTTGTCGGTCATATCATTCCCCTTTCTGTTGGTTTTCCGGGTTGCTCGTCTTGACGCGGCTTTCCGGGCTTGGGCTCAGGTTCGTTCCTTCAGGCTTTCCCGCACGGCCGACGCCAACGCGGCCATTGAGGTGAAGTGGTAGTCCGGCACGGTGAAGCGCTCCGGCTCGATCGTGCCGCCATAGCCCTGCTGGGCATGCCGGCGCTCGATCCAGCAGTTGGTCAGGCCAAGCGCCCGGGATATGCCGATATCGTGATACTGGCTTTGCGCGACGTGCAGGATGTCATCCTTGCTGTCGCCCCTTGAGGCCACGAAATCGAAGACCTTCTGGAAAAAGGCCGGGTCCGGTTTTTCCGTTCCGGTATCGTCGGCCGTGAAGGTGGCGAAGAAGGGCGATCCGAGTTGCTTCTCGAAATGATCAAGCGCCCAGCTCCGGGCATTGGTCATGGCGATCAGCCTGTGCGATTTCGCAAGCTCGGCCAATGCCGCGGCGCTGTCAGGAAAGCCTTTCCAGAGGCTGGCCGAATGCCGCAGGCGCACGCCGTATTTCTCTTCGACCGGCAGGCCGAGCCGCGGCGCGATGACTGTGTAGACACGTACGAGATCGTCGGGGAACAGGCCTGCATCGGGCATGTATCGAGCTTGCCGGTAAAGGGCCAGCGCCTCCTCGCCATCGAGCGAAACGCCGGCCTCGGCGGCGATTCCCGCCAGGCAAGCCGTGATGCCGCCTTCGAAGTCGATCAGCGTGCCGACGACATCAAAGGTCATGTATTTGAATTCGCTAAAGCCCCTGGCCAAAATTTAGCTCTCCTCTGCGCAGGGCCGAATTACACCGTACTGAACAGAACAAAATTTCGTGCTGTCCGGGGCGCTGGCCTTTTTCAAAAACCCGGAAACTTGGGCTTTCTGGCCTTGTCTTATATGCAGTCTGGCACTTCCCCCGCGCTGGATTCGCCGAAAAGGCACGAGGGCGCGGCACAAAATTGCGAAATCGTCTGCCCCGGCGCTATTTCGAAACACAGGGTATTCGTCTGGTGTCATGCCAGAGCCTGGCGGACATCGGGATCGTCCAGTGTCTGGTCGAGCGTCCGCCGCGTGCGCTCGATGATCGCGTCGATGTCGCTGTCGGTGCAACAGAGCGGCGGTGCATAGCCGATAACCCCATGCGCAAAGGCACGGATGATCAGACCGTTGTCCCACGCCCTGTCGAAGACACGCCGCGCCGGCATGGCTGACGCTGGAAGCGGTGTTTTCTTCCGTTTGTCGACCACCAGTTCGATCGCGGCAAGCATGCCGCGGCCGCGCACGTCGCCGACCAGCGGGTGGTCCCTCAGGCCCTCCAAGCCCGCCATCAGGCGGGCGCCGGCCTTGATGCCGTTCTCCAGCAGACCGTCTTCGTAGAGCCTCAACACTTCGAGCGCGACGGCGGCGCTGACGGGATGGGCGGAATAGGTGTAGCCATGGCCGACCGCCGAAGCGCCCGCGCCATCGGCGATGACGTCGTAGACATGATCGGCCATGAACACGGCGCCCATGGGAACATAGCCCGAGGTCAGCCCCTTCGCGGTCGTCATGAAATCGGGAACGATGTCCTCGTCCGTGCAGGCGAACAAGGGTCCCGTGCGGCCGAAGCCGGTAATCACTTCGTCGGCGATGAACAGGATGCCGTACTCCCGGCAGAGCTCGCGCATCGCCTTGATCCAGCCCTTCGGCGGAACAATGACGCCGCCGGAGCCCTGGATCGGCTCGGCATAGAAGGCAGCGACCCGCTCCGGCCCGATCGCCTCGATCTTGGCCTTCAGCGCGGCGAGCGATGCGGCGATGATTGCGTTGCCGTCCTCGCCGACCGGGTTGCGATAGGGATAGGGCGAGGGGATCTTGTGCTGCCATTCGAAGGGAATGCCAAAACCGGCGTGAAAGGCGGGCAGGGCGGTCAGGCCCGCGCCGACCACCGACGACCCGTGATAGCCCTGCTCGATGGAAATGAATTGGTCGCGTTGCGGCTCGCCCCTGGCATTCCAGTAGTAGCGGACGAAACGGATTGTGCTGTCGACCGCGTCCGACCCGCCGAGCGTAAAATAGACGTGATTGAGATCCCCGGGCGCCCGCTCGGCCAGTTCCGAGGCGAGCCGGATGGCCGGCTCCGAGCCGAGGTCGAAATAGGCAGTGGCATAGGGAAGTTCGCGCATCTGCCTGGCCGCCGCCTCGACGATGCTGTCATGGCCGTAGCCGGCGTTGACGCACCATAGCCCGGCGAAACCATCGACGAGTTGCCGGCCGGACGCATCGGTCACGGTCGCGCCCTTCGCCGATTTCAAGACGCGCACGCCGAGCGCCTCGTGGCCGCGGTATGAAGAGACCGGGTGGATGAGATGGGCGCGATCGAGTTCTATCAGGGAATTGGCAAGCATTGTTGTCCTCCGGACTAGCCCAGCGCCTGGTTGGCGAGGGCGTAAACTTTCGGTCTGGCCTGTTCCATGCTCGTCTTGGGTGGACGGTCCATGGCCACGCCGCCGCCGACATGGGCGAGGCCGATGTCCTCGAGCCAGCCGGCGATGCCGCTCCCGCTGCCGGTATCGACGCGCAGGAAGGCGCCGGGACGCGGCGCGGCAAAGAAGCCGATCAGAGCCTTCGCCTCGTTGGCGCTTCCCGCGATGACCGGACCGATCACCTCGCCGCGCCCGAACGGGCGGATCGCGGCATAGGCCTCGATGGCGCCGTTGCGGCGGATGACCGCGAACTGGCCGCGCTCCGCCAGCGCATCGATCAGGGCTTCGCGGTCGGCGCCATAGGCGTCGCGGTCCAGCGCCTTGATTTCCAGGAGATCGGCGGTGCCCGCGGCGTCCACCCCGTCGGGCGCACCAAGCTTGGCGACGTTGCCCTGATGTTGCCGGATCGTTCCGGACGGCACGAAGCCGAGCTTTTCATAGAGAGGCATGCCGTCCGCCGTCGCGACGAGCCGCAGCGGACGGTTTCCGGCCAAGGCGAACGCCTGATCCATCAGCCGGCGCCCAAGCCCTTTGCCCCGCACGTTCCTGTCGACGATCACCATGTTGATCATGGCGCAATCCGCGCCGTAGGGCGTGACCAGGATGGTCCCGGTGACGCGGCCCTGGTCGTCGAGCGCGACCGCACCGTTCGAGAGCTGCAGCGCCATCTGCCAGTCCTGCGGGCGATGTGGCCAATTCTCCTGGCGAGACAGCGCCACCGCGCCCTCGATATGGTCCGGCCCGAAGGCCTGGAATTCGATCTCGCCCTGCTGCATGAGGCATCCTTCCGTCTAGTGCCCAAGTCTCGGCCATCGGCGCGCCGCAGATCATCTGAAGGCATTGGCTTCGGCGGTATCTTTCGCCGTAGCGCAAGCGGTGCGCCGCATCTTGTGCTGGCATCGTCCGCGGCGGATGCGTTTCACGCCGATAGCGGCGCCGCGATCGGCACATCGAATGCTACAGCGTGCCAAACCGGATGGCGGATACGGAACTTTCTGCTTTCAGGAAGGCGATTTCGGTCAGGTGGGTCGCTGCCTGCCGTCCTATGATGAAAAACATCCCACGCGGATGTGCTTTCCACCGGAGATCGACGGACATGGCTTCTTTCAGGCCCAAATACATCACCTTCGACTGCTACGGCACGTTGACCTTTTTTCAGATGGCGGAAGCTGCGCGCGATCTCTATGGCAGCCAGCTCGACGAGCCGCGCATGCAGGAGTTCATCAAGAACTTCGCGGCCTATCGACTTGACGAGATCATGGGCGACTGGAAGCCCTATGCCGACGTCGTCCACAATGCGCTCGAGCGCACCTGCAAGCGCAATGGTGTCGCCTTCAGCGCCGACGACGCCAGGATGGTCTACGAGCGTGTCCCGACCTGGGGTCCCCACGCCGACGTTCCGGCCGGCCTGGCGAAGGTCGCTAAGGAAATTCCGCTGGTCATCCTGTCCAACGCCATGAACGCGCAGATCATCTCCAATGTCGAGAAGCTCGGCGCGCCATTCCATGCCGTCTACACGGCTGAGCAGGCGCAGGCCTACAAGCCCCGTTTCAAGGCCTTCGAATACATGTTCGACAGGCTGGGCTGCGGCCCGGAGGACGTTCTTCACTGCTCGTCTTCTTTCCGCTACGACCTGATGTCGGCACATGATCTCGGCATCAAGAACAAGGTCTGGGTCAATCGCGGCCACGAACCGGCCAACCCGTACTACGGCTATGTCGAAATATCGGACATTTCGGGCCTTCCAGGCGTGGTCGGTCTTTAGAAATAGGCGGATTGCCAATGAAGTTCGTCTCCTACTGGCACGACACGGCCCCGGTCTTTTCCGGCGCGGCGCAAGGCCCGGTCGAGGGGCACTACGATGCCGCCGTCATCGGCGGCGGCTTCACGGGTCTCGCCGCCGCGCGCCAGCTGGCGAAGGCAGGTGCGAAAGTGGTCGTGCTGGAGGCGGAACGTGTGGGCTGGGGCGCATCCGGCCGCAATGGCGGGCACCTCAACAACGGCCTCGCCCACGGCTATCTCGCCGCCAAGGCGGAGCTCGGCAAGGACCGCGCCATCGCCCTCTACCGGGCGCTGGACGATTCCGTCGACACCATCGAGGCGCTGGTCGCGGAGGAAGGCATCGACTGCAACTTCCGCCGCGCCGGCAAGCTGAAGCTCGCCTCCAAGCCGCAGCATTTTGATGCGATCGCCCGCAACTTCGAAGCCCTCCATGCCGAGGTGGATCCGGACACGGCGCTGTTGTCGGCTTCCGATCTCAAATCCGAGATCGGCTCGCCCTTCCACGGCGCGATGCTGTCGAAGAAGAGCGCCATGATGCATATGGGCCGCTATGTGGCGGGTCTCGCCGCTGCAGCCGCCCGCCACGGCGCCGTCGTCCACGAGAACGCGGCGGTCACCGACCGCAAGCAGACCGGCGGCAGGCACGCGCTGACCACCTCGCGTGGCAGGATTAGCGCCGACAATGTGTTGGTGGCGACCGGCGCCTACACCACGCCCGACTTCGGCTACTTCCGCCGCCGGATCATCTCGGTCGGCAGCTTCATCATCGCCACGCGGCCTTTGAGCGACGCCGAAATCGCGGCGACCATGCCGGGCAACCGGACATGCGTGACCTCAATGAACATCGGCAACTACTTCCGGCTGTCGCCTGACAGGCGGCTGATCTTCGGCGGCCGCGCACGCTTTTCGGCGACATCGGACCAGCGCTCCGACGCCAGGAGCGGAGAGATATTGCGGGCAGGCCTTGCCGCGATCTTTCCGCAACTCGCCAAGGTCGAGATCGACTATTGCTGGGGCGGGCTGGTCGACATGACCAAGGACCGCTTCCCACGCGCCGGTTACCATGACGGTGTCTGGTTCGCGATGGGCTATTCCGGCCACGGCGCGCAGCTTTCCACCCATCTCGGCATGATCCTGGCCGATGCCATGCTCGGCCGCGAGGACCGCAATCCGCTGAAGGGGCTCGAGTGGCCGTCCATTCCCGGTTACTCCGGCAAGCCCTGGTTCCTGCCGATGGTCGGCCTCTACTACAAGGCGCTCGATCGGGTGAGGTAGGCAGTAGGGCGGTGTCTCCCAATTCCCTACTGCCTATTACCTACTGCCTATTCCCATGTGGAACGTTTTCATCTCGAGATATTCCTCTATGCCGGCCTGCGCGCCCTCTCGCCCGAGGCCGGACAGCTTGACGCCGCCGAAGGGGGCGACCTCGATCGAGACCGAGCCGGTGTTCAAGCCCACCATGCCGAACTCCAGCGCCTCGCCGACGCGCCAGGCGCGTCTCAGGTTTTCGGTGTAGAAGTAGGAAGCAAGCCCGTAAGGCGTGCCATTGGCCAGCGCGATCGCTTCCTCTTCCGTCTCGAAACGGAAAAGCGGCGCGACCGGGCCGAACGTTTCCTCATCGGCAAGCTGCATCTCTTTTGTAGCGCCGGTCAGCACCAGCGGCGCGACATACTGAGGACCGTCGGGCAAACCCGGCTTCTCGGTGATGATCGCGGCACCCTTGGCAAGCGCGTCCTCGACATGGCGGTTTATCTTTTCGACCGCCGCCATGTTGATCATCGGGCCGATGGCGACGCCGGGCTGTGTGCCGGGTCCCACCGTCATGGCGTTGACGCGGGCGGAAAGCTTCGCAGCGAAGGTTTCGTAGACACCGGCCTGGACGAGGATGCGATTGGCGCAGACGCAGGTCTGGCCGCCATTGCGGAACTTGGAGACCAGCGCACCCTCGATGGCGAGATCGAGATCGGCGTCGTCGAAGACGATGAAGGGGGCATTGCCGCCGAGTTCGAGGCTCAGCCGCTTCACGCTGTCGGCCGCGCCGCGCATTAGCAGCGAGCCGACCCGCGTCGAGCCGGTGAAGGAGATCTTGCGAACGGCCTCGTTCGCCATGATCTCGTTGCCGATCTCCGTGGGCATGCCGGTGACGATGTTGATGACGCCGGCGGGGATGCCGGCGCGTTCGGCAAGCACGCCCAGCGCCAGCGCCGAATAGGGCGTGAACTCGGATGGCTTGATCACAACCGTGCAGCCGGCGGCCAATGCCGGCGCGACCTTGCGGGTGATCATCGCGTTGGGGAAGTTCCACGGCGTGATGATGCCGCATACCCCGACCGGCTCCTTCAAAACGACAATACGGCGGTCAGGCGTGGGCGAGGGGATGGTGTGGCCGTTGATGCGGCGTGCCTCCTCGGCAAACCATTTGACGAAGGAAGCGCCGTAGCGAATTTCGCCCCTGGCCTCGTCCAGCGGCTTGCCCTGTTCGGTCGTCAGGATCAGCGCGAGATCGTCCAGATGCGCCAGCATCAGGCCATGCCATGCCTCTAGGAGGCCGGCGCGCTCGGCGTTGGTTTTCTTCTTCCAGTCGCCATAGGCGGACGCGGCGGCGTCTATGGCCGCACGGGTCTCCGAACCAGCCATGTCGGGCACCGAGCCGATGGCAGCCTGCGTCGCCGGATCGACGACGTCGACTGTCCTACCGGAGCCGGCGGCGACCCATTCACCGCCGATCAGGCCGGCTTCGCGGAAGAGTTTTTTGTCTTTCAGGTTTTTCATCGAAAACGACCTTGCAATCAGGTGAGCGCCGCAACGATTGCGGCGGTGATGGCCTCCGTCCGGTCCTTGCCGGCAATGGTGCCTATGCCGCTGGCGGTGGTGGCTTCGACCGCCTGCATAACGCGGTCGGCCGCAGCCTTTTCGCCGAGATGTTCGAGCATCATGGCGCCGGACCAGATGGCGGCGATTGGATTGGCGATGCCCAGATGCGCGATGTCGGGCGCCGAGCCGTGCACCGGCTCGAACATGGATGGCGCCGAGCGGCCGGGATTGATGTTGGCTGAGGCGGCGTAACCGAGACCACCCTGGATCGCCGCGCCGATGTCAGTGAGGATATCGCCGAACAGGTTGGAGGCGACGACCACGTCGAGGCTCTCGGGCGCCATGATCATGCGCGCCGCGAGTGCATCGACATGATAGCTGGTCACTTCAACGTCCGGATAATCCGCCGCCAGCTTTCGCGCGATCTCGTCCCAGAACACCATCGAGTATTTCTGCGCGTTGGACTTGGTGACGGAGGCGAGCTTACCGCGCCGCAACCGCGCCTGCTCGAAGCCGAAGCGCAGGATGCGCTCGACGCCGGCGCGGGTGAAGATCGAGGTCTCGACAGCGACCTCGTCCAGCGTGCCTTGATGCACGCGCCCGCCGGCGCCGGAATATTCGCCTTCGGTGTTCTCGCGGATGCACAATATGTCGAAACCTTCCGCCCGCAGCGGGCCTGTCACGCCCGGCAGCAGGCGGTGCGGCCGGATGTTGGCATATTGCACAAACGCCTTGCGGATCGGCAGCAGCAGCCCGTGCAGCGAAACGGAATCCGGCACCTCGGCCGGCCAGCCGACCGCGCCGAGAAGGATGGCATCGAAGTCGCGCAAGGTCTCGATGCCGTCCTCGGGCATCATACGACCGGTATCCTTGTAGAATTTGCAGGACCAGGGGAACTGGGTTCCGGTCAAGGCAAAGCCGGCATGTTTGGCTGCGGTCTCCAGCACCGTCCAGGCGGCGGCGGTCACATCGCTGCCGATGCCGTCACCTGGGATCAGGGCGATCGAATAGGATTTCATCGGCATCTCTCTAGAGGCTGATCAGGACGCTCTTGGTCCTGCGGTTGGCGAGATAGGCCTCGCGGCCGAGATCCTTGCCGATGCCGGAGCGCTTGTAGCCGCCGGTCGGCAGGATATGGTCGCGCGAGCGGCTGTAGCGGTTGACCCAGACAGTGCCCGCTTCGAGCTTGCGCGCGAAGCGTATGGTGCGGGACAGGTCGGTGGTGAACAGGCCGGACGCCAGCCCGTAGGTTGGATGGGTGGACAGCGCCAGCGCCTCTTCCTCTGTCTCGAAGGTCTGGACGGTCAGGACCGGGCCGAAGATTTCCTCGACGATCGCCGGATTGGCCTGGTCGACATCGGCGATCAGCGTCGGCTCGTAGAAATAGCCGGGGCTGTCCATGACGCCGCCGCCAGTCAGGCATTTGCCGCCGGCGTCGATCGCGGCCCGCACGATGCTGTCGACACGCGCCCGCTGCCGCTCTGAGATGATTGGCGAATATTGCGTCGCCTCGTCCCAGGTCGGGCCCGGCCGCACCATCTTCATTCGTTGCAGGATAGCGGCCGTCAGCCTGTCGGCCACGCTCTTTTCGACGATCAGGCGCGTGCCTGCGACGCAAGCCTGGCCGGCATTGAAGGTGACGCTGCCAGCGATTGCGGTCGCCGCCTTGTCCAGATCGGCATCAGCAAAGACGATCTGCGGGCTCTTGCCGCCAAGTTCCAGCGTCATCGGCTTGACGCCGGTGCGGGCGATATTCTCCATGATGGCCGAACCGGCGCGGGTTGAGCCGGTGAAGCTGACCTTGGCGATCTCGGGGTGGCCGGTCAGTGCCGGGCCAGTCGTCGGACCGTCTCCCAGCACCACGTTTATGAGCCCTGCCGGCAGGCCCGCTTTGACGGCGAGTTGCGCCATATAGACTGCCGAAAAGGGCGTCATTTCCGACGGCTTCAGCACCACCGCATTGCCAGCGGCCAATGCCGGGCCGAGCTTCCATCCGGCCATCGAGATCGGAAAATTCCAGGGCGTGATCGCGCCGGCCACACCGTAGGGCTCGCTCATGATCATGCCGAGAGTGGCGTCGTCGGTCGGCACGAGCTCGCTGCCTTCCTTGTCGGCGAATTCGGCAAAGAAGCGGATCTGCTCGGCGGTGACGGCGATGTCGCCGGCAACGAGCTGGCCGACTGGCCGGGTGGAGGACAGCGCCTCGATCCTGGCCAGCGTTTCGGCCCCCGCTTCGATCAGGTCGGCCCAGGCCTGGAGTGCCCTTGTGCGCTCGCGCGGCCGAACACCGCCCCAGTTGCTGGCCTTCAGCGCCGCCTTGGCGCTTTCCACGGCACGGTCGACCATATCGACACCAGCCACGGGGCAGGCGGCATATGCCTTGCCGTCCGACGGTCGGCGCATCTCGATCGCACCCTCGGCCGCGATCAGCTCCCCGCCGATGAAGTGGCCGACGGGAACGGAGACGGTATCGGGGTCGAAGCTCAGGCCCATGGCACCCACTCTTGAATATTCTGCAGGAGCCTAGCGCGGGCTTTGGCGCAGCATGCACCGTTCGACGATCGGTCGCGGATGATTGTTGTGTGCCGGCGATGACAGACGGCAAAATCTGTTGCAGAGGCCGGCGCCTCCGCGCTCCCGTCACCCTACGGTTACGTAGATCTTGCGGACCGTTTCGATGGTTTTCCAAATCCCGGTGAAGCCAGGTTTCATCACGAAGCTGTCGCCGGCGCGGTAGGTCACCGGCTCGCCGCCGTCGGGCGTGATTTCGATCACGCCCGAGAGGATGTGGCAGAACTCGAACGTCTCGCCCTTGATCGAGCGCGTTTCCCCAGGTGTCGCCTCCCAGACGCCGGTATGGACGAGGTCGTCCTTAGCGACATCCTGCGCCCAGGTCTTGAAGGCGGGGTTGCCGGAAATCAGCCGTTCGGGCAGCGCCCCGGATTCGCGCGGCTGGAAGGCGGGGCTGGTATCGACGGTTTTGAGCAGGGACAAGGGATGGCCTTTCATGTTGGACTTCAATAGCCGCGCGACCGGTCGACGAGCCCGATGGGATCAAGACCGGCGCGGTGGCGTCGGATGTTTTCGACAACGGCCTGCGCGGCGCTGGCGGGCTGGGTGACGCTGGCGACATGCGGGGTCAGAATGATCTTTTGATGCGACCAGAACGGATGGTCCGCTGGCAGTGGTTCGGGATCGGTGACGTCGATCATCGCCGCAGAAAGATGGCCGCTGTCGAGCGCGGCGACAAGCGCTTCGTGGTCAAGCTGCGGCCCCCGGCCAGTGTGGACGAGCGCCGCGCCCTTGGGCAGCTTCGCAAAAAGATCGGCATCGAGGAACCCGCGCGTCTCCTCGGTTAGCGGCAGCAGGCAGATCAGTATGTCGCTGGCCGCGAGCATCTCGTTCAGCCCGGGCTCGCCATGATGACAGGTCACGCCCTCGATCTGCCGCGGCGAGCGGCTCCATCCTGCAAGCGGGAAGCCGAAAGGCTTCAGGCGGTCGAGGACGGCTTGGCCAAGCTGTCCGAGGCCAAGCACGCCGAGCCGGCGCGACCCGGCCTGCGGCTGCTCGATATCGGCCCATTCGCCGGCGCGCTGCTGCGCCAGATATCCAGGCAGGTTGCGGTGGAGAGCGAGCACGGCAAGCGTCACATATTCCTGCATCATGCGCACGATACCGCCCTCGATCATGCGCACGATCTTCACGTTCGCAGGCACCGCATCGAGGCGAAACTGGTCAACGCCGGCGCCGATGGAAAACAGGATTTCCAGGTTCCTGTAGCGGCCGAGGTTATCCGGCACGGTCCAGCTGATCAGGTAACGCACAGCGTCGGGATCGACCGTTGCGGTATCCATCGTAAAGGGGACGTCCGGCAGTTCTCTCGCGAAGGCATCGGCGAAGACCGCCCCGCGCCGCGCATCGGAATTGAACAGGAATGTCATCCCGGTTTCCTTCAAGCCGCGCAGCGCGCGCCCAGCGCCTCGATCATTCGCTGGCAGGCGGCGAGTTCGCTGGTGAGAATGTACTCATCCGGCTTGTGGGCCCGATCGATGTCGCCAGGGCCGCAGATGATCGCATCGAACCCGGCGGCCTGGTAAAGCCCGGCCTCCGTACCGTAGCTGACGGCGGCAAGCGGCGCTTCGCCAGTCAAGGCGTGCAGCAGTCCCGCAAGCGGCGCGTCCGGCGGCAGCGACATCGCCGGATAGGCGCTCATCGGCCTCCACTCGATGCGAAATCCATCGGCCGCAAGGGCCTCTGCCCGCGCCCTTACAGGCGCCAGCAGGCTCGCCGGGTCGACGCCAGGTATGGCGCGCGCCTCCAGGTCCAGCGTGCAGGTGTCGGGGATGATGTTGACCTGATGTCCGCCCGCCACCACGCCCGCCTGCAGCGAGGAGTAGGGCGGCTCGAAGGCAGGGTCGAACGGACCGTGCGTCAGCCGTTCGGCCTCGTCGACGGCCGCGCTCAGCGCAGCGGCCATGGCGTGGATGGCGTTGAGGCCGAGATCGGGCCGCGAGGAATGGCCGGAGCGCCCGTTGACAATCACGCGGGCGGCCGCCTTGCCCTTGTGGCCGCGCACGGCGCGCATGCCGCTCGGCTCGCCGACGATGACGCCGAGCGGCTTGGCGCAAAGTTCGGGAAGGCGGGCGATCAAATGCGGCACGCCGCGGCATCCCACCTCCTCGTCATAGGAGAAGGCGAAGTGGATTGGCCTGGCGAGGTGCAGTCCCGCCAGTGTGGGCACGGCCGCGAGCGCCGCCGCCAGAAACCCCTTCATGTCCGTGGTGCCACGTCCGTAGAGCCGTTCGCCCTCCTTGCGCAGCGCAAAAGGGCTCGAACGCCATTGCGGCTCGCTGGCGGGAACAACGTCCATATGGCCGGACAGGATGTAGCCCGGGACATTGGCGGGGCCGATCGTGGCGAACAGATTGGAACGATCGCCTTCCGGCCCTGGAAGAACGGTGACCCGGGTTCCGTGTTCCGCGAGATAGGCCTCGATCCAGCCGGCGATATCGCCGTTCGGCTTGCCTGCGACCGACGGAAAGGCGACGAGACGGTCGAGGATGTCGAAGACGTCCATTCCAGCCCTCAAAGCGTTTCGGGTTCGCCGGAATCGGTGCCGGACCATATGCTCCCAGATTTCCAAAGAGGATGTGCGCGTTCTTTCGCGATTGCATGCCGAAAGCTGAAATGTTTCAGTTGAATCTTGCGTTGCTGCGCGGCTTTCGAGCAAATCGTATCGGTCTGCTCGTTTAGCGTTGGCGGGCAGCGGGTGGCCATCAGTGGTGGCGCTCTGATGCGAAAATCTTGCAGGGGCATGGAATTGAAGCCGTCCGGAAGCTTGAAAATCGATACCTTCTCGATGCGCATTGGCGACATCGAAGACGTCGAACTCGACCGTTTGCACGCGCTTTCGCTCTCGGTGGGATGGCCGCATCGCGCCGAGGATTGGCAATTCGTGCGCCAATCGGGACAGGGGTTGGTGGCGCTCGATGAGATCGGCCGGGTTCTCGGTTCGGCCATGTGGTTCGCGCATGGTACTGATTTCGCAACCGTGGGCATGGTCATCACCTCGCCAAGGTTGCAGACGCTGGGGGCGGGGCAATGGTTGATGAAGCGGGTTTTCGACAAGGTCGTCGGCCGCGATCTGCGCCTCAACGCAACGCGCGCGGCAAGGCGGCTCTACCTCTCGCTCGACTTCCAGCCGGAGAAGACGGTTTATCAATGCCAGGGCATCGCCCGTGCGCAGACGATCGCTGGGCCGGCAAATAACAGGGGCGATGTCCGGCGTTTGGTCGAAAATGATATTCCCGCCGTGATCGCGCTCGACGCGGCAGGATTTGGCGTGAGGCGGGCGGCGCTCATCGAGAAGCTGTTCGCACACTCGGCCGGCTATGGGCTTTTCAAGGGCGATACGCTGAGCGCGTTCGCGCTCTGCCGGCCGTTCGGGCGGGGCCATGTCGTTGGGCCGGTCGTGGCGGAAAGCGACGCGGACGCGGTGGCGGTGGTCCAACCACACGTGATGCACCATTCCGGGTCTTTTCTGCGGATCGACACCCACATGGACAATGGTGAGTTCGCCACCTTTCTGTCGCACAGCGGAATGCCGGTTTTCGACACGGTGCTCACCATGTCGATGGGCAAACGCCTCTCCGATTTTGCAGTCGGCGCCGCAGTTGCACCGGTGACCTATGCACTCGCCAGTCAAACTCTCGGATAGTGCATTCCAGGACGCGGGCGTTGCGGCTGTCCACGCAACGAAAAAATGCGCTAATTGGAGCGGTGACGGTCCTTTTCGAGATGGCTTGGGCGCGCCGTCGAACGCCGCATCCTCCGAACCCACCAATTTCACATGTGTTAAAGCGCTTTCAGCCGAGCGCATGGAGTGGCTAGCAGGACGCCGGCCCGCATGGACGATTACAGTCCGGAAAAACAGGTCTGGATTAGTGGGGCTATCGCGCGGGTCGAGGCAGCGCCTTCGTTGTCTGGGGGACGTTGTTGGCCAGCGATCGATCGAGGAAATTGATGCCACGCGTGCTCATTGAGCCTAAAGCTCGATCCAGAACTTAGGTTCCGGCAGGTCGCTTCCATCCCATCGTTGACGGATTTGCTGGTTCCAGGAATGGGCATGCCTTCGAATCCTTGCAGCCAAACTTCGGCATGCTCCAGCCAATACTGGGGCATCGCGCGCTCCTTTACGTCCTCGGTAAAATGCGCTCCTGGGATAACCTGGCGGACGCTCTCGCTGCCACTGGTCGCCTTCCAGGTCAAATCATCCTGACCTTACAGCGTGCTATCCTTCGGTGGCGATTCACGATCAGATCACGCTGACGCAGCAATTGTGTCCGCACGGCAAGGGATTGTCGGAGAGCGCCTCGCGCCGGATCACATTCGTAAGATGTAGCGGATTCGCTTTCGGATCGTTGACTTGCCGCAACCCAATATGGAGCGGAAAAATGTCGGTATGTGAAACAGAACACTGGGTTCTCGACTGCGGCGCGGGTGGTTGCGCATTGTGGGAGGACGGCGATGGCCAAGTCTTATTCTGGAAATGCTATCCTCAGGTCGTGTCTGCGGACCGGGGTATTTCGGCGCGGAGGAAATCTCCTGGCCACGAGCGGCTATCAATGGACGCCTCTGAAAAGACAACCCTGTGCTACCAGCACCTCGACAGGACCCAGATCGCCGAGGTCGTTCGTGAAGTCACCGGCCGATCTGTCGCCCTGACCCGGGTCGCGGATGAGGGCAAGAAAACGCTTTGCCAGACCGGTACCTTCGATGAATTGCTTCAGGCATGCGGCCTCCGGCTCCAGGACTGAGCATGCTATTTTAGGCGCGTCGCATCTTCATTTCGCGAAAATCCTGCAGCGAAGCATGATGTAGATACTCCTCACCTCGGAGGTGCTTCACGCGGCCGATGATGCCTGGCTTCACCCACTGCGTCGCCGGCCGCTTCATGCCCCTTTGGCGGCGCGCCCGGCGTGCTCCTGTCCGGCGTGCTCCTGGACACGCTTCCAAAGCCGTTCGCGGATCGACATCAAGAAACTCGGCCGCTTCAGCCAATTCGGCCATCGCATCACCGGCGATCCGCAAAAAGGCAAGTCGCGTGGCGCCGGCTGGGAGTTCGTCCATGTCTGCATCGACGACGCCTCCCGCATCGCCTTCTCGCAGATCCTGCCTGACGAGAAGAAAGAAAGCGCCGTCGCCTTCCTCAAGGCGGCGGTTGCCTATTACGCCAGCCTCGGCGTCGCGATAGCCCGCGTCATGACCGACAACGTCCTGCTACAGATCGAATGCCTTCGCCTGCCGCGATCTCGGCCTCAAGCACGTCACGACAAGGCCCTATACGCCCAAGACCAATGGCAAGGCCGAGCGCTTCATTCAGACAGCACTGCGCGAATGGGCCTATGCCATCGCCTATCCGCCTTCAGACCACCGTGCCGCCGAACTGCCTGTCTGGCTGCACAGATACAATTGGCATCGCCCTCACGGCAGCCTAAAGTCCAAAACACCTATCAGTCGCCTCGATCTAACCGACGACAACCTGTTGAGGCTCCACACCTAGTACGGTCATGCCCTCGGCGCCGCGCCGCGCCGCTCGAGCGCGGTCTTGCGGATGACTTCCGCGATCTCCGGGCTGCTGCTGCACAGCATCTGGAAATCCGCCGCGTGCAGCGACAGGAGTGAGACCTCGGTTACGGCGCTGACGGTCGCCGAACGCCGTTCCCCGGTGATCAGCGCCATCTCGCCGAAGAAGGCGCCAGGGCCAAGCTCCACGGGGCTCGGCGTCGCGACGCTGACGCGCCCCTCGACGACGAAGAACATCCGATCCCCGGGCTCGCCACTGCGGCAGATCACGGCGCCCGCAGGCAGCGTGCGAGCTCTCAAGGCGCGCACGATCTCTACCAGCACGGCCGGGCCGAGCTTCTGAAACAACGGTACGGTGGCGACCAATTGCCAATTGCGGACGAAATCCTCGCGACGGACTTCTTGATAGAAGCCCGTGGCAAGAATGCCGGCCCAGAGCCCGAAGATGCCGATGCCGCTCATCATGACCGCCCCGGCAAGGACGCGGCCGGCGAAGCTTTGCGGGATAGTGTCGCCATAACCGGTCGTGGAAAGCGTGACCACCGCCCACCACATTGCCTGGGGGATGCTGCCGAACTTTTCCGGTTGGATGTCGCGCTCGATGACATAGGCCGCGAGCGCGACAGCGAACAGAACGACGCCGAAAAGCGTGGTGACGCCGATCAGATTGCGCGCTTCGTTGGCCAGGACCCTGCCCAGCACCGGGAAGAAAGTCGAGTCGCGCAGCGGTTTCAGCAGCCAGACAGCACAGTAGAGGCCCCGGTCGGGCGTGCCGACGAGCAGAAATGCGGCGAGTGGAACCAGGACCGCGAGCACATCGATGGCGATTTTGGGCGTCCTGTCCCGAAGGTCGCCCGCCCGGCGCTTGAGCAGCGTTGCGGCCAGTTGCAGGAGATAGGCGCCCCAGATGACAGCGATCAGGGCAGCCAGAGCCAGTCTGCTTCGTCCGGACAGGTCCGGTATCGTGAGCGCAGCCACCGCCAGCAACCCAGGCGCAGCCAGCACCGCGTTGAGCGGCGCGTAAATTCTTAAGAAAGGCAGTACCGACATTCTATGCCCACGCTACGCCCACCAGCGGCTATACCCTCCAAAATAGGATGCCTTCAAGGCAACCGTAAAGGTGCTTACTGTCGCTGCGATGTGCATCACCAACGGTGAACTCGGATGTCGGGGATTGCTTCGTCGTCGGACGTGAACGGACAGGCCACAAACCGACGAGAATCAGCCGATCCGGACGGGAGTCAGTCATATGCTCAAACTGAACGGGCCGACCTGTCTTTTGCTGCACAACCAACCATTGCACGCGTGCGGATCTCGGGACCGACGACCAAAGGCCGCGTACGATTTCGAGCAGCTCTTGCTCTGACCCCTGATAACGGACAGAAAACGCATACCGACGACAGTTTGTCGGTCCCTGGCGTTCGTGTTTCGCAGGGGGCACCAAGATGTTCGCAGTAGTCCATCGCCCGATCAGGGAACGCACCATCATTGGGCGTTTCCCCACGATCTCACTCCTGAGGCGCGGACAGAGGCAAAGCGCATCTTGGCCGAAGCGACACTCGGCAAGCACCGACCAAAGACCGTCAACTTCCGGGATGAGGTCGACAACACCGGGCCAATTCTACCAATTCTAATAGATTCTAATAGGTTGTGTTGCCAGCAATGCGCCAGCGAGAGCGGGTTTTGCCGCACGGGCGTCAGCCGTGCAGTCGCCGGTCTCAGGTCGAAAAGCGCACGCCGGCGTGGCGTTTGCCCGCCGGCGCGCTACGCCTAGGCGGGCCATCTTGGTCGACAGTCCGGTCTCGTCGATGGAGACTAGGGCCGCTGGTAGGACCGGGTTCTAAAAGGAATGTTTGTAGCCGATCGCGAAGTTGAATTTGTCCGCGGCCAACTCATCATAGGGAGCCTTGGTCGTCTCGGCCTTCTTCCAGGAATATCCGAAGCTGGCATAGACCGCATTGTATGTGTCTATATTGTAGGTAATGCCCGTTGCCACCTTCGGTGTTTCCCAGGTGGCATTGAACGCATTGCGATAACGCAAATTGAAAGCGTTCCACGTCCACTGCTTGTTCAACTTCAGATCGCCGGCTAGGTACAGAGCGTAGTACGGAAGCTGGGCGTTTGTGTCCGACCCTTTAACGATGCCCGTGTCGTGCCAAGTGTAGCCGAGGCCCAAACTCGGAGTCAGGGTGAATGTATCGGTCAGCTTGATTTTGTATCCAAGCGTCGCTTCACCGTAGAACTGCGTCTTTCCGCCGGTCTTGAAGGTTGGCTGGAATGACACTCCGCCAACAAAGTTGTTTTCAAAGGTGTGCGAAACGCTGAATTTAAAGTAGGTGTCGGCCAGTGACCGGGCAGTATTGCTGCCGTTGTCGATCGCATAAAACTCTGGACTGCCTTCAATTCCTAATGTCCACGTGGGAGCCGCTGGCGGTGGCGCTTCGACCATATCCGCCGCGAGGGCCGGCATTGTCAGAAACAGGCATATGCCGAATGGCACGGCAGATTTGACGCTAAGCATGGTGTCCCCTTGAAAGGCTTGCATTTACGGCAGCTAGCTACCGTCGCCGTGCTACGGTTGTGTGACAGGCCGGACAGACAAATCGCCCAAAACGTCCGCCAAGCTCCAGGACAATTTGCGCCGGCGTTTGCCGATGCATGCATCCGGCTTCAACCGGCAAGTATGTGCTGTGTAGGGCGAGCCACTTACGGGTTTGATGAAGGGCTGGTCGTTATGTTTTTGACAACCAGCCCGCGGCAACTGGAGCGGATGCTTGACGTCACGATGAAAACGTCGAGTGGAACGCCTACACGCTCTTCAAGTGTTTGCCCCCGCAGGGACGGACTCCTCAAAATCCTGTATGTGGACTCTTTGCCGAACCGTGGATGCGTGCGGGCAAGAACAGCCTCGAACTGCACGCGTTATGATAGGACCGGAGGAAGGACTAAGAGCGCGAACGTGATGCTGCTCGCCAACCGCGGTTCTCTGGCCGTGCAGCACGGCGATATTATCCACGACAACGCGTGTCCCCCTTGACTGCACCAAATCTGCGTCGCTTTATTCCATTCGGGGTTTTTCGGGCGGTGAAAGGGCTGGTCGGTGCTGTCAGCACGTCGCGGTGTGGTTTTACATCAGGGCTCTGAAAGTCACTCAGTGCACGTTGAAGTGGATGGCGTATATGAACCTCCTCTTCCAGTTCCAGAACCGCGTTCTTTGCGCAGTCCGTCTAGAACACCCGGGAGTTTGCCGGGAGTGCACCTTCTTCTTGAGATGAACAACGCTCGTTTCCTGACGGACTCAAGGCGGATCATCAAGGCGCTCCGTCAGGCAAGCAAGGATGCCCACGCAAACTTGCTTGCAGTGCACCATCACATATTCACGCCTGACGGCGGTGTGACAGCTTTTGCCTTGCTCGCCGAAAGTCATATCTCCATCCACACCTGGCCTGAGAGCAGCTACGCGGCGTTGGACATCTTCATGTGTGGGGCTTGCGATCCGCTCGCCTGTCTCCCTGCCTTAACAAGCGCACTGCTTCCTTCACGTCTGGTCATTACGCGAGTAATGCGTGGTATTGCTTCCTGCGAGGCCCTTGCGCTCGCATCTGACTGATGACCGTTTCCCGCAATATGACCGAGGGCCAGGATGCAACAAGCCGACGACAAAAATTCGGCACTTCCTCCGAAGGAGCCACCGCTCCGGTCCTATCCGCTACCGCCTCTACCTCCCGGGCATTTCTATGTTGAGCCCGATGATCCGCGCCAAGTCGGCCCTGGAGGGGCCTTCGTTGTTGAAGACGCGGACCCGTTCGACAACTATCACTATCGTGTCAAAGCGATCTTGCATGCTAGCCGCAGTCCGTTCCAGGACATTGTGATCGCTGATACCTACAACTTCGGCCGCGCTCTTTTTCTCGACGGTGCCATTCAAAGTTCCGCGGAGGACGAGGCGCTGTATCATGAGATGCTGACGCAACCGGCACTCTTGATGCACCAGTCGCCCCGAGATGTGCTCATAGTCGGAGGCGGAGAAGGTGCAACCTTGCGTGAAGTTCTTGCACACCGGTCAGTCCACAGAGCGGTTATGATTGATCTTGACAGGGATGTGGTCGAGATTTGCCGCGAGATGCTGCCAACATGGCATTGCGGTGCTTTCGCCGATCCCCGCGCCGAATTGCTCTACATGGACGGGCGCGCTTTCCTAGAATCATCCGAGGATTTCTTCGACGTCATCATCGTTGACGTTGTCGACATGCTCGAAGATGGTCCAGCACAACGCCTTTACACTCGGCAGTTTTATGAGCTGGCTCGTGCTCGCCTTCGGCCGGGCGGGATCATCGTCGTTCAAGGCTTGGAGTTTTCGTTCGTCGACTACAAGGCCCACACGGCCCTGGCACGCACGCTGCGCACGGTCTTTGCGGAGGTCCACAGCTATCAAGTCTGCGTCCCCTCTTTTTTGGGAAATTGGGGGTTTCTCATCGCCTCCGATACCACTGCGCCCAGCGACATCAGCGCCGAATCACTCGACCGAGAAATAATGAAGCGACTTGGGCCAAATTGGCTCGAGCACGCCACGGGCTCGTTCATCCAGGCGTGTTTCTGTCATTGCAAAGAAACGCAGTTTTATCTCGACCTGCCCGGCCCGATACTTCAAGATGGGGAACCCTTCATAGAGCCGCCCGACATTGAGGAGGAAGAGCCGTTCGGTGAACAACTGCCGGCCTTGCGCGACTAATGTCGGACGCGCCCGATCAGCCTGCGGCAGTATGGATGATACGCCGCGGATCTCCGGAGGCAACCGATACTTGGTTCAGTTTTCAGCACCCGACAGTAACGGGCGTAGGCCGCCAGCAATTGCCTGGGCTTCCCGCTAATCCGACTATCTTAGACGACCGGGAAGCGCTGCTTGCGGTGCACGTGTTGCCCGGCGCTGCCACGCCCTATGATCTGCAAAAGCAGATAGAGAGCTGGGTGAGAGAGGCCGGTGGTGCCGACGACCTCTATCTGGAAGTGGTCAGTCGTAGCACTCGCGTTCTCTGGCGAGATGGCCGCTGTGTGGTTGTCGCACCCGCCGACCAAGCGGACGAAGGGTTCGCGGCTGCCGCGCTGTTCACCTTTGTGATCAGAGAATTTCATCACCAAGAAGCTGCGTTGGAAGCGTCGTGGTCCATCCTCGCCGGCGACGTCGACCTCACCCATGAGGTCCGTTCTGTCGATTTGGCAAGGCAAGCGCACGTCAACAAAATGACGGCGATGTTTCAGACTGCCCGGATATGGATCGCGCGCAGTGAAATCGCGCTTCAGCGCCCGGCCTCATTCCTCGGCCCCAACGGCCGCCGCCTGTTTTTGGAACTCGTCCTGCTGGCCGATCTTGAGGGCCGCCTCCGTCTCATCGACGATGCGACTGAGGTTGGTGAGGATCTTTACGAGCGGGCCAATGATCGCATGATCGAGAAGCGGAGCTTTATTGTGGAACTCCGCGTTGAAGTAGCAATCCTTGTAGCCATCCTTGCGGAGCTTGTCGTCCTTCTCTTGGAATATCTTCACTTCTGAAACGAAAAATTGTGGAATAATACGTGGAGATTTGGCGCTCTTTTATTTGATAATACCAAATTAAACGGCAATGGAGGTTAGAAAATGACCAGAGTTGTTTCTGTAACCATAGCGCTCTGTATCGTGTTTTGTTGCAACATAGCAATGGCGCAAGATTCGTCTGCAGTCAAAGAGAGGATAAAGGGCGCGACGATACGCGGATCGGAAGACGGAGTAGACTACGTGGAATTGCTTAAGGCGAATGGTAGCATTTTGGGGAAAGATGAAGACGGCAAATATACCGGAGAGTGGACGATAGACAGTAAAGGAGAGGTTTGTCTGTCATATGATGACGACGAAGAGGACGACGATTGCGGCTCTTTGTCTGCAGATGGAAAACAGCTGGTCTTTTTGAGTGACGGAAGTGCGGCGCGCGTGACACTTGCGAATCGTAAACCGTAGTGTTCGGCGCCTAGGGCGCTGGAGGCAAGCGGCCGATGTTTGGTCTTGCTTGAGTCAGATTGAGTCAGAAAGCCGTGCCTCCAGGAGATCCGCAGCAGCGTCGCGTTGCTACGGCACCGCTTCGAGCGAAGCGCATGGACGGTTCGACGGCGGCGAGTGAGGCCGCGGTTGCGCATGTCGAGGCTCCGGCGGAGGTGATCGGCGACGCCGACCGCCCGAGCCGCAGCAGGATCAAGCGTCGGGGGCGTAAAACGTCATTCTAGCCGAAGTCAGTAGGCAAGAGGCTCGAGGTCTGGCATCTCCCCTTGCATCGATGAGGTCGATGGCATACGTGCGATCAAAGTTTGATAGCGCGACGGTAGGTTCCCATAAACAGGGCATTGAGGAGAGGAGCCGCGAAGGACGGTGCAAGCGGCGGCCAGCCACCGCGTGGCGGTCTGGACGACGCGGTGCGTCAAGGCTTGACGTTGCACGAGGCCGGCCGGCGACAAGAAGCCGAGACAATCTATCGTCAGGTTCTGGCGCAGCGCGGTGACCATGCTCCGGCGCAACATTTTCTTGGGCTGCTGATGCACCAGACCGGACGCAGCGCCGAAGGGCTGACGCTCATGGAACGGTCGCTGAAAAGCGAGCCGAACAACGCGGATTTCCTGAACAATCTAGGCACGGTGCAGCGCGACCTGGGCGCCACACAGGCGGCGGCCGCCAGCTTCCGCAAGGCAGTCGCGGCTCGGCCGGACAGTCTCGCGATGCGCGACAATCTCGGCGCTACCGAGAAGCTGCTCGGCCGTTTCGAGGCGGCGGAGCATGCGTTCCGCGGCACTATCAGCCGCAGCCCGTTCCACATGCGCGCGCGCCTCGGCCTGGCTGACACGTTGCAGGAGGCCGGGCGCACGGATGAGGCGATCACGGCGCTGAGCGAGGCGCTGGCGATCCGGCCGAAGGACGCTGATCTGTTGCATTTGCTGGGCGTGGCTCTAATGGAAAAGGGTCGGATCGACGAGGCGGCGGAAAAATTCCGTGCGGCGCTTGTCGTCAATCCCGACCGCGCTGTCTCGTGGCAATTGCTGTCGCTGGTGAAGCTACAGAGACAGCCTGACGTCGAGTTGAAGGCGATGGAGGCGTTGCACGGTCGCGTGCCGGCGGGGAGCCTTGAGCGGATGCAACTCTCCTTCGGGCTCGGCAAGGCGCACGATGACCTGAAAGACTACAACCGCGCTTTCGACTTCTTCGCTGAGGGCAACCGCATTCGCCGTGCGGGCATCGCCTATGACGGGGAAAAGACTCGCGCCGACTTCGCCGCGATAAAGTCGGCCTTCTCGAAGGAGTTCGTCGAGAAGCATCGACTGAGCGGCATCGAGGACGACTCACCGGTCTTCATTGTTGGCATGCCGCGCTCGGGCACCACGCTGGTCGAGCAGATCCTTGCCAGCCACCCGCAGGTGTTTGGCGCCGGGGAGCTGACCATCCTGCGCACTGTCGTGGCAAAAGCCTTTCCGCTCAACGCAAAGGGCGGCTTTCCGCTCGGACTCGCGGGTGTGAAGGACAAGGCCTTCGCCGACGCCGGCCAAGACTATCTCGATATGCTGCGTGCCCGTTACCCGGGCCACAGGCACATCACCGATAAGATGCCGGGAAATTTCCTGTTGATTGGCTTCCTGCATTTGATGCTGCCCAAGGCGAAAATCGTGCATTGCGCGCGCGGCGCGGCTGCGACCTGCCTGTCTATCTACAAGACCCATTTCCGCGCCGACGGTCATCTTTACGGGTACGATCTGGAGGAACTGGCCGATTTTCACAACCTCTACTCGGACATGATGGCGCACTGGCGCGTGGTGTTACCAGGCGTGGTGCACGATGTGCGATACGAAGATTTCGTCGCCGACCAGGAAGGCCAGAGCCGCGCGCTCATCGATTGGCTCGGGCTGCCGTGGAACGACCAAGTGCTTGCCTTCCAGCACGCCGACCGGGGGGTGCGAACCGCTTCCGCCGCGCAGGTGCGCCAGCCGATGTATAAGGGCTCGGTCAATCTTTGGAGAGGCTATGGCGACCGGCTGAAGCCGCTGCTGGAGCGGCTCAAATAGCAACGCCGCTTGTTGGCGACCGGGCAGCCGGATAAATGAACCCTACCGGCGATTGAAGCGAATAAGCGAGGCCGAACTGGTTGTGAGCTTTCGGGAGGTTGTCCATTCGGACCGGACCGGAGAGACTGGCGTTACCAGGCTTCAGCACTCACCGGAGGGTCCGAATGAACATCCACAAGAATGCCCGCCTCACGCCTCGTTCTGGCACTTCTGACAAAGAACCAACTTTAAGGCGCGCCCGGTTGGCTGAGTCGCGCAAGACGGCAGTGCTCGGACACGGCCCGCTGCGCAAATCGCTAATGCTTTCTTAACCGCCCCATTCAATTCGTGTCTTTTCTGCAACATAGCTGCGACATCGCACCCTGACTGCCCCTTTTCCGTCACGATCCTTGTTGAACGCCGCGGCGGCATCGGTAATGTTGCTGATGAGGAAGGGGCGCGATGCGCATCTTTTTCACGAGTGGGGATGGGGCAGGGAACGCTCCTTCAGCAAAGAAACCCAGACCCTTTTTTTAAGTCTCTCTGACTGGAGGTCACAAGAAATGAACATCAAGAGCCTTCTCCTCGGCTCCGCTGCGGCTCTGATCGCAGTTTCCGGTGCGCGCGCCGCCGACGCCGTCGTCGTCGCCGAACCGGAACCCGCTGAATACGTCAAGATTTGCGACGTCTACGGCGCTGGCTACTTCTACATTCCCGGCACGGAGACGTGCTTGAAGATCGGCGGGTACGTCCGTTACACTGCAAGCGTCGGTAGCCAGTACAACGGCTATGACGGCAAGTGGAACATCGACAAGATGACCGGCAAGTGGCAGGGAACCTGGAATAAGCAGACCAAGGTCGAGCTGAATGTCGACACTGCCGCGGAAACCGAGCTTGGCACCCTGAAAAGCCACATCGGCATTGATGCGCAATCCGGCGTCACAACCGTTCCAGGCTCCGCGCTCAACGACGATTCGGGGCTTGTAACAGCCAAGACCAACAGCGCATCGCTGGGTTCGGGGTATATCACGCTTGGCGGCTTCATGATCGGCTACAACGATTCGATCTTTGCGAGCTGGACCAATTTTGCCGGCGCGGCGATCAACGATTCGTTCATTCAATACGGCGATGACGACAACACGAACCAGGTCAACTACACGTTTGATGCTGGAAACGGCTTCTCGGCGATCATCGGCGCTGAAGAAGGTCAACATGACAGCAACATGCTCGACAGCTATATGCCGCACGTCGTGGGTGGTGTGAAGTACACCCAGGGCTGGGGTACGCTCAGCGGCGTCGCTGCCTATAACGCCGTCTATGAAGAGTGGTCCGGCAAGCTTCGCGCCGACATCAAGTTCAACGATGCCTTCTCGGTCTTCATTATGGGCGGCTACGGCTCCGACAAGAACGTCCTCAGGAATGACTATAAGCCTTGGGGCGGTCACTGGGCTGTCTGGGGCGGCGGCACGTACAAGTTCAACGAGAAGACGGCGCTTTATGCCGAGGCCTCGTATGACCAGGATAAGGAAGCGGCTGCTTCTGTCGGCATCCAGTACACGATCGTTCCCGGCTTCTGGGTCAAGCCGGAGCTGAACTATACCCGCGCCGTGAATGCGGTGAATGTCGAAGACGGCACCTTCGTTGGTAAGAAGTCCGGTTGGGGCGGCGTTATCCGCTTCCAGCGCGACTTCTAATAGCTTAGAAGTTTAGAGCGAGAACGGCCGGCGAAAGTCGGCCGTTTTTTTTCGAACTGAAGGTGACTGATAGGGAGCTGACGGTTACACGTTCAAGCTCTTGCGAGTGCACTAGCCTCGTCGCCCTAAGCAGTGCGGGAGCGAAGGCAACCGTAGAAAAAAATCTTTAAAAGAAGCTGGATGGATTGTCCTTGCGTCGAAAGCAGCTTGATTGCCTTTCTGACAGAGGAGATGAACGTCTCCAACCGCGAAATCATCGCCGGGTTCGAGCACCGACCGCGGCTCTGTCGCAATTCCGGCATGTGGGCGGGAAGAGCATCGCCTCGGAGAATTGATCAGGCGGTGAGCATTTGGAATTGCTCGGCAATTGACGGACTAGAGCAATTCCAGGAAAAGTGTGAGCGGGTTTTCCGTCCGGAATTGCGGAAAAACAAAGAGTTAGAGCAGTACGCCGTTTTCGTGAAACGGTGAACTGCTCTAGGGTGGTAGGCGAACCTCACCTGTCGCTTCCGCATCATGTGGACCGCTCGATGCCCGATAGGGTGATCTGGGTATTCGCCATGGACTTGAAGCCGAGCGTGGATCGAACGCGGCGTTTGATGCGCCGGTGATCCTGTTCGATCCGATTGTTGAGGTAGTGGCTTTTGCGGACAAGGATCGATGGTCTGTGCGATCGCTCCCGCGGACGGCTCTCAGCATCGCAGGACATGACTGCCTCACGATTGGCCGACTGCCTTCGGCGACGATGCGACTAGGCCGTCCAGGGTGGGCAAGCGTCTTGCGCAGGAAGTGTCTGGCAGCCGGAACTCGATCCCTCCTGGATGTGTCGCCGGAAATACCGTCAGATCTTCCCGCTGCTGTTTTGCCGCCGGCAGCCAATCAGAACCTATCTCATGAAAATCAACAGCTTACCGACAACCGAGGTCCAATTGATGATGTGGCGTCGATAGTCAACAAGCCGCAGATAATCCTATGCCTTTCCACACTAAAATAGCCCTTTCGCCGAATTTCGCAGGTCTTTACCTTACTCCAGGCGCACCTTCGGAAACGAGGCGCTGTCACGCGGCGGCTCGAATAGCCCGACCCTTGAGGTGATTAATGAGCTTGGACGGCATTATAGAACGTCGTATAGCGGACGATCAGCTCGAAGGCACGATCAAGAGAGCGTCATCCTTGGACCCTCCTGGGTAATACAAATTGAAAATTGCGGTCTCATGCTTCAAAACAGGTCGCTAGGCCTGCGCGGGTTTCGAAACCTGGGAGGTCGCCCACGGTCCTCAAGGCGAGAATTCTAAAAGACGTTCAATAATGACCCAGCACGCACAAAATGCTCGAATTCTCATGTACAGCCACGACACGTTCGGGCTCGGCCACTTACAGCGCTGCCGGACGATCGCGCATTCGCTGGTCGAGGATTTCCGCGGACTTCAGGTGCTTATCATTTCGGGCGCGACCATCGCTGGCGCCTTCGACTACCGCGCCCGTGTCGACTTCGTGAAGATTCCCAGCGTCATCAAGTTGCGCAACGGCGAATACACCTCGCTGGAAAAGGATATCGATCTGCATGAGACGCTAAGGATGCGCCAGTCGATCATCCGCCACACAGCCGAGACCTTCCGGCCGGATATCTTCATCGTCGACAAGGAACCGCTCGGCCTGCGCGGGGAGATCGAGGACACGCTGTCCTACCTCAAGACGCGAGGAACGACGCTCGTGCTTGGCCTGCGCGAGGTTATGGACGCGCCGCATCTGCTCGAAGCTGAGTGGGCACGCAGGGATGTGATGCGCAAGATAGGCCTGTTCTATGACAAGGTCTGGGTCTATGGCCCACCGGATTTCTACGATCCGTTGACTGGCATGGATGTGCCGCCGGCTGTCAGGGCAAAGATGAGGTTCCTCGGCTTCCTGCAACGGAGCCTGCAGCGAAACGAGTTGCCCGGCCACCGGCCCGAGGGCGACTATATCCTCGTTACCACCGGTGGTGGCGGTGACGGCGCCGAACTTATCCACGACGTGATCGATGCCTATCAGCAGGATCCGCAATTGCAGCATAGGGCGCTGATCGTGCTTGGGCCTTATATGCCGGCGCGAAAGCGCAACAAGCTGCTCAAGAAGGGGGCCAAGATCCCCTACGTCAAGATCATTGAGTTCGACAACCGCATGGAAGACCTGATTGCCGGCGCCAAGGCGGTGGTGGCGATGGGCGGCTACAACACCTATTGTGAGATACTCTCTTTCGACAAGCCGGCGCTGATCGTGCCGCGCGTTACGCCCCGCGAGGAACAACTAATCCGGGCTCGGCGCGCGGCCGAACTCGGCCTTGTCGAGATGCTTTTGCCGGAAGAAGCCAAGGATTCCCAGCGGCTTTCCGATGCACTGAAGGTGCTGTCTGGCCGGCCCCGCCCATCGCAGAGCAATCCGCATCTGACGCTGGAAGGGCTGCCTCATATTTCCGAAATCGTCGCGGAACTGCTCGACCGGCGGGCCGGACACCACCTTTCGGTCATCGAAGGAATAAGCTGAGTTGCAGCGTCGCAAGATCGTCGTGGTGCTGAAGGGCTATCCGCGGCTGTCGGAAACCTTCATCGCGCAGGAACTGCTCGGTCTGGAGCGTGAGGGGTTCGACCTGATACTTGTTGCGCTCAGGCGGCCGACCGACGCAAAACGCCACCCCGTGCATGACGAGATCAAAGCGCCCGTCCATTATCTCCCCGAATATCTGCATCAAGAGCCGCTGCGCGTGGTTCGCTCGCTATTTGCTTGTCTGCCACGGCCGGGTTTCTGGCACGCGCTCGGATCGCTGGCCGTCGATATCCCCCGCGACTTTACGCGCAATCGGGTGCGCCGCTTCGGGCAAGCGCTGGTGCTGGCGGCCGAATGGCCGCAAGACGCGGGATGGCTGCATGCACATTTCGCGCACACACCGGCATCGGTGACACGCTATGCCAGCCAGCTTCGTGACCTGCCCTGGAGCTGCTCGGCCCATGCCAAGGACATCTGGACTTCGGCGGATTGGGATCTGGCTGACAAGCTTGCCTCGGCGCGCTGGACGGTCACTTGCACGAAAACCGGCTTTGACCGTCTGAAGGAACTCGCCAACGGCAACTCGTCTGTGCATCTGAGCTATCATGGGCTCGACCTTGATCGCTTCGGCAGTTTTAGCGAGGCGCGAAAACAGCATGACGGCTCGGTGCCGGGCGAACCGGTTGTCGTTCTGAGTGTCGGTCGCGCCGTTGCAAAGAAAGGCTACGATACCTTGCTGGAGGCCCTTGCCCTCTTGCCTGGTGATTTGGCGTGGCGTTTCGAGCATATCGGCGGCGGCGAGGAACTGGAACGGCTCAAGGCGCTGGCGCAAAAGCTCGGACTGGATGGTCGCGTCTCCTGGAAAGGCGCGCTGGCGCAAAAGGAGGTGCTTGAGCACTACCGAGGCGCCGACATTTTCGCCCTGGCCTGCAGGATCACCGCCAATGGCGACCGGGACGGCCTGCCGAATGTTCTGGTGGAGGCGGCCAGCCAGCGGCTTGCCTGCGTGTCGACCGACATCTCCGGCGTGCCGGAGCTTTTATCGCCGGAGGAAACCGGGCTGCTGGTTCCGACGGAAAACCCAATTGCCCTGGCACAGGCGCTGGAGCGCCTGATCCGCGATCCCATGCTGCGCGCCCTCCTGGGCGACGCCGCGGAGCGGCGCGTGCGAAGCAATTTCGATCACGTGGCAAGCATTGGACAGCTCAAGCAACTGTTCCAGCAGGAGTGGCGGGCCGCCCAATGAAGCGGCTGCGGGCTTTCTTCTATGTCCAGCACCTGCTCGGCGTCGGCCACCTCGCGCGCGCCAGCCGCATTGCGGCGGCTCTGGTCGATGACGGGTTTGACGTCACCGTCGTGACCGGCGGAGCGCCGATCGCGGGGTTTCCGGGACCGGGGGTAAAAACTGTAACCCTGCCGCCTGTCACCTCCGGCGACGAAGGATTTTCCGGACTTGTCGACCTGCAGGGCAAACCCATCGACGATGATTTCAAGACATTGCGTTCAGGGATGCTGCTTCAGGCATTCCGGGATTGCAGGCCGGATATCGTCATTGTCGAGGCGTTTCCATTCGGACGCCGGCAGATGCGTTTCGAACTCTTGCCGCTGATCGAGGCCATCGATGCGACGTCGCCCCGACCGCTGCTGGCGACGTCCGTCCGCGATATCCTTCAGCAGCGCGTCAAGCCGGGCCGAAACGAGGAAACGGTCGATCTCATCAACAGGCATTTCGACCTTGTCATGGTCCACGGCGATCCGGCTTTCGCGACCATCGACAAGACATTTCCACTGGCTGCGGCGATCAGGGCCGAGGTCGCGTACTCAGGGCTCGTTGCCGCACCGCCGTCGCCCGCGGCCTCCGAGCGCTTCGACGTCCTGGTGTCGGTTGGCGGCGGGGCTGCCGGAAAGAGCCTTGTCAGCGCCACCATCGCAGCGGCGCGGAATGCCAACAACGGTTGGAAATGGTGTCTGATCACCGGCCCAAACCTGCCGAAAGACGAGTTTAACGCGATCGCGCGGGATGCTACGCCGGGCCTGTCTATCTTCCGGTTCCGCGAGGATTTCGCCAGCCTGCTGGCAGGCGCCCGCCTGTCAGTCTCGCAGGCGGGTTACAACACGGTCTGCGATGTCCTGCGCGCGGGTTGTCGCTCCCTGCTCGTTCCATTTGCAGCCGGCGGGGAAACCGAACAGACGGCTCGCGCCCTGATGCTCGAAGAACTCGATCTTGCAACGGTGCTGACCGAAAACGACCTGACGCCTGAAGGCTTGGCGCAAGCGATCGAACAGGCGCTTGTGGGGCCGCCGCCGTCCTCGCATCGTCTCGATCTGGAAGGCGCACGTCGCTCGGCGCAAATCCTGCGCGAGCGGTATCGAACATGGTCCCTAAGACTGGGGGCCGGTTTCGGAAAGGCACATGATCAAACAGACGATGGATCCTAAGCGGTTCATCGGCTTAACGCGCATTGTGTCTGCCGAGTGCGGCGCGCTTCAATCCCTTGCTTATGTCGTTGTCCCAAAACCGCTGCGCACTTTTGGGCGAAATGCATCAAACAGTCCCGATCAGCATGAAGCGTGTATAGTTTTTTGTCGGCAGTTCGCCGGAGAACCTGATCTCCCGCAGCGCCGCCATGGCCTCGAAGGCTGCAAGTGAAGCCACGCAGTTGATGTGCGTCGGCTCGCTGAAATAATCGTTCGATTGCAGCAGCACATTCGTGCCTCGCGGAAGCAGGGCAAGCCAGGCGCTGAGATCGGCTATGTGTTCGCAGCTCGTATTGACCACCAGGTCGGGCCGCCCGGCCGCATAGTCTAGTGCGTACATATCTTCCGTCAGCGCCCGGAAGCGGTCGCCGGCTTCCCGGTTGAGGGTCCGTGCGATCGGCCCGACTTCGGGATCGATGTCGATGCTGTCGATCGCCGCGATGTCGAAACGGGCGTCGTTGAAAAGCATTGCCGGCAATACGCCGTACCAGCCACCCAGAACCCATATGCGCCCGAACCGGCCGCCGCGGCTTTCGAACAGCCTGTCCAGCGCCCACATCTTGCAGGCGACCTGCTTGTGGTTGAAGGCATTGGCGACATCGGCCTTTGGATGCTTGGCGATGACGCGCGCCAGCGCTGCCACGAGGGGGTGGTTGACATAGGCAGCAATTCCCCGTGTGAGGTCCAGGGCTTGCTCGTGCCCGTCCATGCCGGCATTGCGTGGTTGCGTGACATCCATCATATTCGTCTTGTATGGTGGGATTTCGGGCGACACAACGCAATCTTGCCCCCCGCAAGGCTGTTTGATCCGCGGACATGATTATGCTGTTAGTCGCTTTGCCATTGCCCGGCGCCGGAGAGAGCCGGTTGCTTCTGTCCGGATCGTCGGCGCCCTGCGTGCACTGCAGATTCGGGCTTGTGGTTGGCGACGAAGACATTGCCGACACGCCACGCGCCGGCAGGTGCTTTTTCATCCTGAATCCGTCTACCTGAAAGACCACAGTCGCATATGGAACCCAGCCTAGCCCGCTATATCTGGACGCACACCAGGAAGCAGCAGCTCTGGATATTGATGATCGTCGTGCTTTCGATGATCCCGTATTTCATGTCCTTCGACCTGCCGAAGCTGATCGTCAACGGCCCGATCCAAGGCAAGGGCTTCGAGCAACCGGGCGCGACCCAGCCATTCATGAGGCTACACTATGACTTGCCGTTCATTGGCGACGTCCTGTTCTTCTCCGGTTTTCAGCTCGGCCGCAAAGCGACGCTGCTCGCCCTGAGCCTTGTGTTCCTGTTGCTCGTCGTCATCAACGGCCTGTTCAAACTCTATATCAACACCTACAAGGGCCGCCTCGGCGAACGCATGCTACGGCGCATCCGCTTCGAACTGGTCGATCGTGTGCTGCGGTTTCCGCCGGTTTACTTCAAGCGTGTGAAATCCGCCGAAGTGGCGACCATGGTGAAGGACGAGGTGGAGCCGCTAGGCGGCTTCATCGGCGATGCCTTCCTACAGCCAGTGCTGCTCGGCGGCCAGGCGCTGACGGCCATGCTGTTCATCTTGGTCCAGAATCTCTGGCTCGGAATGATAGCGTTCGTGATCGTGGTTATCCAGATCGTGCTCATCCCGCGAATGCGGCGGCGGCTGATCGTGCTCGGGCGCCAACGGCAATTGACGGCGCGCGCGCTTTCGGGCCGGGTTGGCGAAATCGTCGACGGCATTGGCGCGGTTCACGTCCACGATACATCAAACTACGAGCGTGCCGACATAGCAGCCCGGCTCGGACTGATCTTCAAGATCCGCTTCGATCTTTACCAATGGAAATTCATGGTAAAGTTCCTGAATAATTTTCTCGCGCAGATCACGCCCTTCCTGTTCTACATGATCGGCGGGTACCTGGCCATCGCCGGGCGGCTGAACGTCGGCCAGCTCGTGGCCGTGATCGGCGCCTACAAGGACCTGCCAGGACCAATGAAGGAACTGATCGACTGGGATCAGGATCGGCAGGATGTCCAGGTCAAATATCAGCAGGTCGTTGAACAGTTCACCGTCGAGGATCTCATCGCGCCGAGAATCGGGGCATTGACGGTCGATGATCCCGGTCCGATGACCAACCCCTTGTCGGCGGTCAGTTTGTCCATAGCAGACGATGGCGGCGCAATGCTCCTCGACCGCATCTCCCTGCAGGTCAAGCCGGGTGAGACGGTGGCGCTGGTCAGTACCGCTACCGGTGGCGCGGAGGCGCTTGCGGAAGCCTTCGCGCGGCTGAACTGGCCGGACAGCGGAAGGGTCGTTTCGGGCGCCGATAACCTGCTTGAACTTCCCGAAGCCGTGACAGGCCGGCGCATGTCCTATGCCTCGTCGGATGTTTTCCTGTTCCACGCAAGCCTCCGCGACAACCTGCTCTACGGCTTGAAGCATGCGCCGCTGACATCGGTGCCTTATGAGGGCGCCGCGGCAGACCAGCAGCGCTGGAACACCGCCGAGGCGCATCGGTCGGGCAATCCGGATCTCGATGTCCACAGCGACTGGATCGACTATGCTTCTGCTGGCGCCACCGGCCCGCACGACCTCTTTGAGGCCGTGCGCCGGGTGCTCGACGCGGTTGTTCTGTCACGCGACATTCTGGATCTTGGCTTGCGCTCTTTGGCCGACCTCAAGCGCCACACGGAGCTTGCCAAGCGGATTGTCGAACTGCGTGCGGCGCTGCGAAGCCGGCTGGAACAAGAGGGGCTGAGTGGATTGGTGGTTCCTTTCGAACCGGGCGCCTACAACAAGGAAGCAACGATCGGCCAAAACCTGCTCTTCGGCGCTGCCTCCGGCGTTGCACTGGCCGACAAGGCTCTGGCGGCCAATCCCTATTTTGCCTCCGTGCTGAAGCAAGCCGGCCTCGACGGCATACTCTACGGCATGGGCATGGAGATCGCCGAACAGACGATCGAGCTGTTTGCCGACCTGCCGCCCGACCACCAGTTCTTCCAGCAGCTCGCCTTCATGAGCGCCGAGGAGATACCCGCCTACGAGACCTTGCTGCAGCGGCTCAAGAACCGTCCCTACGAGGCGGTTTCGGAGGCCGATCGCGCCATGATCATCACCTTGAGCTTTGCCTATATCGAGCCCCTGCACCGCTTCGGCCTGCTCAGCGACGAGCTGATGAACAAGATCGTCGCCGCACGCAACCAGTTCTATGAAAACCTGCCGCCCGAGCTACAAGATGCGGTCGAACGGTATGACCCTGCCAAATACATCTCCGCGGCCACCGTCATCGACAATGTCCTGTTTGGGCGTGTGGGCAACAACCATCCCGACGCGCCGGACCGCATACGCGCCATTGTCTATGACATTCTTGACGAACTCGGGCTTTATGCCGAACTTCTGGATGTCGGCCTGGACTTCGACGTCGGCGCCGGCGGCAGGCGGCTCACCGGTGGACAGCGACAGAAGCTCGATGTTGCCCGGGCCCTGCTCAAGCGTCCCGATTTTCTCATTCTCAACCGGCCGCTGTCGGCGCTCGACCAGCGCATGCAGGACAAGGTGCTGCGAAACGTGCTCGAGGAAGCCAGACGCGACGACCATTCGCCGGCAATTATGTGGGTCGTGACCAATCCGGCAATGGCGATGATGTTTGATCGGGTTATCGTCTTCGACTCGGGTCAGTTGGTGGAAGACGGAACACACGAGACACTTTTGGCAGAGAACGGTATCTTCAAGGAACTTCTGTCATAGTCTGGCAAACGCGAATTGTGGGAAGGTTTGCGACAATGCTGCTCAAGGATGAAGTTGGAATGCTGCAACGCGTTCCCCTGTTCTCCGGCGTCGAGCCGGCAAAGCTCAAGCTGCTCGCGTTCACATCCGATCGTGTGAACTACAGCGCCGGTCAGATCCTCTTCCGGCAAGGCGACGAGGGCGACGCCGCCTATGTCATCCTTTCAGGCAAGGCGGATATTCTGGTGGATTCCGACAGCGGGCCGATAAAAGTTGCCGAACTGCTCCCGAATTCGATTGTTGGCGAAATCGCCATATTGTGCAACAGCTCCCGCACGGCCACCGTCAGAGCAACAACTCAGCTGGAAGCCCTGAGAATCCGCAAGGATCATTTTCTGAGGCTAATGAAGGAGTTTCCGGAAATGACCATCGAGATGGTGCGGGTTCTTGCCGATCGCCTAAGCCATACGACCGCGGATCTGATCGACGCGCGGAGCGCCAAGTAACGAGTGATGTGCGCTTAAGCCTCGCCGTCGTGATGGCACTGCCTATCATGGCGACGGGACTGCGAAGGGGTTGCAGCATGGACGACAACGTTTTCCTGGTCAGATTTTGGGGCGTGCGCGGCAGCATTTCGGTATCGGGGCCAGAATTCTCTCGCTATGGCGGCAACACAAGCTGCATTGAGATGCGATGTGGCAAGCATACGCTTCTGTTTGACGCGGGATCCGGCCTGCGGCCTGCCGGCGGGGCGCTTCGGGCGTCAGGCGTGACCGATTTCGACCTGTTTTTCACTCATTGCCATTACGATCACATCATCGGGCTGCCGTTTTTCAAGCCGATCTATGACCGGAGCGTCAAGGTTACGCTTTGGTCGGGGCATCTTGCAGGACGCATGACGACCCGGCAGATGATCGATGAGTTCATACGGCCGCCGTGGTTTCCGGTGAAACTGGACGTCTGCAAGGCAAGCCTCGACTGTCGCGATTTCGTGTCCGGAGACGTGCTTCGGCCGCGCGAGGGGGTGGTGGTGCGAACCGGCAGTCTTGTCCATCCGGGCGGCTGCATAGGCTACCGGGTGGAATGGGCCGGCCGCGTCGTGGCGGTGATCACAGACACCGAGCACGAGCCGGACAAGCTCGATCAGGCGGTGCTCGGCCTGATCGAAAATGCCGACCTCGTCATTTACGACTGTACCTACACTGAAGAGGAAATGGGACGCCGCCACGGTAACGGGCACTCAACATGGCAACAGGGCGTCAAGCTCTGTGAGGCGGCCGGTGCGCGGGGGCTAGCGCTGTTTCACCACGATCCGTTACGCACCGACGAGGAACTGGAGGAGATCGAAAAGCTAGCCAAAGACAGGTTTGCCGGCGCTTTTGCCGCGCGGGACGGCCAGACGCTCGAATTTCCAGTCGCATTGCACAAAGGGCGCTGAGTTATTTTGCTTCATATCTCTATTGACGCGATTCCCAAGGGAAAGGCCTATGCGCTTTTCCCGGCAAAACCGCTCACACTTTTCTTGGAATTGCTCTGGCGGCGCTGCGCCCGATCAATGTCCGGATCGGAAGCCATGCGCAGGCTTCAGACTGTGCGGTGACTGCGAACAGCCGTTCGAGGAAAAGCCAGGCCGATTCATCATGTACGAGATGGTGGGTGAGAACGCCGACCGGTTCGCCACCGTCGTCTGCATGCTGTAATTGCGCGATGATAGCCTGAACCAACAGGCCATGATCGCGGCAACCGCGCGTGCCATGCCAATCCATGATGTCGACATTGCTGTTGATGACCGCCAGCGAAGCCGGCTTCGGCGGCCCATAGACCGACAATGCTGCAAATCCTATCGATCCAAGGTCGGGGACCAGGCCGGCGTCGATCCTGTTCCAGGGTGGCACCAGCATCGGAACCGCACATGCGCCGTGCAGGCCGGTCACGTGCGACAGCCCGCGAGCCAGATCATCGAGCACCGCCTCGCGTGGCCGATGCGCGCCGAGCTCCTGCTTTTTCTGGTTCTCGGGCGCATGATTTCGGTGCGCCCAGCCATGGATGGCGACTGTCGCATGCGGCGCCTCGTCAAGCCGCACGACAAGCTTCCCGTCGGTCTGCGCCGGAATGACGGCCAGAGTGACCGGAACTGCGAATTCACCAGTGAGGTCGAGCAGCCGATCAAGCGCAGGCGTCGGATCCACGGCGTCGTCGTCGCGCAGCCAGAACTCCGCCTTACGGCCCGCCAATTGCCGGCGCGCCAGTTCTTCCACCAAGGGCTGCCAGATCTGATCGGATGTCATGAAACGGGGATCTTCGCCAGAAGTTCGGCCAGACGCGCCGCTGCAACACCGAGGGAACGTTCTTCGAGGATGAAACGTCTGGCTTCTGCGGCGATGATGGTTCTTTCGTCGTTACGGGCCAGAAGCCTTTCAATGGCAGAAGCGAACGCCGCCACATCGCCCGGCGGGGTGAGAAACCCGGTCTGGCCATCCCGCACGACCTCCGGCACGCCGGCGATGTCCTGAGCCACCACCGGAAGGCCGGCGGCCTGTGCTTCAAGATAGGCAACGCCATAGGCCTCGCCGTAACCCGGCCAAACGTAAATTCCCCCACTGTAGAGGACATCCGGCACGGCGGCGGGCTCAATCGCGCCAAGCCATTCGATACGGTCGGCGGGCAAGCCGGCGAATTGCGCTTTGACCTCGTCACGGGCAGGCCCGTCCCCGACGATAGACATGGTCCAGGGCAGGTGGCCGATCGAACCGAGCGCTTGCGCCAGCATGCGGTAGCTTTCGACTTTGTCGCCTGGGCGCATCATGGCGACGGTAACGAGGCGCCTCGGACAACCCCGTGCCGGCGTTTCCCGGAATGCCGATGTGTCGATGAAGGGCGAAAGCATGCCGAGAGCGGCGTCGGGTACCGCATCCGCCAGTCCCCGACGATCCCTTTGCGTGAAGCAGATGTTCAGCGCCGCCTGTTCGACGGCTCGCGCCACCAACGCTTGCGAATCCGCCCACAAGCCGGCGTTGCGCCGCCTCGAATAGGAGGCTTCCGCCGTGACATAGGGGACGGCAAAGGCCGACGCCAGCTCGGGCCCGATCAGGTCGGGCGCCTTGTAATAGGGATGATAGGCGAACCAAAGATCGGGCTTGCCGTCACGATCCCAAAGCCTGGTCAGTCGCGCGGCCTCTTCTAGGGCCTCGATCTTGAGCGCTTCGAAACTTTTCAATTCCGGTTCGCGTAGATAGAAGCGTAATTCGGATGCCAGTTCGACGCTGTGCCCTCCGTTCTCCAGCGCCTTGATCAGCATCCGCGCCATCTGGCGGTCGCCGGAGGCAACGGGATGGTTGGGCGACTTCAGCGCCGCGTAGAAGGCAATTCGCATCGCCGGACCTATCCCCGGAAGCCTGCGCAAGTCAATTTCAAAGCATGATCGACTTCACCTTCAAGCAGTGGAATGTGCTATCTGATACTCATGGAAACAGCTGACGCGTCCGACCCGTTTGTCGCTTCTTTGCCGGTCTTCGCAAAGTTCGAAAGCGTTGCCAATATCGATAACTATCGGCCTCTCCCCGATGGATGGGCGCTGGCCACCGCCGACATCGTCGGCTCGACCAAGGCGATCGAGGCTGGGCGCTATAAAACCGTCAATATGGCCGGTGCCAGCGTCATCTCGGCGCTGCTCAATGCGCTGGGCCGGCAAGATCTTCCCTTCGTCTTCGGCGGCGACGGCGCGCTCGTGGCGGTTCCCGGCTCGGCGCTGGATGTCACCCGCAACGCGCTGGCGGCTGTCCAGAGATGGGTAGCGGACGAACTGGACCTGACCTTGCGTGCCGCAATCGTGCCTATAAAGGATATAAGAGCACAAGGCCTCGACGTTCGCGTGGCGAGGTTCCAGGCCTCCGAAGCGGTCTTCTATGCCATGTTCGCCGGCGGTGGCGGTAGTTGGGCGGAAGCCGAGATGAAAGCGGGGCGCTACCGCGTCGATCCCGCGCCGGCAGGCGCGCGGCCGGATCTGACCGGCCTCTCCTGCCGCTGGAACCCTATAGAAGCCCGGCATGGCGAAATCGTCTCGATCATAGCCATACCGGGGGCGTCGCGCGACTTGCGCGGTTTTCAGTTTCTGGCTTCCGACATTATCGCCCTTGCCGGCAGGCAGGAGCGCGATGGCCACCCGGTGCCGGTGAACGGGCCAGGCTATAGTCTGATGCCCGCTGGCCTCGATGTCGAGGCGCGGGCCACGGCGCCGCCGGGGCGTCGGTGGCTGGCGAAGCTGTGGGTGATGTTCCTGATGACGCTTACGGCGGTCGCCGATAGATTTGGCTGGACCATCGGTCGTTTCGATCCGAAGGTCTACAAACGCGAGGTGGCCAGCAATTCGGATTTCCGGAAGTTCGACGACGGCTTGAAGATGACCATCGACGTTGACGCGGATGTGTTGCAACGGATCGAGAGCCGGCTGAAACAGGCGGAAGAGGCGGGCATCTGCAGCTACGGCCTGCACCGCCAGAAATCGGCCTTGATGACATGCCTCGTCGCCTCGCCGCTGCAGCGCGATCACGTTCATTTCGTCGATGGTGCCGCCGGCGGCTATGCGATGGCTGCCGCAAGCCTGAAGGCGAAGGCGCCGGTTTGATGACGGCTTGCGGAAACCGATCTTCCGCAATATGCCTCGGCCATGGTTCTGGACCAGGTGAGCCTCGCCATGGCAACGGACAGCCTGTCCGAATTGACGGGAAAGCAGATTTTTGGACACCTCACGATCGATATATGACCGTCTTCTGAACCGGATTTCGACGCGCGCCGCGCAGGTCGGCGTGATCGGACTGGGCTATGTCGGGTTGCCGCTGGCGGTTGCGATCGCACGCGCCGGGTTCCCGGTTTCCGGCTTCGACATCGAAGCCCGGAAGGTAGAGAGCCTGAACAACGGGCAATCCTACATCGAGGCGGTGACGTCGACAGCCCTTGCCGGCCAGGTGGCAAGCGGACGGTTCCGCGCCACTGCGGATTTTGCCGAACTGGCCGTCTGCGACGTCATCATCATCTGTGTTCCGACACCGCTGACGAAACACCGTGAGCCGGATCTCTCTTTTGTCACGAACACGGCTGGCACCATCGCAAAACATCTACGTCTCGGCCAGCTCATCGTGCTGGAATCGACCACCTATCCCGGCACCACCGACGACGTGATCAAGCCCATACTGGAAGCAACCGGCTTGCAGTCGAAGATCGACTTCTTCCTCGGCTTCTCGCCCGAACGCGAGGATCCCGGCAACCGTAGCTTTGAAGTCGCGACGATCCCCAAGGTCGTGGCAGGCGACGGCACTGAAGCGGCGACGCTCGTGCAGGCTTTCTACCAGGGCGTGGTCAAGACCGTCGTTCCGGTTTCAACCACGGCGACCGCCGAGGCGGTCAAGCTGACGGAAAACATCTTCCGCTCGGTCAACATAGCCCTCGTCAACGAGTTGAAGGTCGTGTTCGGCGCGATGGGAATCGACATCTGGGAGGTGATCGAGGCGGCAAAGAGCAAGCCCTTCGGCTACATGCCTTTCTATCCTGGCCCCGGACTTGGCGGGCACTGCGTTCCGATCGATCCCTTCTATCTGACGTGGAAGGCGCGTGAGTACGAACTGCCGACCCGCTTCATCGAGCTGGCGGCGGAGATCAACACGGCCATGCCGCGTCGTGTGGTCGATGAACTGGCGAAGGCGCTGGACCGGCGCTGCGGCAAGGCGCTCAGCCGCTCGCGCATTCTCATAATCGGGCTCGCCTATAAGAAGAATGTGCCCGACATCCGCGAAAGTCCCTCATTGCGGCTTATCGAACTCATCGAGGAAGGGGGCGGCAAGGCGGAATTCCACGATCCGCATGTCACCGAGATCCCCACCACACGCGAGCATATGTCGATCAAAGGGCGTCGCTCTGTCGAATTGACCGAGGCGGCCTTGAAGGATTTCGATGCTGTCGTCGTTGCAACCGACCACGACGCGATCGACTATCAGACGATCGCTGATCACGCCCTTCTGATCGTCGACACGCGCAATGTTTTTGGCCGCCTCGGGCTGGCCCGAGAGACGGTGGTGAAGGCCTGACGGCGTCTGAGCCGGGAATCTTTTGCCCGATGTCAGGATCGGGATTGCACTCCGCCGGCAGCCTCGCCACATACCGGCTCTAAGAGATAGATGCAGTTGCGCCTGCTCCCTTGCCTGCAAGGTCAGTCATTCGGAAATTCTTCGCCGGCCTTGCCGCCGAAGCCGGTTTCATTGACCTCGAGGGTGTGGCGGATCAAAGGAGATGGCTCGTCTTCGACGGGTCCGAGATAGCATGAGCACAGCGAAAGCAGAAATTTCCAGCATTCTCATGGATAAGGTTGCCGATTGGCTGAACCAATCCGCGCTGGCGGGCAGCGACCTGGAAACATTGGTAAAGGGCTTCTGCGAACGGCTGGCTGCTGCCGGCCTGCCGCTGAAGCGAGTGCATTTGAGCTTTTCGATGCTGCATCCGCTTTACGACGCGCTTGGCTTCACCTGGTTTCGTGGCCAGGGCATAGAAGTGGAAGGCTTCCGCGCCGAGCCTGGCGGACCGTCCGACAGATTCCTGACCAGCCCATACTACCATCTGCTCAGCAACAAGCTCGACCATCTGCGGCGCCGGCTTGACCCGTCGGTGCGGTCAGAGTTTCCTGTTTTCGATGACCTCAGTCGTATGGGCGTGACCGATTACATGGCTTTCGTCCATCCCTTCAACGGCGATACCAGTCAGGGCATGATGGGGTCCTGGTCCACCGACAGTGCTACAGGCTTCAGCGACAGCATGATTTCGGCGCTGCTGCGCATCCAGAGCCATCTCGCTATCGCAACCAAGATGGCGGTGCTCACCAAGCTCGCCGACAACATGATGACCACTTATCTCGGCGGCGACGCCGGCAGGCGCGTGCTGGACGGCCAGATCAAGCGCGGCGAGGGCGATACAATCCGGGCCGCGCTGGTCATGGGCGATATGCGCGGATCGTCAAGGCTAGCCGAAACCTCCGGCCGCGAAATCTATATCGATACGCTGAACCAGTTTTTCGACGCCGTTGCCGCACCTTTCAATCGCAAAGGCGGGCAGATCATGAGTTTCATAGGGGACGGCTTCATTGCCGTCTATCCTTGCGAAAGGCACCGCTCGCAGTCCGAAATCGCCTGCCAGGCTGCTCTTGCGGCCGCGAACAAGGCCACCTCGCGCATGATGGATCTCAATCTGCGCAGAAAGGAGCAGGGGCTGGGCGACATACAATTTGGTATCGGCCTGCACGTCGGTAATGTGATGTTCGGCAATGTCGGGCTTACCGACCGGCTCACATTCTCTGTCTTCGGCTCGGCTGTAAACGAGGTCCAGCGCCTCCAGACCCTGACCAAGAAATATCCGCACAGCGTTCTCGCCAGCGAAGACTTCGCCAGTTACTGCGGCGCCAACAACTGGCTGACGCTCGGCAAGGAGGAACTGCGGGGCATCAAGCAGAAGCTGACGGTGCTTGCACCCGATCTGTCGGGTGCTCTCGCACTTGATGAAGACGGCGCGCTGGAGCCGGCTCACGACCGAAGATCGGACGCCGAGCAGGTCATGCTGCTTCATCGCGACGCCGCGCGGATATCGGCGGGCGGCCCGAGGAAGCTCCAGTAACCGCCACGATCCGGTTCGAACGCCTTGGTACTCAGTCCGATCGCCGGCTCCGCCGGCGAACTCGTTTCGAATCCAAGTTGCTCTAGGCGGGCAATGCGCTAGTCTCGCTTTCTGGGCCTGCCGACTGGCAGGCCTCCAGAGTGGGGCTGCTGTGAGAATGAATGCAGGCGTTGATTTGCTGCGGATCGAGGATGTTGGCATCTCTTTTGCCATTATCGGGGGGCCGTTGCACGCCGTCAGGCGTGCAAATCTTCGCGTGCTGCCCGGCAAGGTTACCGCGCTTGTGGGCGAGTCCGGTTCCGGCAAATCGGTTCTCAGCCAAGCCGTGATGGGCATTTTGCCGAAGACAGCTCATGTTCGCGGCCGTATCCTGTTTTCCGATCCTGAAAAGCCCGGCACGACCCAGGATATCCTGCAGATGCCACGTGACGGACCTGAAATCCGGGCGTTGAGAGGCAGCCGCATCGGCAAGATCTTTCAGGAGCCGATGACATCGCTGTCGCCGCTGCACACGATCGGCAACCAGGTCAGCGAATCCCTGCAGATTCATACGCCCATGGCTCGGGCAGAGCGCAAGGCACACACCGAGGAAATGCTCAGCCTTGTCGGCTTTCCCAATCCCAAGCGCGCCTACGACATGTATCCGTTTGAACTTTCGGGAGGATTGCGTCAGCGCGCCATGATCGCCATGGCGCTTATCTGCCGGCCCGCTTTGTTGATCGCCGACGAGCCGACGACGGCGTTGGACGTCACCATCCAGGCGCAAATCCTGCAATTGCTGCGCGGGCTTCAGACCAAGCTGAACATGGCTATGCTACTGATCACGCACGACCTCGGCGTTGTCGCCAATGTCGCCGACGAGGTGGTGGTCATGTACCATGGCGAGATCATGGAAGCGGGACCTGTGGAGGCGATATTCCGCCGGCCAGGCCACCCTTACCTGAAGGGCCTGATGGCAGCCGTTCCGCATTTCGACCTGAAGCCTGGTGAAAGGCTGAAGGCGCTCCGCGAGGTGCCCGTGAATGTCGAGAACCTGCTCGGCAAGCAAACGGCGCCGGCATCGAAGGGGCCGGACGACATACTGCTGTCGGTCAGGGACCTGACAAAGACCTTCACCATCCGCAAGTCCGGGTGGTTCGGCGGAGATCATCAAACCCCTGTTCGCGCCGTGGACGGCGTGAGCTTCGATATCCGGCGGGGTGAGTGCCTGGGTCTGGTCGGCGAAAGCGGCTCCGGCAAAACCACCGTCAGCAAGATCCTGATGCGGGCTGTCACCCCTAGCGGCGGTTCTGTGACCTTCAACGGCCGCGATGGACCGATCAACGTCTTGGAGGCCGAGGGAAGCGCCTTGCGCATGCTGCGCACGAAAATCCAGATGGTCTTCCAGGATCCGGTTTCGTCGCTTTCACCTCGCATGACGGTGGAAAACATCTTGAGCGAGCCGTTGGAAATCCATGGACGTGGCAATGCCGCGTCCCGACTCGCCACGGTCAAGAGCCTGATGCAGGCAATCGGGCTCGATCCGCGCTTCATCAAGCGTTATCCGCACAGTTTCTCCGGCGGGCAGCGTCAGCGCATCGGCATCGCGCGCGCGCTGGCATTAGGGCCTGAACTGCTGATCTGCGACGAGCCGGTTTCGGCGCTCGATGTCTCCGTCCAGGCGCAGATCCTGAACCTTCTGAAAGACCTGCAGAAGGAACTGGGCCTGACCTACCTGTTCATATCCCACAATTTGGCGGTGGTGGACTACATGGCGGATCGCATCGCGGTGATGTGCGGCGGGCGTATCGTCGAGCTCGCGCCGCGCGAAATTCTGCTTAGGAGACCGGTCCACCCCTACACGCGCTCACTGGTCGCCGCAGTACCTTTCCCAGATCTCGACAGGCCGATGGATTTCAAGACGCTGAAGCTCAGCGGCACTTCCGACACTAGCGCATGGGGACCGCAATTCCGCGACGAGGGCAACGAGGATATGCTGTCGCCGCTCGACCTTGGCGGCGGCCACCTCGTGCTGGCCCGACGTTCGGCCGATGTTGGAGACCTACGCCATTGATCAGCCGCCGCACCGTCCTTGGGCTCATGGCTGCGACATTTCTGCCGGGTACGGTGCGCGCTGGCGATCTGGAGCCGGAATTTCTTCAGCCTCGGTTGAAGGCCAGGGCGCTGCCGGTACTCACTGAGCGCCTGCCCAAGAGCCCGCGCGCGTTGAATCTCGCTGCGATGGGCCGGCAGCCCGGCCAGTATGGCGGCACGCTGCGCACGATCATCGGCAGCCAGAAAGATATCCGGATGATGACCATCTACGGGTATGCTCGGCTGGTCGGCTATGACGAAAAGCTCAACTTGCAACCCGACATTCTCGAAAGTTTCGATGTAGCGAATGATCGCGTCTTCACTTTCAAGATACGGGAAGGGCATAAATGGTCCGACGGTAGCCTGCTGACGCCGGAGGATTTTCGCTATTGTTGGGAAGATGTCTGGCTCAACGATGAGCTTTCGCAAGGCGGGGTCGCCCCGGCCCTGCTGGCGGACGGCAAGCCGCCTCGCTTCGAGATCGTCGATCCGCTGACGGTCCGCTATAGTTGGGATGCGCCCAATCCCGACTTCCTGCCAAAGCTCGCCGCTGCTTCGCCGCTACCGCTTGTTCTGCCGGCCGCCTATCTCAAGCAGTTCCACAAGAAATACCAGGATCCATTCCGGCTCGCCGGCCTGATGAAGGAGTACCGGGCCAAGAAATGGACGCTCTTGCATATCCGCATGTCGCGGCAGTATCGCCCGGAGAACCCGGAGCTGCCGACGCTGGATCCCTGGCAGAACCGGACCAAGCCGCCAGCTGAGCAGTTCGTCTTCGAGCGCAACCCATTCTTTCATCGAGTAGACGAAAATGGCCGGCAACTGCCCTATGTTGACCGGATTGTCATGAATGTCAGCTCGTCGGCGATCATTTCCGCCAAGACCGGTGCGGGCGAGAGCGACCTGCAATGCATGGGAATTGACTTCGACGATTACTCCTTCCTGAAGGACGCGGAAAAGCGCTACCCAGTGAAGATGCATCTGTGGAAACGCACACAGGGCTCGCGGCTGGCGCTGCTGCCCAATCTGAATTGCGCCGACCAGGTGTGGCGTGCGCTTTTTCGTGACGTGCGCGTGCGCCGGGCACTTTCGCTCGCTGTGGACAGGCGCGAGATCAACATGGCCGTGTTCTACGGATTGGCGCAGGAAAGTGCCGATACGGTCCTGCCTGAGAGCCCGCTCTACCGGCCGGAATTCGCGAAAGCCTGGGTCGCCCATGATCCCGACAAGGCCAATGCGCTGCTCGACGAAGTCGGGCTTCAGACGCGTGACGGTGACGGCTTGCGGATACTTTCGGACGGACGCCCGGCGCAGGTCATCGTGGAAACGGCCGGCGAAAGCACCCTGGAAACCGACGCGCTCGAACTCATCACCGATCACTGGCGCAAGATCGGCATTGCCCTGTTCATCCGGACGTCGCAGCGAGACATCTTCCGCAGCCGCGCGCTTGGCGGCGAGATCATGATGTCGATGTGGTCTGGCATCGACAACGGCGTGCCGACCGCCGACATGAACCCCTACCAGTTGGCCCCCACTATCGACGACCAGCTGCAATGGCCGCTCTGGGGGGCTCACTATTTGTCTCATGGCACGATGGGGGAGGCTCCCGATCTCCCTGAAGTGGTCGAGTTGATGGCTTTGCTCAAGCGCTGGAACGCGTCGACCGAAGCCGCGGAGCGCGCCGAAATCTGGAATTCAATGCTATCGATCTACACCGATCAGGTGTTTTCGATTGGCACGGTGAACGCAACGTATCAGCCGGTTCTGGTGTCCTCGCGGCTGCGCAACCTGCCTGACAAGGCGCTCTTCGGCTACGACCCGACTGCCTATTTCGGTGTCTACATGCCGGATACATTTTGGCTTGGAGAGACCTGAGCGTGCTTCGATACATTGTCTGGCGCATCGCCGTGATGGTTCCAACGCTGCTGGTGATATCGGCGCTGGTGTTCACGATCATTGAACTTCCACCTGGCGACTATTTCGACAGCTATGTTGCCGAGCTTCGAGCCCAGGGCGAAGCGGTGGATTCCGACCGCATCCAGATGATGCGCAAGGAATATGGTTTCGACCAGCCGCCGGTCATTCGCTACTTCTACTGGGTCGGCGGGATGCTGCACGGCGATTTCGGCTATTCCTTCGAGTATGAGCTGCCGGTTCGCGACGTCGTCGGCGACCGAATGTGGCTGACCGTGCTGGTTTCCTTCGTTACGATCATCTTCACCTGGCTCATCGCCTTTCCGATCGGCATGTACTCCGCCACGCACCAATACAGCTGGGGCGACTACGGCTTGACGTTCTTGGGCCTTCTCGGCCTTGCCATTCCGAACTTCATGCTGGCCCTGATCCTGATGTATTTCGCCAACATCTGGTTCGGCACGTCCATCGGCCATCTCATGGACCAGCAATATCTCGGCGAGCCTATGAGCTGGGACAAGGCGAAGTCGATCCTCGCCCATCTCTGGATCCCGGTCTTGATCATCGGCACCGGGGGCACGGCAAGCATGATCCGGCGGCTGCGCGCCAATCTGCTCGACGAGTTGCACAAGCAGTACGTCGTGACCGCGCGCGCCAAAGGCCTTCATCCCTTCAAGGCGCTGGTCAAATATCCGCTGCGCATGGCGCTCAATTTCTTCATCTCCGACATCGGCTCTATCCTGCCGGCCATCATCTCCGGCGCCGAAATCACCGCAATCGTGCTGTCTTTGGAAACGACCGGGCCGATGCTGATCAGGGCGCTGCAAAGCCAGGACATGTATCTGGCGGGGTCGTTCCTGATGTTCCTTGCCTTCCTGACGGTCATCGGTGTGCTGATTTCCGACCTGGCGCTGGCGCTGCTTGATCCACGAATTCGTTTGCAGGGCGGCAGCACCAAATGAGCACGCCTTCGCCGCTGCCCGCTCCGGGTGCTCCACTGCAACACTACATTTCCACCGCGCCCTTTGACCTTCAGTCAGTCGAGGCGATGACGCCGGAGCAATCGAAGGTCTATCAGGCGTCGCAACTGCGGCTGATGTGGTGGAAATTCCGAAAGCACCGGCTTGCCGTCGTATCCGGCATATTCCTGGCAGCGCTTTATTTCGGGATACTGATCTGCGAGTTCCTGGCGCCCTACAACCTGCACACGCGCAACATGGACTACATCTATTCGCCGCCGCAGCGTGTGCACCTGTTCCACAACGGCCAGCTTGTCGGGCCGTTCGTCTATGGCCGCCAGATGACGCTGGATATGGACACACTCAAGCGGAACTACGTCGAGAAACAGGATGATGTTCAGCGAATCCGTTTCTTCTGCAAGGGCGACAGTTACCGGTTCTGGGGACTGATCGAAGGTGACAGGCATCTTGTCTGCCCTGCCGAAAACGGGCAGCTTTTTCTGGCCGGCACTGACAGGCTGGGGCGCGATGTGCTCTCGCGCATCATCTATGGAGCACGCATCTCACTGACAATCGGCCTCGTCGGCATCAGTTTCAGCTTCCTGCTCGGCATCGTCATCGGCGGACTGGCGGGCTATCACGGCGGTATCTTCGACCTGATCGTTCAACGGATAATCGAAATTCTGCAATCGATCCCCAGCATTCCGCTGTGGCTGGCTCTGGCGGCGATCATGCCGATAACCTGGAGCCCGATCCTGATCTATTTCGGCATCACCGTCATTCTCGGGCTGATCCACTGGACCGGACTGGCGCGGGCCGTGCGTTCAAAGCTTCTGGCCTTGCGCGAGGAGGATTACGTTTTGGCCGCGCAATTGATGGGCGCCAGCAGCAGCCGCATCATCGGGCGTCACCTCATTCCCGGCTTCATGTCGCATCTGATCGCTACCGCGACGATCTCCATCCCCGGCATGATCCTGGGCGAGACGGCGCTGAGCTTCCTCGGGCTCGGCCTGAGGGCGCCGACAACCAGCTGGGGCATCCTGCTCACCGAGGCACGCAGCGTCAGCGTGATCGCGTTCTATCCATGGCTGCTTTTGCCGATGCTCCCGGTCATTCTCGTCATCATGGCGTTCAACTTCCTCGGAGACGGCTTGCGGGACGCCGCTGACCCCTACAAGTGATATCGCTATTCCACCGCGCGGCGTGCCGCCGACTCCACCCCGGTATGATCCTTGTCGGCAGCCTGTTCGGTTATTGCAGTGTTCATCGTTCGCCTCTATATGCGGCGAGACTCAATCAGAGTTTAACACGTCGCCCTCGGGCTTCATCAGCGACCCGCTTGGTCGCGGCGTTGCCGATCTATTGAGCTGGTTCAGGACGCGCAGACGCATATGAGTCGGCTTGAGAGTTTCATCCGCAGGATGACCGCACAGCGCGACATTCTCGATCAGGTCTGCGCGGAGGTGGCGAAGATTGAGGGGCCGGTGCTCGAGTTCGGCCTCGGCAATGGCCGGACGTTCCATCATTTGCGAGAGCGCCTGCCCGGACGCCGGATCGTGGCGTTCGACCGCATACTTGCCGCACACTCCGGCTCAATTCCCGAAGCTGAAAACCTCGTGCTCGGCGAAATACGGGAGACGGCGAGCAGGTTCATTGGCATCGACGCCGCTCTTGTTCATGCCGACATCGGCACCGGCTATGAAGATCGCGATGCAGTGACCTCTACCTGGCTTCCCGATCTGACCGCGCGCCTGCTTCGCGTCGGCGGCATCGCGGTCAGCGGCACGCCGCTCGACCACCCGCAGTTGCAACGCCTCCCGCCGCCGCCTTGGGTATCAGCCGATCGTTATTTTATCTGCCGGCGCGTGTAAGGCCTAAAGCCTCGGTACTCAGGGGATCGTATAGACAGCTATCTCCCGCTCAATGCCGCGCAGCGAGACCTCGTGGGGCACGGGCGTCAGTTCTTTCCTGCGCAACAGATCGGCGGTGAGATTGTCGTCGACGACCGCACGAGTGGCGAAGATCGCCTGTGCGTTGGCTAGGTTCTGGACTCGCGAAGCAATGTTGACCGTCTGGCCGAAATAGTCCTGTCGCTCGTTCATGGACACAGCAATGCAGGGGCCGGCATGGACTCCGATCTTGAGCAGCAAATCCTCGCGCCCGCTCTTGTCGTTTAGCGCGCGCATGGCATCGCGCATCCTGAGGGCCGCGGCAATCGCGCGATCAGGCGTCGCGAAGGTCGCCATCACCGCATCACCGATCGTCTTCACCACCGCGCCTGCCTCCGCCGCGACGATCTCGTGCAGAACCTGGAAATGCGCGCGTACGAGATCGAAGGCCGAAAGGTCGCCCACCCGCTCGTAAAGCGCGGTCGATCCGCGCAGGTCGGTGAACAGGAAGGTCAGGCTGGTGATCTTCAGGCGCTGGTTGATGTCGAGCGTATCCGTGCGATAGAGATCGCGGAACGTCTGGTTGGTGAGCAAGCGCTTGGCAGTGAGGAAGGGCCGGCGTTTGCCGAGGAGATCATGCAAGTCCTGGCCGGCGATGAAGACCGTCGGCAGCACGCGCGTGTCGGTCCTGTTTTCGAGCGAAATGCGCAACGGGCCGGGTTGCATCTCCAGCGTCTGGTTCTGGACATGGTCGCGGTCGAAGACCAAAGAGAGGCTTCTCCGCTCCTTTGTTGGTTCGCCCTTCACGTCGATGAACTGCGCTGAATGGGTGACCGGCTCGAACACGATGATAAACTCGGACGGAAGCTGTATGAGCAGAACCGCCTTTTCACCAGGCGCAAGCTCGATGTCCTCCAGCGAGAACGCTTCAATCTTTTTCGCGAGATCCTCATCCGGCAGATCGACGCCGGACGCCCAATAGATCTGGCGGAAATATTCCACCAACGGCAGTTCGTGTGGATTGTGGGCAGCAATCCTGCGCACGCGGGGACTGACCGTGAATGTCACCTCGACCATCTCGTCTAGGGTCGGCGAATAGCCCTCGGCGCACAGCGCGCAGGTGTATTCGTCCTTCTGCATGGTTTTCAGCGTGGCGTTGGTGTCGAGCACGCCACCACAGCCGGGACACAGAACATTCCAGGAAATGTCGAAGATGCCCACCCGCGCCGCATGGAGAAACGCGCCTATGGTGCGTTCCTCGTCGAGGCCATGCTTGCTGGCGAAGGCTGGCACATTGATGCGGCAAAGTTCGCGGTCCATGCCCTCCGCGATGGTTCGCCTGATCGCGTCGATTGCCCGTGGATCGACATCGGTCGATTGCCGCAGAAGCGAGAACAGATCCTGAGCTTCGTTCATCGTGCAGGCTCCGGAAAATGCGCCTCCCGAGGCGTGTTGATCGGACCGCTCCTTGGTCCGAGTGATTCATTTTACGTCGAAACGGATCGTACGGCCATTCGAATAGACAAGCCTGCTGACAGCTCGATTTCCATACGGCCGCAAGCGGCACTATGATGCTCCACGGGTAATCACCTTTTGGGGCCCTTTCCATGCAGACGTCCGACAACCCGCCATTTCCAGCAGCCCTGCGCATTTTCTCCGCCGGGGTCATCATCGTCCTGATCGTAGGCGCCGGCCTGTTTTTCGCGCCGGCGCTGGTCAAGCCGCGCTGGCCCTGGCCCGTCACGCCATTCAGTGCCCGTTTCCTCGGCGGCTTCTACACCGCCGAAATGGCGGTGATGGCAGCCCTCTTGTTCTGGAACCGCTGGTCGCCCGGCAGGCTGGTGCTTGTCATGGCCTTCATCTTCACCGTTATCGTGTCGGCGGTCTCGTTGATCAATCTCGGCTACTTCAACTTCGAACGAAAAGCGACCTGGCTCTGGTTCCTGGTCTATCTAGCCTCGGCCGCGGTATCCGGGCTGTTCCTGTGGTGGGGCAGGGCCCGTCCTTCGGTAAAAGGCGTGCCCCTAAACCCCGCATGGCGCGGCTACATGTTGGCGGAAACAGCGATCCTTGGGCTCTACGGCGTCGGCATGTTGCTGTTTCCCCTGGTGGTTACCAGCAGCTGGCCATGGCCGGTCGATCCCTTCCACGGCCAGGTCTACAGCGCCATCTTCCTCGCCGGCGCCGGCGGCACGTACCTCGTCTGGAGAAGCGCGCCCCGCGAGGAGCTGCTGGTGCTCGGCCTGGCGCAATTTCTGGTCGGCCTGCTTGCCATCCTTGGCCTGGTCATCACCGACGCCGCAGTGCACCGGATCGACTGGACTGCGACTAAGACATTGTGCTGGCTCGCCCTTTTCGGCTGGATCGCCGTCAGCGGCATCTTCAAACTCTACGCCGCTTCCCATCATTTCAGCTCGAAAACGGCATAATAAGGTGCAGAGACGGCTGGATTTTCAGGTGACGTCCGGTGCATCGTGCCGGGCCGATTGCCTTCGCCGGGAACGCCATGACCAGCACGACCTCCTCCGAGAAAATCCAGCCGCGGCTCCGCGCCGTACGGCCGAGCGATGCGGAGGCGCTTTGCACTATCTTCAACATGCCGGGCTTCCGCTGGGGCACGCTCAGGATGCCCTTCGAGATGGTGGAGCAGGTGGAGCGGCGCATCGCCAAGTCCGGCCAGGAAACCACCTGGATCGTCGCCGAGTTGGACGGCAAGGTAGTTGGCCATGGCAACCTTGTCGTGCAGGGTTCGCCGCGCCGTTCACATATCGGCGAGATCAATATCGGCCTTGACGATGCCTTTGTCGGCAAGGGCATCGGCTCTGCCATACTTGGCGCGCTGCTTGACGTGGCCGACAACTGGCGCGCCCTGAAGCGGGTCGAATTGACCGTCTATGCCGACAACGAACCGGCAGTCCGTCTCTACTCAAGCTACGGCTTCGAGGTCGAGGGCCGGCACGTGAAGGCCGGTTTCACCGACGGGCAGTACCACGATCTCCTGAGCATGGCCCGGCTGCGGTTCTGAGATCCACTGTCTCCCTTGGCGTTTGCACCGCAAGCGGCTAGACGGGACCAATGACCGCCGTCTTTGACCCAACCCCTACGCCTCCGGCAGAAATTCTGGCTGTGCTGTCGCGGCTCTGCCCGGAAGTCGTGCGTGACATCGAGCAGAACTGGAATGCACCGGTTTCCGATTACGCCCGCCATCTGTGGCGGCCGGTGGCAACGCCTGCATCGGGCCCGGCAATCGCTGCCCGCTCGATCCTGCGCGAAGTCCTGCAGCAGCGCCTCGGTATGATCATGCTGGCTGAGGAGATCGGCAAGGCGCTCGACGAGTTCGAGCACAGACCGGTGATTCAGTCCGGCCTGCACTGCCTGCTTCTTATGGACCGGATCACCTTCGATGCCCTCCTGCTTGCCTGGCTCGGCGCGGTCGAAAACGGGCTGTCGGCCTTCTTTTGCTTCATGGGAACGACGATGACCATGGAGACCATCGGCCGGGAGGGGCCGGGATGGCTCGATGTCGGCGACGACAAGGTCAATCTGTTTGGCATGGGCCGCCACAAACTGTGCCGCAAAAGCGCCTGTGCGGCCGGTCCCGTCTCCCTTAACAAGCGCGCACTCGAAGCGGTGGGCGATGAAACGGATGCCAGCCGCTGGCTGGACACGTTGCTCGCCAGCCAGGACAAAGTGTTTGGAACCGCCGCCGATGCGCTGACAGCCCTCAACGGGGATCTGGTCGCCAGCTGGGATCTTTCCGGCATGGCCCTGCCGGTTTTCATCGACGATCGGCTCGCCGCTTCTGCCATGGCGCGGCATCTAGAAGATGACGGCAGCCTTCTTTCCAGGCTGCTCTTTGAGCCTGCAAGGCGCCAGCGTCTCGAACGTGCCTTGGAAGAGGTCGCATCGGGCCCTTTCGGCAGATTCCTGCCCAATGCCACGGACTATTTCTGGGGCATCCGCGAGCAGCGCGTGCGCAAGCTCGTCCTCGAGAACGGACACCTGATCGAGCCTGACAGGCCGGATGGCCTTTCCATCCCGTTCGAACGGCAGCATCTCAAGCAGGCGCTGCTGGACGGCCTGCTGCTGCCGAACCTGTTCTTGACGTTCCTCGTCCTAGCCATATTGCCGCGGGTGCGGGTTGTGGGCGGCCTGAGACAGATTGGCTATGTCGTGCTTTTCCATCAGACCCTGCTGGCCGCGCTAGACGAAAACGTGCCGGAAGAGCGCGATTTGGCCGCGGAGCTGCAGGTTCGGGAAAGCGCCTGGGGCATGCGGGTCATCGATGAAAAGATCTCCGTCCGCGAGCAGCTTGCCGGCCTGCCGGAAGGGGCGCTCTTCCCCGACCTGCTGCGGCAATACCGTTTGCGGACTTTTGCAGAGACGACCGACGACCTGAAACTGGTTCGCGAAAACGCCCGATGGCGCAAGATCGGCCAGGCAGGGATCAAGGCGACCTGAACCACGCGTCAGGCCCCGTTTCAGGTTGATTTTCTGGTGCGCAGCCGCGTGGCCTCATTTGTCATTGCACCACACCGGCCTTGCGGAGCCCTTCGACCATGAGTTCGAAATCGGCCGGGTTCTTGTGAGGCAGGAGTTTGCGACGATATTCCAGCGAATAATCGGGATTGACGCGAAGCACCTCCTGCCATGCCGCGCGCGCCTCCGCGAAACGGCTGAGATGGCCGTAGCTGGCGGCCAGAAGCGCGCGCGAGACGTCGGTGACAGCGTTGCGAGCCAGCCGTTGCAGCAAGAGGTCAACGGCCTCGTCGAACCTTCCCAGTTGAAACAACGCCAAAGCCTGGAAGTGCAGAAGCACATCTGGAAAATATGGGTTCAACGTCTTTGCCCGGGCGAAACTCTCGAGGGCCTCCTCAGGTCTGCCTGAATAGTACAGCGTTTCGCCGCGGCAGACATGCGCTTCGGCGAAGTTCGGATTGAGGACCAGTGCGCGCTCGACCTCGTCGATGGCCTCATCGTGCCGTCGTGTGTAGAGCTTGGCTATCGCCAACGCCCAGTGCGCCCAGGGATCGTTGTCATCGAGCGTTACCGCTCGCGTTGCGGCCTCTTCGGCTTGCGCCATCGATTCCGGCGGTGACGCACCCCACCTGTTCAGGTAATCGATGCCGTGCGTGAGGGCAAGAAAAGCGTAGGCAGAGGCAAAGTTCGGGTCCAACTCGGTGGCACGTTGCAAGAGCTCGCGGGCCGCGACGTTCGTGTCCTTCGTCAGCCGGTGCCACAGCTCCCGGCCCCGCAGGAAACAGTCATACGCCTCCGTGTTGCGCGGGTGCTCCGGCGCCAGCCGCAGACGGGCGCCATCAGTCAGATTGAGCGCCAGCGCACCGACGATCTGCTGCGTCACGTCGTCCTGCACCGCGAATATGTCGGTCAGGTCGCGATCGAACCGCTCCGCCCAAAGATGGCCGCCCGTGGTTGCATCGATGAGCTGCGCGGTGATGCGCACCCTGTTCCCCGACTTGCGTACACTGCCCTCGAGCACATGCCGCACGCCGAGCTTCGTGCCCACGTCCTGCACATGGACGTTCTGGCCTTTGAAGGTGAACGACGAATTGCGTGCGATGACGAAGAGCTGCGACAGTTTGGACAGCGCCGTGATGATGTCTTCGGAGATGCCGTCGGCGAAGTAGTCCTGCTCGGCGTCACCGCTCATGTTGGCGAACGGCAGGACGGCGATCGACAGCTTCGGCGGCGCTGCCGCAGCCGGTCGGCCGCCTGCGGTTTCCGAGGTCGCGGCCGCCTTGGTCCCGGCACCGACTTGCAGCGAATAGACCCGGATCGGCTCGGCGATGTTCTTGAGCTGTGTGCTGCCGAGATCGCTGACCAAGAGGTCGAGCCTCGCCTTGACCTGGCGATAGGCGTCCTCGGACAGGCAGATGGTACCGGGCGCCGCGACGCCCTCCAGACGCGAGGCGATGTTGACGCCGTCGCCCATCAGGTCGCCGTCGCTTTCTTCGACCACATCCCCCAGATGGATGCCGATCCTGAACTCGATACGCCGGTCCCGCGGCACGCCGGCGTTGCGCTCAACCATGCCATTCTGAATCTCAACGGCACAGCGCACTGCATCCACCACACTGCGGAACTCAACCAGCGCCCCATCGCCGGTGCGCTTGATCACACGCCCGTTGTGCACTGCAATGATTGGATCGATCAGGTCGCTGCGCAGTGCCCGCAACCTCGCCAAAGTACGGTCTTCGTCCTCGCTGGCGAGCCGGCTGTATCCGACCACATCTGCAGCCAGGATCGCGGCTAGCTTACGATTCTCGCTCATGGGTCCGTCTCCTCATCTCCAAGATAGCAGCAAGACGCAGGGTAAGAGGGAACTTTCGCAAACGACGGCTATGCAGCCGCCCGAATCGGCAGCGCCTTGCCATAGGACCCGCACTGATCGCTCGACGCCCATTTGCGCTGCCGCTTGCCGGTCGACGGCTATCGGTTCATCCTGTGGATACCCTGGCCGTGAAGTGCGTAAAAGGATCACGCCGTCACGGCCCCTAGAGCCGGATGATTTCAGGTCGAATCGATCTGAGGTCTGAATCCGTCTCTAAGTCAAAGAGATAGAGCATGATGTCGTCCGAAAACCGGTTCACACTTTTCGACATCATGCTCTGGTGAGGTCTGTCCGATGGACTGCTCGGGCTGCGGTTTCGAGGTTGAGGGCGGTTACGCTTTCTGTCCGAAGTGTGGCAGGCGCCAGCCGATGCCATGCGCCAGTTGCGGCTACCTCTGCGCACCGGATTTCGAGTTCTGCCCGAAATGTGGGGCAAGCGTCGGTGCGCTCGCAAAGGCCGTCGAACGGCCTGCTCCGACACCAAGCCGGACCATTGTGCCGCCTTCTCGAACGCCGTCGCTGCTTGCGAACAGCGAAAGCGAAGATGGGCTGCATCCCGTCTCTGACGCCGATCGCCGGACGATAACGGTCCTGTTTGCCGACCTCTGCGGCTTCACGACACTCAGCGAGCAACTCGACCCCGAGGTCATGCAAGCGCTGCAGAACCAACTGTTCAAGGAATTGACGGCGGCCGTGCGAAACTTTGGTGGTTTCGTCGACAAATTCATCGGCGATGCACTGCTCGCTTTGTTCGGCGCGCCGGTCGCGCATGAGGACGATCCGGAACGTGCGCTTCGCGCTGCCCTCGACATGATCGCCCGGACGGCGCGGCTCGGCGAAAGCGCACCCCACTCCGGCACGCCTCTGTTACTCCACATCGGCATAAACACTGGTCCGGTCGTCACTGGCGGATTGGGCATCGGCACCGCCAAATCCTACTCAGTGACCGGCGACACCGTGAATACGGCGCAACGTCTGCAATCGCTGGCCGCGCCGGGTGAGGTGCTGGTAGGCGAGCTCACGCATAGGTTGACCCGGCATGCCTTCTCTTACGAGCCGCTGGGTGATGTCGTGCTTCGCGGCAAGGCTGGCAGTGTGCTCGTCCATCGGCTGGATGCACCGCTTGCGGCGCCGCGTGCAGCGCGTGGGCTCGAGGCGCTCGGCCTCAGTGCGCCAATAATAGGCCGTGGTGCGGAGCTTCACAGAATGCTGGCGAGCCTTGACCAGGCGTGCGGCGGCTCGGCCCAGCTTGTCCGCCTCGTCGGAGAAGCTGGTATCGGGAAATCGCGGCTGGTGAAGGAGTTCGTCGCCCGCATCGGCGACGAGGATCGTTTTCGCAACGTCGCGGTGCGGCAGGCCACGTGCTCACCGCTGGGCGAACAATCATTCGGCGCCTTGGGGGCAGTGGTGCGCAGCGCCGCCGGGATGATGCAAAACGACAACGGGGATGAAATGCGGGGGAAGCTCGCAGGCTTGCTTACCGATCTCGGCCTGCAGAGCGAGGAGGCGAAGCGGCTGATGCCTTTGCTCTACCATGTGCTTGGCCTTGGCGACCCCGATGCCGCCTTGCAGCATGTCGAGCCCGAGCAGTTGCGGCGGCAAATTCTCTACGCAGTCCGCACGATCATCGAACGGCGGCTTGCGCTGTCGCCGCTGTTGATTGTCGTCGAAGACCTGCATTGGGCCGACGCCGTGTCGCTCGAGGCACTCCGTTTCGTGATGGACAGATTGGAGCGCACGCGGCTGATGTTGCTGGTCACGCATCGTCCGGGGCCGGACAACGGCCAGCTCGACTCAAGTCGGGTCAGTCACACGGCGCTCAGGCTTTCGCCGCTCAACAGCGATGACGGACACAACCTGCTGGCGGCGCTTCTCGGCGCCAGCTGGGTAAACTCCGCAGGAGGGCTTCTCGATCAGATCCTCGAGCGCGCGGGCGGCAACCCGCTTTTTGTAGAGGAGATCGTTCGTGGCCTTATCGATCGCGGTATACTGCTGCGCGAGGGGGAGCGATGGCGGACCGTGGCGGGCGAAGTCGCGACCGGCATTCCCGCCACCATCCAGGCAATGTTGCTTGCTCGTGCCGACCGGCTGCCCCAAGAGGTGCGCCGATTGGCCCAGGAAGCCGCGGTCATCGGTCCGCGCTTCGATGCCACACTTCTGAAAGCCGTGACGGCCGACCCCGGCCGGCTGGAAGCCGGCTGCGAACTGCTTTGCGATGCGGAGATCATCGAGGAAGTTGCCGGATCAGGCTCCGTCTCGTCGCAAAGCTACCGCTTTACGCAAACATTGCTGCAGGACGTGATCTACCAGAATCTGCTCCTGCAACGCCGGACCGAGATCCACGGGCGGGTCGGTGCTGCCTTGGAGCAACTGCTTGGCGACAAGCCGGAACGGCTCGAGGATTTGACCGTGCTCGGTCATCATTTCGCACAGAGCGCCGAGCGGGAGCGGGGCGCGCATTACCTGCAGGCGGCAGGCGATCGCGCTCGCATGATATACGCCAACGACGACGCCCTTCGTTTCTACGAGCGAGCACTGACCGCGTTGGACGCGACCAGGCAAACACCGCTCAAACTGGCAATTGCAGAGCTCATTGCCGATTTGAGCGGCCCGGCAGGCCGCCGCGAGATCGCGCACCAGCACTACGAGACGGTGCTGCAGGCATATCGCGAGTCAGACAATCGCGTCGCGTCGGCGCGCGTTTTGCGCAAGATCGGTCGACTGCTCTGGGACGTCGGCAAGCGGGACAGCGCAGAATCCCTCTATGCCGAAGCGGCAGCGCTCCTCGATGGAGCGGATGCCCCGGTCGAGCAGGCGCATCTCTGGCAAGAACGTGGCCGACAGGCGTTCCGTAGCGGAGATCACGCTCTCGCAGCAAAATGGGCAGACGCGGCGCTGGATTGCGTAGCCACTCTGACAAGGGAACATGTCTCGGAGGTAGGGCGTGATGCCACTCTTGTGACCGCCGAGGCACTCAATACCAAGGCTGTCGCGCTGGCTCGCCTGGGGCGGAATCGTGAAGCCGTGCGTCAGGTTGAGCGTAGTATTGAATTGGCCGAAGCCGCCGGTCTACTGGGCGCGGCCTGCCGCGGCTACACCAATCTCGGTGTGCTTTACACGACCATCGATCCGGCACAGGCGATGGAGGTCTGTCGGCGCGGTCTTGAAGTGGCGCGCCGTATTGGTGATTTGGGTTTCCAGGCGCGCCTCCTCGCCAATCTGGCGGTCGCTTGTTGTACTTTCACGGATCGCTGTCCGACGGAGGGCGTGCCTGCTGCCGAGAAGGCCATCGAGATCGACCGGGCGCTCGACCAGCGCGAGCACCTGCCGGTTCCGTTGATCGTGCTTGGGCAGATCCACCAGTGCAATGGCCGCCCGGAACTGGCGGTTGACTTGTTCCACGAAGCACTGGACGTAGCCCGCGAAACGGGCGAGCCCCAATTGCTGTTTCCGTGCTATGATGGTCTCGCAACGCTTAACCTCGACCTCGACAATCTGGCCGAGGCCGAGCGCTACTTTTCCTTGGCGCAGGATATATGCGCCCAGCACGGGCTCGACCCGGAAGCGCTTGTGGTGCTGCCTTTTCTCGACTAGCCGGGCAGGAGGCTGGACATGTCTGCGCCTAGTGACTTGGTACCGCTTCAACCGGGCGACCGTGCGCCGAACGTGATACTCGACGCCATTACCCAAGAAGGCAAGATCGCGCTTGACGACTTTCGCGGACAAAAACCGGTTCTGGTCGGCCTATTTCGAGGCCTTCATTGTGCATTTTGCCGGCGCCATATCGCCGCGCAGGCGCGGCTTGATCCGGAGCTGCGCGAAAAGGGCGTGGGGAGCCTGACGGTGGTCAACACGCCAATCGAACGGGCGCGTCTCTATTTCCGCTACCACCCGATGCCGAATCTGCTTGCGGCCTCCGACCCTGAACGTGCCTCACATCGCGCTTTTGGACTGCCCAATCTCGAATTCACCGAAAGCGAGACGAACTGGCCCTACAAGGTCGCGATGGCAGCGGCGAAGGATATGCGGGTCGACATGCCAGGCGAGCTGCCCGGTCCAATGGATCCGATGGCGGCCGGCGAGATCCTCGACAGGAAGGACCATTACGAACTGACAGAAGCCGACAAGCAGATGATGGCAACGGGATACGGGCAATTGGTCGGTCAGTTCCTGCTGGACCGGCAGGGGATCGTGCGCTGGAGCTTCACGGAGGTTCCGGAGGGTGGGCGATACATGTTTGGGGCGCCAAACCCACGGGAGTTGATGTCGGCCGTGTCGCAAGTCGCCCAATAGACAAGTTCACCGCTCCTTGAGCACGGCCTCGACAATGGCCACAAAGTGATCGAGCGAGCGATCCCCGCGAATCTCAATGCGTGGAAGGTCGATGGGATCGCAATCGAGGTCCGCCGGCCCATGTCTGCCGCCGAAGCCGATCCGATAGCCGCACTCCCTGGCCAGCCGGCCAAGCCGTCGGTCGGTGACGGAGAAGGGTGCCGTGAACGACATGGTCGGCCGACCGGTCCACCGTTCGATGAACATGCGAGAGCGCAGGAGTTCGGCGGCCAGGTCGGAACTCGACAGACCGTCGATCGCGCGATGCGTCGCCATGTGGCTTCCGAAGAACGCACCTTCGGCAGCGAGGCGTCGCACCGTTCCCGCGCCCAAAAGCTGCGTCGGCGGACCGCTGTGGGCGTCCCACCGTGCACTTTCACCCACCAGGTCCGTCACCAGGAACACTTCTGCGGTCAGGTCGTTCGCACGCAAGGTCGGCCACGCATGGTCGGCAAAGTTCTGGAAGCCGTCATCGAAGGTGATGAGCACTGGGCGGCCGACGAAAGGTTGACGGTTGGCGATGCACCCTTCCAGCTGCTCTGAATTAATCGCATGAAAGCCATTGGCGCGCAGCCATGCCATCTGGCTGGCGAATGCGGCTGGCGTAAGCCGAAAACGGTCGAGCGCGGCCGGACCATGATCGGAGACGCTGTGATACATGAGGACGGGGATACGCTGCCGCCGCTCGTTACGCGCGACGTCGCGGCGCAAGGCCCGCGCCCCGCCCCAGATGATATTTCGCGCGACCCCGATTTCGATAGGCGCGCGAATTGGCACATGATCGATCACCGGTTCCGCCGCCAAATCGTCCGGCGACAGGCGGCGGAAGCGGTCTATGCGGTAGAGCTCGGTCTGGATCGATTGCTCGAGCACGAGGCCTGCGGTCGCCGCAAGCGTCTCCGAGATCGCTTGTGCACCGAATGTGTTCCAGTCGAAGCCCGTCCTTTCAACATTGTCACGCAGCACGAATGCGTGTGCGCTGATGAAACTGCCGCCAGGCGCCAACGCCTCGGCGAGTTTTTTGGTGATGCGCCGCAACTCGGCGAGATCATCCAGATAGTAGAGCACTTCCGAACAAAAGATCAGATCCATCTCACCCGGCAGCGTGTCCGCAGCGAAATCCAGCACGCCGAACTCAATGTTAGGCTGATCGCTGCATCGCGCACGGGCCCGCTCGATGGCTATGGCGGAGATGTCGGTTGCGGTCAAATGGCTCACACGCGACGCCAGCTGCCGCGTGAAATGGCCCTCCGCGCAGGCGAGCTCAAGCGCCCGTCCGATGGGACCGGCAGGCAGGATTTCGAGCTGCCGCTCATATTTTTCCTGCTCATAGAACGAACCGTAGTTCCACGGATCCTCGGTCGCGAAATAGCTATTCCAGAACGCCGTGCGATCATTCCTGTCCGTGGCCCGTGCTCGGCGCGGCGCGGCAGGAGGCTGTGCTGGTTCGGCGTTCGACCGGACCAGTTCCCGCGCTTCAGCGGCCAATTGGGCGAGCTTGCCGAAGTGACTGTCCGGATCGGACCGGCGTTCGGCTGTGGACGACAATGCCTCGGCTGCAAGCGTGTTTGACGTGTCGGCACCGGCGCCCTGCGGCACAGCTGATCGTCCAGCAAGCCTTGCCGTACTGTCTGCAAGCCGCTCAGCGGGCACTGTATCCCGGATCAACTCAATCCAATGATCCCTTGTCACTGCCCCAAGCACGCCAAACTGCAAGACAGCCTCGATCTGGCCGTCCATCATCAGATAGGCATGAACTCGATCGATGCCTTCCGGCAGTTCAATCGCGGTCGGATTGCGAGCGTCGACACGGATTCCAAGTGTCCGCGCCAGCCTGCGCGGCGCGGCAAGATCGTCGGCATCGAGAAGCATTTGCTCAAGCTGATACTGGACGCGGCGACCCGCTGCGGGATTGTCCCAGACCTTGCCGAGTTCCATGATCAACTCGGTGAGGGAGCTGCCGAACCTGCCCCACCTGGCAGCCAATTGCGCCGGCACCGACAGGCTTCCGGCCATAAGGCCGTCGAAGATCACCTTGGCGATCTCATGTGTCCACTTACGTCCTGCCGGGAGCGCGCGCAGGGACTGCGCATCGATCGAGAGCGAGGCGCGGCCGCAATCCGACGCGGCGTTCCGCAACGCGGTCCACGCAAGGGCTTCGGAAGCGGTACCGCCGTTCGCATTATCCTTGGCCATCGAGCTTTCGTTTTCTTCGGCAAGAGTCGGCGAATGTCAAAGACGGATGACGGCATCGGATGGCAGCACTGCTCTGTCAAGGTCGGGGCGAATTAGAGGCAGGCAAAAAGGCTTGGTGACAGGCTGAATGGCAAGCGCTCACGGTCTCGTAGTATGGGCCTGGTCCTGGTGCCGGCGTTCTGCCCGAAACACCGATGCCCAGCTCACGGAACGCCCGGAGGCCGGGGGCTAGGTCGAAATACCCTACCCCAGCGGCTAGTAGACATCGCCAAGCACCCGGCGCAACGGTGTAGCCCGGACCGATGACGCCTTGCACCACAACATCGGCTTGTACAAGGTAGGAGCAACGACGGGCATAGATGTCGTTGCTTGCGGATTTGGCCGGAAGGTTACAGCACGATGTCACTCATGATTCGACGATTGAGAGCCAGGAACCTGGCACGCCGGGCACGACGTCTCGGATATCTGACGGCGATGTTTGTCCTGATTGCCGGGCCGCTCAGCTGTGGGATCGCCCTCATGCTGGCTGGTCCGGCACAGGCGCAAGCGGCGGCGAGCGTCCCGCCTGAAAGGGTCAAACAGCTGTTCGAGCTTCTCGACGATCCGTCAGTGAAGGCCTGGGTGGCCGAACAACGAAAACAGGACGCCGGGTCAACGGGAACGCCTGCCGAGGCAGGCGCTTCGCCGGCCGACGCATCGTCCGGCGCCGTGGCCGCACCGGCCCAGATGAATACGATGGCATCCTCGACGCTCGATCGGATCAAGCATCATATCGAACGGATCGCGCGAACCTTGCCCTCGCTGCCAGGCCAGTTCGCGCGCGTTCGGGAAGCGACCATGGAGGATATGTCCAGCAGGGGGCCCGCCGGCATATTTTTGCTGATTGCGATTTTCATCGCCGCCGGCCTGGCGCTGACCTGGGCCACGTACAAACGCACCCGTCCATTTCGTCTTTGGATTATCGCGCAATCGAAGAATACGCCCACTGGGCGGGCCAAGAAGATTGGTGGTCGGCTGCTTTATTCCAGCCTGCTGATTGTCTCGTTCGCGGTGGGCAGCGCCGGCGCGTTCATGTTGTTCGACTGGCCAGTGCTCATCCGTGAGATTGTGCTGACATTTCTGATGGCGGCAGTCGTTACATGGGGTGTGCGCACGTATGTCATAGCCCTGCTCGTCCCTTCCTTCATGCATGTCGAGAACGCCGTCGAGGTTCGTGCCTTGCCGATCACCAATGAGACGGCCGACCATTGGTCCTATTGGCTATCGCGGATCGTTGGCGTCTTCGCCTTCTTCGCAGCCGCTTTTATCCTCCTGCCCGGTCTCGGCATCGATCGGGACGGAATGATGGTCCTGTCTCTGGGCGCCGATTTCGTGCTGCTGTTTCTGTGGCTGCTTGCCGTTTGGCGACGACCAAGAAGGGCGGCAGACGGCGCGCACGGTAGCGGTCATGCGAGCGTGACCTGGTTATTGACTGCTTACTTCGTCGTTCTGTTCCTGGAACGCATCGCCGGCCTATATACATGGTTCTGGTTTACCTTGGCCGCATTCGTCCTGCCTTTGGCAATCGTGCTGACGCAGCGCGGGGTCAATTTCGTCCTGCGGCCGGGTTCGGAAGATGTCGGCCGGCCTACGATCCCGGCGGTCACGATCGCTGTCATCGATCGCGGTATCCGGATGATTTTGATCCTTGCGGCCGCTTACTTTCTCGCGCGTGTCTGGGGTCTGGACATGCAATCCATGCGCGATAGCGATACGACGACCATGCTCATATTGAGCGGCTTGATCAATGTCGTGGTCATTGCGCTTGCAGCCGATTTCGGCTGGTCGATCATCAAGGCTTTGATCGAAAGAAAGCTGGGCATCCACACACCGCATGCGGTGATCGGCGATGAGGACATCCTGACCCTCGATCCGCATCAGGCGCGGCTACACACGCTGTTGCCGATCATCCAGAATATTCTGCTCGCAGTGATCATCGTGATGGCGGTGCTGATGATGCTCGCCTCAATTGGAATCCAGATCGGCCCGCTGATCGCCGGCGCTGGCGTCGTCGGCGTCGCTGTGGGTTTTGGCGCACAAACCATCGTCAAGGACGTGATCTCAGGCGTTTTCTATCTGCTCGACGATGCTTTTCGTGTCGGCGAATACATTTCATCGGGCAGCTACAGGGGTACGGTGGAGAGCTTTTCGCTGCGCTCGGTGAAGCTGCGCCACCATCGTGGCCCGCTGTTCACAATACCTTTCGGGGAACTCGGGGCCGTTCAGAACCAGAGCCGCGACTGGGTCACCGACAAATTCAACATCACCGTTGGCTATGACACCGATATCGACTTCGCTCGCAAGCTGATCAAGCGAATTGGCCTCGAACTGGCGGAAGATCCCGAATTCAAACACTGGGTGATCGAACCGATCAAGATGCAGGGCGTACAGGAATTCGGCGAGTACGGCATCGTCTTGAGGCTCAAGGTCACAACCAGACCGGGAGGTGCCTTCAGTATGAAAGGCAAATTCTTTTTACGCCTCCGCCAAGCCTTCAAGGAGCAAGGCATCGAACTCCCATTTCCGACCGTCCACGTCCAGGGACTACAGAGCCCACATGGGGCAGAGGACGCGTCGCTGGAGATCACCCCCGAGTTAAAAATGGCCGTCGCGCAGGCGCACACCAATCGGCGCAGAAAGAAAGCCAGCACAACCGAGTAGGAAAGCTGTGACGCCTGCCGGTAGCAGCGCCGCCTTCGGCGCATCGGCCGTGGCAAGGATACTCTTTGTCTTCAACGGTTTAAGACGGAAAAGTACTGGTACGAGGCCCTGTCGAGGGCAAAGGGTAAGCCATAATGTTCTCTGATTGTTCCGCAACTTGGCCAAAATCATAGCTCGGGCCGATTAAGCCAATATGGTCAAACGCCTACTCTTCGCAATGCGTCACGGAGAAACCCAGTGGAATGCCGAAGGGCGCTTTCAGGGCCGCAGCGACCATTCCTTGGCGGTTGCCGGGCGGCGGCAGGCCACGGAAAACGGCGGCAGGCTGAAGGCTCATTTCGAACGTCTCGGCGTGAAACCTGCCCGGATCGCGGCCTATACGTCGCCGCTCAAGCGCGCGCGCGAGACGATTGCCATGGCGGCTTTGGAAGTGGGGATTGCCGAAAGCCAGGTCAACATCGACGTCCGTCTCGCGGAAGCATCTTTCGGCCGCTGGGAGGGGATGACCACGCTGGAGGTAAAGGCGCGTTTTCCCACCGAGCGCCGCCAACGCAAGGCGGACCGCTGGAATTTCGACTCCCATGATGGTAACAGCTACGCCGATCTGGCGCGTTTAATGGAAAGCTTCCTGGCCGATCTCGATCCGGAGCAGCCGGTGCTCGTCGTGTCGCACACCGGGAACATAAGGGTAATGGCCTTCATGCTCGCCGGCCTGACACGGGACGAGGCGATGGCGCTTGCCGTCCCCCATGACGCGGTGCTTCACTGGGACGGGCGCCAATTCACATGGATTTGAATTTGCGAATTCGTTTGCCCTGAAGCTCAATCGTCAGGATCGTTGAGGCCACAAAACCCGCCACCTGTATCATGCGCGTCAAAAACCTATTCACAAATCTTGGCCGTTGGTCGGTGCGTGCCCCAGACGCCGGGGGCGCGCATCTGCGCGGCCTACTTCTTGGGAAGCGCGACCGCAACGGAATGCGGAAGCTCAATCCTGCGCGGTAGGTCGGATGACTATGCTGCCCACGTCTACGTCATCAGGCTGATCGATGGCGAAGGCGATGCCTCGGGCAATGGCTGCAGGCGGGATGGCTATCTCCCCAATCCGAACCGCCATTGCATCCCTGACGGCTGTGTCGGTAAACGAGTCGGTGAGATTGGTTGAAATCATGCCCGGTGACACCTCAGTGACCCGCAGATGCGGGCCTGCTTCCTGCCGCAGGGTCTCGCTGATCGTCCGTACGGCATTCTTGGTCGCGGCATAGACGCCCATCGTCGGCACAATCTTAATGCCGGCCGTTGATACCACATTGACGACATGCCCACGGCGCTGGCGTGCGAAGACAGGCAACGCGGCGGCGATACCGTACAGCGTGCCGCGTAGATTCACGTCGATCATCGCGTCCCAGTCTTCGACCTGCAAGGCATCGAAGCGCGAAATTGGGCTTATGCCGGCATTGTTGACAATGACATCCAGTCTGCCCCAGCGCTCCACCGCCAGTGCCACGAGGCCCTCAAGATCGCCACGGACGCGCACATCAGTCATCTTGTAAGCGACTGTGCCGCCCATACCAGTGATGTCCCGGGCGACCTCCGCCAGAACATCTTCTCGCCGCGCACCGAGCACCACCGTTGCCCCTGCTTCCGCCAAAAGAATTGCGGTCGCGCGGCCAATGCCGCTGCTGGCGCCGGTGATCACCACTATTTTGCCTGCTATAGCCATTCTCAAGTCTCCTTCAAAACGAATATAGAAAACATGTGCGAGACGCGCTATGCCTGAAAAGCCATGATTCTATCGCAATCGTCTCAAGCCTCTGATCCTCTCTCAGATGTCCTTACCGTGCTAAATGCCCGGGCAACCCGGCCAACTCGCTTGGAGGGCTCGGGTGATTGGGCGTTGGCATTCCCCGCGCTTGATCGTCTGAAATTCGTCGCGGTGCTGCGTGGGGCAGGCTGGCTCCTGCTGCCCGATACCGCTCCGCAGCGCATCGAAACAGGCGACTGTTGTTTGATCGGCCGCACGGCCTATGTGATTGCGAGCGATCCCACGCTCGTCCCAATTGACGGCATGCCCCTCTACGCCGATGGGAATGACCTTGTGCGCCTGCGGGGTGATGACACGGTGACGCTCGGTGGCGGCATCTCGTTTACACCCGGGACTGCAGCCTTCCTCCTCGATATGCTACCGGCGTTCATGCATGTCTCCGGCAGGTCACCGGCAGCAGCAGCGATTGCGGCGGTTCTGGGTCTGTTGGATGGGGAGTCAGAGCAGTCCGCTATCGGGCACATGGTTGTAACAGCCAGGTTGGCGGAGGTTCTCATGATCCATGCTATCCGCACCTTCGCGTCGGCTTCCGATACGACCAGCGGATGGCTTGGCGCTCTGGCGGATTCACGCATTGGACGTGCAATCCAACGCTTCCACAGCGATATCGCACGCCCGTGGACCGTTGCCGATCTGGCCGCTGAGGCGGGCATGTCGCGGGCGTCCTTCTCATCCGCTTTTACCCGCGGAGTAGGACAGGCTCCATATACGTATATGCGCAACTGGCGGATGACGCGTGCCCGTGCTGCACTGTCCGAGCGTAATTCTAGCGTCGGCAACGTGGCGGCGAGTGTCGGCTACACATCTCAAAGTGCGTTTGGCCATGCTTATCGTCGAACCTTTGGTGAGCCACCACGACAGCACACCGTTTGAGCCCCAGCGGGACAGGGATCTTGTTCAGGGTTCAGGGACAAAAACTTTGGTCGGAAACGCCCTCTCCATCACATCCAGGAAAGCGCGAACCTTTGCACCGACAAGACGTCGCGAGCTTTGCAGCGCCCAGATTTCCACAGACGGACCGGCATGAGTTCCCCAGCAAACGAGCCGACCCGCCTCGATATCGCCTGCGACAAGAAGCTTCGGAAGCAACGCCGCGCCCGCACCTGCCAGAACGGCATCGCGCACCATCAGCAGAGAAGAGAAGCGCAGGATCGGCTCGGGCTTGAAAAGGACTTCGTCCTCAAGTTCGGATTTCATGTGCCAGACAACGTCCAGCGAAGTTGCGCTCAGCAAGACCGCCTTTACGGCACTCGCTCCGCCGCCCGGTGCCGGCTGAGGGCGCGGCATGGCCGGTGAGGCAACGATCAGGCGCTCGTCACTGAGAAAACGGCGACCGATGAGCCGTTCATCCGGTGAAGGATCGATACGGACAACAAGGTCGTAGCCATCCTCGACCGGATCGATCTTGCGATCTTCGGCAACAATCTCAAGCTTGACCTCCGGATAGGCGAGCGCGAACCGGGCGCCGATCCTGGGAAGCGCCACATGCGCGAAAACCATGGGAGCGCTCACCCGCAGCCTGCCTTTCGGGGTCGACGCACCCAAGACAATCGCTTCTCCCGCCTCCGCGATTTCCGACAGCAATCCATCGGTGCGCTCGTGAAGCGCTCGCCCTTCGTCCGTCAGTCGCAGACTCTGGGACCCACGCTCGATCAGCCTCACACCAAGGCTATGTTCGAGTTCGCTCACATGGCGAGACAACGTCGCCTTGGATCGCCCGGAAACGCGACCGGCACGGCCGAAACCGCCATGGGCGGCAACGAGGTTGAAGTCTGCCAAAGCCTCGAGATTCATCGTGATGTTCCAATATTGAGACGACCTATCTCGATCATGCCATCTCCCGCTCACTGTTGAAACGCCTATCTTCCTCAGGGACAGAACCGAAATCACAAGGAGTTTTCGCAATGGCAATTTTGGTAACCGGCAGCACCGGGACCATCGGGTCCCAAGTCCTGGCTCACCTGCAGGGACGGAACGTAGAGGTCCGCGCCCTGACGCGCTCACCTGAGACGGCGCAGCTTCCCGCTGGCGTAAAGGCCGTCCGCGGCGATCTAGCCGACCCGGGTTCGCTACGATCCGCACTGGAAGGCGTCAGCACACTTTTCCTGCTCGCCCCGAACGTAGCGGACGAATTGACACAGGCCATGCTTGCGCTGACGGTGGCTCGCGAGGCTGGCGTCAAGGGCATCGTCTATCTCTCGGTATTCGGTGGCGATGCCTACGCCGACGTGCCGCATTTTGCGGGCAAGTACACGGTCGAGCGCATGATCGAGGCGCTCGACCTGCCCGCGACGATCCTGCGCCCCGCCTACTTCATCCAGAACGATCTTCGTCAAAAGGACGTCCTGCTGAATGCAGGCGTCTATGGCGCGCCGATAGGCACTAAGGGTATTTCAATGGTCGATATCCGCGACATCGGCGAGGCCGCCGCGATCGAGCTCGTTCGCCGTGAGCAGGCCGCGACGCCGCTCGGCCGCGAGACCTACGCCTTGGTTGGTCCAGACAGCCTGACCGGCGAAGGGATAGCCACCATCTGGAGCGAGGCGCTCGGCCGCGCGATCCGCCATGGCGGCGACGATCTCGTCGTCATGGAGCAGCGCACGACGACCATGCTGCCGGCCTGGCATGCACTCGACCTGCGCCTGATGTTCAGCCGCTATCAGACGGAAGGAGCGGTAGCGACCGCTGACGACATCGAGCGCTTGACCAAACTGCTCGGCCACGCGCCGCGCTCCTATGCCGCTTTTGCCAGGGATGCCGCCGCCCAGTGGGCGAACGGCTGAGCCCGCACTTACCTCCAACCAAGGAGACCTACCATGATGACGATCCATCCTCTCTCGCCTGAAGATGCTCCCGCGGTAGCGGCGATGCGGCAGGCCGCCTCGGCCCATAAGGGTGAGAAACTCGGGCCCGAGGCGCGGCCGATGTTCGACGCCATGTTTGCCGCAACAGCCGCCGCGGCGGATGTCCGGGTCGAGGCCGCGACGGTCGGCGGCATTGCGGGCTTCTGGCTTCGAGTGCCGACCGCACGGCCGGGGGCGCGCATTCTCTATATTCACGGTGGCGGGTATGTGCTCGGATCAGCCGAGGCGCTTACCCACTTTGCGGGCCAGATCGCCGCACGCGTCGGCGCCGATACCTTTGTCCCCGATTACCGGCTTGCGCCAGAGCAACCTTTCCCCGCTGCGATCGACGATGTCGTCGCCGCCTATCGCGGTGTCGTTGCGGAGGGTCCCGATCGGATCGTGGTCGTTGGCGATTCGGCGGGCGGCGGTCTGACCCTGGCGCTGCTGTCGATCGTCGCTGCCGACAAGGCGAACGGCTTGATGCAACCGGTCGGGGCGGCGGCTATGTCGCCTTGGACCGACCTGGCGCTCACCGGCGACAGCTTCGAGACAAGGGCAGAGGCGGATCCGATCTTCACGCGCGGTGTACTCCAGGGCTTCGCGGACATGTATCTTCAAGGCCAGGATGCCACGAACCCCAAAGCCTCGCCGCTCTACGCGCAACTCCGCGAACTGCCGCCGATCCGGGTCGATGTCGGAGATGACGAATTGCTGCTCGCGGACTCTATCCGCTTCGCCGACCGGGCGAAGGCGGCGGGCGTGGAGGTTACGCTGTCGGTGTGGGAGGGTATGCCACATGTCTTCCAGTCATCTCTCGGCCGCTTTCTCGCGGCAGAGCGGTCGGTGGACGCCATCGGTGATTTCCTCCGGCAGCGGCTCACCGATACCCGCATCGGCCGCCTACCGCTGGATAGGGACTTCAGTCTTAGTTGAGCAATAGCTAATATGCCTTTAGCTTGGGCAGTGCGGGGGACGATCCCAACCAAACGCCCAATCCCGCGATGGCCGGTGTTGCCCGCTTCCAACCCAAGCATCCCGGCACCGGCCATTTCTCTTGCGGCCCGATCCGCTTGAAATCGTTGCCGCACTACGCGATTGTCACTGCTTGGGGAAGATAGGTGGAATTCACACTACAAGGCTCTGCCTTTTTGAATTTGCGTTTCGGGAAAAGCGGCGATCTCGGCCAAGCGGCAATTGCGGCGGCGTTCGGCAACACGGGCGGCCATATCGTTTTCGGGCTAAACACCGGCTTGCTCGACAGTACTTTTGAGCTAGATTGCTTTGTGTTGTTGGGCGGGCGCGACACGAAAAAATCGCCCGATTGATCCCGATAGCCGGCTTTGGGGGCGGCAAGAAAAATACCAGCTAGATCAATAATCTATCTGGTATAAAGAACAATCGAGTAGGAATAGCGTAGTCTGTAGTGCTCCGGCGCAGTTTTTCGCAGACCGACATTTGACGGTTCTTTCAGAAACGCACTCTACATGGCCGGGCTGTCCGAAAGTCGATAAAACAAAAATCTTGCTGCCTTCGCAACATTGCTGGGCAAAGCAGGCAAACCCAAAAAGTCATCCTCTTCCTGTCATGCGATAGCTCGTCATCACGGCATCGCTCACGATCGCGCCGCTCCTTCGATATATTTGGTTTCGAAACCCGCGAATTTCGTCATGCTCGGTAGATCGAGCACCCGAACACGGCCTTGCCGGAATTCGAGAAGCTTACGCTCCCGAAGTTCGCGCAACATCCGATTGACATGAATCGGAGTAAGACCGAGGGCATCCGCGAGATCGTACTGGGTCAAGGGACACTCAAAGCTATTGCGGGTGACAGAGCCTATTAGTTCCAGACGCGCCCTCAATTCGAGGAACAGATGCGCCGTTCGCGCCAAGGCGCTCCTTCGGCCTACGTTGGTGAGATGTTGAGCCATGACCGCTCCATTGCGCCCAAGAGCCTCCACTATCAGCGAGAAAATATGGGGTGATTTCGTGGCAGCGAGGGTAAATGTTTTGGTTGAGGCTACCAACGCGCACAGTTCGGTTTGAGCAACAAACGTTTCAAGAGCGCAACCCGCGTAGGACCGAGACAGGACGATATCGCCTCTCAGCGTAAAATCCACAATCTGTCGCTGCCCCCCCTCAAGTTGATGGGAAATGCAACCCCAGCCCGACTCGACTATGAAAGCGCGATCGTTGTCTTCACCCTGACTGAAGATGACCGTCTCAGGTGGGTAGCGCTTCGGTGTGAACCCGAGCGTCTTTATGAGCGCCGCATCGTCGTCGTTGAGCCCGATGTACGATGGCCGATTTTCGTTTCCACGCAAAGAATGTGAAACAAACGACATTTACAACCCCGCCCAAGGTCTTCATTCCTAGTCCCCTCAGATCGAATGTACATTAAATTTGGTGTGATGAGTATCTGTTCTGCAGTTGCCGTCAGGATGGCGTAGCGATGCAAATTTTCAGCGAAAATGCAGACGCCTGCAGACCCAGCAAAGAGTTGAAATCGCGGCAGAAAACGTCGGTCAGGTTTTATTCCTTGTAAAATTTTCCCGCATCGACTCGACTATTTCGCTGGCGATGAAGCAGCTGCGGTTGTCCACTTGGCCGGCGGCATTCCGCAAGGTCGTTGATGCATCCTTGAGCAGGCCTCTTATTTGTCCCGCGGACAATAACTCCGATGCCTCGAGTTCAAGCAGCACGGATTCACTCACGTGCAGCGCAGCAAGCGCAACCGCTCGAGGCCTGGTGGCAAGCAGTTTCAGGAGATCGCTGCTAGGCCTGGTCCGGGACTTTTTTTTTGCCATGGGTACTTCTCAACTGTCCGTACAAGAAGGGCGTGTCGGCTCAAAATTACGTCGCTTCGAGGCCTTAATCGCAGCCCGAGATCGGAACAAGATTGGAGGGGGTCAATGACGCTTCTCTTTAGACGTGTCTTATGAACATGCTATCCCGGTTTGTGGCGACGACACAGAGGCGCAAGATACCGAATTAGCCGTAGCCGGCACTTCCACCTTGGGACATCACAATAACGTAGATCGTTCGGCTTAGCCGTAAGCTTTCTCCACGGCGGTTTTGCTCACATCCAAAGCTGGCAGGGGGAAAGGTTCGATTTGGCCTTCGGTCTTGTCCAAATACTGCATCAACGCCGTCACCAAGTGGTAGAAGATGCTCGCGGGAACCTCCGTCGCAACTGACCTTCCGCGCTCATCGATTCTGTCGATCCACAAGCCGAGCGGTGCAGGATCGATATGCCATCTGAAGAGGCGGGCGACACGCGCTTCGATCTCGGGTTTCAGGTCGGGCCCACCAATGCTGTCAAGCGCGACGGCTGCCTTGACGGCCTCGCATTGCGGCCAACTGCGGGAGAGCCGGTCGAGGGGCAATCCCTGCCGCGACACTGCCGCATAAGCCAGGCCCGTCGCCCGGTTCAATCCGCTGGCGACCGCGGACGAATAGAGTTTCCTTGCGTAGGGTGCCAAGTCCTTCTGCCCGCTCGCTCGCGCGAAATCGACAAGTAGCGAGGCCCATTCGAAATGGTGCCCCGGTTCGGTCCACTGTCCCTGGTCACCCGGCAACGGCAGCCAATCAACGTCGAAACGTTCCCCAAGAGTCCAGCTTTCCTGGTCGAAGAAGTGGCACCGGAAGAGATCGATGACGCGTGCCGCTCGACGCAGGTATGCACGGTCGCCGGTGACGCTATGCCAGGCAAGAAAGGATTCCAGCATGTGCATGTGCGGGTTCGAGAACCGCACCCCTTTCCAACCTGGGGTCTCGAGGAAGCCGTTCAGGCTGTCGTCCTCGAGATGGGCGTCGATGAAGTGGAATGTCTCTTGTGCAAGTCGCAGGGCATCCTGATGGCCGCATCGGTGAGCATGGGCAAGCGCCAGGAGCACGCAGGAATGGTCGTAAGCGTCCTCCGCCGGGTCCGCCACGCTGCCGTTTGCATTTAGGGTGCGCACCCAGCCGCCGCGGTCGGTCCGGCCATGTTCCGCGATGAAGTCGATGCCGTGTTCGATGAGCCTGTCGGCCGGTCCAGTCCAGCCGCGTTCCTTGGCCACCGCGAAGGCATAAATCTGGCGAGCCATTGTCCGTATGCGCTTGGGCTTGCCCAACGGCCTTGCATCGAAGCCAAGGGCTTCGTGAAAGCCACCGTATACATCGTCGACACCTGCAGTGGACCACAGCGGCAGGGTTTCCTCGAAAAGCCAGTGCTCGACGCGCTTGCGCCACGATCCGCTGACGATGACCCGGTCTTCCGATGCCGTGAACTTCGTCTCGAGGCGTCCGCTCTTCTCCAACTGTTCGACGACTTTCTTCACGTTCTGGCTGTGGCTGACGGGGGCTACGAATACCGCGTCAGGTGTCGCCACCACCGCCACATCCTTCATTCCAATGACGGTCAGCAGCCTGCCCTGACTTCTGAGGTAGGAGCTGCCGCAATCCATGGCGACGACGTCGCCCATTACGACATTGCCGTCGCGGTCTGTCGGGCTAGCTTCGAGCAGCGATTGCCAGGATCCTAGGTCGTTCCAGCGAAAGGAAGCCGTAACCATCGCAATATCGCGCGTATGCTCCATGACCGCATAGTCGATCGACGTGGAGGGGACGGCCGAGTAGAAGCCTTGGGGAAGATAGATACCCGAAACGTCGGCCCGTGCTGTCTTGTGGGCCCGTTCCGCAGTTTCCCAGATTTCCGGCTGGAAATCGAGAAATGCCCGTCGCATCGTGTCGGCACGAAACAGGAAAATACCCGCATTCCAGTAGAACCTTCCCGACGACACGTATTTGCTCGCCGTCTCGGCATTTGGCTTTTCGACGAAGCGCGAAACTGCGGCCACTCCATCATCATTTGCTGCAACCTCGATGTAGCCGTATCCAGTTTCGGGATGCGTTGGTTTGATGCCGAAGACGATAATGCTTCCTGAATCGGCGGCAGGAATGCCCGACTCGACGGTCTCCCAGAATTGCGCTTCGGTCGATATCTCATGGTCGGAGGGGACCACGAGCACAAAAGCATCGCTGCCATGTTCCGAGATCGTCTGCAGGGTGGCTATGGCGACCGCCGCGGCGGTATTGCGGCCGACGGGCTCGAAGATTGGTCTGCCGCCGTTCAGGCCGAGCGAAGCAATGTCTGAGATAACGCGATCAGCATGTCGTTCGGAAGCTACCAGATAGATCGGCGTCTGATTGTCCGGCCGAGCCTTGAGGCGTCGGACAGTCTTCGCAAGCATCGAGCCGTCGCCCGAAAGGTCGTGGAATTGCTTGGGATTGTCTTCGCGCGAGAGCGGCCACAGCCGTGAGCCCACGCCCCCACTCATGACAAAACTTACTAACTTGTATGCCATGCTCCAGCCCCTTCTCGCAATACCTGGTTATAAGCTCCGACCACTGGATTTCGGCGCAGCAGCTGGGTGAGCGCGGTCATCAGGCCATGTTTCTCTCTTCTGAGAGTGGACCCCGCAACCACCAGCAAGCGTACTCCAGCGAGCCGGTGGCCTTTATGAGAGCACTGGTTTCGAAGGCGAATGTATTCGGCCTGACTTTGGCCGACTTTGTTCAGGGGCACGTCACGCTCTCCGAATTTGCGCTCCGAAACCAAGCAAGTCTTAGCACGCTGTCCGGCACTGGCCTCGTCATGAATTCGGGTAGCCCCGACGCTGAGGTACGCACCCCTCATCCAATAGGTGATGCCAGTCGACGGCCGAAAGGATGTCTCGTCCAGGCGAGGACGTTTTGTATTCTGGAACGCGCGTCCTATTCGGGCGCTGATGTCCAAGAATGGGCTGCAAGATGCCGTTCATTGCATTCAGGTTTTCATCCCGCGAAGCTGTCGATGAAAGGCGTTTCCGACGCCTGGCTCGGCTCCTTCAAGGCATTCAAGTGGAAATCGAGAGGGAATCGACGCAACTTCATCCATTCGGGACAGCGATGACGGACTGCGCGGCGTTCTCTCTCCAGGCGATGGAGAACGGCGAGAACCCCGAAAGCATGTCAGCGAAGATCGACATCCTCGCACGCAGCTTGATGTTCAACCGCAGACGGCAGGTCTCGCTGGAAGAGCAGCTGTCATTTCTCAATAGGACGCGAGCGGAACTGCAGCGCATTCTTCCTTCCCATAGGGCGTAGCCCCATACGCCGATTGGCGGCGTTTACCTTCCGTGCCGCCGAGGTAGTCTCAACAATCTGGGATCGCGGGGCCTCAGCTTTCAATGCAGAGATCGGTCGGACACCATGCACCGCCTGCGTCAGGATGGCGCGTGCGTTGGAATTTCCCGCGCGCCTGCAGGAGACGTTGAATGGACCGTATGTTACCCCACCAATGGCCTTCGACGACGAACCAGCAGGTTTCCGTCAGCCAGGAGTTTATCGGCCTCTCCGACATAACCGGATTTTTTAGGCGTTACATCGGAACGATCATCGCCTGCCTTGGCGCCGCACTTTTAGTAGCATGGTTCTACAATTCGACCACCGACCCGGCTTTCACTGCCAGCGCGCAGATCCTGATCGAGCCGAAATTGCCGCAACATCTGCAGGAGGGCGGAGAAGTAAATCTGTCGTTGGACACCGCTCAGGTGGAAAGCCAGATCGCAGTGATGCAATCGGAAAAGATCGCTGCGATGGTCCTCGACCAGTTGAAGCTCGTTGAAGACCCCAACTTCAACCGCCCACAGGCTCCGATCTTGCCGGAGCGATTCAGAAAGATGAAAACACTCCTGATTGACGCTTTCGGTGCCAAGCAAATGGCCCGGTTCACCTCGCTCTGGGAGTATTTCGGCTTAGGCTTGCCCGAACCCACTGCGCCGCTGACCGATTACCAAAAGTTCCGGCGCACAATGTTGACTTTCCGCAATGGCCTCGACGTCCGCAGGGTCGGCGTTTCATACGCTATAGATATATCCTTCACGTCGGTTGACCCCGAGGGCGCAGCTAATATTGCGAACGCCACAGCCAATGCTTTCGTGCGTGAGCAGATCGAAACCAAGGCCGACGCGGCAAAGGAAGGCGGCGCATGGCTCGAGAAGCGTCTTCAGCAGCTTCGTGCCGAGATGAACGCGGCCATGGCTAAGGCTCAGGAATTCCGTTCTCGGCACGACTACAGCGTCGGCAACGAGGTCAAAAAGGAAGACGGGGATTCCATGGACGGGGTCAACGCTGTGCCGACACTTGAAGAACTTGAGGTGACCGCCGAAACCTATCAGAAGATGTATGAAAGCTTCCTCCAGGCCTACACCAATTCGGTAAGCCAGCAATCCTATCCGGTGGCTGACGCCAGGGTGATCACGGCCGCGACAGCGCCGCTCTATCCGAGCGCTCCAAAGCCGAAACTCATGCTCGCCTTCGCCGCGATTGCCGGGATCATTCTCGGCATTGGGGTTGCGCTTGTAAGGCAGACGCTCGACTGGACCATCAGGTCGCCACGGCACATCAGGGACAACCTGGGTATCGAATGTGTCGGAGAGTTGCCATTGACGAACAAGCGAAGGGATTCGGGCTACGTCGACGAAGTAAAAAGACACCCCTACTCACGATACAGCCAGAGCCTCAGGAGAGCACGGACCGAAATCAGCCTTGCGGAAACTAACCATCAGGTCAAATTCCTTGGGTTGACCGCCATATCCGACAACAGCTCCAAGAGTTCCGTCGCCAGCAATCTCGCCACGCTTTACTCGATGTCCGGTCTGAAGACGTTGGTGATCGACGCCGATATTCGCCGATCGGCAACGACAATGCGACTGCTCGGCCGTGCGGTTGCCTACGACAAACAGTGCCAGGACCCAGCCCGACTCAACATCATCCGCGCTCCGGGCCGGCCGTTCGACATGCTTCCAAGTTCAGTGGTGGACGGCAGAAACCTGTTGGCGCCACGCAATATGGAGGCGTTCCTCGAGGAGGTCACCGCTTTTGATCTCGCCGACTTCGAACTTGCCGCCTACGACGTTGTCATCATCGATCTGCCGACACTGGCCTCGGGAGCCGACGAACTGATTGTCGGGTCCGTTCTGGATGGTGTCGTCATCGTTGCCGAATGGGGCAAGACACACGCAGAAACTCTGCGGGAACTTGTCAGGACGTTGCAGGCCAGCAGGACGCATGTGCTTGGTGTGCTTCTGGCGAATGCTCGGGCAATGACATCCAAACACCGCAAGGCATGAAAAAGGGGGTGACATGCGTCTCCTTGGAAAGTCGGCAATGCGTGGAGGATCATTCCTTGGGATTAGGGGTAGTGTCAGGGGTGTAGCGCTACGTCCTTTGCCTTTCTTGCCGACAGCCCCCGACATCGGAAAAGTGTCACTGTCGAACAGTTCGAAACAATAATCATCATGACAAACGCCTTCGAGAAGCAGTCACATCATACGCCCCCGATTTGGCGCCAGCCACCTGTACCGGTGGCGGTCGACAGCCGAACGGTCCTGCATGTTGTTTCTGCTTCCGACCATGACAGTGGCGGGGCGGTGTTGGCAGACCTGTCGCCCGCCATCAGGGCAGGCTCGACGAATCCTCCCGTAGGAGGTCTTCTGAAGCGAATCCTGGATTTGATCATAGCGACCACGGCGCTCGTGATGGCCGCGCCAGTAATGATCATCGTTGCGCTGCTAATCAAGATGACAGCAGGAGGCCCTGCGGTGTTCTCGCACAGCCGGGTCGGCTTCGGCGGAAAGCCGTTCAATTGCTATAAGTTCCGCTCGATGGTCGCCAATTCGGAGGACGTTCTGAAAGCCTATCTCGAGGTCAATCCGCATATCAGAACGGAGTGGGAGGAGACCCACAAGATCAGGAACGACCCCCGCGTCACATTCCTCGGGCGCATGCTCCGAAAATCGAGCCTCGATGAGCTACCCCAACTCTACAACATCATTCGCGGCGACATGAGTTGTGTAGGGCCAAGGCCCATCGTCAAGGAAGAACTTTTGCGTTACGGCGACCACGTAGGGGAATACCTTCGCACGAGGCCAGGACTGACCGGTCTCTGGCAGGTGAGCGGAAGAAGCAGCATGGACTATGCCAACCGCGTCGCGCTGGACAGCCAGTATGTTCGGAACTGGTCGGTCTGGTTCGACATCGCGATCCTGTTCAGGACTGTCTTCGCGGTGATGCGCTTCGACAGAGCCTCCTGAAGACCTGATGTGTCACCCTGCGTTTCGCTTCCAGCGGACGGACAAGGACAGGCCGACGATATACGCACAAGCCAATATGAACGCCAGGATCAGGAATTTGACGACGGTCACATGGCCCGGCAATCCAATGCCATTCCAGGCAAAGCTTCCAACCACAAGCAGGGCGGTCGCCGCGATAAGGGCGGGAGCCTTGAACCGCAGCCCGATCAGAACGCCTGCAGCCGACACGGCGATTATAGTCATGAGCACCGACATCTCCAGTGGCACCCGCAGGATGGATCCTCACTGCGGCAGGAAGGCTCTGTCCGAGTCTGAGGACCCAGGGTGCTCACTGATATGCGGCCTCAAAGGGCAAGGCAAGTGCCCGAGGCGCTGCGTGGATGGTCCGCTTAACCCGTCGCGCTTTGCCTCGACGTTCCTGGTGTTCTTCGCCCTTCCTGGGGCCTTCGGTGGCGACGATTTTCAGCGCCCAAAGCCAATGCCGATCATGCGTCCGCGGTCGAGAGCCGGCGAGTACTTTGATTTTCGATGCGCGATCGATCGGCGAACTGGCTGAGCGTCCCGGAGCAATCCCGAAGTATACACCTGCTAATTGGTACCCTGAATTGGGATCGTTTCGGCCTGAAGGCTACCGCTTGCCGGCAGGGTAACCAAACCTACCTCCGGTGGCGGGATCTCGACCTTCACTGTATCGCCGGGTTCGACAGGCGTCGTCTCCTCGGCCGTGAGTTCCGTCGAACCACTATCTGTCGTCCTAACGATCTTAAAGATTGGCTTGGCGCTTTCGGCGCGTTGCCTGAGAGCGAGCAGGGCAGGGGCTGTTACCTCGGTTTCGTGGAGTAGCTGCACCGCGGTATCGGTTTTGCTGGTAACTTCATTGAGCTGCAGCTGGGTTTCCCGCAAACTTTCTGCGATTTCACTGGCGCGACGGTTGCTGAGGTCGAGAATCTCGATGTCGGTCTTGCTGATCTCCTGCCTCACCCGCAAGAGTGAGGTCTCGGCAGCCAACCTCTCTCCCTGCATCTGGGCGACTGTCCCCTCCAGAGAAAGTTCACGCGGCGCAACTGCCAGTCCCTTCTGGACAAGGGTCGAAACACCCTCCAACTCCTTCTGTATGAGTTCGATCTGTTTGTCGTGGAACGTCAGCTGCTGCCCGAGCGAGTCCAGTTCCTTTTCCAGGAATTCCTTGAGTTCGTGGAGCGAGCGGAGTTGTGTCGCCAGCGCGTCCTTGCGGATGGCAAAGATCTTGCGCTCCTGGTCCATCGCCAACGCGATTGTTTGGTTCGAAGCCCTATCCTTTAATTCCGCAGGGTAAGAGATATCATCGCTGCCGGCCAGTTCGGCTTCCAGGCGCGCCTTGCGGGCAAGAAGGCCGACATTGCTCAGCGCCAGTAGTCCCACGTCGCCCTGGCCCGAGATGACTTCCCGCCCGAGCCTCGATATGTCGTCCTGGCGAATCGGCAAGCCACCCGCGATCCCCACCGCCTGCAGCACGGTCAGTGCGGGCCGATAAGGAAACTCGCCGGGCTGCTTGACGTTGCCGACGATGTAAAACGGTCTGTACTGTACGATCTCGACAGCGACATCCGGCTGGCGGCCGAGACCCATGTTCTGCATCAAGCGGTCGCCAATCGCGCGGGCGAGATCGCCGGGAGCGGTGCCCTGCGCGCGTATCTGACCGACAAACGGAAGGAAGAGCGTGCCGTCGGCACCAACAACGAAAGCGTCGTTGAGAGCCGTCCATTCGAAAATCACATCACGTGATGCGCGCCATTCATAGACCTTGAGCCTGACCTTATCCTGAGGTCCGAGGAGGTACTCTCCGGCCACTGAAGACAAAGGGCATGCGACCGCAGCCGCGAGTGAGGCAGACGCCATCGTCAAAAGCCATTTGCGCATTGTCTTCCCCGTCGTCAGATTTTCAAGATGTACTCGGGTTCGATTCGTCCCATGGCGACGTGCAGGATCGCGCGCAGGTTGCCCCTGAGCCTGCCTCGTCGGTCGACATACGGCTCGGGCCACAAGCTCTTCGCCAGGTTAGCCGCGATATTCCTGAGCATGAGGGGAAGCGCGAAAGAGGCCGGCACGGAACCCTTCCTGACCAGATAAATGGCATTCGCGACCTGGGAGTAGCCGAACCGTTCTCCGCTGACGCGCCCCGTCTTGATGCCGAGATGGACTCCCGTGATCGATGTCACGCAGACCACGCGACCTTTGGATCTCATTTGGCTGGTGAAATCGATGTCTTCCTGCCAGCCATACAGGACAAGGCGCTCGTCGAAGCGCAAATCGCCCACAAGCGAGGAACGGAGGGACATATTGCATCCGTATGCACCGACATGGTCGACCACTGATGGTCCATCACTCCTTTTGTCCTCGGCTTCCCGCAGGGCGGCTTCGGCATCTTCCCAAGTGAGACCAGCATTGGTGGCCCCGTCCCTGACGACCCTGCCCATCACCACCGCCCATTTGTCATTTGCGATGAATGCTTCTTCGACCTGCTTGAGGTATTCGGACGATGGGACGAAATCGTCATCGAAGAACGTGATGATGTCGAAGCGCCCCAGGGAAGGGATTAGAGCCGTGTTCCGCTGGGCAGCCAGTCCCTTCGGGCCGAAAACGAGTGACACGGGGAAAGGACAGCTCTCCGGCAGTTCGACATGTGTGACGTCGGGCGCCGACAATATGACCTCGTTCGGAAGTCTCGTCTGGCCACCCAAGTACCGAAGCAGGCGCGCGACCTGTTCGCTGCGGCCAAGGGTCGGGATGATCACTGCGAGTTTCATGCCAGGTCCATGCTTTACTACCAGCCGACCCTAGAACGGCGGGCAGAGCAGGACAGCCTGTATAAAAGGGTAGTGAGAGGCCTGGTCTACCTCGGAACACAGGCTTTTGGAGTATTCGGGGAAAAGTCCCACAACCATAAGTATTAGGCCGGCCCGCGCCTGGAGCGATCTGTAACCGATCGGACAACTTGCAGGAGCCGTGACATGGAAAGAAGACTGCCGGAAATGGGGATTGCTGGCCTGCGGGCAAGGGGGGAACCATGCTCCACGAACGCTCTTCCGACCTGGCAATCGCAGCCAAGGTCAACGTGCCAATCGAGACGTTGCCGGTCGCGTCGGGGGTTGGTGTCGACAAATACGCAAGAATAGCGGTCGTTCACGACTGGTGCCCGAATTTCCGGGGAGGTGAGCGCGTTCTGGCGCAGATCTGCAAGCAATTTCCGAATTCCGAAGTCTTCACGCTTTTCGATTTCCTGCCGGCGGAGATCAAGGGGCAATATTTCCGCGACGTGGAATTCCACACGTCGGCGGCCAACCGGATCCCTATGGTGCGGAAATTCTACCGGTCTCTCTTCTTCTTTTGTCCCTTCCTGATCGAGCAGTTCGATGTGACGGGTTACGACGCGGTGATCTCGTCTTCGGCCGCGTTTTCGCGGGGTGTGATCACCAGGCCGGATCAACCGCATTTATGTTATGTGCACAGCCCCGTCCGCTATGCCTGGGATGAGCAGTTCTCCTATCTTCAGCAGGGAAAGCTGGGCTTTGGTCCGAAGGGAATGCTTTATCGGTATATGCTGCACCGGCTGAGGACGTGGGATACCAGGACCGCGCATGGTCCGGATCTGATGCTGGCGAATTCGAACTATGTCCGCTCACGTATCCAGCACATTTACGGGCGCGAGGCGCGCGTCGTCTTCCCGCCGGTTGCTCTCGCAGAACTGCCCTGTGTGGAGGACAAGGATGACTACTACGTCTCTGCATCCTTCCTGGCGCCGTATAAGCGCACCGACCTCGTCATCCGCGCCTTCAACGAGATGCCATCCCGGCGACTGGTCATCGTTGGCGAAGGGCAGCAATCAGCCAGCCTGCGGGCGCTTGCCGGCCCGAATGTCACCTTCTCGGGCTATCTGCCTCGGCAAGACTACGTGGACACCCTGGCACGGGCAAAGGCGATGGTCTTTGCGGGCTGCGAGGATTTTGGCATAGCGCTGGCGGAGGCGCAGGCCTGCGGAACGCCGCTGATCGCTTTCGGCCGCGGTGGGGCGGTCGACATTGTGCGCCGCCTTGGGTCATCACCCGAGCCGACAGGGGTGTTGTTCAAGGCTCAAACCGTCGATCACCTCAAGAATGCAGTCGATCAGTTCGAAGAAAACAGCCATGCCATCGCGCCGCGCGCCTGCGCCAGGAATGCGGGGCGCTTTTCCGAAGAAAACTTCGACCGCGCTATCCTCGAATCGCTCGGGGCGGTCCAGGCTCTTCACGAGATCATGTGAGTTCGCGAGCCCTGACGACCTTGGTTTCGGTATCGACGCCGTCTGCCTCGGCCATCGCCTCGAGGTAGCGCAAGGCTGTCGCCTTCCAACTATATGCCGAGGCTCTCGCCCGTCCCTTGGCTATCAACTGCAGCCGCAGCGCCTCAGAATTGCGAAGTTTCATGAAACGGTCGAACCACGCCTCCGGGTCGTCTGGAGGCGCAAACAGCGCAGCGTTTCCGCAGACTTCAGGAAGGCTGGCGCGGTCGGAAACCACGACCGGGCAGCCGACCGCCATCGCCTCGAGGGCGGGGAGGCCGAAGCCCTCTGTGAGGGAGGGGAAAGCCAGGCATAGCGAGTCCCCGAGGAGAGCAGCCAACTCGCTATCGGAAATACGGCCGAGCCAGTGGATGTTCTGAGCTTCGGCCCTGGTTGCCCCCGACCTGTAAATGTGCGCGTCCGACATGCCCACAATCGCGATCCTGAGCCCGGCTTCGGCAAGGCGTTCAGCCATGTTGAGGACGAGTCCCACATTCTTGTGGGGTGCGGCACTGCCGATCATGACGATGGTTGCCCGCGAGGCCGACAATCGCGTCTTGGCCGAGTGTTCAGGCGCCCATCGCAAGGCATGCTCATGACCGTTAGGAGCTATGAAAGCCCGCAGCTGGGGGATGACGCCGCGGCCGACCAGTTCGCCCAGCGAGAAATCGGAAACGGTCGAAATACGCCATGCTGTCTTGCCCAGGCATGGCAACAACGTTCTGTAGAAGCCCTTGAAAGCACGGGAATAGCTCTGCGGCGCATTCCAGACGTTCGCATCGTGGATGCAAACGATGTGCTTTCGGGAAAGCAGCGGTCCTGTGTTGCAGAGGCTGAGCAGTCCGCTTCCATCGAGCGACAGCGGGAGCTGCGTCTGTTCCCAGACATGGCCGCTCGTGCCACTCATCTCGCACTGTTCGACGAAAGCGAGTGGCATCTGATCGGATCCGGCTGGGCAGTGGAGTTTGACTTCGAGGCCGCGAACGAGAGGCCCCTGTTCAGCGATCAAGGCATCTAGCGATCGAACGACCTCGCGCGCATAGCGCTGGACGCCTGTTGTCGGCTGGGAAAGAAAACGCCCGTTGATTGTCCAACGCCGTGCCATGTCGGCCCCCTTTGAGGTGTTCAGTGTGGAGCCGCCAAGACGCGGGGTCACCATGGCCATCGGGTCGTCCGGCAAGCGGCAGTCATCCGGATAGGCGAGGCATGCCTACCTCAAACGTTTGAGGACCTGAGTGCTCCCGGCAATGCTACTCTCGCTAAGGGTGCCGAAAGCGCCGGGGAAGATGGACATGGGCAAGCTAGAGTTCAATGCGACGGAGTCGCCACCACCAGGACTGGCCAGACAGTTGAATGGTCACCGAGCCGAAACATCACGCGCGGGATCGTCTGCCCATGGCGCCGAAATCCCAATTGGATATTTCGCTCTCCCATGGGCGGACCATGAAACGCCGAGACGACGCTGGACGATAAACGGGGATTTCACGACGCTTCGGCCGACCGGAGTAGCCCGTTATGCCAGCGAGGTGACCCTGGCCCTCGACGCGCTCATTTCGGAAGGGCATCCGCTTGGCCGCGACCTCGAGATCGATCTCGTGGTGCCGCGTCCGCTCTCCGAAGCTTTCCGCCTCAATGCTATCCCTGTCCGTGTCGTTCCTGAATTCAACAGGCCGCGACTTCCCCAATTCTGGGTGCAAGCGCAGTTGCCCTGGCATGTGCCCGGAGGATTGCTGAGCTTCTGTAACCTCGCTCCTGTCGTCCTGAAGCACCAGATCGCGTGCATCCACGACATGCACACCAGGCTCATGCCGTCGAGCTACGCACGCGGGTTCCGGTGGGCGCACCGCCTGATCCTGCCGGCACTAGGCAGGCGGGCCGCCCGCATCACCACGGTCTCGCAACTGTCGCGCAGCCATCTGGTCGAGTTCGGGATCGCGCCGGAAGAGAACATCGTCGTCACCTACAACGGCAGCGACCATGCGAAGAGATGGGACGCAGCGAGGTCGTCGCTGGCCGTCGACCGCGGCAGGCCGTATGTCCTGTGCCTCGGAAGGCGGGATCAGGAATACAAGAACATGGGCCTGCTCGCCAGGTTGGCGCCACTCCTCGACGAGATGGGCCTCGACCTGTGGATGCCGGGCGATGTCGACGAGACCACGGTTCGGCGCTACGTCCCGGAAATGCCGGGCAACATCGTCCTCCTTGGCCGTATAGGGGATGACGACTTCAAGAAGGCGCTCGAAGGCGCCTTGTGCTTCCTGTTTCCGTCACGCATCGAGGGCTTCGGGCTGCCTGCCGTCGAGGCGATGGCTTCGGGCTGCCCGGTCGTGGCCTCAACATCGCCGTGTCTTCCTGAAGTCTGCGGGGATTCGGCTCTCTATGCCGATCCCGACGACGTCCAGTCGTGGGTCGAAGCTATCCGCCTGCTGATGCTCACCCCAGACCTGAGGCAGCGGTTGGTCACCAAGGGGCACGCGAGGGCGAGCAGTTATTCCTGGCGCTGGATCGCGTGGAAATACCTAGAACTCATGATTCAGGTCGACGCCGATTTCGGGGAGTTCGGCAGTTGATCGGCTGCCTTTCTGCGACAGGAAGCCCTATGAAGGGACCTTGCAGAATGCTCCACCCGCGGCTCCGAAGCCGGGGGCTTGCGTCTTCGCCGGTTGCTCAATCGAGCCCGACGGCGCAACAGAAACGGTCGAGCTGATCAAAGCTCATATGCCTCAAATTGAGTAGCAATCCGCCATTTGGGTCAGTTCTCCGGTCGACTCCCCTCGGGTAAACTCAAATCCTGGGGGAGACAGGCAATTGTATCGGCTACCTTGGGTGGGGCGATGGTCTTCTCAACGATCGGCACGGTCAGCTTTGCATCCAGGGTGAACGCGGAATACGATCCGGCCGCAGCCCGGACTGCTCAGGCAAAGAGGTTCTGGTACAACCCTCAGCTTTTGAGGCTGATATCTGCCTACGCCATCGCCTACATCCATATGGCCGGGGTGGTGAGCGCCGCCCACGTTGATCCGGCCGTCCTGTCCATTTTCCGTTTCGGAACGGATCTGTTCGTGGTTATGGCGGGTTTTCTTACCGCGCACGTGCTCGGCAACAATGGCAAGTCGGCTGGCACTTATTTGCGAACGAGGCTCATTCGAATCGTGCCCTTGTATTGGGGCTTCACGGTTCTCGCATTCCTTGTCGAAAACTACGCGATGAAAAGCCATCCGAAGCCATTGTCCGAGCTTTTCATGTCGCTCGCCTTCGTTCCCTACGGACCCTATCCAATCTTGTATCCCACTTGGACCTTGCTGGTAATTGTCGAATTCAGCCTGATAATAGCGGCTTTCCAACTCGTCAGCGTGAAATACGGCATCTTCTATTCCGCCACCTTCGCGGTCTTTCTTGCGGCCGCCGGTCATACATCGGGGATTGAGAATCCCATTTTTGTATTTTACACCAATCCCATCCTGATCGATTTCGCCCTCGGCATCATCATCTTCAAGCTTGCCAACTCCGGGCCGTTCCCTTTTAAACTGCCGTGGCATGGGGCCGTTGCCGTCGCAGCGGCAGCAGTCGCCTTCGGAGCCGTAGCCGCGGTCTTGCGTCCGTTCTTTTGGCCGGCTCTGCCCCGTGTCCTCGCGCTGGGCTTGCCGATGTCGCTCCTGTTGCTTGGGACTGTCGCTCTGGAACAGCTCGGCGTCTACAGCGACTCCAAGCTCGTGAACTTTCTCGCCAAATGCACCTATTCGATCTACTTAACCCACTGGTTCGTTGATGTCGTGTCCGAGAAGCTCGTTGCCGAAAGTGGAGGTTCGGCAAGGCTCGCCACGGTGCTGTTGTTCGTGGCGCCCGTTGCCGTCACCTGCGTTTCAGTATTGGTCTATCTTTATGGGGAGGTTCCGCTGACCCGATATCTCTCCGATCGCTTCCCCGGGCCAGAGCGGAAGCCTGCCTGAAGCTCGCTGCCCGCCTGCCGCGTCTGGCACGGAGCCCCCCGTTGATCGTGCGGCGGCTAGCCACATGCCCCCGCTCACCCCGGAAAGCAATCCGAGGTTCTCGCGGTCGCCATGGGTTTGGAACAGCCTACCCGGATGATGAAAGGCGTAGCGTCTACCTCCAACGTGCGAAGCGCGCAGCGAGGCCTTGCGTGCTACCTTTGAGGGAGCGAGGTGGGAGTGAAAATGATACAAAATAAATATAGTGGACAGGCTGTGCAAGAGATTGCGGTATGAAATACCGCGCTGCCTCGGCTCGGCCCCTCGTTGCTGTGGTGACTCCTGTATACAATGGAGGCGCCTATCTGGAAGCTGCAATGCATTCCGTTCAACAGCAAACCTACGACAGACTTATACATGTTGTTGTTGACAACTGTAGCGACGACAATACGTCGGGAGTCATTGATCGGTTTCGCTCCCAACGCGTCGAGTTGATCACCTCTCGCAACAACAACGTACTTCCAGTGCGGGAAAATTGGACCGAAGCTCTGTGCGCTGTTCCAGCCGAGACATCTTATGTGAAATTTCTCTGCGCTGATGACCTGATGCGTAGTGATTGTATCTCCCGCTTCGTAGAGGTCGCTGAATCCGACGAAAAGATTGGGGTCGTTCTTTGCGATGATATCTTCATAGACAAGGTGCACCGCGCGAATTTGCCCCCTGATCAGACCGTTTTTGATGGGATTGAGATTGTGGGCAAGATGCTAGACGAAAGCATCAATTGGTTACCCTATCACCATCTGTTTGTTCGCTTCCATGGGGGCACTCAAAGCGCGAAATTTTTTGACGATGCCCCACTTCATTTTGACTTTGCCGCGGTCGTGCGTAGCTCATTAGGTAGCAAGATCGCATATCTACATACCCCCTTTGTCTACACGCGCTGGCACTCGAATTCGCTTACCAGCCAGCAACTCGGTGCGAACCAATTAAGAACCTTGCTCGAGCGTTTTGACATTCTATGTAATTTCGGTGACCGATGCTGGGACGAGTCTACCTTTCGAAATAAGAAAGAATATATGCGCGCCAGAATGATACGATTGGCTATAAAATGGACAGTGATGGGCAGGTGGGACGCGGCGCAAGAGCTCTTGAGGGGTCTGAAAGAGCGGCAAGTCGCTCCGAATGCTGCGGATTGGGGTCGATCGATAGTTGACTGGATACCCCATGCGAAGTGGAAACGAGGGTGGCATCTTCCGACCGGCCCTAAAATTGATGAAGCCATGTTCAGATCGGAGGAGTTCTAGTCCAAATAGCCGAAAGTTAAAGGATATTGTACATTAATTCCTGTTCGTGTCGTTTTATACGGAAATATATGGCATCAAGATTCTGCCGAATTATCGCCTGATAATGATCTTTTCTTTTTAGTAATTCGGTGAGGTGTGTCTCTAACAGTTCGAGGTCAAGCTTTTCTACGGATTGACAGAATTCGCCAAGGCCAAAGTCGGTCATCACCGCATCGTTCTTTGACTCGTACCCAATGGAGATCGTCGGTCGAGCGAGTTTTAATGCGCATACGACGTTGTGAAAGCGTGTGGCGACTACGATGTCGGTGTCGTCGATTTGCCGCATGACGTCATGCAGAGAGTTGATTGGCTCCGTAATAAGCTGTTGGGCTTTTCGAGAGGGTGCGATGCCGTCAATTAGCTCATATCCGCTCGCCTTTGCAATTCGACCGATATCTTTCACTGCCCGCGCATCAACGGTTTCACCAGTAATAAGGCGAACTCTGCAGCCGCGAATAAGTAAAGAGGTGATAAAATGTCCCATTTTTTCAATGTACGCTTGATAGATAGTCGTATCCGAACCTGGATGTGCGCCTAATCGCCATCCGTTATAATTCATAAGCCCAACGCCAATAGTTATCAATTTTTCTTGAGTGGGGCGCTGTCTCGGCAACGGTGTTGGCAATTTGAATACGAGATCAGGGTAGATGTGGTCACTACTGGTATTGATGCCAAGAGATGTCAAGAAATCCTTGGAAACCTGGTCACGGAACGAACGGAAGTATGCCCAGGCCGCTGCAGATCTTAACATCCAGCGACTAACAGGATGAAGGATTGGACCTGCACCAGTTCCGACAAAGCAGAACTTCACCCCGCATAGCCTCGCGGCTGCAGCCCAACGGAACAGGCCGTAGGATGTTCCAAATGGACCAGAGCCGTAGTCGTTTAAGGTGGATGTTCCCGGCACGATCACGATGTCGAATTGCCGGACATGTTTGATTGCGCGGCGCCAGTTCGCCAGCCTTCCGATCATTCTCAAGCTGACTTTATTGCAGGACCTCAGGAAGGCATTAGAAAACTCAGGGGCGCTGATTGGTGTTGTTGCAATTTGATGCGCCTGTCCTATTGCAACTGGATCAACACAAACGCAGGAGATATCCGCATCGGGCCTCGCTTCCCGCAAAAAAAGTAAAAACGATTCTAGCGACGCGTCATTGCCGAAATTACCTCCGCCAAACATCCCGAAAAGGCATATTTTCTGCGGCCTTACGCGGCCGCTTGGCCAGTTGTCACCGAGGGTTCTTGGAGTTGATGAGGTGTGAGGCCTCGTGGCCAAGCTCTGCATTGCAAAGCCTCTTGGTTCCGAAGAAGTTTTTGACAAATGGATATTCCTTCGCGCTTTGCCTCATTCGCCCGGATGGAGCTTGGCCCACCGGGATACCGGGATGATCTTCATGATCTCGTCAAAAAGGGGATGTCGCGTGAGAATCAAGGCTGTGCCCCATCCCCCCAAAGCCAACAATCCAGCTACGAATGCCTGCCCGAACGAAAGGGCGAAGTCGAACCCTGACAAGGCGATCACGAGCAACGGAGCAGCCGCGCTCACCATGGCGACGACAGCGCTTCTCCATAGCGCTGCGGCGAGGTCCCTGTGTGTCAGTCCCAACCTGCGGCGAACGAAGCCCAGGGCAACGTATGCCTGGAAAGGAATAGTCACGAGCATACACCAGGCTGCCGCGTACATTCCGCCGAAGACGACGGCGGCGGAGAGGAGAATGCCGGAGAACGGAAAGACGATTAGGGCGCGGATGAACAGGTCGCGGATTCCCCCCATCGCAACCATTACGGGGTAATTGAGTTCGAAACTGAAGGAGAAAAGGAGAGCGACTGCAACGATTTGCACGAGCGGCGCAGCTTCGGTCCACTGGTGACCGAGCGCGATGTTCACGATGGGGTATGCCAGAACCGACAGCACGAGGAGGGCGGGCCAGTGGAGCGCGGTAACGAGGGAAAGGGCGGCCAGATAGGGCCGTTTCAAATCCCGGCCTTGTCTGACCTCGGCCGAGAAGGCGGGTAGTACGACCGCTATGGCACCGCCGATGACCAGTTTGTCGGGTATCTGGCCGATCCACAGCGTCCTGCTGAACAAGGCAGCTGCATTGGGCGAAGCGACGCGACCCAACAGGAGAAGCGGCAGGGCGTCAAAGATGCGGAAAAGTATGGCGATGGCGCCGTTGTATCCACCGAACGAGATCATTCCGCGCCAGTTTGCCAGGGACGGCTTGAACATCCAGAAATGGGGGCACAGGGCGAGGGCGAGCCCCGCGGCGATACCGCTGCCGATCAACCAGCCCCAGGCGAAGCTCATGTAGCTGAAGCCCGCCAATGCCAGCACCATCGTTGCCGCGGAATTTGTCACCGCTCCCATTATGTCGATGGCTGCTACTTTGCCGAAGGACATGTCTCTCCGCAGGAGAGCACTTATCAGGGTGGACGAGGCGTCGAGGAAGAGGCAGACCGAGACGACCCTGAAATAGCGAACGAGGTTCGGCTCGCCGTAGAACAAGGCCAGGAAAGGGGAAGCTATGACGAGAGCGGCAGCGACAGCCCCTGTGAGGATGAACGTCACCGTAAAGGCGCCGCTGATATCCTCGCGGCTGAGCTCCTTGCGCTGGATTAGGAAGCTCGAACTGGAGAATTCCCTTAGGGACAGGGCTATCGCCATGATGGCCATGCCGATCACCGACACCCCGATCTCCTCGGGTGTCAATATACGGGAGACCAAGGCTGCAGTGGCAAAATTCGTGATCATCAGGATGTAGCGTTCGCCCACGCTCATCAGCAGTGCGCGTTTTACCGAAAGCATGGGTGCCCTTTCCCGGCAGCGCGGCCGCCTGCGCTTGGATAGATAGTCCGACAAACCGGGGTGAAGGTCAGGACGTCTAATAGGTTAGGGAATGACCACCGACTAAAGCGGTAGCGGGGGCGGCGCCGAAATGGTCGGACCTGCTTCCTGATCAGCTGTGGATTGATCGGACTCGAATAAAATAAGGCCCAAAGAGCCTTAGCCCAATCCACCAGAGGTGGCATAGCATTGCTGAAAATGGCATTTAGGATGGCGCCCTCCTTCTCTACCGAGAAGCGAGATGAATCGGCAAAATCGCGACCTGTATGGACTTCAATACTTCGCGGGATCGCCGCTTTGGTGTCAAAGTTTACCACCTTCGACATGTCGAATGGATAGGAAGCTGGGCGGTTCAGTCCTGACTGGATGGCAATATCTGGCGCCGCAGGGTGGGTAGATCCGGGGAGCGGCCGAAAGGATCGGTCCGGCGTCGTCCCCCTCGACAACGCAATGATGCGTGCTTCCGGGGTTGGCAGGGCAGACGCCAACTAAAAATGACGTGATTTCCGATGGTAGGTAGCGACCTCCGAAAGGGGTAGCGCGAGCACTCCGCTCACCCCTATGGGCAGATTGCATCTAGCGACTGCTGTCCCGACTATCCAGCTTGAATTGAGGCCCGACAGGGAGGCGCGTCCATGTCCTTTCGTTTCACAGCCATCGCGGTATGCTTACTGGCAACAGTTGTGCCTGCTTCCGCCGCCGATCTGCTCTGGGGCGTCAACGGCCATCCGATAACTGCCTATCCGGGCATACCGTTTGAAAGGCAACTGGATTTCATCAAGGACCTGGGCCTGAAATCATACAGGGTCAACGTTACGGGCGAGGACAATACAGATGTGCTTGCCAACCTTGTCGATGCCGGAAAGGCGAGGGGGATCGAGATTCTGCCGGTCCTCACGCCGGTCGTGGACCTGGACAAGGAAAGCCCGGACGAGATCTTTGCTAAGACCCGAAAACTGGCGGTCACCCTTGGCACCAGGTTCAAGAACGATATCCGCGTTTGGGAACTCGGCAACGAGATGGAGACCTATGCCATCATCAAGCCGTGCGAGAAACGCGACGACGGCTCGCAATATCCGTGTGGATGGGGACCGGCAGGAGGAACGGGAACACTCGATTACTACGGTCCGCGCTGGGTGAAGGTGAGTGCCGTCCTCAAGGGCCTGTCCGAAGGCATCACAGAGGTCGATCCCGGCATTAGGAAGGCGATCGGCACCGCCGGATGGGGCCATACCGGCGCGTTCGCACGGATGAAGCAGGACGGGATCGCCTGGGACATCTCGGTCTGGCACATGTACGGCGAAGATCCGGAATGGGCTTTCCGTGAAATCGCGGGCTACGGCAAGCCGATCTGGGTCACCGAATTCAACAATCCCTACGGCAGCCAGCGCAGCGAACGGCAGCAGGCCGACGGCATGAAGCAGACAATGACACGGCTTCGCGAACTCAACGAGAAGTACAACGTCCAGGCCGCGCACATCTATGAACTGCTCGATGAGACCTATTGGGCCCCCGGCTTCGAAGCCAATATGGGATTGGTGCGGCTCACCGCCACCTCCGATGGCAAATGGAGGGTCGGCGAGCCGAAGCCCGCCTACAAGACGGTGCGTGACTTCACTCGCGGCCCGCAGCCGTTACCCAAGCCAAATCGGAAGTGCGATCCCGAGACCACAGCAGCGAACAAGCCGAAATATTTCAGGCAGGCAAGCTTCGCCTACTGCCTCGTGCTTGGTCACGAGGGTGACACCGCCACCTTGGATCGCTGGTCGGCAGCACTTGAAGGCGGCGACAGCAAATTCGCCGGCACGATCATGGAAATGATGCGCACTGATGATTTCGAAACCAGCTATGCCACGATCGGGTTGACGGACCGCGCCTATATCAATCTTATCTATCTGCTGCTTCTAGACCGTCCCGCGGACGGTTACGGGGTGGAAACCTATTCCCGGCTGCTGCGCGCGGGGACCATGACACGCGAGGATGTGGCCTTCGGCATCATCAGTTCAAGCGAATTCAATTCCAAATACGCTGCCATCCTTGACGTATCTGCGGTACCGGACCCCGGGTGAACCAGAGGAATGTCATGGCAGTGCGCATCGCCTCTGTTTTCATGGCCGGCGCCCTTCTCGCAGTGGTGACGACGGGGAGCCTGGCCTGCGAAAGTAACGGCGGAACGAAGTTTCCGCTGCGGATCGAAGCCGGAAAGAATTTTCCGACCGACAAGGAAGGCCGTCCTTTCTTCATGCAAGGCGACTCACCATGGTCGCTGATCGGCGACCTGACCGATGAAGACGCATACCTCTACCTTGAGGACCGCAAGGCTCGCGGCTTCAACACCGTGCTCATCAACCTTCTCGAACACCGGTTCTCCCAAAACGCGCCCGCAAACGCATACGGCGACAAGCCATTCGCCGACAACGGCAATTTCGTTGTTGCGAACGAGGCGTATTTTGCCCATGCCGACCGCGTTCTGCAGAAGGCATGCGACCTTGGTTTCCTGGTGCTGCTCGCTCCGGCATATCTTGGATATGGCGGTGGCCCTGACGGTTGGTATCAGGAAATGTCCGCGGCAGGGGTAACCAAGCTCAACGCCTACGGCCACTTCGTCGGACATCGCTACCGGCGCTTCGACAACATCATCTGGGTCAACGGCGGCGATTACAGTCCTGTGGACAAGGATCTGGTCAGGGCCGTCGCCAAGGGTATTATGGAAGAGGATCCCGACGCTCTCAGCACTGTCCACGGCTCTCCCGAAACGCCACCGCTGGAATTCTGGGATCACGACCCCTGGCTCAAGGTGAATAATGTCTACACATACGGCCCTGTCTATGCGGCAGCGCTCAGGCAGCACGATGTCGGCGGCGGCATGCCCTTCTTCCTTATGGAGAGCGCCTATGAGTTCGAAAATGGTGCCGACGAGTACCGGATCCGAATTCAGGCCTACCAGGCGATCTTCTCGGGTGCGTTCGGGCACCTTTACGGCAACAACCCGATATGGCATTTCGACGGGCCTGGCCTGTTTCGGCCGACTATGGGGTGGAAGGAGGCTCTCGACAGTCCCGGCGCGAAGAGCATGCAGGTGCTTTTCGCTTTCATCTCGTCAATAAAGTGGTGGCTGCTCGAACCCGATAGCAAGAACAGATTGCTGGTCGACGGCATGGGCAACGACATGGGTAGGGCGGTCGCCGCGATGGCCAGGGACGGCTCCTATGCCGTCGTCTATATGCCCAACAATGACCGCGTCACCATCGACCTTGCGCAGTTGTCGACGAATTCTATCCGTGCCCTCTGGCGCGATCCAACGAGCGGGGAAGTGACCGATGTCGTAGGTTCGCCCTTCAAGGCGGAGCGAACAGGGTTCAAGCCGCAAGAACTCAACAGTCGCGGATACAGGGACTGGATTCTGGAACTCATACCTCAAGACCCCGTGGCGCAAAGCCAATGAACGCGGCACTGCTTGCGGCAACGGAAGGCTAGGCGTGCGCGCCAACTGGTCCGAAAGGATTAGACAGCACCGCTCCAAAAGAAGTAGCCGGCGACTACGCTTCGTCCAACAGGGCATCCTGGTCGCCCATTGGCGTTCTCCTCCATTCCTTTGGGTCCAAGTAGCCTCTGCGTGATCAATATCCACTTGAGAAGAGGTGTACGATGAAAGTCATGGTAACCGGCCATCAAGGCTATATCGGCTCGGTGATGGTGCCGATGCTGCTCCGTGCAGGGCATTCGGTGACGGGCTATGACAGCGATCTGTACCGGCGCTGCACGTTTGCTTCGGGAGGAGAGCGGGCTTCCGTTCCCTCCATCCAAAAGGACGTCCGGGACGTGCGTGCGCACGACCTCGAAGGATTTGATGCCGTCATTCATCTGGCAGCCCTTTCCAACGATCCGCTTTCCAATCTCGATCCGGACATCACCTACGAGATCAACCATAAGGGAAGCGTCCGTTTCGCGACGGCGGCCAAGGAGGCCGGCGTGTCGCGCTTCCTTTTCGCGTCGTCGTGCAGCAACTACGGACAGGCTGGCGACGGGATGGTCGACGAAACAGGCAACCTGAACCCGGTTACGCCCTATGGCTGGTCCAAGGTGCTTTCGGAACGGGATATATCCGAACTGGCCGACAGAAGCTTCTCTCCCGTCTATTTTAGGCCCGCCACGGCCTATGGGCTGTCGCCCCGGCTCCGATTCGATATCGTGCTGAACAATCTCGTTGCCTGGGCCGTTACCAAGGGCGTCATCCTCCTGAAGTCCGATGGAACGCCGTGGCGGCCGATCGTCCACATCGAGGATATTTCCAGGGCGTTCATTGCCGGGCTGGAAGCGCCGCGCGAGACCGTCCACAACGAAGCCTTCAATGTGGGACGGACGGACCACAACTATAGGATTCGAGACATAGCCGAAATCGTTGCCGAGGTCGTGCCGGACTGCCGGCTTGAATTCGCGTCCGATGCCGGACCCGACAAACGCTCCTACCGCGTCAACTTCGACAAGATCGCGCTTGCCCTTCCTGCCTTCAAACCGCAATGGGATGCGCGCAAGGGTGCCGAGCAACTTTACCAAGCCTATCGGAAGTCGAATGTCACTCTTGAGGAATTCGAGGGCCCGCGCTTCCAGCGCATAGGTCACATCAGGCACCTTCTCGCGAGCGGACTTCTGGACGAGCGGATGCGGGTCGCCGAAGCCTCAAGAACACTGGAGGCTGTGGCGGGATAGCCGGGATGGAACACGTGAACCCCGACGGGCTCGGCTCGCCACCTGCTTCTATGAGTGTCGGCCAGGACATCTACGCCCTGGCCAAACAGCTCTTTCCGATCTGCAGGAGCATTACCGGACACGGCGTGCGACAAACTCTGGATATCCTGTCGGCGCACGTCAATCTGGAGCGGCATGAGGTGCCCACCGGGACGCAGGTGTTCGACTGGACCGTTCCGAAGGAATGGAACATCCACTCGGCCAGCATCAGAGGCCCAGACGGGCAGACGGTCGTGGATTTTGTCGATTCCAACTTGCACGTCGTCAACTACAGCCCTCCCTTCAAGGGAACACTGACGCTCGAAGAATTGAAACCGCACATCCATACGCTGCCTGATCAGCCCCAACGCATCCCCTACCGTACGTGCTACTACGCCCCGACCTGGGGTTTCTGCATGGCTCACGACCATTTGACGAAGCTGCCTGACGGTCTTTATCGGGTGGATATCGATACTGAATTGAGGGACGGCAGTCTGACTTATGGCGAATATCTGCACCGCGGGCAGACGGACCGGGAATTCCTTCTTTCCGCGCATATCTGCCATCCCTCCTTGGCCAACGACAATTGTTCAGGACTGGCCTTGCTGGCGCTCCTTGCAAGAAGTTTGAAGGCAAGGCACACGCGATACAGCTACCGCTTCCTGTTCGCTCCTGGCACGATCGGCTCGATCGCGTGGCTGTCTCGCAATGAAGACCGGACACATCTCATCGACCACGGCCTGGTCCTTTCGTGTGTTGGGGACGCCGCAAGCCCGACCTACAAGCGCAGCCGCCGTGGCGACGCCTTCATCGACCGCGCGATGGCGCACGTCCTCGGGCGTGAAGCCGGAGCGAAGCTGATGGATTTCTCCCCCTACGGCTATGATGAGAGGCAATACTGTTCGCCGGGCTTCAATCTTCCGGTCGGTATGTTCCAGCGGAGCGTTCACGGGACCTTCCCCGAATACCACACGTCGGCCGACAACCTCGACTTCATCAGCCCGGAACATCTCGAGGATTCTTTTCGCATCTTGACGGACGTGATCGACATTGTTGAAGAGGACTGGACGCCGTTGAACCTCTTGCCCAAGTGCGAACCACAACTCGGCAAGCGCGGCCTCTATGCAGCCTTGGGAGGGCAGAAATCGTCAGGCGTAACGTCGATGGCCCTGCTTTGGGTGCTCAACCTCGCCGACGGCCAGCATTCGCTTCTGTCCATGGCGGAGCGTTCGAACCTGCCGTTCAAGGAACTGGCCGCCGCGGCGATGCTTCTGTCGGAATACAGTCTCCTGACAGCAGCTTTATGAGATCGCTGCGGCGACGGTCCGCTGTCTAATAAGGGGCCACATTTTGTCCCGTTCCGACATTGCTGTCGGCATCAGTGGCCAGCCAATCGAAAAGGCAGGGTCGTTGTAGAGGACGCCTGTCGATGCGTTGGGCGTATAGAACTGCGATATGAGATACGAGACCTCGGTGTCGTCCGTAAGGGTCTGGAGCCCGTGAGCGAACCCGGCAGGGATATAGACCTGCTTCATGTTTTGCGGCGTCAGCTCGAAACCAAGCCAGTTGTAGCGTGTCGGCGAATTCGGGCGCAGGTCCACGACGACATCAAAAATCGCGCCGCGGACACAGGAGACCAGCTTGATCTCCGCATAAGGTTCCTCTTGGTAGTGCAGTCCCCTGAGAGTTCCCTTTTTGATCGAATGTGCCCGGCTGTGCTGGACAAAGCGCGTCGCCAGACCGCAGTCCGCCATCTCCCTTTCACAGAAGAAACGAGTGAAAGAACCACGGTCGTCAACCATGGAAGTAGGCTCGATCAGCCAAACGCCTTGAAGCTCCGTTTCGGTAAACTGCATGTCGCCCTGGATTCCCCGGTGCCGAGCGAGACCGGCCCGTCAAGTGTCAGCGCCGTCAGCCCAAGCTGGAAGGGCTACCTAAGCCTTAGGTGGCCACTCCTATAGCGGTAGATCCGGAGGATGGCTTTAGCCGTTCGGCGGGCTTGGCGGCGGCATTGCCGCGGCCGGTTCCCTATAAGGATTAAGACACCAGACGGATTGGCAAATCGAACCAAGGGGGGGCGGGTCCTAACCTGCCGCCATCTGCCTACGGAGGCGCCGGCGGCAAGCATAGGTACTTCGTAGCCCACAGCGTCTCCGTTTTTCAAAACCAGCCGTGCAGGAGTAGGGAATGAACATTCAGGCTGTCGAAATCGTTCGCGATCATGGTGCGGCACGGCGGAATGTTGGTTGCAGGCTTTGCGGGTCGCTCCTGCGCAATACCCTGGTCGATCTTGGCATGTCGCCGCCTTGCGAGAGTTTCCTGCAGGCCGACCAGCTTGACCAGATGGAACCCTACTATCCGCTTAACGTGCTTGTCTGCGACACTTGCTATCTGGTGCAGCTCAAGGAGTACATGAGCCCTGAGACCATCTTCAGCGAATACGCCTACTTCTCCTCGTTCTCGACAAGCTGGGTGGCTCATTCGAAAGTCTATTGCGAGGCGATCACAAAACGCCTTGGGCTTGGCTCCGACAGCCTTGCAGTGGAGCTCGCAAGCAACGATGGTTACCTGCTGCAGCACTTTCTACCGCTCGGCGTTCCTGTGCTCGGCGTCGAGCCCGCCGCCAATGTTGCGCGCGCCGCCGTCGAGAAGGGCGTGCCCACCCGGGTCGACTTCTTCGGGGTTCGGCTGGCAAATCAAATGGTGGCCGAAGGACTTCGCGCGAACCTCATCATCGGCAACAACGTCTTGGCGCAGGTGCCAGACCTCAATGACTTCGTCGCTGGGATGAAAATCCTGCTCAAACCAGAGGGCGTGGTCACTCTTGAGTTTCCACATATCGAGCGACTGATGGCGGAGAACCAGTTCGACACGATTTACCACGAGCATTTTTCATATTTCTCGCTGCTGACGATCGACCTGATGGCTGCTCGCCACGGATTGCGGCTGGTCGACGTCGAGGAGTTGCCCACCCATGGCGGCTCACTACGCGTCTATCTCGCCAATGAGGGCAGTAGCTGGGGCGTGAATGATCGGGTTGCCAAACTTCTCCAGCGCGAAGAGCGGCACGGGCTGAAGGAGATGCTTACCTATACCTCGTTCGGCCACAAGGCACAGCGTGCGAAGCGCGACCTCCTGGCTTTTCTTATCTCGGCCAAAAGCGAGGGTAAGAAGATTTGTGGCTACGGTGCGCCCGGAAAGGGCAACACGCTGCTCAATTACTGCGCGATCGGCACCGACTTCCTTGACTTCACCGTCGACCGCAATCCTTACAAACATGGCCGCTTCACACCGGGAATGCACATCCCAATCAAATCCGTCGAGGCGATCGACGAGGCCCGGCCAGATTACATCCTGATCCTTCCATGGAACCTGAAGGACGAGATCATGGAGCAGATGCGCCATGTCGCTGCTTGGGGTGCAAGGTTTGTGGTGCCAATTCCTTTCGTGACAGTGATTGATCCATCGGAGTTACGGAGATGAAAGTTGTCCTTTTTTGCGGCGGTCGCGGAACCCGGATCCGCGACTATTCCGACAGTATACCGAAGCCGATGATTCCGCTCGGCCACCAGCCCATTCTGCGCCACGTAATGCAGTGGTACAGCGATTATGGACATGACGAATTCGTCTTGTGCCTGGGCTACAAAGCCAACGTTATCAAGGATTTCTTCCTCAACACACGGCCGCAGACTTTTTCCGATTGCGTGGTGACGCAGGGAGGCCAGGATGTGAAACTGCTCGGTGACAAGGTCAAGGACTGGAGCATTACCCTGCTTGATACGGGAGTCTGGCGCAATATTGGCGAACGCCTCTGGGCGGCAAGGGACCAAGTCAAGAACGAGAAGATGTTCATGGCCAACTATTCCGATGGTCTGACCAATGTCGATCTCGACGATGTGATTGCGAAATTCGAGGCCAGCGGCAAAATCGGCTGCTTTCTCGCGGTGCGCGCGCCGCTCACATACCATTTGGCCGACATCGCGGAAGACGGTCGTGTGCGCGAGTTCCGCACCACGGATACGTCGGAGATCTGGATCAATGGCGGCTATTTCGTGTTTCGCCCCGAAATCTTCGACTATATGCGCGACGGCGAAGAACTCGTTCTCGAACCCTTCAGACGGTTGATCGATGACAACATGCTTATGGCGTACAAGCACCACGGCTTCTGGCGTTCGATGGATACGCTGCGCGATTGGCAATCGCTCGAAGACATGGTCGAAAGAGGCGACATGCCTTGGAACAGGAAGGTCACCGCCGAAAAAATCAAGCGCAGCGCGGTGATGGCCGTATCATGAGGGGACTTGGCCTCGCACGTCGCGGGGAGGAACTTTCAATCCTCTGCCTTGGTGCCCATTCCGACGACATCGAGATCGGAGCCGGCGGCACTATTCTCGGGCTGATCGAATCTGGGGTCAAACTAGACGTACACTGGTGTGTACTGAGCGCCGGCGGCCAGCGGTCGGCCGAGGCCAGCGCTTCGGCCGAAGCGTTCCTTGAAGGATCGAAGTCGTCGATAATCGATATCGCGGATTTCGAAGACAGCTACTTCCCGGCCCACAGCCGAGCGATAAAGCAGTGGCTGATAGATTTAAGATCCCGCGTACATGCCGACGTCGTGTTGACCCACGCAAGGTTCGATGCGCATCAGGACCACCGGGAGGTCAACCAACTGACCTGGAATGTCTTCCGCGATCATCTCGTGATCGAATACGAGATTCCCAAATGGGATGGCGATCTTTGCCAACCAAATGCCTATGTGCCGCTCACGGCCGCCGTGCTGGAACGCAAGATCGAACTTCTACACCAACATTTCGGGACGCAGCGCTCCAAGGACTGGTTCGACCGTGAGACATTCGCCGGGCTGGCAAGATTGCGCGGGATGGAGTGCCGGGCGCCGGAACATTTTGCCGAGGCATTTACGCTCAGAAAGGCTAGGCTTCTTTAGCAGGTGGCCACATTATCTCGCGAAGAAACTATGGTGATGCGCGAACTCTGACAAGGCGGCCCATCAACCCTACGAACATTTCCCTGCCCCGCCGCTATCCCTCAGCCGAAATGCGATGCCAGCGCTGACGCCTTGTCTACAGAACCTCCTGGAGGATATCGTCGCTTGATCCAAGAGCATGAGAAAAGCAACGCCCTCCCAATGTCATGACGTTGCAACGAGCCGGTGAGCTTCTGACTGCCGGCCGGTCGCGCTGCTTGCTACGTGAGGGTTCTCGGAAACCACGGGTACCCTTGCCTGTTCATCGCCATTGTTAAAGCGGCGGAATACGGGTTGCGAGGGGCGGCCGACCAAAAAGTGGCTTGCTCCCGATTCCAAGGCCTGCGCGTACACTGCCAGTGCCCCGTCAACGGCTTCGATCGTCTTCATGACGGCGGCGTCGTCGTGAGTGTAGCTGACTACGAGAGATGGCATGAGCACACCACGCTTGATCGTCTCCTGCAGGAACAGGGAACGGTATGTCTGCGAGGGCTTGCCGCTTGGATCGAGCGTGGCGTACGCCAGACAGCTGGGACGGCCGACAACCTTGAAATGCCTATCAACTCCATGGCGTCTGGCAACCTCTGCGATCCCGTCCCTTAATTTCGTTCCCTGACGGTGCAGGTGTTCGATGACGGGCTCGTCCCGATAAGTGCGCATGGTCGCGATCGCCGCGGCAAGCGCGTGGGTTTCCGCCCCGTGCGTGGTCGACAGCAGAAACACCCTGGGGCGATCCGTATGCTCGAGCCCACCGAGCCGCATGTATTCGCGTTTGCCTGCCAGGGCTGAGACCGAAAATCCATTGCCAAGGGCCTTGCCGAACGTCGACAAGTCCGGTTCGATGCCGTAGAGCCTCTGTGCGCCAGCTGCATGCCACCTGAACCCGGTGATCATCTCGTCGAGAATAAGCAGTGCGCCCTTTTCCCTGCAGAGACGCTGGACTTCATGCAGGAACCCGTCCGCCGGATCGTCGCCACGGGAGGGCTCGAGGATCAGGGCGGCCACCTTCCCTGGGTGCCTGTCGAACAAATCCTTTACACTGGCGATATCGTTGTACCGGAAAGAGACGGTCAGGTTCCGGACCGCTTCCGGAATTCCCGCATTCATCGGTGTGGTCCCAATGAACCAATCGTCTGTTGAAAAGAAGGGGTGGTCGGCGCAGCATGCGACGAGATCGCGACCCGTGTATGCGCGGGCAAGGCGGACAGCCCCTGAAGTCGCGTCCGATCCGTCCTTGCAGAACTTTACCATCTGGGCGCCAATGAGTTCCAGGAATGTTTCGGCGCAGTCGACCTCGATCCTGGCGGGCCGTGTGAAGTTTGAGCCACCGCTGAGCGCCGTCTCCACCGCTCTGAGCACGGTTGGGTAGGCATGCCCCAGCCCGACGGAACGATTGCCCATGCCGAATTCGACGTATTTGTTCCCATCGACATCCCAGACGTGGCACCCCAGACCACGTTCGATGAAGCCAGGCGCGAGAATGGGATACTGATCCTCGCCTTTCGCGTAGGTGTGGCTACCGCCCGGGATCAGTTCGCGTCCACGTTCTTGAAGGCGTCCGGATTTGCGAAAACAGAGATTTTGCTCAGACATGCGGACCACTCCATTTTGATAGAAAGTCTACATGTTCGGCCCTGGATTTTCGCGTTCTCCATAAGGTCACCGGTTAGCACTTATGGTGGATGGAAGGTGCCGATCCGCCCTTGGCTCCGCATGATGAGACGATCTTTTGGAATTCTAGAACAGCCGAATCCGGGCGCTTTTGGAACGCCCATGAAAAATCGCCTACGGCATCGTTTTGCGCTCTGGGCAGCGAGCCGCGCCTAAGCGCGCCCATTGTCCCGGATCAAAATCCTCAGCTTACGCGAGCGACCCGATTTTGAAGCAGAGCAGTATAAGCACGGCCCTCCGATTCAAGGAGGGCCGCCTGTTACTGCGATCAGTCTTCAGCCGGGGTTCCTTCCGCGAAGAGATCATTGACCTTGTAGGCGACTTCCGTGCGGTTGGTCGCCTTAAGCTTCTTCATGATGTTGCGGATGTGTACCTTCACGGTGCTTTCTCGCAGATTCAGCTCATAGGCGATGATCTTGTTCGCCTTGCCGCGTCGGAGCGCCTGCGCGACCTCAGCCTGCCTAAGCGTGAACATGCCGGTTAAAGGCCTCGTGTCACGGCTGCCTGAATCTATCAGGTGCCGCATGGATAGGACGCTGCTTGCCGGAACAAATATGCCGCCCGCCGCCGCGAGATTGATTGCCTCGACACAGACGTCGATCCCTACAGAGGTTGGAATATAGCCACGTGCGCCGCATTCGAGGGCCGTCAATATCTGTGCAAGGTCGTCTGTGTCGGCCAAAATCACCACAGGGACCGACTCGAATTCGCTCGAAATGCGCCTGATCTGATCCACGATGCCAGGATCGGTGACCTTCCGGCCTCCAAGGTTGAAGAGAATGGCTGCAAGGGGAGGGGGCGTTCCCTTTTTTGCGCGCCATTCGTCTATTGAACCCATGGCCTGGACCGCCATGCCGAGTTCGTGGTCTTCAAGGGCCGATGCGAGACATTCGCGGTCTAGGGCCCTTCCGTCTAAGATGAGGAGGCATTCCCTGCCTACTTCTTCGTTGACTATTCCCGTTCCGTCCGGCGGAATTTCTTTGTGATTTGCCAAAGTGTACTTATGCAGTCCTGCTGCGGAACTCATATTCCTACCCACCCTTTTTTCCACAAAATCCGCCCTGCGGCGGCCGATTAGCCCCTCATTCTTCAGATACTTCAGAATTTCGAAAGTTTGATACCCAGCCCGTTTTGAGAGCTTTAGCCGGGATTTCCCAACTTGGCGCCCTCCGCTGTTCCTTTTTGCCCAATCAGAACAACCTGAACAGCTTATGGGCTATTCGCAAGCAGTCGCTAACATAGGTTAATTTTTAGTAAATAATTAAGTCGGCGACAGCAGCCGAGGTCGAGCCACGCCATAGGCGCTGCAATCTGGCTTAAGGCGGAAGAGGTAACTGGTCCCCACAACAGCCAGTCGATTGTCCGCCCGCGGAGGGTATGAATATCGCGACCTCTTCCTTAATCCATCGGGTAACGCGCATCTCTGCCGGCCCTCATCCGATGGGCGGAAGTGGCGGCTTCTTGCATCCCCTGACAAAGTTTCAAAGGCCTCGTTGACGAATTTATGCTGCTGGCAATGAGCATCTAAGCGCCAACGTCTGGGTAACGCTTAGGCGGCCTGTCCGCGGCGAAAGGCAAAGACAGGTAGGGGGGGCGCCGCCCGCTCGGCGGCTCCCCCTGCCACTCCATGGCGAATACGCTGTTGGGCAAATTGCCAGGACAATTTATTTGGAAGGGCAAGTCAAATTCGCCTGCCGGCCCGGCAGGACGCCAAGCCGTACAGATGAGCCGCATTTACCCCCAGACAGAGGTACGAGTCATGAAGGCCCGGCCTCAGGCGGTTCCCTGAGGATCAGCCTCGGTCAGCCAATTCACATCCAGAACGGTTCCGTCATTCTGGATCACAGCTTCGAAAGCGTCGATCAGCCTTTTGGCGGCTTTGCTCGCAATATGGCTCTCGGGGTACTTGGCCTTTACCGCCCGTGCACACTCGTAAACCTCCTTGAGTTGCCTGACCTGCTTGGGCCCGAATGCGCGATATACAACCTGGGTGGTCATATCGCCTGTCCTCCTTGTGCTGGAACTTAGACAACCCGCCCATTGCCCAGCCTCCCATTCCGTCATCATTGACGCAGGTTTTGCGACAGAAAGCAAAAGCTGCTTACGACTTTGGTAAGGTCACAGACTTCCCTAGTCGAGGCGTTCTTTAGGCGGCGTACCGGGATTGAGGGTTAGCCATTTGCAGGAGGGTACAGGATTAAGAATACGAAAGGTCGCCATCACTAGACATCTCAATTGATCCCACGGCCGCGACTCGCTTTCCGCTCCTTTGGGGGCCATTTGTTCCCCGTCATGACCACGTGCTTTTTCATTTCGACGGTAATAGCGGGTACATTCAGCCTCAGAGCGCATGGTGAACTGACCGCTCCTTCCGTTATCAACGGTTAGGGAGGTGGGAATGCATTTGGGCGTTCCACCTTCGCAGGTGAGGCTACCCCCTTTGACTCTCTTGCCCGAGATATCCACCTGCCGAAAGATCAGCCGTCGGACAGCTTGCTGTATCCGCAGCACTGGAGCCAAACCAAGCGGGAAGCTCGATCGGCATGCAGGTGTCTCTGCCGGGACTGCTAATATGCGCGGCTATTTTGGTCGTTGCTTACCATTCAAGGGGAATGCTGATCATCGGCTTGATCGCTTCCCAGGCCTTCGGTGCGACGGCCATCATGACCCTTACCTTTCTGGGTGGGTCATCCCCGTTGATCTACACCATATTCGCGCTCCTGCTCGTCACGGCCGTCGCGGCGAGACGCCGTATCTGGTTTGACCTTGGAATCGTATTCGGAAGCATCCGGCCGGTCTGGATTCTTACAAGCCTCATGGTTTACGCAATCATCGGATCATGGCTGTTTCCTCGGTTCTTTGCAGGACAGACAGCGGTCTTCGTGCAGTCCAAGACCCGGGGCACAGTCGTAGAAGATTCCTTGGCGCCGGTTTCAGGCAACATTTCTCAGACGGGTTATTTCATTCTTGGTGGACTCGCCGCGATAGCGCTTTGCACCCTGCTGCTGCACTCCAACCGGATCGACCAAGTCCGCCGCGGCTTCTTCCTGTGGTGTGGCCTGCACACGGGAATGGGGTTGATCGATTTTATCGGCAAGAACGTGGGAGCGGGAGACTTGCTGGCCCCGATCAGAACCGCGAACTACGCGATCATAACGGACGCGATGGAGGCAGGATTCGTACGGATCACGGGGCCTTTTTCGGAGGCCTCTTCGTTCGCCAGCGTTTCCCTCGCCTGCCTGGCATTCTGCTACAGCTACTGGAGAAAGACGAAATCACCTCTTGCGAAATGGCTGTCGGGCATCCTGCTCTTCCTGTCCATTCTGTCGACTTCATCGACCGCCTATGTCGGGCTGACGCTGCTATGCATTCCTGTTGCTTTTTCCATGCTGGCTTCGGTCCTCAAGGGAAAAGTTGAGCGCGAAGAGATGCTGATAATCGCTCTCATGGTGCTGGGCGGGACCGCCATATTGGGCATCAGTCTTTACAAAGCCGAGGCCTTGGACCCTTTCGTCAGGCTGATCAACAGCACTATCATTAACAAAGCTGATTCCGGGTCGGGCCATGAGCGCACCTATTGGAATTTGAAGAGTCTACAGTCCTTTCTCGATACCAGTGGACTGGGCGTTGGTTTCGGCAGTTCAAGGGCATCGAGCTGGCCGATCGCTGTCCTTTCCCAGCTGGGCTTATTCGGTTCGCTGATGATGGCTGTCCTGCTCTGCATCCTGGCCAGGGGGCTGGGCGCGGTTCGGGAAGGGGTGGATCCAGAGACCGATGCAGTCGTGGCGAGCGTCAGGAATGCTGCCCTTGCAAGCATAATTGCCATGTCGGTGTCGGGTGGCAGCGCCGATCCAGGCATCCTCTTCTTCATCGCACTCGCAGTCGTTTCCGCCACGAGGGCCCGTGCTCTGCGCGGTATGAACGCATTAAGACGCGCCCCGGCGTCGGGCCATGGCACGGTCAACGTGGTGTCAGGCGGTTCCGCCGGATTGGCTTTGCGGCGGCAAAGGTTCTCGGCGATGTGCCAGGGCCCCGTCCTGTTCAATACCGACAGTGATGCCCAATAACGGACGGCCACGGGCTGCCGAGTATGGGAGATGTCGCGCTCAATCTGCGAGTTATCAACACTCGCAACTTCCAAATCGCGTATGTCTCAAGCACCAGAAGCACATCTACGGCTACGAAGTAGAAGCCAACGTCTTCAAATTCTTTAGAAATACCTTCGTCAAGTTTGACGACTGACCGCACACGAAGCTGGAGCGGTTCAAAAAACCTTTATGGTGCAATCGATGTTTGCTTCCATAACGGGTCGACGGCTTTCGTCAGACACCGTGACTGAGAGTTTGCTCTGCAATTCGCCCCGATCTTCGTCCTGCGCCATAGCGACCAGCATTCTAACTGCGTCTACCCGGGCCTCAAGCGCACCTACGTAATGGGTGCCCTCTGTGTCAGGAGAATGGGATTTGCCGTCTTGGATGTCGAAAAAAAATAGCGGCATTTTGAATCCGTGTTCAACAGCAATGCGCTCTTCAAAGCAAAACATTTTGTATGTTTGCTCACGGCTGCATAAGGCATTTTCTCGGAGGATTCCAGCAACTGCAGATAGGGCAACTGGCTGCGGCTGTGGACAACTCGAATCATCTCGATCACAAGACATTAATAAGAGTTACGGACCCGTTACCCGCTGAAAAGCACGACCTTTCAAGCCGCGACAAATGCCGCTGTAGAGGGCAGCCATCTGGTCTTTGTTGGAACGCAAAATAGACCCAAATCAGATCGCAAAAGGCATCGCGAAATCCAACGCCAATGTCTGCATCTCGTTGACGATACCAAGCCTGCGGGCATTGCAAAAAACGGCCAGGCAAAAAAACCTCATCCCGCATCCGCCCATCCTATCGTGGAAGCCTGGTCAACCAAATTGATAGATAGGGCTTAAGAATGGTTCTGGTAACCTGTCGCCTCGACAACACGGCATTTTTGCTGTTCGGAGTTTCCAGTCTTGTCGCTGAATTTCGTTGACGAAGCCCGGCCCAACACGTTCGAGTTTGAAACCTCGGCGCTGATCAAAGCGTCGGGGTTTAGGGAGTATGATGCGCGCTGGTGGTTTGGCCAGGTGGCACCCGAACTGAACCTGATCGGCGTCCAGGCGCTCGGTATGGGGCTTGGCACGCTGATCCGCCGTCTCGGCGCTGGACCCGATATCGTCACCGGGCATGATTTCCGCTCCTATTCGCTTTCTATCAAGCTGGCGCTGGTCTCCGGGTTGATGGCCGCTGGCGCGAAGGTCAAGGATATCGGTCTGGCCTTGTCGCCGATGGCCTATTTCGCCCAGTTCGCGCTCGATACGCCGTCGGTCGCCATGGTCACCGCCTCGCACAACCAAAACGGTTGGACTGGCGTCAAGATGGGTGCAGCACGGCCACTGACCTTCGGTCCCGAAGAGATGAACGCCCTGAAGACAATTGTGCTGGCCCGCGACTTCGATCTTGTTGGCGGCGGCTCTTATGATTTCATTTCCGGCTTTCGAGAAACATATCTGGACGATCTGACCCAGGACAAGCGCATCTCGAAAAAGCTCAAGGTCGTGGTCGCTTGCGGCAATGGTACTGCCGGCGCCTTTGCGCCTGAAGCGCTGGAACGGATCGGCTGCGAAGTGATCCCGCTCGATATCGAGCTCGATCATACATTTCCGAACTACAATCCAAACCCCGAGGACATGCAGATGCTGCATGCCATCAGGGACAAGGTGCTGAAAACCCGGGCAGATGTCGGGTTGGGTTTCGACGGCGATGGCGACCGCTGCGGCGTCGTCGACAATGAGGGCAACGAAATCTTCGCCGACAAGGTCGGTGTGATGCTGGCACGGGATATTTCGCTTCTCTATCCCGGCTCGACCTTCGTCGTCGACGTCAAGTCGACCGGGCTGTTTCACACAGATAGCGTGCTGCAGGCGAACGGCGCGGTCACCGACTATTGGAAAACCGGCCACTCCCACATCAAGCGTCGCGTCGCCGAACTCGGCGCCGTCGCCGGCTTCGAAAAATCTGGTCATTTTTTCTTCAACCCGCCGATCGGTCGCGGTTACGACGATGGGTTGATCACCGCCATCGCCATTTGCCAGATGCTGGATCGCAGTCCCGGCAGTTCGATGGCCGACCTATATCGCGCGCTACCACTGACCTTCGGCACACCGACCATGTCGCCTCACTGCGCGGACGACGTGAAGTATGGTGTCGTCGAGCGGGTGGTTGCCGACTTTCAGGCTATGAAGCGGAATGGTGCTGCCTTCGCCGGTCAGAAGATTGCTGATCTGATCACCGTCAACGGCGTGCGCGTCGTCGCCGAGGACGGCACCTGGGGGTTGGTGCGCGCCTCGTCGAACAAGCCGGAGCTTGTCGTCGTTGTTGAGAGCCCCGTATCGTCGTTGCGCCGCCGGGAGATGTTCGAGGCCGTCGACGTCGTGCTGCGCCGCAGTTCGCAAGTGGGCGCTTACAACCAGACTTTCTGAGCGCCCTTTCCTCGACTGGTCAAGTGATCCCCAACAGCTGGCGCAGGCGGACTGGCAGTCGGGGCGAGGCTTGCAGTTCGCCACAACTTGTCTCCCATTGCTGCAGATACTCGTTGATCGGGAGACCGGTACGGCCGGGCCAGCGATTGAGTGCGCCCAGCGCCTCGACGCAGTCCGGCTCGCGGTCGTATTCGGCCAGGATAGTCACCGACATCGCCTGGGCGAACGGATTGAGGGCAAGCTTCTCGACCTCGTCGCGGTAGTCGGCGAACCACGCTACGGCGTTGCGGGTGAGTCCCTGGCTTTCAGCGAGAGCCGCATAGTGGTCGATGATGTCCTGGCGATACCGGGCGATGGCATCGCCGAAGGCGTTATCGCCGGCGAAGGGCGGGGCCTCCTTCCAGCTTTTTGCCAGGCGCCCGAGCCCGCGCAGCGAGTGTGCCTCCACGATGGCTTCCTCGAGCCATTGGCAGGGCGGCGCCGGTTTGGCGTCCGGCTGCCAGCTGTTGCAAAGGACATGGCCGAGCTCGTGGCCGAACTGATAGGCAAGCTTCGACCAGTCCCGCTCACCGATGTCGACGATGATCCACGCCATGCTGCTGCCATCAGGGTGCAGCCACACGGCCGGCGAGCCGGAAGTGTGCTCGTCGACGCGCAGCCGCGTCGGCTGGCGGTCGGAGAGCAGCCGGACGCCATCGAGGCAGGCATGCCGCATCCGCTCAACGACCTGATCAGCCGCGCCCTCAAGCATGCGGCCCCAGTCGCCGGCAAGCTCGATGGGCGCGGTGAGGAGGGTTGGCGATTGGCGGACCGAAGGAGATTTGGGAGACATGGCTGCGTAGGTTTTCCGCGAGTGACTCCACAGCATAGCTGGCGCGAAGCTGGCAGCCAATGAGACGGAAGCAAGTATGCTGAACTTTCGTCTGTTCGTCAGCTGATGCTCCTCTGTCCAAACATCTCTCGAGATATAGCCGGAGGTCATCGGGAACGCAGCAACTGATGAACCGCGGGCTTGCTAGCGAAGCAGTCTAAGAAACAAGCTCCTTTGGGATGCCGCACGCATCGAAGAACAGCGAAATATTTCCTGATAAGAGAAAGGGAAGGGTCTCACGGATTCGTTCTTCCTCCCAATCCCACCAGCGAATCTTGAGTAGAGTTGCGACCTCCCTCTCGGAAAAACGAAGTCGCACAGTCTCCGCGGGATTTCCCGCAACGAGTGCGTATGGCGGAACATCACGCCGGACTACGCTGCCTGCCCCTATGACGGCTCCGTCCCCGATCCTTACACCGGAATGGATCATGGCATGGCTCGCGATCCAAACGTCATTTCCGATAATGACATCGCCCCTGGTCGATGGGTGTCCGGATATATTTTCGGCCTCGGGCCAGTGGGCGATGGCGGAAAAAGGATAAGTTGTTATCCAATCTGAGCGGTGGTTCCCTCCAAGAAATATTTCAACGCCGTCTGAGATAGAACAAAATCTTCCGATCTTCAACGATGCTCTTTCACCCCACCATCTGACGGTAGGAACTCCATAGCTATATTCTCCAATGTCAAAACCTCTGCCTTCCAACGCAGATCGAGTGAAGATTGGAATGACCTGAGGCATCTATTTCGACTCCTGGAACGCGGACCGAGGGCTGCTCCCGGGTCGAACTGGATCAAATCCAAAACTTCGTCGCAAAATGCTGAGCTGTGGAGAATTCTCTGCTCTTCTCAATAGATAGAGTCGTCCAGTAGTTGTCGTAAGCCTCTCGATCGATATCTTTTGAGGAAAAGCGATCAACAATCTCGACATATGCACTGTCAAGCGCTTGGCTAGCCGGGTCGAGATTAGTGATGGAAACGAGCCCTGTCGGCGGGCAGTCGAACATCGTTATGGACAGATCGGGGCGGTAACTCCGAAGGACGGGAATGACCTTCCATACATCTCCTGTCCACCATCGTGCAAAGCGCGATTTGGCCCACGTAGGGTCAGAGCGATCTCTAACGGTCATAAAGAACCCCGGAGGAAGGCAATCGTGAAGAAGGATGATCGAATTCTTGCGGCAATGCTTTTCTGTGTTCATAAAATCGCGGAGCAGGAATTCGAAAAGATGCATTCCATCAAGGAACGCTAGATCGATTGGAGCGCCGAACAATTGAGAGGCGTTGTGGGTCGCGAAAAACTCGTCGCTAGATTGCTGAAATAGCATACAACTCGGTTTTACACCCATTATGTCGGCATCGATCTGGAATTGGGGGTCGACCGCTATGCTGGCGCCATTGGCCAATCGAAGTGTCCCGCCGCTAAGCGTGCCAATCTCGAAGTACGTCTTCGGTTTAAGGCATAGATGGAGAGTGTTGAGAAACGTGGAATAATTCTCACCGCAAATAGCGGCTGAATGATCAGCGTCGTCATTCGTACTTGAATTATCAATATCCAACCTAGGTTCTCATTTTCAATCTAAAAATGAACAGTCGACCGCGGTGTTAACTATGGTATCTTAACTGCAAACCGCCGGAGCGACAAGAGCCGGTGTCGACTGAAAGACAGTCGAGGCATCGATTGCAGAGACGGCGATGGGGGCCGCCGTTGACGCTTCGACCATCAAACCAGCCACGGCCACGTCCTCAGCCGAGTGCGCCGGTAATGGCCTCTGCGCAGAAATGGTAACCTAGATCCGAAATCGCTGGCCAATCCCACCAAGCATTCTCGTTTTAGCGCCATAAATCTCGCCTGACCAATCTATGGGAGCGCCTCCGTATAACGTGCCGGCCAAAAGCAGACTGGAAATGGTTCAGATATCGTCATCATGGCCTGGCCACCCTCGCCTTCAGTGCCATGCCTGAGCGAGAAAACCTACATGGCACTAACTCAACAACATCTTAGTAGATGTCCGATTAGCAAATGTCCGTCGCCGCTCGTGAACCATCAGTATTATAACATCGGCTCCGGGCGCGAAGCCTCCGATTTTTCTGACTGAGTAAGATTAGGCCTTTGTCTAAGAATCCGAGACCACCTCACTATGCTCGGAAAAAGTACGTATGATAAACAAATTGCATCGGTCTGACAACATATGGATTTGTATCAATTATAGTAAGAATAGTCTTCATATCATTACTTGGATTAACGCCAATACCTTTAAGATAGTCGTAAAACGGTCCTGAATCCGGTTTGCATTCGTTCGCATGTCGGATGAGGAAATTGTCAACGATGCCTGCGCGCCAACGCTCTTTCAGGTGGTGACCCCAATATATATCGAGTCCCCATCCCGAAATTGACAAATCAAACGAATGGAGCATCTCCCGCAGAAAGTCACGTCTGAAGAATGGGGCCATCACCTCGACCCAATTTGTCGTCCGTAATATTAGACCGGGGTGATGACGCGTAAGCGGGATGACACAGAAACTGTCAGAGGTAAGAGACGGTTGTGCGATATCCAGTGAATATTCTTCGCAAAGTTTGAAAAAATCATCGGGATCGAATAGAACTTCAATGTCATCGTCCAGAAAAAAAACTCCTTCATAGATATTGTGCAATCCCGTCGCCTCGAATAGCCGTTTGGCGCCATGCATCTTTGAAAGACCGCCGCCAAAAATGAGCTCGGCTCCGGTGCGAAAAGCGTCATCTGGGTGCGGGTCTGCATAGTAGTTTATCCCCACATCGTACTCCCGGCGCTCACTCAGAGGCTCAGAAAACAAGGAGGGACGGCGCTTGGAGCCGGCGCGTATCAGAATCAAGTACCGCCTTGGTTCACGCGGGACAGTTAGTATCTGAATGTCGTCCGAGTTCTTAAACATTGACGATTCTCCGATATCACGGCGGCGGTCTTCGGCCTCGATTTTTGCCGATGAAGGGACGTGGCGCCGGCGGTCCCGTGACGAGGCGCCCGAAGGCTTCGCGGGAATCATCGGGCGTCCTTTGCGTCATCGAATGCACCTCATGTTACTCGTCGCGTCGACATTGGCGCTCGAGAGCATCAAGACTCCAACGCCCGTAGGCGGCTTTGCCAGTATCTTCATCTTCCCTCGCATGCGCGCGTCGAGCCATGGCGGCCTGTTGTGCTTCCATGACAAACTAGCTCGGCTCTCGGTGATCCGCGTCTGTCCGGTCTGACGGTAGTTCGGTATCGTGAATGACGAGTGGTGGCATGCAAAGGAAAGCTTGCATTGAGCCATATGCCGCACACATCGCGCAATCGATACCCGTGTCATCGAGGATGACAGCAGTGCCGGGAAAGGGGATCAGTCTGCTTCGTAGCGGCAGACATTTTTCCAGAAGTATTCGCGCGCCTCTTGGTGTGACTGTGTAAGCCTGAGTCCCAAATGAGTGCTCTACCTTGATGAGGGATCGAGAAAATTTCTCGGCCTGAAACAATGTAGATTTATTCATATACCGACGATCGTAAAACTCCAGCTTGGCTTTGGAGAAGCCAAAATCCAACCAGAGAAATAATGGGTCAAATATATATCCCCACTGTATCAAGTCCCAGTCCGCAGGTGCTTGAGAGACAATATTGGCGGATTCCTCTGTAAATCGAAACGATGTTCGAACGTCGTCTTCAAAAATAGTTATCGCCTTGTTCTCTGACGCCGACAGCTTCCACAAGTTGATATGCGATAGAGCGCATCCCAACGTACCCGGGGGATACGGACAATCACTGGTAATCAGCCCTTCCTTGATGAGCGCCTCCCTGTCGAGAGAAGTGCCGTCAACGGCCGATACACGAACCGTATTGTGCATTAGATGCCAGTTATTGCTTTGATACATGCTCCAGCGCTCTACACTGCGGTCGAGGTTTATCAGGTGTATTTTCGGCGAATCCTTCGGCTCGACAGGTCGATCTGACATCGGTAGGGAGCCCGGGGGCGTGGCGACAGTGAATACCGGGGTATCGCCCGCGCCACGCAACAGCGCTCGGGCGCGCTCGATCCCATCACTCACATAATATTGGCCATCGCCAAAGGTGATGTAGCCATATACTTGTCGGTTATCCATATACTGGACGACGCCGGCCTTGCGGGCGCTATCGGCAAAAACAACGTACTCATACCGCGATGTGGCGTCCTCGTATGTCAGTTCGGTCAGCACGTCGGCGCGGACGAGATAGGTGCAGTGTACGAGCGGCATCTCGATAATACCGCGCACATGGCGGTTGAGCACCCAGCCATATTGATCGCATTGTTGATAATATCCGTTCGCATCGACCTCGGCGTGGTAGTTCGAATAGTATTGACCGGGCGAGATGGAGCGAAGCAGGGGAGCGACGATCGGCACGTCGAGCGCGACGAGTTCCCGCAGCGTGGCCGGTCGCACGAAATTGTCGACGTCGACAACGAAATAGAAATCGCAGCTGTGTTGGAGAGTTTTCCGCAAACTTATGTTGCGGATTCGGCCAAGCACCCTGAAGCGCGTCTCGTTCCATTCGTGCTCGCCAAATCGCTCGACCCTATCAGCCACGTCGGAACCATCGAACTCAACCGCGGCATAGAGGTGACCAACGCGCTCCACCCATTCGCGCAATATGTGCTCGGTCCTGTCGGTGTTGTTGTTTGTCCGGATATACAGGACGATCGACGCCTTCGGGTAGTCGAGCGCCTCGATACACTCAAGGTAAAGCGGCAGTGCCGGCTCTTTCTGCTTGGCCAGGATTGCCACCAGGATGCGCGGCGTGCCCTCCATACGCGACCGCAAGGAACGCTGCCGGACAAGCTTGTGCTGGTCGATCAAGCTCTCTGTCCCGAACGATCCAAGTTTCGGAGACTCATTGACCGGGAGCTTATCGGTGGCGAAGCGCGCGTTGGCCACCACACGCTTCGCCATGTCCGCCGGCAATTTGTCGTTGGCGAGCAGTTTCAGGCAGGCGTCAAGCGATTCCCTGTAAGCGCCGGTCCAGTACGCATTGACCGCAAACTCATCGAGCAGTCCGTAGTCATAGACCCAGGGCTGAATGAAAAGTCCGGCGGGTTGAACAAGGTCGAGCCCTCGACGCGCAAATTCCGTTCCTTCCGCATTCCGGCCCTGATTGCGGCAATAGAGACTTGCGGCGTGAAGAGCCTCCGCGCGGCCGGGAACGACCTGCACCGCGCGCTCAAAGACGGCAACGACCTGGTCGAATGGCCGTCCCAGCGCTGCCATCAGGTTGCCCGCCTCGAGAAGGCTGACATAGACCTCCTCCTCCCAAAAACCCAGCTCGGCGCGCTTCAGATAGTTCGCCAGCGATTTTTCACGCTCGCCGGAATCTTTGTAGCTTTGCGCCAAATAGAAGGTGTATCGCGAAAGTAAGAAGGGGTCGGTCTCCGTGGCAAGCTCGTTTTCTAGCACGGCGGCGTCGTCTTGGTACTTTCGCGGGTTTTGACTGCGTGCTCCGCCACGCCCCGTCGCCACGCGAAAACCCTTGGCGGTCTCCCGCGTGAGATGGCCAGGAGGGGCCTCGAGATATTCGTGCAGAACGCCCTTGAAGGCGAACGGCAGCCGGTTGCGGCAGATCTGTGGGCGATAAAACGAAATGCCACCATGTAACACCTCGATGTCGTACAAATCGTGTTCCATCTGCGACTTGAACCCGATCGGATCGAAGTCAACGTCCCGGATCAGAACATCGTCCGCATCGATAATCATTGCATAGTCGACAGTCTCGACCTCACGCAATCTTTCAAGGGCGAAGGTACGGTTGTACGCGAAGTCCCGCCACGGCTCGTCGATGACAGCGCCTTGGACATTGTGATCGGCGAGGAATCCGCGGATTAGGTCTTGCGTGCCGTCCTCGGAACCCGTGTCGACTACGAGCACGTAGTCGACGAGGGGAAGTGCGCTGGCGAGGCATTGCAGGATAACCTTCGCCTCGTTCTTGACGATCATGCATAGGCCGATGGTGCTCATGCTATTCCTTCAACTGAGCGGCGCTGCGTTGCGCGCCTGCTCGAAATCGTCGAATGAGAATTCGTGCAATCCGTCCGGCCGAGCGGATTTGCCAGGCTTCGATCGCTCATGCATTTCCCCCGCAGTCGCCACCCTTTTGCCGGTCCGGCCGCCGTAACAGCTTAAATTCCTAAAGTCCGATTATTCCTTCTCACGTTCGTGCAGCGTCGTCCTCTGGAAACCGCGCTTAACCTTATCCATCGTGGTTAGAAGTCGCCAGTCGCGCCTACGCTAGAGGCAACGATTACCGCGAAGGTTCTCGCCGAACTGCAACTGCCTGCACTCACTCCTTCGTCCAGCCCAACCGGCCTACGCCGTATACTTCATACTTCGCCGCCATTTGCCAGCTGCCGTCAAGGTTTGGACAGCCACATCCGCGGACGTGGCGTCCCGGCCTGGCTGGCATCCCTGCAAGCATCAGTGCTTGCAAGCCAGCATGGACGACGAACACCTTCAACTACAGCATGAAGCTGACAGCATTTGAATTAATGTCGTTAAGCTACGGATTTTCAGACCTATTTTTCCCATCTTGCCCGCTGGTCTCGCTTGCGCGTCGATACCCTGTTGGTCGCTAATTTAGAATATGCTTAATTAATAGTTTACAACTTGCTAATTTTATAATTTACTAAAATTCGGTGTTGAGGGGCGCCCGCGGATTGGACGGCCGCTCGCCTGAATTTCTGCGAAGGTCTCTCTCTCAGGGAGTTGGGTTAGCAGGGTCTGGGTTATCAAGGCCGTTCCACAGATTGTAAGGTGCGTCCACGGGCGCGCCCGCGATATGTCTTGTCCATGCCCCCTTGCGAGGCGGACGGCTTCCCATCCCCCGAGAGTTGCAGGCGAGGCGTTAGCGTCACGGTAACGGGAGTGGGTTGTGAATCGAGTAGTATCGCATGCGTATCGTAAGGATCGTGCAGACCCCGGTCTGGGTGGTCTCCCCGGAACATCGCGGCTAGGCGTCGTGATAACCGATCGGCCGAATTGGCTGACCGGCGGCCTCGGTCCCGCCTTCCGAACTCTATTTCACCGATCCTCGATATCCGATCTCGGCACGATCTTCCGAAACGGGAGGCCGGAGTCCGAGGCGATCATGCTCGATGCCACGCACTTCGAACACCGGATGCGCTGACCAGTCGGGCGGCGGACATTCCGCGGCAAATGGAAATTGACGGCGCGGCACAGTGACCGCGGACCAAGGAGGATAAGATGAGCTACATAACAGGGTTTGCGGTCATGGAAGTTGCCGTTAGAGGCGTCTTGCCCGTCGGCGACACGACCGAAAATGTGCCTTATTTTATCCTGGACACGGCCAAGAGCGCCATCGTCGGTCAGGTCATTCTTCCCAAGGCCGTCAAGCGAAGCCTCGCCGTCGCTGTCACCGTCAAGGTTCCCGCCGCGGCAGGTTCATTTGCGATTGGCACGTTTGACGATGGCGGGACTTTCCAGGCCTGCAGCTTCCTCCGCGTCGAGAGCCCCGCCGTAGAACGTCCCGACGGTGCTGTCGGGCCGGCCGGAAGATGACGCCTCTCAAGCCTTTGTCCCCAGCGCTCACCGGCCGGTGGGCGGATTCCGCTTGAACTGAATTCGAAGCCAACAGGAGCCAGTCATGGCCCGTGCCTCTGAAGTTCTTTTTGTCGACCCTTCAGTCTCCGACCTCCAGACGGTCCTCGGCAACCTGAGGTCAGAAGTTCGGACTGTCATACTCGACGGCCGCCGGCCGGTGGCGCAGCAGATCGCCGCCGCATTGTCGGGGCACGAAGGGCTCGACGCGGTGCACGTCATCGCGCATGGCGCGCCTGGCCGGGTTAGCTTCACTGCGGGAGAATGGTCGGCCGCCACACTGAAGGAACAGGCTGAGGATCTTGCCGCAATCGGCAAGGCGCTTTCCGCGGACGGCGAACTGCGGCTGTGGAGCTGCGAAACGGCATCGGGGAACGCCGGCGAGACATTCGTGGCGGCGCTAGAGCGGACCGTTGGCGCGGACGTCTGCGCATCGAGGTCGCTGGTTGGCGCGGCCAAGCTTGGTGGCACCTGGCAAATATCCGCACGCGCGAGCGCTCCCACGCCGCTGCCGCCGCTGACCTCAGATGGAATGGCAAGTTACGCCGGAGTGTTTGCATCGGGTGATCTGACACTCCACGGCACAATACAGGGAAACGGCAACGCAAGTTCCGTCAACACCTACTTTCTGGTGGATACAACCGGAGGTTTTAACGTAGTAGTTGGCAGCTTTCAGCTTCCAAACGCTACTAATGCCGGCCTAGCTCTTGCGTTTTCTGTGACTATAACAATTCCAGATACGACACATAGTTATACTATTTACAACGATAATTTCAATGTATTTGGTACACTTACGCCCCTCGTCTCTGGTGTTAGTTATACCTTCGCGGCCGGTGCTGCTAACGGCACGCACAACAATACATTTACGCCGGCGACTCTCAACCTCACGCAGTCAGGCGCCACGGGCCCGGCTGGCGCCACAGGCGCGACAGGTTCCACAGGTGCGACCGGCGCAACTGGCTCCACGGGCGCCACGGGCGCTACTGGCGCCACCGGTGATACCGGCGCCACGGGTGCGACCGGTTCGACTGGTGGCACCGGCTCGACTGGCGCCACGGGCTCTACCGGCGCCACTGGCGATACTGGAGCAACTGGCTCCACCGGTGCGACAGGTTCGACTGGTGTCACCGGCTCGACAGGAGCCACAGGTGCGACCGGTGATACGGGCGCCACAGGTTCGACTGGCTCTACTGGTGCAACGGGCTCGACGGGAGCGACAGGCTCGACAGGCTCGACAGGTGCGACCGGCTCCACAGGTGCGACCGGCGATACCGGCGCCACAGGTTCGACTGGCGCCACCGGCGATACTGGTGCCACGGGTTCAACCGGAGCTACAGGCTCCACTGGTGCCACTGGCTCGACCGGCGCAACCGGTGCAACAGGTAATACCGGTGCAACCGGCTCTACTGGCGCAACGGGTTCCACGGGAGCAACGGGCTCAACTGGCGCCACCGGCTCTACTGGCGCGACCGGCTCGACGGGCGCCACGGGCTCGACCGGGGCGACAGGCTCGACAGGTGCCACGGGCTCAACCGGTTCGACCGGTGCGACGGGCTCTACTGGCGCAACGGGTGATACTGGTGCGACTGGCTCGACCGGAGCCACTGGCTCGACCGGGGCAACCGGCTCGACCGGAGCAACTGGTGCGACCGGCTCAACCGGAGCAACCGGCTCGACCGGCGCAACCGGCTCGACCGGCGCAACCGGCTCGACCGGAGCAACCGGCTCGACCGGAGCAACCGGCTCGACCGGAGCAACTGGGTCAACCGGTGCCACCGGCTCGACCGGAGCGACTGGCTCGACTGGTGCAACCGGCTCGACTGGTGCGACTGGTTCGACCGGAGCAACCGGTTCGACAGGAGCGACTGGCTCGACCGGAGCGACTGGCTCGACCGGAGCGACTGGCTCGACCGGAGCGACTGGCTCGACGGGTGCCACCGGAGCAACCGGCTCAACCGGAGCGACTGGCTCGACCGGTGCAACCGGCGCGACAGGGGCCACCGGCTCGACGGGCGCCACGGGCTCGACCGGGGCGACAGGCTCGACAGGTGCCACGGGCTCAACCGGAGCAACCGGTTCGACCGGAGCAACAGGCTCGACCGGAGCAACTGGTTCGACCGGAGCCACAGGCTCGACCGGAGCAACCGGCTCGACCGGAGCCACAGGCTCGACCGGAGCCACTGGTTCGACCGGAGCAACTGGCTCGACCGGAGCAACCGGCTCGACCGGCGCAACCGGCTCGACCGGAGCAACCGGCTCGACCGGAGCAACTGGGTCAACCGGTGCCACCGGCTCGACCGGAGCGACTGGCTCGACTGGTGCAACCGGCTCGACTGGTGCGACTGGTTCGACCGGAGCAACCGGTTCGACAGGAGCGACTGGCTCGACCGGAGCGACTGGCTCGACTGGTGCAACCGGCTCGACTGGTGCGACTGGTTCGACCGGAGCAACCGGTTCGACAGGAGCGACTGGCTCGACCGGAGCGACTGGCTCGACGGGTGCCACCGGCTCGACGGGAGCAACCGGCTCGACAGGGGCCACCGGCTCGACGGGCGCCACGGGCTCGACCGGGGCGACAGGCTCGACAGGTGCCACGGGCTCAACCGGAGCAACCGGTTCGACCGGAGCAACAGGCTCGACCGGAGCAACCGGTTCGACAGGAGCGACTGGCTCGACCGGAGCCACCGGCTCGACCGGAGCGACTGGCTCGACCGGAGCCACTGGTTCGACCGGAGCAACTGGCTCGACCGGCGCAACCGGCTCGACCGGAGCAACCGGCTCGACCGGAGCAACCGGCTCGACCGGAGCAACCGGCTCGACCGGAGCAACCGGCTCGACTGGAGCAACCGGCTCGACTGGTGCGACTGGTTCGACCGGAGCAACCGGTTCGACAGGAGCGACTGGCTCGACCGGAGCGACTGGCTCGACCGGAGCGACTGGCTCGACTGGTGCAACCGGCTCGACTGGTTCGACCGGAGCAACCGGTTCGACAGGAGCGACTGGCTCGACCGGAGCGACTGGCTCGACTGGTGCGACTGGCTCAACCGGAGCAACTGGGTCAACCGGTGCCACTGGCTCGACTGGTGCGACTGGCTCGACTGGTGCGACCGGCTCGACCGGAGCAACTGGTTCGACCGGTGCAACCGGAGCAACTGGCTCGACCGGAGCGACTGGCTCGACCGGAGCGACTGGCTCGACCGGAGCAACCGGCTCGACCGGAGCCACCGGCTCGACCGGAGCGACTGGCTCGACCGGAGCCACCGGCTCGACCGGAGCAACCGGAGCGACCGGTGCCACGGGCTCGACCGGAGCCACCGGCTCGACCGGAGCGACCGGCTCGACCGGAGCGACTGGCTCGACCGGAGCAACCGGCTCGACCGGAGCCACCGGAGCGACAGGAGCAACCGGCTCGACCGGAGCCACCGGCTCGACCGGGGCAACCGGCTCGACCGGGGCGACTGGGTCGACCGGAGCCACCGGCTCGACCGGGGCAACCGGCTCGACCGGAGCCACCGGCTCGACCGGAGCAACTGGTTCGACCGGTGCAACCGGAGCAACTGGCTCGACCGGAGCCACCGGCTCGACCGGAGCGACTGGCTCGACCGGAGCCACCGGCTCGACCGGAGCAACCGGCTCGACCGGAGCGACTGGCTCGACCGGAGCCACCGGCTCGACCGGAGCAACCGGAGCGACCGGTGCCACCGGCTCGACCGGTGCCACGGGCTCGACCGGAGCCACCGGCTCGACCGGAGCAACCGGCTCGACCGGTGCGACTGGCTCGACCGGAGCCACAGGCTCGACCGGGGCAACCGGCCCGACCGGAGCAACTGGTTCAACCGGTGCCACGGGCTCGACCGGAGCGACTGGCTCGACCGGAGCCACGGGCTCGACCGGAGCAACCGGCTCGACCGGAGCAACCGGATCGACCGGATCGACTGGCTCGACCGGTGCCACCGGCTCGACTGGTGCCACAGGCTCGACCGGAGCAACTGGCTCGACCGGAGCGACTGGCTCGACCGGAGCAACCGGATCGACCGGATCGACTGGCTCGACCGGCGCCACCGGCTCGACCGGTTCCACTGGCGCGTCTGGCGCTACGGGCTCGACTGGAGCAACAGGCTCGCCTGGTCCGACCGGGTCGACTGGAGCGACCGGCCCAGGCGGTCAGACCGGTGATCATGGTCACGACAACAACGGCCACGGCAATGGACAGCAGGATGCGCCTGGCAATTCCGGGGACCATAACAATGCCGACAACAGCAGCCATCAGGGACAGGGTAACTCCGGCGGTGGCAACGGCGGGCACAACGCCAACGTCACGGCCAGCACGCTCGGGCTCAAGGACACGACGCAATTCCTGCAGTCCGGCTCGACTGACGGCAGCGGCGGTTCCGGCGGCAATGCGTCGCTCGGCCAACTGATCGGCCTTGCGTCGACTTCGTTGACCAAAGACCTGCTGAATGTCCTCAAGACAATCAGCGGATTCGGCAACAACCAGAACAAGCCGTCCGGGGCGAGCACGGATCTCACGTCGGACCAGACCAAGCCCGGCGCCGGCTACGCCAGCAACGACCACACCGTCAAGACCTCCATGAAGGATCTCTTGAAGCCGCACGAGTGAGCGGCGAGTGGACCTGGACGGTGACCTGTCCAGGTTGAAAACGGGCGCGCGGGCTTCGCTGGAGGGCGGAACCCGCGCGCTGATCATTCTTCCTTGTTGGCTCGGGCAGCCGTCCCACGGCGCCGCCGACATGGTCGGCCGTCAAATGGCGTTTCAGCAGCTCCGCGGCTGGCGCGGCCGTGGCGACCATCCGCAGGATTGACAGCAACCGAAAGGAAGCCGCCAAGTCTTCGATTTTCAAAAACAATTTGCGCGAGTCCGGCGCCTCAATATTGACCGAGGTCTGCTGTCTCGTTCTTGTCAATTTACCAATTCCCTACTTAATAGTTTACAAATCGCTAATTTTCGAATTTACTAATATGTGGGTATGGAGGGTGCCCGCGGATCGTACGGTCGGTGGCCGTAAGGTCTGTGCAGGCGAGTTGGGCTGGGATCTGGGTAGCAAGGCAATTTCGCGGATGAAGAAGGTGCGTCTATAAGGCGCGCCGTGAGGCGCTGCGTCTGTGTCTGTCCTTCGGCGGAAGGCAGACTTTCCCATTTCGGAGTTCACTCGCGAGTTTGCCGTCGAGACGTCGGTGGCACGGGTGATGGGAGTGGGTGGCTTTGGATCAAGTGTTGTCGCGTGTGCCCCGTGGGGGCGTTGTGCCCCGGTTCGATAGGCGCCAAATTCATTCGCTGCCGAACGCTGCAATTGATCGCCCGAATGCGCGGATCGGTGCGCCCCGGCTACACACTTCCGAACTCCTTTTCGTCGATCCCTCGGTATCCGATCTCGGCACGATCCTGCGAAACCTGAGACCGCAGGTCGAGGCGATCGTGCTCGACGCCGAACGCCCGGCCGCGCGCCAGATGGCGCTGGCGCTCGAAGGCCGCGACGGCCTCGACGCGGTGCACGTCATCGCCCACGGCGCGCCCGGCCGGGTGTGCTTCGCGGCCGGCGAATGGTCGGCGCGGACGCTGCAGTACGATGAGGCCGATCTGGCCACGATCGGCCAGGCGCTGGGCCAGGACGGCGAGTTCAGAGTGTGGAGCTGTTATGCAGGCCAGGGCCGGGCCGGCCGGGCCTTCGTCGAAGGGCTCGCCCACGCTGTGGGCGTGGGCGTCCGGGCACCCACGAAACCCGTCGGCTCGGCGGCCCTTGGCGGAAGCTGGGTGTTCGCTGGTCGGGCGCGGAGGGTGCCACCGCAACCGCCGCTGACTGGCCGAGGCTTGGAGGTTTATGCCGGGCTGTTAGCAGACGTTTATCGAATCGTTTCTGGTGATGTGCCTCACGATCCCGCAGAAAACGTCACCTATGTCGTCGTCAATTCAAGAGATAAGAGAGTTGTAGCTACCTTTTCGTTGCCCGGGCACGCGAACATCCCAAGGTTTTCGCTCAAAGTCGCCGTACCTAGCGAGAGTGAAACCTACGAGGCCGGGAGACTAGACGAGCTCGGCAAATTTATCCCTGCCGACTTCATGATCTCACAGACTTCTCAACTCGGGGCGGGCCGTACGAACGCCTGGGAGTCTCCTCATGGCGTATAAGTCCGAAGTCCTCTTCATTGATCCTGCCGTAAGCGACATCGAGACTATCGTCGCGGAGCTGCGGCCCGGCGTCGATGCGGTGTTGCTCGAGCACGGCCGTCCGGCGGCGCAGCAGATGGCCGAGGCGCTAGCTTGCAGAAGCGGCCTGGCGGCAGTGCACGTCATCGCGCACGGCGCGCCAGGACAGGTAAGTTTTAGCGACGGACCCTGGTCCGTCGCCACGCTCGCGCACGACAGCGGCGACCTTGCCGCCATTGGCCGCGCCCTTTCTGCGGACGGCGAGCTACGCTTATGGTGCTGCGACACTGCTCAGGGACATGCTGGCGAAGCCTTTCTCGAGCAGCTTTCTGACGCAACTGGCGTAGACGTCTGTGGTGCCACAAGGCGCGTCGGGGCGGCCGAACTCGGCGGCGCTTGGGATTTGTCAGTGCGAGCAAGCGGGCCCACCCCTGAGCCGCCGCTGACGCCGACGGGAGTAAAGGCGTACGCGGGGGCGCTGGCACTTGTTCTGACCGCTGAGACAAATGTCTCGCTCACCGGGACCCTTGACGTTGCTAATACTATTGCCAACCAAATATATTACATTGTAACGAAAGATAGCTCCGGTAATCTTACGATTATTGGAGAGACAGAGAGCTGGAACGTTATTAATGGCCCAAGTTTTAACGTTTCTGTAACGTTGCCATCTGGTACATACAACTTAAATACTACCAGCACCCCCCCCCTCTGGTCAGTTTGATATTTTCGTTGTCGATTCTGCTGGCGTCAACGGCGCTGGCAATACTGGAGCTAATCCATCTGGTGCTGGTCAGGGTTCCTCGAATATTGTCCTAGTAGCTACCCCAGCGTCCGGCGGAGTCGGTCCTACAGGCCCCACGGGCGCAACGGGCGCGACGGGCGCCACGGGCTCAACCGGAGCCACAGGTGCGACGGGCGCCACGGGTTCGACCGGCGCGACTGGCTCAACCGGGGCCACAGGTTCAACGGGCGCCACGGGTGCGACCGGCTCAACCGGAGCTACGGGTTCAACGGGCGCAACCGGAGCCACGGGCTCGACGGGTGCGACTGGCGCCACGGGTTCGACCGGCGCAACCGGAGCCACAGGCTCGACTGGAGCAACCGGAGCCACAGGTGCGACTGGCTCTACAGGCGCCACGGGCTCTACAGGCGCAACCGGTGCCACAGGCGCAACCGGTGATACGGGCGCCACGGGCTCAACTGGAGCTACCGGTGCCACGGGTGCGACCGGCGATACGGGTGCTACGGGCTCAACTGGAGCAACAGGTGCGACCGGCGCGACCGGTGCCACAGGTGCGACCGGCGATACCGGAGCAACCGGCTCTACCGGGGCCACTGGCTCTACAGGCGCCACGGGCTCGACCGGAGCAACCGGTGCCACAGGTGCAACCGGCGACACGGGTGCCACGGGCTCGACTGGAGCAACCGGCGCCACAGGTGCCACCGGCTCTACAGGCGCCACGGGCTCTACCGGTGCAACCGGAGCCACAGGTGCGACCGGCGATACAGGCGCCACGGGCTCAACCGGAGCAACCGGCTCAACCGGCGATACCGGAGCCACAGGCTCGACTGGAGCAACCGGAGCCACAGGTGCGACTGGCGATACAGGCGCCACGGGCTCTACCGGTGCAACCGGAGCCACAGGCGCGACCGGCGATACGGGTGCTACGGGCTCAACCGGTGCAACTGGTTCAACAGGCGCTACGGGTTCGACCGGAGCAACCGGAGCCACAGGCGCAACCGGCGATACGGGTGCCACGGGCTCGACTGGAGCAACCGGTGCCACAGGTGCCACTGGCTCGACCGGAGCTACCGGCGACACCGGAGCAACCGGCTCTACGGGCGCCACGGGCTCGACAGGAGCAACCGGTGCCACGGGTTCGACTGGTGCTACCGGTGCCACCGGCGCGACCGGCGATACAGGCGCCACCGGTTCGACCGGAGCAACCGGAGCCACTGGCGCGACCGGCGATACGGGCGCCACGGGCTCAACTGGAGCAACCGGAGCCACGGGCGCGACCGGTGATACCGGTGCAACGGGTTCGACTGGAGCAACCGGAGCCACAGGTGCGACCGGCGATACAGGCGCCACGGGTTCGACTGGAGCAACCGGTGCCACTGGCGCGACCGGCGATACGGGTGCAACAGGTTCGACTGGAGCAACCGGCGCCACGGGTGCAACCGGAGCCACGGGCGCGACCGGCGATACGGGCGCCACCGGCTCGACCGGAGCTACCGGTGCCACCGGTGCTACCGGCGATACAGGCGCCACCGGCTCGACCGGAGCAACCGGAGCCACAGGTGCGACCGGCGATACGGGTGCTACGGGCTCAACCGGTGCAACTGGCGCTACGGGTTCGACCGGAGCCACAGGCGCAACCGGCGATACGGGTGCCACGGGCTCGACTGGAGAAACCGGAGCCACGGGTGCAACCGGCGATACCGGAGCCACCGGCTCGACCGGAGCAACCGGTGCCACTGGTGCGACCGGCTCGACTGGAGCTACAGGTGCCACTGGTGCGACCGGCGATACCGGAGCAACCGGCTCGACCGGAGCAACCGGAGCAACCGGAGCCACAGGCGCAACCGGCGATACGGGTGCCACGGGCTCGACTGGAGCAACCGGAGCCACGGGTGCAACCGGCGATACCGGAGCCACCGGCTCGACCGGAGCAACCGGTGCCACTGGTGCGACCGGCTCGACTGGAGCTACAGGTGCGACCGGCGACACGGGTGCCACGGGCTCGACTGGAGCAACAGGTGCGACCGGCGACACCGGAGCAACCGGCTCTACCGGGGCCACTGGCTCTACAGGCGCCACGGGCTCGACTGGAGCAACCGGCGCCACAGGTGCCACCGGCTCTACAGGCGCCACGGGCTCGACTGGACCAACCGGTGCCACAGGTGCGACCGGCGATACGGGTGCTACCGGTTCAACCGGTGCAACTGGTTCAACAGGCGCTACGGGTTCGACCGGAGCGACCGGAGCCACAGGTGCCACCGGCTCTACAGGCGCCACGGGCTCGACTGGACCAACCGGTGCCACAGGTGCGACCGGCGATACGGGTGCTACCGGTTCAACCGGTGCAACTGGTTCAACAGGCGCTACGGGTTCGACCGGAGCGACCGGAGCCACAGGTGCGACCGGCGATACGGGCGCCACGGGTGCGACTGGCGCAACCGGCGATACCGGAGCAACGGGTTCAACTGGAGCTACAGGTTCAACTGGCGCCACCGGCTCGACCGGAGCTACCGGTGCCACGGGTGCTACCGGCGATACGGGCGCCACCGGCTCGATCGGAGCTACCGGTGCCACGGGTGCTACCGGCGATACAGGCGCCACCGGCTCGACCGGAGCAACCGGAGCCACAGGTGCGACCGGCGATACAGGTGCTACGGGCTCAACCGGTGCAACTGGCGCTACGGGTTCGACCGGAGCCACAGGTGCGACCGGCGATACAGGCGCCACGGGCTCAACCGGAGCAACCGGCGCAACCGGCGATACCGGAGCCACAGGCTCGACTGGAGCAACCGGAGCCACAGGTGCGACTGGCGATACAGGCGCCACGGGTTCGACTGGAGCAACCGGTGCCACAGGCGCAACCGGTGATACGGGCGCCACGGGCTCAACTGGAGCTACCGGCGCCACCGGTGCGACTGGTGATACCGGCGCCACGGGTTCGACTGGCGCAACCGGTGCCACAGGCGCGACCGGCGATACGGGTGCCACGGGTTCGACTGGAGCTACAGGTTCAACTGGCGCAACAGGCGATACCGGGGCGACAGGTTCGACTGGAGCAACTGGCGCCACAGGTGCGACCGGCGATACCGGAGCAACCGGCTCTACCGGAGCAACCGGTGCCACTGGTGCGACCGGCTCGACTGGAGCTACAGGTGCCACGGGTGCGACCGGCTTGACCGGTGCAACCGGAGCCACGGGTGCGACCGGCGATGAAGGCGCTACGGGTTCGACCGGAGCAACCGGAGCCACAGGCGCAACCGGCGATACCGGAGCAACCGGCTCGACCGGCGCGACCGGCGCCACAGGTGCCACTGGCTCGACCGGAGCTACCGGAGCCACAGGTGCGACCGGCGATACCGGAGCAACCGGGTCTACCGGGGCCACTGGCTCTACAGGCGCCACGGGCTCGACCGGTGCAACCGGTGCCACAGGCGCAACCGGTGATACGGGCGCCACGGGCTCAACTGGAGCTACGGGCTCGACCGGTGCAACTGGTTCAACAGGCGCCACGGGTTCGACCGGAGCAACCGGCTCTACCGGGGCCACGGGCTCTACAGGCGCCACTGGCTCGACCGGAGCAACCGGTGCCACGGGTGCAACCGGTGATACGGGTGCTACGGGCTCAACCGGTGCAACTGGTTCAACAGGTGCTACGGGTTCGACCGGAGCAACCGGAGCCACAGGCGCAACCGGCGATACGGGTGCCACCGGCTCGACCGGCGCGACCGGAGCCACAGGTGCGACCGGCGATACTGGAGCAACCGGCTCTACCGGGGCCACTGGCTCTACAGGCGCTACGGGCTCGACCGGAGCAACCGGTGCCACAGGTGCCACTGGCTCGACCGGAGCTACCGGAGCCACAGGTGCGACCGGCGATACCGGAGCAACCGGCTCTACAGGCGCCACGGGCTCGACCGGAGCAACCGGAGCCACGGGCGCAACCGGCGATACCGGAGCAACCGGGTCTACCGGGGCCACTGGCTCTACAGGCGCCACAGGTTCAACTGGCGCAACTGGCGATACGGGTTCGACCGGCGCTACAGGTTCGACTGGCGCCACGGGCTCGACCGGAGCAACCGGCGCCACGGGCTCAACCGGTGCAACTGGTTCAACAGGCGCTACGGGTTCGACCGGAGCAACCGGAGCCACAGGCGCAACCGGCGATACGGGTGCCACGGGCTCGACTGGAGCAACCGGAGCCACAGGTGCGACCGGCTCGACTGGAGCAACCGGCGATACCGGCGCTACGGGTTCAACCGGAGCCACCGGCTCAACCGGAGCAACGGGAGCCACAGGTGCGACTGGCGATACCGGAGCCACGGGCTCGACCGGAGCAACCGGTGCCACAGGTGCGACCGGCGATACAGGCGCCACGGGCTCGACCGGAGCTACAGGTGCCACAGGCGCGACCGGGGATACCGGCGCCACTGGTTCGACTGGAGCAACGGGCGCCACTGGTGCGACCGGTGATACAGGTGCCACCGGTTCGACTGGAGCAACCGGCGCCACCGGAGCGACGGGCTCGACCGGAGCCACGGGTGCAACAGGTGCCACAGGCGCGACCGGCGATACCGGAGCCACGGGCTCGACTGGAGCAACCGGAGCCACGGGTGCAACCGGTGATACGGGTGCTACGGGCTCGACTGGAGCAACCGGAGCCACAGGTGCGACCGGTGATACGGGTGCTACGGGCTCGACTGGAGCAACCGGTGCCACAGGTGCGACCGGCGATACGGGTGCTACGGGCTCAACCGGTGCAACTGGTTCAACAGGCGCTACGGGTTCGACCGGTGCAACCGGTGCCACTGGTGCGACCGGCGATACCGGAGCAACCGGCTCTACCGGGGCCACTGGCTCTACAGGCGCCACGGGCTCGACTGGAGCAACCGGAGCCACAGGTGCGACTGGCGATACCGGTGCCACGGGTTCGACTGGTGCAACCGGAGCCACCGGCGCGACTGGCGATACCGGCGCCACGGGATCTACTGGAGCAACCGGCGCCACAGGTGCGACCGGCGATACGGGCGCCACTGGTTCGACCGGAGCAACCGGTTCGACTGGAGCGACTGGCGATACCGGCGCCACGGGCTCAACTGGAGCTACCGGAGCTACGGGTGCCACCGGCGATACCGGAGCCACGGGTTCGACCGGAGCAACCGGAGCCACGGGTGCAACCGGCGATACGGGCGCCACTGGTTCGACCGGAGCAACCGGTTCGACTGGAGCGACTGGCGATACCGGCGCCACGGGTTCAACTGGAGCTACCGGAGCTACGGGTGCAACCGGCGATACCGGTGCAACGGGTTCGACTGGTGCAACCGGCGCCACCGGCGCGACTGGTGATACCGGCGCCACAGGCTCAACCGGAGCAACTGGTGCGACCGGCGATACCGGCGCCACAGGCTCAACCGGAGCAACCGGAGCCACAGGTGCGACTGGCGATACCGGCGCCACAGGCTCAACCGGAGCAACCGGTGCCACAGGCGCGACCGGCGATACGGGCGCTACGGGTTCAACTGGCACAACCGGCGACACCGGAGCCACAGGCTCGACTGGTGCCACCGGCGATACGGGTGCCACCGGCTCGACTGGAGCAACCGGAGCCACAGGTGCGACTGGCGATACCGGAGCCACGGGTTCGACCGGAGCAACCGGTGCCACAGGTGCAACCGGCGATACCGGTGCCACCGGCTCAACCGGAGCTACCGGTGCCACTGGTGCGACTGGCGATACCGGCGCTACAGGCTCGACCGGAGCAACCGGTGCAACCGGCGATACCGGAGCAACGGGCTCTACCGGGGCTACTGGCTCTACAGGCGCCACGGGCGCGACTGGAGCAACCGGAGCCACAGGTGCAACCGGCGCCACAGGTGCGACCGGCGACACGGGTGCTACGGGCTCAACCGGTGCAACTGGTTCAACAGGCGCAACCGGCGATACGGGTGCCACGGGCTCGACTGGAGCAACCGGTGCCACAGGTGCAACCGGTGATACGGGTGCTACGGGCTCAACCGGTGCGACTGGTTCAACAGGCGCTACGGGTTCGACCGGAGCAACCGGAGCCACAGGCGCAACCGGCGATACTGGTGCCACGGGCTCAACTGGAGCAACCGGAGCCACAGGCGCGACCGGCGATACGGGTGCCACAGGCTCGACTGGAGCAACCGGCGCCACAGGTTCAACTGGCGCAACTGGCGATACGGGTTCGACCGGCGCTACAGGTTCGACTGGCGCCACGGGCTCGACCGGAGCAACCGGAGCCACAGGCGCGACCGGCGATACGGGCTCGACTGGAGCTACCGGCGCCACAGGTGCGACCGGCGATACCGGAGCCACGGGTTCAACTGGCGCCACCGGCTCGACTGGAGCAACCGGTGCCACAGGCGCGACCGGCGATACCGGCGCCACGGGATCGACTGGAGCAACCGGCGCCACAGGTGCGACTGGCGATACGGGCTCGACTGGAGCTACCGGAGCCACAGGCGCGACCGGCGATACGGGTGCCACAGGCTCGACTGGAGCAACCGGCGCCACGGGCTCTACTGGTGCAACCGGCGCCACAGGTGCTACTGGCTCGACCGGAGCGACTGGCTCGACGGGTGCGACGGGTTCCACTGGTGCGACAGGTCATACCGGAGCGACTGGCTCGACGGGTGCGACGGGTTCCACTGGTGCGACAGGTCATACCGGAGCGACTGGGTCGACGGGTGCAACTGGCTCCACCGGTGCGACAGGTCATACCGGTGCAACCGGAGCGACTGGCTCGACCGGTGCCACGGGTTCCACTGGCGCGACTGGTCATACCGGTGCAACTGGTTCAACCGGCTCGACGGGTGCAACCGGTGCCACGGGTTCAACTGGCCATACCGGAGTGACTGGCTCGACTGGGGCAACCGGAGCAACTGGCTCGACCGGCGCTACGGGGTCCACGGGTGCGACTGGCCATACCGGAGCGACTGGCTCGACGGGTGCGACGGGCTCGACCGGTGCGACAGGTCATACCGGTGCGACAGGCTCGACCGGCGCTACGGGGTCAACTGGTGCGACGGGCCATACCGGAGCGACTGGCTCGACGGGTGCTACGGGCTCGACCGGTGCGACAGGTCATACCGGGGCGACAGGCTCGACCGGCGCTACGGGGTCAACTGGTGCGACGGGCCATACCGGAGCGACTGGCTCGACGGGTGCTACGGGCTCGACCGGTGCGACAGGTCATACCGGTGCGACTGGCTCGACCGGTGCCACGGGTTCCACAGGTGCGACAGGTCATACCGGAGCGACTGGCTCGACGGGTGCTACGGGTTCCACTGGTGCGACAGGTCATACCGGAGCGACTGGCTCGACCGGTGCCACGGGTTCAACTGGTGCGACTGGCCATACCGGTGGGACGGGCTCAACTGGGGCAACCGGAGCAACAGGCTCGACCGGTGCCACCGGAGCAACCGGCTCGACCGGAGCAACTGGAGCGACAGGTTCGACCGGAGCGACTGGCTCGACCGGGGCAACTGGCTCAACTGGGGCAACGGGTGCGACGGGTTCGACCGGAGCGACTGGCTCGACCGGAGCGACTGGCTCGACCGGAGCGACTGGCTCAACTGGGGCAACTGGCTCGACTGGAGCAACGGGCTCGACCGGAGCAACCGGCTCGACTGGCTCCACCGGCGCAACTGGCGCTACCGGCTCGCAAGGCCAGACAGGCCCGACCGGGGCAACCGGTTCAGATGGCGGTGACACTGGTAGTCATGGCAACAACGGCCACGGCAACGGAGAACAGGACGCGCCCGGCAACTCCGCGGGCCATAACAATGGCGACAACAGCGGGCATCAGGGACAGGGCAACTCCGCCGGTGGCCAAGGCAACGGAAACGGTGGCAACAAGGCCAACGTCACGGCCGGCACGCTCGGGCTCAAGGACACGACGCAATTCCTGCAGTCCGGCTCGACTGATGGCAGCGGCGGTTCCGGCGGCAATGCGTCGCTCGGCCAACTGATCGGCCTTGCGTCGACTTCGTTGACCAAAGACCTGCTGAATGTCCTCAAGACAATCAGCGGATTCGGCAACAACCAGAACAAGCCGTCCGGGGCGAGCACGGACCTTACCTCGGACCAGACCAAGCCCGGCGCCGGCTACGCCAGCAACGACCACACCGCCAAGACCTCCATGAAGGATCTCTTGAAGCCGCACGAATGAACAGGAATTTGACGAGAGACCGCCGATGGCAACGTACGCGCAGATTTTGCGGGAAAGCGGGATTCGCGCAGCCGATCAGTTCGGAGTACAATACTGCATGGGAAACGCCTCAGTCTGGCCATTGTTGACCCGTCGCCCTGCGTACCGGATGAGAAGTCGATGGTGAACGTCCCCGTAAACGCCGAAAGCCAGCCGGTCTCGATCCGCGCCGGCACCAAAGTCGAGGGCGCAACTGATCAGGCCGGCGGCCACGCGGCGGCGCGGGCCTCCGGCGGCCCCGTCGAGTTCGACCAGTTAGGGCCACGCCTCAAGGCGGTGGTGCGTGTCGCCCGCTACCATGGCGTCGAACTCGACCCCAACGAATTCAGGCCGTCAAGCGCAAGTCCGGTTCCAACCGCTTCCGACCTCGCCGAGTGGGCCCAGAACGGCGGCATGTGGTCGCGCGCCCTCCACATTCGCTGGTCCCACCTCTTGCGCTTTCAGGACACTGGACCGGTCGTCCTGCTGTTCAGCGATGGCGGTGCGGCTCTCCTGACCGGAGCGAGCGCCGAGCGGAACGTCATTTTCCTGAAAAGCGCCGACGCACCAGACGACGGTGAAGCCACGGCCATCGACGAGCTACGACTGTCGCAGGTGTGGACAGGCGATGCGGTCTTGTTGCGCTCGGCTCGATCCGAGGTCGCGGCGGATGCGCCGTTCAGCCTTCGCTGGCTCGTCGAACTGGTACGGGTCGAAGGGCGACCCCTGCGCGATGTCGCCATCGCCTCGTTCACGCTCAGCGTTCTTACCATTTTGCCGCCACTGATCGTCATGACGCTGGTCAACAAGGTGCTGCAGTTCAACAGCATCTCGACGCTGGTGCTGCTGTCGACAATCATCGCCGTCGTCTTCGCCTACGAGACGCTGCTCGGTCACGCCCGGCGAATGATCATCAACGTCGTCGGCGCCCGTCTGGACATCAAGCTGCAACTGCACGTGTTCAGTCGGCTGCTGCGCCTGCCGCTCGACTATTTCGAGCGCCATCCGGCCGGCGAGACGATGTATCATCTGGCCCAAGTCTATCGCATCCGCGAGTTCCTGACCGGAAAACTGCTGAGCACGTTCCTGGACCTGATCACGCTTTGCGTCCTGGTACCGGTGATGTTCTACATCAATGCCTCGCTGGCGTGGATCGTCATTGCCTGCGCGGTCGTCATCCTCCTGATCATCCTCGCCTTCCTCAAGCCGCTGCGTCGCAGGTATCAGCAGGTGGTCGACGCCGAGACCTGGAAGTCGGCCGCGCTCGGCGAAACCGTGGTCGGCATCAAGACGGTGAAGGCGCTCGGCCTCGAGCCGCAACGCAAGGCGCTTTGGGACGAGCGAGTGGCTGAAGCGGGCAGGGCGCGTCTCGCCTTCGGGCAACTCGCCAGCTGGCCGCAGACCCTGGTCACGCCGATCGAACGATTGATGGTGCTCGGCACCATGCTTATCGGCGCGTATCTCGCGATGAACGACAGCTCGGGCTATATGGTCGGTAGCCTGTTTGCCTTCATGATGATCTCCCAACGCGTCGCCCAGCCGCTGGTCGGGCTGGCGCGGCTGGTCGAAGATTATGAAGAGGTCGGTGCGGCGATCGGCGAGGCGGCGTCCGTCCTCAATCGGCCGCTCGAGAGTAGCTCGAATTCTATCGGCCTGAGGCCAAAGCTTGTTGGCGAGGTCAGCTTCAAGGATCTGACCTTCAGCTATATCGGCACCAAGACACCGGCCCTTGACCGGGTCAGCTTCGACATCCCGGCAGGGTCCATGTTTGGCATTGTGGGACGCAGCGGGTCGGGAAAATCGACCATCGCGCGCCTCCTGCAGGGTATCAACCGCGATTACAGTGGGTTCCTCAAGCTGGATGGCGTCGACCTCAAGGAGATCAACCTGCGCCACCTTCGCCAGGGACTCGGCGTGGTCCTGCAAGATAACTTCCTGTTCCGTGGGTCGATCCGTGACAACATCATCGCCGGGCGCGCAGGGTTGACCCTTTCCGACGCCATGCGTGCCGCTCACCTCGCTGGTGCTGAAGAATTCATCGAGCGGATGCCGAATGGCTATGACACCTACATCGAGGAAGGCTCGCCGAATTTGTCGGGCGGTCAGAAGCAGCGGCTGGCGATCGCACGCGCACTCATCCATGATCCGACCATCCTCATCCTCGATGAAGCGACCAGCGCACTCGATCCGGAGAGCGAAGCCGTGGTCAGTGCCAACCTTATGCGCATTGCCAGCGGGCGAACGATGATCATCGTTTCGCATCGGCTTTCCTCGCTGACCGAGTGCGACCAGATATTGGTCATGGAGCAGGGCAAGGTGCTCGACGTTGCGCCGCACCCTGTCCTGCTCGAACGATGCGCGCTCTATCGCCAGCTGTGGTCGCAGCAGAATAGGCACCTGGACGGCCGCAACGGGCGTCCGGCTGTCGTCCCCCCGAGGTTGGTTTAGTCATGATCGCTGCGGCAGCCCATGAGTAGCACCTCACTCACCATCCGTCCCGCCCGCTGGCGCCGGACGAAAACGAGCGATCCAACGTCTCCGGCCATTCTCGAATTCCAGTGGCCGTCGACGGCGATTGCGAACGCGCCGATCCCGCGCGCCGCGCGTGGAATCGTCTGGGTCATTTCCAGCCTGGTGGTCGTCCTGGTCGTCCTGGCGGGGCTGATACCGGTCGATCAGGTCGTGACGACCAGAGGGCTCGTGGTCTCACAATCGCCCAACATCGTCGTGCAGCCGCTGGAGACAGCGATCGTGCGCTCTATCGACGTTCGTGAAGGGCAGCATGTGCAGGCTGGACAGTTGCTTGCCCGGCTCGATGCGACATTTGCCTCAGCCGATCTCTCGGCCCTGGCGATGCAGGTTTCGACGCTTGAGGCCGAAGTCGCACGGTTGAAGGCGGAGGCCGACGGCCAGGCGTTCAACTATGACGGTCTTGACCCAAGCTGGACCTTGCAGGCGTCGATCTTCGAGCGGCGCAAGGCCGTCTATGATGCAAAGGTTGAGAATTTTGACCGCCAGCGCGACGAACTCTCGTCCGTGATCTCACGCTCGCAGTCGGATGCTGACGGCTACCGTCAGCGGCTCGCTGTTGCCGGTTCGATCGAAGACATGCGCAAGCAGCTCGAAAAAAGGCAGGTTGGCAGTCGCCTCAACACACTGCTTGCCGAAGACAATCGCGCGGAAATGTCCCGGGCGCTCGGCAATGCCCAGCAGACCGCCGAAGCCGCCAAGCTCCAGCAGGCGGCAGTGGCCGCCGAACGCGACGGCTACATTCAGAATTGGCGCGCGGAAGTCTCGCAGAGCCTGTCGGAGGCGAGTTCGCGGATGTCCGATGCGCGCGAACTCCTCAACAAAGCAAAACTGCGCAAGCAGTTGGTCGAGTTGAAAAGCGAAGCAGACGCCATCGTTCAATCGGTGGCCAAGGTCTCGGTTGGCTCGGTCCTGCAGTCCGGTGATCGGCTGATCACCCTCGTGCCTGCAAACGCGCAACTTGAGATCGAGACAAACATCGTCGGCCGGAGCAGCGGATTTGTGCATGTCGGTGACCCCGTGGTCATCAAGTTCGACACCTTCCCTTATTCGCAATACGGCCTCGCCCATGGCACGGTTCGCGCGGTTAGCCCGGATTCGTTCTCGGCGCGGGAACAAGCGCGCGACCCGAACAGCTCTTTGTCGATGCTGCCCGCCGATGCCGAACCGTTCTACCGCACGCAGATTTCCATCGACCAGGTCGCCCTGCACGGTGTTCCAGCGGGTTTCGCCGTCAGTCCCGGCATGCCGGTAACCGCCGACGTCAAGGTCGGTCGACGCACTGTGCTCAAATACCTTCTTGGGGCCATGCTGCCGATCGGCCAGGAAGCGATGCGAGAGCCTTAGGCTCGGCGCAACAGGCGATAAACGGAGTGATCTGGGGCTTGGATCGATGACAATTCTGGATCGGCTGACCGGTCTCGTCAACCCGACGGCAGCCCTGCGCCGGGCGATCCATCTTTACGACATCGGAAAGCACGCCGAGGCATTTCCGCTCATGGCCATCGCCGCGCGTGCCGGGATAGTCGACGCGGAATTTCGGGTCGCGCGTTGCTATCTGGAAGGTTCGGGCGTGCCGTCTAGCCGAATGGAGGGAGCGCGCTGGCTGCGGCGGGCAGCCGACCGCGGGAGTGCCGATGCGCAGGCGCTTCTCGCCGCACTCTACGTGACAGGGTTGGTGCCTGCGGACGCTGATGGCAAAGGCCTTGGGTCGGAGCGCTTGTTCGATCGAGATTCCTCGGGCGAGGCGGACTTCGCGGCAGCGCGCGACTTTGCAAAAAAAGCCGCCGAGGCCGGTTCGGCAACCGGCCAGGCAATCCTCGGCTACATCCTAACAAGCGGTCCCAAACCGATGCGCGACGCGGATGCAGCGCACCACTGGTATGAGCAGTCCGCCGCAGCCGGTTGTGCTGAAGGATCCCTCGGACTTGCCCTTTCGCTGGCTCGGCGTGGCGGGACCGCCGAGCGGGGCAGGATTGCCAACGAGATCCGACGCGCCGCCGACGCAGGCCTGCCGACCGCTATCTATCTTCTCGCCGTCATAACCGAGCATGGGCTGGGTATGTCGAAAGACCCTGCGGCCGCCGCAAGACTGTATCAGACCGCTGCGGAAAAAGGTCTTCCCTCGGCCCAGTTCCGGCTTGGTTTGGCACTCATCGACGGTGCACTCGGCGACCGTGACGCGGCAGCCGGGGAAGCTTGGATGCGGCGCGCCGCTTTGGCGGGTAACAGCGAAGCGGCCTATCTCCTCGGCGATCATTATGTGAAGGACCGGCCTCCAAACTACGCAGAGGCCGCAAACTGGTACCTGCGGGCGGCAGAGGCAGGTCACCAGGCCGCCGCTCGCGCAATTGCCTCTCTCTACCTGACGGGAAACGGCGTTGCCAAGGATGACAAAGAAGGGAGGCGCTGGTTGCGCGCTTCCGCAGACAGCGGCAACCAGGAAGCGCGGATCGACCTAGCCAATCTCCTCCTCGGAGGGACCGGCGAGCTTGACGACACCACAGGCGTTGCCGAGTGGTTCGAGGCGGCCGCGTCGTCGGGCGACCTTATCGCGGCGTTCAATCTCGGGCTGTGCTTCGCCAAGGGCGTTGGTGTCAGGCAGGATGAAGGGCAAGCCGCACACTGGCTGAGGCGTGCCGCCGAAGGGGTGCCGGAGGCACAATATATGTATGCGCGGATGCTTCAGGATGGGCGCGGCGTAGAGGCCGACCTCCAGCAGGCGCGCGTCTGGTTTGCCGGTGCAGCCGATGCTGGCATGCTCGACGCGCGGGTGGCTCTTGCCGAGATGCTGCTCAACGGGCGCGGAGGTGCGAGTTCGCCGGCTGCTGCGGTGCGACTGTTCGAGCAGGCGGCCGGCGAAGGTCACGCCGGTGCGATGTTTGCGCTTGGAGCGCTGTGCGAAGCCGGCCAGGGCCTTCCGTTCGACCAGAAGGTGGCGCAGAAATGGTTCGCCGCCGCAGCTGAGCTTGGGCATGGCCAAGCCCAACTCATGCTTGGCCGATATCTCTCCAGAGGTCTCGCCGGGGAGCACAACCCCGTGGCCGGTCGCCGTTGGCTCGAACAAGCGGCTGCGTACGGTATTCAAGAGGCCACTGACGAACTGGCCGAGTTTGCTTCGGATTAAGCTTGGATGGAGGTTCAGTAGCCGCTAAGTTCGCCTGGTTGCCTACCTCGGAACTATATGGAGAGGTTCTGATTTTGGCTCACGAGAAATCCAATCAAATCAGAGGTTAGAACATGCCTTCCGGACCCACTGTGGCGATTGATTCTGGAACGAAAGAATACGCTACTTGGTGGAGCGATGACGGTATTTTTCAAGGCGAAGCGGGCACGCTGTCGGTCCGAAATGGGCCGCGGCTTCGTCGATGTTCAACCGGTTCGAGGCAGCATCGTAGAACGCCAAACGGCGGGGGCGTCGCATGCGGCTTTTCATATTTGTGATCGTGGTTGGCCTGTTCATGGCGTCCGGCTTCTGGCTAGCGACGGAACTGGTTATCGCCGGAGGCTGAGGCCCGGATTGACAAAAGAACACCACAGGACCCGTTAGGCCGCCTACAGCCGGACGGCGGGTTCAATGGGATTCGACGATACACTTCAAATCCACGCGGCAGAAATCTCCTGTCCTCCTACCTAAAACTGATAGGGACCAAGGTCTCAGACTGCTTAGTGCAAAGGTCTGATCGGCCTTATTTGGTTCCGGCAATCTCCATGGATGTTCCGTATATTAGCGATTGCGCATAACTGTCATCGCCCCGGGAGGCCTGCAATCTACCTCATTTGACCATCTTGCATTCCGGATTCGGTTTGCACTCCATCGGCCGCGGCCCGCTTCAGGGAAAATGCTCAAAGAAGCCCATGGTTGACCGGGGAGGGGCGACCAGGATTGCTCAAGAAACAAGTGCGCTTTCGCCTTGAAGAGGCCCGCTACCGTTAGGCGGCGGGCTAAATACAAGAAGGAGATCGACTTGGACACCTTAATAGCGCTTGCAGCGCTGGCCATATCTCTGCTTGCTCTGGGTATGTCCTTCTACTTTTGGAAGCGTCAGTTTCGCCCGATCGTAACGGCTACAGTTAAAACTCATAGCGGCGGGAACAATGGGATCGCCTATAAGCTAGTGGTGCTGAATTCTGGATCCATTCCGGCGACAAATATCCGCCTGATCGTTTACGACCAAGCGGGGCTCAAAGCGGCTCTTGGAGCCGGTGCCAGTGAGGATAACCAAAATCGATGGCTGGCGTGTTTCCACCATTCGACGGAAATCCCGCTCCTCCAAAACGGCGACAGGACGTCATGCTCATTTGGGATGACGCACATGGATCCGCAGCAAAGCTTTTGGAAACCGCGGGCGACATTTGCGATTCGCATTGTGTATGATGACTGGTTCGGCGCCAAGTACGACTCGGACCCACTTAACATGTTGCAGATCGCCGACTCCGACCGCTTCACTGCTCCCAGCCGGTGAAAAGTTGCCAGCAAATCGCTGGCGATGGTCAAGGAAATCGGCCAAATGCCGGACGATAGAACGTCGAAAAACCGGCGTTCGGCAACGCATTGTAAGCAATTGCCGTAACCGTTGATTCAACCATTGCTGGTATCAGGAGGGTGTGAGGAGCGGCTCCGACACTCGGGCTTGGGTAAGGGGTTGCCGGAGCCGCCTGCGCAGCCCGGTTGGGGTTTGACCGCGCCGTCCTATTTTGGGACAGCGCGGTCAACGATTCGTTAAAATCTTCCGGAACTAATTCAGCTCATGCTAATTGAATCCTGGTTGCGGGTCTTGTGCATGCGTTTGAAGTTCATCCCTCCGTTGATGCCGACCCTGGTCGAGAAGCCACCCGAGGGCGACGACTGGATTCATGAGGTCAAGTTCGACGGCTACCGCACCCAAGTCATCATCGACTCCGAAGGCGTGCGGATATTCACCCGTCGCGGCCTCGACTGGACGTCGAAATACTGGGATCTCGCCAAGGCGGCCGGCGATCTAGACGTCGAAAGCGCCATCATCGACGGCGAGGTGATCGTCACGAATGAGGCTGGCCTGTCCGACTTCCATGCACTCCGCAAAGCAATCACCAGCCGGCAGCACGCTCTCTATTTCGTGGCCTTCGATCTGTTGCACCTCAACGGATACGATCTTCGCGATATGGCGCTCAAAGACCGCCGGGCCGGGCTCTATGCGATAATTCCGCCGGGCCTTCGCATCCAATTCAGCGACGCGCTGCCCGGCGATGCCAAGGCGATCTTCGAACTGGTCGAAAAGGCCGGGCTGGAGGGCATGGTCTCGAAGCGCAAAGACAGTAAGTACCGGAGCGGCAAATCGACGGCCTGGTTGAAGCTCAAGGCATATACCATCGACGAATATGAACTGCTCGGCGTCGAGCGTGAGCCGGGAAAGCCGGCCTTCGCGCTGATGGCCGAGCGTGGCACCGGGCGCTATGTCGGCAGCGCCTTCATCACCCTGAACCGGGAAATGCGCGAACGTCTCTGGAAACGCGTCCAGGACCACGCAGGAGCGGCGCCAAAGGGCATGAGGCGACCAGCGACACAATGGGTCAAGCCGGGGCTGATCGGCCGCGTGAAGCATCTCCGCGGCGAGGAAGACTTGCGGCATGCCTCGCTGCAGGATTTCCGGGAAGAATGAGCAAGCGCGGTAGTGATTTTCTCTACCATTGGATATCGGACCATTTGCCGGACGATCCGATCACTGACCCGGTGCTGCTTGTGATCGATATGGCTGTGGATGCGAAACAGGCGGCGGTAGCCCAAGGCATTGCCGGCCAAGAGATCGACGAAGAAATCGGCACGATCTACCAGTTCATCATGCAGGGGTTGCGCTAACTGCTTCTACGTCTGCCCCTTGCGCGTCAAAAAGCGTGGGCTTCCTGCTTATTGATGATGCTGCGTTTCGGCCGGCAGTTGTATACTCGTAAGGTTCGGGTGCCGCGCAGGAGGGTGCCATGCGAGAATTGCCATTCGACATCGATGCAGATGCCGTGATTGAAGTCGGCCGTTATCTGGATGATCACGCGAAGACCACCGCAGTTTCGATATCTGAAGCACTCCGAGTAATCAGGCGTCGCGTCAACAATTCGCGCGTCGGCGACATTGGTTTGGAGGAACTGATTGTAGAAAGTGCCGTAACCAGAAAACTTGCTATCTTGTTGGACAACCACAATTAAAAGCGCGGCATTAATCATGCGCGACGCCGGCAGGCGAAGCGGTGGAACGGAAACAGGCGCTCCGAGTTTCCTAGCTCACGCAAATGCATAATGGGTGTCGCATGTTCAGTGAGAAAGAGACTCGACTTTTAGAGGCAGGGCTCTTTGTCGCGGTGCCGCTCTCAATCTTGATCGCTGTGGTGATGGTCAGCCTGACGTTCGGCTGGTTCTTATGAGCACACGCGGAATCAACTTCCTGGATCAATGGCTGGCCAACAACGTCCCCGACACGACGAAGGCCGATGTCATCTCCGTTGACGAACTCACGCACAAACTGATCGCAGACGCCAAGGCGCTCGGCATCAAGCGGGGTGAAATTGATGAAGAGGTCGACAGCCTCTATCGAAAGATCCTCGACGCGATTGTACATTACGACCCTGGCCTGCCCGAATAACCCTTGCCATCGAGATCGAGGCGAGGAATATAATCCTCTGTTGCGGCGGCCGTTCAACGGAGTTCGCCATGCCCCAAAAGACCCTCGCCGACACCCTGGCCGCCCGCGAAACTATCTATGTTAATTGCGGGCACCCGATGTGCTGTAAGTCGACCAAGCTCGATACCCAGGCGCTCACAGACCGCCTTGGGCCGGATCACGGCTCAATGCATCAGGATCTCGTCGGCCTGTTCGGCTGCTCGCACTGCAAGGCCGCGGGTCGCGATCGGCGCCCGGTGTTCTTCACCTTCATTCCCGACTACGAGGGCCAGCAGCGGGAGCGCAACCGCGACTGGAAGCGACCTTCGGAAGCGCCAAGCCAGAGATTTAATGCAGCGGCCCAGCGGCTCGGTTGCCAGGGGGCTGGCGGACTTAACCACTGGGCCTAACCGGCGAGGCGGGTGCGGCGCCGGTCTGCCGATATATACGGTATTGCTAATATAACCTGAACACACCCCTATGAACGAAGGAAGGTAGCAAAAGGTGTAGCGGCGACCTCTCTCGAGAAGGGGCCATTTCTACAACTGCCGAAACTGCGCTCAGAAGGTCGATCAGTGGGACTTACGCCGAGTCGTCTGGCACCAACACGGGGCCGGGGCCGCCGGAACCCGACGCCACGGCTCTAGAATTTCTTTCAAGCATTTAAGAAGCCGCCCCATTCGCGGCAGCGGCGGGTCGATCTAGCCTTGCGCGCGCGAATGTAGAACGAGACGTGAGCGTTGCCGTCACCATCATGCGCTCGACCGCTAGGAGTTGCCTAAACACAGCCTTTTGGACGATGGCCTGCGTGGTTCCTCATTTAATTAGAGGATGCTAAAATATCTTTGATACCGGGAGGTGTCAGATTGGATGCTTCACGCATTAGCTTCGACGCCAGGCGACGGGCAGACTCGGTTGCCCCGCCGCCTAGATATGATCCTTTCCGGGCAAGTGTCACCGGGGCGGCTATAGCTGGCGGCGCGGCTGCTGTTGTTTGTTTGCTTGCCGACAGCCAGCACATAACGGGTGCGATCACCACAATCATGATACTGGCGTTTGCGCTGGTGTATTTCCATCTGCGGAGCAAGGAGCGGAAGAACGTAGAGGCCTTTGACGACTCATACATCGACCTCCTGGAACTCGAGAGGGCAAGAGAGAAATTGGACCTGGAGAGGGCAAGAGAGAAAAGCTTGCCTGCATCCAAACCAAAGTCGCTTTCTGTAACAAAAGCTCGCCTCACGATGAGGAGTCCCCGAGTGCCGGTACGAAGGGCCGAGCGATCTGGCAACTCGCCACCGTTTGGCCCGCGCTGTCTCCGCCAACAGAGATTGCGGGCTTTCAATCATCGAAGGAAGTGCTGACCGACAAGCCTCCCCCAATCTACATCGTGCGCGTGTTCGAGAAGCCGCATTGGCGGACCGTGCTGACCACCAAGGACAAGCAGAAGGCGTTCGATATGGCCAAGGAGATCGGCGACAAGGTGCGGGTCGAGGAGATCACGCCGAAGCCGAAGAAGCGCTAGCCGACAATCGCCGCGATGCAACAAATAGCATCGTCACTTGGTGCCAGGCGACTGGTGGCTATACGAGTTGCGATCTTTTGTTCCTCCGGCCTCCGGCCGGCTCACAAGTGCCTCGAGTTCATCAAGTGTGAACTCAATCTGGTATCTGTATCGCGAACCATCTGAATAGATACCGCCGGCATTTATCGAAAGGATGACCGCCCCATCCGTTTCGAATCTGACCTCGCCATCGCCCAACGGTCTATCGAAAATCGATCGAGAAACGCCTTCTCGTTTCGCAGGTCCTACCAGTATCCGCATTGCCTACCCCCTGTTGCCTCGCAAATAGGAAGTAGCGCCCTCACGCCACAACAGAGGGCTCGGAGCAAAGGCCGTGCCAAACCATACGCCTCAATATGGGACAGCACTGCTGCGGCTGTGGTGGCGCGAAGGCAAGCGGCTGGGGGTGATGCTCCCCCATGGCTGGCTGTTCCCGGGGCGCGGCTGCACGGCGCCGATCTCGTCGCGGCAACTGCATCGCGCGGTCCAGGAAGCAGCCGAAGTCGCCGGCATCCGCAAGCGCGTCAGTCCGCACACGCTGCGTCACAGCTTCGTCACCCACCTGCTTGAGCAGGATGTCGACATCCGTTTCATCCAGGTGCTGCTCGGGCACAGCAAGCTCGATACCATCGCGCTCTACACCAAGGTGCGGGTCGCACTCCTTGCTTCTAAGTGGCTCCCTGATGCAGCACGTAGGCGCGCATTCGCCCTTGATGAGGCCATCGCCTGAACGAACCGGCCCCCAAGCGCAAAAGGGTGACTCCTTGTCATTCCGGCGCTGGCCCGGCTTTGCGTAAGTGGCCTGCTGCCTGTTCCTGGCCTCCGGCGATGCCTCCTTCGTCACCGGCGCTGTGCTCGTCGCCGACGGCGGCGGCCGGGCGCCGACGCAGAACAGGGCGGTGTGACGATACGAAGTTATGAGACTACCTGACCCGCGGACGCCCTGCCGTCCAGCAACACCTGCCCTTTGTCGGGCCGGCGAAGCCCGGCCAGCAGGCGCACTCCCGGCCAACAGCCCCTATTGATTTTGCAGCAAAAATATGTCCCTGTTTGCAGACTGGTGACGGTACTTTTCGAGACTGCCGGCTCAGCTCGGTGAAAAACCGAAAAGTGCAAAAATCGTCCGATTGCTCTCGATAGTTGCTGAAACCTCAAAATATTTTTTGCAGCGATTTTCGCTTTAGAATCAACAGCGTAATTTTTTAACGGTTCTGGTGTCGGACTTTGCACATAGCTGAAAAATATTTGACAGTAATTTCAACGAGTTACATGCTGTTTGAACAATCGAGTGGGAATGATTCAGGCCCACCCAAACGCCGCCGAGAATACGCCAATCTGCGACGTAACATACTGAAAACAAAAATAAATCCTTTCAGAGACAATCAGCGACAATCGGCACGCAGAGATGGGCGTCGACAGACCGCTTGACGGACCTTCCGCATATTGGGCCCGCTTCAATTACTACTTTCGTGCCAAAGGACCGCTCGCTTTCGCCCTCAGAAATTCGCGTGATGCTGAAGCAGCTGGAGCACGTCGCCACAATTCCCACGATACGTTTGGGCATGCGACTTTATTTGCTGAGACCGGCAGCAGACCACCTCGGGGTACAATGGTGAACGAGTGCCACGGCCTTGGCCTGGGATTCAGTTTCTTCATTACTTCATGGGAAGACGTGGATTTTCTGGCGCGGCACCCAGCTCCGACCGGGCCAGGCGCTTTGGCCTGATCCATTCGCCGCGTGCTTTTTCCGATAGCACCAGCCCATGGCCCGGCCGATCGGGCGCATAGGCGTAACCGTCCCGGATGTCGATAGGCTGTTCCACCAGATGGTCAAAGTTCTGAAATGAATATTCCAGCCATTCGACCTCGGGAAGCGCGGCCGCCATGTGCACGCCAACCTCCAGGAAAGTGTTACCTAGGCTGACCGGAATCCCGAGTTCGGCAGCCAGCCATCCGATGCGCATGACATCCGTCACTTGGCCGTGGACATTCAGCATATCTGCCGCATGGGCTTCCAGAAGAAGCCGCTTGCCTTGCAGATCCAGATACTCGCCGCTGTTGATCTGGGTCCATGTGACGGCATGCCTGAGTGTTCTCAACCCTTCATGGTCGTGACGCAGGATCGGATCCTCGACCCAGAGAAGGTCGTGGCCGGCCTCGCGGATCGCCACCAGTTTCGTGATCGCCTCCTTCGAGGTCCAGGCCTCGTTCGGATCGATCATGACTTTGGAGCCGGCCGGGACACAGGCCTTCAACAGTTCCAGGCGCCGCAGATCGCGGTCGAAATCCCGATGGCCGACCTTGATCTTGAAAGCCGAGTAGCCAATCGACGCCGCGTGGGAGAACAGCGAGACGAAGGCATCGTCGTCGAGGTGAAAGTCGAGGCCGCTGGCATAGGCTTTCACCCGGTTGCGGCGACTGCCAAGCAAGACATGGAGGGGCATGCCGGCTTGCTTCGCCGCAAGATCCCAAAGCGCGACCTGAACCGCCTCGTGAAAGGGCAGGGAGTAAGCCCGCTGATTGCCACCGCGGGGGCGATGCACACGGTGAACCAGGGCGATCGCCCTGTTTCCCTTCAGGGCCGGCCAAACCTCATGCTCGAAAACAGCCTCGATCTCCTGCTGGTCAGGCAGCGGATTGAAGAGCGTCTGGATGAACCCCAGCCCCACCTCGCCACTTTCAGAAACGAGTTCCAGCGCAGCGGCGTTGACATCGTCCGCCCGAACCTGACTGTCCCCGATTACCCGGTCGCGGGCGAACTGAAATCGCGTTATACGAAAATGCGAAAGGTTCATCACAGGGGCTTTCTGATCGGTTACGATAGAAAACTGATCTATCAGATGGCATCTTACTACCGAACCAATGGAGGTGCCGCAAGTGGCGGGCAAAGCAAAAACCGACGTTTCTCCCCTCGTGGCGGCCGCCCGCATGAGCGATGTCGCCTATGAACGAATCCTGGAGGGCTTGTTCGACCGACGCGTTCCGGCTGGGGCATTCATCTCGCAAAACGAGTTGTCCGCGATCGTCGACGTGCCTGTTGCCCCGCTTCGCGACGCCTTGCGCGTCCTTGAAGCTGAAGGGATCCTGACCATCCACCCGCGCTCCGGCATCCAGTTCGTCAGGCCCGGCCTGGAGCTCACGCGTGCCACCTACCAATTCCGCTCCATCATTGAGCGCGCCGCGGTCCGTATCTTTGCGGAGCAAGGCGATGAATCCGTCATGAATGCCTTGGAAATCCGGCATTCCCGGCTGCTTCGGCGCGTGGAGCGCGATGGCCTCGGCAAGGAACAATTGGAGGAGATGGACGCGCTGGAGGGAGAGCTACACGGCGCGGTCATCGCTGCACTGCGCAATCCCCTGATCGACAGCACCTACCGGCGCATGCACAATTATCTGCGTCTGCTGCGGCTCGACAGGAAGATCACGACGCCCATCATGGTCCGGACGCTCAAGGAGCACCTCGACATCCTCGAGGCTTGCGGCACGAGGAATGCCGACGCCGCCGAAGCAAAGCTGCAGGCGCATTTCCAGGCAGCGATGCAGCGAAACCTGGGTCTTGTCTGACAGGTCAATGGTGATCCATCGCTTCGCCCAGTTGCGCGCCAGGCGTTGCATGACGTGGGAAAGGATGCTACCCAAACTTCAACTGATCGATCAGATTGACGATCTGATATCTTGGAGGAGATCGCATGCAGTTGAACAAGAGGCAGTTTCTCGTGGGTTCGGCGGCCTTGGCGATGGCAGGGCAGATCGGCGGCGCCCGTGCCGCGAGTGCCATCAGTTACTGGCACCATTTCACCAGCCAGTCGGAAATGGCCAGCCTGCTGAAGATTATCGCGTTGTTTCAGGCGGCGAATGCCGATGTGGCTGTGACGCAAGAGAATATTCCGAACTCCGAATATATGGCGAAGGTCTCTTCGTCCGTGCTGGCCGGTGGGCGCCCGGATACCGCCATGGTGATCGCCGAGCGTTTCGCTGATCTCACCGCGATGGAGGGGTTGATTGATCTTACCGAGCGGGTGAATGGGTGGAAGGGCAAGGCCAATTTCCCCGAAAGTCGCTGGACCGGGCTTTCCAGCAACGGCGCCATCTATGCGGTTCCCGCCTTCGCCTTCGTCGATTGGATGTATTACCGCGCAGACTATTTCGAGGAAGCCGGACTGGCGGGGCCACCTCGAACTTTCGACGAATTCCTGGCGGCCTGCCGCAAGCTCACCGATCCGTCAAAGGGTAGATACGCCTTCGGCATGCGCGCCGGCGCCGGCGGTTTCAAATATGTTATCGATGTCATGGAGGCGTTCGGCTCGCCGATAATCAAGGATGGACAGCCAGCCATCGACAGGGCCGCGGCGATCGAGGCGATAAGGTTCTATTCCGATCTCTTCCTGAAGGAAAAGGTCGTTCCGCCGAGCGCGCCGAACGACAGCTACCGCCAGATCATGGAGGGTTTCCGCACTGGGCAGACGGCAATGGTGTGGCACCACACCGGTTCGCTGAATGAAATCTCGGCCGCGATGAAGCAGGGCAAGCAATTCTCAACTGCACCCATGCCGGCCGGTCCGAAGGCGCACGTCGCTCGCGTTGCCTACGCCGGCAATGGTATCATGAAGCAAGACAATATAGAGGCTGCCTGGCGCTGGGTGAGTTTCTGGGGGGAGACCGATGCTGCTCTGACCTTGCTCGAGGGGACGGGCTATTTCCCGGCCTCCGCCGCCGCCTTGCAAGATCCGCGCATCACCGGCAATCCAATCTATCACGCGGCGGTCGAAACGCTCGAGTTCGGACGTCTGCCGAACAATTTCGTGGGCGCGGCGGGCTGGTCCGAGAATGTCGTCAATCCCGCTTTTCAATCGTTGCTCACGGGTCAGTCGACGCCGGAACAGGCTGTGGACCGCATGATCCAAGGCCTCGAGGCCGCCCTTCGCTGATACATCCCTGCACGGCCTGCCGCGACGTGCGGCCATGCTCTGAACGTAACGGGACGATGCTTCGCATCGCGGATACATGACATCAAGCTCGAGCGGATATCGGCCGGTGCAGGCTCTCGGCGAACTGTCCGAGACCCGGTACTGGATGTATTTGCTTCTTCTTCCCAGCCTCGTCATGATCCTTCTGGTGATCGCCTATCCGACGCTTTACGGCATGGCGATCAGCTTTCGCGAGATGCGCCTGACGCGTCCGGGGCTGGGTGGCTGGGTCGGCTTCAAACATTACGCGGCAATGTGGTCCGACGCTGTCTTCTGGATCGCCCTGAAGAATACAGTCGTTTGGGTCACCGCGGCCGTGGTGCTGGAATTGGCGCTCGGCCTTCTCGCCGCGACAGCCCTCAACAGGGATTTGCCGGGCACGAAGATCTTTGCCGTGCTCATCCTGCTTCCCTATTTCCTGCCCAACGTCGTGGCGGGCCATATGTGGGCTCTGCTGCTCGATCCGAGGCTTGGGGTCATCAACGATCTTCTTGTTCGCGTCGGCGTCCTGCACACCTACAAGGCATGGTTCGCGGATCCCAATACCGCGCTTGCGGCGACCGTCCTCGTCGAGGCGTGGCACGGATTTCCATTCTTCGCGCTGCTGTTGCTTGCGGGCCTGAAGAGCATTCCCGAAGACCTCTATAAGGCAGCCGCGGTGGACGGCGCGGGGGTCTCGGCGCAGCTCAGGCTGATCACCTTGCCGATGCTCAAGACCGTGATAGCGGCGGCGGTGATCCTACGCGTCATCGGTCTGGTCAATTCGCCCGATCTGCTCCTCATTCTCACCGGTGGCGGACCGGGAGATGCCACGCAGGTCCTGTCGCTATACGCCTTCCAGACCGCCTACAAGGAATTCAATTTCGGCTACGCATCCGCGCTGTCGGTGGTGATGTTCGTGATCCTGATGGTCTTCGCTGCGGCCTATATCCGCCTGTCCAGGATCACCAAGGGAGAGGGCGATGATTGAAAGCAAGCGCCGCCGGCGCGTGATCGGCAACATAGCCACCTACTTCGCGCTCGCCACCCTGTCGATGTTCTGCACCGGTCCGATGATCTGGATGTTTCTGACGTCGCTCAAATATGAGGCCGACATTGTCACCCAGACGATGCAGTACATACCGAGGCGCGTCACCTTCGACAATTATGTGGCGATCTGGACGCAGTCCGGCTTTCCGAGGCTGATAGCCAACAGTCTGGTCGTCACCTTCCTCACGGTGACGATCTGCGTCGCCACGGGTACGCTTGCAGCCTATGCATTTTCACGCTTCGCGTTTCGCGGTCGAACGCAGCTCATGCTCGGCTATCTCGTCGTGCGCATGTTCCCCGCGGTGATGATGATCATTCCCCTTTATGTCGTCATGCGTAGCGTTGGTCTCGTCGACAGCCGTTTCGGACTTGCGCTTGCCTATACGAGTTTCCTTTTGCCGCTGTTCGTGTGGATGCTCAAAGGTTTCTTTGATTCCGCACCCAAGGAGCTCGAGAGCGCGGCGCGCATCGACGGATCGACAAGGCTTGGCGCCATGGTCCGTATCGTCATGCCGCTCGCCCGCAACGGCCTTGTGGCAAGTTCGGTGTTCATTGCCATCGCTGCCTGGAACGAGTTCCTGTTCGCCCTGATGCTGACGACGGGACAGGGTTCGCGCACCTGGCCGGTGGGCCTGCAGTTGATGGTCGGCGAATTCCAGCTTCCATGGGGTGTCCTGGCAGCAGGCGGCATTCTCAGCATCCTGCCTGTCATCATCCTCTTCGCCATCGTCCAGCGAACCATGGTTCAGGGGCTGACTGCGGGCGCCATCAAAGGTTAGGAGTTTTCGCATGGCGACACTTTCCATCAAGGACGTGCGCAAGTCCTATGGCTCCGTACAAGTCCTTCACGGGGTCGATATCGAGCTCGAGGACGGAGGCTTTCTGGTTCTGCTCGGACCGTCGGGATGCGGCAAGTCGACCCTCCTCAACATGATTGCGGGCCTGGACGACACATCCGGCGGCGACATCCTGATCGGCGGACGCTCCGTTGTGGACCTCGCGCCCAAGGACCGCAATATCGCGATGGTGTTCCAGTCCTACGCACTTTACCCCACCATGTCTGTAGAGAGGAATATCGGCTTTGGATTGGAAATGCGTGGCGTCGGCGCCGACCAGCGCAGGCGCGCTGTCGACGACGCCGCGCGACTGCTGCAGATCTCGCATCTGCTAGACCGACGCCCCGCCAATCTCTCGGGAGGACAGCGGCAGCGCGTAGCAATGGGGCGCGCGATCGTGCGTGACCCGGAGCTGTTCCTTTTCGACGAGCCGCTTTCCAATCTCGATGCAAAGCTGCGCGTGGAAATGCGCACGGAGATCAAGCGCCTGCACGAGCGCCTCGGCACGAGCATCGTCTATGTGACTCATGATCAGATCGAGGCGATGACGCTCGCCACCAAGGTGGCGGTGATGAAGGGCGGCCACATCCAACAGTTTGCCGATCCTCGCACCATCTATGAACGGCCCGCCAACATCTTCGTGGCAAGTTTCATCGGCTCGCCGGCGATGAACTTCCTGCCCGGGCGCCTGGTCTCGGACGCGAACGGCGTGCATTTCGCGGCGAGCGGCGTGTCGGTCGCATTGCAGGCCGGCAAGCGGCCGGTTGATTCCGAGCGCCCGGTGATCCTGGGCATAAGGCCTGAAGAACTAAAGGCGGTCGGGCGCGATGAAGCTTCGGTCACGGGGTTGATCGACGTCGTGGAGCCTACCGGGCCTGAAACCATGGTGACGGTGCAGGTTGGTGAACAGTCGATCATCGCCCGCCTGCCTCCCAGGTTTGCAGGCCGGCGAAACGAGCCGATATTCCTTGCCGTCGATCCGGCGAGCGTCAGCCTGTTCGATCCCGCCAGCGAGCAGCGCATCGATCTTTAGGGCATGAGCGCAAGGGCGCTTCCAACCTCGACGCCTTTCCAAAGGGGGCGCCGGTCGATCGGTTATTTATCAACTCCAATCAGCGAACGCATCGAAGACCGCTACCGCTCGACCTTGCTCAGCCTCGGCACCAGGCGCAAAATACAGGATTTTTTCAAACAAACCGGCCCTCACTGACTGCCGATGCGTTTGCAGATCGAGGTACACACCAGAAGGATTTGACTGATTTCGGTTAGTTTCATGTCAGATCTGGCGTGGGGCGCATCTATTCCGCAGCCTGAACTCGATTGACCTGGATAATCGCCCTGATCTCGGCCCGGCAAGAGCCGCAATTGGTGCCGGCCTTCAGGGCGCCGCCGATGGCTTCGACTGTCGTGCAGCCGGCCGCCGCGGCGGTCACGATCTGGTTGGCCCCGATGCCAAAACAGGAGCAGACGATCGCACCGGCATCGGGCCGATCGGCACCGGCGCGGCCGGCGACGATGCGGAAGCGTTCGCGCTGGCTGGCGTGGACATCTTCGAGCTGTTCAACCGCCCAGCCGCGCGACACCGCGACCGGGCCGGGCGCGACGAACAAGGCGCCGGCAAGGTGCTCGCCGTCGAAAGCGGCGATGCGATGCTGGCCGGCGTCGCGGTCGTGATAGGCGAGCATTTCGGCTAAGGGGGCACCGAAGAGCGAGCCGGCGAAGGCTGTCCAGTCGGCAGCGTCGTCGGCAAAGGCAAGCTCGACCCGCCAGCCGCCCTTGCAGCGGGCCGCTGCCCAATAGTCGGCGTTGATCGCTTCGGGACGTTGCCGCGTCACGGCGAAACCAAAGACCTTGGCGGCAAATTTCTCGATGCGGGCCGCGACATGTTTCAGCGCCGGCTGGCCGGAGATTGGGTCAGTGAGCGGCGCGGTCAGCGCGTCGAGCCGTCCTTTTGCCGCGAACTGATCGGTCCAATGCATCGGCGCGAAGACGGTGCCCCGGCGCTGGCGGGACGTGATCAGGGCACGGACGAGCACGTCGCCGCGCGGGCTGGAGATACGCACGATATCGGCGTCGCCGATGCCGTGGTGTTGTGCATCCGCCGGATGGATTTCGACGAAGGGCTCGGCGATGTGCTGGGACAGAAGCGGGCTTTTGCCGGTTCGCGTCATGGTGTGCCAATGGTCGCGGATCCGGCCGGTGTTGAGGATGAGCGGGAAATCGGGGCTGGTGCGGCTTTCGGTGGTTGCGCGGATGGCTATGAAACGCGCCTTACGGTCCGGAGTGTAGAAATTGCCGTTGGCGAAGAAGCGGGTGGGTTGGTGCTCCGTCGCGCCTCCTCCTGGGCTCGGCGCTGGCCACTGGAATGGAACCAAGTCCTCGTAGGCTTCCGCATCCATCTCCACATAAGCACCAATATCCAAATCCCGCGCGCCGCCATTCTCGAAGCCCGACAGCGCGGCATGCTCGGCGAAGACTTGGCCCGGCGTCTCATGTGCAAACGCCTCGGCAAAACCCATCCGCTTGCCGACTTCGGCGATGATCCACCAGTCGGGCCGCGCTTCGCTGGGCAGGCCCAGGAACGCGCGCTGGCGCGAGATGCGGCGTTCGGAATTGGTTACGGTGCCGTCTTTCTCGCCCCAGGCGGCGGCAGGCAGCCGGACATGGGCGTGACGCACGGTGTCCGTGCTGGCCAGCACGTCCGACACCACGACGAAAGGGCAAGCCTTGATCGCTGCCTCGACGGCGTCGGCATCCGGCATCGAATCGACCGGGTTGGTGGCCATGATCCACAGCGCCTTGATGCGCCCGTCGGCCACGCCTCGAAACATCTCGACCGCTTTCAGGCCAGGCTTCTGCGCAACCGCCGGCGCGTTCCAGAAGCGCTGCACGCGGTCGCGATGTTCGGAGTTTTCGATCTCCATATGGGCGGCGAGCATGTTGGCCATGCCGCCGACCTCGCGGCCACCCATGGCGTTGGGTTGGCCGGTCACCGAGAACGGGCCGGCTCCCGGCTTGCCGATGCGGCCGGTGGCGAGATGACAGTTGATGATGGCGTTGACCTTGTCGGTGCCTGACGACGACTGGTTCACTCCTTGGCTGTAGACGGTCACTGTCTTTGCGGTGGCGGCGAACAGGCTGTAGAAACGGGTGAGTTCATCCTCACTGAGGCCCGTCGCGGCAGCTATTCCGGCAAGGTCGAGCGCCGAGGCGGCGAAAAGCGCCTGCCCGAAGCCGGTCGTGTGAGCGGTGATGTAGCCTCGGTCGAGCGCGTTGTGCTGGCCGAGCCAGCCGAGCAGCCCGGTGAACAAAGCGACGTCGCCATCCGGCGCGATCGCCAGATGCATGTCGGCGATATCAGCGGTCATGGTGCGGCGCGGGTCGATGAGCACGATCTTCATCTCCGGCCGCTTTTCCCGGGCCGCGGCGATGCGCTGGTAGAGCACGGGGTGGCACCAGGCGAGGTTGGAGCCGACCAGCACGATGAGATCGGCGAGTTCCAGATCCTCGTAAGTGCCCGGCACCGTGTCGGCGCCGAATGCGCGGCGGTGGCCGGCGACGGACGAAGCCATGCACAGGCGCGAATTGGTGTCGATGTTGGCCGAGCCGATGAAGCCCTTCATCAGCTTGTTGGCGAGGTAATAATCCTCAGTCAGCAACTGGCCCGAGACATAGAAAGCGACCGCATCCGGGCCGTGCTCGGCGATGGTTTGCGAGAAGGTCGATGCAACGAGGTCGAGCGCCTCGTTCCACCCTGTCCGGCGGCCGTGGATTTCGGGATGGATCAGCCTGCCCTCAAGGCCGATCGTCTCGGCCAGAGCGGAGCCCTTGGAGCAGAGCCGGCCGAAATTCGCGGGATGATCGGGGTCGCCGCGGACGGACACTTGCCCTTCCGCGGCGACCTTCGCCAGCACGCCGCAGCCCACCCCGCAATAGGGGCAGGTGGTCCTCACCTCGCGTGCCGCGTCGATCTCCATGTTCAGGCGGCGCGGCTGGCCAGCGCTTCCAGCGCCAGGAACAGGTGCTCGCCCTCGACCTTGACCGGGACGGTGCGCACCGCGCCCTCGTCGGCACCAAGCGCCTTGCCTGTCTCGAGCGAGATGACCCAATTGTGTAGGGGACAGGTCACCGCCGTACCGTGCACGATGCCCTGGCTGAGCGGGCCGCCCTTGTGCGGGCAGTGATCGTCGATGGCGTAGACCTGATCGTCCTGAGTGCGGAAGACCGCGACCTTGCCTTCCGGCGTGGCGACGCAGCGCGCGCCACGGCGCGGGATGTCAGACAGGGAGCCAATGGCGATCCAGTTCATGTGCTCCACCCTTCTTTGAGCGTGTTCTTGTCCGAAAACCGGCTTCCACTTTTCGGGAACACGCGACTACTCCGCCGCCTGCGCGAAGCCGACCGAAGCCATTGGCCGGAACTCGTGCTTGTCCTTGCCGGACACGCGTTCCGACCATGGGTCGACCTGGGCGAATTTCTGGCTGAAGACGAAGCGCTCGTAATAGGCCTTGCGCTTGGCATCGTCGTCCATGATCTGGCGCTTGATCTCCGGGATGCCGATGCGTTTGGCCCATTTGTAGATGCGCTCGAGATAGCGGCCCTGCTCGCGGTACATCTGCGTCAGCGCCACGATATGTTCGAGCGCATCGTCCTCGGTCTTGACCATGCCGAGCACTTCGGTGCCCTTGATGTCGAGGCCGGCGGCGCCGGCGAAGTGGATCTCGTAGCCACTGTCGACGCAGATGACACCGACATCCTTGCAGGTCGCTTCGGCGCAGTTGCGCGGGCAGCCCGACACCGCCATCTTGACCTTGGCCGGGGTCCACGAGCCCCACATGAATTTCTCGATGCGGATGCCGAGACCCGTCGAATCCTGCGTGCCGAAGCGGCACCAGTCGGAGCCGACGCAGGTCTTCACCGTGCGCAGGCCCTTGGCATAGGCATGGCCGGAGACAAAGCCGGCCTGGCCGAGATCGGCCCACACCGCCGGCAGGTCCTCCTTGCGGATGCCCAGCATATCGATGCGCTGGCCGCCGGTGACTTTCACCATCGGGATCTCGAACTTGTCGACGACATCGGCGATGGCGCGCAGTTCGGCGGCATTGGTCACCCCGCCCCACATGCGCGGCACCACCGAATAGGTGCCGTCCTTCTGGATGTTGGCGTGGACGCGCTCGTTGATGAAGCGCGACTGGTAGTCGTCGGCATAGTCGTCCGGCCAGTCGCAGACGAGGTAGTAGTTGAGCGCCGGCCGGCATTTGGCGCAGCCGCAGGAGGTCGTCCATTCCAGTTCCTGCATGACGGCGGGAATGGTCTTCAGACGCTTGGCGATGATCAGCCGGCGCACCTCGTCATGGCCGAGCGTGGTGCAGCCGCACATCGGTTGCACGGCGGCCGGGTTGTACTTGTCGCCGATGGTCAGCACCATAAGCTTCTCGACCAGCCCGGTGCAGGAGCCGCAGGAGGCCGACGCCTTGGTGTGCGCCCTGACATCGTCGAGCGAGGTCAGTCCCTTGCCCGTGATCGCACCTGTGATCTTGCCCTTGCAGACGCCGTTGCAGCCGCAGATTTCCGCATCATCCGGCAAGGCTGCAACGGCCGCCATAGGGTCCAGCGGGGCACCCCCCTGGTAGGACTGGCCGAAGATCAACGTATCGCGCATTTGCGAAATGTCGGTCTGCTTCTTCTTGAGATCGCTGAACCAGGCGCCGTCCGCCGTCTCGCCATAAAGCACGGTGCCGATGATGCGGTCGTCCTTGAGCACCAGGCGCTTGTAGACCCCGGCCGCGGCGTCGCGCAGCACGATCTCCTGGCGGTCCTCGCCCTCGGCGAAGTCGCCGAGCGAGAACAGGTCGATGCCGGTGACCTTGAGCTTGGTCGGCGTGTCCATGTGGACGAAGGCGGCCGTCTCGTTGCCGGCAAGCTGGTAGGCGACGACGCGGGCCATCTCGTAGAGCGGTGCCACCAGCCCATAGACCATGCCGTTGACCTCGGCGCATTCGCCGAGCGCGTAGATGTCGGGATCGTTGCTGCGCATGCCGGCATCGACGACGATGCCTCTGTTGACGGCGATGCCCGCTTCTTTGGCCAGCGCCGAATTCGGCCTGATGCCGACGGCCATGACCACCAGCGTCGCTGGAATGATGGTGCCGTCGGCAAGTTCCACCTGCTCGACCTTGCCGTTGCCCGTGATCGCCTGCGTGTTGGCCTTGGTGATGACCTTGATGCCGCGTTGTTCGACGGCGCGCTGCAGCAGATAGCCGGCGGCAGGATCGAGCTGGCGCTCCATCAGCGTAGGCATGACATGCAGTACGGTGACGTCCATGCCTTGCGCGTTGAGGCCGGCAGCCGCCTCCAGTCCCAGCAGGCCGCCGCCGATGACCACGGCCTTGGCCCTGGACTGGGCAGCCAGCATCATGGCCTGGACGTCGTCGAGATCGCGATAGGTGAGCACGCCCGGCAGATTGTGGCCAGGCACCGGGATGATAAACGGCACCGAGCCGGTGGCGATGACGAGCTTGTCGTAAGGCTCGATGACGCCGTGATCGGAGGTGACGGTCTTCGCCGCCCGGTCGATGGCTGTTATCTTGTGGCCCTTGTAGAGGGTGATGTTGTTGGCGATGTACCAGCCGTCGCCGTGGATGATGATTTCCTCATAGGCCTTTTCGCCCGACAGGACCGGCGACAGCATGATACGGTCGTAATTGACCCGCGGCTCGGCGTTGAAGATGGTGACGGCGTAGCGGCCCGGCGCCTGTTCCAGGAGGTGCTCCAGCATGCGCCCGGGGGCCATGCCGTTGCCGATGATGACGAGTTTTTCGGTCATTGGTCTACTCCGCGGCTTCGACGAAGCGGTGGCGTTCGTAGAGGAACTTCAGCACCGCCTCGCGGCAACGCAGGAAGGTGCGGTCGGAGGAGAGCTCGACGCGCCGGCGCGGCCGCGCCAGCGGCACGGCAAGCACTTCGCCGATGGTCGCCGCCGGACCGTTGGTCATCATGACGATGCGATCGGACAAAAGCACCGCCTCGTCGACATCATGGGTGATCATGATGGTCGTCGAGCCAAGCCTGGAATGGATGTCCATTACCGCGTCCTGCAGATGGGCGCGGGTCAGCGCATCGAGCGCGCCGAACGGCTCGTCGAGCAGCAGGATCTTCGGCTCCATGGCGAGCGCCCGGGCGATGCCGACGCGCTGCTTCATGCCGCCCGAAATCTCGGCTGGGCGCTTGTCCCTGGCATGCGCCATTTGCACAAGGTCGAGATTGCGCATGATCCAGTCATGCCGCTCGGCCCTGGTCTTGGAACGGCCGAAGACTTTCGACACCGCAAGGTTGATGTTTTCATAGACGGTCAGCCATGGCAGCAGCGAGTGGTTCTGGAACACCACGGCACGCTCGGGTCCGGGGCTGTCGACTTCCTTGTCCTCGAGCAGCACGGCGCCGGCGGACACATTGGTCAGGCCGGCGATCAGGTTGAGCAAGGTCGACTTGCCGCAGCCAGAGTGACCGATGATGGAGACGAATTCGCCCTTGTCGATGGTCAGCCTGATATCCCTCAGAACCTCACTGACCTGGCCGCCACGGGCGAAGGATTTGTCGATATGGTCGAGTTTCAGATAGGCCGTCATGGCGCTTTCCTCACTTTGCCGTTGTGCCGCGGGTGACGAAGACGCCGACCGCCGCGACCAGCCGGTCGAGGCAGAAGCCGGTGACGCCGATATAGGCGAGCGCGACGATGATGTCGGGCAGCCGCGACGAGTTCCACGCGTCCCAGATGAAGAAGCCGATGCCGACGCCGCCCGTCAGCATTTCGGCGGCGACGATGGCGAGCCAGGACAGGCCGATGCCGATGCGCAGGCCCGTGAAGATGTAGGGCGCTGCGGCCGGCACCATGATCTTGACGAAGAACTCGAACGGGTTGAGGCGCAGGATGCGGGCGACGTTGCGGTAATCCTGCGGGATGTTGCGCACGCCAACGGCGGTGTTGATGATGATCGGCCAGATCGAGGTTATGAAGATGACGAACAGCGCCGACGGGCTGGAATCGCGGAACGCCGCCAGCGACAACGGCAGCCAGGCGAGCGGCGGCACGGTGCGCAGGATCTGGAACACCGGATCGAGGCCGCGCATCGCCCAGATCGACTGGCCGACCAGTGCGCCGAGCGCCACGCCGACGATCGCCGCCAGGCCAAAGCCGATGGCGACGCGTTGCAGCGAGATCAGCACCCGCCAAGCCAGGCCGATATCCTGCGGGCCGTTGTTGAAGAACGGATGCGCGATCAGATCGTAGGCCTCGTTCCACACCTGGCTTGGCGGCGGCAGGCTCGATGTGGGCGACGAGCAGGCGACCTGCCAGACGACGAGCATGAGGGCGATGACGATGATCGGCGGCACCAGCGTGCTCGCCAGTTTGCCGGCGATTGCCATAGGCTCGAAGCGGCGCCGCGCCTTGGCGGTGAAGGCGATCACCTCGGCCGGTTTGGCGGGGAATGCCTTCACCTTGGTATCCTCGATAGCCTGGATCGACATGTCTGGGAAAAACTCCGTGGGGCACTGGTGAGAAGCGGCTGTGAAGCCGCTTGCGCCGGTTATGCCGATGCCTTGATCTTCAGGCTGTCGAGATAGGCGGACGGGTTGGCCGGATCGAAGACCTTGCCGTCGAAGAAGGTCTCGACGCCGCGCGACGATGATGCCGGAATGTCGGCGGCGGCCACGCCGAGATCCTTGGCCGCCTCGCGCCACAGATCCTCGCGGTTGACCTGATCGACCAGCGCTTTGATGTCGGTGGTCGGCGCGAATTTGCCCCAGCGGATGTTTTCAGCGAGGAACCAACTGTCGTGGCTCTTGAACGGGTAGGAGACGCCGCCCTTCCAGAACTTCATGTAGAGGTCGGTGCCAGAGGCGACGCGGCCGTTGCCATAATTGATGTCGCCCTTGAGGCGGCCGATGATGTCGGCGACGGGCACGTTCATCCATTGCCGCTTGCCGATGATGGCGGCCATCTCGTCCTTGTTCTCCTTGGCCTCGCACCATTGCTGGGCTTCCATGACGGCCATCAGGATCGCCTTGGTGGCGTTCGGGTTCTTCTCGATGAACTCGGCGCGCAGGCCGAGCGCCTTTTCCGGATGGCCCTTCCACAACTCGCCCGTGGTTGCGGCGGTGAAGCCGACGCCCTGGTGGACGAGCTGCTCGTTCCACGGCTCGCCGACGCAGAAGACGTCCATGTTGCCGACCTTCATGTTGGCCACCATCTGCGGCGGCGGCACGACGATGGTCGAGACGTCCTTGTCGGGATCGATGCCGCCGGCGGCCAGCCAGTAGCGCAGCCAGAGGTCGTGCGTGCCGCCCGGGAAGGTCATGGCGGCCTTGATTTCCTTGCCGGCCGCCTTCTTGGCGGCGAAGGCATCCTTCAGCTTCGAGGCATCAAGGCCGACACCGGTGCCGGCATATTCCTGCGCGACCGAAATGCCCTGGCAGTCGTAGTTGAGCCGCGCCACGATCGCCATCGGCATCGGCTGGTTGTTCTGCGTCACCTTGCCGGTGTGCATGAGGTAAGGCAGCGGCGTCAGGATATGGGCGCCGTCGATACCGTTGGCCGCACCGCCAAGCATCAGATTGTCGCGCGTCGCGCCCCAGGATGCCTGCTTGAGCACCTCGACATCGGGCATGCCGAATTTTGCGAACAGCCCTTTCTCCTTGGCAATCATAAGCGGGGCGGCATCGGTCAGCGCAATGAAGCCGAGCTTGGCGCCGGTGACTTCCGGAGCGGCGGTGGCGGCATAGGCGCCGGAGGGGAAAAGCTTGCGGGCCGCCACGAACAGGCCTGCCGTCATGGCGCTGCTGACCAGAAAATCGCGACGCGTCACATCCTTGAGGGATGTTCCCGTTCCGATCCAATTCTTCATCGTCTTCTTCATCGTCGTCTCCGGTTGAACGCGATTCCAAAACAAAAAAGCCGCCGGCCAGGTCTTCGCGCCCGAGAGACCGGGAGCGCGTCTTGACCTGAGCGGCAGCTTTGCCTGTGGCGCCCGTCATTGGACGCCTGTTCCGTGACCCGTGAAGGGCCTGATTATTTCGAAGCAGGAACCATGCCAGTTTGCTGAGAAGCGAAAAACATCAATGAAAGCAGCGATGTGTGTCTATCGACGACATGCCGGGCACTATAGTGAGCAGGCCAAAGATTGTTCACTAGAGCCGACGCACGCACAATTTTTGTGCAATGCACAAGAATGGCGCGGAAATGATCAGGCTTCCGCGTGGGCCGATTTCTGGCACGCGATGTAGGCGTCGATCTCGTCTGGATCGAAGATCTGGCCGTCGAAGAAACCGTCGGGACCAAGCACCAGGCCGGCCCCGGTCGCGCCGACCGCGGTGGCGATCTTGAGCGCGCCCTCAACCTTCGCATTGGCGCCGGGAAGCGCCACGCCGAGCGGCTTCAGCGCCGAGCGGTAGAGGTCAGGCCGATAGCATTCGCGCGCTATGGCGAGGTTCTCAGGCGTGTGCGCGACATGACCCCAGCGCACCATCTGCGTGTAGAACCACAGCGCATGGCTCTTCCACGGAAAATTCGCCGCCTTGTCGAAAGGTAGGAAGAAGTCGTCGATCTCCAGCTCCGCCCCGCCGCCCAATCGGAGATGGCCGGTCAGGATCGGCATCTGCACCGCGGGCGGCAAACCGAGGAAGCCGGGCTGCGCCATCACAACTGCCAATTCTGCGTGGTTGGCTGGATCCTGGCACCAGCGTGCCGAATGATGCAGCGCGCGCAGCAATGCCGCCAGAGCCTCGGGGTTCTCGTCCGCCCAGGCCTTGCGCACGCCGATCACCTTCTCCGGGCTGTTCTTCCACAACAGTGCCTTGACGGTGACGATATGGCCGGTGCCGGCGGCGACCGCAGCGCTGTTCCAGGGTTCACCAACGCAGTAGCCGTCGATGCGCCCAGTGGCCAGCGCGTCGGCCATGAAGGGCGGTGGCACGATGACGATCTCGATTTCGCGGTCGGGATCGATACCGCAGGCGGCGAGCCAGTAGCGCAGTTCGTAATTGTGCCCGGAATGCGGATGCACGACGGCAAAGCGAAGCGGCTCGCCACCGGTTGCAGCGCGCTCGCGAATGAGCGCATGAAGTGCTGCCCCGGCACGCGCCGGATCGAGATCGGCTTCACCGCCATGCGCCGCCATGCCGTCCCACACCGCGTTGGAGATGGTGACGCAATTGCCGCCGAGCCCGAGCGAGAACGGCACGATGGTTTCGGAAGCGAGCGGCGTCAGCCCGAGATTGCAGGCGAGCGGCATCGGTCCCAGCATATGCGCGAGATCGAAGTGGCCGATGGCGATGCGATCGCGGATGTTGGCCCAGGACGTCTCGCGGTGCAGCGTCAGCTCAATGCCTTCGCGTGCGGCGAAGCCCAACTCGCTTGCGGCCACCAGCACGGCGCTGTCGAAAAGCGGCATGAAGCCGGCGGTGATCTGGTGCTCGGCGCCCATGCTCATTCGTCCTCCGCCGGTCCGAGCAGCCCGGCGGCAGTCACCAGGCTCTGGGCGATATCGCTGATCTTGCGGTTCTGGTTCATCGCGGTCTTGCGCAGCAGCGTGTAGGCCGCCTCTTCGGAGAGGCCGCGCGACTTCATAAGAATGCCCTTGGCGCGATCGATCACCTTGCGGCTCTCGAGCTCGCTGCGCGCCTCTTCCAGTTCACGCGCCATGCGTGAGAAGGCATTGAAGCGGCTGACCGCCATGTCGAGGATCGGCTTGACGCGCTCTTGCCTGAGCCCGTCGACGACATAGGCGGACACGCCGGCATCGACCGCCGCCTCGATCGAGGCCTGGTCGGAGCGGTCGACGAACATGGCGATCGGACGCTTCACGGCGCGCGACAGCTGGAACATGTTTTCGAGCATGTCGCGGTTGGGATTTTCGAGATCGATGACGATGACGTCAGGCTCGATTTCGGCGATCCGTCGCGCAATGCCGGTCACGTCATGGATGACCGTGACCCGCTGATGGCCGGCCTCGCGCAGGCCGGCCTCGATGATCGAGGCGCGGATGCGATTTTCATCGATCACCAGGACGGCTAGGGAGGATCGGACCATGCCTGCATTGTGACCAAGCGAAGGAATTGTGCAATGCGGGATGATCAATTCGCCGGCGTCACAGCAGATTGCTTCCCTCGCTCGACACGAAGGTGCCCTATGGTCAGGTCTCGACAACACTGGCCCTTGACTAAATGTCGGCTCTTGAAGATCTGCCGCCGGAAGCTGCCAGTCCGCTCACCGCCTCACAGGTGCCTGTCGGCTATGCGCCTATGTCGGCCGTCCACACTGAAGTTGCCCTTTCTTGAAAGCGGACACTGCTGACGTTAACGCTTGACGCTGCCGCGCCGCAAAGCTGAACGCCCGGTGGTGAAACTCGACCCCACCTTCGGCGTTGACGCACACCGCCATAAGGTCTGCCGCCCGTCGCAGCTGACCTTGCGTTAGCTTGGGCGCTCCACGCGTCTCGCATTGCGCCATTCCTCGTATTCCCCGCGGGCGTCGTCATGCAGCGGATAGTAGCGTTGCAACGACGCGCCCTGCATAAGCTTCTCTCGCGAGAACTCTTCCCAATCGTGATGCATCTTCGCGTCTTCGATTACCTTCGAGGCCATTGCGACTGGAAGCACCACCACCCCGTCATCGTCGGCGATAATGATGTCGCCGGGGAGAACCGTGACGCCGCCGCAGGCAATCGGAACGTTGACGGCGTTAGGATAGATGCTGGTTTGCACATGGTAGTTGGGCGTCCAGCCGCGCAGCCATAGCGGTAGATCGAGCTTTTCGACATTGGGTCGGTCGCGCATGCACCCATCGATGACGATGCCCGCGCCGCCTCTGCCCTTGAAATAGGTCGACATCATATCGCCGAAGACGCCCGAGCTCATGTCGCCGCGCGCGTCCACCACGACCACGTCGCCCTCCTGGGCGTGGTAGAGCACGTGCCGATGCAGTTGCGTCTCCGGATCGGCATATTCTCCCTCGCTGAAGAGGTCCGGCCGCTGCGGCAGGAACTGCAGCGTCAGCGCCGGCCCGACGATCGACTTCCCGTGGTTCTGCGCCACCGGACCGACCATGTGCGGATTGCGGAAGCCCATGTGGCCGAGCGTGCCGGCTACCGTCGCGGCGCCGATCTCTCGTAATGCGTCGATCAGGTCCTTGGGCGGCCGCGTGATGTCGGGAGTATGTGTCATTGTCGACTCCGGTTGAAATTGAACTACCAGTTCGTGACAGAACCATCGCGGCGCTTGAGGTGAGGCGCTTCCCAGAAACGGAAGCTCTCCGCCTGGATCGCCTCCTCATTGACCTCGACGCCCAGGCCAGGCAGGTCGCTGACCGGATAATCGGGACCATCGAGCCGTGGTTGCACTGGGAAGAACTCGGAATTGTCGAAGCCCAACTTTCTTTCGGGAACCCTGGTCTCGAGCCACGCGAAGTTCGGCACCGCGGCGGCCAGATGAATGGTCGCGGCCGTGCACACTGGTCCCAGGGGATTGTGCGGCATCAGGTCCACATAGTGGGCCTCGCTCCAGCCAGCGACCTTCATCGCCTCGGTGAGCCCCCCGACATTGCAGACATCGAGCCGATTGAACTGATGGATGCCGCGCTCGATGTAGGGCAAGAACTGCCACTTGCTGGCAAATTCCTCGCCGATGGCAAAAGGAATCTCGGTCATCGTGCGCAGGGATTCGTAGGCCTCCGGTGTCTCGTCGCGTATCGGTTCCTCGAGGAAATCAAGCACGCCACGGCCGAGCTTGTTGCAGAAGCTCGCCGCCTCTGCCACCGACAGCCGATGGTGATAGTCGATGCCGAGGACGACGTCGTCGCCCAGCGCCTCGCGCGCCTTGTTCAGCATTCTCGCGGTCGCGCCTATCGACTCGCGCGGCTCGAAGATGTCCCTGCTGCTTTGCCCGACGGGGAAGAAGCGGATTGCCTGCCACCTCAGTGCGTGCAGTTCGCGGGCTCGTTCGATGGCAGCATCGCCTTCTGCCTCGTCTCCTGTCGAGGCGAAGGTGGGGATGCGGTCGCGCTGCTTGCCGCCCAGCAACTCGTAGACCGGCACTCCGAGCGCCTTGCCCTTGATGTCGTGAAGGGCGATGTCGATGGCCGAAATAGCCGCCAGCAGAACACGCCCGCCCTCGAAGTACTGGCTGCGATAGAGCTCCTGCCAGATTCGCCCGATCTGCATGGGGTTACGGCCAATCAGAAACTCGCGATAATGCTCGACCGCGCCGGCCACGGCCCTCTCGCGACCGCTCAAGCCGCTCTCTCCCCAGCCGAAGACGCCCTGGTCGGTCTCGACCTTGACGAGCATCTGATTGCGCGTTCCCACCCACGCAGGATAGGGATTGATCGCGGTGATTTTAAGCTTCGTAGTCATGCACGCCCACGTTCCACACGCTTCGGCTCTGTCTCAGTTGACCTTGAGAGCCATCTCTGTTTCGCCGTCGAACAGATGCATCCGCTCCTGGTCGAATTCGAGCCAGATCTGTTCGTCAGGTGCAACGGCGACGCTGGGGGGCACGCTGATGTTGACGACGGCGCCGGACAGCAACGCCTGCACGAAGGTGACGTCTCCGGTCGGCTCCACCGTGTAGGCCTTGGCAGGGACGCTGCCTGGCACCGCACTCTTGTGCAGCTTGATCGTCGAGTGACGCGCGCCGAGCACCACTTTCTTGGTCTTTGCCGTCGCGACCTTCTGGGCGTTGTGCGGCGAAAGCTCGAGGTGCCAGCCCTCCGCGCCGGTCAACATAGTGTTGCCGCTTGCCGTCGATGCCTGCAGAGGAACAAGGCTCATTGCAGGGCTGCCGACGAAGCTGGCGACGAACATGTTCACCGGATGGGCAAACACCTGCGCCGGTGAATCGTATTGCTGCAGATAGCCGCCGTTCATCACCGCCATCCTGTCGGCCATGGTCACGGCTTCGAGCTGGTCGTGTGTTACGTATATGATTGTCGCCTTCAGGTCCTGGTGGAATCGCTTGATCTCTGACCGCATCTGCACCCGCAGCTTTGCGTCGAGATTGGAGAGCGGCTCGTCCATCAGGAACACCGCTGGGTCTCGGACAAGGGCGCGCCCCAGGGCCACACGCTGCTGTTGTCCGCCTGAGAGTTCACGAGGCTTGCGCTCAAGGAGTTCGGTCATGTCGAGTACGCGTGCAGCGTCCCTAACCTTCTTGTCGATCTCTTCCCTGGGCAGTTTGCGCATCTGCAGTGGGAACGCCAGGTTATTGTAGACCGATTTCTGCGGATAGAGCGCGTAGTTCTGGAACACCATTGCGATGTCCCGGTCCTTGGGATCGAGGTCGTTGACCACCCGGTCGCCAATGACGATCTCGCCCGATGTAGTCGGGATCAGCCCGGCGACGAGATTGAGGGTCGTTGTCTTGCCGCAGCCGGAAGGTCCGACGAGTGCTACGAACTCGCCATCATTGACCGTCAGCGAAACTTCGTTGACGGCTTTGAAGCTGCCGTAGGTCTTGACGAGATCATTGAGGACCACGTGGGCCATCGGCAACTCCCTAGTGCTTGACCGCGCCTTCTGTAAGGGCGCGTACGAAGTATTGTTGCAGGACGAGGAACAGCACCACGACGGGGACGCTCATCATGAAGCTGGCCGCCATCAGGCCCGGAAAGTCCGTCGTATTTTCCGAAAAGAAACGTTGGATGCCGACCGGCAAGGTCAACTGTTCGTTCTTGGACAGGAAGGTGTAGGCGTAGATGTACTCGTTCCACGCGCCGATGAAGGAATAGATCGCGGTGGCGATGATCCCTGGCGTCGAAAGCGGCATCACGATCAGGAGGAAGGCCTGGAACCGCGTTGCGCCATCGATGCGCGCCGCCTGCTCGAGCTGCACCGGGATGTTGTCGTAGAAGCCCTTGAGCAGCCAGATCGCCAGCGGCAGGCCGAAGGTGAGGTAGGTGAGGATCAGCGAACCATGCGTGTTCACCAGCCCGATCGCCCGCATTAGGATGAACAGCGGCACGAGAAAGATCACCGCCGGGAACATATTGCGCAGCAGCACGGCGAAGAACAGGAAATTCCGGCCCGGGAAAGTGAAACGCGAAAACGCGTAGGCTGCAGGAACGGCCACGACCACCGAAAGGATTGTCGTGGCCGTCGCCACGAAAAGGCTGTTCCAGAAAAAGCGGAGGAAGTCCTGGCCTACGCTGTTCTGCGGGTCGAGCAGCTTCTGGTAGCTGGCGAGGGTCGGCTCGTCGGGCCACCATTGCGGCGGGAATTGCATCGCCGCGAACCCGGACTTGATCGAGGTGATCAGCATCCAGATCATCGGCAATGCGGTGTAGAGCAGCATGAACACGAGGAAGATGCGCCCGGCCCACCGCCATCCGTCGACGCGCATGCGGCTCCGGGTCTGACCTCGAGGGGCAGTCTCGACAATCATGCTCATGCGCGCCCCTCTTTCCGATCATTTCCGGCCAGCGCACGGACGTAGAAGTAGCCCAGCACCATCAGCATGAGAAACAGGAGCACCGAATAGGCCGACGCGACGCCCCAGCGCTGCCGGCCGAAGGCGAGCTCATAGATGTGCGTGATCCAGATATGCGACGCGTTCGACGGCCCGCCGCCGGTCATGATCCACGGGATGATGAAGGAATTGAAGTTGGCGACAGCGAGCAGCAGGATCGTCACCGTCGAGACGTTGCTCAAGTGCGGGAAGGTGACGTGCCAGAAGCGCTGCCATGCACTGGCCCCATCGACTTTTGCGGCGCTCAGCAACTGCTCGGGGACCGTCTGCAGGCCGGCCATCATCATGATCATGGCAAAGGGAAACTCGCGCCAGATATTGACGACGATCAGGGATGGCAGCACCGTAGAGACGTTGTCGATGAAATTCGGCGGCCGGTCGGCCAATCCGAGGCCGACCAGCACCGCCCCGATGATCCCAAAGTCGGAATGATAGATCCACTTCCAGATATAGGAGGCGGCAACCGCGCTGATGACCCAGGGAACGATCAGGATAGCGCGCAAGACACCGCGGCCGACAAAGTCGCGGTGGAGCGCCAACGCGGCACCAAACCCCAGTACAAAGGAAAAGAACGTGGATCCCAGTGTCCAGACAAGCGTGTTCCAGGTAACTTTCCAGAATACGTCGCTGGTGAGGATGGTCGTGTAGTTGTCGAAGCCGATGAAGGTCTTGTCGCGTAGCTGCAGGCCAGGCGGCGTCTTGAAGAACGACAGCTCCACCGTGTAGTAGATCGGATAGGCTATGACGATGAGCATCACGGCAATCGCGGGGAGCACGTACGCGTAGTCGGCGCGATGCTGCCAGACCTGCCGCAGCAAGCCGGACCTATCGGGTTGCAATCTTGGGCGAGCCTCTTTCTTGCCGGTCACGATCGTCACTGTGGCGTGCCCTTGTTCTTCGGAACGAACCGGCTGCACTTGCTATCAGGCGCAGCCGGCCAGGTCAGTCGCAGGTCGGCTCGGCCTAGAGCCCGCCCATCAGGTCCTTTACCTTCTTGGCGGCGTCGTCGGCGGCCTGATCGACCGTCATCGCTCCGGTCAGGGCGTTCTGCAGCATATCGGGGACAATGATGTTCATGATCTCGGGGGACTGCGGCAGCGCGGGGAACGGGATGCCGTATGGCAGCATCGAGGTTGTGACGTCGAGGAACTTGATGTTGTCCAGACGTTCCTTCATCCATTTGGTCTTGAAGCCGTTGAGATTGCCTGGGTTGGAGCCGGCGTAAGCCATCTTCAGCGACCATTCAGGGCTCGCCCACATGCAGGCGATAGCCTTCGCAGCCGGCTCGTCCACCTTGCCGCCCTCGACATATTCAGGCTTCAGGATGTGGATGTTCGAGCCGCCGAACACGACAGCGCGCTTGCCGTCGGGCCCAGTCGGAATCAAGCCGTAACGCATGTTGTCGATGACGGTCTGCGCCTTCTCCTTGTCGGCGCCCGTCGCCTTCTTCTGCAGGTCGAGCATGACGTTGTAGTCGGACGGGTGCGAGATCATCATGCCGAGCTGGCCGGCGACGAACAGAGGCTGGTTGTCGGCCTGCTGGTTGGTGAGCGCCGAAACCGGAACCGACTTGTCGCGGACATACATGTCGTAGGAGGCTTGCAGTGCCGCCTTGCTCTGCGGGCTGTCGAGTTTGACATCACTGTAGGTCGGGTTCGCAGTGGCTTCGTCGAAGACGCCGCCACCATAGGCCCATAGCTGCGGCATGAAGCGGTACGGCGTGTTGCCGGCATTCTTGCGAGCCACGAGGCCGTAACCGGCAATGCCGAGCTTGTCATGGATCTGCTTGGAATACTTGACGACGTCGTCCCAGGTAGCCGGAGCCTTGTCCGGATCGATGCCTGCACGCTTGAAGATGTCGGCGTTCCAGATGAACGCCATCGTCTCGTTGTTGGTGGGAATGCCGTAGGTCACCCCTTCCCAAGTTACGGCCTTCATGGCGCCGGGCCAGAAATCCTCGGTCGGATAGCCCACATCTTCCGGCTTGAGCGGCTGCAGATAGCCCTTCGAGGCAAACTCGGTACCACCCAGGATTTGCAGGCGGACCGCCATCGGCGCGGCATTGCCCAGCAGCGCGGTGCGGAACTTGTCGAGAAGGTCGTTATAGGTAAGCGCCTGATCGTCGAGCTGGATGTTCGGATAGGTCTTGCGGAAGGTCTCGAAGAAATCCTTGTAGTATTGGCGCAGGAGGTCGGGGTCGCCCTCGAACACGCCCTGATACCAGAATGTCAGTCGCCCCTTGTAGTCGAGCGGGGTGACCTTGGCGCAATCCGCCGCCGTATCAAAATCCTGTGTTCCCGCGATGGAGCGCACATAGTCCGGCGACCACTTGCTCAGGTCGACCGGCGGCGCACCAAGCGCCGAAGCAGACATCAGCGATACCATTAGTGCAGTGGAGACAGTGCCGCGCAGGACGGCACCGCCGAGTATAATCCTCGTCATAGGTATCCTCCAGGTTCTCTCCCATGCCGCTCAGCATCGAGGCAGGCGGTCATTGTTCGTTCGATCGCGGGACGTCCTCTCTCTATGTATCCTGTCGATCATTTCATACGTTTTCAGATCAGGGATTGGCTGTCAACGCGATAAATCGTACATTGTTTATGGAAACCGTGCGTGATATCGACCAAAGTGTGTATTGATTGGGGGAGCCGGCTTTGGCCGAAACAAGCGATTTCAAAGCTGAACCACCGGAGGGGATTGACCCCATAGGCGCCTCGAGCGAGGGCGCCTCGCTTTATCAACTGATCCGGGAAGACATCATCGAGGGACGGCTCGCAGCCAACGAACGGCTTGTGGTCACCGATCTCGCCCGGCGTCATGGCACCTCGACCAACCCGGTGCGCGAAGCGTTGCAGCTGTTGCGCGGGGAGGGCTTTGTCACTTTCGTGGCCAATCGCGGGGCGCGCGTGCGCCCCATAGATCAGGATTTTGTCCGCGACATCTACGAGATCGGTGTCCTGATCGAGCCGGCCCTGACGCGATGGTTCGTGAATATGGCGACCAGCGAGGACATCGCCGAACTCGAACGTATCCAGGGCCTGATCGAGGAGAACAACTTCGCCGACACAATCCGGCACAGTGAACTGGATACCGCCTTCCACACGGTGATGTACCAGCGCCACTATAATCGCCATGCAGCCGAGCTTTGGTGGAAGCATCGCGAAGTGCTGCGAGCCGTGAGCCGGCGTTTCAATTTTACGCTCGCGCGGCGGGCCGCCATCCTGCGTGAGCACCGCGAGCTCATAGCGCACATAAAAGCGGGAAATGCCGACGAGGCGGGCGAACTCATTTCCCGCCATGTCGAAGGTTCGGGCCGGCACGTTCTCGAACAGATGCGTGCGCGCAACGCCGCTCGAGCCGGATAGGAGATCCGGTCAGGACAAAGTCACCTGTTGATTTCAGACAAAGGTAGTCGAGATGAAAATCACAAGCGTTCGGCCGTGGCTGATCAACTCCGCTGCATCCTATTGGGGAGAATTCCTGTTCGTCGAAGTGACGACCGACGAAGGGCTGAGTGGCTGGGGAGAGATCACCACCACAACGAAGCTCGCCAATAGGGCCCTGTGCACGATCCTGCGGCAGATCGGTATCGCTTTGACCGGCGAGGATCCAGCTCGCATCGAGCATCTCTGGCACAAGATTTTCCGCAGCTTCACCTACATGGGCAGCCGCGGCGCCGCAGTCGAATGCGTGAGCGCCATCGACATCGCACTCTGGGACATCAGGGGCAAAGTTCTAGGCAAGCCGATTTACGAGCTGCTGGGCGGACCGGTGCGCGATGAGATCGCGCTCTACACCCATCCCAACCAGCGCAAGTTTACCAGCAAGGAGGCTGTGGTCCGCGAAATCCGAGACATTGTCGAGTCCGGCCATACTGGGCTCAAATTCGACCCTTTCCCTCACCAGGGCCGCGCCGCCGATGGCTTGTCCCGCGAACAGCGGGACGGCTACCTCGATGGCAGCATGACGCGCAAGGACGAGCGCGAGGCTGCCGAACTGACGGCGCTGATCCGCGAAACTGCAGGCCCCGATGTCGACATCCTCATCGATGCGCATGGCCGCTTCGACGTTCCCACCGCCATCCGCCTCTGTCGCAGCCTCGAGGAAGCCGGCCAGATCGATTGGTTCGAGGAGCCCTGTCCGCCCGAGAGCCTCAACGCCCTCAAGCAGGTGCGTGAGAAGGTCAGTGCCGCCATCTCGTGGGGCGAGCGCGGCCACACCAAGTGGGATTTCGTGCCGGTGCTGGAGAACAAGCTCGCCGACTACATCATGCCGGATGTCACCTGGACCGGCGGCATTACCGAGCTCAAGAAGATTTCCGCCCTGTGCGAAGCCTACTACATCCCGGTCTCGCCACATGATGCCGCTGGGCCGATCAACGTGGTTGCCGGCGCGCAGGTGATGATGACCGTTCCCAACTTCTACAAGCTCGAAACCTCGGAGTGGAACCTGGCAAAATACGATCACCTTATCGACACACCGCTCGACGTTTCGAACGGCAGCCTCAAGCTGACGTCGAAGCCTGGTCTCGGTGTCGAGATGGACCGAGACTACCTGCAGGCCCACGAGATAGAACTGGTCTAGCATCGCTCCCTGCCGGCCCAGCGTGCGGGCGACAAGCCCCGCCGACCAGTACGAGTACGAGGACAGCATGCCAAAGACCATTGTAGCCCACGATGCCCTCAATCGGGTGAACACGAACTCCAGGCCGTCCGAACTGTGCATCACCGACATGCGGGTAGCCGAAATCGTCGGCGCGCCGTTTACCTCGGCGCTTGTCAAGATCTACACCAACCAGGGCATTGTCGGGCTTGGCGAAGTGCGCGACGGCGCCAGCGCCACTTATGCGCTGATGCTCAAGAGCCGGTTGCTGGGCGAGAATCCCTGCAACATCGACCGGCTGTTTCGCCGCATCAAGCAATTTGGTGGTCATGGGCGGCAGGGTGGCGGTGTCTCGGCAATCGAGATCGCCCTCTGGGATCTCGCCGGCAAGGCCTATGGCGTGCCGATCTACCAGATGCTCGGGGGACGGTTCCGCGACAAGGTGCGTGTCTATTGCGACACCGACGCCGACAAGCCCAGCGGCACTGAGACCGGCAAGCGGCTCAAGGCGCGGATGGATCTCGGTTTCACGTTCCTCAAGATGGATCTCGGGCTGGCGCAGATATCGCACATCCCGGGCGCGGTGGTCGCGCCCGCTGGTGTGCTCGATGGTTTCCGCATCAGTGCCAGCCGTTGCCCGGCGCGCACACTGGACGAGCGTCGGGCGCGCAACGCCGCCTATGACGCGCAGAACGTGCCGCATCCCTTCACCGGCCTCCATTTCACCGAAAAGGGCCTCGACCTGCTCGATGAATATATCCACGAGGTCCGGGAGGTGATCGGTTACGAGATCCCGCTCGCCATCGATCATGTCGGCCACATCTCGCTGCAGGATGGCATCCGTCTCGCCCGGCGGATAGAGAAATACGCACCAGCCTGGCTCGAGGATGTCATTCCCTGGCAGTACACCGAGCAGTATCGCCAGCTGCAGCAGGCGACCTCCGTGCCGATCTGCACCGGTGAGGACATCTACCTCAAGGAAGGCTTCGAGCCGCTACTCAAGGCCGGCATCTCGGTCATCCATCCGGACTTGCTCACCTCCGGTGGCATCCTCGAGACCAAGAAGATCGGCGACGCGGCGCAGGACCATGGCGTTGCCATGGCCATTCACATGGCGGAAAGCCCGATCGCGGCAATGGCCGCCGCGCATGTCGCGGTGGCCACGGAAAACTTCATGGCACTCGAATATCACAGCGTCGAAGTGGACTGGTGGGACGATATCGTCACGGGCTTGCCCAAGCCGCTGGTCAAGGATGGCTTCATCGCCGTGTCGGACAAGCCGGGCCTCGGCATCGACGACGTGGTCGACGAAGTCATCAGCCAGCACCTGCAACCCGGTGTCACCGGCGTGTGGCAGCCGACCGATCATTGGGATGACGAATATTCCTGGGATCGGATATGGAGTTGAGTTTCGTGCCCAAAAACCCCCACTCTCATGGCCTCCACAAAAGGGTGAGGAACGACTGATCCAATCCCCGCTGTATCACCCGTCGTCTCGCTCCACTCAGTGGGAAAGGATCATAAGCGGGGTGAGGCCAAGCACACACAATGGGGGACGAGCCCCCTCAACCGGCGCGACGCGCCTGCCCCTCTGCAGGGGAGAGGCGACAAGGAGAAGACATGATCTACGAACTGAGAGTCTACGAGTGCCTGCCTGGGCGGCTACCGGCGCTGTTCAAGCGCTTTAACGACCACACCCTGGCTCTGTGGGACAAGCACGGCATTCGCCAGGCCGGGTTCTTCACCACGATGGTGGGCGAAAGCAGCAATCGCCTCACCTACTTCATCGCCTGGGAATCGCTGGCTGAGCGCGAAGTGAAGTGGAAGGCCTTTGTCACTGATCCAGCCTGGCTCAAAGTGCGCGACGAGTCTGAAAGCGATGGGCCAATCCTTGCCAATATCACCAACCAATTGTTGGCTCCGACCGCCTTCTCATCGGTGAAATAGGTAATCCCATGAAAATCACCGATCTCCGCTGTGCCGTTATCGGCAAGCACCCCATAGTTCGAGTCGTCACCGACGAGGGCCTGCACGGCCTGGGCGAAGTCGAATACACCAAGCCCTACCTCAAACCCTGGGTGCTGCATTTTCGCGACGCCCTGATCGGCGAGGACCCGACTGACGTCGAGCGCGTGATGCTGAAGATCCGCCAGCGCGGCTCTTTCAAGCCCAATGGCGCGGCGGTAAGCGCCATCGAGCACGCCTTGTGGGATATCGCCGGGAAAGCAGCGGGCGTTCCGGTCTACAAATTGCTCGGCGGCAAGGTGCGCGACAAGGTGCGCGTCTACAACGGCTCGATCCGCCGGAAACGCACGGGCGACCGGCCGGAGGATTACGCCGCTGATGTCAAATGGATGATGGAGCGGCCAGAAGGCTTCTTCATGGTCAAACAAGGCATCTCATTCCATTCCAACATGAAGGACACCGTCGAGGGCTTTCACTACGGCGTGACACAGAACAAGGCCGGGTATCACGGTGCCATGGACCAGGGCGTGATCAGCGAGCGCGGTTTCAATCACATGCTCGACTGCGTGATCGCCATGAAGGAAGTCCTGGGCGACAAGGTCAGCCTGGCGCTCGACTGCGGCCCGGGCTGGATGCTGCCCGATGCGATCAAATTCGCACGCGCGGTCGAGAAGTACAATTTGATGTGGCTCGAGGACATGCTGACCGGCGACTATGTGCCGTGGGTCAATCCCCAGGCCTATCGGGAGCTGACCACCTCCACCTCGACGCCAATCCATACCGGCGAGCAGATCTACCTGCGGCACAATTTCAAGGAACTGATCGAGACGCAGGCGGTGCGCGTCATCGGCCCCGATCCTGCCGATGTCGGTGGCATTGCCGAGCTCAAATGGATCACCGAGCACGCCTATATGCACTCGATCCTGATGGCGCCGCACGGCACCGCCAACGGCCTGCTCGGCCTCGGCGCGCTGATCAATGTCTGTGCCACCTTGCCCGCCAATTACATCGCCTTCGAATACCCGAGCGCCTCCGATCCATGGTGGAAGGATCTCGTAGTCGGCCTACCCAAGCAGATTGTGAAGGACAGCATGGTGGACCTGCTGGAAGCGCCGGGGCTGGGTCTCGATATCGATGCTGAAGCAGCCAGGAAATATCTCAGGGAAGAGGATGCGGGCTTCTTCGATTGAAACTTCCTCCACCCTGTTTGACGCGGACCGTTGTTCAAATTGGTGCCGGAATGACACGCTTCGGGTCATGCATGAGGCAGCGGTGCGTCTCAACGTCCACTTCGGATCATTTGTATCTTAAAGCTGTCGGCCCCCAAGCTGCCGGGCTGCAAGGCGCCTCGTGGAGGCGATTCCCGCACCACCGTCCGGCTTCTTGAAGCGGACATCGCTGGCGCCGACGCTCATGTCGACTTCGCGCCCCAAGCGGCCATGCATCGATGCCTGCAATCGCCGCACAATGTATTCAACGAATGCGTAGACGGCTGGATTATACCCGACAAATCTTGATAGGCTGCCGGTCTGGAGATCGCACCATGAAGGAGGTTGAAAAGCTCGCAGTCGAGGTTGTCGCGACTGGCCTCGGCTGGCCCGAGGGTCCGACTATGCTCTCTGATGGGCGCGTTGTCATCGTCGAAAGCTATCGCAGCCAGCTGACCGCCATCGATCGTGAAGGAACTGCTCGGCAGTTCGCGTATGTTGCGGGAGCGCCGAATGCATGCGTTCTCGGTTCGGATGGCCTGCTCTATGTCTGTCAGAATGGTGGCACGACCGGACCTTGGCGGGCCGCGGAGATGACAACGCCATCGATCCAGCGAGTTGCCGAAGGCGGAAAGCCGGAAGTCCTGCTGACCGAAGTTGCGGGCATTCGGCTCAATGGTCCAAACGATCTCGTATTTGCTGCTGATGGCCGGCTTATCTTCAGTGATCCCGGCACATACAACCCGGGGAACCCGGACCCCAGCTACATCTTTGCCGTCAAACCCGATGGCAGTGCGTACCTTGCTCTTGGCTTCGACGAGCCGACCTTCCCGAATGGAGTAGCGATCGAGGCCGACGGCTCGATCGTTTGGGGCGAGTCCTATACAGGCCGCGTCAAGCGGCAGCGCCCGGATGGCAGCGTCGAAGACCTTGGCCGCTTGCCTGGGGCCAATCCGATCCCGGACGGGCTGAAGGTCGGAGCCGATGGCCGCCTTTATGTCACAGATATTGCCGCCAACGGCATTCATGTGCTGAAGCCCGACGGCACAGCGGAAGGTTTCTTCGTCTGCGGCAAGGCAACGACCAACTGCGTCTTCTCGGGCGAGATGCTTTGGGTGACAAATGCCGGCGCGTTGGCGACGGGCAGCGCTCCCTCCTTCGAGGGCACGCTCTGCTGTGTGCGTGTTCCGGGGGGCGGAGGACCGACGCACCACGGTCGCATCTGCGGTAAGAAACCGTGAGTAGCTCCTCGACTGTCTCGAACGCAGACCCTTTGGTCAACGGCCGTGCCGGCGTCGCGGTATCGCCTGCTTCAACGGCAGCGCTGAAGCGCCTGTACAGCGTGGCAGCGGTCCGCGACGCCGCGCGTCGGACCTTGCCGCGCCCGGTGTTCGACTTCGCCGATGGCGGCGCCGAGGATGAGCGAACGCTGCGCCGTAACGAGCAGGCCTTCAACGAGGTTGCTATTCTGCCGCGACCCCTCAACGGCGCAGCGACACGAGATCTCTCCCTTGATCTCTTCGGCGCGAAGCTTGCTATCCCGCTCGGCATCGCGCCAACCGGCCTGGCCGGTCTATTCTGGCCCGACGGCGAGTGCGCGGCAGCCCGTGCAGCGACAGCCGCCGGCACCTTCTACTGCGCGAGCCACGGCTCGGTGTGCAAACTGGAGGACATAGCGGCCACCGGAACCGGCCCGCAGTGGATGCAGGTATTCGTCTATACCGATCGCGGCTTCACCCGAGAACTGGTGGATCGGGCGAGTGCCTCAGGATACGGCGCGCTGGTGCTCACCATCGACAACCAGATGCTCGGAAACCGGGAACGCGACATCCGCAACGGTTTTGCTATTCCGCCGCGCTTCGGGGTGGCAGGGACACTGGCGGCCGCCACCAAGGCGGCGTGGCTGCTGCGTATGCGCACCCGGCTCCCGAAACTGACGTTCGGCAACTACGCGCGTCCGGGTGAGACCGCGACGGTCGGCGCGCTGGCGGGCCGCATGGCGTCACTGCTCGACCCCGGGCTCTCTTGGGCCGACGTCGACTGGCTGCGCACAGTTTGGTCCGGACCGTTGTTGCTGAAGGGCATCCTGCATCCCGGCGAAGCCACGGAGGCCGTGGCGCGCGGAATCGACGGCGTCATCGTGTCCAATCACGGCGGACGCCAGCTCGACGGCGCCGCCGCGTCGCTGGACGCGCTGCCGGCAGTCGTCGCGGCTGTGGACGGTCGCATTCCGGTGCTGATTGACGGCGGCATCAGGCGAGGCTCCGACGTCGTCAAGGCGTTGGCGCTCGGCGCCTCCTGCTGTCTGATCGGCCGGCCGCAGCTATGGGGACTCGCGGTCGCCGGCGAAGAGGGGGTGCGACACGTGATTGAACTCTACCGTAAGGAGATCGACCGGGTCATGGGACTGATGGGCGCGCGGAGCCTGGGCGACCTCGGGCCAGACTGTCTTTCGTTCGTTCAGGGTACGAGGCCGCCACATGATTGAAGACCCGCCGCTGCTCACCATCAAGCGCCGTTTCGAACGGCCTGCAGCAGAAATCATCCGTGCCTTTTCGGGCGTATCCGTTAGCCAAGTCGTCGACGCCATGGGCGGGCGAGGGGCGTTGCACCATGCGATCAAGCCGCTATCGCCAGGTGCGGTTACGCTCGTCGGCGTCGCCGTGACCTGTTACTGCGGCCCTTCCGACAATCTCGCGCTGTTTGGGGCGTTGGATGTCGCTGCAAGTGGAGACATCATCGTCGCGGCCACCGACAGCTTTGCCGGTGCGGCGGTGACTGGGGATCTCGTTCTCGGCATGGCGCGAAACAAGGGGGTTGCCGGCTTCATCACCGATGGCCTCGTGCGCGATGTTGTCGGGATCGAAGCGGTCGGGTTGCCGGTCTACTGTGCCGGGGCCAGCGCAAACTCGCCGGCGCGCAATGGTCCAGGCACAGTCGGATTTCCGGTGGTGCTGGGAGGTGTGACTATCTCGCCGGGAGACATACTGGTCGGCGACCGCGATGGCGTCGCCGTGGTGCCCCGCCTGGATGCCAGGACCGTGCTGGCGCGGCTCGCCGCCATCAAGGCGGCCGAGCAGGATCTTGATGCCAAGGTGCGCCAAGGTCTGGAAATGCCCGAGTTCGCCAACGTCGTCCTCAAGTCTGACAGGACGCGCTTCGTTGACTGAAACGGGGTTGCCGAATTCCAAAAGAGATTTGAGGACAACGTCACAGCCGATGAGGTGACGCCGACTGCCAGCGCGCGGAGGGCTCAGCCCAACAAGACGTAGTCTACGCGGCGCGCCGTTGGGGCAAATGGAGACCCGAGCGGGCTCGACGAGGGTCGACGGCAGTCACGATGCTGTGGTGGTGATCGCAGTAGACGCGATCAGGCGAAGTTGGCCCGGCACAAAAACGGTAGCCGCCAGGTACTGACGGGTCTTCGCTCACCGGAAAGCGGCACTGATATACGCCGAGCTGAATGAGGGGGACGTCTCTCGACGTTAGTCTGATATTTTTAGGCATGATGTTTTCCAGGTTCCTTTAGTTCATAGCCATCGCAGGCTGACGACCGCAGTGCGACGTCGGGCGAGCTTCTCTCGTTTTGGAGGGCTTTGGATCACCATATGGTGCTTGTCGCGCCGTCAATGAAGCCCGACGCCCCGCTTCTGAGGCCAATAGTTTGCGACTTAAGGCCACACCTGCGAGGCTAAGAAAACACAGGCAAAGTGCCATCGTAGGGCGCCTCGGCCGGGGTTTGTCCTTGGCGGAGGTGTAGTGACTTTGTAAGCGCGCGCCGCCGTTCAGCGGTGGCAAGTTTTGGGCGAGAGCGGCGGCAATCGGGGTCCTGAACGTTTTTCAGCGCACGCCCACGCCACCATTCGTTCCGCTGTCCGGCCCGCAGACATGGCTAATAGAACCTTTAAGGCGCGGGCGTACGAGGGGGATTGCCGAGACCCGCACGGCAATCCCACGGTGGCTCAGGAGCTGCTGTTCATCCGCTCGAACAAGGCTTCGCCCAGCTGGCGCGTTTGGGCGGAGGTACCGACAAGCACCTCGTCCTTGTCCGTTTCGAGTTGCGCAAGCGCTTCCGTGGCGAATTCGTCCGGGCTGACCATCATGCGGTTGGCTGTCCCCGCACTGCGCGTATTGCCACCGAGACCCGTATCGACAATCGGTGGAGCCATCTCGACCACCCGGATTCCGGTCGACCTCAACTGATGGCGCAGACTGAGCGTAAAGGAGTGAATGGCAGCCTTGGTGGCGCAATAGACGGGGACGTCCGCCATCGGCGAGAAGGCCAGTCCCGAGCTGACATTGATGATGCATGCATGCTCGTGCTGCCTGAGGGTCGACAGCAGCTCGGCGATCAGATGGATCGGCGCCGTGAGGTTGATCGCCACTTCCTGATCGAGAGTGTCGACCTCCGGATCCCTGTTGAAGTCGCGCCGACGCTGAACGCCGGCATTGTTGATAACCACATTGAGGGCCGGATGGTTCGCTTTCAGCCAATCGACCATCGCCCGGCGACTTTTGGTATCGGCGACATCGCAGATGCGGGTGATTAACGCCGGCACTTCTTTCTGCGCCTTATCAAGAACGGCTTCGTTCCTGCCGCAGATGATGACCTGGTTGCCTTTTTCTGAAAGGCGTCGGGCAAGCGCAAAACCGATGCCGGTCGCGCCGCCTGTGATGAGGATTGTGTTTTCTGTGAGCTTCAAGATCGTGCGTCCTTCTGATGAATCGAAAGGTGCGCCGACCAAGCCTTAGGCTTTTCGATGTGCACACCTCTATGATCGGCAAACCGGTCAGGCTACGCGCCGGACAGGATCGCGCCAGGTTCCGAGCCCGGATTCCTGGTCAAACGCTCCCAGTTTTCGTGGGCAAGCTTCGCCTTATCGGTGCTGTCGAGCGTCAGATCTTCTACGAAACGCCGCGCGTCGCCTCCCGGGCGATACTGGTAGGGATAGTCCGTCGAAAACAGGATGCGGGCGGGACCGACGGCGGTGACCGCCTGCTGCAGATAGGCCGGACTGAACATGCCGCTGGCGGTCAGATAGAGATTGTTGCGGACATACTCGACAAACGGCCTCTGCAACCCCGACACCCGATCGAGCATTGCAAGCCGCTCAAGATAGAAGATTACCATTTCGCCCCAGTGGCCAAGAATCATCTGAAGGTTGGGATATCGGTCGAACACCCCGGCCATGACGACGCGGACGAACTGGATGCCGGCCTCGAAATGCCATCCAAGACCAAAGGTCGACAGGGCAAGGTCAATCGGTGCGCTGAACCCCGCGTAATAGGCGTTGCGAACGCTCATCTGCGGAATCTGGGGATGGATCAGCAGCGGGACACCCAGCCTCGCCGCACACACGAATGTCGGTTCGAAGATCGCATGGTCCAGATTTTTCTCACCGACGCGGCCGTAGAGAATGGCGCCCTTGCAGCCGAGCTCCATGACGCAGCGCTCGAGTTCCTGCGCGGCTGTGTCTGGGCTCGCGGATGGAAGCACTGCCAGTGCCTGGAAGCGTGATGGCTTCGAGGCCACGGTTTCAGCCAGGAGATCGTTGACCCGGCGGGCCAGATCGACGGCGTGATCCCCAAGGTTGTTGAGGCCGGGCGTCGTCAGGGACAGGACCTGCACGTCGACACCTGTTTCGTCCATCAACGCCAGGCGCTGCTCGCCAAGATCAGCGAGACGGTTGCCGAGGATTCCGGGATTGAGCCCGAGTGTTCCGTCATCAGCGCCGGGAATGGTGTTCCACGCATGTTGCACGTCATCGGGAAGGACGTGCTCTTCGATCGCGATGATCTTCATTTCTGCTCCTCCTAACACTTGCGGCCATTCTCGTTGGCTTGACAGCGGCCCGCCCTGCCGAGGCAGAGCCGCCTTGCGTCCAAATGGCCCGGACAGTGGCGCTCAGGACTTTGCGGTGAGCTGATCGACGACGGCTTGGCCGACGCCGTGCGCGGACGCTGGGTTCTGGCCGGTGATCAGGCGACCGTCGACAACCACCTTCTCCGTCCAGTTCGGCGCCGGCTGATGCAGCGCGCCCCGCTCCTTGAGAGTGGTCGCGAGCAGATAAGGCACGACTTTCGTGTACTTGACTTCCGCCTCCTCCTCGTCGGTAAAGGTGGCGACCTTCTTGGCGGCGACGAGATAGCTGCCGTCCGAAAGCCTCGCGTTCACCAGCGCGGCCGGGCCATGGCAGACGGCGGACACGATGCCGCCTGCTTCGTAGATATCGCGGATGACGCGCTGGACAGCCACGTTGTCAGCAAAGTCCCACATCGTGCCGTGACCGCCGGCGAAGAAAACCGCCGAATAGCTTGACGGGTCGAGTTCGCCTAGGATCAGCGAGTGGGCGAGCGCGTCGCGGAATTCCTGGTCGTGCCAGAAGCGGTCGTTGATCGGATCCTTGAGGTCGAAGAAATCGATCGGCGGATGTCCGCCGCGGATCGAGGCGATCTCGGCCGGAATGCCGGCCTCGCGGAACACGGCAAGCGGATGCGTGAGCTCGACCATGGCAAAGCCCGTCGGCTCGCCGCTGTCGCCGCGGATCGGGTGGCTGGTGACGACACAAAGAATGGGCTTGATATTGTCTGGCACTGTCATGTTCCTCGTGATTTGAGTGAGGCCATGTCGATGACGAAGCGATACTTCACGTCGCTCTTCAACATGCGCTCATAGGCTTCATTGATCTGGTGGATCGGAATGATCTCGACATCCGAGACGATGCCGTGCTGACCGCAGAAATCGAGCATCTGCTGGGTCTCGGCGATGCCGCCTATGAATGATCCCGAGATCGCCCTACGGCCGCGCACAACGCCCCCGGCGTTCACGGGCGTGCCAAGCGGCCCCATATAGCCAATCAGGACAAACACGCCTTCCAGCGCAAGCGTCTGCATGTACGGGTTGACGTCATGGTCGTAGGGGACTGTGTCGATGATCACGTCGAACTGGCCGGCAACGGCCGCCAGTTGCGCTTGATCGCTCGACAGCACCACATGATCGGCGCCGAGGCGGAAGGCGTCTTCATCCTTGCCGGTTGACCGTGTGAACAGCGTGACGTCGGCGCCGAGCGCCTTGGCGAGCCTCAGCGCCATGTGGCCGAGGCCGCCAAGACCGATCACGGCGACCTTGCTGCCTTCATGGACATTCCAGCGGTGGAGCGGCGACCAGGTGGTGATGCCGGCGCATAGGAGCGGCGCGGCCCCGGCCGGGTCGAGTCCATCGGGCAAGGCGAGGACAAACTTATCCGACACCAAGATCATGTCGGAATAGCCGCCATAGGTCGGGCTGCCATCATGCCTGTCGATGCTGGCATAGGTAAAGGTCGCGCCTTCGGCGCAGTCCTGCTCCCATCCCTTGAGGCAGGGTTGGCAATGCTGGCATGAGTCGACCATGCAGCCGACGCCGACCATGTCACCCGCCTTGAAGCGGCTGACTTTCTCGCCGACCTGTCGAACTCTTCCGATGATCTCGTGGCCGGGAACGATGGGATAGGTCGTGAAGCCAAAGTGATTGCGGGCCATGTGCAAGTCCGTATGGCAGACGCCGCAATAGAGGATGTCGATCATGACATCATCGGGCCGCGCCACGCGCCGCTCGAAGGCAAAAGGCTCAAGAGCCCCGGTGGCCGATGGTGCGGAATAGCCCAGCACTTTCATTGTCCGTATTCCTTGTCGATCCAGGCGCGGTCGAAGCGCGTGACGAAACCTGCTGTGGCCCCCCCACCCGGCGGGCCACGAAGCGCTACCTGACTTCACGAAGTCTCAGGCGTTTCCGGACGCGAACAGCGTTTCCCAATTGAGGAAAGGGCCAAGCGGGATAACATCCCAGTCAATGAGCCCGGCCTTGGCCAGCGGGAACTCGCTCAGAGCCTCTTTGGCGGCTTCGATCGAGTCGCATTCGGCGATGATGGCCACGCCCGGACGGTCCTGGCGGAAATAGATGTCGCGCACGATGCCGCTCTTGTAGGCCTGCCAAGTGTGGCGGACTTCGTCTGTCATGTGCGGTTGATACCGCTCCATGGTGGCGCCGGGCTGGGGGACGTCGAGGCAAAGCAGTTTCATGCTAGGGCTCCTGGGTTGGGGAAATGCCGATCAAGCGGGTTCAAGTCGGCTCACGGTCTGGGCAATGCGCCGACGCATATAGGCAGCGGTCTCCAGATCGCTGTTGCCGGCCGCAACAATGCCGTGCATGGCCGCGACCATCCAAAATCGTTGGCGTGTTTTTGTTCTTAGCGTAGAATGAGCATTAGCAGTGGCGACAGTTCTTCCCGTTTTTGGTTCCCACCGTTCTACAATGTTCATGCCCTTGCTGGGATCAGCCGCTAGATGCGCAATCGATTTGACGGCGTGCCGGTATTCGTTGAGGTGGTTGAAGCGGGTGGGTTTGCCAAGGCTGCCGAACGGCTTGCGCTCACTCGCTCAGCCGTCGGAAAGTCCATCGCACGGCTGGAAGAACGGCTCGGTGTTCGCCTTTTTCACCGGACGACCCGCACGCAAAATCTGACGGAGGACGGCCAGCAATATTACGAGCGGTGCCTGCGCGCGATGGAGGAACTGCGGGCTGGTGAGTCCCTTCTCGAATCGGGAAGACGCGACGTCGTGGGAAGGCTGCGTGTTTCCATGCCGGTGCTGTTTGGTCGCTATTGCGTAGCGCCTGTTCTTCTCGCTTTTGCTCGCGAGCACCCCCAACTCGAACTCGATCTGAGCTTCAGCGACAGGCAGGTCGATCTGATTGCCGATGGCGTGGACCTCGCGGTTCGCAACGGTGTCTTGGGCAACGGTGCTGGATTGCAAGCGCGGCGCATCACCAGCCAACGCAAGGTCCTCTGTGCCGCGCCCGCATATCTGGCCGCCAAGGGCGCTCCCGATGAAATTGCGGATCTGGCAGCCCATGACACGTTGCTCTATTGGCGCGCCGATCATGGACAAGCCTGGCAACTCCCAGACGCAAGCGGCAAGCTCATCGACGTCTCGGTGACGTCGCGGCTTCGGTTCGATGACCTCGAGGCCATCGCTAACGCCGCCGTCGACGGTATGGGTCTGGCCTGGGTTCCCCACTGGCTCATCCGCGATGAATTGCTCGCCGGCTCTCTCGTTGCATTGTGGGCCAATCGTCCAAGCGCATCGATGGAGTGCTACGCTGTCTGGCCGGCCACTCAATATTTGCCGCTGCGGTCACGACTGGCAATCGATGCCCTCGTCTCCGAGTTGCCGAAACGCGTGGAGGCTTGAGGCCGTAGCTTTGCCGTCTGTCCGATCACGCTCTGTGGCAGAGCTACGAGAGCGGCATCGCGGTCGCCGCCGCGATGCTCTGCGCGAACCTGCCCGACATTCCCTCGTAGGCGGTGTTCGTCATCGAGATGATGCTTCTCCTCCTGGCAAAATCGATACCCCACCAATTGCCATATGTTCCGCCCCAGGAAACCGATCCTTTGCCCCAGTTGCTGCCGGTGGAAGCGGGGTCGATCAGGGCAGCGCCCAGCCAGGAAAACCCCCACCCCGGACCCATCGCCTGAGCCTCCGCGCCGACTCTGGGCATCCTCGCCGCTTCACGCAGATCCTCGCCCAGGAAAGCGCCGGTGCGGTACGCTTCAAGCAGGGTCAGCACGTCGCGCGCGCGGCCGGCCATGCCCGCTCCGCCCGAGGGCCAAGCGGTCGCATCCCGAATGCGCTCCGGATCGAAGCGAACGCCGGGGCCCTCAATGTAGCGCTGCGGCACCTCGACACCGACGGTCATCCGCACGGGCGCCGGTGAGCCATCGTGGTAAGGCACGGCAATGTCCCCTTCGGGCCAATGAAACGCCGCACCCAATTGTAGCGGCTCTGTGACCAGAGTGCTGATCGCGCCGTCAAGGGTCGTGCCGGTGACTGCCTCAATCACGCCGCCCAGAACGTCCGTCGCAATGGAGTACCGCCAGCCCTCGCCGGGAATGCGATCCAACGGCACGTTAGCGATACGGGCGAGATTTGCTTCCAGTGAGCCCCGGCTCTCATCAAGACCGTCCGACACCCCGGCACGGGCATAGGGTCCATCGGCAGCTTGCTGGTTGCGGTAGTCCAACCCGGCCGTATGCGCCATCAACTGACCGATTCTGATATCGGCGATCAGGCCATCGGCGAGACGAGGCGTAAACCCCGGCAGATACTTCGTCACCCTGTCTTCGGGCGACAGACGTCCGGCCTCCATCAATTTCAACGCGGCCATGGTTGTGAAGGCTTTCGTCACGGAAGCGAAGCGGAAGGGCGTCTCGACCTGCATCTGCCTGCCTGTCTCACGGTCAGCAAGGCCCGCCGCCCGCTCGTAAACGATCTCGCCATCTTGGGCGACGAGCACGACGCTACCAACGATGCGGCCCTCTGCCAGGGCGTCCTCGATCGCAACATCGATCGCGTTTGTCAGGCCGTTCGGCCGTGCCTTTAGGGCAAAATCATCGGTCATATTTTTAGCTCCAAGTTTGAAAGATGCTCTCTAAATGCTCCTGCTTGATCGTGAATTCGAGTTGGGGCATGCTTCAAGAGCCTTGAAGCAGGACTTAACGATGGCACCTGATCTTTTCTCGCTGCTGCCGACCTTCCGCATGGTTGCCACGACCAATGGCTTCACCGCCGCCTCCGGCCCGTTGGGGATAACGCCGTCTGCGGTGTCGCAGAAGATTCGGCAGATCGAATCCCTTGTCGGGGTCCGGCTTTTCGAGCGCACAAGCCGTAGTGTCCGGCTGACCGAGGCGGGCCGCCTCCTGCTTGAAAACACGGACCGAGCGTTCAGTGACATCGCGGACGCACTCGATCGGGTTCGGACGGTTGGGAAGCGGCCGGCGGGAAATCTGCGGATCAACCTGTCGCGGCTGGCGGCTCAGGTCTGCATCTTGCCGCGATTGGCCGCCTTCGTCCGGCACTACCCGGACATCACAATTGAACTCACAACAGACGATCGATTGTCCGATATCGTAGCTGGTGGCTTCGACGCCGGCATCCGTTTTCAAGATACGCTGGAGATGGATATGATCGCTCGCTCCATCGGTCCACCTCTTCGCCGCTCAGTGCTGGCCTCGCGCTCCTACCTGGAAGCTTTTGACACCCCTCAGCATCCAAATGATCTGGGGAACCACCAGGTTATCCGTTACAGGTTTCCGGGGAGCCAGCGATTGGAGCCGTTGACCTTCAACGTCGACGATCAGGTTTTTCGTCTCGATCCGCCGCCGCGACTGGTGTTCGACGACAATCACCATTTCGGCTTTGCGGTTTGCTCGGGCCTTGGTATCGCGCAACTCTTCAGAGCGACGGAGATACCCGCCATCGAGGCAGGTGAACTGGTTGAGCTTTTGACAAGATTCGAGCCGAGTCCTGTCCAGTTCAAGCTGTACTATCCCACACGCAATCAGCCGCCAAAACTCCGAGCATTCATCGATTGGTTTTGCGGTTGAGTCCATTCATTGCACAAGCCGCCGCTGCGGTCACGACGGGCAATCGATGCTCTGGTCTCCGAGTTGCCGAAACGCGTTGAGGCTTAAGGTCGTAAACCTTATGATCGCGATGATCACGCGCCCGGCTTTGCGACGCTGGCCGGTCGGCGCCGTCACACAAGGAAGGAATGGAATCATGAAGGGCACACGAGGCGCTCCACCCCCGCCCCGTGAAGGACAGGCGGGGGAAGATGCAAGATCTTTATGTGCAGATAGCGGAGCTCGAAATCGATCCCGCCCAGTTCGAGGACTATAAAGTTGCAGTCGAGGAGCAGATTGCGACGGCTGTGAGCGAAGAAACCGGAGTCTTTGTGTTGTATGCCGTGGCTGAAAGGGAAAATCCCTCCCATGTGAGAGTTTTCGAGATCTATCGCGATACAGATGCATACCGCTCGCATTTGGAATCCGCTCATTTCAAGAAGTACAAGACCGCGACGGTGAGGATGGTCAAGTCGCTCAAACTCATCCAAGCAACTCCTGTCGCACTTGGTGCAAAAGATTTGAACGCGCTCGACAGGGAGCGGCCGCTGGCGGATTAGCTGGTCGATTGCGCCACGGTCGCAGCGCCGAGCGCGGACGTCCACAACTGTCGTGAGAGAAGGGCAGGGAGATAGCCGAAATCTTGTACGCGGTCGCGGAACCATACGGAAAGATACGATGTGCTCCGGCCATCATGACCATTGATTTTGGCGCTCATCGATCGTGGCGGCCGATGCCGGGTCTGGCTGCTTGCACGGCTACAGTGCGGCGGTCCTCGCGCATCTCGAACCACATGGCGTTGAGGATGGCGAAGGAGCAGGCGAGACCGACCCCGAGGATCCAGGAAAAATACCACATGATTTTCAAATCCTTCAGTAGGCGTTCGGGTTGCGGCCAATCGAGGTGGCCGTGACGGTGCCGCGCATGACGCGGTAGACCCATGCGGTGTAGGCGATGATCAGCGGCAGGAAGACGATGGTCGCCAGCAACATGACGAACAGGGTCAGGTGGCTGGAGGACGCATCCCAGACTGTCAGGCTTGCATTGGGATTGAGCGAGCTCGGCAGCAGGAAGGGAAACAGCGACAGGCCGGCCGTGGAGATGATGCCGACGATGGCCAGGGTGCTGCCGAGTAGCGACGTTTTCCAGGCGTCGCCCTTCAAACCGGCATAGGCGACGAGCGGACCAAGCAGCCCGAGGGCAGGCGCAATCATCATCCACGGATGGGCACCATAGTTGGCGAGCCATGCGCCGGTGCCCGTCGTCACCATTTTGCCCAGCGGATTCGACGGGCCAAAATGATCCTGCGCGCTGGTGACCACATAGCCATCCATCAAGAACGACACCCATAGTCCGGCAAGAGCGAACAGGACGACGCTGGCGACAGCGGCATAGCGGCCATAGACCCTTGCTCGCAGAGCGACCATGCCTTCGGTCCGTGCCGCGATGATAACGGCGCCGTGCGTGACCAGCATGGCGACGCTGAGCAGACCCGACACCAACGCGAAGGGCCGCAACAGGCCGAAGAAATTGCCGGCGTAAGAGGGCCTGAGCGTGGCATCGAGGTTGAAGGGGACGCCAAGCAGGACATTGCCGACCGCGACACCGAAGATCAGCGCCGGCACGAAGCCGCCGATGAACAGTGCCCAGTCCCAGGTAGCACGCCAGCGCGGATCCTTGATCTTGCCGCGGAACTTGAATGCGACCGGTCGCAATATCAGCGCCAGCAGCACTGTGATCATCGCCAGGTAGAAGCCGGAGAAGGATGCGGCATAGAGTGCCGGCCAGGCTGCGAAGATGGCGCCGCCACCCAGGAGGAGCCAGACCTGGTTGCCTTCCCAGGTCGGGCCAAGCAGGTTGATCAGGACACGCCTTTCATCATCGGAACGGGCGACGAACGGCAGAAGCGCGCCGACGCCAAGATCGTAACCGTCCATGACGGCAAAGCCGATCAGGAGGACGCCAAGCAGAAGCCACCAGATCAGCCTGAGGGTTTCGTAATCAAGGGGGATCGTGTTCATGGTTGCGGGCTCCTCGCTCAGCGATCGGGATGGGCGAATGCGCCCTGGGGGATTTGGACCGCGCCACCCACGCCATCGGCGGGGACATCTTGCGGGCCGGGGCCTGCCTTGATGGTCTTGACCATCAAGATGACCATGACGATCAGAAGGCTGGTGTAGAGCGTCAGGAAGAAACCCAGGCTGATTGCGAGGTCCGTCAGGGTCAGCCCCGACGCAGCGTAGAAGGTGGGAAGCACGCCTTCGATTGCCCAGGGCTGCCGGCCATATTCCGCCACCAGCCAGCCCGACTCGATCGCGATCCAGGGGACTGGCAGGCTGAATAGCGCAATCCTGAGCAGGATGCGGTTCTCGCCGAGCTTGTTGCGGGCGCTCAGCAGGAAGGCGGTGGCGAAGAACAGGATCATGTAGAACCCAAGCCCGACCATGATCCGGAAGCTCCAGAACAGGGTGGCGACGTCGGGAATTGTATCGAGCGCGGCCTTGTGAATGTCCTCGGGCGTTGCAGCCTGGACGTCGTCACGATAGCGCTTGAGCAGAAGCGCATAGCCGAGGTCGCGCCAATTCTGTGCGAAGTCCGCGCGTGCCACCTTGTCGGTTGGGTTCTTGCGGATCGCGTCGAGATCGGCCGATGCGATGATGCCGTTGCGGATGCGTTGTTCGGCGTGATCGACCAGCTGATGGATGCCGGGGAGTTCGGTGTTTAGGCTGCGCGTGGTGACCAGGCCCAGAACCCAGGGGATCTTGACCTCGAACCTGTTGCCGGCCTTGCCGGGAATGGCAAAGAGCGTGAGGCTGGCGGGCGCGGGTTCCGTATCCCACATGCCTTCCAGCGCGGCGATTTTCATCTTTTGCTGTTCGGTCGCGACATAGCCACTCTCGTCGCCAAGCACGACAACCGATAGCGCCGAGGCGAGGCCGAAGCTTGCCGCGACCACCATCGACCGCTTGGCGAGTTCGATGTGCTTTCCACGCAGAAGGAAGAAGGCGCTGATGGCCATCATGAACATGGCGCCTGTCGTGTAGCCGGCACTTACCGTGTGGACGAATTTGGCTTGCGCCACCGGATTGAAGATCACGGCCATGAAGTCGGTGACCTCCATCCGCATCGTGTCGGGATTGAAGACGGAGCCGACGGGGTTCTGCATCCAGCCATTGGCGATCAGAATCCACAGGGCCGAGAAATTGGCCCCGAGCGCGACCAGCCAGGTGACGGCGAGGTGGCCGACCCTCGGCAGTCTGTCCCATCCGAAGAAGAACAGGCCGATGAACGTCGCCTCGAGGAAGAAGGCCATCAGCCCCTCGATGGCGAGCGGGGCGCCGAAAACGTCGCCAACGTAATGGCTGTAGTAGCTCCAGTTCATGCCGAACTGGAATTCCATGACGATGCCCGTCGCGACGCCCATGGCGAAATTGATGCCGAACAGCGTGCCCCAGAACAGCGTCATGCGCCGCCAGATATCGCGGCCGGTCATGACATAGACGCTCTCCATGATGGCCATCAGGAAGGACAGGCCGAGCGTCAGCGGCACGAACAGAAAATGGTACATCGCCGTGGCCGCGAACTGCAGCCGCGAAAGGTCGACAACGGTGAAATCGATCATGCCTGCCTGCCTCGATTGATGCCGGTCGTTTGCCGGGCGTCTCCTCGGCTACGCCGTGGCGATGCGCACGGCATTGATGTCGATCAAAGCGATCCGCCGCGCCTGCGGGCAAAAGAGCTAACGACATGCGTAGCGACATCAGGGCAATCGGAATGCAGCAGACAGATTCAAAGCAAGTCGACGCCATCCGCGACCAGGGGCGCTGGATGATGCGTCTGTGGCGGCGCGCGCGCGCGCCGATGGCAGTCGCGATTACACTGCCTCTGATTTCCGGGCTGCTGCTTATCGGGCAAGCCTATCTGCTTGCCTCGGTTGTTCATCGCGCGATCGTTGAAGGCGCTTCGCCGCATGCTCTGCTGACGCCCGTCCTTGGCATTGCCAGCCTCTTCGCCGTTCGTATCGGGCTTGCGATTGTCGGGGAAAGCTGCGGCATCGTGGCCGCTGAGCGCATCAAGTTCTTTCTGCGATCGGCGTTTCACGCAACCTTGCTGGATCACAGGCCCGACTGGACGGCCGCCCGGTCATCGGGCGCGCTGAGTTCGGCGATCATCGACCAGATCGAATCCCTGGACAGTTTCCTTGTCCGCTTCCTGCCGGCGATGGCGCAGGCGGCGATCCTGCCGCTCGCCTTCGCCGTCATTGTTCTGCCCTTCGACTGGGTCGTGGGCCTGCTCTTTCTTGTCACCGCACCGATGGTTCCGCTTTTCATGGCGCTGGTCGGCTGGGGCGCCGAAGCCGCCAGCCGGGCGCAAGCCGAAGCGTTTACGCGCCTGTCCGGGCTGTTCGCCGATCGCTTGCGCGCCATTGTGACGCTCAAGCTTCTTGGCCGGGCCGAGAGCGAGACCCGCTCGGTGATGCTGGCGAGCGAGGATCTGCGCCTGCGCACCCTGGCTGTCCTCAAGATCGCCTTTCTGTCGTCCGCCGTCCTGGAGTTCTTCGCGGCGCTCGGAGTGGCCGGCGTGGCGTTGTATGTCGGTCTGACTTTCCTCGGTTTTGTCGATCTTCGCCCTTCGGCGCTGACACTCCAGGCCGGGCTGTTCTGCCTTCTGATGGCGCCGGAAGTCTATCAGCCATTGCGGTTGCTGGCGGCGCATTATCATGACCGTGCCGCCGCCAAAGCGGCCGTGGCCGAACTGGCCAGGCAGTTCGGCGGCCTGCCGGAATTCGACGTGCCGAACGCAGTCGTCCAGCCGACCTCAGACACCCATTTTGCCGCGCCAATCACCGTGGATATGAACAGCATTACCTTGCGCACCCCTGACTCTCGCCGTCTTGTCATCGACAAAACGTCGCTCCTGATCCCCGCAGGGCGGCATGTGGCGCTGGCCGGCGAGAGCGGCATCGGCAAGTCGACGCTGCTCGAGGCCATTGCCCGCATGCGGGAGTTCGACGGCATGATCCGGCTGGACGGTCGGGACTTGATGGCTGCTGCCGAGTCTGACTTGCGGGCGGGTGTCGCCTTTCTTGGCCAAAGACCCCGCCTGTTACATGGCACCATTGCCGAAAACATCAGGCTGGGTCGTCGCTCAGCCAGCGATGCCGAAGTGCACGACGCCGCCGAGCGCGCCGCGGTCCTGCCTTTCGCAACACAGTTGCCGGATCGCCTCGATACGCTGATCGGGGAGGGCGGGGTCGGGCTTTCGGGTGGCGAGGCGCATCGCGTGGCGCTCGCCCGGATTTTCCTGCGCAATCCCGGGCTCATCCTCCTGGATGAGCCCACAGCGCATCTCGATGCCGAGACCGAGTCTCAGGTGCTCGATGCCTTGATGGCCTTCGCCGCCGGCCGGACGATGATCGTTGCAACCCATTCGGCGGCTGTCGCCGACCGCATGGACAGCGTTTACAGGATTGTTGGCGCTAAAGTCCTGCCGGGGCCGCATGTGCGTGCCGCGCGGCCAGCAGTGGCGTTGAGGAGCGTGGCATGACGGCATTCTGGTTCTTCCGCCCCCTGTTCCAGCGCCATGCCGCACGACTGGCGTGGACGCTGCTGCTGTCCGTCATCACGCTCGCCGCCGGCATCGCGCTTCTTTCTGTCTCCGGCTGGTTCCTGACGGCCGCGGCGCTGACGACGGCGGCCGCGAGTTTCAACCTGTTTGGTCCATCCTCGCTGATACGCGGGCTGTCCTTCATTCGCATCCTGTCGCGCTATGGCGAGAAGGTCTTCGGGCACGATACGACCTTGCGCCTTCTTGCCGATCTGCGGGGATGGCTGTTTGCCAGCCTGTTTCCGCGCGTGCCGCTGGCCGACCGCGGCCTTCGCCACGGCGATCTCGTCAGCCGCCTGACCGCCGACGTCGATGCGCTGGATACTGTATTTCTCGTCGCCATCGGCCCCATGCTCGCCGCGCTCTTGCTCGGGTCGGCCATGGCGACCGCGCTCTGGGTTTTCATCCCGGCGGCGGGCGTTTCCTATGCCATATTGGTTGGCTTCGCGGTGTTGGGCGTGCCGGCTGTGCTGATCCTCGCATCCCGTCGCATGGGGACGGAGCTGGTCGAGGCGTCCGCTGCCGCACGCATCGCCGTGCTGGATGGCATTGACGGTCATGCCGACTTGATCGCCTTTGGCGAAACCGCGACCGCGAGGGCATCCTTCGCTGGCTCGGCGGCACGGCTCGCCGCATCGCGGCGGCGACTGGGGATGGCCGGCTCGCTGGCGGCAGCAGTCACCCAGGCGCTTGCCGGTGCTGCGATGATCAGCGTGCTCTGGTTCGGCATTGTAGCCGTTCACGCCGGAACGATCGGCGGGCCGTTGCTCGCCGGTCTGCTGCTGGGCACTATTGCCAGCTTCGAGGCAACCGGCGCGGTCGTCCGCGGCGTGGCCAGATTGGGCGTATCCGCAGCTGCCGCCGCAAGGCTCAAGGCCATCTCGACAGCCAGGCCGATGGTCAATGACCCCGCCCGTCCAGATCCCTTGCCCAGCGGCGACGTGCGCTTTGAAAGCGTTGTCTTCGGCCATGACCGTCGACGCCCTGTGCTGCGTGGCCTCGATCTGTCCGTGAAGCAAGGCAGCCGCGTCGCAATCATCGGCCCGAGCGGTTCGGGAAAATCGACCGTTCTTGCTCTGCTGTTGCGCCTGTACGACCCACAGGCCGGCACGATCTCCATCGGCGGCGTGGACATTCGCACCGTCGCCCAGAGGGATCTGCACGAGAAGGTTTCGTTGTTGAGCCAGGACTCGCCCGTTGTGCTGGGGACCATCCGCGAAAATCTCTTGATTGGCCGTGCCGATGCAAACGACGCCGCACTCTGGCATGCGTTGGCCAGTGCCAGACTTGCAGATTTCGTGCGTGGGCTGCCCGAAGGACTCGGCGCATTTGTCGGCGAGACGGGGCGAACCCTCTCCGTCGGCCAGGCACGTCGTCTTTGCCTGGCGCGGACGTTGCTGTCGCAAGCGGATATCCTCGCCTTTGATGAGCCGACATCGGGTCTCGACCGGGAAGCAGAGCTGGCATTCCTGGCCGATGTCAACGCGGCAACGGCCGGCCGCACCGTCATTCTTGCCACGCACGCCGCACTGCCGCTGGGTGCGGCTGATCACATACTTCGTATGGTGGATGGACGGTTGGAGACCGCTTGAGCAACGGTGCCGACGGCAGAGCGACTATTCGCCCATGCCATGCAAGGCATCCCATTTCGCGATTTCAACGGTGCGCAAGGACGGAAGCCTGATGATGCCTGTCTCCTTGAGCTTCGAAAAGATGCGCGACACTGTCTCGATGGTCAGGCCTAGATAGTCGCCGATGTCGGTGCGGGACATGGGAAGCTCGACGTGGCTGAGTCCGCCCTGGCGTTCCGCCATATCGACAAGGAATGCCGCGACGCGCTCGATGGCATTTTGCCGACCGAGCACCAGGAGATGCTCCTGAGCCCTGATCAAGCCACGCAGTGCGAGAGGCAGAAGCTCGCGGGACATGTCGACGCCGGTCGCGAGGCGGATTGAACGAATGCCTGTGCCGCAGATCGCCTCGGCGAAGAAGTGGTGCGTGGCATCCGCCTCGAAGCCGAATATTTCTCCCGACAGATGGAAAGCGCTGATCTGCCTGCGGCCGTCGGCCAGCAGGCGATAGACGCGAACGGCGCCGAACTCGACCTGATAGAGACTGCCGGCGTTTTCCCCTTGGGCGTAAATCTCCGCCCCGGCGGGAAAGAAGCTGCAGGGTTGCGGTTGCGTTGGTGCGAACGAAAGTGAAAGGGCGGGATGGAGGGGATCCGAAGGCTGCAGTGGAACCGCGGTCCTGGACGTGGTGTAGGCGAGCATCGCTGTCTCCCGTTCAATTCAATGAACCAGCAATGGGCGCAATCCGCACTTCGCGAAATTCGGTTATGCCCCTAAGGGAAATTACTTAGAGTGCCGAGATGCCGCTCGCGATAACAGGAAGCGGCCTTTCAATTGCCGCCGAGCAAAAACAGCTAATCCTTGGCCTCTCGGCCGGAGACGGCCACAATTAGCATCCGGAAGAACACATGCGGTGCGCTGTCCGCCACCGGAGGCACGACCGGCTTAAGCGCGCCCGGCTCCCACCAGTCGGAGTGCTTGCTGAGCAGCGACCATGCATGGTCGCGTTCCAGCCTGTGGCCGACGCGGTCCGGCAGTTCTTCGTAGCGGCCATCGACAACCACGCTTTGCCAACCCCGCCCTTCGCCTTCGCGCATGCCAGGCGACCAACATGATTGGCCGTCAGCAATTTCGCACATTCCAAGGCGGTAAGCGTGCGGATCTGCATTGGTGCGATCTCCTGGTTTTCGAGCATCCCTTGTGTTTTCGAACGGAGCGACTTCAGTCAGGCCGCATCGTCTCCAGCGTCGCCAGGACTGAACCGGGTTCGATAATATCGTTCACCACAGCGATAATCGTCGCACGCCCATCCGCCGGGGCGACAATGTCGTGCAGCGCGTCTTCTATGCGAATTTCGGCAATCCGCTCGCCAGCCCTGATCGTCGCACCATTGACGATGAACCATCGCTCGACGATTCCCTCAGGCATCATGGCAGACGCCCACGCCATCGGTCTTGATATATTGCATCGCGGTTCTCGTTTGGACGAGAATCTTAAGGTCGATCACCCGCAGTAGGCATTGATCGCGATCAAAGAAGAGGGACGGTCAAACACACCGTGACGAAAGCGCATCTTTTTGACCGGCATCAAAGCGTTGGCGGTTACCATGTGCTTTTCATAACGCACATCTGAGGGCGTCACCGGACAGAGACGCCGTTGGGCAACCAAATCGTCTACCAGCCGTTGCTGATGGCAAGTTCGCGCTGCGCGAGCAGAACAGTGATCAGACCCTGCCATGACCGATCCTGTTCTGCTGACATTCAATCCCGGATCCTCGACGATCAAGCTCGGCCTGTTCGCGATCAGGGCGGATGTGCCGGATCGCCTTGGAAAAGGTGTCATCGACCTACGCCATCAGCCGCTGGCGCTTCAGATCACGGAGGGTCGGACGGTCGCCAATATTCCGCTCAAGGCGGCCGTTTCCGACGATCTGCACGACGTCATCGAAGAAACCCTCGGTTGGTTGTCGCAGCACTTTTCGGTAAGGGCGCTGGCTGCTGTTGGACACCGCGTCGTTCATGGCGGCGACCGGTTCGCGGGTCCCGAGGCGATAACCGACGAGACGCTCGCCGCGATCGAGGCGCTGGTGCCCCTGGCGCCGCTGCACCAGCCGCAGAGCGTTCGCTTGATAAAGGCGATCCGGCATCTGCGGCCCGGCCTGCCGCAGGTCGCATCCTTCGATACCGCCTTCCACCGCAGCCAGACCGATCTCGTGCGCCGCTTCGCGCTGCCGCGTTCGCTCTTTGACGAGGGCATCAAGCGCTATGGCTTTCACGGCCTCTCGTACAAATACATTGCCGCGCAACTGGGGCAGGTCGCGCCGAACATCGCCAGCCGCCGCATCGTCGTGGCGCATCTGGGCAGCGGCGCAAGCCTGTGCGGACTTGAGGGCGGCGTCAGCCGCGACACCAGCATGGGGTTCTCGACGCTGGACGGCATTCCGATGGCAACACGTTGCGGAGATCTCGATCCGGGCGTGCTCATCCATCTTGTGAAGCAACGCGGCCTGTCGATCGAGGCGGTTGAGGACATGCTCTACCACCGCTCCGGGCTGCTCGGCGTTTCCGGCATCAGCGCCGACAGCCGCGATCTGATCGGCAACGACGCACCGGCTGCCCGCGAGGCACTGGATATGTTTGCCTTCCGCATCGCCCGCGAGACGGCGGCAATCGCCAACACGCTGGGCGGGCTCGACGGCATCGTCTTCACCGCCGGTATCGGTGAGCATCAGTCCCAGATTCGAGCAGCCGTCTGCGACCATCTTTCCTGGCTCGGTGTTGCCATCGATCCCGTGGCGAATGCCGCGAATGCGACGCGGATCGAGGCGCCGGACGCCAGGGTCGCCGTCCTCGTCATTCCAACCGACGAAGAACAAGTCATAGCCGAGGAAACCTGTTCCGTTTTCCAGGCAGCAAAGGCGCGTTGATGATCTCGGCAGCCAATCTCGCGAACAAGCCTGTCCCGGAAACACGCTCCGATCTCGCTGCGTTCTGGACGCGCACGCCGGATTTTCTTTCCACGGCTCTCATTGCGGCGGCGATGGCCTGGGCTCGGCGGATGGCGAAGCCAGGCTTGCCCAATATGCTCGGAGCATCCTCACTCGTGGCACTGGTCGTTGCCATGGCGCTGCCGTTTACGCCGCTGGGGCGTGGATTTGGCTTCGAAGCGCCTTTCGTGCCGATGCTGGCAGGCATCGGCGTCATTCTCATCCCTTACCTCGTGTCGACGGAACTGTTGAGACCTCTGGCCGTCGGCCCGGCATCGCGCGCGGACCAGACCCACGCGCGACCCATTCATTCTTGACGACATCAGGAGCATCGCAATGGCAGCACATAAACTTCAGGGTTGGGCGACAGAACCGACTGTTCTGGAGCCGAATACGCTCAGGCTCATGCACGCCTGGTGGCGCGCGGCGAATTACCTGTCGGTGGGACAGGTCTATCTCCTCGACAATCCGCTCCTGCGCGAACCTCTCAAACTCGAGCACGTCAAGCCGCGCCTGCTCGGCCATTGGGGGACGACGCCCGGCCTGAACTTCATCTATGTCCATCTGAACCGGGTCATCAAGGCGAGGGATCTCGACGTCCTGTTCATCGCCGGTCCGGGCCACGGCGCGCCAGGTATCGTCGCAAACACCTATCTTGAGGGCACCTACAGCGAGCTCTATCCCGACATCTCCCGGGACGAGGACGGATTGCGCCGCTTTGTGCGGCAATTCTCGTTTCCGGGCGGCATTCCAAGCCATGCCGCGCCCGAAACTCCCGGGTCGATTCATGAAGGCGGCGAACTCGGCTATTCGCTTGCGCATGCCCACGGCGCCGTCCTCGACAATCCGGATCTGATCGTTGCCTGTGTTGTTGGTGACGGCGAAGCCGAAACCGGCCCGCTGGCGGCATCATGGCATGCCAACAAGTTCCTCAATCCGGCGGCCGACGGAGCGGTTTTGCCGATCCTGCACCTGAACGGCTTCAAGATCGCCAACCCGACGGTGCTGGCTCGCATTTCCCCAGAGGAACTGGAGGCTCTCTTTCGCGGCTACGGCTACGACCCGCTGTTCGTCGAAGGCGAGGACCCGGAGATCATGCACCAGAAGATGGCGGCGGCCATGGAAGAAGCCTTCCAACGGATAAAACAGATCCAGGATGACGCACGCAAAGCCGGCGTCTCCGCGCGCCCGCGCTGGCCGATGATCGTCCTGCGCAGTCCCAAAGGCTGGACCGGGCCGAAGACAGTCGATGGCCTCAAGACCGAGGGCTCCTGGCGTTCGCACCAGGTGCCGTTCAGCGACATGACCAAGCCGGGGCATCTCAAACTGCTGGAAGACTGGTTGCACAGCTACCGGCCGCAGGAATTGTTCAACGAGACTGGACGGTTGCAGGCCGAGATCGCGGCACTGGCACCTGCCGGCAACAGGCGCATGAGCGCCAATCCACATGCCAATGGCGGCGCCCTGAAGCGCCCGCTGCGGCTACCCGATTATACCACCTATGCGGTTGCCGTGGCGTCTCCAGGCGAGGTTCAGGCCGAGGCGACGCGAGTGATGGGCACATTCCTGCGCGATGTGATGAAGGCCAATGATGCGACGCGCAACTTCAGGGTTTTCGGGCCCGACGAGACGGCCTCCAACCGCCTCCAGGCACTTTTTGAAGTCACCGACCGCGCCTGGGATGCCAGCGCCACATCGGAGGACGATCATCTGGCGCCATCGGGACGCGTCATGGAAGTACTCAGCGAACATCTCTGCCAGGGTTGGCTCGAAGGCTATCTGCTGACCGGACGCCATGGCTTGTTTTCCTGCTACGAGGCCTTCATCCACATCATCGATTCGATGTTCAATCAGCATGCGAAATGGCTGAAGACCTCGCGCGACGTGCCATGGCGGCAGCCGATCGCGTCCTTGAACTACCTGCTCACATCCCATGTCTGGCAACAGGACCACAACGGCTTCAGCCATCAGGACCCGGGCTTCATCGACCACGTCGTCAACAAGAAGGCCGATACCGTCCGCGTCTATCTGCCGCCGGACGCCAACACGCTGCTCTATGTCACCGACCACTGCCTTCGCAGCTGGGATCGGATCAACGTCATCGTCGCGGGCAAGGCGCCGGCGCCGCAGTGGCTCGACATGGATGCGGCAATCAAGCACTGCACGCAAGGCATCGGCATATGGGAATGGGCAAGCAACGACCGCGGCGGCGAACCGGACGTGGTGATGGCCTGCGCCGGCGATGTGCCCACCGTCGAGACGCTTGCCGCCGTCGACCTGCTTCGGGGTTACATTCCGGATCTGAAAGTGCGGGTCGTCAACGTCGTCGACTTAATGACCCTGCAGCCGAAGTCCCAGCATCCGCATGGTCTTACGGACAGCGATTTCGACGCATTGTTCACCAAGGACAAGCCGGTGATCTTCGCCTATCACGGCTATCCCTGGCTCATTCATCGTCTGGCATACAAGCGCACCAATCACGACAACATGCACGTTCGTGGCTACGAGGAAGAGGGCTCGACGACGACCACCTTCGACATGGTCGTCCGCAACAGGCTCGACCGCTTTCATCTTGTCGCCGACGTCATCGACCGGGTGCCCAGGCTTGGCGCGGCGGCCGTCTACGCCAAACAAGCGATCCGCGACAAGCTGGTCGAGCACGATCGCTACATTCGAAAGCACGGCGTCGACATGCCGGAGATCCGGGACTGGCGATGGTCCGCCAATTCCTCAAGCACAGTCGATTTTGCGAAATGAACAGGCGGCAATATCTGGCTGGCGGGGGCGCCCTGATGGTTGCAGGCGTCGGAGCAACCTGTTTGGGGCTCCGAAACATGGGGTCGATGGCGGAATACAACGCCTCCGTGGCCGCGACCCGCTCAGCTTTGGAACAAGCGCCGGGGATGAGCGACCTGATCCGCTACGCGACGCTTGCGGCGAACAGCCACAACACCCAACCGTGGCAATTCAAGATCAGTGATGTCGGGATAGAAATCCTGCCCGACATGGCGCGACAGATCGCGATCGTCGACCCGGACAATCATCATCTTTTAGCCAGCCTCGGTTGCGCGGCGGAAAACCTTGCAATCGCCGGCGGCGCGTGCGGAAAGCCCGGCGAACTCAGTTTCAGTCTGGCGAATGACGGTGCCGTGACGTTCACGTTCGGCAGCGGGTCGCCTGTCGAGGCCGCAATGTTCGATGCGATTCCGAAGCGGCAATCGACACGTGGCGACTATGACGGCAAAGCCGTCAGTAGCGGCCATTTGCAGGCGCTTTCCGCTGCGGCGGCCGTGCCCGGCGTCGATCTCGTTCTAATGACGGATCGGCCACGGATCGATCGCGTGCGCGACCTGGTCGTCGCGGGCAACAATGCGCAGGTCGCCAACGCCGCCTTCGTGCGGGAACTGAAGACCTGGCTGCGCTTCAGCCCCCGGCAGGCGATGGTGACTGGCGACGGCCTCTTCAGCGCATCAACCGGCAATCCCGCTCTTCCGGAATGGCTTGGTCGGGTCATGTTCGATCTCGTCTTCAAAGCCAAGGCCGAGAACGAAAAATGCGCTCGACAGCTCGCCTCTTCGGCCGGCGTCGCCGTCTTCGTCGCCCAAAAGGAAGATCCCGAGCATTGGGTCCTGGCAGGCCGCGCATGCCAGCGCTTCGCATTGCAGGCAACCGCGCTCGGCCTCAAGCACGCTTTCATCAATCAGCCCGTCGAAGTCGCTGGCCTGCGGCCGGAGCTGGCGACGCTTGTCGGCTTGCCCGGGCGACGTCCCGACCTCGTCATGCGCTTCGGCTACGGAGCAGCACTCCCCTTCTCGGCGCGCCGGCCAGCGGAAAGTGTAATCATATCTTGAACGCACCCGTTCAGAGCCCGCCCTCATCGGCGGCACGGCTGGTGACAATCAAAGCCATTCACACTGTCGTCTGGGCTTTTTTCGTTGGGTGTATCCTTGCAATCTGGGTGTTTGCCTTGCGGGGCGACTTTTTCCACGCGGCGCTGTCGATCGGCGTCGTCCTGGTGGAGGTGCTCGTGCTGGTCCTGAACGGATGGCAGTGCCCCCTCACATCCCTCGCTGCGGGCTACACCGGCGATCGACGCGATAACTTCGACATCTATCTTCCGGAATGGCTTGCGCGTCACAACAAGCTGATCTTCGGGATCCTCTATGTGGCCGGGATAGCGGCCACGCTCGCGAGGTGGAGCCATGCGTCAACATAGAGGAAGGCCGCATGATGGCTGAGGATGATCTTCTGATCAGGAAGCGGTTGCCGGCCGCTGTCTTTGACATGGCCTTGCGGCTCGGCGCCAATCCCGAGATGAGCCGAACGACGGTCAAGCTCATGCAAACCGGACGGATGAAACAGCGGCTTGGCGCTACGTCCTGGATATCATTTTCCGCAACACAAACAGTCTCCACGTCCGCATGTGCCTTCGACTGGCGGGCACGGTTTGGTCCCTTCGGTATGATCTCGGTGCGCGATGCGTTGAAGGGCGGCCAGGGGCGGTTGGATGTCATGGCGCTCGGCATCGTTCCGCTGGCCCGGGCCGAGCACTCGTCGGCGCTGATGCGCGGCGAGCTGATGCGATACCTTGCAGAACTTGCCTGGGCGCCCGACGCTATTCTCTTCAATACCGCCCTGCGCTGGCGTGACGACGGGCCCGACAGGCTGGCCGTGAGCGCCGGCGTGGGAGAGACAGCGGCCGAAGTCACGCTCAGCCTCGACAGTGACGGGAGGATTGCCGGTGCCTTTGCGCCCGATAGGCCGCGTTCGGCCACGGCACCAATCCTGCCAACTCCATGGCGCGGCCGTTTCTCCGACTATCGTCATCACGGCAATATGTGGCTTCCGTTTGCCGGAGAGGTCGCCTGGGAAATCGACGGGAAGGAAACCGTCTATTGGCAAGGTCGGATAGAACGTTGGGACGCGTCCAGCGATGGTGCCTGATCTTGCGCCAGGATCACGGGTGTTGGACCTCTGCGTCGCACGCACTACGAAGCGATACAACTTATGGGCGAGGCTTTTTCATTCTTAATTATACCCTTAACTATACATTCTATACTGCTGTCGAGCTCGGAACCGGGGCCGTCCACTAGGGGAGTGAGGACAACATGAAGGGTATGGTGTTCACCGAGCTGCTGGGCTTCGTGGAACAGACCTATGGAGCGGATGCGGTAGATGACCTCATCGAGGCTTCCGATCTGCCGAGCGGCGGCGCCTACACCGCCGTGGGTACTTATGACCACAAGGAGATGCAATCTCTCGTCACCACATTGGCCGCGCAAAGCCACACGCCGGCAAACGAGTTGCTGGGTTTATTCGGCCAGCATTTGATCGGGCGCTTCAAGTCTTTGTTCTCCGACTTCTTCATGACGGCAGCCACCCTCTTTGATTTCCTCGAAAGCATCGACACGCACATCCATGTGGAGGTGCGTAAGCTCTACCCAGATGCCGAGCTGCCCGAATTTCGGGCCGAGCGCGTCGGTCAGCAGGCAATGAACCTTGACTATCGCAGCAGCCGCCCCTTCGAGGCGCTTGCCTCAGGCCTCATTCTTGGAGCGGCTCATATCTACGGTGAGACTGTGCGGGTAGAGCGAAGCTCCCATGAAATCGGTGGCGAGAAATTCGTTCGTTTTTCGATCCGGAAGACCGGTGCGTTAGCTTAAATGCTCTCGGAAACGGATCATTCCGAGGACCGCGTTACGCGTCTCGAACGGCGTCTCCAACGCGAACGGCGAGCACGCGAAGAGGCCGAATGGCTGCTCGAGGCGAAATCGCTTGAGCTCTACAACGCCAACAACCACCTGACTGTGCTGGCCAACGATCTCGAAATGCGCGTCCTCGATCGCACGCACGAACTGGAGGCCTCGCGCCAGCAGGCCATGTTCCTCGCGGAGCGCGATCCTCTGACCACGCTCGCCAACCGGTTCAGTTTCGCTCGCGACCTGGACGCGGCTATCCGTGCGGCCCAGCTTCAGGGCGGGTCGGTACAACTTTTGTTTGTAGACCTCGATCGGTTCAAGGAGATCAACGACAATTACGGTCACGCCGTGGGAGACGCAGTGCTGCTGGGCGTTGCGGACCGGTTGCGGGCAATCTGCAAGGAACAGGAGGTGGCCGGCCGGCTGGGTGGCGATGAGTTCGGTGTCATCTGCGTGACGCCAGTTCATAGCGAACGTGCCCGCGAGATGGCCGCGAAGGTCATGGAGGCCATGAGCAAGCCTATCGATTGTGGCCGCCTGCAGTTGATCGTCAGTTGCTCGGTCGGTTTTGCAAGCTTCCCCCGCAATGCCGCGGATTCGCCAACGCTGCAGCGCTTCGCCGATATAGCTCTGTATCGTTCCAAGTCGGCGGGGCGCTCGACATGGACGGAATTCGACGAAACGATGGCGGCCGAGCTCGAGCACCGCCAAGGCCTGGAGGCAGAACTGCGCAGCGCCGTGGCGGCGCGAGAGATCGAGGCCTGGTATCAGCCGATCATCTCCACCCAGAGCAACAGGATCATCGGGGTGGAGGCGCTTGCACGATGGCAGCATGCCCAGCGCGGGCTCATTCTTCCCGGGCTGTTCATCCCGCTGGCCGAGGAAAGTTCGTTGATCGTCGAACTCGGTCAGGCGATGATCGACCGCTGCTGCGAGGAGATGTATCCGCTCATCCGTGAAGGGTGTCTCGACTATGTGTCGATCAATCTATCGACACGCCACTTGCGTTCCCCCTCGGTGGTTGAGCAGATCGCCGCGACGTTGGCTCGTCATCGCTTTCCGCCCTCGGCGCTTCAGCTTGAAATCACGGAAAGCCTGCTGCTCATTGATTTCGAGCAGGCCGAGGAGCGGCTTTCACACTTTCGTGCGCTCGGCATCCGAATTGCCCTCGACGATTTCGGAGCGGGCTATTCAAGCCTTTCATACATCAGGCGATTGCCATTGGACGTCATCAAGATCGATCGCTCCTTTGCCAGGGACATCAGTTCCGACAGGCAGGCCGAAGCCGTCGTCAAAGCGATCGTTCAACTTGCACAGGCCCTGGACCTGGATATCATCGCAGAAGGCATTGAAACCGAAAGCCAGGCGCTCAGGTTGACCAGCTGCGGGTGTTTCGTCCAGCAGGGATACTTGTTTGGCAGGCCGATGCCCTTGAGTGAAATCACGCAATATCTTGAGGCTGGTGCGAATCCGTTGCAGGGCTACCAAAGCAAGCCCGCCTCCCAGGCGTGAATATCGCGCATGTGGACGAGGATGATTTGTCCCGGCGATCGATGGCTCAGTGCGCAGGACGGTTCGCCAAGCAGCAGTTTGCACGTTACCTACCGTATGGTCATCTTGATTGAGGTGTGGCCGAGCCGCTCCTGAACTGCCTTCGGCAGCAAGCCCATGCGCCATCTCTCCGGCCGCGGCGACCGGAATGGTCTGCCTGTCTTGCCGCAATGGGTGCTTTTACCGGCCGTTGCCTGATGTAGACGGACGTTGCAAGGGAGCAATCGGACGTTGGCGGAATTCGACTTCATCATTGTTGGCGCCGGCACCGCCGGTTGCCTGCTCGCCGACCGTCTGACGAAATCCGGAAAGCATCGCGTGCTTTTGGTGGAGGCCGGCGGCAGCGACCGCCGTTTTATGGTCCGCATGCCGATCGGCTACGGCCACAGCTTCTACAACCCGCGCGTCAACTGGATGTTCTGGTCGGGCGCGCAGGAGGCACTGGCCGGCCGCAGCATCTACTTTCCGCGCGGCAAGCTGCTGGGCGGTTCGAGTTCGATCAACGCCATGGTTTTCGTGCGCGGACAGCATCGTGATTTCGATGACTGGCGCGATGCCGGGAACCCCGGTTGGGGATGGGAAGATGTTCTGCCCCACTTCAAATCGTTCGAAAGATTTCATGGCAAGGGGGGCGTCGAGCGCGGCACCGACGGGCCGCTTGACGTGATCGACATGGCCGGCGGCGTGCACCCCATGTGCAACGGCTTTCTTACTGCGGCCGAGCAGGCGGGCTTTGCAGCGACACCGGACTACAACGGGCCTCGGCAGGAAGGTATCGCCACCTACCAGGTCACGACGCGCAATGGCATGCGGGCGTCCGCGGCGACCGCATTCCTTCACCCGGCATTGAAGCGCGATAATCTCCGGCTCGTGACGGGTGCAGTCGTCACCAACCTTGTTTTCGACGGTCGCAAGGTCGTCGGCGTCGACTATTCCGCGGGCGCCACAAGACACACGGCCACGGCATGTCGCGAGGTGATCCTTTCGGCAGGGGCGGTCGGTTCGCCGACCCTGATGCAGCGCTCAGGGCTTGGCGCCGGCGAGATGCTTCGAAGGCTGGGCATCCCTGTCGTCCACGACCTGCCGGCGGTCGGCGAGCATCTGCAGGACCACCTCGGTGTCGACTATCTTTTTCGCTCGCGCAAACCGACATTGAACGGTCAATTGCGGTCGTGGACCGGTCGCCTGATGCTGGGCCTGCGTTATCTTGCGTTCCGCGACGGGCCGCTGTCGCTCAGCGTCAACCAGGCCGGCGGCTTCGTCCGCTCCGATCCCGCGCGCGACTATGTCGACACCCAGCTCTACTTCTCCCCGGTCAGCTACAGCAAACCGACACCGGGCGTCCGGCGCCTGACCCTGCCGGACCCGTTCCCGGGCTTTTTCATCGGCATCTCGCATTGCCGGCCAAGGAGCCGGGGCAGCATTCGCATCGCCTCGGCCGACCCGGACGCCGCCCCGGTCATCGACCCCAACTATCTGTCCCATCCAACGGATATGGCGGAAATGCTGGCGGGTGTGCGGCTGATACGCAAGATCGCGGCGCAGCCGGCGATGGCGGAGCTGATCGAGGAAGAGCTCAAGCCCGGCGTTGCGGTGACGACCGACGAGGCGCTGTCGGATGACATCCGCCGCCGGTCGGGCAGCATTTTCCACGCATCCTGCACCTGCCGCATGGGTCCGGATCCGCGGTCGTCGGTCGTCGACCATCGCCTCAAGGTCCACGGCCTGTCGGGACTGCGGGTGATCGACGCTTCGGTGTTCCCCCAGGTGACATCGGGCAACACCAACGCGCCGACGTTCATGGTGGCGGAGAAGGGCGCCGCGATGGTGCTTGAAGACCACGCCTGACCGATAACTGTTCCAGCACGCCGGCCAGCAGCTCGACCCCCTTGCGGATGCTGCGCGGGTCGATGGCGCTGACGCCGAGCACGAGACCCCGATCGGCGACGGGGTCGATGCAAAATCGTCCGATCGTGGAGACGAAGACGCCGGCGGCTTCCGCCGCCGCCTGCACCGCATCTTCCTGGTGCCCCGACTGGGCAAACCGTGCAACGACGTGAAACCCGGCGTGGGACCGCGCCGTGTCGAGCAGGCCGCCGAGCAGCCGGTCGGCCGCGTCGTGGAAAACTTCATGTCTTTCGCGATAGATATCGCGCATGCGGCGAAGATGAGTCGAGAAATGGCCCTCGTTGATGAAGGCCGCCATCACCGCCTGGACGCTTGACGGGACTCCCTGGAGGAAGGCGCCGGAAACCCTCTGAAATACCGCGACCAGCGGTTGCGGGGCGACATAGAAGCCGAGCCGCAGCGACGGGAACATCGACTTGGAGAATGTGCCGACATAGATCACGCGTTCGGCATGGTCGGCGCTCTTCAGCGTCGGCAACGGCCGGCCATCGTAACGGAATTCGCCATCATAGTCGTCCTCGATGATCCAGGCATCGCGGTCGTTGACGACGCGCAACAGGTGCGCCCGGCGCTGCAGGCTCATCTCCACGCCCAAAGGGTGCTGGTGCGACGGGGTCACGAACGCCAATCGGAATTCCGGCGCCATGCTCAGTCCCGCGTCCACGCACAGACCTTCGGCATCGACGGGAACCGGGACCATCGTGGCGCCGCAGGCGATCAACGAGTTGCGCGCACCGATCGCACCGGGGTTCTCGAACCACACCGCATCACCGCGGTTGAGCAGCACGCGGCCGATTAGGTCGAATGCCTGCTGGGCGCCGTTGACGATGAAGATCTGCTCGGCCTCGCAGACCACGCCGCGGCTGGCGCGCAGATGCTCGGCGATCGCCTGCCGAAGCAGCGGCGAGCCATTCGGGTCGGAATAGCCCATGATCAGGTCGCGCGGCTCGCGCCAGTGCTTGGCCGACAGCCGCGACCAGATGGAAAGCGGAAACGCGTCGAGCGCCGGCATTCCGGTGACGAAGGCGCGTGGCTTCTGCGGGTGCGACAGCCGCTGGAAGAAGCGCGGCGAAGCTTCGGCGATAAGATCCGCCAGCTTTGTCGTGGCCGCGCGTTCGTTGCCCACCGTCACCGTGGCGCGGGGCCGCTGAGCCTCGGCGACATCGGACACGAACGAGCCCGAGCCGGTGCGCGACACGATCAGGCCTTCCGCCGCCAGCCGTTCGAACACGGCGATCGCCGTCGTGCGCGACACGTCGAGTTCCCTGGCAAAGGTGCGGCTGGATGGCAGACGCTTGCCGACCGCCAGATCGCCCGACACGATCATCTGCTTCACAGCGCTGTAAACCTGCGCGGTGATTGACCGTGTCGAGCCGCGATCGATGGCGATCGCAAACAGCAATTCGCCCCCCGACCGTTTGACCATTTCGCTCGCTCCATCGATGGCGAGCCATATCGGCTCGCGGATTTTTCGATAATGGACCTTATACGCGCGGTCCGTCAGGTTGATAGACCTAGGCATCGAGATCGACCGGGCTGGCACATGCGTATCGACTGCATCGAGACTTTCACGACCCGCGACATCGGTTTCGTTCGCATCACCACCGATGACGGCGGTCAAGGCATCGGCCAGCTATCGACCTACAACGCCGACATAAGCTCGGCGGTGCTGCACCGCCAGGTGGCGCCATGGGTGCTCGGCGTCGAGTTCGACGACGTCGATGCGCTCACCGACAAGGTGATCGAGCGCGAACACAAATTCCCCGGCTCGTACATGAAGCGCGCGCTGGGCGGGCTCGACACGGCGATCTGGGATTGCCGCGGCAAGCAGGCCGGCAAGCCGGTGGTCGAGCTTCTCGGCGGCACGCCGGGCAAGCTGCGTGCCTATGCCTCCTCGATGAAGCGCGATATCACGCCGGACGCCGAAGCCCAACGGTTCAAGCGACTGCAGGGCGAGTTCGGTTTCGACGCCTTCAAGTTTCGCGTCGCGGCCGAGTACGGCCACGATGTCGACGAATGGCCCGGCCGCACGGAGGAGATCGTGCCGACGATCCGCAAGGCGCTTGGCTCGTCGGTGTCGCTTCTGGTCGACGCCAACAGCGGCTTTTCGCCGGCGCGGGCGATCGAGGTCGGCGCCATCCTTGCCGACAACGGTATCGAGCATTTCGAGGAGCCGTGCCTCTACTGGGAGCTCGAGCAGACCAAAGAGGTGGCGGACGCATTGGACGTCGCCGTCACCGGCGGCGAGCAGGACTGCGAGATCGCTACCTGGCGGCGCATGATCGAGATGCGCGCCGTCGATATCGTCCAGCCGGATATCCTCTATCTGGGGGGGATGAGCCGTACCATGCGGGTGTGCAGGATGGCGAAGGCTGCCGGACTGCCGGTCACGCCGCACTCGGCCAATCTCGGGCTGGTCACATTGTTCACGATGCACTTGCTGCGCGCCATCGATGGCGCCGGCAAATATCTCGAATTCTCGATAGAGGGGCCGGATTACTATCCCTGGCAGGAAGGCCTGTTCGTGAAATCGCCCTACGGCGTCGAGGATGGGCAGGTCGTCGTCTCCGACGAACCCGGATGGGGCGTCGAGATCTGCCCGGAGTGGCTGGCCAGATCCGCCTATCAGAAGAGCGAAATGAACTGATGGATATGCTTGGCGCGACGCGATCTTCGGGTCGGCTCGCTGGCTTGCCCGACAGCCATTTCATCGATGGGGGCTGGGCGGCCGCCGCCGCTGGCGCCATGATGGAGACCTGCGATCCTGGCAGCGCCAGCCCGCACGCCCGGTTTGCCGCCGGCGATGCCGAGGATGTCGCGCGTGCCGTGGACAGCGCGGCCCGCGCCTTTCCGGTCTGGAGCCGTGCGCTGCCGAGGGAACGCGGCAAGGTCTTGTCGCGGGCGGCCGAGCTGGTCCGCCAGGACGCCGAGCGGCTGGCCATCGCCGAGGTTCTGGACAGCGGCAAGACGCTCGCCGAAGCGCGCGGCGATGTTGCCGGCGCCGCGCGAACCTTCGACTACTATGCCGGTGCCGCGGACAAGAACGAAGGGCGCAGCTTCCCGCTGGGGGAGAACTACACGTCCTTCTCGGTCAACGAACCGGTCGGCGTGAGCGCGCACATCATTCCCTGGAATTATCCGCTTTCGCCGGCGGCGCGCAGCATCGCGCCGGCGCTGGCGGCAGGATGCACGGTCGTGGCCAAGCCGGCGGAGCAGACTCCGATGACGGCGCTCATCCTGGCGGAGCTGTTGCATCGCGCCGGACTTCCAGCTGGTGCCTGCAATGTCGTAACGGGGACTGGCGCCGCCGTCGGCGCGCCGCTGGCAGCCGACAGACGCGTGCGCCACATCACCTTCACCGGCTCGACCGCGACGGGCATTGGCGTCATGGCGGCCGCGGCGCGCAACGTGGCATCCGTGACGCTGGAACTCGGCGGCAAGTCGCCGAACATCGTGCTTGCCGACTGCGACATCGGCCTTGCTGTCGAGAATGTGGCCGGAGCGATCTTCGAGAATGCCGGCCAGATCTGCTCGGCCGGCTCGCGCCTTGTGATCGAACGCGCGCTGCATACCGAATTCATCGAGCGGCTGCGCAAGCGGGTGAGGGCACTGCGCCTCGGTCACGGACTTGCGGACGGCATCGACTTCGGCGCCATCAGTTCCGCCGAGCACCTGAAGAAAATTGCCGGTTATGTCGAAGGCGCGAAGGCGCGGGGCGTCGAAATCGTGACCGGCGGCAACGCGACGGTCGATCCCGCTACCGGCCGCGGCTGGTTCTTCGAGCCGACGATTCTCGATGGCATGGCATGGGACGATCCGGTGGTGCAGGAAGAGATATTTGGACCGGTTCTCGTCGTGCAGCCCGTCGACGATGTCGACGAGGCGATCGCGGCGGCGAACTGCACGGACCTCGCGCTGGTCGCCGGCGTCTTCACCCGCGACATTTCAAAGGCGTTGCGCGCCGCGCGCGAAGTCGACGCGGGCCAGGTCTACGTCAACGAGTATTTTGCCGGCGGGATAGAAACGCCGTTCGGCGGCAATCGACGCTCCGGCATCGGCCGGGAGAAGGGGCTGATCGCCTTGGCCAGCTACTCCAAGACCAAATCGGTCACGATCCGCATATGACGGCCTTGGCCGCCGCGCGCGGATTTCGGTCGCCGACACTTCAGCGACTCGACGGATGGCCAATGGTCTGCCATTTTGTTGAGAATGGCAGTGTCCCGGGTCAATGCAGGCCCTAACACTGTCGGATGGCAAGCTGCGCCGGCTTGCAAGGAAGCCTCCCGGCATCATTTCGGTGTGCCGGTAAGACAAGAAAATTAGGGGAATATCCCGCTTCCGAAAACGCCGGCCGGCCGAAACGCGAACGATCAACGTTGGGAAAAATGGGAGAATTGACTTGAACAGGTTCACGACATCAGTGAGCCGCCGCACCTTGTTGAAGGTGACGGCGGTAGGCGCAGGCGCTCTCGCGGCTCCCGCCTTCATCTCGCGTGCGGCACTCGCCTCGTCCGGCGAGTTGAATTTCATGGGCTGGGCGGGCTATCCCGACCTTGCCGCCAAGGTCTTCCCGGCCTTCGAAAAGGCGACCGGGATCAAGGTCAACTTCAACGAGCAGCCCGACCAGGATGCAATGTTTGCCCAGGCCAAGCTGTCGCTGCAGACCGGTGCCATCGATGTCGCCGAGCCGACTGTCGACCGCATCGGCGGCTGGGCTTCGAACGGGCTCACCCAGGGCTGGGATGTCAGCAAGCTGAATATCGACAACTATCTGCCCGGCCTGGCCGACGGCAAGATGGGTGAGATGGCGACGGTCGGCGGCAAGCGCATGATCGTGCTCAGCGTCTGGGGCACCGAGGCGATCGTCTATTCCAAGGCCGATGCGCCGACCGAATACGGCAAGGCGAGCCTCGGCGATCTGTTCGATCCGAAGTTCGTGGGCAAGGTCTGCTTGCGCCCGCATTCGGCGTTGGCCGCGATGGGCCGCTACCTCGAAAGCGAAGGCAAGCTGCCGAAGCCATGGCTCGACGGCTACAAGGACGAAGCGACCATGAAGCAGCTTTGGGACATTGCGCTCGCCGAGGCGATCAAGACCAAGTCGAACGTCGTCCAGTTCTGGTCGGGCGAAAACGAAGCCCAGGCAGCCTACCGCACAAACGGCGCGGTGATCGGCCTCAACTGGGATTCCACTGGCTACAATCTGCGCGCCGACGGTTTCGGCTACATCGCGCCGAAGGAAGGCGCGTTCGCCTGGAACCAGGGTTTTGCCCTGCTGTCCAACGCCAAGAATGTCGAGCAGGCGCATGAATTCGCCAAATGGGTCGCCACGCCCGAAGGGTCGGCAGGCTGGGCTGCCGCATTCTCGGCCAACCCGGTCGCCAAGGGTGCGATCGATTTGGCCAGCGCCGAGGTGAAGGCGTTCTACACCTCAGCGCTTCCGAGCGACGCGACGCAGAAGCTGTGGTGGTGGCCGGAACAGCAGGCCTGGTTCATCAAGCTGCGCGGCGAGTACGCCGACAAGTACAAGGCGGCTTAGCCTACTCTCAAGAAGCCGCCGGATTCTGACGGGATCCGGCGGTTTTTTGTTGCACTGCGGCAATCTGGACTAGCATATTCCTCTTGAATTGGGGCAGACTACGCACAGCATGAGCGCGGGCGTCGATCTCGACAACGTATGTGCGGACTTCGGCTCCTTCCGGGCCGTCGACCGCGTTACCGTTCACATAAAGCCGGGCGAGTTCTTCTCGTTCCTGGGTCCGTCGGGCTGCGGCAAGACGACGATCCTTCGCATGGTCTCCGGGTTCATCCGGCCGAGCGAGGGGAAAATCACCATTGGCGGCCAGGATATGCGCGACATCCGCCCGAACCAGCGTCCGACCGCGCTGATCTTCCAGAACCTCGCGCTGTTTCCATTGATGCCGGTCTGGGAAAACATCGCCTTCGGGCTGGAAGTGCGCGGCGTCGACAAGAAGGCGCGGCGCGAGAGGGCCGAAGAGCTGCTGCGCCTCGTCGATCTGCCGGGCGCCGCGGACAAGACGATCAGCCAGCTCTCGGGTGGGCAGAAGCAGCGCGTCGCCATCGCGCGTGCTCTTGCCGTCGAGCCGAAGGTGATGCTGCTCGACGAGCCATTGTCGGCGCTCGACCTCAAGCTCAGGCAGCATATGCGCGCCGAGCTGCGCGCCATCCAGAAGCGCACCAACGTGACCTTCATCTACATCACCCACGACCAGGGCGAGGCACTGGCCATGTCCGACCGCGTCGGCGTGATGTCGCAGGGCCGGCTGCAGCAGGTGGCCGTGCCGCAGGACATCTACAACCAGCCGGTCAACGGCTTCGTTGCGTCCTTCGTCGGCGAAAACAACATCTTTGCCGGCAAGATCGGCAATATCTCCAGCAACATGGCGCAGTTCGAGACGAGCGTCGGCACGTTCAAGGCGACCGTCGGGCCGGATGCCGGAACTGCCCTCAATCCCAAGCTCTATGTCAGGCCCGAGCACGCCAGGCTCGTACCCAAGCCGGTCAATGGCGAGAACGCGATTGCCGTCGAGATCGCCGACGTCGCCTTCGAGGGCAATTTCATCAGCATCCAGGCCCGCGACGCGCATGGCGGCATTCTCGTGGCCGAAGCCCGCAACGACGGCCGGGGCTCGGTGCCGTCGCCGGGCGAGAAGCTTCACATGGTCTTCGACGCCGAGCGAGCCGTCATTCTCGCCGACGAGACGCCGGCCGCGAGCGCCCCATGACCGATCTCTTGCGCCGCTACGGACCAGTGCTTTCGGGCCTGTTCGCGGCGTTGACGGCCTTCTGGCTGCTGGCGCTGGTGGTGCTGCCGGATCTGTACCTGTTCGAGAATTCGTTTCGCCCCTATTTGCCGATTTCCGAAGTTGGCGGGCCGAAGGATTTCTACAGCTTCGACAACTACCTGACCTTTTTTCACAGCCCGATCCACATCCAGGTGTTCGTCTGGACGATCGTCTACAGTGCGATCGTCACTCTCCTCTGCTTCGTGATCGCCTACCCGCTCGCCTACTATCTGTCCAAGGTAGCGCGCAGCAATCTGCTGCCGACGCTGTTCCTGCTGATCCTCGTTCCGTTGTGGGTCAGCGAGGTGCTCCGGTCGTTTGCCTGGTTCATCATCCTGGCGCTCAAGGGGCCGCTCAATATTCTGCTGCTCGGCATAGGTGTCATCGACCAGCCGATCCGCTGGCTTACAGGCTTTCGCGGCGTCATCATCGGGCTGGTGTATACCTACGTGCTGTTCATGCTGTTTCCGCTCTACAACGCCATCCAGTCGCTCGACACCAACCAGATCGAGGCAGCAGAGGATCTGGGATCGCCGTGGTGGCGAACGCATTGGCGGGTGATCCTGCCGCACGCCAAGCCCGGCATCGCATCGGGATCGGTGATGGTGTTCATGCTGTCGGCCGGTTCGATCCTGGTGCCGACGCTGCTGGCGTCCACGTCGTCGCGGTGGTTCACGGAGATCATCCAGCAATGGATGTTCGAATCGCAGGACTGGAACACCGGCTCGGCCTATGCCTTCATGCTGCTGCTGCTGTGCACGATCTTCGTCTCGGTGGTGATGCGGCTGTTCCGCGTCAAGCTGTCGGACATCGCGAAATGAGACCGTCATGAGCCAAGCGCGCCGGTCGGATTGGCTGTTCCACGCCTACATGGTGGTGTTCCTGCTTTATATGCTGCTGCCGCTGATCGTGATGGGCGGTGCCGCCTTCAACGATTCCCGCTTCCCGTCGGTCTATCCGTGGGTCGGCTTCACCGACCGCTGGTTCGTCGACTTGTGGAACGACGGGCGCCTGTGGGGCGCGTTCCGCAACACGCTGTTCGTGGCGCTCGCCGTCGTCGGATTGTCCATTCCCATCGGAACCGCTGCCGCCATCCTCATCAACAGCCTATCGGGCGCGGCACGCTCGGTACTCTATGGCCTCATGGTCGCGCCGGTGCTGACGCCCGGCGCCGTGATCGGCATCTCGACCTTGCTGTTCTGGAATAAATTCTCGGTTCCGGCAGGACTGCATTTGTCGGTACTCGGCCAGGTTTCCTATATCGCCGCCTTTGTCATGCTTCTGGTGCTGGCCCGGCTGCAGAGTTTCGACCGGCAACTGGAGGAGGCGGCGCTCGACCTCGGGGCAAGCCACGCGCAGGTGCTGCGGCGCATCTTGCTACCGCATCTCTACCCGGCGATCGGCGCGGGTGCGGCGATCGCGTTCTTTCAGTCGATCGAGAATTTCAACACGACGCTGTTCACGCGCGGAACTTACGACACGCTGACCGTCTACGTGTTTTCCAAGGTGCGCAGCGGCATCACGCCGACCATCAACGCACTGGCGCTGATCCTGATCAGCGTGACGCTGGTTTGTGCCATCTGTTATGAAATTTCTCGCCGGCGTTCCGAGAAACGTGCGGCCATGGCAGCTGAATAGCGCAGAGTCGGGACAAAAGTTTGTTGACCTTCAGCGGAAACTTGACTGCTCCCCATACCGAGCCGCTTCGCATTCCCCTGACCTATTCACGATGAGGACTGTGACGTGACCGACGGGCTCCGCATCGCTGTCGAGGAAGACCTGCCTTTTGTTGAGGCGATCGTCGAGGCCGCCTACTCTCACTATATTCCCATCATTGGCCAAAAGCCGGGGCCAATGCTCGACGACTACGCCGCACTCATTGGCGATCGGCGGGTCCACGTGCTGCAAAGTGACGGGATCGTCAAAGGCGTCCTCGTGCTGATCCCCGAAGTGAACGCCATGCTCCTGGACAACATTGCCGTCGTTCCCGCCGCGAAGGGGTCAGGCTTGGGCCGCAAGATGTTGATGTTCGCCGAGCGGTCGGCTCGGGATGCCGGCTACAAATCGATCCGGCTCTACACGCACGAAAAGATGACGCAAAACATCGAACTTTATTCTCGCATTGGTTATGTCGAGACGCACCGAGGCGAGGAAAAGGGGCTGCGCCGGGTTTACATGACCAAAGCGCTCGATTGAAATTGGCCCACGATAAAGCCAATGAAATCAATCATGATGGCACACTCTCCCGGATTGCCAACACCATTGATTCTGCAACGAAGAAAGACCCTAGCTGCGCACACCTGGCCTTCACTCAGTCCAGAGACGATCGCGACGTATGTCCTGCCGGCAAGGCTGTCTTGTCATGGTCTGCACGCGGCGGTCTGGTCGACGCACGCGTGCCCGTCGAACACAAATCCATCGTCCTCGTCCGTAGCGGCTTGGTCGATGGCTCCGGCTAGGACAGGGTCTCCCGGATCCACCAGAAGGACGGCGATGACACGACGGTCGCCCGGAGCGGTTCGACACTCATTGCGGATGGTTCGGCTCTGAGGTAGTTTACACATTCGGATGAGGAAGGTGCCTGCTGCCAAGACGGATTTTCAATCTTGTTCCTGCTCTGTCTCGGTGGATTGTGAGTTCTTCAACAGACCTTGATGCCGTAATCTGGGGAGCTTGTGGTGTCGTATCGATACGGTAGTCCTGGGCAGGGGCGTTCCATGTACGAAGTCGTCGCATTCTGGTTGAAGACAGCGTCGAAAGACCTTCCAGTAAGAGCTCTTGGCCTGATCGTCGCGCTGTCCGGCCTTTTGTTGCTCGGACCGCAAGCCGCGAGCGCCGCGCCGAACTGGACGCTCGATCCCGCCGCTTCGGTGATCACCTACCAGTCGGTCAAGAAGAACACGATCGTCGAGACCAACAAGATCAGGAACATCACTGGCACGCTGAGCGCCGCGGGTGATGCCAAGGTCACGTTCGACCTCAATTCCGTCGATACCGGCGTCGACCTGCGCAACGTCCGCATGCGCTTCCTGTTCTTCGAGACATTCAAGTTTCCGACGGCCGAGCTGACGGCGAAGGTGGATCCCGCCGCATTCGCCGATCTGGCGACAAAGCGCCGGGTGAAGACAACGCTGCCATTCCGCCTCAATCTGCACGGCGTCGACAAGGACCTCGAGGCCAGCGTCGTCGTCACCATGATCAGCGACAGCATGGTGTCGGTCGCCTCCGAGGCTCCGGTCGCTGTCCATGTCGAGGATTTCGGCCTGTTGCCGAACATCGACAAGCTGCAGCAGGCCGCCAACGTCACCAACATCGTGCCTACCGCGTCGGTATCGTTCGATTTCGTCTTCACCGCCGACGGCAGCAAGCCGGCCGCCGCCCCGACCGCCGCGGCGAGTTCGACCGAGGTTGGCCCAGTTGCCACCGATGCCGCCAAGGCGAACTTCAGCGACGAGGAGTGCCTGAACAGGTTTGCCGTGCTCTCGCGCACCGGCGCCATCTACTTCCGGCCCGCCAGCGCGCGGCTCGACGCCAAGAGCCGGCCGCTGCTGGAAGAGGTCGAAGGTGTCGTCGGCAAATGCCCGAGCCTGAAGGTCGAGGTCGCCGGTTATACCGATTCCGACGGTTCGCCGGAGGCGAACAAGCAATTGTCTGAACGGCGAGCCCAGGCGGTCGCCGATGCCATTGTTGCCGCAGGGATTCCGCGCACGCAGATAACGGCGACCGGGTATGGCGAGGAGCGGCCGGTTGCCGCCAACGACACGCCCAAGAACAAGGCGCTCAATCGGCGGATCGAGTTTTCCGCGACCAAGCTCTGAGGGTGCGGTGAGGTCCGATCTGATCGCCCGTTGCGGAAGCCTCTTTCGCGCTGCCGGTCTCGCGGTGCTCGGCTTGATGCTGACTGTGACTGCCGCCAGTGCGGAGCGCCGCGTCGCCCTGGTCCTCGGCAACGCCCAGTATCAGCACGCGGCACCCCTCGCCAATCCGGTGCGCGACGCTGAGGCGATGGCTGAACGCCTGAAGAATCTCGACTTCGAGGTGGTTTCCGGCTTCGACCAGACCAAATCGCAGACTCAGGCAACGATCGCCCAGTTCGCAAAACAGGTGCGCGGTGCCGATATCGCGCTGTTCTTCTATGCCGGCCACGGCCTGCAGGTTTCGGGCAAGAACTACCTGCTTCCGGTAGACGCCGCGCTGGAGGACGAAACCTCCCTCGACTTCGAGGCCGTGTCGGTTGATTTCGTTTTGCGCCAGATGTCGCGGGAGACCAGCATCAGGCTGGTGTTTCTCGACGCTTGCCGCGACAATCCCCTCGCTGAAGTGCTGGCCAAGAACGCTGGCGTCAAGGGCGCGATGAGCGGCCTGGCCGAGATCCAGATCGAGAATGGCGGCGCCGGCACACTCGTCGCTTTCGCCGCCAGTCCCAATCAACTCGCCTATGACGGGTCGGGCGAACATTCGCCGTTCACCGCGGCACTGCTTCAGCACATCGGCGCATCCAACGTCTCCATCACCGAGGCGATGAACCGAGTGACCGGTGACGTCTTCAAGGCAACCGCCGGCAAGCAGCGCCCCTGGCTCAACGTTTCGCTGACGACGGAGGTCGTTCTGCATAAGGTCGATCTCAATGCGCCATTGATCGTCGGCGAGGCGAGCACACCTCAGGCCGAAGGCGGCTCCGAAGCGCGCAACACCGGTGCAGCCGCTGTATCAGGCCAAAGCAACGATCAGCTTGCGCTCGACGTGCTGCGCCAGAAAATCCCCAAGCTGGCGTCGGATGCTCCGATCCTTTTCAACCATCCGGTCGACTTCGGCGATGCGGCAATCGACGGCAAGAGCATCGCCGAACTGATCAAAAGCAAGCCCCTGTTCAGCCCGGTGGAGGGGTTGGACAAGTCGGTCTGGGAAGGCAAGCACTGCGACGGCTGCCATGAATGGAACGAGGCCCGGCTGTGCGATCAGGCGAAGAATTTCGCCGCAAATGACGTCTCTGTCTTGCGCCTGCAACATCCGCTGGGGACACGCTTCAAGGTGGCGCTGGCCAAATGGGCGCAAGGCGGCTGCAAGTAGGCGGCTCAAGAGCAATTCCAGGAAAAGTGTGTAGCGCTTTCCCTTGGGAATTGCGTCAACACAAAGAATTAAAGCAGTTCACCGTTTCCGTGAAATGGTGAACTGCTCTAATAGGCATCCGCCGATTGGCGCGCCTCGATCTCGGCCATCTGGATGCCCATTTCGACAAATGCCGAAAGAACGGCAAACCGGTCGGCGAGAGCGACACGGGCCAGTCCGGCCAGTATCCCGGCATTGACGGCGTGGGCGGCGGGTAATGGCTGCAATGCCGGTGTTATCGTCGCGGACATGGCCGAACCATTGTCACGCCATCCGGCAGCCAGCGCAATCCAGCCGACCGGCGTCGCAGGGGGTGTCACTGCCGCTGTGCTGACGGCTGCCTGATGGCGGGGATTGTCCGGTTCACCCACCCAGTCGCCAACACGCGCCAGCAATTCCTGATCAGTCCCATCGAACAGCTCGGTCAGATGGCTCAGGCATTCATGCGCCCACCAGACCGCGGCCCGCTCGGCAAGCAGGTAGGCACAGAATGTGATCGCTTCCTCAGGAACGCGCCCGGCGAGCAGCTCGCGGCAAAACGCGATCGAGTTTTGGTCGGTTGGAAGGGTTCTCATGTCCCGGGCAATGGCCGGACAAGCCGTGAAAAGATCTCGTGCCGTCTTGAATCGGAGCCCATTGGCCATGACCGCCACGCTTTCATCGAGAAGCCTTGGCCACTCAAGCCTCAGGCGCGGCGCGGGTCAAGTCTGAACCTTGTGCTGCTGCAACACCCCATCGGCACTATAATGCACTCAGCGCTTATCGACAGACAATTGCCATGAACTTTGGTATCATCACCATCGTCCAAATCGGATGCTCAAACAGGAGTAACCGCTATGCAGTGGGGCAAGTCAGCCTTTGTGTTGGCGGTCGTGTTTTTCTCGACCCACGCTTCCGCCGATCCCGTTCAGAAATCAGAAGACATCGTGAAGTTTTTTACCGGCGCGGCCGATCTCGGCAAGTCGCGGGGAATCTGCGTCGGCACCGAGGAGGAGTGCAAGAGCAAGACCAAGGCAAAGGACGCGCCGCAAGGAAAATCCAGCCTCGATATGCTGATCAATTTCGGCTTGGATTCGGCCACACTCGACACCACCGCGCGCGCTGAACTCGACGAGTTCGCCAAGGCGCTGAAGGACAGCCGGCTGAGCACGTTCAGCTTCGTCGTCGAAGGCTACACCGACGCCACCGGCACGGTGCACTACAACGAAGGCCTGTCGCAACGACGTGCGAAATCGGTGGCAGCCTTCCTGACGGCCAGCGGTGTGGATCCCACCCGCATCAACGCGATCGGCATGGGCGAAAAGAATCCGCGTAGCCCCAACCCCTACGATCCGCTCAACCGCCGCGTGGAAATGCGGATCAAGACGCAGTAGCGCGCCAGAGCAATTCCAGGAAAAGTGGAAGCGGTTTTTCCCGGGAAAGCGCGTGGCGCTTTTCCCTTGGGAATTGCTCTGGGTGTCAGTGTTTGAGCACGCCCCCTATCGCGACACCGGCTCCGAAGATCAGTGCCCTTGTCAGGAAGTCGTTGTTGCGCCGGCGCGGAGCATCATCCAGCCGCACCATGGTTTGGCGGTTGCGCCACTTCGAAATGGCCTGCTGCTGCTTGTGGGGTTTCTGTGCCATCGGCCTCATCGTGCGGGCCTTCTGCACAACGGGCTTGTTCGGTTGCGCCGTACGGGCTTGATCGGCGGCGTATCTGGCACGCACGGCTGCCATCATCGGATCTGACTGGATCACGAGGAACGCCAGTTGCTCGCGCGTCAGGAAGGTGGTCTGCGGCAGTCCGTTGTCGGCTTGCCAGATGCCGATCGCCTCACGGGTCTGAGAGCTCAGGGTTCCGTCGATGCGCCCAATCTCGTTGCCCAACGCTTCGAGCCGCAATTGCAGGTCGATGCGGCCCTGACGGTCGAGGCCGATCGCACTTTCGGACAATTCGGTGCCCGGCGTCTGCTTCACTTCGTCCGGAACGCTGCCAGAGGTCCGCTCGGCGGAGCCGGAACCGGCGTTCGCCTGGTTCGTATCGAGTGCCGCGACCTGCCGGTTTTGAGCTGTCGGGCCGTTCAGTTCGTCGATGTTCAGCCGCGCCACGGTGGCGAAGCGACCGTTCGGAAACTGGTCGAGATAGGCCTGGTAGAACGGACCAGAATTGTGCTTCGAAGCCTCATCCCAAAGACGTTGCTCGACTTCCCAGGAAGGAGAGTCACTGGCGACAGGAGCAGATGTCGCGGCTGCGTTCGATGCGTCGGCCACGGGATTTGCAACCGCCCCCGCCGCGACGGGTTTTCCCAGGAAAACCTCGCGTCCCAACGATGCGTTATGCCACGGCCGCTGGCGGCCTTGCGTGGTTTCGGTCACTTCGCCGCGCACGCGCGTCAGCGCGCTCTGGATTTCGACGCCGGGTTCGGTCAGATGCTTGGCCAGCGCAGTGGAGTAAGGACTGTCGGCCCCGTCGCCGTCGAAGGCGATGGCGCCAGGATCCGTCGCATAGGCAATCAGCAGGCCGCCGGTGCCGACGCCGTCCGACCTCGCTTCGACCGGCGCCAGGCCGGTGCCCAGCGAGGTGGAACGGCTTTTCGGCAGCGAGGCCGCCAGCGTTCTTGCCAGCGGATTGTCGCGGCAGGCATCGAGGATGATGACGCCAATCGCCGGGTCGGGCGGCAGCGCGGCCATGAAGTCGTCGATCTGAATGGTGCGGGTCTTGAGATAGGCCGGCGACGTCAAATCGGCGTCGACCGGTATCAGGTAGTTCTTGCCGTCGACCTGCATGCCGTGACCGGCATAGAAAATGACCGCGAGGTCGGCGTCGTAGGCTTGCTCGGTGAACCGGCTGATGAGGCCGTGCATGCCGGCATTGTCCTGATCGACCCCTTCGATCACCTCGAAGCCGGCATTGCGCAGCGTCGATGCGATGAGGCGGGCATCGTTGGCGGGGTTGGGCAAGGTAACAGCATGGACATAGTTGCTGTTGCCGATCACCAGCGCGACGCGTTTGGCGTCAGGCGCGGCGGCCTCGGCGCCGAAGGCGGCAAGGAAAGCCAGGATAATTCCGCTCAGAAAGACTGTGATCGTTTTCATGGACCAGCCCTCTACCCACCAGGGTGCTAAATTTCGTCGGCGACTGGGTCGCCTGTGCCAAAAAATGGCTCCTGGACTTGTGTGGTCCTGACCGCGGTTTTGGTTCACTAAGGTCGGAAAATAGTGACTCAAATAGTCTGAGCGACTGATGCCGTGGAATGCCGGCTCAAAGCGCAGTCTGAATCGAGCTGATGAGGGCGGTGACGGCCTGCTTGTATTTTTCAAACTCCGGCGATGTCTGGCGGATCTCAGTCGTCGCAGCCGGCGGGGTGGCGTCGGTGGCCACGCGGCTCAGCTTCTGGCCCATCTTCCTTTCGGCCCAGTCCACCACATAGCTGGCTGTCTTGCCGGTGAGAAACGGGTTGGCCTGGATGACGGCCGACCCCAGCACGGCGCTCAGTTGCGCCGAACCGGGCGCCGACAGCACCTGATGTGCGCCTTCCATGCCCAGGAAATGACAGAGATAGAGCCGGCCGGCTGTGATCTGGTGACCACGCGCCCGTAGATAGGCCTCGCCTTCGCGCGCCAGATTGCGCACCATCTCGCGCGAGATGGTGGCGTCGTAGCGCAGGGCCAAGAGGTCGGCGGTCGACAACGTGCGTGCAAGGTCCGGGCGATAGGTGTTCATCATCCGGATCCACGTCTTGGTTATGAACTGGCCGGCGCCAGTCGCCGAGGAATTCGGATTCTTGGCGCGGGCGCTGCCGCCGCTTTCGACATGAACGATACGCTCGGTCAGCGTCTCGACGGCGACATCGCCGGAATTGCCGGAATTGCCGGAATTGCCAGTATCATAGGTGGCGACCGTGGTGACCGTCCCCAGCGGATCGATCGCCTCGCCGTTCTGGTAGAGCTCGAAATGCAAATGCGGGCCGGTCGACAGCCCGGTGGTGCCGATATAGCCGATGACGTCCCCGGCCTTCACCTTGGTGCCGACGCCGCTCGCAATGGCGAATTTTTGCATATGCGCGTAGCGCGTCTCGCGCCCATTCGCATGCGAAATCTTCACCAGATTGCCATAGCTGCCGCCATCGCCCTGGAAGCTGATTTCGCCGTCGAAGGCCGCCATGATCGGTGTGCCGACAGGGGCTGCCCAATCGACACCCTTGTGGATGCGAACGACGCCGAGGATCGGGTGCTTGCGCGGGCCGAAGGTCGAGGTCATGACCCCGTTCACCGGCGTCACCATGCCGTTGGCGACAGTCAGCGAGCGCACCTCGTCATTGCCGGTGACACAGGCGAACTGGCCGTCGCTCTGCTGGAAGACGAAACAGTCGATGGTCTTCTCACCGCCCTGAACGCCGACATAAAGGACCCGCCCGGACGTCTCTTCCTTGCCGCGCGGCGTCTGCGAGTAGATCAGCACCAGGCGCTGGTCCTCGCTGGCGAAGGCGTCGAGGTCCTGCCCTCGCGACAGGTACATGATCGCCTCGCCGATGACGCCGGTTGGAACCTTGTTGCGCGCAGCCGTCGAATAGATCGCGTCGAGCAGGCGGTATTGCCGCTTGGGCCCGCCTTGATCGGCACCGGAATAGTTGAACAGGTCCTCGCGGACCCAGGGGTCCACACCCGACACGAAGGCGCCCGCGGCGTTGCGCGTCAGCGTGCCGACAAAGACATTCTTGGCGTAGATCGACACCTGCATCAGCGACATCGTCGTCGTCTCGCGGTTCGGCCGGAAGCCGCGCATGGCAACGACATAACCCGGTTCCAGACCGTCCCGGTTGAAGAGCGCCTTCAGGGCTTCGCCGGCCAGCTTGGCATCGTCGGCGGAGAAATGTGCATCGAGTGCCACGCTGTCCAGGCTGCGGTCGTTGAGGATCTTCACGAACGTGTCTTCGGTCGCCTCGAAGCGCTGGTACTCGCTGGTCACGGTTGCGACGGTCGTATTGTTCTCGATCTGGGTCTTCTTGAAGGCGGGCAGCGCTGCCTCGCCCTGATCGATGGTCTCTCCCCAGCCGGCCTCCGGGTCGTCGGCATCCGGCTTGGGCGCCGAACCGACCGGGGCTCCGCTCGCATCGGGTGCCGCCAGCTCGTTATTCAGGTCGCCCTGCTGGTCGTCAGGCGCCACCGCCGGGGCAGGCGGAGCGGCCTGCTCAGTGGGTGCGGCGGCCGGAGGTGTCGGAGCGGTCCGCCGCTGTGCCTGGAAGAATGCGAAGTCCTCCTGCGTCGACGGGATCGTCGTCATGAATTTTTCGCTGGCACTCAGCATCACATCGGAGAGGATCTCGATCTGCGGCGAGGCGCCGGAACTGTCGAGCTCGACCGGGCGCGCTACCGTATGACCCTTGCTTGCCGTGTCGGCATCGGGCGCTAGCGTAATCCACATCGGATCTCCCGCCAGGTCGATGATGGCCGGCACATAGACGGATGCATCGGCCGGCACATCGTCCGCACCTTCGACTGCGTGCAGCTCCTCGTCTTCGTCGCCGAACGACCAATAGTCCGCAGTGAAGTAGAAACCGGCGGCGATGGAAAGCAGGACAATTACGGCGAACCCGGCAATGCGCCGACGCCAGAGCGTACGCCTGCGCAGCGCAGCGCGCGCCTGTTTTTTCTCCCTGAAGCTGGTGTCGATACTGTGCGTCACGGATTGCTTCCGGTCAGGAAGAAGGTCCACCGCACCTGTTCAAGCGTATCGACTTCGAGAAATTGCGCCGCGATATGGCCGCGCTGCCAGCACTCGTCGATGCCGCGGATCGAGAAACGCCGCCGCTCGATGCACATCTCGGTCGACCCGGTCAGGATCGCATGGCCAAACACATCAGTCGCATAGATGTAGATGTAGCGGTTCGTCAGTTCTTCGCGGATGACGTTCACGCATTGATTTGCGCCGATGGTCCACCATCCGTCGGTCTGGTCCGCATTGTCGACCTTCTGGCCGACCGCCAGATTGACGACGTCGAGTGTCTGGTTGCAGACCGTGAATTCGGCGCGCGCTTCGCTGGACAACAGCACGGCCAGCAGTGCTGCCCCTGCCATGACCGCAAGCTTCATGCGGTCCGTCAGGGCAAGCAGCGCTCGAGCCGGATCACGCTGCTCTCTGGGCAGGTCAGCGGACGAGTTGGGCAAACACGCGCGGCAGCGTTCCATCGGGCGCCCATGCTATCCGCCGAGCCGGAAATACTTGGCGGTGGCTGAAAATTGCGATCCGTCGGTTTCGATCTCTTCGAGAATTTTGGGCAGCAGCACCGAGGCTGGCGTCGGCGTCGAGAAGGCTGCCGCCTGGATATCCTGCGGGCCGGTGATCACCATTATGATCTGCGGCACGGCCTTCCCGGCGGCCTTGTCGGCGGCGCCAAGGCCAATCGGGATGTTGAAGGTAGCCTTGGCGGAATGTGCGATGATGCGGTCGTCGAGATTGAATACCATGCCTTTGTGATCGATCAGCAGGACGCTGGAAATAAGCCCGCCGCGCGTCACGAGCGTGCCGCTGATCGGCGTACCATCAGGCACCGATGTCCGGTCGAGAACAAGCTGCGGCTTGTCGGCTGCGGTCTGCCCGAGAAAGCGCAGAAAGTTGGTGACTTCGCACTGGCTTGGCTCGATGAGGCGGACGCTGATGTCCGGCTCGACATGGAATTTTGCCTGGAAATCGCCGAGCATCCGTTCGAATGGCTGCACCGCGGTGCCAAAGCCTTCGATCGCGGCGGCCTTGTCGGTCGACGACGTCATGGTCGCATAGAAACAGTCGCCGCCGCCGAAGTCGCGAACCCAGGAGACACGTTGCGCGCTGTCATCGACGACCGGGGGGACCGCCGGTTTGGGCACGTTCAAAGCGACGACTGGTTGGTCCGGCTGGCTGGCCGGCGCCGCTTGGTTCTCGGTTTTCGCGACATCCGTCGGGCCTGAAGTAGGTTTGGGTGCCGGCATTGCCGGCTTGGGCGCTTCCGGCTGGCTGATCCGAGGCTCGGGCTTTGGGGTCTCCACAACCTTCGGCTCGGCCGGTGGCGGCGTTGCCACCTTCTCGGCTGTCGCGGGCGGAGCTGTCGTCTCATGCGCCGGAGTTGCCGTTTGATTGTTGCTGGCCATCGTATCCGGCTGGGGTGTCGGCGATGTCTTTGCGGACGGCTGCTGCACTTCCGTTGCCAATGGCTTTGGTGGTTCCGTGGCTTGCGGGGGAGCAATGGGCTTTGCCGGCTCCGCCGTCTTCACGGCCTTGGCATCTGTCTGGCTTCCAGCTTGCGGCGCGCTGGCCTCTGTTTGCGATTGCGCTGCCGTTGCCGGCGGCTTCGGGGGGGGCTCAGCCTGCGAGGGGATATCGGCGGGCTTGGCCGGCAGCGGCTGTTGGCTCGCCACGGCATCGGGCTGTTTTTCAGCCGGCGGCACGCCGGCTTCCGGCTGCGCGGGCGGAACTGTCGTTGCCGGCTCGGGGGCGCTCGCGACCTTGTCCGTGGGGGTCGGCTTTGACGTCTCCGCTGCTACAGGCTTCGATGGTTCGGGCGAAAGCGATGTCTTGCCGGCAGTCGGGGTCGCAGGCGTCATGAAGCCGCTCAGATACAGGCCCGCGCCTGATGCGACAGCCAGCGTCGCCAGGGCAGCAATCGCGATGGTTCGCGTCTTCGTGGATTTTCCACGTACATCCGTGGCGAGCGCGTGCGGAGGGCCGACGACCGGCGAAGGCAACGGTCTGGACAAATGCGCGGGCCGGACATGCGGAACGAAGCCCTGCTCGCCCGGACCCGTTGCCGTCGGCGCGCTGTGGCCCGCGACATTGGAGGGCTGGGGCCGCGACCCGGGATCAGGAACAAGCGTTTGCCCGGCCGCTGGCAAAGCCGGCCGGTCGCGGGGTGTCCTGGATGGCGGCGGTGTTGTCGCTTCGTCTTCGCCGCGCGTCATCCTGGCGATGTCAGCCATGCTGACCGGCCGGTCTTGCGGATCCGGCTGCAGCATGGCTTCGACAATGCCACGAAAATCGTCGTCGATGTCGGAGAGATCAGGCACGGTCCGGCGCTTTTCGATGATCTCGTACTGTGATCCGCTCATGTCGATCGGCTTGCCGCGCAGGGCGGCGGCCAGCACCAGCCCAAGGCTGTAGATGTCGGACTGCTCGCTGACGTCGCCGCTGTACAGCCCGAGCTGTTCGGGTGAAACGTAGTTGTACTTTCCCGCGAACTTTCCGCCGATCAACGTCTCGCCGCCCACGGTCGCCGATCGAGCGATGCCGAAATCGATGATCTTTGCGCGGTCGACCCGCCCCCCCGGCAGGATGATGTTATCGGGCGAGAGGTCGCGATGGATTGCTCCCGCCTGATGCACGGCGGCCAGGCCGGATGCGAGGCGATGACAGAGCTTGCGCACCTCTTCCGTCGGCATCGGGCCACGTCGCATGATGTCGAACAGCGACTCGCCGTCGACGAATTCCATGGCGAGGTAGGGACGGCCGATCCCGGGATCGATGGTGAAGACGTGGTATCGCACGACCGCGTCATGCGACAAATGGTTGAGGATCGAGGCCTCCTTGCGGAACAAGGACAGGATCGTCTGATCACGGGCAAACTCGGGCAGCACGATCTTGATGGCGACGTGGTCTCCGGTCTGGATGTTGTGGCCGCGATAGACCTCTCCCATGCCGCCGAACGCGATCCGTTCGTCAAGTTCGTAGATGCCGCTGAGCTGCGTGCCGACCGCGGTGTTGGCGACCTGCGGCGATATTCGCGTCTTGTCGTCGGCGCTCATCAGCCTCAGCCCTCCGCTCTGGACAGATCAGGGTGGAGCGATTGTCCATTGCGCCCGTTTCCGATCTTTACCAGCACAATGGTGACATTGTCCGTTCCGCCGCGCGCCAGAACCGTTTCCAGCAGGTTTTCACAGGCCGCCTGAGGCGTCGCCGACACCACTGCGGCCTCGATCTCCGCGTCGGTGACATGTGCCGTCAGCCCGTCGGTGGCCAGTACGAAAATGTCCCCCGGTATCAGTTCGCCCTGCTGGAAGTCGATGACGAAGTCGTCGCTCACGCCGACCGCATGCGTGATGACATTGCGGCGTGGCCAGGTCAGAGCCTCGGCCGCGCTGATCATGCCTCGATCCAGCAGTTCCTGCACTTCGGTGTGGTCCTTCGAAATCTGCGAGATCGTGGCGTTGCGGATCAGATAGACCCGGCTGTCACCCGCCCAAAGGCAGGCAAACCGTCCGTCCATCGCCAACAGGGCGGCGACGGTGGAGCCGATGGTGATGCCGCGCAACTCCGATATGCCACGGATCTCGGCATTGGCCCGGCTCAGCCTGTCCTCGAAACGCGCCCGCAGATCCGGAGCTGAGCTTGCGATGCCGATCGTGGCCAGGTGGTCGACAATGCTGGCCGAGGCGACCTCTCCGGCATCATGTCCGCCCATTCCGTCGGCCACCACCCAAAGCCCGGTTCGTGGCTCGAGCAGATAGTTGTCTTCGTTGACCTCGCGGACACAGCCCTTGTGGCTCACGCCGAAACTGTCAAAGGGAAGGGCGACATCGCTCACCTTGCCACCAAACGCGTCTCACGCGTCCTCTGCGTCGCACTCCCGGGCGCCCGCTCTCGCCAGTCTGCCACAGGCTCGGCCATTAAAGTATCGAAATTAAGGTCTGGGCGCCTGCGGCTCTTGCAGGGTGTCACCGCGTTGAAAAGTTCGAAGCCCATCTCAAAACGCCTTCGGACAGCTGAATCCGGAAAGTGCCGGAAGCAGGAACGGGTTGGGGCCGGAGCCAGTCTGGATCGTATAGGTGACGTCGCGTCCGCCGATCACGAAGCGCGCTTGGACATTGTTGTCGGTGCCGGTGATGGTCGCCTTGTCCATGAGCCGCTTCAGCGCCCACGGCCCTTCGAACTTGATGCTGGATTCGCGGCCTGGCATCTCTGGCGTGAGGCTCAGGCTGGCGGATCCCGAAGCTGCACCGCTCGGCCATGTCAAGGTGCTCGGCGCGCTGCCCGCCTGGTTGCTCTGGACGGTCTGGCCGTCGACATCGAGCACCGCCGCATCGGCATCACCATGCAGTGAGAACGGCGTGAAGGTGATGCTGACCGAAGGCGCCGAACCGCCCTGGGGAAAGAACGCGCTGCGGATTTCGGCCGCCAGCTGGAAGTTTTTCAGCGTCGACTTCGACAGGTCGCGGCCGAAGCGCGCATCCTGTTTCCAGCTCCAGTCCTGGCCGCTCATGTCGATCAGCGAAGCGAGATTTTGCGCGAAGAACCGGTCCAGCAGCCCACCCGGTGCGAACAGTTTGGCGAAATCCGCCATCGCCATGTCGTCGGCGCCGGTGCCGGAGAAAGGATAACGGCCGTTGATCGCCGCTTCGCAAGGTGCCGTGACCGCCTGGTCGAGCATCTGGTTCAAATTCGCCACCGAAGTCTCCGTGACGTTGCCTTCAAACTCGTCCGCCGTCGCATTGACCATTCTGGCGAGTGGCTTGGGCAGGCGCGAGGAATTGGCGCGAAGGGTAGCTATCTGCAGCTGCAGATTGGCGTTGACGCGTTCCGTTTGCGACGGCACGTCGGTCGCCAGTTTCAGGCTCTGGTAGATGTCACGGAAATTCTGGGTCAAGGCATCGATCGGGCGGCGTCCGGCAGGGCCGCTCACCAGGGCCTGGAACGACCTGAACTGCGCTTCGATATTGGCCCCGGGGCTCTGGTTTTGCGCTGCTGCCGATCCCGTGCCGGCACGGCTTTGTGATTTTCCGGTGGCGATTTGTATGCCGATACGAGCCAGACCCTTGGCCATCTTTGCTGCGTCCGGAGACTGGCCTTGAACCGTGCCGGCCTCAACCCCGGTGCCTGAGTCTTTGGCCTCCCGCGTCAGGGCGGTTTCGTCGGCGATCGCCGTAAACAGCTGTTCGATCGGCGAGGTGGGCGAGGCGACGGCGGAAAGCGCGATGTAGTGCGGCTTGTCCTTCAACATCGCCTTGAACTTCAACCCGTCGAGAACGCTGTTCCACGCCGCTGCAAATTCCTTGCCATAGCGATCGAGAAGTTCGGGGCCGAGCTTGAGCAGTTCCTGATCGATACCGCCCTGTTCGCCGCCACCGCCAAGGACCCACTGGTCGTCGACGAGCGTCTGCGCAATGCGCGAGAGCTGACCGAGATAGAAGGTGTTGAAGCCCGCATAGGTATAGAGGCCGGGAACACGAAGGCCTGACAGGTCGCCGCCGTCGACACGCTCGAACAGGAGCTGCGCCTCCGGTCCGCCTTTGACAGAAACGGAAAAATCCTCCAGCGCTGCCGAATATACCGCAGACTTGATCAAGGCGGAGGCGCGGTCGGCAAGGCTCATGCGCCCGAGCGAGCGCTGAGCGGCTTCGACGAGCGGCTGGTTGAGTTCGAAAACCGGATCATAGGCGTCGTCCAGGGCAAGCATGGCGCGCAAATGCTTTTCGAGCTGCTCGCGTCCTGCGCGGTTGTTTTCGCCTGGATAGCGGTTCTGCTCCCAATCCTGCTTCATCCAGGAAACGATCAACGCGTCGTCGACCTTCGGCGCCTTGCCGCCAAGCATCAGATAGATCTTCAACGGCTCGTAGAGCGCGGCGGGGTCGGCCATTTTGGCCTGGATCGTCCGCTCGGCCTGGATCAGCAGGCGCGATCGGAACATGCGTTCCAGTGCTTGCCGGTAAGCCGTCTTGGACGCCGAAAGCAGTCGCTCCCGCTGGCTGAGGCCGAACGTCTCCTCGATCGGTGTCGGCATGTCGCCGGTTTCGAACCCGGCCGGCAGGTCGCGCAACTGGTCAAGCGGACCGATGACGTTTTCGAGGTCGACATCGGTGACCTCGGTGCTTTTGAGCAGCGCGTCCGCCGTCGTGCGATACTGGCCCATGGCCTGCGTGGTGGAGGCAATCAGCGACCTGTTGGCCGTGAAGCTCAGGGCCAGGGTGCCGAGAGCCGCTGCTGCGATCAAGGCACTGGCGCTAAGCCCGGCAAATCTGGCGATCACTGCCCGCCTTGTCGCCGATTTGTCGTAGGAGACCCATCCGGATTCGGCAAAAATGACGCCGGTCAGCAGATCATGCAAAAAGAAGCTTTTGCCGCTTCCGGAAAGATGGGCGCGGGAATTGCTGCCGAAGCTGCGGCCTATCGCACCCAGCACCTGATCGATCGGCGTTCCCTCTTGCGTGCCTGACGAAAAATAGAGCCCACGCAGGCTGGCATTGACCTGGCTGCGGGTCGGATCGAACAGGCTGGCGACAAAACTGGCAACTCGGCCCTTCAGCGCGCCGAACTGTGCCGGAAAGCCGAAGACGGACATGCGCGCGACCGGATCGACCTCTTCCTGAAGGCGGTCGGGCATCTCCTCGACCAGGCGCCTTGCCAGTGCATCGAATTCGGCCGGCGCTTCGGCAGCCATGTTCTTGATGCGATCGCTGGTCTGGAATGTCGCGCCCCAGACCTTGCGGCGGCGTGGCTCGTCGAAAGCGCCGAAATAGTCCATGAACCCGACGACGAGATCGGCCTTGGTGAACAGCAGATACACCGGAAACTGGATTTTCAGCGTCTCGTGGATTTCCCGCAGACGACTGCGTATCTCGACGACGTGAGCGTCAAGCTGCTGATCGTCGAGGCCGATGAGATCGGCAAGGCTGATCGCCAGGATGACGCCGTTTATCGGTTGCCGTGTGCGGTATTTCTTGAGCAGCGACAGGAAGGCGAGCCAGCTCTTGCTGTCGCTCCCGGCATTGGACTCCTGCGTCGTGTAGCGTCCGGCGGTGTCGATCAGCACGGCCTGATCGGTGAACCACCAGTCGCAAGCGCGGGTTCCGCCAACGCCGGCGACTGGCTGGGCATCGCCGGAACCCGCCAGCGGAAAATTCAGGCCCGAATTGACCAGTGCCGTTGTCTTGCCCGCGCCGGGCGGGCCGATGATGATGTACCAGGGGACCTCATAGAGGAAATTGCGCTTGCCGCTCGACCGTTTGAGCGCGGCGATCGCCTCGTTCATCCGCGTCTCGAGCACCTGCGAGTCGTCATCCCTGTCGTCATTGCGGGCAACGGCCGTCTCCAGCGCTTTTTGCGCCTTGCGCATCCGCCAGAAACGCAATCCATAGAAGAGCGCCAAGGCCGCCACGATCACAGCGATGATTGCCGCGCGCAGCCAGACAGGTCCGAGAGGACGGCTATCGGCGAAGCGGATCAAAGGTCCGACAAACCACACTGCCGCCGAAAAACTGGCCAGCGCGATCATGCTGAAGATCCGCAGCAGCCAACGCGTCATCGGCGCTTCCAACCGGCCGTGCTCACAATGTTTCCTCCTTGGCGATCATCACATCGACACGGCGGTTCTTGGCGCGGCCTTCCGGCGTTGCATTGTCGGCGATCGGCTCGTCCTCGCCCTTGCCGTCGACGGTCAGCCGCGAAGGATCGCTGAACTTCGGCGCCACCATCGTTTCGACGGCCTTCGCCCGGGCGACGGAGAGATCGAAGTTGGACTTGAACGGGCTCGATTTTCGCGGCTTCACATTGTCCGTATGGCCGACGATCCTGATCGGGCCGCGCTCGGGTTCCAGGGCGGCAGCGATATCGGCGGCTATGGGTTGGAACTCCGGTTTCGCATCGGCCCTGCCGGACTGGAACAGCAGGAGATTGTTGATTTCCACGACGATGAAGTCGCCCTTCGTGCCCACGGTCAGCCCGCCGGCCTCGACTTCCTTGGCCAGCGCCGAGCGGATGCGATCAATCTGCGTGGTTGTGGCTGCAGGGGGAGCGACTTTCACCGGCTCCGCCAATGGCGCCACGCTGGCCCGCTCGATGGCGATCGGTGTCGATGGGGTGAGTGCCAGCAATTCACCGGCAGTAGCGTCGCCTTCATTGGTGATGAAGACACGAAGTGCGAAAAACGCCGCTGTCAGCAGCGCCGACGCTGCTGCCGCGACGACCCAGAGCGGAAGGCGTGTCGACGATTGCGTCATCGTCGCCGCCAGGCCTTGCCAGCGGGGCGAGATGTCCGCGTCCGCACGAGGCTTGAAATAGCGAAGCGTTTCGTAGACGTCGCGCCGGACGCGTTCAAGATTGGTGTCCTCGTGTGTCAGGCCTCTATACTGCCCCTCGAACCCCAGCGACAGGCAGGCATGCATCAGTTCGAGCAGGTCGTAATGTGCCTCCGGAATGGCCAGGATTTTGTTCAGCGCTTCGAAAAAGCCCGTGCCGTTGGGCTCGACGTGGAAGAACTGCGACAGCATGCTGTGCTGCGCCCAGACGTCTTTGCGCGGCCAAGGCAGGTTGCCGATGAGATCGTCGGCGGTTTCGCAGAGAACAAATTTCGCAATCCGCGCATCCTCTTCGGCAACGCCCGATTTCTCCAGTGCCCTGTCGAATTTATCAATCGCCTCAGCGACATGTTCGGCCAACGGCTCCGCCTGTCTCTCGACGGGGACAAGCCTGAGCTGGCCGAACAGCATCAGCAACGGTGCGGCCGCGGCAAGGATCGGGTTTGCCGCGGAATATCGGATACCGTCGGTGACATTGAGCAGGGTCTCCTGCCGCAGGGCCGGCGCCGGCACCGCAGCGGCCGCGGAAGGCGTTCCCTGATAGATTACCGTCCCGGATGCCCAGCCCGGCGGTGTATGTCGGCCGACGCCGGGATCGAACACGGTCGAGTCCTTGACCTGCGACGGTTGCCCGCCATCCCGAGCGGGCTCCTGAGAGACGGGCGCCGGCTTTCGCTCACGCCGTGGCGTGGCGCGAATGACGGTCTTGCCCGCCGGGCCGAAAGGATCGTCTTTCGAGCTCATGGCCGATCGCCCGTCCGCGCCTGACGTCCGCCCTCTTGGCGGACAGGCGCAAAGCTTCTCGCGGTCAGGTAAAGCAAAGGCAGGCCCCGCAGGTCAGGGCTCTGTCTTGAGGAAGGCAGACTAAAACTTGCTATCCCGCCGTAAGATGACATTTGCCGCAGACCCCCAGGTCGATCAGCCTTACCCGCTTGGCGAATTGTCGTATGCGATCGTAATCCCGCAAATTCTCGATTGGAACCGGATGCAGCGCACCGAAGAAGTATCTTCATCGGCTGCAACGCCACGGCTCCGCTGGAGCGCCTATTTCTGCTTGTCGGCCTTGGCATAGGCTTCGCTGAAATAGGCCAGGAATATGTCCAACATGCCGTTCTCGTGGGATTCCTCCATGGTTCGCCAGGTCGCGACAAAAGCGTCCCAGGCCTGGCTCTTTTTCGACGAGAATGATGTCGGCGGAAGCTTTCTTCCGATCGCTTCCGGAGACAGGTCGTCAAGCAGCCGCGACAGCGCCGCCTGCATGGCGGCATAGGTGGCGAATTCGTGCGTCTTGAGATCGCGGAATGCATCCTCGATGCTGCGCCTGGCATCGAGATAACCGGCTCGGCGCCGTGCGAACATGATTTCGAGGATCTCGTCGGTTCCCGGAACGAACTTCAAGGGATTGTTGTCGGCGGCGCTGATCATCGTTCGTTGCGTGCTCTTGGCCAGCATCTTTGCCGCCGCGCGCGCCTTCAGCAGCAAGGTCAGTTCCTCGACCACCGTCCGCAGCACCCCGCCGATTTCGGCGGCAACTTCATGCGGGTCGCGCGATTGCAGCAATTCCGGCGAGATGCCGGCTCCGATCGCGATTTCCCGAAGCACATCTTCCCTGGTCGAGGGCAAAGGCGACGGGAACGTCAATGCCGCAACCCGCTGCCCGGACCGTTGCTCCGCGGGATCGAAGAACGGCCCATCTCCGAATTCCAGCGACCGGCCTGCCGCGGCCGGCATTTCGCGCTGCGTCGAACCGTGGCTGGGATGACCGGTCGTGGCGCGCTCCTCATCGATCGAGACGAAAATGACATAACGGCCGATCAGCATCCGGTCGCCATTGCCCAACCGATGCGGGCCGGTCATGCGCTGACTTGACCCGTTGATGTAGGTGCCGTTGCGCGAGACATCGTGCAGCCAGAACGCGCCTGCCTCGTAGCGGACCTCGCAATGCCGGCCCGAGATGAATTTGTCGGGGTCCGACAAGGTCCAGTCGCAAGCATCGCGTCCGATTTCGAAGCCGCGATCCCGCGCCGCGTAGCCGGTCGAGATGCCCGCAGGCAAGGCATCGACATTGTTGATTTGCAGACTGATGTACATCCAGGATCGCCGTCGAACACTGACCGATACTCCACATTCTAGCAGTTTGCACATCCAACAGGACAGCAGCGTTTCGAGGCGATGCGTCGACATGGTAAGGTTTTTCCGCCGTGCCTCCTCTTTGGTCGGCGCGACAACATGTGGTAGGCTCAACATGGCCTGGTGCGGCGGGCCTGAAAAGTTCCTGATGAGATGGCGGGAACTTCAAATCCACCGCGCCGGCGGCCGCGTCCAGGAGGGGCACGACCCATGCCGAACGAACGTGCCACTGTTGTGCAGACACCGGTCGGCGCCGAGCTGACCTTCACGCATCTTGTCGGCCGCGACGAGATCAGCCGCTGCTTTGCCTATACGGTCGGGTTCGTCAGCCCGAGCCACGATATCGATCCGCTGAAGATGCTGGGGGGCATGGTTTCGGTCGAAGGTGAATCCGATCCGAAACGGTGGTTCAGCGGTCTGGTGTCCGAATTTCGCCTGACCCGCATCGAAGACCGGCTGGCCTACTACGAAGCGATCGTCAGGCCGTGGCTCTGGTTCCTCGGCAATGCCACAGATTGCCGGATCTTTCAGAACATGACCGCTGTCGAGATCGTCGAAAAGATTTTCTCGAAATACGGTACGGCAAAATTCGAGAAGCGGCTGCAAGGGTCGTACCCCTCGCGCGAATACTGCGTCCAGTACGACGAGAGCGATCTCGATTTCGTCCAGCGCCTGCTCGAGCACGAAGGCATCTTCTATTTCTTCGAGCATGACGAGGGCAAGCACACGCTGGTGCTGTGCGACGCGATGAGCAAGCTGAAGCCGGCGCCGGGCTACGAGAAGATACCCTATAATTTCGAGGGACAGGGCTCGCGGCGCGACGTCGAATACATCACGGAATGGATTCCGGGCAGTTCGGTGCGGCCCGGCGCCTATGCCCACACCGACTATGATTTCAAGAAGCCTGGTGCCGACCTGATGGCGAAGTCGGCCCAACCGTTCAGCCACAAGGAAGCCTCCGGCGAGAATTATCGCCAGCCTGGGGCGCATCTCGATGTCGGGCGCGGCGACACCCTGGCCGGCATCCGGCGCGAGGAACTCCAGGCCGTGCACCAGCGCATCACGGCCGTCGGCACCGTGCGCGGCCTCCATTCCGGCTGCACCTTCAAGCTGGAAAGCTTTCCGCGCGACGACCAGAACCAGGAATATCTGGTGGTCAGCGCCGAATATCGGCTGTTCGATCCGGGCTACAGAACCCAGAACGAGGCTCACAGCGAGAATTACAAGATCGTGCTGGGTGTCGCGCCGACTGCCTTGCCCTATCGCCCGCCGCGGATCACGGCGCGGCCGATCATGCGCGGGCCGCAAACGGCGACAGTGGTCGGCCCTTCGGGCGAGGAGATATTCACCGACAAATACGCGCGGGTGAAGGTGCAGTTCCACTGGGACCGCCTGGGCAAGAAGAATGAAAACAGTTCCTGCTTCGTGCGTGTCTCGCAGACCTGGGCCGGCAGCGGCTGGGGTTTCATCCAGATACCGCGCATCGGCCAGGAGGTGATAGTCGACTTCCTCGAAGGCGACCCTGACCTGCCGATCATCACCGGCAGAGTCTACAACGCCTCGCAGATGCCGCCCTATGGCTTGCCGGGCAACGCAACGCAGTCGGGGTGGAAATCCAACTCCTCGAAAGGTGGCGGCGGTTACAACGAGCTGATGTTCGAGGACAAGGCCGGCTCCGAACTGGTCAATTTCCAGGCGCAGAAAGACCACCACCTTCTGATCAAGCATGATCGCAAGAAGCTCGTCCAGCACGACCAGTCCGACCGCATTGACCACGACGCCAAGCATTCCGTCGGCCACAACCTCGACGAGGACGTCGGCAACAACAAGACGGTCAAGGTCGGCGTCGACCAGACGACCAATATCGGCTCGAACGACACCGAGACGGTGGGCAAGAACCGGTCGCTGACGGTGGGGGCGAATGAGACGATCGGTATCGGTTCGAACTCGACGGAGACAATCGGCTCCAACCACTCGCAGACGGTGGGGATTGTCCAGACGGTGACTGTTGGCGCGGCTCGCATTGATACGGTCGGGGCGTCCGAGACACGAAGCGTTGGCGGGCCGCAAACGAATACAATCGGTGCGACGCGGTCGGTCACTGTCGGGCTCAGTCAGAGCCATAGCATCGGCACCGCGGATAGCTGGAACGTGGGAGCGGCGCAAACGATCAATGTCGGAGCTGACCAGAGTATCACCGTTGGCAGCGCCCAAACGTTCAGCGTCGGCGCGGCACGTAGCGCCAGCATTGCCGCCGACGACAGCACCGAAATCGGCGGGGGCCACGCACTCAAGGTCGGCAAGGGCAGCGGTATTCAAGTTGCCGAAGACAGTTCGATCAAGGTCGGCAAGAAGTTGATGATCGATGCCGGCGACGAGATCACGCTGATATGCGGCGACGCCTCCATCACCATGAAAAAGGATGGCACGATTTCCATTAAAGGCAAGGATATCCGCATCCAAGGCAGCGGCGATGTCCAGGTCAAAGCTGACGGCGACGTCAAGATCAAGGGTAGCAATGTCTTCAACAACTGAAATGACTGGACGCGACGAATCGGTCGAACGCATCGACGGTGTCGTCATCGGGCTGCTGATCGGCTTCGAGGATGGCGCGCCGCTCGTGGTGTTCGTCGGCAATCCCGGCGAGACGGCACTCAGGGCCCGCAGCCTGGCGAGGCTCGACTCCTCGGCGGTCGGCGCGGAGGTGGCGCTGCTCTTCGAAGGTGGCGACCCGAGCCGCCCGCTCGTCGTCGGACGTATTGTGGATCCTGCACACCCGAGTGACCAAGTGCAGGTGGTTCGCGACGGCGAAACAGTGACGCTGAATGCCAAGGAGCGCATCGAACTGCGTTGCGGCCTGGCCTCCATTATTCTGGAGAAGAATGGTCGCATCTCGATACGCGGCAGTCAGCTGAGCAGCCAGGCAAGCGGCGTGAACCGTGTGCGGGGTGCGGCTGTTCACCTTAATTGAGAACTCCATGCAGCGGATTGCAACGATCCCGTCGATTATTGAGCAGCATGTCGAGGACGCCGCGTTCCTGTGGCACCGTCGTGCGCGGGAGATCGATGGCCACCTGATGGGGCCTTTCGATATAGGCCGCATCGACCAGCGGCTCGACGCCAATCTCGACGGGCTGTTCGCAGCCGGCCAGGCGGCGTGGGACCTCGTGACGGCACGCTTTGCCGACTACCAGGAGCCGCCCGAACTGTTTTTACTCGGGGCCTTGGCGTTCGAATGGCAATCCGCGCCCGCCATCAGGTTTGCCCTTGAGAGCGCGGGACCGCTTGGGAAGTCCGGGTTGTCGGCGCTGTCCGGCGCGGTTGCGCGCAGCTCGCCGGACAGGTTGAAGCCGTTTGTTGCGCGTTGGCTGAATTCGACGGTCGCAACGGAGCGTGCATTGGGGGTTGGCGCGCTGTACCACCATGAAGTCGATCCCGGGCCTAGGCTCGCGGAACTGCTGACTGACCGCGACGCCGAAGTGCGGCGCAGGGCGCTGAAGCTCGCGGGTGCGCGGCGGCGTCGGGATGTGATCGTCGAGGTTGCGGCATGTATGGAAGCGCGTGGTGCGGAGGAACGGCTGCAGGCGGCGGTAGCGGCATGCCTGCTGGGCGAGGCTCGGCTGGCGCAACCCGTGCTAGACAAGATGTTGGAAGGCTATCCGGAGTTTGCTGGAGCCGTCATGGACATTCGGCTGCTCACCACGCCGTCGATCGCGGCGCGGTCATGGTGGCAACAGTTCGTATCCACCCCGGCAACGCGGGAGGCGGCAGTCGCGGCGAGCGGACTGCTGGGTGACATGGCGATCATGCCCTGGCTGATCGAGAAGATGCAGTCGCCTGAACTCGCTTATGCAGCGGGGCTCGCCCTGCGCGACTTGATCGAGATTGACTTCAACGACACCGACGTGTTCGTCACGGACCCAGCCAAGCTGGGGCCGGAGTTCGAGACTATAGAGGTGACGCCGCTGCCTTCCGCTTCGCGGGCCCAAGCCTGGTGGGACAATGGGAAAGGCCCGGTGAGGTTCGATAAATTTCAGTCAATGCGGAGGCTGAAGCTGGATGCAATGAGGAAGGCGCTTGCTAACGCGGAGCTTGCGATGGTCAACTGGCGGCGTTCGCGCCCGATTCCGGCGTGGATGTGAGAACCGCCCGAGGGCGCGAGGCGGTTCAATCACGCACTGACGACCTGGCTCACCAGCGCGGCGGCACGCATGCCGGCTTCCGATGCGGCCTCGCACATGGCGACACGGCCGGGAGCATAGGCCTTGGCGAAACTGTCGGCGGCAATGAGCAGGGTCAGCGCACCGGCACCGGCGCCGATGTCGCCGATCGTCATTGCGGGATAGGCCATCGGAAAGGTCTCGCGGCGCGTTCGGTAGAAGCGTGCACGCCCGATCAATGTCTCCCACGCGCTGTACCGTTCGCCATTGTCGTTACCAACAATGAACTTGATGTCGGACTCGGTCGGCCCCTTGTCTTCGATCGCGGTACGGCAGGCAGCCACCAACGCCCTGCCTTGGCTGTTGTTCTCCGACAACACGGAGTTTTCCTCCATCGCGGCGCCGACCCCGTGAATGGCGCACTGGGCGGCCAAACCGCGACCGGGCGAGCGGCGCAGGCAGACGACGGCGGCACCTTCGCCCGGCACAAGACCCTGCGCATTGTCCTCGGCCTTCAGGCGGTTGGCGGCCATGAGCCGGGCGATATCCTTGTCGTTCACCAGGCTGTCGACGCCACCCAGCAGAACCTGCTCGACTCCTGGCGTTGCCAGGAGATCCGCCGCCCGATCCAGCAACCCGATACAGGCCGCGGCGCCCCCGTCGAAGACGCGCGAGGAGGGATGGAACCTTTCGCCCAGGTTGTCTTGCAGGCCGGCAAGAAACTTGCTGGCCGGTATCTCCGAGAAAGCCAGATGGTCCCGGAACGCCTCCGGCGTTACCAACAGCAGAGCGCTGGCTCCAGCAGAAACACCGCCTTTTTCGAGCGCCTCGCCGACCGCGCGCGCAGCCATGCTAGTGAGCCACACGTTCTCGGTGAGGCGAAGGGAATAGTGCGAGGGGATGCGGGAAACGGTCTGATCTTCGCCGAACGGGTCGGTTAGGGTACGCCGCTCGAACGCTGAAAGACTGGCCCGGATTGCGGCAAGTGTCTGGCGCGCATTGAGGCCGGCTGGTGTCACGGCGCCACCGCCCATTATGTAGATCGGAGCCCTCAGCCCAGCCATGTCGCCCTCGCGGCGATCAGTCCGTCGTCGCCGCGCGGGCTGAGATAGGCCTTGCGCTTGCGTCGCGCGAGGAGAAAGGCGGGCGTCACATGGCCGAAGACGATCTCCCTGAGCGCGGGCGTGTTGCGCCTGGTGACGATGGATAAGCGCGACTTCAGCGTGACGCGGCGCAAATCCGGCTCGATGACAACCGTGTCGATGTGGAAAGCCCAATCCTCCGCACGGTCGTCGTAAAGAAGGCGGATCGGAGCCATGACACGCGGCAACCGGAAGTTCCAGCGGCCCTCTGGCGTCATGCCGATGACGCTGACCTCCTCGCCTTCGTTCAGATACTGCAACTGCTGATCGGCGGGCGCGCAGAGATTGTGGCGCGGATCGAAATCCCTTGGCGCAAGAGGCCACTGATTGTCGATCCAGGCTTGATCGTAAGTGCCCGCTAGCGGCAGCCTTGGATGCCAGCCACGTCCGATCACGCCGAACCCGGCCGGTCTTGGCCGATCAGACGGGCTACGGAACGGCTCACTCGCATAGGTGACGTTGGGTGCATGCGTCTTCACGGCCTTGTCAGCGGAGCGCGCATGATGGAAGCCGACGCCAAGCGGGTTACGCGGATCAGTCCTGCCGGTGTCATCGGTACCGCCGTAAGCGCGCTCGTAGATGATCGGCATCCTTGCGAAGGGATGTGGCTGGCTGTAGCCGCCCGCATCATAGAGGCGATCGCCGCTCACGTTGAGTACCTTACGGATGCTGGCCACCTTCAACCCGACCTGCATCTCTTGGACGCGCCCCTCGCGCGGCGCATATGCCTGGCCGTTCAAGATAATGTCGATCCCCGGCTTGGTCCAGGCGATCTCGCCTTCATAGCGGGTTGACGAGCAGGCAGGGTCGCCGAATGGCACGTCGCCGAAGCTCACCGGCAGTTGTTGCACCGCTGGCTGAAATCGCGTGGCATCTCCTGGCATATCGAAGCTGGCCGAGAAAACCGCCAGGAAAACCTCGTTACCGTCAGCATTTGCCTGGACAAAGGTGCCGGCGACGAACGGCGTGCGATTCTCGATCCAGACCGCGAACATCATGGATCAGCACCAATTGCCTTTTTCGTTCTGGCCGATCGGCCAGTAGGGCATACAGGCGACGAGCTTGACCAACTCGGTCTTGCCTGCATCGATCAGCCATTGAAGCAGGAAGATTTCGGCCGCGACGCCAGTTTCTTCACCCGCGCTGACGTTGATCGTGACGCATTTCAGCCAGTAGCGGCGTATCACCCAGACCACCTGCGGACTGGCCGCCGCACCCGCGACGCGGTCATCGAAGGCTTTCTCGAGGGCCTTCTCGCGGCTGCCCTGGAGCTCCTCTTCGGTGGAAATGATGTCTGCCCACCACTCGGCGGCGATGTCGTAGGCGTCCGTCAACTCCGCCTCATACTCGGCGAACAAGGTCCTGTGCGTCGGGCTGGCCTCGTCGCGCTTGCGAGCGACGCGGATATCTTGCGGCGGGGCGACATCACGGGGCTGCGCGAGCAAGCGTCTGATACCGAGATCTGAACTGTAGCGTATGATCAGGGCCACTATTCAACCTCGTCTTCGGGGTTCATGGCCATCGGCACAAAGCACAGGCCATCGATGAGGGGTTGGAGTTCCGGGGCAAAATGCCGGACATTGATGATGAGGATTTCGACCGGCCACTCGAAAGCCCGACTTCGGCCACCGCTATCGATGCCCCACTTCTCTTCGGGCTCATCGCCCTCGGGGCGTTGCGCATTGTTCCAGGCCACAATCTCAAGGTAATGCTTGCGGAAGATCGCCAGCACCCGTGGGTGCCCCGCGACCCCGGTCGGCCAGCGTTTCCAGACGGCCTGTCCTTCGTCGGCGATCATGTCATCCCACCAATCCTCCAATTCGGGCTGGATGGCGATCAGTTCGCTGATGTAGCTGTCTCTGATTTCTTCTATACCGCGCATCACTCGTCACCCAATTGCCACGGGCATATCGTCGATAAAGTTCTTGGCATACTTCGCGGCCGGAGAGCCTTGCGACGTCGAGCATCGACCACAATGGGGTTTGACTGATTCCGGCGTCGAGAAATGAGCCAGGAAGGCGTCGGGCGATTTCTCCATGTTACACCCACCCATCTCCCACGCAACGCAGAGCGGCGGTTGATGATCATGAACCATCTCCTGCTTCATCTCGTCGTTGGGAGGTGTTGGAACCAGTTTTGAGTAGCGACCCCGTCGGGTCTTCTTGCATTGCCAACAGGCCTTGCCGTTGACCTTGGCCGACTGGTCATCGGTGCGTTTTGGACGGTGCGCGACCCGGTCATATTTGACCGCGCATTTCGTCGTCTTCTGATCCGTGGTCAACGTTGCCAGAAACTTGTTGAACGCGGCCGGGTTGACGCAATTGGGCGGCGGGTCACTGGCGGTGTTCTGGTCCATCGTGTCGCCATGACGATCGACGCCCTTGCCTTCCGCCTTCACCGTGAACGACCATAGTTTGAAGACGCCCTTGCCCTTGATCTGATGGGTTATGACTCCCGCGCCGAGGCCTTGCGTTGCCGGCTCGTTGCCGGTGCTGGTCGAGATTTCCGACGCATTCTCGATAGCTGTCGGCTCGCCGTCGATCTTGACGCTCTTGGTGCCCTTGGTCAGGTCGGATGACGACAGCATATTGACGTAGGGAACCGGAACCGGACCAGCGGGTGGGGATGGCGGCGACAGACAGACATCGCCGGGCGCAATGCCCTGGCCGTTGCTGCCCTTGTGGAAAAAGCCCATCTTCTCGGCATAGACGCTGAGCCCCATGATCATGGCTCCTGTGGCACGGCACGCGCCGCGCGCATTGCCGGCAGCGCGTTGTCGGCGAGGTCATGAATGTCAGCGAAGGCGAGTTCACGCACCTCCCAGTCATCCGTCCAGAAAACAATGCGCTTCAGTGCGGAGAACTGTCTTGGCGGTTCCAGCGCTCGTAGGCGCGCCGCGATGTATTGCTGGTCCCAAAGCTCCTTCACAGTCAGATTGGCGATGTCCGCCATGCCCTCGAACCAGGGATCCGCCGCCTCTGGCATCGCGCCAATGCTCACAACAGCGAAAGGATAGCGGCGGCCGACACGGTCCTGGCTCATGCGCCAGGCACCGGCGCAGGGTTGTTCGCCAAAAATCGCGCCCTGGATGACGAAGCGCCAGACGCGGTCATCGAGGTCCTCGTGCTCATCCGGCCGCGCGCGCAACTCCATCGACATCCAGCGGTCCCAGCGGTCGATGAAAGTCCGCGGCAGGTTGGCGGCGACGAAATCTCCGGTCGCCGGGATCTTGCCGAAGAATCCAATGTTTATATCTGCGGCGGACATGAGAATTTCTTGAACATCTCCAGATTGTAGGGGTTCTCGACGCTGGCGGCCTTGAGTTCGAAATCGGCCCACATTCCCTTCGTGCCCAGGCGCAGGCTGTAGACATCGGACAGCGAGGTGCCGGCGAAACGGCCGTTGCGCAGCATCCTCAGCCACGCCCAACTGCCGGTCTCGTTGAGCATGATCTCGGGCGAGCCGTCGATGGGCTGGAAGGCGAGCGAGATAACCCCGGTGCCGTCCTTGCCGGGCCAGGTCATCGGTTGCGGCCGCGTCGCGTTGTTGAAGTAGACCAGCGTCTGGCCATCGAGATTGAGCGTCACGCGCGTGACGTTGGCAGACAGGTCCTTCGGTTCGAGCGTAAAGCTCATCACCGGTCCGGTCCCACCGGGAAAGAGATCGTCGCGGATATGCCTGGCCTGCTCGAACGCCGCCAGCGCCGAAGGATCGAGGCCGAAATCGGCGCGCCATTTCCACGGCTGGCTGGTGGTGTCGACATAGTTGATCAGGTGGTCGTTGATGAAACCGTCGATCAGCCCGGCCGGTCCGAACAAACGGGCGAAATCGCGCACATTGACGTCCACCGCGCTGTCGGCGCTGAACGGATAGCGGTCGTTGAGCGCCGCCTGGCAGAAAGGCAGTATATCCGCCCGCCAGATGGCGTTGAGCTCCGATGTGACCGCCTTCTGCGTCAGATTGCTTGTGTCACCGGCAATGCCGCTAAGCCAGGCGTTGATAGGGTCGGGCAGGATCTGTGCTTGCCTCGCAACCGCGCCGGTCAGCTCAGCAAGGCCGCCTTGCTTCTTGATGGCATCCTGCGGATTGGGGTTGGCGGTGACGGTCTGCAGGACGTTCGACAGCGCGGTCAGCGCGACAACGGCGGCATCAAGCGCAGGCGGCTGGCCGTCGACCTCGGCAATGGTGCTCTTCAGCGGTTTGAAATGTTGGGCCACCAGATTGCCGGTCAGGTCGACCTCGCTGGCTGAGCCGGCGCGGGGCAGCAGCTTCGCACCGCTCGTCGCCAGCTTGCCGAGCTTGCCCAACTTGCCGAGCAGTTTCGAGGCGCCCTTGGCCGCCGCCTTGTCGTCGGCGGGCGCGTCGTCGGAACGCGTCAGTTCGGTCTCCTGAACTATCGCCGTCAGCAGCCGCTTCAGGGCTGAATCGGCGCTCGAGAGATCCTTCAGATTTTCGCTGGCGACATTGAGATCGGTCAATGGCGCGAGCCGCATGTCGCGCAGGAAGCTGTCCCATTGCGCGATGTAGTCGTCATAGTAGAGCTTCAGAATATCCTCGGACAGAGCCGAGACCGAGGTTTCGGAATTCTCCGAGCAGCCGCCGGCGAAAACCGCGCGATCGAGCGCCGCCTGGGCGGCGACATCGTCGATGCGGTCGAGAATGGCGTCGTGGAAGCCGGCATAGGTGAAGGCTCCGGCAATGCCGACGCGAAGCGTCTTGTCGGACCGCCGCGCAAACACCTTGCCACCATTGGGACCGGCGAAATTGGCCGGGATCCACTCCTTGAGCCCGGCCACCTCCGGATCGGCCAGCAACTGCTTGTAGGCCCGCGCCGGCAACGAGATCGTGCACACTGTTTTCAGCGCTTCGGCAACCAGCGCCTGGTCGGGCGCGACATAGCTTTCGTCGACCGCCATGCGGCGGATGGCGGCAAGCTGATGCTCTTCAGCGTCGGCGGTCGGAAAGGGTGCCGCGGCTGCGAATTCCGGCAGGCTGTTCACCCACCAGTTCTGGGCGAAATCGGGGTCCATCTGCGACAGGCCTGTCATCATGCGATAGGTCTTCAGCGCCCCGAGCATGATATCAGGATCGCGGATCTGCCGCCACATGGTCGCCTCGAGCAGCGCCACCATGCGCGGCTCGAGCACGTTGCGCAGGGCGTGGTCGTAGGTGTCGGTCTGTGCCCGCACCAGTTCGGCCGAGGCCGATGGCCCCAGCAGATCCTGGGGCGCGCCCGGCGGTGCAGTCCGGGCGCTTGCGACCGCGTCCATCGCCTCGAGCGCGCCGTCTATGGCGGGCTGCTGCACCGATGCCGGGTTTGCGGCAGTTGCGGTCAGCGGCGTTTGCAGCGCTTCGAATTGGCTCGCCTGCGCCGTAATCGCGTTGCGGTTGTCGAAATAGGACCAGGTGAACAGCCCGCCGGCCAGCAAGGCGGCCGCAGCACACGCTGCCGCCGCACCGCGCCAGATCCAGGCGCGGCGGCGTTGCGCCAGCGGGTCGAACGTACCGAGGCCGGCTTCCCTGAAGATGACTTCGGTGAGTAGGTTCTTCAGGAAGAAGCTGCGTTTCTCGACCCTTGGCGCGGGCAGGGTCCGCCGTGGTGGCAGGCCGAACGATGACGACAGCGCCGCGGTCAGGCGGTCGATGGGCGCGCCTTCCTGCGTCGCCGAAGTCAGATAGAGGCCACGCAGCCAGGCGGCCTCTTCATAGCGGCTTTCGCCGAACATCGCCTCGACCAGCACCTGGATCGGTTCGGACAGGCTGGACAGCTGGGCAGGAAATCTGAAGATCTCGGCGCGGGCGGCGAGCTTGTCCTCGTCCTCCAGGCGCGGCACCAGCCGCCGCTCGAGTTCCGTCGCCAGCGTCGAAATTTCGCGTTCGATGGTCTTGGCATCGACACGCGCATCCAGCGCAAAGGTCGTTCCCCAGACCTGCTCGCGCGCGGCGGTCGACAGGCCGCCGAAGAAAGCCTCGAAACCCTTGATTAGATCGGCCTTCGTCAGCATCAGATAGACCGGAAGGCGGATTTCGAGCCGGTCGTTGAGCTCGGCCAGTCGGCGACGGATCTTGCGGCCATGTGCCTTGATGGCTTCATCGCCCTCCGAAAGCACGTCGATCGAAAGCGCGACGATCACGCCGTTGAGCGCGCGGCGGCCGCGATGCTTCTTCAAAAGGTCGAGGAAGCCCAGCCATTCCGCCGCGTCGACGTCGGGCTGGCTCTCCTGCTGGACATAACGGCCGGCGGTGTCTATCAGAACCGCGCTCTCGGAAAAGAACCAGTCGCAGTTGCGGGTGCCGCCGACGCCTTGCAAATCGTCCGTGAGGTCGATCGGAAAATTCAGTCCGGATTGTCGCAAGGCGGTGGTCTTGCCGGTGGCCGGCGGCCCGACGATCACGTACCACGGCATCTCGCGCAGGAACTTGCGCCCGCCGAGCTTGCGCCGCTTCAGTTCGGCCATCACCTCGGCGAATTTGGCACCCACGGCGGCGACGTTCTCTTCGCCGGGGCTGAGCGGCTTCTCCGCCACGGGTGCCGCGATCTCGGCGACGAACATGCGGTTGGCGCGGATCGCCCGGCGCTGGGCGACGATCAGCCAGATCAGCCAGAAGATGATCAGCCCCGCGATCATGGCAATGCGCACATTGTCGGAATCGAAAGGCGAATAGGGACCGACCCTGACGATCGGACCGAACACCCAGATGACCAGGGAAAGCAGCGTGATGCCGATCAGCGTCCACAGCCAGCGCGATGTCAGGACCGCCCAGAGGAAGCGCAGGATGAACATCTCACAGCCTCTTTTCGAGGAGCACCTCGACGCGGCGGTTCAAGGCTCGCCCCTCGCGCGTGCTGTCGCTGGCCACCGGATCGGTGGCCGCGCGGCCCTCGGAATGAACGCGCTCCTGCGGCACGCCGTTCCGGACCAGCATGTCGGCGATCGTCTGGGCGCGCGCCTCCGACAGGCGCTGGTTGGTCGACAGCGGGTTGGTCTTCTGCAGGGGAACGCCGTCCGTATGACCGATCACCGTGATGTTCCCGATCAACTCCTGATTGGCGAGGATCACCTTGGCGATCGAACCGATCAGGGGTTCGAAGCCGTCGCTCAGTTGCGGCCGCGACGACTGGAACAGTTCCGGGTTGGAAGCCTGGATGATCAGCTTGGCCAGCGAAACGCTCTCGGTGCCGCTGAGGGCGGATTTGAGATCGGCCGGCGCCCCGGCCTGGAATTCCGGCAACAGCGCAAAATCCACTTTTTCCGGTGGCGGGGCATCGACCTTGGGCGACGTCCGGCTGATGTCACCGCGTTCGGGCGGCGGCAGCGCCCGCACAAGGGCTGATAGTTCGACCGCCTGGCTGCTCAGCCCCATCGACAGCCCGATATGGATGGCGGTGGCGACAACCGCCGCGCCGAGCGCCATCACCCAGATCGGCACGATGAAGCGCTGTGGCTCGTCGGAGGCGATTACGCCCTTCCAGTTTGGCGACAGCGGCGCGCCCTCGGCGTCGGCATCGCGCAGGAAGCGTGCCGCCGCCACGCGAACGGCGTTGAGCGAGCGGTCGCCTGACCGCCCGGGCACGCGATATTTGCCGCGGAAGCCGAGCGCCATGCAATCATATTGCAGCTCCAGCAATTCGCGGTCGCGGTTGGGATGGCGCTCCAGTTCGTCGAGACGCGTGAAGAACTGCGTGCCGGCATCGACATCGCCGCGCAGCATGACCACAAGCGGCTGCCGCGGCCAGGCACTGGCCCCGCCCCAGGGCGTGTTCAGAGCGAGATCGTCGAGCAACGCCGCCACGACCCAGGCTGCCTGATCGGCCCGCTCCATAGAGGAGCCCGTCGCCATTGCCGTGTCGCGTGCCCGAACCAATTCTTCGAGCAATCGGGTGCGCAACGCTTCCGGGTTCTCCGGCGCCAGCGCGCTTTCAAGCTCGGGCGCGAATTCGAGTAGGGGTGCGAATGCGTTGACGAGCGCGTTCGGGTGGGTGCGAGACCGCTTTACCGCCGCGCCCGGCAACAGCGGCGCCATCGGCCGCGGCATCGGCGCACCGGTCAACCGTATGCGGGTGCGTTCGCGATCCTCCGACAGTCCGAAAGGATCATCGCGGCTCATCATCTCACCTGTTCACCGAGTAGCAGTCCACCTGCGGCTCGCTTGGCAACACCCCCGAAACGCCGATGACGAAGCCGGGAGCATCGAGCAGCGACGCCCAGTGCTCGCTTTTCTGGTCCAACTCGAGGCACAGCCGATCGCCATCGTAGGGAATCTCGCGCGGTTGGGAATGAAGCGGTTTCAGCGGGATGCCGGGCAAACGCGATTTCCACAGCCCTTCGAACTGGTCTGCTGAGCCGACTGTCGCCTGATTGACGAATATCTTGCGCAGCGCGTCCTCCGACAGCTCCGAACCGACCCGGATGACGATCCGGCTGGCCACCAGCAGCTTCGGGTTGTCGATGCGGATTTTCCAGACATTGGTCGAGTGCCGCATGACCGGCAGCGCCCGCGATTTCGGCTCGATGTAGCGCAGGCTGAGGATGAGCGAGCGCAGCGCATCCGCCAGCGCCATATAGGCGGGCCCCGGTGCCATGTGATCGTAAGCCGGCAATTCGCCCAGCCGACGCGCGCTCGATCCGTAGGTCGCCATCGAACCGGCGAGCCCGGCAAGCTCCAGGTAAAGCTCGGCCGGATGGAAGACATCCTGCGCCAGCATGTGCGCCAATCGCGGCCGCGCCGCATTGGCGAGGTTGAGCATCAGCAGGTCTTCGACGCTGCGCCCCGGCCCGCCCATGACCATCTTGCCATGCGCCTCCGCGATCTGGTCGAGGCCGGTGACGACTTCCAGCAGCAATTGCCGATACCAGGCCACGGCGCCGGTCACCAGCGTCGGCGGCAGGAAAGTCTCGTCCAGCGAGACGCCGCCATCGGCTCGAACCCCCTTGAGATCGGCGATCGGCAAGGCCGTGTAGCCACCGACCGACTTGCCGGGTGCCAGCAGCAGCGCCTGCGGACGGGCGATTTCGATTTCTTCAGGGTCTGAACCGCCCTGGACGGCGTCGCGCACCGAAACGATCCGCCCATGATAGCGAGCACCCGAGGCGGTGGCGTGTGCGGGATCGAAGCCGACACCACCGGGCGGCTCAAGCGGCAAGGCGACCAGCACCGGTCCGGCAGCTGTATCGGAGGTGACCGGCAGCGGTCGTGGCGCATCCATCATCTCCGGAATGGCAAAAGGTGTCCCGTCCGGGAAGATGCCCCGTGCCGACAGGATGGCGACCTGGCCGGCGTCGAGCAACGCCTGGTCCAGCGTCAGCTGTTGGAAGCCGAACGTATGCAGCTGCCCGGCCTGCAACGCGCCGCGTACCGTCGCCTCGAAAAAGCGATCCTGCTGCTGGAAATGCTGGGTCCGCAGGAAAAGGCCCTCGGACCACAGCACCCTGTTTGCATCGCTCATGCCACTACTCTCTGCATCGAGCTCCCCTTGCCCTGGCCGTCAGGCGGAAATGCCGCCGCTGCCAAGCGAGACATTGATCGTGAATTTCGATCCCGACGACACGGACTTGGTCGTGCGCCAGTTCCTGCCGGTCGGATCGCGGATCAGCGCGACGAAGCCCAGCGCCGTCGCGTCCGGTTCGACGGTGATGGTCTTGGACGCGGATTTACCCGGCCCGACGGCGATCTGGTCGGATCCGATGAGATCGCCTGCCAGCGCCGAGCCGGCATCGCCCTGCAGGGCAAAGTAGTCGGCGGAATTGAATTTGCCGGTGCTACGCAGCCGCATGACGAGAACCGTCACCGGCCGGTCGCCACCGCCAGGTCCCGGGTTCATGCCTGCCCCGCCGGTCACGTTGACGGTGATTACCGAAGGTTTCGGCGGACCGCTCTGGCAAGCCGTAAGCAGTCCGGTCGCGCCCAGGGTAACGATAAATTCGCGTCGGTCGATCATGTCTCACTCCTCCTCGTATGCGTCCCGAAAATCGGCGCCGATTTCGCCGAGAAAGCTTTTCTCGGCACTCTCGGCGATTTCACGATGGCGTTTCTGGTAGAGCTCCCACAGCTTGGCGCCGCGCCCGCCCGAAAACAGGGTGCCGATCGCCGAATTCGATTTCAGCTCTTCCTCGATCACAGCCGGGTCAAAACGGTCGACCATGCGTCGCAAAGCGGCCTGCACGCCGCGCCAGGCGCGCACGTGATGCTGCGCGAGATCGCGGATCGCGTCGGCGATAGCCGCTTCGCCGGCCAGAAATCCGGGGCTGCGCTCGGCGATAAGCGTGACGATGGCGTCGTCGACCGTCGGCAGGAACTTGAGCGGATTGACTTCGGAAGCCCCGACCATGGTCTGGGCGACGCGGGCGTTGCCCTTTTCCTCGGCCCGCTTGCGCAGAAGCTGCATCAGGCCCTCCATCATCAGCCGGTATTCGCGGCCGAACTTCTCCATTTCGGCGATGCTGTCACGCCCGGGGAAATCGGCTTCCTCGACGCCCATGCCGCGCAGGAATGCAGAGCGAAGCGCCATGTCGCCCAGCTGCGCCGCTGCCGGCAGGCGGGCGGGTTTGGCGGCAGCACCAGTGCGCGCTGGAGGCGGGGCATCCGCCGCCTGCACAGGCAGATCCCAAGGATTGGCGGATTGCGGTCGTGGGGCGATGCGCTCGCGCCGCCCGTTCGAGTCGACGCCGTTTGCCGAACTGGAAACGGCCGCTGGTCCAAAACCAAAGTCATCCTTGAATTCGGACGGCTTTCCGGCGGCGGGTTCGGTTGGGTGGTTAACAGAAGGCACCGGGTCGAGGCTGAACGGATCCGCGAAGCTTGGTGTTTTGCCAGTTTCGGGACGAGGGCCAACGCCCATCGACCCAGGCGTCGAAACCGGATCGAGGCTGAACGGGTCATCGAAAGCAGGCGAGCTGCGCTGGCTTGAGGCGGCACGCTCGAACGCGGCCGCAACCGGCTGCTCGAACGGGTTGGGCAAATCGGCCGGGCGTGGCCGCCGCGGCTCTTCCTCGACCTTGGCGGAAAAGAAGTCGTCACGGCCGATGCTCAGCGGCACCCGCGATGCCGGCGGCAAGCGTTCCGCAACCGGCTGGCTGGCGGCAGGTGCCTGGGCGGTTGGCGCCTGCAGGTCGACATAGACGACATAGTCGCCAAGTCTCAGCCGCATGCCGCTCTGAAGGCGCGTCGACTGGCCGGCACCAAGCGGACTGTCGGAGTCGTTTATGTACAGCCCGCTGCTCGACGTGTCGGTGACGAAATAGCCGTCTCGCCCGCCCGTGATCTTGCAATGGGCGCGGGAAACGAACATGTCGGGATCGTTGATCTGCCATCCGGCGTCGGCGCTGCGGCCGATCACCAGCTCGCCTTCGTCCAGCCGGGTCTGCCGTACCGCCTGGGTGCGTGGCCCTTGCTCCAGCGTCAGCAGCAGGCTCATGCCGTGACCCCCGCCATTTCCGGCCGCCATCCGACAATTGTCCGCAGCCGCAAATCGTCAGCATCGCCCCTTTCGGCGGGCCGCGCAAGCCAGGCGGTCCGGCCAAGCTGGACCGTTCCGATGCGCGGTGGCGGCACCGCTTCACGCGCCAGCACGATGCGCAGGTCGACGTCGAGCGTCTCCCCGACCATGTCGCGAACGGCCTGCTTGAACAGTTTGAGGCGCGAGCCTTCCGGCAGGAACGCCTTGAACTGCTCAAGATCGAGAGGGCCGACGCGCAGCTCGATCCTGCTTTGGCGGTTGAAAACGCGCGGGCCGATCGTCGCCCCCCGGCCGAGCCCTGCGTAGGCTTTGGCGAGGCGGGTCTGCAGCCCGGTCGGTATGGTTATCCAGGCGGCGATGAACTCCTTGATCTGGACCCGCACTCTGAACGCTTCCGCCAGGAACAGCGTCAGCCGCTCCGGGCCGTCGACCTGGCTGGCTAGCGACGCGGCCTGGCGAAGCTTGACGGTATCGAGATCAGGATTTTTGGTGCCGGGAAGCCCGATCCCCGCCATTGCTTCAAGCATGGCGCGGACGCGGCCGCCGACCGCGCGCTCGACCTGGACCGCCGGATGCGCGTCCGCCCAGGCCCGGTAGTAGAGGGCGATCATGCGGTGCTGAAGGATGTTGACGAAGTCCACGAATGTCGTGTCGCTGGTCTGCTGTGCGTCGGCGCCTCCGAACCAACGCTGCGACAGGCGGTCGAGCACCCAGCGCGTCAGATGCAGCGGCATCGGGCCTTCAGGCCCCAGCAGCCCGAGATTTGCAACCGTGACCCGGGCCGGCGCCTTGTCGCTGGCCTCGCGGAACTGCACCAGGTCGCGAGCGGAAAAGGCGAGCCGCACATGCTGGCCGAGCCGTGCCGGCTCGCGGTCGGGGCGTCCGGAATGGCCGAACAGGCCGCTTCGCTGTTCGAGACGGCGCAGCAACTCGAAAAAGTCGAACGCTTCGGACAGACCTTCGGCCCGGTTCGGGCCCGTCTTGCCTAGATCAGGTGTCTTGTCCAGATCAGGTGTTTTGTCTAGATCAGGTAGCGATTGCCGGGCGTCATCGGCCATGGCACATCCTCCTGCTTCTGCAGCAGCCGCGTGCGGGTTCGCACGAAGCCGTTTATTCCGGCATGACGGGCAAACAGCCGCGCCAGCAAGGCCGAAAGCAGCAAGCTGCTTTGCCCGGCCAGCACCGACTGATCGACATGCAACGTCACTTCCGTGCCGCGCCCGAAGCACATCGGCCCATCAATCTGCAGCCGTTCGATCACCGACCGTGAGTCGATGCGCACGATCGAATGCACATTGCGGGCAAGGCCAGGGTCTCCGCGGTCGGCATAAAGATCGAGCAGCGCATGCAGCGGATCGACGCCGCGGCCCTCCTTGGCAAGGCTCAAGAAATTGAGCGCCAGCTGCGCCACCAGTCGCCAGGCGAGATCGTCGGCCCGGGATTCGCCATCGGCCCCCGTGGGCAGCGCCGCGGGGATGGCCGGCTGCGGCGGACGCAACGCACCGAGCAGCCGCACGGATTCGACGGGGTCGCCGGCCTCCAGCGTCAAGGTCGGATTGTCATCGAGGATCGGCAGGTCACGGTTGGTGCAAAGCGCCATGATGTCGAGCCGCTTCAACGTCCGGTTTGCGGGACTTGCGAGCGGCCGGGATACGGCCAGGAACACATCGTCTCCGGTGTATGAGGTGCGGGTCAGGCCCTCGCGCCGTTCATCCTCTGTTGCCCGGCGTGGCCGCCGTTCCGTCGAATAGACCCAGCCACTGCCGCGGTTCTGGCCGAGGCTGAACAGCTCCGGTATCTCGGCGTCGCTGCCTTCACTGTCGGCATCCTCGACGCGGAGCACACGATAGATCTCGAAGTCGCGCGCCCGCGTGCGGTCGGCATGCAGCACCTGCCGTGTCTTGCGCGGATCGAGTTCGACGACGTTGCACTCACGCTCGAACAGATTGATGATCGGCGTCGCGAAAAGTTCGAAATCCGCCGGCGTCAGGTCGGCGAGTTCGGGCGCCGGACGGCGGAACAGGAAGATGATCTCCAGTCCGGCCTCGCATTTGCGCACCACCGGCTGCAGTCCCAGAACCCGCACATAGTGAAAGCGCTCGGGCATGACGAAATATTCGCGCAGCAGCCGGTAGCCTTCGAATGTCGGGCGGGTGCGCGGCATCAGGGCCTCGTCGTCACTGATGCCGACCATTTCAGGTGCTGGCAAGGGCGACAGCCGGTTGGTCTTGCCTTCCGGTCGAGCGCCAATGGCCACGCAGGCGCCGAAGATCGCGTCGAACAGCAGCGGCGCCTTGGTGCGTCCGGCAAAATAGAGGTCAAGCCGGTCGAGCGCCAATTCGTCGAGTTTGCCTTTTCCGGTCGGCGTCAGCGCCAGACGCAGCGCCGCCTCGCCGCCGATACCGCCTATCGGTCCGATGCCGGCCGCCGCCAGCGCACTGCGATCCTGAAAATAGCTGACCGACGTGATCGCTATCGGCCAGAGCGTCATGTCCTGCGCAGTGGAGAAAGTGCAGCGCGTCGACAGGCCGGGTTGCAGGCTGGAGACCAGCCGCGTGTTGCGCTTGACGACGTGGCCGGTGGGCATCGTCTGCACCTGCTGGCCGGGTTTCAGCACGGCCATCGCCGTCGCGGGCGCCGGCGTGACCAGATCGGGATAAAGGACGTCAAGCACGCTGCGCGAAAATCGCGAGCGCTCCGCGTCGACTTTCAGCCGGGTGCGCGCGGCGAGAAAGGCGACGCCGTCCAGCAGCCGCTCCACATAGGGATCCGGGCAGGGCACCGTATCGAGCGAGAGGTTGCGCGCCACCGCCGGATGCATGTCGGCGAACTCCGCCGCAAGGCCGCGGATATGGGTCAGTTCCTCCTCGTAATATTCGACGAAAACCCGATCCATCTCAGGCGTCCCTAATTTCGGTCCGCGCCAAGCCGTTGTCGAGATTGATCGTGGTGCGCAGGCGCATGCGTTCCGGTGTGGGCGTCATGATCAGCACGGCATCGATCTCGATCTTCAGGCCCACGGTCTTGTCACCCAGCGTGACGGTAACCTTCGTCGCGCTTTCCTTGAGGCGGGGCTCGAAGGTGGCGAGCACCGAGCGGATTTCGCGCGCCAGCACGTCGCGGTCGAAGTCGCGGGACGACCGGCCCGAGAAGGACGGCACGCCGTAGTTGACCACGCTTCGACGCACCTCCGGAAAATCGGCGAGCGACGGTGGATTGTCCGCCATCTGCTCATTTTCCAGATCGGAAAGCAGCGGCGTGGCCTCGAAGCGCTCGGTGTTGAACAGCGCCTCGATGTCGCGCCGCACCGCTTCCCTGAGCACGCGGGCCGATACCACCACACCACGGCTTTCGATCTCGACGCGGTGCTGGGTCTGAAAGGCCAAGCGATGCAGACGCCGTTTCTGATCGGGCGTCAGCTCCGCATCGGCGTCGATGGTCCGCGCACTGCCGGCAACGAGGGTGTCGAGACGGTCCGCGCCAAGCTCGTCCAGCAGGACGTGGCGCAGCCCGTCTATCTCCGAGGTCAGGCCCGGCAAGTCGTTGACCAGGCGATCCCATAGCGACGGCTGGACGGCCTCGCTTTTTGCCCGCAGGCTGCCGGCGATCTGCTGCTTGCCCGCGCCGGGCCGCCGAACCTCACTTGCCGACATAGACATCCATTTCGGCTTCATCATTGCCGTCATAGACGAACTTGATCTTCTTGTAGGCAAAGCTGACCGCTTCCTCGATCAGGTCTGCCTCATCTTCAGCTTGCGACATGTCGTATTCCATGATCGAGGCGTCGGTCAGCGTAACGACCAGGTAATCCTTGCTTTCGCCATCGATGGTCCGACGTGCCGAAAACACCACCTCATTGAGGGCCTTGTTCTCGAACAACGCCTTTGCCAGGTAGGGCGAGGATTTGTCGTAGTGTTTGGTGAACTTGATCATACCCATGGACACGCGGCCACGGCGTGAGAGCGAATTCGGATCATAGGGGGCAACCATCTTGTAGTCGACGCCATGGACTTCGATCTCGTCCGAGTGGCCGTCACGGGTGCTGGGGCCCTTGATATCGGGAACCTTCAGAAAGCCATCAATCTTCATGGTCGTGGGCATTTTCTCTCTCCACCGCTTTTAAAAAACCAAGATGTTGTTGCTGCAAATCAAGTCTTCACGGACGGCAGCTCCGACACCAGTCGGAGCGAGGCATTGATGCCCTCCAGCTGGTAGTGCGGGCGCAGGTAGAAGCGGGCGTTGTAGTATCCCGGCCGCCCTTCCACGCTGTCCACCTGGACTTCGGCTGCCGCAAGCGGGCGCTTGGCGCGCGCCTTGTCGTCGGCAAAGGCCGGGTTGGCCAGCACGTAGCGGTTGATCCACTCGGTCAGCCAGATCTGCATGTCGGAGCGCTCCTTGAACGAGCCGACCTTGTCGCGCGCAATGGCCTTGAGGTAGTGCGCAAAGCGCGAGACCGGGAAAAGATAGGGCAGGTTGGCGCTCAGCCGCTCGTTCGACTGGGCGTCGGGGTCGACCAGCCGGCCGGCGCGCGTCTCGTCATCCTGCAGTGAGTGGGCGCCGATGAAGGCCGCCAGGTCGGTGTTTTTCCGGTGCAGGATCGGCATCAGGCCGAGCTTGGCCAGTTCGGCCTCGCGCCGGTCGTCGATGGCGACTTCGGTCGGGCATTTCATTGCGATCGAGCCATCGTCGGTCGGGAAGCTGTGCACCGGCAGATTGAGCACGGTGCCGCCATTCTCGACGCCTCGGATTTGCGTGCCCCATCCGAACAGCTTGTGGCTGCGGTTGATGTTGACGCCCATCGGGAAGGCGGCGTTCATCCAGACATATTTGTTGTGATCGCCCAGCACCTCTTCCTCGAAGGTAAAGCCCTTCACCGGAACCGTGTCGGTACCATAGGGCAACCGCGCCAGGACACGAGGCATGGTCAGACCGATATAGCGAGCATCCTCGCTCTCGCGCAGCGACTGCCACGAGGCATAGGCCGGGTTGGAGACGATCTGCTGCAGGTCTTGCGGGTTCGGCAATTCCTGCCAGCTGTCCATGCGGAACAGGCGCGGCGAGGCGGCTGCGATAAACGGCGTGTGCGCCGAGGCGCAGATGCCGGAGATATTGCGCAGCAGGCCGACGTCGCGCGGGTGATTGGAGAATTCATAGGCGCCGATCACGCAGCCGATCGGCTCGCCACCCAGCATCGAATACTCGTCCGTATAGACTTTCTTGAAGATCGGGCTCTGGTCCCACATCTGGCCTTCATAGTCTTCGAGCGTGTCGCCCAGCTGCTCCTTGGAGATGTTCATCACACGGATCTTCAGCTTCTGATCCGTCTCGGTGTTGTTGACGAGATACCAGAGGCCGCGCCACGTGCCTTCCATCTCGCGCACTTCCGGTGCGTGCAGGATCTCGTTGACCTGCGTCGTCAGCATCTTGTCGATACCCGCGATCAGCGACTTGATCGACTTGATCGCATTGGACGAAATGGTCGTGGTGTCGGAACGCGATTGCGCCGCGAGCGCGAGATTGCGCACGAGTTGCTGCAACTTCTCGCTGTCGTCCTTCTTGACCTTGAAATCCTTCTCGAGGAGCCCGCTGAATTCGTCGAGGTTTATGGCTTCGGCCTCGGCTGCGACGGCGGCGGTCTTTTGCTGTTCGGCCATGGTTTACTCCCCTGCCTTGTCGTCGTCGGCGAGCGCCTGGCTGGCGATCTTGCCAAGCAGCGGCTCGTTGTTCAGCAGCTGCGCGATGCGTTTTTCGGCGTCGACGCGGCCGTCCATGAAGCCAAGCAGTTCCTCGAGCTGGCGGCGCATCTTGAGGATCTCGGCCAGCTGCGGCACCTGCGCGGCAATCTTGTCGGGAGCGAAATCACCCATCTTGGTGAAGGTGAGATCGAGCGCCAGTTCCTCGTCACGCTCCTGGCCTTCGGCCTGCGGCAGCGTGTTCTTCACCCGGGCTTTGACGCGCGGCCCGAGCGCCTCCATGAATTTGGGGAAGCGGTTGGCGTCGGTCTCGACGAAGGATCGGTCCAGCACCGATTTTGAGGCTTCCTTGGTCTGCGAAGCGCCGGAAAGGTCGGCCATCACGGCCATCACAAACGGCAATTCGATCGTCGTCGGGCTACCGTAGGTTTCCACGTCGTAGGCGATTTGCACCCGCGGCGCGCGATTTCGTTCGATGACCTTCGCTTTGCTTTCGGCTGGCATGTGCTGTTACCTTTCATCCTTCTGAGCCGTCTTCTTGACATCGGGAACGCCGGCAAGGAGCCGGAATTCCTTCAGCCCAGACGGGGCGAGATCTTCCATCAGTTCAACGAAATCCATGTGCACCATGCGGCGCACGCGCCGCGCCAGATGCGGTATCGGGCTCGACGGTTCGGTGCGATCATAAAAGGCGACGACCAGGTCGAGGCATTTGACCACGTCGTCGCGCGAGGAGATCCGGTCGGGAAGCCCCGTGCTGATCTCCGTGTAGCTTGCCGCACTTGCCATAGTCTCGGCTCCATGACCGTTTCGAGCAGGCGTTGCCGGTTCTGCCGGATTGGGCGGTTTGGCCGCGCCATTCGCAACCGCACCGGCTGCCGCGTTCCGTTCGAGGGTCGTCAGCAAACGCTGCAGAAACCGCTTTAAGTCCGGAGCGGGAGCACCGCCGCCTTCGAGGCGGGCGTTCAGCGCCGTTTCGACCGCGTCAAGGGCTGCGATCGCTGCCCGGGCGTCGGCGACCAGCGAGACCATCTCCGCACCGGCCTGATCGATCTGTGCCGCACATCCGGCTCTCACCCGGTTCAAGAGTTGCCCATGCGCGCTGACCAGTGCGGCCTTTTCCGCCGTGTTCAATCCCGAGGCGGCTTCCTGGAGCATGACACGGTCGTCGAGCGCGCCTTGTTCCAGGTCGCGTCCGCTGATCGGTCCGATCGAGCGTGGCGTAAAGAAAATCATCTGCCGCAGGTTCGCCAACAACCCGTCCTGGCCATTCTGCAGGTCGAGTAGCGCGTTGATACGGCGCAAGGCGGCATCGCGTGGCGCAGCGTTGGGCCGCAATGCCGGATGCATGGTTTCCCAATGCTGATCGAAGGTCTGTGCAATGAGCGTCAAACCCTGCGCCAGCCCGGCCAGTCCGTCTTCATTGGCCAATGCGCGCGTGACGATAACGAGCAGGCGCAGGTCCCGGCCATGCGCGCGCAAGTCCGCCGCCTTTGCCAGCACCGCGGACCAGTCGACCGGAATGGTGCTTTGCGAAGTGGGCTTGTTGTTGCCGTCGTGGACGACCTTGACCTCGGGCTCGGTCAGGCGCTCCAGCTCGTGAAAAGCTGGGTCGTTGCGCAAATCCTCCCCTGACGGGTTTCCACCGTCGAGCGGGCTAAGCCAGAGCGCGGCATCAATCACTCAAACCCCCAGCGACCGACCTCAAACCGTAAGTGACGCGACGTTAACACACGGTTGTACTTTACCACAATTCAAGGACGCCTCAAAAATTAACAGAGGCTAAACGCAATCGCTGCAGAGTGCTGGAATCCTTGGTGTGGTTGCCGAAGCTGCAGGCGAACCGCATTGCGGTGTGGCGCCCGAGTCAGTGGCTGTTTACAGTCAGCGGTGCGGGACTTTCCACAAATGGAAACGAGCCGACTAAACCGAGCGTCGCGACAGCGCTTTGTCAAGTGACGGCTTATGTGGCAGTTTATCGGCTGGCAGACTGCAGGAGCACGTTCGATGGAACAGCGCCGATCATCGCAGACTTTCAAGCGCAAGGAACTGGTCGGCAAGCTCAATCCTGTCGGTGTCCGCGCCTTCAAGGCAGCTGCCGACACCGCCAAACTGCGCGGCAATCCCTACGTCGAACTCGTCCATTTCATCGAGCAACTGGTGCTGTCCGACCGCTCGGATGTGCAAATGATCATCGCCGATGCGGGCGTCGATGCGAGCCGGATCACGGCCGATATGACCCGCGCCGTCGACAAGCTGCCTTATGGCGCCACCTCGATCGAGGAATTCTCCGACCATATCTTCCATGCCATTCAGGAGGCCTGGAACCTTGCGACGCTTGAGTTCGGCGTCGAGGAAGTCCGCAGCGGGCATATTCTGCTTGCCTGCCTGAAGACGCCGGTGCTTGAGGGCCTGCTGTCGAAGATCAGCGGCGAGTTCGACAAGATCGACGCCGACGCGGTCATCGCGCGGTTCGCCGATGTCGTGGAGGGCTCACTCGAAGTCGGCGCTTCGACCACGGTCTCCGCCCCGGAGGCGCCGAAGCGGGCTCCGGGCGGGGATTCGGCGCTGGCGAAATACGCCACCGACCTGACCCAGCGCGCCCGCGACGGCAAGATCGATCCGGTCGTCGGCCGCGATCCGGAGATCCGGCAGATCGTTGATATCCTGATGCGGCGCCGGCAGAACAACCCGATCCTGACCGGCGAGGCCGGGGTCGGCAAGACCGCGGTCGTCGAGGGCTTTGCCTTGCGTATCGCCCAGGGCGACGTGCCGCCCACCCTGCAGAATGTCAGCGTGCGCATGCTCGACGTCGGCTTGATGCAGGCCGGCGCCAGTGTGAAGGGCGAATTCGAAAAACGGCTGAAGGCCGTCATCGACGAGGTTCAATCGTCCGAAACGCCGGTTATCCTGTTCATCGACGAAGCCCACACCTTGATCGGCGCCGGCGGCGCTGCCGGGACGGGCGATGCCGCCAATCTCCTGAAACCGGCGCTGGCGCGCGGCGAACTTCGCACCATCGCGGCAACGACCTGGGCCGAATACAAGCAGCACATCGAGAAGGACCCGGCGCTGACCCGCCGTTTCCAGGTGGTCAAGATCGACGAGCCGTCTGAGGCGGTGGCCGTTCTCATGTTGCGCGGTGTGGCCGGCGTTCTGGAGCAGCACCACAAGGTGCAGATACTCGATGAGGCGATCGAGGCGGCGGTCGGCCTGTCGCATCGCTATATCCCGGCACGGCAACTGCCCGACAAGGCGGTGAGCCTTCTCGACACCGCCTGCGCCCGTGTCGCCATATCGCAGCACGCCACGCCGGCCGAGGTCGAGGACATCATGCGCCGCCGCCAGGCGCTGGAGGTCGAGCGCGGCATCATCGGTCGCGAGGCTGCTATCGGCATCGAGGTGACCGACCGGCAGGCGCGGGTTGACGCCGGGCTCGCCGAAACAGAGACCACGCTGGCCGCCGCTGAGGGGCGCTGGGAGCGCGAAAAGGCGCTGGTTGCCGAAATACTCGAATTGCGCGCCAGGCTGCGCGGCGAGGGCGTGCCGCTCGATGCGGTGGAGACGGCTGAGGCCGATACCGAAACGGCAGCCGCGGACGCAGAAAAGACCAAGGTGCCCCAAACTGAGCCGCCCAAGGCTGAAACGACGAAGACCAAGGCGGCCAAAGCCAAGGCCGCCAAGACCGAATTGGAGACACCGGCCGCTGCCGATCCACCCGATCCCGCCGCCGATCTCGCCCGGCTGCGCGAGCTGATGGCCGAACTGGCCGAGGCGCAGGGCGAGACACCGCTGATCCTGCCGTCAGTCGACCGCAATGCGGTGGCGGCCGTGGTCCAGGACTGGACCGGCATCCCGACCGGACGGATGCTGTCCAGCCAGACCGAAAAGGCGCTCAAGCTCGCCACCACGCTTTCGGAGCGGGTCGTCGGCCAGGACCACGCCATGGAGATGATCGCCAAACGCGTGCAGACCAGCCGCGCCGGGCTCGGCGCACCGGAAAAACCGGTCGGTGTGTTCCTGCTCTGCGGGCCCTCGGGCGTCGGCAAGACCGAAACCGCATTGGCCTTGGCAGAAACGCTTTACGGTGGCGAGCAGAACCTGATCTCGATCAACATGTCCGAGTTCCAGGAGGCGCACACCGTCTCGACGCTCAAAGGCGCGCCGCCCGGTTATGTCGGCTACGGCAAGGGCGGCATCCTGACCGAAGCGGTGCGCAGAAAACCCTATTCGGTGATCCTGCTCGACGAGGTCGAGAAGGCGCATCCCGACGTGCACGAAATCTTCTTCCAGGTCTTCGACAAGGGCATGATGGACGACAGCGAAGGCCGCCGCATCGATTTCAAGAACACGCTGATCCTGCTCACCTCGAATGTCGGCTCGGAGGTCATCATGGACCGAACCAAGAATGGAACGCTGCGGGCCGGGCTCGACGATCTCGATACCGCCTTGCGCGGCCCGCTGCTGAAAGTCTTCCCTGCCGCCTTTCTTGGTCGGGTGGTAACCATTCCCTACTATCCGCTGTCGGATTCGATGATCGAAGCCATCACCCGTCACCAGTTTGCCAAGATCGCGCGCCGGCTGCGGGCAACCAATGATGCGGAACTGGTGATCGGCGATGGTGTCATGGATCTGGTCAAGGCCCGCTGCACCGAGATCGAATCCGGCGGCCGGATGATCGATGCCATCCTGACCAACACGCTGCTGCCGGAACTGAGCCGCGGCGTGCTCAACCGCTCGCTCGGGGGCGAGAAGATGACAAAGGTCACCGTCGGCGCCTCCAAGGAAGGTTTCACCTATTCCTTCGAGTAGCTTCAGGTGAATGGTGACGTCGGTTTGCTTCGGTTTCCCGGTGCATGACGCAATCGCCGCTGCGTGCCCTTCGCTCGTTATCCGCCGGCCGCTCTCAGGCCCCGTCCCACGGGTCCCTATTCGTGGTGTACTCGCGGCAGAGGCGCTGGCGCGGCCAGCGCCGGCCTGGTTAGGCCCAGCCTAAGCAGAATTATCGAAAATCATTATTTGTGCATCGCACACAGCGTGCTTTGCTCCGTCCGCCGGTTGAAAGAGAACAAAAAAACGTCAGGCGGCAGCCTTCGGCGATGCGTCCGAAGCGGGTTGTTTTGGCGCGGACAGCGCCTGACCTCAGAAAAAGACAGGGGAACGTGATGACGACAATACTCTCGAAGTTTCGCCGCGCCGCGCTTGGGGCCGGCATCGCCCTTAGCACGCTTTCGGTGAGCCTCCACGCCGAAGCCGGCAGCTTGAAGCTGGGCATGACGACCTGGGTCGGATACGGCCCGCTCTTCCTTGCGCGTGACATGGGCTACTTCAAGGAAGGTGGCCTCGATGTTTCGCTCGAAATTATCGAGGAAGCATCGATGTACATGGCGGCCGTCGCCGCCGGCGAGCTCGACGGCAGCGCCTCGACCATAGACGAAATCATGAAGTACCGTTCCAAGGACGTCTGCTTCAAATCGGTCTATGCCCTGGACGACAGCCATGGCGGCGACGGCGTCCTGGCGCCCACCGAGGTCAAGAGCGTTGCCGATCTCAAAGGCATGGAAGTCGGGCTGAACGAAGGCTCGGTGTCCCAGTTCTGGTTCAACATCCTGCTCAAGCAGGCCGGTCTCACCCAGGCCGACGTGAAGATCACCAACATGACGGCGGATGATGCCGCTGCCGCCTTCATGGCCGACCGCATTCCTGTTGCCGTCACTTGGGAGCCGCACCTGACGCTGGCCAAGAAGGAAAACAAGGGACAGGTCCTGATCGATTCCTCGAAGACGCCCGGCCTGATCGTCGATGTGGTGGCGCTGAATTGCGACTACATCACCAAGAACCCCAAAGATGTCGAGGCGCTGGTGAAGGGGCTCTACAAGGCCAACGAGTTGATCAAGCAAGATCCTGCGAAGGCCTATGAAGTGATGGCCAAGGGTGTCGGCGGCTGGCTGAAGGATCCGAAGGACTTCGCCTCCTCCGCCGCGGGTGTGAACTTCTACGGCAAGGACCGCAATGCCCAGTTTTTCGCCGGTGGCGAGGGCGGTGAAGCCGGCAAGCTGATCAAGCTTGGTGGCGATATCTGGGGCGGCTTCGGCAAGCTCAAGATGGACATCAAATACGACGACCTCGTCGATACGTCCTTTCTTGCGAAGTAACCTATCCTTGTAAAGTGAGCTCGCTGGACCGCGGGCCGAGCCTGGCGTCTGCGGTCCATCCAGCCCAAAGGGTTTCCCTGTGACATTGGCACCGAATGCAACGTCTTCCATCAGCCATATTGTGACCACGAGCGTGGATAAAAATCAGCCCGGTCGATCCGCCTGGAAAGCTGTCACCACGCCTTTTCGGGCGGTGTCGCGCCCTCTCTCCATCGCGCTCAGCGTCCTGGTCTGGGGCGCGGTCATCGGCGGCTGGTTTGCTCTGACCTATTCCGGAGCGGTCAAGGAAATGTTCCTGCCGCGCCCGGAATCCGTCTTGTTCACCACCATCAATATGGCGCTTGACGGGTCCTTGTGGGAGCACGTGCTGGCCAGCGTCCAGGTGGTGCTGATCGGCTTCGTCATTTCGAGCATCGTGGCGGTGCCGCTCGGATTGACGATGGGCACCTACCGCATCGTCCAGGCCGCGCTCGACCCGCTCGTCAATTTCATCCGCTATCTGCCGGTAACCTCCTTCGTGCCGCTGTTCATCCTGTGGATCGGCATCGGCATCGAGCAGCGCGTGGCCGTCATCATCTTCGGTATCTTCTTCCAGCAGTTGGTGATGATCGCCGACAGCGCCCGCAGCGTTCAGCGCGACCTCGTCAACGCAGCCTATACGCTCGGCACGAAACGCGGCGACACGGTCTTCCACATCGTCTTTCCGGCCACGCTTCCCAACGTGCTCGACGTGCTGCGCGTCACCATGGGCTGGGCCTGGACCTATCTCGTCGTTGCCGAACTCGTCGCCGCGCGCAGCGGGCTTGGCTACATCTCGCTGAAGGCAATGCGCGGTTTCCAGGTCGACGTCATCTTCATGGCCATCGCCATGATCGGCATCCTTGGTCTTTGCACCGACCAATTGTTCCGGGGCATCCGCCGCCTCGTCGCTCCCTGGGCCAACTGAGGAATTCGCCGACATGGACGCCCTGACACTCGCGACTAAACCGAAGAGTTCCGACATCGCCATCGACAATGTGGTCCTGCGCTACGGCAAGGGCGACAATGCGGTGCTGGCGCTGGACGGCATCTCGTTCCATGTCGTGCCCAATGAGTTCTGCGTGATCGTCGGTCCGTCCGGTTGCGGCAAATCGAGCCTGCTCTATCTCATCGCTGGCCTCGAGGAGCGCACCGCCGGCATGATCTCGGTCGGCGGCAAGCCGGTCACCGAGCCGGGCCCGGATCGCGGCATGGTGTTTCAGGCCTATACGCTGTTCCCCTGGCTGACGGTGGCGCAGAACGTCGAATATGGCCCCAAGCGCAAGGGCATGTCGGCGGCCGAGCGCAGGGCCATCGTCGAGCATTTTCTCCATGAGGTCGGCCTGGCGAAATTCGCCAACCATTATCCCTCGCAGCTGTCGGGCGGCATGAAGCAGCGCGTGGCGATTGCACGCGCTCTCGCCAACGATCCGCAGGTGCTGCTGATGGATGAACCCTTCGGCGCGCTCGATAGCCAGACCCGCCACTCCATGCAGAAGCTTTTGCTGCGGATCTGGGACCATTCCAAGAAAACGGTCCTGTTCGTCACCCATGACATCGACGAGGCGATCCTGCTGGCGGACCGGGTGCTCGTCATGTCCGGCCGGCCGGGCCAGATCAAGAAGGAAATCCGCGTCGGCCTCCCGCGTCCGCGCAGCATGGAACTGGTCATGGAGCCGAGCTTCATCGCCATGAAGCGGGAAATCCTCGAACTCTTGAAGAACGACGAAGACGAAGAGCACTAATGCATGTCGCCCGAAAGTGACCTCGGTTTTGGGACGACGACATGCATGAAACAAAGACCGGCATGAGCATCGCGGCCACGGAATTCGACTATATCGTCATTGGAGCGGGTTCGGCCGGTTGTGTGCTGGCCAACAGGCTGAGCGCCAATCCCGCCAACCGTGTCTGCCTGATCGAGGCCGGCGGCAGCGACGACCGCACAAGGGTGCGTGTGCCGGCCGGCATTCTCGCGCTCTACGGCAATCCGAACTTCGATTACGGCTACAAGGGCGTGCCGCAGCCGCTGCTCAACAACCGCCGCATACCGGTCAACCGCGGCAAGCTCCTTGGCGGGTCGAGTTCGATCAATTCCATGGTCTATATCCGCGGCGCGGCACATGACTACGATGAGTGGGCGGCACTCGGCTGCGCGGGGTGGTCCTATGCCGACGTGCTGCCGGTGTTCAAGAAACTGGAGCGGAATCTCCTGTCGCAAAACCCGGCCTATCACGGCTTCGAGGGCGAACTGCTGGTCGACAATCCACGTGATCCCAACGCCGTATCGAGCCTGTGGGTAGAGGCGGGCCGGAGCGTGGGCCTGCCCGAAAACCGCGACTTCAACGGCGATGGCCAACTCGGCCTCGGCATCTACAATGTCACCCAGAACAAGGGGGAACGCTTCTCGGCCTACACCGCCTTCGTCCGGCCGGTTCTCGGCCGCCCGAACCTCCATGTTCTGTCAGGCGTCGAGGTGCTCGACCTGGCGGTTGAAAGCGGGCGCGTCACCGGCGTCAATGTGATCAAGGACGGATCAGCCCAAAAGCTGACATGCCGCGCCGAAATCGTGCTGAGTGCCGGCGCGATCGGATCGCCGCGTATCCTGCTTGCTTCCGGCATCGGCCCGGCCGACGAACTGAAGACGGCGGGGGTGGAACCAGTGATGCACGTGCCGGGCGTCGGCAAGAATTTGCGCGACCATGTCGACGGCATGATCACGATGCGATCGAACAGCACCAGGACGCTCGGCCTGTCGCTCGCCAATCTGCCGGCGATGCTGGCGGCCCCCTTTCAGTATTTCGTCCGGCGCAAGGGCATGTTGACGACCAACTACGTCGAGGCCGGCGGCTTCGCCAAGACGAAATATGCGGGCGATATTCCCGATGTCCAATTCCACTTTGTCCCGGGCTACCGCAGCCATCGCGGCCGGCTTGTCGAATATGGCCATGGCTATGCCGTGCACACCTGCGTGCTGAGACCCGGAAGCGTCGGCGAAATCACGCTCGAGCGCGATGGCACCCGCCGCAACGTGCTCATCGATCACCGCTTCTTCAGTAACGAGCAGGATGCACTGACCCTTGTCGAAGGCATCAAGCTGGCGCGCTCGATCCTGGCTTCGCCGGTCTTTGCCGATATTCGCGGACCGGAAATCCTGCCTGGACCCGATGTTGTCACCGACGACGAGATCCTCGCCTATTTGCGAGCCGAGGCGCTCACCGTCTATCACCCGGTCGGCACGGCCAAGATGGGCACCGACGCCATGGCGGTGGTCGATACTGCCGGTCTCAAGGTGCGCGGCTTCGACAATTTGCGTGTGGCGGACGCCTCGACCATGCCGACGCTGATTGGCGGCAACACCAATGCGCCGTCCATGATGATCGGCGAAAAAGCAGCCAGGGCGATGCTGTCGTAGCTTCGCGCTGGCCCGTCTTCCGGCATTTAGGGACAAGCTAACCACTGCCACGTGAAATCGTAATTTTCGCTAGTCAGTCCCTCCATTACACCATCGGTCTGACCTCCTCGCATCCGCAGAAACTCTTGGGGGGAAAGGACGCAGAAATGTCGGTGGAAAAAATAGACACGCTTGTCGTCGGCGGTGGCCAGGCGGGAGTGGCTATGTCTGAGCATCTGAGCAAATGCGGCGTGCCGCATCTCGTTCTCGAGCGTGGCCGGGTCGCCGAGCGCTGGCGTTCGCAGCGATGGGACTCGCTCGTTGCCAATGGCCCGGCCTGGCATGACCGTTTCCCGGGCATGGAATTTCCCGTGACGGGTCCCGATGGCTTTCCCTCCAAGGAGGAGGTTGCGGACTATTTCGCCGCCTATGCAAGGCAGATCAATGCGCCGATCCGCTGCGGCGTCGAGGTCAAGCTCGCGCAGAGAAATGTCGGGCGGCCCGGGTTCCGTGTCGAGACGTCGGATGGGGTGATCGAGGCCAACAGCATCGTCGCGGCGACCGGACCTTTCCAGGTCCCCGTCATCCCCGCTCTTGTCCCCGGCGATGCCGGCATTCCGCAGATTCATTCCAGCGCGTACCGCAACCCCGGACAGTTGCCAAAGGGCGCGGTGCTGGTGGTGGGGGCGGGATCGTCAGGTGTGCAGATCGCCGATGAGCTTCAGCGCTCGGGGCGGCGCGTCTACCTCTCGGTCGGCGCGCACGACCGCCCGCCGCGCGCCTATCGCGGGCGCGATTTCTGCTGGTGGCTTGGCGTTCTCGGCAAATGGGACCTTGAGACTCCAGGACCCGGCACGGAACATGTCACGATTGCGGTGAGCGGTGCGCGCGGCGGCGAAACGATTGATTTCCGTCGGCTGGCCGCGCAGGGGCTTACCCTGGTCGGCATGACCAAGACATATCAGGATGGCGTGCTGACCTTCGCGCCCGATCTGGCGAAGAACATTGCCCGCGGTGACGCCAACCTGATGTCGCTGCTGGACGAGGCCGATGCTTATGTCGCGCGCAACGGTCTCGACCTTCCGGAGGAGCCCGCGGCCCGTCGGATCGACCCGGATCCCGACTGCCTGACCAACCCGCTTCGCGAGCTCGATCTGGCCGAAGCCGGGATAGCGGCGATCATCTGGGCGACAGGCTTTGCCGTCGATTACAGCTGGTTGAAGGTCGGTGCCTTTGACGAGAAGGGTCGGCCAAGGCATCAGCGCGGCGTCTCGGACGAGCCTGGGATCTATTTTCTCGGCCTGCCTTGGCAGTCGCGAAGAGGGTCGAGTTTCATCTGGGGTGTCTGGCATGATGCCAAGCATATCGCGGACCGTATTTCGACGCAGCGCAAATATCTGGCCTATCACGCTGCAGCACGGCGCGAGACAGTGGACGCCTGACCGACGCTGACAACAGCTGCGAGACCGACCTTATGGAGACCAGGATGGCGCATACGAGAATCCGCAAGTTCAACACCAAGGACACCTATCCCGAGCAGAAGCTCGACAATGACCTGTGCCAGGCGGTCGTCACGCGGGGCGGCCGGACGATCTATCTACGTGGCCAATGTCCGCAGGATCTCGACACCGCCAAGAATATCGACAGCCACGATCCGGCCGAGCAGACGCACAAGGTGATGCAGAACATCAGGCAGCTCATCGAGGAGTGCGGCGGCACTATGGAGCATCTCGTCAAGGTGGTGGTCTACATCACCGACGTGCGTCATCGCGAGGCGGTCTACCGCACCATGGGCGAGTACATCAAAGGCGTGTATCCCGTTTCGACCGGCCTTGTCGTGCAGGCCCTGGCGCGGCCGGACTGGCTGGTCGAGATCGACGGCACCGCCGTAATCCCGGATTGATGCAATGACCTTCTCCATCGTCGCGCGGTGCGGCCGCACCGGCATGTTCGGCGTCGCGGTGTCGTCCTCCTCTCCGGCGGTGGCGGCGCGCTGCGCCTATGCGCAGGCGGGCGTCGGCGCGGTCGCCAGCCAGAACGTCACCGATCCGACGCTCGGCACGAGGGGGCTCGAACTGCTGGCGCGCGGCGCCTCGGCCGCCGAGGCCGTCGCCATCCTGAAGCGCACCGGCGCCTACAGCGACTACCGGCAGGTACTGGCGGTCGATGCCGCCGGGACCACAGCGACCCATTCCGGGCCCAGGGCGCTCGGCATCTGGGCGGAAGCGCGCGCGGACAATGTCGCCTGCGGCGGCAACATGCTGGCCCATGATGGCGTGCCGCAAGCCATGGTCGAGGCGTTTCTGGCCTCGGAAGGCCATCTCGGCGACCGCCTGATCGCGACCATGCGCGCCGCGCTGAAAGCGGGTGGCGAGGCGGGTCCGGTCCACTCCACTGGAATGAAGCTGGTGCGCGAGGTCGGATGGCCCGTCGCCGACCTGCGCTGCGACTGGACCGAGGCCTGCCCGATCGAGGAACTGGCGGCCCTGTGGGACCGCTACAAGCCGCAACTCGATGCCTATGTGACCCGCGCGATCAATCCGTCCGACGCGCCGAGCTACGGCGTCCCGGGCGACGAGTAGCCAGTACACGAGTAGCCGGCACACACGGGGGGCATCCGCATGAGCGAACTCAGTCACAAGGACTGGATCGGCAAGGCATCCGCGATCCGCTTTCGCGACAAGGCGTTCATCGACGGCAAGTGGGTTGCCGCGCGTTCGGGCCGTACCTTCGCCAGCATCAATCCGGCCACCGGCGAAACGCTGGCCGAGGTGGCGTCCTGCGGCGAGGAGGATATCGATCTGGCCGTTGCCGCGGCGCGCCGCAGTTTCGAGGCCGGTGTCTGGTCCCGGACGAGCCCGGCGCATCGCAAGGAGGTACTGCTGCGGCTGGCGCGGCTGCTGCGCGAAAACCTGCAGGAGCTTGCGCTGCTGGAGTCGCTCGACATGGGCAAACTCGTCACGGATGCGGCGACTGTCGATGTCCCGGGTTCGGCGGCGATCTTCCAGTGGTATGGCGAGGCCATCGACAAGATCTACGGCGAGATCGCGCCGACCGGCGGCAGCGATCTGGTGCTTGTGCGGCGCGAGCCGCTCGGCGTGGTCGGTGCCGTGGTGCCGTGGAATTTCCCGCTCGACATGGCGACCTGGAAGTGCGCGCCGGCGCTGGCGGCGGGCAATTCGGTGGTGCTGAAGCCCGCCGAGCAGTCGCCTTTCTCGGCGCTCAGGCTGGCCGAACTCGCCGTGGAGGCGGGCCTCCCCGCAGGTGTGCTCAATGTCGTGCCCGGCCTTGGCGAGACGGCCGGGCAGGCGCTTGGCCGCCACATGGATGTGGATTGCCTTGCCTTCACCGGATCGACCTCGGTCGGCAAGATGTTCCTGCAGTATTCGGGCCAGTCGAACATGAAGCAGGTCTGGCTCGAAACAGGCGGCAAGAGCCCGAACCTCGTCTTCGCCGATTGCGGCGATCTCGATGCGGCGGCCGACATGGCGGCATCAGGCATCTTCTTCAACCAGGGCGAGGTCTGTTCAGCCAATTCGCGCCTGCTCGTTGAACGCTCCATCAAGGATGCCTTCGTGGACAAACTGGCTGAGCGCGCGGCGGCCACCCAGCCTGGCGATCCGCTCGACCCGGCCTCGAAAATGGGCGCCATGGTCGATGCCCGCCACGCCGCCAACGTCATGCGCTTCGTCGAGGCCGCCAAGAAGACCGCGCGCCTGGTCACCGGCGGCGACCGGGTCACGGTCAACGGTCGCGGCAGTTTCATACAGCCCACCATATTCGACAATGTTGCCCATGACGACCCGATTGCCCGCGACGAGATATTTGGGCCGGTGCTTTCGGTCATTGCCTTCGACGACGAAGAGAAGGCTGTCCGCATCGCCAATGACAGCCCGTACGGGCTGGCCGCATCACTGTGGACCGACAGTCTTTCGCGCGCGCACCGCGTCGCCGGCCGGCTCCGCGCCGGCACGGTTTCCGTCAACACGGTCGATGCGTTGAGCCCGATGACGCCGTTCGGCGGTATCAAGCAATCCGGCTTCGGCCGCGACCTGTCGCTGCATGCGCTGGACAAGTACACCGCGCTGAAAACGACATGGATCAAATACTGAGGCAAAGCGATCACTTGATCGCAGCGCTCAAACCGGCAACATAGCTGTCCATGCCGCTACGCTTCACCCTGAGACAACTGGAATATTTCGTCGCCGTCGGAGAAGCCGGCTCCATTACCAAGGCGGCCGAGCAGGTCAATGTCTCGCCGCCTTCGATTTCGGCGTCCATCGCGCAGCTCGAAGCCGAATTCGGCGTCCAGCTTTTTGTGCGCAAGCATTCGCATGGCCTGTCGCTCACCGCCGGCGGGCGCGTTTTCCTGAAAGAGGCCGCCAGGCTGCTGGCCGACGCCGACGCTTTGCACGATATCGCCGGCGACATCGCCGAGAAGGTGCGCGGCCCGCTGGCGGTGGGATGCCTGCTGACCTTCGCGCAGATCGTCATGCCGACGCTGCGCGCGAAGTTCGAGCGCGCCTATCCCGAGGTGCGGTTCCGGCAGTTCGAGCGCAACCAGGGTCAGTTGCTCGAAATGTTGCAGCGAGGCGAAATCGACGCAGCACTGACCTACGATCTTGAGCTGTCGCAGGACACGACGTTCGAACCGCTGATGCTGGTGCCGGCCTATATCATGCTGCCGCAGGGGCACCGCTTTGCCGGCAAGGCTTCGATCACGACGGAAGAACTGGCCGACGAGCCGATGGTGCTGCTCGACCTGCCATACAGCCGCGAATATTTCCTCTCGGCCTTCCAGATGCGGGGTATCAGGCCGAACATTGCCGAGCGCACCGGCGATATTGCGGTGATGCGGTCGATGGTTGCCAACGGCTTCGGCTACGGCATCGCCAACATGCGGCCGCTGAACACGCTGGCGCCAGACGGCAAGCCGCTGGTCTTCGTGCCTCTGGCGGGGGATTTGCGGCCTTTGACCATGGGGGTTGCCTTGCCCAACGCCGAGCACCGCACCCAGACGGTGCAGGCATTCATCGATCATTGCCGCCGTTTCGTCGTCGAACAGGGCGTGTTCGGCAGCGGCAGGGTCGTGGAATAGCAACGTTGCTTCACACCGCCTGAAGCCTGTGATCGGCAAGCCGCCGCAGCAGATTGTCCAGCATGTCGTCGCAGCGGCGCATCTGTTCGACGCTGACGAATTCGTCCGGCCTGTGCCCTTGCGCCATCGAGCCCGGTCCGCACACGATGGTCGGCGTGCCGAGATCGCGGCTGAACAATCCGCCTTCGGTGCCGAAGGCAACCTTGATGGTATCGTTGGCGCCGGTCAGCGACTTCACGAAGGCCACAGCCTGCGAATTCGCCGGCGTGTCCAGCCCCGGATAGGTGTTGGTGATCTCGATGTCGATGGCCGCCTCCGGCGCGATCGCTGAAGCGGCAGCGGCAATGCGCGCCGCCGCCGCGCGCAAGCCATCGAGGATTTGGTCGGCATTGTCGGCCGCGACATTGCGGATCTCGAAGTCGAGCTGGCAGAGGTTCGGCACGATGTTGAGCGCCACGCCGGCATTCATCTTGCCGACGTGGACGGTGGTGTAGGGAATGTCGTAGTCGCCGTCGCGCGCGCCATCGCTGGCCAGCCGGTCCTGTTCCTGGCGCAGTGCGGCGACGAAGTCGCAGCCCAGATGAATGGCGTTGAGCGCCAACGGCGCCAGCGCCGAATGGCCTTCGCGTCCCCTGCAGATGGCGCGCGCCGCAAGCTTGCCCTTGTGGCCGGTCGCCACCTGCATATTGGTCGGCTCGCCGACGATGCACAGCAATGGCCGATGCGGCGCAGCCTGCAGCATGTCGATCAGGCTGCGCACGCCGATGCAGCCGATCTCCTCGTCGTAGGAAAGCGCCAGATGCAAGGGCGTTTGTAGGCTCATTTTCGAGGCCTTGAGACACGCGGCAAGCGCACAGGCGACGAAGCCCTTCATGTCGGCAGCACCACGGCCGTAAAGCCTGCCGTCGCGCGCGGTCATTTCGAAAGGCGGCAGCGTCCAGTCCTGGCCGTCGATGGGGACGACATCGGTGTGGCCGGACAGCATGACGCCGGGAGCGTCGGCCGGCCCGATGGTGGCGAAAAGGTTGGCCTTGTGGCCATCGGCGCTGCGGATGATCTGGCAGGCAATACCCTGTGCCGAAAGCAGCTCCGTCACATAGCCGATGAGGTCGAGGTTCGAAACGCGGCTCACCGTCGGAAAGGCGATCAGCTTTTCAAGGATTTGGATGCTGTCCATGCGTCTGATGTCTCGTTGACCGTGCGCGCTATCTAGCATCGCGCGATCACGCGCTTGAAGTCGCATTTGGCTCAGCCCGGATTCACCGGATGCTAATCCAGGCGGTGGGGGCTGATTAGGCGCGTCCTAATCGGCACAGAAGAAATCTGTAGTTTTCCGGCACGCGGCGCAACTTATGAGTAGGTTGACGGCATCTACCCACCGGGCAGACCGGCTTGCGCCAAAACCATCACCGCGCATGCCGCGATGCGGCGCTGGCAGGAAGGAAGCACCATGCGTGATCCACGCTACGACATTCTGTTCGAGCCGGTGAAGATCGGTCCGGTGACCGCCAAGAACCGCTTCTACCAGGTGCCGCATTGCAATGGCGGCGGCTATCGCGATCCATCCGCAGCGGCCGAGATGCGGCGCATCAAGTCGGAAGGCGGCTGGGGTGTCATCTTCACCGAGCAGACTGAGATGCACCACACCTCCGAGATCACGCCCTTCATCGAGCTCAGGCTGTGGGACGACGCCGACATCCCAGCGCTGGCGAAGATGGCCAAGGCCATGCACCAGCACGGCGCGCTGGCCGGCATCCAGCTCGCCTATTCCGGCATCAACGGCCCGAACCTCTACACCAAGGAGGTACCGCGCGGACCGTCGGCTTTGCCGATCCGTACCTTCACCAACGATCCGGTCCAGGCGCGTGCCATGGACAGAGAGGATATACGCGACCTCAGGCGCTGGCACCGCAATGCCTTCAAACGCGCCAAGCTGGCGGGCTTCGACCTGGTCTGTCTCTATGGCGCGCATGGCTTCGGCATCATCCAGCACTTCCTGTCCACCGCCACCAACCAGCGCAGCGACGAATATGGCGGTTCGCTGGAAAACCGCTCGCGGCTGATGCGCGAGCTGATCGAGGAAGGCCGCGACGCCATCGGCGATACCTGCGGCCTGACGCTGCGGCTGTCGCTGGACGAGATGATCGGCGAGCTTGGCTTCGCCAATTCCGAAGTGCGCGACATGATCGAGATGCATGCCGAACTGCCCGATCTCTGGGATCTGGCGCATGGCGCCTGGGAGGATTGCTCGGGGCCGTCGCGCTTCAAGGAGGAGGCCGCGCAGGAAAGCCTGGTCTCCGGCATCAAGTCGCTGACGTCGAAGCCGGTCGTCGGCGTCGGCCGCTTCACCTCGCCGGACGTGATGGTCAGGATGATCAAGTCCGGCACGCTCGATTTCATCGGTTGCGCCCGCCCATCGATCGCCGATCCCTTCCTGCCGAAGAAGGTGGAGGAGGGGCGGATCGAGGACATCCGCGAGTGCATCGGCTGCAACATCTGCATCACCGGCGACATGACCATGTCGATCTCGCGCTGCACGCAGAACCCGACCTTCATGGAGGAATGGCGCAAGGGTTGGCATCCCGAACGCATGCAGGCCAAGGGCGACAGCGACAGCGTGTTGATCGTCGGCGCCGGTCCGGCCGGACTGGAGGCCGCGCGCGCGCTCGGTCTGCGCGGTTATCAGGTGGCCATCGCCGAAGCCGGCACAGAACTCGGCGGCCGCGTCGCGCGCGAATGCCGCCTGCCTGGGCTCTCGGCCTGGGGCCGCGTGCGCGACTATCGCCAGTACCAGCTCAGCCAGATGTCCAACGTCGATATCTATTTCGAAAGCCGATTGTCGGCGCAGGATATCCTGGCCTTCGGTTTTCAGAACATTGCGCTTGCCACCGGCTCGACATGGCGCCGCGACGGCGTGGCGCGCGCCCATGTCGTGCCGATGCCGGTCGACCCGGCCATGCCGGTCTACACGCCGGACGACTTGATGGGCGGCAATGTGCCGACCGGCAACATCGTGCTGTTCGACGACGACCACTATTATATGGGGGGCGTCCTGGCCGAGCTGATGGCGCGCAATGGCGCCAGTGTGACGCTGGTGACGCCGTCCGCCTATGTCTCGGACTGGACCCGCAACACGCTGGAGCAGGGCGCCATCCACCGCCGTCTGGCCGAGCTCGGCGTCGAGATCGTGCTGAACCGGACGGTGACGCGCATCTTGCCGGGAGGCGTTGCCACCGCCTGCGCCTACACCGGTGCCAAACGCGACATCGCCGCTGACGCCGTGGTGCTGGTGACGTCGCGCCAACAGGACGACGAGGTCTGGCGCGACTTGAAAGCGCGGCGCGACGAATGGGCCGACAATGGCATTTGTTCGATCAAGGTCATCGGCGATGCCGAGGCGCCAGGTCCGATCGCCTGGGCGACCTATGCCGGCCACCGCTTCGCACGCGAACTGGACGAAGACGATATCGGTGATGCGCTGCCGTTCCGGCGGGAAGTGACGGCCCTGGCGGCGGAGTAGGCGGGACTTGCGCCTGGGAACCATGGTCCTTAGACAGGCGGCCTTCACGGACGTTTGCCGAAGGCGGAGAAGAACATGTCGGACCGGATGAAGACCATCTCCTCTGCCAAATCGCATGGCAGCGTGCAGGGCGTTTATTCCCATGCTTCGGAAGCCTGCTCCTGCGACATGATTTTCGCCGTCTTCGTGCCGCCGCAGGCCCGTGAAAAGCCTTGCCCTGTCGTATGGTATCTCTCCGGCCTGACCTGCACCCATGCCAATGTCATGGACAAGGGCGAGTACAGGCGCATCGCCGCCGAGCTTGGCCTGATCGTCGTCTGTCCCGACACCAGCCCGCGCGGCGCCGATATTCCCGACGAGAAGGATAATTGGCAATTCGGCAGCGGCGCCGGCTTCTATGTCGATGCGACGCAAGCGCCCTACGCAAAGAACTACCGTATGTATTCCTATGTCACCGAGGAATTGCCGGCGTTGATCGCACAGGAATTTCCGGCGGATATGACGCGCCAGGCGATCTTTGGCCACTCGATGGGCGGGCATGGCGCACTGACGATAGCGCTGAAAAATCCCGAGCGCTTCAAAAGCTGCTCGGCCTTCGCGCCGATCGTGCAGCCGAGCACTGCCGGTTGGTCGAAGCCGGCCCTCGAAAAATATCTCGGCGCGGACGAGACATCATGGCGAGGCTACGATGCCACCTTGCTCATCGAGGATGGCCACCGCTTCCCCGAGCTTTTCGTCGATCAGGGGACGTCGGACGGATTTCTCAAGGATGGGCTGAGACCCTGGCTTCTGGAAGCGGCCTGCGCCAAGGCCGGCATCCCTCTGACACTGCGCATGCAGGACGGCTACGATCACTCGTATTTCTTCATTTCGACATTCATGGATGACCATCTGCGATGGCATGCCCAAAGACTGTCTGACCCGGCCCACGGCACCGGGTCACGCTGAAGCAAGGGAATTGTCCCCGAGCGGGCCTAATCCCGCAGCAGGTCGAACATCAGCTTGAAGAAACGGTCCGCGTCGACCTCATGGGCGATACGCGCATTGTCCTTCTCGCCGCGCTCGCTCCAGAAATCGGCGACCGTCGCGCCAAAGGCATAGGTGCCTGTGAGATCGACACCGATATGGGCCGGGCGCGTGCGCACCAATGTCGGGTCGATGGCAAGCGCCAGCGCCAGGGGATCGTGCATGGCGCCGCCGACACCCATCGAGTTGCGGTGCAGCTTTTCGTAGAACAGCAGCCAGTCGTTGACGAGCTTGCCCAGCGGCGTGTCGATCGTGGCGAGCTCGGCATATTGCGGTGCCTCTATCAACACCTGCATGGTGACATCGAGGCCGACCATCAGGATCGGCACGCCGCTGTCCAGCACGATCTTCAGCGCCTCAGGATCGCAGAATGAATTGAATTCCGTCGGCGTGATGATCTCGCTCTTGCGGTAGAACACGCCGCCCATCCAGATCAATTCCTTGATCTTGGGCAGCACGTCGCGATGCTTGAGGATCATCAGGCCGATATTGGACAGCGGGCCGGTGGCGACGACCAGGATCGGTTCGGGCGCGGCACGCAACTTGTCGGCCAGGAAATCGACGGCGTGCTGGTCGACCGGCTTGATCGTCGCCTGCGGCAGATACGGCGAGCCCTCGAGGCCGCTCGGGCCGTCGGCCGTGCCGAGCACCAGCGGCCGCGCCAGCGGACGGTGACACCCTTGAGCGACAGGCACGTCGCCGGCGCCGATATATTCGAGGATGCGCAGCGCATTGGCGGTCGTCTTTTCGACCTCGGCATTGCCACAGGTCGTGGTGACGCCGAGCAGTTTTATCGCTGGTGAGCGATGCGCCATGACCAGCGCGATGGCGTCGTCGTGGCCCGGGTCGCAGTCGAACAGGATGGGAGTTGCAATGGTCATTTTATCGGTCCTCACGCCGCTTGTTCGTAGCGCGCGATGGTTTGCTTGAAGATGTTCAGGAAGCGACGGCCGTCGAGATCGGTGCAGATGCGCGTGGTCTTCGGTCCGCCGCCGGGCAGCAACTGCCGGCCGCGATGGGCGACCGTCTGTCCACGTGCGAGGCGGCCGTCGAGCACGACATCGATGAAGAGCGGTTCGGTCATCGTGGCAAGCGCCGGATCGAAGGCCAGTGCCACGGTGATCACGTCGTCCATCGGGAAGCCGACCAGGTCGAAGAACTCACGCCAGATGTCGATATAGATCGGGAAGCTGTCGGCGATCATCTCGAAGACGGGGTTCTTCCGGGCAACGGCCTGCATGTCGGCGATGTCGTCGCGCGTCAGCATCGAGGCGGCGACGCGGTTGTCCTCGCAGATGTCGAGCGGCACCAGGATCTTGTCGACGTCGGCGTTGAGCACGATGCGCGACGCCTCCGGATCGGCCCAGATGTTGTATTCCGACAGCGGCGTCATGTTGCCGGGCGTCTGGAAGTTGCCGCCAAGCACCAGCAGCCGCTTGAGCGCGCCGGTCAGGCGCGGCTCCTGCAGCAGCGCCATCGCTGCATTGGTCAGCGGCCCCGTCGTCACCAGCGTGATCTCGCCGGGATTGGCCATCACCGTCTCGATGATGAAGTCGACGGCATGTCCCGGCGTCGCCGGGCGGGAGGGAGTCGGTGCCGGTGGATTGAACTTCTTCAACCGGTCGCCGAAGCGGGCGACGAGCCGCTTTTCGAAATGGACTGGCGCTTCCATGTCGGCCTTGGAATTGCCGACGATCGGCCGCCACGCGCCGGCATGAACCGGTATGTCGTCGCGCCCGGCAAGCGTCAGCGTGTTGAGCACGACATTGGTGACCTGCTCGATCGGGCCTGCGGCACCGGTGACGGTGGTGACGCCTTCGAGCCGGACATTCGGGTTCGCCGCGGCAAACAGCACGGCCAGAATATCGTCGCCGGCAGAATCCACGTCGAGGATTATGCGTTCCATGAGAGTTCCTTCATTGCGGATTTTTGTCGACCGGGGCGCTGTTCCTGTCCACCGACAGAAGTTTCTGCATCGATGCCAGCGTCTCCTTGATGATCCTTGGCCGCGCCCGGTAGGAGAGCGCGAACAGCGCTGTCAGCGCGACGACATAGGGCACTGTCAGCACCAGATAGGACGGGAAGCCGAAGGTCTGCAGGCGCAGCGAGAAGGCATCGGCGAAGCCGAACAGCAGGCAGCCGGCCAGCACTTTCAGCGGATCGCCATTGGAGAAGATCAGGATCGCCACCGCCATGAAGCCGCGGCCCGATGACATGTTCTCGGTGAACATGGTGATGTAGCCGAGCGACAGATGCGCACCGGCCAGCCCCGCCAGCAATCCGCACAGCAGCGAGGCGATGTAGCGGACGCGGGTGATAGAGATGCCAAGCGCCTCGGCGGCCTCGGGCTTTTCGCCGACGACGCGGATATAGAGGCCGAGCCGGGTGCGGTTGTAGAACAGCACCAGCAGCGGCACCGCGATGAACGCGACATAGACGATCGGCGTGAAGCCCGAGATCAATGGCGCCCATGAGCCGAGAAGCGCCTGGGCGCCGGGTATCTGCACCTTGGGCAGGCCGACAATGCCGTGGCCGACGATCGATCCGCGCGTGCCTAAAATCGCTTTCATAAGCGAGATCGTCATGCCGCCAGCAAGGATGTTGAGCGCCAGGCCGACGACCACTTCATTGGCCCGGAACGTCACCACCAGCACGGCAAAGGCGAGCGCGAAGGCAAGCGCCGCGGCGACGCCGCAGGCGACGCCTACGAATGCCGAGCCCGTCCAGATCGAGCCGATGACGGCGAAGAAGGCGCCGGCCAGCATCTGCCCCTCGAGGCCGATGTTGAAGATGCCGGCCTTGGTGGTGAACGACCCGCCAAGCGCCACCAGGAGAATTGGCGCGGTGGTGCGCAGCGTCGCGGCGATCAGCGCGACGTTGATCAGCTTGTCTAGAATTTCCATCGCCGCTCCCCCGCCTGGCTGTCGCCGCGGCGTTTGATCAAAACCTGCGCCGAGACGCTGAGGATGATCAGCGCCTGGATCACGGTGATGATTTCGCGCGAGGCGCTGGTGTCGACCTCGAGCAGCAACGACCCACTGCGCAGCGCGCCGAAGAACAGCGCCGTGAGGATGGTGGCGACCGGCGAGCCATTGGCGAGCAGGGCGGCGATCAGCCCGTCGAAACCGAAGCCTGGAGCAAAGCCCTCCATGAACCGGTGATGCACGCCGAGCGTCTCGACGCCGCCGGCGAGGCCGCCGACGGCGCCCGAAAGCAGCAGCACGACAAAGCCCTGCCGTTTCACGTTGACGCCGCCATATTCGGCGAATTTCGGCGCTGACCCGACCATGGTCACGTCGTAGCCCCAGCTGGTGTAGCGGAACACGAGCGCCACGCCGACCGCCAGCAGCAGGCCAATCACCAGCCCCCAGTTCAGCCGCGAGAAGGAAAAAATCTCCGGCAGATAGGCTGTCGCCAGGATCGGCGGCGTCTCCGACCAGCCGCCGGGCCGCTTGAACAGGAAGATGGTGAAATAGGAGGTCAGCAGCACGGCGATGTAGTTAGACAGGATCGTCGAGACGACTTCGTTGGTGTTGTAGCGGGCGCGGAAATAGGCGGGAATGGCGACCCAGGCCGCACCCGCGACGACCGCGAGCGCCAGTGCCGCCAGCGTATGAATGCCAGCGGGCAGGGAAAAGCTGAAGCCGACCCAGGCGGCGGCAAAACCGCCGAGGAACAGCTGGCCCTCGATGCCGACATTGAACATGCCGCCGCGCAGGCCGATGCAGGCCGCGACGCCGCAGATCAGGATCGGCGTCGTCTGCAGCAGGGTGCCGGCAATCTTTTCCTGGTCGCCAAAGGCGCCGTGCAGCAACGTCATCAAGACATGCACAGGGCTTTCGCCGACCAGGAGGATGATGATCGCCCCCAGCAGCAAGGCTACGCCCACGGCGATGATCTGGCCGGAAAAGGCGCGCAAACGGTCGCTCATCATGCGGGCTCCAGCTGCGGCGTAACACCCGCCATCATCATGCCGATCCTGTCTTCGTCGGCATCGTCGCCGGCGACTTCGCCCATGATCCGTCCATTGAACATCACCAGGATGCGGTCGGCGAGCGCTGCCAGTTCATCAAGCTGCACGGAAATCAAGAGGATGGCACGGCCGGCCGCGCGCTGGCGCATGATCTCGTCATGGATGGCCTCCTGGGCGCCGATATCGACGCCGCGCGTCGGCTGATCGATCAGCAGGAAGTCGGCGCCATTGGTGAATTCGCGTGCCAGCACCACCTTCTGGATGTTGCCGCCCGACAGCCGCTTGACGGCATCGCCCGCTCCTTGCGCGCGGATATCGAAATTCTTGATCAGCGCGCCGGCATTTCCGGCAATCGCCTTCCAGTCGAGCACGCCATTGCGGCTCCACGGCGCGCGATGCTGGCGGCCCATCAGCGTGTTTGCCGCGATCGACGCATTGCGATCGACCCCGCGCACCATGCGGTCGCCCGGAACATGGGCAAGGCCCGCCTCGCGGATTGCGGCGGTGGAGAGCGTGGTGAGGTCCTGGCCCTTCAGCCGGGCTTCGCCATGGCTTGCCGGGCGCAGGCCCGAAAGCACTTCCGCCAGTTCCGTCTGCCCATTGCCAGCGACGCCCGCAATCCCCACCACCTCGCCGGAGCGGACAGTGAAACTGGCATTGCGAAGGGCCGGCAAGCGGCGATCATCACGCGCCCACAAATCCTTGACCTCAAGGATCACGGCTCCCTGCAACTGAGCGCGCGGCCGCCGGTCGAAACTGACCTCGCGGCCGACCATCATGCGCACCAGCTCGTCCTTATCGAGCTCCGATGTCGGGCGGGTCGCGACCTTGCGGCCATTGCGCAGCACCGCCACCGTGTCGGACACCTCCATCACCTCTTCCAGATGGTGCGAGATCAAGATCACCGTCATGCCCTCGGCGACAAAGCTGCGCAGCGTCTGGAACAGTTCGCGGCTCTCCTGTGGAGTCAGCACGGCGGTCGGCTCGTCCAGGATGATGGTTCGGGCGCCGCGCACCAGAACTTTCAGGATTTCGATGCGCTGCTCGATGCCGACCGAAAGCAGCCCGACGCGCTCGGTTGGATCGACATGCAGCCCGAAGCGCTTCGACAATTCGCTGGTGCGCGCGATCTGTGCAGCGTGGTCGATCAGCCCGTGTCGACGGATTTCCATGCCGAGAAACACATTGTCTGCGACCGAGAGCGAAGGCACCAGCTTGAAATGCTGGTGCACCATGCCGAGCCCCGCCTTGATGGCCGCCGCCGGGTCGGCGACCACCGTCGCCTCGCCATTCAGCCGGATCGAGCCTTCGTCCGGCTGCAGCAGGCCGAACAGGATGTTCATCAGCGTCGTCTTGCCGGCGCCATTTTCGCCGATAATGGCGTGGATTTCGCCCCGGCGCACGGCAAGATCGATGCCGTCATTGGCAATGAAGGCGCCAAAACGCTTGGTGATAGCCGTCAGCTCGACGGCCATCGCGGCAGTGTTGTGGAGGGTCGGTGACCCCGGCGCGTTCGACACCATTGCTCTCGCAGGTTGGGGCTCTCGCAGATTGCGAGCTTTCGAAGATTGGACACTGATCCGCCGCGGCGGATCAGTGTAGCGCTTTCTTGGGAGGGATGCGCTGCTGCTGGCTTATTTCGCCTTGGCGATCACGATCTTGCCGTCGAGGATGCCCTTCTTGATCTCGTCCAGCTTGGTCGTCACGTCGGCCGGGATCTTCGGCGCGATGTCGTCGCAGACCTTGAACTCGACGCCGCCAGAGGCCAGGTCGAAGGTGCGGGTGCCGGCGGTGACCTTGTTGCCGCCGACCTCGTCCTTGATCAGCGTGTAGACGGCGATGTCGCCGCGCTTCAGCATGCTGCCGAGCACATTTCCGGGGGCCGTGCCGCACATGTCGATATCGACGCCGATCGAATATTTGTCGGCGGCGGCACTCGCCTGCATCACGCCTTCGCCGGTCGGGCCGGCGACGTTGTAGACGATGTCGGAACCTTGGCCGTACAGCGCCTGGGCAAGCTCGCTGCCCTTGGCCGGGTCATCAAAGGTGCCGGCGAACACCGAGTTCACCTTCACATCGGGCGCTGCGTATTTGGCACCTTGCTCGTAGCCGCCGAGGAAGTTGCGGATCACCGGGATGTCGCGGCCGCCGACGAAGCCGATTGCCTTGCCGTCGCCGATTTTGGGAAATTCGCTGCCCTTGGCCTCGATCATGCTGGCCAGCGCACCAGCGACGAAGGAGCCCTGTTCTTCGGCGAAGTTGGCGTAGATCATCTTGGGGTTGTCGAGCACGCCATCGATGAAGACGAAGCGCTGGTCAGGGTATTCCTTGCTGACCTTCTGCAGCGAATCCACCAGCTCCCAGCCCATCACGAAGATGAGGTCGTACTGTTTGCCCTTGGCGAGGTTTTCGAACTGCTCCTCATAGTCCAAAGCGCGATTGCCGGTGTCGACCAGCTTGAGGTCGATGCCGAAATCGGTCTTGGCCTTGTTGAGGCCGTTGACGATCGAAACGCCAAAGCCCTGGGCAAAATATCCCGAGATGGCGGCCACCGAAACCTTGGCCTGTGCGGCGGCCGATCCCAACGAAACGGCCAGCATCGTGCCGGCCAGAAACAAACTCTTGAGCGCCCTTGTCATGTTATTCCCCTTCAGCTTTTTTCAGCTTTTGAAGCCACGCCTTGACCATCCCCCACATATCGCCGGAATGCTGGCAAGTTCGTTGATGGTCATATGAGTTTAGGAGCGGCTAAACAGGCTGTCAATCGTCATCCGATGCAGTTTTCTCAGGCCCGTCACCCGCGTCCTTCCACCTCTGCGCTTGACAAATATCGCGATGCATAATTGTTGATACTCTAACGAGTTTTCACGAGTGACGGGACGAAGGATACGCGCAATGCCAGCTGTGGTGGTCAGGAAATTTCTGGTCCAGGTCGAGGAGATCTTCCATGAGGGCGGGCCGCCCGCGGCACGCCCGCCCAAGCGCGGCGCCATCGTCGCCGTCATCGCCAACCCTTTTGCCGGACGCTACGTCGAGGAGATCGCCGGCTTCATGGAGGATCTGAAGCCGCTCGGCCTCGAAATGGCGCGGCGCCTGATCGATGCCTTGGGCGACGGCGTCGCCGCTGTCGAAGGCTATGGCAAGGGTGCCATCGTCGGCGCTGCCGGCGAACTTGAACACGGCGCGCTCTGGCACAATCCGGGCGGCTATGCGATGCGCGAACTTCTTGGCGACGCCAAGGCCATCGTGCCTTCGACCAAGAAGGTCGGCGGCCCCGGGACGCGCATCGACATTCCGATCACCCACATCAACGCTTCCTATGTGCGCAGCCATTTCGACGCGATCGAAATCGGCGTTGGTGACGCGCCGCGCAGCGACGAGATGGCGGTCATCCTGGCGATGACGACCGGCGCGCGCGTTCATGCGCGCGTCGGCGGTCTGGCGGCGGCCGACATTAAGGGCGAGGACGGATTGCGATGAGCGTGGAAATCCGCCGCATCATAACCGTCGTCGAGGAGACCCGGATCGAAGGCGGACGCCCCGTCGACCCGCCGACGCGGCGTGCCGCGGCGATCGCGGTGATCCGCAACCCTTATGCCGGCACGTTTGTCGAGGATCTGTCAGCGTTGAGCGCGATCGGCGAAGCGCTGGGCGACCTCCTGCCCGGGCGTGCGGTGGCTGCGCTTGGCATTGCCGGCGGTGAGGTCGAGAGTTTCGGCAAGGCAGCCGCCGTTGGCGCCGACGGCGAGCTGGAACATGCCGCCGCCATCCTTCACCCGACGCTCGGCGCTCCGTTCCGCGACGTGCTGGGCAAGGGCGCCGCGCTCATTCCCTCATCGAAGAAGCGCGGCGGTCTCGGCGTGCCGCTCGACATTCCGCTCGGCCACAAGGACGCGGCGAAGGTGCGCAGCCATTTCGACGGCATGGAGGTCCGCGTTCCCGATGCACCGCGCGCCGACGAGATCGTCGTCGCCATCGCCGTCACCGATTCCGGCAGGCCGCATCCGCGCGTCGGCGGGCTGACCAAGGACAAGATCGTCGGGGTTGACGGTGTGAGCTGACCGTCAGGCAGCCCGAACTTCCGGCACCCGCATTGCCGGCGGGGTGTTGCGGCTCCGGCCGGTCCGCACCTCGCCATCGATGACGACCATGCCGATGCCAGGCAGATTGCCGAGCGCGACGCTGTCGAGCAGCCCGTCACCGGCGCCGCCCATTGCCTGATCGATGAAGATCAGGTCGGCGGCGCGGCCGGCCTCGATGATGCCGCGGTCGGCCAGTCCGCGCACGCGCGCCGTGTTGCCGCTGGCGAGACAGAATGCCACTTCCGGCGCGATGCCGCCCAACGAAGCCAGCATGGTCAGCGTCCTCAAAATGCCGAGCGGCTGTACGCCGGATCCGGCCGGGCTGTCGGTGCCGAGGATGACGCGCGCAAGCTCGCCGCGCTGCCTTGCGAGGTCGAGCACGAACAGCCCCGTTCGCAGATTGCCATTGTGGACGATTTCAAGCGCGCGCGAGCCGTTCTCGCAGATCTGCCGGATCTCGGCCTCGGGAAGCGCCGTCGGCCCGCCGTTGACGTGGGCAACGACGTCGGCGTCGACTTCCAGCACGACATCGGCACCGATGCGGCCGGAGCCGGGCAGGGACGGGCCGCCTGTGTGGGTCATCGAGGTCATGCCGTATTTGCGCGCCCAGGCGATCATCTGCCGGCCGGTCGGACCGTCCTTGACGCCGCCAAGACCGACCTCGCCGACAAGTGTCACGCCGGCCTCGGCGAGGTATCGGAAGTCATCCTCGACCAGGCCGTGTTCCAGGATGGGCGCGCCGGCCAGGATCTTCATGCCGTTGGGGCGGAAATTGGAGAAGGTGCGCTGCGCCGCGATCGCCAGTGCCTTCAGGCCGACCAGGTCGCGCGGGCGGCCCGGCGTGTGGACCTCTCCTGCCGAAATGATCGTGGTGACGCCGCCATGCACGGTCGAATCCATCCAGCCGATCTGGTTCTGCCGTGGCGTCCAGTCGCCGGCCACCGGATGAGCATGGTTGTCGATGAGCCCCGGTGCGACCGCGCAGCCCATCGCGTCGATGATGGTCGCCGCATTGCCGCTGTCGACGTCATCAGCCTTGCCAATGCCTGTAATGCGCCCATCGGTCACGACGATGGTGTCGGCGTCGAGGATCGGCTGGCCGAGGTCGCCGCTCAGCATGAGGCCGATATTGCGGACGACGAGCGTGCTGGCAGACGACTTGGGGTCGGACGACATCGGATCTCACTTCTGCTGGTATGGAAAGGTCTGGACGCGGCCTACTTGCCGCTGTCGCCATTCGATGGATCGTCGTCATTGATGCGCTTGAGCAGGCGAAGTAGCGTCGCCTGCTCGGCGGGTGACAGCGGCGACAGGAAGCGCCGGCCGACCTCGACGCTGCGTGCGAGCCGCTCGAGCGTGTATTCGGTGCCTTTTTCGGTCAGGGCGATCATCGACAGGCGCTGGTCGGTGTCGGAGGCGCTGCGCGTGATCAGTTCGTGTTTAAGCAGCTTGCGCATGACGATGCTGATGGTTGACGGATCCATCGCCGTCAGCCGGCCGAGATGGTTCTGCGAGACTTCGCCATGTTTGAGGATCGTGGCAAGGGCTGCAAACTGGGTCGGCGAAAGATCTTCGCCGGTCATGACCTGTTGGAAACGCAGCGTTGCGCGCTGATGCGCCTTGCGGATGACGTGCGCCGGGTGCTCGTCCAACGCGTAGCCGGTCCCGGCGTATCGCTCCAGCACCTGCTCGCGCGTCAGTGGTTCCGCGTTGCCACGTTGCCGCTTCGGTGTCGTGCTTTTCTCGGATTTCGTTTCGGTCGTCAAACCGCACTCCTGTTGCCTGTCTCGGATGCCACTGGCTTTGGATCGTTCAGGCCGCGACTTCAGTCGGTTGCAGCGACGTCCCATCACGAAGGGCCGCGACGACATCAGCCGAATCGCTGACCAAGCCGAAATGCGTTGCTATGTCGTAGAGCGAGCTTTCCTGTTCGCGCGGTCCCGTCGCCGCGCAGCAATCGCTCGGCACCACCACTTCATAGCCCTGGAAAAAGGCGTCGTGGACGGTCGAACGCACGCAAATGTTGGTGACCACGCCGAAGATGACCAACTGGTCGACCTGCATGTCCTTCAGCGTTAGATCGAGGTCGGTCTGAAAGAAGGCCGAATAGCGCCGCTTGATGACATGGATCTCGTCATCGCGGGCGCCGAGGTCTTCGATGATTTCCGGTCCCCAGCTGCCCTCCACGCAATGCGGCGTGCGCTTGACCCATTCGCGCTCGCGGCGCATGCCCGGCCGGTGTGCATCATGAACCCAGATCACCGGCACGCCGCGCGCGCGCGCCGCCTCGATAACAGCCAGCTGCGGCGCCACCAGCGCCTCATATCCCGGCAGGACCATGGCCCCGCCCGGTTTGCAGAACTCGTTGACCATATCGATGACGATAATGGCTGCGCGTTGCGGATCAAGGCGCATCGCGTCATCGTGCCGATGTGAGGAAAAAACGTCCACGGCCATGGCGGACTCCTTTGTCGATCGTTGATACTCATACAAAAAACTGTCGCAGATGCCAAGTCAATCCCGTTCGAAGCAAAGCCTGATTGCCGAGGCTGCGCAAGCCGCTCCGAGACAGGCCTACATTGCTTTTTGCCACGAAATCACGTTGACAAGAAACACCGATCAGGTGTTCGATTTGTATGACCATCAATGATGTCAGATTGTCCGGACCAAGCCGGGCCGAGGGCTGAGACATGAGGACGATCGTTACCGGATCAAGTGGCCTGCTTGGCCGCCATGTCGCGGCGGCGCTGGTCGCGGCCGGACATGATGTGACGGGCATCGATACTGTGGCGCCGGGCGCGGCACCTTGGCGGCACGCCACCGCTGACCTGACGGATCTGGGGTCGACCCTGCAGCTGGTGCGAGATTGCGATGCTGTCGTGCACATCGCGGCCATTCCGCGGCCGACCGGGCGCGCCGGCGGCGAGGTGTTCAGGACCAATGTCGCGACCGCCTACAATGTCGTCGAGGCAGCCGCCTTGGCCGGCATCAGGCGCTTCGTCTATGCCTCGTCCTTCAGCGTCTTCGGCTATCCCTTCTTCGAGAAGACGGTCGTTCCGCCCTATCTGCCGGTCGACATGAACCACCCGGTTGGCGCGCAGGACCCGTACGCCCTGTCGAAATGGCTGGGTGAGGAAATCGTCGACGCGGCGGTGCGCAGAAGTGCCTTTTCGGCGGTCAGCATCCGCATGCCATGGATCCAGACCCCGCAATCCTTCTTCGCCGGCGTCGGTCCGCGCCGCGCCACGGCCGACAGCGCCCGCGACCTGTGGGCCTATCTCGACGCGCGCGATGCCGGGCAAGGCTTCCTGCGGGCGCTCGAATGGCAAGGCGACGGCCATCTTCGCGTCCTGCTCAGCGCTGCCGACACCTTCATGGAAGAGGAAACCGAAGCGCTGGTGCGCCGGGTCTATCCCGGCGTCGCCCTGTCGCGGCCGATTGCCGGTTTCGGTTCCGTGCTCGATACGATCCACGCGCGCGAAACGCTCGGCTTCGAGCCGCAGCATTCATGGCGTTCCTATCCAACGCCGGAGACCGAGGGATGAAACGGTTCGACCAGAAGAAGGTCCTTATCACCGGCGGCGCCGGCGCCATAGGCAGTGCGGCGGTCCGGCGTTTCCTCGACGAAGGCGCGCGGGTCGCCATTGTCGACCGCAACGGCGCGGCGGCGCGCGAACTGGCGCGCTCTCTCGGCGACAGCACCATCGCCATCGAAGCCGACGTCACCGACGAGACGAATGTGCGCGGTGCTGTCGAAAAGACCGTCGAGACATTTGGCGGGCTGGACGTCGTGTTCAACAATGCCGGCATTTCGGGCGCTGTCGCTCCCGTGCACGAACTGCCGGTCGAGGATTGGGACACCATCATCCGCATCAATCTGCGTGGCATCTTCCTCGTCCTGCAGGCATCGCTCCAGGCGATGATCAAGGCCGGGACCGGCGGCTCGATCGTCAATATGGGCTCATCCATGGCCGGTTGGGACGTGCTTGCGGGTGGCGCCGGCTATGTCGCCTCCAAACACGGCGTGGTCGGACTGACGCGGGTCGCGGCGCTCGATGCCGCGCCTTACGGCATACGCGTCAATGCCATCTGCCCCGGCGTGATCGAGACGACGCTCGGCGTGCCGGCTTCCGGCGCCGGCGATTTCAAGAGCAGCGTCCAGCATTTCGCCGACCGCATCCCGCTGCGCCGCATCGGCCAGCCCGACGATGTCGCGGCTGCCGTAGCCTTCCTCGCCTCGGACGAGGCAAGGCACGTCACCGGCGTCGACTGGCTGATCGACGGCGGCCAGACCTTGCAGAGCTGGGCCAACGCGCCGGCCGGCGACGCATTTCCGAAGTTAGGAGACGAAGCCGTCGCCATCCGGCGGCCGTCAGGCCGGGCAGGCTTGTCGCGTTAGATGCCGAAGCGGTCCTTCAGCCGTCCCGAAAAGATCGCGGCCTTTACCCCCAGCGGCCAGAAGCGGTGAAACCGGATTGGCTTGAGCGGCGATGTCGGCATGGGAAACGGCGACGTCTCATCGCCGCGCAGGCGCTGCGCCAAGACGGCGCCCATCGCCGAAGCCATGGCGACGCCACGGCCGTTGTAGCCAAGGCAGATCAGCACGCCGTCTTCCGGCTCGTGAATGTGCAGAAGATGGTCCTTGGTGATCGCCACCCGGCCGTTCCAGGCATACGTCCAGCGTGTTCCCGCAAGCGCCGGCCAGAGCCGCAGCGCATAGTCGGTGAGGTAGCGGATGGCGGAAGCATCGCCGATGGGTTTCATCGGCCCCCGGCCGCCCATGAGCAGGCGCCTCTCGGCGTCGATGCGGTAGTACACGGTGATGTTGCCGGCCTCGTAGAGCACGGGTCTTTCGGGGAGAATTTGGGCTGCGACCGCCGGCGCAAGCGGTTCGGTCGCTGCGATCGCACTGAACACCGGAACCAGCGATTGCTCCAGACCCGGCCACAGGGCTCCGGTATAGCCATTGGTCGCGATAAGAACCTTCTCGGCGCTGACAGCGCCGTTCGCGGTTTTGAGAAGCCATCGTCCGGCCTCCCTCTTCAGCGAAAGCACTTCGCTGCCGCCGAATACCCGCGCGTCGGCGCTCTTGGCTGCGGCTGCCAGGCCAAGTGCGTATTTCAAGGGGTGGAGGTCGCCACCGCGGGCGTCGAACATGCCGGATATGTATCTGTCCGTTCCGGTACGCCCCGCCATCGCCTGTGCGTCCAGCAGGCGGACCGGCATGCCCCGCCGTTCGCATTGCGCGGCCGTGGTCCGCACCGCGGTTTCCGGCTTCGGCCGGATGGCCGCGCGTATGGTGCCGTTCTGCCGCGCCTCGCAGGCGATCGACAGGCGCCTGATGAGGCCGAAGGTGAAATCCGGCGCGCCATAGGAGAAATCGATCATGCGCGGCCCAAGCTCGGGGCCGAACATCGCCTCGATCGTATCGGGATCGTATTTGAGGCCGGGATTGACCTGGCCGCCATTCCGGCCAGACGCGCCCCAGCCCGGCTGCTGGGCTTCGAGCACGACAACGTCGTCGCCGGCTTCCGCCAGGTGCAGGGCGGTCGAAAGGCCCGTGAAGCCACCGCCGACAATGGCGACCCTAGCTCGCTGCACGCCGGCAAGGGCAGGGTAGTTGCCGGTGCCGCCGGCCGTTTCGCGGTAGAGGCTCCGGGGCGGGCTGTTTTCGAGCATAGGGCAGGCTCTTACGACAAGGTGACTGCGAGGGGGGACCCCACGGAATTGGCAGACCCTCGGATATCGTGCCCGGTGTGCGCAAGGCAATTCTGTATGCTTTCGGGAAATCACAACAGTTGCATCAGCGCGGCCATGAAGTGGTCGTTCTCCGCTGGCGAGCCGATGCTGACGCGCACATAGCTGTCGAAGCCCTCCTGCTTCCAGGGTTTGACGATGACGCCTTCGCGCAGCAGGCGCTCGGCGAAGGCTGATGCATTAAGCCGGCAGTTGAAGAACAGGAAGTTGCCTCGTGAAGGGGCGACTTCGAGGCCCTTGCCTGCAAGGAAATTCCCGACACGGGTTCTCTCCGCCTTGGCCAGCGCGACGACCTTGGCGAGGTGTTCCTCATCGGCGAGCGCCGCCAATGCTGCGGCCTGCGCGACGCCATTGGCGTTGAACGGCGTGCGCACCCGGTCGAGCAGCGCGCGCAATTCCGGGTCGCCGACAATGCCGCAGCCGATGCGCAATCCCGCAAGCCCGAACGCCTTGGAAAATGTCCGCAGCACGATCCAGGACCGGTCGCGTTTGCCGAGGTCAGAGAGGGACGAGGCATAGTCGTCGCCCTCGGCATATTCGGCATAGGCTTCGTCGACGACAACAAGCGTCTCGTCGCTCACCGCATCCAGCACCCGCGACAGATCACTGCTCGACAGCCAACTGCCGACCGGGTTCATCGGATTCGAGAACAGCAGCATGCGGGGGGCTCCGCGTACCGCCTCGATCAGCGCGTCGACGTTGATGGTGAGATCGTCGTTGACGGCTACACCGATGACACTCGCTCCCATCAGCGTCGCGTAGTCCTCGTGCAGCGGGAACGACGGATAGAGGGTGACGACAGCATCGCCGGGCCGCAGCACGGCACGGCTGATGACGGAGAGAAGATCCTCCGAGCCATTGCCGAGGATGATTTGATCCTCGCCGACTTCGTATTTGGCGGCGATGGCCTGGCGCAGCTCGCGCCCGGCCGGATCCGGATAGAGCCGGAACATCTCGGCGGCAGCCTGCATCATCGAGGCGAGCGTCGGGCTCGGGCCAAGCGGGTTTTCATTCGAACCAAGCTTGGCGATCCTGACCGGAGCGTATCGCTGCATGACCTCGGCGATTGTGAGTCCGGAATTGTAGGGCGACAGGCGTGTGACTTCGGTTCGAACCATGTCTGAAGCTTTCGACACGAGCGGGCTCCTTTGCGGTTGGCCGAGCGACTTCCGTCTTCGGCCGGGTTCTCAAGCAATGGGTTCGCTGCATCGTCACCGGGGCAAGCCAGGTCACCGACGGGCGCTGGTGCGGCGAATCTTGTCAGGAGTAGCGTAGCCGATACGCTTTGTATATGCTTGTATATGTAACCTGACCTGCTAGTCTCGATATTGAACCGACACCGGCAAGGAGGATCACATGCGCAATGCTTCTCTGTTCGATCTCGGCGGCAGGAAGGCGCTCGTCACCGGCGCCAGCCGCGGCATAGGCCGCAGCATCGCCGAGGCGCTGAGCGCTGCCGGCGCCGACGTCGCGGTCACCGCGCGCAGCCTGGCCTCCCTCGAGGAGACGATAACGGCCATCGGTGCCGCCGGCGGGGTGGCGCATGCCGTTGCCCTCGACGTCACCGATGTCGATCGCTGCCGGACCGCCACCGCCGAGGCCGCCAGCCTGCTTGGCGGTCTCGATATCCTCGTCAACAATGCCGGGATGGAAGAGGTCCGACCTTCGCTCGACGTCGACGAGGCATTGTGGGACCGGATCGTCGACACCAATCTCAAAGGCGCGTTCTTCTGTGCCCAGGCCGCGGCGCAGCAGATGCGCGACGCCGGCCGGCCCGGCGCCATCATCAATCTCTGCTCGCTGACTTCAGAAGTCGGTATTCCCACCGCGGTACCCTATGGCTCGTCGAAGTCGGGCCTGCTTGGCATGACGCAGGCGCTGGCGGCGGAGTGGGCGGATCTCGGCATCAGGGTCAACGCCATCGCTCCGGGCTATTTCAGGACGGCGATGACGGATGTGTTCTACCGCAATGAGGTATGGCAGCAGTCGATGCTGGCCAAGATCCCGCAGCGCCGTTTCGGCGATCTCAGCGATCTGCACGGCGTTGCCGTGTTCCTTGCCTCGGATGCGGCAGCTTACATAACCGGCCAGTCCATTCCGGTGGATGGCGGTTTTCTCGCGTCGATCTGAGGCGGCTCGCCACCGGTTCGAAATCAAAGGTCTTCCGCACTGTGACCGGCCTGCACATTGCGTTGCAAAAGAGGGAAATATCCATGTCCGACATCAGCTTCCACGATCTGTCATCGCTTGATGCCACCCAGCGGGCCGGCCTGCTGAAACGCGCCGAGACCGATCTGTCGGTCTTCGTCGAAAAGGTCCGCCCGATCATCCAGGCCGTCAAGGACGAGGGCGACGCCGCTTTGATCCGCTTCGCCAGGGAGCTCGACAAGGCCAATGTGGCTGAGGGCGGACTGAAGGTCTCGGAAGCCGAGTTCGACGCGGCCTTCGACAAGGTCGAAAAGGATGTCGTGGAAAGCATCGGGTTCGGCATCGACAATATCCGGCGTTTCCATGAGGAGCAGAAGCCGGAAACCATGTGGCTCAAGGAAGTTCGGCCGGGTGCCTATGCCGGTGACCGGTACACGCCGATCGCTTCGGTCGCGCTTTACGTGCCGCGCGGCAAGGGCGCCTTTCCGTCGGTGACGATGATGACATCGGTTCCGGCTGTCATTGCCGGCGTGCCGCAGATCGCCATCGTGACGCCGCCGACAGCGGACGGTTCGGTGGATGCGGCGACCCTGGTCGCCGCGCGCCTTGCCGGCGTGCAGACGGTGTACAAATGTGGCGGTGCCCAAGCCGTCGCCGCCGTCGCCTACGGCACCGAGACGGTGAAGCCCGCGCTGAAAATCGTCGGCCCCGGCAGCCCTTGGGTGGTCGCGGCCAAGAGCGTGCTGTCGTCGATCATCAACACCGGTCTTCCGGCCGGTCCGTCGGAAGCCATCATCTTTGCCGATGACAGTGTCGACGGGGGCCTTGCCGCGCTCGACCTTTTGATCGAAGCCGAGCACGGGCCGGATTCCTCGGCCTATCTGGTGACGCACAGCCGCAAAGTCGCCGAGGCAGCACTTGCCGCACTCCCGCAACATTGGTCGCGGATGACCGAACAGCGCGTGGAATTCTCGCGAGCGGTGCTGACCGGCAAGCGCGGCGGCATCGTGCTGACTGCGTCGTTGCAAGACAGCTACCGCTTCATCAACGACTATGCACCCGAACATCTGGAAATCCTCTCGAAAGAGCCGTTCGCGCATCTCGGGCACATCACCGAGGCGGCCGAAATCCTCATGGGGCCGCACACGCCGGTGACGCTTGCCAACTTCGTCCTCGGTCCCAATGCGGTGCTGCCGACCAGCCGCTGGGCGCGGACCTATGGGCCGCTCTCGGTGATGGATTTCGTCAAGCGCTCGTCGGTCGGCTATGTCACCTCGGCCGCCTATCCGGAACTGGCGATGCATGCCCGCAGGCTCGCTCGCTACGAGGGCTTCAGCTCGCACGAAAACGCGGTCTCGGAGATCCGTGACCTCTACCTCGCCGGCTGAGCGGAGACGATCGCGATGAAGGCGGCACGGCTTTACGGACCCGGCGATCTGCGCGTCGAGGATATCGCTTCGCCAGGGGCGCCGGACGCGGGCTGGGTGAAGCTCAGGGTCGATGCCGCCGGCATTTGCGGCTCGGACTTGCACAATTTCCGCACCGGCCAATGGATAAGCCGGTCGCCCTCGACGGCCGGCCACGAGTTGACCGGCACGGTGGTCGCGCTCGGCGAGGGCGTCGATACCTTTGCCGTCGGCGACAGGGTGGTTGCCGATTCCCGCTTCTGGTGCGGGGAGTGTGCGCAATGCCGTGCCGGCAAGCGCCATCTCTGCGCTTCGCTGGGATTCGTCGGCGAAGTCTGCGACGGCGGCTTTGCCGAACAGGCGGTGTTGCCTGCGCGCTTGCTGCATGTCGTCGATCCGGCGCTTGACGAGCGGGTCGCGGCGATGGCGGAGCCGCTTGCCGTGGCGCTGCACGCGGTGCGGCGTCTGCCGAAGACGGCAGGCTCGGTGCTTGTCGTCGGCTGCGGGCCGATCGGCGGTCTTGCCGCGCTGCTGCTGTCGCGAAGCTTCGCCGGCACCGTGCTTGTCGCCGACCGCAACCAGGCGCGCTGCGCCCGTGTGGCGCGGGTGACCGGCGCAACGATTGTCGACCTCGACCGCGATGCCATAGCCGCCGCGACCGCCAACGCCCCGCTGCTGGCGGCAGTCGAGGCGACTGGCAGCATAGCGGCGTTCACTCAGTTGCTCGGCGTTCTCGATTCCGGCGGCGCGGTGGCGATGGTCGGCATCTTCCACGGCCGTCTCGACATCGACCCCAATCTCCTGGTCGAACGCGAGATCGCGTTGCTTGGATGCCATGCCTTCGCCGACGAACTGGCCGACGCGGTGCGGATGCTTGGTGAATTGAGCGAGCCGCTGCTTGCCCTGATCGATCGCGAGATCGGCCTCGACGAGATACCGGCCGCCTATGAGCGGCTGTTGGCGGGGGAGAGCGACGGCTTGAAGACAATCATCCGCATGCGGCAACCTGTTGAGCCGGCGTGATTTCCCGATAAATTGCCGGAAAGGATTTTGAAATGATCGATTTGCCCGATACGGCGAGCCCCCTTTACGAGAAGGTGAAGGACTACATCCTGGCCAACATCGGAACGGGCCGGTGGGGCAAGGATCGCAAGCTGCCCTCCGAGAACGAACTGGTGGTCTCGCTTGGTGTGTCGCGGATGACGGTTCACCGCGCTTTGCGGGAACTGACCGCAGCGGGATTCCTGATCCGGCTGCAAGGCGTCGGCACATTCATCGCGCCACCCCGGCCGCAGTCGACCCTGATCGAGATCAACAACATCGCGGCCGAGATCGTCGAGCGAGGCAACAGGCATCGCTCCGAAGTGCTCGTGCTTGAAACGATCACGCCGACGAAAGAGCTCGCCCTGTCGTTCGAGTTTCCAAAGCGCGTCTCGATCTATCACTCCGTCGTCGTCAATTTCGAGAACGATCTGCCAGTGCAACTGGAAGAGCGTTTCGTCAATCCAAGCCTGATACCCGATTACGACAAGCAGGATTTTTCGAAGACCGCGACCTACGACTACCTCATGCAGAAAACCCCGGTGACCGAGGTCGAGCATATCATCTCCGCGATCCCGGCCGACGCCGAGACGGCGCGGCAGCTGAATATCGATGTCGGCAGCTGCTGTCTGTTTCTGCACCGCCGGACCTGGACGGGCGCGGTCGTCGCCACGATCAGCAAGCTGACCTATGTCGGCAGCCGCTACTCGCTCGGCAGCCGGTATTCCCCCTCAAAGACCAACTGACGCCGACGAGCGAATGCGCGGCAGATGGCGGGAGGCTGATGGGTCGGATCGGCATGAAATTTGCGCTCGCCAACTTGTATATGCATGTATGTATTTTAGCCTTGACATCCGCTCCCGCTGACGCTGAAATATCTCTGCACTTCACCCATGAAGTGGTGGGCAAGACGCCGGGGCACAGTGCCGCGAGAGCAGAACCCCACAGTCTCACCAGACCGGATGCCTGGGTAAAAAGCGGTCTGATCATCAAGGGGAACTAGATGATGCGTAACCTAGCAGGACAATTTCGCGCGCTCATGATGGCCGCCGCCATCGGGCTCGCCGCCGCGCCAGCGGCCCACGCGGCCGACGCGGCCATTCCCACGACGCCCGAGGCAGGATCGTTCAAGATCGGCATCGAGCCCTGGCTTGGCTATGGCCAGTGGCATGTCGCCGACGCCAAGGGCTTGTTCAAGGCAAACGGCCTGTCGGACGTCCAGATCGTCAATTTCGCCGAGGACAAGGACATCAATGCAGCGCTGGCCAGCGGCCAGCTCGACGCCGCCAACATCGCCACCCACACGGCGATGGGCATGGTTGCCGCCGGCCTGCCGGTGAAGATCGTGCTGCTGCTCGATGTCTCGATGACGGCCGACGCCATTATCGCCGGCAAGGACGTCACCTCCATCAAGGACCTCAAGGGCAAGCAGGTCGCCTTCGAGGAAGGCACGACGAGCGACATCCTGCTCAAATACGCGCTCGCCAAGAACGGAATGTCGATCGATGATGTGAAAGCCGTTCCGATGCCGGCGTCCGACGCCGGCGGCGCGCTGATCGCGGGTCAGGTGCCGGTCGCGGTCACCTACGAACCATACCTCACCGTCGCCATGGCGCAGAACAAGGACGTCAAGCTGCTGTTCACCGCCGGCGAGGATCCCGGCCTGATCAGCGACGTGCTGGTGGTGCGTGACGAGGTGATCAAGTCGCGGCCCGGCCAGGTGCTGGCCATGATCAAGAGCTGGGATGCCGCACTGAAGGACTATAATGCCGACACACCCGGCGGCCGCGCCATCATCGCCAAGGCGGTCGGTTCCGACGTCAAGGATCTCAACACCGCTTTCGACGGCGTGCGCTACTACTCGCTCGCCGAAAACAAGACGGCGCTCACCGGCGATTTCACCACCAAGACCTTCGCCGATGTCGAAGCGGCCGCCAAGAACGCCAAGCTGCTGCAGGCCGATGTGACGCCGGAGCAGATGATCGACCCGTCCTTCGTGAAGGCGGCGGAATGACAACGGCCGGATCGCGGCGGTAACGCAGATGTCCGCAGAGCCCCCCGCGAAAACCGGCTTGGCGCGCCCCGCGCCAAGGGCGGCCACCAAGCAAGCCAGGCGCCGCCGATCCTCCGGGATCGGCGTGCCCATCGCCAGATCGCATTTCCTGATGATCGCGGTGGCTGTCTTTGTCGGGCTTGGCCTCGCCTGGTGGGCGGCGACCGGGCTCGAATGGGTGAAGCCGATCTTCCTGCCGTCGCCCGGCAGCGTCGCGACCCAGATCGCCAAGCTCGCGACGGACGGCACACTGTGGGTGGACCTCACAGCCTCGGCGTACCGCATTTCCATCGGCTTCCTCATCGCCTCGGCACTGTCGATCCCAATCGGCGTGCTGATCGGCAGTTTCCGCTCCTGGGAAGCGGCCATCGAGCCGCTGGTGGATTTCATCCGCTACATGCCGGTCGTCGCTTTCGTGCCGCTTTCCATCCTGTGGGCCGGCACCGGCGATACGCAGAAATTCCTGATCATCTTCATCGGTACCTTCTTCCAGCAGGTGCTGATGATCATGGACAATGTGAAACGGGTTCCCGCCGATTTCATCGGCCTTGGCCGTACGCTCGGCCTGCCGGACCGCAAGATCCTGACGCGCATCGTCGTGCCCAGCGCCTTGCCGGGAATCTGGGATACGCTGCGCATCAGCCTCGGCTGGGCATGGACCTGGCTGGTGCTGGCCGAGCTTGTCGCGGCGACGTCGGGGCTCGGCTATCGCATTACCGTGTCGCAGCGCTATTTCCAGACCAACACCATCATCGGCTACATCTTGCTCCTGGGCTTGCTCGGTCTCATCACCGATCAGGTCATGAAGGCCCTGGAAAAGGTGCTGTTCCGGCAGGATGGCCACTCGCAATGAGGAACCGGCGCCGATGACAGTTCCCAAATTGCGCATCGCCGGTCTCGACAAGAGCTTCGGCACCGGCGAGCGGCGCACGCAAGTGCTGCGCGACATCAACCTCGACCTTACCGACAACGAGTTCGTCTCTCTGGTCGGCACGTCGGGCTGCGGCAAGAGCACGCTGCTGTCGATCGTCGCCGGACTGCAGGACTTCGACGCCGGCGATCTCAGCATCGATGGCGCGCCGATCCTGCAGCCGGGTCTCGACCGTGGCGTCGTCTTCCAGTCCTACACGCTGCTGCCTTGGCTGACGGCGCGGCAGAACATCGAATTCGCCCTCAAGGCCGCCGGCTACGATCGCACAGCCTGCCGCGAGATTGCGCTCGAGCATCTCGACCTCGTCAAGCTGTCGGGCAGCGCCGACCGCTATCCGGCCGAACTGTCAGGCGGAATGAAGCAACGCGTTGCAATCGCGCGTGCGCTTTCCTATCGGCCCAAGATGCTGTTGATGGACGAGCCCTTCGGCGCGCTCGATGCCTTGACCCGGCACCAGATGCAGGAACTGCTGACCCAGATCTGGGAGGAGCACAGGCTGACCGTGCTCTTCGTCACGCATGACGTGGAAGAGGCTGTCTATCTGTCTGACCGCATCGTCGTCATGGGCATCGGCCCGGGACGCATCATGCAGACCTTCAATGTCGACATTGAGCGCCCACGCCGGGAAGAGGTGATGGAAACTCCGGCCTTCATGGATTTGCAGCGCGGCGTGCACAAGGCAATTCGCGAGGCATCAAGACGTCCCGAAATGGCGTAGCAGCCGGCGCTCAAGCTTTGTTGATCCCCAACGGGCAGAATTGACTATCACCGCGTTTTTTGTCGGACCATAAGATCGGACCATAAGACAGGCCGCGTGATCAGGTTCCGGCCAACTGATCGCTTATGATTGTTGCCTTGAACGCGGATGCGCCAGCATCGCCAGGACCACCTGCATGACGGAACTGGCCACGGCATTGGAACAGCCTCAATTTGCCACCGAGCGTGATCCGCGGCTGAGGCTGATCATCCCGATCATCGTCGCCATCGCCTTTCTGATGGAGCAGCTCGATTCCACCATCATCACGACCGCGATCCCGGCCATCGCGCAAAGCCTCGACACGACACCGGTCCGGCTCAACCTGGCGATCACCACCTATATTCTGACCCTTGCCGTGTTCATCCCCGTCAGCGGCTGGTTCGCCGACAGGTTCGGCGCGCGCAAAGTGTTCGCGCTGGCGTTGTTCACCTTCACCCTGGGCTCGGCGCTGTGCGGCATGGCCAACAGTTTCGGCATGCTGCTGGCGATGCGCGCCCTACAGGGGCTGGGCGGCGCCATGATGACGCCGGTCGGGCGGCTGATCCTGCTGCGCAGCTTACCGCGCAGCGGGCTGATCACCGCCATGACCTACATGACCTGCCGGCCATTATGGGGCCGGTCATCGGGCCGCTGCTCGGCGGCCTGCTGACCACCTATGCGTCGTGGCGGTGGATATTCTACGTCAACGTGCCGTTCGGCTGCATTGGCATTCTGGCGGCGCTGCGCTTTGTCGACGATTTCCACGAGGAAGCGGTGCAGCGCTTCGACTTCGCCGGATTCCTGATGGTGGGATGCGGCGTGGCGCTGCTGCAATTCGGCCTGGAAAACATCGGCCGGCCGATCATTCCCGTTTCCGCGACAGTGCTGGTTCTGGCCGCTTCCGTCCTGCTGCTGCTCGCCTTCGGGCGCTATGCGCGTCGCGTCGTGGCGCCGGCCGTCGACCTGACGCTGTTTCGATTTCGCTCCTTCTGGGTCGGCACGCTGGCCGGTGGCCTGTGCCGCGTCGGTCTCAACGGCGTGCCGTTCCTGATGCCGCTGATGCTGCAGGTCGGCTTCGGCATGAGCCCGGTCACCTCAGGCTCGCTGACATTCGTCGGCAGTTTCGGCGCCTTGCTCATGCGGCCGCTGCTGTCACCACTGCTGCGGCCCTTCGGCTTCAGTGTGGTGTTGATCGGCAGCGCGGTCGTCGGCTCCGCCGCCGTGGCCGGTTTCGCCCTGATGAATGCCGATACGCCGCATTGGATGATCGGCGTCTACGTCTTCCTGTTCGGCATCGTCCGCTCGGCGCAGTTCATGACCTCCAATACATTGTCCTATGCTGACCTACCGGCGGACAAGCTCAGCCGCGCCACCAGCCTCGGCGGCGTGCTGCAGCAGCTCAGCGTTTCGCTCGGCGTTTCAATCGCCGCGATGCTGCTGGGCCTGATCGCGGGGGAGACCCACGTGCTGACCCCGGAACGCTTTCACCAGGTGTTCCTGCTGACCGCGATCATCCCGCTGATCTCCATTCCCGGATTTTTGTACCTGCGCGGCGAAGACGGCGTGCAGGTCAGCGGCCACGTCAGGGGAATTCGCAAGTAGGCCATCTCGGGAGAGGCTCTGCCGGCGCTGAAACATGTCGCGGCCCGTCGGCGCGGACCCGCAACCCCGATGCAAGGAGGTTCCTCCGGACGGCACCGGGGCGCCGTCCCTCGCTCGCGCGTAAGATTGCGGATTAGTACATCGGACGCGGGTTTGTTGTGTCCGGTGGGACCGATTGGATAAGGTCCCAATGTTCAATGATCACATTTTCCTTCACGCGGAAGATTTCAGCTAGGGTCAGGACCTATTAATTTGTTGAATTGATTTCTGTTGGGTGATTCAAGGTGGCAGGAGGTGCCGCCTTGAGTGATTTGCTGATGTTGACCCCGGAGCAGATGCGCCGGATCGAGCCCTATTTTCCTTTGTCGCATGGTGTGCCGCGTGTAGATGACCGCCGGGTGCTGAGCGGCATCCTGTTCGTGATCCGCAATGGCCTTCGCTGGCGAGATGTCCCTTCTGACTACGGTCCGCACAAGACCATCTACAACCGCTTCATCCGCTGGAGTCGGCTGGGTGTGTTCAATCGCATCCTGGCGGAACTGGCCGCGCAGGGCGGCGAAACGGACAATCTGATGATCGATGCCACCCATCTCAAAGCGCATCGCACTGCCGCCAGCCTCCTTAAAAAGGGGCTCTATCCCGATGTATCGGACGCAGCCGAGGTGGACTGACCACCAAGCTGCAAGTGGTCTGTGACGGCAAGGGACGCCCGCGGCTGCTGCATCTGAGCGAAGGGCAGGCCAATGATCACAAGACTGCTGCGGCAGTGATCGAGGATTTGCCCGCCGCCAACGCCCTGCTGGCCGATCGGGCCTACAGTTCAGCGGCCTTCCGTCAGGCGCTCGTCGAGCGCGGTATCACGCCATGCATCCCGCCCCATGCCAAGCATCGTATTCAGCACAGCTACGATCCTGTCCTATACCGACAACGCCACAGGATCGAGAACATGTTCGCACGCCTCAAAGACTGGCGACGCATCCACACCAGGTACGACCGATGTGCTCACACTTTCCTGTCGGCGATCGCCTTCGCTGCAGCCTTCATCTTCTGGATCAATGAGTCCTGACCCTAGCACTACTTTGGCATTTTTTTGGTTCTGGGAGCGTTTGAGGATTCCCAAGAGCGGTTTTGCGTGATTCATGAGAGGTCGGCTGTTGGAGGGGCCGGCCATGAACAGGGATTGGCAAGTCGATCTGGAGCAGTGGCTTGAGCCGTTCGTCTCGGCGTTGAGGCACAAGACGCGTGCGCGGATGTGTCCGGCCTATATTGCTGGGCTGATTGGCCTTGGGGATCGCAAGAGCATCCAACCGATGGCGGCGCGCGACGCAGGCGTCAACTATGACCAGCTGCACCACTTCATCGCGAGCGGCGTGTGGGATGCTGGGCCGCTGGAGAAGGTGCTACTTGCGGAGGCCGACAGACAAGTTGGCGGGAACGATGCATGGCTGATCGTGGACGACACAGCGCTCCCCAAGAAGGGGCGCCACTCGGTCGGCGTCGCGCCGCAATATGCCTCGGCGCTTGGTAAGAACGCCAACTGCCAGACGCTGGTGTCGCTGACGCTGGCCTCTAGCGAAGTGCCGGTCATGGTGGGACTGCGGCTGTTTCTGCCCGAGAGCTGGACTTCCGATCCCGCCCGGCTCGACCGTGCCGGTGTGCCCGAGGACCATCGTGCCTACAGGACCAAGCCCGAAATCGCGCTGGCCGAGATCGACCGGGCTCGCGCAGCCGGCCTACGCTTTGGCTGCGTGCTCGCCGATGCCGGATATGGCTTGAGCGCCCCCCTTCCGGCAGGCGCTCACCGAGCGCGGCCTTACCTGGGCCGTCGGTATCCCGTTCAAGCAGAAGGTCTATCCCGCCGACGTGGCAATGATCTTTCCCGTTGCCGGACGCGGCCGTCCGCGCCAGCGGCATATCCCCGATGTGAAGTCGATGACCGCGAAGGCGATGCTGGAGACAGCCCCATGGCGCGCGGTCAGTTGGCGGCGTGGCACCAAAGGCCGCCTCTCGGCGCGCTTCGCCGCTGTCCGTGTCCGGGTTGCAGATGGCCCACCCCAGCGCATCCGCGACATGGGCGCTCAGCATCTGCCCGGCGAGGAGGTCTGGGTGATCGGCGAGCACCGCTCGACCGGCGAGCGCAAATACTACCTCTCCAACTTGCCCGCCGACACCCCGCTCAAGCAGATCGCAGGCGCCATCAAGGCGCGCTGGGTCTGCGAACAGGCGCATCAGCAGCTCAAGGAGGAACTTGGCCTCGACCACTTCGAAGGGCGCTCATGGACCGGCCTGCACCGGCACGCGCTGATGACGATGATCGCCTACGCCTTCCTGCAATCTCGCCGCCTCAAACAAGCGGGAGGGGGGGGGGAAAAAAAGAATCGTTGGCCCGCCGCCCCAACCGAGCCTACCCCCCGTCAGGCAAGCCATCCTCACCGCGCTAGCGCAGCCGCCCCCAATCCGTTGTCCCCACTGCCGCAGAGCCCTCTCCGCTAACAATCTGCCAAAGTAGTGCTAGCACCAGATCCTGTTGTGCTGATTATCCATACGGGACCTAGTACCATCGTCCGCGACCGTAGAAGCCGCCGCCGCCCACCAGAAAAACTATGAGAACGATGACCAGAATTGTGGTGATACTCATATGCGCCTCCTATGAGCGCGCCCGGCGGTTCTCGCCGTTCGTCGCTCTTGCCCTGTAGGGCATCAATTGTTCATGTCACTTGACTTCCACCAACGTTCCGCACGGCATTCTTGTTCCAATGGACCCAGCAGGCATGATAGTGCACGGAACCGCCGGCCTCGCATCGTCTTGATCAGAAGTGGAACCTCCAACTGCAGGCAAGGTTTAAGCTTGATGTTCGAAGGTTTCGACTGGAGACAATCCAGCTGCCCGAGGCTACGCTTCGGGTGAGGCACGGCGGCTCAGGACCACCGGTCCTGCCTCTGCATGGCCACCCACGTACACATGCCACCTGGCATCACGTTGCGCCGCTTCTCGCCGAAAGCCATACGGTTGTTTGTCCTGACCTTCGCGGTTTCGGGCAGTCTTCGATCCCCGAGGACACGCACGATCATGCAGGATCATCCAAGCGTGCAAAGGCAAGAGATTGGCAAAAATGATAGGATTGCCTGGCTCTTTTGCATCGGTGAATACCATGGCCATCCGTGTTGTCTCGGCGGCAACAACGAAGGGGCCAAGGTCCTCCTGAAAGCCTTCGACTTCCGCTTCGACGTCCTGCTGCTCATCGGACTTGGCGACTACGCTGCACATGTGCCTGACCGGCCGGCGTCAGCTATGTCGGTGACCGTCATCGCTCATCTCCCATGGAGGGGCGAAAGCGTGATCGACTCTTTCAATCGCTGGCGCCCGTTCATAGGCTGGCGACCATTACTTTGTACGCTTCCGACATTCGATTGGCGAGTCATTCCTCGCCCCGCGGCCGATACGCTGACCTTCGCTGGAGCTGGATCATTCACGTCGCTTTGCCGACCGCCGCGTCCATTCCCATCTCTTCCTGCGAAATGTCGTCGAAGGAGGCGTAGTTCATGTTGTAGAGGCGGGCGTAGAGGCCTTTCCTCTGCATCAGCTGTTCGTGGTTGCCGCTTTCGACGATCTCGCCATTCTGCAGCACGATGATGCGGTCGGCGCCGCGGATGGTGGCGAGCCGATGCGCGATGACCAGCCCGGTGCGACCCTCCAGCAGTTTGATCAGCGCCTTCTGGATCAGCATTTCGGTGTAGGAATCGATACTGGCCGTGGCCTCGTCGAGCACCAGGATCTTGGCATCGGCCACCAGCGCGCGCGCAAAACTGATCAGCTGGCGCTGGCCGAGCGAGAGGTTGCCGCCGCGCTGCTCAAGCTCGGTGTCGTAGCCATCGGGCAGTTGCTCGATGAAGTCGTGCGCGCCGACGGCCTGTGCTGCGCGGACGACCTCTTCACGACTGGCTGTTGTCTTGTGGTAGCGGATGTTCTCCAGCACCGTGCCGGAGAACAGGAACGACTCCTGCAGCACCATGGCCACCTGATCGCCGAGCGAATCCTGCGTCAGGTCACGCACATCATGGCCGCCGACCAGGACCTCACCTGACCATACATCGTAGAAGCGGTGCACCAGCGCCATCGAGCTCGACTTGCCAGATCCGGTCGGGCCGACAAGCGCGACCGTCTCGCCCGGGTTGACGTGGAAGGAGATGTTCTTCAGCACCGGCTGGTTCTGCCGGTAGCCGAAGGTGACGTTCTTGAACTCGACCGAACCGTCCATGTCACGCGACAGCGCCACGGCATTGTCCTTGTCGCTGACATCCACCGACACGTCGAGCACTTCGGAGATGCGCTGGCCCGACGCCATGGCGCGCTGCATGACACTGTACTGCATGGTGAGCGAGCGGATCGGGTCGAAGAAGCGCTGGATGTAGAACAGGAACGCCACCATGACGCCGACATTGAGGCTGTGCGACAGCACCATCGAACCACCAACGACGATGACGGTCGCCATGGCAATGCCGGTCAGCGTGTCGACGATCGGCACCATCACCTGCGCGTATCTCGCCGAGCGCAGATGGGCGTTGAGATTGGCCAGCACCTTCTCGTCATAGAGGTCGAAATTGACGTGCTGGCGCTCGAGGCTCTGCACCGTGCGCACGCCGTGGATGCCTTCGGCCAGCGCGCCATTGGCGATCGAGTTGGTCTCGTGTGCGGCCATGAAGGCGACCTTGGCGCGCGGCAGCCAGAACAGGCGAACGATGAACAGCACCGGCATGGTCGACAGCGTCAAAAGCCCAAGCCGGAAATCGAGCCACAGCAAGACGGTGACGATGCCGAACAGAAGCACGATGTCGCCCACCGACATCACCGAGGTCTCAAGGAATTCCTGCATCGAATTGACGTCGCCCTGCAGGCGCGACATCAGCCGGCCGACCTCGGTCTTGTCCATGAAGCTGAGCGAGACGCGTTGCAGATGGCTGAACATGGCGCGGCGCAGGTCGGACAGCACGTTCTCGGCCACCTTGCCGACGACGCTTTCCTGCACATGGCTTGCGGCGTAGTTGATGAGGATAATCACCGCGAAGATGCCGGTCGCCCAGATCATCACCGAACGGTCGAGCTTGCCCGGCGCCATGCCGTGGTCGATGGCGTAGCGGATGACCAGCGGGATCGCGAGCTGGGTCAGCGTGAACACCAGCACCGCCGCGACCGAGATGAAGATCCGGCCCTGATAGGGGCTGACAAAGCTCCAGATGCGCCTGACAATGCGCGGATCATAGGCCTTGCCGAAAACCTCTTCCTCGTCGCGATGCGAACCGACGACCGCCTTGGTCGGCCGCCCGCTCTTGTCATCCTTCTCGTCATCGTCCTGCGTCGACATCATGCGGCTCCTTCGAGCCGGTCGTCGTCCGGCCGCAGCTGCAGGTCGTAAAGCGCGCGATAGCGACCGCCGAGCGCCAGCAACTCCTCATGCGTGCCGCGCTCGACGATGCGGCCGCCTTCGACGAACAGGATCTGGTCGGCATGCATCAGCGAACTCAGCCGGTGCGAGATGATCAGCGTCACGCGATCCCTGGCGAAGCGCTTCATCGCCGCGCGGATCCGCTGCTCGGTACCGGCGTCGATGGCGGCAGTGGAATCGTCGAAGACCAGAACCGATGGCCGCAGCATCAGGCTGCGCGCAATGGTCAGGCGCTGGCGCTGGCCGCCGGAGAGCGATGCGCCACGTTCGCCGACGACCGTGGTGTAGCCGGCTGGAAGCCCGATAATGTAGTTGTGCAGCTGGGCATACTCGGCGGCCTGACCGATGCGGGTCTCGCGCGCCCAGGGGTTGCCATAGGCGATGTTGTTCTCGATCGAGGTGGTGAACAGGAACGCGTCCTGCTGCACGACGCCGACCACCTTGCGCAGCGATTGCAGGGTGACCTTGCGGATGTCCTGGCCATCGATGGTGATCGCGCCCGAGGTGACATCGTAGAAGCGCGGGATCAGGTGCGCGATGGTCGACTTGCCGCTTCCCGGCGGGCCGACAATGCCGATCGTTTTGCCGGGCCTCGCCTCGAAGGAGATGCCGGACAGCGTCGGACGGTCGCCGGCGCCCTCATAGCGAAAGCCGACATTGTCGAAGCGCAGCACGCCCTCGGTGATGACGAGATCCCTGGCATCAGGCGCATCCTTGATGTCGAGTTCGGTGTCGAGCAGTTCGAATAGCCGCGTGCCGCAGGTCGAGGCGCGCGCGAACGAGTTGACCATCAGGCCGAGCTGGCGCACCGGCATCTGCAGGATGGTCATGAAGGTGAGGAACTGCGCCAGCGTGCCGACGCTGATCTGGCCCGCTATCACCTTCTGGCCGCCGAACCACAGCACCAGGCCCATGGCTGCCAGGAAGGAAAAGTTCATGGCGCTGGTGTTGGAGACGCGAATGTCGACGCGCTGATTGGCAAGCTCCAGCGCCGAAAGCTTGGCGCGGTCGAATTTTGCCAGCTCATGGCGCTGCGCCGCGAAGGCGCGCACGACGCGGATGCCGCCGAGATTCTCGTCCATCACCCGGCTCAGCACCGACAGCCGCTCCTGCAGCGTCAGCCAGGTGCTGCGCAATCTGAGCTGGGTCACCGAGGAGCGCCAGGCGACGAATGGCACAAAGCTCAGGCTGAGCAGACCGAGCACGAGATCGGTGCTGATCAGGAGATAGGCGCCGACGCCAATCAGCACGCCGAGCAGCACCACGCGCAGGATGCCGGTGGAAAAGAACATGCGCACGCCGTCGAGATCGAGCAGTCCGAGCGTGATCAGGTCGCCGGTATGGACCTTGTCGTGGTAGGCGAAGCTCAGCCGCTGGATCTTCTCGTAGAAAGCCAGGCGCAGCTCATAGCCGGTCCGGTGGCCGACGGCCTCGCCATAGTAGTTCTGCGCCATGGCGAAGAGACCGCGCAGGATGCTGACGACAAGCAGCGTCAGCGCCGTGTTCCACAGCGCCTGCTCCGCGGCCGTCCCGGCGCCAGCGGCCATCACGCCTTGCGCCTGGTCGATGGCGCGTCCCAGCAGGCGTGGGATGAAAAGCTGTAGTGTCGCGGCGATGAAGGTCGAGACCAGGGTGATGGCAACTTGCCAGGGATGGCGAAGCGTCATGCGCACGATGCGAAGCAAGGTGCTAAGGCCCTTGCCCCAGGAGGCTTCCGCCACATGGGCAAATGATTTGCCGCGCTTCGCCGCGCCGCTGGTTGCATCCATTGCCAAGGAAAATATCCAGTCCAATCCGGACATTAGCCCGGACGAATGAAACAGACTCAGTTCTGATGGCGCGATGTTACGCGTGTCCGACTTGACCCTTCAAGGGCCAATGGCGGTATCGCACTGTGCCTGACAGGCGGTGCCGGCGTTCGCGGCCTTGCCGTCAAAATTCATGTCCTGGTGTCCAGGCGACATTCACTGGCATAAACAATTTCATGGCACTGACGCGCAGATTCTCCAGCTCGACCCAGCCTTGACGGACTATCAGTTCTGTCACGCATCGCCGACATCCACGGAAGCGGCCAGTCCGGCAGGGCGGGCACTGCCGCGAATATCAAGAGGGTGGTCTTCTTTGACAAATTTTCCCTTCACCGAAGCCATGCCGATCCAGTTTCAAGCGCCGTTGCCGAAGGCTTCGGAGGTTGTGATCATCGGCGGTGGCGTCATCGGCGTGACCACGGCCCTGTTCCTGGCGCGGCGGAACATTTCGGTGACATTGCTGGAAAAGGGGCGCATCGCCGGCGAGCAATCGTCGCGCAACTGGGGCTGGATCCGGCAGCAGGGTCGCGATGCCGCCGAACTGCCTGTTGTGATCGAAGCGCAACGCCTCTGGCGGCAACTGGCCGACGAGTGCGGTGAAGACATCGGGTTGAAGCAGACGGGCGTCACCTATCTGGCGCGAACGGACAAGGAGATGGCCGGCTTCGCCAAGTTCCTGAAAATCGCCGAGACCCACGGCGTCGACACGCGTCTCCTTGACCAAGGCGAAACAGCCAGGCTGATCCCGGCCATGTCGCGCTCCTTCAAGGGCGCGATGACCACCCCGTCAGACATGCGCGCCGAGCCCTGGGTCGCGGTGCCGGCGCTTGCTCGGTTGGCCGCCCGGGAGGGCGTCACGATCATCGAGAATTGTGCGGCGCGTATGCTCGACATATCGGCTGGACGCGTCAGCGGCGTCTGGAGCGAGCAGGGCCGTATCGCCACCTCGAACGCTGTCGTCGCGAGCGGTGCGTGGACGTCGCTCTTCCTGCGCGCCCACGGCGTCTCCATCCCGCAGCTCAGCGTCAGGGCCACCGTCGCCGCCACCGGACCCATGCCCGAAATGCATGCGGGCGCCGTCGCCGACGACCATATCGCATTCCGGCGCCGGCAGGATGGCGGTTACACGCTGGCATCGGGCGGCTCCAATCAGCTTTACGTCGGGCCTGACGCGTTTCGCCACATGAGCAAATATGTTCCCGCCTTGATGGCCAATCCTTTTGGCACCCACTATTTGCCGGCGGCGCCGCGAGGGTTTCCGGACAGCTGGTCGACCCCACGCAGGTGGAACGCGGACGAGGAAAGCCCGTTCGAACGGATGCGCATCCTCAATCCCGCCCCAAAAACCTCGGCGCTACGCGATATCGACCGCGAATTCAGGGCACTTTTCCCAGAGTTCAAGACAGTGCCGCTCAAGGCGAGCTGGGCGGGCATGATCGATGCGATGCCGGATGTCGTGCCGATCGTTGATCGTGCCGCCGAAATTCCGGGTCTCGTCATCGCCACCGGGATGAGTGGCCACGGCTTCGGCATCGGACCCGGGATGGGCCGTATCGTGTCCGACCTCGTCCAGGGCAACGAGACAGGACATAATCTTCACAGGTTCCGTCAGTCCCGGTTCAGCGACGGCAGCCCGATCGAGCTGGGACCCAGCCTCTAGACCGTGTCGCAACTTGCCGCTGGTTTGCCGCCGGCGATCGATCTGACGCCCTTCCGGGCGGATAGGTTCTGATTATTCAGGACACCCTGCTGCTACAGCGGGCCTGCCGTTCTTGCATGAGGGAAACGACGTGACCGCAAACACCAGCCCACAGGCCGCGGAGCCGTTCGATCCGCAAAGCGTCTACGCCGTGCTGATCTGCGATCTGATCGGCGTACGCTTCGGACCTGACGGCAAGTCTGATCCGAGTGAAGTGCGTGTGCATATCGAGGCCAAGGGTGGCCGCTTTCACGCGGCAGCACTTGGCGACAAAGCGGGGCTTGAGCAGGGCAGGGTGCATTTCTTCTACCAGCCGGACCTCAGTACTCGCGAGGAACTGATTGAAGCCGCAGGCGACGGGCGCTACGACGCCGTCATCGCCGCCGCGACCTTTCTGCCCTCGGAGACCGTCTTTCCGATCGCCGGCGTGCGGATCGGCGCCGGCACCGGCAATATGGGATCGCGCTCCTGGGGTGGCGGCAGTGGCGAGGGCGGCACGGCAGTACTCATGAACACGCCCGGCATCAACAGCCGCGCCACGGCGCAGATGGTGATGAAGGCTATTTTGAAGGTGCTGCCGGATCTTCCGGTCGACAGGCTTCACCAGCGGGTGGCACGCGGCGCCTTCGACACCGGCCGGGAGTTGCGCGATTTTCCGACCGAAAAGCTCGAAGGCAAGACCATCGCCATCATCGGCTACGGCAATATCGGCCGCGAGGTCGCCAAGCTCGCCCGCGCCTTCGGCATGCGCGTGGTGATCCACGCGCGGCCGCGACATCGGGACTGGATAGAAGCCGAGGGTTTTGTCTTTGCGCCGGACCTCATCGATGCGGCTGAAGGCGCCGATGTGTTGAGCGTTCATGTCGGCCTGGGCAAGCAGGACGCGCAAAGCGGTCGCTACGCCAATGCCGGGATTATAGGCGCAGACGTCCTCTCCCGCATGCACAAGGGTGCAGTGCTGGTCAATTACGATCGCGGCGAGCTTGTCGATGTTGCGGCCCTTGGCGAGGCGCTGGATGCAGGGCAGCTGCGCCATGCCGCCATCGATGCCGACCTGTTCAGCGATGCCTCGACCGGGCGTCTGTCCGGTCCGATGCTGCCCTATCTCGACTTGGTCGAAAGGCATGGCGACAAACTTGAACTTCTGCCGCACGCCGCCGCCGATACCGACCATCCTTCGCGCGTCGCCGGCGCCAAGCAGGCCGTCGACCAGCTGTTCGATGTCATCTGTCGCAAAGCGGTGACCAATGCGAGAGGCACCGTGCCGCCCGGCTATCACTTGCTTGGAGCGACGACGCCCCCTGGCATCGGACCGGTGACGGCGGATCACCTTTTGAAATTGACTTCCTGCAACTGCTCCGAGCTGGCGGATGTCTGCGATCGGCAAAGCCGGTTGTGGAAGGCCCTTGCCAACACGCCGCCCGCCGAGCGCGGCATGATCGTCGCCGAACAGGGCGAAGAGCTTGTCCGGCTGATCGACCGTTTTTGCCTTCTGGCCGAGAAGCTGAATCTCAGGGGGCCTTACCAATAGGATCAGGCTGCCGCTACGGGATTAAACAGCAAGTGGCGGATGGAGCGAAGGGTCAGTACCGGGGACCGGCCACTATCCGCGCCATCCGTGTCATATCGGTGCTCATCTCGCGGTCGTCGTCGAGCGGGCTGACAAGGGCGCGGACCGCGGCAAAGGTGCGCCGCGGTCCTTCGCCCATACTGTCGACGACGCCGCGCAACTCGACGCCAGTCGCCGCGAAGATCAGTTCCATCGCCACGAGATAGCGCATGCGCTCGATGATCTCGGCGGTCTTGGCCACCACCCTCGGCGCCATCGACGACTGGTCCTCGATGCCGTCCGAAACGGCCAGCGGGCTGAGCGACATCGGGTTGGCCAGATGCCGGATCTCGGCTTCCAGCGCGGAAAGCGGTTTCTGCAGTTCCGCATAGCCCTGGCGGCTGCCGCCCCTGGCCGACAGGAAGCGCGGCAAGTCGGCGATTGTCGGCGACATCAGTTTCATGCAGCGATTGGCGGTGCCGACCGCGCAATGCGCCAGCGCCTGGCCAAGCTGTTCAAAGGCCAGCGTCATCGCCGTGAGGTCGAAATTGCCGTTGGAAATCACCCGTTCGCCCTCGGCCAGGATCACCGGGTTGTCGCCCGAATGGGTCAGTTCGATCTCGGTCGCCAGCCGCGCCTGTTCGAACGCATGGAGCAGGCCGCCCCAGACCTGCGGCACGCAGCGATAGCTGAGCGGATCCTGCAGACGCCGCGCTGCCTTGTCCTTCCACAGGCCGCTTCCCGCCAGCTCCGTGCGCAATCGGGCGCCGATTTCGCGCTGGCCAAAGGCTGGCCGTGCTGCGAGCGCATCCTCGTCGATCGCGGTGAGCGAAGAACGGAACGCCTCATAGTTGAGGGCGACCGCTGCCAGTGCCCAGTTGATGAGATGGGCGACGTCTTCGAGGCACAGGCACGCCGTTCCGGTCGAAAGGCTGTTGGCGACGATGATGGCGTGGCCGTCCTTTTCGCGCAAGTCGAGTGGTTCGAGCCCGGCGAGAGCGAGCGCCTCGGCGGAGGGCATGATCCTGCCCAGGAATTCCGCTTCGCCATCGCCGCGCAGCGACCTTGCCATATGGCCGAGATGGGCAAGGTCCGCCGCGCCGATCGATCCCCAGGTCGGGATCACCGGATGGACGCCGGCGTTGAGCGCGGCCACCAGGCCCATGACCACGCGTTCGGAGGTGCCGGTGCCGCCGGCAGCCATGCCCGAGATGCGCGCGGTCATCATTGCCCGCACTGCCTCGGTCGGCAGGGCGGGGCCGATGCCCATGCTGTGGCTGAGCGGCACGCTGTGCTGGAAGGCGATCAGGTCGGCCTGCGCGAGCGGCGTGTCGACGCAGGCGCCGAGGCCCGTGGTGACGCCGTACATCGGTTTGCCGAGTCCAGTGAGATGCTCGATGAGGGCGCGGCTTGCCCGGATGCGGTGCATCGCTTCTTCGCCCAGCATAAGCCAGGCGTTGCGCCGTGCGATCTCGGCGACGTCAGCCACGCCGAGCGGCTTGGCATCGAGCAGTATCATTCGGCCTGTCATGTCTCGCCTGTATCCTGTGACCAGAGGCCCGGACCAGCGGCGCGGCGGGCGCCACCGTTTGTGGCGGCTTGCTGGCTGGACTGCAAGCCATTCCCATTTGGGGCAGCGGGCAGAAGCGAGAAGGGCAGAACTCAATGGCTCGACATGCCGTCAGCGATTGCTTCTCGTTTGCCGATGAGGACGGCATGATCGAAACCATGGTCGATCTCGGTGAGCCGCTGGCGAAGGGGGCTGTTTTGGCCCGCATCCATTCCGTCGGCCGCACCGTCATCGCCCCGCAGGAGATCCGGGCAAGAATGTCCGGTATGCTGACGGCGCGCCATTTCCCCGGTCTGGTCAAGGCCGGCGACTGTGCCGCCGTGGTCGCCGTCGAAGTCGACTGAGGGAAGCAGTTCGAGCCCGAGCTATCCCGTACACGAGGATACTCATATCCACTTGTGTGGTTTTCCATTACGCTGGATTCCGAGTGGCAGGGGAGCATCGATTGCGCGGATTTGCGGAAAGCCTGATCGAGAGACCGCAGACGGTGGCGGAGCGGGTCGCCAACGTCCTGCGCGAGGCCATTGCCAGCGGGACACTAAAGGCCGGCACTGCTCTCCGCCAGGACGAACTGGCCGAGCAGTTCGGCTTCAGTCGCATGCCGATCCGTGACGCGCTTCGCCAGTTGGAAGCCGAGGGCATCGTGTCCATCCACCCGACCAAAGGCGCGCATGTCGCCCGGATGGACGGCGCCGAAATCAGCGAAATCTACGCGGTGCGCGAATTGCTCGAATGCGAAGCGCTGCGGCTGTCCGTGGCCACCCTCTCCGATGGCAAGCTCGATGAGGCCGAACAGGCGCTCGACCAGATCGACGCTGAGCGCAATGTCGGCCGCTGGGGTGCGCTGAACCGCACCTTTCATCTTTCGCTCTACCATGCCTGCGGCAACCAGCGGCTGCTCAGCCTGATCGAGGCGCATCACAACGCGGCCGATCGGTATGTCCGCATCCTCTTGTCGAACCTCGACTATCGCAACCGCTCGCAGAGCGAGCACCGCGACCTACTGGCCGCCTGCCGCCAGCGCGACGTCAAGAAGGCAGTGATCGTTCTGCGGCGGCATCTTCGCGAAGGCAGCGAGACGCTCGTCAATGCGATCGAGCGCGGCGGCCTGTCGCGGAAGCCCTAAGCCTGGCCGAAGGCGCGGTTGCGTCTACGCAGGTTCACTGCCACATATTGCAACATCAATGCTCGACATAAGGGATTGCCATGTCTCCCGTCAGTCGCCTGCCGGCACGCGCGCTTGCCCCGCGCCGCCACGATGAGATCCTGAGGCGGCTCAGCGCCCAGGGTTCCGTCAGTGTCGCCGAGCTGGCCGAGTTCTTCGATGTTTCGCGCGAAACCATCCGTCGTGACCTGAAGCTGCTTTCGGACCAGGGCAGGCTGGGCATCGTGCATGGTGGTGCTGCCCGCTTCGAACCGAGCGAACCGGCGATGAGCCTGCGCAGCCAGGAAAATGCCGGAGGCAAGGCGGCGATCGGCAAAGCCGCCGCCGGCCTGGTCAGGGATGGAATGGTGGTCTTTCTCGATTCCGGCACCACCACTTTGGCCGTCGCGCAGGCCCTGGCCGGACTGCGCGATCTCACCATCTGCACGGCCAGCCTGAAGATTGCGCTGCATCTTTGCCATGTCCCCGGCATGCGCGTGCACATGCTGGGCGGCGAAATCGATCCGGGCGAGGAGGCGGCTTCCGGCATCGACACGCTCGACGCCATGGCCCGCTTTCGCGTCGACATCGCCTTTCTCGGTGGCGGCGCCCTATCCCCCGACGGTGAGGTCACGGACTTCACCCGCGCCGGCGCCGAGCAGCGCGGCCGCATGATCGCGCTCGCCGGGAAGGCCTATTTCGTGCTCGACAGCAGCAAGTTCGGCAAGCTGACGCCGCTCCGCATTCCAAACTTCAACCGCGCTGCCGGCGTAATTGTCGACGCCAGTCCCGAACCCGCCCTTGCCGAGGCGCTTTCGCAAAAGGGGCCTGAACTCATCGTTGCGAGCTTGATGTGATATTTTGTGACTTTTTGAGTTGATATTGGGTTTTCTTGTGTTAATGTCCGCCATCCCTTCAAATGGCGGAACGCTCATGGCACATGAATTTCCCACCCAGGCCCGTGTTGTCATTGTTGGCGGCGGCATCGTCGGCTGCTCTGTCGCCTATCACCTGACCAAGCTCGGTTGGACCGATGTGGTGCTGCTCGAGCAGGGACAGCTCAGTGGTGGCACCACCTGGCACGCCGCCGGCCTGGTCGGCCAGTTGCGCAGCCATTCCAACATGACCAGCCTGATCCGATATTCGACGCAGCTCTACAGCGAGTTGGAGGCCGAGACTGGGCTCGCCACCGGCTGGAAGAATTGCGGCTCGCTGTCGGTGGCGCGCACCGCCGACCGCATGACCGTGCTGAAGCGCACGGCCGCGTCGGCGCGTGCGCAGGGCGTGGAGATCGATGTGATTTCGGCGAAGGAAGCCGGCGACCTCTGGCCAGTCATGGCGACCGACCACCTGGTCGGCGCGGTCTGGTTGCCGGGAGACGGCAAGGCCAACCCGACCGACTTGACGCAATCTCTGGCGAAGGGCGCGCGCAATGGCGGTGCGAAAATTTTCGAGCGGGTCAAGGTCACCGGCATCAGCGTCAAAAACGGCGTCGCCTGCGGTGTCGAGACGGACCGTGGCGACATATCAGCCGAGATCGTCGTCAACTGCGCCGGCCAATGGGCGCGCAAGGTCGGGCTGATGTGCGGCGTCTCGGTGCCGCTGCATTCGGCCGAGCACATGTACATCGTCACCGGCAGGATCGAGGGTGTCTATCCGGACCTGCCCGTGATGCGCGACCCCGACGGCTTCATCTACTTCAAGGAAGAGGTCGGCGGCCTGGTCATGGGCGGCTTCGAGCCGCATGCCAAGCCGTGGGCAATGAACGGCATTCCGGAAAATTTCGAGTTCGCGCTGCTGCCGGACGATTGGGACCAGTTCGAGATCCTGATGGAAAACGCGCTGGTCCGCGTGCCGCAACTGGCCGAAGCCGAGGTCAAGAAATTCTACAACGGTCCCGAGAGCTTCACGCCGGACAACAATTTTCTCCTGGGCGAGGCGCCGGAGCTGAAGAATTTCTATGTCGGCGCCGGCTTCAACTCGATGGGCATAGCCAGCGCCGGCGGTGCGGGCAGGGCGCTGGCCGAATGGATCGTCAACAGCGCGCCGACCATGGATCTTTGGCCGGTCGACATCAGGCGTTTCGCTTCGTTCAACAACAATCCGCGCTGGCTACATGATCGGGTTAAGGAGACGCTCGGCCTGCACTACGCCATGCCGTGGCCGAACCGCGAACTGGACACGGCACGGCCCTTCCGCCGCTCGCCGCTCTACGACCGGCTTGCCGCCAAGGGTGCCTGCTTTGGTTCAAAAATGGGCTGGGAGCGAGCCAACTGGTTTGCCGAACCGGGCGAGAAGGCGGAGAACGACTACGCCTTCGGCCGCCAGAACTGGCACGAGGCAGTCAGGCGTGAAATGAAGGCGACGCGTGAAGCCGTCGCCATCTTCGACCAGACCTCCTTCGCAAAACTTCTTGTCCAGGGCCGCGACGCCTGCGCCGTGCTCAACCGGATCTGCGCGGGCAATGTCGATGTGCCGGTCGGCACCTCGGTCTACACAGGTGTGCTCAACCCGCGTGGCGGCTATGAAAGCGATCTCACCGTGATGCGGCTTGGAGCGGAAAAATTCCTCATCGTCACCGGCTCTGCGCAAGCGGTTCACGATGCCGACTGGATCGTGAAGAATATCCCGGCCGATGCCCATGCCATCCTCACCGACGTCACCTCGTCCTATGCGGTTCTGGCTCTGATGGGGCCGCGTTCGCGCGATCTCTTAGGCAAACTGTCCTCGGCGGATCTTTCCAACGCCGGCTTCCCCTTCGCGACCATCCGCGAGATCGATATCGGCTATGCCACAGCTTACGCCAACCGCATGACCTATGTCGGCGAGCTCGGCTGGGAACTGATCGTGCCGACCGAATTCGCGGTGGGTGTTTACGAAGCGCTGCATGACGCCGGCCGTGAATTCGGTCTGACCGACGCCGGCTACTACGCGCTCGATGCCTTGCGCATCGAAAAGGGTTTTCGCGCGTGGGGCCGCGAGCTCACGCCCGATATCGACCCCTGGCAGGCCGGGCTTGGCTTTGCCGTAGCCATGGACAAGCCGGACGGCTTCATCGGCCACGATGCGCTGGTCAAGGCAAAGCCATCGGCGGCGGCGGCAAAGCGCGTCGTGCTGTTCACCCTCGACGACGCGGAGCCGATGCTGTGGGGCGGCGAACTGATCCTGCGTCAAGGCAAACCGGTGGGCGAGGTTCGCTCGGCTGCCTACGGCCACACGCTTGGCCGCTCGGTCGCGCTCGGGCTGGTCGAAAACGAGGCCGGTGTCGATGCCGCGTTCCTCAACGGCGGCCGTTTCGAGATCGACCTCGCCGGCATTCGCCATGCCGCGACAGTGCATCTGCGCAGCCCCTACGATCCGAAGTCGGAGCGGGTGAAGGCGGATGTGGTGGAGATGAGGGCGGCGGCCTAATCCACCGACATCGATCTTGCCATGTCGAGGAAGGCACGCACGAGCTTGCCGCCGCTGCGTTCGCGCAGGCAGATCAGCGCTTCGTCCATCAAGGTTTCAGGCGCGTCGATGGTGATCGGCACCAGGCGCGAATCCTGGCCGAATTCGGCCGCCGAGACAAAGCCGATGCCGGCGCCCGAGGCGACGATCTCGCGGACCGCTTCGCGGCCTTCGGCCTCGATCACGGGTCGCAGCTCGATCTTCGAAGCAGCCGCGAGGTCTTCGAGCTTCTGGCGCGTCTTCGAGCCACGCTCGCGCATGACCAGCGATTCCTGCGAGAGCTGCTTGAGCGTCAGCGATTTCTTGCCCGCCAGGGGATGATCGATGGAGGCGAAAGCGATGATCGGGGTGGAGTTCAGTTTCAACACCTCGAAATCGCGCCCGGTCGGCACCTCACCCAGGACGCCGATATCGGCGTCATAGCTGTAAAGGCTGCTGATCACCGTCTCGGTGTTGCCCGCGCGCACCGAGACTTGGACGCCGGGATAGCGAGCCCGGAAGCTGCCAAGAATGTGCAGCAGATGGTGCGCGGCATCGGCGACGATCCGGAGCGTGCCGGAACGCAGCGCGCGCGACTCCGTCAGAAGTTCGAGCGCCTGCTGCTCGGTGTCGAACATGCGGTGGGTTATCTCGAGCAGCTTCTGGCCCGAATGGGTCAGCGTGACCTGCTTCTTGTTGCGGTTGAACAGCAGCACATCGTACTCTTCCTCGAGCTTGCGCACTTGGTCCGATATGGCCGGCTGGGTTAGGAACAGCGCCTCGGCCGCCCGCGAAAACCCGCCTGATATGGCCACCTGATGAAAGGCCCGAAGCTGGACGTAGCGCATCTTCTCCGCCTCCGAGACGCTGATATCGACCGCAGTTTATCATAAGGCCCGCTAACTAAAAGATAGAAACGAACGATTTGACTTATGTTTAGCCGACCATCAGCCTGAGTGTGGGTCGACGCCCCTTCCGGCGGTTGGCATCGGAGGCGAGGCTATGCAATTTTCCATTATCCTGCTGCATCTGGCGGGTGCCGTCATGCTGCTGCTTTGGGCAGTGCGCATGGTGCGCACAGGTGTCGAGCGCGCCTGTGGCCCGGCATTGCGCGACGCGCTGAGACAGGCGCGGAATGCCCGGATCAGGTCGGCGGGCGTCGGCACGGTGCTTGCCGTGCTGCTGCAGAGTTCCACCGCCGTCGCCATCTTGGCGGCCGGCTTTGCCGCCAGCGGCATGGTACCGGTGTCCGCCGGGCTGGCGATCCTGCTTGGCGCCGACCTTGGTTCCGCCTTGGTGGTGCAGGTTCTGTCATTCGACCTCAGCTGGTTAATACCGGCGCTGATCCTGGTCGGCGGCGCGATGTTCCTGAAGTTCGAGGCGCGTGGCATCAAGCAAAGCGGGCGCATCCTGATGGGCATCGCCTTCGTGCTGTTGTCGCTGCATATGATCGGCGAGGCGACCGCGCCGATGCGGCAGAGCAATTTGCTGCCCCTGGTGATTTCCTATCTGCGCGCCGATTATTTCACGGCGTTTGCCGCCGCTGCGCTGTTCACATGGCTGATCCATTCCAGCGTGGCGGCGATCCTTTTGTTCGTCACGCTCGCCGCGCAGGGCGTCTTGCCCGTAGAGGTCGGCCTGTTCTTCATCCTCGGCGCCAATTGCGGCGGCGCGCTGATTGCCGTGTGGCTGACGCGTGGCGAGGCTGTCGAGGCGCGCCGTGTTCCGCTCGGCAACCTGATCTTCCGTGGCACGGCGGCACTCGCCGCCTTGTTCGCGCTTCAAGCTGTGGCGTTCCCCACAGATATGTTCGGCGCAACCGAAGGCCGGCAACTGGTCAATCTGCACCTCGCCTTCAATCTGGCACTGGTCGTCTTCTGCCTGCCTTTCACCGGCCTGATGGAAAGGCTGGCGACCTTGCTGATCGCCGACAAGCCGCCGGCAAAGGCGGAGGAGGGGACGGACCTCATGTCGCGTCGCAGCAGCGCGCTTGACCGTACCGTCATGCGCACGCCTGGTCTTGCGCGGGCCAGCGCGACCCGCGAGTTGCTCCGCATGGGCGAGGTCGTCGAGGTGATGCTTCGTCCGGTGATGGATTTCTTCGACGCCGGCACCGCCGAGCAGATCCGCCAGGCGCAGAAGCTCGACGACGAGGTCAACCGTGCCCACACCGACATCAAGCTCTATATTGCCGAGGTCAATCGCGGCAGCATGACCGCGTCCGAAGCCCAGCGCGGCATCGAACTCACTGACTTCGCCATCAATCTCGAACGCGCCGGCGACATCGTCGCCAAGAACCTGCTCGTGCTCACCCAGGAATTGCGCGAAAAGAACCTGCGCTTTTCACGCGATGGCTGGAGCGAACTGTCCGGGCTTCATAACCGTGTCATGGCTAACATGCAGCTTGCGCTCAACGTGCTGGTCTCGAGCGATCTCGAGTCGGCGCGGCAACTCGTCGTCGAGAAGGAGCGGATGCGCAAGCTGGAACGCATGAGCCATGACCGTCACCTCAAGCGCCTGCAATCGGGGATGCCGCAAAGCATCGATACCAGCGACATCCATCTGGAGGCGGTCAGGGCGCTGAAGGAAATCAACTCGCTGATGGCTTCGGTCGCTTATCCCTTGCTGACTCAAAGCGGCGATCTGCTCGAAAGCCGGTTGGCCGAGGGCAGCGGGGTCGCGGACGAAATGGCTTCCGCAGTGGCATGACAGGGCGGAACTGCTGGATTGAAGCCGGCAAACTTATCCATCGTTTAAATCGATACTTCGATACAAAATAACGATTTTACAAATATGTCGTTCGGGCCGAGACTAAGGCCATATCAAAAAGCAGCGATCTGTCGGAGGACAACATGCTCGCCGAGACCAAATTTGCCGCGGAGCCGCTGGCCAGTCCGGCACTGGGCGAGCCTTATCTGCTGACCCCGGGGCCGCTGACCACGGCTTATTCGGTCAAGCAGGCGATGCTGCGCGACTGGGGATCATGGGACGGCGATTTTCGCGGCATGACCGCTGACATGCGCCGTCGCCTGCTGGCGCTGATCGGCGACACACGCGGTGAATTCGACTGCGTGCCGATGCAAGGCAGCGGCTCCTTCTGTGTCGAAGCAATGCTCGGCTCGTTCGTCCCGAAGGATGGCAAGGTCTTGGTGTTGGCCAACGGCGCCTACGGCCTGCGCGCTGCGCAGACCATGCAGTATCTTGGCCGCGCCTACACGCTGATCGACAAGGGCGACTACCTGCCGCCGCGCGGCGACGAGGTGGCGGCGGCTCTCGAGGCCGACCCCGCCATCACCCATGTCATCGCCATCCATTGCGAGACCAGCTCAGGCATTTTGAACCCGGTCGCCGAGATTGCCGAGGCCGTCCATGCCAAGGGCCGCAAGCTGCTCGTCGACTCGATGAGCGCCTTCGGCGCCGTTGCGCTTGATGTCAACGAAATCCGTTACGAGGCGATGGTCTCGTCCGCCAACAAATGCATCGAGGGCGTGCCGGGCTTCGGCTTCATCATCGCCCGCAAGAGCGAGCTCGAAGCCGCCAAGGGCCGCAGCCACTCGCTGTCGCTCGACGTCCATGCGCAATGGGCGCACATGAACAAGACCGGCCAGTGGCGCTACACGCCGCCGACCCATGTCGTTGCCGCCTTCCTCGAAGCGTTGCGCCAGCACGAGGCCGAAGGCGGCGTCGCTGGCCGCGGGGCCCGCTACACCAGAAACCGCGACGTGATGGTGGCCGGAATGCGTGACCTCGGCTTCGAAACGCTGCTCAAGGACCGCTGGCTGTCGCCGATCATCGTCACCTTCTTCAACCCGGCCCACGCCAACTTCGCCTTCGACCGCTTCTATGAGCTGATGAAAGACAAGGGCTTCATCATCTATCCAGGCAAGCTGACCGCCGTGGACTCCTTCCGCGTCGGCTGCATCGGCCAGATGGACGAGCATGTCATGCGCCGCGTCGTCGAGGCGGCGGCTTTCTCGCTTCATGAAATGGGCGTCGACACCGCCGCTCCCCCCGCCGCGGCACTAGCCGAGCGCGCCAAACTCGCCGCCTGAAGCGGCCGATCTCGAGGATATCAGATGAACCAGATGTCTCCCATCAACGTCGCCGTTAACGGCCGCACCTACGCCTGGCCGCGCGTGCCGGCCATCGCCATCTGCCTTGACGGCTGCGAGCCCGCTTACCTCGATGAAGCAATCAAGGCCGGGCTTATGCCGGCCCTCGTCAGGATCAAGCAGAAGGGCACGGTGCGCTTCGCCCACTCGGTCATTCCGAGCTTCACCAACCCCAACAACCTGTCAATCGCCACCGGCCGGCCGCCGTCAGTGCACGGCATTTGCGGCAACTATCTCTACGAGCGCGAGACCGGCAAGGAAGTGATGATGAACGACCCGCGCTTCCTGCGCGCGCCGACCATCTTTCAGGCCTTCTACGATGCCGGCGCCAAGGTCGCCGTGGTCACCGCCAAGGACAAGCTGCGCGCATTGCTCGGCAAAGGACTGGCTTTCGACGAAGGCCGTGCGCTGTGCTTCTCGGCGGAAAAGTCCGACACCACCACCAAGGTCGAGCACGGCATCGACAATGCCTCGAAGCATTTTGGGCTGCCGGTGCCGGAGGTCTATTCGGCCGAGCTATCGGAATTCGTCTTCGCCGCCGGAGTTCAGCTGCTGAAGGAGTTCCGCCCCGACATCATGTACCTGACGACGACAGACTACGTGCAGCACAAATACGCGCCGGGCGTGCCGCAGGCCAACGCCTTCTATGAAATGTTCGACAAGTACCTGACCGAACTCGATGCGCTGGGCGCGGCCATCGTCGTCACCGCCGACCACGGCATGAAGCCCAAGCACAAGGCCGACGGTTCGCCCGACGTGGTCTATGTCCAGGACCTTTTGGACGAATGGCTTGGCAAGGACGCGGCCCGCGTCATTTTGCCGATCACCGACCCCTATGTCGTGCATCACGGTGCGCTTGGCTCGTTTGCCACCGCCTATCTTCCTGATGGCGCCGATCAGGCCGGCATCATGGCGCGGCTGGCGGAGATTGACGGCATCATGCTGGTCGTCGACAGCCCGACCGCCTGCGAGCGCTTCGAACTGCCGGCCGACCGCATCGGTGACATCGTGCTGATCTCGACCGAGAACAAGACGATCGGCACCAGCGAACACCGACATGATCTGGCGGCGCTCAACGAACCGCTGCGCTCGCATGGCGGGCTGACCGAGCAGGAGGTGCCGTTCATTGTCAACCGCGTGCTGCCGGATTTGCCCAACGAGCAGACCCTGCGCAATTTCGACGCCTTCTACTACGCGACGATGGCGGCCGCGCTGGCTTGAGAGTTGAGTTGGGTAGCCAGTAAGGTGATGGCGCTGGTCGACCCCCACTCCGGCCCTTCGGGCCACCTCTCCCCCGATCGACGGGGGAGAGGAAAGGCGCTGAGCACGCCAGCCTTGGCTCCCTTCCTCTCCCTCCGGAGAGGGGAGAGGTGGCGCCGCGGAGCGGCGACGGAGTGGGGGAAGCCATTGCCGAGGCGCGATGCCCTGGCCGACAAAAGATCAATGTGGCTCACTGAGCACCGGGAAGACTCACATGACCAAGCTTGACCCTGCCATCAAAGTTCGCCACGAGCCGATGCGTATCGCCGGCAAGAACGTCGATGCCGATGATATCGTCGAGGTGCGCTACCCCTGGAACGACACCGTCATCGGCACTGTTCCCGCCGGCCGCGCCGAGCATGCCCGCCAAGCGTTCGAAATCGCCGCCGGCTACAAGTCGAAGCTGACCCGCTACGAGCGCCAGCAGATCCTGTTTCGCACCGCCGAAGCACTGGCGTCGCGCCGCGAAGAAATCTCCGATCTCATCACGCTGGAACTCGGCATCTCCAAGACCGACTCACTTTATGAAGTCGGCCGTGCCTATGACGTGTTCACGTTGTCGGCGCAGATGTGCATCCAGGACGATGGCCAGATCTTCTCCTGCGATCTCACCCCGCACGGCAAGGCGCGCAAGATCTTCACCACGCGCGAGCCGCTGAAGGCGATCTCGGCGATCACGCCCTTCAACCATCCGCTCAACATGGTCTCGCACAAGGTGGCGCCGGCGATTGCCACCAACAATTGCGTGGTGGTCAAGCCGACCGAGCTGACGCCGATGACGGCGCTGCTGCTCGCCGACATTCTCTATGAAGCCGGCCTGCCGCCGGAAATGCTGTCGGTGGTCACCGGCTGGCCGGCCGATATCGGTAACGAGATGATCACCAACGAGAACATCGACCTGATCACCTTCACCGGCGGCGTGCCGGTCGGCAAGATGATCGCCCGCACCGCCGGCTACAAGCGCCAGGTGCTGGAACTTGGCGGCAACGATCCGCTGATCATCCTCAACGATTTGTCGGACGATGATCTGGCAAAGGCGGCGGACCTGGCAGTGGCCGGAGCGACGAAGAACTCCGGCCAACGCTGCACCGCCGTCAAGCGCATCCTCGTCCAGGAAAGCGTCGCCGACCGCTTCGTCCCGCTGGTGCTGGAGCGGGCGAAGAAGATCCGCTTCGGCGATCCGATGGACCGCTCGACCGACCTCGGCACAGTCGTGCACGAGAAGGCGGCCGCACTCTTCGAAGCGCGCGTCCATATGGCAGCTGAGCAGGGCGCCGACATCCTCTACAACCCTGGCCGCCAGGGCGCGCTGCTGCCGCCGATCGTCGTCGACCGCGTGCCGCACACGTCCGAACTGGTGATGGAAGAAACATTCGGGCCGATCATCCCGATCGTGCGCGCTCCGGATGACGACGAGGCGGTTATCGCGCTCTCCAACTCGACCGCCTTCGGCCTGTCGTCGGGCGTCTGCACCAACTCCTTTCCGCGCATGCAGAAATACATCGCCGGCCTGCAGGTCGGCACGGTCAACATCTGGGAAGTGCCGGGCTACCGCATCGAGATGTCGCCCTTCGGCGGCATCAAGGACAGCGGCAATGGCTACAAGGAAGGCGTCATCGAAGCGATGAAGAGCTACACCAATGTGAAGACTTTCTCGCTGCCTTGGTCCTGACCGGGCAGCCCGACTGGCAGTACACGAGGGGGCGTTCCACGCTCCCTCATTCGCGTTTTCGGAGAGGGTGATGGCCGCGATCAAAGAACTTGTGCACACCGAGGGCGATTCCAACACGACCGCGGCACGCGGCCGCTGGGACGCCGACCAGGACGATCCCCGCATTCGCGGCCTGCTCGACCGCGACGCGGCGGCCTTCATGCACCAGAGCCTGTCCAGCCCTTGTCTTTCGACGATCGCCAAGGCGCAAGGCATCTGGATCGAGGACACCGCCGGCCGCCGCTTCATCGATTTTCACGGCAACAGCGTGCATCACCTCGGCTACGGCCATCCGAGATTGGTGGCCGCGATCAAGAAGCAACTCGACGATCTCTGCTTCGCGCCACGCCGCTTCACCTGCGATCCCGCCGTCGAACTGGCGGAGAAGCTGGCGGCACTCGCGCCCGGCGATCTCGGCAAGGTGCTGTTCACGACAGGCGGCTCGGATGCCATCGAGGTGGCACTGAAGATCGCGCGTGCCGCGACCGGCCGCTTCAAGACGGTATCGTTCTGGGATGCGTTTCACGGCGCCGGCTTCGGCGCTGCCAGCGTCGGCGGTGAAGCCACCTTCCGCTCGCACATATCAGGGCCGATGATGACCGGCACCGAGCATGTCGCGCCTTGGGACGGTTATCGCTGCCCCTATGGCCATGATTCGCTGGAAGCCTCGGGGCTCGCTTGTGCCAACATGATCGCCTATGTGCTCGGCCGCGAACAGGACGTGGCGGCGGTCGTCGCCGAGCCGATGCGTGCGACGCCCAACCCGCCGCCGCCCGGCTTCTGGAAGCGGGTGCGCGAGGCCTGCGATCGGCACGGCACGCTGCTGATTTTCGACGAGATCCCGACCGGCCTCGGCAAGACCGGCAAGTTCTTCGCCCATGAGCATGATGGCGTGACACCCGACATCGTCGTTCTCGGCAAGTCGCTGGGCGGCGGCATCCTGCCGATCGCCGCCGTCATCGCCCGCCGCGACCTCGACGTCACCGGCGGCTTCGCCATCGGCCACTACACTCACGAGAAGAACCCGGTGACGACGCGCGCCGCGCTGACGACGATCGACATCATCCTGGAGGAAGGATTGGTCGAGCGCGCGGCCGAGCTTGGACAGCATATGCTGGGACGCATGCAGGACCTGATGGCGCGCTCGCCCCATGTCGGCGATGTCAGGGGCAGGGGGCTCATGGTCGGCGTTGAGTTGGTCGAGGATCGCGCCACCCGCCAGCCCGCGCGGGAGCTTGCCGAACGCGTCTTCTATGCCTGCCTGGAGCAGGGCCTGAGCTTCAAGATCAGCCAGGGCAATGTGCTGACGCTGTCGCCGCCGCTGGTCATCTCGAAAGCCGACCTCGACCGCGCGCTCGACATTGTTGAGCGCGCGGTGCTGGCGGCATGATCGTGAAGGCCATCCGCACCGATCGCGAACTCGAATGCCCCGGCATCGATGCCGGCTTGCGGGCGCGCGGCGTCGAGCTGGTGACGTTGCCTGACGGCATTGCCGAGGCCGACCTCATCGAGGCCGTCGCCGACGCCGATCTTCTGCTGATGTGCTACACGCCCATCACCGCCCGGGTGATCGACGCGGCGCTGAAATTGAAGGGCATCGTCAAATATGGCGTCGGCGTCGACGCTATCGACATTCCTGCGGCGATGCGGCGCGGCATTCCTGTCGTCAATGTGCCCGACTATGCCGAGGAAACCGTCGCCGAAGGCACCTTCGCCCTTATGATCGCGCTGGCCAAGCGGCTGCCGGCTATAATGGCGGCGGTGTCGCGCGATGGCTGGATCTGGCCCGAACAGCGCTGGCTCGGCCGCGACATTTCCGGCGCAACGCTTGGCCTCGTCGGCTGCGGCAAGATCGGCCGCAGCATGGCGCGCATGGCAGGCCAGGGATTTCATGCCCGGGTTCTCGGCTTCGATCCCGGTGTCGATGCCGCAACCATGCACACCGCCGGCATCGAGAAGGTCGACGATTTGCAAGCCATGCTGCGCGTGTGCGATTTTGTCTCCATCCATTGCGTGTTGAACGACAGGACGCGCGGCCTGATCGGCAAGGCGGAACTCGCCTGCCTGAAGCCTTCCGCCATTATCGTCAACGTCTCGCGCGGTGCGCTCATCGATGAGGCGGCCCTTGTCGAGGCTGTTGTCGCCGGGCGCATTGGCGGCGTCGGGCTCGATGTCTATTCGGTGGAGCCGCTCTCCAGGTCGGCCCATCCGATGCGTGCGCTCTTCGATCGCGACAACGTGATCCTGTTTCCGCATCTCACTTTCTTCACCCACGAAGCGATGCGCCGGCTCGAGGACGACACGCTCGCGCGTTGTTTCGAGATCATCGACGGCCGACCGGTGACCATCCGCTCGCATGACCCACGTTTGCGGGCGCAGACATCAGGCGTTTTGTTCGGCCGATAATCCTTATTTTTCAAATTGATAGGCGCCTTCCATGTAACCACGATCGCGCCCGCGACAGGGATGCGACAGTTCCATGACAAGTATCAGTAGAAGCTTGTCTGTCATAAAATAAATAGATTTTACTTATCGATTGCTGATCCCCAAAGTTGTCACAACGACGACATCCAATCGGCTCTACGTCCGCCAGAGACACGAAGCCGATCGGTCCTAGTGCATCGCAGAATGTGCCATCAATCACAGGGGAACTGATCCATGAAATCGCGAAACGCAACCATCGCAATGGCCTTCGCCGCGTCGCTCTTGGCGTCGTCGGCTCTCGTCGCCCCGGCTTTCGCCGACGGCGTCGTCACCATCTATTCCGCCGACGGCCTGCATGACGGCAGTGGTAGCTGGTACGAGACCGAGTTCGCTGCCTTCACCAAGGCGACCGGCATCACCGTGCGGTATATCGAGGCAGGCTCGGGCGGGGTCGTCGAACGCGTCGCCAAGGAGAAATCCAACCCACAGGCCGACGTGCTGGTGACCTTGCCGCCCTTCGTCCAGCGCGCAGCTGCTGACGGTCTGCTGCAGGACTACAAGCCGGCAGGCGCCGACCAGATAGACGGCGGTACCGACAAGTACCGGCCTGTCGTCAACAACTACATGAACTTCATCTACAACAGCGCCGTGCTGTCGGAAGCCCCGAAGGCCTACAACGATCTGCTCGATCCCAAATTCAAGGGCAAGATCCAGTATTCGACCCCCGGCCAGGCAGGCGACGGCACCGCCGTCATGCTGCAGGTCATCCATGCCTTCGGCGGCGAGGATGCCGGCTTCGAGTTCATGAAGAAGCTGCAGGACAACAATGTCGGCCCGTCCGCTTCGACCGGCAAGCTGACCGCGCTGGTCAACAAGGGCGAACTGCATGTCGCCAATGGCGACCTGCAGATGAACATGTCACAGATGGCTGACAATCCCAACATCAAGGTGTTCTGGCCTGCCGGTCCCGACGGCGTGCGTTCCACCTTCGCGCTGCCCTATGAAATCGGCCTGGTCACTGGTGCGCCGAATGCCGACAACGGCAAGAAGCTGATCGACTTCCTGCTCGCCAAGGAAGCCCAGTCGACCATAAGCTCCGTTGCCATCGGCATGCCCGCCCGCAAGGACGTGACGCCGACCGACGCCAACTTCGCCAAGCTGCAGGAGGCGATGAAGGGCCTGACGATCTGGTCGCCGAACTGGGACGAGGCGCTGAGCAAGCTACCCGACTACGTCAAGAAGTGGAACGAAGCGACCGGAAGTTGACCTCCAAAGGAAACCATCCGGAGAGCTCCGCCATGTCGGCTGCCGCCTTCACTGGTACCAGTGTCATGGACATCGACGCCGCGAAAATTCGCGGCGCCGGTTCCAATGTCCACTTCGACAAGGTCAGCGTCGCCTATGGCGCGCATGTCGTCCTGCACCCGCTGACCCTCGATATCGCGCCGGGCGAAATCCTGGCGATGATCGGTCCGTCCGGTTCCGGCAAGACCACCGCCTTGCGGGCTGTCGCCGGCTTCGTGCGGCCGGCAAGCGGCCGCATCCGCATCGGCGCCACCGACGTGACCGATCTGCCGCCTTATGAGCGCGGTCTCGGCATGGTGGTGCAGAACTACGCGCTGTTTCCGCATATGCGGGTCGAAGACAACGTCGCCTTCGGCCTGAGGGCGCAAGGCGCTGACAAGGCGCTGATCGGCGAACGGGTGAAAGATGCGCTCGCCACTGTCGGCATGGCGACTTTCGCACGGCGTTATCCGCGTGAGCTTTCGGGTGGCCAGCAGCAGCGTGTCGCGATTGCCCGCGCGCTTGCCGTGCGGCCGCGCGTGCTGCTGCTCGACGAGCCGCTGTCGGCGCTCGACGCGCAGATCCGCCGCAACATGGTCGAGGAGATCGCTCGCCTGCACCGCAGCCTGCCGGGCCTCACCATCCTCTACGTCACCCACGACCAGACCGAAGCGCTGACGCTTGCTGACAAGATCGCCATCATGCGCGACGGCAGGGTCTGTTCGCACGGGCCGACGACCGAACTCTACCGCCGCCCGCCAAACCGGTTTACCGCCGAATTCCTCGGCCGCGCCAACCTTCTGCCGGTGACCGTTGCCGAACCCGTTGGCTCGAAGGGCTTTGCCACGGCAAGGCATGGCGATGTGGTGCTGACAGGCGCCGGCCGCGACGAGAAGGCCGGCGACAAGAGCCTGCTCTGCATCAGGCCGCAGCATCTGAGCCTGACGGCCGACAGCGAGCACACGAACCGCATCGTCGGCACGCTGAGGGAAGTGCACTGGCAGGGCGAACTGACCCATCTCGTGCTCGATGTCGATGGCACGCCGGTGCGCATCTCGGCAACCAAACTGCCGGTCGCCTTGCCCGAACCCGGCGCCAAGGTGCCGCTATTCTTCGCGCCCGCCGACACCTCGCTGCTGCCGGAAGACGCCGGTGTCTGAGGCGATTGCACTCCGCGCGCCGGCTATCAGGCGGGAGCCCGGCAAATTCTGGATCGTGCCGCCGGCGGCCCTGCTGGCGCTGCTGTTCTTCTATCCTCTGGCACTGATTGCCCGGCAGGCCTTCCTCGACGACAGCGGTGTCGCCAATCCCGCCGAGATCATCAGCGTCCTGCATTCGCGCTTCTTCCTCAACGCGCTGATCAACACGGTGACGATTTCGGTTTCCGCCACGGCCGGATGCCTGATCGTCGGCCTCGTGCTGGCGCTGATCCTTGCCTTCGTGCCGTTCCCCGGCAGCGGTTTCATCGCCCGGCTGATCGACACCTTCATCGCGCTGCCGACCTTCCTGGTGACGCTTGCCTTCACTTTCCTCTACGGCTCCGCCGGCATGCTCAATGCCGGATTGATGGAAACCTTCTCGCTGCCGCTCCCGCCGGTCGATTTCCTCTATTCGACCTGGGGCGTGGTGTTGGCCGAGGTCACCGTCTACACGCCCTTCATCCTGCGCCCGCTGCTCGCTGCTTTCTCGCTGGTCGACCGTGGCCAGATCGAAGCGGCGAGCGTGCTTGGCGCCAGGCCGTTCCGCATCGTGCGCCAGGTCATCCTGCCGGCCGCGATTCCCGCGCTCATCGCCGGCGGCAGCCTCTGCCTGCTCTTGACCGTCAACGAATTCGGCATTGTGCTGTTCATCGGCGCCAAGGGCGTCATCACCCTGCCGCTGCTGATCTATGGCAAGGCGATCCAGGAATCGGCCTACCAGGTCGCCTGCATCATCGCCGTGGTCAACATCGCGCTGTCGCTCGGCCTGTTCGGCCTCTACCGCTTCGCCGCCGGCCGGTTGGGAGTCTAGCCATGCTGGTCTGGTCCCGCCCTGGTCGCATCGTGTTGTGGGTGCTCTTCGCTCTGATCTTCGGCGTGCTGTTCCTGGCGCCGCTGGCGGTCATTCTCCTGTCCAGTCTGGCCGACCAGTGGAACGGCGTGCTGCCCAACGGCCTGACGACTGAGCACTACACCGATGTCATCGGGGGGGCGGCGTGGAACTCGGTCAAGGCCAGCCTGACCACCGGCTTCCTGGCCAGTGCGCTGGCGCTGGTCAGCGGCACCTGGGCGGCACTGTCGCTCCGCCTGCAAGGGCCTTCCTTGAAGCGGCTGCTGGGCCTGCTGTTCTTTATCCCAAGTGCCGTGCCTTCAGTCTCCGTCGGCCTTGGCCTGCTGGTCGCGTTCAGCCACCCGCCACTGCTCCTCAACGGCACGATCGCGATCGTCATGATCGCGCATTTCGTGCTGATCTCGGCCTTCACCTTCGGCAATGTCTCGGCCGGGCTGGCGCGGCTGTCTCCCGACTTCGAACAGGTGGCCTCGAGCCTCGGCGCGCGGCCAGCCTACCGGCTCTGGCACGTCACGCTGCCGCTGCTGGCGCCCTATCTGGTCGCCGCCTTCGGTTTGAGCTTCGCGCTGTCGATGGGCGAACTTGGCGCCACCGTCATGGTCTATCCGCCGGGCTGGGTAACGCTGCCAGTGTCGATCTTCAGTCTCACCGACCGTGGCGACATCTTTGCCGGTGCCGCACTGACCATGATCCTGGTGGCGGCGACGCTGGTCCTGCTACTCGGGCTGGAGCGGATCACCAAGCGTGCCACCGGCGCGTAGGGATTCCGAAGAGCTTCACCCTTACGCCGGCTTGCGCTCGACGATGTAGATGTGGTCGGCCGCCAGCACCACCTCACCGCGCTGGTTGATCACTTCGCAACGCTCGATCACCCGTCCGGAGCCCGGCCGCTTGGGATCGTCTTCTTTGCCCGTGATGGTGGTGCGCGTGCGGATCGTGTCGCCGATGAACACCGGCTTGATGAAGCGCAGCCGGTCGTAGCCATAGGAGAAGGCGACGGGATTGACGATGCTTGCCGTCAGCCCGATGCCGACCGAGAACACCAGCGTGCCATGCGCGATGCGCTGGCCGAACGGTGTCGTCTTCATGTACTCGGCGTCAATATGATGCGGGAAGAAATCGCCGGTGTGGCCGGCATGAACGATGAAGTCGGTCTCGGTGATGGTGCGGCCGCTGGTCAGCCGCGACGAGCCGATCTCGTAGTCTTCGAAATAGGTGATCTGTTCCATCAGGGTCTTTCCGCGATCGGCGTCGCCGGTGCCGCACTTGAACGATAGGCCGCTTCCACCAGCGCCATGGTGTTCCAGGCGTCTTCGACCGAGCTGACCAGTTCGTCGTCCTCGCCCGTGGCAAAGCGCTGGACATTGGCCATGCGGCCGACGAAGGCGTCGGGGAACCATTCTCCGGCCAAGGGCACGGCGACCCAGTCCGTCCCACCTTTCGGATAGATCTCCAGAATATCCGGTTCGCCCCGGGGATAGTCGAGGTTGAGACCGAGCTTGAGATAGGCCGCACCCTCGGTGCCGCAGATGCGGAATTCGCAGGCCTGGTGCCGGCGGCCGAATTTGTGATCGTGGTTGATCGACAGCGCGCAGCGCACCTTGTCGCCATAGTCGAGAATGGCGCTGGTGCGCGTTTGCGCCACCTTGTGGTTGGGATGGCCGAGCGTCTTGGCGTGGACGCCCTTGGGGTCGCCTAGCAATTGCCGGATCAGGTCGAGATAATGGATCGAGTGCATGGCGATCTCGACGCGCGGCGCCTTGAGCAGGAACTCCCACAATTCCCATGGCGTCGCCAGTGCCAGCCAGGCGTCGAAGTCGACGACCTCGCCCAGCCAGCCTTTGGCGATGGCGCCCTTGAGCGCCAGCATCATCGGCGCGAAGCGCAGCTGGAAATTCACAGTCGCCTTGAGGTTCTTGGCGCGGCAGATTTCGAGGATTTCGGTCGCCTCGCCGAGATAGTTGCCCATCGGCTTCTGGATCAATGCGACCGCACCGTCGGGTAGAGCCTTCAGGATCTCGGCGTGTCGTCCCGGCGGCGTCGCCAGATCGAAGATCGCATCCTTGACATCAGTGGCTTCGTCGACCGAGCGGAATGCCGTCACGCCCCATTTCTCGGCCAGGGCCTGCGCCTTGGCCTGGTCCGGATCATAGAGGCCGGCAATCGGAAAGCCGGCCTTTCTGTAAGCCGGAAAATGCGCGTCGCCGACGATCGATCCGGCACCGAAAGTGACGATCGGCCTGGGCTTCGACGGTTTGGGCCAGGATTGGACGAGCGAGGCTGGGTCGAAGCCGCCCTCAATCATGATGGAAGACCTCATCCATGCTCGCCCACCACTCGCCCTGCTTGCGTGTCGCCAGCGGCTCCTGGCAAGGCATGCAGACGGCCCACCATTCCTGGGTCCTGGGGTCGGCGGCCATCCTGGCCATGTCAGCCACATAGTCGGTGCCGTGGTATTCGAAGGTGGAAAACAACAGGTTCTCCGGCCGCTTCAGGTAGATCGAATAATTCTTGATGTTGCAGACCGAGATCATGGTCAGCACGTCAGGCCAGACGGCGGCGTGGAGGCGGACATACTCCTCGACCTTTTCCGGCTTCAGCCCCAGCACCATCCCGATCCGCTGCATGCCCGTTCCCCTATTTGGTGATCGCCGTGGTGAATTCGGCGATGCTCATGGCCTTGACCGCGTCCCAGTCCCAATCGATGCCGATGCCCGGCTCGTCGGGCGCCAGCGCGTGGCCATCCTCGATGCGCATATGCTTGCCGGTCAACTCATCGAGTTGCGGAATGTACTCGACATAGCGGCCGTTCTGAACAGCGCAGGTCAGGCTGACATGCAGTTCCATCAGGAAATGTGGGCAGACCGGAATGTCGAAGGCTTCCGCCGCATGCGCGATCTTGAGCCAGGGGGTGATGCCGCCGATGCGGCCGACATCGACCTGCACAATCGAGCAGGCGCCTTTCTGCATGTATTCGCGGAAATGCCGGATGGAGTAGAGCGACTCGCCAATGGCGATCGGCGTCGGTGTCGAGTTCGACAACCTGATATGCCCGTCGATATCGTCGGCCGGCAACGGTTCCTCGATCCAGGCAAGGTCAAGCTCGCGCAGCCGCGCCGCGCGCCGGATCGCCTCGTCGACCGAAAACCCCTGATTGGCGTCGGTCATGATCTCGTAGCCGTCCCCGACCGCCTTGCGCACCGCCGACAGGCGGGCGAGGTCCTCCGATCCGTGCGGCCTGCCGATCTTCACCTTCGAGCCGCGAAATCCCTTGGCCTTGGCCGCCAGCGCATCATCGACAAGTGCTGCCGTCTCGATGTGCAGCCAGCCGCCCTCGGTCGTGTAGAGCGGGCAGCGGTCCTTGGCGCCGCCGGCCAGTTTCCACAGCGGCAGCCCCTGCTTCTTCGCCCTGAGATCCCAAAGTGCCGTGTCGATCGCAGCGATGGCGATGGCGGTGATCGCGCCGATCGTGGTGGCGTGCGTGGCGAATTCGAGATCGTGCCAGATCGCCTCGATCATGTCGGGGTCGCGGCCGATCAGGCGCGGCACCAGATGGTCGGACAAGAGCCGCATCACTGACGAACCGCCGGTGCCGATCGTGTAGCTGTAGCCGGTGCCGACCGCGCCGTCGGAATCGGTGATGGTGACGATCGGAGTTTCCTGGCTGACGAAACTCTGGATGGCGTCGGTACGCTTGACCTTGGGCACAAGGTCCACCATCCGCAGTTCGACTTTCTCGATTCTGGCCATGTCCGTCAGCTCCGCAATGTCTTTCCGGTCTCGGTGGCGAACAGATGCGCCTGCGACAGGTCGAGGCTCATGGCCACCCGCTCGCCCGGCCTAAGCGACCTCGGGTTCAGCATGCGGGAGACCCAGTCGGTACCGTTGAATTCGACGAACACCAGCGTCTCGTTGCCGAGCGGCTCGGTGACCGTGACCGGCAGCTCGATCTGGTGGACGTCGGCAGCACCGCCGGAGCTGATGCCATGACCAGCCGGATAGATGTCGTCGGGACGTAGCCCGAACACAACCTTGTCGCCGGTGGCGACATTGGCCTTGAACTGCCCGGGCAGGGGCAGCTTCTCGCCGCTGGAAAAGACCATCTGGCCGTCATCGATCGTTGCCTCATGCAAATTCATCGGCGGCGAGCCGATGAAGCCGGCAACGAAGCGTGTCGCCGGCCGCCGGAACACCTCGTCGGGCGTGCCAACCTGTTCGATATGGCCGTCGCGCATGATGACGATGCGGTCGGCGAGCGTCATCGCCTCGACCTGGTCGTGGGTGACATAGATCACCGTCGACTGCACCTTGGCATGCAGCTTCTTGATCTCGGTGCGCATCTGCGTGCGCAATTTGGCATCGAGATTGGATAGCGGCTCGTCGAACAGGAACACGTCGGGATCACGCACGATGGCGCGGCCCATGGCGACGCGCTGGCGCTGGCCGCCGGAGAGTTGCGATGGGCGGCGGTCGAGCAGCGTATCGAGACCGAGAATGGCCGAGGCTTCGGCGACGCGGCGCTCCATGTCTTCCTTGGCAGCACCGGCGATCTTCAGCGAGAAGCCGAGATTCTCGCGCACCGTCATGTGCGGATAGAGCGCGTAGGACTGGAACACCATCGAGATGTTGCGCGAGCGCGGCGGCAGATCGTTGACGACGCGCCCGCCGATCTCAATCGAGCCGGCGCTGATCTCCTCGAGCCCTGCGATCATGCGCAACGTCGTCGACTTGCCGCAGCCGGAGGGGCCGACCAGCGCGATGAATTCGCGGTCGGTGATATCGAGATCGATGCCATGCACGATCCCGACATTGCCGTAGCGCTTGGTCAGCTTTTTGAGGGAAACCGTTGCCATGGGATCAGCCTTTCACCGCGCCGGAGGTCAGGCCGCCGACAAGATGTTTCTGGACGATGTAGGTGAGGGTGAGCGCCGGAATGATCATCACCACGGCGAGCGCGCACATGCCGCGCCAGTCGATGGTGAACTCGGCCGTATAGTCGAGCAGGCCGACCGGCAGCGTCTTGGCGCTGACCGAGCGGGTCAGCTGCGAGGCCAGCGCGAATTCATTCCAGCAGGTCAGGAAAGCAAAGATCGCGGCCGACGCAATGCCCGGCCCGGCGAGCGGAAACTCGACCTGCCAGAAGGCCTGCCAGCGCGTACAGCCATCGATCTGCGCGGCTTCTGCGAGGTCTTTGGGCACCTGGCGGAAAAAGCCGTCGATCAGCCAGATCGTGAACGGCAAGTTGAGCGCGACATAGGCGAGGATCAGCCCGAAATGCGTGTCGATAATGCCGAGCCGCACATAGAGGAAGAACAGCGGCAGCGACAGCGCGATGCCGGGCACCGTGCGCGTCAGCATCAGGCCGAGGAAGACGCTGGATTTGCCGCGGAAGCGGTAGCGCGCGAAGGCATAGCCGCCGGCCATGCCGATCGCCACCGCAATGACAGTCGAGGTTACCGAGATGATCAGCGAGTTGCGGAAATATTCGATGACAGGGATGCCGCCCTTGCCGATGCCTGAGAACATCGAGACATAGGCATCGAACGAGACTTCTTGCGGAATCCAGACCGGCGGCTTGGCCATGATCTCGACGGTCGGCCGCAGCGACGAGATGACGATCCACAGGCCAGGCAGGCAGATCGTCAGCATCGCCAGGAACAAGCCGATGCGATAGACGATGCCAAGCAGCCGGCGCTTCAGGCGGGCGGAAGAATTCTCGTCCATCACCACTCCGCACCGATCTGCGTGCGCGCCGCGGCGAGCTTGTTGAAGAAATAGACGGTGAAGGCGATCGACAGCAGGATCGAGAAATAGGCCATGGCGTTGGCCATGCCCATGCGCCCATCGCTGTAGGCGGTGCGCGCCACCAGCGTCCACAACAGTTCGGTGCGGCCCGCAGGTCCGCCATCGGTCATGATCTTGACGATGTCATAGGCGCGCGCGACGTCGAGCGAGCGGATGGTCATGGCGATGTAGGCGAAAGGCATGACGAACGGCCACGTCACATAGCGGAACGTCTGCCACGGCGTGCAGCCATCGACACGTGCCGCCTCGATCGGCTCCTTCGGCATGGCCAGCAGGCCGGCTAGGATCAGGATGGCGAAGATCGCCGTCGACGACCAGATTTCGGCGATAGAAATGGCGATGAAGGCGAGATGACCCTCAATCAGCCACGGTATGGCGTCCTGCGTAATGCCGAGCGACTGCAGGGCATTGTTCACCAGGCCGATATTGTCGTTGAACATGAACTTGAACTGGAAGCCGACGAGGATCGGCGAGAACATCATCGGAAACATCATCAGCGTGCGCAGGATGCGCTGGCCGCGCGTCGCCTTCTCGACCAGCATGGCGAGGCCGAGGCCAAGCAGCATTTCGAGATTGAGCGCGATCGTCAGCAGCAGCACCGTGCGGCCGAACGCCCACCAGAAATCGGTGTTGGCCAGGATCGACAGATAGTTCCGGAAACCGATGAAGACATAGAATGTCTCGGGCTTGGTCAGGCGGAAGGGTGTGACGCTGGAATAGAGCGAGAGCAGCAGCGGCACGACGACGACCGCCGCCAGCACGATGAAGGCCGGAAGCAGCAGCAGGAACGGCGCGGATGGCTTGAAGCCCTTCATCAGAATTCCTGAAATGTTGCATTAGACTGGCGCTGACGCGACGAAAGGGCCATGTATCGCCGAGCATATGCCAAGACGCGATCGCCTCCCCCATCACGATGGGGGAGGCTGCCTTGGAAGTCGTTTCTACAGCTTGCCGGCGTCCTGGAGGATCTGCGTCGCCTTGGCGGCGGCTTCGTCCAGTGCCTGCTTCGAGGTCTTGTCGCCAAGGATTGCCGCCTGCAGTTCGGGATAGACGGCGTTCGAGATTTCGATCCATTCAGGTGTCTGCGGCACGGCGAAGGCGTGCTTGGCTTCTTCCTGGAAGGCGGAGAGAACCTCCTTCTTGTAAGGATCGTTTTCGGCCTGCTTCAGATCCCAGTCCCAGACCGCGGTGCGGGTCGGCAGCGGGCCGGCGGCGGCCTCGAGCTTCTGGCTGTCCTCATTGGTCAGCCACCACACCAGCGAAGCCGCTGCCTCCTTGTGCGGGCAGTTTTCGGTCACTGAGAAGCCGTGGAAGCCCGACCAGCCGGTGCGCTTGCCCGAAGATCCCTTCGGCGCGACTTTCACGCCGACATTGCCGGCGACCTTCGACGACTTCGGATCGTTGAAGAAGCCGGCCCAGCCCGGCCAGTCGAGGTTGATGGCGACGGTGCCCGAGGCAAAGCCCTGGCCGAGATCGTCCCAGAGGTAATTGGTGGTTCCGGCCGGTACGGCCTTGGCCTTGTAGAGATTGACGAACCAGTCGAGCGCCCGGATGCCGGCCTCGGAGTTGAAGACCGGCTTGCCGTCCTTGTCGAGATATTCGCCACCCTCGGCGACGACCATCTCGTAGAAACGGCCGTTGATCGCCTCTTCCTTGCCGGCAAATTGCGTGCCGTAGAAATTGGGCGGATTGGCGAAGAACTCGGCCTGGTCGGTGACCTCCTTCCAGGTGTCCGGCGGCATCAGATCATAGCCGTATTTGGCCTTGAACTTGGTCTTGTTGTCGGCGTTGTCGTAGAGGCTCTTCTGGTAGTAGAGCGCCGAGACGTCGAACTGCGCGCGCGGCAGCATCTCCAGCTTGCCGTTGATGGTCGCCGACTTGATCGTCGATGGCACGAAGGCGTCGATCTCCGACTTGGGCAGCAATTTGCTGAGGTCGGTGTAGAGGCCGGTGTACTGCGGCGCGAAGGACGAATGGTTCCAGCCGACGCACCAATTGGTGCTGCCCGAGGCGATGTCGGACTTGAGCTCCTTGTCGATGTCGAAGCCGTTCTTCTTGGTCAGGATGTTGACCTTGGCGCCGGTCGCCTTCTCCCATTCGGGAATGCGCTCGTAGAGCTTTTCATATTGCTGGCCGCCGATCAGTTTCACGTCGACGGTCACGCCTTCGAACTTGCCGGGCAAGTCGCCGGCAAGGGCCGTACCTGCACCTGACGCAAGCAACAATGCGCCGGCGGACACGCCGGAAAGCAGTCTGTTCATTGGTATCCTCCCTTGGTGCGCCTTGGCAGGCGACCGCAACTCGTCTGATGACAAGAAGTGCTACATTCATATACAAACAAAACATTCATGGATACGTCAAGGCGAAATTTGTTTCCGCCGGCAGCGTTCGTGCGTATATGAAGGGCAGAATTCACTGGAGAGATGGCCCATGGATGACAGCGAAGACGAGCGCTACCGCGCGCCGGCGCTCGACAAGGGGCTCGACATCCTTGAGTTGCTGGCTGGCGTCGACGGTGGCCTGACGCAGGCCGAAATCGCCAAGAAACTCGACCGCAGCCCCAATGAGTTCTACCGCATGCTCGATCGGCTGGTGCGGCGCGGCTATGTCACGCGGCTGGATGGCGACCGCTACTCGCTGACGTTAAAACTGTTCGGCCTGGCGCAATTGCATGCCCCGGTGCGGCGGCTGGTTTCCTACGCCACGCCGCTGATGCGCGAACTGGCCGAGACATCGCAGCAGGCCAACCAACTCGTTGTTTTTGATCGCGGTTCCGCCGTCGTCATCGCCCAGCAGGAGGCCCCGGACTACTGGGGCATCTCGATCCGGGTCGGCTCCCACATCAGCCTCTTCGACACCGGATCTGGCCATGTGCTGCTCGCCTTCCGCTCGCAGGAAGAGCGGCAGATGATGATTTCCGAATACGTCCGCAGCACCGACAAGACACCGCAGTCGTCGGAGTTCTTCACTCGGCTCGACCAGATCCGCGACCGCGGCTACGAGATGATGGCCTCGATGCAGACAGCCGGCGTCTTCAATCTCTCGGCACCGGTGCGCAGTTCCGATGGCAGGGCGATCGCCGCGCTGTCGATCCCCTACATCACCGTCATCAACACGCCTGCCGCACCGGACATCACCCGGACCATCGAGCTGTTGCTGGCAACGTGCGAGAAGCTGTCGCACCTGGCAGGCTCGACTGTCGGATCATCGGCGTAAATTCTTATTTGAATGAAGAATTCCTCCGTGAGATGATTTGAACAGCCAAGAGGAGGAGCCGCGCCATGATCATCGACACCCACCTGCATCTCATCGATCGTTCGGCCCTGCGCTATCCCTGGCTTGCCGGCGTGCCGGCGCTCAACCGCGATTTCTCTTATGAGGAATACGCCACTGAAGCGCAGCGTGCCGGCGTCGAGCGCGTGCTGCACATGGAGGTCGATGTCGATCCGGCCGATATCGAAGCCGAGACCGCACGGGTCGAAGTTCTGTCGCGGCAGGCAGACAGCATGCTCACCGGAGTGATCGCATCGTGCCGGCCGGAAGAGGCTGACTTTGCCACCTATCTCGAACGCCAGCGGGTCAATCCCTTCGTCAAGGGCTTCCGTCGCGTCCTCCACGTTGTGCCCGACGATCTCTCGGAACGCGCGATGTTCCGCGACAACATCAAGCGGCTTGGCGGCACCGGCCTGACCTTCGATCTCGTCGTGCTGCCGCACCAGATCCCCAAGGCGATCGCGCTGGCCGACCTGGCGCCCGACGTCCAGTTCGTCCTCGACCATTGCGGCGTGCCCGACATCAAGGGCAGAGCCGAGCATCCCTGGCGCGAGTATATGAGCGACATCGCGAAGCGTCCGAATGTCATGGCCAAGATTTCCGGTGTGGTCGCCTATGCCGATCCCGGCAGTTGGGCGGTCGCGACGTTGCGGCCTTATGTCGAGCACACCATCGCCGCGTTCGGCTGGGATCGTGTCGTCTGGGGCAGCGACTGGCCGGTCTGCACGCTTGGCGGCGGCCTTTCGACCTGGGTGGCAGCGACCCATGCGCTGCTTTCAGGCTGCAGTGCTTCGGAGCGCGAGGGCTTGCTGTCGGGCAATGCCCGCAAGCTGTGGCGGCTGAAATAGTTGGATTTGCATCGGCGCCTCGCCGCGGCGTGGCCTGCGGAAGTTCTCCTCCGGTCGGTTTCGTTCAGGCCCCTCCACCGGCAACGCCGGACACCTGCACCGGAGAACTCTCCCCGAACAGGCGAATGAGATCGGCAACCACCTGTGCGGCTTTGTGCCCGGAGATCATGCCGGAAAGGATGCGGTCGGATGCCGCCTGCTGGAACGCCATGTAGCCGTCATGGCGCGGCCGTACCCATGCGCCCTCAAGCGTCGCGCGCGTATCCCGATAGAAATTGCCGGTCGCGGCGTTGACCGTCTGATCTTCCCAGGCCGCCGCATGGCCAGGCTGGCCGCCAGCGGCGGCATAGGGACCAAGCTGGACGTCACCGCTGGCGACCCAATAGGCGAAGTCCGTCGCTGCATCTTTCGCTTTGGAAAAGGCCGACACCGCTATGCCCGTGCCACCGAGCGCCGAGCCGATTGGACCGTTGGAGCCGACGGCCGGGATGTCGGTGAAGGACAATCGGTGTGCGCGAAACCCTGATATCGCATAGGAGACATAGCCATAGATCAGCGGCGCACAGACGATGCGGGAACCGGCCTCCGCCATGCGTTCCGAAATGGCGATCGGATCCATCTCGAAGCAGGCGGGCTCGACCAGTGCTGTGATCTCGCGCATCGCTTCGAAGACTTGGCTGCCGGTCTCGATGTCGATGAGATCGCGGGACGGTTCGGTCGCGCAGGGATGACCGAGATTGCCGGCAAGCGTGTAGAACGTCATCAGCACGTGCGGCGGCCGCAACGGCAACAGCACGCGGGCTTGCCGGGCGAGATCGAGCACATCGCTCCAGCGCGCCGGCGGCGCATCGAGCACATCCGGCCGCCACGCCTGGACCTGGCTGGCCGCATCGATTGGGAAGGCCCATTGCCGTCCCTGCCAGTTGTAGCTCGGATAGGACTGGCCCACGCTGCCCGAAGCGATTGCAGCGCGCGCCGCCTCGCGGCCGGCAACATCCAGCGGCGAGAGGCAGCTCTCCGCCGTGATCTGCCCGACATGAGGATGGTCGATGACGATGAGGTCATAGGCACGCGCCAGTTCCTCGACCGGGAAGGATTCAAAATCCTGCAGCGAGCGCCTGTCCCATGCGATGGCGACGCCGGTTTTTTGCTGCCAGAGGGCCGAGCAGGCGACCATCGGATCGTAGCCGCGCGGATGGCTCCAGGTCATGCCCTTGAGCGTGGTCACAGGCCGAACTCCGCGCGGATCGCGGCACTGTGCTCGCCGATGCGCGGTGCGGCGCGATCGACCTTGGCCCTGATCCCATCGACCCTCAGCGGCGAACTGGTGGTGAGGATCGAGACATCGTCGTCGCGGGTCACCGTCTGCAGCATGTCGAGAGACTGAAAGCCCTCGCTGGCCAGCATCTCCGGCCAGGTCAGCACCTTGGCGCACCAGATGTCGGCGGGCTCCAGAATGGCCAGCCACTCGTCGATGGTTTTCGTCGCAATCCTCTGCGCGATGATCGCCTTGATATCGTCGCGCGCGGTGAACCAGGATGCGGGTTTGTCGCGATAAGGGGCCAACTCCTCGAGCGACAGCAGATCGGCGAGTTTGGGGATCGGCGTCATGGCGATGGCGAGGTAGCCGTCCTTGGCCGGATAGACGCCATAAGGCGCCGATAGGTAGGCGTGCGCGCTGCGGAAATTGGAGCGCTTGGGCAAGCGGCGGCCATCATTGAGATGCGTGGTCAGCACCTCGAACTGGAAGTCGACCAGCGCTTCGAGCAGGCTGGTTTCGATATGGCTGCCCAGCCCGGTGATGCCTCGCCGCACCAAGGCGGCCAGAATGCCTTGCGCGCAGGCCGCACCCGCCAGCATGTCGCCAATGGCGAGGCCGAACGGCACCGGTCCCTGGTCCTCATCGCCGTTCAGCCACATCACGCCGGAGCGTGACTGTGCGAGCAGGTCCTGGCCGGGCCGCTTGACCCACGGGCCGTCTTCGCCATAGCCGCTGATCGAGGCGTAGACGAGCCGCGGGTTGATCTTGCGGACGGCCTCATAGTCGAGGCCCAGTCGCTCGATGACACCCGGCCGGAAATTCTGGACCAGCACGTCGGCCTTGACCACCAGGCCGCGCAGCGCCTCGAGATCGGCCTCGTTCTTGAGGTCGATTGCAAAACTCTCCTTGGCCCGGTTGATGGCGTGGAAAATCGTGGAATCGCCGCCGATCTCGGTATCGCTGAGATAGAGCCGGCGCGACAGGTCGCCGCCGTCGGGGCGTTCAATCTTGATGACCCGGGCGCCGAGATCGAGCAGCCTGAGCGAGCAATAAGGCCCTGACAGGAACTGGCTCATGTCGACGACGACAAGACCGGCAAGCGGCAATTCGGCTGGCGCCGGCATCTCTATTTCTCCGTCTTGCCGACGAAATCGGCCGGGTTGCGGTACTTCACCGTCTGCAGATGCTCGCAATAGAGAACGAGCTCACCTTCGCCCTTGAACACTTCGTAGCTGGCGCGGATCAGCCCCATTTCCTTGTAGCGAGGCTTCTTGTCGAGGTTGGAGCGGATCGAATAGATCGTGTCGCCGATGAAGACAGGCTTTATGAAACGCAGTCTGTCGTAGCCATAGGAAAAGGCGTTGACGCAGTTGGTGGCGACCAGCCCGAGGCCTGCCGAAAAGACAAAGGCGCCGGCGATCAGCCGTTTGCCGAAAATGCCTTCGCTCTCGGCAAACATCTGGTCCTGCACATAAGGGTGGATGTCGAGCACCAGCGTGTTGAACAGGTGGCTGTCGCCCTCAGCCATGGTGCGCCGCAACGAGCGGATTTTCTGGCCGACCGGCCAGTCCTCGTAGAACCAGTTCTCGGCATTCCACACCGGCAGCGCGGCATGGTCCTCCGGCATGTTCTGGGGATACGTCGAGGCAATGCCGACAGTGGGTGCGAAGTCGTTCATGGCCGGCCCTGTCGCTCTCGCGAAAGGGTCCGGACAGCCGTTCGAACGCACGTCAAGGCGCCTGATTGCACGACGTCTCCTCCCGCCAATCTTCTTTTGTAAATAGTATTTTCACATATGGGGTTTCGTTGCAAGCGAGGACAGGCGAAATTTTGGCCAATCCCGCAACCCTCGAGCGCAGGCGGGCAGGGGAGGAAAAGATTAGCAAGGATTGTCTGGTGTTTGTCGGCAGCCTGAACCGCGAAGCGCCTTATTTTCAGGGTGCGCGCGGCGTCGGCCTCAGCGTCTACAGTTTCGAGGAGGCGACGCTGGAAATACGAAAACTGGCCGATGCAAATGACGTCGACCCGACCGTTTCGTCCATGGCTCCAAGCGTGGCCACGACGGCGTCGTCATCATGGCGATCGACCAGCAGACCGGCTCGCTCGGCCTCGTCGGCTATGTCCCTTGCGGCGGTGCAACACCGCGCAATCTGGCGCATTGTTCTCCGCCAACCAGAATGCCGACCGCATCTCGATCTTCGCGCGCGACCCGGCTAGCGGCCTGTTGACCGATACCGGTCGGACCATCGAGATCGGCACCGATGTGCGTCAAGATCGTCCAATGATTGCCGGCAAAGCCGGCAATCATTGTCGTCAGAGTGGCGGGCCGATACCCGCTTGGTGTCAAGCCTGCTGTATTGCCGAGAGCTTCCAGCTCGAGCCATTCTCTCGTGTGAATGTCCACAGCTCCGTCGTCTCTGTCGGATGGTCCTCGTCGCCCTCGACAACCTTGTTGGTGGCCCGTTCTCGCATCACGTCGCGGGACTCGTAGCGCAATGCGGCCGTGGCGTAGTCGCGGTCATCCTCGCGCCAGCTTTCCGCCACGTCGGCCTGCAGCAAAGTGATGTCGGATACCTCGTTCCTGAGACCTTTCTGGGCATTGTCGGCCAGCTCTTCCGAGAGATAGGACACCATCTCGGGCGTCGTCGCCCGGCGCAGGGCGGCATGGTCTTCGCGCCCGAATGCTTCCTGGACATCGGTCAACAACTGCTGGAACGTATCGAGATCGATCTGGGCGAGCGTGATCTCTTCAGAACCGGCGGCTGGAGAGCCCCCGCCTGAACCGCCACCAAAGCCGGGAATTGTGAACGAGCCCGCAGTTTGCTGCTGTGCCGCAGCACGGTTCTCAAATATCGACGCCTGGGCATTGCCGGCACCGGCGAGCGCGGGCGCAGGGCCACGCGCTGACTGCGACCTGAAGAAGCGGATGGCCAGCATGATCGCGCCACCGATGAGAAGGGCCTGAAGCAGGAAGCCGAACATGCCGGCCAGGCCGCCGAAGCCTTGGCCCAAGAGCAGCCCGATCAGGCCACCGATCAGCAGGCCGCGCATCATCGTCCCGCCGAAGCCGCTCATGAAGCTAGGTCTCTGCACCTGCGGCTGGCGGGCGGCAGAGTTCACACCGGTGTTGGGCGTCATCGAACGCTCGATCGGAGCGGTTGGCGCCGGTGCGGTCCGGGTCGGCGGCGCCGACTGGAACGTGCGCGTGCCGCGACTGCCAAAGCTGCCGCCGCGCCGCGCCTCGGCATGATCGATCGCAACCATGGAGAATGCCAGGAACAGCCCTGCAAAGAGGGTGGCAAATCGGCTTGTACGAGACATCATCGGCGTTGGCCTTTATTGACGTGTTTTTTAGAAAGTTTCAGCACGTGCTGACCCGGGTATCGTGCGGCGGCACGCAATCAATCGAACAATTCTTCGAAGAATGATTTCTTCCGCTTCGGATAGCGGTGTCCGTGCGAGCGGGAATAATCGTCGTCGAGGGATTGGCCGTGCGGCGGCTGTGAGAACACTGCTTGCTGCGGCTGCAGCGCGGGTGATGCCTCCCTGCCGGAACGTTCGATGATCTTGTCGAGTTCGCCTCGATCAAGCCAGACGCCGCGGCACTGCGGGCAGTAGTCGATCTCGATACCCTGGCGTTCGCTCATTGTGAGCGCGACGCGGCAGGAGGGGCAAACCAGGCCAAGGAGGGAAGTTGTCATACGCGGCTCCAAACCGAAAAGATTAAGCCCGCTTGACCGAAAAGGATGGAAACGGGCCCGTTAAAGCGGTCCGACATCACAACCACAGAAGCGATCGTCAGAGGGGCCCGGCCCGCACCAAACAATTAGGGATGCGGAGCCGTGCCTTCAAGGGCGGTATTGCCGCGAAAAATGATTTGTTCGCCGTTGCGGTTTTTCAGCCAGTTATCTGGCGCGTGGTCTTCGCCGAGCCCGAACCCAGCGATGCACTGTCCGCCGACCAGGTCTCCGAACCGCAACACGCGCCTTTGACCTGCGCTTGAAGACTGGCCCTTTGAGCTGTGGTGTTCCGGTGCCATATGAAGGTGCTGACGGAATGTGCGCATTGCAGGAGAGACGGTTGATGACCAAAGGTTCGGATCTGTTCGTCGCGGCCCTCGAGAATGAAGGGGTTGAGCGGATTTTCGGCATTCCGGGCGAGGAAAACCTCGACATCGTCGAATCCATCCGTCGCTCGTCGATCCAGCTGATCCTGACCCGCCACGAGCAGGCGGCGGCCTTCATGGCCGCCACCTATGGCAGGCTCACCGGCAAGGCAGGCGTTTGCATCACCACGCTTGGCCCCGGCGCGCTTAATCTGACGACCGGCTCGGCCTATGCGCTGCTCGGCGCGATGCCGATGATCATGATCACCGGTCAGAAAGGCATCCTGTCATCGCGACAGGCGCGCTTCCAGATCGTCGACATCGTCGCGGCGATGAAACCGCTGACCAAGCTCTCGCGCCAGATCGTCTCGCCCAAGATGATCCCGTCGCTGGTGCGCGAAGCTTTTCGCGTTGCCCAGGAAGAACGTCCCGGCCCCGTGCATCTGGAACTGCCGGAAGATATCGCGGCGGCGGAGTGCGAGCCGATCGCATTGGTGCCGACGCACCCGGTCGAACTGCCGCTGGCAAGCCCGGGCGCGCTCGATCGCGCCGCCCGCATGATCATGGAAGCCAGGCGCCCGCTGCTGATGTTCGGCGCGGCGGCGTCGCGGCCGCGTGTGACGCCCGATGTCGCCCAGTTCGTGCTGCGCACGCAAATTCCCTATTTCACCACGCAGATGGGCAAGGGCACCGTGCCCGGCGGCACCGAACTCTACATGGGAACGGCTGCACTCTCGGAGCGCGACTATGTGCACGAGGCCATCGAACAGGCCGACCTGATCATCACCATCGGCCACGACACGGTCGAGAAACCGCCCTTCATCATGGGGGCGAAGGGGCCGAAGGTGATTCACGTCGGCTATCAAACGGCCGATGTCGAGCAGGTCTATTTCCCGCAGGCCGAGATCGTCGGTGACCTCGGCCCCTCGCTGGCGCTGCTGGTGGATCGCATCGAAGGCAAGATCCCCAATGCGCAGGCCCTGCTCCCGCTCAGGGAAGGCATTTTGAGCCGGATCGCCGCGCGCGCCACCGAAGACCGTTTCACGCCGCAGCGCATCGTGTATGACGTGCGCACCGTGATGCCGGCCGACGGGATCCTGGCTCTCGACAATGGCATGTACAAAATCTGGTTCGCGCGCAATTACCGCACGCGCATGGCAAACACGCTGCTGCTCGACAATGCGCTGGCCACCATGGGTGCCGGCCTGCCGTCGGCGATGATGGCGGCACTGCTATATCCCCAGCGCCGCGTCATGGCGATCTGCGGCGATGGCGGCTTCATGATGAACAGCCAGGAACTGGAAACCGCCGTCAGGCTCAAGCTCAACCTCGTCGTGCTGCTGCTGGAGGACCATGCCTACGGCATGATCCGCTGGAAGCAGGCGGTCGACGAATTCCCGGATTTCGGCATGACCTTCGGCAATCCCGATTTCGTCAAATACGCCGAGGCCTACGGTGCCAAAGGGACCAGGGTTGATACGATCGCCGACTTGCGGCCGGCGCTGGAACAGGCCTTTGCCGGCGGCGGCGTGCATCTCGTCGTCGTGCCCATCGACTACTCCGAGAACACCAGGGTTCTTGTCGACGAATTGCGCGAGCGGCTGCCGGCACCGCAAACGCCCTGACGGCAGCGACAAAGCCGCCGTCAGGGCGTCTGGTCTCATTTGACCCCACTCCCCCATTCCGTTTCGATCAACGGGATCTGCGGGGCCGCATCGCGCGGCAGGGTTCCGTTGAGTCGGGGATCGTCGGTGATTTCGAAACCGGCCGCAAAGGGCTCAAACCCGCAAGCCCTGTAGAAACCGATGACGCTGTGATGATCGATACTGCTCGTGTGCAGCCAGATGCGGCCGGGGCCGAGGCGCCATGCCTGATCGAGCGCGCCGGCCATCAGCCGCTTGCCAAGGCCCCGGCCGGTCAGCAAGGGGAACAGGCCGAAATAGGTGATCTCGATCTCATCGTCGTCGGTCACGCAGAATTCGACCATGCCGACATGGTCGCCGCTATCATCATGGCCGTAATAGACATGCTGGCGAGGGTCGGAAAAATGCGCTGATATGTCGGCATCCGACATTTCGGCGGCGCGGTCCCACAGCCAGGGAGCGCCGATCTCGAGGAAGATCGCGCGGTAGCAGCCACTGTCGGGCTTGGTGATCCGTGTCATTGCCAAGGGTTGGGCGAGGCCCGACACCGGGGCACGCGCTTCCATCCATGTCACCGCATTGACGATCTTGCCGGCCGGCACGCGCCGGTAGCCGGACGACAGATCGGTGATTTCATCCGGCAATGCGCCTTGGGTGACCAGCATCTGTCCTCGATCTCTGCCACGCAACTTCGCTGGCATGCGTTAAGCTGATGCCAACTCTGCGCCCGCCTGCCAAGAGGTTCCCGGGTTGGGCCATCGTTTTGGCCTGACCTGTCTCTTTGGTTTTTCTTAGAATGGCATATGAGATATGATACATCATTCCCTAGGAAACCGGAATATCATGCCTGAGCGAATTGCCGACGAAGCCATTTTGGGCGCGGTCGATGACGGCTTCGCGCGGCAAGTCGCATTCCTGGCGGATCTCGTACGCTTTCCCTCCCAGCGTGGCGAGGAACACGCCGCGCAATCCTTCATGGCGGCTGCCTATCAGGCCGATGGCTATGCGGTTGACATGTGGCGCGTCGATGTCGACGCGATCCGCGACCTTCCGGGCTTTTCACCTGTTGCGGTTTCCTATGACGATGCCTTCAACGTCGTTGCCGCTCACACGCCGCGAAACGCCACCGGCCGCTCGCTGATCCTCAATGGCCATATCGACGTGGTGCCGACGGGACCGCTCGACCGCTGGGTGCGCTACCCCTACGACCCGGCCATCGAGGATGGCTGGATGCATGGTCGCGGCGCCGGCGACATGAAGGCCGGGCTGTCGGCCTGTCTCTACGCGCTGACCGCCTTGCGCAGCCTCGGCTATCAGCCGGCAGCGAACGTCTACCTCCAGTCGGTGGTCGAGGAGGAATGCACCGGCAATGGCGCGCTCGCTTGCCTGCAGCGCGGCTACCGCGCCGACGCCGCCTTCATTCCCGAACCGCTGGAACCAAGGCTGATGCGGGCGCAGGTCGGGCCGATCTGGTTCAGGGTCGAGGTCGACGGCGATCCGCAGCACGCCTCCGGCGCCTTCTCGGCCGGCGCTAATGCCATCGAAAAAGCATTTCTCATCATCCAGGCGCTGAAGCAGCTCGAAATCGCCTGGAATGCGCGCAAGGTCGATGACAAGCATTTCTGCGATCATCCGCATCCGATCCGCTTCAACCTCGGCAAGATCGAGGGCGGTGAGTGGACATCGAGCGTTCCGGCGCGCTGTGTCTTCGAAATGCGGGTCGCGACCTATCCCGGCCAGAAGCTGGAGGATGCGAGAGCCGAACTCGAAGCCTGCATCGCCGATGCAGCGCGCGCCGATCCGTTCCTGGCCAATCGCCCACCTACAATGACCTATAATGGCTTCATGGCCGAGGGCTATGTGCTGGAGGATGCCGACGAGATGGAAGCCGCGCTGCGCCGCAGCCATACCGCCGTCTGGGGCGAGCCGCTGACGGAGCACGTCACCTCGGCGACGACGGATGCGCGCTTCTTCGGCCTCTATGCCGACACGCCGGCGATCGTCTACGGCCCGATCTGCCGCATGCCGCATGGCTATGACGAGGCCGTCGATCTCGATTCTGTGCGCAAGGTCACCCAGACCATTGCGCTGTTCATCGCCGACTGGTGCGGCCTCGAGCCGATCGATCCGGAGGCGAGCTCATGAACGCGGCCGTGCCTGACGGTTTCGGCGAAACGCTCGCCGAGGATGCGCCTGACGTTTCGATCGCCGACGCGTTGGCCATCTTGCGCCGGCACTACGGCCTCACCGGCAGCGCGCGTCCGTTGCCCGGCGAACGCGACCACAATTTCCATATCCAGACCGAAGGCGAGGGCGAGTTCGTCCTCAAGTTCTCCCACCCGGCGGAAGAAGCTGGCTTCACCGATTTCCAGAACAAGGCGCTCGACCATATCCTTGCGGTTGATCCGACCTTGCCGGTCCCCTCGGTGCGCAAAAGCCTCGAGGGCGAAGCGCAATTCACGGTCAGTGTCGGTGGATCGGCGCCGCGCATCATCCGGCTGGTTACCTATCTGCCCGGCCAGTTGCTGTCGCGCTCGCCAACGTCGGCTGCACAGGATCGCAATCTCGGCATCTTCCTCGCCCGGCTTGGCCGGGCGCTGCGCGGCTTCTTCCATTCGGCCGCCGGCAGCGACCTTCTCTGGGATATCCGCAAGGTCGCCAAGACACGGCCGATGATGGCGCATATCGCTGATGGCGGCCACCGGGCCATGGTCGAACGTGTGATGGACGCCTTCGAGGAGCATGCTGCGCCGGTCATCCCTGGGCTACGCGCGCAGATCGTCCACAATGACATGAATTCCTACAATGTGGTGATGGATGCGTCGCGGCCGGAGGTCGTGACCGGCATCCTCGATTTCGGCGACATGATCCATTCGCCGCTGATCTGCGACATCGCCATCGGCGCCGTCTACCGTTGGCCGGCGCAAGGTCATCCGCTGGCACCGGCCGCGCGCTTTGTCGCCGGCTATCAATCCGTGCAACCGCTGGAGACCGAGGAGATCGGCATCCTCTTCGATCTGATCCGTGCCCGCCTTGCGCTCATCGCCAACATCGCCAGCTGGCAGGCGGAACGCTTCCCGGCCAAGCGCGACTATGTGCTGCGCCTCATCACCGAGGTCTGGGCCTCGCTCGAACGGCTGGATGGACTGTCGTCCGCGGATGCCCGCCGCTATTTTCTCGATCATTCCAATCCGGAGTAGATGCCCGTGTCCCAGTCCTCGCCATATCCTGCAAATGCCGACCCGACGCCATCCGAGCAAGCCCTGCTTGAGCGCCGCGCCAGGCTGCTCGGGCCGACCTATCGCGCCTTCTACCGCAACCCGATCCATCTGGTGCGCGGCAGCGGCGTCTGGCTCTACGATGCGCAGGGCCGCAAATTCCTCGATGCCTACAACAATGTCGCCTCGGTCGGGCACTGCCATCCGCGTGTCGTCGAGGCGCTGTCGGGGCAGGCCGCCACGCTCAACACGCACACGCGCTATCTCAGCGAGATCATCCTCGACTACGCGGAAAAACTGCTCGGCACCGTTCCGGCCCATCTCGGCCATGCCATGTTCACCTGCACCGGCAGCGAGGCCAACGACCTTGCCATCCGCATCGCCCAGCATTCCACCGGCAACATCGGCGTGATCATCACCGACTTCGCCTATCACGGCGCCACGATCGCCACCGCACAGCTGTCTCCGGCCGCGGTCGGGGCAAAGGGCGTGCCCGCGCATCATCGGACCGCGGCAGCGCCGGACACGTTCCGCGACCATGGCCGCGCCGCGCATGATTTCGCCAAAAATGTCGCGGCGGCAATCGAGGATATGCTCGCGCAGAATATCCGTCCGGCGGCGCTGCTGCTCGACTCGGCCTTTTCCAGTGACGGCATTTTCTTCCCCGACGCGGCGGTGATGCGCGAAGCGGCGGATCACGTCAGGAAGGCCGGCGGCATCGTCATTGCCGATGAAGTCCAGTCCGGCTTCGGCCGGCTTGGTCAGGGCATGTGGGGTTTTGCCAATTACGGCATCGAGCCTGACATCGTCACCATGGGCAAGCCGATCGGTGATGGACATCCGATGGGCGCGGTGCTGGTGCGGCCGCGGCTTGTTTCATCCTTCGGCTCCAACACCGGCTACTTCAACACATTCGGCGGCAATCCGGTCGCGGCCGCCGTCGGCATCGCCGTTCTGAACGTGATCGAAGGCGAGGGGCTGATCGAGAACGCGCGCAATGTCGGTGCCTATACGGCTGAGCTGTTGCGCGCGCTGCAGGGCCGGCATGGCATGGTCGGTGACGTCAGGCATAACGGCCTCTATTTCGGCGTCGAGTTGACGGCCGATGGCGACGAGGCCTTGGCCGCAAGCAAGACATCGGCGGTTGTCGAAGCCATGCGCCAGGATGGCGTGCTGATCTCGTCCTGCGGTCCGCGCGGCAATGTCCTGAAGATCAGGCCGCCTCTGCCCTTCGCCAGGGATAATGCCGAGCAACTGGCCGAGACGCTCGATCGCGCTTTATCGAACTGGTGATCGGGACCGCGCATGCTGAAGCTCGAACATCAAACCCTCAACGATCGCGCCTATGGCGCGCTCAAGCAGGAATTGATTTCAGGCGGCTTCAGCCCGGGCCAGACGCTGGTCATTCGCAAGCTCGCCGAGACGTTCGGCATCTCGACGACGCCGATCCGCGAGGCGCTGCAAAGGCTGGTCGCCGAGCGGCTGCTCGAAATGCAGAACAACCGCTCGATCATTGTGCCGCTGCTGTCGGCCCCTGCCTTTGAGGAACTGACCCACATCCGCATCGCCGTCGAAGGGCTGGCGGGTGAGATGGCCGCCACGCGGATGAACGAGAGTGGGCTGGTCGATATCCAGGCGACGCTGGCCGGCATGCAGAGCGCTATCGAGGCCGACGACGCCAGGGCCTATCTCTCGCTGAACGAGGCGTTTCACTTCGCCATCTACCAGCATGCCGGCGCGCCGATCCTGTTGAACATGATCCGCGATCTCTGGGGCCGCGTCGGACCCTACCTGAAACTGCTGATGCAGGCCGATCGCTACATTCCGCAATCGAACGACGCGCATCGCAGGATTGTTGCTGCGCTGGAGCAGCGCAATGGTCCCGCCGTCCGGGTCTCCCTCGAACAGGACATCGCCGTGGCAGCCGCGGTTCTCTCCGAAAATCTGCGCACGACGGCCTGATCCGCGCGGCAGGCTGGGTCGGCCTATCTCGCCTCGTCCAGCCGGTCGCGCAGCATGCTCCAGCCGAGCAGCATGTTGGGCGCGTGCCGCAGCAGCGCGTGGAAGGGAATTGGTGCCGGCGGTGCGAATGGCAGCGGCAAGTCACGCGCCTCGGTTCCCGCAGCCCAGTCGGCCAGCACCTTGCCCATCGCCGTCGTCATGGCGATGCCGCGCCCGTTGCAGGCGCGACCGGCGATCAGGCCCGGTCCGAGGTCCAGGAGGTGCGGCAGGAAATCCGGTTCGACCGCGGCCATTCCCGACCAGCCATAGGCAAGCGACGGCAGGTCAGGCAAATCGAGATGCCCGGCGAGGCGCCGCCAGATCGTCTGTGGCACGCGCGTGTCGGCGCCGGCGCCCAGAATATGCATGCCGCCGCTGATCAGCCGGTTGTCGGCATCGAAGCGAAAGGTGAAGAGATTGCGCCTGGTGTCACCGGCGCCTTGGCCGCCGGGAAGCAAACGCGTGCGGATTTCGCGCGGCAGCGGCTCGGTCGCAATCTGAAAAACCTTTAGCGGAATATAGGTTCGCTGCAGCAGCGGATTGAGCGACCCGCCATAGGCGTTGGTTGCGATTAGCACCTTGCCGGCACGCACCGAGCCCGACGGCGTTTTCAGTGTCCAGCCATCGGCCGCGCGATCGATCGAGGTGACCGGCGTGCGCTCGAAAATCTTGGCGCCAGCCGTCTCCGCTGCATCGGCCAGCCCGTGCGCGTAGCCGACCGGATTGAGCACCCCGCCCGAACGATCCATCCAGCCGCCGGCATAGCCGCGCACGCCCGTCAGCGCCTCGACGTCCTGCCAATCCAGGCTAACAGCCGGCCGGCCTCGCCGTGCCCATTGCCTGGCACGCAATTTGACCTTCTCGAAGGCGGCGGGCGAATGCGCCGGCTGGATCCATCCGTTCTGCACGGCGTCGCAGTCGATGCCGTGCCGCCGGATCAGGCCGAAGACCAGCTCGGCGCTGCCGGCGGCGAAATCGATCAGCCTCTCGCCGCGCTCGGGGCCGAGATGCGCAAGGATGCTGTCCGGGTCCATCTTGGCAAAGTTGGGCACGACGAAACCGGCATTCCTGCCGGTCGCGCCCCAGGCGACGATTTCGGCTTCGAGAACGGCAACGGAAAGTCCTTTCCCGGCGGCGTGCAGCGCGGTCGACAGGCCGGAAAAACCGCCGCCGACAATGGCGAGGTCGACATTGATCCCGTCGTGCAGCGCCGGCCGGTCGCGGCGGTTGCGGCTGACGGCATGCCAGAGTGAAGCGCCATGCGCTTCCTGCCGGATCGCATCGGTCATGAGCCGGAACTGCTCTTGGCCGTAGTCACCTTCGCTCGCTTGCCCGGACGTGGCCGCCGCAGTCTGTCGCCGAACAATCCGTTCGGCCGGATCAGCAGGATGACGCAGAGCATGACGCCGATGGCGACGATCTGCAGCGAGGCGGCGCGGGCCTGCTGCTCCGGCGCAAACAGCACGCTGGTCAGCGTGCCCGATCCAGCCCATATCCCCCACACCAGGATGCTGCCGATGACGGCGCCGAGATTGCTGCCCGAGCCGCCGACGATCAGCATCACCCAGACCTGAAAGGTCAGGATCGGCAGATAATTGTCCGGTGCGATGAAGCCGGTGAAATGCGCCTGCAACGCACCGGCCAGCGCCATGATGGCGCCGCCGACGGCAAAGGCCTGGACGCGGTAGAAGCGCGCGCTTTTGCCGAGCGAAATCGCCGCCCGCTCATCCTCGCGCAATGCCTTCAGCACGCGCCCCCACGGGCTGCGCGACAGATGCTCCAAGGCGAGATAGGCGATCAGCGTCACCGCCGCGACCACTGCAAGGTTCGACAGGTTGAACAGCAGCGGCGTCTCGGCAAGGCTGCCGAAGGGGCGCGGGATGAAGCCGATGCCGAACGGGCCGCCGGTCAGCTTCTGCGCGTTGAGCGCGACGAGTTGCACGACCACGGCGACGCCGAAGGTGGTGATCGCCAGATAGTCGGATCTGAGCCGCAGCGTCGCCATGCCGGTCAGCGCTGCGGCAATGCCGCCGACGACCATGGCACCGAGCCAGCCGACAAGGATCGGCAGGCCGAAGCCACCGAGCCGAGCGGCATCGTCAGGCGTGGTCAGCAGCGCGGATGTATAGGCGCCGATGGCGACGAAGCCGGCGAGGCCGACATTGAACAGGCCGGTCAGTCCCCACTGCAGATTGAGCCCCAGCGTGACCAGCGAAAAGATAAGCGCGGTGGTCAGGAAGAAGGCGCCGTAGCCGAGCAGGTCCATCAGCGTTCCCTCACACCAAACAGGCCGATAGGCCGCACGAACAGCACCGCCATCAGGATGATGAAGGAGACGGCGGCGCGCCATTCGGCACCAATCAGCTGCACTGCGCCGGCTTCGGCCAGCCCGATGATCAGGCCGCCGAGCACCGCGCCCGGAATGCTGCCGATGCCGCCGAGAATGGCGGCGGCAAACATCGGCAGCAGCATGTCGAAGCCCATGAACGGGCGGATCTGCACCAGAATGCCGATCATCACGCCGGCGACGCAGGCCAGCGCCCCGCCGATGATCCAGGTGACGCGCACCACGCTGGCGACATCGATGCCGACGATGCGGGCCAGCGCCGCATTTTGGCTGAGCGCCTGCATCGAGCGGCCGGTCTGCGTGCGTGTCATCAACAGGTGCACGCCGAGCACCAGCACTGCGGTCAGCAGCAGCAGCGCGATCTGGTCCGGCGTGATGCGGATGCCGAAGCCGACCGGCATGGCGATCTGGATCGCCCGGCTGAAATAGGTTGGGCGTGAGGTGAAGGTGAATTCGAGCAGGCTTCTAAGCGCCATCGAGGCACCGAAGCTTGCCATCACCACGATGATCGCTTGCCCCTGCGAGCGCAGCCGCGAAAACAGAACTCTGTCGAGCAGCAGTGCCAGCAAGGCGGTGAACGCCATGCCGGCGACCAGCGCAACCAGCAGCGGCCAGCCGAAAGACAGCGGGCCAATAGGCGCCACCTTGCCGAATATCGCGCCGATGGCGCTGACGGCGGTGAGCGTCGCATAGGTGCCCCAAGCCATGAAGTCGCCATGGGCGAAGTTGGAAAAGCGCAGGATCGAATAGGTGAGCGTAACGCCGATGGCGCCAAGCCCGATCATGGAGCCGGTCAGCAATCCGTCGACGACAAATTGCAGGCTCATACCGCGCCTCCCTTGCCGGCGTGAGAAGGGCGTTGGCCCAGGTAGAGCTCAGCGACGACCGGATCGTTCCAGAGCTCCGAGGCAATGCCTTCGTGCCGGTCCTTGCCCTCGACAAGCACATAGGCACGGTCGCCGATGGCCAGTGCCGCCTTGGCGTTCTGTTCGACCAGGAGGATGGTGACGCCGGATTTGCGGATGCCGGCCAGCATCTCGAACACCATCGAGACGAATTTCGGCGACAGGCCGGCCGACGGCTCGTCCAGCACCAGCACCTTGGGATGGACGATCAGCGCCCGTGCAACAGCGAGCATCTGGCGTTGCCCGCCCGACAGGTTACCGGCGGCAGTGCGGCGCGGGCGGACGAGGTCGGGGAAGGCGGCATACATTTCCTCGATGCGGCCAGGGATGTCGCGCCGTTCGAGGATACCGCAGGCGACCTTGAGATTGTCCTCGACCGACATCAACGGGAAGATGTTTTCGGTCTGCGGCACGAAGGCAAGGCCAAGCCGCACCATGGTGTGGGCCGGCGCGGCGGTGATGTCCTTGCCGTCCAGGAACACCGCGCCGCCGGTGATCGGGACAAGGCCGGCGATCGCCTTGATGAAGCTCGACTTGCCGGCGCCGTTGGGGCCGAGGACGACGACGATTTCGCCCTTGCTGACGGTGATCGAGGCGCCGCGCACGATAGGCACGCCAGGTTCATAGCCGGCTTCGAGGTCGCGCACATCGAGGACGATTTCGCTCATGCGACACCCCCGAGATAGGCCTCGATGACGCGCGGGTCGCGGGCGACCTCTTCCGCCGTGCCTTCGCTGAGCAACTGGCCGCTCGCCATGACCAGCACGCGATGGCAGAGCCGCGTCACCATGTCGATATTGTGCTCGATCAAAAGGAAGGTGATGCCGCGCGCATTGATGTCGCGGATGCGGTCGATGATGACTTCGAGCAGCGTTGCGTTGACGCCGGCCGCGGGTTCGTCGAGCAAGATGATCGCCGGGTCGGCCATCATGACGCGGGCAAGCTCAAGCAATTTGCGTTGGCCGCCGGAAAGTACGCGCGCCGGCTCATGCGCGAGATGGGTCAGGGTGACGAGTTCCAAAAGGTCGAGCGCCTTTGCCCTGGCCGCTTTTTCCTGCGCCGCCACCCGCCACGGCGTGACGAAATTGGCGAGAAGCTTTTCTCCGGCCTGGCCCTGTGCCGCCAGCAGGATGTTTTCGATCAGCGTCAGATTGGGCAGCGGGCGCGGGATCTGAAAGGTGCGGCCGAGCCCTCGGCCGATGCGCAGGTGCGCGGCTTCGCCCGAGACGCGCGTGCCGTTGAGGAGGATATCGCCGCTTGTCGGCAATATGCTGCCGGCAAGCAGGTCGAACATGGTCGTCTTGCCGGCGCCATTCGGTCCGATCAGGCCGAGGATCTCTCCTGGTTTGACATAAAACGAGACATCATTGACGGCGACAAGGCCGCCGAACCGCCTGACGACATGGCTTGCCGTCAGAACCGGTGCCCGGGTCTCCTGCCCTTGGCGCTCCGCTGCCTCGCTCATCAAACCCTCTGGCCGAAGACGATCGTCGCCGCCTCCTGATTTTTGATTTGTGATCACACTTGCTTTGATCACGCTATTCGGCTTTAATTTCATCCGCAAGCCGAAAACGGGGCAAAAGCCGGGTAATGCAGAAGGCTGCCATCGAAAAGAACAACGAAACGATCGCAGCCCAGCTGACGCCGGTCGGCCGTGAGACCGTGCAGGATCGCGTCTATTCCGAGCTGCGCCGGGCTCTGATCGGCGGCCTTTTCGAGCCGAACCAGGTGCTGACCATCCGTGGTCTCGCCGATGCGCTGGTCACCTCGACCATGCCGGTGCGCGAAGCACTCGGCCGGCTGATCACGGAAAAGGCGCTGGAGGCGCTGCCCAACCGCTCGGTGCGTGTGCCGCCGATCACGCTGGAGCGTATCGACGACCTTTTGCGCGCCCGCTCACTCATCGAAGGCGAAGCGATTGCGCTTGCCGCCACGCGCATGAGCCAGCGCCAGATCGCTTCCATCGAAGCCATGCTCGGCGAGTGGGACGAGATGCGGGCACTGAAGCACAAGAAGGATATCGACCGCGAAGCGACGCTCAACCAGAGCTTCCATTTCGAGATCTACCGCTGCTGCGGCTCGGCCGTGCTGATCCCGATGATCGAAAGCCTGTGGCTGCAATCGGGACCTTGCATCCGCGTCGCCATCTACGCCTTTTCCGAAGCCGGCGAGGTCGACACCGCGCACTATCACCGCGGCATCGTCGCGGCTCTCGCCAAACAGGATGCGCAAGCGGCGCGCGAAGCACTGGTGGCCGATATCAGCCGGCCCTTTGCTTTCCTGCGTGACAAGCTTCAATCCGCTGCCACGAAAGATCCGACATGACGAAGCCAGCCATCAGCATCACCGAGCCGCGCTCGAAGCTTTCCGTGACGGCGCTGTTGCTGCCCGAAAAGGCGCCGGAAAATGCCGCCTTTCTCCAGGCGTATCTCGCCGCGCCACGCGTCGTTCCGGGCATTCATGCGATGTGGACGGGACCTGAGATTTCCTGCCCGGTTCCGTCAGCCGATCTCGATGGCCAGTCCTATGCCCGGCCTCTGCCGGCGGAGAACGCAACGCTGACGCCGCAGCCGGGAGACATCGTGCTGTCCTATGTGCCGCCGCGCATGTGGGGCGGCAATCCCAATGCCATCTTCGACATCGGCTTGTACTACGGGCAAGGGGCGCGGCTTTTGTTTCCGATCGGCTGGCTCGCCGGCAGCGTGGTGGCGCAGGTGCGCGCCGATCAGCGCGACCAGTTCGCCGCTGCCTGCAGCGTGATCCGCCGCAATGGCGCCTGCGACATAACCTTCAGCCTGGTGGAGGCCTGACATGGCGGACGACAGTTTCGAGCTCTTCGATCTTCGCGTCGAGGCGGTCATCCCCGAGGGCAAACCGATCTATTGCGGCGCCAAATCAGGCGACTATTTCGAGCTCAAGGGCGAGATGCTGTCGATGCCGGCAGGGCAGAGTTTTTCGATCTATTCGCTTGCCTCCGTATTGCCGTTTCTCGCGGCAAAGCAGCGCTCGACCGACCGCAATGACTGGATGACATCGGACGCCGAGATCGCTTGTCCCGATCCCAATTGCGCCAGCCGGCTGCGGATCGTCAGGCTGGCCAAGCGGCGGTTCAGCCATGCCGAAACCACGGCCGTGCCGCTGCCGAAGGAGAACGACCAGACATGACCGCCAAGACCTTCGAACTCGGGCCTAGCTACACGATTTCGCGCGTCATCCGCGGCGGCTGGCAGCTCGCTGGCGGCCACGGCGCCGTCGAGCGCCAACAGGCTGTGAGCGACCTGATCGCAGCCTTCGATGCCGGCATCTGGACCTATGATTGCGCCGACATCTACACCGGCGTCGAGGAGCTGATCGGCGCCGCGCGCTTGCGGCTGGCCAGCGAGCGTGGCCTCGATGTCGCCGCCAGGATGAAGGTGCACACCAAGCTGGTGCCAGACCTCGAACGGCTCGCCGGCATCAGCCGGGACTACATCAGGGGCATCGTCGACCAGTCGCTGCGCAGGCTGAAGACTGAACGGCTCGATCTCGTGCAGTTCCATTGGTGGGACTATGATCAGCCTCGTTATGTCGAGGCGATGGGCTGGCTCAACGAGCTTCGGCTGGAAGGCAAGGTGCGCAATCTCGGTACCACCAATTTCGACACGCCGCGGCTTGCCGAAATCCTCGCCGCCGGCATTCCGCTGGTCAGCCAGCAGCTGCAATATTCCGTGCTCGATCAGCGGCCGGGCAACAGCCTCGCCGCACTGGCAAAGCAGAACGGCGTCAGCTTCCTCTGCTATGGTTCCGTCGCCGGCGGCTTCCTCAGCGACAAATGGCTTGGCGTGGCCGAACCCGCCACGCCGCTCGAAAACCGCTCACTGGTCAAATACAAGCTGATCATCGACGATTTTGGCGGCTGGGACCTGTTCCAGCAACTGCTTCAGGCGCTGAAGGCAGTCGGCGACCGCCACGGTGTCGACATCGCCACCATCGCCAGTGCCTGGGTTCTGGAACAGCGCCAAGTGGCGGCCGTCATCGTCGGTGCCCGCAACCAGGCGCACGCATTGGCCAATGCGAAAATCATGGACATTGCACTCGATGCCGACGATCGCGCGCGCATTGCTGCCGTCATCGCGCAAGGCGCCGGCCTCAAGGGCGATGTCTACACGCTGGAGCGCGACCGCCATGGCCGCCATGGCTCGATCATGCATTACAACCTCAATGCGGGGAAGAAATGAGCGGCGAGCCTTCCCTGTTTTCGCGTGCCAGCGCCGAGGTCATCGACCTGCATCGCTTCTTTGTCGACTGGTTCGTCGCCGCGCGTGCCGACACGGTGGATTTCAGCCGCTTCGAGCGCGCCATGGGTGACGGCCTGAGCATGGTCGCGCCGGACGGCAAGGTGCTCGATCGCGCTGCGGTCGTCGACCATGTCCGCTCAAGCCGGGCTTCTTGCGACGACGGCTTCGCGATCTCGATCGAGGACATCCGGCCCGGCTGGCAAAGCGCCGATACGATCGTTGTCTTCTACGTCGAGGCGCAGCTGCGCGCAGGCAAGCACAGCCGCCGCCAGTCGAGTGCCGTCTTCACCACCAGTTCATCGGCGCCCAATGGCGTCGAATGGCGACATCTGCATGAAACCTGGCTGCAGGTGCCGGAACGCTGAACAGGCTCCAGAGATCAAGTTAGAGTCGAGTAACGAAAGGGGAACAACAATGACAAAGACGATACTCCAACTCACCACGGCACTTGCCCTCGTGACGATGGCCGGTGCGGCGCAGGCCGCCGATTGCAAGATCACCGTCGGCCTCGTCATGGAACTGACCGGCCCGGCCGGCGAATACGGCCAGGCCGGCGCCAAGTCTGTCGAAATGGCTTTTCGCGATATCAACGCCGCCGGCGGCGTGCGCGGCTGTGATCTCGCCACCGACACACGCGACAGCCAGAGCCAGGGCAACATCGCGGTCGATGCCGCCACCCAGCTGGTTCAGGTCAAGAAAGTGCCGGTCATCATCGGCGGCATCATCTCATCGGTCTCGATCCCGATCCTGACCTCGGTCACAGCGCCGGCCAAGATCGTCCAGGTCTCGCCGGCTTCATCGTCGCCGACACTGACGGCGCTCGGCCGCGACGGCAAGACCAACGGCATCTTCTTCCGTACCATCACGTCCGATGCGCTGCAGGGCGTCGCCGCCGCCAAATACGCCATCGACAAGGGCTTCAAGAAGCTGTCGATCATCCACGTCAACAACGATTTCGGCGTCAACATGGTGGCCGAATTCTCGCGCGCCTACAAAGCGCTCGGCGGCACCATCGTCTCCGACACGCCCTACAATGAAAAGCAGTCGAGCTATGCCTCGGAAGTCACGGCGGCGATGGCTGGCGAACCGGACGGGCTCTATCTGGTCAGCACGCCGGTCGACGGCGCAACGGTAGCCCGCACCTGGATTTCGCAAGGCGGCGTGCAGAAATTCCTGCTCAATGACGGCATGAACAGCCCGGACTTCATCGAGTCGGTCGGCGCCGATTATCTGAAGGAAGCCTATGGCACGTCGTCCGGTACCAGCCCGACGGCTTCCACCGACTACTTCATGAAGAACTACAAGGAATTCTCCGGCATCGAGCCGTCGAACCCGGCAGCCGACCGTTCCTACGACGCCGGCGCCATCGTCGGGCTTGCCATCGCCATTGCCGGCTCCGAGGATCCGGCCAAGATCAAGGATGCCATGTACAAGGCCGTCGATCCGGCCGGCACGCCGATCTTCGCCGGCAAGGACGAGTTCGCCAAGGCGCTCGGCCTGATCAAGGACGGCAAGCCGATCCGCTACGAAGGTGTCATCGGCCCGGTCGCCTTCGACAAATATGGCGACATCACCGGCCCGTTCCGGCTGTGGAAGATCGTCGACGGCAAGGTGACCACGGACGGTGAAATGACCACCGACGACGTCAACGCGCTGCAGGCCAAGCTTCAGTAAGGCCGCGCAACTTCTTCCGGCATCAATCGCCTCACATCGCGATTGATGCCGGCATCGCCTAGGGCAGGCCGATATCGCTTGCACGGCAGGCGATCCCGAATAGGATCGGCCGGCTGCAATTGAGGGATGGCGAGCGTGTCGGACGGAAATACTCATCGGGCCATCCGGTCGGCGGATGCCGACGATGCGCTTCGCCACACAGGCGCCTGAGCCCGATGTCGCCCGAAACGCAACGACTTCTCTCCGCTCTTGGCGATCGGCTGGGTGCGGGCGGTGTGCTCGCCGGCTCCGATGTCGACCAGCGCTATCGCGACGACCCCGACGGCAAGCTTGGCGTGCTGCCCGAAGTGGTGCTGCGTCCGCGCGATACCGTTGGCGTCGCGGCAGCACTCGCCGGCTGCAATGCTCTGGGTCAGCCGGTCGTCGTCCAGGGCGGACGCACCGGGCTGGCCGGCGGTACTCGTGTCCAGCCGGGCGAGATCGTGCTGTCGCTGGAACGCATGAGCGGCCTCGCCGCGCCGGACGCTCAAGCCGCCACCATCATCGCCGAAGCCGGTGCGACGCTGCAGGCGGTGCAGGAGGCGGCCGATGGCGCCGGGCTGATGTTCGGTGTCGATATTGGCGCGCGCGGTTCGGCCACGGTCGGCGGCAACATCGCCACTAATGCCGGCGGCATCCGCGTGCTGCGCTACGGCATGTACCGTGCGCAGGTGCTGGGAGTGGAAGCGGTGCTTGCCGACGGCAGCGTGCTGTCCTCGCTAAAAGGCCTGCCCAAGGACAATTCCGGCTACGACCTCAGCCAGCTCTTCATCGGTGCGGAAGGGACGCTTGGCGTCGTCACCCGCGCCGCGCTCCGGCTGCATCCAAAGCCGGCATCCGAGGTGAACGCCTTCTGCGCTCTCGCTTCGCTCGATGCGGCCATCGCTCTGCTCGGGCTGCTCAGGCAAAAGCTCGGCCCGTTACTGTCTGCCTATGAGGTGAATTTCGCACCGCTTTATGACGTCATGGTTGCCAGCATGGCCATGCCGGCGCCGTTGCCGGCTGGCTCGCCCGTCTATGTGCTGGCCGAAATCCAGGGCAGCGAGCCCGAACGCGACGGCGAGCGCTTCGCGGAGGTTCTGATGCAGGCGGTCGAGGACGGCGTGGTCGACGATGTCGTCGTCTCGCAGTCGCCGCGCGAATTCCGCGCGCTGTGGGACGTGCGGGAGGATGCCAACCGCATCCTGTTTTCGATAAAGGGTCTGATCGGCGTCGACATCAGCATTCCCCTGGCACGCATGGGAACATTCCTGCAGGAAGCCGACGCCGCCATCCACGCCGTCGACCCCGCCGCCGACATCTACGTCTTCGGCCATCTCGGCGACGGCAATCTGCACTATCAGGTGCTGACGGCGGATCCGGCGGCGGCTTACGGCATCGTCTATCGCGGCGTGGCGGCGGCGGGCGGCGGCGTTTCGGCCGAGCATGGCATCGGCCTCGACAAGAAACAGTGGCTGCATCTGGTGCGCAGCGACGCTGAAATCACCGCGATGCGGCGGTTGAAGACAGCGCTCGACCCGAGGAACATCCTCAATCCGGGGCGCGTCTTCGACCTCGATCCAATTCTTCGATAACTCAGGTGCGTTCCGTCGCCATCTGCCTGGGGATCAGGAAACGGGCGGCGAGCACGCAGAGCAGCACGGTGAACATCAGGATCAGCGCCACCAGCGCATTGATGTCGGGTGAGAAGCCAAGCCGCATCATCGCCCATAGCCTGACCGGCAGGGTGCTTTGCGTGCCGGTGACCAGGATGGTGATCATCGTCTCGTCGAACGACAGCGCGAAGGCCAGGATCGCACCGCCGACCATGGCGCTCGACAGGTTCGGCAGGATGATGCGCCAGAAGGTCTGCCAGCCGGTGGCGCCGAGATCGTAGGAGGCTTCGACCAGCGTGCGGCTCATCGACTGCAGCCGCATCAGCACTGTGCGATAGACGATCGCCAGCACGAAGACGGTGTGGCCGATGACGACCGTTAGCAGCGAGCGTTCGAGGTGGATTTCGCGAAAGAAGATCAGCAGCGCCAGGCCACTGATGATCGGCGGCATCAGGAACGGCAGGAAGATGATGAACTGCAGGAAAGAGCGTCCGGATCGGCGGCTGTGATAGTAGAGCGCCAGCAGCGTTCCGCTGACCACCGAGAGCACGACGGTGCAGACGCCGACGATCAGCGTGGTGCGCAAGGCAGACAGGATGTCGTGATTTTCGGCCAGTGCCACATAGGTCGAAAGCGTCGGTGACGACCAGTCGACATTGCCATGCGAAATGGTGAAGAACGACGACACGATCGGCACGAACAGCGGGCTGTAGAGCAGCACCGCGACCAGTGTCGTGATCGCGGCCAGGAAGATGGTGGAGGGCCGGGGCAGGGCGTTCATATCGATGTCCCCCGGTTGCGTCCGAAGCGTTCGCCGATGAGGATGGCGCAGATCACCACGATCGCCAGCGCCACCGAGAGTGCTGCGCCGAACGGCCAGTTATAGGCCGTGCCGAACTGGCTGTAGAGGATGCGGCCGAAGGTGAAGCCGCTGATCCCGCCGACCATCTGCGGCGTCAGGAAATCGCCGATCGCCAGCACGAAAACGAAGCTCGCCGCCGAGGCGACGCCGGGCAGGCTGAGCGGCAGAGTGATGCGCAGGAATGTCTGCCAGCCGCTGGCGCCAAGGTCATCCGAAGCGCGCAGCAAGGTCTGCGGGATGCGCTCCAGCGACAGGAAGATCGGCAGGATGGCGAAGGGGATCAAAAGCAGGCTCAGCGTCAACAGGATGGCGTTCATGTTGAACACGAAAAGCGTCGACGGCTGATCCAGGATGCCGAGCGCCACCAGCGCCTTGTTGAGGAAGCCGTTGAGGCCGAGGATGCTGCGGATGGCATAGATCTTGATGACGTAGCTCATCAGCAGCGGCACCAGAAGCAGCATCAGCAAGGCATAGCGCCAGCGCCCCTTGAGCGTCGTCAGGAAATAGGCGGCGGGATAGGCGAGCAGGATGCAGATGACGGCCACCGACACGCACAGCACGATGGTGTTCCAGAACACCGGCAGGAAGATCGGGTCGGTGAAGAACCTGACATAGTTGCCAAGCGACAGTCCGTAGACGATCGTGCCCTGGTCGACGCTGAAGAAGCTGTAGCCGAGGAAGATCGCCAGCGGTACCAGGACAAATACCACCGGCAGCGCGAAGGCCAGCACCGTCACCAGCAGCGACAATCGCCTTTCCGCGGGATGTGTCGAGCCGGCGCTCATGCCAGCACCAGATGGCCTTCATGCGGCGCAAACGAAAGCGAGACCGTCTCGCCTGACTTGAGTGCGCTGCCGTCGATCCGGCTCGGCATGCGCAGCCGCAGGCGTTGCGCGGCAGTGTCCGCCCCCGCCGTGATGGTGGCGACGGTCGACGAACCGGCAAAGGCGAGGTCGGCGATGGTGCCGGAAAAGCGGTTGCCGCTGTCCGTAGCATCCGCGAGACGCAAGGCCTCTGGACGGAACGCCGCGAAGGCGCTGGCGCCATCGACCGCGGCCTTCAGATGCGGCTGGTTGCTGATCGAACAGACAAGCCGCCCAAGTGCCGTCTCGATCGTCCGTTGATCACCCTGGACAGGACCGAGCTTTCCGGCGACCAGATTGTTCTCGCCGAAGAAGCGTGCCACGAACTCGCAATTCGGCTTGTAGTAGAGGTCGTGCGGCGTGCCGAGCTGGCGGATATGGCCGGCCTGCATGACACAGATCCGGTCGGCCATGCCGATCGCTTCTTCCTGGTCGTGGGTGACGAACAGGAAGGTGGTCTTGATCTCGCGCTGGATAGATTTCAGGAATTCCTGCATCTGCCGGCGCAGCTCCAGATCGAGTGCTGCGAGCGGCTCGTCGAGCAGGATCAGGCGCGGCTGGCAGATCAGCGCCCGAGCGAGTGCGACGCGCTGGCGCTGGCCGCCGGAAAGTTGCGCCGGAAAACGGTCGGCGAAACGCCCGAGCTGCACCAGTTCGAGGGCTTCCGCGACACGGCGCGCGATCTCCTTGCGCTGGATATGGCGCACCGAAAGTCCATAGCCGACATTGCCGGAAACGGTCATATGCGGGAACAGCGCATAATCCTGGAACACGGTGTTGAACGGCCGCTTGTTGATCGGCATGCGGCTGATGTCCTGACCGTCCAGCCGGATCTCGCCCGCGGTCAGCGGCTCCAGCCCGCCGATCAGCCGCAGCACTGTGGTCTTGCCCGAGCCCGACGGTCCAAGCACGGTCAGGAACTCGCCGTCCTTGATCGACAGGTCGATGTCGTGCAGCACGGGAACCGTGCCGTAGGATTTCGAGACGGACCGCAGCGTCAGCAGGTCGGCGTTCTGGTTCATAAGCTATTCTCGCATACGCTGCGGCGGTGCGGAATGTCCGGACCGCCGGGTCCTTCGAAGTCGGGTGCGGAAAGGATCAGGGCGTCGCCTTGATCTCGTTCCACAGATCAGAGCGCTTGAGCGGGTCCTCGACATTGTTGAGCCAGACCAGCTTGTCGTTGCCGCCGGCGCTGCTCGACTCGACCACCGTGTTGCCGAAGCCGGTGCGTTCGGAAAGCGCGCCGCTGACCTTCTTCGTCAGCATGAAGTCGATCCATTTCTCGGCCGCCGCATTGTCGCGGACGCCCTTGGAAATGACCCAGTTGTCGAGCCAGGCCAGCGCGCCTTCGCTCGGATTGACGTAGACGACATGGGCGCCGATCTTCTGCAGCGCCTTGACCTGCTGCTGGCCGTAATTGGCCCAGATCAGGGCGACGTCATTGTTCTGGTAGATCTGCTGCGCCTCGTCGGCGGTGGTGTAGAAGCTAAGCACATTGCGCTTGAGTTCGACCAGCTTGGCCTTGACCGCCGCCATCTGCTCGGCGTCGAGATTGAACGGATCCTTGTAGCCTAGCGTCAGCGCCGTGAACGAGAAATTGTGCTCGCCATTGTCATAGGCCAGGATCTTGCCCTTGTAGGCCGGATCCCACAGCACCGACATCGAGGTCGGCGCCGGCTTGACCTTGTCGGTGTCGTAGATCAGGCCGATGGAGTCGAAGCAGAACGGAATGCCGTAGACCTTGCCGTCCTTGGTGTCGCCGCTGACCTGTGACAGATCGCGGAAGCGCGGCAGCACGTCCTTCTGGTTGGGCAGCTTGGTGATGTCGATCGGCGACACCAGATCGGCCTTGATGTAGCGCTGCAGCTGGGCGGTGTTGACGGCGAAGACGTCGAAGTCCTGGCCTTCGCTGCCCTTGATCTTGGCCCAGATTTCATCATCGCTGCCGATGAACACGACATCGACGCCGATGCCGGTGGCGGCGGTAAAATCCTTCACCCAGTCCGGGTCGGCGTAGCCGTCCCAGGCCAGCACGCGAAGGTTCGCGGCCAGCGCCGCCGATGTCATCAGGCCGATACCGAGCCCGATGGTCGCTAATCTCAGAAACGCCTTCTTCAGTCCCATTTTCAATCTCCCATTGTCGTTCTGGTGGACCGTAATTTTCGGGCCTGCGCCGTCACAGCGGGGTGACGGTGACCAGTCCCTCGTCCGGCACCGAGACCATCCGGTTGCGCAATGGCTTGCCGAATGTCTGCGCCTGGATTTCATACTCGTCGCCGGAAGCCGTCTTGACGCCGGAGGCGTAGCTCATCACCGCCGCGCCGAAGAAATAGGCGTGCAGATCGCCCGCCCTGCGGTGCATCGGGTAGCGGAAATGGAAATGTTCGAGATTGGCGACCGAGTGCGACATGTGCGTCTCGCCCGACAGAAACTCCTGCTCCCAGACAACGGCACCGTCGCGCAGGATGCGGGAATGGCCGCGCACTTCTTCGGGCAGGTCGCCGACCAAAAGCTCCGGACCGATCGAGCAGGAGCGCAGCTTGGAATGGGCGAGATAGAGATAGTTCTCGCCCTCCGTCACGTGGTCGGAATATTCGTTTCCGAGTGCATAGCCGATGCGATAGGGATGGCCGTCCGGCCCATTGAGATAAAGCCCGACGATCTCGGCTTCCTCGGCGCCGGCACGTGCGAAGGCCGGCATGGGCAGATCGGCACCAGGCGGCACGACGCAGGTGCCGACGCCCTTGAAGAACCATTCCGGCTGAATCCCGATCTTGCCGACTCCGGGCTTGCCGCCTTCCAGGCCCATCTTGAAGATCTTCAGCGAATCCGATTCTTCGGCGTCCTCGCCATGTGTCAGCAAGTGCATCTGGTTGCGCGCAGCGGCACTTCCTGTGTGGGTGAGGCCGGTGCCGGTGACCAGGAAGCGCGCCGGCTCGGGGTGATCGACAGGAGCCAGCACGCGGCCATCGCGCAACAGTTCATCATAGTCGACCGTTGCCGTGCCCGTCCGCGTCTCGACCAGCGATGCGATGGACACGCCCTCGGCGATCGCCGCCTCGGCGAGTTCCAGCACGCTGCCGGTCTTGTCGAGTGGATGCAGGTGATTGCCATCATCGGAGACACGGCCGACCCGCCTGCTGCCGTCAAGCATTGTGTACTGAACAAGACGCATGAAACTAACCTTCTTCCCTTGTGGTACGGTGCGGGTCACACCCAGCCCGCATCGACGATGAACTGCTGGCTCGTGCACATCAGGCTGTCGTCGGCGGCGAGGAACAGCGCCATGCGCGCGATGTCGGAGGGCTGCAGCCGGTCGGGCAGGCACTGCCTTTCCGCGATCTGGCGTTCGCCGGCCGGGTTCAGCCACAGCCGCATCTGGCGCTCGGTCATCACCCAGCCAGGCACCATGCAGTTGACGCGGATGCGCTCGGGGCCGAGTTCGCGGGCCAGCGCCCGCGTCATGCCGTAGACAGCGGCTTTCGCGGTGACATAGGCCGGGCAATCGGGATCGCCAACCATCCAGGTGATGGAGCCGAAATTGATGATCGAGCCGCCGCCCAGCGCGCTCATTTGCGGGCGAACCGCTTGGGCGGCGAAGAACTGGTGGCGCAGATTGACCGCCATGCGGTCGTCCCAGTATGCGACCGTCACGTCCTTGGTCTGATGGCGGTCATCATTGCCGGCGTTGTTGCACAGAACCTGGATCGGCCCGTTGTGCAGCATGGCCTGGGCAGTTGCTGCCTGCAGCGCCTCGACATTGCGCAGATCGCAAGGAATGAACAGCGGCGCGGGATTTCCTTCGGCGGTGATCGCATCGACCAGACGCTTCGAGGGTTCCTCTGCGAGATCGACGAAGGCAACGCGGCTGCCTTGCGCGCAGAAATGGCGCACCAGGCTTTCGCCGATGCCGCTGCCGCCACCGGTGATGAAGACGCTGCGGCCCTTGAGGCTGGGATAGGTCGCGTAGCTGCCGATCTGATCCGTCATCGCGCGCCTCTCTAATGGGAATGCCGGGGAATGCCGGCGTCGCGCCGGCCGACGAGGAAGTCGAAATCGCAGCCCTTGTCTGCCTGCAGCACGCGTTCGACATAGAGGCTCTGGTAGCCGCCTTCGGGTGGCGCCGGTGGCTGCCAGTCGCGGCGGCGGATCGCCAGTTCCTCGTCTGATACCAGCAACTCGAGCCGGCGCCCGGCGACGTCGAGCTCGATGAGATCGCCGTCGCGCACCAGCGCCAGTGCGCCGCCTGCCGCGGCCTCGGGCGCCACATGCAGCACCACCGTGCCGTAGGCCGTGCCGCTCATGCGCGCGTCCGAAATGCGCACCATGTCGGCGACGCCTTGCTTGAGCAGCTTGGCCGGCAGCGGCATGTTGCCGACCTCGGCCATCCCGGGATAGCCGCGCGGTCCGCAATTCTTCAGCACCATCACCGAGGAGGCGTCGATATCGAGCTCCGGGTCGTCGATGCGGGCGTAGTAATGCTCGATGTTTTCGAACACGACGGCCTTGCCGCGATGCTGCATCAATTCGGGCGTTGCCGCCGACGGCTTGATGACCGCCCCGTTGGGCGCCAGATTGCCACGCAGGATCGAGATGCCGCCTTGCTCGGTCAGCGGCTCGCTCATCGGCCGGATGACTTCGCTGTTGTAGTTGGGCGCACCGTCGATCAGTTCCCCGATGGTCTTGTCGCTGACGGTCATGACGTCGCGATGAAGAAGCCCCACTTCATCAAGCGACGCCATGACCGCAGCTAGCCCCCCGGCATAGTAGAAATCCTCCATCAGGAATCGGCCCGACGGCATCAGGTCGACAATGGTCGGCACGTCGCGGCCGAGACGGTCCCAGTCGTCGAGGTTGAGATCGACGCCGATCCGGTTGGCGATGGCGATCAGATGCAGCACCGCATTGGTCGAGCCGCCGATCGCGCCATTGACGCGGATGGCGTTCTCGAACGCCTCTCTGGTGAGAATGTCCGAAATTTTCACATCCCTGCGGACCAGCTCGACGATCTGGCGTCCAGCCATCTGCGCGAGCACGCCACGACACGAATCCACCGCCGGGATCGCGGCATTGTCGGGCATGCCGATGCCGAGCGCTTCCACCATGCTGGCCATGGTCGAGGCCGTCCCCATCGTCATGCAACTGCCGGCCGACCGGCTCTGGCCTTGCTCTGCGGCGAGGAAGTCGGCGACCGGCATGCGGCCGGCCTTGACCTCTTCGGCGAATTTCCAGACATGGGTGCCAGAACCGATGTCTTGCCCGCGGAACTTGCCGTTGAGCATCGGCCCGCCCGACACGGCGATGGTCGGCAGGTTGCACGACGCAGCCCCCATCAGCAGCGCCGGTGTGGTCTTGTCGCAGCCGACCAGCAGGATGACGCCGTCGATCGGATTGCCGCGGATGGATTCCTCGACATCCATGCTGACCAAATTGCGAAACAACATGGCCGTGGGGCGCATGTTGCTCTCACCCAGCGACATCACCGGGAACTCCAGCGGCAGGCCGCCGGCCTCGTAGACGCCGCGCTTGACGTGATCGGCCAAGGCGCGGAGATGCGCATTGCACGGGGTCAGTTCCGACCAGGTGTTGCAGATGCCGATCACGGGGCGACCGTCGAAAGCGTCGGCGGGAATCCCCTGGTTCTTCATCCAGCTGCGGTGCATGAAGGCGTTCTTGCCTTCACCGCCGAACCACGCCTGGGAACGCAGCTTGCGCTTCTTGTCCGTCACGATGTCTGTTCCCGATCCTGGCGGCGTTTGTTGCGGTTCTCGACGCTGCGGCGCACGTCGTCCTCGGCATTGTCGATGAGCACCAAGAGTGCCTTTTGTGCGCCGGCAGCGTCGCCTACGGCGATCTTCTCGGCCACCTCGCGATGCAGCGGCAAGGAGTGGCGCTGGCCTTCCGGATTGTCGTTGGAGAGGCGAAAGCTCATCACCAATGCGGTTTCGACCAGTGCCGCCAGCGAGCCGATCAGCTCGTTGCCGGTCATGCGCAAAATGGTCTGGTGGAACACCAGATCGGGCTTGGCGAAGCGGTCGCCGTCATCGCTCACCGCTTCCATTTCAGCGAGTGCGGCGTGGATCTCGGCGATCTGCGCCGGGGTGGCGCGCTGGGCGGCAAGTGCTGCCGACATCGGCTCGATGGCGCGCCGCAATTCGAACAGTGCCCGGACATCGTCGGCGCTGACACCGCCGGCGTAGCGCCATGACAGGACGTCCGGATCCAGGAAATTCCAGTCTGCGCGCGGACGCACCCGTGTGCCGGTCTTCGGTCGCGATTCGACCAGCCCCTTGCCCGCCAGAACCTTGATCGCCTCGCGCAGCACCGTGCGGCTGACCCCCAGCATCTCGCTGGAATCGTCGGCGTTGGGCAGGGCCTCGCCGGGCAGGAAATCGCCTTGCACGATGCGCAAACCGATCTGCTCGACGACGGTCGCGTGCAGCGCGGTAGAGCCGCTGGAAACCGCCACGGCAACCCGTGACGTGCGCGCCGTGCTGAAAGATTTCTTATTCTTCATACTATTCATATGATATGTCTTATAGCCATGGCGATTGGAGTCAAGGGACGGGGGAGCGCCGATGACAAAGAATTTTGCTACCGTTGCCGCGCAGCACACGGAGCTGGTCTCGATCAGCGACGGCATTGCGACGGTCGAGCTTGCTCCGGCTGCTGGCGGCGCCCTGGCGTCCTATCGCTGGTGGCACAATGGCTCTGCCCTGGATTGGCTACGCCCAGCGGATCCGGCAGCGATCGGCAGTCGCGATGCCGGCGCCATGGCCTGCTTCCCGCTCGTTCCCTATTCCAATCGCATTAGGGGCGGCTGCTTCGAATTCGCCGGCCGTACCATCCAGCTGCCGACGACCGCCGACGATCCCCATCATGAGCACGGCCATGGCTGGCGTTATCCCTGGACGGTCGTCAGGCATGAAGCCAGCACCATCCTCCTGCGCTATCGCCATGCTGCCGATTCCTGGCCATGGAGCTATGAAGCCGAGCAGGTGATCTCACTGGCTGGCGGCACACTTTGCATGACCATTCAGGTGCGCAACCTGTCCGACGCGCCGATGCCGGTTGGCTTCGGCCTCCATCCCTATTTTCCGTCGACGCCGTGGACGCATGTCCAGGCGCCGGTGTCCGGCGTGTGGGAGACGGATGCGGAGGTTCTGCCCATCCGGCATGTCCTGCCGCCGGTAGGCGCCGATCCATCCATCGGCTTTGACGTATCGGAAGTGGATTTCGATACGGTTTTCACCGGATGGGCGCGCCGCGCCCGGATCACGTGGCCGGAGCAGGGGCGGCAGCTGAACATCGAGGCCGAGGCGCCGCTCGATTTCCTCGTCCTCTACACGCCGCCGGGTGAGCCTTTCTTTTGCGCCGAGCCGGTCAGCAACATCACTGATGCCTTCAACCGGGTGCCCGGCGAGGACATCAACACCGGATGCATTGTGCTGGCGCCCGGGCAGATGCGATCCGCCAGCGTTCGCTTCACGCCGTCATTGGCTGTTTGACCTTCGTTATCGGTTGCCCGAAGCCGGATCAGAACGGGTAGTGCTGGCCCGGATCCTCGATCGTCACCCAGCGCAGATCGGTGAATTCGGCGATCGAGGCCTTGCCGCCGAAGCGGCCATAGCCCGAGCCCTTGACGCCGCCGAAAGGCATCTGAGCCTCGTCGCCGACGGTCGGGCCGTTGATATGGCAGATGCCGGCCTCGATGCGCGCGGCTACAGCCATGGCGCGCTTGATGTCGCGGCTGAACACGGCTGACGACAGGCCATACTCGGTGTCGTTGGCGACACGCACGGCCTCATCCTCGCTCTTCACACGGATCACCGGCTTGACCGGCCCGAAGGATTCTTCGGCATAGACGCGCATCGCCGGCGTGACATGGTCGAGCAGTGTCGCTTCCACCACAGTGCCGGTTCGCTTGCCGCCGGCGACGAGCTTGGCGCCCTTGGCAACAGCGTCGGCGACGAGTTCTTCCATCTTGTCGGCCGCCTGGCTGCTGATCAGCGAGCCCAGCACAACATGGCCGCGCGGATCTCCAGCCGGCAGTTGCGAGGCGCGGGCGGCCAGCTTCGAAACGAACTCGTCGGCGATCTTGTCGTCGACGATCAGCCGCTCGGTCGACATGCAGATCTGCCCCTGATGCATGAAGGCGCCGAAGGTGGCCGCGTTGACCGCGGCGTCGATGTCGGCATCGTCCAGCACCAGCAACGGCGCCTTGCCGCCGAGTTCGAGCAGCGCCGGCTTGAGGTGCCGGCCGGCGAGTTCGGCGATGATCCTGCCGACCTTTGTCGAGCCGGTGAAGTTGACGCGCTTGACCGCGGGATGCGCGACCAGCGTCTCGACGATTGCAGCGGCGTCTTTGGGGTCATTGGTGACGACATTGACGACGCCCTTGGGCAACCCGGCTTCGACCAGCACCTGGCCGATCAGCCGGTGCGTGCCGGGGCACATTTCGGATGCCTTCAGCACCACCGTGTTGCCGCAGGCGATCGGCATGGCAATGGCACGGGTGCCGAGGATGACCGGGGCATTCCACGGCGCAATGCCGAGGCAGACACCGGCCGGCTGGCGGATCGCCATCGCCAGCGTGCCCGGCTTGTCGGAGGGGATGATCTCCCCCGAAATCTGCGTCGTCATCGCCGCCGCCTCACGCAGCATGTTGGCCGCCAGCATGACATTGAAGCCGGCCCAGGGACCCGTAGCACCGGTCTCTTCCATCATCAGCTTGGTGAATTCGCCGACCTTGGAGGCCATCACGTCAGCCGCCTTCGACAGCAGAGCGCGGCGCTCGCCAGGTCCGGTCTTCGACCACGCCGGAAAGGCAGCGGCAGCGGCGTCAACGGCGGCATTGGCGTCGGCAACACTGGCCGCGGCGGCGCGCGTCGCCAGCTTCCCGGTGAACGGGTCCATGCGCTCGTAGGAGGCCGAGCCGGACGCATCCCTTTTGTCGCCGTCGATCAGAAGTCCGATATCCATGACTGTCTCCCTCGCTCCGTCAGGAGCGTATTCATTGAATTAGAAGCCGAACATTTCGGCATTGATCGATGCTTCGAGGCCACCGTCAACCGGCACGTTGGCGCCGTTGATCCAGCGCGCGCCGTCCGAGCACAGGAACAGCACCACAGGCGCGATATCGCCCGACGTGCCGGCGCGCCCGACCCTTGCGATGTCGCTGTCGACGCGGGCGTCGCCAAGCACGGTACGGAACTGTTTCAGGATCGGCGTCTCGACCGGGCCGGGGCTCACCGCATTGACGCGGATGCCACGGCGTTTGAACAGATCCTGATGTGCCGCGCGGAAAGTCCACAAGAGCAGCAGTTCCTTGGAAACGGGATAGCCTTCCTCGTTCCTGACCGCATGGGTGCAGACCACGTCGGTAACATCCGGAAAGCCCTCGATGGCGACCATCGACGCGGCGCGGTTGAGATTGGCGCGCCAGCCATAGCCGGCGATCGAGGCGACGTTGATGATAGCACCGCCTTCGCGAAGTCTTGGCACGAGGCCTTCCGAGAGTGCCCTGAGCCCGAAGAAATTGACGGCCAGCGTCGACGCCGCGCCGGTGTTGCCGGACAGCCCGGCGACGTTGCAGAGCGCGTCGATGCGCTGCGGCAGGCGCGCGATGAGGTCGTCGACGCCGGCCTTCGACGAGATGTCGGCCTTGACGAAACTGCCAACCACTGCCGCCGGCTCGCGCACATCGACACCGATCACATCGGCGCCAAGCTGGCCGGCGAGTTCCGCGGTGCGGGCGCCGATGCCGGAAGCGACACCGGTGATGAGGATCGTCTTGCCGAAAAGCATGGTCATGCCTTCTCCCGATGCTGTGTGGTTCGCTCCGGCGAGGCCGCGGTGCCGTCATCGGCTGGAGCATTTCCCGGGAGCCTGACGCGGTAGCCGACCGGCAGCAGGTGCAGCCCAAAACGCTCCTCGATCGTTCCCCACAGGCCGCGCGGCAGGAAGAGCGAGAACAGCACGGCCGTGGCGCCGAGCCCGACCAGGTACCAGACGCCGGTGCCGCCGAACCAGGTCTCGATGAGGAAGAACACCAGCGCGCCCAAAATGGCGCCCTCGAACGTGCCGATGCCGCCGACCAGCACCATGAAGATCATGTAGGCGGTCCACTGGACGTTGAAGTAGGTTTTCGGCTGGAAGGTGATGGAGGTCGCCAGCCACAGCGCGCCGGCAATGCCGATGCCGAAGGCGGCAAGCACGAACAGCAGCCGCTTGGTGCCGGTGACACGCACGCCGACCGAGGCGGCGGCATCCTCATTGTCGCGGATGGCGCGGATCGCCGCACCGGTGCTGCCGCGCAGCACGCCAAACAGGATGGCGAGCAGGGCCGTCATCGAGGCCAGCGCCAGCCAGTAGATGACAGTCCGCCTTGTGCCGGCGTCGTAGACGTTGAGCGAGATCAGCGACGTTCCGGTTTCGCCTTGCACCAGCCTGTCGAGATTGACGAGCAGATGCGTCAGCGCAGCGATCACCCACATGCCGATGGCGAACTCGCCATTCCTCAGCCGCAGCATGAACAGCGAGAGCGGCCACGAGACCACGCCGACGACAACAGCCGAAACGAAAAGCGAGGCGAAAGGGTTGAGGCCGGCATCGGCGAGCCGGATGGCGAAATAGGCACCGAGGCCGAAGAACACCTGCTGGCCGACCGACACAAGGCCGCCGAAGCCGGCCAGCGCATTCCACATCGCCGCCAGGATCACATAGATGAACAGCGCGGTCATGCGGTCGACCGCGCCGGCCGACAGGAACTGCGGTGCGATGGCAAGCAGCGCGATGATGACGGCTACAGCCACCGCCGCGATCCGCGACGTCGCCGTACCGCGTTCGATGACTGCCGAGGTCGAGACAGCCCTCATGACGCACTCCGGGACGGCAGGCGCAGCAGGCCGCGCAGGCCAAGGCCTGATGTCGAAAGCCGTACGAACAGCACGACAAGGAATACGGCATGGCCACCGATCAGAAAGCCCTGCGGATGCACTTGCGCGCCAAGCGTCTGCGCAAGCGCCAGGACGATGCCGCCGATCAGCGTTCCCCACAGCGAACCGGCGCCACCGATGACCGCGGCTTCGAAAGCAAACAGCAATTGCGGTGCGCCGGCATAGGGATCGAAGGTGGCGCGCATGCCGAGAAAGGCGCCGGCAAGGCCGACCGTGACCATGGCGATGGCCGCGGCAATGGCGTTGGCGCGGCGCGCATCGACGCCGACCAGGCCGGCTGTATCGGGGTCTTCCGAAGTGGCGCGGATTGAGCGGCCGAGCCTGGTGCCAGTGAGGAAAAGCTGCAGTCCGCCGAGCAGGATCACGGCGGTGGCGAACATGATCACGGCGAGCTTGCCGACATAGATGCTGCCCGGCCATTCCCAGGAATCATAGGACAGGCTGCCGATATAGGGCGCCAGCGAACGCGTATCGGCGCCGAACTGCTCGAACAGCATGTTGTCGATGACGATGGCGAGGCCGAATGTGGTCAGGATCGGCAGCAGCGCTCCGCCGCGCGCGCTTCGCTCAAGGAGGAAGCGCTGCAGCGTCCAGCCGATCGCCGCCATCAAAGGCAGCACGATGAGCAGGCCGACAAAGGGCGAGACATGGAACCGCGAGGCCAGCCACCACAACGCAAAAGCAGCGAACACGGCAAGACTGCCATGGGCGAGGTTGATGATGCGCATCACCGAAAACATGAAGGAGAGGCCGCAGGCGATCAGCGCATAGTAGCCGCCGAGCAGAATGCCCTGGATGATCTGGTTGCTCATGCCGGAACGCTCCCGGTGCCTTTCCGGTGCAGGCCGAAATAGGCCTTGGTCACATCGTCGCGCGAAACCTGCTTGCTCGGGCCTTCAAGCGCGACCCGCCCTTCGAGCATGCAGATGACCCTGTTGGATACAGCGAGCGCGCGGTTGAGGTCCTGTTCAACGAGGACGATCGTCGTGCCGGAAGCGATCAACCCTTGTAGTGCCGCATAAACACGGTCGACGATCAGCGGCGACAGGCCGAGCGAAACCTCGTCGAGCAAAAGCACGTCGGGATTGCTCATCAGCGCCCGGCCGATCGCCGTCGCCTGCTGTTCGCCGCCCGACAGATGGCCGGTCTTCGCATGGCGACGCGGCTTCAGATTGGGGAACATCTCGAGGACCTTGTCGACGCTCCAGTCGCCCGGCCGGCCGGCGGTCTTGCCGAGCAGAAGGTTCTCCTCGACCGTCATCTGCACGAACAGTTTTCGTCCCTCCGGCACCAGCGCGATGCCCATGCCGACGCGCCTGTGCGACGGCACGCTGGTGAGGTCAGCGCCGTCCAGCAGCACGCGGCCGGCGGCCGGCTGGTGCGCGCCGGCGATTGCCCTGAGCAGCGTCGTCTTGCCGGCGCCATTGGCGCCGACCAGCGCCAGCGTCTCGCCGCGTTCGATGCTGAAACTCACGCCGCGCACCGCCTGCAACAGGCCGTGCCGGACAACCACGTTCTCGACCGACAGCAGGCTCATTTCGGGCCTCCGCCGAGATAAGCGCGCACGACCTCGGGATCGGCCATGACGGCCTGCGGCTCGCCATCGGCGATGATTTTTCCCGCATCCATGCAGATCAGCCGTTCGGCCACCTGCAGCAGGATATGGACGATGTGCTCGATCCAGACGATGCCGATCTTGCGCCGGCGCAATTCCTTGATCGTGTCGACAAGTTCGCTGGCTTCGCCGTCGGTCAGCCCGCCGCCGATCTCGTCCAGCAGCAGCAGCGTCGGTCGCGCGGCAAGTGCCCGTGCCAGTTCCAGCCGCTTGCGGTCGAGCAGGCCGAGCGTCTCGGCGCGCCGGTTGGCAACGCCCAGCATGCCGCACAGTTTCAGCGAGCCGAGCGCCTCCTCATAGGCCTCGTCGCGGCCAAGCCCTGCGCCATGCGATGCAGCGACGAAGACATTCTCGAAAGTGGTCATGCCGCTGAATGGTTTGGGCACCTGATGCGTGCGCACCAGGCCGAGCCGGCAACGCTGCGTCGCCGGCAGGGACGTCACGTCGCCGCCTTTGAAGCTGACCGTGCCCGCACTCGGCGGAAAGGCGCCGGCGAGCACGCTGAGCAGAGTGGTCTTGCCGGCGCCGTTCGGGCCGACAATGCCGACCGCTTCGTCGGCTGCCATGGCGAAATCGACCGCATCCAGCACCACAAGCGCGCCGAAGCGCTTGTGGATGCCGGCAGCGGCGAGAACAGCCTGTTGTTGCGGATGGGTCACCAGACGGTCCTCGTCAGCGGTCCATCAGCCGTTGTAAGGCAAAAGCTTGGCTTCGACGGGCACTTTCGGGTCGGTGGCGTTCTCGGTCACCACATAGTCGAGCGGGAATTTGCTGCCTTCCTTGGCGGCCACCCACTGCGTGCCGATGATCGGACCTGGCGACACATTGGCCACCGGGCCGCTGGTGAAATCGACCTTGCCGATCATGGTCTCGGTCTTCAGCGTGCTTAGCGCCTTGGCCACGGCCGCCTTGTCCTTGGTGTCGGTGCTGGCCTTCAGCGCTTCGAAGCCGGCGTCGAGAAGCGACATCGAGGCGCCGAGCTGCTGCGTCCACTGTTTGCCGCTGGCCGCCTCATAGCCGTCGGCAAGCTCTGTGCCCGAAACTCCGGTCAGCGGCGACTTGTAGGGGAAGGCCTTATGCCAGTAGGCGGCGCTCGAAATCTTCATGCCGAGATCGCCGAGCGCCTCGATGTCGGACGGGAACAGCCCGGTCTTGGCGACCTGGCAGATCTTGATCTGCTTGATCAGGCCTTGCTGCGCCGCCTGCCGCCAGAACGCGGCGAAGTCAGGCGGGATCGGGAAGGAGTTGAAGATCTCGACGCCTTCCTGCTTGAACAGCGCGATCTGCGAGGAATAGTCGGTGGTGCCGGTTTCATAGGCGCCGGGATCGACAATCGTAAAACCTTGCTTGGCCAGTAGCGGCGCCAGATTGGCGCGGATGGCGTTGCCGTCAGCGTCGTTGGGATACATGACGCCGACCTTCTTGTTGGTCTCGATCAGGTTCCACTGCGAGATGTAGGTCTTGAAGAATTCGCCAACGCCAAAGCCGAAATGATAGGTCCATTTGAACGGCGAGGGCGCGCCCGGCTTGGCGCCACGGCCGAAATACCAGGCTTCCCAGGGCATGACCGTCGACAGGCACGGCACGCCGGCGGCCTCGCAGGCGTCGGCCACCGGGTTGATCACCTCCGGCGTCGACACCGCCAGCATCAGGTCGATGGCCTGGTTGTTGATCAGGTCCTTGGCGAGCTGGCCCGCGCGCGACGGATCCGATTGCGTGTCCTGGTCGAGGATTTCCACGCTGTATTTCTTGCCGCCGATCTCAAGACCGCCGGCCAGCGCCTTGCGCGCCAGGTCGAGCACATAGCCGTCGGTCTGGCCGAAACCGGCCAGCGGTCCGGTACGCGGACTGACGAAGCCGACCTTGAGCGTGTTGCCTGCCTGGGCGAAGGCCTTGCGGCCGCCAAGTGCGAGCGCCGCGCCGCCGGCAATCGAGGTGGCGATGAACTGACGCCGCGAAATGCCGCGAATACTGGATTTGCTGCCGATAGAATAGGTCATGCGTTCCTCCCTCTGTGGCTCCTCCATTGGCACAGTGCACCAGCGTTTTGGTTCGGTAAAATGATATTTTGCGGTGTTTCATTAACCCCAGGGTTATGAGATTACGATCAAGAATCGAGCCGGTCCGAAAAGTCCGACGCCTTATTTGCCCGGTCTGGCCGCCTCGCGAATGGTTTGCAGCAGGATGGTGAAGGCGGGCGAGGGGGCAGTGTCGGTGCGCATCGTCAGGCCGACCGGTCCTTTGGTTTCGTCGGTGTCGACCGGCAAGGCGACGAAGGCGCCGCTGGCGATCTCGTTGGCGACGACGCCGGCCGAAATGATCCACACAGCATTGCTCTGCCGCATGAAGGAGCGGCCGAAGGAATCCGAGACCGTCTCGATCTCGGTCGCCGGCGCGGTCATGCCGTTGGTGATGAACAGGCGATCGACAAAGGGGCGGATGACGGATTCCCGTGTCGGCATCAACACAGGGAATTCGTCAAGCCTGGCGAAGATGTCCGCCCCCAGTTCCAACAGCGGATGTCCGGCCCGCACCACGAACAGCACCTGTTCGGAATAGAGATGCTCGAAGAAGAAGCCGGTCATGTTCTCGGGCGCCGCCAGCCGTCCGACGACGAGATCGAGCGCGCCGGTGCACAACTGTTCCAGCAGCACGGCGTTCTCGCCGGTGACGATCTTGATCGCGGCTCCCGTGTTTTCTCCGAGGAACAGGCTCATGGCCCGCGGCATGACCTTCGCCGACACCGTCGGCAGCGCGCCGATGCGGATCGGATGGCGATTGCTGGCGCCGTCCTGGCGCACGGAATCGACGCCGCGCTTCAAAGCCGTGATCGCCGAGCCGGCATGGCCGAGAAAGATCTCGCCAAGCCTCGTGACGCGGATGCCGCGCCCGTCGCGCTCGACCACGGCGACACCAAGGGCCTCCTCCAGTTCGCGTAACGTCTTGGTCACCGCTGGCGCGCTGACATGCAGGAAGTCGGCGGCGCGGGCCACGCTTCCCTGTCGCGCGACTTCCAGGAATGCCTGCAGGTGGCGGAAACGGATGCGGCTCTCGGCCATGGATCTGATAACCCCTGAGTTAATGAAACGGCGCAAAATATCATTTTACCGAACCAAATGCCTTGTGCAATGTGGAGGCGGAGGATTGAAATCGTGCCATTCGTCACCATCGGCGGCATCACGCTGCATCATCGCCACGTCAAGGCGACCGGCAATGCGCGCACGGTCATATTCATCAATTCGCTCGGCACCGATTTCCGCATCTGGGACGACATCGTCTCGGCGCTTGATGGGGAAATGTCCTCGCTGGTCTATGACAAGCGCGGCCACGGGCTGTCCGATATCGGCGACATCAGGTCGATCGACGATCATGTCGACGACCTCGCGGCGCTCATCGATCATTTCGGGTTGGAGAAGGTGGTGCTGTGCGGCCTGTCTGTCGGCGGCATGATCGCGCAAGGGCTCTATGCCCGGCGCCCCGAGATTGTCAAGGCCATGATCCTGTGCGACACGGCCCACAGGATAGGCACGACGGAGAGCTGGAACACCCGCATCGCAACCGTCAAAAGCAGGGGCATCCAGGCCATTGCCGACGGCGTGCTCAAAGTGTGGTTCACCCCCGCCTTCCACGCGAACCGGGTGGCTGAGCTGGACGGCTACTGGAACATGATGACCCGGCAAGCTGCCGCCGGTTATCTCGGCACTTGCACGGCGGTTCGCGACGCGGATTTCACCGAAGCCGCGCGCCACATCGCCGTACCGACGCTCTGTGTCGTCGGCGACCAGGATGGCTCGACACCGCCCGATCTCGTCCGTTCGCTGGCCGCTCTGATCCCCGGTGCGCGTTTCGAGATCATCCGCGATGCCGGGCACATTCCTTGCGTCGAACAACCCAAGGCACTGGTCGCGCTGATCCGCGATTTTGTCGCATCGCTTGCCCCTGGAGCAGAAACCCATGGATGAAGTCCCCGGCAACGCCGCCAGATATCGCACCGGCCTCGCGGTGCGGCGCTCCGTTCTTGGCGACCGCCATGTCGACCGGGCAGAGGTCGCCGCCACCGATTTCGACCAGCCTTTCCAGGAACTGATCACCGAGGCCGCCTGGGGAACGGTGTGGGCACGGCCGGGTCTCAGCAAGCGCGAGCGCTCGATCGTCACGCTGGCGCTGCTGGCCGCACTCGGCCATGATGAGGAGGTTGCCCTGCATGTGCGCGCCACAGCCAACACCGGTGCCACGCGCAACGATATCTGCGAGGCGTTCCTGCATGTCGCTATCTATGCCGGCGTGCCGGCCGCCAACCGTGCCTTCAGAATAGCCAAGGACGTGTTTTCGGAAATGGACGGAGCCGACAATGCCAGCTGAGTCCGGCTCGAACCGGAGGCCCGAAACCGGCGCCTTCTTCCAGCGCGACCGGACATGGCATCCGCCGGCACTGACGCCGGGCTACAAGAGTTCGGTGCTGCGCTCGCCGCAGAAGGCACTTTTTTCCTTCGACAACACGCTGTCGGAAATAGCGGGACCGGTCTTCGGCCACGCCATGCTGGGTGAACTCGACGCCGACCTGATCCACAATTTCGCCAGGCCGGGCGAGAGCGCCATTGGCGAGCGCATCATCGTCCATGGACGGCTGCTTGATGAGCGCGGCATGGGCGTTCCCGGCGTGTTGCTCGAATTCTGGCAGGCCAATGCCGGCGGCCGCTACCGCCACAAGAAGGATGGCTATCTGGCGCCGCTCGACCCGAATTTCGGCGGCTGCGGCCGCGCCATCACCGATGGGCACGGCGGCTATGCTTTCCGCACCGTCAGACCCGGCCCCTATCCTTGGCCGAACGGGCCCAACGACTGGCGCCCGGCGCATATCCATTTCTCGGTCTTCGGCCATGGCTTTGCCCAGCGGCTGATCACGCAGATGTATTTCGAGGGCGATCCGCTGATCTGGAAATGCCCGATCGTGCGCGGCATCGCCGACAAGGCAGCCATCGAGGCGCTGACGGCCATTCTCGATACGCAGGCGACCATCCCGATGGATGCGCTCGCCTACAAATTCGACATCGTGCTGCGCGGCCGCCGTTCGTCGCTGTTCGAAAACCGGCTGGAGGGCAATTGATGGCCCAAGCGCTCGACCGGCTCAGGGAAAGCCCCTCGCAGACCGCTGGCCCTTATGTCCATATCGGGCTGACGCCTAATTTCTGCGGCATTGGCGGCGTCTATGCGACCGACCTTGGCGCGACCATGGTCAACGACAAGACCAAGGGCGAGCGTATCGGTCTCAAGATCCGGGTGCTGGACGGCACCGGCACGCCGCTCAAGGACGCGCTGATCGAGATATGGCAGGCGGATGCGGACGGGCTCTACAATTCGCCCGCCGAATTGCGCGGTGCCGCCGATCCGAATTTCCAGGGCTGGGGCCGTTGCCCGACCGACACGGAAACCGGCGTCTGCGCCTTCGAGACGATCAAGCCCGGCCGGGTGCCGTTCCGGGATGGCCGCCTGATGGCGCCGCACATCACGCTCTGGATCGTGGCGCGCGGCATCAATCTCGGCCTGCACACGCGGCTCTATTTTTCCGACGAGGAAAAGGCCAATGCCGAGGATCCGATCCTGGCGCGCATCGAGCACCGCGTCCGCGTGCCGACGCTGATCGCCGAGCGCCAGGGCGGCACCTACATCTTCGACGTCCATCTCCAGGGGGAGAAGGAAACGGTCTTCTTCGACAGCTGATGGTCAGGAGGAGCAGGACATGACCGTATCGCCCTTCGACCATCCATTGCTTTCCGCTCTTCTCGGTGACGAGGAGGCATCGAGGCATTTTTCCGTCGAGGCGGAAATCGAGGCCGCCCTGGCGTTCGAGAGTGCGCTTGCGGAAGCGGAGGTCGAAAACGGAGTCATCGCCAGGGATGCCGCGGCGGCGATCGTGGCGGCGCTTGGCACGTTCCGGTCAGACACCGCCCTGCTCAGGGCTGGCGTCGCCAGGGACGGCGTCATGGTGCCGGAATTGGTGCGCCAGATCAGGGTTGCGGTCGGCGAACCGCATGGCGACAAGGCACATTTCGGTGCGACCAGCCAGGACGTCATCGACACGAGCCTGGTGCTTCGGCTGAAATCCGTCGTCGAGCATCTCAGCCTGCTGCTGACCGAGACCATCATACGGCTCACCTCGCTCGAAGAGCGCTTTGGGGGGAGAGCGCTGACCGGCATGACCCGCATGCAGCCAGCGATCCCCATTCAAGTGACGGATCGTGTGAACGCCTGGAATGCGCCACTGCAGCGACATCAGGAAAGACTGTCGGAGCAGTCCAGAAGTCTGCTGGTGGTGCAGTTCGGTGGTGCTGCCGGCACGCTGGAAAAGCTTGGTGGCAAGGGGCCGGCGGTGCGCGCCGCGCTTGCCGCAAAGCTCGGTCTTGGCGATGCACCGCAATGGCAAAGCCAGCGCGACGCGCTCGCCGACTTCGCCGGCTGGCTGTCGCTGCTGACCGGCAGCCTCGGCAAGTTCGGTCAGGACATTGCGCTGATGGCGCAAGGTGGGACCGACATCGCGCTATCGGGTGGTGGCGGTTCGTCGGCCATGCCGCACAAGCAGAACCCGGTGAAGGCCGAAGCACTGGTGGCGCTTGCCCGTTTCAACGCCACGCAGCTTTCCGGCTTGCATCAGGCGCTCGTGCATGAGCAGGAGCGCTCAGGCGCGGCCTGGACGCTGGAATGGCTGCTGCTGCCGCAAATGGCCGTCGCCACGGCCGCGTCGCTGCGCCTCGCCGCCGAGCTGACCGCGCAGATCGAAAGTCTCGGCCTCTGATGCGCACCCAGGTCGCCATTATCGGGTCCGGACCCTCCGGCCTGCTGCTTGGGCAGCTTCTGGCCGGCATCGGCGTCGAGACCGTCATTCTGGAACGCTCGAGCCGCGACCATGTGCTCGGCCGCGTGCGGGCAGGGGTGCTCGAACAGGGCACGGTCGAATTGCTGGAAGAAGCCGGCGCCGCCGCGAGACTGCATGCCGAAGGGTTGCCGCATTCCGGCATTTCGCTCTCTTTCGACGGGCGCCTGCACCGCATCGATCTCGCGGCGCTCACCGGCGGCAAGCATGTCACCGTCTACGGCCAGACCGAAGTGACTCATGATCTGATGGACAAGCGCGAGGCGGCCGGCCTCGTCACCGTCTACGAGGTCGCCAATGTCGCACTGCAGGATTTCGACGGTGCCGCGCCTTTCGTCACCTACGAGAAGGACGGCGTCTCCCATCGCATCGACTGCGATTTCATTGCCGGCTGCGACGGCTATCACGGCGTCAGTCGCAAATCGGTGCCGGAGCGTGCGCTGAAAACCTTCGAGCGGCAGTATCCGTTCGGCTGGCTCGGCGTGCTGGCCGAAGTGCCGCCGGCCGATCACGAACTGGTCTATGCCAACCATGAGCGGGGTTTTGCGCTGTGCTCGATGCGCTCGACGCATCGCAGCCGTTACTATGTGCAGTGCCCGCAGGACGATCGTGTCGAGGCATGGTCCGACGATCGTTTCTGGGACGAATTGCGCCGCCGCTTGCCGGAACAGACGGCGGCAAGCGTCACCACCGGGGCATCCTTCGAAAAGTCGATCGCGCCGTTGCGCTCCTTCGTTGCCGAGCCGATGCGCTTCGGCCGGCTGCTCCTGGTCGGCGACGCCGCCCACATCGTGCCGCCGACCGGAGCCAAGGGCCTCAACCTCGCCGCCAGCGATGTGCGCTATCTCTTTGCCGGTTTTCGCGATTACTACCGCGACAAATCCGTGGCCGGCATCGATGCCTATTCGCAAAAGGCGCTGGCGCGGGTGTGGAAGGCGGTGCGCTTTTCCTGGTGGATGACGACGATGCTGCATCGCTTCCCCGACACCGGCGACTTCGGCCAGCGCATTCAGGAAGCCGAACTCGACTATCTCGTGCATTCGCAGGCGGCATCGACCGCGCTCGCCGAGAACTATGTCGGGTTGCCTTATTGAGGGCTGTGGTATGCGGATTTACCGCCCCAGCAGTTGCGCTCGACTGTCCTCAGATGCGCGAGCATGGCCTGGCTGGCGTTCTCGGGATCGCAGCGCATCGATTCCGTCTGCCATCTATGTGTGGTTTCAGGGCGTCAATAAATAATTTGACGCGCGAAACTCTTTTGCGTTGTACTGGAAACGCGAAAATTTGACTGAACAAATTCGGTCAAGCAATGCTGCCTCATGGCAACGGTCGCAAGACTGATTCTGGCAGGAAGGCTGGCAGAGAGGGCAAAGGGGCCTGAAATATCGATGGCGGAGAAGACCCACCGCACGATGGATGATTTCGCTAGGGCGTCCGGCGTGTCGCGTCCGACCCTGTCGAAATATTTCGACGACCCCGCCAGCGTGAAGCCGGCGACGCGGGCGCGCATCGAGGCGGCGCTGCGGTCCTCGGACTATCAGCCCAACGTTTTCGCACGCAACCTCAACCGCAAGCGCACCCGCAATGTCGGCATCGTCGTGCCGGCGCTCACCGATCCGTTCTATGCCGAGATGGTCAGCCGCATCGAACTGCGCTGCCGCGACGAGGGGTTCTGGCCGATAGTCATCTCTTCGCATGGTTCGCCGAAGCTGGAGGCGGAATCGGTCAGGACGCTGATGTCGCTGAAAGTCGCCGGCGCCATCGTCGCGCCCCTGGGATTGGTCTCCGAACCCGGCGTCTTCGAGCGGATGAGCGAAGAGATTCCGATCGTCTATTTCGACACCTACATCGAAGGCGACACGCCTTTCGTCGGCAACGACAATCACCAGAGCACGTCCACAATCGTCGACTACCTCTGCCGGTCCGGCGAACCGCCGGTCTATGTCGACATTCCGCACGTCAACCACAATTCGGGCGAACGCCTGCAGAGCTATATCGAGACGATGCAGGCCGCCGGCCTGGAACCTGTCGTTCTCGAGGCGGCGGGCGGCTACAACTGGGATTTTGAGCGCATCGGCCATGAGTGGATGGAGAGGACGCTCGAAAAAGGCGGCCTTCCGGCCCGCACGCTGCTTTGCGCCAATGATCGTCTCGCCTTCGGCGTCATGGCGGCGGCTTTTTCGCGCGGGCTGAAGATCGGCCGCCGGGCCGATTGCGACTTCCGTGTCGCTGCCCATGACGATCATCCGCTGAGCCGCTACACCTGCCCCGCACTGACCACCATGGCGCAGGATTTCGCAGCCATGGCCGGCCGCAGCGTCGAGATCCTGCTGGCCTTGCTCGACGAGACTGATCCGCCAGGCCAGGGTCTGGCACGCAACGTCAAGCTCGGCGCGACGCTGGTGATGCGTCAGTCGGCCTGAACGGGCCTCTGCTGTTTGAGCCAGGCCGCCGCCTCGCTCACCACTTGCCGCGCAGCCGGGATGTGGCGGCCCATCGAGACGAAGCCGTGAATCTGACCCGGCCTGTGCCGCAGGATCAGCGGCACCCCATAGGCGCGCAAGCGCTCGGCATAGGCCGTGCCTTCGTCGGCAAGGATGTCATGGCCGGCGATCACGACAAACGCAGGTGCAGCACCTGCGAGGCTCGGCGCCAGCAGCGGCGAAACGCGCCAGTCCGTGATGTCGTCTGGTGTTCGGACATAGTGGTCGCGGAACCAGGCCATGGTGGCGGCGGTCAGTCCGAAGCCATCGCCGAAACGCCGGTAGCTGTCCTCCGTCTGGCGGGCATCGGTGTTGGGATAGATCAGAATCTGGGCGGCAAGCCGGGGTGCAAGCCCGTCTCGGGCAAGCAACGCCAGAACGGCGGCAAGGTTGCCGCCGGCGCTGTCGCCGGCAACGGCGATGCAGGGCGGGTCTATGCCCAACTCGCCGGCATTCTCCACCATGAAGCGCAGCGCCGCCGCGCAATCCTCGAGCCCTGCCGGAAATTTGTGCTCCGGCGCCAGCCGATAATCGGGGCAGACGACGACGGCGTTGGCCAGATTGGCCAGCCAGCGGCAGATCTCGTCATGCGAGGAGAGATTGCCGATGACCCAGCCGCCGCCATGCAGATAGAGCACGGCGCGTGCCCCGATCCGCGGCGCGCCGAGGCCACGATGGATGCGGACCGTGACCGGGCCGTTCGGCCCGTCGACCTCTTGTTGCGAGGTCACCGCCACCGGCTCGATCTCGCCCTGCTGCGTCGGGAACGAGGCGTTGTAGGCGGCGCGCGCCGCCGCCACGCTGCCGTTCTCGAACGGCTCGCCGCCGCCCGCACGGCCAATTTCAAGGACACGCAACGCATCCGGATCGAGCGTCATTGCTGTCTCCGTCATGGACTAGGCGAGCAGGCTGCTTGCTTCATCCTCGGTCAGCAATGCCGGCTGGACGACATCGCCCGTAATGGCGACCGAGCTCTTCGTTTCGCCCGAATGCAGGATCGCCTCCATGATTTCCAGCACGTGCAGCGCCAAATTGCCGGACGCGCGCGGTGCCGCACTTGTCTTCAGCGAGCGTACCAGATCGGCGACGCCTAGCATGCGGTAATTGGCGCGGTCGGGCGCGGCATAAGGCCAATTGCGGGCGCCGTAGAGTTCGCCTTCGCTGGCGAAATCCTTCCAGTCCGCGCCGCGTTCGGACAGCGACACGGTGCCGCCGAACGTGTCGGGATCGGGCAGGCGCAGCGAGCCTTCCGTGCCATGCAGTTCGATCGGATGGTTGGAATGCTTGAAGACATCCCACGAGGCGCCGAAGGTGACGGTGGCGCCCGAGCGGAATTCGAGCAGCGACAGCACGTTGGTCGGCGTGCCGACCTTGAAGGTCGTGTTCTTGAACGGCCCTTCGGCAGTGATCAACCGTTCCTCCTGCCCCTTCGTCGCCATCGCCACCACCCGCGCGACCGGACCAAGCAGATTAACCAGCATGGTGAGGTAATAAGGACCCATGTCGAACACCGGGCCGCCGCCCGGCTGGTAGTAGAATTGCGGGTTCGGGTGCCAGTGCTCCATGCCGCGCCCCATCATGAAGGCGGTGCCGGTGACCGGGCGGCCAATTACGCCTTCATCCATCAGGCGCCGCGCCCGGCGTCCGGCGGCACCGAGGAATGTGTCGGGGGCCGAGCCAAGCAGCACGCCGCGTTTGGCCGCCTCCGCCACCAGCCGGCGCCCGTCGCTGGCAGAAGTCGCCAGCGGCTTTTCGGTGAAGACGTGTTTTCCCGCCGAAAGCGCGGAAACCGAAATGTCGAAATGTGCCGCGGGAATGGTCAGGTTGAGCACGAGATCGATCTCGGGATCGGCCAGCAGCGCATCGACGCTGAGCGCCCGGATGCCATATTCCTTCGCCCGCAGCGCCGCCATGTCGGACGAAATATCGGCGCAAGCGCGCAGCTCAATGCCACCGAAAAGCGCGGCATTGCGCAGGTAGGTCATCGAGATGTTGCCGCATCCGATGACGCCGATTCCGAGCTTATCCTTTGATTTTGCCTGCATTTCTGGCCGTACCTCCCAACTTCGTCATGCTCTGCCGGATCCGTTGCGCCGGCAACGGATCATTCTGGGAAAGCGCTATACAACGTTTTAAATCTTGACGCGCGTAAAATTTTTATAGATCATGCGAAAATGCTGGCGCGACATTCGGGAGGCTGCCAGCCTTGGGAGGAGAAAATGACAGACCTGAAAAAACGGCCGGGCGCCGATGTGAATCCCGTGGGTCATGCGCGAAGTGGATATTTCGGTCGCGGCCAGGGACAGCGACGGGGTCAGGCATAGATCATCTTGGCCCCGGTCCTCTCAAGCTGGCTGCGTATCGGGCCGGACAGGCCATCGTCGGTGATCACAACATCGACGCTCGACAGCGAAAATGCCTTGGAGGTCCCGCTGACGCCCCATTTGCTCGAATCCGCAAGCAGGACGACGCGTCGGGCCATGCGCACGAGGTTTCGCTTCGTTCGCGCCATGTCTTCGTTCACGTCGACCACATCCAGTGACGAGTCAATCGCATGCGCTCCAACAAAGACCTGATGCGCTACCAAGCCGCCGAGAGCCGTGTCGGCATCGGTGATCAGCGTGCTCACCGTGTCTGGATAGACCCGGCCACCGATCATGTGAACGTCGAGCCCGGGCCGATGCATCAGATGCTGCACGATATTCATCGCAGTGGCCGCGACCACGACATTGCTGAGCGGCGGTAACAGCATGGCAACCTGCATCAATGTCGACCCGCCGTCGAAGATGACCGATTGGTTGTCCTCGAACAGCTCTATCGCCGCCCGGGCGATGCGTTTCTTTGCATCGAGGTTCGTCTGCATCCGCCGGGCGAACGCGGCCGTGGTTGAATCCGTGGTCCGGGTCACCGCCCCTCCACGGGTCTTGGTCAGCAGCCCCTTGCGATCCAGTATCTCGAGGTCGGAGCGCACCGTGACTTCCGACACGCCAAAATCGTCTGACAGGTCCTTGATGCGAACCTGTCCGCTGCGTTGCACTTCACCCAGGATCGATTGGCGTCTCTGCTCTGACAACATTGCCCTGTCCTTGCCTCCATGCGCCAGCGATCACCCTGGCCTCGGTTCACTCTACCAAAAATACGCGAAATCGAAAGCTTTCGAAAGATTGCATTTATCCTTTCTTTCGAAAACACTGGGTCCAGGATTTTGAAGTCAATCAATTGGAGAGTTTTGAACTCATGAGCCTCGGAACCAAGGTGCGCCTGGCGCGCCTCTTCTCACATCCATCGGGAAACCTTTTTGGCGGCGCGGTCGACCACTTTGTCGGCTATGGCGACGTGCGCAAAGGAGGTCTTGCCGACCTGCCGGGCGCGCTGGCACGCGTCATGATGGGCAAACCCGACTACGTCAGCATCCAACCTGGCACCGCGCGCCATCTGTGGCCGCAATACGCGGGCAAGGCTGCCCTTGTGATCCAGGCCGGCTGCTTCACTCCGGACGATCGCATCAGTGAACTGATTGCAACGCCCGAGGATGCGGTGCGCGCTGGCGCCGATGCGTTGGCCGTGGCCATTCCGGTGCGTGGCGCGACCGAGGGCAAATACATACGCTGGCTGACCGATTCGGTAAATGCGGCGGCCCGTTACGGCATGCCAGTGGTGGCGCACATCTACCCTCGCGATTTCACCGACGGCGCAAAAATCGTCTTCACCCCCGACGAGATCGCCTATGCGGCACGCATCGGCTACGAGTCCGGCGTCGACGTGATCAAGATCGGCTACACGGGCGATTTCGAGTCGTTTCGAGAGACCGTTCGGACCTGCCCGGTGCCGGTTGTGATCGCGGGTGGGCCGAAGACCGACACGCTGCTCGGCGCCCTTCAGCAGACGGCGGACGCCATCCGTGCCGGCGCGCGCGGTGCCGTGGTGGGCCGCAATCTCTGGGGGCATGGCGATCCGGAAAAGGCAGCGATCGCCTTTCGGGGCGTTATCCATGACGGCCTTTCGGCGCAAGACGCCTTGGCGAAGGCGGGTGCCTGAACGATGCCCACCGTCCCTTCCATCCTCGGCTTCGGAGCTATTGCGATCGACGACATCGTCTATGTCGATCAGCCGTTGTCGGCGGGCAAGGGGAAGGTTCTGCAAAGTGCTCGGGCTTTCGGGGGAAATGTCGCGACGGCACTTGCCGCCGTCGCGCGCCTCGGCGGCCGCGCCGGGGTCGTCGGATGGCTGGGCAGTGCCGCCGACGACGCCGTGTTGTGCGATCTCGTTGCGAGCGGCGTTGAAACCGCATTCGCGCCGCGCCACGCCGAGGCGCGCCCGGTACGCTCGCGCATCACGGTCGGCTCGGACGGAGAGCGGTTCATCGCGTATGACGACGAAGCGATGCTGGGCACCGCGCCGGACTTTCCGGACGAGGTTCTTAGCCGCGCGACCGTGCTGATCGTCGATAGCTATGCGATCCGGTCGCTGGATGTCGTGGCTCGGGCTCGCGATCTCGGCCTTGCGATCCTCGGCGATATCGAATGGAGCAGCGGCCCGGCCACGGACCGGCTAATCGCGCTCTGCGACCATCTCATTCTTCCGCTCGGCTTTGCGCGGACCGCTACGGGTTGCCGATCGCCCGCCGAGATGCTCGATGCATTGTGGTCGCCGTCGCGATCCGCCGTGGTTCTGACCGATGGCGGCAGGGGCGTGTACTATCGCGGACGCGGTGAGACAGGGCTCTGGCACCTGCCTCCGCACCGGGTTGTCGTCGTTGACTCGACCGGTGCCGGTGACTGCTTTCATGGCGCCTATGCCCATGCATTGACGCGCGGTGCCGACACCGCTGGCCGGGTGGCATTCGCTGCCGCAGCGGCGGCCCTTTCGATAACGGGGCGTGGCGGGCGCGAGGCGCTTCCGACCGGCGACCAGGTCACGGAACTCTTGGCGTCGACGAACGCGCCGTCGGCAGTCGAACTGAACTATGCGCAACTAGATACCGGAACATAGCTCGAACTATCCGAGGAAAGTATTTCGCAGGTGAACATGAGCCGAGGAAGAGCATAAAAATCAGTGGCTTAGACTTGTGGAGGGAGGAATATGGCAGAAGTCGTTCTTGAGAATATCTGCAAGACCTACGGGAACAATTTTCACGCAATCGACCAATTGAACCTGTCGGTCGAGGACGGTGAGTTTTTGATTCTCGTCGGGCCGTCCGGCTGTGGAAAATCCACCGCGTTGCGGATGATCGCGGGATTAGAGGACATCACCAGTGGCAGCCTTCGGATCGGTGGTACCGACGTCGTCGACATGCCGCCCAAGGACCGCGACATCGCGATGGTCTTCCAGAGCTACGCCCTTTACCCGCATATGACGGTGTTCGAAAACATCGCCTTTTCGATGCGGCTGGCAGGCAAGCCGAAGGCCGAACGCAAGAAGCGCGTCGACGAGATCGCCAAGACCCTTCAGCTGACGTCTCTGCTGGACAGCAAACCCGCCAACCTTTCCGGCGGACAGCGTCAAAGGGTTGCCATGGGCCGCGCCATGGTGCGCGAGCCGGCCGCCTTTCTCATGGACGAACCGCTTTCCAATCTGGACGCGAAACTGCGCGTGCAAATGCGAGCCGAAATAACCCGCCTGCAAAAGCAGCTCGGCGTGACGACCATTTACGTGACCCACGACCAGACCGAAGCCATGACGATGGGGGACAGGGTCGCCGTGCTGAAGGGCGGCGTGCTGCAGCAGGTCGACACACCCAAGAGGCTCTACGAATCGCCGGTGAACGCCTTCGTTGCCGGCTTTATCGGTTCTCCCTCGATGAACCTTTTCGAGGCGACCATGACGGGCGGCGAACTGATGTCAGGCGCCTTTGCCATTCGGCTGCAGGATGCAGCCTTCGTGCGCAGGCCGGGTTTGAAGTCGTATGCGGGGCGCAAGGTCGTGTTCGGGATACGACCGGAGGATCTCTATGACAGCAGCCTCGAATCCGGCCGCAAGTATCAGACGATACCGGCAAAGGTGACCTCGATCGAAGAACTCGGGTCGGAACATATCGTCCATCTCAACATCGACGCGATCCGGGTGGACTCCGGCGACCCCGACGCGGTGCAGGATTTCGGCCTGACGTCGAATGCGGTGGCGAGATTCGAACCGGACAGCGCAGTCCGCTCCGGTTCGGCAATCCGGTTGGCCCTGGATGATACCAAGCTCCATTTCTTCGATCCCGAGACGCATCTGGCGATCTGAAGAACTGTGGCAGAGCCCGCAGGCGAGAGCGAGGCGCCTGCGAAAGTACGCGTAAGAAGACTTCTGAATGAAGCAGACGATCGGCTGCATTGTGCGGTCGATCCCAGAGAAGGAGGAGAAAGAAATGACGTTTCGGATAAAGCCCGCGATGCTGAAAATAGCCGCGGCCGCATGGTTGCTTGGCGCAACCGCCGCCATGGCAGACACGACGCTGGAATTCACCCAATGGTGGGAGCCTGAGCTGCCCGCAGGCTCCTTGCGGAAAATCATGGACGATTTCGAGGCCGCGAATCCCGGCATCAAGGTGACGCTGGTCAGCGGTCCCTATGCGACCACGCGAGACCAGATCTCGGTTGGTGCTGCAACCGGAACGCTCAGCGACGTCGTCGGTCTCGACGGCGCCTGGGTGAACAATCTGAACGCGCAGGGTGCGCTGGCCGACATGAACCCGATGATGGATGCGAGCAAGTTCGACAAAGCCCAAGTCGCGGATATCATCAAGGTGGACGGCAAGGCGGTGATGTTTCCCGTGGCTTCCTTCGTCTATCCTGTCTTCGTCAATCTGGACCTCGCCGCCCAGGCAGGCGTGACCAAGCTGCCGTCGACCCGTGCGGAGTTTCTCGAAGCCGCCAAGAAGATGACCCACGCCGACAAGAACCAGTATGGCTGGGTGCTGCCGCTGTCGCTGCAAACGCCATCCGGCGTCCAGAACGACATGATGTCGTGGGTTTGGGCTTCGGGCCAGTCGATGATGGCGAACGGCAAGCCGGACCTTGAGGGCAAACCGGTGGTGGATATGCTCACCTTCGTCAAATCACTGAACGACGCCGGCACCATCTCGCCCGGCATCGCCACCAAGACCGAACAGGAAAAGGTCGAGGAATTCGTCAACGATCGCGTCGGGATGATGATCGACTCGCTCGCGCATGTGAACCTCATCCGCAAGCGCAATCCCAAGCTGAACTTCGACCTCATCCCGGTCCCGGTCGTGGACAACTATACCGGCAAGCGCGGCCTTCCCTATGCATCCTGGGGCATCGGCATTTCTGCTGCCTCGAAACATCAGGAAGAGGCCTGGAAACTCGTCCAATATCTGATGAGTGAAAAGGTGAACGCCAAGCTCGTGTCGCTTGCAAACGCCTTCCCGGGAAACGTCAATGCCAAGCCCGATTTCGTGACCTCTGACAAGGCTTTCGCCAAGGCTTTTGAAATCTTCAAGACCGGCTATCTCGCCAATGAGTTCACCGGCCTGCCGGTGGCTGAAGACCTGATGACCCAGTTCGACGTGCAAGCCCAGAAGATGCTCGCCGGCGAGCAGTCTCCGGAACAAGCCGCCGCCGCCGCTCAGAAGGGCTGGATGGCGAAATTCTGATCGGCCTGTTTCCCGTTTATTCGACCGGGTGGCCTGACTTCGGGCAGGCCACCCGGCAACAACGGATCGGCAATTTGAGATGGACCTGTTTTTGAAGCTTACCTTCTCTTGAAGGCGTATCCCAAGGTTGGCACATGACCCGGCAAAAGCGCTCCCACCACAAGCTGAAACGAGCGGTCGCACCCTACCTCTATCTGTCGCCCTCGCTGCTCATCATCGGCCTTCTGATGCTGCTGCCGATGGTGACGGTGATTGCCTACTCGTTCCAGAACAGCGCGGTGCTGCGTCGCGACCCGTCCTTTGCCGGGCTGAAACACTACCAGGCGATCTTCAACGATCCGGTGTTCTGGGCTTCGCTGTGGCACACGCTCTACTTCACTTGCATGAGTGTCATTTTCCACATGACCATCGGCATGATCTTCGCGCTCATGCTGAACAGCGACCGCATCAATCCGATGCTGCGCAATATTCTGCGCGTGCTCTACATCCTGCCCTGGCTGTTCACCGCGGTGATCATCGCGGTGATCTGGCGCTTGCTGCTCGAGCCGAACGGCGTCGTGAACAGCATTCTCCTGCAATTGGGCATCATCGGTTCCAAGGTTGAATGGTTTTCCTCGCCTGAGACCGCGCTGCACGCCGTTACCTTCGCCAATATCTGGGCGGGCTATCCGCTCTTCATGGTCAGCCTGCTCGCGGGTTTGCAGGGCATTCCCAAGGATTTCTACGAGGCCGCCGATATCGACGGGGCGAAAGCCTACCAGAAGCTGATCTTCATCACCATTCCACAGCTGATGCCGATCATCATCAGCATCTCGCTGCTCGACTTCATCTGGACCATGCAGGTCTTCCCATTGATCTGGATAACGACGGGCGGTGGCCCGATCTACTCGACCGAGGTTCTCAGCACCTACACCTACAAGCTGGCGTTTTCGAGCTACAACCTGTCGCAGGCTTCGGCGAGTGCCGTGGTCATCTTGTTGATCTCTCTCGGCCTGACGCTGTTCTACATCCGCTATCAAAAGGCTCGGTAGTCACCATGAGGAAAAGGCATACGTCGAAAGACAGGCTGATCACCGTCGCGCTCCACGTAGCGCTTGCAGCGGGGCTCTTTTTCGCGGCATTCCCGATCTACTGGATGCTGAGCAGTTCGTTCAAATCGAATACCGAAATCTTTGCCCTGCCGCCAACCATCCTGCCCAAGGCCTTCACGCTGGAAGCTTACGCAGCCATCCTTGGCGACCCGGTAAAGCTGCGCTTCTTCTTCAACAGCTATTTCGTGGCGGGAACGGTGACAGTGCTGACGGTACTGATCGCCTTGCTGGCCGCCTACGGGTTCAGCCGCTTCAACTTCCGCGGCAAGGGCAGCCTGAACACACTCATCATCAGCACGCAGACGATTCCGCCGATCACACTTTTGATCCCCTTCTTCGGGCTTGTCGTCTCATACGGTATCTTCGATACCTACGTCGCACTGATCCTGACCTACCTGGTGTTTACGCTGCCCTACGCGATCCTGCTGATGACGGGATATCTGAACACCTTGCCCCGCGATCTCGATGAAGCCGTGGCTGTCGATGGCGGCACCAGTTGGACAGCGCTTTGGCGGGTGGTCGTCCCGATTTCATTGCCTGGTATCGTGGCGACGTCGGTCTACACCTTCCTTCTGTGCTGGAACGAATTTCTCTTTGCGCTCACGCTGACGAAGTCGACTTCGATGCGCACCGTCCCGATCGGCATCCAGCTGTTGATGGGGCAGCACGCCTTCGAATGGAACCAGATGATGGCGATGAGCGTGCTCGGCTCGCTACCGCTCTTGATCATCTACCTCGTTGCCCAGAGGTACTTCCTCGCCGGCATGACCGCGGGCTCGGTCAAATAGGATGTCCTTCCACGGCGACGCAGAGTGGCATCAAGCAATAAGCGGTATCAAGGATTGAAAGGATGAACGTGAAAGACCTCAAAGTCGGCTGCCAGACCTTTACCTGGGAAATGCTCGGCGACCGTTTTACCGGCGGCCCCGACGATCTGTTGAAGGCCATCGCCGATGGCGGCTATTCCGGCATCGAGATCACCGACACCATGATCGGCCGCTACGCCGACCGGCCGTCGGAGTTCGCCGCCGCGCTGAAGTCGTCCGGACTGACGCTCGTTTCCTTCGCCTTCGGCTCGGACAGCGGTTTTACGCTCAAGGAGGAGATCGGCGCCGACCTCGAGGCGGCGAAGCGCTGGATCGATTTCGCTTCCACCTTTCCCGGCGCGCTGGTGTCGATGGGCTCGGCGACCGTGGTGTCCGACGGGCCGCGCGACGACAAGTTCGCCATCGCCGCCGAGGTTTACAACAAGGCCGGCGAGCTTGGTCGCAAGGCCGGCGTCCAGGTGGCGGTGCACCCGAGCTCGCACCACAACACGCTGCTGTTCGACCGCGCTGATTACGACAAGATCTTTGCCTTGCTCGACCCCGATCTGGTCGGTTGGGTGCCGGATACCGGCCACATCTTGCGCGGCCATAAGGACATGCCCGACACGCTGCGCACTTATCGCAACCGCATCCGCTACATCCATTTGAAGGATGTCGATGCCAAAGGCACTTGGGCGATGCTCGGCCAAGGCGTCTGCGACACGCCGGCGGTTATCGAGATCGCAAGCACTGCGCCACACTTCAACGGCTGGCTGGTGCTTGAAGAGGAATCCGACACGGCCGCCGCCGATCCCGCTGGCGCGGTCAAGACCAACCGCCAGACAATGCGCAGCTACGGCGCCTGAAGAACGAGACGATGATCAAGAAACAAGACAGACGCCTCAGGGTCGGCGTGCTCGGCTGCGGCCCCATCGCGCAGTTCGCGCATCTGCAATCCTGCACCAAGGCCGCCAATGCCGATCTCTACGCCATCTGCGATGCAGCGCCCGATCTGCTCGCCCGCATGGGCGCCACCTACGAACCGCAAAAGATGTATGCCGACTACGACGCCATGCTCGCCGATCCTGAGCTGGAAGCGGTGATCGTCGCCACCTCGGATGCCTATCATGTGCCGATGTCGATCAAGGCGCTCGACGCCGGCAAGCATGTTCTCTGCGAAAAGCCGATCGGCACCTCTGTCGAGGAAGGCGAGGCGCTGGCCGCGGCGGTGAAACGCTCCGGCAAGGTGCTGCAGGTCGGCCACATGAAGCGCTTCGATCCGGCGCTGGAAGCCGCCCGCGATTTCGTCCGCGACGAGATAGGCGAGGTGCTGGCGCTGAAGGCCTGGTATTGCGATTCCACGCACCGTTACACCAACACCGACGCCATCCAGCCGCTGCCCGTCACCAGCAAGCTGGCGAGAAAGCCTTCGGGCAATCCAAAAGCAGACCTGCGGCAGTATTTCATGCTGGCGCACGGCTCGCATCTCGTCGACACGGCGCGTTTCCTGTGCGGAGACATCACAGCGGTTCGCGCGCGCCTCAACGAACGCTTCGGCGCCTATTGCTGGTTCGTCGAGACCGAGTTCGCCAGCGGCGCGCTCGGCCATCTCGATCTGACCGTCGCTGTGCGCATGGACTGGCACGAAGGCTTCCAGCTCTATGGCGAGAACGGTTCGGTCATCGCAAAAACCTTCAACCCATGGTATTTCCGTGCCAGCGAAGTCGACATCTTCCACGAGAAGGACGCGACCTCGCGCAAACCGCTCGGGGCCGACGGCCATTTCTTCCGCCGCCAGTTGGAAGGCCTTGCCGACACGGTGCTGAACGGCACGCCGATGCGCGGCGCCAATGTCGAGGACGGCATCGCGTCGATCCGCGCCATGGTCGCGATTGCCCGCTCCGTCGAGACCGGTGAGCGTGTTGAGCTAACCTCGGTTTCGGGTGCGGTCTGATGCGTCTGGGCATCTTCGCCAAGACTTTTTCGGGCACCGAACCGGCCGCGGTGCTGGCTGCGGTGAAACAGGCCGGCTATGAGACGACGCAGTTCAATCCCGCCTGCGCCGGCCTGCCGTCGATGCCGGATGCCGTGCCAGATACAGCCATTCTAGACATCCGTGCCGCCGCGCGATCGTCTGGTGTTTCGCTCGCTGCTCTGTCGGGCACCTACAACATGGCGCATCCCGACAAGGCGGTGCGCGATTACGGTCTTCGCCGTCTCGCCGTCGTCATCGAGATGGCGGCAGCCCTCGGCATCCCGCTGGTCACGCTCTGCACCGGCTCGCGCAATGCCGCCGATCAATGGGCATTTCATCCCGACAACACGACCCCGGCCGCCTGGTCAGACATGGCCGTTGAGATGGAGAAGGCGCTGGCGCTGGCCGAGGAGGCCGGCGTCGATCTCGGTATCGAGCCCGAACAAGCCAATATCGTCACTTCGGCAAGCGACGCGACACGCCTGATAGACGACATGGGTTCTAAGCGTCTCAAGATCGTGCTGGATCCGGCGAACCTTTTCGAGCACGCGACGCCGGACGAGGCGCGTGCGATCGTCGCCGCTGCGATCGACGAAGCCGCCGGCCACATCGCCATGGCGCATGCCAAGGACCGCCATGGTGACGGCCGCTTCGCCACATCAGGGCAAGGCATCGTGGACTTCCCTGATTTCGTCGCGCGGCTAAAGGCGGTAGGCTTCGATGGGGCACTCGTCACCCACGGGCTGTCCGCCGATGAAGCTCCGGGCGTTGCCGCCTTCCTGCGAGGGCTGCTCCGATGAGTGCGGGGCCAACGATCCTGCTGCGCGATGATGCCGCCCTTCGTGTCTTCGACACCGGTCAGGGCAGGGTTCCCGTTATCTTCCAGCATGGTCTCGGCGGCGATGCCGCCCAGGTGGCGCAGAATTTTCCAGACAGCGCGTCATACCGCCGGCTGACGGTGGAATGCCGCGCGCAGGGCGGTTCCGGTGCCGGCAGCAAGCGTCCGTTTTCGATTGCGATGTTCGCCGACGACGTGCTGGCCGCCGCCGATGCGGCCGGCCTCGACCGCTTCGTTGCCGGCGGCATTTCCATGGGCGCGGCGATCGCGCTGCACCTCGCGGCTCGCCACCCGGACCGTGTGCATGGTTTGGTGCTGGTGCGCCCTGCCTGGGCCTTCGATGCAGCGCCGCAGAACATGCGCCCCTATGTCGAAGTGGCCGAACTCATCCGCCGGCTTCCGCTGGCTGCGGCGCGCGACGCCTTCGCTTCGTCCGCGACATCAGCCCGCTTTCGCAGCGAAGCGCCGGACAATCTCGCCTCGCTGCTCGGTTTCTTCGCGCGTGAAAACGCCACCGTCTTCGCCGAGGTGATGCAGGCGATCGCAGCCGACGGACCCGGCGTGACGCGGGCGGAAGCTGCCCGCCTCGCAATACCCACGCTGGTCATCGGCAGCGGCATCGATCTCGTCCATCCCCTGGCGACCGCGCGCGACCTGGCCGAGACCATCCCCGACGCCGCCTTCGCCGAGGTGATGCCGAAAGCCTCAGACAAGGATCGTCATTTCGCCGAAATCCGCGCCGCCATCGGCGGCTTTCTCGACAGACATTTCAACAATCAGGAACAATCATGACTTCAAAGCCCCTGTCAGGCCCCGCCGCCATCGCCGCATTGCCGCGCGATCGCTTGATCGCCGAATTTTCGCTCTGGTCGGCCAATCTCGCCAATTTTGAGAGCGATTTGAGGCGTATCGAACCTCATGTCGATCTGCATCACATCGATGTCGCGGATGGCCATTTCGCGCCGTCCTTCCTGTTCTTCCCCGATCTCGTCGCCCGCATAGCCGGGCTGACGGCCAAACCCATCCATGTCCACCTGATGGTCGATGCTGGAATCGTCGAGGCGCAGACGCGCCAGTTCATCGAGGCCGGCGCCGACATGATCAGCATCCATGCCGAAAACGGGGAAGCGGGATTGCGCGCCGTGCGGCTGGCTCGTGAACTCGGCGCCGAGGCCGGAATCGTGCTCAGGTTGGAGACGCCCGTCGAGGCGGTGACACCTTTCGTTTCCGAGGTCGCCTTCGTCACGCTTCTTGGAACCGCGATCGGGGTCAAGGGCCGGAGCCTGTCGGTGAAGGCCTGCGACAGGCTGGGCGCCACCCGTGCGATCCTGAGAAAGGCCGGTCGCGAGGACGCCGTCGTGCTTGCAGCCGATGGCGGCATCCGCCACGAGACCGTGCCGTTGCTGCGTGCCGCCGGCGCCGAAACCGTTGTTCTCGGTTCGCTCGCCTTTGGCGACAAGGATCTCGCCGGTCGCATCGGCTGGCTGCATGGGCTGAAGGTTGCCGCATGACCACTGAAGTCGCCCTTGCGATCGATCTTGGCGGCACCGAGCTTCGTGCCGCGCTGGTCGACCGTGACGGCAAGATCCTGGCCTTCGCCGCGGTGCCGACACAGGCGCAGGCCGGGCCCGACGTGGTGATCGGCCAGATCGAGGCTTTGGCCGCGACCGTTCATGCCGAAGCGCCGGGGCTTGCCATTGTCGGCGTCGGTGTCGGCGCGCCGGGGCCGCTCGATCCGCTGGCCGGCATCGCCGTCGGGCCGCCGACGCTTGCCGGCTGGCAGGATGTGCCGCTGGCCGACATCCTCGAACGGCGGCTCGGCCTGCCGGTGCGGCTGGAAAACGACGCCAACGCGGCTGCCCTTGGCGAATGGCGCTTCGGCGCCGGCCATGGCGCCCGCTCGCTGGTCTTCGTCACGGTTTCCACCGGCATTGGCGGAGGAGTCGTTGCCGACGGACGCATCCTGCATGGCCGCCGTGGGCTGGCCGCCGAGATCGGCCATATGACCATCACCAATGAGGGCGAGCGCTGCGTCTGCGGCGTCGTCGGCTGTTTCGAGGCCATCGCCTCGGGCACGGCACTTGGCCGCCGCGCCAATGCCGCCACGTCAGCCTTCGACGGCTCGACACTGCGCCGCCTCTCGGCCAATGGCGAGGTCACGGGGCGCCACGTGGTCGAGGCCGCGCGGCTGCAGGACGACCTCGCTCTGGCCCTGCTCGAGGAGGAGGCGCGCTGGCTGGGCGTCGGCTTCACCAATCTGCTGCATCTCTATTCGCCCGACGTGCTGGTCGTCGGCGGCGGCATCGCCAATGGCCTCGACCTGATGCATCCGGTCATCGAGGCGACCATCCGGCAACGCGCCATGCGCGCCTATCGAGATGTGCCGGTGGTCCAGGCCCAGCTCGGCCGCCATGCCGGGCTGGTCGGCGCCGCCAGCCTTGTCCTGTTCGACGATGGCAGCTTGGCGGCTCGCATGCCTGTGGGTCCAAGCACGTTCCCGGAAGCACGGAGGGATTTCAACGGCTGACACGTCAAGGTAAAAAAGTGGCCGGAGGCATCGCTGCCTCCGGCCATTTGCATTGCCATGCGACCGCGCGGATTACTCGGCGGGAACGACATCCGCCGGCAGGCTGTCGTGGGCCGTTCCTGCCAGGGCTCTCGCCAGCTTGGCCTCGTCGAGCTCGCCTTCCCAGCGCGCGACCACCAGCGTGGCGACGGCGTTGCCGATGAAGTTGGTCAGCGCCCGGCACTCCGACATGAAGCGGTCGACACCGAGGATCAGCGCCATGCCGGCGACCGGCACCGAGGGCACGACCGAAAGCGTCGCGGCGAGCGTGATGAAGCCGGCTCCGGTGATGCCCGCGGCGCCCTTGGACGAGAGCATCGCCACCAGCAGCAGCAGGATCTGGTCGCCGATCGACAGATGGATGTTGGTCGCCTGGGCGATGAACAGCGCCGCCAGCGTCATGTAGATGTTGGTGCCGTCGAGGTTGAAGGAATAGCCGGTCGGAATGACCAGGCCGACCACCGAACGCTTGGCGCCGGCCTTTTCCATCTTTTCCATCAGCGACGGCAGGGCGGCTTCCGACGAGGAGGTGCCCAGCACCAAAAGCAGCTCTTCCTTGATGTAGCGCAGCAGCGACAGGATGGAGAAGCCGTTGTAGCGGCAGACGGCACCCAGCACGACGAACACGAACAGAAATGACGTGGCGTAGAAGGTGCCGACCAGCATGGCGAGGTTGATGACCGAGCCGATGCCGTACTTGCCGATGGTGAAGGCCATGGCGCCGAAAGCGCCGATGGGGGCTGCCTTCATCAGCACGCTGACCAGCTTGAACATCGGCGCCATCAGCGCCTGCAGGAAGTTGAGCACCGGTGCGCCCCTGTCGCCGACCAGCGCCAGCGCGATGCCGAACAGCACCGAGAAGAAGAGCACCTGCAGGATGTCGCCATCGGCGAAGGCGCCGACGATCGTGCCGGGGATGATGTTCATGAGGAAGCCGGTGACCGACTGGTCATGCGCCTTCGCGGCATAGGTGTTGACGGTCGAGGCATCGAGCGTCGCCGGGTCGATGTTGAAGCCGGCGCCGGGCTGCACGACATTGGCGACGATGAGGCCGATGATGAGCGCCAGCGTCGAGAAGGTGAGAAAGTAGAGCATCGCCTTGCCGGCGACTCGGCCGACCTTCTGCAGGTCGCTCATGCCGGCGATGCCGGTCGCGACCGTCAGGAAGATCACCGGCGCAATGATCATTTTGACCAGCTTGATGAAGGCGTCGCCGAGCGGCTTCATGCTCTCGCCGACAGACGGATAGTAATGGCCGAGCAGGATGCCGATGGTGATCGCCACCAGCACCTGCACATAGAGTTGGGCATAGAGGGGCTTGCGCTGCGCGGCTGGCGCGCCTGATTGGTCTGCGATGTGCATCGATCTCTCCCTTGCCGGATGGACGGAACCCGCCCTGCGTGACTTCTCCCATCGCGGCGTTCCGGTCGCCCGCCGCTGGAAGGAGTTTTGCAAGCGCTGTGCCAGATCGAGGAAAGACCGGAATCCCGGGATTCCGGGCATTCTTCAGCGGCCTTTGGTCGAGGTTTGTGCGGATTTCCGCACGCGGAAAGTTTGCTTGGGCGGAATTTCGCATTAGAGTGACCGCTAAGCCGCTAGCAAAGGGAGAGGCAGACGCCGCAAGCAAGCACCGATAGCGGTCCCGCAGGGTTTGCCGGTCGCGAACTGCTGCGTGAGGCGGTAGGCCGGCTGCGCGACGGCCGTTGGCTTGTCGTCGTCATCGCGCTTGCGATCCTGGCCGGCGCGATCGCCATTGCCGGGCGCATCGCTGCCGGCCAGGCGGCCGATAATCTGCGCGACACGGCGCTCGCCGCTTTGCCGCTGGCGGCGGGAACGCTGACCGGCGAGATCGAAAAGCAGCGCCTGGTTCCCTTGGTGCTGGCCCGCGACGATGCCGTGCGCGGGGCGCTGCGCCGGGCCGGCAAGATGCAGGAAGCGGCCCTCAACGACAAGCTCAAGGCGATCGCCGGCGACGCCTCGGCATCCGCCATCTATGTCATCGACACTGCGGGCATCGCGATATCGGCCAGCAATGCCGGCGAGCCGACGAGCTTTGTCGGCATCGACTATAATTTTCGCCACTATTTCAACGAGGCCATGGCGAAGGGTTCCGCCAGCCAGTATGGCCTCGGCACGATCAGCGGCCGGCCGGGCCTCTATCTTTCGAGCCGCGTCGACGATAACGGCAAGCCGCTGGGCGTCGCGGTGCTGAAGGTCGAACTCGACGGTGTCGAAACCAATTGGCGCTCCAGCGGCTTTCTCGTTTTCGTCACCGACGAACGCGGTGTTGTGCTGGCCACCAGCCAGCCTGAATGGCGCTTTCACGCGCTGGCGCCACTCTCGGCCCAAGATGCCGCCGCCGCCCATGAGCAGCTGCAATTGACGGACGCCGCCTTCGAACCCTTGCCGACCCGACGCAGCGCCGGCGATGGCTTGGCCACGATCGACAGCTCGGGTAAGCCGCGCCAGTTCGTCGAGGTGGTGCAGGACCTGCCTGGTGCGGTCCCCGGCTGGCGTCTCTGGCTGCTGACGCCTGCCGACGCCGCTCTGTCGTCAGCCGCCAACACGGCACGGCTGACCACGCTGCTCGGGCTGCTGCTGACGGGCTTGCTCGCCTATGTGCTGACAAGGCGCCGCCGCACACGCCGGCTGCGGCAGGAAGCGCTGGCGCGCATGAACGCCGAACTGGAAAGCCGGGTATCGACGCGAACGGCGGAACTGACCCGATCCAACACCGCACTTGCCGGCGAAATCGCCGAACGTGAGAGCGCCGAAGCCAAGGTCCGTCGGCTGCGCGACGATCTCGCCCAGGCCAACCGGCTTTCCATCCTCGGCCAGATCGCCGCCGGCGTGGCCCATGAGATCAACCAGCCGGTCGCCGCCATCCGCACCTATGCCGAGAATGCCGGACGCTTTCTCGAAACCGGCAAGACCGAACCGGCAAGCGGCAATCTGACCTCGATCGTCTCGATGACCGAACGCATCGGCGCCATCACCAGCACCTTGCGCACCTTCGCCCGCCGGCCAGGCGTTGCGGCCTCGCCTTTGCCGGTGCGCGAGGCGATCGACGGCGCACTGTCGCTGCTCTCCGGCCGCATCCGTGATTCCGGCGTCACCATCGTCAAGCCGCGCGGCAGCGCCTCGCCGATGGTCATGGCGAGCCGCATCCGGCTGGAGCAGATCCTCGTCAACCTGCTGCAGAACGCGCTCGACGCCATGAAGGACCAATCCGATCCCCGCATCGAGATCGAACTCGCCGAGCGCGACGACCGGGTGTTGATCTCGGTGCGTGACAATGGCCCTGGCCTTGGCGCGGAAGCGGCCGGCAATCTGTTCATGCCGTTCCAGACCACCAAGGAGAAGGGGCTCGGCCTCGGACTGGTGATCTCGCAGGAGATCGCCCAGGAATTGGGCGGCACGCTCCGGCTCGATCCCGACAGCGCCAAAGGCGCATCCTTCACCATCGATTTGAGGCGAATTGAATGACGCAGGGATCAGGGCTTGTGGCGCTCGTCGACGACGATGCCGACCTGCTGCACGCCACCACGCAATTGCTCGAACTTGCCGGCTTCACGGTGGTCGCGCGCGATGCCGCCGAGGCAGCGCTTGCCGTCGTCGACAGGGATTTCGACGGTGTGGTCGTCAGCGACATCCGCATGCCGGGCATGAACGGCCTGCAACTGTTCGGCCGCATCAAGGCGATCGACGTTGACATACCCGTGATCCTGGTCACCGGGCATGGCGACGTCGATCTTGCCGTCGCCGCGCTCAAGGACGGGGTCTACGATTTCATTCCAAAACCCTATGCCGGCGACCGCCTTGTCGAGGCGCTGAAACGGGCCAGCGAAAAGCGGCGGCTGGTGATGGAAAACCGGCGGCTGCGCGAAGCAGCCGCTCTGGCCGCCGACGGCTTGCCGCTGATCGGCGAGGCGCCTGCCATCCACCGGCTGCGCGAAACCTTGCGCCAGATCGCCGACATGGATGTCGACGTGCTGGTCGAAGGAGAGACCGGAACCGGCAAGGAAGTGGTGGCCGACCTGCTGCACCGCTGGGGCCGGCGCCGCGCCAAACCCTTCGTGGCGCTGAATTGCGGCGCGCTGCCGGAGACTGTCATCGAAAGCGAGCTGTTCGGCCACGAGGCCGGCGCCTTCACCGGCGCGCAGCGGCGGCGGATCGGCCGCGTCGAGCATTCCAGCGGCGGCACGCTGTTCCTCGACGAGATCGAATCCATGCCGCCGGCCCTGCAGGTCAAGCTGTTGCGCGTGCTGGAGACGCGCAGCCTTACACCGCTTGGCTCGAACGAGATCCGGCGCATCGATTTGAGGGTCGTGGCGGCGACGAAGGTCGATCTCGGCCTGCCCGACCAGCGCGGCGATTTTCGCGAGGATCTGTATTTCCGCCTCAACGTGGTGACGCTGCGCATCCCGCCTTTGCGTGAGCGGCGCGGCGATATCCCGATGCTGTTCGGCCATTTCCTCGGCAAGGCGGCAGAACGGTTCGGCCGGCCTGTCGCCAAGGTGAACGCCGCGGTCAGCGATCATCTCCAGTCGCATGCCTGGCCGGGCAATGTGCGCGAGCTCGCGCATTTTGCCGATCGCGTCGCGCTTGGCCTTGGGCCTGACGACGAGACGAGGGCGGTTCCCTTGCAATCGGTGCAGCCTGCCGCCTCGCTGCCCGAACGCGTGGGCCATTACGAGGCACAGCTCATCCGCGACGCGCTGCGTGACCATGGCGGCGACGTGCGCGGCGCCATCGACGCGCTCGGCGTGCCGCGCAAGACCTTTTACGACAAGCTCAAGCGTTACGGCATTGCCGCATCCGAATTCCGCAATGGCGGCGATCCGCAGCCTGTTCGAGAGCAGACATAGATTGCGCGGGCCTCACGCTTCATAACCCCTTCATCCCATCCAGCCGAGCATTCCGGAAAGAGCCATGAACACGACACTCGAAACGACGGCAAACCCCTTGCCGGAAGACCTCGCCTTTCTCAGCGAACGGCTGACGGCGTTCAACGACGGCGATGTCGGCGCTTCCGAGAGAAAGGCCCTGGCCGTGTTCGTGCGCGACGAGGACGGTGCGGTCGTCGCCGGCATTTCGGGCTACACCGCCTGGGGCTGGCTCTACGTGCAATGGCTGTGGGTCGATGAAAGGCTGCGCGGTCAGCACATGGCCGGCCGGATGCTGGACGCAGCCGAGCAGGAAGCCGTCGCGCGTGGCTGCAACAATGCCTGGATCGACACCTTCAATCCAAACGCCGACAAGGTCTACCAGCGCCAGGGCTATCGGCCCTTCGGCACGCTGGCCGATTTCCCGGTCGGTCGCAGCCGCATCTTCCTGCAGAAGAATCTGGCTTAACCGGCGAGCTTTCCACCGCGCATCGGCTGCGGCGCGCCGGTGGTGCTTGGAAAACTGATCGGCAGGCCGCGCAGCACGCGCACCGCGAGGAAGGCAAAGCACTCGGCCTCAACCGCGTCCCCACTCCAGCCGAGGCTTTCGGCCTGCACCACCTCGACACCGGCGCGGCTGGCCAGCATGGCCATCATCGTCGGATTGTGGCGGCCGCCCCCGCTGACCACCAGCTTCTTCGGCCGGCTCGGCAAGAGGTCGAGCGCCTTGCCGACGGCGCCGGCGGTGAAGGCGGTGAGCAGGGCTGCACCATCCTCGGCGTTGAGGCCATCGGCCATGGCGGCGCCGAAGTCGAAGCGGTCCAGCGACTTGGGGTAGGGCTTGCTGAGATAAGGATGCCGCAACAGCTTGGCGAGCCGGGCCTCGTCGACCGTTCCCGCACGGCCAAGCGCGCCGTCGCGGTCCATTTCGCCGAGCCCCTTGGACTTGATGAAATCGTTGAGCGGCGCGTTGGCGGGGCCGGTGTCGAAGGCGACGACATTGTCGGCGCCATCCCACCAGGTGATGTTGGCGACGCCGCCGAGATTGAGCACGGCCACCTCGCCGCTGGCTCCGGCGCTGCGCATCAGCGCGGTGTGATAGGCGGCGGCCAGGGGCGCGCCTTGCCCGCCGGCGCGCATGTCGGCCGAGCGGAAGTCATAGGCGACCTTGGTGCCCAATATGCTGTGCATCAGCTCGCCGTCGCCGAGCTGTCGGGTCTGGCCGAGTCGTCCGACCTGCGGCGCGCGATGCAGCACCGTCTGGCCGTGAAAGCCGACGACGCCGATATCGGCCATCGTCATGCCGTAGCCCTCGACCAACTCCTTCACTGCCGCCGACTGGGCACGCGTCAACGCCTCCTCGGCCTTGCGGAAGATTGCCGGTTCCGGTCCGGCAAAATTCCAAGCCCGGGCCTCCGTCAGCGTCTCCTCCAGCAGGGAGCGGATCGACGGGGGGTAAGGCATCAGCCGGTAGGTGCCGAAATCGTCGATGCGCTCGCCATCGGTCTTGATCAGCGCAACGTCGATATTGCCGTCAAGCACGGTGCCGGTCATCAGGCCGACGGCCCAGATTGGTTCCATGGTCGAACTCCATTGGCGAGACGCTGACTGCCCGGCCGAAGTGAAAAGATTCCACTGTCGGATGAGGTGTCGGATGGATTCGGCTGAGGGGCAAGGTCCACGTCAGATCATTGTAGAATTCCATCCACAGCCTGAAGCCGGTGGACCTTTATAGCCACTCGGCGGCGGCAACGCGGCGGCCGCCGCCAGCGCACCTGCCGTCTGCTGGTCGGATGGGTCATCGCTGGCGTGTCGGCAAAGCGCTACCAGGTCGTGTGCACTTTCAGCTTGAACGAGCGGCCTTCGCCGTAGGAGCAGGTCAGCGTCGTCTGGCAGCTAGCGACATAGGTCTTGTTGAACAGATTGGTGACGTTGAGATCGACGCCCCAATTCTCCTTCTCGTAGCCGAGTTTCAGGTCGGCCAGTGTCACGGCCGGCACCATCGCCGTGTTCGCGTTGTCGGCCCATGAAGAGCCGATATAGCGCAGACCGCCGCCAATCGAGATACCGTCATACCAGTCACCACGGAATGTGTAGTCGGCGGAGGCCGAGGCCATCACTTCCGGAACGATCAAGGGCGTGTTGCCGATGAGCGCCGAGTTGGCGTCCTTGGTGATGTCGATATCGTAAGCGGTGAAGGCGCCCGTCACCCGGAAATCATCGGTAATGTTTACCTTGCCTCCCAGTTCCACGCCGCGCGAGCGCATTTCGCCGGTCTGCATCTGCGTGAACAGGGTGACATTCGACGGCACGTTGTGACGCGTCAGGTCAAACAGCGACACGGTGAACAGGCCATCGACAAAGGTCGGCACATACTTCACGCCGACTTCATATTGCGTACCCTCTTCGGGTTGAACAGATTGCCCATCGCGTCGGTGCCGATGATCGGATTGAAGAAGCTTGCGATGCTGGCATAGGGGATTACGCCGTTGGCGAACTCATAGGCGAGGCCGGCGCGGCCGGAGAAGTCACCGACGGTTTGGCTCTGCATGCTGGAGCTCGCCGAGTAGAAGGTCGGACGATTATCGGCGTCGAGCCAGCCACGGTCGTAGCGGCCATTCAGCGCCACGAGCCAGCCATCGCCGAAGCGCAGCTGGTCCTGCGCATAGAAGCCAAGCTGCTGCTGCGTCAGGTTCTGGTTGAGGTAGCTGACGCGGGGCGTCAGCGGCGATCCGTATACCGGATGGAAGGGATCAATAGGATTGTCGTAGTTGGGATCGTAGAGACCAGAGGACTGTACCTGATCGACGTTGTAGTACTTGAAATCCAGACCGGCGAGGATCGTATGCTCGACTGGACCGGTCGTCACCTTGCCTTCGATCTGGTTGTCGAGCAGGAAGGTCTTTGCCGTGGTGTCGTGGTCGAAATTGATTCGCGCCAGGTCGGTAGGCCCATTGGTGAGCGACCAGTCGTTCGGATAGACACTGACTTCATCGATATCGGCGCGGTGAAGCGGGCGTTGGAACGCACGGTCCAGTCATTGTCGAAAGCGTGTTCGAACTCATAACCGATCGAGCCCTGTTCACGCTTGTAGAGATCGATGCTCGGTTCGGTGAAATTCGCATCGGGGTTGATGCGGCCGTAGTTCACGCCGCCGACTATATGGTCCGTCACCGTGCCTGCGTAAGGCAGGAAGCTGCCGCCATTGTGGTTCTCGTCGATGTGGCTGTAATTGGCCAGGATGGTCAGCGTGGTTGCTTCATCCGGCTTCCAGCTGATGCTGGGCGAGATGAAGCCGCGCCAACCGTTCTGCAAATCGCTGTAAGTGTCGCCGCCGGCGACCTTGCCATTGATGCGGTAGCTGACCGTGCCCTTGTTGGCCACGTCGCCGATGTCGAAGCCGAGATAGACATTGCCGGCATCGTTGACGCCGGTTTCGACAGTGCGTTTCCGTTCGAACTCCGGCCGCTTGCTGACATAGTTGACCAGCCCGCCGGGGTTGCTGCCGCCATAAAGCACCGAGGCCGGGCCCTTCAGCGCCTCGATGCGCTCGAGCCCAAAACTGTCGACATAGAAGCCGCCGAAGCCGTAGCTGAACAGCTGCAAGCCATCCATGTAGGTGCCGGTGGCCGTCGCATCGAAGCCGCGGATGTACAGCCAGTTGGTGTCGCTGTCCGGGCCGAAGGGCTGGGAAAAGACGCCGGCGGTGTAGCGCAGGGCCTCATCCACCTTCTGCGCGCCCTGATCGTCGATCTCCTGCCGGCCGACCACCGAGACCGATTGCGGGATATCCTTGATGTCGGTCGCGGTCTTCGAGCCGGCCGTGGTCTTCTTGGCAACGACACCTTCGACCGGACCGGTGGCGCTGCCTCCGGCCTCGCCCTCGACCACCACCGGTTCAAGCTCGGTGCCGGCAGGTGCTGTTTGCGCAAAGGCGGCCATCGGCGGGATCATCGCGCCAGCGGCGACGCCGCCCGCCAGCAACGCCTTCATCCGGTAAAGTCTGCTCATTAGGAAAGTCCCCGCTTGTCGTTGAGATACTTGATCATTTATATCAACTTATCTGAGGGTCATTGGACGGATCTGAGCGGCTTGTCCATTCTTGTCCAAACGAGGGACATCGCGGTGCCATGTTGCGGAAATGTCACTGGCGGTCGGCGCTCTTCATCCAGGCGCCGGGCGTCACGCCGACCACCGCCTTGAACACCCGCGTCAGATGCGCCTGGTCGAAGAAGCCCGTCGCCTCGGCAATGTCGGCAAGCGAGGCAGCGTCACGCGCCATCATCGCCTTTGCCCTGTCGATCCGCGCCTGCATCTGCCAGCGGTGCGGCGGTATGCCGGTCGCCGCCTTGAAGGCATGGCTCATCGCGGTCTCGGAGAGCCCGGTCAGCGCGGCGAGATCCGCAAGCCGGATCCGGTCCAGGCAGTGCGCGTCGATATAGTCGGTGACCAAGCGCAGCGTGCGGCGCGACAGCGGTGACCGACGCCTGGCGACATCCGGCGGGTCGATCCGGAAAAGGCTGGCGAACAAGGCATTGAGCAGGCCCTCGCCATAGAGATCATGCAGCTTCTGGTCGCTGCCGCATTCGGCGGCGATCAGGCCGGCCAGCATGGCGATGCGGTCGTCGCGAAACTGGAAACGCGACATCTGCAAGGCTTCGCGGTCGAGGCTGCGGCCGAAGCGGCGCGTCAGCGTCGCTACGTCGAAATGCAGGTCGAGGTGCCGGATGCGGCGCAGCCCCTCGACCCGGCCGCGGATCGGCACGCCGGCCGGAATGTAGGCCATGGAGAGGGCCCTGTCGTGGGGGCACAGTTCGCCCTTGGCGCCTTCGACGAAGAAGGCGCCGTCGCCGTCCACGTCGAGCGCGACAAACAGCCGGGGATCGGGAGAGACATAGTAGCCCTCGGCCCTGTCGCCGCACGAGACATCCCAGAGGTCGGCAACCACGCCGTCCCACAGGTGCCATTTCAGGTCGCCGATGACGGAAAAGCCCTCTATCCGGCTTTCCATTCGCGCAACGAAGGTCAAGTCCTGTCTATCCCCGAGTATAATACATGACAATAATAATCATGTTTATGCCCGATTGACGACAGCACCGCAAGCCCTAACGGCCGGTTCAAGGCCGTCCGCACCAAAGCCGATGGTCCGTGGAGCCTAAACGCTTTCGAGATAGGTCTCGATCTCGAAGTCGCTGACATTGAGGGCGAAGGTGTTCAGCTCCTGGCGTTTGCAGGCGACGAAGGAGTCGCGCAGGATCGCCGGAAAGATCTCCGCCACATGCGTTCCGTTCTCGAAGGTGGCGATCGCGGAGGCCCAGTCCGGCGGCAGCTTGGCCGGGACAACGCCTTGTCCGTCGCTGCCGGTCGGGTCGCCCGGCGACATCTGCCTTTCGATGCCGATCAATGCCGCGCCCAGTATGGCCGCAAGCACCAGATAGGGATTGGCGTCCGCTCCCGACACGCGATGTTCGATGCGGCGCGCCCCGGTCGGGCCGCCGGGAATGCGGATCGCGACCATGCGGTTCTCGTAACCCCAGGCGACCGCGGTCGGCGCATAGGAGCGCGGGCGAAGCCTGCGGTAGGAGTTGAAGTGCGGGGCGAACACCAGCGTGCTCTCGGCCATCGCCGCCAGCAGGCCACCAACCGCGTGGCGCATGATTTCGGAGCCCTGATCGGTGCCGTCGTCGAACACGTTGCGCCCTTCGGCGTCGATAAGGCTGAAATGGACGTGAAAGCCGTTGCCGGCGCGGTCGCCATAGGGCTTTGCCATGAAGCAGGCGGCAAAGCCGTGCTTACGGGCAATGCCCTTCACCGTGCGCTTGAACAACACCGCATCGTCAGCCGCCCGCAAGGCGTCGGCGACATGGTTCAGGTTGATCTCGAACTGGCCGACGCCGTTTTCGGCAATCGCCGTGTCGACGGGAATGCCTTGCGCTCGGCAGGCTTCGTAGACGTCATGGATAAAGGATTCGAAATCGTCGATCTCGTCGATCGACAGCGCCGCGTCGGAATCGAGACGGCGCCCGGTGACCGGTGACACTGGCCCGACCGGCCGTTCCGATTGCGGATCGACCAGATAGAATTCGAGTTCGGTTGCCGCGACCGGGGTCAGGCCAAGCGCCTTGTAGCGGTCGAGGATACGGGCCAGCGCCCGCCGGGGATCGCCGAGATACGGCGCGCCGTTTTCGTCGGCGAGCCAGAGCGGGACGAGTGCCGTTGGATGCGCTGTCCAGTCCACCGGCAGGATGCCGCGTCCGGTCCATTGGCAGAGGCCATCGGCATCGCCGGTCGAGAAGACCAGCGTGTTACCTTCGATATCCTCGCCCCAGATGTCGAGCCCGATCAGCGAATAGGGCATGCGCAGCTTGCCCTCCAGCGCCTTGCGCGCCTGCTCCACTGGAATGCGTTTTCCCCGCATGACGCCGTTGAGGTCGCACACCGCCGCCCTCAGGCTCTGGATGTCGTTTCTGCTTTCAAGCCAGCTCAGGACGTCCGCAATTGCATCGCTCAATTTAAAACCTCTGGTTTTCGAAAGTGCCTCAGCCGGATCGGCTGCACTGTTCCTGGTAAAAAATGCTTGTGAGTTTTCGGGAAGCATAACCGGTTGTTGCCGGATATTTTTCCTTATTTTTTCAAGTCACTAACCGGAATGTCGGGAGGCATTTTCAAAACCAATTGCGCGATCTGCGATCGCAACATAGAGGCAAGGAGGCAGAAAGCCAAGGGGCATTTCTAGGGCCTTGCTTCCGGAAATCTGGCCTGCCGCAGGATATGCGCGGCGCCTTCGTCGATGTCGCGCACGATGGCCGCGCGGGCACGCGGCGCGTCCTCGGCCTCGATCGCCGCGACGACTTCCTCGTGATAGTCGATGTCGAGGATGGAGGAGAGGTCGTCCTCGAAGCCCATGGCGAGATTCCTGAGGAAGGGGCCAACCTGCATCCACACGGTCTCGATCAGGAAGATCATCTGCTCGTTGCCGCAATGGCGGTAGATCGAGAATTTGAAGGCGTAATTTTTCCTCAGATAATCGTCGATATCGCCCTGGCGCGCCGCCAGGGTCAATTCGGTGCTGTGGCGCCGGATTGTCCGCAGATTGTTGCCGTTGATGCGTTTTGTCGCGAGCTCCGTCGCTGAACCTTCGAGGATCGTTCGCACGGCGGTCAATTGCGAGAATCGGTCGGCCGAAATGACAGGCACCTCGACGCTGCCGTTCGGCATCGGGCTCAGCGCCCGCAGCGCCTGCAGCCGCATGAAGGCGCTGCGCACCGGCATGTCGCTGGTGCCGAGTTCCTTGGCGAGCTTGCGCGAGGTCAGCTTCTGCCCGGGCGTGAGCTGGCCGGACATCAGGGCGCGCACAAGCTCCAGATACACCTTCTCATGCAGGGGCACGCTATCGACCGCGCTCAACCCGAATTGTGTTCTGTCGGCCATTGGCGGAGGCGCTACTTCATTCGTTCTGAAATCTACCCTGACGACAACAGCCGCGGACAATCCGATCGGGCCGAGCATGGCGGGACGCCGAAGCCAACGATTTATCGGCGCATAATAGACGCCTCAATCGTTGCGCGGCAAGTCTGGAACGGGGCACCAGCCGAGTTCCCGAGCGCAAGGCGTCCTGAAAAGCCGCCGGATTGCGGGCGATTGCCCGGGACCAGATAGCCGGTCGCACAAGGTTTGCCCCTTCATCACAAATCTTGAGCTTGCGCGCACTTGCACGTCCGGCCGCTCTCTGGCCTTTTGGGGCACCCATCCGAACGGACTGATTCGCGTCATGCCGCTCGATTGCAATGTCCTAGAGGCAGTCTGCGGATGGGTCGTGAAGTGCGCGCAATTGGCGAAGGAGAAGCAGGCATGGCCGAGTTCAAGAAGCCGGAAATCTCCGAGATGAGGCCCAAGATCACCGTTATCGGCGTCGGCGGCGGTGGCGGCAACGCCATCAACAACATGATCACGGAGGAGCTTCAGGGAACTGAATTCATCGCCGCCAACACCGATGCGCAGGCGCTGACCATGTCGAAGGCGACGCGGCTGATCCAGCTTGGCGCCCACGTCACCGAAGGCCTTGGCGCCGGCTCGCTGCCGGAGATCGGCCGTGCCGCGGCCGAGGAATCGCTCGACGAGATCATGGACCATCTGGCCGGCACGCATATGTGTTTCGTCACCGCCGGCATGGGCGGCGGCACCGGCACCGGCGCTGCGCCGATCATTGCGCAAGCGGCGCGCAAGGCCGGCATCCTGACCGTGGGCGTCGTCACCAAGCCCTTCACCTTCGAGGGCAGGCGCCGCATGCAGATGGCCGAGGAGGGCATCGAGCGGCTGCGCGAAGCCGCCGACACGGTGATCGTCATCCCGAACCAGAATCTGTTCCGCATCGCCGATGCCAAGACCACCTTCGCCGACGCTTTCGTCATTGCCGACCGGGTGCTCTATTCCGGCGTCAGCTGCATCACCGACCTGATCGTCAAGGAAGGCCTGATCAATCTCGACTTCGCCGACGTCAAATCGGTCATGCGCGGCATGGGCCGTGCGATGATGGGAACCGGCGAGGCGTCGGGCGAAAGCCGGGCGATGAAGGCGGCGGAAGCCGCGATCGCCAACCCGCTGCTCGACGAAGTGTCGATGAAGGGCGCCAAGGGCGTACTGGTCTCGATTTCAGGCGGCCGTGACATGACCCTGTTCGAGGTCGATGAAGCTGCCACCCGCATCCGCGAGGAGGTCTATGAGGATGCCGACATCATCGTCGGCGCCATCTTCGACAAAAGCATGGAAGGCCGCTTCAGGGTCTCGGTGGTGGCGACCGGTCTCGACCGTGCGCTCGGCGTGGGCGAGGCCGATGCCGGCATCGCGCATGACCGCGCCGCCCAGTCGCCATTGCGGACGCTCCAGTAAGTCGTAGGTTGGCTGGCGCAACGATCGCGGTCAGCTGTATCGATCTCTGTGCCGCTGCTGCTACAAGAATCCGTCATAGACGGTCCTCTGTACTGGCAGTCCGTATCGTTCGAGCGACGAGAGGCGCGGCGTGGAATTTGACTTGAAAACCATCGAAGCGCTCGCGCCCGACCAGGCGTCGCTGAGCTCCGCTTCCAAGTTGACCAAGCGATCGAACTGGCCCCGGCTCGAAAAGAACGAACAGCTGGCGCTCATCTGGGGAGAATGCCAGGGCTCCGGCTCCAATCCCTATCGCGTCGTCGTCGACACCGGCGACCACGGCTACAAATGCACCTGCCCGTCGCGAAAGTTTCCCTGCAAGCACACATTGGCGCTGATGTGGATCGCCGCCACCACGCCAGCGAGTTTCACCGCCGCCGGCTCGACGCCGGAATGGGTGAATGACTGGCTCGGCCGTCGCCGGAAGACCACCTCGCAGCCGGCTGCACCGGCCACCGGCGCGGCAGGCAAGAGCATTGGCGAGGCTTCGCGCGACGACGAAACCGCTGCCGTCGAGGACGCCGCCGCGATCGAACGCCGCGAGGCCGCACAGCGCAAGCGCGCCCAGGATACGCGTTCTTCTGTCTCGGCCGCACTGGACGAGCTCGATCAATGGATATCGGATCAGTTGCGGCTTGGCCTTGCCGGCTTTGTCGACAACAGTAGCGATCGTTGCCGCCGCATTGCGGCGCGGCTCGTCGATATGAAGGCGACAGCGCTTGCCGGCCGCATCGACGAGATACCATCCCGGCTGATGGGGCTGCGCAGCGAAGAGCGTCCGGACGCGGCGATCCGCGAACTCGGCAAGCTTGTATTGCTGGCCAAGGCCTGGCGATCGACACCTGACGACGCCGAACTGAAGCGGCTTGTATCGACGTCTGAAAGCCGCGAACAGGTTCTGGCCAATCCGGAAGCGATTCAGGTGGAAAGCGTCTGGGAGGTGCTCGGCGAGAAGATCGAGACGCGCCGCGACGGTCTTGTCAGCCACGCGACCTGGCTGCTCGATCTGAACAGCGCCAGCCCGCGATTTGCCCTGCTGCTCGACTATTTTCCAGCCTCTGCCGGCCGTCGATCCAACGCTTTCACGCCGGGCGATCGCTTCGATGCAAGGCTGGTGTTTTATCCGGCGCGCCAGCCGCTGCGGGCGCTGGTGGTCGAGCGCAAGGGCGATGTCTCGCCGAGGGAATGGCCAGATTTCGGCTTTGACATAGCCGATCCGCTCCCCGCCCATGTCGCTCTTCAGGACACGGCGCCCTGGCTCACCGATTGTCCCGTCATGCTGCCTCCCGGCGGAATCCTGCTGGACGATCGCGGCGAGGCCTGGTGGCAGTCCACTGACAATCCGCATGGCATCGCCTTGCCGATCGCCGATACCGTCAACCCGACGCTGCTTGGGCTGGACCTCGCGGCAACGGCCGCGCTCTGGAGCGGCAGCCGCCTTCATTTGCTGGCGGCGCAGAGCGGGTTTGGGAGGCTTGATCTGTCGTGAACGAGATCGAGCAGACGGGTCTGGCGACCATGCGCGATTGCTGGATCACCGGCGGCACCAGCTTTGACCTGGCCCCGGCCGCGTGGAAGGACATCGCCGCCACTGCCAACCCGGACGAGCGTGAGCGTCGGCTGCTGGCGATCGCCGCGCAAGCCCTCGAAATCGCCTTGCGGCCGGCAGCACCAAAGACGCTGAAGCGCCGCCCGCCGCTGCCCGAGCTTGCCTTGCCCATGCTGCCTGAGCGGCAGCGGCCGCTTTTGCGGGGAGCGCTGAAACACGCCGCCGACGCGAGAGCCAAGTCGCGTGTGGTGGCTCTCGTCGCCAGTCGCGGCTTCGTGCTCCATCCGATGGACTGGATGCCCGCCGCGTCGGATCAGACCAGCCCGGATGTCTATGCACCCTGGATCGATTGGCAGGCGGGTGTCGATGGGGAAAAACACACGAGACGTGAGCAACTGACGGCGCAGAATTGGGATGATTTCTATCCCGCCGCGCGCCGCACTGCGCTGGCCGATATGCGCCGTGCCGCGCCGGCCGTGGCCCGGCAACTGATCGAGACCAAGGGATCGAGCGAGCCGGCGGAGATCAGGCTTACGCTCATCGCACTCATGCACTTCGGTCTGGGACCCGATGACGTGCCCTTCCTGAAAGGCCTGTCCGCCGACCGTTCCGGCAAGGTGCGCGAATTGGCCGGCCGGCTGCTGGCGCGGTTGGGGCAGCTTGGCCAGCCAGGCGACAGCGGGCCGGAAGACCCGATAGCCGAACTCGCCGCCTTCATCACGGAAGGCAAATCCGGCTTCATCCGCCGCCGCACCACCTACTCGCCGGCAACGCTGAAATCGCCGGCGCAGGAACGACGCCGCGCCGAATTGTTCGAGACCTGCAACCTGGTCGATCTTGCCGCGCGCTTCGGAGTCACCGAACCCGATTTCATCGGCGCATGGCAGTTCGGCGCCCACAACAATGTCGATATCCTTGTCGCCCGCATGGTCGCCGCATCCGGCAGTGATGCGGCGGTCACGCACATGGCCGATACGCTTGTCGCCGAGGGCGGTAAGCCGGCGCTTTTCGTCCTCCATCTGATGCCGCGTCTGGACAGTCGCCGGCAGCGTGTTCTGATCAGGCTGATCCTGAAGGACACGCAATATCTTGGTGCGCTCAGCCTGGCCGAGGGCGTTGAAGCAGGCTGGCTGGACTGGGCCGACCTGACAAACGGCAAGACGCTGCCGGCGCTGCGCGCCGCTGTCGCCGGAAACGATGATGTCGTGAAGCGCGGCGTCGACCAGCTTCTGGAAACGCTGGGCTTTCTCGCCACTGCGGCGACGGCGGAAAAATTGATCGGCGATGTCGTCGCGGCCGGCATGGCGCCGGCAGCACCTTCGCTCGCTCTTCTGCGCCTCAACGCATCCCTGGCCGGGCCCTGAACCAACATGATCAATCCGGAGAACAGCAAATGAACGCAGCCATCCGCCTTCCGGTCGAGCAGGCCTACGCCACCGAATTGCAGGCGCTTGCGCGCAATGACGACCGGCAAAGACCCGCCGGCTGGAGCCTGTCGCCAAAGGCGGTGCTGACCTATCTGCTTGGCGGAAAGGCTGACGACGGCACGCTGATCACGCCCAAATATGTCGGCCGCCGCCGGCTGATGGAAACCGCGGTGGCGACGCTTGCCACCGACCGCGCGCTGTTGCTGCTCGGTGTTCCCGGCACCGCCAAATCCTGGGTGTCGGAGCATCTCGCCGCCGCCATCATGGGCGACTCGACGCTGATCGTGCAGTGCACGGCCGGCACCGACGAAAACCAGATTCGCTATGGCTGGAACTATGCGCAGCTGCTGGCCAAAGGCCCGAGCCAGGAGGCGCTGGTGCCGACGCCGCTCTACCGCGCCATGCAGGATGGCAAGCTCTGCCGCCTCGAGGAACTGACGCGCATGGGCTCGGACGTGCAGGACACGCTGATCACCGTGCTGTCCGAAAAGATGATGCCGATCCCGGAACTCAACACCTCGATCTACGCGCAGCGCGGTTTCAACATCATCGCCACCGCCAACAACCGCGACAAGGGCGTCAACGAGCTGTCCTCGGCGCTGAAGCGTCGCTTCAATGTCGTCGTGCTGCCTTTGCCTGAAGACATGGCGGAGGAAGTGGCCATCGTCTCCAAGCGCGTTGGCGAGATGGCCGGCGGCCTCGACCTGCCGGTGCCGAAGAATGTCGGCGAGGAGATCGCCCGGGTGCTGACCATTTTCCGTGAGCTGCGCTCGGGTACAACGGCGGACGGCAAGGTGACGTTGAAGACGCCGTCCGGATCGTTGTCCACGGCCGAGGCGATCGCAACCATGGTCGGCGGCCTCAGCCAGGCGGCATGGTTCGACAGCGGCAAGCTCGGCGCCGAAGGCCTTGCCGCCAGCCTGGTCGGCGCGATCGTCAAAGATCCGGTGCAGGACAAGCTGGTGCTGGAGGAATATCTGGAGACCGTGCTCAAGAAGCGGCCCGATTATGCCGGCTATTACGCGGCCTTGAACGCAGCGATCTGACACCATGGCGCTGGGCGACGTTTCCTATTTCGGCATACGCCATCACGGGCCCGGCTCCGCTGCCAGCCTGGTGCAGGCGTTGCAGGAGTTGAAGCCGGTCGCCGTGCTGATCGAGGGGCCGGCCGACGCCTCGGCGTTGCTGCCATTGCTCGCCCGCCTCGAAATGCAGCCGCCGGTGGCGCTGCTGTGCTACCCGGAAGACGATCCGGCCTCGACGAGCTTCTGGCCCTTTGCAGAGTTCTCGCCGGAGTACCAGGCGACGCTGTGGGCCGTCGCCAACAACGCCGCAGTGCGCTTCATCGACCTGCCGTCTTCGGCCCGGGTCGTATCGGCTGAGGTTGCGGAAAAAAACGATGGAACGGAAGCCACCGTCGGGCCTGAGACGGCGCCGCATCTGCGCGACCCGATCGGCACGCTGGCGCAGGCCGCCGGCTATGAGGATGGCGAAAGCTGGTGGGCTGACATCATCGAGCAGAACCCTGAGCCCGGCCCGATCTTTGCTGCCATAGCCGATGCGATGACGACGCTGCGCGAGGGTGAAGGTCCGCTTGCCGAATTCGAGGCAAAACGCGAAGCGCATATGCGGCTGGAGATCGCTGCCGCGCGCAGGGAATTTGACGGGCCGGTTGCTGTCGTCTGCGGCGCCTTCCATGTGCCGGCACTGCAGGCGGCACGTCCGCTGAAGGAGGATCAGGCGCTGCTCAAGGGGCTCGCCCGGCGCAAGAGCACAATGACCTGGGCGCCATGGACGGGGCCGCGCCTGGCGCTCGGCTTCGGTTATGGCGCCGGCGTCGTCGCGCCCGGCTGGTGCAAGCATCTGTGGCAGACGCGTGGGCAAGGCGACGCCTCGGTCCTGTGGCTCGCGCGCATCGCCACGGTGCTGCGGGCGAAGGGGCACATGGTGTCGACCGCCTCGCTGATCGAGGCCGAAAGGCTGGCCCGCATGCTGGCTGTGATCCGCGAGCGGCCAAAGCCCGGTTTCGAGGAATTGCGCGATGCAGCGATCGCCGCTCTGTTCAACGGCGAAGCCATATTGTGGGCACTCGTCGAAGCCGAACTGTTGCTCGGCGCCGATGTCGGTGAAATTCCGCCTGATACCCCGCTGGCGCCGCTGATCGAGGATCTGCAGCGCAACCAGAAGGCGGCGCGGCTGAAGCCGGAGGCGCTGGAGCGCGAATTGTCGGTCGACCTGCGCAGCGAAAGCGGGCTGTTCCGCTCGACCTTGCTGCACCGGCTGAACGTGCTTGGCGTGCATTGGGGCAGACTGACCGACAGCGGCCGCAGCCGCGGCACGTTTCGCGAGCGCTGGACGCTGGCGTGGCAGCCGGAATATGCCGTTCGCCTGGTCGAGAACCTGGTCCATGGACCAACCATCGAAAAGGCGGCCAATGGCCGGCTGATCCAGATGATCGGCGCCGCGACCTCTCTCGATGCACTGGCGGCGCTGGTTCAGGGCGCCATCACGGCCAACCTGTCGGAGGCCTCGACGGCTGGCCTCGCGACACTGGAGGAACGGGCGGCGCGCAGCAGCGAATGCCTGGAAATCCTGGCATCGGTGCCGCCGCTCGCCGACATCATCCGCTATGGCGAAGCCCGTAAGACGGAAACCGCACGCCTGTCCGGCGTGCTGGAGCGGCTGATCGTCGAAGGCGGTATCGCGCTCCCCTACGCCGCCCGCGATCTCGATGCCCAGGCTTCGACGGCGCTGGTCGGCGCCATGCGCAAGGCTGACGAGGCGATCAAGCTGGTCGAACCCGAGCAAAACGTTCTGGACGCCTGGCGCAATGGACTGGCGGCCGTGCTCGACGGATCGCGGTCGACGGCGCTGGTGGCCGGCTGCGCCGCGCATCTGCTTTACGAGGCCGGCCATCTGTCCGCTGACGCCACGGCGGGCCTGATCGCGCGGCGCCTGTCGCCGGGCACGCCGGTCGCCGAGGCCGCTGGGTTTTTCGAGGGCTTCTTCAGTACAGCCGGTCAGCGGCTGATCTATGACGAGGGCCTGCGCGGCGCCGTCGATGCCTGGCTCAAATCCCTCGACGAGGATGCTTTCATCGCGCATCTGCCGTTACTCCGCCGGGTCTTTTCGCACTTGGATTCGATGGAGCGGCGGCGGCTGATCGAAGCGGTCCTTGGCCGCGCCAGGCGCCTGCCGGCCGGGCTGACGCCGACGCCCAACGGTGACGAGGCCTGGCGCCGGCATCTGGAACGGCTTGGACCCTTGCTGATGAGCGAGAACGGCAATGGATGACGAGGCTGATATCAGCGAAACCGAGCCGACCGGCAACGGAGGGGAGCGCCGCTGGCGCCTGGCGATCGGCGCCGATGACGAGAACTCTTCAGCGCTGTCCGATACGGACAAGCGGCTGTCGGCAGCGCTCGATGCACTCTACGGCGATGGCGCCGGCGACGCGGCCGCCGATCCGCGCAAGCGGCGCGGCGGGCTTGGTCGCTCGGCGCCGAAGGTGGCGCAGTGGATGGGCGATATCAGGTCGTTCTTTCCCGCGCAGGTCGTGCAGATCGTCCAGAAGGATGCCTTCGAGCGGCTCAATTTGAAGCAGATGCTGATGGAGCCGGAATTCCTCAAGGCAATCGAGGCCGACGTCAATCTCGTCGCCGACCTGATCTCGCTGCGCTCGGTCATGCCGGCCAAGACCAGGGACATTGCACGCACGATCATCGCCGAAATCGTTGCCAAACTGATGCAGCGGCTGGAGCAGAAGACCGCCGAGGCGATCCGTGGTGCGCTCGACCGGTCGCAACGTACTAACCGCCCGCGCCAGCGCGACATCGACTGGCCGCGCACCATTTCGGCCAATCTTCGCCATTACCAGCCCGAGCACAAAACCATCGTCCCGGAGAAACTGGTCGGTTTCATGCGCAAGCAGCGCAGGCTGGTCGATCTGGACGAGGTCGTGCTGTGCGTCGACCAGTCGGGCTCGATGGCAAGTTCGGTGATCTACGCTTCGATCTTCGCGGCGGTGATGGCCTCCTTGCCGGTGGTGCGCACCAAGCTCGTCTGCTTCGATACGGCCATCGTCGACCTGACCGAGGAACTCAGCGATCCCGTCGAGGTCCTGTTCGGCGTGCAGCTCGGCGGCGGCACCGACATCAACCAGGCCGTCGCCTATTGCGCCGATCGCATCGAACGGCCGACCAAGTCGCATATGGTGCTGATCACCGACCTTTATGAAGGCGGCAACGGCCAGGAATTGCTGCAGCGGCTGGCAGCTCTTGTTCGCTCCGGCGTCAATGTCGTGGTGCTGCTGGCACTGACCGATCAGGGCAGGCCGGGCTATGATCCGAAGATGGCAGGGTCGGTGGCAGCACTCGGCATTCCGGTCTTCGCCTGCACACCGGATCTGTTTCCCGACATGATGGCAGCGGCCTTGCGACGGGAAGATGTAGGCGCATGGGCGGCAGGCGCCGACATCAAGCTGGTTCGCGCCGAGGACGACAGGCCGGCGGCCGACGCGTAAGGCGCGCTCGCCCCCGCGTAATCAAAAGCTGCAATCCGAAACCAGGCTTGACGAGCCGGCGATGCAGACCTGCACGCCGGAATGGCCTCCTTGCAGCACCATTCACTGACATCGCCAGACAGCCGGCCGAAGCCTGCTCCGGCCGTCATGTCGTGATTTGTGCCAACCGGTCGCTTGACTCTGATCGCGCCTTGTGAAAAATTTTGCAGCAACTGATAAAAATATCAAAGGGTGGAAATGGTAGGGTTCGGCAACGGTCTCCTGCGCGACGATGAAACCAGCATGGCGGCGCGTGCCGCGTGGCTTCACTATGCCGGCGGCCTGACCCAGTCCGAGGTTGCCAAGCGGCTGGGACTGACCAGCCTCAAGGCCCACCGCCTCATCACCAAGGCCAACCAGGAAGGGCTGGTGAAGGTCTATATCGACGGCGAAGTGTCGGAATGCGTTGAGCTTGAAGACGAGCTGTCCCGCCGCTACGGCCTCGACTATTGCGAGGTGGTTCCGGACTTCGATTCCGAGGATCTGCCGCTCAAGGCGCTCGGCATTGCCGGCGCCCAGTTCTTGAAACGCGAGATCGAGCGCGGCGAGGAGGCGCTGATCGGTGTCGGCCATGGCCGTACGCTCGCGGCTTGCGTCGAATATCTGCCGCGCACCTCGACCGACAAGATCCGCTTCGTCTCGCTGCTGGGTGGCCTGACGCGCAAATTCTCGGCCAACCCGCATGATGTCATTCATCGCCTGGCCGAACGCACCGGCGCCGAAGCCTATGTCATGCCGGTGCCGATGTTCGCCAACACGGCGGAGGACCGGACAGTCCTGCTCGGGCAGAAGGGCATCAGCGAGGTCTTTGATCTCGCCAAATCCGCAGACCTTTTGTTCGCCGGCATCGGCACTGCCGAACGCGAAGCATCGCTGGTCGCCACCGGCATGATCGAGAAGGGCGAGATGGAGGAGATCCGCCGCAATGGCGGCGTCGGCGAATTGCTCGGCCATTTCTTCGACGAGGCCGGCAAGGCGGTGGCGACGACCGTTTCCAACCGGGCGCTGGCCTTGACGCGCGAGGACATTGCCAGCCGCCGCATCGTCGCCGTCGCCGGCGGCAAGATCAAGGTTCGCGCCATCAAGTCGGTGCTGGAGGGCCGCTATCTCAAGGGCCTGATAACCGACGAGCGGACGGCGCGATCGCTCGTGGAAGAGACGCCGGTCGGGTAGCCGGTTTCAGTTTGGTTGAAACTACCCTGTGGAGGAGAAAACGAAATGCATGAGAAAGAGAAAGACCTCATTGATGCCTTCCTGCGCGGACAAGTCGACCGTCGCGGACTGATCAAAGGCCTGGGTGCGATGGGCCTTGCTGCCGGCACTGCCGGTACGTTACTCAACCTGGGACAGACCCGGGCGCTGGCGGCGGATTTCGACTGGCAGGCGCATAAGGGCAAGACCATCAAGCTCCTGCTCAACAAGCATCCCTATGCCGATGCGATGATCGCCGATCTCGAAAACTTCAAGAAGCTGACCGGCATGAACGTCGTCTATGACGTGTTCCCCGAAGACGTCTATTTCGACAAGGTCACGGCAGCATTGTCGGCAAGCTCGCCCGAATACGATGCCTTCATGACCGGCGCCTACATGACCTGGACCTATGGCCCCGCCGGCTGGATCACCGACCTCAACGAATGGATCAAGGATCCGGCCAAGACCAACCCGAACTATGCCTGGGACGACTTCCTGCCGGGCGTGAAGAATTCCTGTGCCTGGAATGGCAAGCCGGGCGGGGCGCTGGGTTCGGATGATGCCAAGCAGTGGTGCATTCCGTGGGGCTTCGAACAGAACAACATCACCTACAACAAGGCGATGTTCGACAAAGCCGGCGTCGCGATTCCCGGCAACATGGACGAGATGGTTGCCGCGGCGGCCAAGCTCACCAAGGATGTCGGTGGCGGCGTCTACGGCATCGGCGTGCGTGGCTCGCGCTCGTGGGCGACGATCCATCCGGGCTTCCTGTCGGCCTATGCCAATTTCGACCAGAAGGACCTCAACGTCTCGGCCGACGGCAAATTGTCGGCCGCCATGAACACCGCCGGATCCAAGGCCTTTCACAAGCAGTGGGTGCAGATGATCCAGGAGAGCGGCCCCAAGGACTGGTCGACCTACACCTGGTATCAGGTCGGTACCGATCTCGGCGCCGGCGCCTCGGCGATGATCTTCGACGCCGATATCCTCGGCTACTTCATGAATGGCGGCGACAACAAGATGGCCGGCAAGCTCGCATTCGCGAACTTCAAGGCCAACCCGGCAGCCAAGGCGGCGACACCCAACATCTGGATCTGGTCGCTGGCGATGTCCAACTTCTCGAAGGACAAGGACGCCACCTGGTACTTCATGCAATGGGCCTCCGGGCCGGAGCATGGGCTGTTCGGGGCGACCAAGATGGACTTCGTCAATCCTGTCCGCCAGTCGGTCTGGAAGGATCAGGGGTTCCGCGACAAGCTGAACAAGAGCTATCCGGGCTATGTCGAGATGTTCGACGCCTCGGCGCCGGGCGCCTCGATCAAGTTCACCGCGCAGCCGCTGTTCTTCGATCTCACCACCGAATGGGCGGCGACGCTGCAGAAGATGGTGGCCAAGGAAGTGCCCGTCGACGAAGGCCTCGACAAGCTCGCCGAAAGCATCAACGGCCAGCTCAAGGAAGCCGGCCTCGGTTAAGTCGCAACGAGGGCCGGCCTGCATGGCGGGCCGGCCCTCATCACACCTTTTGACGTTTGCGATGCGGTGCCGGAAGGCGGCCGCTATTTCGCCCGACCGGTCGCCTTGCTCCCTTGGGCGGCCGGCAGGGCGAAGCGACAGCAACAACGGAGCAGCTCGATGACTGCGGTGGTATCGCAAAGGCCCAAGCCATCCGGCTTCAGGATCAGCAAGCGGGTGCTGCCCTATGTGCTCAGCCTGCCGGCCTTGCTCGTATGCATCGGCATCCTCATCCCGTTCCTGACCTCGGTTGTCTATTCCTTCCAGCGCTACCGGCTGAGCCAGCCCTGGGCGCGGCAGTTCAATTGGGGCGACAACTACATCTCCCTCTTCACCGACCCGAAATTCTGGAACACGCTGAAGGTGTCGCTGCTCTATGCCGGCACCACCGTTGTGCTGGAACTGCTGCTCGGCCTCGCCATCGCCCTGCTGCTGCAGAAGCGCTCGACGCTGAACAATTTCATCTCGATCATGCTGTTGATGCCGCTGATGACGGCGCCCGCACTTGCCGCGCTGATGTGGAAGCTGATGACCAATCCCGGCTTTGGCGTGCTGAGCTATCTCGCCAGCCTGATCGGGCTGCAGGATTTCCGCTGGGCCTCGTCGCCGTCGACGGCGCTGTTCACCGTCGTGCTAGTCGACATCTGGGTCTACACGCCCTTCATCATGATCCTGCTGCTCGCCGGCCTGCGCAGCCTGCCGACGCAGCCTTTCGAAGCGGCGGCCCTCGATGGCGTGCCGAGGAGTTTTGTGTTCTTCCGCATCACGCTGCCGATGCTGACGCCCTACATCCTGACGGCGACTTTGTTTCGCCTGCTCGATTCCGTCCAGCAGTTCGACATCATCTACGCCATGACCCAAGGCGGGCCGGGCGATACGCTGACCGTCTTCCAGGTTGAGGCCTATCTCAACTTCTTCCAGTCGACCAATGTCGGCCGCTCGGCGGCGCTGATGATCATCCTGTGGGCGATCACCTATTTCCTCTCCAACATCTTCATCAAGAACTGGCTGCGGCTGCGCGAACGCGCCCGTGGTCAGGCATAGGAGGCCGGGATGGAACACACCTCGCTTCTCGAACGCATCCTGCGTGGCGTGGCGCTGACGCTGGTCGTGATCTTCTTCATGTTTCCGATCGTCTGGATCTTCATGATGTCGTTCCAGACCAACGAGACCATTTTGCGCATTCCGCCACAGCTGATCTTCGAGCCGACGCTTGCCAATTACACGGCGCTGATCACCGGCAAGTTGATCACCGCCGCTGGCACGCTTGACATCGCCTTCATGCGCAACCTCTGGAATTCGGTGTTTTTGTCGGTGACCTCGGTGGCGGTGTCGCTGCTGCTCGGCGTGCCCGCGGCCTACGCCTTCGCGCGGCACAAATTCCGCGGCTCGGAGGACATCGCCTTCACGCTGCTGTCGTTCAAATTCGCGCCGGCGCTGCTGGTGCTCTTGCCGCTGACCCTCTATTTCCAGAAGCTCGGGCTCGCCAACACCTATATCGGCTTGATCTGGGTCTACCAGCTGATCTGCCTGCCGCTGATCCTGTGGATCGTGCGCGGCTATTTCGAGGATATTCCGGCAGACATCGAATATGCCTACCGCATCGGCGGCCATTCCTGGTTCGCCACCTTCCGCAAGATCGCGCTGCCGCTCGCCGGTCCCGGCATCGCCGCCGCCGGCCTGCTCGCCTTCATCTTCGCCTGGAACAATTTCGTCTTCGCGCTGGTGCTGGCCTCGGCCGACAAGCAGCCGGTGACGGTCGGCGCGCTCGCCTTCATCACCTCCTCGGGCATCCAGTACGGCCAGATTTCGGCGGCCATCGTGCTTTCGATCACGCCGACGCTGGCGCTCGCCCTCTATGCACAGCGCTATCTGGTCGAAGGCCTCTCGCTTGGCGCGGTGAAAGGATAGACATGGCCAGCCTCGAACTCAGAAACATCGTCAAGCGCTACAAGAGCCAGACCGTCCTCGACAATCTGTCGTTGACCGTGGCCGACGGCGAAACCCTTGTGCTGTTCGGTCCATCCGGCGCCGGCAAGACGGTGCTGCTCAGGCTCGTTGCCGGCGTCATCGATCCGGATGAAGGTAAGATATTCATCGGCGGCGACGACATGACCGACGTCGATGCGGAGTTCCGCGGCATCGGCATGGCGTTCCAGAACTTCGCGCTGTTTCCGCATATGACCGCGTTCGACAACATCGCCACGCCGCTGGAGGCCAAGCGTTCGTCGCAGGGCGCGATCAAGGCTGGCGTCGAGAGCGTCGCCAAGCTTTTGAAGATCGCTCATGTGCTTTCCCACAAGCCCCGCGCGCTCTCCAATGGCCAGAAACAGCGCACCGCGCTGGCCCGCGCGCTGGTCGGCTCGCCGCCGCTTCTGCTGCTCGACGATCCCTTGCGCAATGTCGACGCCAAGCTGCGCTTCGAGATGCGGCTCGAACTGCCGCGCCTGCTCGCCGATCGCGGCGCCACCGTCGTCTACGTCACCCAGGACTACAAGGAAGCCATGGCGCTCGGCGACCGCATCGCAGTGATGTCGCAAGGCGTCATCAGGCAGCTCGGCACGCCCGAGCAGATCTATCGCGAGCCGGCCAATATCGAGATCGCGCGGCTGTTCGGGGACCCCACCATCAACCTGCTCGACGTCAAGCCCGCGCGAGATAGCAGAGGGATTTATGTCGGCCTGTCCAATGTCCAGGTCCATCTCGCCGGTGCTTACGACACGGCGGTCGGCCGCGACTGCGTGATCGGCTTGCGGCCGGAAGCGTTGAGCTTCGTCGAGGAAAGCACTCCCGGCGCCATTCCGGTGACGGTCGAGGCCGAGACGCCGCTCAACGAGAAGATCGTCACGCTGGTGCGCACCGTGCGCGGCCGCGAGATCCTGGTTTCGCGCCCGGCCGGAACGCCGGGGCGCAGCGAGGGCAAGGCCCATATCGCCGTCGACGGCAAGAGCGCCTTGCTGTTCGATCACGCCAGCGGCGACCGCATCGGTTCGAAGAACGTCGTCGCCTTGCGCAATGGAGAAGCGGCATGAGCCAGAGCGCACTCACCATTTCAGGTGTCGACAAGTTCTATGGTCCGATCGACCGGGGCGTGCACGCCGTCAAGAACCTGACGATGGACATCGCCAAGGGCGAGATCGTGGCCCTGCTCGGGTCGTCAGGCTGCGGCAAGACCTCGACGCTGCGCATGATTGCCGGTTTCGAGGACGTGTCGCGCGGCGAGATCGCGGTTGCCGGCCGCAAGGTGCACACTCTGGCGCCGGTCAAACGCAATGTGGCGATGGCCTTCGAAGGCTACTCGCTCTATCCGCCGCTGACCGTTCGCGAGAACATGGCCTTCGCGCTCAAGGCGGCAAGGTTGCCGAAGACAGAGGTCGACGCCAAGGTCGCCAGCATCGCCAAGCTGCTCGAAATCGAGGACATATTGGAGCGCTACCCCAGTTCCATCTCCGGCGGCCAGCAGCAGCGCGCCAGCCTCGGCCGGGCGTTGATCCGCGAGGCCGATTTGCATCTCCTGGACGAGCCGATGGGACAGCTCGAACCGCAGCTGCGCGCCGTGCTGCGCGGCCGCATCAAGCACTTCATCAAGGAGCGCGGCCTGACCGCGATCCTGGTCACCCATGACCAGACCGAGGCCAATGCGCTTGCCGACCGCATCGCAGTGATGGAAGGCGGCGTGCTGCAGCAGTTCGACACACCGGACCAGATCAAGGAGCGCCCGGCGAACCTGTTCACCGGCACCTTTGTCGGCGAACCGCCGATGAACGTCTTCGAGGCCTATGTCGGCACGGCCGCCGGTCGCATCAATCTCAGGCTGCCCGATGGCCTGTCGCTCGACTACGACAAGGACGCCTTCAGCGCTCCGGTTCGCGATCAGCTGCTCAGCCGCGAACGGGTCGTCATCGGTATCAGGCCCTATGCGGTCCGGCGCTCGAAGGAAGGTGTTCCGGCCAGGGTATCGGCCAATCAGTGGCTCGGCGACCAGACCCATATAGCTGCCGACTTCGCCGGCGGCTCGCTGGTCCTGGTCGAACATGACCGCACGCGTCTCGATCTGGGTGCGCCGATCAATGTCAGCATCGATCCGAAAAACCTGCACGTCTTCGACCAGGCAAGCGGCGAGGCGATTTCGCACGGCATGGAGCTTGCCTGATGCGCGACATACTGATCGGCATCGACGCAGGCACCTCCGTCATCAAGTCCATCGCCTTCGACATAGCGGGGCGGCAGATCGCCGCCGCGGCGCTGCCGAACCACTACGAAACGCTGCCGGGCGGCGGCGCCGAACAGGATTTGGCGCGCACATGGAGCGATGCCGCCACAACCCTGCGCCAGCTCGCCGACAAGGTGCCCAATCTCGCCAACCGGACCGTCGCGATCGCGGTGACCGGGCAAGGCGACGGCACCTGGCTGATCGACGACAAGGGCGAGCCGGTGGCGAAGGGCTGGCTCTGGCTCGACGCGCGCGCAGCCGCCGTCGTGGAAGAGATCCGCGCGCGGCCCGAAGACCGGCTCCGCTTCGAAAAGACCGGCAGCGGTCTCGCCGCCTGCCAGCAGGGTTCGCAGTTCGTGTTCATGAAGCGCACCATGCCCGAAATGCTCGGCAAGGCGGCGACCGCGTTCCACTGCAAGGACTGGCTCTATTTCAGACTGACCGGCGAACGCGCCACCGATCCGTCCGAGGGAACCTTCACCTTCGGCGATTTCCACACCCGCGACTATAGCGACGAGGTGCTCGACGTTCTTGGCGTCGCCGATCTCAGGCATCTGCTGCCGCCGATCGTCGACGGCACCAGGCACAGCACCGGGTTGTCGCAGGCGGCGGCCGATGCCACCGGCATGCTGGCCGGCACGCCGGTCGTGCTTGGCTATGTCGACGTCGTCTGCACCGCGCTCGGCGCAGGCCTGCTCGACCGCGAGCGCAAGCCGGGCTGCTCGATCATCGGCTCAACCGGCATGCATATGCGGTTGGCCGAGACGCCCGACGACGTGCAGTTGAACGACGCGGCGACGGGCTACACAATGGCGATGCCGGCGCCCGGCGTGTTCGCGCAGATGCAGTCGAACATGGCGGCGACGCTCAACATCGACTGGGTGCTTGGGCTGGCCTCCGGCATCCTCGCCTCGCAAGGTATTACCCGCAGCAATGGCGAGATGATCGCGCTGGTCGACACCTGGATCGCGGCCGCGCAGCCGGCGTCGCTGATCTATCAGCCCTATGTGTCCGAGGCGGGTGAGCGAGGGCCGTTCGTCGATGCCAATGCGAGAGCCGGGTTCGTCGGCATTTCCTCGCGGCATGGCTATGCCGACCTCGTCCGCGCCGTCTTCGAGGGGTTGGCCTTTGCGGCACGCGACTGTTACGCCGCCATGGGGTCGCTGCCACGCGAAGTCCGCCTGACAGGTGGCGCCGCCAGAAGCCCGGCGCTGCGCAAGATCCTGGGTGCGGCGGTGGGCGCCGACATTCGCACCAGCGCGCGTGAGGAAGCGGGCGCGGCGGGTGCGGCGATGATCGCCGCGGTCTGCGTCGGTCTCTACCCGTCCATGGATGCGTGCGTCGGCGAATGGGTAACGCCGCTGCTTGGCGAGGCCGAGCCGAGCGACCGCAACCTCGCCGCGATCTACGACAAGATGACCCCGTCCTACATGTTGGCGCACCAGGCGTTGCGGCCGGTCTGGCGCGCAATGGCTTCAGTGCAGGCAAATTGAGAAGTCGAGTATGCCCAGGAAAATAGCGATCATTGGCGACAACTTCATGCTGCCGGAGGTGTTTCGCGCCAAAATCGAGAAGGTCGCCACTGGCGACCTCGACATCAGGACATTGCAGACGGCCTGGCCCGACGAGCCGATGGAATTCGGCAATCCGGCACTCGGCCTCGACAAGGTCAAGGAGTATTTCGGCCACCCCGATGAGGTTGTCGACTTCATCGGCGATGCAGAGGCCCTGGTGACCCAACTGGCGCCCCTGTCGGAGGGTATGATGCGGCGCCTGCCTGATCTCAAGCTGGTCGCGGTTTCGCGCGGCGGGCCGATCAACATCGACATGGCTGCTGCCAGGGCGCACGGCATAATCGTGGTCAATGTGCCTGGCCGCAACGCGACGGCCGTCGCCGAGTTCACCCTCGGCGCCATCCTGGCCGAGACGCGTCTGATCCGGGTCGGCCACGAGGCCTTGCGCAAGGGCGAGTGGCGCGGCGATCTCTACCGCGCCGACCGCACCGGCCGCGAGCTCAACGAAATGACCGTCGGTGTCATCGGCTACGGCAATATCGGCACCAAGGTCGTCCGCCTGCTGCGCGCCTTCGGCTGCCATGTCCTCGTTTGCGACCCTTATGTGCAATTGAGTGCCGACGACCGCAATGCCGGCGTCGAACTCGTCGCGCTGGACGATCTGCTGTCCCGCTCGGATGTCGTCACGCTGCATCCCCGGGTGACCGAGGAGACGCGCGGCATGATCGGCACGGACACCATCGCGCGGATGAAGCCGGGCGTGATTCTCATCAACACCGCACGTGGGCCGCTGATCGACTATGACGCGCTCTACGAGGCGCTTGTTTCAGGCCAGATCGCCAGCGCCATGCTGGAGACGTTCGCGGTCGAGCCGGTGCCTGCCGACTGGCCGTTGCTGCAGCTCCCCAATGTGACGCTAACGCCGCATATCGCCGGTGCTTCGGTGCGCACCGTCACCTATGCCGCCGAACAGGCCGCCGAAGAGGTGCGCCGCTACCTCGCCGGGCTGCCTCCGGTCAATCCGTGCTGAGGCAGCCGCCATGACGCATCACATCGGCATCGAGGCCACGGCGACATGAACGGCGGTCCTGAAATCGTCGACCTCTTCGTCATAGGCGGCGGCGTCAATGGCGCCGGCATCGCGCGCGATGCCGCGGGCCGCGGTCTTTCGGTTATCCTGTGCGAAAAGGACGATCTCGCCGAAGGCACCAGCTCGCGCTCGGGCAAGCTCGTCCATGGCGGCCTGCGCTATCTCGAATATTACGAATTCCGCCTGGTGCGCGAGGCGCTGATCGAGCGTGAGGTGCTGTTGGAGTCAGCACCCCACATCATCTGGCCGATGCGTTTCGTGCTGCCGCACAGCCCCGACGACCGGCCGGCATGGCTGGTGCGGCTCGGCCTGTTCCTCTACGACCATCTCGGCGGCCGCAAGCGGCTGCCAGCGACCCGTGCGCTCAATTTGCGCACCGCGCCCGAGGGCGCGCCGATCAAGGATGCCTTCCGGCGCGGCTTCGAATATTCCGACTGCTGGGTCGACGATGCCCGCCTCGTTGTCATAAACGCGCTCGACGCCGCTGAGCGCGGAGCCAGGGTTTTCACCCGTACCGCTTGCACCGCCGCCCGCCGCGAGAACGGTCTGTGGGTCGTCGAGATGCAGGACGGCAGGACGGGCATCAGGACGGTGGTTCGGGCCCGCGCGCTGATCAATGCCGCCGGCCCCTGGGTCAACGACATCGTCAACCGTGTTGCCGGCCAGAACTCCAGGCGCAATGTCCGCCTGGTCAAGGGCAGCCACATCGTCGTGCCTAAATTCTGGGAGGGGCGGCAGGCCTATCTCATCCAGAACAGCGACAAGCGTGTGATCTTCATCAACCCCTATCAGAACGATCTCGCTCTGATCGGCACCACCGACATTCCCTATGAGGGCCGGCCTGAGGACGTGGCCGCCGATGAAAGCGAGATCGATTACCTGATCAAGGTGGTCAACCGCTATTTCAAGCGCGGCCTTGCGCGCGGCGATGTCGTTTATTCGTTCTCCGGCGTCAGGCCACTCTATGACGACAATGCCGACAACCCCAGTGCTGTGACCCGCGACTATATTTTCGAGCTCGACGCGCCGGACGCGCAGGCGCCGCTGCTTTCCGTCTTCGGCGGCAAGATCACCACCTTCCGCAAACTGGCCGAACATGCGCTGGACAGGATCGCTCCGTTCTTTCCCCGCATGGGCAAGCCCTGGACAGCGAAAGCACATCTGCCTGGCGGCGACATCGCCAACGCCGATTTCGAACAGTTTCTCGGCGATCTCGGTCGCGAGTATCCGTGGATGCCGGCATCGCTGCTCAAGCATTACGGCCGGCTCTACGGCACCAGGACACGGGCTTTGGTTGGCGCGGCGCGTTCGCTCGATGATCTCGGGCGCTGCTTCGGCAAGGATTTCTTCGAGCGCGAGGCCAATTATCTCTTCGACCGGGAATGGGCCATGACATCGGCCGATATACTGGAGCGGCGCACCAAGCATGGCCTGCATCTGTCCGCCGAGGAGAGGGCGGCCTTCGAGCATTGGTCCGCAAACCGGCTGGCGAGGGCAGGCTGATGGCGCATTCGGGCGACAACCACTCCAGCGAATTCTGCATGCTGCGCTCCTTGTCGGCCAGCATCGGCGCCGACCCGCTGCTGGTTCAGGGCGCCGGCGGCAACACCTCCATCAAGCAGGCCGGCGTGCTGTGGATCAAGGCCTCCGGCACCTGGCTGAAGAATGCGCGCGACGACGAGATCATGGTGCCGGTCGCGTTGGCGCCGTTGCTGGATGCCGTGGCTCAGCGGAGCCCGACGGCGGAGACGGCCGGTCAGTTCACGCTGGTGGATCTCAACCCTCGCCATCTGCGGCCCTCCATCGAGACGACCGTGCACGCGCTGCTGCCGCAGAAGATCGTCGTCCACGTCCATTGCGTCGAGACGATTTCGATCGCCGTGCAGGCCAATGCCGAAGCGGTGCTGGAGGAGCGCCTGCGTGGGCTCGATTGGGCGTTCGTGCCGTATCGCCGGCCCGGCCTGCCGCTGGCGCAGGCGATCGCCGAGCGGCTGAAGCCCGCGACCAATGTGCTGGTGCTTGGCAATCACGGGCTGGTGGTCGCCGCCGACACGGTCGGCGAAGCAGCCTTGCTGCTGCAACGGGTGACCGGGCTGCTCGCGCGGCCGCCGCGACCGGCCCCGCTAACCGATCTTGACGCTTTGCTGCGGCTCGCCGCCGGCAGCGACTATCGGCTGCCGGCCTCGGCTGCCGCGCATGCCGTCGCGACCGATCTTGCCAGTTGCCGCATCGCCGCTTCCGGCAGCCTCTATCCGGATCATGTCATCTTCCTCGGCGTCGGCTCGGTGATCGCCGGCCCTGGCGAGGACGCGGCGGCGGTCGTCGCCCGCACCGCGGCCGCGCCGAAGTCCATCCTCTTTCCCGGCAAGGGCGTGCTGATGCGCCGGGATGCCAATGCCGGCGCCGAAGCGATGGCGCGCTGCCTGGCCGATGTCGCCGCGCGCGTCGATGGTGCGGCGCGGGTCAATTATCTCAGCCCGAAAGAGAATGCCGAACTGCTGAACTGGGACGCCGAAAAATACCGTCAGCAGCTCAACCGCGAGGGGGCGACGCTGCAATGACGGCATTCCGCTCCACCATCGTGTCGTTGCTCGGGGAGGGATAGCGGCCTTGGCCTTCACGCTCTCCCTCAACACCAATCCACTGGTCAACCGCTTTGCCGACCCGGACGACCTGATCGATACCATCGCCTATGGCATCGGCATTCGGGACGTGCAGCTTACACATGAATTCGTCAATCCGGGCTGGCCGGCGGCGACGATCGTCAAATTCGTCCGCCTGTTTCGCAACGCACTCGCCCGCACCGGCGTGCGCGTCACCTCCGGCATGACCGGTCCCTACGGCCGGCTCAATCATTTCGGCCATCCCGACGCCGATGTACGCCGCTACTATGTCGACTGGTTCAAGACCTTCGCCGACATCTCAGCCGAGCTTGGCGCAAGCGGCATGGGCACGCAATTCGCCATCTTCACCCATCGCGACTTTGACGACCTCGAGCGTCGCGCCAGGCTGTTCGACATCGCGCTGGACTGCTGGCGCGAGGTCGCCGAGCATGCCAAGGCGGCAGGCCTGACCTATTTGTTCTGGGAGCCGATGTCGGTCGGCCGCGAGTTCGGCCACACCATCGAGAACTGCCGGCAACTGCAAGGCGCGATCGACGCCGCAGGCATCGCCATTCCGCTGGAGATGATGGTCGATATCGACCATGGCGACGTCACCTCCAGCAACCCGGCCGACATCGATCCCTATGCCTGGGCCGAAGCCTTTCCGAGGAAATCGCCGATCATCCACATCAAGCAATCGTCGATGAACAAGGGCGGCCATTGGCCGTTCACGGCGACCTACAACAGGGATGGCCGCATCACGCCGGCAAAACTGCTGGAGACGGTGCGGCGCGGCGGCGGCATCGACAACGAGATCTGCCTCGAACTGTCGTTCCGCGAGCGCGAGCCGGTCGACCATCAGGTTGTCGCCATGATCCGTGAGTCCGTCGACTACTGGGCGCCGTTCATCGAGAGCGGCAGGTCCGATCTCCGGCCAAAGGCCGAATAGAAATCGGGCAGGAGCTGATGCAGCTCCTGCCCGTCGAACTCTGCAGGTTTGAAGTCGCCAGACTCAGCCGAACTTCGGATCGAGGCTGCCCGATTTATAGCGCTTGGCCATTTCCGAGACCGGCAGCGGCTTGATCTTCTGGGCGTTGCCGGCGGTGCCGAACTCCTCGAAGCGCTGCTTGCAGAGCTTCCTCATCGCCGCCATCGCCGGCGTCAGATATTTGCGCGGGTCGAACTCGCTCGGATTTTCCGTCAGCACCTTGCGGATCGCACCGGTCAGCGCCATGCGGTTGTCGGTGTCGATGTTGATCTTGCGCACGCCGTGCTTGATGCCGCGCTGGATCTCTTCCACCGGCACGCCCCAGGTCGGCTTCATCTGGCCGCCGTATTTGTTGATGATCTCCTGCAGATCCTCCGGCACCGAGGACGAGCCGTGCATGACGAGGTGCATGTTCGGCAGCCGCCGATGGATCTCTTCGATGACGTTCATGGCCAGCACCGCGCCATCGGGTTTGCGCGAGAATTTGTAGGCGCCATGGCTGGTGCCCATCGCCACCGCCAGCGCATCGACATGCGTGTCCTTGACGAACTCCACCGCCTGTTCCGGATCGGTCAAGAGCTGGTCGTGGCTGATCGCGCCTTCGACGCCGTGGCCGTCTTCCTGCTCGCCGCCGCCGCTCTCCAGCGAACCGAGCACGCCGATCTCGCCTTCGACCGACACGCCGCCCCAATGCGCCATGTCGACGACGCGCTTGGTGATGCCGGAGTTATAGGCGTAGTCGGCCGGCGACTTGCCGTCTTCCTTGAGCGAGCCGTCCATCATCACCGAGGTGAAGCCGTACTGGATCGCGGTGACGCAGGTGGCTTCGTTGTTGCCATGGTCGAGATGCATGCAGACCGGGATGTCGGGATGGATTTCGACCAGCGCATCGATCAGCTTGGCCAGCACCACGTCATTGGCATAGGCGCGCGCACCGCGGCTTGCCTGCAGGATGACGGGCGATTTGGTCTCTTCCGCCGCCTCCATGATGGCGAGGCCCTGTTCCATGTTGTTCATGTTGAAGGCCGGCACGCCATAGCCGTATTCAGCAGCGTGATCGAGCAATTGTCTCAGTGTGATGCGAGCCAACGAATAGTCTCCCGTATCTGGTTTCAAACCTGGTGGTTGCGGACTGTCCGCACATCGTCCAGCCCACCGATGCTTCTGGCTGGATTTCGGCGCAACCGCAACCGTGACAGACCGTCCCGGCCGCAATTCTTGTTACAGCGCCGCGATCGGGGCAAGTGGAATATCCCAGGAAATTATCCCATTATCACAAAATATTTGATACTTTTGCGACGATAGCTGTTATATCCTGAGCTTTCGATCAAGGAGCCACGTTTCGGCGTTGGCGGTCGGCGGCAATGAAGAGCGATATCAGGCGGCAAGGCATCATGGAGTTTCTGATGGACGCCGGTCAGGCCGGCGTCGATGACCTCGCCTTGCGCTTTGGCGTTTCCAAGATGACCGTGCACCGCGACCTCGACGATCTCGAGGAAAGCGGTTTCCTGCGCAAGGTGCGTGGCGGCGCCTCGATCCAGCCGAGCAGCCTGTTCGAAAGCGATTTCCGCTACCGGCAAAAGCAGGCGACCGGGGAAAAGCAGCGCCTCGCGGCAGCCGCCGTGGCCATGATCGAGCCCGGCCAGACGGTAATCATCGACGACGGTTCGACAGCGGGCGGCATTGCGCGCCATCTCGCCGATCTGCGGCCGCTGACGGTGATCTCCAACAATCTGGCCGTCATCCAGGAGCTAGCCGGAGCGGGAGGCATCAACCTGATCGCGCTCGGGGGCCAATACAGCAAGAAATTCCACGGCTTCTTCGGCCTGCTCGCCGAGGACATGCTCAAATCGCTGCGCGCCGACGTCGCCTTCTTGTCCTCATCCGCCATCCATGGCGCCTCCGCCTTCCACCAGGACCAGGAGGTGGTGCAGGCCAAGCGGCTGATGATGGCGGCGGCAACCCGCAAATACCTGCTGGTCGATCACGGCAAGTTCGGCCGCACGGCGCTGCATTTTCTCACCGACCTCAAGGCGTTCGACACGGTCTTCACTGGCCGTGAGCTCGAACCGGGGTTGTACGAGGCGCTGGATGCCGCCGGTGTCTCGGTGGCCTTGGTCGGCAACTGAGTTCGGCACTGAAAGGAGCACACGTGGTGTATTGGGTCGGCACAAGCTGGAAGATGAACAAGACGCTCGCCGAGGCGCTGGATTTCGCCGAGCGCCTAGCCGGCTTCATTCCCGGTTTCGATGACCGCATCCAGCCCTTCGTCATCCCGCCTTTCACGGCGGTGCGCGAGGTCAAGCGGGCGCTGTCGTCGACGCGCATCAAGGTCGGTGCCCAGAACATGCATTGGGCCGATGCCGGCGCCTGGACCGGCGAGATCTCGCCGCTGATGCTGACCGACTGCGGGCTCGATCTGGTCGAACTCGGCCACAGCGAACGGCGCGAGCATTTTGGCGAGACCGACCGCACTGTCGGCCTGAAGACGGCGGCAGCGGTGAAGCACGGCTTGATCCCGCTGATCTGTGTCGGCGAGACACTGGCCGAGCGCGAAAGCGGCAAGGCCGATGCTGTGCTGAGCGCCCAAGTTGAAGGGGCGCTGCAATTCCTCGAAGGCGAGGCGAAGGGCGCGAAAATCCTGTTCGGCTACGAGCCGGTGTGGGCGATCGGCGACAAGGGCATTCCGGCCAGCGCCGACTATGCCGACAAGCAGCAGGCGCTGATCAAGACGGTGGCCGGCGGCCTGCTGCCGTCCGTGCCAGCGGTGCTCTATGGCGGCAGCGTCAATCCCGGCAATGCCGCCGAGTTGATCGGCCAGCCCAATATTGACGGCCTCTTCATCGGCCGCTCCGCCTGGCAGGCGGATGGCTACATCGACATTCTCGGCCGCGCTTCGGCGACGATCTGAAATCATCCAAACACGAAAGGGAAAAAACATGAAAATAGCCATTGGAGCCGACAGCGCGGGCAAGCCGCTGCTAGACGTCATCGCCGCACACCTTGCGACCAAGCCGGGCCTCACGGTCAGCGACCTCAGCCAGGCCGGCTACTATGCCGACCTGTCGCAAAAACTCGCCCAGACCATCATCGACGGCGAGAACGAGCGCGGCATCCTGTTCTGCGGCACCGGCATCGGCGTCTCGATCTCGGCAAACAAGGTGCCGGGCATCCGCGCCGCACTCACCCACGACACCTATTCGGCCGAGCGCGCGGCGAAATCCAACAACGCCCAGATCATCACCATGGGCGCCCGTGTCATCGGCCCGGAGCTGGCCAAGGCGATCGTCGATACCTGGCTCGCCTCCGAGTTCGACGAGAAGGGACCGTCGGCCGGCAATGTCCAGGCGATCGACAGGCTCGACGCCGCGAAGAGCTAAGCGAGACTGTCTCGCACCGCGCGGATGACGGTGACGGCCGACGCCGCGCCCGGGTCCATATGGCCGAGCGATCGCTCGCCGAGCCGCGAGGAGCGGCCCTTGGCGGCGATCATATCCTTGGTCGCTTCAGCACCAGACTCGGCGGCGGCGAGGGCCGCCTCGAGGCTCTGAGCCAGGGTCTTGCCGGCGACATTGGCTGCGGCGGCCGCTTCGGCCGCCGGCTGCCAGGCGTCGACCATCGTCTTTTCGCCTGGTTTCGCCTTGCCGCGATCCTTGATGCCTTGCGCCATAGCCTGGAACAGGGCGATGAAGTCCGGATCCGCCAGCGTCGCCTTGCCCTTGACGGCGGCGGCTGCGCGCATGAAGGCCGTTGCGTAGAGCGGGCCTGACGAGGCGCCGACGGCATTCAGGAACGATTTCGCTGCCATGTTGAGCAGCGCCGTCGGCTCGGTCGTTGCAAGGTCGAGCGGCGCCAGTGCATCGCGCACGGCATTGAAGCCGAGCTCCATCGCAATGCCATGGTCGGCGTCGCCAATGACACCGTCGAGCTGGCAGAGCCGGTCCCTGTCGGCCTCGATCGCCACCGCGATCGCATCGAACATTTTTTTCAGGTCGGCGGCATCGATGGTCACGGGAACGCTCTTTCGTCAGCCGGCACGGAACATGGCGCAGTCGCAGGGATGGTCGAGCATGGCCTGCAGCTCCTCGTCGAGGTGAAAAAGCGTCACCGAGGCGCCGGCCATCTCCAGCGACGTGCAGTAATTGCCGACCCAGGTCGCGTGGATGGAAACGCCGAGTGCGTCGAGCCGCTGCCTGACCCGGCGGTTCATGATGTAGAGCTCCATCAGCGGCGTCGAGCCGAGCGAATTGACCAGCACCGCGACCTTGTCGCCGCGCTTCGGCGCCATTTCGGCGAAAATCTTGTCCAGCATCTCGTCGGTGATCGCGTCGGCGGTGCCGAGCTTGCCGCGCGCGATGCCGGGTTCGCCATGGATGCCCATGCCGATCTCCATCTCGTCCGCGCCGATCTCGAAATTCGGCCGCCTTGTCTGCGGCAGCGAGCAGGGCGACAGCGCCACGCCCATGGTGAAGGTGTGGTCGTTGGCCTTGCGCGCGACGCGCTCCACCTCGTCCAGGGAGAGCATGAGGTCGCAGGCGGCACCGGCCGCCTTGAAGATGAAGAAATTGCCGGCGACGCCGCGGCGCTTGTCCCGCTGGTCACGCGGCGCCGAGGCGACGTCGTCGGTGGTCAGTACGGTTCGCACCTCGATGTCGTCCATCGCTGCCATCTCGGCCGCCATGTCGAAATTCATCACGTCGCCGGCATAGTTGCCATACATGAACAGCACGCCGGCGCCGCCGCTCACCGCCTTGGCACATTCGAGGATCGGATCGGGCGGCGGCGAAGCAAAGACATTGCCGATCGCCGCCGCGTCCGCCAGTCCCTTGCCGACAAAGCCGAGAAAGGTCGGCTCATGGCCCGAGCCGCCGCCGATCACCAGCCCGACCTTGCCGGGCCGCGGCCCGTCACGGGCGATGATCGAGCGCGGGCTGCCGTCCGCGCTCCTGAGATGGCGAGGATGCGCGGCGAGGATTCCTTCGAGCATCTCGTCGACGGCGCGATTGCCGTCATTGATAATCTTCTTGGTCTGCACCGGCATCCTCCCGACTTTTCGCAAATACTACCGGGTGTTATCGCGATTTCCACCCGGCCGGGAAGATTTCATGCCGCGATCTTTTCCCGTGCGGCGAGAATTTCCACGCAGGCCTTGGCCGCTTCCTTGCCCTTGACGGTGAAGTGCTCGAAGAAGAAGCGGTGGTGTTCGGCGCTGTCGTGATAATTGTGCGGCGTCAGCACCGCCGAAAGAACCGGCACCCCGGTCGATAGCTGCACGTTCATCATGCCGTCGATGACGGCGCTGGCGACGAACTCATGCCGGTAGATGCCGCCATTGACGACGAACGCCGTGCCGAGGATCGCGGCATAGCGCCCGGGCTCAGCCAAGGTCTTGGCGTGCAGCGGGATTTCGTAGGCGCCGGGCACGTCGAAGACATCGACGGCGAAGCGACCGCCGCCGATATCGGCCAGTTCCACCTCGAAGGCGTGTACGCATTGATCGACGATATCCGCATGCCAGCGCGCGCGAATGACGGCGATGCGAACAGTTTCATAGTCTTTGTGGGAATGCTGATTCATGGGTCCATCCTTCCGTTTCGAACCAGAATCAGGACGCACGATACGAAATCCGGCCCGCCAGGGCGGTCCGTTTTCCGTTTCGTTCTCTTTCATCCGGACTATACCGTCGGCTCCGGAATCACACCGGATCTGCTGACCTTTCCAACTCTGTTGGAAAGCGCTCGCGGGCTTGGATCGAGATCCTTACCGCCGGTGGGGACTTTCACCCCGCCCTGAGAACATTAACGGGCTTTGTATGGAAGGGCAGGGGTGCTGCTGTCAACCGCGCCAGGTCAGTGGCCAATCACGTTCTGTCGACTGGAGCAATTGTATGGAGAAATGCCTCAGCGTGTGCGCCACGCCGCCGCAGTAGTTGCAACCAGCATCAGCAGCGCAGCAACCATCGCGCAGAAGGCAAAGCCGAAGCTGGAATAGAGCGGCCCGAAGCCGGTGGTGCCGATGAAGACCGCCAGATAGGTCACCGCGCTGTTCAGGCCCATAATGGTGCCGCGCCGTGAGGGGTCGAGTGCGGAAAGGCGCATCACCAGGACATTCAGTCCGAAATGATTGGCAAGTCCCCACACCGCCACCATGGCGAGCGTCAGGCCGAAACTGTCGCTTGTCGCGGCGATGGCGACATAGACGGCGCCGACGAGAAGATAGGCGAACGGCATGACGCGCCGGGCGCCCAGCCGATCGATGACACCATCGAGAAGCGCCGCCATGCCGAAGCCCACGCCATAGGCAAGCGCAGCCAGCCCATTGGCGCTGACCGGCTCTCCCAGGCCGGCATGAAGATGGTCGCCCAGATAGCCATAAACACCGTAGAATGAGGTCATGAAGGCGGCGCAGGCAACCAGCAGCGGGAGAATGCCGGGAATGCTCAGCGCCTCCAGCGGGGCGGGCGCGGGCCCGGCCCTCCTAGCGTCGCTGAGCGACGACATGGTCAGCCCGACCCATGCTAGGGCGGCAAGCACCGCGACGGCGGCAAAGACGGCGCGCCAATGCACGAGATCGGCAAGCACGGCCGACAGCGAAACTCCGGCCACCATGCTGAGCGTCCACCCGGTCAGCACCACGCCGATGGTCCCGCTTTCGCGACCAGGCGGCGCGATCGCCGCCGAACTGGCATAGATCGCCGGCATGGCGACGCCGGCGGCGATGCCAGCGACGAGCTGAGCCGCGACCAGCATGATCAGTATCGGTGCGGCCGCGCTGGCGACGAGGGCTATGGCCAGCAACAGCAGTGCACCCTGCAGCATCCGGCGGGCGCCGAGCCGGTCGATGTAGCGGGCCAGGAACAGGGCGCTTGCCGAGGTGCCGAGCCCGAACGCAGCTGCCGCGATCATCACCACCGGTACGCTTGTTCCGAACGAGGAGGCGACGGCCGGGGCTATCGGCCCCAGGACCAGCGAATTCGAGCCGATCACGGCGATGCAGCCGGTCAGCAGATAGGCGAGGGCCGGGATCGGCGGCCTGGCATCGGCTGGCAGGGCTGTGGCTTGATTGCTGTTCGACATATCACCATAATGGCCGTATTGTATTCCGTGGCAACGGGGATTGTTGATATGGATGAAGAAACAGATACCATTCCGCGGAACACGCCAGCGCCCCGCGATGTCGATGCGATTGACCGAAAAATATTAGGCGTCCTCGTCGACGACGCCACGGTCAGCTATGCTGAACTCGGCGATCGGGTCGGTCTTTCACCACCTGCTGCCCATGAACGGGTCAAGCGCCTTCGGCGCAGCGGCGCCATTCGCGGCACCGCTGTCATCATCGACCCCAAGGCGGTGAAGAAGCCATTGCTGGCCTTCGTCCATATCGACACCAGGGGCTGGGGCAAGACCCCGGAGCTGATGGCGGTTTCGCAATATCCGGAAGTCGAGGAAATCCACACCGTCGCCGGCGATACCTGCATGTTGCTGAAGGTCCGCACGGAAGATACGAGGGCGCTCGAAGGTCTGCTCGCTCGCCTCTACGAAACACCCGGCATCACCTCGACGCGCAGCTATGTTGTGCTGTCGACCTATCTCGAGCGCCCGGTGCAGCCTGGCGTCACCGAGACATGGCCAACGCCCAAGCACATGGCCGAGCCTCTGTATTAACAGGCTGGAACGAGCCCGTGAAATGCTGGCGTTAGGCTCGTTCTGGGAACATCGCCTTCAGGCCCTCGCGCGAGGCCTTGGCGATGCCGCGTTCGGTGATCAGTCCGGTCACCAGCCGCGCCGGAGTCACATCGAAGGCCGGGTTCGCGGCCGGTGTCGCCTCGGGCGAGATGCGCACCTGGGCGATTTCGCCGGCAGCGGTCTTGCCCCAGACCAGCGAGACTTCATCCGCCGAACGCTGCTCGATCGGGATTTCGGCCAGCCCGTCATGCACCGTCCAGTCGATGGTCGGCGACGGCAGCGCGACATAGAACGGCACGTCATTGTCGGCGGCGGCCAGCGCCTTGAGATAGGTGCCGATCTTGTTGCAGACATCGCCATCGGCGGTGGTGCGGTCGGTGCCGACGATGACCATATCGATCGCGCCGCGCTGCATCAGATGGCCGCCGGCATTGTCGACGATAAGCGTGTGCGGCACGCCGTGGCCGGCCATTTCCCAGGCGGTCAGTTGGGCGCCCTGGTTGCGCGGCCGCGTCTCGTCGACATAGACGTGGACCGGAATGCCGGCTTCGGTCGCCAGGTAGATTGGCGAAGTGGCCGTGCCGTAGTCGACGGTCGCCAGCCAGCCGGCATTGCAGTGGGTCAGGATATTGACCGTCTCGCCCGGCTGTTTGCGGGCGGCGATCGCCTTGATGATGGCAAGACCGTTCTCGCCGATGGCGCGGTTCAGCTCGACATCCTCGTCGGCGATCTCGCTGGCCCGCCGATAGGCGGCTGAGGCGCGTTGTCCCATTGGCAGCGGGCGGAGGAAGCGCCGCATCTCGTCCAACGCCCAGCGCAGATTGATCGCCGTCGGGCGCGTCTCGTGCAACGTCTCCCACACGGCCTCGAGCGCTTCGTCGGAAGGGTCGTCCGCCATCTGCATGGCAACGCCATAGGCAGCGGTGACGCCGATCAGCGGCGCGCCGCGCACCCACATGTCGCGGATCGCGGTGGCGATGCCGGTGACCGTGCCGATCGTCTCGACGCGGAAATCATGCGGCAGCCAACGCTGGTCGATGATGTCGACCGAACGTCCATCGTCGCTCAGCCAGATGGTGCGATAGTGGCGGTCGCCGACGTTCAAATGCCGTTCTCCTGTTCGATCAGCGTGGCCAGGGTGTTGACCTCGTCGACGCTATGTATCTGGCGCCGGTTGACGGCGATGTGACGGCCGAATTTAAGCGCCTTCGCCTCGCAGGAGGCGCGCAGGTCCTCGTCGGCGATGGTCTCGAAATCGGCATTGTGGGCAAGGCCGAGGATACGCCTGTGCACCTCGATACCGGCAAAGCCCAGCAGGTCGGTCCAGATCTGGTGCAGGACATGGTCGAGCGCCTGTTCGGCGGCGAGCATGTCGCCCTGATCCTCGAACAGGCTCTTTTGATAGAGCATGCCGGTGCGCTCGCTTCGCCACAGATGCGAGAACTCGGTGCGGAACACTGCCCATGTCTCCGCGGTGACTCCGAGCAGATAGGAACGCATGGCATCGCGCGTGCTCTTCTGCTCATGCCCGCGCTGCGAGAAGAAGGACATCCAGAAATTGGCGAGCAACATGCCGACATCGAACGCCATCGGACCATAGAAGGCGAACTCCGGATCGATCATCCGCGTTTCCTGGTCGGTGACCATGATCGAGCCGGAATGCAAATCGCCATGCAGCAGCGTTTCGGCATTGGCGGCGAAAATATGCTTCAGCCGTTGCGCCTCGACCTTGAGGTCGCGATCGGCGCGCAGTTCGGCAACGAGGCCGTCGAGCTGCGGCGACGTATGCCGGTTCATCTTGGCGTCGAAGTAGGGATCGGAAAACACCAGGTTCTCGGTTATGTCGCAGAGGTCGACATTGTCGGCGAACAGCGCGAGATCGGCCTTGCGATCCCTGGTCACCATCGACAGGTCGGAACCACGAAACAGCGTACGGGCCATGAACAGGCCGGTATCCCTGGCGATGTTCGGCAGCTGGCGCCCGTCGATCAGGGCGCGCCTGAGAATGATGTGCGGCGGCGCCAGATACTCCATGATGATCAGCGCCTGGCCTTCATCGAAATAATAGATCGTCGGCACCGAGCCCGGCGCACGCGCCTCTTGCCTTGTCAGCGCGTGGTATTCGAAGAAGGAACGCTTCAGCGGCAGCGGCCAGCTATTGCCGACCAGGCGGACATAGGGCAGGGCCTGCTTGACCACAGCGGCACCGCTGGCGCCCTCGACGATGAACACCAGGTTGAGATTGCCGTCGCCGACCTCGCGGACATTCCATTGGGCCGTGTCCTTGCCGATCTTGGCGCACAGCGCCTCGTTGGCACCGAGGCGCGTTGCAAGCGTCTCGACCGACAGTGCTTCGAACGGCAATTTCTGAGTCATCATCATCCTCCCGCATGTGCGCTCCCGATATAACGGAGGCATGGCGGCGTGGCCAAGCTAGGAAGCGATTTGGCAATTGTCAATCGTGTTGACAATTGCCGATATTGACCATAGCGTCGGGTCAGGGAGGAACGCATGGTCGGCAATGCCGTGTTCCGCGTAGAGGGACTGAGGAAATCCTTTGGCCGTAACGAGGTGCTTGGCGGCATCTCGCTTGAGCTGCATTCCGGCGAAGTCACCGTGCTGATGGGCGCCAATGGCGCCGGCAAATCCACCCTCGTCAAGATCGTCAGCGGCGTCTATGAGCGCGGCGGCGGCGCCATGACGCTTGCCGGGCTGGAGTTCGCGCCCAACACGCCGGCGGAAGCAATCCGCGCCGGTGTCGTTACCGTCCACCAGAACATCAATGACGGCGTCGTCGCCGACCTCGATGTCGCCACCAATCTGACGCTTGACAGGCTGAGCGGCCGGGGCGTGCCGACCCTATTCAATCCGGCCCGCGTTCGCCGTGAGGCCAAGGCCGTCGCCGACCGCATGGGTTTGGCCATCGATCTCAAGGCCCGCGTCAACGACCTTTCGTTGGCCGATCGCCAGATGGTGGCGATCGCGCGTGCGCTGGCGCATCAGCCAAAAGTGCTGATCCTCGACGAGCCGACCTCCTCGCTCTCCAGCGCCGAGGCAGATCGGCTGTTTGCGCTGATCGACAGGCTGCGCGAACAAGGCGTGGCGATCCTCTATATCTCGCATCGCATGTCCGACATCAGGCGGCTTGCCGATCGCATCGTCTCGATGCGTGACGGCGTCATTTCGGGCGTCTTCGATACCAAGCCGCTCGACTATGAAGGCGCGGTCAACGCCATGCTTGGCCGTAAGATCCATCTCGACCAGATCGTTGCCAGGGACTCAGTCAAACCGGTCCTGACCGTCGAAGGCCTGCGCATCGCGCAAAGCGCCAGGCCGATTTCGCTGACGCTTGGCGATGGCGAGGTTGTTGCCATCACCGGCCTTGTCGGCGTCGGCAAGACGGCGCTTGCAGAAACGCTGTTCGGTGTGCGCAAGCCGCTCGCCGGCACCATGACGATGAACGGCAAGCCCTATGCGCCGCGCTCGGCCGGGGATGCGATCGCCGCCGGCGTGTTCCTCGTCGCCAAGGATCGTGCCACCAGCGGCATCGTCGGCGGCTTCAACATCGAGCGCAATGTCAGCCTGCCGTTCCTGAAGCGGATGTCGAATCTGAGCGTTCTCAAGCGCCGCCTCGAACGTGCCACCGCGCGCCGCCAGATCGAGGAACTCAGCATCGTCTGCCGCTCCGAGAAGGACGAGATGTCGGCATTGTCCGGCGGCAACCAGCAGAAGGTGATGGTCGCCCGCTGGATGGCGCAGAATGCCGCGCTGTTCATCCTCGACGAGCCGTTTCAGGGTGTCGACATCTCGGCCAGGCGCGACATCGCCGCCAAGCTGAGGGCGAGCGCCCACGGCCGTGCGACGCTTTTGTTCGTCACCGAACTCGACGAGGCACTGGAGACGGCCGACCGCATCCTGGTGATGTCGGAACACACGATCGTCGGCGAACACCGCAACGCCGAAGTCGATCTCGATCGCCTGCTGGCTGAGGTCGCCGGCGGGCCGCTGCACAGCGCTGCCTGAGCGTGGCGGCGGGTAGAATTGGAATGGAGAGAGCATGGGTTTGAGTTGGGTAAAGAGGGCAGCGGCGCCGGGGTGCGCTGAATGACGTTGCGCGACTACGCCATCCGTTACGGTTTCATCGTCCTGTTGTTCGGGCTGGTCGCCTATTTCGCGATCGCCGCCGACGGTTTCGTCTCGCCGCAAAGTGCCGTCTTCATCTTCCAGTCGGTCGCCATCACCGGCGTGCTGGCGCTCGGCGTCACCGCCACGCTGGTCGTCGGCGGCTTCGACCTGTCGATCGGCTCGGTCGCCACCTCGGCCATGATGGCGGCTGCCTATGTCATGGTGGTGCTCGAGCAGAACGCCGTCGTTGCGGTCGTCGTCTGCCTGCTCATCGGTGCCATTGTCGGCCTAATCAATGGCTGGCTGATCGTCTATATGCGCGTGCCCGATCTGCTGGCGACGCTCGGCATGATGTTCCTGCTTGTCGGCCTGCAGCGCATCCCGACCGAGGGCCGCTCGATCGCCACCGGCATGACCATGCCGGACGGCTCGGTTGCCAACGGCAAATTCTCCGATGCTTTCCTGGCGCTTGGCCGTCACCGCTTCGATTTCTTCATCCCGAATCTCATTCCGGTGTCGGTTGTCGTGCTGCTGGTGCTGGCCGTGCTGATCTGGTTCTTCCTCGAATACACCCGCTTCGGCCGCATGATGTATGCCGTCGGTTCAAATGAGCGCGCCGCCGAACTCGCCGGTGCGCCTGTCAAGGCATACAAGATCTGGGCCTACATTATTTCAGGAGTTTTTGCTTCGATCGGCGGCATTTTGCTCGCCGCCCGGCTTGGACGCGGCGACATCGCCTCGGGTAATAATCTGCTGCTCGATGCAGTTGCCGCGGCGCTGATCGGCTACGCGGTGCTCGGCGCCGCCAAGCCGAACGCCTTCGGCACCGCTGTCGGTGCGCTGTTCGTCGGCATCCTGCTGCAAGGCCTGACGATGATGAACGCGCCTTACTACACGCAGGATTTCGTCAAGGGCGTGGTGCTGGTCGTCGCCCTTGTCTTCACCTTTGCCCTTTCAGGCAGGGGCAGGGGATAGTTTCGACCGGACAGGATCTGGATTCAACAAGCGTGGAGGAAAACAAGGTGATTACAAGAAGACTTCTGGGCAAGGCGGCGCTCGGGCTGGCCGGCGCAACACTGCTGATGCAGTTCCCGGCGCTGGCCGCCGACAAGCCGGCGCCGTTCGACAAGCCCGGCGTCAAGATCGCGCTGGTGCGCTATCTCTCGACCGGTGACTTCTTCCAGGCCTATCTCTCGGGCGTCGAGGCGCAGTCGAAGGCGCTCGGCATCGACCTGCGCGTGCTCGACAGCCGCCAGGACGCCGCCCTTCAGTCCGACATGGTCGACCAGGCCATCGCGCTCGGCGTGCAGGGCATCATCATCCAGCACGGCCTGACGGAATCGATGAAGGACGCCGCGCAGCGCGCGGTCGACGCCGGCATCAAGGTGGTGGCTTTCGACGTCAATGTCGAAAACCCCAAGATCCCGCAGATCGAACAGTCGGACAAAGACCTGGCCCGCCTCGCGCTCGAACAGGCGGTCAAGGACAATGGCGAGAGCTGGAATGCAGGCTATGTCTATGTCGCCGGCATCGCGCCGCTCGACCGCCGCAACGAGACCTGGGTCGACGTCAAGAAAAAATATGCCGGCATCAAGGAAGTCGCGATGTTCGGCACGCTCGACAATCCGATCGCCAACTCCGTCGCCAACCAGGCGCGCTCGGTGCTGTCGGCCCACCCCGACATCAAGGTGATGTTCGCCCCCTATGACGAATTCGCCAAGGGCGTGAAGATCGCCGTCGACGAAGCCGGCCTGAACAAGGGCATCAAGATCTATTCGGCCGACATCTCGACATCGGACATATCAGCGATGCGCGAGCCCGACAGCGCCTGGGCGGCGACCGCCGCCACCAACCCGGCCGTCGTCGGCCAGGTCTCGGTGCGTGCTCTGGCGCAGCTGCTGGCCGGTGAGGACCCCGGCCACAACGTCATCGTGCCACCGACGCTGATCACCCAGAAGGAGCTGATCGACAAGGACATCAAGAACATGGAAGACCTGTCGGCCAAGCTGCCGCAGTTCGCCCATGCCGATGTCGCCATGCCTGCCTGGATGCCGAACCCGAACGCGAAGTAAGGTTCGTCACGACACATATGAAAAGGGCGGCCCATGAGCCGCCCTTTTTGTTGTCTACCGGAATGCCTACCGCAGCGCCGCCGCGATGTTGCCGCCGTCGACCGTAGTCACGTCGGCGGTGGTCCGTTCGGCCAGCGCATGATGCAGGAAGGCCTGCGCCACGTCCTGCGCCGTCACTTCCTGGCCGAGCAAATTGCCGGACATATATTCCTTCTCCGACACGCCTCGAGCGCCGGAGCGGCTGGCGATCATGGCGTCAGTCAAAATGCCCGACCGTATGCGGTCGGCGTTGACGGCGTTCGAGCGGATTCCATGGGCGCCATAGTCGAGCGCGTATTGCCTGGACAAGAACAGCGTCGCCGCCTTCGGCACGCCATAGGCGCCGAACTTCGGGCCCGGATTGACCGCCTGCTTGGAGGTGTTGAACAGAAGAGCGCCGCCGGTGCCCTGTTCGAGCATGATGCGCACGGCGTTCTGCGCCACCGACTGGTGGGCGAAGAAATTGAGCTCGAAACTCTTGCGCAGCAGCGCATCGTCGAGTTCGCCGATACGGCCTTCCCAGGCTGCACCTGCATTGGAGACGAGAATGTCGACGCCGCCGAACACGGCAACCGCTTTGTCGAAGGCGGCACGCACCTGAGCCGGGTCAGTGATGTCGGCGGCGACTCCGATCGAATTGTTTCCGGCTTTCTTGGCGGCATTCGCGGCCTTGTCGCCATCGAGATCGACGACGACGGCATGGGCGCCATTGTCGGCGAACAGTTTTGCCGTTGCCGCGCCGATCGCGCCGGCCCCGCCGGTGATCAGTACCACCTGGCCGGTCAGCGGCTTCGGCTTGTTGGAGGCAAGCTTGGCCTGCTCCAGCGACCAGTATTCGAGCGGGAACAAATCGGCCTTGGACAGCGGATGAAAACGGCCGACGGCTTCCGCGCCGCGCACCGCCTCGATCCACATCTCGCCGACATCCGACGCGACCCTGGCATCCTTCAGCGTGCGGCCATGGCCGAACATGCCGAGCCCCGGCACCAGCGTCAGCCGCGGCATCGGATCGAGCATGGTACGCTTGACGTCGTCGAGTGCGTCATTGGTTTCGAAATAGGCGCGATAGTCCTGGGCAAAGGCATCGACATGGCTCTTGATGACGGCCTTGTAGTCGCCGGCCTTGTCCGCATCGGGCGCCGGCACCGCCATCGGCCCGGTCTTGATGCGGATCGACAGATCCGGCGTCGACACACCGCGTCCGGCATAGTCGGCAATCCCTGCCGAATTGATGAAATCGACGATCGCGTCGGAGGTGCGGAAATCGGAGATCATGCGGTCGAAGCGGCCCTCGCCGCGCGCCACCGCAACCGCGCCACGCAGCATCGGCGCGATGGAAGCCGGTGTCGAGAGCTTTGCCGGCAGCGCCGCCTTTGCCGCCTTCGGCTTGGCGTTCTTGGCGACATACTCCTCGGCGACGTTCACATAGTGGATCATCCGGTCGTAGGCCTGTTTGGCGTCGTCGCCGAAGGTGAAGATGCCGTGCTTGTCGAGGATCAGGCCTTCGACTGTAGGGTCGGCGTCAAAGACGTCAGCCGCCGCCTTGGCGAGATCGAAGCCGGGCATGATGTAGGGCACATAGCCCATCTTGCTCCCGAACACCGCTTTCACCAGCGGCTTCGAGTCTTCCTGGTCGACGATCGCCAGGATGGCGGTCGAATGGGTGTGGTCGACAAATTTGTGCGGCAGGAAGGCGTGCAGCAGCGTTTCCACCGAAGGATTGGGTGAGGATGGGTCGATGAGGTTCGCCCGCTGCAGCGCCACCATGTCCTCGTCGGCGAGCTTGTCCAGCGCGCGCGCCTTGAGCAGGGCGCCCATCTTGACCGCCGGCAGGCCTTGCGGCTCGATGACGGCCATGTCCCAGCCGCTGCCCTTGACGCACAGCACGTCCCATTCGTCACCGACCAGGTCGGTCGCCTTGATCTTGCAGGAAGTGTTGCCGCCGCCATGCAGGACCAGTTGCGGCACGCCACCCAGCAGCCGCGTCGTGTAGACGCGCAGCGCGAGGTCGCGGCCGACGCCCTTCTTCGCATAGTCGGCAACGAGTTTCTCGGCCGCGTCGTCGTTCCACAAATTCTTCATGTTAGCTTCGTCCAGTTGTTGTCTTGGGTGGTGAAACAGGAATGCCGCGACGCCTTGATGACAATGCGCCGGCGAAGGGTTGCTTTTCAGGATGCTTTTTGGGGCGCCGCTCCGGCATGATCGAGCAGCCGCTGCGCCATATGCGCACCGACCACCAGATGCGTGCAAAGTCCGCCGGCGATCGCCGCCAGCAGCGGTTCGAACTTGCTGTCCTCCTGCACCACCATCAGCCGCCTGGCGATGGCACGCAGCGAGGCAAGCTCGGCGGAGATCACTCGCCTGTTATAGCTGCAGTCGAGCACCTTGCCTTCGGCATCGATGATCTGCCCGGCGATGACGCCGGCGGCACCTCGGCTGCGCAGTTCGGCCATTTCTTCTGACGTCAGCGCGCCGCATTTGACCAGATGGCTGTCGGCATCGACCGCGCCGACCGAATAAAGCGCCAAATCGCAGTCCTTGACCCCCGAAAGCTGCTCGCGGATTACCGGCTCGGCGCGCAGCGCGCGCGCCAGTTCTTCCGTCGAAAGCACCAGCGGCGCGTAGAAGTTCAACCCCTTGGCATTGAGCCGGCGCGCGATTTCCATCGTGCATTGGTCAGGCCGGTAGGAATAGGGTGCCCCGAGATTGCCGCAGAGCTGGACCACCGTGACATTCTGCAGGTCGGCATAGGACATGATGTCGGCGATCCTGTAGACGGTGCGACCCCAGGCGACGCCGATGCGGTCGCCCTTCTTGACCAGTTCGAGGAAGACACTCGCCGCCAGCACGGCAATGTCCGTCGACGGATCAGGAATATGGCCGTTCTCCGGCGCGATCCAGACTGCGTCGAGGCCCAGCGCGTCCTCGAGCTTGCGCGCCATCACATCGTCGGTGAACAGCTGGGTCGAGGTCGAGATGTTGACGATGCCGGTCTCGCGCGCCTTGCGCAGATACATGGCCACGGAAGCACGGGAAATGTTAAGCTGGCTTGCAACCTGGTCCTGCCGCAAGCCATGCGCATAATAGAGCCAGGCGGCTTTGTGTATGAGCTGTTCTGCCGGTCGGATCGCCATGCCGTCTCCTCGGGCTGACATTAGTCACGGCTCTCGACAAAAGTCAAATTGAGCGGGAGAGTGCAAACGTTCTTGCACTTGTTGATCGGGATCAAGGCGAAGCTGGCTGTGGTGTAGACAAGGCTTCCCTTAGAAGAATGGTGACGCGGCCAGGAGCCTGTGATTAGAAGTCTCCAACCAGGAAGCAAGGGGAGGCGGGATGGGCAATCCATATGAACAGGATCTCGACAGGAACGCGGCCAACCACCAGCCGCTGACGCCGCTCACCTATCTGGAGCGCGCGGCAAGGACCTATCCCGACCACATCGCCATCGTCCATGGCCGTCAGCGCATCTCCTATCGTGATTTCTGGCGCCGCTCGCTGAAGCTCGCCTCGGCGCTGCAAAAGCGCGGCATCGGCAAGGGCGACACGGTCACCGTCATGCTGTCCAACACGCCGCCGATGCTGGAGGCGCATTTCGGCGTGCCGATGACCATGGCGGTGCTGCATTCGCTCAACACCCGCCTCGATGCCGCGGTCATCGCCTTCCAGCTCGACCACGCCGAAACCAAGATACTCATCGTCGACCGGGAATTCTCAGGTGTCGTCCGGCAAGCGCTCGATCTGGCCAAGGCCAAGCCGCTGGTCATCGACTACGACGATCCCGACTACGCCGCCGATGCGCCCTATCCGAAAGGTGAGTGCATCGGCGCGCTCGACTATGAGGATTTTGTCGCCGGCGGTGATGAGGATTTCGCCTGGTCGATGCCGGACGATGAATGGGACGCCATCTCGCTCAACTACACCTCAGGCACGACAGGCAATCCGAAGGGAGTCGTCTATCACCACCGCGGTGCCGCCCTGATGGCCTACACCAACACCATCCATGCCGGCATGGCCAAGCACGCCGTCTATCTCTGGACGCTGCCGATGTTCCATTGCAATGGCTGGTGCTTCCCCTGGACGCTCGCCGTCCAGGCCGGGACCCATGTCTGCCTGCGCTGGGTGCGGCCGAAGCCGATATACGACGCCATCGCCGATCACGGCGTCACCCATCTCTGCGGCGCGCCGGTTGTCATGTCGGTGCTGATCAACGCGAAGGACGAGGACAAGCGAACGTTCGCGCAGACCGTGACCTTCAACACCGCGGCCGCGCCGCCGCCGGAAGCCGTGCTGTCGGGCATGGCAGATGCCGGCTTTGCCGTCACCCATCTCTACGGCCTGACCGAGACCTATGGTCCGGCTGTGGTCAACGAATGGCACGGCGAATGGGACAGCCTCGCAAAGGGCGAGCGCAGCGCCAAGAAGGCACGGCAGGGCGTGCGCTATGCCGCGCTCGAAGGGCTTACCATCATGGACCCCGAGACGATGCAGACGACGCCGGCCGACGGCGAGACGATCGGTGAGGTCATGTTCCGCGGTAACATCGTCATGAAGGGCTATCTCAAGAATCGCAAGGCAAGCGACGAAGCCTTCGCCGGCGGCTGGTTCCATTCCGGCGATCTCGGCGTCATGCATCCCGACGGCTACATCCAGCTCAAGGACCGCTCCAAGGACATCATCATCTCCGGTGGCGAGAACATCTCCTCGATCGAGGTCGAGGATGCGCTCTACAAACACCCGGCTGTGGCGTCATGCGGTGTGGTTGCCCGCGCCGACGACAAATGGGGCGAGGTGCCTGTTGCCTATGTCGAGTTGAAGCCCGGTAAGGCGGCGAGCGAGGCCGAGATCATCCAGCACTGCCGCGCGCTGCTTGCCCGCTTCAAAGTGCCAAAAGCGGTGATTTTCGCGGAGATACCGAAGACCTCGACGGGCAAGATCCAGAAATTCCGGCTGCGGGAAATGGCCAAGGTGGCTTAGCGCACCGTCATTCTTGCGATGGCCTTGGCAATTTGTCGCGGACCTTCCTGACTTCGTCATCCTGGGGTGGAGCAGTCGCGAAGCGACGTCGCGGAAACCCTAGGATCCATGCCGTGACCTGGCGGCCGTGCTCCAACAGTCGAGAATGGCTCGCCGCTGACGGGTGTAAACTTTTGATCCGTAGCACTTTTTGACTGACCTCCCGGCATGGATCCTAGGGTCTGCACTGCGTCGCTTCGCTCCTTGCTTCGCCCTGGGATGACGAACGCATGAGAGGCGCGCCGCCAATCGCGGGCGCCGCTTGTCGCACCCGCTCCCTGTCACCATCTGTCACTATCTTGTACGCGTACGTCGATTTCGCGTTGACATCCCGCTCTCTTCAATTTACGACTGACGAAAATTGAAATTCGTCACTTATCAAACGAAAGAGCCATGTCCGAAGCCGCCAACATAGTCGCCGATGCCGCCAGGCAGGAGAATGTGACGCGCATTCTCGACTGTGCCGAGCGCCTGTTCCGGCACTATGGCTATGGCAAGACCAATGTCGCCGACATTGCCCGCGACCTCGGCATGTCGCCGGCCAACATCTACCGTTTCTTCGCCTCCAAGGTCGAAATCCACCAGGCGGTGTGCGGCCGCATGCTCGGCGCCAGCTACAAGATGGCTTACGAGATCATGCATCTGCCGATCAGCGCTGAGGAGCGGCTGCGGCGGTACATTCACGCCCAGTATAAGATGACGCTTGAGACCATGCTCGACGAGCAAAAGGTCCATGAGATGGTCATCGTCGCGCTCGAGCGCGACTGGGCCGTCATCGACGCGCACGTCAACAGCATCCACGACCTGTTCGCCGAGGTCATCCACGAGGGTGTCGAGACCGGCGAGTTCAGGCAGCAGGATCCCGAAGCCGCCTCGCGCTGCTTCGGCGCCGCCACCGTCATCCTCTGTCACCCGCAGATGGTGGCACAGTGCCTTGCCAAGACCAACCGGGCAATGCCCGACGAACTTATCGACTACGCCATCAGAGCCTTGAAATAGCCGCCGCTCGCCGGTGTTGCCAGTCCGCCTCCAGTCGGGAGTACCACGATGTCTTTGTCCCATTCCATCATCCGCCGGTTGCCGGTCGCGGGCTTGATCGTCGGGGCGCTCGCTCTGGCCGGCTGCAGCCAGGAGAAGGCCGAGGTCAAGGACATCATCCGCCCGGTCAAGGTCGTAGAGATTGCCCAGGCTAGTGACACCCGCATGTTGTCCTATTCCGGTTCGGTGCGAGCCCGCACCGAAAGCGCCCTGGCGTTCCGGGTCAACGGCAAGATCATCGAGCGTCTCGTCGACATCGGGCAGCATGTGGCGCCGGGCGATGTGCTCGCCCGCATCGATCCCACCGATTACGACCTCTCGGTCAAGAGCGCGCAGGCCACCCTCGATGCCGCCGAGCGTCAGGTTGAGACGACAGAGCTTGCCCGCAAACGCGCCGAGCAGCTTTTCGCCAAGAATTTTTCGCCAAAATCGCAACTCGAACAGGCGACGCTGACCTATGACCAGGCGGTCGCCACGCGCGACTCTGCCCGCTCGTTGCTCGACCAGGCCAAGAACCAGGTTGGCTATACCGACCTCAAGGCTGACAAGGACGGCATCGTCACGGCGGTCAACGCCGATGTCGGCCAGGTGGTTGGCTCCGGCACGCCGGTGGTCACTGTCGCGGTCGACGGCGAAAAGGAAGTGCTGATCGCGGTGCCCGAAATGGAGATCGCCGAATTCAAGCCGGGCAAATCAGTCAAGGCCGGATTCTGGTCCGACAACACGCTGGCGCTCGACGGCAAGGTCCGCGAAGTCGCCGGCAGCGCCGATACCCAGTCGCGCACCTTTGCCGTCCGCGTCAGCCTGCCCAACGATCCGCGCGTGCTGCTCGGCATGACTGCCAATATCGAGGCCTCGGCGGCCAACGAAAAGCAACTCGTCTCGATCCCGCTGAGCGCGTTGGCTGAGAAAGACAGCCAGTCGATCGTCTGGACTGTCGATCGTGGCGCCGACACCGTTCATGCCCGCCCGGTCAAGGTCGCCGAGTTCGCTGCCGATGGCGTGCGCGTCACTGAAGGATTGAAGCCCGGCGACATCGTGGTCGCCGCCGGCACACAGTTCATGACCGAGAATCTGAAGGTGAAGCTCGCCGGCGGCGTGGCGCAGCAATCCGCCTCCGCCGAGGGCGAAGACGCCAGCCAGCTGCGCTGACGACAGACAGGTTGGCCGCGCGTTCCCGCGGCCGCAGGTTTCCGGGCGGCGTGCGCCCGAAGGTCGAGACGTCAAGGCCGATGTCCCCCCGCATCGATCTTCGCGTCCCACCGCGATGAGTGTCTCTCCACTTGGAAGGCCTCGCCGCCCGGAAGCCAGATCGAACGCAGATGATTTCGTTTCGCGCGCCGCGCTTCTTCGAAGCACCAGGCGCCGGCAACCAAGCAAAGTGGACCAGCACCGATGACGACCTCCACTGAAGAAAGGCCCCCCTTCAACCTGTCGCGCTGGGCGATCGGCCACCCCTCCATCGCGCGTTTCCTGTTCGGGCTGATCATCATCGCCGGTGCGCTCGGCCTGATGCGCATGGGCCAGAAGGAAGACCCCGACTTCACCTTCCGGGTCATGGTCGTGCAGGCGATCTGGCCGGGCTCCTCGATCAAGGAGATGGAAGATCAGGTCGTCAACAAGATCGAGCGCAAGCTGCAGGAAACGCCGCACCTCGACTTCGTGCGCTCCTTCACCCGCGCCGGCAGCGCCATCATCACCGTGCAGATCAAGGGCGACACCAACGCCGCCGAGGTGACGGACGCCTTCTATCAGGTGCGCAAGAAGGTCGGCGACATATCTGGTGACCTGCCGCAAGGCCTGCTCGGCCCGTACTTCAACGACGAGTTCGGCGACACCTTCATCACGCTGCATTCGATCAGCGGCGACGGTTTCTCCTATCCCGAGCTGAAGAAGTTCGCCATCCAGGCGCGTGACATGCTGTTGACGACATCAGGCGTCGAGAAGGCGGTCATCATCGGCGACCAGCCGGAAAAACTCTATATCGACGTTTCGTCCAAGGCGCTGGCCGAGCGCGGCCTGACGCTGACCGACCTGCAGAACGCGATCAAGGGCCAGAACAATGTCGATCCGGCCGGGTCCGTCGACACCGGTGTGAATTCGGTGCGCATCTCGGTCGAAGGCGACGTCACCAAGGCCGCCGATATCAGGGAATTGCGCTTGCGCGCCGGCGGACAGGTCACCCGGCTCGGCGACATCGCCACGGTGACATCGGGGCTCGAAGATCCCTTCCAGCGCAAATACCGTTTCAACGGTCATGACAGCGTGCAGCTTGGCGTCGTCATGGCCAAGGGCTTCAAGGTCACCGATGTCGGCAAGGATGTAGAGGCGACCTACAAGCGCTTCGAGGAGGCGCTGCCTTATGGCGTGTCGGTCGACCAGATTTCCGACCAGCCGGGCGTCGTCACGGATGCGGTCGCCGAATTCATGCATGCGCTCGGTGAAGCGCTGCTGATCGTGCTTGTCGTCTCTTTCCTGTCGATCGGCTGGCGTTCGGGCCTGGTCATCGCCATCGCCATTCCGCTGGTTCTGGCAGCCACTTTCGCCATAATGTACGAGCTCGGCATCGACCTGCAGCGCATTTCGCTGGGCGCCCTGATCATCGCGCTCGGCCTGCTTGTCGACGACGCCATGATCGTCGTCGAGATGATGGAGCGCAAGCTGGAGGAGGGGCTGGTCAAGATCGAGGCCGCGAGCTTCGCCTATTCCTCGACCGCCTTCCCGATGCTGACCGGCACGCTGATCACCACCGCCGGCTTCATCCCGGTCGGCTTCGCCGCCTCGACGGCCGGTGAATATGTGCGCACTTTATTCTATGTCGTCGGCATCGCGCTGATCGTGTCATGGTTCGTCGCGGTCTATTTCACGCCGTGGCTCGGCTACATGATCCTCAAGCAGCGCAAGCATGCCGGCAGCCATCACGATGCCTTCGATACGCGCTTCTACCGCCGGCTTCGTTCGACCGTCGGCTGGGCGGTGCGCCATCGCATCATCGTCCTGGTGATGACGCTGGTGACTTTCGGCACCAGCCTGTGGGCATTCCAGTTCATCCCGCAGAACTTCTTCCCGCAATCGTCGCGGCCGGAAATCCTCGTCGACCTCTGGCTGCCGGAAGGCACCAGCATCAAGGAGGTCGAGGTGCAGGCCAAGGCGCTTGAAGCCAAGATGATGGACGACAAGGACAAGCGCTTCATCGCCACCTATATCGGCGAAGGCGCGCCCCGTTTCTTCCTGCCGCTCGACCAGCAGCTCGCCAACCCGAACTTCGCCCAGATGCTGGTGATGGCCAATGACGAGCCGGCGCGCGAGCGCCTGATCGTCAAGCTGCGCACCGTGCTGGCAGAAGACTTCCCCTCGATCCGCGGCAAGGTTGACCGCCTGTTCCTCGGCCCGCCGACCGGCTGGCCGGTGCAGATGCGCGTCATGGGCCCGGATCGCCAGGAGGTGCGCCGCATCGCCGATCAGGTGAAGGCGAAGTTCCGCGAGGATCCGCTGCTGGGCGCCGTCCATGACGATTGGCTCGAACCCGTCCCGGCTATGAAGCTGGTGATCGACCAGGATCGTGCCCGTGCGCTCGGCGTCACCTCGCAGCGCATCCGCCAGATGCTGCAGGCATCGATGTCCGGTGCGCCGCTCGATGACTTCCGCGACGGCGAGGAGACGGTCTCCATCGTCGCTCGCGAGCCGGACGCCAGCCGCAGCCTGCTGTCCTCGGTCGACTCGGTCTATATCCCGACTGATTTCGGCGGCTTCGTGCCGCTGTCGCAGGTGGCCAAGGTCGTGCCGGTGCTCGATCAAGGCATCGAGTGGCGCCGTGACCGCCTGCCGACCATCAGCGTACGCGCCACGCTGCCCGACGGCGTGCAGTCCAACGACGTCGTCACCAAGATGTACAAGGACATGCAGGGCCTGCGCGACGGCCTGGCGCCCGGCTACAAGATCGAGATCCAGGGCGGCGCCGAGGATTCGGCTGAAAGCCAGGCTTCGATCGCCGCCAAGGCGCCGATCATGCTGGCCATCATCGTCGTGCTGCTGATGATCCAGCTGCAGAATTTCGGCAAGGCGATGTTGGTGCTGGCCACCGGTCCGCTCGGCATCATCGGCGCTGCCGCGGCATTGCTGATCAGCGGCGCGCCGTTCGGCTTCGTTGCCATCCTCGGCGTCATCGCGCTGCTCGGCATCATCATGCGCAACTCGATCATCCTGGTCGACCAGATCGACCAGGACATTGCGAGAGGCATGGACCGCTCCGAAGCGATCATCGGCTCCGCTGTCCGTCGTTTCCGGCCGATTGTGCTGACGGCGATGACGGCGGTGCTGGCGCTGATCCCGATCTCGCGCGCCGTGTTCTGGGGGCCGCTCGCCTACGCCATGATGGGCGGCATCGTGGTCGCCACCGTGCTGACCATTCTCGTCCTGCCGGCGGGCTATGCCCTGTTCTTCGGCCGCGAGCCCAAGAAGACAGTGAACAGCGAGCAGGCGCCCGAACCAGAACTGGCCACCGAGAGGCCGCAGCTGGCCTTGGCCGCGGAATAGAGCGGTTCCATCGCATCATCCGCCGTCGGCGATGGCGGATGATGCCGTGTGACGGCTGGTCCGTCACGCCGATGAAAATGCTCCCTGGAGCGGATTCTGCAAAACAGAATTCCTTCCCAGGACCGCAAAGCGGTCCCATCCTGCGTCATTATGGAGCGGCAACGCTCGTCCTCATCAGGGTGTCTTCCCATGGCAGAAAAACGGCAATTGCGGCTTGGTGCCTTCATGCGCCCGGTCAGCTTGCACACCGGCGCCTGGCGCTATCCCGGCGCCTATCCCGACGCCAACTTCAACTTCGCGCATCTGAAGCGCTTCGCGCAGACGCTGGAGGCGGCAAAGTTCGACGCCTTCTTCATGGCCGACCATCTGGCCGTGCTCAACATGCCGATCGAGGCGCTGCGGCGCAGCCACACGGTGACTTCGTTCGAGCCGTTCACGCTGCTGTCGGCGCTTGCTGCCGTCACCGACCATATCGGGCTGATCGCCACCGCATCGACGACCTTTGACGCGCCCTATCACATAGCCCGCCGCTTCGCGTCGCTCGACCACATCAGCGGCGGTCGTGCCGGCTGGAACATCGTCACCACGTCCAACCCTGATGCCGCGCTGAACTTCGGTCTCGACGAGCATGTCGAGCATGACGAGCGCTACCACCGGGCGCGGGAATTCTACGATGTCGTGACCGGCCTGTGGGACAGTTTTACCGACGATGCCTTCATCCGCGACGCCGAAAGCGGTCTCTATTTCGACCCCGCCAAACTGCATGTGCTTGACCATAAAGGTGAACACCTCTCCGTGCGCGGCCCGCTCAACATTGCGCGGCCGGTGCAGGGCTGGCCGGTCATCGTCCAGGCCGGCGCCTCGGAAGCGGGGCGGCAACTGGCCGCCGAGACGGCCGAGGTGATTTTCGCCGCCCATGGCGATCTTGCCGCCGGCCAACGCTTCTTTGCCGACATCAAGGGCCGAGCCCAGAAACTCGGCCGCTCGCGCGACGATATCAAGATCCTGCCTGGTGCTTTTGTCATCGTCGGCGACAGCATCGAGGAGGCAAAGGCCAAGCGGGCGAAGCTCGACAGCCTCGTCTACTACGAGAGCGGCATTGCCTCGTTGTCGATCGCGCTTGGGCATGACGCGTCGGCCTTTGATCCCGACGCGGCCATGCCGGAGATACCGGAGACCAATGCCTCGAAGAGCAGCCGCGAGCGGGTCATTGAACTGGCGCGGAACGAAAACCTGACGGTGCGCCAGCTTGCCCAGCGACTGGGCGGCTATTCCGGCCTCGCTTTCGTCGGCACGCCGCAAACCATTGCCGACGAGATGGAGGATTGGCTGGTGACTGAGGGATCGGACGGCTTCAACATCATGTTTCCCTATCTGCCCGCCGGGCTCGACGATTTCGCCGAGAAGGTGGTGCCTGAACTGCAGCGGCGAGGGCTCTTCAGGCGCGAATATGAGGGAACGACCTTGCGCGAGAATCTCGGCCTGAAGCGGCCGCCCAACCGATTCTTCGACGATGCGAAAGAGACGATCCGCAAGGCCGGCTGAGGCTCATCGTGAAGACAAACGGGCGCGCCGAGGCGCGCCCATTTCTTTTGCGCTTAGTCGTCAGATGGCGAAGAACCAGTTGGCGAGCAGCATCACCACAACACCGGCAACCAGCGTCAGGTAAGGCAGCATTCCCGCTTTCTTGACCGCGAGGTCGGCTCCCGTCATGCCGAGGTCGGCCAGCATGTGGTCGGGGAACTTGCCCTTGTCCTGGATGTAGTGACGGAAGCAGAACACCGGGATGATCAGCGCCGCGGTGATCAGGCCGGCCCACAGCGCCATCGGGTTCCACACCTTGGCGCCGGCGCCCATGAAGATCGCATTGACATAGGCGAAGATCGCTCCGATGCCCAAGAGCCAGCTCGGCGCCTTCCAGGGCCGAGCGATATGGCCGTTGTCGATGCGGTGGATCCAGCCGGCATTGAGGTTGAGGAAGTTGAAGATGATGTAGCCGCAGTTCGACACGGCGAGGATGAAGAAGAAGCTCGTCGCGTCGGCCGAGGCGATCGCCAGCACGATCAGGTTGAAGACGAGATCGGTCCACATCGCCCGCGTCGGCGCGCCATGCTCGTTGACGTGGCTGAGATAGCGCGGCAGCCAGCCATCCACGGAACCCTGATAGAGCGTGCGTGAGGAACCGGCCATGGCGGTCATGATGCAGAGCACCAGCGCCAGGATCATCAGCATGACCAGCAGGCTGTGGATCAGCGCGCCCCCACCGACCATGCCGGCCAGAGCGTCGGCAACGCCAGAGCCGTCGACGATCGGTGTCGCCAGCATGCCGTTCAGGCCCAGCACGCCCTGAAAGGTGAAGGGCACCAGGATGAACAAGAGCATGCAGAGCAAGCCGGAATAGAAGATGGCCTTGAAGGTGTCGGTGCCCGGGTTCTTGAACTCGGATGTGTAGCAGACGGCGGTTTCAAAGCCGTAGGTCGACCAGGCGGCAATGAACATGCCGCCGAGCACCAGCGTCCAGCCGGCGATGTTCCAGGTGCCGGGGTCGGGGGCATAGGCGGTGGCCAGCGGCACCAGCGGCGAGAAGTTCGCCCAGTTGATCTGGCCGGTGACGATCGGCACGACGCCGACGATCAGCATCGGGATGATGACCAGCAGGCCGATGTACTTCTGCACGTTGGCGGTGCCGAGGATGCCGCGATGCTGGATCGAGAAGATGATCAGCATCAGCACCGCGCCGATGAAGAAGGTCGCATTGAAGGTGAAGGAGACCGGACCCAGCGTGTGACCGTACAGCGTCCAGTTGCGGATTGCCGGCGTTGCGGCTGAAGTCACCGCGGTGATCGCGTCGGCGGGCGCCGTTCCGGCATGCGCCGCGATATAGGCAACGACCTCGGCCGAGGTTGCGGTGAACAGCGGCACTGGCGCCAGCGCGTTGAGGATATAGGCGGCGGCGATGGAGCAGCCGAGCGACAGCACCGGCGACCAGGCGAACCAGTTGCACCACACCGACAGCGGCGCGATGAACTTGGAATAGCGCAGCCAGGCCGTGGCGCCATAGATCGAGGCGCCGCCCGACTTGTTCGGGAACAGGCCGGCGATCTCGGCATAAGTGAAGGATTGCAGGAAGCCCATGATCATGGACACCGTCCAGATCAGGAAGGCCAGCGTTCCCGTCGTGCCGGCGATCCCGCCGATCGAAAACAGAACCAGCGCCGGAACGCCGCTTGCCACCCAGAAGGCGCCGCGCCAGTCGATATGCCTGAGCAGCTTGCTTTCGGCAGGCTGCTCCAGGGCCGTGCTTATGGTGCTCATGTCAGTGACTTCCCCTTTTGTAAGTGTTCCCCGCCGGCGATGCCTCGGCTTTGCGAAGCTTGCTCCCCGGCCAATGATCACAACCGGTGTGTTTCCACTCAGTCGTATTTTTTTCTTAAGAGTGAAGATTGATCCGGCGCGCTTTCACGTCAAGCGTTTTGTGAAACCGTGCCCATCACGCTTGCGCGCGTACGCAACAATACTCCCCACAGCGCTGCTGATGTACGGTTCTGCCTGTTCGGAAGGCAGCGCTCAGGAGCGTGGCTTGGTCTTCTGCGGGTCGTAATGGGCGAAGGCGACGACTCGCGCCGGCAGCCGTTTGGCATGGCCGTCGAGCTTGCCGATCTCGACCTCCGTGCCGATAGCCGCATGGGTGACATCGAGCCGTGCCAGCGCGATGTTCTTGTTCAGCACCGGCGAACGCACGCCCGACGTGACAACGCCGATCTGGGCGCGGCCGACATGCACGCAGTCGCCATGGCCGACCGCGACATTGCTGTCGATGTCGAGCCCGACCAGCTTTTTCTGCGGGTTTTCCTTGCGCCGGATCAGGGCCTCACGGCCGATGAAATCATCGGTCTTGCCCTTCAACGGCACGGTGAAGCCGATCCCCGCCTCGAACGGGTCGGTCTGGTCGGAAAATTCATAGCCCGCGAAGATCAGCCCGGCCTCGATGCGCAGCATGTCGAGCGCCTGCAGCCCCATCGGCTTCAGCCCATGCGGCTGCCCGGCCTCCCAGATGGCGTCGAACACCTTTTCGGCGTCACGCGGATGGCACCAGATCTCGTAACCGAGCTCGCCGGTGTAGCCGGTGCGCGAGACGACGACCGGAATGCCGTTGCCGCCGCCGATGCGTGCGACGGCGAAGCGGAACCATTCGAGCTCGTCGATCGACGGCTGCAACGGCGAGGTCCAGATCACTTCTCGCAGGATATCGCGGCTCTTCGGCCCCTGCACGGCGACATTGTGCACCTGGTCGGTCGAGGAGCGCACCAGCACGTTGAGGCCGAGCTTCTTGGCGGTTTCGCGCAGCCATTCGCCGGACAGATCATCGCCGCCGACCCAGCGGAAATTGTCCTTGCCGAGCCGCAGCAGCGTACCATCGTCGATCATGCCGCCATGCTCGTAGCACATGGCGGAATAGACGACCTGGCCGACGCCGAGTTTTTTGACATCGCGGGTCAGCGTGTACTGCAGCAGCGCTTCGGAGTCGGGACCGGTCACCTCGAACTTGCGCAGTGGCGACAGGTCCATGATCACGGCGTCCTGCCGGCAGGCCCAGTATTCGGCGATGGGGCCTTCCTTGGCGAAGGAATTGGCCAGCCAGTAGCCCCTGTACTCAGCGAAGTTGCGGGTGAGCTTGGCAAAGCTCGAATGAAAAGCGGTCTCGCGGGTCATTTTCGGTTCCGAATCGGGCGTCATGCGTCTGGCGATCGCTCGCGAGAATTTGTGCTGGCCGGAATAGGTCCGCACATGGATGTCGGTCAGATCCCAGCCATTGGCCGGCGTCGTGTCGTCAGGGCAGGCGGAGGAGACGCAGACGATGTCGGTCAGCGCTCGCAGCAGCACATAGTCGCCGGCGCGTGACCAAGGCTCGTCCGAGACCATGACGCCATGCGCGTCGATCGCCGTGTTGAAGAAGAAGTTGATTGCCATCCAGCCGGCGCGGGGATTGACGCCCTTGCCGGCCAGCGCGCCGTTGAAATTCTCCGAGCAGTTGGTGTGGCCGGGATAGCCGATGTCGTCGTAATATTTCGCCGCACAGGCGAGCGCAAAGGCGTCGTGCCGGCCGCATGTGTCCTGCACCACCTCGACCAGCGGTTCCATGTCCTGGTCGTAATATTTCGAATGCAGGCCAGGCATCGGATAGCTCGATCCCATCAGCGTGCGGGTCGTCGTCACGTCGAGCGGATGGTCGAGGCCCTTGTCCAGCTTGCGCGCCGAAAAGCACTGGAAGTCGGTGCACTGGCGGCCGTCGACATCGATGATCTGCAGATAGTCGCCGGCCTTGATGAAATAGGATTCCGCCGTCGCCGAATGGACGCGCAGGTCGAGCACCGGATCGGCAAGAGGATCGGCAAGCTGCGATTTTGTTTTCAGGCGGATCGTGGCGCGACGCACTATGACGGTGAGCGGCGTTGCGGTGTCATGACCGTCGACCAGCATCGGCCCGCCGGGCGCGGCGATGACCATCGAGCCGTCACGCGTGACCGTGAATGCCTGTTCCGTACCGGCAGGCGTGGTGGCGCCGAACACGCGCACAGCCTTGGCCTGGTCTAGCTGCACCTGCCGGCGCGCAATGCCGCGCCGCAACGCGCCGAGACTGTCGTCGCCCTCAGCAAGCAGTGCCTTGATGCCGGCGGCATTGCTGTTGGATTTTTCACCGAAGATGCCAGGGTCAGTCGCGCCGCTGCTGTCCCACGCCATCAGCTCGCAAGCCTGGCCGCCTTCGACATTGCGCACCGTGATCGTGTCGCCGGCTTCGACCTCGATCAGCACCGCACCATTGCCCTGGATCGTATAGCGCTCCATGCCCGGCGGCAGCGCGATCTGGCCGGGCCTCAGGATGAGGCTCGGGCGCGGCGGTCCGGCTGTGACTGTGGGGTAGGGCGACTGGCTCATCTCAGCCTTGCGGTTCGAGAAACAAGTTTGCCTGTGTGTGAAATTATTTTAGCAGCAAGAATAGCAGCGCAGTTGAGTTTGGCAAGGCGGAGGTGATGTAAGCTCCCCCTTCTCCCCCTGTGGGAGAAGGTGTCGCCGAAGGCGACGGATGAGGGGTGTTCCAGGGAACGCCAACGTCTCACTTCGCTGGAACACCCCTCATCCGTCTCGTCGCTGCGCGCCGATCCACCTTCTCCCACAAGGGGAGAAGGAAGGGCGCGCACAAACGCTACGCCAAATCCTCGGAATGGCTGATAGCAACACCATATTCCGCGGCCGAGTCGAGCATCGTGTGCCACAGGCTCTCGGCAAAAGTCGCAAACACCAGAAGGTTGAACACGGCCAATCCATCTCGATCATCGCCACGCCAGAGCGTAACGCTGGTATGATCCATCGAGGTCGCTGCGGCTGTGCTGACGGGGAATGCCCCCGGGTGCAGATCGATCGACGACAACTTGGCCAATATCGCCCGCGCCTTGGCGCCGGAGACGCTGATCAGCACCCGCGCATGCGATTGGTCCGACAGCGAGGCGGAAGAAGCAAACGCCTGAGGAAGTGTCCCAATCGAATGCTTGCCGCCCTTAGACAGCACAAAAAACTGATCCGGTCCCGACCAGATCAACGTGGCATCCGGCGTCTGCACCGCCTTGGGTGTTTCCGGAGCAGCAACGCCAAAGCGAGCTTTGGCAGCCTCGGCCATCTCCGCCGCCTTGCCACGCCGCGCCATCACCTGGACGAGGTCGAAATTGCGGATTTCGGTCAGCGCCACGCCGACATCGCCACGCGCGCCATACGGTCCGGCAACGAGCGCGCGGTCTATCGGGCTGCGGGCATTCCAGGAAAAATCAGCCACGCTGGCGCCCTCCATCCGGATCGTAGAAGACGGGATTGCAGAGTTCGACATCATAGTCTTCGCCGCGTATCGGATCATGCGCATGGACGATCTCGCCGATGCGTTCGCGGCCGCGCTCGACAAGTGCCAGCCCGATCCACTGGTCCGATGTCGGCGAGAAGCAGACAGAGGTGACATAGCCTTGGTCGTTGCCGGGGCCAGGTGTCTGCCCCTTCGGGATGATGTGCGCCCCGGAGCGCAACCGGCGTGCTCTGTCCGTCGGCTTGACGCCGACCACGACCTGCCGGTCCGGCGCCACCAGCGCCTCGCGCCCGGCCATGACGCGGCCGATATAGTCTTTCTTGGTCGACATCATCTTGCCCAGGCCAAGGTCGGCAGCCGTGGTCGTGCCGCTCAGTTCCGGTCCGGCGATGTGACCCTTTTCAATGCGCATGACGCCGAGTGCCTCGGTGCCGTAAGGCGTGACGCCAAACTGTTTGCCGGCCAGCATCAGATTGCGCGCCATCGCCTCGCCGTAGCGTGCCGGCACCGAAATCTCGAATGCCATTTCGCCGGAGAAGGAGATGCGGAACAGCCGCGCCTTGATGCCGCCGCGCAAAGCGACTTCGCGCGCGCCCATGAACGGGAAACCTTCGTTGGAAAGGTCTTCCGCAGGATCGACGATCTCCTTCAGCAGATCGCGGGTCTTCGGTCCCGCGATAGAGAATTGCGCCCACTGATCGGAGACCGAGGTCAGCTGCACATCGAGCTCGGGAAACAGCACCTGCCGGCAGAATTCGAGATGCTGCATCACCAGCCCGGCTTTGGCCGTGGTAGTGGTCAGGAAATAATGGTCCTCGGCCAGCCGCGACGTCGTGCCGTCATCATAGACGATGCCGTCCTCGCGCAGCATCAGCCCGTAACGGGCTTTTCCCACGGCGAGGTTGGAGAAGGTGTTGATGTAGACGCGGTCGAGGAAGGCGCCGGCCTCCGGGCCATGCACGTCGATCTTGCCGAGCGTCGAGACATCGCAGAAGCCGACGCCTGAGCGTACCGACTTGACCTCGCGGGTGACCGATTCCAGCCAGTCCTTCTCGCCGGCGCGCGGATACCATTGCGCCCGCTTCCAGAGACCAGTGTCGACGAAGATCGCGCCCTGTTCGGCGGCCCAGTGATGCGACGGCGTCAGCCGCGTCGCATGGAAAGTCTCGTCGCGATGGTGGCCGGCGAAGGCGCCGATGGCGACGGGTACATAAGGAGGTCGGTAGATCGTCGTGCCCGTCTCGGGAATGGACCGGCCGCTGACAGCAGCCATGATCGCGAGGCCGGCGACGTTCGATATCTTGCCCTGGTCGGTCGCCATACCGAGCGTGGTGTAACGCTTCAGATGCTCGACCGATTCAAAACCTTCGCGCTGAGCAAGCTCGATGTCGGACGCGGTGACATCGTGCTGGTAATCGACAAAGGCCTTGCCCTTGCCGGCGACATGCCAGAGCGGCGTCAGCGAAAAGCCTTCGTCGTCGGCGATTGGTGCTGAGCCGGCCTTGCCGGCACGCCCGGCATCATGCGCTGCTGCTACACCTGCAGCGAATCCTTCAGCCAGGCAAGCGCCAAGGCCGAAGGCGCCGTTGGCGGCGCCGGCGGCGACCATGCCGGGAGGCGCGCCATCGGGCACGAAGGCAGCAATATCATCGCGCCATTTTGGCCGGCCGCGATGATAGGAGGTCAGCCCGACCGCCGGGTTCCAGCCGCCGGAAACCGCAAGCCCATCAGCCTGGACTTCGGCGCGCGCGCCGCCGGTCAGCAACACCGCGATTTTCCGCACACCGTCCTTGCCGCCATCGACACCGCTGACGGAGCCATGCAGCACTGTGAAGCCATTCTTGGAGGCCAGCGAACGATGCGCTGGTGACACATCAGGCCGTGCGTCGATCACCGCCGCGATCTGCAGCCCGGCTGCGAGCGCTGTCTCGACCGTGCGCCAGCCGTCCTCATTGTTGGTGAACAGCGCTGTGCGCTTTGCAGGAGCGGCGGCATAGCGCGAGACATAGGTCCGCATGGCGGAAGCCATCATCACGCCTGGCGTGTCATTACCGGCGAAGACGATGGGACGTTCGATGGCGCCGGCGGCGACCACACAGCGCTTTGCCACGATCCGCCACAGCCGCTGGCGCACCTGGTGCTCGGGCGGCGAGGGCAGGTGGTCGCTGACCCGCTCCAGCGCGCCATAGGTGCCGCCATCATAGACACCGAACAGCGTCGTGCGGCTCATGATGCGCACATCGGGCATCGAACCCAGCTCGGCCAGTGTCCGCGACAGCCATTCGGCTGCGGGCAGGCCGTCGATCGTACCGCCATCCGAGAGCAGGCGGCCGCCAGGCGTGAAATCCTCCTCGCACAGGATAACGCGGGCACCGCTGCGGCCGGCGGCAAGCGCCGCGGCCAGGCCCGCCGGACCGGAGCCGGCGATCAGCACATCGCAATGCGCCCAGGCCTTGTCGTAATGGTCGGGATCGGCAACGCCGGCTGCGCGGCCAAGGCCGGCTGCGCGGCGGATCGCCGGCTCGTAGATCGCTTCCCAGAATTTCGCCGGCCACATGAAGGTCTTGTAGTAGAAGCCGGCAACGAAGATCGGCGCGAACAGCTGGTTGACCGACATCACATCGTGGCGCAGCGACGGCCAACGGTTCTGGCTGGCGGCTTCCAGCCCTTCGTAGAGTTCCGCCGTCGTTGCTTTGGTGTTCGGCTCGCGCCGGGCACCTGTGCGCAGTTCGACCAGCGCGTTGGGCTCTTCCGAGCCTGCTGTCAGGATACCGCGCGGGCGGTGGTATTTGAACGAGCGGCCGACCAGCTTGACGCCATTGGCAACCAGTGCCGACGCCAGCGTGTCGCCCTGGAAGCCGGAAAAGCTCTTGCCGTCGAAACGGAAATTCAGCGGCGCCGAGCGGTCGACGAGGCCGCCTTTGTCCAGGCGGTTTGTCTGGGCGCCGGCCATCACGCGCCAACCTTCGCGGCACCGGCGCCGGCCGCCGGTTCGACAGCGGAAATCTCATGCGTCAGCGTGTTGCGGGTGACTTTCAGCCACGCCCGGCAGCCGCCGCCATGATACCAGTTCTCGCTCATCACGCCGGCGATGTTGTCGCGCAGATAGACGTAGTCGAAGACCTCATCTTCCGAAGCGCCGGCCGTCGGCCGCACCGGCTTGGCGTCGCCGAGATAGGTGAACTCGCCGAGTTCGCGTTCACCGCAGAAAGGACAGACAATACGCATGTGACCGTCCTCAGTGCAGGTTCGGTTGGGCGCCCTGGCCCTTTTCGTCGATCATGGCACCAGCCCGGAAGCGGTCGAGACGGAACCTTGCAGCTTCTTCGTGCGGCGTGTCGCGGGCCAGAAGGTGGGCAAAGACAAAGCCGGAACCCGGCGTTGCCTTGAAGCCGCCATAGCACCAGCCGGCGTTGAGATAGAGCCCGTCCACCGGCGTCTTGTCGATGATCGGCGAACCGTCCATCGACATGTCCATGATGCCGCCCCACTGGCGCAAAAGCCGCACACGGCCGATCATCGGCATCAGCGCCATGCCGCCCTCGCAGACATCTTCCATCACGGGCATGTTGCCGCGCTGGGCGTAGGAATTGTAGCCGTCAATGTCGCCGCCGAAGACCAGCCCGCCCTTGTCGGATTGGCTGACATAGAAATGGCCGGCGCCGAAGGTCATGACACCGGGGATCAACGGCTTGATCGCCTCGGAGACAAAGGCCTGCAGCACATGGCTTTCGATCGGCAGGCGCAAGCCCGCCATCGCTGCGACGCGCGACGAAGAGCCGGCAACCGCCATGCCGACCTTGCCGGCGCCGATCCTGCCACGCGACGTCTCGACACCGGTCACCTTGCCATTGGCATCCCTGATGAAGCCGGTCACTTCGCAATTCTGGATGATGTCGACGCCGAGCCCGCTCGCCGCATGCGCATAGCCCCAGACCACGGCGTCGTGCCGCGCCGTGCCGCCGCGCCGCTGCAGCAGCCCGCCCTGTACGGGAAAGCGTGCATTGTCGTAGTTCAGGAACGGGATCATCTTCTTGACTGCGGCGAGGTCCAACAATTCGGCGTCGATGCCGTTGATGCGCATCGTGTTGCCGCGCCGTGCATAGGCGTCGCGCTGCGCGTCGGAGTGGTAGAGGTTGATGACGCCGCGCTGGCTGACCATCGAATTGTAGTTGAGGTCCTGCTCCATCCGCTCCCACAGCTTCATCGACAATTCGTAGAAGCCGGTGTTGCCGGGCAGGCCGTAATTGGAGCGGATGATGGTCGTGTTGCGGCCTGCATTGCCGGAGCCGATCCAGCCTTTTTCCAGCACGGCGACATTCCTGATGCCGTATTCGCTGGCAAGGAACCAGGCGGTGGCCAGGCCATGGCCACCACCGCCGATGATCACCACGTCGTAGCGATCCTTCGGCGTGGCGTCGCGCCAGGTGGGCTGCCAGTTCTTGTGGCCGGACAAGGCGGCGCGGGCGAGCGAGAAGATCGAGTATTTCATACGTTCATTCCGAGGTCGCTCGCACCGCTAGGACGATTATATATCCAGCGTGTGGTCGCGCTCCCATTGCGTGAAGTGCGAAGCATAGGAATTCCATTCCTGGTGCTTCAGCTTTAGGTAGGCCGACGAGAATTCCTCCCCCAGCGCCGCCTTGAGCGATTTGTCCTTGTCGAACTCGCGCAGCGCGTCGAGCAGGTTGAGCGGCAGTTTCGGCGCGCCCTTCACCGTGTGGCCGTGCTGGTACATGTCGATGTCGTAGCGCTTGCCGGGATCGGCCTTGGAGCGGATGCCGTCGAGGCCGGCGGCAATGATCACTGCCTGCAGCAGATAGGGGTTGGCCGCGCCGTCGGGCAGCCGCAGCTCGAAGCGGCCGGGTCCGGGCACGCGCACCATGTGGGTGCGGTTGTTGCCTGTCCAGGTCACCGTGTTCGGCGCCCAGGTCGCGCCTGAGATCGTGCGCGGCGCGTTGATGCGCTTGTAGGAGTTGACCGTCGGGTTGGTGATGGCGGCAAGCGCGGAGGCATGCTTCATGATGCCGCCGAGGAAATTCTTGCCCTTGGCCGAGAGGCCGAGTTCCATCGAATTGTCGGCGAAGACGTTGGTCTTGCCAGCCTTGTCCCACACCGAGATATGGGCATGGCAGCCATTGCCGGTCAGGCCCTGGAAGGGCTTTGGCATGAAGGTGGCGCGCAGGCCGTGCTTTTCGGCGACCGACCTAACCATGAATTTGAAGAAGGAGTGCTTGTCGGCGGTCGCCAGCGCGTCGTCGAAGGCCCAGTTCATCTCGAACTGGCCGTTGGCGTCCTCGTGGTCGTTCTGATAGGGGCTCCATCCCAGCGCCAGCATGTGGTCGCAGATCTCGGCGATCACGTCATAGCGGCGCATCACCGCCTGCTGGTCGTAGCAGGGCTTTGAGGCCGTATCGTACTGGTCGGAGATGACGCTGCCGTCCGGTGAGATCAGGAAGAACTCGGCCTCGACGCCGGTCTTGACATGCATGCCATCGCCGGCGGCCTCCGCGATCAGCCGCCTCAGCGTGTTGCGCGGCGTCTGGTCGACCTCCTTGTCGTCCATGACGCAGTTGGCGGCGACCCAGGCCACCTCCTTCTTCCATGGCAACTGGATGACCGAGTCTGGATCCGGCACCGCCAGCATGTCGGGATGCGCCGGCGTCAGGTCGAGCCAGGTGGCGAAACCGGCAAAGCCGGCGCCGTCCTTCTGCATGTCTGATATCGCCTGCGCCGGCACCAGCTTGGCACGCTGGCCACCGAACAGGTCGGTGTAGGAAATCATGAAATATTTGACGCCGTTCTCTTTGGCGAATGCGGCGAGATCGTTCCCCATTATAGTTCCTCGCTTATGATATTTGGATACTGTTTTAGAAACCGTTTTTCCCCGGTATCCAGTTGGTGCCGGCCAGCGGCACGCCGGCCATGGCGGCGGCTTCGATGGTGAGCGCGACGAGATCCTCGGGCTCGAGATTGTGCAGGCTGTTCTTGCCGCAGGCGCGGGCAATGGTCTGCGCCTCGAGCGTCATCACCTTGAGGTAGTTGGCCAGCCGTCGTCCGGCGGCCACCGGGTCGACCCGCTTCATCAACTCAGGGTCCTGCGTGGTGATACCGGCGGGGTCGCGGCCCTCATGCCAGTCGTCATAGGCGCCGGCCGTGGTGCCGAGCTCGTTGTACTCCGCCTCCCAGCGGGGATCGTTGTCGCCGAGCGCGACGAGTGCGGCGGTGCCGATCGAGACCGCGTCGACGCCGAGCGCCAGCGCCTTGGCGACATCGGCGCCGTTGCGGATGCCGCCGGAGATGATCAGTTGCACCTTGCGGTGCATGCCGAGATCCTGCAGCGCCTGCACGGCCGGCCTGATACAGGCGAGCGTCGGCTGGCCGACATTCTCGATGAACACTTCCTGTGTCGCCGCCGTGCCGCCCTGCATGCCGTCGACGACGACGACATCGGCGCCCGCCTTCACGGCAAGCGCGGTATCATAATAGGGGCGGGCGCCGCCGACCTTGACGTAGATCGGCTTTTCCCAGTCGGTGATCTCGCGCAGTTCGAGGATCTTGATCTCGAGATCGTCAGGGCCGGTCCAGTCGGGATGTCGCGAGGCCGAGCGCTGGTCGATGCCCTTCGGCAGCGTGCGCATCTCGGCAACGCGGTCGGAGATCTTCTGGCCAAGCAGCATGCCGCCGCCGCCGGGCTTGGCCCCCTGGCCGACGACCACCTCGATCGCATCGGCGCGGCGCAGGTCGCGCAGATTCATGCCGTAGCGCGACGGCAGATATTGATAGACCAGTTGCTTGGAATGGCCGCGCTCTTCCTCGGTCATGCCGCCATCGCCCGTCGTGGTCGAGGTGCCGGCCAGCGTCGCGCCGCGCCCGAGCGCTTCCTTGGCCGGGCCGGACAGCGAGCCAAAGCTCATGCCGGCAATGGTGATCGGGATCTTCAGTTCGATCGGCTTCTTGGCATGGCGGGAGCCTAGCACCACCGATGTGTCGCAGCGCTCGCGATAGCCTTCGAGCGGATAGCGCGAGATCGAGGCGCCGAGGAACAGCAGATCGTCGAAATGCGGCAGCTTGCGCTTGGCGCCGGCACCTCTGATATCATAGATGCCGGTCGCCGCGGCGCGGCGGATTTCGGAAAGCGTGTAGTCGTCGAAGGTCGCGGATTTGCGCGGCGTCGTCGGCGGGTTGCGATAGGTCATGCTGCCTCAATACGCGTCGGCGTTGTCGATATTGAAATTGTAGAGCGTGCGCGCCGAGCCGTAGCGTTTGAACTCCGACGGCTTGACGCCAGTGACGCCGGCACGGTCGAGCAGACCCTGCAGCAATTCCAGATGCTCGGGCCGCATCTCCTTGGCAATGCAGTCGGCACCCAGGCTGTCGACCTTGCCCCGCACGAAGAGGCGCGCCTCGTAGATGGAATCGCCCAGCGCATCGCCGGCATCGCCCAGCACCACCAGATTGCCGGACTGCGCCATGAAGGCCGACATGTGGCCGATATTGCCGTGCACGACGATGTCGATGCCCTTCATCGAAATGCCGCAGCGCGACGAGGCATTGCCCTCGATGACCAGCAGGCCGCCCTTGCCGGTGGCGCCGGCATACTGGCTGGCATCGCCTTTGATCGTGATCGAACCCGACATCATGTTCTCGCCGACGCCGGGTCCCGCCGACCCGTGCACGATAATGGTGCTGCCGGAATTCATGCCGCCACAATAGTAGCCGACGCTGCCGCGCACATCGATAGAAACAGGCTGGTCGACGCCGACGGCAACCGAATGGCTGCCCTTCGGGTGCAGCACTTCCCATGCCGTCTCATTCGAGCCGGGTGTCAGATTGTGCAGAGCCTGGTTGAGTTCGCGCAGCGACGACACATCGAGGTCGAACACCCGAGAGGCGTGGTCGCTCGCCGCCGCCTTTGAAAGTTTGGTTGCCGGCATGAACTCAATGCTCCCAGAAATAGACGGTTGCGGGTTCCGGTTCCCAGACCCTCGCATTGTCTATGCCGGGCAGTTTGGTCAGCGCGCGATATTCCGAGCCGAAGGCGACATACTGGTCGGTCTCGGCCATGACGGCGGGCTTGCAGGCGATCGGGTCGCGCACGACGCCAAAACCGTTCTTGGTGCCGACGACGAAGGTGAAGAAGCCGTCGAGGTCGGAGAGCGTGCCTTCCAGCGCCTCACCCAGGTTCTTGCCATGCGCCATCTGCGAGGAGAGATAGGCGGCCGCCACCTCGGTGTCGTTCTCGGTCTCGAATTTCATGCCTTCGCGGATCAGCTCGCGGCGGACATTGTTGTGGTTGGACAGCGAGCCATTGTGCACCAGGCACTGGTCGGCGCCGGTCGAGAACGGATGCGCGCCCATCGTCGTCACCGCCGATTCCGTCGCCATGCGGGTGTGGCCGATACCATGCGTGCCGGTCATCTTGCGGACGTCGAAGCGATCGACGACCGCCTCCGGCAGGCCGACTTCCTTGTAGATTTCGACGACATCGCCGGCGCCCATGATGCGGATGTCGGGGCGCAGCGTCTGGATGGCCTCGCGGGCCTCGTCGATCTTGTCGGGCGTGGTCCTGACGACAGCATGGGTCGACTTCACCGCAATGCTCACCGGCACGCCGATCGCCTTGGCAAGCTCGGCGTCAAGGCCCGGGAAATCGCGCGCGGGTTTCGCCGACTGGATGGTGATCTTGGCCTCATTCTTGGCGGGCGCGCCATAGATGGCAATGCCGGCACTGTCCGGGCCGCGATCGCTAAGCGAGACCAGCATCTCCGACAGCATCGCGCCGAGCTTAGGCTCCAGCGACTTGTCCTTCAAAAACAGTCCGACAATTCCACACATGTCAGCCTCCCGGCGTTTGTAGCTAAGAGATGATGTATCGAATGAGTCTCATAAATTCAATCATATGAAAAAAATATTCCTGTAGTTACGTATGCGGCGCAATGCCGCCATGCGAATTATCGCTGCCCTGCGCGGCATTGTGAACCCACAGGGTATGGCGGATGCGGGCGAGCTTGTAGGCGTCGAGAACCGACAGTGCATAGATCAGGAAGCCCCCGGCATGACGGCCGATGAAGCTGGCATCGGGTGGTGCGATCTTTGCGGTGACCCAGGCCAGGATCACCATGAAGAAAAGGAACTGTAGCCCGCGCACCGGCACGCCCAGAATGACATGGCCGCTGCCCGGCAACACGATTGCCGCGCCCAGAACGAGATAGGGGTTTGTCGGCGCCGGCGATGTGTCTGAACTTGTCATGCGGCTTGCCGTTCGCTTTTGTTGATGGCTTCGCCCAGCGCCGAGAGCGAGGTGAGCAGCCGCTCAATCAGCGCCGGATCGATCTGCGCGTCTCCGAACGCGGCCTGGCGGAAAACGCCGTAGCGCGCCCGCTCGGCTTCGGCCAACAGCCAGACGATGCGCACGCCGTTTGGCGTGATCAGCAGTTCCTTGGCGCGCCCTTCCGAAAACAGTTCCAGATGGTCGGCGATGAGGCCTTGCGGGAAACGCGTGCCCCGGCGGTCGGTCCGTAGCACTGCCTCGGCGGGAAATCCCGGAGCCTTGGGCAGCGTATGCTGGAGATGGTCGAAATTGGAGAACGTCGTCGGCGAGCCCGGCCGCATCATCATGTCGAAGGTGGCTGGAACGGCGACCTTTTCGGTGATCGAAACGCTGAGCCAGCATGCCGGCAGTTTTCGCGTCGCCAGCGTATCGACGATGGTCCGCAGTTGAACGCGTTGGCCGTTCCACGAGCCTTCCCAGGTGATGACACCGGCGGTGCCGTCCGAAACATCAGTGGCGTCGGCAATGAGGGTGCGGATGCCGGCCGCGTCGGCGGCGAGCGCTTCTGAAGCTCTGTTGCGGCTGCGCCGCGCCAGCCACGCAAGGTGAAGGGCGAGGGCCAGGACAATGGCCCCGGCGAGCAGTGCTGATGTCACCTCGGACATTTTATCATGCCTGGCCCATCCGGCATCCGGACGGGCCGTCTCCCATCAATAGCCCTGCGGTTTCGGCCACGGCATGGTGAACTGATCGCCGCGGCGCACATAGCGGTAGCGGTAGAAATGGAACCACAGCGAGATCAGGAAGTAGAAGGCGACCATGGCGATCAGCTGCGAGCCGTAGCCGAGGAAGATCGCAAAGAAGGTCACCACGCACAGGCAAAACAAAACGATCGCCGGCAGCGGATGGAAGGGGTGCGTGTAGCCACGGCGGATCGTGCCCAGCGGCCACTTCTTGCGGAACATCATGATGTTGATGCTCATGAACGTGTATTGCAGCACGCCCGACAGGATCGAGAAGGTGATCGCCTGGTTGAGGTCGGCGATGAAGGCGAAGGCGAGCGCAATGGGCAGCAGGAACAGGATCGAGCGGTAGGGCGTGCGGTATTTCGGATGGACCGCCGAGAACCAGCTCGGCAGATAACGGTCGCGGCCGAGTGAGAACCAGGCGCGGGCCGCATCGTTGATGCAGCCATTGGCCGATGCCAGCGCCGCCAGCAGCGTGGCGATGAACAGCAGGTTTTCCAGCAGCGGGCTGCCGGTAAGCTTGCCGGCGTCCCACAGCGGATAATAGGTGATGCCGAGATATTCCCAGGGCATCAGCGAGGCGCAGACATACCAGGTCATGGCGGCGGCGATCAGCAGCGTGATCATGCCGGCCATCGTGCCGTAGGGCAGCGAACGAGCCGGCGAGCGCACTTCCTCGGCGGCCTGCGTCGTGCCTTCGATGCCGAGATAATACCAAATGCCAAACTGGAAGGCGGCAATGACGCCGATCCAGCCATAGGGCAGCGCATTGCCCGGCGTCACCAACTCGTTGAGCTTCAGCACCGCGCCTTGCGTCCACGGGCTGACCGAGAAGAACAGGATGACGATCGAGATATAGGCGATTGCCGTGATGACGAAGTTGACGTTGAGCGTCATCAGCACGCCGCGATAGTTGAGCCAGGCCAGCACCACGATGGTGGCGGCGATGAACGAATTGTGGGTGAGCCCTTCGACGCCGGCCTTGGCGACGATCGTGTCGCCGAGCAGGATCGCGTCCGACACTTCCAGCATCGTATAGGCAAACACTAGGAACAGCGCGACGTTGAAGGCCATCAGCGGCCCGACAATGTGCTTGGCCTGCGCGTACTGGCCGCCGGCGGCGGCGACCGTCGATGTCACCTCGGAATCGATCATGGCGACCGAGGTGTAGAGCAACCCGACGACCCAGCAGACGATCAGTGCTGCCAGAGCGCCGCCCTTGTCGGCGGAAAAATTCCAGCCGGTGAATTCCCCGACCAGAACGATGCCGACGCCGAGCGCCCAGACATGGGCCGGGCCGAGCACCCGAAGAAGCGAAACCCTGTCGCCGTGAATTGCCGGTTCAAGTGCGGTCGTCATTGTTCAGTCCCCACTCAGATCCGGTGTTTTTCGGAAACGGCTTCAAGCTCGCCTTCGCGCGACGAGGTCAGGACCTCCTCGGAATAGGTCGTATCGACCTTGAACCAGTCGTAGAGCATCCACAAAGCCAGCACGACCGAGATGCCCCAGCATGCGTAAGAGAGTGAAATCCACATGGTGCGTCCCCGATTGCTTGTCTTCGAAGCTTTTACTTGTCGTCGAATTTTTCGTTGATGACGTCGCGATATTCGCGGTCGGAAGCGCGGAACAGGAAGACGAAATAGCCGATCAGAACCGCCGCCATGATGATCAGCGTCGGCCAATCGATGACATAGTGGAAGCGGTTCTGGATGACGTCATGCGCGGTCTCGGGCGTATAGCCGAGCTTTTCCCAGATCGCGGCCATGGTCGGGTTCTGACCAAGTGCTTCCCAGGTCTTGGCGTCGAGCGCGTCGATGGATTTGGCGGCTCCGGCGAGACCCAGTTTCAGCGGCAGCCACAGCGCCACGAAAATGGCGACCACCACGACGACGATATCGAAAACCTGGCCGGCCTTGCTCTGCTCCGGCGGCGTATAGCGCGACATCTCTTGTACCCTTCAGGACTTGCGGTTGCGGGATGCGTCGGCGTTCTTGATATCGAGGCCGTAGATGAAGTCCTTGTCTTCCTTGTAGTGCTTGACCATCGCCAGGATGGCGGCCGTGTTGAAGATGAGCACGGCGGCGGCGGCAATTGCGACGACGGCCTTGATGCCACTGTCGGGAATGTACGGCCATGTCATGAAGAGGACGAAGAGGATCGTCGCCCACAGGCAGATGATCAACAGCGCGGATCCGCGCAAATCGGAACGGTACAGCGCTTCGATGCGCTGCTGCAGGTCTGACATCGGTTTTCCCCTTTTTTCCGACACCCGGTTCCGAATCTGCCGCGCGCCGCTCTCTTTCAAGAGAGTGAAATTTTTTTCATAAATTCAGACCGTTTCCGGCAATTGTCAAGGCGAATTTACGTTGAGTTAACCGTTTGCTTGGGGCAGCCGATTTTGCCTGACAATGAAATTATTTGCTTTCAGGGGATTGCGGCCCTCTTCCGTTTGCGATCAATATTCAAGCCAAAGCTCCGGCCTTCGAGCCAAGGAGCAGGGAACAATGGATTTTTGAACGGAGGACGAGCGGATGACGGCATCCTGGAGATTTTCGACCCTGGCGGATCGCCATCGCGCGCTGGGTTCGAAGCTCGAAGACTGGAGCGGTATGGGAACCGCCTGGACCTACGACAAGGACGCCGACGAAGAGTACATCGCCATCCGCACCAAGGCCGGGCTGATGGATGTGTCGGGCTTGAAGAAGGTCCACATCACAGGCCCGCATGCCTCGCATCTCATCGACCTCGCCACCACGCGCGACGTCGAAAAGATTTATCCCGGCAAGTCGGCCTATGCCTGCATGCTGAACGAAGCGGGAAAATTCACCGACGACTGCATTCTCTACCGCACTGGTCCGAACAGCTGGATGGTGGTGCACGGTTCGGGCACCGGCCATGAGGAATTGCAGCGCGCCGCGATGGGCCGCGATGTCTCGCTGCGCTTCGACGACAATCTGCACGACCTGTCGCTGCAGGGGCCGACATCGGTCGACTATCTCGCCAAGCACGTGCCGGGCATCCGCGACCTCAATTATTTCCACCACATGCAGACGCAACTGTTCGGTTTCCCGGTGATGATCTCGCGCACCGGCTACACCGGCGAGCGAGGCTATGAGATTTTCTGCCGCGGCCAGGATGCCGGCATGGTCTGGGACAGGATTCTGGACGAGGGCAAGAGCGCCGGCATCATCCCATGCCGCTTCACCACGCTCGACATGCTGCGCGTCGAAAGCTATCTGCTGTTCTACCCCTACGACAATTCCCAAAAATATCCGTTCGAGAACGAAGGCCCCGGCGACACGCTGTGGGAGCTCGGCCTCGACTTCACCGTCAGCCCCGGCAAGACCGGCTTCCGCGGCGCCGAGGAGCACTATCGCCTGAAGGGCAAGGAGCGCTTCAAGATCTATGGTGTGTTGCTGGACGGCAAGGAGCCGGCTGACGAAGGCGCGCCGATCTATCGCGATGGCAAAAAGGTCGGCGTGGTGACCTGTGCCATGTATTCGCCGCTGGTCAAGAAATCGATGGGCATTGCCCGCTTGGACGTCGACTGCGCGATCAAGGACACCAAGCTCGAAATCCACAACAAAAGCGGATCGATCAAGGCGACGGCGCAGCCCTTGCCGTTCGATGATCCCAAAAAGACCAAGCGCACTGCCAAGGGTTGAGGCATCATCAACAGCGAGGGGTTCGAGGCACGAAGACTTAAATGGCAGCAAAAAGCATCATCAGCCGGCCGGTCTACGGAACGCTCTCTCCGCAGCCCGGCAAACACCATCTTTTCATCGCCGATGCCGAAGGTGCGCTCGCTATTTCAGACATGGCCGCAAGAGCGCCGGCCGGGTTTTTCGAAGGCGCCGAAATCGTCTTTATCGCAGGTCCCGACGGCAAGCACGTCGCTGAGCTCGAAGCGCTGAAGCCGGCGCAGTTCCATCAGGCGCCGTCCTTCGCCAGCCTGCTGCCGCGGCTGAAGCAGACGCTGACCAACGCCCATATGGGCCTGCGCCTCTACCTCGGCGGCACCGAAGGGCTGATCGGCCAGGCCATGCAAGTGGCGCTTGAGGCCGGCATCGACCACACCTCGATGCAGACAGAGCATCGCGGCTCGCTGGCGCGGCGCATGCAATGCGTGCATTGCAAGGGCATCACCGAAAACGTCACGACGCAACCGGCCACCTGCGCGCATTGCGGCCTGCTGCTTCTGGTCCGCGATCATTATTCCAGGCGCCTCGCCGCTTTCCAGGGAGTGTGCATCAATGCCGAGGATCGCTCGGAAATTCCTCCAATGGAGGAGGCCTTCCCATGAGCACCGGCACCACCAAGCTCGATGTCGTGGTCAGTGATGTCGTTCCGGTCAACGAGCTGGTCACCCGCTTCCATTTCCGCCGGCGCGATGGCGATCTCTTGCCGACCTTTTCCGGCGGCGCCCATGTCGTGGTCGAGATGCGCGATGGCGACCGCACAAGGCTCAATCCCTATTCGCTGATGGGCTCGCCGCTCGACACGCGCGAATACACGATCTCGGTGCGGCGCGACGATGTCGGCCGCGGTGGCTCGCTGTTCATGCATCGGTCCGTCAAGCCGGGCCTGGAGATGGTGATCAGCTATCCCGTCAACCTGTTCTCGCTCGACCTCAGGGCGAAAAAACATCTGATGCTGGCCGGCGGCATCGGCATCACGCCGTTCATGGCGCAGACCGCGCAACTGGCGGGGGAGGGCGGAAATTTCGAACTGCACTACACCTGCCGCACCGCTTCGCTCGGCACCTATGCCGATGTGCTGCGCGAGCGTTATGACCGCCGCATCAGGCTCTACCATGACGACCGCGAGGAGCGCATCGATCTCGACCGTCTGCTGTCGACACAGCCGCTCGGCACGCATCTCTATGTCTGCGGCCCGGCCGGCATGATCAACTGGGTACGCGACCGCGCAGCAAGCTTGGGTTGGCCTTCGGAAGCCGTGCATTTCGAGCATTTCGCAGCACCCCAGCCCGGCCTGCCTTTCGACGTGACGCTGGCCGTCACCGGCAAGACGATCCGCGTCGACGAGCAGCAGAGCCTGCTCGAGGCGATCGAGGCGGCCGGCGTCGATCCGCCCTATCTCTGCCGCGGCGGCGTCTGCGGTCAGTGCGAGACCAACGTCATCTCTTACGATGGCAAATTCATCCACAACGACCACTGGCTGAGCGAGGAAGACCATCGCTCCGGCTGCAAGATCATGCCGTGCGTCTCGCGCTTCGAGGGCCGGTCGCTGGTGCTGGAGCGGTAGGAGGAAATCATGGGCATCACCTTTCGCAAGGAAACGTTCCGCGACGATTTCACCTTCAAGAACAGCCCGGAGCATATCAGGCGGTTCCCGTTCCCGTTCCACGAAGACAGCTACATGTATGCGGTCAACATCGAGCCGCATGTCGTTGGCCCCAAGGGCAGCGTGCTGGAGAACCTGATCGACGTCGACGAACACTATGTCGCCGAGATGCAGGATCGCGCTTTGGTGCTGGCCGAGGACCCGCTGCGCTGCCAGTCGCTGCCGCATATGACGCTGGCCGGCTGGGATTTGCTCGAGCTTTTGATGGAACAGCAGGCGCTCGGCTATCCCGAACATTTCACGCTGACCCGCGATGGCGACCGCTGGCGCTGGATCAACCGGCCGCTCGGCATCGACGACACCTTCACCTTCGGCGACACCTCGACGCTGCCTTACGGACCGATGGAATACATCACCCGCCAGAGCCAGGGCGATTTCTGCATCCTCGACCAGCGCGACGGCAATCTGTGGATGGATGCCGGCATGGTCACCACGCAGGCCGACTGGTCGCTCGATTTCGACATCGGCATGAACTTCTTCGAGTGGCACGCGCCGGTGCCGCTGGCGCATGAGAAGGGCATTTTCACCAGGGCGCTGAAGTTCCTCACCAACATCCAGCAAGGCAAGCCGGCAAGGCGCCTCAACTGGACGATGACCATCAATCCACGCCTCGACACCAGCCCGGAAAATTACCACAAATGGGGACCGGACCGCACCACGGTGACGCCGGAGAATGTCGGCGACAAGGTACATCTGCGCGTCGAGTTGCAAAGTTTCTGGCGGCTGCCGCGCTCCAACGGCATCGTCTTTCCGATCCGCTGCTACCTGATCAAGATGGACGAACTGGTGACGCAGCCGAAATGGGCGCGGCGTCTGCACCGAGTGATCCGCGACCTGCCCGACGAGCTTGCCAACTACAAGGGCCTGACCCGGTATAGGCCGACGCTGGTCGAATGGCTGTCGAAGCTGGATGACGGGAGTGCGACATCGCCGGGGTTTGGGCCGGATTGAAAGGCTCCCTCATCCGGCCCTTCGGGCCACCTTCTCCCCGAGGGGAGAAGAGGATCGTCAATGCCGGCGCTAGCCTCCTCTCCCCTCGGAGAGAGGTCGGATTGCACCGAATTGCTTTTCGCAATTCGGTCTCGGCAATCCGGGTGAGGGGCCCGCGGCGGCCCGCCTAACCCGCGCTGTTCTGCGGATAGCAGATGATCGACAAATACCGCATCGGCAGTTTCGTCAGCTGCTCCGGTCCGTGCGGTGCATCGGCGTCGAAGAACAGGCTGTCGCCTGGCTTCATCGGATAGAGGTTGCTGCCGTGCCGGTAAACGACTTCGCCTTCCAACATGTAGAGGAACTCCATGCCCTCATGCTGGAAGGTCGGGAACACGTCAGAATCCTCGGTCAGCGTGATCAGATAGGGTTCGACGACCACACCGCTGGTGTTGGAGCCGATATGGCCGAGCAGATTGTACTGGTGGCCGGCGCGCGTGCCGCGGCGCTCGACATCCAGCCCTTCGCCGGCCTTGACGAAGACGGCACTTCGCTCCTCCTCGAAACGGCGGAAGAAGGCGGTGACGGGAACGCCAAGCGCCCGCGACAGTGCCTGCAGCGTGGTCAGCGACGGCGAGGTGATGCCGTTCTCGATCTTCGACAGCATGCCCAGCGAAATGTCGGTGGCGACCGCCAGATCGGCCACGGTGATGCCGAGCTTCTTGCGGAACGCCCGCACCTCGCGGCCGATCGCCACCTCCAGCACTTTCTCGCGCGTGTCGCGGATGGCGTGCGGGTTCTGCGTCAGCGGTGCTCGGATGGTCTTGCCGTCCGCCGAGACCTTTGGCAACGGCTTTGGCTTGGCGCCTGCAAGCCCGGCCTTGGAACTGTCTTTCGCCATGTCGCCCCCCGGACGTCGCGGATTTATTTCACTCACGGTGAACATTAGAGGTGGCGATACAGCAGCGCGGCGGTGTCGGCAAGCCGTCTTGTGTCGCACGAGCCGATCCCATGATTTCTGCGCGCGAATCTTTTTTCGCCAGGAATCCGTTGCGCGCAAACGCCGTTCCCGCAGATGTCTGTTGACAGCACCGAAGCGCCAATTAGTGTCACTGTCAGTGAAATTTGTTTCGCTGGGGAAATCAAAAAAGAGGAGGCCCTGGAAATGAAAACTCGCGTTGCCGTCATCGGCGCCGGACCGTCCGGCCTGGCACAGCTCAGGGCCTTCAAATCGGCTGCCGACAAGGGCGCTGACATTCCCGAAATCGTCTGTTTCGAAAAGCAGTCGGACTGGGGCGGCCTGTGGAACTACACCTGGCGCACCGGCCTCGACGAGCATGGCGATCCCGTGCACGGCTCGATGTATCGCTACCTCTGGTCCAACGGACCGAAGGAATGCCTGGAATTCGCCGACTACACGTTCGAGGAACATTTCGGCCGGCCGATCGGCTCCTATCCGCCGCGCGCCGTGCTGTGGGATTACATCAAGGGCCGTGTCGAGAAATCAGGGCTGCGCAAATGGGTGCGCTTCAACAGCCCGGTGCGCATGGTGACGTTCTCGGACGAAACGAAGAAATTCACCGTCACAGCGCATGACCGCAGCAACGACGTCACCTATTCGGAAGAGTTCGACAATGTCGTCGTCGCTTCGGGGCATTTTTCGGTGCCCAACGTCCCCTATTTCGAAGGTTTTTCGACCTTCAACGGCCGCATCCTGCACAGCCATGACTTCCGCGATGCGATGGAGTTCAAGGGCAAGGATATCCTGATCATCGGCCGTTCCTATTCGGCCGAGGACATCGGCTCGCAATGCTACAAATACGGCGCCAAGTCGATCACCTCCAGCTACCGCTCGAAGCCGATGGGCTTCAAATGGCCTGACAATTGGAAAGAGGTGCCGCTGCTGCAGAAGGTCGTCGGCAAGACCGCGCACTTCAAGGACGGCTCGACCAAGGATGTCGACGCCATCATCCTGTGCACCGGTTATCTCCATTCCTTCCCCTTTCTCACCGACGACCTCAAGCTCAAGACCGCCAACCGCATGTGGCCGCTGGACCTCTATGAGGGCGTCGTCTGGGAGAAGAATCCAAAACTGTCCTATATCGGCATGCAGGACCAGTTCTACACCTTCAACATGTTCGACGCGCAGGCCTGGTTCGCGCGCGACGTCATCATGGGCCGCATCAAGCTGCCGTCGGCCAAGGCGATGGCCGAGCACGGCGCCAAATGGCGTGCTCGCGAAGAAACGCTGGAAGACGCCGAACAGATGATCTGGTTCCAGGGCGACTACACCAAGGAACTGATGGACCAGACCGACTATCCCGGCTTCGACGTCGAGGCGGTCAACCAGACCTTCATGGAGTGGGAACACCACAAGGCCGAAGACATTATGAGCTTCCGCGATCACGCCTACCGCTCGCTGATGACCGGCACCATGGCGCCGCTGCACCATACGCCGTGGCTGCAGGCGCTGGATGATTCTATGGAGAGCTATCTCGAAGTGAAGGGCGTCGCGGCGGAGTAGGCGACCTCAATCCAGTGGATAGTCGGCAGCCGCGTCCGTCTCGGTCACCTTGACGGAGAGAATGTCGCAGTCGTTGGCCCAGTCCGGGCCATCGCCGCGCATTGCCATCATGTCGGCCATCAGCAGGAACTGCATGGTTCTGAGCGCCCAGTCGGTCGGCTCTTGCGGCCAGGCGAAGACGCCGGCGGCGTCGCCGCCGAACTTCACATCGTGGCAGACGAAGTCGACCTCGACCTTCCAGGACCGCAGCGCCACGCCTGGCGGCGGGTAGGGCGGGTCGGGAAGCTCGAAATAGCTGGCGACCATGAGCTTCGTCGGCTCCGCCGGCTCGATGTTCTTGGCTTTGAAGGCGGCAATGGCGTCGTCGCGAAAGCGCTCGAGCAGGCCATCCCGTGCCAATTTGTAGGTTGAACGAAAGAAGCCGCCGGCCCAGACCGACTCGTTCTTCTCGTTGGAGATGAGCAGCGAGGCGCGGAAGCGCCGCAGCCTTGGCGCCAGCATCCGCCAGTTGCACTCGGCTTCAGTCGCTGGCGTCGCGATAAAATCGTCGAGAAGATCGCTGCCGCGCACATTGGCGTTCAGCACCGAGCAATCCTCGCCATAAATGTGCCAGAGCTTCTGTAGCGCCTCGGCAGCGATGCCGGGCTTGCGCAGTTCCTCCACCGAGGCGCGAACCCGCGCGATGGCGTAGGATGTTGCCGCATCCAGCGTCTCAAATCCGCGAACCATATGCTCGCCATCCGGTTCGCCGGTCCTGGCCATGTCGTAGACGAGAACGGTAAAGGGCGGCTCATCCGGCTCGGCCATTCGGCTTCTATCCCAGCCTCGCTCTTGCCTTTGCCGTCCAGGCGTTGAACAGCCGGTCGGCGACGATGCCGATGAAGGCTATTGCCAGACCGGCGACAATGCCGCGGCCGGAATCGGCTTTGGACAGTGCGATAAACACCTCCTGGCCGAGATCGCGCGTGCCGACCATGGCGCAGATGATGATCATCGCCAGCGCCATCAGGATCGTCTGGTTGACGCCGAGCATGATCTCCGGCAGCGCCAGCGGCAGTTGCACGCGAAAGAATGTCTGGCGCGGCGTGCAGCCCGAAACTTTCGCCGCCTCGGTCAGCGCCGGTGACACCTGTCTTATGCCGTGATTGGTGTAGCGGATCGCCGGCACCACGGCGAAGGCGACTGTGGCGATCATCGCGGTAACGTCGCCGACTCTGAACAGCATCACCACCGGGATGATGAAGCAGAAGGACGGCAGCACCTGCAGCGTGTCGATGATGGGCGTCACGATCTTCTCGAAGCGATCGCTGCGCGCGGCCATCAGTCCGATCGGGATGCCGATCAGGCAGGCAATGAAGGCCGAGATGCCGCAGAGATAGACCGTCGCCATGGTCTTTTCCCAGAGCCCGGTGATAGCGCAGAAGGCGGTCAGTGCGGCGACCAGGGCTGCCAGACGCAGGCCCGAGAGCTGATAGCCGGCAAGGCCGAGCAGGAACACCGCGCCTAGCCACGGAAAGCCTTCGCAGAAGGCACGCACCGGGTTGAGCACATTGAGGATCAGCGCCACGCGAAACGCTTCGATGACGTCGAAGAAATTGATCGTCACCCAGTTCACCGCTGCCTTCCACAGCGGCGCGGTGGTGAAGGTGATCGCCTTCGGTACCGCGGCGAAGGCCGGCACGAACAGGCCGAGCAGCGTGGTAACGGCAAGGATCGCGATGGCCAGTCTCAGATTGGGATAGCGCCGCCAGAGAGTCGGGCTCGATTCCTGATGGACATGGCCCTTCGCCTGCTTGTGCGCGATGGCCTGGCTCAGCCGGTCGAGCGCGATCGCCAGCGCCACGATGGCGAGACCGGCCTCCATGGCTTCGCCGACCTTCAGCGCGCGCAGCGCCAGAAGCACGTCATAGCCGAGCCCGCCGGCGCCGATCATCGAGGCGATGATCACCATGTTGAGCGCCAGCATGATCACCTGGTTGACGCCGACCATCAGCGTCGGCCGCGCCGAGGGCAAGAGCACCCGCCACAGTTTCTGCCGCGAAGTGCAGCCGGCCATGTCGCTGAAGTCGCCGATCTCCAGCGGCACGCGGGAGAGGCCAAGCATCGTCGCCCGCACCATCGGCGGCGTGGCGAAGATGGCGGTGGCGATCATCGCCGAGACCGGACTGTTGCCGAACAGGAGTAGCATCGGGATGAGGTAGGCGAAGGTCGGGATCGTCTGCATCAGGTCTAGGGCAGGGGAGACGATGAGCCTTCCCGCCCATGGCTTGCGCCACGCCCAGATGCCGGCCAATAGGCCCGTGACGATGCAGAACGGCACGGCGATGGAAATCAGCGCCAGCGTCAGCATGGCGCTGGTCCATTGCCCGAACAGCGCGATGTAGAGGAAGCAGCCGCCGACCAGCAGGCTGAGTTTGCGACCGCCCACGGCATGGCCGGCGAGGAAGGCGGCAGCACACACCCCGACCCAGGACAGGCGCGGCAAGACGACCGTGTCGGCGCCATGGCCGAATTTGAAGCTCTTGGCCAAGAGATTGAGCGCGAAGTCGAGCGGGATGCCGAGCACCGCGGTGATCGAACGCGTCAGCCATGACAGGTTCGACTTGATCCAGCGCATCAGCGCGCTGACCCAGTCGGCGACCGGCACGACCGCTTCGGCGGGATAGTTGACTGCCCAGGGCACACTGCCCTGCAGCAGGAACAGCACGAGCACCGCGGCAAGGGCGAGTACCCAGACAAGCAGCCAGCGCTGAAGCGGTGGCCTCGCCTCGCTGGCGCTTGCCGTTACCGTCATACGGCAGCTCTCTCGATGCCGGCCAGCAGGTCGATCACCGCTTGCGGCGTGACTTCGCCGATCGGCTTGCCGGTGCCGTTGACCACCGCGAAAGGCTTGCCGGCGGAGACGATGCTGGCTGAGAAACTGGCGATCTTGGCCTCCGGCGAAACCGTGCCGCCATGCTCGGCGCCATCGCAGGCGCGCATCAGGCTGCGCGCCGAAATCACCTTGGCGCGGTCGACGTCGCGGGTGAACTCGGCGACATAGTCGGTCGCCGGATTGACCACCAGTTCCTCCGGCGTGCCGATCTGGATGACCTCGCCGTCCTTCATGATGGCGATGCGGTCTGCCAGTCGGATGGCTTCGTCGAAATCATGGGTGATGAAGACGATGGTCTTATGCAGCATGGTCTGCAGCCGCATCAACTCGTCCTGCATCTCGCGGCGGATCAGCGGGTCGAGGGCGGAGAACGGCTCATCAAGGAACCAGATTTCCGGTTTTGTCGCAAGGCTGCGGGCAATGCCGACGCGCTGCTGCTGGCCGCCGGATAGCTCGCGCGGATAGAAGTGCTCGCGGCCGCGCAGGCCGACGAGTTCGATGACCTCACGGGCGCGCGCTTCGCGTGTCGGCCGGTCCTGCCCCTGGATGCTGAGCGGAAAGGCGATGTTGTCCAGCACATTGAGATGCGGCAGGAGCGCGAAATTCTGGAACACCATGCCCATGCGATGGCGCCTGAGTTCGATCAGTGCCGCATCTGAGATCTTGAGCAGATCCTTGCCTTCGAACTCGACCTTGCCGTGGCTCGGCTCGACCAGCCTCGACATGCAGCGCACCAGCGTCGACTTGCCGGAGCCGGAGAGGCCCATGATGATGAAAATCTCGCCCTGGCGGATTTCGAGGTCGACGGCGCGCACCGCCCCGACCAGCCCGGCAGCGGTGACATCGGCCATGCTGGCCTTGCCGTCGCGCTCGCGGATGAAATTGACCGCGTTCGCTCCGAACAGCTTCCACACATTGCGGCAGGCAAGCTTTACCGGGCGTTCGTCCGTGCCCGGTTGCGCCGACCCCCGTTCAGTCCCGTCCGTCATCCAATCGTCCTTCTGGAACATCAAGATTTGAGCCCCGACCGATCAGCGGCCGGGTCTCGCGTTTCCAGTCGGAACGGTCACTGCGCCCAGGCTTTCCAGTCTGCCTCGTGGGCGGCAATCCAGGCGGCGGCGACATCTTCCGGCTTCTTGCCGTCAAGGTCGATCTCGCCGCTCATCTTGTTGAGCTCGTCGGTGTCGATCGTGAAGGCCTTGGCCACCTTGTAGGCGACCGGCCATTTGTCCTTCATGCCGTTCCAGGAGTATTTCCAGATTTCGCCATGCGGCTTGCCGCAGTCATATTTGGCGTCCGGGTTCACGCCCCATTTCGGGTCGTTGTAGCATTCGGGCGTGTATTCGGGGAATTGCACCCATTCGCCCTTGTACTTGGCCGGCGCCCAATGCGGCGAATAGATCCACAGCATGATCGGCGCCTTGCGCTGATAGGCCGAGTCGAGTTCGGCGAACATCGCCGCGTCGGTGCCGGCATGGATCACGGTGAAGGGCAGTTTCAGCGCCGCGACGCGCTCGTCGTCAAAGCCTTCCCAGGTCACCGGGCCGCCGAGATAGCGCCCCTTCGGCGCCGTCTCCGCCGTCGAGAACGAAGCGGCGCAAGTGGCGTCGAGTAAGGCATGCCAGTCCGGCAAGGTCGGGCATTTCTCCTTCATATATTCGGGAAACCACCATTCTTCCTTGGCCTTCGGTCCGAGCTTGCCGAGCCGTTCGGTCTGGCCGGTGGCATCGGACGCCTTCATGGCTTCGCCGGCGGTCGTGTCCCAGAATTCCAGGCCGACATCGAGGTCGCCATTGGTAAGGCCGGTGGTGAGGCTGGAGAGGTAGTCGGCGGTCGGATATTCGACGGTGTAGCCGAGCTTTTCCAGGATGCCGCCGAGGATCTTGGCGTTGAGGTTGACGCTGGTCCAGTCGAACAGCGCGATCTTGATCGGGTCGTTGGATTCCGGTGCGGCGGCGTGGGCGGAAGGCGTCAGCAGGCTTAGTGTCGCGAGCGCGACGGCGCCCATCGATAGTTTCGAAATTCTGCTCCGAAATGACATGCTTGTTCTCCTTCAAGCTGTGGCGGTTATTGTTCGTTCCCTTCTTGCGTCTTTTTCTCATTGTGTTGGAAAGACTGGTCGTTGCGCAAGGCCGTTGCCGCCACGTCGCGGCTAAAGGCGGGGCAGGCGAAATGATGCTGAATTTCGGTGATGATGGAGTATGCCGGGAGGGTCAGCGTCATGACTGCCGATGCATCGCTACGGGAGCGATCATCCGCGGATCAATTGCCAGTCTTGCGGCGCCCTGCAAGGTGCGAGCCATCAAGGTCCCATGATCTCGGCTGTTGGCCTGGCAAGCCCCTCTCGCCAAGCCGTTTCATGGGATGAAATTATATATACCAACGTTCATCTCACGCAACGACTAACGCTTCGCGGCTGCACAAATTCAGACCGCAGGCGAAGTCTGCGAGATGCGGTCCTACCAGCAGACGTAGCCGCCATCGACGATCAGGTCGAGGCCGGTGACGAAGCTCGACGCGCGGCCGGCCAGGAACACCGTCGGCCCGACCATCTCCTCCGGCGCCGCCATGCGTCCCATCGGCGTGTCGCGCTTGAAGATCTTGATCTCTTCCGCCACCTCGGGCCGCCTGTTCATCGGCGTCAGCGTATAGCCCGGGCTGACGACATTGACGCGTAAGCCCCGGTCCGCCCACTCCATGGCGAGGCTCTTCGACATGTGGATGACGGCGGCTTTCGAGGAATTGTAATGCGCCTGCGTCAACCCGCGATTGATGATGGTGCCTGACATCGAGGCGATGTTGATGATCGAGCCTTTGCGCCGCGCCAGCATTTTGCGGGCTTCGGCCTGGCAGGACAGGAACACGCCGGCGACATTGACCTCGTGCACCCTCTGCCATGTCTCCAGCGACATCGTCTCGGCCGGTTCCGAACCGGCAATGCCGGCATTGTTGACGGCGATGGTCAGCGCACCAAGTTCAGCCTCGACGCGATCGATTGCCGCCGCGAGATCGCTCTCAGACGTCACTGTGCCGGTCAACACCAGCGCCTTGCGGCCAAGTGCCGTGATCCGGTGCGCGGTCTCTTCAAGCCCGCCCTTCGATGCATGGCCGAAACAGGCGACGTCGGCCCCTGCCTCCGCCAGTCCGATCGCGATTGCCTGGCCGATGCCGCTGCCGGCGCCGGTGACCAGCGCGACATCGCCGTCCAGCTTGAAAAGATCCATCGATAGCCCTCCCTGATTCAGGGGAGGGTATGCGCTGCATGGCAGTTCGATCAACCTCTTCAGAAATCGCAAGCCTTGGGGCGCTTGTCCGAAGACCAGTCCTTGAGCGGCACTGGCCTGAACTTGCCCTTGATCGGCTCGCCGTCCTCGAGGCCCTTGGAGACAGTGCCCTTGCCGGTGAGATAGTTGATGTCGCAGCCACCAACCGTCGTCTCGACGCCATCCGATGTCTGTTGGTTCCATTCCCAGCTGCGGCTGTAGCCACCGACCAGGAATTGGCCCCGGCGATAGACGATTGTCAGCGTGTCTTCTGTCGACTTGCTGGCGCCGCAGCCGAAGCAGGACGTCACCGTCAGCGATCCCTTGCCCTTGCTTTCAAGGTCGATGACCCGGTCTTCGGTCAGCCCTTTCCTAACGAAATCGGGCCGACGCGAGGGATCGAACTTCTCCTCGCCGACCGCCAGGTAAATATACAGGTCGGGCGGCTCGCCGGGCTCCTGCAGAACTAGGGCCCGGTCCATCTTGCTGTCCTGGTCGATGTCGAGCTTGAGTTCGAAAGCCGGACCGTTTTCGGCAAATGCCGGCACCGGCAAAGCGGCCAGGGCGACGAGCCAGGGCAGGCCCGCAAGATGAAGTGCCGTCTTCATGAGCAATCGTCCGCAGCGAAATCTCAGCCTAGCACTGGCCCGGGCGAACGAGAACTCGAAACTCTGGATGACTTCGAACCCAGTCAGTTGGTGCAGCTCAGAAGTAGCCGCTGGACGCGGCCGTGAATTCCTTCGGGATCTCCACACCGTCGACCAGGATCTTGTCGACCCGTTCGTGGTGAAAGCAGACCAGGCCCTTGATCCGCTCGGCCTCATGCACCGGCTCTGGATAATACCAGACGAGGTTCTCGTGGCGCTTCTTGGGCGTGGTCACGTGATAGTAGCTGGAGATGCCCTTGTAGGGACAGCGCGAGATGTAGCGGCTGGGCGCGAACATATCGAGCCGCGTGTCGGCGATCGGCAGATAGTGGCGCACCGGATGGCCGGTCTCGAACAGGAACACGCCACGGCGTGAATCGGCAACCTGCTCGCCGTCGAGGATGACCTGGACCCGCCGCGAGGAGGGCAGGCAGTCGACCCGGCGGAACGGATCGCGGGCGTGGACGAAGATTTCTTCGTCCTCCTCAAACCAATGCGTCATCTTGGGCCAATAGAAGGACATATAGTCCGACAGGTCAGGCGATCCCTTGACCGGATCGACGTAGCGCCAGGCGGCATCCTCGACCAGCGTGATGCCGGTGTTCAGCGAATAATGCGTGGCGACGCCCTTGAACGGGCTCTCGGTCGTCGTCGTGCTGGGCAGCAGGAATTCCTCGCGCACGTCGCTGATCGGGAAGTAGTAGACCGGCAGATGGTCGCTCTCGTAGAGCACCAGCGCCTTGGTCGTGTCGGCGACGATCATCGATCCCACCTGCACGCGCAGCCGCTTCTGCATCGGCATGGTGAAGGCGACATAGCCGGGCTCGAACTCGTACTGCACGATGGTGTCGAGCAAGGGGAAATGCGGCCCGCGGCCGCGCAAATGAGGCTTGCGAATGGTAGTCTCCCGTTTCTTTTCTTTTGTCATCGAGCGTTGGCGCACAGCGAGATGAACCTGGATTGAATTGTGGTGCCGGAGAGGGTTTCCGGGCGGCGGGTTTCCCTTGCAGCGAGCGGCTCGAGCGATGGCCCCCCATCGCTATTCACAGCCCTGCCAGCGAATAGCCTCACCGCCCGAAAAGCGGAATTGTCCAATCCAGCCTCTATCCCAGCGACACGCGATCGAGCAGCAGCCCGGCGGCGATCGGCGGCAGGCCGCTGACATTCTTGCGCACCGGCACCAGCAGATCGGGGAAGTAGCTGAAAATCACAGGTGTCTCGTCGAGCAGCAGCTTCTGGATATCGGAGGCCGCCGCGCGCTGTGCGCCGATGTCGAGTGCCTTGAGGTAGGAGGTGACCGTGTCGTCATAGGCAGGGTTCTTGAAATGCGCCGCATTCCACGGGCCGTCGCCGACCAGCGGGCTCTTCAGGAACACATTGGGCACGCTGCGGTGGGCGTAGTCGGTGATCCCCAACGGGCTGTCCAGCCAGTCCGACTGGCCAAACACCGCCTTGCCGTAATATTTGTCCTGGTCCTCGATGTTGAGCGAGATGCGCGCACCGATCTCCTTGGCGAAATTCTGGAACAGCTGCGCGTAGCCTGGAATATCGGAATAGCGCAGCGTCGTCAGCGTGATGTCGAAGCCGTTGGCGAGGCCGGCTGCCTCGAGAAGCTGCTTGGCCTTGGCGATGTCCTGGACGCGCTGCGGCACAGACTTGTCGGTGGCGGGGAAGGCTGGTGCGAACGGGCTGTCATTGCCGGTCGCCGCCATGCCGCGGCAGAGGCCGTCGACCAGCTTGGAGCGGTCGATGCTGAGCGCCAGCGCCTGGCGCACGCGCTTGTCGGTGAACGGACCAGTGTCGCAGCGCATGTGCAACTGGCGGTGCGCGGTCGAGGCGACGCGCAGCACCGTGATGTCGGGGCTGTTCAGCACCACCTGGCTGACATCGAGCGGCACCGCGTCGAGGATGTCGACCTCGCCCGCCTGCAATGCCAGGATGCGTGGCTGCACGTCGCCGTAGAATTTGAACTCGAGCCGGTCGGGCAGCGCCTTCTCGCCCCAATAGTCTGGGTTGCGGATGAAGGTGGCGCCGACCTTCGGCGTATAGCTCTCCAGCCGGAACGGGCCCGTGCCTTCAAAGGTCTTTTCATAGTCGCCCTTGTAGCTCGCCGGCAGGATGACGGCGTTGTAATTGTCGATCGACACCGAATAGGGAAAACTGCCGTTCGGCGCATCGAGATGGAAGGCGACTGTGTGGTCGTCGACCTTCTGCGTGCCGCCCTTCGACAGCAGGCCCTTGAACACCGAAAGCGCATTCGAGGCGCCGTTCGGATCGGCCAGCCGATCGAAGGTCGCTACCACGTCGTCGGCCTTGAAGTCCTCGCCATTGTGGAATTTCACGCCTTTGCGCAGCTTGAAGGTCCAGACACTACCGTCCGCGTTCGGCGACCAGCTTTCCGCCAGCACGGGCTTCAAGGTGAGGTCCGGCTGCGTGATGCAGAGGAATTCGGCGGTCTGGAAAACCAGCTGGTAGCTGCCGCTGTCATAGTAGGTGACGGGATCGATGGCGCCACCGGGCGTGGCAACGCCGGCGCGCACCGTGCCGCCCGGCTTGCCTTCGGCGCGGGCCTTCTGCGTGCCGAGGCCGGCAGCGGCGACAAGGCTGCCCAGGAACGGCAAGGAAAGGCCGAGAACGCTGCCATGGCGCACGAAATCGCGGCGGTCGAGCCGGCCGGCCAGTAATTCGTCGACAGCGGAATTTTCGATTGCCGTCAGGTTTTTGCGAGCAGCATCGATCGTCATGAGAGGCCTTGGCATGGCTGCATTCCTCGCTTGCCCTTGGGGGGCGGCCATTTAGGTCATTGTTGACTGCGACCGGAAAGCGATATTTTTTGATAAGGGTCATCGAAATTTTCGATGCAAGGGATGAGTATGGATACTGAAAACCTGCGTAGCTTCTTGGAGGTTGCCGAACATGGCAGCTTCACTGTCGCGGCCAGCCGGCTCAACCTTGCGCAATCCACCGTCAGTGCGCGGATCAGGGGGCTGGAGGAGCAATTGGGACGCCGGCTTTTCGTGCGCGACCGCGACGGCGTCACACTGACGCCGGCTGGCCGGCAGTTCCTGCCGCACGCCTCCTCCATCACCCGCACTTGGGAGCAATCGAGGCAGGATATCGCCGTTCCCGATGGCTATGAAACACTGCTGCGGCTGACCGCTCCAGCCTATCTCTGGGACCTGATCACCTCGCCATGGGTCGAATGGATGCGTGCAAAACGGCCAAACGTGGCGCTAAGGCTCGAGGGCAGTTTTCCGGACCTGGCGATCGATCATCTGGCCGAAGGCTTGCTCGATATCTGCATCCTCTATCTGCCGCGCCCGCATCCCGGCATCGTCTATGAGACATTGGCCGTCGATCAGGTGGTGCTGGTCCAGCACGCGGCGCAGACGAAGCCGTGGACCGACAACTACATCCTGATGGACTGGGGGCTCGAATTCCGCATCGAGCATGACCGCGCCGTTGGCGGCATGGTCAAGCCGGCCATTTCCGCCGGGCTGGTCTTCATCGGGTTGCAGCATGTGCTGTCGCAGCAAGCCGCGGCATATCTGCCGCTCAGTGCCGTCAGTGGTCATATCGAGCGCGGCGAGATGCGGCGTATCGACAATGCGCCAATGTTCCAGCGGCCGATCTATCTCGCCTATCCCTCTAACCCCGTCTCGTCGGATGTGCTCGACGTCGCGCTGACGGGCTTGCGCTCGCTGGCCAAGGGCTGGACCAGCGATCAGGGTTTTTCGGAAGGCGACCGTTCCCTGGGCATGGCCGGCCTGAGGTAGCCGGCCAGCGATGCCCTGCTATGCCGCCTCGATCACGGCGGGTTTCTGCAGCCTCGCCAGTTCCGCATAGGGGATATGGCAGCGGATCGAATGTCCGGGCTGTGCTTCTGCCAGCGGCGGCTCCTGCTGCTCGCAGATCGGGCCGATCTTGCGCGGGCAGCGTGTGTGGAAGACGCAGCCTGATGGCGGGTTGGTGGCGCTGGGGATTTCACCGTCGAGCCGGATGCGCGCGGTTTCGGTCTGGTCGAGCTTGGGCACGGCCGACAGCAGCGCTTCGGTATAGGGATGATGCGGACCGGAGAAGACCTCCTCCGATGGCCCGATCTCCATGATGCGGCCGAGATAGAGCACGGCGATCTTGTCGGAGAGGTAACGCACCACGCCAAGGTCGTGCGAGATGAAGATGTAGCTGACATCCTCCTTGGACTGCAGGTCGGCAAGCAGGTTGAGGATAGCCGCCTGGACGGAGACGTCGAGCGCGGAGGTCGGCTCGTCGCAGACGACGATGCGCGGATCGCCGGCGAAGGCACGCGCAATGGCGACGCGCTGCTTCAGCCCGCCTGACAGCTGGCGCGGCTTGACGGCCAGATGCCGATCGGTGAGGCGCACCGAGTGGACGAGATCGTCGAGGCGCGCCTCCTGCGCCTTGCCGGACAGACCGGCCAGCCGCTTCAAGGCGCGGCCGAGGATGTGGCGGATCGAATGCGAGCGGTTGAGGGCTGAGTCCGGGTTCTGGAAGACGATCTGCATCGCCTTGACCTGATCGTCGCCACGGTTCTCCAGCTTTGCCGCCAGCGGCTTGCCCTCGAGCTCGATGGTGCCGCCCTCATCGGGCGGCACAAGGCCGAGCAGCAGCCTGGCGAAGGTGGTCTTGCCGCTGCCGGATTCGCCGACCAGCCCCAGTGTTTCGCCGGGCCGCAGATCAAGCGAGACATCCTTGACCGCGCGCAAGGGATGGCCATGGCTGGCATAGGTCTTGTTCAGCCCGGCGACACGCAGCACCGGTGCCGCTTCCGCCTTTGGCGCAGGCGCAACATCGCTGGGTGTGGCGCGCGGCAGGGCCTGCGCCTTGTCGTGATGGAAGCAACGCGACAAGCGTTTTCCGCGCTCGTCGCTCAGATCATAGAGCGGCGGCAATTCGGTGCGGCAGCGATCGTCGGCGAGCGCGCAGCGGTCGGCGAAGGCACAGCCCTTGATGTCAGCGCCAATACCCGGCAGGAAACCCGGAATGGTGTCGAGCCGGCCCTGGTCCTTGCGCTGGCCACCGCGCGGCAGGCAGCGCAGCAGGGCAACCGTGTAGGGATGGCGCGGATCGTTGAAGACGACGTCGGTCGGCCCTTCTTCCACCAGCATGCCGGCATAGAGCACGCCGACCCGGTCGCACATGTTGGAGACGACGGCGAGGTTGTGGCTGATGAACAGGATCGAGGCCGACAGCTCTTGCCGCAGCTGTGCGATGAGGTCGAGCACCTCCGCTTCGACGGTCGCATCCAGCCCGGTCGTCGGCTCGTCGAGGATCAGCATCGAGGGATCATTGGCCAGCGCCATGGCGATCGCCACGCGCTGCTGCATGCCGCCGGAGAGCTGGTGCGGGTAGCGCTGCATGACGCTTGGCGGATCGGAGATGCGCACGCGGTTGAGCATGGCAATGGCGCGATCCTCAGCCGCCTTGCCCGTGACGCCGGCAAGTTCAAAGATCTCGGTCAGCTGGCGTCCGATGCGGATCGACGGGTTCAGCGCCTTGCCGGGATCCTGATAGACCATCGAGACACTTTCGGCTCGCGCGCGCCGCAAGGCCTCGGCATCGAGCTTCATGACGTCCTGGCCGTCGAGCGAGATGGCGCCGCCCGATATCGAGCCGTTCCTCGGCAGATAGCGCACGACGGTGAGTGCCACGGTGGATTTGCCGCAGCCGGACTCGCCGACCAGCCCGTAGGCCTCGCCTTGGCTGATGTTAAGGCTGAGATTGCGCAGCACGGCGCGGTTGCGCCCGGCCACCCGATAGGCGACCGACAGATCGTGCAGCTCGAGGGCGTTTTCAGCCTTTGCTGAGTTAGTCATTGAGCGCTCCATGGACGCCGTCGGCCGCCAGGTTGACGCCGATCACCAGCGAGGCGATGGCGAGTGCGTCGAACAGCACCGTCCACCAGAAGCCGCCGCCGATCATGCCGTAATTGCTGGAGATCGACAGCCCCCAGTCGGGTGATGGCGGCTGGATGCCAAAACCCATGAAGGACAGCGTGGCGACCGCGAAGATGGCGTATCCCAGCCGCACGGTGGTCTCGACCAGGATCGGCGGGATGACGTTGGGCAGGATTTCGACGAACATCGTATGCAGCGCACTCTCGTGCCTCAGCTGGGCGGCGGCGACATAGTCGAGTTCGCGTTCGGCCAGCACCGCCGAGCGCACGGTGCGGGCAATGATCGGCGCGAAGCTCAGGCCAATGACGACGATGACGGTGGTCTTGGAGGTGCCAAGCGCGACGATGGCGAGCAGCGCCACGATGACGACCGGGATCGCCATGAAAGCTTCGAGGATGCGGCTGACGACATCGTCGACGATGCCGCGGAAATAGCCGGTGAGCAGGCCAAGTGCGGTGCCGGCCACCGTCGCCAGCAAGGTCGCCAGCGGGGCGACAGTGAGGATATCGCGCGAGCCGACGATGACGCGCGAGAAGACGTCGCGGCCGATCTGGTCGGTGCCGAACCAGTGCTCGCGCGAGGGCGGCGCCAGCGCGTTGATGATGTCGTCGGCAAGCGGGTCATAGGGCGCAAAATGTTCGCCGAACAGTGCGCAGGCGACCCAGAACAGTACGATGACGAGGCCGACGAGGAAGGTTCGCGAGCGCAGCAGCGAGAACAAGACCTCCGCCATGGGGCTGCGCCGGCGCGTGTCGTCTTGTGGGGGAGAGGTGGTCTGGACGGCGCTCATTGGTCTGACCCCAGCCGGATGCGCGGATTAAGCACGGAATAGAGGAAGTCGGCGATCAATGTCGCCACGGCATAGACGATGCCGATGGTGAGGATGCCCGATTCCAGCATCGGGAAATCCTTGCCGCGCGCGGCGGTGAAGATCAGCGAGCCGATGCCCTGGTAGCGAAACAGCGTCTCAATCACCACCAAGCCGCCGATGAGATAGCCGGTTTGCGTAGCGATGACGGTGATGGTCGGCAGCAGCGCGTTGCGCAGCACATGGCGCCAGATCACGGTGCGCCAGGGCAGGCCTTTGAGCACCGCCGTTCGCGTATAGTCGGAATCGAGCGCCTCGATCATGCCGGAGCGCGCCATGCGCGCGATATAGCCGAACAGGACCAGGAACAGCGGCAGTGACGGTAGGATCAGGTAATAGAGCTGGGTGAAGAAGCCGGCATCCTTCGGCCAGGCCGCCGAGATCGGCAGCCAGCGCAGCCACACACCGAAGATAAGGATCAGGATGATGCCGGTGACGAACTCCGGCAACACCGTCACCGACAGGCCGCCAAGGCTGATGATGCGGTCGAGCGGGCGGTTGAGATTGAGTGCGGCCACGACACCGCCGAGGATGCCGATCGGCACCACCAGCACGAAGGCGACGGCGGCCAGCTTCATCGAATTGCCCAAGGCATCGATGACGAACGGCGCCACCGGCGAGCGGAAGATGTAGGACGTGCCCATGTCGCCCCGGACGAAGTTCCAGATCCAGGTCGCATATTGGGTGAGCAGCGGGCGATCGACGCCGAGAGTGTGATTGAGTGCATCTACCGCGCGCTGGTCGGCAAACGGCCCCAGGATCGCTCGCCCGACATTGCCGGGCAGCACCTGGCCGCCCAGGAACACCATGATGCTGAGCAGGAACAGCGTCACGAGCGACAGGGAAATGCGCCGTGCAAAGAAGGAGAGAATGGCTAAGACTCCTTGTGGAGCCAGCCCCCATGCGGGAGCTGGCTGTTACAGGATTGGCTTTCCCTTTTCGCTTTAGGCCTTCGTTGCCTTTTCGAGGAACAGCTGCGACATGGCGGTCGGCTGCACGCCGGCCACGCCCTTCGCTGTCGCCGTCAGGTAGTCGTAGAAATAGCCGAAGATGACAGGCGTTTCCTCGAGCAGCAGGTTCTGGATTTTGCCTGCTGTGGCCTTCTGCGCCTCAAGGTCGAGCGCGGCGATGTAGCTGTTCGCCAGCGTGTCGTAGTCCTTGTTCTTGAAATGCGCGGCGTTCCAGGTGCCGTCGCTCTTCAGGGGTGCTGCAAGGAACACGTTCGGCACGCCGCGGTGACCATAGTCGGTAATGCCCATCACCGAATCCAGCCAGTTCGATTTGCCGAACACCGCATCGCCGTAGTAGCCGCCCTGGTCAAGGATGTTGAGCTCGAGCTCGATGCCGATCTCCTTGACCCAGTTCTGGATGAGCTGGGCGTATTCGGGAATTTCCAGGTAGCGCTCGGTGGTCAGCGTCACCTTGAAACCCTTGCCGGCGCCGGCCGCTTCCATCAGTTGCTTGGCCTGCGCGATATCCTGCTTGCGCTGCGGCACGCTTGTATCGGTCGACGGATAGGCAGGCGCGAACGGGCTGTCGTTGCCAGGCGAAGCGCGGCCTTTCATCAGGCCGGCGACGAGTTTGTCGCGATCGAGGCTGAGCGCGATGGCGCGGCGCACGCGCGGGTCCTTGAACGGATCGGAATCGCAGCGCAGATGCAGTTGCTGGTGCGCGACCGACTTCAGGCTGATGATGTCGACGCTCGGATCACTGAGCAGTGCAACGCCGGCCAGCACCGGCATCTGGTTGATGATGTCGACCTGTCCGCCCTGCAGCGCCAGGATCATCGGCTGCACATCGGTGAAGAAGGTGAACTCGCTGCGATCGGGCAGCGCCTTCTCGCCCCAATAGTTGTCGTTGCGGACGAAAGAGGCGCCTACCTTGGCCGTGTATTTTTCGATCTTGAACGGGCCGGTGCCGTCGAAGCTGGTCTCGTAGTCGCCCTTGTAGCTCGCCGGGATGATCACGGCGTTGTAGTTGTCCGACGATACCATGTAGGGGAAATTGCCGTTCGGCGCGTCGAGATGGAATTCCACCGTGTAGTCGTCGACCTTCTTGGTGGCGCCCTTCTGCAGGATGCCGGTGAACACCGACAGCGCGTTGGACGAGTTTGCCGGGTCGGCAAGGCGGTCGATGCTGGCCACCACGTCGTCGGCCTTCATCTCGCCGCCGGAGTGGAATTTCACGCCCTTGCGCAGCTTGAAGGTCCACACAGTGCCGGTATCGTTCGGCTTCCAGCTTTCCGCCAGAGCCGGCTTCAGCACGAGATCTGGGCCGTCGACGCAGAGGAATTCGGCAACCTGCTGCAGCACGACGAGGCCGCCGGCATCGGCAATGGTGACCGGGTCGATGGCTGCTGCCGGCACGCTGCTGGCAACGCGGATGGTGGCGCCGGCGGCGCCCGCGGCGCGGGCGAGCGACGGCATGCCACTGAGGCCGGCCGCCGTGGTGATACCGCCCAGAAGCGGCAGCGACAGGCCGAGCAGGCTGCCGTGGCGAATGAAATCACGGCGGCTGACACGGCCGTCGACGAGACCGTCGATGAGGTGATTTTCGAGCGGCGAGCGGCTGCGCCGGATCAGGTCGAGAATGCGATAGTTCTTGCTCATGGGTTTAACCCTTTCCCCTATTTCTTATGGCTGAGAATGCACTTCCGGTTGACGAAATTCCGTGGAGTTCTCCTTGCCCCGGCCATCAACGACGTGAGTTCGACCGGGACTGTAGCATGCGGCTTTGTCTGGTCCATCCGATCCTTGCGGCGCAGGGGTCAGATTTTCTTGAGGCAATGCTTCCACCGTCAGGCCCTGTCGTTGCGATCCAATCGCAGCAGTGGACTCTTGCTCTTGAATAAGTCTCCTTCCCTTCTCGTTTCCCTAGTTGAGCGGCAGGCGGCGATATGTGCCGGGCTTCGCCGGGTCGTGATATTTGTTGCACGGGCCGTTCTCGACGAAATCGCGATGGCAGGCCGCGAGGTTTTTCCGCGACAAGGTGACGCCGAGACCGGGTCCCTCGGGCACGCGCACGACATTGTTCCCAGGCGAAAACGGCCCTTCTTCGGTGATATCCATGGGCTGCATGCGAAACAGCGACTGGTTCGGCTCCCGGATCCAGCCGAGCGCCGCGCACAGATGCAGATAGGCCGCGCTGCCGATGCCGCTGTCGCCGCTGTAGCACCAGAAATCGACGCCGGCGTGCTCGCAGGCGCCGACGAAGCGCAGCATGCGGCCGATGCCGCCATGCGCTGTCGGGTTGCCGACGAAGGCGTCCGGAACCTTGAGGTCCATGGCGCGCGCAATGTCGATGTTGTGGGTTGAGAACGGGATCGAGCAATGCTGCCGCAACTGGCGCATCTCTTCGATCGTTGCCACCGGATCCTCCCAGTTGCGCACGCCGAGTTCTTCGAGCGGCCGCGCCAGCCGCCGCGCGGTGCTGAGCGAATAGGCCTGGTTGGAATCGATGCGGATCATCGCCTCGTCGCCGAGCTTTTCGCGGATCAGCTCGACCATTCTCAGCGAGACTTTCGGGTCTTGCGTCGAGAATTTGCCTTCGAAGAAGGTCGTGCCATGCGTCTCGTGCAGTTCGACGCAATAATCGGCGACTTCTTCCGGCGTCGTCTCGCCCTTCACCTTGGGTCCATCGCCGCGCAGCGAGAAATAGTCGGTGAACGGGATGTCCTTGCGCACGGCGCCACCGAGCAGCTGGTAGAGCGGTTGGTTCCACGCCTTGCCGCGCAGATCCCACAACGCCATTTCGACGGCGCCGAAAGCCATGATGCGGGTGCGGTCGTTGATCGACTGCACGCCGGTCCAGTAGGGCAGGCAGACATGCTCTGCGCCGGCGATATCGAAGGCGTCGCGGCCGATCAGGCGCTCGGCCAGAACATCATTGATGATGGCGGCTGCCGCCGGCGTCGGCGCTTCGCCCAAGCCGATCGGCCCATCCTCGGTCTCGACCTCGACAATGGTCTGCGAAAACCCGTCGAGCTCGCCGAACACCCAGCCATAGGGTGCCTCGAGGCGAAGATTGATCGGCGTGGCCTTGATGCTGCGGATCTTCATCTCAGCGTCCGATCTCGAAGAACGGCGCGCCGAGCGGGTCCGGAACGACGTCGATGCCGAGGCCCGGCCCGTCGGGAATGCCCATGCGGCTGCCAGTGACCGGCGGCTTGTTCGAGGCGGTGCGCACCGTCACCCATTCATGGAAGGCAATCGCGTGCAGCCGGCGCTCCTCCGGCGTCGACAGCGACAGATGCGCCATCGCTGCGGTGTCGATCTCGGCGCCGCCAGTGTCCTCGACCGTGATCATGAAGCCAAGATCGACGGCGACGTCGCGGATCAGGCGGGTCTTGGTGATACCGCCCAGCCGCGAAATCTTGAGCGTCAATCCGTCGGCCGCACCCAGGCGATGGATTTCCAGCATTGCCTCGAGCGAGATGACGGATTCGTCGAGCACCATCGGCTTGTCGAGCATGCGGCGCACCGACATGTTCTCGTCAATCGTCGTGCAGGGCTGCTCGAACGTATAGTCGATGCCGCGCGTGGCGTCCGCAAACTGCCGCGCCTGGTAGGGCGTCCAGCCGGCATTGGCGTCGCAGAAGATCACGGTGCCTTTCGGTACCGAGGCGGCGACCGCGGTGACGCGCTCGATGTCGTCATGGACATTGCCGCCGACCTTGACCTGCAGCCGGTGGAAGCCGTCCTTGACGATGCGCTTGGCCAGTGCGGCCATGGCGTCGACGCTGCCATGGGTGACAACCTTATAGAGCTCGGCCGTATCGCTTTCCTTGCCGCCGAGCAGCGTCACCAGCGGCAGGTCGGCGGCGCGCGCGGCGAGATCCCAGCAGGCCATGTCGAGCGCCGACTTGATGTAGGGATGGCCCTTGAACACCGTGTCCATCAGCCGGCCGATGCTGGCCAGCCCTCGCGGATCGTGGCCGATAAGGTGCGGCGCGATTTCCGGCACGCCCGCGCGCGTTCCCGCGGGAAACGCGGCCGAGTAGAAATTGCCGAGCGGCGCCATTTCACCCCAGCCGGTGAGGCCGCTGTCGGCGGTGATGGCGACGATCACTGCGTCGAAGGCGTCGGCTTCGCGTCCCTTGGACATCCGGTAGGGCCCGTCCACGAAGGGCTGCACGACATGGTAGGCCTTGATGGTTTCGATCCGCACGTGTCTGTCCGTTGGCTGCAATGTCGGGGGATTGATCAGGCGCCCCTTGATGGGCGCTGTTCGAGGCCGCGTGCGTAGGAAAGCAGCTCTTCGAAATCGAGGTGGATATGCTCGCGGGCATGGCGCTGGGCAGCGCGCATGTCGGCGCCCTTCATCAGTTGCACGTAAGTCTCATGGACGTCTTCGGCCGGCACCGGCTCGTTGCGCGCATGCTGGTGCAACGCGAAATACATCTGCAGCCGGCTGGTCAGCCGCTGCCAGGTTTCCAGCAGCACCGAATTGTCGGCCCATTCGTAGATCAGGCCGTGCAGTTGCAGCGCCGTTTCGATCTGTCTCGTGGTGTCGAGGTTGCGGGTCGCCTGCTTCACCGCTTCGTGGCGCCGATCAAGCTCGTCGAAGAAGCGCTGGTCGCGCAGCGGCCAGGTGCACTCGATGGCGAATTCGTCCAGCACCTGGTTGAGCGAATAGGCGTCATCGATGTCCTTGGCGGTGACGTCGATGACGAAGGTGCCAGCATAGGGAATGCTGGTCAGGATGCCTTCCTGCACCAGCTCGCGCATCGCCTCGCGCAGGGGCGCGCGGCTGACCCGCATCTGTTCGGAAATCCTGAGCTCATTGAGCTTCTGGCCTGGTTGCAGTTGGCCGGTTAGAATCGCGCGTCTGAGCAGCGCCACGATCTCGGCGCGGCGCGTCGTGTCGGCAATCGGGCTGAAATCCGTCTTCACCATCCGGCCCACTCCAGCGAGAACAGAAAGCAAGACAATCAGATTGTCGACAATCTAACAAGATGGCATTTTCAGATTTTTTCGCCCGACGAACTGGCACCGCATGCGGTCTCTCAGGCTGCCCGGCCGTAGAAGCCGACCCGCTCCTCGGCGCTGAACATAACTCCCTGCTTCTCATAGTAGGAAAACACCGCGATCATGCGTTCGCGCTCGCCTTCGACCGTGGTGACGCGGTGCGCGGTGTTCTTGCCGCGAAACACATTCAGCGTGCCCGGCTTCATGCGCAGGATTTTTGCGTCGGGATCACGCCCTTCGAGCAGCCGGGCGACGCCCTCATAATTCGGATTGTCATCCGATCTGAGGTCGGTGCGGTATTCGAGGTCGCCGCCGCGCTCCGCCTGCTGCAGCAGCAGCGTCGTGGTGAACTCCGAGCGATCGAAATGCCAGTTCAACGCCTCGCCGGCGCGATAGGCCATGACATTGGTGCGCGCCAGCGGATCCTGCATGACATGCAGTTTTTCCTTGCCCATGGTCGCCGCTAGGAACCGCACCAGCGGTTCATACTCGTAGATGGCAAGCACGGTGCTGCCGGGAATCTGGTCGGCGCAGACGGTGTGGCTGATGGTTTCGACCTTGCGCAGCGCGGGATGTCCGGGTGCGAGTTCGGGGATATCGGGCTTGAAGTAGATGTTGTGCATGCGCTTGTGCACATGGGACTGCGTGTCCATCACCGGCTTGATTTCCCGCACCGCCTGTTCGGCGACACCGGGCAGCAAGAAACCTTCGAGATTGAACATGCCGTCGGCCCTGAGGGCTTCGATCGACTGTTCGACGAGGCGATGCCATTCGGGGCTGCCTTCACGGTCGAGTGGATAGCGGTCGAGATCGAGAATGTCTTTCATGTCGGGTGCTCCAAGGGGTTGGACACAGAAGACGGCAAAAATTTCTTTCCCTCAACGCGGAAAATTATTACGACTTGCCAAGAAAAACTTATGGACCCTATCATGGAACGGCTGCCACCGCTGAACGCGATCAAGGCCTTCGAAGTCGCGGCCCGCGCCGGCAGCTTCACTTTAGCCGCGAGCGAGCTTGGTGTGTCCTCGGCGGCGGTCAGCCAGCAGATCCGCAATCTCGAAACCTGGTTCGGCAAGCAATTGTTCGTGCGCACAGGCAATCGCATCACGCTCACCGATGCCGGCCACGCCATCTATCCGCAGACGGCGCGCGCTTTGGGCGACATTGCGGCCATCGGCAAGCGCATGCTGGAAGGCGGCTTGAGGACACGGCTTGTCGTCAGCGTACCGTTCTCGCTGGCCGAACTGTGGCTGGCGCCGAGGCTGGCCTCACTGCTCGACGCCTTCCCGCACATGGCGATCGACGTGCGGGTGGAGGACGATCCGATCGACCTGATACGCCAGAATGTGGACCTGCGCATCTCCTATGGCGACTATCACTATCCCGGCCTGCGTATGATCCGGCTCGTCCATGACGATGTGCTGCCGGTCTGCGCGCCGGAGTTTCGGCACCGGTACGGCAATGGCGATCCGGATCTCACGGATCTGCATGAGAGCTTGTTCATCCACACCAATTGGGGGCCGAACTATGCCTCGCACCCGACCTGGGCGGACTGGTTCACGGCATGCGGCAGCAGCCGCTCGCCGGACCCGTCGCATGGGCGCCGTGTCGGCCTGTCCAGCCTGGCGATAACCTCGGCGAGGCTGGGTCTGGGCATTGCGCTTGGGCAGCGGGTGATGGCGCAGGCCGACCTGGAGGCTGGCCGCCTGATTGCGCTCTCGTCAGTCTCGGTGCGCCTTGGCCATCCCTATTGCGCCTTCATGCCGCCGGCCAAGGCTGACCGCGCCGATGTCGCCGCTCTCGTCGGCCTGCTGGTGAAAACGGCGCCCGCGACCTGAGAAAAGGTCGGGGGCGCCGCGCGGAAACCGGGCCTGCGGGGGATTCAGGTAGCCGGTTTCTGTGGCAGTGGCGAGATCGGCATTCCGGGTCCGATCTTCTGCAGATTGCCAGTAATCACCTGGTCGCCTTCGGCGACGCCACTCAGGATAGCCACCAGGTCGCCGCTGGTCGGGCCGAGCGAGACCAGCCTCTGGTCGACCGTGTTGCCCTTGCCGACGACATACAGATATTTGCCGAGCTGGCTCGAACCCAGCGCCGTCTGCGGCACCATCAGTGCATCGGGCTGCTGCCTGATATGCAGCCGCACGCGAACATACTGGCCAGGCATGAGCATGAACTTCGCATTGCCGATGGTGGCGCGGGCGGTGATGGTGCCGGTCGAGTGGTCGACCGTGTTGTCGATGAAGGTGAGTTCGCCCTTCTGGCTGCTCTCGGTCTCACTGGGAAGCAGGACCTCGACCTCGATCGGGCCGGCCGCGCGGGCCTGCTCGATCTCGGCCAGATCCGTCTCGCTCGGATTGAAGGTGACATAGATCGGGTCGAGCTGCACCAGCGTGTTCAGCACCGTGCCGGCGACGCTGACCAGCGTTCCGACCGAAGCCTGGTTGCGGCCCAGGCGCCCGGTGAACGGCGCATGGATCTCGGCGTAGCTCAGATTGAGCTCCGCCGTGCGCACGGCCGCCTGGTTGAGCGCCAGCGACGCCTGCGCTTCGCGCAAGGTGCTGGTGCGCTGGTCGAAACTGTCCTTGTCCAGGTAACCGCTCTTGGCGAGTTCGGTACCGCGGCCGAGATTGGAACGCGCATAGTCGAGCGTTGCCGTATCGCGCTGGACCTGGGCTTTCGCCTGGTCGAGCGCGGCCTGGAAGTCGTCAGGCGAGATCTTGTAGAGAAGGTCGCCCTGCCTGACATCCGCGCCGTCTTGCGCCGTCTGCTCCTGCAAATAGCCGGGCACGCGCGCCTGCAGCGTGACGCTGCGGATAGGCTCGATGCGGGCGGCATAGTCGAGATAGATCGGGATCGTCTTCTTGATCACGCTTGCCACCGGCACCGGCATGACGAATGCCGCTGGAGCCGGCGTCGCCGCTCCGGCCGTGCCGGCGCTGAGCCTGAGGTTGCCCATGTCAAGCAGGTGGACGCTGGCCACCGAGATCGCGCCTAGCGCGACAGCCGTTCCTAAAGCGATTTTCCATTTACGCATGATTAGTCTCCAATCTTATTCGGCCGCTTCCGCCAGGGGAGGGAAGGCGGGTTCGGCAGTTGGTTCAGTGTGTTTGGAGGAGGCGGGCTCGCCGCCTTCACGGCGTTCCCGCAATTGTTCGATGACCGCGTAAAAGACCGGCACGAACACCAGCGACAGGATGGTCGCGGCGACCATGCCTCCAAACACTGTGGTGCCGATCGACTGCCGGCTTGCAGCACCGGCGCCTGTCGCGAACATCAGCGGCAGCACGCCAAGGATGAAGGCGAAGGCCGTCATCAGGATCGGCCGGAGTCTCAGCCGCGCGGCTTCCATCGCCGCCTCGACGATGCTGAGGCCTTCCTCGCGCCGTCGTCTTGCGAATTCGACGATCAGGATGGCGTTCTTGGCCGCCAGGCCGATCAGCATGACGAAGCCGATCTGCGAATAGACGTCGATCTGCATGCCGCGCACCCAGAGGGCCGCGAAGGCACCGAACAAGGCCAATGGCACCGCCAGCAGCACCATGAACGGCATCGCCCAGCTCTCGTACTGCGCCGCCAGGATCAGGAAGACGAAGACGATGGCGAGGCCGAAGACGACCGACGCGATCGATCCTGCCTTGAGTTCCTGGAAGGTAATGCCGGTCCATTCGAAGCCGAAATCCCTGGGCAACGCGGTGGCCGCGGCCCGTTCCATGGCGGCGACCGCCTGGCCCGAGGAGAAGCCCGGTGCGGCGCCGCCATTGATCGAGGCCGAGGCGTTGTTGTTGTAGTGCGGCACGGTTTCCGGTCCGACGAACGGCACCAGCTTGCCCAATGTGCTCAGCGGCACCATGCCGCCCGACGCATTGCGCACATAGAGCCGCGAAATGTCGGCGGCACCCGCACGTGCATCCTTGTCGGCCTGTATGGTCACCCGGAAAGTGCGGCCGAACAGGTTGAAGTCGTTCACGTAGAGCGAGCCGAGATAGATCTGCAGCGTGTTGAAGACGTCGGGCAGGTTCAGGCCGAGCAGTTTGGCCTTGCTGCGGTCGAGGTCGTAGTTGAACTGCGGCGTCGAGGTCGAGAACGGCGAGAACAACTGCTGCGGATTGATTTCCGGCTGCTTGCGCGCCTCGGCGATCACGGCTTGCGTCGCGTCGTTGAGAGCCGTACTGCCGCGACCGGTGAGATCCTCGACGACGAATTCGAAGCCGCCCGTGGTGCCGATACCCGGGATCGAAGGCGGATCGAAACTCAACGCAAAGGCTTCCGGTATCTGCAACAGCTTGCCGCGTACGTCGGCGACGAGCTTCGACGCGTTTTGATCAGGGCCGCGCTCTTCCCAGGGCTTCAGGATAGCAAACTCGACCGCCGAGTTCGACTGCGCGGCGCTGGTCAGGAAGTTCAGGCCGCTGATCGAGCCGACAATGTCGACGCCGGGCGTCGCCTGCAGGATGTCGCGCGCCTTCTGCGCCACCGCGTCCGTGCGCTCCAGCGAGGCACCGTCGGGCAGCTGGATGACGACGAAGAAATAACCCTGGTCCTCGGTCGGGAGGAAGGTCGAGGGTAGCTTCTGCCAGACGAAATAGGTGGCGACCAGCCCGGCCGCGAACAGGCCGAGCATGATCCAGCGCAAGCGGATGAGAATGCGCACGCCACGGGCGTAGGCATGCGACAGTTTATCGAAACCCGTATTGAACCAGCGGAACAGCACGAACTGCGTCTCGCCGCGATGGCGCAGGAAGGCGGCGCTAAGCGCGGGGCTGAGCGTCAGCGAATTGAAGGCGGAAATACCGACCGAAATCGCCACCGTTAGCGCGAACTGGTTGTAGAGCTTGCCGGAAACGCCGGGAATGAAGGCGACCGGCACGAACACCGCCATCAGCACGGCGGTGGTGGCGATGATCGGGCCGGTGACTTCGGCCATGGCGGCCCTGGTCGCCGCCAGTGGTTTCAACCCAGCCTCGAGCTGTCTTTCGACATTCTCGACCACCACGATGGCATCGTCGACGACAAGGCCGATCGCCAGCACCATGCCAAGCAGCGAGAGCATGTTGAGCGAGAAGCCCATCATCTCCATGACGACGAGCGTCGCCACCAGCGACACCGGAATGGCGATGGTCGGGATGATTGTCGTGCGCCAGCTCTGCAGGAAGACGAACACCACGGCGACGACGAGCACCAGGGCTTCGCCGAGCGTGATCAGCACGTCATGCATCGAGGCCGAGACGAACCGCGTCGTGTCGTAGTGCATGGCGTAGGAGACGCCCTTCGGGAAACGGCCGGACAACTCCTGCATCTTGTCCTTGACGCGCTGCTGAAGGTCGAGTGCGTTGGAACCGGGCATCTGGTAGACGGCGAGCACGACGGTCGGATCCTTGCCGAAGAAGGCCGACGACGAATATTGCAGGGCGCCGAGCTCGATGCGGGCGACGTCGCGCAGCCTCACCAGCGAGCCGGTGTCGGTGTTGGCGCGCACCACGATGTCACCGAATTCCTTCGGGTCGCTCAGGCGGCCAACGGCGTTGACCTGCATTTCGAAGGCGGTGCCGGCGGGAGCCGGCGACTGGCCGATCTTGCCGGCGGCCACCTGGACGTTCTGTTCGGCGATAGCATTCTGCACATCGACTGCGGTGATGCCGAGATTGGCGAGCTTGTCGGGATCGAGCCAGACGCGCATCGAATAGCGCCGTTCGCCGAAGATCTGCACGTCGCCGACGCCTTGCAGACGCTTCAGGGGATCGACGACCTGCAGATAGGCAAGGTTCGAGAGCGCCACCGGATCGATGGACTTGTCGGGCGAGGTGAGGTTGACGATCAGGACGAAGTTCGGGTTCTGCTTCTTGATCGTCACGCCGCCCTGGTTGACGATCGCCGGCAGCGACGAAGCCGCCTGCGAGACGCGATTCTGGACGTCGACGGCGGCGGTGCTGAGCGAATAGCCGACATCGAAGGTAATGGTGATGGTCGAGGAGCCGTCATTGGAGCTCGTCGACGACATGTAGGTCATGCCCTGCACGCCGTTGATCTGCTGCTCCAGCGGCGTCGTCACCGTATCGGCCACAACCTGCGCGCTGGCGCCCGGATAGTGGGCGCTGACCACGACCTGGGGCGGCGTGATGTCGGGAAACTGCGAGACCGGCAGCAGGAAATAACAAATCGTCCCGGCGAGCACCATGATGATGGCGATCGCCGAGGCGAAGATCGGACGGTGGATGAAAAAGTTTACCACGACACACATGCCTCGCCGGCTGCTCTTGCCCTACCGAAGGCATTGGCAACCTTGGACAGCCTTTGGCCGCGCCCGTCACTGGACTCGTCCAGCGAACGCAGCAACGGCTCCTCGCGACGCTGCTCGTAGGCAAGCGAGCGAAGCATTTTCTCGAAGGCGCGGGGGTCAACCCCATCTGCCTTCATGACCAGCCGGATCATCGGATCCTGGACGGCCTCATCTATGGTAAGATCGCGGCGCTGTGGCATTGGCCGGCTCCTTATCTGTCGATTCGCAGCCCATGCTCGCGAACCTTTTTTCATCTCTTCACCGGCCGAAGCCGCATGAACCGCAGTTTTTCGCTCATTCCGATCTGGCAGGACCAGTTCACGGCCTTGTTATTGACGGAAGGCGACATAGGTGTTACCAGTAAGTAACATCTGCATAGTTACAGACCGGTAACACCCTAGTCAAGAGGTGGCCGTGGGTTTTAGGAAGCGAAAGGAGATCATGATGACAGACGGCGTCGTGGAACGCTCACGTCCCCGGGATCGAATCCTGCAGACGGCGCGTGACATGTTCCACAAGCATGGCATCAAGGGCGTCGGCGTCGACGCCATCACCGAAGCTGCCGGCACGAACAAGATGACGCTCTATCGTCACTTCGAATCCAAGGACGAACTGATCGTCGAATGCCTGCGCGCCAATGCGGCCAAGGCAGGCGCCATGTGGGACGCCTTCGAGGCCGAGTTTCCTGGCGACAAGCTCGCACAACTGCATGCCTGGGTTCGCAAGGCCGCCGCCATGCTCAATGCCGATGGCCGCGGCTGCGACATGGCCAATGCTGCCGCTGAGCTGACCGAGCCGGACCATCCGGCCAGGCTGGTGATCAAGGAACTCAAGGAAGCCCAGCGCCACCGTCTTGTGACGTTGTGCCGGGATGCCGGCATTGGGCAGGCCGAACTTCTGGCGGATACGCTATCTCTGCTGTTCGAGGGCGCGCGTGTCAGCGTGCAGACCGTAGGCGCCGAAGGTCCGAGTATGCAGTTCGTGCGCATGGCCGAAGGGCTGATCGTTTCCTTCCGAGGCACTGCCGCCGGTTGAATTGAGCCGCCGCTGACGCGCCGCCATTCCTTCGTCCGGTAAAGCGCGATGTGTGGCGCGCTTTGGCGTCGGCAATACGGCTATTTCTCCCGCTTGAACGAAAAAAGCCCGCTGCCGGGAGGAGGTGGCAGCGGGCTCGATTTCGAATGTGGCGCGGGAGGAGGTGCACCCCATTCAGCGTCGGCATCGCATCTGGGAGGAGTAGATGGCCGACAATCAGAACCTACGAGTTGCCCAATGATTCGGCAACAATGAATTGTGCATAGCAGCTGTGCAGATTTGCCGTGTCAATTATCCTACAAATGCGGGAGGCCGGGTTTGCCCAGCGTTCCAGGAAAAGTGCGAAACGGTTTTCCCGGGAAAGCGCATAGCGCTTTCCCCTTGGGAATTGCGTCAAAATTCTAAGCCGCACCGCCTCACTGCACCGGCACGTTTCCCCTGAAGATCAGGCGCGGCTCTATGAATTTACGGGTCAGATAGGGCGCCGATGAGGCAATGGAGCCGAGCAGGCGGATGACCGACTGTTCGGCGACCTGACGCGGCGCCATCAGCAGACCCATCAGATTGCATCAGTTGGGGTGATTTTTCCGGCCAGCCGGATGATTGGCCTCGAGGCTCAGCCGAGCGCATTGTCCCTGGCGCGATCGGCGCGCCGCTCGCGCCACAGCCTCGTCATCCGGTCGACCGCGAGGGCAAGCACGACCAGGGCACCTGTGGTGAAGGCGGCCCAGATGGCGTCCACGCCAAGCAAGGTCATGGCGCTCAGTATCGTCTGCAGGGCCAGCATGCCGATCGCGGCACCGATGACGCTGCCGTTGCCGCCCGAGAGCGATGTGCCGCCAATGATGGCCGCCGCGATCGCCAGCAGTGCGAACGTGCCGCCGTCACCGGGGGCAACGGCGCCCTGTGCGCCGATATGGATCACGCCGGCAAGCCCCGCCATTGCCCCCATCAGCACCAGCGTCAGCACCTTGACCTTGCCTGTTGGAATGCCGGCATAGGTGGCCGCCCGCGGATTGCTGCCCACGGCCTGGAGCCGATAACCGAAGCGGGTGCGGTGAAGCACGACATGCATCGCCAGCGCCAGCACGGTGAAGACGACGCCCGCCGCCGGCACAAAGACGAACGCCTTGCCCGACAGCGTGGCCAGGACATCCGCGCCCGGCGGCACGATTGTCTGTCCCCTGCCTGCGACCAGCGATAGGCCCTGGATCATCCACCATGTGCCGAGCGTCACCAGCAGGGCCGGCAGGCGCAGCGCGATCATCAGCAGGCCGTTGATCAGGCCAAGGCCGGCGCCAGCTACCACACCCGCCAGCGCCGCGAGCCAGGGGTCCACTCCGGCAACCATCAGCAAGGCGGTGGAGGTCGCTGCGAGATGGAACACCGCACCGGCTGAAAGGTCGATTTCGCGCGTGGCGAGCACGAACACCATGCCGATCGCCAGCAGGCCGGGCAGGGCAGCCTGGCCCAGCACCGACAGCAGATTGGCCGGTTGGAGGAAGACGGGACTCAGCCAACCCAGCATCGCGACCAACACGGCGAGGGCAACGATAGAGCCGGTCTCAACCGGCAGCCGAATACGGCGTCCAGGTCGACGGTTCGCTGAACCGGCAAGCAGCGGCGCGGTATCGGTCCTGGTCATGCTGCACTCTCCCGGCTGGGTTGTCGGTTTTCGTCCGCAGGCATGCCCGCCGTGATCAGCTTCAGAAGCCTGTCCACATCCATGTCGTCATTGCTGCCGATGTCGATGCCGCGGGCCGGCTCGTCGAGCAGCACCACCTGCGGGCCGATTTCCAGCCATTTGGCGATGATCACCTTTTGCTGGCCACCCGCTGAAAGCGAGCCCGCCGGTATCTGCGGCGTGCTCCTGATGCGCAGCGCCTCGATCTGCCGCGCGGCGCGGCCAAGTGCAGCGCCGGGCGAGTACCAGTGCGATCCCCAGTCGCGCGCCCCCACGACCACATTCGCAATGTTGAAGGCGATCGACTTGTCGGGCATCAGCCCGTTGGCGCGCTCGCCTGATATCATGCAGATGTTGCGCCGCGCCGCTTCCGTCTGCGTCCTCGGCAAGCCGTCGCCGTCGGGAAAACGCACCTTGCCCTGGCGCGGTTTGCGCTGCCCGAACAGCAGGGCAAGCACGTCCTGCGCTCCGGAACCGGCAAGCCCGACAATCTCGCCCGCGCGGGCCGTGAAGCTGATCCCATCCAGTTTGCCGCCGCCGAGCCCGTCGATTGTGACCTGCGGTCGCAGCGTGCCGCCGAGCGTCGGCAGGGCCCTGAGCGGCAGCGGGAACAGTGACTGGCGCAACTGGCCGATCATCGCCTCCTCGGAAGCCGTCAGTTCCTGCCGCGCCTTCGACAGCACGTCGCGGCCGTTGCGGATCACCGTCAGCTGGTCGGCGATGGCAAGCGCGTCCGCCAGCCGGTTCGACGCGTAGAGCATGCTCATGCCCCTGGCTTTCAGGCCCCGCAGCACGGCGAACAGCCGCTCGCTCTGGCGCTGGTCGAGCGCCGAATTCGGGTCGTCAAGGACGAGCAGCCTCGGGTTCTCCAGAAGCGCGCGGGCGATCGCGACCAGCTGCCGTTGACCGGACCCGAGATCGCCGAGCGGGGCATGGACATCGACATCGAGGCCAAGCTGGCGCAGCAGGTCACGGCTGCGTGCCTCCATTTCGCGCCGCGATATCAGCCCGTTGTGGACCGGTTCGCGATTGACGAAGAGGTTGGCCAGCACCGGGCGCTCGGGAAAAAGCCCCGGCTGTTGCAGGACCACGCCAATGCCGAGCTTGCGTGAAGCGTTGGGGCTGTCGATCGTCGCGGTCTTGCCGTCAAATTCGATGACACCACGGTCTGGTCGGACAATGCCCGCCAGCACTTGCGTCAACGTCGATTTGCCGGCACCGCTTTCGCCAACCAGCGCATGGATCGAGCTGCGCTCGACCACAAGGTTCATGTCTTCGAGCACGACCGTGCTGCCAAAACGTTTGGCGATGGTGCGCACGAACAGGATCGGCGAATCGGACATCGGAACGGCCCCCCGACCGCAGCGCGATCTTGAAGCGGATTGCGTTCGCCGTCACTGGGATTCCGCGTAAAATTGTGTTGATTGCGGCCGTTTCGGACAGATTCTAGATAAGATCGGCCTTCGCCAGGTCGCGCATGAGATGGCTGGCGCCGTAGGTCCAGTGCGGGCAATCGGGCGACAGCCGCACGCGGTTGACCAGCGCACCGAATTTCTCCGACGAGATGGTGACGATGTCGCCGACCTTGTGGGTAAACCCCTTGCCCTTTTCGCCGCGATCCTTCGACGGCACGAACATGGTGCCGAGATAGAGCGCCAGCCCATCCGGATACTGGTGATGCGGCCCCATCGCGGCGGCAACCAGCTCTTCCGGCGAACGGCTGATCTCGGCCATCGAGCTTGCGCCCTCCAGCGAGAACCCGTCATCGCCCTCGACCTTGAGGCGCACGACGGCCTGCTTGACGTCGTCGATCGAGAACGTGTCGTCGAACAGGCGGATGAACGGGCCAAGCGATGCCGAAGCATTGTTGTCCTTAGCCTTGCCGAGCAACAGTGCGGAGCGCCCTTCGACGTCGCGCAGATTGACATCGTTGCCGATGGTGGCACCGACGATCCGGCCGCTCGATGCGGCGATCATGGCGATCTCGGGCTCCGGATTGTTCCAGGTCGACACCGGATGCAGGCCGACATCAGCGCCGAAGCCGACCGAGGCCATTGGCTGGCACTTGGTGAAGATCTCGGCATCGGGGCCGATGCCCACTTCCAGATATTGCGACCAGGCGCCACGTGCGATCAGCTTGGCTTTGATCTCCATGGCTTCCGGCGAACCGGGCTTGAGCTTCGACAGATCATGGCCGATCAGCCCGGCAATGTCGGCGCGTATGGCGTCGGCCTTTTCCGCCGAGCCGCGGGCCTGCTCCTCAATCACCCGTTCCAGCAGGCTGACGACGAAGGTCACACCCGATGCCTTGACCGCCTGCAGGTCGACCGGGGAGAGCAGATACGGTTTTGTTAGATCGCGCTTGGCCTGAAAACTGTTGGCTGCGATGTCATCGAGCGAGCCGATCGGCTTGCCCTTGGCCGCGCGCACATGCCCTGCCGGATCGGCCATCTCGCAGATGTCCCGCACCGTCGGCGCCGTGCTCGACGTGATGTCGAGGACGGTGCCGTCACGCACCGTGACCACCAAAGGATGGGGCGCGGCCGGTGATCGAGCACGGCCGAGAAAGACACCATCGTCAGGCAGAAACGTCATATCAGTCATTATTCTCTATCTCTCGTCAGAAGGAAGGATGGTTCAATGTTGCAAGGTGCGCGCGGTCTCTTCAAGTCGGTTCGCTCTGAGGCGGCATGTGCCGGAGCGACAGACGCTCAACGGAAAAGGCCTGTGCCACCATGTCCTTGAGCCGCAAGCCACTCCCGATTCGACGCTACAGCTCATCCCAGCGTAGACGCAAACGCGCGCTTGTCGATCCGCCTTGTTCCAGTGCGGTCAGGCCGCTGCCGTGGTGGGCGTCCACTGGATGTGAAACGGGTTCGAAGCAGAAGAAATCGGCGTCTCGTCCCGGCGAATAGAGAACGAAGACGTTCAGCGACGGCGATGCCTCGACCGTGATGACGATGGCGTCATCCGGTTGAACGATCGAGGCGCGCCCATTCCAGCCTTCGAAGGCATTGTTGACCCAGGCGTCGGGAAGCGGCGCAGCGTGCGAAAAATTCCAGTCCGGGCGCGAGGCGAGCGGCACAACCTCCGTCGGCAGATGGCGTTCGTCCTCCAGCCAGACCCTTTGCGCCGATGCTTGCAGCAAAGTGTGCGGGCAGCGCGGAAACCACGGATGGAAACCGAGCCCATAGGGCAGGCGGATGGTGGCTCGGTTTTCGACGGTCAGGACGGCAGACAGTGCGCCGTCCTCCAATGCATAGCGGATGCTCGCGTGGTAGTGATAGGGTCCGATCGCTCCGTTTTCCAGGACCAGCTCCATTTCAGTGCCGGTTCGTCGTGTCAGCCGCCATGGCCTTTGGAAACCGTCGCCATGGAGCGGGAACGGCTCGCCTTCGACATTAGGCTCTATCGCGTGGAAGCGCCCTTCGAACTCGAAGCCCCCGCCGGAAATACGGTTCGACCATGGAATCAGCAGCTGAGACCCGAACGTCAGCAGGCCCGTCGATGGTTTGATGAGCGGCGTCGGCGCCCGGTCGGGGCGCAGTGCGTCGTAGCGCAGGATGGCAGCGCCCTCGCGAGGGCTCACCAACAGGCTTGCGCGCCCGTCGGCAAGTTCGACCACATCACTGTTTGTCATCGACGGAGCGCCACCGCTACCAGCCGCCATCGACGCTGATGTTCTGACCGCTGATCATGTCTGCAGCCGGGGAGACAAGGAACAGCACGAGATCGGCGACATGCTGCGGCTCGATACGGCGCTTCAAGCTTTGGTTGGTCAGGATCCAGTCATTGTATTCCTTGAGCCGTTCTCCGAAAACGCGCTCCTCCGCCTCGGAAACGACGGCGCCGGGCGACACTGCGTTTACGGTAATGCCATGCGGTCCCAATTCCCGCGCCAGCGACTTCGTGAGACCGAGCATGGCACCCTTCGAGGCTACATAAGGCACGTAACCCTCCCAGCGGCCATTTAGCGTCACTGAACAGAAATTGACTATTCTCCCGTGGCCCTTGTTCTTCATGCCAGGAGCGCAGGCGCGTACCAGAGCGAAGGCGGCTGAGGAGTTCACGCGGATCTGGTCCTCATATTCGGTGAGTGAAAATTCTTCGAACGGACGGTTGATGATAAGCGCTGCGTTGTTGATCAGGATGTCGATCGCGCCTTCTTCGTCGGCGAGCGCCTTGATCGTCGCTTCGGCTTCGGCCAACCGGTTCAGGTCGCCGCCGACATAGACGATCGTACCCTTGTTTGCCGCCGCCAATTCCGCCGCGATGCCGGGCCCTTCGGCATTCTCCGGTCGGTCAAGCAAGAGCACGCGCGCGCCGGCGCGGGCAAGTGTGGCGGCCTGGGCGCGGCCGAGCGAACCCAGACCACCGGTTAGGAGCACAACTTTGCCGGAAAGGTTCGTCATCGCCATTTCCCGCTTCTAAAGCACGCTGTGGACTTCATCGATGGAGGTTTCCTCGATGCGCTTGTCGAGCACGACCTCGCCGCGCGCCATCGCGACCACGCGATCACAGCAGTCAAAAACGTGATGCATGTTGTGGCTGATGAAAATGCCGGTCACCCCTTGTGCCTTCAGCCCACGTACAAAGCCAATAACCTTGCTGGTCTCCTTGACCGATAGGTGATTGGTCGGCTCGTCGAGGATCATCACCTTCGACTTGAAATGCATGGCGCGCGCGATGGCGACGCCCTGCCGCTGGCCGCCTGACAGTTCGCCGACCAACGCGTCGGGCGAGCGCAGATGCAGGTCGACATCGGCAATCGCCTTGATGCTTTCGCTAGCCATTTTCTTCTGATCCAGGATGCCAACACCGAACACGGAAAACCGCGTCGGCTCGCGGCCGATAAACAGGTTCCTGGCAATCGACATGGTGGGAACCATCGAATTGTACTGGTAGATGGTCTCGATGCCGAGGTTCATCGCGTCGCGCGGCCTGGCGATCCGCACCGGTTTGCCGTCGACCAGGATCTCGCCCTCATCGGCGGTATGGACGCCGGACAGGATGTTGATGAGCGTCGATTTGCCGGCACCATTGTCGCCGACCAGCCCGAGCGCCTCGCCCCGCTTCAGATCGAGGCTCACCCCCTTTAGCGCATGGACGCCGGAATACCATTTGTGAAGATTGCGGACGGAGATGATTGCGTCTTCCAAGCCTCAGCCCTCCATCTTGATCGCCTTGGCGCGCTTGCGCATCCAGGCATTGGCGACGACGGCGAAGATGGTCAGGAAGCCGATCGCGAATTTGAACCAGTTCGCGTCAACGTGGGAGAGCACAAGCCCGTTGTCGATGATGCGGATGAGGATCGTGCCGATGATGCCGCCAGCGACCGTACCGATGCCGCCTGCGAGCGAAGCACCGCCGATGACCGCCGACGCGACCGCCTGGAGTTCCAGACCCTCGCCGATGGACGGCAAAGGGGAGCCCAGCCTCAGCACCTGCAACATGCCGGCGAAACCGGACAGCATCGAGCAAAGCATGAAGCATGCGAGCTTCACCCTTGCGGTCGGAATGCCCATCGAGGCGGCAGCGGGATGAAAGCCGCCGGTGGCCTTTATCCAGTTGCCGAAATTGGTCCGGGAAAGCATCAGCGATGTCAGCACGGCAATTCCGACAAACCACACGAACGACATGCGGAACATATGGCCGGGACCGACAAACGAGGTGAACAGCCAGTTCGGCAGATCGACGGGAAGCAAGGGCGGAAACCCACCCGAGACAACGATCGTCAGTGACCGGGCGATGAAAAGCATGCCGAGCGTGGTGATGAAGCTCGGGATCTCGAACCAGATCGTCACATAGCCATTGATGAATCCGATCACGGCACAGACGACAAGCCCGGCCAGCAAGGCAAGGGGGAAAGGGACCCCCTCGACCATGAGGACGGCCATGCACATCGGCATCAGCGCGAACACCGACCCAACCGACAGGTCGAACTCGCCGCTGATCATCAGGATTGTGACGCCGATGGCGACGAGGCCCGTCTCAGGCAGAATGCCGAGTATGCCGCGAAGGTTATCCTGATTGAGGAACACGCCATCCGAGCGGATCTCGAAAATCACCACCAGAAGCGCCAGCAGGATCAATCCCGCCAGTTCCGGCTTTTCCAGATAGGTCTTGAAGAGGCGTTTCAAGGCAGGCTCCAGGAATTCGAGGCAAGGGACCGCCCGGCGGTGTGAACACCGCCGGGCGAACACATGGCGCGTGGGCCTAGCGCAGGCCCTGCGCGGAAAGCGTCATGATCGCGTCGGCCTGGTCGGGGCGTACGATGCCCTGGCCCGTATCAATGTCGGATGGTGCCAGACCGACCTTCTTGTTCAGATAGGCTTCCATCACCGGCATGAAGCCCTGCATGTAAGGTTGCTGGTCGACCAGGGCCTGGACGTAGCCCTTCTGCATTTGTTGCAGAACTTCCGGCACCAGGTCGAAGCCGCCAAGCAGGACTTTGCCCGGCGCGACGCCGCGATCCTGCAGCGACCGCGCAACGCCGGCGCACCAGAACCCGGTGTCGAAATAGGCGGTGGTGTCGGGATGCGCGTTGAGATAGGCGCCGACACGATCGGACGTGACCGCGAGATCCGTTCCGCTGTCGATCCGCTCCCATGAAACCTGACGATCGGGATGGGCCGCCTTGTACTCCTCCAGGAACTGCATCACTCCCGCGCCGCGACTTTCCGACCAGTTCTGGCCTGGTGCCGAAATGCCGACCAGAACCTTGATTGGCCCTTCTTTCGGGAAGCTCTCGGAAATCGCCTTGCCGAGCGAATAACCCGCCGGCTTGAAACCTTGCCCTATGAAGGCCTGCCGCGCATTGCCCTTGGCGCCTTCAGTGTCATCGACATTGACGGCAATCACCAACACGCCGGCATCGCGTGCCTCCTTGATGACGTCGTCGAACGCCTTGTTGTCGACGATCGATGTCAGCAAGGCATCCGGCTTGGCGGCAAGGGCGGCGCGCATGTTGGCGAGTTGCTGCTCGACCGAACCTTCGGTCTGGGTGAAGATCATGTTGCATTTGGCCTCGACCTTGCCGCAGGCATCGTCAAAGCCCTTCTTCACCGCTTGCCAGAACGTGTTCGAGGCCGACGAATGATGCGTGAAGACGATGTTGAGCCCGTCGGCGCTGGCCACGGAAGGCCCGGCGAGCAGCGTCGTCGCGAGCAAAAGCGTTGCAGTCAGTCGTTTCATTCTATCCCTCCCGTTGAGTGTGTTTCAGATGTCTGCCTTGTCGGAGACGCGGCGATGGACGGTGTAGGCCCGACCGAGGTCGGGATTGAGCTCCAGCCCGAGCCCGGGGCCGGGCGGCACGGTGATCATGCCGTCCTTGACTTCCGGTAGTGCGGTCACGAGGTCGCGGTACCAGGTCCGGTAGAATGCCCGCACGCTCTCCTGTACGAGTGCGTTGGGCGCGTTGAGGGACAAATGTGTGGACGCCGCCAGAACCACCGGCCCCGTGCAGTCGTGCGGGGCGACCGGCAGGTGCCACGCCTCCGCCATCGCCGCGATCTTGCGTGCTTCGGAAAGCCCGCCGCACCAGGAAATATCCAGCATGACGATGCCTGCGGCACCGGTCTCCAGAAGATCCCGGAATGCCCAGCGACTGCCCAAGGTTTCCGATGCCGAGATCGGCGCCGGGCTCGCGGCCTCATAGCGCTTGAGGTCGGCGAGGCTGTCCATCCGGATGGGATCCTCATGCCAGTATGTGCCATAGGGTCCGAGCGCTTTGGCGATCTTGATCGCCGGCAGGAGCTGCCACAGGGAGTGGAATTCGACCATGATGTCGATCTTGTCGCCGACAGCTTTGCGGATCTTCTCGAAGGGTTGCAGCGCGGCTTTGAGGTCAGTGGCGCTAATGTCTTGCCCCCGGCCTTTCTCGGCGGCATGGTCGAAAGGCCAGATCTTCATGGCCGTGATACCCTCTTCAAGCAGCTCTACCGCCAATTCGTCGGCGCGGTGGAGAAATCCATTCAGGTCGTCGTAGCCCTGCCTCGTGCCGAGACCATAATTTGCGGTTGTCTGCCCCTTGCCGTCCTTGATGTATTCGGTGCCGGCGCAGGTGTTGTAGGTGCGGATGGACTGCCGCGAAAAGCCCCCTAGAAGCTGTGCAATCGGCTGGTTCATGGCCTTGCCGAAAATATCCCAGAGCGCGATGTCGAAGGCGGAATTGCCGCGGACTTCGACCCCGCTGGAGCGGAAACCGAGATAGCCAACCAGGTCGGCGGAAAGCAGATCGATCTGCAGTGGATCGCGGCCGATGACGCGTGGCGCGACATATTCATGGACATATTCCTCGACCGTGCGGGCCAGGAAGAAGGTTTCGCCAAGGCCGGTGATGCCCTCGTCGGTATGAACCTCGATCCAGAGCAGATTGGGCCGCTCTTCGATACGAATGGTCTCAAGCGCGCGGATTTTCATGCGATCCCCGCATCGATCAGTGCCTTGACGCTTTTGTCGAAATGCGCGGCCATATGTTCGGCGGCAAGTTGCGGGTTCCCCGCGATGATCGCCCGGGCAATATCTCCGTGCCCATCGATCATCTTGATCTGCTCTTCCCCGGTGGCACGCGTGCGCCAGCCGATCACCCAGGTGCGTCGCGTGACACCGCTGAAAGCGTTGATGATCAACGAAAACACCGGGTTGTGAGAGGCCCGCGCGATCGCCTCATGGAATGCGATGTCGTGCTCCATGACGATCTCGGGCGCCTGATGGTTCTCGCGCATCAGCCGCGCACATTTTTGGATTTCAGCCGCCTCGGCGTCGGTCCGCCGGAGTGCGGCGAGCGCCACCGTGCGCATTTCGATGGTACGACGCACATCGTAAACCTGCTGGATGCTGATCTGTTCGGTGGTGACGCCATGCTCGATCACCATCGACATGGCGCCAATGTCGAGTTTGGCCACGCTGGCGCGACGTCCGGCGCTCATGTCGATCAGGCGCATCGCCGACAGTGATCGAAACGCCTCCCGCACCACTGTTCGCGAGACGCTGAGCTTGCGGGTCATGTCGGCTTCACTGGGCAAGAGGTCGCCAGGGCCAAGGCGCTCAACCCGGATGTGTTGGGTGATGGCCTGAATGGCGGCACTCACCAGGCCGGGATTTGTCTCGTCAGGTCCTATGCTGCGATCGCTCACCATTTGCCCAAAACCTGTATGACATGTTTTCTTGAAATGTGTATATCTTTGTGAAATCTTGTCTGTCAATAGCGGTTGACCACGCGACAGTCGGAAAGGGAAAAGGGTGGTGGATAGCGAAGAAAAGCAGCCAGGCTTCGTGTTTGATGCCCAGGATATTGTCGGCGAGAGCCTTGTCTGGGACGAGAGCACGAAGACACTGATCTGGGTGGATATCATTGGGCGACGCATCCACCGGCTCGATCCGCCACTCTAGATCACGAGAGCTGGCAGACACCGTACTTCGCAACCTCGATTGGCCTGCGCAGGGACGGTGGCGCAGTTGTCGGGCTGCGAAAGGACGTGGCACTGTGGGATTTCGGAGAAACCTTCAGGACGATCGCGACGATCGAACCGGACAGCCCTGACACACGGCTGAATGAGGGTGTGGTCGCCCCGGACGGCTCATTCTGGGTCGGCACCATGGAAAACAATATCGGCCCCGACGATCGTCCACGCGATATCTCGCGAGATGCGGGGCGGATCTATCGCGTCGACACTGCCGGCATTGTCGAGGCGCTCAGCGCCGATCGCTTCGGCATCACCAACACTATGGTCTGGACGGCGGATGATGCCTTCATCACGGCAGACACGACCAAGAACCAGATCTTTCGCTATCGCTGGGACAGGGTGCAATCGCGAATAACCGACAGGCGTCTTTTCTTCGCGGGCTTTCCACGCGGTTTGCCGGACGGGTCGTGCATGGATGCGGAGGGCTATGTCTGGAATTGTCGCGTCGCAGGGGGCGGCTGCCTGGTCCGTATTTCACCTGACGGAGTTCTGGACAAGGTGGTGGAACTGCCCTGCAGCTGGCCGACGAGCTGTGCTTTCGGTGGCGAGAATTTCGACATCCTCTTCGTCACCTCGGCTCGGTTCACCATGAGCGAGAGACATCTGCGGGCGAACCCGCAGGAGGGCGGGCTCTTCGCGGTGCACGCAGGCGTTCGAGGCACACCGACCAAACGGTTCGGATGAGATAACCCAGTTAACGCGGCTGAGAACGGCAGGCTTACCAGGTCGGCTACGGCTTTTCGACCATTCCGGGCAAAGCCGCAAGCGTTCCGGCGGTCGCCGGAGCGCTGACGGCAACAATTCATGAAAGCCGGATTCGGCTTGACAGTTTCATGAATATGAAAAAGTCTTAGCCAATTTCAAAACCCGGGTGAGCAGGTCGATGTCGACCCTAGTTGCAATGCAAGCGCCAGAGGCCCGGTCTTCATCGGCTTTCCGGCTCGCTATGCTGCTGCCGGGGGCGCTGGTCACTTTCGTGCTGATCCTGTTTGCGCTTGGCCTGGTGCTGTTCCTCGCCTTCCGTGGCAATGACGGTTCGCTGCTCGGCGTTGGGCTGACCGTTGAAAACTTCGCCACCGTGGTCACCGATCCGCTCTACTGGACGGTGACGCTGCGCTCGCTGGTCATTGCCGGCCTGGTGACGCTGGCGACCGTCGTCACCGCCTATCCCGTCGCCTACTATCTTGGTTTCCATGCCCGGCGGCGGCGTAGCCTGCTGTTGTTCCTGGTGACGCTGCCGTTCTGGACCAGCTATCTCCTGCGCGTCTTCGCCTGGAAAATCGTGCTCGCCTACAACGGCGTCTTGAACTCGGCGCTGATCGAAAGCGGTATCTGGTCCCAGCCGACATTGGCCTTCCTGAACACGCCGGCGGCGGTGGTCGTCACGCTCGCGCATGCCTATGCCCCCTTCGCCATCCTGCCCATCTATGTGGCGCTGGACACCATCCCGAAATCGATGCTCGAGGCTGCTTCCGACCTTGGCGCGCGGCCGTTCACCGCGTTCCGCCGTGTCGTGCTGCCGAACTCGATGCCGGGCGTGCTGGCGGCGGCCCTCGTCGTCTTCGTGCCGACGGTCGGCGACTATGTCACCCCGGCCATGGTCGGCGGCCCGACCAGCACCATGATCGGCTCGCTGATCCAGTCGCAGTTCGGCAAGGCCAATGACTGGCCGTTCGGCGCCGCCCTTTCGGTCTGCGTCATGCTGGTCATCCTGCTTGTGGTGCTGGTGGCGCGCGGCGCCGACCGCAGATTTGGCAGCCGCACATGAAAGCGGAACGCGCCAGCACGAAACGCGATGGCCGCTGGCTCGGTCTCTATGTGCTTGCCTATCTGGTGTTTCTCTATCTGCCGGTCCTGCTGATCCCGCTGTTTTCCTTCAACGATTCCATCCAGGCGGCGTTTCCGCTGCAGGGCTTCACGCTGCAATGGTACGAGACGCTCTATGGCAATCCGGCGCTGTCGGGCGCGCTCTTGAACAGTCTCGTCATCGCCGCCATCGCCGCCTCCGGCGCCACGCTGTGCGGCATCACCGTGTCCTATATGGACCTCTATGGCCGCTCGCCCCTTGCCGCCACCATCAGCGCCATAGCACGGCTGCCGATCCTCATTCCCGGCGTTATTGTCGGCATATCGCTCTTGATCCTGGTCAACCTCATCGGCCTCGGACCATCGCGCATCGCCATCGTGCTCGGCCACATACTGGTGGCGCTGCCGACGACGGTGGTCGTCATGCGCAGCCGCTTCGCCGCCATCCCGAAGACCGTTCGCGAGGCCGCGCTCGACCTCGGCGCCTCCGACTGGACGACATTCCGGCGCGTCATGCTGCCGCTCAGCCTGCCCGCCGTGCTGTCGGCCTTCATGCTCGCCTTCCTGATCTCCTTCGACGAATTCATCGTCGTCTTCTTCCTCGCCGGCACTGAGCCGACGCTGCCGCTCTACATCTGGAGCCAGCTGCGCTTTCCCCGCTCGCTGCCGACCGTGATGGCGCTCGGGACGGTGATCCTGGCCGTATCCTTCATCATCGCCGGCACAGCCGAGCTCCTGCGTCACCGCGGGCTTGGCGCCGGGCGCCGCAATACAGCCTGACCACAACAATGAGAGGAGAACGAAAATGGCATTTCTGAAATCGATAACCGGACACAAGGCCCGGGCCGGCCTCGCTGCACTGGCGCTCGCGCTGTCGTCGACCGTGGCGCTGGCCGCCGAAAAGCTGCAATACTTCACCTGGTCGGGCTACGAACTGCCCGACTTCAACAAGAGCTTCCTGGCCGCACACCCCGATGGCGTCGAGGCCTCGATCTTCGGTGACGACGACGATGCCTTCACCAAGGTCAAGGCCGGCTTCCGCCCGGATATTGCGCATCCCTGCTACGACAAGGTGGCGCGCTGGAACAAGGAAGGCCTGCTGCAGCCGATCGACACCAAGCGCATCAAGAACTGGGATTCGATCTTCCCGGTGTTCAAGAACCTGCCCGATCTGCAGGCCGGCGACGGCAAGGTCTGGATGGTGCCGTGGGACTGGGGCAACACCTCGATCCTCTACCGGACCGATCTGGTGAAGAACCCCGAGGCCAGCTGGAACCTTCTGTGGGACAAGCAATATGCCGGCCGCATGGCGACCATCGACGCCGTCCACGACACGCCGATCGTTGCCGCACTTCTGGCCGGCGTAAACCCCTTCGACATGACGCCCGAGCAGATGGACAAGGTCGCGGTAAAGCTGCGCGAACAGCGCCCGCTGCTGTCGAGCTACACCACCGACATGACCTCGGTCGAGCAGGCGCTGGCCAGCGGCCAACTGGTCGCCGCCATGACCTGGAACGCGTCCGCCACCTCGCTGAAGAAACAGGGCGTGCCGGTCGAGTTCATGAAGCCAAAGGAAGGCATGCTGACCTGGGCCTGCGGCTTCGTCATGCTGAAGGATGCCAAGAATGTCGATCTCGCCTATGACTTCATCAACAGCCGGCTGGATGCCGATTCAGGCAAATTCCTGATCCAGTCCTACGGCTATGGCAGCTCGCTCTCAACCGCCTTCGCCGGCGTGGCGAAGGATGAACTTGAAAAGCTGCAACTGCCGTCCGATCCGGAAGTGATGCTGAAGACCACCATCTTCACCGGACCAATGAAGCAGAATGACGATGTGGCCAAGATGTTCGAGAAGGTGAAGGCTGGCGGGTGAGCTGAGGTCTTCCCTTCTCGCCTTGTGGGGTGAGCAGCCGGTTCGCGTAGCGAATTCATCGTGCCGGTGGCACGATGAAAGGCCGGAAAACGCCGGGACGCTGCGAAGCAGCGGGGACCCGGCAGGGTAGATCGGCCACCACGCCCGGCCCTTCGCAGGCTCAGGGCGTTCGAAGCTCGAAAAGCCAAGCAATTGGCTTTTCGTTCGCTGGGCGAACCGCTTCTTACCCCACAAGGGGAGAAGGGAAAGACAACGAGGACGAATGCATGGATGTTCTTGACGAAGCCGCCGAGAAACCCAAGGACGATGCCGACGTTCGCGTCGGCCGGCGGGTGCGGGCGCTACGGCTGGAGCGCCGCCTGTCGCTGGCCGAACTGGCGGCAAAAGCCGGCGTGTCGATCGGCGCGCTGAGCCAGATCGAGCGGGGCATGTCCTCATTGCGCGTCAAGGTGATCTGGCCGCTCGCCGCTGCGCTGGACATCGAGCCGTCGGCGCTGATCGCCGACGGCAATGATGCCGTCAACGATCTCTATTGCGTGCGTGCCAACAGCCGCCGCGTGATTCCCGTAAAATCCGAAGGCATCGCCAAGGCGCTGCTGTCGCCGCCGGGCGCGACGCTGACCGGCATGCTGGTGACGGTGGAGGCCGGTGGCGGCACGGCGGAAGCCTATGCCCATGCCGGCCATGAATTCGGCTACGTGCTTTCGGGCGAGGTCGAACTGGTGGTGGATTCGACCAAATACGGGCTGAAGACCGGCGACAGCTTTGCCTTCAAGAGCACGCTTTTGCACGCCTTCCGCAATCCCGGCGCCGAGCAGTGCCAGATCCTGTGGGTCAACACCACGAAACCGTCCGAGGTTCGCGATGGCGCCTGATCCTCTCGTCCGGCTGCAAAATGTCTCGAAGATTTTTCCCGGTGGCATCGTTGGGCTCGATGCCGTCGATCTCGACATCATCAGCGGCGAGTTCATCACGCTGCTCGGGCCATCCGGCTGCGGCAAGACCACCAGCCTGCGCGTCATCGCCGGCTTCGAAAGCCCGTCGACCGGCAAGGTCTTACTCGACGGCCGCGACATCACAGCGCTTCGGCCCTTCGACCGGCCGGTCAACACGGTGTTCCAGGATTACGCGCTGTTTCCGCACATGAACGTCGCCGAAAATGTCGGCTTCGGCCTGTCGCTGCGCAAATTGTCCGGCGCCGAGCAGGCAAAGCGCGTCGGCGAAGCCCTCGACATGGTCGGTCTCGCCGACAAGCTTGGCGCCCGCGTCTTGGAACTGTCGGGCGGCCAGCGCCAGCGCGTCGCGCTCGCCCGCGCCATCGTCTGCGAGCCGCGCGTGCTGTTGCTCGATGAGCCGCTGTCGGCGCTAGACGCGCATCTGCGCGAACAGATGCAGGTCGAGTTGAAGCGGCTGCAGTCGCGCCTTGGCACGACCTTCGTCATGGTCACCCACGACCAGACCGAGGCGCTGTCGATCTCCGACCGCATCGTCGTCATGAACAAGGGTCGCATCGAGCAGATCGCGCCGCCGGCGACGCTCTATGATCGGCCCGCCACGAAGTTTGTCGCGAGCTTCATCGGCACCATGAATCTCCTGCAATCGCGTTTTATCGGCCGTGATGGCGATCGCCTGCGTTTCACCGCCGGCACGTTGCCGCTGGAAGCCATTTCTGAAACCGGCCCGTCACCCGGGGAAGGCGAGGTGCGCACCATTGGCGTGCGCCCGGAGGATTTGCTGGCCGCCACTGAGGCGACAGAAGGAACCGCGCCGGCGCGTGTCAACAGCATCGTCTTTCACGGCCGCACGCTGCGCCTGCACGCGGAACTGGGGCAAGGCATGCCTGTGGTGATCGATGCCCCGCGCCAGGCCGAGAGGTTTCAGTTCAGCGTCGGCGACGTGGCGCATATCAGCCTCCGCCGTGGCGCCAACTGCCCTATGCTCTCCGCATAAGTTGCCCGTCCCAGAAAACCGGAGCATCACTGGTGCGGAAGGCACCAGTCTCGCTTCATTTCCGCTGAAGCGCGTGTTGCCAAAATCCGAGAACGATCGATTGACCCGGTCAGCTGGTTGGTCCGGGATTTTGTGCCGATCCACAGTTCCCATCGGCAAGGGTTTCTACAAGGAGCGTGGGAGTTGGCAATTGACCGGCCAGGTCGATTCCATGGCCGGCATGTGAGAAATCGTCGTCAAACAGCCGCGCTATATCTATCGTCCTGACACGCCTTGTCAGCTGTCGTTCGGGCAAAGGTGGCGGGCCGCCAAGCTATTCCCTACTTCGAATGCGTCTGAACAGGAGGAATACAAAATGACCATCGCGGACATTGCCAAGGATTTCACCGAGCTGCTTAAGCAGGGTGATCACGCCGGTGCTGGCGAGAAATACAACGCCGACGATATCGTCAGCTACGAAGCCATGGGAGGGCCGATGGCCGTGGCCCGTGGCAAGGAGGCTCTCAAGCAAAAGGGCCAATGGTGGCAAGAGAACCACGAAGTCCATGGTGGCTCGGTCGAAGGCCCCTATGTCAACGGCGACCAGTTCGCCGTCCGCTTCAAGTTTGACGTAACGCCCAAGGCCACCGGCGAGCGTGTCACCATGGATGAGGTTGGCCTGTACACGGTCAAGAACGGCAAGATCACCGAAGAGCGTTTTTACTACTAAGGCCGGAGATACCGCCTTCGGAGCCCGCTCCTCGCTACAGGATCGAGTAACACGCATGGCGGCTGGGACAATGTCCTGGCCGCCATATGCAGCTTTTCACATCCTCTGCAAGCTGGTCTGCCCCCGTGCCCCAGGCATCGAAGAGGCCTATTTCCTGAGGGCTGTCGCCTCGTCGCGATGGATGGCGGTGGCGCTCTAGCGCGTGCCCTTGCCTGAAGCGCTCCCCTGACGGGTCGGCAACCCGGCAGCAAGCCCGAAAAATCCGCAGCTGCGAGCTTGGGCGCTGGCAAAGCGAGGAGGGCGGTTTTAGGCTGTGTCACGGATTCGACGGTCAGCCCAAGGGAAGCGCGCTTTGACGATCACCATCTACGGCATCACCACCTGCGACACGGTTAAGAAGGCGCGCGTCTGGCTGGAGAGCCATGATGTGCCCTACCGTTTTCACGATTTTCGCGCGGAGCGGCTCGACGCGAAGCGGCTGGATGGCTGGGTCGGCAAGGTCGGCTGGGAAAAGCTGCTCAACAAGGGCAGCACCACATTCCGAGAACTGGCGGATGCAGACAAGCAGGGCCTGGACGAGAAGAAGGCCAAGGCGCTGATGCTGGCCAAACCGACGATGGTCAAGCGGCCGGTGCTGGAGGTCGGTGACAGGGTTCTGGTTGGGTTCAAGCCGGAGGCTTATGAGAAGGCCGTAGGGAAGTAGGGCCGACCTTCACCTTCGTGCCCCCGGCCTCAGAAACATCAGCGACCTTAACCTGCGCGCAAATACCCCGCCAATGCCACGGCATTGTTGTGCGCCTCATCGTGCGCGCCATAGAGCAGTGTCACCTTACCCTGGCGGAGCAGTCCGCGCAGTTGCGCCACCGCCTCGCCATTCCCATCCAGTTCGGCTCCGTACCGCTTCCGAAACTCCGCCCAGCGCGCCGGCTCGTGCCCGAACCACTTTCGCAGCTCATCGCTGGGCGCGATCTCCTTCAGCCATAGCGCCAGCGCGGCCTCTTCCTTGCTGACGCCACGCGGCCAGATGCGATCGACGAGCACCCGCTGCCCGTCATCGGCAGCGGGCGGCTCGTAAATCCGCTTGACCATCAGGTCGAAGGCCATTCGACCTCCCTAAGGGGTGACCCTCAGGCCCACTCGCCCTTCCGCATCACCGGCACCTTGCGGCCGTCCTTGTGGACGCCGTTAATGTCGATTTTGTCCGAGCCGATCATCCAGTCGATGTGGATAAAACTCTTGTTACCGCCGCGCGCGGCGATCTCGTCCTGGCTGAGCGAGGCGCCATTGACGAAGCATTTCGAATAGCACTGGCCGAGCGCGATGTGGCAGGCGGCGTTTTCGTCGAACAGCGTGTTGAAGAACAGCAGCCCGCTGGCCGAGATCGGCGAGGAATGCGGCACCAGCGCCACTTCGCCCAGCCGCCGCGATCCCTCATCGGTGTCGAGCACTTTCTTCAGCAAATCTTCGCCCTTCGAAGCCTTGGCCTCGACGATCCGGCCTTCGTCGAACCGCACCGAGATGTCGTCGATCAGCGTGCCCTGGTAGGACAGCGGCTTGGTTGAGCAGACATGGCCCTCGACCCGCCTGGCGTGCGGCGTGGTGAAGACTTCCTCGGTCGGGATGTTGGGGTTGCAGGTGATGCCGTTCTTGGCGGTCGACGCGCCGCCCATCCATTCATGGCCGTCCGCCAGCCCGACAGTCAGGTCGGTGCCCGGTCCGGTGAAGTGCAGGGCGTGGAAATTATGGCCATTGAGCCATTCGGTGCGGCTACGCAGCGCTGCGTTGTGCGCCGTCCAGTTTGCGATCGGGTCTTCCACGTCGACCCGTGACGCAGCAAAAATGGCATCGGCGAGCTTCACCACGGCGACATCGTCGGCATCGCCGGGGAAAACCTGCCTGGCCCAGGCGAGGTCCGGATAAGCGACGATGTTCCAGTTGATGTCGAAGCCGGTGATCTTTTCCAGCGCCGGTTGATAGGCCATCGAGTTCGCCTTGTTGGCGCGCGCCACTTTCGCCGGATCCTGTGCCGACAACAGCGATGGATCCTCGCCGCGCACGGCAAGCCTGGCCGCATTGTTGGAAAAAGCCTTTGCCATGCCTTCATAGAGCCAGCCGGCGGCGTGGTCGAAACCGGCGTCCGCCCCGAAGCGGTAGCGCGCCAGCGTCATCTCGTCGTCGTTGAAGATCGGCGTCACCAGGCCGGCGCCGGCCTTGTAGGCGTGCTCGACGATCCGCCTGGTCAGCGGCAGGGCCGCGATCGACGAGGTCAGCACCAGGTCCTGTCCGGGCTGCAATTGCAGCCCGACCTTGATGGCGACTTCAGCCAGCCTGTCGAGCTTCACCGGGTCGATCGTTGCGGAAACGCCGCGCGAATGTGTGGTCATGATCCTGCCTGCCGTGATGTTTGATCTGGTCTTACATAGACCGCAGTCGGCATCCTTTCCACCGCGATTGCGGTGGGCCAGTTCAGGCCGCGCTTTCGAGTGACCCGAACTGCGCCATCGTCGCCGCGATCTCTTCCTTGATCCAGGCCTTGAAGTCCCGGACCTTGCGGCTCTCCGCCTTGGCCGACGAGGTCACCAGCCAGTAGCCGAGCCCGCTCTGGGCGCGGATTCCGAACGGCGCCACCAGCCGCCCGTCGGCCAGCGCATCCGCTGTCAGCAATTGCCAGCCCAGCATCACGCCATGGCCGGCAATGGCCGATTCCAGGCACAGCATCGGATCGGTGAAGCGCGCACCCTTCTGGAAGGTGACGGGTTGAACGCCGGCAGCGGCGAACCAGCTTTCCCAATTGATCATCGCCCGCTCGTCGGTGATGGCGCAGGTCTGGGCAAGATCCTCGATCGATTGCAATTTCCTGGCGATGACCGGGGCGCATACCGGAAAAACCTCCTGCGCCAGAAGCAGTTCCGCTCGCCCTTCCGGCCATTTGCCGTCGCCAAGCCGGATGGCGATATCAACGTCGGAGCGGTCGAGATTGGTGAGCCGCACCGTAGCGTCGATGCGCAGCAGCACATTGGGATGGCGGTCGAAGTGACGCGATAGTCTGGGGAGCAACCATTTCGAGGCGAAGGCCGGTGCCACCGAAACCACCAACGTGCATTGCGTCGCCTCGTCGGCCAGCGCTACGGCCTGGGCAAGCTCGCGAAACCCCGTGCCGAGACGGGTCGCGAAGACGGCGCCGAGTTCGGTCAGGACCAGACCGCTTGCCGTGCGCTCGAACAACGCCTGGCCAAGCTGCTTTTCGGTGCGGCTTATCTGCTGGCTGACGGCACTGACGGAAACATTGAGCTCGCCAGCGGCCGCCGCGAGCGAGCCGAGACGGGCAACGGTTTCGACGGCGCGAAGGCCGTTGAGATGGACGCGGTTGAGCAAGGCCATTTGAGATTTTCTAAACCGTTCCGACTGAAATCTCAATTGAAAGACACATGGAAACGGCAGACTTTATCAATGGGAGCCAGACCCGTGGAGCCGGAAATGTTAAGGATGCTGTCATCACTTAAGGTTCTGTTCGCTGGGGGCACGCCGTATGAGCCGCGCTCACAGAGCGATACGCAGACATGGCTCACCGATCCGCTGTCGCACCCCGTCCTGAACACCATGTCGGAGCGCGAACTTGGCGACGTGCCGTTCAGGCTGACGGCGCGGCGGACGGTGCACGAGACCGCTTCGTGGCAAGCCGGTTTCGGTGGGCGCTGCTGAGCGGATCCCACACCCTTTGGCTTAAGGAAAACTCGAGCTGGCGCGACACGCTGTAGGCCCACTGGGTAGGCCCACTGGCCCAACGAAAGGCGATTGTTTCAGCGTTCCCTGCATTTATTGTGCGCTGCAATGACATCGGCCTCAACAGCGCTGCGCTTCACCGTCGCCGGCATGATTGCGATGGCCGTCGCCATGGGCATCGGCCGCTTCGTCTACACGCCGATTCTGCCCGGCATGATGGAAGAACTGCATCTGTCGCCGGCCAGTGCCGGGTGGATCGCGTCTGCCAATTATCTCGGCTACCTCGTCGGCGCGTTTGTGGCGGCGGGCGGCTGGGCGCATGGCCGCGAGCGCCTGCTGATGCTGGGCGGTCTTGGCGCCAGCACCGTCCTTGCGGCCTTGATGGGACTGTCCGACACCATGGTCGCCTTTCTCGTCATCCGCTTTCTGGCCGGTCTGGCCAGTGCCTTCGTCATGGTTTTCATGGCCAGCATCGTTTTCAGCCATATCAATGCAGCCGGTCGCGGCGACCTGCAGGCATGGCATTTTGGCGGTGTCGGCCTCGGCATCGCGAGCTCCGCGGCGATGATGGCGGTGCTGGTCACCGAGCATGCCGGCTGGGCATCTGGCTGGTTGTGGTCGGCGGCGATTTCGGCATTTGGCTTCGTGGTCGTGGCGCTGCTGGCGAACGAAGGCCCGCTCGCCAACGGCCAAGCCGTCCGTGAGCCGGCCCTGCCGAAAGACCGGTCGCTGATGAAGATGATCGTCGCCTACGGGCTGTTTGGCTTTGGCTATGTGGTAACGGCGACATTCCTGGTCGCCATCGTCCGCCAAGGCGGCGGCAGCCGCGTCTTCGAAGCCATGGTGTGGATGGTCGCCGGCCTTGCGGGTTTTCCTTCGACGTGGCTGTGGCAGAAGATCGCTGGACGGATCGGGCTCTACGCCGCCTATGCGTTGGCGTGCTTCATCGAAGTCATCGGCGTCACCGCCAGCGTGGCGCTTGGCGGATATTCGGGGCCACTGCTTGGCGGTCTGCTGCTCGGCGGTACCTTCATTGCCATCACCGCACTTGGCCTGCAGGCGGCGCGCCAGCAGGCGCCGAAGGCGCCGCGGCGCATCTTTGCATTGATGACGGCCTCGTTCGGCCTTGGCCAGATCATCGGCCCGATCGCTGCCGGCCTTTTGGCGCAGGCGTCGGGGAATTTCTTCCTGGCTTCGATCGTCGCCGCGGCCATGCTGGTCGTGTCCGGCATCGTCACATGGTCGGCCGCGCCAAAATCGCCATGATTTGTGGTCTTGCTCTGCACCGGGTATCGGGCAGGCATTTTCTTTCCCCCTAATGTGTGACTTTATGCCCGCCAAAGTCAGCTGATTTGCCCACCGAGCAAGGAATTCGCCACAGTGTTCGTATCTTTTTTCCCGCAGCCGAAGCTGTTTTTCAGTTCGGCGGTCATCTGGAGCCTTGCGGCAATCCTGTTCTGGTTTTTCGGCGGTGAGCAGCTGGGAGCAGTTTTTGGCCTGCCCCCTGCCGCGGCCGGTGTCCCGCCCATCGTCGGCATCTCCGTGTTCTGGTCGCCGCCCTTTCTATGGTTTTATCTCTATTTCGCGTTCGGTGTGGGAGCGTTTTACGCCTTCTGGGCCTGGTATTCGCCACATCCATGGCAGAGCTGGTCGATCCTGGTAACAGCCGGCATCCTGTTCCTCATCTATTTCAATGTGCAGATAAGCGTCGCCGTCAACGCCTGGTACGGGCCGTTCTTCGACTACGTCCAGGGCTTGATGTCGGGCACCACCGCATCCACTGCCGGAGAATTTTATGCAGGACAGGCCAGCTTTGTCTGGTTGGCGTTGATCGGCATGAATGTTTCAGTCGTCAACGCCTTTATCGTCAGCCATTGGGTCTTCCGCTGGCGTACGGCGATGAACAGCTATTTCATGGCCAACTGGGGGCAGCTTCGCCATATAGAGGGCGCCTCGCAGCGTATCCAGGAGGATACCATGCGTTTCTCCCAGATCATGGAGGATCTTGGATCGAGCTTCGTCCAGTCGATCATGACACTGATCGCCTTTCTTCCGGTCATGATCGCGCTGCAGCAGCACATCACCGAATTGCCAATCATCGGCACCGTTCCTCAACCGCTTGTGGTGGCGGCGATCGGCTGGTGTCTCTTTGGAACGCTTGCGGTGATGCTTGCTGGTATCAAGCTACCAGGTCTGCAGTTTCGCAACCAGCGCGTTGAGGCAGCCTATCGCAAGGAACTCGTCTATGGCGAGGATCACGCTGACCGCGCTCAGCCGGCGACGACGGCGGAACTGTTCGACAATGTGCGGAAGAATTATTTCCGCCTCTATTTCCACTACATCTACTTCAACGTCGTGCGCTACACCTACCTTCAGGCAGACAACATATTCTCCTTCATCATTCTGGGCCCTTCGCTGGTCGCCCACAAGATCACTTTCGGCACCCTCAACCAAATATCGAACGCTTTCGGGCGGGTGACGGGATCGCTCCAGTTCCTGATCAATTCCTGGTCGACCATCGTCGAACTTCAGTCGGTTCACAAACGCCTGCGCGCCTTCGAAGCGACGCTGCAAGGGGAGCCGCTGCCGGCTATCGATCAGCGTTACCTGGAACGGCAGGGGGCCGAGGACCCGACCTAGTCAGGACGCAATGCAGCTTGGCGGCTCAGCCGCCCACGGCCGCCTGTCTTTCGCCGCCATCCTGCCGCGAAACGTAGTCGCGAAAACTGATGCATTCGACATCTGATTTGACGCAGACCTCGCCGGCAAAGCGCTCCAGCGCGCTCCAGTAGGCGCCGTCATTCATCAGCGTGAAGTGGAAGCCGAGTTCCAGCGGAACGCGTTTGCCCTGATACTGCGCGTCGAAGGCGGCGCGAAACGCCTGATAGGTCCGGTCGGTGAACTCGCCCGCCTTGCTTGGCCGTTCGAAACCGCCGGAGTGGCGGACATAGAGATTGTAGTCCATGGCGATCACTGGCCGCGATTTCGGCCCCTCCGGGATCTGCGGCAGGGAAAAGCGGGTGATGCCGCCGACGGTCGGCGGTTGGGCAGGGCCCTCTGAAACGCCGCTGGCGTCGAACTGGTAGCCGGCGGCCGGCAGCGCTTCGTAAAGCGCCTTGCTGGTCGACAGATAGGGCGCGCGAAACCCGACCACCGCGTGCCGGGCGAAATCGCGCCAACCCTGCGGTTCAGGCGCAATGCCGTTGATCGCGTAGGCGTTCTCGAGAATGTGCTTGAACGAGCCGAATTCCTCCCGCCAGTCGGCCTTGCTCCAGTCCTTGCCGTCGAAATGGCCGCAGGCATGGCTGGCGATGTCGTGGCCCTCATGCGCGGCAAGGCCGATCTGTTCGAGCCGATCGGCGACTTCCTGTTTGGAAGCGGCAAAGCCGATGTTCGATTTCCCGGCCGTTTTGCCGGGCGCCGTGTATTCCGTGCGTGTCTCCGGCGACAGCAGGAAGACACAGGAGAGAAAATAGGTGAAATGCGCGCCGGTGCGCTGTGCCAGCGCGCGGCTGCGCTTCCACTGCGAGATGTCGCGGGCACTGTCGAAGGAGATGATGACCACCTGCTTCGGTTTTGCCGGCACTGGTGGCGCGGGCGGATCGGCGAGGGCCACGCCGGCGGTGGCCAGCGAGGCGAGCGAAAACGCAGCAACGCGAGACAAACAAGGCATCGGCAAACTTACGGGCTCCTGACGGTCAGCAAGCCGGCTATCCCCGAAATGTGGCGTGGGTGCGGTTGGCCCTTTCGTCCGTTTGCCCCAAGGATTAGCCGATTTTCCGCTTGAACCCCTTCCATGCCGACAAAATTTCGCTAAAACGCGGGCTCATGAACCGCCCCGGCCCGGGGCAAAAGTGGTTTTGATTGATGTCCGACGACAGTTTTATCCGTGAAGTCAATGACGAGATGCGTCGCGAGCAGGCGCAGAAGCTGTGGGACCGTTTCGGCCCGGCCTTGCTTGTCATTGCGATCCTGGTGGTGCTCGGCACCGCCGCCTTCGTCGGCTACCGCTATTGGGACGAGACGCGCGCCAACCGCTCCGGCGATGCTTTCTCGCAGGCCTTGAAGCTTGCCAATGACGGCAAGAACGACGATGCGCTGGCCGCGCTCGATCAGTTGGAAAAGGATGGCTACGGCGCCTATCCGCTGCTCGCCCGCATGCGTGCCGCCACCGTCAAGGCGAGCAAGGGCGACACCGATGCCGCCGTCAAGGATTTCGACGACGTCGCGGCCGACACCGCCATTCCCCAGGGCATTCGCGACATGGCGCGGCTGAGGGCAGCGCTCCTGCTTGTCGATCACGGCTCCTTCGCCGACGTGTCCAGCCGCGTCGAGGCGCTGACATCGGACACCAACACGCTGCGCCACACGGCGCGCGAGGCGCTCGGCCTTGCCGCCTGGAAGGAAGGCAAGACGCAGGACGCGCTGAAACTGTTCGACCAGATTGCCGCCGATGACGGCGCCCCACGCAACACCCGCGAGCGGGCAACGTTGATGTCCGAGCTGATCCGCGGCTCGGGCAATGCCTCGTAAATGCATGTCGCCCAAAAGTGTGCAGCGGTTTTGGGACGATGACATGCATGATTGTAGGACCGTATGACCTTCAAAGTCGCCATCATCGGCAGACCTAACGTCGGCAAATCGACTCTTTTCAATCGGCTGGTGGGAAGGAAGCTGGCGCTCGTCGACGACACGCCGGGTGTCACCCGCGATCGTCGCGTCCATGCCGCCAAGCTCTACGACCTGCATTTCGATGTCATCGATACCGCTGGCTTCGAGGATGCCGGTGCCTCGACCTTGCCCGGCCGCATGCGCGCGCAGACCGAGATCGCCATCCGCGAAGCCGACCTGATCTTCTTCACCATCGACGCCAAGTCCGGCCTGCTGCCCGACGACAGGACCTTCGCCGAGATCGTGCGCAAATCCGGCAAGCCGGTCGTGCTGGTCGCCAACAAGGCCGAGGCCAAGGGCGCGCAGGGTGGCATGCTGGAGGCCTGGGAGCTCGGGCTGGGCGAGCCGATCCCGGTTTCGGCCGAACATGGCCAGGGCATGCCCGATCTGCGTGATGCGGTCATTGCAGCGCTCGGCGAGGCGCGTGCTTTCGGTGACGAGGAAGAGGGCGAAGACGATGAGATCGCCGCCACCGAGGTGCTGATCGGCGAGGACATCGCCGATCCAGACGCCGAGGATGTGCATACCTACGACGACACCAAGCCGATGCGCATCGCCGTCGTCGGCCGCCCGAATGCCGGCAAGTCGACACTGATCAACGCGCTGATCGGCGAGGAGCGGCTTTTGACCGGACCGGAAGCCGGCATCACCCGCGATTCGATCTCGGTCGACTGGGACTGGCATGGCCGCCGCCTGAAGCTGTTCGACACGGCCGGCATGCGCCGCAAGGCCAGGATCCACGAGAAGCTCGAAGTGATGTCGGTGCAGGATGGCTTGCGCGCTATACGTTTCGCCGAGATCGTCGTCATCGTGCTCGATGCCACCATCCCCTTCGAGAAGCAGGATCTGCAGATCGCCGACCTGATCATCCGCGAGGGCAGGGCGCCGGTGATCGCCTTCAACAAATGGGATCTGATCGATCATCCGCAGGAGCTGCTGGCGGAACTGCGCGAGAAGACCGAGCGGCTGTTGCCGCAGGTGCGCGGCATCCAGGCGGTGCCGGTCTCGGCCGAGACCGGGCGCGGCCTCGACAAGCTGATGGATGCGGTGCTGAGGACCCACAAGGTATGGAACAGCCGTGTCTCCACTGGCAAGCTCAACCGCTGGCTCGAAGCGATACTGGCGCATCATCCGCCGCCCGCCGTTGCCGGGCGCCGGCTGAAGGTCAAATACGTCACCCAGGCCAAGACGCGGCCGCCGGGTTTTGTTGTCCAGTGCTCGCGGCCGGACGCGATGCCGCAAAGCTACGTCCGCTACCTCTCCAACAGCCTGCGCGAAGCCTTCGACATGCCGGGCGTGCCGATCCGCATCGCGCTGCGCACCTCGGACAATCCGTTCGCCGGCCGGGCCAAGAAACGCAACTGAGCGTCAGTGCTCGTCCGATCAGGCGACCGCACGCAAGCCGGCAGTCCGCACCTTGTCCGGCAAGGCCTGCCGCGCCGCCTCCAGCAATATGTCTGCGAGACGAGCCGCCACGGGGTCGGGTTCGGCATCCCGGCGATGCAGGACGAGCGCCATCTTGGGCAGCGCCGGCAGGCCGGCTATCTCCGGCGTCATCGCACTGACGCTGGCCGGCAGGCCGATATCGGTGCGGATCGTCAGCCCTAGCCCTGCGGCCACGGCCGCCCAGATGCCGCCGAGGCTCGGGCTGGAAAAGGCCATGCGCCAGGGCAGCCCGGCGCGGTCGAGCGTTTCCGTCGCTACCGTACGCAATAGGCATGGCGCTTCGAGTGCCACCAGCGGCAGCGGTTCGCCGTCCCGCAGGCTGGTCTCGATGCGCTTGGCCGGACCGATCCAGCGCATCGGAACATCGGCGACATGCTCGCTGTAAGGCAGGGTCTGGCCGCTATGCCAGGCGAGCGCGATGTCGAGGCTGCCTGACCTCACCCTTTCGGCAAGCTCGTGGCTGCGCGCTATCCTGGCCTCGATCTTGACCTTCGGGTGGGCGCGGGCGAAGCGGCCGAGAACATCGGGCAATACAGCCTCGCCGAAATCCTCCTGCAGGCCGAGCCGCACCCAGCCTTCCAGCTCGACGTCATGGATGGCCGCTGCCGCCTCGTCATTCAGCTCGAGCAACCGGCGCGCATAGCCGAGCATGGTCTCACCCGCCTCCGTCAAGGCGAGGCCACGGCCCGCCTTGCGAAAGATCGGCGTCGCTGCCTGTTCCTCCAGTTTCTTCAACTGCGCGCTGACCGCCGAGGTCGAGCGGCCAAGCCGGTCGGCGGCCTTGGCAAAGCTGCCAAGCTCCATGCCGGTGACGAAACTGCGGAGAACGTCGAGGTCGAATGTCATGCGTTGCATGGAGAATGTCCTGTTTTTCAGGATCGATAGTCAAAAACTTCCTGATTTTAAGGATGGATTTATGACGATAGAGAGATGCCGTCAAGGTCTGGGCCACTGGACCACCACGGGAATGAAACCATGTCCGTCATCGTCGACTGCGCCGACCAACAGCCAACACAAATCCTGAAAGACAGCGGCGCCACCGGCAGGGTGTTCAGTCCCGGCCATCGCTGGAAGGTCCTGGGCATCGGCGTCGCCGCGAACGCTAGTTTCTCGGCTACCTTCTCCGGCATACCTGCAACGGCAGTGGTGCTTCGTCAGGGTTATCACCTGAGCAATGCGGACCTTGGCTTGGCGCTCGGGCTTCTCGGCTTGGGCGTTGCGCTCAGCGAACTGCCCTGGGGCTTACTCACCGATCGCTGGGGCGATCGCCGCGTGCTTCTGATCGGGCTTGGCGCGACAGCCGCTTGGCTCCTGGCCATGGCCATGCTCGTCGTGCCGACAAGGTCAGGCATCCCCGATGTCATGCTGCTGTCGGCAAGCCTGCTCATTACGGGACTGCTCGGCGGCAGTGTCAACGGCTCGAGCGGCCGCGCCATCATGGGCTGGTTTCAGGAAAACGAGCGCGGCTTTGCCATGAGCATAAGGCAGACGGCGGTGCCGCTTGGCGGCGGCCTCGGCGCGCTTGTCCTGCCGTCGCTTGCGCTTGCCTTCGGCTTTTCTGCGGTGTTCGCGCTGCTGGCGGGCGCCTCCGCTCTTTCCGCCCTGTTTGCCTGGCGTTGGCTGCATGAGCCGCCGACAGCGGGTCACGTCGTTTCATCGGCCGCGGCCGGACCGGCGCCGCTGCGCAACATTGAAGTCTGGCGCATCGCCACCGCCATCGGCCTGCTCTGCTTCCCGCAAGTGGCGGTGCTGACCTTCGCGTCGGTGTTCCTGCACGACTTCGCCGGGCTGGGAACGGCAGCGATCAGCGCGAGTCTCGCCGCGGTGCAGGTCGGCGCCATGGTTATGCGCGTCTGGAGCGGCCGCTTCACCGACCGCCACGGCAACAGCCGTCAGTTTCTGCGCTCATGCAGTGCGCTTAGCGGGGTGGCCTTCGCCGTGCTTTGGTTGATGATCCTGGCCAGCCCCGCCATGCCGGGCGGCCAGTCCTTCCTGGTCGCTGTCCTTCCCTTGGTGCTGATTGTCGCGGGCATCTCGGTGTCGGCCTGGCATGGCGTCGCCTATACCGAACTTGCCACGCTTGCCGGCGCCGGCCATGTCGGAACCGCGCTCAGTCTTGCCAACACCTTCGTCTTCGTCGGCTTCTTCCTGGTGCCGGTGGCCATTCCAGGGCTGTTGCACCTCTGGTCCTGGTCCGGCGTCTGGCTGTCGGCCGCCATCTGTGCGCTGATCGCGTGGCCGATCTTTCTGCGGCCGGCCTGAACGCCCGCCGCAAACCGCCCGACTTCGAAACCACGACCCTGAGCCGACTGAGAAAACCCGATCGATCCCGTTAACGTCCCATCAAGGTTAATGCATCATTTTGCTCTCCAGTGGGGTCAGTGGCGTTCCTGGAGAGTGTTCCGTGCATCGACGTGTGTTGAAGCGGCTTGTTGCCGCCGCCGGTGAGAAGAAACGCAGCTTCGTATCTCCGTTCATCATCGGTCTCGGCATCTGGATCGGCTTCCCGACCGTCGCCGCCTACCAGGACATGACCAGCCTCGTTTCCGGCCTGGAATCGCCGACCGCGCGCTGGAATTCCTATGTCGAAAGATCCGTCGCGGGCTCGACCCATGCCGCCGAGATGCCATTCGTCGATTCCGACGTCACCGGCTCGATCTCCGGATCGGGCATTCATCTGGCTGGCGTCGGCAACGTGTCGTTCCGCGGCAAGGGCGGCAAGGTCAGCGGCTCGCCCGACGAGGATCGCGTCGTGCGCGCCGACAAGAAGGGCCGCATCGTCCAGGTGTCTCCCGTTGCGCCGCCGAAGAACTTCAACGCCGGTTCGATCTTCCAGCGGACCTCTTCCTTGATGCGGCCGAGCATGGACGGCGGCCTGAAAATGGCCTTTGCCAAGCCTCAGATCAAAGGCAAGGAAATCCAGATCGCCGCGGAATTCCATGCGCGTGAGGACAAGAAGCCGGAGCCCGGCGTGCCGGCCATGCTTGCCGCCCTGGTCAACAACGACCATCCCGATGTTCTGGCGACGGCCTATGCGCAATCCGAGCCGGACTACGCCAAGGCCTCACCCTTCGAAGCCCTGCTGCAGGACGAGCAGCCCAACAGCGGTCGCTTCATTCCGCCGATGGCCAAAGGCGACCATTGGTGGATCCAGAACCCGCTGCCGGAGAGCGTCTTCTCCAAGCCCGAACAAAAATGCCTGGCCAATGGCATCTATTTCGAGGCGAGGAGCGAATCCGTGCGCGGCCAGGCTGCCGTTGCCCAGGTCATCCTCAACCGCGTCCGCAATCCGGCCTATCCCAATTCAATCTGCGGCGTCGTCTACCAGAACGACAGCTGGTTCAACCGTTGCCAGTTCTCCTTCGCTTGCGACGGCAGGAAGAAGCGCATCGACGATCCTGCCGCCTACAAGACCGCGCAGGACATTGCCATGGCGGTCACCGCCGGCAAGATATTCATCCCGGAGGTCGGATCGTCGACCCACTATTACGCCCAATATGTCCATCCGGGCTGGGCGCGAACCATGCAGAAGATGACCAAGATCGGCCTGCATATCTTCTACCGCACCTATGGTGGCGGCTGGAGCTGAGGTCCCGTCGGCCGCTGGTCTTTTCCACCGGCCACAGGCTCGATCATGGAGCCATTGCCTGGGGGATTCGCACACCGCATCCACGCCATCGCGACGGGCACGATGTCGCACCTCTCTAATTAATTGATTTTATTGCCTAAAATACATGACAATGAACTTCCGCCCGTGGCTTGACGGGCGCAACCCCTCTAACTATGTTGCCGGCGACTTTAGAAGCGGACGGACGGTGACGGTCTGACCGGGCAGGGGGGTTGCGATGGCCGACAAGAATGGGCCAGACGGAACCGGAGAAACCGGGCGCGGCAATCAGCATGAAACCGGCATCCGTGACGACGATCTTGAGCGACGTCGGCGTGAACTTGAAGCATCGCTTGCGACAAGGCTGCCGAACCGGCTCGAGGGGAAAGACGACGCGAAAGCGGGCAGTGCGGCCGGATATGGCCAGGCGGTCAAACTCTCCAGTGAATTTATCGCTGGCGTGGTGGTGGGCGCCGGTATCGGCTGGATCATCGACCGTATGGCGGGGACATCGCCGTGGGGGCTGATCGTTTTCCTGCTGCTTGGTTTTGGCGCCGGTATACTCAATGTCATGCGTTCCGCAGGCGTTGTGGCAGAATTCGGACAGGGCGATAAATCGCGCTCTGGTCGGGACGACAGGAAATAGCCGCCCTTCAGGCGGCAATGGTAATTTGGCCGTACGCGGCATTGACGGGGTTTGAACGTGGCAGCTGACAAGGTCGATCCGATCCACCAGTTCCATATCATCAAGCTGATTCCGATTAACATCGGCGGCTACGACTTGTCCTTCACGAATTCGGCATTGTTCATGGTCGCGACCGTGGTTGTCGCGGCTGCGTTCCTGTTCCTGACAACATCGAGCCGCAGCCTGGTTCCCGGCCGGCTTCAGTCGGTCTCCGAGATGGCCTACGAATTCGTCGCAAACATGTTGCGTGACGCCGCCGGCACTCAGGGCATGAAGTTCTTCCCGCTTGTGTTTTCGCTGTTCATGTTCGTGCTGGTCGCCAACCTGCTTGGCCTATTCCCCTATTTCTTCACCATCACCAGTCACATCATCGTCACCTTCGGTCTGGCAATACTGGTGATTGGCACCGTCATCGTCTACGGCTTCATGAAGCATGGCCTTGGCTTCCTGAAGCTGTTCGTGCCGAAAGGCGTGCCTCTTGTGATGATGGTGCTTGTCGTTCCGATCGAGGTGATTTCCTTCGTCTCGCGCCCAATTAGCCTCTCGGTTCGTCTGTTCGCCAACATGCTTGCCGGCCACATCACGCTGAAGGTGTTCTCGGGCTTCGTCGTCAGCCTCTCCGCGCTCGGCGCGGTCGGCGTCGCGGGCTCGATCCTGCCGCTGGCCATGGCGGTGGCGCTGACGGCGCTAGAACTGCTCGTCGCTTTCCTGCAGGCCTACGTCTTTGCGGTGTTGACCTGCATGTACCTCAACGACGCCCTGCACCCGAGCCACTAAGTTTCACCGGCGCATGACGCCAATTACAAACTGCAACGACAACGGAACCACAAGGAGTTTGACATGGAAGTAAATGCAGCAGCTGCAATCGGCGCCGGCATCGCTTGCCTGGGCATGGGTGGCGCGGGCATCGGCCTCGGCAACATCTTCGGCAGCTATCTCTCGGGCGCACTGCGCAATCCGTCGGCTGCCGACGGCCAGTTCGGCCGTCTGATTTTCGGCTTCGCCGTGACCGAAGCTCTGGGCATCTTCTCGCTCCTGATCGCGCTCCTCCTTGTGTTCAAGTAAGAAGCACGGCTGACGAAGGGAGGCGCATGGTGCGACCTTACCTTATGGACAGGGGACTGAGATGTTCGTGACATCTGCGTTTGCGGAAGAGACCGCGCCCGCCGCGACGGAAAGCACCGCGCATTCCGGCACCGGCGTGCCTGCCGAAGCGCATGGCACGTTCCCGCCATTCGATCCGGCGACATTTCCGTCGCAGCTTCTATGGCTGGCGATCACCTTTGGGCTATTCTACCTCTTCTTGAAAAAGGTAGCGATGCCGCGCATTGGCGGCATCATCGATGTCCGTAATGATCGCATCAGCCAGGATCTCGATCAGGCGAGCAAGTTGAAGGGCGAGGCCGACGCTGCCGTTGCTGCTTACGAGCAGGAACTGGCGGAAGCTAAGAAGAACGCCAACGCGATCGGTCAGCAGGCCGCCGATGCGGCCAAGGCGGAAGCCGAGGCTGCACGCAAGAAAATCGAGGCGGCGCTAGACGAGAAACTTGGCGAAGCCGAGGCACGCATTTCTTCCATCAAGGCCAACGCCATGAAGGAAGTCGGCAGCATTGCCGAGGACACCGCTTCGGCGATCGTCGAGGCCCTGGTCGGCGGCAAGGCCAGCAGGGCCGAGATCGCGGCCGCGGTCAAATCCGTGGCCCGGTGAGGAGCGCATCATGGACGCTACATCTCTCGCAACGCTCTGGGCCACGATTGCCCTGATCATCTTCCTGGGCGTCGCCATCTACATCAAGGTGCCTGGCCTGATTGCCAAGGCGCTCGACGCCCGCGCCGCCAGGATCAGCACTGAGCTCGACGAAGCCCGCAAGCTGCGTGACGAGGCCCAGCAATTGCTCGGCCAGTACAAGCAGAAGCGCAAGGAAGCCGAGCAGGAGGCTGCCGACATCGTCGCCGCCGCCAAGCGCGAAGCTGAGATGCTGGCTGCCGACGCGCATAAGAAGACCGAGGACTACGTCGCCAGGCGCACCGCGCTCGCCGAACAGAAGATCGGTCAGGCCGAGCGCGACGCGGTCGCCGAAGTCCGCGCCAGCGCCGTCGACATTGCTGTCGAAGCCGCCCGCGCGCTGCTCGCCGCCAAGGTTGACGTCAAGGCCGGAGCAGACCTGTTCAAGGCATCGCTTGCGGATGTGAAGGCGAAGCTCAACTGAGCTGACAACATTTGGAGATCAAAAGCCGCCTGGGCAACCTGGCGGCTTTTTTTGTGGCGCGGATAATCTCCCCCCTCGGGGGGAGATGTCGCCAAAGGCGACAGAGGAGGTCGGTTCGACCGGACGCGACGCCCATGAGAGATTGAAAGAAGAGGCGGCGCTTCACGCGCGGCGACCCCCTCTGGCCTGCCGGCCATCTCCCCCTCAAGGGGGGAGATGTCGCTCCGCCGCTTTCGCCAGTTCAGTCCAGTCCGGCCAAGCTCTCTTCTTCAGCCACCTCAGCCCCGCCAAGCCTGAATGGCGCGAACGACACGCGGTGCAGCCGCGCAACCGGGCCATGCGCCTCGATCGCCGTGCGATGCCGGACCGTCGCATAGCCCATATGGACCTCGAAGCCGTAGCGGCCGTGATGGTTGCCGCAGCCGCACATCATGCGGTCGCGCATCACCTTGGCGACGATCGAGGCGGCGGCGATCGACTGCGAGCGCTGGTCGCCCTTGATCAGTGCGCGGCCGTCGCATGGCAGCCCCGGTGGCACGTCGCGGCCGTCGGCAAGCGCGAGCTTCGGCCGAACCGACAGCCCGACCAAAGCGCGCCGCATCGCCTCGAGGCTCGCCTTGAGGATGTTGCTGCCGTCGATACCCTCGGCGCTGATCGAAGCCATGGAAACCGCCTGCGCCGAGCCAAGAATGCGCAGGAACAGCGCTTCGCGCTGCAAATGGCTGAGCCGTTTGGAATCGTCGAGGCCTTCGGGAATGTTGGCGGGATCGAGTACCACGGCGGCTGCGACCACCGGCCCGGCCAGAGGACCGCGGCCGGCCTCGTCCATGCCTGCGACCGGCCACAGGCCGTCGGCCATCGCCTTCGTCTCGAAGGAGAAATCGGGTTTCTCGACGATTTCGAAGAGAAGCGGAGAATCGGAACGCGCGCGAGCCATCTTGCGGCGAGGTTCGCATCGGCTCCGATTCTCCGCAAGTCCCTCCGGGCCGGTGGGGCGCCGGACCGGGAGGGCACCGTCTGCAGGCCGGGGCAGGCCGGACGGGATTTTCTTGCCGTGGCAGGTCAAAACGCCACGGCAAATTGCATTTTCAGAGCAGCATCAGCTGTTCCTGGTCTTTTCCAGCGGCGACGAACTGGTCGGTGCGCAGCGTGCGCCGTTCGGCATTGAGGCCGAGCCGCTTGGCGGTGATCTCGAAGCGCCGGCCGATCTGCCAGGCGTAGGGTCCGGCGCCCTTCATACGCTTGCCCCATTCCGAATCGTAATCCTTGCCGTCGCGCATCGAGCGGATCAGCGACATGACGTGGCGATAGCGGTCGGGATAGTGGCGCAGCAGCCAGTCCTTGAAGATAGGGCTGACTTCCAGCGGTAGGCGCAGCACGACATAACCCGCCTCTCGTGCGCCGGCCGTGTGCGCCGAATCGAGGATACGTTCCATCTCCTGGTCGGTGAGGCCGGGTATGATCGGCGCCACCATGACCGAAGCCGGGATGCCGGCATCCGAGAGTTGCCGGATCGCCTCCAGCCGCTTGGTCGGTGTCGACGCACGGGGCTCCATGGTGCGCGCCAGCATGCGGTCCATCGTCGTCACCGACAGCGCCACCTTTGCCAGCCCACGCTCGGCCATGCGCGACAATATGTCGATGTCGCGCGTCACCAGGGCGGATTTGGTGACGATGCCGACAGGATGGCCGCGCGCTTCCAGCACTTCGAGAATCTCTCGCATGATCCGGTACTGCTTCTCGATCGGCTGGTAGGGATCGGTGTTGGTGCCGATGGCGATGGTGCGCGGCTGGTAGCCGTCCTTCGACAATTCCTTGTCGAGCAGCCGCGCCGCATCCGGCTTGGCGAACAGCTTGGATTCGAAATCCAGGCCCGGCGACAGGCCCATGAAGGCGTGCGTCGGCCGCGCGAAGCAATAGACGCAGCCATGTTCGCAGCCGCGATACGGGTTGATCGACCGGTCGAAGGAGATGTCGGGCGATTCGTTGCGAGTGATGATGGTGCGCGGCTTTTCCACCTGCACCTCGGTCTTGAATGGCGGCAGTTCCTCCAGCGAACTCCAGCCATCGTCGAAGACATGCCGGCTGACCGGTTCGAAGCGGCCGGACGGATTGATGCCCGCCGACCGGCCGCGATTGCGGTCGGGACGGATGCGCATGCCACTCTGCTCGATCATCGCATTGGCCATCTCGGCGCGTCCTGCCCCGAATGCTGCAATGTCGGCATGCACGATCGGTTCCATCTTGGCCCGCTCCCAGGGACTGTCCATGTTGTTTCGAATCGCTCTGTTCATGAAATTATTCCTATTTCCCCAAAGAGAACAAAGCAAGAACTTTTTATGCTGCGCCGCAAAAACTGGCGCTTTGGGCGGCTTTCCGCTATTCGGCTAAATATGCTCAGTGTTCTCATCGAAACGCGCAATGACGAGGAGGCTCTCGCCCGCACGCTCGCCTCGCTGATTGGCGGCGCGGTCGAGGGGGTGGTGCGCGAGGTCGTCGTCTGCGACACCGGCTCCACCGACCAGACACATCATGTCGCCGAGCATGCCGGCTGCCATTATGTGGCGAGCGGCGGTATCGCTGCCGGGATACGGCAGGCCAAGGGTGACTGGCTGTTGCTGTTGGAACCGGGCGCACGGCTGGTGGAAGGCTGGATCGAAGCGGTCGTCGTCCACACCGGAAGGCAAACAATGGCGGCGCGGTTCTCTAGAGCGCGGGGTAGCCGCACGCCGTTCCTGGCGGGGGTCTTTTCGGGAAATCGGGCGCTCGCCGATGGACTGGTGATCAGCAAGCGGCAGGCCGCGTCCTTATCGAAGAGTGCCGGCAGCGCCGAGGCGCTGGCGCGTGGCCTGGCGACAAAGAGGCTCGACGCCGAGATCTGGGTGGCGCCGCCGAAGCAGCAGCACCGCTCGCCAAAGTGATTTTTTGCGCCTGCTCTGTTCATTGTGCGTTGCACAAAACCTGACGTGGGGCTAGCCTTCCTTCGAAGCGGGTGAATTGGGTTTGGGTCATGCGAGTGGTGAACACCGATGCGGCATCGGGTGTCACCCTCATGGACGAGGTGCCGATGAATCTTTCAACCCCTGACAAATCCGGTGCTGCCAGTCTCGAGGCCATTGCGCGCAATGGCAGCCTGCTGCGGCGCATCGCCGTGCGCATTCCGACCTATCTCACGGACCTTCGCGAAAACCCTGCCTGGCTGCCGATGTTCATGCTGGCGCGCACCATGCCGGGGCGCCGGATGCACTGGCTGGGTGCAAAACGCGCCCGTCCCGCCGACAATGCGGGCGATACGGTGTTTGCCGGTGTCGAGCGGGCAGCGGTGGTCGATGCGCTGCGTTCCGACGGCCTGTTTTCAGGCTTGGTCCTGCCGGCGGAGATCCATGAGGAGATTGCGGATTTCGCGAGGCGTAGGCCTTGCTTCGGCAATTTCGACCGCCGTCTCGAGTTCATGCCGGGCGAGCATGCGCAGGCTGAGAAACGCCTGGGCCGTTCGCTGCTCAGCGGGCACTATTTCGAGCGCATCCTCGACTGTCCGGCCGCACTCGCCATACAGCGCGATCCGCTGCTTCTCGACGTTGCGGCGCACTACCTTGGTGGCCAGGCGAAACTGATTACCACACGCGTCTGGTGGAGCTTTCCAACCGGCGAGGCCTCGGACGCCGACAAGAACCTTGCCTCGCTCGGCAAATATCATTTCGACCTCGACGACTGGCGCATGCTGAAGTTCTTCTTCTACCTCAAGCCTGTCGACACCGACACCGGTCCGCATGTCTATGTCAGGGGTAGCCATAACAGGCGCGCCATAAAGCATCAGCTGACCCTGTTGGTCGGCCATTCCGCCCAGGAGGTGCTGGACGTCTATGGCGAGCAGAGCCCGGTGACGCTGACCGGCGAAGCCGGCCTCGGCTTCGTCGAGGACCCCTTCGGTTTCCACATGGGCACGGTGCCGGCGCGCACGCCGCGGCTGATGATGGAAGTCGGCTTCGGTGTTTCGCGCCCCTCGCGCCGGCGCTTTCATGGCGAGCCGGTCATCCGCTGACGGCTATTTGCCCCGCCGCAGATGCTCGTCCAGGCGCGGCATGATCTCGACGAAGTTGCAGGGCATGTGGCGGTAATCGAGCTGCGCCTTGAGGATGCCGTCCCAGGCGTCCTTGCACGCGCCGGGCGAGCCCGGCAGCACGAAGACGAAGGTGGCGTTGACGACGCCGCCGGTCGCCCGGCTCTGGATCGTCGAGGTGCCGATCTTGTCGTAGGAAATGCGGTGGAAGACTTCCGAAAAGCCGTCCATGCGCTTTTCGAAGATTGGCTCCAGCGCCTCCGGTGTCACGTCACGTCCGGTGAAGCCGGTGCCGCCGGTGGTGATGACAACATCGATATCTTTGTCCCGCGACCAGGCCAGCACGCTGTCGCGGATTTTGTCGCGGTCATCGGTGACGATATCGCGGGCGGCCAGGATGTGGCCGGCCTCGGTGATGCGGTCGGCCAGCGTCTGGCCGGATTTGTCATCGGCAAGGCTGCGCGTGTCCGAAACGGTCAGCACCGCGATGCGCACGGGAATGAACGAACGGCTCTCGTCAATTCTGGCCATCAGCTCCCTCCGAGGCGATGCTGCGCGTCGCCGCGACGAACCAGTCGGGCTGGCGACTGCGGATCTCGGCTGCCGCGCGCTTGGCGACATTGCCGGTCTCGAACAGGCCGAAGCAGGTCGCGCCCGATCCGGACATGCGTGAAAATCCCGAGCCGGCCTTGTTGAGCCACGACAACGCCCGGCCTATGGCCGGCTGCATCGCAAGGGCTGCCGGTTCGAGATCATTGCGGGTGATCTCCAGCCAGTTGCGCAGGCTGTGAAAATCGATGCGGCGCGGCAGCGGCGGCAGGGGTTCGTTGTCGCGGCGGGAAAGTGCCGCAAAGACATCCGCCGTCGAGACCGGCGTGCCGGGGTTGACCAGCACCAGTCCAAGCGCCGAAAAGTCCGGCACCATCGACAGCTCGTCACCAATGCCACGCGCCACCAGCGGCTTTGCCGCCAGGCACATCGGCACGTCGGCGCCAAGCGAGAGGCCGATCCGCGCCAGCCCGGCGTCGTCCATGTCCAGGCCCCAGGTCTGCGCCAGTCCGCGCAGCACGGCGGCAGCGTCGGTCGACCCGCCGCCGACGCCGGAGGCCACCGGCAGGTTCTTTTGGAGTTTTATGGACACGGGCGAGGTTCGTTCGAGGCCGGCCGCCCTTCGCAAGGCATCGCGGGCCTTCAACACCAGATTGGTGCCGTCGAGCGGAACCGCCGGCGCATAGCGACCGGACACGGTAAACTCATCGCTGTCGGCGAGCGCGATCTCGACCCGGTCGCCAAAACGCGTGAACACCGCCAGGCTTTCGATCAGGTGATAGCCGTCAGGGCGCAGGCCGGTGACATGCAGCGCCAGATTGATCTTGGCATGCGCGTGCCAAGTCCGCGCACCGGTGTCGGTGTCCGCCGCAACTGATGTAAGCGAAATGATGCTCAGTCCTTGGCCAGCCGGTATTCGCCGGTCTTCGGATCCTTGACCAGCGTTCCCATCGCGCCGTTGGCCGCCTGCTTTTCGGTGCGCCGCACCTTGGCCGTCACACGCTCGGCTTCGCGCACGAAGGTGCGGTAGCCGAAATAGGCGGCGACGCCAACGACGGTGAAGAAAATGATCTGCGGCATGCCAAAACTCCTCCCACGCTGGGCCGGCGAAGGCGGCCGGTCGGGACGACTAAGCTCTCATGCTAGACGGTTTTGCCGGTTTTTCAAAGCCCGAAGCGAGCCCACAATGCGCGCTCTTCCGCCGCATCGATGACGCCGCTGGCGGCCGCCGCCGCGATATCCGGCGCTGAAAATCCCTTGCTCGACCCGAACAGGCCGAAGCGGCTGAGGAAACCGCGTGGGGCCGAGACCAATCTCAGCTGGGTTTTCGGCCCGAACCGGGTCTTCAGCACCGTGCGCATGTCGCCGAGCGCATCGACGAGGCCGAGCTCCAGACCCCTTTTGCCCGTCCAGAACAGGCCGGTGAACAGGTCCGGATCGTCCTTCAGCTTGGTGCCGCGCCGCTCCTTGACGAGATCGATGAAGGTCTCGTGCACCTCGAGTTGCAAAGCCTTCAGCCGCTCGACGTCTTCCTTCTTCTCGGGCTTGAACGGATCGAGCACAGCCTTGTTCTGGCCGGCGGTGTGGACACGGCGCTCGACCCCGATCTTCTTCATCAGTTCCGGGAAACCGAACGAAGCCGAAACCACGCCGATCGAACCGACGATCGAGGACGGATCGGCGAAAATCTCGTCGCCGGCGACCGCGATCATGTATCCGCCCGAGGCTGCGACATCCTCGACGAAGACCAGCACCTTCTTGTTCTTTTCGTTCGCCAGGTCGCGGATGCGCTTGAAAATCAGTCGCGACTGCACCGGCGAGCCGCCAGGCGAATTGATCGAGACGGCAACGGCCGGCGCGTCGAACGAAAACGCCTTCTCGATGAGGCCGGCGGTGGAGGCCAGCGACAGATTCTGCCGGAACTGGCCGCCCGACATGATCGTGCCGTGCAGCCGGATGACCGGAACGGTGACGACGGTGGAGCGCCAGGATTTCGGCAGCAGTCGGTTGAAAAGGCGTTTCACGAGGGCGCGGTCTCCGGTCGATGGGTTGCAGGCATGTAGGGATTTCCCGGCCAACGGCAATGCGGCGGCCAGGAATAGCTCAATCTCGAAACAGCGAGGCGTGCCCGTTGGTGATCATTTCGCTGCATTCATCAGGGCCGTTGCCCGACTGCGCGTGAAGCATCAAAGGCGGACGGATGGCAAGCTTTCCGCGTGCGCCGAGCGCCGCCCGCATGATGATGCGGATCGCCGCTGCGTCGGGGCGAGGGTGGACGGCGAGCATCTCGGCATCTCCGAAACGGCCTGATATCGCGTCGAGGATGGCGCCGAGCTGTTCGGGTCGCGCGATGACTGCAAGCCCGCCGCGCGGCCTGACCACCGCCGCCGCACTGCGGATCCAGCTTTCGAACAGCCCGTCCTCCATGACATGGGCTTCCTTTCTCAGGCGCTCCGGCGTGGCGCGGTCCCGGGCGGCGTTGAAAGGCGGGTTCATGATGACGTAGTCGAAATCATTGTCGGCGAGACCGGCCGCGGCCCGGGCTTGGCCCGACACAGCGACATCGGCGACGAGCACCGAGGCGCGATCGCTGAGATGGGCATTGCCGGGATGGGCAAGGGTAGCCGATGCGAAGGCCGCCATTTCCGGCGCACGTTCGACAAGCACGGCCTGGGCAGCCGGACAGCGCGACAACACCGCCAGGCCGGCAGCGCCGGCTCCGGCGCCAAAATCGGCGAGGCGCCCGCCAAAGCCGGAAGGCACGGCCGCCGCCAGCATCATCGCATCCATGCCGGCGCGATGGCCGCCATGCTTGGGCTGCACGAGCCAGAACCGGCCGCGATGGAAGGCATCGACCGTATGGGCCGGTGTGTCTGGGGCGAGGGCGGCTGGCGCGGCCGACATTATTTTGTGCGGATTTCGTTGGCGATGCCGGCGTCCGTCAGGATACGCCGCGCGGCATCGGCCTGGTCAGCGTCGACCATGACGCGCTTCTGCAAAAGACCGATCGACCCTTCGAGAATGCTCATATTCTGATCGGCGACAAAGCAGGCGATGCCAGCGTCGCGCATCAGCGATTCGACAAAGGAGATGATCACGGCATCGTTGGTGCGGACAAGTTCTATCATCGTGTGAAACTCGCAGTTTGCGCTATTGATGTAAACGGGCGGGGATTCCGGGGCAGAGCCTCGCTCCCTCCGGCTCGGTTAACAGGCTGTCACCAACGCCGCGCCAATTCGCCACTTGCCGTGGCCGTGTCCGCCGCCCTAGAGTCCGTATCGGGACTAAGGGTGCCGTCGCACGCGTTATACCAAGACGGGAGTGATTGTCGTGGGTGTCGTTCTCAACATCGAAAACGGGAAGCGGGAACCCGCCTCCATCAAGGACCTCATCGATCTGACGGCCGCCGATATGGGCCGAGTCAATGAGTTGATCCTGTCCAAGGCTGGCTCCGACGTCGAGATGATTCCCGAGGTCGCCAACCATCTGATATCGTCCGGCGGCAAGCGGCTCAGGCCGATGCTGACGCTCGCCGCCGCGCAGATGTTCGGCTATTCCGGCGAGGGCCATGTCAAGCTCGCCACTTCGGTCGAGTTCATGCATACGGCGACGCTTCTCCACGATGATGTCGTCGACGAAAGCGGCATGCGCCGCGGCAAGAAGACCGCCCGCATGATCTGGGGCAACCAGGCGAGCGTGCTGGTCGGCGACTTCCTGCTCGGCCAGGCCTTCCGCATGATGGTCGATGTCGGCTCGCTCGAAGCGCTCGACATTCTGTCCAGCGCCGCGTCGATCATCGCCGAGGGCGAGGTCATGCAGCTTGCCGCCGCCAAGAACCTCGAAACCACCGAGGACGAGCATTTCGCCGTCATCAAGGCCAAGACCGCAGCGCTGTTTTCGGCCGCCGCTGAAGTCGGCCCCGTCATTGCCCAGGCGACGCGCAATGACCGCGCGGCGCTGCGCTCCTACGGCATGAATCTCGGCCTTGCTTTTCAGCTCATCGACGATGCGCTGGATTATGGCGGCACCAGCAAGGATCTCGGCAAGAATGTCGGCGACGATTTCCGCGAGGGCAAGGTGACCTTGCCGGTCATTCTCGCGTACCGGCGCGGCACCAAGGCCGAGCGCACCTTCTGGAAGCGCGCCATCGAGGACAATGTCGTCGATGACGCCGGTCTGGAAAAGGCGATCGGCCTGATGACCCGCCACGGTGCCATCGCCGACACGATCGGCCGCGCCCGCCATTTCGGCGAGATCGCCCGCGACGCTCTGGCGCCTCTGGAAGAGACGCCGCAGAAATCGGCGCTGATCGACGTCATCGATTTCTGCATCAGCCGGGTGAACTGAGAAAGGCCGGCCTGTTCGCGCAACTCCCTCAGGCTCGTGCTGGCGGGAGTTCTTTTTGCGAATCCCACCTTCTCGTCTCGACAAGCTGCCCTGCTGCAAATTATCTATAAAACATGGCGAAAGGCACGGACGACACCATCGCGGTGCGCATCAGCAAGGCGCTGGCGGACCGCATCATCTCCGGCGCGATAGAGCCTGGGGCGCGGCTGCGCCAGGATCATGTCGCCGAGGAGTTCCACACCAGCCATGTTCCGGTGCGCGAGGCCTTCCGCCGCCTCGAGGCGCAGGGCCTGGCCGTCAGCGAGCCGCGCCGCGGCGTGCGTGTCGCGGCTTTCGATCTCGGCGAGGTCAAGGAGGTCGCCGAAATGCGGGCCGCCCTCGAAGTGCTGGCGCTGCGCCATGCCGCGCCGCATCTGACGTCAGCCATTCTCGATCTCGCCGAGGAAGCGACCAAGGCTGGCGACAAATCCCGCGACGTCCGGTCATGGGAGGAAGCCAACCGCGTCTTTCATCGGCTGATCCTGGCGCCATGCGCCATGCCGCGCCTGCTCGCCACCATCGATGATCTGCATGCCGCCAGCGCCCGCTTTCTGTTCGCGGCATGGCGCTCGGAGTGGGAGACGCGCACCGACCAGGACCATCGCGCGATCTTGACCGCGTTGCGGCAAGGAAACACCGAATCGGCCGCCGCGACGCTGGGACGGCATGTCCAGTGGATCGGCCGCAAGCCGGTCAAGACGGCCTCCGGCGCGACCCGCGAAGCCTTCGCGATCGTGGGTTAGGGAGATCCTTGCAAGCGAAGACTTGCTATATCAGCAAAAATATGGATTCGATAATAGATCGAAAACAGAAATTATCTATAATTTCAAATCGGTCGAAGGAATCCTCATGACAGACATCGCATTCTCGTCCCACAAGCCGTCCTTCAGCCCGCTCAGGCTCCAGGATCGCTCGCTCGCCTGGCAGGTTGGAGCCGTCGCGCTTGGCACGCTGTTCCTGGCGCTGTCATCCTACATCGAAGTGCCGATGGTGCCTGTCCCCGTGACTATGCAGACCTTCGCCGTGACGCTGATTGGCGCGCTTTATGGCTGGCGGCTTGGCGCTATCACCATCGCCGCCTGGCTGGTCGAGGGCGCGGTCGGCTTTCCGGTTCTGGCCGGAGGCGCTGCCGGCGTGGCACATTTCGTCGGACCGACGGGCGGCTATCTCTTTGCTTTCCCGGTCACCGGCGCGCTGGTCGGCTGGCTGTCCGAACGCGGCTGGAACGGCAACAGGGTTGTGCTTGCCTTCGCCGCCATGCTGCTCGGCAATCTTGCCTGTCTGGTGCTTGGAACGGCATGGCTCGCCGTCATGATCGGCGCTGAGAAGGCCATCACCTTCGGCTTCCTGCCGTTCATCGTCGGCGGTTTGCTGAAGTCGGCGCTCGGTGCGGCGACTCTGATGGCGCTTCGCGGCAGCAGGGCGAAGCCGGCCAATCCGTGACGATCAGGCTGCGGGCCCATCACCTCCTTTGCCTGCTCACCTATGTGGGCAAGGGATACAGCCCTGCTTTTACCGCCAATTACGACGGGATCGCGGAGCGCCTGAGCCGGGGCGAGGACATCCTCCTCGTTTCCGGCCCTGACGACATCTGCGCGCCCTTGCTCGATGAGCTGGAACCGCATTGTCTGGGCGAGAGCGTCATCGAACGGGACAGGCTTGCCGCGCTCGATGTCGGGGATCTGCTGGCCCGGCCAATCCAGGCCGGCGTCCGCCTCCACCTTGATGGGGCAATCCTGGCGCGGATGCGACAGGCGTTTTCCGTCGGTGGCGTACGCAAGGCTTGCGACGGCTGCGAATGGAACGAGCTGTGCAGCGTGATAGCGGCCGGCGGCTTTCCCGACACCAAGGTGCAGCGATCCGTCGTGCCGGGTTGACCTTGACGCCGGCTTTTCCTCGGTCGAAAATCCCCTCCAGCCATGGTTTGTTAATCGGCTGACCCGATTGTGAATTTCAGGCGGATTGAAGCGCGACCCCAAAAAGGCCATGCTTTGCCCGGAAAGATCGAGTCTACGTCGATCCCGCTGATGCGGAGATGGCGCCTGGCTGAAAGGAATACGATGCAGCAAGGACGTGCGCGCTGGCTGACAAGGCTGGCAATTGTGACGGGCATGGCGATTTCGGCTTTTCCGGCCTATGCCAAGCAATCCACCGAACCGGTCAAGATCTCGTCGTTCTCGGGCGCCTATCTGGCTGCCCGGATTGCCGAAGGCGACAACGACCTCGACAGCGCCATCGCCTACTACAAGCAGGCGCTGGCCTTCGATCCGAGCGACACCGGGCTGCAGCAGAGCCTGATGTTGTCGCTGATAGCGCAAGGCCGCTTCGATGAATCCCTAGTCTATGCCGACAAGCTCAAGGAAGTGCCCGATGTCGAGCGCTTTTCGCGCCTGGCGCTGGCGGTCGATTCCTTCCACAAGAAGGATTTCACCAAGGCGCAATACTGGCTCAAACTGTCGCTGGAATCCGACCTCGACCGGCTGATCTCCGGCGTCATGTCCGGCTGGGCCGAACAGGGTGCCGGCCAGGCCAGCGATGCGATGGCTTCGATCGACAAGCTGCAGGGGCCGGACTGGTTCGGCCTGTTCAAATCCTTCCACCGTGCCCTGATCGCCGATGCCTCCAACATGCCTGAAAAGGCCGAGGCGATCTACGCCGCAACGATGCAGGATACCACGGCCGGCGGTGCGGCGCCTGAGACCTGGATGCGCAACGCGCAGGCCTATGCCTCGTTCCTGGCCCGCAAGGGCGACAAGGCCAAGGCGATCTCGGTGCTCGACCAGGCCGAGGCGTTTTCGCCGGGCAAGCTGGAAATCGTCGCCTTGCGCGACCGGATCGCCAAGGGCGACAAGATCGCGCCCTTCGTTTCCGGCCCGTCCGACGGTGCTTCCGAAATCCTGCTCGATCTCGCCACCGCGCTCAACCGTGGCGGCGGCGAGCCGTTCGTTCGCCTTTACCTGCAATATGCGCTTGCCCTGCGGCCCGACAGCGACGCGGCTCTCGTGCAGCTCGCCGCCGTCGCCGAACAGTTGAAGGACGGCGAGGGCGCCATCGCGCTCTATCGGCGCATCCCCGACTCTTCACCGCTCAAGGAGCTTTCGGACCTGCAGCTTGGCCTCAACCTGGCCGATCTCGATCGCCATGACGAGGCGATCACCCATCTGAAGGCCTTCGTCGAGGCCCATCCCGACGACATGCGCGCCTATCTGGCGCTCGGCGGGGTCTATTCCTCGAAGGACGATTTCCGCTCGGCCGCCAATCTCTACGACAAGGCCGTCGAGGTGCTGAAAGCGCCGACCGCGGCCAACTGGAACATCTTCTATCAGCGCGGCATCGCCTATGAGCGGCTGAAGGAATGGCCGAAAGCCGAGCCGAATTTCCGCAGGGCGCTGGAGCTGCAGCCCGACCAGCCGCAAGTGCTGAACTATCTCGGCTATTCCTGGGTCGATATGAACACCAACCTCAAGGAAGGCCTGGCGATGATCCAGAAGGCCGTCGATCTCAGGCCGAGCGACGGTTACATCGTCGATTCGCTGGGCTGGGCCTATTTCCGCCTCGGCAGGTTCGATGACGCGGTGCGCGAAATGGAGCGCGCCGTCTCGCTAAAGCCGGAAGATCCGGTTCTCAACGACCATCTCGGCGACGCCTACTGGCGCGTCGGCCGCAAGCTTGAAGCCACCTTCCAGTGGAACCAGGCCCGCGACCTGAAGCCGGATCCCGATGTGCTGGCCACCTTGCAGCAGAAGCTGATGAAGGGCCTGCCGCCGATCGAATCGAACACCGCGCAGGAGACCCCCAAGGTCAAGCCCGAGCCGGTGCCCGCCCCGAAAGGGTGAAATCGGCTTTTTTTTGCAATGCGAACGGGGCTCTTTCGGAGCCCCGTCTTCGTTTGGAGGGCGCGCTGTCCTCAAAATAGTTTGCGATAGACGACAAACCCGGAGCGTTCGCCGACCTTGTCATAGAGCTTCATCGCGGTTTGATTGGTTTCGTGCGTCAGCCAGTAAACCCGGCCCGAGCCGGCGGCCTGGGCGCGCTGATAGACGCCTTCGATCAACGCACGGCCGATCCCCTTTCCGCGCGACGCCTGCGTAGTGAAAAGGTCCTGCAGATAACAGTTTGGCGCGATCGCCGTCGTGCTGCGGTGGAAGAGATAGTGCACGAGGCCGAGAAGCTGTCTGTCGCTTTCGGCAACCAGGGCATGGACCGGCTCATAGGCATCGAAGAAGCGCGACCACGTCATCGCGGTGATTTCTCTTGCCAGCGCCGTCTCGCCGGAGCGGCCATAAAATGCGTTGTAGCCATCCCACAGCGGCAGCCATAGGTCGAAATCCTGTCGCGTGACCGGGCGGACGATAACGGAGCTGGGCATGGCTGAACCTGTCGTCGTTGTTGTGGGGATCGAACAGACCGCAGGCGCCAATTCCCGGCAATGGGCCACCCAGTTGCAAAGTACTCGACATTGTTCAGCACGATCGCGTGGCGACCCTGTGCGCCTTGCTTGACGCTTCGCCGCCGTGTCTCTAGGACGTGCCGCTAAGAGCATGATCCCGAAAAGTGGATACCGGTTTTCGGAAAAGATCATGCTCAAGGGACAGGCTCTAGCCTTTGCTGTCGAGGCCACCGTGACGATTGAACTTCCCGCCCATATGCATCCCAGCCGCTCGTTCCAGGGGCTGATCCTGACCTTGCACAATTACTGGGCGGCCTATGGTTGCGTCATCCTCCAGCCCTACGACATGGAAGTCGGCGCCGGCACGTTTCATCCGGCAACGACGTTGCGCGCGCTCGGGCCGCGGCGTTGGAACGCCGCCTATGTCCAGCCGTCGCGCCGTCCCAAGGATGGCCGCTATGGCGAGAACCCGAACCGGCTGCAGCATTATTACCAGTACCAGGTGATCCTGAAGCCGAACCCGCCGAACCTGCAGGAACTCTATCTCGGCTCGCTCCAGGCGATCGGCGTCGATCCGCTGCTGCATGACATCCGCTTTGTTGAGGACGATTGGGAGAGCCCGACGCTGGGCGCCTGGGGGCTTGGCTGGGAATGCTGGTGCGACGGCATGGAAGTGTCGCAGTTCACCTATTTCCAGCAGGTCTGCGGCATCGAATGCGCGCCGGTGGCCGGCGAACTGACCTACGGGCTGGAGCGGCTGGCCATGTATGTGCAGGGCGTCGACAACATCTACGACCTCAACTTCAACGGCCGTGAAGGTGCCGAAAAGGTCACCTATGGGGACGTCTTCCTGCAGGCCGAGCAGGAATATTCGCGCCACAATTTCGAATACGCCAACACGGCGATGCTGCTCAGGCATTTCGAAGACGCCGAGGCCGAGTGCAAGGCGCTGCTCGATGCCGGTGCGCCGGCGTCGAACGACAATCTGCCGATGCACAAGATGGTCTTTCCCGCTTACGACCAGTGCATCAAGGCCAGCCACGTCTTCAACCTGCTCGACGCGCGCGGCGTGATCTCGGTCACCGAGCGGCAGAGCTACATCCTGCGAGTGCGCAATCTGGCGAAAGCCTGCGGCGAGGCGTTTTTGAAGACGCATGCGGGTGGGCTGGCGGCCTAGAGCAATTCCAGGAAAAGTGCGAAGCGGTTTTCCCGGGAAAAGCGCATAGCGCTTTCCCTTGGGAATTGCGTCAGAACAAAGCTCTGTTGTTTCAGGCAGACCTCATCGTCTCGAGAGACGCGTTGACCGGCGAAAGGATCTGGCCGCTCTGCCCGGCCATCGTCCGGAGGGCCTGGCGCACACCCGGCATCGAGAAGGCGCCGTGGACCTGCGCGGTGAAACAGGCGCTGAGTGCGAGGATCTGGAGAAGTCTGGATGCCGTTTTCATGGTCGTTCAGCCAAGTGTTCCCTGCCTGAGCGTGGGTCGCTTCAGCGCTGCGTTCGGTTCATGGAAATCTTTGATCCAAGGACGGGCGGGGTCGCCGCGTCCCGACAGGGTGGTCAAAATTTCTGGAAAGGGTGACAGCGGCCAGCCGAGTTGCTATGCCCCGCCCGGACCACTCTCCCGCATGAGCTGACCCCGATGCCCGATCTGCTTCTAGAACTTCGCTCCGAGGAAATCCCCGCCCGCATGCAGCGCAAGGCGGCGGGTGATCTGAGGAAGATGCTGACCGACGGTCTGGTCGAGGCAGGGCTGACCTATGAGGCGGCGCGCGAGTACTGGACGCCGCGGCGTCTGACGCTTGATATCAGGGGGCTGACCGCGCGTTCGAAGGATATAAGCGAGGAAATCAAGGGGCCGTCGACGACGGCGCCCGAGCAGGCGGTCCAGGGATTCCTGCGCAAGGCCGGGCTATCTTCGGTCGCAGAGGCGCATGTCCATTCCGACCCGAAGAAGGGCGACTTCTATGTCGCCCACATTTCGAAGCCGGGCAGGGCGGCTGAAGAAATCGTCGCCGAATTGGTGCCAGGCATCATCCGCAATTTCCCCTGGCCGAAATCGATGCGCTGGGGGCCGGCCTCGGCCAAACCGGGCTCGCTGCGCTGGGTGCGGCCGCTGCAATCCATCCTGTGCACCTTCGGGCCGGAGACCGAGGAGCCTGTCGTGGTCGATTTCGAGATCGACGGCATCCGCTCCGGCAACATCACCTACGGCCACCGTTTCCTCTCGCCTGATGAAATCACCGTGCGTCGCTTCGACGATTATGTGAGCAAGCTGGAAGCCGCGAAGGTGGTGCTCGACGCCGACCGCCGCAAAGAGATCATCCTCGCCGACGCCCGCAATCTTGCTTTCGCCAACGGGCTCGACCTGGTCGAGGACGAAGGCTTGCTCGAGGAAGTGTCCGGGCTGGTCGAATGGCCGGTCGTGTTGATGGGTGAGTTCGAGCAGGCGTTCCTCGCCATTCCGGCCGAAGTGATCCGGCTGACCATCCGCGCCAACCAGAAGTGCTTTGTCACGCGTCCGCAAGGTGAAAGCGAAGCGCTTTCCAACCGCTTCATCCTCACGGCCAACATCGAGGCCACGGATGGCGGCAAGGAGATTGCCCACGGCAACGGCAAGGTGGTGCGCGCGCGTCTCTCGGATGCTCTCTATTTCTGGACGACCGACCAAGGCGATCTGCCGGATCTCGCTACGCTTGAATCATCGGCTGAAAAGTTCGGGCTCGATCTGAAAAAGCCGCTCGACCAGCGCATGGCCCGGCTCGACCATCTCAATGTGACGTTCCATGCCAAGCTCGGCACACAGGGCGAGCGGGTGGAGCGGATCAAGCGGTTGGCGGAGGAATTGGCGCCGATCGTCGGCGCCGATGCCGCTCTCGCCACTCGCGCCGCGGTTCTCGCCAAGGCCGACCTGCAGACCGAGGTGGTCGGCGAATTTCCGGAATTGCAGGGCGCCATGGGCCGCAAATATGCACTGCTGCAAGGCGAACATCCATCCGTGGCCGCAGCCATCGAGGAACATTACAAGCCGCAAGGCCCGTCGGACTATGTGCCGAGCGAACCGGTGTCGGTTGCCGTCGCGCTCGCCGACAAACTGGATACGCTGGTCGGCTTCTGGGCCATCGATGAAAAGCCGACAGGGTCGAAGGATCCCTATGCTCTGCGCCGTGCCGCGCTGGGCGTAGTGAGGATCATTCTGGAAAACAAACTCAAGCTTTCGCTGGGCATTGCCATTGCGGCCGCAGTCTCTTCGGCTCTCGCTGCATATGAACAAAAGGGCGAAGGGGCTGAGAGCTGTGGCGTTGTCGCGATGCTCGATTCCCGCATTCGCGACTACAAGGGGACAAGCCAGCTGTTGTCGGAAGCGGGCCTGATTTCCAACTTGTTGAAAGGCGGGCTGGCCAACGCAAGTTCAGAAACTTTTGGCTCCGCCGATCAGGAGCGAGAGTTCTTCGATGGCCAGCGTCTGATGGAACTCAATGCATCGCTGTCGCCATTCATCGCCGACCTCGTTGCATTCTTCCACGACCGCCTCAAAGTCTATCTCCGCGACAAGGGCGCACGCCACGATCTGATCGACGCCGTCATCACGCCGCAGTCCGACGACCTCCTGCAGATCGTGCGCCGCGTCGAGGCGCTCGGCTCGTTCCTCGACACCGAGGACGGCAAAAATCTGCTCGCCGGCACCAAGCGTGCGGCCAACATCCTGGCCGCCGAGGAGAAGAAGAAAACGGCGGTCGCCGAAACCGTTGAGCCGGCTCTGTTCCGGCAGGATACCGAGAAATCGCTGTTTGCGGCGGTGAATCAGGCCGAGAAGCAAGCCGGCGAAGCGATTCAAAACGAAGACTTTTCCGCCGCCATGCTGGCGCTTAGCGTGTTGCGCGAACCCGTTGATTCATTCTTTGAGGGTGTTCTCGTGAATGATGAGGACTTGTCCGTACGTGCCAACCGTCTGGCGCTGCTCGCTCGCATTCGTGCCGCTACCGGTCAGGTCGCCGATTTCGCAAAAATCGCTGGCTGAGAGCCCAGCAAAAATATCTTCGAGCCGGCCGTCCGAGCCGGCTTACAGTCATATGACGATGACCTCTCCGTGGCAAAAGGGACATGTTCCCCAACCCAACGGAGGCTTCCATGAATTCCGATCACGAAATCGAAGTGACTGAAGAAACCTCGGCCGCCGCCGAGGCGATTGAAACCGCTTCCGAAACCGATCACGACGCGGCTGCCGCGGTCGAAGCCGCCGATCACTCTGCCGATCACTCTGATGACGAGGACGGCGACGAAGAAGACGGCGAAGAGTCCGACGAAGACGACGCCGATCACGCGGTGAAGGCCGAAGGCGACGAGGGTGAAGAAGAAACCGAAGACAGCGAGTCCGAAGAAGAAGAAGACGACGACAAGGAAGAAGCGGCCTGAGATTTCAATCCGGTTCTGTCGAGAAAAAGGGCGGCGCATCAGTGCCGCCCTTTTTGTCCATCTTCCCGGAAGCTGACTTGTCAGTCTTCCAGGATGCTGACGCGCACGCTGTTTTCGTAGACGTCGACCTGGATCAGCGGCTCGCCATTGACGATGGCGCGCTTGGTCGAGGCACTCATCGCACCAGGACGCTCCAGCATGCGCTGCAGATCGGCGCGCTGGTCGTTGCTCGTGAACCACTCATCGCCCTGGTCGTCTCTGTCGCGGCGATGGAATTTGTGCCAGTTGGCGCGGTCCTGCCGCACCATCTGCGCGGCGCTGTCCAGCGCATAGCCGTCGCTCGCCTGATGATCGCGCTCGGAAATGCGCGCGACATACGATCCCAGCATGTCATCGGCTTGCGCTGCACTGGCGCCCAGCAGCGACGCCAGCAGAAGCCCGGCCACGGTAACGGTCTTGGATATTCTCATGATCAACCCCCTTTGTACGACGAACCCTTCTGCCAGAGTCGCTTGACCAAATTCAGGCGGCGGCGTCGAACGGCAGATATGTCAGCACGAGCTCACGCGGCAATGGTGCGCAGGGCGCCGGAGCGCCGTCAAGCTGCAGCGACCTGGCCAGTCCACAAAGTTCTCGGGCCGCTACTTGACCTTGCCGACGCCGGAAGCGGGCGCCGTCGATGCGGCCGCCGGTGCGGCTGGCTTCTTCTTCTGTGCGCCCGGTGCCGGAGCGGCCGAGGCGATCGCCTTGGCCGGAGCAGGGGTGGTGGTGGCGGTCGCGGCCGGGGCCTTGCCTTGCGTCGGTGTCGAGAAGTCGCCACCGACGACGCCGCCACGAATGATCATCGGGCCTGGCATGAAACCGTGCCGTGCCTCAGGTGCGTTCGGGATTGCTGCCACCTTCTCATAAGTGACGTCGGGCTCGCCGAGCGCAACGACGGACACCACATCGGTTGCCTTAATTTCGGTGGCCTTCAGCATGAGGATGGAAGGCGTCGCGGCAGGCGGGCCGGGAAAGACCAGCGACGAGGCCTGAACTCCGGTGCTCAACGCCGCCAGGGTGATCCCCAACAGGATACGCACAGACACGATCACCACTCCCCTTTTGCCCAAGCCCTTGTCGTAGCGGACCGGAATTGATGCCGGCTTTCACGGAAACATAGCATTTTAGGGATTGATAAATTGCCAAGGCTATCTCTTGCCGAACAGCCGGCTTGCCCAACAGCCGCCATCGTACTACGCAGCCGCCATCTGCGAGGTGATGAGAGTGGCTGAGATACTTGCCGTTGGCGAAGCGTTGGAGCGGGCGCTGGCTCTGCTTCAGGGTGGCGATGTCGTCGCCATCCCGACGGAGACCGTCTACGGGCTTGCCGGCGACGCCACCAACGGCATTGGCGTCGCGCGCATTTTCGAGGCCAAGGGACGGCCGCGCTTCAACCCGCTGATCGCCCATGTCGCCGACATGGCGATGGCCGAGCGGATTGCTGTGTTCGATCCGCTGTCTAGGAAGTTGGCACAGACGTTCTGGCCGGGTCCGCTGACGCTGGTGCTGCCGCAGCGGTCCGGCAACGGCATTCATCCGCTGGTCACGGCCGGGCTTGACACGATCGCCTTGCGCATGCCGAGAGGCTTTGGCGGCGACCTCATTGCAAGACTCGGCCGGCCGCTTGCCGCACCCAGCGCCAATTCATCCGGCAGGATCAGCGCGACGACGGCACAAGCGGTGGCGGCCGATCTCGGCGCCCGCATCAAGCTGGTCGTCGATGGCGGCGCTACACCGGTTGGGCTGGAATCGACCATCGTCAAGGCCGAAGGGGAACGACTGCGCCTGCTCCGGCCCGGCGGCATTGCCGCCGAGGAGTTAGAAGCAGCCATCGGCGTGAAACTGTTGCGCGGCGGTGTCGCCGGCGTCGAGGCGCCGGGCATGCTTGCCTCGCACTACGCGCCAGGTGCCGCGATGCGGCTCGATGCCGATACCGTTGGCAAAGACGAAGCGTTGCTCGGTTTCGGCGGCCAGCGGGCTGAAGGCTGGCACCATGCGGCTGCCTTTCGCAATTTGTCGGTATCAGGCGATCTGCGCGAAGCCGCGAGCAATCTTTTCGCCTATATGCAGGATCTGGATCGCAGCGGCGCGCGCACCATCGCCGTCGAGCCGGTCCCCTTCGACGGGCTTGGCGAAGCCATAAACGACCGCCTCTCTCGCGCCGCCGCCCCCCGTGACAACACTGAGCCCACACCGTAGTTTTCCCTCATGACCGAAGCTGCAAAGACACTTGATCCTGCTCTCATCGGCCGCTTCGCGGCGATCGTCGGCGACAAATACGCGCTGCGCGACGAGCAGGACATCGCGCCTTACCTTATCGAGCGACGCGGACTCTGGCATGGCGCGACGTCGCTGGTGCTGCGACCGGGAAGTGTCGACGAAGTCAGCCGAATCATGCGGCTGGCGACCGAGACAGCAACGCCCATCGTGCCGCAAAGCGGCAACACCGGGCTGGTCGGCGCCCAGGTACCGGACAGGTCCGGCCGCGAGGTCATCCTGTCGTTGTCGCGGCTGAACCGTATCCGCGAGATCGATGTCCTGTCCAACACGGTGACAGCAGAGGCCGGCGTCATCCTGCAGACACTGCAGGAGGCTGCCGATGCCGCCGACCGGCTGTTTCCGCTGTCGCTCGCCGCGCAAGGCTCCTGCCAGATCGGCGGCAACCTTTCTTCCAATGCCGGCGGCACCGGCGTGCTTGCCTATGGCAATGCCCGCGAACTCTGCCTCGGTGTCGAGGTGGTGCTGCCAACGGGCGAGGTGTTCGACGATCTGCGCAAGCTGAAGAAGGACAACACCGGCTACGATTTGAAGAACCTGTTCGTCGGCGCCGAAGGCACGCTCGGCATCATCACCGCAGCCGTGCTCAAACTGTTCCCGAAACCGAAAGGGCGCGAGGTCGCTTTCGCCGGCCTGTCGTCGCCCGAGGCGGCACTATCGCTGTTCAGCCTGGCGACCGATCGCGCCGGCGCTTCACTCACGGCATTCGAACTGATCAGCAGGAGACCTTACGATTTCACGCTCACGCATGGTCAAGGTGTCGTGCGGCCGCTGGCCGATGACTGGCCCTGGTATGTCTTGATGCAGGTTTCCTCCGGCCGCTCGGAAGCCGACGGCCGGGCGCTGATCGAGGAGGTGCTGGCGGATGGTCTCGAGCAAGGCATCGTTGGCGATGCGGTTGTCGCGGCAAGCCTTGCCCAAGGCGACGCCTTCTGGAATTTCCGCGAGACGTTACCAGAATGCCAGAAGCCGGAGGGGGCTTCGATCAAGCACGACATCTCGGTGCCGATCGCATCGATCCCGCGTTTTATCGAAGAGGCCGCCGGCGCGGTGGCCTCGGTCAGTGCCGGCGCCCGCGTGGTCTGCTTCGGCCATATGGGCGACGGCAACCTTCACTATAACATCTCGCGGCCCGTGGATGGCGACGACGACGCGTTTCTCGCCCTCTACCACCCCATGAACAAGGCCGTGCACGATGTCGTGCGGTCCTTGCATGGATCGATCTCGGCCGAGCACGGCATCGGCCAGTTGAAGCGCGACGAACTGATCGCGACGGCGCCGCCGATGGCTATCGATCTGATGCGTAGGGTGAAAACCGCCTTCGATCCGGCCGGCATCATGAATCCCGGTAAGGTTATCTGATCCTTTCAACATCTTGTGGTCGGTGGCATTCCGATAACCATCCCTGAGATCAGCAAAATTTAACCGACTTTCTTAAGCGCGGCGGTAAGGAGCCCGCGCTACTGTTTCCCCATAACGAGGCCGGGAAAACTGGCCCGGAGAGAACCGGACACCGGCTCTCAGGAGACAGACAGGAAGGCACTCTATGAACACTGGACTGAAGCCAGTCTGGGCGGGACGCAACATGCGCCTCGACCCATTCCGCCTGCCGCAGGTGGTGAGCTACGCCACGCGCGACGACTATGGCGACGTGACGTTCACCATCGATCACCGCGGCGCCGTGATCCGTCGCCTGCTCGAGATGAGCGGCGTGCCGGCGATCATCGCTCTGCCAGCCAATGCGTTCCGCGGCGTTGCCGCGCGCGCGATGGAGGATCCGGACGGCAATGTCACGGTGACCCTGGAACTCCTGCACAATGATCCGATGCTGTCGGTGCCGCTTTTGGTGGCCGACGATCTCGAAGATGTCGCCGCCGACTGGCGCGCCTGGGCCGATGCCTACCGCCTGCCGATGCTCTTGATCGAATCGGACGGCGTCGCCCGCACCTTGGAAGAATCGCTCGGCGCCGCCATCAAGACGCTGCCGCCGCAGGATCGCCGCAAGGGCCGCATTTCGAACACGCGCCGCCCGCGTTTCCTCGCCCGTCGCAGGGCCGGCAACCTCGGTCTCAGGCTGGTCATCGACGGCCAGGAGATCATTTCGCGCGACTAGCCTTCTTCTCCCCGTCACTATACGGGGAGAAGTGCCCGGCAGGGCGATGAGGGGCAGCGCTGACCTAAGTGTTTGGCCACCACCTTAAGACTTAGTTGAGTGTGCGTTGTGTCGCCGCTGAATCTCTCGCCTCGCCTCCAAGGCTGGCGCCGCCCCTCATCCGGCTGCCGGTGTCCAGCCGATAGATGGGTAACAGTTTGAACCGGATACATAGGTAACAGTTTTCGCCCTTATGGAGGGTTCGCCGCAGCGCCAAGCTGTTGGGTTGGCGCGGCGCTTCGGCGAACCAGTTTCATGTGCTTCTGGTCGATGAAGCCGAGCGGATGGGCATAGAAGCGCATGGCCCATTCGCCGTTCTCAGTTTCTTCGATGGCAATAGGCTCGCCCGCCAGCGTGGCCGAGACGTAGATCTCGGCGCCCTGCCATTTGATGGCGCCGTTCTGGCGTACACTGCGCATCGCCGCCTCGGCCGGATAGTCCGGCTCGGGTGTCGTCCTGGGCATGGGGCGTGTCGAGGGACGGTAATGCTGTGCCGGGGTGCCCATGCCAAGTGCCTCGTGCGGGCGTTCCTCATTGTAGCTGCACCGGAAGGCCTCGAACGCCTGAGCTTGAGCCGCCCTGTCGGCCTCCGGTGCCTTGGCCATCGGCAGCATGGTCAGGTGGAAGCGCTCATGGCGCCCGTTCTGCTGCGGCTTGCCCGGCTGGATGCGCTCAAGGGCGATCCCGAGTTTGACGAAGCGCGCCGCAAGCGGCGTCAGGCCGGTGACGCCGGGCGAGGCGAAGGGTGGACCATTGTCGCTTCTGAAGCGATCCGGCAGCCCATGCTCTTCAAACAGCCGCTCGAACACCGGCCAGGCCTCGGCTTCGGCCGTGGAACCCGTTGCTTCCAGCGCCAGAAGGTAGCGGCTCGATGCATCCATCACCGTCAAGGGTTCGCAACGCCACCCATCACGGGTTCGGAACCAGCCCTTGTGATCCCCAGTCCATACCGCGTTCGGCTCTGAAGCTTCCGGCCATGGACCATTGCCTGCCGCCTTCCAGCGCCTGCGCTTACGCCCCACAAGTCCATGTCGCTTCAGAATCTCACCGGCCGTCGAGACCGCAGGCCAGCCGCAGCAGGGCTCCGCTCGCTTGAGCCTGGCCATGATCTTCTTGGGTCCCCACAGCGGGTGGGCCTCCTTCATAGCCACGATCCGCTCCACCACATCCCAAGGCGTCGCCCGGCCGTGATTGAGCGGCGCTCGCGGCAGGTCATGCAAACCATCCCCGCCAAACTCCCGATAGCGCCCAAGCCATTTGTAGCCGCTCTTGCGCGAGATGCCGTAGGCCGCACAGAGCGCGCTCATCGTCTCCTCACCCGAAAGGCAGTCCACAACAAACCGTAGCCGCTCGTCCATGATGCCAGTCTCTCGCCAAACCATCGCCGGTCCTCCGGCGGACAAGAAAACTGTCACCCATGCTATCGGTCCATTCTGTTACCTATCTATCCGGTTCGGACACCGCCACCTTCTCCCCGTATAGTGACGGGGAGAAGGAAAACTACACCAGCGGCTTCAGCGCCACCCACAGTGCGCCGCCGATCAGGCCGAGGAAGATCAGCCAGCCGACCTGGTTGTTCGACCGGAACAGCCGCAGGCATTGGTCGGGATCGTTGATATCCAGAACCGCGATCTGCCGGGCCATGTGGGCGCCGGCGGCGATCAATCCGGCGAGCGCCACCACCGGCGCCTGCGCCGACGCAAAGGCGATGGCGAAGCAGATCAGCGTGCCGCCATAAAGTCCTGCCAGCCACGCCTTGGTGTTGTCGCCAAACAGGCGCGCCGTCGAACGCACGCCGACAATGGCGTCGTCCTCCTTGTCCTGATGCGCATAGATCGTGTCGTAGCCGATCACCCACAGGATCGAACCGATATAGAGCATGATGGCGGGGCCATCGAGATCGCCGAATTCGACCGCCCATCCCATCAACGCGCCCCAGGAAAAGGCCAGGCCGAGAAACAGTTGCGGCCAGTTGGTTATCCGCTTCATGAATGGATAGATTGCCACGATCACCAGCGAACAGACGCCGAGCAGGATGGCGAAGCTGTTGAACTGTATGAGCACGGCAAGGCCGACCAGGGCCTGCAGCACAAGAAACAGCCAAGCCCGCCGGCGCGTGGTCTGGCCTGACGGCAGCGGACGCGAGCGGGTGCGTTCGACCTGGTTGTCGATGCCTTCGTCAACGATGTCGTTATAGGTGCAGCCGGCACCGCGCATGGCGATGGCGCCGGCCAGGAACAGCACAAGATACCACGGCGCTGGCAGCAGCGAGAGCAGCGGGTCGCCGGGGCGCGGATAGGCGCTCGCGGCGAGTGCGGCCGACCACCAGCACGGCCACAAAAGCAATTGCCAGCCGATCGGCCTGTCCCATCGCGCAAGCTGCGCATAGGGCCAGATCGGGCGCGGCAGCACGCGGTAGACCCAATGGCCGTTCGGCGCATCGGCAACACGGCCCTGGGCGGCTTTCGACTGGATAGGTTCCATGCCCATGGAGTGGCAGCAGCCGCGGAAACCGTCAAGCGGCAAGCGGATGAAGCGCGACCATCAGCTCGTCAGGAGGTGAAGATGTCGCGCTTGGAAAACCAGTCCCTCGCCGTCTCGACGAATGCCAGTGCCGCGTTCGACACGCGCTGATGCGTGTCATAGGTGAGCAGGATCCGTTGCATCGGCAGCGGATCCGACAATGGTTTGCAGATGAGAGGCAGGCCATCATAGCTGCGGTCGCCATGCGGGCGGGTATAGCTGACCGCGACGCCAAAACCGTTCGCCACCATGCTGCGCTGGAGTTCGAACGAACTCGTCGCCCTGTCGGCCACCGGCGAGAGGCCGCGGCTGCGGAACAGGTCGAGCATATGCTGCCAGCTGTGCGGCTGATCCGTCGTGATCAGCGGATAGGCGGCGAGGTCCGCCAGGCTGACCGACGGTTGGTCCGCCAGGGCATGACCCGCCGGCAACAGCGCGTGCGGGCGAAGTTCGTGCAGCAGGATGCGCGCGAAATGTGTCGGCAAGCTGAGATCATAGGTGAGGCCGAGATCGATGACGGCATCGCCAAGCCGCCGCCCAAGCGTCTCGAACGTCTCGTCGCGGACGACGACTTTCACCGCGGGATAGCGTTCGGAAAAGGCGCGGAGCAGGGCCGGTGCGAAGAATGGCGCCAGATCCTCGAAGCACCCCAGCACCAGTTCGCCGCCGACAGCCGATTTGCTTGAACCCAGGCCGACGAGTTCGTCCGTTTCGGTGAGAACCTGTCTCGCCTTGGCCACGAAAGCGCGACCGAACGATGTCGGCGACACGCCGCTCCCCCGCTGGCGGACGAACAGCTTCTGGCCGAAATTCTTTTCGACAGCGTCAATCGCCACCGAAATTGAAGGCTGTGAGACGTTCAGCATCTTTGCCGCGCCGGTGACGCTGCCATGGCGCGCCACGGCGACGAGATAGCGCAATTGCGTGAGGGTGACGTTCATAGGATTAGTCTATATATCAGATGGAAAGTTATTATTTTACTGAATGAAAGAGGATTGCGATAGTCGGTTCATTCCAAGAGGAGAACACCATGGCTTCCCAAGCTGCCACCCACACTGCGGACGCCCCCGTGATCGACGCGGACACAATTGCCGACTACCAGCGTGACGGCGCGGTTTGCATCCGCGGCGCCTTCAAGGGCTGGGTCGACACGATCGCTGCCGGCATCGAGCGCAACATGCAGAACCGCAGCGCCACCGCATCGGATATCGCCAACGGTCGCGGCAGTTTCTTCGATGACTACTGCAACTGGGAGCGCATTCCCGAATTCGTTGAGGTGGTGCGCGAATCGCCGGCGGCGCAAATCGCGGCGGCGGTCATGCAGTCGCGCACGGCTCAGTTCTTCCATGATCATGTTCTGGTCAAGGAACCCGGCACGCAGAAGCCGACGCCCTGGCATCAGGACATCCCCTATTATTTCGTCGATGGTCAGCAGACGGTCAGCTTCTGGATCCCCATCGACCCGGTGAAGGAGGCGACGCTGCGCCTCATCGCCGGCTCGCACAAATGGGACAAGATGATCCTGCCGGTGCGCTGGCTGGACGACAGCAATTTCTATGCCGGCGAGGGCGACTATCTGCCGGTGCCGGATCCCGACAACGACCCGTCGATGAAGGTTCTCGAATGGGAGATGGAGCCGGGTGACGCCATCCTGTTCGACTTTCGCACCGCGCATGGCGCGCGCGGCAACCCGACCGCGGCACGCCGCCGGGCGCTGTCGCTGCGCTGGGTCGGCGACGATGCCCATTATGTCGAGCGGCCGGGCCGCACATCGCCGCCCTATCACGGCCATGGCATGCAGCCGGGCCAGAAATTGCGCGAGGACTGGTTCCCGGTGGTGTTTCCCGCCTAGATCGAGTTGCCAGAAGATCGGGATAACGTTCCCGTGCGCAATTCGGATCAAAACACCCTGATGCCTTGACCCGCCGCCCAGAGAGCAATAGCGGGTTGCTCCAAGGGTTAGCATCAAGAGGTGGCCATGAACGTTCTTCTTCTAGGCTCCGGCGGCCGCGAACATGCGCTGGCCTGGAAGATCGCCGCCTCGTCGCTGCTGACCAAGCTCTGCGCGGCTCCCGGCAATCCGGGCATCGGCAGCGAGGCCGAACTGGTCAAGCTTGATATCACCGATCATGCCGCCGTCGCCGCCTTCTGCCGGGAGAAAAAAATCGACCTCGTCGTGGTTGGTCCGGAAGGGCCGCTCGTCGCCGGCATCGCCGATGATCTGCGCGCCGAAAATATCCGCGTCTTCGGGCCTTCCAAAGCTGCCGCGCGGCTGGAGGGGTCGAAGGGTTTCACCAAGGACCTCTGCGCCCGATACAACATCCCGACCGCCGCGTATGGTCGTTTCGGCGATCTGGCCTCGGCGAAAGCCTATGTCGAAAAGATGGGCGCGCCGATCGTCATCAAGGCCGACGGGCTCGCCGCCGGCAAGGGAGTCACCGTCGCCATGGCGCTGGACGAGGCGCGGGCGGCACTCGATGCCTGTTTTGAGGGCTCCTTCGGCGCCGCCGGCGCGGAAGTGGTGGTCGAGGAATTCATGACCGGCGAGGAGGCGAGCTTCTTCTGTCTCTGCGACGGCACGACGGCACTGCCCTTCGGCACGGCGCAGGACCACAAGCGCGTCGGCGACGGCGACACCGGCCCCAACACCGGCGGCATGGGCGCCTATTCGCCGGCTCCGGTGATGACGCCGGAAATGATCGAGCGCACCATGCGCGAAATCATCGAGCCGACCATGCGCGGCATGGCCGAGCTTGGCGCGCCTTTCGCCGGCATTCTCTTCGCCGGGCTGATGATCACGGACAAAGGGCCGAAGCTGATCGAATACAACACCCGTTTCGGCGATCCGGAATGCCAGGTGCTGATGATGCGGCTCAGGGATGATCTGCTGGTCCTGCTCAACGCCGCCGTGGACGGCCAGCTGGCGCACACGTCCATACGCTGGCGCGACGAGGCGGCACTCACCGTGGTGATGGCGGCGAGGGGCTATCCCGGCACACCTGAAAAAGGCTCCGTCATCCGTGGCGTCGAACAGGCGGCGGGCGAGGGCGTCCAGGTCTTCCACGCCGGCACCGCCATCAACGGAGGCGCACTGGTCGCCAATGGCGGCCGCGTCCTCAATGTGACCGCGACCGGTGCCACGGTCGGCGAGGCGCAAGCGCGGGCCTATGCCGCGCTCGACCGGATCGATTGGCCGGACGGTTTCTGCCGCCGCGACATCGGCTGGCAGGCCGTGGCGCGCGAGAAGGCGAGCTAGCAGCCCTACTGCTGGCCGCGATCGATTTCGGTCGAAGCGGTACTGAGCGGATCGGCCGCGGCAAAGGCGGCGTCGAGCTGTTCGGGTGTACGCTGCTCGGTCCGCTTCCAGGCGACGTATTGCGCGATGCCGAAGCTCGGCCGTCGTGGCACCGTCTTCACCACAGGCATGCGGAACCCGTCGCTGAATTTGGACCAGCGCGAACCGAGCACCGCGACCATTTCCTCGACGGTCGGCGGCGTTGCCACATCGGCATAGATGAGGGTGGCCTTGCCGGCGAGCGCTGCTTCGCGCGAGAGCGGTACAGGCACGCTGGCAAGATAGTCGGATGGCACGTCGATCAGCCCGCCAAAGGGCCATTGCTGGCGCAGCGTGGCAGCGTCTGTCGGTGCGACGTTGACGTCGATGTCGTCCGGCGTGCCGGCAACCCTGTAGGGGCAACGGAAGCGACCGCAATTGGCCTGCGACGAGAACTGCCAGAGCGCGTAGCCCTGCCAGTTGCCCATTGGAAAATGCACGTCGATGTCAGTCTTGTAGCGCGCATACCAAAGCGGCAGCCGTGACAGGAGCCGGTATTTGTAGCGGTTGTCGGCAATGTATTGGGCCGTCTTGCCATTGGTGTAGAGCACCGGGAAGCGGCCGATGCGCCGATGCACCTGGCGCACGAACTCCTCGGCATCGTCGAGCGACATCCACTGCGAGGGATCGATGCCCTCGATGTCGAGCGCCATGAGATCGTCCGGCGCAGGATCGGCAAAATCGAGGAAATTATTGGCCTGCTCGACCGGATTGCCGGGGCGGGCGAGATGATAGGCGCCCCATTTCATGCCGAGAGCCTTGGCCACGACCCGGCGCGTCTGGAACAGTTCGCGCGTTACCGCATGGCGTTTCCACAGCGCCTTGCAGAGCTTCACCTCGGTGTCGCTGCCGAAGCAGAAATAGGGCGGGGGCATGCCGTCTGACGCCTTGTTGATGAAACCGGCGATGCGCTTGTCGGTGGCAAGCTGCGCCCAGTCGATGGAATTGTACTCGTAGGCATCGACCACCAAAGCGCGGTCGGCACTCTTCCACGGCTCGGAAAAGTCCGAGGCCTTTGCCGCCGATATCAGCGCCATCATCGCCGCAAGAGCGATCGCTGAGCGGCGAAGAAGATGCGCCGGCGTTTTCAAACAGGGGTTCCCCGTTGATCAAACACCGATGGTGAGCCGGTATGGTTAAGGAAGTGCTTCGGCGTGGGAGCCGCGGTTGAGCGGCATTTGGCGGATCACAATGAGGGCGAGAGTTACCGGGACTCAGCGACAAGTCGTTTGTAAGCCTTCGCGGCTTTGCGTAGCGCTTCATTCGGTTCCGGCGGGTTCATAATCGCTTCCACCAAGGCGATCTGATCCTCGATTGAAAGGTGGATGACGGCGGCCTCAATGGAGGGCTGCGCTGCTTCGGTGTGGACAATACCGGCCTGTTTGTTGGGCATCGCGATACCTTAGGTCGAACGCTCATCGCCGGCTGAACGGCTAGAATTCAAACGGATCGGGCGCGGGGGCTTGCTGCAGCGTGCCTTCGGCGGCGCGTTTGCGATGGTGGGCGAGAGAGCATTGCGGCGAGCACAATATGCCGCGATCCGACCAGTAGGCCGCACCGTGTTCGAGCTGACCCCCATGATGCCAGAAACCCGTTGCGCGGTAGGGCAAGCCGTATTCGATGCAGCGATAGGCGTCGGGTCTGGCGAGCATGGGCTGGTTCCGGTCGGCTGGTTCTGTCTGTCGCCGGTCGACTTGATCCGGCGTTCATCGAATTTAATACAGGCCGGCGCGATTGCAAAATCCGCGTGACAAAATTTGACGTTTACGTAAAAAGAAGATGGGAGACCGCCCAAAGGCGGATGGTTTTGCGGCTCCGCCAGCCATAGGGTCGGCAGGCGGAAGCTGAGGAGGAATAAGGCATGTATCGGGCACCCGTCGAGGATATTGCATTCACGCTCAAGCACGTGGCTGGCATGAAATCCGCCCTGGATTCCGGCGCATTCGGCGATCTCGGCGAGGATCTGGTCGATGCCGTTCTCGGCGAGGCCGGCCGTTTCGCCACCGAGGAGGTGGCACCGCTCTACAAGATCGGCGATGAACACGGTGCCGTGCTCAAGGATGCCGCCGTCACCACGCCGCCTGGCTGGAAGGAACTCTATCGCCGCTGGATCGATGGCGGCTGGAATGCGCTTTCTGGGCCGGAAGAATATGGTGGCCAGGCGCTGCCGACGATGCTTGGCGTCGCCGCGCTCGAAATGTGGAATTCGGCCGCCATGGCCTTCGGCATCGGCCCGACGCTGACCATGGGCGCGGTCGAAGCGCTGGACAAGCATGCCTCCGGAGACCTCAAGGCGAAGTATCTCGTAAAGCTCGTTTCCGGCGAATGGATGGGTACAATGAACCTGACCGAGCCGCAGGCCGGCTCGGACCTCGCTGCCCTGCGCTCCCGCGCCGAGCCGGCCGGCGACGGCACCTACCGCATTTTCGGCCAGAAGATCTTCATCACCTATGGCGAGCACGATTTCACCGACAACATCATCCATCTGGTGCTGGCGCGGCTGCCGGACGCACCGGCCGGAACACGCGGCATCTCGCTGTTCCTGGTTCCGAAGTTTTTCGTCAACGACGATGGCTCGCTCGGTGCCCGCAACGACGTGTTCTGTTCCGGCCTTGAGCACAAGCTCGGCATCCATGCCTCGCCGACCTGCACCATGATCTATGGCGATGGGTTCCAGGGCGCCAGGCCCGGCGCCATTGGCTGGCTGATCGGCGAGGAAAACAAGGGCCTCGCCTGCATGTTCACCATGATGAACAATGCCCGGCTTTGCGTCGGCATGCAGGGTGTCGCGGTGGCGGAAGCCGCCACCCAGAAGGCGACTGCCTATGCCAACGAACGCCGCCAGGGCAAGGCGGCGGGTTACGCCGGCGCCGGCATGGCGCCAATCGTCCATCACCCCGACGTGCAGCGCAATCTTTTGACCATGAAGGCGCTGACGCAGACGGCGCGGGCGATCAGCTATTCCTGTGCCCATGCCATCGACATGGCGCAGGTCTCGGAGGGTGATCAGGCCGCGCATTGGCGCGACCGCGCCAATCTGTTGACGCCTCTGGCCAAGGCATTTTCGACCGATGTCGGCGTCGACGTCGCCTCTCTGGGGGTCCAGGTGCATGGCGGTATGGGCTTCATCGAGGAGACGGGTGCCGCAGCCTTCTACCGCGACGCGCGCATCGCGCCGATCTACGAGGGCACCAACGGCATCCAGGCGATCGATCTGGTGATGCGCAAGCTGCCGCTCGGCGGCGGCGAGCATGTGCATGGCTTCATCGGCGAATTGGCCGCGGTCGCCAACGCCGTGCGCACCTCCAACCTGCAGGGTTTCGGCCGCACCGCCGATGCTCTCGACGCGGCGCTCGGCGATCTGACGCAGGCGACGCGTTTCCTGCAAGAACTGTCGGCCGATGGCCGGACGGAGGAGGCGCTGGCGGGGGCGACGCCGTATCTGAGGCTGATCTCGCTTGCCGCCGGCGGTGCCTATCTGGCGCGGGGCGGTCTTGCCGATCAGGGGCGCATCGTGCTGTGCCGCTTCTTTGCCGAGAACCTGCTTGGTGAGGCACGCACCTTGAAGGAACGCGTCATCGACGGCGCGGAAAGTCTCGCTGCCGCCGGCAAGACGCTGATATCAGCTTGAATTCTCATAGCGCTCACCAGGGAAAAAGACCGTGACAGACCATATCCTCGTCGAGCGCCAGGGCGCCATCCAGATCATCCGCATGAACCGCCCGGACAAGAAGAACGCACTGACGCGCGCCATGTATGCAAAGATGTCGGCGGCGCTTGCCGAAGGTGACGCCGATCCGGCGATCCGGGTCCATGTCTTTCTTGGTGTCCCCGGAGCCTTTTCCTCCGGCAGCGACCTTGCCGATTTCATGGTCGTGGCCACCGGCGGCGATGGCGGTACGGAAGTCTGGGATTTCCTGATGGCGCTGGCCAGGGTGGAAAAACCCATCGTCTCCGGCGTCGACGGCATCGCGGTCGGCATCGGCACGACGATCAACCTGCATTGCGACTTGACCTTCGCCACGCCTCGGACCGTGTTCAGGACGCCTTTCGTCGACCTCGGTCTTGTGCCCGAGGCGGGATCGAGCCTTTTGGCGCCGCGCATCCTGGGCCAGCAGGGCGCGTTCGCGCTGCTCGGCCTTGGCGAGGGTTTTTCCGCCGAGCGCGCGAAGGCCGTTGGCCTGATCTACGAAGTGGTCGAGGAGGGCGCGTTGGAAGCCTCGGTCCTGGCGGCTGCCGGCCAGATCGCCGCCAAGCCGCCGCAGGCGCTGAAGATCGCGCGCGACCTGATGCGCGGCTCGCGTGACGACCTTGTTGCCCGCATCGGCGAGGAAAGCGAGCATTTCCGCGAGCGGCTGAAGTCGGATGAGGCTCGCGCGGCGCTGACCGCTTTCATGACCAGAAAGAAGTAGCTCAGCTTCCCACCTCCCCTTGATGGGAAGGTCGGCCCGCAGGGCCGGGTGGGGTGCAGCGCCGACTTACCCCCTACAGCTTCGTTGCTCAGGCGCAGTGAAGACGTCGCCATTTCACAGACTCAGGGATAGAGCCGCGTCTTGTCCCAGCCACCTTTTGCGTTGCGGGAGAAGACCACCCGATCATGCAGCCGGAACGGCCGATCATGCCAGAACTCGATCGTCTTCGGCACGATGCGGAAGCCCGACCAGTGTTTTGGTCGCAGGATTTCGCCGATGGCATGACGGGCCGTGTATTCGGCGACAGCCTTCTCCAGTGCGAAGCGGCTTTCCAGTGGCCGGGATTGTTTCGACGCCCAGGCGCCGATACGGCTGCCGCGCGGCCGTGTCGCATAATAGGCGTCGGCTTCGGCGTCGCTGACGATCTCCACCGGACCGCGGATGCGCACCTGGCGGCGCAGCGATTTCCAGTGGAAACACATCGCCGCCTTCATGCTGCCAAGAATCTCCTGGCCCTTCGCGCTCTCGAAATTCGTGTAGAAAACAAAGCCGCCCTCATCGAACCCCTTGAGCAGCACCATCCGCACATCCGGCATGCCTTCGGCATCGACGGTCGCCAGCGCGACGCCATTGGCGTCGTTGATCTCGCTCTTGCTGGCATCGCCCAGCCAAGCAGCAAAAAGGCGAAACGGCTCGGCCGCTTCGGTAAAGTCACTGGTTGTTAACTCTGTGTCACTCATAGTTTTTCTCAGATTGTCACGAGATCAGGGAGGTTGCCGATTGTTGCGTATCGCGCAAGCTTTTGACAGCAGGCAATGGAGCGTTATCGCTTCGGCCAGCGCGAAAGCGGCGATCGTGTCAATCGCACTGCCGCTTGTTGGCTGTGGCGCAGGCGGCTTCAGCCTGGAAAAGGCCGAAGTCGACCGCTCGATCCTGACCAGCAGCACGCAGGCTTCGGCCGCCTCGACCGATTCGGATCGCGACTCCGACCAGACGACGATCGGCAATGCGGTGTCCTCCGCCGACATCGAGCAACTCAGCGGTCAGGCCGTGCCGTGGGCCAATACCGGCACCGGCTCACGCGGCTCCATCACCGAACTGGCGGAATTGAAGGACAGGGGCCAGACCTGCCGCCGCTTCAAAGCCTCGCGCGAGAGCTTTGATGGCGTTGCCATGTTCGAAGGCGAACTGTGCCTCGCCGGTGCCGGCGGCTGGCGCATGCAGGGCTTCAAGGCGCTCTGATTTTCCGCCTTTGATATGATGCGCCGCTACTGGAATTTCTTCCTATGCGAGCGCATATAGGGGCAAGTATGGACTCAACTCATTTCCAGGGCACGAAGCATGCGCGACCCGTATGAGGTCCTGGGCGTTGCAAAGAACGCATCGGCCAAGGACATAAAATCGGCGTATCGGAAACTCGCCAAGAAACATCATCCGGACCAGAATCCGGATGATCCCAAGGCGAAGGACCGTTTTGCCCAGGCCAATCAGGCCTATGAGATCGTCGGCGACGAGAAGAATCGTGCTGCCTTCGATCGCGGCGAGATCGACGCCGACGGCAAACCGCGCTTCCAGGGATTTGAAGGCGCCGCCGGTGGCGGCGATCCCTTCGGTGGGTTTCGCCGCCAGCAAGGGCCCGGTGGTTCGCGATTCGAATTCCGGTCTGGGCGCCCTGGCGGTGATCCGTTCGACGGCAACAGCGATATTTTCAGCCAGATTTTCGGCGACGCCTTTTCTGGCGCGCGCGGCGCGGGTGCTGGCGATCGCCGCCAGCCGGCGACGGCGGCCGATCTCAACGTCACGCTCGACGTCACCATCGAGGAAGCCGCGACCGCCGAAAAGGTGACGGCGATGTTCCCCGATGGCCGCAAGGTGGCGGTCAAACTGCCGGCCTTTGTTGAGGATGGCCAGACCATCCGGTTGAAGGGGCAGGGCGAGCAGGGCCCGGGCCAGCCTGGCGACGCGCTGGTCAAGATCCATATCCGCCGGCATCCGCGCTACCGCATCGAGGGCCGCGACCTGCATGCCGATCTGCCGGTGTCGCTGGCCGATGCCGTGCTGGGCGCCAAGGTGCCGGTCGAGACGCCAACCGGCAGGCTCGCGGTCAATGTTCCCGCCTGGTCGAGCTCGGACAAGGTCCTGCGGCTCAAGGGCAGGGGTCTGCCGGAGAAAGCTGGCGGCCATGGCGACCTCTACGCCCATGTGCGCATCATGCTGCCGGAGGGCGGGGATTCTGCGCTCGAGGCCCTGCTGCGCGGCCAAAAAGGCTGATCCAGCGCTTTTGTCCCCCGAACTGTCTGGTTTGAACGCTTGAAGGGGCTGTGTGCCTGTGCGATAGGCACTCCACAAAGCAGAAACCTTGCGGAGAGCGCTCACATGGCGGGTGGACAGGGCCTGATGGCCGGCAAGCGCGGCCTTATTCTTGGCGTCGCGAACAACAGGTCGATTGCCTATGGCATCGCCAAGGCCTGTGTGGATCATGGTGCCGAGATCGCGCTGACCTATCAGGGGGAGGCGTTCAAGAAGCGCGTCGAGCCGCTGGCAGCGGAACTCGGCGCCTTTGTCGCCGGCCATTGCGACGTCACTGATCCGGCGACCCTCGACGAGGTTTTCGCCAATGTCGCCAGGCATTGGGGTGGCAAGATCGACTTCCTCGTCCATGCCATCGCCTTCTCCGACAAGGACGAATTGACCGGCCGCTATGTCGAGACGACGCGCGATAACTTCCTGCGCACCATGGACATTTCGGTCTATTCCTTCACCACCATCGCCAAGCGTGCCGAGGCGCTGATGACCGATGGCGGCTCGCTTTTGACGCTGACCTATTATGGCGCCGAGAAGGTGATGCCGCACTACAACGTCATGGGCGTCGCCAAGGCCGCGCTCGAGGCCAGCGTGCGCTACCTCGCCGTCGATCTCGGCGCCAAGAAGATCCGCGTCAACGCCATCTCCGCCGGCCCGATCAAGACGCTGGCCGCGTCCGGCATCGGCGACTTCCGCTACATCCTGAAGTGGAACGAATACAATTCGCCGCTGAAGCAGACGGTCACCCAGGAAGAGGTCGGCGATTCCGGCGTCTATTTCCTGTCCGACCTGTCGCGTGGCGTCACCGGCGAAGTGCATCATGTCGATTCCGGCTACCACGTGGTCGGCATGAAGGCGGTCGACGCGCCTGATATTTCGACGGTCAAGGACTAATTCCCTCCGCCTATCCTCCGCCCAGGCCTTGGCCCGATCTCCGGAAGACCTGATGTACCCGCTGGTTTATATCGTGCGCCACGGCCAGACCGCGTGGAACGCCGAGTTCCGGCTTCAGGGCCAGGCCGATACCGATCTCAATGTCCTTGGCCGCGAACAGGCGACCGGGAACGGGGATCGGCTGGCAGAACTTGTCGGCGATCCCCATGATTTTGATTTCGTCGCCAGCCCGATGCGGCGAACGCGCGAAACGATGGAGCGCATCCGCGCCGCGATGAAACTCGATCCGCTCGCCTATCGAACCGATATCAGGCTCATTGAAGTCAATTTCGGCGACTGGCAGAGTTTTACCTTTGCCGAGCTCGAGACGCAGTCACCCGGAGCGAGCCGGTCTCGCGCACTCGACAAATGGAACTTCCAGCCCCCCGGTGACGGGGCGGAGAGCTACCAGATGCTGCTCGAACGGGTGAAGCCCTGCTTCGACGAGATGGACCGCAGGACGGTCTGTGTGACGCACGGTGGCGTCATACGCGCGCTGTTTCGCTTCGTGCTTGATATGGCCGAAGACGAGGCCGCGAACCTGCAGATACCGCACGATCGCGTGCTCAAGCTTGAAGGCAAGAGCCTGGAATGGCTTTAGGCGGTCTAAATGGCCTTGGAAATGACACGGCAGTTTGCGGCCGCAATCGCGTAAGAGACGGCTGGGCCGGCTCGGCGTAATGTCGAACCGACGGCATGTATCCAATTTGGGTTGGAAGCTTTAGTTCGTATCGCCGTCCGGTAACTGCATGTCAGTGATGACGTTCTCGCCATTGGTCACGTCGTAAGCGATGACGATGTCCATGCCCGGCTTCAGTGCGTCAAGATCGGTCTCGGCATTCAGCTTGTAGGATTTGCCGTCGTCCAGCGTCAGGGTCAGCGCGTCCTTGTCGACCTTCTTGATCAGGCCTTCGGTCTGGCCGGCGAAAGCAGCGGTGGAAAGCAGCAGCGTGGCGGCAACAGCGCCAATCAGGGTACGCATAATCGTCCTCTTTGGTCATTGCGCCGGCTTGGGTGGCGGCGGATCCTCAACGGCGGATGGAAGAAAGCAGAAACCAGCCGAATGTGTCAAAACTTAAACGGCGGGGATGACAGTTTGACCACTGCAAAAAACGCCAATAGAAGGCAGGCTTCAACCGGCTCCCCTGCCGGGCAGGGCACTTTTCCATGTCTCACAACACGTTCGGCCATCTTTTCCGCGTCACCACCTGGGGCGAAAGCCATGGGGCGGCACTTGGCTGCGTGGTCGACGGCTGCCCCCCCGGCATCCGCTTTACGCGTGACGAGATCCAGGCCGAACTCGACAAGCGCCGGCCGGGCCAGTCGCGGTTCGTCACCCAGCGCCGCGAGCCGGACGAGGTGAAGGTGCTGTCGGGCTTCGTGCTCGACGAGGACGGCGAGACGATGATCACCACCGGCACGCCGGTCTCCATGCTGATCGAAAATGTCGACCAGCGTTCGAAGGACTATGGCGAGATCGCCCGCCAATACCGGCCGGGCCATGCCGACTACACCTATGAGGTCAAATACGGCATACGCGACTATCGCGGCGGCGGCCGCTCTTCGGCCCGCGAGACTGCGGCGCGGGTGGCAGCCGGAGCATTGGCGCGCAAGGTGGTGCCCGGCATGGTGGTGCGCGGCGCGCTGGTGTCGATGGGCGAGAAGTCGATCGACCGCGCCAACTGGAACTGGAATTTCATCGGTGACGCCGAGAACCCGTTCTTCACCCCCGATCCGGCTTCCATCCCCGTCTTCACGCGGTATCTCGACGGCATCCGCAAGGCCGGTTCCTCGGTCGGCGCAGTGATTGAGATCGTCGCCGACGGCGTTCCGCCGGGGCTTGGCGCGCCGATCTATGCCAAGCTAGATCAGGACATCGCTTCCGGGCTGATGTCGATCAACGCCGTCAAGGGCGTCGAGATCGGCAACGGCTTCGAGGCCGCGCGCATCACCGGCGAACAGAATGCCGACGAGATGCGCATCGGCAATGACGGCAAGCCGGTATTCCTGTCCAACAATGCCGGCGGCATCCTGGGCGGCATCTCGACCGGCCAGGCGATCATTGCGCGCTTCGCCGTCAAGCCGACCTCGTCGATCCTGACGCCGCGCAAGTCGATCGACAAGGACGGCAACAACGTCGAGGTGATGACCAAGGGCCGGCATGACCCCTGCGTCGGTATCCGCGCCGTGCCGATCGGCGAGGCGATGGTTGCCTGTGCCATCGCCGATCATTATCTGCGGCATCGGGGACAGACGGGGAAGGGAGTAGGGCAGTAGGGCAGTATGCTACGCCCAGCGCTCAGACAGCCAAATTTTTGCTTTCCCCTACTGCCTTACTGCCCTATTCCCCTACTGCCCTGCGAGCAAAGCGAGCGTCCATGCCTTACGACCAGAAGAAGATTGTCGAAGCCATCCGGGCCTTCGAACGCGGCGAGATCGTCGTCGTCATGGACGATGACGGGCGCGAGAATGAGGGCGACCTGATCGTCGCTGCTGTTCACTGCACGCCGGAGAAGATGGCCTTCATCGTGCGCAACACGTCGGGCATCGTCTGTACGCCGATGCCGCGCGAGGAAGCCAAGCGGCTCAACCTGCAGCCAATGGTCGCCGACAATGATTCCGCCCACACCACCGCTTTCACCGTCAGCGTCGATTTCAAGCATGGCACGACGACAGGCATTTCCGCCGACGACCGCACGCTCACCGTTCGCAACCTCGCCAACGGCAATGTCGGTGCCTCCGATTTCGTCCGCCCGGGCCACATCTTTCCGCTGATCGCGCGCGAAGGTGGCGTGCTGATGCGTTCGGGCCATACCGAAGCGGCTGTCGATTTGTGCAAGCTCGCCGGCCTGCCGCTGATCGGCGTCATTTCCGAACTGGTCAATGACGACGGTACCGTCAAGCGCGGCCCGCAGGTACAGGCTTTCGCCGAAGAGCATGGTCTCAAGCAGGTTTCGGTCGCCGACCTCATCGCTTATCGGCAGCGCAAGGAAACGCTGGTCGAGCGCGTCGCCTGCTCCGATATCGACACGCTTGGCGGCAAGGCGCAGGTCTTCACCTACACGCTGCCCTGGGACACGATGCATCACGTCGCGGTCGTCTTCGGCGATATTCGCGACGGTGAGGACGTGCCGGTGCGCCTGCATTCCGAGGATGTGGTGACAGACGTCTTCGGCACCAGCCATAGGCTCGACGCCATCATGAAGGCGATGGGCGAGCGCAAGCGCGGCGTCATCGTCTATCTCAGAGAGGGTTCGGTCGGTGTCGCACATCAGGAGCGCAAGCGCCCGCTGAGCGGCGACCGCGAGGATCATGAAGAGGCTCGCCGGCGCGAGAACGAATGGCGCGAGATCGGGCTCGGCGCACAGATCCTGAAGGATCTCGGCATTTCCTCGATCAACCTGATTGCCTCACGCGAGCGCCACTATGTCGGCCTCGAAGGCTTTGGCATCCACATCGCCAAGACCGAGATTCTCTAGGATATGTCGATATTCAGGTGAGGCCGGCCTGCAAATGACGGCTTTCTCCCGGTGCTCACGGACCGGAAAGTCCGCTGCGCTCCGGTTCTCGAAATCCATCATTTTTGGCGCGGCCTGACCTGAATCTCAACATGTCCTGGCCGTCACTCGGCGGGAGCCGCGGCAGCTTCGCATCCATTCAGCTCGCACCTGTGGGTGGCAAGGCTGCGCTGTCCAAGCAGCACGGTGGCCAGCGCAATCGTGCCCGATGCAACGGAGACCCAGAACCCGCTCTGGGCGCCGAACGCATCCACCACCGCGCCGGCGACGAACGCGCCCAGCGCCATGCCGATGCCGATCCCTGTTGTCACCCAGGTAATGCCCTCGGTTAGCATCGCTTCCGGCACATGCCGCTCGATCAGCCCGAAAGCGGTGATGAAGGTCGGCGAGATCGCCACGCCGCTAAGGAACACGGTCAGGGCCAGCAGCGGCACTGAGCCAGCCGTGAGCGGCAGCAATGTGCTGAACGCCAGGACGGCGACGGCAATGGCGAGTTGCCGCTGCAGTGGTGCCCTCAGGTTGAGCGCGCCGACCACGATGCCGAGCGCGAACGATCCCACTGCATAGACGCCGATAACGAGGCTGGCGGCACCGGGCTGGCCGAGCTCCTTGGTGAGCGCTATCGTGCTGACCTCCGTCGTCGCGAAAGTCGCGCCAACGAAGATTATGGCGAAGGTGATGATCTGCACTGGCCGCAGACGGATGGCCGAGCCGCTGGAGTCATGACCAACCGGCCGCACTTGTGGTTCGGTTGAACGCTGCAGGATGAACGCGGCCCAGCCAATGGCAAGAAACAGCGTGCTTGCCAGGACGCCGGCTTCCGGAAACAGCGCGGCGCTTAGTCCTACCGAAAGCGATGCGCCGAGAATATAGACCAGCTCGTCCGCGACTGACTCGAAGGCGAATGCAGTGTTCATTTGCGGACGTCCGCGAAAAAGCTCGGTCCAGCGCGCGCGAACCATTGCCGGCATGCTGGGCATGGCGGCTGCCGCTAGCGCCGACACGAACAGCGTCCATACCGGCCAGTCCTGATTGGCCGCAATAATCAGCACCGCAAAGGCGATAAATGTGATGAGGGTCGTGGGGACCGCAACCCGCGTCTGGCCAAGGCGATCCACCAGCCTCGACGTTTGCGGCGAAACGAATGCGTTGCCGAGAGCGAAAGTCGCCGAGACCGCACCTGCCAGCCAGTATTCGCCGCGCGTCTGCGACAGCATGGCCACAATACCGATCGGCGCCATGGCGATCGGCAGGCGCGCGATGAAGCCGGCGGCCGCGAAGCCCTTGGCGCCAGGAGCACGAAAGATTTCAGCATAGGGGTTTTGCATGGGGTTCCTCGACAAAAGGCGATCTGCCAATTACATACGGAGCGTATGAGAATTAGGTAGACCATACGCGAGGTATGTCAATTGGCATACGGAACGTATGTGGATAAGGCCAGACAGAATGCACAGACCCCGCAAAGAGATGATCGCCGAGACGCGCGCCAAGCTGATCGCCGCGGCCCGCCAGGCCTTTGGCACGACAGGCTATGCCGAAGCGTCGATGGATGATTTCACCGCATCCGCCGGACTGACTCGCGGCGCGCTCTATCACCATTTTGGCGACAAGAAGGGGCTGCTGGAGGCGGTTATCGCAGAAATCGATGGCGAGATGGCGGCCCGGGTGAATGAGGTCGCGTCGAAAGCGCCGACTCGCTGGCAGCATTTCGTCGACGAATGCACGACCTATATCGAAATGGCGCTGGAGCCGGAAATCCAGCGCATCATGTTCCGCGACGGTCCGGCCGTTCTTGGAGATCCGGCACAATGGTCGAATGCCAATGCCTGCGTCGGTTCAATGACCGATCATCTGATCGCGCTGCAAGAGGAAGGGGTGGTCGTCCCCAGCGTCGACCCCGAGACTGCCGCACGGTTGATCAATGGCGCCAGCAGCCAGGCGGCGCAGCGGATCGCCAATTCGAACGACCCCGAAGCGACGTCGAAGAAGGTGGTGGCGGCGTTCAAGCAATTGCTGGAGGGGCTGCTCAGGAAACCAGGTTCATAACAGAACTAAAATCCCCGTTCGGCGCCTCGCTGGCCACCCCCGATTGACAATCTTTGGGGTGAGCGCATCCTCCGCAGCCATCTCTGAGGGGAGATTCGGGCCATGTGGGATTTCGAGATCGGCCGGTCGGTGTCCATCATGATCAGGACCTGGCCTTTCATTGTCTTTCGCATGATCATCTATTTCGGCATCACGCTGGCCTACATCGTGGCAACCGGCACCGGCGCCTCCGTCGGCTATGGCGTCGGCCATATCTCCACCGATCCCGACGGGCCTATGTCTTTTGCCCTGTGGGGTGGCGTGGTCGGTTTCGGCATCGTTTCGATCGCCGTCTACTGGATCCGCGAATACATCCTCTACGTTGTCAAGGCCGGCCATATCGCCGTCATGGTCCATCTGATCGATGGCCGGGATGTTCCTGATGGCCAGAACCAGATCGCCTATGCAAAGCAGGTCGTCACCGAGCGTTTTGCCGAGGCCAACATCCTTTTTGTCGTCGACCAGCTGGTCAAGGGCGCCATCCGTGCCATCACCGGCCTGCTCGGCGGCATCGCCGCCTTCCTGCCGATCCCGGGCCTGAGTGGTCTGGTCTCGTTCCTCAACACGGTGATCCGCCTGTCGCTGACCTATGTCGACGAGATCATTCTCGGCTACAACATCCGCATCAATTCGTCCTCGCCCTTCGAGACGGCGCGGCAAGCCGTTGTGCTCTACGCCCAGAACGGCAAGATCATGGTCAAGAACGCCGTCTGGCTGGCAGTCATCATGTGGGGCGTCTCTTTCGTCATCTTCCTGCTGATGCTGGCCCCTGCCGCCGCCATTTTGTTCATGATGCCCGGGCAGCTGGCTGGCTGGGCCTTCGTGCTCGCCATCGTCTTCGCCTGGGCCTTCAAGGCGGCCTTCATCGAACCCTTCGCCATCGCTTGCCTGATGCAGGTCTATTTCAAGACCATCGCCGGCCAGGTGCCCGATCCGGCCTGGGACGCCCGATTGGCCGAGGCGTCGTCGAAGTTCAGGGAGTTGAAGGACAAGGCGCTGGCCTCGTTCGGCGGCTCGCGCTGGGGTCCGGCTGGCGCGACGCGCTGATCGGCGGGCTGCGCCGGCGCAATGGCAGCGATGTTGAGGTCCGCCACGGCTGACTTGAGCTGCGCCTCGCCTTGCCCGCAAAACGTCTCGCTCATGATCAGTTCGGGCAGCGGCAGGCGTCGGCCCCAGCCATGCGTTTCGAGGTCCGGTTTCGGTGCGAACTCGGAAACATGGCCGACGCAGAGATAGGCGATCGGCGTCACGTGCTCGGGAATCGACAGCAGGCCTTTCAGCGCTTGCGGCTCGATGATGCTGACCCAGCCGACACCGACGCCTTCGGCACGCGCGGCCAGCCAGAAATTCTGCACCGCGCAGACCGTGCTGTAGAGATCCATCTCCGGATTGTGCCAGCGTCCCAGCGGCGAACCCTGCGAGCGCCGGCGGTCGCAGGTGATGCAGATGTTGAGCGCGCTTTCGCAGATGCCTTCGAGCTTGAGCTTGCGGTAGAGCGCCTGTTTGTCTTCTTCGATTTCAGGCAGTTCCTGTTCTCGCGCGGCCAGGAACAGGTCGCGCACCTCCGCCCGTCGCGCGGCATCGCGGATGACAATGAAATTCCACGGCTGCATGAAACCGACAGACGGCGCGTGATGGGCGGCAAGCAGCAGCCGCGCCAGCACCTCATCATCGAGTGCGGTGGGGAGGAAATGGCTGCGGACATCGCGCCGCGTGAACATGGCGCGGTAGACCGCGTCGCGCGCCATCTGGTCAAATCCGTCGCCCACAGGAGCGGTCATAGAATCCGGCATCGCTTGTCCCCTTGCGATTGCAGTCCATGTCCGCCGCCTGACCATGCGGATGACGATGCCTGCCAGGCCGGTCTTCTGGCTTGGGATCAACCCGCGTCCGGTGCCTTCCCGTCATCGACAGTGGCATTTACCGGCGCGGTCCCCCTCACAGCGTTGGGCACGCCACGGAGTTCAACCGTGTTCCCGATTCTCCCGCTTGCGGCGGGCACCAGGCAGTGGCCGCGACCTTACGCCGAAGCGCCGGCAGCGCCAATCCCCGCAGCGACGCCAATGGACGCAGGCATGATTTTCCCCAGCCATCAAGCGGCAACGCATGGCCATCGTGGCGCCGGGGCACTAGATAGGGAGCATGACAACCCGTCTTTACACCCACCCGATCTTTCTTGAGCACATCACACCGCCCGGTCACCCCGAGCGGCCGGACCGCTTGCGCGCCATTGAGCGCGTGCTCGACGACGAGGCCTTCGCCGCGCTTGACCGCGTCAAGGCGCCGGAGGGCGACGAGGCCACGATCCTCTACGCCCATCCCGCCGATTTCGTCGCCCGCATCCGCGCTGCCATTCCCGAAGAGGGCCTTGCCCGCGTCGATGCCGACACCACCGCCAGCCCGAAGAGCTGGCAAGCGGTGATCACCGCGATCGGTGCCGCCAACGCCGCCGTCGATGATGTTTTTTCAGGCCGTGCCGACAATGTCTTCGTTGCCGCGCGGCCGCCTGGACACCATGCCGAAAAAACGACGGCGATGGGCTTCTGCTTCTTCAACACGGCGGCGATTGCGGCGCGCTATGCGCAGAAGAAGCATGGCGTCGAGCGCGTCGCGGTTGTCGATTGGGACGTGCACCATGGCAACGGCACGCAGGATATTTTCTGGGACGATCCGTCGGTGCTCTATTGTTCGACGCACCAGATGCCGCTCTATCCCGGCACCGGCGCGAAGAGCGAGACTGGCGCCGGCAACATCGTCAACGCGCCCTTAGCGCCGCAGACCGGCAGCGATGTGTTTCGTGATGCCTTCCTGTCGCGCGTGCTGCCGGCGCTCGACAATTTCGCGCCCGATCTGATTATCATTTCGGCCGGCTTCGACGCGCATCACCGCGACCCGCTGGCCGAAATCAACCTGACCGAAGACGATTTCGACTGGGCGACGGGCCAGCTGATGCAGCGTGCGGCCCGCCACAGCGGCAACAGGCTCGTCAGCCTGCTCGAGGGCGGCTACGATCTGCAGGGACTGGCATTTTCGGTCGCCGCCCATGTCGGCCGACTGATGAAAGGATAAACGATGGCTGCTGAGACCAACGAAGACGTCAAGGCGATGAGCTTCGAGCAGGCACTCGACGCGCTGGAGAAGATCGTCGATGATCTGGAGCGTGGCGACGTGGCGCTCGACCAGTCGATCAAGATCTATGAGCGCGGCGAGGCGCTGAAGGCGCATTGCGACCGGCTGCTGAAGGCCGCCGAGGACAAGGTCGAGAAGATCAGGCTGTCGCGCGACGGCAAGCCGGTCGGAACCGAGCCGCTCGACGCTGACTGAGTCACGGTCGCGAATGACGGTCTTGCCTTACCGGTTTTTGGACACGATCATGGTTGAGGGTTAAGCTCGCCCGATTGAAACGGCTCCAGGACAAGAGGAGATACGGAAGCGATGTGCAGAAACATCAAGACCCTGTTCAATTTTGATCCGCCGGCAACCAATGACGAAGTCCGCGACGCCGCACTCCAGTTCGTCCGCAAGCTGAGCGGAACGACGCGGCCGTCGAAGCAGAACCAGCACGCGTTCGACCACGCGGTCGAAGCCATCGCGGCATCGGCGCGTGAGCTGCTCGATTCGCTCGAAACCCATCAGCATCCGCGCAATCGCGAAGAGGTGGCGGCCAAGCTGCGGGCAAAGGCGGCGATCCGGTTTGCCTGATGCGCCCAGAGTGGTCCACGACCGCTGATAAGGAGAGTTCATGAGCTTTTTCCCGGGCAAAGACCCTGAAGCCGGCGATGCCTTCGCCAGCGACCAGATCGAGCTGATGGTGATCCCGAACGCCAAGGACATTGGCGGTTTTCAGGTGCGCCGGGCCTTGCCGACCGCCAAGAGGCGGCTGGTCGGGCCGTTCATCTTCTTCGATCGCATGGGTCCGGCGATCCTGCGCGCCGGCCAGGCGCTCGATGTCCGTCCGCATCCGCATATCGGCCTGTCGACGGTCACCTATCTGTTCGACGGCAAGATCCGGCATCGCGATTCGCTGGGCACCGAAATGGTGATCCAGCCCGGCGACGTGAATCTGATGACCGCCGGCCGCGGCATCGTCCATTCCGAGCGCACGCCCGAGGAACTGCGCGGTGCGCCGATGTCGATCTCTGGCCTGCAGACATGGCTGGCCTTGCCCGATGGCAAGGAAGAGGTGGCGCCGGTGTTCGAGAACACCGCTGCCTTGCGGGTGCCCGAGATCGATGCCGAAGGCGTCCGCGGCCGCGTCGTTATCGGCGACTTCCAGGGACTGCGCTCGCCGGTGAGGGCCGATTCCGAGACACTCTATGTCGACCTCAGACTGGCGCCCGGCGCCAGCGTGAAAATTCCGGCCGATGCGGAAGAGCGCGCCATCTACACGCTGGAAGGCGAAGTTGTGATTTCCGGCGACATCTTTCCGGTTGAACGGCTGCTGGTGTTTCGGCCCGGTGACGAGATCGTCGTATCGTCGCAAACCGGCGCGCATTTCATGCTGTTCGGCGGCGCCTCGCTCGGCTCGCAGCGCTACATCTGGTGGAATTTCGTCTCCTCGTCGAAGGAACGCATCGAACAAGCCAAGCAGGAATGGAAGACGGGCCGCTTCGATATCGTTCCTGGGGATGAGGAAGAGTTCATCCCCCTGCCGGAAAACTAATGAATATCGCCCAAAAGGCGCCCGGTTTCGGGACCACGACATGCAGGCAAACAAGAACTTGAAAGCGCGGGCATAAGCTGTTTCGACGCGCTGTGCTTTTGGGAGCAGGCCCGCGTCACCGACACGCATTTACTTTCGCCGGCCGGCGGCCTATCCCGCCGTTGAACAGAAAGCCTGAGCACCCGTGAACGCAACGCCGCATACGCCGCTTCTCGACAAGGTCCGCATTCCTGCGGATTTGCGCGCGCTCGACGAGAGCGCGCTGCCGCAACTTGCGTCCGAGTTGCGCCTCGAACTGGTCGACGCGGTGTCCCGGACCGGCGGCCATCTCGGCGCCGGCCTCGGCGTGGTCGAGCTGACGGTGGCGCTGCACTATGTGTTCAACACCCCGGATGACCGGCTGATCTGGGATGTCGGCCACCAGGCCTATCCCCACAAGATCCTGACCGGTCGCCGCGACCGCATCCGCACACTGCGCCAGGAAGGCGGCCTGTCAGGCTTCACCCGCCGCGCCGAGAGCGAATACGATCCCTTCGGCGCGGCGCACTCCTCGACATCGATATCGGCCGGCCTCGGCATGGCGGCCGCGCGCGACCTCGCCGGCGGCCGCAACAATGTGATTGCCGTCATCGGCGACGGGGCCATGTCGGCCGGCATGGCCTATGAGGCAATGAACAATGCCGGCGCGCTCGACGCCCGCCTGATCGTCATCCTCAACGACAACGACATGTCGATCGCGCCGCCGACCGGCGCCATGAGCGCCTATCTGGCGCGTCTGGCCTCGGGCAAGGCCTATGCCGGCCTGCGCGATTTCGGCAAGAAGCTGACCTCTTACCTTGGTAAGCGCGCCGATCGCGCGATCACAAGGGCGGTCGAGCATGCACGCGGCTATGTTACCGGCGGCACCTTGTTCGAAGAACTTGGTTTCTACCACATCGGCCCGATCGACGGGCACAATCTCGAACATCTGATCCCGGTGCTCAAAAACGTCCGCGACAATGGCGAAGGCCCGGTGCTGATCCATGTCGTCACCCAGAAGGGCAAGGGCTACGCGCCGGCGGAAGCCGCCGCCGACAAATATCACGGCGTCAACAAGTTTGACGTTATCACCGGCGCGCAGGCCAAGGCGCCGGCCAACGCTCCGGCCTACACCAAGGTGTTCGCCGAAAGCCTGATCCAGGAGGCCCGCGAGGACGACCGCATCGTCGCCGTCACCGCCGCCATGCCGAGTGGCACCGGGCTTGATCTGTTCGGCGAAGTGTTCCCGTCAAGAACCTTCGATGTCGGCATCGCCGAACAGCACGCGGTGACCTTCGCCGCCGGCCTGGCGACGGAAGGCTACAAGCCGTTCGCGGCGATCTATTCGACCTTCCTGCAGCGCGCCTACGACCAGGTCGTCCATGACGTCGCGATCCAGAAATTGCCGGTGCGTTTCCCGATCGACCGCGCCGGCTTCGTCGGCGCCGATGGCGCCACCCATTGTGGCGCTTTTGACACCACCTTCCTGGCAAGCCTGCCTGGCTTTGTCGTGATGGCGGCGGCGGATGAGGCGGAGCTGCGCCACATGGTGCGCACGGCCGCAAGCTACGATGACGGCCCGATCGCCTTCCGCTATCCGCGCGGCAACGGCGTCGGCGTCGACATGCCGGAACGCGGCTCAGTCCTCGAAATCGGCAAGGGCCGCATCGTCAGGGAAGGCACAAAGGTGGCGCTATTGTCCTTCGGCACGCGGCTGCAAGATTGCCTTGCTGCCGCCGAGGAACTTGGCGCGGCCGGGCTTTCCACCACCGTTGCCGATGCCCGCTACGCCAAGCCGCTCGACCAGGATCTGATCCGGCGGCTGGCCCGCTCGCACGAGGTTCTGGTGACGGTGGAGGAGGGGGCCATCGGCGGCTTCGCCAGCCACGTGCTGCAGTTCCTTGCCCATGAAGGACTGCTGGAAAGCGGCCTGAAGGTGCGCCCGCTGGTGCTGCCCGATGTGTTCGCTGACCACGCCAAGCCCGAAAAGATGTATGCCGATGCCGGCCTCGACGCCGCCGGCATCATACGCACCGTTTTCACCGCGCTCGGTCATACGGCCCGCGCCCAGCGCGCTTGACTCAAAACCTCAAGCGCTTGAATCAGTTTGCCGGGTTGATTTCGTAACGCATTGTTAACACTGTCGTTTGGCGTTTTGCTTACCGTGTCCCTTGGTCGTTTTTCAACGGCACCCTGCTAGATGGTGATCAGGCAGGGAGACAACAACAATGAGAACGCATCTGTGTGGCGTGGCGCTTTTAGCCACCATCGCAGCATCCGCCGCCGAGACGCGTTACGACCGCAATCTCGAAAAAGCGGCGGTGGGCATCGTCGCCGGCAAGATGGGCGATATCAGGGGCGGCTTTTCCTACAAGCAGGTGCCGCAGCTCGTCGTCCTGCCCGATCCCGTGCCTGCGTCCGCGGTTGCGGCTGAGCCTCCAAATAAGCAAGCTTCAGCGGATCGGCACGACGGCTTGTCTCCTGCCGTCGAGCGCCAGGTGTCGCGCAACATTTTCTAAAACCACATATCGCGAACGCAGCGGCCATCGCGCGGCAGATCGTCGTAAGTGTCGAGACCGTCGAAGTGGTCGATCGGCAGATCGGCGACGGCCTCCGGCGGGGCCAGCCGTACATTGACGGCGATGCGTGTTCGACCCGAGGCGCCGGCGCGCAAGCCGCGCCAAGCCAGCACGCAAGCGCAGGTCGGGCAGAACAGGATTTCCAGCGAGGGATCGCTCTTCCCGGCGCGCGTATAGCTGGCCATCGGTCCCGAAACGCGAATGCGTTCGTTGACATAGTCATAGGCCCAGAGCGTGCCATAGCGCCGGCAAAGCGTGCAGTTGCAAGCTGTGATCGGCCCAGGATCGTCCTCCAGGGTCCAGTGGGTTGCACCGCAGTGGCAGGTTCCCGTCAGCATTCCTTCTCCCCCGGGTTTCGACGACAGAGGGCTCTGCTTGATACCATTTTGCCGGACCTGGTACCGCGCACGCAAGCCGCTACGCGGCTCGATGCGTTAGCCGCTTTTTTCTGGTTGCGCCCAATGTCCTTGCCTTCGCTGCCGGCTTTCGCCATGAAGGCCGATGAACTCGCCTTTGCCAGCCAGCACCCGCCAGCGGCTCGACGACCTGCTCGTCCAGCGCGGGCTGTTTGCCAGCCGCTCGCGTGCCCGCGACGCCGTCGAGCGTGGCACGGTGACGGTTGATGGCGTCATGGCCCGCAAACCCGGTCAGAACGTTTCGCCGCAATGCCTTGTTACAATCGATGATCGGGCGCAGGGCTATGTTTCGCGCGCGGCGCTGAAGCTGATCGGCGGGCTCGACCATTTCAGCCTCGATCCGGCCGGCCGCGAAGCGCTCGACATCGGCGCCTCGACCGGCGGGTTCACCCAGGTGCTGCTCGAACGCGGTGCGTCCCATGTTACGGCAATCGATGTCGGACACGGCCAGATGCATGCCGATGTCGGCAAGGACCCGCGCGTGACGGTCGTCGAGGGCTTGAACGCCCGCGATCTCACTGCCGCGGATCTTGCCGGCCGTGTTCCGGATTTCATCGTTTCCGATGTCAGCTTCATTTCGCTGAAACTGGCGTTGCCGCCGGCGCTTGCCATTGCGAAGCCTGGTGCCGCCGCGATCTTGCTGGTGAAGCCGCAATTCGAGGCGGGTCGCGAGGCGATCGGCAAGGGCGGTCTGCTGAAAGACCCCTTCGACGCCGCCCGTGTCGCCGGCCTGCTGCAGGATTGGCTTGATGCCGTTCCCGGCTGGCGCTCGCTCGGCCTGCATCTGTCGCCGATCGAAGGCGGCGACGGCAATCGCGAATTCCTGCTCGGTGGGATCAAGGATCGATGAGTACGCGCTTCACCATTAAAAAGCTGGGCGCCCAGGGCGATGGCATTGCCGAGACCGAAAGCGGCGATCTGTTCATCCCCTTCACGCTGCCGGGCGAGACCGTCACCGCCGCGCGCGAAAGGGACCGCGCCGCGTTGATGGCCGTGCTGGAGGCCTCGCCGCTGCGCATCGAACCCGCCTGCCGCCATTTTACCGAATGCGGCGGCTGCGCCCTGCAACACTTCGAGGCCGAGGCCTATCGCCAGTGGAAGCGCGAGAAGGTGGTGCACGCCCTGAAGGGCTTCGATTGCGAGATCGATGCGCTGATCGCCTGCGCACCGCACACGCGCCGCCGTGTCGTGCTCGCCGCCCGGCGCAGCGATACGGGCATGCTGCTCGGCTTCAATCGCCATCTGTCGCCGGAAATCATTTCCATATCCGAATGCCCGATCTCGCTGCCCGAGATCGTCGCCGCACTCGACCGGTTGCGGGCGCTCGCCGACTTGATATGCGCCACCACCAAATCGTTCCGGATGGCGGTCACGGTGACCGGTTCCGGCCTCGACGTCGCGGTGCATGAATCCGGCAAGCTCGGCGAACATCAACGCCGCATCGCCTCCAATTTTGTCCTTGCGCAGGGATTTGCCAGGCTGTCCATCGACGACGAGATCGTCATCGAACCGAGGAAGCCTGTGGTGATGTTCGGCAGCGTCGCGGTCGCCGTGCCGCCGGGTGCCTTCCTGCAGGCGACCGAGGCCGCCGAACAGACCATGGCCGAGATCGTCGCCGGCCATCTGAAGCGCGCCAAGAAGGTCGCCGATCTCTTCGCCGGCTGCGGCAGCTTTGCCTTGCGGCTGGCCGCGAAGTCGGAAGTGCACGCTGTGGAAGGCGATGCGGCGGCACTTTCGGCGCTGGACAAGGGGTCACGCTTCGCAACCGGCCTGAAGCGAGTGACGGGCGAACGCCGCGACCTGTTCCGCCGGCCGCTGACGTTCAAGGAGTTGAACGCCTTTGACGGACTAGTCTTCGATCCGCCGCGCGCCGGTGCCGAGGACCAGTCGAAGCAGATCGCCCGCTCGGATGTTCCGTTCGTTGCCGCAGTGTCCTGCAATCCGGTGACGCTGGCTCGCGACCTGCGCATCCTCATCGATGGCGGGTACACATTGAAAAGCGTGACGCCGATCGACCAGTTCCTGTGGTCGCCCCATGTCGAAGCCGTCGCTCTGCTGGAAAAGCCCAGGAAACGCCGATAGGCGGATCTCGGTTCGACTGCTGCGCGGACAGAAAGCGATCACTTTTCCTTGAAATAGCCGGTTAGGCTATACTCGATCCCAACCTGCCGAGATCGCGCCGCAAAGCCGCCTCTTTGCGTCCGTCTAGTCCAGATCGCTGGAGGAGGGGAAGGGTCCCGACAGCGTCGGCTCTTTACCCATGGTGGCCTGAAATGCGGATGCTCCAGAAATTCCTCAGTTTATTCGTCCTCTTGCTCGTCGTCGCCGCCTCCGCGACGGGCGCGCTCGCGCAACAGCAAAAACGCCTCGCTTTCGTCATTGGCAACGCTGCCTATCCGTCCGGCGCGCTGGTGACACCCGCCAACGACGCCGGACTGATCGCGCAGACCTTGCAGGCTGCTGGTTTTGATGTGGTCGGCGCCCGTGATGTGGATCAGGAGTCGCTGCGCGGCGCGCTGCGCGACTTCCTCGGCAAGGTCTCCGCTGCCGGACCCGACGCGGTCGTCTTCGTCTACCTCGCCGGCCAAGGTGTGCAGTTCGAAGGCGAGAACTACTTCCTGCCGGTCGATGCCCAGATCACCAATCCAGCCGACGTCCCGCTCCAGGCGATGCGGCTCTCCGACCTCACCAAGTCGCTGGCTGGACTGCCGACGAAGGTCAACATCGTCGTGCTCGACGCGGCGCGACCGAATGCATTCCCGCAAACGAACCAGCCGCTGGCGGGCGGTCTCGCGCTGGTCGATCCCGACCCGAACATGCTGATCGCCTTCAACGCCGCGCCGGGAACCGTCGCGCCGGAAGGCAAGGGACCGTACGGCGCCTATGCCCAGGCGCTGGCCGAGATGATGCGCGACGGCGGCCTGTCGCTCGACGATGTGTTCGACCGCACGCGCCTGCGCGTCAACGAAGTGACGCAAGGGGCCGAAGTGCCTTGGAACACCTCGAAGATCAGCGCGCCCTTCGTGTTCTTCGATCGTGCCCCGGACGCGCCCGCGCCGAAAGTTTCGGAGGCCGAATCCCAAGCCAACCGGACCAGGGAAATCCGCGACTTCGATGCCCACGACGCTTATGTAGCGGCGCTCGATCGCGACACGCTGCGCGGTTATGAGGATTTCGTCGGCGCCTATCCGCACGATCCGATGGCCAAGCGCGTGCGCGCCATCATCGCTGCGCGGCGCGAGGCGATCACTTGGCGCGAAACCTGGCTGCGGGACACGCCGGAAGCCTACTGGTCATATCTCCGGCGCTACCCGCATGGCCCGCATGCCTGGGATGCCCGTCGCCGGCTTGAGCATTTCGATGCGGCCCTGGAGCCCCCGGAGGATTTCACCGTTTACGCCTATGACGTGCCGCCGCCGCCGGAGGAGGAAATCGTCTACGTCGACCGTCCCGTACTCTATTTCGACGACCCCGATTTCGATTTCGATCCGCCGCCGCCCGTGACGGTGATTTTCCTGCCGCCGCGGCCGCGCGACTTCATCGAACTGCCGCCACCGCCGCCGCCAGTCGGAATCTTCCTTCTGCCGACGCCGGTCTTTGTGCCCGTGCCGGCGTGGGTCAACCCGCCGCATGACATCTTCCCACCGCCGGACAATGTCATCTTCAACAACATCCACAACACCACGATCATCAACAACACGACGATCAACGAGAACAACAACCAGGGCGGCGGCCTCACCACGGGCCAGAAGCTGACCGCCGGCGCCGTGGGCCTGGGTGCAGCCGCGCTGGCGGCCAAGGTGGCGCTGCCGGCTTTCCTACATAAAAAGGAAACCGTGCTGTCCAAGCAGAACGCCGGCGGCCTGCCGCTGAAGCCCCGGCAGGATGGCCAGCAGCCCGGAGGTGCCACGCCGCTGTCGAAGACATTGCCTGCCGACAAGCTGACAGGTCATGCCTTGCCCGGCGCCGACGGTAAGACGCTGCCGCTCGTCAATGGCAAGCCGGTGCTGAATGGACAGAACCTGCCCAACAACCCGAACCTGCCCAACAACAAGTCCAGGAAGCTGTTAAACAAACAGGGCACCGCAGGTGGAAACGCCGTGACCGGCAACCCGGTGGTGAATGGGCAAAACGGGGCCAATGGCCAAGGCAATGGGCAGGGCCAGAACGGTACCGGCAAAACTGGCAAGAAGCTCCGCAAGATCCCTGGCGCCAACGGTGCGCCTGCGGCGAACAACGCATCGGTGCTCAACGGCCAGAATTCAGGCCAGAATCCGCCCAATGGCAAGTTCAAGAAGCTTCACAATCAGGGCGGTGGCCAGACGAACGGCCAGGCCAATGGGCAACGCAGTGGGGCTCAGGGCAATGGTAACGGTCCCAAATTCCACAAGCCACCTGCCAACGGAAACGGTGGCGATAATGTCCAGCAGAAATTCAAGGTCAATAATGGCAATCAGCAGTTGAAGGTGCTGGGTCAGCCCAAGCCGCAGAGGCAGGAGTTCCACGCCCAGCCGAAGCAACAGATCCAGCAGGTGCACCGGCAGCCGCAAGCGCAGCCAAGGCCGCCGCAGCCGCCGGCCGTCAAGAAGCCGTCTTGCGGGCACCCCAATGAGCCCGCTTGCAAGAAGTAGCACATGTCGCCTGGGTGGCCTGGCTTCGGTCGGGGCATGCGCAGGACTTGAAACGCATCGCCGGTGGCGTTGTGTGAGGTGAGGCGGCTGTGCAGAGCCGGGGGCAAAACATGGCCGGCCCGCTGCGGCGACCCGCGATCAGATCACAACTGCGTGGTTGACCACAGCTGAGATTGCGCGGCGCCCCGGCTCGCTGATACCCAGTCAGTGCCGGGGGGCCTCAAGGGAGTAACCATAATGAGGATTGCAAGCGTTCTGACGTCTATCGCCGTGGCCGGATTCATTGCGACGGGAGCCGCCGCGGCTGCGACGGCAACAGCAGCCACGACGACCACTGCGCCGGCCGCCACCACGGTCGCCCCCGTGAAGAAGGCGCCGGCGACCGCCATGACGCCGGAGAAAACCGCGATTTCCAAGCAATGTTCAGCCCTTGCCGATGCCAAGAAGCTGCACGGCAAGGCGCGCGCGAAATTCCGGGCCGATTGCAAGAAGAACGGCGGCAAACCCACTTGATCGACCGCCGTCGCGGCCGAGGTTCGCTGCCAGCCTGCCCCAGCGGGGAGGCTGGTGGCAATTTCGGGAAAATATGAGCCTGGTTGCCTTTGAAGCCGCACCCATGATCTGTCGCCGGCGCATATTGTAGAAATCCTGCACCTTGGCGGGGTCGCGGGCAAAACCTTCGGGCGTCGCAACGTCTTCAAGGTTGAATTTCGCCCAGACACCATCGGGGTCGCGGAATGACGATCTTGGATCTGGACATGGTCGCTTGCCCCCCGGAAACATCATTTGGGAGGCGACGCTACCGGAACGATCCCAAGGCATCAAACCCGTGTGCCGCCGACCGTCATCTGGTTCATCCTCAGATGCGGCTGGCCGACGCCGACCGGCACGCCCTGTCCGGCCTTGCCGCACATGCCGATGCCGTTGTCGAGCTTCATGTCGTTGCCGACCATCGAGACGCGGTGCATGGCATCCGGCCCATTGCCGATCAGCATCGCGCCCTTGATCGGCTGCGTCACCTTGCCGTTCTCGATCATGTAGGCCTCGGTGCAGCCGAATACGAATTTGCCCGACGTGATGTCGACCTGGCCGCCGCCGAAGGAGACGGCGTAGATGCCGTTCTTGACCGAAGCGATGATCTCGTCCGGCTCCATGTCGCCTGAAGTCATGTAGGTGTTGGTCATGCGCGGCATGGGCTGGTGCGCGTAACCTTCGCGCCGGCCGTTGCCGGTGGCTTTCATGCCCATCAGCCGGGCATTCTGCCGGTCCTGCATGTAGCCGACCAGTTTGCCGTCCTCGATCAGCACGTTGCGGGCCGATGGCGTGCCTTCATCGTCGACGGTGAGCGAGCCGCGCCGCTCGGGGATGGTGCCGTCGTCGACGACGGTGACGCCCTTGGCGGCGACCTGCTGGCCCAGCAGGCCGGCGAAGGCCGAGGTCTTCTTGCGATTGAAATCGCCTTCCAGCCCGTGCCCGACGGCTTCGTGCAGCATCACACCTGGCCAGCCGCTTGACAGCACGATGTCGAAGGTGCCTGCCGGTGCCGGAATGGCTTCGAGGTTGACCAGCGCCTGCCGCAGCGCCTCCTTGGCGGCGTGCTTCCAGCTGTCCTCGATCAGGAACTCGCCAAACGCCTTTCGTCCCCCCATGCCATAGGAGCCGCTTTCCTGGCGGTCGCCATCGCCGACCACGACCGAGACGTTGATGCGGACAAGCGGCCTGATATCGCGCACCATCTGGCCGTCGGCGCGCACGATCTCGACATGCTGCCAGGAGGCGGCGAGCGAGGCCGTCACCTGGCGTACGTGCGGATCCTCGGCGCGCAGCCAGGCGTCGATTTCCTGCAGCAGCTTTGCCTTGGCCTCGAAGGAGGGCGAGGGGATCGGGTTCTCGTCGCCGTAGAGATGGCGGTTGGTGCGGGCGGGCGCGGCGGCAAGCGTACCGGAATAGCCGCCCTTGACGGTCGAGACGGCAGCGGCCGCGCGCAGCAGCGAGGCCTCGGACAGGTCGCTCGAATGGGCGTAGCCGCTGGCTTCACCCGCGACCGCACGCAGGCCAAAACCCTGGTCGGTGTTGAAATTGGCGGTCTTCAGCCGGCCATTGTCGAACATCAGCGCCTCGCTCTCGCTGTATTCAAGAAACAGTTCGCCGTCGTCGGCGCCGTTGATGGTGTCGGCGACGATCTGCTTGATGCGATCGTCTGAAATGTCGAATTGGCCGATCAGGCTGTTCATGGCGCATCCGTTCGTGGAGGAGAGCTGGTTTCCCACGATGTAGGCGCGAAGCCGCGCCGAGACAATCGCCCCGACGCGATGTCAGGGCAAATGCGCACGCCGACACGCCGCTGGCGTCACTTTTGGTTGATGAAGTCCTTGATGTTGGTGGTCATCGAATCCCAGTTCGAGAAATCTTCTTCAAGGTTAGCCTTGGTGATGCCGCCGATGAAGCTGATATCCATCTTGAAGTTGGATCCGTCGCCGGAAAACGCCTTGACCCAGCGAAATTTCTTGTTCCACTCATTGGCTTGTTCAGCTGTGAAGGCGTCGGTGTAGCCCGAGGAAAACTGGATCGATTTGCACTTCTCATGGTTTTCGCAGCCATAGAAGTAGATGACATATTTCATTCCTTCGAGCCGGCCGGAGACCATGGGGTCGCCACCGTCATCCTTGTCCAGCTTGGCCGAGCCGTAACCTTTCGCAATGTCGAGAATTGCGGCCGGATCCGGCGCGGTGATGATTTCGGCGTCTTCTGCCCACGCAACGGAAACCGCGCCGGTCAAAATCAGACCGGCGGATAAAAGCAACGAAAACGAGCGCATGATGATCCCCACCGCCAAAACCCCGCATCCCCAGGAATTCTGCGTCAGAACCGGTTATTTCGCAAGCGTCCTGCTCTCAGGGTAGGGCGGCAAAGCCGTCGGCAAAACCCTTGAGGTCGACAGGGATGCCGATGCCCTCTTCTGGCGTCTGGAAGACGATGAACGTCGCCGATGTTCCGGTCTTCAGCGTGTCGAGCAGCGGCTTTTCGAGGATGACCTCGGCGTAGCAGCCATCCTGGAAGCAGCGCACGAAATAGGCGCGGCCGATGTCCTTGCCGTCAACATTGAGGCCGAGCCCGTTCGGCAAAAGCACGCCGAGCGGCGCCAGCACGCGCAGGATCTCGGCCTTGTTGTCGGCGGTGCGCAGCACGACGACCGACAGTCCCATCTCCGGACGATCCTCGGCGACGACATTCTGCATCATCACGCATTGTTCGGCGGTTGCACCCGCCGGCGTGTCGCAGATGATCGACCATGCGCCATGCGTCGAGCGCACCGTGCCGCTCGGCTGGGCGGCATTGGCCTGACCGGTGACGAACAGACCGGCCGCGGACAAGACGGCGAGAAACACGGCCTTCGCCAGTGCTCTCGAAAGCTCCTGTCTCGTATGCCTCAGTCCCGAAAGCCAAGAGTTCATGACGGCTCCATTGCGAATCACGGCACTTTAAGCCGCGCCAATGCCAAGTAAAGGACGAGACCGCGGTCGAACTGTCCCGAAACAGGCGATGCCGCGCTTTTCCCTGCCAAATTCGCCTGAATTACGACGCTTCGCACACCCCGCCGGGCTGAGGCGGGCGGCTCGCCGAGCACACGCGATTCCCGGCCCTGGCCGCTGCCCCGGAAGGGCCATGCCAGCTTGCGCGCAAAAATGCCGCACAGTTTCCTCCGCTCCTTTCTTGCGGAGGGAAAAAGAGTATGGTTTGAACCACCTTGAGACTGTCGGGATTCCCGTCCCGGCATTGTTCGTTATTCTCGTTGGCACAGCCGCGAGGAACTGGGAGACGAAGAGGGCGATGAGAAATTTCCTAGCAGACGCCAGGTTTCTAGCCAGTGCCAAGTTTCTGGGTGCTTGTGCTGCCACCGCGTTTTTCGCCGGCACGTCCGCCCATGCCGATCAGCCCGTGGCTTGGGAGACGACCTTCCAGGCGCCGGCGACCGACATGATGCGGCAGATCGAGTGGTTCGGAAACTACACGATGTGGTTCATCGTCCCGATCACCATTCTGGTGCTGCTTCTCCTCGCCTACTGCATCGTGAAATTCCGCGCGAGCGCAAACCCGGTTCCCTCCAAGACCAGCCACAACACGCTGATAGAGGTGATCTGGACCGTCGGCCCGGTCGTGGTCCTGCTCTGCCTCGCCATTCCCTCGTTCCAGCTCCTGACCGCGCAGTACACCCCACCGGAAGAAGCCAAGCTGACCGTCAAGGCGACCGGCAACCAGTGGAACTGGGACTACGAATACCAGACCGACAACACGCTCTCCTTCAATTCGGCCATCCTCCAGGATGGCGATCGCGCCAAGGCCGGCAAGGAGGATCGCAAGGTCTATCCGCGCCTGCTCGCCGTCGACAACGAGTTGGTGGTGCCGGTCAACACGATGACGCGCGTGCTCGTCACCGCGACCGACGTAATCCATTCCTTTGCCATGCCGTCTTTCGGCATCAAGATCGACGCTGTACCCGGGCGCACCAACGAAACCTGGTTCAAGGCGGAGAAGGAAGGCCTCTATTATGGTCAATGCTCGCAGCTTTGCGGCAAGGACCATGCCTTCATGCCGATCGCCATTCGTGTCGTCTCCGACGCGCAGTTCAAGACCTGGCTGGCCGCGGCCAAGACCGATCTGCCCGGCGCCAACAAGACGCTGATGGCCGAGGTCGATGGCCAGAACAAGGTAGCGGCCGCCGGCAATTGATGCCGCGGGTTAGCAAGATTTAGGGAACGGAGCGGAACATGGCAGACGCTGCAGCTCACGACGGGCACGACCACAAGCCTTATCACGGTTGGGTGCGCTGGGTTTATTCGACCAACCACAAGGACATCGGCACGCTCTACCTGATCTTCGCGATCATGGCCGGCATCATCGGCGGTGCGCTGTCGGTTGCCATCCGCATGGAGCTGCAGGAGCCCGGCATCCAGATCTTCAGCGGTCTGGCGCAGATGGTCTACGGCATGAACGGTGACGCCGCGGTCGACGGCGGCAAGAGCATGTACAATGCCTTCGCCACCGCGCATGCGCTGATCATGATCTTCTTCATGGTCATGCCGGCGCTGATCGGCGGCTTCGCCAACTGGATGGTGCCGATCATGATCGGTGCGCCCGACATGGCGTTCCCGCGCATGAACAACATCTCCTTCTGGCTGCTGCCGCCGGCCTTCATCCTGCTGCTCACCTCGATGTTCATGCCGAGCGCCCCCGGTGCCTATGGCGTTGGTGGCGGCTGGACGCTTTATCCGCCGCTGTCGACCTCGGGTCAGCCCGGGCCCGCCATGGATCTGGCGATCCTGTCGATCCACATTGCCGGTGCCTCGTCGATCCTCGGCGCCATCAACTTCATCACCACCATCTTCAACATGCGCGCACCGGGCATGACGCTGCACAAGATGCCGCTGTTCGCCTGGTCGGTGCTGGTCACCGCCTTCCTGCTGCTGTTGTCGTTGCCGGTTCTGGCCGGCGGCATCACCATGCTGCTCACCGATCGCAATTTCGGCACCACCTTCTTCGCCCCCGATGGTGGCGGCGATCCGATCCTGTTCCAGCACCTGTTCTGGTTTTTCGGTCACCCGGAAGTCTACATCCTGATCCTGCCGGGCTTCGGCATCATCAGCCACGTCATCTCGACCTTCTCGAAGAAGCCGGTGTTCGGCTATCTCGGCATGGCCTACGCCATGGTCGCGATCGGCGCCGTCGGCTTCATCGTGTGGGCTCACCACATGTACACGACCGGCCTGTCGCTCGACACGCAGCGCTACTTCGTCTTCGCCACCATGGTCATCGCGGTGCCGACGGGCGTGAAGATCTTCTCCTGGATCGCGACGATGTGGGGCGGGTCGATCTCGTTCAAGACGCCGATGTTGTGGGCGCTGGGATTCATCTTCCTGTTCACCATCGGTGGCGTTACCGGCGTCCAACTGGCCAATGCCGGCCTCGACCGCTCGCTGCATGACACCTATTTCGTCATCGCCCACTTCCACTACGTGCTGTCGCTGGGCGCGGTGTTCGCCATCTTCGCCGGCTGGTACTACTGGTTCCCGAAGATGACCGGCTACATGTACTCGCCCGTCATCGCCAACACCCACTTCTGGGTCACCTTCGTCGGCGTCAACCTGATCTTCTTCCCGCAGCACTTCCTCGGCCTTGCCGGCATGCCGCGCCGTACCATCGACTATCCGGACGCGTTTGCCGGCTGGAACTATGTGTCGTCGATCGGCTCCTATATCTCGGCCGTCGGTGTGGCGATCTTCCTCTACGGCGTGTTCGAAGCCTTCCAGAAGAAGCGGATCGCCGGTGCCAATCCATGGGGTGAGGGCGCCACCACGCTCGAATGGCAGCTGCCCTCGCCGCCGCCGTTCCACCAGTGGGAGCAGCTGCCGAAGATCAAGTAAGGCGGCTCCCGCTCGAATACGAAACCGCCGGCCCGCCGGCGGTTTTGGCCAACGGAATGATGGACTGAGTACGCATGGCCCTAGTCAACGAAACCAGCATTGACGAAGCGGGCTTCCGCATGTCGGAAGCGACGGCGGGCGATTTCTTCGCCCTGCTGAAGCCGCGCGTCATGTCGCTGGTGGTGTTCACGGCCTTTGTCGGGCTGGTCGCCGCACCCGTGACCATCAACCCGCTGCTGGCGGTGATCGCCATCCTGGCTATTGCCATCGGTGCTGGCGCTTCGGGCGCGCTCAACATGTGGTACGACGCCGACATCGACGCGGTGATGACCAGGACGGCCAGTCGTCCGGTGCCGTCCGGCCGTATCCAGCCGCACGAGGCGCTGACTTTCGGCCTGGTGCTCTCGGTACTGTCGGTGATGACGCTCGGCGTTCTGGTCAACTGGCTGTCGGCGAGCCTGCTGGCCTTCACCATCTTCTTCTATGCCGTCGTCTACACGATGTGGCTGAAGCGCTGGACGCCGCAGAACATCGTCATTGGCGGTGCTGCCGGCGCCATTCCGCCGGTCATAGGCTGGGCCGCGGTGACCGGGTCGGTCAGCCTCGAAAGCATCATCCTGTTCTTGATCATCTTCCTGTGGACGCCGCCGCATTTCTGGGCGCTGGCGCTGTTCAAGTCCGAGGATTATGGGCGCGCCGGCATACCGATGATGCCCAATGTCGCCGGTGAGGCGTCGACCCGCCGTCAGATCTTCGCCTATGCGCTGGTGCTGGCCCCGGTCGGCGTGCTGCCGTGGCTGCTCGGTTACACCACGCCGATCTATGGCGTGGCTGCCGCGCTGCTGGGCGTTGGCTTTGTCTGGTATGCGTGGAAAGTGCTCGGCATGGCCGACGACGACCGCGCCATGAAGCCGGCCAAAGCGCTGTTTGCCTATTCCTTGCTTTATCTCTTCGCCATCTTCGCTGCCTACCTGGCCGACAGCGTCGTCGAACGCGCGCTTGCCATGGGTGGGGTATGACCATGGTTGAGGAAAAGCTCGAAACGGTCACCTTGACCGACCGCCAGAAGAAGGCCCAGCGCAGCCGTTCGGTTGCCATTGGCGTGGCGCTTGCGGTGCTGGTCGTCATTTTCTACATCGCAACGATCGTCAAGTTCGGCCACAATCTGGGCACGATGTGATGAGCGTCGAGGTGTCCAAAAAGCCGGCCGGCAGAAACAGCAACGCCATCGTCGCGGCGGTCTGCCTTGCCTTCTTCACCGGCATGATCGGCATGGCCTATGCCGCCGTGCCGCTCTACAAGATGTTCTGCCAGGCGACAGGCTATGGCGGCAAGACGCAGCGTGCCGAGAAGCAGTATGCCGGCCGCGTGCTTGATCGTGAGATCACAGTGCGCTTCGATGCCAATATTGCCGGCGTGCCGTGGGAGTTCCAGCCGGTCCAGCGTTCGATGACCATGAAGATCGGCGAGACCGTGCAGGCGCATTATCAGGCGACCAACAAGTTCGATCGCCCCGTCACCGGCCGCGCCACCTTCAACGTGCAGCCGGAACTGGCTGGCCCGTATTTCAACAAGGTCGAGTGCTTCTGCTTCACCGATACGTCGCTGAAGCCCGGCGAGGCGCTGGACATGCCGGTCCTGTTCTACGTCGATCCCGATATCGTCAATGTGCCGGAACTGAAGGACGTGAAGACGATCACCCTGTCCTACACGATGTTCCCGGTCGAGAAGACCAAACCGGTCGCCTCCTCGGAACCGGTCCAGGGCAGCAGCAAGACAATTTCCAATACCGAAGCAAATCTCGGGGGTTGATATGGCAGACGCGCACGCAAAACCACAGCATGACTATCATCTCGTCGACCCGAGTCCGTGGCCTTTCCTGGGCTCGATAGGGGCGCTTGTCATGGCCTTTGGCGGTGTCGCCTTGATGGAGTACCTGAAGGGCGGCACCTTCCCGATCTTCGGCGTCAACATCGCCAATCCGTGGCTGTTCTTCATCGGCGTCGTGATCGTCCTCTACACCATGTTCGCCTGGTGGTCGGACACGATCAAGGAAGCGCATGAGGGCCATCACACGCGGGTCGTGTCGCTGCATCTGCGCTACGGCATGATCATGTTCATCGCCTCGGAAGTGATGTTCTTCGTCGCCTGGTTCTGGGCCTATTTCGACGCCAGCCTTTTTTCCGGCGAGGTCCAGAACTACGCGCGCCACACATTTACCGGTGGTGTCTGGCCGCCGAAGGGCATGGAAGTTCTCGATCCCTTCCATTTGCCGCTCTACAACACCATCATCCTGCTGCTGTCCGGCACCACGGTCACCTGGGCGCACCATTCGCTCATCCATGGCGATCGCAAGGGCCTGATCAACGGCCTGGTGCTGACGGTCGGCCTCGGCATGCTGTTCACCATGGTGCAGGCCTACGAGTACATGCACGCTCCGTTCGGCTTCAAGGATTCCATCTACGGCGCCACCTTCTTCATGGCGACCGGCTTCCACGGTTTCCACGTCATCATCGGCACCATCTTCCTGCTGGTCTGCCTGATCCGGGCGATGAAGGGCGACTTCACCCCCAAGCAGCATTTCGGCTTCGAAGCGGCCGCCTGGTACTGGCACTTCGTCGACGTGGTCTGGCTGTTCCTGTTCGCCTCGATCTATGTCTGGGGATCGGTCGGCGCGGTGATCGAAGGTCACTGATACCGGTCTGCTGATAGCGATCCGGGGAATTCGAGAAGGCGGCCACGGCGATGTGGCCGCCTTCTTCTTTTCGGCGCGATGATAGCCGATAGATGGGGTCCTTGGCCGGCCTGGGGGGTTTCTGCTGGTGGTCGGCTGCTTCAATTGGTCGACTGGACCGAGGCCGGCATTGCGGATACGGATCACGGCAAGGACGAAATCTGGGCAATGGTGGCCGACGGCACACCGATCGAGATCGAGCGGTAAGCAATGAGCGACGACAAGGCGATCTGGCCTCCGATCGATCCGATTTCGGCCGGCCTGCATGGCCGCTGTCCGCGCTGCGGCGAGGGGCGGCTGTTTTCCGGCTTCCTCACCGTCGGCAAACGGTGCGTCAATTGCGGCCTCGACTATTCCTTTGCCGATGCCGGCGACGGGCCGGCGGTCTTCGTCATCCTGATTATCGGCTTCATCATTGTCGGCCTGGCGCTCTGGGTGGAAGTGACGCTGAGCCCGCCGCTCTGGCTGCATCTGTTGATATGGATTCCACTGGCCCTGGTGCTGTGCCTGACGGCGTTGCGGTTGATCAAGGGTGTGCTGCTCACGCTGCAATATGCCAACAAGGCGGCGGAAGGCCGGCTGGATCGCGGCGAATGAGCGAGGCGTCCATCAAAGAAAGCGGTCGTTCGCGGCCACGATCGGCGTTGCTGCTTGGCCTTGGCCTGGCGCTGCTTTTGATCCTGCTGGCGCTCGGCACCTGGCAGGTCCAGCGCCTGCACTGGAAGGAAGGTCTCCTGCAGACCATCGACCAGCGTACCCGCTCGGCGCCACGCCCACTGGCCGAGGTCGAGAAGGAATTCGCCTCGACGGGGGACGTCGACTACACGCCGGTCACGGTCTCCGGCACGTTCCTCCATTCAGGCGAACGCCATTTCTACGCGACCTGGGAGGGTGATGCCGGCTTCAACGTCTATACGCCGCTTGCCCTCGACGATGGCCGCTTCGTGCTGATCAATCGTGGTTTCATACCTTATGATCTGAAGGATCCCGCCAAGCGGGCCAAAGGGCAGGTCACAGGCAAGGTGACCATCACTGGGCTTGCCCGCAATCCGCTGCCGGCCAAGCCGTCGATGATGCTTCCCGACAATGACGTGGCCAAGAACATCTTCTACTGGAAGGACCGCGACGTCATGGCGGCCAGTGCCGGCCTGCCTGCCGGGTTCACGCTGGTGCCGATCTTCATCGACGCCGACAAGACGCCGAATCCCGGCGGTCTGCCGGTCGGAGGCGTCACCATAATCGACCTGCCGAACAGCCATCTGCAATATGCCGTCACCTGGTATGGGCTTGCCGCGGCACTCGCCGCCGTGCTCATCCTGCGGCTTCGCCGTCCCGCGAAAGAAGAATGAACGCGCGCGCCTTTCTACCGACACCCTTGACAGGGCCCGCTCTTGACAGAACAGGGGTAGGCGCCTCATTTCGGCGCTGACGAACCGGCCAGGATTTAATGCTTCAGACAACCACCAAGCCTCCGCTGACGATCCGGCTCTGCCAGCCACGCGGTTTCTGCGCTGGCGTCGACCGTGCCATCCAGATCGTCGTGCTGGCGCTGAAGAAATATGGCGCGCCGGTTTATGTCCGTCACGAGATCGTCCACAACCGCTACGTCGTCGAGGGGCTGCAAAGCCTTGGCGCCGTCTTCATCGAGGAGCTTTCCGAAATCCCGGCCGAACACCGGCAGTCGCCGGTCGTCTTCTCGGCGCATGGCGTGCCGAAATCGGTGCCGGCGGATGCCCAGGCGCGTAACCTGTTCTATCTCGACGCCACCTGCCCGCTGGTCTCCAAGGTCCACAAGCAGGCGATGCGCCATCAGCGGCTTGGCCGCCATGTGCTGTTGATCGGCCATGCCGGCCACCCCGAGGTGATCGGCACGATGGGGCAATTGCCGGAGGGCGCGGTCACGCTGATCGAGACCGAGGCTGATGCCGCCAGGCTTGAACCTGCCGATCCAAAGGCGCTGGGATTTGTCACCCAGACCACGCTGTCAGTCGAGGACACCGCCGGCATCATCCGCGCGCTGCAGGACCGCTTTCCCGCCCTCCAGGCGCCGGCGGCGGAATCGATCTGCTACGCCACCACCAACCGCCAGGAAGCGGTCAAGGACACCGCCCCGGGCGCTGACCTCTATCTGATCGTCGGCGCTCCCAATTCCTCCAATTCGCGCCGCCTTGTCGAAGTGGCGGAGCGTGCCGGCGCCACCATGTCGCTTCTCGTGCAGCGCGCCGCCGAGATTCCGTGGAATGACATCGGCAACATTTCGACGCTCGGCCTGTCGGCAGGGGCATCGGCGCCGGAGATTATCGTCGACGAGATCATCGACGCGTTTCGCCAGCGCTTCGATGTCACCATCGACCTGGCCATCACGGCCACCGAAACAGAGGATTTTCCGGTCATGCGGGTACTGCGCGATGTCGAACTGACGCCGGCCGACATGGCCTTCGTCAATGGGGCCGCGTAAGCCAGATGGCGGTCTATACCGACGTTGCGGAGGGCGAACTCGGCGCTTTCCTGAAGCACTACCCGGTCGGCGAGCTGCTGTCCTACAAGGGCATCGCCGAGGGCACCGAGAATTCGAATTTTTTGCTGCACACTTCGACCGGCTCCTACATCCTGACGCTCTACGAGAAGCGGGTCGAGAAGGCGGATCTGCCGTTCTTCCTCGGGCTTATGGGCCATCTCGCCAACAAGGGCGTGTCCTGTCCGCTGCCGGTCACCGCGTATGACGGCAGCGTCATAGGCACGCTGGCTGGCCGGCCGGCGGTCATCATCACCTTCCTCGAAGGGCTTTCGCTGCGGCGGCCGACGGCAACGCATTGCGCCGAGGTCGGCAAGGCCCTGGCTGCCCTGCACCTGGCCGGTGCCGATTTTTCGATGACCCGTCCCAACGCGCTCGCCATCGACGGCTGGCGCAAGCTCTGGGACGCAGCCCGCGCCCGGGCCGACGAGGTCGAGCCTGGACTGGCGGCCGAGGTCGACGCCGACTTCGCCGATTTCGAGCGCAACTGGCCGAAAACCCTTCCCGAGGGTATCATCCATGCCGATCTCTTCCCGGACAACGTCTTCTTCCTGGGCGAGAAGCTCTCCGGCCTGATCGACTTCTATTTCGCCTGCGATGACCTCTACGCCTATGATGTCGCCACCTGCCTCAACGCCTGGTGCTTCGAGAAGGATTTTTCCTTCAATCTCACCAAGGGCAAGGCCCTGCTTGAGGGCTATCAAAGCGTGCGTCCCTTGAGTGCAGAGGAAAAGGCGGCGTTGCCGATGCTGGCGCGCGGTTCGGCGTTGCGCTTCATGCTGACCCGGCTCTACGACTGGCTGACCGTTCCTGATGGCGGCCTGGTGATGAAACGCGACCCGACCGAATACATCAGGCGGATGCGGTTCCATCGGTCAATCAAATCTGCTTCGGAATATGGATTGGCCTGATATGGGGCATCATGAGCAAACAGGTTGAAATCTTCACCGACGGCGCCTGTTCGGGCAATCCAGGCCCTGGCGGCTGGGGTGCCATCTTGCGGTTCAACGGCACCACCAAGGAGCTTTCCGGCGGTGAGGCCGAGACGACCAACAACCGCATGGAGTTGCTGGCGGCGATCTCGGCACTGAATGCGCTGAAGGAACCGTGCACAGTCGAGCTTCATACCGACAGCAAATATGTCATGGACGGCATTTCCAAATGGATCCATGGCTGGAAAAAGAACGGCTGGAAGACCGCCGACAAGAAGCCGGTCAAGAACGGCGAGCTCTGGCAGGCGCTTGACGAAGCCAACCGGCGCCACAAGGTCACCTGGAACTGGGTCAAGGGCCATGCCGGCCACGCTGAGAACGAGCGCGCCGACGAATTGGCCCGGGAAGGCATGGCGCCGTTCAAGAGAGGCTCTTTCAAGCCAGCAGTGTCGGCGCCAAAGCCGGATGTTCAGGCAGAGCAGCCGGCGGCCACGAAGGCGCGTCGTTCGACTCAGAGCTATTGATTTCCGGCAGCCGGTCCGCTCCCAGGCAGGAACCTCGATCATGCCGATCCTCTACTACGTCACGCATCCCCAGGTGCAGATCGATGCCGCCGTTCCCGTGCCGGAATGGGGGCTGTCCGACATTGGACGGGTGAGAGCCGTTGCCATGCTCGATCGGCCATGGCTCGGTTCAATCCGGCGTATCGTGTCGTCGGCGGAGCGCAAGGCAATAGAAACGGCCGAAATCCTGGCGAGGCATCTCCACCTTGCGGTCGAGGTGAGGGAGCGGATGCATGAGAAATGATCGGTCGGCGACGGGCTTCCTGCCGCCGCCCGAGTTCGAAGCGGTCGCCGACCAGTTCTTCGCCAATCCGCACAAAAGCATTCGCGGCTGGGAGCGGGCTATCGATGCCCAGCAACGTATTGCGAGCGAGGTCGACGCTGCGCTTGGGACCGATGACGACGGCGACATTGCTTTCATCGGCCACGGCGGCGTGGAACGCTGTTGCTGCTGTCTCTCAGTGGGCGGGAAATCAGCCGCGAAGCGGATCAGCCAGCAGGTGGCGGCAATTATTTTGCTTACGATATCGGCGCGCCACGTCATCCATGGATGGCGGCCGATCGACAGGCAGCCCTAACCCTCAGCGGATCAGCAGCGCCGTGCCCCAGAGCCCGAGCGCGAACACTGCGTGCGAGACCAGGTTGAGCGCCCGGATCTGCATCGGATTGGGCCGCTTCGATGCTGCCCATCCGGCACCCATGCCGGGCGCCAGTAGGAACCAGCCGGCGCCGACGGTGACGATGCCGAGGATGAAGGCCGGCAGGAAGGTCGGCGCGGCAAGCCAGCTCGCGCCAACCACCACGACCAGGATGATGCCGTAGACGATGCCGACGAAATAGTGAAACGCCCAGCCCAGCGCCACTTCATGCGCATAAGGCTCTGCCTCGCCGATATCGTTGTGAAAGACCTTGTCGGTGAAATGCCAGACCCAGCGGCCGACCGGTCCCCAGTTCGGCCGTGGCTGGCCAAACGCCTTGTGCAGGACGAGGGCCCAGAGATCCATCAGAACGGTAGCGCCGATGCCGATCGCGACAGCGCGCCACAAGATGTCAAACATCGCTGAAGTCCGCTGAGAGCCGGCAGTTCTGGAGTGCAAGCGATTATCGGGCGAGGCTGGTCGTTGCGGCCTCGCCCGACGCGACCGCTGAAGTTTAGAGCTGCCCGAGAATATGGGCCGCGCCGGACTCGTCGACGCCGGGCTTGGTCTCGACATTGAGCGCGGTGAGCTTACCGTCGTCGATGATCATCGAAAACCGCTTCGAGCGCATGCCCATGCCGCCGCCGGAATAATCGGCGTCGAGGCCGACCGCCTTGGCGAAATCGCCATTGCCGTCGGCGAGGAACAGGATCTTGCCTTCACCGCCGGTGAAGCGCGCCCAGGCGCCCATGACATGGACGTCGTTGACCGAGACGACGGCGATGGTGTCGACGCCGCGCGCCAGGATGGCGTCATGGTTTTCGAGATAGCCGGGCAGATGGTTGTTGCTGCAGGTCGGCGTGAAGGCGCCGGGAACGCCAAACAGAACCACCTTCTTGCCCGGGAAAATCTCGGCCGATGTGATCGCCTTGGCCCCGTCGGCGGTCATTGTCTTGAAGGTCGCTTCGGGCAGCTTGTCGCCAACGGAAATGGTCATGAGTTCCTCGCTTGGGGAATGGGAAGGATGCCTGCTTGCGTAGCGAACTCGGCGGCTTCCTGCAATCGTCTGGGCAAACTGGATCAAGGGAAAGGCAGAAGCCCTTCGACTGCGCCCGCCGAACTGGTCAGTGTGTAGTGAAGCCCGCCATCCGTTGGCGTCGTCGAGGGGCGGTCGAGGATCGGCACGGTGAAGATCAGCTTGCCGTCCTTCTCACTGCGGGCAGGGGTGCCGAACATATAGTCCCGCTCGCCGGCAACGAAGAAATCCGCCGCTTCGGGGTCACCGGGAAAGCTCGCCTCGACAACCAGCGTTTCGTGATCGCCCGGCAGCACGTTGATGCCGAAATCGGGCTTTGCCGGCGCCGGCAACGCCGTGAAACTCGCCTTCACCAGGGCTGCGTCGTCGGCATTGTCAGGATCGGAAGTGGGGTCGACGGTCAGCCGTGTCTGCACCGGGATGCAGATCGTTTCACAGATGCCGAGAAAGATATCGGCATCGATGACAGCCGGCTGGTTCGGCGTCGCCAGCGTGAATGTCACAGGCAGCGAGATCGGATAGTTGTAGCCGGCCCATTTGCCATAACCATCGTCGTGGCGTTGGGGTGCCGGAAACGAGAGTTGGGCATCGGCGATGTTGGTGCTGGCCGAAATGTCGAGCTGCGGCGGCACGCCGGCGTCGCCCGGATCGCGCCAATAGGTCTTCCAGCCTGGCTTGAGCGCGATGTCGAGAGCGCCCTGGATGCGGCCGGCCTCGTCGGGTTTGCCTGATGTCACCAGCCGCACCTTGCCGCCTTCGCTGTTGTACCAGGCGGACGAGGAGGCGGACGCGGGAAGGACGGCCGCCGATCCGATGGCGGCGCCGAGTAGCAGGATTTTCAAGCTTTGCATGGCGGTGATTTGATCGTCCATTCGTGGCTTCGCAATGATTTCATCGCCCTCCCGGTATCATATTTGCGTGACCCCTGCTGGCAAGCCACGGCGGCCTGGCCTCATGGGCTTTGGTCGAATCCGGGGCGGCGCATCTTTTCGGCGCCCGGGAAACACGTTACCTTCCCTGCCATGGATTTGTTGCGCCACAAGAAGACAGCCGCTGGACGCGGCTTTCTCGACGATCAGTTCCTGATTGCCATGCCCGGCATGAAGGATGATCGTTTCACGCGCTCGGTCATCTACATCTGCGCGCACTCAGATGAAGGCGCGATGGGCCTGATCATCAACCAGACACAGCAGATGCTGTTTCCGGACCTGCTGGTGCAACTCGGCATCATGAACGAGCAGGAGGCGATCCGCTTGCCGGCGCAGGCACGCGATTTCGTCGTTCGCAATGGCGGCCCTGTCGATCGCAGCCGGGGCTTCGTCCTGCATTCGGGCGACTACCGCGTGGAATCGTCGCTGACCGTTTCCGACGACATCTGCCTGACCGCGACGGTCGACATTTTGCGCGCCATATCGTCGGGCCGCGGCCCACGCCACGCGCTGATGGCGCTCGGCTATTCAGGCTGGGGTGCGGGCCAACTGGAAACCGAGATCGCCGAGAATGGCTGGCTGACCTGCCCGGCCAGCCCCGAGCTTCTGTTCGACGCCGACATCGAACGCAAATACGATCGCATCCTCGCCTCGATCGGTATCGACCTCGCCCATCTCAGCCTGGCTGCCGGCCACGCCTGACTCATCAAGCCGACGCAGAGGCCGTTTCGAAACTCGCTCATGCGAGTTCTATGATGGTGATTTCGAGAACCGGAGCGGAGCGTACTTTTGGTACGTGAGCACCGGAAGCGCAGAAAGCGCCATCAGATGGCCGCAGGGGTAGAGTTTCGAAACGGCCTCTAAGCCTGCGTCAGCGGATACTGCTCCTTCAGCGTCTTCAGCACCTGGTCGCCCGGCATCGGTGCGCCGAACATGAAGCTCTGAACATATTCGCAGCCCATCTGGCGCAGCTCCAGCGCGTCACGCTCGTCCGAAATACCCTCGGCCACCACCGATAGGCCGAGCTCATGCGCCATGTTGACCATGGATTTGAGCAGTACGGCGCGTTTGGGCGTGCTGTCGTCGACAAAACTCTTGTCGATCTTGATCGTGTCGAACGGGAAACGCGTCAGATAGGCGAGCGACGAATAGCCGGTGCCGAAATCGTCCAGCGACAGGCCGATGCCGAGCTGCTTCAGCTTGGTCAACACATGGGCGGTCTGTTCCGGATTGTCCATCACCAGGGACTCGGTGAGTTCGAGCCGGAAACAGCGCGGTTTCAGATTGGCCCTTGCGATGACGGAGCGGACATCGCTGACCAGGTCGCGGCGGATGAGCTGGCGGCTGGACAAATTGACCGAGACCGACAGCGGCGCATCGCCGATCTGCTTTTGCCATCCGGCCAGATCCTCAGCCGCCTGCTGCATGGCAAACAGCCCAAGCTGCACGATCAGCCCGCAGCTTTCGGCGACCGGGATGAAATCGGCCGGCGGGATCATGCCGCGGCGCGGATGGTCCCAACGCAGCAAGGCTTCGAAGCCGGCAACGCTGCCGTCTTCCAGACGCACGATCGGCTGGTAGGCAAGGGTGAATTCGCGCCGCTCGATGGCGCGCCGCAGGTCGGATTCGAACTGCAGCCGATCGGTGCCGACGGTGCGGAAGGCCGGGCGGAACGGCTCGATCCTGTCGCCGCCGAAACGCTTGGCCTGATGCATGGCAAGTTCGGCGTCCTTGACCATGTCCTCGGCCGAGGTCTGCGCCGAAGTCCAGGTGATCAGGCCGATCGAGGCGGTCAGCACGATCTCGCGCTTGGCAAAGGTGATCGGGTTGTTGATTGCATGCTTGATGGCATCCGCCACACCGGCGATGCGGGCAGGGTCCTGTTCGGACAAAAGCATCAGCGCGAACTGGTCGCCGGCGAAACGTGACAGCGAGTCCTTCGGCTTGAGCAACCGGTGCAGGCGGCGCGCGATTGTCAGCAGGATGGTGTCGCCGGCTGAGATGCCGAGCCCGTCATTAACCTGCTTGAAGCGGTCGATGTCGATGACGAAGACGGTCGGGCGCACCTTCTCCTCGGTGCGGGCGATCGAAATGATCGCTTCCAGCCGGTTCATGTACAATTCGCGGTTCGGCAATCCGGTCAGATTGTCGTGCACGGCGTCGTGCAGCAGCCGCTCCTCGGATTTCTTCTGCTCGGTGACGTCGACCATGGTGCCGACGCAGCGGATGACCTCGCCGTCCGATCCGATGACTGGTCGCGCGCGCAAGTTGAACCAGTGATAATGCCCGTCGGCGCCGCGCAGGCGGAAATTCTGCGACACCCGGCCGCGGCGATGCTCCAGCACCACGTCGAGTGTCGTGCGGAACGTGTCGCGATCATCGGCATGCAGCACCGGCAGCCAGTTGCGCGCCGCACCGCCAAGGCTGTTGGGAGCGAGGCCGAGCTGGATGCTGACATCGGGCTTGGTGACGACGCGGTCGCGCAGCACGTCCCAGTCCCACACCGTGTCGCCCGATCCGGCAACCGCCAGCGCCTGGCGTTCGAGGTCGGAGAACAGTCCCTGGTGCAGCGCACCACCGGCAAAGGCGTGCTGCATGACGGTGAAGCCGATCAACAGGATGATCAGGATCAGCCCGCCGCCGAGCGCCGGCTGGGCGATGTCGTTGTCGAGCATGCCGGTGATTGCCATCCACGACCCGCACAGCCACAACAGCACCATGACCCAACTGGGCACCAGCATGATCGCACGATCATAACCACGAATCCCGAGGAAGATGATCAGGCCGAGCCCGGTCAGCGCGGTGGCGGCAAAGGAGATGCGGGCAATGCCGGCGGCGACCGCCGGATCGACGATGGCGACGCCTGCAATCAGCACCAGCCCGAGGATCCAGACCAGGGCGCCGTAGCTGAAATGGCCGTGCCATCGGTTGAGGTTGAGATAGGCGAACAGGAAGACCACGAAGGTCGCTGCCAGCGCCACCTCCGTTCCCGCCCGCCACATCTGCTCATTGCCGGGCGAAATCTCGATGACCTTGTTGAGGAAGCCGAAATCGACGCAGATATAGGCAAGCACCGCCCAGGCAAGTGCCGCGGTCGCCGGGAACATCGAGGTCCCCTTGACGACGAAAAGGATGGTCAGGAACAGCGCCAGAAGGCCGGCGATACCGATGACGATGCCGCGAAACAGCGTGTAGGAATTGACCGAGTCCTTGTAGGCTTCCGGCTCCCACAGATACACCTGCGGCAGCTTGGGCGAGGCGAGCTCGGCGATGAAGGTGATCACCGTTCCCGGGTTCAGCGTCACCCGGAACACATCGGCGTCGGGGCTGGTCTGACGGTCGAGCGCAAAACCCTCGCTGGGCGTGATCGCGGCAATGCGGGTGGCGCCGAGATCGGGCCAGAAGATACCGGAATTGACCAGTCGGAAATGCGGCGCCACGATCAGCCTGTCGAGCTGCTGGTCGGTGGTGTTGGCCAACGCGAACACCGCCCAGTCGCCGGTCGAGCGCGCGTCATTGGCCTCGACCTCGATGCGCCGCACGATGCCGTCCGGTCCGGGCGCGGTCGACACCTGGAAGTTTTCGCCCTGGTTGCGGTAGATTTCGAAGGCGCGCGACAGGTCGAGCGCGACGTCGTCGCGGGCAATCTTGATCGGTTCGACGGCAAAGGCCGACGAAGCCGCGCACAGCGTCAGGATTGCCGCGAGGACAAAGGCGAACAACGGCCCGTTTCGCAGGAAATTCGTCAAAAATCAGTCCTTCGTTCCTGCGGCCAGCGGATCGTCCGCGATCCGGGCGTAGAGGTAGTGGTCCTGCCAGATGCCGTTGATCCTGAGATAGGATCTTAACAGTCCTTCGCGCCGGAATCCGGCTTTTTCAAGCACGCGGATCGACCTGATATTGTCGGGAATACAGGCCGCTTCGATCCGGTGCAACCTCAGCGTATCGAAGGCGAAGCGCGCCACGACCTTGACCGCGTCGGTCATCAGCCCGCGGCCGCCGAAGCGCTCGCCGATCCAGTAGCCGACATGACCGCTTTGCGAGACACCGTGGCGTATGTTGCCGAGCGTTATGCCGCCGGCCAGCTTGCCGCTCGACTTTTCGAAGATGAAGAAGGCAATCGCCGTCCCTTGCGCATAGTCTTCGCGGTAGCGGCTGATGCGCAGGCGCCATGCCGTGCGGTCGAGTTCGTCGGGCGTCCAGCGCGGTTCCCACGGCTCCAGGAAGGCCCGGCTTTCGCCGCGCAGCGCCGACCATTCCCGGAAGTCATTGGTGAATGGCACGCGCAACGTGACGAGGTCGCCCTTCAGCGCCGGCAGGTCACGGCGAAAGAAAGGGAGCGCGAACACGACGCTTGGGGGGCTTAGACGGCGAGCTTGCGGGCCGTGGTCTGCGTGCCCGGAAGCGAATCGAGGATCGCCTCATATGGAGCCAGCGTACCCACGGGCCCGACAGCGGTAAGTGTCGGCTTGGTCGAGAACATCCGCGACGACAGGTCGGTCAGCCGCTCGACCGTCAGCGCCGACAGGCGCTCCATCAATTCCTCCTTGGCGATCGGCCTGCCAAACAAAAGCAGTTGCCGTGCGATCTGCGAGGCGCGGCTGGCCGGACTTTCGGCGGACATGATCAGCCCGGCGCGGTACTGGGCACGCGCGCGATCCAGTTCTTCCTGCAGGATGTTTTCGCCGACCTTCTGCAACTCGTCGATGATGACAGGCACGAGTTCGGCGATGTCGCTCTGCCCGGTTGCGGCGTGGACGCCGAAGATGCCGGTGTCGGAGAAACCCCAGTGGAAGGCATAGACCGAGTAGCACAGGCCGCGTTTCTCGCGGACTTCCTGGAACAGGCGAGACGACATGCCGCCGCCGAGGATCATCGACAGCACCTGCGAAGCGTAGAAGTCGCGCACATGATAGGCGCGACCCTCAAAGCCCAGCACGATCTGCGCGTCCATCAGGTCGCGGTCCTCGCGGAAATCGCCGCCGACATACTGCGCATATTGCGGAATGGTGCTGTCGGCCTTGCTGCGGAAACCGCCGAGCTGCTTCTCGACCTCGCGCACGAAATTGTCGTGCTTGATGTCGCCGGCAGCCACGATCACCATCCGCTCGGCGCCATACTGGCGTTCGATGAAGTCGTGCAATTGCTTGGAGGTGAAGGATTTGACGGTTTCCGGCGTGCCCAGGATCGAGCGGCCGATGGTCTGGTGGCGAAAGGCCGTCTCGGTGAAACGGTCAAAGACGATATCGTCTGGTGTGTCGTGCGCGGCGCCGATCTCCTGCAGGATGACGTGCTGCTCGCGCTCAAGTTCCTGCGGGTCGAATTCGGACTCCTGCAGGATGTCGGCAAGGATGTCGACCGCCAACGGTACGTCGTCGGACAGCACCCTGGCATAGTAGGAGGTGGTCTCGACACTGGTGGCGGCGTTGATCTCGCCGCCGACATCCTCGATCTCCGAGGCAATTTCGAAGGCCGTCCGCCGCTTCGTGCCCTTGAACGCCATGTGCTCGAGCAGATGGGCCATGCCATGCTCGTCGTCACGTTCATTGCGCGCGCCGGACTTGACCCAGGCACCCAAGGCAACCGATTCGATACTTGGAAGGGTTTCGGTGGCGACTGTCAGGCCGTTCGACAGACGGCTTACCTCAACACCCATATGGCTCGTACTCCCTAACGCGCCGCCCGCGCGCGGCGGCTGACGTAATCTTCCACCATTTTCAGGTCGGATGGAAGTACCGTGTATTTTTCCTCAAATGTCATCAATCCCCCTAGCCATGCGGGCAGGGCCGGCGAAACCCCGCTGGCGGCCTCGACGGCGGCCGGAAATTTTGCCGGATGGGCAGTACCCAGCACCACCATCGGCACCGGACCGGATGCCTTGCCCGCCGCGACATGCACGGCCGCCGCGGTGTGCGGGTCGAGCAGGTAATTGCTGGCCGCGAGCGTCGAGCGGATGGTAGCGGCGACCTCGTCCATGGTGGCACGGCCGGCGTCGAATTCCGACCGCATCCCATTGATTTCGCGGGCTTCTATGGTGAAGGCGCCCGACTGCTTCAGGCCATCCATGTAGCGCCGCACGGTGGCCGCGTCGCGGTTCGAGGCCTCGAACAGCAGGCGCTCGAAATTCGACGAAACCTGGATATCCATCGACGGCGAGGTGGTCGCGAAGACACCCTTGGTGCGGTATTCGCCGGTGGCGAAGGTGCGCGCCAATATGTCGTTGTCGTTGGTGGCGATGACCAGCCGCTCGATCGGCAGGCCCATCTTCTTGGCGGCGTAGCCGGCGAAGATATCGCCGAAATTGCCGGTCGGCACGGTGAACGACACCGGCCTGTCCGGCGCGCCGAGCGAAAGTGCCGAGGAGAAATAGTAGACGATCTGGGCCATGATACGCGCCCAGTTGATCGAATTGACCCCCGACAACGCCACCCGGTCACGGAAAGGGTGGTCGTTGAACATGTCCTTCAGCAGGCCCTGACAGTCGTCGAAATTGCCTTCGATCGCCAGCGCATGGACGTTCTCGGCCTTCGACGTCGTCATCTGCCGCTGCTGCACCGGCGAAACGCGGCCATGCGGGAACAGGATGAAGATGTCGGTGCGGCTGCGCCCGGCAAAGGCCTCGATGGCCGCGCCGCCGGTATCGCCCGACGTGGCGCCAACGATGGTGGCATGCTGATCGCGTTCGGCAAGGACATGGTCCATCAACCGGGCGAGCAACTGCATCGCTACATCCTTGAAGGCCAGCGTCGGCCCGTGGAAGAGTTCGAGGACAAAGGTGTTGGAGCCGGTCTGCACCAGCGGGCAGACGGCCTCGTGGCGGAAGGTGGCATAGGCTTCGCGCACTAGGCGTTCGAAGACCGGCGCTGCGATTTCACCGCCAAGGAACGGCGACAGCACGCGGATGGCAAGGTCGGGATACGCAAGGCCGCGCATGGCGCGGATCTCGGATGGCGAAAACTGCGGCCACTCGCGCGGCACGTAAAGCCCTCCATCGCGCGCCAGGCCCGCCAGCACGGCATCGGAAAATCCAAGCGCGGGTGCTTCCCCGCGCGTACTCACATATTGCATGTCTCAGTCCCGTTGCCGCTTGGCTTTTCCGTTCACCACAAGGTGGTTAATTTCTGTGCCGGCTCCAGTCGCATTTTTGCCGCGCGGTTGATATACGTCACCAGCTTTGCGAGAGGGAAGTGGGAGTTTCATGGCGTTTCGTACATTCAGTGGTCGCTTTTTGGCGGGTCTTGCGCTCACCGGCTTTATACTCGCCGCCGCCGGCTGCCAATCGGGCGACAATGGCATCCTGAACCTCGGCTTGGGCGGCAAGAAGGATCCGACCGCGCCGCCACCTCCGCAGGATCCCAAGGTGCTGGCCAGCCAGTTGACTGCATATTGCCCGCGCGTGACTGTGCGCGACGGCACGGCATTCTTCAACACCTACACCAAGGACGTCCAGAAGCCGAAGCCGAAGTCCAAGCCCATGCGCAAGCCGAGGAACCAGGCCGAAGCCGAGCAGCAGGCGCAGGAGGCGCAGGCACAGGCCGCTGCCGACGCCGCCGCCGCTGCTGCCGCACCCGACGATTCTCAGAGGATCATTTATCAGGCCTCGATTGCTGACGTGACCCGCGATTGCAGCCGCGCCGACGGCCAATTGACGATGAAGATCGCGGTCGCCGGAAAGATCGTGCCGGGACCGAAGTTCACGCCCGGAACCATCACCATGCCGATCCGCACCGCTGTGATGCACGGCACCGATGTGTTGTACTCGCAGATTCACCAGTATCAGGTCCAGGTGACCGACCCGTCGGTCGCCACCCAGTTCGTCTTCACCGATTCCAATGTCGTCGTGCCGGCGCCGACGGCGCAGGATTACCAAGCCTATGCTGGCTATGACGAAACCGCGCCGAAGGCGACGACGGACAAGCCTAAGAATACCCACAGGAAGAAGGCCGCCGCAACAAACTAGTCGCGGTCTGGTCGCGGTATCTCGAGAGCAGTGTGCGCCGTGGTGTATGCTGCTCAGGCGTCTGCCGACCATTCCGACAGCGCCGCAATGACGCTTTTCAGCTCTGCCCAGCGGCGGATCACCGTCTCGGCACCGGCCTCCGTCAGCGCGTCGGCATGGCCGGGATAGCTGTGGCTGGCGCCGGTAAAGCCGATCACCCGCATGCCGGCTGCCCTGGCGCCGGCAACGCCGTGCACGGAATCCTCGATGACGAAAGTGTTCGCCGGGTTCGCGCCGAGTTTTTCGGCCGCGCGCAGGAACACGTCCGGCGCGGGTTTGGTCTTTTTGCTCGGTATTTCCAGTGCCGAGAAGATGCGGCCGGCGAAAAACGGCAGCAGATGCACCTTCTCCAGCATGAATTCTATCCGCTCCGAACGTGAGTTGGAGCAGATGCAGCGTTGCGCCGTGACCGAGGCGACTGCTTCGCGCACGCCCTCGATGGCACGAACATCGCTGCGCAGCTTGCGGTCCACGAGTTCTTCGGCGCGGTCGATCAGCGACGCCTGGAACGGGATTTTGGACTTGTCCTCGATCCGCAGCAGGATGTCCTTGAACGTCAGGCCCGCATAGGTCTCGGCAATTTCCTCGGCGGAGATTTCATATCCGGCGAGCGTTATCAACTCGGCTTCGACCCGCGCGGCAATGATTTCGGAATCGACGAGCACGCCGTCGCAATCGAAGATGACAAGGTCTGGCTGGGGCATGGTGATCCGGACAAAGGGAGGGTGAAGCGGCCATGAAGGCCTCAGGCGGCGCGGCATACACCAATGGCCCGGCCTTCGCAAACCTGGCAGGCGATGGCGCAGGCCTTCACCGAATATTTACGCTGATCGGTAACCATAACGGGGAGTAAACAGTAACGCGTGCCTTGGGTGTAAAAATGTCTGCCGTGCGTCTCCTCGCCGACCTTTCCCATGCTCCCCAGCAATCCGAATGGCTGGACACGATCCTGAAAGGCGACTGCGTCGCGGCGCTCGACCGCCTGCCTGAGAAATCGATCGACGTCATCTTCGCCGATCCACCTTACAATCTGCAACTCGACGGCGATCTGCACCGGCCCGACCAGTCCAAGGTCGACGCGGTCGACGATGATTGGGACCAGTTCGAGAGTTTCGAGGCCTATGACGCCTTCACCCGCGCCTGGCTGTTGGCGGCGCGCCGCGTCCTGAAGCCCAATGGCACGATCTGGGTCATCGGCTCCTATCACAACATCTTCCGGGTCGGCGCCAAGATGCAGGATCTGGGCTTCTGGATCCTCAACGACGTGGTCTGGCGCAAGACCAATCCGATGCCGAATTTCCGTGGCCGCCGTTTCCAGAACGCGCATGAGACCATGATCTGGGCTTCGCGCGACCAGAAGGGCAAGGGCTACACCTTCAACTACGAAGCCATGAAGGCGTCAAACGACGACATTCAGATGCGCTCCGACTGGCTCTTTCCGATCTGCACCGGCGGCGAGCGGTTGAAAAACGACAACGGCGACAAATTGCACCCGACGCAGAAGCCGGAAGCATTGCTCGCCCGCATCATGATGGCGTCGACCAAGCCTGGCGACATCGTGCTCGATCCCTTCTTCGGCTCCGGCACGACGGGTGCTGTCGCCAAGCGCCTTGGCCGCCATTTCGTCGGGATCGAGCGCGAGCAGGCCTATATCGACGCCGCCAACGAGCGTATCGATGCGGTGCGGCCGTTGGAGGATGCCGATTTGACGGTGCTTACCGGCAAGCGCGCCGAGCCGCGCGTTGCCTTCGTCAGCCTGATCGACACCGGGTTGGTGACGCCGGGCGTCACGCTCTATGACGCCAAGAAGCGCTGGGCCGCCAAGGTGCGCGCCGACGGCACTGTGGCCATCGGCGACAGCGCCGGCTCGATCCACAAGATCGGCGCCGAAGTGCAGGGATTGGACGCCTGCAATGGCTGGACCTTCTGGCACTATGAGCGCAGCGGCGGGCTCACCCCGATCGACGAACTGCGCCGCATCGCCAGGCTCGGTATGGAGCGGGCAGGGGCCTGAACCCCTGCCGATTGCCGCTTTCGCGTTGAATCAAAATATGAGCGCTTCGCCGGAAGCGATTCGGATCACGCCTTGATTCCAAGGCGCTCAAGATCTGCTTGAAGCGTCTTGGCATCAGTGAACAGCACCGCCTGCCAGCCGGCCATCCTGGCGCCGTCGACATTCTTCTGGCTGTCGTCGATGAACAGCGTCGCCGATGGTTCGAGGCCGAATGCAGCCACGTGGTGGTCGTAAATGTCGCGGTCCGGCTTGATCTTGCCGATCTCGCCGGAAATGGTGACACCGCGCGGGCGCTCGAGAAAATCGAAGCGCTTGCGGGCTTCGGCCAGAGTGTCGAAGGCGAAGTTGGTCAGCATGGTCACATCATGGCCGCTCTCGATCAGGCCAAGCATGATGGTGACGCTGTCGTCATAGGCATGCGGCACCATGTCGTGCCAGTGGCGGCGAAAATTGCGGATGTTTTCCGCGTGATCGGGATGGTCGGCGATCAGCAGCGCCTCTGCCTCCTCCCAGGTCCGGCCGCGATCCTGCTCGATGTTCCACTCATGGGTGCAGACATTGTCGAAGAACCACTTTCTCTCTTCGGCATCGGGAATGAGGCGGCTGAACGGAATGTTGGGATCGTAGTGGAGCAGCACGCGGCCAATGTCGAACACGATGTGGCGGATTTCAGTCATGGGGCCTCTTTGCGCTGTGTGGCGACGGTTTTTTGGTCGCGCCGGGTATCGCAGCCTCGATTGCCTTTTTCATGACAGTTGGCAGGGCCTCCCCGGAAATCTCACCAGCAGGCGACCAGAAATGGCCCTCCGGCGCATCACCTTTGATGTGGGCGTGAAAGACGTCGAGTTCGAGCGCGAAATGAGTGAAGACATGCGTGATTGTCCCGGCCCGCCGCCAGTCACCGGGAAAGGGCGCCGCCGCCGGCGTGGTGGCGCCGTCCAGCCGTGCGGTCCAGGCGGTGGTCGGCACCTCGGTCATGCCGCCCAGGAGGCCCCTGTCCGGCCGTTTGCGCAGAAGAATGGCACCGTCCTCGCGCACCGCGACGAAAGCAGCGCCGCGGCGCTGCGGCTTGTCGGCTTTCGGCAGCCGCACCGGGAAGTTTTCGGGGTCGCCTGAGACGACGGCGCTGCAGTCTTCGCGCAGCGGGCACAGCATGCAGCGCGGCCGGCGCGGGGTGCAGATCGTGGCGCCGAGATCCATCATCGCCTGGGCGAAGTCGCCCGGCCTTGCCGCCGGCACCATGGCCTCGACATGGGCGCGTATCTCAGGCTTGGCGTCACTGAGCGGCGTGGTGACCGAAAACAGCCTCGATATGACGCGTTCGACATTGCCATCGACAACGGCGGCGGGGCGGTCGAAGGCGATCGCGGTGATGGCGGCCGAGGTGTAGGCGCCGATGCCGGGCAGGTCTCGCAGAGCAGCCTCGGTGTCGGGAAACCGGCCGCCACGCGCCGCCACCAGATCGGCGCAGGCCTTGAGATTGCGTGCGCGCGAATAGTAGCCAAGCCCCGCCCAGGCCTTCATCACGTCCTCGGTTGGCGCCGCGGCGAGCGCCTCGACATCAGGCCATTTCTCGACAAAGGCGCGAAAATAGGATTTCACCGCCTCGACCGTGGTCTGCTGCAGCATGACTTCGGACAGCCAGATGCGGTAGGGGTCGGGCCGCATGCCGCCTGCATGATCGCGCGGGCTCACGCGCCACGGCAACTCGCGATGATGCACGTCGTACCAGGCCAGAAGGCGCGACGCGGTGTCGTCCGGGATAGCCCTGGGGATCTGGGCCTTGCGGGTCTGGTCTGCTGGTGCCATTGATCGTGTATTGGCCTGGCCGGTATTGCTGGGGTCGTGGCTGGAGAACGTACATGGCAGGGAGAACGCCCTACGGCAATCCCGTCCCGGTGAGCGATCTTGCGACCAAAATCCTCGACCCGGTGCTGCGCAAGCGGGCCGGGATCTCGATCGGCCTCGTCCAGTCCTGGGAAGAAATTGCCGGACCGCGCCTCGCCAGCCGCTCGCGGCCCGAGAAGATCCAGTGGCCGCGCCGCCTGCATGAGGACGATCCGTTCGAGCCGGCGGTGCTGGTCATCGCCTGCGAAGGCATGGCGGCGCTTCATTTGCAGCACGAGACCGGCGAGATCATCAACCGGGTCAACGCTTTCCTCGGCTTTACGGCAATAGGCCGCATCAGGATCGTGCAAAAACCGGTGACGGCGGACAAAGGACGGCCTAAACCGACCTTCAGGCCGTTGACGGTGGCGGAGAAGACGAAGTTGTCCAGCACGGTCGAACTGATCGAGGATGACGGGCTGCGCGCATCGCTGGAAAGGCTTGGCGCGACCATTTTGGGCGAGAGGAAGTCAAAAACCCCTTGAAGACAGTCATCGAATTGTCGTCAACATCTCGCATTCGTGATCGACTTTGTCAGGTTTCGCGATTGGATTGGGGACGGAGATGCCTTAATTCGCGCCAACTCTCGCCTTTTCGTGCCTTTGCATTGCAAAATTCAACCCTTGTCAGGTGATTCGTATGAACCGTCCTCCGTTCGGCAAAAGTCTGTCTCGCAGAAACGTCCTGTCTTCGCTGGCCGCCATTCCGGCGGTGGCCCTGCTCGCCGCCTGCAGCAACTCTGGCGAGGAAGCCAAGGCAGCGGATGTGAAACCCGCGGATCCGGCCGCTCCCGCAAAGCCGGCCACGCCGGCTGCCGTCCAGGTTCCCGAGTCTCAGGGCAACGTCGACATGGCCGAATTGCTGAAGCCGGGAGCGCTGCCTGACAAGCAGCTCGGCAAGGACGACGCCAAGGTCACCATTGTCGAATACGCCTCGATGACCTGCCCGCACTGCGCTCATTTCGCCGCAACCACCTTCCCGGACCTGAAGAAGAAGTATATCGACACCGGCAAGGCGCGCTATATCCTGCGCGAATTCCCGTTCGATCCGAGCGCGGAAGCCGGTTTCATGCTGGCGCGCTGTGCCAAGGATAACTATTTTCCGATGGTGGACGTGCTGTTTGCGCAGCAGGCGAACTGGGTTGGCGTGTCGAACACCAAGGATGCGCTGCTGCAAATCTCGAAGCTCGCCGGTTTTACACAGGAGTCCTTCGAGGCCTGCTTGACGGACCAGAAACTTCTGGACGATGTGAGATCGGTCCAGAAGCGCGGCGCCAATGAATTCAAGGTCGACTCGACACCGACCTTCTTCATCAACGGTAAGACCTACAAAGGGGCGATGTCGATTGAGGAAATGTCGGCCATCATCGACCCTTTGCTCTGACATCAGGTCAGCGCTGAAGCGGCAGCGTTTCGGCGCTCGCCTTTATGGGGCGCGTAGATGAAGTTTTCGCGCCTCCGCCTCCTCGGTTTCAAATCCTTCGTCGAGCCCGGCGAGTTCGTCATCGAACGCGGACTGACCGGCATCGTCGGGCCGAACGGCTGCGGCAAGTCGAACCTTGTCGAGGCGCTGCGCTGGGTGATGGGCGAAAGCTCCTACAAGAACATGCGCGCGTCCGGCATGGACGACGTCATCTTTTCCGGCTCGGGCACGCGCCCCGCCCGCAACACTGCCGAAGTCACGCTTTTCCTCGACAACAGCGACCGCTCGGCGCCATCAGCCTTCAACGACGCCGATGAGTTGCAGGTGTCGCGCCGCATCGAGCGCGAGGCCGGTTCGCTCTACCGCATCAATGGCAAGGAAGCGCGCGCCAAGGATGTGCAGCTTCTGTTTGCCGACCAGTCGACCGGCGCGCGCTCGCCCTCGATGGTCGGGCAGGGCCGCATCGGCGAGCTCATCCAGGCCAAGCCGCAGGCCCGCCGCGCCCTGCTCGAAGAGGCCGCCGGCATTTCCGGCCTGCACACCCGCCGCCACGAGGCCGAACTGCGGCTGAAGGCGGCCGAACAGAATCTCGAACGCCTGGACGACGTCGTCGGCGAACTGGAAAGCCAGATCGAAAGCCTGAAGCGCCAGGCGCGCCAGGCGTCCCGTTTCAAGAACCTGTCGGCCGATATCCGCAAGGCCGAAGCGACATTGCTGCATCTGCGCTGGACGCTGGCGAAGGCGCAGGAAGGCGAGGCGCGTTCGGCGCTGGCGGTTGCCACGGCACTTGTCGGCGACCGCGCCGCTGCCCAGATGGCCGCCGCCAGGGAGCAAGGCATCGGCGCGCATCGCCTGCCTGACCTGCGAGACGCGGAGGCCGCCGCTGCCGCTGCCTTCCAGCGCCTGTCGATCGCCAAGTCGCAGATCGAGGAAGAGGCCGGCCGCATCCGTGCCCGCCAGACCGAAATCGAGCGCCGCTTGCAGCAGCTCGACGGCGACATCGCCCGCGAGGAGCGGATGGTGCGCGACAATGCCGATGTTCTCGAACGCCTGCGCACCGAAGTGGCTACGCTGAACTCGGAGAACGCCGGTGCTGCCGAGCGCGAGGCCACCACCCGGGCGGCGTTCGAGCAGGCGGCATCGACGCTTGCGCAAAGCGAAGCCAGGCTCGCCGCGCTGACCGCCGAACGGGCCGAGGCCGCCGCCTCGCGCCATCAGATCGAACGCACTTTGCGCGAAACCGCCGAGCGCCGCGACCGCTTCGCCCGCCAGCTCGCCGAGGTCGACCGCGAATTGTCGGATATTCTCTCCAAGGTCGCTGGCCTGCCGGATCCGGCCGAAAAGCGTGTTCTGGTCGAACAGGCGATGGAGATTCTCGAGGAATCCGAGGCTGCCGTGGCGCAGGCCGAGCAGTCGGTCATCGATGCCCGTGCCGCCGAAAGCACTGCCCGTCCGCCGCTTCAGGACGCCAGGGCCGAGTTGGCGCGGATCGAGACCGAAGCGCGCACGCTGGCCAAGATCCTCAACGCCGCTAGCGGCGATCTCTTCCCTTCGGTGCTCGAACAAATCAGCGTCGAGCGCGGCTTCGAGACAGCACTTGGTGCAGCCCTTGGCGAGGACCTCGACGTGCCGCTTGATCGCAGCGCGCCGGCGCATTGGGGCGAAAGCCAGATCCAGCCTGGCGACGCGGCCCTTCCGGAAGGCATCAAGAGCCTTGCCAGCGTGGTTCGCGCGCCGGCGCAGCTTGCCCGTCGCCTGGCGCAGATAGGCATCATCGAGGCCGCCGACGGCCGCCGGTTGCAGGCGCTGCTTGCGCCGGGTCAGCGCCTGGTCAGTCGCCAGGGCGCATTGTGGCGCTGGGACGGCCTGACCGCCAGCGCCGATGCGCCGACCGCCGCGGCACAAAGGCTGGCGCAGAAGAACCGGCTTGCCGAACTTGATGCCGAAGCGGTGCAGGCGACACTTGTCCTGCGCCAGGCCGAAGAGGCGCTTGCGCAGGCTGAACACGCGCTTCGCCAGGCGAGCGAGGCCGAACGCAACACGCGCCAGGGCGGACGCGATGCTCAGCATCGGCTGGATGCCGCCCGCAATGCGCTGGCCGAGGCCGAAAAGGTTGGCGGTGAACTGTCGAGCCGGCGTGCCGCCTTGGACGAGGCGCGCGCGCGCATCGTCGACAGCCATGAGGAAACCTCGGCGGCTTTCGTCGAGGCCGAAATGCTGCTGCAGGACGCGCCCGATCTCGGCGACCTGCAATTGCAGCTCGAACAGTCCTCGGCCAACGTCTCCCGCGACCGCGCCACGCTTGCCGACGCGCGCGCTGTGCATGAGGGGTTGCGGCGCGAAGCCGAGGCACGCGTACGCCGGCTCGATGCCATTGGCGCCGAACGCAGCAATTGGCTGGTGCGTGCCGAAAACGCCTCGACGCAGATCGCCTCGCTCGGCGAACGCAAGGCCGAGGCCGAGGCCGAGCGCGAGCGCCTCGCCGATGCGCCTGATGAGATCGATGCCAAGCGGCGGGCATTGCTTTCGCAGCTCACCGAGGCCGAGACCTTGCGCAAGGCCGCCGCCGACCGTCTGCAGGAAGCGGAAACCAGGCAGGCCGAACTGGACAAGGCGGCCACATCAGCCATTCAGTCGCTGGCCGAGGCGCGCGAGACCCGTGTCCGTGCCGAGGAGAGGCTGACCGCGGCCGACGAGCGCCGGCTGGAAGTCGAGGCGCGTATCCAGGAAACGCTGAACACGCCACCACACCTGGTCATCCGCCATACCGGCCTGGAAGCCGACGATCCGATGCCCGACATGCCCGAGACCGAACGCCAGCTCGATCGGCTGAAGATCGAGCGCGAACGGCTCGGCGCCGTCAATCTGCGTGCCGAGGAAGAACAGAAGGAGCTGTCCGACCGGTTCGAGGCGATCGTTTCCGAGCGCGAGGACATCATCGAGGCGATCCGTAAGCTCAGGCAAGCGATCCAGAGCCTCAACCGCGAAGGCCGCGAGCGGCTTCTCGCCGCCTTCGATGTGGTCAACGGCCATTTCCAGCGGCTGTTCTCACATCTGTTCGGTGGCGGCACGGCGGAATTGCAGCTGATCGAATCCGAGGATCCGCTCGAGGCAGGGCTTGAAATCCTGGCCCGCCCGCCCGGCAAGAAGCCGCAGACCATGACGCTGCTGTCGGGTGGCGAGCAGGCGCTGACGGCGATGTCGCTGATCTTCGCCGTGTTCCTGACCAATCCGGCACCGATCTGCGTGCTCGACGAAGTCGACGCGCCGCTCGACGATCACAATGTCGAGCGCTTCTGCAATCTCATGGACGAGATGGCCAAGACCACCGAAACGCGCTTCGTCATCATCACCCACAATCCCATCACCATGGCGCGCATGGACCGGCTGTTCGGCGTGACCATGGCCGAGCAGGGCGTCAGCCAGCTGGTCTCGGTCGACCTGCAGGCCGCCGAGGCGATGCGCGAAGCGAGCTGATTGATCCGGGCTGCAAGCGGCTCAATCGCGTAGAGCGGGCAGGAGGGGCTGGCTATCAAGCCTGTGCGTCGCTTAAGCCACTTTGCGCAGGGAACAGTAGGGCAACGGACTTGTTGGTTCTGGTCAGCGTCTGCCCGTAGCCACCCAATTCCCAACTGGCGCCGGCCTCTTCCGCCTCGTAAATCGAACCGATTGTCTTTGCGGGTCCAGCAGATCCGGTAGGGTTTTCTCGCAAAGTCCCGGATGCCGCGCCCGCTTGGGCTGGACGTCGCTTCGTGATCCGCAACCGTTCATTAGCGATAGGTCCAAGCTTGGGATACTCGCCAGCGGAGTGTCGGCTTGCTATGACTTCAGCCTAAAAGCTGACAGTCCCCTCGCGGCCCCGTTGCGGCCATGTCGCAACTCGCCTGATTGGCCGCCACGCGTCTCGCCACAGTCACGGTCGCCGCAACCTCACGCCCGGATGATTGCCATTCGTAAATTCAACACCCTCGGCCTCAAGAACAGCACGAATTTTGTCTTGGGTTTCATCGGAAACGACGGCGGCGCGCTCACTGTCGCTCTCACAACGTTTTACCGTCGGAATAGAAACACCAGCCCTACGGGCAAGCTCCGATTGTGAGAGAGCTATCAACGCTCGAGCCGCTCGCATTTGTGCTGCTGTCACCAATTTCTATTTGATCCCTTTAGATCATTGCGTTATGATCCAAAGGTATCAGTGGATACCCTTGGCCTTTGGTCTGGGGCGCGGCTAGACGCGGTGTTGACGCACCATGTCTAGCCTGACCACGCCTAAGCTTCTGGGAGCTCGGATCATGGCTGATTCCGACAATAACACGACTTTGCCTTTCGTCACCCGCAGGAAGGTGCTTGCGGGAACAGCAACCGCAATGGCGGCGACGCAGGCTACATCGTTTGCTCGCATCGACTTGGAGGGTGATGACGCCATTGATCCTGCGGTGGCGGTGTGGAAACGATGGCAGGCGGCTTGGGAAGAGGCTGAACGGCTTTGCAATCAGCAGCAGCGGCTGGAGAGGGTACTTATCGAGACCGTTGGCTTCCCTTGCACGACAGTTACCTTGTCCGACGGCGAGAGCGTGACAGTTCACTCCGTTGAAGCCCTCCAGGAATTGCTCGATGTTCGTCCGGCTAACACAGTGGCCCGCACCCAAGCTGAAGCTGAAATCGTAGCCAATCAGGCGCGCTGGGATGCCGCCGCCAGGGAGATTGGCTATTCGACAGCCTTACTTGCTGAGCGCGAAGCTGGCGAGCGGGCGAAGGAATTACTCGAAGCCTTATCCCAAGTTCCTGCAACGTCGCTCGCCGGTATAGCCGCCAAGCTAAATGCAGCGCTTAGGGAAGGGGAGTATTCGCTACATGGCAGTGAGCCCCCGTGGCCACAGATCCGCTCGGCCTTGGACGATATAGCTCGGATTAGAGAGCAGAACGTCTCGAGCTGAACTTCGGCAATAAGGTACCGAAATCGCGATCATTCGTCGGTTTGGTGATTTTCGCGGGGGCTTACCGAGTCAAACTCTCTACACATGGAGCGATTGATGCAGTTCCGAAAAGCATTTGCGGAGCCAGGGCGCCGCAGCGTCTTCAACGCACCGGTAAACCATGGAATCGAGAGTGGCCCGCACCCTGCTGATCAATATGTCGGCAGGCAGATCGCCGCGGTTCGCGTGCAGTCGGACGTATCGCAGGCCCAGCTTGCCCGATCCATCGGCATCAGTTTTCAGCAGCTTCAAAAATATGAGAACGCGAGAAACCGCGTGAGCGCTTCCATGCTCTACGAGATCGCTAGTTCACTAGGTGTTCCGGTCGGCCGCTTCTTCGAAGGCCTGCCGGGCAATGAGACCGATCGTGATCCTCCTCAGCTGCCGGCCGACGAACGCATCGATTTTATTGCCAGCGCGGAAGGCCGACGCCTGATTGAAGGGCTGGTGCATCTCCATCCGCGAGTGCGCGGCCGTGTATCGACCCTGATCGCTGCTTTGGGGGAGGAACTGGCGATGGTCGACCCAAAGCAGGAGAGTGGAACGTCCGCCGAACCCATGCCGGTCGAGAGCAGGTTGGCTTAGGTGGTTGCTTGTCGAAAGGTCGCGAGTGCTCCTTTCATTGCGCTCCTCATTGATTGACAGGCGCCGGGAGGTCCAGAGCCCCGGAATGACTGCCGGAACCGAAGCGGAGTAGAAAAGGCAACGGGAGCGTGCATAACGGGCATGCGAGATTACGCAGACTTCAACGATCCTTGCTCTGACCGCGCAATCGCGCGTTCGAAGCAGGGCAAGTGCGATGAAAGTAACACGCAGAGATGCCAATTGGCAGGTCGAGGCCGTCCCATATTCTCGACCGCGCGTTATGGACGATGCCTTGCTGGAACGAGCGGTTCAAATCTTCGAGGCACGCACCGGTCGTTCGCTTTCCAAGGAAGAAGCGCGCCAGATCGTAGAGAATGTCAGCGGTTCTTTCGCATCCTTGCCGAGCGGCACAAGATGGATTGAGTCGGACCGACCCGCACCTGATATCGCGTTATGGCTCTTGGCCGCCTCAGATGGCACGAGGAAAACCGATACCGCCGACTGCAAGTTTGCACGTTGTGCCAGTCCTGACCGCCGACATGTTAATCACATGCGCCGTTTCGTGACCGCGAAGGAGCGGAGATGAAGCCGATTGACAAACGAGCAGCACCGAAGGCGAAGCCCGGCAGCTTCGTGAAAGCGCTGCTTTATGCGCGCGTGTCCTCGAAAGAGCAGGAGAAAGAAGGCTTTTCGATCCCGGCGCAATGCAAGCTATTGAGAGAATATGCTCTTCAGCGGCAGTTTGGCATTGTTGAGGAATATGTTGATGTAGAGACCGCCAAGAACACCGGGCGGACCAACTTCGGCGAGATGGTCATATATCTGCGCAAGCATCCTGGCGTACGCGTCATCCTGGTCGAGAAGACCGATCGCCTTTACCGCAACCTCAAGGATTGGGTGACGCTCGACGAACTCGATGTCGAGATCCACCTCGCCAAGGAAGGCGTGGTGCTGTCGCGAGACTCGCGATCCTCGGAAAAGTTCATGCATGGCATCAAGGTGCTGATGGCCAAAAACTACATCAACAACCTTTCTGAGGAAGCCCGGTGTTGATTTCCACTGAGAAGTGACCCGGCATTTCCACCGAGAAGTGACCCGCCTGTCATGTATGTTTCGGTTCGGGGTTTACGGTCAAGGTTCTGGCTTTCTCCTTCGCTTTTTTGGGCTCGTGTGCGGAGCTGTTTTTGAATCGGAAGCTATCGTTTCCGGTTTCCAGGATGTGGCAATGATGGGTCAGCCGGTCGAGTAGCGCGGTTGTCATCTTGGCATCGCCGAAGACGCTGGCCCATTCGCTGAAGCTGAGGTTGGTGGTGATAATGACGCTTGTGCGTTCGTATAGCTTGCTCAGCAGATGGAAGAGCAATGCTCCACCTGATGCACTGAACGGCAGATAGCCAAGTTCGTCCAGGACGACGAGATCAGAATGGACGAGGCGATTGGCGATCTGGCCGGACCTTCCCTGTGCCTTCTCCTGTTCCAGCGCATTGACCAACTCGACAGTCGAGAAGAAGCGAACCCGTTTGTGATGATGCTCGATGGCCTGCACGCCGAGAGCGGTCGCAATATGGGTTTTGCCTGTTCCAGGGCCGCCGACGAGCACGATGTTGTTGGCTTCGTCGACGAACTCGCAACGATGAAGTTGCCGCACCAGTGCCTCGTTTACCTCGCTGCTGGCGAAGTCAAAGCCGTTGAGATCACGATAGGCTGGAAAGCGAGCTATCTTGAGCTGATAGGCTGTCGACCTGACCTCGCGTTCTGCCGTCTCGGCCTTCAGCAGTTGCGACAGGATGGGAATGGCGGCTTCAAACGCCGGCGCTCCCTGTTCGGTGAGTTCGCCTACAGCTTGCGCCATACCGTGCATCTTCAGGCTCCTGAGCATGATGACGATTGCGCCACTGGCAGGATTATGACGCATGGCGCACCTCCAAGGCCTTTCTCAAAGCATCGTAGCGTTCGACATTGGCCTTCGGCTCGTTGGTAAGCGTCAAAGCCTGAGGAGCGTCGATGGTGGGGGGTGTGAGGGATTTGCCATCGACCAGGCGATGAAGCAGATTCAGCACATGGGTCTTGGTGGGAACACCGCCCTGCAATGCCATCTCCACGGCGGAGAGCACCGCCTGCTCGTCGTGCTGAAGGACAAGTGCCAGGATGTCGACCATCTCGCGATCGCCGCCGGGCTTCTTGAGCAAATGCTGCTGCAAAGATCTGAATGCATCGGGAAGTTCGGCAAAAGGTGCTCCGTTGCGAAGGGCGCCTGGTTTGCGCTGAACAACAGCCAGATAGTGCCGCCAGTCATAGACCGTCTGTCCTGGCCGATCATGTGAGCGATCGATGATGCGGCGATGCTCACAGATGATCAAACCTTCCGCGGCAACCACGACACGATCTGGATAGACCCGCAGGCTCACGGGCCGGTTGGCAAAGGACGCCGGCACGCTGTAGCGGTTGCGCTCCAGATGTATAAGGCAGGTCGGAGACACCCGCTTGGTGTATTCGACAAACCCATCGAAGGACCGTGATGTCGGCATCAGAGACTGGACTTCTTCGGTCCAGACGTCATTGATGGTCCCCCTCATTCGCCCATGTGGCGTCTGCTGCCACAACACCCTGCAACGCTGCTCAAGCCAGTCGTTCAGGGCATCCAGCGAGGGAAAGCGTGGAATGGGCTGCCAAAGCCGGTGACGTGCGTCCTGAACATTCTTCTCGACTTGTCCTTTCTCCCAACCCGATGCGGGATTGCAGAACTCGGGTTCGAACAGATAGTGGCTGGCCATTGCCATGAAGCGGACATTGACGTCGCGCTCCTTGCCTCGTCCGACCCTGTCGACCGCCGTCTTCATGTTGTCGTAGATGCCGCGCCGGGGAATGCCGCCAAACACACGGAAAGCGTGATTGTGCGCGTCAAACAGCATCTCGTGCGTCTGCAGCAGGTAAGCCCGAACAATGAAGGCACGGCTGTAGCTCAGCTTCGTATGGGCCACCTGCAGCTTGGTGCGCTCATTGCCGATGATTGCCCAGTCTTCGGACCAATCGAACTGGAACGCTTCGCCGGGCTCAAACACCAAGGGAATGAAGGTCCCACGGCCGGATGTCTGCAACTCCCTTTGCCGATCAGCTCTCCAATCCCGGGCAAAGGCCGCCACCCGATTGTATGAGCCCTCATAGCCAAGGCTGATCAGATCAGCGTGCAGCTGCTTGACGGTTCGCTTCTGCTTGCGAGACCTGTTGGCTTCTGTCTTCAGCCAGGCAGACAATCGGTCGGCAAAGGCATCGAGCTTGCTCGGCCGGACCGGCACCTTGAACTTCGGCTCGACGCCATCAGAACGCAGATATCTGCGAATGGTATTCCGCGACAGGCCGGTCCTGCGGCTGATCTCACGGATCGATAATTGCTCTCGAAAATGCCAGCGTCGGATCACGCTCAATAACGCCATGTCGATCACTCCATAACCCCCGCTGAGACAGCAAGGGGTGGTTCAAACATGGGTCAATTCTCGATGGAAATATCCTCCAATGCCGGGTCACTTCTCAGTGGAAATCAACAAGCCCGGAAAGGGCAGATGGAAAAGGCGGAACAGGGCATCTGGCCGACCAAGGCGCCGCTTGGCTATCTCAACGTCACGGCCAAGGACGGCAAGAAGGTCATCGAGCCGGACCCGGTGGTAGCGCCGGTTGTGACCAAGCTATTCGAGCGCTACGCGACTGGCCTGTATTCACTCAAGGCGCTCACGAAGGCGGCGCATCGTGACGGCCTCATCCATCCAAAGAGCGGCAACCCGGTACCGGTCAGTACCGTGCACACGATTTTGCGCAATCGGCTCTATACGGGCCTGTTTCAATGGAATGGCAGGCTGCACCACGGCAAGCACGACCCGCTGGTATCGATCGACCTCTGGGAACGGGTCCAGGGCGTCCTGGCAGGCCGGCACGCGACCCCTATCCATTCCTATGGCTATGAGTTCACCTTCTCGGGCCTCATGACCTGCGCTGAGTGTGGCTGTGCGGTCGTGGCGGAGGTCAAGAAGGGGAAATACATCTACTATCACTGCACCGGGCATGCCGACAAAGGCCGGGGCGCCTATGCGGTCTGTCGCCGCAAATATGTCCGGGAGGAAGTGCTGGATAAGACCTTTGCCGGCCTCCTGGACCAACTCCATTTCGATGAGGAGGTTCTGGAATGGGTACGCGACGCGCTGAAGGCGAGCCATGCAGATGAGCGGCGGGAGCAGGAACAGGCGATTGAGCGGTGTCAGACTCAGCACAAGCGTCTCGAAGACCGCCTCAACGCCATGTACCTGGACAAGCTCGACGGTCGCATCGACAATGCCTTCTACGACCGCATGTCGGCGCAATGGCGCGTCGAACAAGCGCGCCTGCTGCGTGAGATAGAGCGCCATGGCGAGGCGCAGGAATCATACATGGACGATGGAATCCAACTGCTTGAGCTAGCCCGCAACGCCAGCCAAATGTTCACTCGTCAGGCCCCAAATGAGAAAAAACGACTGCTGAATCTGGTGCTGTCCAACTGCGAATGGAATCGCGGCGAGGTCCGCGCAGTCTTCAGGCAACCGTTTGATTTACTTGCGGAAACGGGGCGGCGTCTTCGGCAGATGCACAAGCTCGTGGGGATGTGTCGTTGACGAGGCATCCAATTTGGCTGGGGCGCCAGGATTCGAACCTGGGAATGTCGGTACCAAAAACCGATGCCTTACCACTTGGCGACGCCCCAATTGCCGTCAGAGTCGGTTGTGCGGCGCGTATTTAGCAGAGCAGCCGAAAAGCACAATGCTTTATGAGCGAGGGCAAGAACGCCCAAATCGAGCAATCCACAATGCCGCCGGATCCTGTCCGAGCGGGCTATTCACCCCAGACAGCCAGCTCGTTCCCGGCCGGATCGACGAAGTGGAAGCGCCGGCCGCCGGGGAACGGGGAAGATCGGCTTGACGATCGTGCCGCCGGCGCTTTCGACGGCGCCAAGGGTTTCCTCGAGGTTGTCGCTATAGAGCACCGGCAGAGGCTTGGCCGCTGCTTCCGCGGCATCGGCCTGAAAACCGCCATCCAGGCCTTCGGCAAAGGCCGAATAGGTTGGCCCATAGTCGGTCAACGACCAGGCAAAGGCGGAACTGTAGAAAGCCTTCAACCGGTCCAGCGTGCCGCCGGTCGCCGGCATTTCCAGATAGTCGAGTTTTCCATTGAGTTTCATGGGGCACCTCTATGTTCCCTTTATGTTCTAGTCGTAGAACCATGAGGTGGCAAGTCCTTTTGCCGCATGCGCGGGCAGGGCCTTTTCTTAATCGATTGTAGCGGCAGGACGGCTTTGCCGGCGCTTGCCTTTCGCACTGCAGCATCATATCGCTCCAAAGTCGGAGCAGGGCGGAACTTTCCGTTTCGCCAATCTTTCCAATCTCCTGCAACCGGAGAGCAAAGCATGACCAAATGGGTTTTCACCTTTGGCGACGGTGCGGCGGAAGGCCGTGCCAGCGACAGGAATCTGTTGGGCGGCAAGGGCGCCAACCTGGCTGAGATGTGCAGCCTGGGCCTGCCGGTGCCGCCCGGCTTCACCATCACCACCGAGGTCTGCAACGCCTATTACGCCAATGGCCGTGCCTATCCGGCGGGCCTGGAAGCCGATGTCGCCGTCGCGCTCGATCAGATCGGCCGGCTGACCGGCCGCCGGTTCGGCGATCCGTCGAAGCTGCTGCTTGTGTCGGTCCGCTCCGGGGCCCGCGCCTCGATGCCGGGCATGATGGACACCGTGCTCAATCTCGGCCTGAACGATGAGACCGTCGAGGCGCTGGCCACCGATTCCGGCGACGCCCGCTTTGCCTATGACAGCTACCGCCGCTTCATCCAGATGTATTCCGATGTCGTCATGGGCCTCGATCACGAGGTGTTCGAGGAAATCCTGGAGGACCAGAAGGGTGGATTGGGCCATGAACTCGACACCGAGTTGACGGCTGCCGAATGGCAGGGCGTCATCGAACTCTACAAGGCCAAGGTGGAGGAGGAACTCGGCAAACCCTTTCCGCAGGATCCGAACGAACAGCTCTGGGGCGCCATCGGTGCGGTGTTCTCGAGCTGGATGAACAACCGCGCCATCACCTACCGGCGTCTGCACGACATCCCCGAAAGCTGGGGCACGGCGGTCAACGTCCAGGCTATGGTGTTCGGCAATATGGGCGAGACCTCGGCCACCGGCGTCGCCTTCACCCGCAACCCGTCGACCGGCGAAAAGCAGCTCTATGGCGAGTTCCTGGTCAACGCGCAGGGTGAGGATGTCGTCGCCGGCATCCGCACGCCGCAGAACATCACCGAGGCCGCCCGCATCGCCGCCGGCTCCGACAAGCCTTCGCTGCAGAAGCTGATGCCGGACGCCTTCCAGTCCTTCGTCACCATCTCCGACAGCCTGGAAAAGCACTACCGCGACATGCAGGACCTCGAATTCACCATCGAGCGCGGCAAATTGTGGATGCTGCAGACCCGGTCGGGCAAGCGCACCGCCAAGGCGGCGCTGAAGATCGCGGTCGAAATGGCAAGGGACGGCCTGATCACGAAGGAGGAAGCCGTCGCGCGCATCGACCCCGCCTCGCTCGACCAGTTGCTGCACCCGACCATCGACCCGAAGGCCGCGCGCGACGTCATCGGCGTCGGCCTGCCGGCGTCGCCCGGCGCCGCCACCGGCGAGATCGTCTTTTCCTCCGGCGATGCCGAGGATCTGAAGACGCAAGGCCGCAAGGCGATCCTGGTGCGCATCGAAACCAGCCCTGAGGACATTCACGGCATGCATGCGGCCGAGGGCATCCTGACCACGCGCGGCGGCATGACCAGCCATGCTGCCGTCGTCGCGCGCGGCATGGGCAAGCCTTGCGTGTCTGGCGCCGGCTCACTGCGCGTCGACTACAAGGCCGGCACGCTCCTCTCGATGGGACAGACGTTCCGCAAGGGCGACATCATCACCATCGATGGCAGCAATGGCCAGGTATTGAAGGGCGCCGTATCGATGCTGCAGCCCGAACTATCAGGCGACTTCGCCGCCATCATGGAATGGGCTGACGCCGTGCGCCGCATGAAGGTGCGCACCAACGCCGAAACGCCGCTCGACGCCCGCATGGCCCGTTCTTTCGGCGCCGAAGGCATCGGTCTCTGCCGCACCGAGCACATGTTCTTCGACGGTGAGCGCATCGTCGCCATGCGCGAGATGATCCTGGCCGACACCGAGAAGGAGCGGCGCGCCGCCCTTGCCAAGCTTCTGCCCATGCAGCGCTCGGATTTCCTGGAATTGTTCGAGATCATGGCCGGCCTGCCGGTGACGATCCGCCTGCTCGATCCGCCGCTGCACGAATTCCTGCCCAAGACCGAAGCCGAAATCGCCGAGGTCGCGGCCGTCATGAATGTGTCGCCCGACAAACTCAGACAGCGCACCGAGGCCCTGCACGAATTCAACCCGATGCTCGGCCATCGCGGCTGCCGGCTGGCCGTCTCCTATCCCGAGATCGCCGAGATGCAAGCGCGCGCCATTTTCGAGGCCGCCGTCGAGGCCGGCAAGAAGGCCGGCGCGCTGGTCGTGCCCGAGATCATGGTGCCGCTGGTCGGCCTGGTGAAGGAACTCGATTATGTGAAGGCGCGCATCGATGCCGTCGCCAAAGGCGTCATGGAGGAGACCGGCGTCAAGATCGACTATCTGACCGGAACCATGATTGAGCTGCCTCGCGCCGCGATCCGTGCTCATGTCATCGCCGAATCGGCCGAGTTCTTCTCTTTCGGCACCAACGATCTTACCCAGACCACCTTCGGCATCTCACGCGACGATGCGGCCTCGTTCCTGGAGACCTACCGCCAGAAGGGCATCATCGAGCAGGATCCATTCGTCTCGCTCGATATCGAGGGCGTCGGCGAACTGGTGCGCATGGCGGCGCAAAAGGGCAGGGCGACCCGGCCCGACATCAAGCTTGGCATCTGCGGCGAACATGGCGGCGACCCGGCATCGATCCGTTTCTGCGAGGAGGTCGGTCTCGACTATGTGTCGTGCTCGCCCTATCGCGTGCCGATCGCCAGGCTGGCGGCCGCGCAGGCGGCGGTGCTGGTCGCGAAGGCCGGCAAAGGTTAGGATCTTAGGCCTCGCTAAAATTTACCGTTTTGTATGAAAACTCACGTGAACGTGCTGAAGGCATCGCGTAATATCGACATTGTTCCTGCCCAATTTGCTGATGGCCTGCCAATTGCACCCGGAATCACATGTTGCAGATCTCACCCGCGCCATTTCGCTCGATCCTGATCATTCAGACGAAGTTCATCGGCGATATCGTTCTTGCCTCGACACTCGCCAGGAACCTGCAGCTCGAATTCCCGGGCGCCAGGATCGTGTTCCTCTGCGAAGCCCACTTCGAGCGTTTCGTGGTGGCGCATGGCATCGCTTCCGAGGTGGTTGCGTTCAGGCGGTCCCGTATGCGGGGCACGCCGCTGGAGCGTGGGAAAGAACTCTATGCCATGGTGCGGGCTCTGCGCCGCTTCCACTTCGACCTGACGATCGACCTGACCGATTCCAAGACCTCGCACCTCGTCAGCGGGCTCGTCAACGCCAAGACACGCGTCGGCTACAATCCGCCCGAGAGGCCTCTGAAGCTGCTGGAGCGGCAGCCCGCCAATCTGTTCGCAAAACCACAGGGGTTTGGCGGCCAGCATTTTGTCTATCGCTATCTGTCGTCCCTTGAAGCGCTTGGCATCGATCTGCGTGTGACGGTGCCCAGCATTCAGCCGCTGCCATCGGAGACCATGCAAGCCCAGGCGCTCCTGAGCAGGCACCGTCTCAACCCAAACGGCTTCGTCGCCGTGCATGCGGGTGCGAGCTTCAAGGGCCGGCAATGGCAGCCCGAGCGATTTGCCGAGGCGATCGACGAGATTGCAGCCGACACCGGATTGGGCGTCGCCCTGGTAGGAGGCCCGGACGAACGCGAGACCGCCGCGCGGATCATCGCCAGGACGGTGACGCCGGTCGTCGACCTTGTCGGGTCGCTGTCGCTCGAGACCTTGCTGGCTGTCCTGAAACAGGCGCGGCTGTTCCTCGGCAACGAGAGTGGCCCGATGCACATGGCCGCCGCTGCGGGCACACCGGTTGTCGGGCTTTTCGGCCTGACGAATCCGTCGCGTTGGGGGCCGGTCGGGGTGCCCAGCATCGCGCTTCGGCCGTCGATGCCGTGCGACTGCGTGGCCAGGGGCTTGTGCTGCCCGAAGGACCCCAGCAAGGCGTGCTGTGTCTGGCGGCTTGAGGTGAAACCTGTCGTCGATGCGGCGCGCGAGCTCCTGGCGCGCACCGAGATGAAGCGGGAACGCGCTGTCTGAACGGTGATCGAATGTCGAAGGCTGTCGAATGGCCAGTGCGCCAGTGCGCGGTCAAATTGCCGCGCCGGGCATTTTTCTGCTAGCCATCGTCCCGATTTCCGCCTTCATGCGGGTCTTGGGATACCGGCTTGAAATCGCCAGAGCAATTCCAGGAAAAGTGTGAGACGGTTTTCGGTCCGGAATTGCTCCAAAGCAAAGAGCTGGAGCGGGTTGCCGTTGCCGTGAAACGGTGAACTGCTCCAATCGGGAATTTGGTTTGATGCGTCTGCTGCAAGAACATCTCTGTATGATCGCTCTGTCGTTGGCGGTGGTATCCAGCGCCGCCCATGCCGCGCCGCTGGTCGAACCCACGCTGCACATCAAGCCTGCGGCAAGCGGCGCCGGCCGCGTCGCGCTGACGCTCGATGCCTGCGACGGACAGACCGACACACGCATTCTCTCGGCGCTGGTGGAAAACAAGATACCGGCCACCATTTTCGTCACCGGCATCTGGCTGAAGCGGAACGCCGCGGCGGTCGAGATCATGCGGGCGCATCCCGACCTTTTCGAACTGGAAAATCACGGCGGGCGCCATGTTCCGGCGGTCGACACGCCGCAGAAGATTTATGGCATTCGCAGCGCCGGCAGCCCGGAGGCTGTGCTGGCCGAAGTCGAGTCGGGGGCAGCGGCCCTTGCCAGGACCGGCGAGCCGTCACCGAAATGGTTCCGAGGTGCAACCGCCGAATACAGCCCCTCGGCAATCGCTATGATCCGCAAGCTCGGCTTCAAGATTGCCGGCTTCTCGATCAATGGCGATGGCGGCTCGCTGCTGGGCGCCAAGGAGACCGCCAGGCGCATCGCCGCGGCCAAGGACGGCGACGTCATCATCTCACACATCAACCAGCCGACCCATGCCGCTGGCGAGGGCGTGGTACAGGGCCTGCTGGCACTGAAGGAAAAAGGCATGACCTTCGTGCGCCTCGACGACGCCGACGGCACAGGCAATCACGGTACCACCGACTGAGGGGGGTGCCTTCAACTCGAAGCGTTTAGCCCGGCGTGGCTTCGATCGTCACCTTGCTGGCGTAGAACGCACCGTGGTCGCGGATTTCGGTCATTTCGTCGAAAGGCCGTTCGTAAGCCCACATCGCATTCTGACCGGTCTCGCCGGCAGGCAGCACGGTCCAATAGCTGGCGTCGCCCTTGTAGGGGCAATGGGTCGAATGTTCGGTGCCGCTCAGAGCGTCAAAATCGATGTCGGCGAACGGAATGTAGAAGGCTGGGGAATAGGGAGGCTCCGTCAGCACCTTGGCCTTGGTGGATGACGCGATAACCGTATCGCCGGCGCGCACCGTGACGGTGCCGACATAGGGCTCGATGGCGATGATCTTGTCGGGATTGCGCTGGAAGCCGGGTGCCGGATTGGCGATCTTGTCCATGCTGTTCTCCTTGCCTTGCTCCTTAAAGTGTGGCGGACACAGCTGTTGCGCAAGGGTGTCGCATCACGAATACGCGCGCCAGTCGCCGAGGCGTGGCGCTAGCGTGCTTTCGCGTGTCAGCCGAGGCTCAGGCCGCGGTTTTGAATGCGTCCATCAGTCCGGCATAGGCGGCCGCGATGCCCGCCACCGGGTTGCTGCTTCTCGAAACGGTTTCGACTTTCAGCGGGCCACCGCCGGTCGGCAAGGTGAGCAGCAAGAACTGGCGATTGCCGCCAGCGCCGACGGAAGCAGCCGCGACGTGCTGGCCTTCCCCTTCATTCTTGACGCACATCTTGAACAGCAGCGTGCCGCCGACCGCTTCGAGCGCGCCGCCGACAACTTCGACAAATTCGTCTTCGGAAACAGTCTTTTCGTCCGGCACCAGATCGGCCAAACTTTCGGCAAGTGTGCTCTCAAGGGCCTTGTCGTCGAGCTGCGCGTCCATGCGAACCTCTTTCAGTCGCCAATCGCCCCTTGCCCCGTTAACGAAGCTTAACGCCGACGATGGCCGGATTATGGCGGGTTTCCCGGTCATTTCGCGGGGAAGGATACTGCCGCGATGATGGTGGTTTTGACCCTCCTGCCATCGCGTCGGCACGAATGCCGAGCAACCCGAAATCCAAAACGTGCCAAAATTCAACCGCTTGCCGTTGCGGCACGGGGCCTGAAATTCATTTCGCCGCGCAGCTGAGTGACTGGACAATCCGCCGGTTCGCTTCACAATGAACCAAAGCTACGACGCAAAATGCGCGAGGGAGGAGGAACCAGATGCTGGGGCTGATGCAGGAATGGCCGCTGCTGTGCCACAAGCTTATCGACAACGCTGAACGGCAACACGGGGTGCGCGAGATCGTGTCGCGCTCGATCGAGGGACCGATCGTGCGCACCACCTATGCCAACATCCATCGTCGTTCTCTCAAGGTCGCCCAGCGCCTGGAGCGAGACGGCTATGGGTTGGGCGACCGCATCGCCACGCTGGCCTGGAACACGGCGCGCCATATCGAGGCCTGGTACGGCATCATGGGCGTCGGCGCGATCTATCATACGCTCAATCCGCGCCTGTTTCCCGAGCAGATCGTCTGGATCATGAACCATGCCGAGGACAAGGCCGTCTTCGTTGACCTCACCTTCATACCGTTGCTCGAGAAGATCGCCGGTGCCGTCAAATCGCTGAAAAAGGTGATCGTGCTGACGGACAAGGCGCACATGCCGCAAACGACTTTGCCCAATGCCGTCGCCTATGAGGACTGGCTTGACGAGGCCGATGGCGATTTCGCCTGGAAAAGCTTCGACGAAGGCACCGCCGCCGGCATGTGCTACACGTCGGGCACGACGGGCGACCCCAAAGGTGTCGTCTACAGCCACCGCTCGAATGTGCTGCATGCCATGATCGCCGCCATGCCGGATGCGATGGGGCTGTCGTCACGCGACACGATCCTGCCGGTGGTGCCGATGTTCCACGCCAATGCCTGGGGCCTTGGCCAGAGCGGCCCGATGATCGGCGCCAAGCTGGTCATGCCCGGCTGCAAGATGGACGGCGCCTCGATCTATGAGTTGCTCGACACCGAGAAGGTGACCTTCAGTGCCGCTGTGCCGACCGTATGGATGATGCTGCTGCAATATCTGGAGGAGACCGGCAAGAAGCTGCCCTATCTGAACAAGGTCGTGATCGGCGGCTCGTCCTGCCCGCGCGCGATCATGACGAAATTCCAGGACAATTACGACGTCCAGGTTATCCATGCCTGGGGCATGACCGAAATGTCGCCACTCGGCACGCTGTGCACCTTGAAGCCCGAATATGATGATCTCCAGGGCGAGGCCCGGCTCGATATCAAGCAGAAGCAGGGCTTCCCGCCCTTCGGCGTCGAAATGAAAGTGACCGATGACGAGAACAATCCACAACCCTGGGATGGCAAGACCTTTGGCCGCCTGAAAGTGCGCGGCCCGGCCGTCGCCCGCGCCTATTATGGTGGCGCCGGCGCGGAGCAATTCGATGAGGATGGCTGGTTCGACACCGGAGACGTCGCTCACATCGACGCCGGCGGCTACATGCAGATCACCGATCGGGCCAAGGACGTCATCAAGTCCGGCGGCGAATGGATTTCGACCATCGATCTTGAGAACCTGGCCGTCGGCCACCCGGACGTGGCGGAGGCTGCGGCCATCGGCGTCCATCACTCTAAATGGGGCGAGCGGCCCTTGTTGGTCGTCGTTGTCAAGCCAGGCAAGGAGCCGACCAAGGCTGACATTCTCGACTTCATGAACGGCAAGGTGGCCAAGTGGTGGATGCCCGACGACGTCGCTTTCGTCGGCGAAATACCGCATACCGCCACCGGCAAGATCCAGAAGATCACCTTGCGCCAGCAGTTCAGGGATTATCGCTTGCCGACGGATTGACGGGATGTTGCGTGTTTCGGCTTCAAGCCGCCGCGAAAAGGCACTAAACCTCCGTCCGGGTTGGGGCAACGCAGAGAACAATGGTTAGCATTCCCGAACGGCGAACGTCGAAGGCTGCCGGCTGGTCGCGGCGCACCGCTGCATTCTCAGCGGTGCTTTTGCTGACCGACTTCGTCGGCCATCGCCTCGATTTCGTCGAAACGCCTGTGTTCCTGTGGGTGCTGGGCATTGTCGCGCTGCTGGCAGCGCTGGCGTTGCTGTTTGCCGCCTTTGCCTTTTCGAGGCTGTGGAAATTTGGTGACCGCGGTGGCCGCGACCTGACCGTCGGCGCCTTGCTGGCAGTGCTGGTGCTGGTTCCCTATGGCGTTGCCGCCTACTGGGCGACGATCTATCCGCCGCTCAGGGACATCTCGACCGATTTCGAAGATCCGCCTGCGCTCGACGTCAGCGACCGGACAAAGGACATGAATGTGCTTGTGCCATCCACACCGGGCGAACAGCGGCTGCAGACCGACAGCTATCCGCTAGTCACCGCGCGCAGCTACGACCTGCCATTCGAGACCATCGTCAACGCTGTCGAAACCGTGCTCGATCGGCGCAACTGGGAGCTTTCCGAACCCTATCCCGACCTCGCCGGGCAAAGCGACGTCACGATCACCGCTGTCGCCAGGGGCTTCGTGCTCGGCCTTCCGGCCGATGTCGCGATCCGCGTGACGGACGATGGCGATACGGTCATCGTCGACATGCGTTCGGCTTCGCGTTACGGCCGCTACGACCTTGGCGACAATGCCGCGCGCGTCACCGATTTCCTGGCGGAACTCGATCAGGAAGTCGCAGGCCAGGTCGGGGCGGCGCCAGCCGAGTGAAGTCCAGAACATGTTGCAGCCAGGCGGATTTGCGCAGTGCCGCACAAATGTGGCTTCAGTCTGCGAGCGGACTACTCGGACGGCTCGAACCTGCCTTGCAGCAAGATTGTCGCGACCGGACCAAGCGGATTGGCGATCCGGCTCTCGAGGACCTCGATAAGTTTGTGCCCGACATCTGCCATGTCCACGGAATGAACACCGATGTTCGCCGGCAGGAAACGCGCCAGACGCGTATTGTCACGGGTGACGATGTGAACGTCGCGGCCCGGCACCAGACCCCGTCTGCCGAGAGCGTGCAACGCGCCCAGAAGGCCCAGTTCGTTGGCGCATGCCAAGCCCGTCGGAGGATCTGACGACGCCAGCAGGCGATCGAACCAGGCCGCGCTCGATTCCATTGTGAACGTGCCGTCGCCGATCAGCGATTGGTCGATCTGGATACCGGCCTCGGCCATCGCCCTTGTATAGCCGGCGAGACGCGTGGCGCTCGCCTGATCCTTCTGCACGAGAAGTTGTAGAGCGATGCGTCGACAGCCCTTGTCCATGAGCCGCCGGGTCGCCTCATAGGCGATCTGTTCATTGTCGATATCAACATAGGGATAGGCGATGTCCAGGTCGGTTCTTCCAAACGCGACGAACGGTATGCCCTGATCCAGCAGCAGCCTGACGCGCGGATCGCCCGAGACCATGCGCGTGATGATCAGACCGTCGGCGCTGCGCGCCTGAAGCAGGCGCTGCACGCTTTCGACGGCATCGTCGTCGGGCGTGGTGGAGTAGATGGACAGGCTATAACCCGCTTGTCGCGCGGCAAGCGTCATGCCTTCGATCAAAGGAAGCTTCGCCAGATCCGACAGGTAGTCGCGTGTTTCCATCGGCAGCACCGCCGTCAGCGTCAGGGTCTGTCCGGTTTTCAGCGCGCGGCCGTGATGGTTGGGGACATAGCCGACCCGCTTCGCCACCTCCTTGACGCGCGCCACGGTAGAGGGATGCACCTCCGGCCCGTCCTTCAACGCGCGTGATACCGTGGTCACCGAAAGGGAAAGTTCCGCCGCGATCTGTTTTAGATTGGCCATGTCGCCCGACTTCATTTGCGAAAGCGCCGGCTGATTTGCTTGGCATCGTAACGTTACCGGATTCGACCCGAGGGTCAAATCCGGGCTCGCCGAAACTGACCGAGTCCGCCTGAAAGCAGCTTGACTCTGAGGCATTTCGCGGTAATCGTAACGTTACGATTTCAAAAAAAGCCCACATAAGGCGATATTTCGACGAATCCTGGAGGAGAACACATGTCCCGGTTACTACGCATCTCGTTGGCGGCGATCGCGGTCTCGGCCGCCGTGCCCGTCTATGCCCAATCAGTCACCATCACGACCGCGGGCGGCGATTATGGCAAGGCCATGAAGGAGGCGATGTGGGCGCCCGCCGCAAAGGAACTTGGCTATGATGTTCGCGAGGAGACGCAGAGCGATGGCTTGGCCGCTTTGAAGATGCAGGTCACCGCGGGTGCGGTTACCACCGACATCATCCACCTCGGCTCGCCGGAAGGCGCGCAGGCAGCCGCCCAGTCGCTGTTGGAGCCGCTTGACTACAAGATCATCGATCCCAACTCCGTGCCGGCCGGCGCAAAGTCCGATTACTGCTATCCGTTCGACTCCTATGGCACGGTCATGTCGTGGAGCACCAAGACCTATGGCGAGAATCCGCCAAAGACCTGGGCGGAGTTCTGGGATGTTGCCAAATTCCCGGGCCGTCGCGCGCTGCGCGCCAATGCGCAGGACTTGATCGAGATCGCGCTTCTCGCCGACGGCGTGGCGCCGGCGGACGTCTATCCCACGCTCAGCACGCCCGAGGGCCTGGCGCGCGCCATCAAACGGCTTGAAGCGATCAAACCGAATGTCTCCGTATGGTGGAACTCCGGAGCGCAGTCGGCACAATTGCTGAAGGACGGCGAGGCGGATCTGGTCGTTACCTGGAATGGGCGAGCCCAGACAGTGAAGGCGGATGGCGGCTCGGTTGACTACACATTCAAAGGTTCCGTCATCGGCACGGACTGCCTTGGGGTGCCGAAGGGAGCGCCGAACAAGGAAGCGGCCATGAAGCTCATCGCGGCGATGACGCAGCCCGCACGGGTGGCGAAGCTGACCGACTTCATCGCCTATGGTCCGGTCAATCCTGCCGGCTATGAGGGTGGTCTCATCCCCGAAGATCGCCTGAAAACCCTGGCGACGGCGCCTGAAAACGCCGGCACCTCGGTGTTTTCGAACGCTGACTGGTGGGTCAAGAACGGCGAGGCCGCTCAAAAAGCTTTCGATGAAATGATGAGTCGCTGAGTCTATGGTGCATCAGTCCTAGACGTTCGAGCCCATCATGAAGTCGCTCCCGATCACCATCGACAGCGTGTCCAAGGCCTATGGGTCCTACGCCGCGCTGGACGATGTTTCGCTCGACATTCAGGCTGGCGAATTCCTCACTTTGCTGGGGCCGTCCGGATCGGGCAAGACCACTTTGCTCATGGCTCTGGCCGGTTTTGTCAGGCCCGATTCCGGCAATCTTCTGTTGGGGGATCGGGACATCACCCGCCTGACCCCCAACAAGCGCGACATCGGCATCGTATTCCAGAACTATGCCCTGTTTCCCCACATGAACGTCTTGGCGAATGTCGAGTACCCGTTGGCGCTGCGTAAGACGCCGAAAGCGGAGGCTCGGCAGCGGGCGCTTGACACCTTGGCCCGCGTGAAGCTGGAAGGTCTGTCGGGGCGCAACATTGCCGCGCTGTCCGGCGGGCAGCGCCAGCGGGTGGCGCTGGCGCGGGCGATCGTCTTCGAACCACGCGTGATGTTGATGGACGAGCCGCTGTCGGCGCTCGACAGGAACCTGCGCGAAACCATGCAGTACGAGATTAGGCGTCTGCATGATGATCTGGGGATAACCACGATCTATGTGACGCATGACCAGCGCGAGGCGCTGACCATGTCCGATCGGGTCGCGGTGATGAATTCCGGCCGCATTCAGCAGATCGATACGCCACAGCGGATTTATGATCGCCCATCGACCCGCTTCGTCGCGCAGTTCATGGGCGAGGCCAACATTCTGGCCCCGGGCTCGGTGCGCACAATCGACGGCGGCGATGCATCACACGAGACCCTGATGATCCGTGCGGAAAGCTTCCACCTGGATGCCAAGCTCGCCGGGTCAGACGCAGTGGCACTCGAAGGAATGCTGCGCGCCAAGGCGTTTCGCGGCGAGAACTGGCTTTTGACGCTGGCACCTGACGATAGGCAGAAGGTTCTTGTCTGCATTCCGTCGGCACTTGCCGGCGGCTGCGCCGAGCTTGCCACCGGTCAGCGGGTGACCGTGTATGCGTCGGCAGCGAAAGCTCACGCCATACCGGGAGCGATAGCGTGACCATCGCCGCCGATCCTGCGCTCGCCGCCGATCCTGCGCTCGCCGCCGATGCGCGAAGTGAGCGGCGGTTTTTCCTTGCGCTTTCGCTACCGGCGCTTCTCATCGTCGGACTGGCGGCGATACTGCCCATCCTCTGGATCATCCGGCAATCCTTCCTGACCACGGGGGGCGAATATACCGTCGGGAATTACGAGAAGGTGCTCTCGAGCGGGTTGACATGGTCGGCGCTCGTCACGACCCTCGAACTGTCCCTGGGCACGCTGGCGATCTGCATTCTTCTCGGCACCCCCCTGGCGCTCGCTCTGGCCAGCGCCAGACCAAGAGTCGCCAATTTGCTGATGGCCCTCGTCATGCTGCCATTGTGGACCTCCATTCTGGTGCGCACCTATGGCTGGCTGGTGCTGTTGCGGCGCGATGGCCTGATCAACGCGGCTTTGACGGGCTCGGGCCTGACAGGCGAGCCATTGCCGCTGGTCTACAACTTCACCGGAACGCTGATCGGCATGGTCCACTACATGCTGCCGCTCTTTTTGCTGCCTGTTTATGCCGCGATGCGCGATATCGACGCCAACCTTGTCCGCGCTTCGGCGAGCATGGGCGCCACGCTCGGGCAAACGATCCGCACCGTCATCCTGCCGCTTTCGACCGGCGGCATCTTTTCGGGCTCGTTGATCGTCTTCATCTATAGCATAGGGTTTTTCATCACGCCGGCGGTGCTGGGCGGCGGCAAGGTAAATCCTCTTTCCATCCGGATCGAGCGCACGCTGTCGACCTTTCAGGATTGGGGATCGGCGAGCGTCCTGGGTATTCTGCTCCTCGTTCTAATGGCGCTGATCGGTGTGATGTTCCTAGTGGCGCGGCGACTGGTGGCGCGCAACAAAGTCGGTGCGGCCCATGCTTGAAGCCTATCCGGACAACAGGCTGGCCCGCTTCCTCCTGTGGAGCTTTTGCGCGCTCGTATTGGCGTTCCTGATGCTGCCGACGCTGGTAGTCGTGCCGCTCTCCTTTTCAGCGTCCGATCTCCTCGAGTTTCCGCCGCGCGCATACTCGTTGCGGTGGTACGAGAATTTCTTCGGTTCGGCGACATGGATGGCCGGACTGAGGACGAGCCTGATCCTTGGGACGTTGACGGCGATGGTTGCGGTGCCCTTAGGGCTGCTGGCCTGCATCTCGATGAACCGGCTCGGCGGAAAGACCGCCTCAGCCATTCAAGGTGTTCTGCTCGCCCCCTCCATCGTGCCGGGAATCCTGCTTGCGATCGGCCTCTTCTTCGTGCTGGCGGCGCAAGGCCTGGTCGGAACGCTGTTCGGTGTCCTGGTCGGACATGTGGTGCTGGCCATTCCGGTGGCGTGCATTGTGCTGTTGCCTGCCGTGGCCCGCTTCGACTGGAACCAGGTCCAGGCGGCGCGCAGCCTTGGCGCGGACTGGGCGAGGGCCATCGGCGGAATAATCGTTCCGCAACTTAAAATCAGCCTGTTGTCGGCGACACTGATGGCCTTCCTGACGTCGCTCGACGAGTCCGTCATTTCGATCTTCGTCGCCAGTGGTCGCAACAGCACCCTGCCGAAGCTCATGTTCCTGTCGCTACGTGATCAGATCGATCCGACCATCGCGGCGATCTCGACATTGTGGACCGCCATCGTCGTGGTCGTCGTCCTGATCGTGACCCTTCGCCAAAAATCCTGACCGAGACTGGAAACATGCCTGCCCATCATCACGAAACCGCCGAACTGACGGATCAACCCACGGACATACCCCAGGTGGGGTTGGCGATCATCACCGGGTCGGCAAACTGGGGGCTTGCCTTTCCGGAAGATGTCCAGGTCGATGGCGTGCGCACCTTGCAGCGCGACATGAGTTTTGAAACGCCTTTCGGCCGCACCGACAACTGGAAGCTGCTCGAGTTCGATGCGTCGATTACCGCCGAAGGCAAAACGAAACGCGCCTTGTGCATGTATTCGCACGGCAATCCGCGCGACCATATCGACCATTCCTGCCATCGCCGCGCGTTCTGGGTGTTGATGCGCGCGGGTGTCCGGCAGGTCCTGTCCTGCTCGACCATTGGCGCCGTCAACAAGGCCATCAAGCCCGGGGACATGGTGGTGAACGCCGATATCATCGAACTGACGCAGACACCGTTTTCGCTGCTTCCTGGCCGCCAGAGCTTCGACTGCTCGGGCAAGCAGATCGTATGTCCAAGATGCGCGGCGGTTCTGGTCCAAACCGCCCGCCGTCATTGGCCAGCCGAATGCCGTGTTCATGGCATCGAACAGCAGTTGGTCGCCGCCCACTGTTACGGGCCGCGGCTGACGACCCCGGCTGAGGCCCTGGCGTTCCGCAGCATGGGGGCGGATGTGCTCAACCATTCGATCGCCCCTGAAGCCACCTTGTCGCGAGAGATCGGCGCGTGTTTCGTGCCTTGCGCGTTCGTGACGGCAGGCTTCAACGACTATATGGACCGCAATCGCCAGCAATTGCTGCAGGAAGACGTGATGCCGAACCTGTCCATGACAGCCTCGCGGGTCGCGCTGGAAACCGCCGCACGACTCCCGGCCAATCCGGAATGCTCTTGCCACGGTTTGAAGTCGCCTCAACCAGAAGAACGGTCCAGCCGGTTCTGAGGGAAGGGCAGTGCAAGGTCGTGGCGAGGTCTTGGATTAGCCAGCCGGCATGAAAATGCCGTCGATGGCGGGGGCGGCGTCCGTCGACACCATGCCGCGTGCCACCAGGTCCTCGAGATGCGCAAGCACCGACAGTCCGGCGGCGCCATGCAGCCGGGGATCGGTGTCGCGATAGATTGCCCTGACCATCTCGGGAATGGTCCGGTCGCCGGATCTGACCCGCTCCAATATGGCCCGTTCGCGCATCTTGCGATGCGTCTTCAACCCGCGCATGAAAGCGCGTGGCTTCGTCACCGGCCCGCCATGGCCAGGCAGCAGCAGGCTATCGTCGCGCGCGATGAGCCTGTCCAGCGATGCCATGTAATCGGCCATTGCCCCGTCCGGCGGCGCGACAATGGATGTCGCCCACGCCATGACGTGATCAGCCGAAAACAGGATGCCGGTTCCTTCCAGGGCGAACACCGCATGATTGGCGGTATGGCCGGGTGTCAGAACCGCGCGGATCGCCCAGCCGTCGCCGTCGACCAACACATTGTCCGGCAGCGCGATGTCGGGAACGAAAGCGGTGTCGGCGCTGGCGTCGAGCGCATTGGTCTCGCCGATATGCAATGGCCTTGCAGGTCGGTGCGGCCCCTCCGCCATCACCAAGGCGCCGGTGCGCTCTTTCAGCCGGGCCGCCAGCGGCGAATGGTCACGATGCGTGTGGCTGACGAAGATATGGCTGACCGGCCTGCCAGCGATCACGTCGAGCAAGGTTTGAAGATGCGACTCGTCTTCCGGCCCGGGATCGATCACCGCCAGCGTGTCGCGCCCGACGACATAGCTGTTGGTGCCATGAAAAGTGAAGGGGCTGGGATTTCGGACAGTGACGCGTTGTACGTCCGGTGCCACGTTCACGCCCCGGCCGTAGTGCGGTTCGAAGCTGGTATCGAATTTCAGAGCCATATCGGCACATTGTTCCCGGAACGGCAAAACCGATTGCCGCATAGCACGCAAGCCAATATAGGAAAATGCTGAGACCGTGATTATCGGATCGCGACACATCGGATTGGGGAAGACCATGGCAACTGCAACGACGATGCGCCCGCTTGTTTTTCTGGCTTTGCCGCAAGAAGGCGCGGCGCGACTGGCAACACAGCTTTTGCTGGCGATCGCCGGAACGCTGCTTTTGACCCTGTCGGCCAAGACCAAGGTTGTGCTGGGCCCCGTCGACATCTCTATGCAGACGCTCGCCGTTTTGCTGATCGCCGCCGCCTTCGGCATGCGCCTCGGCGTCGCCACGCTGCTGCTCTACATGGCTGAAGGCGCCATGGGCTTCCCGGTCTTCCAGGGTACCCCGGAAAAGGGCGTCGGCATTGCCTACATGCTCGGCTCGACCGGCGGCTACCTCGCTGGCTTTGTGGTCATGGCGGCGATTGTCGGTTGGGCTGCCGATCGCGGCTGGGACCGCCACCCGATCAAGCTTTTCAACGCGATGCTGGTTGCCGAAGTGGTGATGATGGCGATGGGCTTTGCCTGGCTAGCGCTGCTCATCGGCCCGGAAAAGTCCTGGCAGTTCGGCGTCGTGCCGTTCATCGTCGGCGACCTGATCAAGGTTGCACTGGCGGCAAGCCTTGTACCGGCCGTGTGGTCGCTGCTGAAGCGCTCCTGAGGTCTGTCGGAAGCTTGGCATGCCATAGACGTCAGGGCTCCATTCCCGAGGACGGGCGCTTCTGATGAAGGTTCTGGTCACCGGCGCCGCCGGCTTCATAGGCTATCACGTCGCCAGGCGGCTCCTGGAACGTGGCGACGAGGTTGTCGGCATCGACAGCGTCAACGATTACTACGATCCCGCGATCAAGCAGGCGCGGCTGCGGCTGCTGGCCGAGGCGAGCCGCGGCACCAATGCCGGCTATCATTTCATCCACGGCAATCTTGCTGACAGACAGATCGTGGACGGCTGCTTTGCCGACCACGCCTTCGACCGGGTGATCCATCTCGCCGCCCAGGCAGGGGTGCGCTACAGCCTGGAAAACCCGCGCGCCTATGTCGAAAGCAACATCGTCGCTTTCACCAACATGCTGGAGGCCTGTCGCAGCGGCGGCATAGCACACCTCACCTATGCCAGCACCTCGAGTGTCTACGGCGCAAACACCGACATGCCGTTCTCAGAGCACCGCCCGGCCGACCATCCGCTGCAATTCTACGCCGCGACCAAGCGCGCCAACGAATTGATGGCGCACAGCTACAGCCATCTGTTCGGCCTGCCGACCACCGGGCTGCGGTTCTTCACCGTGTACGGTCCCTGGGGGCGTCCCGACATGGCGCTGTTCCTGTTCACCAGGAGTATCCTGGCCGGTGAGCCGATCAAGCTGTTCAACAATGGCAACCACACGCGCGACTTCACCTATGTCGATGACATCGCCGAAGGCGTGATCCGAACCAGCGACAGCCCTGCCGCCGGCAACCCTGCCTGGGATTCCGGCCATCCGGATCCGGCAACGAGCAGTGCCCCCTGGCGCATCTTCAACATCGGCAACAACAATCCGGTGAAGCTGACCGCCTATGTCGAGGCGCTGGAAAACGCGCTTGGCCGCAAGGCCATCATCGAGTTCTTGCCGCTGCAGCCCGGCGACGTGCCGGACACCTTCGCCGACACCTCGGCTCTCCAAGCGGCGGTCGGCTATCGCCCCGGTACGTCGGTGGCTGACGGGGTAGGGCGGTTCGTCGAGTGGTACCAGGCGTATTTTGGTAACGACTCTAGGATATAAGCGGGCGCTGGCAGCAGCTTTTCAGGTGTCATATGGCTACCGCTGCTGCCGAGGGGATTTGGGCATGTCAGGGAGAGCTTCTTGAAAGGAATTATCCTTGCGGGAGGTAGTGGAACGCGCCTTTATCCGCTGACATTGGCAGTCTCTAAACAAATTCTTCCGGTATACGACAAGCCGATGATCTACTATCCGCTGAGCGTACTGATGCTTGCGGAAATTCGCGAGATCCTGGTTATTTCGACGCCGCGAGATCTGCCTGTCTTTCGTGATCTACTCGGCGACGGCTCGGATTTTGGGCTGGAAATCTCCTATGCGGAGCAGCCGCAACCCAATGGGCTCGCGGAAGCTTTCATCATCGGCCGTGACTTCATCGGCAAGGACAGCGTGTCGATGATCCTGGGCGACAACATCTATTTTGGCGACGGGCTGTCGCAGCTTTGCCGCGCCGCCGCTGCGCGCGACACCGGCGCTTCGGTGTTCGCCTACCGCGTCGATGATCCTGAACGGTATGGCGTTGTGTCCTTCGACAAGGCCACCGGAACCGCGCTCACGATCGAGGAAAAGCCGCAAAAGCCGAAATCCAACTGGGCCGTCACGGGGCTGTATTTCTACGACAACGCCGTCGTCGACATCGCTTCGTCCATTAAACCTTCGGCCCGCGGCGAACTCGAGATCACGGCGGTCAACAACGCCTATCTCGATCGCGGCTTGCTGCATGTGCACCGGCTGGGGCGCGGCTATGCCTGGCTCGACACAGGGACCCATGACAGTCTGAACGACGCGTCTTCCTTCGTGCGAACGATTGAACACCGGCAAGGCATCAAGGTCGCTTGCCCTGAGGAGATCGCCTTCGAGCAGGGCTGGTTGACGGCAGACCAAGTGCTGGAACGGGCAACCCGGTTGGGCAAAAATGAATATGCCGCCTATCTGCGCCGGCGCGTCGCCGATCTGTCGGAGGGCTGAGCGTTGGAGATCAGGTCCCTCGGCCTCGAAGGCGTGCTGGAAATCGTCCCAAAGCGGCATGGCGATGCACGCGGCTTCTTCATGGAGACATACAATGCCGAGCGCTTTGCGCATGCCGGGATAAAATTGCATTTCATCCAGGACAACCATTCCTATTCCGCGGCGGCGGGCGTCTTGCGCGGGCTGCATTATCAACTTGCGCCCCGCACCCAGGACAAGTTGCTGCGTGTGATCCGCGGCCGGATTCTGGATGTTTGTGTCGACATCCGCCGCAGCTCGAAGACCTTTGGAAAATGGATCGCTCACGAGATTTCGGCCGAAAAGGGCAACCAGATTCTGGTGCCAAGGGGCTTTGCACATGGCTTTGTGACGCTCGTGCCCGACACCGAGGTCCTCTACAAGGTCACCGACACCTATTCGCCCGACCATGAGCGCTCGATCCGTTTCGATGATCCCGCCATCGGCATCAAGTGGCCGTCCATCGCTGGCGGGTTCCAGCTTTCGGACAAGGACCTCAAGGCGCCGCTGCTTGCTGCCGCAGAGGTGTTTGCCTGATGGGGATAGCGGCATGAACTTTCTGGTGACGGGCGGTGCCGGCTTCATCGGTTCGGCGGTGTGCCGGCATCTGTGCGCCAATCCGGCTTACCGGGTGACCAATCTCGACAAGCTGACCTATGCCGGCAACCTGGCTTCGCTGCGGCCGATCGAAAACGCGCATAATTACAGCTTCGTCCATGCCGATATCTGCGACGAGAGGGCGGTGCTCGATCTCCTGCGCCGTGACAATATCGACATCGTCATGAACCTTGCTGCCGAGAGCCATGTCGACCGTTCGATCGACGGACCCGGCGCCTTCATCGAGACCAACATCGTCGGCACCTACCGGATACTCAATGCGGCACTTGAATACTGGCGCGGCCTTGCCGACGACCGGAAAAGCCGCTTCCGTTTCCATCATGTCTCGACCGACGAGGTGTTCGGCGATCTGCCTTTCGATGGCGGTATGTTCGTCGAGGAGACGCCTTACGCGCCGTCCTCGCCCTATTCCGCCTCGAAGGCGGCCTCGGACCATCTGGTGCGGGCCTGGCACGAGACCTATGGCCTGCCGGTCGTGCTCTCCAATTGTTCGAACAATTACGGCCCCTATCATTTTCCCGAAAAACTGATCCCGCTCGTCATTCTCAACGCGCTCGACGAAAAACCGCTGCCGGTCTACGGCGCCGGCGCCAATGTGCGCGACTGGCTGTTCGTCGAGGATCATGCGCGGGCCCTGGAACTCGTCGCCACCAAGGGCACGCCCGGCGAGAGCTACAATGTCGGCGGCAATTCGGAACGGACGAACCTCGCCGTCGTCGAGACGATCTGCGACCTGCTCGATGTCAGGCGTCCCCGGGCCGGGGGCAAGCGCTACCGCGACCTGATCTCCTTCGTCACCGATCGCCCCGGCCACGACCGTCGCTACGCCATCGATGCCTCCAAGATCGGCCGCGAACTCGGCTGGGCGCCGAGGGAGAATTTCGACAGCGGCCTGGCCAGAACCGTGGACTGGTTCCTCGACAACAAATGGTGGTGGGGGCCGATCCGCGAGCAGCGCTACGCCGGTGAAAGACTGGGCGAAGCGCGCAAGGCTGGCGCGTGAGGCTCGTCGTCATCGGACGCGACGGTCAGGTCGCGGCAAGCCTGCTGCAGGCCGGCCAAGCGCGCACCGGCGTGGAGGTCGTCGCCATCGGCCGTCCGGAACTCGACCTGGCAAGACCCGCGACCGTCATCGACGCCATCGCGGCGGGCAAGCCGGATATCGTCGTCTCGGCCGCCGCTTACACCGCCGTGGATCAGGCCGAGGATGAGCCTGATCTGGCTTTCGCGGTCAACGCGACCGGCGCCGGCAAGGTGGCGCAGGCCGCCGCGCGCCTTGGCGTTCCGATCATCCATCTCTCGACCGACTATGTCTTCAACGGCAGCGCTTCCCACGCCTATGTCGAAACCGACGCAACGGCACCGCTTGGCGTCTACGGAGCCTCCAAGCTCGCCGGCGAGCAGGAGGTGGCCGCTGCCGGCCCGCGCCACCTGATCCTGCGAACCGCATGGGTCTACAGCCCGTTCGGCAAGAATTTCGTCAAAACCATGCTGCGGCTGGCCGCCGACCGCGACGAGATTTCGGTGGTGGCCGATCAGTGCGGCAATCCCACCTCGGCGCTCGATATCGCCGACGCCATCCTGCATGCGGCGACGATGCTGCATGACGACAAGAGTGGTGCGTTCGGTACCTATCATCTGGCCGGCACGGGTGAGACCAACTGGAGCGGCTTTGCCCGTCATGTCCTGGACACCAGCCAAGCGTCTGGCGGTCCTTCGGCGCAGGTGCGGGATATCGCCACCAAGGACTATCCGACCAAGGCGAGGCGTCCCGCCAATTCGCGCCTGTCGAGCGCGAAATTCGCGGCCGTATTCGGATGGAGCGCGCCGGAATGGCGAGAATCCACCGTGCGGGTCGTGCACCGCATCCTGGATCGCTGAAACTCGGTAGGCTTGCTGCGTGGCCTTTCACGGCGAGATCGACTGACCCCCGCAGCGTGTTGAAATCGAACCCGGTCCCGCGTCCGAGATTGACAAGCCATTGCGTGAAACCTAAGCACGGGCAACTCGGGTGTCAGGCGGGGGCTTGGCAATTCACGGAGAGCTTCTTGAAAGGGATCATCCTTGCTGGAGGCAATGAGACCCGGCTGTACCCAATAATATTAGCGGTCTCTAAGCAAAAACTGCCATCTATGAAGATCAGGTCGCTGGCTTTGATCTATAGCGACGCGCCGTCTGACGTTCACGCTCGCCAGCCTTCATGCCGTCGCAGGCTGCGGCAGGTGAGGGGCCTTGCCGAAATTTATACCGGGGCAGCATTCCCGGAAAAAGGTAGCAATCAGTGACTTTGAAGTTCGGCACCAGCGGGCTGCGCGGTCTCGTCAGCGAGCTTATGGGGCCACCGGCGCGCACCTATACGATTGCCTTCGCACGCATGCTTATGGGGCGTGGTGCGTTGAGCGAGGGCGACAAGATCCTTGTTGGGCGCGACCTTCGCTCTTCCAGTCCCGAGATTGCGGGGATTGTCCATGCTGCAATCGCCGAAGCCGGTTTGGTGCCGGTCGATTGCGGAGCCTTGCCCACGCCAGCACTCGCACTTTATGCAGCGGGCAAAGCTCCGGCGATCATGGTGACCGGCAGTCATATTCCCGACGACAGGAATGGGCTTAAATTCTACCGGGCGGACGGCGAGATCGACAAGCGCGATGAGCTTGAAATTGTGGCAATCCACGCAGGCTTGCAGATAGCCGACCGATCACAGCCATCCGTTGAACCCGTACAACTGGGCTCCGAACCGTCCGCAGGCTACAGGGATCATTTTCTTGGCTTCTTTCAAAGGGGTAGCCTGTCTGGTGTCCGTGTCGGGGTCTACCAGCATTCGTCCGTAGCGAGGGACATCATTGTCGATATCCTTCGTGCGTTGGGAGCCGAGGCGGTGCCCCTCGGCAGATCCACGCATTTCATTCCGGTGGATACCGAAGCGCTGAGGCAAGAGGATTTATCGCTTCTCAAAAACTGGTCGGCGGCGGAGCCGTTCGATGCCATCGTGTCCGCTGATGGCGATGGCGACCGGCCGCTTGTGGCGGATGCGCAGGGCAGTTTCGTGCGCGGCGACCTGATCGGCGCGATCACGGCGCGTTTTCTTGATGCCGACTGCATCGTTACGCCGGTCAGTTCCAATTCTGCCCTGGAGCGTTGCGGGCATTTCGCAACCGTGGTGCGCACACGCATAGGCTCGCCCTATGTCATCGAAGGGATCGGCACAGCCCTCGCTCAAGGGGCAAAATGCGTCGTTGGGTTCGAAGCAAATGGCGGCGTTCTTCTGGGGTCATCCGTCGAGAAGGATGGCCGCACGCTCGCGGCCTTGCGAACCCGGGATTCGCTGTTGCCAATTCTCTGTGCGCTGTCAACGATTGCTACGGCAGGTCGCCCGCTCGCCGAGATCGCCTCCGGTTTCGGATTCCTTGCTGCGGCAAGTGGCCGGCTGGAAGGCGTGTCGGCGGAAGATAGCGCGTCTTTCCTCAAAAGATTGGCGACGGATGCCGGTTATGCCGATACTCTTTTCGAGATTCTCGGCGGCGTCGCGAACATTGACAATCGCGATGGCGTGCGCGTCACCGCCCGTAACGGAGAGGTTGTTCACTTCCGTGCGTCAGGCAACGCGCCCGAATTGCGGTGCTACATCGAGGCAAAGACAGAATCCCGCGCAGACGAATTGCTCGCTTGGGGTCTTGACCTCAGCCGAACTCAAATCCTGGAAGGCTGACGTTTGACCAATATCGTTCCTGTCATCATAAGTGGCGGTGTCGGTTCCCGCCTCTGGCCTATTTCTCGTGCGTTGCACCCCAAGCCGTTCATTCCCTTGCCGGGAGGCGGGACCCTCATTCGCAGGACATACGCCCGCGCAGCCGGACTTGCAGGCGTTGATCAAATTGTGACGGTCACCAATCGCGATCTGCTGTTCCTGACGGCGGACGAGTATGCGGAGGTGGCGGCGCCAGGTGTAAGGAACACGTTCCTGCTGGAGCCTTTCGGCCGTGACACGGCAGCCGCGGTCGCGCTCGCTGCGTTGCAGGTCGCGCGCGATAATCCAGACGCGGTTCTGGTTGTGCTGCCTGCGGATCACCTGATCATGGACGAAGCCGGGTTTGGCGCGGCCGTGGCGAAGGCGGCGGCGATCGCGGCCACGGGACGGATCGTCACGTTTGGCATGAAGGCCGAGAGCCCTGAAACCGGGTTTGGCTATATCGAGGCCGAGGGAGATACGGTCCTTCGGTTCGTGGAAAAGCCGAATGCGGAACGAGCGGCCCAATTTATCGCCAGCGGTCGTTTTTTCTGGAATTCGGGCATGTTCTGTTTTGCGGCCCGCTCCATGATCGCCTCGATGCAGGAACTGTGTCCGGATGTGTTGTCCAATGCGCGCACGGCGCTCGAGGCGGCGAGGACAAGCGATGCCGTGGACTCGATCACTGTTGAGATAGACAAGGATGGTTTCGCGGCTGTTCCTGCTGTTTCCATCGACTATGCGGTCATGGAGAAAGCAAAGAACGTGGGTTTCGTGCCCTGCAGCTTCGATTGGTCCGACATCGGCTCATGGACCGTTCTGTCGAAGCTTGTTCCAGCCGACGACAATGGCAACCGCACGACCGGCGAGACAATGCTCCATGACACGACGAACTGCTACGTGCACAGCGAAGACCGGCTTGTCGGTCTTGTCGGTGTTTCGGATCTGTTGATCGTCGACACGCCGGATGCGCTTCTTATCGCCCACAAGGACAAGGCGCAGGAGGTCAAGGACCTCTACAACCGCCTCAAGGCGGAGGGGCATGAGGCGGCAACCGTGCATCGCACCGTGCATCGCCCATGGGGTACCTACACCGTCCTGGAGGAGGGGCCGCGCTTCAAGATCAAGCGGATCGAGGTGAAGCCGAACGCGCGCCTGAGCCTTCAGGCGCACCATCACCGCTCCGAGCACTGGGTGGTGGTGAGCGGGACCGCGAAGGTCGTCAATGGCCAGAGTGAAATCCTGCTGGCGACCAACCAGTCCACCTATATCCCCTGCGGCCACAAGCACCGCCTCGAAAATCCCGGCATTCTTCCGCTCGTCATGATCGAAGTGCAAAGCGGGGAATATCTGGGCGAAGACGATATCGTGCGGTTTGATGATGTTTACGGCCGCACGTAAGAGTGAAGGAACTTGAACTTGGCAGATAAAAAAATCGCGCTGATTACCGGGATCACCGGGCAAGATGGATCTTACCTTGCAGCATTACTAATTGAAAAAGGGTATTCTGTGCATGGTCTTAGAAGGCGTTCTTCGCTTTTCAATACAGACCGGATAGATCATCTATATCACGACCCGCACGACAGTGGCGCCGATCTGACGTTGCACCACGGGGACATGACTGATTCGTCCAGTCTGACTCGGATCGTTCAGATCGTTCAACCTGATGAGATCTACAATCTTGCGGCTCAGAGCCACGTCGCCGTCTCCTTTGAAGAGCCTGAATACACTGCGAACACAGATGGCCTGGGCACACTCCGCCTCCTTGAAGCGATCCGGATTTTGGGATTGGAGAAAAGGACCCGCTTCTACCAGGCATCAACGTCCGAGCTTTTCGGGTTGGTTCAGGAAGTCCCTCAGAGAGAGACGACACCATTTTATCCACGCTCGCCCTACGCCGTGGCCAAGCTTTATGCGCACTGGATAACGGTAAACTACAGGGAATCCTATGGCATCTATGCGTGCAACGGGATCCTGTTCAATCATGAGTCACCAATCCGTGGCGAAACATTCGTTACCCGGAAGATTACGCGGGCCATGGCGCGCATCAAGCTAGGTATGCAGGAAAGGCTGTATCTGGGAAATCTCAGCGCCTTGCGCGACTGGGGCCATGCGCGGGACTACGTCGAGATGCAGTGGTTGATGTTGCAACAAGACGTTGCTGAGGATTACGTCATCGCGTCTGGAGTACAGCATTCCGTTCGCGAATTTGTGACCCTTGCCGCGGCAGAACTTGGCATATCCATGCGCTGGGAGGGCGAAGGCGCGGACGAAAAGGGCTATGATGCATCAACAGGTGGTTGTATCGTCGCCGTGGATCCACGGTATTTCCGGTCGGCCGAAGTTGAGACTTTGCTCGGCGATCCCTCAAAAGCCCGACAGAAGCTCGGCTGGGAGCCGAAAACGACATTTGCCGAACTCGTCAAGGAAATGGTCGTGGAAGACCTGAAGGGGGCCGAACGGGAGGCCTTGTTGGTGAAAAGCGGATATCCGCAACCCAGCCGCAAGGAATGACATGGAACGGATCCCTGTTTATGAACCCTATTTGGCGGGCAACGTTTCTGCCTATGTGAACGAATGCCTGAAAACAGGTTGGATTTCGTCACGCGGCGAGTTCATCGCGAAATTCGAAGCAGCCTTTGCCGCCTTTACCGGCGCGGAAGGGGCCACGAGCGTAGCCAACGGCACGGTCGCGATCCATCTCGCGCTGGAGGCATTGGGGATCGGCCCAGGGGATGAGGTGATCGTTCCCAGCCTCACCTATGTCGCCTCTGTCAACACGATCCTGCAAACCGGCGCGAAACCCGTATTCGTCGATTCGATAGAAGCAACGCTACAGGTTGATCCGGCAGCGATTCGAAAGGCCATTACACCGCGAACTAAGGCTGTCATGGTGGTCCATCTCTATGGCCACCCCTGCGACATGGATTCCATAGTCGGGCTCTGTCGCGAGCACGACCTTCTGCTGGTCGAAGACTGCGCGGAGGCGTTCGGATCCCTTTTGAAGGGCCAACATGTCGGCACCTTTGGCGACGCCGCTACCTTCAGCTTTTTCGGCAACAAGACGATCACCACGGGTGAGGGCGGTATGGTCCTCATTCGCGATCCCGAAATCATGGCCCAATGCCGGCGGTTGAAAAGCCAGGGAGTTTCGCCCGAGCGTGAATATTGGCACGACATGCTGGCCTACAATTACCGCATGACGAACATCGAAGCCGCGATCGGTCTGGCGCAGATCGAGATTGCAGCAGAGATTATTGCCGCCAAACGCAAGGTGGCGGATGCCTATCGGGCTGGGTTGTCGGGCTTGCCGCTACGCACCCACGATGCGGTGGGAGATGTGACCCATTCCTACTGGATGTGTTCGGTAATTCTGGACCACCCAGAAGATAGGGATCGGCTTCGCACCCATCTTGGCGAACGGGGGATCGAAACGAGGCCTTTCTTCCCGCAAGTTCATCTCATGCCGCATTGTCGCACCGATGAAATCTTCCCTGTGGGAGCAGGCCTGAGTGCGCGAGGCATCAATCTTCCGAGTTATCCGGGGCTGACCCCCGCGCAGGTCGAATGGATTTGCGCGGCGGTTAGCTCTTTTTGGCGATAGAGGTGTTTGGTGATTTTGGACACTGGCGCGAATGGCCTCGAAATGTTGGGAATGACGTGACTTATCTAAAAGGCATCTGGGCAGCTCGGTATTTCTGGTGGCATCTTTCGATGTCCGACCTGCGCTCGCGCTGGCGACGGTCCTTCTTTGGGATTTTCTGGTCGATTCTGCAGCCTCTGGGGCTGACGCTGTTGCTGTCCTTTGTGTTCAGCCGGATCTTCAACACGCAGATCACGGAGTACGCGCCCTACATTCTTTCGGGAATGATCATGTGGGAATATGTCGTTAGTTCGGTGGTCGGCGGCTCCCTGGCCTTCGTCCAGGCGGATGCCTACATCAAGCAGACCAGGCACCCCTTAGCCATATACACCTTGCGTAATGCTTTAACTGGCCTCATCGTTTTCGCCATGGCGAGCACGGCTTTGGTTGCTTGGGTGCTCGTGGTCATGCCGCAGAATTTCGGCTGGTGCTGGCTTGCTGCATTGACGGCGTTTCCCATCCTGGGACTGATTGCGTGGCCATGGGCGACCATCATGGCCTATGTCGCAACCCGTTTTCGGGATCTGCCGCATGCCTTGGGCCTGATCCTGCAGGCAATGTGGTTTGTCTCCCCCATCTATTTTGAAGCGTCGACCTTTCGCAAAGGCGATCTGCATATGCTGGTGGATTACAATCCGATCTATCACCTGTTTCAGATCGTACGAGCGCCACTGCTGCGCGGCGAATGGCCAACTTCATCCAACTACATCTGGTCTATGGCTACGATCGTCGTCCTGACCGCGATAGCGGTGCTGGTGGGACAGCGCGCGGAGAAGAGAGTTATTTTCTACTTATGACCAACATCATCCGGCTCCAGAACGTCAATCTGCACTATGCCTCTGTGGCATTCAGGGAGAGGTCGCTTAAGTCTCTGCTCGCCGGCTGGTTGGCGCCCGGCAGAACCAGGCACGAGATCGTCGACATCCATGCCCTTAAGGACCTTAATGTCGAAATCAAGGAGGGCGAACGCGTTGGGGTGCTCGGCCATAATGGAGCGGGTAAAAGCTCGTTTCTCAAAATGGTGGCGGGGCTCTATCCGATTTCCTCGGGCAAACGCGACGTTCGCGGCACCGTCCGTTCGATGCTCGATCTCAGCCTCGGCTTTGAACCCGATGCCACCGGGCGCGAAAACATTCTCTATCGGGGCTTACTACTTGGCTTGTCGCCAAAGGCCATGCGCGAGATGGAAGCCGAGATCGTTGAATTCGCCGATATCGGCGAATTCATCGACTACCCGCTCAAAACCTATTCGGCAGGCATGCAGGTGCGTCTTGCTTTCGCTATCTCGACTGCGGTCAGCGGAGATATCCTGCTTCTGGATGAGGTGGTCGGAGCAGGCGACGCGCGCTTCATAGCGAAGGCACAGACCCGGATACTGGAACTGGTAGAGAAATCCGAGATCATGATCCTGGCCAGTCATGACCTGAGCAACCTAGAGAAGCTCTGCCACAGAGGCTTGGTTTTTAGCGGCGGTAAATTGATCCTCGACGCGCCGATTCATGAGGCGATTGAACACTATCGCCGGATTTCTGCACAATGAGGATCGGTCTGAGGCCTTCTGGTTCACGGGTTGAACGATGACGTGGTCAACCTTGCATCGCGGATTTTGGCGAAGGGAAAAGACGTCCAAAGGTGATCGGCCTTTTGATAGGCCGATTGTTTTCGTGCATATTCCTAAGACGGCTGGTACGTCTTTTTTCCGATACCTGGAAAGTAACATTCCGGCGGCGTGCATAGCCCCACCTTTTTTGGGCGATCTAAACAAAATTCAGATTTCTGATGCATCGAAAAAACTATTTTGGGGGCATTTTAGATTTATTGATATTTACAGGAAGCTTCCTGATGCGATGTATGTGACTTTTTTGCGAGATCCTCTAGCGCGCTCTTATTCACAATATAATTCTTGGCATGACCCTAGGAATTTTCCGAGTGACGACCCTTGGCGTAAGGTCATGACTCCTGATGAGATAGACGATGTAGAGTTTGCGCAGTCGGTCAATTTTGAGGAATTTGTTACATCACCGCGACAGCGATTTGTTGATCAACTCAAGGATGTACAGACCTACATGCTGTCCAGCGAAGAGCCTGGATCGCCGCAATTTCTTCGCTCTGCTAAAGAGAATCTTGGCAAATTAACGTTCTTCGGTCTCGTTGAGGAGTTCGATCGCTCTATTCAGAAACTGCAACAGCTAGTACCTGATTTTGGGCCCTATCGGCTATCCAGAGATCGCGAGAATCGAAGTCGAGAAGAAGAAATGTCGCTATCACGCAAAGGGAGAGAGCGGCTATTGGAAATGATACACAATGATTCCCATCTATACAGATACGCTGTTGGATTATTTTAAGATAATATAGGATTTTGTAGTTATTATGATCTTAGATAATTGTTTTATATGACTATATTTTGAATTAGTAGGAGTTTATTTAAACCGAAGTGTTCTGAGAAGAGGCATGAATTGTTATGGGTAGGATGAAGCCTCGGGTAATGTGGCTGTTGAACCACGGAGCAGCGCGCCGGTTCGAGATACCGATGCTCAAGGCGTGCGGCTTTGACGAGATTTTTCTTCCGAAGTCCTATCCTGCAGATCCGGGCTTTCGAAGCGCTTCCGTGGATTTTACCGAAGACCGGAATCTCACTGTGCCCGCTGAGGATTTGGCTATTCTCAATGCTGCGGATTGGTATGGCAATCCGGGGGTTGAAGCTTGGAAAATGGCCAATCGGCATTTCGATCTGCTTTTCTTCATATTGCACAAGGCAGATATGTTGAATGGCATTTCGAGGCATTTTCGAGGGGCCGCAATATGGCGCGCATACGGCTTGGAGATGACGAAGTCGTATTCGGCTGTTCGTCAGTTTTTCGGCGATGGAATGCGGAATATTGAAAATATCGGTGACCGTTTTTGGTTTGGAGAAGCATATGAAGGGTTGAGCGAGATAGAGGAAGAAAAAATAAAAAAGAAAAGAATTTATCTTCCATTGGGAATATACCCATATTTATCTAAAGATGAATGGAAGGGAAATGACAGTAGAGTCTTCTTTGTATGTCCAGATATAGGTTTCAATAATTATTATTTTGAAATATATCGGGAATTTAAGCGCAATTTTTCTGGTGTTCCCTACGTTATAGGGGGGAGTCAGCCAGTCGCGGTGAATGATCCTCATGTCCTCGGGTTCGTTCCTAGCGAAACGCATGAACGAAATATGCGAGAATTGCGTGTGATGTTTTATCACTCACGGGAACCGCGTCATGTTCATTACCACCCTTTTGAGGCTGTACGGGCTGGCATGCCACTGGTGTTCATGGCCGATGGTATGCTTGACAAGCTTGGGGGCAAGGACCTGCCTGGCCGCGCTCGAACAATCGTCGAAGCCAGAGAGAAGGTGCAGAGGCTGTTGGGAGGCGATATGCGCTTGGCGGCAGAAATCCGGGCAACTCAGGTGCGGTTGCTCGACGCGATGAAGCCAGAGCGGTTGCTCGACACATGGCGAATGAATCTCGCCCATATCGTTGATCGGCTGGAATCGAGCCAAGCTGCCGATGCCTTATCCTCCCCACCAAAGAAGCGGATTGGTGTTGTTGTGCCGGTCGGTTATCGGGGCGGCAGTCTTCGTGCTGCAAAGCTGTTGGCGCAGGCAATTTTCGAGGGGGCAGAGCAGGCTGGCGAAGCTGTGGATGTCGTTCTGGCCCATCTGGGGGAGCCAGGGTCCTATTCCGCGAAGGAATGGGCGGATGTTCCGCCCTCAATCAAGGTTCGGTCATTCCAATGGCGCACCTTGGACGCGACGGAAGCCTTACGCGCTATGCGCTATGCAGGGCATTCTGAATGGAAACCCAAGTTCAACAATTATCTCGTTATTGAAGATGGTATCAAGCAATTTTGCGACTGCGACCTGTGGGTCGTCATCTCTGATCGGCTTGTCTCTCCGTTACTCCCTCTGCGGCCCAGTGTGGTGATGGTGTTCGACTATTTGCAGCGCCACTACGACGTCACCACAATCGGAGAAATGACACTGCTTGCCAACAGAAACGCCGAGCATGTGCTGGTAACGACCGAATTTAGCCGTCAGGACGCATTGCAATATGCCGGAATACGGGCCGACAAAGTCACGAAGGTTCCGATGCTCGCGCCGGAGAAAGGAGATGCGGAGCGCCGGCCGCCAGGTGCCGAAAGTCATTACTTCTTGTGGACGACGAATTTGGGACCACACAAGAACCAACGCCGCGCGCTAGCAGCCCTGCAACTTTACTACGAAGTGTACAATGGTCGGCTTGACTGCCATGTCACGGGTGTAGGCAGTGACAATTTGACCAAGAGCGAACTGCCCAACCTGAGAGGTTTAGACCAAATAGTTGGCAGGAGCCCGATGCTCAGACGGAAAGTCAAATTTCTCGGCGAACTTTCGGAAGCTCTATATCGAAGGCAACTCTCAGCGGCAGCCTTCCTGTGGCATCCTGCCGAACTCGATAATGGCACTTTCAGCGTCATCGAGGCCGCGCATTTCGGAGTTCCGTCCCTGTCTAGCGACTATCCTGCGATGCGCGAGATTGACCACCAGTTCCAGTTGGGCCTGAGTTTCATGGATCAGGAAGATCCCGAAGATATGGCCAGGCGAATACATGAGATGGAGGTCTGCTTGGTTGAGCGGGAGCGTGCCGTGGCAAACGCCGAACAACTTAGTAGCCAGAGCGTCTCGCACTTGGCCCCCGCATACTGGAACGTGGTTCGCGAACTGCTATGAAAAAGTACGGAATTTTCATCGCCTATTCGCCAAACACCAGCCTTCTAAATGAAGGCCTTGGCCGCTATCTCACTGCGTTCCTCAAAGCTGCGACTGCAAGAGGCGATACCCATTTCTCCGTCTTGTGTCCGAGTTGGTCGCGGGACAGTCTCGCTCGGCTTTGCGCGGAGGGCGGCATTTCGCCCCAGTCTTTTACTTTATTAAGTCCCCATCGCCCGCCGCTACTGTACAGGCTTTATCAGTTTATGGAGCGATCAAAGCGCCCCAGGCAAGCGCGGCAACCGTTTCAGAAGTTGCACAATCGTGTCCGCCGTATAGCAGCCGATCATGCCAACTGGCTGAAAGATCATATTGCAAGCGCCCGAAGCGTGACCGGGTTGATTGCGCTGCTGGCATATGGATTTTTTCTAACCATCCCAATTGCAGTGGCAGTTCTTATATTCCGTTTTGTGCGGCTCTCCCGCAATGCAGCCTATCGTCAAGCCAGGTTGGCGCGGAGACGGTTAGCGCAGCTGGTGCGGCTCCCGGCTGCCATTTCCAGGTCAAGCATTGTCGCCCAACTGCATCAGAGCATGTTGGATAGAGAGGCAGCCGCGATGATCAAAATTGGAAACGCCGACAACAGTGTCGGCGCGTGGTACACACCCGCTGCGTTTTGGTCGATTGTAAACGAACTGGACGCCCCAGCTCTCGTATGTGTGCCTGATGTTGTTCTTACCGAATTCCCGATAGGATTTGCCTTGGTTGGGGGAGCGCCCGCGTTGCGCACTTATGAGTCGGTGGAGAAGACGATTTATTCGAGCAGGAATTTCGTGACTTACAGCGAGCATGTCAAACGTCAGACTCTGGTTCATAGGTTCGGTATCGATCCCAGCATAATCCATACGATCCGCCATGCGCCAAACGATCTCAGTAGCCGGATGACGGTGACCGGATTCCCGGACAACGACGCCACCAGTCGTGCCTATGCGGAAGGAGTCTTTCTAGGGGCAGTTCGAAAGTCTAATTACGGCAGTTATGCCGGCGCCTTCAATAACTCAAAAGTGAAATTTCTAGTGTATCCAAGCCAATTTCGGCCTTCCAAGAACTTAATGACTTTCTTGCGTGCTTATGAATGGCTTCTGCGGAAACGGCACATTGGCCACAAGCTGATCCTCACCGGCGAAGCTGAATACCCGGATGTCAAAGTTTTTCTCGAAGAGCGAAATATGCGCGAAGACGTTTTGTGCCTTCACGGTCTCAGTGAAACCGAACTTGCTGCCTGCTACAAACTCGCCGACCTCGCTGTAAACCCAAGCCTTTTCGAGGGCGGAATGCCATTCACGTTCACTGAGGCACTATCCGTAGGGACGCCGGTAGTGATGGGCGATATCGATGTGACGCGCGAGATCATTACCGATCCCGCGCTGCGTGCGGCGTCGCTGTTCGACCCTTATGACTGGCGTGCCATGGCCGCCAAGATTGAGTGGGCACTCGACAATCGAGAGGGCCTTTACGCTCAGCAGCGAAAATTCTATGACGATGTGCTGGCCAAACGGACATGGGACGATGTCGTCGCCGAACACGTCGCTATCCTCGATGAGATATCGGCGCAGCCAAGCCGACCGGCAGCGGTATGATTTCGATGGCCTATAGCGGCCTTTACGTGCTGGGGTTTGGCGGGCATGCGCGAAGCGTTGCCGACGTGGCGCTGGCCGCGGGGGTCAAGTGTCTTCTGTTTGTGGACGCCAATGCCATGCCGGATGAGGAGTTTGCAGGATTTAGTGTGGTCAGCTCGATGCCGCACCCTGCAAGTGCCGGCTGGGCGGTGTTTCCCGCCCTGGGCGACAATCTGCGTCGTAGGCAGGCATTGGAGAGCGCCGTCCTGCACTCTGTGGTTCTTGTGTCTCCGACTTCAACAATCGGTAGGCTGGCTGAGATAGGCGAGGGGACTTTTGTTGGGCACCACGCTCATGTAGGGCCGTCAGCGCGTGTAGGGCGCGGTGTTATAATCAATACCGGGGCGATCGTTGAACACGAATGTGAAGTGGGGGCTTTCTCTCACATCTCGGTGAACGCCATAGTCGCTGGGCGCAGCCGGATCGGTTCGAACGTGTTGGTTGGCGCAGGCGCGACCGTGATCGATGGAATACGGGTCTGTAATGACGTGGTAATTGGCGCAGGCGCAACCGTGGTCGACCATATAGTGGCAACTGGCACATATATAGGCACGCCTGCTCGCTTGATGCGATCGTGAGTCCTGCGGTTACGCAAATCGGTAAGTGAGCTCACCTGTGACGGGCCCTGAAAAGATTGTCGTGGTTCATGATTATTTTGGCATCAGGGGGGGTGGCGAACGTGTCGCGCTAAGTCTCGCGCACAATTTCGGGGCCACGCTGATGTTTGGCTACAGAACCAGCGAGACCTTCGAGGACGATATGTTTTCGGCGGACATTCGCGATCTCGGGCTGCCATCGATCTTCCAGAAACCCGGTCTTCGTGCAGCCGCCCTGGCCTTGCGGTTCCAGGCAAGCCGGCACACGGTGCAAAAATACCGCACCCGTATCTTCAGCGGCGTCTCGGCTCCCTTTGCGGCGCCTGAACCCGGCAGTGGGCGAAACATCTACTATTGTCATACGCCGCCGCGCTTTCTCTACGATCAGAAGGACCATTTCGCCAGACATGTTCGCGGCAGCCCGATGAGAACACGCGCGCTGGAATGGTTCCGCACGGCCTATGAGGCGGCATTCGGCCGTATGGACGTGGTTGTAGCCAATTCGCAAACCGTGCGCGAGCGGATCCGGACTTTTCTCGGCCGCGACGCTGCCGTGGTTTACCCGCCATGCGATATCGATGCCTATAAATGGATAGGCCAGGATCCGTTCTATCTGTCGACCGCGCGCCTTTCGCCATTGAAGCGTGTTGATCGCATCGTCGATGCCTTCATCAGGATGCCGGACAAACGCCTCGTGGTCGCGTCGCAGGGCGATGATTTCGAAATGTTGAAGCGCCGCGCCGCCGATTCGCCGAACATCACTTTTCTAGGCTGGGTCGGGGAGGAAAGGCTGCGAACGCTTATGGGGCAGGCAATCGCGACTCTTTATGTGCCAATTGACGAGGATTTCGGAATTTCACCGGTCGAATCCATGGCTGCCGGCAAGCCGGTAATCGGAGTTGCCGAAGGTGGCCTGCGCGAGACCATTCTTCCTGGCGAGACGGGATTGCTCCTTGATCCTGCCTTCGGTGTGGATCAGCTGGTGGAAGCCGTCCAGGCGATGACCCCCGGGCGGGCGCTCGCCATGCGATCAGCTTGTGAGGTGCGGTCGGTCTTGTTTTCGGAAGCTCGATTTATTGCTGGGATGCATGCAGTTGTTGGTAAGTGACAATGCGGATTTTTGAACAGGTCATCGATCAAAGACGGAAAAGCAACGCTTGAAAGTCCTGCACTTCTTCAAGACCTATTGGCCCGATACCTTTGGCGGGGTGGAACGGACGATCCATGCCATCGCCCAAAGCACGGCTGCTTACGGCGTGGAAACCGAGGTGCTGTCGCTGAGCCGTACTCCGAATGAAAACACAAGGCGCTTGGACGGCCACATGGCCCGCAAAGCCAGGCTGGATTTCGAGCTGGCGTCGACGGGATTCTCGCTCCAGGTTTTTCGGAAGTTCGGCGAGCTCGCAGGGAAAGCCGACCTGATACACTACCATTTTCCATGGCCGTTCATGGATTTGGTGCATTTTCAGTCTCGCCACGGCAAACCGAGTATCGTCACCTATCATTCCGACATCGTCAAACAGAGACTGATACTGCCGTTTTATCAGCCGTTGATGCAGCATTTCCTGAAGGACGTGGATGCAATCGTTGCGACATCGCCGAACTATCTGAAATCAAGTCCTGTTCTCAAAGCTTTCGAGGCGAAATCGACCGTCATTCCGATTGGCATCGACGAGAATGCCTACCCGGCACCAACCGAAGCTGACAATGACTGGTGCCGATCGGCGGTGACGGGACCCTTCGTGCTGTTTGTTGGCGTCTTGCGCTACTACAAGGGGCTGGACGTGCTGATCCAGGCAGCCAATCAGCTGCGGTGCAAGATCGTCATTGCCGGCTCCGGCCCCATCGAGCAGCAACTCAAGCTTCAGGTCGCAAAATTACGTCTCGACAACGTAATCTTCCTTGGGGAGATCACGGAACAGAGGAAGATGGCGCTGCTTTATGCCTGCCGAGGATTTGTCTTCCCGTCCAACCAGAGGTCGGAAGCCTATGGGCTGTCGCTGGTAGAGGCTGCGATGTGCGGCAGAGCGATGATTTCGTGCGAAATCGGCACGGGAACGACGTATGTCAACGAGGCAGGGCTAACCGGGCTGGTGGTTCCGCCATCGGATCCGGCGCGTCTGGCTGAAGCCATCAACCGCTTGGTCGATTCGTCCGAAGAAGCAGAGAGATGGGGCCGGGCGGCACGGGATCGGTATGCCAGTCTTTTTACCGCTGACAGGATGGGGAAGGCTTACGCTGCCCTCTATTCCAGGTTGGTGACGGCCGCGCAGGCGGAGTAGGCCCGCTGGAACCGGCAACTAGCCGCAAAAAAACTCTGGCGATGATCTCAAGTCCACGATATGCGATACAAGCGGCGGGGGCCGAGGATTGGCGCAAAGAACATGTGGCCGGTGACGAATGGTATTCGATCTGGCGCTACTTTAGTGTCAAAATCTTGGTGCCTGGAGTTCAGTACTGGCCAATGACTTCCTTTGTAAAAGCCGTATCCGGAAGTCGGCCGAAGATGCGGCGCGTCATCATCATGGTCCAGGATATGGCCATGGTCCTGATCGCGGTGGCGCTTAGTCTCGTCCTCTCCAGGTCAGACCTTTCGTTCGATGCATTCTCCGACGAAGGCTTTGCCACATGGGCCGGGGTCGTTCTCATCAGCCACCTGCTGTTCAGATATTGTGGCCTCTACACCACGATCTGGCGCTTTGCCTCGACCCCGGACTTTTTCAACATCCTGAAGAGCTGCGCGATTCTGACGGTCGTGCTTTACACCGTTTCGCTGATGTCTCGTTTCGTTCGGCCCGTGGCTGGCCTCAACGAGCGCCAATTCATCGTCTTCTTCCTCGTTTCCTTCACCATCATATCGGCGCCTCGGCTGTTCTATCGATTCCTCCGCGACGGCGCGAGCTGGGGCATCCTCACAGACAAGACCAACAAGGCGCAGGCCAAGCGGGCGCTGTTCGTCGGTCGGCTTGGCGAGGCCGATCTGATCATTCGCTTCACACGCACGGCAGAGCCGGCCGACTATTCCATCGCCGGCATCATGGCGACCGAGCGCGGTGCACCGTTGGGTACACGGATTCAAGGTGTTCCCGTGGTGGCGTCCCGGCCGCGGCTGATCGATGTCCTGGAGGATTACGCCGCCGGCACCAAGAGCATCGACCTGCTTATTTTCGGCAGCGGCGTCGAGCATGAGATCGAGGAGTATTCCGAGCTTGTGCGTGTCGCCCGCCATGGCGGCATAACCGTCGTCCAGTTCTCGCGGCTCTCGCAACTGGGGCAGGAGGGAAAGATCGTTCTCGACGAAGTCGAGATGGAAACGATCCTGCGCCGCCCGACGGTGCCGTCCGATATCGAACGCATTGGTGCCTTTGTCGGCGGCAGGCGCGTCCTGGTGACGGGAGGCGCCGGGTCCATCGGCCGCACGCTGGTCAAGCGGTCGCTGGAGCTCGGGGCAGGGGCGGTGCTGGTCGCCGACAATTCCGAGTTTGGCATCTTCCAGTTGAGCCAGTATGTCGACGAGAAGGACCACGATCGCCTCAAGGTCCGCATTGTCGATGTCGCGGACCGGCGTCAGATGACGCGTGCCGTCACGGAATTCAAACCGGATATCATCTTTCATGCCGCGGCGCTCAAGCACGTTCCGCTGCTCGAGGAGAACTGGGAATCGGCCATTCAGACCAATGTTTTCGGCACGCTTGTCTGCGCTGAGGTTGCCGCCAAATGTGGCGTTCCGCAGTTCCTGCTCATCTCGAGCGACAAGGCCGTGGATCCGACGTCGGTGCTTGGCATCACAAAGCGAGCGGCCGAGCAACTCGTCAGTTCCCTGCACGAAAGCCACGCAATCGCGCCGGATGGGCGCCGTTCCGGCACCAAGTTCATAGCCGTGCGGTTCGGCAACGTTTTTGGCTCAAACGGGTCGGTGGCGACCATCTTCCAGGCTCAGATCGAAGCCGGCGGCCCGGTCACGATCACCGATCGGCGCATGACCCGGTATTTCATGACGGTGGCGGAAGCTGTCGACCTGGTCATCATGGCCGCCGCCGACGCGCAGTCGCGTGACGGCAAGGACGACTATGCCACCTACATGCTGGACATGGGCAAACCCGTGCCGATTCTCGAAGTCGCGGAAACCATGATCCGCATGGCCGGCAAGACGCCCTATGCGGATATTCCGATCCGCTTCACCGGCATCAGGCCCGGTGAGAAGCTGCATGAGACGCTCCAGGGCGCCAACGAAGAGATCGTTACGCTCGACATCGCCAAGATCTTCGGCCTCAGGACCGATGTCGTGGCGTGGCCGACGGTTCAGGCCGCGCTGGCCGCGCTGCAGGCGGCAATGAAGAACCAGGACAAGGCTTCCGCCCTTGCGGTGCTGGCGGAACTCCATCGGCCGGAGACGCCAGCGCCCGACACGCGGCAGGAAACGGGCTCGAGAACAGTCGGGCAGGCAGGTTAGATACGTTGCAGCTGACGGTTGAATGACGAGACCTTGCCTGGATATCGGTCCTGCGGCGTTGTTGTCAGAGCAATTCCCAAGGCAAAGCGCTGCGCGCTTTTCTAGGGAAAACCGTTTCACACTTTTCCTGGAATTGCTCTCGTGATCGGGGGATGGCCGTGAAAGGATTGAAGCGAGCCTTTGATCTCGTCGCGACAGCCCTGCTGTTGCTGGTGACGTCGCCTGTTCTATTGCTCTGCGCGCTTGCGGTGCGGGCATCGTCGCCCGGTCCGGTGATTTTTTCGCAAACGCGGGTCGGTCGCGATGGTGTGTTGTTTCGCTGCCACAAGTTGCGGACGATGGTCCAGGGAACGCCGTCCTTGCCCTCGCACGAGGCGCCAGCGAATGCCGTGACCGCGGTCGGAAGGATCTTGCGGAAGTTCAAGCTCGATGAGCTGCCACAATTCTGGAACGTGCTGCGGGGCGAGATGAGCCTGGTCGGGCCGCGCCCTTGCCTGCCGACACAGACGGAACTGATCGAGCGTCGCAGGCGGCTGGGCGTCCTGGCGGCACTTCCCGGCATTACCGGCATGGCCCAGATCAGGGGCATCGACATGTCGAACCCGCAGCTTCTGGCCGAAACGGATGCCGCCTATCTCAGGACCGCGTCATTCTGGCTCGACCTTCGCATCCTGTTTGCAACGCTCTATCGCAAAGCAGGCGATTGAGCGTTTCCGAGCCGCGCTATCTCGGCCAGCCACTCCAGCGTGGCGGTTTCCGGCTGCCAGCCTTCGGATACGAGCAGGGAAGGGTCGCATATCTGTGTTGCCGTCATGCTGTCCCAGGACGTCCGCTTGCCCAGCAGGACCGATGCTGTCCGCAACAGCCCGGCCGGCACGGCCATCAGGCGCTTCGGCCGTGCAAAACCGTTGCGAAAGGCGCCGACGATGGCCGCGACCGAAACCGGCGGCACATCGCTGGCAACATAGATCGGGCGCAGTGGCCCCGAACGGTTCAGTAGATGCCACACCGCGCCGGCCGCCGATCGCGATGACAGCACCGAGCGGGTTCCTGTTAACGGACCTGCCGGCAGCGGCAGGCCCGTATCGGCCAGGCGCATCAACGTCGCCAGGTTTCCCTTCATGCCGGTTCCGTAGACCGGGGGTAGCCGCAATACGGTGGCATGGAAACGGTCATGCGACGCATAGGCGTCCAGCACCCTGATCTCCGCTTCGCGCTTCGAGCGCCCATAGGCGCATTGCGGATCGGCTATCGTGTCCGCGTCGATCGTTGCACTGACGCGCGCACCGATCACGGCCCGAATCGAGGAGAGATGGATGAAGCGTCCGCTTGCCTGTTCGGCGGCTGCTTGCGCCAGCCGTGCACTCAATTCCGTATTGACCGCCCGAAAATCGGCTTCGATGGCATTGCCTGCGTCATTGTTCAGGCCCGCACAATGCACGACATCCGTAACATCCCTGGTAAGCGCCAGGAAGGCAGCCGCCGGCGCGTCGAAACCGGGCATCCGCATGGCATCATGTCCCGGACCAATCCTCTCAGGATAGCGGGACGCGAGACGAAGCTCCGCTCCCGCCTGACGAAGCTGATGCACCACCTGACGGCCGATGAAGCCTGTCGCGCCTGTAACCAGGACTTTCATGGCCTTTGCCCTGAACGGCTATTGGGTGGATGGATGCGCCAGGTCTTTCATTGCTGGCGGAAGCGCCTGGTCGTCCGCCCCAAGCGGAAGTGTCTGGTCTTGCGGCAACGGAGCCTGACGTCCGCAGGCGAGATAGGTTCCCGAGACCAGGAAGACCATCAGCACCGAATCCAGAATGTCGTGACCAACCAGGATGCCTGTCATCCCTGACGTGAGATAGGTGATCACCACGATGACAATCATCGTGGCGCCAAAACGCTCGATCGGATCGGTGCTGTTTCGCAGGACCAGGGCGGCATTCGTGGCGGCAACGACAAAGATCGCCGCCAGCGTTACCGCGCCCAGGAGCCCTGCCTGCACCAGGGCTGTCAGGAAGCCGTTGTGAAAGTGATTGAAGCCGGCATCCATCTCGAACTGATCGCGGAAGCCTTGTCTGATCAAGAACTGGGTGGCGCCCACGCCATGTCCGAACAATGGGGCCTCACGGAACGCCTTGAGGCCTATCTCCCAAAGGGCAACACGGAATCCCAACGAGGTGTCGTAGTGGCCCTGTGCCCTAAGCGCATTCCAGTCGGCGCGCAGAAAGTCGATGCGCCCGGATATCGTCTGGAAGCCGACAGCAGCGACCACGACTCCGACCGCGACCAGCAGCAAGAGCAGCCGAACGGCATTCCTGCCTCTCAGCATGCGCTGGTTGATCAACAGAACGGCGATGCCGGCAATCGGCAGGGCTAGCCAGACGATGCGCGTCTCGGAGTAGATGATGGCGATCGTTCCGCCAAGCGCTGCGCAAAGGAGGGCAATCCTGTGTCTCTCGATGCCCGACAAGGCGCCGGCCACGCAGACCATCACGGCAAGGCACAGGACCTCCGCGAAAACGATCGCATTGCCCGCCCCGCCCTTGGCCCTCATCCCGACCCAATATTGCTGGGCAACGGCCAGCAGCAGTGCGACGAAACAGGCGGCCAAGCTGCTGAGCACGATGATGCGAACGAGCGTGGTCTTCTGCGAGATGCTCCAGGTCGAATAGGAGACGGGAAAAAACAGGAAGGTTACGAGCGGAATAAGGCGTGGCGCATCCTGGACGAGCGTGTTGTTGACAATGGATGCCACTAGATTGGCCGCGCAGTAGGCATAGATCGCGATCGTCAGCGCCATCATCGCCCGGTCGATGTTGAAGCGCCTCTTCTTGAAGGCGATCAGCAGGACGGACCACAGACCGCCGCCATTGAACACGAAGCTGACCACCGATCCCAGAACCGGTGGAAAAAAGAAGCAAAGCGTGGAGAAGTAGATATTGATCCGCGAAGGCGTGAGTTGCGGTCTTGCAGACGAAAGCCGGTTCAAGTTTCGGGCTCGCTATTCTCGAGTGGCTTTGTGCGGCACATCCTGTTCAGCCGAACCGAATGTGCTCGCCTCGAAATTGCCCATGCCTGGTAACGCATCTTGCCCGCTTCCGGGGCTTGTATAGCGGCTGGGCTGCCTTTTCGATAGTGCGTCGGGGCTTGTTGTCACCGAAAATCGGCGACCGACGCCCGTCGATTGGGAAAGGGCTCCAGAAGCATTTGCCGCCATGGTCTTCCGAGCAATATTTTTCCTGCCTTTTCCCGGTTGGAGCTCCTGCGAACAGAAATTTCCGGGATCTGGCGAAAGCATGGAAAATTCATTCCCGAACTGACCGCTACCGCGCTCGTCTTGCATTGTTCTGCCGTGCGCCGATCTGCTAGAACGCCCGCACGAAACACTTTGTCCAGAAGCGAAGCTTGAACCGGGCGCAAAAAGCGCGATGATTTGACGCAAGGTCTTCTGGCGCAAGGCACGAGAGAACGCTCACAGTCTATGACCATAGCGCTTACGCATCTGCAGCGGCTTGAAGCCGAATCCATCCACATATTCCGCGAGGTTGCGGCCGCCTTCTCCAAGCCGGTGATGCTCTATTCGGTCGGCAAGGATTCATCCGTGCTGATGCATCTGGCAATGAAGGCGTTCTACCCCGCCAAGCCGCCATTCCCGTTCCTTCACGTCGACACCACTTGGAAATTCCGCGAAATGATCGCTTTTCGCGATCAGATGGCGCAAAAGCTTGGGTTCGACCTTCTGGTTCATGTCAACGAAGACGGCGTGCGCGACAACATCAATCCGTTCGACCATGGCTCGAACACCCACACCCATGTGATGAAGACCGTGGCGCTGCGTCAGGCGCTCGACAAATACGGTTTCGATGCCGCCTTTGGCGGCGCCCGTCGCGACGAGGAGAAGTCGCGCGCCAAGGAGCGCATATTCTCGTTCCGCAACGCTCAGCATGTCTGGGATCCGAAGAACCAGCGGCCCGAAATGTGGAAGATATTCAACACGCGCATCGCAGCGGGTGAATCGATCCGCGTCTTCCCGCTGTCGAACTGGACCGAGCTCGATATCTGGCAGTACATCCTGCAGGAGAACATCCCGATAGTGCCGCTCTATTTCGCCAAGGAGCGGCCGGTGGTGGAACGTGACGGGATGCTGATCCTCAAGGACGACGATCGCATGAAACTGCGCCCGGGCGAGACAGTCGAGAACCGGCTGGTCCGGTTCCGCACTTTGGGCTGTTATCCGCTCACCGGCGCCATTGAATCCGATGCCGACACGCTCGAAGCCATCGTTGGCGAGATGCTAACGGCGCGCACGTCCGAGCGGCAGGGTCGCTTGATCGACCGTGATGAAGCAGGCTCCATGGAAAAGAAGAAGCGCGAGGGGTATTTCTGACCGTGCGTCACATCATGGCAAAAAGCCTCGCCCCCACTGACAGCGTCCGCGACTATCTGGCCGCGCAGGAGAAGAAGTCGCTGCTGCGCTTCCTGACCTGCGGTTCCGTCGATGACGGCAAGTCGACGCTGATCGGGCGCCTTTTGTCCGACACCAAACAGATCTTCGAGGATCAGCTTGCCGCGCTCGAACGCGATTCGCGCAAGCACGGCACCACCGGCGACGACATCGATTTCGCGCTGCTGGTCGACGGTCTTGAGGCCGAGCGCGAGCAGGGCATCACCATCGACGTCGCCTATCGTTTCTTCGCCACGCCGAAGCGGAAGTTCATCGTCGCCGACACGCCCGGCCACGAGCAGTACACGCGCAACATGGCAACCGGCGCCTCGACCGCCGACCTGGCGATCGTGCTGATCGATGCAAGGCAAGGGGTGCTGCGCCAGACTAGGCGCCATTCGATCATCGCCTCGTTGCTCGGCATCCGCCACATCGTGCTGGCCGTCAACAAGATCGATCTCGTCGATTTCGATCAGGCGGTTTTCGATCGGATCGTCGAAGACTACCGGCAATTCTCGAGCGATCTCGGCTTCCAGAGCATCGTGCCGATCCCGATGTCGGCTCGCTACGGTGACAATGTCAGCAGCCGCTCCGACAAGATGCAATGGTATTCCGGCCCGACGCTGATCGAGCACCTCGAGACCGTTTCGGTCGAAGAGGCCGCCGTCGAGCAGCCGTTCCGTTTTCCGGTGCAATACGTCAACCGTCCCAATCTCGATTTCCGCGGTTTTGCCGGCACGATCGCGTCCGGCGCCATCGCGCAAGGCGACGAAGTCGTCGTCGCCAAATCCGGCAAGTCCTCCCATGTCAAACGCATTGTCGCTTATGGCGGCGATCTCAAACAGGCGGTGGCCGGCCAGGCCATTACGCTCGTTCTCGACGACGAGGTCGAGGTTTCCAGAGGCAATATGCTGGTTTCACCGGCTGCCAGGCCACAGGTCGCCGACCAGTTCGCCGCTAACATCGTCTGGTTCGACGAGCATGCGCTGCTGCCGGGCCGTTCCTACATCCTGCGCACCGAAACCGACCAGACGAGCGCCACCGTCACCGACCTGAAATACCGCATCAACGTCAACGACTTTGCCCATGAGGCGGCCAAGTCGCTTGAAATGAACGAGGTTGGCATCTGCAACATCTCGACGCGGGCGCCGATCGCCTTCGATCCCTTCGCCGAAAACCGCACGACAGGCGCCTTCATCCTGATCGATCGCATCAGCAACGCCACCGTCGGCGCAGGGATGATCGTGCACTCGCTGCGTCGTGCCGAAAACATCCACTGGCAATCGCTCGATGTCGGCAAGCGCGTACGCGCCGACATGAAGAACCAGCGGCCCGCCGTGTTCTGGTTCACCGGGCTTTCGGGCTCCGGCAAGTCGACCATCGCCAACTTGTTCGAGAAGAAGCTGTACGCCACCGGCCGGCACACCTACATCCTGGACGGCGACAATGTCCGTCACGGTCTCAACCGCGATCTCGGCTTCACCGATGCCGACCGCGTCGAGAACATCCGCCGGGTGGCCGAAGTGGCCAAGCTGATGGCCGATGCCGGTTTGATCGTCATTGTCTCCTTCATTTCGCCGTTCAGCGCCGAACGGCGCATGGCGCGCGAGTTGATGGCCGATGGTGAGTTCGTCGAGGTATTTGTCGACACGCCTTTCGAGGAGTGCGCCAGGCGGGATCCAAAAGGCCTCTATGCCCGCGCGCTGAATGGCGAGATCAAGAACTTCACCGGTGTCGATTCCCCTTACGAAGCGCCGGAAAAACCGGAAATCCATCTGAAGACGCTCGGCAAATCGGCGGAAGAGATGGTAGATGCCCTGGAACACTGGCTGAACGAGCGTGACATTGCCGAAGACCAATACGACAATGGCGGCGGCATCTGACGACAGGACGATGCTCGACGTCTTCGAGCGTCTCGCTCTGGCGGCTGGACGCGAGGTTATGCGCGTGTTCCACGCCGGCTGCGCGGTCGACCACAAATCGGACTCCTCGCCGGTGACCGAAGCGGACCGCGAAAGCGAGAAGATCATCCTTGCCGGGCTGCGCGCCGCATTTCCCGACATTCCCTGCGTGGCCGAAGAGGAAGCCTCGGCCGGCATCGTGCCACCTGACCTGGACGGGGCGTTTTTCCTTATCGATCCGCTCGACGGCACCAAGGAATTCGTCAACCGCCGCACCGACTTCACCGTCAACATCGCGCTTGTCCGCCATGGCGTGCCGGAAGTCGGTGTCGTTTTCGCACCTTGCACCGGCCGCTTCTTTTCCGGCCTGCCGGGCAGGGCGGAGAGCCTCGAAATCGATGGTGACTACCAGATCGTCGCGCGCCGGCCGATTTCAGTGAGAACGGCAGCAGTGCCGCTGGCCGTCGTCGCCAGCCGCTCCCACAACACGCCGGAAACCGAAGCCTATATTCGTGACCTCGGCGCCGCCGAGATCGTCTCGGTCGGATCGTCGTTGAAATTCTGTCTTCTTGCCAGCGCCGAGGCGGATGTCTATCCGCGCTTCGGCCGCACCATGGAATGGGACACGGCAGCGGGCGACGCGGTGCTGCGCGCGGCGGGCGGCACGACACGCACGCTGGACGGCAAGCCCTTGGCCTACGGCAAACGCGACCAGGCCGATGACGAGGATTTCGCCAATCCGCATTTCATCGCCAGCGGCAGGGCAGGGGGCAGCCCCGCCTGAGACCGGCTACCGATTATTACTCGGCCGCGGCCTGCGCTGAGTTCGAGCCGATATAGTTGCGGATCGTCTCGATGATCCGGTCCTGGTCGGCTTCGCTGAGATAGGGGTGCATCGGCAGGCACAGGATGCGCTTAGGCAGCTCCTCCGAGACGGCAAGACCGGTCGGCGTGCGCGGGTAGTCGCGATAGGCGACTTGGGCATGCAGCGGCCTGACGTAATAGATGACGGACGGAATGCCCTTTTCGCCCAGATGCGCCTTCAGGCCGTCGCGCTTGGGCGTCTCGATGGCGTACTGCGCCCAGGCCGAACGGCTGCCGTCGAGGTTGCGGGCCGCCGTGACGATATCGCCAAGCCCCTCCGCATAGCGGTTTGCCACCACCTGGCGTGCAACCATCTCGTCTTCGAGAATGGCGAGCTTTTCGATCAGGATCGCCGCCTGGATCGTGTCGAGCCGTGAATTGATGCCGACGCGGACATTGTCATATTGCGTCTCGCCCTTGCCGTGGAAGGCGAAGGAACGCAGCTTGTCGGCCAGCGCGTCATCATTGGTGAACATCGCGCCACCATCGCCGTAGCAGCCGAGCGGCTTGGCCGGATAGAAGCTGGTCGAGCCGACATGGCCGAAGGCACCGCACATCTTGCCGTCAAGCGACCCGCCCATCGACTGGGCGGCGTCCTCGATCACCAGCAGCCCTTCGCGATTGGCGATCGCCATGATGGCATCATAGTCGGCGGCAAGGCCGAACAGGTCGACCGGGATGATCGCCTTCGGCTTCAGCCGGCCTTCCTTCTTGATCATGGCGATGGCCGCTTCGAGGCTGGCGATGTCAATGTTGTAGGTCTCCGGATCGACATCGACGAAGACAGGTTCCGCCTTGGCCAGCGCCACCACTTCGGCGGTGGCGGCGAAAGTGAAGCTGGGCACGAACACCGCGTCGCCCTGGCCGATGCCGGCGGCAAACAGCGGCAGCAGCAGCGCATCGGTGCCGTTGGCGCAGGCCACGACATGCTTGGTGCCGATATAGGTGGCGAGCTTGTTCTCGAATTCGGTGACCTGCGGGCCGAGGATATAACGCCCTTCTTCGACGACACGGTCGATCGCGGCCTTCAGCCGGTCGCGGATGCGTTCGCGCTGCGCGCCAAGATCAATGAACTGCATGTCGGCCTCAAAACGGTTCTAACCAGGCGGTTTAGCCAAATAACGGCCCGCTGGTATCAGAGTTGCGCCTGCCGAGAAAGCCGGGCAGCCAGAGCCGCCAATTGCCGAGATATCGCAGTCTGTTACCTCTGATTTCCGGCGTATCTTCGCAAGATGCCGGAAATCCGGGATTCGTCGGGCTCAATCGCGCCTATATAACGCCTGGGATCAGCCCTGCGAAACATAAAGTGATCGGCTGGGTCAACGTAAGTTGAGAGCTATTCAGGCGATTTCATGCCGCCACGGCGGATTGGCGCCCGCGCGTGACACGGTCACCGCCGCCGCCTTTGCACCGAGCGCCAGCGCCTTGTGGATGGCCTCTTTCGATAGGCCGGCGATTGCCGCCTTGGTCAGCAGGCCCTGTTCATGCAGGGAGGCAAGGATGCCGGCATTGAAGGTGTCGCCGGCGCCGACCGTGTCGACCACCTCGACTTTTTCCGGCATCACGGTGACGGCATGGTCTTTGGTGTAACCGACAGCGCCTTCGCTGCCATGGGTCACGACGATCAGCTTGGGGCCACGGTCGAGCCAGTTGCGGATGACATCTTCATGCGAGCCGGCTTCGCCGAACCAATGGAGGTCTTCGTCCGAGAGCTTCACGATGTCGGCCATCGCCATCATCTCGCGGATGCGTCTGAGGTGCTTTGCCTTGTCGGGGATGAAGTTCGGCCGGATATTGGGATCGAGCATCATGACGCGGCTTGCGTGCTCGCGCCGCATGAACTCTTCATAAGCACTGCCGGCAGGGTCCGAGATCAGGCTGATGGCGCCGAACAGCATGGCCTCGATCTCGTTACCCAGCGCCGGCAGGTCATCGATGGCCAGCAGGCGTCCGGCGGTATTCTCGTCGTAGAATGTGTAGGTCGCCTGGCCGTTGGTCAGCTTCACAAAGGCCAGTGTCGTAGGTCGCGAGGAAGTGTGGGCGTAGGTGGAACTCACCTTGCTCGCGCCCAGCGCATCCCTGAACTGGCCGCCGAAAAGATCCGACGACAGGCCGGAAAAGAAACCAGCCGGCGCGCCCAGCCGGCCAAGCGCGATGGCCGTGTTGAATACCGCGCCGCCCACATAGGGGGCAAAGGCCGGCTCACCCAGCGTCGTGGTGCGCGGCAGCATGTCGATCAGGGCTTCGCCGCAGCAAAGGATCATGGCTTCCTGGCCTCCGGCGGATAGATCACGCCCTTGCGGATGATGATGTTGGCGTAAAGCCGCGGCTCGCTTGTCGCGACGATGGCATGCGCCGATTTGACCCGTGCATAGAAGTCGGCGCCGGCCAGTGCAACCACCTTGCGGCCCGGCGCGCGTTTGGCGCAGATCGCCTCGATCTCATGGTGGACTGGATCGGCGAGCGACGGATCGCCTTTCACCGATGCGCGAAACAGCGCTTCCGGCACCGCGTCGTCGACCGGCAGGATGCTCAGGATCGCGTCGAGCACCGGAATGAGCGGATGACCGTCGGCGCGGATCAGGCGCCTTGCCTGCTCCTCGGCCGGGTAGTTTCCGTCGACAAGGGCGATCTCGTCGCCATGGCCCATGGCGCGCAGCGTTGCCAGAAGCTCCGGCCCGAGCAAAGCGGGGATTCCGATCAGCATTCAGGCGCTCCTGGAAATCGTCGTCGAACCAATGAGGAAGCGTTCGGAAAGCGGCAGGCTGGCGCCCCCGAGCGCCCGGGCATGGATGCCGACAGTTCCCTCGCGAACGGCGGGAAGTTTCAGGCCTTCGCCGTCGATTGTCGCGATGGCGGCGATAATGGCATCGACCAGCCGGCGGCGCACCGCCTTCGGCATCCAGCCGTCGATCACCGCCGCCTCGAAATCGATGACCGCGGACGCCGCGACGATGGCATAGGCAAGCGCCCGCGAGGCGCTGGCGATCCAGTCGTCGAGTTCGGAACCGATCTCGCCCCAGTCCTCGGGCGAGGTCCACAGATGCGAGGCCTCGACGCCGCGGGCATTGAGCGCCTTTTCCAGCATGGCGATCGATGCCACGTCGATCAACTGGGTTGGCTTGCCATCCGGTCCGGGCACTGGCATCGAGCCGAGCGCGCCGGCATTGCCGGTTGGGCCGCCGAACAGCCGGCCGTTGAGCACGATGCCGCCGCCGGCGAAGGCGCCGATATAGAAATAGACGAAGTCGCGCGCGCCGCCGGCCTGGCCGAAGACGAGTTCGGCGCCGCAGGCCGAGGTGGCGTCATTTTGCAGATAGACCGGAAACTCACATTGCGCCTGGATATCGGCCCTGATGTCACGGTGGCGCCATTCGTCCATGACGTCGCGCGGCGCGCCGGCGGTGTCGGCCCAGTTCCACAGTTCGAACGGCATGGCGATGCCGAGCCCGGCAATGCGCTTGTCCTGCGCCGGTGTCAGTTCGCCGCGCATCTTCTTCATGCCTGATGTGACGAATTCCACCGTCTCGCGCGGCGCCGGATAGCGATAGGAGTGCTGCAGCATCGCGCGCACATGCCCAAGAAAATCGATCAACACCAGTTCGGCGCTGCGGCGGCCGATCTTGAGGCCGATGAAGAAGGCGCCCTCGGGGTTGAGCGCCATCGGGATGGAGGGCTGGCCGATCTTGCCGCGCAGCGGCGCCTGGCGCACGAGCAGCGCTTCTTCCTCCAGTTCGCGCATGATGACCGAAACCGTCTGCGCCGAAAGTCCGGTCATGCGGGCGATATCGGATTTCGCCAGGCTGCCATGCTGGCGCACCAGCGAGAGCACCAACCGCTCGTTGTGGTCGCGCATGCCGCTCTGGTTGGTGCCGCGGTGAATCAGGCTGTCATTCGCTTCGGGCGAACCGTGCCTCGCAATGGCGGTCTCCACCCTGTTCCTCCCGTCGTTCTTCTCGATGCTTTTGGGCCAGAATGAGTGAACGAAGCAAGGCTGCCAATAATAAATAAGAGTGATTTAATTATTGACAGAGGCCTCGGTCTGGTGTCTGTTGGAGCCGCGTCCACGCTGGGAGAAATTCGTTGGATGCGCTGTGGATGTCGGTTGGCCGGCATCCGGAATTGGTTCCACTGGGAGGAAAAATCGTGACCAATACAAAACTGTTGAAGTCCACCGTGTTTGCGGCGGCGGCCCTGGGCCTGATGGCGTTTGCGTCGTCCGCATCCGCGGCTGGTGTCGGCGCTTGCCTGATCACCAAGACCGACACCAACCCCTTCTTCGTCAAGATGAAGGAAGGCGCGACCGCAAAGGCCAAGGAACTCGGCGTCGACCTCAAGACCTACGCCGGCAAAATCGACGGCGACAGCGAGAGCCAGGTCGCGGCGATCGAAAGCTGCATTGCCGACGGCGCCAAGGGCATCCTGATCACCGCATCCGACACCAAGGGCATCGTGCCGACCGTGAAGAAGGCGCGTGACGCCGGCCTGCTGGTGATCGCGCTCGACACGCCGCTCGACCCGATCGACGCGGCCGATGCGACCTTCGCTACCGACAATCTCGAGGCCGGCAAGCTGATCGGCGCCTGGGCCGCGGCGACGCTCGGCGACAAGGCCAAGGACGCCAAGATCGGCTTCCTCGACCTGACGCCTTCGCAGCCGACCGTGGACGTGCTGCGCGACCAGGGCTTCATGATGGGCTACGGCATCGACGTGAAGGACCCCAACAAGATCGGCGACGAAACCGATCCGCGCATCGTCGGCCACGACGTCACCAACGGCAATGAGGAAGGCGGCCGCAAGGCGATGGAGAACCTGCTTCAGAAAGACTCCGGCATCACCGTCATCCACACCATCAACGAGCCGGCCGCTGTCGGTGCTTACCAGGCGCTCAAGGCCGTCGGCCTTGAAAAGCAGGTGCTGATCGTCTCGGTCGACGGTGGCTGCCCCGGCGTGAAGTCGGTTACAGAAGGCGTCATCGGCGCGACATCGCAGCAGTATCCGCTGCAGATGGCTGCGCTCGGCATCGAGGCGATCGCCGCCTTCGCCAAGGACGGAACCAAGCCGAAGCCGACCGAAGGCAAGAACTTCTTCGACACCGGCGTCAACCTGGTGACGGACAAGCCGGCCACTGGCGTGAAGTCCATCGACACCAAGGAAGGCCTCGCCAAGTGCTGGGGCTGATGCCGGTCTGACTGGCAACAAAACAACCGAAGCGGCCGGGGGGACTTGATCCCCGGCCGCTTCGGGTGGACGATGGATCGCGTGACCGCGAACAATCCCGGCGATAGACCGGAAAAGCGTGGACGGGCGTCAGCGTTTGGCTGACCCCTCACGGGGAGGAAACATGGCTCAAGCTCAGGAATTCGAGAAGGTTCTCTCGGGCAGCGACACCAGCGTCGCCGCCTTTGACGAGCACAAATCGGCCGTCAAGCGCATCCAGCATTTCCTGCATTCGACACCGGCCGCTGTGCCGCTGATCGTGTTGGTCCTGTCGATCATCATCTTCGGTATCGCCATCGGCGGACGTTTCTTTTCGTCCTATACGCTGACGCTGATCCTGCAGCAGATCGCCATCGTCGGCATTCTGGGTGCCGCGCAGACGCTGGTCATCCTGACCGCCGGTATCGACCTGTCGATTGGCGTCATCATGGTGATTTCCGCCGTGATCATGGGCAATTGCGCGGTCAGCTACGGCATGCCGGCCATTCTCGCCGTGACGATCGGGCTCGCCGCCGGCGCGGCCTGCGGGCTGCTCAACGGGCTGCTAGTCGCCTACATGAAGCTGCCGCCCTTCATCGTGACGCTTGGCACCTGGAACATCGTCATGGCCACGAATTTCATCTATTCGGCCAATGAGACGATCCGCGACACCGATGTCGACAATCAGGCGCCGCTGCTGCATCTGTTTGCGCTGAGCTTCAAGCTGGGTACGGCGGTGCTGACGCTCGGCGTCATTGCCACGGTCGTGCTCGTGATGATCCTCTGGTACGTGCTCAATCACACAGCATGGGGCCGCCATGTCTACGCTGTTGGCGATGATCAGGAAGCGGCGAAGCTGTCGGGCATCCAGACCAAGAAGGTGCTGATGACGGTCTACACTCTTGCCGGGTTGATCGCCGCTTTCGCTGCCTGGGTCTCTATCGGCCGCAACGGCTCGATCTCGCCTTCGGCCGCCGTCACGGACTACAATCTGCAGGCCATCACCGCGACGGTGATCGGTGGTATATCCCTCTTCGGCGGGCGCGGCTCGATCCTGGGCACGCTGTTTGGCGCGATGATCGTCGGCGTCGTCTCCATGGGTCTCAACATGCTGGGCGCCGATCCGCAGTGGAAAGTGCTGCTCACCGGTGTGCTGATCATCGGCGCCGTGGCGATCGACCAATGGATCAGAAAGGTTTCGGCATAATCATGACCCAGGAACCCATCCTTACCGCGCGCGGGCTGGTCAAGCGCTATGGCCGCGTCACCGCCCTGGACAATGCCGACTTCGACCTTTATCCCGGCGAAATCCTCGCCGTCATCGGCGACAACGGCGCCGGCAAGTCATCGCTTATCAAGGCGATTTCCGGCGCGGCCGCACCGGACGAAGGCGAAATCCGGCTCGAAGGCAAACCCGTCGCCTTCAAGTCGCCGATGGAAGCCCGCGAAGCCGGCATCGAGACGGTCTACCAGAATCTGGCGCTCTCGCCGGCCCTGTCGATCGCCGACAACATGTTCCTCGGCCGTGAAATCCGCAAACCCGGCTTCCTCGGCCAGTGGCTGCGCATGCTCGACCGCCCGGCGATGGAAAAGCGTGCCCGCGACAAGCTCACCGAACTCGGCCTGATGACCATCCAGAACATCAGCCAGGCGGTGGAAACGCTTTCCGGCGGCCAGCGCCAGGGCGTGGCGGTGGCGCGCGCCGCTGCCTTTGGCAGCCGCGTGGTGATCATGGACGAACCGACGGCCGCGCTTGGCGTCAAGGAAAGCCGCCGTGTGCTCGAACTGATCCTCGACGTCAAGAAGCGCGGCCTGCCGATCGTGCTGATCTCGCACAACATGCCGCATGTCTTCGAAGTGGCCGACCGTATCCACATCCACCGCCTAGGCCGTCGTCTCTGCGTCATCGATCCCAAGCAATATACGATGTCCGACGCCGTCGCCTTCATGACCGGAGCAAAGACGCCACCGGAGGCAGCGCTGGCAGCCTGACTGCCAAGTTGCCGCAGGCGCTCTTGGTTGCGCAATCGGCTAAATCGATTGAACATCTTGAAAGATGCGCTAGCATGGACTGGGAGGATTGGCGAAAGCCGGTATGATCGGGGCAACCGCACGAGAGGCAGCATGACGCGCGCGATGACATCCGAAACCCTTCCACCACTGCTCGAAAACCCCGATCCGAAGACGCTCGCAAGAGAAGTTCTGATGGCCCTCAAATACAGGGTCGGCAAGGACACCACCGTCGCAACCCAGTACGATTGGCTGACCGCCTCGATCAAGGTCGTGCGCGACCGCATCGTCGATCGCTGGATGCAGGCGACGAAAGAGGCCTACGACCAGCAGGAAAAGCGCGTCTACTATCTGTCGCTGGAGTTCCTCATCGGCCGCCTGATGCGCGACGCCTTTTCCAATCTCGGCCTGATGGACAATATGCGCGAGGCGCTGTCTTCGCTCGGCGTCGACCTCGATCTCATCGCGGCGCTCGAACCCGATGCCGCGCTCGGCAATGGCGGTCTTGGCCGGCTCGCCGCCTGCTTCATGGAAAGCATGGCGACCGTCGACATTCCTGCGCACGGCTACGGCATCCGCTACGCCAACGGCATGTTCCGCCAGGAGATTCAAGGAGGCTGGCAGGTCGAACTGCCCGAGACCTGGCTCGATCACGGCAACCCCTGGGAATTCGAACGGCGCGAACGCTCCTTCGAAGTCGGCTTTGGCGGTTCGGTGGAGTCCATCACCTCGAAGGATGGCCGGCTCGAGCGCCATGTCTGGAAGCCGATCGAGCATGTCCTGGCTGTCGCTTACGACACGCCGGTCGTCGGCTGGCGGGCAAACCGCGTCAACACGCTGCGGCTGTGGTCGGGTATGCCGGTCGATCCGATCCTGCTCGACAAGTTCAACGCCGGCGACCACATCGGCGCGCTGGCCGAAAGCAACAAGGCCGACGCACTGTCGCGTGTACTCTATCCCGCCGATTCCCACGTGGCGGGGCAGGAGCTCAGGCTGCGGCAGGAATATTTCTTCTCCACCGCCTCGCTGCAGGACATCCTGCAGCGGCATCTCAGCCAATATGGTGACCTGAAGTCGCTGCCTGACAAGGCGGCGATCCATTTGAACGACACCCATCCGGCGATCGCGGTGCCGGAGCTGATGCGGCTCTTGATGGATGTCCACGGCATGGACTTCGACCTTGCCTGGGATGTCACCAAACGCACCTTCGGCTACACCAACCACACGCTTCTTCCCGAGGCGCTGGAAAGCTGGCCGGTGCCGCTGTTCGAGCGGCTTCTGCCGCGCCATATGCAGATCGTCTACGCCATCAACGCGCAGGTGCTCTTGGAGGCGCGCGCCACCAACCTGTTCTCGGATGAGCAGATCAGCCGCATCTCGCTGATCCAGGAGAATGGCGACCGCCGCGTGCGCATGGGTAACCTGGCCTTTGTCGGCTCGCATTCGATCAACGGCGTCTCGGCGCTGCATACCGAGCTGATGAAGGAGACGGTGTTCGCCGACCTGCACAAGCTCTATCCCGATCGCATCAACAACAAGACCAACGGCATCACGCCGCGGCGCTGGCTGATCCAGTGCAATCCCGGGCTGACCTCGCTTGCCCGCGAGGCGATCGGCGACCGTTTTCTGGACGACATCGACGCCATCAAAGGGCTCGACGGCTTTGCCGATGATAGCGCGTTCCGGGAGAAGTTCGCGGGCGTCAAGCGGCAGAACAAGGCGCGGCTGGCCAATCTCGTCGCCGACCGGCTCGGCATCAAGGTCGATCCGTCGGCGCTGTTCGACATCCAGGTCAAGCGCATCCACGAATACAAGCGCCAGCTTCTCAACATCCTCGAAGCGATCGCCCTTTACGACCAGATCCGCTCGCATCCCGAGCGCGACTGGATGCCTCGCGTGAAATTCTTCGGCGGCAAGGCGGCGCCCAGCTACCACAACGCCAAGCTGATCATCAAACTTGCCAACGACGTCGCCAGGGTCATCAACCGCGATCCGGCCGTTCGCGGTTTGCTGAAGGTGGTGTTCGTGCCGAACTACAATGTCAGCCTGGCCGAAATCATGATGCCGGCCGCCGACCTGTCCGAGCAGATTTCCACAGCGGGCATGGAAGCGTCGGGCACCGGCAACATGAAGTTCGCGCTCAACGGCGCGCTGACCATCGGCACGCTCGACGGCGCCAATGTCGAGATCAAGGAGTGCGTCGGCGACGACAACATCTTCATCTTCGGCCTGACCACGGCCGAGGTCGCCGAGCGGCGCAACAATGGCTGCAACCCGCGCGCCGTGATCGAGGGCTCCCCCGAACTGGCGCAGGCGGTCGCGGCCGTTTCATCGGGTGTCTTCTCGCCCGACGATCCTGATCGCTACCGCGACCTCATCAACGGCCTCTACAACACCGACTGGTTCATGGTCGCCGCCGATTTCGACGCCTACGCCGCCGCCCAGCGTGATGTCGACGCCGTCTGGCGCAACAGCCCGGACTGGTATGCCAGGGCAATCCGCAATGTCGCGCGTGTCGGCTGGTTCTCGTCCGATCGCACGATCCGCCAATACGCGAAAGAAATCTGGAACGTGCCAGCCTGATGTGATTGCATGAGGCCACGAACAATGTGGTCCCGGTGATGCGGGTTGACTTGCCAACCGCATCGCCAGAAACAAGCACCTGGTGCCCTGGGAGGGACACTGCCTGATGAGGAAACCGCGCGCGACCGCTGCGACAAGCGGGCCGGACGGACTGGCGCCAGCCAGCGATGTTGCGGCGATTGTCGCCGGCACGCATGGAGATCCCTTCGCGGTCCTTGGCGTCCATGAGGTCGGTAAAGGCCTGTTTGCTCGTTGCTTCGTTCCGCATGCCGAGACCGTCACCGCCTATACGCTGACCGGCATCGAGGCTGGTCAATTGTCCCGGCGGGACGATGCCGGCTTCTTCGAAGGCAAATTGTCGATCAAGAAGCGGCAGCCGCTGCGCTATCACGCGCGCAATGCCGGCGGCGACTGGTGGCTGACCGATCCCTATTCGTTCGGCCCGGTGCTCGGGCCCCTGGATGACTACTATATCGCCGAGGGCTCGCACCTCAGGCTGTTCGACAAGCTTGGCGCGCATGTCATCGAGCACGAAGGCGCCACCGGCGTGCATTTTGCCGTCTGGGCTCCCAATGCAAAGCGCGTCTCTGTGGTCGGCGATTTCAACGACTGGGACGGCCGCCGCCACACGATGCGCGATCGCCGCGACACCGGCATCTGGGAACTGTTCGTGCCCGACATCGGCGCCGGGCGACCCTACAAATACGAGATCATCGGACCCGACGGCGTCAGGCTGCCGCTGAAGGCGGACCCGTTTGCGTTCAAATCCGAACTGCGTCCGGCCACGGCCTCTGTTGTCGCTGTGCCGCCGGCGCATCAGTGGGGCGATGAGGCGCACCGCAATTTCTGGCGCAATGCCGATCACCGCCGCGAAGCCATCTCGATCTACGAAGTCCATGCCGGTTCCTGGCAGCTTCGCGACGACGGCACGTTCCTGTCATGGGACGAACTGGCCGACCGGCTGATCCCCTATACGGTCGAGACCGGCTTTACCCACATCGAGTTCATGCCGATCTCCGAACATCCCTATGACCCGTCCTGGGGTTATCAGACAACCGGGCTTTACGCGCCGTCGGCCCGCTTCGGCGATCCGGACGGCTTTGCCCGTTTCGTCGATGGCGCGCACCGCGCCGGCGTCGGCGTCATCCTCGACTGGGTGCCGGCGCATTTCCCGGTCGACGCGCATGGCCTGGCCCATTTCGACGGCACCGCGCTCTACGAGCATGCCGATCCGCGCAAGGGTTTTCATCCCGACTGGAACACCGCGATCTACAATTTCGGCCGTCGCGAGGTGATATCGTTCCTGGTCAACAACGCATTGTTCTGGGCCGAGAAATATCATGTCGACGGTTTGCGCGTCGATGCGGTCGCTTCGATGCTCTACCTCGATTATTCGCGCAAGGCCGGCGAATGGATCCCCAACGAGAAGGGCGGCCGCGAAAACCTCGAAGCGGTCTCTTTCCTGCAGAAGATGAACAAGGAGGTCTACGGCCACCATCCGGGCGTCATGACCATTGCCGAGGAATCGACCTCATGGCCGAAGGTCTCGGCGCCGGTGCATGAAGGTGGGCTGGGCTTCGGCTTCAAGTGGAACATGGGCTTCATGCACGACACGCTGGAGTATTTCGCCAAGGAGCCGATTTTCCGCAAGCACCACCACAACGACCTGACCTTCGGCCTGACCTACGCGTTCTCGGAGAATTTCGTGCTGCCGCTCTCGCATGACGAGGTCGTGCACGGCAAAGGCACGCTGCTGGGCAAGATGGCCGGCGACGACTGGCAGAAATTCGCGACCTTGCGGGCCTATTACGGCTTCATGTGGGGCTATCCCGGCAAGAAGCTGCTGTTCATGGGGCAGGAGTTCGCGCAGCGCCGCGAATGGAGCGAGGCGCGTGCGCTTGACTGGAACCTGCTCGATTTCCGCCCGCATCGCGGCGTCTGGCAGACAGTGCGCGATCTCAACTATCTCTACCGGTCGCGCCCGGCACTGCACGGCCGCGATTGCGAGCCGGAAGGCTTTTCCTGGCTGATCGTCGACGATAGCCAGAATTCGGTTTTTGCCTGGGTGCGCAACGCGCCGGGCGGCAGCCCGGTGGCCGTCATCTCCAATTTCACGCCGGTGCCGCGCGACAATTACCGCGTGCCGCTGCCGAAGGCCGGCAAGTGGCGCGAGATCATCAACACCGACGCATCCGAATATGGCGGCTCCGGCATGGGCAATGGCGGCATTGTCGAGGCAAGGGCGGAGGGCAAGAGCATCTCGGCAACGATGCTTTTGCCGCCGCTGTCGACGATCATGCTCGAACTCATTGCCGACTGAGGCCGGCAAGGCCGAGCACCATGGCGAGACTTGAGTAACTTGGGAGGGTAGAAATGGCAGACTTGAAACGGACCCAGCCGCTGGCACGAGATGCCATGGCCTATGTACTGGCCGGCGGCCGTGGCAGCCGCCTCAAGGAATTGACGGACCGTCGCGCCAAGCCGGCGGTCTATTTCGGCGGCAAGACGCGCATCATCGATTTCGCACTCTCCAACGCGCTGAACTCGGGTATCCGCCGCCTCGGTGTCGCCACCCAGTACAAGGCGCACTCGCTGATCCGCCATTTGCAGCGCGGCTGGAACTTCCTGCGGCCCGAACGAAACGAAAGCTTCGACATCCTGCCGGCCAGCCAGCGCGTCTCGGAAACGCAGTGGTATGAAGGCACGGCCGACGCCGTCTATCAGAACATCGACATCATCGAGGCCTACGGACCGGAATACATGGTCATCCTGGCCGGCGACCACATCTACAAGATGGATTACGAGCTGATGCTTCGCCAGCACGTCGACGCCAATGCCGACGTCACAGTCGGCTGCCTCGAAGTGCCGCGCATGGAAGCGACCGGCTTCGGCGTCATGCATGTCGATGCCAAGGACAATATCATCGCCTTCGTCGAAAAGCCCGCTGATCCCCCCGGTATTCCAGACAGGCCTGAGTTTGCCCTGGCCTCGATGGGCATCTACGTCTTCAAAACCAAGTTCCTGATGGAGCAATTGCGCCGCGATGCCGCCGAGCCCGGTTCGAGCCGTGACTTCGGCAAGGACATCATCCCCCATATTGTCCAGCACGGTAAGGCGATCGCCCACCGCTTCGCCAAATCCTGTGTCCGCTCGACGATGGAAAACGAGGCCTACTGGCGCGATGTTGGCACGGTCGACGCCTATTGGGAAGCCAATATCGACCTGACCGATATCACCCCGGAACTGGATCTCTACGATCGCGACTGGCCGATCTGGACCTATGCCGAGTTGAAGCCGCCGGCGAAGTTCGTGCATGACGAGGATGGTCGCCGCGGTTCGGCCGTTTCCTCACTGGTGTCGGGCGATTGCATCGTCTCTGGCGCTTCGCTGAAACGCAGCCTGATCTTCACCGGCGCGCGCATCAATTCCTATTCGACGCTGGAAGAAGTCGTCATGCTGCCCGACGTTCATGTCGGGCGGAACGCAAAGTTGAAGCGCGTCGTCATCGACCATGGTGTTAGGATACCGGAAGGCCTGGTCGTTGGCGAAGATCCGGCTCTCGACGCCAAGCGTTTTCGTGTTTCCGAAAAGGGCATCTGCCTGGTCACGCAGGACATGATCGACAAGCTGAAGCTCTAGGGGCTATTCCAGGAAAAGTGTGAGACGGTTTTCCCACGGGAATTGCCTGGAAACAAAGAATTGGACAGGATCGGACCATAAACGCATGCAGGTTCTGTCGGTCACGCCCGAGATCTTCCCGCTGATCAAGACCGGCGGCCTTGCCGACGTGACGGGCGCTTTGCCCATCGCGCTCGCCGCCAAGGGCGTGACGATGCGTACGCTCATTCCGGGCTTTCCCGTAGTGATGGATGCCTTCAAGAAAAAGAAGGCCGTCTACCAATACCCGCTCCTGCAGGGCGGCAAGGCTTCGGTCTACGCCGTCCAGATTGCCGGGCTCGACCTGTTCGTGCTCGACGCGCCGCATCTGTTCGACCGCCCCGGCGGCCCCTACGGCAATGCTTCGGGCGCTGATTGGCCGGACAATTGGCGGCGCTTCGCGGCACTCAGCCAGGTCGGCGGTGACATCGCCGGCGGCGCCATCTCCGGCTACCAGCCTGATATCGTCCACGCCCATGACTGGCAGTCGGCGATGACGCTGGCCTATATGCGCTACGGCAAGGCGGTCGGCGTCCCGTCGATGATGACGGTCCACAATCTCGCCTTCCAGGGTCAGTTCGGCGCCGGTATCTTCGGCGAACTCGGTCTGCCGGCGGTCGCGATGGCGCTCGACGGCGTTGAATATTATGGCGGTGTCGGCTTCCTCAAGGCCGGCCTGCAGGCGGCATGGGCGATCACCACGGTGAGCCCGACCTATGCGCAGGAAATCTGCTCGCCGGAATTCGGCATGGGTCTCGACGGCCTCATCAACATGCGCTCCAGTGACCTCTATGGCATCGTCAACGGCATCGACACAGCCATCTGGGATCCGGAGACCGACAAGCATCTGGTATCGACTTATACAGCCGCGACGCTCAAGGCACGGGCGCCCAACAGGGCAGCGGTGGAGGAACGCTTCGGCCTCGACCGCGACGACAGCCCGATCGTCTGCGTCATCAGCCGGCTGACCTGGCAGAAGGGCATGGACATATTGGCCACCGTGGTTGACGGCATCGTGGCGACCGGTGCGCGCCTGGCCATACTGGGCTCAGGCGATGCCGGCCTCGAAGGCGCGCTGCTTGCCGCTGCTGCACGCCACCGCGGCCGCATCGGTGTGGTCGTTGGCTATGATGAGGGGCTGTCGCACACCATGCAGGGCGGCTGCGACGCCATCATCATCCCGTCGCGCTTCGAACCCTGTGGGCTGACGCAGCTTTACGGTCTGCGCTATGGCTGCGTGCCGATCGTTGCCCGCACCGGCGGCCTGGCGGACACGGTCATCGATGCCAATGAGGCCGCCGTTTCGGCCGGCGTCGCCACAGGTTTTCAGTTCGCGCCCAACAATGGCGTTGCCATGCTGCACGCCATCCGCCGCCTCGTCGACGCACATGCCAATCCGGTGATCTGGGGATCGCTGCAGCGCCAGGGAATGAAGGCCGATGTGTCGTGGGACAAGAGCGCGGAAAAATATGTCGAACTCTATCGCCTGCTGCTTTCGAAAAGGGTTGCCTGAAGCATGATACGGACCGTTCCCACCAAACCCTATTTAGATCAGAAGCCCGGCACGTCTGGGCTGCGCAAGAAGGTGCCTGTGTTCCAGCAGGAGCACTATGCCGAGAACTTCATCCAGTCGATCTTCGATGCGCTCGACGGCTTCAAGGGCAAGACGCTGGTGATCGGCGGCGACGGCCGCTTCTACAACCGCGAGGTCATCCAGAAGGCGATCGCCATGGCCGCCGCCAACGGCTTCGGCAAGGTCCTGGTCGGGCAGGGCGGAATATTGTCGACGCCGGCCGCCTCGCATGTCATCCGCAAATACAAGACCTTCGGCGGCATCATCCTGTCGGCCAGCCACAATCCCGGCGGCCCGCATGAGGACTTCGGCATCAAGTACAATGCCGGCAATGGCGGCCCGGCGCCGGAAAAGCTGACCGACGCGATCTTCGAAAAAACCAAGGCGATTTCGAGCTTCAAGACCGCAGACATCGATCCGATCGACATCGACACGATTGGCACCGTCAAAGCCGCCGGCATGACGGTCGAGATCATCGATCCGGTCGCCGACTATGCCGAACTGATGGAAAGCCTGTTCGACTTCGACGCGCTGCGCGAACTGTTCAAGTCGGGCTTCCGCATGCGCTTCGATGCCATGCACGCGGTGACCGGTCCCTACGCCAAGGAGATCCTCGAAAACCGGCTCGGCGCGCCGAACGGCACCTGCCGCAACTTCAAGCCGCTGCCGGACTTTGGCGGCCATCATCCGGATCCGAACCTGGTGCATGCCAAGCATCTCTATGACGAGATGATGAGACCGGATGCGCCGGATTTTGGTGCGGCTTCCGACGGCGACGGCGACCGCAATTTGATCATCGGCAAGGGCATTTTCGTCACCCCGTCGGATTCGGTGGCGATGCTTGCCGCCAATGCCCGCCTGGCGCCCGGCTACAAGGACGGGCTGAAGGGCATCGCCCGCTCGATGCCGACCAGTGGCGCGGCCGACCGCGTCGCCGAAAAACTCGGCATCGGGATCTATGAGACGCCGACCGGCTGGAAGTTCTTCGGCAATCTGCTCGATGCCGGCATGGCGACGATCTGCGGCGAGGAGAGTGCCGGCACCGGCTCCAACCATGTGCGCGAAAAGGACGGCCTTTGGGCGGTGCTGTTGTGGCTCAACATCCTTGCCGCGCGCGGCGAAAGCTGCAAGCAGGTCGTCACCGAGCACTGGGCCGCCTATGGGCGCAACTACTATTCGCGCCACGACTATGAGGAGGTCGAGAGCGACCGCGCCAACGCGCTGGTCGACGAACTCAGGGCCAAGCTCGCTTCGCTGCCCGGCACCAGCGTGCGCGGGTTGAAGATCGCCAAGGCCGACGACTTCGCCTATCACGACCCGGTCGACGGCTCGACCAGCGAGCACCAGGGCATCAGGGTGCTGTTCGAAGGCGGCTCGCGCGTCGTCTTCCGGCTCTCCGGCACCGGCACCTCGGGTGCTACCTTGCGCGTCTATATCGAGCGCTACGAGCCCGACAAGGCGAAGCACGATATCGACACCCAGGTCGCACTCGCCGACCTCATCGCCGCCGCCGACGACATTGCCGGGATCAAGAGCCACACCGGCCGCGACAAGCCGAGCGTGATTACTTGAGGGTGGTGGTGACGGCTTTTCCTTCTCCCCTTGTGGGAGAAGGTGGCCTCGCGAAGCGAGGTCGGATGAGGGGTGCTCCAGCTTGGCGCGCCCTTCGATCCAGATTGCCAACGCCTCGTTCCGTCACGCACCCCTCATCCGTCTCGGCGCTGCGCGCCGATCCACCTTCTCCCACAAGGGGAGAAGGGAAGGCGCACCCGTGACCCAACTCGGCGCGATCATCACCCCCGACGGCATCCGCTTCGCCGCATGGTCCTCGTCGGCCCGTCGCCTCTGGGTCTCGATCTTCGACGGGCAGGGCAACCGCGAAATCGACCGCCAAGAGCTGAAGCCGGAAGGCAACGGCGTCCATACGCTCTTCGTGCCCGGTCTTGCCGCCGACACGCGCTATGGCTTCCGCGCCGATGGCGACTATGCACCCGAGCGCGGGTTGTGGTTCGATCCCGAGAAGCTGCTGAGCGATCCCTACGCCATCGAAATCGACCGGCCTTATGCCTATCACTGGCGGCTTGCCGCGCGGCGCAACGAGGGCGCCGACACCGCGCCGCTGATGCCCAAGACCGTGGCGAAGGCCTTGCCCATTGCGGCGCCTGTGCTACCGCCGCTCTTCCGCCCGGGCGGTCTGATCTACGAGCTGAACATCCGCGCCTTCACCAAGCTGCATCCGGACATTCCAGAAGCGCAGCGCGGTACGATCGCGGCACTTGCTCACCCTGTCATCATCGAGCATCTCAAAAAGCTCGGCGTGTCGGCCGTCGAACTGATGCCGGTGACGGCATCGATCGACGAGCGGCATCTGCCGCCGCTGGGCCTGAGCAATGCCTGGGGCTACAATCCCGTGACCTTCATGGCGCTCGACCCCCGGCTTGCACCGGGCGGGCTGGCGGAGTTGCGCGACACCGTCACTGCACTGCGCAAGGCCGGCATCGGCACCATCCTCGACCTCGTCTTCAACCACACCGGCGAGAGCGACAGGCTTGGCCCGACGCTGTCGCTGCGCGGCCTCGACAATCAGGCCTACTACCGACATCTGCCGGATGGCAGGCTGGTCAATGACACCGGTACCGGCAACACCGTCGCCTGCGATCACCCGGTGGTGCGGGACATGGTGCTCGACACGCTTCGCCACTTTGTCCGCCATGCCGGCGTCGACGGTTTTCGCTTCGATCTGGCGCCGGTGCTGGGCCGCGTCGACGGAACATTCGATGCCCAGGCGCCGTTGTTTAAGGCGATGCACGAGGACACGCTGCTGGCCGATCGCGTCTTGATCGCCGAGCCCTGGGACATCGGGCCGGATGGCTACCAGCTTGGCAATTTTCAGCCGCCCTTTCTCGAGTGGAACGACAGGTACCGCGACGATGCCAGGCGCTTCTGGCGCGGCGATGCCGGCGCGGTTGGGGCGCTGGCGACGCGGCTTGCCGGCTCGTCGGATGTCTTCAGTAGGGCTGGCCAGCCGGCCAGCCGCACGGTCAATTTCATCGCTGCCCATGACGGCATGACGCTGGCCGACATCGTCCGCTATGAGCGCAAGCATAACGAAGCCAATGGCGAGCAGAACCGCGACGGCCACAATGAGAACCTGTCGTGGAACGACGGCGTCGAGGGCGAGACGGACGATGCGGCGATCATCCGCGCCCGCTTCGACGATCAGTGCGCGCTGCTTGCCACGCTGTTTGCCTCACGCGGCACAATCATGCTGACCGCAGGCGACGAGTTCGGCCGCAGCCAGAACGGCAACAACAACGCCTACGCGCAAGACAACGCCATCACCTGGCTCGATTGGGCAGGTCGTGACCAGGCGTTGGAGCGCTACACAGCGGCGCTCGGCATGCTTCGCCGCGCCGTCCCCGTGCTGTCGGACACGCAGTTGCTGACAGGAGAGCCGGCCGATGCTTCCGGCATCCCAGACGTCACCTGGTTGACCGAGACCGGCATGCCACTCGCCGACACGGATTGGAACGATCCCGCTCGACACCGCCTCGTCATGCTGCTCGGCGATGCAGGCGGCGGCCGCCTTGCCGTCATCGTCAATGGCGACCGTCGCCAATGCGTGTTCACCTTGCCCGCACGGGATGGGTTCCAATGGCAGCCCGCGATCGAAACGCAGCCGATCTACCTTGCGCGGCCCCTGCCGGGCCGCAGTGTCAATTTCATGACAGAGCATCGGATCGAAAAGTGGCCCCCGGTTTTCGATGAATCCGATGTGAAAGAAAATAGTTCGCGTCGGGCCGCAAAGGGCCGCGCCGGGAAGGGTTCGTAATGGCCGATAACAATGCCAGCCCTTGGGCCGATCCGGGGGCCGGGCAGGGGACCGAATGGTGGCGTGGCTGCGTCATCTATCAGGTCTATCCGCGCTCCTTGCAGGACACGACCGGCAATGGCAGCGGCGATCTCAGGGGCGTCACGGCAAGGCTTGCCCACATCGCCTCGCTCGGCGTCGATGCCGTCTGGCTGTCGCCCTTCTTCAAGTCGCCGATGGCCGACATGGGCTACGACGTGTCGGACTATCGCGACGTCGATCCGATGTTCGGTTCGCTTGAGGATTTCGACGCTCTCGTCGCCGAGGCGCACGGGCTCGGTCTGAAAATCGTCATCGACCAGGTGCTGTCGCACTCATCCGACAAGCACGAGTGGTTCATCGAAAGCCGCGCCAGTCGCGACAATCCCAAGGCGGACTGGTACGTCTGGGCCGATACGAAGCCCGATGGCAACGCACCCAACAACTGGCTGTCCGTCTTCGGTGGCCCGTCCTGGGAGTGGGATTCGACCCGCCGGCAATATTACATGCACAATTTCCTCGCCTCGCAGCCAGATCTGAATTTCCACAATCCGGAGGTCCAGGATGCGCTGCTGGACACTGTGCGCTTCTGGCTGGAGCGTGGCGTCGACGGTTTCCGGCTCGATACGGTCAACTATTATGTCCACGACCGCTGGCTGCGCAGCAACCCGCCTTTGGCGTCGAGCGTCGCCGGCACCAACTGCGAGACCAACACCTACCTCTACCAGGAGCATCTGTTCGACAAGACGCAGCCGGAGAACCTGGCTTTCCTCAGGCGCTTCCGCGCATTGCTCGACGAGTATGAGGACCGCGCCGCGGTCGGCGAAATCGGCGATGAGGGCCGCTCGCTGCAGACCCTGGCCGCCTACACCTCCGGCGGCGACAAGCTGCATATGTGCTACACCTTCGACCTGCTCGGTCCACAATTTTCGGCGGCGCATGTGCGCGGCTGTGTCGAGGCCTTCGAACATGCGGTCGCCGACGGCTGGGTCTGCTGGGCATTCTCCAATCACGACGTGGTGCGCCATGTCAGCCGCTGGACAGGGCCGGACGGCGATGCCGACGCGGTGGCAAAATTCTCGATCATGCTGCTAGCCTGCCTGCGTGGCTCGATCTGCCTCTACCAGGGCGAGGAACTCGGCCTGGAGGAGGCGGAGCTTGCCTATGAGGATCTGCGCGATCCGGTCGGCATCCGCTTCTGGCCGGGCGTGAAGGGGAGGGATGGTTGCCGCACGCCGATGGTCTGGGAAGCCGGCGCCGACAATGCGGGTTTCTCGACTGGCAAGCCCTGGCTGCCGGTCCCCGACAGCCATCGCTCCCGCGCCGCCGATATGCAGAACGGCGACGAGCAATCGGTGCTGTCCGCCTACCGCTCAACGCTCGCCTTGCGCCGGCGGCATCCAGCGTTGGTCAGCGGTTCGATCCGCTTTCTCGATGCCGAAGGCGATGTACTGGCCTTCATCCGCGAAGGCGGCGGCGAGAGGCTGCTCTGTGTCTTCAATTTCGCGAGCGAGCCGGCGAATTGGCCGTTGCCCGGGGATACCGGAGCAATTGCGGCTGTCTCGGGTGGCTCCGCTGCCGTGGAGGAAGAGACGCTCGCGCTGCCGGCACTCGGTTGCTTCCTTGGCCGGCTCGACTGACGGCTCGATGGTCTGTCGGCCAAGCGATCCGCCTGGTCGCAAGATGCCCTACTGAACCAGCACCGCGCGTCCGCAGGTCGCCCCGGTGACGCGCACATCGGCCTGGCCGACACCGACACCCAGGGCGGACAGCACATTGTAGAGCAGGTCGTCGACAGGCGCCGTTACGGTGTTGAGCACCGCCACCACCGCGGGTTTGACCGTTCCGAGCAGGGCGGTGAGGTCGATGCCGAGACCAAGCACACCGACCGAAAGCGACAAGTTGTTGACCAGTGACGTGGTGAGCGACTGCGAGATGTTGCGCGTCGAAACGGTCTTGATCGTCTTGTTGGCGATGTCGGTCGCGTTGAAGGTCAGGGTCTGCGGGCTGTTGTTGGTGATCGCGACCGCGGCCGAACCCATTACCTGGATCAGCGGGATGTTGATCAACAGCAGATGGAGGCTGACATCGGCGATCTCGGCGTCGGTGAAGGTCTGCGGTTGGCTGAAATCGGCGAAGCCGGAAGGATTGTTGCTGTTGGCCAGGTTCAGCTGGGCAATGCCGGGGTGTGCGGCAATGGAAACACTGATGCTGGAAGGCCCTGTTGGACAGGTGATGTCGGTCAGCTTCGCTTCGGCATAGGCAACTTCCACATTGAGCGGCAGATTGACGGCCAAGAGGCTGATGCCGCCGCCAAGGCCCGACGTGCCGACGCCTACGGAGGCCGTCAGTTTGATGCGCGTCTGGGCCGTCCGCACGGTGGTGCCGATGCCGTCGATCGCCAGCCAGGGCGAGGATTGCGCCGGCTCGCCAATGGCAATGGCGAGCTGGGTGGAGAGCAGCCCCGGGATGGTGGCGCCGAGATTGATCGCGGCCTGGTTGGCGCCGTTCGCGAGCACTGCGGCGGCGGTCAGCATCCCCATGGCGCTGGCGTCGACGCCGAGGCCGGTCGGCTGTTGACCGAGGCCCAGGCTGCCGACCGAACCGAGGTCGATGAGACTGCTGAGCGGAATCTTGACCGTGCTGGTCGACTTGGAAGCGATGGTCTGCAGGGCGACCTTGGCCGTATTGCCGAGGCCGGGAACATTGGCCATGGCGGTGGCGATCTGGCCGACGGTTGCCTTCGAGGCCAGCACGTCCGAATAGGTGCCGGCCGTGATGTTCAGCTGTGTGGCCAGCGCACTGATGAAGGAAAGCACGCTGACATCGGCCGAGATCAGCCCGTTATAGTCCATGACGCTGAGCGAGATGTTGCCGCCGAGGAGCCCGCTCAGAAGAGCGTTGAGGATGCCGCCATTGACGCTGAGCAGTCTCGATCCGACCGAGAATGTCGCCTGCGGCGTCATGCTGGCCGTGGCTTGGGTACCGATGACCGGACTGGGGATGAGCGAGCTGGCGAAATAGCGGGCGGGGATCTTCGTCAGCGTGACACGCACCGCATTATAGGGTGTCACGCCTGCCTGGAAGCGCTGGGTGACATTGGTGGTCGTTGAGGCATACCGGCCTTGCGTGACCGTCACCACCGTCTTTCCGACAGCTGGGGCAATGGTCTGGCCCGAGGCTTGAACGACGACACCCGGCATGCCGTTGTCGGTGAGCGTGGTGACGACCGCCGTGTTGACATTGTTGATGTTCGAGGCCGCGGTGATCGCTGCCAGGTCGACCATCGCCTGGGCTTGCCGGCGCTCGGTGTAGATCGAGGCCTCGTCGATGGCCACCGCGGCCAGCGCCAGCGCGACCGGCGCGATCAGTGCGGTCATGACGGCGAAGTTCGCTTTCCTGTCGCCCACCATCGACCGTGCAAGCCGGCCGATGCCCTTGCCCGCACGCTGCAGCATTTAGATTCCTCCGACCCTGATCGTTGACTGGCGCGTGATCGTGGTCCCCGGCATCGCTATGCCCGGGAAAAGATTCCAGATCGGCAGGTTGCGGGCATCGTACGAGATGGACACCACGAACTGACTTCCATCGGCCACGCTGTCATTGGCCTGGTAGGTCAGTTTGCTGGCGTCCACGAAGGGGTATCCGCCGGCATTGTTGGTGAGGTAGCTGGCCACCAGCGTCTGCCGCTCGGTCTGGTTCAGCCCGGCTATGGCTGTCCGGGCGGCATCGGCCGCGATCTGCTGAATTGAGTTGGCAGCACCAAAATAGATGCCGTATGCAACCATTCCGAGAATAAGAAGGATAAAGAGCGGCGACAGCAGAGCGAACTCGACCGCCGAGGTTCCCGAATTGTCCGTTCGGTATGCGCGCTTTCGGACCCGGGAAATGAGGTTCTGAACCATGCTAACAGCATGCCAAAGGTCGCATGCAGAAAGCGAAAACTCCGGGTGCAACCTGAGGGTGCACGCAATTGAAAATGCCGCTCTAATTTAGCCGTTGCTTCTTCGATTATAAGGATTGACTTAGGGTCAATCAGTACTCGGTTGAAAAGAGCTTACCTCCTGTCTAGTCTCCTGCCACCAGCTGCCGGAGGGAACCGGCGGCGCGCTCAAAAGGGGCCAGACATCGGTTCCGGGGCGTCAACACGAAAAGGCGCGCCGACGGCCGCGCCGACAGGGAGAACTTCATGCTGAAAAACATGCTGAAGGCGACGGTATTCGCCACCACCATGGCGGTAGCCGCCGGCGCATTCTACACGCCGGCCTTCGCCGAGAGCGTCTATAACAGAGGCACCGCCGCTGAATCGGAATCGGTCGACCCGCACAAGACCTCGACGGTCTATGAAGCGAATGTCTTGCGTGACCTGTTCCAGGGCCTTGTCATGCAGGACGAGAAGGCTAACCTCATCCCGGGCGCCGCCGAAAGCTGGACGGTATCGGACGACGGCACCGTCTACACCTTCAAGCTGCGCAAGGACGGCCAGTGGTCGGACGGCAGCCCGGTGACGGCTGACGACTTCGTCTACGCCTTCCACCGGCTGGAAGACCCGGCGACCGGCGCCGAATACGCCTCGATGCTGTATCCGGTGAAGGGTGCGGAGGACGTCAACACCAAGAAGGGCAAGCCCGAGGACATGGGTGTCAAGGCGATCGACGCCAACACCCTGGAAGTGACGCTGAAGGCGCCGACCCCTTACTTCCTGGAGATGCTGACCCATCAGGCGACCTATCCGGTCAGCAAGGCTTCGATTGAAAAGCTCGGCGCCGACTGGATCAAGCCCGGCAATCTTGTTTCGAACGGCGCCTATACGCTGGCCGAATGGGTTCCCAACGACCATATGAAACTGGTCAAGAATCCGAAATTCTGGGATGCCGCGACCGTCAAGTTCGACGTCGTCAACTACATCCCGACCGAAGATCGTTCATCGGCGATGAAGCGCTTCGAGGCGGGTGAACTCGACAGCTATGACGATCTGCCGACCGAACAGCTCGCCGATCTCAAGACCAAGTTCGGCGGCCAGATCCATGTCGGCCCATATCTCGGCACCTACTACTACGCGATCAAGACCGACAAGGCGCCGTGGAACAATCCTGAATTGCGCAACGCCATCTCGATGGCGATCGACCGCGACTTCATCGCTGAAAAGGTCTGGCAGAACTCGATGCTGCCCGGCTATTCCATGGTGCCTCCCGGCATCGAGGGCTACACGCCGGCTATGGCCAAATACGCCGACATGCCGCAGATCGACCGCGAGGACGCGGCCAAGAAAATCCTCGAGAAGCTCGGCTACACGCCCGAACATCCGCTGAAGATGGAAATCCGCTACAACACCTCGGAGAACCACAAGAATACCGCGGTCGCCATTCAGGAGCAGCTGAAGCCACTCGGCGTCGATGTCACGCTGCTCAACACCGACACCAAGACCCACTATTCCTTCCTCGAGCAGAAGGGCGACTACGACGTGGCGCGTGCCGCCTGGGTCGCCGACTACAAGGATCCGGAAACCTTCCTCGGCATCTCGCGCAAGGCGAGCGGCAACAACTACTCGAACTACAACAGCGCGCCATACGAAGCGGCCATGGACAAGGCGGCCGCCGCCGGCGGCAAGCCCGAGGAGCGCATGAAGGACCTCTCCGAGGCCGAACGCATTCTCGTCGACGATGTCGGCCAGATTCCGCTTCTCTACTACAGCTACCACGACATCGTTTCTTCGAAGCTGCATGGCTTCGTCGACAATGTGATGGACGTCCATCCGTCGCGCTTCGTCAGCAAGGACTGATCCCTGGCCAAGCCGCCGCGCACTCGGTGCGCGGCGGCGCTGGTTTGCCATCGCATCGGCCGGGAAGCGCAATCGATTTTCGGAAAATCCGGTGCGAAGATTTGAAGGCTGGAGCACAATCATCCGACTGGATGGGCGTGTTCCGGATCAAGTGGGGCACCTATGCTGCGATACGTATTCCGGCGGCTTTTGACCGCCATCCCGACGCTGTTCGTCATCGTGACGATGGCGTTCTTCCTGATGCGCGTCGCGCCAGGCGGGCCATTCAACCAGGAGCGGGGGCTGAGCCCCGAGATCAAGGCCAATCTTGAAGCCCAGTTCGGCCTCAACGATCCGCTCTGGCTGCAATATGTCCACTATCTCGGCAATCTCCTGCGCGGCAATTTCGGCCCGAGCTACAACATGCCGGATTTCACCGTCACCGAACTGTTCGCCAAGGGCCTGCCCATTTCGGTCCAACTCGGTGCCTCGGCGCTGATCCTGGCGCTGCTGCTCGGCTCCGTGCTCGGCACCGTTGCCGCGCTCAACCAGAACAAGCTTGGCGACTATACGGTGATTGCGCTGGCAACGGCCGGCAGCACCATCCCCACCTTCGTGATCGCGCCGCTGATCCAGCTCCTCTTCGGGTTGACCTGGAAGCTGCTGCCGATCGGTGGTTGGGGCGATGGCGCCTTCATCAACAAGGTCGGCCCGGTGCTCACCCTTGCCTTGCCGCAGATCGCCATCGTTGCCCGCCTCATGCGCGGCTCGATGATCGAATCGCTGCGCTCCCATCATATCCGCACGGCCCGCGCGCTCGGCCTTTCTGACTGGTCGGTGGTGGTCAAGCACGCCCTGCGCGGCGCCATCCTGCCGATCGTCTCATTCACCGGTCCCGCCGCGGCGGCCTTGCTGACCGGCTCAGTCATCGTCGAGACGATCTTCTCCATTCCAGGCGTCGGCCGCTATTTCGTCGATGCCGCGCTCAACCGCGACTACACGCTGGTGATGGGGACAGTGGTGGTGATCGCCATCTTCACTATCGTCTTCAACCTGATCGTCGACGTCATGTACGCGGTCGTCGACCCGAGGGTGCGCTATGACTGATATCGCAGCCGCGGCAGCTCCCGCCATCGTTGGCCGTTCGCTCTGGGGCGATGCCTGGGCGCGCCTCAAGGCCAACCGCGCCGCCATGTTCAGCCTCTACTATCTCGCTTTGATCGGGCTCGTCAGTGTGTTCGGCCCCTGGTTCGTGCCGCACCAGTACACGACCATCTATGCCGACTATGTCCGCATGCCGCCAAGCCTGTCGGCCTACCCGAAGCCGGAGATGATTCAAGGGGCACTCACGGACGCCATCAAGCGTATGCGGGTCGACCTCAAGGAGTGGCATCAGGAAGGCAGCCGAGTCACGGTCACGGTCACCTCGACCAAGCCGGTCGATGATCGCAACATCCGCTACCTCGACCGTTCCGATGCCTTCGACGACACCAAGATCGAGAGCAAGTCACCAGACGGGCTCGAGGTGACGATGAGCACGTCGGTCAAGCAGCAATACTTCCTGTTTGGCACCGACAACACCGGCCGCGATCTTCTCTCGCGCACGCTGATGGGCGGGCGCATCTCGCTCGCCATCGGCCTGCTCGCCGGCGTCGTGGCGGTGGTGATCGGGGTGATCTATGGCGCCGCCGCCGGCTTTTCCGGCGGCAAGATCGACGAGGTGATGATGCGCATCGTCGATGTGCTCTACTCCTTGCCGTTCATCTTCTTCGTCATCATGCTGGTGGTGTTCTTCGGCCGCAACTTCGTGCTGATGTTCCTGGCCGTGGGGGCGGTGCTGTGGCTCGATATGGCGCGCATCGTGCGTGGCCAGGCGCTGTCGATCCGCCGCCAGGAATATGTCCAAGCAGCGGAAGCCATGGGCGTCGGCCAGCGCGGCATCCTGCTGCGCCATGTCATCCCCAATCTGCTCGGCCCGGTGGTCATCTACATGACGCTGCTGGTGCCGCAGGTCATCATCCTGGAAAGCTTTCTGTCGTTCCTCGGCCTCGGCGTGCAGGAGCCGATGACCAGCTGGGGCGTGCTGATCTCGGTCGGCGCCAAGAACATCGGCACCGCCAACTGGCTGCTGCTGTTTCCTGCCTTCTTCCTCGTCTCGACGCTGTTTGCGCTGAATTTCGTCGGCGACGGCCTGCGCGATGCGCTCGACCCAAGGGACCGCTGAGATGGAAACTCCCGAAACGATCCTCAGCGTCAAGGATCTGCGTGTCCGCTTCCGCACGCTCGACGGCGCGGTCGAGGCGGTGAAGGGCATCAACATCCACGTCAACGCGGGCGAGACCGTTGCCGTGGTCGGCGAGTCCGGCTCCGGCAAGAGCCAGACCATGATGGCGGCGATGAGCCTGCTGGCTTCGAATGGCGAAGCCACCGGCAGCGTCGACTATCGCGGCCGCAACCTGCTGACGCTGAGCAAATCCGACCTGAACAAGGTCCGCGGCGCCAAGATCAGCATGATCTTCCAGGAGCCGATGACCTCGCTCGATCCGCTCTATTCGATGGGCAACCAGCTGATCGAACCGATCCGCCGGCATCGCGGCCTGAATGCCGCCGAGGCACGCGAGGAGGCGCTCAAGCTTTTACGCCTCGTGCATATTCCCGATCCCGAGCGGCGGATGAAATCCTATCCGCACGAAATGTCCGGCGGCCAGCGCCAGCGCGTGATGATCGCGATGGCGCTCGCCAACGATCCCGACATATTGATCGCCGACGAGCCGACGACGGCGCTCGATGTCACCATCCAGGCGCAGATCCTGATGCTGCTCGCCGAACTGCAGCGCAAGCTTGGCATGGCGATCGTCTTCATCACCCACGATCTCGGCATCGTCCGGCGCTTCGCCGATCGGGTCTATGTCATGCGCCAGGGCGAGGTCGTCGAGGAAGGCGGGGCGGAAGCGATCTTCGCCAACCCGCAGCACGCCTACACCAAGATGCTGCTCGCGGCCGAGCCGACCGGAACCAAGGCGCCGCCGCCCGCCAATGCGCCTGTGGTGCTGGAAGGCCGGAATGTCGAAGTCACGTTCAAGATTGGCGGCGGGTTCCTTGCCGGTGAGGCGCTGATGCTGCGTGCGGTCGACGACATTTCGATCCGGCTGCAGCGCAACCAGACCATCGGCATTGTCGGCGAATCCGGATCGGGTAAATCGACGCTCGGCCGGGCTCTGCTGCGGCTGCTGCCGAGCGATGGGCTCATTCGTTTCGGCGATCGCGACATCTCCCAGGCCGACCGGCAGCAGATGCGGCCGCTGCGGCGCCAGATGCAACTCGTCTTCCAGGATCCGTTCGGGTCGCTGTCGCCACGCATGACCGTCGGTCAGGTCATCACCGAGGGGCTCTTGGTGCATGAGCCAAACCTCTCGGGCAAGCAACGCGACCAGCGCGCGGTCGAGGCCTTGCTTGAGGTCGGCCTCGATCCCAACGCCCGCAACCGCTACCCGCACGAATTCTCCGGCGGGCAACGGCAGCGCATCGCCATTGCCCGCGCCATGATCCTAAAGCCAAAGATGGTGGTGCTGGACGAGCCGACCTCGGCGCTCGACCGCTCGGTTCAGAAACAGATCGTCGAACTGCTGCGCAAGCTGCAGGCCGACCATGAACTATCCTACCTGTTCATCAGCCACGATCTCTCGGTCGTGCGCGCCATGGCCGACTACATCATCGTCATGAAGCAGGGCAAGATCGTCGAGCAGGGGCCGACAGAGGCGATCTTCAGCAATCCTCAGCACGTCTACACCCAGACGCTGATGGCCGCGGCGATCGATGTCACGCGCTTCCGGCTGAGCGCGTGAGACGGCGCTTCAGGTAAATAAATCATCGTGGCGGCGTGCGTTTGCTCAACCCGCCGACCTCTGGCACTTGCGTACGCGCGCGGCCGCAATGGCATCCTGCTGATGCTTCAGCCGGTCGATCCTGGCGGTCTCACGGTTGGCGACAGCGGTCTTCACCCGCGAGCCGCCAAGCAGCCAGCGCGGAACGCTGGTGTTGGCGACCTTGCCGCGGGTGATCGCGGTTTGTGAGATCTCGCCGGCGTTGGTCCCGAGCGCGCTGTTAAGCTCGGTGCAGCTCAACGTGTCGTACTTCGACGGATCGACGGTTTTGCCGATCGACGAGCAGCCGGCAACGAGAAGTACCGCAATCAGCAGAACCGGTGCCGAGGTCGTCGTCGAGATCAAATTCATGTCCTCACCAAGCTCGCCGTTTCACTGGCTCCACCATAGCCATCGAATAATCTGGAGCCGACGGTTATTTCGTAAAAGTTTCGCTTGCAACGAAACGCTACGGGCGCTTGACCACACAGGGGTACAGCCGATGTGGGAACGTTCTCGGTCGCTCGAAGTTGGTATCCGTCGAGTGTCTCAATCCAATCGCTGGAAACGGAGAGAGCCCGTCCCGGTTGACACCGGGGCGGGCTTTTCGCCGGCCCCTGGCCAATGGTCACGCTGCTTCGGCGATAAGTGCGGTGGGAGCGCAACCGACGAGGACTGCTCGGGCGATGTCGGTCTCATTTTCATCGACATGCGCCGTGACCAAAACGATCGCCTCGCCAACGATCCAGTCTTGCGGCTTTTTGACAGTCTTGATGAATGCGCCGAGCAATCCACCGGCAGCACCGCCACAGACCGCGCAAATCAGCGTTGTTGCCGGCAGTCCGACCGGAAGAGAATTGACGCCGTAAACGATCATGGCGCTGAGGCAGGCGAATGCCGCACCGACGGCACCAAGGGTGACACCAGGAGATCTTAGAACTCCGATCTCGTCCTGGTAGGGGCCGATAACCGCAATCTGCACGCGAGGAACACCGACGGCCACCAGCTCTGCAGCAATCCGCGCGGCTTCGGCATGGGAATCAAAAAGCTTGCTGATTGTTGGCATGGTCATTCAGGGTTGCTCATGTCCGACAACGTGTCGGCAACGAACGACGCGGCGATCAGATCGTCGCCGTCAATGCCGCCCTGAACGTCCACCATTATGGCCGCGACCTTCATTTCGCTCTCGCTGATACGAGCCTTCTGCATTTTGGTCCTGAGGTCGGTTACGCGCGTCCCCAGGGCGTGGGATCTTGCGGTCTCACGGTTCGACATAATGATGCTTATCCATTTCCATGTTATTTGACTGTCCGCGCGCCCAGCCAATCGAACAGGGCCGAAGCGCAAACGTTCCCTGGCTGGGCTTCGGTCCGGTATGGCCCAGGACTTAGGTCTGGCCGTAAGATGCAATGGTCTTACCTCTCGTGCTGCTCGGAACAGCCACTGTTCGCAGCCGTTGTCCGCTGCACGTTCAGGAGGAAGCTGATGGACAAGAGTGTTGACCAAGCGCGCTGGTTGCTCGCGCTGATCTTCGCGGTGGCCGTCACGTTCATGGCGATTGGACTAGCCCTTGGCTGACCCTCCGAAAGATCGAGCACAAATGTTTTGCAGATTGGCGTAGCTACGTCCCTTCCTGCGCTGATAGGGTTCGCTCGCCGCGCCCGTGTGGCGAGCGAACCCTCAAGTTTCGGCAGCCCAGCAGCCTGTATTCAAGCCAGTGAGGCGAAATTCCGCGAGCTTTTGGGAGAGGGGGAACGGAATGGTGTCGTAATCAAGACGATGGTTGGTTGATGATGCCTTTGTATGGCACACCGGACCACCAGCCACATTTGAGATTTTTGCCGGCAGGCCCGGCTGCAAGGAGCCGGGCCTCGGCGTTGATCAGTAATTGTTGTTTTCGATCACCACGGGGCGGCGGTGGTGGTGCTTGGAAACGGAGCCAGTCACGATGATCGCATCCGGACGATGGTGCCGGCGGCCATGATCGTAGAACGCAACGGTGCCGTGGTGGCGGTGATGCAGGCGTTGGCCGTCCTCGTTGATGATCTTGACGTTGCTGTGGTGACGATGGTGGGTTTTGATGACGATATCGGCTTCGGCCGCCGAAGCGACAGCCGGCAATCCGACGGAAAGCGCCAAAGCGCACATGATCATTGTTTTCATTGTAGTTTCTCCATTGCCTTGATTAGCCCTTCGTTTGGATAACTGCCGCAGGTCGCTTTGGTTCCGGGGTTCCCAACGCGGCAGGAAAGGCAATGGCTATTCGCAGGACGAGCGATCGCGTGTCTGCTGAAGATCAGCCGGCAAAGGCTCGTCGGCCCGCGTTCTCTGCCTGAGGTGCGGGCAAATCGTCACGCAACAGGTTCCTGATCTCGGGATCAGGGTTGTGAGTGTCGTCGACCTTATGACTCTGCAACCCAAAGAATCTCGCCCGCACGGTCTCTCGGATCGAGCTTTCCGTGCGCTGTTCACCACAGACTAGCCGGTCATCTTCGGGTATCACAACGACCCCGGAAGGACCGCGACCTCTAACTCTTTGTTTCAACGCAATTCCCTAGGCGCTATGCGCTTTTCCTGGGAAACCGTTTCACCCTTTTCCTGGAATTGCACTAAGCGGCTGATCGCGCCCCCAGCTCCCGCCGAACCAGCACCAGCGTCGCATCGTCGGGATCGGTCGTGACGGTGAAACCCATGTCGCGCTCGACCTCGATCGCGGCACGGTTCTCACGGCTCTCGATCGACTCGATGGCTTCCAGGCCGAGGTCTTCGGCATATTTCGCGATATAGGCGAGCAACTCCCAGCCAACGCCCAGATGCTTGCGATCCGCGCGAATGCAGATCGCGACCTCACCGGTTCGGTCGGCTCGATCGCTTGCCAGCGTCGCAACGGCGATCAGCATCCCGTCGGTCGAGAAGGCCAGAAAATTATGGATATGCGCGTCGTCTGAACGCGTCATCGCCACCAGCCGTTCATGCGAAACTTCCTTCACAGCGCCGAGGAAGCGGAAGCGCAGGTCTTCCGGAGTCACATGGGTGAAGAACTCCGCCAGGGTTGGCTCGTCCTCGGGCCGAGCAAGGCGTACTTCGAAACGAAATCCAGTACGTGTGGTAATTGCGCTGTTCGTGGACATGGGTGGAACTCTAATCCTGGGTTGTTCTGAATGGCCGGATGCAGCGGAACCAAGTGGATATGGCTTCCTTTGGATATCTCCGTGCCACCGTTCGACGATGTCTGGTCATTCGCTCATGCAGTGGAGCGCGTCGTGCTTGACGATTTCGATGCTGCGCAGGTTGAGGAGGCGGATGACGCCCTTGTCCTTCAGCCGGGTGAAGACCCGCGACACGGTCTCGATGGTGAGGCCGAGATAGTCGCCGATATCCATGCGCGACATTGGCAGCTCGACCTGCCGCAATCCACCTTGCCGCTCCGCCATGTCGACCAGGAAGGCGGCGACACGTTCGATGGCGTTCTGGCGACCGAGGACCAGGAGGTGTTCCTGCGCGCGTGTCAGGCCCTTGAGCGCCAACGGCAGCAACTGACGGGACATGTCCGCGGCAGCCAGGCGAAAGACGCGGACGCCGGTGGCACTGATCGCTTCGGCGAAGAAATGATGCGTCGTGTCGGCTTCGAAGCCGAAGGTCTCACCGGCGAGGTGGAAGGCGCTTATCTGCCGGCGACCGTCGGCGAGCAGCCGGTAGATGCGCACGGCACCGAACTCGACCTGGTAGAAGGCCCCGGCCTTCTCGCCCTGGGCATAAATTTCCGAGCCGGCCGAAAAAAAGCTGATCGGCTGCAGCGGCGCCGGGTCGAATGCGTCCGGCACGCTTGGTTGCACAGAATGCGACGGCAATGAAATCCTGGAGGCGGTGTAGGCGTGCATGGCTGTTTTCCCGGTTGTTCCGTGACACAGCAATCGCGCGAATCCGCGGGTCGCGAAATTCGGTTATATCCCTACGGGAAACTACCTAGTTGAATACGGAACGGATTTGCAGTGGCAAATGCGGCTAGGGCCCTCAACAAACGATTGCGCTAGCCTTGGACCGAATAGACGCCTACCGTCTCTATTACGTCTCCCTGAAGGAGGGATACGGTCATGCAGGATCCCTATCGCGAATATATACACCACGAAAACGTCAAGCATTTCAGGCGCAAGCTCATATCCGAAACAGACCCGGACCGCCGCGCCACGCTCAAAAATCTTTTGGCCGAAGAATTGGCCAGATTTGCAACAATCAAAAAGAAACCCGTCGACTGACGCCCGCCCTGTTGATCCACGTCAAGCCACAGGCCAATCCGGATGCCTATGATCTCCTAGCTTTGGATAGCAAAGGGGAACCGTTCCGAACTCATCTCAGGTTCTGGGGCGGTTGATGAGCGTCGATGTATCTTCCGCGGTTTCTGGTGGGAATGTTTGTCACCTCGACCATCGTCGCGGCGTGGACCTACGTGGTAACGGGCTCGGTCTGGACAGCACTGGGCTGGGCGATTATCGACTTGGTCGTTCTGCAGGTCGGATACTTCGTCTTTGTCATGCGCCTGGTTTCCAAAGGCGCGACGGCAGCCGCTGAAGCAGAGTCGGCGTCACTCAGCCATGTTGCGCCACCCCAAAGAGACGGCAGGTTGCTTTAACCGTCCCCTATGATCGCGACGCAGCCGAACCAAATCAATTGCGGCACGCGCCTTGCCATGTTTTGCCAATCTCTGGGACAAAGGTTGAATGCGCATCGCGATCCTTTCTGACATTCATGCCAATCGCGAGGCGTTCGACGCGGTCCTGGAAGCTGTTCACCGACGCGGTAGTCCAGACGAGTTGGTATTGCTCGGTGATCTGGTCGGCTACGGTCCTGATCCCATCTATGTGATCGAGAAGGCTGCCCATCTGATGGCTGACGGCGCGCTTTGCATCACGGGCAACCACGACGAAGCAGTGGCGCTGAACCTAAGCAACATGACTGAGAATGCGCGGTTCGCCGTGCAGTGGACTCGCAAACACATCACTTCGGCGCATCTCGATTTCCTCGCGCGATTGCCGCTCTCGCTGCAATCCGAAGACCGCCTGTATGTGCACGCAAGTGCGGAGCGACCGGGAAAGTGGCCCTATATACGCGACGTGGATGCAGCGGAACGCTGCCTCTCGGCAAGCGACGCCCGCTTCGTTTTCTGCGGTCACACCCACATTCCCGCCATCTACTACGCTCTGCCCGGTCGTCGGCCGATCCATTTTCAGCCGCACGACAATGTGGCTGCACCCCTGTCGGAGATGAGGCGGCACGTGGTGATCGCCGGTGCTGTTGGTCAACCACGCGACGGCAACCCGGCAGCGTGCTTTGTTCTTGTCGACACGCAGCGGCAAGAGGTCACGATGGTTCGTGTTCCCTATGATCACGAAGAAACGGCCCGCAAGATCCGGGCCGCCGGTCTGCCCGGGTGGCTGGGCATGCGTTTGAAGATCGGCCGCTGAGAAGAGGTATTCTATGCAACGGTTTGAGGCAGGGACAGTCATCGATGGTTTCGAGCTGGTCGAAAAGCTGCCCGCCGGCGGCATGGCCTCGCTCTGGCGGGCGACCAACCCGCTGCATGATTTCCCGCTTGTGCTGAAGATACCGTTTCTCGACCCGGGCGGGGATGTTTCCGTCATTCTCGGTTTTGAGGCGGAGGAACTGATCCTGAAACGCCTGACGGGCCCGCATGTGCCGCGTTTTGCGGGAGCCGGCAGCTTGTCGCAGATTCCCTTTATCGCCATGGAGTTCGTGGCTGGCACCGGTCTGGCGGATATCGTCAGCAACGCGCCACTGCCCGTGGACGAGGTGGCAAGGATCGGCGCCGAGATCGCGACGGCACTTGCTGCCCTGCACCGGCAGAAGGTCGTCCATCTCGATCTCAAACCCGAGAATGTCATTCTCGCCGAGAACGGGGCCGTTCTTCTCGATTTCGGGCTCGCCCGGCATGCAGAGCTTCCCGATCTTCTCGGCGCGGAAAGCTCGGTGCCGATGGGCACGGCCGCCTATATCTCCCCGGAACAGGTGCTCGGAGAGCGGTCCGATCCTGCCAGTGACTTGTTCGCACTGGGTTGCATCCTCTACCAGCTGGCTACGGGCGAGGAGCCGTTCGGGCGGCCGGCGACCTTCGCGGGGATGAAGCGGCGGCTCTATCACGCGCCAAGGCCGCCGAGAGATATCAACGATGCCATTCCTCGATGGCTCGAAGCCATAATCCTGAGATGCATGGAAGTGGACAGGTCTCGACGATATGCCGAGGCGGCACACGTTCTCTCAGACCTGAGGAACCCCGACCAGGTGGTGGTTGCCAGGCGCAAGCCCCCGACCGAGGGGGCATGGGCCGCGATCATGGAGCTGTTTCGCAAGACGGATGACAGATCGCTTGTCGGCAAGCCGACCTTGTCGAGGACGCAGGCTGGACCGTCAATTGTTCTCGCCGCAGTCGATCTGGCCAATGGCAGCGATGCGCTGGCAGGCGAGGTTCTCAACGAAACCGCCCGCGTGCTTGCCTCGCGCGAGGACTCCTGGCTGGCCTGCGTGACGGTCCTGAGGACCGAGATCATAGGCGAGACGCCCGCGGCCGACGAAACGGGTCGCTCGGAGTATCTGAGGCGGCTCGTCGCACTGAAGGACTGGGCCCGTCCGCTGCACCTGCCGGAAGACCGCATCAGCTACCATGTCCTCGAAGCGGTCAGCCCTGCCGATGCGATCCTCAACTATGCCGAGCACAATGACGTCGGCCACATCATCGTTGGAGCAAGGGCGTCCTCGGCAATTCGCCGTCACCTCGGCAGCGTCTCGACCAAAGTGGTCGCACAAGCTCTTTGCTCGGTTTCAGTGGTCCGACTGAAGGTCGTCGAGGAACAAGCGCGGCCGCTTTGATGCGTTTCGATCAGGAATCAGGGGGCGTTTGACTGATCGGCGCATCGGGCCTCAGGAGCGCCCGCGTCGACCCAGGTACCGCGTTCCCCCCTGACAATTTCGACGGCGTCATCGAGCTTGCCGATTGCGGTAGGTTTACCCGTTGCTTCAGCGAACTCGATTGCAGCACTGACCTTCGGCCCCATGGAGCCGGCTGGAAAATTCTGGCCCGATAGCTCCTTGGGGGTCACGCGCCGAAGCGCCCGAGCAGCTGCTGTTCCATAGTCGACATAGACGGCGTCGACATCGGTGAGCATCAGCAGCATGTCGGCTTTCAACTGCCGGGCAAGAAGCGAGCTTGCCAGATCCTTGTCGATGACGGCCTCCACGCCGCAAAGACTACCGTCGTCACGGGCAATTACCGGAACGCCGCCGCCGCCGGTGCAGATGACAATCACGCCGCGCTCGACCAGAAAGGAGATCACCGAAGCTTCCAGGATCACGAGCGGCTTGGGCGAGGGCACGACGCGGCGCCATTTGTCACCGTCAGGCGCGATCTGCCAGCCGCGCTCGCTGGCAAGCGTGCGTGCCGTTGCCTCATCGTAGACGGGGCCGATAGGCTTTGTCGGGTGAGCGAAAGCCGGATCTTGTGGATCCACCTTCACCTGTGTCAGCAGGGTCGCGAAAAGCCTCTCCTTGAGGAGGTTGCCGAGTTCCTGCTCGATCACATAGCCGATCATGCCGGCGCTCTCGGCGCCAAGCACGTCCAGCGGAAATGTGCCGCCGTCCGAAGTGGCCGCTGCCTGCAGGGCTAGAAGCCCCACCTGCGGACCGTTGCCGTGAGTGACTACAATCGAGTGCCCTGCGTCGACCAGATTCGCCAATACAGCCGCGGCACGCACGATGTTGGCGCGCTGGTTCCCGGCCGTCATCGGTTCTCCACGGCGCAGCAGTGCGTTTCCGCCCAACGCAACGACGATGAGCATCTCAGTTGCCGATCGTGGCGACGAGAAGGGCTTTGATCGTGTGCATCCGGTTTTCGGCCTGGTCGAAGACGATGGACGCAGCCGACTCGAACACCTCGTCGGTGACCTCCATGCAGTCGATGCCGTATTCCTTCGCAACGAAGGCGCCGATCTCTGTGTCGGTGTCGTGGAATGCCGGCAGGCAATGCATGAATTTGACGTGGGGGTTGCCGGCGGCAGCCATCACTTCGGTCGTGACCCGGTAGGGCGTCAAAAGGCGGATACGTTCGGTCCAGCCGGATTTGTCCTCGCCCATCGACATCCAGACATCGGTGTAGATGAAATCAGCATCCTGGACGCAGCCCGTCACATCCTCGTCGAGTCGGAAGCGGCCGCCGCTACGCTGCGCTAGGTCGCGAACATGGGCGCAGAATTCCTCGTCCGGCCAGAGCTCTTTCGGTGAAGCGATGCGCATGTCTATGCCGACCTTGGCAGCTCCAAGTGCCAGCGACAGCGCGACATTGTCCCGACCCTCACCGACGAAGGTGACGGTCATATCCGATAGATGCTTGTGGGTGAATTCACGCATGGTCATCAGGTCGGCGAGGATCTGCGTAGGATGCGCCTCGTCGGTAAGACCGTTGTAGACAGGCACGCCAGCATGCGCGGCCAGCAGTTCGGCCTGGTGCTGGCCAAAACCGCGATATTCGATCGCATCATACATGCGGCCAAGGACGCGGGCGGTGTCCTTCATGGATTCCTTGTGGCCGATATGACTGCCAGTGGGGCCGAAATAGGTGACGTGAGCGCCCTGGTCATAGGCAGCTACCTCGAACCCTGTGCGTGTGCGCGTCGAATCCTTCTCGAAGATCAGCGCAATGTTTTTTCTGACAAGACGCGGAATCTCGTGCCCGGCGAGCTTGGCGGCCTTCAGATCGGCCGCCAGCTTCAAAAGAAAGCGGATCTCGTCGGCCGTGAGATCGTCCAGGGTCAGGACGGAGCGGCCGTGAAGATTGATCGACATGGAAATTCCTTTCGGGTCAGATCGGGTCGCGGACAATCGGACAGGTCATGCAGTGCCCGCCGCCGCGGCCGCGGCTGAGTTCGGCGCCTTCGACCGTGATCACTTCAATTCCGGCGCGGCGCAGCAGCGTGTTGGTGTAGACGTTGCGATCGTAGCCGATGACCACGCCGGGCTCGACCGCAACAACGTTGTTGCCGTCATCCCATTGTTCGCGCTCGGCCTCGTATCGGTCGCCGCCGGTGGTGATGATGCGCAGCGACTTCAGTCCAAGGGCTTCAGCAACCACAGCCGTGAACGGTTTTGCCTCATCGGTGACCTCGACCGACACCTCTCCGTCGCCCGGCCGCAGCGAGAAGCTGCGTAACCGGTCGACCACCGGCGGATACAAGGTGACGAGATCGCGATCGCAGAAGGTGAAGACGGTGTCGAGATGCATGAAACTGCGGTCGCGCGGCATCAAGGCGGCAATCACGCGCGTGGCCTCACCGGCCGCAAACAGGTTGCGCGCGAGATCTCCCACCGCTTGCGGCGTGGTGCGTTCGCCCATGCCGACGAGAACCGTTCCACCCCCGATCGGCATGACATCGCCGCCTTCCAGGCTGGTGCCTGTGCCCAGGTCCGGCGACACGAAAGGTATGCCGCTGTCGCGAAAACGGGGATGGAAGCGATAGACGGCTTCGACATTGGCCGCTTCCGGGCGCCGCGCGGGCCAGTACATGGGATTGACCGAGACCGAGCCGTAGATCCAGCAGGAGCTGTCGCGGGTGAAAAGCTGGTTCGGCAAAGGCGGCAGCACGAAATCCTGGGGCGCGAGCGTCCTTCCGGTCAGCCCCTTGGGTTCGAAAGGAAGCTCCGCCCGGGCAATGCCGCCTACAAGGTAAGACGACAATTGCTCCGGCGGCATCTCGTTGAGCCATCCGCGCATTTCGTCGACCATGTCGAGCCCGACGACGCCGGGATGGACTCGGCGGTCGAGAAGCCAGTCGCGGGCCTTGGACAGGCTCATTGTCTCAGCCAGGAGTTCACCGAAGCAATGCACCAGTACGCCGCGTTCGCGTAACGCATCGACAAAGACATCGTGTTCCTGGCGAGCCCGCTTGACCCACAGCACGTCGTCGAAGAGCAGCGCCTTGCAGTTTTCCGGTGTCAGCCTGCGCAGGCTAAGGTCAGGACGATGGACCATCACCTCGCGCAGACGGCCGACTTCAGAATGGACACCCAGCTTCGTCATCGAACCAATCCTCTCACAGCGCGCTGACGGCGCCGGTCCACATCTCGTAAACGGCGAGGATGGCGACGGCGACGAGGGCTGCGGCGAGGGCTGCTTCGACAGGATGGAACACGCGCTGGTTGGTTTCGCGGCGCGCCCAGACGTAGAAGATGATGCCGGGCGCATAGAGGATCGCGCACATGAACAGGTAGGCAGGTCCGGCCGCGTAGACGAGCCACAGCCCGTAGACCGTTGCCAGCAATCCGGCAAAAAGCGGCCCGACGCGCTGCTCGCCACCCTCGTAGCTCTCTCCGGTCAACGCGAGCTTGGCCGCATAGGCTCCGGAAAAGATGTAAGGAACCAGGATTGCGGCCGACGCGATGTAGAACAGCGCCTGGTAGGTGCTTTGTGCGAAGAGCGTGATCACCAGGAAGGCCTGCACCAGCAGATTGGTGATCAGAAGCGAGATCGACGGCACGCCGCGCTCGCTTTCATGGCCGAAGAATTTGGGCATCGTGCCGTCCTTTGCGGCGGCATGCGGAATTTCGGCCGCCAGCAGCGTCCAGCTCAGGAAGGCGCCGACCACCGACACCACAAGCGCGATGTTGATGAGGATGGCGCCCCAGGGGCCGACAACCGCCTCGAGCACACCGGCCATGGAGGGGTTCTTCAGGGCGGCGAGTTCAGGCTGGTTCAGGATGCCGAGCGACAGCAGCGACACCAGGGCGTAGAGCGCGAGGCAGGTGAAGAAGCCGAGAACCGTCGCCGTGGCGATGTCCTTGCGGCGCTCCGCACGGCCGGAAAAGACGCTGGCGCCCTCGATGCCGATGAACACCCAGAGCGTCACCAGCATGGTGCTTTTCACCTGCGCGGTGATCGAGCCGAGACTGGCGTTGCCGAGACCCGTGAAGTCGAGAGACCAGACCTGCAGTTTGAAGGCGACGGCAACAACCCCGACGAAAAGGACGATCGGAGCGATCTTCGCCACCGTGACGATGAGGTTGACGACGGCGGCCTGCCGGATGCCGGCCAGAACAAGGACATGGATCAGCCACAGCAGGACCGATGCGCCGAGCACCGCCTGCCAGGTGTTTCCGTCGCCGAAGGCCGGAAAGAAATAGGATAGGGCGCTGAACACGATCACCGCGTAGGAAACGTTGCCGACCCAGGCGCTGATCCAGTAACCCCAGGCGCTGTTGAAGCCGATGAAGGGGCCGAAGCCGGCCTTGGCGTAGGCATAGGGCCCGGCATCGAGCTCGGGCTTGCGGGTCGCAAGCGATTGATAGACGAACACCAGTGCCAGCATGCCGACGGCGGTGATGGCCCAGCCGATTAGGATGGCGAGGGGACCAGCACCAGCCGCCATGTTCTGCGGCAGGCTGAACACGCCGGAGCCGACCATCGAGCCGATCACCAATGCGGTAAGGGACCCCAATCGAAGTTTCGTTGGCGCTGCCGTCGTGACTTTCGGAACCGGGATGTTGAAATCAGCCGTAGTCATGATGCTCTCCCCAATTTGAAGGCTCTGATGGGAGGCAATAGATAGGAAGACAGGACTCACAGCTTTGATGCGGGTCAATAAACGGTTGCTGAACAAAAAGAGTGGCGTTGGTGTTCCGGTTTCTGGGTCGCCGCACCAATGCCTGTTCTTATCTTGTCCGCTCCGCCCATGTCGCATCGCGCTTCCAGGGCCATGTTGAACAAGGCGCGACCGGCTTGCACCCCCGAAATCGGCCAAGGCGCAAATCGGATTTGATTTATTGGTCGGTCGTCAGGCGATGTCCGCCGGCTCGGCTTTGCGTTTTCGCCCCGTGATCATGGCCCGCACCAGGTTTTCGCGATGGCGAAAGCTTGCCAGCGCGACGCCGCCTATATGGAAAAGGACCAGCACAAGTAAGCCGTGCGCGCTCAGGCTGTGCGCCGTTTCGACCCACGAGAGGCCGAAATAAGCGTCCGTCGTCATCAGCCAACCGGTCAGTGCGGTTGACCCCATCGCCGCGATCAGCACGACCACCATTGCGCCACCGGCCGGGTTGTGGCCGATGTAGCGGGCTTCGCGACCGCTCAGCATTGCAGAGAGATAGCGCAGCACCGTCGCCGGGTCGCGCACGAATTGAGAGAACCGCGCATACGGCGTGCCCAGAACGCCCCATAAAGCCGCATTGCGACTAGCGCGGCAGCGGTGTAGCCGGCCCAATGGTGAATGTCCTCGGAGGAATGGGAGGTGAGCCAGGCCGTGACGAAGCTGAGCACAAGCGCCCAGTGGAAACTCCTCACGACCCGGTCCCAGACGCGCACCATCTCTTGAGATGGCTGCGCGTCCGTGGCTATCGAAACGTTCGGATCAATTTTCGCCGGCTTCGGCATTGTCGAGCTTTTCAAGGGTCTCGGCATTGTAGGCCAGGTTCACCTTCTTGCCGGCCTTGTCGACCGCATAGACTTCGTAGCAGCCCTTCTCGACCTTGATCTGGCGGACGGTGAGGCCTTCGCCGGTCAATTGCGCCTCGAGCGTTGCCTTGGGCTTTAACTGCGATTTCGGGGCGGTGCTGCAGCTGCCGCCGGCGGCGAGCGCCGGCCCTGCAATCATGCCAGCGAGAGCGGCGAGGACGAGTGTTCGATACATGATGGCTCCATTCGGGAGTTGGGCGCCGATGTTGCGCCTGCGGGTGGGATTTCGATCGGTCCTGTCAGACGGCGATTTCACCGTCATTGGTCGAAATAACCCGTTCAACCTGACAACTGGCTGACAGTTGGGCCGGGGCAGCAGATTGGGCTCGCGCCGGTCGGTTTGATCTGGCGCAAGGACGGCGGCTGACGCCGCAAGCAGGATGACGGCCAGGATGTAGAGCGCTTCGCTGCCATCCTGAAGGAGAACCACGATGAAAACCATGTCGAGGATAGCAGCGCTCGGGCTCGCGGCGGCGATGCTCATGGGCAGCAGTGCCGGTGTCGTCCAGGCCGCTTCACTTGTTCAGGTCACGCTGTGGGACAAGGGTGCGAGTACGGAGATGCCGATGGGTCTTGCTTATGCAACGCCAGGACTCGATCTCTCGAAGGCCACCATGGGCATCAAGGCTGTCCCCGGAGCGGTGAAGGCCGGCGAGGTCACATTCAATGTGAAGAATGACTCCAAGGACACCGTTCACGAAATGATCGTGATGTACCTTGCCGATCCCGGCAAGCCACTTCCTTACGTTGAGGCCGAGAACCGGGTCGACGAAGACAAAGCCGGCGACAAGGGCGAAGTTTCGGAGCTTGATCCCGGTAAATCGGGCACGTTGACTGTCGAACTGAAGGCTGGAAAATATCTGCTTATCTGTAACGTGCCAGGTCACTTTGGAGCCGGAATGTGGGCCGAGCTCACCGTCGATCCATAAACCCCAGAACAAGGCAGCGCCAAGAGCCTGTGACGGTCGCGGTTTTCGAAAGCTTGCCGGGATCGCATCGCCTGATGTCGGTCTAGCGGAGGAGTGGATCGTAATCGGCTTGGTTTGTTTCCGGGGCGATATGGAGCGCGTCATGAGAGCAATGGTGCTCGAAAGCATCGGCACTCCCTTGAAACTGGTCGACAGATCCGACCCCATACCGGGGGTGGGCGAGATCAGGTTGAAGGTCGAGGCATGCGCTGTCTGTCGCACCGATCTGCATGTCATTGATGGCGATCTGCGTCATCCAAAATTGCCGCTGATTCCCGGTCACGAAATCGTCGGCATCGTCGATTCCGTGGGCAAGGGCGTGGCGCGTTCCAGGATCGGGCGGAGAGTCGGTGTGCCATGGCTTGGGCACACTTGCGGGCATTGTCCCTACTGCGCCACAGCACATGAAAATCTTTGCGATCAGCCAGATTTCACGGGCTACACACGCGATGGCGGCTTTGCCAGCCATGTCATTGCCGACGCGCAATTCGCCTTCGATCTGGACCAGGATGCTGATCCCGTATCGCTGGCGCCGTTGCTTTGCGCCGGCCTGATCGGCTGGCGATGCCTGAAGAAGGCCGGTGACGGCAAGCGGCTCGGGATTTACGGCTTCGGCGCCGCCGCGCATATCGTCGCTCAGATCGCGATCTGGCAAGGCCGTGAGATTTTCGCCGTCACCCGGCCCGGTGACGAGCAAGCACAGGATTTCGCTCGCTCGCTCGGAGCAACCTGGGCGGGCGGTTCGGATCAACTTCCGCCCAGGCAGCTCGATGCCGCGATCATCTTCGCTCCTGTGGGCGACCTGGTGCCGATCGCGCTTGGTGCCGTCCGCAAGGGTGGCCGGGTGGTTTGCGGCGGCATTCACATGAGTGACATTCCGGCGATGGCCTACGAATTGCTCTGGGAAGAGCGCGAACTGGTGTCGGTCGCAAACCTGACGCGCCGCGACGCGGAAGAGTTCTTCCCCATTGCCAAGCGCGCGCAGGTACGCACCCACACCAAGGTCTACCGGCTGGAACAGGCCAATCAGGCACTGGACGATCTGAGGCAAGGCAGATTGAGCGGCGCCGCCGTCCTGGTGCCGTGATTGACAGTTGAAGATTATCTGGCTCGCTCGCCAAGCTTGTGCATCTGGCTGATCCACTTCGCGCGGGTCGCATCGCTGGCCCCAGCGACCATGCCGAACAAGGTCTCGCGCACCGGACTGATGCCGACAAAATGCAGGATGCTTCGCTTCATGCCGGCGATGCCGTGTCCGAGGAACCACAGCCGGTAGACAACGGAAGGCATGCCCATCGTCACCACGACGCGCGCAGAGCGGCCGCGAAGCAGTGTCTTTGTGAAGCCGCCGCCCTTGTCCGGATAGGCAAAGGCCGTTCCCGGCCGCATGACCTGTTCCAGGAATGACTTGAGCCTGGCCGGCATGGTCCCAAGCCACAGCGGAAAGACAAAGACAATGTGCTCCGCCCAGACGATCGCTTCGGCTGCTCCCTTCAGCTCATCGGGAATCGAACCGTGCTCGAACTCCTGCATTGTCCGCAGCATCGGAAAGTCGATCGCCGCCAGATCGACCCGGCGGACGACGTGCCCCGCCTTCTCCGCGCCCTCGCCATAGGCCCTGGCGAGACCGCGGCAGAGCCGATCCGGGGACGGGTCGGGATGACCGACCACAATCAAGATGCGTCGCGACATGGTCTACTCCCAGTGAGCCTGACGGTTTCTCGTCAGGGCCGCTCGACCCTCGCCACCTGATAGGTGTGCATAGCGCCGTTGCGCTCGATCGACACGTATTCGCCGGTCACGAACCGTTCGTCGCCGAGATGAAAGCCGATCTCGTCGTCGCGATCGCCGTCGGCGTAGTCGAAGAACCACTGTCCGCCGGGCTTGCGCCTCAGCCGGCCGATCAAATCCTCCTCGCCGGTACGAAAGCGGCGAACACGGCAGGATGCCCTGTGCGACTTCCACTCTTCGGCATCGATCCGGCCTTCACCAGTCAACGGAGCCAGCACGTCGTAGCCCTCTTCGCGATCCCCTTCCGGGTGACCCTTTTCACGGGCTAGCAGCAGCCGGACATGGCGGAATTTCGGGGTGAGGTCCTTCAAACTGGTCATGGCGAACTCCTTTCACGGAGTTTCATAGAGCGGTGGCTGGGCATAGCCCTTGATCCGCATCAAAGAAGGCGCGATCGCCGCGCTTCTACCCGAGACCAAGCAACAACGTGGCGCCGTAGCCGGCGGCCGCAGCGGCGAAGGTTGTGCCGGCCAGCGGCAACCAGAACCCGATCGGCCCGGCAAATACCGCCAATGACAGGCGACCGATCGCATTTGCCGCCAGTCCCGCCAGCACCGCCTGGCCGACGGTCTCGACAGGGACCGAATGCTTGACCAGCCGCAAGGCACTGAGCACCGAGACATCGACATCGAACGTGCCTGCCAGCGCCGAAGTAACCAGCAAGCCGCGGCCGCCGAATTGGGCTGCCAATGCAGCGCCTGCGGTGGCGACAACCGCGAAGAGCAGTGCGAAAAGCAGCAGGGGACCCAACTCGAAAGGATTGCGCGCAATAGCGCTGCCTTCTCCATTCCCGCTGTCGCGCGCCATCAGCAATGCGCCGCAGACAGCGAATGCGAGCGCGGCTGCCATCGCCGCGACAGCGACCGAAGCAAACACGCCTGGCTCTATGATCAGAACCACGGCACAGACGCGGAGCACCGAAACCATTGCAGCCAGGGATGCCGCCCCGGCGAGCGGCAGCCGATTGGTTGCATTTGTGGCGTTGCGGGCAAGCGCCAAGGTCACCGCTGTGGATGAGACGATCGCACCGGCGAGCGAACTGACCAGCAGCCCACGCGTATTTCCCAGAACGCGAACAGCCACATAGCCGGCGAACGATATCGAGGCCATCAGCACTGTCAGGAACCAGACTTCCCAAGGATTGAAACCGCCCCACGGGTCCATCGTCCGGTTTGGCAGCAGGGGCAAGACGATCGCCGTCATCACCGCAAGGATCAGCGCCGAACGGAGTTCCACCCAGGTCAGTCGCTTCAGAAGGCCGTGCAGGACCTCGCGGCTGGCCAGGATTGCCGCCAGTGCTGCGCCACCGGCGGCTGCAGCCCGATAATCGCCCGCGACGGAAAGCGACCCAAGGGCGAAAACGCCCAGGCCCGCGATCACGCTCGTGACGCTGAAATCCTCGTCATGGACAGCCTCGCGCGCCTTGTACCAGGCAAAGATTGCCGCAAAGGCGATGAAGCCGCCGACCAGCACGGATACCGCGCCGAGTGCGTTGGCGAGTGCGGCGAGCACGCCGCCGAGCAAGCCGGATATACCGAATGTCCGGATGCCGGCCGTGCGACTGCGAGCGGGCGCATCCCGCTCCTGCCAGCCGCGCTCCAGGCCGACTAGAAGACCTATTGCAAGGGCCAGTCCAAGCCGGGCGATGAGCGGATCCATTGGAGCCGCGACTTCAGGCCGCGACCGTCGGCAGGCGGTCGCGAACCCACCTGACAATCTGGCCTGCCGTCATTGCGCCGGATGTGCGCGCGACTTCGCGCCCGCCATGGAACAGGATCATGGTCGGGATGCCACGGATGCCGAGCCTGGCCGCGACAGCCTGCTCATTGTCGGAATTGAGTTTGATCAGGCGAACATGCGGCTCCAGTTCACCTGCCGCCGCTTCATAGGCCGGTGCCATCATCTTGCAGGGGCCGCACCAAGGTGCCCAGATGTCGACAACAACCGGCAGGCTGCTGCGCGCGATCTGATGATCGAAACCAGCGGCGTCGACATCTTCGGGATGCCCCGAAAACAGCCTGATCCCGCACTTTCCGCATTTTGCCTCACTGGCATTGCGGGCGGGTGGCAGGCGGTTGACCCCACCGCATTTGCTGCAAACCACCAGATTTTGCTGTGCCATGGCCATTCACCGATTTTGTTCTCGACCACTATGCGCGCCACGGACGCCCATCGCCAAGGGTGCGCAACGCGTTGAGGATAACGGCGACGTCGATCCCTTCCTGAAGCAGCGCTCCGGCAACCGGCGTGATCTGCCCCATGGCCGCCGCGATCATTGCCAGCCCGGACAGCGCCAGCCCGACGATGATGCTCTGCAAGGCGATCGATCGCGTTCGCCGTGCAATCCGGACCGCATCGGCAACCGGCTGCAGCCTGTCGGTCAGCACAATGACGTCGGCCGCCTCGGAGGATGCGGTCGCACCTTGTGCGCCCATGGCGACACCGACCGTTGCAGCCGCAAGCGCTGGGGCATCGTTGATGCCGTCGCCGACCATCATCGTTGGTGCCAAGGCTTTCTCGGCTGTGACCGTCGCGACTTTATCCGCTGGAATGGCATCGGCGACGATGACATCCAGATCCAGCATGGAAGAAATACGCTTTGCGGCGGCGCCGTCATCACCTGTCAGCATGACCATGCGCGTGATGCCAGCCGAGCGCAGACTGGCGAGCGTGTCATGTGCATCAGTGCGCATCGCATCGCCGAAAGTAAACACGCCGGCAAGTCGTTCACCGAGTGCGACAAAGACCCTAAGCACTGGCTCTTCCTGGTATTTTTCTTCACCCCCTCTCGCCCACTTGGGCAGGGGCCGGTCGGCGAGCACGAGAGCCCGCGATCCCGCCGCGATCGAGATGTTCTCGACCCGGCCTTTCAAGCCCGCGCCGCGATGCTCGCGGACGTCACGCGGATGCGAAAGCACCAGCTGCCTGCCGCGCGCCGCGCGGATGATCGAGTCGGCGAGCACATGGTGCGAGGCCTGTTCCAGGGATGCCAAAAGCTGCAGCAGATGGTTCGCGTCACGGCCGGGTGCGGCTTCGATTTCGATGAGCTCGGCACCGCCGATGGTCAAGGTCCCCGTCTTGTCGAAGATGGCGGTTCGGACTTGCGCAAGCGCCTCCAGCGCCGTGCTGCCTTTCATCAAGATGCCGGAACGCGCGGCGCGCGAGACGCCACCGATGAAGGCAACGGGCGCGGCGAGGATGAGCGGGCACGGCGTTGCGACGACCAACACCGCAAGCGCTCTGATTGGGTCGCCGGAAACATACCAGGCGGCACCGGAAACCAGCAATGTGACCGGCAGAAGGAACAGGGCAAAGCGGTCGGCCATGCGAATGAACGGGGATTTGGCGGTCTGCGCTGCAGCGACCATGCGCACGATCGCGGCATAAGTGCTTTGTTCCGCGAGGGCAGAAGCCCGCATGCTGAAGGTCTCGCCGGCGTTGACGGTGCCGCTGCGCAGCACATCGCCTGCGCTGCGCCGTTCCGGCAGGGGTTCTCCGCTCACCGCCGACTCGTCGAGAGAGGCCGAAGCATCGAGCAGGATGCCATCGACGGGGAGCAGTTCGCCGGCCCGGACCAGAAGCTCGTCGCCGACAGCTACGTCTTCGACAGAGATGGTCTCTGTCCCCAGTGTCGATGTTCGGTGGGCGACACGCGGCGATCGGTCGGTCAATGCCTTGAGGCTCCGTTCCGCGCGGCCGCGAGCGAAATCCTCAAGCACCGTGCCGCCTGCATACATGATCGCGACCACCACTGCCGCCAGGGGCTGGCCGAGCAACAGCGCAGCCGACATCGACACCAGCGCAATCGCATCGACACCGAAGCGGCCGATCCAGAAATCGCGCAGGATGGAAATGGCGAGAGCCGCCACCACGGGCAAGGTCGCCACCGTCCATATCGTGTTGGCTTCAAGCGGGCCGAGGCCGGTTCGCCACGCTCCGATCCCAACGGCGAGACCCAGTATAGCAATGACCAGCAATGCGCGTCGCAGGGTGGACTCGTTCATGCGATGCCTTTCGATTTGATAGATGCTCGCCAATTATCGCCAGTGCTGACGGAGCGCGTCGAACTCGGGCAACAGCTAATCGCGAGAGCCGGAGAACGCTTTGATCCAACGCAACGAACGGGCAAGATCGACGGGCGATCATCGCTACGAACAGGAGGCATGAGGGGTGACGATCCGAAATCTCGAACATGCGTTCGCCCCGAAGTCCGTTGCTGTCTTCGGTGCGTCGGTGCGCGAAGGCTCCGTCGGCCGTGTCGTTTTCGACAACATCGTCAGCGGTGGCTTCGAGGGCGACATTTGGCCGGTCAACCCGAAATACTCCGAGGTCGCCGATCGGCAATGCTATGCCAAAGCGGCCGATCTGCCTGACGTCCCAGACCTTGGCGTCATCGTCACGCCGCCTGAGACAGTTCCCGGCATCGTGCGCGACCTTGCTGAAAAGGGCACGCGGGCGGCGGTTGTGATCACTGCCGGGCTGACGCGCGAGAACGGCCTGCGCCAGGCGATGCTCGATGCGGCCAAGCCCGCTCTCTTCCGCATCATCGGGCCGAACACGGTCGGACTGATGATCCCGCCGATGAAGCTCAATGCCGGATTTGCGCATATGGCCGCCAAGCCCGGCAACATCGCGTTGCTGTCCCAATCCGGCGCCATCGCCACATCGTTGATCGATTGGGCGGCCGACAACAATGTCGGCTTCTCGCAGATCGTCTCCCTTGGCGACATGGCGGATGTCGACGTCGGAGATTGTCTCGACATGCTGGCGGGCGATGCGCACACACGCGCCATCGTCATGTATCTCGAAACCATTCCCAATCCGCGCAAGTTCATCTCGGCCGCGCGTGCGGCGGCGAGGATCAAGCCAGTGATCGCGATAAAATCGGGTCGGCACGAGCAATCGGCCAAAGCGGCCGCGACCCATACCGGCGCGCTATCGGGGGCCGACCGTGTCGTCGATGCGGCATTGCTGCGGGCAGGCATACTGCGCGTCAAAGGTCTCACTGAGTTGTTCGATGCGGTTGAAACGACCGCTCGGTTCGTTCCGCTAGAACGAGCCCGCGTCGGCATCGTCACCAATGGCGGCGGCGCCGGCGTGCTTGCCGTCGATCAACTCGTCGAAGGTAACGGGGAACTGGCGGAATTGTCGCCGGAAACGATCGCCCGCCTGGATGCCGTCCTGCCGAGCACATGGTCCCGCGCCAATCCGGTCGACATTATCGGCGACGCCCCGCCAGAGCGCTATCAGGCGGCGATTGAGGCGGTCGCGGCCGATGCCGGGACCGACGTTGTCCTGGTCATGAACTGCCCGACTGGGCTCGGCTCGCCGCTTGCCGCGGCAAGCGCGGCGGCGGCGCTCGCGCAGGACGGCAAGATTCGCGGCAAACCTGTCCTGACCTGCTGGCTTGGCGAACACACGGCGCGCGAAGGGCGACGTGTTCTTCAGGATGCCGGCATTGCCAGCTTCGAGACGCCAGCGGATGCCGCAACGGCCGTCTCCTACCTCAGCGAATGGTCGCGTGCCCAGCGGGCATTGATGCGCACCCCGTCGAGCCTGGGCGAAGACATCACGAGTCACCGGGAAGCCGTGCTCGCCATATTCAGGCAGGTCGCGGGGGAAGGGCGGCGAATGCTGACCGAGCCCGAAGCCAAGGCAGTAATTTCCGCTTACGGCATCCCGGTGCCCGAGACGATCGTCGCCAGATCTCCTGTCGAAGCGGAGGCGGCCGCCAGCCGCCTCCTCAAGACGTCCGAGCAGGTCGCCGTCAAACTGTTGTCCAAGGCGATCTCGCACAAGTCGGACATTGGCGGTGTAGTGCTCAACATTGCCGATGCAGCTGCCGCAGGAGAGGCCGCACGCACAATCGAGGCGCGCGTGCGCAAGCACGCACCGCAATCGGACATTGAAGGCTATGCCATTCAGCCGATGGTGGTGCGGAAACAGGCGCAGGAACTCATCCTCGGCATGAACCGGGATCCGATCTTCGGGCCGGCCATCCTGTTTGGAGCCGGCGGCGTCTCCGTCGAGGTGATGGACGACACAGCGATTGCATTGCCGCCGCTCGACGACGTTCTTGCCGGTGATTTGATCGACCAAACGCGGATCGGCCGCCTGCTGGCCGGATTCCGCGATCGCAAGCCGGCCGATCGGCAGGCGATCATCACGGCGCTAAACGGCCTGTCGCAGATGATCGTCGATTTTCCGTGCCTTGTTTCAATGGACATCAATCCGTTGCTCGCCGATTCCGCCGGCGTGATTGCGCTCGATGCCCGTATCGAGATCGAGCCGGAACGCGTGGAGGAGCCGGGTCCGAATCGGGCGCTTACCATCAGGCCGTATCCGTCGGGTTGGGAAAAAGAGTTTTCGGCCGACGGCGTGCGTTACCATATCCGGCCGATCAAGCCGGCCGACATCGCGCTCTATCCGGATTTCCTCACCAGGATTTCGCCCGATGATCTGCGCCTGCGTTTCCTGTCGCCGCGCAAAAGCTTCACCGACCAGATGTTGAAGCGGCTTACCCAGCTCGACTACGACCGCAACATGGCTTTCGTCGCATTGGACACGAGCACCGGCGCGCTTGCGGGCATCAGCCGGCTATCCTGCGACCCCGACCACGTCGGTGCCGAATACGCTTTGCTGGTGCGGACGGACTTGCAGGGGCATGGCCTGGGTTGGGAATTGCTCAGCCAGATCGTCGACTATGCAAGAGCGGATGGGATCCGCCGCATCGAAGGCATCGTGCTGAGCGAAAACAGCAAGATGTTGGCCATGTGCCGCGAGTTTGGCTTCTCGATCACGCATCTTCCGAACGAGCCCGGCCTTGTCGAGGCCAAGTTCGAACTCAGTTGATATCGATCGTACGCACCCAGTCAGGACGCTGTGCGCAGGATCTCGGAAGCATCGTGCGCGCAACATCTCCTCAATTCGGCGACGATGTCGACGAGCTGTCGATCGGAGTCGGTCCTGCGCCAGCTGGCCTGGCTGGCATTGCGCTGCAATTGACGCGACAGGATATCGACCGTGGCGTCCGAGGGGCCGCCCTTGCGTTCATTGACCCGCTGCCAAAGGACGAGTGGATCCGCCTCCAGCCAGAAGCCGGAGAATGCGATACCTCGGTCGCGCGCTGCCTTTTCAATCCGCTCACGATCGGCCGGTCTGTCGAAAACCGCATCAGCGACAACCGAACCCCCCTCGGAGAGGATCAGGGCGGCGCGCCATGCCATTTCGTTGTAGACCCGTTCGGACACCTCAGGTCGATAGGCCTTGTCCGGCAGCCTGGTCTCGGCAGCCACGCCGTGCATCGCCTTGCGGATGCGGTCGCTTTCGACAATGCGTGCGCCGGGCGGCGCTCCAACATAGGCAGCGAGCGCCTCGGCAATGGTCGTCTTGCCGGAACCACTGAGGCCGCCGATGGCAACGAGCCGCGGTTCTGTCTCCTGGAGAAATGTCAGGGCCAGTTCGAAATAGGATCTCGCCTCGGCAATCAGCTTGTCGCCGTCGGCGCTGCCTTCCTCGACCTGCGTTGCGGTTACATGGGCGCGAACGGCAGCACGCACGGCCATGAAAAAGGGCAGTAGGATGAAACCGTCTTCATCGTCGGCCTCGTCGAGATAGCGGTTCATCACGAGATTGGCGACCTGGGGGAAGCCGCGATGCCAGAGGTCCATCAACAAGAAGGCAAGGTCGTACAGAACATCGATGCTGGCGATCTGGTCATTGAATTCGATGCAATCGAAGAGGCGAGGCTCGCCATCGAAAAGGCAGATGTTGCGCAGGTGCAGATCGCCATGGCACCGGCGGATCTTGCCCGCGGCCTCCCGGCGGTCCAGCAATCCGGCATGCCGGGCAAGCGCGGTGCGGAAGGCCCCGGCAAAGGTCTCGATCTCCCGTTTCGTAAAAACATGGCTGGTGCCAAAGCCGGCCTCGTTGATGTCGAGCACGCCCATCAAATTGAACGAGCCAGTGCCATTGTGGACCTCCGGCGCGGCGCGATGATATCCTACGATCATCCGTGCTACGGCGGTCATCAGCACCGGCGTCAATTCTCCCGCGGTTGCCATTCGATCGAGAAGCTTCGACTGGTCGAAGCGGATCATCTCGATCGCCGCGTCGAGCATTTGGCCGGTGCCGTCAAGAGCCAATTTGTCGTCGGCTTCCCGCGTGATGCGACGTACCCTCAGATAGAGGCCGGGAGCGGTTTTCGAGTTGAGTTCTACCTCTTTCTCGCAAGCGGCCAGCCTCAGTGCCGGCGTCGAGAAATCGACATAAGGCAGCTTGACCGCCCGCTTCATCTTGTAGGCGCGTTGGCCGACAAGGAAAATACGCGAAATGTGAGTCTCGATCGCCTCGACGGGCCCAATCGCGCCATGGGTGGCAGGATCAAGCAGAAACGCGGCGGCGGCTTGCTGGTCGTCGACGATCATGGCCGGCCTTCCCAGTGTGTCTCGGGAAATTCGTTTCCGCGATCTGCGCTCATTGCTGCAATGTCTGGACATAACCTGCCAACTCATGGATGCGTTCCCTGGTGACGATTTCGCCTGCGTTCGGGCCATATTTCTTCACGTCGGCAGGCAGGAATTGGCTGCCCCACACTGGCATGTCGCGCTCGCCATGCGTCGGCACCATGGCGCGACCGTCGATCACGGCATAAACGCGCCAGTAAGGGAATTCGCCGCCATTGCGCCTGGAGAGGCGTGTCAGGTCGCTCGGCCGCTTCAACAGCTCGTCGCCCAACGGGCCATCGCCCTTGCCTTCGGGACCATGGCAGACGGCGCATGAGTTCATGTATTCGGCCTTGCCGTCGCCGAGTTCCTGGGCGCCGGCCGCGTTGAAGGCCAATCCTGCCAGAGCCACTGTGATCAGGAATCTCATGTGTGTTTCCCCGATTGTTCGGCTGAAATCTAAAGCCTTGCTTTGGCAGTGCGTTGATGCGGATCAAATGCTGCCGCGGTCACGGTGTTTGATTCAACGCAATGAACGCATCGGGCGCCCTCGCTAATGACTGAAACCATGACTGATCCTTCAATCGAAATCAGGAGTTGCCGCCGTGACTTTCAGGACACTGCTTACGGTTACCGGGCCGAACCAGGGTGAAGGCGATCTAAAGCTAGCCGCCTCGCTGTGCGAACAGGTCGGCGCCCATCTCTCCGTGCTCGTCCTCGAGCTGGCCGCACCGCCCTCTGGCGGCGAGTATGCCGCTGTCGTCTCACCGGCCTGGCTGGAGGAACGCCAGGCCGAACTGAAAAGGCTGGAGAAGAGAATTTCTGACGTCGCTGGCTTTCTCTCTCAGACCGCCGTATCGGCCGATCTGAGCGACGACTATCCCGACATGGGATGGGCAGACGACGTCATCGGACGGCGTGCCCGCTACGCCGATCTGACCATTCTCGGACCGGACCTGCTGGCAAGCCATACGCTCAAGGACAAAGTCATCGAGGGCACGCTGTTCTCATCGGGGAAGCCCATTCTGCTCGTTCCCGAGGGCTCGCGGCCGACGCTGAAGCCGAAACGCATCCTCGTTGCATGGGACGCCCGTCTTGAGTCATCGCGCGCCGTCCGCGAGTCGCTCGATATGCTGAAAGGCGCCGAAGATGTGCGCCTTGTCATCGTCGATCCAATTGAAAACGAATTCCATCATGGCGAGGAGCCGGGTGCGGATGCCGCGGCCTATCTTGCCCGGCATGGCGTGAAGGTTACGGTCGACCGGCTGCCGAGCGCCAATCATTCGATCGCCGACGTGCTTCGCCAGCATGCCGGCGACGTTGCGGCCGAGCTGATAGTCATGGGCGCCTATGGTCATTCCAGGTTGCGCGAGCGGATTTTCGGCGGGGTCACCAAGTCGATGCTTGAGGGTCAATCGCTGCCGGTCTTGATGGCGCGATAGGAATTCAACGGTTGGAAAAAAGGGCCGGTGCAGATTGCGCCGGCCCTTTTCATTTCTCGTGAGACTTGATGGGGCGACTACTCGCTTGCTTCTCGTCCGGACACCTGCTCGATCAGGATCCGAAAGAAAACGTGCGGCGCACTGTCGGCTGTGGGAGGAACGATGGGCTTGAGTGCACCGGGTTCCCACCAGTCGGAGTGCTTGCTCAAGACCGACCAGGCATGATCTCGCTCAAGCTTGTGGCCGATCCGGTCAGGCAGTTCTTCGTATCGGCCGTCGGCAACGACGCTTTTCCATCCTCGCCCCTGGCCATGTTCATCGACCTGGACGGACACCAGCGGATTGGCCCGCATCCATTCGATCTTTTTCCCCGGCATTGAAAACGCGTAAAGATGAGCGTCCGAATGGGCGTAGTGGAAGGGCACGATATAGGGTTGCCCATCCTTCGAGCAGGCCAGGTGGCCAACACGATTGGCCGTCAGCAATTTGGTACATTCCAAAGCAGAAAGCGTGCGGATCTGCATCAGTGCGATCTCCTTGTTCTTCACGGCTTTTGAACTAGGCCGGAAACGTGCCGCTGGCCAGTTTTGTACAGTTGGGCAGCCTCGTCCATAGCGGAGACAACGTCGTTGTCAGAGAGCTGCGGGAATCGCAGATAGTGGTGGCCCAAGGCCCGGAACTGCCCTGGCTGACTAAGGCAGACCACACGGTCCGCTTCCTGCTCCAGCGCGGCGACCGTCTCTTGCGGTGAAACGGGGATTGCCACGACGATTTCCCTCGGTGACCGGCGCTTTAGGGCGCGGATCGCGATTTTCATTGTCGTACCGGTCGCGGCCCCATCATCGACGATGATCGCGATCCTTCCCGCGATCGACACCGGTTTATTCTTACCTCGATAGGCAACGCGCCGGCGTTCGAGTTCAGGACGCTCATTTGCAATCAAGACACGTAACGCGTCGTCGTTGAGGCCATAGGTCTCGACAATTTCACGGTTCAGCACGACCTCCCCAGGGTCGCCATCGACGATTGCGGCAACAGCCAACTCGGGATTGCCCGGGGCGCCGACCTTGCGGACGATAAGCAGGTCAAGAGGAGCGTTGAGGGCTTTGGCCACTTCCACTGCGACCGGCACGCCGCCACGCGGCAATGCCAGTACGATGGGCCGATGCAGTTGAAGCCTGCTCAGTTCCAGGCCAAGCTTCGCTCCAGCGTCTTCCCGGTCGCGGAACATCGGTCAATCCACCGGCCACAGTTTTCGCAGCGACTTCTTCATCGAGTTTCTGACCTGCACGATCTCGCCATGCGAAATATGACGGTCGAGAAGCTTGAAAACGGCACTGATCGCGACATCGAAATCGATCTCCTCATCGTAGCCGAAACTGTTTCTGACGCTGATAATGAAGTCGCGCTTCGTGCGCTCATGCGCAGGCGCCGATGGATTCCAGCCTTCGAAATAGATGCCGCGGACCAAAACAGGCAGTTGCGCCGAGAGGTCGGCCATTTCCGCTGGCGACAGCCAATCCCGCACCGTGTGTAGAACGGATCTCAGGAGACGGCACGCGCTCGGCTCGCTCCAGCAGAGGTCCTTGGCGAGCTCCTTGACCCACTGTTGCGCCTGCTGGCCAGCGTGCGTGAAGTCAGCGAAGGACGTGTGAGAAACTTGACCCATGGCGATGCTCCTCGAAGATTTGAACTTCATTCTCGGGCATCGAAGGGCTTTGAGCATTGAGCAGGATCAAATTGCCCATAGGCAAAGGAGATGGAGGCCGTTTGGGCAGGCGGCGGCTCTCAGCCGGCGGATTTCTGCACCAGCAGCGGAACAATCCGATCGCTCTTCGCGACAGCGGGCCGGCCAGCGGAACCGTAGGGAATACCGAGGGCATCCCAGGTCTCGACCAGCGCCTCCTGCAGTCCCGCGATCAGCGTGTCGGAATGAAACGGCGTCGGCGTGATGCGCAGCCGCTCCGTGCCGCGTGGCACGGTCGGGTAATTGATCGGCTGGATGTAGATGCCGTGAACGCCAAGCAGGCGATCGCTGGCCATCTTGCAAAGCTCGGGGTCTCCGACCAGCAGCGGCACGATATGGGTTGGCGACTCCATCACCGGCAAGCCGGCCGCCTACAGGATCTGCTTGGTTCGGCTCGCCTGCTGCTGCGGGAACGGACGACCTTGATTCATGTCAAAATCACGACTCCGAGGCTCCGCCGTCCTCAGTTCGATATGAACCGATGCAATGATCCGCTGCGCAGCACAGAACGCGTCACGCCGCCAAAGGTCCTCTCCAGTACCCGGCTATGACCGTAGCCACCGAGAACGATGAGATCGGCCGTAATATCCTGTCCGATCTGGAGGAGGATTTCCGCCGGTTCGGAGCGGCACGCATCCAAGATTTCGGATCGCGCCTTCACACCGTGGCGCGTCAGAAAGAGTTCGACATCCGCTGCATTTTCCCTGGGTCCAGTATTCCCATTGTCCACGGTGGCGATCACGACATCCTTGGCGGTGATCAGGAAAGGCATAGCGTCGACGACGGCACGTCGCGCTTCCCGCGTATCATTCCACGCAATCAAGATGCTTTCGGCCTTGATCGGCGCCAATGGGTCCGATGCCACGAGTATCGGACGGCCAGCCGCAAGGATGAGACTTGCCCGATCAAGCATACGATGACGGTCGACCACCAGATCGGCCGTCGGCGAGCCAGTGAGGATCAAGTCGGCGATACGCGCATTGAGTGCAAGTTGGCGCGTGGGATTGCCTATCTCTCCGCGCCACGAGGCACGATTGCTGCCTTTGACGATGCTCAGGAAGTCCTCTCTCAGGCAGTCGAGGCGACCTTCTATCTCCTCCACCTGACACCACAACGCCTTGGTCGCGGCCTGGTCATCAGTGCCGGTTGGCGGGACAAAATGCGGCTCGGCGGCGCAGAAGCCAATCAGGTCGGTCTCGAGCCGTTGAGCAAGATCCCATGCTATCGCGATGCGTGGCGCGGCGATCGCGTCCACGTCCAGCTGAACCATGATCGTCTTGAAAGCCATCGCGTCATTCCATCTGCGGTTGACTCGACTTGGCCATCAAATAGAGGGAGGCACCTTGATGCGGGTCAAACGCGCAACGAAACCAGTTGGTGCCGGCACGCTCGCACAGTCCGCAAGGCCATAGGTTGATCCTGATCAAGGACGTGACGACGAATGGCGTCAACGTTGCGATGTGGAGATTCAGAACGGAGTAGTCGATAATGCACACTCAGCCCGAGCCATCCTCATTCGGCACACATTTGTTGCCGGTGGCGGAGAATGGCCAGAAGTTCTTCCTTGCTGCCGCGTTTCTTCAAGTGCACGCCTTCAAGGCGATGATGCGCTATAACGTCGAAACGCTGGCGTTTCTGAAACATCGTTGCGAACAGGACGTGAAGCTGGCCGATGATTTGATCAGCGGTCCGCAGTTCAATGACGCTTTCGACATCTTTGCCGCTTTCCTGCAGAATGCGACATCGCAATACGTCAGCGAAGCCGGTAAGGTCGCCACGCTGACCTCCAGGCTCGCCTCGGAAACGGCCAAGCGGGTCCGCGAGGAAGCCAGAACCGCGATCGAGGACGCAGCGGCAAAGACAGTCGCGTAGATCGGGCAATGCGGAGGTCGTCAAACATGAACAGCCTTTACAGGCGTCGTTGTCTGTCGGCTTCCGCCCTTGCAATGATGCTGCTCGGACATGTGCATCCAGCCCTGGCCGATAGCCTAACGGATCATGGAAAGGCGTTGGTGGAAGTCAATTGCGCCCGCTGCCACGCCACTGGAAAAACCGACAAGAGCAGTCATCCTGACGCCCCGGCGTTTCGCACCTTGTCAAAGCGCTATCCGATCACCGATCTCGAGGAGGCCCTCGCTGAGGGGATTTCGACTGGCCACCCGGACATGCCCGAGTGGATCGCCAGCCCCGATCAGATCGACGCAATTATCGCTTACATCAGCACCTTGCAGCAACCGTGATCGGGGCCTCGGACGCAGCAGTCGGCCGAGCCTGACGCCACCAGACCAAGCTAGGGTAACATCCGGTCAGCGGCACGGAAGAACGAGCGAGCATGCGCCACGATCTGGGCCTCCGTAGGATGATCGGCAGGTTCGACGCCGACGATGCGATCCTTCAAGTGGGGATGGTGGTCGCGTATATGCTTTGCCAGCTCATCTCTTGCCGATCCTGGCCCCACGATCAGCCATTCCTTCGCCGGCTGCAGGGCGACGACGATGTCGCGGTAGAAGGACTGGTTTTCCGGCGTACGCTTGCCGTCGACGGTGCCTGCCTTGTTGTGGGTCTGATGATGCGCAAGCGTGGTGGCAAGCCTCAGGCTCTCGGCCGACTCACGATTGAAGAAAAACACCTTGGCTTCGCGATGGTCCAGCCAGGCAACGGCATGTTGGGTCTGCATATTGATACATCCTTGAGGCTATGGTTGAGGAATGAGCGCAATCCACATGTGAGGCATCCTCACGCGGACTGGGACTCCAGCGTTGCCAGGATCGAGCCGGGCTCGATGACGGCGTTCGCAGCGGCCACAATCGTCGCGCGACCACCTGCCGGCGCGACAATCTCGTGCAGCGCGTCTTCAACGCGAACTTCAGCTATTCGTTCTCCGGCCTTGATTGTGTCGCCGCTCGTAATGAACCAGCGCTCCAGTATGCCCTCCGGCAACATGCTGGATGCCCAGAGGGCTTCATCGGCCTTGATATAGTGCATCGCAATTCTCCCTGTGCCGCCGAATGATATGCGCTCGCGCAGCATGGTCCTTGATCCCGATCAATCGGCGTACGACGCAGACTGCTGCAATCGCGCGGCGTTTGACGGCGATCAAATTCTGATACGGCATCCGGCCTTACGATGGCCGACCGTTGGCGGAGTGAGGTCATGGAGAATTTCAGGGAAAGGCAGCCGTCGCGATGAGCGCCGGGGCAGGTATCAGCGCTGCGTTCGCAATCAATCGGGATGCCCGCGCCGTGCATGCGGTCGGCACCGATGACGATATGGCGTCTGCCATAGGGGCAATATTAGCCGGATCAGGTCGACGTACGTGCCTGTTCGGCGATTCCAGAAAATGATGCAGATCAATGCGTAACGCACCGTTTGCGAAGATTTTGATGTGATGTGGAACCCTATCCTAAGCGCACCGTATGGTCGCGGGCTCGAACTCGCCGTCTTCGACGAGGAGGGTGCGCATGCGCTGGTATTTCCCTGCATAAAGAGCCGCGAAGGTTGGAAAAATGCCACCACCGGCGCCCGTGTCGACATCCGTCCCACCCACTGGCGCGAGTGGGAAGAGGAGAAGGTTCAGGCCAGAACTGGCAACCCTCTCGAAGGTTCTCCCTAAGGTCTGGACTCCACGATCAATGCCATGCGCACCAGATGGGACAGGCTGCTCGCGCCCATTTTGCTCATGACATTGGCCCGGTGGATTTCGACGGTGCGCGGGCTGATCCCCAGATCGTAGGCAATCGTCTTGTTCGGCAGACCCGAGACAAGTCCGTCCAGTACCTGCCGCTCTCGGTCCGACAAGGTCGACAGACGCGCGCGGATATCCGCAGACTGCGGATGCGCCGCGTTTGCCTGGTTCCGGTTTGCAAGCGCGGAGCGGATCGCTTCGATCAGCATTTCGTCGTCGAATGGCTTTTCGATGAAATCGGCAGCGCCTTCCTTCATCGCCTGAACGGCGAGCGCCACATCGGCATGACCCGTCATGACGATAACCGGAATTGTATGGCCGCTGGCTCTGAGCTGGCGCAGGAACTCGATGCCGTCTATGCCCGGCATGCGCACGTCGGTGACAATGCAGCCGTCAAGGTCGCCCTTTGCCGTCGAGAGAAAGGCCGTGGCCGATTCGTGCAGGCGTACTGCAAAATCTGCGGTCGCCAGAAGAAAACCGAGCGACTTGCGCACATGCATGTCGTCGTCAACCACGTGCACCAGATCACTGCCGGCCATTTGTGACCTCGTCCTTCTCCACAATGCGCAATGTGAAGCGGAACGCGGTTCCGCCGGTAGGCATTGCCTCGGCCCATATGTGACCGCCATGCGATTCAACGATGGTGCGGCAAATGGAGAGGCCGACACCCATGCCTTGCTTCTTGGTGGTTACAAACGGTTGGAAAAGTTGTGCCGAGACCTCTGGCGCGAGGCCTGGGCCGGTATCGATCACGCTCACCTCGGCCATCCCATCATCCCGTGCAATAGTCATGACATTCAATTCGCGGCGCGGTGCATCCTGCATGGCCTCCACCGCGTTGCGCATCAAGTTGAGCAGAACCTGCTGAATCTGGATGCGGTCGGTCAAGACCAGTTCGGCGGCAGGGTCGAGCTTGTAGCTGACGAGGACATTTATCTCCCTCGCTCCCACCAGGGCTAAGGATGACGCTTCCTCGATCAGCCCCGGCAGTCGTTCGACCTGGCGCTCGCTTTCGCCCCTTGCAACAAAATCCCTGAGATGACGGATGACGTCTCCTGCCCGCAGGGCCTGCTCAGCTGCCTTTTCCACGGCATCACGCAGCAGAGGCGCGTTCTCTTCCTGGCTCTTTTCGAGAAGCCGACGACTTCCTTTCAGATAATTTGTAATGGCGGTGAGCGGCTGGTTGATCTCATGTGCCAATGTAGATGCCATTTCGCCAAGCGCGGTGAACCGCGCCATGTGCAGCAGCTCCTGCTGCTGCTCTTGGATTCTTGCTTCCGCACGGTGGCGTTCGGTGAGGTCGCGGCAGAAACCGGTAAAGAAGCGTCCGGTACCCGGATGCATCTCACCGACGGACAGCTCCATCGGAAAAGTCGATCCATCCTTGCGCGCGCCGGTAACGGTGCGGCCGAGCCCGATGATCCGGCGCTCTCCCGTCGTCAGGTAGCGAAGCAGATAGGCATCATGCTCGTCGCGGTAGGGCGAGGGCATCAGCATTTTCACGTTCTGACCAATGACTTCGCCTGACTGGTAGCCGAACAGCGTTTCGGCAGCGGTGCTGAAGGATTGAATCCCACCCTGTTCGTCGATGACGACCATAGCGTCCGGCACTGTCGCCAGGATCGACCGCAAATGGTCCTCACGCAGCCGAAGTGCTGCGTTTGCAAAGGACAGGTCGCTGACATCCGTGCCTTCAATGAAGATCGCGGTGATACGGCCATCGTCGGCCTTGACCGGCTGATAGACGAAATCAAGGATGCGCTCCTCGACCGGCCCGTCGGTTGTGTTGCGAAGGCCAACCTTCACCCCGTGGCCGATGTAAGGCTCGCCAGTCGTGTACACGTGGTCCAGATGTTCGAAAAACTCATTCCCTTCGAGCTCGGGAAAGGCGTCCCGTACTGACTTTCCAATCACTTGCCTGTGGCCGATCAATCGCCGGTAGGCGGCATTGGTCAGTTCGAAAACGTGACCTGGCTCGCGCAGGAGCGCTATAAAGCCCGGAGCCTGATCGAACATTTGCGACAACAGTGATTTCAGTGTCGTCCCGCCGGGCGACAAACTGAGCGCTTCGTCTTTGATCACCTGAAGTTCCTGGGTTCGAGACGGTGCCACCGGGGTAACTATCACTTCTCGCCGCACACGCAAAACGGATCGAGCGACGATTTCGTGTGCAGATGCGGTTGGCGGTCTTTGACGCGCATCAAGGCATTGGACGCGGGCGAATGCAATTCATCACGCATTCCATCGTTCAGCGAAAGGCGTCCGCAATGTCTTACAAGTCAATCATCGTCAACCTCGCCATTGATGCGCCTCCTGCACCCATTGTAAAGGCGGGGGTCGAGCTCGCGGAGCGGTTCGGAGCCCGTCTTATCGGCTTGGCGGCTGCGGATGTTCCCCCCTTGGTCGCGACCGGCGAAGGCATGGTCTACGAAGGCGAGATCATGCAGATCCAGCGGACTGAAATCGAAAAGCGGCTTGCCGAACTGCGTGCCGAGTTCGAGAGGCTGGTTCCTGCGTCGATCTTTAGCGAATGGGGCCAAGCTGTTTGCAGCCCGACCCGGTTCCTCAGCGTTTCGGCCAGAGCGGCAGATCTTATCATTACCGGCCAGGCAGGAGACAATGTGTTTCGCGCTGTGGATGTCGGCAGTCTGACACTGGGTGCCGGGCGTCCGGTTCTGGTCGCCGCAACCAACGTCGAGCACGTCCTTGCAAAAACCGTTCTCGTGGCGTGGAAGGACAGCAGGGAGGCACGGCGTGCGATTGCTGATGCATTGCCTTTCCTGGCCAAAGCCAGCGAAGTCGTGATCGTCACGATTGACACCGACCGCGACGAAAGCATTCGTGACAGCCTCGCCGATGTCGCGGTTTTTCTCGAACACCATGGCATCAAGGCGCAAACCGAGCTGATCGCCGGCGAGGCTGATGGCGACCGGTTGCTGACATTCGCACGCTCGATCCATGCCGACCTCATCGTCTCGGGCGCTTATGGCCATAGCCGCTTGCGGGAATGGGCGTTCGGCGGCGTTACCCGCACGCTGATCGAAGAGAGTGGCATCAACCGCTTCATGTCGTACTGATGATAGGCGAAGCCGGCCAGCAATCCGTCTCGCCAGAAGATGGTGCCTATTGGTCGATCGAGACCAATGACCTCATGCTGCGTCTTGAGACCTCGGTCTCGGGGCTGGCTTCGTCCGAAGCGGCATCGAGGCTCGCAAAATTCGGCCGAAACACACTCGCGTCGACGTCAAGCGCGTCGGCCTTGGCGGTGTTTGCCCGCCAGTTCCGCAGCCCGCTGGTCCTGATCCTCATTTTCGCGGCCAGCGTGTCGGCCTTCGTCGGGGAGGGCCAGGAGGCTGCGATCATCGGCGCGATCGTGCTGGCGAGCTGTGTCCTGAGCTTCACCCAGGAGTACGGTGCGTCGCGGGCGACCGAAGCACTGAAACAGCGTATTTCGCGCAAGGCTATTGTGTTGCGCGACGGCGCTGAGTGCTCGGTCGCCGCCGAAGAGATCGTGCCGGGCGACGTGATCCGGCTTTCGGCCGGAAACCTCATCCCTGCCGACGGTATCATTCTGGATGCGCGCGATTTCAATGTCAGCGAGGCCGTGCTGACCGGCGAAACCTTTCCCGCCGTGAAGACACCGGGACGATCGGCGCCGGATGCCGCGCTCACACTGCGCACCAACGCGGTCTTTACGGGAACATCCGTCCGTAGCGGCACCGCAACCGTGCTTGCGGCGGCAACCGGCACTCGCACGGAATTCGCGTCGATCGCTGCGGCCCTGGAGCGACAAATCCCCGAAACAGGGTTTGCCCGGGGCATCAGGCTGTTCGGCTATCTGATGACCGAGATCATGCTGGCGATCGTCATCCTGGTGTTCTTCGCCAATCTGATGCTGCATCGGCCGCTGATTGAATCGCTGCTGTTTTCGCTGGCATTGGCGGTTGGCTTAACGCCGGAACTCCTTCCGGCCATCATCAGTGTGACGCTGGCTCGAGGGGCTCGCGCCATGGCGGCCAATGGCGTCATCGTGCGCCGTCTCGATGCCATCGAGAATCTCGGCAGCATGGATTTGCTGTGCACCGACAAGACAGGCACGCTGACGGAGGGTGTGATCCACCTCGACGGATGGGTCGACGTCGATGGCAATCCGTCAACCGACATTCTGCTCTGGGCACGTCTCAACGCAACCATGCAGACCGGACTGAAGAACCCGCTGGACGAAGCAATCGCCGGCGCGCCGGGCGAGGGCGCATCATTGGCGGGCTTCACGAAGGTCGACGAAATCCCCTATGATTTCATTCGCAAGCGGCTTTCCGTTGTGGTGCGGACCAAGGACGCCCAGGACCTTCTGATTACCAAAGGTGCCGTACAAAATGTCCTCGAAACCTGCAGCCTCGTCCGAACGGCCAAGGGGCTGGAACCTCTCAATGAAATGCATCGTGCGGCAATCGATGAAAAATTCCGACGCTGGAGCGCGGACGGCTACCGTGTTCTGGGCCTGGCAATCCGCCGGTTTGAGAGCGCGAAAACGTTCAGCAGGAAAGACGAGATCGATCTCGCCTTCGCGGGCTTCCTGCTTTTCCTCGACCCGCCAAAGAAAGGCGTCAAGGAGACGCTTGCCGAGCTCGCCCAGCGCGGCATCGCGGTAAAGGTCATTTCTGGCGACAACCGTTACGTTGCCGCGCATCTCGCCCAGGCGATCGGCTTGCGCGCCGACAGGATCATGACCGGCGAGGATCTGTCGAAGTTGACCAAGAGCGCGCTCTTCGCAGGCGTGCAGCACACCGACCTCTTCGTCGAGATCGACCCCAACCAGAAGGAGCGCATCGTTCAGGCCTTGCGGAGCAGGGGCCATGTCGTTGGTTACCTTGGCGACGGCATCAATGATGCGCCCGCGCTCCATGAGGCCGACATAGGCATCTCTGTCGACAGCGCTGTCGATGTCGCGCGCGAAGCGGCCGATATCATCCTACTCAAGCAGGATCTCGGCGTGCTGGTGCGCGGCGTCGACGATGGCCGCAAGACCTTCGCGAACACGATGAAGTACATTTCCATCACCACCAGCGCCAATTTCGGCAACATGATCAGCATGGCTGTTGCCTCGCTGTTCCTGCCTTTCCTGCCGCTTCTGGCCAAGCAGATCCTGCTCAACAATTTCCTTTCCGACGTTCCTTCACTCGCCATTGCAAGCGACAACGTCGATCCCGACCAACTGCGCCGGCCTCGCCACTGGGATATCCGTTTTGTGCGGCGGTTCATGATCAGCTTTGGCTTGGTCAGTTCGCTGTTCGACGTCGCGACCTTCGCATTCCTTCTGTTCTTCGCGCACGCCACGGAGGCTGCATTCCAGACCGCGTGGTTCGTCGAGTCATTGCTGACGGAGCTTGCCATCGTGCTCATTGTGCGCACGCACAGGGCTTTCTGGGCGAGCCGTCCAAGCCCGTTGCTCGCCTGGCTTACATTGGCTGTCGGGGTTGTCGCGATCATGATCCCCTATCTGCCGTTTGCAGCCTGGTTCGGCTTCGTGCCCTTGCCTCTGCCCGTGCTTGCCGGGCTAGTCGCAATTACCGCGCTCTATCTACTCGCCTCAGAGGCGACCAAGCGCTGGTTTTTCGGACAAGAGAAGCGTCAGTCGCTCCGGAAGAAGGCGGGGCAGTTGGTCCAGAGCGGGTCCAAGCCTCATGAAGCCTAACCGAGATCACAGGGCCGTGGGGGCTTGAAGCGATGGTGAAAAGAAGCGCAGGCATTCTGCCCTATCGATGATCGAACAAGGGGCTGCAGGTGCTGCTTGTCCATCCTGGCGGCCCGTTCTGGCAAAGACGCGATCTTGGTGCCTGGTCGATTGCCAAAGGCGAGTATGACGAAAGCGAGCTGCCCGAAGCAGCGGCACGGCGCGAATTCAGGGAAGAGACAGGCTGGGAGCCCAAGGGGGCCCTGCTCACTTTGGGTCAATTGCGCCAGCGAGGAGGCAAACTCATCACGGCATTCGCGTTCGAAGGCGACTTCGATACCGCGACGTTGCGCAGCAACCTGTTTGAGATGGAATGGCCGCCACGCAGCGGCCGGGTACAATCGTTTGCCGAGGTCGATCGTGGTGAATGGCTGGATTTAGCACTGGCCAGAGACAAGCTGGTTGTCGGCCAACGGCCTTTTCTCGACCGCCTCGTCGCTTCGGTTTAGCGCTCAAGAGGTTGTCAGCTGATCGCCTGTTGATCGAGATCAACGCCGCCCGCCGCCAACATGCCAATGATGGCCAGTAGGCAGGAGTGATCCCCATGACCTTTTTCGATTACCTGATTTCAGTTGATGCCAGAACCGCCTTGATGGACCGCATGATGCGGAAGCTGGGCGTCGACAGACAATTGAAAGTCGTAGCCGACCATGCCGCCGTCACCAGCCGGGCGGTGGACCGCTGCCGTTCCTGCGGGCATCAGGATGAATGCTCGGTCTGGCTCGACGAACACCAGCAAGCCGATAACCCGCCAGAATATTGCCGCAACAGCGACCTGATCGCTCGACTGCAGCAGGCGGCCGGCCAACGCTAGTCATTCGAGTACTCAGCCTGGACGATATCGTGCTGTCCGTGTTTTGATGAGAGTCAACGCAATCCGCTTTTGCAGTTGATAGGTTTGCATTCCACGGGACCAGGCAGTTGGACACCCTATTTTTTCTGGAAGCATTCCTGCTGTTTGTCGCACCAGGGCCAACCAACGCCCTTTTGCTGGCGGGGTCGGTCAAGCGAGAGAAAGCGGTCAAGCTCTTGGCCGCTCAGGCATGCGGATATGGGATTGCATCCGCGTGCTGGTTTTCACTGCGTCCTTTCGTGTCGCCTGATGCCATTCATATTCTCAGGCTGGTAGCAGCCGGATGGCTCGTCGTTCTTGGCCTGCGTCTGACGGTAAGCGCCCGGATCAACGCTTCCAAAAGCGGCGACGCCATTTCTGTTGCGGTGACCAGTGCTCTCAATCCAAAGGCCTTCATCTATTGCCTGGCTATCGTGCCGATGAACATCGAGCCGCGCGCTCTGGGGATCTTCTGGGTTGCGCTACTGGTGATGACAGCTGCCACTGGATCGGTGTGGCTTTTGCTGGGTCGACGCTTTAGCGGTGGCAAAACACTGGTAGAAAAAGTTGCGGGCGCGGCGCTTGTTGCCTTTGCCCTGTTGCTCATTCGACCATTGATACCACTGGTCGCGCCCTAAGCGCGGCGAAACCTTGGGCGAGGACTAGCAACGCAGAGAGGCAATGGTGCCTTGCTGCGGATCAATGGTCTACTCCGCTACGAAACAAGGACGACTGACACGGGATCGGCGCAGAAGAGATTATCCTTGACGGCATTGACGCCGGAGACGTTTTCGGCGGCGACTATCGCGGCCTGGCGCTCGCGTTCGTCGAATATGGCGCCGCTCAGTGTTACCACGCCCTTGTCCACAGTTACGTTGATCAAATCGTTGGCGGCCCACTTCTGCGTCGCAAGCTTGGCAATGATGTTCTGCCGAACCTGTTCGTCATCGATGACCGTAGCGGCTCCATCCGGAAGGACGCCGAGCAATGCCCGTAGAAGATCAGAGCGGGTGATGATGCCGACGACTTTCCCAGCTTCGACGACCGGAATGCGTTTGACATGGTGACGCGTCATGAGCTCGACGACTTTCGCCAGCGATGCTGCAGGGGATGCCGTCACGACATCTTGCGACATCACCTCCTCAACCCGTCGGCCATTGGCGCGGACATATTCGTCGGCGGCCTTTCCCGGGCTGACGAGAAATTCCAGCCAGCGCGAGCGCTTGCGCTCCGTGCCCAGTTCCCCGCGTCGCAGGAAATCGCCCTCGCTGACGATCCCCACCAGCCTGCCGTCGTTGCGAATGACGGGGAGGCCGCTGACCTTTTTGGAAAGCATCAACCCGGCAGCCTCGGCGATCGATGCTGACGGGTCTATGCCGACGACTGGCTTGCTCATGATGGCTTCGGCTTGCATGTTCGCTCTCCGGAGTTTTCCAACGTCCGGCTTCTTTAGATTTCACATGCACGAAGCGCCTTGATCTGAATCATTTATCGGTGGAGGCAAATGGTCCAAAGCTGGGCCGTGAATGACGGGCGCGAACCGGTCAACCGGCGATCGCGGTCCTGGCGACGTTCACGCCAAGTTCGTAGACAAGCAGTCCACCATAGTAGGCCGTCGCAGTGACCAGAAATGCACCGCAAATCTCGATCAGAGGAATGGCGATCGTTACACCCCGCGTGTGCCGGTTCCGCGTCCAAAGCGCAAGCCGCACGATTCCCCAGATCAGAAAAGCAAAGGCAGTGATACCTCCCAGGCTTTCATGGATTTCCGCGACGTCGCTGCTGAATCCGGTCGCTTCGGCATGATCCAGTGCAAGACCTCCGAAGAACCAAGTCCCCATAGCCAACATTCCGGCAGCCAGGGCCACAAAAGTAGAGATCGTACCGGCTCCCGATCTACTCGTGACGGCGCTGCCGCCAACGAGCGCTACAAGGTCGATAGCTACAAGCAGGTAGACCAGAACAATAGGAAAATGAACAAGCATGGGGTGGATATGTTGAATGGGGATCACGAAACTCTCCAGAAATTGGCAAGGGACTTTGGATAATTGCAGTGCGCCTTGGTTCACGACATTAGCGAGCGCTATGTGCTGTAGCGGGCCACGCACCGCGAACGAGCGACCTAGTCGTTTTCGTCGGCCTCATCGCCTTGCTGGTCGTCACACCCATCTTCGCCGCCCTTGATGGCTTTCCGGGTGGAGGCGTCCTGCATGGGGATGGCCTGCAGATCGATCGGACCGGATGGGACAACCGACGATGACGCCCCACATGATCCTTCGTCCGATTCAGCGGCCGCCGGCAGGGCAAAGATCGTAAGGCTTGCAAGTGCTGCAAGGACAAGCATGGAATTGCGCATGGTCTCGTATCCTTCTCAGCGCGGCCATGATTGGACGCGATGATGCCTTGATATGTACCCTTCGCTTGCTGCGGGCTGAGGATGGATGACAGCGGATTGACAGCTTCAACGTGCGACATGACTTGCCTATGAAAAGCCAATGGAAGCGTATGGCGGTGCTGGGTGTCGCGGGACTTGTCCTGGCCATGCCCCTCTCTGCTCGTGCCGACGAGGACGATGACGGCGACCATGACCGGGCGCGGGATCTCTACGAGCACGGCGAAATCAAAGGCCTTGCCAACATATTGGACATTGTCCGCGCCAAGGCACCCGGCGATGTTGTTGCGGTCGATCTCATCCGCCAGGCCAACAGATGGGTCTATCGGTTCCAGGTCGTCGGTGCCGATGGCCGGCGTACGACTGTCGACGTCGACGCCGGCGCCGGTGTCATCATGCGCGACGGAGGGGGCGACTGATGAAGATCCTCCTGGCCGAGGACGAGCCCCGTATCGCCGCCGATATCGCGACCGCCCTCAAGGCATCCGGAATGGCAGTCGATATCGTGAAGGATGGTGAAGCTGCCTGGTTCGCTGGCGATGTCGAGAATTATGACGCCGCGATTCTGGATCTCGGATTGCCCAAGCTCGATGGTCTTACGGTCTTGAAGCGTTGGCGGGCCAATGAGCGCCGGTTTCCGGTTCTCATCCTGACCGCAAGAGGCATGTGGACCGAGCGCGTGGACGGCATCAATTCCGGTGCTGACGACTATCTTCCCAAGCCTTTTGAAATGGAAGAACTGCTCGCCCGGCTGCGGGCAATCCTGCGTCGCTCGGCCGGGCAGGCGGCACCCGTATTGAGGTCCGGGCCATTGGTCTTGGACACGCGCCAGATGCGCATTTCGCTGCGCGGCATTCCCATTGCGCTTTCGCCGCTGGAATACCGGTTACTGGCGTTTCTGATGCACCACGCCGGCCGGGTGGTGGCGCCGACCGAACTTGCCGAGCACTTGTACGATTCAGGCAACGACCGCGATCCGAACACGATCGAGGTGATCGTTGCGCGCCTGCGTCGCAAGCTCGGGAGCGACGTCATCGAAACGAGGCGGGGATTCGGGTATTTGATGCCCGACGATTCCCGCTGATGGGCAACTCGATCCGCTTCAGGCTCTGGTTGGCGGCAACGATCTCGATCCTGGTCGCTCTCGCCATTGCCGGTGTCGGACTGCGCTATCTGTTTGAGTTGAACGTCGAGCGGCGCGTTGTCAGTGAGTTGACCGTCGATCTGAACGACCTTATCGGCGCGACCAGTTTCTCCGTCGATGGCCGTCTTTCGGTCCAGGCGGGCTTGGCTGACCCGCGTTTCGCCATCCCCTTTTCCGGTCACTACTGGCAGGTTCTGGATACCGGCTCGGGCAGCCTAGTCCGGTCGCGTTCATTGTGGGATGCGACGCTTGTCCTGCCTGAGCGCGCAACTGCTGGCGTGCTCAGGGAGATCAAGGAATTCAAGGGGCCGCAAGGGGAACTCACCATCGCTGTCGAACGCACCATCATCGACGCCAGTGGCCGATCGTTTCGCGCGGTCGTGGCGGAAGACCATCAAACGGTGAAGGAATCTGTCGATGGGTATGTTCGCGACCTGGCGCCAGCCCTTATTTTGCTCGCCATTGCCCTGATGGCGGCCTTCTTCATCCAGATCACCGTCGGCCTTGCGCCGCTGGAGACCTTGCGGGTTTCGGTCAGAAACGTGATTGCGCAACGAACAGCGCGGCTCGACGTTACGGCACCCAGTGAGGTGCAGCCACTTGCGGACGAAATCAATCGCCTTCTCGAAGCCCAGGAGAAGGCACTTGGGCGAGCCCGATCCCGCGCCACCGATCTGGCGCATGGTCTGAAGACACCGCTGCAGGTGCTGTCGGCCGACATCCGTGCCTTGCGCAAGAAAGGCGAGACGGATCTGGCCGACGAGATCGAGAAGAGCGCCGGAGCGATCCGGCGCCATGTCGAGCGAGAACTCGCGCGCGCCCGCCTAGCGCCGGGCGTCTCCGGCAAGGCGTCCTGCCGGGTCTCGGACGTTGCCGCAGGTATCATTGCCGTCGTCAAACGGACGCCAAGTGGCAAGCAGCTTTCGTTCAAGATGGACGTCGCGGCAGAACTGGCGGCGCCAATTGACGAAGGTGACTTGTCAGAAATCCTCGGCAATCTCATCGAAAACGCTGCGCGCTACGCAAAGTCGTCAGTCCGTGTCGACGCATCCGCCACGACTGCCGAGGTGATCGTTACCGTCGCCGACGATGGCCCAGGTATACCAGATGCCGATCGCGAATCCGCCTTGTCGCGCGGCGTCCAACTCGACAGCAAGGGCGGCAGCAGCGGCCTTGGATTGGCCATCGTTTCCGACATCGTCGAAGCTTACGGCGGACGCCTTGCCATGGCCAACGCCGATCCGGGCCTGGTCGTGACCATTTCCTTGCCGCGACACGGTTGAGCCTGCTTCAGGCAAAACCCGGGAAATAGTCGACCTTTATCTTCGAGCGGCGAACGCCCATGGCCAGCAGCTTCTGGCGCAGCGCCTTGACCATCGCCTGCGGGCCGGAAATGTAGAAGGTGCGCTCGAGGTAGTCGGGTATCGCCAGACGTATCAGGCGCTCGTCTATGTATCCGGGATATTGCCCGCGCTCGCTACCGCGCGCCACAGCGTGGATCGTCTTGATGCCAAGTTCCTGCCTGGCCGCGCCAAGCACCTCGCGATAAGCGATGTCCTGCTGGCCTTCGGTTCCGTAGAGGATGACGATCGGTCGCCGCTCCTTGCGGTCGAGGAGATATTGCAGCATCGAGCGGAACGGCGTGATGCCGATGCCGCCGGCGAGGAACGCGATCTTGGTTTCACGCCGGGCGGGCAGCGTGAAGTTGCCGGCCAGTTGCGCGGCATGGATCGTGCTACCCGGCTTCATGGTCATCAACTCGCGCTTGAAGGCACTTGATTGCGGATAGAACTTGACGCCGAGGCGGACTGTTTCCTCGGTCGGCGCCGATGCAACCGTGAAATAGCGGCGGTTGCCGCGGTTGTCGGCACGATCGAGGCCAAGCGTCCATTCGAGATACTGGCCGGCCTCAAAGGCGAGCTTGCGCGGCGACCGGAAGACGAAGTCAAAGCTGTCAACAGCCGATCGCTCAATGCGTTCAAGAGTCAGCACGAAGCGTCCCTTGGGGCCTGCCGCATAGGCAAACAGGTTGCCGGCAAGCAGCGCCAGTTCCGGCGTGAAATAGAACGAGCCGATATGGATGTTGGGAGCAAACAGAAAGCCGACAATGGCGGCAAAGGCGATACGCGGCCAACGCATCGTCGGAGCGGTCAGCGGCTCGGTCAGCATCACGAAGGCAAAGAACAGCAGCGGCGATGAACTCAGCGTCTCTGCGAGCGCGGTCCAGTATTGCAATGGGTCCGTGGTTGCCAGAATGGTCGCCAGCGCCACGACAGCGAAGGTCGAGACAAGGTCAAGCCGGCGCAGTTTCCGGACGATAAGCATACCGCCGACGAGCACGAGCGGAAGCAACGGCAGATTGCCACCAACCCACCAGGTGGCTGGTTGGTCGAGCAGCAGCGCGGATAGCGCCACGCCCAGCGCAGCCGGATTGAAAAGGTGCTTCCGGCCGATGGCGAGAATGAATTTGGATGAAATCGCCCAGACAGACGCGAATGCCACCGCCGCGATCCCCTTGATGTCCGTGACCGCAACCGGATCGAGGATAAGCGCCAGGATGAGTGCGGTGATGTAGACGGACTCGTTGTTGGCCGGGACTGCGAAGACATGCGCAAAGACCTTGTTGGTGATCCAGCAGGCGGCCAGCGCAAGCGCCGTTGTGAAGGCAAGCGCAATCGGATCATGTGGCACCAGCTTGACGAAGCCGAGCACGAACGCCGCGCCGACCAGCGCCATCAGATAGTAGAGGACCAGCCTGTACATGGTCAGGTGATCGAGAAATCGGTCGATTGTCTTGATCATGGCAGGCAAAGGGCTCCGAACCCGGTTGTCGGCGTGGCGCGGCCATTGGCGTCGACGAGATACCCCTCCAGGCCAGGCGTCTGCTCGATGAAGAGAATGCCGCCGCGCCAAGAATGCTTCGGGTCCCCGCCCGCCTCGATGAAGAAATCGCTGATGCCGGCCCGTTGCACGATCCCGGCCGCATTGCGAATGGCCCAGCCCTTGACGATGCCGGAAGGATCTAGCGACCCGTCGGGCTTGCGAATGTCGAAGTATCCATCCGTCTCGTCTTTCGTCTGTCTGGCGAGAGCTTGCACTTCCATCATCTCACCACTCCAGTCGGCGACCGGTACGTCGCCGCGGTTGACGGCTGCGATCTCACTGTCGGCCCGGTATGTGCTGAAGCGCCGGTCGATATGATCGAAATAGCCGAAGACCGTGTCGATAACCCACCGGCCGACGCGCCGCCGATGTCGACCGTCATGGGCATGCCCATCAAAATTCGGGTGTCGCGCATGGACCTACGACGATGCCTTCTTCAGCGCGCCGCGCAGCGACTGGATGAAAGCCCTGCTGGTCAGCGTCGCGCCCGAAATAATGTCGACATTGGCGCTTTGGGCGCTGATCGCTTCGTCACGCAGCATGGGCAGCGCCTGCCTGTTGATGTTGACGGAGGTGCGGCGGTCGGATGGGTATTTGAGCACCTTCAGCGCCGTCAGCTGCCCGCCCTGTACGAGGGCCTGAATCTGGATGATGCCGTAGTAGGCATCGGCCGTGGGGCCGGTGTAGACACCATCGGCATAGCCATGTGCCGCGAGCTTCATGCCCACCTGGAAGACACGCGCTGGCGTCTCTGGGTATGCCGGCCTCGGCTGGGGGACTGGTATGTAGGCGGCGGGAGTTATGGCGAAGGAAGGTGCTGTTGGCGTAGGATCGGCGGCAGCCGAAGCCACTGGCTGAGCCGACGGCGTTGGCGACGGTTGTGGTGCCACCGGAACCACTGTCTGCTTGACTGGATCCTTTGGCCGTTCGGCGGGCACTGCTATGCCAGCCGTCGTTTCCCGGTCAATCTGGAACCTTGTTCTCAACCGAGGATAGAGGAGCGCCGGGGAGGTGCGAAGCACCGGCGAACTCGGAGCGGCTGCGGGCTCTTTTGGCTGCACGGAAGGCGCATCCGCTGTGTCGGCCGGCAGCGCTTCGCCGAGCATATCGTTTGCCGGATCCTTGCCGGCCTGATCCCAGACATAGGCGCCGGAGGCGGCGATCACGAAAAGCGACAGTGCAATCTGTTTCATCGGAATTGCATTCCAGGTTGGTTCCTGCGGCGAATCCGGTTGGCCCGCCTCAAACGCAATATCTCACGCACGACCTGACAATTGGCTGTCAGCCCGAATCGAACCAGTTTCGCATCGATTGCTCATTCCAAGTCTGCGCCAGCGCAAATCGTTTCCGGTCACATCAGGCTAAACAGCGTTGGAACGGCCAATGCCGCGAAGACGAAACAAAGGACAAATCGATGAAACGCTCCATCCTCGCTGCCACAATTTACCTCTTCGCTCTCGCCGGCGGCGCAAGCGCGGAAGAACACGTGGTGCAAATGCTCAACAAGGGCGAAAAGGGCTCCATGGTCTTCCAGCCGGCCTTCATCAAGGCTGCACCCGGCGACACCGTAAAGTTCGTACCGACCGACAAGTCCCACGATGCCGAGTCGATCAAAGGCATGATTCCGGACGGTGCGGAGCCCTTCAAGGGAAAGCCTAGCGAGGAGATCACCATTACCCTGACCAAGGAAGGCGTCTATGGCGTCAAATGCGCGCCCCACTACGGCATGGGCATGGTAGCTCTGATCGTTGTCGGCAAGCCCGTCAATCTCGATACTGCGAAGGAGGTCAAGCATTCTGGCAAGGCAAAAACGGTGTTCGCGGATCTGTTCACCCAAGTTCCCGCCAACTGACGTTCACAACAAAGCCCGCCAGCCAAATCGGGTAGGTACGAGTCGGATGAACCGAGCACAGCGGTTCATCCGGCCCGTTTCAATTGGGCGCATTCTGCCTGGACGGCGCGCCAGGCGCTATATGCCGAGGAAGTCGCCGACGGTCTCAAAGGCCAAGGGATCTAGGGAGGAGAGCAAACCCAGTAGGCCCGGCTTTGGCAGCTACGAAACCTTCATCACCGAGAACGGATCTATGCGGAAGAAGAGGCCGTCCTTGACTTGTCCGAAGCCGGCAATGTTCTCCGCCGCAACGATCGCAGCTTTCCGTTGACGCTCGTCGACAATCTCCCCCGTCAGTTCGACGACGCCGTCGCTGACCCTCACATCAATCACGTCACCTCCGCTCCACGATTGCCCCTGCAGTTCGGCAAGTATGGCCCTGCGGATCAGGTCGTCATCGGGCGGCGTTGTGCCCGCTTTCGGCATTGCGCGGATCAGGACAGGCAGCAAATCAGTTCGCGTGATGATGCCGACGACCCTCTCCCGATCGACAATAGGCACATTGTTGATGCGGTGTTGCATCATCAAGTTGACAATGTGTGCAACAGAGGCGCCTGGGGGCGCCGAAATGACGTGTGCGGTCATCACCTCATGGATGATCCGTCCGTTTGAACGCACATAGTCGTTGGCGGTTGTGCCCGGGCCAAGATCGAACTCCAGCCAGCGCGGACGCACACGCCGAGTCCCAAGTTCCTCCCGGCGCAAGAAGTCGCTTTTGCTTACAATGCCAACCAGGGCACCGTCGCTGTCCGTTACCGGAAGGCAGCTGACTTTGTTTGAAAGCATGAGTTCGACCGCTTCGGCGATCGTCGCGTTCGCATGCGTCGTGATGACGGGCTTCGTCATGATGGCTTCAGCTTGCATCCTCACCCTCCTGATTTTTCATTGGACGACGATGGGACATCCCTGCCCGCGGCGCTTTGATCTGAGTCACTTGGAACGAGTGGCATTCTCCGCGCCGTCGTCGCGGTCGATGAGAATGCGCTCCGCCGCGCCATCGAGATCCTCGTACTGGCCGCTTCTCAAAGCCCATAGGAACCCGCCCAGGCCTAGGGCGCCAAGGAAGAGGGCGACAGGGATAAGGTAGATGAGGGTCGTCATCAGGATCGCGCCAATTCGTTGGTGTCGGATCGTCTGGAGGGCCGAACCTCTTTCACCTGCGAACCCGGCACGGAACTCCGCAAACGCATTGCATTGCCGATGACAAGCAGCGATGACGCCGACATGGCAATTGCCGCGATCAATGGCGTGACGTGCCCGAGAATGGCGATCGGCACGGCGACAGCATTGTAGACGATTGCGATCGCGATGTTCTGCCGGATCAGGCTCCCGGCCTTGCGCGAGACGTCCAGTGCGAGAGGCACGGCCAGAAGGCTTTCGCGCAGGAAGACGAAGTCCGCCGCGTTGCGGCCAATGTCGGCGGCCGTGGCCGGTGCGATCGAGACATGCGCTGCGCGCAGCGCCGGCGTGTCGTTGAGCCCGTCGCCCACCATCAGGACCTTGTGTCCGTTTTTCGCCAGGGTCTCGATGCGTTCGACCTTGCCGGATGGCAGCAGGCAAGGAACGAAGTCATCAACACCCAGCCCTTGCGCAACCTCGGCGCAGGCTGCCGCCGTATCGCCCGACAGCATTTCCACCGACATCCCTGCATGCTTCAATCGGTCGATGGTCGCGCAGGCGTCGGCACGCAATGCATCCTGGAAAACGAAGGACGCGACAATCATCCCATTTTTCGTCAGGACCGTTCCGCCGTAGCCATGTTTGCCTTCACCACCGGTTCGAGCCTTCCACCCAGCCCATCCACGTCGACCCAGCCGCCATGTGCTTCCGGCGTCGGTGGCTTCGATACCAAATCCCGGGTGCTCGGTGACGGCATCGAATTTGTGTTGCCAACCAGGAATGGCGAAGCCGGCTATGGCCTTTGAAAATGGATGACGCGAATGCGCGGCCAGGTCTGCGGCGATTGCCAGCATGACGGGATCGATTGAGCCCGAATTGACCAGCCGGGGCTGGCCGAGCGTGAGCGTTCCGGTCTTGTCGAACACAGCTGTATCGATCGTCGCCAGGCGCTCCATTGCCGAACCATCCTTGACCATGATGCCGCTCTCGAACAGGCGCCGCGCGGCGACCACCTGGACGATCGGCACGGCGAGACCGAGCGCGCACGGGCACGTGATGATGAGAACGGCGATGGCGATCGTCATCGCCCGGTGCCAGTCGCCGGTCGCCGCCATCCAGCCGAGGAACGTCACGAAGGCGGTGAGATGAACCACGGGCGCGTAGAGTGTCGAAACGCGGTCGGCTACGCGGCGATAATGCGCACGACCGCCTTCGGCGGCTTCCATCAGCCGAACCATTTCCGCCAGGAACGAATCCTTTGCGGCGGCTGTCGCCTCGATTGTCAGCGGGCCGGTAAGGTTGAGCACGCCAGCCTGCACGGCTTCGCCTGACGCCACGTTTTTCGGCGTGCTCTCGCCAGAGACCAGCGAACAGTCGAGGTCCGACGCTCCCTGAATGATCTTGCCGTCAACCGGGATTCTTTCACCGGCTGCTATCAGCAACTGCATCCCTGGCTCGATCTCGCCAACCGGCAAATAGTCCCGTGCGCCGTCTGCGCGCAGCACCATGGCGCCACGCGCGGCCAGCTGCGACAGGCCTTTCACGGCGGTGCGGGCACGTTCGCGCATCACGTGGTCCAGCGTGCGGCCGATCAGCAGGAAAAACAGCAGCGACACCGACGCGTCGAAATAGGCGTGTTCGCCATGATTGATCGTTTCATAGAGGCTCATGGCGTAGGCCAGCGACACCCCGACCGCGATCGGCACGTCCATGTTCATGCGACCGTGGCGCAATGCATTCCAGGCCGAGCGGAAGAAGATGCCGCCGGCGAAGGCCAGCGCTGGGATGGCGATCAGCGCCGAGACCCAGTGGAACAGGTCGCGGGTCGCACCTTCGGCTCCGGACCAGACCGAGACCGACAGCAACATGATGTTGGCGGCCGCGAAGCCGGCAACAGCGACGGCGCGGATCAGTTCCGCAAGTGTCTTGTCCTTCTCATCGACCTCAGGGGCGAACAAATGCGCCTCGTAGCCCAGCCTGCCAAGCGCGGCGACGAAGGGTGGCACCTGAGCCCCACGCCACCGGATCGCGACCCGCTTCGTCGACAGGTTGACACGCGCGCCTTCGACATTGTCGAGTTTTCCCATCGCCGTCTCGATCGTCTGGATGCAGGCGGCGCAGTGAACCGTAGGCACCGAGAGATCGGTTTGGCGCAGATCAGCTCCAAGCGAGCGGCTCGCCAATCTGATCTCCTGGCTTGATGGCAGGATCAACATGCTGCTTTCCAGATCCAGCGCCATTTCGGCGCCCGGTGCACAACAGCTCATTTCAGCGCTCCGTGGGAAATCATGATCCTGCGGACCTCGCGATAAGGCTTCGCGAGGCCGGCATCGGCGTCCACCTCGACGATCCAGACGCCGTCCTTCGGCATGTGCTGGGCGGCGAATTCCTGGCCTGTAGCGAGGGCGAGCGTGACGGCCTTGTCCTCTTTATCGTAGGCCGGATGACGAAACAGCACCTTGACGCCATGCAGGGGAACCGGCTTGCCTGCGGCATCGGTGAGGCTATAGCGAACCTCACCCCATGCGATGGTCAGTTTCCCGGTCCAGCCAAGGGCAGCCTGCGCGCGCCCTTCCTCGGCCTTTTTGTTGAATTGCTGGCTCGCGACGTAGGTGTTCTCGACGACAAGGCCGGTCCAGCTTGTGTTGGCGAGTGTCGCCATGGTCAGATTGACCGCGATGACCACACCGAAAAAGGCAAGGATGACCGCCAGCATGTGCTTGCCGGTAAACTCGCGGGGCTTTTGTGCCTTGGCGGTCATCTGGTAGTCTCCGGTGCGTTGAAGGTGGCGGTGTATTCGTCCGACTCGAAGCTCGCCCTGTCCTCGACCCGGAACTTGAATGTCCGCGCCGCGCCCTGGATCTGATCCGCCGGCTGCCGTACGAAGACCTTGAGCATTTTCAGGCGATCGGGCTCGACCGGGATGGCGAAGGAGCGGCCTGCCTTTATGTCTTCGCCGACCACGCTCATTTCGCCCCCTTGCAAGCCTTGCATGGTGACAACAATGGTCCGCGGCTCGGGGATCATGTTGAGCAGCTTGACGGTGTAGCCATTGCGGATCGAACCGTCGGACAATTTGACGAACTGGGGATTGCGGTCATGCAGAACGTTGACCTCGAGCCGGTCGCGCGTCAGCAGCGAAAAGAGCAAGCCCAGCCCGATCAGCGACCACATTGCCATGTAGAGGTAGGTGCGGGGCCGAAAGATCTTGCGGATATGGAAATGGGCCACCTTGTCGGAGAAAGGGCCATCAGCCGTCCTGACCAGCGACGGATTGACCGAACTGGCGCCACCCGCGGTCGCCAGCATCATGTTGGCGTTGTAGTCGGAGAGCGTCGCGTAGGAGATCAGCCCGTGCTCCCGGCCGAGTTTGTTCATGACGCCGTCGCAGGCGTCGATGCAAAGCGCGCAGGTGATGCATTCGAGCTGTTGGCCGTCGCGAATGTCGATCCCCATCGGACAGACAGCGACGCAGGCATTGCAGTCGACGCAGTCGCCGACGGACTGACCTGCTGCCACGACCTTCTTGGCGTGACGCGAACGTGGTTCGCCGCGCCAGTCGTTGTAGGTGACGGTGAGCGAGTTCTCGTCGAGCATGGCTGCCTGAATACGCGGCCATGGGCACATGTAGGTGCAGACTTGCTCGCGCATCAGCCCGCCGAACGTATAGGTCGTCGCCGTCAACACGGCGACGGTGATGTAGGCGACGGGCGCGGCGGTGCCAGTGAACAGTTCGCCGGCGAGCGTCGGCGCATCGGCGAAATAGAAGATCCAGGCGCCACCGGTCGCCGCGCCTATGACAAGCCAGATCGTGTGCTTTGATACACGCAGCACGAGCTTGCGGGCGGTCCAGGGACCCGCATCGAGCTTCATACGGGCGTTGCGGTCGCCCTCGATCGCGCGCTCGACGACCAGGAACAGATCGACCCATACGGTCTGCGGGCAGGTATACCCGCACCAGGCGCGGCCGACGGTCGACGTAATCAGAAAGAGTCCAACGCCGGCCATGACCAGAAGACCAGCCACATAGTAGAATTCCTGCGGCCAGATCTCGATGAAGAAGAAATAGAAGCGTCGGTTGGCGAGATCGAGAAGTACCGCCTGATCGGGGGCAAATGGGCCTCGATCCCACCTCAACCATGGCGTCAGATAGTAAATGCCGAGCGTGATCGCCATCACGATCCATTTGAACTGGCGAAAATTGCCCGAGGCGCGCTTTGGAAAGATCTTCTTGCGCGCGGCATACATTGGCTGGCGCACTCTGGCGGAGTTGACGGCCTCGGCTTCAAGCCGCTCTACTTGTGTATGGTCCAGCACCAGTGTCTCCCGTCGCACAGCTTGTGATTTCGCCGGGCAACCGCCTTGATTGATCGCAGGCGAGTGCGCGAAACGCAGCGTCATCCCGACTTTGCCGCCGACAGGGCTGCGCCGCGTTGATGCAGGTCAATCTCCGCATGCCGCAAAAAGATCGAGGCCCGGCATGCCGGGCCTCGTCGCTTGCACGGTGAGGGCCAGAGAATAGACCCCCGTTGCTATTCTCCACCGCCAAGCGAATGCACGTAAACCGCAAGTTCCTTGACCTTGGTCTCGCCGAGACGGCCGCCCCAAGCCGGCATCACGCCGTGTTTCGGTGCGCGGACCTGGGTGGCGATTGCCGTCTCGCCGGACCCGTAGAGCCAGATCGCATCGGTCAGATCGGGGGCGCCGAACTCCCTGTTGCCCTTTGCCTTGTCGCCGTGACAGGCCACGCAATTCTCAGCAAAGACCTTGGCGCCGGGTTCGATCAGGCTTGTATCCTGGACCTTGCCGGACAGGCTCGCCACATAGGCGCTGACCTGGCGTATCTGATCGGCGGTAATGATGTCGCCAAAGGCCGGCATTTCCGAGGTGCGCGTCTCCGGGTCCGACACGAAGCGGATGCCATGCGTGATGGTCTGCTGGATCTGCTCGGCCTTGCCGCCCCACAACCAGTCATCGTCGTTCAGGTTGGGAAAGCCTTTGGAACCTTGGGCGCCGGAGCCGTGGCATTGCACGCAATTGACCTTGAACGCGGCGCCGCCGGCGGCGAGGGCGAATTCGCGCAATGCGTCATCGGCGGTGATCTCGGAAACGGTTTTCGCTTGAATTGCCGAGACATACTTGCCTTTGGCGACCTCGGCCGCGGCCAGCTCGTTCCCCACGTCGTTACGGCTGGAGTAGCCGAGTACACCCTTCGTCGCCGAGTGCAGCAGCGGCCATGCCGGATAGGCGATGGTGTAGCCGATCGCCCAGACAATGGTGATGTAGAACGTCCACACCCACCAGCGCGGCAGAGGGTTGTTTAGTTCCCTGATGCCATCCCATTCGTGACCGGTCGTCGAGATGCCGGAGACCTCGTCGATATGCTCGTTGCTCATGATCAGTCATCCTCAAGGGGGATCCGGGCTGCCTCGTCGGCCAGCTTGCGGCTGCCGGGACGAAGGGCGAAGACAATTGCCCCGACAAAGAAAAGCGCCATGCCTACCAGACCCCAGCTGTCGGCAAATTCCCGCATCAAATTGTATTCCATGGATAGAACTCCTCAGCGGTAGCCCGCGGCATCGTCGTAGTTCTTGAAGTCAACCAGCGTGCCGAGCATCTGGAGATAGGCGACGAGGGCATCCATTTCGGTGACCTTTTGCGGGTTGCCGTCGAAGTCGCCGACCTTCGCCTTCGGATAGCGTGCTTCGAGGCCGGATGTGTCTGCGTTGGGATCGGCCTGCGCCATGAGGTCGGCATTGGCGTGCGCGATCATGTCATCGTTGTAGGGGACGCCGACCCGCCTGTTGGCGACTAGATGGGTCGAGAAATCCTTCACCTCGATCGGTGCGTCCTTCAGGAACGCGTAGCTCGGCATGATCGATTCCGGCACCACCGAACGCGGATCCGTAAGGTGCTGAACATGCCATATATTCGAGTAGCGGTCGCCGACCCGGGCTAGGTCCGGCCCGGTTCGCTTCGATCCCCACTGGAAAGGGTGGTCGTACATCGACTCGGCCGCCAGGCTGTAGTGACCGTAGCGCTCGACCTCGTCGCGGAACGGCCTGATCATCTGGCTGTGGCAGAGGTAGCAGCCCTCGCGCACATAGATGTTGCGGCCGGCGAGTTCGAGCGGCGAGTAGGGCCGCATGCCCTCGACCTTCTCGATCGTGTTGTCGAGATAGAAGAGTGGTGCGATCTCGACGATGCCGCCGACCGTCACTACCAGAAGGGAGCCAACGAGAAGAAGCGTGGCGTTCTTCTCGATGATCGCGTGTCTTTCCATCAAGCCCATTGTTGGCTCCTTACTGTGCAGGCTGGAGGGCGGGAACAGAGCCCGGCATCGGCTCCTCCTCGCGCTGGTGGCCGAGGATCGTCATGGCGATGTTCCAGGCCATGATCAGGGTGCCGGAGAGGTACATCGCTCCGCCGATGGCGCGCATGACGTAGTAGGGATGCATGGCGGCGACGGTCTCAGCGAAGGAATAAACCAGGAAGCCCTGCTCGTCGTATTCGCGCCACATCAGGCCCTGCATGATGCCGGACACCCACATCACGGCGGCGTAGACGACGATGCCGAGCGTAGCCAGCCAGAAGTGCCAGGTGACAAGCCGCAGCGAATAAAGCCGTTCGCGGTTCCACAGCTTCGGCGCCATATAGTAGATCGCGCCAAACGAGATCATGCCAACCCAGCCGAGCGCGCCGGAGTGCACGTGTCCGATCGTCCAGTCGGTGTAATGCGACAGCGAATTGACCGTTTTGATCGACATCATCGGACCTTCGAAGGTCGACATGCCGTAGAAGGCGATGGCCATCACCATCATGCGGATGATCGGATCGGTGCGCAGCTTGTCCCAAGCACCGGACAGTGTCATCAGCCCGTTGATCATGCCGCCCCATGACGGCATCCACAGCATGATCGAGAACACCATGCCGAGCGTCTGCGCCCAGTCGGGCAGGGCGGTGTAGTGGAGATGGTGTGGGCCTGCCCAGATATAGAGGAAGATCAGCGCCCAGAAGTGAATGATGGAGAGGCGGTAGGAGTAGACCGGCCGGTTCGCCTGCTTAGGCACGAAGTAATACATCATGCCGAGGAAGCCGGCGGTGAGGAAGAAGCCGACCGCGTTGTGGCCGTACCACCACTGTATCAGCGCGTCCTGGACGCCGGAGAAGGCGGAGTAGCTCTTCGAGCCGAGAAGTGAAACCGGCATCGACAGGTTGTTGACCACATGCAGCATCGCCACGGTGATGATGAAGGACAGGTAGAACCAGTTGGCGACGTAGATATGCGGCTCCTTGCGCTTCAGGATCGTGCCAAGGAACAGGATGAGATAGGCGACCCAGACGATGGTCAGCCAGATGTCGACATACCATTCAGGTTCGGCGTATTCGCGGCTCTCGGTGATGCCGAGCAGATAGCCGGTCGCCGCCATGACGATAAAGAGCTGGTAGCCCCAGAAGACGAACCAGGCGAGATCACCACCGAACAGGCGAGCGCGGCAGGTGCGCTGCACGACATACATTGATGTGCAGAGAAGGGCATTCCCGCCGAATGCGAAGACGACGCCTGACGTGTGCAGGGGCCGCAAGCGGCCGAAATTGAACCAGGGCTGGATGTTGAGATCGGGATAGGCAAGCTGTAGGGCGATGACCACGCCGACCAGCATGCCGACGACACCCCAGAACATCGTGGCGATGGCCCCGTAGCGGATGGGACCATCCATATAGGCTGACGGATCGACCGCGACTGCCGGCGCGAAACTCGTGTTGCGTAGGAGAACAGCTGTGAAACCCAGCAGCACGATGAACAGCACCCACATGTGCTGGCGAAAGGGCTCGTCCACGCCGAAGCCGGCAGCTACAAAAGCCGCAAAGGCGAACAGGCTCAAAGCGAAGATGTGCGTGCCGAACTTCATGACTTGTCCCCGACGTCGACTCCGATGTGCGGACGTCAATCCGCGGGGACAGCAATTCAGCAGTCACGTTGTCGCCGCCTTGATCCATGTCAAAGCCATTTGATTTTGAATTGGGCAGCCTTGGTTCTGCAAACGACCAGGAGGTTGCCTTTGAACTCGGAGCAGGGACGAGGGTCGTTGCCGTTTCAGACGGCCAGCAACAGCACAATGAGGGCAGGTCGACCCGGCATGCAGGTGGCGTCATCCGCGGTGATGAGACGTGCGCATATGGAAAAGCTGCAGCTCTGCGACGCCCTAGAAAGCATCGCGGATACCCTGCCCAAGGTCGATGCTTTGGCATGCCTGACTGCGGCAAACGCAATCGTTCCGCTATTGCGCGACAGTCATCGATATGAAGAGACAGTCATCTTTCCGGCCTACGAGACCGCGTTGGCCAGCAGCGAAGCCAACCTTGATTCAGCCCGGCGGTTGCGCGCCGAGCATGTCGAGGACGAATGCTTTGCCGGTGAGGTAACCGAGATTTTGCTGGCGATCGGCCACGGCAAGACGATCGATAATGCCGAGGCCGTCGGGTTCATGCTGCGCGGCTTCTTCGAAAGCTTGCGCCGGCATATCGCCTTCGAGCGCGAGCATGTCCTGCCGATGATCGGGATCGTCGATTGAATCTAGGCGCCGGAGCGGCGCTGCAGCCGGTTCAGGCTGCCGACTGTGACATGCCGATTGTTCTCGATCCGGATCACGCCATCTGATCGCAGCCTGGTTAACTGGCGGCTGATTGTCTCGATCGTCAGACCGAGAAAATCGGCGATGTCGGCGCGGGTCAATGGCAGGTCGAAACTTGTCGACTGGGCGGCCGGGTCAAGCGCGGGGTCGATGTTCCTGGCGATCATCAGAAGAAAGCTCGCCACCTTTTCCGAAGCATTCTTGCGGCCCAGCGTCACCATCCAGTCGCGAGCGTCGTCGAGTTCTTTCAGCGTCTGCTTGAAAAGGCGGTGCTCGAGGCCCGGCGATTCCTTCATCATCCGTTCGATGGCGGCCTTTGGAAACGAGCACAGGGAGACTGCAGTGGCGGCTTCTGCGTTGATCGCGCTTTCCACCTTGAAGGGCCGGCCCAGAAAATCGGGAGCAAATTGAAGCCCGACAATCTGCTGGCGTCCGTCCGAGAGGCTTTTTGTGAGCTTGACCACGCCGGAAAGCACATTCGAATAGCTGTCGACGGTCTCGGCGTCGCCAATCAATTCCACGCCCGGTTCAACCGTATGCTTTGACGAGGTCTTGGCGAGGCCCACCAGTTGGTCCGGATCGAGTGCGCCGCAAACGCCATGGTGCCGCGCTTCGCATGACTGGCAAAGCACGGGAATGCCGGCGCTGTGTACATCCTGACGCACTGTCATCGTAGTCGTCCAAGGAACCAAAGGTGCCGGCAGGATACAGCATCGGTCCAAGAAAACCCTTGCGGCAGTTTGTCCGCAGCCGATGAGCATTGACCGAAATCAAGGCGGCTATTGCCCCTTGTGAGCAATGTCGCGCGACACAGCCCGGAGTTGATTGCGAGATGCGGCCAGATTTAGTTGCCAGACTTGGTGAGAACGTGCCGCGTTATACCAGCTACCCAACGGCGCCGCATTTTCATGCCGGTGTCGACGGTGCAGTTTGCCGCGACTGGCTGCAGGCGCTCGGCGAGGATGACGAGATCTCGCTCTATCTGCATATCCCCTACTGCGACAGGCTCTGCTGGTTCTGTGCCTGCCATACCAAGCAGACACGCCACTACGAGCCGGTGACCAAATATCTGCGGTCACTGCATGCCGAGATCGCAACCGTCGCCGGTCTCGTCCGAGATAAGGCCAAGGTGCGTGCCATGCATTTCGGCGGTGGTTCACCGACGATGCTCAAACCGGAGGATTTGGTGGCGCTGGGAACTATTCTGCGCAACAGCTTTGCCTTCCTTCCCGACGCCAAGATCAGCGTCGAAATCGATCCCAACGATATGGATGACGCCCGCCTCGACGCTCTTGCCGAGATCGGCATGACCCGGGCGAGCCTAGGCGTCCAGGATTTTGACCCGAAGGTACAGAAGGCGATCAACCGCGAGCAGAGCTTTCTGCAAACCAAGGCGGTCGTGGACGGGGTTCGCGCGCGCGGCGTCGCATCGGTCAATCTGGACCTGCTCTATGGCTTGCCACATCAGACCAGTGAGAGCGTCTCCTCTACGGTCGCGCAGGCGTTGACCCTGGAACCGGATCGGGTGGCATTGTTTGGCTACGCGCATGTGCCGTGGTTCAAGAAACATCAGACGATGATCGACGAGGCATGGTTGCCGGGTCCGGCAGAGCGGTTTGCTCAATCGCAACTGGCCGCTTGTCTTATGCTGAACGCGGGATATGAAGCTGTCGGCTTCGACCATTTCGCCAAGCCCAACGATGCGTTGGCCGTCGCGGCCCGAACCGGCTGCTTGCGCCGCAATTTCCAAGGCTATACCGAGGATCGCTGCGAAACACTGATCGGCCTCGGCCCCTCATCAATCAGTCAATTTCGCCAAGGCTACGCGCAGAACATGCCGTCGACTGCGGAATACGGACGCATGGTCTCGGACGGTGGGCTGGCGGCTGTCCGCGGTATCGCGCTTTCCCAAGACGACCGCGTTCGCGGCTGGATCATCGAGAGGCTGATGTGCGACTTCGCCTTCTCGGCGATCGAGTTGGTGGAGCGCTTTGGCGAGGCCGGCCAAAGACTTCTGCTCAAGGCAAGCTCCACCGCGCTTCGTGACCCCGAGGGGTTGCTTGAACTTGATGGTGACCGCTTCGTCGTGCCGGCGGAAAACCGCCCCTTTGTCAGAAGCGTCGCGGCGAAGTTCGACAAATATCTCGAAGTCGGCAAAGCCAGGCATTCAGCGGCGGTTTGAGCGTCGGCCCGGTCAGAAGTGTTCGCCAGCCTTGAATGGGCCGATGCGGGTGCCGGCCGCGATCAAATAGGCGGTCGACCAGCCGATGAGCAGGAACCCGTTCACGCCCTCGAGCGCCGCCAGGATACGCCACGCATGGGCCGGCACGATGTCGCCGTAGCCGACTGTCGAAAACGTAATGGTCGAGAAGTAGAGCGCGGTTTCGAAGTCGTCGAAAATCTCCAGCAACCTGTATAGGCCTGCCCAGAGCCAGACCTCGGCGGTCATGACGGCGAAGAGCCCCATTACCACGCTGATCATTGCGACAATGCGGCTACGGCGGCCATGCATCCGGAAATGCGCAACCATATGGGTCATCGCATGGGTGACTGCGATGAGGCCAAAGGTGTGAACAAGGACCGTCAGACTAATGGCGATTGTGCCGACAAGCAGGTTCACGAGCATGCCCGAAGCTTAGCGTCGCAACCGCAACTCACCTTGCGCGAAATCAATCCAGACAGGTCTGCGCGGCTGCCAGCCACAATTTGACGATATGCACAATCCCTCAAATAGCTTTTACCGAATCGAAATCTGTCACCAGTAAGACCAAGTTATTACCTCGGACGATCGCCACAAGGCGAAGGCATGATGCCGCCCGTCCGTGCCGGTTTGAGGCCGGCGGTTGCAATTTCATTGCACCATAGCGACGCCACCGTCGCATCTCGTGCCTGCTGCCGCGACCAGCGCCGGCAACCGAAAGACAATTCGATGAAATTCCTGATTGCGGCTGCGTTGCTTGGCGCACTGCCGGTGTCCAGTGCGATGTGTGCATCCCTGGAGGCGCCGAAGGGCGCGGTCATTCTTACGATTACCGGCGATATACAAAACACCAACACTGCAAATGCAGCGACCTTCGACCTGGCGATGCTACAGGCGCTCGCCGGTCGGCAGGCGATCATGGACACGCCATGGACGGACGGCGCCACGGAGTTCGACGGTCCCTACCTGCAAGCAGTTCTCGAGGCAGCAGGCGCTCACGGCAAAACACTGAGGATCAAAGCCCTCAACGACTATTCTGCCGACGTTCCGATGACGGACGCCACCGACTACGAGACCATCCTCGCCCTCAAGATGAATGGAAAGCCAATGTCGGTTCGCGACAAGGGTCCGCTGTTCATGATCTACCCTTTCGACAGGAACCACGAACTCTACAATGAGAAATACTTCTCGCGCTCGGTTTGGCAGATCAAGGAAATCGAGGTCGTCGATTGAAACCCGAACTGATCGAAAGTCGCGAGGCGGTTCGCACGGCGGGTAAGGCGACCCGCTATCTGATCGTGGTGTCAGTCGGGCTCATGGTTGCATTGGGGGGTGCCTTCGCTCACCTGGCAGCCCGGCAAAACACGCTGCAGGATGGCATTCGCGAGGACGCCTTGTGGGCTGTCTATCAGCTCGACCGTGAAAGCCGAACACTCGCGCAGGCGACGGAGAAGCTGGCTGGCAAGAGCAGCGTCGGCGCAGATGAGGTCCGGGCGCTCAACCTGCGCTATGATATCCTCTATTCGCGGCTCTCGATCCTCGACAACGCCAAATATGCTTCGTTCTTTGAAGCCAGTGAGACCTTTCGCGGCGTGCGCAGCCAAGTGCGCGACATCGTCGTTGGCCTTGAGCCGGTCTTCGACCGCATCGCCGCTGACGAAATGGTTGATCCTACCACTCTGGTCAACGCCTCGGAAACGCTTGGCGGCCTGCTGAAAATCACCGAGTCGCTGCTCAGCTACACCAATGCCTCGGTTTCGGCCGCGCGCGCCGACGCACGCGACGAGGTCATGCGGCTGCAGCAGCTTTCCGCAACCGTCGTCATGGCGCTTGGCTGCTCGATTGCGCTCCTGATCCTCAACCTCATGCGGCAACTGCGTATCGTCCAGTTGACGAGCCGACAACTCGAGACAACGGCCGACGAACTGTCGACTGCCTATCGAGCGGCAGAGATCGGCAACCGCGCCAAATCAGAATTCATGGCCACCATCGGGCATGAAATTCGAACACCGCTGAACGCCATCCTTGGCATGTCTGAACTGCTTTCCCGTTCTCAACTTGCCGCTCGAGACCGTGAGAGCGTCCGCGTCATCAACACTTCGGGCGAGGCGTTGCTGGAAGTCATCAACGAGATACTCGACTTCGCCAAGATCGAGCACGGCGACCTCGCTGCCGAGACGGTTCCCTTCGATGCGCCCGCAATGCTGCGGGACGTAGCCAACGTCATGGAGGGCAGGGCGGGAGAGCAGCGCGACCGTATCGAGATATCGAACGGTTGCGTGGCCCAGTCAGGATGGTATGTCGGCGACCCGACGCGCCTGCGGCGCGTGCTGCTCAACCTGTTGAGCAACGCCGTCAAATTCACCGAGAATGGGCTGATACGGCTCAGCATGGCCGAGAGTCGAGACGGGACATGGTTGCGCTTCCAGGTGTCGGATACGGGCATTGGCATTCCGCTAGAATCACGCCATCGCCTGTTCATGCCTTTCAGCCAGGTCGATGGCACGATCAGCCGGCGCTTCGGGGGCACCGGCCTCGGCCTCGCCATCTGCAAGAAAGTGGTCGAGGGGCTCGGCGGCACGATCGGTGTCGACAGCGCCCCAGGAGTCGGGAGCTGCTTCTGGTTCGAGGTGCCGGCTCAGCGCAGCGATGCACCGGATGTCCCGAAAACACAGGCTGTTGTGCTGCCATCGTTCGACATCCTGGTGGTTGAGGACAATCCGATAAACCGCGAGGTGGCACAGCAATTCCTCGAACTGTTGGGGCAACATGTCACCTTCGCTGCGGATGGCCGTGAAGGGGTGCGGCTTGCATCCGAAGGCATGTTCAGCCTGATCCTGATGGACATGCAGATGCCCATCATGGATGGCATCGAAGCCACCCGGGCCATCAGGGCGGCGGGCGACGGCGTGCCTATCATTGCCATGACCGCGAATGCGTCCGATGAAGATCGTAGGCGCTGCATCGCGGCCGGCATGAACGGGTTTGAGGCCAAGCCGATTACCGTGGCGAGGCTCGAGGATCTGTTGGCCGGCCTTGCAGGAGACGCCGTCAGGACGGCAACCCATCCTGCGCGCCTGCGCGATGACGAATCCCACCAGGGCGACGCTTGCGAACAGCTACGCACCCAGGAATTGATCGAGATTCTTGGAAAGGACGCCTTCCATCGTCTGATGGATTCGTTCCTGGAAGACTCCGCGGCGCTGCTGTGCGACTTGCATCGCGCAATGTCGACCAGCGATCGGACGCTCGCGGACAGGACCCTGCATTCGCTCAAGGGCGCCGCGGCGAACATCGGGCTGGCGTCGCTCGCAGCGATGGTGGAGGAGGGACGCGCGCATCCCCTCGACGTCGAACTGACGAGGAATATCGAGCGCGAAATGGCTCGTATCGACCGCAGCGAGAAGAGGGCCGCCTAGGTAATGGACGGAGCCATCAGAATATTGATCGTGGAAGACAACCGGACCAGCCGGATGCTGATGGAAATGCTGGTCGGCCAAATCCCGAATTGTGTGGCTATCAGCTATTCGGCGCCGGTTGACGTGCTGCGCGACTTACCCACGATAGCGTTCGATCTCGGCATCGTCGACTATCAGATGCCGGGCATCGACGGTATCGAACTCATCGAGCGCATCCGCTCCGAGCGCCGCTTTGCCGATACGCCGTTCGTGATGGTGACGGCCGATGGCGACGCCGGCACGCGCATCGATGCGATTCATGCCGGCGCTACCGAGTTTCTGCACAAACCCGTCGAGCCAGTGGAGTTCAAGGCTCGTATGAGGAACCTGGTCCGGTTGTGTGAAGCGCAAAGAGACCTCGTTCATCGGGCGGAGTGGCTGAAGGTTGAAGTGGACAAGGCCACGCAGGAGTTGCGCGAGCGCGAGGAAGAAATCATCCGGCGCCTGACGCTCGCCGCCGGTTACAAAGACCGGGAAACCGCAATGCACACGATCAGGATGGCGCACTACAGTTCGGTCCTGGCCAGGCATCTCGGCTTCTCCGCCGACCAATGCCGCGACATCCTGCTTGCGGCGCCGATGCACGACATCGGCAAGGTCGGTATTTCCGATTCCATCCTGCTCAAGCAGGAACAACTCAGTGCCGCTGAAAAACTGCGAATGAACGAGCACACGCGGATCGGTGGCGCTATCCTTGCAGGATCGACATGCGCACTGCTTCAACTCGCCGCGAAGATTGCTGAAACCCATCACGAGCGCTGGGACGGGACGGGATATCCAAACGGATTGAGGGGCGAGTCCATTCCGCTGGTCGGACGCATTGCCGCCGTCGCCGATGTTTTCGATGCCCTTACCTCTGACCGGACCTACAAGGATGCTTGGCCTGTCGATCGGGCGTTTGCCTATATCAGGGAGCAATCTGGAGCGCAGTTCGATCCGGAATGCGTCCGGGCGCTGCAGGCCGCATCCGAGGAGTTCCTGGACGTGAAGGCGGCATATCCTGACGACCCGGCCGAGAGGCGTTACGTGGCTTGAGCCCAAGGCTTATGCGCTCGGGCGCTTGTCAACGCTTAGTCTCCTTGCGTCTTACTTCAGCAGGACACGATTGCGCCAGATCAATGCTGAACCAGTCGCTTGCGTGCGAAATCGGCCAAATTGGCACGGGAGCGCACCAACTTATGTCCAATGGTATCAGCAAGATGCTACGCATGTCGCTTGCCAAAGCCGTCCCTTATGTCAGCGAGAAATTGGCCAATCACGGTTTCAAAGTGGTTCAGTCCGTTGGAATGAGAAGTCAGAAACGTGCCCAGGACGGCTCCAGAACGGGCGGCTTTCGGGTGCTGGGCGTATCCAATCCCGATGTTATGTTTGAAGGAAGAAACGGAGTGGCTACATCTGTCTGGTGTAACGTGCTGCTGTCGGAAAATGGTGACAACGCGGTCAAGGTCCTCGCGGTAGATCCGTTGCCCTCAGTCGCCGCTTCGGACCCCTCCGTGATGGATGTTCGTGTGGCGCTATCCAAGGCGATTCAGAGTCTGTGATGAAGGCCGGCCATGGCGCCGACCGGAACGTTGATAGAACTCACCTCGGCTCTTGCGACCCGAGCCCCATCCTTCACGCTATCGCAACCGCACGCGGTTTGTGGTGGTTCTTTCATTCGGGAATGCCTACCGTTCTTGCGGAGCCTGTTTGTCGGCCAGAAGATGGACCCGAAAATGAAACAGGGCGGACCTCTCCCTTGGTCTGTCTGGCCTTCCCTCCGGACATCGCCGAAACGGAGGGGTGTCCGTGAAAAGAGAACTCTAGTTGGCGGGACCCTTGCTGGCTTCTGCGAACAGCTCGGAGAAAGCCGCCTTGGCCTTCCCGACCTGCTTGACGGCCTGCGCCGCCTCCAGGTTGACGGGCTTGCGCTGGCGAAGCCGGATCCGACGCGCCACCCTTTGGCGCGAAGGGCACTATCCGCCTGATGAATCGCGCGACAACGAACTCTAGCAGATGACGCTCGATCCGGCTCGCGCCGACTGACCTCCGGCATCGTAGGGAGTGTGCTAGGCGGGCATTTCGAGTCGGCCTTATCTCATTTTGCCGGCAAGGCGATCGGCACCGCCGCGCCGCGCGGCACGACCAGCACGCCGAGAGGGCGCGCGCGGCCGCGGATGTCGATCTCGCGCGCCTCCGCGCCGGGTAGGTCCATGCCCGAAAGCCGCACCGCCGCTTCGGAGACAACGATCTCCGCCTCGAATTCCTTCGCTGCGGCCTCCAGCCGGCTGCCGACGTTGATAGTGTCGCCGATCGCGGTCACGTTCATGACCGCGCCGTAGCCCATCGAGCCGACGATCGCCTGGCCGACATGGATGCCGATCGCGACCTTGATGGTGGCGCGCAGTTCCTCGGCAAGGTCGTCGCTGAGGGCGCGAACCCCTTCGACGATGGCGCTGGCGGCAGAAAGTGCGTTGCGGCATGCCTCGCCGGGCGTCGTCTCCAGCCCGAACAGCGCCATGGCGCCATCGCCGACGAACTTGTCGACGCGGCCGCCTGAGCTTTCGACGGCTCGGCCGATCACGCCGAAATAGCGGTTGAGTAGGAAGACTACGTCGAACGGCAGGCGCTGGTCGGCCATCGCCGTGAAGCCGCGCATGTCGCAGAACATCACGGCCACGACCTTCTCGTGGCCTGGATCGCCGGCGGTTGCGGCGAATGGGCTCTCCGCCGTGACCGGTGGCGACAGCAGCGGCGCGACGCGAAGATCGCGGCGCGGCCTGAGTTGGCAGGCGAGCCGCACATCGCCGTCCGCCGCGATGCGGCGCAGGGTCGCCGCTTCGATCGGACCGGGCTCCGGTTGCTCGGCCAGGCCGTCGAGCACCCGGATGCGGCAGGTCGAGCAGCGTCCGCGCCCGCCGCACACGGCATAATGCGCGATGCCGCCCAGCCGGCTGGCATCGAGCACGCTGTAGCCGCGGGGAATGCGCACCTTGCGCCCGCCGGCATAGCGCACCTCGATCAGGTTGCGTCGCTCGATGCGGTCGCGAACGATGCGCGCCGCCAGCACCAGGACGATCAGTCCCGCAAAGCCGGCATAGATGCTGCTGTCCATGCGCTCCTTGGTCGCCAACGCCCGGTCGAAAAGGGCTGGCTCGATGGGCTGCGACTGAGGCGGTCCCATCGCCGAGACCTCCTTTCCGGCGCTAGCGAAACCGAGCAGCGCCAGCACCGGAACCAGCACCGCCAGGACCAGCAGGGCCGAGGCGGTGCGCGCATACCACCGACGATATCGCAGCCAGAAGTAGAGGCCGAGGCAGCCATGTGCCCAGATGACGACCACCGCGATCGCCTGCCGCACCCCGACCTGCGGTGTCAGGATCCATAGCGAGCGCACCACAAACTCGTAAGTGTCGTTGGCCTCATAGAGGGCGTGCATGGCACGCGTGCCGACCACGTGCTCGGCAATCAGAAGCGGGATGGCGAGGCCGAGCAGTATCTGTGCCCACTCTCGCATCGGCATAACCAGCGTGCGGCGTTGGTAGAGCGCCAGCAGCGACAGAACGAGATGCGTGGCGACCGCGCCGTAGAGGAGCAGCGTCCCGGCCGGGTTGCGCCAGATCAGCAGGAACACCGCGCGCCCCTTATCCGCTGCTTCAAGCGAGATCAGGAGCAACGCATGGTTCAGGAAATGCAGCGTCACGAACGCCATCAGCACAAGGCCGGACACCAGCCGTGCGTTGCGGAGCCACGCGTCCGGCAGCCATCCGGGCCGTGCTGCTGGGATCTGTGATTGGCTCATTTCCAGTGCCTTGAACGATTCGCGGACCAAAACACGCCGGCAATAGCGCCTTCTGGTCAAGATTTGCCGGCGGCGACAATCAGTCAACCAAGCCTTGCCGCCTGCCATTCCACGACGTGGTGGCAGTTCGATACGGCCAAATCGCCTGGGGTTCCTGGAAGCTTTTCGAACTTTCTCCGTCGCGTGTCAGCCCAAATTGCGGTTGCCTATGGACAAAGTGGGACACTAGATTCGGTTTTTGGATAGCTTTGAAGGCAGCGACTTCTGGCACATGCGCCAGATAGCGCGTCGGCACGAACTTCCAAGCGTGCTACCTTTTGAACGGCAGCTTGCTTCCAATTTCGGCCCTTCCAGATGGCGATGCGTTCTCCGAAAGCGGTCGTTCGGCTTCCGTCTGTTCGTCTGCATCAGCGGCCTAGATGCCTTTGCAGTTTTTCTGTGGGGTAGGCAATCTTCGGGATGCCTAAGTCATTGTTATTTCTGGTCGGAGTGGCAGGATTTGAACCTGCGACCCCCTCGTCCCGAACGAGGTGCGCTACCAGGCTGCGCTACACTCCGTGACCAGACCGCGGGCTTATAGCCGCCACACTTCGTTCGTGCAAGCGGCAATGGCATCCCTTCTGTCGCATTTCATCAGCTTTCGCCACGAGCATGGCTGGCATCCACCGCGTTCCCAATCGGACTAACACCGCTTAAAGCTTGTGTGCTAGCAACCGGGCCATCAACTGGCTTCTGAGCGAGACCCCCAATGACCGAACGGATCGTCAGTTTTGTCATGAGCGGCGGCGTTGGTTCGCGGCTCTGGCCGCTGTCGCGCGAGGACAATCCCAAGCAGTTTCACGATTTTTCCGGCGATGGCTCCATGCTGGCCAAGACCTTGCGCCGGCTGACGGCAAGGTCGGCCGGTGAAACGCCGATCTTCCTGATCGCCTCCGAGCGCCATGCCGATCGTGTCCATGCCGACCTGGCCGGCCTCGATCTCGCCGGCGGTGGTCCATTGTTCGAGCCCACGGGGCGCAACACCGCGGCCGCGATTGCACTGGCAACGCTGCGCACCCTGTCCGAATTCGGCGACAGCCTGGTCCTGGTCGTGCCGTCGGACCACGAAATATCGACCCCAGGGCAATTCTGGCAGGGCGTCGAGGCAGGCGCCGAGGCGGCAAGTGCCGGCCGGCTCGTGGTGTTCGGCATCAAACCGACACAGCCCGAAACCGGCTATGGCTATATAGAGGTGGCGGGCGCGCAGGGTGGCATCTTCGATGTCACGCGTTTCGTCGAGAAGCCGGACCTGGCGACGGCGCAGGCCTATCTCAAGGCGGAAAGCTTTTACTGGAACACCGGCATCTTCCTGTTTCGCGCCGTTGCCATGCGCGACGCCTTCGCCGCCTTCGAGCCCGACATCTGGCAGGCCACCGAAGCCGCCTACAAGGCGGCGACATCGGACCTGTCCGGCCTCTATATGCCGCTGGAACTCTATGAGACCATCCCCTCGATCTCGATCGACTATGCCATCATGGAGCGAGCGCAAGGCATTGCCATGGTGCCGGCCGACTTCCGCTGGAACGATCTCGGCTCCTGGCAATCGCTGCTCGACGTCGGCCCGGCCGACGACCACGGCAATGTCGTCATCGGCGATGTCGTCGCCATCGATTGCGAGAATTCCTACATCCGCAGTGATGGCCGCCTGCTGTCGGCGATCGGCATGAAGGATGTCGCCATCGTTTCGACCGCGGATGCCACTTTCGTCGCGCCGGTCAGCCACAGCCAGCACGTCAAGAAGATCGTCGAGCAGCTCGAAAAATCGGGCCGGCTGGAAACCAGGTTCACGCCGGCACATGACCGCGTCATCGAAAGCGGCGCCTGGCGGCGGCGTGTGCACCACTGGCTGTTTCAGGAGACCTTGCCGCTGTGGTCGACATCGGGTGTCGACGAACGCCATGGCGGTTTCCATGAAGCGCTCGGTTTTGATCGCGCGCCGCTGATGAAACCCAAGCGCATGCGCACGATGGCCAGGCAGGTCTATGCCTTCGCGGTCGCCAGCGCGCGCGGCTGGGACGGTCCGGCCGACCGGCTGATCAGCCACGGTATCGAGTTCATGATCAGAAATGGCCGCACCGACAAAGGCGGCTGGGTGCGCACCCTGCATGTCGATGGCTCGGTGGCCGACGCCACCGAGGATGCCTACGATCATTCCTGCGTGCTCCTGGCGCTAGCGCATGCGCATATGTCTGGCAATCCAGATGCCTTGCGGCTCGGCGAAGAAACCTTCGCCTTCCTCGATGCCCATCTCGAGGATCGTCGCATGACCGGTTTCCTCGAAACGTCGGACGGCGAGGGCGAGCGCCGCTCCAACCCGCATATGCATCTGCTCGAAGCGTTCCTGGCCTGGCATCAGGCAACCGGCGAGCGCGCCCATCTGCGCCGCGCGGCACGCATCATCGATCTCTTCCGCAGCCATTTCTTCGACCGGGAAAGCTGGACGCTGGGGGAATATTTTGATGACGAGTGGAAGCCGTCGGCCGGTGAGAAGGGCGCCTTGACCGAGCCCGGCCATCACTTCGAATGGGCTTCGCTGCTGGTCGATTTCGCCGGACGCAGCGGCCAGGCCGAGCTGAGCGGCTTCGCCCGAAAACTCTATGCCTCGGCTATCGCCAATGGCCTCAACCGCGCCACCGGCCTGGCCTATGGCGCCGTCTCCCGGCAAGGCCTGCCGCTGGACCTGATCTCGCGCAGCTGGCCACAGGCCGAAGCGGTCAAGGCGGCGATTGCGCTGGACGCTTCGGGCGGACCCGATCTGAAGCCGGAGATCGAGGAACGCGTCGGCCGGCTGTTCCGATGGCACATCGACCCGGCCCCGCTCGGCCTGTGGATCGACCGCATCGACGAACGCGGCCGCTCGCTGGCATCCGACGTGCCGGCCAGTATCTTCTATCATCTGGTCTGTGCGCTGACGCAGTATCTGGATGGGACGGCGGGGGAGGGGTGAGCCGGTGTCGGAGGCTGAGGGCGAAAGATTGCGAAGTGTTCAGATTCCGGGGGATACGACTCTCTGGAAAACACAAGGAATTCCGCCTGTAGAAGTAGAGCTTCCACTTGAAGCGCGAGGGAAGTTTACATTCTCAATTTTGTTGTATTCTATATTTAGTATTTTATTTTTTGGCTCGACAGTAAGGTACTTGATCCTATCGATAGGTAGTATGAAGCTTTGGGAGATTTTGAGCGGCGTCGGATATTGTTTTGCGTTCTTGTTCAGCGCGGTGTTGAGTGTTTTCGGAACGGGGCTTCTTGCAGCCATGATCCGCGATGCAAGTTCAAGTCAACCTCTGCTCGTCCTCAGCAGGGAAGGCTTGCAGGACCGTCGCCAATTGCCATCGATAGTACCGTGGAACAACGTCGAATCGATCAGGGTTTCATCCGACAGCAATGCCACATTAGCGTATTTGACGTTCAGGCAGCCGGTTTATGTCAGCAGGAATCGTTTCCGTTTTGGTGGTTCATTCAAAGAAGGCTTCAAGTCCAACATCAGAGTGTTGTTATCGACCCTGGATCAGGATGAGCTGAAAATCGGCAAGGTGATGGTTGCGCTTGTAACGGAAAATGGCGGCAAACTTCGCGGATCAGCTTTACCCTATAGCCCCTGAATTAGGCATCTTGATCAATACGGGCTCGCCACGTCCCCGGTCTCGACATAGATCGACTTCAGCTGCGAATAGAGCGCCAGTGCCGCCAGCGAGTTTTCGCGGCCGATGCCTGACTGCTTGAAGCCGCCGAAGGGGATTTCCACCGGTGTCAGATTGTAGGCATTGATCCAGCAGGTGCCGGCCTGCAGCTCGGCGATGACGCGGTGGGCGCGCGGCAGGTCGCGGGTGAAGACGCCGGCGGCAAGGCCGAATTCGGTGTCGTTGGCGCGGTCGATCACCTCGTCCTCGCCATCGAATTTCAGCACGCTCATGACCGGCCCGAAAATCTCCTCGCGCGCGATCCGCATGCTGTCGGTAACACCGGTGAAGACCGTGGGCTCGACGAAGAAGCCGCCGTCAAAACCTTGCAGCGAGGGAACATTGCCGCCGCAGGCCAGAACAGCCCCATCCTCTTTGCCGATCTTGATATAGCCGACAACCTTGTCGTGCTGTGTTTTCGACACCAGCGGACCCATCTGGGTCTCGGGGTCGAGCGGATCGCCGATGCGGATCTTTTTCGTCCGCTCCACCAATCGCTCGACAAAGCGGTCGTGGATGCCGCTCTGCACGAAGACGCGCGTGCCGTTGGAGCAGATCTGGCCGGTCGAATAGAAATTGCCGAGCATGGCGCCGCCGATGGCGTTTTCGATGTCGGCATCGTCGAAGACGATCAGCGGCGACTTGCCGCCGAGCTCCATTGTCGCGTGCTTCATCTTCGAACCAGCAAGCGACAGCACCTTGCGCCCGGTCGGCACCGAGCCGGTGACCGAAACCTTGGCGACGACATCATGGCCGACGAGGCCCGCACCGACATCACCATAGCCCTGCACGACGTTGAACAGCCCGTCGGGCAGGCCGGCCTCGCTGTAGATCTCGGCCAGCGCCAGTGCCGACAGCGGCGTGTTTTCCGACGGCTTGAACACCATGGCGTTGCCCATGGCGAGCGCCGGCGCCGATTTCCAGCCGGCGATCTGGATCGGGTAGTTCCAGGCGCCGATGCCGACGCAGACGCCGAGCGCCTCGCGCCGCGTGTAGGCGAAGGGTCCGCCGAGGTCGACCGACTCGCCATTGTAGGCGGCGACCGCACCGCCGAAATATTCAAGGCAGTCCGCGGCCGAAGGCGCGTCGGCCACCAGCGTTTCCTGGATCGCCTTGCCGGTGTCGAGCGTCTCGATGCGGGCGAGATCGGCGTTGCGGGCGCGCAGAATGTCGGCGGCGCGGCGCAGGATCCGACCGCGCTCGACCGGCTTCAGCCGCGCCCAGGCCGGCTGCGCGGCCCGCGCGGCCTCGATGGCGAGTTCCAGCACATTCGGCGTCGCCGAGCGAAGCATGGCGATGACCTCGCCGGTTGCCGGATAGATCACCGGCAGCGGCGCGCCTTGCTCGTCGTCGATATAGCGTCCGTTGACATAGTGCGATGCCGTGGGCTGGGCGCGCATGGGAGTTTCTCCAAGTGGTCCGGCGCCCAATGGGCGGCTCAATCTATCGGGCAGCTCGATTTGTCGTGTGGATCATGCGCTATCTGTCCGAGGTCTGCCAGCGCGGATTGATCCACGGTTCCTGGTTGGACGGCGCCAGCGGCGTGCGGCCAAGAATGTGGTCGGACGCCTTCTCGCCGGTCATGATCGACGGTGCGTTGAGATTGCCGTTGGTGACACGCGGGAAGATCGAAGAGTCCGCGACCCGCAAGCCGTCGACGCCGATGACCCGGCATTCTGGATCGACGACGCTCATCAGATCGTCGGCGCGGCCCATCTTGCAGGTGCCGCAGGGATGGTAGGCGCTCTCGGCATGGTCGCGAATGAAGACATCGAGATCGTCATCCGACTGCACATCGCTGCCCGGCGAGATTTCCTTGCCGCGATAGGCGTCGAAGGCCGACTGCCCAAAGATCTCTCGGGTCAGCCGGATGCAGTGACGGAACTCGGTCCAGTCGTCCGGATGCGACATGTAGTTGAAGCGGATCACCGGTTTCGATCTCGGATCCGGCGAGCGCAGCGTCACCGAGCCGCGCGACTTCGAGCGCATCGGCCCGACATGCGCCTGGAAGCCATGCGACTTCGCCGCCGCCTTGCCGTCATAGCGGACCGCGGCCGGAATGAAATGGTACTGGATATCAGGGTAGTCGACGCCGGCGCGCGAGCGCACGAAGGCAGCGGCCTCGAAATGGTTGGTGGCGCCAAGGCCGGACTTGAAGAACAGCCACTGCGCGCCGATCAATGCTTTCGAGAATGGATTGAGCACCGAATTCAGCGTGATCGGCTTGGTCGATTCCTGCTGGATGTAGAGTTCCATATGGTCCTGCAGGTTGCGGCCGACGCCGGCCCTGTCGGCTACGACGGCAATACCGTTTTCGCGCAAATGCTCGGCCGGTCCGATGCCGGACAGCAGCAGGATTTTTGGCGAATTGATCGACGACGCGGCGATGATCACCTCACGTCGCGCCTTAACGACCTGAATCTGTTTGTGAGCCTCGATCTCGACGCCGACGGCGCGTTGATTCTCGATAATCACCCGGCGGGCGAAACCCTTGAGCAGGCTAACATTCTTGCGTTTCAACGCCGGCTTCAGATAGGCCGATGCCGCCGACCAGCGGCGGCCGCCACGGATGGTCTGCTCCATCGGCCCAAAGCCCTCCTGCTTGGCGCCGTTGTAGTCGTCGGTCAGTTCGAATCCGGCCTGGCGGCCGGCTTCGACGAACGCGCCATAGAGCGGATTCTTGCGCGAGCCACGCTGCACGTGCAGCGGCCCGCCGTGTCCGCGCCAGCCATCCTCGCCGCCGTCATTGTCTTCCATGCGCTTGAAATAGGGGAGCACGTCGGCAAAGCCCCAGCCCGCCGCGCCTTCTTCGGCCCAATGGTCGAAATCACGGGCGTGGCCGCGCACATACACCATGCCGTTGATCGAGGATGAACCGCCAATCACCTTGCCGCGCGGCGTTGCCAGCACACGGCCGCCGAGATGCGGCTCCGGTTCGCTGGCAAAACCCCAGTCGTAGAGGCTCATATTGAGCGGGATCGACAGCGCCGAAGGCATCTGGATCAATGGCCCGACATCAGTGCCGCCGAACTCGATGACGATCACCGAATGCTTGCGGTCCTCCGACAGGCGATAGGCCATGGCCGAGCCGGCCGAGCCGGAGCCGATGATGACGAAATCCGCTTCAAGCATGGTTCATATGCGCCATAAAATCGGCGAGCGAGACATTGCCGCCGGTTGCCACCACAAGGACGGTCTTGTCCTTCACATCCACCTTGCCGCCGAGCAGCGCCGCCAGCGACGCCGCACCTGACGGCTCCAGCACCAGCTTCATCCGCTCGAAGGCGATCCGCATGGCGCTGCGCACCGACTGGTCGTCGACGGTGATGCCGCGAACGCCAGCGGTCTTGACGGCCGCGAACGGCGCATCACCCGGCCGTCGCGACATCAGCCCGTCGCAGATCGACTTCGGGCCGATCGGCATCGTCTCGATGCTGCCATGCGCCAGTGATGAGCCCATGCCGTTGAAACCTTCCGGCTCGACGCCGACGATCTCGGTCGCCGGCGACAGATAGTGGAAGGCGAGCGAAACGCCGCCGATCAACCCGCCACCGCCGACCGAGCAGAACAACAGGTCGGCGCTGGCATCCTTGGCGGCTAGCTGGTCGAGCGCTTCGAGCCCGGCACCCGCCTGGCCGGCGACGATCTCCGGATCGTCGAAGGGGTGCAGCAGGGCCAGTCCCTCGGTCTCGGCAATCTCGCGCGCCTTGGCGGCGGCGACCTCTTCTCGCGCGCGATCGCCGTGATCGGTCAGCATGACGCGCGCGCCATAGCCCGCCGTCGCGTCACGCTTGGCGGCCGGCGCGTCGATCGGCATGACGATGGTGACCGGAATGCCGAGCGCCTGGCCGGCGGCGGCCAGCCCTTGCGCGAAATTGCCGGAGGAATAGGCGACGACACCCTTCTTGGCTTCGTCAACCGACAGCTGCTTCAGCCGCCAGTAGGCACCGCGCACCTTGAAGGATCCCGCCCATTGCAGCGATTCCGGCTTGATGAAGACGCGGGCAGCACCGGTCTCACGGGCAAGCGCCGCCGATTCCAGCAGCGGCGTGATCTGCGTCGCCTTGGATGTGACGGCGTAGGCCTGCTTGAGGTGATCGAGGGAGGGAACGAGAAGGTTTGTCATCATTCGCCTCGCGGAAACCGTTTCTGCTCTTCGAGCACGTTGAGATCCATGTGGTTGCGCATGTAGCGTTCCGAGGCCTTCTGCAGCGGCTGGAACTCCCAGGGGTAGTGCTTGCCGTTGCGCAGCGCGGGATAGACCACCCAGCGCCGCGCCTGACTGGCACGCACGGCGGCGTCGAAGGCCGCCATGTCCCAGCGCGCCCGGACCTTTTCCAGGAAAGCCGACACCACACCGGCATGCGCCGGGTCGGCGGCGAGATTGCGCAATTCATGCGGGTCGGCTTCGACATCGTAGAGTTGCGGCGGATCGATCTCGCAATGGACGAATTTGTAGCGGCCATCGCGGATCGCCACCAAAGGCGCGTTGGAGCCTTCGGCTGCATATTCCATCAGCACCGGTGCCGTGCGCCCTTTGCCTTTGAGCAGCGGCAGCAGCGACTGGCCATCGGTCCATGGCGCGATCGCGCTCATGTCGATGCCGGCGAGATCACACAGCGTCGGCGTCACGTCGAGATTGGAAACCGGTGACTCGATCAGGCCGGCCAGTACGCCCTTGCCGGCGATCATCAGCGGCACCCGCGCCGAGCCCTCGAAGAAGCACATCTTGAACCACAGACCGCGTTCGCCGAGCATGTCGCCATGATCCGAGCAGAACAGGATGATCGTGTCGTCGAGCATCCGCGTGCGTTCCAGCACCGACAGCAATTCGCCGACCTTGTCGTCGAGATAAGAGATGTTGGCGAAATAGCCGCGCCGCGAGCGGCGGACCTGCTCGGCCGTGATGTCGAAACTGTCGTAATCGGAAGCCTTGTAGAGCCGCTGTGAATGCGGGTCCTGCTTGTCGTAGGGAATGAAGCCAATCTCCGGCTCGAGCGCCGGGCAATCCTCATAAAGATCCCAATATTGCCGCCGCGCCACATAAGGGTCGTGCGGATGGGTGAAGGAAACGGTCAGGCACCAGGGCCGATGCGCGGCATCGTCGGAGACGCGGGCGAAGTCGTAGAGTTTCTGCACCGCGTGGAAGGCGACCTCGTCGTCATACTCCATCTGGTTGCTGATTTCGGCGACGCCGGCGCCGGTCACCGAACCCAGATTGTGGTACCACCAGTCGATGCGCTCGCCGGGCTTGCGATAGTCCGGCGTCCAGCCGAAATCAGCCGGGTAGATGTCGGTGGTCAGCCGCTCCTCGAAGCCGTGCAACTGGTCCGGGCCGACGAAATGCATCTTGCCTGACAGCACCGTGTGATAGCCATCGGCGCGCAGGTGATGCGCAAAGGTCGGGATCGACGAGGCGAATTCGGCGGCGTTGTCGTAGACCTCGGTGCGCGACGGCAACTGGCCGCTCATGAACGAGGCGCGGCCCGGCGCGCAGAGCGGTGACGCCGTGTAGTTATTCTTGAAACGAGCCGAACGTGCAGCCAGCGCTTTCAGATGCGGCGCGTGCAGAAACGCTGCCGGCCCATCGGGAAAGAAAGTCCCGTTGAGCTGATCGACCATGACGATTAGGAAATTGGGTCGCTTCGCTGTCACTGTTTATGCCGCTCGCCGAGTTTGGTTTCGAGATAGTCCTCGACCAGCGCGATCGCGGTCGCGGCGTCGGGCACGCCGTCCTTCAGTGCCCGCCTGATGTAGAGCCCGTCGATCATCGCTGCTGTCGCTTCGGCGGCACGGTCGGCCTCTGCCCTCGGCAGGATGCCGGTCAGCCCGCTCATCAGGTTCGAGTGCAGCCGCCGTGCATAGACCCTGAGCAACCGGCGCAGCGCGGACGATTTCTGCGCCTCGACATAGAAGGCGAGCCAGGCGGCGATGGTTTGCGGCTGGAACTGGATGTCGGAGAAGTTGACGGCCACCACCGCCGAGACGCGTTCGCGCGGGGACGCGGCGGATTGCAGGGCGCGGCGCATGTCGATGGTCAGTTCGGCCAGGATGTGCCGCATCGTTGCCAGCAGCAGCTCGTCCTTGGCACCGAAATAGTGATGGGCAAGTGCAGATGACACGCCGGCGCGACCGGCGATCTCGGACATGGTCACGTCCAGCGAGCCGCGCTCGCCGATCGCCGAGATCGTCGCGTCGATGAGCGCCTTGCGGCGCAGTGGCTCCATTCCGACTTTTGGCATGTCGTTCCCAATTTTTGCGCGGAGATTATTTTTTATTGACGGGTCAATCAATAAAAAATCGACGCCGCTGCGACCTGTACCAAGCGATTGTCTTGTTCCGGCCCTTCACGGCTCGGGCAAGAATGTTTATACTTGAACAATAACGGCGAATTGCGTCATGAGCCCATAGGCTAGGCTGGCGCCAAGGATGGAGACCGCCATGACCGCATGCATCGTTGGCTGGGCGCATTCGCGCTTCGGCAAGCTCGAAGGCGAGACGCTCGAAAGCCTCATCGTCAAGGTGGCGACGGATGCGCTCGACCATGCCGGCATTGGCCCGGACGAGGTCGACGAGATCGTGCTCGGTCATTTCAACGCTGGCTTTTCGGCGCAGGATTTCACCGCCAGCCTGGTGCTTCAGGCCGACGACCGGCTGCGCTTCAAGCCAGCGACACGCGTCGAGAACGCCTGCGCCACGGGATCGGCGGCGGTCCGGCAAGGCATCCGCGCCATCGATGCAAACGCCGCCCGCGTCGTGCTGGTGGTCGGCGCCGAGCAGATGACGACGACGCCCGGGCCAGAGATCGGCAAGAACCTGCTGAAAGCGTCCTATCTGCCGGAGGATGGCGAGACGCCCGCAGGCTTCGCCGGCGTCTTCGGCAAGATCGCGCAGGCCTATTTTCAGCGCTATGGCGACCAGTCGGATGCGCTCGCCATGATCGCCGCCAAGAACCATAAGAACGGCGTCGATAATCCCTATGCGCAGATGCGCAAGGATTTCGGCTACGAATTCTGCCGCCAGGAGAGCGAGAAGAACCCCTTCGTCGCTGGCCCGCTGAAGCGCACCGATTGTTCGCTGGTCTCCGACGGCGCCGCCGCCCTTATCCTTGCCGACACCGGGACGGCGCTAAAGATGCGCCGCGCCGTCGCCTTCCGCGCCAACGAGCATGTGCAGGATTTCCTGCCGATGTCGAAGCGCGACATCCTGTCCTTCGAAGGTTGCGAGCAGGCTTGGGGCAAGGCGCTGAAGAACGCCGGCGTGACGCTCGACGATCTGTCCTTCGTCGAGACGCATGACTGCTTCACCATCGCCGAACTGATCGAGTACGAGGCGATGGGGCTGGCGAAGCCCGGCGAGGGCGCCAGACTGGCGCTGGACGGCACGACGGCCAAGGACGGCCGCCTGCCGGTCAATCCCTCCGGCGGGCTGAAGGCCAAGGGCCATCCGATCGGCGCCACCGGTGTCTCCATGCATGTCTTGACCGCCATGCAGCTTGTCGGCGAGGCCGGCGGCATCCAGGTGCCGGCCGCAAAGCTCGGCGGCATCTTCAACATGGGTGGTGCGGCCGTCGCCAACTACGTTTCCATTCTCGACCGGATCAGGTAAACCGCCCGCATATACGGGAGGTGATATGTCAAATCCGGTTCTGATCGAGGTTCTGCGCGGCGCGATCGTCGAGAGCGTGCATCGCGGTGCCGTCGCGGTCTTCGATGCCGACGGCAAGCCGGTCCTGGAGATCGGCGATACCGCGAAGCCGGTGTTTCCGCGCTCCGCGGTCAAGGCGATCCAGGCTCTGCCGCTGGTCGAAACCGGTGCTGCCGATGCCTATGGCTTCGGCAACCGCGAACTGGCGTTGGCCTGCGCCTCACATTCGGGCGAGCCGGCGCATGTCGAACTGGCGCGATCCATGCTGGCCAGGGCCGGGTTGGACGGCTCGGCGCTCGAATGCGGCGCGCATTGGCCCTCAAACCATGACGCGGAGATCGCGCTTGCTCGTACCGGCGGTTCGCCGAACGCGTTGCACAACAATTGCTCCGGCAAGCACTCCGGCTTCCTCTGCACCTGCGTCCACTCGGGCATTGAGCACCGCGGCTACGTCAAGGCGGGGCACGCCTTGCAGGAAATGGTGCGTGACGCCATGCAGGCGGTCACCGGCGCTGTCCATGGCCCGGATGAGCGGGCGACCGATGGCTGCTCGATCCCGACCTATGCAGTGCCGCTGAGGAGTTTCGCGCTCGGCTTTGCCCGTATGGCGACGACATCAGGTTTTGGTCCAGAGCGGGCCAAGGCGGCGAAGCGTCTGTTTGCGGCCTGCATGGCAGAGCCCTTTTTCGTCGCTGGCACCGGCCGCGCCGATGTCGCTTTGATGGAAGCAGCGCCTGGCCGGATCTTTGCAAAAGGCGGCGCCGAAGGTGTCCACTGCAGCGCTATACCGGAACTTGGCCTCGGCATAGCGATCAAATGCGATGATGGTGCCGGCCGCGCCGGCGAGGCCATGGCTGCCGCCGTCCTTGCCAGGCTGCTGCGTGCCGACGAGGCCGTGGCGGCGAAGCTGCTCGAACTGGCGAACGCCCCGATCGAAAGCCGGATCGGCGCCAAGGTCGGGGCGCTGAGGCCGACGCCAGCCTTGAATTGAAAATTGCTCTCAGCTGACGCGGTTGCGCTCAACCGTCAGATGCGAAAAGCCGCTATTGCTTGACTGGGTGAGGTCTGCTGTCACCGGCTCGGCCCAGCGCTGGCCGATGACGGCGCCGTTCAGCGCGCCGTCGATGACGTTGTCGGAGATGACGGCGGTGCCGGCACCCTCGACCACGCTGACGACAATGCCAGTGCCTGCCTTGCGGATGATGTTGCCCGTGGCCACCACATTGCGCAGATACGGCCCCCAGCCGATCGACATGCCGTAGAGCGGCGCGTTCTCGATGACGTTGTTGGAAGCGATGGTGTCGGCTTCGACGGCAATGCCGACGCCGAAGCCGGGCGGATCGGCAGTGTAGGGGCCGCTGGTCGACAGATTGCGCACGATGTTGCCTGAGCAGACACCCATGCGGCCGCCTTCGTTGAAGTTGACGATCGAGATGCCGTTGGCCGCGCCGTCAACGATGTTGTTGCTGATGACGGCACCCTCGAAGGAGAATTCGGAATAGACCGCGGTCTCGCCCGAGCGCGAGCAGGTGTTGCCTGAAATTTGCAAATTGCTCGAGCTGTTGGCGCGGATCGCCGAAAAAGCGCAGTCCGAAACGACATTGCCCGAGATAACAACGTTGCCGGCGCGGAAGGCGTTGATGCCATTGCCGTTCTGGCCGGTTCCGCCGCTGCGCGCGCCGATGCGTTCGACGCGGTTGCCCGTGACCATGGTGCCGTCCTCCGCCGCTTGCCAGCGATGCACGAGGATGCCGCCATTGGCGCAGTCGGAGACGGTGTTGCCTGTGATCGCCAATCCAGCTGCCTCGACCGAATAGATGCCGGCGTCCGCCGCGCCCGATATGTCGGAGCGTTCGATGCGGCCTGCCGCGTGTTCCAAGGCAAGTCCATTCTTGCCGCTACCGGTTATCTGGCAATTGTCGACCACGAGATGCGCGACCCGGCGCAGATCGAGCAGCCCTTGCGCATAGTCGCCCATCGAGCGGTTCGAGCCGTCGAAGACCAGCCCGCTCAGTTCGATATGGTCGGCCTGTTCGGTCATGAAGAGGTGGCCATCGCCGCCATAGACGATCCGCGTTGCACCCGGCACGCCGGAAAGACGCACGCGGCTGGGTAGCGAGAGGTTGGAGACCACATAGGTGCCCGCCGGCAGGAACACCGGTATGTCGCGATCGTTCGTCTCACGCAGCAGCTTGGCGAAGGCCTTGCTCTGGTCGTCGAAGGTGCCGGGTTGCACGCCAAGTTCAGTGGCGTTGATCGAGCCGCGCATCGAGGCTTTCTCGATACCAGCCAGGCTGGCGGCCGCCGCCTTGCCGAGCGCAAGACCCATGACGGCAAAGCCGGCGGTTCCGGTCAGCAGTGTTCGCCTGTTCAACATCGGCACAGAATCCCAGTGTTCAACCGTAACACCGCAGGAATCGTGCCAGACGCTCTGTTCCGCTTCACGACGTATCGACAATGACTTGTCGAGCACCCACTCGAGGCCTAGGTTCAGGGGATGAGCAGAGCTTTCACCCGCGAAGAAGACAGCGAAAATGCCATCGCCGGCGTCGGCGAGCGGCCGATCAGCACGCACCGTAACCTGGTGACCGAGCGCGGCCTGGCGCAGATCGAGGACAATCTGGCCGATCTGCGCGACATTCTGGCGAAAGCCGAACGGAAAGCCGACCGCGAGCGCATTGCGGTCGTGTCGCGCGACCTGCGCTACTGGACGGCCCGGCGCGAAAACGCCGAGCTTTCGGTGCCGGAGCCCGACAGCGATGTCGTCCGCTTCGGCATGGGTGTCACGCTGCAAGGCGATGACGGCAAGAAGGTGCACTGGAAGATCGTCGGCGAGGACGAGGCTGACCCGTCGAAGGGCAGTATTTCGCATGTCTCGCCGATGGCCGTGGCTCTGTTCGGCAAGAAGGTCGGCGACGTCGTCACGGTCAACGGCAAGGAATGGGAAATCGTCAAGCTGTCGGACAATTAGTCTTCAAGCTTGACGACATGATCGCGGAAAAAAGCTGCGGCACCCGCTTCATCAATTTCCCCTGATGCGACGGCCACAACGAATTCGTAAAGCGTGCCGTTGTCGGCTACTAAGGCATGGCCGTTCACGATCAAAAATGCGCCGGCGGCAACGATGGCAGTCCGTTTGTTCCCGTCGACAAAGGCATGATTCCTGGCAATGCCAAAGACATAGGCGGCTGCAAGATCCTCAACCGAAGGGTCTTCATAGTTAGCCTTGTTCTCCGCACGGGCGAGCGCCGATTCAAGAGCGTTCTCATCTCTCAAGCCCTGTGCTCCGCCATGCCTGCGCAGTTGCTCGGCATGCATCGCTTCGACTGCGCGACGCGACAGAAACTCCCAGCTCATTCTGCGAGCTTCTGAAGCGCGACCTTGTACTTGTCCATGACCTTGCGGGCCGCTTCCATCTGCCGCTCGAAACTGTCGTCCACCGGCTCAAGGGCAATGCCCTTGTCCGTTTCGACGATCTGAAGCTGATCACCCGTCTTCATATTCAGACGTTCAAGCAGTTCCTTCGGCAGGATCACACCTTCGGAATTGCCGATCTTGCGAATGGTCGTGTTCATGACGGATTTATCCTGTTGCAACGCCAATTATAACTCGATCGACGGCATGTTGCAACAAGGATTATAACAGGTCTATTAGGTCGACAGCAGCCGTTCCATCAACCGGTCCGCCGCTTCCGGAATAACCGTCCCCGGCGGGAAGATTTCCGCTGCGCCGGCTTGCAGCACCGCCTCATAGTCCTGGGGCGGGATGACGCCGCCGGCAACGATCAGCATGTCGCCTCGGCCGAGCTTTTTCAGCGCATCGCGCAATTCGGGGATCAGCGTCAGGTGCCCTGCCGCCAGCGATGAGGCGCCGATGATATGGACGTCATGCTGGACCGCCAGTTTCGCGATTTCTTCCGGCGTCTGGAACATCGCGCCGACGGTGACGTCGAAGCCGAGATCGGCGAAGGCGGTGGCGATCACCTTCTGCCCACGGTCGTGGCCGTCCTGTCCCATCTTGGCAACGAGGATGCGCGGCTTGCCGCCGTTTTTCTTCTCGAATGCAGCGAGCTTATCCTGCAGCCCGTCGACCACCGGATTGTCGCCAAGCGCCTTGCGGTAGACGCCGGAAATGGTCTGGACCGTAGCCACGTGGCGGCCAAAGGCTTTTTCGAGCGCAAACGAGATCTCGCCGACTGTCGCATTGGCGCGCGCGGCGCGGATGGCGAATTCCAGCAGGTTCTCATTGCCTTGCGCGGCACGGGTCAGCGCATCGAGCGCGCTTTCCACGGCGGCGACCTCGCGCGTGCCCTTCAGCCGCTGCAGCTTCGACAATTGCCGGGCCCTGACCTCGGCATTGTCGATCTTCAGCACGTCGACTTCGATGTCGTTCTCGGGGCGATGCGCGTTGACGCCGACCAGCATCTGCTCGCCGGAATCGATGCGTGCCTGCGTGCGCGCCGCGGCTTCCTCGATGCGCAGCTTCGGAATGCCTTGTTCAGTGGCCGCCGCCATGCCGCCGAGCGCCTCGACTTCCTCGATGTGGGCAACCGCGCGCGCTGCCAGATCATGAGTGAGCCGTTCGAGATAGGCAGAGCCGCCCCACGGATCGATGATGCGCGTGGTGCCGGATTCCTTCTGCAGGATGAGCTGCGTGTTGCGGGCAATGCGCGCCGAATGGTCGGTCGGCAGCGCCATCGCCTCGTCGAAGGAGTTGGTGTGCAGCGACTGGGTATGCCCTTGAGTGGCCGCCATCGCCTCGATCATGGTCCGGATGATGTTGTTGTAGGGATCCTGCGCCGTCAGCGACCAGCCGGACGTCTGGCAATGGGTGCGCAGCGACAGCGAACGCTCGTCCTTCGGCGCAAAATTCTTCTTCATCAGGGTCGCCCACAGCAGGCGCGCGGCCCTGAGCTTGGCAACTTCCATGAAGAAGTTCATGCCGATCGCCCAGAAGAACGACAGGCGCGGCGCGAAACGGTCGATATCGAGCCCCGCCGCGACACCGGCGCGGGCATATTCGATGCCGTCGGCGATCGTATAAGCGAGTTCCAGATCGGCCGTCGCACCGGCCTCTTGCATATGGTAGCCGGAGATCGATATGGAATTGAATTTCGGCATGTTCTTCGACGTGTAGGAGAAGATGTCCGAAACGATCCGCATCGAGGGCTTTGGCGGATAGATGTAGGTGTTGCGGACCATGAACTCCTTCAGAATGTCGTTCTGAATGGTCCCGGCCAGATCCTTTTGCGCAACGCCCTGTTCTTCCGCCGCGACGATGTAGAGCGCCATGATCGGCAGCACCGCGCCGTTCATCGTCATCGACACCGTCATGTCGCCGAGCGGAATGCCGTCGAACAATTGCCGCATGTCGAGGATGGAATCGATGGCGACGCCGGCCATGCCGACATCGCCGGCGACGCGTGGATGGTCGCTGTCATAGCCGCGATGCGTGGCGAGATCGAAGGCGACGGACAGGCCTTTCTGGCCGGCTGCAAGATTGCGCCGGTAAAAGGCATTGGACTCCTCGGCCGTGGAGAAACCGGCATATTGCCGGATCGTCCAGGGCTGCTGGACATACATGGTCGGGTAGGGGCCGCGCACGAAGGGCGGCAGGCCTGGATAGGTGTCGAGATGGGGCAGGCCCTTGAGGTCGCCCTGATTGTAGAGATGTTTGACGACAAGCCCCTCCGGCGTCGCCCGCTGGCCCTTGACCTCGACCGGCGCGCGGCGTGGCGGCACCCAGCCGATCTGACTGAAATCCGGGATCAAGAGGCGGCCCCGATGGATTGGTCGATGCGGGCCGGAAACAACGGTTCGCACAGGACGACGCCTTCGGTGAAGGCGGGCCGCTGCTCCGCATCCAGTGTCTCGACCGGACGCTCGCTCTTCTGCGGATAGAGCGTGGTGCCGATGATGGCTCGCTCACCGGCCTTGAAGGCGGCGTTGCGACGAGCGGCGGCAGCGCGAACGCGTTTCTGGATGTGTCCGTCCCGAAGGCTGGATAATACGCCCCCTTCGGCTTCGATCGTTTGCAACTCCGCCCAGGCGGCTTCGCAAAGGTCTGACGTCAGCGTTTCGACCGCGCCGGACCCATAGGCGGGATCGGCGACGTGATCGACATGGCTTTCATTGGCCATGATCAGCTGCGAATTGCGCGCGACGCGGCGGCCAAAAGCCGCCGGCAGGCCGTGCGCGATCGTATGCGGCAGGATGGAGATCGAATCGGCTCCCCCCGCGGCCGCAGCGAAGCAGCCGATCGTCGTGCGCAGTATGTTGGTTTCCGGGTCCAGTGCCGTCATCATCCGGAATGATGTCTCGGCATGGATGTTGGCCGTCGAGTTGGGGATCGAGCAGGCTTCTTGCACCCGTGCCCACAACCTGCGCAGCGCCCGCACCTTGGCCATCGACAGGAACTGGTCCTGGTCGACGCTGAGCGCGAAGCCGATGTGAGGTGCTGCATAGACGAGCGGCTGCCGCGCCTTCTCGAACATTCTGAGATACGAGACCGCCGAAGCCAGCATGATGCCGAGCTCTTGCGCCTCCGTGGCGCCGGCATTGTGGAAGACGCGACCGTCCGCCTCCAACAGCACGCCCGGAACACCCATCGAGAAGAAATGCGCCAAGGATTGCGGCATCGATTCCTGCAGCGCCTCGATCGACATGCGCAGCCGGCCGGTGCCGGCAAGGATCGCCGCCGGGTCGATGCCGAAGGAGAGGTTGAGCTTCGCCGGATCGGAGCGGCGCTTGCTCAGGAACGCCACCAGCCAATCGGCCATGGGGCGGCTCCAGGGATGGGTATCGATGCGGATCTGGACCCGGTTGAGGGGCACGCCCTCCAGCACCGTCTCCAGCGCCTGTGCCGTCCTCGGCAGGCCATAGCCGAATGCGTTCGGGGCGCCTTCGAAGACGAGCGACAATCCCGTCGCGCCCTGCGCGATATCCTCAAGCACCTGGGCCTTGGCGCGATCGATATCAGGGTCGTCGACGCGCTGGCTGACGATCCAGGGCGATCGGGGATTCGCGCGCACGATCGGCTCAGTCCCGGTTGCGCGGTCGTAGAGGGGCTCGATGCGGATGTTGTCGTCGGTATGCGAGACCAGCTTTTCCTCGAAGGATGCACCCGCCAGCGCCTTTTCCGCCAAGGCCAGCCAACGCTGGCGCTCCGCGTTCACAGGTTCAGCATCATCCTTGGTCAAGGCTCCGGCGCCCATCCATCTTCCTCGTTTATGTGGCCGCATCAGCCGGGCGGTTTAGTCTACGGTCCCCGACCGGTTATCGCAATGCACGTCCAGGGTCCGAATGCGATCCGCCAGATATAGGGCGGCTTGCATGGACGAACCATGGACGATTGCCAAACACCAGCAAAATCCGCAAGTTCGAAAAATCCGATTTCGGCGATTGGCCCGATTTGGATGATCGGCCCGATTTGGATGATCGGCTTGTGGCTGTGCAACGGCCTAACTATACCTTCGGGCAAAGGCTGGCTTTTTGACACATTAGTTTGCGGAGACCCGACATATGGCTGACGACACCAGTATTTTCATCGGCGCCAGCCGCAAGCCCGACGACAGCTATCAGCGTGCCGAGCAGCTGTTGCTGCAATATGGGAATCGCCATGGCCTGGTGACCGGTGCCACCGGCACCGGCAAGACCGTCACCTTGCAGGTCTTGGCCGAAGGGTTTTCAAATGCCGGCGTGCCGGTGTTCTGCGCCGACATCAAGGGCGACCTGTCCGGCATTTCCATGATGGGCACGGCGCAGGATTTCCTGGTCAAACGGGCCGCGCAGGTCAAGCTCGATCCCTACGACTTTCAGGAATTCCCGGTCATCTTCTGGGATCTGTTCGGCGAGCAGGGTCATCCGATCCGCGCCACCGTCTCTGAGATGGGGCCGCTGCTGTTGTCGCGTCTGATGAACCTCACCGAGGCGCAGGAAGGCATCGTGAACATCGCCTTCCGCCTGGCCGACGAGGAAGGCCTGCTGCTGCTCGACATGAAGGATCTTCAGGCGCTGCTCGCCAACATCGCCGAGCGTGCTGACGAGCTCGGCTCGCGCTACGGCAATGTGACCAAACCTTCCGTGGGAGCTATCCAGCGCACGCTGCTGGTGCTGGAGCAGCAAGGTGCGGTGCATTTCTTCGGCGAGCCGGCACTGCGGATCTCCGACATCATGCGCACCACCCGGGACGGGCGCGGCGCCATCAGCGTGCTCGCCGCCGACAAGCTGATGATGAACCCGCGGCTCTACGCGACCTTCCTGCTCTGGCTGATGTCGGAACTCTTCGAGGTGTTGCCGGAAGTCGGCGACCCCAACAAGCCGAAGCTGGTGTTCTTCTTCGACGAGGCGCATCTTCTGTTCGACGAAGCGCCGAAGGTGTTGATCGATCGGGTCGAACAAGTCGTCCGCCTGATCCGCTCGAAAGGCGTTGGCGTCTATTTCGTCACGCAGAACCCCCTGGATATTCCTGAAAAGGTGTTGGCCCAGCTCGGCAATCGCGTTCAGCACGCGTTGCGCGCCTATACGCCGCGTGAGCAGCAGGCGGTGAGGACGGCGGCGGAAACGTTCCGTCCCAATCCCGATTTCGACTGCGCTGTCGCCATCACCCAGCTCGCCACCGGCGAAGCGCTGGTCTCGGCGCTGGAGGACAAAGGCATTCCGTCCATGGTTCAACGCACCTTGATCCGTCCGCCGTCGTCGCGGCTTGGACCCATAACCCCCGCCGAGCGGCAAAAGCTGATCGCGGAAAGCCCCGTCACCGGCCAGTACGACGAGGTCATCGACCGCGAATCGGCCTTCGAGATGCTGCAGAAGAAAGCCAAGGAGGCGCAGGACGCCGAAGCGCAGGCGCAGCAGGCGGGCACCGGCGGCTCGCGCTGGACCATTCCGGGTTTTGGCAATGACGATCCGCCGCCGCAGTCGGGTGGCCGCCGCGCCCCGGCGCCGCGCCCCTCCAATCGCCAGACGGTGGCGGAGGCCGCGATCAAGTCGGTGGTGCGTTCGGTCGGCTCATCGGTCGGACGCGCGATCGTGCGCGGGATTTTGGGCAGCCTGGCGCGAGGCCGCTGAGATTTATGCCAAGGCAGCAAAGCCTGTACTGCCTTACAGCGCCGCGCGATCCCTTGAACGCGTGGCGCTAAGCATTTCCGTAGGCGGCCAACTCAGAAGATCGCGTCCGTTACTGCCTTGACAGGTCCGAGCAGGACCGATCCGTCCGGCACGCCGGAATCGATCGGGATAGCCTTGCGATTGGCCGTCGCCGCCATTGCCTGACCGATGTCAGCGGTCACGATGACCGGCGTCTTCTGGGGCACGCGATCATAGAGATCGATGATGTCCTGGTTCATGAAACGAACGCAGCCTGATGAAACCGACTTGCCGATCGATTTCCATTCCGGCGAACCGTGCAGGCGGTAGAGCGTGTCGACGTTGCCCTGGAAAAGATAGAGTGCGCGCGCACCGAGCGGGTTCTTCAGCCCGCCGGGCATGCCGCCATTGTCGGCGCTGTATGGCTTCAATTCCGGCTGCCGGGCGATCATTTCATCCGGCGGCGTCCATTTCGGCCACTTCTGCTTCCACTGGACGACGGCATCGCCAGACCATTCGAAGCCGGCGCGCCCGAGGCCGACACCATAGCGGATCGCCTGGCCGCCCGGTCGCACCAGATAGAGATGATGTCCGGTCGTATCGACGACGATGGTGCCAGGCTTCTGCCCCGTCGGATCGGGTACGATCTGGCGCAGGTACTGCGGATCAATTCTTTCGAACGGTATGGCGGGAAGGTCGAAACCGCCGTCGCTGACGGCCGCATACATCGTCGCGTAGTCAGGCAGAGGCGGTTCAACATAAGTCGGCGGTGGCGGCTGGATCGGTCCAGGCCCGGTGGTGGCGCATGCGGAAACCGCAATCGAGGCGGCGCCCAGTGCAGCGGCATTGAGGAAGCCGCGACGGCTCAGGCGAAAGGATTCGATTTCGGTATTGGACATGATTGCCTTCTTTAGGTCGGAAATCGCAACAAAGCGTGAATTCGCCGACCGTTGTTACGAGGTGCCTGACAACACCTGAGACGATAGGCGGTTCCGATTCTGGCCCGAACGTGGACAAACAAAGGCGAAGCTGTGACTGCATCGCCACTGTGGCGCCAGGGCCACAGCCCTAGCTGGCTGACACCAAAGCTTCGAGGGTCGGCAGGATCAGGGCCGGCGGGAAGTCCCGGTATTCCTCGGGCTGGTTGGAGCGGTTGATCCACACCGTGCGGAAGCCGAATTTGGTGGCGCCTGCGATGTCCCAGCGGTTGGAGGACTGGAAGGACACCGCGCCGGGATAGAGGCGCCAGCCGGTGGCGACCATATCGTAGACCGCCGGATCGGTCTTGAAACGCCGCACCGCATCGACCGAATAGATGTCGTCCAGGACCTGGTCGAGCGCGGCGGATTTGACCGCCGCTTCCAGCATTTCGGGCGAACCGTTGGAGAGGATCGCCAGCCTGGCTCCCGAGGCCTTCAGCGCCTTCAGCACGGCCGGCACTTCCGGGTAGCAATCCAGCCGCCAATAGGCTTCCAGCAGCTTGGCCTTGAGGTTTGGATCGGCGGACGGGACCTTGCGCAGGGCGAAGTCGAGCGCCTGTTCGGTTAGTTGCCAGAAGTCGGCATAGGCGCCCATCAGCGTGCGCACCCAGGAATATTCGAGCTGCTTGGCGCGCCAGATTTCGGACAGCAACTGGCCATCCGGTCCGATCTGATCGGCATGGCGGCGCACGGCGGCATGCACGTCGAACAGCGTGCCGTAGGCGTCGAAAACATAGGCGGCGTATTGCATGTCGACAGTTTTGAGGCGAGGCGGGGCAAGGTGCAAGCCTTGATTGCATCGCGCCAGTCGCTGGCCTCAACAAAACTCCCCGATGCCCGTTGACGGCAGCGGCCAAAGCATCATCCAATGTTGTCACACAAGATTGATCGGAACGGGACAACGCGATGACACTGGCGGCAGCGGCGCAATCCGCGACATGGACTTTCGTCGACGGCGACTGGTACGAGGGCAACGTCGCCATTCTGGGGCCACGCAGCCACGCCATGTGGCTCGGCACCAGCGTGTTCGACGGCGCGCGCTGGTTCGAGGGCGTGGCGCCCGACCTCGACCTCCATGCCAGGCGGGTGAACGCCTCGGCGATCGCTCTCGGCCTCAAGCCGAACATGTCGCCCGAACAGATCGTCGGGCTGACCTGGGATGGATTGAAGAAGTTCGACGGCAAGACGGCGGTCTATATCAGGCCGATGTACTGGGCCGAGCATGGCGGCTATATGGGCGTGCCGGCCGATCCGGCTTCGACCCGTTTCTGCCTCTGCCTCTACGAATCGCCGATGATCTCGCCAACCGGGTTTTCAGTGACCGTGTCGCCGTTCCGACGTCCGACGATCGAAACCATGCCGACCAATGCCAAGGCAGGTTGCCTCTATCCCAACAATGGCCGCGCCATCCTCGAAGCCAAGATGCGCGGCTTCGACAATGCGCTGGTGCTGGATATGCTGGGCAATGTCGCCGAGACTGGAAGCTCCAACATCTTCCTGGTCAAGGATAGCCACGTGCTGACGCCGGCGCCGAACGGCACCTTCCTGTCCGGCATCACCCGCTCGCGCACAATGACGCTGCTCGGCGAGTACGGTTTCAAGACGACGGAAAAGACGCTGTCGGTGCGCGATTTCCTCGAAGCGGACGAGATCTTTTCAACCGGCAACCATTCCAAGGTGGTGCCGATTACGCGCATAGAGGATCGCAATCTGCAACCCGGGCCGGTGGCAAAGAAGGCGCGCGAGCTCTATTGGGACTGGGCGCATTCGACGTCGGCTGGCTGACGCGCCGGCCCGGCCTTTTTGTCGCTGCGCGGTTCGTCACGGGAAAACCGTGTGACAGTTTTCCAGAACCCGCTTAGAAAGGGAACCGGCGCTTCACTTCCGGAGTTGTCCCAGCTCAATCCAGTCCTATCTTAATCCGGTATCCACACCGGATTTTTCCACGAGGGAGTACTACCCATGGCTTTCGAATTGCCCGCTCTGCCCTACGACTATGAGGCCTTGCAGCCCTACATGTCGAAAGAGACGCTGGAGTATCACCACGACAAGCACCATAAGGCCTATGTCGACAACGGCAACAAGCTGGCCGCGGAAGCCGGCATGGGCGACCTGTCGGTCGAAGAGGTGGTCAAACAGTCGTTCGGCAAGAATGCCGGCCTCTTCAACAATGCAGCCCAGCACTACAACCACATCCATTTCTGGAAGTGGATGAAGAAGGGCGGCGGCGGCAACAAGCTGCCTGGCGCGCTGCAGAAGGCGGTCGACAGCGATCTCGGCGGCTACGACAAGTTCAAGGCCGATTTCATCGCCGCCGGCACGACGCAGTTCGGTTCGGGCTGGGCCTGGGTTTCGGTCAAGGACGGCAAGCTGGCGATCTCAAAGACCCCAAACGGCGAGAACCCGCTTGTCCATGGCGCCTCGCCGATCCTCGGCGTCGACGTCTGGGAGCACTCCTATTACATCGACTACCGCAACGCCCGCCCGAAATATCTCGAGGCGTTCGTCGACAGCCTGATCAACTGGGATCATGTGCTGGAACTCTACGAAAAGGCGAAGTGATCGATCGTCAGAAAGGCCCCGGCAATCCCGGGGCTTTTCTTTTTCTGGATTAATGTCGGTGGCTGCGAAGGCTCGGCGAAAATCGTCCGGGCAAAGGGAATAATCCGCTCGCCGCTTCCGTTAACGTCCCGTCCTGAAATGCCTTCATCATGGAGCCAAATGAATGAGAAAGCTTGTCATCGCCATCTCAATGCTTGCCGTCGCCGGCTCGGCCGCCTTTGCCGATCCGATCCTCGACCGGCAGGCTCTGATGAAGGAGCGCGGAAAGATCGTCGGCGGCTTGGCGAAAGTGGCCAAGGGCGATGATCCCTTTGATGCCGCCGCCGTGCTGACACAACTCCAGGCGTTGCAGGCAAATGCCGAGAAGCTCGATGTCGACGCGTTGTTCCCGAAAGGCAGCGATGCCGGCGATACCACGGCGGGTCCGAAGATCTGGGAAGACATGGCTGGCTTCAAGGCTACCGAGGACAAATATCTCGCCGACGTCAAGGCCGCGACCGCTGCTGCTCCCGCCGACGTTGATGCGCTGAAGGCGCAGATCAACACCCTTGGTGGCGATTGCGGCACCTGCCACCAGACCTACCGGGTGAAAAAAGGCTGATAGCCGGTGATGCCCTGGCAAAAAAAACTCGTCGGGGCCGTCGTCATCTTGGGCGGCGTCGGCGCGGTCGCCGGGTGGGTCCTGTCGGCGCCGGCCAGGCTCGACAATGCGACCCTGGCCAAGCTAGGGCCAGGTGATGCGGCCAAGGGCAAGCGGATCTTCTATGCCGGCGGCTGTGCGTCCTGCCATGCAAAGCCGGGATCGCAGGGTGATGCGCGGCTTCAGCTGGTCGGCGGCCTCGAACTCAAGACGCCGTTCGGTACCTTTGTCCCGCCCAACATTTCGCAAGATCCCAAGGACGGCATCGGCTCGTGGTCGGTCGAGGATCTCGCCAACGCCATGCTGAAGGGCGTGTCGCCCTCGGGCGAGCACTTCTACCCGGCGTTTCCCTATGCCTCCTACGCACGCATGAACCCAACCGATATCGCTGATCTCTATGCCTTCCTCAAGACGCTGCCGGCGGTCACCGGCAAGGCGCCGGGCAATTCGCTGGCCTTCCCGTTCAACATCCGTCGCGGCATCGGCCTATGGAAGCTCCTCTATCTCAGCGATCAGCCGGTTGTTTCGTTCCCGCAAGGTTCGCCTGATCCAGTGATGGCCGGTCGTTATCTGGTCGAAGGGCCAGGCCACTGCGGCGAATGCCACACGCCGCGTGACTTTGCGGGCGGCATCAAAAAAAGCGAGTGGTTGGCGGGCGCAACCGCCGCCGAAGGCAGCGGCATCGTGCCGAACATCACATCGGGCGAGCGAGGGATCGGCGGTTGGTCGGCGGACGATATCGCCAACTATCTCGAAAGCGGCTTCACGCCGAATTTCGATTCCGTCGGTGGCGCGATGGTCGACGTGCAGCGGAACATGGCCGAGCTGACTTCAGGGGACCGGGCGGCCATCGCCGCCTATCTCAAGGCAGTACCGCCGCACCCGAACGGTTATCCCGCACGCAAGCCGGCGAGCTAATTATCGATCACAGGTGTCGGTCGCCGAGGAAATCGAAGCCCGTCTCGAAGAAAAGATTGTAGTTGCAGGTCATCTCCTCGCCCGGACCGATGTCGCGCAAGGCGTAGGTTTCCTCGGGCGACGAGACATCGCAATTCGGCTCGTCCTCATGGTTCATGTAGCGGGCGTCGTCTGCTTCGAAGACGATATAGGCCGGGTCGCGCCGGTCGGGATAGGAATAACGGTCGAGATAGTTCTTCACCGGCCCTGTCTCGCTCTCATAGGTCTCGACATCGATGATCCGGTCGAACCGGGGGTCGAGCTTCCAGACCAGCGTGCCCTTGGCAATGTGGTTCTTGGCAAAGACACCGATGCCCTGGATGGGCGATTTGTCGAGATAGACGTCGACCAGCAGCATAATGGACCCTTGTGCGAGCGTGGGCTTTGTTGCCCCAAGAAAATCGTGCTTTGGGTAGCGCGCGGGCGTCGCAATTGCGAGCGGAATGAGCGATGCGGAATTCAAAAAGTCATGATCATCATGCCTGCCGGATAATGCGCGCCGGCCGCTGTCAGCGTTGCTGCAGGGCCAGGCGGACGCCCAGGGCGCAGTAAATGCCGCCGACCACCTTACCCTGCCATTTCAGCACTGTCGGGTTTCGGCGCAGGAAACTGCCGAGCCGGCCGGCGCTCACTGCAAAGATGATCGTGCTGAAAAGGCCCAGCGCGACGAAAACAATTCCCAATGCGGCCAATTGAAGTATCACCGATCCGTTTTCGGGCCGCACGAACTGAGGCAGGAATGCGAGGAAGAACAGCGCGGTCTTGGGGTTGAGTACCTCGGTCAGGACAGCCAGCCGAAACGCCTTGCCGGCAGGGATCGCGAGCGCGCCGGCTGTGGGATCGGCCGGCGTGTTCTCGATGATCGCGCGAATGCCGAGGTAAACGAGGTAGGCCGCGCCGATGTACTTTACGATACTGAACAGCGTCGCCGACGTGGCGATGATCGCCGAGATGCCGACCATCGCCATGACAGTGTGAAACATGTCGCCGGCCGCGATCCCGGCACCGGTTGCGATCCCGACCTTCGTTCCCGAACTCGTTGCTCGGGCGATTGTCAGCAGCGTGGCCGGACCCGGAATAAAGACGAAGCCGAGCACGAACGCGAGGTAGGCTATCAATGTCGACAGATCGATCATCGGAGGGGTTCCTCGGCACGCTGCGCCTTTCCCGTCACCTTCAGCGCGAAGGAGTAGGTATAGGCGATCTCCTCAAGTCTTGAGAACCGGCCCGACGCACCGGCGTGACCCGAGTCCATGTTGATTTTGAACAGCACCGGATTGTCGCCGCTCTTGCGGTCGCGCAGCCGCGCCACCCATTTGGCCGGTTCCCAATAGGTGACGCGCGGATCGGTGAGGCCGGCAAGCGCCAGGATCGGCGGATAGTCGAGCGCGGCGACATTGTCGTAAGGCGAGTAGGCGGCGATCGTCCGGTAGTCGTCGGCGGACGCGATCGGATTGCCCCATTCCGGCCATTCCGGCGGCGTCAGAGGTAGGGTCGCGTCGAGCATCGTGGTTAGAACGTCGACGAACGGAACCTCGGCGACGATGCCGCCAAAACACTGCGGCGCCATGTTGGCGATGGCGCCCATCAGCATGCCACCGGCCGAGCCGCCTTGCGCGACCATGCGGTCATGCGCGGTATAGCGCTCCGCCGCAAGGTGGCGCGCACAGGCGATGAAATCCGTGAAGGTGTTCATCTTGTGCTCCCGCTTGCCGTCATCGTACCAGCCGTAGCCCTTGTCCTTGCCGCCACGGACGTGAGCGATGGCGTAGACGAAGCCGCGGTCGACCAGTGACAGGCAGTTGGTGTTGAAGGCTGCCGGCACGGTGATGCCGTAGGAGCCGTAACCATAGAGCAGGCACGGTGCTGATCCATCGAGCGGTGTGTCGCGATGGTGCAGCAGCGAGATCGGCACCAGTTCACCATCGGCAGCGGGCGCCATCAGCCGCCTGGTGACATAATGCTCCGCATCATGGCCGGATGGCACTTCCTGGGTCTTCAGCAATACACGCTCGCGGGTGCGCATATTGTAGTCGAACACCTGCGCCGGCGTCGTCATCGACGAATAGGAAAAGCGCATGATCTCGGTGTCGTATTCATAGGAACCCGACAGCCCGAGCGAGAAAGCCTCCTCATCGAGAGATAGAAGATGCTCTTCACCGCTGGTGCGGTCGCGCACGACGATGCGCGGCAGGCCCTCCTTGCGTTCGAGCCGCACCATATGGTCCTTGAAGCCGATCACCGACAGGATCAGCCGGCCCGGTTCATGCGCCACCAGTTCCTGCCAGTTGGCGCGGACCGGATCGTATGCCGGCGCCGTCATGATCTTGAAGTCCTTGGCGCCGTCGGCATTGGTCAGGATGAAGAATATGTCGCCGCCTTCCTCCAACTCATATTGCAGGCCGATCTCGCGCGCGCAAACCAATCTGGGTTCGGCAAACGGGTCGCTGGCGCTCAACAGGCGGTATTCCGAGGTCTCGTGATCGTTGATGCCGATCATGATCCATTGGTTGTTGCGGGTACCGTCGACATTCATGAAGAACCCGGGATCGCTTTCCTCATAAATCAGGCGGTCGTTTTCAGGGTCTTGTCCCAATGCGTGGAACAGCACCTTCGACGGCCGGTGGTTGGGGTCGAGACGCGTGTAGAAGAACCCGTCATTGCCCGCGTCCCACACGCCCGAACCGCCGGTGGCGGGAATCTGGTCCGCGAGTTCCTTGCCGTCGGCAAGGTCGCGCACGCGCAGCGTGTAGAACTCGGAGCCCTTGTCGTCGAAGGCCCACAGCAACTTGCGATGGTCGGCCGAATGATCGACGCCGCCAAGCCGGAAATAGGCCTTGCCCTCCGCCTCGAGGTCACCGTCGAGCAGGATCTGCTCGGCTCCGCCGTCGCGCGGCATGCGGAAATAGCGCGGCTGCTCGCCGCCGAGCTTGAAGGAAGAACCATAAGCATAGGGTCCGTCTTTCATCGGAACGGAAGAATCGTCTTCCTTGATGCGGGCCTTCATCTCCTTGAAAAGCTGTGTCCGCAGATCTGAAGTGTCGGCCATCAGCTTCGACTGGTAGGCATTCTCGGCTTCGAGTTCGGCACGGATGCCCGCATCGAGCAGGGAAGGGTCCCTGAACATCTCCTGCCAGTTGTCGGCCCGCAGCCAGGCATATTCATCGGTTCGCGTGATGCCGTGATGCGTGTCGAAAACCGGCCGCTTCTCGGGTGTCGGCGGGCTGACGATCGGAAATCGGGGAGTCTTGGTCATTGCGTCTCGCTTGGGAAATATCTTGAATGGCGAATGAATACGCTAATCAGGGAGGGTTCAAGGGCCGCAGCCTAGAGCTGGTGCCGGCTCCATGAGATGAGTTTGGAGGAAAGATGACGACTGTTCGATCTCGGATTGCTGCGACTTTCGCCGCTGCTTCGCTAACTCTGGTCTTTGCCGGCCAGTCTCATGCGACCGTATTCGCGGCTTGGCAAGTGGCCAATGTGCCGTTCGGCGACACGCTCAACGTGCGTAAGTATCCCTCCGGCACATCGCAGAAGCAGGCCGCGCACCCGAACGGGACCGTCCTGCAGATCACCGGACGCTGCACCGGCGGCATAAACGTGCTCGAGATAGCCAATCAACCGGCATGGAAGCAGCGGCAGACGGTTCGCTATCGCTGGTGCGAGGTCTGGCATGACCCGGCCAAGAACGGCGCCTTCGTCACCGGCTAGGCCTATAGCAAGTACATCACCCGGTATTGATCCAACACGAGCGGTTTGTCCTGAGACGGCATGTCGCCTGGTTGCCTGCGAAAAAGATGAGCGGCAACCTGTGGTTTTGTGGACAGATGTGAACAACCAAGATTGTCGACTTGATGGCAAAGCAAACCAGAGCATTGAAATCTCCTTTGTGAGTTATCGCGAATGTAACGATCAGCTGACGTCACGTCAGGCGTCCCCGGTTTCGCGGGCGAAATATCGAAAAATTACATGATGCACGAAAGTTTGAAGCTGATTGCCGAATAGTTGATCAACGTTTCCAAATATAATGCAAAGAGCGAATTGACTTACTTGCTCTATGGTCGCATTGATGTGCCAGAGACACGAATCGCAGAAACTCTACCTGCTCAAATTTCGTGCAATGCCCTGCCTGTAAAAAAGGGCGCAGACCACGTAACTCTTGTTGGGGCCTGAAGACCATGGATATTGTCGAAACACCTTCCAGAAACGCTGACGCGCTGATCGAGCTGACTGCCGATGTGGTGGCCGCTTATGTCAGCAACAATCCCGTGCCGGTCGGCGAACTGCCGAACCTCATATCAGATGTCCATGCCGCTCTCGGGCGTGTGGGCGGAACCGCCGAACAGCCCCCTGCCGAAAAGCAGAAGCCGGCTGTCAACCCGAAGCGCTCGGTTCATGACGACTACATTGTCTGTCTTGAAGACGGCAAGAAGTTCAAGTCGCTCAAGCGTCATCTGATGACCCACTATGATCTGACGCCGGACCAGTATCGCGAAAAGTGGAATCTCGACCCGAGCTATCCGATGGTTGCCCCGAACTATGCGGCAGCGCGCTCGCAGCTCGCCAAGAAGATGGGCCTCGGCCGCAAGCGCAAGGCGCGGTAGTCGCCTGCTCCGTCAAGTCGAACCGACATCAACGGCGCCTTCGGGCGCCGTTTGATTTTGGGGACGTGACAGGACTGTGCCGGCCGAAGTTAGGCGGTCTGCGCGAGCGCCATCTCGGCATCGCGCTTGATGCGCTTGACCATCGAGCGAAGACCGTTGGCGCGTTGGGGCGACAGGTGCTCGTCCAGGCCGAGTTCCTTCAGCGTCGCTTCCGCATCGGTTTTCTGGATCTCGCTGGCGGTCCTTCCGGAAAACAGCGCCAGCATGATCGCCACCAGGCCGCGCACGATATGGGCGTCCGAATCGCCCGTGAAGCTAATGACCGGATCGCTGCCTGGTCCCCGTTCGGTGGTCAGCCAGACCTGGCTGACGCAGCCCGGCACCTTGTTGGCTGCATTGCGGTCCTCATCGGGAAAAGGCGGCAGCGCCTCGCCCAGTTCGATCACATAGCGGTAGCGGTCTTCCCATTCGTCGAGGAACGAAAAATCGTCGCGGATCGTCCGGATCGTGGTCGTCATGACCCGGATATAGTCATGCAGCGGTGCCACGTCACGGAAAAAACAAGGACACCGCGGGCGTCGAGAGGGCAACGGCCCGCGGTGCGCCGTCGAGACGGCTTAATTCTTCATCGGCAGGTTGACGGTCTCGGGCAGGACAATCTCTTGCGGCACGCTGCCCGTCATTGTCGAGGTGTCGGGGCCGGCGGACTTGTCGTCCAGCATGGCGGCTGCGATCTTGGCGGTCTCCTTGGCGCGTGCGGTGATGGTGTGCATCGCCGACTTGCCGGTTTCGCAGACATCGGGCTTGCGTTCGCAGATGCCGGCAATGTCGCCCACCGCGTCACGGGCAGCGAACAGGGCCTGGATCGGCCCAACGCTGTCCTGCCCCGGCTCGTCGGAACCGACGCTCAGCGGCAGCGCCAGCAGCACCAGTGAAAACCAGAAAGCCATTCTTATCAGGAAGAACATGCCTTGCCTCTCGTCGTGACCGGATCATGCATCATACAGCATGACCTCTTTTATGGGCAGGATGTTGGCACACAGGCACGAAGGACGGCTTGCAGCTTCGCCGAGAATTTTCCTCAAATTTTAGGCAAATTCGAAACGAAGCGTTTTGCCATGGATTTGTTTCATATCGGGATGATTTTGGTTACGCTCTGATAACCATTTATCTGGTTGTTTCCATTGTATTTTCTCTAGATTAAGCCGCTTCTCGCCGCGCCCATGGTCCGCTGACGGCAGGCGTTCTCGGATAACCCTCCATTTACTATGGCGGCATTTGCACGGGTTTTCGGCAGCAAGCATCCCGATATTTGCCACAGGCCGGGCTTTGGTCGGCCCTGCCTTATCCATTCCTTAAACGCTGGATGAGAGTTTCAGAGCCAATCAAAACAATCTGCAAAAGCAGAGCTGTTCACGATGAGTGCGAGTGCGTTGAGTTGATGCCGATCAAGGCCAGATACGCTGAATTGCCTGGCGCGATTGCCGCCGGTTGCGAACGTATGGTCCATCCCTCGATTCTCGGGCAGAGCGGCCGCGAGCGCCAGCGCCGCTTCATCGGCGTCATGCTGGCTGCGCCGTTCTTTGCCGCCGGTGCCGCGGTCACGCTGGTTACGTCAGGCATGGGTGTTGCGGTGACCATGGCCGCCATCTTCGCGGCCTTCGGCCTGTGCTGGTTTATCGCCCTGCTGGTGGCGGCGACCGGCAGGATGGCCACGGCGGCACCGATCGCCCTGGCGATGGCGGCTGTTGCCCTTGGCGCTCTGATCGTCGCCGCCGGCGGGTTGAGTTCTCCTGTCGCCATGCTTGCCGTGGCGCTGCCGTTCGAAGCCTGGTGGATCGGCGCCTCGCGGCGCGCAGCCCTTTGGGGAGCGATCTCGGCCATTGTTGCCATTGCCCTTCAGCCTCTGGCTGCGGCTTTCTTGCCTTTCGCGGGCGCGCAGATAGCCGCCTGGCATTGGCTGGTGCCGCTGGCCTGGGCGCTGACACTGATGCCGCGCCTATCGGCGTTTCGCGATGGTGCCGGTGTGGCTGATACGCTGGATAGCGGTGACCGGCTGGAGGACCTCATCGACGCGGTGATCTTGCGGGTCGCCCGCCACGGTGAGGTGCTCGATGCCTCGGCCAAGGCGCGCACACTTTTGAAATTGCCGCCGGAACTGCTTTCCGGAACCGGCCTCTTCGACCGCGTCCACCTGTCGGACCGTGTCTCCTATCTCAGCGCCCTGGCTGACATGCGTGATGGTGCTGCCTCGCGCCGCCTCGAATTGCGCATCAGGCTGCCCCAGAACGGCAATGGCCAGAGTGACAAAAATGACAGTCGCCACAATGACAGTCGATTGATGGCGGACAATTATCGGCCGTTCCTGCTCGAACTGCTGCGCGCCGAAGAACAGGGCGACGTCTTCACGCTCATCCTGCGCGAGAATGACGAGATGGCTGGGCTGCGTGAGGAACTCGCGCAGGCCAATGAAGCGGCAGCCGCCGCGGAAGTGGCCAAGGGCCGGTTCCTGGCGGCGGTGAGCCATGAACTGCGCACGCCGTTGAATGCCATCATCGGCTTCTCGGACATGCTGCTGCATGAGATGTTCGGCGCCTTCAAGGATCCGCGCCAGAAGGAATATGTCGGCGTGGTGCGGGATTCGGGCCAGCATCTTTTGGCCGTCGTGACATCCATACTCGATGTGTCGCGGATCGAATCCGGCGCCTACACGGCGGAACCGGAGCCGTTCCGGTTCATGGAAGCGGTCGAAATGTGCCAGTCGATGATGAGCCTGCAGGCGCAGGAAAAGAACATCGATTTGCAAACGCAGATCGCTCCCGACGCCGGCGACATCAATGCCGATCGCCGCGCCGTGCAGCAGATCCTGATCAACCTCGTCTCCAATGCGATCAAGTTCACGCCCGACGGCGGCGATGTCGTCGTCGGCGCCAAGCGGATCGGCTCGCGCCTGCATTTCTGGGTCAGGGACACCGGCATCGGCATTGCCGAGGAGGATTTCGCCAATCTCGGCAAGCCCTTCATGCAGATCCAGAACGACTATACGCGCCGTTTCGAGGGGACCGGCCTTGGCCTGTCACTGGTGAAGGGGCTGGTGGCGCTGCACGAAGGCACCATGTCGATCGAAAGTATGCCGGGCGAGGGCACCACGGTGACCATCAGCCTGCCGGTCAACGGGCCGAAGGTGCGCCCGGCCAACCAGACAGGGGTGCTGACGATGCCGGTGATGAGGGCGAAAGGGGACAGAAATGGCTCGCTCCGCAAAACAGCCTAAGGCGGTCAAACGCCGCAGCAATGCCTTCCAGGACGGCGCCATCGCCGTCGGCGGGATGATTTCGCGCAATCCCGTTCTGGTGGGCGGATCGACGGCATTCCTGGTGACGCTGTTCTATGTCTCGGCGAATGCGCTGTGGTATCAGCCTTTCCCGCATGCCGGCGCGTTCTTCGCCACACGCAATTTCCAGGGTTTGGCGCACTCTGCCGCCGACGAGCCGGAGACGACGATCAACATCGTGCGGCCCAATGCGGCGCCCGCCCCGATGAAGGGTGATCCGGTGGTCGAGCAGGTGCAAGGCATCTTGAAGGACCTCGACTTCTATCCCGGCACGGTCGACGGCATTTCCGGCCCCAACACGCGCAAGGCCATACAGGCCTATCAGCAGAAGGTCGGGCTCAACGCCTCCGGCGAGATCGACGCACTGCTGCTGGATCAGCTTGGCGCAACGCCGAAGACCGCTGCCGTGCCCAGACCACAGCCTCGTCCCGACGTGCCGCCGGCCGCCGTTCCGGTGTCGTTGCAGACAAATTCCGGGCAGATGAATTCAGGGCAGGCGGATGCGGCCCCGACTCAGGGACCCGATCCGCGCATCGTCAAGATCCAGGCCGGGCTCAAGGCGTTCGGCAATGACGATATGCAGCTGGACGGTGTCGTCGGTGCGCGCACCAAGGCGGCGATCAAGGAATTCCAGTCGCTGTTCGGGCTGCCGCAGACCGGCGAGCCCGACGAGATCGTCTACGTAAAGATGCGTGAGATCGGCCTGACCAACTAAGGCCTCAAACGACGGCTCGCCGAGCGGCGGAAACAGCGATACATAGCCCGCACGTTTCCGGAGTTCTCTCATGCGCGTCACATCGGATTTCTGGGTCTCGGCCCTGTTGCGCCGGGTTTTCGGCGCCGGTGGTTTCGCCGCCGTGGTCAATCGCGGCGCGACCGAGGCCGGTGCTGTTTTCGTGCTGGCGCGGAGCAGGATGGGCGAAATCGCCCTCTACGGGCCGGCGCCGCAGACAAGCTACGATTCGGCCAAGCCCGACGACCGCTTCTTCAGCCTTCTCGCCGCCGGCGATGACCAGGCCGTGCTCGATGCCCGTCTCGAGAGGGAAAAGAAATTCGATCCCGACATCTGGGTGGTCGAGATCGAGGCGGGCACTGTTCCCGTCGAGGAGCTTATTTCCGTGAAGACGCCCTGAGGCTGGGGGCGGCATCGTCGCTGTTCGACGCCATGCGGCTGTCGCTGTTTGCGGGCGAAGCGTCACTGACCATCCTGGACAGCGTCTCGGCTTTCCATCCCCGCACCCTGTCCAGCGCGACATCGCGATGCAGCAAACGATAGCGGTCGAGATAGGTGCGGATGGCCTGCGGATGCGGGAACAGGCTGGGATAGATGGCGACCGTGATCAGGAAGGCCCTGTCTTCGCTGAAGTCGAGCGAGCGCAGCGCCGCCAACAATGAGGCGTAGTTCTGGTTGGCGGTCAGCGATCGCGCGGTCGAGAAATCAATGTCGAGCGCATCCGCCAGCGCGGTCTGGAAGAAGGCGGCGTTTCCCGTCAGCGCCGTCTCGCGCAGTTTGACATAGGTATCCGAGCCGGGGAACGCATCGACCTTCGCCGCCAGTGCTTCATCACCGGTGTGCATCATGGAGCGCAGCCTGCGCCGCGCATTCTCGGCGGCCGTGCCGGGGGACTGTTGACCGGTCGCGCTGTCTTCGGCCGCTTCCGCATTTGCGGCTGTGACGGTTGGAGCCGCGGGGGCCTGCGCCTCCGGTTCCCGCACCCGCACCAGCGTCGGTCTTTCGAGCGCCCTGATCAGGTCGGCAATGGTCGGGTTCAGGTCCTTGCGTCGGGCTATGGCGCGCGCATGCGGCAGGCCGTGCCTGCCGATCAGCGCGATCAGGTCGATATCGCTGACTGCACGCGAGCGGATCAACAGCGGCGCGGCAATGTCGACCGGTTCCTCGCAGAGGCGACGCACGAGTGCTGCGGGGGCATATTCGCATTCGGAAAGGGCGGCTGCCACGTAGCGTCGCGATTCGACGGACACATCGTCGAACAGCGGCAGCGTCAGGTCTTCGAGCTGGCCGATCTCACGGCGGGACGGCCGGGTCAGCGAGCAGAACGCCGACACCGCGGCGCGGAACAGCCTTTCGGCCTTGCCCGATTCCGTCCGTATCGCGATTTGCCTGAAGTCCGAAGATGACACGAAGGATACCCGATACTCGACACACAGCCTCGATCACGCTCAACCGGGACTGTGTCGGTTTCGCGATTGCCTCGGTCAGAACCTCCCGACCGCTAGACAAAGATCAAGTTAGCGGTGATCCGTTAGCGCTCCGTTAACCCTCTGCCGGCCTTAATGATATTTGGAGGCGTTGCGTTGTGCTCCGGGGAAACCGAGAGGAATGCGCGAATCATGGGCATGGTACTGTCTTTCGTGCCGCGTGCGGCACCGACCAATCGAGCCAAGCAAACCACCGAAATACCGGCGGCGGTGATCATCTTTCCCGGCATCCGCTATGAGCGGTCCAGCGCCGGCGAAGCGCGGCCTGCCGGGCCCGACAAGCCGGGATCGCCGCGGACGCCGATGCCGCACCACTGAGTCTTCCCCAGGCGGCGACTGGCTCATCAGGCAGCATCCGCTGCCGGCTGTCCTGGTACGGATATCAGGCCTTGATTAGGGCTAGAAATCCTGCAGCTCGCAGGAACTCTGATCGAGAAAGCGCGACACGATCGGCTTCCAGCTGTCGTCCGGGACGAAGCTGCGGATGACGAAGATGCCCTCGTCGATCGGCGCTTCGACGAAGATCGCCCCCTGCAGATCCTCGGGCAGGTCCTTGCGCACGTCGATCATCTGTGCCGGCGTCAGCACCACGGCGTCCAGCTTGCCACCGGTCGCCGTATGGTCGTTGAAGGAATAGATGTTGTGGCCGTTGTGGTCATAGACCGATACCGACCAGAAGGGGACATTCCCCGGCGCCTTGATGCGGACCATGCCTTCCTCGAGGTCGAACCGGCAGGCCGTGGCATAAAACAGCGGGTCGACCGATTTCACCACCGGGGCGCCGCCTGCCTCGGCATCGAGCCGGTTCATCCTGTAGAGATCCGACGCCATCGACAGTCGCGACCAGGCGTCGCGCTCCGAAAACTCCGGCACCAGGAGCAGCACCACGATGTGCACGATGCCGGCGCCGACGAGGCCGAGCAGGACGGCATGGAAAAGACGGCGCAGCGCGGCCAGGAGATTACGCATCGCAGCCGGCCTTCACGATCCTGGGCAGCGAAACGTCCGACAGGCCAGTGCTGCTGGCGATCGGCGTGTCGTAGAAGGTCAGGACGAAATACATCCGTCCGGAACCGTCGGTCAGAAGCCAGTTGCCTGGCATCGGGTGATGGCCGACCGAAATGATCACCGAATTGTCGGCCTGGCGCAGCACCTCGTAGGACTGAAGTGCTGCAAGTCGCGGCTTGCTGGTCTCGACGACGCCGAGCGATTGATCGGCGGCATAGAGCGTCCAGAAGCGGGCGGTCGGAAATCCGCCCTCGATTCTATAGGTGCATTCCCGCTTGAGCTGGTCGCCGGCAGCGTCATTTTCCGCCACGAAGGACAGGCCTTCGGCGCGGCCGAGCGCAAGCACGCCCTCGCGCGCCACGCGCGCCTTGGAATAGGGGTCCGCGGCCGGCGTGCCGATGTCGGGGAAGGCGGTCCATTGGCCGATCCGGATCGCGCCGACGCCGTCCTGGATCTTCAGCGCATACCAGACGCTGGCGCCGCCGCCGCCAATGGCTATGGCAAGCGAAAGCAGCGTCAGGAAGGCATTCTTGAGCATAAAGGGCCGGTTGAATGAAGGAGTGCGGTTCGGGGATATCGCGGCGCAGGCCCCTGTGGCAAGCGGGCGGGATGGATTTGCCTGTCGGCCTCGCCCGCGCCGGGGGCTAAAGTCACAGCGCCGAAAGCGTTTCGGGCGGCGTCGAGGCGTCGAGTTTGGGGGCGGACTGGAACAGCTGCGTCATGTCCCTTAGCGTCTGCGTGGTCCGGCTGGACAGCACCGCCGGGCGTTCGGCAGCCGCGTCGGCCGCAGCCTGATCCTCGCTCTTCTTCTGCGCTTCCGCGGCCTTGGCCGCGATCTCCTCGTCGACGAAAGGCTTGTCGATGCCGGGGATCGGCTTCAGGTCGATGTTCTGGTGCGCGTAGACCATCAGGCGCTGCCACACCATCGCCGGCAGCGAGCCGCCGGTCATGTTCTTGGTCGGGGTGAAATCATCGTTGCCCAGCCATACGGCCGCCGTGTAGTTGCCGGTGAAGCCGACGAACCAGGCGTCGCGATAGGATTGCGTCGTGCCAGTCTTGCCGGCGACGACGATGTTGGGAATAAGCGCCCGCCGCGCCGTGCCTATCACCGGTACGGCCGCAAGCATGGTGTTCATCGATTTCAGCGCCTGCTCGGAGAGCACCCGGTGCGGCGGCGGCGCGTCCTTGGTCCAGTCATACACCACGTCGCCGGTGCGGGTGACGAGTTGGGTGATGCCGTGCCGGGAACCGACGAAGCCATTCTGGGCGAACACGCTGTAGCCCGTCGCCTGGTCCATCACGGTCATGCCCGAAGTGCCGAGCACCATGGTCTTGTGTCCCTCGAGCGGCGATTCCACCCCGAAGGATTCCGCCATCGCCTTGATCGGACCGATGCCGAGATGGTCCTTGGCCAGCCGTACCGGCACGGTGTTGATCGACTTGGCCATCGCCATCAACAGCGTGACGTTGCCCGCCGACTCACCGCTGTAATTGTGCGGCGACCAGTTGCCCCAACTGATCGGGCCGCCTGATATGATCGAGTTGGGCGTAAAGCCGTGTTCCATCGCCGTGGCGTAGACATAGGGTTTGAACGACGAGCCGGTCTGGCGCAGCGCCTTGGTGGCGCGGTTGAACTGGCTGGCGCCGTAATCGCGGCCGCCGACGATCGCCCGCACAGCGCCATTGGTCTCGATGACCACAACGGCGCCTTCGGTGACGTTGTACTCCTTGCCGAACTGGCGCAGGTGGAACTCGACGGACTCTTCCGCCGCCTTCTGGATATTGGCGTCGAAGGTGGTGTGGGCAACCAGAGAATGCTGGCCCGGCTTGGCGATCTTCTTGACCTCGTCGAACGCCCAGTCGAGGTAATAATCCGGGCTTTTCTGTTCGCCACGATCGACGACATCGGCCGGATGCAGCCTTGCCTGCAGCACCTGGCCTTCGGTCATGAACCCGGAATCGACCAGGTTGGACAGCACCACATTGGCGCGCGCACGCGCCGCCGGGAGGTTGATGTGGGGTGCGTATTTGGTCGGCGCCTTGAACAGGCCGGCCAGCATCGCGGCCTCGGCGAGGTTCAGGTCCTTGACGCTCTTGCCGAAATAGAAGTCCGCCGCCGCCTCGATGCCGAACGTGCCGCCGCCCATATAGGCGCGGTCGAGATAGAGCTGCAGGATCTCCTTCTTCGACAGATTGGCTTCGAGCCACAGCGACAGGAAGGCTTCCTTGATCTTGCGCTCGAAGGTGCGCTCATTGGTCAGGAACAGGTTCTTGGCCAACTGCTGGGTGATGCTCGAGCCGCCCTGGACGACGGAATTCGCCCGCACATTCTCGAAGATCGCGCGCGACAGGCCCAGAACGTCGATGCCGTAGTGATCGAAAAAGCGCCGATCCTCGGTGGCCAGCACCGCCTTGATGACGTGATCGGGCATCTCGTCGACCGGCACGGAATCGCGCTGGATGATGCCGCGCTGGCCGATCTCGTTGCCGTAACGGTCAAGGAAGGTGACCGCGAAGTCGCCTTGGGCACGCCAGTCACCGGTAGTATCCTGGAACGCCGGAATGGCCAGCGCAAGCATCACCACGATGCCGCCCGCGCCGAGTGTGAAACCTTCGCTCAAAAGTTCGATGATGACGCGGCGCCAGCCTTTCAGGCGGAAGCGCCGCGAGAAGATCGTCGCCCCTTCCCAGAATTGGCGAGCCTTGAAACCGATCTCGTAGAGCGAGGAATCAACCCAGGCGTCCACCGCCAGAAGGCGGGAGGCTATCGCACCTCTTCTCTTGCGCGGTTCAGGGCTGACCATTCAAAAACCCGGCTCGGCTGTGGCGTGACCTGAAAACCGCAAGCCGGCAATTTCAGGGCAACGCCCTGTTCCGACTATTCATCCATTTTGTGGACGCTCACAAGGGCGGCGAGGACACAGCCGCAAGGTTTCTTAAGGGAAGGGCAGGGGCAGGCATGAATGGCGACCGCCGCCACCTCAAATGATCATCGCGGCGAGGCTGCCGCGATGGCCGCCTGCAGCAGAACCCGCGCGCCGGCGACTGCGTCGGCAGGCTCCACATATTCTGCTTCGTTGTGGCTAAGCCCGTCACGGCACGGCACGAATATCATCGCGGCGGGCGCCACCCGGGCGAGGAACAGCGCGTCATGGAATGCACCCGATATCATCTGCTTGTGCGGCAGCCGGAGCGAACTGGCAGCCTCCTCGACGATTTTGACCATATCGGCAGAAAATGCCGCCCCCGGCATGTCGAACGACCGTCTTATCGTTGCCGTGCAATGCTGGGCCTCTGCCGCAGCCGCACAGGCCTGGCGCAGCTCGGCCTCGATGGCATCGAGCCGCTCTACCTGCGGATGCCTGATGTCAACGGTGAAGGCCACGGATTGCGGTATGGCGTTGATCGATCCTGGCTGCGCGGCGATCCGGCCCACCGTCAGCCGCGCGCTGCTGTCTTGCGGCATGATCGTCGTCTGGAGCCTGTGCATTGCGGCAACCGCGGCGACCATCGGATCCCTGCGGTAGGCAAGGCCGGTCGTGCCGGCGTGGCCCGCGGCGCCCGCAATGGAAACTTCCAGCCAGCGCGTGCCTTGAACGTCGGTCACGACACCGATAGGCAACCGCTCTTTTTCCAGGGACGGTCCCTGTTCGATGTGCAGCTCGATATAGCCTGATATCGTCATGCCGATCGGACGGTGGACCGCCTCCGGCAAGGCGGCGATCGTGGCCTCCAGTTCCGTTGCGAGGAACGCACCGTCGGCGCCGACGATGGATTTCCAAGCGGCGGTATCGGCGCCGGTAAAGGCCATGGAGCCCATCACGCCAGGCGTGAAGCGGCTGCCTTCTTCATTGGCCCAGGCGACGACCTCGATCGGCTTCCGGGTTTCAGCCTTTGCGTCCTCCAGCGCTTCGAGGGCCTCGAAGGCGGAAAGCGTGCCGAGCGCGCCGTCGAAGCGCCCGCCCGTCGGCTGGCTGTCGAGGTGGCTGCCGATCAAGAGCGGCGGCAGCGTGGCGTCCGATCCTTCGCGGCGGATGAAGAGGTTCGCCATGCCGTCTTGAAAGACCACGAAGCCGCGCTCCAGCGCCAGCTCCGTCAGCAAGCGCCGGGCGCCGCGATCCTCGACGCTGAAAGCCTGCCGGTTGACACCGCCGGCCGGTGTCGCGCCGATCCTGGCGAAAGCATCGAGCCGTCCGAGCAGTCGCTCGCCGTCGATCTCCGGCACCAAAGTCACCGATTGAGGCCACGGATGAAGGACTTCACCCGTTGTGGATCGACCTGGTTCCACCAGACGCCGTCATGTTTCAGCGAACTGGCCACAATGACGCCGTCGACGATGTCGAGGATGTCGTTGGCGTTGTCGGGCGTCACCCCGCTGCCGACAAGCGTCGGCAGTCCGGCGGCGTCCTTGATCATCCTGATGTAACCGAGGTCGGCGGCGTGGCCGGTGCGCTGGCCGGTGGCGATCACCGCATCGGCGTCGAAAAACACCAGGTCCTTGACCTGCTCCTCGATCGGTCGGTCGCCGACGATCGCGTGGGCGCCGTGTTTGACGTGGGCATCGGCGAAGATGCGGATGCTGTTGGCCCGAAGTTTTGCGCGAAAGCGCATAGCGCGTGCTGCCTCTCCCTCGATAAAGCCCTCATTGGCGACATAGGCGTTGGCCCATTGGTTGACGCGCACAAAGGCTGCGCCGGAGGCACTGGCGATCGACAGCGCGGGAATGGAGGCGTTGGCAAGCACGTTGATGCCGATCGGCCGACCGAGCTCGCGGCGGATGCGGTCGGAGACGACGGACATGTAGGCGGAGGTTTCCGGCCCGATATCGTCCGGCTTGGCGAACGGTACGTCACCATGGTTCTCGACGATCACGCCGTCGCAACCGCCGTCGAGATAGGCTTTGGCGTCGTCGAGGCCGCGCTGATAGATGGCCTCAACCGCGTTGCCATTGTAGCGCGGCGCGCCCGGCAGGGGCGCCAGATGAACGACGCCGATCACCACCTTGCTTCTGCCGAAGATCGATGTCAGCGCATCATTAGCGACCTGACCGACTGGTTTTTGTGTCATGCGGTTTCCGCTTCCGTCGTTTTCATGAGCGCTTTCATCTCCTGCCCGTCGGGGCAGGAGCCGAGCGTGCCGGCGCGTCCGACCGAAATGGCCGCGGCGTGCACCGCGATCCGCGCTGCCCTAGCGAGGTCGATGCCGGCCGCGAGGCAGCCGGCGAGGCAGCCGCAAAAGACATCGCCCGCGCCGCTTGTGTCTAGCACGGTCACCTTGGGCGCCGCGATCCGGTTGATCCATCCTTGGCCATCGGCGACAAGGCAGCCAAGCGCGCCGAGCGTCACGATCGCCGTGTCTGCGCCTTGACGGATCAGTTCGCGGGCTGCCGTGGCAGGGTCACTGGCTCCTGTCAGTTGCTCCGCTTCACCCGCATTGACGATGGCGACGCTGACGTCACTCAAAATCGGTACGTAGCCAGCGGTGAGCGGGCTCGGATTGAAGATCGTAATAGCGTCCGCGCCGCGCGCCACTTGCAGGCAGGCGGTCGTTACATCCCCGGGAAGATTACCCTGCATCACCACGATGTCTCCGCGCTCGATCGAGGGCGCGAAACCGCTGCCGGCCAGCGGATCGAAGGCTGCGGCGCAACCGGCACCGGTGACGATGAGGTTCTCGCCCCGAGCATCGACCATGATCGTCGACCTGTCGCTGGGCAGCGGCAGCATCGTCAGATGGCTGGCATCGAGATCGCGGCCCAACTGCTCCCTTATCCAGGTTCCGGCGGCATCGCTGCCGATCGCTGTGTGGATGCGGACATCGGCTCCGGTTCGCGCGGCGGCGACCGCCTGGTTCGCACCCTTGCCGCCAAGTCCGTCGGCGTGTTCCGATGCGTTCAGCGTCTCGCCTGGCCGCGGAAACCGCTCCAGCCGAAACGTCGTATCGACGCAGACATTGCCGACGACATGCACGCGCATGGCTAATCCCTGGCCGTTGCCCAGCCCAGCATCTGTTCGAACAGCGTCTTGTAGCCGTTCCAGGCGATGAAGCCCGGCGGCAGCCAGTGCGGGCCGACATCCGAGGTCCAGGCGACTGTGCGGCCCTGGCCATATCTGCCGGTCACCAGCAACGGCAGCGACTGGTAGTCGGAAGATACGGTGGCGAGAACGTCCGCACCGTCCTTGACCACGACTTCGTTGAAGCCGAGCAGGATCGGCCAGTCCGTGCCGAGGCCCTTGAGGATCGGATGGCTTTGTGGGCCGACAACCACCGGCGCATAGCCTTCGGGGACTTCGACGCGGTCGTCGACCGGCAGGCAAGAGACGGGCAGAACGTCCTCGACCGGCGTCTTGTGATAGCGCGCTCCACCATTGATGCCCTGGAAGCTGTAGTAGCCGCCGAACATCAACAGGCCGCCGCCATTGCCGACGTAGTCGCGCAGCAGGCGCAGCCGGTTGGGCGTCGGCTTGGAATGGATCCAGGTGTCGGGGTGAAGCAGCAGCGTGTTGGCGCCAAGATCGGAAAGCACGACCGCGTCATAGGCCGAAAGCGCCTCCATGGTCTGCGGGAAATCCCGCTGCGCCTCATGCGCCGGCATGAAGGTGACGTCGAACGGGCTGTCCTTCAGCGCGGCCAGCAGTTCATCGGCACCGGTGTGATAGGTCACGGTCGGAAACTGGTCGAAGCCCTTGATATGGGTCGCGGTCGAGACCCAGGACTCGCCTGCGAGAAGAACCTTCTTCCTGGACATGTATACTCCCTTATTGCTTGGGTCCGCGGCTCAGAAGCCTTCGGCGAACACGGTCTTTGGATTGTCGATGAGCATTTTGTCGATGGCCGACTGCTCGACACCACGGCGTTTCAGCCGCGGCACGAAATGCTTGAGGATGAAGCCGTAGCCGAAGCCACCAAAGCGCGTCAGCATGATCTTCAGAAAGACGTCCTGCGACAGCAGGATCCGGTCGACAAGCCCCATCTCGATCAGCGAGCGGATCGCCTGCGCGTTCTGCTCGTCGGACGGTGATTGCGCGTCCTGGTCGGCGTAATAGAAATCCATGCCGATCATGTCGTATTCCAGGAAGGCGCCGCGCGCGGCGAGGCTTTTCTGGTAGGCAAGATCGTTGTGGCTCGGGTTCATATGGCACAGCACCGTATGCCTGAGATCGACACCTTCCGCCTCGACGACGTCGAGCACCTCATGCGCTAGCCGTTCCCAACCGGGCAGGTGGATGGTCAGCGGCACGCCCGTGATCTTGGCGGCGCGGGCCGAAGCCCGCAGCGACTTGCGCTCCTCATCGGTGAAATCCTTGCTGACGCCGACCTCGCCGATGATACCGGCCATGACTTCGGGCTGCGTCGACCCGCCGCCGACATCGTTGACGAGGAATTCGGTGACGTCATCGACATCCATCGCCTTCAGCCAGTCGGGGTGGGTATGTTGCAGGTAGAAGCCTGTGCCCATGACGATCCGCAATCCGGAGGCGCGGGCGATGCGCGCCAGCTTCACCGGATCGCGGCCAATGCCGATATTGGTCGCATCGACCACCGTATGGCCGCCGAGCGCCCGGTATTTCGCCAGTTCCGAAAGCGCCAGGTCGCTGTCGTCGAGCGAGACGTTGTCGCGGTTCATGTAGGGGTTCATCCGCAACTCGCCGATGATCTCCATGCTGACCGGCTGCTCCGCGATCTTCTTCTCGTCGGGATGGCAGGGGCATTTCCACGATGTCGCGCCATCGAGCAGGATATGCTCGTGCATCAGCGTTACGCCCATGGCGGCGATCGCAACCGGGCCGGTAACGGTCATCACGGTGCCGGAGCGAACACCGATCGGCGCCCGTTGCCTCGGGGTGTTGTCGAACAGATGATCCATGTCAGCGGCTCCGCGTTGCGCCCTTGAACAGGCGGAAATTCAGCCAGATGGCGACGAGGATGATTGTGCCGGTGACGATCGGCGTCAGGAAGGGCGACATGTGCGCCAGGATCAGGCCGTTGCCGATGACCGCGACGGTCAATGCGCCGAGCACGGTGCCGATGATCGTGCCGCGCCCGCCGAACAGGCTGGTACCGCCAAGCACCACCGCGGCGATGACGTCGAGCTCGAAACCCTGGCCGGAATTCGACGAGCCGGACCCCAGTCTGGCCGCGAGAATGATGCCGGCCGACGCTGCCGCAATGCCTGACAGGACATAGACGAAGAGCGTCATGAAGCGCGTATCGACACCGGCGCGGCGCACGGCCTCGGTGTTGGCCCCGATGCCGGTCACATAGCGGCCGAACGGTGTCTGGTTGAAGGCGAGGTAGGCGACGATCAGGACAGCAAGGGCGAGCAGTGCCGGTACCGGCACACCGAGAAACCACGCCCTGCCGATGTTGACGAAGAAGCTGGTCGGCTCGACCGGGATCGAATAGCCACCGGTGATCAGCAGCGCCACGCCGCGAATGACCGAGAGACCGGCAAGCGTGACGATGAAGGCCGGTATGCGCTCATAGGCGATGAAGAAACCCTGCAAGGCGCCTATCGCCGCTCCCAGCGCCAGCATGGCGACGACGACCAGTGGCCAAGGCAGGCCAGCTTGCAGCAGGACGGCTGACAGCGTCGCCGTCAACGCCAGCACGGACCCGACCGAGAGATCGATGCCACCGGTGGTGATGACAAAGGTCATGGCGGCCGCGACGATCAGTAGCGGCGCCGACTGGCGCACGATGTTGAGCAGATTGGGCGTCGTCAGGAAGGAACCGGTGATTAGCGAGAAGACCACACAGACAACGATGAAGAACAGCGCGATGGAGACGACGCTGCCATTGGCTACCGCTACATCCTTCCAGGTGCTGTTGTGGGCGCGCTTGAGCGGCGAGGCGCCAATATCTGCAGATGGAGAGGTGACGTTCATAGCTGCACTCCCTCATCGCGGCTGGCGCGAGCCGAACGTGCCGTGAATTTCCGGCCAACGATCAGGTTGACGACCTCCTCGATGCTGGTGTCGCCGATCTTGCGTTCGGCGACATTGCGGCCTTCATACATGACCTGGATGCGGTCGCAGACAAGGAACAGATCCTGCAGCCGATGGGTGATGAGGATGACGCTGACGCCACGGGCGCTGACGGCACGGATGAGGTCCAGAACCGCCTCGACTTCCGCCACAGCAAGGGCGGCGGTCGGTTCGTCCATGATCAGCACCGACGGATCGAAGGAGGCGGCGCGGCCGATGGCGATCGACTGGCGCTGTCCGCCGGAGAGGTTTTCGACCTTGAGTCTGGTGTCGGCGATGACGATACCGAGCCGGTCGAGCATCTCGCGCGTCTGGTCGTGCATGCGTCTGTTGTCGAGAAAGGGCACGCCGAGCACATGGCGGCGCGGCTCGCGGCCGAGGAAGAGATTGCCCGCCACATCCACCGTGTCGCAGAGCGAAAGGTCCTGGTAGACCATTTCCACGCGCGCGCCGCGGGCATCGGCTGGTGACGAAAACGAAACAGCTTTGCCGTCGATCTCAATGGTTCCTGAGTCCGGAATGACCGCGCCGGACAGAACCTTGCTCAGGGTGGATTTGCCGGCGCCATTGTCACCGACCAAGCCGAGCACCTCGCCGGGCTTCAGGTTCAGCGCAACATCGTCCAATGTCTGGATAGGGCCGTACCGTTTGGAAATACCGGTCATCCTGACGCGGTAGGTCTCGCCATCGCTCATCATGGTTCCAATTCTCTAGGCGACAAGTTCAACCGATCGCCGGGCCGCGCGGGCAACCCATGAGGTCGATGCGCGGCCCGGGCGTCCTTGGGAGGATATTACTTGAACATGTCCTTGAACTGGCCGACATTTTCCTTGGTCACGATGGTGATCGGAACATTGATGATCGGATCGATCTTCTCGCCCTTCTTCAGCCTGCCGAAGGCTTCGATGGCGGCCTTGCCTTCACCAGCCGGATCCTGCTGGACGACGGCGATCACCCAGCCTTCTTCGAGACCTTGCACCGCTGACTTGGTCAGGTCCCAGCCGAACACCTTAACGTCGCCCGTGCGGGCCTGGCTGGTGACGGCGGAAACCGCGCCGAGCAGAGCCGGCTCGCCGGTGGCATAAAGCGTCGTCATGTCGGCATTGGCTGTCATCAGGTTCTCGGAGGCGGACAAGGCGACGTCCTGCACGTTCTGGCCATCGACGGTGTCGAGGAAGGTGACCTTCTGGCCGCTGTCGGTGACGGCCTTCTTGAAGCCATCAAGGCGCTGGTTCTGGATGAACGAATTGAGCGCGCCGACGACGCCGATCTTGGCGGTGCCGTTCAGCTTGGTCTTGACGTAGTCTGCGTAGAATTTGCCGATATCCTCGCCGGCCTTGGTGTTGTCGACGCCAACAAAAGCGACGTTGTCGCCATTCGGGATCTGCGCGTCTATGGCAATGACCGGAATGCCGGCGGCCTTGGCCGCGGTGATCGCCGGCTTCACACCGTTGACATCGATAGCGACGAGAATGATGCCGTCGACCTTCTGGGTGATGTAGTTCTCGATCGCGTCGTTCTGTGCGCTCGGCACATTGTTGGCGTTGAAGATGACGAGGTCGACGCCGGCGGCCTTTGCAGCAGCCGTCGCCCCGTCATTGATCTGGTTGAAGAACAAAGCCTGCTGGTTGATGGTGACGAGCGCGTAGGTCTCGGCCATGGCGGAGGCAGAGCCGAGCGCGAGGGTCATGGCGATGGCTGCGGCGCAGCCTGAAAGGATCTTGGTAAGACGCATTCCGGTTCCCCTTGGTTTTTCGGAAAAGGCCCTTGATCGGGCTCACCTGGCGCCTGGGCGCAAGGGCATAATTCAAGATACTTGATTTCTTGTCAAGTGACTTGAATTAGCTTCAACGAAGGGAAACGAGGGGCTCGCCAGATCAGAATGTAGCCGGCGTGTTCACCCAGAAAATGCTGGCGCGTTCATCGCCGATATTGCGGTACCAGTGCGGCAGTTCGGAGTTGAAAACGAAGGAATCGCCTGCAGACAGGCGAAACGTCCTTTCACCGACCATCAGTTCGATGGCTCCTTCCAGGAGATAGCCGACTTCCTCGCCGGCATGCTGGATCGGGCCAGCACTTTCACCGCCCGCCTCGATATGATGGATGTTGCACTGCAAGAGATGGCCGGGCGAATAGGGAATGACGCGCTCGAGCGAAATGCCTTCGCCGCGTCGCAGCGGATCGAGCGCGATCAGCGGCCGCGCTCCGGCCCGAAAGACGATGCCTTCCTCGCCATCGGACTCCTCGAACATCCAGCCGATATTGGTGCCGAGCACCTCCACAAGCCGGTGAAGCATGGGCAGCGAGGGCGACACCTTGCCGTTCTCGACCTTGGAAAGCAGGCTTTCAGAGCAGTTGGCTGCGGCAGCGAGCGCCTTCAGGGTCAGGCCACGCGTCTGCCGGGAGAGCTTCAGCCTTGTACCAAGCCGCAAGAGGCTGGTGGCGGTCGAGCGCTCGTCGCCGCCCCTGTTGTTGTGGGTATCGATCTTGTTCATTGGGGGACGCGAACATCTCCGCTGGTTGGGCTGACTCGTAAAACCGATCCCGAGCGTTGTCCATCCTCATGAAAATTGGACAACCCGTTGGATCGCAATGACGGACCCGTCCAGGGCAGGCGGCGCACCTGCCTTTCAATGCCGGCGACGGTGCCTCTTACGCCGCCTCGCGCTTCAGCGCCTGCGCCATGCAATGGATACCGCCGCCGGTCTTGGAGATCTCGCTCATGTCGATCGCCGCGACCTCGAAGCCGCGCGCCTTGAGCTGGCCGATCAGGGTCTTGCTGGAGGTCGGCGCGATGACCCGGTCCTTGCCCAGCGACATGAAGTTGCAGCCGAGCGCCATCGTGTCCTGGAACGGCACGTCGATGATCTCGTGGCCCTTGCCCTTCAGCCAGTCGACGATGCCGGGCTCGGTGCAGGCGAGGCAGACGGCGGTCAGCTTTTCGGCGATCGGCACCACCATCAGGTCGATATGGACGTAATATTCGTCGATGAAGGCGATGCGCGTCTCCCAGCCCTCCTTGTCGAACCAGGACTGGACCTGGCGAGCGCCTTCCTCCTGCGTGCGAGCGCCGCCGCAGCCGATCAGCACCACGCCCTCCTCGATAACGTTGAAGTCACCCCCCTCGAACGTGCCGGCAGTGACCATGTCGTAGATCGGGATGCCGAGTTTCTCATAGGTGCGGATGGCGGCATAGTTCTCGCCGCGCCGCCACCAGTTGGCCATGGCGGTGATGAAGGCGCCGTAGGGCGTCATGACGCTGGAATCGCGGGAATAGACCTGCATCGGCAGCTCCGGCGTCGGCTCGTGCCAGTGGATGTTGACGCCGAAATGCTCATAGGCGGCGACCAGATCCTTGTGCTGTGCCTGGGCGATCTGGACATTGCAGGGCGCCTCGCGCAGGTGTTTTCTCGACAGCGAGCTGGTCGAGAGATGGCGCAGGAAATTCGGTGATCCTAGCAGCACGTCGGTCAAAACATCGGTTTCGTTGGCGAAGCCCCAGGCTGTCAGCGGCTTGGTGCCGCCGGCCGGATTGCGGCGCTGCAGCGAAAATGGCTCGGCGACGATGCGATCATGGACGGTCATGCGGTTCTCCTCGTGGGCTCGTTTTTCAAGAGTTGGTCGGTCATGCATTGCTTGGAATCCACCAGTCGCGGCCGCGCGCCGTGGTGACATATTCCGGCCAGCGGAAATTGATCGGCGGATCGTAGTCGCAGAGCGGGGCGATCCAGTTTGAACCGCCAACACCGCCGCCGGTGCGGGCAGTGAACTCGTCCATCGCCGCATCACGGGCGGTTTTATCCTCGAGCAGGCGCAATGCCGCAAGCGCGACCGTCTTGGCAGCACAAATGACCATCGGATCGATGGTGGCGGAAATGCCACCCAGCGCATTCATCACCCAGGAGGGATAGGCGTGGCCATTCGCCGAACGCAACGCCGGACGCGCGACATAGAAGCGTGCGATCGGCGCATGCCAGCTCATGTCGGTATAGTCGTCGGAGGTTGAATTCACCTGCGAAGGCGGCAGGTCGCGGCGCAGGATGGCCTCGGCCTCCTGTGGCGAAATCAGCCGCTCCAGCTCATCTATGAACGGGTTTTCGGTCGCGGCAGCCCCGGCATTGACCTGGATTTCACGCCCGATCGCTTTGGCGGCCTCGTCCCAGCGCGGCGGCCCTACCGTCGACAGCGCCTCATAGGTAATCCCGGCCATGGCGTGGTTGGCCAGCCCTGGCCGCGACTTGGACACCCAATGCCGCTCATAGCGGCAGCCGCTGATCGCGGCCGCGACCCCCGCATTGCGGTCGAGGACGGCGGTGACCTGCTCTGCCATGCCGATGGTCGGCACCCGGATCATGTACTGGATTTCGGCCAGCCCCGCCGGCAGATTGTCGGCAGTCGCCTGGCCCGCAGTCAGGATCGCCTCGCTGATCGACCAGCCGCCCTGATGCGGCAGCATGGAGTCGCGCAGCGCCTTGGAAGCCATGTACATCATCATCAGCGCGTCGTTGGCGCCCGGTGCCCGCACCGCTGAATGTGCCTGCGGAATCGGCGCGCCATCGCTTGCGCGAACCCAGTTTTCGGGTTCGTCGCAGATGAAGCGGTAGATCATCGCGAAGGCAGCGCCACAATGCGTGTCCCAGCGCGCCGTATTGCAGAGCGGCAGCATGTAGAAGGGATGGAAGGAGATCATGCCGGCAAGGCCGTCATAATAGCCCTTGGCGGCATGGATCGGCTTGGACCCGCGCACCTTCTCCGCCGGCTCGCCGGTGAAGCGCAGCGTGCCTGGAATGCCATGGCGCTGCATCGCCGCCTTGGTGGCGAGCAGGCCGCCAAGGCTCGCCATGCCGAGCCCCGAATGCGGGTCGGTGTGGCCGCCGGCCTCGATGCCAAGGCCGGGCCGTGGCTGCTTCACCGTCACCGCATCCTGGCAATTGCCGGGCACCGCGTCATATTCGGCATACAGGCCGATCGTCGGCCCGGCGCCATTCGTCCAGTGGGCGCAAAATGCGGTCGGCATGCCGCCGGAACCTTCCTCGACAGAAAAGCCCTCATGCTTCAGCCGCGCCACATACCAGGCGGCTGACTGGTATTCGCGCCAGGCGGTCTCGCCGAAGTCGAAGATGGTGCGTGTCCACGCCGACAGCAGCGGCTGGATGCCGTCGAGGCAGGCAAGGGCGGTCTCTTGCGCTGATGTCGCCACCGGTTTGTCCATGCCGCAAAGAAAGCAGTGAAGCGGTTCGCCAAAAAGTGATATGTTTTCCCGGTTCGTGCAAATTCGGTTCACCTCTTGAGAATTCCATCCACACAGGCGCTGCGCGCGCTCGACAGTTTCGCCAGGCATGGCAGCGTCTGGCGTGCCGCCGACGAACTGCACCTGACCCGCAGCGCGGTGAGCCATCAATTGCGGCTGCTTGAACGCGATCTCGGCTTCGATCTGCTGGAACGCATCGGGAAGGGCGTGGCGCTCACACCGCGCGGCCAGCGCTACGCCAGTGATGTGCGCAAGGCGCTCACCGTTCTCGGCGACGCGGTGACGCGCGATGCCGGCACCGGTGTCGGCGGCTCGTTCGCCGTCTCTTGTACGCCAGGCTTCGCCTCGCTGTTCCTTTGCACCCATATCGGCGAGTTCCGGCAGATGTATCCTGACGTGGCGCTGCGCATCCTGACGCCCAGGCGGCTCGACGATGTCAGCAATGCGGAGGCGGACGCCTTCATTGCCTTCGGTGTCGGCAATTGGCCGAACCGCATGGCCGAATTGTTGTGCGAAATCTCCTTCACGCCGCTTTGCAGTCCTACGCTGCTGAACAAGGTCGGCGGTTTTTCGAAGCCGGCGGACGTGCTGCGTGCCAATCTGCTGCATCTCGACGACACCGAGGATTGGGCGCGCTGGCTGGCGCTGTCCAAGGTGGAAAATCCGGACACCGAGGGCGGCATCTTCTTTTCCGATATGAACCTCGTCTTCTCGGCGGCGATTGCCGGCCAGGGCATTGCCATGGGCGACGAACTGACCAGCCGCAGGGCACTCAGCGAAGGCCGGCTGGTCAGGCCGTTCGACATCGCGATCAAGTCGCCGCGCTCGTATTTCCTGGTCTCCGAACACGCCAAGGCTTCGCATCCGGTGCTGGACGCCTTCGCCGGGTGGCTGAGGTCGAAGCTCTCGGAGAACCGCATTCAGCCCTATTGAATGCAGGTTGGTGCCAGCTCGCCATAGATGAATGAAATTTGCCGATCAGGCGAAAACTATTCGGTTGCGGTGAGCCGTGACCCTGCCTACGATTTTACCACAGACTGAGGAAGAGGCAGGATGCAGCAACCCGGCCGGGCCGCAGAGATCAAGGCAATCGGGATCGGCAAGAGCTTCGGCTCGTTCCGTGCGCTGGACAATCTGTCGCTTAACATCGGCCGCGGCGAGTTCCTGACGCTGCTCGGGCCGTCCGGTTCGGGCAAGACCACCTTCCTGATGATCTTGGCCGGCTTCGTGCAGCCGACCGAAGGCAAGCTTTTCAGCGACGGCACCGACATCACCAACCGCCCGGCCGAGCAGCGCGCCGCCGGCATGGTGTTCCAGGGCTATGCATTGTTCCCGCATATGAGTGTCGAGGCCAACATCGCTTTCCCGCTCAAGGTGCGCAAGAAATCGGCCGCCGACATCAAGAAGCGCATCGGCGAGATGATCGAGCGTGTCGGTCTGATCGGCCACGAGAAGAAACTGCCCTCGCAGCTCTCCGGCGGCCAGCAGCAGCGCGTGGCGCTTGCCCGCGCGCTGGTGTTCGAGCCGGGCGTGCTTCTGCTCGACGAGCCGTTCTCGGCGCTGGACAAGAGCCTGCGCGGCCAGATGCAGGCCGAGATGAAGCGCCTGCACCAGGAAACCGGCACCACCTTCGTCTTCGTCACCCACGACCAGAGCGAGGCGCTGGCGCTGTCGTCTCGCGTCGCCATCTTCAACCATGGCAAACTGCTGCAGGTCGGCGCGCCGGATGAAGTCTATGACCGGCCGGACAACCGCTTCGTCGCCGAGTTCCTCGGCGAGATCAACATGCTGCCGTTGAAGGGCGTGCAACCGGCCGGCAATGGCTCGACCGGCCTTTGCGAGGACCGCGCGGTCAACATGCACTGCAAGGCCGAGAAGGTTCGGGGCGACGCCATCCTGGCGATCCGGCCCGAACATATGTCGATAGCGCGTGAAGCGACCGTCGGCGAGAACGGCATCGGCGCGACCGCCATTGCCTCGACCTATATGGGGGCCGCGACCAAGCTCGACCTGACCACACGCCAAGGCGCCAAGGTGACCGTCTCAGTGCCGAACGAAGTCGCCGCCGCCGCACTCAGCAAAGGCAATTCCGTCTGGCTGACCTGGCCGGCGGAAAAGGGTTTCCTCCTTCCGGACGGAGGACAATGAGCGCCGGCGCGGCCTGACCTGCCGCACCGGCTTTCCGGATTGAAATCAACTAAAACAAAGGGGAACTGACATGAACGATACCAAGAAACAGGCCATCGAAACGCTGTCCGAAAGGACGAGGCGCGGCGAGATTTCGCGCCGCCAGTTCACGCAACTCGCGGCCTTCGTGCTTGCCGGCACGCCGATGCTGCTGCGCTCGACCGGTGCCTTTGCGCAGGCCAAGGAACTGGTGCTGGTCAATTGGGGCGGCGACGCCATCACTGCCTATGATGCGGCCTATGGCCAGGCCTTCACCAAGGACACCGGCATCACTGTCAAGATGGACGGCTCCGGCCCGACCGAAGGCGCTATCTCGGCGCAGTTCAAGAGCGGCGCGCCGACCTGGGATCTGGTCGACGTCGATCCGTTCTCGGCGATCACCCTCGGCGCCCAGGGTGCTCTGGAGCCGATTGACTACAAGATCGTCGACAAGACGAAGATGCGCCCCGGCTTCGGCTGGGAGTATGCCGCTTCGACTTATTTCTTCTCCTATGTCATCGCCTATGATTCCGAGAAATACGGCAAGGACGCACCGACCGGCATGGCCGACTTCTTCGATGTGAAGAAGTTCCCCGGCAAGCGCTCGCTCTACAAATGGGGCGTGTCGAGCTGGGAAGCCGCTCTTTTGGCCGACGGCATCGCGCCGGCTTCGCTCTATCCGCTCGACCTCAAGCGGGCGCATGACAAGATCGCCGCCTTCAAGGAAAACGTCGTCGCCTATTGGGGCGGTGGCGCCGAGAGCCAGAGCGTGCTGCTCAACGGCGAAGCCTCGATGGCCATCGTCTGGTCGACCCGCGCTTCGCTGATCGAGCAGGATTCCGGCGGCAAGATCAAGTTCATCTGGGACCAGGGCCTGATCTCGCCCGGCGCGCTGGCCGTGCTCAAGGGCAACCCGGGCGGCAAGGACGCGGCGATGAAGTTCATCGCCAGCGCACAGGATCCGCAAAAGCAGCTCGTCATGTTCGACAAGCTGGGCCAGGGGCCGGCCAATCCGGCCGCCGACGCGCTGATCCCCGCCGACAAGAAGCGCATCAACCCCGTCGACCCGGAGAACATGAAGAAGCAGATCGCGCTCGACATGGATTGGTACGCCAAGAACTACGGCGCGGCGCTCGACGAATACACCAAGATCATCTCCGCCTGAGAGCAGGATGCTGATCTGATATGAGAGGCGTTCTCTCCGACAGGATGGGCGCGGCGCTGTTGATGGCGCCGCTGCTCCTGTTTCTCGTCCTGGCCTATGCCTGGCCGTTTCTCGGCGTGGTCAAATGGAGTTTTACTCTTCCGACGCCTGGGCTTGGCCAATACGAGGCGTTGCTCACTGACGATCTGGTGCAGTCGGTGTTCATCCGCACGCTGCGCATCGCGGCAATCGTCACTGTGGTGTCCGTCGCCGCCGCCTATGCCATCACGGTTGTCTGGGTGCGCGGCAGCCCGGCGCAACGCCTCATCGCCGAATTCTGTATCCTGGTGCCGTTCTGGATCTCGGTCTTGACGCGCGCCTTCGGCTGGGTGGCGCTGCTATCCAATCGTGGCTTGATCAACACTTGGCTGCAATCGATCGGCTTCATCTCCGAACCGCTGGCGCTTGTGCGCAACGAATTTGGCGTCATCGTCGGCATGACGCATTTCCTCATTCCGTTTGCCGTCTTCCCGCTGGCCTCCGCCATGCGCAGCCTCGACGACCGCGTGCTGCTGGCAGCGCGTGGCCTTGGCTCCAGCCGCATGCGCACTTTCTGGACCGTGTTCGTGCCGATGACCCGCTCCGGCATCATCGGTTCGGCGCTGATCGTCTTCGTCTTCTCGCTCGGCTTCTTCGTCACGCCGGCGATCCTTGGCGGCGGCCGCAGCGTGATGATCGCCGAGCTGATCTATCTCAGGATATTTCAGAGCCCGGACTGGGGGCTGGGGGCTGCGATCAGCGTCGTTTTGGTGCTGTTCGTCGGTGCGCTGATGGCGCTCTTGTTCCGTTATGTCAGACCCAGGCAGTTGATCTGATGCCGACCTATCGCCCCGGTCCCGTCTCGCTGGTCATCGCCGCCTTGGTGGCGCTGTTCCTGCTGATGCCGCTGCTTGCCGTCATCCCGGTGTCGCTGACGCCGAGCCGCATGCTGGCGATGCCATCGGGCGAATTGTCGCTGCGCCACTACAGGGCATTGATCGAGGATCCGCGCTGGATCGACTCTATCCTGCTCTCGATCCGCATCGGCGTCGTCAGCAGCGCTTTTTCCTCCGTGCTCGCGCTGTGCTTCAGCCTTGGTGTGTGGATGTTTCAGCCGCGCTTCACGGCGGCCTTGGTCGGCTTCGTGTTGCTGCCGATGGTGGTGCCGCCCGTGGTCTCGGCAATCACGCTTTACTTCCTGCTCACCTCGATGTCAGGCTTCAGCTCGTTCTTCGGCTACGACACCTGGCTTGGCGTCGCCATGGCGCATTCGGTGATGACCGTGCCTTTCGCGACAGTGCTGATCTTGGTCTCGCTCAGCCAGCTCGACCGGCGCATCGACCTTGCCGCGAGGGGCCTCGGCGCCAGTGTGTGGGAGCGCGCCACCCGCATCATCATTCCCAACATCAAGTTCGGCATCGTGACCGCGGCCTTGCTGTCCTTCGTGCTGTCCTGGGAAGAGATCGGTGTCACCCTGTTTATCACCTCGGTCAACGCCATCACGCTGCCGCGTCTGATGTGGATGGGCCTGCGCGACAACATCGACCCGGCGATCGCGGCGCTGTCGGTGATCCTGATCATCATCACGGTGCTGGTGCTTGCGGTGCGCAGTGTGATGGCCAAGCCGCGCGGCGGGCGCTGATTTGCCCGACGCACAACCTCGCTTTAAGCCCGACGCCTACGGCTCGACAGTGAATTCGGCCCACATGCCGGCCGCATAGTGCCCTGGCACGTTGCAGATAAGCAGGTATTTTCCAGCGATCAGATCGACGGTCAATGTGCCTGATTTGCCGGGGTCAAGTTCCGAAACTTCGCCCTTGTCACCAGCCTTGTCTTCATCCACCCGATTCTCGGAATCAACGTAAGGAAGCGGCTTGCTGGGATCGGCAAGGTGCATAACGATCATTTCGTGAATGGTGTCCTTGGAATCATTCTTCACATTGAATGTGACTTCACCGGCCTTCACTACCCCTGGCAAAGCCTTGATGCCCATGGTCGCCTTGGCAAGATCAATTCCGGGCGTCGCATAGGCGAGCCCCATCGGCATCTCCGTACTCGCGCCCTTGTCCCAGAGCGAAATCTGGACAAGCGAAGCAGCCTGCACGACGCTGGCACCGCCGGCCATGAGCATTGCGGCTGCAAGCCCGAGCGCTGCTTTCCTGTAGATGGTTTTCATGGCGATCTCCTTCGGGACAGCAGCAGGAGTGCTCTACATCCCGACGCCCATTCCGTCATGAACGTCGCCCGCCGTCCTTGCGCCAGATCAAACAGGCGGGCGGGGCGACAGTTCGCTCCCGGTCGGACGGTTCATCACCAGCAGCGAGACACCCTACACAAACCGCACTGAGACACGGCCGAACCTGCCCAGATCGCCAATGACTTCGTCACCGGCCTGGACGCTTATCGGTGTCACGCAGGTGCCTGTAATTACCACCTGTCCCGGCTCGAGTGCGATGCCGAGGCTCGACAGTTCATTGACGATCCATGTGAGCGCGATACGGGGGTCGCCCAGCACAGCCGCGCCCGATCCATTGTGCTGCGACTTGCCGGAAACGAAACCGACCACCGGATGCTCCGCGAGGTTAACGTCGCGCCAATGGTCTTTTGTCGCCTGGCCGATGACAAACAGATTGGCACAGGCATTGTCGGCAATGAGCTGTGGCGCCCCGACAGCGCAGAAATCATTGTAGCGTGAGTCCGGAATTTCGATCGCCGGGTGCAAGCTCGCCACCGCATCCATCACCTCAGCGAGTTCATAGGGCGCCTGACATGGCGGCAACTGGCAGCCGAAACGGAAGGCGAATTCGATCTCGGCCACGCGCATCTTGCTCGTCGCCAGCGAAACAGTCCCGCCAACCGCGACCGATTTCTCGGCCAGCAGTCGCCCGGCCATCGGGCCGTCGACGTTGATATGCCTTTGTCCGGCCAGGCTGGTTGCGGCAATCTTCCAGCCGAAAAGCGGAGCCACCGAGCGATCCATCACATGCGACTGGATGGCGTAGCCGTCGATCCGCGTTAGCGGCCGCAACTCAAGGGGTATGGCATCGAGACGGGTGCCGTCGTCCCAATGGCCTACCAGCAACCGAGACGCGGCCCTGGCCTTTTCTGCATCGAGCATCGTCAGCTCCGGAAATCAAAGGAAACGTTCGCAGCCCATGTAGCCCCGCCTATAGGGGCAAGGCTAGTGACCGGGAATCGAGTGTCCACACCATGCTCCGCTTGCCAGGCGTCATAGCCAGCGCAAGGCGGATAGGTGAGATACGGACGTTCGAAGGCAGGTCAAGCCGCAACGTAGGCGGTCTTCTTGCGCAGATAGGCATCGAAACCGTATTTGCCGTCCTCGCCGCCGAGCCCGGAGTTTTTCCAGCCGGAATGAAAACCCTGGACCATCTCGCCGCAAGTGCGGTTGATGTAGAGTTCACCGAAGGCGCTTTCACTGTTGAAGCGCATGACACGGCTGAGGCTGCCGGTGAACAGATAGGCGGAGAGGCCGAATTCGGACTCGTTGGCCAGCCGCAGCGCTTCATCGAAACCGGCGACGCGCATCACCGGAACGACCGGCCCAAAGATCTCCTGCTGCATGATTGGCGCCGTGTTCGAAGGGGCCATCATGACGGTTGGCTCGAACCAATGCCCCTTGGCGAAGGCATCCCCCTCCAGTCGATGGCCGCCGGTCAGCAGCTCCGCGCCGCCCCGCACGGCCTCGGCCGCCATGGCTTCGATCTTTTCGAGTTCGGGCCGGCTGATCTTGGGGCCAAGATCGACCGCGTCGAGAGGGTTGCCGATCCGCAGCGCTACTCCGATATGGCTTTGCTGTCCCTTTGCCGCAAGGCGCTCGCGCAATCTGCCGGCTGAGCAGATTGGTTCTCTAGGGTTGCCCGGCATGGCAATCTGTTCATAACAGAGTCGTATTTTCGAGATCATCGGCGTTCATGATCGCGACGAGACGAATCGTGCGGTATGGCGCAGGCTTGGTGAGCCGGGTACGCTGCGCGCAAACTTGCCGGTATGGCGAACGGCTTGCACAAGGCGTGACAGGCGAGGGGGACGACAAATGACCGCGCCCGGCGATTTGCTGCAGGCACTTTTTCTGAGGCTGAAAAGCGATAAGTCGCTGTCGGCGTTGCTAAGCGGCGCTGGCCTGCTCGAACAGGCAACCGACAATGCCGCCTTTCCCTATGTGACCTGCGGCCAGACCAGCGCCTTTGATTGGAACACCGGCGCCGACAACAACGATGATCAGCTGATCACGCTGCATGTCTGGTCGAAAGCCCACGGCGACGACGAAACGCTTGCCATCATGGATGCCATCAAGGCTCGTCTCGCCGACGCCGCACTGGTGATCGGCCCGCGCGGCCAGACGCGGCTGTCGCTTGAGTTCACCGAGGCCCGTTATGACGAGGAACTTCTCGTGCACCACGGACTGCTGCGGTTTCGCGCGCTGACGCGGGAAAATGCCTGACACGCTTTCAATCTGACCGTAACGGAGTCTAGATTGGCGTCTGCGGGATTTCGTCGGATTGGGGCGTCGAAATCACCATCGGTCGTCTCGTGTTCAGGGGTGCAGCGAACATGTTTTTCGCATCGATCACTGTTCATTTCACGTTCAGCACCGATGCGTTACAACGCCGATCATGAAAACGCTTCGCTCCCACTTTCGAACCGCGACCCTGGCGCTCTGTGCTGCCGGGCTGTTCGCGTCTCAGGCGACAGCGATGCCGATGGTCGCGCCTGACCAGGCCAGCCCGATCGTCCTGGCCGCATCCGACTGCTACGCGATCGGCCAGCAGGTGGCCGAGCAGAATGGCGGGACGCTGGCCAAGGCCTCGCAGTCGACACGCGGTGGCCAGCCGGTCTGCGTCATCGTCGTGCTCGTGCCCGGCAAGGACGGGCAGCGTCCGCGACGCTCCGAGATCGTCGTTCCGCAGAACTGACCCAATCTTCCCTCCTAGAGGCACGTTTCCCAGGCCGCCGGAATCGGCCTATATCTGAGCAAGTCCTTCAACAGGTATCGATCACCGCATGCGTGTACTCGTCGTCGAGGATGACAAGGATCTCAACCGGCAGATAGCGGACGCGCTGGTCGACGCCGGCTATGTCGTCGACCGTGCCTTTGACGGCGAGGAAGGTCATTTCCTCGGCGACACCGAACCCTACGACGCCGTCGTGCTCGATATCGGCCTGCCGCAGATGGACGGCATCAGCGTGGTCGAGCGCTGGCGCCGCGCCGGCCGCAAGATGCCGGTGCTGATCCTGACCGCACGCGACCGCTGGAGCGACAAGGTCTCCGGCATCGATGCCGGCGCGGACGACTATGTCACCAAGCCGTTCCACATCGAGGAGGTGCTAGCGAGGCTCAGGGCCCTGATCCGTCGCGCCGCCGGCCATGCTTCGTCCGAACTCACCTGCGGGCCGCTGCGCCTCGACACCAAGGCCTCAAAGGCCGACGTCGACGGCGTGCCGCTTAAGCTAACCTCGCACGAATTCCGCCTGCTTGCGTATCTGATGCACCATATGGGCGAGGTGGTCTCGCGGACCGAATTGGTCGAGCATCTCTACGATCAGGATTTCGACCGCGATTCCAACACCATCGAGGTCTTTGTCGGGCGGCTGCGCAAGAAGATGGGCATCGACATGATCGAAACCGTGCGTGGCATGGGCTACCGCATGCGCGAGCCGGAGGCGTAACTCGGAACCGCTCAAACCAACCGCAAGGGCGCCGTTTTCGCTGCGTTTGTGGCCGCGTTCGCTGACGTTCCGAGTCATCGCCTTTTCCACGGTGTGGGCGATCCTGACCCTTGTCGTCATCTTCACTTTGATCACCACGCTTTATCGCCAGGCCAGCGAGCGCGGCTTCGACAGCCTGTTGTCGGCGCATCTGTTCAACCTGATCGGGTCCATCGGCATTTCCGACACGGGAGCGCTGACCGGCGCTCCCGACCTCGGCGACCTCCGCTTCTCGGAACCGAATTCAGGCTGGTACTGGTCGGTCGAGCCAGCCTCGGAAGGCGTGCATGGCGATCTTCATTCGTCCTCGATGACCACGACGATCCCATCGCCCGGCGTTGCCGAAGTGCCGTTCAATGCGAGCTTCCAGCGCAGCTATGCGACCGAAGGCATCGACGGCGAGCGGCTGGAAGTGTTCGAGAGCGAATTCGTGCTCGACGCCAAGAACCGCGCCGCGCGTTTCCGCGTCATGGGCAACCAGAGCGAACTCGAACAGGAAATCTCCACCTTCCAGCGCCGCTTGCTGACCTATCTCGGCCTTTTCGGCATTGGCATGATCGCCATCAACGCCATCGCCATCCTGCTCGGCCTGCAGCCGCTGCGCCGGGTCCGCAACGCACTTGCCATGGTGCGCGAAGGCACGGCGCAGCGGCTCGACGGTCGCTTCCCGGCCGAGATCGAACCATTGGCCAACGAAACCAACGCCTTGATCGAGAACAACAAACGCATCGTCGAGCGCTCGCGAACCCAGGTCGGCAACCTCGCCCATTCGCTGAAGACACCGCTCGCGGTGCTGCTCAACGAAGGCCGGGCGCTTGGCGGCGCCAAGGGACAATTGATCGCCGAACAGGCCGCCTCGATGCAGAAGCAGGTCGACCACTATCTGCAACGCGCCCGCGTCGCGGCGCAACGCGACAGCGTCGTCTACCGCACACCGGTGGCGCCGCTGGTGCAGCGCATGGTGCGGGTCTTGCAGAAGCTCAACCCGCAGACCAGCCTGTCGCTGACGCTTCCGGTCACCGAGATCGTCTTTGCCGGCGAACGCGAAGACCTCGAGGAACTGCTCGGCAATCTTCTCGAAAATGCGATGAAATGGGCAAAAAGCGCGGTGTCGGTCACGGTGGCCCCCTTGGCCGGCAAGGATGACAATCTGTTCGAGATCAGCATCGACGACGACGGCCCGGGCATTCCCGAGGACCAGGCGCGCGACGCGCTGAAGCGTGGAAGGCGCCTCGACGAGACAAAGCCGGGAACAGGTCTGGGGCTGGCCATTGTCGCCGATCTCGTCAACGAGTATGGAGGCGTTCTCGCGCTCGAACGATCCCGCCTGGGTGGATTGAAGGCGGTAGTACGATTGCGGAGCCTACAGTGACGCTTTGTCGGGGCCAATCGACGCGGTGGACGGCATATGTTATGGCGGCATATCGATTAATCCCGGAGCAATATCAATTGCTCCTGATGCGGTCGGCAGCGGCCAAATTTCCGACAAATATCAATACTATGGCCACACCTACTTCTCCGATGACGCGGCCCCCGGCGCATCCATGGCAGGCTCCAACTCAAGAAAACCGGTTGTTGGCATGAAGATTCGCGTCGCGCTTGTTTCCGCCTTGCTGGCCGTGTCCGGCTGCTCCACCTTGAGCGGCAAGGGCCCAACGCTCGCGCCGACACCGGCCTCGACGCCTCCGTCAAGCGGCAAGGTCACCACCTCAATCATATCAGCGATGGGCGGTGGCCTGATTGGCGGCTCGATCGGCAGCAGCCTCAGCGCAACGGAAAAGCGCAGCGCTCTCGAGGCGGAATACAAGGCGCTCGAATATACGACGAGCGGCCAAAAGGTGACATGGAAGGGCGATCAGCCTTCACGCTATGGCGAGGTGGTTCCGGCCCAACCCTATCGCGTCGGTTCGCAGGATTGCCGCCAGTACACGCAGACGGTCTTCACCGGCGGAGCGGGCGTCACGGCGCGCGGAACCGCTTGCCGCAACGCCGATGGCAGCTGGACGCCGCTGACCTGATATCCAGACCGGCTCCGTCCGGTTGATGTCGATCAAGGACGTCAGGCGCTGCGACCGTCAAAGCGTCGCAGGATGCTTGTGTTGGCAGGGCAAGGCTCTGTCGTTATTGGAAGAACCATGCTGTTCTGGGTCATAGCCGCGATACTGACGCTGGGTGCGAGCCTGGCGGTGCTGCTGCCGCTGGCCGCAGGAGCCAAGGGCGCGTCGTCGAGCGGCGATCACGACCTGGAAGTCTATCGCGATCAATTATCCGAGCTTGACCGCGACGCCGCGCGCGGCCTGATCCAGCCGGCGGAAGCGGCCGAGGCGCGCGCCGAAATCGCGCGCCGCATCCTTCGCCTCGACACTGCGGATACGGCCGGCAAGGCATCGGCCGGGCAGGTCTCGGTCACCGCTCGGCTTGTCGCGACAGTGGCCGTGCTGGCGGTGCCGCTGGTCAGCTGGGGCCTTTACAGCCAGATCGGCTCGCCTGACCTGCCGTCGCAGCCGCTCAGCCAACGTCTGGCCAAGAACCCGGCCGACAGTTCGGTCGACGAATTGGTGGCGCGGGCCGAGGCCCATCTTGCCGCCAACCCTTCCGACGGCCGGGGCTGGGACGTGCTGGCCCCGGTCCATCTGCGCATGCAGCGCTTTTCCGACGCGGTGGCGGCGTATCGCAACGCCATCCGCTTCGATGGCGACAGCGCCGTTCGCCAGGCTGGCCTCGGCGAGGCAATCGCCGGCGCGGCGGGCGGCATTGTTTCCGCCGATGCCCAGGATGCCTTCGAGGCGGCGCTGAAGCTCGATCCGGCCAATGCGAAAGCCAGCTTCTATCTGGCCGTTGCCTTGGCGCAGGAGGGCCGGGCCAAGGACGCAGCCGCGGCCTGGCAGGCGATGCTGGGCACCTTGCCGCCAGGTTCGCCATGGCGCAGTGCGGTCGAGCAGGCGTTGGCCAAATCCGGCGAAGTTGCTTCCGGTGCGCCTGGAAAAGGCCCCGATGCTGCGGACGTCGACGCCGCTTCCTCCATGTCGTCGCAGGATCGCGAAGCCATGATCAGCACCATGGTCGCCGGCCTCGACGAGAAATTGCGGCAAAATCCGCGTGACCCGGAAGGATGGATGCGGCTCGTTCGTTCCTATGTGGTGCTGGGCAAGGCGGATCAGGCTCGCGAGGCGCTGGGTCGCGCCATCGCCGTCTTTGGCGCCGGCAGTGACGAAGCCAAGAAATTCACCGCCTTTGCCGCCTCGCTCGGCCTGACGGTGACGGAGTAGACATGACGCGCAAGCAGAAACGATTGTCGGTGATTTTGGGTGGGTTGGCTTTCCTGGGCGCCGCCACCGGGCTGACTTTCTACGCGCTTGGCCAGAAGGCATCCTATTTCTACATGCCGGCTGACATCACCACGGCAAGCGTCCAGCCAGGCCAGCGTATCAGGCTCGGCGGTCTGGTTGAAAAAGGCACCATCCAGCGCGGGCAGGGGGCGACGGTCGCCTTTTCGGTTACCGACACGCATAAATCGATCAAGGTCACCTATACCGGCATCCTACCCGACCTTTTCCGCGAGGAGCAGGGTGTCATCACCGAGGGCACCTTCGGCCCCGACGGTGTCTTTGTTGCCGACAGCGTGCTGGCCAAGCATGACGAGCGCTACATGCCCAAGGAAGTGGCCGAGGGCCTGAAGGCCAAGGGCGTCTGGCAGGAGAGCAAGAGTGAGTAGCGGGAGAGCAAACGTGGATTTCGGAAACAACCATGGTTGAAACCGGACACTTCGCGCTGGTCCTGGCGTTCGCGCTTTCGCTGGTGCAGACGATCGTGCCGCTGTTTGGCGCGCGCCTCAACAACCAGCGCCTGATGGCTGTCGGCGGTCCCGTCGCGGTGACCGGCTTTGCGCTGACGGCGTTGTCCTTCGCGGCACTGGCGGGTGCCTACGCGAACTCCGATTTCTCCGTGGCGAGCGTCTGGGAAAACTCGCATTCGCTGCAGCCGATGATCTACAAGATCACCGGAACCTGGGGCAATCACGAAGGCTCGATGCTGCTCTGGGTGCTGATCCTGACCTTCTTCGGCGCGCTGGTCGCAGCTTTCGGCTCCAACCTGCCGGCGACGCTGCGTGCCAATGTGCTGGCGGTGCAGGGCTCCATTGGCGCTGCCTTCTTCCTGTTCATCCTGGCGACGTCCAACCCCTTCATCCGGCTCAATCCGGCACCGATTGAAGGTCGTGACCTCAACCCGGTCCTGCAGGATCTCGGCCTAGCCATCCATCCGCCGCTGCTCTATCTCGGCTATGTCGGCTTCTCGATCTGCTTCTCCTTCTCGGTCGCCGCCCTCATCGAGGGCCGCATCGACGCCTCCTGGGCGCGCTGGGTGCGGCCATGGACATTGGTCGCCTGGATGTTCCTGACCGGCGGCATCGCCATGGGATCGTACTGGGCCTACTACGAGCTCGGCTGGGGTGGCTTCTGGTTCTGGGATCCGGTCGAGAACGCTTCCTTCATGCCGTGGCTGGCGGGCACCGCGCTGCTGCATTCGGCCATCGTCATGGAAAAGCGCTCGGCGCTGAAGATCTGGACGCTGCTGCTCGCCATCCTCACCTTCTCACTGTCGCTGCTCGGCACCTTCCTGGTGCGCTCGGGCGTGCTCACTTCGGTGCACGCCTTCGCCACCGATCCGACGCGTGGTGTCTTCATCCTGTGCATCCTGACACTGTTCATCGGCGGCTCGCTGGCGCTGTTTGCGCTGCGCGCCTCGAGGCTGACGGCCGGCGGCCTGTTTCACCCGATTTCGCGCGAAGGCGCGCTCGTCCTCAACAATCTGTTTCTGACCACGGCGACCGCCACGGTGTTCGTCGGCACGCTTTACCCGCTGGCGTTGGAGGCACTCACCGGCGACAAGATCTCGGTCGGGGCGCCGTTCTTCGACCTCACCTTCGGCCCCTTGATGCTGCCGCTTCTGGCCATCGTGCCGTTCGGGCCGCTGCTGGCATGGAAGCGCGGCGATATCTTCGCCGCATCGCAACGCCTGATGGCGGCCTTCGCCGTAGCCCTGGCGGCGATGCTGGTCACCGGCCTGTTTATCGACGGTGCGTCGGTGTTTGCTGCCCTCGGCATCGGCCTTGCCGTCTGGCTGGTCGCCGGCGCGCTCACCGACCTTGCCGTCAAGTCCGGCGTCGGATCGGTCGCACCGGCCGTCATGTTCAGGCGCTTCGCCGGCCTGCCGCGCTCGGTCTTCGGCACGGCATTGGCCCATCTCGGCCTCGGCCTGACATTGCTCGGCATCGTCGCCACGCTCTCCTTCGGCACCGAGAAGATACTCAGCATGCGTGCCGGTGAGACAGTCGAATTGTCAGGCCATACGCTGCGTTTCGTCGGGCTCTATCCGGCGCAAGGGCCAAACTACAGCGAGGACCGCGGCCGCTTCGAACTGATCGGCGTGAGCGGCAGTCCTGTCGGCGAAATCAGTTCCGCCAAGCGTTTCTTTCCGGTGCGGCAGACGACGACGACGGAGTCCGGCATCAAGACCCTTGGCTTTTCGCAGCTCTACATTTCGCTCGGTGATGAGAACAAGGACGGCTCCGTCGTGGTGCGCCTGTGGTGGAAACCGCTGGTGACGCTGATCTGGGGCGGCGGCCTGGTGATGATGGCGGGTGCTGCCATGTCGCTGATGGACAGGCGTCTGCGTGTCGGCGCGCCCTCGCGCCGGCGCAAGCAGGCCAGCGCCGTGGCGCCCGCGGCCCTGCCATGAGCGCACGCCTTTCATTGACCTCGATTTTCCTTTTGCTGGCGCTGTTGTTTGCCGGTACGGCAATGGCGGTGAAGCCTGACGAGATGCTGGCCGATCCGGCGCTCGAGGCGCGGGCGCGGGCGCTGTCGGAAGGCTTGCGCTGCATGGTCTGCCAGAACCAGTCGATCGACGAATCCGATGCCGATCTTGCCCGCGATCTTCGCATCCTGGTGCGCCAGCGCCTGGTCGCCGGCGATACCGACAAGCAGGTCATGGACTATGTCGTTTCGCGCTACGGCGAATTCGTGCTGCTGAAGCCGCGTTTCGACCTGCGCAACGCACTGCTTTGGGGCACGCCCGTACTGTTGCTGCTGGTCGGAGGCGTATTCATTGTGTTGACTGCGCGGTCGCGCCGGACACTGGCGACAAAGTCCCTGTCTTCAGAGGAACAGGCGGCATTGGACGCCATCCTTCACCGCGACTGACGGCGGCGACCGCCCCGCCAACATTACCAAAGTTTCATGTGTCGGAAATGGCGCCGTAATGTGCGCCTCTCTAAGTCTCTCTCCCCGAGGATGCCAATCAAGCAGCGTCCGTTTGAAAGAGGATACGAGACCCCATGAATATTGCCCCCATTTCATATTCCCGCACCCGTAAGCGTCTCCTGGCTGCCGCCGCTTCCGTCGCCGTTGCCGGCGTGATCGGCGTTGGCGCGCTGACCGGCGGAACCAGTCCCGTTCTGGCCGATGCCGTACGCGTCGAGGCGCCGCAGGTGCAAGGCTTCGCCGATGTCGTCGAGCGCGTTTCGCCGGCCGTCGTCAGCGTCAAGGTGAAGGCCAAGATCCAGCCGACCGCCGATGATGGCTCCGATGATCAGGACGGTCTCGACAATCTTCCCAACAATCCGCAGCTGCGCCGCTTCTTCAAGGAATTCCGGGGCTTTGGCGATCAGAACGGCCAGAACGATGACGGCCATCGCCGCTTCGGTCATCGCGACCGTAACAACGACCAGCCGCGCCCGGTGGCGCAGGGCTCCGGCTTCTTCATTTCCGATGACGGCTATCTCGTCACCAACAACCACGTCGTCGAAGAGGGCACCGCCTTCACCGTGGTGACCAATGACGGCAAGGAATTTGATGCCAAGCTGGTCGGTACCGACCCGCGCACCGATCTCGCCGTGCTCAAGGTCGAAGGCAGCGGCAAGTTCACCTATGTCGACTTCGCCGACGATTCCAAGGTTCGTGTCGGCGACTGGGTTGTGGCGGTCGGCAATCCGTTCGGCCTCGGTGGCACTGTCACCGCCGGCATCGTGTCGGCACGCGGCCGTGACATCGGCGCCGGCCCCTATGACGATTTCCTCCAGATCGACGCCTCGGTCAACCGCGGCAATTCGGGTGGCCCGACCTTCAATCTCAACGGCCAGGTGGTCGGCATCAACACCGCGATCTTCTCGCCTTCCGGCGGCAGCGTCGGTATCGCCTTCGACATTCCTGCCTCGACCGCCAAGCAGGTTGTCGAAGACCTGATGAAGAACGGTGCGGTGCAGCGCGGCTGGCTCGGCGTCGAAATCCAGCCGGTTACCTCTGACATCGCCGAATCGCTCGGTCTGAAGTCCAACAATGGCGCGTTGGTGTCGAGCGCCCAGGACGATGGCCCCGGCAAGAAGGCCGGCATCGCGGCTGGTGACGTCATCACCCAGGTCGAGGGCAAGGACGTCGCTTCGCCGAAGGAACTCGCCCGCCTGATCGGCGCCTATTCGCCGGGCAAGTCGGTTGACGTCACCGTCTGGCGCGACGGCAAGAGCCAGACGATCAAAGTCGATCTCGGCAAGCTGCCGGTGAGTGACAAGCAGGCCTCGAACGACCAGCAGCCGCAGCCCGCCGCTCCGGCCAAGCCCGACACGCTGGCCGATCTCGGCCTCAAGGTCACCAAGTCCGAAAACGGCAAGGGTCTCGTGGTGACCGATGTCGATCCCGACAGCGATGCCGCCGACCGCGGCATCCAGCCGGGCGACATCATCACCGCAGTCAATTCGGTCGAAGTGAATGGCACCGACGACGTCACCAAGGCGATGACCGACGCGGTGAAGGCTGGACGGAAGGCCGTGCTGATGCAGATCACCCGCGACGACAACAACCGCTTCGTCGCGCTGCCCGTCGCCAAGGGCTGACAACGACTTTTCCGGTGCGGCGGTTTCAAACACCCCCGAGCCACCGCATGGGAAAGCATGGAGCCGGGTGCGTTAGTCAGTCATCGTGCTCTCCTCCAGCGGCAGCGGGCCTCCCATCGCCCGCTGCCGCACATTTTGGAAGTCGCCTAAAAGCGCTCCCTCGGGCCTGGGCCGAGAGAACGTCATGATTGCAGGATCATGCCCCGAAACAGGCCCGAAACAGGCTTGTCCGGGATGAAGACAACCAGAGAACAAGATTTCATCGCGCGCGGTCCCGATCATCTTGATCGCGACGCGCTTTGGCAAAGGCTAAAATGCAGATGCCGGCTACTCAACCTTCCAGCGAAATCGCGTATAACGGCCCCATGAAGATTCTCGTCATAGAAGACGATCGCGAGGCTGCGGATTATCTGCAGAAAGCCTTCACCGAGGCGGGTCATACCGCGCATGTCGCCGGTGATGGCGAAACCGGCTTCGCGCTTGCCGACGCCGGCGACTATGATGTCATGGTCATCGACCGGATGATGCCGCGCCGCGACGGGTTGTCGGTCATTGCCGGCCTTCGCTCCCGGGGCAACACCACGCCGGTGCTGATCCTCTCGGCGCTGGGTGAGGTCGATGACCGGGTCACCGGCCTGCGCGCCGGCGGGGATGATTATCTGACCAAGCCCTATGCGTTTTCCGAGCTTCTGGCCCGCGTCGAGGTGTTGAACCGTCGCGCCAGCGCCAAGGAGGCCGAGACCGTCTACCGGGTTGGCGACCTTGAACTCGACAGACTGTCGCATTCGGTTCGCCGGGCGGCGCGCGAGATCACGCTGCAGCCGCGCGAATTCCGCTTGCTCGAATATCTGATGCGCCATGCCGGCCAGGTGGTGACGCGCACCATGCTGCTCGAAAATGTCTGGGATTATCATTTCGATCCGCAGACCAATGTCATCGACGTCCATGTCTCGCGGTTGCGGGGCAAAATCGAAAAGGGCTTCGACAAGCCGATCCTGCACACGGTTCGCGGCTCCGGCTACATGCTGAAGGGCGGCTAGAGCATGACCCCGAAAAGTGGGAACCGGTTTTCTCAGACAAACGGTTTCGTTTGTCCAGAGGTCATGCTCCAACAACAAAGAGCTAGATTAGCATGACGATTCGACCAATCGTCATGCTGATCTAGGCGACAGCATGGCTCTTTCCGTGCCGGCCATCATGAAGACGACGGCAGCGCGGCTTTCGGCGCTCTATTTCCTGCTTTTCGCGCTGTGCGCCGTGCTGCTGGTCTTCTACATGACGTCGCTGTCAGCGAGCATGCTGACCGGGCAGACGCAGGACACAATAAATGATGAGATAATAGGCTTGGCCAGCGCCTACAAGAAAGGCGGCCTGCCGTTGCTGGTGCGCGTGGTCGAAAACCGCTCCCGTCAGCCTGGCGCTAACCTCTATCTGATCGCCGACACCAATGGCCAGATACTGACCGGCAATGTGCAGGCCTTGGAACCTGGTGTGATCGATACCGAGGGCTGGACGACCGAGCCGTTCTCCTACAAGCGCTTCGGCGAAGGCGAGCTTGATCGTTTGCGCAGTGGGGCGTCCGACCCGACGCCATCCCCTTCAAACGATGCGGCGCAAACAGAGGGCGAGAAAGGTCACAACGCCATTGCGCTGGTGCTGCGGCTGCCCAATCAGATGATCCTGCTGGTCGGGCGCGATCTTGGCGAACCGGAGCGCTTTCGCGCCGTTATCCGCCGCGCCCTCATGCTGGCGCTTGGCATGATGGGGCTCGGCGGACTGCTCATCTGGTTCTTTGTCGGCCGTGCCGCGCTGAAGCGCATCGACAGCGTGTCGGAGGCCAGCCGCCGCATCATGGGCGGTGATCTCTCGGGCCGGCTGCCGGTGACCGGCGCCGGTGACGAGTTCGACCGGCTTTCGGAAAACCTGAATTCCATGCTGGCCAGGATCGCTACGCTCAACGAAGGCTTGAAGCAGGTTTCCGACAACATCGCGCATGACCTGAAAACGCCGCTGACCCGGCTGCGCAACCGCGCTGAGGCGACACTTTCCGGCAAACACAAGCCCGCCGATTACCGCCAGGCGCTGGAAGGCACCATTGCCGAGTCCGACCAGCTGATAAAGACCTTCAACGCCATCCTGATGATCTCGCGGCTGGAGGCCGGATATTCGTCGGAGCACACCAATCGCGTCGATCTGGCCGCGGCCGTGCGTGATGTCGTCGAGCTCTACGAGCCGGTGGCGGAAGAGGCCGGTGTTTCGCTCGAAGCCGAGGTGAGCGGCGCTTTTATCGTCGACGGCAACCGCGAGCTGATCGGCCAGGCGCTGTCCAACATCGTCGACAATGCGATCAAATATTCGACGGATTCCACGTCCAAGCCGGCGGTTCGTGTGACGCTTGAGCGGACACATGGCGAGATCAGGCTTTGTGTCGCCGACAACGGCCAGGGCATTCCGGACGATGCCGATCGAGCCCGGGCGACCGAACGTTTCGTTCGATTGGAAAAGAGCCGTTCTCAGCCGGGCTCCGGCCTTGGCCTCAGCCTCGCCAAGGCGGTCATGACCTTCCACTATGGACGGCTTGATCTGTTGCCTGGCAATCCGGGGCTATCCGTGGTCATGACTTTCCCCGCGCGGGAGGATCACTGATGGCTGCGGTTGCGAAAAGGACGCTCACGGACTGGCTGCTGAAGCCGGCGGTTGGGCTTACCCCTCTCGACGAAGGCCGGGCGCGGCACGAACTGGCCGAAATCACTGCTGTGGCACGTGAAGAAGGGTTGGCGCGGCTGGTCAAGTTCCTGGCCGGCAAGGGGGAGGGCCAGGATTTCCTAGCCGCTGTCTTCGACCTCTCGCCATTCCTGCGTGACACGGCGCGTCGCCGGCCGCAGATCCTGGACGGCCTGTTCGACCAACCGGTCGCGGCGCGGCTGAAAGCGATCGCCGCCGCGATCGAACAGGCACCGCTGGCCGAAGCGGTCTCCGAATCCGGGCTGATGATGGAGCTGCGCCACTGCAAGGCCGAGGCGCATTTCCTGATCGCGCTCGCCGATCTCGCCGGTGAAGCGGAAACGTCGCTGACGGTGCGGCGGCTGAGCGATCTTGCCGATGCCTGCACCCGCGCGGCCGTCGACTTCCTGCTGCGCGACGCGCACGGCCAGGGCAAGCTCAAGCTGCCCGATCTCGACAAGCCGTCGCGGCAGTCGGGCTGGATACTGCTCGGCATGGGCAAGCTCGGCGCGCACGAGCTGAATTTCTCTTCCGACATCGACCTTGTCGTCTTCTTCGATCCGGAAGCACCCGCAATTGTCGATCCTCTCGATGCTACCGAACTGTTTTCGCGGCTGACGCGACGGCTGGTGCGCATCCTGCAGGACCGTACAGAGCACGGCTATGTCTTCCGCACAGATCTGCGGCTGCGCCCGGATCCCGGTTCGACCCCGCTGGCGATCCCCGTTGAAGCCGCGCTGCGCTACTACGAAGCGCGGGGCCAAAATTGGGAACGTGCGGCGATGATCAAGGCGCGTCCGGTGGCCGGCGACATGGACGCGGGTGCTGCCTTCCTCAAGGAGTTGCAGCCCTACATCTGGCGCAAATACATGGACTACGCGGCGATTGCCGACGTCCATTCGATCAAGCGCCAGATCCACGCCCACAAAGGCCATGGCGAGATCGCCGTGAAAGGCCACAACGTCAAGCTCGGCCGTGGCGGCATCCGCGAGATCGAGTTCTTCGTCCAGACCCAGCAGCTCATCGCCGGCGGTCGCTTTCCGGAACTGCGCGGCCGCGAGACCGTGCCGATGCTCGGCCAGCTCGCGGCCCGCGGATGGATCACCTCCGAGGCGCGTGACGCACTCGCCCGCCAGTACTGGTTCCTGCGCCGTGTCGAACACGCCATCCAGATGGTGGCCGACGAGCAGACCCACACGCTGCCGGAAGACGATGAGGGGCTGGAGCGCATCGCCCGCATGCTGGGCTTTGCCGATGCAGCGGCCTTTTCCCAGGCATTCCGCGCCTCGTTGCAACAGGTCGAGCGCCACTATGCGGCGCTGTTTGAAACAGCACCGGAGCTTTCGGCGGGTATCGGCAATCTGGTCTTCACTGGGGACGTCGATGACCCCGATACGCTGCAGACCTTGCACGGTCTCGGCTTTCAGCGGCCGAGCGACATCTGCCGTGTCATTCGCGGTTGGCATTTCGGCCGCTATCGCGTCACCCAGTCGGCGGAGGCGCGCGAGCGGCTGACGGAATTGACGCCGGCGCTGCTTAAGGCATTCGGCCAGACGCGCCGGGCGGACGAGGCCTTGATCCGCTTCGACGAGTTTCTAGCCGGCCTGCCGGCCGGCATCCAGCTGTTTTCACTGCTGCAGTCAAACCCGGCGCTGCTCAAGCTGATGGCGACGATCATGGGCGCAGCACCTCGGCTGGCGGCGATCATCACACGCCGGCCGCATGTGTTCGACGGCCTGCTCGATCCGGCCTTGCTGAGTGAACTGCCGGACCGCGCGTATCTGTCGGCACGGCTTTCCGCCTTTGTCGAAGGCGACAGACTTTACGAGGATGTGCTCGACCGGCTGCGCATCTTTGCCTCGGAGCAGAAATTCCTCATCGGTGTGCGGCTGCTTGCTGGCTCGATCGATCCGGCCCGGGCCGGCCGCGCCTTTTCCGATCTGGCCGATCTCACCATCGAGGCAGCTCTGCAGGCAGTGACCGCCGAGTTCGCGGCGCGCCACGGTACGATCGCCGGCGGTGTGGTTTCGCTGCTCGGCATGGGCAAGCTTGGCAGCCGCGAGTTGACCGCGGGATCGGATGTCGACCTCATCCTGCTCTACGACCACGACGCGGATGCCGAAGACTCCGACGGCGACAAGCCGCTGGCGCCTTCGCATTACTACACTCGCATGACGCAGCGGCTGATCGCGGCGGTGTCAGCACCGACGGCCGAGGGGGTGCTCTACGAACTCGACCTGCGACTGCGGCCGTCCGGCAACAAGGGTCCGGTGGCCACCCATATCGATGCCTTCAAGAAATACCAGCGCCAAGAGGCCTGGACCTGGGAACACATGGCGCTGTCGCGGGCACGCGCCATTGCCGGCGATGGCGCCCTGTGCGCTGAGGTCGAAGCGGAAGTTGCTGTGGTGCTTGGCCAGCCGCGCGACGCGGCAAAGGTGAGCACGGAAGCCGTGGACATGCGCGCCATGATCGATAAGGAAAAGCCGCCGCGTGACCTCTGGGACATCAAGCTGATCCCCGGCGGTCTGATCGATCTCGAATTCATCGCCCAGGTGGCTGTCATCACCGGACAGGTCGAGGCTGGGCCGCGTGTCACCGGCACGGCCGAGATACTGTCCCGCCTCGCGCCTGTCTTCGCCGATGCCGGCATCCGGCAGGAACTTGGCGCCGCCTTCGCGCTCTATCTGGCGCTGACCCAGGTGACCCGGCTGTGCCTCACGGGAGCCTTCGAGCGCGACGACGTTCCACCGGGGCTTTCAGATCTGCTTCTGGCGGTGACCGACCTGCCGGATTTCGGTGTGCTGGAAGCACATCTCAAGGAGACGTCGCAAAAGGTCAGGAATGACTTCGACCTTTTGCTTCGTGCCGGACGACCGTGAAATAGTTGGTCCGCTAGAGCATCGGACCCCAAAGTGGAAACCGGTTTTGGGAAAGTCCGGTGCTCAAACAAAGAGATAGAGCGGCAACAGGATCGAAGATCCGCCGCTCTGGCATCGGGGGTGACGATGCTACAGGAGAAGACCCATGAGAAAGTCAACCAAGCTTGCCCTTGCCTTCGCAGCACTTGCCGGCGCCGTCGGCACCACGGCCTATGCCGAAAACAATGCCAGCGCGAAAATGCGCGAGGACACGATGATGCGCCTCAACAAGGCGATCAGCGATTCGGACGGCGCCATCACCTTCGACCAGTTCTCCGACGCCATGAACGCGCGGCTGAAGAAGCTCGTTGCCGCCAATGGCGGCAAGTTGACCGTCGCCCAGCTCGCCGACGCGCTGGAGAAGGCGCGCTTCGAGCGGATGGCCAAGCGCATCATCGCCCGCTACGACTCCAAGGGCGACGGCACGCTGACGTCAGATGACATCACCGGTCGCGAGAACAAGGTCTTCGCTATGCTCGACAGGAACAATGACGGCAAGATCGAGAAGAGCGAGCTATTGGATGACGAAGGCAACGACGGCAGCGTGCAGTGAGGTTGTTCGAGGAAGGCTCCGGCGACGCCGGCCGGAGCCTGCTGCTTAAGCCGCGACCTTGACGGCCGCCGGCGCCTTTTTCACCGGTATTCGCACCGACACGATCGTGCCGACGCCTTCGGTCGAACGGATCTTCAGCGCGCCGCCCTGAAGTTCGGCAAGCGAGCGCGAGATGGCAAGGCCAAGACCGGATCCGGCATGGTTCTTGGAGAACTGGTTCTGCACCTGTTCGAAGGGTCGCCCGAGTTTGCCGAGCGCCGCCTTCGGGATGCCGCAGCCATTGTCTTCGATCGTCAGCACCAACGCGCCGGACGTGTTGCGGGCCCTGACCGAAATATGGCCACCCTGGCCGGTGAACTTCACCGCGTTGGACAGGAGGTTGATGACGATCTGCTTGATCGCCCGGCGATCGGCGAACAACGTCAGTGCGTCGGCGATACGCGTTTCCACGGTGATCGCCTTTTGCGCGGCCTGCAGCGAGACGACGCGCACCGTCTCGCTGATCAGCGGCCCGAGGTCGATCTGCTCCTGGTCCAGCGAGAACTGGCCGGCCTCGATCTTGGACATGTCGAGTATGTCGTTGATGACGCCCAGCAGATACTTGCCGCTGCTGTTGATATCGGTGGCGTACTCCTCGTAGCGCTCCGAACCCAGCGGGCCGAACAGCCCCTGTTCCATCAGTTCGGAAAAGCCGATGATGGCGTTCAGCGGCGTGCGCAATTCATGCGACATGTTGGCCAGGAATTCGGATTTGGCCTGGTTCGCCGCTTCGGCCCGTTCGGTTTCCTTCATGTACTTACGGTTGAGGTCGACCAGCTCGCTGGAGCGCTCCTCTTCGGAGCGCCTGGCGAGGCTGAGATCATGGATCGTTGCCATCAGCCGGCGTTCGCTGTCGACCAGCTTTTCCTGATGCAGCTTGATCTGCGTGATGTCGGAGCCGACCGAGACAATGCCGCCGTCCCTGGTCCTGAGTTCGTTGACCTGCAGCCAGCGGCCGTCGGACAGCTGACGTTCGAAAGTGGCGCCGCCTTGCGGACCATTGGTGTTGGCAAGCCGGCGCTCGGAAGCAAAGGCCAGCATCCGCTCGTCCAGGGAAGCGCGCGTCACGCCCGGCATCACGTCGCGATCCGAGAGCCCGTTGTCCTGCTGATATTTGGAATTGCACATGATCAGCCGCTGGGCCGAATCCCAAAGCACGAAAGATTCGTTGATGTTCTCGATCGCGGTTCTGAGGCGAAGATCGGCCGCCTCGGAACGCAGCGCCAGATGGCGCTGCTCGGTGACGTCGACAGCGATCCCGATCAGCTGGATTTCCGGTGCTTCCGGATCCATGACCTGGGCACGAGCGCGCATCCACACCCATTGGCCGTCGGCATGCCGCATCCGGAACACCTGGTCGATGTGGTCGATCTCGCGGGCGACAATTCTGTTGGCGAGCTCGAACAGGTCGCCGTCCTCGGGATGGATGATCTCGTCGACCTCGCCGAAGGACAGCATCGTGTCGCAGGGCTCGTAGCCCAGCATGTCGTACATCGAGCGCGACCAGTACATCTTGCCGCGCACCATGTCCCAGTCCCACAGGCCGCAGCGGCCGCGAACCAGCGCCATGTCGATACGCTGATGCGCTTCGAGATAGATGCGGTCGGCGGCCTGCGCGCGCGCCGCCTGTCCAAAATAGGCGTAGAGGATGATGATCAGCACGCCGGCCGTCAGCACGAACAGGGTGACGTTGAGCGAGACGGTCTTGCGCCACGTGTCGAAGACGGCGTCCTGCGGCACCAAGGCCGCCGCCGCTCCCTTCCGCTCCTTGGCCACGCTGACCGCGGCGTACCAGTCCTGGCCGCCGATATTGACCTCCATGACGCCGGCGCGGTCGCCAAACATGAACAGCGGCTGGCCACCCTCGACGAGGCCGTCGAGCGCATGGCCTTGCCAAGGCATCGAGCGTGGCGTGACCGCGGCGATCTTGAAGGCGCTGTCGGTGATGACGAGCACATGGCTGCGGCTCATCGAGCCCTGACGGCTGGTGGTTTCCAGCAGATCCTGAATGGCGCCGGGCACGGTATCCGAGGTGGTGGCGAGCGAACTGGCCAGTTGCCCCGCCGCCAGTGTCAGGATCGCCTTGGCATCACGCTCGACATCGTCGCGTTCGTTCATCAGCGACAGCACGCGCAGCGCCGCGATGACGAGAAGGAAGATGATGATAAGGGCCGGTATCGACCGGCGCAGCAGCGGCTCGGCGGCCAGAAGCCGCTTGTAGGCCGGTTCGGCAATGAGCCGCGTATTCCCGGCAAGGCCATCGCTGCGCGTCTTGCGACGCGCAAAAGCCATCCCACCGGGCGCGCCCCACGCGTCCGCCTTCGCCATAAATGGCACTCCCCGAATTTGCCTATGCTGCTTGGTGATCCGGCAAACGCCGCACATCCGAATCGTCAGTAAAGAATCAAAGGTGATTCGCCTTGTCTAGTGGTCCGGCGAAAAAAGATTAAAAATCGACTAAAATAATCGGTTTTGGAGGTGCGGCGGCTCGGGCCTCCTCCCGCAAGGGAGAAGGCAAGGGGTGCCTAGGCCAGCGTGCGCTCGACGATATCGCGCAGATCCGCCGACAGGCTTTCGGCATTGGCGATCGAAAGCAGCGCTTCCCGGGCCTTGGCTTGCCGGCCCGGCTCAAGCGAACGCCATGATCGCAGTGCCGTCGCCAGTCTTGCCGCCACTTGCGGATTGCGTTTTTCGACCTCGAGCACCGTCTGCGCGAAGAATCGGTAGCCTTCGCCGTCGGCGCGATGGAAGCCGGTCTGGTTGGCGCTGGAGAAGGTGCCGACCAGCGAACGCACCCGGTTTGGATTGGCCATCGAGAAGGCCGGATGAGCTGACAGTGCCCGAACGGTGTCCACGGCCTGCGGCCCCGGCACGCTGGCCTGGATCTGGAACCATTTGTCCATGACCAGCGGGTCGGACCCATAAGTCTTCTCGAAAGCCGCCAGCGCCTTGATGGCCTCGGGCGAACCATGGTGGCGATGAGCGAGCGCGCCAAGTGCGGCCGCGCGGTCGGTCATGTTGGTCGCGGACTGGAAATGCCCGGCCGCCAATGCCGCTCCGCCCGGCAGCAGCGAGAGATAATCCAGCAAAGTGTTGCGCAAGGCGCGCCGTCCTGCGCTCGCCGCGTCAGGGCTGAAGGCGGTCTTGTCGGCAAGGCTGTGGTAGAGGCTGGAAAATGCCTCGCCATTGGCCGTGGCGATCGCGAGCGCAAGGGCCTGCCGGGCCGTATGGATAGCGTCGGGATCGATGTTCTTGCCGATGTCGCGGGCGATGTCGGCATCGCCGGGCAGCGCCAGTGCCAGAGCCCGGTAGGCAGGTTCCAGCGTCTCATCGGCGGCAATGCCGCCGGCAAGCTCGGTCAGCCGCGTCGCGAAGACCGGCTGCTTGCCGCCAAGGATTTCGCGGAAGGCAGCGATCAGCGCATCGGTAAGCAGCGTGTTGAAGGCTTGCCAGCGCGAGAAGGCGTCGCTGTCATGGCGGGCGAGGAAGAACTGGTCATCGGCCTTCTGCTCGACCGACAGCGTCACCGGTGCCGAAAAGCCGCGATTGAGCGACACCGCCGGGCGTTCGGCAACGCCTGAGAAACGCACCATATGGCGGCGCTTGCGAAGATGGATGACACCACCCTCGACGCTGGCGCCCTCGACGCCGCTATATTCGACAGGCTTGCCGCCGGCGCCGATCAGCCCGAAGGCAAGCGGAATATGCATCAGCCGCTTGCGGCTTTCGGAGGGTGTCGGCGGCACCGACTGCTCGATCTCGAGCGTGAATTCCTGCGCGGCCGCATTGTGCGTCGAACTGACCGTCAGGTTGGGCGTGCCCGCCTGATGATACCAGAGCGCGAACTGCGACAGGTCGCGGCCCGAAGCATCCTCGAACACCTTGATGAAATCCTCGATCGTCGCCGCGTCGCCGTCATGGCGCTCGAAATAGAGGTCCATGCCGGCGCGAAAGGTCTCGGCCCCAAGGATGGTGCGGATCATGCGCACCACTTCGGAGCCCTTTTCGTAGACCGTTGCCGTGTAGAAATTGTTGATCTCGCGGTAGCGGCGCGGCCGCACCGGATGCGCCAGCGGGCCCTGATCCTCGGGAAACTGATGCGCGCGCAGCAGGCGTACCTCGGCGATGCGCTTGACCGGCCGCGAGCGCTGGTCGGCGGAGAATTCGTGGTCGCGGAAGACCGTCAGCCCTTCCTTCAGGCAAAGCTGGAACCAGTCGCGGCAAGTGATTCTGTTGCCTGTCCAATTGTGGAAATACTCATGTGCGATGATCGCCTCGATATTGGCGAAATCGGCGTCCGTCGCGGTCTCCTGGTCGGCCAGCACATATTTGTCGTTGAAGATGTTGAGCCCCTTGTTCTCCATCGCGCCCATGTTGAAGTCGGACACGGCGACGATGTTGAAGACGTCGAGGTCGTACTCCCGGCCAAACGCCTCTTCGTCCCATCTCATCGACCGCTTCAGCGCGTCCATGGCGTAAGCGGCAAGCTTATCCTTGCCAGGCTCGACATAGATACCGAGCTCGACCTCGCGGCCGGATAGGGTGACGAAACTGTCGGCAACCCGGCCGAGATTGCCGGCCACCAGCGCGAACAGATAGGACGGCTTGGGGAAGGGGTCGTGCCACACGGCATAGTGCCGGCCGTCACCGAGATCGCCCTTGTCGACGGGATTGCCGTTAGACAGGAGCAGCGGCGCCTCGTCGCGCAGTGCCTCGATGCGCACGGTGTAGACGGACAGGATATCGGGGCGATCGAGGAAATAGGTGATGCGGCGGAAGCCCTCGGCCTCGCATTGCGTGCAATAGACATTGTTCGAGCGGTAGAGCCCCATCAGGGCTTCGTTGCCGACCGGTGCCAGTTCGGTTTCGATCAGCAACTGGAAGCGGCGTGCGGCCGGTGGCTTGAGAATGGTGAGCTGGTCAGGTGTCACCAGCAGATCCGCCGGCTTTGCTTTCTTGCCGTCGATAGCGATGCGCCTGAGCGTCAACCCGTCGCCGTCGAGCACCAACGGCGCCGACGCGGACACGCCGTCGCGGCGTTCGACCGTCAGGATTGCGGTGACGATTGTGGCCTCGGGCGAAAGGCGGAAGGTGAGGTTGGTCTGCGGAATGAGATAGTCGTTGGGGCGATAGTCTTCGAGTTTGAAGACCTGGCCGGTGTCCGTGCGCATTCCGTTGTTTTTCCTGTCGATTGCCTCGGGAGCGGACAGTTCCGCTGGTCCAAGAAATTTGAAGTCAGCGCTCTTTACACGAAACGGTCCCTCGACAAAACTGCGAGAGGGTCTATCGAGGCCTTCTTTGCGGCATCGCGGCCAAAGCATGTTGAATGCCAGCGTTGCCGGGCATACAGGCAACGATCAGGGACGCATCACCAGCGTGACATCAGGAGCCGGGGCTCAACCAGAAACGAGCGGCCACGGTGCGCTAAGGGGCATCGCCCTGAAGATCGTCTCCGTCGCGGTTTTTGTCGGCATGCAAACCTGCATCAAGGCGGCCGGCGACGTGCCGGCCGGGCAGATCGTCTTCTTCCGCTCCTTCTTCGCCATATTCCCGATCATTGCCTTCCTGGCATTGAAGGGACGGCTTTCGACGGCATTCGTCACCAAACGTCCCTTCAACCATGTCGCACGCGGTATTGTCGGCGTTGGCGCCATGGGGCTTGGCTTCTTCGCGCTGACCAGGCTGCCGCTGCCGGAAGCGATCACCCTGAACTATGCGCAGCCGCTGCTGGTCGTGGTGTTTTCCTCGGTCTTCCTTGGCGAGACGATCCGGGTCTATCGCTGGAGCGCGGTGGCGGTTGGTCTGATCGGAGTGCTGATCATTTCCTGGCCGGAGTTGACCCTGCTCAACTCCGACGAAGGGCTGGACGACCAGGAGGTCCTGGGCGTCATGGCCGCGCTGGTGGCCGCGGCGATCTCGGCTGTCGCCATGCTGCTTGTGCGCAATCTCGTGCAAACGGAGAAGACGGCGACCATCGTCTTGTGGTTCTCGTCGACCGCGAGCGTGCTCTCGCTGCTGACGCTGCCTTTTGGCTGGCAAGCACTGACGCCGGCGCAAGCCGCACTGCTTATCATGGCCGGCTTCTGCGGCGGCCTCGGCCAGATCCTGATGACCTCGGCCTATCGTCATGCCGAGGCGTCGGTGGTGGCGCCGTTCGAATACACCTCGATGATCCTCGGCGTTGTCGTCGGCTATTTCGTTTTCGGCGACGTGACCTCGCTCAGCACGCTGATCGGCGGCGTGATCGTGGTGGCCGCCGGCATCTTCATCATCTGGCGCGAGCGGCAACTCGGGCTGGAGCGACAGCGAGCGCGCAAGGTGACGCTGCCGCAAGGCTGAGAATGCCCTCGATTGCTTTCGTCAGCCGGGAAAATCGGACTGCGCCTCGGACCGTGACAGGCGGAAGGCATCCAGTTGGTTGCAAAGACGATCCACGGAAATCAGCAAAGGGTAGGGCGAGAGATCGACGCCGAAACGACGGGCATTGTTCATTTGAGGCACAAGGTGCAGGTCCGCCCATCCCGGTGTGTCTCCGAAGCAGAATGGCCATTGGGTCGCGCGTCCAGTCAGCGTTTCCTCCAAGGCGGTGAAGCCCAGGCTCAGCCAGTTCTGCACCCAGCGGTCGACACCGGCTTCGTCGATTGACAACTCGGATTGCAGGAATCGACGAACCCTCTGCACCGTGATCGCGTGCATTTCCGATGCAATGTGCGCTCCGAAAGCCCGGGCCTGAGCGCGCGTTAGTGGGTCTACGGGCAACAGGCTTGGCGTCGGGTACATCTCCTCAAGATATTCGAGAATGGCGGGCGATTGGGCGATAATTCGGCCTTCGATGTCGAGGGCCGGCAGCAGGCTTTGCGGATTGAGGGTTTTGTATTCCCCCGGCGCCAGGGATCTCACCGGCACATAGGTGAACTGCAATCCCTTCAGTCGAAGCGCGATTCGAACACGTTCGCCGGCCGAATTCTGCCAGCGGGACAGTAGACGCATGTGGTTTCTCCTACTCCGCGAACGGTAACAGGGTGCGCGGCCAGCCCGTCAAGGGTCAGCCAGCCCGCTCTTTCGCCAGCCGCACCAGTACAGCCCTCGTCTGCTCATCCGCTGGAAAGAAGGATTCGATCGCCAGTTCGGACAGCGTCACGTCGAGCGGTGTGCCGAACACGGTGATGGTAGTGATGAACGACAGTACCTGATCACCATGGGCGAGGCGCAGTGGATGCACGATCGCATTCGGCTCGACAGGCATAGGCCTGCTGCCCTTCAGCCCGGACGGATAGCTGCGCAATTCCCGCTCCAATTCGACCAGCACCCGATCGCCGCTGGCGTCGTTCTGTTGTTTCAGCCGTTCCAGCAGGTGCGTGCGCCATTCCTGCAGGTTGACGATGCGCGGTGCAATGCCGCCTGGGTGCAGGCTGAGGCGAAGCACGTTGACCGGCGGCGCCAGCAGGGAAGCCTCGCCGACATCGGCAAGGAAGGGAGCAATCGCGGCATTCGCCGAAACCAGGTTCCAGTGCCGGTCCACCGCCAGCGCCGGGAACGGCTCGTGGCCCTTGAGCACGATCTCGACCGCTGCCATCGCCGGTGCCAGCGTCGTGTCGGTAAGTGGCCGTTCGCCGAAGCTCGGCGCAAAGCCCGCGGCCAGCAGCAACTGGTTGCGCTGCCTCAGCGGGATCGAAAGCTGCTCAGCCAGATGCAAGACCATATCGCGCGAGGGCGCGGCCCGCCCGCTTTCGACGAAGGACAGATGGCGCTGCGAAATCTCGGCTTCCATGGCAAGGTCGAGCTGGCTCATGCGGCGGCGCGTGCGCCATTCGCGAATGAGGCTGCCGGCGGAGGTTTGGGCTGTTGTCATAGCGCCCATGACTAGGGCGATGGCAGAGGGATTTCAATTACCTGCGAGGTTATCGCTAGGAGAGCGCCCGCAGTTTCGCCTTCACCTCGAGAAAATCCCGCCATGCCAGCTTCTTGTGCGCAGGCGTGCGCAACAGATAGGCCGGATGCAGCGTCGGCATCGCCGGAATGGCGGTGCCCGAGGCGGTGGTGTGGACACGCCAGTTGCCGCGCAGCCGCAAAATACCCTCGCTGGTCTTGAGCAAGGTTTTGGCCGAAGGTCCGCCGAGATTGACCAGCACTTTGGGATTCACCAGCTCGATCTGCCGCTCAATGAACGGCCGGCAGATTTCCGTCTCGTGCGGCGTCGGCGTGCGGTTGCCCGGCGGCCGCCACGGAATGACGTTGGCGATGTAGACCGAAGTGCGGTCAAGCCCGATCGCGGCCAGCATACGGTCGAGCAGCCGGCCCGAGCGGCCGACGAAGGGCAGGCCCTCGATGTCCTCGTCCCGTCCCGGCGCTTCGCCCACCAGCATCACCGCGGCCTCCGGGTTGCCGTCGGCGAACACCAGGTTCTTGGCGGTGGCCTTGAGATTGCAGCCGTCGAAGGCAGCCATACGCTGGCGCAGCTCTTCGAGTGTAGAGGCGCTTGTCGCCATTTGCCGGGCAAGGGCGGCCTGCGCCTCGTCGGGTATGGCGGCAGTGGCGGATATGGTGCGCGTCGGTGCATCCGGCACGTTGCTCGCATCCAGGCCAGGCGATGCCGCTTGCCGCTCGGGCGCCTTCTCTTCACGAGGCGGCCCAGCAGGCGCCGGTGCGCGTTCGACGGCCTTCAGCGCCGCTTCGGCGAAGCGGTTCACCGGGGCGTCTTCCAGCGCCTTATCGACGCCGGCGCTGGCATAGAAGGCCAGGATGTCGGCAATATCGGTTGGGCTGTTGGGGGAGGCGGCAGTCATGGTGCGCACATTCGTCCGCATGACCGCAATTTGCAAGCTGGCGGCTTGCCCTATCCGGTCGGTATGCGCGGATCCTGCACCAGATAGAAGGTCCAGCGCGGCGTGTAGTCGGTCACCAGGAATTCGAAGCTGGCGGTCTTCAGCGGGTCGACCTTACCGTCCTTGAACAGCAGGCGGGTAATACGGTGACAGTGCACTTTTATCCCACGCGTCCATGCATCGAGAGTGGAACCCGGAATGCTCATCTTCACCGAATGCATGCGTTCCAAACGTGAGGCGAACAACGGAATTGCTGGACAGCGGCCAAAAGAAATAGTGCACTGTCAGCGCATACTTGGGCGGCGCGCTGGGGGCAGGCTGAGATTCGGAGTAAAAGACAGGTGTGCGGGTGTCTGCATTTATAGGGATCGGATATTGTAATGGCGACGGAGAAAATTGACAAACCAGAGGATTTCATAAATTCTTTTTCATTCCACGATGTTAGTTTAGACCGAATAAATATCGATTTCGATAGTCAGACTGCGAAGCTGGTTACACCAGATATGAATTGGAATTACGAAGGAAGTTTTGGATATGTTAAGAGGCCGTGCAGCTTAATATTTGGCTGGACGACCGCGTATTTTATAGATGTTACTGATTTGGAAGGAGTAAGAATAGGAGACATAAGAGCAAATATCATAGGCGACTCGATTTTGGCAAATATTAATCTTAATCTTGGAGATGGTAGCTCTAGTTGGGGACGAGATCATGGCAGTATTAGTTTTATGTTCAAAACTATTGAAATAGACGACATGTAGTTACCCACCCTGCCGCCACGGGGGTCTAGCTGGCGATCGCGGTCGAATATTCGCGCAGTGGCGCCAGCATCTTTGCCGCAGCCGGGAGCGCAGGGAGCCACCGTTGAGCTACCGTTCGCGTGCCGGCATTGCTCAAATACCGGCATATTTCACCCCGTCGGAATGCGCGGATCCTGCACCAGATAAAAAGTCCATCGCGGCGTGTAATCGGTCATCAGGAACTCGAAGCTGGCCGTCTTCAGCGGGTCGACCTTACCGTTCTTGAACAGCAGCCGATCATAAGGCTCGAACTCCCGGTCGAAATCGGCAAAGTTGCTCGACCAGATGTTGTCCGGCGTCTTGTTGCGCTGGTCGAACGAAAGTCCGTCGCCGAACACGCTTGGCTGATCCAGGATTTCCTGAAGCTCGAACTGGAATTCGATCCATGCCTGGCCGCTGTTGTTGAGCACGTCGATGCGCATGTACATGATGCCGTTGGCGAACTCGCCCGCCTTGCCGAATGTCTGGATCGGCTTGGTGGTGCGGATGGTCAGCGTCACCGGTGTCGCCGAATTCAGCTCTTCGGTGATGACCAGCGGATCATCCTTGGTTCCGATGCCGGAGGCTCCGGTGATGCGAAAGCCGCCAAGCTCGTCGGAGAAGGAGTAGGCGCCCGTTGCCCAGACCTTCACCTCGTCCGCGGTGGCGTGCCCTGGTAGCGCCATCAGAAGGGCCAGAAGAATCGCCCGGCAGGCCCGGCCGGGCGGGAAAAGAAAGCGCGTCGAAGGAAAGCCGGCAGGCCCGGGAATGCGCATGGCGGGAAGTATGGCCGATAAGCAAGCCGCCGAACAATTAAAAAACGCAAGCACTGTGGGTCTTGTCGGGCACAAACGGCTGCCCTGGCGCAAGATGCGCGACTTTTTGGCCAAATCCGCATTGTCACGTCTGCGCCGGTTTCCTGTCGCCAATTGATGCGCTATGCAGCGCAGGAGCCAGCAAGATACGCAACAGCGGCAAGCCAGTGCGGAGGGGTCGATGAGCGATATTGAACGCGAAAGCATGGAATTCGACGTGGTCATCGTCGGTGCCGGCCCGGCTGGCCTTGCCGCCGCCATCCGCCTCAAGCAGGTCAATCCCGAGCTTTCCGTCGTCGTGCTGGAAAAGGGCGGCGAGGTTGGCGCCCATATCCTGTCCGGCGCCGTCGTCGATCCAATCGGCATCGACCGGCTGCTGCCCGGCTGGCGCGAAGAGGAAGGCCATCCTTTCAAGACGCCGGTCACGGCGGACCATTTCCTGGTGCTCGGCCCTGCCGGCTCGTTCCGTCTGCCCAACATTTTCATGCCGCCGCTGATGAACAATCATGGCAATTACATCGTCTCGCTCGGCAATGTCTGCCGCTGGCTGGCAACCAAGGCCGAGGCGCTCGGCGTCGAGATCTATCCGGGCTTTGCCGCCGCAGGCCTGCTCTACAATGAAAAAGGTGCTGTCACCGGCGTCGTCACCGGCGACATGGGCGTCGAGAAGGACGGCACGCATGGACCGGGCTTCGCGCCGGGCATGGCGTTGATGGGCAAATATGTGCTGATCGGCGAAGGTGCGCGCGGCTCGCTCGCCAAGCAGCTGATCGCCAGACACAAGCTTTCCGATGGCCGCGAGCCCGGCAAATATGGCATCGGTCTCAAGGAACTCTGGCAGGTCAAGCCGGAAAACCATCGGCCGGGCCTGGTGCAGCACTCCTTCGGCTGGCCGCTCGACATGAAGACCGGTGGCGGCTCCTTCCTCTATCACCTTGAGGACAATCAGGTGGCCGTCGGCTTCGTCCTCCACCTCAATTACAAGAACCCTTATCTGTCGCCATTCGAGGAATTCCAGCGCTTCAAGACCCATCCAGCAATCGCCGGCACCTTCGAGGGCGCCAAGCGGCTGGGCTATGGCGCGCGCGCCATCACCGAGGGCGGCTGGCAGTCGGTGCCGAAACTGTCCTTCCCAGGCGGTGCGCTGATGGGCTGTGCCGCGGGCTTCGTCAACGTGCCGCGCATCAAGGGCTCCCACAATGCGGTGCTGTCGGGCATGCTGGCCGCCGAGCATGTCAGTGAAGCAATTGCCGCAGGTCGCGCCAATGACGAGCTCACCTCCTACGAGGACGCCTGGCGCGCGACCGATATCGGCAAGGATTTGAAGAAGGTGCGCAACGTCAAGCCGCTATGGTCGCGCTTCGGCACCATCGTCGGCATCGGCCTCGGTGGCCTCGACATGTGGCTGAACACGCTGTTCGGCGTCTCGCCCTTCGGCACGCTGAAGCACGGTAAGGCCGACTATGCCACGCTCGAGCCCGCTGCCCAGCACAAGAAGATCGCCTATCCAAAGCCGGACGGCGTGCTCACCTTCGATCGCCTGTCCTCGGTGTTCCTGTCCAACACCAATCACGAAGAAAACGAGCCGGTCCATCTGCTGGTCGGCGATATGGATTTGCAGAAGCGGTCCGAGCACGATGTCTTTGCCGGGCCCTCGACACGCTATTGCCCGGCAGGCGTCTATGAATGGGTCGACAAAGACGGCAACGCGGCCGCCGACCCGGCGGCGAAAGACGTGCGCTTCGTCATCAACGCGCAGAACTGCGTCCACTGCAAGACCTGCGATATCAAGGACCCGAACCAGAACATCAACTGGGTGCCGCCGCAGGGCGGCGAAGGCCCGGTCTACCTGGGTATGTGACCTCGCGCGGCCGGGCGGCGGCAGCAAAACCGTTGAAACGGCCACCGGTCTATGGTTCCTTCTCCGGGATAGGGGAGAAGGCCCATGCGCCGGATGGTAATGACATGCCTCGTCGCTATCGGAGCGCTGTGTGCGCCAGAAGCCTTGGCCGGCACCAGGGCGGTGGTCCAGACGCGGACCTACGACGTTACGGGAAGCTCGGGCGCCGCCCTCGTCGAGACGATGGACAGCAAAGGCCCCAGGCACGGCTTCATGACGCATGCCATCGCCACAACCGCCTATACCGTCGACTGGAACCTCAATGCCGGTGAGGACAACGGCTTTTGTCGGATGCGGAGTGTCAATGGCACGCTCAATCTTTTCTACACCTTCCCTCGCTTTGCCTCGCCCGCGACGCCGGCGCTGAAGAGGCGCTGGGTCAGGTTTTTCGCCGGTGTTCGCGCCCATGAGGAAACACATGGACGCATCGCCAGGGAGATGATGCGCGCTACGGAAAGGTTGATAACCGGCCTGCGGATGGCCAACGACCCGTCCTGCTACAAGACGCGCCGCGAAGCGCAGCGTCGCATCAAGGCTGTCTATGCCGAATATGAGGCCAAACAGATTGCCTTCGATCGGCGCGAGCACAGCAATGGCGGCCATGTCGAGCATCTGATCGCTGCCTTGGTCGGAAAACCATGAACGAGCAATCCCTCGCCATAGCAACGCTTCGCGACGTCGCGGCTGCTCCGTTCGATGGACGGTCAGCCGTGCGGCTTGGCTGGCAAATCGCTCGCCGCGAGCGCTGTGGCGTGCCCATTCTCAGGCTGCTTGTCGTCAGGCCTTAGCGTGAATTCGACCAGCACCGGCAGATGGTCGGAGCCGGTATCCTCCAGCCGGGTGGAAGACAGAATGGTCAACCCGCCCTTGCTGAAGACCTGGTCGATCGGCAGGCCTGCATAGCGGCGCAGGACGTCAGGCAGTGTCCGGTGGATCCAGGTCGAACCAGCCGAAGGCATGAGTGTCAGGCCGCCGAGAGCAGCGACCCGCCGCACCGCCGCACTCCACGGCACGGCGTTGCAATCGCCGGCCATGATCGCGGTCTGGCCAAGCCCGGCCAACGTTTTCGCCAGTTCGCCGATCTGCCAGTATTGCTCCTTCGGCCACGGCCAGCTCAAATGGATCGCGGCGACATCGACGCTGATGCCGCCGAAATCGACGGTGGCGGTCGCCATCGCGCCGCGCGGCTCGCAGCGTGGTGCGGTGTCGGCGGCGAACGGCCGCCGCGACAGCAGCGCCACCCCGAACATGCCGTTCGGGTATGGGCACAGGATGCGGTAGGGGTAGGCGCTGGCGATGGTGCCAAGCTCGGTCGTCCACATCTCCGACACCTCATCGAGGGTGATCACATCCGGATTGGTGCGGCCGATCAGAGAGAGCACTTTCTTCGGTGTCGGGTTGTTGAAGCGCAGGTTCATCTGCAGCAGGCTGTAGACCGCCTGATCAGAGGGCTTGGCAATCGCCGGCTGCGGCCAAAGCCTCGGCAGGGCGCTTGCCGTCGTGCCCAGGCAGGCGATGGCAAAGACCAGCCCCGCTGCCGCTTGCAGTCGAAACGAACTGGCTAGCAGCGGCAGCGCCAGAAGCGCCATAAGCACACTGAAGTGAATGCGGAAATGCGAGAAGGAATCGAACGCCGGATGCAGCGTGCCGAAAAACCCGGCCAACAGCGCCGCCGACAGTGCCGTCATCGCCAGGAATGCCAACCCAGCCGTCATTTTCAAGCGCGCGCCTGTTGTCATTGAGGTCGTGTCTGCTGAGTGCCGCCCTGCGTTCGATCTGCTTACCGGTCAAATTGCGGCCTGAGCAAGACGACGAATTGCCTCGCCGCGGCCTCGCGGCCGCCTATTGGAACGCCGTCTCCGAAAAACTCCGGAGCTTGCGCGAATGCAGCCGCTCCATGGGCATCTCGGCCAGCTTCTCCATCGCCTTGATGCCGATGGTCAGGTGCTGCGCCACCTGCCGCTTGTAGAACTCGGTCGCCATGCCAGGCAGTTTCAGCTCGCCATGCAGCGGCTTGTCGGAAACGCACAGCAGCGTGCCGTAGGGCACGCGGAAGCGGAAGCCATTGGCGGCGATCGTCGCCGACTCCATGTCGAGCGCGATGGCGCGCGACTGCGACAGGCGCTGGACCGGTCCGCGCTGGTCGCGCAGTTCCCAGTTGCGGTTGTCGATGGTGGCGACCGTGCCTGTGCGCATGATGCGCTTCAGGTCATAGCCCGACAGGCCGGTGACTTCGGCAACTGCCTCCTGCAGCGCGACCTGGATCTCGGCCAGTGGCGGGATCGGCACCCAGACGGGAAGGTCGTCATCCAGTACGTGATCCTCGCGCACATAGGCATGCGCCAGCACATAGTCGCCGAGCGCCTGGGTGTTGCGCAGCCCGGCGCAATGGCCAAGCATCACCCAAGCATGCGGCCTGAGCACGGCGATGTGGTCGGTGATCGTCTTGGCGTTCGAAGGGCCGACGCCGATGTTGACCATTGTGATGCCGCCATGGCCGGGCTTCTTCAGATGATAGGCCGGCATCTGCGGCAGGCGCGGCGGTGCCACACCTGAACTGGGTGCGCTTTCTCCGGCCTTGGTGATCACATTGCCCGGTTCTACGAACTCGGAGTATCCGCCGCCGCCTTCCGCCATCTGCACGCGAGCGCGGGCGACGAATTCGTCGATGTAGAACTGGTAATTGGTGAACAGCACGAAGTTCTGGAAGTGCTGTGGCGTCGTCGCCGTGTAATGCGACAGGCGATGCAGCGAATAGTCGATGCGCTGGGCGGTGAACGGCGCCAGTGGCCTCGGTTCGCCTAAGACCACTTCAAAAGTGCCATTGGCGATCTGGTCGTCGGTGCCGTCGAGGTCGGGCACATCGAACAGGTCGCGGATCGGCCGCTTGATGCGCTCGGCCGCCGCGCCGTCGACGTGGGTGCCTTCGAGGAAGGCGAAATGCAGCGGGATGGGCGTTGTCGATTCGGACACCGTGACCGCGACACCGTGATTTCGCATGATGAGGCGCAACTGCTCGACCAGATAGCTTTCGAACAGAGCTGGCTGGGTGATCGTGGTTGAAAAATGCCCCGGCGTCGGCATGTGGCCGTAGGCCTGCCGCGAGTCGATCTGGGTGAACGAATTGGTGGTGACGCCGATCTCGGGATAGAAGGCGCGGTAGCGCTTGCCATTGTCGCCGCCCGCCGCGGCAAGCGCCGCAAAGGAGTCGCGCAGGAACTTGGTGTTGCGGTCGTAGAGGACCTGCAGTGCGGCAACGGCTTTTTCGGCGTTGTCAAAGCTTTGCCTGCCAAAAGGCTCGGGCATGACGACAGATTCAATGGCTTGGGGGTAGATTCGCTTTTCCATGGCTCAATATAGAGACTTGGACGGGCGGTTGGGAGGGGTGTCGCTGTCTAAGGTGCCCTAAGCGCCAATTTTCTTTATCCCCGCTGCAGGCTGACCAGCAGGACGAAACCCACGCCGGACTGTCTCAGGGCCGGCGCCTCGATCGTCGAGCCGGCATCGGCGCGCATCATCGGCACCGCCAGAACCGGCGCTGAAAGAGCCATCAGGACAAGCGCCGCCCGCGGCAGGAGCCGGAGGGTCTGTAGGGTATTGGCGGCGATGCGGTTCATGGCTTTTGCTCTTCTCTTTGGATCTGTATCTTTGTCGCTTCAGTGGCGAAAATGGTTCACGCAATCGAATTGGCAGGAACTGGCTTTGTCCCAGGCGCGGGCAGGACGGCCCGCTTCGGCGACGAGGATGGCGAAGAACATTCCAAACAGGCTCATCAGCAGGCAGACGATGGTGAAGCGGCGAGCAAGCATTGGTCGTGTCTCCTTCAACACGGGAGAGAATGCCCCAACGCCTCTGAACCGGCTCTGATGCCGGCGTTCATCTGCGGTTCAAATTGATTGACGGGATCTGACCATGCGGGCGCCGGCTGCGCGGCGACCAAGGCAATGGCACCGTTCTCGGGGTGCAGATGAAACGAAAACGGGGCCCGCCAGGCCCCGTCATCATGTCAGAAGGATGAGGTAGGGTCGATCAGAGCTTGTGCCAGATTTAGCTTTTATTTTACGGAATGTGTTGGACGCATAGCTCGAACATGGGATTTCTGAGGCACCGGAGGGGGTCTTGCAGCCATCCCTTACAGGGACAAATGCCCTACGTAGGCCGCGAGGTGTGCATCCTGTTGATTTCCACTGAGAAGTGACCCGGCATTGGAGGATATTTCCATCGAGAATTGACCCATGTTTGAACCACCCCTTGCTGTCTCAGCGGGGGTTATGGAGTGATCGACATGGCGTTATTGAGCGTGATCCGACGCTGGCATTTTCGAGAGCAATTATCGATCCGTGAGATCAGCCGCAGGACCGGCCTGTCGCGGAATACCATTCGCAGATATCTGCGTTCTGATGGCGTCGAGCCGAAGTTCAAGGTGCCGGTCCGGCCGAGCAAGCTCGATGCCTTTGCCGACCGATTGTCTGCCTGGCTGAAGACAGAAGCCAACAGGTCTCGCAAGCAGAAGCGAACCGTCAAGCAGCTGCACGCTGATCTGATCAGCCTTGGCTATGAGGGCTCATACAATCGGGTGGCGGCCTTTGCCCGGGATTGGAGAGCTGATCGGCAAAGGGAGTTGCAGACATCCGGCCGTGGGACCTTCATTCCCTTGGTGTTTGAGCCCGGCGAAGCGTTCCAGTTCGATTGGTCCGAAGACTGGGCAATCATCGGCAATGAGCGCACCAAGCTGCAGGTGGCCCATACGAAGCTGAGCTACAGCCGTGCCTTCATTGTTCGGGCTTACCTGCTGCAGACGCACGAGATGCTGTTTGACGCGCACAATCACGCTTTCCGTGTGTTTGGCGGCATTCCCCGGCGCGGCATCTACGACAACATGAAGACGGCGGTCGACAGGGTCGGACGAGGCAAGGAGCGCGACGTCAATGTCCGCTTCATGGCAATGGCCAGCCACTATCTGTTCGAACCCGAGTTCTGCAATCCCGCATCGGGTTGGGAGAAAGGACAAGTCGAGAAGAATGTTCAGGACGCACGTCACCGGCTTTGGCAGCCCATTCCACGCTTTCCCTCGCTGGATGCCCTGAACGACTGGCTTGAGCAGCGTTGCAGGGTGTTGTGGCAGCAGACGCCACATGGGCGAATGAGGGGGACCATCAATGACGTCTGGACCGAAGAAGTCCAGTCTCTGATGCCGACATCACGGTCCTTCGATGGGTTTGTCGAATACACCAAGCGGGTGTCTCCGACCTGCCTTATACATCTGGAGCGCAACCGCTACAGCGTGCCGGCGTCCTTTGCCAACCGGCCCGTGAGCCTGCGGGTCTATCCAGATCGTGTCGTGGTTGCCGCGGAAGGTTTGATCATCTGTGAGCATCGCCGCATCATCGATCGCTCACATGATCGGCCAGGACAGACGGTCTATGACTGGCGGCACTATCTGGCTGTTGTTCAGCGCAAACCAGGCGCCCTTCGCAACGGAGCACCTTTTGCCGAACTTCCCGATGCATTCAGATCTTTGCAGCAGCATTTGCTCAAGAAGCCCGGCGGCGATCGCGAGATGGTCGACATCCTGGCACTTGTCCTTCAGCACGACGAGCAGGCGGTGCTCTCCGCCGTGGAGATGGCATTGCAGGGCGGTGTTCCCACCAAGACCCATGTGCTGAATCTGCTTCATCGCCTGGTCGATGGCAAATCCCTCACACCCCCCACCATCGACGCTCCTCAGGCTTTGACGCTTACCAACGAGCCGAAGGCCAATGTCGAACGCTACGATGCTTTGAGAAAGGCCTTGGAGGTGCGCCATGCGTCATAATCCTGCCAGTGGCGCAATCGTCATCATGCTCAGGAGCCTGAAGATGCACGGTATGGCGCAAGCTGTAGGCGAACTCACCGAACAGGGAGCGCCGGCGTTTGAAGCCGCCATTCCCATCCTGTCGCAACTGCTGAAGGCCGAGACGGCAGAACGCGAGGTCAGGTCGACAGCCTATCAGCTCAAGATAGCTCGCTTTCCAGCCTATCGTGATCTCAACGGCTTTGACTTCGCCAGCAGCGAGGTAAACGAGGCACTGGTGCGGCAACTTCATCGTTGCGAGTTCGTCGACGAAGCCAACAACATCGTGCTCGTCGGCGGCCCTGGAACAGGCAAAACCCATATTGCGACCGCTCTCGGCGTGCAGGCCATCGAGCATCATCACAAACGGGTTCGCTTCTTCTCGACTGTCGAGTTGGTCAATGCGCTGGAACAGGAGAAGGCACAGGGAAGGTCCGGCCAGATCGCCAATCGCCTCGTCCATTCTGATCTCGTCGTCCTGGACGAACTTGGCTATCTGCCGTTCAGTGCATCAGGTGGAGCATTGCTCTTCCATCTGCTGAGCAAGCTATACGAACGCACAAGCGTCATTATCACCACCAACCTCAGCTTCAGCGAATGGGCCAGCGTCTTCGGCGATGCCAAGATGACAACCGCGCTACTCGACCGGCTGACCCATCATTGCCACATCCTGGAAACCGGAAACGATAGCTTCCGATTCAAAAACAGCTCCGCACACGAGCCCAAAAAAGCGAAGGAGAAAGCCAGAACCTTGACCGTAAACCCCGAACCGAAACATACATGACAGGCGGGTCACTTCTCGGTGGAAATGCCGGGTCACTTCTCAGTGGAAATCAACAGATCCATGCACCCTCGGCATGAGGCATAACCTCGCGCCGGAAATAGAGCTCGACATCCTCACCCAGAGGCACGTTCTCGGTGTCCCTGAGGGCGCTGTCCGCCTGAGGCTTGCCCTTGGCCTTGCCGCGCTCGCCAAGCACGATCTGCCCCCTAATGTCACGTAACGGGCGCTCGATCGTTATAGTGCGATAGCCGAATTCCTCGTTTGAGAAGATCAGTGAAAGAGGCGCGAGCCTGACCTTGCCACCCTGTGGAGTCGCCGGGGGCTGTTCGCCCTCCAGAAGCACCTGCCGCGCTATCTCCTTGCCATTGGCGTCCAGCACGCTTGCGAGTCTGGCCTCGTGGAAGCCGCCGAACAGTCTGGTGACGGTGGCGATGTCGTCATCGCCCATTTCCTTGCGCTTGGAGCCGAGGGTCTTGCGCATCTTGCGCCAGAAACTCGATGCGTCGATGAGCTGTAACTTGCCCTTACGGTGCATTGGCTTGCGGTTCGACAGCACCCAGACATAAGTTGAAATGCCGGTGTTGTAAAACATGTCGGTGGGCAGGGCGACGATGGCCTCGACCAGATCGTTCTCCAGCACGTAGCGCCGGATCTCGCTCTCGCCGCTGCCAGCCGCGCCGGTGAACAGGGGCGAGCCGTTCAGCACGATGCCGAAGCGGCTGCCGCCATCGACCGCCGGTCGCATCTTTGACAGAAGGTGCATGAGGAACAAAAGCGATCCATCGGAAACCCGGGGCAACCCGGGGCCGAACCTGCCGTTGAACCCCTGGCTCTCATGTTCGGTGCGAACGGCCTTCTCTACTTTCTTCCACTCGACGCCAAAAGGCGGATTGGACAGCATGTAGTCGAATTTTTCATGCGGCTGGCCATCGTCGGCGAGGGTGTTGCCGAAGACGATGTTTGCGACATCCTGCCCTTTGATGAGCATGTCCGCTTTGCAGATGGCATAGGACTCCGGGTTCAACTCCTGCCCGTACATGACCAGCGAGGCCTTATCGTTGTGCTCGACCAGATGCTCACCGGCAACTGACAGCATCCCGCCCGTGCCAGCGGTCGGATCGTAGATCGTGCGCACCACGCCGGGTTTCGACAAGATGGCGTCGTCCTCTACGAACAAAAGGTTGACCATCAGCCGGATGACTTCTCGCGGCGTGAAATGTTCACCGGCGGTTTCGTTGGATAGTTCGGCGAACTTGCGGATGAGTTCCTCGAAGATGAGGCCCATCTGGTGATTGTCGACCTTGCTCGGGTGTAGGTCGATGTGGGCGAATTTCTCGGTGACCTGATAGAGCAGCCCGGTCTTGGCGAGACGGTCCACCTGTACCGCGAACTCAAACCGCTCGAAGACGTCGCGCACATCCGGCGAGAAGGCCTGGATGTAGGCGAAAAGGTTCTGGGCAATGTTGTCCTGATCGCCCATCAGCTTGCGCATGTCGAGCTTTGACGTGTTGTAGAAAGTCTGCCTGGCCTTGCGCAGGAGGAATGGCTCCGGGTTCATCCCCTGCGCGGTCTTGGCCGCATGTTCGGCGAGCACAGCGTCCTTGGTCGGCTCCAGCACACAGTCGAGACGCCGCAGCACGGTGAAGGGAAGGATGACCTTGCCGTAGTCGGCCTGTTTGTAGTCGCCCCTGAGGAGATCAGCCACGGACCAGATGAATGCCGACAATGCCTGCTGGTTCAACTGTGGTACCCCCCAAATCCATTTCGCGCAGACTAAAGCGGACAGACTGGGCAATGGCAACGGAAATGCACCGACTTTCAAGCAAGGCGGTTGTTTTCTGCGTTATCGGCGAGGCTATGGTAGTCGCTCTTTTTTCCTGTTCAAATGTGTGAAACATCGGCTGTCGGCAATAATGCCAATGATGGGAGCCGACAGGATGACACACTTCAAGATCGTGTTTTTTGATAGCAGAGGCCGGGTTGTTGCGGAGCGCACCATCCCCTGCGAGAGCTACTGGGATGCATGTCAATGGGGGTGGAAAAATATGCCCTCAAGGGCGGAAGATTTTCACGCCGAGGAAGCTTCGTACGAAGAGCGGGTGGAGGAGTCCGAGCGGGAGAATGACCTGATAATTCTGAGAGCTTTTCACATTCTCAGGAAGCGGGCTGGGCTGACCAAAGGTCTGGCGTGAGTGCGTCCGGCGTCGCCGTCGTGGTGCTGCCCAGCCAGGGATAAAAAAGGTGGGGGAAAGGACGCGGGACGTAAAGCGAGCCCGTGAGCCAACTTCAGGTTATCGTCAGGTAGGCTATCGCAGAGACGGGCTTCGCCCGTACCGATAGAGGGTCCTGACGGTCCTGAAGCTGTGGCTGAGGTGAGACAAGAGAAATGATCATCAATAATGACCATCAATCTGGTCTCTCGCCAAGCGAAGCTGGCAGCGCCGTCGGTTGTCCCATGAACGGCGAAGCCGTCTCAGCTATGGGCTTGCCGACATATGCCGCCAGTAGGACAGCTTGAGTTTCCCTAAGGGAGCTGCGTTAACGAGGGATGCCTATTAATGTCAATAGGTTAGGTGATTTTCATTGAATTTTTCGGCTTGGGATTTGGCCAGCCTTCTCCGGGCGATTTCCTTAACGTGCCGTGAGACGGCGGGCAGTGATATTCCCAGCAGTCTGGCAATGTCGGCTTGCGATAGACCCTCTTTCAGCGCGTCGAAGACGGAGGCCCGCGTGTCCCCACGGGCACCGAGCATCATATCTTCCCATTCAACATCATCGTCTGACTGGAAGCGAACCGTGCCCAGGGTGGCTGCAATGGAAATTCGCCGCAACTCCACGGCCCGCTCTGCGTCCCAAGCGAGACACTGGGTCGATTGATAGCGCCTGACGCTCCTCTCGGATAACTCTAAGGTCGCCGCGATGGTAGAGCGTCTGAAGCCCTTGGCGGTCAGGACTTTGACAGCCTTGTGGTTGAAGTCGGACTGGTCGCGCTTGGCGGTGGTGGCAAGTGCGGCATTGTCGGCGTTGGCTCTCTGACGCCTCGTCGTAACAGTGGCTGCGGTGATGGTGGTCTGGTGCAAACTCATGGCGATGGAATGCCTTTCTTCGGGCCTTAGGGGCATGTTGGGAGTCGATTGGCTGAGGTTGGCAGTATAGGGAGTGGCCAGGGCTTGACGCGTCTCAGGCCACGCTCTGGGGTCGGGCGGCGTTGCCGTCCCGAAGGGCCTCAGTTTCATCGACCGAATAGCGGCGGGTGAACCAGTCAGGCATCAGGTCTTGGTTGTGGGGGCGTGGTGCCCTTGGCGACGAGCGGGGAACAAAATGGGGGCGAAGTGGCGAGGAACTTCGTCCGTCTATCATTATGGGTGGGTAATCGTCATAGAGGGCGTTCTATCCCTCAATATGAGTACCTATTCAGCAGCCGCTAATTCTCGTGGTCTATCACTCAATATGAGCGGGCAATATCAGCATGTTGCGGATATGCGTTGCCACGAGGCAGCAAGCGCGTCGCTCCTCTGTATGGGTACCTAATCAGCCCGGCTCGCCGGTGCTGTCGAAGACAAGCGCGTGGCTGTAGCCGCTTCGCATGGTGACAACCGCCCGCCTGAGAGTCTTGCTGTCGCTCTCAAGATCGATGCGCTTCACGAGGTTGGAGATCAGCCCTTGAGCTCCCTTCCGGTCCTCCTTGGCCAGCCGCCTGATCTCTTCCTGATCCATCTCGAAGTCGTCGACAGCCGCCGCGCTCTCACGGAACCTCGCGTCATTCTCGCGGATAGCCCTGATCTCCCGCCGCTTCGCCTCGATCTGGCGGGCTAGTTCATCGGCCTTGCCCAAGAGGACCTTGCGGACATCGGCGGTTTCTGCCTCGGCGATACCGGCAAGGACGTTGGATTGCTTGGCCTCAAGGGCACCTATGGTTTCCTCAAGTTGCCTTGTGAGATCGGGGGCCGTCTGGTCCTGCGGTACAGGAACGGCCAGGAACCCAATACGGTCAATCAACTCCCGCTCGAATTGGTCATAGCGCCAGTTGGGCGCGGTGCATTCCGTACGCTTGAACGTCTTCCCCGTGCATGTGAAATAGCCCCATGACATGCCGCCCTTCTTGGAAGACGTGAGGACCATCGGAGAGCCGCAGTGGCTACAGTGGACCATGCGGGAGAACAGGTTTGATGTGCGGCCTACCTGTCTGCTGTGCTGCCGGGCCTTGGTGCGCTGTCGGGTGGCGAGCCATTCGGTCTCGCTAAGCAGCGCCGGGAAATAGCCGGGGACTTCCTCGCCCTTGAGCACAAGGCACCCATAGGCGGCTGGGGAGCGGAGGACTTCACCAACAACGGCTTGAGCCCATGTGTTCCCTGAGGGAGAAGGGATGCCGCGCGTGTTTAGTATCTGTGTGATGGTCTGCTGGCCGTGTCCTTCCTTAGCGAGTTCAAAGAGAAGCCGCGCATCGGTGGCGCGTACATTCAATTCGTTGGTCTCGCGGTCAATCCAAAAGGGGACCTTCGCAACCTTGATCTTTGCCCCGCTACCGCTTGCGACAGCCGCCCGCGCCTTGTCCGCTTTACGTCCCCAGGCCTCGCTCACCCGATAGGACAGTTTTGCGCTGTACTCGTGAGCCGCTTGCATGGCCATGAGGGACATCATCAGGTTAGAGAAGTTGTCGTCATAGCCCTCGCTCGTGTGGACCCGCTGGTCCGTCAGGGTCACCAGAGTTAGCCCAGTGTCCAAGAGGTCGAGGAAATAGCGGATAGCCCGCGTTGGCTTCACGCGAGTGATACGGTCAATGTTCTCAACGATCAGGACTACGTCGCGTGGTATCTTGCCAGAACGAACGTCCGCGACGAACTGGCCCAGTTCGGCTTCAAGGTTCGCGCCTTTGAATGCGCTCACACCATCGTCTACCAATTCACTGTCGAGGGTCAGACCAAAAGACGCACAGAAAGCCTTGGCATTCTTTGTCTGCCTCGCCGAGCTATCGCCCTGCGCCTGCTTGCCAGAACTCCAGCGAGCATAGGAAATCGCGCGGCGTCCCTTGAGGTCGCGAGGCTGTAGCATGACTGGACGGTCTCCGTTGGTGTCTTGGAGACCGTCCGATATCAGTCTGCAGAACTAAAGTCTATGCCAGGTCTGGCTCTTGCAGATCAGTCCGCCGAGCACGCATCCGCTCATCTTGAGCGAGGTGCCCGACAATGTCGCCTTGCCCGAATAGGTCTTGTCGTTCGCCGGATCGGTGATGCTGCCGGCATATTTGCTGTCGCCGGCCGCTTTCAGCGAGCCGATGGTCTTGCCGGCATATTTTCCTGATTTGAGCGTGATGGAAAACGAGCCGCTGCCTGAGATGGCGGCGGTGTCGCCGGCTTGCGTCTTCCAGTTGCCCTCGATCGGATCGGCCCACGCCGCGCCCGCCATGATCAATGTGGCTGCAAGAGCCAGGCTCACTTTTCGAAACATGTCTTGCTCCCTTTGGATAGCCGGCCGAATTCTCCGCCTCGCCGGTCTGCCGCTTACGCAAACGTAAGCTAATCCAGCTCCCCGCAAAACAAAAGCGGTGCCGCAAGGGAAGAGTTTGGGATTTTGAAAGCGCCTGAATCCGGCCTATCGCAGAGGAAATGAAAACGACCGGCGCATCGTGTTTGTTTCCCGTGGTTAGCGGAGTGTTGATTCCGCCCGCGAAAATTTTCGTCAAATTTAGCGCAAATGGGCTGAATTGCTGGCTTCGTATCCTTAACGAATTTGCGCGTTTACCTCTTGTTTTAGCTTTGTTTTCTTCAAATTAAGCACGCCATTTAACGACGGATTCAAGCCTGATAGGCATTCTCGAAAGCATCGAAAGAGCGGCCCGGACAAGACAAACGGAGGCAGCTCTCGGGAGCCAGACAGGGGACTAAAATGGCACGTTTTGAAATGCTTGAAGCAGGTTTCGGCGCCATGGGGGCAACTGCCCAGGCCGACATTCTTTTCGAACTGGGCATGATGTATGCGACCGGCCGCGACTGCGAGACCGACGTCGTTGCCGCCCATAAATGGTTCAACATCGCCGCCATCAAGGGCTCGGCCCGCGCTGCGGAACTACGCTCTGAACTGTCGGCCGCCATGTCGAAGGTCGAGATCGCCAAGGCGCTGCGCGAAGCCCGCGAATGGATGACCATGCACTGAGTTCAGTCAGACGGGGACGCTCCGGCCAAGACCGCTCGAAGACGGTCGGGCCAAAACAGGGATAAGGCTGCGCAGACAGCCAGGCCACGGGCCATCAACAACAAGAATGCGGCAGGCCGACAGGTCCAGGCCGTGCGACGAACCATGATCCCGAAAATCGGGTAAGATCATGGTCAGCAGGAAGACAGGGAAGGCGACGTTGGGGTTCGCGGCGCGGGGGCGCTGGGGAAATGGCCCGACAGGCAAAAAAGCCACGACCAGCCGGAACAAGGCTGGCGTGGCTTTTTTGCGTGTGGATGTCGCCTCGCAGGCCCAATCGAGCGGTGCCGATGCGCCTAGACAGGCCCAATGAAGGATGAAATTGTCCCGCCTCTCTGAGAAGAAGCGCGGCCGGGGCGGCCGCGCGTGAGTGGAGGAGTTCTATTGTCATGAAAAAAATGAGTATTTTGAGCGCGGCCATTTTCGGCCTGATGATGAGTGCGCCGGTCGCATTCGCCGATGATATCACCGTTTCGGTGGTCGGCCCAATGACCGGACAGCTCGCCACCATCGGCGATCAGTTCAAGCAGGGCGCACAGGCCGCCGCCGACGCCATCAACGCCGCGGGCGGCGTCAACGGCTCGATGATCAAGCTCGACATCGAGGACGACCAGTGCGATCCGAAGCAGGCCGTGTCGGTCGCCAACCGCATCGTCGCCAATGGCGTCAAGTTCATCGACGGTCACGCCTGCTCGGGCTCGAGCATTCCGGCCTCGGCCGTCTATGCCGAATCCGCCGCGCTGATGATGAGCCCGGCTTCCTCGAACCCGGTTCTGACCGACGCGGCCGCCAAGGCCGGCTGGCCGACAATCATGCGTCTCTATACGCGTGATGACGCCCAGGGCGCCTTCATCGGCCCGTGGATCGCCAAGAAATATGCCGGCAAGAACGTCGTCGTCCTGCACGACAAGAGCGCCTACGGTCAGGGCGTGGCTGACGCCGTCAGGGCGACCATGAACGCCGGCGGCCTCAAGGAAGTCTACTATGACGCCATCAACCCCGGCGAGAAGGACTATTCGGCGCTCGTCACCAAGCTGAAGGATCTCAAGGCCGACGTCGTCTATTTCGGCGGCTACCATCCTGAAGCCGGCCTGATCCTGCGTCAGTCGGCCGAACAGAACCTCAAGTTCCAGCTGATCATGCCGGATTCGATCGCCTCGCCGGAATTCTGGCAGGTTGCCGGCCCGGCCGGTGAAGGCACCATGTTCGTCTTCCCGTCGGATCCGCAGGCGAAGCCGGAAGCAAAGGCAGCCGTCGAGAAGATCAAGGCCGGCGGCTTCGTGCCGGAAGGCTTCACGCTGTTCTCCTACGCCGTGGTCCAGGCTTTCGCCGAAGGCATCAAGCGTGCCGGCAGCGACGATCCGGCCAAGGTTGCCGAAGCGTTGAAGAACGGCACGCCGATCAGCACCGTAGTCGGCGATGTCACCTTCGACGAAAAGGGTGACCTCAAGAACGCCAGCTACGACATCAACCAGTGGCATGACGGCAAATACGCGCCGATCGCGCAGTAGTCACTCTGGCGATCAGATATCTAAAGAAATGGCCGGGTTCGTCCCGGCCATTTTTCTTTGTGATCCAGGATGCAGTTCCGGCTGTCAGCCAGTTGCGGCAGTCGAAGCTTGTTCCTCGACGAACCGCACCAGCACGGTCCCGTCGCTGACTTGCGCGCCTTCCATGGCGATCTCGGCAATCACCCCGTCATGTGGGGCGGCGATGGTGTGCTCCATCTTCATCGCTTCGAGGATCAGCAGCGGTTGTCCCTTGATCACCGCATCGCCCTTTGCCACGCGCACCAGCTTGACCAGGCCGGGCATCGGCGCGCGCAGGCTGCCGGAAGCGGCAGCCGCCTCATCGCTCCTGGCCAAGGGATCCGGCACCGCGAATGTATAGCCGACGGCGCCTTCGAACACCGTGATGTGGCCTGGCCAGCGGGCGAGGCGAGGAACGGCGCGAAGGTCATGTGCATTGGCGCTGTCGTAGGGCGCATCGAGCGTCACCTGGAAGCGCCCGTCCGGCCGCACCGAAACCTTTGCCGAGATATCGGCCTCGCCGAACTTCAGCCGCGTGCGCCGCACGACGCCGTGGAAATGCGCGTAGCCGGAAAGCGAAGACCATGGATCATTCGATGATGACAAGGTTCCGGCACCGGAGGCGGCAAGGGCGGCTGCCGAGATGATTTCGCCGGTCGGCGGCGCGACCGCGGTCAGCGCCTCCTGATGCCTGCTGATCAAACCGGTGTCGACGTCACCAGCACAGAAGTCCGGATCGGCGGCAAGCGCGGCAAGAAAGGCGGAGTTGACAGTGGAACCGGCAATTTCGGTCTGCGAGAGTGCTGCGCCGAGAGCTTCCAGCGCCGCTTGCCTGTCCTTTGCATGGACGACCAGCTTGGCGATCATCGGGTCGTAAAAGGGCGAGATGGCATCGCCGGCCCGCACGCCGGTCTCGATGCGCAGCACCGCCGCGTCGGGCTCGGGGAACTTCAGATGATGCAGCGTGCCTGTTGCAGGCAGGAACCCTTTTGCCGCGTCCTCCGCATAGATGCGCGCCTCGAAGGCATGGCCGGCAAGCGCGATCTCGCTTTGCGTCTTCGGCAGCTTTTCGCCAGACGCAACCCGCAACTGCCACTCGACCAGATCGGTGCCGGTGACCATTTCCGTGATCGGATGCTCGACCTGCAGGCGGGTGTTCATTTCCATGAACCAGAAGCGGTCGACTTTCAGGCCTTGCGAGGCATCGACGATGAACTCGATGGTGCCGGCGCCGGAATAATTGATCGCCTTGGCGGCCTTCACGGCGGCTTCCGTCATCGCCTTGCGCAAAGCGGGCGTCATGCCGGGGGCGGGCGCTTCCTCGATCACCTTCTGGTGGCGGCGCTGCGCCGAGCAGTCGCGTTCGTAGAGATGCACCGCATTGCCGAAATTGTCGCCGAACACCTGCACTTCGATGTGCCGGGGCTTGTCGACATATTTTTCGACCAGAACGCGGTCGTCGCCGAAAGCAGCCTTTGCCTCGCGCCGGGCGCTGGACAGCGCCTCGGAGAAATCATCAGGATGCTCGACGCGTCGCATGCCCTTGCCGCCGCCGCCGGCGCGCGCCTTGATCAGTACGGGGTAACCGATCTCACGTGCCTTGGACGCAAGCAGGACGATCTCCTGTGCCTCACCATGATAGCCCGGCACCACCGGCACGCCGGCCTTCTCCATCAGCCGCTTGGCGGCGTCCTTCAGTCCCATGGCACGGATCGAGGCCGCTGACGGGCCGATGAAGGTGAGCCCCGCCGCCGCCACCTGGTCGACGAAATCGGGATTTTCCGACAGAAAACCGTAACCGGGATGGATGGCTTGCGCCCCTGTCGCCAGGGCCGCCGCAACGATCTTGTCGCCGCGCAGATAACTTTCGCCGACAGGCGAGGGGCCGATACGAACAGCCTCGTCGGCCATCTCGACATGCAGGGATTTCGCGTCGGCATCCGAATAGACAGCGACGGTGTGCACGCCGAGCTTGCGGGCCGTGCGGAGGACACGGCAAGCGATCTCGCCCCGATTGGCGATCAGGATCTTGCTAAACATGGAGCCTCCCGGGTCTGTCTCGGGCGGCGCCATTGGGCAGGCGCCAACCTACGTCGAAGCGGCGATCTCGCAGGCGCCGCCGTTCGTCACCTTGTCGTGCGCGCGTGTGGCCAGGCAGGATTTCATCGCCAACTCCTCCGGCACCTTTTGCGATGGCGCATTCAGCCGCGCGCCGCACACGATGTAGAGCGAAACCACCCTGGAATACGATGTGGTGGCGTAGGCCGAATGGCCGCCGGCCGCCACATAGGCCTTGTAGGCCTTGGTGCATGGCGACTTCGGATCGCCCGACAAAGTCGGTGGAAAACGCTTGTCCCCCTCGCTTCCCGCCAGCGATCCGGCCAGGCTCGCGCCAGATGCTGAGAATACAAGAAATGCTGAAAGTATTGACGCGAATGCCTTCGGAAAATATTTCAGCTTCATTTCTACATGATCCCCATTGCGCGATGTGGCTAAAGCATAAGCAGTAGCGAATATCCTCCACTGCGAAGGCGGCTCGCAATTTTGTGAGCGGGTGCATGATCTCACCCATGGCGGTCATCATCACATCCTGAACACGCCGAAGCGTGTCTCCTCGATCTCGGCATTGAGCGCGGCGGACAGGCTCAGCGCCAGCACCTCGCGCGTCTTCGCCGGATCGATGATGCCGTCATCCCAGAGGCGGGCGGACGAATAGAGCGGATGGCCCTCATGCTCGTATTTCATCAGGATAGGCTTCTTGAATTTCGCTTCCTCCTCGGTGCTCCATTCCCCTCCTTTACGTTCGATGCCTTCGCGCTTGACCATGGCAAGCACGGTTGCCGCCTGCTCACCGCCCATCACCGAGATGCGCGCGTTCGGCCACATCCACAGGAAGCGTGGGGAATAAGCGCGGCCGCACATGCCGTAATTGCCGGCGCCGAACGAGCCGCCAATGATGATTGTCACCTTCGGCACCCTGGCGGTGGCAACCGCCATCACCAGCTTGGCGCCGTCCTTGGCGATGCCGCCTGCCTCGTATTTCCGGCCGACCATGAAGCCGGTGATGTTCTGCAGGAAGACAAGCGGGATCCTGCGCTGACAGCACAGCTCGATGAAGTGCGCGCCCTTCAGCGCGCTTTCGGAAAACAGCACGCCATTGTTGGCGATGATGCCGACCGGCATGCCATGGAGATGGGCAAAGCCGGTGATCAGCGTGGTGCCATAGTTCTGCTTGAACTCGTCGAACTCGGAACCGTCGACAAGGCGCGCGATCACCTCACGCGCATCGTAGGGCTGACGCAGATCCGTCGGCACGATGCCGTAGAGTTCGTCCGCCGGATGAAGTGGCGGAATCGCTTTCCTAGAGTTCAGGCTTACGGTCTTGTTCCGATTCAGGTTCTTGACGATGCGACGGCAAATTGCGAGCGCATGGTCGTCGTCCATCGCATAGTGGTCGGCGACGCCGGAAAGCCGCGTATGCACGTCCGCGCCGCCCAGATCCTCGGCGCTGACGTCTTCGCCGGTGGCCGCCTTCACCAGCGGCGGGCCGCCGAGGAAAATGGTCGCCTGGTTGCGCACCATGATCGTCTCGTCCGACATCGCCGGCACATAGGCCCCACCCGCGGTGCAGGAGCCCATGACGCAGGCGATCTGCGGGATGCCCGCGGCCGACATGTTGGCCTGGTTGTAGAAGATGCGGCCGAAATGCTCGCGGTCGGGAAACACCTCGTCCTGGTTGGGCAGATTGGCGCCGCCGCTGTCGACCAGATAGATGCAAGGCAGATTGTTCTGCAGCGCGATCTCCTGTGCGCGCAGGTGCTTTTTCACCGTCAGCGGGTAGTAGGTGCCGCCTTTCACCGTCGCATCGTTGACGACGACCATCACCTCGGTGCCTTCGACACGGCCGATGCCGGCGATCATGCCGGCCGACGAAATCTCCTCGCCATACATGGACCACGCCGCAAACTGGCCGATCTCGAGGAAAGGCGAGCCGGTGTCGAGCAACTGGGCGAGGCGTTCGCGCGGCAACAGCTTGCCGCGCGAGACGTGGCGCTCGCGCGCCTCGTCCGATCCGCCGCGCTCGACGGCCGCGGCTTTTTCGGCGATGTCGGCGACCAGTGCGCGCATGCGTTCGGCGTTGGCGCGAAACGTGTCGGAGGAAGGGGAGATCTGGGTTTGGAGCGTGGCCATCTTGTCGTCGCTTCCTCAAATCTCTTGATGCCGCATCGGAACCCATGTATCAGCCCACGCCCGAACGCTGCGGGCTTCGTTCAATACGCGGCGTTCTTTTGTAACTGACACTCCTCGGAGGCAACGATGAAAAGCATGGATATGCATTTCACAAGATGTCTCCCTCCGGCCATGGGCTAACGCCGCCGGAGGGCGGCTTTCCATATTCCGAATTTGAGCGAGAGGAACGCGGTGCAAGCAAGCACTGCGGGTGTTATTATGTATGTGCGGTTTGTAACGCCCCTGATCCATCCCGACAGCCGGGTGGAAACGGGCTTCTTTCATGCGTCCTGGTATCTGCATCATACCGGCTGCCCGGACTGGATCCATGGCGAACTGCAGGGGCAGTTCGACGGTTCAACCGGCATTTGCCGCTTCCTGGCCGGGTTAGCCGGCACTTCAGGCGGCGCAACCCGATCTGGGGCATCTGTTGGTTTCATCCAGACGCCAGGGAAGCGATCAGCCGGGCGCGCTATTGCGCCTGGTTGATCGAGGAGGGCGGTTTGCCGGTGCGCTCGATCACCTCGACGCGCCAGTGCGAGGTTCTGTGGCGCGACGCGCACCAGATCGTTGCCAAGCCTACCGATGACCTGCCCAAGGCGTTCGGCTGAAATGGCGGAGGAGGACATCACACCCCTTCCGCCATGATCTCGCGGCCGATCAGCCAGCGGCGGATTTCGCTGGTGCCGGCGCCGATCTCATAGAGCTTGGCGTCGCGCAAAAGCCGGCCGGTCGGGTAGTCGTTGATATAGCCATTGCCGCCAAGCAGTTGGAGGGCGTCGAGCGCCATCTGCGTCGCCTTTTCGGCGGCAAACAAGACGCAGCCGGCGGCGTCCTTGCGGGTGGTCTGGCCGCGATCGCAAGCGGCGGCGACGGCATAGACATAGGCGCGAGCCGCGTTCATCACCGTATACATGTCGGCCAGCTTGCCTTGCACCAACTGGAATTCGCCGATCGGCTGGCCGAACTGCTTGCGCTCGTGCACATAGGGGATCGCCACGTCGAGGCACGCCGCCATCAGGCCGATCGGACCGCCGGCGAGCACAGTGCGTTCATAGTCGAGGCCCGACATCAGCACTTCGACGCCGCGTCCTTCCTCGTGCAGCACATTGTCGAACGGCACCTCGACATCCGAAAAAACCAACTCCCCGGTGTTGGAACCGCGCATGCCGAGCTTGTCGAGTTTTTGCGCCACGGAAAAACCTGCCATCGTCTTCTCGACGATAAAGGCGGTGATGCCGCGCGATTTCCGCTCCGGATCGGTCTTGGCATAGACGACCAGCGTATCGGCGTCCGGCCCGTTGGTGATCCACATCTTGGTGCCGTTGAGCACATAGCGGCCATTGCGCTTGTCGGCGCGCAGTTTGAGCGAGACAACGTCGGAGCCGGCGCCGGATTCCGACATCGCCAGCGCACCGACACGCTCGCCCGAGCACAGCGGCGGCAGGAATCTTTCCTTCTGCGCTGGCGTTGCCCAGCGGTTGATCTGATTGACGCAGAGGTTGGAGTGGGCGCCGTAGGAGAGGCCGACCGAAGCCGAGGCGCGGGAAATTTCTTCCACCGCAATCACGTGGGCGAGATAGCCCATGCCGCTGCCGCCGAAATCGGGATCGGCGGTGATGCCGAGCAGGCCGAGCGCGCCGAGCTCGCGCCACAGATGCGCCGGAAATTCGTTGTCGCGATCGATGTCGCCGGCAATCGGCGCGATCCTGTGCTGGGCGAAGCGGCGCACCAGGTCGCGCAGCGCCTCGATGTCCTCGTCATGCCCGAAGCTGAGCGTGTTCGTGTACATCTCGTTCCTCCCCCGAGTATGACCCCGAAGATCGCTCTCGATCTTCGGGGTCATACTCAAATCAAAGTGTTACAGCGTCCTTTGCGCGCCCGAAGGGACGCTCGGCGCCGTAGGTATCCATCCTCGCGCCAACCAGGCGCATTGTCATTGAAAGATATGTCGTCGTCACTTCAGGGACCGACAGCCGCTCGCCCGGGCGAAACCAGACAATGACGCCGGTCATCATCTGGATCAGCGCCATGGCCGTCAGGCCGGTGTCCTCGATCTTGAAGGCGCCAGCCTCGGCGCCATCGCGCAGGATGGTGCGCAGTTCCTTTTCGTAGGCTGTGCGCATGCGCAGGATCTGTGTCAGCCTGTCAGGCGACAGGCTGCGCAATTCCATGTTCGACACATGCGTGGCGTGCCGGCGTTCGATGTGGAAAGCGATATGATTGCGCACATAGGCGGCGAGCTGGCCCGTCGGATCGGCGCCGGCTGGCCGGGCATGTTCCCAAGCCCCGCGAAGCCCCTCCATGTGTTCGCGCATGAGCGTGAACAGCAGGTCTTCCTTGGTCGGGAAATAGCGGTAGAGCGCGGCCGCCTGGACGCCGACCTCGGCCGCTAGCTGGCGCATCGACATTGCCTCGTAGCCGTAGCGCGCGATCAGGTTCACGGCCGCTTCGCGGACCGCCGCTTCAGTTCGCTCGCCTTCGGATCCCGTGGTGCGCGCCATGATCACCTCATTAAGGCGACAGTAATAAAACGAACGTTCAATTAATTCAAGAGTTGCCAATGAATTCAAATGACGCGCATGCGCCTATGCGACGATCCTGAAGTCTCCAGGCGTGGTCCAGGTCTCGATCACCTCCACCTCGATCCGTGAGACTGAAGCGCCCGCCGGGCCTCGCCAGAGCCGTTCGATCATGGCTGAAACCGCCGCGTCGGCACCGGCAAGCCATGCCGTTACCGAACCGTCTCTTTCGTTGCGCACCCAGCCCACCAATCCAAGCCCGGTCGCTTCGCCTCTCACCCAGATCCTGTAGCCGACGCCTTGCACCTTGCCGTGTACGCTGGCCTGCACTGCCCTTTTCCGATCGTTCATCTCGCGCTCCCTCGCATAGAGTCTGGCGCAGGATCGAGCGAAGGCAACCGGCTTGAATGGAGGATGCAATCAAATTGATGAACCGGTGTCGTCCGAAGATATAGATGACCTGCACCAATAGATAGTTGACTCGGTCAACTTTTTCGCGATGATCCGGCAGCATGGAAATCTTCAGGGGCACTTGCCATGTCAACCGATCGGAATGCCTTGGTCAGCGACCTCAGGTGCTTCAACCGGTTCTATACCTGTCTGATCGGGCTGCTCGACGAAACCTTGACGCACAGCGCCTATACGCTGACCGAGGCGAGGGTGCTGTTCGAACTGGGCCGTCGATCCGGCCATATTGCCGCCACCCCTGAGGGCAAGGCAGGCTTTCTGGCACGAGCGTTTCGAATCGATTTCGGACCAGCAGCGTCCGACATCGGCCAGGAACTCCAGTTGGAGCCGACCTACGTCACCAGAATCCTTCGAAAACTCGCTGCCGCCGGCCTGACGGAAACGCGTGCCGGCCCCGATGCCCCGCGCGGTCGCGTCCCCTCGCTCACCGGCCGCGGCCAAGCCGCGCTTGCCGGGCTCCAGGCGGCAGCGGATCGCGATCTCGCGCGCCTGACCGCGGATCTGGACGACGAGGAAGCCGCCGAGTTGTCGGATATTTTGACACGTGCCCGGTATCTGCTCGGCGGCGCGCCGGAATCCGAGCGCGGTGAACCTCTCTAGTTCCCTCGTGCGGCCGCCAGTGCGCCAGGCAACTCCTCGGCGAAAATATCGAGTTCATGATCAAGACCGACGCTGACGCGGATGCAGCGGTCGAGCCCCGGCGCCATTGGCTTGCGGATGAACACGTCGCGCGACAACAGCCCCTGCAACACTTTCAGCGCGAAGGCGCTGTCATGGCCGCAATCGATGGTGACGAAATTGGTCGCCGAGGCCAGCGGCTTCAACCCGTTCTGCTCGGCGATATCAGCGAGGCGCTGCCGCCCGGCGGCCACCCGCGTCACCACCGTCTCGAGATAGGCCTGGTCGGCAAGCGCCTCGACGCCGGCGATCTGCGCCATGCGGCTGACGCCGTAATGATTGCGGATCTTCTCGAAGTCGCGGATCACCTCTGCCTCCGCCACCGCATAGCCGCAGCGTATCCCGGCAAGCCCGTAAGCCTTTGAAAAGGTTCGCATACGGATGACATTCGGGCGCGAGATATCGATCGGCGGCAAAGCCGAGGCCGGCCCCAATTCGCCATAGGCCTCGTCGAGCACCAGCATGGTGGTCTGCGGCAACGCTTCGATGAAGCGGATCACCTCGTCCGCTTCCCACCAGCTGCCCATCGGATTGTCCGGGTTGGACAGATAGACCAGCGGTGCCTTCTCCTTGACCACCGCCGCGAGCAAACCATCCAGGCTTTCGTGGTCGTTCACGTAAGGGACGGTCACCAGCCGCCCGCCGACGCCGGCGACATGGAAATTGAAGGTCGGATAGGCGCCGAGCGAGGTCACCACGGCATCGCCAGGCGCCACATACATGCGCGCCACCAGGCTGAGCAGCCCGTCTATGCCTTCACCGACAACGACATTCTCGACCGCCACGTCGTGATGCGCGGCAGCCGCGACCTTCAGATCGAAATTGTCGGGATCGCAATACATCCACATGTCGGGGGCGATCCCGGCCATGCGGGCGATGACGCGCGGCGAAGGACCAAAACTGCTCTCATTGGCACCGATGCGGGCACGAAAAGGGCGCCCGCGCTCACGCTCCTGCGCTTCGGGGCCGACAAACGGCACCGTTGAGGGAAGCGCGGCGATGAGCGACGTGAGGGGAGGGCGCTGGTGCATGGCAGAGGCTCGCTTGGAAGACGGACTTCTTGCTAGCGTGACCAGACTGGCCATGCAAGCACCCAGCGGTCCGCAGCCGCAAGGCCGGATTCAGTCGCCTCTTTTGCTGGCGATGCACCATGAACAGTCGACTGCCGCCTGCCTGGTCCAAACACATCAAGCCTGGCCCCGCGCCGAAGCCGAATCTGCCGACGGTTAATTCGCTTTCACGTGCGCAGGCCGATGAAGCGCTGCTGAAACAGGCCTACGCTCTCCAGCAGGCGAAGCGCCTCAAAGAAGCACAGGACCTGTGCCTTCGAGTTCTGTCGCGCACGCCAAATCACCCCGTCGCTCTAACAAACGATCGTACCGGCGACAGGGCTGTTCGGCAGCTATCACCCAGCGTTGTTGCGCAAATGACACGATTTGGCCTCACTCAGAAAGCTCTTGTTGACCATCAGCCCCGCCGCAACCGTTTATTTCCAGCCGAATCCGGCGATCGACGGACGGAATCCAGGGAGGGCCTCGAGTCGATGGAATTGCCCAGAACCGCCGCACCTGGGAAGGCGGCAGCTCTGTACGCTCTTATTTTTCCATATAATGACGCGGGCTTGTTGATTGTGCCGGCGCTTTTCTTTATCCAGCGGCGCAACGGAGAGGTGGCCGAGTGGTCGAAGGCGCTCCCCTGCTAAGGGAGTAGAGGTCAAAAGCTTCTCGTGGGTTCGAATCCCATCCTCTCCGCCATCCTGCTTCGCTCTCCGAGCTTCGCAGGACAAGCTCAACCCTCCATATGAAGCCGGATGCCCTCCGAAACCTCGGCGAAGGAGGGCCGCAAGCCCCTCAGTCGTTACGACATGGGCGTGGGCGATGCCGGCGTGATCACCGGGTCGAACAACGCTCCGGACCACATGGACGGCGATCCCCAGGACACGTATTGGCAGCGCGCTCCTTCGCACTGAAGACCTGGACCGGTCAGGAAACTGAATTCGGTACCTTGAAGACCTACACCGAAAGCCACTTCAACTTCGGCAACTCCGCCATCATGCCGCGATCGCCGGAGAGTTCGCCTCTCGCCTCTCCCCTGACCACGGCGTCGCCTGCCGCCCTGTGGGCAAGGTGCGAAAACACTCAGCGGCGAAGGAGCCAGAGAAATACTCTAGCAGTAAATAGAGCGGGTGGCTTGCGGTATAAAGTTGTAACCTATAATCTTGTCAAAGTTCTGTGATAGTGTTGTCTGGGTAATTTGACCTTGAGGGGGGGCAGGTCCGTGAAGGTATTGGTTTCTGCGGTTCTGCTATGCTGTTCTGTTGCGGCGGCCCAGGCTGGAATGTCAGTTTCAGTGGACTGGGGACCAACCAAAAAGTGCTTCGATAGTAAGTCACCACCTATGAAATTGAGTGGTGTCCCGGCCGGGACGGCCAAGCTTGACATTCGCATGTCTGATTTGGACGCGCCGGATTTCACTCACGGCGGCGGCAGAGTCACATTTTCAGGAAATTCCCTGCCTTACGGTGCATTTTCGTACAGAGGGCCATGTCCTCCATCGCCGCACACCTACCAGTTCACCGTCAAGGCGCTCGATGCCAGCGGCAAAACGGTGGGGACAGCGAAGGCAAGGAAACGCTTCCCGTAAGGGCTCGTATCGGGTGACGCGCCGGTCGAACCCAACTCGCGTCTTGCGCAGCCAATTCGATCAGTGACGAGCGTTTGCCTTGTCGATGAATTCAGCAATTCTCTGGGGCAGGTCGCCGGTCTCCAGGAACGGCGCGTGGCCCTGGCCACTAACGGTGATCGTGTCCATGCCGGGATGGCGCTTTTGCATATCCTCGAGCGTTGCGGCGGAGAGCAGTTTCGACTTGCCACCACGTATGGCAAGCAGCGGGGTGGCCGCCAGCGCATCGAATTGCGGCCATAGATCCGGCAGCGGCTTGCTGAAGTCGACGCCGGCCAAGGTGTCGACCAAGGCCGGATCGAAATCCGGTATCAGCCCGGCGTCCGTTTTGCGATGGATGGCCCCCACCATCCGCGCCCAGTCCGCATGGCTTAGTGCCGGAAAGTCGTCGCCATGGGTGCGCCGTTGCGCATCCAATGCTTCATGGAATGTCTTCGGCTTCAGCGAGCGCTCAAGATAGGAGCGGATGTTGGCAAGGCCTTCGGCTTCGATTGCTGGCCCGATGTCATTGAGCACAATGGCTTTCAGCGCGGCCGGCTTCAATGCCCCGAGCACATGGATGATCAGGCCGCCGCGCGAAGTGCCGATGAAAGCGGCGTGGTCAATGCCAAGTGCTGCGAGCCCGGCAAGGACATCGCCGGCTTCGACACCGACATTATAGTGAGCGATCTCGGGATCGTAGGCCGACATCGCTCGCCCACGATAATCGAAAGCCACGACCTGGCGCGCAGTGTCGGCGCGCTGCGACAGATAGAGCGCAAGATCATGAAAGTCTCGAGCGTTGCGGGTAAGGCCGGGCAGGCAGACCACCGGCCAGTGTCCGGAATTTGCTTCACCGTAGATGCGGGCGTGAAGTCTCAGCCCATCTGGCGCGGCGTAAAAGAAGTCGGAAAAGCCTTCAGCGCTCGACATCTGGACACGCTACCTTCTCGCCGCCGAATCCTCTCTGACTGCTACAGCCGAGGGCGGGGAGCGTCAAATCGGGGCTAGGGTAGCAATCTCCCCCTTGGGGGTCCTTTGGGGGATCGGCAGTTTCGGCTGAGTCGCCTCTCGAGCCGTCGGCTTCCTCAGCTGCGTCCGTTCACCAGATCTCCTACGATGTCGTATTTGCCGGAAATACGCATCTTGTAGACCTCGTAATTCTCCATCACGCGCTGCACGTAACTTCTTGTTTCCGTGTAGGGAATCCGCTCTATCCAGTCCACAACCGCATCGATGTCCTTGCCGCGCGGGTCGCCGTATTTCGCCACCCACTGGCTGGCCCGGTTGGGGCCGGCATTGTAGCCGGCGAAGGTCAGCACATAGGAGCCGTTGAAGCGGTCGAGCTGCTCGCCAAGGAAGGCTGAACCGAGCGTGGCATTGTAGCCGGCATCAGTGGTCAGCCGTGCCTGCGAAAACTGCAATCCGGCCTTCTTCGCCAGTTGCTTGGCGGTTCCCGGCATCAGCTGCAGCAGACCGCGCGCGCCGGCACTTGATACGGCGCCGACGTTGAATTCGCTCTCCTGTCGGGCAATCGCATAGGCCAGCGCCTTGCCCGAGCCGGAAATATTGGCCGAATCAGGGATGACGCCGAGCGGGTGCGACAGCGCACCGACATCAATGCCGCGTGCCCCGGCGATCTTGCCAACCTTCAGCGCCATAAAGTGGTTGTCCTGCTTTTCGGCAAGGAAAGCGAGCAGCGCCAGTTCGCCTGGGCTCGTCAACTGACCGGCAAGGTCGCGATAGAGCGTCTCGGCATAGCGGTCATAGCCCGCCTCCTGCAGCCGCTTGATGGCGCTGACAGCCTCGCGGCCGGCAAAATTCTGCCGGTCGGCGGCACTTGGCGTAGGATAGACGATGTTGAGCGCCTGCCGGCCGACACGCTCAGCGGCAAGTTGGCCGTAAAAGGTCGTGCCGAAAGCGGCGGCGCGCCCAAAATAGTCCTTGGCATTGCCCGGGCCGCCGACTTCCGCCGCGCGGCCGAGCCAGTAATAGGCACGCGACAGCGTCATCGGCCCCTGGGCAAGGTCGACGATGCGCGAAAAATGCGTCGCCGCAAGCTTGGGGTCGTTCAGGCCGCGCAGCGCGTACCAGCCGGCGTGGAACTCGGCCTCGGCCGCATTGGCAGCGCTTTCGGCGGCATGCGTGGCGACAATCTTGTACGCCGTCTTCATGTCGCCCTGGTCGACCAGTTCGCGCGACAGCACCCGGCGCTCGACCCACCAGCCATCCGGATCGACCAGAGCCTCGCGATCCGTCGGCGCCTTCATCACGACGGCAGCGGCGCCGGCAAAATCGTCCTGCTTGCGCAAATATTCCGCTTGCGCGAAGAAATAACCCGCCGAACGCTGGGGTGCCGGCACCGCCTTCAGCAGTTTCAACGCATTCTTGTCGCCTCTGTCGGCTGCTGCCCAGGCCTCGGCAAACTGCTGGGCGCCGGCAAGGCCGGCAATGCGCAGCGCGGAATTCACCCGGTCGGCATAGAACATGCGGTCCATGCGAAAACGGTGGTCGGCGGCGGGGATCAGGCTGCCGAATTCCTTGATCAGCGCCGTCTCGTCCTTGGCTTCCAGGATCGTGGTGCGCCAGAACGGCGACAGCACCGAGCGCGCCGCCTTGGCGTTGCCCGCCGCCACGTAGGCGCGGGCGAGAACCATGACGCCTTCGAATGTCTGCGGTTGGCTGCCATCGAACGCCGCAATGACGATGTCGGCGGCGGGGTTCTCGCGGTAGAGCGCGCGCTCGCTGTTCTTGCGCAGGGCAACCGTGCCCGGCCAGTTGGGCAGCATCTTCGCGGCGGCGGCGATGTCGCCGCTCGGCACCTTGTCGCCGCCATAAAGCGCGATCGCCCAGGCCAGTATGTGCTGGTCGAGCGATTGAGCGGGAAGCGCATCGCGCACGCCGCGAGCGGTGGGAATATCGCCGGCCGCCAGAGCGTCCAGCCCGCTCTTCAACTGCGCGACGCTGGGCGAGGGGACCTGCTGTGCGCTGTCCTGCGGGCTCGGCATCGGAATCGCCGAGGTGACCCGCACATCGACGCTGCCGCTGATCGCCACGCCGGGCATCAGCCCGGCAATGGCGCCAAGCAGTGCGAAGAGGTGAGGCCGACTGGTCGGCATATCTCGTGTCTTTCCCTAATCCAGCATTTTATCAGCAGGCGAAGAAGCCTCGAAGCCTAAACTTAGGTCGTGAAGGGCTCGTAAACAAAAGGTTATCGAGGTCGTTCGAATTGCGCTTGCTGGCACCATGGCAATGCTTGCCGCGCAACCATGTCGAGACTATGGTGCGCCGCTTCGCTTTCGGTTAGAAGGCGCGCACGACAAAAAACACCGATGCATGTCGCCCAAAAGTGGATACCGGTTTTGGGAACAACGACATGCATAACAGAGAAGTCCCAAGGAGTTGGACGACATGCTGAGAGGCTCGCTTACTGCGCTCGTGACACCGTTCGAAAAGAGCGGGCGTTTCGACGAGAAAGCCTTTCGCGCATTTGTCGAATGGCAGCTAGGGGAAGGCACGACTGGTCTGGTCCCGGTGGGCACGACCGGCGAGTCGCCGACGCTGTCGCACGATGAGCACCGCCATGTCATCAAGGTCTGCATCGAGGTGGCCAAGGGTCGCGTCCCGGTCGTCGCCGGCGCCGGTTCCAACAACACCGAAGAAGCGGTCGGGCTTGTACAATATGCCGAGAAGGCCGGCGCGGATGCCGCCCTGGTCGTCACACCCTATTACAACAAGCCGACGCAGCGCGGCCTTTACGAGCACTTCGCCGCTGTCGCCAGGGCGACCAAGCTGCCGATCGTCATCTACAATATTCCACCGCGCTCGGTCATCGACATGAGCCCGGAAACGATGGGCCGGCTGGCGCACGACTTCAAGAACATCGTCGGCGTCAAGGATGCCACCGGCAAGGTCGAGCGTGTCTCCGAGCAGCGCATGACCTGCGGCAAGGATTTCATCCAGCTTTCCGGCGAGGATGCCTCGGCACTCGGCTTCAACGCGCATGGCGGTGTCGGCTGCATTTCGGTGACTTCGAACGTCGCGCCGCGGCTCTGCGCGGAGTTTCAGGAGGCGACCCTGTCCGGTGACAGCGCCAAGGCGCTGGAATTGCAGGACCGCCTGCTGCCATTGCACAAGGCGATCTTTCTCGAACCCGGCGTTTCCGGCGCAAAGTATGCGCTTTGGAAGCTCGGCAAGGTCGAGAACGTGCTTCGGTCGCCGCTTGTCACGGTCGAGGAGTCGACTGCGTTAAAGCTTGACGCGGCATTGAAGCACGCCGGTTTGATTAATTAACGAGCCCGTTTGGAAACTCTACTCCTGCGGCCATCTGAAGGCGCTACCTGCGCTTCCGGTGCTCACGTACTATATGTACGCTCCGCGCCGGTTCTCGGTAGCACCATCATCTGACTCGCAGGAGCGAGTCTCGAAACGGACTCTAGGCGTATGAATCAAGTCAGAAAAGCCGATCCCAACAACAAGACTGTTTCGGAAAATCGCAAGGCGCGGTTTTCCTATGAGGTGCTCGACACGGTCGAGGCCGGCCTTGTGCTGACCGGCACCGAGGTCAAGTCGCTGCGTCAGGGTCAGGCCAACATCCAGGACAGCTACGCCTCGGTCGAGGGCGGCGAGATCTGGCTGATCAATTCCTATCTGCCGGAATATCTGCAGGCCAACCGCTTCAACCATGAGCCGCGCCGGCGCCGCAAACTCCTGCTCAACAAGCGCGAGATGGCCAAGCTGTCGCAAAGCGTCGATCGTGAAGGCATGACGCTGGTACCGCTAAAGATCTATTTCAACGATCAGGGCCGCGCCAAATTGCTGCTCGCTGTCGGCCGTGGCAAGAAATTGCACGACAAGCGCGAGACCGAAAAGCAGCGCGACTGGTCGCGCGAGAAGGGCCGGCTCTTAAAGGAGCGTGGGTGAGAAACATCAGGCGGTAGCCCTGGAAAAGCCAAGTGTTGGCTTTCAAGTTTCGGGTAAGCGAATCCGGCAGATACAGAGGGGATAGCTTTGAAAAACCGGATCATCCTCTGGGGATCGGTCAGTCTGGTTTTTGCAGCGATGGCGGTGGCCGGCGGCTTCTTCTATTTTCACACTTATTCTCCCGACCGTGGCAGATATCCGCTCAGAGGCATCGACGTTTCCCATCATCAGGGCCAGATCGACTGGCAGCGTGTTGCCGCCGACGATGTCGCCTTCACCATCATCAAGGCAACCGAGGGCGGCGATCATGTCGATCGCGCCTTTGCTAAGAATCTGCGTGAGGCTCGCGCGGCCGGCCTCGCTGTCGGCGCCTATCACTTCTTTACTTTCTGCCGGCCCGGTGCCGATCAGGCGAAGAATTTCATCTCGGTCGTGCCGCACGATCAGCCCTTGCTGCCGCCGGTCGTCGACATCGAGTTCGGCGGCAATTGTCCGCAGCGTCCGGCGCCCGAACAGTTGAATGTCGAACTCCAGTCTTTCCTCGGACCCGTCGAGGCGGCGTTCGGCAAGACGGCAATCGTCTATCTGACCGATGAGGCCGAGGCCGCCTATGCCGAGCAGATCGCCGCTCGCCCGCTCTGGCTTCGCTCACTGCTGGTGGAACCGGACCGCCATGACTGGATCTATTGGCAGTACCACAACAGGGGGCACGTCGACGGCATCGTGGGCGATGTGGACCTGAACGTTCTTCAGGGCGGGCAGGAGAAATTGGCGGCGCTGCTAGCATCAGCACATTGAGGCCTGCCGGCCGATGCGCTCGGGGCCGCACGCCCGAACCTGTTTCTTCGCTGGTCGGGCTATGCCGTTGCAAATATTGACGATCCGGCTGCTGCCGGCGAAACCTTTGTCCCATCAATGCCGCCAATCTGAAGCGCGTCCATGCGCTAATCGAGACCGGCAAGGCCAAGGGCAAGATCGTGCTGGAGGGGTTCTGGAGCAATCTAGGGAAAAGTGTGAAGCGGTTTTCCCGGGAAAAGCGCGTAGCGCTTTGCCTTGGGAATTGCGTGATAACAACGACGGCGCGGCGCTATGTCCGCAGAAACGCTGCGATCTCGCTGAACACGTTGACGAACATGGCTTCCGTCAAGACGCCGGTGTTGGTGTTGTAGCGCGAGCAGTGGTAGCTCGAAAACAGCGTGATGCCGCCGGCCGGCAATTGCCCGCCATGCTTGAACGGGTAGGCGGCGACACGCCCGCCCAGCGCGCGCACGGTCGACTGGTGCGCGATCGACCCCAGTGCCAGCACGGCGCGCAGGTTTGGGAACCGGGCAATCGTCGGCACCAGGAATGTCCGGCAGGTGGAGATTTCGGCGCCGACCGGCTTGTTCTCCGGCGGCACGCAGCGCACCGCATTGGTGATCGCGGTACCGACAAGCTCCAGCCCGTCATCGGGCCGCGCCTTGAACTCACCGCGCGCAAAGCCGTGCGCGATCAGCGTCGAGTAGAGCAGGTCGCCGGCATAGTCACCGGTGAAGGGGCGCCCGGTGCGATTGGCGCCGCGCAGGCCGGGCGCCAATCCGACGATCAAAAGCTGAACGGCTTCATCGCCCTCGAGCGGCAAAAAAGTCGGCACCGGCGCGTTGAACCACGATGGCTCGCGCTGTCGCCATTCAGCAATGAAATCATGAAGCCGCGGGCAGAGCGGGCAGTCGCGGTTCGGCTCGGAAACGGAAAGAGCGGTCAACGCGACCGACCTCAGTAGTCGTCCTCGTCGACTTCGGCCGGTTCGGGCCGCCGAACGGGCCGTTCGGAGGGATCGCGGCCGACTTCGCTCTTCAGCGTCGTCAGGTCGATAAAATGGTCGGCTTGGCGGCGCAGGTCGTCGGAAATCATCGGCGGCTGCGAGGCCATGGTCGAGACGATCGACACTTTGCGGCCACGCCGTTGCAGCGCCTCGACCAGAGTGCGGAAGTCGCCGTCGCCGGAGAAGATGACATAGTGGTCGACGACATCGGCGAGTTCCAGCGCATCGACGGTGAGTTCGATGTCCATATTGCCCTTAATCTTGCGGCGGCCGGTCGAGTCGGTGAATTCCTTGGCCGGCTTGGTCACCACCTTGAAGCCGTTATAGTCGAGCCAGTCGATCAGCGGGCGGATCGAGGAGTATTCCTGATCCTCCACCAGCGCCGTGTAATAATAGGCGCGCAGGAGATAGCCGCGCTTCTGGAAGCTCGACAGCAGCTTGCGATAGTCGATGTCGAAGCCGAGCGCCCGCGACGTGGCGTAGAGGTTGGCGCCGTCGATGAACAGCGCGATTTTTTCACGAGGGTCGAACATGGAAAATATTCCTTTTCGAAAAATACGGCCGTCTAAACGAAATGCGGTAGCGACTATCGGTCAGGCTCATAATAAACCGGCTGACCTTCGCCATTCGAGATAACGCCAGTTTGGCGGCAATCCAAGGCGAGATGAGGCAACGCAAGCAATTGTGATCGAGGCATCCGATGCCATGGACGCAACGGCGTTGTGCCTCAATCGGATGTTTGGCCGCAGCATTACGTGCCCAGCAGCGCCGACTTTGGCATGATGCTTGTATTTTGGCGGCGTTCGGGTTATGGACCGCGCCTGTTTTCCATCAAATCCAGGCATGAAAGGGGCAGTCCATGGCCCGCGTAACCGTTGAAGATTGCATCGACAAGGTCGACAACCGCTTCGAGCTGGTGCTTTTGGCCGGCCACCGTGCTCGCCAGATCAGCCAGGGCGCGCAGATCACCGTTCCTCGCGACAACGACAAGAACCCGGTCGTCGCCTTGCGCGAGATCGCTGACGAGACCTTGTCGCCCGACGATCTCAAGGAAGATCTGATCCATTCGCTGCAGAAGCATGTCGAGGTCGACGAGCCCGAAGCCGATGGCGAGGTGATCGCCGACCAGACCGGCGCCGCCGTTGCGGCCGCCGACGCTGATGACGCCGAGGAAAATGTCACGTTCGATCGGATGACCGAGGAGGACCTGCTGGCCGGCATCGAGGGTCTGGTGCCGCCGGAAAAGAGCGACGACTACTAAGCGAGGGCTCTGGACTGCCTGGAATACGTTTCCGGCACTTCCGTATCAGCAGTTTCGTGGCTATCTATGACATGCGCCGTACAGCAGTGCGGCGCATGTTTCATTTCATCGCCGAGAGATTCCGCCCATGATGCGTCAGTATGAGCTTGTCGAGCGCGTCCAGCGCTACAAGCCTGACGTCAACGAGGCGTTGCTCAACAAGGCCTATGTCTATGCCATGCAGAAACATGGTCACCAGAAGCGCGCTTCGGGCGACCCGTATTTCTCGCATCCGCTCGAAGTCGCGGCCATCCTCACCGAAATGCACATGGACGAGGCGACGATCGCAGTCGCCCTGCTACACGACACCATCGAGGACACCACGGCGACGCGGGCCGAGATCGACGATCTGTTTGGCCCCGAAATGGGCAAGCTGGTCGAGGGCCTGACCAAGCTGAAGAAGCTCGATCTCGTCTCGAAGAAGGCCGAGCAGGCGGAAAACCTGCGCAAGCTGCTGCTGGCGATCTCGGAAGATGTCCGCGTGCTGCTGGTCAAGCTCGCCGACCGTCTGCACAACATGCGAACCCTCGACCATATGCCCGAGGCCAAACGCCTGCGCATTGCCGAGGAGACGATGGACATCTACGCGCCGCTGGCCGGGCGCATGGGCATGCAAGGCATGCGCGAGGAACTCGAAGAGATCGCCTTTCGCTTCATCAATCCGGAGGCCTATCGAGCCGTCACTGCCCGGCTCGCCGAGATATTCGAACGCAACAAGGGCGTCCTGACCGACATTGAAAAGGCGCTGTCGGCGCTGTTTGAAAAGCATGCCATCAACGCCGGCGTGAAGAGCCGGCAGAAGAAGCCCTGGTCGGTGTTTCGCAAGATGGAGGCCAAGGCGCTGTCCTTCGAGCAGTTGTCCGACATTTTCGGCTTCCGTGTCGTCGTCGACAGCGTCGAGGACTGCTATCGCGCGCTCGGCGCCATCCACACCACGTGGTCGATGGTACCCGGCCGCTTCAAGGACTACATCTCGACGCCGAAGCAGAACGACTACCGCTCGATCCACACCACCATCGTTGGTCCCTCGCGCCAGCGCGTCGAGTTGCAGATCCGCACCCGCGAGATGAACAAGATCGCCGAATACGGCGTCGCGGCGCACTCGATCTACAAGGACACTGGCGGAAAGACGAATGGCGCCGGCCATGCGATCTCGAAGGAGACCAATGCCTATGCCTGGCTGCGGCGCACCATCGAGCAGCTCGCCGAAGGCGACAATCCCGAGGATTTCCTCGAAAACACCAAGCTGGAACTGTTCCAGGACCAGGTGTTCTGCTTCACGCCGAAAGGCATGCTGATTGCCTTGCCGCGTGGCGCCACGCCGATCGACTTCGCCTATGCGGTGCATACCGATGTCGGCGACACCTGCGTCGGCGCCAAGGTCAATGGCCGCATCATGCCGCTGATGACGGAACTGAAAAATGGCGACGAGGTCGAGATCATCCGCTCCAAGGCCCAGGTGCCGCCGGCGGCTTGGGAATCGGTCGTCGTCACCGGCAAGGCACGCGCCGCCATCCGCCGCGCCACCAAGAACGCCATCCGCAAGCAGTATTCGGGTCTCGGCGCGCGCATTCTGGAACGTGCCTTCGAACGGGCCGGCAAGACTTTTACCAAGGAAAGCCTAAAGCCGGTGCTGCACCGGCTGGCGCGCAAGGACATCGAGGACGTGCTGGCATCCGTCGGCCGTGGCGAACTTGCTTCGACCGACGTCATGAAGGCGGTTTTCCCCGACTACAAGGACGAACGTGTCACGTCGGCAGCGCCCAAGCCGCGCGAGGAGGGCTGGTCGAAGATCCGCAATGCCGCAGGCATGCTGTTCCAGATTCCAGGTCGCGCCGCCCGCAAGGACAAGGACCAGCCGCGCGACGGTGCCGTGCCGATCCGTGGCGTGCGCGGCGACCTGCCGGTGCGCTTCGCGCCGGAAGGCGCAGTGCCGGGCGACCGCATCGTCGGCATCGTCCAGCCGGGCACCGGCATCACCATCTATCCGATCCAGTCGCCGGCGCTGCAGGCCTTCGACGACCAGCCCGAGCGCTGGATCGACGTGCGCTGGGATATTGACGAACGCACCAAGGAACGCTTTCCCGCGCGTGTCTCGGTCACCGCCATCAATGCGCCGGGATCGCTTGCCGATATCGCCCAGGTCGTTGCATCCAACGACGCCAACATCCATACGCTGTCGATGGTGCGCACCGCGCCCGACTTCACCGAAATGCTGATCGATCTCGAAGTCTGGGATCTGAAGCACCTCAACCGGCTGCTGTCGCAGCTCAAGGACAATTCGAGCGTCAGCGACGCGCGGCGTGTGAATGGCTGACATGGCCGATCTGTGAGGGGATAGACGCAGATGAATACCGATGAAGTGCTGGGCATTTTCCGCGAGGCCGGTGCTGTTCTGGAGGGGCATTTCATCCTGACGTCGGGCCTGCGCAGCCCGGTCTTCTTGCAGAAGGCACGGGTGTTCATGCACGCCGACAAGACCGAGCGTCTGTGCAAAGCGCTGGCGACAAAGATCCGCGCCGCGGTGCCAGGCAAGATCGACTATGTCGTCGGCCCGGCGATCGGCGGCCTGATCCCGGCCTACGAAACCTCGCGCCATCTCGGCGTGCCGGCGATCTGGGTGGAGCGGGAAGGGGGCGAGTTCCGCCTGCGCCGTTTCGAGATCGCCAGGGGCGCGCGTGTCGTCATCGTCGAGGATATCGTCACTACCGGCCTGTCGATCCGCGAAACCATTGAATGCCTGCGCGAGCTTGGTGCCGAGGTGGTGGCCGCCGCCTGCATCATCGACCGTTCGGCCGGCAAGACTCATGTCGGGGTGCCGCTGATCGCACTCGCCGAATATGAGGTTCCAGCCTATCCACCGGACCGGCTGCCGCCGGAGCTTGCCGCGATACCGGCGATCAAGCCCGGCAGCCGCAACATCTGACCATGCATGTCGCCCAAAAGTGTGCAGCGGTTTTGGGAGTGACGACATGCATGAAAGCAAATTGCAAATGATCGCCGGTATCGATCATTTCGTGTTGACGGTGGCGTCGCTCGAAGCGACCTGCGCCCTTTACCAGAGCGTGCCGGGCCTTGAGCGCGTCGATACGCCGGGCCGGCCGACAGCGCTGGCTTTTGGCAGCCAGAAGATCAATGTCCACGAAGTCCGCCGCACTTTCGAGCCGAAGGCGAAAGTGCCGAGGGCAGGGTCAGCCGATTTCTGCCTGATCACTGAACGGCCGCTCAACGAAATCCGAACCCGTCTTGAGGCCAGTGGCGTTGCGCTCGTACCGGACCGGTCGAACGCATCGGGGCGCGGGGGCCGATGATGTCTGTCTATTTCCGCGACCCGGACGGCAATTTGGTCGAGGTCAGTCAGTACCTATGGTGATGTCTGAAGCATCCGGCTGCGACAAAAGGCCGACGCCATTCTCAAATTCGCCGCGATTGTCCGGTGTTGGAGACGTGAACCTTACCAAAGATTATGCTGGCGCGGCCGCTGTACAGGTAGCCTTCGGTTGTTGTCGAGGTTGCGGATCGCTATATCAGGGTGGCGATTGCCTTTAGGTAACCGTAAAGCGCAAGATGTGGCGATCGGAGCACGGCTGGAAACGGTCGGCTTGGAAGTTGTAAACCGTAGATTGTCGGGAATAGGAAGAGAGTGCTTTTTCGTCGTCGCAAGCCTGATGGCCTTTTCGAGCGGGTGCGCACCTACCTGTGGCCGCGCCGTTCGTTTTCGCGCTCGCTTCAGTATTTCTCCAAGCGCATCCTGCGGCTGAAGGCCACCCCGCATGCGGTGGCCGCCGGTGTCGCGGCCGGTGTCTTCGCTTCGTTCTTTCCCGTTGGCTTCCATTTCATCATTGCCGCCGTTCTATGCTGGGTGATCGCCGGCAATCTGGTGGCGGCGGCACTCGGGGCTGTTTTCTTCGGCAATCCGCTGACTTTTCCGATTCTGTGGGGCGCATCCTGGGAAACCGGCAAGCTCATCCTGCACGATCGCCTGCCTGCACATGGTCCGCCCGCGCATCTGGGCGAGATGATGCACACGCTTTCTTTCGCGAAACTGTGGCATCCCGTGCTGGAGCCCATGCTGATCGGCGCGGTGCCGCTCGGGCTGGTGTTCGGCCTCCTGTTCTACGGCATCACGCGCTGGGGCATGACTGTCTTTCGCGAGCAAAGGCGCAAGCGGCTGGCAGAGCGCGCGCATCGCCATGCGCAATCGTCCCATCCTGGCGGAAGCGTCGGTTCCGCCGCACAATGATCATCGGCATCGGCAGCGACCTGATCGATATCAGGCGCATAGAGAAATCGCTGGAGCGTCACGGCCAGCGTTTCGTGCAGAGGATTTACACCGAGGTCGAACAGGCGCGTTCTGAGAACCGACGCGCCCGCGCGGCCTCTTATGCCAAGCGCTTCGCCGCCAAGGAGGCCTGCGCCAAGGCGCTGGGCACCGGTTTGGCGCAAGGCGTATTCTGGCGCGACATGGGTGTCGTCAACCTGCCCAGCGGCGCACCGACCATGGCATTGACCGGCGGCGCGTTGGCGCGGCTGCAAAAGATCCTGCCGAAAGGCCATCGGGCGGCGATCCACCTCACCATCACGGATGATTTCCCCCTCGCTCAAGCCTTTGTGATCATCGAGGCGTTGCCCGTCGAAGAAGCGCCACATTGATTGCATCTGACGACCGGCATTGACGTTGCCCAGCGCGCGCCGAGACTCTATACCATCCAACGCACAATCGAGGACGACATGAGCGTGGCTGAAAAATCCCAGAAGAAATCCGGCGGGCTTGGCGAAACCGTCAGCGTCATCGTCCAGGCGCTTTTGCTCGCCCTGGTTATCCGCACTCTGTTGTTCCAACCCTTTTCGATCCCGTCGGGATCGATGCGGCCGACGCTTCTGGAAGGCGACTACCTGTTCGTCACCAAATGGTCCTACGGCTACTCCCGCTATTCACTGCCTTTCGGCCCTGACATTTTCTCGGGTCGCATCTGGGGCTCCGAGCCAAAGCGCGGCGACGTGGTGGTGTTCAAGTTCCCACCGGATCCGTCCGTCGACTACATCAAGCGCGTGGTCGGCCTGCCTGGCGACAAGATCCAGATGAAGAATGGCCAGCTGTTCATCAACGGCGTCGGTGTGCCGCGCGTCAAGACCGGGCAGATCGACAATCCCGACATCACCGAAATGCCTCAGCCGATCGATGTCTATCGGGAAACGCTGCCCAACGGCGTCAGCTACGACACGCTTGACCTCAATCCGAATTCGATCGGCGACAACACGCGTGAATTCGACGTGCCGCCCGGCCACTATTTCATGATGGGCGACAACCGGGACAATTCCGCCGACAGCCGGTTCACCGTCGGCTACGTTCCCGCGGAAAACCTGGTTGGCCGCGCCAACCTTGTCTTCTTCTCTATCGCCGGCAAGGCAAGCCCGCTCGAAATCTGGAAATGGCCGTCGCTGATGCGTGCCTCGCGCCTGTTCCACTTCGTCAATTAAGGATGGCAGCGGCGAAACGCCTGACCGCCGATGCGCTCGCCGAAGCGCTTGTGGAACGCACGGGCCATGCCTTTGCCGACCGCCAGCGTCTGCAGCGTGCGCTGACCCATGCCAGTGCCCGTGGCGCCAATGCCGGCACCGATTATGAGCGTTTCGAGTTTCTCGGCGACCGGGTTCTCGGCCTGGTCGTTGCCGACATGCTGCTGGCCGCGTTTCCCGACGCTGCGGAAGGCGAGTTGTCGCTGCGGCTCAATGCACTGGTCAATGCCGAGGCGCTTTCGGACATTGCCGAGGATATCGGGCTGCCGGAGCTGATCCGCGCCGGATCGGATGTGCGCGGGCTCGAGGGGCGCAAGCGCGTCAATCTGCGTGCAGACGCATTGGAATCGCTGATCGCCGTGCTCTATCTCGACGGTGGGCTGGAGGCGGCGCGCGCCTTTATCCACAGATACTGGCAGCCACGTTCGCAGGCTTCAGGTGCGGCGCGCCGTGACGCCAAGACCGAATTGCAGGAATGGGCGCATCAGGCCGCAAGTGCCGTGCCTGCCTACCAGATCGACAGCCGCGAGGGGCCGGACCACGATCCGCTGTTCACCGTCAGTGTCAAGGTTGGGGCATTTCAGCCGGCGACCGGCAGCGGCCGTTCCAAGCGCGAGGCCGAGCAGGCGGCTGCGGCTGCCCTTCTGTTGCGCGAAGGTGTATGGAACGTGGCATGACGGATATTGAAACTGCTGAAGCCCCTGCCACACATTCCGGCTTCGTCGCGCTGATCGGCGCGCCCAATGCCGGCAAGTCGACGCTGGTCAACCAATTGGTCGGCGCCAAGGTATCGATCGTCACCCATAAGGTTCAGACGACCCGCGCCATCGTGCGCGGCATCGCCACGCATGACAATGCGCAGATCGTCTTTGTCGACACGCCGGGCATCTTCAAGCCCAAGCGGCGCCTCGACACGGCGATGGTCACCACCGCCTGGGGCGGCGCCAAGGATGCCGATATCGTGCTGCTGCTCATCGATGCCGAGCGTGGCATCCGTGGCGACGCCGACGCCATCCTCGAACGGCTGAAGGATGTGCGCCAGCCGATGGCGCTGATCCTCAACAAGGTCGACCGAGTCAAGCACGAGACGCTTCTGGCCCTGTCCGCGGCAGCGAACGAGAAAGTGCCGTTCAAGCGCACCTTCATGGTCTCCGCGCTGACCGGCTCCGGCTGCAAGGACCTGCTCGACTATCTGGCGCAGGCGCTGCCGGCCGGCCCCTGGTATTATCCGGAAGACCAGATCTCGGACTTGCCGATGCGCCAGCTGGCGGCCGAGATCACCCGCGAAAAACTGTATCTGCGGCTGCATCAGGAATTGCCCTATTCCTCGCATATCGAGACCGAGAAATGGGAAGAGAAGCCGGACGGCTCGGTGCGCATCGACCAGACCATCTATGTCGAGCGCGACAGCCAGAAGAAGATCGTGCTCGGCCACAAGGGCGAAACCATCCGCGCCATCGGCCAGGCAGCCCGCATGGAAATAGCAGGCATCCTCGAACAGAAGGTGCACCTCTTCCTGTTCGTCAAGGTACGCGAGAACTGGGGCGACGACCCCGAGCGCTACCGCGAAATGGGCCTCGAATTCCCGCATTAAATGGACGGCAAGCTCACCATCGATACGGCTTTGGTCAGCCGGTTGGTCGCCGCGCAATTCCCCCAGTGGAGGGATCTTGCCGTCAGGCCGGTTGCATCAGGCGGATGGGACAACAGGACCTTTCATCTCGGCGACGAGATGACCGTGCGGCTGCCAAGCGCTGCCGCCTATTCCCTGCAAGTGGAGAAGGAGCATCGCTGGCTGCCGCAGTTGGCGCCGCTTCTGCCCCTGCCCATTCCCGTACCGCTGGCGATGGGCGTTCCTGCGGAGGGCTATCCCTGGCATTGGTCCGTCTATGGCTGGATCGAAGGCGAGACCGCGAGGCGAGAGAACATCGCCGACCTGTCGCAATTCGCGGCTGACCTGGCCGGGTTCCTGATTGCATTGAAACGCATCGAACCGACCGGTGGCCCGGCGCCCGGCCAGCACAACTTCTTCCGAGGCGGACCGCTGAACGTCTATGACGGCGAGACAAGGCAAGCAATCACCACACTCGGCAGCCGTATCGATGGCACTTCGGCGAGTGCCGTGTGGGAAGCAGCCCTTGCCGCGACCTGGCAGGGACCGCCTGTCTGGTTCCATGGTGACGTTGCCTCGGGAAATCTGCTCGTCGAGGACGGCCGCTTGAGCGCCGTGATCGACTTCGGCACCTCCGGTGTCGGCGATCCCTCATGCGACCTCGTGATCGCCTGGACCTTTTTCGAGGGCGAGAGCTGGGAGGTTTTCCGCGCCGACATTGGCGTTGATGATGCGACCTGGGCACGTGGCCGTGGCTGGGCGCTGTGGAAGGCGCTGATCACCGCCGCCGGTCATATAGACAACCCGGTTGAAGTCGAGAAATCCTGGCGCGTCATCGATGCGGTGCTGGCCGATCACAGGCGCAGGACGTGATGTGATTCCTTGATCGTCCTTGTTTCCTGCTCGCCTACGTTTATCGCGTTTGGTTTGAGAAAGCGGTCCCGCACCGGCTCACGGTGAGCAGGCTGCTGTTATAATCGAGAGTGAAACGGCGCTGCCGGCGTGTCTTCGACCACCTTGGCGAGGTTTGGCCGGCCCGGCGGGCGGCATTGCAATTTCCTCGCAATATCGCAGAGCGGAGGATATCGCCTCAGATCTGCTGCACGCAAAATTGCGGTTACTGGGGTGGTGGCACCTACAAGTCCAACGCCAAGACCTCGTTCAACGTCCAGGCTTCGGCTGACGACGACAAGAACATCGCTCTTGCGGCGAACGTCGCCTACACTATCGTCCCCGGCTTCACGATGACGACCGAAGTCGACCGGGATCACTACGGCAACTTCGGCAATCCCTCCATCTATGGCAACTGGTCCAAGGCCGACAAGAAGGACGGCATCGGCGGCATCGTCCGCTTCCAGCGCAACGTCTAATCGATCGACTGACCTTACCAGGCCGCCCGCAGCGTATCGCTGCGGGCGGCTTCTTTATGCGTTGTTGCGGGGAGCCGGCCCAGGCCCATACCTTGATTTCGCCACCCGATCGGTGAAAAGCTCTGGGCATGGAATGGCGCGACGAGGGAATCATTCTCGGCACCCGCAAGCATGGCGAAACCGGCGCCATCCTCGAGGTGATGACGCGCGCGCATGGCCGCCATCTAGGCCTCGTCCGTGGCGGCCGCTCGCGCAAGCAGCAACCCGTTCTCCAGCCCGGCAACCGCGTCGATCTTCTCTGGCGGGCGCGCCTCGACGAGCATCTTGGCACCTTCCAGGCCGAGGCGATCGAGATGAACGCTGCCCGATTGATGGACAGCGCCGTCGCCGTCTACGGGCTGCAGACCATGGCCGCGCATCTGCGCCTGTTGCCCGAGCGCGACGCTCATGAAGCTCTCTACGAGACACTTGCAGTGATGATCGTCCATCTCGACGATGCCGATGCCGCCGGCGAACTGGTGGCGCGCTTCGAACTGCTTGTGCTCGACGAACTCGGTTTTGGCCTCGATCTTAGCCAATGCGCTGCCACTGGCTCGCGGCAGGACCTTGCCTATGTCTCGCCGAAGTCTGGGCGCGCTGTGTCGCGCGAAGCAGGCTTGCCATGGCACGACAAGATGCTGGCGCTGCCGGCCTTTTTGCAGCGCGGCTCCGGCCTGCGCGCCGATCCAGCGGCGGTCGAGGACGCCTTCCGGCTCACCGGCTTCTTCTTTACCCGCCACGTCTATGAGCCGCGTGCCATCGAACAGCCCGATTCCCGCGCCGGCTTCCTTGCCGCGCTGCGCAAGCACTATGCGCGCGGCAAGACTATAGCCGGAGAGAACGCAGCATGAGCGCAAGTCTAGCTCTGTACGGGCCGGATCTCGCAAGCTCTTGGCTTTCGGCACCGAGACATGTTCGATATTTCCAGCCGCCAATCTGGCGGCACGTTGAGTTTTTGAGCCGTTTAGCCGCCGCATTTGAATGTCAGTGAGATGAAATGTCAGTGAAAACTGGCCTGGTTTGGGGGAACCGCCATGTTTGAAAGCCTGATCGGCCTCGTCGCCATCATTGCCTTGTTCGTCATCATTTCGCGTCAGCAAAGCCGCATCGGCCTTGTCGAACGCGAGCTTGGCGCGCTGCGCAGTCTCGTCCTTTCGGGCGCCGTGCCGCCGGTGGTCAAGCTGGCAGAACAGATAGCGGCCGATGGCAAGGCTGACGCGGCGCCTGTGGCTGCGGTAGCGGCCGATGTTGCCACAGCGGTGGTGAGCGAGCCCGTCGTCGCGCAGGCGCAGGCCCCGGTTACGGAAGCGGAAGCTCCGGTTGCCGGCGCCGTATCCGGCCCCTGGTCCGCCGGCGAGGCGCCGAAGGCGGCAGAACCTGTCGAGCCGGTTGCGGCCCCCAAGGCCCCCGGCAAGCCGGACATCGAAACGGCGCTCGGCACGCGCTGGGCGGTCTGGGTCGGCGGCATTGCGTTGGCGCTGGGTGGTCTGTTCCTGATCCGCTACACCATCGAGGCCGGTATTTTCGGCCCCGGCGTTCGGCTCACCATGGCAGCGGTGCTCGGGCTGGTGCTGGTCGCCGGCGGCGAGTTCATTCGCCGCACCGGCTTCAAGGTGCCGGTGCAAGGCGTTGCCGGCGCCTATATTCCGGCGATCCTGACGGCGGCCGGTGCCTTCATCCTGTTCGGCACCGTCTATGCCGCCCATGGCATTTACGGCTTCATCGGCCCGGCTCTTGCCTTCACGCTGCTTGGCGCCATCGGCGTGGCGACGATCGCCGCCGCTCTCGTACACGGCCTGGCCCTCGCCGGTATCGGTCTCGTCGGTGCCATGGCGACGCCGGCGCTTGTGTCCGCGCAGGCGCCAAATCCATGGGCGCTGTTCGTCTATCTTGCCATCGTCCTTGCCGCCTCTGCGATGATCGCCCGCATGCGCGACTGGAACTTCCTGATGGCGGCCGCCTTCTTCGGCACCGGCGCCTGGACCATCGCCTACATGACGAACGCGCCCGGCGCCGACCTTGCCGTCATCCTGTTCGTCGACGCGGTGACGCTGACCGTGCTTGCTCTTGCCTGGCTGCGCAGTCGTGGCGGCGAAGAGGGAACTGCAAATCAGGGTTTCGACTGGCCATCGATCGTGCCGGGTTTTTTTGTTGCGTTTTCCGCGCTTGGCCTGTCCGTCGACTCCACGCTTGTCGCGGCCGGCGATGCCTTGCCGGGCGCTCTGGTCATCGTCGCCCTTGTCGCCACCGCCCTCTATCGGCCGCGCGCCCTGCCGCTGCTGCATGCCGCCGGGGTGGTGAGCGTGATGATCTATCTCGGCATCATTCCGCCAGCCACCATCGGCTCCGATTTGTCCCAAGGCAACATTGGCTTTGACGGCCTGCAGGTGGCGGCTGGAAATCCCTTGACGCTGCGCATCGGCCTCGGCCTCGGCCTGGTCTTCATCGGCGCGGGTTTCTGGGCCGCCCGCCGTTTTGCCGCCGTCGCGCAGATTCGCGCGGCATGCTGGGCGGCCTGGGGCATCGCAGCGCCACTGGTCATTATGCTGGCGCTATGGCTGACCTACGGCAATCTCGATCGCGATCTTGCCGATGCCGCGGTCGCGGCCCTTCTGGTCGTGGTTTTCGCCGCCGGCGGTGAGTGGATCGCCCGCGCCGAAGAACCGCCGCTCAAGGGCGGCATGGCGGTGTCGTTTGCCCTTTGCGGCGCGGCGATCGCCGGCCTCTTGATGCTGCATATGGCCTTCGATTCCGGCTGGACCACCATTCTGCTCGGTGCCGCGGCCATCGTGCCGGCGCTGGCGACGCGCTGGCGCTCTTATCCAGTGCTTGGCTGGATTGCTGTTGGCGCGGTGATCGCCGTGCTTGGCCGCGTCGCCTTCGATCCGACCATAGTCGGCGCTGAATTCCTCTCCAGGACGCCGGTTTTCAACTGGCTGCTGCCGGGATACGGCGTGCCGGCGCTCGCCTTCGGCTTCGCCGCCTGGCAGCTCGCACGCACCACCAATGGCCGGCCGCGCCTCGCCATGCAAGCGGCGGCGGCTCTGTTTGCGTTGCTTGCCGTTGCCATGCTGGTGCGTCACGCCATGCATGGTGGCGTCATCGACACGGGTGCGATGACGCTCGCCGAGCAGTCAATCTACACGCTGATTGCCATCGGCGCCGGTGCCATCCTAGTCGCCATCGACATGCGCTCGCCAAGCTCGGTGCTGCGCTATGGCTCGATGGCCGCCGGCGTGGTTTCGGTCGCGTTCATCGTCATCCGGCATTTCGCGGTGCTGAACCCGCTGTTCACGGACGAATCGACCGGCCAGATCCCGGTGTTCAACCTGTTGTTCCTCGCCTATCTCCTGCCGGCGGTCGCCGCCGGCGGCTTGGCGCTGTATGCCCGCGACAAGCGGCCGAAATGGTATGCGCAGATGTTGGCGGTGGTGGCGGCCGTGCTTGCCCTGGCCTATGCCACGCTGTCGGTCAGGCGCCTGTTCAAGGGCGAGTTCATCGGCCTGTGGAGCGGGCTTGGCCAGCTGGAGACCTACACTTATTCGGCGCTCTGGCTGGTCATCGGCGTGGCGCTGCTCACCGCCGGCGTTTGGCTGAAGTCACAGGTGCTGCGCATTGCGTCTGCCGCACTGATCGCGATCGCCGTGCTGAAAGTCTTCCTCTTCGACATGTCGGAGCTGGAAGGTGTGCTCAGGGCGCTGTCCTTCATCGGCTTGGGCGCGGTTTTGATCGGCATCGGGTTGTTTTATCAGCGGCTGCTGACGCGGGCGGCGAGGGAAAATGAAGGCAAGCAAGAACAATAATATTTCAGTCCGGCCGGGAATAAATCGGCCAATGGGCTCGTTATCTCATTGCTTGGGTGACCGGGGCGGCGGACCGCTTCGCGCTGGCCGCTTGCGTCGCGCCGGGAAGGCGCGTTCAATCGGGATCAACAGGGGCGACCTCAGAACCAGCGGTCATGGACGAAAAGAAGGCAGCAATCCTTGGCGAAATACCGCGCCTGCGCCGTTACGCACGCTCGCTTGTGCGCGATCGCGATTCTGCCGACGACCTCGTCCAGGACTGCCTCGAGCGCGCACTCACGCGGCTCGACAACTGGCAGACAGGAGAAAGCCCCAGGAGGTGGCTGTTTACGATCATGCATCATTTGTTCATCGACCAGATGCGCAAGGTGAACCGCCGCGGCGAAACGGCAATGCTGCCGCTGGAGGCGGGCGAGGGGGTGGCTCAGCCGGCCGAGCAGCTGGAGAGCATCGCCTCGCGCGAGATCATGGATGCGTTGCAAGCGATCAGCCCCGATAGGCGCGCGGCCCTGGTCATGGTTGCCATCGAAGGCTTTTCCTATGCCGAGGCCGCTAACATTCTGGGTGTTCCCGCCGGCACGCTGATGTCGCGCATTGCGCGCGGGCGTGAGGAATTGCGCGGGTTGCTGGATGACACGGCGCGTCGCCGCACGATAAGGATCGTCGAGAAATGATCCGCCGCGATTTTTCCGAACGTGACATCCACATGGCGCTCGACGGCGAACTGCCGGCCGACGAGCGTGCCGCCTATGATGCTTGGCTCGATGCCAATCCGGAGATGAAGGCGAGAAACGCCCGCTTCGCAGCCGACCGGGAGGCGTTGCGCTCAGCCTTTGCCGGCGTGCTGGATGAGCCTGTTCCCGCGCGCTTGCGCAAGGTGGTGCTCGGCGAAGCGCCTGTTAGGGCTGTGCTGCCGCGCTCGCGCTGGTGGCTTGCCGCGGCCGCTGCCGTGCTTTTGGCCACGGGCGGATTTGGCGGCTACTTTGCCGGCATCGACGGCATCGGCCAGGAGGATCCGGCGCAAGATCAGCTGGCTGAACAGGCGATCGCCGCCCATGTCATCTACGCCGCCGAGAAGCGGCATGCGGTGGAAGTGCCGGCCAGCGACAAGGATCATTTGCAGACCTGGCTGTCCAACCGGGTCGGGCTGAAGCTGGTGGCGCCGGATTTGACCGCGAACGGTTTTCAACTGGTCGGCGGACGGTTGCTGCCGGCCGGCGACAGCAAGGCCGCCATGCTGCTCTACGAAGACGACAAGGGCGAGCGCATATCGCTCTTCGTGACCGCGGAATCGACGGAGAACGCCAAGGGCACCTATGCGTCGGCGCAGGACGGCCCGCAGGCCGTCTACTGGCTGGACAAGGGCTATGGCTGCGCCGTTGTCGGCTCGCTGCCGCGCGAGCAATTGGCGGTCGTGGCCAAGAGTGCCTATGGCCAGCTTCTGGCTGGCCTCGCAAGCTGAGTTGGTCGCAATTGTTCGCAGCCGGCAGCCCATCAAAACAGCGATCCTGTTCAAAGCCCGCGCACTTCCTTGCCGCCGCGGAAACTGTCACAATTCGGCCCTAATCAAGGAGCGATAGCGCTTGATGAATACCGGCGCTTCGGCCGGTGTTTGCGACGCTTTTGACCGGGGCCGTTTCCGCAACGCAATCGAGGTTTTCTCAAGTCGCATGCCTGCCGAGATCCGCACGGCCCGCGCGTCTGACGTCGATGATCTCGCCGCCATCGAGAAAGCCGTTTTTTCAAGCGATCGTATCTCCCGTCGCTCCTTTCGCCTGTTCATCGAACGCGAGACGGCCGAGACGTTGGTCGCCGAAGTCGATGGCCGCGTCGCCGGCTATGCGATCGTGCTGTTTCGCAAGGGCAGCGGTGTGGCACGGCTCTACTCCATAGCCACGGGTCCGTTTTTTGGCGGTCTGGGCGTCGGCCGCTTGCTGCTAGCGTCGGCGGAGGAGGCGGCGTTCGAACACGACCGCATGATGCTGCGTCTCGAAGTGCGTGAGGACAACAGTCGAGCTATCCGCATCTACGAGCAGGCCGGCTACCGCAAGATCGGCCGTGAGCCGGCCTACTATGAGGACGGTGCAACCGCGCTTCGCTATGAGAAAACCTTGCGCGGCGACATTCCGATCGCCACTAGGGTGCCGTTCTATCAGCAGACCTGTGAGTTCACCTGCGGTCCATGCTGTCTGATGATGGCCATGGCCAATTTCGACCGGGGCTTCGTGCCCGATCCGGTGATGGAAATCCGCCTCTGGCGCGAGGCGACGACCGTCTTCATGATGTCGGGACCGGGCGGCTGCGAGCCATTCGGCCTGGCTGTCTCTGGACACGAAAGCGGGCTCGCGGCAGAGATCTTTGTTTCCTTCTACGGCGCATTGTTCCTGCAGTCGGTGCGTAGCGAGGACAAGCGCCGGGTGATGGAATTGGCCCAGGTCGACTTTCGCCGCCGGGCGGAACTTTACGGCATCCCGGTGAATTACCGCTCATTCAGCATCGATGACATCAGAGCCGCGATCGCCGAGGGAAAACTGGTACTGGTGCTGATCAGCGGCTTCCTGATGTTCGGCAAGAAGGTGCCGCACTGGGTGCTGGCCATCGGCGATGATGGCGACCATATTCTGATCCACGATCCCTGGGTCGAGGACGAGAGGCAGGAAACCATCCTTGATGCCGCCAACATTCCCGTGCCCTACGGCATCTTCATGAACATGGCGCAGTTCGGCCGCGACGGACTGCGTGCCGCCATCACTCTGGGGAAGCGCGACACACAATGACCTGGGTCATCCTTACCGGCCGGCAGAGCGATCTCGACCAGGTGGCGACACCGCACAAGATCATCACCAATCGCGACTATCTCGCGCATCCGTCGCTATTTCGCGGCCAGCGGCCGAAGGTCATCAACCTATCGAACAATTACGGCTACCAGAGCCGCGGCTACTATGCCTCGCTGCTGGCGAGCTCGCGCGGCCACAAGGTCATTCCGACCGTGGAGACGATGATCGACCTGTCGGAGCGCAAGCTCTATGAGCATGCGCTGCCGGAACTGGAACTGGCGCTCAACAAATGCCGCAAGGACCTCGGCGGCGACTTTCCGGCCAAGGTCTGCATCTTTTTCGGCATCGGCCCCTCCAAGGTGTGGGACCGTTTCGCCAAGCTGTTGTTCGACTGGTTCCGCGCGCCGGCACTCGAGGTCCACATCAAGGACAGCGCCGAATGGGCCTCGATCCGCAAGATCGGCTTCCATCCGCTGGCGCGCATGACCGAGGACGAAGAAAAAAGCTTCATCCAGTGCCTGGAGACCTACACCAACCGCGAGTGGCGCGACACCAAGGGGCGCACGCCGGCGCGCTACACCTTCGCCACGCTGGTCGATCCGCATGAGGAACTGCCGCCGTCGGAAATCTCGTCGCTGCGCTACTGGGCCAAGATCGCCGAAAAGATGGGGGTCGAAATCGAGCCCATCACCAGGAAGGACCTTGCCAAGCTCGCGAACTACGATGCGCTGTTCATCCGCGAGACCACCTCGATCTCCAACCACACCTATCGTTTCGCCCGCCGCGCTCAACAGGAAGGCATGCCTGTCATCGACGATCCGCTGTCGATGATCCGTTGCACCAACAAGGTCTATCTCAACGAGCTGATGGCCTACAACAAGGTGCCGGTGCCACCGACAGTGATGATCGCCGGCACGTCGGATCTGGAGCTTGCGGCGCAGACGCTGGGCTTTCCGCTGGTGCTGAAGATTCCGGATTCGTCCTTCTCGCGCGGCGTCAAGAAATGCGAGAATTTGGAGGAGCTGACGCGGCTTGCGACCGAGTGGCTGGAGGATTCCGACCTTCTCATCGCGCAGAAATTCATTCCCACCGAATATGACTGGCGCGTTGGCGTGCTCGGTGGTCAGCCGCTTTTTGCCGTGCATTATCTGATGGCCAAGAAGCACTGGCAGATCGTCAACCACAAGGCCAATGGCAAGCCCGACCAGGGCGGCATCAAGACCTTCACGCTGAAGGAAACGCCGGCCCATGTTGTCGAGACCGCGGTCAAGGCGGCGCGCTGCATCGGCGATGGCCTCTATGGTGTCGACCTCAAGGAGACCAAGGACGGCGTCTTCGTCATCGAGGTCAACGATAACCCCAACCTCGACCATGGCTGGGAGGATTCCGGCGAGAAGGACGAGGTCTGGGTGCGGCTGACGCAGTGGTTCCTGGAGCGGCTCGACCGGCCAGGGCGACAATAGTCCAACCAGAGTGGTTCACCGTTTCACGGAAACGGGGAACCACTCCAACTTTTTGTTCTGATGCAATTCCGGACGGAAAACCGCTCACACTTTTCCTGGAATTGCGCTAGGTGGAAAACATGCAGTTCATCGTGATCGAGGACTTCACCGGCTGCGACCGCAAGGAGATCTACCGCCGCTTTCGCGATCGGGGCCGCCTGAAGCCGGATGAGCTTGTCGTGCACCACAGCTGGATCGCGGCGGATATGAGCCGCTGCTTCCTGCTGGTGGAAACCGACGACGTTACGCTGCTGCAGCGCTGGGCTATCGAATGGAACGATCTGGTCGAGTTCGAGATCATTCCCGTGGCGACAAGCAAGGACATGACAGCGGCATTGGCCAGCTATCTCTGACCGGCGCCTGCCGGTCAGAGGCTGTTGTGGGAACGCAGCGCCGGCGACCCCACCGCACGCTGGCATTCGTTGATCAGCCAATCGCGGAACGCCGCCACGACATCGCGCCTGCCGCTGCGCTCCGGGATCGTCAGGCAATAGGGCTGGCGCAGCGCAATCGCCCTGGCGGCGGGCCGGACCAGCCTGCCGTCTTCCACCGCCTCGGCACAATAGACCCCTTGCGCCAGCGCTACGCCTAGGCCCGAAATGGAGAGGTCGAGGGCCGCGCGCGACGAGTTGGCCGACAGACCCCGCTGCGCCGAGCGGCCGGGCTGTACCCCAGCAGCCTCGAACCAGTTGCGCCAGGACGGAAACGAGGCGCCGGTTGGTCCCCAGTCGGTGTGGATCAGCGGCAGCCCGGCGAGCGGATCGCCGTCCGCCTTGATCCCGCGGGCAAGCCTTGGCGCGCAGACGGGATAGACGGCGTCCCGGACGATGTCCTCAGTCGGGTGCTCGCGGTAATGCGGACCGTAGGAGAGCCTGATGTCGATCAGTTCGCGGTCGAACGGCACCGGGTCGTCATCACCGCGCAGCGATATGTCGGCGGCGCCGTGGCTGGCGACAAAGCCGGCGAGACGCTGCGAAAGCCAACCCATGGCCATTGATGGCGGCACTGACACCACCAGGCGCGGGCGGAAGGCATCGCCGCCCAATTCGCGCGAGACACTGCCGATTTCCTGGAAGGCCATGGTCAGTCGTGGCAGCATTTCCACGCCGGCCTCGGTGAGGAGGACGCGGCGGTTGACCCGATGAAACAGCTTGCGGCCCATCTGTTCCTCGACGGTGCGAATGAGCTGGCTGATGGCGGCCGCCGAAACCGAAAGCTCCTCCGCCGCCGCGGCAAAGCTGCCCGTGCGCGCCGCGGCCTCGAAAGCCTGAAGTCCTTTCAGCGATAGAGATGTGACCATGATTGCCGGATAGATAAGGTTGACTTATCCAAATCGCAGGAATCGTCGTTTTTGGAAAGCTTTTTCACCGGCTAGAGTGGGCCTCGTCAAATCGCCAGCCTGGATAGAAGCCGATGGATCATCGCGACATAATCGCCTCATTGGCCCCCGAAGAGCGTAATCGCCTGACCGCCAAGTCCGATGCCGCGGGTCTCGTTCAGCTCAGCGCCCACTGGGGTGCGATTGTGATCCTTGGAGCGCTGATTGCGGCAAAGGTGCCATTCTGGCCGCTGCTGATGCTGCCGCAAGGCATCCTGATGGTCTTCCTGTTCACGCTGCTGCACGAGACGGTTCATCGCACGGCCTTTGAGACGCAGTGGCTGAACGACGCCGTGGCGCGGGTGTGCAGCCTGGCCTTGGCGCTGGCGGCCGACTGGTTCCGCTACTTTCATTTCGCCCACCATCGCTTCACTCAGGATCCCGAGAACGATCCAGAGCTGGCCTTTCCCAAACCGGAAACGCTGCGGCAGTACCTCGCGCATGTTTCCGGCATCCCGCTTTGGTGGGGCCATCTCAAGACGCTTTACGCCAATGCTTTTGGCGACAGCCAGGAAAGCTATGTGCCGCCGAAAGGTCGGCCCAAGGTGCGGGTCGAGGCGCGCGCCATGATTGCGTTCTACGCCGTCGTCATTCTGCTCGCCGCCTATTTCCGGCTCACTGTGCTTCTCTATGTCTGGATCATTCCCGCGCTACTTGGTCAGCCCTTTCTGCGCCTCTATCTCCTGGCCGAGCACGGCCGCTGTCCATTCGTAGCCAACATGCTGGAGAACACGAGAACCACGCTGACCAATTGGGTCGTGCGCAAGCTGGCATGGAACATGCCGTTCCATGCCGAGCATCATGCCTATCCCGGTGTGCCGTTTCATCAACTGCCGCAGTTTCACACGCTGATCGAGCGGCATCTGAAAGTGGTCGAGCCCGGCTATGTCAGCTTCCATGAGAAATACCTTGAGACGCTGCGCTGACCTTGCGTCGATCTGATCAGCCGGCGTGGCTGTGTAGCGCACGCGACTTCAACAGACGCTGGATGTCCGCCGCCTTTGACGGCAAGCCGATCAGATAACCCTGTGCCTCGACACAGCCATTGTCGCGCAGCATGTCGAGTTGCACCTCGGTCTCGACGCCCTCGGCGGTGACGACAATGCCAAGCTCAGTGCCGAGCCCGATGATGGTGCGGACGATCGCCGCCGTGTCGCGATTGCCCATGTCGCGAATGAAGGAGCGATCGATCTTGATCTTATCGACCGGGAAACGCCTGAGGTAACCGAGCGAGGAATAGCCAGTGCCGAAATCATCCAGCGCGATGCGGATGCCGAGATCGCGTAGCTGTCGCAGCGTCTTCAGCACGGCTTTGCTCTCGTCCATCAGCACGGTTTCGGTGATTTCCAGCTCCAGCTGTCGGGCCGGCACGCCGGAAAAGGCTAGAGCCGAGATGACGTCACGGGCAAACCCGCCGCTTTTGAGCTGGACGGCCGAGACATTGACCGCGATGCGCAAGCCGGGGGGCCAGCTTGCCGCTGCCGTGCAGGCCGTCCTCAGCGCCCATTCGCCAAACGGCACGATCAGTCCGGTTTCTTCGGCGACCGGAATGAATGCGTCCGGCGCGACAGTGCCCCGTGCTGGCGAATGCCAGCGCATCAAGGCCTCCGCGCCGATGATCTCACCGGAGGCGATGTGCATGATGGGCTGGTAATCGAGGTCCAATTCCTGCCGCGACAGCGCGGCCCCGAGGTCGACCTCGAGCGCCCGGCGGGCCTGCACGATCGCGTCCATTGCGGGCTCGAAGAAGCGATAGAGGTTTCGCCCTTCGCTCTTCGCCCGATAGAGCGCCGTATCGGCATTTTTCAGCAGCGTATCGGCGTCCCTGCCATCGCTAGGGAAGACAGCGATGCCCATGCTGATGCCGACATGCATGTCCCGGCTCTTGTCGCGAAACGGTTTTGCGATTGCCTCGACGATGCGCTTGGCCAGTTTTTCAGCATCGGCGACGCCCCTGGAATTGAACTGCATGATAACAAACTCGTCGCCGCCGAAGCGGGCGACGAGGTCTGTTTCATCGTGTAGGCAACGCTGCAGCCTCTCGGCCACGCTTTTCAACAGCCAGTCGCCGGCAGGATGTCCCCAGGTGTCGTTGATCGCCTTGAAGCGATCGAGATCGAGCGAGAAGATCGCCAGTGGCGGTGCAGCCGCATCCTCCAGGGCTAGGTCGAGCCGTTCGCGAAACATCGAACGGTTGGCCAGGCCGGTCAGCGTGTCGTGATGCGCAAGATGGGTCATGCGCTCTTCGGTGCGGCGACGTTCGGTGACGTCGTCGAAGGTCACTACCCAGCCACCGCCGCTCATTGGCCGGCGTGTGACCAGAACCGTCCTGCCGTCGGTAAGATAGCGATAGGCCGAATGCGGTTTTGCCGCCACCAGGCAGGCTTCGGTCTTGGCGACTTCGCTGTTGACGTCGATCTTCGTATAGATGCCCAGTTCCAGCAATCGTTCGAGCGCGTCGCGGTGCGTCGTTCCGAGCGGAAAGTCGGTCGCGGTGACGTCGTAGAGTTCAAGAAAACGCCGGTTACGCACGATCATCTTGCCGTCGGCGTCGTACATCAGCAAGCCTTGCGACATGTTGGCGAGTGCGGCGTCGAAACGGCGATGCTGCTCCTTGAGATCCTGCTCGGCGCGCCTTTGTTCGGTAATGTCCTCATAGATCGAGACCCAGCCGCCCAGAGCCAGCGGGCGGTGCGAGATATTGATGATGCGACCATCCGACAGCGTCTCTTCGTAGGTCGAGGGTTTCGCCTGGTCGATATAGGGTTTGCGGATGGCATAGAGTTCGTCGGCGCTTTGTGAGGCGATGCCGATGTCGACGCTGTGCCGCAGGATGTCGATGAAATGGATGCCCGGTCGTATCAGCTTGGCGTCGAGGCAGAAGATGTTGAGGTAGTTGCCGTTGCAGATGATCATGCGCTCGTCGGCATCGAACATGCACAGGCCATGCGACATGTTCTCGACGGCGGCTGAAAAGCGCTCATTCTGTTCGCGCAGCTCGTCTTCCATGTGGCGAGAGCGCTCCACGCCTTCGGCCACCCGCTCCGGGATGACCGAACCAACCTTGACATCCACGACGGGCATGAGGCGCGCCTGCGGTGTTTGATCCAACACCGCACTGTTGACGTTTCCGGTTAATTTAGCGTTTTCTACCCTATCGCCGACGTCGGAACTGGGTTTCGCGACGTCTCGATCGCCGAAAACCGCTTCAGGAACGCATTCTGCGCCCAGGTCACCGAGCGCGGTGTGAAGTCGAAGCGCTCGGCGGAAAAACCGCGCGGGCGGCCGAAGAATTCGGTCGCCTCGGCGGTTGAAAAGCCGGCAAGCAGCGTTGCCTCGAAATAGGCGGCGATCTGGTCGGCGCGCTTGATGTCCCTGCGCAGCGCCGCAGCCGGTTCGGGGGGCAGCGAGAAGCGCAGATGGATGGCGCGCTGCAGGCGCAATTCACAATCCTTGTAACTGCCGCCCATCACCGACTTGAACGGCGAGATCATGTCGCCGATGACATATTCAGGCGCATCGTGCAGCAGTGCCACGAGCCGGTCGGTGGCCGAAGCCTGCGGCACCAGATCGTTGAACAGGGCCTCGACCAGCAGCGAATGCTGGGCGACCGAAAATGCATGCTCGCCGCGGGTCTGGCCGTTCCAGCGGGCGACGCGGGCGAGCCCATGCGCAATGTCCGAAATCTCGATGTCGAGCGGCGAGGGGTCGAGCAAGTCGAGCCGGCGGCCGGACAGCATGCGCTGCCAGGCGCGTGGCGGCGCGCCGGTGCGGTCCGCCGCCATCAGGCTTCCTCCGCGCTGACGGCTTCCTGAGGAAAACTGAATTTGGCCCAGGCGGGAATGGCCACCGTCACTGGCACATCGTCCGCCAGGATCGGCTGGCCGGCGTCCAGCGCCGCCTTGACCCTGTCGATGCGGGCAATGGCAAGCCCTGATGTGCCGGCGTTCGAGCCGAGCGTGCCGACCGGCCGTCCATCGACGGTGAGTTCGGTACCCGCGGCGGGCAGGGGAAGCCCGGCCAGGACAATCAGCACGCGCCGCCTGGCCGTGCCGCGATGCTGCATGCGCGACACGACTTCCTGGCCGACATAGCAGCCCTTCCTGAAGCCTACGCCACCCGTCTCGTCGAGCAGCACGTCATGCGGGAAGGCGTCGCCCAGCGCGTAATCGGCACCGCTTTCGGCAATGCCGTGGGCAATGCGGAAGGCCTGCCATGCGGCGATGTCGCCGGCATCTGCAGTGCCGGCATAGGAGCGCGTGACGTTTTCATCGCGAAAGCGCCTGTCGGCAACCACGGTTGAATCATTTTCTGAGGCGATTGACTCCGTTCCCCACGCAACAGTGACAAGCGCTTGTTCCGACTTGGCAATCTCGACCTTGGCGCGAAGCTTGTAGAGCATCAGCCGGCGAACGAAATCGTCTGAAATGTCGGCACGGCATTCGAGCCGGAAGGCGTTTTCTCCGGCACGCCAGATCAGGAAGTCGAACAGGATCTTGCCTTGCGGCGTCAACAGTGCGCCGGGCTTTGCTTCGCCGGCACCAAGCGTGTCGAGATCGGTGGTCAGGATGTTTTGCAGAAAGTGCTCGGCATCCGGGCCGGAGACGGAGATGAGCGCGCGGTCTTTCAGCAGGGCAAAGGGCATGGGGCGGATAAAAGCCTGATCTTGCAAAACGGTTGGCCATTACGTAAGCCGCTGACACTCCCCCCGCAAGAGAGCATGGCCATGACCTACGACCTCATCCTGACAGGCGGCACAGTGGTCAACCATGACGGCGAGGGGGCGCGTGACATCGGCGTGAAGAATGGGCGCATCGCGGCAATCGGCGATCTGCGCCAGGCCTCGGCCGGCGAGACGATCGACTGCCGCAGCCTGCATATCCTGCCTGGTGTTGTCGACAGCCAGGTGCATTTTCGCGAGCCGGGGCTGGAGCACAAGGAAGATCTCGAAACGGGCTCGCGGGCTGCGGTGCTTGGCGGTGTCACCGCGGTGTTCGAGATGCCCAACACCAACCCGTTGACCACCAGCGAGGCAACGCTCGCCGACAAGGTCCGGCGCGGCAGCGGCCGCATGCATTGCGATTTCGCGTTCTGGGTCGGCGGCACTCGTGACAACGCGAAAGATGTCGGCGAGCTTGAGCGTTTGCCGGGTGCGGCGGGAATAAAGGTCTTCATGGGATCTTCCACCGGCGACCTGCTGGTCGAGGACGATGAAGGAGTCGCCTCGATCCTGCGAAATACCCGCCGCCGTGCCGCGTTCCATTCGGAGGACGAGTTCCGGTTGCGCGAACGCCTCGGCGAGCGCATAGAGGGCGACCCGTCATCGCATCCGGTCTGGCGCGACGAGATCGCCGCCTTGCGCTGCACCGAGCGGCTTGTGCGCATCGCTAGGCAGACCCGCGCCCGCATCCACGTCCTGCACATTTCTACCGCCGAGGAAATCCTCTTCCTCGAACAGCACAAGGACGTCGCGACCTGCGAGGCGACGCCGCACCATCTGACGCTGAGTGCCGAAGACTATCTCAGGCTCGGCACGCTGATCCAGATGAACCCGCCGGTGCGGGACAAGCGTCATCGCGACGGCGTCTGGCATGGCATTGCACAAGGCATTGTCGACGTGCTCGGTTCCGATCACGCGCCGCATACGCTGGCCGAAAAGGCAAAACCCTACCCGGCTTCGCCCTCGGGAATGACCGGCGTGCAGACGCTGGTGCCGATCATGCTCGACCACGTCAACGCTGGCCGGCTGACCCTGCCGCGCTTCGTCGACCTCTCCAGCCACGGCCCACAACGCATCTTCGGCATGGCCAGAAAAGGCCGCATCGCCGTCGGCTACGATGCCGACTTCACCATCGTCGACATGAAACGGCGCGAGACCATCACCAATGCGCAGGCCGGCTCGAAGGCAGGCTGGACGCCTTACGATGGCAAGGAAGTGACCGGCTGGCCGATCGGCACCGTCATTCGCGGCCGCCGAATCATGTGGGAAGGCGAAATCGTCATGCCAGGCCAGGGCAGGGCGGTGGAGTTTTCCGAGGCGCTTGTCGTCTAGGCCCCTGCAGGGAGAAGGCCGAAGGCTTAATCCCCCGCCACGAAAAACGTCCACTGCCCGGCGGGCGTGATGCCGACGCGGTAGAAGATGTAGGCGCCGAACTGCTTCATGTCGTCGAAATCGCCGGCGGTAACGATCTTGAACAGCTCGACCCGCTGCTTGGCGTCGAGCTTGTCCAGCGGCAGGGCGAAGAAATACGGCCAGACATAGAGTTCTTGCGGCGTTCCGACGTCGACATGCACATAGCCGGCGCTGAGCACCTCTTCCAGTATGGCCAGAATCTCCTGGCCGTCTGGGTCGCCGGATAGGCCCTTGAGGAAGGCGATGGCATCGCCATCGATATCGGCCAGCGACAGCTGGGTCATGCTGTCGCCCTTGCCGATCAAGGGTCGGAGCTTTTCGATATCGCCGCTCTTGCAGGCTTCGATGATCAGGTCATGCATGCGCCGCACGGGCTCAGGCAGCTTGCCGAGATCGTAGACGACCTCGGGCAATGGCGCCTCGGGATCGACATGCGGCCTGTTGCTGCCGCCATCGGATGGACTGTCGGGCTCCGCCGCGTCCGGAGCGACCGGCTGGCTGGTCGAAGGCGGCGTTCCCACCGGGTCAGGCATGGGAATCGAGGTTCCGGGCGATTCCTCGTCCGTGGATGGTGTGACTGGGGCGGGAAGCTCTTCGCGCTTGATCTCACTCAGCGCATAGGCCGGGCTGCTGGCGATGCACGCCAGCAGGGCAATCGCGGCACAGCAAGCAGCGAGGCGGATGTGGAGGACCAGGCCCTTCGGCCCGCCTGACATCGGAAAATTCACTGCCCGTATCTCCTTGGCCCCCGGGCAATCGATCGTCAAGGAACCGGATGTCGGTTCAGTGGCGCAGCCGCTCGGGTTCGAAGGCGCCAGCAATCACCTTCTCGCGCATGCGGTCGAGCAGGGCAAGGGCCGAGGTCTCGCCGTTGGCGCGCAGCATCTCACCAAATGCGGTTTCAAGCGCTGCTTCGGCGATGATTTCGGGCTCGATGCCGGCCGACAGACCCTCCGCCCAGGCCTCGCTGTGGCTCTCAACCGCGGTCAGGCGCTTTTCTTCCCTGACCAGGGCGTCGATGTCGTTGGCAGCATGTTCCATAAGCGATGTCCACCCTTTCAAGCGGCGATCCGCCAGTGCGGATCAGGCTTGATCTGTTCCGTTTGCGCGCGGCCTCGAAGTAAGTATCTGTAAATACGACATTTTTTTGATCGTCTTTTACAGCATGCGGCTGTGTTTGGTGAAGCTGCGTTTCAACCCGGATCAAACTTAGCCGATTAGGCCGGCCTGCGGGGCGAAAACCTTCAGTTTGAGTTAATTCCGCATTCGTGCGCTAACGTTTCATTAACGCTGTTGCAGAAGTGCAACATCAGGATTGCACCAAGACATCGACTGGTACAAGCTCGATATGCCCGTTCTCGCCGGCGCCAGCTCGAATATCTGTTGACGGAGATTAGTTGCCGTAGCGCGAGGCAATATCACGCGACAGCGTTTCGCCTTCCTTCATGTAACGGCTGATGGCTTCGGTGGCCGAAGCGGTGCACTGGGTGTAGGTGCCGCCGAAGGAGCGATAGCCGCGGTTGAAGCTGGCGATGAAGCGGGCGCGGCGCTCCGGGTCCGGATTTTCAGAATCGAGCAGTTTTTCCATCTCGCCACGCCACTGGTCGCCCTTCTCGCCGCACAGATTGCGCAGGAAATGCAGCGATCCCAGAACCTCCGCCAGCCGCATCAGCCCCGGCTCGAATGGCGACTCGGCACTGAACGCCGGCTGAACCGAGATAGCCGTGCTAACGGCAAGGCAAATAGTGAGGAGTATTGACGGACGGTTCATAAGGCTTCTCTGCCTAACGGGGTAAGCCGTTATGGTCTGCCTAACGCTAGGCCGTTATGGCTGGCCAGACAATGTAAGCCTTTGTGGCGAAACAATTTGTCGCCTGCAAGGCGATTTTCAAGGCTTCGTCGGGATGTTTGGATACGGAACGAGAAGCCCCTCGGCTACCGCGAATACCGAACCGGCAAGCGGCAGCGCCGCCATCTCGTCGAGCGTGTAGAAGGCCGCTGTCTCGGCATCGTCGCTGGCCACGGCCTCGCCGCCGGCATAGACGGCGCCGAAGACCGTCAGGCGGTAATCGACCGGATGGGAGTCGTCCCTGCCATCGATATGGATCTCCCGAAGCGGGCGGAAACCTGTGGCATGCAAGCCGGTCTCTTCCAGCAACTCGCGCCGCACCGCATCCTCCAGCGTCTCGCCGGCTTCGACCTTGCCGCCTGGGAAGGCATACAGCCCCTGTGATGGCTGCCGCGCTCGCTTGACCAGCAACACGGTGTCACCACGCACGACGGCCACCGAGACGGCCGGAAGTGTCTTGCGCTGTTCGTTCATGGTTTCCGATCGGGCCCGATGGCGGGTCTGTTGTGGACCGCCCAGCATGAGGAAGCTTAAGCTGTTGCGCAACGCCGCTTCCATCGCCACCTTCAACCCGAACCATTCGAAGGGCACCAATCGACCATGTGCGGACGTTTCGCCTTGACCGCGACGCCGGATGAGACCGCTGCCTTTCTGGGGTTGGCGGGACTTGGGGGGTTCCCGCCTCGCTACAACATCGCGCCGACGCAGCCGATCCTTGTGGCGACCGCCGGCGCGCCGCGCGCACCGGGCTCCAACTTGCCCGACCGGCAGCCGATGCTGGTGCGCTGGGGGCTCATTCCTACCTGGGTCAAGGACACCAGGGAATTTCCACTGCTGTTCAATGCGCGCTCGGAAGGCGCAATCGAAAAGGCTTCGTTCAAGGTCGCCATGCGCCATCGCCGCGCGCTGGTGCCGGCGTCGGGCTTCTATGAATGGCGGCAGACCGGGGGCAAGAAGGGGCAACCCTATTGGATCCGCCCTAGGCACGGCGGGCTGGTCGCCTTTGCCGGCCTGATCGAGACCTATGCGGAACCGGGCGGCTCGGAAATGGACACCGGCGCCATCCTGACGGTCAACGCCAATGCCGACATCGCCCATATCCACGACCGTATGCCGGTGGTGATCGATCCCAGGGATTTCGCGCGCTGGCTGGATTGCCGCATGCTCGAGCCACGCGATGTCGCCGACCTGTTGCGGCCGGCGCAACGCGATTTCTTCGAGGCTATCCCCGTCTCCGACCTCGTCAACAAGGTCGCCAACACCGGTCCGGAGATTCAGGCGAGGGGCGAGATCGGGCCGGAGCCGGAGAAGGCAAAGCGCCAGAAGCTTGGCGCGGACGACAGTCAGATGACGCTGTTTTAGAGCATGATCCTGAAAAGTGGCCCCGGTTTTCGGGAAAGATCATGCTCAGACAAAAGGATTAAGCTGTTATCTGGAGGCGTAGATCAGCGCCTCATGCCCGGCGCCTTTGGCGCCGGCCGCACGCTGCCTCAGGCAGCGCGGGGCGATACGATCTTCGGTGCCGGCTTCTTCTTCTTCGCGGTGTGAAGAAGGGCGGCGACGATCGCGGCCGGGCCGATCGCGCGATAGTGGCTGGCCAGCGCCGGTTGCTTGGCGCGGGTGGCGTCTTGCTTGCTTCGAGACATATTTCTCTTCCCAGGTAACGTTTTCGTGTTCGCGTTTGACCGTTGATTCCGACCAAATCGTGACGCTTGGTGATCTAGCCGGCGAATGTTTCATGACTGTGCCGACATGTTTAATAAAATGTTTCACTGGCTGATTCCGCGTGATCGGGCGACGGGTTTGCCAGTCTTGGCGACGTTTTTCCTGGGATCAGCGGCTTGACGGCAACACTGGCCAAGGCGATAAAGCCGCCCATGAAAACGTCTTTCGCCATTTGTGGCATTTGCATTATTGGCTAGCCTCGCGCTGGTCCGGACGTTTTCGCCTCATCTTTCCCCAGATTGGACAAACGCCCCGGCCAGCAGGCTGGAGTCTGATTTGCGCCTCGGCGCGCGGCTGGCTCCATCCAGATAAGAAGTTCTGAACCGGGAAGGCATGGAATGTCAGACGCATCGCAGGGCCTGCGCCTCTACAACACACTGACGCGCACGAAGCAGGATTTCGTTCCGATCGATGCGCTGAACGTGCGCATGTATGTCTGCGGCCCGACCGTCTATGACTTCGCCCATATCGGCAATGCCAGGCCGGTCATCGTCTTTGACGTGCTGTTCCGCCTGCTGCGTCATCTCTACGGCGAGACGCATGTCACCTATGTGCGCAACATCACCGACGTCGACGACAAGATCAACGCGCGTGCGCTGCGCGATTTCGGTGGCGAGATCTCAGCCGGAAAACTGTCGCTCAATGAAGCGATCCGGCGGGTGACCGAAAAGACCGCCGACCAGTTTCATAGGGATGTGGCTACGCTCGGCAGCCTGGAGCCGACGGTCGAACCGCGCGCCACCGAATTCGTCGAGCCTCGCGCCGACGGTAAGGCCGACATGATCACCTTGATTCAAAGCCTGATCCAACGCGGCCATGCCTATGTCGCGGCAGGTGAAGTGCTGTTCGACACCGCGTCGATGCCGGACTACGGGCAATTGTCGAAGCGCAATCTCGACGAGCAGCAGGCCGGTGCCCGCATCGCCGTTGACGCTCACAAGAAGAACCCCGGCGATTTCGTGCTGTGGAAGCTGTCGTCACCGGAAGAGCCGGGCTGGCAGAGCCCATGGGGCAGGGGCCGGCCGGGCTGGCACATCGAATGCTCGGCGATGTCGGCGGCCTATCTCGGCGAAGTGTTCGACATCCATGGCGGCGGCCTCGACCTGATCTTCCCGCACCACGAGAACGAGATTGCCCAGTCGCGTTGCGCCCACGGCACTGATGTCATGGCCAATGTCTGGATGCACAACGGCTTCCTGCAGGTCGAAGGCCAGAAGATGTCGAAGAGCCTCGGCAATTTCTACTCGATCCACGAATTGCTGGAGACCGAGACCTTCGGCGGTCGCAACTGGCCGGGCGAGGTTCTGCGGCTGGCGATGCTGATGACGCACTACCGCGAGCCGATTGACTTTTCCGTGCGCAAGCTGGAGGAGGCGGAGAACACACTGCGCAAATGGAAACGCGCGGCGGACTTGGCGCCGGCGGCAGGGCGACTGCCGGTGGAGGTCATCGATGCCTTGTCGGACGATCTCGCCACCTATTCCGCCTTCCAGGTGCTGACGCAGTTGGCCAGCGAGGCCGCGGACCGCAACGAGGCCGCAGCTTCGTTGAAAGCGTCGCTGCTGTTCCTTGGTTTCGATGTCGCCTCGGCAGAGGTGGATGAGGACAAGGTCGCCAAGGCCATCGCCGAGCGCCTCGCTCTCATCGCCTCCAAGAACTGGGCCGAAGCCGACCGCATCCGCGACGACCTTTTGGCGCAAGGTGTACAATTGAAGGACGGCAAGGATCCGGCCACCGGCGAACGCATCACCACCTGGGAGGTAAAAAGATGATCGACCATCTCGGCATCGACGTTGCCGATTTCGACGCTTCGAAGGCTTTCTACGACAAGGCGATGGCGCCGCTTGGTGCCTCGCTGCTGTATATGGTGCCGCTGGAATACACAGGCGGCGAAAAAGTAGGTGGCTACGGCCGCGATCGGCCGGTGTTCTGGCTGCAGGAAGGCAAGGATGGTCAGAAGGCTCATCAGCACGTCGCCTTCACCGCGCGCAGCCGCGCCGAGGTCGAGGCCTTCCATGCCGCGGCGCTTGCCGCCGGCGGCAAGGACAATGGCGCGCCGGGCCTGCGCCCGCACTATCACCCGAACTACTACGGCGCCTTCGTCTTTGATCCCGACGGCAACAATGTCGAGGCTGTCTGCCATGATCCGGAGTGAGACGCGATGAGCCTCGACAACCGGCCGGTCTACTCAGGCGGCTGCCAATGCGGCGCGGTGCGCTTCCGCGTCGAGGGCACGCTTGGCGACGCGTCGGTCTGCCATTGCCGCATGTGCCAGAAGGCGAGCGGCAATTTCTACCTGCCACTAGTCTCGGTGCGCGGCGCCAAGGTCGACTGGACACGCGGCGAACCGAAGCGTTTCCGTTCCTCCAATGCCGCCTGGCGCAGCTTCTGCGCCGAATGCGGCACGCCGTTGACCTTCGAGGCACCCGACGGCATGGCGCTGGCGATAGGCGCCTTCGACGATCCGGCCGATATCGCACCGACCATCCAATGGGGCACCGAAGCAAAACTGCCTTACGTCGACACCATTCCGCATTTGCCGGGCGAGGATACGATGGCGGATATGGGGTCGGCTCCCTATCTCGCCGAGCTTGTCTCCTACCAGCACCCCGACCACGACACCGACCAATGGCCGCCGGAGGAAAGACCATGACCGAAACTGTCCGAACCGGCGGCTGCCAGTGCGGCGCGGTGCGCTTCCGCATCAAGGGGGCGCTCGGGCGCCCGTCCATCTGCCATTGCCGCATGTGCCAGAAGCAGTTCGGCTCGTTCTTCGGCGCGCTGGTGACCGTGCCCGAGGATGGTGTCGAATGGACCCATGAGGAACCGAGCTATTTCCAGTCGTCGGTCAACATCGATCGCGGCTTTTGCGCCCGTTGCGGTACGCCGCTGACCTACCGCCAGCCTGGCGGGCTCGAGATCGCCATCGGTGCCTTTGACGACCGCTCCGATCTGGCGCCGCAGATCCAGGTCAACTACGCGTCCCGGCTACCCTGGGTGGAGACGATCTTCGACCAGCCCGTCCATCAGGATCCGGACTTCTACACAAGGCAGGAGCAGGTCGTCTCCTTCCAGCATCCCGACCACGAAACGGCGGACTGGCCGACCAAAGGTTTGCAGCTATGAGCAATCAATTGCGTGCCCTCTATCCCGAGCTCGAGCCGTTCGACAGCGGCATGCTCGATGTCGGCGATGGCCACATGGTCTATTGGGAGCGTTCCGGCACCAAGGGAGCCAAGCCGGCCGTGTTCCTGCATGGCGGGCCGGGTGGCGGCTTTTCGCCAAAACACCGGCGGCTGTTCGATCCAAAGCATTATGACGTCATCCTGTTCGACCAGCGCGGCTGCGGAAAATCGACGCCGAACGCCTCGCTCGATGCCAACACCACCTGGCATCTCGTCGCCGACATCGAGCGCCTGCGCGAAATGGCCGGCTTCGACACATGGCTGGTGTTCGGCGGCTCCTGGGGCTCGACGCTGGCACTCGCCTATGCCGAGACGCATCCCGATCGCGTCAGCGAGCTGGTGGTGCGCGGCATCTACACGCTGACCAGGGCCGAACTCGAATGGTACTATCAGTTCGGCGTCTCCGAAATGTTTCCCGACAAGTGGGAGCGTTTCGTGGCGCCGATCCCGCAGGCCGAGCGCGGCGATATGATGGCGGCCTACCGCAAGCCGCTGGTCGGCTCAGACCGCAAGGCGCAGCTGGAAGCGGCGCGCGCCTGGAGCCTGTGGGAAGGCGAGACGATCACGCTGCTGCCGGAGCCGGAAACCAGCGGCAAGTTTGGCGAGGACGACTATGCCATCGCCTTTGCCCGTATCGAGAACCACTATTTCGTCCACGCCGGCTGGCTGGAGGAGGGGCAGCTTCTGCGCGACGCGCACAAGCTCGGCGATATCCCCGGCACCATCGTCCATGGCCGCTACGACATGCCGTGTCCGGCGCGCTACGCCTGGGCGCTGCACAAGGCCTGGCCGAAGGCGGACTTCCACCTGATCGAAGGCGCCGGCCACGCCTATTCGGAGCCCGGCATCCTCGACCGGTTGATCCGTGCGACGGACAAATTTGCAGGCAAATGATCATGACCCGCGAGCGCCTCTATCTCTTCGACACCACATTGCGCGATGGCCAGCAGACGCCGGGCATCGACTTTTCCGTCGAGGACAAGATCGCGATTGCAAAACTGCTCGACGAATTCGGCATGGATTATGTCGAGGGCGGCTATCCCGGCGCCAATCCGACCGACACCGCCTTCTTTCAGAAGAAGCGCACGGCACGTGCCAAATTCGTCGCCTTCGGCATGACCAAACGGGCCGGGGTGTCGGCGTCCAACGATCCTGGCCTTGCAGCACTTGTGCAGTCGAAGTCGGACGCCATCTGCTTCGTCGCCAAGAGCTGGGACTACCACGTTCGCGTCGCGCTCGGCTGCACCAACGAGGAGAACCTCGACGCCATCAAGTCCTCGGTCGAGGCATCAATCGCATCGGACAAGGCAGCGATGGTCGACTGCGAGCATTTCTTCGACGGCTTCAAAGCCAATCCCGACTATGCGTTGGCCTGCGCCAGGACCGCCTATGACGCCGGCGCGCGCTGGGTGGTGTTGTGCGACACCAATGGCGGCACGCAGCCGTCGGAAGTGCGCGCCATCATCGACAAGGTCATCGCCTCAGGCATTCCCGGCGATCATCTCGGCATCCACGCCCATGACGACACCGGCCAGGCGGTTGCCAATTCGCTGGCCGCTGTCGAGGCCGGGGTGCGCCAGATCCAGGGCACGCTGAACGGCATCGGCGAGCGCTGCGGCAACGCCAATCTGATCTCGATCGTGCCGACGCTGGCGCTAAAGCCGGCATTCGCCGATCGCTTCGAGACCGGCATTTCGGCCGAGGCGCTGACCGGCATTTCACGTTTGTCGCGTGCTTTCGACGAACTCTTGAACCGTGCCCCGGAATCGCAGGCGCCCTATGTCGGCGCCTCGGCTTTCGCCACCAAGGCCGGCATCCATGCCTCCGCGCTGGCCAAGGAGCCGGCGACCTATGAGCACGTACCGCCGGAAACGGTCGGCAACCGCCGCCGCGTCATGGTCTCCGACCAGGGCGGCAAGGCCAATTTCCTCGCCGAGCTGAAGCGGCGCGGTATCGAGGTGCCCAGGGACGATCACCGGCTGGACGCGCTGATCGCCGTCGTCAAGGAGCGCGAGGCCGAGGGTTATGCCTATGAGGGCGCCGACGCCTCCTTCGAGCTCTTGGCGCGCAAGATGCTGCACGGCCTGCCGGAGTTTTTCCACGTCACCTCGTTTCGCTGCATGATCGAACGCCGCTTCGATGCCAATGGCCAGCTGAAGACGGTGTCGGAAGCGGTGGTCAAAGTGCTGGTCGAGGGCGAGGAGAAGATGTCGGTGGCGGAAGGGCATGGCCCGGTCAACGCGCTCGACATCGCGTTGCGCAAGGATCTCGGCAAGTACCAGAGCGAGATCGCCGATCTCGAACTCGCCGACTTCAAAGTGCGTATCCTCAATGGCGGCACCGAGGCCATCACCCGCGTGCTGATCGAATCGCATGACGGCACCGGCGCGCGCTGGTGGACTGTCGGCGTTTCCGAAAACATCATCGACGCTTCGTTCCAGGCGCTGATGGATTCGATCATCTACAAGCTGATGAAGAACCGCGAGATGGCGGGGCTGGTTGCCGCCGAATAAGGTTGACCCATCAGCGAAAGTCCATTGAGCCATCACAACTTTGCGATGGTCTTGCCAAGATTACTGGGCCATAGCGTTGGCCCATGGTCGCTGAAGCAACTGCCCTGGATGCAGATTCAAAAGCCCGTCGCGGCTTCCTGCTGGCGCTGGGTGCCTATCTCTTGTGGGGATTGCTGCCTTTCTACATGAAGGCGGTGGCGCATCTGCCGCTTGCCGAGGTGATCGCCCACCGCATCGTCTGGTCGGTGCCGATCGCCGCCGCGGTTCTGGTCTGGGCCGGCCGCACGGCGGATTTCAAGGCGGCGATTCGCTCACCCCGCACCATTGCCATGGCGGCGCTGACGGCAGCGCTGATCTCGGTCAACTGGGGCATTTATGTCTGGGCGATCGCCGTCGACCGCACCGTCGAGACCGCGCTCGGCTACTATATCAACCCGCTGGTCAGCGTTGTGGTCGGCGCGCTGCTGCTTGGCGAGCGGCTCGACCGTTTGCAGATCGCGGCGGTGGTGCTGGCAACGGTTGCCGTCACGGTGCTGACAATCGAGGGCGGCAAGCTGCCCTGGGTGTCGCTGGCCCTGGCGTTTTCCTTCGCCGCCTACGGCTTTTTCCGCAAGACGCTGCCGATCGGGCCAAGCCAGGGCTTTCTGCTCGAAGTGCTTTTGCTGTCGATGCCGGCGCTCGGCTATATCGTCTACCTGATCGCGACCGGACAGGATCACATCATCTCCAGCAACAGCACCGACACGGCGTTGCTGATCGGCTGCGGTCCGGTCACATCGATACCATTGCTGCTGTTCGCTTTCGGCGCCAAGCTTTTGCGCCTCTCCACCATCGGCATCATGCAATATATCGCACCGACCATGGTGTTCCTGATCGCGGTTCTGATCTTCGACGAGCCGTTCGGCACGGCACAGGCCATCGCCTTTGCCCTGATCTGGGCGGCGTTGGCGATGTATTCGTGGTCGATGCTGGTCACGGCCCGCCGGGCCGCCGCTACAACCCGCGGCCGAGCCGCCTGACGAACAGGTAGGTGGCCAAAGCGATAACCACCGACACAGCCGTCACCACCCAGAAGCCCGCTGGCGTATCGACCAGCGGCAGCCCGCCGACATTCATGCCGAACAGGCCCGAGATGATGGTCATCGGCAGCAGCACTGCCGTCATGACGGAGAGAACATAGAGGAGCTGGTTCGACTGCATGGTCAGCTTGGCCATCAATTCGTCCTGCAACAACCTCGTGCGCGCCTGCAACTGCTCGCCGTCATTGTAGAGGGTGAGCGCCCGATGCGAGAGCCTGGCCGCCATGTCGTTGATCAGATCAGGCAGCTCGTCGCGATGCGAATGGTCGAGATGGCGAAACAGGTTGGTGAGCGTCGCCATCTGCCGATGGATCACCACCAGTTGTCGGCGCGCCTCGACCAGCGACTGGCGTTCATTGTGCCATGCATCGCGCACGACGCGGTCCTCGATGCCGTCGAGCGTGTCGCCGAGTTTGCCGAGCTCGCCCGACATGCCGTCGAGCGACTGACCCATGACCGCCTCGATCAGTTCCGCTGGCGAGCGAAATTTCCGAGATCCGTTTTCCACCGCCTTGCGGACCGCGTCGACCGACTCCAGAGGTTGCTTGCGGGCGCCGATCAGCATCGTGTCGTTGAAGGCGAAGCGGAAATGGACGAGCCCGCGCGCCTCTGAAAAATCGTGCCTTAGGTCCGGCAGGTCGCCAAACAGCCACTCGTCCTCGTAGTCGATGTGGCAGCCATGGCTGGGCGCGAGGAAAGCATCGCGCGCAGGGGCCGGCAGAGCCTTCTCGGCGGCGATTTCCTGGCGGGCGTGCAGATCGGTGATCTGGTAGCTGCGCCATGTCCAATGCGCGGCGCTGGCGTCCTTGGTCCGCACGCCCTGAGCGGTGAAATGATAGATGAAGAACAGCCCGTGCTCATCGGGCAGGTAAGGCGAGAGGTCGGTGCCTTCCGGGGCGAGGGCTGTATCCATGGGTGCCAGATGCAGGTTTCAAACGCGGCGCCCGCATTAACGACCGCCTGACCGCAATTTCTAGCACGCGCGAACCCGATTTCGTGTGACGGTTTCTTGACAGCCGATCACAGTGTGTCGAGCAGGGAAAGGCCTCGACCCGCCAATAGCCGTCATTTTCGACGCTTGGATGAACTTCGCATCCAGCGGGCCAGTACAGATAGTAGACGCACAGCATCTCGGTGAGACCCGGTGGCGGGCCGGCGAGGATACGCGCGACGATACTATTCTGTTGACCGCGGCATCGAGAAGGCGCTGGTCCGTATAGACGGTCATGGCGACGGAGGCGCGTGGAACGCGATCCGCATCGCCGTCTGTCCTGTCCACCACCATTCAATCCTCCCTTGACCATCTCCCCCGATAGCCAACCAGGAGATTCGCAGCAAATGGAAAGCGCCGGAGCATTCGTGGCTTCTGCCTTGCCGCTCGACCAGCGGCCAGCGGTGAGCGCCGCCGACCGCGCCGTCTGATGCGGTTCAGCGCTTCGGCCCAAACCCAGGATAAGGGTTGAGCGGCACGATCGCGGCGATGTCCATCATGCCGGCCTTGATCAGTGGCAGAGTGGCGAGATGGCCGCGCACTTCGGCGTCGTCTGACGCCTCGAACATCATGCCGCTGCCGGGAATGTCGCCACGGTTCCACACCTGGCGCACCGCGCCCTCGGCGTAGAGCGTGCGCCGCCGCTCGGCCTCGCCGGGCAGAAGCGGTGCAAAGTCGGCGTCGCCGAACTTTGCGGTGTTGCGGGTTAGAAGGGCAAAGAACTGCATGTCGGTCTCCTCTGGGTTGGGATGGCCGATTATTGCTTCTGACTGGTCAGACTGTCCAAGACTGATTAGGCTAAAGTTGAGACCTATCAGGACTTAGACCTTCAGCTAAAAATGTTCGACTTGCGCCAGATCAGATATTTCGTCACCGTTGCCGAAGCCGGCAATGTCGGCCGTGCCGCCGAGATCCTAAATATCTCGCAATCGCCGCTCAGCCGGCAGATCATGCAGCTCGAGCAGCAACTGGGCGTCGCTCTGTTCGAACGGGCAAAGCAGCGGGTTCATCTCAATGCCGAGGGCCGAACCTTCCTCGCCGAAGCCCGCGCGTTGCTTGCCAATGCACGACGCGTTGAGGAGTTCGGCCGCAATCTCGCCAGCGGCGCCGTCGGCCATCTCGCCATCGGCTATGTCGAGGGCGCTGTTCATGCCGGGCTGGTCGCCGATATGCTCAGGCAATTCCGCCGCGAGCGGCCCGATTTCCATCTCCAACTCAGGAGCCTGCGCACGGCGGCGCAGTTCGACGATTTGCGACAGCGCGTGCTCGACCTCGGCTTCGTCTACGCTGCGGTTCCGACCGCCGATCCGGACATCGACAGCATGCTGGTGCGGCGCGAGCCGCTGGTGCTGGCGATCCCCGAGGATGATCCGCTTGTCCAGTTGTCGGACATCAGGCCGCACCATCTCGATGGCCGCACCTGGATCACCGTCGTGCGCCAGCCTGACGACACCAATCGCGGCCAATTCCTCGCCGCTTGCGCCAAGGCCGGTTTTCTGCCCGACATCGCCTATGAAACAGCCGATCCGCTGACCTCGCTCGGCCTGGTCAGCGCCGGCCTGGGCCTGGCGACGGTGCAATCCAGCCTGCGTGCCGCCGCACCGCCACGGATTGTGTTTCGCGACCTGCCCTGGTTCGAACGCACGGTTTCGATTCACCTGGCCTGGCGGCGGCAGGATCGGCGGGCGGTGATTGGGGATTTGCGGAGGGCAGTAGGCAGTAGGCAGTAGGCAGGAGGCAGGAGGCAGGAGGCAGGCCCTATTCCCTACTGCCTATTCCCTACATTTTGTCTATCACCGACTGCATGCCCTCGGTTGGCGCGTCGACGGAGGAGCCTGCAACCATGATGGCGGCGACGATGGCCTCGGGATCATTGACGATCAGCGGCTTGACCCGTTGCGCGGTGTGGATAAAGCCCTCGGCCGCCATGTGATCTAGCAACGACAGCATAGGGTCCCAGAATCCGTTGACATTGCCGAAGACGATCGGCTTGCGGTGATGACCGAGTTGCGCCCAGGTCATGACCTCGACGATCTCTTCGACAGTACCGATGCCGCCCGGCAGCGCCACAAAGGCGTCGGATTTCTCGAACATCTTGTGTTTGCGCTCGTGCATATTGTCGGTGATCAGCAACTCGTCGAGCCGGTCGAGCGCGGTTTCGGTTGCTTCCTTGTTGATCAGGAAGCGGGGAATGATGCCCGTGACCTTGCCGCCGGCCTTGAGCGCGCCTTCGGCGACGGCGCCCATGATGCCTCTGGTGCCGCCGCCATAGACCAGCCGCAGACCCGCTTTGGCAATTGAACGGCCAAGCAGGTGTCCGGCCTTGGCATAGATTTCAACGCGGCCCGGGGACGAACCGCAATAGACGCAGACGGATCGAATCGTATTCATACGGATGATTGGTGATTGGGTCTGAAAGCGTGGTCAAGCCCCAAGGCTTGACAAGTTCGGGCTTTTTCTTGTCGACCCGTTTTTCTTGTCGGCATTGGGAAAACACGCTAGACCGGCATTAGGTGGCTAAGGGGTAGGGAAATATGGCAATTAATCCATTGAAGGCGTTCCTGTTCGCGGCGGGTGGGACCGTCGCGGCCGCGGGAACCGCCTATGTATCGGGCGCACTCGACCCGTATCTTCATCCAACGCCGCCGGCGCAGGTCGCGGCCTTGACGCCGCCCGAGGCGCCGAAACCGGCTGATCCCGGCACGGAAGGGCGACTGCCAGCGCCTGCGGTGCCGGCAGCTCCCGCCGCAGCGCCGCAGGCGACCGCTCCGGCCGCGCCAGCGACGGAAGCCACGCCCCCGGCAGCACCCGCAACCGATGCCGCGGCTCCGGCTGCACCAGCAGCGGCCGGCCCGATCGCGCCGACTTTCGATGTCGTGCGCGTCGAGAGCAACGGTTCGATCGTCATTGCCGGCAACGCAGCGCCCAATTCAAAGGTCGAGATCCTCAACGGCACCACCGTGCTTGGTTCGACCATGGCCGGTCCCGATGGTGCCTTCGTCATCGTGCTCGACGATCCGCTGAAACCTGGCGACTACACAATTGCCCTGCGTTCGACGGTCGGCACGGTCGTGACGGCCTCGGTCCAGACCGCTGTCGTTTCGGTTCCCAAGGATGCCGCAGGCCAGGTGCTGGCAATGGTCGAGGAGCCGGGCAAGCCGGCCGAACTGTTGACGGTTCCGGCGCCTGAGCCCAAACCGGCGGCACCTGCTACCGGTGATCAGGCTGCCGCTCCGGCTGCCCCAGCGCCGGCTCCGGCCGCCGAAGCACCCGCAACCGCTGCTCCGGCGCCAGCCGCACCGGCAGCGGCACCAGCCGTGGTCGAGGCTGCACCGGCTCCCGCCGCGCCGGCAACACCGCCCGCCGCAGCCGTGACTGAGCCCAAGATCGTCGTCGAGGCGGTCGAGATCGATGGCAACAAGATCTTTGTCGCCGGCCTTGCCGATCCTGGCCGCAAGGTGCGCGCCTATGCCAATGACATCCTGCTCGGAGATGCGCAGACGTCGCCGGACGGTCATTTCCTCGTCGAGGCGACGCGCGACATTCCAGTCGGCAGCTACACCATCCATGTCGACGGCCTCGATGCCGACGGCGTGAAGGTGGTGGCCCGTGCCGCCGTGCCGTTCGAGCGCGAGCCGGGCGAAGCGGTGGCCGCCGTGGCGCCCGCCGAGGTCAAGCCGGCAGAGGTCAAGCCTGCCGAGACCAAGCCGGCCGCACCTGCCGCCGCCGAAGCCCCCGCCGCTCCGGCTCCCGCGGCACCCGCCGTCGTCGCGGCTGCTCCGGCCGAGCCAGCGCCGGCTCCTGCCGTGCCGGCCGCTGCGGCACCGGCTGTTGCCGCCGCACCCGCGGAGCCCGCTCCGGCACCCGCCGCCGAGGCACCGGCCGTTGTCGCTGCGGCCACGCCGCCAAGCGACGTGCCGGAGGTCGTATCGCCCAAGCTCGAACATGCCGACGGCGCTGTCATCATCCGCCGCAACGACACGCTGTGGCGGATTTCGCGGCGCGTCTATGGCCATGGCGTGCGCTATTCCACCATCTACCTGGCAAACCAGGACCAGATCAGGGATCCCAATCGCATCTGGCCAGGACAGGTGTTCAAGGTCCCGGAAAAGTCCAAGGAAGGCGAAGCCGCCGACCTCAAGGCGATGGGCGAGCAGGCGACAACGGCGCCGACCAACACGGAGTAGAAGCCTACCTCGATCAGCTGGCATCGCCTGCTTGGTTGAAGTGAAGCGTGAAACCGGTTGCACCGGGATCACCCAGCTCAGCGCGGAGATTCATGCTCGGGATGAGATAATCTCCGCCATTTTGCCGACGGTATGGGATGGGCGGCGTCGTCGCCAGTGTCCGCATCCTGTCACGCAGGCTTTCGGCCACGGGTTCGAAGCCGGCGTCTTCAAGACGATCGACCTTGTAGACCACGAACGGCGGAAGCACGTCGTATCCAGGGTAATAGAGGATCCCGTGGTTGATCGGGAACAGCAGGTCGTCGATAGGTCCGTTGATGCCGCGCGGCGTGTAGTGCTCCTCCCAGCCTCCAGCGGTCACGATCAACATCGCGCGTTTTCCGACAAGGGTTCCCTCACCATAGCGATCGCCCCAGCGCCGATCGCTATGCTCACCGACGCCATAGGCGAATCCATAGGCGAACACACGGTCGACCCAGCCCTTGAGGATTGCCGGCATGGCGAACCACCAGAGCGGGAACTGCAGGATCAAGGTATCGGCCCACAGGAGCTTTTCGATCTCGGCCTTTACATCCCCGGTTAGCGTGTTGGCCTCGAAACCTTTCTTGGAAGCTGCGACCGGGATGAAGCGCGCATCAGGGTCCAGCGATGGGAAGTCGGCGCGATCGACTTCGGATTTCCAGCCATCGGCGTATAGGTCCGATACGCGCACCTCGTGCCCTTGAGCCTCGAGTTCCTTGACGCCGACGTCACGAAGGGCGCCGCTCAGCGAGCGTGATTCAGGGTGAGCGAAGACGAGCAGAACTTTCATGGGTCAGATCCAATGTTGAGGAAACTGACGGGAAGGTAGCCAGTGGCAGAGTGATCCGCTATATGCAGGTAATGCATAATATTGTGCCGAAAAATGGATAAGTCAGACATTACATTCGAGCGGATGCGCACCTTCATTCGCGTGGCCGAGCGTGGCAGCCTGTCGGCCGTCGCGCGGGAATTTGGGGTAGGGCAGTCTACGATCACGCGGCACCTGCGGGAGCTCGAAGACGCGGTCGGCGTGCCTTTGCTCAGCAGAACGACCAGGCGTGTGACGATGACCGCCGAAGGCAGCCGCTATTATGCCAATTGCGTTCAGATCCTGCGCCTTGTCGAACAGGCCAGCGATGAGGCCCGAGGCACGCGTGGCGCGCCTGCCGGCACGATCCGGATAAGCTGTACGGCGGCCTTCGGTGTCTTGCATGTCAGCCGGCTGATCTTCGATTTTCAGGACCGTCATCCAGACATCGGGGTTGATCTCAGCCTCACGGATGAGCGGGTGGATCTCGTCCGCGAGGGCGTCGATATCTCGCTTCGCCTGGGGCCGCTCACGGACAGCTCGTTGAAGCTGCGGGCTCTCGGCCAGTCGCGGCGTCTGCTTGTGGCGTCTCCGGATTATCTGGCGGCGCGGGGAAGACCGGCTGCTCCCTCGGATCTGCCCCGGCATGAGGGCATCCGGATGTCGAACGTGGCGGGCAGCGAAACGCTTGTTTTGCAGGGCGCCGGTGGCGAACGCCATATGGTGCCTTTCACGGGGCGACTGCGTATCGATCACGGGCTTGCCGCACGGCAGGCCATGGTCGCCGCTCGAGGGATCGCGCCGGCGCATCGATGGCTTGTGGACGATCTTCTGGCGTCAGGCTCGCTCGAGACGATCCTGGCGGATTACTCGCTGCCGTCCGTCCCGCTGAACATGTTGATTGTCCCGGAGCGCGCGGGCGTCGCAAGGGTCCGCTTGCTGGTCGAGTTTCTGGCCGAACAGATTGCCGCCATTCCAGGGATCGAGAAATCTCTCCCGGAGCACTAGCCGCCGTCCGATCTGCCCGGAAGAGTAGCTTGCGGCGGTGCCGTCCATCGTCTATCGCCGATGAACGATGACACAATCCGCCCTTGACCCAGACCGCGCCACCAGTGCTCTGCCCAACTGCATCTCCGACAGCCGCGCTGTCGCGGCGCGATTCGCGGCGTTGTCGCATCCGGCACGGATTGAGATTCTGAAGCACCTCTCGGCCAGCAATTCGTGCTGCTGCCGCGAGGTCGTCGACCGTTTCGATCTTGCGCAGTCAACGGTTTCCCAGCATCTGAAGATACTGGTCGAAGCCGGCCTGGTCCGCTTCGAGCCCGACCGCCAGCGTTCTCGCTATGCGGTCGATCATGCCGCGCTCGCCAACCTGTCGGCATCGCTGAGCGCGCTCGTCAATTCCTGCTGCTCCGGCCGCTGACCCTCTCACCCGAAAGGCAAGAAAAGTGGCCGAAAAAACCGTCTCCGCTGACACCTCAACCCTGACGACATTGCGTAACCTCTGGCCCTATATGTGGCCGGCCGACCGTGCCGACCTCAGGGCGCGCGTCACCTGGGCGACATTGCTGCTGGTCGTCGCCAAGCTGACGCTGGTCGCCGGCCCTTATTTCTTCAAATGGGCAACCGATGCGCTGGCGGGCGGCTCCAAGGTACCACCGCAGCTGCCTTCTTTCATGCTCGCCCCTGTCATGCTGGTTATCGCCTACAATGTGCTGAGGCTCGTCCAGCTCGGCTTCAACCAGTTGCGCGATGCCCTGTTTGCCCGCGTTGGCCAGCATGCTGTGCGCCAGCTCGCCTTCCGCACCTTCGTCCACATGCATCAGCTGTCGCTGCGCTTCCACCTGGAGCGCCGCACCGGCGGCCTGTCGCGCATCATTGAGCGCGGCACCAAGGGCATCGAGACGATCGTGCGCTTCATCATGCTGAACACGGCGCCGACCATTCTCGAATTCGCGCTGACCGCCGGCATATTCGGTTTCACCTATGGCTGGAAATATGTGGCCGTGGTGGCGGCCACCGTCTGCCTCTATGTCTGGTTCACCGTCAAGGCCAGCGACTGGCGCATCTCGATCCGCCGCGACATGAACGACAGCGACACCGACGCCAACACCAAGGCGATAGACTCGCTGCTCAATTTCGAGACGGTCAAGTATTTCACCAACGAAGCCATGGAAGCCGAGCGCTTCGACCGTTCGATGGCGCGCTACGAGATCGCCGCCACCAAGACCTGGACCTCGCTCGGCTGGCTGAACTTTGGCCAGGGCATCATCTTCGGCCTCGGCACCGTCGTCGTCATGTGCATGTCGGCGCTGGAAGTGCAGGCGCACACACAGACGGTCGGCGACTTCGTCTTCATCAACGCCATGCTGATTCAGTTGTCCGTGCCGCTCAACTTCATCGGCTTCATCTACCGCGAAATCCGCCAGGGCCTGACCGACATCGAGCACATGTTCGACCTGCTCGACGTGCCGCAGGAGATCGTCGACAAGCCTGACGCGAAATCCCTGGTGGTCGGCGCCGGCAAGGTAGAGTTCCGAGACGTGCATTTTTCCTACGACCCGATCCGCAAGATCCTGAAAGGCGTCTCCTTCGAGGTGCCGGCCGGCAAGACGGTCGCCATTGTCGGGCCGTCGGGCGCCGGCAAGTCGACCATCTCGCGGCTTTTGTTCCGCTTCTATGACGTGCAGGCCGGCCAGGTGCTGATTGACGGCCAGGATGTCAGGGATGTCACCCAGGACAGCCTGCGCGCGGTGCTCGGCATGGTGCCGCAGGACACCGTGCTGTTCAACGACACCATCGCCTACAACATCCGCTATGGCCGCGTCGGCGCCAGCGAAGAGGAGGTGCGCAAGGCCGCCGAACTCGCGCAGATCGGGCCGTTCATCGACAAGCTGCCCGACGGCTACAAGTCGATGGTCGGCGAGCGAGGCCTAAAACTTTCGGGTGGCGAGAAGCAGCGCGTGGCGATTGCCCGCACCATCCTGAAAGCGCCGCCGATCCTGATGCTCGACGAAGCCACCTCGGCGCTGGACAGCCATACCGAGCAGGAAATCCAGGCCGCGCTCGATTTGGTCAGCAAGGGCCGCACCACCATTGTCATTGCCCACCGCCTGTCGACGGTGATTTCCGCCGACGAGATCATCGTGCTCAAGGACGGCCAGATCGCCGAACGCGGCACCCATGTCGAGCTGATGCGGAAGCACGGCCTCTATGCCTCGATGTGGGACCGCCAGCGCGAGGCGACCGAGGCCGAAGAGCGCTTGCGTCTCGCCCGCGAAGGCGACGAACTCGGCGTCATCGTTCGCCGCCGCACGTCCGAGGTAAATTGATTTTTGCGCTTGACCTCAACTTAGGTTGAGACTGTACGCCCGCTCCTGGAGCCCGAAAACACCATCATCCAGGAACGGAACAATTGAAATGAACGACATAAATCAGAATGTTAACGGCGGCAGCGTGTTCAGGGTGGACAAGTTCGTCGTCCCGGCGGCGGCCCGCGACGAGATCCTCGTCAAGGTCAGGACCACGCATGAATTGCTGCGCCAGCAGCAGGGCTTCGTGCAGGATTTCCTGCTCGAGCAATTTTCGGGACCGGGCGAATTCAACCTGGTGACGATCGTCGAATGGGAAAGCCAGGCCGCCGTCGACAAGGTCGTGCCGATCGTCAAGGCGGCGCATGAACGCGTTGCCTTCAATCCGCAGGAGACGATCGCCCGGCTTGGGGTGCGGGCCGACATCGCCAACTATCAGCGGATTCCCGGGGTGTAGTTTACGGCCAGCCGACGCCAGGTGCCGGCGCTTCCACGCTGAGCACCTTGCCGGTGCGGGCGTCGCTGACCATGTGTTCGAAGCCGCGCCATTCGGCAGCGGTGATGAACAGGGTTTGCCTGTCCGCACCGCCCAGCATGCAGGCAAAACAGCCGCGATCGGCGGTGACGGTCTGCAACACCTCACCGCCCCCGCGCACCCGCACGCAATGCTTGTTGGGGACATCCGCGTACCAGACCGCCCCTTCGGCATCGAGGCAGATGCCGTCGGGGTAGCCATCGAGATCGGCCCAGATGCGTCGGTTGGACAGGGTGCCGTCGGCGGCGATGTCGAAGGCGGTCAACCGGTTGGCATGGGATTCGGCAATGATCAGCGTCTTGTTGTCCGGGGTCACCGCCATGCCGTTGGCAAACGCGATATCCTCGGCCACCTGTCGGACCGCGCCATCCGCCGTGACCAGCACGATGGTACCCGGGCCGAAATGCTGGCCGGCAGCCGGCGCCGGCCCGCCGCCATTGACGTAGATATTGCCGCGCCCATCGACGACGATCTCGTTCCACGGGCTTTTCGATAGGCCGCGCAGATCGGCATGGGTGACGAGCCTGCCATCAGCCTCTTGCCGCAGCAGCAAGCCTTCCCGGCCTGAAACAACGAGCAGACGGCCATCCGGCAGCCAGTCGATGGAGTAGGGCAGGGCTGCCAGCGCGGTGAGCATGATTTCGCGGTCGCCATGCGCATCGACCGTGACGATCTCACCGGTGCCCCAGTTGCAGACCCACAGGCGTCCGTCATGCCAGCGCGGCGATTCACCGAAGGCGAGGCCGTCCGTGACGAAACGAGCTTTTGTACCGGATGATGTCTGCTTGATCGGGAGCCTCCATTGCGTGCGTCATCGGCCCTTGCGGGCGCGATGAGGCGCTTTCTCACCAAGGACGGGCGAGGCGGCAGTCTCCCGACACTAGTCTTTCTGCTTTTCACTCAGGAAGAAGGCTCCATCGACATGACCGTGCCGTCGATGTCGCACTCGCCGCCGCCGGTGGCGGGGTTGGCGACGTCTTCCGACACTTCGAGCTTGCCCGCGCCTGCGGTCTTGATCTCGACCGTGCCGCCAACGCTGCTCCATGTTCCTGCAAAACCGGCGTCAGTCGGCTTGCGGATGCCGGTGAGGAAGGTCGCGCGGTCGCGCAGGAATTCGCCGAGATCGAAAGTCTGCTGATCCTTGGGCGTGTTCTCGTTGAAGCCGGCGATCTGATCGCGATATGCGATGAAATCGCCCTGGTCGTCACGCAAGGCCTTGCCGGCTCGGGGGTCGAGTGTCTTCAGCAATGCCGCGTAGTTCTTCGCCACGTCGGCGTCGGCCTGCGCCAAAGCAGGGTCGGCGCAGATGGCCTTTTCCGCCACGCTGGCCGCCTTGGCGCAGTCGAAGGATGGCTTGGTCTGCGCCAGCGCGTGGCCGAACATTGCAGGCACAATGGCCAACATCAGCGCCGGATAGAGAACGCGAACCTGTCCGTTATACCAAGAGTCATGGGGTTTGACCGACATGGGCCCATTGGCGCATCCCGATTGATGTGATGGTCTCGGAATCTGCGAGGAGTTTCTGCCAGGCGTCGCAGGCCGCATCGATGATATCGTCATAGCTGTCGAAGACACGGTTGGAGAGCCAGTTCTGGCGCATATACTGCCAGACGTTCTCGACCGGGTTCAGCTCCGGCGCGCGCGACGGCAGGAAGATCGGGGTGATGTTGTCCGGTATGCTGAGGTTTGCGGTGGTGTGCCATCCGGCGCGATCCATGACGAGTACGGCATGGGCGCCCTTTTCGACATGGCGGCTGATCTCGTTGATATGGAGTTGCATGGCCTCGGTATCGGCAAACGGCAGTGCGAGAGCCGCCCCGGTACCACGTGCTGGGCAGATGGCGCCGAACAGGTAGGCGCTCTTGTAGCGCTGGTCGGCCGGCTGTCGCGGCCGCGTGCCGCGTCTGGCCCACTGCCGTACAATCCCGTTCTTCTGGCCGATCCTTGCTTCGTCCTGGAACCAGATCTCCACCTTCGTGCGCGGCGGCAAGTCGCAAAGATGCGCCTTCAGCGTGCGAGGCCAGTTTTTTTGAATTCCTCGATGATATGGGCATCCTGCGCCGGATGACGCGGTCGCACACTCATGTGGGAGAAGCCGAGCTTGTGCAGCAGCTTCCCGACATAGCGCGCGTCATAATCAATGCCGAAGCGGTCCTTGATGGCTTTCTTCAGGTCGATCCGCCGCCAGCGAACGACGCCATCGACGGCACGATCCGGGCCCTTCTCCACAAGCGCGGCCAGTTCGGCCTGCTGCTCATGCGACAGCCGGGACGCTGGTCCCGGCGCCCATTGGTCCACAAGACCATCGGGGCCGGCCGTGTTGAACCGATGCACCCAGTCGCGTAGCGTCTGGCGATCCATCCCGCCGATCCGGGCCGCATCGGCCCGGCTCATGCCGTCCAGAACCGCTGCGATCGACAACAGCCGGCTGCTCTGGCGCACATCCTTTGAGTTCCGGGCAAGACGGCGAAGCTCCCCCGCCGAAAAGTTCGTCCGCAACTTCACCGCTGATCCCATCGCCGAATCTCCTTCGGCAATAGGGAATCACGGCGCGCAAATCGGCCAAAATCACAAAAGAGTCAGCAGCCAAGACCGTTGGTATTAGGCCGCGCGGCCGATTGTTGCGTTGCGGCGAAGGGGGCTTTCGGCTATTGAGGCCCCACCTGAAACGGAGCCTGCCCCAGCCCGATGAGCCTTGTCGATACGGTCAAGAACGCATTCGTACCGATCCATCGCGAAGGCTACCCCTTCATTGCGGCCTTTGGCGCGGCAACGCTTTTCCTCGGCTATTTCTCCTCGATCCTGTTCTGGTTCGGCCTGATCTTGACCGCCTGGTGCGTCTATTTCTTCCGCGATCCCGAGCGCGTCACGCCGGTCGACGACCGCCTGGTGGTGAGCCCCGCCGATGGCATCATCTCGGCGGTCGGTCCGGCCCTGCCGCCGCGCGAGCTTGGCCTCGGCAATGTAGAAATGACTCGCATCTCCGTGTTCATGAATGTCTTTTCCTGCCATGTGAACCGCGCCCCGGTGCGCGGCCGTATCGCCAAGATCGAACATAGGCCGGGAAAATTCCTCAATGCCGAACTCGACAAGGCCAGCACCGAAAACGAGCGCAACGGCCTGGTCATCGAGAGCCCCAACGGCACGGTCGCCGCCGTCCAGATCGCCGGCCTGGTGGCCCGCCGCATCGTCTGCTGGGCCGAGGCCGGCGCTTCGATCGGCACCGGCGAGCGCTTCGGTCTGATCCGTTTTGGCTCGCGCGTCGATGTCTTCCTGCCCTTGACCGCCACGCCGCGTGTCGCCGTTGGCCAGACGGCGGTCGGCGGTGAAACGGTGTTGGCTGAATTCGGCGGGGTCGCCGGCACGCCCCTCGTACGGATATCCTGAGCGGTGGGCACGCAATACAAAAAATTCGAGGCCCATGCCAGCGGCGGTCCGCGCATCCGCGAGATCCCGATGCGCATGGTGCTGCCCAATCTGGTCACCGTGCTTGCCATCTGCGCCGGCCTGTCCGGCATCCGCTTCGGCTTCGAAGGCCGCTTTGAGCCGGCGGTGGTGATGGTGCTGCTAGCGGCCTTCCTCGACGGCATCGACGGCCGCCTGGCGCGGATGCTGAAGGCGACGTCAAAATTCGGCGCGCAGATGGATTCGCTGGCCGACATCGTCAATTTCGGTGTGGCACCTGCTCTGGTGCTCTATGCCTTTCTCCTCGACCGTGCCGGCTCGCCCGGCTGGATCGCGGCGCTCCTGTTCGCCATCGCCTGTGGGCTAAGGCTTGCCCGCTTCAACGTGCTCGACGACGAGAAGGCCGAACGCCCCCTGTGGCAGTCCGAATATTTCGTCGGCGTGCCGGCGCCGGCCGGCGCGGTGCTGGTGATGCTCCCGCTCTATCTCTATTTCCTGCGGCTCGGAGTGGAGCCCAGCCGCCCGGCCGCCTTCGTCGCTACCGGCTTCACGATCCTGGTCGCCTTCCTTTTGGTCAGCCGGCTGCCGGTCTATTCCGGCAAGAGCATCAAGATTCCTGGCGACAGGGTGCTGCCGGTCATTCTGGCCGTCGTGCTCTACGTCCTCTTGCTGATGACCTATCCCTGGTACACGCTGACGGCCTCGGTCGCAGGCTATCTGATCTTCCTGCCATTCAGCGTGCGCGCCTATTCGAAGCGCGCCAAGCTGGAGGGCGAGAAGGTGCCGCCTTCGGACATAGGTTAGAACGTCCGCCGAAGTCCTTGATCCGACTCAGGCCGCGACACCCAGCCCTAGCCTGTCGATCGCCAGCTTCCTGGTCGAGACATAGTCGGTCTTGCCGGAACCAAGCACCGGGATTTCCTCCACCTTGACGATGTCGTTGGGCACCATCAGTTCAGCCGCACCTGCCTGTTTGCCGAACTTGCGCAATTCGTCGGGGTTGGCATCGTCGGCGGTGGTGACCAGCACGATGCGCTCGCCGCGCCGCTTGTCCGGCACCGCCACCGCGGCATGGCGCTCTTCTGGCCATAGCGATTGCACCAGCATCTCGACAGCACCCAGCGACACCATCTCGCCGGCAATCTTGGCGAAGCGCTTGGCGCGGCCGCGAATGGCGATGAAGCCTTCGCGGTCGACGGCGACGATGTCGCCGGTGTCGTGCCAGCCGGTCAGCGGCTGCAACTCACCGGGACGGTCAGCGGTCATGTAACCCATCATCAGATTGGGTCCGTCGAGCCACAGCCGGCCGGCGTCCGAGATGCCTTCGACCGGTTCCAGCTTCATGCGCATCGCCGGCAATAGCCTTCCCACCGTGCCGTCGCGGCCGTGGATGGCGGTGTTGACGGCAACCACGGGTGCAGCCTCGGTCAGCCCAAAGCCTTCGATGATCTCGGCCTGGAAGCGCTCGCGATAGGTGCGGCGGGTTTCAGGCTTCACCGCCTCGGCGCCGGCGACGACGAAGCGCAGGCTGGAGAAATCGCCGTCCTTGGCGGTGCGCGCATAGTTGGCGAGGAACGTGTCGGTGCCGAACATGATAGTCGGCTTCACCTTGCGCGCGATCTCGGGGATGATCTTGTAGTGCAGCGGCGAGGGATAGAGGAAAAGCTTTACCCCGGTGACCAGCGGAAGGATGGTGCCGCCCGTCAGGCCGAAGGAATGGAACACCGGCAGCACATTGAGCAGGATATCGGCCGGCGAGATGGTGATGCGCGCTTCGGCCTGCATGGCGTTGGTGAGCAGGTTCCTTTGCGACAGAACCACCGCTTTCGGCGTGCCTTCAGAACCCGAGGTGAACAGGATCACGCCCGGCTTGGCCGCATCCTGCCGCTGCAGCGGCGAGCGCCACAGCAAGGCGGCGGCAAGCTTGTCCAGCGTGGTGACGCTGGTGCGAATATCTTCCAGCCACAGCAGCCTGGCGCCACCCTTTTCGACCGCCGCGACGATATCGGCGAGATCGGCCTTCTCGACAAAAGCGCGGGAGGAGATGACCGTGCGGATGACGGCCGTCCGCACGGCGGCCGTAACGCTCGCCGGCCCGGCCGTATAGTTGATCATCGCCGCCACCCGGCCCGCCGATAGAAGGCCGACGAGCGACAGCACGACACCATTGGCGTTGGGCAGCATTATCCCCACCGCTTCGCCCGGCGCCGTCACCGCTTCGAAGCGCCTGCCCAGCACACGAGCACCGATGAACATCTTGCGGTAGCTTAGCGCACCCGAGATGACGTCCTCGATGATCGGATGCGAGGCGCCGACTCTGGCTGCCGCATCGCGCATGGCCAGGAACAGGCCGCGATCGAGGTTGGTGCCGAAAAGCCGCGCTTCGGCGACGCGGTCGAACAGCGCATTGGTGTTCGACGCCTGGTCCGGATTGCGCGCCACCAGGTCGGCGATGGTCATCGGCTCCAGCACACTGATCGACAGCTGCGGAAGCCAGTGCCGTGGCGCCTTATCCGCCGGCGTCAGCGACACAGGCAGGCTGCGCGCGCCGGCGACGAAGATCGGCACGATGCGGGCGTCGGCCTGAATGGCGATGCGGGTGACGGCGCGAAACAGCCGGAACGTCTTGATGTCGGGCTCGACCGAATCCGGCAGGTAGACGGCGAGCCGGCCCTTGCCCTTCAGCACGCGCACCAGCCGGCGGCTGACGAAGAGATGTTCGGCATTGAAGGCGATGCTGCGGCCAAGCTCACGCCATGGTTCGAGCCAGGGCGAGCGCGCCGAGACCTCGTCGAGGATGTGTAGCGTGTCATCCGGCAGCAGCGACAGCATCAGCCCCGGTTCGAAGCGCGACTGGTGCGCGATGACGTAGATGACGGGAGCCTGTGCCTTGCGGGCGATGCTGATGCGGTTGTCGCTGATCCGGTAGGCGAGCTTGAACGGCACATAGAGCAGCGCCTGCGCGAAACGCAGGCCGAGGCGGAATGTTTCCACCACGCCGATCAGCAGCCAGGCCACAACAAGACCCGCAAGCAGCGCCAGTGTCAGGATCATGCCGCGTCTCTCCCAACGTTTTTGTCATCACGGCTCTGCGGCCGCTTCGGAGGCAGAGGGTAGCGGAAGTGGGCCGGAGGTCAATGTGGGAAGAGGCGGTGTTCCTTCTCCCGCCGCAGGGAGAGGGAACGAGGTCCTCATGCTGCCTTCAGCCGTCCGCTGATGAAACGGAACTCCTGCGTCTTGCCGCCATAGCCATAGGCGGCCGCCGGCACCTCATGCACGAAGGCATAGCTTTCCTCGTGCACACCGCCCAGCAGGCGGCCGAAGGCATCGAAGAGAGCCTTGAGATAGGCTTCCAGCTCGAGCTTTGTGTTGGTGCCATCGACCACCTTGATATCAAGCCAGAACGTGTTGGTGCCATGCTCGGCCAGCGACTTGCCGCCGGCGAACCAGTGCTGCGGATCCACATAGGACACGGCAACGGCGGTGATCGTCGGATCCTTGCGCAACTGCGTGGCGGTGATCTCGGTGATTTCCTTGGCAACCCTGGCGGACAAAGCGGCGTCTGGCTTGCCGGTGACGCTGATGTTAATGATGGGCATTTTCTTCTCCTGGGTTCTAGCGGCGTCCGATCGCCGTTGGAGAGACAATGTCATCGTCCGAGAGTCAAAAAAATCGAATTGTTTTCAATCAAAGATTCGATATTGTCGAATTATGGAAGCCCTCGATCCGGATCTGCTCAAAACCTTCCTCGCTTTCGTCGACAGCGGCTCGCTGGCGCAGGCAGCCTCGAGTGTCGGCCGTTCGCCTTCGGCGGTGACTGCCCAGATGCAGCGGCTGGAGGAGATCCTCGGCGAGCCGCTGCTGGCGCCGCAGGGCCGGGGTCGTGGCCTGACTCCGGCCGGCGAGGACCTTGTCGGCCATGCCAGGCGCATTCTCGCCGTGCACCGCGAGGCATGGCTGGCGATGAAGGGGGCACGGGCCGCCGGGCGTGTCGCCATCGGCACGACGCAGGATTTCGCCGACAGCGGCCTGCCTGACCTGCTGCGTGCCTTCGCCACCAGCCATCCGCGCGTCAGGATCGAATTGCGGGTTGGTCGCTCGGCCGAACTGGCGCAGGCGCTGCAGGCCGGCAGCCTCGACCTGGCGATCGTCATGCGCCAGACCGCAGCGCCGGACGAAGTCGGTGTCCTGCGCGAGCCGATGATATGGCTGTGTTCACAGAAGGGACTGGCCTCGCGTCAGGAAGAATTGCCGATGGCGCTGCTCGATCCCTATTGCGGGTTTCGTGAGGCCGCGCTCGCAGCGCTCGATGCCGCCGGCCGCCGCTATCGCATCGCCGCCGGCAGTGCCAGCCTGGCCGGCCTGCGCACGGCGGTGAACGCCGGCGTTGCGCTGACCTTGCGAACCCTGCGCTTTGCCCATTCCGGTATTGTCGAGGCGCCACGCGAGCTTGGCCTGCCACCGGTTCCGGTGGCTGAGTTCGCCATCCGGCTGCGCCCCGGCGCCGACGGTCCTGCGGGCGATCTGGCGGCGCTGCTCAGCGGCAACCTCGCCCTGTCCGGGCCGCCTGGCTGATTTGGCAAGGCGCGAAGCCCCGTCGCCAGCGTATTTGCAAAGGAACAGCCGACCTTGCAGTCGGGCCTATTGCCAAAGAAAAAGCCGACCTTGCGGTCGGCTTGGGAGTAGGACGGGCCGAGGGGTTTGGGGGGGGGGACTTGGGGGTGGCCCGTCGCACGAATAATGCCTGACCCTGATGATGGTTCCGTGACTGTGTCACTTTTCTAAGAAATATTTGACGCTGCCTGTTGCGAGCGGGCCGCCAGCCAGTCGCGGCCGGCATGGGCGAACACCGCGCACAGCACGATGGCGCCGCCGCCGACGCTTGCTTCTGGCGCAATCTCGCCCAGGAACAGGAAGGCAAACAAGATTGCGAACGGCACTTCGGCCGAGCCGAGTAGCCCGGATTCGGCGGCCGGGATGAGCCGTGCGCCTTCCGTCCACAGGATCGACGACAGCGCGAAGGACGCGCCAAAGGTGACGAGCAGAGCGGCATCCCTTGGCGAAACCGCCAGCGGATCGGTAACGAACCAGCCGAGCACGAACAACAGGAAGGCCGATACCGCGCCAGCCCAGACAACGGGTGTGTCGCGGAAGGCCCGCACCATGATCATGTAGAGAGCGCTGCCGACGGTCATCAGCAGCGCCAGTCCGTCGCCGAACAGATTGCCGGTGCCGAAGCTGGACCAGACCATGATCGCCACGCCGCAGAGCGAGACGGCTGCGGCGATCATTGTCTGCATGCGGAAGGGTTCACGCGTCAGAACCCAGGCCAGCAGCGCGGTGAGGAATGGTGCGGTTGCATAGATAACGGTGACGTTGGCAACGAAAGTGAATTTGAACGCCGAGATGAAGGCGATGCTGGCCAGCGCCCCCTCAACCGCCAGCAGCCAGCCGCGCCAGCCAAGCCGCAGCGTGTCGCGGTTGCCCGAGCGGTGGCGGCGCCACAGCACATAGAGGCTGATCAGGATCGAGCCGACAAAGCCGCGCCAACAGGTGATCGTCAGCGGATCGGCATGGATCGACTTGGTCAGCACACCGGTCAGGCCGAATACCGCCGCCGATGACGACACAAGGATGATGCCAAGCGTGCGTTCGGTGGTATCGGCTGTGGTGGTTGCAACGTCAGTCATACCGGAACCCTACGCTGTCCGGTCCTGACATCGTAGTGTCAGCAGTGAGCGCCATCCACATCACAGCCGCTTGCGAAAATGTTCGCCGCCAACGATCAGCAGTCCGGCGGCGACGATAAGGGCGGCACCAAGGAAGACCTCGCGGCGCGGCACGTCGCCCCAGATCGCAAAACCGAGCGCGAACGCCCATAACAACGAGCTGTATTCGAGCGGCGCCAGGATAGATGCCGGCGTGCGCTTCATGCCTTCGAAGAGAAGATATTGCGCCAGGCCGCCGAGCGCGCCAACGCTGGCAAGAAGCAGCAATTGTGTCAGGTCAGGCGTATGCCACCACAACAATGCCGGCACCGCCGAAAACACCAGGAAATAGAAATTGTTGAGGAGCAGCTGGATCATCGAGCGTTCGGCAAGTGCGGTCTTGCGCAGGAGCACGATGGCGATGGCCCACAAAAGAGCGGCCGCCAGCACCAGCAGCACCGGTACGGACAGGCCAAGATGGGTGGGGTCGCAAGCGACGAAGACGCCGGCAAAGCCGATCAGAACCGCCAGCCAGCGCAGCATCGGCACCTTTTCGCCGAGCAGGAATACCGAAAGCACGGTGACGATGATCGGGGCCGCGTAATAGACAGTGGTCAGTTCGGCAAGCTGCAGGCTGCGCGCGGCATTGTAGTAGCAAAGCCAAGCAGCCAGCGTGAAAGCGCTGCGCACCAGCATGGGCCGCACGATCGGCGAGCGCACCGTGTCGGCAAACAGCTGTCGCCCGCCGATCGCCGCGCAGGCGCTTAGAATGGTGACGCTGCGGAAGAACATGATCTGCCAGACCGTCATGCCGGTGACCAGCAGTTTGATCGAAGCGTCCTGCGTCGAAAACAAGAGATAGGCAGCACCGGTCAGCAGGATGCCGGCGAGAACCCTTTCGCGTGTTTCGAGAATGGCGACATCGGCCATAGGCGGGGACCAAAGTTACAGAAAGCGGCAGAGATGCTGCGAGGCGACGCAAGGGGCTTGGAAGGTCAGGCGCTCACTAAAGCTATACGGTCGAAAGTTGGTACAGCGCTACGCCAGCCCTGGGCTTGCGTTGGGGCAGGAGATGGCGGTCTTGCTTCCAGGACATGATCGGCACTTATATCGGACAAAGCCACGCTGCGCGCTGGCCGCCAAAAACGAAGAGGCAACGGACATGGACGCCACGGAACTGAAGGCCATGCAGGCGCCGCTGAAACAGGCCTATCGCGACGATGCTTCGCAGGCGCTGATCACGCTGAAGGCGCGGGGCTCGATCGACGACCAGTCGGTGGCCTGCAAGGTGGAGACGGGCAGGGCGATCGCCATCGCCGGCCTGCATCCGGCAACCGGCGGCTCGGGGCTCGAGCTCTGCTCCGGCGACATGCTGCTGGAAGCACTGGTGGCGTGCGCCGGGGTGACGCTGAAGGCAGTGGCGACTGCGCTCGAATTCAAACTTGGCGCCGCCACGGTGGAAGCCGAAGGCGATCTCGATTTTCGTGGCACGCTCGGTGTCGCCAAGGATGCGCCGGTCGGTTTTCGCGCCATCCGGCTCAATTTCGCTCTCGACACGGATGAACCGCAGGAGCGCATCGATTCGCTGCTGAAGCTGACCGAGCGCTATTGCGTGGTGTTCCAGACCATCAACCAGAAGCCGGAGTTGACGGTGAGCGCCGGGCGCTGAAAATCACAAGGCCCGCAGCGGCTGCGGGCCTTGTTGTATCCGATGTTTACTGCGCCGCCGGCTCTTCGGCATCACCCTCGTCGGTGAAGGGCGAGGCGCTCGGCACGCACTGCACCGACCAGCCCGCGGGTGTCGGCTGCTTCTGATATTCGGTGATGGCGGCGGTGCACTGTTCGCGCTTGTCGAAGGTGCTGGGCAGCACCACCATGCCGCCCTGCGGGCCGGCGATTACCAGATACCAGACCAACGCTGCAGTCGTAGCCATGGGGATGTCCTTGTTCTGCCCAGCTCGGGCTCGTTGTTGTGGGAGTCTATACGATCCTACCAACTCTATGGAAATGACGAAAGCATGACCGCGACGCGACCTTTCCCCCTCAGATCACAGCCGCGTGACGATACGGCCGAGTCGCATCGAGATTTTGAGGCTCAATCGGCTCAGTCTCTCGCAAAACATTCGAAGAACGTCGGGAGTGCCCGAATTCTTCCGCCAAAAAAGGACGCAGTTATTCCGGCTGCCTGTAAGCGACGAAGCGATTGTGCTTGGCCTGGAAGATCAGCCCGGTCTCTTTCAGCTCGGGGCTGGCCAGCGGCACGATGCGCTTGGCGATCCCCGAGGGGTGCGGCAGCGTCTCCGGATCCTCGCCGGGCACGGCCTGGGCCCGCATGGCTGTGCGGGTGGCGCCGGGGTCGGCGGCATTGACCCGCAGCGGCAGGCTTTGCGTCTCATGCGCCCAGGAGCGCATCATCGTCTCGACGGCAGCCTTCGATGCCGCGTAAGGCGCCCAGAACGCGCGTGCCGAGTGCGCTGCGTTGGAGGAGAGCAAAATGGCCCGGCCGGCATCCGAAAGCCGCAGCAGCGGGTCGACCGAGCGGATCAGCCGCCAGGTCGAAGTGACATTGATCGTCATCACCTTCTCGAAGGTCTTTGCCTCGACATGGCCGATCGGCGAGATGACGCCGAGCACGCCGGCATTGGCGACGAGAATGTCGAGCTTGCCCCAGCGCTCGTGGATGGCGCCGCCCAGCCGGTCGATACCGGCCATGTCGGCGAGATCGAGCGGCACCAGCGTCGCCTGGCCGCCGGCCGCCTTGATCTGGTCGTCGAGTTCTTCCAATCCACCGACGGTGCGCGCAACCGCGATGACATGCGCACCGGCGGCGGCCAATTCCCTGGCGATGAAATAGCCGATACCGCGCGAGGCGCCGGTGACGACCGCGACGCGGCCGGTAAGGTCGAGGGTCATGCGAGAAGTTCCGTGAGGTGGTCTAGCTTACGCCCCGTTATTCGCCAGCAGCGACAGGGTGCGCACATTGTCGTGGCCTTCGAAGTCGAGCAGGCGCGTCGGATACTGGCCGGTGAAGCAGGCGTCGCAGAATTGCGGCTGGTCGTTGTCGCGGCCGGCCTCGCCGACGGCGCGGTAAAGCCCGTCGATCGAGAGGAAGCCGAGCGAATCGACACGGATGAACTCGGCCATCTCTTCCACCGACATGCGCGAAGCCAGCAGCTTCGACTTCTCCGGCGTGTCGACGCCATAGAAGCACGACGCACTGGTTGGCGGCGAGGCGATCCGCATGTGCACTTCCTTGGCGCCGGCATCGCGCACCATCTGCACGATCTTCTGGCTGGTGGTGCCGCGCACGATCGAATCATCGACCAGCACCACGCGCTTGCCTTCGATCATGCGGCGGTTGGCGTTGTGCTTCAGCTTGACGCCCATATGGCGGATCGAATCGCCGGGCTGGATGAAGGTACGGCCGACATAATGGTTGCGGATGATGCCGAGCTCGAAGGGAATGCCTGCGGCTTGCGAAAAACCGATCGCCGCCGGCGTGCCGGAATCCGGCACCGGAACGACGATGTCGGCCTCGACCGGGTTTTCCTGCGCCAGCTCGGCGCCGATGCGCTTGCGCACCTCGTAGACGTTGCGGCCTTCGACCGACGAATCCGGCCGGGCAAAATAGACATATTCGAAGATGCAGAAGCGGGTCTTCTGCGGCTCGAACGGGAACAGGCTTTCAATACCCTTGGAGGTGACGACGACCATCTCGCCGGGTTTCAGGTCGCGCACGAAACGCGCGCCGATAATGTCGAGCGCGCAGGTTTCCGAAGCGAGGATCCAGGCACCGTCGAGGTCGCCCAGCACCAGCGGGCGGATGCCGAGCGGATCGCGGCAGCCGATCATCTTCTTGGCCGTCATCGCCACCAGCGAGAAGGCGCCCTCGACCTGCCGCACCGCGTCGATGAAGCGCGAGTTGAGGTCGCGTTCCTTGCTGGTCGCAACCAGGTGCAGGAGCGTCTCGGTGTCGGAGGTGGAGGAGAAGATCGCGCCCTGTTTCTGTAGCGCGCGCTGCACCGTCATGGCGTTGGTCAGATTGCCGTTGTGGGCGACGGCAAAGCCGCCATCGGCCAGTTCGGCGAAGAAAGGCTGGATGTTGCGCATGCCGGCGCCGCCGGTCGTGGCGTAGCGCGTATGGCCGATGGCGCGGTTGCCTTGCAGGCTGTCGATAACACGCTGCTTGGTGAAGGTGTCGCCGATCAGGCCGACATGACGTTCGACATGGAACTGGGTGCCGTCGTAGGAAACGATGCCGGCCGCTTCCTGGCCGCGATGCTGCAGCGCATGCAGGCCGAGTGTGACGATGGCCGCTGCGTCCTGCCGGCCAAAAATGCCGAACACGCCGCATTCGTCATGGAAATGGTCGTCGGCCTCGGCGGAAAGCACGTCGTCTGCGTCTGCCATCTTAAGCTCCGCTAAAATCGCCATATAGTGCGGGTCGGCGTCGAAAGCAACGCGCGTCGTACAGCCATTCACACTATCGTCAGTCAGGCCCGTCAGTTCGCCGGTGCGGGTGCGGCGGGAGCAGCCGGAGCGGGCTTGGCCGTATTGTCCGCGGGCGCGGCGTCATTGTCGTCCGGCGCCGGTGCGTTGGCATCGTCGCCTGTGGCCGGCACGTCCGTCGCCGGCGCATCCGGGGCAGCCGGTGTCTCGGCGCCGGTTTTCGGGCTGAATTTCTTGAGTATTGCGTTTTCGGTGTCGGCGGGCAGCAGGTTCTCGATCTTGGCGCCTATCGATTCCAGCAAGGGCCGCGACTTGGCATCCGTCACCCAGGTGGGGGCCTTGGCGCCAGCGAGCCAGTTGAAGAACAGCAGGGCGACGGCGACAACCAGGATGCCACGCGCGGCGCCGTAGAGGAAACCGAGCGTGCGGTCGAGCGCGCCGATCCGCGAATCGATGATCCAGTCGGCGAGCTTCATGGTGATGACCGAAACGACGATCAGCGCGATGACGAAGACGACGCCGGCGGAGGCCGCCATGGCGATCTTCTCATTGTCGATATAGGGCTTCAGGTAGGGCAGGACCGGCTTGTAGAAGAAGAACGCCGCCGCCGCCGCCGCCGCCCAGGAGACGACCGACAGGACCTCGCGCGAAAAGCCGCGAACCATGGCGAGCATCGCCGAGACCAGGGTGAAGCCGACCAGGATTCCGTCAAGCAGCGTAATCGGCATGTTTTTCGCCCCACTCCGATCTGTTTTTCACGGCTCGACGAGCCGCGTCACTCTTCATCGTCGGCGCGGCTGCGCCGTGAGCCGGCTATGCGCGCCACGAGCTCGGCAAGCTCGGTGGGCTGGAAAGCGCCGGCCCCGATCCCTCCGGCAAGTTCCTCGCTGCCCAAGGGCAGAACCGCGCTACCAAAACCCAGCTTTTCGGCTTCCTTGAGGCGCTGCTGCGCATGCGCAACCGGCCTCACCGCGCCCGAAAGGCTGATTTCGCCGAAATAGACGCAATCGGCGGGAAGGGCAAGACCGGTCAGCGAGGAAACCAACGCGGCCGCTACCGCCAGATCGGCGGCGGGTTCCGAGATTCGATAGCCGCCGGCGACGTTGAGATAGACGTCATGGCTGCCGAAGCGCACGCCGCAATGCGCTTCCAGCACCGCCAGGATCATCGACAGGCGGGCACCGTCCCAGCCGACCACCGCCCGGCGCGGCGTGCCGAGCGAGGATGGCGCGACCAGCGCCTGGATCTCGACCAGAACCGGCCTCGTGCCCTCCATGCCGGCGAAAACGGCCGCACCTGGCGATTTCGCATGCCGCTCGCCGAGGAAAAGTTCTGATGGATTGGCGACCTCGCGCAAACCCTTGTCCGACATTTCGAAGACGCCGATCTCGTCGGTCGGCCCAAAGCGGTTCTTCACCGTGCGCAGGATGCGGTAGTGATGGCCGCCTTCGCCCTCGAAGTAGAGCACGGCATCGACCATGTGCTCGACGACGCGAGGACCGGCGATCTGGCCCTCCTTGGTGACATGGCCGACCAGGACGATCGCCGCACCCGTGGATTTGGCATAGCGGATCATCGCCTGGGCGGCGGCGCGCACCTGGGTAACGGTGCCCGGCGCCGAATCGGCAAGGTCGGTCCACAGCGTCTGGATCGAATCGAGAATGACCAGATCCGGCCGCTTGCCGTCGGCGATCGTGGCAAGAATGTCCTCGACATTGGTCTCGGCCGCCAGCTCCACCGGCGTGTCGGCGACGCCGAGCCGCTGAGCCCTCAGCCTGATCTGCGCGACGGCTTCTTCGCCCGAGACATAGACGATACGGTGGCCTCGCGAAGCGAGAGCCGCTGCGGCCTGCGTGAGCAGCGTCGACTTGCCGATGCCGGGATCGCCGCCAACCAGCAGCGCCGAGCCGCGCACGAAGCCGCCCCCGGTGGCGCGGTCGAGTTCGCCGATTCCGGAGATGATGCGCGGCGCGTCCTCGATATCACCGGAAAGCGTGGTCAGCACCACCGCGCGGCCCTTGCGGGCGTTGCGCGTGTTGGCCGGCCCCGAGCCGATGCCGCCGGACGTGCCTTCCTCGACCAGCGTATTCCACTCGCCGCAGGCATCGCATTTGCCGGCCCAGCGCTGATGCACCGATCCGCAGTTCTGGCAGATGAACTGGACGCGCGATTTTGCCATCAGGCTGCTGCGGATTGGAACGGAGCGGGACGGTAAGTCAAAAAGCTACTCAAACCTCTCCGCAATATGATGCTCTTCCGCCAGATCGGAGAAGCGGGTGAATTCGCCGTGGAAGGCCAGCGTCACCGAGCCCGTCGGGCCGTGGCGCTGCTTGGCGACGATGACCTCGGCTTTGCCGCGCATCTCGTTCATCTCGTTTTCCCACTTGACGTATTCTTCGGTGCCAAGCTTCGGCTCGCGGTTCTTGAGATAATACTCCTCACGATAGACGAACATGACGACGTCGGCGTCCTGCTCGATCGAACCGGATTCACGCAAGTCGGAGAGCTGCGGGCGTTTGTCCTCGCGGCTTTCGACCTGACGCGACAGCTGCGACAGCGCGATGATCGGCACGGCCAGTTCCTTGGCCAGCGCCTTCAGGCCTGTGGTGATCTCGGTGATCTCCTGCACGCGGTTCTGCGAGGACTTGGCGCTAGAACCCTGCATCAGCTGGATATAGTCGATGACGATCAGGTCGAGGCCGCGCTGGCGCTTCAGGCGGCGCGCGCGGGCAGACAGCTGGGCAATGGAAATACCGCCGGTCTGGTCGATGAACAGCGGAATCTTCTGCATGGTCTGCGAACAGGCGACCAGCTTTTCGAAGTCCATTTCGGTGATTTCGCCGCGACGAATCTTGGACGACGAAATTTCCGTCTGTTCGGAAATGATGCGGGTGGCGAGCTGTTCCGAAGACATTTCGAGCGAGAAGAAACCGACGACACCACCATTGGCTGCTTTGAACGAGCCATCGGCCTGCTGCGCCGGCTCATACATCTCGGCAATGTTGAAGGCGATGTTGGTGGCGAGCGATGTCTTGCCCATGCCTGGACGGCCGGCGATGATGATCAGATCGGATGACTGCAGGCCGCCCATGCGGCGGTCGAGATCGCGCATGCCGGTGGCGAGGCCTGACAGATGGCCGTCGCGCATATAGGCGGCGTTGGCCATGTCGACCGCGGTCTTGACCGCATCGGTGAAGCTCTCGAAGCCGCCATCGTAGCGGCCGGTTTCGGCGAGTTCGAACAGGCGCCGCTCGGCGTCTTCGATCTGCTCGGAAGGCGACATGTCGACCGGCGCGTCATAGGCGATGTTGACCATGTCCTCGCCGACGGTGATCAGCGCGCGGCGCGTCGCCAGGTCGTAGATGGCGCGGCCATAATCGGTGGCGTTGACGACGGTGACGGCTTCGACCGCCAGCCGCACGATATATTGCGCCACGGTCATGTCGCCGACCTTTTCGTCGGCCGGCAGGAAGGTCTTAAGTGTGATCGGCGTCGCCACCTTGCCCATGCGGATGAGCTCGGCCGCGATTTCGAAGATTTTGCGATGCAGGGGTTCGTAGAAATGGCCAGGCTTGAGGAAGTCGGAGACACGATAGAAGGCATCGTTGTTGACGAGGATGGCGCCGAGCAGTGCCTGCTCGGCCTCGATGTTGTTCGGCGCCTCGCGATAGAGCGGTTGCTCCGCCACGCCGAATTTCCGCGCTGCCTCTGCCATGATATCCCCGATTTCGATCCCGGCCTTTCGATATCAGAACCAGACGAAAGCGTGCTGACCTTTCTGCATCACCGCACGACCAAACAGCCTTGATGCCCGTTGTTCACAGGAACGGCGAACCGTCCACAGGACAGTGTTCCTGTGTCCCGATTCCGGTTGACTCGGAGAAGTGCAAATCGCTATCCGAGTCGCTGGAACAGAGCAAGAACAATTTTGACTGTTACGTGCTTTTCCCGTCCAGCGTATCGCCCCAGTTCAGGCGCCGCGCCGCCTTGAACAGATCGCCGTCGCGTTTGGTGAACAGTTGTTCGCCGGCGCCGCCATCCGGTTCGCAAAGCTTGAGCAGAACCTTCCCAGAGCCGGATTTCGGTGGCGCGATGATCCGCGCGGCATGGGAAGCAGCCGGCTGGCGCGAAGCGGCGACATAGATGAACTTCTCGTCTTCCCAAGGCACCTCCGCGTCCTTTGCCAGCCGGTGCAGGCGCGAGCGGGCAACGCGGCGGGAAAAGTGGCACCAGTCGGGCGGATTGATCGGGCAGGGCGTCTCGTGCGGACAAGGCGCCAGCAGATGCGCACCGGCCGCGACCAACTGCGCGCGCACCGCCAGGATCCGCTGCCAGCCCGCCGGCGTGCCCGGCTCGATGATCAGCAATGTGTCTGTCGTCAGTTGCCATAGCCGGTCGACCATCTTGGGCAGGGATGCCGGCACGATCTCGTCCAGCACATAGGCGCAGGTGACGAGGTCTGCCGGCTGAAGGTCGGCAAGGTCCGTTGTGACGTCGCCGGCCTGCCAGACGGTTCGGGCTGTGATGGCATTGGCGGCAAGCATCTCGCCGACCTTGCGCACCGCCGCACTCGCTTCCAGCAAAACGGCCTGTTCGAGATCAGGCCAGAGTTCACTGGTGGCCCAAAGCACCGTACCAGGACCGGCGCCAACATCGAGCAGGGTTTTCGGCATGAAATCCGGCCGGGCCGCGTTCAGCGTGTCGAGGCTGGCGCGGACCGCGGCATAGGTCGCCGGCAGCCGCGTCGCCAGATAGGCCTTGACCGCCATGTCCTGTGCCATGTGCAGACGGCCGTCGCGCAGTTCGGCGCGGTAGCGGTCGGAGAGTGTCTTTGCCGCCTGCTTCAGTACCGGCAGCGGTACCTTTTCCAGGATACGATCGACAGCTTGTCGAAGAGAGGCCGGCAGTTCCACGCTAGGCTCCTCGCGGTGCGAGCAGGATGATCGAGGCGCCGGCTATGCAGAGCGCCGCGCCACCAAGGTCCCAGCGGTCGGGCCGGACGCCCTCCGCCAGCCACAGCCAGGCTAGCGAGGCGACGATGTAGATGCCGCCATAGGCGGCATAGGCTCGGCCCGCGGCGTTGGTGTCGACCAGCGCCAGAAGCCAGGCGAATGCAAGCAGCGAGGCAAAGCCCGGGGCCAGCCATAGCGGCGATCTTTCCAGCCGCCACCAGGCCCATACCGAAAAACAGCCGGCGATCTCGGCCAGGGCCGCGGCGGCATAGAGGAGATAGGTCATGAAAAAGGCCTCGCGACGATCACGAGGCCTTTTTCGGGGCAGGGGCCGGGAATGGCAAGCGCCAATGGCGAACGGCGTTTCTAATCCGCCACCTTGCGGCGCCGGGCGGGCTTGGCGGGCTTCTGGACGGGAGCCGCTTCGCGGCGGCCCATGTCGCGCAATTCCAGCGCCTTTTCGCATTTGGCCATATAGTCGCGGGTCATCGGCAGCGTGTCGTTCTTCTTGGCGATCTGGAACTGGAAGATGACCAGATCCTGCCAGCGGAAGGCGGCTTCTGAAGCGGCCAGATAGAATTCCCACATGCGGCAGAAGCGTTCGTCGTAAATCGCCTTGGCCTTGTCGCGGTTGGCGGCGAAGCGCTGGCTCCAGTGCTTTAGCGTGTCGGCATAGTGGAGCCGCAGGATCTCGACGTCCGTGACCACGAGGCCCGACTTCTCGATCGCCGGCAGCACCTCCGACATGGCCGGTATGTAGCCGCCCGGGAAAATATATTTGCGGATGAAGGCGCTGGTCGCCCACGGCACGCCCGAGCGGCCGATCGTATGCAGGAGCATGACGCCATCTGGCTTCAGCAATGTTGCCGCCTTGTCGAAGAAGGTCCTGAAGTGGTTCACACCGACATGTTCGAACATGCCGACCGAAACGATACGGTCGAAGCGTTCGTTGAGTTCGCGATAGTCTTTCAGCTCGAAATGGACGTGGTTTTCCAGGCCCTGCGCATGCGCCCGGTCGGTGGCGACGCCATGCTGTTCGGTCGACAGCGTCACGCCTTGCACGTCGACGTCGAACGCCTTGGCAAGATAGAGACCAAGCCCGCCCCAGCCGGAGCCGATGTCGAGCACGGTCTGGCCGGGCTTCAGCCTGAGCTTGGCGGCTATATGGCGTTTCTTGGCAGCCTGCGCCTCGTCGAGCGTCATGTCGGGCTGTTCGAAATAGGCGCAGGAATACTGCATGTCCTCGTCGAGGAAGAGCCGATAGAGGTTGCCCGACAGATCGTAGTGGCGCTGCACGTTGCGGCGCGAGCGTGAGGTGGTGTTGATCTGCTGCAGGCGGCGAAAGGCGTGGCGCAGGCCCTCGATGGCTTTCGACCAGGTTGCGTCGATGCCGCCGCTGCCCATGTTCTGGAAGGCAATACGCATCAGTCCGAGCACGCCGCCTTCGAGAATGTCGAGTTCGCCGTCCATGTAGGATTCAGGCACCGCCAGCATCGGATCGAAGGTGATGGCGCGTTCGGCATGTCGGGTCTTGATGTGCATGTGCACCGGCTCGCCGCTGCCGTCGCCGAACATGAATGTCGAGCCTTTGGGCCCGGTGACCTTGAGATTGCCCGTGCGCACAAGGCGATCGAGAACGCGCTTCAGCAGAATATTCATAACCAAATGTCCCCTCACGGTCAGACTGGCTGCCTTAATTCTGCAACAATATATGGGGGTTCGAAAAGTTCCTTTTTGGTACAAAAATGCCCGGGCGAGAGGCCCGGGCATTGGTCCAGAAAGGCTGGATGACGACAAAGTGATCGGAGCGCCGCTCCTCGCTTGTCGTACGCGATCAGGCGTTGTCTTCGCCGCCCTCGAACTCGGCGTTAGGATCGAAGAAGTTCTCCGGCCGCGCATTGTCGTTGATGTCGTCGCCATAGATGGCTTCGGCGGTGGTCAGCGTCTCGCCCTTGGCCTGACGCTCGGCTTCGTCGGCCGTGCGGGCGATGTTGAGCGTGATGGTGACTTCGACTTCCGGGTGCAGCGCGATCGCCACATTGGTGAGACCGATGGTCTTGATCGGCTGGTTGAGCAGGATCTGGTTGCGGTTGACCGAGAAGCCTTCCGCCGTGACCAGATCGGCGATGTCGCGTGTCGACACCGAGCCGTAGAGCTGGCCGGTTTCACCGGCGGAGCGAACGGCGATGAAGCTCTTGCCGTCGAGCTTTTCGGCAATCTGGCTGGCTTCCGACTTGCGCTCGAGATTGCGCGCCTCGAGCTGGGCGCGCTGGCCTTCGAACTTCTTCTTGTTGGCTTCGTTGGCGCGCAGCGCCTTGCCCTGCGGCAGCAGGAAATTACGGGCAAAGCCGTCCTTGACCTTGACGGTATCGCCCATCTGGCCGAGGCGGGAAACGCGTTCGAGAAGAATGACTTCCATGGTTTTGTTCCTTTTGGTTGGGCGTCCGTCTACAAGGCCGGCGCCGAATTCTCTGGAACAGGTCAGGAAGCAAAAGGGGCGTTGCCGCCGGTGTCGCTGTCCTGCCTGTCGCGGCAGTTAGAGGCTTTGACCTCAACTCGGGATTTGATGGCTGAAACCGGTCATGCCCGTCATGGCCGGCGAAAGGAACGGGCGGCGAACCGCCCGTTCGAGAGGATTAGCGAACCACGTAGGGCAGCAGGCCGAGGAAGCGGGCGCGCTTGATTGCCTTGGCGAGTTCACGCTGCTTCTTCTGGCTGACGGCGGTGATGCGCGACGGCACGATCTTGCCGCGCTCGGAAATGTAGCGCTGCAGCAGACGCACGTCCTTGTAGTCGATCTTGGGCGCGTTGGCGCCGGAGAACGGGCAGGTCTTGCGGCGACGATGGAACGGGCGCCGGGTCGGGATCTGGTTGATGTCGACCATTATTCTGCACCCCCTTCAAAGCCTTCGCGCGGACGGCGCGGACCACGATCAGCACCGGCGTCGCCGCCGAAGCTGCGCGGCGGACGATCGCCACGGTCGCCGCGGTCACGGTCGCCGAACGAACGCGGGCCACGGTCGCCACGGTCGCGGTCGCCGAAGCTGCCGCGCTCGGAGCGCTCTTCGCGCTTCTGCATCATGGCCGAAGGACCTTCCTCATGCGCCTCGACCTTGATGGTCAGGAAACGCAGGACGTCCTCGGACAGACCCATCTGGCGCTCCATTTCGTTGAGCGCTGCCGGCGGGCAGTTGAGGTCCATGAGCGTGTAGTATGCCTTCCGGTTCTTGTTGACCCGGTAGGTGAGGGACTTCAGCCCCCAGTTCTCGACCCGGCCGACGGACCCGCCATTCGCGGAGATGACGCCCTTGTACTGTTCGACAAGCGCATCGACCTGCTGCTGCGAGAGGTCCTGCCGGGCAAGAAACACATGTTCGTAAAGAGCCATTATGTCTTCGTGCCTTTCTTCGTTTCTCTCCCGGTTCCCGGCGGCAAAAGCCTCTGCAACTTCTCTGACCCGCTGGTCCCGGTTAAAGGGGCGGGGAAGAAAGGAGCATGACGAGACGGTCGAGAGCGGAGACACGGGAGGCGGAAGCACTTCTGGCTTCACACGAAGGCTTTTGATAAAACCTCCGGCCCTCCGTTCAGCCCCCAGCTGGGACCGGCAGATTGGCGGCGTCTATACAGCAATCCATTGATAAGGCAAGGGCAAGCGGCGTTATCGATGTCGCAGGCCGCCGGAAAATCAAGCGGCGACGCCACAAGGCTGTGATTTCCCGGCAACCGGCCCTTAACCACAATTTCAGGTTGTGCCGGGTTGCGCTCCCGCCGTCAACGGTCGGTTCATCATGGATGGCGCAAAAGCCCGGGCAACCCGCGCAGATCAAGCGGTGAGCATTTCCGGGGGTAAGGATGATTCTCAACAGATTCTGGCGCTCCAAGAGCGGCAATTTCGCGCTTCTGATGGGGCTCGGACTGCCGGCCATCCTGTCGGCCGTGGCCTTCGCGGTCGACGTATCCACCATCATGCGAGCCAAGAGCAACCTGCAGAATGCGCTCGACTCCGCAAATCTTGCCTCCTCGCATCTTGGCGATCTCGACATCACCCGCACCGACGCATTCAACCGCTATTTTCAGGCCAACATTGCCGGGCATGGCGAACTCGGCAATGCGCAGGCGACGCTGACCGTCGACAAAGGCGTCAACTACATCAAGACGAAAGCTGTCGCCTCGGCGGACGTCAATTTGAACTTCGCCTTCCTGTTTGGCCAGAACAAGCACATTGTCGTCGATGCCTCGGCTGTCGAATCGAACAATCAGCTCGAAGTCGTGCTGGTGCTGGACAATACCGGCTCGATGGCCGGCGCCCGCATGACGGCGTTGAGAACAGCGACGAAGTCACTGCTGGACACGCTCGAGGCGACAAAATCGCCGACGCGCCAAGTGCGTGCCTCGCTGGTTCCCTTCGTCACGGCGGTCAATGTCAATGGCGACGGGTTCGACCCGTCCTGGATCGACATGGACGGCAAGTCCTCGACCAATGGCATCAATTTCCCCGTCATTGACGGCAAGCGGCTGAACCATATGGCGCTGTTCAACCAGTTGGGGCTGAAGGGCGGGTGGAAAGATACCGGATGGAAAGGCTGCGTCGAGGCTCGCCCCGGCACCTACAACATCTCTGATACGCCTCCGGATCCGAACAAACCCGACACGCTGTTCGTGCCTTACTTCGCTCCCGACGATCCAGAGCCTGCCACCAAACCGTCAGGCTCCTACGGCAACTCGGCCACCGGCTACAACAATTCATACCTCGACGACACCATCGACAAGGTCAAACTCGCCGAGCCGGGCGTCAACATACTGGGCATCGACCTCAGCGGCCTGCTTGGCAGCGTGGTCAACGCACTGTTGGGCGCTGACCTGGAAAAGGTCGCCAAATATGTCGCGTCGACGAACAAGATCGTCACCGAGACCGGCAGCGCGATCACCGTTGGCGCCAACCGTTCCTGCCCGACGCCCGTCGTTCCCTTGACCGACGATTTCGACAAATTGCGCAAGGCGGCGAGCCAGATGACGGAATGGAACGGTTCCGGCACCAACGTCTCTGAGGGTCTGTCGTGGGGCATGCGGGTGCTGTCACCCGGCGCACCCTATACCGACGGGGCGCCATTCAAGACGCCAGGCGTCAGCAAGATCGTCATGCTGCTTACCGATGGCGAGAATGTCGTCTATGGCGCCAGCAATCAGCCGACCAAGTCCGACTACACATCCTATGGCTACCTGGCTGGTGGCCGTTTCGGCTCGGACAACCAGACGACGGCGGCGCGCAATGTCGACGGCTGGACCAAGAGCGTGTGCACGCAGTTGAAGAACGAGGGCGTGCAGATCTACACAATGGTGCTGCAGTCCGACACCGCCGCCAACCGCACGCTTTACAGCGCCTGCGCTTCCGACCCGAGCGGCTATTATGCCGTCAACGATCCGGCAAAACTGCCGAACGTTTTTCAGCAGATCGCCAACAAATTCTCGAAGCTGCAATTGACGAATTGAACCCGTCAGCTCGTATGGGCGACAACCTTGTCGACCGTTTCGGGGAAGAAGTCGGGCGCCGCACCGCGCTTGCCGAACATCATGTCGTACTGGATCAGCCGGAAATCGTTGATCGTCGGGTCGATCTCCTTTTGCCGCGACCAATCGGGTGTCGCCTCGCCAGCCGGGGTCAGCAGCAGGTTGCGGTCGACAACGCGGTAGTGCTCCCGCACCTCGCCTAGGAAGCCTGTGTAGTAGGGGTGGGTGATGCCCGCGGCGGTGAGGATATGATAGGGCAGGAATGCCGGGCTCACCGCGCCCAGATTCTCGACCGGACCGGAGCGGTTCGACCAGATGATCAGCGGCGTCTGGTGATGTTCAAGCGCGGCTTCCGGCGTCGGCTCCTTGCGAGGCGCAACATTGTCCTTCAGGAAACCGGTTTCGACATAGACCGGCCCCAGCGGTGGCAGATGGTCGCCGAAGAAGGCGACAATCGTCGGCCGCTCGCGCTTCTTGGCCCACTCGATCAGCCGTTCAAGGCCGTGGTCGGCGTCGGCTGACCCCTCAGCGTAGCTCAGCAGCGAGGCGCGCGCCCATTGGCTGATGGGCGCCTGCACCGTGTGGGTCGGGTTGTCATAGCGGTTCGGTTCATAGGGGCCATGGTTCTGCAGGCTGACCGCGAAGAAGAAGACCGGCTCGTCGCTGGCGTCGGCTTCGCGGATGATCTCGTCCGTCATTGCCGCATCCGATGCCAGCGGTCCGCGCTTTTCCATGGGCGGCAGCGTCTCTTCCGACTTGAAATCATTGAAACCGAAATCGGCATAGACCGCGCCACGGTTCCAGAACCAGTTGGTGCCGGGATGGATGGCACGCGCCCTATAGCCCTCGCTCTTGAGGAAGGTCGCAATCGAAGGTGTCGGCGTGCGCACATATTGCTGGTAGGGGATGCTGCCGGCCGGCAGGAAAGCGTTGGAAAAGCCGGTCAGCGCCTCGAATTCAATATTGGCGGTCATGCCGCCGAATTCAGGCGAGAACATCGAACCGGAACGCAATGCCCGCACGGTGGGAATAGGATCCGGCGTAATGGTGACACCGGGCAGCTTGGTCGGATCCCAGAAGGATTCGCTCATGACGACAATGATGTCGGGTTTTTCATCGGGTACCGAGGCGGTCATCTGCGGCCGGTCGATCGCCGCGATTGCCTTGTCCGAGTAGCCGGGCGGTGCCGAGACATGGGCCATCGGCACGTTGAGCGCGAAGGCGAGCGCAAAGCCGTTGGAGGCATAGTTTTCCTTCTGGTCCCACATGATCGGGATGATCTGCAGCCGGTCCCTGGTCCAGGAGAAGGTGGCGTAGTCCATGATCGAGACGAAGAAGGCGAGCAGCGGCACCGCCAGCGTCAGCCGGGCAAGGCGGCCCTTGCGGCTGAGTGCTGGAACCTTGCGGTGCCACAGCCGCCAGCCATAGACGAGCAGCGACAGGCCGGCGACGATGCCGACGACCATGGCGAGCGCGGTCATCGGCCGGTCGCGCACCAGGAGCGGCAGCAGCGCGAAGATCTGGCGGGAGTAGAGGAAATCCGTGGGGTAGAGTGGATCGCCGAGATAATGCGATTTCTGGTGGCCGACAAAGGCCAGCGACAGAGTCAATGGAGCGACGATCATCAGGCTCTGATGGCTGCGGCCAAGCACGGCGTCGAGGCCGATCAGCATCAGCGCGAACACGACGATGGTCGTCCAGCCCGGCTTGAGCGGCTGCAGGAAGAAGGAGACCGTGCCGGCGAGGTCGCCGCGCACGATCAATTCGATGGCAAACACCAGGATGGCCGAGATCGCCAGGCTGACCAATCCGTAACGGACGACCGGCCATCTCCGGCCCGGCAGATAGCCGGTGGACGGATCGTCTTCCAGGAACTGAGGCGCGGCTTTAGCGGCGCGTTTCGAACTCTTTGCCACTTTGACTTCCCACCCAGCGACAACCCAAGTCACTCGATTGTCATATAATTGTCACGCAAAGCTAGCGCCTGTGGCGGAAATAAGAAGAGCCAGCGAACGATTCGTGAGCGGTTTTCATCAGGTGTGATCGCCAAAAAAGCCCTTTCGGAACAGGCACTCGGCACACGGTGCAGTCCTGGGACCGCATTGAACCGGGCTTGACTTGGCAGCCTGCCTTGCGCCACAGGCAAGAAAAACGCGTGTTATAGGCAAGCAAACCAGTCTTGGAGCCCTCGCATGGCCATTGCATTCACCTTTCCGGGACAAGGCAGCCAGGCTGTCGGCATGGGCAAGGATCTCGCCGATGCCTTTCCCGAGGCACGCAGGGTCTTTCAGGAAGTCGACGACGCGCTCGGCGAAAACCTGTCGAAGCTGATCTGGGAAGGTCCTGAAGAGACCTTGACGCTGACGGCCAACGCGCAGCCGGCGCTGATGGCGGTGTCACTGGCGGCGATCAGGGCGCTGGAAGCGGGCGGCTTCTCGCTGAAGGACAAGGTCGCCTATGTCGCTGGCCATTCGCTGGGCGAATATTCGGCCCTTGCCGCCGCGGGTTTTGTTTCCGTTGCCGATGCCGCACGGCTGCTGCGCATTCGCGGCAACGCCATGCAGGCGGCGGTGCCGGCGGGCGAGGGCGCGATGGCGGCCATCATCGGGCTGGAGCAGGCGGACGTCGAAGCCGCTTGCACCGAGGCCGCGCAAGGGGCCGGCAAGGTCTGCCAGATCGCCAACGACAATGGTGGCGGCCAGCTGGTGATTTCCGGCGCCAAGGCCGCGGTCGAGTTGGCGGCGAAACTGTGCACCGAAAAGGGCGCCAAGCGGGCGCTGATGCTGCAGGTCTCGGCGCCCTTCCATTCGGCGCTGATGGCGCCGGCGGCCAATGTCATGCGCGACGCGCTCGCCGGGATAACCAAGCATGCGCCGGCGGTGCCCGTGCTGTCCAACATCACCGTGACTCCGACCGGTGATCCCGACGAGATCGCGCGGCGCCTGGTCGAGCAGATAACCGGCCGCGTGCGCTGGCGCGAAACGGTGGAATGGTTCGGCGCCAACGGCGTTGTAACGCTTTACGAGGTCGGCGCCGGCAAGGTGCTGTCGGGCCTGGCGCGGCGCATCAACCGCGACATCGCTACCGCGTCGGTCGGCACATCGACCGATGTCGAGACAGCGCTGGCCGCGCTTGCATAATCTACTGGCGATTTGACCCCTTCCGTGTGAAGGCTGTTCTCTCAGATCAGGAGACAAAACATGTTCGAACTGACCGGCCGCAAGGCGCTCGTCACCGGCGCATCGGGAGGCATCGGCGAGGCGATTGCCCGCGTGCTGCATGCGCAAGGCGCCATTGTCGGCCTGCACGGCACCCGCATCGAGAAACTGGAGACCTTGGCAGGCGAACTCGGCGACCGGGTCAAACTGTTCCCGGCCAATCTGTCGAACCGCGACGAGGTCAAGGCGCTTGGCCAGAAGGCGGAGGCCGAGCTCGAAGGCGTCGATATCCTGGTCAACAATGCCGGCATCACCAAGGACGGCCTGTTCGTGCGCATGTCGGACGCAGACTGGGACACGGTGATGGAGGTCAACCTGACCGCCGTTTTCCGGCTGACCCGCGAACTCACCCATCCGATGATGCGCCGCCGCCATGGCCGTATCATCAACATCACCTCGGTGGTCGGCGTGACCGGCAATCCCGGCCAGACCAATTACTGCGCCTCCAAGGCCGGCATGATCGGGTTCTCCAAATCGCTGGCGCAGGAGATCGCCACCCGCAACATCACCGTCAACTGCGTTGCCCCGGGCTTCATCGAATCGGCGATGACCGACAAGCTTAACGACAAGCAGAAAGAGGCGATCATGGCGGCGATTCCGACGCGCCGCATGGGCACGAGTGTTGAAGTGGCGTCCGCTGTCGCCTACCTCGCCTCCAACGAAGCCGCCTACGTCACCGGCCAGACCATCCATGTCAACGGCGGCATGGCGATGATTTGACGGATACAGCAGGGCTGTGAAAAGAGACCATTTCGCCTTGGACCTCAGCCATTTTTCGTGTAATGCGGCCCGCAACCCGGCGGTTCGGGCAAAAACCGGTCCGTGGCCGTGGCGTTTCCGGCAGGACCATCTTTCAGCTTGATTAGCGGCATTCTGCCCGCTAACGAAGACAGACAAACAAAAGACGAGGATGCCCCAAATGAGTGACACCGCAGAGCGCGTCAAGAAGATCGTCATCGAGCACCTTGGCGTCGATGCCGACAAAGTGACGGAGCAGGCGAGCTTCATCGATGATCTGGGCGCTGACAGCCTCGACACGGTCGAACTCGTCATGGCGTTCGAAGAAGAATTCGGCGTCGAAATTCCCGACGACGCAGCCGAGACCATCCTGACGGTCGGCGATGCGGTGAAGTACATCGACAAGGCTTCGGCCTGACGCTTTCCGCAGTCATCACCGGGGAGGACCTGCGATGAGGCGTGTCGTCGTCACGGGCCTAGGGTTGTTGTCGCCGTTCGGCATGGGCTTCGAGCACAGCTGGAAGGAACTTCTGACCGGCCGCAGCGCCGCCAAACGCATCACCGAGTTCGAGGTGGAGGATCTTGCTTGCAAGATCGCCCACGTCGTTCCGCGTGGTGACGGCAGCAATGCCACCTTCAATCCCGAGGCCGTTCTAGAGCCGAAGGAATTGCGCAAGATCGGCGATTTCATCCTTTACGGGATTGCAGCCGCCGATGAGGCGCTGAAGGATTCCGGCTGGGAACCCAAGACCCACGAAGAGCAATGCGCCACCGGCGTGCTCATCGGTTCGGGCATTGGCGGCATCGAGGGCATCGCCGAGAACGCGATGATCCTCAAGGAACGCGGCCCGCGCCGCATAAGCCCCTTCTTCATCCCGGGCCAGATCATCAATCTCGTCTCCGGCCAGGTTTCGATCCGGCACGGGCTGAAAGGCCCGAACCATGCCGTCGTCACGGCCTGTTCGACCGGCGCGCACGCCATTGGCGATGCGGCCCGGCTGATCATGTGGGGCGATGCCGACGTCATGGTCGCCGGTGGCGCCGAGGCGCCGGTGACGCGGCTGTCTATCGCCGGCTTCGCCGCTTGTCGGGCGCTGTCGACCGATCGCAATGACACGCCGCAGACGGCGTCGCGGCCCTATGACCGTGACCGCGACGGCTTCGTCATGGGCGAGGGCGCCGGTGTCGTGGTGCTTGAGGAACTGGAGCACGCCAAGGCGCGCGGTGCGAAGATTTATGCCGAGGTGACCGGCTACGGTCTCACCGGCGATGCCTACCATATCACGGCTCCGGCTGAAGACGGTGACGGGGCTTTCCGCTGCATGACGGCTGCGTTGAACCGGGCCAAGCTTACGCCCGCCGATGTCGACTACATCAATGCGCACGGCACCTCGACCATGGCCGACACGATCGAACTCGGCGCCGTCGAGCGGCTGGTCGGCAATGCGGCGTCGAAGATTTCGATGTCGTCGACCAAGTCGTCGATCGGCCATCTCTTGGGCGCGGCGGGTGCCGCCGAAGCCATCTTTTCGATCCTCGCCATCCGGGACAATGTCGCGCCGGCGACCATCAACCTCGACAACCCGGAGCGCGAAACCGCGATCGACCTGGTGCCGAACAAGCCGCGGGCTCGCCAGATTGACGTGGCGCTGTCCAACTCCTTCGGTTTCGGCGGCACCAACGCTTCGCTTGTGTTCCAGCGCTATAATGGCTGATCGTCCGGCTGCCGGGCGATGCTTCGGTCTGCCGTCAATTTTGCCATATTCGCCCCTACTCTGCCGCAGGGGATTCGTTGGGCGATCAAACGGTAGGGCAAAATGAACACAAATCCGTCGGGCAACGGAGAATTCGGGCAGCGGCCGGCGAACACCGGGCCGATCGTGCCGAAGACAGCCAGCGAGGCCTTGCGGCCGGAAGCCGGAACGCCGCCGCCGAAGCGCTCGCGCGCTTCGCGCAGCCAGGTCGTCGTGTTCATGAACTTCGTCATTTCCTTGGTGATGCTGATGGTTCTGGCAGCGGGCGCGGCGCTTTACTTCGGCAAGCAGGAATTCACCGAAGCCGGTCCCTCGGCCAATGGCGACACCTTCCTGGTCAAGCCGAACACTGGTGTCGCGGACATCGCCGACCAGCTTGAGCGCCGCGGCTTGATCAGCGACGCCCGCGTCTTCCGCCTTGGCGTGCGTGCCTTCGGCAATGATTCCGCGCTCAAGGCCGGCGAATACGAGATCAAGCCCCGGGCATCCATGCGCGACATCATGGAGCTTCTTAAGAGCGGCAAGTCGGTGATGTACTCGCTGACCATTCCGGAAGGGCTGACGGTTGAGCAGGCGCTGCAGCGTATCGCCGGCGAGCCCGCCTTGAGCGGCGACATGCCGCCGACAACGCCCCCCGAGGGCAGCCTTGCCACCGACACGCTGCGCTTCACGCGCGGTGCGACGCGCCAGCAGATGATCGACAAGCTGGTGGCCGATCAGAAGAAGCTGGTCGACGAGGTCTGGCAGCGTCGCGCGCCGGACCTGCCGCTCGCCAATGTCGAGGACTTCGTCACCCTGGCCTCGATCGTCGAGAAGGAAACCGGCAGGGGTGACGAGCGTTCGCGCGTTGCCGCCGTCTTCCTCAACCGGTTGGCCAAGGGCATGCGCCTGCAATCCGATCCGACCATCATCTATGGTCTGTTCGGTGGCAAGGGGAAGCCAGCGGACCGCCCGATCTACCAGTCGGACATTCAGAAGCAGACGCCCTACAACACCTATGTGATCAGCGGCCTGCCGCCGACGCCCATCGCCAATCCGGGCCGCGCAGCGCTTGAGGCCGTGGCCAATCCATCGAAGACCGACGATCTCTATTTCGTTGCCGACGGCACGGGCGGTCACGTCTTTGCCGCGACGCTGGACGAGCACAATGAGAACGTCGCCCGTTATCGTGCATTGCAGAAGAAGCAGGCCGATGACGCGGCCAAGGCTGCCGCTGCCTCTGATACCAACGGCAATGCCGACAAGCCTGCTGACGACAAGCCCGCTACAGACAAGCCTGCCGATGGCAGCGACGGCACCGGTGGCGACAATGGCGATGCCGGCGGCGATGCGGGTGACGCCCAGTAAGACGAAGAAAGGCGTTGCCCGGAAGGCGACAGCCTGACATTTGAAAGAACGCCAGGCGTCCGATTGCGACGCACCCGCGGCGTGGTTGTTTTCAAGCAGCACTTGCCCCGTCCGGAAAACTGGCTTTGGGGTGATGCGCCAGGGGGGTGCAGGCGACATGAATTTGCAGAGCATGACCGGATTTGCGCGTGCCGTCGCCGAGCGTGACGGCACCTCGATCGCCTGGGAGGTCAAGTCCGTCAACGGCAAGAGCGTCGAGGTGCGGCTGCGGCTGCCGCAGGGTTTCGAGCGGCTGGAGCCGACGGTCAGGCAAACGCTGCAGAAGCGTTTCGCCCGCGGCAATTTCCAGGCGACGCTGACCATCGGCCGCGCCGCCGGCGCGCAGGCGCAACCCGTCGTCAACGACGTCTTTCTAAAGGACCTTGCCGGGCTGGCGAAGCGGCTGCAGGAACAATTCGGCGTTGCCCCCGCGACGGCTGACGGGTTGCTGTCGCTGCGTGGCGTGCTCGACATTCCCGAGACCGTGGAAACCGAAGAGGCGCGCACCGCGCTCGACATCGCCATCATGGCTGCGCTCGACGTGGCACTGAAAGGGCTGGAACAGGCACGGCAGGGCGAGGGTGCGGCACTCGCTTTGCTGCTATCCGGCCACATCGACGCCATCGAGGCGCTGACTTTGCGCGCCGAGGCGGATCCGTCTCGCGAGACCACGGCGATCCGTGAACGCATCGCCGAGCAGGTCAAGCTGCTGATGGATGCGTCCGCCAATCTGGATGCGAGCCGGCTGCACATGGAGGCGGCGTTCCTCGCCACCAAGGCTGATATCCGCGAAGAGATCGACCGGCTGAAAACGCATGTCGCATCCGGCCGGACCCTGCTCGAGAGCGGCGGCGCCGTCGGCCGCAAGCTTGATTTTCTGGCACAGGAATTTAACCGCGAATCGAATACGCTGTGCTCAAAGTCGAACGCCGCAGCAGTCACCGCGATCGGGCTGGAGCTGAAGGCCGTGGTCGACCAGTTTCGTGAACAGGTCCAGAATCTGGAGTAGCCGATGGCCGCCAAGGAACCGATGGTTCCCAGGGATTTGGGATCCCGCATCCGCCGCCGGGGGCTGATGCTCGTGCTGTCGTCGCCATCCGGCGCCGGCAAGTCGACGATCGCGCGCAACCTCCTGGAAAGCGATTCCAGCCTCGAACTGTCGGTCTCGGTCACCACCAGGCCGCGCCGTGGCTCGGAGATCGAAGGTGTTCACTACCATTTCCGCACCATGCGCGACTTCGAACGGCTGCGCGATTCCGACGCGCTGCTCGAGTGGGCCGAAGTGCACGGCAATTGCTATGCGACACCGCGCGAACCCGCCGAACTGGCGCTGGCGCAAGGCCGCGACATGCTGTTCGACATCGATTGGCAAGGTGCGCAGCAACTGAAGGAGAAGATGCGCGCCGACATCGTCTCGATCTTCATCCTGCCGCCGTCGATGAAGGAATTGAAGGCACGGCTGAAGCGCCGGGCCGAGGACCAGGAAGCGGTGATCGAGACACGGCTGAAGAACGCTCGCAACGAGATCGAGCACTGGAAGGAATATGATTTCGTCATCGTCAATGACGATCTCGACCGTGCCTTCGCCGAGGTGCGCGGCATCGTCGTAGCCGAACGATTGCGGCGGGACCGCCGGCCCGGGCTTTTTGATTTCGTCTCGGGATTGCTGGACGAGAAGACGGTGTGAGGTCTTTTTTGCTTCTTCCCGAGAACGGGGAGAAGCGAGCTACACCGCATTGGTCAGTCGCACGAATTCCTCGACGCTGAGCGTTTCGGCGCGGCGGGTCGGATCGATGCCCGCGCGCTCGAGCAAGGCTTCGCCGCCGAGGCTTTTCACACTCTGTCGCAGCATCTTTCGGCGTTGGCCGAAGGCGGCTTCGGTGACGCGGCCGAGTTTCTTCACGTCAGTGGCCAGGGGTGTCGTGCGCGGCTCCAGATGCACCACCGAAGAGGTGACCTTGGGCGGTGGTGTGAAGGCCTGGGGTGGCACGTCGAAGGCGATCCTGGCCCGCGTGCGCCAGCCGGCCAGCACGCCAAGCCTGCCATAGGCATCGCTGCCGGGCGCAGCGACGATGCGCTGGGCCACCTCACGCTGGAACATCAGCGTCATCGACAGGTAGAAGGGCGGCCAGTCCACGACCGTCAGCCACCGGACGAGCAGTTCCGTGCCGATGTTGTACGGCAGGTTGGCCACGATCCGCACCGGATCACTGTCTCCGGCAGCCGCGGAGGCGAGGGCGGCGAAGTCGGCCTTCAGCGCGTCGCCGGAAATCACCTCCAGCCGGCCGGGATAGTGAGCGGAGACTTCGGCAAGGGCAGCCAGGCAGCGTTCATCGCGCTCGATGGCGACGACCCGGCGGGCGCCGTTGGAAAGCAGCGCCCTTGTCAGCCCTCCGGGTCCCGGGCCGACCTCGATCACTGCGGTGTTTGTGAGGTCGCCAGCAGCGCGTGCGATCTTGCCGGTCAAATTGAGGTCGAGCAGGAAATTCTGGCCAAGCGCCTTTTTTGCCTGAAGCCCATGGCGCTCGATGACGTCGCGCAGCGGCGGCAGACCGTCGATGCTCATGTGTTCGGACCCAAAACGATAGCGCTCATGCGGCCACCGCCTTTGCGTCGGTGTCGGCGAGCTTTCTGGCGAGCTTCAGCGCCGCGATCAGGCTGTCGGGCCGCGCAATGCCCTTGCCGGCGATGTCGAAGGCAGTGCCGTGGTCTGGCGAGGTGCGGATGAAGGGCAGGCCGAGCGTGACATTGACCGCCTCGTCGAAGGCCAGCGTCTTGGCCGGGATCAATGCCTGGTCGTGATACATGCACAGTACCACGTCGTAGCCTGCCCGCGCCCGGGCGTGGAACAGCGTATCGGCCGGCAGCGGGCCGAAAGCATCGATACCTTCGGCGCGCAGGATGTCGACTGCCGGGCGCACGATGCGCTCGTCCTCCAGGCCCATGGAACCGCCTTCGCCGGCATGTGGATTGAGGCCGGCAATGGCAAGCCTCGGCCTGGCAATGCCGAAGCGGCTGGCGAGGTCGGCCGCGGTGATGCGCGCGGTCGCGATGATCAGTTCGCTGGTCAAGGTCTTCGGCACCTCGGCCAAAGCGATGTGGATGGTGACGGGAACCGTGCGCAGGTCAGGCCCTGCGAGCATCATCACCGGCATTGCGTCGACACCGGTGTGCCGGGCCGCCAGGTGTGCCAGATATTCGGTGTGACCGGGAAAGCGGAACCCGGCGTCGTAGAGCGGCTTCTTGGCGATCGGGCAGGTGACGACGGCGGCGGCGTCGCCGGCAAGGCAGGCGGCTACAGCGCGGTCGATGGCCTCGACGGTGCCGGCCGCATTGGTCGGATCCGGCCGGCCAGGACTGTCGACGAATTGGGCAGCCAGCGGGACGATCGGCAGGCTATGGGCGAAAACCTGCACCGCTTGCGCCGGCGTTGTCTCGACGCTCGGAACCGATACACCCAGCCGGCTTGCCCGCGAGGCGATCAGCGTCGGATCTGCCAAAAGATAGAAGGCGGGTAGACCCACTGCCTCGCGGGCCAAGAAGGCGGCGATGGCGATTTCGGGGCCGATGCCGGATGGATCGCCGATGCTGAGCGCCAGCGCGGTCATCGCGCTCTTCACGTCAGCGCTTGACGATGCGGGCTTTCGCCTTCAGCTCGTCGACATATTTCTTGCTGAGATCCTCGGCGGCCTTGTCGCTGGAGCCTTCGCTCTGAAACACCATCTGGGCTGTTTTGTCGTCGGACACTTCGCGCGATGAGCAGATGCCGATGAATTCGACGCCGCGCTCGGTCTCGCGCGTGGTCGTGGCGGCGCCGACCTTGGTCGCCTTGATCTGCTCGGCCCAGTCCGGCGGCAATTGCGGCGCCAGCACCCGGCCCAGATCGCGAACGGTGACGTCGAGGAGGCCCTTGGCGAATTCGCGCGTCGTGTTGCAGCCATTGAAGCGGGCGCGCATGGCGTCGGCCTCGCGCTTGCGCTTGGCCAGCGTCGCACTGCGTTCGGCGGCGGGCACGACGAAGATGACCTGCTGCAGCATGTACTCGGTGGCGCTCGGTTTGGCCCCGCCTTTGTCGAGCATGCGCCTGACCGCATCCTGTTCGGTCACGCTGCCGCCTTCGCCGGAATGGTAACGCGCGCTCAAGGCCTGGTTCCAAGCCATCTGGGCGCGAATGAATTCCTTGAAATGGTCCTTGCTGACGCCGGATTTTTCCATGACGCCGTCAAGCTGGCTAAGCTGCATCTTGTTGCCGGAAGCAAAGCGCTGATAGGCAGCCTCGACCTGGGCGTCGCTGATGCGGATGCCAAGTCGCTTGGCCTCCGCCATGCGCAATGTCTGGTCGATCATTTCCTGGGCGGCGTCGCCCTTCTTGCGCTGCAATTTCAGGAAAGCGGCACGATGCGCGATATCGCCTGACGTGATTGGTATGTCGTTGACGACGTATTTGATCTCGCTGGCGAAAGCCGGTGGCGTCAAGACGGTCATCGACACGGATGTCGCCGCCACAAGCAGCGCAAACCCTGCTGAAAAGAGGTATTTCCTCATCATTAGCATCCCAATTCTATCCCGGCTCCGCCCAATTTCGTCCTCTTCCGGGTGCGCGAATCCGTGCCAGCCCTATGCGGCGAAACGATGTCTCGCCGGCTATTGGATGGTGTCGACTGCGCTGGTCGACGAGCCGAAGTCGCCAAGGGTGCGGAACGACAGGTTGAAGCCGATGCTCTGTGTCACTTCCCTGGTGTTCAGGTCACGCGACTGCGAGTACGTCATCAGATAGGTGAAGCAGGAATCGTTGTAGGCGAAGCCGACTCCATCCTTGACCAGCAGGCTTTCCTGCAGATCATACGTTCCTGTCCCGAACACGCGCCAGTTCTGGGCCAGATGCGTGGAGGCACCCAGCGTGACCTCATGACGATCGGTGGTGAATCCGTAGAGCGGCTGAGCCTGGATGAAGGCGTATTTGGCGCTCAACGACACCGGAAGGCCCGAATAGGCGGCCCTCAACTCGGCGCGGCGCATCTCGAAGGTCTGTTCGTCGAAGCGGCCACTGACCGAGGCCGCGAATCCATTCGGGCTGTTAATGCCGAACAGACCGACATAGTCGGACTTGGTGGTCTGAAGGCCCGAATAGGCGCCGACATTGACCAGATCCGGCGCGGCGAAGGAGTTCTCGCCGCCAATCTGATAGGACTGGCCGAAAATCGCATTGGTGCCCCAGCCATTGATGTAGGAGCCGGAATAGCGGAAGCCGACATTGGCACGCGAGCCGCCCTCGATGCGGTCATAACCGGAGAACTTGTCGCGTTCGAACAGGGTGGTCGCATCGAAGACCATGCTCTGGGCGTCTTCGTTCGGAATGGAGAGGCCGCCGACATATTGTTCGTTCGGACGCATAAAGACCTGCGCCATAGGCTCGATGACATGGCTGGATCCGCTGGCCATGGAAAACAGCAGCGGCCAGCGCATTTCGAGGCCGGCGGTTGCCATGTAACGGGCAAACGACGAACGCATATCGTCCTGCTCGCCCAAATTTGTCGCCATCTGGTTGACGGCGGCGAGCGAGGCCGATGATGCATTGAGGTAGTCGACGTCGCCCTGCAGGGCCAGCAACGGAGTCAGCACCAGTCCGTTGTCGGTGACGAATGACCGCTTCCACTCGGCCTCGGCGGTCAGACGGTCGGATTCGCCTTCGATGCCGCGCACACGCTGGGTACCCGAACCGGGCACGTAAGGGGTAAAGTAGGTCTCATCCAGTTCATCGCGATGGAGCACTCGCGCGTTGACATTGAGCGACAGCTGGCCGCCGGCGACCGCTACATCGGGGATGTATGCGTAGTCGAGCGATGGCAGCACCCAAGGCTGCTGGTTGCTGCGCGCGGAGATATTGCTGTTGAGCGTATCTTCCTGCACGTCGAAGTGCATGGCTCGCACATCGAAGTAGTTGCGGCCGTTGAGTCCCGTCAAGTAGACCGCCGACTGATGTACGCCGGCATTATACTTGTCGATATTGTAGGTGCTCGAAAAGTCCTTGTCGGTCTGCAGCAGCACGTCCCAGCCGAAATTCCAGCGCTCGTTGATGGCGAACTGCCCTTGCGTGCCCATCATGCCGCGGAACTTGTTGGGATCGCCCATCGTGCCCGAATCGATGTTGCGCCCGGCGCTGTCGATGAAGGCGTCGGGATTCTGCTGCTGGATCCCCGCGACCTTGAAACTGTACTCGCCATTGTTGAAACGCTGGCGCCACTCGGCCTCTCCGAGGAAACCCTGCTTGGTATAGCCGCTTCCTGTCACCGTCAGATCATAAGTCGGCGAAAGTGCGAAATAATAGGGAATCTTGACGCTGTAGCCCAGGTGGCTGTTGTAGTTGATGCTGGGGATCAGGAAGCCGCTCTTGCGCTTCACCGTCGGGTCGGCGATCTCGAACGCGGGCAGGTAGGCGAGCGGAAAACCGAAGAATTCGAAATTCGCATTCTCGAAGCGAACCGTCTTCTTCTCGCCGTTCCAGATGATCTTCCTAGCCTTCACGCGCCAGGTCGGTGCCTTGTCGGGCTTGTCCTCGCACGGCTCGCAGGCGGTGTAGACGCCATTGTGGAAGGTCGTCAGCACGCCGCCCATGCGCTCGGCGCTTTCGGCGGCGAAATAGGCCTTGTCGATGGTTTCAACGCGCAGCGCGTTGACGAAACCGTCGGCGAAATCGTCGGTGATATCGATATGCTGCGAATTGATCTTGGTGCCGTCGCTGTTGACGATCTCAACATTGCCGGTGGCAACCATCCGCTTGGTGTTGCGGTCGTATATGACCTTCTGGGCGACGAGGCGGTTGCCGCCATAGTCGATCTGCACGCCACCGACAGCGGTCACCGTCTGGTTGTCGTTGTTGTACTCCAGCGTGTCGGCCGCCAGCAGCATCTGCGAGCCGGGAGGCACGTTGGTCGCCATCTTGCCGACTTCCTGCGCGAAGGCAGGCAAAGGCACGGCGCAGGCAAGCAGGCACGCCAAGGCGCTCGCCGCATAAAGGCGCACCAAATTGGCCTGCCTGTCGCTGGGCAAAAACGCCTCCCTCACTAGCCGTCTTCCTTGTATAGCAGGAAAGTCACCCCGAAGAACATAGCTACCACGACCGGCACCCAGGCGGCTATGGCTGTCGGTACGAATCCCGCCACGCCGAATGCCTTCACCAGCACCGAAACGACATAAAGCAGAAACCCGGCAACGACGCCACCCAGAATCATCGTCGCCGATTGCCCCATTCTCGCAAATCGCATTGAAACTGTTGCCGCAATCAGCGTCATGGCGACGAGAAGGAACGGCAACGCCACCAGCGAATCAAACTGCATGGCAAAGGCATTTGCCTTGAGGCCGAAGGAACGGGCAACCTCGATTTTTCCAGGCAGGTCGTAGAACGGAATGGTCTCCGGGCGCGCCAGCCGCTCCTGCACGAATTCGGGCTTCAGATTGGTTGGCACACGATCGCTGGCCGCGGGCTGGATGGTGCCGTTCCTGAAGGTCTTCACATCCTGCAATTCCCAGTAGCCGTCCCGCAGATAGGCGCGGGCGGCGTCCGTGCGCTCGACGATATTGCCTTTCGGATCGAGGATGAAGAAGACGACATCGGCCATCTCGAGGCCCTGGTTGAGGATGGCCCGCGCACCGATGATGGTGTCACCGGTGGCGGTTTTCTGGCGAATCCAGGGTGCGGCATCGGCCGAAACCGTATTTGATTTGCCGGAGCGCAACTGGGTCTCGATCTGCTCGGACAAGGAGAAGGCATGCGCGGCGAGCGGGTTGATGAGCCCGACCGAGACAAAGCCGAACAGCAACGCTCCGATGCAGCATGGCAAAAGGAATTGCCAGGCGGAAACGCCGGCGGACCGCGCGATGACCAGCTCGTAACGGCGGTTGAGCGAAACCAGTGTCGCCATTGCCGAGAACAGGCCGACAAACGGCACCGTCTGCAGCATGATCATCGGCATACGAAGGCCCGAAATGGCCACCGCCGTCCCATAGGTGAAACCGGGCAGGCCGGTGGTGCGGCCGGACAGCTCGGTGAAATCGATCAGGAACACTAGCGCCAGCAGGCCCAGGAAGAACCAGATCGTGATCGTCACATAGCGGAAGAAGAAATAACGGCCCAGTGTCCAGCCCATCAGCCGATCCCCTGACCTGAAGTGCCACGCCTCGACCAACGCAGTTTGAGGGCATTCCAGCCGTCAGTGAAGCGGCTGGCCAGGTTCGTCATCCTGTCCGCCCAGGCCACCGGCAGTTCCATGGTCCGGTTCGACACGATGAACCAGATGGCCACGGCGGAAGCCACAATCGGCACGCCATAGACCATATAGGCGTATTGCGGCACTTCATCGGCCTTGCTGGCGGCAAAGAAACCCAGCCAGCGCACGAACAGGGATATGGTGATCGCCGTGATCAAAGGATTGACGCGCGCCTCGCGATGCGAGCGCGCATCGCCGGCGACCGCGAGCGCGATCAGCGCGAAAACCATGGAATAGGTCCATTCGGAAAACCGCTGGTCGATCTCGGCCCGGTATTCCTGCGGATTTTGCTGAAAACTCTTGTCGTTGGGGCTTGGATTGAGCAGGTACTGGGTGGTCTGGTCCTTCGGCAACAGCGTCACTGAGGAGGCCGCCGCCATGAAGGCCGACATGTCGAAGGCATAGGAAGTGAACCGGATGACGCTAAGGTCGCCGGTGAGCGTTTTGCGGTGGATGACGCCGTCGTTCATCATCAGCACCTTTTCGCCGCCGCGTTCGACGACGCTGCCGGTCTTGGCGTAGTAGACGAGATTGACGCCTTCCTCGCGCGAATCGGCGACGAAGATGCCGCCCAGCTTGTTGTCGGGAAGCCGCTCGCCAATCTGCAGGAACAGCCCGTCCTCGATCTTTCGGAAAGTGCCTTCCTGGATGATCAGCGACAACAGGTCGGCGCGCGACTCCGCCACCAAAGCCCGGTTCTTCTGGCGTGCATAGGGATCGATGCCATTGTCGACGGCAAAGGAAAAAACACTGGCGGCGAGGGCCAGAAGCATGATTGGCCGCGCGATCGTCCAGCGCGAGGCGCCGGCGGCGTTGACGACGGCGAGTTCGGAATCCGAATTCATGACACTGAGTGTCTGGGCGACCGCCACCACCAGCGCGAAAGGCACGACGATCGGAATGATCGACGGAAGAATGAGGGCGGCGACCTCGAAGAAGGTCAGCGACGACTGGCCGCTGTCGGTGACCAGATCGATCTTGGCCAGCACCTGCGTGGTCCACACGATGGCCAGCGTCCAGACCAGCGCTGCCAGGAAGACCACGAAAGCGCGGCGCATGATGTAGCGTTCAACGACCTTCATGAAGGCTTTACTCGATTTTCTCGAACGGCATCATGCCACCGCGCTAAGGGTAGCTGTCCGGCGACGCCCGCACAACTGGCTCCGATGGGCTCGATCAGGCAGGCGAACCGGTTCCCGTCCGACGTCGCGTGCCGCAATGGACCGGAGTGTCGGAGGGAATGGATAAGAAAGGGAAAACATCGATGGTTAATAACATGTTGCGGCGTAAAGCGGGGCCGTGCCGCGACGAATCGCCATCGATTCCAAGTGTCATATGGGTGGTCATTTTGGCAAAGTCTTGCCAAATGCCGGAAAACGACCAAATGTCGCGGATCACTTAAAACCGCTTCGCGCACAATCGCGCAATCCCCGAAAGCAGGACATGATGAACCCGAGACCGTTGATCGCCTTTGCAAAATTCGCCGCGCCTCAGACAGCGGCGAACAGGAAGGGCACCGTCTTCGTGCTGTCGGCGGATGACGGTGGCCTGAGCGATGCGGCCACGGCCTACGATCCCGGCAAGACGCTGGATCGGGCCTTTCCGGTGGCCGAGTTCAGCGGCAAGTTCGCCGGCGTCGTCGAGATTCTGGCACCGGAAGGAACGTCGCTCGACCGGCTGGTCGCGGTCGGCGCCGGCAAGGCGGCGGGGCTCGATGAATATGCCTGGCTGAAACTCGGTGGCACCATTGCGGCGTCGCTGCGCAAGGCAACCGACGTCGCCGTGGTGCTCGACCTGGTCGGCGCCTCGGCTGATGGCATGGACGCCGCCAACCTTGCTGCGGGCATTCTCCTGCGCAGCTACTCCTTCGACAAGTACAAGACCAGGAAGGACAAGGATGACGCAAAGGCCGATCCGAAAAAGCCGGTCAAGGTCACCATCCACACCGCCGACCCCGCGGGCGCCAAGAAGGCTTTCGCCGAGACCAAGGCGGTGGTCGACGGCGTGCTTCTGGCGCGCGACCTGGTCAACGAACCGGCAAACGTGCTGGGACCGGTCGAGTTCGCCGCCCAGGCCAAGGAACTCGAGGCGCTCGGCGTCAAGGTCGAGATCCTGGCCGAGAAGGAGATGAAGAAGCTCGGCATGGGCTCGCTGCTCGGCGTAGCCCAAGGCTCGCCTCGCGGAGCCCGCATGGCGATCATGCAGTGGAACGGCGGCAAGCCCAAGGACAGCCCGATTGCCTTCGTCGGCAAGGGCGTCACCTTCGACACCGGCGGCAATTCGATAAAGCCGGCTTCGGGCATGGAGGACATGAAGGGTGACATGGGCGGCGCCGCCGCCGTCACCGGGTTGATGCATGCCCTGGCCGCGCGCAAGGCAAAGGCCAATGTCGTCGGCATCATCGGCCTCGTCGAGAACGCCGTCGACGGCCATGCCCAGCGTCCCGGCGACATCGTCACCTCGATGTCGGGCCAGACCATCGAAGTGCTGAACACCGACGCCGAAGGGCGCCTCGTGCTCGCCGACGCGCTGTGGTACTGCAACGACCGCTTCCAGCCGAAATTCATGGTCAATCTGGCGACGCTGACCGGCGCCATCATGGTTGCGCTCGGCCTGCACTATGCCGGCCTGTTCTCCAACAATGACGAACTGGCGGAGAGGCTGGCGGCGGCGGGGCAGGCGACGCAGGAACGGTTGTGGCGCATGCCGCTCGGCGCCGAATACGACAAGCTGATCGATTCCAAGAACGCCGACATGAAGAACATCGGCGGCCGCTATGGCGGCGCCATCATCGCCGCGCAATTCCTGCAGCGCTTCGTAAAGGATACGCCCTGGGCGCATCTCGACATTGCCGGCACGGCGATGGGCTCGCCGTCGAGCGAGATCAACCAGTCCTGGGGTTCAGGCTTCGGCGTGCGCCTGCTCGACCGGCTGGTGCGCGATCACTACGAAAGCTGACCTTGATCCATGGCCGACGTGCTGTTCTACCACCTGACCGAATCGACGCTGGAGGAGGCGCTGCCCGGCCTGCTCGAGCGCAGCGTTGATCGTGGCTGGCGCGCGGTGGTGCAGACCGGCACCGAGGAACGGCGTGACGCGCTCGACCAGCATCTGTGGACCTTCCGCGACGATTCGTTCCTGGCGCATGCGACCGACCGCGAGGCCTATCCCGGTGAACAGCCTATCCTGTTGACCACCGGCGACGGCAATCCCAACGAGGCCAGGATAAGGTTCCTGGTCGACGGCGCGATGCCGCCCGAACTCAGCGGCTACGAGCGTGCCGTATTCCTGTTCGACGGCCATGACGCCGCCCAGGTCGAGGCGGCCCGGGTGCATTGGAAGACGATGAAGGATGCCGGCCATGCCGTGACCTACTGGCAGCAGTCATCAGACCGCCGCTGGGAGCGCAAGGCTTAGCCCAGCGGCTTCTGGCAAATGGCGATGCCTATTCCATTGCCTTGATTCGGTTTTCTTTCTTGGTGACGTAGTCGCCGTATTTCAATTTCATGAACTCGTCCGCCAGGTTGCGATGCGAGCTCCTGAAGATGTACCAGTCGCCATCCGGTAACTTGCGCTGGTAGAGCACCCGGCCGGTCTGGCGATGTTCGAAGCAGGTGAGGGCATTGGAGTCGCCCCCCGCGCCATGCCATTTCGCCCGGAAGCAGAGCTTGCCTCCTCCGGGAATGAACCAGATCCCGTCACCGTAACCCAGCTTGCCCTTGTCTGAAGTCCAGGCGCTGAATTGACGATGCTGCACGGCAAAATAACCCGCACCGTTTCGGCCCCAGAGCCACGAGCGGTTCTGATACATCTGGTAGATGCCTTCGTCGGGCACCGCTTCGGCCTGCCTGGCCAGTTCTGCGACTTGCGCCGCTGTCTTGGCTCCCGCCGGAAGCTGGAAAGCCAGGACTGCTATGGAACAGGCAAATGCTGTTCCAATGGAATTCCCCAGTACTCGTTTCACGACCCCACCCCAACAATTTTACGCTAGGCTCAGTTCATACGCTTGCACTTAGACAGTACGCTTAGGGCAGGACATGCTGGGTAACCCTCCAGTCGGGCAGCCCATAGCCGCCCAGCCATGGCCACACTTCCTTCTGGTTGAAGTAGACGACCGACGTCAGAGCCGGAAATTCCGAATAGGACTTGCGGGAATCGGCCGCCCATTGCGAAACATATTCCTGCTTCCCGACATAGCCGAGTTCCGCCACTTCGATCGGCTTGTTGAAACCCGCGACGCGGTCATAGCCTGGCTTCAGCGTCTCGGCGAACGTACGGTCACGACCGGCCTCGTTATTGTCCTTTGTCTGCAGACCGAACACCGACAGGCCGATGACGTCGACGTAGTCGTCGCCAGGGTAGTATTTCTCCAGACCCTCTTCGCCTTTGGGCGACCACATGTATTTGGCGGCCGGAGCGGCCTTGCGGCAAAGATCGACCTCGCGCTTGTAGGCGGCGATCCAATCCTTGGGGGCCCAGTTGGCCCATGTGAAGCGGCCGTTCTTGTCTTCCATTTCCTGCGCCCAGCGAATGGTGACGGGGCTCTTCATGGCCCCCACCAGGTTGCAGATTGCCTGCATGTTGGCGTCATATTTGCCGCTCAATATGCCATCGCGCAGTTCGTTAGGCGTGATGCGCCAGTCCTTCGACCAGGTCCAAGGCTCGATCGTGATCAAGAGCGACCGGTTTCGCTGAAGGGCATAGGCATCGGCCAAGGGCAGGGTCGCCAGATCGACGTCTTCCCAAGGCAGGAACAACTCCTCGATGCTGGCGGTCTTGTCGGCGCTGAAGTCGCCGTAGGGATCATAGGATCCGAACGCCGACGCGGCGCTGCTCGTCTGAACGGGATCCGTAGCGGCTGCCGAGCCGGCGCCTGCCGGAATCGAGAACGCTGCGCTTCCGCCCAAAGCGAACGCGATTGCAAGTGCACTTGCCGCATAGTTTTTCATGTTTGTTCTCCCATCGCCTGAACTTCCCGCGGAAGTCAAAGCGTCGCCACTGCGCATCGAACTCGATGCGACTGCCCAAGACCGATCGCTCTATTGGCGGAATTTGTGGGATACGTAGCGACCATTGGGGCGTGCGAATCTTCGCACAGGAACTACCCAACAATTATCTCTCAAAGCACCGACATCGAGGAGCTACAGAGAGAGATTTCGCCGCGATACTCACAAATTCGCGTCAATATCCCGATATATCATCCCTGACTAATTTAAGAGCCGGTCGGGACCAAGAGTCAAGTGCAATTAAGGGTTGCTTAACCATGCCCTTCGCAACATGGTTAACGCTGCTTTCGGGCCAGAGCGCACCAGGCCTTCGCGGCCCCATCGACGAATTCTCCAACGCAAAAAGATCGCCGGCTCGCCGTTTCAGGGGAGGTCGGTGGCGAGCGCCTCACGGAATTCCCGCTTCGATTCAAGGCGTTAGGTTAACCAGTTCTCAAGAAGGTTGGTTAAGGAACACTTAATTTAGTTGACTCTAAGGGAACGCAGGCGGATTCTGTGGCGGGGTTTGAAGCTTGTCGGCTGTCGTTCGGCTGACGTTCAGAGTGCGGCGGTACGTGTATGAGTGTTTCCGCGGACGTAGGAACCATCAGTGGTAAGACCAGGCCGACACGACGGCGTGGGGCGGCTCTGACCAACGCGTCGGAGAAAGCTCCTTTCCTCGTACCTGTTCTGTCGGCCAACCAGCGGCGGGTGTGGGCGTTGGGACTTGCTTGCTGGTCAGTCACGTTCGGGGTTTTCTGGGTCTGGTGGCTGCGGCCGGAGCACGTTGAGCACGTCGTTCCATACCTGTTGGCGACGCTCACCCTTGTTTGGCTCACGTTCATGCCGATGTACTTTCTCTTGAACGTGCATGCGATGAAAAAGCCGTCCGGACTTCACACCATCTCGGGACATTCGCGTGTCGCGATGGTGGTGACTAAAGCTCCGTCCGAACCGTTGTCCGTGGTTGCTAGAACCCTCGAGGCGATGCTGGCGCAGGACTATCCGCATGACACCTGGCTGGCCGACGAGGACCCCTCCGAGGAAACGGTCGCCTGGTGCGGTGCCCATAACGTCATGATTTCGACGCGGCGCGGACGGCAAGACTATCACCGCAAGGTGTGGCCGCGCCGCACTCGCTGCAAGGAAGGCAACCTGGCGTTTTTCTACGACCACTACGGCTATGAGCGGTATGATTTCGTCGCCCAGATGGATGCCGACCACGTACCGACCCCAACCTATCTCCGGGAAATTCTGGTCGCTTTTGCCGACCCAGCGGTCGGGTATGTCTCCGCGCCGAGCATTTGCGACAACAATGCCGCAGAGAGCTGGTCAGCGCGCGGCCGGCTGTTTCCGGAAGGGATGTTCCATGGCCCCTTGCAGTCGGGTCACACGCGCGACGGAACGCCGCTTTGCATCGGTTCGCATTATGCCGTTCGAACCGCCGCGCTCAAGCAAATCGGCGGCCTTGGTCCGGAACTGGCCGAAGATCACTCGACGTCCATGCTGTTCATTGCAGCCGGATGGCGCGGCGTGCATGCGACAGACGCTATCGCTCATGGCGACGGCCCGCAAACCTTCGCCGATCTTGTCACGCAAGAATTCCAGTGGTCGCGGAGCTTGATGACGATCATGCTCGAATACTCGCCCATCTATCTTTCGAAGCTGACGCCGCGGCTGAAGTTTCAATTCCTGTTTCGTCAGCTCTGGTATCCGCTGTTCGCCATATTCTCGCTTTTCATGTATGTCATGCCGATCTATGCACTTCTGTCGGGGCAGAATTTCGCTAATGTGACTTATACCGAGTTCCTGTGTTATTACGCGCCAAATTCGACAGTCTTGGTTCTTCTCGTGATGATCCTGAAGGCCTTCGGTCTGTCGCGTCCGCTCACCGCGAAGACAATCAGTTGGGAAGGAACGCTGTTCTCATTCTTTGCACGTTGGCCGTGGGTGTTGGCGGGCACGCTGTCGTCCATTCGTGATTATCTGACCAAGTCGTTCGTCGACTTTCGCGTTACCCCCAAAGGCAGTGGTCCGAAAAACCTCCTGCCTGCCCGCGTCATCGTTCCCTACGTGGTGCTTGCGATCGGCGCTTCTTTGCCAGTTCTTCTTGCCGACCACGCTTCGAGCGCTACGGGGTTCTACTGGTTTGCTGCCTTCAATGCGTCTATCTATGGTTTGCTTGTGGTTGTGATCATCGTCCGGCATCTCGTAGAAAACAGAATTTCGTTGCGTCGCAATGTAGCGAAGTTCGCCTTGCAGGCTTCGCTCGCCGGCGTTGCGGTCTCGGTGCCAGGCGCTGCACTTTATGATCGCGGCCTCGAAGGCATATATGGGCTGCAGCAGGGGGCGGGCAGTCTGCGCATCGTCAGCGTCGCCTATCCCGTCTCTGGCGCCGGCCGTGGTGGGGTCGGAACCCGGACATTCCACTTTAACCCCGGCTGGGATGAAGCACCCGTCAAATAAGTCGAATGGAAATGCCCCGAGACAGCTGTCGTTCAAGCAAGTAACTTTATGATTGAAATTCTATCGATCGACTGCCGCCGTTTTTGGGTGAGGATCGTTGCGGCCAACAGTCACAGTCCTCAACGGCGACTAGGCTGAGCCGGTCGGAATGAAATCCTTTTTGATGGCACGCCGCGCAACCTCGAGCGAGAACCTGTTTTGCGGCTCGAGAGGCCACTAGATACAACCAAACAATGTTTGCATTTTAATCATATCCGATGGAAGCGCGAAATACTGTGCTGACCATGCCGTTTGCGCGAATGTTAATAAGTATCCCCTAATATTAAGCCATGATGTGAATAGCGGTTGGCCGTTCACACGGCGCGGAAGACACCAAAGAAAAATATGTCCGCGTCCAATCGACTTGCATTTATCGGCAGGGGATAGGTGATGAACAAAGTCATGAGGGGTCTGGTTGCTAAGGGCAGAAAAAATGCCTGGTCTATAGCTGCCGTTGCATTGATCTCGATGGTTTCCGGTTGCCAGAGCATGGACGCGACCACGACCGGCTCACTCGCCGGCAAGCCTGCGGTGCATGCGCCGGTCAAGAAGATCCATTACGTCGTCAAGAAGCGGTCCCATGTGTTCAGCCGCAAGCGCCTCATGCAGACGACCAGCGTGACGCGCACGACCGAAACGGCCTATGCCGCTTTCGTACGGCCACAGCGGGCCGGGATCATCAAGCCTGCTCCGGTGAGGGTTTCTTACAAGCTGGGCGGCGATGGCGGCCCATTCCTCGGCCATTCGCCCTGGATCTGCGGTCCGAGCGGATTTGGCCAGCGCGCGGCTTGCCGCGCACGCTAGCAGGAGTTCGGCGGGGGACTGGAATCCGAGCGCGAGAGGGGGAGGCGGTGCGGGCCGCGCATCCACCCATCGCGCCCGGATTTCCATTCGTGCCGATACCAATCGACGAACGCCTTCGATCCTCTTCGATCGGCTCTCGTGGATTGATGTCGAAGTCTCACATCGGCCCGCGTTTGCGGGGTCTTGTCGCCCCCTTGGCCTGAAGCACTTCGTTACGGCGCAAAAGGTTGACATCGGTCTTTGCCCGGCTGTTAATGCTCGTAAGCCAGTTGCTGACTGCGCGGCTTGGGAACCTGAGCTGCGTCGATGGGGAGAACGCTCCGTGGTGGCGCGTCCTGGGTCATGATTGTGTCGGCGCTACGCTGGATCGAGATGCGAAAACCGACATGCGACCGCTGATTGCGCCGACAGTTTCGACCGGGTTGCCCTGGCCTCGCGCAGGTAAAGAACGCGGCCAGTCTGCCAGGCGCATATGGCTTGTGCCTCTGCTAGTCGTTTGTGGCCAGCTGGCGCTTGTCGGAGTGGCTCACGCGACCGACGAAAAGAAGCCGGAGCCTGTGGAAGCAGCCGCCACCGTGCCGACGGCTTTTGAGCTGCAGCTTCTCTACACCGACCGCACATGGCTATGGAAAGACGGAGCGGCCTATTTCGGAAAGGCCGGCCGACCCCTCAGGGCGTGGACGTCGGGGCAGGGTTCAGCCTCCGTCGCCGAGGGCAGGTGGCTGGTGACCAAAGACGGCCAGATGTGCATGGAAGTCGCCTGGCGGTCCAAGAGCTATAAGGGCAAGCTGCAGCGCACCTGCTACAGCCACCGCATCAAGGGCGAGACCATTGAGCAGCGCAAGGACCCGGATGGGGAATGGTACAGTTTTAAGCGAACTCCCGAGGATCCTTCCGACGAATACCGGAAATTCGTAGCCGGCGACACCAAGAGCGCGCAGTTCGAAGAGACCCGCAAGCTGATCGATTCCAAGAATTAGGTCTCGGCCGCTAAGCCGACAGTAGCATGCGGCGCATGAGCGTTGACACAGTCCGCATTGCGCGATCCGCTCCAGACCCATCGCGGCGGCAGAGCAGACCCCAAATCCGTCCCTGCTTTGACAGTAGGTTGCCTTTGCCGGCGCCTGTCAAGGCACCTGCGAATCGCTTATGGTGAAGCATCAAGCGGTTCGGTGGAGCAGCCGGCGCGCCGAACGCTGATTGATCGCATTCAATTGTATCTGACGGACGACGAGGCGGTGGGCTTACCATAGGGTTTTGATTAAATTTAATAATTAGTGATGTCTAATGTTCGTGCGCGATGTGCGAGTGGTTGCCACGCGGCGTGGAAGCGACGGAGGCATGTGTGTCGCAATACGCCCTTGGCTTATACTTGATAACGAGGGACATATGATGAACAAATCCGCAATGGGCGCATTTCGCCCAAGCAAAAATATAGTATCTGTTGTTGCGATTGTGGCGATGATCTCAGCGATTGCAGGCTGCCAGGGTATGGATGCGACCGAGACCAATTCGGTCTCCATCAAGCCTGTGGTCCACCCGATCCGCAGCAAACCCGCGGCCCTGCCGGTCTACGCCATGTCCACGGTTCATTCGCTCAGAATCGAGCCTCGGATTCTGATGACGAGCGCGGCACAGACGACCGAAAGTGATTATGCTTTTGCGTCACCACAGCCGGCCAAGGTTCGCACGCCGGGGCCTGTGAAGGTCGCCTTTAATCCTGGCGAAGATGGTCCGTTGCTGGGCGGTTCGCCTTATATCTGCAGTCCCAGCGGATTTGGCCAACGCGCAAGCTGCCACCCGCGCTATCTCTGATCTAGCGAGCAGCGACGGACGCTGCCGCCTCGCTGGGCGGCAGTTGCACTGATTGTGTCTGCAACCCGAAGAATGGCGCCGCCGTCCTGACGATCGTGTCGATGTCGGAAAGCTCAGGCACAAAGCCAAGCTGCGCACGCGCCTTGCCCGGATCGGCATAGAGCTCGGCCGGGTCTCCCAGGCGCCGGGCTCTGAAGACGGTCGGAACCGGTCTTGAGGTTATCCGGCTTACCGCCTGTACGATCTCCTTGATGGATACGCCTCGCCCGGTACCAAGGTTGACTGCCAGGCTTTGTCCGCCGCCCTCGAGGTGTTGGAGCGCTTTCAGGTGGGCGCGGGCAAGATCGCTGACATGGATATAGTCGCGCACGCAGGTCCCGTCCGGAGTATCGTAGTCCGTGCCGAAGACCTCGATTTCGTCGATGATGCCTGACGCCGCCATCAGCACCCTGGGAACCAGATGCGTTTCGGGCGAATGCCACTCGCCGATTTCGCCGTCGGGATCGGCGCCGCAGGCATTGAAATACCGCAGGATTGCGAATTTCATCCCGTAGGCCGACGCATAGTCGCCAATGATCTGTTCGCCCATCAGCTTGGTGCGCCCGTAAGGGCTGATCGGATTTTGCGAGGAGGTTTCGCGAACGGGCAATGCTTCCGGCACGCCGTAGGTTGCGCAACTGCTGGAGAAGATGATGTTTTCAATGGCGTGCGCACGTGCCGCGTCGAGCACGGCGACGGTGCCGGCCACATTGGTCGAATAATAGTCGGCAGGCTCGTGAACGGATTCCCCGACATAGGCCAGCGCCGCGAAGTGGATGACCGACGTCGGCCTGTATGTCCCGATCGCCGCCCGCAGCGCATCCCGGTCGCGGATATCGCCGACGACCAGCGGACCCCAGGTGACGGATTTCTGGTTGCCTCGGCACAGATTGTCGAAGGCCACGGGCAGATAGCCGGCGGCGGCGAGCAGCTTGCAGGTGTGACTGCCGATGAAGCCCGCTCCGCCTGTTACCAGGATCGCCGGTCGGCTCATGAAGCCGCTGCCCCCGTGATCATCCGGCTGCCGTAGAGCAAGGTATCGAAATAATCGACGGTGTGCGCGAGCCCCTGGGCCAGGTTGATCTTCGGCTCCCAGCCGAGATTGTCCCTGGCGAAGGAAATATCCGGTTTGCGCTGCCTGGGATCGTCGACCGGCAGCGGCCGATGCACGATCTTCGATCGGGATCTGGTGTAGCCGACGACCAGCGTCGCGAGCTCCATGATGGTGAATTCGCCGGGATTGCCGAGATTGACCGGATGGGCAGGCGCACGCGGCGTATTCATCAGCCGCATGAAGCCCTCGATCAGGTCGTCGGCATAACAGAAGGAGCGGGTCTGCAGGCCGCTGCCATAGACGGTCAGGTCTTCGCCGCGCAGGGCCTGGACGATGAAGTTCGAGACCACGCGCCCGTCATCGGGCTGCATGCGGCGACCGTAGGTGTTGAAGATACGGGCAACGCGGATGTCGAGCCCATATGTCCGCGAATAGTCGAAGAACAGGGTTTCGGCCGAACGCTTGCCTTCATCATAGCAGGACCGCGGTCCATGCGTGTTGACATTGCCGAAATAGCTCTCGGGCTGCGGGTGCACGAACGGGTCGCCATAGACCTCCGAAGTCGAGGCCTGGAATATCTTGGCATTGTTCCGGCGCGCGAGCTCCAGAAGGTTTAGCGAACCGAGCACGCTGGTCTTGAATGTATGGATCGGGTCCGCCTGATAGTGCGGCGGAGAGGCAGGGCAGGCGAGATTGTAGATCTCGTCGCACTCGAGGCCCACAGGCAGCGGATCTACGATGTCGTGCTCGATGCAGCTGAACCTGGGATTGCGCAGAAGGGCATTGAGATTGTATTCTTTTCCGGTGTGGAAATTGTCCAGCGCGACGACGTCATACCCATCCCGCAACAGTCGTTCGCACAGATGCGACCCCAGGAAGCCTGCGCCTCCGGCAACCAGGGCGCGACGTCGTTTTTGGTTGGGCTCCCTTTGACCGCTTCCGGAGCCCAGTTTCAGAACCTTGATGACCTTGCTCATGCTTTCCCCTTACGCAACGCGCACGCTACCGCCGAGCCGGGACAAACAGTCCGGCCGCGCCTTCAGACCGTGACAAACCCTCCGCATCGGCGGATTCGCCAACATGATGTGCGTTAATTGTTCTCTGGGTTCGCCGGGCTGGTGCTACACGGCTTTCACGTGCCGCTGCCCACACCCGTATCCACACCCGAAATCGCGATCACCCGCCCGGTGCCATCATCGTCGATTGCTCGCCCAAATTGCACATCCCAACAGCTTGAAAATATACCTGTGGAAATCCCAGTCAACTAAATTAGTAGTTGATTAACTACAACATTTTGCGAATGGTTAACCCTCGGGTGGGTTTGGGCCCGCAACGCCGGACTGTGAGGCTTGAAGAGGATACTCTTTTCAAATCAACAGTTTGGATCGGCCATTTGACGAAGTGTCGGGGGCTTGGCGCTTGAAGATGTGGAGGTCGCCACTCCATTGCGCATCTCGGCATGTATCCCAGGAAATATGCTTAAATGAAAAGCCGCCCTGGATGACCCCTGGCGGATGTCAAATTTTTAGAGTGCAACTAGATTGTTGGCCAAAGCCGCTCGGGCTGCAAATGTAAACGTCTGGATGCAGATATTTGGCCAATATTTCTTTATGAAAAGAGGACGAATCGCATCCGGCAATGGTGGAAAAGAAGCCAATAGCCAAAAGCTGAACGGAAAACCGCGTCGTAGAGGCGGGCTTCGATTGCGACTTTATTCCATCCCACTGTTCGAAGGCTCTGCGCATAAAGGCCTCTCATTCGCAGGGCGCGGATCACCGGTTTTGCCGGAAAACGCCGACATGTCCATTTTGTGCCGCAATATCGGTCATTTCTGCAATCGCATTGAGCGCATAGGTAGAGAGCACCGTCCATTGCGCGATCGCGTATGTGCGGAAGGGCACCTCGACGCGACGGGTTGCAAAAAATGCCTGAATCAGGGGACGGCCCATAATCCGCGGGCCGTCCCCTGGCGAGGGCCGACAATACGGCATCACTATCCTGTCATCGATTGGGCACGGATCTACCCGGATGCGGTCGCCCGCTTCGGGCCCGAACACCCTACTGCCCGCCCATCTCCTTCTTGAATGTGTCGAAATCGACCTGCATGCCATTGAAGATGGTGCTCCAGTGGCGGGTCAGCGCGGCCATCGCCACGGCCTCCTGGATTTCCTCGTCGGTGGCGCCGGCACGCTTGGCGTCCTGCGTGTCCGACCAGATGCAATAGTTGCACGGAATCTGCGCCGCCACCGCCAGCGAGATCAGCGACTTGACCTTTGGCGGCAGCGCCGTCTTGTCGCTGAGTTCGATGGCCTTGACCTCGGCCCAGGCACCGGGCAGACCGGCTTTGGGAAACTGTTTCAGAAAGCTGGGCACCCCGCCCATGGTCGACTGGTTGTCCTTGAGGGTTGCATCATAGTCGTCGGCCTGGACAGGTGCCGTGGCCAGAGCCAGCGCGCAGCCGGCAGCAGCAAGCAGGCAGGTGTTGCGTATGGAAGAAGGCACGGATGAAAGAATGCGACTGGCAGACATGACATTCTCCTCTGGTCTTTGTTAGCCTTACGAAGTAAGGTGATGCGGAAAATGAACCTTACAGTGTAAGTTGTCAAGCGACGCCATGGATTCATCGATCAAAGAAAAGCGAGTGCGTGGACGCCTGTCGCGCGAAATGATTGAGGATGCCGCCTTCGAGGTGATCGAGCGCGAGGGGCTTGCCGGCTTTTCGATGCGCAAGCTGGCCGCGGCGCTCGGCTGCGAGGCGATGAGCATCTACCATCACTTTCCTTCGGTGGCGCATTTGCATGAAGCGCTGGTCGACCGGCTGGTCGGTGCGCTTGCAATGCCCGCCGCCAGCCTGCCGTGGCGGCAAAGGATGCGCATCGCCATCGAGGATTTTCGCCGCATCGGCCGAGACCATCCGGCCTATGCCACTTTCTTCGTCACTTACCGCATGAACTCGCCGACCTGCCTTGCCTGGTTGAACGGCGTTATCGGCCTGTTCAGGGATGGCGGCTTCGATACTGAACTCAGCGCCAGACTGTTCCGTGCCGTCGGCTATTATCTGATGGGCGCGGTGCTGGACGAGCACGCAGGCTATGCCAAGGGGCCGTCGGCGGTGAACACGGTCAGCGACGAGCAACTCGCCCGGGATTTTCCCAACGTCATGGCCGCCGGCTCTTTTTTTGGCACGGCCGAATTCGACAAGACATTCGAGCTCGGCCTCGACATGCTGCTGGACGAGATGGAACGCCTGCGCGACGGCGCCAACGCAAGCTAGTTGTCCAGCAAGGTGCGATTACAAGGTGACTGTCTGAATGCGCTTTCTGTTTGTCCTGATCCTGCTGGCCGGCACCGGCATCAGCCTCATCTATCCCTGGGCGATGACCAATTTTTCCGGCCGCGAGATCGGCACATGGCGCGTCTATGAGCAAGGCCGCTTCAAGCCGTTGACCGTGTCGCTCGTAGGCCGCGACGCGCCGGTGCGGATATTGGTCGATCTCACCGCGCGGGCCGAACGCATCGTGTCGCAGCAGCGCACGGTGTTGACGCTGACCGCCGCCAGCAATGGCCGCACGGTGCTTGCCTCGACGTTGCAGTTCAACCATGTCGACAATCCGCGCCAGGTCAGCCCGCAGTTGCCGGACAAGATCTTTCGCGATGAGGGCGGCGTGATCGCGACCGTCAGTCCCGGCCCCTATGTTTTCACCGTTGGCCCGGGTGATGCCGAAGACATTCCGATGCGCGCGGTCGATCTCATCCTGCGCTCCGGTGTCGGCGAAACCGACCGGCGTGCGCGGCCGGTCGGCTTCTCCCTGATGGCGATCGGTTTGATCGGCTTCCTGCTCTCATTGCGTTCCGGTGGCAGCCGGCCGGGCAACCCGAACTCGCAACCGCCGCCGCCGCGCTGGGGCAGGGGGGCCAAGTGAACTACCGTCACGCCTACCACGCCGGAAATTTCGCCGACGTCGTCAAGCATGTCTTGCTGACACGCCTGCTCGAGTATCTGAAGCAGAAGGACAAGTCGTTTCGCGTCGTCGACACCCATGCCGGCATTGGCCGCTACGATCTGTCGTCACTCGAGGCGCAGAAGACCGGCGAGTGGCAAGGCGGGATCGGCAGGTTGATCGACGCCTCGTTCGCCGCGCCTGTGGCGGCACTGCTGGCGCCCTATCTGGAGGCGGTTCGGTCGCTCAATCCCGAGGGCGGCATCCAGAAATATCCGGGCTCGCCACTGATCGCGCGGCATCTGATGCGCAAGCAGGATCGGCTGTCGGCGATCGAACTGCATCCCAAGGATGCCGCGAAGCTGAGGACACTCTTTGCCGGTGATTTTCAGGCCCGTATCATCGAGCTCGATGGCTGGCTGGCGCTCGGCGCCCATCTGCCGCCGAAGGAAAAGCGCGGCCTGGTGCTGATCGATCCGCCCTTCGAGGAGGCGGGCGAGTTCGACCGCCTCGTCGACGGGCTCATAACCGCGCACAAGCGCTGGCCGGGCGGCATCTATGCGCTGTGGTATCCAATCAAGGACCGCCGGGCGATCATCGCCTTCAGGAAAGCGCTGAAGCAATCCGGCATCCCGAAGATACTCGACATAGAATTCGAGATCAGGCCGGCCTCTTCTGAGCCCAGCCTCGACGGCAGCGGCATGGTTGTGGTCAACCCGCCCTTCACGCTGGAAGGCGAATTGCGAACCGTGTTGCCCGCACTGCACAGATTGCTCGCCGTGGAAAAGCCGGCGCACTGGTCGCTGGAATGGCTGGCCGGAGAGTAGGCGGGCATGGCTTCGGCTGCGTCAGCCGAGGCTATATTCCGGTGGCAGCCAGCGCGGCCGGCGTGATGCAGGTCAGCCGCCTGCTTTCTCGTATCAGATGGGCCTGGTCCGCATAGCCGGCCTCGATCGCCAACATCGCGGTCGAGGTATCGCTCGACGCCTGCCGCAGGCGCCTGAAGCGGTGGAAGCGCAGGATCCGGTCAAGCGTCTTCGGGCCGTAGCCGAAACTTTCGTCGAAACGCCGCCGCAGCGTTCGTTCGCTCATATGCAGGGAGCGCAAGAGGAAAGGCACCAGCCGTTTGTCGGATGGCAAACCTCGGTCGACAACGTCAAAGGCAAAGCCCATGACCGCATCGGGCGCACGGTGGTCTTGCGTGTGTGCGCCGATTGCCTCCTCTAATTGTCTCACCAGCTTGGCGGGGTCGGGCGTGGCCTTGATGCGGCCTGCCAGATGCCGCGCCTCCGCGCCCCAGAAGTCACTGAGGTCAAGGCGTTCTCCGACGATCCGGTTGGCCGGCACGCCCAGCCAACCGGCGGCCGCCCCTGGCCGGAATCTGAACCCGACGATCGTCGCTCCGGACGGCAGTATCTCGATCTGCGGCTCCCGGTCCGGTCCCGCAACCCGGAAGCGGCCGTCGATCCACTGCAGGTCGATCGTCGCATCTGGTGTTATCACGACGGGTGGAGCGTCCTTGTCCCGCATGCGGTGCACCCAGATGGACGCGAAAGCGGCACTCAGCCGCTTCTCTGCAGGCCGTTCCTGGAAAAAGCCGGTAGTCTGCGCCAGTACCGCTTCCATCCCTTCAGCCTTTGTCAGTCCGCTCGGCCCACGGTCTTCGAGGGCATTTGGCCGAAATCTTCAAGGCGTGCCGCTCCCGCCATGGCAAACCGAAAGAAGCCTTTCGGTGCCTTTCGATGCCACCGACATCGCGCCGTCGTGAATATAGAAAGGAGAAACCAGAATGAAAGCTCGCATCAGTGTCATCACGCTTGGTGTCGACAGTCTGGACGCGTCGCTCGACTTCTACCGAAATGGGCTCGGGCTTCCGACCGAAGGCATCATCGGCAAGGAGTTCGAGCACGGCGCCGTCGCCTTCTTCGATCTGCAGGGTGGCTTGAAGTTCGCGATCTTCGAACGCTCCAACATCGCTGTTGACGCCGGCATCGCCCAAACCGGCCGCAGCCCGACCGAGTTCACCATCGGCCACAATGTCACGAGCGAGGCCGAGGTCGATGCCGTGATGGCGCTGGCCATCAGCGCTGGCGCGCGCCTCGTCAAGCCGGCGCAAGATACGTTCTGGGGTGGCTACGCCGGCTATTTCCAGGATCCGGATGACCATCTCTGGGAAGTTGTCTTCAACCCCGCCTTTCTTCCCGAGGACTGATGCTTGAGAGGAACCCGTAGCCGGTAAAGGACGTTGGTGGATGCTCCAGCTCGCTTCTGGAAACCATTGTTTCGGCAACCGCTTGACCGCTGCCAAGCGAATCCGCACAGTGCGTGCAATCGACCTTGAGAGGCTGCCATGACTCGCTTCGCCAAATCCGCACTTGCCGCCCTGATTGCGCTTTGCACCCCGCTTGTCGCGCCTCTCGGCGTCACCCAGGCATTGCAGGCGGCCGACCTTGGCGTCTATTCCGACGACGATGGCGGTGTCTGCGGCCAGCCCTGGGTGCTGAGCAAGATTTCCAGCCGCTTCTCCTACCAGGTGCATCATGTGCCGCATCTGCCGGATGTGCAGATCACTGATTTTCGGCGCATCCACCAGCACCGCTACCTGCCGGCCAACGACACCTGGCCAATCGGCCGCCGCTATTGCGGCGCCACCGTCAGTCTCTCCGATGGGCGCGACCGGACCATCTGGTATTTGATCGAGGAAGGCCAGGGCTTTGCCTCGATCGGCGACAATGTCGAGTTCTGCGTCTCGGGCTTCGACCGTTGGATGGTCTACAACGGCCGCTGCCGCGTCCTGCGCTAGGGAATGTCGATATTCAGGTGAGGACGGCCTGCAAACTGCGGCTTCTGCTGCTCGCTTGCTTTAAGTAGGCTCCGCTCGTCGCAAGGACGATCCCGGAAGCTACCTTTTTCGACTTGGCCTAATCTGTATATTAACACAGCCAGGCGCGCACTCATGCTCTCGATCCGACCGCCCGCAGCCGCCTGAACACCATCTTGATGGCGACGATGATTCTCGGCGGCGCCTGCGACTCGGGTCTCACAGGACTTGCCTATTCGGCGTGGGGCTGGAGGGCACCTGCCTGTTCAGCGCGGCATCCGCCGCGACCGCGCTGCTGGTGTCACGAAAGCCGTGAATTTTTCAGGCTATCGCCGGCAGGCAAATCGGCTAACCCTCTCACCCGAGAGCAACGCATCACTTTCGGGAGCCTTCATGGATCTTGCCACCATCCTCGCCTTCGCGGCCACCTTCTTCGTGTTCGCCGCCAGCCCTGGCCCCGACAACATGACGATCGTCGCCCGCACGATCTCCAGCGGCGCGGCATCGGGCATCGCCTACGGTGCCGGCACGGTGGTCGGCATCCTCATTTTCCTGATGCTCGCTGCCTTCGGCCTGTCGATCATCGCCGCCAAAATGGCGATCATCATGACGGTGCTTCGCTATGGCGGAGCCGCCTATCTGATCTGGATGGGCATCAGGCTGTGGACGGCCGTGCCCGTCGTGCCGGAGCTGCAGCCGGTCTCCGGGCGGCGCGGGCTGCTGACGATCTTTGCCACCGGCGTCGCGCTCAATCTCGGCAATCCGAAAATGCCGCTGTTCTATGTGGCGCTGTTGCCCAACGTCGTCGGCGCCTCGCTCACATCGACGCATCTCGGTATCCTCATCGCGGTGATCCTGGCTGTCGAAACTGTGGTGATCGGCGGGCATGTGATTCTCGCCGGTCGCGCCCGCAATCTGTTGCGCACGTCCAGGATCGTGCGCCGGGTCAACCGCGCGGCGGGCGGCGTGATGATCGGCGCCGGCGTCGCCGTGGTTGCCACGCGTTGAGGACGGATCGCGGCGCTATTTCCTGCGTTGCGTCGGCTCGGCCTGATCGATGATCTTGCGAAGAAAGGCAATGTGGCCGCGAAAGGCTCGCCGCCCAATCGTCGTTGCATTGACCCGGGTCTGTGGCCGTCGCCCGACGAAGAGCTTTTCAACATCGACATAGCCCGCTCTGGCCAGCGTATCGATGTGCGCTCCGAGATTTCCGTCAGTGGTTTCGATCATGGCCTTCAACTGGCTGAACTCAAGTGCCTCGCGCCTTTCCAGCGTGTTCAGGATGGCCATGATCCTGAGCCGTGTAATCTGGTGGATGATGTCGTCGGCGCTCATCAGTGCTCTCCATGCGGCAAGCCTTGGGCCGTCGCCACATAACCCGGCAATCTCGGACAGCGGCAGTCCCAATGCAGAATACTCTGCAATGCAGAGTATTCTGTCAATCGGTCAGCAGTCAGTGGAGGTATGCTTGACATGGTGATCTTCAGTTCGGTTGTCGCGTCGCGCTCGTGATCCGCATGGGTCGATCGCTTACAGAAGATGATCGCCTCGAGGAGGTGGCAGGCTATGATATTCAGGGCCGACGATCATGCGTAAAGCTGCTCGCTAATCTTCGGAGTTCCATCGTGGGCTGGCATCGAGAATGCCGGTGTCAAATTGCTGGCGATACCGGAAGATCAGAGACGGATTTTTGCGATGATGAGTGTGATCGCGTCTCGATCTCAACCAAAATTTAAGCTGAGAAAATCATACCATTGCTTCGCTGGCTAGCGAGCCGCGAGTCAGATATGCATTGCGCGCCGGGGTCATTCACGGCCATCGGCATAACGTGAAGGGGCATGACATGGCTAAGCAGTCATCTAAAGCGCCGGCATCCAAGGCACCGGCAAAGAAAGCACCCGCAAAAGCAGTCGCGGCGAAGGCCGCAACAGCAGTGAAGAAAGCAGCGCCGGCGAAGGCGGCGGCAAAGCCCGCAGCGAAAGCAGCGCCGGCCAAGAAGCCGGCAGCGGCCAAGGCTGTGGCGAAGCCCGCCGTGAAGAAGGCAGCGCCCGCCAAGGCCGCGGCAAAGCCCGCCGCTAAGGCAGCGGCAAAGCCAGCCGCGAAAGCAGCACCGGCCAAGAAGCCTGCGGTCAAGGCAGCGGCAAAACCCGCGGCCAAGAAGGCAGCGCCCGCCAAGGCTGCGGCGAAGCCCGCCGCGAAGGCTGCGGCAAAGCCGGCTGTGAAAGCAGCAGCGGCCGCGACAAAGCCTGCGGTGAAGAAAGCCGCCGCGCCGAAGGCCAAGGCGAAGGCTCCGGCCAAGAAGTAGACCGGTCGTTGGGGCGTTGCGTGTCCTTCGGGGCTCGGCAGGGACGCTCTGACGCACTGGATCGAAGCAAGTCCGGCGGCGGGTTCAGCCCTGGGGGCTGAACATCGGGATGGGACAGAGGGGCAAGCAAAGCGAGGCGCCGGTTGGCTGCCTCGCTCGCTCTTTGGATTGTCTCCCTGCTGTGGTCGGCGAAGGCCCCCGGTGCAATTCCTGGGGTTGGTGAGATGCGAATGCAGGTCAGCCTGCCGTTCGTCGCTCGCTTGTGTTTTTCAGCGTGTCAGTCTGTAGGCTTGTCGCGATGTCTGGGGCGGAAACCGCAACCGGTTTCTGGCAGCTGTTTTTTGCGCTCTGGCGGTTGATCGCAAACGCCTCTCCAGTCAACACTGGACGCCTGCAAACAGGGAACCGATCATGCCGAAGCTGCTCTATGCATCTACCTCTCCGTACAGCTCCAAGGTAAGGATGGCCGCGGCCTATGCCGGGATCGTGATCGATCTGGTGCCGGTCAAGACCGAGGACAAGCCGGCCGAACTGATCGGTGCCAATCCGCTAGGCAAGATCCCGGTGCTGGTCCTCGACGATGGACGATCGGTTCATGACAGCCGCGCCATCACCCAGCATCTCAACCGGATTTCGAAGAACGCGTTGTTCCCACGCAATTCCGACAAGCGGTTGGAAGCGGAAGTGCTGGAGGCGCTGGCCGACGGTATCTGCGATTGCGCACTGTCGATGGTTTATGAGCGCCGAGCCCGGCCTGAGGAGATGATCTATCAACCCTGGCTCGACCGCCAGTGGACGAAGATCACCGCCGCGCTCGATCTGCTCAATGCCAATCCGCCGAAACTGCCGAAGAAGATCACGGTGGGTCAGATGGCGTTGCGTGCCTGCCTCGGCTATCTCGCGCTGCGCTTCGCCGGCAAATGGGAAAAGGGCCGTGGCCGGCTGACCCGCTGGGCGGCGCGTTTCGACGAGAAGTTTCCAGAGCTGAAGTCGGCGGTTCCGGGCTGAGTCACCGGGCACAAAAAAAGCCGGGCGCGAGGCCCGGCTTTTTCGTGTCGTGGCTTGAACGACTTAGAACTTCATACCGACGCCGAAGGTGACGCGGTTGTCGGTGGCCTTGACCTTGCCGATACCGTCGAAGCTCTTCGAGCCGAAGTCGGTGTAGCGGTACTCGACACGACCGAAGATATTGTCGGTCAGCTTGATGTCGGTGCCGAGACCAGCAGTCCAGCCGATCATGGTAGCGCGGTCCGAGCCGAAGGTGCTGTCTTCAACCTTGAGGCTGCGGCCGGCGAGACCGCCAGTGCCATAGAGCAGGATTTCCGGGGTCACCGCGTAGCCGAGACGGGCACGCAGCGAACCTTCGAAGCCGGCCTTGGAATTGACGCCGGAATCATCGCCCTTGACGCCGTTGTAGCCGAGTTCGGCTTCACCGCCGTACACGAAGTTCTCCTGCTGCCACTGATAGCCGCCGAAGACGCTGCCGACGAAGCCCTTGGTGCCAACGTCAACGTTGGCAACTCCGAGATCCTTCTCCTTGGTGTGGCCGCTGAAGCCATAACCAACATTGATACCGGCATACGGGCCGGCCCAGGATGCGACGGGCAGTTCGGCAACCGGAGCGGGTGCCGGCGGCTCTTCCTGGACGACGTCTGCGGCATAGGCAGTACCACCGAGGGCGAAGAGCCCGAGCGCGACGACCAGCGGCCGTGCGAATTTAAGATTGGCTTGCATTGTTCTTTACTCCTTAAGCCACAGGACACAGGCTTGTTTCTCACGATCGCCATCAACCCGTCCGGGGGGTGAAACGGATCTGGCGTTCGCCGGTTCCAAATGTCGTGTCAAAATGCGGCTGAAGCGAACCTGAACTTGGGTCATTCCCCGGCGCGAATGAGGCGGAACCTTGACGTTGCATCTTCGCAACAGCGAAATGTCAGCAGCCATTTCATGCTGCGCTGCACACCGCTTGGTGCAAGGACTCCAGCGTCCTATATTGCGCTCCAGCGCTTCCGACTCCAAGACGAGTCGGGATGCCGAACCGGGCACTTCGCCACAATGCTGCCCCAGGTGCGAACGCCATTTAACGCATGCCGGGCCATATTTCGTCGGCGTCGTGTTTTCGTGCCGAAATTGAGGATTGACAACAGATGAGCAAAGCCACTGCCGCGGCGCTGGTGACGGGCGGGGCGAAACGGATCGGCAGCGCAATTGTCGAAGACCTCGCCAGCCATGGGTTTGCCGTGGCCATCCACGCCAATCGCTCGCGTGATCAGGCGGATGTCTTGGCCGCGGGGATCAACGAGTCTGGCGGCCGCGCGGCGGTGGTAAGCGCTGATCTGACCGACATGGATGCTGTCAGCGACCTCGTCGGCCAGGCGGAAGCCGCGCTGGGCCCCATCTCGCTGCTGGTCAACAACGCCTCGCTCTTCGTCGATGATTCTATTGAGGATTTCGACTGGCAGGCCTGGGACCGCCACTTTGCCATTCACGTCAAAACGCCGGCGCTGCTGGCGCAGAATTTCGCCAGCGCCTTGCCGGAAGGGGGCGACGGGCTGATCGTCAACATCATTGACCAGCGCGTCTGGCGGCCGACGCCGCGCTACTTTTCCTATGCACTGTCGAAGTCCGCTTTGTGGACCCAAACGCAGATGCTGGCGCAGGCGCTCGGACCCCGCATCCGCGTCAACGCAATCGGTCCGGGCCCGACGCTGAAGAATGCGCGCCAGGACGATTCCGATTTTGATGCGCAGATCGCTGGCCTGATTCTGAAGCGTGGCCCGGAATTGTCGGAATTCGGCGCCACCATCCGCTATCTCTGGGAGGCGCGCTCGATCACCGGCCAGATGATCGCGCTCGATGGCGGCCAGCATCTTGCATGGCAGACGCCCGATGTGACAGGCATGACGGAATGAGTCCTTTGGATCACAAGAACAAGGCGCGCGGCGGCGCCGACGATCTGCCTCCCGAAATCGACCTCGAGGACGAGGCGCTGGCGGAGATCGTCGAGCCGGCCGGCCCGGATGTCGCCTTCACGGCCATCGACTGGACGCCGCATGCCGGCGACGCCGAAGGCATGGTCGGCGCCGAGGTGATCCAGACGCTGGTCAAGCGTCTGCCCAACGCGCCCGGCGTCTACCGCATGATGAACGCCGCCGGCGACGTGCTCTATGTCGGCAAGGCGCGCAGCCTGAAGAAGCGCGTCACCAACTACGCGCAAGGCCGGTTCCACACCAATCGCATCGGCCGCATGGTGCGCGAGACGTCGACGATGGAGTTCGTCGTCACCCGCACCGAGATCGAAGCGCTGCTGCTCGAAGCCAATCTTATCAAGCGCTTGCGGCCGCGATTCAATGTGCTGATGCGGGATGACAAGTCGTTTCCGTACATCCTTCTGACCGGTGACCATGTCTCGCCCGGCATCTACAAGCATCGCGGCGCGCGGTCGCGCAAGGGCGACTATTTCGGCCCCTTTGCCTCCGCCGGCGCCGTTGGCCGCACCATCAATTCGCTGCAGCGCGCTTTCCTGCTGCGCAGCTGCACCAACTCGTTCTACGAGAACCGCACGCGGCCCTGCCTGCTCTACCAGATCAAGCGCTGCGCCGGCCCTTGCACTGGCGAAATCTCGCATGAGGGCTATGCCGAACTGGTCGCCGAGGCGAAGGATTTTTTGTCCGGCCGCAGCCAGAAGGTGAAGACCGAGATTTCGGCGGCCATGCAGCAGGCCTCGCAAGACCTCGACTTCGAACGCGCCGCCATCTATCGCGACCGACTGGCGGCTCTGTCGCATGTGCAGAGCCATCAGGGCATCAACCCGGCGACCGTCGACGAGGCCGATGTCTTCGCCATCCATCAGGAGGGCGGCCAGGTCTGCATCCAGGTGTTTTTCTTTCGCACCGGCCAGAACTGGGGCAACCGCGCATATTTCCCCAAGGCCGATCCGGCGCTGGAAGCCGCCGAAGTGCTGGGCTCGTTCCTGGCGCAGTTCTACGACGACAAGCCGACGTCGCGGAACATCCTTCTGTCGCACACCGTCGAGGACCAGGAACTGCTGGCCGAGGCACTTTCGACCCGCGCCGGCCGCAAGGTGGCGATCTCGGTGCCGCAGCGTGGCGAGAAGAAGGACCTGACCGACAACGCCCTGCAGAACGCCCGTGAGGCACTGGGTCGCAGGCTTGCCGAAACCTCGACGCAAGGCCGGTTGCTTGCCGGTTTCGCCGAGACCTTCGGTCTGGCCAAGCCGCCGGTGCGCGTCGAGGTTTACGACAACTCGCACATCATGGGCACCAATGCCGTCGGCGCCATGGTGGTCGCTGGACCGGAAGGGTTCGTGAAAAACCAGTACCGGAAATTCAACATCCGCTCGACCGAGATCACGCCGGGCGACGATTTCGGCATGATGCGCGAGGTGATGGAGCGGCGCTTTTCGCGGCTGCTCAAGGAACATGGCGACGTCGCGCCCGACGATGTGGCCTCGGCGGAAGCAGGTGATGATATCGAAGACGATATCTCCGGCAACTTCCCGGCTTGGCCCGACGTCATCCTGATCGATGGCGGCCAGGGCCAGATGACGGCGGTGCGCAAGATTCTCGCCGATCTCGGCATCGAGGATCGCGTCGTGGCGATCGGCATCGCCAAGGGCCAGGACCGCGATGCCGGCCGCGAACGTTTTTTCGTCAGGGGCAGGGACTCGTTTTCGCTGCCGGTGCGCGACCCCGTGCTCTATTTCGTCCAGCGCCTGCGCGACGAGGTCCACCGCTTCGCCATCGGCTCGCACCGGGCGCGGCGCAAGAAGGAACTGGTCAAGAGCCCGCTCGACGAGATCGCCGGCATTGGTCCCGGCCGCAAGCGAGCGCTGTTGCTGGCATTCGGCACCGCCAAGGCGGTCAGCCGTGCGGCAATCGAGGATCTGAGGAAAGTCGAGGGCATTTCCGAACAGGTCGCCAAACTGGTCTACAATCATTTCCACGAAAGCTGAAAAATTCGGCGCTTTCATCTGGCCAATCGAATCTGGCCTGTTGACCCCCTACAACAGCTTCTGATTTGAGTACGCAGGCAGAAAGAGTCTTCCAGATATGGCCAAGCGCGCGTTCAACCTGCCCAACATGCTGACCTACGCCCGCATCGTCGCGGTGCCGTTGGTTGTGCTGTGTTTTTTTCTCGAAGGCCATCTGAAATCGAGCGACTTCGCCCGCTGGTCGGCGCTGATTATCTTCCTGCTCGCCTCGATCACCGACTACCTGGACGGCTATCTGGCGCGTGCCTGGCAGCAGACCTCCAACATCGGCAAGATGCTCGACCCGATTGCCGACAAGCTGTTGGTCGCCACCTGTCTGCTGCTGTTGGCCGCCGACACCGACCGCCATGCCGGCATCGCCGGCTGGTCGCTGTGGGCGGCGATCATCATCCTGTGCCGCGAAATCCTGGTCTCTGGCCTGCGTGAATATCTGGCCGCTCTCAAGGTCTCGGTGCCGGTGACGCAGTTGGCCAAATGGAAGACCGCTATCCAGATGGTGGCCATCGCCTTCCTGCTGGCGGGGCCGGCCGGCGACAAGATCTTCCCGCTGACCACACAGACCGGCCTGGTGCTGCTGTGGATCGCGGCACTCGTTACGCTCTACACCGGCTATGACTATTTCCGCGCCGGCCTCAAGCACATCATGGACGAGTGAGATGACGACCCGCCTTATCTACTTTGCCTGGGTGCGTGAACGGATCGGCATGCCTGAAGAGGACGTCGAATTGCCTGCCGGCATCGAGACGGTCGCCGACCTCTTGCGCTGGCTGCAATCGCGCGGCGAGGGCTACGAGCATGCGCTGCAATATCCCGACGTGATCCGTGTTGCCATCAACCAGGAACATGTCGATCACCGCGAAAAGATATCTGGCGCACGCGAGATCGCGCTTTTCCCGCCAATGACCGGGGGCTGACACTCATGTCGGCCATCCCTGTGCCGACCGTGCGCATCCAGCGCCAGGACTTCGACGTCGCCGCCGAGATTACCAGGCTGACGCAAGGCCGCGCCGACATTGGCGCGGTGGTCACTTTCTCGGGCCTCTGCCGCGACGAGCAGGGTTCACTCTCGGCACTCGAACTCGAACACTATCCCGGCATGGCGGAGGCCGAGATTGGCCGCATCGCGGCAGAAGCGGTTCAGCGCTGGCCGTTGCAAGGCCTCACCGTCATCCACCGCCATGGCAAGATCGCGCCGGGCGAGAACATCGTGCTGGTGGTGGCCGCCTCGGCGCATCGCCAGGCCGCGTTCGAAGCGGCTGATTTCCTCATGGATTATCTCAAATCGCGCGCGCCCTTCTGGAAGAAGGAGCATCGCGTCGATGGTTCCGAAGGCGGCTGGGTCGAGGCCAAGGAAGCCGACATCAGGGCGGCCGGACGCTGGAAGTCGCCGTCCGAATAAATCCCTGTCGCAGCCATGCATTGACCGCAATCGTTTGGCCAATTGCGTGAGGTTGATCAGCCCAGGCGCTGGCAGCCCGGGGCAAGGGAAGTGGTCATGCTGGACAGGCTTGCGGAGTTCTTCGTCTTCGGTTTCGTGCCTCTGGTCGTCGGCATCCTGGCGGTTCCGGAACTCTCCGTGGCCGCCGAAAAGGCGGTGAGCGGCGAGGTCATCTATCGCGAGCGCATCGCCCTGCCGCCCAGCGCGGTGCTTTCCGTCCAGCTTGCCGATGTTTCGCTGGCCGACGCGCCGGCCAAGATCATTGGCGCGCAGACTGTCAAGCCGGCCGGCCAGGTGCCGATCAGCTTCGAGATCAAATTCGATCCGTCTGTGATCAAGCCGCAGATGACCTATGCGTTGCAGGCGCGCATCATCGTCGACGGCAAGTTGATGTTCATTTCCGATGTGCGTCATCAGGTCGATCCGCTGACCGACGCGCCGCAGACCATAATGCTGAAGATGGTCACGCCAGGCACCGGGCCGACGGCTTCCGTCTTTGGCCAGCTCTGGGTGGTAGACTATGTCGACGGCATCGGCGCCATCACCGCGCCGCAGGCGACGTTCCGGGTCAGCGAGGCCGGCAAGGCCGGCGGCAGTGGCCCCTGCAACACCTATTTCGCCACCGCGAAGGTGGATGGCCAGGCGATCGCGATCAGCGAGATTGGCTCGACCTACAAGGCCTGCGCACCCGAGGTGATGGCCGAGGAAAAGGCCTTGTTCGATGCGTTGGCCAAGGCGGCATCCTACAAGGTCGATGCCGGCAAGCTCGCAATATCAGACAAAGATGGCCGCGAGATCCTGCGTTTCGGTGCCGCGAGCTGATTGAAATGAAAAAGGCCGGCGAAACGCCGGCCTTTTCCAAATCAGGTATGATGATATCGGCTCAGCCGACGATCTCGGTGTCCGAGAACCAGTACTTGATCTCTTGCGCAGCAGTTTCCGGCGCGTCGGAGCCGTGCACCGAATTCTCGCCGATCGACAGTGCATGCACCTTGCGGATGGTGCCTTCGGCGGCGTTGGCCGGGTTGGTGGCGCCCATCACTTCGCGGTTCCTGGCAATGGCATTCTCGCCTTCCAGCACCTGGACGATCGTCGGCGCCGACGACATGAATTCGACCAGCTCGCCGAAGAACGGACGATCCTTGTGGACGGCATAGAAGCCTTCCGCCTCACGACGGCTCATCCACACGCGGCGCGAAGCGATGACGCGCAGGCCGGCGTCTTCGAGCATCTTGGTGATGGCGCCGGTGAGGTTACGCCGGGTTGCGTCCGGCTTGATCATGGAAAAGGTGCGTTCGAGCGCCATGGGTCGTCCTTGTCTGAGAATGGAATTGAGAGTGGCGGGCTCTATACAAGTCGCCCGGAGCCAGAGCAAGGGGTCGGAACGCTGCGCGCTTCTATGTCAGGCCGCAAGCCAGGAGGCACGATCAGATGGCTGCACAGCAACGCTTTGCTTGCTATAGTCGCGTGTCGGCGCCGCGCTGAAGTCGGCCCGAATGGAGACAACATGACCATGGCAGACGATCGTCAGGAGCGCATTCGCAACCGCGCACATCAGATCTGGCAGGCAGAAGGGCAACCGGCCGGCCACCACGAACGCCATTGGCACCAGGCGGCAGCCGACATCGATCGGGACGATGCGACTGGCAAGTCAGCCAAGAAGCCATCCAAGAAGGCAGCCGGCGCCGACAAGGCAAAGGCCGAGCCCAAGGAGGCGAAGGCTGCCAAAAAGCCCAGCAAGCCGAAGAAGGCAGCAGCCAAGTAGCCCTACGGCGTCAGACTGCTGCGGCAACCTTTCGTCCCAGCCCGCCATGCAGGTCGAGGCAGCGGGCGAACCATTGCGCCACGACGTCGCTGTCTTCGAGCAGCTGATAGGGCGTGGTGATGCGCGCCCATTGCAGCGCGCCGAAGACGATATAGTCCGCAAACAGCGGCGAGGTGCCGCCGATGAAGGGCTGGTAGCCCAGCATCGACCGCAGCGGCTCCAGCGAAGCCCGAAACGCCGCCAACCCGGCGTCGCGGGCCGCGACGACGTCTTCCAGACGCTTGCCCAAGCGTTGCTCACGGCTCTGGCGGAAATAGGTAGCGTTCTCCTCGTCCTGCATGGTGTGGAGATCCACGATCGCAGCGATGGTGATGTAGGGGTGGATGGTCAATTGCGACCAGCGCTCGATGAAACGCGCCATCGCCTTGCCGCCTTCGCCGCCAAAGAGCGTCGGCCGATCCGGATAGGCTTCGTCGAGATAGAGCGCGATGGCGAAGGAATCGATGACGACCTTGTCGCCGTCGCGGATCACCGGAACGGTTTTCGAAGCGCCGCCTTCGATGGTGGGGACCTCGAGAAAACGCGTCGGCGCGGTTGAACTATCGAGCCCCTTATGGGCCAGCGCCATCGTTGCCTTCCAGCAATGCGGACTGAACGGACGGCTCTCGTCACGCCCGACAAGATCATAAAGCAGAATGGTCATTGGCGCGGGTCCCTTTGCGGTCTAGGTATCGCCCCGACACCCCGAAACAGGCGCGGCGGGAGAAAAGATGAAACAGCACTTCATGATGTTTGCGGCTTACAATCAATGGGCCAATGGCCGCATCTATGATGCCGCTGCCGATCTCGATGATGAGGAATTCAACCGTGATGTCGGCGCCTTCTTCCGCTCGCTGATGGGCACGCTCAACCATCTGCTCGCCGCCGATCGCATCTGGATGAAGCGCTTCACCGGCGAAGGCGACGCCCCAACGGCGCTGGATGTCATCCTGCATCGGGCCTTGCCCAATTTGAGGACGGCGCGCGAGGCGGAAGACCGGCGGATCATCGACTGGCTCGCCGGCGTGAACGACAAGGCGCTCTCCGGCCGCTTCACCTATATGACAGTATCGGACATGCGCACCGTTTCGCAGCGCCTGGCGCCGGCCCTGGCTCATGTCTTCAACCACCAGACCCATCATCGTGGCCAGGCGCATATGATCCTGACGGTTCTCGGCCGCCCCTCCGTGCCGCTCGATCTGGCGCATTTCCAGCGCACTGAAGAGGGCAGGGCCTTCGCCTGATTGAGATTGTTTCGTTCTAGATCCGGGGGCGAGCAGCCCACGCCGGCTATCGCCGCATCTTTTGCTGCAGCATCGCTTTTACGTCAGGCCACTCGGAAATTTCAGACAGCCTCGGAAACCAGGTAGCTGATTTCGCTATCCAATTGGCGTTGCGTCAGAGCCGCTTCCGCCATCACCCATTGTTTGAACATCTGCACCTTGCGTGCGGCAAGGCTCTTATGGGGGGAGACGAAATACCAACCGGCCGTGTTTGGGTGGTGGACGGCAAAGGGAGCGACTAGCCTTTCGGCGCGGATATCGCTGGCCATATAGGCACGGTTGGCCACGGCAAAGCCCATTCCCGCATTGGCCGCCTCGTAGGACATCATGCACGAATCGAAATAGATGCTTTTGGTCTCTGTGAGGACGAAGCTGGCGCCGGCGAAACCAAGCCAGGATTGCCAGTTCTGGGTGCAGGTGTCGGAGTGCAGCAGGGTAAAATGCTGGAGATCGTCCGGTGTCACCTTTGACAGCGGCCTGTCGCCGAGAACCTCGTGGAACAATTTGCGGCTGCACACCGGCGTCAGGTCTTCCCGAAACAGCAGATCGGATAGCAGCCCGTTAAAGTGGCCGTCGCCATAGCGGATTTCGAGATCGAAATCGGAGGTCGTGAACTCATGTGTCGCGTAGGACGTTGAAACCCGCATCACGATATCGGGATGTTGCCGCTGAAACAGCGGTAAGCGCGGAAACAGCCAGCGCGCCGCAAAGGTCGGCAGCACGGATATCTTCAGCACATGCTCCTGCGATTGCCCGGTCGCTTCCATGCTGGCGGCGACGATCCGCTCCAGAGCCTCGCGAACACGCGAGACATAGGTCTCGCCCTCCGGCGTCAGCGATACAGCGTTGCCGCCGCGCTGGAAAATCTTGAAGCGCAGCTGGTCCTCTAGGCTTTTGACGCGCTGGCTGACCGCTGAGGCGGTGATGAACTGCTCTTCGCCGGCACGCGTGAAATTGCCGTGCCTCGCAGCACTCTCCACGATTTTCAACGAATTGAGGTTGACCTGACTGAGCAGACGCACTGGGTTCGACCTTAAGCTGGGCTTAGGGTAGCACTAGCATTCCTAATTTTACAGGGGGGGCCAATTTAATTGACTGTTAACCAAGTGTTTGCCCCCCACTTGGAGAAGTACAATGAACGCACATACCATACCCGAACTGCGCTATGCGATGAGCCGCGAGGCCATTATCGGACACGAAACCGCCTGGAAAGTGTCGAGTTTCGGCGTTGCGCAGTATCTGCATGGCTATGACCCGGCACTGCTTGCTGCAATCGAGGAAGCCGCCCTGAAGCTCAAGGCAAGCCATGCCGTGCACAAGCACCTTGACCTGACCTTCATCACCGGCGCTGACCGTTTCATCCCTGAAATCAAGGAGTTGCTGCACGACAAGCTGCGCCTGGAGCGGCTGTCCGACATGATGGGCACGAAGCTGGAGCCCTATCCGCTGTCGATTGTCGGCTCGACCGTCACCTTCATGAATCCCAGGGACGGCGCAGTCGAATGGCATTGCGACGGCGTTCCGGTCACCGAGCTCATTCCGCTGTCGATCAGCGATCCGCTGGTCGGCGGCCATCTCGAAATTTATTGCGACGATTCCGAGACAGGCCGTGCCATTCTCGAATCCGGACGCGAAATCCCGCGCAACCGCATCATGCGCATCGATCACAAGATGAAATACGCGACGCTCGGGCAGTTCCTTGGCGTCCTGCATCGCACTGCGCCGATCCACTATGGCGAGCGCGTCACCCTGGTGCTCAACCAGCGCTCGTTGGCCAAGCCCTATGTCGACGATAACAGAATGTTCTACCTCGCCGCCGACAATGATCACGACCGTGAGTGGGTCAACGAGCTGGCCGAAGACGTTTGGACCAACCAGTTGCCGGCCTATCGCCGGTTCGAGGCGGAGCATCCCACGCCCGCCCCAGCCGCCGAAGCACAGGTTCCGGGCGGAGCCAGGGAATCATGGTAGCCAAATCCGCGCTGGTCTTTGCCACCGGCGCGGTGGCTTTGTGGTCGACCAATGCATTGGTCGGCAAATCCCTCCTGGCGAACCACCCGGTGTCGCAGGTGCAGTTCCTGCAATTTGCAGGTGCTGCACTGGTCTTCGCCGCCATTCGGCCGATGAGCCGGGAAAAGGCCGCGCCGGTTATGGCCGGGGCGGCGGCGATATCTCTCGCGGTCGGCTTCATCGGTCTGGTTGGCACCATGGTGCTGCAATACATTGCCTTCGCCTCGATGCCGGTGATCGAAGCCAATCTCGTGGCCTACACTTGGCCCTTGATGGTTGCCGCGGCGGTGATCGCCTTCGAAAATCCGCGGCGTCCGGCACTGCTCGGCCTTGCCGCGGCCCTTGGCTTCGTCGGCGTCGCGCTGGTGATTTCGGGGGGGCGTGAGAGCAACTGGTTCCAGGGCGATCTTGTCGGCTATTTCGCCGCATTCGGGTCTGCGCTGTGCATGGCTTTCTATTCGGTGATGGTGGGGCGGGTCGCCACTTCGCCGGAGCGCCTGTTGCTGCCGTCGTCGCTGGTCGGCGTCGCCTTGACGCTATTATGGTCCGCTCGCGAAGGCGTCACATGGCCGGCCGGGGCGGATCTGGCGCTGGGGCTCTATCTCGGCGCCGGCCCGATGGGGCTGGGTTATTACTTCTGGTCGCGCGCGCTGACGCTGGAAGGCAGCGGCAAGGTCGCAGTCGTCGCCTATCTCACGCCGATTGCTTCGACGTTGTTGCTGACCTTGTCCGGCGAACGACTGACGGCCACCGCCATCGCCGGCGCTGTCCTCGTCATCGGCAGTTGTATCGCGGTCGGCCTGGAACGTTCGGAGGCGCAAGACTATGTTTGACGACAATGAACATCTCGCCAGGCAGGAAGCAGATTGGCTCATCAAGGAATTCGGCGCCGAGGCACTGCTCTACGCGGCGATGAAGGCCGAGAAGGCGATTGAACAGAAGGACTTCGGGCGATGTGCCCGCTGGCGGCGTATTCTTGAGATATTGGCCGACGCACGGACAACCAAGTCTGCTGTGTCCAAGTATTAGATTTTCTAATTTGCACGTCGTCCCTTTCCAATAAAAATAGTTGACGCCAAGTCTTGATTCGTTTTGGCACTTGGCGGCCCGTTGGGGGACGCGGTTAAAGAGATACATCGACAAAAGTCTTCGCTGGGGTGGACGACTTTGTCGCAAATAGGGTGAAAGAATTGTCAAATATCGAGGATAAGACCATTATCGAGCTAACAGCCGATATTGTCTCGGCCTATGTAGGCAACAATCCGCTTCCGGCTTCCGGCCTGCCTGACCTGATCGCCAGCGTCAGCGCATCGGTTCGAAAGCTGGCTGGTGCGGCTGTTGTGGAAAGTCCGAGCCTTGTTCCGGCCGTAAACCCGAAAAAGTCGGTGTTCCCCGACTACATCGTCTGCCTGGAGGACGGAAAGAAGTTCAAGTCGCTCAAGCGACACCTCAGGACAGACTATGGTTTGAGCCCGGACGACTATCGGGCCAAATGGGGTTTGCCGCCGGACTATCCGATGGTTGCTCCGAATTACTCGGCGACCCGGTCGGCGCTGGCAAAGTCGACAGGGCTCGGCCGCAAGCCGGCAGCAGTGCCGGCCGCCGTGGCCAAGCCAAAGCGCAAGGCGACTGCCTGAGCGCGGCTTGACGGGTATGGCAAGCCACTGATCGGCTGCCCTGACGGCGCGGTTGCGCGCGCCGTTTTCAGGCCTTGTGCGGCCAACTGGCCCGCAAGGTCTTGCGAAGCGTTGATGTCCAGTGCAAAAGCGCCACCATGCTGATCATCAACGACCTTTCGCTCCGCATGGCCGGGCGCCTGCTTCTCGACCACGCCTCGCTGACCTTGCCGGCCGGCACCAAGGCCGGCCTTGTCGGCCGCAACGGTACCGGCAAGACGACGCTGTTCAAAGCCATCACCGGAGATTTTCCCTCCGAGACCGGCTCGATCAGCCTGCCGAAGAACACGCGCATCGGCCAGGTGGCGCAGGAAGCGCCAGGAACCGAGGAGCCACTGATCGAGATCGTGCTCAAGGCCGACCTCGAACGCACGGCGCTGCTCGAAGAGGAAAAGACGGCCACCGATCCGCACCGCATCGCCGACATCCACATGCGGCTGGCCGACATCGACGCACATTCGGCCGAGTCCCGCGCGGCCACAATCCTCGCCGGCCTCGGCTTCGACGATGCCGCGCAACGCCGTCCCGCCTCGTCCTTCTCCGGCGGCTGGCGCATGCGCGTGGCGCTCGCCGCAGTGCTGTTTTCAGAGCCTGACCTGCTGCTGCTTGACGAGCCGACCAACTATCTCGATCTCGAAGGCACGTTGTGGCTGGAAAACTATGTGTCGAAGTATCCGCACACCGTGTTATTGATCTCGCACGATCGCGATCTGCTCAACCGTGCCGTCAACTCGATCGTTCATCTCGACCAGAAGAAGCTGACCCTCTGGCGTGGCGGCTACGATCAGTTCGAGCGCCAGTATACCGAGCAGAAGGAATTGCAGGAGAAGGGCCGCGTCAAGCAGGAAGCCGCCCGCAAGCATATGGAGTCCTTCGTCGAGCGTTTTCGCGCCAAGGCGTCGAAGGCCAGACAGGCCCAGTCGCGCATCAAGGCGCTGGAGAAGATGAAGCCGATCGCGGCCATCGTGAACGATTCGGTGCGACCGTTCTCTTTCCCGGAACCGGTGAAGACGGTGGCGTCGCCGATCGTTGCGTTGAACAACGTCAATGTCGGCTACACCGAGGGCCAGCCGATCCTCAAGAAGATGACGCTGCGCATCGATGCCGACGACCGCATCGCGCTGCTCGGCGCCAACGGCAACGGCAAGTCAACCTTCGCCAAATTGCTGTCCGGCCGGCTGAAGCAGGAGAGCGGCACGATGACGGTGGCGCCCGGGTTGAAGGTCGCGATCTTCGCCCAGCACCAGCTCGATGACCTGCGGCCCGAGGAAAACGCCTATGAGCATGTGCGCCGGCTGATGCCGGAGGCGCCGGAATCCAAGGTGCGCGGCCGCGTCGCCCAGTTCGGTCTCACCACCGAGAAGATGAATACGCCGGCCAAGGATCTGTCCGGCGGCGAGAAGGCGCGCCTTCTGATGGGCCTCTCGGCTTTCGAGGGGCCGAACCTGTTCATCCTCGACGAGCCGACCAACCATCTCGATATCGACAGCCGCGAATCGCTGATCCATGCGCTGAACGAATTTCCCGGCGCCGTGATCCTGATCTCGCACGACCGCCATCTCCTGGAGGCTACGGCCGACCGGCTGTGGCTGGTCAAGGATGGTGCGGTCAATCCGTATGATGGCGACCTTGAGGACTACAAGACGCTGGTCACCGGCGTGTCCGGCGACCGCCGCGGCAAGCGCGAGGCGGACAAGGCCTCAAAAGCCGACCGCCGCCGCGATGCGGCAGCGCGCCGCGCCGCCTTCGAGCCGCTGGCCAAGGAAATCCGCGCCACCGAGGCGCTGATGGACCGCATCCGCAAACGCATCGACGGCATCGAGGATGAACTGGCCAACCCGGCGATCTACGAAAAGGATCCGTCGACAGCGACACGCCTGGCCAAGGAACGCTCGCAACTCGCCCAGACGCTGGCCGGCCACGAGGAAAAATGGCTGACCATGTCGGCTGAGTATGAGGAAGGCACGGCGGAGTAGAGCCAATCTCCCCCCTCGAGGGGGGAGATTCCCGGCAGGGCAGAGGGGCGCGCTGTCCCGCCAACCTGGCAGCCTTTTGCAATCACCTACTGCCGGCTTCGGGGACGAATAGATAGGTCGCGATCCCTCGCGCCCCCCTATGTCCTGCCGGACATCTCCCCCACAAGTGGGGAGATTGGCTAATCATCTGGCCCTACACGCCACTCCTGAAACCGGCTAAACGTCACCCCATGAACCAGCACGCCAAACTCCGCATCGGCCATTCGGCCTGTCCGCATGATTGCCCGTCGACCTGTGCGCTCGAGGTCGAACTGCTCGACGGCAACCGCATCGGCCGCGTCCATGGCGCCAAGTCCAACAGCTATACGGCCGGTGTCGTCTGCGCCAAGGTTGCGCGCTATGCCGACCGCGTCCACCATCCCGACCGGCTGCTGAAGCCGCTGATCCGCGCCGGCGCCAAGGGCGATGGCGCCTGGAAGGAAGCGAGCTGGGAGGCCGCACTCGACCTCGTCGCCGAAAAATTCATCGCCGCCGAAGAGAAATACGGCTCGGAGACGGTCTGGCCCTATTTCTATGCCGGCACGATGGGGCTGGTGCAGCGCGACGGCATCGACCGGCTGCGCCATGCGAAAAAGTACTCAGGCTTCTTCGGCTCGATCTGCACCAATCTTGCCTGGACCGGCTGGATGATGGGGGCGGGCGCCTTGCGCGGGCCCGACCCGCGCGAGATGGCGAAGTCCGACTGCGTGGTGATCTGGGGCACCAACGCCGTGGTCACCCAGGTCAATGTGATGACCCATGCCATCAAGGCGCGCAAGGAGCGTGGGGCGAAGATCGTCGTCATCGACGTCTATGAAAACGCGACCATGAAGCAGGCCGACATGGGTCTGGTGCTAAAGCCCGGCACCGATGGCGCTCTGGCTTGCGCGGTCATGCATGTGCTGTTCAGGGAAGACCTGGCCGACCGCGTCTATCTCTCGAAATACACCGACGATCCCGCCGGGCTGGAAGCGCATCTGAAGACGCGCACGCCGGAATGGGCCTCCGCGATCACCGGCCTTGGCGTCGCTGAGATCGAAGCCTTCGCCCGGTTGGTCGGGACGACCAAGAAAACGTATTTCCGCCTCGGCTATGGCTTTGCCCGCCAGCGCAACGGTGCCGTCAACATGCATGCCGCGTCCTGCATCGCCGCGGTCACCGGCAGCTGGCAGTATGAAGGCGGCGGCGCCTTCCATTCGAATTCCGGCATCTTCAAGCTCAACCAAGATGTGCTTGAAGGCTCAAGGATGCGCGATACCTCGATCCGCTATCTCGACCATTCGCGCATCGGTCCGGTGCTGACCGGCGCCAGCGACGCGCTCTATGGCGGACCGCCGGTGACGGCGATGCTGATCCAGAACACCAACCCGGTGAATGTCGCGCCCGAGCAGCGGCTGGTGAAGCAGGGCTTTCTGCGCGACGACCTGTTCACGTGCGTGCACGAGCAGTTCATGACCGACACCGCCAAGCTGGCCGATGTCGTGCTGCCGGCAACGATGTTCCTCGAGCACGACGACGTCTACAAGGGCGGCGGCAACCAGCATATCACGCTTGGCCCCAAGCTGATCGAGCCGCCAGAGGGGCCGCGCACCAACCATTTCGTCATCGAGGAATTGGCGCAACGCCTCGGCGTCGCCGACCGCCCGGGCTTTGGCCTCACCGAGCAGCAGCATATCGACATCATTCTCGGCAAGCGCGGGCTGGGCAGCTTCGACAGCTTGAAAGAGCAAAAATGGCTCGATCTGCAGCCGGATTTCGAGACCGCGCATTTCATCAAGGGATTCGGCCATGCGGATGGAAAATTCCGCTTCCGCGCCGACTGGACCGGCCAGGCGGCGCCCAACCGGCCTCCGAAGAGCATGGGGCTGTTCGGACCGGTGGAACGCCTGCCGGAGTTTCCCGATCATGTCGACCTGATCGAGGTGGCCGACGAGGCGCATCCGTTCCGGCTGACGACCTCGCCGGCGCGCAATTTCCTCAACTCGACCTTTGCCGAGACGCCGGTGTCGAAGGAAAAGGAAGGCAGGCCGGTGCTGCTCCTGCATCCCGACGATGCGGCGGACCTTGGGCTTGCCGATGGCGATCGTGTCGAGGTCGGCAACCGGCGCGGCGACCTGGTGCTGCACGCGAAATTCTTTGGCGGCGTCAAGCGCGGCGTGGTGATTGCCGAAGGCATCTGGCCAAACAGCGCGCATGAGCGCGGCGAAGGCATCAACGTGCTGACCGGCGCCGACGCACCCGCGCCCTATGGCGGCGCCGCCTTCCACGACAACAAGGTCTGGCTGCGCAAGGCGGACGAGCTGGCGGCCTAGCCGGTCGGCGATCTCACCTGGCGCTGGACCTGGCCCAAGCAGCTGTCGTCGCAACGGCCAACTCGCGCGGCTATAGAGGGCGTTCTCAGCATCGGTGAGGATGTCGATGGCAGGCGCGATTTCGCTTCTGGGAATACCGCATGACGAGAACTCGTCCTATCTGCGCGGCGCCGCCGAGGCGCCGGCTCTGATCCGGCGGGAGCTGCACTCCGATGCCTACAGTTCGTGGAGTGAAACCGGCTTCGATCTGACCGGCCGTTTCGTCGATCATGGCGACATCGACTTCGCAGGCGCCGGCGACCCCTGGCAACGGATCGAAAGCGAGGTTGGCCGCGCGATGGATGCCGGCCATCCGCTGATCAGCCTGGGTGGCGACCATGCAATCTCCTGGCCGGTGCTGCGCGCGGCGCACCGGCGCCACCCCGACCTGACGATCGTCCATATCGATGCGCACCCCGATATCTACCACTCCTATGATAGCAACCCGCGTTCGCACACATCGCCCTTCGCGCGCATCATGGAGGAGCGGCTCGCCGCCCGGCTGATCCAGATTGGGCTACGCACCGTCAACGACCACCACCGCGAGCAGTTCGAGCGTTTCGGCGTCGAGGTGGTGGAGGCGGCGCGCTTCAGCGAAGGCCTGCGGCTCGACCTCAAAACACCAGTCTATATCTCGATGGATCTCGACGGCCTCGATCCTGCCTTCGCACCCGGCGTCTCGCACCGCGAGCCGGGCGGGCTGTCGACCCGCCAGGTCATCAATCTCATTCAAGGCATCGACCAGCCGATCGTGGCCGCCGATATCGTCGAATACAATCCGCGCCAGGATCTCTCCAACATGACGGCGCTTGTTGCCGCCAAGCTGACCAAGGAGATCGCCGGCATGATGCTGAAGACTGCATTGGGATAAGGCAGACCGCGGATCACACCGGCAGGATTTCAGCCGCCTTTTTCCTGTTCAGCCGGTGCCGGATATCGTCGGCGATCGCCTGGGCCTCGATCCCGATTTCGCGCAGCAATCCGGTGACGGCATTGTGGAAACCAATGAGGTAGAGGCCGAGATCCGAAGCTTTGGGGGTAACACCACTGCGGTCCGGCTGGATGCCGGGCTCGAGGAATTTGGCATAGCCCGGCCGGTAACCGGTGGCGAAGATGATCGCGTCGAACTCGCCGTGTTTGCCGTCGGTAAAACGGACGCCGCGTTCCGAAATCTCGGCGATGTCGGGCGCGACCTTGATGGCGCCTTCGCGGATCTTGCCGATGGTGCCCACGTCGATCACCGGGATGCGCGATGCAATCGCAATCTGTTCCAGCAGGCCCTGTCCCGGCCGTCTGAGTCCATATTTTTCAAGCCTGCCCAGCACCAGGTCGAGGATGATGGGGAACAGAGCATCGTTGAGGCGTTGCGGCCCCAGGCGCGTTGCCATGCCAACCATCTGGATGGGCACGCCGAACAGTTCGCGCGGCACGATATGAACGCCACCGCGCACGGAAATCGTCGGTTGTGCGCCATTCTCAACCAGATCGAGCGCAATCTCCGCGCCGGTATTGCCCATGCCGACGACCAGCACGGACTGACCGGCGAAAGGCCTGGCATTGCGATAGTCGGCGCTGTGCAGTGTCTTGCCCGTGAAGGTGTCGATGCCGGCAAATCCCGGCCGCAGGGGTTCGGCATTGTAGCCTGAAGCGATCACCACATGTTTGGCGCGCAACGGGCCGGATGTCGCATCCACACGCCAGCCACGACCCTCCCGGGTGATCGCTTTTACCGTGTCCCCAAAGCGGGGCTTGGGGTCGAAGCGCTGCGCATAGGCATCGAGATATTCGACGAAGAGGTCGCGCGGCACATAACGCGGAAAGTGCTTGGGAAAGGGCACGAAGGGCAGCGACGAATAGCGCTTGGTCGTGTGCAGATGGACGCGCTCGTAGTGGCGCCGCCAGGCGGGCGCGGCCTGCTGCTCTTTTTCGATGATGATGAAGTCGATGCCGGCCTGTCGTAGACATGCGGCAACAGCCAGGCCCGCCGGCCCGGCACCGATGATCGCTACTGTCGTGGTGTCGTCCAAGCGTGCCTCCCATCCCAATTCGCGTCCTGAGAATGTCAGAAGCATGGCGGGACGGACTGGGGCCTGCCTGCCCGCAAGGCTCAATCCGGCAACGGCACCGTCAATCCGACCTTGACGCGATCCATGGCGACGAAGGTGCAGAATTTCCGGACATTGTTGCTGCCGAAGAACAGTTTTCGCGTCAGCGCCTCATAGGCGCCCATATCGGCCACGGTGAGGACGAGGATGAAGTCGGCTTCGCCGGTGACGTAATAGCATTGCTGCACTTCAGGCGTTTCCGAGAATTGCCGCTTGGCTGCGTCGATCAGTTCGGTGCGCTCGCTCTCCAGTTCCACTTCGACGAAGATGGTGATCGGCTGGCCGACTGCCGCCGGCTCGATGATGGCGACATTGCTTGCGATGACGCCGGCCTGCTCCATGCGCTTGATGCGGCGCTGCACCGCCGGCGCCGACAGGTTCACCGCTTCGCCGATCAGCCGCTGCGGCGTCGTGTTGTCCCGCTGCAGGATGGCAAGGATGGCGAGATCGAAACTGTCGAGAGAAGGCGGCGGTTGAGGCAATGGAGATATCCCGGCGAAACAAACTTGCATTTTTAAGGCCCAATTACAGCGCTCTTTGCGCCTGTCCTGCAATATGGTCTCGCTGACTGCCAAGGAGGCGCCAGTGTTCCTGCCCAATCGCAATGCTCTGCACGGTAAGCCGCTTGATGCGGCCGACGCCGAAACCCTTGGGATTGCCGGCGCGGACACGGTCGAACGCTTCCTCGCCCATCGTGACAATCATCGTGAGACGCCGCTGCACGCGCTGCCGGCGCTGGCAGGCGAACTCGGCCTCGGTGCGCTGCATGTCAAGGATGAGGGCTTTCGTCTCGGCCTTGGCAGCTTCAAGGCGCTGGGCGGCGCCTATGCCGTCTTTCGCCTGGTGCTGGAGGAGGCAGGCAAGCGCCTTGGCCGCCCCTTGGATGTCGAGGATCTCGATCGGCCCGATGTTCGCGCGGTCGCGGCAAAGATGACTTTTGCCTGCGCCACCGACGGCAATCACGGCCGCTCCGTCGCGCAAGGCGCCGACCTTGCCGGCGCCAGGGCCGTGATCTTCGTCCATGCCGGCGTCAGCGACGAGCGCATCGCCGCAATCGCCCGCTACGGCGCCGAGATGGTCCGTGTCGATGGCAATTATGACGACTCGGTCAGGCAAGCCGCCAAGGTCGCGGCCGAGAAGGGCTGGACCGTGGTGTCGGATACGTCGTGGACAGGCTATGAACGCATCCCCGGCCTGGTTATGCAGGGCTATACGGCGATCGTGCGCGAAGCGCTGCGCCAACTCCGCGAGCCGCCGACCCACGTCTTCGTCCAGGCGGGCGTCGGTGGCATTGCTGCCGCGTTGGCCGGCCATCTCGCCATCGTGCTCGGCGACGCCAGGCCAACCTTCACTGTCGTCGAACCGGCCCGCGCGGCCTGCATTGTCGCGGCTGCCCGGGCGGGGCATGTGGTCAAGGTCGCGCACGACGAGCCGACGGTGATGGCCATGCTCGAATGCTACGAAGCTTCACCGGTCGCCTGGCGGGTGCTGGCGCGCGTCGCCGATGCCTTCATGACCGTGGAGGAGGACGATGCCATCGCGGTGATGCGCCGGCTGGCCCGGCCGGCCGGCAGCGATCCGGTGATCGTCGCTGGCGAGAGCGGCGGCGTCGGCCTTGCCGGACTGATCCGGGCGATGGGCGAGAACAAGGCGGGTCTTGGCCTCGGCGGCAAATCCCGCGTGCTGGTGATCAACACCGAAGGTGCCACCGACCCGCATCGCTATGCCGAACTGGTCGGCATGAGCCCGGCCGATGTGCTGGCCGGCAAGGTGGCGGTTGGCGCTATGTCATGAGTTCGGTCGATCCGCGTTGGTTGCGACCGCGCGCCCTTTCGAAGACAGTTCACCGAGGAGGGACGGACGATGGCTGATTTCAATGCCGGTGATCTGAAGCGCGAGATGACCAATTGGCGGCGCGACTTGCACGCGCACCCCGAATTCGGCTTCGAGGAGAAGCGCACTGCTGCCTTTGTCGCGGCCAAGCTGCGCGAATTCGGTCTCGACGATGTTGCTGAGGGTGTCGGCGGCACCGGTGTCGTCGGTACGCTGAAGCGCGGTAGCGGCAACCGCGCCGTTGCGCTCCGAGCCGATATGGATGCGTTGCGCATAGCAGAGCAATCGACCGCGTCCTATCGCTCCGGCAATCCCGGCATCATGCATGCCTGCGGCCATGACGGCCACACAACCATGCTGCTCGGCGCGGCAAAGCTGCTGGCCGGCGAGGGCGGTTTCGACGGCACCGTGCGCTTCATCTTCCAGCCGGCCGAGGAGTGGGGCAGAGGCGCTCTGGCCATGCTCGACGATGGCCTGATGCAGCGCTTCCCCTTCGACGAGATTTTTGGCCTGCATAACATGCCCGGCCTGCCCGTCGGGTATTTCGAAACCCGCGCCGGCCCCATAATGTCGGCCGAGGATAATTTCGAGATCGTGCTCAGGGGGCTCGGCGGCCATGCGGCGCGGCCGCATTCGGGCAACGAAACGCTGGTCGCCGCCTGCGCGCTCGTCACCAATCTGCAGACCATTGTCTCGCGCCGCCTGAGTCCCGCCGACATAGCGGTGGTTTCGGTGACCGAATTGATCACCGACGGCACCCGCAACACGCTGCCCGGTCTTGCCCGCATCCTCGGCGATGCGCGTAGTTTCCGTCCCGAGGTGAGCGCCGAGATCGAACGCCAGATGCGCGTCATCACCGAGGGTACAGCTGCCGCCTACAACGTTGCCGCCGAGGTCAACTACACCAGAGAATTCGTGCCGCTGCGCAATGATGCCGAACTGGTAGACGCGACCTTCGCCGCTGCAGGAAACGTCTTCGAGCCCGGCAATATCGCAGTCGCCCGCGAGCCGATGACAGCATCAGAGGATTTTGCCCGCTTCCTCGACCACGTGCCGGGCTGCTTCGTCTTCCTTGGCAATGGCGAGGCCTCGGCGCCGCTGCACAATTCCAGTTACGACTTCAACGATGACGGGTTGTTGTTCGGCACGAACTTCCATGTCGCCATCGTCAGGCAACGGCTCGGAATTTGACAGGCCACGGGTCCTTGTTGGCGCGATTTGCATGGAAAACGCGCGGAAAAGGCCGAAAACCGCGATCCCGCATGACGCGGCGGCAAGACTCAGCTAACCTCCGTTACGCGGCGGACCTCTTATCCGCTTGGCCGGCGCCTTCTCCTCCCAAGCGGCGCCGGCCTTCTTCTGTGCAGCGCCAGGCTGCTAAATTAGTTCTCATTAAATTTAGAATATTCGCACTTGCCGGAAGTTAAAATCTTTCTGGTATGGAAGCCGCAGGTCTTTGGGGTATTTGCGGGAAGACACATGCGCGGGCGGGGCTGGATAAAGGCGTTGCGTCAGGACGAGGCGCGTCAGGTGCGTGCGCGCATCGCTGAACTTGAAAGAAATCTCACGGCGGCATCACCGTCCCGGGGCCGGCAGCAACGACCGGAAGCTGGGCACGAACTGCGCAACGCCAAGTTCCGCCTCGAGCGCCTTGAGGAGTGCATCGCGGCAATGCCTGACATCCCAACTGTCACCTGACTGCACCGCACTCACGGCAGGATTGCTGGCGTGAAAACTTTGTTCGGCAGCAGGAGCCTTCGTCGGTGGCAGTTTGTTGTCGCAAGCCGAAACAGCCAAAGCCACCAGGGCGAGGCTAAATCCTAGCTTTTTCATCGCTACGGCCTCCAATCTCACACAAGCCTCAATCTCAAAACGAGGCGATGTTGGTTTGGTTGCGAACCAGCGTTGCGGGAACAAAACGCCACGCCTGCGGTTGATCTCTATTAGAGGAGACCGCAGCATGATCCGTTTGCTTCTGGCTGGCACCTTTGCCTTTCTCACCTACCGCCTCGCGCGCAGGATGATCGATGACGTGCCCGGCGACATCGATCCCCTTCTGTTGCCCGCATCGAGAAGCGACCGCGACGCTCTGCGCCGACAATCGGCGGCCATGGGTGTCGATCCCAGGCGCTAATTCGTCGTGCCGCTTCCTTGTTGCGAACAAAGCGGAAACGATGCTTGATGGGCGATGAACCTTGCCGCCCATGATTCGACGTTTTTGGAAACGCCCGTCGCGCCCGCCTATCTCGCTCGCTTGAACGATGCCCAGCGCCAGGCCGTCGAGCATGGTGACGGCAAGATAGCCGGTCCTTTGCTGGTCATTGCCGGCGCCGGCTCGGGCAAGACCAACACGCTGGCGCATCGCGTCGCCCACCTCATCGTCAAGGGCGCCGACCCGCGTCGCATCCTGCTAATGACCTTCTCGCGGCGCGCCGCATCCGAAATGGCAAGACGCGTCGAGCGTATTGCCGGCGAAGTGCTCGGCCGCGACGCCGCGGTCATCACCGATGCGCTGACCTGGGCCGGCACCTTTCACGGCATCGGTGCGCGGCTGCTGCGCGACTATGCGTTGGAGATCGGCCTCGATCCGGCCTTCACCATCCATGACCGCGAGGATTCCGCCGATCTGATGAATCTCGTGCGCCACGAACTCGGTTTCTCCAAGACGGAAGCGCGCTTCCCCACCAAGGGCACCTGCCTTGCCATCTATTCGCGCGCCGTCAACGCGCAGGCTCCGCTTGGCGAAGTGCTCGGCTCTGCCTTTCCCTGGTGCGCCGGCTGGGCCGAGCAGCTGAAGCTGCTCTTCGCCGGCTATGTCGAGACCAAGCAGGCGCAGAACGTGCTCGATTACGACGATCTGCTGCTCTATTGGGCGCAGATGGCGGCTGAGCCGGAAATAGCGGCGCATCTGGGGGGGCGTTTCGACCATGTTCTGGTCGACGAGTACCAGGACACCAACCGGCTGCAGGCGTCGATCCTCATGGCGCTGAAACCCGACGGCGCCGGGCTGACCGTGGTCGGCGACGACGCGCAATCGATCTATTCGTTCCGCGCCGCCGAGGTGCGCAACATCCTCGACTTCCCCAACCAGTTCGCGCAGGCCGCCGATGTTGTGATGCTGGAGCGCAATTATCGCTCGACGGAAACCATTCTGGCCGCCGCCAATGCGGTCATCGGCGAGGCCTCGGAGCGTTTTACGAAGAACCTTTGGTCGGAGCGCAAATCAACCGACAAGCCAAGGCTGGTCAGCGTGCGCGACGAGGTCGAGCAGGCGAACTTCGTCTGCGATACAATCCTTGCCGAGCGCGAGGCCGGCACGGCGCTGAAATCGCAGGCGGTGCTGTTTCGCGCCTCGCACCACAGCGGGCCGCTCGAGATCGAGCTGACGCGGCGCAACATTCCCTTCGTCAAGTTCGGCGGGCTGAAATTCCTCGATGCCGCCCACGTCAAGGATGTGCTGGCGGTGCTGCGTTTTGCCGAAAACCCGCGCGACCGCGTCGCCGGTTTTCGCGTCCTGCAGCTGATGCCGGGCATTGGCCCGTCGGCCGCCGGACAGATTGTCGAGACGATGACCACGGCCCTGGATGAGGCTATGGGCTTGGCCGGCTGGCGCCCGCCGCAACGCGCCGCGGATGACTGGCCGGGTTTCGTCTCGCTCTATTCCGGCCTGCGGGCCGGCGCCAAATGGCCGGCCGACCTCGAACAGGTCAGGCTGTGGTACGAGCCGCATCTGGAGCGCATTCACGAGGACGCGATCACGCGCCGCGCCGACCTGTTGCAGCTCGAGCAGATCGGATCGGGGTATGCGTCGCGCGAACGGTTCCTGACCGAACTGACGCTCGATCCGCCGGACGCGACCAGCGACCAGGCCGGACCGCCGCATCGCGACGAGGATTGTTTGATCCTGTCGACCATCCACTCGGCCAAGGGCCAGGAGTGGAAGAATGTCTTCGTGCTCAACACGGTCGATGGCTGCATTCCGGCCGATCTCGGCGTTGGCACCAAGGAGGATATCGAGGAGGAACGCCGGTTGCTCTACGTCGCGATGACGCGGGCCAAGGACAATCTGCACCTGGTCATGCCACAGCGCTTCTTTCCGCACGGTCAGGCGGCACGCGGCGACCGCCATCTCTATGCCTCGCGCACCCGCTTCATCCCGGCCTCGATCCTCGCCGCATTCCAGCAGGTGTCGTGGCCCAGCGCGCAAGCGGCACAGGGCAGGGCACCCCGCCCGGAGGTGCGCGTCGACATCGGCGCGCGCATGCGCGGCATGTGGAAATAGTCGAAGGGCCATGGCGCAACCGCCGATCAGGATCGCCATCGCCGGCGCGCTCGGCCGGATGGGCCGCCAGATGGCCGAGGCTGTGCAGGCCGATACGCGGCTGGCGCTTGCCGCACGCTTCCATAGGCCAGACAATGTGAGCGATGGGCTGGTGAGCCGCCACGAAGCGCTTGCCATGGCCGATGTGGTGATCGATTTCACCACGCCGGCCGCTTCGGCCGATCTGGCAAGGTTTTGCGCAAACCGGAGCGGTCCCGCTTTGGTGATCGGCTCGACCGGTTTCGATGCCGCCGAACTGGCCACTATCGCCGACGCCGCGAAAGCCATCGCTATTGTTCGCTCTGGCAGTTTTTCGCTCGGGCTTAACATGCTGGTCGGGCTGGTCGAGCAGGCGGCGAGGGCGCTCGACGCCGAGGACTGGGATGCCGAGGTTTTCGAGGCGCATCACCGCCACAAGATCGATGCGCCATCCGGCACCGCATTGATGCTGGGCCAGGCCGTTGCCGGCGGACGCGGCATCGCACTGGATACGGTCGCAAGACGCGTTCACGACGGCGTCACCGGTGCACGTCCGGCCGGCGAGATCGGCTTTGCGGTGGTTCGCGGCGGCAGCATTGTCGGTGAACACAGCGTCAGCTTCTGTGCCGAGGGCGAGCTTGTGACCTTGTCGCATGCCGCCGGCGACCGAACGATGTTCGCCCGTGGCGCCATTGCGGCGGCACTCTGGGTGTCGGGACGCTCGCCCGGCGAATATGATATGCGCGACGTGCTTGCGCTGAACGATTGAGCATGCGTGCGTTGTCGTGGCATATCCGCCCTTTGGTGGCGGGCAGCCGCAGCTTGCCATCTGTAAGCTTTGATTTTCGGAGTTACCCTGAAAGCTGGATGAAAGGTTGGTGCCATAACTGTTGACTGGCGCCCCCATATTGTCGTGCAAAAGCGATGGGAGAGAGAGGGGCGCGGGAAACAAACAAAGGGAAGAGGCCATGTCGCTCGCGCGAATTCTGCTTGATTCAGCCGCCACAACCGCACTCATCGCCACTATGGCCTTGTCAGCGCCGTCCGCACGCGCCGACGAAAAAATCTCCATCATGGTCGGCGGCTACGAAAAACAAATCTATCTGCCCGCCAAGCTGACCGAGGCGCTCGGCTACTTCAAGGACGAGGGCCTCAACGTCGAATTGCTGAATGAACCGGCCGGCGTCGACGCCGAAAACGAGATGCTCGCCGGTGCCGTGCAGGGCGTCGTCGGCTTCTATGATCACTGCATCGATCTGCAGGCAAAAGGCAAATTCGTCGAATCCGTCGTCCAGTTCAGCCAGGCGCCGGGCGAGGTCGAGCTGGTTTCGACGAAACATCCGGAGATCAAATCACCCGCCGACTTCAAGGGAAAGAGCCTGGGCGTGACCGGTCTGGGCTCATCGACGAATTTTCTTACGGAATATCTCGCCGTCAAGAACGGCTTGAAGCTCGGTGACTTCACCTCGGTTCCGGTCGGTGCCGGCACCACCTTCATCGCCGCCATGCAGCAGGACAAGATCCAGGCAGGCATGACGACCGAGCCGACGATCACGCGGCTGCTGAAGACCGGCGAAGCGTCCGTTCTTGTCGACATGCGTACGATGGAAGGCACCAAGGCTGCCCTCGGCGGCACCTACCCGGCCGCCTCGCTCTATATGCAGACCGACTGGGTCGAGGCGCATAAGGACGTCGTGCAGAAGCTGGCCAATGCCTTCGTCAAGACGCAGAAATTCATCAACACGCATAGCGGCGCCGAGATCGCCGAAAAAATGCCGAAGGACTACTATGTCGGCGACAAGGAGGGCTATGTGAAGGCCCTCGATGCCGGCAAGGCGATGTTCACCCCCGACGGGATCATGCCTGCAGGTGGGCCGGAGACGGTGCTGACGGTTCTTTCAGCCTTCAAGAAGGAACTGCAGGGCAAGCAGATCGACCTCTCCAAGACCTACACTTCCGAATTCGTCAAGAACGCCAAGTAGCAGACCGAGCCGGCGCGATGCGCGACATCGCGCCGGCAGTCGTCAGTTCTTAACGTCCGGCGGCCCTTGCCGACGGCGGGCGTTCGCTCGAACCCGGAGTTTCATCATGGCCCCTGAAAAGACCACACCAGCGATCGAACTGATCAATGTCAGCCGTCGCTTCCTATCGCCTACCGGCAAATCGCTGACGGCACTGCGTGATTTCACCATGACCGTCGAGCGCGGCGAATTCGTCGCCGTCGTCGGCCCGACCGGTTGCGGAAAGTCCACGACCCTTAACCTCGTCACGGGGCTGGCAAGCCCAAGTGCCGGCGAGGTCCGTGTCATGGGCGCGCCGGTCAAGGGGATAGACCCGCGCATCGGCTTTGTCTTCCAAAGCGATGCTTTGTTTCCCTGGCGGACCGTGATCGAGAATGTGATGGCCGGCCCGCTGTTTCGCGGCCGAGCCAAGGCCGATGCCACGACCGCGGCACGCGACTGGCTTGCGCGCGTCGGCCTGTCGCGTTTTGAGCAGCACTATCCACACCAGCTTTCCGGCGGCATGCGCAAGCGCGTGGCGCTTGCCCAGACATTTATAAACGGGCCGGAAATCCTTCTCATGGACGAGCCTTTTTCGGCGCTTGACGTGCAGACACGGGTGCTGATGCACGAGGAACTGCTGCGCCTGTGGTCGCAGGCGAAGGCTTCCGTGGTCTTCGTCACGCATGATCTTGAGGAGGCGATAGCACTCGCGGACAAGGTCTATGTCTTGACCGCCGGGCCGGCCACGGTGAAATCAGTCTACACGATCGATCTGCCGCGCCCGCGCATCGTCGCCGATATCCGCTACGAGCAGAGCTTCATCGATTACTCGCGCACCATCTGGGCCGATCTCAAGGAAGAGGTCGAGACCAGCTATGCGCGCGCCGCGGCCTGAGGAGGAACGCCATGACAGATGCTGCCATCGACATCAGAGCAGGGGCCTTCAAGCCTGGTACATCAGACGCGGAAATCGAAGCGGCCGCGGCCAAGGCATCGCAGCACCGTCGCCGCACCGTAATCTTCTGGCGCGTCGCCATCCTCATTGCCTTTCTCGGCCTTTGGGAAGTCGCCGCGCGCCTCGCCTGGATCGATCCGTTCTTCTATGCAATGCCGAGCGCGATCGCGCAGCGGCTCTATGAATGGACGACGGAAGGAACGTCCGAGGGGCCGCTCTGGTACCATCTGTATGTCACCATGGAGGAGTCGGTCATTGGCTTCGTGACCGGCTCGGTCGCCGGCATCATCGTCGGCGTCGCGCTCGGTCGCAACCGCATGGCTGCCGATATTTTCTCCATCTACATCAAGGTGATCAATTCCATCCCACGTGTGGTTCTGGCACCGATCTTCATCATGATCCTCGGCCTTGGCCTCGCGTCGAAAGTGGCGCTTGCCTTCGTGATGGTTTTCTTTGTCGTCTTCCACAATGCCTTTCAGGGCGTGCGGGAAGCCGACAGGGCTATGATCGCCAATGCGCGTATCCTCGGCGCGTCCGACTGGCAACTGACCCGCTCGGTCATTGTGCCTTCGGCGATGAGCTGGATCTTCGCCAGCCTGCATGTCAGCTTCGGCTTTGCCATCATAGGCGCGATCGTTGGCGAGTTCGTCGGCGCGCGCTTCGGCATCGGCTTGCTGATCAACATCGCCAAGGGATCCTTCGACGCCGCCGGCATGTACGCCGCGATCGTCATCGTCATGGTGGTGGCGCTCTGTGCCGAGTACCTGATGACGATGGTCGAGAACCGCCTGGCAAAATGGCGCCCCCAGCCGTTGCACGAGACGCAGTGAGCGGCGACGGATCTAGTAACCGCCCGCCAGCGGCAGCCGCACTTCAATCACCAGACCGCCGGTCGCGCTATCCCCGAGGGTAACGCGACCGCGGGCATTTTCGACGACTTCACGCACGATGGCGAGTCCCAGACCGCTGCCTTCCTCGGTTGAGCCGGCGATGCGGTAGAAGCGCTCGAACACATGCTCCCGCTCGTCCACCGGAATGCCGGGTCCGTCGTCGGCGACCGTCAGCACGGCTTCGCCATCGACGGCCGCAAGTCTCACCGTGACGCTGCCGGCCGATGTCGAGTAGCGCAGGGCGTTGTCGACGAGATTGACGATCATCTCGCGCAGCATGGTGCCGTCGCCGATCACCGACACAGGGCCGGTCTCCTCGAGGCCGAGATCAATGTTGCGGGCAACCGCTGTCGGCGCCTGCGTTTCCAGCACGTGGCGGGCGGCCTCGGTCAGGTCGATGCGGTCGGCCCGTGGTCGCCGGCTGCCCGGCTCCGCCCGGGACAGAGTGAGCAACTGTTCGGCCAGCCTCGCCAGTTTGCCGGAGCTTGCCTGCAGCGCCACCAGCGCTTCATGGCGCGCGTCGGGGACAGTTTCGCGCAGCGCATAGCTCGCCTGCGTCGACAGCAGCGCCAGTGGGGTGCGCAATTGGTGCGCCGCGTTGGCTATGAAGCGGCGCTGCGCCCCCATCTGCGCCCGCACCCGTTCCATATAGGCGTTCAGCGCGTCGATCAGCGGGCGGATCTCGTTTTGTGCCCCCGGCACTTCGACGGGATCAAGGTCGCTTCGGCGCGGCGAGCGCACCGCGTCGCGCAAGCGGATCAAGGGTGCAAGGCCACGATGCAGACCCAGCAGAACGAACAGGCCCGCAATGGCCACCAGCGCCAGTTGCTGGGCAAAGGCGCCGAACCAAAGACGCCGCACCATGGCGTCGTGTCCGGCAAGCGAGACGCCAACGGTAACGGTGATCGGCGAATCGTTGCCGGCACCGACCACGGTGTGGTTGAAGGTAAGCAGCCTAAGCCGATGGTCGCGATAGCTTGCCTCCGTGTTGGAAGACTTCGGTGCCTCAGGCAAGTCGGGGTAGCCGGTCAGCAGCCGCCCTCCGGCCGTCTTGACATGGTAGTAGACGCTGTCGTGGTCGCCGGTATCGAACATTTCGATCGCCGCCGGCGGTATCGTGGCGTCGAGCACGCCATCGGTCATGGCGACACGTTCGGCAATAGCCCGCGCCGAACCCATCAGCATGCGATCGGTGACGAGATCGGCTGTCGCCAGCGCATTGCGGTGACTGGTCCACAAATTGATGGTCGCAAGCCCGGCGAGCGGCAGCACCACCCAGGCCAGAAGCTGCAAGCGGAGACTGCTAATCCTCATGGCGCCGGATCGTCATGGCGCCAAATCTTCATGACGCAACAGATAGCCGAGGCCGCGCAGCGTGACGATGCAGACCCGCGACCCTTCGAGCTTCTTGCGCACACGGTGCACATAGATCTCGATGGCGCTGGGGTCGGCATCGGTCTCGAAATCGTAGATCGCCGCCGACAATGCAGCCTTGCTCACCGTGCGCCCGGCCTTGACCATCAATTGCTCCAGCACCGCATGTTCGCGCGGCGTCAGCGCCAGTGTTTCGCCAGCCAGCGAAAACAGCCTCGTGTTGGTGTCAAAGACGAGATCGCCGCAGGCAACGAGCGGCGCTGTGCGGTCATTGGCACGGCGCAATTGCGCGCGGATTCGCGCTTCGAGCTCTTCGATCTGGAAGGGTTTCGCCAGATAATCGTCGGCGCCTTCGTTGAGACCTTTGACCCGGCCGTCGAGACTGGCATTGGCGGTCAGCACGATCACCGGCACCCGGTTGCCGCGCGCCCGCAGCGTGCGCAGAACCTCCATCCCGCTCATGCGCGGCAGTGCGAGATCGAGGATGACAAGCGCATGATCGCCCGCGGCCAGCGCGTGCTCGACATCCTCGCCGTCATGGACGATGTCGACCACGTAGTTCGCCTGGCGCAGGGTCTTGCCCAGCCAGTCGGCCAGTTCGCGATTGTCCTCAACCAGCAGCAGTCGCATAGCTATGATACAGTCCGGATCCCGTCTTCCAGCGGATCGCCTTGGGCTTGATCAGCCGAGGCACCCCCTGATCTCTCCTGAATGAGCGACAGTATCGATCGCAACGCAAGACAAATGCGGTCTTGACCACAGCTAGCAACAGATCCTTGCAGGTTCAGATCAGCCTGTTTTCACCCACAAATCGAACCGACAGGTTCGGTTCTGTTTGATCGCCAAGTCCGGAAGGGCACAGGGCGACGCCAGTGCCAACGTGCCGGCTCAGTCGGGCCAGGGCATCTGGGCCGTTAATTCCTCCAATCCCCGGAAGACGACAAAGAGCGGTGGGCTTCCTCCAGGAATAAAAACCTGACGGTCTCGAGTCGTGTCCTTAGCGAAACCGTCCTCCCAAGACGCGGCCCAACGGATGAAACAGGACAAGATCGCTCTCGCTGCCGCCGCTACCCTCGTCGTTGCGTCCGGCGACGCATTTGCCGGCAGTGACCATTATGGCTCCGACAAGCCAACCAGCCGGTTGCTTCGTTTGCCGGCGTGGATCATGCCGTCACCGGCGCGGTCAAGAACACGGATATGGCCGGGCACAAGGCAGCCGACACCAAGATGAAGACCACCACCGAGTGGCCGGAACCCGGTCGGGGCATCTGGGGGAACCGAGATCTCGGCCGCGGGCTTGCCTGCTGCACCTGTCCGGCACCGGATTTCTAACTCAGATACTTCGGACGCAGGCAATGCGTCAGCCGCGCGGAGGACAGGCCAGACCAATCGCCCTCGAAGACAAAGCGCGCAAGGGTGGCGGTCGGGAATTTCTCCTCGAGCCTCTTGCGCGCCTTGGCCTCTGATGTCGGAGCGGCAAGCTGTTTTGCCAGATCCTCCAGTCCAGGATTGTGACCGACCATCAGCAGGCAATTGCTCGATGGATCGGCCTTGCGAATCTGGCGCAGAATATCCACGGCCGAAGCATCGTAGAGCGCCTGGGCAGACGCGACCCGTGGTTGCACCGGCAGTTCCGCGGCCACCAGCCGCCAGGTGTCGCTGGTGCGCAGCGCCGGAGATACCAACGCCAGTTCCGGCAGCCAGTCGCGCGCCGCAAGCTCGCGCCCGATCACTCGGGCCGCCTTCAACCCGCGTTCGGCGAGCGGCCTGTCGAAATCATCGAGATCGGCGTCGTCCCAGCTCGACTTGGCGTGGCGCAGAAGAAGCAGTTGTTTCATCGCCGCACTCTCAGTTCAGGGCGTAATCCGCGCCAGATGCTCGAGATCGGCTTCCTCGCGCAGCGGATCGGGCGCCATCACCACCGAGGTGCCGTTGTCGGCATCGTCTGCAAAGTGGGCAAGCACCGTGCGCCCGGCCTCCATGCGTGCCTTGCCTTCTGCGACCAGCCCGAGCGCCAGGGCATAGAGCCTGTGCTCGGCTTTCAGGACGCGGGCAGCCAACGTATCGGCATTGTCGCCGACCATCACCGGCACGGCCGCCTGGGCGATAATCGGGCCGTCATCCATCTCCGATGTGACGAAATGCACGGTGCAGCCATGGATGCGCATGCCGGCGGCCAGCGCCCGCGCATGGGTGTCGAGGCCCTTGAATGCCGGCAGCAGGGCAGGGTGGATGTTGATCATCCGGCCCTGCCATTTCTGCACGAAGCCGCCGGAGAGGATGCGCATGTAGCCGGCCAGCGCCACGATCTCGGCATTGAAGGCCGTGAGTGCTGCGTCGATCGCCGCGTCATGCGCCTGCTTGCTGCCATGGTCGGCGCGGGCAATGACCTGCGTGGCGATGCCGCGCGCCCCGGCGATGCCGAGGCCGGCGGCGTCCGCCCTGTCGGAAATCACGCCGACGATCTCGGCCGGGAAGGCCGGGTCGCTGGCCGCGGCGATCAGCGCCGTCATGTTGGAGCCGCGCCCCGATATCAGGACGACTGTGCGCTTTCTCTGCGTGCTCATAGGCCGATCGAGCCCCGATAGATGACACCGGCGTCGCGGCGCGGCACGATGCGGCCGATCGGCATTACCGTCTCGCCGGCTTCCTGCAGCACGGCGGCGACTTGCGCCGCCTGGCCGGAGGCGACCGCCAGGATCATGCCGATGCCGCAATTGAAGGTGCGCATCATCTCTTCCGGCGCCACGCCGCCGGTCTTGGCCAGCCACGAGAACACCGCCGGCACGTCGATGGCTTCGAGATCGAGTTCTGCCGAAAAATCCTTGGGCAGCACGCGCGGAATGTTTTCAGGGAAGCCGCCACCGGTGATGTGCGCCAGCGCCTTGATGCCATGCGTGTTGCGAATGGCCTTGAGGATCGACTTGACATAGATGCGGGTCGGTTCGAGCAGCGCCTCGGCCAGCGTCGCCTCGTCGTTGAACGGTGCCGGGTCGCTCCATGCCAGGCCGCTTGTGGCAACGATGCGGCGCACCAGCGAAAAACCGTTCGAATGCAGGCCCGAGGAAGCGAGACCCAAGAGCACATCGCCCTCGACGATGTCGTCGGTGGGCAAAAGCTGGCCGCGTTCAGCCGCGCCCACGGCAAAGCCGGCGAGGTCATAGTCGTTGCCATGATACATGCCGGGCATTTCCGCCGTCTCGCCGCCGATCAGCGCGCAGCCGGCCTGTCGGCAGCCCTCGGCAATGCCGCCGACGATCGCCGCACCCTGGTCGGGATCGAGCCTGCCGGTGGCGAAATAATCGAGGAAGAACAGCGGTTCGGCGCCCTGCACGACGATGTCGTTGACGCACATGGCGACGAGGTCGATGCCGATCGTGTCGTGTTTGCCGGCATCGATGGCGATCTTGAGCTTGGTGCCGACGCCGTCATTGGCGGCGACCAGCACCGGATCGGTGAAGCCGGCAGCCTTGAGGTCGAACAGGCCGCCGAATCCGCCGATCTCGCCATCGGCACCCGGCCGGCGCGTGGCCCGCACCAGCGGCTTGATCTTCTCGACCATGAGATTGCCGGCATCGATATCGACGCCGGCCTCGGCGTAGGTGAGCCCGTTCCTGCGCTCGCTCGTTTTGGGCTGGCCCGCTTTGGGCTGGCTTGTGTCGCGCTTGCTCATCGCAATTTTCCTGCCTCGTTTGCGGGCTCTTCGCATGAATGGTTTCGGGGGGCAAGGATAACGGCGGAACCAAGCGCCATTTGGCCTGACAAAAGCGTGGACAGAACTTCCGGCATTCGCGGCGAACACAATGGCGGCCAAATTGCTCGGCGCGGAGCTTGCGGCGCCTCTCCATCTCCATCATCTATCTCCGACCGGAGAGGACGGGACATCGCCATGACCATCCCCAACCTGATCACCATCCTGCGTCTACTTCTTGTGCCTGCCGTGGTGCTGGCCATGCTTCAGGCGCGCTGGGACTGGGCTTTCGCCGGCTTCGTCATTGCCGGCGTCTCGGATGGCGTCGATGGCTTCATTGCCCGCCGTTTCAACCAACAGTCCAGGCTCGGCGCCTATCTCGATCCGATGGCCGACAAGCTGCTTTTGGTGTCGGTTTTCATCGTCTTGGGCTTCATCGGGCAATTGCCGCTGTGGCTGGTCGTCGCCATGGTGTCGCGCGACGCATTGATCGTCTGCGCGGTGCTGCTGTCCACGGTGATGGCCCATCCGGTCGAGATAAAACCGTTTCTGGTGTCGAAGGCCAATACCGCCGTCCAGATCGTGCTGGCGGCTGTCGTGCTGGGCGAACTTGCCTTTGCCGTGCACCTCGACCCGCTGCGGCCGGCCCTCATATTGCTGTCCGGGGTCTTGACCGTGGCTTCGGCCGCGGCCTATCTCGTGGCTTGGCTGAGGCATATGAGCGGCTATGGCGAAGGCTCCAATCCGGACATCTGAGAAAGAAGCGGCGGTGATCGAGGCCGCGGCCGCCGATCTTGCCGCGGCCTCCGCGTTCCGCCGGCAGATCTTCTTCTGGCTGGCCGGTGTCGCCGGGCTCGCGCTGTTCCTCTATGTCTTCAGTGCCATCCTGCTGCCCTTCGTCGCTGGCATGGTGCTTGCCTATTTCCTCGATCCGGTCGCCGACCGGCTGCAGCGCCTTGGCCTGTCCCGCTTCATGGCGACGGTGGTCATCCTCATCACCTTCCTCATCGTGCTGGTACTGGCCTTTGTCATCCTCATTCCGGTGCTGGCCACGCAGATGGCCGATTTCGCCGGCAAATTGCCGGAGTACCTGACCCGGCTGCAGAGCCTGATCACGTCGTTCGATCCGAAATGGCTGGAACAGAAATTCGGCGTCAATGCCAATGGCTTGCGCGACGGACTGAATTCACTGCTGACTTCCGGCTTTGGCCTGATCACCACCGTGTTCACCTCGCTGTGGAGTTCCGGCATGGCGCTGGTCTCGGTGGTCAGCCTGTTCGTAGTAACGCCTGTCGTCGCTTTCTACATGCTGCTCGACTGGGATCGCATGGTGGCGGTCATCGACAACTGGGTGCCGCGCGACAATGTCGCGACGGTGCGCGCCATCGCCAAGGACATCAACACCGCAACGGCCGGCTTTGTGCGTGGCCAGGGCACGCTGTGCCTGGTGCTCGGCGCCATCTATGCCACCGGCCTGACGCTGACCGGCCTGAATTTCGGCATCCTCATCGGCCTGTTCGCCGGGCTGATCTCCTTCATTCCCTATGTCGGCTCGCTGACCGGGCTGGTGCTGGCCGTTGGCGTTGCCTTCGTCCAGTTCTGGCCGGACTGGACCATGATCGTCGCCGTCGCGGTGGTCTTCTTCATCGGACAGTTCATGGAAGGCAACATCCTGCAGCCGCGGTTGGTCGGCAAAAGCGTCGGCCTGCATCCGGTATGGCTGATGTTCGCGCTGTTTGCCTTCGGCGCGCTGTTCGGTTTCGTCGGCCTGCTGATTGCCGTGCCGGCTTCCGCCGCTGTCGCGGTTCTGGTGCGCTTTGCCATCGCCCGCTATCTCGAATCGCCGCTCTACAAGGGCCACGCGACAGAGCCAGCGCCGCCGCTGCCGGCCGATCGCGTCGGCGGCCACCGCACGCAACCGCGTCGCTGACGTGACTGCCCAAAAAACCGATCCGCCGCGCCAACTGCCGCTCGATCTCGGCCACGGCACCGGCTATTCGCGCGACGAACTCGTTGTCTCCGGCACCAACAACCAGGCGGCGGCACTGGTCGACCGCTGGCCGGACTGGCCCTCACCGGTGGTGGTGCTCGCAGGTCCCGCCGGCTCCGGCAAGACGCATCTGGCCGCCATCTGGCGTGCACGCGCCAACGCGATGGCTGTCGACGCCGGGCGTATTGGCGACAGCATCGCCATTCTCGGCGCCCGGCCGGCATTGATCGACGATGTCGATGCGCGCGCGATCGACGAACAAGGCCTGTTCCATCTGATCAACGCGGTGCGCGGTGCCGGCTCGACGCTGCTGTTGACCGCGCGGCGTTTTCCCTCGGCCTGGGGCGTCTCGCTGCCCGATCTGGCCTCGCGGCTGAAGGCGGCGGCGACGGTCGAGATCCACGAGCCCGATGACCTGCTGCTGGCCGGTGTCATCACCAAACTGTTCGCCGACCGCCAAGTCGAGGTCGAACCGCATGTCGTGCAGTATCTGGTGCGGCGCATCGAACGCTCGCTGGCGACTGCCATGCGCGTGGTCGAGCGGCTGGATCGCACCGCGCTCGAGCGCAAGACACCGATCACGCGGGCGCTCGCCGCCGAAACGGTCAACGCCATGGATGAGGGGCAGCGCGAGTTCGAAATTTAGAGAAACTCGACGTACAGACGACTGGCAAACGGACTGCCCTGTGCCATTTCGGGAAGCAACAACTGGCATCCGCCTTGCTACACCAGCTTGCCGGCTGACCCCGGTCCTGATTGCGTTCCAAATCAGGTTGTAGGCTCGCCGGGAATGAGGTTTGGGGTTCTCGCCCGGCGAGCTTGCCTTTCATGTGCCTTGAGCAGTCAGGCGCGGCGGTAGCCGGCGAGTTGGGTGTCGTCGACATCGGGCAGATTGATCGTCGCGGCAAGGCCTGCGACCCGAGCGGCGCAAGGTGGTCACGCCACTACCGATGCAGCATTTTCGAGGGGATGGTCGGAGTGGAGAGATTCGAACTCCCGACCCTCTGGTCCCAAACCAGATGCGCTACCAGCCTGCGCTACACTCCGAACGGTCTGTTGCCTATTCATTTCGGTGCTACATGGCAAGTGCAAAAACCTTGCCGCCATGCGCATTGCGCAGTAATGACGGGCGACGGGTGGCGATGCTGCCTTGCACAACAACGAGGTGGCCATGTCCGCGCGCATTTTCAGCCCAGCCAAAACCGCCATGCAGTCCGGTAAGGCCAAGACCGGCCACTGGGTGCTGGAATTCGACCCCGAGATGCGCAAGAAGATCGATCCCTTGATGGGCTACACCACGTCCGGAGATATGAGAAGCCAGATCAGGCTCACCTTCGACACGCGGGAAGAGGCCGTGGCTTACGCCGAAAAGGAAGGGCTTGCCTTCCGCGTCGAGGAGCCAAAAGAGACCAAGCGCCGCCAGATTTCCTATGCGGAGAATTTCCGCTATGACCGCAGGACGCCCTGGACGCATTGAACGGCGGCCAGCGCCAGATATCCAGCCGGCCCCTTGGGCCGGCCAGCGGTCCCGTAGCTCAGCTGGATAGAGCACCGGCCTTCTAAGCCGATGGTCACAGGTTCGAATCCTGTCGGGATCGCCAATAAACTTCTGTTTTTACTGAGCTATTTCTTTCATATTTTGGGAGCGCAGGGCGTCTGTCGTCGTGCCGGCACAGTGTCGGTCTGCGCCGCGAGAAATGACCAACGGGAACCTGATGCCTGCCGGCGCGTTGCCTCGCATGCTCAAGAAGATCGCCTTCGCCGCCGTGCTGTTCCAGGTTGCCGTTTTCTCGGCGCTGATAACGCAGACCGTTCTTTTCGCATCCACGGCTACTCAAGCCGCCGACGTCCAGCCCAGTGAATCCGTTGCGGTCAGTGACAAGGAATGCCCCACCGCGACCTGGCCGAACATTCCGGGTCGGTGCCTGGAGCGGGTTGAGGCGCGGAACTCTGTTTCGACGCTAGTGCTGATGGCCGGGCAATAAGACAAAGCCCGCGGGGCGGCCCGTAATTATTTCGTGATCTGTCGGGATTGGAACCTTAGCCCATGTGAGGCGTTCGGGGCCTTGTATTCGCGGTGCCTCATAAAAGGGCAACGTGGGCCGGCGAATGGGTGGGACAAAACAAAAGCGGGTTGGGGGAGGAGAAAACCAGGCCATGTCGAAACGTGAAATTGGAACGTCCCCTGCCTTGGGGCGGCGTATCGCTGAACTCAAGGCCAGGATACGGGATGCCGAAATATCCGATCATGAGATGAAGACCTTCCACAAGGTCGCCGCCATCATTGGGGGAGGCGACGGTTCGCTACGACTGGATGCAGACGACCTGATCGCGGCATCCTTCGTCGTCGAGGCGAGTGGACCGACGTCCAGCCGTTGATGTCAGGGATTCCCTGCGCCCTGCAATTCAGTGAACGAGCTGCCTTCATAGCCGGAGCACGGCCGCCTGTTCGGCGAGCATGCTCCGGCTTCCGCTCATCTGATCTCGAATTGAAAGGAAAGTCTTATCATTTTGTTTGCGTTGGTACGCCATAGTAGCGGCGGCTAACGGAGTGGAACGCAATGAAGCTCGATCTGTCGCCGACGAGCTGGCGCAGGGTGATCGCGGTCACCGCTGCCGGTACGGCATTCTTCATTGCCGTGGCGTTTTTCGTCGATTCGTTCAACTTCCCCTATCTCTCGCCCGAGGCCGTCTGGCGCGCGCAAATGACGGATCTGATGCTGCCGCTGGTGCTCGGCGGGTCGTTTCTGTTCTTCCTCATGTGGAAGATACGCCAGCTGGCCATAGCCCAGCGTGATCTCAGCATCGTTGCCGCGACGGACAGTCTGACCGCAGTGTTGAACCGCGGCGCCTTCTCGATGCTGGTCGAGGCCTATCTCGAGCAGACCCGCAAACAAGAGCAGACCCATTCCGGCGCGCTGCTGATCATCGACGCCGACCATTTCAAGCTGATCAACGACCGCCTCGGCCACGACTGCGGCGACCAGGCGCTCAAGCTGATCGCACAGGCGATCAAGGGACAGCTGCGCGGCAGCGATATCGTCGGCCGCATCGGCGGCGAGGAGTTTGGCGTGTTCCTTCCCGGTGTCGACCCCTCGCAATCCTGGCTGGTTGCCGAAAGTATCCGCCGCCGCATTCGCGAAATGGACTTTTCACCCGGCGGCCGCGCCTGTCCGCTTTCCGTCTCGATCGGCGGCACCAGCTTCAGCGGGCCGACGACTTACGAGGCGATCTTCTCCGCCGCCGACAGACGGCTCTACGCTGCCAAGTCGAATGGACGCGATCAGGTCAGCTTCGACCCGACGGAAGCCTCGCAGGTGCCTCAGCCCAGCGTCGCCACGGTGCATTGACCGCGGCCTTGCTGCGCATGAAGGCTGCTTTCCTTGACGCTTTCTTGTTGGTGTGCTTCCTCCGGCGTCCAGCCCGCCCAGGTAGCACAACGCATGATCCATTTGTTCAACGGCTTTCAGAACCCGTTTGGCGGCAGTGAACGCGAAACCCTGGAGCTGTATCGGCTGTTGAAAGCCGACTCGCCGGTGCGTCTGTGGGCAACCTCATCGCGCGTGTCCGACGACCTGATGCGGCAATTTCCGCTTCACCGCGTCTCGCCGGCTACGCGCGACGTGCCGGACGGCGGCACCTATGTCTTCCTCGGCGCGCATTGGCGCAACAAAATCTGGCCTTACCTGATCCGACGGCCACGCCGGCTGATCTATGTCTTCAACACCTTTCACCCGAAGATCGTCGCGCTGACGACGCGCATGCCGCGCCTGCTGGGCTGGCCCGACGCCGAACTGGTACTGATCTCCGACTTCCAGAAACGCATGCTGCAGGTCAAAGGTGTCGTGCATCCGTCGCCGATCGATATCGATCGCTTCGTCCCGCGGCTGGCAAGGCCTGATGGTCCGTTCACAGTGGGGCGACTGAGCCGCGACACGGCGGACAAGCATCATGCCGACGACGTTGTGCTCTACGAGGCCTTGCTGGCCGACGGCGTTGCGGTGCGGATCCAGGGCGGCATGCCGCTCAAGGACAGGCTCGCGCCGCATCCGCAACTCGAACTCCTGCCGCAGGGCCAATTTGCCGCCGAACAGTTCCTGACGACGCTCGACGCGTTCTACTATCGCACCGGCTCGCATGTGGAGACGTTCGGCCGGGTGGTGTTCGAGGCGATGGCTTGCGGTCTGCCCGTGGTTTGCCATTCGCATGGCGGCTACGCCGACCATATCAGCCATGGCGAAAACGGCTTTCTGTTCGAGACGACGCAACAGGCGGCGCTAATCCTGGCCGAACTCAAAGCCGATCCGGCGCTGCGGGAGAGGGTGGGCCACAAGGCGCGGCAGACCGTCGAGCAACTGTTTTCGCCACAGGCATTGCGGCAGCGGCTGGATTTCTATCGACGTTAGCGATACCGACCCGGAACGACAACTTGTCCAATCCGTTTGTCAACAATCTCGACATCGCCAAAGCTGACATGCAAATGAACCATCGGGCGGACCGCATCGGCGCCACCAGATCGAGCGGGGCTCCTTATCGATGACATTGATGGGCGCGGCGGCACTGCTGATCCTGGTCCTGACCTATGCCGGCGTCGCCATTGGCCGTATACCTGGCCTGCGTCTCGACCGGGCGGGGATTGCGCTGCTTGGCGGCGCGGCGATGATCGCCATTGGCGCGATCAGCATGGAGGATGCATACCGCGCGATCAATTTCGACACCATCACGCTTCTGCTAGGCATGATGATCGTGGTGGCGCATCTGAAGGTGTCGGGCGCCTTTCGTGGCCTTGGCGCCATCGCCATCGAACATGCGCACGCGCCGTTCATGCTGCTGGTGATGGTGACGCTGCTCACCGGCGTGCTGTCGGCCTTCCTCGTCAACGATGCCATCTGCCTGGTCATGGCGCCGATCGTCGTCCACGTCACTCGCGTCATCAACCGCAACCCGATCCCCTATCTGATCGCCACCGCCACCGCGTCGAACTGCGGCAGCGTCGCCACCATCACCGGCAATCCGCAGAACATGGTCATCGGCGCGCTGTCGGGCATTTCCTATCCGGCCTTTTCGGCGGCGCTGGCGCCGGTCGCCCTGTTTGGCCTCGTCGCGGTCATCGTCATAGTGCGCATCATCTATCGGGCCGAATTCACCCGCACCGCCGCATTGACGCCGCATGTCGCGCGCGGCCGCATGCATCGCGGGCAGGTGCTCAAGGCCGTGATTGTCTGCATCGGCTTGGCCATTGCCTTCTTCGCCGGCGTTCCCGTTGCCAAGGCGGCATTGATCGGCGGCGCCATTCTCCTGCTCACCCGCGCCATCAAGCCGGAACGCATCTACCGTGAGATCGACGGCCCGCTGCTGTTCATGTTCGCCGGTCTGTTCGTCGTGGTTGCCGGCGCCGAAAGGACGCTGCTGACGCCTGATCTCATCGCCTCGGCCAAGAATCTCGGCCTCGACGACGTCTGGCGCTTGTCCGGGTTTACCGCGGTGCTCTCCAACATCATGAGCAATGTGCCGGCGGTGCTGGCGTTGCGGCCGTTCATACCCGGGCTGGAAAACCCCGAACGCGCCTGGCTGGTGGTGGCGATGAGCTCGACGTTGGCCGGCAATTTCACGCTGCTCGGCTCGGTCGCCAATCTGATCGTCGCCGAGCAGTCCAAGGCCGCCGGGACGCCATTGTCTTTCGGTGCCTTCTTCAAGGTCGGCTTGCCGCTGACGCTGATCACGCTCGTGGTCGGGACGGCATGGCTGGCGTTTGGGTTCTAGAGGGAGCGGCAAGGCAATGGTGAGCGCCAATCAAGGTGAAAGCGGAGATCTGATCCGCCGCGCCGTGGCGGCTTTCAATTCCGGCAATCACGGTCAGGCGGTGGATCTGTGTGAGCTGGGCTTGAAGCAGCATCCGGGCGATCCGGCGCTTTGCCATCTGATGGCCGCGGTCCTCTTCGCGAGGGCCAACTTGCCGGAGGCTCGTACGCGCATCGAAGCGAGCCTTGCCGCTCGTCCGAACAATGTGCCAGCCTTGATTCTCGCATGCCGGATTGCCCGGGCCGAGGGCCGGTTCGAAGCGGCGTTGCAGCTTCTGGACCGCGCGGCAGGGCGATCGTCGCAGGCGGAGGTCCTGATCGAGCGGGCACGCACCCTCGATCAGGCCGGCGATGCCTCGGCTGCGCGCGAATGTTGGACACTTGTTTTGCGGCAGGATCCGGAATCCGCGGAGGCTGCAGCGCGCCTCGGGCGCCTTGCCTGGCAGAGCGGTGCGTCTGTTGAGGCAGAGGGCTTCCTCGAACGCGCCGTCGCCGGCGGTGGACACCCGGCTGCCTGGTTTGACCTCGGGCTGGTGCGCCAGGACATTCGCAAGTTCGGCGGTGCTGCCCAGGCCTATCGACGGGTGCTGGAGATGAGCCCAGACGCGCCGGAGGCTGCCGTCAATCTGGGCGTCGTCTTGCAGGAAGCCGGTGACCTCGACGGGGCCATGGCGGCGTATTCGATGGCCTATCGTCTGAGCCCATCCACCTTCGGCGTCATCGCCATGGCGCTTACATCGGCGCCGAACGGCCGTCTATGGCTTGATGAGGAGGCGTTGCGTCGCTCACTCGGCGGTGGCGCGCCCCCGCCTAGCGCGAAACCGCTTGCGATAGACGCCGGGCGTTGACAGGACATCCGCGACCGTCTGCGCATAGGATGCCCGCCGTTTCTCGTCAAACACCTCGTATTCGAGCTGAGGCGCAGCTCGCGGAACTGCAAAGCATTGCGCGACCGGAGTTCCTTTCCGGAGCACGCCGGAGAATTCGGGCTCCTTCCAGACCGCTGGGAAATTGATGCCGCCATCGCTGAACCGGTCGGAATCCACCAGGCCCGTCACCAGCCTGAAGGGAAGATCCTCGCGATTGACCGGATGGGTCGCGAACAGCGACCAGCCATCCTCGACCTCGATGGTCCAGAAGCTGTTGAATTTAAGGGCTGCCTGGCTTGGGTTGGCAAACGGGCTGCCGGCGAGCTGGCCCGGCGTATGGAAGCTCAGCGGCGCCCTGGGGTGGTTTTTAGTGACCGGATCTGGGATCGTCCAGTCCCAGGAAAAAGTGCCCTTGTCGACGACGACGTCGCACGGCAGCAGGATCATGAAGCCATATGTCATCGCGTCAACCACCGGGGGGCACTGCTTGAGCGTGCGAATGTCGCGGCCATGGATCGCCGAGTAGGCGGTGGCGGGCATTGCGCGCAGCCAATCCGGCAGGGCGCCGCGCGCCAGGATCGGGCGCGGCAAATGCTCGACCAGCATTGGATCGCATCGGAAAATCACACGCATCGCCGCCTCCTGGCCTTGCGATACCATGCTTGCCGGCCCCGCTCCAAGGGGCGGCCAGTCAGTCGTTGTTCCGGGATCTCGCGCGAACGAGCGTGGCCGCAGCTCGTCCTGCTGCCTCGATGTAGTCAGGATTGCGGTGGATCAGCATGATCGAAAAGCAGCCATCTATCAGCAGCACGATCTCGCGGGCCAAGGCTTGCGGCTCCTCAATGTCGTGCCCGGACAATTCGCCAGCCAACCATGTTTCAAAATTTGACTTGTGTCGCGACCCGACCTTGACCGCCGGGTGGCCGGGCATCGAGGCAAGTTCCGCGGCCGTGCGCAGAAAGCCGCATCCCTTCCATTTCGGATGGCGTGCAACCCGCCCCAGATTGCTGAAGATCGCCTCGACCCTACGGTCCGCTCCACCTTCCGCCGCGTCGAACCAGCCGGCCATCTGCTGCAGGTTGGGCTGATCGCGACCATCGAGATAGGCGGCGATCAGGTCGTCCTTGCTCTTGAAATGGTAGTACAGCGTGCGCTTGGTCAGGCCAGCCTTTTCGGCAATGGCATCGACACTGACGCGACCGATTCCCTCGGCATAGAACAGCTTCGTCGCGGCATCGACGATGCGTTTACGGGTCGGGCTGGCAGGGTCAGACATCAAGCGTGTATACCGACTAGTGAATATACACGCAACCCGAAGCATGATCCCCTTTCCGTCGTATCTGGAAAGGAAGAAACAATGGCCGATCTTGTCCTGAGCGAGACCCGCGACCGGGTCACCGTCCTCACACTCAACCGCCCGGAAAAACTCAACGCGATGAACTATGCCCTGATCGATCGCCTGCTCGCGATCCTCGACACGATAGAGACCGACGATGCGGTGCGCGCCGTCATCCTGACCGGGGCCGGGGAACGCGCCTTTTCCGCCGGTGGTGATATCAACGAATTCTCATCGAGTGTCGCCGCAGGCACGGATGTGGCGCTGCGCGACTTCGTCATGCGCGGCCAGCGGCTGACGGCGCGGCTGGAGGCCTTCCGTAAGCCGATCATCGCCGCCGTCAACGGGATTGCCTTCGGTGGCGGCTGCGAGATCACGGAAGCCGTGCCGCTGGCCATCGCCAGCGACCGCGCGCTGTTCGCCAAGCCGGAGATCAACCTTGCAATGCCGCCGACCTTTGGTGGCACGCAACGGCTGCCGCGGCTTGCCGGACGCAAGCGGGCGCTCGAACTGCTGTTGACGGGCGACTGGTTTCCGCCGCCGCGGGCGCTCGAACTTGGTCTCGTCAATCAGGTCGTGCCGCATGCCGAGCTGATGCGGGCGGCGCACGACCTTGCCCGCCGCATCATCACCCATTCGCCGGCAGCGCTCGCCAGCATCCTCACTGCGGTGGCGCGCGGGATCAACCTCAGCATCGCCGAAGGGTTGCTGGTCGAAGCCGAGCAGTTCGCCCGCATGGCCCCGACCGTCGATCTCAGGGAAGGGCTTGGCGCCTGGATAGAGCGGCGCAAGCCTGGCTATGACGGCTACTGGACGCACATCGCAAGGCCGGACGAGGCAAGGCGCGCCTCGCTGCGGCTCGACCATGCGGCGGGTCAGGGCTAAACGTCGAGATGGCCTTGTTGGGATTGAAGCGGCAGAAATAGTCGATCGCTCCGGCCCTGCCCGGCTTTCCTGTGTTAAGCCGCCGCCAGTCCCTTGTCTGTCGTTTGCACGCGTGCAGCCGCTGCCAGAAGGTCGGTCTGGGTGATCAGGCCGAGAATGCGCCGTTCTCCGTCGACGATGACCACGGCATGGCTGCGGCCGTCGGTCAAAACCGGAAGCAGGCTCATCGCCGGCGTCTCGGGCGAGGCGGTGCCGGCCGGCGACATCACGCCCTTCACCGTGTCGATGGCTTTCGTCAGCTCACGCAGGCCGACCGCGCCGACCAGCCTTGCATCCGCGTCGACCACCGGCAAGGTGCGGATGTTGTGATCGAGCAACTGCCGGCGCGCCTCGTCGGCGGTGGCTTGCTCGGGCACTGAAATCACGTCGCGGGACATGATGTCCTCGCACAGCAGCGTCCGGTGCGAGCGCACCATGGCCTGCAGCTCGACTTGCCTCAACAGCCGTTCGAGGTCGTTGCGGTCGATGTCGAAGGTCTCGTCGAGCGTGGTCAGCGCTGCATCGATATCCTCGGGCCGGAAGCCGACGCGCTGCTGCGCCGGCGGATCGGCGGTGCCGTGGCTGTTGGCGGCGGGTGCTGCGACATGCGGGTAGTTGCGCCGCGCCAGCCTGTGGAAGAGCAAGCCGAGTGTGACCAGGATGATCGAATTCAGGGCCACTGGCACGAACGGAAACAGGAAGCCCGCGTTGAGAACGGCCGGCCCACCGAGCACCGCCGTCAGTGCTGCCGCTCCGCCCGGCGGATGCAGGCAACGCGTGAACGACATCGCCGCGATGGCTAGCGCCACCGCAAGGCCCGAGGCAAAGACCGGATCATGGACGAAATGCGCTACGGTCACGCCCACCAGCGCCGATATGGAATTGCCGCCGATGGTCGACCAGGGTTGCGCCAACGGGCTCGCGGGCACGGCGAACAGAAGCACGGCCGAAGCGCCCATCGGGGCCACCAGCAGCGCCACATGCGGGCCGCCGCCCATCGCCAGCCCGCTGATCACGCCGGTCAGCGCGATGCCGATCGTGGCTCCGATGCAGGCAAGCAGCCGCTCACGCAGCGTCGCGCCGGCAAGGATGGGGACAAAAAGACGAAAGGCCATGGCAAGCTTTGTGACAAATGGATTTCTGACTATGCCGTCCAACACGCAATGCGGCCGAACCCACAGATTTGAAAGTCAAACAAATCCGCAAAGTCACGGCCTGGCAGAATAATATTCCGCGACAGCCCTTGCTGGGATGCCGCGAACGGCTCGCACTTTGTCATCAGCGTCAGAGCCATGCGGCCGTTTGCTGATTCCCTCCGGCAGTTAGCCCGTATGCGCCGCCGTCAGGCGGCGGCAGCGGCCAGACCACGCAAAATATCGGCTTTCAGGTCGTCGACATCCTCGAGGCCGATCTGCAGGCGGATCAACGGACCCTCGTAAGGGGCTTTGGCGACGACGCGGTCGCCGAGCCAGACCGGCACCGCGAGGCTCTCATAGCCGCCCCAGGAATAGCCGAGCCCGAATATCTTGAGGGCGTCGAGGAAGGCGTGCTGCTCCTTCTGGCCGCCGCCGGCAAGCACGATGGAAAAGATGCCGCTCGAACCGCAAAAGTCGCGCTTCCACAAATCGTGGTCCGGGTGGCTGGGAAGGGCAGGGTGGAGCACGCGCGCCACACCCTTCTGGCCTTCGAGCCACGACGCGATGGCGAGTGCGCTGCGCTGATGATGCTCCAGGCGCACGCCCATCGTGCGCAGGCCGCGCAGCACCTGGTAGACATCATCGGGTCCCGCACAGCAGCCGAGCGTGCAAAAACTCTCGTAGAGCTGCTTCCAGTGGCTCTCATTGGCCGAGACGGTGCCAAGCAGCACGTCGGAATGGCCGGCCGGATACTTGGTCGCCGCGTGGATGGAGATATCGACGCCGTGGTCGAGCGGCCGGAAATAGAGCGGCGTCGCCCAGGTGTTGTCCACCATGACGATGGCGCCGGCCGCATGCGCCGCCTTGGCGATCGCCGGGATGTCCTGCAGCTCGAACGTGTTGGAGGCTGGCGATTCCGTGAACACCACTTTGGTGTTGGGCCTGATCAGCGCTGCGATGCCGGCGCCGACGTCGGGAGCGTAGTACTCGACCTCGACACCCAGCCGCTTCAGCATCGTGTCGGCAAAGTTTCGCGTCGGGTGATAGACGGTATCGACGATCAGCAGATGATCGCCCGCCGATACGAAGGCGAGCAGCGGAATGGTCACCGCCGCAAGGCCCGACGGCACCACGATCGTGCCGGCGGATCCCTCGAGCGCGTCAATGGCGTGGGCAAGGGCGTCCGTCGTCGGCGTGCCGCGCGTGCCGTAGGTGTATTTCTGGTTGCGGTCCGCCATTGTGGCGGCATTGCGAAAGAGCACGGTCGAGGCGTGCACGACAGGCGGATTGACGAAGCCGAAATAGTCGTGCGGATTGTTGCCCGAATGGGCAAGCCGCGTGTTGATGCCCATCTTGCCGCTAAGCTGGTCGTTGCCGTCTTTCGCCATTCTTCGTCGCCTTGTTTGACAAGGCGCTAGCCATAGTGCGGCGTCATGGACCGTGCAACAGCACACCGTCCGCCAGGGCGCGGACTTCGGATATGCCAATTCTGCGTGAGGAGGACACCGAGCCGAGGTCGCGTCCTGAATGAAGCGCACCGATCGGCCTATTGTGGGCGGTCCTGGATGGTATATAATCAACCTATAATATTAATCGCCGGATTGCCTCGATCAGATGCTGCCGGATGGTTTTTGCGGGCTGGCCTGTTGGTCCCTTCGATCCGGGCATCGTGCTTGCAGAGGATGAGCGCGGCAAGGGGAGGAATGCCATGCCCGACGTCAAATGGACAATCAAGGCGCGCGAATTCATCAACTGCAATTGCGCCTATGGCTGCCCATGCCAGTTCAACGCCTTGCCGACATACGGCTTCTGTCAGGCGGTTGCCGGCATGGAGATCGAGAGCGGCCACCATGGCAGCACCAAGCTCGATGGATTGCGGTTCGTCGGGATTTTCAGCTGGCCCGGCGCGATACACCAGGGCAAGGGCGAAGCCGCGGTGGTCATCGACGAGCGGGCGAGCGAGGCCCAGCGTGAGGCGCTGCTGCGCATACTGGGCGGTCAGGACACTGAACCAGGCGCGACAATATTCCAGGTGTTCTCGACCACGCTGGAGAAATTCCATGACCCCATCTTTGCCCCGATCGAGTTCGAGGTCGATGTTGACGCGCGAACCGGACGGCTGCACGTCAAGGGCGTAACCGACGGTCATGGCGAACCGATCAAGAATCCGGTCACCGGGGCCGAGCATCGGGCACGCATCGACCTGCCGCGCGGCTTCGAATACGCGATTGCCGAAATCGGCCGTGGCTGGACCAAGACGACGGGCCCGATCAAGTTCGAGGTGGCCGATACGCACAGCCATTTCGCCAATCTGCACCTCACGCAGAGCGGCGTCGTCCATTGACCTGAGCCAATGAGTGACACAGCCCTAGAGGCGGTGCTGCGGCGCGACCGCGGGGTCGTGATGACCGCGCTCGTCGTGATCGCCGTGCTCGCCTGGGCCTATGTGCTGTGGCTCGCCACCGACATGGCCATGCCTGCTTCCCCCATGCCGGCCGGAGCGAGCGGCGGCATGGCCGGAATGGACATGTCGAAGACGGATATGGGCGGCATGGATATGGGTACCGCCGTGGCGCCCGGGTTCCGAGCCTGGGCACCGGCCGATTTCGCTTTCATTTTCACGATGTGGGCGGTGATGATGGTCGGCATGATGACGCCTTCGGTTGCGCCGATGCTGCTGCTCTATGCCGGCGTTGGCCGCAAGGCGCAGGCGGATGGCCGGCCTTTCGCTTCGACCGGATGGTTCTTTACCGGCTATCTCGCCGTCTGGATCGTCTTCAGCATCGTGGCAACCGTTGCGCAATGGCTGCTCGCGCGCCTCGCTTTGCTCGATCCCTCAATGGCGACCGGCAGCACGATCCTCGGCGGCCTCGTCCTGATCGCCACCGGCCTCTATCAATGGACGCCGATCAAAGGAGCCTGCTTGCGCCAATGTCAGGGGCCAATCGCGTTCCTGGCCAGTCACGGCGGGTTTCGCTCGGCGCCACTCGGCGCGCTTCGGCTGGGCATTGATCATGGCCTCTATTGTCTGGGCTGCTGCTGGGCGCTGATGGCCCTGCTGTTCGTCGGCGGCGTCATGAACATCCTGTGGATCGCCGGCATCGCCATCCTCGTTCTCCTGGAAAAGACAGTCACGGTCGGGCAGTGGATCCCGCGCATTTCTGGCATGTTGATGGTGGCCGCGGGCGCGTGGCTCATCTCGCGCGCGCTTTGACGGCGCACGTTTGATGCAGTCTTCGGACGTGCCAATCCATCCCGCATCCAGATCAGTCACGCCAGGCTGGTGCCAGGGATGGATTTCGCCGCTGGCCCGCATTTTGCGTTGAATGCGCTTTGCCGACTTTATTTGCGCCGTGACTAAATCGCGGGCGCGTTTGTCTGCAATTCGGGCATTTCCGGCAATCGATTTTCAAACACGTTCGGATTCGGTCATTTCCCTTGACCTCACGAGAATTATCGCCTTCGATGCTGTTCGTGAATGGGAGGCGGCGCGTCGGTTACGATGCGGGATTCCGGGAATGGGCTGGAATGGGAGCTGCGTTCACACGGGAAAAAAGATCAGGGTTTGCCTGAAAAACAGAGAAAAGGGTCTGTGGGTCATGAAACATTTTGCTATCGGCATTCTTGGCGCCGCTACGCTCGGATTGATGGCGTCGGCCGCCTCGGCTACGACGCTCGATACCGTCAAGGCGAAGGGCTTCATCCAATGCGGCGTCTCGACCGGTCTGGCCGGCTTCTCGGCGCCGGACGACAAGGGTGAGTGGCAAGGCATCGATGCGGATTTCTGTCGCGCCGTGGCCGCCGCCGTCTTCGGTGACGGCACCAAGGTCAAGTTCACGCCGCTCAGCGCCAAGGAACGCTTCACCGCGCTGCAGTCCGGCGAGGTCGACATCCTGTCGCGCAACACCACCTGGACCATCAACCGCGACACCGCACTTGGCCTGAACTTTGTCGGCGTCACCTACTATGACGGTCAGGGCTTCATGATCAACGCCAAGAAGCTGCCGGGCGTCAATTCCGCGTTGCAGCTTTCCGGCGCCGCGGTCTGCGTGCAGAGCGGCACCACCACCGAGCTCAATCTCGCCGACTACTTCAAGGCGAACAAGATGGAGTACAATCCGGTCGTCTTCGAAAAGCTCGAAGAGGTCAACGCTGCTTATGATGCCGGCCGCTGCGACGTCTACACCACCGACCAGTCGGGCCTGTACGGCATCCGCCTGACGCTGGCGTCACCGGCCGATCACGTCGTGCTGCCCGAGATCATCTCCAAGGAGCCGCTCGGCCCGGCCGTGCGTCAGGGCGACGACCAGTGGTATCACATCGTCAAGTGGACCTATTTCGCGCTGTTGCAGGCTGAAGAGCTCGGCATCACCAAGGCCAACGTCGATGAAATGAAGAACTCGCCCAGCCCGGAGATCAAGCGTGTGCTCGGCCAGGAAGCCGACACCAAGATCGGTACCGATCTCGGTGTCTCCAACGACTGGGTCGTCAACATCGTCAAGGCTGTCGGCAATTACGGAGAACTGTTCGACCGCAATGTCGGCTCCGGTAGCCCGCTGAAGATCGCCCGCGGCATCAACGCGCTGTGGACCAAGGGCGGCCTGCAATACGCTCCACCTATCCGCTGACCGAAATGTGATCCGGGAGGCAGATTCTCTGCCTCCCGGTTTCTCTTTCCAGGGGACGGTCGAATGGCATCGCAGGAAGTTCTTCGCGAGGCGCCAAGTCGCGCTTCTCTTATAAACGATCCCAAAGTCCGCAGCATTTTCTATCAATGCCTGGTCGTTGCTTTGCTGGTGTCGGGTGTCTGGTGGATTGTCCACAATACCATTGTGAACCTCACGAACCTCCATATTGCCTCCGGCTTTGCTTTTTTGAAGGGGCGCGCAGGCTTCGACATTTCCGACTCGGCGATCGCCTATACGTCGGACTCCACTTATGGCCAGGCCATCATCGTCGGCTTGATCAACACGTTGATTGTCGCCTTTGTCGGCATCATCACCGCCACCATCATCGGCTTTATCGTCGGCATCGGCCGGCTGTCGAAGAACTGGCTGATCCAGAAGATCTGCACCGTCTATGTCGAGGTGTTCCGCAACATCCCGCCGCTGCTGGTCATCTTCTTCTGGTATTCCGGCGTGCTGGCCGTGCTGCCGGCGCCGCGCGACAGCTATCATCTGCCCTTCGGCTCGTTCCTCAACCAGCGGGGCATCTATTTTCCGCGCGCTATCTGGGGCGAGGGCTCCTGGCTGATCCTGGTGGGTCTGCTTGTCGGCATCGCCATGTCGTGGTTCGTCGCCCGCAAGGCCAAGCAGCGACAGATGGCGACCGGCCAGCAATTCCCGGTGTTCTGGACATCGCTGGCGCTGATTGTCGGGCTGCCGGTGCTCGCCTATGTGCTGAGCGGCTTTCCGGTAACCTTCGATTTTCCCAAACAGTCGACCTTCAACCTGAGCGGCGGTTTCGTGGTGAAGCCGGAATTTCTGTCGCTCTATCTGGCCCTGTCCTGCTACACGGCCTCCTTTATCGCCGAGATCGTGCGCGCCGGCATCCGCGGCGTCGCCAAGGGCCAAAGCGAGGCCTCGGCGGCCCTTGGCCTACGTGCCGGCCAGGCGCTGCGGCTGGTGGTCGTGCCGCAGGCCATGCGCATCGTCATTCCGCCGCTGGCCAGCCAGTATCTCAACCTTACCAAGAATTCATCGCTCGCCATCGCCATCGGCTATCCCGACCTGACGGCGACGACCGGAACGGTGCTCAACCAGACCGGCCAGGCGGTGGAATGCGTGGTCATCATGATGGTGATCTATCTGGCCATCAGCCTCCTGACCTCGCTGCTGATGAACTGGTTCAACGCCAAAATGGCGCTGGTGGAGAGGTAAGGACATGCAAGAACATGATATGTCCTGGGTGCGCACTGAAATGGCGCTGGCACAACCGGCGCCAGCTGGCGTCGTGGGCTTCGGTGCCTGGGTGCGCAAGAACCTGATCGCCTCGACAGGCGATGCCATTATGACCATAATCGGTATCGCGCTGGTGGTAATGATCCTCCCGCAGATCATCAACTGGGCCTTCATCAACGCTGTGTGGAGCGGACCGGATCGGACCGTGTGCGCCACGGTGGCGCAAGGTGGCATTCAGCCCGACGGCTGGCATGGCGCCTGCTGGGCTTTCATCAATGCCAAGTTCGGCCAGATAATGTTCGGCACCTATCCAATCGAGGAGCGCTGGCGGCCGATCCTGACCGGCATATTGTTCGTAGCGCTTCTGGTGCCGATGCTGATGCCGCGTGTGCCGCGCAAGGGCCTCAACGCGTTGCTGCTGTTCGTCGGTTTGCCTGTTGTGGCGTTCTTCCTGTTGGTCGGCGGTTCGTTTGGTCTGGAACATGTCGAAACCGCGCGCTGGGGTGGCCTGCTGGTGACGCTGTCGCTGTCTTTTGTGGCCATCGTCGTGTCGTTGCCGCTTGGCATCGTGCTGGCGCTTGGCCGGCGCTCCAAAATGCCTGTTGTCAAGATGCTGTGCGTCATCTTCATCGAAGCCGTGCGCGGCATTCCGCTGATCACCGTTCTGTTCATGGCCAGCGTCATGCTGCCCCTGTTCCTGCCGCCGGGCGTCACTTTCGACAAGTATCTGCGCGCGCTGATCGGCGTGTCGCTGTTTGCCGCCGCCTATATGGCCGAGGTCGTACGCGGCGGCCTGCAGGCGATCCCCAAGGGCCAGTATGAAGGCGCCGATTCGCTCGGTCTTGGCTATTGGCAGAAGATGTATTTCATCGTCATGCCGCAGGCGCTGAAGCTCGTCATCCCGGGCATCGTCAACACCTTCATCGGCATGTTCAAGGACACCACCCTGGTCCTCATCATCTCGATGTTCGACCTGCTCGGCATCATCAAGCAGAACTTCGCCGACCCTAACTGGGCGACGGCGCAGACGGCCAAGTCGGGTCTGCTCTTTGCCGCCTTCGTGTTCTGGCTGTTCTGCTTCGGCATGTCGCGCTATTCAATGTACACCGAACGCCGGCTCGACACCGGCCACAAACGCTGATGCACGTCGCCCAAAAGCGTGTTGCGGTTTTGGGGTAACGACATGCATCATAACCAAAGATAAGAAAACAAGGGGACCCCTGTCATGGCCACCGAAAACGCCGTCAGCGCGGAAGAGATCAAGGTCAACGCCGCCAAGATGCACATCTCGACCACCGATGTCGCCATCGACATCATCGCCATGCACAAATGGTATGGCGAGTTCCATGTGCTGAAGGACATCAACCTCAAGGTGATGCGCGGCGAGCGCATCGTCATCTGCGGTCCGTCAGGCTCCGGCAAGTCGACCATGATCCGCTGCATCAACCGGCTGGAAGAACACCAGAAGGGCAAGATCATCGTCGACGGCAAGGAATTGACCAACGATCTGAAGAAGATCGACGAGGTGCGCCGCGAGGTCGGCATGGTGTTCCAGCACTTCAACCTGTTCCCGCATCTGACTATCCTGGAGAACTGCACGCTGGCGCCGATCTGGGTGCGCAAGACGCCGAAGAAGCAGGCCGAGGAAATCGCCATGCATTTCCTCAAGCGCGTGAAAATCCCCGAGCAGGCCAACAAATATCCGGGCCAGTTGTCCGGCGGCCAGCAGCAGCGCGTGGCGATCGCGCGCTCGCTGTGCATGAACCCGCGCATCATGCTGTTCGACGAGCCGACCTCGGCGCTCGACCCGGAGATGATCAAGGAAGTGCTGGAGACCATGGTCGGCCTGGCCGAAGAAGGCATGACCATGCTGTGCGTCACGCACGAAATGGGCTTCGCCCGCAAGGTCGCCAACCGGGTGATCTTCATGGACCAAGGCCAGATCGTCGAGCAGAACACGCCGGCCGAATTCTTCGACCACCCGCGCCACGAGCGCACGAAACTGTTCCTCAGCCAGATCCTGCACTAGCCTTTTCAGTGAACTGAGGAGAGCCCGGCTGAAACAGTGCCGGGCTCTTTTGCGTATGGATGACGAGAGCAATTCCAGGAAAAGTGTGAAGCGGTTTTCCGTCCGGAATTGCGTCAGAGCAAAGAGATAGGCGTGCGGTTCGTGCCGCGCCGGGATGTGTTTGCGGGGCCGCCATTCATGAAAAAGCTCGGCCGTTTTCTTGGTTTGCTGTTGATCGCGGTCGTGCTCGCCGTGACGCTCGGCACCTTGGTGCCGCGCCCGCTCTGGCAAACTGCCGTCGGCAAATCAGCGACGCGTCATATCCTGGTGCTGAGGAACCCGATCCATACCGACATCGCCATTCCGGTCGACGATGCGGTGCGCCAGCGCTTTCATTTCCTGGTCGCAGCCGGCATTCCGGCCGACATCCCCGAGGTGCGCTACATCGTCTTCGGTTGGGGCGGCCGCGCCTTCTATCTGGAAACACCGACCTGGTCGCAGCTGAAGGCCGTGCCGGTGATGAAGGCACTGACCCTCGACACGTCGGTCATGCATGTCGATGTCGCCGGCGATATCGACCAATCACATCCGGATGTCGCTGGCTTCGATATTGGAGACGACCAGTTCGCGGCATTGCTCGATTTCATCCAGGCCAGTTTTCAGCAGGGGCCGAGTGGTCCGATCCATATCCCGAATGCCGGTTATTCCAAATTCGATGGCTTTTTCGAAGCCAACGGCCATTTCAACGCACTGGTCGGCTGCAACACCTGGACCGCCGCCGCACTGCGCACCGCTGGGCTGCGAACTGGTTGGTGGAACCCGCTGCCGGTGTCGCTGGGGTGGTCGCTGAAGCTGTACAGTAGGTGATCCGCATAACGCGCTATTAGTTTTTATATGTAGAAATACATATTGGCGATGGCGCGGAGAGTGTTGTGTCTTTTTTTGATGCGCTTATAAAATATTTTGTTGGCGGATTCACTTTCTATATAAAACCGGGCGCCGTCATTCGTAAAATATCGGAGCGAGACGATACCTGGTACGCGATCGCAGCCATCGCTGCTGTATTCGCACTTGCCCAACAGTGCGTAGGATATCTGGATCTCCTAGGTCACTGGGGCAATTCAATCCCGCATTTCCCGATTATCTATAAGTTCATTTCAAGCTTGGCGATAGCCGTTGTTGCTTCCGTAGTCATTTTTCTATTCTCCCGTGTGACAGGGGCAGGTGCCGACTTCGAGGCCATCTATCGCGGCGTGATTTTAAAGTTTCCCATAGCGGTGGCATTTTCGCTGTCGATACTGGGCATAAAATACGCTGCATTCGGCTTTTTGAGCCTGCTGCCAAAAGAAACCGGAATGACGATTGGCTGGTATCTGTTTGCAGCCGTTGCGGTGGTACTTGGGCCGGTTATCAAAGGATTGCAGGTGCTGAGTGCATACGGTGTCTCAAGCTTCTCGTCGATCGCAATCGCGGTCCAACTCGTCCTGGTATCGAAGTATGCATTGAGAGCGAATGTTTTCGTGGCTGTGGCGGTAACTTTGGCTGCCGCGATGGCGTGCTCCGTTGCTGCTGCACTGCTTTTCTTCGCCCGCTATCACCACATCTATTGGAATATGACGCCGGGTGCTTTGTTCTCGTGACGCATCTTCGAGAGCTTTGCAGCAGGAGAGAAGGGACCGGCTGCCCGCAGCTCCAGGACGATCAGCGCCTCACAACCTCCCGTTCCTCCCAGCCATAAAGCCAGTCGAGATCGGCCGCGAGCCTTTCTCCAGGCCGTGTCGCCAGGATAAGATTGCGGGCCATAGCGATGGGGCCGGCAGCATGCCAGGCAAGGCGGTTGATGGCACCGCGGCGAGCCACTCTCGCCACACGCGGCCGTCGCAGGTTCTCCCACATCCGAAGACTTTCCACTGGACAGCCAGGGAAGTCGGCTATGACATTGGCAAGCGTCGCTGCATCCTCGATCGCCATCGCTGCCCCCTGCGCCGCGAACGGCGTCATCGCATGCGCGGCATCGCCGATCAGTGCGATGCCGGCTGGCGTTGTCCAGGGCTGCTTCTGCTCAACGGTATGGAGTGGCCACGTCAGCCATGGACCGGCCCGTTCCACCAGCTTTGCAAGGCTTGACGCGGTGCCGCGCATGGCGGCGGCGAGGATGCTTGGATCGGCACGGCCGGACCAGCCCTCGGCGACGCGCTCACCTTTTGTGAAGGCGACGACGTTGAAGGCGTCGCCCTTGCTGACGGGATAGGCGACCATGTGGAAACCCGGATGGAGAAAAGTCGTGACGCAATCGACCGCACCGATCGCGGCAAAGGCTTGCCCAGCGCCGCTATCGGCTGCGACGGTGGCGCGCCAGGCCAACTCTCCCGAAAAGCGGCTTCTTGGCGATGCCATCCTGTTTGAATCGACAAGCGCGCGCACCAACGACCAGACGCCATCGGCACCGACCAGCAACGAGCCTTGTTCCTCTGCCGTCTTGCCGCCGATCTCGACAGTCGCCGTGACACCATGGCTGCCAGTAGCAATTTTCTCGACGCGCCCTCCGAGAGTGAGACGAATATCAGGCATCTCGGCAACACGCGCCATCAGCGCGCTCTGCAGGTCCGCCCGGTGCGCGACGAGATAGGGAGCGCCCCAGCGCGTTTCGCCAGCTTGCCCCAGCGGCACCCGCGCCAATTCGCGCAACGTCCTTGCGTCCTTCAGCACCACGGCCTCCGGCTGAACCGCCGCCGGCAACAGCCGGTCGAGCACGCCGAGTTGGCGCAGGATGCGTGTTGCGTTGGGGGAGAGCTGGAGGCCGGCACCCACGGCTTCGAGGCGCTGTGCTTGTTCGAAAACCTGCACGCAATAGCCGCGTTCGGCAAAGGCGATGGCCGCCGTCAGCCCGGCGACGCCCGCTCCGGCGATGACGACTTGCCGGGAGCGCGTGTCGTCCATCAGCTCTGTCGCGAAAGAATCAGGCGGCCTGGTCGACGTAGAGGCAGCCGACCGGCAGCGTTTCCGACGCCTTCAGCTTCGGCGAATAGCGATAGAGCGTCGAGCAATAGGGGCAGACTTTCTCATTGTCGTCGCCCATGTCGAGAAACACATGCGGGTGGTCGAAAGGCGGGTTGGCGCCCGTGCACATGAATTCCCTGACACCGATGTCGATCGCCGGATGGCCCGCATCGTTCTGGAAATGGGGAATGGAACCGCCTGCCATCGTCGTCTCCTTAACGCAGTCTCGCATGCATCTGGATCATAACAGGTCTCTTTGCAAGATCGATGAAATGAAACTGTCGCAAAAGCCTGTCAGAGGATAAGTTGAGCCGGTTAAGCGTGTGACTGCGGACGCCAAGCGATTCCGCGACCGATCACGCGTCACAAAAACATGTTAGAGCGTCCATCGCCATCTGGCGACGCTCCAAAAGGAACGGTTGCGGGCAGGAACCATGAACGAACTGAAGCCGGTGCAGAGCGAATTCGTCAATGTCGAGGTGGCCAGTTCGGAGGGCGGCAACCCCGATCGCTTCGTCAACCGCGAGTTTTCCTGGCTGCAATTCAATCGCCGCGTGCTCGAGGAATCGCTGAACACCCATCATCCGCTGCTGGAACGTGTCCGCTTCCTGTCGATCTCGGCAGCCAATCTCGACGAGTTCTTCATGGTGCGTGTCGCCGGCCTCGCTGGCCAGGTGCGCGAAGGAATCACGCTGAAAAGCCCCGATGGCCGCACGCCCGAGCAGCAGCTCGAACAATTGCTGCGCGAGGTTGAACGGCTGCAGGAAGACCAGCAGAAGAGCCTTTCGGCGCTCGTCGTGCTGCTCAACAAGGAAGGCATCGAAACCATCACCCGCGATGCCCTGACCAAGGACGAGAAGGTCTGGCTGGAAGATCATTTCCAGGAACAGGTGTTTCCGGTGCTCACCCCGCTGTCGATCGACCCGGCGCATCCGTTCCCGTTCATACCCAATCTCGGCTTCTCGATGGCGCTGCAGCTTCGCCATCGAAAGAATGGCGAGGAGATGAGCGCGCTCTTGCGCCTGCCGGTGGCGCTGAAGCGCTTCATCCGTTTGCCTGATCGCAAGCACCATGTCCGCTTCATTCCTCTGGAAGAGGCGGTCGGTCTCTATATCGGCAAGCTGTTTCCGGGCTATGAGGTCAAGGGTTCCGGCACGTTCCGCATCATTCGAGACAGCGATATCGAGGTCGAGGAGGAGTCGGAAGATCTCGTGCGCCTGTTCGAGACGGCGCTGAAGCGCCGCCGCCGCGGCTCAGTGATCCGCATCGAATTCGACAAGCTGATGCCAGGCGAATTGCGCGACTTCGTGGCTGGCGAGCTTGGCGTGTCGTCGAGCCGAATCAGCGTGCTCACCGGTCCGCTGGCGCTCAGCCAGATCTCCGAAATCGTCTCCATCCCTCGCGATGATTTGAAGTTCACGCCCTACAATCCGCGCTTTCCCGAGCGCATCCGCGAGCATGGCGGCGACTGTTTCGCCGCCATTCGCGAGAAGGACATCGTCGTCCACCACCCCTATGAATCCTTCGATGTCGTGGTGCAGTTCCTGCGGCAGGCGATGGCCGACCCCGAAGTGGTGGCGATCAAGCAGACGCTTTACCGCACCTCCAACGACAGCCCGATCGTGCGCGCGTTGGTCGACGCGGCCGAGGCCGGCAAGTCGGTCACCGCGCTTGTCGAGCTCAAGGCCCGCTTCGACGAGGAAGCCAACATCCGCTGGGCGCGCGATCTCGAGCGCGCCGGCGTGCAGGTCGTGTTCGGCTTCCTCGAACTCAAGACCCACGCGAAAATGTCGCTTGTGGTGCGGCGTGAAGACGGCAAGCTGCGCAACTACGTGCATCTCGGCACCGGCAACTACCACCCGGTCACCGCGCGCATCTATACCGACCTGTCCTTTTTCACCACCGATCCGACGATCGCCCGCGACGTCGCCCAGCTGTTCAACTTCATCACCGGCTATGCCGAGCCGACCGATGAAATGCGGATCGCGATCTCGCCATTCACGCTGAGAAGCCGCATCCTCAAGCACATTTCCGACGAAGTCGCCCATGCACTGGAAGGAAGGCCGGCCCGTATCTGGATGAAGATGAACGCGCTTGTCGACCCGATCATCATCGACGCGCTTTACGATGCCAGCCGCGTCGGGGTGGAAATCGACCTCGTGGTGCGCGGTATCTGCTGCCTGCGGCCGCAGGTGCCGGGCCTGTCGGAAAACATCCGGGTCAAGTCGATCGTCGGCCGCTTCCTCGAACACAGCCGCATCTATTGTTTCGGCAACGGCCACGGCCTGCCCTCGGATGAAGCGATCGTCTACATCTCCTCAGCCGACTTGATGCCGCGCAATCTCGACCGGCGCGTCGAGACCATGGTGCCGATCACCAATCCAACTGTGCATGAACAGATCCTGGGCCAGATCATGCTGGGCAACATCATGGACAATCAGCAAAGTTTCGACGTATTGGCAGATGGAACCTCCCGGCGCGTGGTGCTGGAGGAGGGCGAGGAACCGTTCAACGCGCAGGAATATTTCATGACCAATCCGAGCCTGTCGGGACGGGGTGACGCGCTGAAGTCGCATGCGCCCAAGCGCATTGCGCAGTTCAAGCGCCGCAAGAAGAACACTGCAGCGACCACCTGATGCTGTCTGATTCCCAGGGCCGGCTGCAGGACCGCCGACCGCTGTCCATCATCGACATCGGGTCGAATTCGATCCGCCTCGTTGTCTATGAAGGGCTGGCGCGCTCGCCGACCATGCTGTTCAACGAAAAGATGCTCGCTGGTCTTGGCCGCGGCATCGTTTCGACCGGCAAACTCGACCCCGAGGCGGTGACGCGCTCGATGGAAGAGTTCGGTCGCTTTCGTGCGCTGTCCGACCAGGCGGGCTCCGAGCATATGTATGTTCTGGCCACCGCCGCGGCGCGTGAGGCGATCAACGGTCCCGATTTCATCCACCGCGCCGAAGAGGTGCTGAAAACCGAAATCCGGGTGATCAGCGGGCGTCAGGAGGCTTATTATTCGGCCCTTGGTGTCATTTCCGGCTTCCATCCGGCCAATGGCATTGCCGGCGATCTGGGTGGCGGCAGCCTCGAACTGGTCGACGTCAATGGCGAGGCGATCGGCGACGGCATAACGCTGCCGCTCGGTGGCCTGCGCCTGCAGGATATGGCGAAGAATTCGCTCACCCAGGCGCAGAAGATCGCGCGTGACGAGCTGGCGCGTGCCAAGCTTTTGAAAGGCGGGCAGGGCCGGCCCTTCTATGCCATCGGCGGTACCTGGCGAAACCTCGCCCGTCTGCATATGGAGATGAACAACTACCCGCTCGGCGTCATGCACCATTACGAGATGTCGGTCGACAGTGCGGCGAATTTTCTCAAGCAGGTGGCCAGAGCCGAGATAGAGAAGGTCAAGGGTATCGAGGGCGTTTCGAAGAATCGTCGCTCGCTGCTGCCCTATGGCGCCATCGTGTTGCAGGAGATCATGGCGGCGATGCAGCCGTCGAAGATCATCGTCTCGGCGCTCGGTGTGCGAGAAGGGTTTCTCTATTCGCTGCTCGACGAGGCCGAGCAGAAGGCCGATCCGTTGATCTCGGCGTCCGAGGAACTCGCTAGGTTGCGCTCGCGCTCCGTCACCCATGCGCATGAGCTGGTGGACTGGACGGCCAAGTCCTTCGCCGCCTTCGGCATCGACGAGACCGAGGACGAGGCGCGCTACCGCCACGCCGCCGCATTGCTGGCCGATATCGGCTGGCGCGCGCATCCCGAATACCGCGGCAGGCAGTCGCTCAACATCATTGCCCATGCCTCTTTCTACGGCGTCGACCATCCCGGCCGTGCTTTCCTGGCATTGGCCAGCGCCTATCGTCACGACGGCATCTTCAACGAATCCATCGCACCCGAAATCAAAGCGCTGGCGACCCCGCGCTACCTTGAGCGGGCCCGCGTTCTGGCGGCGATGATGCGTGTGGTCTATCTGCTGACGGCCTCGATGCCGGGCATCATGCCGAGGCTGAAATGGGAACAGCGCGCCAATGGCGTGCTGGCACTGGTACTGCCGGCGTCGCTCTCCGACCTCTACGGCGAGCGGCCGGCCGGCCGCCTGGCGCAGCTGGCGCGGATCACCAACCGCCGGCTGGTTCTGGCGGTCGAGGGAGGCCCGAGCGTTTCGGTGAAATAGCGTATTCTGGTAGGCGGGGGCTCAGGTCGCGTCCGCACCGATGCCGAAACCGCGTCCGTCGGCCGACCAGGCTCCGGCACCAGCCATCGCCAGCGCCAGGAAACCGCCTGATATCGCAATGTCCTTCATCAGCATCTGCTGGTGCAGGAAGGCAAGCATCGCATCGCCGGCGCCCTGGCCGTAATGGCCGATGAAGCCGGCAACGACGCAGAAGGCCGCCAAGAGCAGCGCGACGATCCGGGTCTGGAAGCCGATGAGGATCAGCAACCCGGCGATCAGTTCGAACAGGCCCGTGCCCCAGGCGGCGAGCGTTGGCAGCGGCAGACCGAGGCCGGCGAAATAACCTGATGTACCGGCGATGTTGGCGAGCGCCTGGAAGCCGGATGGTACGAACAACACGGCAAACAGCAGCCGCGAAACCAGAAGCAATGCGTTGCGGGTCATGGCCACCTCCCTTGCCTGCGCCAGATTGGCTCGCGCCGGCAGCCGCGCAGTCTATACCTGTGAGGCCGCGGCCGAAACCGAACCGGCTATTTCAGACAACGAAAAAGCAGCACGGAAAATTCCGCGCCGCTTCTGTCAAGGCCCGGGAGGGGCTTAGGAGTAAGGTTCAGCCGCGCTTGGCGTCGATCGAGTAGGCGCCGGCGCCCGACGAAGCCAGCAGCAGGAAGCCGCCGGTGATAGCGACGTTCTTGAGAAACTGGATCATCTGCATCTGGTCGGCCCAGCCGGTGTGGGCGACAAGCCCGGTGGCGATCGTGAAGACCGCGAGCACCCAGGCGGCGATCCGGGTCTGGAAACCGACGAGGATGGCGAGGCCGCCGAGCAGTTCGATCAGGCCGACTACAACTGCGGTTACGGTCGGAAGGGGCAGGCCGAGACCGCCGAAATAGGCAGCGGTACCGGAAATCGCGCTGAGCTTGCCGAAACCGGAAAGCAGGAAAATGACCGCGAGCAGGATGCGGCCGAGCAGGATGGTGACAGAACTGTTGGACGCGGTGCCGGCGCCGGCGGTGGAAGCGTTGATGGACATGGTGACTCTCCGAATGGGTTGAATGCCCATGAGATAGACGATGCCGACTGTTCACCAAAGCCGCCTATCCGGCGACACATCGTTCACAGGCTGTACATTTCCGTGATCGGCCAAGTAGCGCGAAATTCGTGTCGGGTAGCGCGGTGACGGGAGTAAATTCTCCCGCCGCAAAACACCTTACCCCGGATGCGTCATGTCCTCCGGCCGCACCAGTCGGTCATAGTCGGCTTCGCTGACCAGTCCGGTGGCCAGCGCCTCCTCGCGCAGCGTCGTGCCGTTCTTGTGCGCCGTCTTGGCGATCTTGGCGGCGCTGTCGTAGCCGATGGTGGGCGCAAGCGCCGTCACCAGCATCAGCGAGCGGTCGAGGGCCGCCTTGATGTTGTCTTCCCGCGCCTCGATGCCAACGACGCAATTGTCGGTGAAGGAGACCGATGCGTCGGCGAGCAGCTGCACCGACTGCAGGAAATTGTAGGCCATCAGCGGGTTGTAGACATTGAGTTCGAAATGACCCTGGCTGCCGGCGAAGGTGACTGCTGCGTTGTTGCCGAACACTTGCACGCAGACCTGTGTCATCGCTTCACACTGCGTCGGGTTGACCTTGCCCGGCATGATCGACGAGCCGGGTTCGTTTTCCGGCAGCGACAACTCGCCAAGGCCCGACCGCGGGCCGGAGCCGAGGAAGCGGATGTCGTTGGCGACCTTGAACAGTGCGGCGGCCGCCGCGTTGATGGCGCCGTGCGAAAAGACCATGGAATCGTGTGCCGCGAGTGCCTCGAACTTGTTCGGCGCGGTGACGAAGGCGATGCCGGTGATGGCGGCAATGCGATCAGCCACTCTTTCGGCGAAGCCGACCGGCGCGTTGAGGCCGGTGCCGACAGCGGTGCCGCCTTGCGCCAGCTCCTGCAGGCCGGGCAGCGTCAGTTGGATGCGCTTGATTGACGAGGCGACCTGCGCCGCATAGCCCGAGAATTCCTGGCCCAGCGTAAGCGGGGTGGCATCTTGCGTGTGTGTGCGGCCGATCTTGATGATGTGGTTGAACTCCCGGCTCTTGGCGGCGAGCGCCTTGTGCAGGTGCTTCAGCGCCGGGAGAAGGTCGTGCACGATGCGCTCGGCGCAGGCGATATGCATGGCCGTTGGATAGGTGTCGTTCGACGACTGGCTCATATTGACGTGGTCGTTGGGATGCACCGGTTTCTTCGAGCCCATGACGCCGCCCAGCATCTCGATCGCCCGGTTGGAAATCACCTCATTGGCGTTCATGTTGGACTGCGTGCCCGAGCCGGTCTGCCAAACCACAAGCGGGAAATGGTCGTTGAGCTTGCCGTCGATGACCTCTTGCGCGGCCGCGATGATCGCCTTGCCGATTGCCGGATCGAGCCGCTTCAACTCCATATTGGCTTCCGCTGCTGCCCGCTTGACGATGCCCAGCGCGCGCACGACCGAAACCGGCTGCTTTTCCCAGCCGATCTTGAAATTGCCGAGCGAGCGCTGCGCCTGCGCGCCCCAATAGCGGTCGGCGGCAACCTCGATGGGGCCGAACGTATCGGTTTCGGTTCTGGTCTTTGGCGTGCTCACGGCAAGTCTCCAGTCTGTCGATTTGGGCAACGGCGTATCGCGTTGCACAAATGGCTTCAAGCGGAGATTGCGGGCGGTGAGGATGCAAATCGGTTGAAGATGGGCGCTTCCTTCTTCTCCCGCGACAGAAGAAGGGCAGGGCGCATCTCACCCTGCCGTATAGCCGCCGTCGATGGCAAAGATACCGCCGCTGGTCCATGCCGCCTCGGCGCTGGCCAGATAAACCGCCATCCCGGCGAGGTCGTCGGGGCGGCCGATGCGCCCCAGCGGGTAGCTGCGTTCGACATAGGCCTTCAGCTCCGCCTGCGCCTCGGCCGGCAGATTGTCGACGGTCTTGCGCCGCATCGCCGTATCCACCGTGCCGGGCGCAATGGCGTTGACGCGGATGCCGCGCGGCCCAAGCTCGAAGGCCAGCGATCTGGTCAGCGGTTCAATGCGCCTTTGGACAGGGAGTAGAGGCTGGAGGGCCGCTTCGGGATCATCTTGCTGGCGAAATAGGAGGAGATGTTGATGACGGATGCGCCGGCGCCGAAATGCTGCAGCAGCCCCTGGGTGAGGAAGAACGCCGCCGTCACATTGAGCGCGAAGGAGTGCTGGAACTGCGCCGCGCTGACGGTCTCGAACGGCACGAGGTAGGCAACACCGGCATTGTTGACGAGAACGTCTAGCGGCCGGCCGGTCTCTTCCACATGCTCTATAACAGCCGCGATATAACAGCCGCGATGCCGGGGCTGGTGGCAAGGTCGCCGGACACCGTCTCCACCTGGCCGATCAGGCCGGGAGCCGTCAGCTTCTGGCGCGCGGCTTCGAGCTTGCCGGCGTCGCGGCCGACGATCAGGACATCGGCGCTGTCACGCAGGAACGCTTCCGCGATTGCCAGGCCGATGCCGTCCGAGCCGCCTGTGACCAGGGTGCGTTTGTCTTGCAGTCTCATCGGGCACTCCGAACTCGCCTTGGCCAAGGCCAGAGCACCGCACAGTCGCGGCTCGGGTCAAGCCGCTGGCCTATCCCACGGTATGAACTTCGCCAGTTGCCGACGTTCGGATCGTCTGCCCTTGCATCCGCCGCGCCAACGGGATAGCCGCGTTGATCGAAAACGGGTCGCGGCGAAAGCGTCTTTAAAAATGGGATCACTCAAGACCGGACCAAAGGCGCTTCCGATGGCTGTCGACGTCGTCGAGGTCGGCAGGCGCTTGCTGCCCGGCCTCAATCGCGGCGAGATCCACTGCCGTTTCGAAGGCGGCAAGCTCAAGGTGCGCTCCCGCGCCGCCTGGCTTGAAAGGCATGTGCAGGTCCTGACTTTGATAGCCGAGGCGTTGGCATCCCTGGGCGTCCGTAGCCTGCCGCCGTTCTATATGCTGCTTGGCGACACGCCGTCGCGCCGAAGGCATCGCCATTTCCGCACGCGTTTCGCCTTCTCCCAAGCCGACGGCTATGGCGAAGTGGCCGCGCCCGATTTCGTCTTCGATGGTTGGCCGGACGCGAAGTTCGACGACTATGACCAGAAAACGCAAGCGATGGCGGCTGCGTCGGAACAGCCGCCGCGCGATAACAGGTTGTTCTGGGCGGGGCGCTGCATGAACGCTGCCCGCAAAAGAATCGTCGAGATCGCGTCGGCCCGTCCGGACCTCGTCGAGGCGTACGACACCGAGGCGAATTACGATGTCGCCACTAACAGGTATTCCACCAAATTCATGACGATGGAAGACCAGGTTGCCACCTACAGATACATGATCGATGTCGAAGGGGCGGGTTACAGCGGCCGTTTCAAGATGCTGCTTCACACCAAGCGCGTCGTGCTGCTGCAGGATCGGCCGTGGCGCGAGTGGTTCTTTGACGATATCGAACCGTTCCGCCACTATGTCCCTGTGGCGCGCGACATGTCGGATCTGGCCGAACGCATCGAGTGGCTGCGCGCCAATCCGAAGCTGGAAGCCGAAATAGCCGCCGAGGCGCGGCATTTCGCGCAAGTTCGCCTGACGCGCGCGGCGGCCGTGGCTGCATGGGCGAAGCTCCTACGGGATCACATCGCCGCCGGTGGCAATCTCAAATCCGGTCTGCAGGGGCGCAAGCGTGCCACCGGCTGGCCGCCCTGATAGACCGCGCCTGTCACATCGTATGAAACCCTGCTGCCCGGCCCAGGGCGGTCTTATGCGCCGACGGTCGCAGGCTGGTGCATCGCCAGTCGGGCGGCGACAAAATCCTTGACCTGGCGGATCGCCTGTTCGCGCGACACGCTGCCCGGCTCCAGGCCAAGACGTAGCCAAAGCCCGTCGATCAGCGCGGTGACGCCAAGCGCGATGTCGTCGGCCTCGCTGGGCGGGGCAAGGCCGTGCAGGCCGGACAACAGGTTCGAGCGCATGCGTGCGTGCAGCACCTTCTGGATGCGCGCCAGCTTTTCGTCGCGCGGCACCTCGGCGCAGAGCGAAAGCCAGGCATGGCATAGAGGCGGCAGGAACAGATGCTCCTCGAAATTGCCGTCGATCACCGCATCGAGCCGCTCCATCGGCGTGCGCGCCTGGCGAAGCCGGGCGACCACCGCGTCGCGCAGCACGGCGTTGGCCTCGCGCATCGCATGCTCGAACAATTCCTGCTTGTTGCGGAAATAGTGCAGCACGATGCCCTTGGAGGCGCCCGCATGGGCGGCAACCTTTTCCAGCGTCGCACCGGCAATGCCCTCGCGCTCAAGCACCGCGAAGGCGGCCTGCCGCAACTCCTTGCGGCGTATGTCACTGAGACGCTTGAGTTTCACGGCTTCGATCCAGGCATTACGAATCCACGTTGACATTTTCGTCCGCCGAGATCAACAATTGACCAATGGGACAATAAGAAAACCAACTGGTCAATCTAGCGATAGAGGAGAATCGAAATGGTCCGCATGCTTGCAAATGGCGTCTGTCTTGCAGCCCTGATGCTGAGCGCTCAGGCGACTCAAGCGGCCGAGGCCGAGCAGTGCAGGGCGGTCCGCATGGCCGAACCGGGCTGGAACGATCTTGCCTTCACCACCGGCGTCGCCAATGTCTTGCTCGGCGCGCTCGGCTACCAGCCGCAAAGCTCGGTGCTGGGCATCAACGTCATCTACGAAGGCATGAAGAACAACGATCTGGACCTGTTCCTCGGCTATTGGGACCCGGCCATGGTCACCTATTACGAACCTTACAAGAAGGACGGCTCGGCCGAGAATGTGCGCGTCAATCTCGAAGGCGCCAAATACACCTTCGCCGTTCCGACCTATGTCTGGGATGCCGGCGTCAAGGATTTTGCCGATCTGCACAAGTTTGCCGACAAGTTCGGCAAGAAGATGTACGGCATCGAGCCCGGTTCGAACCAGCTGATGATGGACGCCATCGCCGACCCGTCGCTCGGTCTCGGCGGCTGGCAAGTGGTCGAGTCGAGTGAAGCCGGCATGCTTTCCGAGGTCGGCTATGAGATCAAGGAGAAGCAGTTCATCGTCTTCCAAGGTTGGGCGCCGCACCCGATGAACACCATGTACGACTTCAAGTACCTGACCGGAGGCGACAAGTTTTTCGGCCCGAATTTCGGCGCCGCGACGGTGACGACGCAGGTGCGCAAGGGTTATCTGCAGCAATGCCCGAACGTCGCGCAATTCCTCAAAAACCTCACCTTCGACATCGATTTCGAAAATGTCGGCATGGGTTATCTGATCAATGACGGCCTGAAGCCGGAGGACGGGGCGCTGAAGGCGATCACGGCGAACAAGACCCGCCTCGATGCCTGGCTCGCCGGCGTCACCACTTTCGACGGCAAGCCCGGCCTTGCCGCGGTCAAGGAGAAGCTCGGCCTGTGACATCGGTCGTGCTGGAAGCGGCTCCGGATTCCTGGGCGGAGCAGGACGCCTGGGCCGGCCGCAAGCAATTCGTCGATCTCGCTGGCCTCGAGACCGCCTATGTCGAGATCGCAGGCGCCGAACCGGCGCTGGTTTTGGTGCATGGCTTCACCGATACCAGCCGCAGCTTTTCGCTGCTGGCGCCGCATCTGGCCGGCCGCCGGCTGATCATGCCCGACCTGCGCGGTCACGGTGCATCGCCAGCGGGCAAAGGCTTCGGCATTGACGACTTCGCCGACGACATTGCCGGACTGATCCGGCATTTGCAGCTCGATAAACCTGTTGTCGTTGGCCATTCGCTGGGCGCCATGGTGGCCATCGCTCTGGCAGCGCGGCACAACGACCGTATCGGCGGGCTGGTGGTCATGGCCGGCACATTGAAGCCCCGTTTCGCGCGCGATCATCCGCTCGTTGCGGGTGTGCAGGCCTTGCGCGACCCGATATCACCGGCCGACCCGTTCTATGACTGGTGGCATGCGTGCCGGCCCGGGGTACCCCAACCGTTTCTCGGCGGCCTGGCGAAAGACGCCTCGGCAATGCCCGCGGCGCGTTGGCGCACCATCCTGGAGGAGATTTGCCGTGCTGACCTGACCGATGCGGCACAAAAGGTTGCCGTCAAAACGTTGATCATCGCCGGCGTCCTCGACCCGTTGTTCAGCGACGCGCACCAAGAGACGCTGTCGCGTTCTCTATCTGGGGCAAGCATGGTGCGCGCCGAGAAGTGTGGCCACAATCCGCATTGGGAGGATCCGGCCTTTGTCGCTGAGGTGATCGACAGGACGTTCACGAGCGCCTAGACCCGGCGATACCGTGCCGGACCTCATTCCGATGGCTCAGCCAGCCGTGATGTTGCTGAACTGGACGGACAGACGCCGCTTGTGCTGAAACTCCATCGACGATGAATCACCGGTGGCCAAAATTGCTTTCACGACGCAGCTTTCTCATTCAAGCAACTGGTCTTGCCGCGGCTGGCGCGCTTTCGCGCCCGGCGTTCAGCCAGACCGGACAGCGCGTCCAGCCCATCGACGCCACCTTCCTGTTCATTGCCGATGTCCATGCCTGCCGCATGGCGAGTGGCCTGAGCCCCAACTGCCAGTTGGAAGGCAAGACCGACGCGGCACTGCTGCGCAACGTGGCGGCGCTGAACGCCATCGTTGACAAGGACTGGCCGGCCGAGATCAACGGCGTTGCCACCGGCCTGCGTTCGGCCGGCAACAGGATCGGCATGCCGCTCGGCCTTGTCGTTGGCGGCGACATCACCGACGATGGTGGCGGCCAGATCACCCAGCCGAGCGAGGGCACGCAATTGCTGCAATTCAGCCAGCGCTACAGCCAGGGCGTCGGCCCGGATCGCGTGCATATGCCGGTCTATGTCGGGCTCGGCAACCATGATCTCGACCAGAACGGTCCGTCGCACCATGTCGACTGGTATCGGCGCGAACTGCGCGACTATGTTGAGGTCAACCACCGCGCCGGCGTCTTCTTCAAGCCACCCGTGCCGGCCACTGACTATGATGTCGACACCGACTGCTATTCATGGGACTGGGGCGGCCTGCATCTCGTCCAGACGCACCGCTTTGCCGGCGACACCGGCCATGGCGCCGACAGCAGCCTGCCATGGCTGAAGCAGGATCTTGCGACCTATGCGGCGGATGGCCGCCCGGTCATCCTGTTCCAGCACTATGGCTGGGACACGTTTTCGACGGAGCGGTGGGATCCTGCCAGGCGCACCTACGACGATGACGGCGCCGGCCCGCCGCACTGGTGGGGCGAGGCCGACAGGCAGGCGCTTCTGGCGGCGCTGAAGGGCTACAATGTCGTCGGCATTTTCCACGGCCATCAGCATGACGCTTCGCTGATCTATCGTCGTAACGGGCTCGACCTGTTCAAGCCGAAGGCCGCCTATATGGGAGGTTTCGCCGTGGCCAGGGTGACCAGCGATGGCATGGACGTCGTGTTGGGCGAGGCAACCGATGACCGTGGCGGGGTCACCTTCACCAACGCCTTCAGCAAGGGCTGGAGCACATGAAAAAGGCGGCCTTGGCGGCCGCCTTTTTCATGGGAGCATTTCTCGATGCGATATCAGAACGCCTTCTTGACCTTGGCCTTCACGTCGCCATAGGCCTTCTGCACTTTGCCGGCGATCTTGTCGGCCATGCCTTCAACCTGGGTCCTCCTGTTGCCGGTCGCCTTGCCGGCGGCCTGTTTGACAGATCCTTTGATCTGCTTGGCCACACCGGCAACCTGATCCCTGTTCACCACTTTCGCATCTCCTGGGAGTCCTTGAATTCCGGGGAATTCATCCGCGCGGATAAAACGGACTGGCATCGTTTAGGTTCCGGCAACCCGGAAGCAGACCAAACGCGCACAATTGCTTCCGCCGGCAAGGCTGGCAGGCTAGGCTGTGGACATGCGCCGACCGATCGTGCGCAAGGGGAGAAAAATGGCGGAATTCAAGCTCTACATCGGCAACAAATGCTTCTCCTCATGGTCGCTAAGGCCATGGGTGGCGATGAGGCATCTGGAAATCCCGTTCGAGGAAGGCTTTGTGCGGCTGCGCACGCCCGAAACCTTTGCCAACCTGGCAAAAGTGTCGCCGACCGGTCAGGTGCCGGTCTTGAATCACAATGGCAGGATCATCTGGGAAACCCTTGCCATCCTTGAGTATCTTGCCGACCTGTTTCCGGACAAGAAACTCTGGCCGGCCGATATCGACGCCCGCGCGCTGGCTCGCGCGGCGGCGACCGAGATGCATTCCGGTTTTCGCGACGTCCGCTATGGCTGGCCGATGAATTTGCGCCGGCCGAAGGGGCACAAGCCGCTCGACGCCGAAGGGGAAGTGCAGCGGGCTCGCATCGAGGCGCTTTGGCGTGAGTGCCGCGAACAATACGGTAAGGGCGGCCCCTTCCTGTTTGGCCATTTCACCGCGGCCGATGCCATGTACGCGCCGGTCGTCACCCGCTTCGACACCTATGGCGGCGAACTGGCCCCGGATACACGCGCCTATGTCGATGCCGTGCTGGCAACGCCAGCGATGCGGCAATGGTACGCGGAAGCGGCGAAAGAGCCGTGGCCGGAACCGGGTCCGGACGAATAGGATGCAGACGTCGACTGACGGCACTCTGAAGGAGGGCCCATGGCCAACAATGATGGACCGCACGAAACTACTGCGCCATTGATATTCCATTGCCGGCTGATTCCGCCGCGGCCGGACTTCGCTTTCACCATGACGGAGGAGGAGAGGGAACTGATGGGGCGGCATGCCGACTATCTGCGCGGCAAGCTGCGCGAGGGGACCATGATCTTGGCTGGCCCGGTCGCCGACCCGGCCGGCCCTTGGGGGCTGCTGATCCTGCGTGTCGGGAGCGAGGCCGAGGCAAGGGCCGTGACCGAAGGCGATCCGTTGTCGCGTTCGGGCCGCGGCTTCCATTACGAAATCCTGCCGCTGATCAGCGCGATCCTGTAACGAGGCCGGCATGGGCAGCCTAGCCCATGGGTAATAGCAGACTGCTGGAAAAGGCATGAGGTTGGCGCCAAGACATTCGCCGCCCGGCATTATGGCTGCACCGGGCGGCGGCTTGAGCACATGGTTTCAAGCTCAAACGCGTAGAATTTGACATCGTCGCGAAATGCCTCTACAAGAACTTCGTCGATATTTGTTTGACTGACTTTTGTTATCCGCGCTTTCGAGCGCGTCTTTGACGAACTTCCCACATCAAAAATCGAGACAAAAATCGTTGTGCATTCGCACCGCGGTTAACGAATATTTGCCATGGAAAGGGTTCGTCATGAGCACCGGCACAGTTAAATGGTTCAACGCCACCAAAGGTTTTGGTTTTATTCAGCCTGACGACGGCTCGGCCGACGTTTTCGTCCACATCTCGGCCGTAGAGCGCGCCGGCATGCGCGACATCGTCGAGGGCCAGAAGCTCGGCTACGAGATGGTCCGCGACAACAAGTCGGGCAAGATGTCCGCCGACCAGTTGAAGGCGGCCTGAAGAAAGAATTCAGCTGTCCCGGTGACCACGGATGTACTGGCACCGGTGATTGGCGAATTCTCGCGCGTGGCCACGGAAACCTGAGTTTCCAAGGCACATCATGCGCCATAAGAGGAGTGTCTCCTGTGCATCCATCTGGATGCGCGGTGCTCCCATGGAAGGTCAGGCGGTGCCTGGCCTTTTTCATTTTACGCTTGCTGCCGCCGAAAATGCGCTGCGCATCGGGCTGAACGTGCTAAGGGACGCTCCAGCAATTAGAATCCGCTGCCGTATTGCCCCGATGCCGTTTGCTTAGTGCGTGGTCCTGACCGAAGACCCGGTCTGGCCCTGACGGCACCAGGCTCCTGACAGGAGAAAGATTTTGACCGCCCATTCGAAGACAGCCGCCGATCCGGCGGTGTCGCTGTTCAGCAAGACGCAAACCCAGTCGATGTCGCTCGGCCGCATCATGTCCGAGCGCGATGCCGTCAGCGAAGCGCGGGAAGCCAAGACCGCACGCTTGCGCGAACTGCGCCTGGAAAAGGAAGCTGACGAGATGGCCGCGGCCGCAGCACTCGCGGCGCTGCCGAAACGAGCCGGAAAACGCTGATGGCCACCAAGCGCGTACCGCCAACGCCGATCGCCGCCGATGCGACCATCGCCGACATGGTCGAAGGTCTCGACAAGCCGGTCGAGTACGTCCGGCGCGTGCTGGAAAAACTCGAACGCTGCAAGCGCGCCCATGGCGATGCCCAGGTGCGCGTCGGTGTGCGCGGCCGTGCCGAGTGCCCGAACTATCTGATCGAATATGTCCGCGAGGACGCCAAGACCCATGAGCGGGTGACCTACCAGGATGCCGCCTATAGCGGCAGCACGCATCGTGAATTGGCGCCGCATCACATCGAGGCGGTAAAGAACTGGTCGCCCGAGGAAATGAACATCACGGCGGTTTCGGCGCTGATCGGCCGCTTGCGCAATCCGCGCGCACCATCATCGCGTTTCGTCGACGAGGACTGACATGGCCATAAAATTCTCCACCAAGGATCAGCCGGCAGCGCCGGTCCCCGCTGCAAAGCCGGCCAAGCCGGTTGCCGCGAAGGCCGGTGAACTCGCCGACGCCGCGACCGACCTGTTCAAGTCGCCGGCGGACGCACCGAAGGGCAAGACGGCCAAGAAGAAATAGCGCCTTGCCGCAGGACGCCGAACGCAATCCGGCCATGCCGGGCCTGCTCGCCCTGGTCGCCGCCGCAAACCTTGTGTCGTCGCAACGCGAGACTGCTCCGCTTTTTGACTGCCAGAGCTGCGGCGCCTGCTGTTCCTATTCGGCCGAATGGCCTCGCTTCTCCACCGAGGATGAAGCGCAATTGGAGCGGATCCCGGAAAAATATGTGGCGGCCGACCTGTCGGGCATGCGCTGTGACGGCGCGCGCTGCTCGGCCCTGTCGGGCGAAGTCGGCAAATCGACCGCTTGCGGCATCTACGAACTGCGCCCCGACGTCTGCCGCGCCTGCATGCCTGGCGACGAGGAGTGCCTGATGGCGCGCCGGGCGCACGGATTTCCGACCTCTTAGCAACGATTGCCGGTGGCTTGTGCGCACCCTCCTTGCTGACTACGCTGCAACAGGGCAGGGCGTCGGAGGAAATCCATCGTGAGCATCGAATTTCTGTTGACGTCGCTGATCGTCGTGGCTTCGCCCGGCACCGGCGTTCTCTACACGCTGAGCGCCGGCCTTTCGCGCGGTGCGCGGGCCTCGATCATTGCCGCTTTCGGCTGCACGCTCGGCATCATCCCGCACATGGCTGCCGCCATCACTGGCCTTGCGGCACTGCTGCACACCAGTGCGGTCGCCTTCGAGACGCTGAAATATCTCGGAGTCGCCTATCTGCTCTACATGGCCTGGAACACGCTGAAGGAGAAGGGCGGCCTCAGCGTCGAGGACGATGTCGCGCCGCGCTCGGCCGGCAAGGTCATCGCCACCGGCATCCTCGTTAATGTACTCAATCCGAAACTGTCGATCTTCTTTTTCGCCTTCCTGCCGCAATTCGTCAGCACCACCGAGCCCAATGCGCTGTCGAAGATGCTGGAACTCAGCAGCGTCTTCATGCTTTTGACCTTCGTGGTTTTCGTCGGCTACGGCATCTTCGCCGCTTCAATCCGCAGCCACGTCGCCTCGCGGCCAATGGTGCTGACCTGGATGCGCAGGACATTTGCCGGCGCCTTCGTCATGCTCGGCGCCAAGCTCGCGCTGGCGGACCGCTAGGCACCTTGGTTCGGGAAGCACGCCTGGGCGCTGAGGTTCGGGCCATTCGCCAGCGACGTGAGGAAGGCCGGCAGCACGGTCTGGAATGTGTAGGAGACCTGAACGCTCGAAAAACCGGACAGGCCCGAGCAGGTGGTGTTGTTGCTGATGGTGATGTTGGCGTTGCTGAGCACGATGCCGTCGGTTGCCGCCCTGGTGCTGATATAGCTGATCGCGCTGGTGGCGTCGTAGACGCCGTTCTGGGTGCATCCGCTCTGCAGCACGCCGACGCAACGCGCGCCGGCCGCGGCGATTTCATTCAGCACATGCTGGGCCCAGTACATGCGGCCGAACTCGAACGTGCCCATCAGCACCATCAGCAGCGGCACCGACAGCAGCGCGAACTCGACGGCTTGCGCACCGGATCTGTCGCGCAGGAAGGATCGGCGAGGGCTCATTGCGGTTTCACCACTGCCTGGATGGTGATGTTGCCGTTGCTGACGATGCCGAAACCGCCGAAAAGCGGCGTATAGGGCTTGCTGGCCGTGATCGTCACGAATTTTCCGGCGATGCCGCCGGCACTGCAGATGCTGCCGCATGCCACCGGGGTGCTCCAGGCCACGGCCCCGGAACTGCCTGGGCAGTAGCAGAGGTCGGCATTGGCGGCCGTGCCGCTTTGGGTCGCCGTGGATGTGGTAGCGTTATAGGCAAGCGTCGCACCATTGTTGATGACGACCTGAATGCCGCCGCCATTGCCGCTCAGGCCGCTCGTCACCACTGTTGCAATGTTGCCGGCCAGCGCGCTGCCGCCGGAGGAATTGACCTTGTCGCCATTGAGCAGCGCGTAGTTCGAACCGGCCGAGACCGCCGAGCTCAATTCGAATTTCGCCTTCAGCGAACCGCCTATGTCGACGGTTCCCGCCAGGATAATCAGCAGTACAGGGCTGACCAAAGCGAACTCGACCGCCGACACGCCTGCTTTCTGGCGCCGCAGAAAGTCCGTGAACGAGGAACGTCCGTTGGCAAGCTGGCTGCTGTCGGCGCGTGGCAGCTTTCTCATTGCACGAGACTCACCTTGCTGCTGGCACTGGTGCTCGAGGCGGCGATGCATTCCGACGCGGCCGCGGTGCCGCCCGATAGCGTGATGCGTGAGCCGATCATCTGCAAGCACTTGGTCGTGTCGGTCTTCGATCCCAGCACGCTCGAGCCGCCATTCATGACGATCGGGCCGTAGGGAAAGTAGAATGCGCCTGATATCTGCGCGTTGGAGCCGCCCTCGGCGAAGGTCGCGCCGCCAGTGTTTGTGGTTGCTGTCGGACCGATCACTGCAAGCTTCGCCGTCGCTCCCGATTGAGGTGCGGTGAGCACGATGTTGCTGTAGCCGGCGGCGACGCAGAAGACATAGCCGTTGCAACTGCCCGAACTGGATTTGGTCTTGCCTGACAGGACAAGCGTTACATTGGCGCCGCTGACGCTGATCGTGCTGCCGTTGCAGTTAGCGCTGCCGCCGCCATTGCCGCCTAGCGCGAAATAGCCATCCACGGTGTAGACGCCGGCGCCGAGCAGGATGGCGCCCGAGCCGGCGAAGTTGCCGGAGATGTCGTGCTGGGCCGCGGCCGGCACCACAAAGCAACTCCCGCCGCCGCCGCCATTCACATTGCCGACGACTTGGAAAACGCTGTTGGCGCCGGTCGCGTCGGCCATGATCGTCGTCGAACCCCCGCCCAGCGTGATGGCATCGCCATTGCTGCCCGGGCCGATCTTGTAGGAATTGGTCGTGCCCGAGCCAAAGGTGAGCGTCGAACCGCCGGTGTTGGTATAGCCGCCGGGGAGCTCGAAAATGCTCGGTCCGCCGAAGATCAAGGTAGACGCGTTGCAGATGCTGACCTGCCCCCCGCCGTTGCAGGCGTTATCGCTGCGGCCGATCTTGAAGGTGCCGGCGCCGAAGGTCGTGGTGCCGTAACCCGTGGTCAGCCCCTTGGCGAAGTTGAACGTGCCGGCGCCAAAGCTTGTTGTTCCGGCGGTGGTGACCTGCTTGCCGAAATTGTAGGTGCCGGCCCCGAACGTGGTGGTTCCCGCCGTGGTGAGGGTCTTGGCGAAGTTGTAGGTGCCTGGCCCGAAATTGGTGGTGGCACTGGTCGTGAGATCGCCGGCGATATTGTAGACGGTCGTTGCCGCGCCGCTTGTGGCGAAGTTGAGGTTGATGCCGCCGCCGATGGTGACGATGCCCAGGTTGACCGTGGTTTTGCCGCCGCAGTCCAGCGTCCAGGTCGATGACGACGATGCCCAACTGGCGGTGCAGCCGACTGCGTTCGCCTGGCCCTGAGTGGGGCCTTGGTTCCAGCCGAAGTCGATGTCTTTGCCGTTGGGAGTGGTCGGCGCTGTTGGCGCGGCCGTTGTCGAAAGCGCGGCAACCGTTGCAATGCGGGCCACCGCGGCCGTGACCGCGGCATTGCTGGCCAGCGGGTCGGGGGTTGATTTCTTGGTGATCACCGCGGTCGCCCCACCTGGGCCGGTGATGCCGTTGCAAGGCTGGCTCGGGGCGGCGGCGGAATTGTAGTTGACGCCGAGCGCCGAAATGCTGGTGCCGCACGGGACGGTCACCGTGTTGTTGGAAGAGACGGTGCATTTCGGTGCCGAGATCGAGGTGCCGCCGCTCAGCGTCAGGCCGGTCTGTATGCCGTCGAGCGCAAGCATGCATCCGGGCGTCTGCGGCTGTGCGCCAACCTCTGCCACGGAATTTGCGTAGATCTGCAGTTGCTGGCGATCATTGAGGACGCGTGCCAGGAACAGGGTCCTGTAGGTGTTGATCGACACCGAGACGGCGTTGACGCTGGTCGTTTTCGGGGAAGCAACCAGGCTGACCTGTACATTGGCGGCGGTGACGCCGTTGAGCACCGCGACGCTGACGGCGGTCGCAGTCATCTGGTCGGTGGACTTGTTCACATTGTAGGCAAGCGCCCCTGCATAGGCCGACAGGTCGGCCACGCGCTGATTGTCGGCCCGCTCGACCAGAGCGGCGCCATATTCGGTCACCAGGGCGGCCATGCCGATCAGCACCGGCATCACCAGTGCCGAGATGATCAGCACGTTGCCGTCGCGGTTCCGCAAAAATCGCCGGAAAAACTGCATCGATGGTTACCCGACACGCTACACGCTGGAGCAACCTCTCCGTGCTCTCGCCCTTTAGTAATCGCAAATATGTTAAAAAATATTGTCCGACAAATTTGCGCGGCGCCGCCAAGGCGTAGTCGGAGTCGCTGATTTTGCTTAGAAAACTGCACAAGAAGGAGGCAGTTCCAAAAAGGTGAGATCACTCCGCGCTCGTGAGATATCAGCAAAGGCACAACAAAAAAGGGCGCCTTTCGGCGCCCTTTCCGTATCTGAAGGCTGATAGGGCTGGATTAGAAATCCATACCACCCATGCCGCCCATGCCGCCGCCGCCCATGCCGCCAGGCATGCCGCCGCCAGCCGACTCCTTCTTCGGAGCCTCCGCGATCATGGCTTCGGTGGTGACGAGCAGGCCGGCAACCGAGGCCGCGTCCTGGAGGGCCGTACGGACAACCTTGACCGGATCGACGATACCCATGGCGATCATGTCGCCATATTCGCCGGTCTGGGCGTTGTAGCCGAAGGTCGCTCCCTTGTTCTCAAGGATCTTGCCTGCAACGATCGAAGCTTCCGCACCGGCGTTCGAGGCGATCTGACGGGCCGGAGCCTGCAGTGCGCGACGCACGATGTTGATGCCAGCTGCCTGGTCGGCATTGGCGCCGGTGGCCTTGATGTTGGCCGAAGCGCGCAGGAGAGCGACGCCACCGCCTGCAACGATGCCTTCTTCGACGGCCGCGCGGGTCGCGTTGAGGGCGTCATCGACGCGGTCCTTCTTTTCCTTGACTTCGACTTCCGTCGCACCGCCGACGCGGATCACCGCAACGCCGCCCGCGAGCTTCGCGAGACGTTCCTGCAGCTTCTCCTTGTCGTAGTCCGAAGTGGTCTCTTCGATCTGCTGCTTGATCTGGGCAACGCGGCCCTGGATCTCGGCCTTCTTGCCGGCGCCGTCGACGATGGTGGTGTTCTCCTTGGAGATCGACACCTTCTTGGCGCGGCCGAGCATGTTGAGGCCGACGTTCTCGAGCTTGATGCCGAGGTCTTCCGAGATGACCTGGCCACCGGTCAGGATGGCGATGTCTTCCAGCATGGCCTTGCGGCGATCGCCGAAGCCCGGAGCCTTGACGGCGGCGATCTTCAGGCCGCCACGCAGCTTGTTGACGACCAGCGTGGCCAGAGCCTCGCCTTCGACGTCTTCCGAGATGATGAGCAGCGGCTTGGAGGTCTGCACGACGGCTTCGAGAACCGGCAGCATGGCCTGGAGGTTGGAGAGCTTCTTCTCGTGCAGCAGGATGTAGACGTCCTCGAGCTCGGCAACCATCTTGTCGGCGTTGGTGACGAAGTAGGGCGAGAGGTAGCCGCGGTCGAACTGCATGCCTTCGACGACTTCGAGTTCGGTCTCGGCGGTCTTGGCTTCCTCAACGGTGATGACGCCTTCGTTGCCGACCTTCTGCATCGCTTCCGCGATCATCTTGCCGACCGACTCGTCGCCATTGGCCGAGATGGTGCCGACCTGGGCAACTTCCTCGGAGGTCTTGATCTTCTTGGCAGCCTTGCCGAGAGCCGCGACGACTTCGGTGACGGCCAGATCGATACCGCGCTTCAGGTCCATCGGGTTCATGCCGGCGGCAACGGCCTTGTGGCCTTCCTGGACGATCGACTGCGCCAGAACGGTCGCGGTCGTGGTGCCGTCGCCGGCGATGTCGTTGGTCTTCGAAGCAACTTCGCGGACCATCTGCGCGCCCATGTTCTCGAACTTGTCTTCAAGCTCGATTTCCTTGGCGACGGTGACGCCGTCCTTGGTGATGCGCGGGGCGCCGAACGACTTGTCGATGACGACGTTGCGGCCCTTGGGGCCGAGGGTCACCTTCACCGCGTCGGCGAGGATGTTGACGCCGCGCAGCATGCGCTCGCGGGCATCACGGGAGAATTTTACGTCTTTAGCAGCCATTTTTTAGCTCCTGGCAGGGGCTTGGGGTAAGCCCGAATTCAGTTGACGGTGAGGCCGATAATCAGCCGATGATGCCCATGATGTCGGATTCCTTCATGATCAGAAGGTCTTCGCCATTGAGCTTGACTTCGGTGCCCGACCACTTGCCGAACAGGATGCGGTCGCCAGCCTTGACGTCCAGCGGGACCAGCTTGCCAGCTTCGTCGCGAGCGCCGGAGCCGACGGCGATGATTTCGCCTTCCTGCGGCTTTTCCTTTGCCGTATCCGGGATGATGATCCCGCCGGCGGTCTTGGATTCGGATTCGACCCGGCGAACGACCACGCGGTCATGAAGCGGGCGGAACTTCGACTTTGCCATTTTTTCTTCCTCGATGAGAACGGTGAGAAACAGTTCCTCCGTCCGGCGAAGCCGGACATGTGGTTAGCACTCACCAAGGGCGAGTGCTAACGTAGCGCTGAAATAGGCTGCCGACCTCAGAGAGTCAAGGCGCGCGGGAAGGGGCAATCGCAGGAAATTTTTCTCGTGCTGCCGGGCGATTGCGCAAAATAAGGGCTGCCGCCCGAACTCTGCCCGAATGCCGTCCTGCCGATCGGCAATCAGTGTCCGAGACTTAAGCCGATTTCCCGGGTTTCAAAATCAAGCAGCAGGCTGTTCTTCTCGAAATACCGGATGCCGACGATGTTGTGTTCAAGCCCGGGAATGACCTCCACTTCGGGATTGTAGGTTGTCTTGAAATTCCAATCCTCCTGGCCGTCTGCTTTTACCAGGACCTTTGTGCCGGGGTTCAGCGATGAGTACGGCGCCGAGGCGTCGGCAGGGACCATAATTGTTGAGTTGCCCGTATCGTAAAGCGTCGGCCGACATGTCGGTTCAAATCCCCATGAGATACAGGCGTCGATAGTGGGAAAATTGTATCGCCGGCTGGCCTCTTTCCATCTTTGCACCCTGAAGTCCTTTTTTACGTCCTGCGGCACGCCGATGTGGAGCGCCTCCACTTGCGGACAATTGCCGGCCTCATTCGTGCAGATTTTCCACTTTGCTCCTATCGGCGAGAGGTAATAGCCCCTGTCCAGGCCCGGGCCGACGCTTACAAGCGCGAGCGGCGATTTGATCATCCGATCTGGCCCGCCTCCGCCAACTGGCGAGATGCCGAAAATGCCCTTGGGCCAGAGCGGGCCACCAACGATTTCTCCGGTGCTGCGCCTGACTTGCTTGTAGCGGATGAGGAATGGGATCGTGGTGTCGGTGGAGACTGGGGATTTCGGCGAACCGAAAGTCACGCGAGCGTAGGCGATGTTGCCATACTCATCGTAGGTTGCGTAGTTCATAACAGCCTGTTGGGTGCTGACCCTTATCCCGTCTATCTCCAGATCGTGCGTGATCTTGATTCCCGTGTCCGAGCAGATCTCTGCTGGGAGCACCGATTGGCATTCGATCGTCATTCCGCTCGATCCGGCATCAAACAGGATCGGCTGGTTTACCGTGTGATTGCCGAGCGAAAGGACCTTCACGTAAAGCATGCGAACATTCCTTGGCCTTCCCGGGTACTCCAATTTGATCAGGGGTACGGTCGATGCGCGTTCGTCTCCGGATTGGGCTGGTGACAATGTGGCCCCAAGCGCCAAGGCGATTGCCATCAGACGTGCAAAGCATCGAAAGCGAATCTCCAAAATATCCCCCCGCAGGACTGAACTGCCGGAGAAAGTCTAGTTTGCGGCTGGCCGATGTAAAGTTTGTTGAGCGTGGCGGACCGGGTCCGTTGCGGCGAAACAGGCCGGATATTCATGTCGGCCGAGACTTCGATGTGCCGGCGTTACCCACCGATTATCATTCGACAACAGCCGTCCCAAAAAGCTTACCGGTGCCTCGGCGACCCAAGCACCAACAGCGGGCACCGCTCGGCGAGCCCATAGCTACCGGTCAAAGCGATGCGGACATCACCAAAGAAGGCTTGCGCCTCGCTCACCAGTGCAGTCGCCGGCGCGAAGCTGTAGATGGCCGGCGAGTTCCGATAGACATCGATGGTGCCAATGGTGAGCAGGTCCCAGCCCGTGCGAGCCGAAAGCACTTCGCGGTCGGGAAACAGTGTATCGAATCTTTCCGCGATCGTCCTGACCGGAATGGCATGGTCGGGCTCATCGCCCGTCGCGGTCATGGCGACGCGCCATTTGAGTTCGTGGAAGGTCGAGACACTGCCCGACAGTGCAAGCGCTCGCACCGCCGCCGGATCGTCCGGTGTTTCGGGACCGGCAAAGAGACGCAGTCCAGCTCGGCCGTCGGTGCGCAGTACGCCGGCGATTGACGCAAACAGCGCCCGGCGCGCGGTTGAAAGGCCGAGCGCCGACAGGCAGCCGTCGCCGATCACCGCGTCGACGCTTGCGTCCGACATCGGCAAGTCGAGCCAGTCGCCGTTGATTGCCTTTCGCAACGCGGTGTCGCCTGGCCAGATACCGGCGATCATGTCGGCGGATTCGTCGACGGCCGTCATCGTCGTCCCGAGCCCGGCGAGTTCCGGCGTCACGCCGAGCAGAATGACGTGCGCCTTCGAAAGGTCGAGCTCACGCTCATAGGCTTCAACCGCTTCCGCCGGCGGCCGCAACGGTGGCCCGAGCAATTGCCAGTGCTCTCGAATGGCATTCCAATGGTCGGTCATCCACACCCCCAAGCCGGCATTGTATTTGCAGGCATAATCGAGGACGCTAATGAAACCAAGCTCGGGGGGCGCATGACACGCATCGCGGTTATTACGCATGAGTTCGACAGGTTCGAACGCCGGCGCGGCCCGCTGTTTCGCCGCGACAGTCCCTACATGCTTTTCGATCTGCTGGAGGAACTGAAGCGACGCGGCCATTCCGTCCGCATAATCCCCGGAACGTCGGCAAAGCCGGAGGCCGACATCGCTGTGCTGCACGTCGATGCGACCGTGACGCCCCCCGAATATGTCGAATACGCACGCGCTTTTCCCTTCTGCCTGAATATCGGGGCTGCAGACATCTCCAAGCGACGCGTCAGTGGCGCCGTGATCGGCAAGGATGACGGCTGGCTAGGGTCGGTCATCGTCAAGAGCAATCTCAACAATCTCGGGATGCGGGAGCAGGCGCTCAACCGGCGATCGCTGCGTGCCGGAAAGCCGAAGCCGTTTCCCGGTGTCGAGCCTATCGAGGGCTATCGCGTCTATGCATCCCTTTCGGATGTTGCGCCGGCGGTCTTCGCCCGCGGCGATCTCGTCGTCGAAAAATTCATTCCGGAGCCGGAGTCGGACGGCTTTGGCGCCCGCTTCTGGATATTCTGTGGCGAGCGCGAGCGCTGCACTCGCCATGTCTCGCCGCAGAGCCTCGTCAAGGGCGACGACACGATCCGCCGTGAGCCGGTACCGGTTCCCGAGGAGCTTCGCGCGCTGAGGCGCCAGCTTGGCTTCGACTACGGAAAGTTCGATTTCGTCATGCATGAGGGCAGGGCGGTGCTGCTGGATGCCAACAAAACGCCCGGCGGCGCCCGTAACCTTTCTGCGTTTGTGGCTGCCGGCAATGCCAACCTTGCCGACGGCTTCGAAGGCCTTATCCGCCAGGTCGCATAGCGGGCGCTCTGATGCTCACGCCGCCCGACACCTCTCATTCGGCGCAGCTCCCGACGATCGCCAGCGCTACAAAAACAGCCGCAACTGGGTGTGGATGATCGACCGGTAATCCTCGATGGTCCGACGGCTTTCCGCTTCGCCTTCCGCAAGCGCCAGACGCACCACGCCACCGGCGAGCTGGAAGATCAAAAGAACCATGCGTTCGAACTGCTCGTGCTTGCCCGGCTCGAGCAAGGCGATGACATGGTCGCAGAACATCTTGGCCTGATATCGGGTTTCGGCGATGTCGAGATTCTTCAGCGCCTTGTCGGCCTGGATGGCGTTCTGCAGATCCTGGATGGCCGGATCGCCGGCGACGCGGCTGAGGTAGTCGTCAAGCAACCGGTCGGCGGCGGCGATGACGTCCTTGGCTTCGCGGACATCGGCGATGATATCAGTCAATCGCGCGCGGCTGACCTCTGAAAACCGCTCATAGAGCATCGCCAGGATCGCCGACTTGTTGGGGAAGTAGTGATAGACGGTGGCGATCGGCCCGCCCGCCAGCATGCCGACCTCCTTCATGGTGACAGCATCGATGCCCTTCTCGCCGATCAGCCGCATGGTCGTCGACAGGATGGCGTCGATGCGCTCGCGGCTGCGCTCCTGCTTGGGTTTGCGCCTCGGTTCGGTCCCTGTTCGCCTTGCTTCCGTCATGCACCGGTCTTTCGCACGCATTGGCAAATTCTGGTTGACAAGAAATGTGATCAAGTATCAGTTTCTGAAATACTGACAGGTTGTCAGCTTTTTTGTGATCCGGCAAGAGACGTTGGGAGGCGGCTTTGGCATCTGGTGACGCATATACCGGAAGCGGCGATTGGCTGGTCGGCAATCCGACCGGCGGGCAGCTTGCCTCGGCCTTGTGGATCGGCTCGGTCGGTCTGCTCATTCTCGGTCTGCAACCCGTCCTGCTCGGCGCCCTCTACACCGAGGGCCATGTCAGCGGCGATGGACTGGCACTGGTCGCCACCGCCGAGATGATCGCCATTGCGATCGGCTCGGCGATCGTTGCGATGCTGCTGTCGGCCCACAACATGCGCTGGAAAAGTGCGATCCTCCTGCTCCTGCTGGCGCTGGCGAATGTCTGGACGGCCTATGCCGCCGGCGCCAGTGCGTTGATAGCGGCACGCGCCCTGGCCGGCCTTGCCGAAGGCGGCCTGGTCGCGGTCGCCACCGAATTGATTGCCCGTTCGCGGCGGGCCGAACGCATCGGCGGCTTTTTCGTCACCATGCAGACGCTGGCGCAATGCGCGCTGGCGCTGCTGCTGGCGCTCTATGTCATCCCGGACGCCGGTTCGGCGGGTGGCTTCCTTATTCTCGCGGTCGTCTGCGTCCTGTCGCTCTTCGTCGCCTTCGTTGTCCCTGCTGATTACGCCGACCTGCCCAAGGACGAGAACCTCGCCAATGTGCTGACGGTTCCTTCGATCACCGCACTGTTGTGCGTCTTCTGCTACTTCATGTTCTTCGGCTCGGTCTGGGCGTTCCTGGAGCCGCTTGGCGCCCAATTCGGCATCGATGGCCGCACCGTCGGCCTGATCGTCTCGGCCAGCCTCGCGGTGCAGGTCCTGGGCGCGATGACGGCGACCGTGTTCGAGGCGCGTATCGATTATCGCCTTGCCATTGTGGTGATCGGTGTGGTGGCGCTTTTGTGTTCGCTGGCTCTCGCTAGCGGACCTGGCCTCACCACATTCTGGGTCGCAGCCCTGATCATGGGTTTTATCCTCCTGTTCATCGTGCCCTACCAGATCCGGCTGGCGATCACGGCGGATGAGACACGTACGGCCGTGCTGTTGGTGCCGGCCGCGCAGCTCCTCGGCCTGGCGATCGGACCGGTTGCGGCCTCGCTGCTCATCGACGGCAAGGATTTTCGCCCGGTTCCGGAATTCGCCGCAGCCAGCGCCTTGGCCAGCGTGACGCTCCTCGGCTTGTTTGTCTTCGTGGCGCGGCGGCGCCGGGTTGTTGCGTGAGCGCCGTGTCGAACATCTGGAGCAACTGGTCGGGCTTTGTTACCGCCAAACCTCGCCTGATCGCGAGTCCCGCCGATGCCGGCGAACTCGGCGATCTCATTCGCACCGCACCCGGCCCGGTACGCGTCGTCGGCGCCGGTCATTCCTTCACGCCGCTGGTGAAATCCGAGGGCACGATCCTGTCTCTGGAGAGACTGGAAGGGCTGGTCTCGCATGACGTTGAAAAGCATCGGGCGCGCGTGCGGGCCGGGACGCGGCTCGGTTCGCTGATGCATATCCTGCAAGGTATCGGCCAGGGCCTGCCCAACATGGGCGATATCGACCGCCAGGCGATTGGCGGTGCTCTGGGAACCGCCACCCATGGCTCGGGACCGACACTCGGCGCCTATCACACGCAATTGGAGACGGTGCAAATCGTCGATGGGCTCGGCAAGGTCCGTGACTTCACCAGGGCAGGGGATCAGGACACGATCCACGCCATCGGTGTCGCGCTCGGTGCCTTCGGCATCTTCAGCGAAGTGACCCTGAACAACATCGCGACCTACCGGTTGCGGCGCCGCAAATGGGTGCTGCCGATCGCCGACATGCTGCGCGACTTCGAAAAGATGATGACCGCGCACCGCTCGGCCGAGTTCTACTACATTCCGTTCTCCGGCTACGCGCAGTTCATCGCCAGTGACTTCAGTGATGCGGCGACCACCACGCGCCCGACCGAAGATGATGAGGGCTCTTTGCGCACACTGCGCCGGCTGCGAACCGGGCTTGCCTGGCTGCCGTCGCTGCGTCGGCGGCTGATCCTCGGCGCGGTCGCCAAAGTGCCGTCCGAGGATTATGTGCAGGACTGGCTCAACGTCTATGCCAGCGACCGGCAGACCAAATTCAACGAGATGGAATATCACCTGCCGTTCGAGGAGGGGCCGAAGGCGCTGGCCGAAATCATCGAGCTGACCGAAAAGCGCTTTCCTGAAGTCTATTTCCCGATGGAGGTGCGCAGCGTCGCGCCCGATCAGTTCTGGCTCTCGCCCTTCTACAACAGGCCGACCTGCTCGATCGCCATCCACCATGATGCGGTGAGCGATCCGCTTCCGTTCATGCAGGCGGCCGAGCCGATTTTCCGCAGATATGGCGGCAGGCCGCATTGGGGCAAGATGCACAGCCTGAAAGCGGCGGACTTCAAGAAGCTATACCCGCGCTGGGACGATGCCATGGCGGTGCGCCGCGACATCGATCCGCAAAATCGCTTCGTATCGCCCTATATGGCTGGGCTGTTCGGCATCGAGCCCAGTCCTTTTGGCATCGAACGATGAGCGCGTATTTCGCCACGCTCTCGGAGGCACTGGAGCAAGCCGGCATCTTCCAGCCCTGCCTGCTGCTCGACCTCGACCGGCTGGATAGCAACATTGCCCTGGTGAAGGAGAGGCTCGACCCCAGTCTTGCCGTGCGGCTGGTCGACAAGTCGCTCGCTTGCCTGCCGCTGCTTTCGCATATCGGCAAGACGCTCGGGACCGATCGCTTCATGACTTTCCATCCACCGATCAGCGCGGCGGTGCTGAAGGCGTTTCCGGATGCGGATCTGCTGTACGGCAAGCCGATGCCGGTCGAGGCGGCAAGAGCGGCGCTGGTGAAGGGTGACGCTGACTGGTCGCGTGTCTGCTGGCTGATCGATACGCTGCAGAGGTTGGCGGAATATGGCGCTCTCGCAGCCGAACTCGGCATCGAACTGCGCATCGCCTTCGAGATCGATGTCGGGCTGCATCGCGGCGGCTTCGCCGAGCCGGAGGCCTTGTCGCAGGCGTTGAAGGTGCTGTCGGCCTATAAGAGGCTACGCTGCGAAGGCGTCATGGCCTATGAAGCGCACGCACCGCACATTCCCGGCCTGTTCGGCGGCCCGGCCAAGGCGTTGGCACAGGCGTCGGAACGGGCCGCCGCTTTCGTCGCGTGTCTGAGTGCGGACCAGCGAGGCATTCTCAACATTGGCGGCAGCAAGACCGCTCTGCTCCATCACGGCGGCGCTGCCAATGAAGTGTCGATGGGGTCAGCCTTCGTGCTGCCCAGCGATTTCGACACCTCTGGCCTCGAAGGTTTCCAGCCGGCGGCCTTCATCGCGACGCCGATCCTGAAAGTGGTCGAACAGATTCTGCCGGGTCCGCCGGTCGTTTCCCGTCTGCTGCAGGCGCTCGGCCGGTTTCCGCGCAAGGGCTGCTATCTCTATGGCGGCAAATGGATGGCCGAGCCGGTCTTTCCCGAAGGCATGAAGACGAACGGCCTGCTCGGCCTGTCTTCCAACCAGCAATTCATGGGCCTGCCCGCCGATGCCGTCGCCAGGCCCGGCGACTACGCGTTCCTGCGACCGACGCAGAGCGAGGCCGTGCTGCAGCAATTCGGGCCGATCGCGGTGTTTTCCGGTGGCAGGATCGTCGATCGCTGGCCGGTGTTGCCGATGATGTGATCGAGTCGGACAAATCCATATAGTTGACTGCGTCAAGTAAATGGATGATCCTGTAAAGACAGGAGATGCCCATTACGATCCACCATCAGCCCAGCAACGATGCGCCCAACAAACAGCTGATCGATGCGGTCAGGGCGTTCAACCGCTTCTACACCCGCCAGATCGGGCTGCTTGACGAAGGGCTGCTGAAAAGCGCCTTCTCGCTGACCGAGGCGCGCGTGCTCTACGAACTGGCGCATCGCGACGGGCTGACCGCGACCGACCTTGGACGCGATCTCGGTCTCGATGCCGGTTATGTCAGCCGTTTGCTGAAAAAGTTCGAACGCCTTCACCTGATCTCCAGATCGACGCTGGTTTCGGACGCCAGGCAATCGTCGATTGCGCTGACCAAGGCGGGCAGGAATGCCTTCGCGCCGCTGAACAAGGATTCGCACGACCAGGTCGCGGCGCTACTCGACCGGCTGCCCGCGTCGGAGCAGGACCGGTTGGTGAAATCCATGCGCACGGTCCAGGCTCTATTGGACGAAACCGCCGAGCCCAAAATCCCCTATCTGTTGCGGCCGCTGCAGATAGGTGACATCGGCTGGATCACGCGCCGGCAAGGGCTGCTCTATGCGCAGGACTATGGCTGGGACGAAACCTATGAGGCGCTGGTCGCCGAAATCCTGGCGGCCTTCGTCAAATCCTTCGATCCGAAATGGGAGCGCAGCTGGATCGCCGAGCGCGATGGCGAGGTCGTCGGCTCCGTCTTCGTCGTGCGCAAATCGCCCAAGGTGGCCAAGCTGCGCCTGCTTTATGTTGAACCGTCGGCGCGCGGTCTCGGCATCGGCAAGCGGCTGGTCGAGGAATGCATCGGCTTTGCCCGCGCCAAAGGCTACAAGACGCTGACCCTGTGGACCAACGACATCCTGACCGCCGCCCGGCAGATCTACCAGGCCGCCGGCTTCAAACTGATCGAGGAAGAGGCGCACCATTCCTTCGGCAAGGATCTGGTTGGCCAGAACTGGGATCTCGATTTGTGATCTTCCGCTAGGCTTTTACCGGTATCCATATCTCCAGCCCGCCATTGCCGCTGCGCGGATCGAACTCCGGGCCATAGCGTTCGAATTCCGGCGCGTCCGATATTTCGTGCCCGGAGGCCGGCAGCCATTTGTTCCAGATCGTGTTGACGGTGCGGCGGATGGTCGAGATGTGCTCGCGATGCGAAAACACCGCATATTTCTGAGGCGGTATGCGCACGCGGCTGAATTCTCGGGGAAGGTCGGAAAAGTCCGAGACCTCGACGCCGGCGATGTAATCGAAATTGCCGGCATCGTCGCCGTTGACGCAGACGCCATAGGCGACGTCGCCGGTCTCGCCCGGAATGTTGCCGATATAGGGGCCGAAGCGTTGCCACTGCATTGGAATGGCGGCGCTGGTTTCGCAGCTGTAGCGCTCGCCGAGCCCGGCGATCAGGAACGGCCGGCTGGTCTCAAAGCGTGGCGGTTCGAGGTTGGCGAGAAGGGATTGGTCCATCAGGATCGGCTCCACGAGGTCGAGGGTCTTGGTTGAGCCTTGCGCGCGCACCAGCTCCGGCGCGGTGCCGAACTGGTCGCGGAAGGCCCGGGTGAAAGCCTCATGCGAGTTGTAGCCGGCGTCGAGCGCCACCGAGAGGATGTCGGGCGCCCCGCCGGCCAGCTTGCGTGCGGCCTCGGTCAGCCGACGTGCGCGCATATAACCCATGACTGAGCGGCCGGTGGCGGCGCCGAAGGCGCGCGTCACATGAAAGCGCGACACGCCGCTGCTTTGCGCGACGTCTTCGAGTGTAACAGCCTCCGGTAGATGGCTCTCGACAAACCACAGCGCTTTCTCGGTCGGGTTCATGGCGCTCCTTCTCGCATCGGCCGGATCATACTGCCGCCTTTCCAGGCGGCCAGTTTGATCGAAATTGCGCAGCACGCAAATTTGGTCGGGAAAGTCATCGAAGCGATTGCGCAAACGTTTCGATGACATTATGGTCTCCCAAATCCGCCGAAGATCAACGAGAGCGGACTGGGAAACGCATCATCAGGGAGGAGCGCTTGCCAGCACTCCGTTTGGGTTACCATGCCGACAATGGCTGAGGTCGCGCGCCGCGCCGGCGTGTCGGTTTCGACCGTCTCGCATGTCATCAACCGCACCCGCTTCGTTTCGCCAGAGAAGGCGCGGCTTATCAACGATACGATTGCCGCAATGGGCTATCAGCCCAATGAACTGGCGCGGTCGCTGAAAGTCGCTTCGACCAACAGCGTCGGCCTGGCGATATCGGCGATTTCCAATCCTTATTTTACCGACATCATCTGCGCGGTGGAGGCCGAATGCGCCCGCCTCGGCCTCATGGTGTTCCTGTCCGACACGCAAGAGGATCCCGACCGCGAGCTTTCGGTGGTCCGCGCCTTCCACCAGCGCCGGGTCGACGGCGTCATCCTGGCGCCGTCGGGTGCGCCGCAGCGTGCCATCGACTACCTCGCCGAGAAGAAGCTGCCTTGCGTGCTCATTGACCGCTTCGCCGACGAGCGCTTCGACCAGATCGGCGTCGAGAACCAGTCGTCGATGAGGGCGCTGATCGATCATGTCGCCTCCTTCGGCCACAAGCGCATCGGCTACATCGCTGGCCAGCCGGGGCTGGCGACAACCCGCGAACGCATCGAGGCCTTTCGCGTCTCGCTCGCCGCCAATGGACTTGAGTGCCTGCCGCACTATGTCTCGCCGGATAATGTCGACACGGCGAGTGCGACGGCATCGACCCATGCGATCCTGTCCCTGCCGTCGCCGCCCACCGCATTGGTCACGGGCAACAACATGACGACGATCGGGGCAGTCCGCGCCATTCGCGAGAGAGGTCTCTCCATCCCCGGTGACCTCTCGCTTGCCGGCTTCGACGACTTCGAATGGGCCGATTGCTTCGAGCCGCGGCTGACGCTGGTCGCGCAGCCCTGCACCGAGATCGGACGGCAGGCGGCAGCCTTGCTGTGCGCACGCATTGCATCTACCGGCCTGGAGCCACAGTCGGTGCGGCTACAGGCGGCGCTGCAGGTCCGAGAGTCCTGCGCGAGGCCGGACCCCATGAGGTCAGCCCCCATGGGGTCAGCATGAGCGCGCCGCTGCTTTCCGTTACCGGTGCTGTCAAACGCTTCGGCGGCGTCCAGGCGCTGCGCGGCGTCGACTTCGACTTGAAGGCCGGCGAGATCCACGCGCTGCTCGGCGAGAACGGGGCCGGCAAATCGACGCTGATGAACCTGTTGTCGGGCGTCTACACGCCCGATGAAGGCACCATCCACATCGACGGCAAGCCGGTCACCTTCAACAACCCGCGCGAGGCGCAAGCGGCCGGCATCGCCACCATCTTCCAGGAGCTCGACCTGGTGCCGACGCTCGACGTCGCCGCCAACCTGTTCCTCGGCCGCGAACTGATGCGGCCGGGCGGCTTCCTCGACGTGCCGGCGATGCGCAGCGAGGCCCGCAAACGGCTCGAAGCCATCGAGCTTGCCATCGATCCGGCCAGCATGGTGGCGAACCTGTCGATCGGCCAGCGCCAGGTCGTGGCGATCGTCAAGGCGCTGTCCTACGCGTCGCGTGTGCTGATCATGGACGAGCCAACGGCGGCACTCACCGTGGGTGAGGTCGACAGGCTGTTCGACATCATGCGCAAGCTCGCCGCCAGCGGCGTCGGCATCGTCTACATTTCGCATCGCCTCGAAGAAGTGCCGCAGATCGCCGACCGAGTGACGGTTATGCGTGACGGGCGTGTCGCCGGCGTCACCGAGCCGCACGCGCCGCAGGCCGAGCTGGTCCGGCTTCTGGTCGGTCGGCCGCTGGACGAGCTTTATCCCGAACGGTCAAGGGCGTCCGGCAAGACGCTGCTCAGCCTGCGCGATGCGCGCTTCAGGCTCGCCCATGAAAGCGCCGGATGGCAGCCGCCGGCCGGCATCTCGCTCGACGTCAAGGCCGGCGAGATCGTCGGACTGGCCGGCATCATGGGGGCAGGGCGTACCGAGCTGCTGAGTGCGCTCTATGGCACCGGTCTGTCTGGCCGTTGGGAAGGCGAGGTGGCCATCGACGGCCGGCCTGTAAGGCTGGATTCGATCGCGGCGGCCCGCGCGGCCGGCATTGCCTTCGTCACCGACGACCGACGTGGCAGCGGCCTGATGCTCAGAATGGCTGTGGGCCTCAACCTGGTCATGTCGGTGATCCGCCGCATCTCGCCGTTCGGCCTGATGTCTCAGCGCCGCCAGGCGGATGCGGTGAAGCAGTCCTTCGGCCAGTTCGACATCAGGCCGAAGAATTCAGACATCGCTGTCGGCGCGCTGTCCGGCGGCAACCAGCAGAAGGTGGTGCTGGCCAAGGAGATCCTCGGCAATCCCCGGCTGCTGCTGCTCGACGAGCCGACGCGCGGTGTCGATGTCGGTGCCAAGGGCGAGATCTACGCGCGGCTCAGGCAGTTGGCGGCGCAAGGGCTCGGCATCCTGGTCGCGTCCAGCGAGATGCCGGAGCTGATCGGTCTCTGTGACCGGATCGTGGTGCTGCGACAGGGGCGAAATGTGGCGGAATTCATCGGCGGCGTCGACGAGCACACGGTGCTTGCCGCTGCAAATGGCAGGGAGGCCTGATGTCTGAACAGAAGATCTCGGAGGCAAGCGGTCCGGTGGCCGCGGCACCGGCGCATCGAGATCCGCTCGCTTTGGTGGTGCGCTTCCAGAGCCTGATCGGCCTGGTCGTGGTGGCGATCGGCGGCATCATCTTCTCGCCGCGCCGGCATGGCCATATCCTGTTCCTCGACCCCGACAACATCGCCAACATCGTGCGCGCCGTGTCGGAGACCGGCATCATCGCCATCGGAATGACCTTCGTCATCATTACCGCCGGCATCGACCTGTCGGTGGGCGCGGTGCTTGGCCTGTCCAGCGTTGTCACCGCATCGATGATGATCTCGGGCGGTTTCGGGCTCATTCCCACCATCCTCGCCGTGCTCGTCATGGGCATCGTCTTCGGCGCGATCCAGGGCACCATCTCCACCCGGTTCCGGCTGGAGCCGTTCATCGTCACGCTCGCCGGCTTGCAGGCGGCGCGCGGCCTGGCGCTGGTCGTCTCGGGCAACCAGTACATCAACATTTCCTATGGCGACGGGCCAGGCCTGGCGCCGCCGGTTTTCGCGATCCTCGGCGAGCGGCTGTTCAACAACACCGTACCGGTCGCCACCATCGTCTTCATCGTCTTTGCCGCGATCGCAACCATCGTGCTCAACACCACGCGCTTCGGCCGCTATGTCTTTGCCGTCGGCGGCAATGAGCGAGCAGCGCGCATTTCCGGCGTGCCCGTCTCCATGGTGAAGATCTCGGTCTATGCCATCACCGGCTTTGCCGCCGCTCTTGCCGGCATCGTGCATGCCGGCCAGTTCAATTTCGGCAGCGCCAATGACGGCATGGGCTACGAACTCACCGCGATCGCCGCCGTGGTCATTGGCGGCACCAGCCTCTTCGGCGGCGCCGGCTCGATGGTCGGCACGGTGGCCGGCACTATCATGCTGGGCGCACTCGCCAACATCCTGCAGCTCAACAACATCACGCCCGCCATGCAGTTGCTCGCGACCGCCGCGATCATCGTGCTGGCGGCAGTGCTTCAATCCCTCGTTCGCCGCCGCGAGGGTTTGGGTCGTTAGGAGGAGGCGGCAGAAACTGCAAAACCAATGTCTGGCCCCGGCCCGACGAGGAGGAGAATGAGTATGAAAACCACAAGACAAGGATCACGGCGCGCGCTTCACGTCGCGTTGTTGGCAGGCTCATGCCTGTGCATGGCGGGAGCGGCACAAGCCGCCGAGCCGCTGGTCAAGGCCTGCGCCAAGGACGGCCAGTTCATCATCGGCTTTTCACAGGCGAACAATGCCGAGCCCTACCGCCAACATGTCAATGACGAGCTGACGGCGGCCGCCAAGGAAGTGCCGGGCTTCACGTTGCAGATCGCCGACGGCGCCGGCAACGTCAACACGCAGACCTCGCAGGTGGACAACTTCATCACCCAGAAAGTCGATCTGCTGCTGATCTCGCCCTTCGAGGCGGCACCGCTGACACCGGCGGTCAAGCGCGCCATGGATGCCGGCATCCCGGTCATCGAGCTCGACCGCAAGACGGTCGGCGATCCCGGCAAGGACTACACCGCCTTCATCGGCGGCGACAATTACAAGATCGCGCTCGAAGCGGGCAAGTACACCGCCAAGACCTTGCTGCCGGAAGGTGGTGAAGCGGCGGTGCTGGAAGGTCTCCCGAGCTCGACGCCGGCTGTCGAACGGTTGAACGGCTTCAAGGACGGCGTCAAGGAGAATGCCAAGATCCAGGTCGTCGCCGAGCAGGCGGCGGACTGGGTGCCGGATAAAGCCCAGACCGCCTTCTCGGCCATGTTGCAGGCGCATCCCGACATCAAGGTGCTCTACGCCTCGAACGACATGATGGCGGCTGGCGCGCTGCTTGCCGCCAAGGGCGCTGGCAAGCAGGTCAAGATCATCGGCACCGACGGCCTGCCAGGCCCTGCCGGCGGGATCGAGGCCGTGGCCAAGGGCGACTGGGCGGCGACCTTCACCTATCCGACGGGTGCGAAGGAAGCGATCGAGATGTCGAAGAAGATCCTGCTCGATTGCGCGACTTCGGTGGATACGACGGTCACCGTCGACACGACAGCGATCACGCCCGAGAACGCCAAGCAACTGGCGGGAAAGTAAGGTCTGTCTGTAGACTATTCGATCCGGGGCGGGGTTCACGCGAACCTCGCCCCGTCTGCGTTTGCAAACGTCACCGGCAGCTCGCGGTGGCAAGGGATTGACAGCGGCAGAGGATATCTCTTTAACAGTTTTGTTATTACATTACAGACGGAGATATCGCACGCCCCTATCTGATGAGGTTGCAGTCTGTTGGTGCCGCGATGGTGACAGGACCAGTCGAAAAGAATTGTTGCGATGCGCCAGGGGCAAATCTACGATGCTCCGGTGATGGTCCCCGCGCCGAAAGGCAAGGGGTGAAAAGGGAACACGGTGAGACCCTCCGAGGTCGAGGCCGTGGCTGCCCCCGCAACTGTAAGCGGTGAGCAAGATCCGACATGCCACTGGCCGGCAAGGCTGGGAAGGCAGGATTGCGCCGAGACCCGCGAGCCAGGAGACCTGCCATCACTGAGTTGACCGGACGGGGTGTGCCGGGAGGAAACGTGGACGTCGGTCTTGTCGGCCGGCTCGCCAACATCCTTCCGTCGCCAGTTTTGGAAAGTGACGGAAAGTTGGACGGCTCCATCGATCATCGCATCATCGTGTGCACTCTCTGCCGTGACGTCCCGACCGGGGTCAGGTCGGGCCAAAGCCTCTGCGCCGACTTACGCTCCCGGCTCTCAGCCCACCATGAGCCCGCGGTGGCAAATGGTTTCACGGTCGAAGGCGTCGAATGCATGGCGGGCTGCGCGCGGCCGCTGACGGTGGCTTTCCAGGCGCCAGGCAAGGCAGCCTACCTCTTCGGCTCCATAGACGCCGAGGCCGATGCCGGCGATCTCGTGCGATTTGCCAGGCTTTACGCCTCGCTCGCCGACGGCTGGTGCAATTCCGGACAACGTCCGCCGCGACTGGCTGGCAAGACGCTGGCCCGCATTCCGGTACCAGGCAAGCCTGCGGGAGACAGCCGATGACAACGCCACTTCTGGACGCCCGCAATTTGAGCGCGACGGCAAATGGGCGGAATCTGGTCCATGCGGTCAGCCTGTCGGTTGCCGCTGGTGATCGCCTCGCCATCATTGGCCCCAACGGCGCCGGCAAGACGACGCTGCTGCGCATGCTGTCGGGCATGCTGAGGCCAAGTTCGGGCGAGGTGAAGCTTGGCGGGCGCCGCCTGGACAGGATCTCGACCGCCGAACGGGCATTGCACATCGCCGTCGTCGGCCAGACCGACCAGCCGGATCCGCGGCTGGCGGTGATCGACTATGTCGAGCTTGGCCGCGTCCCGCATGCCGGCCTGAGGCGCAGGAGCGAGGAACACGACATTGTCGTGAACGCGCTGCGTCGGACCAGCTTGTTGCCGCTGCTTGGCCGCAGCATCGGCTCGCTGTCGGGCGGGGAACGCCAACGCGCCCAGCTGGCGCGCGCCATCGCACAGCAACCGAAAGTGCTGTTCCTCGACGAGCCGACCAACCATCTCGATCCGCGCGCCCGCGCAGAACTTCTCGAACTCGTGGCCGGCTTCGGCATGACGGTGATCGCCGTGCTGCACGATCTGGCGTTGGTGGCGCCCTTCGCCACCAGAGTCGCGGTAATGAATGAAGCGCGGCTGCATGCGCTGGCTGCACCGCGCGAAGCGCTGACGCAACAGCTGATCCGCGAGATTTTCGGTGTCGACGTGTTTCGCCTGCGCCACCCCACCGAGGACCGCGAACTGACGGTGTTCGATGTTCCGAACCGCGCCGCGCCGCCGTCCTGATCAAACCCTTCATCCGACACTGTTCAACCAAGGAGCAAAATCCGTGAAACGTCTCGCACTGTCGCTCGTCTTCTCGCTGCTGGCGTCGACAGCCTTCGCCTTCCCCGTCACCGTCGACAGCTGCGGCAAGCCGCTGACCTTCGACGCGCCACCCAACCGCGCCGTCATCCACGATCTCAACATGGCCGAGATGGCCTTCGCGCTGAAGCTGCAGCCGTCGATCGTCGGCCTTACCGGCATCACCGGATGGTACAAGGTCGGTCCCGAATTCAAGGCCGAGCAGGGTTCCATCCCGGAACTGGCGCCAAAATACCCGACGCTCGAAAACCTCGTCGCGGTCGAGCCCGATTTCTTCTTCGCCGGCTGGTACTATGGCATGAAGCCGGGCGGCGACGTGACGCCCGACACGCTCGCTCCGCACGGGATCAAGACGCTGGTGCTGACCGAAAGCTGCGTCCATCTCGACAAGACCAGGCCGGCCGCCTCGATGGACCTTCTGTATGGCGACGTCGAAAAGCTGGGCAAGATTTTTGGCAAGGAGGCCGAAGCCGAGAAGCTTGTTGCCGGCTGGAAGGCGCAACTGGCTGACATCACCGCCAAGGTTGGCAGCGCCAAGGGAACGCGGGTGTTCCTCTACGATTCCGGCGAGGACAAGCCGTTCACCGCTGGAAAATTCGCTATTCCCAGCGCCATGATCACCGCCGCTGGCGGCGACAACATCATGGCCGACATGGACACCAGCTGGGGCAACACGGACTGGGAAACGGTGGCGTCGCGCAATCCGCAATTCCTCATCCTGCTCGATTACCAGGACGGCGGCGGCTACAAGAAATTGCTCGATTTTTTGAAAGCGCATCCGGCAATGAAGGAAACGGACGCGGTCAAGAACGAACGCTTCGTTGCCCTGCGCTATGCCGAACTGACACCTGGGCCGGCGAACATCGAGGCGATCGCCAAGATCGCCAAAGCGATGCATCCGGAAGCGTTCTGATGCTTCTTGCCCCTGGGCATAAGTCCGGTGCGCTCTCGGGGCACAAGGCATTCGCGCTGGCGATGGCGGCGGGCACGGTGGCGGTCGTCGCCCTCGTGCTGCTGTCGATCGCCTATGGTTCGACGCTGATACCTCTGACGGACGTCATCGCCTCGCTTGGCCATGCTGTCGGGTTGAACGGGCACCAGGTGTCGGGCCCGGTCGGCAAGATCGTCGTTGACCTGCGGCTGCCGCGCACGATCCTGGCGGTCTGTGTCGGCGGCGGCCTCGGCATAACAGGCGCCTTGCTGCAGACGGTGACCCGCAACGATCTTGCCGATCCCTTCCTGTTCGGCCTGTCGTCAGGGGCTGCCGCAGGTGCGGTTTCCGTCATCACCGTCTTTGGTGACAGCTTTGGCATCTGGACCTTGCCAGTCGCCGCCTTCACCGGCGGCATACTGGCCGCCTGCATTGTCCTGCTGCTGGTCGCGCGGGTGAGGGGGCAAGGCCCGGAGCGGCTGATCCTCGCCGGGCTTGCCGTTTCCTTCCTGTTCACGGCCTTGACCAATTATCTGGTCTTCGCCGGAGACCAGCGCGCCGCCCACTCCGTGCTGTTCTGGACGATGGGCGGGCTCGGGCTGGCGCGCTGGGACAATGTCTGGTTGGGCGCACTGGGCGCCGGCACGATTGCGGCCTATGGGTTGTGGAACCATCGCAGGCTGGACGCTTTCCTGGCCGGTGAAAGTGCCGCCGAAAGCCTCGGTGTGCCGGTGGCGCGGATGCGCAGGACGACGTTTCTCGTCGCCGCCTTCTCGACGGCGATTCTCGTCTCGGTCGCCGGCGTCATCGGCTTTGTCGGATTGATGATCCCGCATCTGTCGCGGCCGCTGGCCGGTCCCTTGCATCTGCGCCTGATCGCAAGCTGTGCGTTGTTCGGAGCAGTGCTCTTGCTGGCAAGCGATCTCTTGGCGCGGACCTTGCTGCCGCCGCAGGAACTGCCGATCGGAATCATTACCAGCTCACTCGGCGCCTTCTTCGTCGTGACGCTGGTCGTGCGAAACCGGCTCTGAGCGAGCTGGGCCAGAACGCGCCGGTTCAGACCGTCCAGAAATAGCGCACGATGTGAAAGAAGATCGGAGCCGCGAAGACCAGGCTGTCGGTGCGGTCCATCATGCCGCCATGGCCTTCGATGAGATGGCCCCAGTCCTTGACGCCCTGGTCGCGCTTGATGGCCGAGGCGACCAGCCCGCCCAGAAAGCCCATCGAACAGGCGACGAAGGCCACGCAAGCCGCCTGCAGCGGCGAAAACGGCGTCACGAAGGACAACAGCGCGCCGAGTAGGCTCGCCGACACCACCCCGCCGATCAGGCCTTCCCAGGTTTTCGACGGCGAGACCGTCGGCGAGAAACGGTGTTTTCCAAACAGCTTGCCGAAGATGTACTGCAGCACGTCGCTGCCTTGCACGACGATGATCAGGAAGGCGATCAGCAACAAATTGCGGCCCTCGAAGCCCGGCACGTCGAGCGTCAGCAGTGCTGGCACATGGCTGACGCAATAGACCGAGATCATCACTGCCCATTGCTGCGCGGCGATCCGCTCGAGAAAGCGTTCGGTGTCGCCATGCAGCGCGGTGATGGCCGGCATCAGCAGGAAGCAGTAGACCGGAATGAAGATGACGAAGAGCCCATACCAGGCGGTCCACACCAGCCAGTATTGAAACGGGATGATGATGCCGAACATGCCAAGCAGCACCCAATGATCGCTGCGGCTTGTGTGCGTCAGCGTCACAAATTCGCGCAGCGACGCGAACGAAATCAGCGCGAACAGGATGGTCATGCCGTAGCGGCCGAAGAAGAAGGCGACCGTCATCAGCGCCACCATCACCCACCAGGCGTTGATGCGTTGGGTGAGATTGACCAGCGTCGAACTGAGTGGCTTTGGCGCCCGCGCCGAAAGTATGGCGGCGACGATGCTGGCGGTCGTCAGCACCACAAGCAGGCCGATGATCAAAATTGAGATGTCGTGGCGCATCAATCGTCTCGTTCAGGGCGCGGGTTGAGCGCCAGGAGCGTGGCGTGGGCTCGGTCGAGGAAGGCGCGGCGCTCTTCGCCCGGGGCCACCGTCACCGGCGCGCCGAAGACGACGCGACACAAAAGCGGAACCGGCAGGAACTGACCCTTGGGCAGCACACGCGACATGTTCTCGATCCAGCACGGGATCAGCTCGACCTCCGGCCGCGCCATCGTCAAATTGTAGAGCCCGGAACGGAAGGGCAGCAGGGGCTCCTCGGTCATGTTGCGGGTGCCTTCGGGAAACAGGATCAGCGAGTGGCCCTGGTCGAGGACCGACAGCATGATCTCGACCGGGTTTTCCTCAGGCTTCGTCCATTGGCGGTTGATGAGCACGGACGACAGCATGTCCTGCGCGATGAAGCGGCGCAGCCGCGATCTTCCCCAATACTCGCCGGCCGCCACGGCATGGGTGATCGCGCGCTCCTTTTCACTCAGGCACGCCGACAAGAGGATGAAGTCGCCATGGCTTGTGTGGTTGGCGAAATAGATGCGCTGCCGGTCCGACGGCAGGCTGCCATTCCAGATCGGACGCACCCCGGTCACCACCCATGCCAGCGCCGAGAGGCCAACGGAGGTTACCGTCTGCAGCAGGGTAAAGGTCTTCAGCGCAAGCTTGCTCATCGCGGCGCCCAAAATCCGGCCGCCAAAAGCATCGCCACGAACAGTCCAAGGGCTGCGCGTTGCCTGATGAGCAACCGGCGCGTACCGGCCATGCGGTCGTTGAGCGAACGTGTGGAGGGCGGCTGCGGCTTCAGGCGCATGCGCGCCAGCATATCGTCCACCGCGGCCCCACCGGAAGTCTCGTCGTCGTGGCTGGCCATCAGCCGGAACAGCAGTGCGTCGAATGCCAGCAGCGCCGACAGCGCCAGCACGGCAACAGCGCTCGCGGCGGCGAGCGACAGGGAGAGGGTCGCATGCCGGGTCTCGAAGGCGCCGCGCGCCGAAGCGGCCAGCGGCGCGAGGATGTTCGCGGCCACCACGATTGCGGCCGGCCAAGCGGCCTGCCGCATCAGCATACGGGCGAAGCGATCGGTGCTTTCCTGATAGGCATTGCCGGTCATGACGTCGCCCGTTCCACGGCCTCGGCAAGATGGACCGGCCGGCCGGCGGTCGTCAGCATCTCGCGCGCCAGGCCCGGTGTCTTGGCCCTGCCGGTCGCCACCAGCCATTCGGCGACAACGCCGGCGCTGCGCTGGAAGCCGAGCGCGCAGCAGACAAGCACCGTGCCGTCGCTGCGCGCTGTCTCCAGCGCGCCGGCGGCCTGTTGCTGTATCATCAAAGGCGGCGGCAACAGGTCGACCATCGGCAAGCTGATCCAGCGGCACATCGCTCCCGCCGGCCTTTCGAGTTCGGCGGCGAGGTCGACGACCGTGCCGAAGCTGTTGGCCTCGCTTGCCGTGGGAAAGCGCCCGAGAAAGACGCCATCCGCCACCGCCGCCTGCGGAGCAAGATCACGTGTCCAGGCCCATATGTTTGTCCTGGCGCCGAGACGGTAGGGCAAGAGCAGGACGCGGCTGGCGAGCGTGATGCTGCCATCCGCGGATTTCTGGAACACCTTGGCGCCGGCCCCGGCATAGGCGAAGGCGACGATAGCCAGCGCCAAAGCCGGCCAAAGCAGGATGAGCGCGACAGCGGAGAAGAACGCGCCGAGCGCGGCACCGGCAAGCGCAAGGACGCTACCCAGCGCATAGAACAGCGCCAGCCGACGGGCTTTCGCATCGCTGGGCAGTCGGGCCCCTGAAACCGGCAACTCGCCGCTGCGCGGAAACAGCCACAGCGCGAAAAAACCGAGCAGTGCGCCGGTCGGGATGTCGATGAAATGATGTTGCCAGGTCGTCAGCACCGACGCGCCGATCAGGAAGCACCAGCCATGCCAGAGCGGCAGGAGAAGGCCGCCGAGCCGATGGCGCCAATGATCCCAGATGATCACGAGCAGGGCGATGTGCAGCGAGGGCGCCTGGTTGAACGGCTTGTCGAAACCGCCAAGCACGGCAAACATGAAGCCCGGCAGGCCGGTCGTTTGCGGCCGCACGAACGTCGCCGTCAGCGGGAACAGGATGAAGCAGGTGACGGCGACGAGTTGCGCTGTGAGAAAGCGTCCGGCCAGGCGGTCGACCCCTTGCCGGTTGCCGTTGAGCAGCAGCGACAGGCCGTAGAACAGGTTGATCGACCAGTAGGGCACGATGGTCCAGGGGACGAAGGGGATGCTGCGTTCCCAGGAGAACACGATGCTGCCGACATCGTCGCGCCGTGACGCCAGCCAATTGGCGAAGCCATAGGTCAGGTAGAAGAACGGCGCCAGGAACGCCAGCCACAACGCTGCCCTGACGACCACCCGGCCATAGGGGTCGGCGGCTGCTGTGGCTGCGGATTGAAAAGCTTCAGGGTCAGTCAGCATGCCTCGGCTGGTCCTACAGGCGCCGCGCGACCGAGACGGTGAAGATGCCCCATTGATCGATGCGCTGGTCGAGTTTCTCGAAACCGGCGGCTTCGACAAGCTGGTCCATTTCGCCTTGCGTGCGCCGGCGCATGACCCAGGCCTGGCCGCCGCGATGCGAGGTCAGGCTGCGCGCGATCATCTCGAGCTGCGGATGCCAGGGCTGGTTGGTGTAAAGCAGCAGGCTGCCCGGCTGCATGGCGCTGGCCAGTCCGCCGAGCGAGCGCGCGATCATCGCATTGTCGGAGAACAGTTCGTAGAGGCCGGAAACGATGGCGAGGTCCGGCGCCGGATCGATCGCGGCGAGCCTCTCGGCATCGAAAGCGTCGGCGCGCCGGAACGAGACGCTGGCCGGTAATTGCCGCTCGGCGATCAGCTTGCGGCCAAGCTCGACATTGAGGTCGGAATAATCCTGCAGGCGCACGCTTGCAGGTTGGTCGGGGCTCTTCACGATGGCATCGAGAACATAGCGGCCGTGGCCGGCGGCAATGTCGAGAATGTGCGCCGGCCGGCCGGCGGCCTTGAGCGTCGCCAGGCAAGAGCCGATCAGTTCTTCGAGATGCAGCTTGCGCTGGCGGATGCCGCGCCAGCCGATGGCCTCCAGGAAGATGCGGTCGACGAAACGGCCAACAGGTGTGAGACCCCGCGCGTCGTTCTCGTAGACATAGTCCAGCGTCGAGCCGGAATCGAAGCCGGTGGTGACGCCGGCCTTCATGCCCGACGAGACCCATGCGCCCATGCGGATGGAGGCGCGGCTGAATGCCCAATAGAGACCCTTGGGCGACAACAGATCGAGCGGCGAGGCAAGCCTGTCGGCCTCGTCGCGCGTGTAGCCGGCGATATCCGCCTGCTTCAGGTCGACCGGCGCATCCGGTGCGGCAAACTGCCTGGCCAGGAACGGCCGAATCAGGTGGAGGGCCTGCGCCCGGTCGCGCTCGCCCAGCGTGTCGTGGAAGAAGCCCGGCAAGACATGGCGTTCCTTGGTCCGGCTGCCGAGATTGACGAAGAATTCGTGCTGCGGGCCGTGGCGCACCACCCAGTCGCTTCCCGAAAGCAGAAGCTGGGTCGGCACGGTAATGGCGCGGGCGTCGGCGACGATACGGGCGGCGTGCTGGTAGAGCTCGACCAGGATGTTGGAGGCGATCGGCCGCGTGATCAGCGGATCGCTCTCGAAAGAGGCGATGCGCACGGGATCATGGGTCAGGAATTTCGCCTTGACGTAGGAGTTGACGAAGAAGCGGCCCTTGAGCTTTTGCCAGAGCGAGATGCCTTCCTTGGCGAAGGGGACGTAGAGCTTGACCGAAAAGGCCGGCGAGGCCAGCACCATGGCACGCAGTTTCGGCGCGCAGTCGTGCACCCAGGCGGCGGCAAGCACGGCGCCGAAGGACTGCGCGATCAGCGCGATATCCTGTGTGGCGAAGCCATCCCTGGCGGCGATCTCGCGCATGAGGCAGTCGATGTCGCGCACCAGCGCCGAGAAGGACGGAGCGTAGCCGCGTTCGCCGGACGAACGGCCGTTGCCACGGGCATCCCAGGCGTAGAAGGCGTGGTCCGGCATCTGCAATTCATCGACGAGATGAGCCATGCGGCCACCATGTTCATGGCCACGGTGAAAGAGCACCACCGCGCCCTTGGCATTTGCGGAAGCCGCCGGCCAGAACCGGTAGAAGATCTCGGTCCCGTCATGGCTGTGGAAGACACGCTCTTGCGCTTGCCGCCCAAGGCTTTCCGCGGCCGCTGTAATCGGTCCGTGCATCATGGTCTTCCTCTCTGGCGGCATGGCGAGCCTCGGTGCTCAGCTGGCGCTGCCAATAAGGCCGGCGCGTATCCGGTTTATGGCGGTCAGCAGCGAAAGAGTTGCCATGGCCGGAAACACAAACGGTGCGATGGATGGCGGCCACAGCCCGGCGGCGCACAGGACAGCCACCGCGCCCAACGCCAGCGCCCTGTCGCTCTTGCCGAACGGCCCGGCGTAATTGCGTCCGATCTTGGCGGCTATGCCGAGCACGCCGGCGAACTCGGTCAGCACCGAAGCGATGGCGAAGGCGATGACACCCCATGCGCCGAACAGCGGAAACGCTGCGAAAGGCAGGATCAGTGCCAGGTCCGAAACGACGTCGCAAATCTCGTTCAGATACATGCCGAGCGTCGAAGCTTGGCCGTGTTCGCGCGCCAGCATGCCATCCATGGCGTTGAGCGCCATACGCACGAACAACACCACGGGAATGAGCAGCAGCGGCCAGCGCCATTCATGCAGGATCGCGATGGCCGCTCCGGCCGTGATCGACATCAGGGCCGCCAGGATGGTGATGCTGTTGGCGGTGACGCCGATTGCCGCCAGCCGGTTGACCAGCGGCCGCAGTCTTCCCTGGAAGGCCGGCTTGAGAGCGTAAAGCGTCGGCATAGCGTAGATCCCCCGATCCTGACCAACGGCTGTACATGAATATGTCACAAGCGACCAGCTGCCGCAGGGTCCAAACGGGCACTCGCATCTTGATCTGGCGGGTGTTGGAACGCGGCCTGGCAATGCGCAGTCGCTGCGTACCCCGTCTCGGGCAGCGGCCCTCACCAGTTGCTAACCATGATCATGTTGCGCCACGGCCGTGGGCATTTGCCGGCGTCCGTGGCAACATGACGGCTTGAATAGTAAGCACGCTTATTATATATACCGCTTATGGTTTCAGATGGCATCGATAGACTGGGATTTTTGATCCACGACGTGCAGCGCCTGATGCGCAAGCGCTTCGAGACGCGCGCCAGTGGGCTTGGCCTCTCGTCGGCGCAGTGGCGCCTCATGGTGCGTGTCGCCAAGGAGGAGGGCGTCACCCAGGCGCGGCTTGCCGAACTGCTCGAAATCGAGCCGATCAGCGTTTCGCGCCTTGTCGACCGGATGGAGGAGGGCGGCTGGATTGAGCGCCGCGCCGACGCCGCCGACCGCCGCGTGCGCATGATTTTCCCGACCGCCAAGGCAAGCGCTGCCTATGCCGAGGTCAAGAGCCTCGCCGGTGAAGTCTATGAGGACTCGCTTGTCGGCGTTTCGCCGGAGGATCGCCGCGTCCTGATCAGGGCGCTCGATGCGATGGCACAGAATCTCGCGGACGGCGATGGCTCGTCCTCGGAAAAGGTCGAGCCTACGAAAGGCGCAGCAGCATGAACGCGGTAGCCAAAGTCGACGAAAACGCGGCCAAGGTGGAGATGGAAGCGCCGGCCCAGCCGGTTGCCGCTGCTGTCGCGGTCGCTCCTCCCGTACAGCCGGTCCCGGAGCCGAAGAAAAAGCGCCGCATAGGCCGCTTCTTCTTGATGTTTGCCTTGCCGGCGGTGCTGATCGTCGGTGGCGGCTATGTCTGGGTGACCGGCGGGCGCTATCAGGGGACGGAGAACGCCAATCTGCAGCAGGCCAAGGTGTCGATCGCCTCGGATACTGCGGGCCGCATCGTCCAGGTTGCCATATCGGACCATCAGATGGTCAAGCAGGGCGACCTTCTGTTCGCCATCGACCCCGAGCCTTACCGGATCGCGCTTGCCCAAGCCGACGCCGCGGTCGCCGGCGCGCGCCTCAATGTCGAGCAGCTGCGCGCTGCCTACAGCCAGTCGACGGCGCAGGAAAAGTCCGCCAGCAGCGAGGTCGACTACGCCCAGTCACAATACGATCGCGCCGCCGACCTCGCCCAGAAAGGCATCAACGCCAAATCGTCGCTGGATGAGGCCCGCAACGACCTCGACAAGGCAAAGCAGCAGGTCACAGTGGCCCAGCAAGGCATCATCAGCGCCAAGGCCGCGCTCGGCGGCAACCCCGACATCGAAACCGACAAGCATCCGACCGTGATGGCCGCACTCGCCGCGCGCGACAAGGCCGCCTACGACCTGGCGCAGACCACGGTGAAGGCACCCGCTGACGGCGTCATCTCCCAGGCCTCGTCCTTCAAGGTCGGCCAGTTCGTCGGCTCCGGCACGCCGCTGTTTTCGCTGGTCGAGACCGACGACACCTGGATCGATGCCAATTTCAAGGAAACCCAGCTCACCAACATGAAGCCGGGCCAGAAAGCGGAGATCGTCGTCGATACCTATCCGGGCAAGACTTTCGAGGCGACGGTCAAGGCGATCGGTGCGGGAACGGGAGCGGAATTTTCGCTGCTGCCCGCCCAGAACGCCACCGGCAACTGGGTCAAGGTCACGCAGCGCATCCCGGTGCGCCTAGAACTGACCGATCCCGACGCCAAAATGGCGCTGCGGACCGGCATGAGTGCCTCTGTCACCGTCGATACCGGCATAGCCCGTGGTTTTCCCGCCATATTCGGTCACGCCACGGCTGGGGAGGCCGCGCAGTAAAGTCGGCGGAAGCCCGCGCAGGCCAGCGGGTGGAACCGGATGGCAGGATTGGTCTGATGGGAGGGTGGAAAGGATCAGTGCGTGGTTCGAGCCGCGTCGCGGCCTGGCCGAAAGCTGAAATCTTCGACACGGACCTCTCGGTCCTCACGTTTCCGGGCGGCAGGCATCCGCTCATCAGAGACTTTCAGTCGATGTAACCCCCACATCGATACTCGCGTCCCACCGCGATGAAGGTCTCTCAACGGAGGCTTTGCCGCCCGGAAACCTTGTGTACACGTTTTTGTTACCTGCTGGAAGTTCCACGTCATGAGCACGCCCGAACCTTTCAAGGAAGTGCCGCATCGCGGCCTGATCACGGTTGCGCTCATGCTGGCGACCGTCATGCAGGCGCTCGACACCACCATCGCCAACGTCGCGCTGCCGACCATGACAGGCGATCTCGGCGCCTCTCCCGACAACATCAACTGGGTGCTGACCTCCTACATCGTCGCCGCCGCCATCATGACGCCGGTAACCGGCTGGCTCGCCGATCGCTTCGGTCGCAAGGAATTGTTCCTGACGACCGTGGTCGGCTTCACCGTCTTCTCCATGCTGTGCGGCCTGGCATGGAGCCTTGAAACCATTGTGCTATTCCGGCTGATGCAAGGCGTGTTCGGCGCCGCCATCGTGCCGCTGTCGCAGACCTTCCTGCTCGACATCAACCCCAAGGAGCGTCACGGCCAAGCCATGGCCATCTGGGGCGCCGGCATCATGCTGGGACCGATCCTGGGCCCGACGCTGGGCGGGTGGCTGACCGACAATTTCAACTGGCGCTGGGTGTTTTTCATCAACCTGCCGGTCGGCATCGTCGCCTTCCTTGGCATGGCCGCCTATCTGCCGGCCGTTGCCCGGCGCGTGCGCAGCTTCGATTTCTTCGGCTTTGCCATGATATCGCTCGGCGTCGGCGCGCTGCAGCTGATGCTGGATCGCGGCGGCGAGGTCGACTGGTTTTCCTCGGTCGAGATATGGATCGAACTCGGCCTGGCCATCACCGGTTTCTGGGTGTTCATCATTCACACAGTGACGGCGGAACATCCCTTTATCGACCCCAAGATATTCCTCGACCGCAACTTCGTGACCGGCCTGGCGTTCATCTTCGTCATGGGTGTGCTCATCCTGGCCTCGATGTCGCTGCTGCCGCCAATGCTGTCGACCATTTTCGGCTATCCGACTGTCACCATCGGTATCGTCATAGGTCCACGCGGTCTCGGCACGATGATTTCGATGCTCGTCGTCGGGCGGCTCATGAAAAAGATCGACGCCAGAATTCTCGTCGTCATCGGCTTTGTGCTGACCGCGCAGTCGCTCTACACCATGGCCAGCTTCACGCCGCAGATGGATAACTGGCTGATCCTCAGCTCCGGCGTGATCCAGGGCCTGGGCATGGGAATGGTGTTCGTGCCGCTGTCGACGGTTGCCTTCGCCACGCTCGACGCGCGCTTCCGCACCGACGCAACCTCGTTGTTCAGCCTGGTGCGCAATCTTGGCTCATCGATCGGCGTCTCGGTCGTGACGGTGCTTTTGGTGCGCAACACCCAGATCAACCATGCCGAGCTTTCGGCCTTCATCAACCCGTTCAATCCCAACCTCTGGGCGGTTTCGCCGGCGGCCGCGGGCGGCGATCCGATGGCGCTGTCGGAGGTCGATCGCATGGTCAATCTCCAGGCGATGATGATCTCCTACGTCAACGACTTCAAAATCCTGATGGTGATGACGCTGGTTGCCATCCCGTTCGTCTTCCTGCTGCGCAAGCCGGCGCGGGCGCCAGCCGGTGGCGCACCAGCCGCGCATATGGACTAGCAGGCACCGTCGCAAGACGGGAGAGAATCAGGCGACAGCTCTATTTGCCGAGAACCAGCGACCAATAGCGCAGGTTGGGGTCCCGTCCGTCGCGGACATAGGCGAGCCCGAAGCGGCTGAAATCCGGATCGAGTATGTTGCGCCGGTGGCCGGTCGAATGCATCCAGATGTCGAACAGTTTTTGCTGGTCGAAGCGGCCTTCGGCGATGTTCTCGGCAGCGGCTCCCCGCACGCCATTGTCCTTCATGCGCGAGGCGAAATCCTTGCCCCAGCCCGTAGTGTGGCTCATGCGCTCCCGCGAGGCCATGTAGCCGGCCTGCTGCAGCGCCGCCTGCTCGAGCTGTGCGTCCGGCGTCAGCGGGCCGAGCCCGGCCGTCGCGCGCAAGCCCGCCAGAGTGGCGGTGGCGGAGGACGAGACGCCCGCGCCTTCGCCCGTTGGTACAGAAACGGTGCTGCAGGCTGAAAGCATGGCAATGGCTGCGAAGCCGATCAGCAAGGCGCGCCTGGTCTGGCGTGGTTCGGCAGGGGAGTGGGTGATACTGGTCATTCCTGCCTGAATAGTCGAGATCATGGCTTTTGACGGGCAGGACCGACAAATCATTGATGACGAGCGCAAGGCCATCGATGCTGCACGCCTCCAAACCGGGGGGCCGTGATACGTGAGCGGGGAGACTTGAACACTTTGGGTCACACAAATCCATTTGGTATCAGTTCAAAGGGCAGATCGGCTACCTGCGCATGCGCGAGGAGAGCCAGTCTGCATGTCGTTCCAAATACTTGGCCGCTGTGAAAAACAACGCAGATTGCCGTGCGCTGATCAATTTCCAGCGGTTGAGCAGTTGCATCAAGCGAAGCGCCACGACGGCCAAATGCAGAAGAAGCCAGACCGCGTCGTAGGTCAGCCATGATCTGAATTTGGCTCGGGCCGGACTGTCAGTCACAGTACGAAAAAGCCAATCGAAGCCAGAGCCATCACTGTCGTTGCAAGCACTCCGCCGAAAATCATCCAGCGCGGCAGCGTAAGCCGGCCCATGATCCTTGGGTTCATGGCGATCATCATCATGATTGCCATCAGCGGGGCTGCCAGTATTCCATTGACGACAGCGCTCCAATAGAGCGCCCTGATGGGGTCCAGTCCGACGAAAGTCAGGGTCACCCCACCCAGCGTCGCCATGGCGATCGTGCCGTAGAAGGCCTTGGCGTCCTGCGGGCGCTGGTCCAGTCCCTCCGGCCACCGAAACGTCTCCGCGACGGCATAGGCTGCGGAGCCGGCCAGGACGGGCACGGCAAGCAAGCCTGTGCCGATGATGCCGGCCGCAAAGACCGCGAATGCAAAGTCGCCGGCAACAGGTCGGAGCGCCTCTGCCGCCTGGGACGAGGTCTGAATCTGCGTGATGCCGTTGGCATGCAGCGTCGCCGCCGTCGCTATAATAATGACGATGGCGATGAGGTTGGAAAACCCCATTCCGAACAAGGTGTCGCTCTTGATCCGTGCAAGCTGGTGCGCGGAGCTGCGGGAGTGAGCGCCGAGACGTAGCCAATGCTGTCGATGCTGCTCCTCAACTTCCTCGCCGGCCTGCCAGAAAAACAGATAGGGGCTGATCGTCGTGCCGAGAACCGCTACCAGCGCCATGGCATGATCGCCGTCGAAGACGATTTGCGGCACGAGCGCACCATAGAGCGCGGCTCCCCAGGGCACATGCACCGACAGAACAACCGCCACATAGGCAAGCAGGGACAGTGTCAGCCATTTGAGCACCGTGACATAGCGACGGTAGCTGACGAAGACTTCAAGCAAGATGCAGATAAGCGCGAAGATGATCGCGTAGAGGTGATGCGGTCCGCCGATCAGCAATTCAAGCGCGGCGCCCATGGCACCAAGGTCGGCACCGATGTTGATGACATTGGCGACGAGGAGCAGCAGCACCGCAAAACGCAGCAGCCAAGGCGAATAATGCCGGCGCAAATTGCGTGCGATGCCTTGGCCTGTCACTGCGCCGATCCCGGCACTGATCCCTTGGGTTACTGCCATCAGCGGATAGCTGAACACCATGGTCCAGGCGAGCGAGTAGCCGAATTGGGCACCCACCTGACTATAGGTGGCGATACCGCTTGGATCGTCGTCGGCCGCGCCGGTGATCAAGCCTGGGCCCAACGTTCCCAGAAAGTTGAGACGTTTGCCATGCGTCGGCGTGCCCGGCGTTGCCTCCGGCGGTTCCATCGAATGATCCCCTCCCGCGAAGATGGCTTCATGGCTAGGCAGGTCTTTAACACGTTCCCGAAGGGTTAAAGCAGACGGCAGTCATGCGCTCCGCTATATTTGATCACCACCTCTCTCTTTTTTATGCGTCGACGCATTGACCCGCAGGGTCAAAACGCTCATCGAGTTGCTGCTATCCATGCTGCGAACGCCGGGGAATCCAATCGGCACCGAGCGACATTCTCTGTCGTTTGGCGATGCCATAGCGGTCGGTCGCAACAGAATGGCTTTCGGGTTCTTCATAACGTTATGCCGGCGATGGCTGATTTTCGGGTGACTCATGGATACGAATCTCCAGTTGACCGAGCCCTTTGACGCCGCGGCTCTTGCCGCGCGTCTTCCCAACGAGCACGTCGCCGACAGCGTTGAAATCCTCAATCAACTTTCGCCCGAGGAAGCGGTCGAGGTGCTGGCCTTGCTGCCGCTTGATCGCGCCACCGATGTTTTCGATCAGCCAGGTCTCGATGAGCCCGCCGACTTGATCCATATGATGCCGAGGCCGCTGGCGACGGCGATCCTCGAAAACATGTCGGCCGATCAAAGGGCCGACATCTTCCGGCGTCTCGACTCTTCCGAATGTGACGACCTCCTATCGGCGCTGAAGGCCGACACACGCGCCTCAATCACGCAGCTTCTCGCCTATCCCAAGCATTCGGCCGGTAGCCTCATGACGACTGAGTTTGTCAGTGTGCCGGCGACCTGGACGATAGCCCAGACATTGCAGCATATCCGCCTCGTGGAGCGTACCCGCGAGACGGTTTATTCCATCTATGTCCTCGATCCCAAATCCAAGACGCTGCTCAAGGCGGTCACCTTGCGGCAGTTGATAACCGGCGAGCCCACTGCTTCCATTACGTCGGTTGCTCCCCCGCGCAAGCCGCTCTACGTCACGCCGCTGATGGATCGCGAGGAAGTGGCGCGCCTGATCTCCAAATACGACTTGCTGGCGCTTCCGGTCGTCGACGCCAAACACCATGTTCTCGGCATCGTCACCGTCGACGACATCATCGACGCGATCGTTCAGGAAGGAACCGAGGACGCCCAGAAATTCGGCGGCATGGAAGCGCTCGATCAGCCATACATGGAGATCGGCATCTTCGAGATGCTGAGGAAACGCGGCGGCTGGCTGGCCGTGCTGTTTCTTGGCGAAATGCTGACCGCCAATGCCATGCAATATTTCGAAGGGGAACTGGAGAAGGCGATCGTGCTGACGCTTTTCATTCCCCGGATCATGAGTTCGGGCGGCAATTCCGGATCTCAGGCAACATCGCTCATCATCCGAGCGCTCGCGCTTGGCGAAATACGCTTGCGGGACTGGTGGCGAATTGCCTTGCGCGAACTGCCGACGGGCATCGCGCTGGGCGCCATTCTGGGCGTTATCGCCATCATCCGCATCACAGTATGGCAGAAGTTCGGATTCTACGACTATGGCGAGCACTGGCCGCTGCTGGCGGTGACCATCGGCGCTGCCCTGGTCGGCATCGTGACCTTTGGCTCCCTGTCGGGATCGATGCTGCCCTTTGTCCTCAAGCGGCTCGGATTCGATCCGGCCAGTGCCTCGGCGCCATTCGTCGCCACACTCGTCGACGTAACCGGCTTGGTGATCTATTTCACCGTAGCGCTGATCTTCCTCCGGGGAACGCTGCTCTAGCCTTGAAACCAGACTGCCATGATTGGGTTTGTCCAGGGATGAATACCGCGCTGTACGAGCGGCTTTGCCTGGTGGTTTCCAGCGTACTTCTGTTGGTTAGCCATGGTCTCCTGCGTTCTGCGGCGAGGAGCTATTGGCACGGCATACTCGGCCGCCGGGGTCTGTGGCGCGCCTTATGGTTATCGTCACACCTTGATCGCGCCGGCATCAAACTGATGCGCCGTCGTTGCCAATCAGCGTGCTGATAAGGGCCGATGACGGTGACGGTGGAGCACGAGGCATCTCTTGTACTCATCTCTTGCATAGGGTAGGGGGCTATGGCATAAGGCTGCATGACCCACACCATTCGTGAAAAGCAAAAGCTCTTGGCCCGTGTGCGCCGCATCCGAGGCCAGGTTGAAGCTATCGAGCGCGCGCTCGACGTCGAGTCGGGCTGCGAGCAGGTCATGCACCTCATCGCCGGGGTTCGCGGGGCCTTGGCCGGTCTGATGGCGGAGGTGGTTGAGGATCATGTCCGCGAGCATCTCGTCGACGCCGAGAAACATCCAGGCGCCCTGAACAGCGAAGCAGCGGAACAACTCCTTGAGGTTGTCCGCACCTACCTGAAATGAAAACCGTCATGGTGGAAAACGATAGCGCCGATCCGTCGGCTTTCCATAGCCACGTGTTCCTAGGCGAGGGACACGAGAAAAGCGAGAGCAAGACCTGGGCGGTCATCTGGCTCTGCGGTGCCATGATGATCGCTGAAATCGTCGGTGGCTTGCTCTTCGGTTCGATCGCGCTCGTCGCCGATGGCCTGCATATGAGCACGCATGCCGGCGCGCTCCTGCTGGCGGCGCTCGCCTATACTTACGCCCGCAAGCACGCCGATGACACGCGCTTTACCTTCGGCACCGGCAAGCTAGGCGATCTCGCGGGGTTCACCAGCGCCATCATTCTGGCGATGATAGCATTGTTGATCGGTTATGAATCCGTCAGCCGCATATTCGCGCCGGTCCCGATCCACTTTGTCCAGGCAGTTCCGATTGCCTGTCTCGGCCTGGTGGTGAACATTGCCAGTGCGTGGCTCCTGAGCACCGGCGGTCATCACCACGGTCACGGTCATGGGCACGAAGATCACGACGAATCCCATCGCATCGAGACCGACGCCGGAACTGTGGTGCTTGACGTGTTCGAGGATGGTGTGCCGCCTCGCTTCCGGCTCCATGCCGAAACTGGCCCTGAACTGACCGCCGAAGCAGCGTGGGTTGAAACCATACGCCCCGACGGCGCGCGGCAGCTTTTCGTCATGAAGGACCAAGGGGGTTATCTGGAATCGGTCGACGAGATTCCAGAGCCGCATGCCTTTGCCGCTCATGTCTGGCTTGGAGAGCAAGACTATCCGGCTGTCTTTGAAGAGCACGAACATGCACACGGTTCGGCGCATCGCGACAACAACATGCGGGCCGCCGTGGTTCACGTCATTGCCGACGCCGCCGTGTCCGTGCTGGTAATCGTGGGCCTGCTGCTCGCCCGTGCCTTTGGCTGGCTCTGGATGGACCCGCTTGCTGGTATCGTCGGTTCCCTGGTCATCGCCAGCTGGTCCTATGGCTTGATCCGGGACACGGGTGCGATCCTGCTCGACATGAACCCTGATCGTCAGATGGCGAACAATCTGCGTCAAGCCGTTGAGAGCGAGGGCGACCAACTGGCCGACCTTCATTTGTGGCGCTTGGGTCCGGGGCACCTGGGAGCGATTCTTTCGGTAATGACGACAAAAGCACGAGAATCTGACTATTACCGCACCCGACTCGCCCGCTTCCGGTCGCTGTCGCATCTTACCGTCGAGGTTTTGCATCAGCCTTGAGTTTTGCCCTGCCGCCAGGAATCAGAGCGGCGCTGATCTATCGCCATGTGTTGCGTTTCGCATGTAGGCATTTCTCATTGCACAAGCTTGATGAGGCGGCTGGCATACATCTCGCGATTTCCAAACACGGCCGAGCAGTCGGTTTTGATGGATGAGTTTCCTGTCATTTGCACGGTCAGACCGACAAGCCTCAGACAGTCGCCCTGACCGCTCATATCCGAGTTGCCGGCAAAGGAAATGGCGGCGTCAGGCGCATAGACGAACCCGCTGATCACGGAATTTGCGCCGCCATTCAGCGTCAAGGCCGATGTGTTGCCGCGATTCTCGAAAATGGTGATGCCGGCGTAGGGACCGCTGGTGGGCGGGGAAAGGTTCGCCTGTTCATTGGCATTTATGTAGATCTGCGCGCCCTCCATCAGGAAAATGGTCACGCCCTGGCCAGTCAGGCTGCCGTTGCCGCCCGGTTTAAGCGTGACGCCGCGCAAGATGTAGACGCCCGGATTGAGCGTGATGTTTCCCGACAACGTCTTGTCGCAATAGGTTCCGGGCGACAGCGTATAGGTTTTGCCGTTCGGGACCTGCTGGCACAACGTGTAGGGGGGAGGGACGACGTCCGCCAGAGGATCGAAAGACGCATATTGATGTTCAAGCGGGGCTCCGCAGGTGAGATTGGCGCTGGGCGGCGAAAGCCCGGAAGTGCTGCCGACGGTCGAGACGCAGCCCGCTGAGACCTGCGCGGAACCGCCTCTGCTGACAGCATCGGACGCATCAGAGTTTGCCGCGATCACGCAGTTGCTCATAGAGACATCGGTCGAGCCCTGTAGGCTTACGGCGGCCGACGCATGTGGATCGAGCGCCAGCACGCAGGCCTGCGCACCAGGGTTCATCTTGACCGTGGCCGAGCGATGAGCTGGCCAGGCCGCCGCGCCATTGATGAAGCTCGGATGGTTGATGCTGGACGAAAGCGAGATGTAATACGCGCTGGGGTCGCCGCTGGCGGTGGCCGAAAAGGCGGAGACGCTGCCTGCATATTCCTGCTGGTCGGCGACGCTCATATTGGCCGCAAAGAATGTCAGCCCAAGCCCCTGGACATCACTCGCAGTCATGCTGGGTAGGTACTTTGTGCCGACGGCAAGCCCGGCCGCGTCCAGCGAGTTCTGCAATTGCGCGGCGTCGTCGCTCGTGCCCGTCAGATCGATCGTGCCGGCCACGACAACCATTATCGGCAGCATTGCTATGGCAGTCGCCATGGCAAAGTTGCCGCGCTCCGAAGGCCAGAAGCCCTTCAATCTGAACATCGCCCATCGCCCAAACTTGTAAAGCTCAGGTGATACGCCAGGGGTCTCAACGATGAATTTAAGCAATTACTAAAATACGTAAATGCTAAAATACGGCGCAATGGTTGACCAAACCGAATGTCTGCGAGAGCGGGTCAAATTAGTGGCGAAACTTGGATGAGCGCAACGAGGAACGGATAAATGTCATCGATTTGGCGACAGCCCCTGGCAAATCGGCTATGGTGCCACATCTACTAGTGGCAGCTGCGGGCGGCCATCTCGGCGGTGACCGCCCCGACACACGGGAGGATGGTTATGGCCGGCTTTCATGTCATGGCGAATGCGTATGGGATGCATGTGCAGCCCACGGTGCGCCGCATCACCACCACGGATCTCTGGGGCGCGCTCGAGCTCGGCGCCGAGGATTTCTGGGCAAGACCGTCCCACTACGTGTTCCTGGGCCTGATCTACCCGGTTGTCGGCCTGATCCTGACGCAGTGGACCTCGGGCTCCAATGCCATCCAGCTTGTCTACCCCTTGATGTCGGGCTTTGCTTTGGTCGGGCCTTTTGCGGCGATCGGTCTCTACGAGATCAGCCGCCGGCGCGAGCTCGGCATGAACACGGACTGGCGCCATGCACTGGATGTGCGCCGTTCCCCGGCGCTGCCGTCGATCGCCGTCATCGGCATCATGCTGTTTGCCCTCTTTCTGCTGTGGCTGTTCACCGCGCAATCGATCTACACCAGCCTGTTCGGCGACCAGCCGCCGGCCTCGATCGGCGCCTTTGTCCGCGAAGTGCTGACGACCGGCAAGGGCTGGACCTTGATTGTGCTTGGCAATGCGGCGGGTTTCGTCTTTGCCGTGGTCGTGCTGGCGACAACGGTGATCGCCTTTCCGCTGATGCTCGACCGTGATGTCGGCGCCGTCTCGGCAATCGAAACCTCGGCCCGCGCGGTGATGGCAAACCCGCTGCAGATGGCGCTGTGGGGGCTGCTGGTTGCCGTGCTGCTGGTGATTGGCTCCATCCCGCTGTTTGCCGGGCTGGCCGTGGTCATGCCGATCCTGGGTCACGCCACCTGGCACCTCTACCGCAAGGTGATCGAGCCGGCGCAGATCCGGCCGATCCGCCGGCCGATGTAGGCTAAAGCATGATCCCCAAAAGTGGGAACCGGTTTTGGGAAAAGATCATGCTCAGCGAGAGGTCCTCAGCGCTGTGCGTCGGTCGCCATTTTCAGCGCCAGCGCCGTCAGCACGCCTCCCATCATCCAGCGCTGGATAACCAGCCACAATGGGCGTCCGGCGAGAAACGTGGCGATAGAGCCGGCCGTCACCGCGATGATGGCATTGACGGTCAGGCTGATCGTGATCTGCGTCGCGCCCAGAACCAGCAGCTGCGACAGGACATGGCCTTTGCCGATGCTGATGAATTGCGGCAGCAGCGACAGATAGAGCACCGCCACCTTGGGATTGAGCAGATTGGTCATCAGCCCCATGGCGAACAGCTTGCGCGGCCGGTCTTTCGGCAGGTCGCGCACCTGGAACGGCGAACGTCCGCCTGGCTTCACCGCTTGCCAGGCAAGCCACAAGAGATAGAGCACGCCGGCAAAGCGCAGCGCGTCATAGGCGTAGGGCACGGCGAGCAGCAGCGCGGTGATGCCGAACGCCGCCGAAACCACATAGAAAAGGAAGCCGACCGCGACCCCGCCAAGCGAGATCAGTCCGGCCTTCGGCCCTTGCGACAGCGAACGCGAGATCAGGTAGATCATGTTCGGGCCAGGCGTCAGCACCATGCCGAGGCAGACCAGCGCGAAGGCGAGATGGTTGGCGGTATCGGGCATTGTTCGTCCCCCAAGCTTTGTCGCAGGCGCGCCGCGATGGATACGCGATCTAGCAGGCGGCCAATATGTGCCCGTCATGGCAGGCGGCCGCAAGGGCTTGGCGGCGCCAGGCGTTGCGCCAGAGGTTCGGTCAGCCGACCACCCGCAGGTTCGACAGTTCGTTGCCGATTTCCTTGAAGTCGTTCGACAGGCTTGCGCCGGTCGCATTCCAGAACAGCTTGGCCGGCTTGGTCGGATCCGTCAAATCCTTGCGGAAGCGCGAGTCCGACGAGCAGGATTTCAGCGCATCGATCGCCAGCTTTTCGTCGGCCTTAGTCGTCGACAGGTCGAGCGCCACGGTCATCACCATGATGTTGGCCGCCTTGGCGTTGTTGCAAAGCGTCGCCATCTGCTCGTTGAGCGCGTTGGTGTAGTTGCCGTTCGAATAGTCCAACTGGCCGATGGCGCTCGACGTGCCCATGAACATGCGGCCGACCGAGGTGCCGTTATAGCCGGGCTTGAGATAGCCGTAGGACGCATAGGTCGATTTCGAGCCGGCGGGATCCGAATAGCCCAGCGAAGACGGCGTATAGTAGGTGTTGGCGCCGTCGGTCAGCACGATCACCACCTTGTCGTTACCTTTTTCCGTTTCCAGGCGCCCTTGCGTGAACGGTTCGCCGCTGGAGACCACCCGCCAACCCCACGCCATGCCCTCAGGAACATTGGTGCCGCCGTTTGGCTGCATCAGGTCGATCGCGGCTTTGATTGCGGTTTGCCCATCGGCGACGCTGACATCGGTCAGCGGTGTGATTGCACCGGTGGTGCAGCTGTAGTTCGGGCCGTTGCCAGTGGGCAGCGCCGGCGCATCGATCGGCCGCGGCTGGAAATATTTGGCCATGTTGCGCAACCGTGATTGGCCGGTGCTGCTCGAAGGATCGTCGTTCCACCAGCTGTTCACCGCGCCGTAGGTAACCGGAGCGGCTTCGTCGGGATCCTGGGTGAGCTTCCAGTGATTGCCGGGTTCGTCCGGGGCGAACATCGGCACGAACATCGTTGCCGGATCGCCGACGCCTATGCCGGTGTTGGCCGAGCCGCCGGATGGCGGCGTGTCGTTGACATTGTAGGGGTAGGGCCGGGCCTCCACACAGCCCTGCCAACTGGCGAACGGACCGTAGGAATCGATGTAGTCGTATTCGTCGTGGCTGCGTTTGCAGGTGTTGTTCGAATTGTATTCGTCGCAAACCACGCGCTTGCTGTTGACGACGCGCTCATGGTTGGTGACGACCTGCATATCGCGGTAGAGCGAAAACCGGGTCAGCATCTGGCCTTCCGCGCTGCCCCAGCCGGTGCCGCGCTTGTACCAGATGCCATTGGTCTGCTGGGCGTATTTGTTGGCCGCGTTCAACGTCGACCAGTCGAAATTCTCGTTCGACACCGGCGACAGGCCCTCTGTGTCCATCCATGAGGCGTTGCCATTGCCGGGGCCGACATTGACCGAAGCGGCAAAGGGCACTAGGCCGAATTGCACCGGCTTGTCGACCTGCTTGATCATGACCGCCTGCGCGGCCAGCGTGTCGACCAGTTGCTTGGACGCAGTCTTGAGAAGATCGATGCGCTTTTGCCCCGAGCCTGTGCCCAGCGTGGTCATCGATCCGGAATTATCGAGCACCAGGGCAACTTCCAGCGTGTTCTTCAGCCGCACCTGGGAGGTGACGTTGAAGTTGATCCTTTGGTTCGCATCGGTTGCGGATTTACCGACGAGCTGGGCGAAGGCAGGATAGAAATAGGGCTTGTAGGCAAGCTGCGCCGTCATCGTGAGCAGGCCGCCGCCGCTGGTGTTGCTCGGCAAGGTGACGTTGAGCGTCGCGCTGGCGGGATCGATATCGTTCAGGTTGGCATTGAAGAAGTCGAGCGCATAGGCTCTCAACTGGTCGTCGGTCGCGCCTTCCGTCAGCCGGCGCGCGGTGGCGAAATTGGCGGCGTCGAGCGCATTCGTCACCATCTGCTTTTCGCGGTTCATTTCCGTGAAGTCGACCGCGATCGCCAGGCCGCCCATCAGCGGCACCATCGCAACGACAGTCATAAGAGCATAGTTGCCACGTCTGTCGCGGCGGAACTGGCGCCAAAGTTCACGCATGTCTTGCAGCGGCCCCCGCCGGCGGATTCTCGATCGGCGCCAGCTTTCCACAAAACGCTGAAGGACGGGTTTGGGAAACCGCTCTATTGCTTGGCTGGCGCTTCACCAACCGCTAACCAATGCAAGGGCAGAGGCCCCCGATCCCCTCCAAAAACAGAACGCCCTGCCGAGGCAGGACGTTCGCAAGCAAACCTGTCGATCAGCCGGCGATGCATGAAAGCTGGTGACAGCATGGGCCGGTTCGGATAATTCGAAGCCGCTGCGGCGAACCGTCGGTCGCGGCGCTCGCAACGCTCATATTGAAGGACACCGCATGGCGGATTCGCCTGAAATCGTCGGCTCGCTCGAAGACGTCTCGAAGGCCTATTCGGCAATTCTTTGCGATGTCTGGGGCGTGGTGCACAATGGCGAATGGCATTTTCCGGCGGCCGCGGCGGCGCTGGCCAGGGCAAGGGCAGCCGGTATTCCCGTTGTCCTTATCACCAATTCGCCCCGCCGCAGCGCCGATGTCGTTGCTCAGATGAGCGCAATCGGCGTTCCTCCGTCAACCTACGACCGCGTGGTGACCTCGGGCGACGTCACCCGTGACTTGATCGCGGAAGGCCCGCGAAAAGTCTTCCACATCGGCGCAGAGCGCGATCTGACCCTCTATGACGGTCTCGATGTCGAACGGGTCGAGGAATTCGAGGCCACCGGCGTCGTCTGCACCGGGCTTTTCAATGACGAGGTCGAGACGCCCGAGGATTATGCGGACATTTTGCGCCGATTGCGGGCCAGGAACCTGCCGTTCATCTGCGCCAATCCCGATATCATGGTGGAGCGCGGCGAACGGATCATCTGGTGCGCCGGCGCCCTGGCGCGGGACTATGCCCAGCTTGGCGGCCGCACGCTGATCGCCGGAAAGCCCTACGCGCCTGTCTATGATGTCGCGATGAAGGAGGTGGCGGAGGTGCTTGGCCGGCCGCTTGAGCGTTCTCGGATATTGGCCATCGGCGACGGCATGATGACCGACGTGAAGGGCGCGGCGGACAATGGTTTCGACGTTCTCTATATCTCTGGCGGCATTCATGCCCGCGACTACGGCGATGCATCCCGGCCGGATCCGGCAAAGCTCGGGCTCTTCCTGGAACGGCACGGCTATCGTCCGTTAGCCGTCATGGTCAGACTGCAGTAGGTGGCAATGGTAGCCTTCCAGCATCTCTCGGCAACCGCGCCGCTGCCCGCCGATCTGCGTGGCGGCGTTGTCGCGATCGGCAATTTCGATGGCGTCCACCGTGGCCATCAGGCGGTGCTCGAACGGGCGTTGGCCGAGGCTGTGCGGCGTGACGTGCCGGCTCTCGTGCTGAGCTTCGAACCGCACCCGCGCAAGGTCTTCAGGCCTGACATGCCGTTGTTCGTGCTGACGCCGCCGCCGATGAAGGCGCGGCTCTTGTCTTTGCTGGGCTTCGCCGCGCTCGTCGAGCGGCCGTTCACGCGCGACTTCGCCTCGCTGTCGGCGGAAGCTTTCGTCACCGATGTGCTGGAGAAGACGCTCGGCATTACCCACGCCATAACCGGTTTCGATTTCCATTTCGGCAAGGACCGCCAGGGGGGACCGGCCTATCTGATGGCAGCCGGCGAACGCCATGGCTTCGGTGTCACGCTTGTCGTCGCTTTTCGCGACGAGGGCGCCGAGGTGGTTTCGTCAAGCCGGATCCGGGCTCTGCTCTGCGATGGCGAGGTGGCCGAGGCTGCCGGTCTGCTTGGCTATCGCTTCACGGTGGAGAGCGAGGTTGTCGGCGGCCAGCAGCTTGGACGAACGCTCGGCTTTCCCACCGCGAATATGAGGCTGCCCGCCGAAGCTACCCTCAAGGAGGGCATCTATGCCGTCCGCTTCCGGCGCGCCGACGGCACGCTGCATGACGGCGTCGCCTCCTTCGGCCGCCGCCCGACCGTCGACGACAATGGCGCACCGCTGCTGGAAACCTTCGTCTTCGATTTTTCCGGCGATCTCTATGGCGAGACCTGCCAGGTCTCGTTCTTCGGCTTCCTGCGCGGCGAGATCAAATTCGACGGGCTTGATGCCCTGGTCGTGCAGATGAAGCGCGACGAAGCCGAGGCGAGGGCGCTGCTGGCCGGCGTCAAGCCGCTCTCCGACCTCGACGCCGCCGTCGCGTTTTGAGCTACTTTTTCAGTGCCAGGCCGACCGCGATGAAGGTCCAGCCCTGGAAGATCAGGTCGATCGCCAGGAACATCCCGAGCACCCACAGACTGTTGACTGGCCAGCCCATGGCGATGATCAGGCCGGCAAGCACACTGATGAGGCCCGCCGCGACGATCCAGCCCCAGCCGCGTTCCGGACGGTGACTGTAGCCGACCCAGGCCCGCAGGGCGCCGGATGCGACGAGCGCAACGGCCAGCAGGAAGGTCAGCGCCGCCGAGGCCAGAAGCGGATTGTCGAAAGCGAAAAACCCGGCGACCGCATAAAGCAGCCCGCTGAGCAGCCAGTAGAAGAAGCGGCTCCAGGTCTTGACGCCGAAAGCATGCATGATCTCGATGACGCCGGCCACCAGCATCAGCCAGCCGACGACATAGACGGAAGCCACCGTGGCGATGAACAGATTGCCGAAGGCAATGCCGCCAAGGATCAGCAGCAACACGCCCAGGCCGACAAACCATCCCCACTTATCTCGTGTCTGGCCGATCGCGTTCTTCAGTGTATCGCCTTGCAAGGTCATGTCGCCACCTCCATTGAGGGCCGCCAGCATGCCGCGAAGTTACCCCTGGCGCCTATCCGCGTCCAGCCGATAGCGGGCTCGATGGTGCAGGCAATGCGAGGCGGATGTCTCGGCCTTAAATCAAATTTTACCAAAGCCTCGTCAAAGCTGTCGCCGAGGGACAGTTGTATCGTGTTAGCGGAGTGGCCATGAGTCCGGTCGTGAAATTTTCTGCAGCCTTGGCTACCCTGATGCTGGCCACGTCAGGCGCGGCCGAGGCTGGTGACGGCGCTTTCGGCTGGCTGTCCGGCGACTGGTATCTGACGGTTGGCGCCACTGGCCTTGTCGCGCCGAATTTCGAGGGCGGCAAGAAATACATGCTTAGCGCCCAGCCCATCATCTCCTTGGGCAAGGCCGGTCCCCAGGCACGCTTCACCTCGCGCAACGACAACATTTCGCTGGCGCTGGTCGATGATGGCGGCGTCCGCGCCGGCTTGACCGGCAAGTTCCTGTTCTCGCGCGACGACAGCACCGACGAACTCAAGGGGCTCGATCCGGTCCGCTGGGGTGGCGAAGTCGGTGGCTTCTTCGAATTCTATCCGACGGACTGGCTACGCGCGCGTGCCGAATTGCGACATGGCATCCGTGCCCATAATGGTTTTGTCGCCGATATCGCCGCCGACGCCTTCTATGATGTGACGCCAACCGTCAGGATTTCGGGGGGCCCACGCGTGTCCTTTGCCTCGGCCAACTATTTTGACGCTTATTATGGCGTCAATGCGCAGGAAGCCGTGGCCTCGGGTCTCAGCCAATACAATCCCGGTGGTGGCTTGAAATCCGTCGGCCTCGGCGGCGCGGTGACCTGGAAGGTGACCGATCCGATGACGGCCAGCCTGTTCGGCGAATATTCGCGCCTCCAGGGTCCGGCAGCCGATTCCAGCCTGGTCAGGGAGCGCGGCGACCGCAACCAGTTCACTGTCGGTGTGTCGACCACCTACCGTTTCGACTTCACGATGTAAGCGATTCGACGCTTTATTCCTGCCGCCGCATCGGCTAAAAGCCCGGTGATGACGCACTTTATCGGCGCTTTCGCGATTGCGATACGAATTATGAGCCCGGTGTTCCGGGCGGCCTGAGCGCCGCCGGAGCCGCCGGGAATGTTGCGCGCGGCCTCTCGCGCTTTTTCCAAATCATGATAGTTCAACGCCCGAGCTCCTTTGCCGCCGGGCAATGCACATGGCAGACCAATGACCGATACCGCTGAAACGATCGACTATTCCAAGACGCTTTACCTGCCGCAGACGGATTTCCCGATGCGCGCCGGCTTGCCCGAGAAGGAGCCGGTGCTGGTCAAGCGCTGGCAGGACATGGACCTCTACCGCAAGCTGCGCGAGAGCGCCGCCAGCCGCACGAAATACGTGCTGCATGACGGCCCTCCCTACGCAAACGGTAACATCCATATCGGCCATGCGCTGAACAAGATCCTCAAGGATGTCATCACCCGCTCGTTCCAGATGCGCGGCTATGATTCCAACTATGTGCCCGGTTGGGACTGCCACGGCCTGCCGATCGAATGGAAGATCGAGGAGCAGTATCGCGCCAAGGGCAAGAACAAGGACGAAGTGCCGGTCAACGAATTCCGCAAGGAATGCCGGGAGTTTGCCGCGCACTGGATCTCGGTGCAGGGCGCTGAGTTTCAGCGGCTCGGCGTCGTCGGCGACTTCAAGAACCCCTATACGACGATGGCCTTCCACGCGGAGTCGCGCATCGCCGGCGAATTGCTGAAATTCGCCATGTCGGGCCAGCTCTATCGTGGCTCGAAGCCGGTGATGTGGAGCGTCGTCGAGCGCACCGCGCTGGCCGAGGCCGAGATCGAGTACCAGGATTACGAGTCGGATACGATCTGGGTGAAGTTCCCCGTCGCCAGCCTGGTCCGCCCGATCGATGACGGTGAGGCCAGACTGACGGAGGGCGCGCTCGATCTGCTGCAGGCGCATGTCGTCATCTGGACGACCACTCCCTGGACGATCCCTGGCAACCGCGCCGTCAACTATTCGCCGCGTATCAGCTATGGCCTCTACGAGGTTACGGCAGCCGAGAATGCTTTTGGCCCACAGCCGGGCGAAAAGTTGATCTTCGCCGATGCATTGGCTGAAGATTCTTCTGCGAAGGCCAAGGTGACCTTGAATCGCCTTCGCAGTGTTTCATCGCAAGAGCTTGGTAGCCTTACGCTTTCGCACCCCTTCAAGGGCCTCGGCGGCGGCTATGAGTTTCCGGTGCCGATGCTCGCCGGCGACCACGTCACCGACGACGCGGGTACCGGTTTCGTCCACACGGCTCCCGGCCATGGCCGCGAGGACTTCGATGCCTGGATGGATGCGGCGGCGGATCTGCGCGCGCGCGGCATCGATGCAGCCATTCCCTTCACTGTCGACGATGCCGGCTTCCTGACCAAGGATGCACCGGGCTTTGGCCCGGACCGTGAGGGTGGAGCCGCGCGCGTTATCGATGACAACGGCAAGAAGGGCAACGCCAACCAGGCCGTCATCGACGAGCTGATCAAGCGCAACGCTTTGTTCGCGCGTGGACGTCTGAAGCATTCTTATCCGCATTCCTGGCGGTCGAAGAAGCCGGTCATCTTCCGCAACACGCCGCAGTGGTTCGTTTATATGGACAAGGACCTCGGCGACGGCACGACGCTGCGCAGCCGTGCGCTGAAGGCCATCGACGACACGCGCTTCGTGCCGGCCGCCGGTCAGAATCGCATTCGCGCGATGATCGAGGAGCGCCCCGATTGGGTGCTGTCGCGCCAGCGCGCCTGGGGTGTGCCGATCGCCGTCTTTGCAGACGAGGACGGCGACGTGCTGAAGGACGAGGCGGTTAACCAGCGCATCATGGACGCTTTCGAGGAAGAGGGGGCCGATGCCTGGTTCGCCGCTGGCGCCAAGGAGCGTTTCCTAGGCAATCACGATGCCTCCAAGTGGAAGCAGGTGATGGACATCCTCGACGTCTGGTTCGATTCGGGCTCGACGCATGTCTTCACGCTGGAAGACCGTCCGGATCTGAAGTGGCCGGCCGACGTCTATCTCGAAGGCTCGGACCAGCATCGCGGCTGGTTCCACTCCTCGCTGCTCGAAAGCTGCGGCACAAGGGGCAGGGCGCCTTACGACACCGTCGTCACCCATGGTTTCACCATGGACGAGGACGGACGCAAGATGTCGAAATCGCTAGGCAACACCGTCGTGCCGCAGGACGTCATCAAGCAGTCCGGCGCCGACATCTTGCGGCTGTGGGTGGTGACGACGGACTATTGGGAAGACCAGCGGCTCGGCAAGAACGTGCTGCAGACCAATATCGACGCCTACCGCAAGCTGCGCAACACTATCCGCTGGATGCTGGGCACGCTCGCCCATGACGATGGCGAGACCGTGCCGCTGGAAGCGATGCCGGAGCTGGAGCGGTTGATGTTGCATCGGCTGGCTGAACTGGATGAAGTCGTGCGCTCTGGCTACGACGCCTTCGAGTTCAAGCGCATCACCCGCACGCTGCTCGATTTCATGGTTGTCGAGCTGTCGGCTTTCTATTTCGACATCCGCAAGGATGCGCTCTACTGCGACGCGCCGTCGAGCCTGAAGCGCAAGGCCTCGGTGCAAGTGGTGCGCCATCTCTTCGAGTGCCTGGTGAAATGGCTGGCGCCAATGCTGCCCTTCACCATGGAAGAGGCCTGGCTCGACCGCCATCCCGATGCGGTGTCGGTGCATCTCGACCAGTTCCCGGAAATCCCGGCGGACTGGAAGAATGAGGCGCTGGCGGAGAAATGGCGCAAGGTGCGGCAGGTGCGCCGCGTCGTCACCGGCGCGCTCGAGATCGCGCGGGCGCAGAAGGTAATCGGTTCCTCGCTGGAAGCGGTGCCGGTCGTCACCATCAACGACGCAGCGCTTGAGGCGGCGATATCGGACGTCGACATGGCCGAGATGGCGATCACCAGCGATCTCGTCATTGCCCATGGCGAGGCGCCGGGATCAGCCTTCGCGCTCGACGACGTCAAGGGCGTTGCGGTGGTGGTCGAGAAGGCCGAGGATCGCGGCCTGGTCAAATGCGCGCGTTCCTGGCGCTACACGGCCGATGTCGGGCTGGACCCGGCGTTCCCCGATGTCTCGGCGCGCGATGCCGCCGTGCTGCATGAGTTGAAGGCGCTCGGCCGGCTTTAGTGCATGTCGCCCAAAAGTGCGCCGCGGTTTTGGGAAAACGACATGCACCCGATCAATATCAATAGTGCACAAATGCCACGCCGGGCGGTGCAAATCCCCCCGTGCGTTGCCCTTAACGAGTGGTTGAGGTAAACACGCGAAACTCCGGAAGACAAATTGTCGCCGGATTTCCGTCGCAAGTGCTTGGACGATGGGGACCGGACCTTGGGCCGGTGGCGATCGAGAGGCTGTCTAGAGTGGGACTTTTTGGCATGACCGAGAGATATTATGCGCGCCTGGCGCTGCTGGCACCGCTTGTCGCATCGGGCCTCGCTTTGTCCGGCTGCATGGGCTCTCCGACCTACGGCACCGACAAGACCGCTGCCGAACAGCTGGCCGGCGATCTCACCGGCGCCGTTTCCTTCGCGCCGAAGCGCAAGGACCCGATCGACTACAAGCCGCGCCCCACCTTGGTCAAGCCCGCCCCCGGACAGAAGGAAGCGCTGCCTGCACCGCAGGACAGCATCCAGTCGGCAAGCGCCGAGTGGCCCGAATCGCCCGAGCAGCGTCGCGCGCGTCTGCGCGCAGACGCCACCGCCCACCAGAATGACCCAGCCTATCAGGCACAGATTGTCGATGATACGCAGGGGGATCCGGCTTCGGTGAAAAAGGCGATGGCGGACACGATGGATTCAGGCTTAAAGCACCAGCCGTTCCGGCCGTTATGGACGTCCGCTGATTCCGACAAGGGTCGCGCGGCCGAGATTCAGCGCCGTCTTGTAGAGAGCAGGCAGGGCGATCCGAACACTCGCAAATATCTCAGCGAGCCGCCGGTGGCCTATCGTGTCGCGTCCGATACGGCGCCGCAGAACGAACTCGGCGAGGACGAGTACAAGAAGGAGCGCCGCCTGAAGAAAGAGGCGGAAGGCAAGAAGGGCGGCTGGTTCGACTGGTTGCCGTCCCTGTAAGAACGGCCGCGCTGCCCTTTTCGGGCGGTATGGCGTGGTTTAGTCGCGACGTTCCCTGAAGAAATCCTTCAGCAGCAGGGCCGCTTCGGTCTCGCCCATGCCCGGATAGATGTCGGGCGTATGGTGGCAGGTCGGCGAGGCGAAAAAGCGCACGCCATTGACCACCGCACCGCCCTTTTCGTCGGCGGCACCGAAATACAGACGGCGTAGCCTGGCGAAGGAAATGGCGCCTGCGCACATGGCGCAAGGTTCCAGCGTTACATAGAGATCGTGGCCGGTCAGCCGCTCGCTCGAGAGTTTCCCGCAGGCTTCGCGGATGACCAGCATCTCGGCATGCGCCGTTGGGTCGGCAAGTTCGCGGGCGCGGTTGCCGGCTTTTGCCACAACTGTGTTGCCAGTGGCGATGACGGCGCCGACCGGCACTTCGCCACGCAAGGCTGCCGCTTCGGCCTCCTTTAACGCCAAAGTCATGAAATCAGGCCGCTTCAATCGGTTTCCATTCCGAATATCTCCTCGCCACCCAGGCTTTTGGTTTTCGTTTGTCTTTCCGGAAAAACCGGTCTCCACTTTTCCCTGACAAACTCCGATGATCCTGTTATTGAGCGCATCAACCCGAAGATCGGACTCGATTTTCGGAAAAGATCATGCGCCAAATCAAAGTGCACCAGCGTTCGTTGCGCGCCCGAAAGGATGCGCCACGCTGTAGCAGCGCAAACGGACAAAGGCCACATGGACGACAACGACAAGAAATCTCCGCGCCAAAAAGGCCCGGGCAAGAAACCTGCGGCTCCGCGAGGCGACAGGGGCGGCAAGCCGTCCTTCGGTGCGAAGAAGCCTTATACCCCACGCGGCGACCGACCAATGGCCACCGAGGGCGAGCGCCCGAAGCGCGACTTAAAAGGCGGCGACAAGCCATTCAGCAAAGGTCCGCGCAAACCTTACGCACCGCGTGGCGATCGGCCGATAGCGGCTGAGGGTCAGCGCAAGCCGTATGAAAAGCGCGAAGGGCTGCGCAAACCCTATGCGCCACGCGGCGACCGGCCGATAGCGGCTGAGGGTGAGCGCAAGCCGTATGAAAAGCGCGAAGGGCCGCGCAAACCGTACGCGCCGCGTGGAGACCGTCCGATGGCCGCCGAAGGCGAGCGCAAGCCGTATGAGAAACGCGAAGGGCCGCGCAAGCCCTATGCGCCACGCGGCGATCGCCCGATGGCGGCGGAAGGCGAGCGCAAGCCGTACGAGAAGCGCGAAGGACCGCGCAAACCCTACGCGCCGCGCGGCGACCGTCCGGTTGCTGCTTCGGCGGAAGGTGACGAAAAGCGTTTCGACCGCCCCAAGCGTGGGTTTGGCGATCGTCCGAAGCGTGACTTCGCTGACCGGCCCAAGCGTGACTTCGGCAGCGACAGACCCAAGCGTGATTTCAGTGATCGGCCCCAGGGCCCATCAGGCGGCGGCTTCAAGCCGCGGCCGCGTTCCACCGAGGCAGCGGAAGAGGCCGGCGAACGCATCGCGAAGCGGCTGGCGCGCGCTGGGCTTGCCTCGCGCCGCGACGCTGAGGAATTGATCGCGGCCGGCCGCGTCAAGGTCAATGGCCGGGCGCTGTCGTCGCCGGCTTTCAATGTCATGCCTGGCGACATCATTCATCTCGACGGCATGGAGATACCGCCGATCGAGCGCACGCGCCTGTTCCTGTTCCACAAGCCGGCCGGCGTCGTCACCACCAACCGCGACCCCGAGGGCCGCAAGACCGTCTTCGACGTGCTGCCGGCTGAATTGCCGCGGCTGATGACCATTGGCCGGCTCGACATTAACACCGAAGGCCTGCTGCTGCTGACCAATGATGGCGGCCTGTCGCGCGTGCTCGAACTGCCGGCCACCGGCTGGCTGCGCCGCTACCGCGTGCGTGTCCACGGCAAGGTCGAGGAGAGCGCGCTCGCCGGCCTGCGCGAAGGCATTGCCGTCGACGGCGTCTTCTACGGCGCGATCGAGGCGACGCTCGACCGCGAGCAAGGCACCAACGCCTGGCTGACAATCGGCCTGCGCGAAGGCAAGAACCGCGAAGTCAGGAACATCCTTGGCTCGCTTGGCCTCGATGTGACGCGGCTGATCCGCATCTCCTACGGTCCGTTCCAGCTCGATGACCTCGCCGAGGGGCATGTGCTGGAGATCAAGGGTCGGGTGCTGCGCGACCAGCTTGGTGAACGCCTGGTCGAGGAATCCGGGGCCAATTTCGACGCCGAGGTCACCAAGCCGTTTTCCAACAAGCCGGTGCGGCGCACCGAGATTCGCGAGCCCGAGCCGGAACGGCCGAAATTCACCCGCGACGGCGAGCGCCGGCCGATCGGCGAGGGCGGGCTGATCAAGAACCGCAAGCGCAGGGAAGGCAGCCGCGACGAGGCATTGGGTAAGCTGTCGACCAGTCCCGACAGAGGCGAGAGGCCGCAAAAGAGTTTTGGCGAACGCGGCCCCAGGCCCGAACGCGGCGGCTTTGGCGACAATCCACGCGGCAGTTTTGGCGACAAACCGCGCGGTGGCTTCGGCGACAAGCCGCGTGGCGGTTTTGGCGGAAAGAAAACCGAGCGTGAGCAGCGGCCGATCGAGCCGCCCGGCCAGCGCAAGGCCAATGTCTGGATGGCGCCAGGGGCCCGGCCGATCGGCAAGGGCAGGGCGGAAGCCGACGCCGCCAAAGCGGCAGACGCCAAGGCGCGCAAGGCTTCGTTCAAGCCGTCTTATGGCAAGCCCGGTGGCACACCGGCTGGCGCAAAGCCATTCGGCAAGCCGCGTGGCGAGCGTCCGGCCGGCGGCGGTGGTGACCGGCCGCGCAGCGGTCCCAGGGGTCCCAAGGCCAGATGAGGATCGTCGGCGGTGAGTTTCGCGGGCGTCCACTGGCGACGCCGCGTAGCAGTACCATACGTCCGACGACCGACCGCACCCGCGAGGCCGTCTTCAACGTGCTGGCACATCGCTATGGCGGACAGCTGGACGGCGCGCGCGTGCTGGACCTGTTCGCCGGCACAGGGGCGCTTGGTCTCGAAGCGCTGTCGCGCGGCGCGTCCTATGGCGTCTTCATTGAGGAATCGGCCGAGGGCCGCGGCCTGATCCGCGACAATGTCGAGGCCTTCGGCCTGACCGGCCGCACCAAGATTTTTCGCCGTGACGCTACCGGCCTTGGCGAGGCGGGCACACTGGCGCCGTTCGGCCTCGTCTTCGCCGATCCGCCCTATGGCAAAGGCCTTGGCGAGCGTGCCTTGCAGTCAGCGAAAGCCGGCGGCTGGCTGCGGCCCGGCGCGCTCTGCGTGGTCGAGGAGACGGCGGCGGTGCCCTTCGAGCCTGGCCCCGGCTTTTCCGTGCTGGATGAACGCAACTATGGCGAAACCATCATCCGCTTCATCGAGGCCGCCTGATCCGCCGGCCTCTTTGCCGCCGCCTTTGCCGGCAACAACAATTCACTTTGCTTGTCGCCAGCACCTTGCCCTATCGTCGTACCCAAGCAATTCCAGGAAAAGTGTTATGCGGTTTTCCGTACGGAATTGCGTCAGAACAAAGAGATAGAGCAGTTCAGCGTTTCCGTGAAACGCTGAACTGCTCTACGAACCGGAGCCGTTGATGACATTTCAGGCTGAATGGCTGCGCACAACACTGCTGGCAACGTCGCTGGCCTTCACGCTCACCGGCTCCGCACTGGCAGATAGCGCCGTGCCGCCCGGCACGAAGCCGGCAGAGTTCAGGGTGACGGATTTCCTGCTCGATAACGGCATGGAAGTGGTCGTCATTCCCGACCATCGCGCGCCGATCGTCACCCATATGGTCTGGTACAAGATCGGCAGCGCCGACGAGCCGCCCGGCAAATCCGGCATCGCCCATTTCTTCGAGCATCTGATGTTCAAGGCGACCACCCATCACGCGGCGGGCGAGTTCGACCGTGCCGTCTCCGACATTGGCGGCTCCAACAACGCCTTCACGTCCTACGACTACACCGCCTTCCACGAGACGGTGGCGCCCTCGGCGCTCGAGCTGATGATGAGTTTTGAAGCCGACCGCATGCGCAACCTCATCCTCACCGATGACGTCATCAAGACCGAGCGCGATGTCATCCTCGAAGAGCGCCGCTCGCGCATCGACAACAACCCGCAGGCGGTGCTCGACGAAGAAGTCGATGCGACGCTATGGCAGAACCAGCCGTACCGCATTCCGGTCATCGGCTGGATGCAGGAGATGGAGCAGCTGAACCGCATCGACGCCACCGCTTTCTATGACAAATACTACCGGCCCAACAACGCCGTGCTGATCGTGGCCGGCGATGTCGAACCGGGCACGGTGAAGGCGCTGGCTGAGAAGACCTATGGCAAGGTGGCGCGCGGGCCGGACCTGCCGCCGCGCATCCGCCCGGTCGAGCCAGAGCAGAACACCAAGCGCACCGTCACGCTCACCGACGCACGCGTCAGCGTGCCGAGTTTCTCGACGCAATGGGTGGTGCCGTCCTATCACACCGCAAAGCCGGGCGAGGCCGAAGCGCTCGACCTGCTGGCCGAAATCCTCGGCGGCGGCAACCGCAGCCGGCTCTACCAGGCGCTGGTCGTCCAGCAAGGCATCGCTTCCAGCGCCGGCGCGTTCTTTCAGGGCACCATGCTCGACGACACCAACTTCACCGTCTATGGCGCGCCGCGCGGCGACGCCAAGCTGGCCGATGTTGAGGCCGCGGTCGATGCCGAGGTAGCGCGCATCGCCAGCGCTGGCGTCACGGCGGACGAGCTCGAAAAGGCCAAGGACCGCTATATCAGGTCGATGGTCTTTGCCCGCGACAAGCAGGACTCCATGGCCCAAATCTATGGCTCGACGCTGGCCACAGGCGGCAATGTGCAGGATGTCCAGCAATGGCCGGATCGCATCCGCAAGGTCACGGCGGACGAGGTCAAGGCCGCCGCCGCGCGCTATCTGGTGCTGGCCCGCTCGACTACCGGCTATCTCTTGCCGCAGCAACAGGCGGGGAATTGATGATGACGAACCAGTTCAGCGGCGCGTTGACTTCTCCCACAAGGGGAGAAGGCAAGACCCTGCACGCTCTTGCAACCCTCTTCCTCTCCATCCTCTTCCTGATCCTGCCCGCACTTGCCGCCCGCGCCATGGACATCCAGTCCGTCACCTCGTCAAAGGGCGTGACCGCCTGGCTGGTGGAGGATTATTCGGTACCGATCGTCGCCGTCCGTTTCGTCTTCGGTGGCGGCTCGACGCAGGATCCGGTTGGCAAGGAAGGCCTGGCCAATCTGATGACCGGCCTATTTGACGAGGGTGCTGGCCCCCTCGATTCGGAAGCCTTCCAGATCAAGCTCGACGATGCCGGCGCCGAGATGGGCTTCGAAGAGAGCCGAGACGGCATCTATGGCTCGATGCGCATGCTGTCCGAGCAGCGCGACGAGGCGTTCGAGCTGTTGCGGCTGGCGGTCAACGAGCCGCATTTCGACCAGGCGCCGATCGACCGCATCCGCGCCCAGATCCTGTCCGGCATCATCGCCAACGAGAACGACCCCGACACGGTGGCGCAGAGCAAATGGGCGCGCGCCGTCTATGGCGACCACCCCTATTCGCGCTCCGACCAGGGCACCAGGCAGAGCGTCGCCGCCATCACGCAGGACGATCTGAAGGCCCTGCACAAGGCGGTCTTCGCGCGCGGCGGCCTGCATATCGCCGTGGTCGGCGCCATCGATGCCGAGACGCTGAAGAAGAAGCTGGACATGGTGTTCGGCGACCTGCCTGAGAAACAGGCGCTCGCCCCGGTCGCCGATGTCGAGCCGAAGCTGGCGCAGCATCTCGAGGTCAATTACGACCTGCCGCAGACCTCGCTGCAACTCGCCTGGCCGGGCGTGAAGCGCAAATCGGCGGATTTCTTCCCCGCCGTGCTGATGAACGAGATCCTCGGCGGCGGCACCTTCACCTCGCGCCTGTTCCAGGAGGTGCGCGAAAAGCGCGGGCTGGCCTATGGCGTCAATTCCTCGCTGGTCAACCAGGACCATGCCGACGCGCTGATCGTCACCACCGGAACGCGCTCCGACCGCGCGGCTGAGACGCTCGGCATCGTGCGCGATGTAGTCAAGCAGTTGGCGCAGGACGGCCCGACCGAAGCTGAACTGGCGGCGACCAAGAAATACCTGATCGGCGCATATGCCATCACCAATCTGGACTCTTCGAGCTCCATCGCCGCGACGCTGGTCGAATTGCAGGTCGACGATCTCGGTATCGACTACATGCAGCGCCGCGCCGGCTACATCAACGCGGTGACGCTCGACCAGGTCAAGGCGGCGGCGAAGAAGCTGCTGACGGCCGAGCCGACCATTATGGTGGTCGGACCGCCGCTGGCCGGGGCCGGCAAGGGATGAGCCCGACCTTCGGCATAGCCTTCGGCGGCGGCGGCGCGCGGGGCCTGGCGCATATCCATGTCATCGAGGCGCTGGACGAACTCGGCATAAAACCGGTGGCGATCGCCGGCTCGTCGATCGGCGCCATCATGGGCGCCGGCATGGCCGCCGGCATGACAGGCAAGGACATCCACGACTACGCCCGCTCGATCCTCGGCCGCCGCGCCGAAGTGGCGAGCCGCATGTGGCGGGCCCGACCGGGCACGATCGCCGAAGCCATGCAGGGCGGCATCCGGGTCAGCCAGTTCAATGTCGAGCGCATCCTCAAGGCGTTTCTGCCCGAGGCCATTCCCGAAACCTTCGCCGCGCTTAAAATCCCGCTGAAGGTGACGGCGACCGATTATTTCGGCCACAAGCTCGCCGTGTTCGACGAAGGCGACCTGCATTCCGCGCTTGCCGCCTCGGCCGCCATTCCCGCCGTGTTCCGCCCGGTGACGCGTGACGGCAGGCTGCTGATCGATGGCGGCATCTACAACCCCGTGCCGTTTGATCTCATAGAGAACGACGCCGACATCATCATCGGCGTCGACGTGGTCGGCGCGCCCGAAGAAGTCGATCGCAAGCAGCCCACCTCCGTCGACCTGATGTTCGGCGCTACCCAACTGATGATGCAGTCGATCATCGCCAACAAGCTGAAACAGTGCCGCCCCGACATATTGGTCCGCCCAGCAGTGTCGAAGTTCCGTGTGCTCGATTTCATGAAGATCGACGCCTTGATGACCGAGACGGCCGACATCAAGGATGAGCTGAAGCGGGAAGTGGAAAAGGCACTGGAGGCGCGCTCCGGCGCCACCAGGCTCAAGCGCGGCAAGCGCGGTTTGGACTGAATCTTGGGGCGGCCAATGCCTATGGCCATGATACTGCTCTGATGCGCACTTATACGGTGCTGATCACAGGCGCTCGCGCACCGGTGGCGCTGCATCTGGCGCGGCTGCTGGATGGCGCCGGCCTGAGGGTGATCCTGGCCGACAGCCCGGCCAGTCCGATTGCCGCCGCGAGCGCCGCCTGCGCCTCCTATCATCGTCTGCCGCCGCCGCGTTTTGCGCCGCAGGCCTATTTCCAGGCCGTGGCGGACCTTGTTCGCACCGAGGCGGTGGAACTGGTCATCCCGACTTGCGAAGAAATATTCTACCTCGGCGCACTTTGGCGCGATCGGGCTATGCCGGCCCGACTGCTCGCGCCGGACATGGAATTGCTGACCCGGGTTCATGACAAGCACGCATTCATCGGCTTGGCGCAAGGTTTTGGCCTTGCCGTGCCCGAAACGACACTTCTGCGATCCGACGACGATATCGAGGCGGTTCGCGGCCGTTCGCGCGAGCTGGTGTTCAAGCCGGTCTGGTCGCGTTTTGCCAGTCATGTGCTGCTGCGACCGCCATCTTCCGCGCTCAACGCCATCAGCCCTTCGGCAGCGGCGCCGTGGGTGGCGCAACGTTTCGTCGTCGGCGAAGAGATCAGCGCCTATGCGCTCGCGCATGACGGCAAGCTCAAGGCATTGGCGCTCTATCGTTCGCGCTACCGCGCCGGCAAGGGCGCCGGCATCTGGTTCGAACAGGTCGACGATGCCGCCGCTCGCAATTTCGTCGAAACTTTCGTTGCCGGCACCGGCTGGACCGGCCAGATTTCCTTCGACCTGATGCGGGAAAGCGATGGCACGGTGCTGCCGCTGGAATGCAATCCGCGCGCCGTCAGCGGCCTGCACTTCTTCCGCGACCCGGAAGCCTTCACGGCTGCGCTATTTGAAGGCGCTGAGGTAAGGCCTGACGTCGACAGACCGCAGACGGTGCGACTGGCCATGTGGGTCTACGGCCTCCCGTCAGCACTTCGATCAGGTCAGATCGGGAGCTTCCGTCAGGCGATCCGTGATGCGGACGAATTGCTCGACTGGCCGAACGATCCTGCGCCCAAACGGGCGCAGTGGCGGGCGCTTGCCGAGATCGCCAGCAAAGCGCTGCGCCAGCGCATCAGTCTGCAAGCCGCCTCGACGCGCGACATCGAATGGAACGGGCCGCTTCAAAGCTCGATCTGATACACGCGTGGCGTTGTGGCCGCCGGCGGCATTTCGCCTGCCATGATGGCCGCCATGTCGCGGCGCAGGAAATCCAGCGGGCCGATCGCCTGCAGGGCAGGGGGAGCGTGGCGTGCATTGTCGCTAGCTGATTTCAGCACCTTGCGGTCCTGTGCCAAGGCGATGTTGAACAGCGGTTTGAAGGCGAGCGCCTTGAGGTGGCCGAGCAGCCCCTGACGCGGGCCGATGAGCCAGCCCACACCTTCGACTATGTTTTCATCCGCCTGGCGCAGATGGAACGTCGTGGCCAGCGCCAGCCCGTCCTTGCCCCAATATTCAAGTTCGGCGATTCCAGGATGGCGGAAACGGCCGATGGTTTTCGTGCGTACACCCTCCAGCAGCCGGCTGATCAGGCCCTGCTGCCGCTCCTCGCCGGTATAGCAAGCCTCGACCCAACCTTCGCCGCCGGTCACGTCGACACGCACAAGATGGCGCCTGGCGCTCAAGCCCCGCAGCAGGCCTTTATGGGTGAAATGCGTGTGGGTTGCGTCGAGGATGTTCTCGGCCGCGTCGAGGACGGTCGATTGCGTCGAGGAGCGTACGCGCCGCACAAGCACGTCCTGGCCCTGCATGCAGTGGAGATATGGCTCCGTCTCTGGCGTGCCCGCTGAGACGAAGACGACGCCATCGCGCTCGATTGCGCCGTAGCGTCGCACCCGGTAGCGCGGCATCTCGCCGACATGGCCAGGAATGGCGGTGCAGAGGCCTTCGCCGTCATAGCGCCAGCCATGGTAGGGGCACTCGATCTCGCCATTGACGACCTTGCCGGTCGACAGTTCGACCAACCGGTGAACGCAGCGGTCAAACAGTGCCGCGATGCCCTTGTCGGAACGGAACAGCACCACAGGCGAGCCTTCGAACAGGATGCGCCTCGGTCTGGCGCCGACATCGGCTGAAAGCGCCACAGCCTGCCAAAAATCCTTTCGCGCGGCCTGGCTCAAAGTTCGAATCTCCGAAGCAGCGGTATCCCGACCAATGCCAGAACCCGCGCCATTGTCCACACCGCGAGACGTTGGCGGCGTGGCAGATGCCCGACATAGCAGGCGTTGTACTCGATCGCCGGCACGGCGCCGCGACGGCGTTTGAAACCGGCCGCACCGGCACTCATGTTGAAGAACAGGCCGCGTGCCGTGGCGTGGTCCTGTGCCATTGCCATCGCCATCCGGTAGAGGCCGTCGCTGATCGGCAGGCTGGTGTCGTAGCCGACGATCGGCTGCGTCAGCGTCCCGCCGTTTTCGAACAGGCCGGTGACGGCAACGAGTTGTCCCGCTTCGTCTCGCAAGCCGGCAAGCCGCAAGATGCCGCGCCGGTGCATTTCACTGATATAGCGGGCCGTATAGTGCGGATTGAGTGGCGTGTATTTTCTGACGTAGAGCATGGCGTAGAGCTCTTCGCTTCTGACAAAGTCGGCCTGCGTAAAATCGTCATTGCCGGCGATACGCAACGATGTCGCGCGCAGCCGGGCACGGTCGCGCTTCATATCGCGTGTCATCGGCGGTGCTGCACTGCGGTCGGCGAAGATGTAGACCTGACGTGCCGCGAGCATGTGAAATCCCTCCGCCTTGAGTGACGCGATGGTCGAGGGATCGGCAATGTCGTTCAGCGAGCGGATGAAGATGGCGCGGTTGGGAAACCGGCTCGTCAGATCCGTGCGCATCGCCGCGATCGAGCTGCGGTCGAGCAGCGGCGCTGGATTGGTCGAAAAGAGCCAGTTGTTGACCTGCACCTGATGATCGAGGCCGCTTGCCTTCACCAGCGGGCCACACAGGCCGATGAGCATCCGGATTGTTTTTTGCAGCCAAGGGCTTGAAGCGAAATTGCGGGTCTCGTCGATCGCATAGTCGATATAGGCGCTGGACGGGCAGCAGATGTAGCAGTTCGGCGCCTCGCTGGCATCGTTCAGCGTCAGCGGAAAGGCTCGGCCGGCGATGTCGCAGGTCTCGACGCGAACGCTCAGGTTGGCGATGAGATCGCGCACAGGCATGGTGTTGAACAATTGTACGAAAGCGTTGACCTTGCGCAGGTCGTTCTCGACCCGGTCCGATTGCTCCGGCTCCCGCTTGGCGGCTGCTGCCACGACCCGGCTCACTTGTCGGCTCCGGTGGGAAGCCGGCACTCGACACGGCGCAGCTTGCGGCCGGTTTCCAGCGGCAAGGCTGAGCGCACGGGTTCGACCGCGACCCTTGCCTGACGCGAGGCGAACAGCCCTCGCACTGCCTCCAACGCGGCCTGTGCGGCATCCCCGACCAGATCGGGCTTGAGGTGCAACTCGACCGTCTCGGGCGCCGTCTGGATCAGCCGGAAGTCGTCGATGCGCGGGTCCGCCTTCAGCACGGCGTTGCGCAGGATATCAGGGGTGATCAGGAGTGGCTCTTGCACCGAAGTAAGACGGAAGGCGTCGTCCATGCGGCCAACGATTTCATCCACCACGCGCAACGGCGAGCCGCATCGGCATAGTGTGGGCGACAGGCGCAGCAGATCGTTCATCCGGTAGCGCGCCATGATCTGGGTCTGTCGGCGAAACGCGGTGACCAGCGGCGTCACCAGCCCGTCGCCAGCCGTTTCGAACTCGAAGAAGATGGAATCCTCGGCCAGATGCAGGTTGCCTTGCCGGCAGGTGACCGCGAACAATCCCTCGGTCGCCATATAGATCTGGTCGAGCCGACGCCCGAAGAACGCTTCGATAACAGGCCGGTCGACCGGATCGAGCGTCTCGGCGGCGCTGAACACGCGCAGCGGCGAAAGCCGGAAGCATTCTATAGCGAAGTGCCGCAGGATCTTGGGTGGGCCGATGATCACCGTCGGCGCGAACGCCTCGAGGGCCGACCGCCAACGCTCCGGCCCGAGCGTCAGGTCGAAGAAGCGCAGGTCGATGCGCCTCGACTGGCGAGCGGTGTCATAGAGGCCGGTGTTTTGCGGCAGGATCACTGCCACGCGCTGCCGGCGCCAGAGCAGATCAGGAATGGCTTTCGCCAGGATTGTTCCCAGCCAGCGATATTTCTCGGTTTCGCAGATGACGAAAAGGCCACGATTGCCCGAGGTGCCTGTGCTGGCGCCGACCGTCAGCGCGCCGAGACGGCCGTCACCAGCCGCCGCCGTCCAGGCGTCGGCAGACGACACACCGGCAATGTTGAAGCGCTCGAAATCGGCCATCAGCAGTGCCTTGTCGGTCACCGGAAGGTCACTGAGATGGTGTGGCGCCACGCCATAGAACGGCGCCAGCGGCAGGTCGCGGTCGAGCCAGCGCCGCAAGGCGCGCGCCTGCCAGCGTTCGAAATTTTCCCGGCTCATGCGTGATGCCCACAAGGTGAGGGCAAACGAGCGGATTGCCTCGCCGAACCCGGTCATCCGCCCTCCGGTGTCAGGTCGTATGGCGTCAGCCCCGGATCATGGCAGAACATCACCTCGCCGCCGGCTGCCAGAAAGCGGCGCAAAGCCGCGCCGGTCCGATCGATGGCGGTGAAATCGTCGGCCAGCAGGCGTGCAGGAAAGCCCGGCGTCCGGTTCTCGACCAGTGCCTTGAGCAGCCACTGCGCGTCGACCGCATAAAGCAGCGGCCGATCCATTTCAGGAAACAGCAGCCCGAACTGGCCATCGGCATGGCCTGGCAGGTCGACCGCGACAACGCTGCCGTCGCCGAACATATCGGCTCCGCCGGGAAAATCGCCGCGCGATGGGATCGGTCTCATCGCGGACAGCCCGTCGAGCCTTGTCTCGAAATCCGCCGGAAAAAGCTCGGTGAAGACGCCATGACGCAGGTTTTGCCGGGCTGTCCGCGCCTTCAGCTCCGACCAGGCGGCATCGCTGGCGATGTAACGCGCATTGGGAAACAGGGACAGGCCGGAGATATGATCGGCGTGAAAATGCGTGACGATGACGGTTCTGATATCGCGCGGTGTCAGGCCAAAGCGAGCCAGGACAGACATGGGTTGCCCGGCCTCGACGAGTTCGGGCCTGAGCACCGTGCCATAGAAGCGCAGCATGGCGCTGCGCCGGGCTCCGGTGGTTACATGCGGCGTATAGCCGGTATCGATCAGCACCGGGCCGGCCCGCGGATGGAGGATCAGCCCGTAGCGCACGCGCAGCCGGATTTTTTGCCAGCCGCCGCCGCGCAGGATCAGTCTTTCGGCGGCGCTGACCCAGGCGCTGTTGGCGAAGACGATCTTCAAGCTGTCCCCCAGGCTTCACGCCCCCTGGCAAACGTACGGTCGAGCCCATCCTCGAACGACGCTTTCGGCGTCCAGCCAAGGATCCGCCCGGCCTTGGAAATATCGAGGCTCTGGGCATAGGCGAACAAGCCGAGGCCGTAACGGGTGACTGGCGGTTCCAGCCGGCGGGGCAGAAGCAGCGCCACCGCCTCCATCACGCCCGCTGCCAGCATCGCCGGCGCCAGCGGCGTTTTTCGCCATCGCGTTGGCAGCCCGGCGCGGGCGCAGGCACTGTCGGCAATGTGGCGCACAGCCAGCACTTCGCCGCTCGAGATGTTGAATATCTGGCCTTCGGCGGCGCTGCCGGCCGCCAGCGCCGCGAACACCGCATCGACGACATCGTCGACATGGGTGAGATCGATGCGTGCTTGGCCATCGCGAAACAGCGGCAGCGGTCGCCGCGCTGCCTGCAGCAGGCGTGGCAGCAGCGCTCGGTCGCCCGCTCCGTAGATACCGCGTGGCCTGAGCACGACAGGCCCTATGTCCGCCGCCGTGAGCACGATGTCTTCACCTTGCCGCTTGGTCCGGGCGTAGTGGTTGACCGGATCGGGCAAGGGGCTGTTCTCGGTGACGCAGAGCTGGTCGCGAAAAGCGAAACAGACCGAAGGGGTGGAGATCTGGACAAAACGCTGCACACCCAGCTGCCGGGCGAAATCGACGAGATTGCGGGTCGCCGTGACGTTGGCGGCCTCGAAATCAGCGAGCCGGCCGAAGGGCGAAGACAGCGCTGCACAATGGACGATGGCATCGATCTCGCCAAATCCGGTGTCGGACTTCGCATCAAACGGCTGCGACAGGTCGCAACGCATGACCGTATGGCCGGCTGCTTCGAGTGCGGCGCTTCGCCTGATATCGCGGCCTTGCGCCAACACCGGCATGCCCGCTGCGGCCAGCCGCGCCACGATATGGCCGCCAAGGAAGCCGCTGGCGCCGGTGACGAGCACGCGTCCCATCACGCCTCCAGCGCCATGCCGCCGAAGGAGACACCGGCCGAGGTGCCGAGGAAGAGCACCTTGGTGCCCTGCATGACGCGGCCTTGCCGGCGCGCAATATCGAGCGCGAAGGGAATGGACGCCGCGATCTGGTTGCCGTAGAGCGCCGAAATGTCGACCAGCTTCTGTGCTGCGAACCCGGTCTGTCGTGCCATGTGCGCAAGCGCAAACGGGCTCGCCTGGTGTGGCACGACGAGGTCGACTTCGTCATGCCGCCAGCCGGCACGTTGCAGGAGTTGGCCGACGAAGCCATTGAAATGGCGCGCGGTCACCCGAAACAGCTCCTTGCCGTCCATGTGAAAGATCGCATGCCGGGAAAACTCCTCCGGCTGGTGATGGAAGTCGAAGCGGGTGCCGCCGGCCCCGATGCTACAAGCCTCGTAAGCCGATGGATAGGTGCGCATGAGATTGGCCAGCACCTTGCCCTCACTGGGCGCCGCCCTGCGCAGCACAGCGGCGGCCGCACCGTCGCCGAACAGGGCGGCGATTTCAGGCTGTTCTTTCCAGGGCAGGGCGCGCGACGCAATCTCCGCCGAGAACACCAGCGCGGTTTCGCTTTGCCCGGCCTCAATCATACGGGCGGCGGTTTCGAAAGCGGTGAGGAAGCCAAGGCAGGTGCTGTTGACGTCGAAGGCCGCGGCCGAGCCATCGGCCAGCCCCAGGCGCTGCATCACCAGCGGTGCCGTCGAAGGCAGTGGCTGGTAAGGCACGCCACATCCGCCGATGATGAGGTCGACCGCATCAGGCTCTATCCCGGCATCAGCCAGTGCCAGCCGCGCCGCCGTGCAGGCCAGGTCGACTTGCGATTCGGTCTCGCAGACATAGCGCTCGATGACACCGGTGGCAGCCTCGATCTGGCCTTGGCCAAGTCCCAGCCGCTCGTCGAGGCCGCGCGATGTCAAGCACAGCGCAGGCACTGCGCGCCCGGTTCCAACAATCTTGATCCGCATGCTCAGCCGCCCAGTGAGTTGCGATTCCCAACCCATAATGCGGACGGATGGTAACAGTGAGGCGGAGCATTAGACAGGGCGGCGCGGTTTCCTGGCAGCGAGCTGCCAGGCCAAATATCTGATGGACCGGCCTGGGCAAAGTGCCAGCCTACGGCGTCATCGCGCGAAGCGACGTTTGATCCGATCGATCTGCTTGCGTATGCGGGCGGAAGCACGCTGGGTCATGCTGGACATTTCGGCGTTCGGCCCGGCTGACTTTTGCGCTCAATCTCTTCGGCCAAACGGGAATTGTCGGAGCGCAGGCGCTTCATTTCGACACGGATTTCCGGAAAATGCACCTTGGCTATATGGGACCATAATTCTCGTTGCGAACGCTCGAGGTAAGTCGCTCGGTCCAATCCATGAGGCTGGAGTTCATCCTGGACTGCGGACGCGAGCCTGCCAAGGCCCATCACGGCCACGGCGTCTGGAAGGAATACTGTTTCATGCGCGATGCCGAGATGATCGAGGAAGCGCTCCGCATTGACGATCGCGTCCGCGATGGCATGGGCGGGTTGTTTTCGATAGACTCGTCGCGCGGCTTCAGTTCTTGCAGGCGCTGTTGCAGCCAAGACTTGTCCGCCTTACCGGTCGCGGTCAGGGGCAGCGACTGAATCTCATGGATTCGGGCCGGAATCTTCCATGACGGCAAGATCGACCGCAACCCGGTCCTCGTGCCGCCAAGGCAAAACGCGGCAAGCGCGTGGGCGGATGAACGATCATGTCTGCCGCCCGGAGCCGTTCAGTTCTTGATAGAACGTTGAACTGCTAACTACATGTTTTTCCACAATTCGGGCAAGAAAATGCTAATGCGGGAAGCTTGGCGGATTGTTGAAGGCGTCTAGCATGAACGCCAGCGCCCGCTGCATGTCGGCGCGGGTCGCCGCCCCGCCGAGGCAGAGCCGCAGTGCCTCCGGTGGCGCTCGCCCGACCACGAAGGCGTCGCTCGCCACAGCCCCCAGCGCATGGCCGCGCATCCAGTCGACGATGCGCTGCCGCGTCCACGGTTTTGGCGGCTTGATCCAGATATGAAAGCCTTCGGGATCGGCGGTCATGGTGTGCGCGGGCAGCATTTCCGCCGCGATCTTCTGGCGCAGCCGTGACTCCAGGCGCAACTGCTGCAAGATCTCGTCGGCGACGCCGGTTTCAATCCATCGCGTCGCCAGCGTCGTCGTTAGCGGCGAGGCCATGACGATCTCGGTCTTGAGCTGCGCGCCGATCGTCTCGGCACTTTTGCCAGACGGCATCACGGCATAGGCGACGCGCAAGCCGGCGGCGAGGCACTTCGACAGGCCGACGATGTGATAGGTCAATTCGGGCGCCAGCATCACCAGCGGCGGCGGTGCGTCGGTCGGGAACAGCCCGTAGGCGTCGTCCTCGAGGATCTCGATGCCGAAGCGCCGCGCCACTTCCACCAGTTCGGCCCGCCGTTTGGCCGATATTGTGTGGGTGGTGGGATTGCGGATCGTTGGATTGAGATAAAGCGCCCGCACCGGTCCGGCCGACGCGCGATCGGCGAGCGCCTGCGGATCGAGGCCGAGCGCATCCGACGGCAGGCCGACCAGCTTGAGCCCGAGATGGTCGCAGATCGAAATGATGCCGGGATAGGTGATGTCCTCCGCGCAGATCGTGTCGCCGGGCCTGGCGATCGAGCGCAGGATGGCAAGCATGACTGCGTGCGTGCCGGGCGAGATGATGATTTTTTCGGAAGTCGCCTCGATGCCGCGGCGTGACAGCCAGCGCAGTGCCGCCGCCTTGTCTTCGGCCGAGCCGCCCGGGGACTGGTAGCGAAGCAGCGCGCCAAGGTCCTCGCTGGTCTCCTCCCAGATTGTGCGCATGCGCCGCAGCAGCGTCGCATCGTCCAACTCCGGCGCCTGATTCATGGTCCGGTCGGAGAGGTCGCGGCGCCGCAGGCTGACGGACGCGCTGTCCGGCTGTCTGGCGACATGGCTGCCGGAGCCGACCCTCGCCTCGATCAGTCCCCTGCGATGGGCCTCGCGGTAGCCACGCGAGACGGTCGTGAAGTTCAGGCCAAGAGCCGCCGCAAGCATTCGCTGGCTGGGAAGGCGGTCGCCCGGCTTCAGCCGCCCGGTCGTCAGATCGCGTGCGATCGCCTCGGCAAGCGCGAGGTAGGCCGGCCTGTGCGGGTCGGAGATGTCCGGTCGCCAATCGTCCGTCATCGTCACTGGCTTCTCGCAGGTGCGCGGTCGCGGTTCGCAGGTGCAGCATACAAAGACTAGGGGTCGGGCTATTTTTGAGCAACAGAATTCTTTGCCTAAAGATTAGGCGAGGATGCCCGGCGCTCGGGCGTCTTGCTAGGCAGTCGAAACGGGTGAAACCAGCGTGATCGCGAAAGCGATTGCATCATTGGATGCATTCATTTTTGCAAGTGTATGCATTGTTTGCAGTGCACAAACTGGCACGGCGATTGCAACGCAAGTCCTTGAAAGCTCTGGGCTTGCGCATAGCGGGCGCATCTTTCGAACCATCCGACGGCAAGGCGCCGGTCGGGCGAGAGCAACCAGGAGAGATGCATGCCAGCCGTTGCGATGAAGAAACACGAGATCGGTGATTTTCTCGTCGACTATGAGGAGAAGGTCTTCGAGGATGTGAAGGCCGAACCGGGCGGCAAGGCGCTCATCACCTTCCATACCGTCGCCTTCGAGGGCTCGATCGGCCTGGTCAATCTGCTGCAAGGCAAGCGGCTGATCCGCAAGGGCTTCGAGACGACGATCCTGCTTTATGGGCCGGGCGTCACGCTGGGCGTCATCCGTGGTTTCCCCAAGCTCGGTGACGAGGCCTTTCCGGGCGCCCAGAATTTCAACAACCAGCTCAAGAACTTCATGGCCGAGGGCGGCAAGGTCTATGCCTGCCGCTTCGCCCTGCAGGCGCTCTACGGCCACGGCGAGCCATCGCTGCAGGAAGGCATCGTGCCGATCTCGCCGCTGGATGTGCTCGACCTGATCCTGCTGCATCGCAGGGACAACGCGTTCATCCTCGATACCTGGACCGTGTAGGGCGATCGCGATGTCTGACAGGAGGCCCGACAGGAGGATTGTACGCGCCGCCGCCGCACAGATATCGCCGGTCCTCGACCGGCACGGCGGAACGTTGGAGAAGGTTCTCGACACTATCTCCGACGCCGCCGGCAAGGGCGCGGGGATCGTCGTGTTCCCGGAAACCTTCGTGCCCTACTACCCCTATTTCTCCTTCATCGATCCGCCGGTGAAAATCGGCGCCAAGCATCTGGCACTTTACGACGAGGCCGTCGTGGTGCCGAGCGTCGAGACGGAGAAACTTGCCGCAGCCGCCCGCGGCCATGACATCGTCGTGGTCGTCGGCGTCAACGAGCGCGATCACGGCACGCTCTACAACACCCAGCTCGTCTTCGACGCCGACGGCACGCTGGCGCTGAAGCGGCGCAAGATCACGCCGACCTATCATGAGCGCATGGTCTGGGGGCAGGGCGATGCCTCGGGACTGAGGGTGGTCGACACCAGGGTTGGCCGGGTCGGCGCTCTGGCCTGCTGGGAGCACTACAATCCGCTCGCCCGCTTCGCGCTGATGGCCCAGCACGAGGAAATCCATGTCGCGCAGTTTCCAGGCTCAATGGTCGGGCCGATTTTCGCCGATCAGATCGAGGCGGCGATCCGCCACCATGCTGCCGAAGCGGCGAGTTTCGTCATCAACGCCACCGGCTGGCTGACCGATGCCCAGAAGGCCGCCATCAATCCCGACGGCACCATGATCAAGGCGCTGTCGGGCGGCTGTTACACGGCCATCATCTCGCCCGAGGGCGCGCATGTCGTGCCGCCTTTGACCGAGGGCGAAGGCCTGCTGATCGCCGACATGGACATGGCGCTGGTCACCAAGCGCAAGCGCATGATGGATTCGGTTGGGCACTATGCGCGGCCCGAACTGCTCAGCCTGACCATCGACACCCGTCCGAAACCGGTCGCTTCCGGGTGGCCGCCTCTTTCCAAAAGGAGCCTGCGAGATGAAGATCGAGACAGCGGCGATGAGCCCGGAGATGCTGATCAACGAGATCCAGTCCTTCGGGCTAAGGCTGGTTGATCCCAGCGCCGGCGCGCCGAGCCGCCGGGGCGGCGCCGGTCCGTCCGACCACAAGGCACTGCTCGTCAATGGCCGGCCGATCATGGCGCCGGTGCACACGGCGGCGGCCTTCAGTTCTCCCTATACGGCGCTGAAGCCCAACGCCGGCGGCGAGAGTGTCATCGAGCGCGACGGTCTTGCCGTCGGCAAGGTCCGCTTCCCCGGTCAGCCGCGCTTCTATGCGCTGTCGACCGCCGACGGCATTCCCTATTCGCAGATCGCCGTCCTGCACGGCAAGGACGTGCTGGCGACCACGGTTCTGCAAACCTGCATCCGTTATGAAAGCCGCAAGAAGACCTGTCAGTTCTGCGCCATCGGCCAGTCGCTCGCCGCCGGCCGCACCATCGCCCACAAAAGCCCGGCGCAGCTTGCCGAAGTCGCCGGGGCCGCGGTCGACCTCGATGGCGTCAAGCACATGGTGATGACCACCGGCACCCCGAACAAGACGGATCGCGGTGCTGCCGTGCTCACCGACAGCGCACGCGCCATCAAGGCGGCCGTCGACCTGCCGCTCCAGGGGCAATGCGAGCCGCCGGATAACGACGCCTGGTTCACCCGCATGCGCGAGGCCGGCATCGACGCGCTCGGCATGCATCTCGAAGCGGTGACGCCAGACGTCCGTGCTCGCATCATGCCCGGCAAGGCGGAAGTGCCGGTGGCGCGCTACATGGAGGCGTTCGCCGCGGCGGTGCCGGTGTTTGGCCGCGGCCAGGTGTCGACCTACATCCTGGCCGGCCTCGGCGACACCCGTGAAGCCATTCTGTCGATGTGCGAGAGCTTGATTGCGCTCGGCGTCTATCCATTCGTCGTGCCCTTCGTGCCCATTTCCGGCACCCCGCTCGAGGATCACAAGGCACCATCGTCCGACTTCATGCACGGCGTGCTGAAGCCGCTCGGCGCGATGCTGGCCGCCGCCGGCATGACGCGCGACACCATCAAGGCCGGCTGCGGCCGTTGCGGCGCCTGTTCGGCCCTGTCCGCCTATGAGGAGCTGAGGCCATGATGTTCGAACCAGTCCAGCCCTACATTTCGCCGCAGCACCGGGTGAAGTTCGCCATCTGGCCATGGGAGCGCGAAGGGGCTGCCCGCCTGCGCCGCGCGGTGTTCTGCGACGAACAAGGCATTTTCGACGGCGACGACCGCGACGCCATCGACGACCGGGCGGTGACGATCGTCGCGCTCTCCGACCAGTGCGGCTGGGACGACGAGGTGGTCGGCACCGTGCGCATCCACAGCGGCGACGCGCCGGGCGAATGGTGGGGGTCGCGGCTGGCGGTATGCAAGGAATACCGCCGCCAGGCGGGACTTGGCACTTCGCTCATCCGCCTCGCTGTCTCCTCGGCCCATGCCCAAGGCGCGACGCGGTTCCTGGCCAATGTGCAGAGCCGCAATGTTCTCTTGTTCCAGCGGCTGCACTGGACATCGCTCGGCGAGACCAGTTTTCACGGTCATCCGCACCATCACATGCAAGCCGATCTTTCCTTCTATCCGCCGATCCTCGACGGCGCGACCGGCTTCGTTACCCGCACGGCCGAGATCGCATGAGCGCGGGCGACGACATCGCCGCGTTGGCTGAGAGGCTGGCGCGAAGTCCGGGTGTGACCGGCAAGACCGATATCGCGCATGCCGTAGAGGCACTCGGCATCGGCGGCGCCTCGGCGATTGCCGTCGGCGACGATACGGCGGCAATACCCTGCGGCGACGGCTGGAGCCTGTTCGCCTGCGAAGGGATGATTGCCAGCTTCGTTGAGGCGATGCCGTGGTTCGCCGGTTGGTCGGGGGTGATGGTCAACCTGTCGGATGTCGCCGCCATGGGCGGCAAGCCACTCGCGGTGGTCAACGCATTGTGGGCGCCCGGCGTCGCCGAAGCGGCGGAGGTGCTGGCCGGAATGCGTGCCGCCTCAGCGGCCTATGGCGTGCCGATCGTCGGCGGCCACACGAACCTGCATGCAGCCGGCAGGCAGCTATCGGTCGCCGTGCTCGGCCACGCCAGGGCGCTGCTGACCAGTTTCGATGCGTCGCCCGGCGATGTTCTGGTCGCGGCGATCGACCTGCGTGGCAAATACCACGACCCCTATCCGTTCTTTGACGCGGCAAGCACGGCGCCACCCGAACGCCTGCGCGCCGATCTCGACCTGTTGCCGATGCTGGCGGAGAGCGGCCTTTCGGTCTGTGCCAAGGACATCAGCCAGGGCGGCATCATCGGCACCGCGGCAATGCTGGCCGAATGTTCAGGCGTCGGTATCGACATCGATCTGGAGGCACTGCCGATGCCGGCCGGCGCCAATATCGAGCGCTGGCTGACCACCTTCCCGAGCTTCGGCTATCTGCTGGCCGCCAAGCCCTCGGCCGCCGCGGAAATCTGCTCGGCTTTCACGGCCCGTGACATCGCCGCCGCCGTCATCGGCGACATCGATGGGTCCGGTGCCGTTTCGATCCGCTCATCCTCTGGACGTGCCGTCGTGCGGGATATCCATGCCGAGCCACTGATCGGCTGTGCGCCATCGGCACCGACAAAAGAGGCCGAACATGCCTGAGGTTCGCTTCAGGATACGCTGGCCGGACGGCAGCGAGGACCTCTGTTACTCGCCCTCCACCGTGGTTCGGGAACATCTCGCCGCCGGCGATGTCCATCCACTGGCAAATTTCCTTGCGGTCAGCGAAGCGGCGCTGTCGGCGGCGAGCCGTCGCGTCGAGGCTCGCTACGGCGCTCCGTGCTCTCGCGCCGCAGCGCAGCTCAAGGCACTGCAATCAAAGGCCGCGCTTCAGCCATCGGGCGCGGTCGAAATCCTGTCGATGGAATGATGACGAGCGGAAAGGGACTTGCGTGGCGATCGAACATCATACCGTGGTCGTGATTGGCGGCAGCCAGGCCGGGCTTTCGGCAAGCTGGTGTCTGAAACAGCGCGGCATCGATCATGTCGTGTTCGAGAAGGACAGGGTTGCGACCAATTGGTTGAACCAACGTTGGGACGCGTTCTGCCTGGTGACGCCCAACTGGCAATGCACGCTGCCGGGTTTTTCCTATGACCGAGAATTTGCCGGAACAGACCCGGACGGTTTCATGCTGCGCGACGAGATCATCGCGTATATCCAGGCCTATCGCGCCCGCTTCGATCCGCCGTTGCGCGAGCAATGTGGCGTCCGCTCGGTCAAACGCCAGGGCTCTGCCTATGCGGTCGAGACCGATGAAGGGTCCTGCACCGCCGATTTCGTCATCGTCGCCACCGGCGGCTATCACAGGCCCAAGATTCCGCGCTCGGGCGGACAGCTGCCGGCGGACATTCTGCAGCTTCATTCCTCCACCTACCGCAATGCGCGTCAGACCGGCGACGGCACGGTGCTGGTCATCGGCACTGGCCAATCCGGCTGCCAGATCGCCGAGGATCTGCATCTCGAAGGCAAGAAAGTGCATCTAGCGGTCGGTAGCGCGCCGCGTGCGCCGCGCAACTACCGTGGCCGCGACGTCACGTCCTGGCTGGTGGATATGGGACATTATGCGCTCACGGTCGACGACCACCCGCAAAGGGAAGGCGTGCGGCGCAAGGCCAATCACTACATGACCGGCCGCGATGGCGGCCGCGAGATCGATCTCAGGCGGTTCGCCTCCGAAGGCATGGCGCTCCATGGCCGCCTCAAGGACATCAGTGGGGCCAAAATCGGTTTCGAGGACAATCTGGCCGCCAATCTCGACAATGCCGACGCGACCTCGGCTCGGATCAAGAACGAAATCGACAAATGGATCGCCGAACACGGTATCGACGCGCCGGTCGAGGCGCCATATGTGCCGGTATGGACGCCTAACGAAACGCCGCTTGCCATTGACCTCGAACAGGAAAATATCCGCACCGTGGTCTGGGCGACGGGGTTTTCGACCGACTATGGCTGGCTCGATGTGCCGGCGCTCGACGACAGCGGCTATCCCGACCATTGGCGCGGCGTTTCGAAACGCGCACCCAACCTCTATTTCCTCGGCCTGCCATGGCTGTGGACCTGGGGTTCGGGGCGGTTCTCAGGCGTCGGCCAGGACGCCGCTTACATCGTGGCGTCCATCGCCGAAGGGCGAAGTGGGCTGGAACGCCGCATCGCATAGCTGGACTGATTATATGGTCGAGGTCGGCTGGCGAGTGAGATGCTCGTGACGACCTGCGTCAGTCCTTCGCCCGCTCCACATAAGCCCCATCGGCCGTCATCACCACCACGCGGGTACCGGGCGCGATGTGCGGCGGCACTGTGGTGCGCACGCCGTTGGAAAGCACGGCCGGCTTATAGGAGGACGATGCCGTCTGGCCCTTGGTCGTCGGCTCGGTCTCGACCACTTCGAAAGTGGCGCGCTGCGGCAGCACCAGAGCGATCGCGATGCCGTTGAACTGCGAGACCTGCACCGGCATGCCTTCCTGCAGATAGGGGGCTGCGTCGCCGACCACGGCTTCCGTCACCGCCACCTGGTCGTAGGTTTCCGGGTTCATGAAGTGATAGCCTTCGCCGTCGGCGTAAAGGAAGGTGTGCTCGCGCTCTTCGACATAGGCGCGCTCAACCTGTTCGGTGGTGCGGTAGCGCTCCGAAACCTTCACCCCGTCGCCGATGCGGCGCATGTCGAGCTGCGTCACCGGCGTGCCCTTGCCTGGGTGGATGTTTTCGGCAAAGAGGATCACATAAAGCTTGCCGTCCTTGTCGACGACATTGCCTTTGCGGAGCGAACTGGCGATGACTTTCACCACGGTTTTAAATCCTACGAGAGTTGACGGGCGTTTGCCGGCTTGTGCGGCGCTGGTAGCGCATCTTGGCGCGAACCGCCAGCCCTCACTGCAAACTGACATGGCGCGCGCCAGCACGCCTTCAATCCGCCGATGACCGCCGCTTCGCCCTGGTGGACGCCGCATGTCCATGCCGACCGCCGCCCGCGACTGCTGCTGCGCAATGGCCTGACAGCTGCCCTGCGTGACTGGTTCGTGGCCCAAGATTTCATCGAGGTGGAAACGGCGGCCCTGCAGGTCTCGCCCGGCAATGAGGCGCATCTGGCGGCTTTCGTCACGGAAGCGGTCGGGCCGGATGGCGCGCGTTCGCCGCTTTATCTCCACACCTCGCCGGAATTCGCCTGCAAGAAGCTGCTCGCTGCCGGTGAAGTCAGGATTTTCAGCCTCGGGCCGGTCTACCGCAACCGCGAGCGCGGCCCCTTGCACCATCCCGAATTCACCATGCTCGAATGGTACCGGGTGGGGGAGACCTATGAGAGCCTGATGCGCGATTGCGCCGATCTGCTGGCGCTGGCGGCGACAAGGGCAGGGGTCACGCGCTTTTCTTTCCGTGGCCGCGACTGCGATCCATTTGCCGAGCCGGAACGGCTGACGGTGGCCGATGCCTTCACCCACTATTCCGGCATCGATCTCCTGGCCACGGTCGCCGCCGATGGCGGCACCGACCGGGACGCGTTGTATGCCGCCTTGACCCGCGCAGGCCTGCGCACGGCGACCGACGACAGCTGGGCCGACCTGTTCAGTCGGGTGATGGTGGAAAAGATCGAGCCCCATCTGGGCTTCGGCCGCGCCACCATCCTGTGTGAATATCCGGTCGCCGAGGCCGCACTCGCCCGGCCGAGCCCGCGTGACCCACGCGTCGCCGAACGCTTCGAACTCTATTGTTGCGGCGTCGAACTCGCCAACGGCTTTGGCGAACTGACCGATGCCGCCGAGCAGCGCCGGCGCTTCATCCTCGAGATGGACGAGAAAGAGCGCGTCTATGGCGAACGCTATCCACTGGACGAGGATTTTCTCGCGGCGCTGGCCATCATGCCGCAGGCCAGCGGCATCGCGCTCGGCTTCGACCGGCTGGTGATGCTGGCGACCGGCGCCCAGAAGATCGAGGATGTCATCTGGACACCGGTCGCGGCAACCTGAACCGCACGCCTGCGGCCGGCCTTCTCACCTCAATGCGCGAAAACCTGCTCCAGCGATCGAAAGCCTTTGAATTCCAAAGCGTTGCCGGAGGGGTCGCGGATGAACAGCGTCGCCTGTTCGCCCGGCTCGCCCTTGAAGCGCACCATTGGCCGTTCCAGCCAGTCGATATCGTCGCACGCTTCCAGCCGCGTCGCCAGGCGCTGCCAGTCGTCCATCAGCAGCACGGCGCCGAAATGCGGGATTGGCACCAGAATGCCGTCGACCTTGCCGTCGCTGGCGGCTTGCGCGGCCTGCGGCCGCAAATGCGCCGACATCTGGTGGCCGTAAAGATCGAAATCGACCCAGGTCGCCGACGAACGGCCGATCGCGCAGCCCAGCACCTCGCCATAGAAAGTGCGGGTTTCATCGAGATCACGGACCGGGAAGGCGAGATGGAAAGGCGTCATCGAGGATGCTCCGTGCAGGCTGCGGACTGATTTTGCGTCACAGGGTTCTGGGTAGGAACCGTGTAGCGATGCATTTTGATTGAAGCCTGTGCCATTGCACAAGCCGGACCGGAACAATAGATGGTGGGCGCGGCCGCAAGCTGGCCGCGACAAGCAGGATTACAGGCATGGCCGACACTTCAGACGCTGCAAAACTGACCGACCGCGTCGCGGCGCTGGTCGAGGCCGCCAAAAAGGCCGGCGCAGATGCGGCCGACGCAGTCGCCGTGCGCGGCCGTTCCACCACCGTGTCGGTTCGGCTCGGCAAGGTCGAGGCCACCGAATCGTCGGAGGCCGAGGACGTTTCGCTGCGCGTCTTCGTCGGCCAGAAGGTGGCGAGCGTCTCAGCCACCGCTGCGTCCGACCCGGCGATGCTCGCCGAGCGCGCCGTTGCCATGGCGAAAGTCTCGCCTGAGGATCCCTATCAGGGTCTGGCCGATCCAGCGCTGCTGGCAAGGCAAACGCGCGATCTCGACCTGTTCGATGGCACCGGAGTGTCGGCCGACCAGTTGAAGGAAGCAGCCCTTGCGGCGGAAGCGGCGGCACTTGCCGTCAAGGGCGTAACCAATTCGGCCGGCAGCGGCGCCAGTGCCGGGCTGGGCGGGATGGTGCTGGCCACCTCGCACGGCTTCCTCGGCCATTATGTCGGTTCGGGTTTTTCGCGTTCCGCCAGCGTCATCGCCGGCGAGGGTACCGGCATGGAGCGGGACTATGAATTCTCCTCTCGCCGGCACTTTGTCGATCTCGATGCGCCGCAGGATATCGGCCGCAAGGCCGGCGAACGCGCGGTGCGCCGCATCGGCGCGCGCAAGGCGGCGACCGGGCCGATCGACGTGGTCTTCGATCCGCGCGTGGCGCGCGGCATCGCCGGCCATATTGCCGGCGCCATCAATGGCGCGTCCGTCGCGCGCAAGACCTCGTTTCTGCGCGACATGATGGGCAAGCAGGTGGCTGCATCCGCGATCACGGTCACCGACGAACCGCTCAGGCCGCGTGGCCAGGCCACGCGCCCGTTCGACGGCGAGGGCATCGAGGGCGAGAAGCTTCTGATGGTCGAAAAGGGTGTGCTCAACCATTGGTTCCTGTCGACCTCGGCCGCAAGGGAGCTGGGATTGATCACCAATGGGCGCGGATCGCGCAGCGGCTCCTCCGTTTCGCCGTCCTCCACCAATCTCGCCATCGAGCCGGGCGACCGCTCGCCGGAGGACCTGATCAAGTCGCTCAAGACCGGCTTCTACGTCACCGAAGTGTTCGGTCAGGGCGTCGACATGTTGACCGGCGAATACAGCCGCGGCGCCTCCGGCTTCTGGATCGAGAATGGCGAGCTTGCCTATCCGGTCGCAGAAGTCACCATCGCCTCGAACCTGAAGACGATGTTCCTCAACATGGTGCCGGCCAACGACCTCGACCGCAATTTCGGCACCGCCGCACCGACGCTCCTGATCGAAGGCATGACCCTTGCCGGAGCATGAACTGACCACTGCCGGTGCCCCTTCGGGCGCCATCGGGGATCTGCCGCTGCTGCGCGACGCCGCCCGCGAGGCGGGTCTCATCGCCATGCGTTACTTCGGCAACAGCCCGCAAGTCTGGATGAAGGGCGGTACCTCGCCGGTCAGCGAAGCCGACCATGCGGCCGACGCCTATCTGCGCCAGACCCTGCTGGCGGCGCGGCCGGACTATGGCTGGCTGTCGGAAGAAACGGTCGACGATCCGGCGCGGCTTTCGGCGCGCCGCACCTTTGTCGTCGATCCGATAGACGGCACACGCGGCTTTCTCGAGGGACAGCGCACCTGGTGCGTCAGCGTCGCCGTCGTCGAACAAGGCCGCACGCTCGCCGGCGTGCTCGAATGCCCGGCGATGGACGAGACCTTTTGGGCGCTGCCCGGCCAGGGTGCGTTCCGCAACGGCAAGCGCATCGCGGTGCGCACGCTTGGCGACAAGGCCGAGATTTCTGGACTGAAGCAACTGATCGACCTCGTGCCGGCCAACTGGCAGAAACGGCTGACACGGGCGCCCTACAGCCCCTCGCTGGCCTACCGCCTGGCAATGATCGCCAACGCCACGCTCGACGCCACCTTCGTCAAGCCGAACGCACATGACTGGGACATCGCCGCCGCCGATCTCATCCTGCGCGAGGCCGGCGGCCAGTTGCTAGACCCGCATGGCCGCGCGCCGCTCTATGCCGGCGAGGTGACCCGCCACGGCGCGCTCGCCGCCGGCAGCGGTGAGCTGTTGACGGTGCTCGTCGATGTCATCGCCGGTCTGTGAAAGCATATTCGCAGGTTCCAAAGTCGGCGGCTTTGGTCTAGACCTGTCACAAACTCACAATATGTGAAGGACCGACATGGCCGCGGAAGACGGAAAGAAACAGCTTTTGCATCTGGTGTTCGGCGGCGAACTGAAGAAGCTTGGCAGCACCGAGTTCCGCGATCTCGATGCGCTCGACATTGTTGGCGTCTATCCGGACTATCAATCCGCGCACACGGCGTGGAAAGCCAAGGCGCAAGCCAGCGTGGACAATGCCCATATGCGTTATTTCGTCGTTCACCTGCACCGTCTGCTGGATCCCGACAGCAAGGTCGTCGGTTGAATTCGGTGGAGCATGACCTGGCGAAAGGGCCAGCCAGCGACGCCACGCCCACGGGCAGGGGCGGCAGCCGCGCGACCAAGGCCTTCTGGCGCAAGATACGCGAACCGCTCGCGCAGTCGCGATTCGTCAAGAACGTCATTGCCAGCCTGCTCGCGCAATTCGTGCGGCTGGTTCGCCTGACCAGCCCCCTGGTCGCTGGATCGGCCCGCTTTTCAGGCGGCGCCTACGCCGAGTTCGAGCCCGGTATCATTGCTCTTTGGCACGGCCAGCATCTTTTGACGCCGGCCTATTATCCCAAGCGGAAACCGCTGGTCGCCATGGTGTCGCGCAGCGCCGATGCCGAGCTGAACGCTTTGATGCTGGAGAAATTCGGCATCGAGGCGGTGCGGGGTTCCGGTGGACGCGACAATGCCAGGCATCTCGACAAAGGCGGGGCCAAGGCCCTCATCGCCCTCAAAAAGTCGCTCACCGCAGGCAAGAACGTTGCCATGATCGCAGATATCCCGCACGGCACGCCGCGCGACGCAGGGCTCGGTATCGTTCTCCTGGCGCGCCTCTCGGGCCGACCGCTCCTGCCGGTCGCCATCGCCACCAGCCGCCGCAAGGTGCTGGAAAAGAGCTGGGACAAGACCACCATCAACCTGCCGTTCGGCCGCTCCGCCGTGACCATCGGGGCGCCGATCTTTGTAGCGGCGGACGCCGATGACGCCGAAATGGAGCGCAAGCGCCAGGAAGTCACCATCGCTCTCAATGCCGCGACGGCCGAGGCCTACCGTCTCGTGGACGGCCGGCGATGAGCGGTCGCTGGGCGCGCGCCATGCTGTCGGCATACCGTTTTGCCGGTGCCGCTGCCTATCCGCTGGTCGGACCCTATGTCGCCTGGCGCACCTCGCGCGGCAAGGAAGACCGCAACCGCCGCCGCGAGCGCTATGGCGTCGCCGGCCGCCCGCGCCCCGAAGGACCGGTGATCTGGATCCATGCCGCAAGCGTCGGCGAGACCATAGCCGTTGTGCCGTTGGTCGAAAGCATTCTCGACTATGGCGTCAACATCGTGCTGACGACCGGCACCGTGACATCGGCCCAGGTTGCCGATGAGCGACTCGGCGACCGCATCATCCACCAATATGTGCCGCTCGACCTGAAGCCGGCGGTGAGCCGGTTCCTTGATCACTGGCGCCCGGACCTGGCGATCATCGCCGAATCCGAGATCTGGCCGATGACCATCCTCGAGCTTGGCGCGCGTCACGTGCCGCAGGTTTTGGTCAATGGCAGGCTGTCCGACCGCTCGTTCACCTCGTGGAAGAAGCGCGCCAACATCGCCGAGGCGCTGTTCGAGAACCTTGCCCATGTCGTTGCCCAGTCCGATATCGACGGTGAGCGCTTTCGCGCGCTCGGTGCCCGGCCGGTCACGGTGTCCGGAAACCTCAAGGTCGATACCAATCCGCCGCCGGTCGACCAACGGGCGCTGGCCACCTTGCAGCGGCAGATCGGCGGCCGACCGACCTGGGCCGCGATCTCGACCCACGACGGTGAGGAAGTGGTCGCGGCGGAAGTCCACGCAACGCTGCACAAGCGTCACCACGGCCTGCTGACGATCGTCGTTCCGCGCCACCCCGATCGCGCCGAGGCCCTCGCCGCGCAGATTTCCGGCATGGGGCTGAAGGTCGCGCGGCGCAGCAAGGGCGACCGCATCGGGCCTGACACCGATATCCTGCTCGGCGATACGATCGGCGAGATGGGGCTCTATCTCCGGTTGACCGAAATCGCCTTCGTCGGCCGCTCGCTGACCTCCGAGGGCGGCCAGAATCCGCTCGAGCCGGCCATGCTCGACACGGCGGTTCTCGCCGGGCGCAATGTGCAGAATTTCCGCGAAGCCTATCAGCGCCTGATCGACAGCGGTGGCGCCAAGCTGGTGCGCGATCGCGACATGCTGGCCGGCGCCGTCAACTTCCTTTTGACCAACGAAGTGGCGCGTCACAAGATGATGGCGGCGGGGATCGCGACCGTCGATGAAATGCGCGGCGCGCTGGCGCGCACGCTGAAATCGCTCGAACCCTACATCCAGCCACTGGTCGTCAAGTCGCGCCTGAAGGGCGCCAACGGGCGCTAGCGTGGCCTCCGAAGCACCACCATTCTGGTGGGAAGAGCCGGACTGGAAAGTCCTGGCGCTGTCACCGCTGTCGGCCGTGTACGCACTTGTTGCCGGACGCGGCATGCGGCGGGCTCGGCGCGAGAAGATCGAGGCGCCGGTCCTGTGCATCGGCAATTTAACCGTTGGCGGCACCGGCAAGACGCCGGTCGCCATCGCGCTTGCCGAACAGGCCAAGCGCCTGCATCTCAAACCCGGTTTCCTGTCGCGCGGCCATGGCGGCTCGTTCGCCGAGCCGCATGTTGTCGATTCCCACCACGACAGCGCCAGGCATGTCGGCGACGAGCCGCTGCTTTTGGCCGAGCACGCCCCCGTCGCGGTGACACCGAACCGCGCCGCCGGCGCCCGGCTGCTGCTGGAAAAGCACGGCTGCGACTTCCTGATCATGGATGATGGCTTTCAGAGCGCGCGCATCCATATCGACTACGCGCTGGTCGTCGTCGACGCCCGCTACGGCATCGGCAATGGCCGCGTCATTCCGGGCGGCCCGCTCCGGGCCAAAATCGTCGACCAGCTGGTCTTCACCAGCGGGTTGTTGAAGATGGGCGAGGGCACTGCGGCCGACGCCGTGGTGCGCCAGGCGGCGCGCGCCGGCCGGCCGATCTTCGAGGCTCATACGGAGCCAAGCAGGAAGGCGGGGCTTGCCGGCAGGCGGTTTCTCGCCTTCGCCGGCATCGGCCATCCCGACAAATTCTTCGACACTGTGCGCGAGGCTGGCGGTGAGGTGGTTCTCTCCAGGCCTTTTCCGGACCATCATTTCTACGCCGAGGACGAACTCGCAGAACTGGCGACGACGGCGCGCGCCGAAGATCTCGGGCTCATCACCACGGCCAAGGACGCTGCCCGGTTGCGCCACGGCGCTTCGCAGGATTTTCTCGACGGACTTGAGGTACTCGAAATCGACACGGTTTTCGAACTCGACAATGTGCCGAAACGCATCATCCACGAGACGTTGGATGCCTGGCGTCAGCGCAAGCTGAAGAGTTAGCTCCGCTTGCGCAGCTCCGGATGCATCTCGATTTCACGGCGCAGCGATGCGGTGGCGTTGACGTAGGGCTCCTGCCTGGCAACGCTCCAGTATTTCAGCTCGTCCAAGGGGATGTTTTCTCCGGTCACGGCGCAGCGCACGAACGAGCCGGGGCTCGTGACCTGGAAATCGCCATCGAGATAGCGGATGCGGGCTTCCTTGCCGCCCGGGCCTTCGAAACGGTTCATCATTCGGTGGTGCCAAGTGTCATACAGATTTCATCGCCACAAATCTGCGGCCGGGTCAAGCATGTGACAAGCCTCGGACAATGCTGAGGCACTAGGACAGGTGCGAAAAGCGCTTTAATCGGGGGCATGATGGATATTTCTTCCGCCCGCCTGGCCTCCTTGCTCAAGGAGGCAATGACGCCGCAACCCGTGCCGTTGGCGAAAGCCGATCCGGTCAGGACGGTGCTGGTCAGGGAACTGGTCCAGCCCGCCGCGCCTTCCCTGCTCGCTCAACGCACGGCGCCCGCTTTGTTGGCGATGCCCGCAGCGCCCATGGCCGTCAAATCGCAGCAGATTGCTTCTTCCGGCATCGTCGAGGCTTATCAGGCCCAGCTCGACGCGAGGGATGAGGCGGTGCTGGCTGATGTCGTGACGAGAAAGGCAGCGCCAGAACCCGAAACGCAGCGAAGCTTCATGCCACCTTCGGCAACAGCCAATGACAACGCACCGGCCAGGGCTGCGGGGGTCTCATTGCTGTCGTTCATTCCGCCGCCAGCCCCCGTCTCGCGCAGCAATCCCGCTCTGAATACCCCGGCCGGACGGCAAAGGCCTGCCAATCAATCCCACGCTGCGGCATCCAACCCTGAGGGCCTGCTGGTGAGGATCGGCTTTGTCTCGATCATGACCGGTTTGTTGGCAACCATGATCATCGGGTTCGTTCTGCTTTTGCTTCGTTGACGTCCGAATCGGCTGACGGGATAGGCCAGCAGACCTATCGCTCGGCCTCGATGAACGCTTTGATCTTGTCCGGAGCCAATCCGGCCTGATGCGCGATGCGGCGGGCGAGGTCGGCGGCGGCCGTGCGTGGCCGTCCCAGCGGCCGGTCGAGCCAATAGGACACCGGATTGAGCGCGGTGCGCTCGTCGACCGCGGCAATGCGGCCCGACTGCAGCTGATGCCCGGTCAACGGTGGACGCGCCAGCGCGATGCCGAGCCCATAGGCGGCAGCATCCAGCACCAGATTGTAGTCCTCGAATCGCCGATCCTGCGGGCGTGGGCGGTAGTCCATGCCTTGTGCCGCGAACCAGGCACGCCAGCCGGACGCGTCGGAATCGTTGATCAGCGGAAATTTAAGCAGCCGGGCCGGGTCACCGCGGCCGATTTCGCGAGCGAGTTCCGGTGAGGCGACGGGGAAGACATGCTCTTCGAACAGTTGCACCGAAATGCGGCCGGGAATGCCACCACGGCCGCAGCGGATCGACAGGTCGATGCCTTCATCGGCAAGGTCGGCCTGGCGGATGTCGACATCGAGCACGATGCGCAGCTTGGTGGGATTGTTCTCCAGTGTCGCCATGCGCGGCATCAGCCACAGCCCGCTGACCGAGGGGATCGAGGTCAGCCGCACCACCGCCGTGCCGCGCGGCTCGACCCAGCGGTCGGAATGGCTTGATATCAGTGCGAAGGCTTCCGCGGTGCGCAGATGCAGCCGGTTGCCTTCGATCGTCAGCGAGACGCCGCGCGCGCCGCGATCGAACACTTTCAGCCCGAGCCAGTCCTCGAGCTTGGCGATCTGCCGGCTGACGGCGCCATGGGTGATGTTGAGTTTTTCGGCGGCCGCCGAAAAGCTGCCTGTGCGTGCCGCCGCGTCGAAGGCGCGCAGCGTTTCGAGCGGCACCATTGTGTCCGAGCTGTGATCCATAGTCACAGGTGATCCTCGATTTGGTCGTTTGTCAACAGGCGGAAAAAGGCGTTTTGTGGCTTTCAGGACGGAAGAACACGAGGACAGTGAGATGAGCGCGATGACGGGCACGTTGAATCAGACACAGCGCATGGACACCACGTCCGCCATCGCCGTGGCGCTGACTGTGGTCGGCTGGGCCTCCGCCTTTCCGGCGATCCGTGCCGGCCTCGCGGCCTTCGGGCCGCTGGAACTGGGCGCCCTGCGCTTTGGCATCGCCGCGGTGCCGGCTGCGATCTTCCTTGCCGTCAAGCGCCCGGCGCTGCCCAGGCTCGAGGAGGTGTGGCGCCTCGTCTTTGGCGGGGCAATTTTCGTCGCGCTCTACACCGTCATGCTCAATTTCGGCGAACTGACCGTCTCGGCCGGTGCCGCCGGCTTCATCATCAATGTCAGCCCGATCTTCACCGCCATCATGGCAATGGCATTGCTCGGCGAGCGCTTCTCAAGCTGGGCCTGGTTTGGCACGGCCATTTCCTTCGCCGGCATCGGCATCATCGCCGTGGCCGACGGCAATGGCCTGCACTTCAATGCCGGTGCGCTGTTGGTTCTAGGCTCCGCGCTGTGCTCGGCTGTCAACACCATCGTGCAGAAGCCGCTCTTTGTCCGTCATCATCCGCTTACCATCTCGGCCTCGAATATGATCCTTGGCGCACTTTGCCTGTCGCCGTTTCTGCCAAGCGGCTTTGCACAGGCAGCGGTCGCCAACACCGCCGGCCTCGGCGCCGTGATCTTTCTCGGCATCGTGCCGAGCCTGATCGCCTACGCCGCCTGGGCGACGGCCTTGTCGCGCCTGCCGGCAGCGCGCGCCTCGAATTTCCTCTATTTGGTTTCGCCGATGTCCGCCCTGATCGGCTTCTTCTGGCTGGGCGAAGTGCCGACGCTGCTCGGCATCCTCGGCGGCGCGCTGGCGCTGGGCGGCGTCATCGTGGTGAATTTGAAGCGGTAAAACAGAAGGTTGGACGTCTTTCCCGAATCAAAGCGAGAGCCGCGCCGGAGTTTCACGGCGCGTGCTCAACTGGGCAACCGACCGTCGCTGCGGTGCAGACATGGCCCCACCGGCTGGCTATGGTGAGGTGAATTCACCGGGAAGCGGGATGGTCAGGCAATTCGTATCAGCCGTTTTCTGCTTGTTGCTGTTAAGCGGCAAAGCCACGGCGGGTTGGTATCACGTGGAAAACTACGAAGGTTCGATCGGTCCCAACCCCGTCCATCTCTCCTTGCAAACGTATACGTTCGGCAGCGGCCTCACGCTCGAGGGCAGCTACTTCCTTGACGACAAGCAAACCCCGATCCCGCTCTACGGCAAAGTCAGCGGCACCAGCCTCGCGCTTTGCGAGATTGCCAATGACAAGGAGTTTCAGCGCGTCATCGTCATGGGCAAAAAAACGGGCCTCGACACCACTGGATGCCCGTTTTCCGTCGAACTCGGCGACGGCAATCTGACGGGAAGCTGGAGCAAGGGAACTGACAAATTTCCGGTCAATCTCAGGAAGGTTGCAGGCTTCGACGACACCGGGGAGGGGAGGATCGAGGGAAACGTCGAGATTCCCTTTTGGGCGCAGACGGCCACCGACCGGTTTGCCGGGATCTACACCAAAAGCGACGCCGGAATCTGCATGACGAAAATGCAGGTCATCAACAAGAAACGGAAGAAGGCCGTGCAGACCATCAAATTCGGCGGCGACCTCTGCAATGCGGGCATGCTGATGACAGCCATCTACGAGAATGTGCAGAAGAGTGTTGAGCGAGGCAAGGACATCATATCCGTGAATTTCTACGATGGCCGCGCTGGATATGAGGAGGACTATGTCTTTGACCGCAAGACCAAAAAGTATCGCCTGAGGAAGTGAGGCGTCGCCTGTCAACATGATCGCCCACGGCGCGCGTCGTTATCGTCCACGAAGGTGGATTGTGATGGAAGCGGAAATCGAATCGCCTGCCGTCAGATTGCATTTGCGCCGGACGGCATCCTTCAAGGGCAAAAGATAACTTCCCTGCTTGGGAAACAGCGATGTGCCGAACATGAAGCCGTCAATGGTCGCCTCGACCGGTATCACCCCCCAGCCGTAGGTCGCTAACTTCGCGACCTTTTTGATCTCTTCGCCACGGGACTCGGGGATTGGCATGAAGAAGTATGGCGAAGGGCCTCTCCAGTGGATCACCTCGGCTTCGAACCGGAACTGGATAGTTGACTGACCGCCCACAGGCTTACCGCCGCCCGAACAGCCGCTCGATATCGGCGAGCTTCAATTCGATATAGGTCGGGCGGCCATGGTTGCAGGTGCCGGACCCTGGCGTCGCTTCCATCTGGCGCAGCAGCGCGTTCATCTCCTCGGCCTTGAGCAGGCGCCCGGAGCGCACCGAACCGTGGCAGGCCATGGTGGCAGCGATCTTGTCCAGCCGCTCTTTCAGCGTTTCGACCGTGTCATTGTCGGCGATCTCGTCGGCGAGGTCTCGCACCAATTGCTGGACATTGGTCTCGCCCAGCATCGACGGCGTCTCGCGCACCGCGACGGCGCCCGGGCCGAAACGCTCGATGCCAAGGCCGAAGCGGGCGAGCGTTTCGGAATGCATTGCGAGCCGCTCGGCGTCCTCTTCCGGCAGATCGATGATTTCAGGCAGAAGCAGCATCTGCGAAGGCACGGGGCGCGAATGTAGGGCGTTCTTCAGCGCCTCATAGACTAGCCGCTCATGCGCAGCGTGCTGGTCGACGATGACGAGCGAATCCCTGGTCTGGGCGACGATATAGTTCTCGTGTACCTGGGCGCGCGCCGCACCCAGCACCGCGCCAAGCAGCGTCTCCGCCGGCATATCCTGACTGGCGCGCGCATCGGCGCTGGCCAGCGAGCTGGCATCGAACGCCGCCTGGTCGGGCTCACCAAAGCCGCCATTCCTGCCGCCGGCGCGTACAAAGTCCGCGCCTTCGAATTGCATGTCGTGCGGCCGCTGCGGCGAGCGCGAGGGGTCGAAACCGGCGGAGCCGGACGCGCGATAGGCCGCGTCGTAGCTGCGATGGCCATTGGCCGGGCCGCCGTGACCGTAGGATGCCGCACCTGGCCGGAACGCTGCCATCATGCCCGCGGCGCCCGTGGTGGCTGAACGGATGCCGGCATCGGCCAATGCCTGCCGGATGGCGCCGACGATCAGCCCGCGCACCAGGCCCGGATCGCGGAAGCGCACATCGGCCTTGGCCGGGTGGACATTGACGTCGACGATGGCCGGATCGAGCGAGAGAAACAGCACCGTCACCGCGTGGCGGTCGCGCGGCAGGACATCGGCGAAGGCGCCGCGAATGGCGCCAGCGATCAGCTTGTCGCGCACCGGCCGGCCGTTGACATAGGCATATTGCTGCAGCGCGTTGGCGCGGGTGAAGGACGGTATCGACACATGGCCGGTCAGGTGCACGCCTTCGCGCATCGCGTCGATGGCAATCGAATTGTCGGGAAACTCGGCCCCCATCACCTGGGCGACGCGACGCAGGCTGCCTTCCGGACTGTCGTCGGTCGCCGGCAATTCCAGTGTCGAGCGATCCGTGCCGGCCAATGTGAACCGCACGGCCGGGAAGGCAATGGCGATGCGCTTGACGACGTCGCTGGTTGCCGAGCTTTCGGCCCGCTCGCCCTTCATGAATTTCAGCCGTGCCGGCGTGGCGAAGAACAGGTCGCGCACCTCGACCGTGGTGCCGCGGTTGGCGGCCGCCGGCCGGACGGGCAAGATGCGGCCGCCCTCGATGCCGATCTCGGCGGCGCTGTCGCCACTCGCCGTGCGTGAGCGGATCGACAGCCGCGACACCGAGCCGATCGACGGCAGCGCCTCGCCGCGAAAGCCGAGCGAGCGGATGTCGTTGATATCCTCGACGAGCTTGGAGGTGCAGTGGCGGGCGATCGCCAGCGCCAGTTCCGGCTCGGGAATGCCCGAACCGTCATCGGTAACGCGGATCAGGTTCAGCCCGCCGCCCGATGTGACGATTTCGACGCGCGATGCGCCGGCATCGAGCGCGTTCTCGACCAGTTCCTTGACCACGCTTGCCGGACGCTCGATGACTTCGCCGGCGGCGATCTGGTTGATCATCGTTTCGGAAAGCTGGCGGATTGGCATGGGCGCACTATAGGCGGATTCGGGTCGCGCGGGAGGGGAGAATTGCCAGAATGGATCAGTTTGCAGCGCGGATTTCGCGCACGCCCTTGCGCAGCCGCCGGCGCAACAGATTGCGCAACGTCACCCCGTCGCCATAGCCGACTTTGGCGGCGATCTCCTCGACGCTATCGGATGTGGTCTTCAACAAATGCACAGCCTGCTCGACGCGCAGATCCTGGAAATAGGACAGCGGCGTCTTGCCAAGCACGTCGTTGACCCGCCGCGACAGCGTCCGCTTGCTGGCACCCAGTGCCGTGGCTGCTTCGTCGAGGTTGAAACCGGCGGCAAGATGGCCGCGCGCCCAGCGCTCGAAACGTTCGACCAGCGGGTTCGAATGGGCGAGGTGGTCGGAGATCGCATAGGCCGATTGCAACGGCCGGCTGTCGACGATGAGGTATTTCGCAGTCAGCGCGGCGAGCTCGGGACTGGTCTGACGGATCACCATCAAAGCGAGGTCGATATGGCCGAGCGCCGCACCGGCGGTTGCGAACTGGCCATCATTGATCAGCATGCGCGAGGCGTCGAGCCGCACTTGCGGGTAACGTTGCCGGAACATCGGCGCCAGCCACCAGGTCGTGGTTGAAGGCCGGCGGTCGAGCAGGCCGGTCTCCGCGAGGATGAAAGTGCCGATGCAGGCAGCGCCGATGCGCGTGCCGGCTTCGGCGGTAGCGCGCAACGCCTTGGTCGCCTCGGCGACGTCGCTTCGCTTCAGCGCGTCGCCAAGCGGGCCTGGCATCTTCTGGCCGATCGCCGGGATCACCAGCCAATCGGGGGTCGGCTCGGTGCCCATAGAGATGACCGGCACCTGAAGGCCTTGCCCCGTGTGGACCGCGTCGCTCACCCCGACAACGGTCGTGGCGAAATGGCCGGGCGGCGATGCCAGCATCCCAGCCAGTTCGTTGGCCGTGCCGAAAACGTCGAGCATGGTGGCCAGTCCGGTGTCGAAGACGCCGTCAAGCGCAAGGATGGAAATGTTCATGGCAATAATGATATCAAAGATGTCATTTTTGCCAATGCGGTTTCCGCATCGATGCTGCGATTATGCCTCCGACGGCCCTTGGCCGTACAAACCACGAGGAGAAGGCAAAATGATCAAACTCGCATTGTTCGCGCGCTTCGAAGCCAAACCCGGCAAGGAGAAGGACGTCGCCGCGTTCCTCGCAACCGGGCTGCAACTGGCCAATCAGGAGGCCGGAACACCGATCTGGTTCGCCTTGCGGCTTTCGCCAAGCGTCTTCGGCGTGTTCGATGCCTTTCACGATGAGGCAGGGCGGCAGGCGCATCTCACCGGCGAGATAGCCAAGGCACTGATGGCCAATGCAGAAACGCTGTTTGTTGGCCCCCCGACCATCGACAAGATCGACGTGCTCGGCCTCAAGAATGACGGTTCGGTTTGATTTCTTTCAGCATGCGAACGCAATCCGGTCACGCGCCGGATTGCGCTGGCGGAGCTACGCCTGCGCCGCCAGCCAATCCCTGACCTTGCGGGCATTGTCGCTGAGTTCGCGGTTCTTCGGCCAGACGATATAGAAGGCCTTGCCGGTTTTGAGCACGTGATCCGTAACCTGCACCAGAAGTCCCGTCGCCAGCAGCCGCTCGGCAAGGTGTCGCCAGCCAAGGGCGATGCCTTGCCCCTCCATCACCCCCTGGATCACCAGGCCATAATCATTGATGCGCAGGCCGCGCGCGGTGTCGTCGAGGCTGCCGCCGGCTGACCGGAACCATTCGTCCCAGCTGGCTGCCTCGCGGTACGGCTCCTCGAGATGGATGAGACGGTGCGTGGCCAGTTCCCCGACGGTTCTAGGCATGCCGAATTTGGTGAGATAGCTGGTGCCGGCGACGGGGAAGATCTCCTCATCGGCAAGCGGCAGCGAATGGTAATCAGGCCATTGCCGAGGCTCGCCGCCGCGTACCGCCAGCGGGATGCCTTCGGCGATGATGTCGAGGTCGCGGTCGGCGGTCTGGATGCGCAGGTCGATGCCAGGCAGTTCGTCACGGAACTGCTGCAGGCGCGGCATCATCCAGAAAGAGCCGAAAGCGGTCGACGCGGCAAGCGTGACATGGCCGCCGGTGGCCTGCAGGCGCAGATCCTCGGCCGACTTGCGGATGTGCGACAAGCCCAGCGAGACATCGGCATGGAAGCGCTCTCCGGCTTCGGTCAGGCTGACCTGCCTGTGGCGGCGCTGGAACAGCTTGGCGCCGAGCTGCTCTTCCAGCCCGCGCACCGCGTAGGAGACCGCCGCCTGCGTCATGCCGAGCTCGCGCCCGGCGGCAGTGAAGCTCGACAGCCGGCCGGCTGCCTCGAAGACGATCAGGCTGCCGGCGGAAGGCAGAAGGTGGCGCAGGCTTCGCATAAGCAGAGCTTATACAAGAGATCAGGATTTTCCAGCGTCACAGGGCTATTTCGTCTCGCTAATTTGGCTGGAACGGACTTAGGGAGGCTCTATGAACGCACCGGCCGCAGAATTGACCGAACCGACGCAACGCCGCAGCGGTGGCCGCTTGGGACGCAAGGCGCTGCGGGCGGCTCCGATAATCTCGTTCCCGACCCTTGTTCGCAAAATCCCAGTCTACCAGATGGTCCCGGACGAGGCGGTGGAGTTGATCCACGAGGAATCGCTCAAGATCCTCGAGGAGGTAGGCTGCGAATTCCGCGACGACGGCGCGATCGAGCTCTGGAAGGCGGCCGGCGCCGATGTCAGGGAGACGCGTGTCCGCATCGACCGTGCGCTGCTGATGGAGCTCGTCTCGAAGGTTCCGTCGGAGTTCACGCTCAATGCACGCAATCCCGAGCGTACGGTTCGCGTCGGCGGTAACAATTCGATCTTCGTGCCGATGTATGGCGCGCCCTATGTGCGCGACCTCGACAACAACAGGCGCTATGGCACGCTCGCCGATCTCAACAACTTCCACAAAATGGCCTACATGGCGCCGGCGCTGCATTCCTCGAGCTCGGTCATCTGCGAGCCGATGGAGATAGCGGTGCCGAAACGGCATTTGCACATCATCCATTCGGCGCTGAAGCATTCCGACAAGCCGTTCATGGGCATAGTGACGTCGAAGGAGCGCGCGGAGGACACGATGGCGATGGCTGGCATCGTCTTCGGCGAGGAGTTCGTACGCGAAAACCCTGTGCTGGTGGCGATCACCAACTGCAATTCGCCGCTGGTATGGGACGCCACCATGATCGACGCCATGCGGGTCTATGCGAGCCACAATCAGCCGCTGATCCTGGCGCCTTTCGCGTTGTGCGGCGCGTCGACCTCGGCTTCTGCCGTCGGCGCGGTGGCGCAGGTCAACGCCGAGGCGCTTGCCGGCGTGGCGCTGACCCAGCTCATCCGACCAGGCTCACCTCAGGTCTACGGTCAGTTCATGGTCACCGTCGACATGAAGACCGGCGCGCCGATGGGCGGCACGCCGGAGGCCGCCCAGATGATGTATCTGATGGGCGCATTGGCGCGGAAATACCGGCTGCCGTGGCGCACCTCGGGTTTCCATGTCGGCTCGAAGTTGAACGACGCCCAGGCGGGATACGAATCGAACATGCTGATGCATGCCGCCATCCTGTCGGGCGCCAACTACATCTGGCACTCCGCCGGATGGCTGGAGGCCGGCCTGACCTGCGGCTATTCAAAATTCGCGACGGACTGCGAGCAGCTTGTCGGCTGGTACAAATACGCCGGCGGGCTGCCGTTCGACGATTTCAAGGAAGCGATGGCAGCGATCCGCGAGGTCGGGCCGCAGGGCCATTTCCTCGGCACTCAGCATACGCTCGAACATTTCGAGTCCGCCTTCTTCATGCCCTCGATCATGGACTTCAACTCCTACGAACAGTGGAAGGCTGAAGGGGCAAAGGACCATGACACGCGCGGTCGCGAGAAAGCCCGCAACATGCTCGCCGATTATGAGGAGCCGAAGCTTGATGAAGGCATCGCCGAGGGTCTGAAGGATTTCATCGCGCGGCGCGAGGAGAAGCTGCCAGACACAGTGAGTTGACACCGTGAGCTGATGCAAAGGGTGAAGTCCTAGCGGGAACCACAAGGGAGGAAGAAAATGACACTTTTCAGAAGCAATGGCGATCGTATCCCGAGCGCCATAGAGGCGATGGCGCGGGAAGCACGCGCCGGCCGCATGGACCGGCGCGAGTTTCTGGCGCTGGCAAGCGCCTTTGGCGCCTCCACGGCTCTTGCCTACGGCATGATCGGTCTTGCCGCGCCGCAACAGGCCCTGGCCGAGGAGCCGAAGAAGGGCGGCACGCTGCGCGTCTCAATGTCGGTGAAGGCGCAGAAAGATCCGCGCACCTACGACTGGGTGGAGCTTGCCAATATCTCGCGCAGCTGGCTGGAGCCGCTGGTTCGCTACACCAGGGAATTCACCTTCGAGCCGGTGCTGCTTGAAAGCTGGGATATCAACGACGACGCTACCGAATACACCCTTCATGTGCGCAAGGGCATCACCTGGAACAATGGCGATGCCTTCAACGCCGATGACGTGGTGCACAACGTGACGCGCTGGTGCGAGAAGGGCGTTGCTGGCAACTCCATGGCCGCGCGCGTCGGCGCGCTGATCGACGCCAAGACCGGCAAGGCCAGGGACGGCGCGATCACCAAGGTCGACGACTCAACGGTCAAGCTGAAGCTCAGTGAACCCGACATTTCGCTGATCCCGAACTTCACCGACTATCCCGCACTTGTCGTGCACCGCAACTTCGACGCCGATGGCGCAGACCCGATCAAGAAGCCGATCGGCACGGGAGCGTTCGAACTGGTCTCCTACGATGTCGGCCAGAAGGCGGTGGTGAAGCGCCGCGCGAATGGCAAATGGTGGGGCGGCGAGGCGCCGCTCGACGGCGTCGAATTCATCGACTACGGCACCGATTTCAACGCCACGGTCAACGCTTTCGATTCCGGCGAGATCGACCTCAATTTCGAATCACCCGCCGACTTCATCGATATCCTCGACAAGATGGGGCTGCAAAAGTCGGAGGTGGCGACCGCCACCACGCTGGTTGCCCGCACCAACATCACCCACAAGCCTTATGACGACCAGCGGGTGCGCAACGCGCTGCAGATGGCGGTCGATAACAATGCTGTACTGCAGCTAGGCTATAGCGGGCGAGGCACGGTTGGCGAGAACCACCATGTCAGCCCGATCCATCCGGAATATTATCCCTTGCCGAAGAAGGAGCGTGACGCCGCCGGCGCCAAGAAGCTGATGGCGGACGCCGGTCAGGCCGATTTCGAGCACGAGCTGATCACCATCGAGGACGATTGGCAGAAGAATACCGGCGACGCGATCGCCGGTCAGTTGCGCGATGCCGGCATCAAGGTGAAGCGGACGGTGCTGCCGGGATCGACCTTCTGGAACGACTGGACGAAATATCCCTATTCGATGACCATCTGGTATATGCGCCCGCTCGGCGTCCAGGTGCTGGCGCTGGGCTATCGCAGCGGCGAGGCGTGGAATGAATCGGCCTATTCCAACCCCGATTTCGACGCCAAGCTCAAACAGGCGCTCTCGCTGATCGACGTGGCCAAGCGCAAGGAGGTGATGAAGGACGTCGAGCAGATCCTGCAGGACTCCGGCGTCATCATCCAGCCATTCTGGCAGAAGCTTTACAGCCACACCAACAAGAAGGTGAAGAACTACGGGGTCCACCAGACCTTTGAAATGGACCTTCAGAACGTCTGGCTGGACGGCTGAAAGGAGGCCGGGCAGGGGCTTCATGAGCCGCAAAAAAGCCGGTATGCAGGATGCGTGGTGTTGATTGCTTCAAGCCATAAAAAGCCGGAGATTCTGCATGAGACTGACAGTGCTCCTTGCCGCCGTTGCGGCAGCCTTGCCCGCCGCCGCCTTCGCCGGACCTGCGTCCGACGCCGTAAAGTTCTTCTATGTTCCGGCGGTCAAGTTCGAGGCCGACGCACAATACCGGGATCGCTTCACCGAGCCGGTGACGAAACTGTTCGATCTCAACGATCAGGCGACCAAGAAGAATCCCGACCAGGTCGCCTGTATCGACTTCGACCCTGGTCTCGATGCGCAGGATTTCGACCAGAAAACGGTCACCAAGACCCTGAAACTGTCCGAGGCGGTGGATGGCGACGCGGCGCAGGTGGTGGCGAACTTCAGCCTTTTTCCGGAGGGCGATGACTCCAAACGGGAAATGGTGTGGTCGATCACGAAGATCGACGGCAAGTGGAAGATATCGGACATCGCTTCCAAAACCAGCAACTGGAAGCTTAGCGCGCTGGAATGCGTGGCCGGCCAGGAGTGAAGCGATGCCCTGTCGCGCGGTCTTGGCGCTGTCGACGATGTGCCTGCTGGCTGTGGGCCTGAGCGGCGCCGCTGCCCAAGGGCTGTTCGGCGCACCGCCGGCAAATGCCCCTGCCGACAGCGGCGCGCCATCTGCAAATCCGCCCGGTGGCGCGGTGGAACCGGCAACGCCGCCGGTCGCATCGCCGCCGACTGACAACGTGTCCGCCGCGCCCATCCAGCCGGGTTCGCCGACGGCTGTGGTGCGGCCGTTTTACGATCAGGTCAACCTGGAGGTCGATCCGTCCGAGCGCAGCCATTTCATCGACCCCGCGAAAACGGTGCTCGACAAGAGCGATGCGTTGCGCAAATCCGGGCAGGGCGAGTGCCTTGACCCCAACATGGCGCTCGACAATGCTGACTACGACAAGGACGAGATCGACAAGAGCCTGAAGACGCTCGAGGCGATCAACGCCGACCAGGCCAAGGTCGTCGTCGCCTTCGTCGTCGCCGGCAACCCGCACCGTCTTGAATGGAAGCTCAAGAAGGTCGGCGGCGACTGGAAGATCACGGACCTGCTGTCGGTGACCGGCGAGTGGGCGCTCAGCCAGTATCAGTGCGAATGAGGGCCGAACTAGCCACGCCCGCGATAGGGCGCCACACCGGTGTCGGGCAGCCATGCGCCTTCCGGCGGCGCGCCGGTCTGCCAGAACACATCGATCGGAATGCCGCCGCGCGGATACCAATAGCCGCCTATGCGCAACCACAGCGGCTTGGTTGCTGCCACGATGCGGCGGCCGATCATGACGGTACAATCTTCATGGAAGGCGCCATGGTTGCGAAACGAGGTCATGAACAGCTTCAGCGACTTCGATTCCACCAAAGCCGCATCGGGTGCGTAGTCGATGACGATATGGGCGAAATCCGGCTGCCCGGTCACCGGGCACAGCGAGGTGAATTCCGGGCAGGTGAAGCGCACGATCGCCGGCGGACCGTCGCCGCGCGAAAAAGGCACGGTCTCCAGGACCGCTGCTTCGGGGCTCCGTGGCGTCTCGACGTGGGCGCCGAGCTGGGTAAGGGTTTTGGTATCGATCATGAGCGGGATCTCTTTCAATTTTCGCCGCTCCTTAGCACCGGACCGAAAAGTGCGCAGCGATTTTCGGACGAATCCGGTGCTTAAATAGGAACCGGAGCAGTGCATGCTGCTCCACACCTTTGAAACAGCAGGAAGACGATGACCTCCAACGACCCGCTTCTCCAGCCCTACCAGCTCAAGCATCTGACGCTGAAGAATCGGGTGATGTCGACCAGCCACGAGCCGGCCTATTCCGAGGATGGCATGCCGAAACAGCGCTACCGGCTCTACCACGCCGAAAAGGCCAGGGGCGGTATGGCGCTGACCATGACGGCCGGCTCTGCGATCGTTTCGCGCGACAGCCCCGCCGCCTTCGGCAATTTGCATGTCTATGACGATCGCATCGTGCCGTGGTTGGCCGAACTCACTGAGGCCTGCCACGAGCATGACTGCAAGGTGATGATCCAGATCACCCATCTTGGCCGCCGCACCGGCTGGAACAAGGCCGACTGGCTGCCGGTGCTTTCGGCTTCGCCGGTGCGCGAGCCGGCGCACCGCGCTTTCCCAAAAACCATTGAGGACTGGGACATCGAACGCATCGTTGCCGACTATGCGTCGGCCGCCCAGCGTTGCCAGGCGGCTGGCCTCGACGGCATCGAGTTCGAGGCCTACGGCCATCTGATGGATGGCTTCTGGTCGCCAGCCACCAATCACCGCGAAGACGCCTATGGTGGCTCGCTCGACAACCGCCTGCGCTTCACCAACATGGTGCTCGATGCCGTGCGCGCAGCCGTCGGCGAAAAATTCGTCGTCGGCATCCGCATGGTCGCCGACGAGGACTTTTCGCAGGGCCTGTCGAAGGAGGAGGGCGTCGACATCGCCAGGCGGCTGGCAGGCTCCGGCAAGGTCGATTTCCTCAACATCATCCGCGGTTCGATCGAAAGCGACGCGGCACTCACCAAGGTGATCCCGGTGACCGGCATGCGGTCTTCACCGCATCTCGATTTCGCCGGCGAGGTGAGGGCGGCGACAAAGTTCCCAACCTTCCATGCGGCACGCATTTCCGATGTCGCCACCGCGCGCCATGCGATCGCGACAGGCAAGCTCGACATGGTCGGCATGACCCGTGCGCATATCGCCGATCCGCACATCATCAAAAAGGTGATGGAGGGCCGCGAGCACGAGATCCGCCCCTGTGTCGGCGCCACTTATTGCCTCGATCGCATCTATGAAGGCGGCGAGGCGCTGTGCGTGCACAATGCCGCGACCGGCCGCGAGGCCGAGATTCCGCATATCATCGTCAAGACCGAAGGGCCGAGACGGAAGGTCGTCGTCGCCGGTGCCGGCGCCGGCGGGCTGGAGGTGGCGCGTGTTGCGGCTGAGCGCGGGCACCAGGTAACGGTGCTGGAGGCATCGTCGCAAGCGGGCGGCCAGGTGCGTCTGGCGACCCAAAACCCGCGCCGCAAGGAATTGATCGGCATCATCGACTGGCGGCTGGCCGAACTCGACCGGCTCGGCGTCGAGATCCGCTACGACACCTGGGCGGAAAAGGACGATGTCCTGGCGCTGGCGCCCGATGTGGTGGTCGTTGCCACCGGCGGCCTGCCGCAGAACCCGCCACTGACGGCGGGCGACAATCTCGTCACGTCGAGTTGGGACATCATGGCAGGCAGCGTCAAGCCAGCCGAGAACGTGCTGCTGTTTGACGACAATGGCGGCCATCAGGGCATGGGCGCGGCTGAATTGATCGCCAACAGCGGCGCGAGGCTGGAACTGGTTTCGCCGGAGCGTTTCTTCGCCCCCGAAATGGGCGGCATGAACCACGTTCCCTATATGCGCGCCTTCCAGGAAAAAGGCGTCACCATCACCATCAACACGCGCCTGCGCTCGGTGCGACGCGAGGGCAATCAACTGGTTGCCGAACTGGCTTCGGATTTTGCCGATGGCTGGCGCGGCGAGCGACGTGTCGACCAGGTGGTGGTCGAGCACGGCACGGCACCGCTCGACGATCTCTACCTCAGCCTGAAACCGCTGTCGCGGAATGGTGGCGCGGTGGATTACGAGCGACTGGTGAACGGTGGCGACATTTTCCCGACACGCAATCCGCAAGCCGGCTTCGTACTGCTGCGCATCGGCGATGCGGTAGCCTCGCGCAACATTCATGCCGCCATCTACGACGGGATCAGGTTCGGCTTGCGGATCTGATGTGCCGCGCGCTGGATGTGAGATGGCAACCAGTCGTCTTCGTGGAGATGCTTGAGAAGCAGCCCGCAAAAAGCTGACCTGAAAAGGCGGCCGCTGCAATTGTCAAAGCTCGTGGCGCGCGGTCGGACCGCATACGAGAGCCCATGTATGCCGGCCTGGCCGCGCGCCCGCACGTCGTTGGCTTATTGCCAGGCAACGCGCGATCTTGTGGGCTTGCAAGCGATGCTCAGATCATCCTGGCGATCGCCATGCACAGCACCGTGACCACCAGCAGCCTTGCGGCGATCCGTTCGCCCATGGCCATTCTGGCGCGCATTTGCGTTTCGATCTCCGCATTGGCGCCGGCGAGCTGTCTGCTGGGCGCCCTGACCATGGCGCCGAGCACGCCGGCGGAAGCGAAGGCAGCCAGGATGCCAAGCGCCAGCACCATTTCCATCGAGCCGAAATAGGCGCCATGGAAGAAATACCACAGTAGCGCCCCGGTCAGGAAAACCATGCCGGCCGCGCCCATCTGCGGCTGGATGAAACGCTCCGCCTTGATCTCGGGATCGCGCGCCAGCGTGACCGTGGTGCCGGCCCAGAACACGCCTGCCAGGACATGAAGACCGATGACGACGATGTAGACATATTGCATACCGGCTCTCCTCTTTCGCCTGCTGGTGCGCAAATAGTTAGATATCTAATGGTTAGATGTCAATGTATAAACGCGGGCTTGTTCCATCTGGGAAAGACACCGTCTAGTGTCTTGCGATGACGCCCTTTGAACGCCCGCCGGTCGGCATGAATCTCGGCCGCACCGCCAAGCTTGTTGCGCAGGCCTTCGACGCCGCTCTGGTCGAGGCCGGCGGTACATTGCCGGTCTGGCTGACATTGTTGTCGGTTAAGTCGAATGGGCTAGCCAACCAGCGCGAGCTTGCCGGCATGATCGGCATCCAAGGCGCGACGCTCACCCACCACCTCAACGCGATGGAGGCGCAGGGACTGCTGACCCGGCGCCGCGATCCCGTTAACCGCCGGGTTCATCTGGTGGAATTGACGGAGGCGGGAGAAGCTCTGTTCGAGAAATTGCGACAAGCCGCACTTGTCTTCGACAAGCGGCTTCGCACCGGACTGCCCGACGAGCGCCTGGCTGAGTTTGCGCAGGTGCTGGCGGCATTGCGGGACAATGTTGAAGGCTAGAAAAGCCGGCCCATAGGCTCAGTCATAGCTCTGGATCGCTCCAAACGCATAGGGGCGCAGCTTCAGCGCGGTGATCAAGTTGGTGAGCTGCGTCTTGCCGTCAAAACTGTCCTGGAACATCTCGTCATGCATCAACAGGATCAGCTTGCCCGGCTTGGCGAACCGGCCGTAGCCGAACAGATGATCGATTTCGCTGACCAGATGATCGACGCTCTGTACCGGCTCGCCGCTGTCCTTGTGCACCCATTCATGGTCCCAGCCATAGAGATAGAAGCCGGAAGCGGCGACGAACTCGTAGTCGGGATCCTCGCGGCCGGCTTGCGCGGGGCCGAGCGAGTTGTCGTTCTTTGACATCGACGGCAGCCGGAACACATCGCGCCCCGGCAGGCGCGCATGCACCGCGGGCTTCAGGCCCAACACGGCATTCGCCATGACCATGTCGGCAACCACCCCTTCCGTGTCGTTGTAGAAGTGCCGGTAGTGATTGTAGGCGTGGCTGTAGCTGTGGTTGCCGATCGTCACCAGCGGCATCGCCTTGGCGCGCCGCACCAGCGCCTTGTTGGACGCACTGGCCTGGGCATGCATGCCGACCATGAACAGCGTTGCCGGAACCTGTTCCGCCGCCAGCACGTCGAGCATGTTGCTGGTGCCGTTCAGCGGGCCATCGTCGAAGGTGAGATAGATGGTGCGATCCGCCCCGTAGGCGGGCCACGCGGACATCAGCATGGCCGCCAGGACAAACCGCAAGAATGTCATAGCCGCACGATCCGGTTGTTATCGCGACAGGCGGCCATTTCAGCAACCGGTTGTCAAGCCGGGCTGGATTCTGCCTAAGACAGGCTGCCCTGCAGGACCCGAAGTTTGGCTTTCTTCGGCATGCGGGCAGTCAGCCACTCCAGGGCCTTGTCCTGCGGCATCGGGAAAGCGATGGAATAGCCCTGCACCTGGTCGCATCCGATCGCCATCAGCGAGTCGAGTTCGGCCTCGGTCTCAGCACCCTCGGCGACGATGGAGATGCCGAGGCCGCGGGCAAGTTCGGTGATGGCGCGCACGATCTTCGAGTTGTCGCCATTCTCGTGGATGTTCTGGACGAAGCGGCGGTCGATCTTGAGCCGGTCGATCTCGTTGGGATTGACGTGGCTGAGCGATGCATAGCCGGTGCCGAAATCATCGAGTTCCAGATGGACACCGGCGGCCCGGATGTGACGCAGCTTTGCCGCGATGCCTGTCTTCTCGTCGTCCAGGATGACAGATTCGACGATTTCCAGCGACAGTTTCTGTGGCGGCAACCCGGCCTTTTCCAGCGTCTCGAACAGAAACGCATCGAAATCGTGCTCGCGCAGCTCGGTGCCCGAGACATTGACGGCGAGCCGCCCGAAGGCAATCCCGGCACGGTTCCATTCGGCCGCCTCGTTGATCGCCTTGCTGATCACGATGCGGCCGATCTCCGGCATGAAGCCGCATTTCTCGGCGACCGGAATGAATTCGCCCGGCGAGATCATGCCTCGCTCATGATGGTTCCATCGAACCAGGGCTTCGATGCCGCTGATGCTGCCGTCGGTCAGGGATACCTGCGGCTGGAAATAGACCTGGAACGCCTTGTCTGAAATGGCGACCTTGATGTCGTGTTCGAGTTGCTTGCGGTAGTCGAGCTCGCGGCGCAACTCCTCCGAGAAGAACGAGAAGTTGCCGCCGCCCATTTTCTTGGCGGAATAAAGCGCCAGATCAGCGTGGACGAGCAGGTCCTGCGCATTGTCGGCATCGATCGGATAGACGGCGATGCCGCCGCTGGCGCCCGGAAGAATGGTGGTGCCCTGGAAGACGATCGGCTCGTTGATATGCGCCAGGATGCGCCGTGCGAGCATGTTGATGTCTTCGGTGCTGCCGGCTCCGTTGAGGATCATCACGAATTCGTCGCCGCCGAGCCGCGCGCAGAGATCCGATGCCCGGCAGGAATCGCGCATGCGCTGTGCCGTCACCACCAGGACATAGTCGCCGGCGGCGTGGCCGAGCGTATCGTTGATCTGCTTGAAGCGGTCGAGGTCGAGCTGGACAACCGCCAGCCGCTCGCGCCGCCGGTGCGCGCCCTTGATCAGCGTCTCGAAATGGTCGGTCAGGAAGGTGCGGTTGTGCAGGCCGGTCAGGCCGTCATGAACCGCGATGAAGGCCATGGAATTGCGCGCATCGACCAGTTCACGCGTCTTGCGCAGGATCGCATTGGACATGGGCCTGAAGATGAACAGCGCCACCAGCAGGATGACGCCTAGTGTGGCGTAGAACAGCGTGCGGTGCAGGGCGAGCAGCTTTTCGGAGCGCTCGTCGGCTTCGGCGCTGATACGCTGTCCGAGCGCGGCATAGCCCGACAAGGTGGCGTTGGCGACCGAGGCATCGAGGTTCACGCGTTCGGCGCCGCCTTTGTAGCCTTCATTGTCGAGATGGTTGAGTTGCGATTCAAGGGCCGAGATCAGGCGGTCGCCATTGGCGATCAGGCCGACCGAGAAATAGTCGAGATGAAAGGGCTTCGCGAAAAGCACGCTCTCGATCGATTTCGGATCGAGCTTGGCTTGCGATTGCGGATCTGCCCCCGTCTGCTTGAGCAGCAGATCGTAGTTGATCTCGAACTCCGCCGTCGCCTGTTTGAGCGCGCTGACCAGTGCCGGCTGTTTGTCGCGCGAGGCGGCACCCGTTGCGCTGGCAAGGAAGACGATGCGCTGTGACAGCGTCTTCTGCGTGCCGACGATGTCGAGCAAGGTGTTATTCTGCTGCTGCGTGGCCATTGTCTGCTGCAGCAGGACGAAGGACGCCGCGACCATGGCGGCAATGATCAGCAGCGCCAGCCAGTAGCCGGCCTTGATCAGCAGGATAAGCTTGCCTGAAACGGTATGCACCGGCTGCTGCGACATGTTCGGGGGCGGACCTCTAGCCAACGGATTCCTGTATGAGCACCATTGAACTGCAAACGTTAACAGGACGGGAAATCGACAGCCTACCGACAGGGAGGAGACGCGGAAAGATCGCGAAATGGTTATCGGCTCCTTTAGCTGCTGGCCTGCATTTGAGCATTCGTGGGGCCTGTGCGTCCCGGGCGGTCGCTTGAGCGATGCCCATGGCGTCTCATTTGATGCCGTTTTGATGCTGCTCGGCCACCCGATCCCGTCGCTTTTGCGATGGATTTTTTGCGCGCGCGGGACGACAGTCTGCCCACGTCAAACGAGGCCTGATCATGACCGCAGCATTTCTCTCCCATATCGACAGCGAGCTTGCCGGGCTCAAATCGGCCGGCCTCTACAAGTCCGAGCGGGTGATCTCCTCGATGCAGTCGGCGCTAATCGAGGTCGGCGGCGAGAAAGTGTTGAACTTCTGCGCCAACAACTATCTCGGTCTTGCCGACAGCGCCGACCTGCGAAAGGCGGCCACCCAGGCGCTCGACCGTTACGGCTACGGCATGGCGTCGGTGCGCTTCATCTGCGGCACGCAGGAGGAGCACAAACAGCTTGAGGCGACGATTTCATCTTTCCTCGGCCTGGACGACACCATCCTCTATGGATCGTGTTTCGACGCCAATGGCGGCTTGTTCGAGACGCTGCTTGGTGAGGAGGACGCGATCATCTCGGATGCGCTGAATCATGCCTCGATCATCGATGGTGTCAGGCTGTCCAAGGCCAAACGCTTCCGCTACGCCAACAACGACATGGCCGATCTCGAAGCGCGGCTGAAGGAAGCCAAGGATTGCCGCTTCCGCCTGATCGCCACCGACGGCGTGTTTTCCATGGACGGCATCATCGCCAACCTCAAAGGCGTCTGCGACCTTGCCGACAAATACGATGCGATGGTCATGGTCGACGACAGCCATGCGGTTGGCTTCGTCGGCAAGAATGGCCGCGGCTCGGCGGAACATTGCGGCGTCGAGGGCAGGGTCGACATCATCACCGGCACGCTCGGCAAGGCGCTCGGCGGCGCTTCCGGCGGCTATACGTCAGGCAAAAGCCAGGTGGTCGACTGGCTGCGCCAGCGCTCGCGGCCTTATCTGTTCTCCAACACGCTGATGCCGGCGATCGCCGGCGCTTCGATCAAGGTGTTCGACCTGATCCGCAATGGCGACGCCCTGCGCGAACGTCTCTATGCCAATGCGGCGCGGTTCAGGTCGGAGATGGGTAAACTCGGCTTCACGCTGGCCGGGGCCGACCACCCGATCATCCCGGTGATGCTGGGCGATGCGACGCTGGCGCAGGAAATGGCGGCGCGCATGCTGAAGCGCGGCATCTATATCATCGGCTTTTCTTTCCCGGTGGTGCCGAAAGGCCAGGCGCGCATCCGCACCCAGATGTCGGCGGCGCATTCCATTGCTGATATCGACCGTGCGGTGGAGGCTTTCGCTGCGGTCGGCAGGGAGCTGAGCGTGATTTCCTGAACGGCCGGCGCCGAAAGCGATTCCGGATCAAAAGACTCAAGGGCAAAAGAATGTCGAACATGATGAAGGCGCTGGTTAAGGCCAAGGCCGAGCCTGGCATCTGGATGGAAGAGGTGCCGGTGCCGGAGATCGGCCCCAACGACGTGCTGATCAAGATCAAGAAGACGGCGATCTGCGGCACCGACGTGCACATCTACAACTGGGACCAGTGGGCGCAGAAGACCGTGCCGGTGCCGATGGTCACCGGTCATGAGTTCGTCGGCACCGTCGCCGATTTCGGCGCGGCGGTCACCGAATACAAGGTCGGCCAGCGCGTATCGGGCGAAGGCCACATCGTCTGTGGCCATTGCCGCAACTGCCGTGCGGGCAGGGGGCATCTGTGTCGCAACACGCTTGGCGTCGGCGTCAATCGCCCGGGCGCCTTCGGCGAGTATCTGGCGATCCCGCAGCACAATGTCGTGCCGATCCCCGACGATGTTCCGGATGAGATCGCCGCGATCTTCGATCCCCTGGGCAACGCCGTTCACACCGCTCTGTCCTTCGACCTGGTCGGCGAGGATGTGCTGGTTACAGGCGCCGGGCCGATTGGCATCATGGGTGCGCTGGTCGCCCAATGCGTTGGGGCGCGAAAGGTTGTCATCACCGACATCAATCCGGTACGGCTGGCGCTGGCGAAAAAGCTCGGCGTCCAGCATGTCGTCGATGCCTCGAAGGAAAAGCTGCGCGATGTCATGCCGGTGCTCGGCATGACCGAGGGTTTTGACGTCGGCCTCGAAATGTCGGGCGCGGCCCCCGCCTTCCGCGACATGATCGACACCATGAACAATGGCGGCAAGATCGCCATTCTGGGTATCGCGCCGACCGGCTTCGAGATCGACTGGAACAAGGTCATCTTCAAGATGCTGCATCTCAAGGGCATCTACGGCCGCGAGATGTTCGAGACCTGGTACAAGATGATCGCGCTGGTGCAAGGCCCGCTCGATGTGTCGGGGCTGATCACCCACCGCATTGGTATTGATGATTTCCAGACGGGGTTCGACGCGATGCGCAGCGGCAGCTCGGGCAAGGTGGTGATGGACTGGTAGGGCGGCCTAGCTCTTGCCGAGACTTGTTTCGAGCGCAGCCAGCCCGCTGGCGATCGCGTCGCGCTCGCTAACGCTCAGCTTTGCTAGCAGCTCCCGCTCAAAAGCCTTCGCCAGCGGCACCATCTCCCGATAGGCGGCAAGCCCGGCCTTGGTGAGCGCTAGATGTTCAACGCGGCGATCATTCTCGTCCGGCCTGCGCGTCAGCCACCGCCGCCGTTCGAGTTCGGCAACGGCGCGCGACACCTTGGTCTTGTGCATGGCCGACTGCTCGCCGAGCTCTGTCGCTGTCATCGTGCCGCGCTGGCCGAGGCCTGAAAGCGTGCGCCATTCCGGCCGCGTCAAGCCGTGGCGATCACGGTAGATCTTCGAGAATTCGCTGCTGACGGCATCGGCAAGCCGGTAGAGCCGGTAGGGCAGGAAGCTTTCCAGTTCCAGAATGTCGGGGTCCATGATCGCGCGCCATGACCGTTGATAGTTACATTTTCAATGGTTACAAATGAAACCAGTTTGGTCAACATCACCGGCAAGCCAGGCTTCGTGAAGCTTGGAGCCGGGATCAGGGAGGATCGGATGGCCTATTCCTACATGCCGGGCTTCGGCAACGATTTCGAGACCGAAACCTTGCCCGGCTCGCTGCCGCAGGGACGGAACTCGCCGCAGAGGCCGGCCTACGGCCTCTATGCCGAGCAACTTTCGGGCTCTCCCTTCACCGCGCCGCGGGGCACCAATGAGCGCTCGTGGCTCTATCGCATCCGGCCGAGCGTCAAACACACTGGCCGCTTCAAACCGGCGAACTATCCCTTGTGGAAGACCGCGCCGAATGTTGGCGACCATGAATTGGCGCTTGGCCAGTATCGCTGGAATCCGGTGCCGATGCCGAAAGAGCCGACCGACTTTGTTGCCGGCATGCGCAGCATCACTACGGCCGGCGACGTGCTCGGGCAGACCGGCATGGCAGCCAATGTCTATGTCGCCAACAGCTCGATGGTCGACGATCATTTCTTCAATGCCGATGGCGAGTTGCTGCTCGTCCCGCAAGTCGGCGCCCTGCGTCTGGTGACGGAGATGGGCGTCATCGAGCTTCGCCCCGGCGAGATAGCGGTGCTGCCGCGCGGCCTCGTCTTCAAGGTCGAGTTGGTCGACAAGGAAGTGCGCGGCTATGTCTGCGAGAACTATGGCGCCAAGCTGACCTTGCCCGATCGCGGCCCGATCGGCGCCAACTGCCTGGCCAATCCGCGCGATTTCAAGACGCCTTGCGCCTGGTTCGAGGAGAAGGAAACGCCGTGCCGGCTGATCGTGAAATGGTGCGGCAACTTCCATGTCGCCGAGATCGGCCATTCACCGCTCGACGTTGTCGCCTGGCATGGCAATTACGCGCCCTACAAATATGATCTGGCGACGTTTTCGCCGGTCGGCGCGCTGCTGTTCGACCATCCCGATCCGTCGATCTTCACCGTGCTCACGGCGCCAAGCGGCGAGGAGGGCACCGCCAATATCGACTTCGTCATCTTCCCGCCGCGCTGGCTGGTGGCCGAAGATACGTTCCGGCCGCCCTGGTACCACCGCAACATCATGAGCGAGTTCATGGGCCTGATCCACGGCCAATACGACGCCAAGGAGGAAGGGTTTATCCCCGGCGGCATCAGCCTGCACAATCTGATGCTGGCCCATGGGCCGGACGCACCTGGCTTCGAAAAAGCCTCGCGCGCGGAGCTGAAACCGGTCAAGCTCGACAACACCATGGCCTTCATGTTCGAGACGCGTTTCCCGCAAATGCTGACCCGCTACGGCGCCGAGCTGGAAACAAGGCAGGACAATTACATCGACTGCTGGGCAGACCTGAAGAAGCGCTTCAATGGCACGCCGGAGGGCGACTGGTCTTGAGCGGCAAGCCAATGCCGGACCGGCTGGTGTTGCTGGGCTCGAAAGGCGGCCCGGCGCTGCGGCCGGGCGGGCCGTGGCCAAGCTCGTCACTGCTTGAGATCGGTGGGCGAACCATCGTCGTCGATTGTGGGCTTGGCGTGACACGCGGTCTGGTCGATGCTGGGGGCAGCCTGAAGGCGCTCGACCTGATCTTCATCACGCATTTGCATTCCGACCATGTGCTGGAACTCGGGCCGCTGCTCCACACTGCCTGGACCGCGGGCCTGGCGACACCGGTCAACGTCTTCGGACCCGCCGGCACCGGCCACTACTGGCGGCGCTTCTGCCAGGCGATGGAATTCGACATTGAAATCCGCATCGTCGACGAGGGGCGTCCCGACATTCGCGAACTGATTTCGATCAGCGAATTCGGCGAGGGGCAGGTGGTCGAACAAGGCGGCCTGAAAGTGACGGCGCTGCGTGTCGACCATCCACCGGTGACCGACTGCTTTGCCCTGCGCTTCGAGCATGGCGGGAAAAGTGTGGTCTTTTCCGCCGACACTGCCTTCTTTCCACCGCTCGCCGATTTCGCTGAAGGCGCCGACATCCTCGTCCATGAAGCCATGCTGGAAGAAGGCATCGAGCGGCTGGTCGCCAGAACCGGCAATGGCGCTCGGCTCAGAGAACATCTGCTCGCCAGCCACAGCTTCGCCGAGGAGGCCGGGCGCATCGCCACCGATGCCGGCGTGAAGAGACTGGTGCTCAACCACATCATTCCCGCCGACGATCCCGGGATCGGCGAGGCGGATTGGATCGATGCTGTCAGGAAAACATGGGTCGGCGACTTGACGATCGCCCGTGACGGCCTTGTTGTGGAGTTAAGCAGCAGGAAAGCTGCACAAGGAGAGGGAACCGCATGAAGCTTGCCACACTAAAGGACGGGACGCGCGACGGAAAACTCGTTGTCGTTTCGCGCGACCTGACGCAGTACACCGATGCCTCGTTCCTGGCGCGCACGCTGCAGGCGGCACTCGACGACTGGCGCAGGATCTCGCCGCATCTCGCGACCATCGCGGAATCGCTGGAGAACAACGCCGTGCCGTCCGCGCGCTTTCACGAGCACGATGCGCATTCGCCGCTGCCGCGTGCCTATCAATGGGCTGACGGATCGGCCTACGTGAACCATGTCGAGCTGGTGCGCAAAGCGCGAGGCGTCGAGATGCCGGCGAGTTTCTGGACCGACCCGCTGATCTATCAGGGCGGCTCGGACTCCTTCATTGCGCCGCGCGATGCGATCCGCATGGCTGACGAGGCCTTCGGCATCGACATGGAGGGAGAAGTGACCGTCATTGTCGACGACGTGCCGATGGGCGCTAGCCTCGATGAGGCGCGGGCTGCGATTCGGCTGGTCATGCTGGTCAATGATGTCACGTTGCGCGCGCTGACCGGGCCGGAACTGGCCAAGGGTTTTGGGTTCTTCCAGTCGAAACCGTCCTCTGCCTTTTCACCCGTCGCGGTGACGCCGGATGAACTGGGCGATGCCTGGGACGGCGGCAAGGTCAGTCTGCCGCTGCTTGCCGATCTCAACGGCAAACCGTTCGGCCGCGCCAATGCCGGTGTCGACATGACCTTCGATTTTCCGGCGCTGATCGCCCATGCCGCCAGGACAAGGCCGCTGGTATCAGGCACCATCATCGGCTCGGGCACCGTATCCAACAAGCTCGACGGCGGTCCGGGCAAGCCTGTCTCGGCAGGCGGCGCCGGCTATTCCTGCATCGCCGAATTGCGCATGATCGAGACCATTGTATCGGGCGAGCCCAAGACGCCGTTCCTGCGCTTCGGCGACACGGTGCGCATCGAGATGAAGGATAGAGCCGGCCATTCGATCTTCGGTGCCATCGAGCAGAAGGTCGAGAAATACCAGGGATAGCAAGGGGCTATGGAATGAGGGGGGAGGTGTTCTATACTCTGGCCGGTGTCTGGGCACTGGCCATTCTGGTTGTCTTCATATTGGCGATCCGGTTGAGCTACCGCATCGAGGCGCGCTCGTCGGATCTCGCCAACCGCAGCGGCTTCCCGCGCAAGGCGATGATGTTCCACACCATCACCAATATGAAAGTCGCACGGGACGAGGAGACGCAAGCCATGCGCCGGCGCATGAACGGATTGCTGCTGATCGTTCTCGCCGGGTTCGCGATTATGGCGGCAGGCTTGCATCTGGTTCGGGCAGGGGGATGATCTCGTGACCCTGCTGGATCATTTGCGCCGCATGGCCGGAAACAATCTCTGGTCGAACGACCGGCTCTATCGTGCCGTCGTGGCGCTCAAGCCCGGTGAGTTCGAGGCTGAGCGCATCAGCTTTTTCCCGTCGATCAAGGCAACACTCAACCACATTCTGGCGGTCGATCATCTCTATCTCGATTTTCTCGAAGAGGGCGGCGTCGGCGCAGCGGCCCATGATGATTTCGTGCCTTTCGACGAACCACAGGCGCTGTTTGCCGCCCGAGTCGCGGCCGACCGGCGGCTGATCGCCTTCTGCGACAAGCTGTCGGAGGCCGATCTCGACCGCCGCGTCATCACCGACCGGCGCGAGGACGGCATGATCCCGGAAAAGATTGGCGACATCCTCGCCCATGTCTTCCTGCACGACATCCATCATCGCGGCCAGGTGCACGCCATGCTGTCCGGCACCTCGGTCGCGCCGCCGCAACTCGACGAGTTCCTGCTCGATTATGACATCAAGCTCAGGCGAGCCGAGGTCGAGCGGCTGGGGTTGTGAGCCATCATTTCTGATATTCAGCCCACTCCGCGCCGAGATCGTCAAAATCTTCCGCGATACTGACGCTACCTCTTAAGGCTCCAATCCGGGGCAAAAAGCCTTTCGTGGCCGGTGACACGAGCCTTGCAACAATTTTCCCACCGCGCGTGAGCGCAATATCCTCACCGGCCTCCGCACGCCTGACGAGTTCCGATAATTTGGCTTTGGCTTCCGCGATGGATATGTTCATGGCTGGGACCGGTTATAACCCAAAATACGTCATAACCGGTCGAGCCGTAAGCGACTTGTTTAGCTTCAGGCCGCCTTGCCGTCCATCTTGATCACGCCGCGCTTGATCTGGTCCTGCTCAATCGATTCGAACAGCGCGCGGAAATTGCCCTCGCCAAAGCCTTCGTCACCCTTCCTCTGGATGAATTCGAAGAAGATCGGCCCGATCACGGTTTTGGAGAAGATCTGCAGCAGGATTTTGGTCATGCCGCCATCGACCACGCCTTCGCCGTCGATGAGGATGCCGTGCTTCTTCATCCGCTCGATAGGCTCGTCATGGCCGTTCACCCGGTCATAGGACATGTCGTAATAGGTTTCCGGCGGGCCGGGCATGAACTTTAGGCCGTTGGCGGCCAGCTTGTCGGTGGCGGCATAGATCTCGTCGGTACCGACCGCAATGTGCTGGATACCCTCGCCATTGTACTTCTTCAGATACTCGGCGATCTGGCTGGTCTCGTCCTTGGATTCGTTCAGCGGAATACGGATCTTGCCGCAAGGCGAGGTGATGGCGCGGCTGACCAGGCCGGTGATCTTGCCGTCGATGTCGAAGAAATGGATCTGCTTGAAGCCGAACAGCTCGCGGTAGAAATCCCACCATTTGTCCATCTGGCCGCGATAGACATTGTGGGTCAGGTGGTCGAGGAAATAGAAGCCGACACCTAGCGGCCGCGGATCGCGCGCGCCCAGCCACTCGAACTCGGCGTCATAGGCCGAGCCCTTCTGGCCATAGGTATCGATGAAATAGAGCAGCGAGCCGCCGATGCCTGATATCGCCGGCACGTCGAGCGCCTTGTCGTCGCCTTCGTAAGGCGTTGCACCCTTGGCAACGGCGTGGTCGAAAGCATGCTTGGCATCGACCACCCGCCAGGCCATCGAGGCAGCGCAGGGGCCGTGCTTGTCGGCGAACTTCATCGCATGCGAGCCCGGCTCGGCATTGACGACATAGTTGATGTCGCCCTGGCGCCAGACGGTGATTTCTTTGGTGCGATGCCTGGCCACCGCCACATAGCCCATGCGGGCGAACAGCTCGGCCAGCTTCTGCGGTTCCGGATGTGCGAATTCGACGAACTCGAAACCATCGGTGCCGGCAGGATTGTCCTCGCTGATCGTGGCGGGCGGTGCGTCGTGCGGGAAGGGACCCATGATATTCCTCCAAAAAACTGGCTTGGCCAGAAAAGGCCATCTCACGCCATCATAGCGCGGAGCCGGCGCATGGTGCTTGCATTCAAATGCTTGAAATGATGATGTCATGCGTGAAGCATGCATGATGAGAGACAAAAGCATGGATGAGACGCGCATTGATCAGTTCGACCGCAAGATAATGGCGCTGCTGCAGGGCGACGCGCGGCTGACCAACAATGACCTTTCGGAGCGGGTGAACCTGTCGGCATCGCAATGCTCGCGCCGTCGCCAGCGGCTCGAGGAGGACGGTTTCATCAAGGGCTATCGCGCCGTGCTCGACCGCGACAAGCTCGGCTTCTCGCTGGTCAACGTCATCTCGGTAACGCTTGCCACCCACAACCGCGACAACGCCAAGCGCTTCGGCGAACTGGTGGCGCGGCTGCCGGAGGTGCAGGAGGCGCACGCGCTGACCGGCGAGATGGATTATATCCTGAAGGTGGTGACGCCCGACCTCAAATCACTGTCGGAATTCGTCAACGGCGTGCTTCTGCCGCATGAATCGGTCCAGCATGTAAAGACGGCTATCGTGCTCGAAACGCTCAAGGAAACCGGCGCGCTGCCGATTTAACTCTTCGACTGCTGGATAAGCCCGTACAGATTGGTGCAGCGCGCACCCGAGCGGCAATAGGCAAACACCGGGCCTTCGAGCGCGTCCAGCGCCTCGGCCTGGTCCTCTACATTCTCGGCGGTGATCTGGCCGCTGATCACAGGGATGTAGCGGAAGGCGAGGCCGGCGGCTTCGACCGCCGAGCCGATGCTTTTGGCCGAAGGCTGGCCGGGCTGTTCGTCATCCGGCCGGTTGCAGATGACGCTCTTGAAGCCGGCTTCCTTGATGGCGGCGACATCTTCGGGCTGGATCTGGCCAGAGACCGAATAATCCTCGCTGATTTCGCGGTATTCCATGGCTGCATCCTCGCAATTTTGATTTGGCGAGAAGTCTTGCCACTCTCCAGCGGAACCGGCAACACCCGTCAGGTAAAATCCGGCCGGGCTTGTCTTGGCCCGACCGGATGGAATGAGACGATCAGCTTCCCAGGATGGCGCCTTTGATCTGGCGGATGTTGTTGTGCATCATGTCGATATAGGTCGAGCCGGGGCCATCGGGCTGCGACAGTGCATCCGAATAGAGCGTGCCGCCCACCTTGATGCCGGTCTCGCTGGCGATCTGCTCGATCAGGCGCGGGTTGGTGATGTTTTCGACGAAGATCGCGGCGGCCTTGTCCTGCCTGACCTGCTCGACCAGCTTGGCGACGTCGGCGGCCGATGGTTCGGAATCGGTCGAGATGCCTTGCGGGGCAAGGAAGGTGAGGCCGTATTCGTGCTCGAAATAACCGAAGGCGTCATGCGAGGTGATGACGACGCGCTTGGCCTCGGGGATCGACTGGATCGCCGCCTTCACTTCGCCTTCCAGCACATTGAGCTTCTTTGTGTAGGCGGCGGCATTGGTCTGGTAGCTGACGCAGCCCTCGCTGTCGGCTGCGCAGAACGCCTCGGCGATGTTCTTCACATAGATCTTGGCATTGGCGATCGACTGGAAGGCGTGCGGGTCGGTGACGGTCTTGCCGCCGCCGGTGCCGGCACCCTCGGCCGCATCGGCGTCGGCGAATTCAGGCTTGAAATCGATCGGCGTTACGCCATTGGTCAAGGTGATGATCGAGGCCTTGGTGGCGCTGGCATCGACCAGCCGCTGCAGGAAGCCTTCGAAATGCAGGCCGTTGACCAGCACGATATCGGCCTTGGCCATGGCGACCGCGTCGGCCGGGCTCGGCTCATAGACATGGGCATCGCCGTCCGGCCCGACGATGGTGGTGATGTCGACACGGTCGCCGCCGACATTTTTGGCAAAGTCGGCAATGACCGTGAAGCTGGCGACCACCTTCAGCGGTGCCGCGAGGGCCGACGATGCACCAAAGGCAGTTAATGTTATAACGCTCATCGTCAGGGCGGCACGGATGTATTTCAGCATAAGCGGAGGTCTCTTTCTATGAGATCAGGCCGTTCTGTGACGGTGATGGATGATGCGGGCGCGCAGGATGCCGCGCGTGCCAAGCAGGATCGAAGCGAAGTAGACGACGCCGGCCGACAGGATGATGGCCGGACCGGACGGCAGCGAGGCGTGATAGGACAACAGCAGCCCTGCGATGCAGGAGGCAAAGCCGATCAGTACGGCCAGCACGCACATCGGCTCGACGCGCACGGTCCAGAAGCGGGCGGCTGCTGCCGGCAACATCATCAGTCCGACCGACAGAAGCGTGCCGAGCGCCTGGAAGCCGCCGACGAGATTGAGCACGACGAGGCCAAGGAAGATGAAATGCACCGGGCTGCCCATCTTGCTGACCGAACGCAGGAACAGCGGATCGAGGCACTCGGCGACCAGCGCCCGCCAGAAGATGGCGAGACTGACCAGCGTCACCGCGACGATGCCGCCGATCAGGATCAGCGCCTCGTTGTTGAGCGCCAGCACGGTGCCGAACAGCACATGCATGAGATCGACGCTGGAGCCGCGGATCGACACCATCAGCACGCCGATGGCGAGCGAAATCAGGTAGAAGGCCGCCATCGAGGCGTCCTCACGCTGGATGGTGAAGCGCGAGACGGCACCGGCGCCGAGCGCCACGACGATGCCGGCAAGCAGCCCGCCAATGGTCATCGGGAGGATTTCGAGGCCGTAGAACAGGAAGCCGGCGGCTGCACCCGGCAGGATGGCATGCGCCATGGCGTCACCCGATAGGCTCATGCGCCTCAGCATCAGGAAGACGCCGATCGGGCAGGCGCCGAGCGACAGCATCAGCGACCCGAACAGCGCCCGCTGCATGAAGCCGAAATCGGCGAAGGGCGCAATGAAAAGACCGTAGAGCGTGTCCATCAGGCAGCCCTCGGTCCCGCGCCGTGATGATGATCGTGATCATGCCCATGAGCATGGTCGTGATCGTGCGCAAGGCCATGAGCATGCTCGTCCGGTTCGCACCAGGGCGCGTTTTCTTCCCAGGCTTCGTGAAAACGGCGGGCGCGCAACAGGTTTTCCGACTTCAGCGTTTCCCTGGTTTCGCCCCAGGCGATCGGCTGGCGGGCCAAAAGCAGGGTTTCAGGGAAATTCTGACGGACCAGATCGAGATCATGGACGACGACCATGATGGTGCGCTCCTCGCCATGCCAGCGCTTGATCAGGGCGATGAGGTCGCCAACCGTCTTGGCATCGACGGCGTTGAATGGTTCGTCGAGCAGGATGAGGTCGGCATCCTGCAACAGCACGCGAGCAAACAGCGTACGCTGCAACTGGCCGCCAGACAGCGTATCGATCGGCCGCTTCTCGAAGCCACCAAGGCCGACCGCCATTAGCGCATGGCTGACCGACTCGCGATCTTCCTTGGTGTAGCGGCCAAGCATGCCGCGTTTCGGCCACAGGCCGAGCGAAACCAGATCGACGACGCGGGCAGGAAAGGAACGGTCGAGCTCCGATTGCTGCGGCAGGTAGGCGGCACGCACGCCAGGTGCGCGAACAACCTCGCCAGCCATCGGCTTCAGCACCCCGACTATACCCTTCATCAGCGTCGATTTTCCGGAGCCGTTGGCGCCGACCACGGCAGTCAGCGACCCCTTGCGGATCGTTCCGTCGAGATGATGGATCGCCGGGTGGCTGCTGTAGCCCAGCGTCAGGTCACGGAATGTCAGGCAGGTCTGGGTCATGTCGTTCCGTGAAGCAGCGAAACCCCGCTGCCGGCAGGGGACCGATTGGATATGTGATGTTATTACATTAGTCAACAAGCCAATCCGGCGGAATTGCGGCCGGCGGCTCAACTTGCCGTGAGTCTCCTGCGCACTGGTCCAAGGGGATTTGGCCCGGGCGGCCTTGCCCGAAGCCCACGCCAACTCTAAACAGTCGCCACCCATAACAGGAAGGAACCTCCCATGAGCATTCGTCGCATCGATGTTGGCCCGCGCATGAGCCAGATCGTCATCCACGGCAACACCGTCTATCTGGCCGGTCAGGTCGGCCAACCCAGCGGCAACGTCGCCTCGCAGACCCGCGATATCCTGGCGACCATCGACGAATTGCTGGCCAAGGCCGGCACCGACAAGACCAAGATCGTTCAGGCGATCATCTGGCTGGCCGACATGGGCACCTTCGCCGAGATGAATTCGGAATGGGACAAGTGGGTGCCGCAGGGCCACACCCCCGCCCGCGCCACCGGCGAAGCCAAGCTCGCCGGCCCGGAATATCTGGTCGAGATTATTGTCACGGCGGCGATTTAAGCGAGCGGTGAAGCTGCCAATCTCCCCCCTCGTGGGGGAGATCACTCACCCCTGCGACGGCGTGAACCTTGCCACCAGCGTGTGGCTTTCCGCCGGATAGACAAACCGGACATGGGTGACCGGGTGTTCCGCGCTCCAGGTGCGGCGCTCGACCACCAGGCAAGGCGCGCCGGGATCGATGTCGAGCGCGTCGGCGACAACCTCATCGGCGGCCATGGCACGGATCCGGTGTTCGGCCGCGCTCCACGGCACGCGGCCTATCAACCAGGGTCCGGCGGCGATTTCCAGAAATTCTTCGTCTCCGGCTTCCGGAACCGCCGAAAGATTGATCAGGCGCTGCTCGAGTGCGAATGGCTGCTCGCCGGCAAAATGCAAACCCTCAACCCATAGCAGCGACCCTGCGGCGGAGAGCCCGAGCAGCGCCCTGTCGTCCGCGTTGCTGCGCCGCTTCAGGCGCTCCAGCCGCTCGTAACGATAGGGTAGGCCAAGCGCTTCGACCTCGATCCTGATGTCATGAAGTTCCAGCACCGCTGCCTGCGACTGCGGCTGCCGGACAAAGCTGCCTGAGCGGCGGCGGCGTTCGATCAGCCCGGCCTTGGCCAGTTGCGACAGGGCCTTGTTCACCGTCATGCGCGAGCAATTGTACTCGGTCGTCAGCTCGTGCTCGAACGGAATGCGATGACCGGGTGCCCAGGCGCCGGACAGGATCTTCTCGCTGATGTCGGACAGGATGCGCTGGTGCAGCGAACCGCCGCTGTCAGCATCAACTGTCTCGACCGTGCTCATGCCGACAACGCCGTCATCACACTGCGAAACCGATCGCCGATGGCTTCGCGCCTTGAATGCCGGCCGCCGCTGACCTGTTTCTGCCCATGCACCCAGACGCAGTCGACCTTGCTGCCATTGGCGAAGATCCAGGCGTCGAGGATTGCGTCGCCGGTCTTGCCGGCCAGCGAGGGGGTCTTGGCGTCGAGCGAGACGAGATCGGCGGCAGCGCCGGCAGCGATCTGCGAGGCGCCGGCGCCAAGCGCGACGCTGCCGCCGTCAAGTGCTGCATCAAACAGCGCTCGCCCGGTTGAGCCGCCGGCCACGGCAAGCACATTGCGGGCGCGGTGGGCGAGGCGTTGCGAATACTCGAGCTGGCGCAATTCGTCGGGCAGGCCGATCAGTACATTGGAATCGGAGCCGACACCGAAGCGGCCGCCATGCTCCCCGAACAATGGCGCGGCAAATGTGCCGTCACCGAGATTGGCCTCGGTGATCGGGCAAAGGCCCGCGATAGCGCCGCTCTTGGCCATGCCGATGGTTTCGGCATCGGTCATATGGGTGGCATGGATCAGGCACCAGCGCTGGTCGACATCGGCAGCGCCAAGCAGAAATTCCACGGGCCGCGCGCCGGACCAGGCAAGGCAGTCCTCGACTTCCTTCACCTGTTCGGCGACATGGATGTGGATCGGCCCATTTGGCGCCAAAGCAGCGATTTGGGTCAGTTCGTCCGGTGTCGCCGCACGCAAACTGTGCGGCGCGACGCCGACGACAGCTTGATTCAAGGCACGAACCAATTCGCGGCTCTTCTCAACAAGCCGGGAGAACCGATTCACATCGTTGATGAATCGCCTTTGTCCTTCGTTCGGCGCGGCGCCGCCGAAGGAGGAGTGCGCATAAAACACCGGCAGCAGCGTCAGGCCGATACCCGTTTCGCCCGCGGCGGCGGCGATACGCTCGGCCATCTCGGCGAGATTGGCATAGGGCTTTCCGTCGCGGTCGTGGTGCAAATAGTGAAATTCGCCAACGCGCGAAAAACCAGCCTCCAGCATCTCGACATAGAGCTGCGCGGCAACCGCCTCGACTTGATCGGGCGTCATCGACAGCGCGAAGCGGTACATCACCTCACGCCAGCTCCAGAAACTGTCGGCGGAGGGGCCGCGAAGCTCGGCAAGCCCGGCCATGCCGCGCTGGAAGGCGTGGCTGTGCAGATTGGGCATGCCCGGCACGAGAATGGCGTGGCGCTCGTCGCCGGCCTGCGGAGCTGCGCCTGCTTCGACGGTGGCGATGCGCCCTCCATCCAGCGCAATCCTGACATTGCCTTGCCAGCCCTCGGGCAGCAGCGCCTGTTCCGCAAAGATCGCCGTCACTTCCGCCTCCAAATCTGCATGCCAAGGCGACGATACCACTTGCGTCGCGTTTCAATATGTATATACATAATCGCCATCCTTTCAAATGGAAAAGATGATGGTTGGAGCAAACGGGAAGAGCGGCTTTCGTCTGTGGCGCAATGCGCGGCTGGCGACCATGGCTGGCGGCACGGCTGGCCTCGGCGTCGTCGAGAAGGGCGCAATTGCTGCCCGCGACGGGCTTATCGTCTATGCCGGCGCCGAAGCTGAGATGCCGGCTTCGCTTGGGCAGGGCGCCGAGACCATCGATTGCGAGGGCCGCTGGATCATGCCCGGCCTGATCGACTGCCACACCCATCTTGTCTATGCCGGCAACCGCGCCAACGAATTCGAGATGCGGCTGGCCGGCGCCACCTATGAAGAAGTGGCCCGCGCCGGCGGCGGTATTGTTTCATCGGTCAAGTCGCTGCGCGCGGCAAGCGAGGATGAGCTCGTTGCCCAGACGCTGCCGCGCCTCGATGCGCTGATGGCGGAAGGCGTCACGACTGTCGAAGTCAAATCGGGCTACGGCCTCGATCTCGACAATGAGAAGAAGTCTCTGCGCGCCGCCCGCCGGCTTGCGAATGAGCGCCCCGTCACCGTCCGCACGACGTGCCTCGCCGCACACGCACTGCCGCCCGAAGCCAAGGGTGACAAGGACGCTTTTATCGATTTGGTCGCCAAGCAGATCGTTCCAGCGGTTGCCGCCGACGGACTGGCCGATGCGGTCGACGGTTTTTGCGAAGGCATAGCCTTCTCCCCTGAGCAGATGGCGCGCGTTTTCGATGCCGCCAAGGCCTTGGGCCTGCCGGTCAAGCTTCACGCCGACCAACTGTCCAACCTGCACGGGGCAGCGCTTGCTGCCAGCTATGGCGCGCTGTCCGCCGACCATCTCGAATATACGGACGAGGCGGGCGCTGCCGCGATGGCGAAGGCCGGGACGGTGGCGACCATCCTGCCCGGCGCGTATTACTTCATCCGCGAAACCAAGAAGCCGCCTGTCGACCTGTTCCGCCGTCATGGCGTCAAGATGGCGGTGGCGACGGACAGCAATCCCGGCACTTCGCCGCTCACCTCGCTGTTGCTCACCATGAATATGGCCGCGACGCTCTTTGGCTTGACCGTCGATGAATGCCTCGCCGGCGTCACCCGCGAGGCCGCGCGAGCCCTCGGCCTTCTCGACAAGGCCGGCACACTGGAAGCCGGAAAATCCGCCGATCTGGCGATCTGGGACATCGAGCGTCCCGCCGAACTCGTTTACCGCATGGGCTTCAACCCGCTCCATGCCCGCATCTGGAGAGGACAATGACCGAACTGACCCTGAAGCCCGGCAATGCGACACTGGCTGACTGGCGCGCCATCTACCGTGGCGCCGTGCCGAAGCTGGATGATGCCTGCCGCCCAAAGATCAAGGCAAGCGCCGAGGCTGTCGCCAGGATCGTTGCCAAGGGTGAGCCGGTCTACGGCATCAACACCGGTTTCGGCAAACTCGCCAGCGTGCGCATCCCGGCCGAGGATCTCGAGACCTTGCAGCGCAACATCGTGCTGTCGCATGCGGCCGGGGTCGGCGAGCCGATGCCGGTCGCCATCGCTCGCCTGATGATGGCGCTGAAACTCGCCAGCCTGGCGCAGGGTGCCTCCGGCGTCCGCCCCGAGACGATCGAGCTGCTGGAAGCGATGCTTGCCAACGACGTCATCCCCGTCGTGCCCGCGCAAGGCTCCGTCGGCGCTTCCGGCGACCTTGCCCCGCTGTCACACATGACGGCGGTGATGATCGGCGTCGGCGAATGTTTTACGCCGCATGGCCGCTTCCCGGCCAAGGTCGCTTTCGTCTCGCACGGCCTGGAGCCAGTGACATTGGGCGCCAAGGAAGGTCTGGCGCTGCTCAACGGCACGCAGTTCTCGACCGCCTATGCGCTTGCCGCTTTGTTCGAGGCCGAGGTGCTCTACCAGTCGGCGCTGGTGGCCGGCGCGCTGTCGACCGACGCGGCAAAGGGTTCCGACGCCCCGTTCGATCCGCGTATCCATGTGCTGAGGAAGCATCCCGGCCAGATCGAGACGGCTGACGCGCTGCGCAGTCTGATGGCCGGCAGCGCCATCCGTGAATCACACCGTGTCGGCGACGAGCGCGTGCAGGATCCCTATTGCCTGCGTTGCCAGCCACAGGTCATGGGCGCCGCACTCACCGTGCTGCGTCAGGCGGCGGACACGCTGGGCACGGAGGCCAATGGCGTCACCGACAATCCGCTGATCTTCGCCGAGGACGATACCGCGCTCTCCGGCGGCAATTTCCACGCCGAGCCGGTGGCTTTCGCCGCCGATATGATCGCGCTTGCTGTCTGCGAGATCGGCTCGCTGTCCGAACGCCGCATCGCCATGCTGGTCGACCCTGCGCTGTCCGGCATGCCGGCCTTCCTGACGCCGAAGCCCGGCCTAAACTCCGGCTTCATGATCCCTCAGGTGACGGCGGCGGCACTCGTCTCCGAAAACAAGCAGAAGGCCTATCCGGCCAGCGTCGATTCGATCCCGACGTCGGCCAATCAGGAAGACCACGTTTCGATGGCCGCGCACGGCGCGCGCCGGCTGATCGGCATGGTCGAGAATGCGACGGCTGTGATCGGCATCGAATTGCTGGCCGCCGCGCAAGGGTGCGATTTCCACCAGCCGCTGCCGTCGAGCGATGCGCTGGAGGCCGTGCGCAAGCTGGTCCGGGCCGAAGTGCCGCATCTCGACAATGACCGGCACTTTCATCCCGACATGGAAAAGGCAATCGCCATGGTGCGCAGTGGCGCGACCGTCAGGGCTGCAGGCGCGGTGGCGCTGCCGTCGATTTCGGGAGCGGCGTGATGGCCGCCACACCCTGGCTCACCGTCAGCCAAGGCACGGCACCCCTGCTGGTGTCGATCCCGCACACCGGCATCGACCTTGCCGGCCTCGAAAGTCGGCTGGTCTCGCCCTGGCTCGGCCGCCGCGATTGCGACTGGTGGATCGATAACCTCTATGACTTCGCCGGCAGCCTCGGCGCCACCGTCGTCCACACCGCGATCTCGCGCACCGTCATCGACGTCAACCGCGATCCGTCCGGCGCCTCGCTCTACCCGGGCCAGGCCACGACCGGCCTGTGCCCGACCGAGACATTCGATGGTGATCCGCTCTACCGCGAGGGCGAAGAGCCGGGGCCGTCGGAGGTCGACGAGCGTCGCGAAAAATTCTTCGTGCCGTACCATGCCGCCTTGCAGGCCGAGATCGACCGGCTGCGAGGCCTGCACGACAAGATCGTCCTCTACGATTGCCACTCTATTCGCTCGGTGCTGCCGCGCCTGTTCGAAGGCGCGCTGCCAGTGTTCAACCTAGGCACCAATGACGGCAAGAGCGCTGATCCGAATCTGCAGGCAATGGTCAGCCAGATCATGGCCGAAACCGGCGAAACCTCTGTCGTCAACGGTCGCTTCAAGGGCGGCTGGATCACACGCCATTTTGGCCAACCGCAACAGGGTGTCCACGCCTTGCAGATGGAGCTGTCCAACCGCGGCTACATGCGCGAGACCGAGGAAAAGGGTGAGCCGGACAATTGGCCAGTACCCTATGACGCCGATTTCGCTGCGCCGATACGCGCAACGCTGGAGACCATTCTGAAAACCGCGATTGCCTGGGCGCACGGCTGATCGGCAATTTTTAGGAGGAACGCAATGGCCGTACATGTCAGGACATTCCTTCTCGCCGCTGGGCTGCTTTCAACTGCGATTGTTTCCGCGGCCGCCGCCGAGGTGGCGATGAAGGGTCCGGAAATTCTCGCCGACCTGAAGGGGGCGCGTGTCCAGGGTGACGGCTGGTCCCAGGACTTCGATGACGGCGGCGCCACCAGCTATGCCAGAGGCGAGAGTCACCAGATAGGCCGCTGGGACGTCCGCGGCGATCAGTACTGCTCGCTGTGGCCGCCTTCCGATGCCTGGGCTTGCTACGACATGACCATCGATTCCTCCAATCCTGACCACGAACAAGTCACCTGGATCAGCGCCGAAGGCTCTCGCAGCACCGCGCATCTCATTCGAAAGGGACAATGATGAACAATCCTCGCCACAACATTCGCGAAGTCCGTGCGCCGCGCGGCGACAAGCTCAACGCCCGCTATTGGACGACCGAAGCGCCGCTGCGCATGCTGATGAACAATCTCGACCCCGAGGTTGCCGAAAACCCCAACGAATTGGTCGTCTATGGCGGCATTGGCCGCGCCGCGCGCACCTGGAACGATTTCGACAGCATCGTCGCCTCGCTGAAGACGCTTGGCGAGGACGAGACACTGTTGGTGCAGTCCGGCAAGCCGGTCGGCGTGTTCCGCACGCACGCCGATGCGCCGCGTGTGCTGATCGCCAATTCCAACCTCGTGCCGCACTGGGCGAATTGGGACAAATTCAACGAGCTCGATAAGAAGGGCTTGATGATGTACGGCCAGATGACGGCCGGCTCGTGGATCTACATCGGCACGCAAGGCATCGTGCAGGGCACTTACGAGACCTTCGTCGAAGCCGGCCGCCAGCACTATGGCGGCAACCTCAAGGGCAAATGGATCCTGACCGGCGGCCTCGGCGGCATGGGCGGCGCCCAGCCGCTGGCCGCCGTCATGGCCGGCGCCTGCTGCCTGGCCATCGAATGCAACCCGGATTCGATCGATTTCCGCTTGCGCACCCGCTATGTCGACGAGAAGGCGGAGACGCTCGACGAAGCGATGGAAATGATCGAGCGCTGGACCAAGGCCGGCGAGGCGAAGTCGGTCGGCCTGCTCGGCAATGCGGCTGAGATCGTGCCCGAAATGTTCAGGCGCGGCATCCGCCCCGACATGGTCACCGACCAGACCTCGGCCCACGATCCCATCAACGGCTATCTGCCGAAGGGCTGGACGATGGCCGAGTGGCGCGAGAAGCGCGTCAGCGACCCCAAGGCGGTCGAAAAGGCGGCCCGCGCTTCCATGCGCGAACACGTCGAGGCTATGGTGGCTTTCTGGAACGCCGGCGTGCCGACGCTCGACTATGGCAACAACATCCGCCAAGTCGCCAAGGACGAAGGTTTCGAGAACGCCTTTGCCTTCCCCGGCTTCGTGCCGGCCTATATCCGCCCGCTGTTCTGCCGCGGCATCGGCCCGTTCCGTTGGGCGGCACTCTCCGGCGATCCGGAGGACATCTACAAGACCGACGCCAAGGTGCGCGAACTCACCCCCGGCAACACCCATCTGCACAATTGGCTGGACATGGCGCGCGAGCGCATTGCGTTCCAGGGCCTGCCGGCGCGCATCTGCTGGGTCGGCCTCGGTGACCGCCACCGGCTGGGCCTTGCCTTCAACGAGATGGTGGCCAAGGGCGAACTCAAGGCGCCAGTCGTGATCGGCCGCGATCACCTTGATTCGGGCTCGGTCGCTTCGCCCAATCGTGAGACGGAAGCGATGAAGGACGGTTCCGACGCCGTGTCCGACTGGCCGCTGCTCAACGCGCTGCTCAACACCGCGTCGGGCGCCACCTGGGTGTCGCTGCATCATGGCGGCGGCGTCGGCATGGGCTTCTCGCAGCACGCCGGCATGGTCATCGTTGCCGACGGCACGCCGGACGCCGCAAGGCGGCTGGAGCGGGTGCTGTGGAACGACCCGGCGACCGGCGTCATGCGTCACGCCGATGCCGGCTACGACATCGCCATTGACTGCGCCAGGGAACACCAGCTCAACCTGCCAGGCATTCTCGGGTGAGAAACGTCCGGCCGCAGGCAGGCGAAAAGCCGCAGAATCGGCTTTTCGAGTTTCGAATGCCCGTAGCCATAGCGGAGGGCTAAGCATGCGCATCCTTCGTGCCGCCGACTACCGCGTCATGCCGTGGAAGAACGGCGGCGGTACGACGACCGAGATCGCCGTCTCGCCAGACGGCGCCGGTCTCGACGACTTCGACTGGCGCGTGTCGATGGCGCGCGTCGAGGGTAGCGGGCCGTTCTCCAGCTTTGCCGGCATCGATCGCACGTTGTCGGTGTTGGAAGGCGAGGGGATCGTGCTCGATGTCGCCGGTCAGCCGGCGGCGCGGCTGACACCGGCTTCGGCGCCTTTCTTCTTCGCGGCCGACCTGCCGACCAGCGCCGCCCTGATCGGCGGCGTGATCACCGATCTCAACGTCATGACCCGCCGCGGCCGCACGCTGCATTCGGTCGAACGCCTGGCGATTTCGCGGCCCGTGGAGATCGCAACCGAGGCCGGTTCAACTCTCATCCTTTGTCACAAGGGCGAAGCTGTTTTCCCCGACGCCGGGTCAATTCGCCTTGAGCCGCTCGACACGCTGCTGATCGGGCGGGATGCACCTATCCTGCGGGTTGAGCCCGTTCGGGACACGACTCTGTTCGTCATTCGGATAACCATCGCGGTCTGACGCCTTCGCGCCAACGGTTACCGCCTGTTTCCAAACATGATCGCGCTGCCGGCGAAATATAGCGTAAGCTCTTGCCGGCATCACGAAAAAGCCCGAATCCTCTCCGCCGATCGGTCTCGACGGGAAAAGGGGTGCTCGTCTTGGAATTTTTGCCGAGAGATGACGCCCTGTCGTGGTGCGGAAACAAACTTTCGGCAAGTGGGATTATGCAACCAATTGCATTTGAACCGGTTTTAGGGCCATTGCCGTGGCGGTGACGCCGCTGTGTGCCCGCTTACGGAATTTTCAATGAATATTCAGACGAATCCAGCCCAGATCGAGAAGACCAGCGCGAACTTCCCGGCAATCACGGAAGAGCCTATAAGGTCGACATTCCTGCCGGACGAACGGCTCCGGCTGCTCGGCGAAAGCCTGGCAAAAGGCGATCTCGCCGACCTGTTCGGCCTGACCCCGTTCGACTTCCAGGCCCGCATCCGCGACAGTGCCAAGAAGATTCTCGAAGTCTACCGTTCGACCAATGCGGCGCAAGCCAAGGGCGAAACGATCACCCCGGCCGCGCAATGGCTGCTGGACAACAACTACCTCGTCGAGGAGACCATTTTCCAGGTCAAACGCGATCTGCCGCGCCGCTTCTACCGTCAGTTGCCGACGCTGAAACTACCTGATGGCGGCATCGTGCCGCGGGCGCTGGCGCTGGCCTGGACCTATGTCGCGCATTCGGACAGTTCCGTCTCGGCGACCATGTTCAAGTCCATCGTCCAGGGCTTTCAGTCGGTCGAGCCGCTGAAGATCGGTGAACTCTGGGCGCTGCCATCGCTGCTGCGCTTCGTGCTCATCGAGAATCTCCGCCGGCTGGCGGTCAGGGTCAATCGCACCCGCCAGATGCGCCAGATCGCCAACGACGTGGCCGACAAGGTGCTGGCGACCGACGACAGCGCCGACCGCCAGGCGATACTGGCCAATTTCAGGGCCCACGCGCAGGACACCACCTTCGCCACCCAACTGCTTTATCGATTGCGCGATGGATCGCAGAATGCCGGCAAGGCCCTGGAATGGCTGGAAGGCGAGCTTGAAAAGACCGGCTCCGATGCTGAGGAGATCATCATCTCCGAGCATCACACGCTATCCAGCGGCAATGTGACGACCGGCAACATCATCCGCGGCCTGCGCCTCATCAACGACGTCGACTGGACGGTGTGGTTCGAAGGCGTCAGCCGCATCGATACCGTGCTGCGCGAGCGCACCGATTTCGCCGCGCTCGACTTCTTCTCGCGCGACCAATACCGCACCGCGATCGAGGAACTGGCGCGCCGCTCGAACCTCTCGGAGTACCGCGTCGCCGAAAAGGCCATCGAACTGGCCGGCCAGGCCGCCAGTGAACGCGCCGCCAGCGAACATGCACCGGCTGGCGATGGCGACGCTTCCGTTCCAGCTCCGTCCGCACATACCGATGTCGGCTTCTTCCTCGTCGGCCCGCGCCGGCTGGAGCTGGAAAAGGCGATCGGCTATCGGCAGACGATCAGCCAGATCGCCAAGCGGACCTTCGCCAAGACCGGGTGGCTTGGCATCGTCCTGCCGGTCTTCGTACTGACGGCCCTGCTTCTTGTCCTCACCGGTAATGCGTTGGCCAATCTCGGCCTGTCGGTGACCTCGATCGTGCTGATGCTGGCGCTGTTTGCCGTGCCGGCGAGCGAGGGTGCGCTAGCTTTCTTCAACACCGTGGTCTCGCTTTTCCTCAAGCCGACACGCCTGATCGGCTATGACTACAGGCACGGCGTGCCGCCCGAGGCGCGCACTTTGGTCGTTGTGCCTTCGCTGATCGGCTCGCGCGACGATGTCGAGGAAAACATCCGCAACATCGAAGTGCATTACCTTGCCAATCTGGTGGACGAGATCCATTTCGCGCTGTTGTCGGATTGGCCCGACAGCAAGATCGAGATCGATGCGGCCGACACCGAGATCCTCGAATATGCCCGCGCCGAGATCGCTCGTCTCAATGCCCGCTATCCCTCGGAGGCCGCGCCGCGTTTCTACATCCTGCACCGCCGCAGGCTCTTCAACGCCGCTCAAGGAGCCTGGATGGGCTGGGAGCGCAAGCGTGGCAAGCTGCACGAGCTCGACCTTCTGCTGCGTGGCGATAGTGACACCACTTTCCTGCCGCTCGAAGTGCCGCTGCCGGAAAAAGTCGTCCATGTGATGACCCTCGATGCCGATACGCGCACTACCCGCGATGCGGTGGCTACCCTTGTCGGCAAGCTCTGCCATCCGCTCAACCGTCCGCATTTCGACGCGGCTAAGCGCGTTGTCACCGCCGGCTACACGATCCTGCAGCCGCGCATCACCGCCTCGCTGACATCAGGCGACGAAGCCTCGTTCTTCCAGCGGGTGTTTTCGGCCAATCGCGGCCTAGACCCCTATGTCTTCGCCGTCTCGGATCTTTATCAGGATGTGTTCAGCGACGGGTCCTTCACCGGCAAGGGTCTCTATCACGTCGATGCCTTCGAGGCGGCCCTACAGGGCCGCATCGAGGAAAACACCGTCCTCAGCCACGATCTGCTCGAAGGCGCGCTGGCGCGCGCAGCACTGGTCACCGACGTCGAACTGGTCGAGGACTATCCGACCCGCTACTCGGTCGACGCCTCGCGCCACCATCGCTGGGCCCGCGGCGACTGGCAGTTGCTGGGCTTCATCCTCGATCCACGCTCCGGCGTTCCGGCCCTGTCGCGCTGGAAGATGGTCGACAATCTGCGCCGCTCGCTGACGCCGATCTTCTGGGTGATGGCGGCGATCGCCGGCTGGACCTTGCTGCCCTTCACGCAGGCCGCGCAATGGCAGGCCTTGCTGATCCTCAGCCTGTTCATGGCGCCGACCTTCGACGTCGTCAACGCCATCCTGCCCAAGAGCGGCGACCAGACGCCGCGCGGCCATTTCTCGGCGCTGGCGCGCGACGTCGCCTTCGGCACCGCCATGGTGGCGCTGAAGATCGTGCTGATGGCGCACAACGCCTGGATGATGGGCGATGCCATCGTGCGCACGCTCTACCGCCTGTTCGTCAGCCGCCAGAATCTGCTGGAGTGGCGCACCGCCTCGCAGGCGCACAAGGCCGGCGACAACGATGTCGGCTCCTATTACGGCATGATGTACGGCGCCGTGATTATCGGCTTTGTCGGCCTCGCCATTCCGGTGCTGGCCGATTCCACCGGCGCCTTCGTCGCCTTCTTCTTCGCCCTGTTCTGGATAGGCTCGCCGGCGATCGCCAGTTGGATCAGCCGCTCGGCCGAAACCGAGGACCGGCTGCGCATATCGCAGGCCGATATCCACACGCTGCGCACCGTGGCGCGGCGCACCTGGCATTATTTCGAAAGCTTCGTCACGGCGGAGCATCACAATCTTCCGCCGGACAATTACCAGGAAAGCCCGGCACCGGTCGTGGCTCCACGCACGTCGCCCACCAACGTCGGTGTCTACCTGCTGTCGGTCGTCTCGGCGCGCGATTTTGGCTGGATCAGCCTGTCCGATGCCATCACCCGCATCGACGCCACCATGACAACAATCGAGAGCATGCCGCGCCACCGTGGCCATCTCTTCAACTGGTACGATACCACGACGCTGAAGCCGCTCTATCCGCTCTATATTTCGGCCGTCGACAGCGGCAATCTCGCCGGCCACCTGGTGGCTGTGGCGGCTGCCTGTGCCGAATGGGCGGAAGCGCCTTCGGTCCACCTCCAGGGCGATTTTGAAGGCATTCTCGACACGGTGACGATCCTGAGCGAAAGCCTCGATGAGTTGCCTGACGACCGCCGGCAGCTCAGGCCTCTGCGCCAGCGTCTGGTCGACCGTCTGGACGGCATGCGGCGCGCCGTCGAGACCATCAAGGCGCAGCCGGAAATGGCTTCGATCCGCACCATCAACCTCGCCGTGCTGGCGGGCGAGATCCGCAAGCTGGCGACCGCGATCCATACCGAGGCGGCGTCGGCCCCGAGCGACGTTATCGTCGACTGGGCGGCAAGGCTGGAAGCCACGTGCGAGGCGCATGTCCACGACGCCCACAGCGACGACAATGCCGTCGAGGCGCTGCGCGCCAAGCTCCTGACCTTGCGCGAGCGCACCCGCCGCTTTGCCTTCGAGATGGAGTTCTCCTTCCTGCTGCGGCCGGAGCGCAAGCTGCTGTCGATCGGCTATCGCGTCGAGGAGCATCAGCTCGACGAAAGCTGCTACGACCTTCTTGCCTCCGAGGCGCGGCTGACCAGCCTGTTCGCCATTGCCAAGGGTGACCTGCCGACCGAGCACTGGTTCCGGCTCGGCCGCCCGATCGTCGAGATCGGTTTCCAGGGCGCGCTGATGTCCTGGTCGGGCTCGATGTTCGAGTATCTGATGCCGCCGCTGGTGATGAAGGAGCCGCAAGGCTCGATCCTCAACCAGACCAGCAAGCTGATCATCAAGCGCCAGATCCAGTATGGCCGACAGAAAAACGTGCCGTGGGGCATTTCCGAAGCGGCCTACAATGCCCGCGACCGGGAACTGACCTATCAGTACACCAATTTCGGTGTGCCGGGCCTTGGCCTGAAGCGCGGCCTTGGCCAGAACACGGTGATCGCGCCCTATGCCACCATCCTGGCGGCGCAGTTCAACCCGCGTGAAGCCGTGCAGAATCTGGCTCGGCTGCGCGACATCGGCGCGCTTGGCCCGCATGGCTATTACGATGCGGTCGATTTCACGCCGCAGCGCGTGCCTGAAGGCACCAACCACGCGGTCGTGCTGAATTACTATGCCCACCATTCGGGCATGTCGATCGCGGCGGTCGCCGACGCGATCTTCGAGGGTCGCCTGCGCGACCGTTTCCACAGCGATCCGGTCATTGAATCGGCTGAACTCTTGCTGCAGGAAAGGGCGCCGCGCGACATCCCGACCGCGACCGTCAGGACCGAAGCGGACGAGCGAGCGAAAGACGAGACTGAAACCGAGAGCCCCGACACCCGCATCGTGCTCGATCCCTTACGGGCCCTGCGCTCGACCAATGTGATGTCGAACGGCCGCTATTCGGTGATGGTGACCGCGACAGGCTCCGGCTACAGCCGCTGGGGCGATCTGTCGGTGACCCGCTGGCAGCCCGATCCGGTCGAGGACCGCCTGGGCTCCTACATCTTCCTGCGTGACGTCAGCTCTGGCGACTGGTGGTCGGCTACGGCGGAGCCAAAGCGCGCGGCCGAGGAGAAGGTACAGACCCTATTTTCCGACGACAAGGCGAGCTTCGTCAAATCGGTCGGCACGTTGCGCTCCGAGGTCGAATGCATCGTCGTTTCCGAAGGCAATGGCGAAGGCCGTCGCATCACGCTCTACAATGAAAGCACATCCGATCGTCACATCGAGGTGACGTCCTTTGCCGAACTGGTGCTCGGTTCGGAGGCTTCCGACAACGCGCATCCGGCCTTCTCGAAAATGTTCGTCGAGACCGAAATCGCCGCCAACAACGGCGCGATCTTCGCCACGCGTCGCAAGCGCGAAACCAGTGAGCCCGATATCACCTTGGCGCATTTCGTCACCGATCCGTCCGGACCGGCGCGCGATGCCGAGGCAGAGACCGACAGGCGCGCCTTCATCGGCCGTGGCCGCTCCATCGTCGACGCCGCCGCTTTCGATCCGGGCGCGAGACTCCGCGGCCATTCCGGCTTCACGCTCGATCCCATCGCCTCGCTGCGCCGCCAGGTACGCGTGCCCGCCAACAAGAAGATATCGCTGACTTTCTGGACCGTGGTCGGATCCAACCGCACCGAGCTGGAAGAGGCGATAAACCGGCTCGACCATCAGGAGAGTTTTGCCCGCCAGGCGATGCTTGCCTGGACACGCAGCCAGGTGCAGACCCGCCATATGGGCCTCAGCCTGACCGATGCCGCCAATGTGCAGAAACTGGCGCGCTATCTGATCTACCCCGACGCGTTCCTGCGCCTTCCCGCCGAATCCCTCGCCTCGGGCCTCGGCAAGCAGTCGAGCCTGTGGCCGACCAGCATTTCGGGCGATTTCCCGATCTTCCTGGTCAGGATCGGCGACGTCGCCGATCTGGAGATCGTTGCCCAGGCGCTGCGCTTCCAGGAATATATGCGCACCCGCGGCATGATGATCGACTTCGTCGTCGTCAACGAGCAGGCCTCGTCCTACGTCCAGGACCTGCAGCGTGCGGTCGAGACACTGTGCGAAAACAGCCGTCTGCGCGGCAAGGAACTGGGTCCCCGCCAGCACATTTTCGCGGTGCGCCGCGACCTGATGGAAGAGACCACCTACAAGACACTGCTCGCCGCCGCCCGGGTGGTGCTGCACACGCGCAACGGCACCATCTTCGATCAGATCGAGCGGGCCGAGGCAGCTGCCCTGCAGGCGCGCGACGCCTTGCTGCCGACCGGATCGCCGGCTCTGCGCGACATTTCGGCGCCGGTGGCGCATGCTTTTGCCTCGCAGGCCGTGGCGAATGTCAGCGCCGATGGCACGGGCCTAAGCCAATGGAATGGTTTTGGCGGCTTCGACGGCGACGGACGCCACTATGTGGTGCGTCTGGCTGGCCGACGCACCACGCCGCACCCCTGGATCAACGTCGTCTCCAACGCTTCGTTTGGGTTCCATACGTCCGCTGAGGGTGCTGCCTTCACCTGGAGCCGCAACAGCCGCGACTACCAGCTGACGCCGTGGTCGAACGATCCGGTCTCGAACCGGCCGGGCGAGGGCATCTATATCTACGATCAGGCCAGCGGCAGGGCGTTCTCGCCGATCGCTGCGGTGGTGCGCGATCCCTCGATGACCTACGAAGCCTGGCATGGCCAGGGCTTCTCGACCTTCCGCGCCAAGCGCGGGCCGTTGTCGATGGACCTGACCCACGTGGTCGACCCCATCGATCCGGTGAAGATTTCGCGGCTGCGCATCCAGAACTCCGGCTCGGTGCCGGCGCGGCTGCGCATCTATGCCTATGCCGAATGGGTGCTTGGCGGGCATCGGTCGCGCACCGCGGCAACCATCGTCCCGTCGCGCGACGGAGCAACCGGTGCGTTGCTGGCGCAAAACCCTTACGGGCTCGATTTCAGCGAGCGCGTGGCCTTCCTGGCCGCCGATGCCGCTGTCCATTCGGTCACGACTGATCGCTCGGAGTTCCTCGGCCGGCATGGGTCCAGCGAACTGCCGCAGGCGGTGTTGAGCGGTGCGGCGCTGTCGGGTCGTGTCGAGGCCGGAGACGATCCTTGCGCGGCGATCGCCCGCGACGTCGAGATCCCGGCCGGTGGCGACGTCACGCTGCTGTGGCTGCTCGGTGATGCCGATTCTTCTGCGCAGGCGAGCGCGCTGGTGCAGACGCATAGGGGCAAGGATTTTGACCAGCGGCTCGCCGACAACGAGCGCGAGTGGCGCGCCTTCCTCGACACCATCCAGGTCGAGACGCCGGACAAGGCGCTCGATGCCATGGTCAATCACTGGCTGCCCTATCAGAGCCTTGCCTGCCGCATCCGCGCCCGCTCGGCCTTCTATCAGGCCAGCGGTGCCTTCGGCTTCCGCGACCAACTGCAGGACACGCTGGCGCTGCTGGCGCATGATCCGACACTCGCGCGCGACCAGATCCTCAATGCGGCACGGCGGCAGTTCCCGGAGGGCGACGTGCAGCATTGGTGGCTGCCGCGCACCGGAGCTGGCGTGCGCACCATGATCTCCGACGACGTGGTATGGCTGGCCCACGCCACCGCGCGCTATCTCCAGGTGACCGGCGATGCCGGTATCCTGAAGGAGCAACTGCCCTTCATCGACGGGCAGGTGCTGGGCGAGGGGGAGCACGACGCCTTCTTCACTCCCGAAATCTCGAAGAAGACGGTGTCGCTCTACGATCATTGCGCGCGGGCGCTCGACCTTGCCATCAAGCGCAGCAGTCCTGCCGGCCTGCCGCTCATCCTTGGCGGCGACTGGAACGACGGCATGAACCGCGTCGGCGAGCACGGCAAGGGCGAGAGCGTGTGGCTGGGCTGGTTCCTGCTCAGGACGCTGGGCGATTTCGCGCCTGTTGCCAAGAGCGAGGGCGACAGCAAGCGCGCGCAGGCCTGGGCAAAGCATGCCGAGGCGCTGAAGCGGGCGCTTGAAAGCACGGCATGGGACGGCGAATGGTACCGGCGCGGCAGTTTCGACGACGGCACGCCCTTGGGGTCACGCACGTCCGAAGAGTGCAGGATCGATTCCATCGCCCAGTCCTGGAGCGTGCTTTCGGGCGAGGGCGACCCGGCCCGGTCGACGACGGCCATGCAACAGGCCACCAAGCTTCTCGTCGACGACAAGCTCAAGATCGTCAAATTGTTCACGCCGCCCTTCTCGAAGACGCAGAAAGACCCCGGCTACATCAAGAGCTATCCGCCGGGCGTGCGCGAGAATGGCGGCCAGTACACCCACGCCGCCACATGGTTCGTCATCGCGCTGGCCGAGATGGGACAGACCGACGAAGCCTATCGCTGCTTCTCGATGCTGAACCCGGTCAACCACGCATTCGACGAGGTTTCGGCCGAGCACTACCGTGTCGAACCCTACGTGGTCGCCGCCGATATCTATGCCGGAGACGATAAGGGCGGACGCGGCGGCTGGACCTGGTACACCGGCTCGGCGGGCTGGCTCTACCGGGCGGCGGTGGAGGGCATCCTCGGCATCGAACGGCGCGGCAAGCAGATCACGTTCCGGCCGAAACTGCCCAGCCACTGGGATGGCTACCACGCCACGCTCAAGATGCTGGGCGCCGAGATCAAGGTTCATGTGGTTCGCGACAAAAAGACCAAGACGATCTCGCTAGAAGTCGACGGTTCGAAAACAAAGTCCGCTTCCTTCGAACCCAAAGCCGGCACTCAGACCGAGATTGTGGTCAAGATACCGGCGTGAAATCAACAGCTTAGATCAATAGATCGCGCGTCCTTCGGGACGCGCGACGCAGCGCCCCGTTACTTGCGCGCGATCCGCGGCGACGGCCGCCAGATGCCTCCTGATCAAGCCTTGCAATACCCTCGTGATTAAAAATGTGGCAGTGCACCGCTACTGCCATGATTTTGCCGCAAGGCTGACATTTCACCTTTTATCTCAAACCGTTAGGTGATCACGTCAGATTTCGTATCGTCGTCATGTTTTGTTCGCTAAATGGGAACGGAACCGGTAGACGGGCATTGTTTTGCGACGCATCACTCGTTACGTGTTTAGGGAATGGTGCAGTGCACAATATTGGTATTGGGCACAATAGAGAGTTGGCGGAGTAGCTGAAGTGTCACTTCTGCAGATCTATTGGAGAGCGCTGGGCTATCTGGCATCCGACAAGAGGCGCGTCGCGCTGATTTGCGGCGCCAATGTCGCGCTGGCCGCGATTGCGATCGTTGAGTCGATCCTGTTTGGTCGAGTGATCGACGCTATCTCCAGCCACGGTCCGGTTTTTTCAATGCTCGCTCTCTGGGCCGGCCTCGGCGTCTTCAGTGTCGTTGCCTTTGTGCTTGTGGCGCGCGGCGCCGATCGCTTTGCCCATGCCCGCCGCTCGGAAGTGCTCTGCCAGTCCTTTGAACGCGTGATCACCATGCCGCTGGCCTGGCATCATCAGCGCGGAACTTCCAACGCCTTGCACACGCTGTTGCGCGCGGTCGAGACGCTGTTCAGCCTATGGCTCGAATTCATGCGCCAGCATTTGTCCACGGCCGTTACGCTGGTCCTGCTGGTGCCGACGGCACTCAGCATGGATGTGCGCATGTCGATGGTGCTGCTCGCGCTTGGCGTGCTCTATGTCGGCATCGGCCGGCTGGTAATGAAGCGCACCAAGGCAGGCCAGGCAGCCGTCGAGCGCCACTACCACAAGGTGTTCGCGCATGTGACCGACTCGGTCAGCAACGTCGCCGTGCTGCAGAGCTACAATCGCCTTGGCCACGAGGCCGAGACGCTGCGCCGTTATGTCAGGAACCTGCTCGACGCGCAAAACCCCGTGCTCGACTGGTGGGCGATCGCCAATGCGCTGCAGCGGCTGTCCTCGACCATATCGATGATGGTCGTGCTGATCATCGGCGCCTATCTGGTCACCCATGGCCAGCTGCGCGTCGGCGACGTTGTTGCCTTCACCGGCTTCGCAACGCTGCTCATCTCCCGTCTCGACCAGCTGTCGGCTTTCGCCAACCAGATTTCGGAGGCCCGCGCCAAGCTCGAGGAATTCTACAAGCTCGAAGACTCGGCTGCCGATGCCGCCGAGCCGGATGGCCTGCGCGACCTCACCAACGTCACCGGCCATGTCCGTTTCGAGGATGTCGGCTTCGAATTCGCCAATTCGGGGCAGGGCGTCAGCGACGTGTCCTTCGAGGTTCAGGCCGGCCAGACCGTTGCCATTGTCGGACCGACAGGGGCCGGCAAGACCACGCTCATCAATCTGCTGCAGCGCGTCTTCTCGCCGTCCAGCGGCCGCATCCTGATCGACGGCATCGATACTCGCACCGTGAGCCGCAAGTCGCTGCGCCATTCGATCGCCACCGTGTTCCAGGATGCCGGGCTGCTCAACCGCTCGATCGAGGACAACATCCGTGTCGGCCGTGCCGAAGCGACCAATGACGAGATCCATGCCGCTGCCACCGCGGCGGCCGCACAGGACTTCATCCTGGCCAAGAGCAATGGCTACGACACGGTGGTCGGCGAACGTGGCGGCCAGCTGTCTGGTGGCGAGCGCCAGCGCATCGCCATCGCCCGCGCGGTGCTTAAGGATGCCCCGATCCTGGTGCTCGACGAGGCGACCAGCGCGCTTGATGTCGAGACCGAGGACCGGGTCAAGGAAGCGATCGACGAGCTGCGGCGCGACCGCACCACCTTCATCATCGCCCACCGCTTGACCACCGTTCGCGACGCCGACCTGGTCGTGTTCATGGACAAGGGCAGGGTGGTCGAAATGGGTGGCTTCGCCGAACTGTCGCTGCGCAACGGCCGCTTCGCCAGCCTGCTGCGCGCCGGCGGCCTGCTCAACGACGAGGAAGTCCGCCGCCTCAGCCGCTCCGTGCAGGACGCGGCCGCGTAACTCGTTCCTTCTCCCCCGCGGGAGAAGGGAAACATGCTTCCCAGCCTGCGACACCACCGCTCGATTGCCCCAATCGCCCCGGCGGTCTATGTAAAGTCGCATGAGCGACACGACTTCACGCCTGACCGGCTGGATGGACCTTGCCAACCCGACGCGGTTCGTCGGGCTGGCCGACAAGGTCGTGCCATGGCTGGCAACGATCGCCGCACTCATCCTTGCCGTCGGCCTCTATATGAGCTTCGCGGCGCCCGAGGATTTCCAGCAAGGCATCACGGTCCGCATCATGTACATCCACGTGCCTTTCGCCTGGCTCGCCATGATGTGCTACACGCTGATGGCGGTCTCGGCGCTTGGCACGCTGGTCTGGCGCCATCCGTTGGCCGATGTCGCGCTGAAATCGGCGGCTCCCATCGGCGCCGTCTTCACCGCACTGGCGCTGATCACCGGTTCGATCTGGGGCAAGCCGATGTGGGGCACCTGGTGGGTGTGGGACGCGCGGTTGACCTCGGTGTTCGTGCTGTTCCTGATGTATCTCGGCATCATCGCGCTGACCCGTGCGCTCGACGATGCCAGCCGCGCCGCCTGGGCCGCCGCCATCATCACGCTGGTCGGCTTCATCAACATCCCGATCATCAAATTCTCAGTCGACTGGTGGAATACATTGCACCAGCCGGCCTCGGTGTTCCGGCTCGGCGGACCAACCATCGACCCCAGCCTGCTCTGGCCGCTGCTGGTCATGGCTTTAGGCTTCACCGTGCTGTTCTTCGCGCTGCACCTGATGGCGATGCGCACCGAAATCCGCCGCCGCCGGGTGATGGCCATGCGGCGGGTGGCGGCGCGGCAGGCCGAGCGGCAACCGGCCTGATCAACTGTTGCCGGCCGTAACCGGTCAGGCCATCAGCCCGCGCGCTGCCACCGGCAGCGTTTCCAGCACCTTGTCGCCATCGATCAGGTTGACCTCGTTGAACAAATTGGTGACGACGCAGCAATGGTCGGGCACCACGCGCACACGCTCACCAATGCGCAGCTTCGCGTTACCGGAAAGCGTGACAGTGCCGTGTTCTTCGCTGAGCCCGGTGACCCTTGCGTCGGGGTTGCCGAGCAACTCGCCAAAATCCTTCAGGCCAAGTGTATCACTGGAAAGCGCCTTGCTGCCGGCATCGAGAATGGCGCGTGTTGGCGTCGGGCGGCTGACCACCGTCGACAGCACCGTCAGCGCGCAATCGTCCAAGGTGCCGACGCCTTTGGCGACCTGATAGCGGTCGAGATAGATGTAGGTGCCGGGGCGATATTCGGTGACGACGGAAGCATCGGCGGAGCGCCACATGTCAGGCGTGCCGCCGCTGGAGACGCGCTCGCAGGCAAGACCCGAAGCGGTCAGCGCCTGCTTGGCGGTGGCGAGCCAGGCCTCGGCCTCCACCGCGCGGCCGGCGGCCGGATAGGTCATCAGCCCGCCGAAGGTCAGGCCACTGGCCTTGTCGATCAGCCTTGCCAGCGCAAGAGCTTCATCGGCCGTCTGCACACCACAGCGGCCCATGCCGGTGTCGCATTCGACCAGCACCGGCAGTGGGTGGCCGGCATCGGTGAAAGCCGCCGCCAGTCCTTCCAGGGTATCCGTGCTGTCCGCCGTGACCGACAGGGTGACGCGACCGTGCAGCGCCTTCAGCCGTTGCAGCTTGGCGCGGCCGAGGATGTTGTAGGGGAGAAAGATGTCGGACAACCCGGCATCGGCCATCACCTCGGCCTCGCCGATCTTCTGGCAGGTGATGCCGACGGCACCCGCCGCCACCTGCTTCTTCGCCCAATAGGGCAGCTTGTGCGTCTTGATGTGCGGCCTGAGCTTCAGTCCGCTCCTGTCGGCATGGGCCTGTGCGCGGGCAATGTTGGCTTCGGCGCGTGCGGCGTCGATCAGGATCGACGGCGTATCGAGGTCGTGGATCGTCGGCATCTTCTATCCCTGTGAGAATTTCGCCGGGTTTATGAGCCTGAAAGCCGGCGATGTCACGCGGCCAGCCGACCGGATCGGTGGGCCATCCGAAGGTAGCAAAGGGCACGGCGGGCAGCGACATGGATCGACACCGCAGCGACGTTCGGCTATGCGAACTGTCGGAAAAATCGACACGAAGGGTCACGATCATGAAACGCTCTGCCATCAACGATATCATCCGCGAAGCCGACGCTTTCATCCGCTCGTTCGGCTACATCATGCCGCCCTTCGCCTATTGGTCGCCCGAGGAGATGAAGGCGCGTCAGGTCGATTCTTCGGCGATCTTCACCTCGCGGCTCGGCTGGGACATCACCGACTACGGCCAGGAGAAGTTTAGGGAACTCGGCCTTTTCCTGTTCACCGTGCGCAACGGCCGCTATGAGGACATGAAGAAGGGCATGGGCATGCTCTACGCCGAGAAGATCATGATCTCGCGCAAGGGCCAGCTGTCGCCGATGCACCGCCACAACATCAAGGCCGAGGACATCATCAACCGTGGCGGCGGCAAGCTGGTTCTGGAACTGTTCATGCACGATCGCGACGGCGGCATCGATCCCAAGGCCGAGGTGTCGGTCCCCGTTGATGGAACCATCCATCGGCTGCCGGCGGGCGGCCTGCTGAAGCTCGACCCGGGCCAGAGCGTCACGCTGCTGCCCGGCGTTTGGCACGCCTTCTGGGCCGAGGGCAAGGACGTGCTGATCGGAGAGGTCTCGACCGTCAATGACGATCTCACCGACAATGTGTTTCGCGAGACGATCGGCCGTTTCTCCAACATCGACGAGGATGTCGCCCCCGTGCACCTGCTGGTGGCCGACTATGAAAAGTGGCTGGGGTAGGGCAAGTCAAATTCGGCTTGGCCACGCGCTACCGCGCATATTTGTCCACTTTGCGATTCCCCAGCAGAAGCTTGCGCTCGAGATGCGCCCTGAGCTCGCCGTAATAGGCGGTAAGGAAGGCCTTTGAGTCGATCGGCTCGACCTTCGCACCAATCTTGCGGCTGATCGTTTCCGCCACCGCTTTCATCGCGAAATAGTCGTCGCGGCGCAGCACTTCTTCCAGCTTGTGCAACTCGGCGATGCCATAGGCGTCGAGCTGCGCCGGGTTGAAATGGAAGCGCTTGGCAATCGGGTCTTGCCGCTGCGAAAGGTCCTCGACCAGTTTGAATTTCGGCGTCTCCACCACCCAGGTTCCGGCAAGCAGGTCGCCAATGCGCAGCCGGTCGCGGTTGAACAACAGAAACAGCGAAAACAACAGTGCCCACACCAGGCCGAAAATCGTCGACAGCGTGTCGGCGACGCCGGCGCCGCCGCGCCCGGCAATGATCGACAGCGGCAGGAATACCTCGATCTCGCGCATCAGGTTGCGCGCGATGACCTGATCGATGGTGAGACCCGCGCCGCTGCGCGAGGCGACCCGCACGCCGACGATCCGCTTGCCGGGCGTCGCGGCCCGCCGCCCCGCCTCGAAGGCGATGAAATAGGCGTTGCGCAGCAAGAAGATCAAGATCATCCAGACGATGAAGAGCGGCTCCGCCTCCTTCACGCCAAGGCCGCCGAGGCCGAAGATGACGACGAGGGTGACCGCAATAGCGGCAGCGACAATGATCACCACATCGAGCAGGAAGGCCGCGGCTCGCGTGCCGGCGTCCGCCAGCTTGACCTTGAGGTCGACACCTTCCGGTGTGATCAGCGGCCTTATCAGCGCGGCAGGATTCCTAGCCGTTGCCATGCCGCACCATCCGGAACAGGTAGAAATAGGCGATCCATAGCGTCAGCATGCCGCAGCCAATGGCGTAGCGCACCGCATCGCTGGTGATCGTTTGCCGGCCGATGCCTTCGAGCAGGCCGGCAAACAGAAGCATCACCATGACGCCGACCATGGCGGTCGCCGCCACCCGCCCGGCCTGGGCTGCAGCGGCCATCCGGGTCAGGTCGCCGGGGAAGGCTATGCGCGTGCCTATCCGCATGCCTGCCGCGCCAGCCAGGGCGATAGCGAACAATTCCGTCGTGCCGTGGATCGACAGCCAGCCGCCAAGCTCGAAGCCCAATCCCTTGGCCGCGTAGACCTGGAACAGCGCGCCCAGCATACATCCGTTCATCAGGATGATCAGCACGCTGGGCACCGCGAAGGCGAAGCCCAGCGCGAAAGCCAGGATCGCCACCTGCGTGTTGTGGATGAAGAGATAGGCGGCAAAGCCGGACAGGAAATGGCTGCCGCCGCTGTCGTAAAGCACGCTGCGCAGAGCCTCTGCCGACGAGTCCGGATTGCGCCCGCCGGCGAGGCTGGGCGCAATGATGGCGTCGTACCAGCGGCTGTCGGAGGCCACCAGCCAGTAGGCGGCAATCGCGCCGATCACCGTCAGCCCGACCGACACCCAGGTCTCGCGCCACAGATCGCGGATTGCCGCCGGCCAGTCGCGCAGGAAGAAATCGCCGACGCGCTGCCTCAGGCCGCGCCGTGCGCCATAGAGATAGAAATAGCCGCGCAGGCTGAGCGCCTCCAGATAGGCGATCAGCGCGCTGTCGAGGGACGTCGCGCGCGCCACCGACAGCGAGGACAGCGCCGAACGGTAGAGCAGTGGCAGCGACAGCAGCTCTTCTTCCGAGAGCGTACGCGGTGCGCGTCTTTCGGCCCGTGAAAGCAGCGCCTCGAACGCCTTCCAGTCGGCCTCGCGTTCCTGGCGAAAGCTTGCCAGCGACTGGCGTACGGCATCGGTGCCGGTGGGCAGCGTCATAGGAGGTTCTCCTCCTTGAGCTGGATATAACGCTCGACCAGCGCCGGACCGAGGCGTTGGTGATCGGCCTCGATCACATGCGCGCCGAGCAGCCGCAGCCGCCCGATCACCACTTGCCGCTCCCGAAGCAGGCCGCCGGCGGTGACCGCGCGCGCGACATCCTCCGGCGTTATGGGCGCCATGTCGGCCAGCGTCTCCAGTTCGACATCCTTCATCAGCATGAACAGCACCAGATGCCGCTCGGTCAGCCGGCCGACGGTGCGCAGCATCAGCTCGGCGCTGATCGGGTCGACGAAATCGGTGAAGATGATGACCAGCGAGCGACGGTCAAGCTTGGCCGCCAATGTCGTCAATGCCAGCGTGAAATTGGTCTCCTCGCTGGAATAATCGATCTCGGCCGCGCGCTTCTGGATCATCATGAAACTCGGCGAGCCGCGTACCGCGCCGCTCGAGACACGCGGCTTGGCGTCGAAGGAGAACAGGCTGACGAGGTCGCCGCCCTTGAGCGCAATGAAGGCCGACAGAAGTGCTGCCGTTACCGCCCGATCAACCTTCGGCACGCCGTCGACCGGCTCGCACATCAGCCGTCCGCAGTCGATCGCCAGCACGATGTTGTTGTTCTCCTCGATGCGGAATTCGCGTGCCAAAAGCTTGCCGTGGCGCGCGCTGCGCTTCCAGTCGATCATCCGGCGGCCCATGCCCGGCTGATAGTCCTTCAGCGACTCGAACTCGCGGCCCTGGCCGGCTCGCCTTTGCGCGTGGCCGTCGGCGAGCGCGGAGCGCTGCAGCAACGTGATCGCCTCATCGCGCGCGCTGCTGACATCGGGCAGCACCGCCACCTTGCGGTCCATCGGCAGGACGACCTGGTTCCAGGTCAGCCCGAACGGGCCGTTCCAGCGCAGCCACAGCCGGTCGAAACTGGCGATGCCGCGCCTCAGCGCGTCGAATTCAAGGTCGAGCGTGCCGCCATTGGCGGGCAGGGCGCCGCCGGTGCCGCCGACCGGCGCCAGCCGCTGATCGTGGCCGACGCGCGCCTGCAGCCGGCGCGCCCGCCCGCCGAGGCTGGCTGCGACATGGAGGGTGAAACGCCCGCCGACGCCGACCTGCGGCGGCGCCGAAAGACTGGCGGTGAGCGAGGCGCGTCCACGCCCGGCCGCCGCATCGACCGCAAGGAAGGCGAGCAGGATGCAGATCCACAACAGGCCGAGATACCAGAAGGAGGGCAGCGCAAGCGCGATCAGGAAGGCGGGGATGGCACCCGCCGCTGCTGCCCAGACCGCTCTGCCGCTTGGGTAGATCAACGCGGCGCTGCCGTCTGGTCGACAAGGTCCGAGACGATCTGCTCGACCAGCCGCCCGTCGATCTGCGCCGCCGGCGACAGGATGACGCGATGGCGCAACGCCGGCACGGCCAGCGCCTTGACGTCGTCGGGAATGACATAGGCGCGGCCGTCGAGCGCTGCCCTGGCGCGGGCGGCCCGGGCCAGCATGGCGCCGGCGCGAGGACTGGCGCCAACCTCCAGATCCGGGCTTTCGCGCGTGCCGCGCACGAGGGCCGCGATGTAGCCGACAATATCGTCGACCAGCGTGACATCGCCGACGGTGGCAAGGGCTGCCTCCAGCGTCTTGCGGTCGGTCTGCGCCTTGATGCCGTATTGCTCGATGTCGTGCGAGGCGGAGCCGCCGCCGTGATGCACGATGATGGCACGTTCCTCCTGTGCATCGGGATAGCTTACCCTGTGCTTGAACAGGAAGCGGTCGAGCTGGGCTTCGGGCAGGGGATAGACGCCCTGATGCTCGATCGGGTTCTGCGTCGCCACCACCATGAAGTTCTGGCTGAGCGCATGCGTGGTGCCATCGAAGGTGACGGCATGTTCCTGCATGGCCTCCAGCAGTGCCGCCTGCGTCTTCGGCGGCGTGCGGTTGATTTCGTCGGCAAGCAGGAGGTCGCAGAAGATCGGGCCGCGCGTCAGTGTGAACTGCCCGCTCTGGAAATTGTAGATGTTGGAGCCGACGATATCGCCGGGCATCAGGTCGGGCGTGAACTGGATGCGGCCATAGGCGACGCCGAGTGCCTGCGCGAAGCAGCGCGCGGTCATCGTCTTTGCCGTGCCCGGCGGGCCTTCCAGCAATATGTGTCCGCCGGCGAACAATGCCGTCAGCATCAGATCGACCGTGTCGCGTTGTCCGGTGATCGCTTTCGCAACTTCTTCCCTGATCGCATTCGCCAGGGCCTTCACATCATCGACGTTCACCGAGCCTCCTTGTCGTCCAGTCATGCAGCTCCTGCGCCGCTTCATGCATTTGAGCCAAGGTCCCAGCCTCGTTCGCGGCCTTGAAGCGCCGGCTGAAGCTCTGGGTTTCGCCGTGGTCGCGGGAATCGAGCCAACGGTCGAGTGCTTCGCCTGGCAAGCCTTGCGGCGCGCCGAGCAATGCACCGGCACGCGCACGCATCAGCGCCGCATAGCGGTCGCCGAGCTCCTCGATCCGCCCGGCGCGCTTCAAAAGCATCGCCGTGGTGTCGACCAGCGCCTGTTTGCCGAAGGCAATCGCCCGGGCCTCGGTGCGCGGCGGCCCGAACCGGCCGAGCCCGTGCAGGAAGGCAAGTGCAGCGGCTACCAGCACCGACAGCGTCAGCGCCAGGAAGGGCGGCTCGACTAACAGCCTGGCCAGATCGTATTTCTGCCCGATACCATGCAGCGTTAGATCGAACATCACCGCGCCCTTGCCGGGCTCCAGCATGGCGATCATATCGAGTGCCGCCGCCGCCTTTTGCGGATCCTTCAGCGCCGCGTTGTTGATCAGATCAGGATCCGTCAGGATGTAAAAGGGCTCTTTGTCGAGCTCGGTGAGAACGGCCTTGCCGTTGCCCGCCGCGATCAAGGGGTGATCGTCCGCCACCCATTGAAGCTCATCCGGCGCGGCGACCATGCGGCCTGCCACGTCGATCTGCCCGACCGAGCTCTTGTCTTCGCCGAGCTTGGCCTTGGCGATGCGGCCCAACCAGTCGTTGGTGACTGTGCTGGGCAGCCGTTCGATCTTCATCCCCCAGCCGTCGTGGTCTGATAGCGGAATGGTGAACCATTTCGGCAGCACGAACAACGTGGCCTTGCCCGAGCGAAGCTTGATGATTCTTGCCAGCGCAGCCGGATCGCTGTTGGGCGCGATCGTGACGATCAGCAGGAATTCGGACGCTGGGCCGGAACTGAGAGCCTGCTCGCTGCGCGCCATGGGTGGCGACTGTCCATTGGCAAGTTTCATCCATTCCACAAGGCCCGCATAGCCGGAACCGCCCTTGGAGAGCGGCGTCGCCCCGCCTTCCGGCTGGCGAAAATCCGGTGCATAGGTCGACAACAGGAAGAATCCCGCCGCGGCGAGCAGGCTGGCAAAAATCCCCCAGAACAGGGTTTTTCGGCTGAACGGTTCCGGTGCCGCTTCGGCGGCCGGCGTGCTCATATCCAGGCATCCCTGAAGGCGAAGCGCTCATAGGCGCCGCGCGCCTGCCGCCAGCCCTCGGCCCCGACCGGCCGGCGGGCAAACAGCGCGGCCTCGACGATGCGCGCGATCTCGCTGAAGGCGTGGCTCGCCCGCGCCGGCAGCGATGGGGCCGTCGCAATGTCGCGCGAGGTCAGCGACGGGCGCAGGAAGTCGGGCAACCGCCCCGCAATGTCGGCGACGCTGCGTCGAAGCAGAAGATGCACCGCCTCGTCATAATCGCCGCGCGCGGCGAGCGCGTCGGCCTCGGACAGCAGGATCTGTGCCGCCGCGGCGTCCGGGCGCCAGGCCTCTTCCGCCTCTGGCTGTTTGCGAGTGCGCCGCCATGGCAGGCGCCATGCCACCCCCTTCGCTTCGAGGGCGACGAGAAGCGCGATGACAGCGACGCCGATGATCACCGCGCCCCAGAACAGGTAGATCATGTAGGGGCCAATCTTCGCCAATGCGTCCAGAAAAGGCCTCAGCCATACCGGCGGCGTGGGCTGCACCAGCGTTGGCAGGTCGAACTGGATCGAATGGTCCGCAAGCAGTTGCTTGTGCACCTTGGCCAGCCATTCGGCGTCTACCGGCTGTGCAACTGCCACCCGCTCGCTCCCCTGCATCTGCGGTTCAGCCTCGACACTGGCAATACCCCTGCCCAATTGCAAGTCCACTGGACGAAGCCTTCTAATCTTGGCAGATTTACTTTCGATGGCGGCTGTTTGGATGCGGCGGTGACCGGGGAAAACATCATGACCACTGCGACACTGGGACAACCCAGCCGGTTCGAGATCGGCAGGGTGTTCAACAACACCTTTGCCGTCATAGGCCGCAACATCGGGCTTTGCCTTGGCCTTGCCGCGCTGTTCGCAGGCGTGCCGACGCTGCTTGTCAGATTGTGGACCCAGCCGCAGATCGACGCGATGCTGCACGGCAATCCCGGTGCGATGGTGGATCCCCATGCGATGTTTCGCAATTCCTACCTCAGCCTTATCGCCGGGCTGGTTTCATTCGTTCTCACGCTGCTGCTTCAGTCATCGCTGGTTCGGGCGACCATCGAGGACCTGAACGGCAGGCGGCCGTCCTTCGGCGATTGCCTTCAGATTGCGATTCGCTTCCTGTTGCCGACGCTGGCGATTGGCCTCCTCGTCGCCCTTGGCTCCGCCCTCGCCATGCTGGCCCTGATCGTGCCCGGCATCATCCTGTGGCTCGGATGGTCGATGTCGGTGCCGGTCCTGATCCAGGAACGGTTGGGCGTGTTCGGTTCGATGTCGCGCAGCCGCGCCCTGACAAAGGGCAACCGTTGGTCGCTGTTCGGCCTGTTCCTCATCCTGATGATCATCGCGATGGTCATCCAATGGGGGATATTGCTGGTTGTCGTCCTGTTTGGCGGGATTCTGGCCCAGCTTGGCGCCGCGCTGGTGCAGACCATGGTCTCCATGGTGCTGTCGATCGCCGCCGCGGTCAGCTATGTCGAGCTGCGCCAGGTCAAGGAAGGCGCCAGCGTCGACGAACTGGCGAAGATATTCTCCTAGAGAGCAGCAACCTGACGAGGGGAGGCACACCATGACGTCGGCGGTGATCGAGCAGCGCGATCGGTTTCGCATCGGTCGGGTTCTCGGCGACAGCTTTGCGGTCATCGGTCGCAATTTTATCCTGTGCTTCGGCGTGGCATTGGTCTTTCTAGGCCTGCCGCGTTTCTTGATTAAGTTTACGGCCTGGAAGTGGTTGGCCGGCCTCGAGCAACATGCGCCTCAACGCATGGTCTTTGCCGTCGCGGCTGGCTTGATCGCGATGGTGCTTGCTGCCGTACTGCAGGCCGCCCTGGTGCGCGTCGCCATCGAGGATTTGAATGGCAAGCGGCCGGCGACCCGCGATTGCATCGGCACCGCCCTCTCTGTCCTGCTGCCTGCGATAGGCATTTCACTGCTCACTACTTTGGGCGCTGCCCTGGGCCTGCTGCTGCTCATCGTTCCCGGGATCATCCTGTTCCTTCGCTGGTCGGCCGCGGCTCCCGTGCTGGTGCAGGAGCGACGCGGTGTGTTCGCCAGCATGGCGCGCAGCAGCGACCTGACCGAGGGAAGCCGCTGGGCCTTGTTAGGACTTTGGGTGATCGTGATCGTTGCCGCCAGCGCGATGGAACTGGTCATGGCCCGCATCCTTCCAGCCGTTGGCGCGATTGCAGCCCTCTCGCTCGACGCGCTCGACACCACGCTGATCTATATGCTGTCGTCAATTCTGCCGGCGGTGAGCTACGTCGAACTGCGCCGGGTCAAGGAAGGCGCCAGCGTCGATGAACTGGCGGAAATCTTCTCGTGAGGGCAGCGCCGCCATCATTTTAGTGGCAGCAGCTTGGCACCGATTGCACGCTTGTCCGGCACAGGCATGACGAGCTGATCGCCACATCCGCCTTGGCCACCGCCACAGCGAGCTTGGCCTGCAGCAGCGGCAGCTCTTCGCTCTCGCCGCGCCGCCTCAAACATTCGACCAGTCCGTGCAGCGCCCAGACATTGTCAGGGTGCTGGGCACAGCGTTGCACCTTGCCGCTGAGGCCGAGATCGTGTCGATAGACCTGCTCGGCCTCTTTCGCATGGCCCTGGTCGAGAAGCAGCGCCGCCAGCGCATGGCGCGGCGGGTGCATCCACGCCCATGGCTCGGTGTAGGAGAGATTGTCGTCCAGCTCGACCGCTTGCCGCAGATGGGCATAGGCCTCCTCATGCCGGCCCTGGTGGTAGGCAAGCTCGCCATCGAGCAAGGCGGCGCCGACGGCGAGCGAGGCGCGGGTCGGGTTGCTGAGAAAACGTCGCTCGGCTGGAATGTTCTCCAGATGCCGGTGGAATCGGTCGCGCTCGCGCTCGGCCTCCGTGAATTGCTTCAACGTCGCATGCGCGACACCCTTGGCGTAGTGCTGCATCGCCGCCGTCAGCACATAGAGGCCGGGCTCTTTAACCGCCGGTTCGTCGATGATCTCCCGCCAGCGGCCGAAGCGCACCTGCACATGCGATTTCATCGCGTGATAGCCTTCCACCGTTTGCGTGAGCTTGGGCCGGTCGGGGAGGCTGACGACATCCCGCGTGACCAGGCTGCGCACCTTGTCGGCGGCCCAGAGCGCGGGCCGATACTGGCCAAGGAACATGCAGGTGAACATCATCAGATGCAGGTCGTGGCAGCAGCCAAGCAGGTAATAGGTCGGCTCATCGGCATAGGCGAGGTAGAGGTCGTTGGCGCGGACCGCCTTTTCGCTGGCAAGCTTCGCCTTCTCATAGTCGCCGCAGAGCACATGGATATGCCCCGGCATGTGGTTCATGTGTCCGGCATCGGGGCACATCTGCCCGAGCAGATCGGCTGAGCGCACGCCGCGTTCCGGCATGGTGGACATTTCCAGCAGATGGATGTGCAGGTGGACGATCGCCGGATGCTGCGCAATGCCGGCTTCGTCGGCGAGGCGGATCGACCGCTCGCAAACCTCCAGCGCCTCAAGCACGTCCGAATTCGGCGCCGGCGCACCGGTCTTGAGGTTCCACAGCCGCCGCACCGTGCGCATCATCAGCGCCTCGACCAGCAGCGCCATCACATCATGGTCGTCGGGAAAGCTTTCGTAGACCCGCCGCATCGCGGCGGCATAGGCATCATCCCACTGTTCGAATTCCTGCGGGCTCACTCTGTGAGGCTTCTGGAAACGGCTAGCCAACGCCTCGATCAACTGTCGCTCGACCTCGCTGGCGCCAGCCGCATTGGCGCGCGCCAGCTGGACATGCTCGAAGCAGCGCTTCGTCGCGCTGTTGGCCTCGGCCTCGCCATGTTCCTTCCAGGTCAGATTGTAGAAAGGCCCGGCGGCATAGGCGATGCCCCAGTGGACCATGGCGCAGCCGGGATCGGTCTCCAGCGCCTTCTCAAAGCACTTGATGCCTTCCTCATGGTTGAAGCCGTAGCACCAGTTGAGCCCGATATCGAACCAGCGCAGGGTCTCAGTGGAGTGCGTGGAAATCGGGCGACGGTAGGTGCCAAGGTTGAAGCGGTCCATGTCTTCCATTCAAGTCTGATGAGCCGCGAGCCGGGCCGTGGCCAGAGTCCTTCGCCATCACTGTGTGCCGAAATCCGTAGCCATGGCAAACGCCGCCATCGCCATTGTTTGGGAGCTGGCGTCCCTGACGAAAAAAGCCGCCCGGTCAGCGCGGGCGGCTTTTAAAAATGGAGGTCTGAATACGCCGTCTGGTTTGGCCTCGGAGCCGAATCTGCAAATCAGAATTTATAGGCGATCCCGATTCGGACCTCGTTGGTCTTGAGGTGCTCGTGCTCTTCCCAACCCGAGTCAGTGTTGTCGGTGACTGTCGTAACCTTGCCGAAATCCGTATAGCGATATTCGACCTGACCGACCCAGTTCTTGTTGAAGGCATAGGCGACGCCAGCACCAACCGTCCAGCCAGCCTTGATTTTTGACTGGGAATCCGTTGCCGCGCCATCTTCGAACTTGGTGTGAATATCCCCGAGGGCCAGACCACCAGTGACATAGGGCAGCCAGTTGTCGAAGGCATAACCCAAGCGCCCGCGCAGTGAGCCCTGAGCATCGATATGGGTATTGTCGTCGCTGCCGAACGGCCAGTCCGGATTGTGGCCGACAATTCCGGAGGCCTCGATATCACCTTCAATGCCGCCGACGATGTTGCCCCATTGCATATTGTAGCCGGCAAAAACACCGCCGGTGACTCCACGAGCCCTGAAGCTGTCCGAATAATCCGAATGGCCGTCAGAGGTGTTCTCGTCCTGGATATGGTCCTTACCCCAGGCGTAACCGATCTGGCCGCCGATATAGGCACCTGTCCAATCATATGTCGAAGCGACCGGAAGCTCGTTCACAGCATCAGCTGCCATAGCCGAGGTAAGAGTGGCGCCCAGAATTGCTGCTGCCAAAATGTACTTCATTACGTATCCCCGCCACGTTGAACTGTGTTCAACCAAAGCCCTGTGTATCAGAAGGATTCCCTGACGGAATGCAATTGAACGGTCAGAGTGCCCAGTTTCCTGAGGCGTGTTGCGATGGTGCAACAAAAAGAGCGTTTTGGAGGGGCGTCTCGCAGGTTTCTAGACGATTGTGTTGCGATCTTCGAGATTGCGGGAGAACTGCGCTGCCACAATTGCGCTGCGACTCTGCAGCACCCCCTGCGCGGTTTGGGCGATGACAGGACTGTCCGTGTTGTAGTGCTGATACTATGCAAAGGGCGGTTGGCGCGCCGCCCTCAGTTGGTTCCTTCAAGCGACGTTTCGTTTTGCCAGCCGGCCAGCTCTGGCAGATCGTCAAGCCAACTTTTCTCGCTTATCGAGGCATCGCTGGCCTGTGGTGCAGCCTCCGTGGCGTTTTGAATGAGCCAATCCATCCACTTCCGATAGGCAACCGGATCGAGCAGGGGCGGTAGCACCTTGGCCTTGAGCAGCATCCGCTTGCGGAAACTGGTTTGCCGGCGGAGTTTGGTCGTCGTGAACTTGATGACCTTGCCCTGGTAGTCAACCGTCCAGCGGTCGCCTCCAAGACTGACAAGGCCGTCGATGGCGAAACCCGCATCGGCCGGTCTATCCCGCCACGGAAGCTCGATGGCATTCTTCCTCAAATCGACAACCCATCGCCTGTAGTCGGCCCCGGCACGCTGGGGCGGCAGCACACCGGCCTGTTCGAGCATCTTCCTACGGAAGGCAGGCTGCTTCTTCAACTGGCCGGTTGTGAACTCGACGCGATGCCCCCGAAACTCGACGTGCCACCGGATCCTTCCATTGCCGATATACTTCACCAGCCTATCGATGACGAACTCGTCATCGGTAAGCATCACGCAGCCTTGGCTGATGCTTTCGAGAATGTACTGGCTATCGGTGGACATGACGCGGCCTCGTGCAGCAACCTGAGGAAGCATAGCGATGCAAAATGAAACAGGGCGCTAAAACACTATTTTTGTTGTGGAATGTTTGGCTGGGGAACCTGGATTCGAACCAGGACTAACGGAGTCAGAGTCCGTCCGCCGTATCGCGCGAAATAGCTAATTTATCGTTTATAATCAATTCGATGATAGAAGGGAGGGTGCTTTTCATGTCGCGTTGTGTTGCAAATCATTCCCGTTGATTTCCAAGGGTTTCCTGCGACTATCGGCAGGTCCACGCAACATGCGCGCGACACAACGGGGGCTAGTCATCATGCGTTTGGTAAATCCAGGGGAAGTGAGAAAAGCTGAGACTTGTGAGCCGGGAGAACTGGTGAGATTCGACGCCAACGGAGGCGGGGCTCTGCTGGCTGTCGTTCTAGAAAAGCTTGTAGGGAAGAACACGTATTTGGTGCTGTCGTCAAACCACCAAATCCCGGCTTTCTCGATTCTTCCCATAGGCTATGAGCACCGCTGTTTCAGCTATGGAGCCGAATGGGTTATGGAGTTGCTTCCCGACGAAGAAACATTCCCCGGAAACGCGGAGGGGGCGGATTCTGCCGGCGAAATTCGGCTATTTGATACCGGAATCACGAGCATCATTGCGAACATGCTCGATCAGCGAATGAACCGTAAACTCATATTACTGAACATGATTTCCTACCGACCGGCGAACGAGGAACGATATCAAGGGGCACGAGTTCGGTCCTGGAAGATATGGGCGAACGAGGAAGAACGGCTGCGCACGGGCGGCCGGCCCATTTTTAGCTTCCCCCAGCAGCAGTAGGCAACTAAAAAGCCCGCCACCGTGAGGCAGCGGGCCAAATTCCAATCCGGTTGGATTTTAGAGCCCTTGCCCTCCCGATATGAAGCCGGGGCCGTCGTAATCCCCGTGATCGTCCTCCCGCTCGTCGATTGCCTCCCGCTCGTCGTCGCCTTCCCGATCGTCGCGCGCTTCGTCGGCAGTGCAGCCGCGCCCATAGCCCGTCCAGCCGAGATCGGGCTCGCCTTCGGGATGGTTCCATTTGCCTTCTTCGACCTTGCCGGCAAGGCGTTGGTCGACATGCTCCGTCCAGCCGAGTTCGTACTCGTCGTCTTCGCGATCGTGCGGCTCGTCCAACACGTCGCCGCCATGCTCGTTTTCGGCTTCGCACTCGTCATGGCCCGGTGCCGTGGCGCGGGAGCCCGCCCAGTCCTCTTGCGAGTTGCTCCCGTAGTGCATGACTGTCAGCTCGCCACAACGCCCCCACGGGCTTTCTCTAGACGTAGGATGGCGTTCGATGGCGCCCATGGCCGGCTCGCCGTCGCTGTCCGGTTCATAGTCGCTGTTGTCGAGTTCCAGATCGTCAAGGGAAAGCAGCGACGGCTCATCGTCTGCAGTGTCCTCAAGGTCAGGATCCGGCGACATCGCGTCAAGCATGTCGATAAGCCGCTCAATCGAATCGGCGATGGCCTTCCGATTGGTGAGCGCGACAAGCAGGGTTTCGGGATCAGCGGCCAGCGATGCCGCGACGTAGGCTTCGCCCTTCTTGGTGAGATCGAGGTCGGTCATTGGCCCGCCTCCCGCTTCACATGGTCAAGGACGCGGCTGCCGGCCTCGTGGAGCACGTTGGAGGCGCGGAGGAGTTGGTGAGCCAGGCAGAGGCGCCCGAGGCGCGTGCGGAGGCCGGCTGCGGCAAGCAGCATGGCTATGGTGATGTAGGTCATTGGTCGTCTCTCTGGATAAGACCGGCTTGCTACGGCCGGGGAAAGTTTGACCAACTTGTCAAACTCTCCTGATGCCAGCATTCGTCACTGGCGCCGGGAAGTTAGCAACATCGCCAGAGACGATGCGCCACGGCCTTTACCCTTGCGGGCTATTGCATAGCCGTGGCCTTCCCGACAAAGTGCGGCCGGTCGCGCTCACGGCTTGTGTGCGCGTTCGTTTTCGTAGGCTGAAAGATCCCGGCAAGGATCGCCCTGCCTACGCTCTGGGTGCCAATGGCCCGGCTAAGGCCATTCGCGGGAGTTGCTACGCTCCGCCGGCGAAGATGTTCTCATTCGCTGAAATCGTCAAGCTAGCCGTTTTGCGGTGGCGACGCTTGCCCGGCTGTTGACGCGTTCCCGGCATCTAAGGGTGGCCGCTGCATGTGCTTGGGCCACGGGATGGCGACGCTGGGCTTCGGTGTGCCCAATTGGAACTCTAACCAGATCAAGCATTTTCGAGTGTATTCGAAATACAGCTCCTGCTTTTCCAGGATGGCGAGGGTCAGGGTCGACGGTCGGATCGAATCCTTATCTCTCCAATTGATGCTATCGGCCCGGACGAAGCCAAGCTTCCCGTCGACGCTCAGCCATTGAGCATGCGCATACTGGTTGCGGATCTTCCGGCATAGATTTATCGCACCGACCGCCTCGCCGAACTTCGTGCCAAAGCCCTTCGCTTCCAGAATGTGCTTGGCCAGGCTGTTCGCAATTTCGATGCGGGCCTGTTCGCTGGAAACCTTGTTCAGCGCTTCCAGCACCGCGTATTTGTCGCCCACTGCTAGGCCGCAAACGTGGCCCAAGCAGATATCAAGCTCGCCGTAGCCGGCAACGAGGAGGCCGACAAGTGCCGCCTCTTTCGGAAACACGTGAAGTGCGGGATTGAACATGATTCGGGGATAGCAGATTCGGCGTCCCGCCGCTGGCTTTGCCAGAGCCCGCCAGCGCACTTTCCCGCCGTCCGCTCTCCTTACACCGGCGAAGCGGCCCGCGCGTCCTGGCGCCCCGCTGTGGCCAGCTTCGCCATGTCCTTTCATGGGGCGGCCTGATCTGAGTCAATCCAGTCACGCCAATGGGTAGGGTCGACGTCCACAAGCTTTCCGGTAATGGCGTGCTTCCACCCCTTCAAAGTCCTTTCGCAAGGAAAAACCAGCGAGTGCATGCCTTCCTCGTCCAGAACGGCGAGTTCCAGACTGCGGAAGAATGGCGCGCTAAGGATCGACTGCCACATCGAGCCACTATCCGCCCAACGTCATGCGCCGGATTTGATTTTCGTCAAGTTTTGTCCACCAAAGGGGGCGGGCTAAGCCGTTCGGTGCTCGCCTTCGCTCCCTTTGGCCAGCGCCATGCATTGCGAAGCCATCGACCGCGAAAGACCTTCCTGCTTGTCGAGCCAAGGCCCGAAATGACCATGGGGCAGTGTCGCCTTTTGGTGCAGCAGCCAGCGGCCGATCGCCATCTTCTGCTCGAGCGAGAGGTGCCCGCGGGGGATCGCTCGTGTATCGGCAGGCAACGGATCTGCCAGCGGCACGACGTTGGCGGATGACATCAGCGCTAGGTAGGCCTTGTGCACCTCATGCTGCTTGTCGGCCGGCAGCTTGTTGAACTGGTGCACTGTCATCCCGCAACCGATCGCCAGCACGGCGGTGTGCCGCTTATCGCCACGAAGGCGCCGGAGCCGTTGGCCTTGCCACTGGTTGGGCAAGCGATAGGTGCCCACGCCCTCGATCTCGATTTCGGTGAAGGGAGTTCTCGCAAGCATGCCGCGCCTCGCTGTGAACGTGGCGGATACTGCATAAGTCTCGGCTGATAGACAAGATCGCCGCATTCCGAGCAGCCGTGACAGGCACTCCCTCCTTTCCGTCGGCCCTCGCGAGCAGGTTGACATAACAGGATATATCGATTGCGAACGACCCCGGTGGCGCGATCGGATGGCAGGCGGCGGGATGACGCTATGGTTAAGTTCCGGAATTCTGTTGGATTTCAGGGAATTAGAAGGGACACCAAGCAACCGTGAAGTCATCGCGGTTAATGTTCTGTTAAATTCCCTTTGACACCCGCATATGAGCGAGAGCTAAATAATCTTCGACGGGGCGGCTTGGGGGCATGGATATGCCGGCTACTCCGGGGTGTGAAGTCAACAAAAGGGGTTATTACATGCGTAATATGATGAAGCAGTTTCGCGACGACGAGAACGGCGCCGCGATGGTCGAATATTCGATCCTCATCGGTATCATCGCCGCCGCTTCCATCGTGGCCGTGATCGCCATCGGTGGCTGGGTCGGCAGTCAGTTCACCGGCCTCTGCTCCAAGCTGTCCGGCACGGGTATCGGCTCGGGCGGCACCGGCACCGGCACTTGCAGCACCGCTGCGGCTAGCTGATCGAGAATATAGCCATGAAGCGGCTTCTCCACGTAGCCATGCAGTTCCGCAACGATGAGAACGGCGCTGCCATGGTGGAATACTCGATCTTGATTGGCATCATCGCGGCGGTATCAATCGTTGCGATTATTGCGATTGGCGGGTGGGTTGGGAGCCAGTTTACCGGACTCTGCACTGCGCTCGGCACCAACGGTATTACAGGAAGCACCTGCACGCCGTAATGCACTTTGCGCGCCCTTGAACCAGGCGCGTTGCGATAGCGGGCGGGCCTCTTTCTTGGAGGTTAGCGGCCATCACCCGGTATCGGCCTAGAGAGGGTCGGCGTTCGTCGCGCCGGCCCTTTTTCTGCATTTAGAGCACAGCTTCACACAAGGTTAGCGACTGCATGATATCTGCTCAGACCAACCGGAGAGCAAAACCTTGGTTGAGAAGATCGGCGGGGTCGTAATTATCGGGCTTCTGGCTCTATGGGGCGCGGAGAAGGTGTATCCTTCTCCGCAGCAGGTCGTAACGCAGCAGCCGGTTTTGGTGCCGGTTTATGAATTGAGGCAGCAACAAAACGAGTTATGGATGAAAACCGGGCACTGGCTGGTGAGGGTCTGAATTAACTGTTCGTGAACCAAAACCTTGTGTGGCAAGCCCGACAGTGCTTCTAATCAGCCTTGGCTTGGGGGGCGGGATTTGGACTTTTTACTGCACGTCGCGGATCAGTTGGGGCTGAGGTCGCTACTCATAGGCCTGATGATTTTCGTACCCCTGGAGCGGCTGTTTGCGCTACGCGAGCAGCAGAAGATACTCCGCAAGGGCGTCTTCACCGATCTGATCTATGCCATCTTCAACGGCACCGCTGTCGATATCCTCGCCGGCATGCTGCTCGCGCCGGTGATCGGCGCGCTTGCCGTGCTGATGCCGCCGAGCCTTCCGTCGGCCGTCAGTAGCCAAGCAACGTGGCTGCAGGTGCTTGAGATCATCGTACTGACCGATCTTGGTGTCTACGCCGCGCACCGGGCATTCCATGCCATACCGGTGCTGTGGCGTTTCCATTCGATTCATCATAGCGTCGAGGAGATGGATTGGCTCGCCGCGTTCCACTCGCATCCGGTCGATCAGATGCTGACGAAGGCAGTGGCATTGCTGCCGGTGTTCTTCCTCGGTTTTTCGGGCGCGTCCATAGGCATCTACTTCGTGATCTATGCGGCGCATGCGATGTTTATCCACGCCAACGTCAAAATCAATTTCGGCCCACTCAAATGGCTGATCGCTAGCCCGCAATTCCATCATTGGCATCACGCCGGTGAGCGTGCCGCCTATGACAAGAACTTCGCCGGCCAACTGGCGATCATCGATCTGATTTTCGGCACCTTCCGCGTTCCGGGGGCTACAACGCCCGCGAAATATGGCGTCGATGATCCGATCCCAGCGAACTATTTCGGCCAGATCGGCTATCCCTTCCTGCCGCGCAAGGGTCACGATCTCGGCAAGGCAGTCGTCGGCACCGTGAAGCCGGCATCAGAGGCATAGCGGGCAACGCCATTGCTGAAGCGAACTTCATCTGCCCAGCCAGCCATGTCGCGAACTGCGCCGCCGCTTTAGCATGTGTGCAAACATCAGGCCTGCCCCTTCGGTTCCGCCACTGCGAGTCCCGCAGCGAGTGCACGTTCGTTCATATCGTCCGTCGCGCCTGCGAACTGGATGACAAAATCTGACACCCATTCCCGGCACATCGTGAAGCGCTGAATGGTCCCGTCGGGCATATAGAACTGGAAGGCCAGGTATGCGCCGTCGTCTGAAGTCCCCAACCAATATCGCTTGATCAGCGCGTCCGGGAAGCTGCCGAATTGGGCCTTGAACTCCGCGCGGTTCTGCTCGACCAGGTGAGCGAACTCTGGCGGCGCCTTCCACCACTTTTCGGGATTATCGACCATTGACAGACCTCAGGCCATCGCGAACGGCGGCGGCAAGTTGCGTGCGCATGGCGGCTATGCTGTCCTTACTGACATTGGCGCCGCTTTGGATGGTGATCGGGATCGAGATGCTAATCGGGCGTCCGTCTGTGCCGCCGGCCGATCCCGTGCCGGTTGTTCCGGGCCGCACATCCGCGAACTGATCGGGCCGCGCGATGATGACCTTCTCGCCGGGGCTCTTGAAGAACTCGACCTTTTGGGTATCGCTGCTGTCGATACCGCCGGTGGAAAAGCCGATCGACTTGTTTAGTCTGGCGAGAGCGCTGTTGTAGGCAGCCGCATAGCCGGGAGAGTTTGGCGTGAGGCCCGCAAGTTCTGGATATTCCTGCCCACCCGGCAGGGTCTGATACCCGCCACCGGACGATGAACCGCCCCCGGAAGGTGTGCCGACCGATTTCTGGCCGCCATAGACGATGTTGTAAGCGATATCCTGCGGCGTGGCGGCGAGGCCGTTTGAACCATAGCCGATCTGGCCCGCGCCGACGATGCCGGCGGCATGGAAGTTCGCTTCGATCTGGGTCAGAACAGCGGCATATTGCTTCGCAAGCGTGTCCGTCGCGGCGTTGCCGGTGGAAGAGCCCGATGACGAACCAGACGAAAGCCCTGAACTGCTGGCAAGGCTTGTCGTCTTGATCTCGTCAAGCAGTTGGGCCGTCTTGCGCGTGTTCGCCTCGATATTCATCTGAAGCTGCCACATGCGGTCTTGATCGCGCGTGGCTACCTGTCCGGTGAAGCCGGATTGCGCATTGGCTAGGGCTGTTGACTGTGCATTAGGGATCACGGTGCCGGCGCCGGATGGAATGACAAACTCCGGACCATGCTCCCCGACCAGATAAGGCATCCCCGGCACGATTGGGCCGCCCGCGGCACGTGTACCACCAAAGCGGGTGACGTTGACGCCGCTGGTGCCAATGCTGCTGTCATATCCACCCGTGGCAGGAACCTGATAGGACTGCTGGGTCATGTCGGACTGGCCGCCGTAGCGGGTCACGCCAATGCCGCCAGTGCTGCCGACGTCGTAGACGGACTTAGTGCCTGAGCCGACTTGCTGGGTCACAACGGTGATGGTGACGGTTCGGTTCTGGATGGCCTGGATCGCAGCGTTGAGCTGATGCGCGGCGCCTTGATCGGCGACAAGCTGCTGATTTGTCCGCACCAGCGAGTCGACGAATGCGTTGACCTTGTCGACGGGGAAGCCATCACCGATCAGCGTCTGCCTGACCATATCGAGGCCCTGGAAGACCGAATTGACCGTGGCGTTGCCCGTCGCCATCGCATCGAAAAGTTTCTGGACAGTCGTGGTCGCGGTGGCGATCTCGGCGTTTGCGTCCTTGATATTGGCAACGTCGCCGAAGAAAGCGTCGATATTGTCCTTGCCCGCGGCTGTCGCGATTGCCTGCTTGAGGACGTCAACCTGTGTGGTCGTGCTCCGAAACTGCGCCTCGAGTTGCACCATGCCGGCGAGTTGGTTCTGGCGGGCGTCTTGTACGGCTGCGTCGACCTGCTGGAACATACCAAGGGTCGATTGAAGCTGGCCGTTTAGCTGATTTCCGAACTGGCCGGCGAGAGACCTGGTGACGCCGAATCCGCTGCCGCCGCCTGTGTTGATCGTGCCGAACAACTTGGCGATCGTGGCGTCGGCGCTGCCCGCGCTGCTGTTGACATCCTTGAAGCCGGCAGAGATTTCGAAGAGCGTGTGCTGCGCCTTCGCGTTATCCTGGACAATCTTGGTGATGCCGGTGTCCGCCGAGATCGACCGCTCCAGATCGGCGGCCTTTTTCGCAGCGTCCTCCAGCGATCTGGCGAATGAATGGGCCTCGTCGCTCAACTTCGGGTCGAGCTCGAGTCTTCCGATTTCGCTGTAGAGCGCCTGGGCGCTGATCGTGCCGTCGTGAACCCTGCCCGAAAGGGCCTCGAAAGCTTCAGAGCCGGCCTTGCCCGTGAGGCCGAATTCACCGCCGAGAGCATGCAGGTCGATACGCAGCGTGTTCAGATCGGCTGAAAGCGTCTTCCTCGCATCGGCTATCTGATTTTTCAGGTCGGCCGCCGCGATGGACTTCGGAATCTGGTTGGCTTGTTCCTCGTACTGTTTCGCCGCGACTGCCGCCTCGGGGTACGCCTTGGCGATATCGTCGATCAGCTTTTTATTGTTCTCCAGCACGGTGTTGACGTCGAGAACGCTACCCTTGATCCCGCTGAACGCCCTGATCGCGACCTCGGAACCGATGGAGATCGCCAGGAAGCCGAGCACAAACGGATTGAAAATCACGTTGCCCAGTGCACCGAGAGCTTTCATGCCGTTGCCCAAGGTCAGGACGCTGGCGCCGGTGCCGGCTAAGCGCTCATTCATGACGAGCAGCGAGCCGGGGATGCGGCTGAAGTTGCCGCGCAACACTTCGCTGCCCAAGACGGAAAATTCTCGGCTGACGCCGGCGCCAAGGCCGGCGGCTTCCGTCGCAGCAACTTTGGCCTGTGCGCCGACTTCCGATTCCGCAAGGCCCAGATCCCGGAATGCGAGAGCGGAATCCCTGGCCGATTTCGTCGTGGAGTTGATGAGGCCGAAGCTCTCATTGAGCGCCCGATTGAAGTTGGCACCCTCCTGTTGCGCGGAGAATGCCTGTATCTGCGCTTCTGTAAGGCCTCGGAACGCAGTCTGGGCTTCCAAGGCCGCCGCAGTCACAGCCGTTTCTGCCTCAGCCAGGCCGAGCATGCGTGGTGTGATCTTGCTCAAGTTGCCGCCCGTCGCCTCAAGCGCAGCAGCGAACTCCCGCGCCGAGATCGTGCCGGCGGCGAGCCCCGCATTACTGCCAGCGCCAAGGGTGCCCATTTCTGCATTAACGAGCTTCGCTGCGGTTGCGACACCGCCGAGTGCCGCCGTGGTTTCCCTGGTCGATGCCGCGACTTTCGACAGAACCGTACTTGCAGCCGTGCTGGTCGTGGTGAGCTTGGCCAGGAATGCATTCGTCTGCTCGACGCCGGCCGCGATCTTGGCAAGCCCTGCTGATACGCCAGTCCCATTTAACTGCGCGCTGATCCGCGCCTCGAAGGCGATGGCGCGCTGCTCGGCCTTGGCCAGCGCCGCCTCGAAGGCCGCGATGTTGCCCGTGATCTGGATAACGACGCTACCGGCTTCATCGGACATGGTGTTGGGCCTTCAATTGCTAGTGAGAAAGACGTTTATCGTTACTCGGGGTAGGTCGGAGTGGTGCTCGTGATGCTGTCGGGCGTCGGCGGCAGCTTCGTCGGCCATGCGTACGGAACTCCCATTTGCCCGTCATCCATGGGCTCGCCAGGAGGCGGCAACGGCGGGCACATCACATTCGGCTTGACCCGATCCCTCCAGGGAATCGCCTTCCACCAGCCCTTACCCATGGTTCACCTTTTCAAGATTGGAGTGTGGAAGCGGCCGAGCACTTTTCTCTTCACACCGATGCCCGGCCGCTTCTGGGTGGTTGGCTTCCCCGGCGAGAAAAAGCCAAGCCACACGCGCCACCAGGGAAGGAGAAACCAAAAACCCAGCGTCGCGAACCATGTTCTTCAGGCCGCCCGGTGTTCGGCGTAGAGCCGTCGGCCTTCCGGCGTATCCAGGACGGCGGTGTAGGCCTTGGCGTAGGGCTCGCTCGTTTCTGCCACGCGCTTTTTGGCCAAGTTGTCCAACTGCGATTCGGCCGTGCTCATTGCATGACCGCCCTTGGAGATCCTGGCCTCGGATGCCTTGGCGATCTTGGCAAGGAAGGCTTCGGATTGGCTTTCGGTCCGGTACTCGTCGAACAACTTGGGGTTGGCCAACCAGGCGGCAGCGCGCGCCTTTTCGATGGTGGCGTATTCCCCAGCGCCCAGCGAACGCTTGGCGATGTCCTCGACCTTCCGTTCCGCGGCTGTTTTGCCGTCGAAGTCCATGTGACGATCTCCTGTGTCGTTTTTCATGATGACCGATGAGCCGGAATCGATCTTCAAAAGCTCCTGCATGCGGCGTTTCGCGAACGCCTCGTTGAAATCCATAGCTGTCATGTCCCTGATCTCCTTTTCAGCGCTCGTGACCTTCTATGCCGCCGCCTGGGCAGACCCTGTCGGGCGCCCAACGATCTTGACGTCGTGGTCGGCCAATGGCGTGGCGTGGCCACCGCGATCGAACCGGGCGAAATCGCCCAAACCGGCCGCTGCAAGAGCCCGGTTCATCGTCATCGGCGACCCCAACTGGTTCGTCATGCTGGAACTGATGATGCCGGTCTTGCGAAGCTCGGTTGCCAGATCCCGACGCCGATGCAGGGCCGCAGCGGCCGCGGCAAGCGCCGTGTCGGCAATAGCCGATTGTTCGAGAAGCAACGCGGAGATGCGCGCGGCTTCAGACTGCCGATAGGCCCTGTCCTGGCCGGCGAGCACCGCCTCGGCATCCTTCAACCGCTGCTGGGCTTCGGCCAAGGCGCTGTCGAGCGATGCACGTTCGGAATTTTGCGTGCCGATCTCGCCATGCAGTTCATCGAGCCGGCGCCTGGCAGCGTCATCACCGGAATGTGCCTGCAATGCGATCGCGCTTCGCTCAGTGGCAAGGGCTTCCGAGTGCTGGGTGGCAGCCGTCCGTTTCGCCTCGATATCGGTGACGAGCACCTTTGCAGCCTTTACCGCTGCAATCGCCTCAGCGCCGTCCTGCGAGCCTTCAGCGAGCGTTGCGGTGCGCTGGGCCTGCTCACGGTCATTGCGGAGCTTGGTGCGCTTGGTCGACAGTTCCTTCAGCGCTGCGCTGGCGCCTTCGATCTTGCCGGCGAGAGCCTTGCGCTCGGTCTGCAACTCCCACAGCCGGCTGGCGTGTTCTTCGCGGGTTTCGCCTGGCTGTTTCGCCTCGGGCTTCATGTCGAGGGCGAGCTTTTTACCGGCCAGGCCCTCGACCTCGAGGGCGGCTTCAGCATAGGCCGCTTCGACCGTGGCGAACTCGTCAGCCGCGACCTTGGCCCCGTCGCGGGTGCCGATGATGAAAGATCTGAGCTTTGACAGCATGGGGGTTCTCCTTTTTCAGCCGCGGTATTCGAAGTCGCCGTCGTAGAATTGCGGACCTTCGTTCAGGGTGATGATTTCCATTACCGGTCCCGCGAAGCTGAGATTCATGTCGTGGCGCTCCTTCACCATCAGTTCGGTGAAGGCCCAGACCAGCGCGTCCAGCCTGTCAGGCGAGTAGCCAGCGCGCGCCCGGTCGAAGTCGCTGGCAAAGCTGGAAAGCTGGTCTTCAAGGGCCGGGAAGGCGCCGACGTGGGAAATCTTGCCTTGCTCGTACAGCGCGCTGACAGGTTCGGCCCGTACCGCCTTGCCGCGGCTGGCATGAACCAGCTTCACGGGCACGCGCGGATCGACCATGCGAAGCGTTGCTTCGACCATGTCGCCGCCCTGGTTTTTCTCGGCCACGACACGATCAGCGCGGTGCTTTTCGTACAAGTCGACCGCCTTCGTTGCCCATTCCTGGGGTGCATAGCGGCCCGAACCATCGTCGAGCACATAGCCGCGCCCATCCTGGCCCAAGCCGGCCACGATGATGCCGGTTTCGTCCGAACCTTCTTTGTTGCTGATCGCAGGGTCGACGGCGACCACGACGCGCATCAACTGCGGAGCGCTTTCCACGCGGTCGCGATCAAACCAGCTCCGTTGCCACAACGCGCCGGCAACGTCTTCGAGCATTTCCCCGTCAAGTTCCTGCCGGCCAAGTCGCGTGCCGCCGTAGCGGTCTTCTATGGCCTTCAGGAACGTAGGAGCGAGATTGCTGGCGTTGTCCTTGGTCTTTCCTCGGGTGATGACGACATCCTTGCCGGCCCGAGCAATGAGATCCTTCAAAAGCTTGCTCGGCTTCGGCGTCGTAGTCGCGATCGCTCGGGGCCGCGCACCAAGGCGCAAGCCGAATTGCAACTGATCCCAACAAGCTTGCGGATAGCGCCAGGCGCCGATCTCATCACACCAAGCCGCCTCGTGTTGTGGTCCTCTCAGTCGCTCCGGCTCGTCAGCCGAGTAGCAGGTTGCAACGGCACCGTTTGGCCATGTGAGCCTGCGAAGCGCGGGTTGATAGTCGGGCCTGTTCCAACTCGGCGCGGTTGCGATGATGCCGGATTCGCCCTCAACCATGACGTCGCGAACGTCGGCCGCCGTTGGCCCGACAAGAGCGAGGCGCGACACACCGGCGGCGATCTGCTCGTGAGACCACTCAGACCCACAGCGCGTTTTGCCAAAGCCCCTGCCGGCAATGACGAGCCACACCGCCCAATCACCATGAGGCGCGACCTGTTCAGGCCGGGCCTTCATCCGCCAGCTTTCGGCCAGCGATTTGGCAAGCGCGCTGGCGAGGCTAGGCTGCATGGGCATGGTAGCCCTCCGGCGGCAGCGTGAGCGTGTCTGGCGCCGGCATTGGCGTGGAAGCCTCAAGATCCTGCAGCGCAGCCACAACAGCGGCCATCGCCTCAGGATGCGGCTGCAGCGCCTTGATTAGCGCGGCCTGCACCAGAGCGAAGGCCGGTGAAGCCATGAAGTTGATTTGCGTGTTGTGGATGGTGCGAGGACCGAAGCCCTTGAGCTGGCCGGTGATCTCGCCGATCTGGCGCAAGCACAGCAGCGCCTTGCCGGACACAGCAGCCAAGCCGTGGCGATCGTTCGTTGCTGCGGCCAAGCGGACTTGCTGGAGCAATGCGCTGCGGATCAGGGCCAGGTAATCGAGCAACGAGATGCCCTCGGCTGCGGCCCGCTCTGCGGCTTCCTGCAGCGGCACGTCGGCCAGCATCATGGCCTTTTCGTCTTCGCTGACGTGCTCACGGCAATGCCGCCACACCGCATCGCGGCCACCGGAGCCAAGCGCGAACTTCTCAGCGATGCTGTCCAGCGACATGCCGGCCAGGCGAAGCATCTCGATCCGCATCCGCTCGGGATGCTTGCAGATCTGGCAGCGAGACGTTTTCAAGATCGCTTTGGAGCGCATGGGTTCCTGCCTGGTTGAAGCGCGACGCGGTTACAACGAATGCTTGCGAAAAACCGTCTGACTAGGATTGCATACCTATCATGGAATGCTGCGTCGGCGCAACATTCTCGCGACACGTTTCATATTTCGCATATTTATCAATGACTTGATGTATGACTAGCGGATATATAATCCGCGTATCGCAGACATCCTGAAGCGCTCAAGCACTTGCGACGAGAGCGGAAGCACCGTTGCGCGGGCGCTGACAGCCGGCCCCTCGCGCGCGGCGTTAGCGCTGACGGAAGACGCGGGGCCTGAGGCCCCACACCCCCGACCAACTTCGTTGGCCCTGTGAGTGTCAAGCTGCGGTGTCTGGTCCGCCCTGGTAAAGCAGGGAAGGATTGACGGTGCGAGCAACGGCTGCGGAATATCGACGGATTTCCAGATCGACTTTCCGGCATGGAATACCGACGGCGCGAAGCTCGGTCCGCAGCGCCTTGACATGGGCATTCCAGAACTTGCGCCCGGCGATGTAGTCGAGGGTGCCGAGCTGGTGCGCAGTTGCCCTGACCATCATGGCGCGGCGATCGACTGGGAATGCCACGACCTGGCCCGCGTCCTTCGGTGCTTGCTTGAAAAGGTCCAGTTGCGTCATGCGTCACCCGAGCAAGATGTGGCTGTATTAGCGGGACCACTGTGGCCCCACATGCGAGGGGATGCGAGCAAGGTCCACGCGGGACCACAGTGGTCCGGCAGACCATGGCCACCATGCGGGACCACTGTGGTCCTCACGGGTCTGCCTCCCGCATCGTTATTCCTGGCGCAAACGTCTTCGGTAGCGATAGGCGAAGGGTCCGAACTTCGTTGATCCCGCCGCCCGGGATCTTGTGCCGGCGCCGCGTTCCGATGAACAGACCAAGCCCCTCATAGAGGCCGATCTCACGGGAAATGGTCTTGATCGAGCAGCCGCCGCCCATCTTGGCAAATTCCAGATTGGTGCCACTGATGGTGCCCGTCTTCATGTTGAGATACTGGCGGACGAAGGCAAGCAGGCGAAAGCTGACATTCTCGGCGTGCACGATCTGCAGGGCACAATGGTGCCAGTCGGCGAAAGCGTCCTCGCATTCCTTGATGGTCTTTCCCCACGTCATGTGGATCGAGCCAGAAGTGCAGCGCGGGATCTTCTTTCGCTTGCCCGTCCACCGCGGATTTTTCACATCGGCGCCAGGGATGAAGGTCGACGGCTGCATGGTCACGCGGCGCGCGCTCTGATCAGTTGGGCCTCGCGAATGGCCGCGCATACCTCAACTGCTGAGAGCCCGAACATTTCCCGCATTGCTGGCACGAGCGGCGCCGGCCGCTGCCGTGGTGGAGTTGTGGCCAACCATTGCGCGGCCTGGTCGATCGCCGCGGTGTGGGAGTGCTCGGGCGCGGTGAGGGCGGCAGTCATGCTACATCCTCGCCGATGAAGAAAGCGCGCAACTTGCCACGCTCGGCCACCCACTTGGTGCCGACCTTCTTTGCCGGCAGCAGGCCAGCCTCAAGCATGTAGAATGTCTGCCTAGGCTTCTGGTTGATCTCTTTTCCGATGTTCTCGGCACCCCACACGAGGTCGATGCTTTGGGCTTCGTTGTCGTTGATCAAGTACGTTCTCCGTTCTTAAGATAGCAAAAAAGGGAGGCTATTTCTCTATTTTCGAGACGAAAGGGTTCACCAAAAACACCAGCACCGATGTGGGCACGACATCTTGAGCTACAAAACTGCCGCCCTTCGTTATCAGCGCTCCAAGATCTGCGTGGCGGTCCTGGAAATACTCGCTGGTGCCGACGTGATTGACGTCGATCAAGGCTATTTCGAATTCATGGCCAAAGCGCCGAAGCAGCATGTAGACCATGCTTTCATCTTGAATGGCTCTCTCAAGCAATTCCCAGCGCCAGGCTGCGGCACCTTCGTCGCGGATGGAGTCGGCAATTCCGATCAGAAAGCCGATGCTCATCTGGTAGTCGGCAAAGGGCTTCAGAAGACAAGCTATAAGGGCTTCCCGCCGGCTGAACCGCCGATGAGTGCCTGTGCCTGCGCGCTCGGTTTCGTCATCGGCTTTTATGGCGCCAGCCTCTGCCCATAGCTGGATAGTCCGACGCTTTGCGCCGACGATCCTGGTCAGATCAGCCAAGGTGTATTCGAGTTGCAAAACGGCGCTCCAATCAAGTACGCATTACGTACTCTGAATTTACGTTGGCTGTCAATGACGCGCATTAGCTGCCATCAATTGACAAGCGGATTGTTTGCGACATAATGCAACATGGTTCCGTTCATTACGGGCGGCTACGCAAAAGAGGTAAGTGTCATGTCAGTTCGCAAGCGCAAGTGGACAACGGCAAAGGGCGTCGAGAAGGAGGCCTGGGTCGTCGACTATGTGGACGGGCAGGGCACCCGTCGGCTCAAGACCTTCGACAAAAAGAAGGATGCCGACGCATGGGAGGCAAAGACCACGGTCTCGATAGACGAGGGGACACACGTCGCCGATCGCGCTACCGTCAGCGTGAAGGAGGCCGGCGTCTATTGGCTCGAGGATGGTACGGCCGCCGGGCTGGAGCGCACAACGCTCGACCAGCGCCGCCAGCACCTCAACGAGCATATCGAACCTTTTCTGGGCAATCTGCGCTTGTCGAAGCTCAGCATCCCCGTGGTGCGCCAGTTTCAGGATCGACTCCGCACCGAGGCGCACGGCACCAAGAACCAGGTTTGTAGCGCCGACATGATCAAGCGCGTCACCGTCAGCCTCGGCTCGCTTCTGGCCGATTCGCAAGAGCGCGGGCTCGTCGCTCGCAACGTCGTTCATGACATGTCGACACGGCGGAAGCGCAAGAAGAATGGCGACCGCAAGCCTAAGCTGAAGGTCGGCGTCGACATACCGTCACCGGCTGAGATCCGGCTCATTCTGGAGAATAGCAAGGGTTGGCATCGGCCGCTTATTATCACCGCCATCTTCACCGGGCTGCGCTCGTCTGAATTGCGCGGCCTGCGGTGGATCGATGTGGATCTGAAGGCGGGCGAGCTGCATGTGCGCCAGCGCGCCGACAAATACCACGCCAAGAAATATATCGACGAAGGCTATAACCCGATCGGCCTTCCTAAGTCTGAGGCCGGCGAAGATCGGACGATTCCGCTGGCGCCGATGGTCGTCAACACGCTGCGGGAGTGGAAGCTAAAATGCCCGAAGGGCCAGCTTGATCTGGTTTTCCCGAACGGCGAGGGAAACATCGAGTTTCACGCCAACATCGTGACACGGGGCTTGCACCCGCCGCAGATCGAGGCCGGCTTGACGGTTCCCGCGCTCGACGCGAGCGGTAAGCCTAAGCTCGACAAGAAGGGCGAGCCCGTCTTGGCCGCGAAGTACACCGGCCTGCATGCGCTTCGGCATTTCTATGCCAGTTGGCTGATCAATCCCAAGGAGGCCGGCGGGCAGGGGAAGGACATCAAGACGGTGCAGGCCCGCATGGGTCATTCCAGCATCGTGATGACGGCCGATACCTACGGCCATCTGTTCCCGAGCACCAACGATCAGGAGGCCTTGGCAGTGGCCGAAAAGGCATTGCTCGGAGCTTGACGCGACACAAACGCGACATGGAGGCTCGATGGTGGGATTCAGGTATCGCTAAGTGCTTGATTTTGTTTGGCTGGGGAACCTGGATTCGAACCAGGACTAACGGAGTCAGAGTCCGTGGGTCTACCGTTAACCTATTCCCCAGCAGGCGCAGTCATGGACCGCGCGGGCCGAACGGCTGAGCCGCTTGAGCGCTGCCTTGTAGCCGCCAGCGGAAAATAGTCAAGCCTGGTCTGCGGTTCAATCGTTACGTTTTGACGGCCGGTTTCAGACGCCGGGTTTCATATGGCGCGCTGGCACGAGCACAAAGCCCAGTCCGCGCCTCAGCTCTCGGTCCGGCTGAATTGCGAGCGTTCGAAGAACAGCACCACGCCGAGGCCCAGAATCAGCGGGATGATGAGATAAAACAGCCGGAACACCAGCAGCGCGGCCAGCACGCCGACCTGGTCCATGTCGGAAAGCCCGGCGAGGAACACCACCTCGAACACCCCAAGCCCGCCCGGCGCATGCGAGAGCTGGGCGACCGAGAAGGAAACGAGGAAGACGCCGAGCACGACGAAATAGCCGGGATTGTGCACCTCGGGCAGGGCGAAGAAGATGATCGCGGCGGCGGCAAGCAGTTCGATCGGGCCGATCAGCAGCTGCCGGGCGACGATCGGCAGCGCCGGATAATGCAGCTGAAAGCTGGCGATCTTCAGTGGCTTGAGATGCAGCGCGCTGCCGAAGATGTAAGCGCCGATGATGATCAGCATGGCAAGGCCGGCGGCGATCGCCAGCCCGTGATGCGGGGCGCCCGAGAAACGGTCGACGATTTGCGGCTCCAGCACCAGCACCAGACCGCCGGCCAGGAGACTGGACAGCACGAAGGTGATCCAACAGATCGCCACCAGCACGCCGACATCCGGGCCGGTCAGGCCTCTGGTGCCGTAGGCGCGGTAGCGGATGACGGCGCCGGAGAAAACCGAGCCGCCGATATTGTGCGACAGCGCGTAGGTGGTGAAGGAACACAGCGTCACGAACAGCCATGACACACGCTTGCCGATATGCAGCAGCGCGATATGGTCGTAGCCGGCAAGTGCTGCATAGGCGATGACGGAACTCAGCCCCGCCAGCACCCAGCCTCGCGCCGGAATGGCGGCAAGCCCGTCCCAGACATCGTCGATCGAGATGCCGCGCAGTTCGTGCCAAAGCAACAGCAGCGAGAAGATCACCGCGGCGAAGCCGACGACCGGCCAAAAATAGCGTCTCCAGTTCATTGCCTGACTGCCATGCGTTGCGTGTCCGCTTCCTTTTCTCTTGGTGGTGGGAGGCCGGCTCTCCGGATTCCTCCGTTCATTTCAGAAATGCCTCATTGAAGCCGGCTATTCAACCGCGAACACTTGTCGCGCCGGCCGCCGGCAAGGTCCGCCAGCACCGAAAGCGGCGTAAGGGCACCGGCAAGCAGTGAGGGCATCGGCTTCGACCGGACATTCCGACTGCGTTGCGCTACCAACCCAGCCTTGCGGGTACATTACGCAGCGCGCGAAAAGCCGGTTCACGCCCATCCGGCAAAATTCAGCATGCGGCTCTTGGTGATCGGGCACGGCACTGTTACTCTGGCACCAACTTGAAACATGCCAAAGCGCCTGCTGCGTCCTTCATCGGTTCGCGCGGCGCCGGAAGGAACGACAGTGGAAGACCGCGACACCGGCGCAGGCGCGTCGGAGGTGGGCGCGTCCAGCGCTTCCCCAGGGCCATCAGGCTCGGGGACAGCCGGTTGGCAGCAACGCCGTCCGACGGAGCCGCGCTCCGCCGACGGCCAGGCGGCCGACGCGACGCATCACCAGAAGGGCAAGCCCAAGAAGCGGCGCAAGCGAAGGCGCGGGCGCAAGGTTTTTGCGCGCGAAGAAGCTCATCCCCAGGACAATCGATCTCCGGTGCAAGGCAAAGGTGCTGGCCCGGCTTTGGAGCCGAAGCAGCCGGCGGCGCCGGCGATTTCGCCCGCCGCTCATACGCCTCGCCCCGAGCAGGGCGCCCGCCGGCCGCCGGTGCATGAGCTTCCCGTCTTCGCGGCCCTCGATCTCGGCACCAACAATTGCCGGCTGCTGGTCGCCGTTCCAACACGGCATGGCCAGTTCCGCGTCATCGATGCCTTTTCGCGCATCGTCAGGCTGGGCGAGGGGCTCACCGCCAGTGGACGGCTCGGTCAACCGGCGATGGATCGCGCCGTGGAGGCGCTGAAAATCTGCGGCGACAAATTGCGCAGTCGCAAGATCAGGAAAGCCAGGCTGATCGCCACGGAAGCCTGCCGTTCGGCCGAAAACGGCGTCGAATTTCTCGAACGCGTCGAGCGCGAGGCAGGCCTGAAGCTCGAGATCATCGACCGCCAGACCGAAGCGCGGCTGGCGGTTTCCGGCTGCGGCTCGCTGGTCGAGCGTGATACGCAAGGCGTCGTCCTGTTCGATATCGGCGGCGGCTCTTCCGAAATCGCGCTGATCGACCTCACCGGCCGCCGCTCGCCGCGGCTTGCCAACCATATCGTCTCGTGGACGTCGCTGCCGGTCGGCGTCGTCTCCTTGGCCGAGCGCTTTGGCGGCCGCACGGTGACGCGCGAGATCTTCACCGCTATGGTCGATGATGTCGCCGGCAGGCTGGCCACTTTCGATGGCCGCGACCGCCTGAGCCACCTGAAGGCCAGCCCGAATTTTCATCTGCTCGGCACGTCCGGCACGGTGACGACGCTGGCCGGCGTCCACCTCGATCTCGAACGTTACGACCGGCGTCGGGTTGACGGGCTGTGGATGGACCGCGACAGCGTCGACCGCATGGTCGAGAGGCTGGTCGGCTGGGATTTCCAGCAGCGCTGCGCCAACCCTTGCATCGGTGCGGACCGCGCCGATCTGGTGCTGGCCGGCTGTGCTATCCTCGAAGCGATCCGTGCGGTCTGGCCGTCGGAGCGACTGCGTGTCGCCGACCGTGGCCTGCGCGAAGGCATATTGAGCGAGCTGATGGCCGATGACGGCGTCTGGCGCAATGATGGGCGTGGCAGGGCGTAGAGATCATGCTCAAGCAAGAAATCAGGCAATGACCAAGAAACCGGAAAAACCAGGCTCGGCCAGCATTCGCGTGCTGAAGACGCGGATCAAGAAGAAGAGCGGCCTGAAGGAATCGTCGCGCCGCTGGCTGCAGCGCCACATCAACGATCCCTATGTCCAGCGCTCGAAGGCCGACGGCTATCGCTCGCGCGCGGCCTACAAGCTGATCGAGATCGACGACAAGCACCATTTGCTCAAACCCGGCATGAAGGTGATCGATCTGGGAGCCGCCCCCGGCGGTTGGTGTCAGGTCGCGGCCGCGCGCACGAAATCGACGGCGGAAAATCCGCATGTCATCGGCATCGATTATCTCGAAATGGATGCCGTGCCCGGCGCGCCGGTGCTGTTGATGGATTTCCTGGACGCGGATGCGCCGCGCAAACTAGCCGAGGCGCTGGGTGGTGACCCGGATGTCGTGTTGTCCGACATGGCCGCACCAACCACCGGCCACAAGCGGACCGACCATATCCGCACCATGCATCTGTGCGAGGTGGCGGCCGATTTCGCGCTGTCCGTCCTGAAGCCGGGCGGCCATTTCCTCGCCAAGACTTTTCAGGGCGGCGCGGAGAACGAGCTGCTCTCGATGCTCAAGAAGAATTTCCGCTCGGTGCACCACGTCAAGCCGCCGGCATCGAGGGATGAGTCGGTGGAGCTGTATCTGTTGGCCAAAGACTTTAAGGGGCGAGAGTCCGGTTCGCCGCCAGGCGGATCGGAACGTCCAGTGGACGAAGGACTCGAGCGCCCGGAGCGATAGCGAAGGGCCGGGGGATGCCGAAGACTGATCGGCCTACCTAGTGCGACGGCGGCCTCACTCCCCCGGCGATCTCGCCGGTTCCAGTGTCTTGGGCGTGGTCAGCCGGCCATGACCCGACACGGCGTTGCCGGCATCGGGCGCCAGCCGCATGAACGACAGCGATGCCGCCGCTGACACCGCCGCGACGATGAAGAAGGCGATATGGAAATCGCTCAGCGCCAGCGGGCCGCCATGGATCGAGGTCGAGACTTCCAGAATGCCGCCTGCGAGTGCCACACCGAGCGCGATCGAGAGCTGCTGGAACGCCGCGGTGATCGGCGTTGCCTTGCTGGTGTCTTCGGCCGACACCTCGGCATAGGACAGCGCGTTGACGCCGGTGAAGAACATCGAGCGGATGAAGCCACCGACCAGCAATATGGCGAGCATCAGGACGTAAGGCGTTTCGGGGGTGAAAAGGCCGTAGATGGCGATCGATGCGGCGGCGACCAGCGAGCCGCTGATCAGCACGCGGCGGAAGCCGGCAAGGCGAAAAATCAGTGCTGTCACGAACTTCATGCCGATGGCGCCGATCGCCGAGACGAAGGTGATCATGCCGGACTGGAACGGCGTCAGCCCGAAGCCGATCTGGAACATCAGCGGCAGCAGGAACGGCACCGCCCCGATGCCGATGCGAAACAGCGAGCCGCCAAGCACCGAGGAGCGGAACACCTGGTTGCGGAACAGTTCGAGCGCTAGCAGCGGATTTCTGGCGCGGCGGGCGTGCAGCAGGTAGAGCGCGCCCGACAGCAGCCCGACGGCCACGGTGATCAGCCCGGTCGCCGGCGGCAGATAGGGCAGGGAGACCACCGACAGGCCGAACACGACGCCGGATGCCGCGAGCCCGCTCAGCACGAAGCCGATGAAATCGAGCGGCGGCGTCTCCATCGATTCGGTTTCCGGCAGGAAGCGTGTGGCCAGCCAGATGCCGATCAGGCCGATCGGCACGTTGATCAGGAAGATCCAGTGCCAGGTGAAATAGGTGGTGATGAAGCCGCCGATCGGCGGGCCGACGAGCGGTCCGACCAGTGCGGGAACGGTCAGCCACGACATGGCCGCGACCAGTTCGCTCTTGGGCGTGGCGCGCACCAGAACCAGGCGCCCGACCGGTGTCATCATGGCGCCGCCAATGCCTTGCAGGAAGCGTGAAACCACGAAAGCAGGCAGCGAACCTGACAGGGCGCAAGCGATCGAACCAACGATGAAGACCGCGATCGCGGCACGAAAAATGTTCTTGGCGCCAAAACGGTCGGCCATCCAGCCGCTGATCGGAATGAAGATCGCCAGCGAGACGAGATAGGCGGTCAGCGCCAGCTTGAGCGCGATCGGGCTGGTATGGATGTCGATGGCGATCGCCGGCAGCGATGTCGCGATGACGGTCGAATCCATGTTTTCCATGAAAAGGGCGACCGCCAGGATGAGCGGGATGGTGCGGTTCAAGGAACGCGTCCAGACTTGAATGTTGCATTGCCGATTGCATGTCGGCCTTGGAGCGGGCGGTTACCATGCCTTCGGGTGGATGTCGCATTAATTTGCTGTCACTTTTGTGCGACTGGCAACCCTGGGTGGCATCTTTTCGGAAAAGGTCACCTTTCCGGGAGCGTGAAATCATCGGCTTTTCATCCGCGCCGCGACGTGTTACCAGCCAGCGCCAATCCTGAAAGGGAAGAACGAGTCGGCGCTGTCCATCCCGGTCCAGCGCTTTTTCCGCATTCTAAAGGGCTGGCCATGGCAAAAATCATCGAAACGTCCACCGGCGCACTTGCGCTGACCTTCGACGACGTGCTTTTGCAGCCGGGTCATTCCGAAGTCATGCCTGGCGAAACCGATGTCCGCACCCGCATTGCCGGCGACATCGATCTCAACGTTCCGATCCTCTCCGCCGCGATGGACACCGTCACCGAGGCGCGTCTTGCCATCGCCATGGCCCAGGCCGGCGGCATCGGCGTCATCCATCGCAATTTCTCCCCGGCCGAACAGGCCGAGCAGGTGCGGCAGGTCAAGAAATTCGAGTCCGGCATGGTGATCAATCCCGTCACCATCGGCCCGGACGCCACCCTTGCCGACGCGCTGTCGCTGATGCGCACCTATTCGATCTCGGGCATTCCGGTGGTCGAGAATGGCGGTACCGGCGGCCAGAAGATCGGTCGGCTGGTCGGCATCCTGACCAACCGCGACGTGCGCTTTGCCTCCGACCCGGCGCAGAAGGTCTACGAATTGATGACCCGTGAGAACCTGATCACGGTCAAGGAGAATGTCGACCAGGACGAGGCCAAGCGGCTTCTGCACCAGCACCGCATCGAAAAGCTCGTTGTTGTCGATAAGTCGGGCAATTGCGTCGGCCTGATCACGGTCAAGGATATCGAGAAGTCGCAGCTCAACCCGCACGCGACCAAGGACGCGCAGGGCCGCCTGCGCGCGGCTGCCGCCACCAGCGTCGGCGATGACGGCTTCGAGCGCGCCGAGCGTTTGATCGATGCCGGCGTCGACCTTCTGGTCATCGACACCGCGCACGGCCACTCGCAGCGCGTGCTGGACGCGGTCACGCGCGCCAAGAAACTGTCCAATTCGGTTCGCATCCTGGCCGGTAACGTCGCCACCGCAGAGGGTACGCAGGCGCTGATCGACGCCGGCGCCGACGCCGTCAAGGTCGGCATCGGCCCGGGTTCCATCTGCACCACCCGCATCGTCGCCGGCGTCGGCGTGCCGCAGCTCTCAGCCATCATGTCGGCGGTCGAGACGGCGCACAAATCGGGTGTGTCGGTGATTGCCGACGGCGGCATAAAATATTCAGGCGATCTCGCCAAGGCGCTCGCCGCAGGCGCCAGCGCCGCCATGATCGGCTCGCTGCTGGCCGGTACCGACGAGAGCCCGGGTGAGGTCTATCTGCACCAGGGCCGCTCGTTCAAGGCCTATCGTGGTATGGGTTCGGTCGGCGCCATGGCGCGCGGCTCGGCCGATCGCTACTTCCAGGCCGAGGTGCGCGACACGCTGAAACTGGTGCCGGAAGGCATTGAAGGCCAGGTTCCCTACAAAGGACCTGTGTCTGGCGTGCTGCATCAGCTTGCAGGCGGGCTAAAAGCCGCTATGGGTTATGTCGGTGGCCGCGACCTTGCCGATTTCCGTGAACGCGCCACCTTTGTGCGCATATCCAACGCCGGACTTCGTGAAAGCCACGCCCATGACGTCACGATTACCCGCGAAAGCCCGAACTATCCCGGCGGAGCCTGAACAATACGGGCTCGGGCGGAGCCTGACCGCGACGATCCTGCGGCTGTCGCGGCACGTCGGTGCGCTGTGTTTCCTGTCGGCGGCGGTTTTCATCGCCATGACGTTGCTGGAATTCTTCTATTTTCGTCAATTGAGCGGCGGCTTGCCGTCGCTCGATATGCGTTATCTCGGCTTCACGCCAGACGAAGGCATGGCCTGGCTGACGGCGCTCGGCCGGCGCGGCGGCGAGATCATCCTGGTCTGGCACTATCTGACTTTCGATCTCCTGTTCCCGGCGCTGCTGTCGCTGACATTGGTCAGCCTGATCCTGGCCGCCGGCCGGCGCTTGAAGAATTTCCGCGTGCTTCCCGGGCAGATGCAGTCGATCTTTGCGCTGGTGCTGGTGCTGCCCTACACGCTTGCCGACTATGCCCAGAACATCGCGGTGGCACGGCTTCTATCCGATTTCCTGTCGGCCAACCCGGATTCGCTGTCTTTGGCTTCCGCGCTGATCGTCACCAAATTCGCGCTTCTCGCCATCCCGCTGCTCGTCATCGCCGCTTTCTGGCTGATTGGCCAGAGACGTCAGGCTTGATGCCGGACACGGCAGGGGACATGTCATGAACCAGACCACGATCTTCTGGCCTGTTCTGGCGCAAGTTCTGCTGGTCTATATCGTTTACATCGTGATGGGCCGGCGCCGGTTCGTTGCGGTGAAGTCCGGCGAGGCCAAGGTCGGCCAGTTCAAGGCGCGTTCGACCGAGCCCGCATCCAGCGTCACCGTTGCCGCCAATCTCTGCAACCAGTTCGAACTGCCGGTGCTTTTCTACGTGCTGTGCCTGACGCTTCACGTCACCAACGGCGTCAACTATCTGACCCTGGCGCTGATGTGGATTTTCGTCCTGACGCGCTATTTCCATGCGTGGGTCCACCTGACCAGCAACAATCTGCGGCTTCGCAGCCGCTCTTTCTTCGCAGGTGCTGTGGTGCTGGCGCTGGCCTGGATCTGGTTCGCGCTGCATCTGCTTGGCGCGGTCTGAGACAGGCTACGCGGCGGTTGCCGTCCTCGACATCAAGCGTGCCGCACGGATTTCGATCCTACGTCGAAATCTATGCTCGACCGACCATGCGATGAACGCAGCCATGGCGACCACGATGCAGAACGCTATGCCGATCCGGAGATACGGGGAACCGATCCACGTAGCCAGCCATCGTATGAACGCGACACCGACATTCTGATGCAGAAGATACAGCGGATAGCTGATCAAGCCGATATAGCTGACGCTTCGCCAGATCTTGATATCGCGCAGCTGGACCCCGATGACACCAAGAATTGAAAGCGCGATGACCCAGGCACTGAATGCTGAGCCGCCCCACAGCTTGATGAACCAGGCACCCGGCCATCACGACCATCTGTACAGCCCGGGTCGATCGCCTCGCCGCGATGCCCATCAAAAAGAACAGGCTGTAGGGGAAGAAAAAATATGGCGTGGCGATGCCCTTGAAGGGATAGATCAAGGCCTGATGGTCTCTCCACAATCCTGAAAACTGCGCAATTGCGCCCAGAACGGTAAAGCCGGTGAAAACGGCGAGGACGCGATTTGGCCAGAGATAGAAGATGAGGCCGAACACAAAATAGAATTTTGCTTCCTCGAGCAGCGACCAGTAGGCGCCGTCGACAAGCGGCGTCGGAACAAAAAGGGTTACCCAGCTTGCGTTTTTCAGGCCATCGAGCGCTGAAACCTCTCTGCCTGGAAGACCCAAGGCCGCAACCACGACAAGCGTGATTGCGATACAGGCGATGAGCGCCGGCTCTAGCCGCGTAAATCTCTGCAGCCAGAACATCCACACGGTTCCAGCCCGCTCGGCTGTCATCGCGATGCAGTAGCCGCTGATAATAAAAAAGAGGAAGACACCAACCACCCCTTGCCACGGCAACTCCATCTGGTGATCGAACCGGATGTAGTCGGGAGGAAAGCGAGACGTATAGTGGAAGATCAGAACCAGCATCACGGCGATTGCACGCAAGGCGTCAATCGCCTCGTATCGCCGGTTCTCGTCCTGATCCGAACCCATCGGCCAGAAAGCCCCTACAGATCGAACACCGCAATCTTGCGTTTGTCGAACTTGATGCCGATCTCGCCGCGCACCAACTTCAGGGCCGCTTCGCCGAACACGGCGCGCCGCCAGCCCTGCAGCGCCGGCACATCGGCCTCCTCGCCTTCGGCCGCGATACGGTCGATGTCATCGCTGGAGGCCAGCACCTTCGAGGCCACGCCCTGTTTTTCGGCGACGATCCGCAGCAGCACTTTCAATAGCTCCGCCGCCGCGCTTGAACCTTCCGGCGGCTGAAAATTCTTCGGCAGCTTCGGCATCTCCTCCTTGGGCAAGGCAAGTGCGGTATTGACCGCGCCAAGCAGGGCCGTCGCCGTCGACGAGCGCTCCCAGCCTTTTGGCGTGGTGCGCAGCTTGGCAAGGGCCGCCGCATCGCGCGGTGCCTGCTGCGCCACTTCGTAGATCGCATCGTCCTTGAGCACGCGGCCGCGCGGCACGTCGCGTTCCCTGGCCTCGCGTTCACGCCATGCCGCCACGGTCTGGACGATCGCCAGTTCCTGCGGCTTGCGCAGCCGCATCTTCAGCCGCTTCCAGGCGTCTTCGGGGTGCGGATCGTAGGTCTCGCGCGAGGTCAGCACATCCATCTCTTCGTTCAGCCAATGGGCGCGGTTTTCCCGCTCCAGTTCAGCGCTGAGGTGCTGATAGACCTCGATCAGATGGGTGACATCGGCCAGCGCGTAGTCGAGCTGCTTGTCGGAAAGCGGCCGGTGGCGCCAGTCGGTGAAGCGCGACGATTTGTCGAGCCGCGCGCCGGTGATACGTTGCACGAGCTGGTCGTAGGAAACGCTATCGCCAAAGCCGCAGACCATCGCCGCGACCTGCGTATCGAACACCGGGTGCGGAACGAGATCGCCGAGATGGACGATGATTTCGATGTCCTGCCTTGCGGCATGGAAGACCTTGACCACCGCTTCATTGGCCATCAGCCTGAAGAAGGGCTTAAGGTTGATATCCGGCGACAGCGGATCGATCAGTGCCGTCACGCCAGGAGCGGCCATCTGGATCAGGCACAGGATCGGCCAGAAGGTCGTTTCGCGGATGAATTCGGTGTCGACGGTGACGAAATCCGACTTTTCGAAAGCGGCGAGAACGGTCTCGAGTTCTTTCTGGGTGGTGATGACGTGCATCAAATCGCTTTTGGCAGGAGTAAGGTCTTCCTAGATTTCAGCCGGGAAGGCTTTCGTCAAGCTTTGGCGCCTTCTTCATGAGCTTCCCGGGTCATCGGAATCGCCATTCCGTCTGGCCAGCCGCGCAAAAACCGTCGAGGTGCGCAGCAGCGCGATAAAGCGGCCGCGCTTGCCCGCCGGCACGCCCGACCTGGCCCGCATGCGGTAGAGGATGACGGTGATGAAGATCGCATAGACGGCGGCGCTGAACACGAACAGCGCGCTCGGCCCGAAATATTGCATCACTGTCGAGGCGGCGAACGGGCCGCCAATGGCACCGAAGGAGTAGAACAGCATCAGCGCCGCATTGATCAGCACGAACTCGCCCGTGTCGGCGCGGTCGTTGGAATGCGCCGCCGACAGCGAATAGAGCGGCATGGCGAAACAGCCAAAGATGAAGATGATGATGAAGTTGAGCAGCCGATTGCTGCCGGCGATGAACACCAGCGCCAGGGCTGAAAGCATCGCGCAACAGGTCGTTATCAACAGCACTCGGCGCCGGTCCCAGCGATCGGAGAGATAGCCGAGCGGATATTGGATGATGGCGCCGCCGAAGATGCCGACGCTGACGAAGGTCACGACGTCGGCAACCGACATGCCGATCTGCTCGGCATAGACCGGCGATAGCGTGCGAAACGCGCTGTTGGTGACGCCGACGGCGATGCAGCCGAAGCAGCCGAGCGGCGAAATCCGCCAGACGCGCGCCAGGTCGAGCTTGACGTCCTCCGGCGGCGTCGGGTTGGAGCGATCGCCGAGCGAAACCGGCACCAGCGACAGGGTGATCATGATCGACATGATGGCGAAGATGGTGAAGCCGCTGGCGCCGAAGACCGGGATCAGGAACTGGGCTGATGTCACCGAGCCGGTATCGACCATCCGGTAGATCGCCAGCACGCGGGCGCGGTCCTTGTTGGTGACGCCGGAATTCAGCCAGCTCTCGACGATGGTGAACAGCCCGGCGAAACAGAAGCCGCCGGCAAAGCGCACCGCGCACCACATCACCGGATCGGGGACCAGCACCAGGAGCAGAGTGCCGACCGAGGCGATCGCGGCAAGCGCTGAAAACACCCTGATATGGCCGACTGCCTTCATGATGCGGGTGATGGCCAGGCAGCCGAGCAGGAAGCCGGCAAAATAGAAGGTGCCCATCAGGCCGATGTCGGAAGCGGAAAACCCTTCCTGTGCGCCGCGCAGCGCAATCAGCGTGCTCTGCAGCCCATTGCCGCCGAGCAGGATGCCTGCGGCGAGCAGGAGCGGAATCAGCGGGCGAATGGAGGACATGGAGGAAGCAATCGCTTGGTCGACTATCCTTTTTGAACCATCGCCTCGGCCAATGCCAGCAACAATTCCAGGCGTTGCCCCAGGAAGCCGGCGGACCGCCATTTGGAAATCAGGACTGACGCGGCCGATACATCCTCGTCGACTTGATGAGGGACGCCATTCACCCTTCTGTTACCCGCGCCAGTATCTTGTCCCGCGCCGGTTCGAGCGGCTCACCCGCCGGAGCGGCGGGTTTGCCGGCGGCCGGCCGCCGGCCAAGCGATCCTGCCGTCAGCAGGCTCAGCAGGATGAAGGGGATGCCGATGCCAAAGGCCGAGCGGATGCCCCAATGGTCGGAGACGAAGCCGAGCAGCGGCGGGCCGAGCAGGAAGGCGACGAAGGAGATCTGCGACAGCGCCGCGACATTGATCGCCGCCGGTCGGTCGGTTCGCTGGGCGGCGGCCGAGATCGCCAGCGGGAAGAGGGCGCTGGTGCCAATCCCCAGAAGGGCAAAGCCCAGCATGGAGACAAACGGGGCGGGCGAGAAAAACACAATCAGCACGCCGGCCGCCATCATCACCAGCAGCACCCGCGCCACGCCGCTTGGCGAATGGCGGTCGACGAAACTGTCGGCGAAGAAGCGCGTGGTTGCCTGAGAAAAGGCAAACAGCGCCACGGTGAAGCCGGCGACGAAGGGGCCGGATTCGAACACTGTGCGCATATAGATCGCCGACCAGTCGATGCTGGCGCCTTCCATCAGCATGGCCGAGAGCGTGACGGCGACAAGGACGAGGATGGGTAGCGTCGGCCGCGCCAGCACGGGTGCCTTCTCGCTGGTGCCGGCGAAGCGGCTCGGCGCCGGTTGGTAGCCGCCGAGGCACAGCGCCATCGAGATCGTGACGATCGGTACGATCAGCGCCAGATGCAGTTGCGGCGATATGCCGAGATGCGCCAGTGCGGCACCGAAGAGGCCGGCGCCGAAAAAGCCCATGCTCCAGAACGAATGCGCGCGGTTCATGATGCGGCGCTTGACCAGGAATTCGGTCCGGTCGGCCTCGACATTGAGCATGATCTCGACGCTGCCAATCATCAGGCCGACTGGAAAGAGCATCAGGAAAAGCGCCAGGGGCCCCGGTGCGTGCACTGTGATGGCATAAGCAAGCGCCAGCAGCGGGATCAGGGCAAGCAGCGCGCGGCGGAAGCCGATGCGCTCGAGCAGCGGCGTCGCCAGCGTCAACGCCGTCAAGGTGCCGATCGGGGTTCCGATCAGGCTGAGGCCGAGCGTGCCGTCGCCAATGCCCATGGCGTGCTTGATGTCTGGCAGCCGCGGAAAAATGTTGCCCATGGCGAAGGAATAGATCGCGAAGCCGGCATAGACGCGGTGTTGCGGGGCAAGGTTGAGGCCAAAGCTCATCGCGGTGCTTTCAAAGGAACAGAGAGGCTGGCTTGTCCGGCAGCCTGATCAGTCACTCCTTGCATAAACGTGCAAAACATGCAAGAACGTGCAAAGAGAAATAGGATCAGGCAATGCTCACCGATCAACGGCACCAGCTTATCCGTGACCGCCTTGCGGCGGAGGGGAGTGTGCTGGCCGGCGAACTGGCGAGCCGCTTCGGTGTTTCCGAGGACACGGTGCGCCGCGACCTCAGGGAACTGGCGAAAGCCGGGCAATGTCGACGGGTCTATGGTGGCGCGGTTGCGGCCGCACCCTTTGCCGCGGCCCCCATCGGTCTGCGCGGCGGCCATGCGGTCGAGGAGAAGGCGCGGCTGGCAAGCACGGCCGTCGCGTTGCTCTCCAGTGGGCAGAGCCTGTTCATCGACGGCGGCAGCACCAACGCCGCCATTGCCAAGGCCATTCCGCGCGACCTTGAGCTGACCATCGCAACCAATTCGCTCGGTGTTGCCTCGGCGCTGTCCGACCATCCCCTGGTCGAACTGATCGTGCTCGGCGGAAGGTTTGTCCGCGACCTCGGCACCTGCGTCGGCGCCGACACGTTGGCCGCCATTGCGCAGCTTGGCGCCGATCTGTTCTTCCTTGGCTCGTGCGGTCTGGATGCCTCACGCGGTGTGACGGCATTTGATTCGGCCGAGGCCGAAGTCAAGCGGGCCATGGCCAGGAACAGCACCGGTATCGTCATCGCCGTAACCAACGACAAGCTCGCCACCGCGGCACCCTATCGCGTCGCCGGGGCCGAAGCGATCCGCCATCTGGTGGTCGAAAAGACCGCGCCGGCCGCGATCCTTGCCGATTTCGAACGCCAGGGCGCCGAAATCCACTTCGCCTGAACGCTCAGTGGCATGTTGGGCGTTGGGATAGTCCGCTTGCCTTGACAAATCCGGCCTCCCATGCGCTTTTCGCGCAAATTTTGGGCCGGGCTTTGATGCTTCGGCCGCAACCCAGCACCCCGGACTTTAGCAATGACCATGCACCGTTACCGCAGCCATACCTGTGCCCAGTTGAGAAAGAGCGATGTCGGCTCTTCCGTTCGCCTCTCGGGCTGGGTGCATCGCGTGCGCGACCATGGCGGCCTGCTGTTCATTGATCTGCGCGACAATTATGGCCTGACCCAAATCGTTGCCGATCCGGATTCTCCGGCCTTCAAGGTTGCCGAGACCGTGCGCGGCGAGTGGGTCATCCGTGTCGACGGCGAGGTCAAGGCGCGCTTGCCCGAGACCACGAACGCCAATTTGCCGACCGGTGAGATCGAGATATTCGCCCGCGAGATCGAGGTGCTGTCGGCGGCCAAGGAGTTGCCGTTGCCGGTGTTCGGAGAGCCGGACTATCCCGAAGATATCCGGCTGAAATACCGTTTCCTCGACCTGCGCCGAGAGACGCTGCACAAGAACATTATTGCTCGGACAAAAATCATCGCCGAAATGCGAAGGCGCATGGGCGAGGTCGGCTTCACTGAATTCTCGACGCCGATCCTGACGGCTTCGTCGCCGGAAGGCGCGCGCGACTTCCTGGTGCCGTCGCGCATCCATCCCGGCACCTTCTACGCGCTGCCGCAGGCTCCGCAGCAGTACAAGCAGCTGATCATGGTGTCGGGCTTCGACCGCTATTTCCAGATCGCGCCCTGCTTCCGCGACGAAGACCCGCGCGCCGACCGTCTGCCCGGCGAATTCTACCAGCTCGACCTGGAAATGAGCTTCGTCGAGCAGGACGATGTGCTGTCGACCATGGAACCGGTGATGCGGGGCGTGTTCGAGGCCTTCGCCAACGGCAAGCCGGTGACGCAGAAATTCCAGCGCATTCCCTATGATGTCGCCATGCGCAAATACGGTTCCGACAAGCCGGATCTGCGCAACCCGATCGAGATGCAGCCCGTCTCCGATCATTTTCGCGATTCCGGCTTCAAGGTCTTCGCCAACATCCTGGCCAACGACCCGAAGGCCGAGGTGTGGGGCATTCCGGCCAAGACCGGCGGCAGCCGTGCCTTCTGCGACCGCATGAATTCATGGGCGCAAGGTGAGGGCCAGCCGGGACTGGGCTACATCTTCTGGCGCAAGGAGGGCGACAAGCTCGAAGGCGCCGGCCCGCTCGCCAAGAACATCGGCGAAGAGCGCACCGAGGCGATCCGCCAGCAGCTCGGTCTTGCCGATGGCGACGCCGCCTTCTTCGTTGCCGGTGATCCGAAGAAGTTCGTTTCCTTTGCCGGTGCCGCGCGCACCCGCGCTGGCGAGGAATTGAACCTTATCGACCGCGAGCGCTTCGAGCTGTGCTGGATCGTCGACTTCCCGTTCTTCGAATGGAACGAGGAGGAGAAGAAGATCGACTTCGCCCACAACCCGTTCTCGATGCCGCAAGGCGGCATCGATGCGCTGAACGGCGAGGATCTGCTCGGCATCAAGGCGTTCCAGTACGATATGGTCTGCAACGGTTTCGAGATCGCCTCGGGCGGTATCCGCAACCATCTGCCCGAAACCATGGTCAAGGCGTTCGAAACGGTCGGGCTGGACCGCGCCACGGTCGAGGAGCGCTTTGGCGGCCTCTACCGCGCCTTCCAGTATGGCGCGCCGCCGCATGGCGGCATGGCAGCCGGCGTCGACCGCGTTGTCATGCTGCTGGTCGGCGCCAAGAACCTGCGCGAGATCACCATGTTCCCGATGAACCAGCAGGCCTACGACCTGTTGATGAACGCGCCGTCGGAAGCGAGCCCGCAACAGCTTCGCGAACTGGCGCTACGCGTTGCACCGACCAAGAAGGACGCTTGATCGCGAGCTTCGGGCGGTACTTTAAAAACCCGCCAGAGCCGATTCTTTCGGTTCCACAATCCAAAAAAATAGCCCGGCATCGCTGCCGGGCTATTTTCGTATCTTGAGGCCGCTTCGATCAGTCCTCGTTTGCCTTGACGCTGACGCCGAGCGTCTTCGGCAGGTCGAGTGGGTTGGACATGGCGCCTGCCATGATCAACGCGAACGGTACTGCTGCCGGCGGCTCGGCCGAGATTTCGATGCTCTTCGGATCGTCGAGGTATTTGCTGACCGCCGCCGTCACCTGAGCCGTCAGTTCCGGATTGTTGAGCTGCGCCATGCCGAAGGGCACGATCGCCTTGGCCTGGTTGGCGATGTCCTTGGCCGACATGCCTTGCTGCTTGCCGACATAGTCCAGCACCTTGCCGGTCAGCGAATCGTCGTCGAAGCGGATTGAGGCGCTGTTGAAGGAAAGCTGCTGCAACAAGCCGAGCATGGCCATGCCTTGCGCCGAATTGTCGGCGCCTTGCGGCTGCGCGGCCATCTTCTTCTGCATGTCCTGCAGCGACTTGACGAAGTCCATCGTGTAGCCGCCGAGGTCGAAGGTCATGCCGAGCGTGCCGGCGTTCTCGACCGAGATGTCGTATTTCGACAGCTCCATCTTGCCATCCGTCGGCTGCCAGGTGCCGGCTATCTCGAAATTGCCCGCGATGTTCTGGTAGCCGAGCGCGTCGATGACTTCCTTGGACTTGGGATCGTCGACCAGCGTCAGGTCGGCATTGAATTTTTCGGTGGTGCCGGTGAACTCCATCGCCTTGCCATCCGCGGGCGGTGTGATCTTGATGGCAAGCCCGTCCATCGAGAAGGCGGTCTTGTCGGCGACCTTGACCGTCATGTTCGAAAGTTCAGCGGATTTGTAGATCATCAGAGCGCCGAGCGGGCCGGTAGAGCCATCGGCCGGAACCGTCATGTCGTGGATGACGAAGGGGCTGAGATCGAGGGTGACGCCGTCCTTGCTGTGTTCGAAGGCCGAGGTCGAGACGGTGCCGATCTCAAAACCGCCATTGGCCGCGGTGACGTTCTCGAGCTTGACGTCGCCGATGGTGAGGGCTTCCTTTTCCGCCGCCGGCTTGATGGCAACGCCCTGCAGCACCATGCTGGTGTTGTCGCCGGTCACACCGGTCCAGGAGATGTCGACGCCCTGGGCAGCCAGCGCAGCCTTCAGACGGTCGGCAACCGCCGCGTCCTGGGCAAGGGCCGCATTCAGCGGCAATGTGAACAAGAAGGTCGAAAGAGCGAATTTCCGGAGAGTTGAGCGTTTGATTGTCATCGCAAGGTCCCTGAGAGTGTCCTGAAATTGTTTTTCAATTCTTCGCGCCATCACCATTCCGTGACGAACTGGACGGGAAAAAGGCAGGTCCCGGCACAATGGTCAAAAATCGCAGTGAAAGGCAAACCCGATCCGCACACTATTGGAGAATGCAGTGAATTTGGCATGAAGGCCGGGCCGTCGAGCGTTATCGTGTTTCGCAATAGAGGTGGCATGTAACAGATTGATGTTGGCCGGCAAGCTCGGCCTTGCTGTTTCCTGTTGCAGAATAGGCGTAAATCGACTTGTCCTGTGTGCGCCTCTTGCCGCGAATCACCCGCTCGGCTAGTCCCAGCCCATGGTAAAAAGGGTTTTGCCGCCTCAAGATGGCGGTGGCGATCACATCGAACCGGTCGATCTGAAGAAGGCGCTGGAAGAGCGCTATCTTGCCTATGCGCTGTCGACCATCATGCACCGGGCGCTGCCCGACGTTCGCGACGGACTGAAGCCGGTCCACCGCCGCATCATGCATGCCATGCGCCTGCTGCGCCTCAACCCCGACCAGGGCTTCGCCAAGTGCGCCCGTATCGTCGGCGAGGTGATGGGCAAGTTCCACCCGCATGGCGACCAGTCGATCTACGATGCGCTGGTGCGGTTGGCGCAGGATTTCTCGATGCGCTATCCCCTGGTCGACGGGCAGGGCAATTTCGGCAACATCGATGGCGATAACGCCGCCGCCATGCGCTACACCGAAGCGCGCATGACCGACGTGGCAACCGAACTGCTCGCCGGTATCACCGAGGATGCCGTCGACTACCGGCCGACCTACAATGAAGAGGACGAGGAGCCGGTGGTGCTCCCCGGCGCTTTCCCGAACCTGCTTGCCAACGGCTCGTCCGGTATCGCGGTCGGTATGGCGACATCGATCCCGCCGCACAACGCGGCCGAGCTCTGCGACGCGGCACTGCACCTGATCGAACACCGGGACGCGCCCGTGGCCAAGCTGATGGATTTCGTCCAGGGTCCGGATTTTCCGACCGGCGGCATCATCGTCGACAGCCGCGCCTCCATCCTCGAAGCCTACGAGACGGGTCGCGGCGGTTTTCGCGTGCGCTCGAAATGGATCCAGGAGGACCAGGGCAGGGGCACCTGGAGCATTGTAGTCACCGAGATCCCCTATGGCGTGCAGAAGGCGCGGCTGATCGAGAAGATTGCCGAGCTGTTGATCGCGCGCAAACTGCCGCTGCTCGAGGACATCAGGGACGAAAGTGCCGAGGATATCCGCGTCGTGCTGGTGCCGAAGAGCCGTTCTGTCGATCCCGGCATCCTGATGGAATCGCTGTTCAAGCTGACCGAGCTTGAAAGCCGTTTCCCGCTCAACATGAATGTGCTGTCGCGCGGCAAGGTGCCCAACGTTCTGTCACTGAAGGGCGTGCTGCAGGAATGGCTCGACCATCGCCGCGACGTGCTGATCCGCCGCTCGAAGCATCGCCTGGGCGAGATCGAAAGACGGCTGGAGATCCTTGCCGGCTACCTGATCGCCTATCTCAACATCGACGAGGTGATCAAGATCATCCGCGAGGAGGACGAGCCCAAGCAGGTGATGATGGCCCGCTGGTCGCTCACCGACACCCAGGCCGAAGCCATCCTCAACATGCGCCTGCGCGCTCTGCGCAAGCTGGAAGAATTCGAGATCCGCAAGGAATTCGACGGCCTCACCACCGAGAAGAAGCAGATCGAGGCGCTGCTGGCATCCGATGCCAAGCAGTGGGCGACGATCAAGTGGGAAGTCACCAGCATCCGCGACAAGTTCGGCCCCGAGACCGAGCTCGGCAAGCGCCGTACCCAGTTCGCCGATGCGCCCGAGCATGACCTGACCGATATCGCCCACGCCATGATCGAGCGCGAGCCGGTGACAGTCGTGGTTTCGGAAAAAGGCTGGCTGCGGGCGATGAAGGGGCATCTGGCCGATCTCTCGACGCTGACCTTCAAGGAAGGCGACAGCCTGAAGCTCGCCTTCCATGCACAGACCACCGACAAGGTGCTGGTCTTCACCACCGGAGGCAAGTTCTACACCATTGGCGCCGACCGGCTGCCGGGTGGGCGTGGCCATGGCGAGCCGATCCGCATCATCGTCGACATGGACAATGACCAGGACATAGTCACCGCCTTCGTTCACGATCCAAAGCGCAAGCTGCTGTTGGCCTCATATGACGCCAATGGCTTCATCGTGCCGGAGGAGGAAGTGGTCGCCAACACCCGCAAGGGCAAGCAGGTGATGAACGTCAAGGCGCCGGACGAGGCCAAGCGCTGCATCCCGGTCAGTGGCGATCACCTGGCCATCGTCGGCGAGAATCGGAAAATGCTCGTGTTCGCGCTCTCCGAAATCCCGGAGATGGGCCGCGGCAAGGGCGTTCGGCTGCAGAAATACAAGGATGGCGGCCTGCTCGATCTCAAGCCTTTCACCTTGGAGACAGGCCTGTCCTGGCAGGATTCGGCCGACCGCACCTTCACGAGATCGCGCGAGGAACTCGCCGAATGGATCGGCGCCCGGGCATCGGCCGGGCGTATGGTGCCAAAGGGTTTCCCGAGAACGGGGAAGTTTGGATAGCGGCTGATCTCCCCCTCGAGGGGGTGAGAGTCCGGTTTGCCGAAGGCAAATTGAAAGGTCCAGTGGACCTTTCAAAGGACTCGAACGCCCGAGGCCATAGCCGAGGGCAAGGCGTCAACTGAGAGAGCCCTGCCGGGTCCCCGCTGCTTTGCAGCGTCCCGGCGTTCGCCGGCCTTTCATCGTGCCACCGGCACGATGAATTCGGCTTCGGCGAACCGGCTGCTCACCCCCTCGAGGGGGGAGATATCCAACCGTTTGGAGTATCGTCACGATTGCTGCACTATATCAGTGCATAACGGCGAAGGGCGTTTGGGAGACACGGGCGTTTGAAGGAATCCAAAATCCAGAAACCGGAGCGCCACCAGCGCCTGTTCGGCCTGTCGACGCCACTGAGTTCAGCTGTCATTCCGCCGATTTCGGCGGCACGCTGGCTGCTGGTGCTGATCGTCGCCGCCGGCGTCTATTTCTTCCACGGCTTCCTGTTCCCGGTGCTGGCCGCGCTCGTCATCGCTTTCGCCAGCTGGCCGCTTTACCAGCGGCTGTTGGCTGGCGTCGGTGGCAACCGCACCATTGCCGCCACCTTGGCCATCCTGTTCATCCTTGCCTTCCTGGTGATACCGATCGCGCTGGCCGGCACCTACGCCATCAACGAGGTGCGCGAGTGGGTTGGCTGGGCGATCGAGACCAATCGGCATGGGGCCGTGACGCCGCACTGGATCGCCACCATGCCTGTCATAGGCGACTGGCTGAATGAGCAATGGACGACCAATTTTGGGCATCCTGGCGGCATTGGTGAACTGATCCAGTTGATCAGCGGCGCCAACATAGGCAGCATTTATCGCGGCGCCCTGGCCGCCGGCGGCAGTGCCTTTGGGCTGCTCCTGACGCTGCTGTTCATGATGATCGCCCTGTTCTTCGCCTATCGCGACGGCGAGCATTTTGCCGGCCAGGTCGACCGCCTCGGCGAGCGCATCTTGCCGACGAGATGGGAGCGGATTTCGCGTGTCGTGCCGGCGACCATTTCGTCGACGGTGACCGGCATGACCGTAATCGCCATCGGCGAGGGTTTGGTGCTGGGCATCGCCTACTGGCTGGCCGGCGTGCCGTCGCCGGTGACGCTTGGTGCCCTGACCGGCGTCATGGCGCTCATCCCCGGCGGCGCACCCCTGTCCTTCACCCTTGTCTCGATTTACCTCGCGGCCAGCGGCTCGCCCATGACCGGTCTGGCGCTGTTCCTGTGGGGTGCGGTCGAACTGTTCATCGTCGACAAGACACTGCGCCCGAAGCTCGTCGGCGGGCCGATAAAACTGCCGTTCCTGCCGACCTTTTTCGGCCTGATCGGCGGCGTCAAGACCATGGGGTTTCTCGGGCTGTTCATCGGCCCGGTGCTGATGGCGTTGCTGGTCGCCATATGGCGCGAGTGGCTGCGCGAGGTGGAACTGGTCGACGAGACGGCCGCCGGCTCGGCGGTCGAAATTGAAGCTGGTCCGCAGATTGAGATCCTGCCGGAACCCAGTTCGACGAAAAAAGCCAGCGCCTGATTCCGAAACGCAACTTGTGCTAGGCGTGTTGAGATTCAGGTCAGGCCGAGCCGAAAATGGTGGTTTCCGAGAACCGGAGCGGAGCGTACTTTTCGTACGTGAGCACCGGAAGCGCAGGAAGCTGCCATTTGCAGGCCGGCATCACCTGAATATCGATACGCCTTAGACCGGATGATGCACCGCGAGTTCGGGTCGGCGCTTGCGCCCGTCATGCAACTGCCAGAGCGAGTGGGCGACCAGCGTGACGATCAGGATCGCGCCACCGATCAGGCTGTTGCGGGTCGGTGCCTCGGCAAAGATCATCCACACCCAGACCGGCGCCAGCACGGTTTCGAGCAGGTAGAACATCGCCACTTCCGGCCCCGAAATGTATTTCGGCCCCGCGGCAAGGCAGAAGAACGAGATCGGCATGATGACGGCGCCGTTGAAGATGATCCACCAGGGTGCGTTCACGTGGAAGCCTTCGCCTGACACCATGAAGGCGGCCAGGGCCATCGGCAGAAGGACGCCGACCAGCGAGGTGAAACCCATGTCCTTGCCGCTGGCGCGCGAGATGGTGATGGCCACCGCGATAAAGAATGCCGAGCAAAGCGCCATGAGATCGCCGAACAGCTTGCCGGTGCCGACCGAGCCGCCGACGATGACCAGCACGCCGAGGATCATGATCGACATTGCGATGATCGTCACCAACTGCGGCCTTTCCCTCAGGAATAGCCAGGACAGCAGGCCCGCGAATACGGTGTTGAAGGCCAGGATGAACACCAGATCGGCGGTCGAGGTGTGATAGACGGCGGTGACGAAGGTGATCCCGGTCAGCCCATAGCAGATCGCCACGATCAGGCCGGACCAGCCGGGGACGAGTGGTGGGGCGTTTCGGCTCAACGCACGCCAGACCGACCAGATGACCATGCCCGCGACGAAGGTGGTGCCGGTGCGCAGCAGCATGATCGTCCATGCGCCACCGTCGGCCAGGCGGATCAACGGTATGTCGACAGTCAGCGTCAGTCCGCCGAGGGCGGTTATCAAGAGACCCTTCTGGTGATCAAGGTGAGAGGACATGCAGGAACTTTCGCAATGAAATGCAGGCTGGCGGCCGGCCGGTGCAATGGCGCACTTTCTCCAGCCAACCGGCTGAAAGACCAGCATCTCCTGCCTTGAAACAGTTTAAGCGCGGATCGTGGAAAAACTCAGCGTGAAACCGCTTCGTTGGTGTAGCGCTCCCAGCCCTTGGGGCCGAGATGCTCCTGCGGCATGAAGCGCATCTTATAATTCATCTTGCGCGAGCCGTTGACCCAGTAGCCGAGGTAGACATGGGGCAGTCCCATCGCCCTGGCGCGGGCGATGTGGTCGAGGATCATGAACGTGCCGAGCGAACGCTCCTCGAATTCGGGATTGAAGTAGGAATAGACCATCGACAGGCCGTCGGCCATCTTGTCGGTCAGCGCCACCGCGATCAGCTCGCCCTGACCCTTGCCGGTGATGAAGGTGTCGGGTCCACGCCGCCGGTATTCGATCACCTTGGTGTCGACATGGGTATCCTCGACCATCATGGCGTAGTCGAGCACCGTCATGTCGGACATGCCGCCGCGGCGGTGGCGGGCATCGAGATAGCCGCGGAACAGCGAATATTGTTCGGTCGAGGGCTCGGCATTGTGCATGGCGCCGACGAGGTCGGAATTATGCTGCAGCACGCGCTTCATGTTGCGGCTGGCGGTGAATTCCTGGGCGAGGATGCGCACCGAGACACAGGCGCGGCAGGTCTCGCAGGCCGGCCTGTAGGCGATGTTCTGCGAGCGCCTGAAGCCGCCTTGCGTCAACAGGTCGTTCATCTCCGACGCCTTGTCGCCGACCAGATGCGTGAACACCTTGCGCTCGAACTGGCCGTCGAGATAAGGGCACGGCGACGGCGCGGTCAGGAAGAACTGCGGCGACTGGGTCGGATGCTGCGTCATCGAGTTTTGGAAACACTCCTTCGAGTCGCTCTACCTTTGGCGCGGAAAGCGAAAAATTCAACAGGATTGTGAAGGCGCGGGCAAGCGAATGCCTTCACATTTTGCGCCGACGAGGCGGGAGAGCCCCGGGAAAACGCCTTCAACGGCCGCTGCGGCTGACCACCGTGCCGAGCAAAAGGTCGTGCAGCGTGCGCTTGCGGTCGGAGAACAAGGTCACCAGCAGGACCAGCGGCGACAGGATGACGTTGCCGGCCCAGAACAGCACGGTATGGACGACCGCGGTCAATCCGTCGATCGGCCGGCCGTCGAGACGATCGAGGCGGATGCCCATCACCTTCATGCCCGTTGTGGCCTGGTCGGCACTGCCCAGCGTGTTCCAGATGTAGAGGATGGCGACGGCCGGCACGAGGGCGCCGAACAGCATCCAGCCGAGGCCGAGGGTCAAAAGCCCGAGGAAGAACACCAGTATGGCGAAAGGAATGGTGAGCAGCGCGACGATGATATAGTCGAGCACGAAGGCCAGGATGCGCCTTGTGCGCACGCCTTCATAGGCCCTGGGCATCGTCAAGCCGGGTGTTGATGATTTCGCCGTCGAGAACGCGCGCGTTCATGTCATTTCCTCGTAACGAGGCCCGACATAGGGTGCGGGCCGCTCGACACTGAAATGGTGAAGGCCTGTGTCGGAATCAAGGTCGGGGTTTTCCCGGGCGCAAAGGCTCGAGCGACGCAGGACACAATCCGAATCGGTTGAATTTGCCGCGCGGATGGCATTAGCTTGTTGCGGCGCAACAAAGCGCTCCGGGACAGGGGCGAGGGGACGGGGAAATATGGACTACGACATGCTGGTCATCGGCAGCGGCCCGTCCGGCCGCCGCGCCGCGGTGCAGTCGGCCAAGCTCGGTAAATCAGTGCTGGTGGTCGATCGTGGCCGGCGTCTCGGCGGCGTCTCCGTGCACACCGGCACCATCCCCTCGAAAACGCTGCGCGAAACCGTGCTCAATCTCTCGGGCTGGCGCGAGCGCGGCTTTTACGGACGCGGCTACAGGGTCAAGCAGGACATTTCCGTCGGCGACCTTATCGAACGGCTGCACAAGACGCTCGATCATGAGGTCGAGGTGCTGCAGCACCAGTTCATGCGCAACACGGTCAAGAGCGCACGCGCCTCGGTAAAATTTCTCGGCCCCAACAAGGTCAGCCTGACAGCCGACAATGGCGATTACAGCGAGGTCGGATTCGCGAACGCGCTGATCGCGGTCGGAACCAGGCCGCATCGGCCGCGCGACGTGCCCTTCGACAAGACCCGCGTCTTCGACAGCGACGAGATGTTGGAGCTCGACCGCCTGCCGCGCACGCTGACGGTGATCGGTGGCGGCGTCATCGGCGTCGAATATGCCACGATCTTTTCCGCTCTTGACGTGCCGGTGACGCTGGTCGAACCGCGCAACACCATTCTCGATTTCGTCGACCGCGAGATCGTTGACGATTTCATCCACCAGATGCGCGATCGCGGCATGACGATTAGGCTGGGCAGCGCGGTGAAGGAAATCCGGTCCAAGCCTGAGACCGCCGAGGTGGAACTGGCCGACGGCCGCACCATCCGTTCCGAGGTCGTGCTCTACGCCGCCGGCCGCACCGGCAATGTCGGCAGCCTGGGTCTCGACGTGGTCGGCATCGAGGCGGACTCCCGGGGCCGAATCAAGGTCGACCCGCAAACCTTCCAGACCAGCGTGCCCAACATCTACGCGGCCGGCGATGTCATCGGCTTTCCGAGCCTTGCCTCGACCTCGATGGAGCAGGGCAGGGTGGCCGCCTGCCACGCCTTCGGCGTGCCGCTCCCGCCGCCGCCGGAAACTTTCCCCTATGGCATTTATGCCGTGCCGGAGATCTCCACGGTCGGCCAGTCCGAGGAACAGGTGCGTGAGAGCGGAGCCGCCTATGAGGTTGGCGTGGCGCGTTTTCGCGAGACCTCGCGTGGACACATCATGGGCGTCAATACTGGCGTCCTGAAGCTGCTGTTCTCGATCGAGACGCGCCGCCTGCTCGGCGCGCATATCGTCGGCGAGGGCGCCACCGAGCTCATTCACATCGGCCAGGCGGTGATCAATCTCGGCGGCACGGTCGACTTCTTCGTCAACAACACCTTCAACTATCCGACGCTGGCGGAAGCCTACAAGATCGCCGGGCTCGATGCCTGGAACCGGATGGGACGAGGGTAAGCCTCAACTCTCCATCTGGGCGAGCAGCGCCAGCATCACATCGGCTGAAGGCATCGGCAGCACCGCTTCGATCTCCGCCGGTCTCACCCCGGCGATGGCGTCGGCGTCACCCGCCACGGTGCCGAGCGGGCCGCGGAACCCGTGCTTCGACCAGGCGAGCTGCTGCAGCGTCGGGCTGGTCAGCGCCTCCAGCAGCCTGTCGACCGTCGCGGCCCTTCTTGCGCAAGGTCGGGGAAATTGTATTGCGTCTCAAGCCGCGTCGTCCGCATCCACATCTTTCAGCCGGCTTACTGTTTCCAGTGGCTCGCTGGGGCGTTATGTGAATGGATGGGTCGTGGAAGCGCGACGGGAGGTTGGACATGCTGGGCTGGTTCCGCAAGCTGCTGCCGCGCGAAGATCGTTTCTTCGACCTGTTCGAGCGCCATTCCCGCACCGTGGTCGGCGGCGCCGAGGCGCTGGAACAGCTTCTCCACGGCAAGGACATCGAGCGCTGGTGCCAGAAGATCGTCGATCTCGAGGACGAGGCCGATCATATTACCGCCGAAGTCCTGTTAGCGGTGCGGCGTTCCTTCATCACGCCTTTCGATCGCGGCGACATCAAGGACCTGATCCAATCGATGGATGACGCCATCGACATGATGCACAAGACCGTCAAGACGGTAAAACTGTTCGAAAAGAAGGAATTCGACCCGCTCATGCAGGAAATGGGCGGCGTCATCGTCGCCGCCGCCAAGCTGGTTGCCGAGGCGATCCCGCTGCTTGCCAAGGTCGGTACGCACACGGTGCGCCTCAACGCCATTGCCGAAGAGGTCATGCGCGTCGAAAGCCGGGCCGACGATCTGCACGAGCAAGGCCTGAAAGACCTGTTCAGGCGGCACGGCGGCAGCGACCCCATGGCCTATCTGATCGGCAGTGAGATCTATGGCCAGCTGGAGAAGGTGGTCGACCGTTTCGAGGACGTCGCCAATGAGATCAGCGGCATCGTCATCGAGAATGTTTAGGTGATGGAAGCCACCATTGCCTTTCCCGTGCTGATCGGCCTTGTCGCCGTGGCGCTGTTCTTCGATTTTCTCAACGGGTTGCACGATGCGGCGAATTCCATCGCCACCATCGTCTCCACCCGTGTGCTCACGCCACAATATGCAGTGCTGTGGGCGGCCTTCTTCAATTTCATCGCCTTCATGTTCTTCGGCCTGCATGTCGCCGAAACCGTGGGGAAAGGCATCGTCGACGTCAGCATCGTCACACCCGCGGTGATCTTTTCTGCCCTTGTCGGCGCTATTGTTTGGAACATCGTCACCTGGATTGCCGGCATTCCGTCGAGCAGCTCGCACGCGCTGATTGGGGGGCTGGTTGGCGCCGGTGTCGCCAAGGCCGGTTTCGGCGCCATCGTCTGGTCGGGCCTTGGCAAGACGGTTGCCGCGATCGTCGTGTCGCCGGCGACCGGTTTTGTCTTGGCGCTCGTCCTGATCCTGGTGGTTTCTTGGCTGTTCGTGCGCCAGACACCGTTCGCTGTCGACAGCACCTTCCGCGTCCTGCAGTTCTTTTCCGCCTCGCTCTATTCGCTTGGCCATGGCGGCAACGATGCGCAGAAGACCATGGGCATCATCGCAGTGCTGCTCTACTCGCAAGGCATGCTCGGCACGACTTTCTACGTGCCGCTCTGGGTCGTCCTCACCTGCCAGTCGGCGCTGGCGCTCGGCACGCTGTTCGGCGGCTGGCGCATCGTCCACACGATGGGTTCGAAAATCACCAGGCTCAATCCGATGCAAGGCTTCTGCGCCGAAACCGGCGGCGCCATCACGCTGTTCGCTGCCACTTGGCTCGGTGTCCCCGTTTCGACCACCCATACGATTACCGGCGCCATCATCGGCGTCGGTGCCGCCCGCCGTGTCTCGGCCGTACGCTGGGGCATCGCCGGGAACATCGTCATTGCCTGGATCGTCACTTTGCCGGCGACTGCCGCCATTTCGGCCCTCACCTATTTTGTCACGCGCCTGGGCGGCTGACTTCTCGCCAAAAGCCCGTTGTCGCCCAACCCAGCCCTTATCGGGTTTTTGCCAGAGTTCTGCTAGGCAACGGTTTCACGACGCGGGCCTCTTTGAGGGTTCTGAGTGCCTCCTCTTTGGTGAGGCCGAACTTGCGGGCAAAGTAGGCGGCTTCGATCGCCATCTCGCGATCTGCCAAGGATTCGATCCTCTGCTTTGCCTTCTTGCCCACGACAGGAATCATAGCACATTCTGCTAGATAGCTCCAATGAAGCTTGTCGAACGCGATGGCTCGTCAACCTTCATAGGGGCAGCGCGCCAGTGGCTTCTCGGCTTCCTTCTCCTCGATCAAGCGCAACGATGTCCTGCAATCTCCCAACGCTCTTCCGGCGACGTGCCGTAAACCTTGACCATGGCGCAGTCGATCTCGCCGCCGAATGCTTTAAGGCCGTCGCCGCGCGCTGAGCGGTCAATCCGCCTGTGCAATGGCCATTGGGCCTTCAAGCCATTGCCTGACAATCGCAGCGTCCGGATCACCGATTTCATGGCCTGATGGGATGATCCGCGCGTCGGTCTCGGCGTGGTGCCGGTTGAGCAGCATTACCAGCGCCGGCGCGAAGGGGCCGTAGGTTTCGTCGGCGGCGCCGGCGATGATCAGTGCTCGTGTTCCCGCAAGATCCGTCGCCGGCACGTCGTCGAGCACAGGCATTGGCCTGAGCAGTGCCGCCCTGCGGACGATTCCCGGATGGAGCAGCATCAGGCTGGAAACCAGATTGGCGCCGTTCGAATAGCCGAGAAAAGTTGCGCGGGTGTGATCGAGCCCATGGCGCTTGGCGGCTTCGTTGGCGAATACCGCGAAGGCAGCTGTTTCGGCCAGGATGCTCTTCTGTTCGAAGCGCGTCGGGGTGATTCGCTCGAACCAGCGGAAACCGTCTTCCTGGGGGATACGACCACGTGCCGCGACCAGCGTGGCACCAGGCGCGATCCGTCTGGCCAGCGGCACCAGAGTGGTCTCGTCGACACCCGATCCATGCAGCAGGAATAGACATTCACGGCTGTTTCCGCCGGCGTCGTGGATGCGATAGGGAAAGGCCAGATCCATAAGCAGCGGGCCGTTTTCGACGAGGACGCCAGTCATCTCGCATCCTCTTGATTATATGAGGTTCCGCTCAATTTGCCGGCTTCAAAACGCAATATTTTCATGCTCCGCGAAAGTTGATTGAACCAGGCGCATTCCAGCCCGTTTCTGCGCCGATATACTCCGCGTGGGAGGAATCGAAGCGGTGCGCCGGGGGTCGCATTGCTGGACATGAACAACCAGCTTTGAGGCCTTTTGTCGATGACTACCCCTGTTTTGCCGGATCGCAATTTGCGTATCCCGGATCGCGATTTGCGTATCCCCGGACCCGACACGCGTATCTCGGATCGCGATACGCGTATCTCGGATCGCGATACGCGTATCGATGTGCTGCGCGCGCTTGCGCTGCTAACCATTTTCATCGATCACGTGCCGGGCACGGCCTTTGAGGCCTTCACCTATAAGAATTTCGGCTTCTCGGATGCGGCCGAGGCATTCGTACTGATTTCCGGTATCTCGGTCGCGCTCGCCTATGGCACCAAGTTCCGGCCGGGTGGCCGGTTTCTCGCCACCTTGAAGATGTGGCGGCGGGCAGGCATGCTCTACGTCGCCCATATCGTCACGACCATGGTGGTGATCGCCTTGTTCTGCGCCGTGGCGGTGTTCGCCAGGCGTCCGGAACTGCTCAAGTTGATCAACGTCGAACCGCTGATGAAGAACACGCCGGAAGTGCTGGTCGGCATCGTCACGCTCGGCCATCAACTCGGCTACAACAACATCCTGCCGGTCTATGCCGCGCTGCTTTTGATGGCGCCGGCCTTCGTCTTGCTGATCAGCTACCGGCCCGTCGCGGCGCTTGTTGCGTCAGGTGCGCTGTGGCTCGTTGCCGGCATCTGGCAGATCGCCCCGCCCAACTATCCCGAGCCCGGCTTCTGGTTCCTGAACCCTCTGTCCTGGCAGTTCCTGTTCAACATCGGCCTGGCCAGCATGCTGCATGTCAGGCGCGGCGGTACCATTCCGGTCAAACGCTGGCTGGTCGGCGCGGCCGCGGCCTATGTGCTGACGGCGCTGGTCTGGGTGCACAGTCCGCTTTGGGGGCAGATAACCTGGTTCAAGCTGCCGGTGGTGATCGGCGGCTTCGACAAGACCTTCCTGTCGCTGCCGCGTCTGCTGCATATCCTGGCGGTCAGCTACCTCATCATCGCCTTGCCGGCGCTGTCGAACCTGTTCCGCAGCAGCCCGGACCATCCTCTGGCGATCCTAGGCAAGCGCTCGCTGCCGGTCTTCATCGCCGGCACGCTGATCGCTATGGTCGCGCAGGTGATGAAACTGATCAATCCGGGCGGGCTTGCCTATGACAGCCTGCTGCTAGCAGCCGGCATCGCCATGCAATTCGCACTAGCCTTCTATCTCGAATGGCTGTCGACCATCGGCGGCTCGGGGAAGGTTCGCACGACGCAAAAGGATGTCACGCCGGTCCGAGCGTATTTCGGCATCTCCGCCGTGGCCAGAGCCAATCGCTGAGAGGGGCGCGGCTCAGCCGTGCGGCGGAGCCGACGAGGCGCGTACGATCAGGTCTACCGGCAGCAACTGCCGGCTGACCTTGCCGTCGTTTTCCAGGATCGCCTTGACGGCAAGGCGGCCCATCTCGGCTATCGGCTGGGCGATCGTGGTCAGCGGCGGCTCGGATAAGGCGGACTCCGGAACACCGTCGAACCCGACGACGGAAACATCGTTGGGGACGTTGAGTTTGCGCGCGCTCAGCCATTCGAGCGTTACCAAGGCTATTTTGTCCGACATCGCCAGGATGGCCGTGGGCGGCTCCTTCGCCGCGAAGATGGTTTCGAGCCCGGCTTTCGCGGTGACCGCATCGTTGGCGGTCTCGTAGACGGGCACTTTGGATGTGTCGACGCCAATCCGCGAAAGCTCCTGAAGATAGCCGGTGAGGCGGTCGCGCGTTCCCGCGTAAGTCGCGGAGCGAACCTGCTCGGGTGAAACGAGACCTGTCCTGCCGTCGGCAAAAGGCAGTGCCAGAACGGCAAAGCGGCGATGTCCGAGATCGGTGAGATGGCGCGCCGCCAAGCTGGCACCGGCGATGTTGTCGACACCGATCGCCGCGACCGCCCCATCCTCGGAGTCCAGGTCGAGCGCCACGAAGGGCAGTTTGCGCTCACGTGCCAATTCCACCAGGCGCGATCCGCCTTCGACGCAGAATACGATGAAACCGTCGACCAGGGCGCTCTGGATGTTCCAGGCAAGCTGTTCGTTGTTGGCGGCCGAAACCAGGGAGATCCCGGCTCCCGTTGCGTCGCAGGCCTGCGAGATGCTCGCCATCATGACCCGGGCGAAGGGATCGTCGAAGAAATAGGAGAGGGGCTCGGCGGTAGCGACGCCGATGGCGTTGACCTTGCCGGCCCGCAGCAGGCGACCCTTGGGATCCGGCCCGCCATAACCCATCGCCTCGGCCGCCGCCTTGACCCGTTCGCGGACTTCCTCGCGAACGATCTCGGGGCGGCTGAAGACATTGGACGCGGTGCCGTGCGAAACTCCAGCCGCCTTGGCGATGTCGGCCAGCCGGACGGGTCTTGGATTGCCTGGTGACGCCATTGTGCGTGCCTCCTGACATGCATTTAGCACGTTCCGGATTTGCATCTAGCACTTTCGTTGGATCGATTCAAATTTCACTTGACCGGAGATGCTTGAAGGCCCATATTTGAATCGATCCAAGGTGCAGATTTATTCTGCCAGACGGCCCAGGGGAGGTGCGCCATGCATCCCGGCAATTGTCTGTTCGAAGATATCTATCGCAACGACCGGCGTATCGGGTCGGGCGCCAGCAGGCCCAGGCGCCGGGGCAGGAGCGGCCCATGGATTCGCGACCTTCGCTTCCTTGTAGAGCGAAAGCGGAGTTGATCGGCGCTATTTTTTGAATGCCGATTGGATCGATTCAATTCAAAGGAAGAAAGTCCATGCATCCCATCAAGCATCTGTTCGAGGACATCTATCGCAACTACTGGGGCATCGCGCCGGCCGCCGAGCGGCCGAAGGTGCGGCGCCTGACGAAGCCGGCCGCGCGCAATCGCGATCTTTGGGTTCGCACCGAACGTTCCCGGGATTGATCCCATTTGGCTTCAGAGGCGCGGGCGTACCAGGGCAGAGATTGCTATCCCCAGCCAGCCGGCGATGAGCAGGGTGCCTCCGATTGGCGCAGACATCGGAAACAGTCTCGATCCCAGGAAATCGCGGGCGAGAAGATCGCCCGCGAAAAGCAGGAGCCCGGCAAGCAGGACGACGCTCGCAATCCGCAGACAGCGATTCGCGCCAATGAGGCCCACAGCGAGGAAGACCGGCGCGTGCATCAACAGGAACGACGCGGCCGTGCCGGTGAAGGCGCCGCCGCGATGCGCCGCGGTCGCCGACAGCGCCACACCCGCCGCGCCGACCAAGCCGCCGGCAAGCACAAGGATACGGCTGGCAGTTGGTTCCGCGGATTTCATGTCGGCTAGCTCCCTCTTGCCGCGATGTGGAGCCTCTTAAGGCTCACTCGCTTCCAGCGCCATATGCCGTGTGCGCCGCGATTGGACAATCCAGTTGTAGACGGCGCCGCCAGCCATCAGCACCGATGTGGCGAGAAACACAGCCCGCATACCGAAGTGACCGCCGACGAAGCCACCGGTCAATGGTCCCGCAACCTGCCCGACATATTGCGCCGAGATCGCCAGGCCAAGCACATTGCCGCCGACGCCGTCCGGGATGTTGTGGCGGATGACGCTGGTGATGCAAGGCAGCAGTCCGCCGAGCGCCAGGCCCATCAGGAAACGCAGGCCGATCAGTTGCCAGCCATTGGTGACGAAGGCCTGCGGGATGAGCAGCAGGGCCGAGACGGCCGGCGCCCCGACGACGACGTTCCAATGGCCGACACGGTCGGCAAGCTTGCCGAGCCATGACGCCGACAGGATCGTGCCAAGGGCCGCCGCCGACATCACCACGCCGGCGACCATCGTTACCTGGCTCTGATCCTCGATGAGCTGCTGCACATAGACGGTGATGATCGGCTCGATCGACATGGTGGCGAAGGCGAGCAGCATGCCGGTTGTCAGCATGGCCACCACCGGGCGCTTGTCTGGAATCTGTGACCAGCCGCTCTTCGGCTTCACGCTTGACGCTGCCTTGGCCGCCTGTGGGCGCGGAGTCTCCTTGATCAGGAATGTCGTCGCCAGAAAGGCGAGGAAGATCATGCCCCCCGACAACAGGAAGGTGGTGCGGATGCCGATCAGTGGCGGCAGTGCGCCGCCGAGCAGGGGGCCGACCAGCGACCCCGCCGTTATCCCCGCCGACAGGACGCCCAGCGCCCAGCCCGAGTGGTCCTTCGGCGTCTGCATGGCGACCAATATTGTCGAACCCGAGGAATAGCCGCCGGCAAAGCCGATCAGCAGGCGCAGCAGCACCAATTGCCAGACGGTCTCGACCATGCCCGTCAGCGACATGCAGATCGCCATGCCGAAGCTGGCGCGCACCAGCATCACCTTGCGGCCGTAGCGGTCACCCAGCCGTCCCCACAACGGCGCGACCATGGCTGCTGCGAAGAAGGTGGCGCCATAGGCGATGCCCGACCACTGCACGATCGCCGCATGCCCCTGCGCACCAAGCTGTTCGACGTAGAGCGGCAGGAAAGGCAACAGCAGCGTCATGGCGATGAGCGTGCTGAACGAGCCCGCGAAACAGACGGCGAGATTGCGCCGCCAGTGGATGTTGTAGCCGCTTTGTTGCGTGTCTTCCTGTGCCATATCCTGCCTGCCCGACATCAGCGCTTGTTGCGGATACCATTTTGGGATACCAAACCGGTATCCGTCATGAACTCCAACCTAGGCGCTGTCAATGCGGCTTGGGAAAAGGGCAGCGCAATGTCGCAGATGCAGAATGTCGAAAGACAGTTGCGCGAGATGATCCTGGGGCTTGAGATCGGTCCGGGCGAGAAATTGACCGAGCGCTGGATCGAAGCCCGCTTCGGCGCTTCGCGTACGCCGGTCAGGGCAGCGCTGCTGCGGCTGGAGACCGAGGGGCTGGTCGGCAGGGATGGCCGCGGCTGGACGGTGTCGCCGATCAACCTCGCCGAGCTCCAGCAGATCGCGGTCTATCGCGAAGCGGTCGAGGTCGCGGCTTTGCGGCTGACATGCAAGCGCGCCGACGCGAACGCCATCGATGTCATCGAGGCGATGCTCGATTCCTGCGATGAAAACACTGCACGGGAGGAATGGCATCGCGTCGGCATGGATTTTCACATCGAGCTGGCGCGTCTGTCGGGCAACGAATTCCTGTTCAGGGCGGTGCGCGATGCCATGACGCGGCTGTCGCGCGCCCGCTGGCTGGAGGTGCGTGACGAAGCGGCCCTTGGTCGCGCCTGGGCCGAACACCGCGCCATTCTGGCCGCAGCACGTCTTGGCGAGGCCGATGAAGCGGCGCGCCGGCTTTCAGCCCATATCGTAGGCAGCCGCGACCGGCTGGTGACCTCGCTCGCCAACGATCGACGCGGTCTTCGTGCCAGGGGATTTGCCGTTGTGGCCGCTTAGCTGCCTATGCAGGCAGGGCACTCGCTGGGCAAAAGAGGCGGCGTCTGATGCGAACAGCACTTTCGGCCTCGCTTCGCGCATGCCGATGGCGTAAGAGCGGCGATGGAAAACAACCGATTTGAAACACCCGTGACCGTCAAGTCCGTGACGGTGGGAAGCACCCAGCTCTTGCGCACGGCGCGCGAGGCTTCCGACTACCTCCTCAACAGCTGGCCCGGCAAGCGCAGTCCCAAGCATCGCGCAGCGCTGCAGGCGTGCCATGACGCGCTGGCTGGCGACAAGCCCGCCATGAATGCCAGGCGCGCCTTTATCGCCGCGGCGCGTGAAGTGGACGTTTTTGTCAGTGACAAAGCGCCCGCCTGACGCAGGGCGACAATCCGGATTGAGGCAAGGCCCGCATGTGCGGGCCTTTTGCCGTCATTCCGCTGTTTCGGTTTCGACTTCGCCCTCGGGCTTCGAACGTTCGCGCGCGGCAACCTTGGCCGCCAGCTTTTCGGCCTTCTTCGCCGCTTTCTGGCGGTCGCGTTCCTTGCGTTCCTGATCGTAGTTTGGTGCTCGCGCCATATCGGCTCCTTTTCATCGCCTTGCGGCTCTGACCCTGCCTAAGAGCATTAGCCGTCAAACACAACAGCTGAAGCGACAGTACGTGGGCGCAACGTCGGAGATCCGCTGGGGCTTGCCAGACGGGCGCCATAATGATGTAGGAAACGCGGGGCGCCAGCGTGTCGAGAGCTGCTCGTTTGTTTTGATCAAGTGAACCATGGCCACAATTGCGCGGACGTCGGCAAGGGTTTTCTATTATGCGCGAAACTTTTCGCGTGATGTCATTCCGCAATCCTTGTTTCGGCGCAGACTGGCCGCTCGCCTTGAAAAGGCCAGGCTTTGTGATGAGGCCGCGCGCCGGCGGCTGAACTACTACAACAAGCTGCAGGACGGTTTCGCGCCTAGCGCCAATGCCGTGCCCATCAGCAAGCTGCCGTTCACGCCGACCATGTACTATTACGACCTGAAGGAATTCGCCCGCTACTTCGATCCCGGATTGCTTATCGACATCGAATTCGGCGACGTCAGGAATGTCCCGAAGGTGCCGACGATCGTCAAGGATCGGCCGATCCGTGATGACGATGAGAACGCGGTCATCATGAAGCTCGACAAGTTCCGTCACTTCCAGATGCCGGCTGACGCCATCTCTTTCGCCGACAAGCTGCCGGCCGTGGTCTGGCGCGGCGATCTGAACAATCCGATCAGGAAACGGTTTCTGAACGCGGTGCGCGACTTGCCGTTCTGTGATGCCGGCTCGCACAAGCCGAACGCGCCGGCCGAATACGCCAAGCCCTTTCTCAGCATCAGCCAGCACCAGCGCTACCGCTACATCGTCTCGCTTGAGGGCAATGACGTGGCGACCAACCTGAAATGGATATTGAATTCGAAGTCGCTCTGCCTGATGCCGCCGCCGACATATGAGACTTGGTTCGCGGAGCGGCAGCTCAAGGCCAATGTGCACTATGTGCCGCTCGAAGCTGATTTCTCCGACCTCGCCGACCATGTGGCCTATTTCGAACGGAACCCGGCAAAGGCAGAGCGCATCATCGCGGCCGCGAACGCCTATTGCCGGATATTCAACGACGAACAGACCGAACAGGCGATCTCGCTTCTGGTGCTCTACAAATATTTCGTGCTGAGCGGCCAGATCAAACCCGATGCCGAAGTCTGGCGCCACATTATGGGATGAGCAATTCCCGCGTCAAAAGGTGGAGACCGGCGAGCCTGGACCCGCCGGTCTCTCGTCAAATCTGTACCTATACGCCGCTTCGGTCAATCACGAGGTCGGCAGCACCAAAGCGAGCCTTCGCCGTCAATTGCTGGTGCCAATAGGGGTAGAGCAGGGGCGGGCGGCTGACCGCGTCGAGGCGCTGGCGTTCCTCCGGGCTGAGTTCCAGGCTTGCCGCCGCGAGATTATCCTTGAGCTGGACATCGTTGCGGGCGCCGATCACCAGCGAGGAGACGGCGGGGCGGCCGAGCAGCCAGGCAAGCGCCACCTGCGTCGCCGACACGCCGCGAGCCTTGCCGATCTCGACCAGCACATCGACGATCCGCCAGAGCCGGTCCTCGTCGCGGATCGGCGGCTCGGACCAGCCGGCGAGCTGCCGTGCGGTCGGGCTGTCGCGGCGGTATTTGCCGGACAGCAAGCCGCCGGCAAGCGGGCTCCAGACCAGCACGCCCAGCCCCTGGTCGACCGAAATCGGCAGCAGCTCGTATTCGGCCTCGCGTGCTTCCAGCGTGTAGTGGATCTGCTGGGTGACGAAGCGCTGCTCGTGACGGCTGTCGCTGATGGCGAGCCCCTTCATCACTTGCCAGCCGGACCAGTTGGAGCAGCCGATATAGCGCACCTTGCCCTGGCTGACCAAAGTGTCGAGCGCGGCGACCGTTTCCTCGACCGGGGTAAGGCCGTCCCACTGGTGGACGAAATAGATGTCGATGACGTCGGTCTTCAGCCGCTTCAGGCTCTTTTCGCATTCACGGATCAGATGGTGGCGCGACAGGCCTTCGTCGTTCGGCCCGCTGCCGATCCGCATGCGCGCCTTGGAGGCGATCAGCACATCGTTCTTGCGCTTGCCGCCGAGGGCCTCGCCGATGATCTCCTCCGACAGGCCGTTCGAATAGACATTGGCGGTGTCTATGAGGTTGATGCCGGCGTCGATGCACATGTCGATCATCCGCTTGGCTTCGCTAAGATCGCTGTTGCCGACCGCTGCGAACGGGCCTGCGCCGCCGAAGGTCATGGTGCCCAGGGTCAGTGTCGAAACCTTCAGGCCGGAACGGCCGAGAGTACGGTATTCCATGTCAGTCCTCGCGATTGTGTTGAATTGGGGCGCCGCGAAAGGGCAGCCCGGAATGCGACCAGGCATTTGTAGGACAATTCGGCCCGCTTGTCGCCATGCCAAGACGGCGGATCGGTCGTACCTAGCGGGATTGGCAGTGACGGCAATCGCGCTTGGGCTGCAATAAAACCGTCACCGCCGGCCTATATTGAATCGGCTAAGGTGTATTCCATTCCAGGCCTCGGGCCAGCAGTTTGGGGTGCCGGACATGAACCGACAGGCTTGCAAGCGGAGCGACCGATATGACCGAGCTAAGACAGAATTCTCCCGCAAAAGACTGGCTCGAAGCCGAGCTCGCCGACACTCTCGATGAAGATTATGAACTCGAATTGTCGGAGCCGGCGCTGTCGATGGAGATCGCCAAGATCTACAAAAACTCGCATCCGCCTTCGATCGACCGCATGCAGTATTTTCGCGACCTGATCAGCCTGCAGTCCGAATTGATCAAGCTGCAGTCCTGGGTCGCCTACCACAAAAAGAAGCTGGTGGTGATTTTCGAGGGCCGCGATTCCGCCGGCAAGGGCGGCGTCATCAAGCGCATCACCCAGCGCCTTAACCCGCGCATCGCTCGCGTCGTGGCACTTCCGGCGCCGACCGAACGCGAGAAGTCGCAATGGTATTTCCAGCGCTATGTCCCGCATTTGCCGGCTGGCGGCGAGATCGTGCTGTTCGACCGCTCCTGGTACAATCGCTCCGGCGTCGAGCGGGTGATGGGCTTTGCTTCGCACGACCAGGTCGAGGAATTTTTCCACGACGTGCCGGAGTTCGAGCGCATGCTGGTGCGCTCGGGCATCACTGTCGTGAAATACTGGTTCTCGATCACCGATGAGGAACAGCAGATGCGCTTCCTGATGCGCATCCATGACCCGATGAAGCAATGGAAGCTGTCGCCCATGGACCTGCAGTCGCGCGTGCGCTGGGAGCAATACACCAAGGCCAAGGAAGAAACCTTCGCCCGCACCAACATTCCCGAGGCGCCGTGGTTCATCGTCGAGGGCAACGACAAGAAGCGGGCGCGGCTGAACTGCATCGACCATCTGCTCAAGCAGATGCCGTATGAAGAGGTGCCGCACGAGGAGATCACACTGCCGGAGCGTGTTTTCAATCCCGAATACGAGCGCCAGACGCTGCCGCGCGAGCTTTACGTGCCGGAGAAGTATTGAGCACCTTTTCCTTCTCCCCGTTCACGGGGAGAAGGTGCCCGAAGGGTGGATGAGGGGCAGCGCCGACCTTGACAATTGAACGCGGCGGAAGCGATCCGCGGGCCTTGCAATTTGCTATTGGTGGTGCCGTCGGCAGCGCAAATCTTCCAAACGTCAGCGCCGCCCCTCATTGCCCTGCCGGGCATTTCTCCCCGTATACGGGGAGAAAGTGGCTACGTCCGCTTGATCACCACATGCGTGGCGAGCGCCGTCGCCACCTGCTCGCTGCATTGATAGCCAAGCTTCAGCATATCAATCCCGGCGAAAAGGTTCTCGCCCTTGCCAAGCAGCACCGGCGAGATCGCCAGATGCATCTCGTCGATGAGCTTTTCCTGCAAATACTGGCGGATCGTAGCGACGCCGCCGCCAACCCGCACATCCTTGCCACCAGCCGCCGCCTTCGCCTGCTCGAGCGCCGAATGGATGCCGTCGGTCACGAAATAAAAGGTCGTGCCGCCTTCCATCGTGATGGGTGCCCGCTCGTGGTGGGTCAGCACGAAAACCGGCACATGGTAAGGCGGGTTGTTGCCCCACCAGCCTTTCCAGCTGTCGTCAGGCCATTCGCCGCGGATCGGCCCGAACATGTTACGGCCAAGGATCCAGGCGCCGACATTCTCGAAGCTGCGCGCCGCGAACGCCTCGTTGATGTCGGTAGTACCGCCATCTTGTCCGAGCACCATCTCACGGAAGGTGCGGGTGTCGACAAACCACTTGTGCAAGGATTGCCCACCAACGCCGAGCGGATTTTGCAGATCCTGATTGGGGCCGGCGCCATAACCGTCGAGCGATAGGGTGAAAGCGTTGACACGAAGTTTGGACATGGAAGGCCTCCTAACCAATTATGTCTGCAATCGGCTTTCTTGTAGCAAACCGATTGCAATCCGCAAGCGGTGTTCCTCACGATGCAGACACGTCCTGACAACGTCGCCAAGTGACGTTCGGAATGTTTCGTAGCGATGCGCTGGGGTAGCCACTGGTGGTCGCCGAAGCAGACGCAATATCAGGCTACTCGCCGGTGAGTTCCATGAAGCGGATGTGGTTGCTGAACGGGTCGATGACCTCGACCGTCAGCCGCCCATCCTCCTGTTCCAGACCAGGCTTCATGTAGCGGTAGTCCTCGGCAGCAAGCTCTTTGTGAAAGTCGCGGATGCCTTTCATGTACACAACCATGTTGCCGCCCGGTGTCGCGTCGCCGGCATGTTCGGACAAATGCAGAACAAGGTTGCCGCGTGAGACCTGCGTATAAAGCGGGAAGTTGTCGCCGTAGCGGTGCTCCCAGTCCACGGCGAAGCCGAGGTAGCCGAGATAGAGTTCGTGCGCCTTGGCAACATCGAAGATGCGCACGATCGGTGCCGTCCGTTCGAAGACGATTGTCTCCTGCCTGGCGGGCTGCGCTTCGATTTTCGCCGAAAGAATATTCCAGGTCGCCAGTCCGAACTGGCGCGCGACGATCTCCAGCGCCTCGCTGTGGCTGATCGTCAGGTCGCGGGCGGCAAGCGCCTCCCGCATGGCTTTCGCCATGGTCTTGGCATCACGATAGGCAAGCATGTCCGTTTCCTCGGGTCACGGCGAAGTCTTCGTCAGTGCCCGCATTGCCGACGCCTTCGCCCGAGGGTGAAACGGGTCAGGAAGCATCCTCTGGAGGCGTTCGCCAAACCTCTTGGCGAGGTGCGGGCTGCCGGCCGCCTCCGGCCGTGCCGCCATCATAGCCGGGTCACGCTGATCTTGTCAGCGCAAAAAATTGGTGGGATTTGCGGTGTGTGGCACACTCTCGGTCGCAAGGGCCACGCGCCAAGGGGCGAAACGCTATTCCATCGACAGGATGAGATTGCGCACGACCGGATAGATTTCGCGCTCCCAGCGTTTGCCGTTGAAGACGCCATAATGGCCTACATTGGCCTGCAGGTGATGGCGTTTGAGATGCGGACGCAGTGACCGGCACAATTCATGCGCGGCCGACGTCTGTCCCAACGCGCAGATATCGTCGCGCCCGCCTTCGACGGTGAGCAGCGCAGTGTTGCGGATCGCGCCCGGGTCGACCAGGCTGCCACGGAAAGTATACGTCCCGGTGGCGATCTCTACCTTCTGGAACACCCGATCTATGGTTTCGATATAGAATTCCTCGGTGAGGTCGAGCACCGCCAGATACTCGTCGTAGAAGGTTTTGATCTTTTCGGCCTCGACGGTCTCGCCGGCGGCCAGATGGTCGTGCAGTTTGCGGTGTGCTTTCGTGTGCCGGTCGATGTTCATACCCATGAACGCGACAAGCTGGAGAAAGCCCGGATAGACCCGGCGTCCGCCGCCGGCGTGGCGCCAGGGCACACGCGAGATGACTGAATTCTGGAACCAGGACAGCGACTTGCTGACGGCGAATTCGTTGACCTTGGTAGGACTTTCGCGCGGATCGATCGGACCCGCCATGAGCGTCATCGAGCGTGGCGTCGCCGGATGCCCGTCCTCGGACATGATGGCGACGGCGGCAAGCGCCTGGACGCAGGGCTGGCAAACCGCCAGGATGTGCGCGCCCGGGCCGATCGCCTCCAGAAAGCGGATGATGTAGTCGACATAGTCGTCCACGCCGAAACGACCGGCGACAAGCGGCACGTCGCGGGCATTGGCCCAGTCTGTGATATAGACTTCCTGGTCGGCCAGAAGTGTCGTCACCGTGCCGCGCAGCAGGGTAGAGAAATGGCCCGACAAGGGGGCGATCACCATCACCCGCGGCTGGCGCGTATCCATATCCTTGGCGAAGCGCAAAAGCTTGCCGAATGGCAGGTCCAGCGCCGTTTCGACGCTGACGGGCACATCGCGATTGCCGATCCTGACGGATTTGATGTCGAAATCCGGCCGCGCATGGGTGAGCTTGAGACGGGCGATCATCTCCAGCCCGGCGGCCAGGCGCTGTTTCACGCTGTCGCATGAAACCATGCTGCTCATCGCCGAGCGCATCAGATCGGCAAAAAACCGCGACGGGGCGATGAGGTCGTCCTGTAGCTGGTAGGCCTGGTACAGCATCGAATACGTCCCATTCCCAGCGGTCATGTGGCAGTGCAAAAAAATCTAGTGCAAAATTTTGTGCATTGCGAGAGGATTGTTGCCGGCAAAAGGGCTCGGAGGGTCGATGGCATGACGAAGATGACATGAGTAAGCCAGCAACCAAGGTGTCCGGGACTAAGGTGCCTGCGCCTAAAAGGCCCGCGGCCAAGGCCATGTTGACGATCTCGTCGAAGAACTATTCGTCCTGGTCGCTGCGCGGCTGGCTGCTCTGCCGCATGGCCGGGCTGGAGTTCGAGGAAAAGCGCGTCGATATCGATGATGCCGGGCAACGGCAGGAATTGCTTTTGCTGTCGCCATCGGTTCTGGTGCCGCGTCTGACCCATGACGGGGTGACGGTGTGGGACACGCTGGCAATCGCCGAATACCTGGCCGAGACCATGCCGGGAGTAGGGCTCCTGCCGGCCGACCGCGTCGCTCGCGCCCATTGCCGCGCCGTGTCCGGCGAGATGCATTCGGGTTTTCACAATTTGCGCTCGGCGCTGCCGATGAGCCTGAAGGCAAGGCACAAGAGCTTCAAGATCTTTTCCGGCGCGCGCCCGGATGTGGAGCGGATCAAGACGATCTGGTCCGAATGCCTCGAGGCTTACGGCGGTCCCTGGCTGTTCGGCGCGTCGCCGACCGTGGCCGACGCGATGTACGCGCCTGTCTGTACCCGTTTCCGCACCTATGCGGTCGAACTCGAAGCGCCGCTCGCCGCCTATTGCGATACCATCTTCGCCTGGCCGCTGATGCAGGAATGGACGCAAGACGCATTGGCCGAGCCCGAGGACATCATCGAACTGGACGTGGAATTTTAAGGCCAGCCGGGCGTCGCCGAGCGGGGCCTCGCTGTGTAAGGGGCGCGCTGCTACCCTTTCAGCATCTGCGCCACTTCGGGCGCGAAATAGGTCAAGATGCCGTCGCAGCCGGCACGCTTGAAGGCGAGCAGCGATTCCAGCATCGCCTTTTCGCCATCGATCCAGCCATTGGCGCCTGCCGCCTTGATCATCGAATATTCGCCCGACACCTGGTAGGCGAAGGTCGGCATCTGGAATTCGTCCTTCAGCCTGCGGATGATGTCGAGATAGGGCAGGCCGGGCTTGACCATCAGCATGTCGGCGCCCTCGGCGATGTCCTGCTCGGCCTCGCGCACCGCCTCGTCCGAATTGGCGTGGTCGATGTAATAGGTCTTCTTGTCGCCCTTGAGCAGGCCGGCGGTGCCGACCGCCTCGCGATAGGGGCCGTAGAAGGCCGAGGCGAACTTGGTCGCATAGGACATGATCGCCACGTCCTGAAAGCCGTTGGCGTCGAGCGCGTCGCGGATGGCGCCGATGCGGCCGTCCATCATGTCGGACGGCGCGATGATGTCGGCGCCTGCCGCGGCCTGGATGACGGCCGCCGCCGCGACCTGTTCCACCGTTTCGTCGTTGACGATGATGCCGTCGCGCAGGATGCCGTCATGGCCATGGCTGGTGAACGGGTCGAGCGCGGCGTCAGTGATGATGCCGATTTCGGGCACCGCGTCCTTTATGGCGCGGGTGGCGCGGTTGATGATGTTTTCCGGGTCGAGGATGTGCGAGCCGGTCTGGTCGCGTAAGGCCAGTTCGACATTGGGGAAGGTGGCGAGGGCCGGAATGCCGAGCTTGGCCGCGCGTTCGGCCTCCTTGACGGCAAGATCGACCGACAGGCGGAAGACGCCGGGCATGGCGGCGATCGGTTCGCGCACATCCTTGCCCTCGACGACGAAGATCGGCCAGATCAAATCGTCGACCGAAAGCCGGTTCTCCTGCACCAGACGGCGTGACCAGTCGGCCTTGCGCATGCGGCGCAAGCGGCGGCTGCCGGTGATGTCGTCGACGCTGCGCGCGCCGGCTGGCTTGGTCGGGGTGAATCTGTTCATTGCCAAAACTCTCGGCCAAAACTCTCGTTCGGCGGCTTTTACCACGAGCCCTTGCCACTGACCAATGCGACACGATTGTGCCAGGCCGAAGCCGCCGCCTTATCAGGGCTGGCCATTGCCAGAAAGAATCTGTGCCGCGCCCTTGATTGCCACGCGGAACGCCTCGTCGAAGCTGACACCGCGTATTTGCCAGTCATAGGTTTTGCCATCAATCGCAAGCCACCAGTCTACTGTCCAGCCCAAGTCCTTGTCGCGCCACTGGATGTTGCCGAAAAGGAGTGGTCGGCCGCCAAGGGTTCTTGCATCGCCGCCCAGCAGTTCAGGCGAGGTGGCCATGGCCCTTACCTCCTCGAAAATGAAGCCACCCTTGGTGAGCGTAGCCTTGTCTGGAATGACGATCGACATCGCCATAGGCCGGGCAGCCGCCTCCAACGAGTCTCGCATATAGGGGCTTTCGTCCCCATCGCTCGCGAGTACGAATCCGCGCCCCGCGCGTTCCACCGCCAGGAGTATCGACAGCGTCGGTCGAGCGCCAAGCCAGGGCTTGCTGCCGAGCGAAGCCAGCAGCTTGTTGACCGTGGCAGGCTTGTAGAGACAGGTCAGGTCATGCGGCCGGTCGTGCGTGCCTTGCTCGTCATGGATCGGAATGCCCTCCATCCGATCGTGATAGCGGAACGAATCGACGAAGCTGCCGGCCTTGTCGCGCAGTTCAGCCATTTCGGGTCTCTCAAGCAGCCGCCGATCGCCTGAAACCCTGACCAGAACCCGGTCCAGGCAGTCCCTGAAGCCTATCTGGCGGTTCACCTCGCCCTGACCGGTGACGATGGTCTGCGACTGGTAGAGCTCGTCGAGCGTGACGGCGAATGCAGCGTGCGGCCCAAAAAAGGTGGCAATCACAAGCCCGACCGTCAAAAGCGCGGCACGAACAGATCCGGACATGGCCAGCGGTCCCCGAAGCCGTCTGCGCGCGCAATATCGACGCTTCGCCTGCAACGGCGGCGATCTTGTAGCACCGGCCACGGCCGTCCGCCAAGGTCGCGGGAACAGACTGCTGCCATTGACGCACCCATGCGCCGCCTTTAGCACTTCAGTCCCGCAGGCGCGGGGGAGGGATTCTCTGGCGATGGATTTTGGCGGCGGCGACGAGATCCGCTTCGAGCGGCTGGGCCGGGCCGGCGTCATCACACTGACGCGGCCGCAGGCGCTCAATGCCGTCACCCATCGCATGGTCAAGGCGCTGGACAAGGCCCTGCGTGCTTGGGAGCGCGACGACGGTGTGGATGTCGTCCTCGTCAAGGCCGAGGGCAGGGCATTTTCGGCCGGAGGCGACATCCTGCACATCTATGAGGCCGGCCGGGCCGGAAAGCCGCCGGTCGAGTTCTTTGCCGACGAGTACCGGCTGAACGCCCGCATCAACAGCTTCAAGAAGCCCTATGTGGCGCTCATCGACGGCATCGTCATGGGTGGCGGCGTCGGCATTTCCTTTCACGGCTCGCACCGGGTGATGACCGAGAATGCCCAGTTCGCCATGCCGGAGGTCGGCATAGGCTTTTTCCCGGATGTCGGCGCCAGCCATCTGCTGTCGGACCTTGGCGGCTCTTTCGGCATGTATCTGGCCTTGACCGGCAACCGCATCCGCTATGGCGACGCGCTGTGGTCGGGGCTGGCCACCCACGCCATCAAGGCCGAAGACCAGGCAAGCTTTCTTGATCGACTGGCGCTGACCGGCGATCCGGAATCGGTGCTGCCCGGTTTCTTCGTCCGGGCAAAGCGGGAGACCGACAGGCCGACGCTGGAAGCGATATCGCGCCATTTTGCCCAGCCATCGCTGCAGGATGTTGTGGACAGCCTGGACCGTGCATCGGGCACCGACGAATTCGCGGCAAAGACGCTGGCGACGATGCGCATGCGCTCGCCAACCAGCCTTCGCGTCGCCTGGCGGCAGATCAGCGCCGGGCAGACCTTGTCGATGGACGACTGCATGAAGATGGAATTCCGCATCCTCAACCGCATGCTTGCCGGCCACGATTTCTACGAAGGCATCCGTGCCGCCATCATCGACAAGGGATCGAAGCCGCAATGGCGGCCGGCAACGCTCGATGCGGTCGGCGAGGCGGATGTCGCGGCCTACTTCGCCCCGCTCGGCGAACGGGAACTTCCGGCATGAGCGAGGTGACGTCGAGACGCGTCGTGCTTCAACCCTCGACGGTCGAGGTGATCTTCGCCTGGTTCCAGCGTGTCATCGCGGGCTACTGCCTGCTGTTCGGCATCCTCTACTGGATCAAGCTGATCGGCTTCTATCCGGGCTCGCTCTGGCGCTTCGACCTGATGCCCGTACACTGGCAGGTGGCGGCGGTGATGCTCGCCGTGTTTTTCCCTTTCGCCGCGGCCGGGCTGTGGATGCTGGCCTCGTGGGGCCCGGTGATCTGGTTCATCTGCGCGGTCACCGAGACCGTGATGTATGCCGGCTTTCCCGAACTTTTCGGCCATCGGTTGCTGATTGTCGTCTCGCATGCGGCGGTGGCGCTGCTCTACATCGTCTTTCGCGTCGTCATCTGGCTCCAGAAACGCCCTGTCCGGCACTAAGCCGTTGAGGGCATTGGCGACTTGGCAAACGCCCGGATTGAACCCTGCGATAAGTGCCTAAGCCTTTAGGTTAATTATCCTTGCTCGGGTGACCGTTCGTTAAGCCTCTTTCGAAACCTCTTACCGGTAAGCTCTTGTTAGCCCTAGCGTTTAAGTCGAATTTTATGAGTATTCGATAGTGTCGCGATCAAGGTGAAAAACAAAAAATCACCAGGGCGACAAACGAGAGGCAAAGACAATGATCAATTCGCGTCCGGCGGCGAAGACCGCCAACGTATCCGACGATCGCCGCGAGGCTATCCGTTCCCTGTACATGGAATCGCTGCAGCTCGTCGAGCGGCTGCACCGCCGCCTGCTTGACGTCATCAAGGACGAATTCGACCGCAACGGCCGTTCCGACATCAACGCCATCCAGGCGCTGCTGCTGTTCAACATCGGCAATTCCGAGCTGACCGCCGGCGAGCTTCGCTCGCGTGGCTATTATCTCGGCTCGAACGTCTCCTACAATCTGAAGAAGCTGGTCGATCTCGGCTTCATCAACCACCAGCGCTCGCGTATCGACCGCCGTTCGGTCCGCGTCTCGCTGACGCCGAAGGGCAACGAGGTGGCTGATGTCGTCGCCGGTCTCTACGAGCGCCATGTCGGCTCGATCGAGCAGGTCGGCGGCATCAACACCGACGAGTTCAAGCAGATGAACCGCGCCTTGCAGCGGCTCGACCGCTTCTGGAACGACACCATCGCCTACCGGATGTAAGCCATCCCTATTGGATCTGGCCCACGCCATAGAAGCGCGGCCGACATAGCGACCTTCAGTCAGGGCCGGTGCCGAAAAGCACCGGTCTTTTCTTTTCGCCACGCCGGGCGGCCCAAATTGGGCGCAAGGCCACGTTGCCGCCATATTCCAATGGAACCGAGGGTGGCAGTGATGCTGTCGTCAAGACCATGCGTCCACCCGCAACCGTATCGCGCCTCGTGCGTTTCTAGCCAACGTGATACGGGCCATGGTTGGCTAATTGTTAAGATTGCCAATTTTAGAGTGCGGGCGAGATCGCCCGATGACCGACGCAGCAAGTGATCGAACCGCTACCTATGTATCGAACCGCTACCTATGTCTGGAACGTCCATGAGAACCAGCCGCCGTTTTTTCCTTTCCGGAGCCTCCGCGCTCGCCGCCGCCGCCATGGTGGCTGGCCGTGCGAACGCGCAGGATGTGATCGGGGATATCCTGAAATCCTCGGCCCGCGGCAATTGGGATGACCAGTTCGACGCCCGCGCCAGCGAAGGCGGCAAGGTGGCTTCGACGCTACCGATCTTCAGCCCGCAGACCGTTGCGTTCACGGAGCAGGCGGTCGCGCAATATCAGAACATCGTCGGGCAGGGTGGCTGGGTAGACGTTCCCGCGACCAAGAAACTGCAACTCGGCGTCGATGACCCGGATGTGGTGCCGCTGCGCAAGCGCCTGATGATTGCAGGCGACCTGTCGCAGAGCGCCGGCATTTCGACGGCCTTCGATTCCTATGTCGACTCGGCGGTCAAGCGCTTCCAGTTGCGCCATGGTCTGCCCGCTGACGGCTCTATGGGCAAATACACCTACGCCGCGATGAACGTTTCGGCGCAAATCCGGCTCGGCCAGTTGCAGACCAATCTGCAACGGTTGAAGGAGAAGGCCGGCACGCTCGGCAACCGCTATGTGCTGGTCGACATTCCGGCGGCGCAGGTCGAAGCTGTCGAGAATGACCGCGTCGTGCTTCGCCACACGGCTATCGTCGGCAAGATCGATCGCCAGACGCCGATCGTCAATTCCAAGATCAACGAGATCATCGTCAATCCGTACTGGAACGCGCCGGTCTCGATCGTGCGCAAGGACATCATTCCGTTGATGCGGAAGGATCCCAATTATCTCAAGAACAGCCACATCCGCCTGTTCGCGCCGGATGGCAGCGAAGTCGATCCGATGAACGTGGACTGGTCGACCGACGACGCCGCCAAGTACCGGTTCCGCCAGGATCCCGGTTCGGAAAACGCCATGGCGTCGGTCAAGATCAATTTCCCGAGCCCGGACGGCGTCTACATGCACGACACGCCGCAGCAGAGCCTGTTCGGCAAGATGATGCGCTTCGATTCCTCTGGCTGCGTGCGCGTCCAGAACGTGCGCGACCTCGTCACCTGGGTCCTGCGCGACACGCCCGGCTGGGATCGCCAGCATTTCGAGGCGGCGATCAAGACCGGCCAGAACACGCCGATCCAGGTCACCAACCCGGTGCCGGTGCACTTCCTCTATCTCTCGGCCTGGTCGACCGGACCCGGCGTCGTCCAGTTTCGCGACGACGTCTACGCGCTCGATGGCGCCAGCGAGTTGCAGATCACTTCTTCGCTCTAAGCATCTGATGATGCTAACGAAAGGCCGCTCAAAGGGCGGCCTTTTTTGTTTTGTGCGGGCGTTAAATCAGCCGCTGATTGACCAGCCGCGCCACCGCTTGTGCGCGATTGACGGCGCCAAGCTTGCGCCTGGCATTGTCGACATGGAAGCGCACCGTCGCTTCGGCAATGCCCAGAATGACCGAGATTTCCCAATCCGTCTTGCCTTCGGCGACCAACGCCAGGCTGTCGCGTTCGCGCACCGTCAGCCGGACGGCAGCGGCGGGCGGCGGCGTCGTCAGGCTCATCAGCCTTTCCGTCAGCACGAGGCCGGCCATCTGGATGGCAAAGCTCTCGTCTGCCGTGAAGTCACGTTCGTGAAAGCCGAGATGCAGCGAGGCTATGGCGCCGTCGGCGCCATAGGAGGTGGAGCATAGCGCGTCATTGATCCCGGCCTCGCCGAGCGCTTCCCAGTAAACGCCGAACTCAGCGCGGCCGCGCGGGGCAAAGTCGGAGAAGCGGTAGCGCGTGCGGCTTTCGCGGATCGCGCCCAGCAAAGGGTTGCACTCGAAGCAGACATAGTCGAATGCCGGGCTGCCCGGCCAGTCCGCCGGCGCCAGCCGCGTGATGAAGCCGCCGGCCGCCCAATGGCTGGCGGAGGTCAGCGTTGCTGACGGCCTTCGATAGAGGCGGGTCTGCAGATAGGAAGCGCCGAAGGTTTCCATCGCCGCGAAATAACCGGTGCTTGCGCCCTCGGCCGTCTTCGCCGCCAATGCCGGTTCGGCATGTGCCATGATCCGTGACAGCATCGATCGAACCCCCGCTCGTGAGCCGTAACGCAGCGTCGCACGGCCGAGTATGACCCGCAAGGCCGACAACTGGCGACAGCCGTCTGTCAACCCCGCGCTATCGGGAGGTTGATGCTGGACTATGCTCGCGTATCCACAAAAGCATCGGCGCTGGCTTCCGGCATTTCATGCCCGAGTGTTTTGGACATTGGCGCTCTGCATACGCACGTCGACCGCGGGGGCCGGCGTGTGGCCGGCCACCTGGTGCCTCCAGGCAGCCTTGCGCTGACTCCAGGTGCCGGCCTTTTTCCGACATCGGCGTCTTGCCGGCCACTCGGTCTTTTGTCCTCTCGGCCATCGCTTCGCCAGCGCTGTCTGGACCTGGCGCCGATGATTGCGCATGGTCCGGCAAACAGCCGGAATCGAGCCATGCAAACCGCCATCTTCATCCTCGTCGTGCTCGTCTTCGTCGCCGTTTCCGGCGCGCTGGTGCGGCTGGTGCGGGTGCCGCTGCCGGTCCTGCAGATCGCGATAGGCGCCGCGCTCGCCTGGCCGGTGCGCGGCATCCATGTCGAGATCGATCCGGAACTGTTCCTGCTGGTGTTCATTCCGCCACTGCTGTTCAGCGACGCTTTCGGCGCGCCCAAGCGCGAGCTGATGGCATTGCGTGGGCCGATCCTCGACCTTGCCATCGGCCTCGTCTTCTTCACCATCGTCGGCTTCGGCTATGCCTTGCACTGGCTGGTGCCGAGCATTCCGCTGGTGGTTGCCTTCGCGCTAGCGGCAGTGCTGTCGCCGACCGATGCGGTGGCAGTCTCCTCGATCGTCGACAGGAACGTCGTTCCGGCGCGGCTGATGCACATTCTGGAAGGCGAGTCGCTGCTCAACGATGCGTCGGGCCTGGTCATGTTCCGCTTTGCCGTGGCGGCGGCATTGACCGGCAGCTTTTCCTTTGCCGCCGCCTCGCTGAGTTTCCTCTATGCCGTGGCGGTCGGCATCCTGGCCGGCGTGGCGGCCTTGTTCGTCGCCGCCAAGGCGCTGCAACTCTTGAACCGCATTGGTGGCGTGCCGGCCGAGGCGCAGGTACTGATCACCATCCTGCTGCCCTTCGTCGCCTATCTCGGCGCCGAGCATTTCGGGGCCTCGGGCATCCTGGCGGCGGTGACCGCCGGCCTGCTGACCGGGAGCACCGGCATATTCCGCTTTCTCGGCGTCTCGGCGCGCATGCAGACGATCTCGCTGTGGACGACGTTTTCCTTCGTCTTCAACGGCGCGCTGTTCATCGTGCTCGGCCTGCAGCTTCCCGAAATCATCCGCAAGGTGCCGCCGGAACTCACGGGTCACTATCCGATCATCCAACCGGTGCTGACGGTGGTGGCGCTGACGGTCTGCCTGATCGCGCTCCGCTTCGTCTGGATCTGGATTGGCGACGTCACGGCGGGGATAGCGGCGAGGCTCGGCAAGCGCGAGGCCGAGCCGTTCGGCCTGCGTGTGCGGCTCGCCGGATCGGTGGCCGGCGTGCGCGGCGCGATCACGCTGGCCGGCATATTGTCGCTGCCGCTGGTCTTGCAGGACGGCTCGCCATTTCCGGCACGCGACCTGGTCATCTTCCTCGCCGCCGGCGTCATCATCTGCTCCCTGCTGATCGCCAGCCTTGCCTTGCCGGTGATTGCGCGCGGCCTGGTCGAGCCGGGCGAGGATGCAGGTGCTGCCGAGGAGCGCCGGGCGCGTGTCGGCGCTGCCAATGCGGCGATCGTCCGCATCGAGAGCATGGCGGGCAGCAGCGACGACGACGGCGAGGTGCCCGGCGCCAGACTTGTCGCCGCCGAAAACATCGTCGCCGGCTACCGGCGCCGCATCGCCACCTCCGACGAGGCCGATGAAGCCCGAGCCGAGGCGCGCGAGGCCGGGCGGGCGGAGCTCGAAATGCGACTTGCCGGCATCGAGGCCGAACGCACTGCGGTGCGCGCCATGCTTCAGCGCGGCGAGATCAACGATCACACGGCGCGAGCGTTGTTCACAGAGATCACCCTGACGGAGGCCCTTTTGAACGGCAGGCAGACGCGGAAATAGGACCGGCGATGCCCAGGGGCTGTGGATTTGCAGGCTCTGCCGCAAACCGGCCAGCAAATTTCGCGCTGCAAACGTGGCGGGTCGAAAACAACTGTGTTAATGGCGCGGCAATGCATGTCGCCCAAAGCTGTGCAGCGGTTTTGGGGCAACGATATGCATAAGCAAATTGCCCCCGAACCGAGGATTTCAGGCCATGGCAACAGCAGCGGCAGTGTCGAACAAATTCGAATCCTTCTTCGAAACCACGCTGGAAGACGCCGATCCGGAGATTTTCGGCGCCATCCGCAACGAACTCGGTCGCCAGCGCCACGAGATCGAGCTGATCGCTTCGGAGAACATCGTTTCTCGCGCGGTTCTCGAGGCGCAGGGATCGATCATGACCAACAAATATGCCGAGGGCTATCCGGGCAAGCGCTACTATGGCGGCTGCCAGTTCGTCGACGTGGCCGAGGAACTGGCCATCGAGCGGGCGAAGAAGCTGTTCGGCTGCAATTTCGCCAACGTCCAGCCGAATTCCGGCAGCCAGATGAACCAGGCGGTGTTCCTGGCGCTGCTGCAGCCCGGCGACACCTTCATGGGCCTCGACCTCAATTCCGGTGGCCATCTCACCCACGGCTCGCCGGTCAATATGAGCGGCAAGTGGTTCAAGGTCGTCTCCTATGGCGTGCGCAAGGAAGACCATCTGCTCGACATGGACGCGATCGAGAAGACCGCGCATGAGACCAAGCCGAAGCTGATCCTGGCCGGCGGCACCGCCTATTCGCGCATCTGGGACTGGAAGCGCTTTCGCGAGATCGCGGATGCGGTCGGCGCCTATCTGATGGTCGACATGGCCCACATCGCCGGCCTCGTCGCCGGCGGCGTGCATCCGTCGCCGCTGCCGCATGCACACGTGGTGACGACCACCACGCACAAGTCGCTGCGCGGCCCGCGCGGCGGCATGATCCTGTGCAATGACGAGGACATCGCCAAGAAGATGAACTCGGCCGTGTTCCCCGGCCTGCAAGGCGGCCCGCTGATGCATGTCATCGCCGCCAAGGCGGTGGCCTTCGGCGAAGCGCTGAAGCCGAGCTTCAAGGTCTATGCGGAGAGTGTGGCCGCCAACGCCAAGGCGCTGGCTTCGAGCCTCAAGGAGACGGGCCTCGACATCGTCTCCGGCGGCACCGACAACCATCTGATGCTGGTTGACCTGCGGCCGAAGAATGCCACCGGCAAGCGCGCCGAGGCAGCCCTTGGCCGCGCCAACATCACCTGCAACAAGAACGGCATCCCCTTCGATCCGGAAAAGCCCTTCGTCACCTCGGGCGTGCGCCTCGGCACGCCGGCCGGCACCACGCGCGGCTTCGGCCAGGCCGGGTTCCGCGAGATCGGCAAGCTGATCGCCGAAGTGCTGGATGGTCTCAAGGTCGCCAATTCAGACGAGGGCAATGCCGCGGTCGAAGCGGCGGTGAAAGCCAAGGTCGTGGCGCTGACCGATCGTTTTCCGCTCTATCCCTATCTCGGTTGACCATTCTCGATTGACCAGGCGCGAAGCGTCATCTTTTATTCGCCGGCACGGCGTCACCCCTGATCGGGTGACGCATGGAACTGGAGACTTAATGATGCGCAATTTTCGTCCCGCCTCACTCGGTGTCGGCGGCTGGCTGGCCGTTTGCGGGTCTGCCTTGGCGCAGACGCAGCCCGCCCCGGACACGCCTGCCACCAGCACCTTCGGCAAATGGACGACCATCGTCGATGTGCTCGACACCGGCCAGGATGCGAGCAAGACCTGTGCGGCTTCGACGGCGTTCTTCGATGCGAGCGGCAATTCGGGCACGCTGACCTTGTCGATCTCGACTGGCGATGCGCTGCCGCCTGATGCCTATCCGGCCATCATGCTTACCGTTGACAACAAGGAACTGCCGTCGGGCAAGAAGATCGCAGCGACGTTCGGCGATCCAGGCGTCAAGGTTTCGACGACAGTCTATTCCAACGATGCCGTCATCGGCCGCCCGAGCTGGACGGTCGACAATCAGGCCAAGACCAGTCTCGCCCTGCTGCGAGCCATGCGCCAGGTCATCTCGCTCGATGTGACTTTCGGCACGAACGTTGTCGCCAGCATCCCGATGGATGGTTTCACCAAGGCCTACCGCAGCCTCGGAACGTCCTGCGGCTTCCCGACCAAGGACGTCGCGCCGTGACGCTGACGGCCGGATCGGAATAGGGGGCGCGGATGGACATTGTCTGGAAGGGCGTGGTCGGCGGCCTGGTGACGGCGCTGATCGTCTGGGCGTCCAAGCGAGGCAATGTCTTGCCAGGGATACTGCCGCTGGCGCCGACCTTTGCCGTCATTGCCTTGCTCGCCGTGGGTGCCAAGGGAGATCCGAGCGGTTTTCGCGATGCCTGCCTTGCCGGGATGAAGACAATTCCCGCCTATCTTGCCTTCCTCGGCGCCTGCTGGTGGTTCATCGACAAGGTCGACTATCGCCTGGCTGTCGTCGGCGGCATCGCCGTCTGGCTGGTTGCCGCGCTGGCAATCTTCCTCGCGCCTCGCTATCTCTGAAGACACGGAACCGCTTCAATCCCGACCGGAAAGGCTCTAAGCCTTTCGCCCCACCAGATTCGCGAACCCAAGGCTTTTCATGCGCTGTCCCTATTGCCAGTCCGAAGATACGCAGGTGAAGGATTCGCGCCCCGCCGAGGACGGCGCGGCAATCCGCAGGCGGCGTGTCTGCCCCGATTGCGGCGGCCGTTTCACCACCTTCGAGCGCGTCCAGTTACGCGACCTCGTCGTGGTCAAGAAGTCAGGGCGAAAGGTGCCGTTCGACCGCGACAAGCTGCTGCGCTCGGTCGAGATCGCCGTGCGCAAGCGCAATGTCGATCCCGAGCGGATTGATCGCGCGGTGACCGGCATCGTGCGCCAGCTTGAAAGCTCCGGCGAGACCGAAGTGGCCTCCGGCGAGGTCGGCAAGCTGGTCATGGAAGCGCTGAAATCGCTCGACGACGTCGCCTATGTGCGCTTCGCCTCGGTCTACCGCAATTTCCGCGAGGCCAAGGACTTCCATGAGCTGCTGGGCGAACTGAAGGGCGACGAAGACAAGAGCAGTGAAGGGGAAGCGGGCTGAGCATGGCAGTATCGCAGCGTAGCGAGGCCGGACAGGCAGCCCTTGATCGCCGTTTCATGGCCGCGGCGCTGCGGCTGTCGCGCCGCAATGCCGGCAGGACCTCGACCAATCCTTCCGTGGGTACGGTGATCGTGCGCGACAACGGTGCTGGGCCGATGATCGTCGGCACCGGTGTCACCGCCGTCGGCGGCCGGCCGCATGCCGAAACCGAGGCGCTGGCCGAGGCCGGCGAACTCGCGCGGGGCGCCACGGCTTACGTCACTTTGGAACCTTGCGCTCATCACGGCCGCACCCCGCCTTGCGCCAACGCGCTGGTCAATGCCGGCATTGCGCGCGTCGTGGGGGCTGCCAGCGATCCCGATCCGCGCGTCTCTGGCAAGGGCTATGCCATCCTGCGCGCCGCCGGTGTCGAGGTCGTCGAGAAGGTTCTGGCGGGCGAAGCCGCCGAGCAGATGGCTGGTTATCTCATTCGGTCGCTCAGGAAGCGCCCGGAAGTGATTCTGAAGCTTGCGCTTTCCAGTGACGGCAAGATCGGCAGGGAAGGCGTCGGCCAGGTCGCTATTACAGGCGACATCGCCCGCCGCGAAGTCTACCTGATGCGGGCCGAGGCTGACGGCATCCTGATCGGCATCGGCACGGCGCTCGAGGATGATCCGGCGCTAACGGTCCGCTTGCCGGGCCTGGAGAACCGTTCGCCGGCACGCATCGTTCTCGACCGGCAGATCAGGCTGCCTGAGTCCTCGAAACTGGCCTCGGGCGTGGATCGCGTGCCGCTCTACGTCGCCGCTTGCCTGGAGGCCGATCCGCATCGGCGGGCCGCACTCGAACGCGCCGGCGTGCGCTTCATCGGCACCGAAACGCACGAAGGCGGAGTGGCGCTGCCGGAGTTGCTCGAGGATCTGGCGGCGCTCGGCATGGCAAGCGTGCTGGTCGAGGGCGGCGCCAAGGTGGCCAGCGCTTTCCTGGCCGATGGGCTGGTCGATCGTATCGTGCTGTTCCAGGGGCCGGAGGCGATCGGCGATGGCGGCATTGCATCGCCCATCGACGCCGACCATATCCCGGCAGGCTTTCGCAAGCTGCGCGAGATGCGCTTCGGCGAAGACAGCTACGCCGAGTGGGTAAGAGACCTCTAGACCATGATCCCGAAAAGTGGGACCCGGTTTTCGGACAAGGTCATGGTCAAAACGGGAAGATAGCATCGATGTTTACCGGAATTGTCACCGATATCGGCACCGTGGCGGCCGTCAAGCCGCTGAGCGAAGGCGTCGGCTTGCGCATCGACACCGCCTATGACCCCGGGACCATCGCCATTGGCGCCTCGATCTCCTGCGGCGGTGTGTGCCTGACGGTCACGGCTTTGCCCGACCATGGCTCTAACGCGCGCTGGTTCGAGGTCGAGGCCTGGGAAGAGGCCTTGCGGCTGACCACGGCCTCGATCTGGAAATCCGGCAGCAAGGTCAATCTCGAGCGGGCGCTGAAGATCGGCGACGAACTTGGCGGCCACATCGTTTCGGGCCATGTCGACGGCACCGCCGAGATCGTCGAGCGCAAGGACGAGGGCGATGCGGTGCGCTTCACGCTGGACGCGCCGCGCCATCTGGCGAAATTCATCGCGCCGAAAGGCTCCGTGGCGCTCGACGGCACCTCGCTTACCGTCAACAAGGTCGAGGGCACCCGCTTCGACGTGCTGCTGATCCACCACTCGCTGACCGTCACCACCTGGGGCGAGCGCAAGGCCGGCGACCGCGTCAATCTCGAGATCGACACCATGGCCCGCTACGCCGCGCGGCTGGCGGAGGCGGCGAAAGAGGGGCTTTGAGTCACTTGAATTTGCCGGCCATTGGCCGTACATTGCCTTCAGGAGAAAGACGATGACGGCACAAGCTCACCCAAGTCGAAGTCGTATCCGTGGCGAACGCCTGGAGGCCCGCATCACGGCCGATCAGAAGAGCCTTATTGAACATGCAGCCGCCTTGCAGGGTCGGACGGTGACGGATTTTGTGCTGACCAGTGTCCATGAAGCAGCCCGCCGGGCCATCGAGGAGCATCAGCGCCTCGACCTTTCCGTCCGCGATAGTCGCGCCTTCGTGGATGCTTTGATCAATCCGCAACCCGTGAATGATCGTCTGCGCGAGACGGTGCGCCGATACCGTCAAGCCACTGGTACCTGAAGGTGAGCAGTTCGGCCGAGGGTATTCTTCTGGTCGAAGTGCTTGGTGTGCAGCACGACAGGGCATCTTTCGAGAGCGGCGTAGAGGCGCTCGATCGATATCTTAGGGTTCAGGCCGGGCAGGACGCGCGCAAGAACGTAGCGGCACCCTTCATTCTTGTTTTGCCGGACGGAACTGTGGCCGGATATTACACGCTGTCCGCTGCCGCCGTGGCCGTCGGCGATTGGCCTGCCCAAACCGTTCGCAAGCTTCCCCGCTATCCACTCATTCCGGCCACGTTGCTGGGACGCCTCACTGTCGATCGGCGGTATAGGGGGCAGGGCTACGGCCGCTATCTCCTGGCTGACGCTCTGTCCCGTTGCGTCAAGAGCGAGATTGCTTCGTTCGCCGTTGTGGTCGATGCCAAGGATGAAAACGCGCGCGGTTTCTACCAACGCGAGAGTTTCCTGCCATTTCCGGATCAACCGATGAGGCTCTTCCGGCCGATGACCGACATCGCAAAGCTGTTCGAATGAGGAAGTGACTGTGACGGAAAGCACAAGCTCCAAAGAGAAGGAGCGGCTCACACGGGAAGCATTGGCCGATGTAGATGCCGGCCGCCGTATGGTGGATCATGAAGCCATTCTTGCCTGGGCTGAAAGCCTCGGCACAGACTGCCCGATCTCGGCGCCTTCCCCAAAGAGGGGATAGGCCTGACGCGCCTCCAGCAATCTTCCGCTTGCGATCAATCCGGCTTCGGCCTAAGTCACCGGCAACCCCCCGGAGACTTTTATGGCTGGTACATCCCAACACGGCAAAGCCTTCATTCGTCCGAAGGCGAAGGCGCATCTGCTCATTGTCGAAGCGCGCTTCCACGACGACCTTGCCGACGCGCTGCTCGACGGCGCCACAAGCGCGCTCGATGAAGCAGGCGCGACCTACGACGTCGTCACTGTTCCAGGTTCCCTCGAAATTCCCGCAGTGATCACCTTCGCGCTGGACGGCGCGGCCGAAGGCGGCACCAACTACGACGGCTTCGTCGCGCTCGGCACCGTCGTTCGCGGCGACACCTATCATTTCGACATCGTCGCCAATGAATCCAGCCGCGCGCTGATGGACCTGTCCGTGCAGGACTCGGTCTGCATCGGCAACGGCATCCTGACCACCGAGAACGACGCGCAGGCATGGACGCGGGCCAAGCGCTCGGAAGGCGACAAGGGCGGCTTTGCCGCGCGTGCGGCGCTGACCATGATTGCGCTCAAGGAACAATTGGGAGCGCGATCGTGAGCGAGCCCGCTTCGCCCGGACAGCCCCCGGTGCGCCACGCCAACAAGCGCGGCGCCGCCCGTCTGGCCGCCGTGCAGGCGCTTTATCAGATGGATGTCGCCGGCAGCGGCGTCTTCGAGATCACCGCCGAATATGAGGCGTTTCGCCTCGGCAAGGAAGTCGACGGCGCGCTCTACCGCGAGGCGGATGCCCAATGGTTCCGCGCCATCCTGACCGGCGTCGTCGAGAACCAGAAGACCATCGACCCGGTCATCCGCCAGGCTCTGACCGATGATTGGCCGCTGTCTCGGCTCGATTCGACGCTGCGCGCCATCATGCGCGCCGGCGTCTATGAGCTGATGAAACGCGAAGACGTGCCGGTGGCCGTCATCGTCTCTGAATATGTCGACATCGCCAAGGCCTTCTACGAAGAAGACGAACCGAAGCTGGTCAATGCCGTGCTCGACCGCGTGTCACGCCGGGTGCGCGGCGAGGGGCGCGGCAAGGACGCATCGTGACGGCCATCGCCGTCGAGGCGGGCAGGGATGGGCGGCGCACCGCTTTGATCCTCGCCGCCTCGCAGGCGATCATCGGCTCAGCGGCACCCATCGCCATCTCGATGGGCGCGCTGGCTGGGCAATACCTGCTGGGCGCCGACAAATCGCTGGCGACGGCGCCGATCACCGGCTTCAATATCGGCGTGGCGCTTGGCGCGCTGCCGGCCGCGGCCATCATCCGCAGACTAGGCCAGCGCAACGGCTTCATGACTGGAACCGTGGTCACCGCGCTTGGCGGCCTGGTCGCCACACTAGCGCTTTTCCACAGCAGTTTCTGGCTGTTTGCCTTCGCGCTGCTGGTGATCGGCATCGGTGGTGCCTTCGTCCAGCAGTTCCGCTTCGCCGCCGCCGACAATGCGCCGCCGGAGTTCAAGGCGCGCGCCATCTCCTTCGTGCTGGCCGGCGGCATAATCACCGCCATCCTTGGGCCGCAGATCGTCATCTTCACCCGTGAACTGTTCGCGCCGGTAATGTTTGCCGGCTCGTTCGCTTCCATCCTGCCGCTGGCCGCGGTTGGCGCCCTTATCCTGTCGTTTCTGCGCCTGCCGGCGAGGGCCGAGAGCAAGTTCGACATCGCCGAGGGCGATGCCAGACCGCTGTCCGAAATCGTCACCAAGCCGCGCTTCGTCGCCGCGTTGTGTTGTGCCGTCGGCAGCTATGCGCTGATGAGCTTCGTCATGACCGGCGCACCGCTGGCCATGGTCGGCTGCGGCCTGTCGGAGGACGATGCGACGCTGGGCATCTCCTGGCACGTCATGGCGATGTTCGCGCCGAGCTTCTTCACCGGCTCGCTGATCCATCGCTTCGGCGCCGAGCGCATTGTCGCCACCGGCCTGATCCTGCTCATCGGCTGCGCCATTGTCGCTTTGTCGGGTCTGGCGCTTTGGCAATTCTGGACGTCGCTGATCCTGCTCGGCCTTGGTTGGAATTTTGGCTTCATCGGCGCCACCGCCATGGTGGCGGCCAGCTACCGGCCCTCGGAAAAGGGCAAGGTGCAGGGTTTTCACGACTTCGTCCTGTTCGGCTCCGTCGCCTGCGCGTCTCTGCTGTCGGGCATGGTCTACAACGCCTGGGGCTGGCAGATGCTGAACTGGATGATCTTTCCGGTCGCCGTTCTGTGCTTCGTCGCACTCGTCGCGCTCAAGATGACCGCTCTGCGCAAGGCGAGCAACTGATCCTCGAACTGCTGTCGACTTGACATGATGCTGTCAGGATTGCTTCGGTTGAATTTGCAGATCTGAAACAAAATTATTGCGTCTGTACCTATTGTTATGAAACCGTATGCCCCGACTGGCCGTTGAAGCCATGCTCATATGCGGCCACCGCATTCCGGTTCACAGCAAGAGGTTTTCAAGAATGTTTTCAGTCAAGGTTTTCGCCGGCGCGGCATTGGCGCTGGCCATCACGGCGGCTTCCGCCAGTGCTCAGGTGGTTGTCTCCTCGAAGATCGATACCGAGGGTGGCGTGCTCGGCAACATCATCCAGCTCGTTCTCAACGCCAACAACATCAAGACCACTGACCGCATCCAGCTCGGTGGCACGCCGGTGGTGCGCAAGGCGATCACCGCCGGTGAGATCGACATCTATCCCGAATACACCGGCAACGCCGCCTTCTTCTTCGAGAAGGCCGATGACCCCGTGTGGAAGGATGCCGCCAAGGCCTATGAGACGGCCAAGAAGCTCGACTATGACGCCAACAAGATCGTCTGGCTGTCGCCGGCGCCGGCCAACAACACCTGGGCGATCGCGCTGCGCAAGGAAGTGACTGACGCCAACAAGCTCGCCACGCTTTCCGATTTCGGCAAATATGTCGCCGGCGGCGGCCAGGTGGTGCTGGCGGCCTCGGCCGAGTTCGTCAATTCGGCGGCGGCACTGCCGGCCTTCCAGACCACCTATGGCTTCAAGCTGAAGCCCGAGCAGCTGATCACGCTCTCCGGTGGCGACACGGCGGCGACCATCGCCGCTGCGGCCAACCAGACCAGCGGTGCCAACGCCGCCATGGTCTATGGCACCGACGGCGGCATTGCGCCGTCCGGCCTGGTCGTGCTCGAGGACGACAAGGGCGTGCAGCCGGTCTACCAGCCGACGCCGATCATCCGCGAATCCGTGCTCAAGGAACATCCTGAGATCGAGACGCTGCTGAAGCCGGTCTTCGCCAAGCTCGACCTCGTCACGTTGCAGGAACTGAACGGCCGCGTGCAGGTCGGCGGCGAGCCGGTCAAGGGCGTCGCCGAGGACTTTTTGAAGAAGAGCGGCTTTCTGAAGTAGGACGATTCCGGGCCCTGCTCGCGTGGCGCGCCGGAACGACCGACGGGGGGAGCGCGTGAATATCCGCTTCGACAAGCTCGGCGTGGTCATCGCGGTGATCGCGGCCTATGCGGCGTTCCTCGCCCCCTTTGCCACGTTTCGTGCCAACCGCATCGTTCCGGGGCAAGCGCGCTCGATTGTCGAAGCGCTGCCGGCAACCACAGGATGGTTGCTGCTCGCCATCATCGTCGCCGCAGCGCTCATAGCACTGTTCAGGACATCGCTGGTGCTGCGCCTCGCCGCCGGCGTCGTCGCGCTTGCAGCGCTGGCGCTGCTCATCGGCGTCGCCGGCACATTCTTGACGCCGGCCGGCAACACCTTCGCCAGGGTGTCGCCAGCCTCCGGTTTCTGGATCCTCATTTTTGCCTTTACGCTTTTGCTGGCCGATGTGCTGACAAGGCTGAACCTATCGCCCTTGGCGCGGGTTGGCGTGCTTGTCGTCGCTGCTTTGGCGATTGGCCTGCTTTTGATGTCGGGAAGCTGGGACAATCTGTCGATCCTGAAAGAGTATTTCAACCGCGCCGACAGTTTCTGGGCCGAAGGCTCCAAGCATGTGACGCTGGCGCTCGGTTCGCTGGCTGCCGCGGTCATCGTCGGCCTGCCGCTCGGCATCCTGTGCCACCGCGTCGAGAGGCTGCGCGCCGGCATGCTCAACGTACTCAACATCATCCAGACCATTCCCTCGATCGCGCTGTTCGGCCTGCTGATCGCGCCGCTCGGCTGGGTCGCCATCCACGTGCCGGGGGCTGCGGCACTGGGAATTCGAGGCATTGGTACCGCACCTGCCTTCGTCGCCCTGTTCCTCTATTCGCTGCTGCCGGTTGTGGCCAACACCGTGGTCGGCCTTGCCGGCGTGCCGCGTGCCGCCAATGACGCAGCGCGCGGCATGGGCATGACCGACCGTCAGCGCCTGTTCGGTGTCGAGTTTCCGCTGGCCTTCCCGGTGATCCTCACTGGCATCCGCATTGTGCTGGTGCAGAATATCGGTCTCGCCACCATCGCTGCCCTGATCGGTGGCGGCGGCTTCGGCGTGTTCGTGTTCCAGGGCGTCGGCCAGACGGCGATGGATCTGGTGCTGCTCGGCGCCGTGCCGACGGTCGCGCTCGCCTTCGCCGCCGCCATCATCCTCGACGCGGTGATCGAAATGACTGCCACAAAGCGCAGGGTTGAAACGGCATGATCGAGATCGAAGGCATTACCAAGGTTTATGACGCGACAACGGTGGTCGACGACGTATCGATGGTCATCGAGCCGCGCACGGTATGCGTCATTGTCGGCACATCCGGTTCGGGCAAGACGACGCTGCTGCGCATGATCAACCGGCTGGTCGAGCCGACATCAGGTATCATCAAGCTCGACGGTGCCGACAATCGTTCCGTGCCCGGTTATGAATTGCGCCGCAGCATCGGCTACGCCATCCAGGGCCATGGTCTGTTTCCGCATCGCACCGTGGCGCAGAACATCGCCACCGTGCCGGTGCTGCTCGGCTGGGACAAGGACCGCATCAAGGCGCGCGTCGATGAGCTGATGACGCTCTATCAGCTCGACCCCCAGGCTTACGGGCCGCGCTACCCGCACGAATTGTCCGGCGGCCAGCAGCAGCGCGTCGGCGTTGCCCGCGCGCTCGCCGCCGAGCCCAACGTGCTGTTGATGGACGAGCCGTTCGGCGCGCTCGACCCGATCATCCGCACCAAGGCGCAGGAAGACCTGCTGGCGATCCAGAAGCGCTTCGGCACCACCATCATCCTCGTCACCCATGACATGGAAGAGGCCGTGCATATGGGCGACAAGATCGCGGTGATGGATGCCGGCAAGCTCGTGCAAAACGCCAGACCCGCCGAGATCCTGGCGAACCCGGCCAGCAGCTTCGTCGAGACCCTGGTCGGCGCCAGCGAAAGACCATTCCGGCTGTTGTCGCTCGGGCAGGTGCGTGACGCGGTGGAGAATGGAACCGCTGAGGGCGAAGCGATCCCCGGCGATGCCAGCCAGCGCGACGCGTTGGCCGAACTGTTGTGGTCAGGCCGGCCGGCACTGCCGGTAAAAGGCGCCGACGGCGAACCGCTCGGCCGGGTCACGGTCGACGCGCTGGTCAAGCGCGCGGCGAGGCCGGCATGAAAGCCTGGCTGCCGGCGCTGCTGCGGCTTGCCCTTGCCGTGCTGCTCGTCGCCTTCCTCACCAACCCCGGCTGGTTCGAGCCGTTGCTGAAGCCGTTGACAGAAAACAATGCGCCGGTGATCTACAATCAGGGCAGCCTGCTGACCTTGACGCTGTTGCATCTGGGCACAGTGCTGATCGCCACTGTGGCTGCAACCATCGTTGCCGTCGCGCTTGCCATCCTGGTCACGAGGCCCGCTGGTGCGGAATTCTTGCCGCTGTCGCGTAGCCTGGTCAACATTGGCCAGACCTTTCCGCCCGTGGCGGTGCTGGCGCTCGCCGTGCCGGCTGTTGGCTTCGGCGAGAAACCAACGCTGATCGCGCTGTTTCTTTATGGCCTGCTGCCGATCTTCGAGAATACGCTGACCGGGCTGACGACGCTGCCGGCCAATGTGATGGAGGCTGCGCGCGGCGCCGGCATGACCGGCTGGCAAAGGCTTACCAAGGTAGAGTTGCCGCTCAGCGCACCGATCATCCTGGGCGGTATCCGGTTGTCGGTGGTGATCAGCCTGGCCACGGCCACCATCGGCTCGACGGTGGCCGCCAAGACGCTGGGCGAGGTGATCATCGCCGGCCTCTTGTCCAACAATCTCGCCTTCATCCTGCAGGGCGGCCTGATCGTGGCGGCCCTTGCCGTGCTGATCTATGACGGGCTGTCGGCGGTCGAGCGCTATGCGGCGCGGCGCATGGGACGCGAGGCGCAGTAGTGCTTGGGGAATCTGGCAGTCTAGTTGGTATGATCCCCTGCGTCATTTCAATCGATCTAAATCAAGGGCTATGCCGGCAGAGTCGCCGCGGCTTTTGTCTTTTGGGCGAAAGCCGGGCAAAAACCGAACAATATCTTGACGTTCCGAGCCCTGTTTCGCATACACCGATGCGAAGAGGTGGATTCCGTGCGCGGATTCCGGTCTTTGTCTCAACGGCCCAGGGAGGGGTTCTTTTGGGCCAGCAATCGAGGAAAATTCGGCAATGACCATACTTTACGCCGTCATCGCCTGCGGCTTGCTTTCTGTCCTTTACGCCATCTGGGCGACACGTTCGGTTCTCGCGGCCGATCAGGGCAATGCACGCATGCAGGAAATCTCCGCCGCTATCCGTGAAGGCGCGCAGGCTTATCTGGCGCGCCAGTACACCACCATCGCCATCGTCGGTGTGGTCGTTCTCGTGCTCGCCTGGTGGCTGCTTTCCATTACCGCCGCCATCGGCTTCCTGATCGGCGCCGTCCTGTCGGGCGCTGCCGGCTTCATCGGCATGCATGTTTCGGTGCGTGCCAATGTGCGCACCGCGCAGGCGGCCTCCAACAGCCTCGCCGCCGGTCTCGACATCGCCTTCAAGTCGGGCGCCATCACCGGCATGCTGGTTGCCGGCCTGGCACTGCTCGGCGTCTCGATCTACTTCCTCATCCTGACCGGCCCGATGGGCCTGCAGCCCAATGATCGCATCGTCATCGACTCGCTGGTCTCGCTCGGCTTCGGCGCCTCGCTGATCTCGATCTTTGCCCGTCTCGGCGGCGGCATCTTCACCAAGGGTGCCGACGTTGGCGGCGATCTGGTCGGCAAGGTCGAAGCCGGTATCCCGGAAGACGATCCGCGCAACCCGGCCACCATCGCCGACAATGTCGGCGACAATGTCGGCGACTGCGCCGGCATGGCCGCCGACCTGTTCGAAACCTATGCCGTGACGGTCGTCGCCACCATGGTACTCGGCGCCATCTTCTTCGGCGGTACCGCCGTTCTGCAGACTGCGATGCTCTATCCGCTCGCCATCTGCGGCGCCTGCATCCTGACCTCGATCGTCGGCACCTTCTTCGTCAAGCTCGGCTCGAACGGCTCGATCATGGGCGCGCTTTACAAAGGCCTGATCGTGACCGGCCTGCTGTCGATCGTCGGCCTTGCTGTCGCCACCTCCGCTACGGTCGGATGGGGTGAGGTTGGCACCGTTGCCGGCATGATCATCACCGGCAAGAACCTGTTCATCTGCGGCCTGGTCGGCCTCATTGTGACAGGGCTCATCGTGGTGATCACCGAGTACTATACCGGCACCGGCAAGCGTCCGGTGAACTCGATTGCCCAGGCTTCGGTGACCGGCCACGGCACCAACGTCATCCAGGGCCTCGCGGTCTCGCTGGAATCGACGGCGCTGCCGGCCATCGTCATCGTTGGGGGCATCATCTCGACCTACCAGCTCGCAGGTCTGTTCGGCACGGCGATCGCGGTGACGACGATGCTCGGCCTTGCCGGGATGATCGTTGCGCTCGACGCCTTCGGCCCGGTCACCGACAATGCCGGCGGCATTGCCGAAATGGCCGGCCTGCCCAAGGAAGTGCGCCACTCCACCGACGCACTCGACGCGGTCGGCAACACCACCAAGGCCGTGACCAAGGGCTATGCTATCGGCTCGGCCGGTCTCGGCGCGTTGGTGCTGTTCGCGGCCTACTCGAACGACCTGAAGTTCTTTGCCGCCAATGGCGACAAATATCCTTACTTCCAGGGCATGGGCGAGATCTCCTTCGATCTCTCCAACCCCTACGTCGTCGCCGGCCTGATCTTCGGCGGCCTGATCCCGTATCTGTTCGGCGGCATCGCCATGACGGCCGTCGGCCGCGCGGCGGGCGCCATCGTTGAGGAGGTGCGCAAGCAGTTCCGCGAGGATCCGGGCATCATGGCCGGTACCTCCAAGCCGAACTATGCGCGTGCGGTCGACCTTTTGACCAAGGCGGCGATCCGGGAAATGATCATCCCGTCGCTGCTGCCGGTACTGGCGCCGCTCGTCGTCTATTTCGGCGTGCTGTTGATCTCGGGGTCGAAGGCGTCAGCCTTCGCCGCCCTCGGCGCCTCGTTGCTCGGCGTCATCGTCAACGGCCTGTTCGTCGCCATCTCGATGACCTCGGGCGGCGGCGCCTGGGACAACGCGAAAAAGTCGTTCGAGGACGGTTTCGTCGACAAGGATGGCGTCAAGCACCTGAAGGGCTCCGAGGCGCACAAGGCTTCGGTGACCGGCGATACGGTCGGCGATCCCTACAAGGACACCGCCGGTCCGGCGGTCAACCCGGCGATCAAGATCACCAACATCGTGGCGCTCCTGCTGCTGGCCGTGCTCGCGCACGGCTGAGCCTGTCCGGCCTTAAAGCTGCACGTAAGATCAACCCGCGGGAGCAAATCCCGCGGTTTTTGCAGAAGTCACTCTTGCGGAACTTCAGTCCCTAGCAAATTAGGCTCCGGCAGCTGCAGTGCCGTCTGTTCGGTACCGAACATTTCTAAGACAAACCGATTATAGGTTCGCACGCAATTCTTGGCGCCATTGATCAAGGCCAGGGAGGTTGGGTCGCGGGGGGTGCAGGATGACGTCCCAATATCTAGCAGCTTAGCCTTGCGGCTCTCATCAAGCAGCGTGGGTTTCACGCTACCCTTGGGGAGAGCCGTCCGCAGATAGCTAACGACGCCCGTTATATCGATGGGGACATTGCCGATGGCTGCGTGGATGATGTCGATGCGGCTCGCCAGATCGAACTTGGCGGCTTCCGCAAACCGGTCTGTGGTCACTCCGCTGAGCGCGCGCATGAAATCCGTTTGCTCGAAGCGGGCCCCGACAGCGCCGCCTCCAAACGGCAATTGCCCGGATTCCCACCGCGCGATCTCGGGCCCTATCTCGCCGCCCGACACCCGGTAGGCGACAGCGATATTGTCGCCTTTCGGTCCGAAAAAGCGCTCGACGTCGCGCGCGTTCGCTCTACCGTCCCGTGTTAGAGTTGCCTCGCCGAGTAAGAAGTCTTCGCTGTCCGGCACAATACATACGTCGAAAATCCCCCTTTGCTGGATCCAGTAGCCGCTCAGTTGCAAATTCTTGGTTCGGCATTCGGGACCTTGCCCAAGCCTGAAAGCCTTCTTAACCCACAATCCCGGATCGGTCGGTGGCGCGCGTTCACCCCAAGGCGGAGTTACCTTCGGCCGCTGGCCGATAAATGCCACTCTGCCGACGAACCCATCGACAAGCAGTTGAGGGCAATTGGTCCTGTAACAATCCATGCCGAGATAGGCCATGGTCTCGATCTTGCCGATCGGGTGTTCGATCGTCCGTTTGAGGTAGGCTTCGTCCATTTGTGCCGCTGAAATAAGCATCAGGCCGTACCGGGCCGTAAAGAAAATCGCGATTGTCAGCGGATAGAATGCGACCGCGCCAAAAATCTGCGCACTGCCGCGCCGCCTCACTCCAAAGTAGGTCGTAGCCACAACAATCGGCAGGACGATGAAGACGGAAGCGGCGACTATCGGACCTAGGAAGATCACAAAAGTCCACGCGCCGGCTTCGCCGCCGACAGCGCCAAGCGGAATCGCCAGAACTGCAATCAAAATGCAAACGATGGTCAGGCTCTTGACGTAGCCCTTCACGAATTCGGCGAAGCTGCCCTTCGTCATATGTAGCTCTATCCATTGCGCGCGCCTTGTGAACGCGGCCGCGCTGCTCCTGCCGAGCGAGCACTACCGCAGGTTGTTTAAGCGTTGCTTATGGTCGGCCGCAAATTTGAAAACAAAAACCCGCAGGATCGCTCCCGCGGGTCTTTGGTCGCCTGAGATATTGCCGCTTTCCCCGTGGGGAAGCAGGGTCTGATGATCAGGGAGTGCCGCCGCCGGGGATGCCGGGCGCCAGCTTGCTGGCGCCGTTTATGATCTGGCTGAGGAAGTTCTGGTCCTTGCCGCCAGTCGGCGTGGTGCGCGAGATGAAGTCGAAAATCTTACCGTCCTTCAAGCCGTAATTGGCGATCTGGGTGACGCGGCCATCGGCGCCGAAATAGACCGCGAGCACCTTCTGGTCGACGAGCCTGGGCTTGGCGAAGGCGACATAGCGCTTGCGCGTTTGCGAAATGTAATAAAACGCCTCGTTGTCGAAAGTCGCCGTGGTCGACGGCGTGCCAAGAGCCAGAAGCACCTGCTCGCGGCTGGAGCCGACGGGCACCGAATCGACGGCTTGCTGGTCGTAGACATATCCTTGAGTGAGCGTCTCGCTCGGGCTGAGATCGCCGAACATCTTGTTGCTATGACATGCCGAGAGCGCCGATACGATAAGCAGCAGCGAGATCGCGCCGGCGGGCCTGGATGAGAAGGTCGACTTGAAATTCAGCGCGCGCAACAACAATTCTCCATTATATCGCCGCAACTTGCGCTGGGCCGCAAAACCGGTAAACCAGCTTGCTTGCCGATGCAACAAGGCCAATTCAACAAACGGTCCCCGGAGACCATCCCCATGTTCCAGCGCCTTTTTGGTCGCGAACGCCACGCCAACCGCGCCATCACGGACGCGCTTTACGCACAAATCGTGGCGGCGGCGCGGCAGAGTGTATTTTATTCCCACTGGAACGTGCCGGACACGCCGCTCGGCCGTTTCGAGATGGTTTCGCTGCATATGTTCCTGTTCCAGCATCGCTTACGTGGCGAGGGCGGTGTGGCGCAGGAGATCGCCCAGGTGCTGATCGACGAGTTCTTCCTCGACGTCGACCATTCGCTGCGGGAGCTGGGTATTGGTGACGTCGGCGTGCCCAAGCGTATGAAGAAACTGGCGAAGATGTTTTATGGTCGCACCGCCGCCTATGATGATGCGCTTGAAAGAAACGATCGCGACGGGCTGACCGCGGCTCTGGCCCGCAATGTCCGGCCCGATTCCGGCACCTGGCCGCAGGCGCCGCAATTGGCCGACTATGTCTCCGATGCCTGCCGGCAGTTGGCAGCGCAGCCGTCCGAATCAATCGTTTCCGGCAAGGCGGCGTTTCCGCTCGCCAAGGTGGGTGCTTGATGAAACATGCTGATCCGCAGAGCCCGGTTGGCTTTTTCGCGAATGTCGCCCGTCTGCCGCAGAAGGGTCTGCCCGTGGTGATCGAGGCCGACGCCGCCCAGCGCGCGGCGCTCGCCGAGGAACACGGGTTGATATCGGTCGAAGCCTACCGCGCGGAACTCCTTGTGGCCTCCTGGAAACGCAATGGCGTGAAGGTCAGCGGCCGTGTCGAGGCCGATATCACGCAGGCCTGCATCGTCACGCTCGATCCCGTCGCCGCGCATATCGATGAGCCATTCGAGGCGCTGCTGCTGCCCGAGGAGTCCAAGCTTGGACGGCAGGGATGCGACGGCGGCGGCGAGATACTGCTCGACGCGGATGGCCCTGACAGTCCCGAAACATTCTCCGGTGACATCATCGATGTCGGGGCGCTTGCCGAACAGTTCTTCGGACTGGCGATCGACCCCTATCCGCGCAAGTCGGGCGCGTCGCTCGATGCCGGCGGCGAGACCGAAGCGGCGGAGAATGAATTTCAGCAAAAACTGCGATCCTTGCTGGGAAAATCCTGAAAACCTCGCCCGCGATGGAAAAGTCGGTTGTGTGAAAAGCCAAAACCGCTATTTTCGCCGAACCTTCGCGACCACTAAAGCGACCTGCCGCCTAACCCGTGAGATGAATACCGCGTGATCAGGATTTCCATCGATGCCATGGGCGGCGATCACGGACCAGTCGTGGTCATTCCGGCGCTCATGACGGTCGCCACCCGCCGTCCCGACATCCGCTTCGTCATCTATGGGCGTGAGGAAGTCGTGCGTCCCGAACTGGCCAAGTTTCCCAAACTGGCCGAGGTGAGCGAATTCTTCCACTGCGAGATCGCGGTCAGGATGGACGACAAGCCGAGCCAGGCGCTGCGCCATGGCCGCTGGAAGTCGTCGATGTGGAAAGCCGTCGAAGCGGTCAAGTCGGGCGCCGCCGACGCCTGCATCTCGGCCGGCAACACCGGCGCGCTGATGGCGATGTCGAAATTCTGCCTGCGCACCATGGCCACCATCGATCGCCCGGCGATCGCGGCATTGTGGCCGACTTTGCGCGGCGAAAGCGTGGTTCTGGACGTCGGCGCCACCATTGGCGCCGATGCGCACCAGCTCATTGATTTTGCCATTCTCGGCACCGGCATGGCGCGCTCCGTCTTCGGCATCGCCCGGCCCACTGTCGGCCTCCTCAATGTCGGCGTCGAAGAGATCAAGGGCCAGGAAGAGGTCAAGGAAGCGGGACGCATGCTGCGCGAGGCCAATATGGCCTCGATGAACTATCATGGCTTCGTCGAAGGCGACGATATCGGCAAGGGCACGGTCGACGTGGTGGTGACGGAAGGCTTCGCCGGCAACATCGCGCTGAAGACGGCCGAAGGCACCGCGCGCCAGATCGCCGGGTATCTGCGCGCCGCGATGAGCCGCACGCTGATGGCCAAGATCGGCTATGTCTTCGCCAAGGGCGCCTTCGATCGCCTGCGCGAAAAGATGGATGTCGGCCGCTCCAATGGTGGTGTGTTCCTGGGGCTGAACGGCATCGTCGTCAAAAGCCACGGCGGTGCTGATTCGGACGGTTTCGCCGCCGCGATCGAACTCGGCTACGACATGGTGCGCAACAATCTGCTCGACCGCATTGAGGCCGACCTGGACCTGTTTCATGCGCGCAACCCGCATGCCCTGTCATCCCGGAAATCCGACGGTACCGACGCGAAGGAATAGGAAACAACTTTGATCAGATCAGTCGTGCGCGGCACGGGTGCCGCGCTGCCCCGCCGCATTATGAAGAATGCCGATTTCGAAGGCATGGTCGAGACCTCAGACGAGTGGATCGCCCAGCGCACCGGCATCCGCCAGCGTCATATCGCGGCCGACGACGAGACGACGGCTTCGCTGGGCGAGGCCGCGGCCCGGGCCGCCCTTGCCAATGCGGGGCTGACGCCTGACGATATCGACCTGATCGTGCTGGCGACGTCGACCCCCAACAACACATTCCCGGCCACCGCGGTCGAGATCCAGAACCGCCTCGGCATGCATCACGGTTTTGCCTTCGACATGCAGGCAGTGTGCTCGGGCTTCGTCTATGCGGTGACGACAGCCGATCTCTATATCCGCGGCGGCCTGGCCAAACGCGTGCTGGTGATCGGCTCGGAAACATTCTCGCGCATCCTCGACTGGAGCGACCGTTCGACCTGCGTGCTGTTCGGCGACGGCGCCGGTGCGCTGGTCCTGGAAGCAGGCGAGGGGGCCGGCACGATTGCCGATCACGGCGTTCTGGCCGCCAGCCTGCGCTCGGACGGCGCGCACAAGGACAAGCTTTTTGTCGACGGCGGACCATCCACGACAGGAACCGTCGGCCACCTCAGGATGGAAGGCCGCGAAGTCTTCAAGCATGCGGTCGGCATGATCACCGATGTCATCGAGGCGACCTTCTCGGCCGCCGGCATATCAGCCGACGATCTCGACTGGTTCGTGCCGCACCAGGCCAATAAACGAATTATTGACGCTTCGGCCAAGAAGCTCGGGATTGCAGAACAAAAGGTGGTGGTTACGGTCGATTTGCACGGTAACACCTCGGCTGCTTCCGTGCCGCTGGCGCTGTCGGTGGCCGTCGCCGACGGGCGCATCAAGAAGGGCGACCTCGTCCTCCTGGAAGCGATGGGCGGCGGCTTCACCTGGGGCGCCGTTCTGGTTCGCTGGTAAGTGCCGAACGGTCCGGTTTCGGTCCTTGACCTTGCCGGATCAATTACTTAGGCTCAGCCGTTGTTGTGCCGATTTTATGTTTGAACTGATGGGACGGTCGCATGGGGGGAAAGACACTTACGCGTGCCGACCTAGCGGAGGCTGTATACCGAAAGGTCGGTCTGTCGCGCACTGAATCCGCCGAACTCGTCGAAGCGGTGCTGGACGAAATCTGCGAAGCCATCGTGCGTGGCGAGACAGTCAAGCTGTCGTCCTTCGCGACATTCCACGTCCGCTCCAAGAATGAGCGCATCGGGCGCAATCCCAAGACCGGTGAAGAGGTGCCGATCCTGCCGCGCCGGGTGATGACTTTCAAGTCGTCGAACGTGTTGAAGAACCGTATCTTGCGTTCCCACCAGAACAGCAAGGCCAAGGGCGGCAAATAGCCTCCATTGTACGGTTGAAAACCGGCCCCGCCATGACGCCGGGCTTGAATATTGCTTCACAAACCGCTGAAATAAGGCTCGATTCGGCAGCATGGCCGGATTGGTGTTCAGCGTATGATCCATTCGGCACAAACGGAATGACTATCTCCTTCGTTGAGCCTGATCTCGTCTGAAGACCGTTCCGGATCACGCTCCAGCGTGAGGATTTCGCCCATGGACAAGAGCCCTGACGCCTTCCGCACCATCAGCGAGGTCGCTGAAGATCTCGACCTGCCGCAGCATGTGCTGCGCTTCTGGGAAACGCGCTTCAACCAGATCAAGCCGATGAAGCGCGGTGGCGGCCGTCGCTACTACCGGCCGCAGGATGTCGAGCTGATCAAGGGCATCCGCCACATGCTCTACGACCAGGGCTACACCATCAAGGGTGTGCAGAAGCTGCTGCGCGAGAACGGCAATCATTTCCTCGTCGCCATCGGCAATGGCGACATGGCGGCCGTCGAGGCGATCTCGCAGCGAAAGCAGGCCGACCAGGTGCCGCTGACACCGGCAGCGCAGCCGCGCGGTGGCGATGATGAGCTGGTTGGCCAGCCAAGGGTCAAGCCCAGCCGCCGCTTTTTCGGCTTGGGCAAGAGCGACGAGGAAGGTCCCGTTCAGCCGGACGCGTCGAAACTCTCGCGCGACAATCGCGCGCTGCTGCAGGAGGCGCTGTTCGACCTCTTGGAGTGCAAGCGCCTGCTTGACCAGGTGCGCTGACCGCCGCGCGAAGCGCTTTGAAGCATTGAGATCGGAACCCGCCGAGGGGTGAGGCGTTACGTTTCCTTCTGCAAGACTTTCCTGCGGCAAGACAAGGAAACGCATGATGGCATCATTCTCGACCCTTTCGGACATCGACCTCGAAAAGCAGGTCGCGGCCCTCTCGAGGGAACTGGCGACGCTGCGCAAAGCCGTTTCAAAGCGGGGTGGCGCTTACTATGAAGATGGGCGCGATGCCGCCCTCGATACATATTCGGATCTTGCCGGACGTCTGCGCGATGCAATGCCGGCAATCCGCAAGCAGGGCAGGGTGATGGAGAAATCTGCCCGTGACCATCCGGCTGCGGCCGCCGCGGTAGGCCTTGTGGTGCTCGGCCTGGTCGCGAGCCTGCTGTTCAGCAGGCGCTGACTACTAGCCCGGAACGAGTGATTTAGGGAAGAAAATGGCGGCTCGCCTTCGGGCGCGGCCGCCATTCCGATTCATGTCGGCGAGTACTGCTGTCGCTCCCGGCATCTGGCGCGAAGCGCGTCGGCATAGAGCCGCACGGCGCCCTTGTGCCGCCGCCGCAGGAAGGCGGACTGGTCGAGCCGCCAGAGCCGCTCGATTTCGCCGGCGAACGCCGGATTGGTGGTGGTGCCATAGCCGGCGCCGGGATAGACGACGATCTCGCCAGCGTAGAGACTATTGTCGGTGACCAGGAAGTCGACGCGGATGTAGTCGAGGTTGCCGGCAATGGCAGGGGCGATCGATATCGCCTGACGGACATAGTCGAGAAGCCGCGTATTGACGGGCACCGCCTGATCCTCGCGGGGATAGTCCGGATCGCGCCCGGGCAATGGATTGGCGTCCCGGTCTAAAAGCAGCGAACGCCCCGCTTCCTTATCCTCGACCCAGGCATGCGTTACCACACCGCCGCAAACATGCACTTTGATGTCGGTTGCGATCCTTGCGCCGGAAAGCGCCAGCCGCTCTTCCACGAAGACGGTGGGAACGACAGGCCAATAGGCCCATTCGCCATTGCGGCGGCCGTAGCGCTTTCTCAGCCAGTGCCTCGTCCTGGCGACGATGAGGCTGTGATTGGGGGCGCCATTGGCAACGAATATGTTCATCGCGCAGCCGTGGTTTGTCTTGACGATGACGTCGCCGGTCAGCAGGTCGAGAGGAATGTCAGCAGGGTCGCGCCCCGACCAGAGCGTCCTTGGCACGGTGATCCCGGGACAGGTTTCACGGATATGGGCCTTGGCCGCGAGCTTGTCGGTCAGCGTCACGAACAGCGGGTTGCGATCGAGGATCTTTCGCCAGAGCAAAAGCTCATGGTAGCGCACAGGCGCGGCTGGATTGGGCAAATAGCCCAGTTTCATGAAAAAGCGCGCCACAAGGGCAGGATGGCGAAGCGTGAGCCACAATCGCGCAACCGACAGGACAAGGCGGTCTGTCCGGGAAATATCGGTCTTGGCCGTCATCGGGGATATCTGGCCCTGTTCGAAAAAGCCTGGTCCGGCGCAGCGTACCGGTCGGCAGCATCCCCTTGCGTATCGCGATTTGGCTCCGCGTGAAAGAATTCGCTTATCGTCGCGGTATCAGGGGTGGCGCCGAGGATACTGGGCCAGCGGTGTCGTCAGGCGAAATTCGACAGGCTAAGGAAACCGGCTTCCCGACACCATCATTGCGAGAGCCGAAAAGCCGGCTCTTGTCGCCTGTTTTGGCTACATCGGCGGGATCACGCCATTGTTTCCCACCACGACGCGGCTGGAACTCAGCGTCCCGTCACCCTCACGCTGGGCATTAACGAAAACCGTTGCGCCTGGCTTGAGATCGGTCGGCGTCGCCGGGGCGAAGGTCACGACAGGCGTGCTGTCGGATATCGAAATCTTCTTGGTCTGGCCGTTATCGTAGGTCAGCGTCACGGTTCGCCCGTCTATGTCGGTGACGTCGGCCACGGTGCCGTTGGTCATGCGGCTGTTCGGCTGCAGGTCCCACGGACGATCGCCCTCGCCGGTGCCCTTCATGGCTGCGGGAAAGACCACCACTTCCACCGCGCCACTGCCGCCATCCGCCTTCGAGACGGAAGCGATGCCAAGGAAATCGCCTTGTTTAATGTCCCTTTCAGAGGCGCTGGCGACCCCGGAGATCTTCCAGCCGCTATTGAGCTTGATCGCGGAGGTGTCTCCCTGGCGGGTTTTGACGGTCAGCAGCGATGGCTCGAAACTGACCACCGTGCCGCGCACGCGCAGCGCGTCCGCCGCTTGAGCGCCGCTCACAACGGCAATGGAAAGGCTGGAGATCGTGCCGAGCACGGCCATGAATGTCTTGAAGTTCATTGCAGAGATCCTTCTGAGAACGGGCTGGCTGGAACCGGATGGTTTTCATGCCAGCGCATCAGAACAACGAACAGGTGGGCCGAAACCTCCGGGCAAACAGGTGCCGGGGTGTTCAAAAGAACTTGATGGCATGCGTGGACCGCCTCGCGGCCCCCGCTTCACGATAGCGTGACGGCCTTTGGCTCTTGGCAAATCGCTGGCGAGCGGCCATGTTCCTGCTCGTCTCAGGCAACACCCATTTTGATCAAACGCTTTCAGCCACCGGAGTTGCCAATGCCCAACAATGCAAGAAGCCATGCCCTCTACGAACCGTTAGCCAGTGAGATCGGGCACGATTACAGCACCCTCAGAGCAATGCGGGAAAGCCGCGGATACAGCGTCGAAGAGCTTTCCCTTACCTGTGGTCTCTCGGTCGGCGAGATTGAGGATATCGAGAACGGCCGGGCGGCCGATCTGTCGAAGCTGCGTCGTATTGCGTCCGCGCTTGGCATGCCCCAGGACGCTCTCATCGCTCCCGCCGCGCCGACGCCGGCCGCACAAGGCCGACCCCTGGCATAGGCCAGTACCAGGCATGCAAGAGAACCCGCCAAGGCCCGCTTGGCGGGTTTCTTGTTGATGCAGCGGCGTTCCCAAGCAGCCCGGGCTTGCCGATTTACAGATCGCGCGTGTTTATACCTGCGGCATACAAATCTGCGCCAATCGCGCCTGCCCTGCATCGGCTTTGAAACGTGGGTTTTCTGATATGAGCCTGGACTCTGTTCGTGCCTTCTTCGCCGCTCATGCGCCCGATATCGAGGTCATCGTCACGCAAGCAAGTTCGGCGACGGTGACGCTGGCGGCGGAAGCGCATGGCGTCCTGCCGGCGCAGATTGCCAAGACCATCTGCCTGCGCGTCGGCGAGGTCACCATGCTGGTCGTGACCAGCGGCATCGCCAGGCTGGACAATCGCAAGTTCAAGGACCAGTTCGGCGGCAAGCCGCGCATGCTGGACGCAGACGAAGTTGTCGCCGCCACCAGCCATCCGGTCGGCGGTGTCTGCCCCTTCGGCCTGCCATCGCCGCTGCCGGTCTATTGCGACGTCTCGCTGCGCGAATTCGACGAGGTGGTACCGGCTGCTGGAGCCACCAACGCAGCGGTGCGGATTGCACCGCAGCGCATGGCCGATCTTATCAGCGCTGAGTGGGTGGATGTGTGCCAGAGTTAGGGGCCGGTCCGATCTAGAGCTGGAACCAGCACGACAAGGGAAGGAGCGATACGAGGATCGGCCGATCTGGCTGAGGGACTTCGGGGGCAAGTCCTGCTTTAAAATGGTCGGAGTGGCCGGATTCGAACCGACGACCCCTTGACCCCCAGTCAAGTGCGCTACCGGGCTGCGCTACACTCCGGACCGGTCGCGATGTATCGTGATAACCCTGTTCGGGTCAACCGAAATTCGGCGTTTATCGCGCGATCGGCGACACGCCCGGGAATGCCGGCCGCAACAGCCGCTGATGGCGGTATTCCAGCGCGATGGCGCCCCAGATCAGGCCCAGCAGCAGATACATGTGGCGCCAGTGGTCGATGTCGATGAACGTGCCGAGCCCGATGTTGCCGATGAAGGCGACATAGGCGCACAGGAGATAGGGCTGCCATGGCCGGTCGCGCAGCAGGATGCGAAAACCGGCTGTGATGGTCCAGACGACGAGCGTCAGGAACGACACGAAGCCGAGCCAGCCATAATCCATCAGCATTTTCAGCCAGATGTCGTGCGTGTCCTCGCCGAACATCTTGCCGAAGACCAGCGGCCCGATGCCGAATGGACGCTCCATCGCCATCTGGAAGCCGATCGCATAGCGGGCGAAGCGGCCGAGGCGGGCGGTGTCATAGCTCTGTTCGAGGTGCGCGCGGTTGGAGAACATCTCCGACACCCCGGGCAATTGCAGGATGACGATGATGGCGATCGTCAGCAGTGACAGCGCGGCGATGGTCATGATCACCACACGCAGCCGGAACTTGCCGCTGGCGCTCTGCAGGAACAGGCAGCCGGTGAGCAGCACCGCCGAGACGGCGAACATGCCCCAGGCGCCGCGCGAGAAGGAGAAGAAGATGCCCAATGTGATGATCAGCAGCGGCACTGCCAGCAGCGGCATGCGCGAGACCGAACCGGTCAGGATCAGGTAGAGCAGATAGATGCCGGGCAGCACCAGGAACGGTCCGAAGACGTTCGGATCCTGGAAAGCGCCGGCGGCGCGGTCGTATTTGGTGAACATTTCGGCGCCGGGGAAGGCATGGAAATAGCCTGCTATGCCGAGCAGCGACGTCGCCACCGCCGAGACGACATAGGCATTGAAGATCAGCCGGTAGAGGCCTGGCTGCGTGGCTGTCACGGAGGCGAAGAACACCGCGCTGAAAGCGAGAAACAGCGATACGGAGAGATAGAGCGGCGTGAAGGCGAGGTCGGCCATCTGCGTCATCGAAATCATGCCGCCGATGTTCATCGTCACCAGCAGCACCAGCAAAGGCATGGCTGCACGCGAAATCCGCAGGCCGAACAGCGCCCAGATGGCGATCAGCCCGGCCATGTAGATTTCGTAGGGCGCCGGCTCGCTGATGACGAAGCCGGACAGAAGGATGCCGACCACCACCGCGGCGGAAGAAATCAGCGCGATCAGCTTGGCGTTGACCGCGCTCGCCGGCAGCTCATGGGAAATCGCGCTCAATAGGCGTTTTCCGTGTTGAGCAGCCGGATCGGCGTCAGGAACAGGATCCTGAGATCGAACAGCAACGACCAGTTCTCGATGTAGTAGAGGTCGTATTCCGTCCGCATGCGGATCTTCTCGTTGGTGTCCATCTCGCCGCGCCAGCCATTGATCTGTGCCCAGCCGGTGACGCCGGGCTTGACCTTGTGGCGGGCGAAATAGCCGTCGACGACCTCGTTGTAGAGAAGGTTGTGCGACTGCGCGGCGATCGCATGCGGGCGCGGGCCGATCAGCGACAACGAGCCCAGCAGTGAATTGACGAATTGTGGCAGTTCGTCGATCGACGTCTTGCGGATGAAGCGGCCGACGCGGGTGACGCGCGGATCGTTCTTGGTCACCGTCTGCTTGGCGGTCGGATCCGACCGGTCGGTGTACATCGAGCGGAACTTGTAGACCTCGATGATCTCGTTGTTGAAGCCGTGGCGCTTCTGCTTGAACAGCACCGGTCCCTTGCTGTCGAGCTTGATGGCGATCGCGGTCGCCAGCATCACCGGCGAGAAGACGATGATGCCGACCAGCGAGAAAATGATGTCGAAGGCGCGCTTGGCCACCGAATCCCAGTCGTTGATCGGCTTGTCGAAGATGTCGAGCATCGGCACCGAGCCGATGAAGGAATAGGCGCGCGGGCGGAACTGCAGCGCGTTGGAATGCGCCGAAAGCCGGATATCGACCGGCAGCACCCACAGCTTCTTCAACAGCTGCAGCACGCGCGTTTCGGCGGTCAGCGGCAGCGACACGATCAGCATGTCGATGCGGGCGATACGGGCGAACTCGATCAGTTCCGAAATGGTGCCGAGCTTGGGATAGCCGGCGACGATCGGCGGCGAGCGCTTGTCTGAGCGGTCATCGAAGATACCGCAGATGCGGATGTCGTTGTAGGGCTGTTTTTCGACCGAGCGGATCAGGACTTCCGCCGCCTTGCCGCCGCCGACAATGACGGCGCGCCGCTCCATGCGGCCATCGCGTGCCCACCGCCGGATCAGTCTCGACATCACCAGCCTGAGGCCGAAGAGGAGGACGAAACCGACGACGAACCAGGTGCCGAACAAAAGCCGCGAATAGTCTTCCGACATCTTCATGGCGAAGGCCGTCAGCGCCATCAGCGCGAAGGTGCCGGCCCAGACCAGCAGGATGCGGCCAAAATTGGCGATCGGCCGCATCAGGGAAACGACCTGGTAGCAGTCGGTGACATCGAGCAGCACCACGGCGAGGAACGACGAGGCGGCAATGGTCACCGGATATTGCCAGGCGAGATAGTTGAAGAAACCGACAAAGTAGAAATAGACGCAGAGCCCCGAAACGAACAGGATCGCGAACTCGACCATGCGCAGGACGCCGCTGACCATGATCGGCGACATCGTATCGCGCCGGTATTGCGACGCGACCTGCCGGGCAACGTCGTTCATGCCGCCGGGCACATCGCCCTCGGCTGGGCCGTCGAATTTACGCACCGCGTCAGGTGAAAAGCGGCGCGCTGGGTCGATCTCGTTCATGGGGCTTTCCGCAAGCTTCCCCTCGGTCAATAGCAAAAGATAGCTAAGAAACCCTTGAAACAACGCATGGCTTTGGAAAGGCCTGGGCGTTACCCGTCGAGCGCGGCGAAATAGGCCTTCTCGATTTCGGCGGCCATGACGTCGGCGCCGAAGCGCGCCCTGAGGCTGGTGCCGTCGGGCATGAGTTTGCTGTAGGCCGAGAGATCGGCCAGCGCCTCGCTCATCTTGCCGGCGAGTTCGGCCGGATCGGGCCGGATCAGGGCAGGGGAGCCGGAACCGAAAATTTCCGGTATGCCGCCGACAGCGGTTGCGATCATAGGTCTTGCCGCGGCAAGGGTCTCCAGCACGATATAGGGCATGGCTTCGGCGCGGGATGGAACGACCACCAGCGCGGCCAGCGCGAAGGCCTCCCTGGCCGGCATTGGCGGCAGGAAGCGGACATGGCCTTGCAGTCCCAGGCGCTCTACTTGCGCATGGTAGCGCGGCAGGTCGTCGCCGTCGCCGACCATCACCGCGCTCAGTGCCCGGCCGAGCCGGGGAGCGGCGGCTGCCAGGGCATCGATGAAGATGTCGGGCCCCTTCAGGTCCCGCATCATGCCGATATAGAGCAGATCCGCCGCGTCGGATGCGATGATCACCGGTTCGAATTCGGCGGCGCGCAGCCCGTTATAGACCAGAATGTTCGGGATCGGCGGCTCGCCGACCTTCCTGCGATAGGTCCGCCGCTCGTAGTCCGAGACGAACAGCAGGCAATCGGTGAAGCGTGCCATGGAGCGCTCCAGTGCGAAGAACAGCTTCCCCGTGGCTGTCGTTTCGTCATAGTGGAGGGAGCCGCCATGCGGCGAATAAAGGCGGGCTACGCGAGACCTTGATACCCGCAACAATGAGCCGAACAGACGGGCATAGGCGCCACCCTTGGCGCCGTGCCCGTGCAACACGTCCGGCCGCAATTCCTTGATGATCCTGTAGGTGCGCCGGGCCGAGGCGAAATCGCCCGGGCCGACATGGCGCTGCATTGGCGTGCGATGGATGCCGAGCGCCAGCATGTCCTTCATCTGCTCGAACAGGCGCTCCTCGAATTCGCCGCCGGTGGTCGAATCGCAGACGATCCCGACGACATGACCGGCAGCAACCTGTGCTTCCGTCAGGTCGCGCACATGCCGGAAAATTCCTCCGACGGGTGAACGAAAGCAGTGGACGATCCTGAGCTTGTCCGCCACGTGGTGTCTGTCAGAACAGGCGTTCGCGGACGTAGACGGTATCTCCGGGCAGCAGTGGATCGGATGTGACCACGCGGCCGGTCATCACCTTGCCATTGATGTCGCGGGTGATGTCGACGCTTTCCTGGTTGGCGCGCGGCGAGAAGCCGCCGGCAATGGCGATGGCCTTCTGCACGGTCAGGCCGGGCACATAGGAATATTGACCGGCAGCACCCACTTCGCCCATGACGAAGATCGGCCGATAGCGATCGATCTCGACCGAGACGTCGGGGTCGCGCAGATAGCCTTGCCGCAATTTGTCGGCGATCTCCTTTTCCATCTGCTGCGCGGTGTGGCCACGCGCCGGTATGGCGCCGACGAGCGGGAAGGAGAGGTAGCCGGACTGGTCGACACTGTAGGTGTTGGTCAGGCCGTCCTGCTCGAACACGGTGACGCGGATGCGGTCGCCGGCGCCGAGACGATAGGGTTGGTCAAGGACCTCGTGGAAGGCCGCCGGCGTCGGCCGGTAGCTGGAGCAGCCGGCGAGCATCGATACGGCAAGCAGAGCGCGCAACAGGGAAGCAGTGCTTTTCATGATCGGATACGTACCTTCGACTGGCCGCTGCGGCGTCGCAGCAAACATCTGGGATCGGGTCCGTTATCATCCTGTTAGGGTTAATGGCCGGTAAAGGAGCCGGTCGAGAGCGCTCGCGCAGCAGGGGTTTTGGTATTTTTATCGTTTTTCTTGCTGCTCGCCAGTAATCCCTAACAGAGTATTACCGCGATCTTAACGGCTGAGTTACCATAGTTGTTTACGGTGCATCCTGACCCAGTTTCGGAGTAGGGATGCATGTCCGTTCAGTCCGCGGCCGCAGATGTCGACGTTGACCTCAGGCAGCTCTTCGCCAGCCTGGCGAGGAACTGGCTGCGCATAGTGCTCTTCGTCCTGGTGGTGACGGGCCTGGCATTTGCCTTCGCATCATTCGCGACAAAGCATTACAAGGCCCAGACGCAGATCGAAATCGCCCCGCGCGAATCCGTCTACACCCGTCCGGCCGGCAGCAACAATGACGGCGACAAGCCGATCCTCGACGAGCAAGGCGTTGCCACGCAGGTCCAGATCATTTCGTCCAACGAAATCCTGAAGCAGGTGGCGGAGAAACTCGGCCTGTCGCGACTGCCTGAGTTCGACGAAGCGATCAACATGTCGTACCTGAGCCGCGTGCTGGTCCTGCTTGGGCTGAAGAACGACCCGACGGATGTTCCTCTCGACGAGCGTGTCCTGAAGAAGATGCGCGAGAAGCTCAACGTCTTTGGTGTTGAAAAGACCCGCATCATTGCCATTGAGTTCTCTTCAGAGGATCCCAAGTTCGCGGCCTCCATCCCTGATGCCATCGCCGCCGCCTATATTGCCGGGCAGGGCGCGGCCAAGAGCGAATCGAACACCGCCGCCGCGGACTTTCTGGCGCCCGAGATTGCCGACCTGTCGAAGCAGGTCAGGGATGCCGAGGCCAAGGTCGCGGCCTACCGCGGCCAGTCCGACCTGTTGATGGGCGGCAACAATGCGGTTCTTGCCACGCAGCAGCTGGCTGAGCTCTCGACTGAGTTGTCGCGGGTGCGGGCCAATCGCGCCGCGGCTGAAGGCACTGCCGACAGCGTGCGCAAGGCGCTGCAGAATGGCGGCTCGCTCGACTCACTGCCGGAGGTGCTGTCGTCCGACCTGATCCAGCGCTTGCGGGAGCGGCAGGCCGAGTTGCGCGCCAACATCGCCGATCTGTCGACGACCATGCTCGACAATCATCCGCGCGTTCGCGCCGCAAAGTCACAGCTGGCCGATCTCGACGCGCAGATCCGCAGCGAAGCCCAGAAGGTCATGAAGGGCCTGCTGATGCAGGCCGATGCCGCCAAGGCGCGCGAAAGCCAGCTCATCTCCGACGTCAATCAACTGAAGGCAGCTTCGGCGCAGGCCGGCAACGAGCAGGTCGGTCTCGACGCGCTGCAGCGCGATGCCGCCGCCAAGCGCCAGCAGCTCGAACTCTATTTGACCAACTACCGTGAGGCAGCTTCGCGTCAGGACCGCAACTATGTGCCGGTCGACGCGCGTGTCTCCTCGCCGGCTTCCGTTCCCTCAGAGCCGTATTTCCCCAAGGTCGGGCCGATCGTTGGCGCAGCTGCGGCGGCTTCGCTTCTGCTGACCGCGGTATCCACGCTGCTCAAGGAACTCTTCTCGGGCCGCGCCATGCGCCCGGCCACCGGCGCCCGTTTTGCGCCGATCGACGAAGTGGCGATGCCGGCAACTGCCCGCCAGGAGCCGGCCGCTCCCGTGGAGCCATCTGTCCGCGTTGAACCGGCTGTCGCCAGAGAAGTCGTCAATCGTGCCGACGAGGCGCCTTGGCCAGAAGCGGTCACTGAACCGGTCATGGAATCGGAGATGCTGCCGCGGCCTGTCGCCGCCGCCGAAGCTGTGGCCAAGGCTGAGCCTGTCGCGGAAGCCGAATCGGTCGCCGAGCCGGAGCCTGTCGTCGAGGTCCAGCGGCCACGTTCGGTGCTCGGCGAGATCGATATCGAGAAGGCCGCGGAAAAGCTAATCGCCAGCGGCGCTGCGCGCGCCATATTCGTGTCGCCCGAAGGCGACGAGGCAGCCGCATCGGCGATCCTGGTGGCGCGCGAGGTGTCCGACGCCGGCCTGCGCGTCCTGCTGCTCGACCTGACCGCTTCGGGCGCCGCCTCGCGGCCGATGCTGGACAGCGGGCTTTTCCCGGGCATCACCGATCTGCTCGCTTCGCAGGCGCAGTTCAGCGACGTGATCCATGCCGATCTTTATTCCGACTGCCACGTCATTCCCGTCGGCACCGCCGATCCAGTCCGCGCCATGCGCGCCGCCGACCGGCTGCCGATCATCATGCAGTCGCTGACCACCGCCTATGATCTGGTGGTGGTCGAATGCGGGCCGGCCGACGCGCAAGGCATCAGCCGCCTGGGCGGCGATGCCACCGAAGTGTTCTTGTCGATGCTCGAGCCGGACGACGAGGTGACGCAGGCGGCCGTGAAGCTGATCGAGAGCGGCTACCCCGACCTGACGCTGGTGACGCCGCTTGGCCACGAGCCACCGGGCACGCCGGGTCGGCGCTCCGCCGCCTGAAAAGAATCGCTGTTCAGCGGCGCGCGGCCTATCCCAGCTCCAGCGTCGTCACGCCGAATACCCTGTTGGCATCGAGCTCCGGGGGCAGGCCTTTGTACATGCGGGTGGTGCTGAAGGTCGTTGAGAAACCTGCTGCCTCGAGCGCTGCGATAAAATCCACCTGGTTGGCCGGGACATCGACGTTCAGGTCGCCACCTTCGCACGCGCTCGCCAGTTCCCCGAGCAATTCGAGTGCGGTCTGCGCGTCGTCGGCAAAGAGCGGGCCGATCTTGAAGCCGCTGCGGCAGGATCGCGCCACCGCATAGCCAGCCATCCCCTGCGCTGTTGCCGCTGCCAGGGCACGGTGCGGCGGCTGCAGCCATTGCTGCAGGAAAGAATGCCGGGGCGCGGGAAAACAAAGTGCGTCATACCAGGTGATGTCAGGCACCGGCTGCGCACTCACCGTACGAGGCCGCTCTGTATCGAAGGGCAGAGCCACAGGGCGTCCGCTATAACGGATGGTCTCGTAGACCGGCTGGAACCCCTTGCTCCGGTAGTTGGCCTGCTGCTCTTCGACGCCATCCAGGCCGATTGTGCGCCCGGCCAGCCTGTCCATGCCCGCGGTCCACACCGCCTTACCGTAGCCCTTGCCGCGCATGTCCGGACGGCAGATGTAGAGGCCGATGAAACCAAAATCGTGCCCATAGGCCACCGCCGAGATCGCGGCGACCATGTCGTCGCCGACAAAGGCACCGATGAAACCCTCCGGATCAGCTGCCTGGAACATCGCCGCGTCTTCAAGGCCGGGGTTCCAGCCCTCATCAGCCGCCCAGTCGATCAGGTCGGCCAACTCTCCCAGCGACAGCGTGCGGATGATCGGTTTCATGGTGCTTACTCCGCGGCGATAGCTCCGGGCGCGAATGATTTCAGCATACCAAGATAGGGCTTGGCCAGCGGACTGGCATAGGCGCCGCGCTTCGATGTCGACAGCCCGAGCGCAATCAGCGCTTCGGCCTGCTTGATCGCGGCGCCGACACCGTCGATGACAGGCAGTCCGAAATCCGCCTGCAACTGGTGGGCAAGGTCCGCCATGCCGGCGCAGCCAAGCACGATGGCCTCGGCACGATCCTCCTCCACGGCCCGCGCGATCTCGTCGCGCAGCTTGCCGATCGCTCCTGATGCGGGATCCTCGAGTGCCAACACCGGAATGTCGGCGGCCCGCACACGCGCCCGTCCCGACATGCCGTAGCGTTGCACCAGCCCTTCCACAGGCACGCGCGAGCGTTCGGTGGTGGTGACGACGGTGAAGCGCTGGGCGATGAAGGAGGCCATGCTGAGCGCGGCCTCGCAGATGCCGATGACGGGAATGGCGGCCATGGCACGCGCAGCGTCCAGCCCGGTATCGTCGAAGCAGGCGATGATGGCAGCTTGAACGCCGCGGCGTTCGCCGGCGGCGATCTCCATCAAAAGGCCCGGCACCGCCAGCGCTTCGTCATAATAGCCTTCGATCGAGGCTGGCCCCGTGGACGAAGTGACGGCGACGATCTCGGTCGAGACGCCGGCAACGCCGCGCGCGGCCACCGCGATCGTCTCGGTCATGCTCGCCGTCGTGTTTGGGTTCACCACAAGGATCTGCACGATCACGCTCTCGCCCGGCGGCGGCCGACATAGAGGATGGCGCCCAAAGTCGCCAGGATCACCAGGAAGGAAAACACGGTGGTCACCGTGCCCAGCGCGTAGAGCACCGGCGTCGTGACATTGGTGGTCATGCCATAGATCTCGAGCGGCAGCGTGTTGAAGGTTCCCGACGTCATCAGCGTGCGGGCGAACTCGTCATAGGACAGCGTGAAGCCGAACAGGCCGACGCCGATCAGGCTCGGCGTGATCATCGGCAGCACGACATGGGCAAAGGTCTGCCAGGACGAGGCGCCAAGATCGCGCGCGGCTTCCTCATAGGCCGGCGAGAAGCGGTTGAAGACGGCGAACATGATGAGCACGCCGAACGGCAAGGTCCAGGTCAGATGCGCGCCGAAGGCCGACGTATACCAGGCCGGGCGCAAGCCGACCTGCTGGAAGACCACGCCGATGCCCAGTGAAATGATGATCGAGGGCACGACGAGACTGGCGACCGCCAGATAGAACAGCGCGGTCGCGCCGCGAAATTTTTGCCGGAACGCAAGGCCGGCGAGCAGCGAGACCACGACGGTGACCACCATCACCATCAGGCCCAGCACCAGCGAACGCTTGAAGCTGCCGCCGAAATCGCCGACCGCCTGGCGCTCGAACAGATTGGCGAACCAGTGCAGCGACACGCCGTTGAGCGGGAAGGTGAGGCCGCCGGTCTCGCCCTGGAAGGAGAGGATCAGGATCGCCGACAGCGGGCCGTAGAGGAACAGCACGAACAGCGCGAAGAAGGCGGCGAGCACATAGAATTCGAGGGTGCGCTTTTCGTGGCTCACGTCAAAGCTCCCTGCGGATATCGACGATGCGCAGGATGCCGGCGACCATCAGCAGCACCAGCACTAGCAGCACCACGGCGTTGGCGGCGGCGGCAGGGTACTGCAGCAGCGACATCTGGTTCTTCATCATCAGCGCAACGGATGCGCTCTGGCCGCCCGACATCACCTGCACGGAGGAGAAATCGGCCATCACCAGCGTGACGACGAAGATGGTGCCGATCGCCATGCCGGGCTTGGCCAGTGGAATGATGACATTCCAAAGCACCTGCCAGCCGGAGGCACCGGCATCGCGCGCGGCCTCGACCAGCGAGCGGTCGATGCGCATCAGCGTGTTGAAGATCGGCGTCACCATGAACAGCGTGTAGAGATGCACCATGGCCAGCACGACGGCGAATTCGGAATAGAGCAGCCATTCGATCGGCTTTGGCACCAGCCCCAGATGCACCAGCGTCGAGTTGATCAGCCCGTTGCGGCCGAGCACCGGGATCCACGAGATCATGCGGATTATGTTGGAGGTCAGGAACGGCACGGTGCAGACTAGGAACAGCACCATCTGCATGGCCGTCGTGCGGATGTGGAAGGCGAGGAAATAGGCGACCCAGAAGCCGATAAACAAGGTCAGCGCCCAGACCATGGCCGCAAATTTGATGGTGTTGAGATAGGTCTTCCAGGTGACCCACGAACCCAGCACATCGGAATAGTTGGTGGTGAGAAAGTCAGGATACATGGCGGCGAAGTCGTAATCCCAGAAGGACACGACGACGATCATGATGATCGGCAGAAGCAGGAACGCGCCGAGGATCAGCGCCAGCGGTGCCGATTGCAGATAGGGCGTGACGGCACCGAGCGAGAATCGGCGGCGTCGGACTGGTTTCGCGGCGGTGATGGCGGGGCGTTCGAGCGCGACGGTCATCTAGGCTCTCGATTTTGGCGATGCGGCCTGAACCGCGTTACCCCTTCTCCCTGCAAGGGGAGAAGGGGTAGAGGAGGGGCGCTTGTTCCCTTACGCCGCGATGAACTCGTTCCAGCGCTTCACCATGTAGCGGTCCTCGTCCATCACCGAGTTCCAGCAGGCGACCTTGCCCATGCGCTCCTCGAACGAGCCGCCATCGCGCACGGCGCCGGCTTTTTCCATGACGGTGCCGTCCGGCGCCTTGATCTCGCCCTTGGCCGGCTTGCCCTCGATCCAGTAGCCCCACTCGTCCTCGGTCATGAACTTCTTGGCCGAGACCATGTTGGCCGAGTAGTAGCCTTGGCGATTGAGGTAGCCGCCGACCCAGCCCGACGTGTACCAGTTGATGTATTCATAGGCCGCGTCGAGCTCGGCGCCCTTGAGATGGGCGGCCAGGCCAAGACCGCCGCCCCAGGAGCGGTAGCCTTCCTTGAGCGGCTGGAAGCGGCAGGCAATGCCCTTGGAACGCACGGCGGCGACGGCCGGCGACCACATCGACTGGATGACCACTTCGCCCGACGCCATCAGGTTGACGCTATCGTCGAAGGACTTCCAGAAGGCGCGGAACTGGCCGGCCTGCTTGGCCTTGATCAGGAAGTCGATCGTCTTGTCGATCTCGTCCTTGGTCATGTTGCCCTTGTCGGCATATTTGATGTTGCCGGTGGCTTCCATGATCATGGCGGCGTCCATGATGCCGATGGAGGGGATGTTGAGGATCGCGGTCTTGCCCTTGAAGGCCGGGTCCATGATGTCGGCCCAGGTGGTGATGTCGCGGCCGACGAGGTCGGGGCGGATGCCCAGCGTGTCGGCATTGTAGATGGTCGGCACCATGGTGAACCAGTTGGTCGGCGCCTTGGCGAAGGTCTTGGAGTCCTGTGCCTCGACGAAGCCGACGGTGTGCGGCGCTGTGCCCTGGGCAATGACGCTGTCGGGGGTGAGTTTGCCGGTTTTGAACAGCGGCACCAACTCGTCGTAGTATTTCAGCTTGCTGACATCCATCGGCTGCAGCACCCCGGTGGGGAACACCTTCTTGCAGATCCAGTATTCGATATCGGCGATGTCGTAGCTGTCGGGCTGGGTCACGGCGCGCTGGGCGGCGGCGTCGGAATCGGTTGCCGTCATCTCCAGCGTGATGCCGAGGTCGGCCTTGCACTTGTCGGCAATGGCGTTGAGGTTCGACACGCCGGTGCCGAACTGGCGCAGCGTGATGTTGGACTGCGCCCAGATGGTCGGGAAGCCGGTGATGACGCCCGAGCCGGCGGCAAGGCCGACGGCCGCCGCACCCGTCTTGAGCAGCGAGCGGCGCGAAATGCCAGTCTTGGTTTGTACGGTGTCTGTCATGTCTATTCCCCTGTCTTGTTTTGCTTCGTTGGAGTCATGAATGAAGGCGGCCGAGGACGATGGCATCCTCGGCATCCCAGGCGAGCGGTACGGCGTCGCCGATGGCGACGGGTCTGGCGAAGAAGTCGGAATCGTCGACGATGACGGTGAAATCGTCGATGCCGGCGCCGGTGACCGAAAGTTTCACCGTGGCGCCGCGATATTCGATGTTGGCGACGATGCCGGTGAAGCCGAGCCCGGGCGAGGGCGCGTCGCCGATGCGCACATGGTCGGTGCGGATGGCGATGTCGATCGGCGCACCCGCCTCCTGGCCTTGCCCCGAGGCGGCGAGCGAGCCGCCGCCTTTGACGTCGAAGACGACCATGCCGTCGCGCGCGCCGGTGACCCGGCCGGAGATGACATTATGGTCGCCCATGAAGCGCGCGACGAAGGCCGTGGCCGGGCGCTCGAACACGTCGCGCGGCGGTGCCGCCTGTTCGATGCGGCCGTCATTCATCACCACGATCAGGTCCGCCAAGGCCATTGCCTCCTCCTGGCTGTGGGTGACGTGGACGAAGGTGATGCCGAGAGAGGTCTGCAATTTCTTCAGCTCGGCGCGCATGCGGATCTTCAGGAACGGGTCGAGCGCCGACAGCGGCTCGTCGAGCAGCAGCGCCTCGGGATCGGTGATCAGGGCGCGGGCCAGCGCGACGCGCTGCTGCTGGCCGCCGGAAAGCTGCGCGGGCCGGCGCGTCGCATAGGCCTCCATCTGCATCAGTTTCAGCATGTCGAGCGCCTTGGCCCGGCGCTTCTCCTTGTCGACGCCCTTCATCTTCAGGCTGAAGGCGACATTGTCGATAAGGTCGAGATGCGGGAAAAGCGCATAGGACTGGAACATCATCGCGGTGCCGCGCTTGGCCGGCGGCAGGTCGGTGACGACGGTGTTGCCGAGTCGGACGTCACCGGACGAGATGCTTTCGTGGCCGGCGATCATGCGCAGCGTCGAGGTCTTGCCGCAGCCGGAGGGGCCGAGCAGACAGCAATAAGTGCCCGCCGGTATCTTCAGGCTGATATCCTCGACGGCGGTCGTCGTTCCATAGACTTTCGAAACGGACACGATGTCGATCTCGGCGGCTTTGGACATTCAGGCTTCCCGGTTTGGTCGCATTAACCAATGCATCATGCGTGCCAATATCGGGGTGATGGGCCAAGCAGTTGAATTGTCTAAAGAATTAGAATTTCCGGCTGCTGCCTATCCGGAAGGCCGCCTTGAGCATTGCACAAATAATGAGCGATTGTGCGCGATCTGCACAAGAATCGTATGCAATCTTTTTTGGCTTCGTGTTCACTTTGCCTCTCGTGCGGGGAGGACGAGTCGCGTTAGAAGAGGGCGGGAACACCATCGCCATGAATATCGCCGATCAGATCTATTCCGCCGCCGACAGCGCCAATCAGGATCGCGCTCAAGCGATCCGCGACAATCTGCGCGACGCCATCGTCGACCGTCGGCTGGCGCCAGGCACCAAGCTGTCGGAAGGCGAGGTCGGCACGCTGTTTGACGTGTCGCGGACTGTCGCTCGCGCGGCCTTGCGGATGCTGTCCTTCGAAGGCCTGGTGCGCACCGAGCGCAACCGCGGCGCCTTCGTCGCCAACCCGTCGCCCGAGGTGGCCCGCCAGGTCTTCGCCTCGCGCCGGTTGATCGAACCCGGCATTGCCATTGCCGCCTGCGGGCGGGTCACATCAGCCGACATCGTCGCCTTCAAGGCGCAACTCGACGAGGAGGGCCGCTTCATCGCCGAGCGCGGTCCGACCGCGCGGCGTTCCGAAATCAAGGCGTCCGGCGATTTCCATCTGCTGCTCGCCTCCGTCGCCGGCAATGCCATCCTGCAGCGCTTCATGGAGGAGCTGGTTGCGCGCTCCTCGCTTGTCATTGCGCTTTACGGACGGTCCGGCGTGTCAGCCTGCGGGCACAGCGAGCACACGGAAATTGTCGGCGCGCTGGAGAGCAGCGATTGCGAGCGGGCAAGCCGCTTGATGCTGCACCACATCGATCACATCGAGGCCGATCTTGATCTGCGCGTCAGGGCCGGCCCGGCGCTTCGCGAAGCTCTCAATTTCTGACCGCTAGTTTTCGTCCTCGCCGGTTGTGGGTGCAGCCTGTCCGGCTGCCTTGCGGCGCAGCATCTTGGTCAGCTTCCAGATGGTCGGGCTGTTCTTGACGAAGGCCTTCAGCCGCGCGCCCTGTCGAAGCGTCTGCGCCAGGGCGCGGCCCTTCAGCGTCAGCGGCACCAGCACCTCGAAATGCCGGGTTTCGATATCGCACCACTGCCGCTTGTAGGGCTCGTCGCCGACGGAGAAATCATAGACGGCAAAGCCGTTCTCGCAGGCTTCCTGGATGTTGTCGAAGAACAGGAAATCGCCGGGACTGCTGTGCGCGAGATCGTCCTCGGCGATCGCGCCGAACTCACAGATCAGGCGCTTGCCCGAACGGCTCGACCCGGTGACGGCGCGCAGCTTGCCGGCAACCTCCAAGCCGTGCAACACGAAAGAGGGCGTGTCCTCGGCCAGAGCTTGCGCGAACAGCCCCCGGAAAAAGGCGCGTGTCTGATCGTCGCCGAAGACATTGGCAATGCCCATCTTGCGAAAGCGCTGCTCCTTCATCTCGAAGAAGGCGTCGAGCAACCTGTCCACCTCGTCCGGTGTGCGTGCCTCGATGCGCCGATGGCTGCCGACTGCCTCGAATTTCCTCGTCTGCGAACGATGCTTCTTGCGTTTGCGCTTGCCGCTGGCGCGCAGCAGCAGCGCATCGAAGCCACCCGCAAGGTCGACGGCCAGCGAAAGATTGGGACTGGCGAAATGGTCAAGCGATGCGAGCGGATTGGCGATGCCGTCGAGATCGGGCAGCAATCGTTCCAATGCGATGAGATCGATGTCGGGGCGGACTCTGGCGATGGCGGCAAACATCGAGCGGATGGCCGTGATGTCAGGCCTGGCCAGCCATTGCGGGTCGGCCGCTGCGAAATTGCCGTTGGCGTGGCGGCCGCCCATGAAACGGGCAATCCGGAACGGCCCCTGGCTTACGACCTCCAGCGCCAACGCGAAGACCGGCTTGCCTTCGAGAGAGAGCGTTGCGACGAGCAGATCGGGTTTGAGTTGCGCGGCCCAGTTCAGGCTCCATATCGCGCCCTGAGCCGGCGCATAGAGCGCGGAGCTGCAAAACCCTGCATAGGCCTTGAGCCCTTCGGCCGCGGCAACGGAAACCGACAGCTGCGCTGCATCCTTCGGCAGGGCACGCGGCGAAGCCTCGGTGGCCGCGAGCCGATTGCCGTCAAATGACGCCATTGCGTCAACCATACCTCAATCCTTAAGGCGTATTGATCCCGATTTGGGGGAGCGCTCAGGCGTGTTCCGTGCTTGGATCAGCCTAGGCGCAAAAGGTGAATGAATGATCGACGGTGGGGAGGCAATCCGGAAACTGGCGCTCAATTTCGCCCGCTATACCGGCCTCGCACCGCTCGCCAGGCCGTTTGTCGGCGGCATCGGCGCCATCCTGATGCTGCACCGCGTGACGGCGACACCGGAAAAGCCGAACAGCGTCAACCGTCATCTGAACATCGCGCCCAGTTTCCTCGACGCGGTGCTCGCCGACATGAAGGCGGACGGCTATGCCTTCGTGTCGATGGACGAGGCCGTGGAGCGCATCAAGGCAGGCGGCAAGGGCGGCCGCTTCGCCACCATCACCGCCGACGATGCCTATCGTGACAACATGACCGAGGCCCTGCCGGTGCTGGAAAAGCACGGCGCGCCGATCACCATCTATGTCGCGCCCGGCCTGATCGATGGCACCGCCGATCTGTGGTGGGATGTGGCCGAGGACATCGTCAATGCCTCCAATCGCCTGACCCTGGCAACCTCGAACGGTCCAACCGCGATCGATTGCGCGACCCCCGCCAGGAAAAATCAGGCGATAGCCCGGCTGCACGCCTACCTCACAACGGAGGTTCGCGAGGAAGATTTGCGGACCGTACTACGCGATCTGGCCGCCTCAAACGGCGTCGACGCGGACGCCTCGCGGCTGCGGACACTGATGAACTGGGATGAGATCCGCAGTGTTGCCGCTCATCCGCTGGTGACCATCGGCGCCCATACGATCAACCACAGCAATCTGAAGCGGCTTTCCGAGGCCGATGCGCGCCACGAGATCGGCGCTGTAAGGGACATGTTGCGTGCCGAGCTTGGCAGGGAGCCGCGCCATTTCGCCTATCCCTATGGCTATGCCAGCGCTGTCGGCTGCCGCGAAGTCGGCTTTGTCCGTGATGCCGGCTATGCCTCCGCCGTGACGACCCGCCATGGCGTGCTGCGCGCCGAACATGCCGGCTTCCTGCAGGCCTTGCCGCGCATTTCTATCAATGGCCGCTACCAGAACCTCGCCCATATCCGCACCATGCTGTCCGGTGTGACGACGCCGCTCGCCAATGCCGGCAAGATGGTGGTCACCATCTGACGAGTTGCCCGACGGAGCTTAGCGCTTCACCCGCGGCTCCAGCATCAGCCATTTGATGATGCCCATCGCCGGCAGCACCCAGAGCAGGCCGCTGAACAGGAAGAACAGGAATTGCACCAGCGCGCCTGACTCCGACAGCCGCGCCACCGCGAAGATCGATGCGACCAGCGCATAGATGATGACCAGTGCCACCAGCAGGAACATTCCGATCAGCTTTTTCAGGCGAATGGGCATGGCTCGGCCTCGTTGATGGCTATCGCTTAGGCCGAACACAAGACACGTGCAACCCGCGACATCAGGCGCGACGGCGTGCCGCGCTGCACGGTCTTGCCAGCACCGGTGCGATGGTTCACCAATCCGCCACCTCAACCGGACGGGACAAGATCATGGCTGCCATATCAGCCGCCGCGCCATACGTCGCCCGCGACCGCGACCTGCACAACCGCGCACTCGTGCGCGGCTGGCTCTATGTCGTGCTTCTGGTGCTGTTTGCGCTGGTGCTGGTCGGTGGCGCCACGCGGCTTACCGAGTCCGGTCTTTCCATCACCGAATGGCAGCCGATCCATGGCGTCATTCCGCCGCTGAACGATGCCGAGTGGCAAGAGGAATTCCAGCGCTACCAGCAGATCCCGCAATACACCGAGCTCAACAAGGGCATGAGCATCGAGGCGTTCAAGTCGATCTTCTGGTGGGAATGGGCGCACCGTCTGCTGGCGCGCAGCGTCGGCCTGGTTTTCGCCTTGCCGCTGCTGGTCTTCTGGGTAACGCGCCGCATCGAGCGCGGCCTTGGACCAAAGCTGGTCGGCATTCTGCTTCTCGGTGGCCTGCAGGGCGCCATCGGCTGGTGGATGGTGGCCTCCGGCCTGGTCGACCGGGTCTCCGTCAGCCAGTACCGGCTGGCGACGCATTTGACGCTGGCGGCGCTGATCTTCACCGCCACCATGGTCGTCGCCCGTGGGCTGGCGCCGCATTCCGAGCCGGCCGCCGATCGTTCGACACAGCGTATGGCCGGCTTAATCGTGCTACTGGCACTGATCCAGATCTATCTCGGCGGGCTGGTCGCCGGGCTTGATGCCGGTCTGAGCTACAACACCTGGCCGCTGATGGACGGCAAGATCATCCCCGGCGATCTGCTGATCCTCGAGCCGGCATGGCGCAATTTCTTCGAGAGCCCGAAGACGGTGCAGTTCGTCCACCGGCTCGGCGCCTATACGGTCTTCGCAGTCGCGCTCTGGCACATGATCGCCACGCGTCGGCGGCTGCCAGGCTCAACCCATGCCCGCCGCGCGACATTGCTGTTTGTGCTGGTGCTGGTGCAGGCCTCGATCGGCATCGGCACGCTGCTGATGCATGTGCCCCTGCATATGGCGCTCACCCATCAGGGGTTTGCACTGATCGTGCTGGGCTTCGCCGCCGCGCATTGGCGCGGCACTAAGGGCGCTTACCCCCTGCCGCACCAGATCTCGGTCAGGAGCTGATACCGAGCCGGTCGGCTGGTCACATCCAGAATTCGTTGGACTGCGTGGTTTTCTGGCCGTCGAATTCAGCCTGGCGCAATGCAGCGGCGGATGGTGCGGATTGGCCCTGATCGGCTTTGGCTGCCTTGGCGGCGTCGGCGGCCCGGAGTGCATCGAGCCTGGCCTGGGCCACGGCGATATCCTGCTGCAATTGCGCGGCCTGAACCTGATCCTTGATCGCCTTGGCCTGATCCTGCAGGTCCTGGATCTGCTTTTGGAGAGCGGCCTCCTGGTCTGCATTGCTCGAGGAACTGGACGAGGAATACTGGGTTGCCTGGGAGGAGCCCGAGATCGCGCTGACCATGACGAATCCTTGAGTAGGAGCCAGGACATCTCAGTAGTCCAACATGGTTAATAAGTGTTTACCAACACCCTCGCTTGATCAGAAACTCGCCCACACCGCCCGGATAGTCTCGGCGATCGACAGTAGATGCGGCTCGAAAACGTCTCGGCAATCAGTTCGGGCGCGCTGATCTTCCAGCGCGCTGGGAAGGCTGGGGCGTCCATCAGAGCCCGAGCATCAGGTCCATGTTCTGGACGGCGGCGCCGGAGGCACCCTTGCCGAGATTGTCGTAGACTGCCAGCAGCAGCGCTTGCGCGCGTTTGTCGTTGGCAAAGACATAGACCTTCATGCGGTTGGTGCCGTTGTAGATCTCGGGATCGATGTCCGGCATGCGCTCCAGATGCGCATAGGGCGCCACCTCGACCACGCCGCCCTTGATGGCGGCGAAATGGTCGGCAATGGCGGCATGAAGCTCCGCACCCGTCGGCACATGGTCGAGGCTGCCAAGCTGCAGCGGCACCACGGTGATCATCCCTTGCGCGAAATTGCCGACCGCAGGCTGCATGATCGGATCATGCGACAGCTTCGCATAGGCCCGCAGCTCCGGCACATGCTTGTGCTGCAGGGTGAGGCCATAGGGCAGGAACTCCGAGGCGTCCTCGCCCTTGGCGACATAATCCTCGATCATCGGGCGTCCGCCGCCCGAATAGCCCGAAATACCGTTGACGGTGATCGGGAAATCGGCAGGCAACAGCCCGGCGGTGACCAGCGGCCGCAGCGTTGCGATCGGTCCTTGCGGCCAGCAGCCGGGATTGGCGATGCGCTTGGCCGAGGCGATGGTCTTCGCCTGATCCTTGTCCATTTCGGCGAAGCCATAGGCCCAGCCTTCGGCGACGCGATGCGCGGTCGATGCATCGATGACCTTGGTGGTGTCGTTGGCGATCAGCGAAACACTCTCCTTCGCCGCATCGTCCGGCAGGCACAGGATCGCGACATCGGCGGCATTGAGGAATTCGGCGCGCGCCGCCGTTTCCTTGCGGCGCTCGGTGGGAATGGAAATGATCTCCAGGTCGCCACGCTCGGCAAGCAGCGCCCGGATTTGCAGGCCGGTGGTGCCGTGCTCGCCGTCGATGAAGATTTTCGGTTTCATGACCTGATCAAATTCCCTGATATTTCAACACTATATGCCGTGACCGTGATTCATCGCGGCACCATTGTTGTTGCCGTTGTTCATCTCTACCTGCCGTGCCTTTCGCTCCGCCAGCAGGCCGAGATACTGCATGGCCACCATCGAGCCGGCGATCGCCGTTATATCGGCGTGATCATAGGCCGGCGCAACCTCCACGACATCGGCGCCGACAATATCGATCTGGTTGAGCTGCCGCAGCGTCGACAGGATCTTCGCCGACGACGGTCCTCCGGCCACCGGCGTACCGGTTCCCGGTGCATAGGCCGGGTCGAGGCAGTCGATGTCGAAGGTCAGGTACGTCTTCTTGCCGCCGGTGCGGTCGACGATGGCATAAGCGATGTCGGACGCGCGCATCTCCTCGATTTCGTGGCCGTAGAGGATCTTGATGCCGAACGTGTCGGGCGCGTGCGTCCGGATGCCGATCTGGATCGACCGATCGGGATCGATGATGCCTTCCTTGACCGCGCGACCGACGAAGGATCCGTGGTCGATGCGCTTGCCGTCATCTTCCCACGTGTCCTGATGCGCGTCGAACTGCACCAAAGCGAGCGGCCCATGGATGGCGGCATGCGCCTTGAGCAGCGGCCAGGTGACAAAATGATCGCCGCCGAGCGTCAAAAGGAAAGCGCCTGACTTCAGGATCTTGGCCGCTTCGCGCTCGATCGTGCCGGGCGTCTTCTGATGATTGCCCGAATCCAGCAGGCAATCGCCATAGTCGACCACGGCGAGATGTTCGAACAGATCGCGCGAGAACGGGTATTGCGGGTCATTGTCGAGGATCGCCGAGGCGCGGCGTATAGCCTGCGGCCCGAAACGGGCGCCGGGCCGGTTGGTGACGGCGGCGTCGAAAGGAATGCCCCACACCACCGCATCGGCGCCCTTCACGTCCTTGGTGTATTTGCGCCGCATGAACGACAGCGCGCCGGAATAGGTCGGCTCAAGGGCACCGCCCGTTTTGGAGCGGGCGGTGAAGGCATGGTCGATGTTCTTGGTCGCCATTACTGGTCCTCGTTTTCATCGGGGTGCAACAACTACAGAACCGGCACGGAAGATGCCAGTCACAGCTTGGCGAGACGAAATCGCGCCGCCCGGGTGCCACGGCAAGACAGGATTTGTATCATCATGACGCAGGCCGCGTTTCTTAGTCCGTCCGATGCCATGGTGTCGACCCATGCCGGCACGATAGCAGGCGAGCGCTTCCAGGTTCTTGATTCGTGGCGCGGCATCTGCGCCCTGCTGGTGGCGCTGTTCCATTTCCCGACCGCTTCCCCGATTTCGCAGAGCAGATTCGTCGGTTCGTCCTACCTTTTCGTCGACTTCTTCTTCGTCCTTTCCGGCTTTGTCATCGCCAGCAGCTACGGCGACAGGCTGAACCAGCCTGACCAGGTCGCCCGCTTCGCCCTGGTGCGTTTCGGCCGCATCTATCCGCTGCATCTCTTCATGCTCGCCGCCTTTGCGGGTTTCGAACTGCTGCGCCTGATGCTGCCGCAACTGCACGGCACCGGCGCTGCCCCCTTCACCGGCGGTTTCGATCTGAAGAGTCTGCTCGCCAACCTGCTTCTGCTGCAAGGGATGGGTTTCGAGGATCATCTGACCTGGAATGCGCCGAGCTGGAGCATTTCGGCGGAGTTCTTCGCCTATCTCCTGTTCGCGGGCGTGGTCTTCATCGCCGGCGCGCGCGCCTGGGTTTGGTTCGTTGCCGCAGCCGTCACCGCGCCGCTGTTCCTGCTCGGCTTCTCCACGCATCATATGGATGTGTCCTACGATTTCGGCTTCATCCGCTGCCTCTACGGCTTTTCGCTCGGCGCCCTGCTGGCCTGGTTTCAGCATGATTCCATTGCAGGCGCGCGACACCTCCTCGCCAGGAACGGCCCACGGCTGAGCTGGACCCTTGCCGAAATTGTCATGGTGGCGGTGATCGTACTTTTTGTCTCAGTGGCTGGCAGCAATGATTTCGGCATCGCGGCACCCCTTGTGTTTGTGCTGGCGCTGTTTCTCTTCGCTCACGAGGGCGGCTGGATCAGTGCCTTGCTGCGGACGCCGTTCATGCTGACGCTTGGCGCGCTGTCCTATTCGATCTACATGGTCCACAGCTTCGTCCAGGCGCGCCTGATCAACGTTGCCGGGCTCGTCGAGCGCAAGCTCGGCCTCGGCCTTGTCGGCGACATCGTGCTGCGCGGCCAGCCGGTGACCGGCTTCGGCGCCGGCTGGGCCGGGACCGTGGCGATTGTGGTCATGCTCGTCGCCACCATTGCCGCGTCCTGGATCACCTGGCGCCTGGTCGAAATGCCTGCCATGGCGTGGTTCCGCAGGCTTTCCAAGCGCATCTGAAGGGCACTTTTCGCGAAAGCCGCTAGCCGGCTTCGTTCACCTCCCTGTCACGGGCATCGCCTATCCCGGCTTCGATCCGGCAAGGAGCGATTCTCGATGCGGACCGTCTGGCTGAGCCTTCTGTTTTCCACGGCCCTTGCGGCTGTCTCGGGTCAGGCCCTGGCCGGCGAAAGCCACGCCAGGCAGATCCTCGACCGCTTCGAGCATGCCAATCAATGGCGCGACCATGTCATGGTGGCCGCGCACCGGGCCGGCAGCATGCAGGCCGGCAAGACGCTCTATGCGGAAAACTCGCTTGCCGCCGTCGAAGGCTCGATCGCCATGGGCGCCGAGATCGTCGAGGTCGACATCAGGCGCTCGAAGGACAATGAATTCGTCGTCATGCATGACAGCTGGCTCGACCGCACCACGACCTGCAAGGGCGAGGTGGTGAAGTATACGCTGGCTGAACTGAAGGCCTGCAGGCTGGTGGTCGAGGGCACGCACGCCGTCACCGACGAGAGGGTCTCGACGCTGCGCGAGATGTTGCTGGCGACCAGGGACCGGATCCTCATCAATCTCGACAACAAGCTCGAAGTCGGCGACCTCCCGGGCATGATCGCCGTGGCGCGCGATCTCGGCATGGCCGACCAGGTCATCGTCAAGGAGAACCTCTGGAACCAGAACCGGATCACCACGGTCAAATCGGCCATGGCTGCCATCGGCGGCGGCTTCCAGTTCATGCCGATCATCGCCGACGACGCGGTGCATGATGCCGGTTTCGCCGAGACGGTCGACCACCCTTTTGCGCCGCGCGCCATCGAACTGATCAACTGGCGGGCGGGCGCCGAGACGCTGACCGCAACCGGCGGACCGCTGTTCAGCACGCGCATGCGCGCGGCGGCGGTGCGGGGCAACTGGCACATCTGGGCCGACACCTACGCCATCGTCAACAAGCCGGGCGGTTTTCTGGCCGGCGGTCGCGGCGACGAGCTGGCGGTGCAGGCCAGCCTGCCGCGCGAAGCCTGGGGTTTCTGGGTCGATCGTGGCGCCACCATCATCCAGACCGACGAACCGAAGGCGGCCATCGACTGGCTGGCAGCGAACGGCTATCGCGTGCCTTATGCCGAGACGAGCGAACGCGTTGAGCCCGCCGCGACCGCCAGCATCAATTGATTTGCCCGGGATCGGCGTCCCGGCTTAGTTGTCGCAGGCTGGCCTCTCCTGACGGAACGGTGTCAGTGACAAACCGTTAACCATGGGCATGCCCGACACCATGGTTTTCAAGCCCCGCGCCGCCTATGCCGCCACCGTCGCCGCGACCAGTCTTGGTTTCGTGGTGGTGCAACTCGATGTCTCCATCGTCAATGTCGCGCTGAACAGGATCGGCGCGGCGCTGTCGATGGGCATAGGCGGCCTGCAATGGGTCGTCGATGCCTACACGCTGGCCTTCGCCTCGCTGCTGCTCGCCGGCGGCGCGCTCGGCGACAGGATCGGCGCCCGCCGTGTGTTCGTCGGCGGCATGGCATTGTTCAGCATTGCGTCGCTGGTCTGCGGCCTGGCGCAGAGCCCTTGGGTGCTGATTGCGGCGCGCGCCGTGCAAGGCGCGGGCGCGGCCTTGCTGATGCCGTGTTCGCTGGCGCTGCTCAACCGCGCCCATGCGTCCGACAAGCCACGCCGGGCGCGCGCCGTCGGCTTGTGGACGGCGGCGGGCGGCATCGCGCTGTCGGCCGGGCCGGTGCTTGGCGGCTTCATGGTCGCGTCGCTCGGCTGGGCCAGCATTTTTCTGGTCAACCTGCCCATCGGCGCTCTCGCCATCTGGATGGCCTACCGGTTCCTGGAGGAAACGCCTCCCAAAGCCGAGAAGCCGCCGATCGACTGGGCCGGGCAGGGGCTTGTCGTGCTGACGCTGTTTTCGCTGACCGGCGCCTTCATCGAAACCGGATCGTCGGGCTGGATTTCCTTGCCGGTCATTGGCGGATTGATCCTGGCGGTGGTGGCTGGAAGCCTGTTCCTGTTGGTCGAGAGCCGGAGCAAGGCGCCAATGTTTCCGCTAAAGCTGTTTGCCAGCCGCATCCCGGCGGTGACGAGCCTCGTCGGATTGGCGGTCAACCTGACGCTCTACGGCACGATCTTCATGCTCAGCCTCTACTTCCAGAAGGAAGGGCATTTTTCGCCTGAAATGACCGGGCTCGCCTTCCTGCCCTTCATGGCGGCGGTCACGGTGTCGAATGTCGCCGCCGGACGCATCGCAGCAACCTATGGCTCACGCTTGCCGATGGCGATCGGCCTGCTTCTTGGTGCGGTCGGTTTCGGCCTGATGGCGCTGATCCAGGCCGATACGTCCTACCTGTCGCTGCTGTGGCGGCTGCTGTTCCTGCCGATCGGCATCGGTCTCGCCGTGCCCGCCATGACCACGGCGCTGTTGTCGTCCGTGCCGACGGCGATGTCGGGAACAGCCTCGGGCGTGCTCAATACAGTGCGCCAGTCGGGCGGAGCGATCGGCGTCGCGCTGTTCGGCTCCGCTTTGTCGCTGGGCACGATCCAGGGCATGCAGATTGCTTTCCTCGCCTCCGCGCTCGCGGCGGCGTTCGCGGCAGTCTGCGCCTTCCTGTTCATCCGCGACGCCGACCATTCCGCCTGATAGGGATGCGCCATACGAAAAGGCCGCCCGCAGGCGGCCTTTTCGATTGTCGAAAACTCCGGAGCGCTTGGCGCTTCGAGAGCTTGGCCCCAAGCGCTTCTTAGCGCTTCCAGAACTGGAACGAACGGCGGGCTTTCGCCTTGCCGTACTTCTTGCGCTCGACGACGCGGCTGTCGCGGTCAGGAAGCCGCCCCGGGCCGACTGATGCCGATGCATCAACGACGGCGCCCGCGGCCATGGACCGCACGGTCGCGCTCGGCCACACCGAATGCGACGTGGTGCGCGGCATCGGCGCGCCCTCGAACGTCAATCTCTCCAGTGACGGTGCCGGTCGGCGCGTCGCTGTGGTCACCTGGACGACCGGCCCGCGTGCGGGCATCTACACGTTCACGTCCGGCCGCCTGTCCTCGATCGAGGGCACGCCGGAAGCGCCGGTTGCACCGAAGCCGGCCAAGCCGAAGGCGAGGAAGAAAGCGGCGACGTAAGGCGCCGCACGCATTAAGCGGCCTTTCGCCCCTTGATCGCCGTCGACCAGGCGTGAACCGTGATCGCTCCCGTGGCGCTTGCCGGCAGTCTGTCCTTTAGCCGGCGTTTCAGCTCCGCGCTCTCCGCATCCGACAGCTTCCCGACGATTCCGCTCGGGCTGCTCACGACCATGGATAGCCAATAATCGTCGAAGTCAGCGAAGGTGCGTTCGACGACAAGCTCGCGCGTCTCGACATCGCGGATGCCGAGCTCCGCCCAAAGCGCCTTCAGCGCCGCGAAACGCGAGACCTCAGCGCTCGGCGGACGTGCGGCCGGTTTGCCCATCGCGTCCATCTCCTCCCACAAATGCTGCGTAGGGGTGCCGCCGCGCATGACGTCCCAGGTGTAGGACGCGACAATGCCGCCGGGCTTGGTGACGCGGAGCATTTCCGAGGCGCCCTTGCGCGGGTCGGGGACGAAGAACAGCACCAGCGCCATCACCGCGACGTCGAAGCGGTTGGCTTCGTAGGGAAGGGCCATCGCATCGCCAATCGACAGCTCGACCTGCTTTGCCGAGATTTTTTGCCGAGCAGTCGCAATCTGCGCGTCGGAGGGATCGATCGCGCAAACGGACGAAGGGGCGGACTTCGCTAGAATGAGCTCAGTGAACGCGCCGTTGCCGGCACCGACATCAACCCAGGCCCGTCCGGAGTCCGGCGCCAGCCAGTCGAGGAACAAAGCCCCGGCGGATCGGCTCCAGGGAGCCATGAAGCGCTCGTAAGCCGCGCCGTCGGTGAATTTGATCGGTTCGGGTGACGACATCTGAGATCTCCCCTAAGAATTACCTATCCAAATGTCCTTTGGACCGAAAAGGCCGGTCCCTGTTTCGTAGCATGGTGCCGCCGCCGCGCGCGACAGGCCGCAGCAAATTTGCTGAGCCTGACATTTTCCGGATGCGCAACACGGCTTGCATCTATGGAATGCCGCGCCCGGACGGTTACAGTGTTGTCATACGCTATTGGGGAGGGGGCATGAGGCGGCGCGAATTGCCGGGAAGCCGCCGATCGACTGGGCCGGGCAGGCGTTTGTCGTGCCGTTCGCGGCAGTCTGCGCATTCCTGTTCATCCGCGACGCAGATCATTCCGCCGGATAGGGATGCGCCATGTAAAAAGGCCGCCCGGAGGCGGCCTTTTCGATTGTCCGAAACTGCGAAGCGTTTGGCGCTTCGAGAACTTGGCCCCAAGCGCTCTTTAGCGCTTGGAAAACTGGAAGGAACGGCGGGCCTTCGCCTTGCCGTACTTCTTGCGCTCGACGACGCGGCTGTCGCGGGTCAGGAAGCCGCCCTTCTTGAGCACGGCGCGCAGCGCCGGCTCGTAGTAGGTCAGCGCCTTGGAGATGCCGTGACGAACCGCACCGGCCTGGCCGGAAAGGCCGCCGCCGACGACGGTGGCGACGATGTCGTACTGGCCGGCACGGTTGGAGGCGATGATCGGCTGGTTGAGGATCATCTGCAGGACCGGACGCGCGAAATAGGTCGCGAATTCCTTGTCGTTGACGACGATCTTGCCGGAACCCGGCTTCACCCAGACGCGCGCAATGGCGTTCTTGCGCTTGCCGGTGGCATAGGCGCGGCCCGACTTGTCGAGCTTCTGGACGTGGACGGGGGCTGCCGGCTGGGTATTGGTGTTGCCGGTGGCGGCGCCCAGTTCTGCGAGCGAGGAAAGCTCAGCCATCTTATGCGACCTTCTTGTTCTTGGAATTCAGCTTGGCCACGTCGAGGACTTCTGGCTGCTGGGCGACATGCGGATGCTCGGCGCCTGCATAGACACGCAGGTTCTTCATCTGGCGACGGCCGAGCGGACCACGCGGGACCATGCGCTCAACGGCCTTCTCGACGACACGCTCGGGGAAACGGCCCTCGAGCAGCTGGCGCGCGGTGCGCTCCTTGATGCCACCGGGGTGGCCGGTGTGCCAGTAATAGACCTTGTCGGTGAACTTCTTGCCGGTGAACACCACCTTGTCGGCATTGATGACGATGACGTTGTCGCCGTCGTCGACATGCGGGGTGAAGGTCGGCTTGTGCTTGCCGCGAAGATGATTGGCGATGACAGTGGCGAGACGACCAACGACGAGACCTTCGGCGTCGATCAGGATCCACTTCTTCACCACATCCGCAGGCTTCTGCGAAAAGGTTGTCATGTTTTCTGCTCTCGGTTCTGACCTTCAAAGCGAAGGCGTTTCTTGTTGCTTGGATTGGCGATGAGGCGCCAATTACAAAACGGCGGCCGTTGCGGGCCGCTGCTTCGTGAGGGCTTATAGGCGAGGGGAGTGACCGCGTCAAGGCGATTGAAAGGGCTGCCATCAAGAAAAATTCAACAAAAACAGACACTTGTGCAAAAGGTATTATTTTACCACATCGATCTGTGGCCGGCTCCCGGACAATCTCAATGCTTTGCTTCGATTTCCCTGCGAGCAGCGCTCGAAAGGAACGCCGATCGCGTAATACCACGCTCGCGTGCCGCGGCGTCGATCGCCCGCAAAACGCCGCGCTCGAAAGTTACGTTCGCCCTGACCACGGCGCTGTCATTGTCGATGAGCGGCACCGAGACCAGATAGCCGCCTTCGGCAAGCGCGTTGCGTATGTCGGGGAGGGCGACGATCGCTTCGTGGCTGGACGGTTCTGGAACGGGCATGTCCTCCGCCCACAATTGCAAAGCTTCAACTGCGTTGGGTACGATGTCTTCCGCAACGTCCGCAGCCGAAAAGCAGCCCGGAATGTCGGGAAAGCGGATACCGAACGCGCTGTCGGGATCTTTGTCGACCAAGGCGAAATAGTTCTTCATTATGATCTCCAGGACGCGTCAGCCTATCTGATCCAGCCAGCCTGCGTGGCGATCGCGCGAGCAGTACCGGTTGGCAAATCCTTCTCGGGATATGGAACGATCAACACGATCTCGCCCTTGCGAAATTTATGGTGCGAGCCACGCACGGAAATCAGCTCAAACCGTCCTCCTTGAGGCGCTTTACGATCTTGCGGCTGTCACGTTCGACCAAAAATCACCCATGCGCATATAAATACACATTGCCCAGAAGTCCAATCGTTATGGCCGCTTCGGCGGGATCGAATAGGTGCCTGTCGCATGCGCGATCGTGTGCCCGTCCGGGCCGGCGACGATGTCGATGTCGAACACCATCAGGCTCTTTCCCAGCTTCAGGATGCTGCAATGGCCGTCGATCGGGCCGGCCTCGGCCTTGCGGACGAAGTTGATATTGAGGTTGGTGGTGACCGAAAGCGCATCAGGGCCGGCATGGCTGAGCACGCAGACATAGCCGCCAATGTCGGCCAGCGTGAACAGGGCTGGGCCCGACACCGTTCCGCCGGGACGCAGATGCCGCTTATCGGCATTGAGCCGTACGATGCAGCCCCCGGAAAACACGTCGATCGCCTCATAGGCAGCGGAACTCTCGTTGAGTTGCGGAAACACAGTCGCCATCAGGGCATTGACTTGCGCTGCCGTCAGCACCGGCTTGAGGTTGGTCTGCGCGGGCATGTCGGTCTCTCGTTTTGCTCCCGGCCTGTATGAGCGCAGCGGAGTGTTTCTGGCAACACCTTCAATCCTCCTGGCGCAAGCGATGGGTGTTGGATGAAACCCGATCCGATATTAGATAGTCTGCCAGCCCGTGCGGAATCGTGGAGACCTTAGCCATGGCCGAAATCCTTGCCATCAAGCCTGCTGCAGTTGAAGGTCCGGTTGTCGCACAACTGGGCAAGGGCGTGCTGCGCCTGACGATCGCCAATCCACCCGCCAACGCTTTGTCGTTGGCGGTGATGGCGGCTCTGACGGCGGAACTAGAACGCGCCAAGGCCGACAAGGCTGTTCGAGTGATCGTGCTGTCGGCGGCGGGAAAAGTGTTCTGCGCCGGCCATGATCTCAAGGAGATGACCGCGCGGCGTGCCGATGCCGATCGCGGCAAGGCCTTCTTCGAAGAGACTTTTGCCGCTTGCGCCGCGCTGATGCAGGCGATCGTGCGCTATCCATTGCCGGTGATTGCCGAAGTCGACGGCCTGGCGACTGCCGCCGGGCTGCAATTGGTCGCGAGTTGCGACCTGGCGATCGCTTCGCATGAGGCGACCTTCTGTACGCCGGGCGTCAATATCGGCCTGTTCTGCTCGACGCCAATGGTGGCGCTGTCGCGCAACGTCTCGCGCAAGCAGGCGATGGAGATGCTCCTGACCGGCGAGACGATCGATGCGGCAACCGCCAAGGACTTCGGCCTGGTCAACCGTGTCGTGCCGCGCGAATACCTGAATCAGATCGTCACCAAATACGCGCAAACCATTGCTTCCAAATCATCCTTGGTGGTCAAGACCGGCAAGGAAGCATTTTACGCGCAGGCCGAAATGGGGCTGGCGGATGCCTATGCCTATACCGGCCGCATCATGGTCGAGAACATGCTGGCGCGCGATGCGGATGAGGGCATCGGCGCCTTCATCGGCAAGCGCAAGCCGGAATGGACTGACGAGTAATCGTGGAACCGCGCATCTCCATCATCACGATCGCGACGGACGATCTTGACCGTGCTGTGCGCTTCTACGAAGCGATGGGCCTGAAACGCCATGCCGGCATCACCGACGGTGTCGCTTTCTTCCAGATGGGCGGTGCCATTCTTGGCCTGTTTCCGCGCGCCAGCGCCGAGGAGGATGCGGGGCTCGCCTTCGCCAAGGCGCCGTCCGCCGTCTATCTCGCCTACAACACCCGCTCCGACGCCGAAGTCGATGAGGTGCTCGCCATGGCGGAAAAGGCCGGCGGCCGCATCGTCAAGCCGGCCGGTCGCGCCTTCTGGGGCGGCTGGTATGGCTATTTCGCCGACGCCGACGGCCATGTCTGGGAAGTGGCGCACAATCCGGCCTTTCCGATCGCGGAAGACGGCACGATTTCGCTGCCTGGGTGATGGCCTACCGCAAGCAGCTGACACGGCTCAAGGCGCCCTATCTCAAGCGTATCCTGCTCGATCCGGAGCGGGTGTCGGACTGGGAAAAATACCCCTGGAACCTGCCGCCGCTGTTTCGCGGCCGCGAATTCGAACTCGAATTCACCACGCCGATCACCATCATCGTCGGCGAAAACGGCACCGGTAAATCCACGCTTATCGAGGCGATTGGCGCGCTGGCCGGCTATGACGAGGCCGGCGGCGGCAAAGGCTACCGCCCGGTCGACCATTCCATCGCCATCGACAAGAGCGGCGCCGTACTGGCGAACGCGTTTAGGGGCCGCTGGCTGCCAAAAGTCACTGCCGGCTGGTTCTTTCGTGCCGAATCTTTCTATTCCGTTGCCCGCTACCTCGACCAGGCAGCGCTGGAAGATCCCTTCAAGCCACCGCCGCCGGACTTCCTGTCCTGGTCGCATGGCGAGGGGTTTATTCGCTTTTTCGAGGAACGCTGCCGCCGGCAAGGCATCTACATCCTCGACGAGCCCGAGAGCACGCTGTCGCCGTCGCGCCAGATCGAACTGCTGAAGATGCTGCGGCGCATGGACCAGTCGGGCACCGCGCAAGTGATCATGGCGACGCACTCGCCGCTGTTGATGGCTTGTCCCGGCGCGCGGCTGTTCCGGATCAGCCGGTTCGGGCTCGATCCCGCGGACTTTCGTGATACCGACCACTTCCGCATGTTGCGCGATTTCAGCAATGACCCGGATGGTTTTCTCGCCGAGGCGTTGTATGAGGACGAGGCATGAACCACGATAGTTACGACAACACCTACATCGGCGGCATCCTCAATTCGGTGAAGACCATCGCCATGGTCGGTGCGTCCGCCAATGACGTCAGGCCAAGCTATTTCGTATTGAAATATCTTTTGGCCAAGGGCTTTTCCGTGGTTCCGATCAATCCTGGCCAGGCCGGCAAGGAAATCCTCGGCCAGATGACCTATGCCAGCCTCGCCGATGTTCCCGGGCCGATCGATATGGTGGACATTTTTCGCGCCGCGACGGCAGTGCCCGGCGTTGTCGACGAGGTGTTACGGCTCGATCCCTTGCCGAAAGTCATCTGGATGCAGCTTGGCGTGCGCCATGACGACGCGGCCGCGCGTGCCGAGGCAGCCGGCATCAAGGTGGTGATGAACCGCTGCCCAAAGATCGAATATGGCAAACTGTCCGGCGAGATCGGCTGGACCGGTGTCAATTCCGGCGTCCTGTCGTCAAAGAAGCCGCTGATGCGCCAGGGTTTTCAGAGTTTTGGCGTGCGGCAGAAATAGCCAAGACGCAAAGGCGCAAAATTATTCTGCTAAATGCCGCATTATCCTGCGGTGAGAGCGAAGGATTGGCGCCGAAAGGTATTTTCTTCTTTACATTCATGCGCGGCCTTGGCCAAGAATGCCCGGCCAATTCGAGAAGGTTCAAAGGGAGGTTTCAGTGACCCGTTCGCCCGGTTTCAACACGCTCGCCGTCCATGCCGGCGCCAAGCCCGACCCGGCCACCGGCGCGCGCGCCACGCCGATCTATCAGACGACCTCCTTCGTCTTTGACGATGCCGATCACGCCGCCTCGCTGTTCGGGCTGAAGGCGTTCGGCAACATCTACACCCGTATCATGAACCCGACCCAGGCGGTGCTCGAAGAGCGCGTTGCGGCTCTCGAAGGCGGCACGGCTGCCCTTGCAGTCGCATCCGGCCACGCCGCGCAGGTGATCGTGTTCCACAATCTGATGCAGCCGGGCGACAATTTCGTCGCCGCCAACAAGCTCTATGGCGGCTCGATCAACCAGTTCGGCCACGCCTTCAAGAATTATGGCTGGGAGGTGCGCTGGGCTGACACCAACGACATCTCGACCTTCGAGAACCAGATCGATGACAAGACCAAGGCGATCTTCATCGAGAGCCTGGCCAATCCGGGCGGCACCTTTGTCGATATCGAAAAGATCGCCGACATCGCGCGTAAGCACGGATTGCCGCTGATCGTCGACAACACGCTGGCCTCGCCCTATTTGATTCGGCCGATCGAGCACGGCGCCGATATCGTCGTCCATTCGCTGACCAAATTCATCGGCGGTCACGGCAATTCGATCGGTGGTGCCATCGTTGATGGCGGCACCTTCGACTGGTCGAAATCGGGCAAATACCCGATGCTGTCGGAACCGCGCCCCGAATATGGCGGCTTGGTGCTTCACGAAACCTTCGGTAATTTCGCTTTCGCCATTGCCGCGCGCGTGCTCGGCCTGCGCGATCTTGGCCCGGCGATCTCGCCCTTCAACGCCTTCCTCATCCTGACTGGCCTCGAAACCTTGCCGCTGCGCATGCAGCGTCACTGCGACAACGCCGTGACGGTTGCCGCCTGGTTGTCCAACCATCCCAAGGTGTCCTCGGTGAACTATCCTGGCCTGCCAAGCGACAAGAACAATGCGCTGCAGAAGAAGTACTCGCCACTTGGCGCCGGCGCCGTGTTCACCTTCGCCCTCAAGGGCGGCTATGACGCCGGCGTCAAGTTCGTCGAGGCACTGGAACTGTTCTCGCATCTGGCCAATGTCGGTGACACCAAATCGCTGGTCATTCACCCCGCCTCGACCACGCATCGCCAGCTGTCCGACGAGCAGAAGGTCAAGGCTGGTGCAGGACCGGACACCGTGCGGCTTTCCATCGGCATCGAGGATGTCAACGACATCGTCGCAGACCTCGAACAGGCGCTCGCCAAGGTGTGATTGCTGATGACCGCGTTTCTTGCAGTCGATACCAAAGCCGTCGAACCGGAATCTGGCGCGCCGGCGCCGGATCGCCTGATCACGGGCGATCCGAAATTCCGCACCTGGAATGTCGAGGAGCGGGACGGCGGCCTTTATGCCGGCATCTGGGAATCGACTCCCGGCAAGTGGCGCATCGTCTACGACGAATGGGAGTTCTGCCATATCCTGTCCGGCGTTTCGGTGATCGCGGAGGACGGTGGGCAAGCGCGCACCGTCAAGTCCGGCGACAGTTTCGTGCTGAGGCCGGGCTTCAAGGGCAGCTGGGAAGTGCTTGAAACGACTCGCAAGGAGTATGTAATCAAGCTGTGATCACTTCGCCGGAAACTGGCTGAGGCACGCTTCCGACGCCTTGTCGTGGAAGGCCAGGACGTCGGCGTCCTGCGCCTCCACATCCACATCGGATATCTCATCGCGATAGTATCGCGTCAACAGGTCCAGTCCTTCCTGGGTGACACCTTGGGACGGCATTTCCCGGGCGAGACAGCCGCAAAGGCTGAGAGCGCGGTCCGGCGAGCCGACCTTGTGGTTGGTCAGGATGAAATCCTGGGTCGGGCAGGCGGCGATGAAGCCGTCGAAATCGAGCCTCTGCTGCGGCTGGTCGCCATGGTTGAAGTAAGCCGGTTGCCACTGGCTCTTGCCGCTGACGACGTCGCAACCGGTTGCGACATCGCTTGCCTGCGCCGTCGTGGCCTGCCAGGCCTTTTCCTTGCCGCCGCCGGAATACTCAAAATTTTCGCCCAGAGAGGCGGCATATTGGTCAAGCTCGGCTTGCGCGAAGCCGAGCGCCTGAAGCCGGTTGAGCTGGCATTGGCATTCGCCGGCAATCCGTTCGGCCTCGCCGGCTTCGGGCTGTTCGCTGGACTTGCTTTTTTGGCAGGCCGCGATGAAGACAGCTCCGTCGAGCGACGTGGCGGGGAAGGTCGATACATCCGCGTAGTGGTCGCCCGTCCAGCCGAACAGCCTTTGGTCGAGTTGCAGGTCGAAAAAGCCATTGCGCTTGAAAGCACCAAGCGCGACCTTGTCTGGAGGCGTCAGCCTCGCACCCGGAATGTCACCGAGAACCTCACGGTAGCTTTCGCCCTCCAGCACGAACAGGAAAAGCCCGCATTTCATGCCGTCGCAGGCGGGATCCGCGACGAAGGCGTAGATTTCCGACAGGCCGTCGAGGTTGAAGTCGGCCTCATACGCCCAAAACCTGTCCGCCGGCACAGCCGCGCCGGTCTGGCGTTCGAGCAGGCGGGCAGCCATGGCCCTGGCGACGGCATCGCTGTTTTCCCGCGGGATGTTTTCGGGCTGTTGCTGGGCACGCGCCGCCCCAAGGCAGGCGCATAAAAGTGCCAACGCGAACGCCGTCGCCGGTCTCGAAAACAGTTTCATCGCGTAGCCCCGGGCCCGCGGTCGTTCAGAAGCCGACGGCGAGCGTTTCCAGCCCATGGAAGTGGTAAGTGTCGCGGAAGCGGGGCTGTTCGGCAAGATGCAGTTGCGGGTGCCGTTCGAACAAAGTCTTCAGAGACACCTGCAGTTCGAGCCGCGCAAGCGGCGCGCCGATGCAGAAATGGATGCCGGCACCGAAGGACACGTTCTTCTGGTCGATCCGATCCGGCCGGAAGGCCTGCGGTTCGGCAAAGGCGCGCGGATCATGATTGGCCATGCCGAGCAAAAGCCCGATCGTCTGGCCCGGCTGCACGACGGTGCCGGGCGCAATTTCGATCTCCTGGTAGGCGTAGCGGGTGAACATGTGCAGCGGCGCGTCGAAGCGCAGGCATTCCTCGACCGTTGCCGCGGTCGCTTCCGCCGAGGTGAAGAAGCGTCGCGGATCGCCGTCTTGCGCCAGGATCGAGCGCACCGCGTTGCCGGTCTGGTGTACGGTCGCTTCATGGCCGGCATTGAGCAGCAGGATGGCCGAGGACACCATCTCATCCTCGGACAGTTTCTGGCCGTCCTCCTGCGCCGAAATCAGCAGCGACAGCAGGTCGTCGCCGGGGTTGTTGCGGCGCTCGGTGACGTAGCCACGCAGGAAATCGGCAAATTCGCTCGCGGCGCGATTGGCCGTCTCTTCGGTTTCACGCGTGCGGCCATGGATGTACATGGCGACCATCTGATGTGACCAGTCGAGCAGTTGCGGCCCCATCTCGACCGGCACGCCAAGCATTTCGGCGATGATGGTGATCGGCAAGGGCGCCGCGAAGGCGGGCAAAAGGTCGACGGGGCCGGTCGGATCAAAGCGGTCGATCAACTCGTTGGCGAGCACTTCGACACGCGGCCGCAGTCGTTCGACCTGGCGCGAGACGAAGGCACGGTTGACCAGTGTCCTCAGCCGCGTGTGCACCGGTGGTTCCAGCTCGAGCATGGAATTGGCTTCGATGCCGTCGAACGCCTTGAGATGGCTTCGGTCCCGACCGATGCCGCGACTGTCGGGAATGCCGGCCGGGTTCTGGCGGCCGAAGCGGCGGTCGCGCAGCAGCCGGTTGACATCGTCGAAGCCGCCAAAGCACCAGAAGCCGAATTCCTCCCAGTAAAACGCGTTCGAGATGCCATGCAGGAACGCATAAGCCTTGTACGGGTTGAGGAAGAATGCAGGCTCGTGCGGGTCGAGCCGCAGCTGGCGGGTGGCTGGATCAAAGGCGATGTAAGGGAGTGTCAATTTGGTCATGCCAGACCCATAGCGCGGCTTGCCAGCCCGTTTCCAGACCGTATGTTGGCGCGCGGTACCCACGAGTTGAGCAACGGGTGCGGCTGCGGAAGGTCTAAGCGGATGAATGTGATCGTTGTCGGCGCGGGTATTGCCGGTCTCTCCACGGCATGGTCGCTGGTCAAGGCGGGCCACAAAGTCTCGATCGTCGAACAGGGGCCGATTCCCAATCCGCTGGCGGCGTCGGGCGACCACCATCGCGTCATCCGCCGCGCCTATCGCGCCGGAAGCGGGTATGGCCGGCTGATCACCGAGGCCTATCAGGCCTGGGACGAGATGTGGGCCGATCTCGGCGAAAGCCACCTCGATGCGCGCGGGTTCGTCTGCATTTCGCGTGAGCCGGGCGACGAGGCAGCAGAGTACCGCGTGGGTCTGGAAGAGGGGAATTTCCCTTTTGAATTGCTGGAACCGGACGCAGCCGTGAAGCGCTGGCCGTTTTTGCAAGCCGGGTCGTTCCGCTATGCCTATTTTTCGACCGAAGGCGGCGCGCTGCATTGCCGCAAGATCGCCTCCGGCCTCGCAAAGTGGCTGCGCGCCAAAGGCGCTAACGTCTACGAGCACAGTAAGGTGACGGAGGTCGATGCCGAGGCCGGCCATATTGTGCTCGACAGTGGTGAAACCATGCAGGCCGATCGCATCGTCATCGCTGCCGGCGCCTGGGTGCTGAAACTGTTTCCGGAACTGGACGGTGAGCTGAAGACCTATCGGACCGCGCTTGCCTATGTCGAACCGCCGGCCGACTTGAAGGCGGCCTGGGAGGCGGCACCCGTCGTCCTCGATGTCGGCGGTGCTGTCGACGGCTACGTGATCCCGCCCTCCGGCGGCGCCGGCATGAAATTCGGGTCAGGTTTGCACAGGGTACCGACCAGCGACGCCGATTGGAACCGCGACCCGGTATCGGGCGAGGGCGAGGCGATCCGCAACCTGTTTTCGCCGCCGATCGCCCGCATCGAGGAGTATGAGGTGACCGAAGTGGTCACCTGCGCCTACACCTTCACCGCCGACGAGAAATTCATGGCGCACGAGAAGGGCAAGTGCCTGATCGTCTCGGCCTGCTCCGGCCACGGCTACAAATTCGGCGCTGCGGTCGGCAGGCGCGTTGCTGCGGCCGTCGGTGATGGCGATGTCGCTGGCCTGAAGCGATGGTTGCGGGCAGAGGTGGCCTGAGCGTCCGCCGAACCTGGATTAATCCTGGCAATGCCTGGGAATATGCACGCGCCGCCAGCCTGACGAGCCTTCCCTGACCACCACGCGCCGCGCGACGGTCTGGTAGGAGGCAGGGACATCGATAATACGCCTTTGTTCCGGCTGTATCAGCACTTCCTCGGCAATCCGGTCGTATTGCGCCGGAATGACGACACGTCTCGTCCGCGCCGGCTGGATCACCACCGTCTCGGCGACGCGTTCATAACGGGCCTTGTGCCAAGTCTTGCACAGCACCCGGCGGCCATGGATGACGCGCCACTCCCAGGAGTAGCCGCCGTCGTCGACTTGAACCGTGTGGTAGACGGTGCGGGTGATGGCGGGCACGACCTCGTAGCTCACCTGTGCCGGAACGGTCATCACCACGCGTTCGCGCGTGCCGTAGATGGGTGGGGTGTAGTCGACCTGCTGGCCGGGTGGGCTGACCATCACATCCTCATAGACCGTGTCGTAAACGGCCGGCGTTCGGACCGGTTCGTAGCATTCCACGGCGCGTCCGCCGGCCGCCGACTGTGAAATCGTGCCGAGCATGGTCAGCCCGGCAATGGCGAAGGATGCGCTTCTCCTGAACATGACACTCCCCCTGTTTGAACTGCAGGCACAAGTTCAACGTTGAATTGTAGGGGAAGCGGCCCCGGAGAAAAGCGGTTTCGGCGCATTTCGTTAAGTGACGCGGTTAAGAAACTGCTACGCTGCGGATCGGTACCTGCTGCCGCAGACCGGCGCAGGCGTCCGGCGACGTGAATCCTTGGCCGTAAAGCTTGATTCGACTTACCCAGATGGCTAGGACGGGTCGGCCTTGCACAAGGATGAGCCGGCATCCTATCTACGGAACAACGATCCAGTCCCGATTCTGCCCGATCTGCCGGCGGCGCCGGAATCCCACCGCGAGATAAGAGATATCTGATGAAGAACCCCGTCGAAACCTACATGAACCTCGTTCCGATGGTGGTCGAACAGACCAATCGCGGCGAGCGGGCCTACGACATTTTCTCGCGCCTCCTCAAGGAGCGCATCATTTTCATCACCGGTCCGGTCGAGGACGGCATGGCGACGCTGGTCTGCGCGCAGCTTTTGTTCCTCGAAGCCGAGAATCCGAAGAAGGAAATCAACCTCTACATCAATTCGCCGGGTGGCGTCGTCACCTCGGGCATGGCGATCTACGACACCATGCAGTTCATCAAGCCGGCCGTGTCGACGCTCTGCATCGGCCAGGCGGCCTCGATGGGCTCGCTGCTGCTGACCGCCGGCCATAAGGACATGCGCTTCGCCACGCCGAACGCCCGCATCATGGTCCACCAGCCGTCGGGCGGCTTCCAGGGCCAGGCCTCCGACATCGAGCGCCACGCCATGGATATCGTCAAGCTGAAGCGCCGTCTCAACGAGGTCTATGTCAAGCACACCGGCAAGACCTACGAGGAGATTGAACGCACGCTCGACCGCGACCATTTCATGACCGCCGACGAAGCCAAGGATTTCGGCCTCATCGACAAGGTCATTTCGTCGCGCGAGCCGGCGGAAGGCGCTGTGGCATAAGGGCTGGGTGGCAGTTGGATGGCACCATCACGCGCTTTTGGCGCGTCTTGCGGCATTTCGGCCACAATTGGCTGTTCCCTCGACGGTCGAGATTGCCTACGTTAAGGCTATGTTGATTTTCGACGGCTTAGCTTTGTGTAGGGTTGCTGCGAATCATTGCCACGTTTTCTGATTTGTGTTTCGTACGGAATACGTTGCGGGAGCCGGGACACTGGCGGCGGCGGATTCCCGCGATAGATAGAATATGCGCCCTTTCAGCCAGACCATCGGCGGGCGGCGATGAAAGGACAGGAAAATGAGCAAGGTCGGCAACAACAGCGGTGACTCGAAGAACACGCTTTATTGCTCGTTTTGCGGCAAAAGCCAGCATGAGGTGCGCAAGCTGATCGCCGGTCCGACGGTCTTCATCTGCGACGAATGCGTCGAACTCTGCATGGACATCATCCGCGAGGAGAACAAGACCTCGATGGTGAAGTCGCGCGAGGGCGTGCCGACACCGCAGGAGATCCTCAAGGTTCTCGACGACTATGTCATCGGCCAGCCCTACGCCAAGCGCGTGCTGTCGGTGGCGGTCCACAACCACTACAAGCGCCTGGCGCATGCCGGCAAGAACAACGATGTCGAGTTGGCCAAGTCCAACATCCTTTTGATCGGCCCGACCGGTTGCGGCAAGACGCTGCTTGCGCAGACGCTGGCCCGCATCATCGACGTGCCCTTCACCATGGCTGACGCAACGACGCTGACCGAAGCCGGCTATGTCGGCGAGGACGTCGAGAACATCATCCTGAAGCTGCTGCAGTCGGCCGACTACAATGTCGAACGCGCCCAGCGCGGCATCGTCTACATCGACGAGATCGACAAGATTTCGCGCAAGTCCGACAATCCCTCGATCACCCGCGACGTGTCGGGCGAGGGCGTGCAGCAGGCACTGCTGAAGATCATGGAAGGCACCGTCGCCTCCGTTCCGCCGCAGGGCGGCAGGAAACATCCGCAGCAGGAATTCCTGCAGGTCGACACCGCCAACATCCTGTTCATCTGCGGCGGCGCTTTCGCTGGGCTGGACAAGATCATCTCGGATCGCGGTAGAAAGACCTCGATCGGCTTCGGCGCCATCGTCGCTTCGCCGGAGGATCGTCGCACTGGCGATGTTTTCCGCCTGGTCGAGCCCGAGGATCTGCTGAAATTCGGCCTCATCCCCGAGTTCGTCGGCCGTCTGCCGGTGCTGGCGACGCTTGAGGACCTCGACGAGCCGGCGCTAATCCAGATCCTGACCGAGCCGAAGAACGCGCTGGTCAAGCAGTATCAGCGGCTGTTCGAGATGGAGAATGTCGACCTGACCTTCCACGAGAATGCGCTGTCGGCGATCGCCAAGCGCGCCATCGAACGCAAGACCGGGGCCCGCGGCCTGCGTTCGATCATGGAAGCGATCCTGCTCGACACCATGTTCGAACTGCCCGCGCTCGAAGGCGTGCGCGAAGTGGTGATTTCGGAGGAAGTGGTGACCGGCAGTGCCCGGCCGCTCTACATCTACTCCGAACAGAAGGAAAAGAAGGGCAATGTCAGCGCCTGACATGGCAACTGACCCCATATTTTTGTGGAACGGCGCCGTTGCGGCGCCGTTTTGCTGTGAGGGGCACCCGACCTCGTCGATGGAGTGGATTTGCAGGCGATGTTAACTCTTGATCTTTGCCCCGCGTGCATCCACCTAACACTGGAAGGCCGAGGTGCCGAATTCTGTGCTGTAAAACTCCCGTCACAAACGGTGGTAGGCGGAACGATCCCCGGTCGTTAATATAAGATTCGCGGTTGGCCTGATGGTGGCCGCGACATGAAAGGTTGGACAATGGCCAAAATATCCAAGGCTCCCAGCGACGGCGTCTTCGCAGTCCTCCCACTGCGCGACATCGTGGTGTTTCCGCACATGATCGTTCCGCTCTTTGTCGGGCGCGAAAAGTCGATCAAGGCGCTGGAAGAGGTGATGGGTCAGGAGAAGCAGATCCTGCTTGCCACCCAGATGAATGCCGCCGATGACGATCCCGAGCCCGATGCCATCTTCGACATCGGCACGCTCGCCAATGTGCTGCAATTGCTGAAGCTGCCCGACGGCACCGTCAAGGTTCTGGTCGAGGGCGCTTCGCGTGCGAAAATCGTCTCCTTCACCGACCGTCCCGACTTCCACGAAGCCCGCGCCACGGCGTTGGTCGAGCCGGAAGAGGAAGAGGTCGAGGTCGAGGCGTTGGCCCGCTCGGTCGTCACCGACTTCGAGAACTACGTCAAGCTGAACAAGAAGATCTCGCCCGAAGTGGTGGGCGCTGCCAGCCAGATCGACGACTATTCCAAGCTCGCCGATACGGTTGCCTCGCATCTCGCCATCAAGATTCCTGAAAAGCAGGAAATGCTGGCCACGCTCTCGGTCAAGGAGCGGCTGGAAAAGGCGATGGGCTTCATGGAAGCCGAAATCTCCGTCCTGCAGGTGGAGAAGCGCATCCGCTCGCGCGTCAAGCGCCAGATGGAGAAGACGCAGCGCGAATACTACCTCAACGAGCAGATGAAGGCGATCCAGAAGGAGCTCGGCGAAGGCGAGGACGGCCGCGACGAGGCAGCCGAGATCGAGGCGCGCATCAAGAAGACCAAGCTCTCCAAGGAGGCCCGCGAAAAGGCGGAAGCCGAGTTGAAGAAGCTCAGGACGATGTCGCCGATGTCGGCGGAATCGACCGTCGTGCGCAATTATCTCGACTGGCTGCTGTCGATCCCGTGGGGCAAGAACTCCAAGGTCAAGCAGGACCTGGCCTATGCCCAGAACGTGCTCGATACCGATCACTTCGGCCTCGACAAGGTCAAGGACCGCATCGTCGAGTACCTGGCCGTGCAGAGCCGTCAGAAGAAGCTGAAGGGGCCGATCCTGTGCCTCGTCGGCCCTCCCGGCGTCGGCAAGACCTCGCTCGGCAAGTCGATCGCCAAGGCGACCGGTCGCGAATTCATCCGCATGGCGCTGGGCGGCGTGCGTGACGAAGCCGAGATCCGTGGTCATCGGCGCACCTATATCGGCTCGATGCCCGGCAAGGTCATCCAGTCGATGAAAAAGGCGAAGAAGTCCAATCCGCTCTTCCTGCTCGACGAGATCGACAAGATGGGCCAGGACTTCCGCGGCGATCCGTCGTCGGCGCTGCTCGAGGTGCTCGATCCCGAGCAGAACTCGACGTTCATGGACCATTACCTCGAGGTCGAATACGACCTGTCGAGCGTGATGTTCGTGACGACGGCGAACACGCTGAACATCCCTGCGCCCTTGATGGACCGCATGGAGATCATCCGTATCGCCGGCTACACCGAGGACGAGAAGATCGAAATCGCCAAGCGGCACCTGATGCCGAAGGTGATCCGCGATCACGCGCTGCAGCCGAAGGAATTCTCCGTCGGCGAGGATGCGATCCGCGCCATCATCCAGACCTACACCCGTGAAGCGGGCGTCCGGAGTCTGGAGCGCGAGCTGATGAAGCTTGGGCGCAAGGCGGTGACCGAGATCCTGAAGACGAAGAAGAAGACGGTGAGCATCACGGCGGCGAACCTCGCCGATTACCTCGGTGTCCAGCGCTTCCGCTTCGGCCAGGTCGAGGCCGACGATCAGGTCGGTGTCGTCACCGGACTTGCCTGGACGGAAGTCGGCGGCGAGTTGCTGACGGTCGAAGGCGTCATGATGCCCGGCAAGGGTCGCATGACGGTGACCGGCAATCTGCGCGACGTGATGAAGGAATCGATTTCGGCGGCGGCCTCCTATGTCCGTTCGCGCGCCATCGATTTCGGCATCGAACCGCCGCTGTTCGACAAGCGCGACATCCACGTCCACTTGCCGGAAGGCGCCACGCCGAAGGACGGCCCGTCCGCGGGTGCTGCCATGGCGACAGCCATCGTGTCGGTGCTGACGGGTATTCCAGTCCGCGCCGATGTGGCGATGACCGGTGAGATAACGCTTCGCGGCCGCATCTTGCCGATCGGCGGCCTCAAGGAAAAGCTGCTCGCCGCTCTGCGCGGCGGCATCAAGAAGGTGCTGATCCCGGAAGACAATGCCAAGGATCTGGCGGAGATTCCGGACAATGTGAAGAATGGCATGGAGATCATTCCGGTCGCACGCGTCGGCGAGGTGTTGCGGCACGCGCTGGTGCGTATGCCGGAGCCGATCGAATGGGTCGAACCGGTCAATCCACCGGCCGCGACCGACAGCGTTGACGACGCTGGAAAGTCACTTGCGCATTAGTTTTTTCTAAGGTTGCACTGCACAAACAGAAAGCCGGGCCTCGCGCCCGGCTTTTTCATGTGAAAAACCCCGGATTTCCGGGCTTTTTCCGGTTTTTTCCTGCCTTTTCGACTTGGTTGCGGGAACGCTTCTTTCTAAAGTCCGTTTCCTGCCGGATGAGTCGTTAGTTCCGGTGTTCTCATGGAAGGGAATTTTTATGAACAAGAACGAACTGGTGTCCGCTGTCGCCGACGCCGCGAGCATTTCGAAGGGTGACGCGCAGTCGGCGGTCGATGCGGTATTTTCCGTGATCACCGGCGAACTGAAGAAGGGCGGCGATGTCCGGCTTGTCGGCTTTGGCAATTTCACCGTGTCAAAGCGTGCGGCCTCGACCGGTCGCAACCCGCAGACCGGGGCCGAAGTGCAGATCCCGGCACGCACCGTGCCGAAGTTTTCGGCCGGCAAGGGCCTCAAGGACGCAGTCAACTAAGCGCGTTTTTCTTTTTCAGAGACAGAAAAGCCGGGCTCGCCCGGCTTTTCATTTATTGGCTCGACGCCGACGCGAATGGTAGCCGCGCTATGCGGTCGGCGCATCCGCGCGCATCAAGCCTTCCTTCTTGAGATCGGCCCAAAGGGCTGCCGGCAGTTTCGCGTCGAGCAGCGCCCGGTTGCTTTCGACCTCCGCCGGTCGTTGGCCGCCAGGGATCACCGATACCACCGAAGGATGCTGCAGCGGGAACTGCAACGCAGCCTCGATCAGGCGCACGCTGTGGCGGGTGCAGACCGCCTCGATGCGTGCCACGCGGTCCAGCACGTCCTGCGGCGCCTCGGAATAGTTGTAGTAGGCACCGGGCTTCGGTCCCGTCGCCAGGATGCCGGAATTGTAGGGGCCGCCCAGCACGATGCCGATGCCGCGCTTCTGGCAGAGCGGCAGGAACGATGTCAGTGCCTCCTGTTCGAGCAGCGTGTAGCGCCCGGCAAGCAGGAACAGGTCGAAATCGCCGCGCTCGGCCAGCGTCTGGGCAACCTGCCATTCGTTGATGCCGCCGCCGAACGCCTTGATGACGCCCTGGTCGCGCAGCGACAGCAACCCGTAATAGCCCGAGCGCATGAATTCCTCGATGCGCTGGTCTGACGCCTGCTTGCTGCCGTGGGTGAAGATGTCGACATCGTGCACGAACAGGATGTCGATCCGGTCGACTCCGAGTCGCTCGAGCGAGGCTTCGAAGGAACGCATCAGGCCGTCATAGCTGTAGTCGTAGACTTCCCTACGCGACGGCGTGTCGAAGAACTTGCCGATGCCCGTGCGCTGCTCCGGCGGGCAGGCGCGCATCAGGCGGCCGACCTTGCTCGACAGCACATAGTCGTCGCGCTTCTTGCCGCGCAGGAACGGGTTGAGGCGTGTTTCCGACAGGCCGAGCCCATAGAGCGGCGCGGTGTCGTAGTAGCGGCAGCCGGTCGTCCAGGCGGCATCGAGCGTGGCATTGGCATCCGCGTCCGAAACGGCGCGGTAGAGATTGCCGAGCGGCGCCGTGCCGAAGCCGAGTTCCGTAAAGGTGATGCCGCCATTGCCGATGCGGTCGAAATGCCGTGTCTTCATGTCCTGCAGGTTTCCCGGGGTTAATCTGTCTGAGCTGATTTGTCTGACATGACACTATCATGCCTGTGATCAAGCAAAAGCGCCGCGCAGTGTTGGACACGCATTTTCGCGGTTGCTAGCATGAACGAAATCAAGCCGTTCGTGGAAAATCCCAGGACGATTTCGAGGATGTTTTTGCCGTGAGCGACCGAAGCGAAAATCTGTTCAAGACCGCGCTCAGCGAACTCGGCGCCGTGCTGGCGCGGGTGGATGAGGACCGCATCGACGCCGCCTGCAAGCTGCTGGCCGATGCCGGGCAGATCGTCGTCTATGGCTGCGGCCGCGAGGCCTTGCAGGTCAAGGGTTTCGCCATGCGGCTCTATCATCTCGGCCTGCCGGTCTCGGTGGTCGGCGACATGGCCACGCCGCCGCTGGGCCCAGGCGACGTCTTCCTGGCCAGTTCCGGACCGGGAGAAACTTCGACGGTGCTCACCTTGATGCGCATCGCGCGCGAAGCCGGCGCGACCAATCTGTTACTGACCGCTCAGGCCGAAGGTAGTGCGGCAAAACTGGCCGATTTCACGCTGCTCATCCCGGCGCAGACCATGGCCAATGACCAGGGGCCGCAAAAGACTTCGGTGCTGCCGATGGGCTCGGTGTTCGAAGGCGCGCTGTTCCTGCTGTTCGAGGTGATGGTGTTGAAGGTCAAATCGCTGACCGGTGCCTCGCCCGAAGCCATGCGCGCCCGCCACACCAACATGGAATAGACCATGCGCTATGAGCTGATGCTGCCGCACCAGATCCGCAAGGCGATCACCGAGAACTGGCCGGTCGCCCTGCCGCTCGGCGTGCTCGAATACCATGGCGAGCACATGGCCGTCGGCATGGACACGCTGGCCGTCATCAAGACGCTGGAACTGTTCGAGAAGGAGAGGGACGTCGTCATCCTGCCATCCTTCCACTACGGTGCGGCGAGCTACGCGGTGGCGGCGCCTGAAGGCACAGGCTCGGTGCAGGTCGGCGGCAATCAGTTGGCGCCGTTCGGCGAGGAGCTGTTCTACAGCCTGTTGCGCGTCGGCTTCCGCAACATCCACGCCATCATCCATCACCAGACGGAAAACTTCGCCGCCGGCATGCCGACCGACCTCGCCTTCAAGACCGCCGGCAGGCAGGCGATCTTCCGTTTCCTCGAGAAGCAGCGCGGCGAGGGCTGGTGGGGCTCTGAGACGATGGCCAACTATTATGCCGGACATGCCGCGGGGGAAAATTTCTTCAACTGGGTGCAGGTGCATCCGCTGATGCCCGCCGCCATGAACGGCAAGTATCCGTTCGACCATGCCGGCATCGGCGAGACGTCGCTGATGCTGGCGCTATGTCCGGAGGCCGTCGATGCCGCCCGCTTCGCCGACAACACAGGCTGGTACACGGCTGATGCCAAGGATGCCTCGGCGGAACTCGGTAAAAAGGGCGTCGCCATGATCCTGGACCACCTGCGCGCTATCCTGAAGGCTTAAGCCCGGTTTTTCTGCCGCTCCGCCCGGTACTCGGCGATCGATTTGTCCGGATCGCTTTTGGTGACCACGGCCCAGAGGAAGGTGCCGGCGCCGCCAAAGGCCAGGGTGACGTAGATCGCTATGCCGAGTGCAAAAAACCGTGTGTACAAGCCGATCAGCAGCATGATCACCCCGCCAAACAGCATGGCCACGACGAAACCGGCAACGACGGCGCGCCCCTGCCAGGCGATGGGCATGACGCCCTTGCCGTAGCGGTCGCGTCCGACATAACCGACCCGGATATTGCGTGCGAACCAATATGGGCCGGCCATGACTACTTCACGGCTCCCGCGGTCATGCCCATGATGAGATAGCGTTCCAGCGCGATGCCAATAACGGCCAGCGGCGCGATCGCGGCCGTGGCAAGCGCTGCCATCGACCACCAGTTGATGCCTTGTGAGCCGGTCTGGCTCGCTACCATGACGGGAATGGTCTTGGCGTCGGTCGAGGTCAGAAGCGCGGCGAAGAAATACTCGTTCCAGCACAGCACCATCGCGAGGATGAAGGCCGCGACCATGCCCGGCAGCGCGATCGGCATCACGATGCGGAAAAACGCGCCCCAGATCGACAGCCCATCGACGAGGGCTGCTTCCTCAAGCTCTACGGGGATCGAGTTGAACTGGTCGCGCATGATCCAGATGACGATCGGCAGCACCATCAGCGTATAGAGCAGGATCAGCCCGATGCGCGTGTCGAGCAGTCCAACCTCCCGGTAAAGCACCAGGAAGGGCAATGCCAGCACCACGGGCGGCAGGATCAACTGCGACAGGAAGAAGAACGAGATATCCTCGTTCTTGAACCAGGCGAAGTGATAGCGGTAGCGCGTGAGGCCGTAGGCGGCGAGGCTGCCGATGACGATGGCGAGGCTCGACGCCCCAACCGAGGTGATGACCGAATTCATGAAGCGCTTGAAGAACTCGTCACGCACCGTGGAGGTCTGGAAGATCGAGTCCGGCGAGAGGCCGAGCGAACGCCAGCCCTTCCAATCCGGCTGGAAGTCGATGAAGGGGATGAGATGGCCCTGCGTGACGTCGACCGCCGACTTGAACGAGGTCGTTATCGTCCAGTAGATCGGGAACAGGCAGATGAAGGCCCAGAAGACAAGCGCGCCGTAGATGAAGATACGGCTGGTGATGAAGCTCGCCGGCGAGCGGATTTCGGAGACGGTGTATTCGGTGGTTTGAACGCTCATGATCCCACCGCTCAGTTGACGTTGCGCACGAAGCGGTTGGCGAATTTCAAGAGCCAGGTCACGAACACGACGATGATGACCAGATAGGCCATCGCCAGCATGGTGCCGTAACCGACATTCGAGCGGTCGCGATATTCGCGGTAGATGAAACTGGAGACGGAATCGGTGGCGCCGCCAGGCCCGCCTGATGTCACCGTGATGATGATGTCGGCCAGCTTCAGCTTGAAGATGATGCGCAGGATGACCGCCGTCACCGACACCGGCAGCATCAGCGGGAAGGTGACCTGCCAGAAGGTTTGCCACGCATTGGCGCCGTCGACCCGTGCCGCTTCGAGGATCTCGCGTGACATCGCCTGCAGGCCGGCGAGCAGCATGATCATCATGAACGGGATGAAGGTCCAGGCATCCAGCACCATGATCGAGATGCGGGCGATGATCGGATCCGAGAAGAACGCCGGGTTTTCCCAGCCGAGATGGCGCGCCAGTGTGGCTGCCGGTCCGAAGCGATATTCCATCAGCGACTTGCCGACCATCCACGACACCGCCACGGGCGACAGCATCAGCGGCATCAGGAAGACGACGCGGAAGAACTTTCGCGCCCGGATCTGCGCGTTGAGCAGCAGCGCCAGGCCGAAGGCGATGACATACTCGACCAGCACGGCGAGCACGTAGAGAACCATGTTGAACAGCGCATTGCGATAGTAGGGATCGGCCAGCATCTGCCAGAAATTGTCGAGCCCGTTGAACCTGCGGCCGCTGAAGGAGGAAAGGTTCCAGTCGGTCAGCGCGATGTAGAAACCGAACAGCGTCGGGAAGATCACCATGGCGATCGTGAAGAGCAGCGCCGGCAGCAGGAACAGCGCGCGCTGGCCGTCCTCGCCACGCGTCAGCACCTGGCCGATGCCGATCGCCACGCCCCACAGCACATAGGCATAGACGACGGGACGCCAGGTCTCGAAGCCGATCGTGTCGACTTCGCTCTTGCAAAGGATCTGAACAAGGATCGTTGCCAGCAGGCCGAGCGTTGCAGCCGCCATCAGCGCCCAGCCGAGGCGTTTGCGGCCTGGCGGGATGAGGTCGGATGGGACGGCGTTTGCCGGCCAATCATTGGTGGGCAAAGTCTGGTCAGCCACGCGTCTCGTCCGTTTTGCAAAAGGCACTTCGCGACCGGCCACGCCGGTCAGGACGGGGTGCGGCGGCTCTCGTCGCCGGACCCCAGGTTCACGCTACGATCAGGCCAGGCCGAGCGAGGCCTTGTAGAGCTTGACTTGTTTTTCGCGGCCGATCTGGTCGGTGAGCTTTTCCCAGGCGGCGGCGATGGCATCGGCGCCTTCCTGTGCCTTCATCTTGCCGGCGAAGGTGTTGGCCAGAATATCCTCGGCGGCGGAATAGTACTGGAAGATGCCGGGGATGCGTGGCTCGATCGCCGCGTTCGGATGGTTGTAGGAATCGCCTTCCGACTTGAGGTAGGAAGTGATGAAGGCCTCGTCGTAGCCGGCCGCCACCCATTCCGGAATATCGAAGTGGGAGTTGCGGTAGGGCTGGAAGCCGGACGGATACATCGCCGTCCAGATCGACAGGTCCTTGCCGCCGAGATGGGCGGCGGCGGACCATGCCGCCTTCTTCTTCTTCTCGTCGGCGTCGACGCGGGCCATGACATAGACGCCCCAGCCGAGATAGGCGCAGTTCGGCGAATAGTTCGGCCCGCTGGCGAGCTTCTCCCAGGCGCCTGTCTTGGAATTGTAGACATCGTCCGAACCCGGCAGGATCGAGAAGCCGGTGACGTCGCCGATGACCGAGGAATCGTTGGTCTTGACGTTGGAGCCGATGTCGCCCCACCAGGGGATCATCGAACCGGTGCCAGCCAGGAACTGCTGGAAGCCGGTGGTGTTCGGATCGGCGTTGATCTGGTCAGCCGGTTCGGAGGGCAGCGCGTCGATCACGTCCTGGATGGCGCGCACCCAGGCCGGATTGTTGATGCGCGGCTTCATCGTATCGGCGTCGAACAGCCAGGCTTTGTCGTCGGGGTGCTTGGCGTAGGCCGTGGCGCGGCTGCCGAGGAAGTAGAAGCCGAACCCGCCCCAGGGCTTGGGCGCGTCAAGATAGCCATAGACGTCCTGGCCCTTGAATTTCTTGCCCTTGAGGAACTTGGTGACGGCCTGCACCTGCTGCCAGGTCTTCGGCACGCCCCATTCGCCGGCCCCGCCACCGTCCTTCCACTGCTTGGCAAGGTCGGCATCGGCAAACACGTCGGTGCGGTAGTTGAAATTGTGTGTGTCGCCATCGATGGTCACACGATACTGCTTGCCGTCCCAGGTACCGACCGGCGGCTTCAGATAATTGACCAGGTCGTCGAAATCGATCTGCTTCTTGACCCAGTCGGGCATCTCTGACGTCAGGCCCTTGCCGCAGACATCGCCTTCGAACGGCGCGCCCATCTCGATGATGTCGAAGTCGACGGTGCCGGTGGCGATCGACTGTTGCAGGCGGGCGTTGTAGTCGGCCTGCGCCAGGTCGATCCAACTGATCTTGGCGCCGGTATAGGCTTCCCACGGCTTCAGGAAGCCGCGGAACAGCACGTTGTGCAGGTTCTGGTTGTTGAGACCCATGAAGGTCAGCTCAACGCCGGCGAATTCGCCTTCCTTGACGTTGGCCTTGGTTGCCTCAAGGCAAAGCTCACCGACCTTCTGGAAGTCGGCGTCGGTTGGCTGACCCTTGCCGACACCGGGGATCTGCAGGATTTTCGTGCGCAGCTCGCTGGCGGCGGAGGCCGGACGCGTGAACGCGCCAAGCCCGGCGCCGGATGCGGCGGCGATGGCGGCCATGCTGGCCGCACCCTTCAATATGTCGCGCCGGGTGGCTCCCGCGCCGACCATTTTCTCGTAAAGACCGACTCTCATCTACCATTCCTCCCAGAACAAAGCCGTGAATTGATATGCCAATATTTCGGACGCCGAGACGTTGGCGGTTCTCCTCGATAAAACGGGGACGTGGGACCCCACCCTGCGTCGCCTGGAGTTCCGCTTTCCGGGTGAAAGGTCCGGCGTTCGGATTGGCAACTATCACTATTCGCACAACGGGATGCCGTGTCAACGAGAATGGATTTTTATCTATAAGAGACCGACTTGCCCTTGCCGTTGGCGTTGGCTAGCTTCACCGCAACGAGAGGGAGGACGATGGCTCAAGTCGCAATCAGCAAGGTGGCCAAGGCGTTTGGAACCGTCAAGGTTCTACATGAGGTCAGCGTCGACATCGCCGACGGACAGTTCGTGGTGCTGGTTGGCCCCTCGGGTTGCGGCAAGTCCACGCTGCTCAGAATGGTGGCCGGGCTGGAGACCGTTTCCGGCGGCACGATCGCCATCGGCGACCGCGTCGTCAATCATCTGCCGCCGGCCAAGCGCGACATCGCCATGGTATTCCAGAACTACGCGCTCTACCCGCACAAGACGGTGGAGCAGAACATGGCCTTTGCCCTCAAGCTGCGCAAAACCGATCCGGCCGAGGTCGCCGAGCGGGTCAAGCGCGCCGCCGACATCCTCGACCTCAATCCCTATCTGAAGCGCTATCCCCGGCAACTCTCCGGCGGCCAGCGCCAGCGCGTGGCGATGGGGCGCGCCATCGTGCGCAATCCACAGGTGTTCCTGTTCGACGAGCCACTCAGCAATCTCGACGCCAAGCTGCGCGTGCAGATGCGCACTGAGATCAAGGAACTGCACCAGCGCCTGAAGACCACCACGATCTACGTCACCCACGACCAGATCGAGGCGATGACCATGGCCGACAAGATCGTCGTCATGCGCGACGGCCGCATCGAGCAGGTCGGCGCGCCTTTGGAACTGTTCGACCGGCCAGCCAATTTGTTCGTCGCCGGCTTCATCGGTTCGCCTTCGATGAACCTGCTCAAGGGGGTCATGCGCAAGGGCGACAGGTTGGGCGTCGAGATTGCTGGCACGCTGTTCCCGATTGCCCCGAACAGCGCCGCGCAGGACGGGCAGGCCGTCGTCTATGGCGTGCGCCCGGAACATCTGGAGATCTATCCCGATGGTGTGGCGGCGAAGATTTCGGTGGTCGAGCCGACCGGCTCGGAAACGCTGGTGTTCCTGCGCTTCGGCGAGGGCGAGATGGTGGCACTGTTCCGTGAACGCCACGACTTCAAGCCCGGCGACACGCTGACCCTGAAGCCGAGGCTCGACCAGATCCATCTTTTCGACGCCGAGACCGGCAAGCGTCTCTAATCTCGGCGTCTCTGATCTCAACGTCTCTGATCTCAAACGGACTTCACGAGGACTATCATGCTCAAAGGCATAAATCCGCTGCTCAATGCCGACGTGCTGCAGGCATTGCGGGCGATGGGCCATGGCGATGACCTGATCATCGCCGACACCAATTTCCCGTCGGATTCGGTGGCGAAGCGGACCGTGCACGGCAAGCTGCTGCGCATCGACGCGTCGGCGGCGCAAGTGGTGAAGGCGGTGCTATCGCTTTATCCGCTGGATACGTTCGTCGACGATTCCGCGGCGCGCATGGAAATCGTCGGCAAGCCGGACGAGATTCCGCCGGTGCAGAAGGAAGTGCAAAAGGAGATCGACAAGGCCGAAGGCAAGGCCTGGCCGATGATTTCCGTCGAGCGCTACGCCTTCTACGAGCGCGCCAAGCAGGCCTATTGCGTCATCCAGACCGGTGAACGCCGCTTCTATGGCTGCTTCGCCTTCCGCAAGGGCGTCGTGCCGCCGGATGCGGAGTAGCAGCATGGCCACCAGCAAGCCTGTCATCGTATTGGGCGTCTTTGTCGCCGACACCGCCTATCGCGCCGATCGCCAACCGCGCATGGGCGAGACGATCCTCGGCAATTCGTTCAAGCTGGGTCCGGGCGGCAAAGGGTCGAACCAGGCCGTTGCCGCCGGCAAGCTCGGCGCCGACACCACCTTCCTGACCCGGCTTGGCGTCGATGCCTTCGCCGACATGGCCAAGCGGACCTGGCAGGATGCCGGTGTGAAGAGCGCCGTCATCGACACGCCTGACAGCTATACGGGTGCGGCCTACATCTTCGTCGAGGAGGGCAGCGGCAACAACGCCATCATCGTCAGTCCCGGTGCGGCCATGCTGATCTCGCCGGCCGATATCGAGGCCAACGCCGATCTGATCCGTGGCGCCGGCGTTTTTGTCACGCAGCTCGAACAGCCGATCGATGCCGCGATGCGGGCGCTGGAGATCGCGCGCGGAGCAGGGGTGACCACCATCCTCAACCCCGCTCCCGCGGCAAAGCTTCCCGACCGCATCTACACGCTCTGCGACTATCTCACGCCGAACGAGACCGAGGCCGAGGAATTGACCGGGATGAAAGTCTCCTCGGTCGATGACGCTCGCGCCGCCGCCGGCAAGCTGCTCGAAAAGGGCGTCGGCACGGTCATCGTCACGCTCGGCGACAAGGGCGCGTTGCTGCACACGAAGGACCGCTCCGAGCATATCCCCGCCATCAGCGCCGGGCCGGTCGTCGAGACCACCGGTGCGGGGGATGCTTTCAATGGCGGCTTCGCCGCAGCGCTGTCGCGCGGCGTGGAGCCGCTGCAGGCTGTACGCTTCGCCTGCGCCGTTGCCGGCATTTCGGTGACGCGCCCCGGCACGGCACCGTCGATGCCGACATTGCAGGAAGTCGAAGCACTGCTGGCGAAGGGCTGAGATAATTGAGGCTCGCGGGCCAACCGAGCCATCAGTCTGCTCCGGCCCTACTGCATCTCGCCCAAAATTGACCTCGGTTTGGCAGAACGGCATGCATCAAAACAAGGACCCAAAGCGCGTCGCATGAATCCGCTTCAACGCGACGCGCTTTTAGATGTCCCGCAGGCGATGGCCTTACTGCTTGATGTAGCAGCGTTTTTGTTGACCAGGCGCGGGATCGCCGAATGTATCGTTGTCGCATTGGACGCCATTGCGGAACACGTCCTGGGTGAACTGGCCGCGCGCCCCGTACCTCACCACCTTGCGGCCATCGAAGTCGCAGTATTCGCCTTCGTCGGCACAGGCCGCCCACCTCTCGCGGCGCGGCTCGTCGTAATTGTCATCCGACTGGTCCCGGTCGCGCAGGACGATGAAACACGACTTTGGCTTGTTCGGTGCGGGGTCGCCAAAAACGCGATTTGTGCAGGGTACGGCGTTTCGCTCGAAATAGCGCGAGGTTGTGCGGCCCCGGGCGCCGTAGACCACCTCGGCGGGAAACCGCAGCCGACAGATGCCGCCCTCACGCGCGCACAGTTGCAGCCGTTCGGCCGACGCGGTCGCCGGGAAAAGGGCGGTGGCCACCGTCGTTACGGCACCCAGGTAAACGAGCGTGAATATCGTGCGTAAAGGAATGTTTGGTGCGATTGACACTATAAGTCCTCCATACCGTTTCGGCAGCATACTGGTGCAGCTCCGCTACCTGCGAAATGAATCGAGCGCTTTGTGGGCAAATCCGCAAGCGCAATTCGCAAGATCAAACGCGGCTCAACCCAGGCTGAGTCGGTTCAGGATTTGCCTTTCAGCCTATTGGAGCGGCATCCCGTTTGCCACACCGCCACGCATGCATGACGGTTTTTTTGAAGGCGGCCGTGAGGACAGTCGGCCCCTTGCGATTGGCACGGAATGATCACCGTCTGCCAGGATACCAAGCCGCCGATAAGGCGCAAAAGCACCTCGACACTTCATTTCTGAAAGGGGACTTTGACAATTCATGTCGACATTTCCCTTGTGCCAAGGGCTTGAAACCCTTGAGAGAAATGGCGCGAGTGACGGGGCTCGAACCCGCGACCTCCGGCGTGACAGGCCGGCACTCTAACCAACTGAGCTACACCCGCGCATTGACGAGCACGTGTCAGCCGTGTTCGTCGTTGGGGCGCTGGATAAGGGGTTCGCCACCGGGTGTCAAGCGTACCAAACCATCATAACAGCAAACTGGAGAAGGTTTTTTGACAGCCGGCGTTTTGTTGACAAATCCGGCCCGCGAACACGGCGTCGCCTGTTCATTTGGCCTTGCGAAGCCGGTCTCGACCGCTTAAAGGTCCGCGCCGGAGCGGGCGATTAGCTCAGTTGGTAGAGCGCTTCGTTTACACCGAAGATGTCGGCGGTTCGAGCCCGTCATCGCCCACCATTCATTCACATGATCAGGCTATCGCCGCGTCAATGACGAGGCGTACTGTTGCCGTTGGCCCTTGCAGGAGACAGGACAATGGTTAGCAGCCCGGGACGCATGCTGCTGTTGGTGACGATCATGCTGGCGATCTCTGGCCAGGGGCGCTTGGCGCACGCGGCAGGTGCCGGCGACGGTGTAGACCAGCCGGTGGCCAAGGCGGCCCTGCTCAAGTCTTATCCCGGCCTTTTCACAATCTCCGGCAATATCCTGACCTGGACCGACGGCACCACGATGGTGTGGGACGACGGCAAGACGCGCGACGCCGACGCGCTGCTGGAGAGCCCCGACATCGAAGACATGTTTCGCTACGCTTATCCGACGGCAGCCGAGGGCGCGCTGGTCCCGGCGGAGGATTTCGATCCGGGCCGTATCCGCAACGAGGCCTTCTTCGAGAAGCTCTACGGGAAAAGCGCCGCAGAGGTGGGCAGGCACATCGCCAACGTTAAATGGCTGCCGAAACTCGGCAAGAAAACCGTGCAGGTCACTAGGGTTTTCGGCATCAACGACCGGCTGGGCAAGGTCTCTGACGCCCTGGAGGCGATGCCGCCGGATTTGAGCCGCTACGGACTGAAGCCTGGAGGCGGTTTTGTCTGGCGGCCGATCGCCGGCACAGACCGGTTGAGTGTCCACTCTTTCGGGGCAGCCTTCGACATCAATGTCGGCTGCTCCGACTATTGGTACAACAACAGAAACAAAGCCAACCCCAAGGCACACATTCCCTTCAAGAATCGCATTCCGCTCTCGATCGTCGAACTGTTCGAGAAAAACGGCTTCATCTGGGGCGGCCGCTGGTATCACTGTGACACCATGCATTTCGAATACCGGCCTGAATTGCTGTTGTACAAAAATTCCGGCTGATCAAGGCGTCGGCGGCAGTCAGCCGTGAGGCGCGTTTGGTCGGTCAAAAAATGCCGAAATTCGCCGATGCCGCCAAATGAGCGTCAATGGCAAAGGTCGAGACAGGGTCCGGCCGGCGGTCCAGCCGCATCACAAACCCTAAGCAGATCGGCATGGATGTTTTTGGTGTTCAACAGCTCAGCTGCTTCCGGGTAACCCTCGGCCAGCAACGCGGCAACAATCCCGGCTGGAGAGTTGTGGACGCCACCTTCCGCCAAAGCATGAGCCCGCTGGTAGATATGGCTTGTTCTGATGTCGTCGACCATTCGGAAACCCCTCGGTTGACTAGCACTGATAGACAACCCTTGAGGTGCGGATGCGTTCCATGCAACTTATGAGGGAATACTTGCCAACTGGTGCGCCGAGCGACGGCTTGTCCTTATTGCCTCTGGTCAGGAGGCGGCCGATCCAATGCCGTCGATGTAAAGATCACGGCGGTATCATCCGGAAATCCTTGCCCTCGGGCAGCAATTGCCCGCCGTCGACGACAATGGTCGTGCCGGTGATGTAGCTGGCATCGTCCGAGGCGAGGAACAGGAAGGCATTGGCGACGTCGCGTGGGCTGCCGAGCCGGCCGAGCGGGATGGAATCCTCCATGTTCTTGATATAGGCGGCGCCACGATGCTGCTGGATCGCTTCGGTCAGGATGTTGCCGGGCTCGACACCGTTGACGGTGATGCCGTAACCGGAGAATTCGAGAGCCGCCGAACGGATGAAGCCGTTGATGCCTGCCTTGGTCGCCGCGTAATGGCCGTGGCCGGGACTGGTGACATGCGGGCCGGTGATGGAGGAGGTGAACAGCATGCGTCCGTAGCGTTGCGCCTTCATCGGCACCAGTGCGGCGCGGGTAGCATTGAAGGTGCCGCGCAGATTGACGGCCATGACGCGGTCCCAATCATCGACGCTGGTGTTCTCGATCAACTGCCAGGGATAGATGCCGGCATTCTGCACGATGATGTCGAGCCGGCCGTGATGCTTCAGCGCCAATGCCACCGCGGCCTCGGCGTCGCGCATTTGCGAGATATCGGTGCGGATGAAAGCGGCGCCAAGTTCGTAGGCGGTCGCTTGCCCGGCCTCGACCTCGGTGTCGGCGAGCACCAGCCTTGCGCCTTCTTCGGCGAAGCGCAGTGCAATGCCCTTGCCGATGCCGCGCGCGCTGCCGATGATCAGCGCCACCTTGTCGTCCAGTCGTCCGGTCATGCCCGCCTTCCTGTCATGCGAGTCGTCCTGTCATGCGAGTCTTTGGCGAATGGTTTGCTTGAAGGCGTCGAGCAGCACGGCGGCCAGCACCAGCAGGCCATGGATGACCTGGGTGAAGTTGGCCGGCAGCCCCATCAGATTGATTGCCGTGTTGATGGCCGAGAGCAGCAGCACACCGGCATAGACGCCGGGCAGCGTACCGACGCCGCCCTTCAGGCTGACGCCGCCGATGACGACCGCGGCAAAGGCGTTGAACAGCAGGCCGACGCCGAGATTGGCGGTGGCGCCGGAGGTGCGGATCGCCAGCAGCCAGCCGGCGAGGCCTGCGATGGCGCCGGCCAGCACGAAGGCAATGATGAGGTTGCGGTTCACCCGGATGCCGGCACGGAAGGTCGCCGTCTCGTTGCCGCCGATCATCACGAGGTGGCGGCCAAACGGCGTCTTGGCCATGATCAGCGAGAAGACGATGAAACAGGCGATGGCGATCCAGGCAGTGAGCGGCAGGCCGATCAGCCGCTGTATGCCGAACCAGCGGATGGCAGGTGCCAGATCCTGCGCCGATCGGCCGCCCGAAATCACCAGCACCAGGCCGCGCACCCAGATGTAGGAGGCCAGCGTGATGATGAAGGCGCTCATCTTGACCTTGACCACCAGGTAGCCGTTGAAGGCGCCGATCAGGCCGCCCACGGCCAGCGCCAGCAGCAGCGACACCGGCACCATCAGCCATTCCGGATGCAACTGGACACCCATGCCGATGCCCGACGAGCAGAACAGGATGCCGACCGCCATGGCGCTGAGCGCCGCAACCGATTCGACCGACAGGTCCATGTGGCCGGCGATGATGACCAGCGCCAGGCCGATCGACATTACGCCGAGCACGCTCGAGGCCTCGATGATGTTGGCGAAGATGCCGAGCTGGAAATAGTTCGGGACGAAGATGGAGAAGACCACCAGCACGAACAGCAGCATGAACCAGACGAGGTTGTCGAGGACGAACTCCAGGGCATGGCGGGTGCGAGGGTTCATGGGCTGATCCGGCTGGCGCATATCCGAAATCATCTTTTGATTTTCGAAGTCATGCGCGGATTGGAATTGGAGGATCGGCTCCGGGCCGAGAGGGCCCGGAGCGTCTCAGGCGACGTGCCTATTCGACCGACGTGACGGTGTCCGTCGGCGGCTTCTGGTTGCCCCAGAAGGCCGGGTTGTCGACGTTTTCCTTGGTGATGGCAGCACCTGGGATCTTGATGTTCGGGCCCCAGGCTTCCTTGGTCACGGTCGATTTCAAACCAAGCACGTCATATTCGCCAGGCTTGATTTCCTGCTTCTTGACGACCTTGTCCATGAACATGGCGACGGCCGCGGCCTGCGCATAGAGCGGCTGTTCGACTTCGACGTTGAGCCAGCCCTTGCGGATCAGGTCGAGGCCGACCGGAGCGCCGTTCGAGCTCATCAGCATGACGTCGCCCGGCTTCTTGCCGGCAGCCTCGAGCGAGGCGACGGCGGCGACCGAGAGGTGAGCGGCATGGCTGAAGATCAGGTCGATGTCGGGGTTGGCCAGCATCTGGTCGGCAACGATGGTGCCGGCGTTGCTGGCTTCCCACTGCATGGCCGGAAGCGAGATGATCTTGACGTCCGGAAACGCCTTCATCTTCTCCTCAAAACCCTTCTGGATGTCGAGCGTGTAGGGATCGCCGGGATCGCCGAGCACTTGCAGCACCTTGCCCTTCACCGAGCCGTTCTTGGCCTTCAGCAGCTTTTCGGCCTGGTCGGCGGCGACATAGCCGATCTCGACCGTTCCGGCGACCGAAGTGAAATCGGAAGGAGTCGCGGTGATCTGGCGGTCGAATTCGACCACTGGAATGCCGGCGGCACGCGCCGCTTCGATCGACGGTTTCAGCGCGTTGAAGTCGACGGCAGCGAGGATGATAGCTGCCGGTTTGAGGGCGATGACGTCGTTCATCTGCGATTGCTGGGCGTCGGTCTTGTTGTCGGCGTTCAGCGTCTTCATTTCATAGCCGGTCTGCTTCAGGAACAGCTCCAGCGCGCTTACCGAGCCGGTCTGGAACTCGTCGAGCAGTGTCGGCACCAAATAATAGACGATACCCTTGGACTGCGCGAATGCCGGCGTGAGCGTGGCAAAGGCCAGTGCCAGGATACCGAAGACAGCAAGAAGTATTCGCTTCATGTCGTTGGCTCCCTGTTAAGCCGGACCCCTCTTTTGTCCCTCAGCCCGCCGGTCCGGCACCGGCAAGCGTCTCCCCGGTGATCATGTTGATCACCGCATCGGGACTTGTTTTGTTGCGTGCGACATCGCCCGCCACGACGCCTTGGCGGATCACCACGATCCGGTCGGCGACCTGAAAAGCCTGCTGCATGATGTGGGTGATGATGACGACGCCGATGCCCTGGCTCGCTACCTGGCGGATCATGTCGAGACCGCGCCGCGTCTGCTCGACGCCAAGGGCGGCGAACGGCTCGTCGAGCAGCACCAGCTTACCGCCCCAATGCACGAAACGGTTGAGCTCGATGGCCTGCCGCTGGCCGCCCGAGAGGTGCTCGACATTGGTGCGCAGCGACGGAATGCGGGTGCCGGCGCTGGCCAGCGCCTTTTCGACGACGGCCTCCATAGCGCGCTCGTCGAGCACTGGAACGCCAAGCACCTTCCTGGTGATCTCGCGGCCCATGAAGAAATTCGCCACCACGTCGACATTGGTGCACAGCGACAGGTCCTGGTAGACGGTTTCGATGCCCGCCGCCTTGGCCTCGGCAGGCGATCTCGCCAGAAACTCCTTGCCTTCGAACAGCATGCGGCCCGAGGTCGGCTCCAGTCCGCCCGATATGATCTTGACCAGCGTCGATTTGCCGGCGCCGTTGTCGCCGAGCAACGCCACCACCTCCCCTTTGCCGATCGAAAAGCTGATCCCCTTCAGCGCTTCGATGGCGCCATAGTTCTTGGTGACGTTGTCGAGCACCAGCAGCGGTTCGCTCATGCCGCAATCTCCTTGGCTGTCAGAAGATCGCGGCCGCGTTCGCGTTCGGCGGCGAACATCTGGCCGAAGCGCGGTGACAGCACTCCGGAAACCGCAAGCGCGGCGGCGCCGCGCAGCACGGAATGCTGCCCGCCGCGCGCGACCATGACCCGCGGCGTCACCCGGTCCTTGCGCGCCGAGACGGAGTTGTGCAGGCCGTCAGTCGACGCGGCCAGCCTTTCGAGCAGATCGGTGGACGCCAGCCCGCCGAGGATGATCGTTTCGGGGTCGAACAGGTTTTCGATGATGGCGATGGCATTGTGAAAGATCGGCGCGACTTCCGCGACCCAATCGGCCTCTGTGCCATTCCAGCGCCGGAGCGCCTCGAGCGAAAGGTATCGTTCGAGACAGCCGCTGTTGCCGCACGGACAAGGCTGACCGCCGGGAACGACAGGGATATGCCCGACCTCGCCGGCATTTCCCCATGCGCCGCGAAACACGCTGCCGTCATGAACCATGACGCCACCAAGGCCCACGCCGAAATAGAGGTAGTAGTATTCGGAAAACTGCACTCCGAGGCCGTAGAGACGCTCGCCCATGGCCGCAGCCGCCATGTCGTTTTCGAAGAAGGCCGGCAGTCCGGTTGAGGCGGCCAGCCGCTCGCGCAGCGCCACATCCTTCCAGCCGGTCATGGTGGTCGGGCCGACAAAACTCATGGATTCGACACCGAATGGTCCGGGCAGGGCGAGGCCAACCCCGAGAACCCGCCCGCCGGCCCGCAATCCGGTCAATTCAATCACCATTCCGCCGATCAGGTCGAAGGCATGGTCTGGTGTCGCGTTCGGCGCCTCGCGGTAAGTGCTCTCGATCACATCGCCGCTCAGATTGATCAGGGCGGCATTGATGCCGAGCGGAGTGATGTGGATGCCGACGGCATAACCGCCCTCGGGATTGATGCGCAGCGTCGCTGGTGGCAGGCCGCGCCCCTTGGGCTCTTCACGCACGGAGAGGATGTAGCCCTGCTCCTCCAACTCGCGGACGATCGTCGATACGGTCTGGACAGTGAGGCCGACGCGGCTGGCGATCTCGCCGCGGGCGATCGGTCCGTGCAGGCGGATGGACTCAAGCACGATGCGCCGGTTGTACGGCCGCCCGAATTCCTGATTGGTGCCCCGTAACGCCATACCTTGCGCCCCCAGTTGACATCAGGTTCGCATCAAAGATTTATTCAGTCAAATGGAATTCAAAAATAAAACGAAAGCCGCGTCCCGATCCCGGGAGAGCCGCAAGTCGCATCCGACCTAGGCCCTGTTCACGTGTCGAGCTTGGCTGATTGCCGCCATGGCGAAACCGCTTCAATGGTGAGCGAGCCTCGCAACCGTTGACCACAGCATGGAGTGGAGATGATCGAACTGCCGTTTGCCCGCGACGAATACCAGCAGCGGCTTCGAAAAATCCGCGCCGAGATGGCGAAGCGCGGTCTCGAGCTCCTTATCGTCAACGACGTTGCCAACCAGCATTACACCACCGGCTATGATGGTTGGTCGTTCTACACACCGCAGGTGGTGTTGGTGCCCATAGAGGAGATCGAGCCGGTCTGGATCGGGCGCGCTATGGATGCGGCTGGCGGTCTGCTGACGGCTTGGATGGAGCCAGAAAACGTGGTTGGCTTTCCGGAGGATCATGTTCAGCGGGCCGATCGTCACCCCATGGACTGGATCGCCAGCTGGATCGTCGCCAAGGGCTGGGGTACCAGACATATCGGCATCGAGCTCGAAGCCTATTATTTCTCGCCGAAAGCGCATGCCCGGCTTGTCGCCGGACTTCCCAATGCGAAATGGCACGATGCCGATCTCCTGGTGAACTGGATCCGTGCGGTCAAATCCGCGCCCGAGATCGCCTATTTGCGCAAGGCGTCGACCTTGGCCGAGGCCGCTGTTACGCGGGCCTTCGAGGTGATCGCGCCCGGTGTGCGCGAATGCGATGCCATCGCCACCATCCAGGCGGCGCAGATCGCCGGCAGCCCGGACTTCGCCGGTGACATCACGGCTCTTCCTCCGACGATCCTCGGCGGTGAGAATGCCTCGGCCCCGCACATCATGTGGAGCGACCGTCGGTTCGGAGACGACGAGACGATTGCGCTGGAACTCGCCGGCGTCTGCCGCCGCTATGCCGCCGGACTGGCAAGAACGATGCAGCTCGGCAAGACGCCGACGCGTGTCGCGGACACGGCAAAGGCAGTGATCGAGGGCATGGACGCGGTGCTCGATGCGGTGAGGCCGGGAACGACTGCCGAAGCGGTCGAGGGCGCATGGCGCAAGGTCATTCAGCGCTACGGACTGAAGAAAGAATCGCGCATCGGCTATTCCATCGGCGTCGCCTATCCGCCGGATTGGGGCGAACACACGATCAGCCTGCGGCCCGGCGACAAGACGGCGCTTCAGTCAGGCAATGTCGTTCATTCCATCCTCGGCATGTGGATGGACGGCTGGGGCATCGAGATCAGCGAGACCATTCTGGTGACCGAAACCGGCCATGAGACGCTGACCAAGTTCCCGCGAGAGATCCATGTCAAATCTTGAGGCTTCGGCCATGGCAGCTGGCGCTAAAGGTACCGGTGCAGTCGATATCGACGCCGGCATCCTCGACCGGATGATCGAGATCCGCCGCCATTTGCACCGCAATCCGGAACTGTCGAACCGCGAAGCCAACACGCAGAATTATCTCAGGCAGATGCTGACCGGCGAGGGGATATCGGACATTCGCGACGTCGCGGGTTTTGGCCTGGCCGTCGATATTGTCGGCACCGGCAAGCCGTCGAACCGAAAGATTGCCATTCGGGCCGACATCGATGCCTTGCCGATCGAGGAAGAGTCCGGTGTCGACTATGCGTCGACCAATCCCGGCGTGATGCATGCGTGCGGTCACGACGCCCACGCATCGATGGGCTTCGCGGTCGCCGCGCATCTCCATCGATCAAGGGCCGATTTTGGCGGAACCGTTCGCCTCATCTTCCAGCCGGCCGAGGAGGATTCGCCATCGGGCGGCAAACGTGTGGTGGAAGAGGGGCTGCTCGACGATATCGACGCCGCGATCTGCCTTCACGTCGATCCCTATACGCCATCCGGCAAGATCGCGGTCCGTTCGGGCCCCTACACGCTGGCGTGCGATACGTTCGATGCAATCGTCATCGGCGAAGCCGCGCACGCGGCAAAACCCTATGAGGGTGTCGATGCGATTGCCGTGGCCTGCTCCATGGTCGGCGAACTGCAGAAGATCGTCTCGCGCGAGATCGACCCTTACGACCCCTTGGTCATTTCAGTCACCGGCATCAATGGTGGCAACGCCTACAATGTCATCGCCGGCAAGGTCGCCTTGAAAGGCACCATCCGCAGCGGCAGCGACGCGACCCGCGAGCGGGCCTGGCGCCGCGTTCGCGAAATCCTGGAAGGCATGGCGGCAAGCCACGGCGCCCGTGTGGATATCGCCATCCACAAGGGTGAACCGGGGGTCGTCAACGACGGCGAGATGGCCGAGCTCATTGCCGCCAGCGGCAGGGCCTGTATCGGCGCCGACAATGTTCTCAACACGCCCGGATGGACGATCGCGGACGACTTTGGCTACTTCAGCGAGAAGCGTCCGTCGGTCTATTTTCGGCTCGGAATCCGCAACGAGGCGGTCGGATCGGTCTTTCCGCTCCACCATCCCAGGTTTCGTGTCGATGAGGCGGCCTTGAAAGTCGGTGCGGCCACGCTGGTTGCTGCGGCGACCAGATTTCTATCGGCGCAACCGGAAAATACCGACTGACGGGCGCAGGACGATCAACGCCGGAAACTGTCCGGCGGTCAACCGTCAGTGCCTGCGCGCCTCAGAGATACTGGGCGACCTTCTTGCCGACGGTGAGGAAGCGCAGGGGGTCGATCGCTTCGCCATTGTGGCGCACCTCATAATGCAGATGCGGGCCGGTCGAGCGGCCGCTGCTGCCGGTCTTGCCGATGACGGCGCCCGCACCCAGCTTCTCGCCCACGGTCACGTCGATCTCACTCAAATGTCCGTAGCGGGTTGCAAAACCATTGCCGTGGTCAACCTCCACCATGCGGCCATAGCCGCCATTCCAGCCAGCCTTGGTGACAACGCCGGGCGCCGTGACCTTTGCGTCCATGCCGATAGGCGCCCTGAAGTCCATGCCCGAATGCAGTGCCGCGGTGCCGAGGATGGGATCGGTGCGCACACCGAACGGGCTGGTGACGGAGTGGCCGGGAGCCGGGTTGGCGAGCGGCAACTGGCGGGCTTCTTTCTTGAGATGGTCAAGCGTATCCAGCGCCTCGTCCAGTTCCTTGACCTTGCTGTCGAACATCATCGAGCTGTCGAGCGGGATCAGCGGGCCGCCGACATCGCTTTCGTTCTTGCCGAAATCGCTGTCGACCGGCAGGCCCGCGGCCTGGAGCGCCTGGGTGATAGCGTCGGCGCTCTTATAGGCATTGTCCGCCAACGTGCTGATGCGGGTGAGCTGTTCGTTCTCGATGGATTTCAGCGACTGGTTGATCGACACGAACAGCCTGTCGGCGCGATCGGCAGCGGAATCGCTGGGCAGCGGATCGGTGCGCGTTGACCATAGGGAAAATGGCCTGGTATCGGCGGCGCCAAGGTCGGCGCTCAGGCTGGCGACCGCGTAGTTCTGCGCCGGCTGGCTGATGCTGCCGGTCACCTCGGCGTGCTTGTTCGGCTTGGCAGCCGCTGCCGGATCTTCGGTGGGAGTCGTTCCGACGTCATTCTCGGCGCGCTCGAGCAACGGGCCGAGACGGCCGTGACGCTGGCTGAGTTGTGTCTGGCGTTCAAGCAGTTCGCTGACCTTGGTTTCCATCAATTGCTGGTCGAGCAGCTGGCGGCTGGTGATGCGGTCTACCTGGGCACGAAGTGCCGAAATGCGGTCTTCGTAGGCCTGCTGCATCCGCGCCTGCCGCGCGGTGGTGGCGCCGATCAGGTCGTCGCGCAAAACGAGATAGGACGTGGCCATGAGGTAACCGATGGCAATGGCGGCGAGTGCTGAACCGATGAATGCCGCGAGCCATGGCCGGATCGTGAAATGCCTGATCTCGTTACCGCGGGCGATGATGACGGTGTGGGGCTCCTTGCGCCTGCCGAAGACTGCGGACTGACCGGTTGCGTTCACGGGACCAAGCTTTCGTTTACGACACCACGACTGCTTGATTACACATTATTAGGGTTAACAAAGGCTTGCCGGATCGATTGCGCGGCACCGAATGCACGTGGCGCGGGCAAGAGGTTGCATGAAAACGGCCATCGGCGGCATCGATCGTGCCGCCACGTCATTGGCGATGGGCACCAAGTTGCTGCCCGCAGAACGTCCTGTCGCTCGCGGCTCAAGGTCTAGGGTTCCTTAACTGTCTTCAATTGCTTTTAATTGACGGTTTTCGATTAAAAGCGTGCCTGGGGTGGGATTCATCATGGCAGCAGGAATGCTGAGCGATCTGGTTGGCAAGGTCCTCGACAAGCTGTCGGGCACCAGTCTTCTGGCGACCGGGCTCTTGCTGCTGACTGCCTTTGTCAGCGCGCTCGTGGCCTATTGGCGCACGGTCGAAGAGAAGAGCTGGAAGGAATTTTTCGAGTTCGTCATTCCGCACGAGGTCATCACGCATCCCTCGGCGAAGGCCGACCTGATGTTCTGGGTGACGAAGAAGGCGCTGATGCCCTTCCTCATGCTGCCCGCCGGAATTGTCTTCGTGTCGGCGGTGGGCTACGGCACCAATTGGCTGTTTTCGACACTGTTCCAGTTCCAGCCGCCGCTGATCGAGGGACCGGCAGGGCCGCTGACGGTGCTGATCTTCACCATCACCATGCTGCTGGCCTACGACATTTCCTATTATCTCTATCACGTTGCCCAGCATCGCTATCCCGTGCTTTGGGAATTGCACAAGGTGCATCACTCGGCCGAGGTGATGGTCGGGATCACCAAGGACCGGGTCCATCCGCTCGACGAACTGATGAATCGAGCCTGGGACGGCGTCATCGTCGGCTTCTGCTTCGGCGTCTGGTCGCTGATTTCGCTGAACCTCGTCGAACTGACCGTCTTTGGCGTCAACGTCTACGTCATGCGCAACATCCTGATGATGGATTTCGTCAGGCACACGCATTTCAAGATCTCGTTCGGCCTGCTCAACAATTTGATCCTGTGTCCTCATTGGCACCAGCTGCATCACAGCACCGATCCACGCCACTACGACAAGAATTTCGGCCTGCTGTTCTCGTTCTGGGACCGGCTCTTTGGAACATTGTGTGTGCCGAAGCCCGGAGAGGACTTCAAGTTCGGGTTGGTCGACCGCGACGTGCGCGACTACCAGTCGCTGGCCGGCCTCTATGTCATGCCGCTGAAGCGGATGTGGGGGCACATTGCCAAGCGCATACGGCCTGGAAAGCCAAGGGTCTCGCGATCATCGGAAGGGACACGGCCATGAACGCTCCCTTCGTGCTCGCCATCCCACGCACACGCACCTTCGAAGTCGTGACATCGGCGGCCCGCCTGGCCGAGATCGCACCAGCATGGTGCACGCTCTGGCAGCGAGCCGGCGGGCTTGTCTTCCAGCACCCCGCCTGGACCGCGGCCTGGTGGCTCACCACCCCGCATCAGCAGCGGCGAACGCTCAGGATCGGGCTTGCCTGGAATGGCGACAGGCTCGAGGGCGTGATCGCGCTCGCTACCTTCAAGCGCTCCGGCATCCGCATACTCGAATGGGCGGCGAAGGATCACAGCGACTATGGCGATGCGCTGGTTGCCCCCGACAGCGATCCGCTGGCGATCTCCCGCCTCTGGCAGTACATTTTTGATCAGGGCGGCTTCGACCTCATCTATCTCAACCGTCTGCTGCCGGATGCCGGTGTTCATGCCCTTCTGGACCCGGCCTCGCGCCATGGCACGGCGCTTCGGCCCAACCACCGCACTGAAATCAGCTACCGTGTCGCGGGTCCCTGGCAAAGCGGGGCGGAGTGGTTCGAGACGCTGTCCAAGAAGGCACGGCAGAACTACCGTCGTGGCCGCAAGTTCATGGAGGAAGGCGGCACATTGCGTTTCCGCTTGCTCGATGCGGACGAGCCGCGCGAGCCGGTGCTCGCACGGGTCGCGGCGCTAAAGCGCATCTGGCTCGTCAGGCATGGCCGCGTTTCGGACCTGTTCGACAAGGACTCGCCGGTTCTCGCCGCGCTTATTTCGGTGCTGGCAGAACTCGGGCTGTTGCGCATCTTCGTGCTGGAACTTGACGACACGATCGTCGCGGTCTCGATCAATTTCGAGCAGCACGGCACGATGATGGCTTTCATCACCACCTATGATCCCGAATACGAGCGCGCCTCGCCGGGTATGGTGCTGATGATGGACTATATCCAGTGGTCGCTCGACCGTGGCCTGGCCAAAGTCGATTTTCTCTGCGGCGGCGAGGATTTCAAGCGGCGCTTCGCCACACAATCCGTCACGCTGTCGTCGATGATCGGCGCGCGTGGCCTGCGCGGTCATCTTGCCGCGCTGGCCGATCGGGTGAGCCATGTTGCGAAGTCCTGGCGAGCGCGGCGGCCACCGAAGCCGAAGGCAGAAGCACCCGACGAGTAGGACGGTTCGTGTGGGTCTTCGCGCTTAAAGCGCGCGAACGGCCTCCAGGACCTCTTCCGCATGGCCCTTGACCCGGACCTTGCGCCAAATCCTGGCGATCCGCCCGTCACGGCCGATCAGGAATGTCGCCCGCTCGACGCCCATGTATTTGCGGCCATACATCGATTTCTCGACCCACAGATGGTAGGCCTCGATCACCTTGCGCTCCTCGTCGGCGGCGAGGTCGATGGTGAGGCTGTATTTCGATTTGAACTTGTCGTGCTTCTTGACGTTGTCGGGTGACAGACCGATCACGACGGCGCCGGCCTTCTCGAATTCGGGTTTCAGCTGTGAAAAGCTGATTGCCTCTTGCGTACAGCTCGTCGTGTCGTCCTGCGGATAGAAGTAGAGGACGACGGGTTTGCCGGACGAGGACGAAAGGCTTAGAGACCCACCCCCATCCCGGGGCAGGTCGAACTGCGGTGCGAGATCGCCCACGTCGAGGTCAGCCATATCGATGCCCTTGTTTGAGGTTACGCGCGAAGCCACACCGATATAGTGTCGACCGGGGATTCGTCCACGAGCGAATTTTGTACAACGGAAGATTGCGTGGATCAGGAGCAACCGCAGCACGAGAAGATCCGGTTCAGGCGTGACGAGATCACCGACCTGGGGACGTTGCCGTCCGCGTGCCGCGTTCCACCGCTCGGTCAGGCGTCGATCGGCCGCGGCTTTCGCATGCTTTCGCGCGTGTTTGCCGGCATGGTCGCGTTCATCCTGCTGGCCGCGGTCGTTGTCTATCTGGTCGGGGCATCCGGGATCGGCTCCGAGCGGCTTCGGGCCGAAGCCGAAACCGCAATCGAGAAACTCGCCGGCGTCGACGTCCATGTCGCGGTCGGGCCGGCGCGGATAACGCTCGACAGTTCGAGCTTCGTCGCGCTCCAGGTGAGTGATGTCAGCCTGAAGACATCTGATGACAAGCCGATGGCCGATGCCGGCCGCGTGCGCTTCGGCATGCGCCTGATACCGCTGCTTTGGGGAGAGGTGCGGCTGACCAGTGCCAGGATCTCGGATGCCCATATCGTTGTGGCGGCGATGCCCGCTGGCGGCGACTGGACGGCGCAATTGCGCAATGAGGACGGCCTCGTCGATCCGGAGAAACTGTCCGACGCGGTGTTCGGCAACATTCATCGCGCGCTGGACGCCGTGCGAGAAGATTCGCTGCGCCGGATCGAACTCAGCAATGTCGAATTCGTGCTGCCCGACACCGGGGCGATCAAACGGCTCAAGATCGCCGACGCTACCGTCGCACAGTCGGGGCCAGGCGGCATGGCGTTTTCCTCCGAGGCGGATGTCGATGGCAGAAAGGTCAGCGTTGCCGCCTCCGCCACCCGCGATATCGCGGCGCACCGCGTCACGGCGCTGAATGCAAGCATCGATCTGGCGGCTGCCGATAGCTCCACGACCGACGCCGGGAAGCTGGGGGCCGTCGCGCTGAAACTGACAGGATCGGAAGGAGCCGGCGCCACGGCATCACGGCTGACGGCCGCCCTGTCGTCGACAGGTTCCGTGCTCGATCTTGGTCCTCGCGGGCTGCTCCCGGCCGACGTCGATGTCGATGCCACGCTTATCGATGGCAGCAACAAGATCCAGGTGGACAAGCTGTTGCTGAAAACCGGCAGGTCTTCTTTCAATTTCGGCGGCTCGATAGGGCCAAAGCCCGCGACCGGGGCGGCAGGCGAAGAACCCTCCTATCGTTACGACCTGACCAGCGACGATTCGACCCTGGCGCCATCGGAATCGCCCGAGCCCGCGCTGACCTTCCTCGCGCGCATCGCCGGTGTCTATCAAATCAAGAGCCACAAATTGGTGGTCGAGCAGATCGCGGTTCGGTCCGACGCTCCCGGCGAGGTGCTCGGCACTGCGGCCGTCACGTTCGTTGACGGCAAGGCTCCTGGGATCAATCTGGCGCTCAACGTCCATGACATGCCGGTCTCGTACGTCAAGCAGCTGTGGCCGTGGTTTTCGGCGCGCAATGCGCGACTCTGGGTGCTGAACAACCTGTTCGGCGGCCGCGTCGTCGATGGCAATCTTCAGTTCCAGGTCGTGTCCGATCGCCTCGGCAACGGCGTGCCGCTTGCGGCCGACGAGGTGTTCGGCCGCTTCCAGATCGAAGGGGCGCGTTTTGACACTGCCGGCCGCATTCCGCCGATACGCGACGCGGTCGGCGTCGTCGCCTTCCACGGCAATGACGTCGATGTTTCGCTCTCCTCGGGCACCGTCTTCATGCCCAGCGGCCGTACCGTGGCGGCCAGCAACGGCACGCTGGCGGTCAAGGCGGCGAACCGCCCGCCGGTCATCGGCGCACTCGACATCGACGTCGAGGGGGAGGCGCCGGCTGTTGCGGAACTCGCCTCCTACGAACCGATCAATGCCATGCGCCATGTCGGCTTCCTGCCGGAGGATCTGTCCGGCAACGTTACCGGTCATGTCCGGGCTGACATTCCGTTGCAGTCCGGCGTCGACACCTCGAAACTCGACTGGCTGGTGTCGCTCGACTACACCGGCCTTTCGCTGGCCAAGCCGTTCGATGGCCAGACCGTGACCGATGCCGACGGCTCGATCACGGTTGATCCCGAAAAGGCATTGATTTCCGCCAAGGCATCGCTGAACGGCATTCCTGCCGAACTCGATCTTGTCGAGCCGCTGGCGGATGATGGGCCGCCGCGCAGCCGCAAGGTGGCGCTGGTGCTCGACGACAAGATCCGTGCCGCCGCCATGCCCGGCCTGACGCCGCTGCTGGGCGGAACGGTGAAGGTCGCGATCGACAAGAGCGGCAGCGGCAATCAGAACGTCTCGGCCGACCTGACCAATGCCAGGCTGGACATTCCCTGGGCTGGTTGGAGCAAGGGGGCAGGGGTTCCGGCCAACGTCACCTTCGTCATGACCAAGGCCGGCGACACCACGACGCTGTCCGATTTCAACCTCGACGGAAAGACATTCTCCATCGAGGGCGGCATCGTGCTGGTCAACGGCGCCCTGTCGTCGGCCAAGTTCAGCAAGGTCACGTTGAACCGGGGTGACGATGTCGCGATTTCGGTGAAGCGGTCGGGCAAGGGCTATGCGGTCGACATCAATGGCAACGCGCTCGACGCCCGTTCGCTCATCAAGCAGTTCACATCCGATGTGGACACCGCAACCAAGACGACCGGAACAGACAATATTTCCGTCAGCGCCGATGTCGAACAGCTCACCGGCTTCCACGACGAGCAACTGTCCAACCTGAAGCTCGATTACAGCGCTGCCGGTTCCAGGGTGAACGGACTGAAGGTTAGCGCCACGGCAAGTTCGGGCGCGGCCATCACCATCAGCAACACCACCGGCGGTGGCCAGCGCTCACTTAACGTGCAGTCCGCGGACGCCGGCGCCATATTGAGGTTCCTGAACGTCTACGAGCACATGGAAGGCGGCGCGATCACGCTAGCCTTGTCAGGAACCAGCGACGGGCCGATGAAGGGTAAGGTCGACACCAGCAATTTCTTCATCGTCAACGAACCGAAACTCGCCTCCATCGTCTCGACCACGCCGGCCGGCGACAACCGCAGCCTCAACCAGGCGGTCAAGGGCAATCTCGATACGTCGCGGGTGAAGTTCGAGCGCGGCTATGCGGAGATCGAGAAAGGCAGCGGCTACCTGAAGCTGACCAATGGCGTGCTGCGCGGTCCGCGCATCGGCACGACGTTCCAGGGCATCCTCTATGACCAGAACAACAATATGGACATGACCGGCACTTTCATGCCGGTCTATGGCCTCAACCGCATCTTCGGCGAACTGCCCATCGTCGGCGCGTTGCTCGGCAATGGCCGCGACCGCGGCCTGATCGGCGTCACCTACCGGCTCAGGGGCAATGCCAACAAGCCGGTGCTCGACGTCAACCCGCTCTCGGTGATCGCACCGGGCATATTCAGGTCGATCTTCGAGTACCGGTGAATGGCCTCACGCCGGCCGCACCAGGACGTGCTTTTTCTTGCCCAATGAAAGCTTCACCACGTTTTCCGGACTCAAATCCTGAAGCGTGACCATGCGGCGGTCGTCGCTGACCGACTGGTCGTTGATGCGCACCGCACCACCCTGGATGTGCCGCCGCGCCTCGCCGTTGGACGATGCCAGCCCGGCCGTGACCAGCAGCGACAGGATGCCGACGCCGGCCTCCAGCGCGGCCTTGTCGGCCTCGACGGTCGGCAATGTCTCGGCCAGCGCGCCTTCCTCGAAGGTCTTTCGCGCGGTTTCCTCGGCCTGGTTTGCCGCGTCTCGACCGTGGACGATCGCCGTCGTCTCCGTGGCCAGGATCTTCTTGGCCTCGTTGATCTCGGAGCCGCCGAGTGCGGCCAGCCGCGCGATCTCATCGAGGGGCAGGCGGGTGAATATCTTCAGGAAGCGCTCGACATCTGCGTCCTCGGTGTTGCGCCAGTACTGCCAGAAATCATAGGGCGAGAAGAGGTCGCCGTTGAGCCAGACCGCACCCTTTGCCGACTTGCCCATCTTGGCGCCGGAGGATGTCGTGAGCAACGGTGTGGTCAGGGCGTAAAGCTGCGGCGTGCCCATGCGATGGCCGAGATCGACGCCGTTGATGATGTTGCCCCACTGGTCCGACCCGCCCATCTGCAGGCGGCAGTTCTGGCGCCGGGCAAGTTCGACGAAATCGTAGCCCTGCAGGATCATGTAGTTGAATTCGAGGAACGACAGCGACTGCTCGCGGTCGAGCCGCAATTTGACACTGTCGAAGGTCAGCATGCGATTGACCGAAAAATGCCGGCCGACGTCGCGCAGGAACTCGACATAGTTGAGCTTCATCAACCAGTCGGCATTGTTGACCATGATGGCGTCGTTCGGGCCGTCGCCGAACCGCAGGATGCGGCCGAAGATGCGCTTGATGCCTTCGATGTTGGTGGCGATCGCTTCCGGCGTCAAAAGGCTGCGCTGGTCGTCGCGGAAGGACGGATCGCCGATCATCGACGTGCCGCCGCCCATCAGCGCGATCGGCCGGTGTCCGGTCTCCTGCAGCCAGTAGAGCATGGTCGCGGAGATCAAATTACCGATATGCAGGCTGGTGGCGGTGGCGTCATAGCCGACATAGGCGGTGACCGTTTCCTTGGCGAAAAGCTGGTCGAGGCCGGTCTCATCCGAAATCTGGTGGATGAAGCCGCGCTCGCTCATCGTGCGCAGGAAATCGGATTTGAAGCCAGGCATATTTTGTTTCCCGAAAACGTCCGGCCGGTCTGATGCGGCCTATATGAAGGCGCGCGTTTAGCATCCAAGCGCGATCAGCAAAAGTGGAATCCGGTTTTGCGGCGAATCGCGCTTCAATCAGCAACTCGCGATCAGCAAAAGTGGAATCCGGTTTTGCGGCGGATCGCGCTTCAATCAGCAACTCGCGATCAGCAAAAGTGGAATCCGGTTTTGCGATGGATTGCCATGCGCCAAGGGTCACAAGATATCAGGGTGATCACCCGTTGTTGAAACGATGCGACGAGCCGTCCCGCACCAATGCTTGCTTCATCGTTTCGGCTGGCGTAATGAGGCGCCGCGCCAAAGGTTCTTGCAGCCCACGACCTCGAGCGGCACCGCACGGCATCCATTTAATGCCCCATCCGACGACAGAGCCCCGACGCGACATGCCGGACGCATTGATATCCATCGTCATTCCTTGCAGGAACGAGGCGGCAAACCTGCCGCTGCTGATCGACGAGATCGAGGCGGCGATGGCCGGGCGCGACTTCGAACTGATCATCGTCAATGACGGCTCGACCGATGAGACCGCTGCGGTGCTGGCCGAGCAGACAGCACTTCGTCCGTTCCCGGTGCGGGAATTGCGGCACCAGAAGTCAGCCGGCCAAAGCCTCTCCGTGCGTTCGGGCGCATGGGCTGCGCGCGGCGGCATCGTCGCCACGATCGACGGTGATGGCCAGAACGATCCGCAATACATTCCGGTCCTGGTCGATGCCTTGCGGCAGGCCGGGCCCGATTTCGGCGCCGCCCAGGGGCAGCGCCTCAAGCGCCGCGACAGCAAGGTCAAGCAGCTCGCTTCGCGCTTTGCCAACTGGCTGAGAAACGCCATCCTGCATGACGAGACGCGCGATACCGGCTGCGGCCTGAAGGCCGTCCACACCGATATCCTGCGCAAATTGCCGTTCTTCGACGGCACGCATCGTTTCGTCCCGGCCCTGGTCATTCAGGAAGGATATCGCGTCGTGCATTGCGACGTCGTCGACCGCTCGCGCCGCCACGGCAAGTCGAATTACGGCATCTTCGACCGCGGCCTGCAGGGCGCGCTCGATCTCTGCGGTGTCTGGTGGCTGCGCCGCAGGCGCCGCAGAATGCCAAAAGTAGAGGAAATCAAGCGTGGTTAACGTGCTTCAGGAATTGGGAACCTGGCTTCACCAGGTTTTTGTCAAGCAATTCGACGCGTGGATCCTGCTGGGGTTCATCGCCCAATTCTTCTTCACCATGCGTTTCGTCGTGCAGTGGCTGGCATCTGAAAAGGCCAAGCGCAGCGTCGTGCCCGTCGCCTTCTGGTTCTTTTCCCTGTTCGGCGGCGGCCTGCTGCTGATCTATGCCATCGTGCGTCAGGATCCGGTGTTCATCGCCGGCCAGGCCATGGGCATGTTCATCTATGTCAGAAATCTCTGGCTGATCGCCAATGAGCGCAAGGCGGCGGCGATGACCAAGGTCGATTGAGCGGCCCGTCAAGAAATGATCAGAGAGGTTCAAAAATGGCGTTGAACAGGAACTACATCCTTCTCTTCCTGTTCAGCCTGGTGATGACGCTTTCGGGGTTGGCATCCTTGCCGCCGATCGACCGCGACGAGTCGCGCTTCGTCCAGGCCACCAAGCAGATGGCGGAAAGCGGCGACTATGTCGATATCCGCTTTCAGGACGCCTCGCGCTACCAGAAGCCGGTCGGTATCTACTGGCTGCAATCCGCCGCCGTGACCCTGAGCGGCAAGGGCGCCGAAGCACCCATCTGGGTCTACCGCACGATTTCGGCGCTCGGCATCGCCATCGCGGTGCTGGCGATCGCCTGGACGGGGACCAATCTTTTCGGCGCCAATGCCGGCATCGCCGCCGGCCTGGTGATGGCCGCCATCTTCGCCACGGCCTTCGAGGGCCGCGACGCCAAGACCGATGCGATGCTGCTGGCCTGCTGCGTGGCGGCGCAAGGCGCGCTGGCGCAGATCTATCTGGCATCGCGCCGCAACAAGGCGGTCGCCGGCCATCTCTGGTGGATTTTCTGGATCGCGCAAGGGGCGGCCATCCTGATCAAGGGGCCGATCGCGCCGCTTTTGTCAGCGCTGACCATCGCGGCGCTGTTCGCCTTCGAGCGCGATGGGCGCTGGCTGTCGAAGCTCAGAGTCGGACGTGGCCTCCTGCTTGTCGTGGTGATCGCGCTGCCCTGGCTTGCCGCTATCACCTGGAAAAGCCATGGCGCTTTCCTGCAGCAAGCCGTCGGCAAGGACATGCTCGGCAAGGTCGCGTCGGGCGAGGAATCGCACGGCCTGCCGCCCGGCTTCTACATGCTGACCTATTCGCTGTTCATGTGGCCGTTCGGGCTGATCGCGGTCGGCGCTGGCCTGCAGGCCCTCAACCGCCTGCGCGACGATGTCAGGCTGCGCTTCTGCCTCGCCTGGTACATCCCGTTCTGGCTGGTGTTCGAACTGATCCCGACCAAGCTGCCGCATTATGTCCTGCCGGCCTATCCCGGTATGGCGCTGCTGATCGGCTGGCTGCTGACGTTGCAGACGGAGGATGCCAATGCACCGCTCAAGCGCTGGCAAACCTGGTTGTGGTGGTCGACTGCCTTCGGTCTGGCCGTGGTCAGCCTCGGCCTCGCGGCGGTCTGTATCGGGGCGCCGATCTACATCACACACACCTTCTCCTGGTGGAGCATTCCGGCGGCTGCCGCCGCGCTCGGCACCGGCTATTTCGCTTTTTCCCGGCACTTGCAGGTGCCGCTGCCCCGCATCGGCGCCACCGCTGCCTGTGCCGGCATCACCTATGCCTTGCTGTTTGGCGTCATCGCCCCGTCGCTGAAGCCGATCTGGCTGAGCCCGGCGATCAAGCAGGCAGTGCTTGCCAACAAGCCTTGCGACACGACGGTGCTGGCCTCGGCGCGGTATCAGGAACCGAGCCTGGTATTCCTGGTCGGCACCAAGACGGTTCTGACCGATGTCGGCGGCGTGGCGGAACATCTGCTTGCCGATCCAGTTTGCGCGTTGGGGCTGGCGCCGATCGAGGATGAACAGAAAATGAATGGCATGCTGTCGGTGCGCGGCAAGTCGGCGAACCGTGTCGCCGAGATCGACGGCCTCAACTATTCGTCGGGAGACAAACTGTCGCTCGGCCTCTATCGTGTAGCCCCATGACGGCTCGCCGATGCACATGACGGCAACAATGGGGTCGAATTCCCAATGCTCGTGAAACCGCGCCCTTCCGTTTTCGCCACGCTGCTTGCGGTTGGGCGCCGTTCCTTCGACAATTTTCGCGAGACGTTGCAGATCGTACGGCGGCGCTTTGCCGTTCGTCCGGCGCGTTACCCCAACATCGCATGGCCGGTTTGGGGGCTGGTCTGGGTGTTGTTGACGGCGGCGGCGTTCGTCCGCCTGGATACGCCGGCAGGCGTGCTGCATGGCCAATGGTCGGGGGCCAGATTCGCTGAATTCCTGACCCAGTTCGCTCTCGGTGGCTGGTACCTGATCCCATCAGCGCTTTGGCTCGTCGTGGCCAATCTGACCGATTGGCGAAGCCTTTCACGGCGATCGCTGATGCTGGTCTACAACTGGACTTGCCTGGCTTTTCTGGTGCTGAGCGCCGTCGGCCTGTCAGGCTTGCTGGTCAATGTCCTGAAATATGCGATCGGCCGGGCCCGCCCGCTCTACTTCCAGGATTTTGGCGTGCTCGCCCTGCATCCCTTCGCCTTTGACGCGCGCTTCGCCGGTTTTCCCTCAGGCCATGCCACGACGATGGGGGCGATCTTCGGCGTTCTCCTGCTTTTGTTCCCGAGGCGTTGGTATATCGCCTTGGTGATCACCGCCTATTTCGCCTCGACCAGGGTTTTCGTCGGCGCGCACTATCCGAGCGACACCGTCGCCGGCTTCGGCCTCGGCTGCGCCTTCGCGCTCGCCTGCGGACAGGTCTTTGCCCGGCTCGGCTTCATCTTCCGTCCGACGCCGTCAGGCTTGCCGGTCCGCAAGGCATCGTTCCGGCTGATTGCTCCGGAAAGATAGGTCGAGCCTGATTAATTGCTGTCCAGGCCACCATAGGACCGCACCAGGCGGACCATGTCGGATGAATTGGCAGTCTCGCTTTCAAGACCTTGCGCGACGCCAACGCGATCGGCGACGGGACGGTTCTGGCTGACCTTCCACTTGCCGTGGATCTCGCTGATTTCAATCTCCAGTCCGATGATGCCCTTGATCTGTGACTGGATGAAGGGTGGCGGCGCGTCGGTCACCGCCCAGGGGGCCTCGCGGGGGCCCTCCTGCGATAGGGTCAGGTCGGCGATCTGCTGCGCCAGCCAATCCTGGTCGTCGATCACTTTTGCCGTGCCGCGCACCTGCACGATGGCATAGTTCCAGGTCGGCACCACTTTGCCGGTCTCACGCTTGGTCTCGTACCAGGAGGGCGTCACATAGGCGTCGGCGCCCTGGAAGACGACAAGCACGGGCGATGACGGGTTTTCCGCAATAAGCTTCCATTGCGGGTTGGCCTTGGCCATGTGCGCGCGCAGCCTGCCGTTCGGCGACGCCTGGGCGTCGAGCAGGAACGGGATGGCGTTGGCTTCCGGCCCGTCGGGGCCGTTCGAGATCAGCATGCCGAGCGGATGCGACCGGATCAGTCCGTGCAGGACATCCGGCCGCGTTTCCTGGAAATGGGGAGGCTCGTACATCGGCGCTGGCGCCTTTCCCTGCTTATCTCAACCGCTTCGGCCGCGGATCGGACAATTCGCCCGCCAGCCGGCGATCGAGATAGTCGGAGCACTCCTCGATCAGCAGATCGGCGTCGTTGGCGAAAAAGTGGTTGGCGCCGGGCAAGGTCTTCTGCGTGATGGTGATGCCCTTCTGCGTGTGCAGCTTGTCGACCAGGCCTTGCACATCCTTCGGCGGCGCCACCTTGTCGGCATCGCCATGGATGATCAGGCCTGATGACGGGCAGGGCGCCAGGAACGAGAAATCATAGGTGTTGGGCTGCGGCGCGATCGAGATGAAGCCTTCGATCTCGGGCCGGCGCATCAAAAGCTGCATGCCGATCCACGAGCCAAAGGAGTAACCGGCGACCCAGCAGCTCTTGGAATCCGGATGCAGCGACTGCACCCAGTCGAGGGCGGCCGCCGCATCCGACAATTCGCCGGTGCCGTGGTCGAATTCGCCCTGGCTGCGGCCGATGCCGCGGAAATTGAAGCGCAGCGTGGTGAAATCGCGCTTCTGGAACATATAGAAGAGGTCGTAGACGATCTTGTTGTTCATCGTGCCGCCGAATTGCGGATGCGGATGCAACACGATGGCAATCGGCGCGCTCTTTTCCTTGGAAGGCTGGTACCGTCCCTCCAGGCGACCGGCCGGACCGGTGAAAATGACCTCAGGCATGAAATACTCCACTTACTATACGAATGCGCGGCGCCCGGAACGTGTCGTCCTCTGGCCTTGACGCAGGGCGAGCGTCTTCTTAGAAGCTAGTTTAGAACTATTCAAAACTGAGTGGCCTGACGTCGAGCCCGGCCACCCGCGCCGCAAGCCGCGTAAATAGGACGGCTCGCCTTGGAATTTCAAGGAAATAACGCCATACGACAACCGAATGGCGTCTGACGGGATCAACTGGACGAAAATGGCCGCAAAACGCGCCTATCTCGACTATAATGCCAGTGCGCCGCTGCTCCCAGCGGCACGCGAGGCTATGGTCGCGGCGCTTGATGTGGCCGCCAACCCGTCGTCGGTCCATGCCGAAGGCCGCGCCGCGCGGCGCCTGATCGAGACGGCAAGGCGCGAGGTTGCGGCGCTGGTGAATGCCAGGCCCGATCATGTCGTGTTCACCTCCGGTGCGACCGAGGCTGCGTCGACGCTGCTTTCACCCGACTGGCAGATGGGGCGCGGCGGTGTGCGCATGAGCCGGCTTTACGTCTGCGCGGCCGATCATCCCTGCCTGCTGAATGGCGGACGCTTTCCGGCAGCGCAGGTGACGCGCATCGGTGTCGATGCCAATGGCATTGCCGACCTTGCTGCTCTGGCGGCGGCGCTTGCCGGTCACGACAAGGCCGATGGCCTGCCGCTGGTGGCGATCCATGCCGCCAACAACGAGACCGGCGTCATCCAGCCGATCGATCGGATCGCCGAGATCGTCAAGGCCGCGGGCGGCATTCTTGTCGTCGACGCGGTTCAGGCCGGGGGCCGCATTTCGATCGATATGTCAGCGGGTTACGCCGACTATTTGATTCTGTCTTCGCACAAGATCGGTGGCCCCAAGGGTGTCGGCGCCATCGTCGCCGCGCCCGACCTGATGATGCCGAAGCCTCTGATCAATGGCGGCGGCCAGGAAAAGGGCCATCGCGGTGGCACGGAAAATCTCGCCGCCATTGCCGGTTTCGGCGCCGCCGCACGCGAGGCGCTGGCGGAACTGCCGGCGATCGATGCGGTGCGCGAGCGCCGCGACGCGATCGAGGCCATCGTGAAAATGCTGGTGCCGGAGGCGGAAATCTTTGGAACCGGCGCGCCAAGGCTTGCCAACACGACATTCTTCGCTATTGCGGGCGTCAAAGCCGAAACCGCGCAGATTGCCTTTGATCTAGCCGGCGTGGCGCTTTCGGCCGGCTCCGCCTGTTCGTCTGGCAAGGTCGGACCGAGCCATGTGCTGAAGGCCATGGGCTACGGCGACAGTCTCGGCGCCTTGCGCGTGTCGATCGGTTCGGCGACGGGTGCCGAGGACATCGAGTTGTTCCGCACGGCGCTGGCGGGCATTGCCGCACGGCAAGCCGCCAGGGAAAAGGCGGGTAGAGAAGAAGCCGCGTAGCGGTTGACGATTTTGGGCCTTTCGGCCTGGTAGAGCCGTGCGTTTCATGCTGGCCGGTGAATTTCCGGTCGAGATGCACTATATGGAACTTACGCTGCCGCGAGCGCCGCAAAGGCATTTATTTCGGTGGTGCCATAGTTTGAAAACTGTCGGGCCTTGACCCCGGCGTGGATGGAGAACGCATATGCCTGCTGTGCAGGACACGATCGATCGGGTCCGAAAGATCGACGTCGACCAATACAAATACGGCTTCCAGACCGAAATCGCTGTCGACAAGGCCCCGAAGGGCCTGAGCGAAGACATCATCCGTTTCATTTCGGCCAAGAAGGACGAACCGTCCTGGATGCTGGAATGGCGCCTGGAAGCCTATCGGCGCTGGCTGACGCTGGAAGAGCCGACCTGGGCGCGCGTTCATTATCCGAAGATCGATTTCCAGGATATCTACTTCTACGCGGCGCCCAAGAGCACGCCCGGCCCGTCGTCGCTCAGCGACGTGGATCCCGAACTCTTGAAGGTCTACGAGAAGCTCGGCATTCCGCTGCGGGAACAGGAAATCCTCGCCGGCGTGCAGAAGACGGATGCCTCCGATCTCGAAGAGCCCAGTGACAACGTCTACAAGTCGGGCCGTGTCGCCGTCGATGCGGTGTTCGATTCCGTCTCCGTCGTCACCACCTTCAAGAAGGAGCTGGCGCAGGCGGGCGTCATCTTCTGCTCGATCTCGGAAGCCATCCGCGAGCATCCGGAGCTGGTGAAAAAGTATCTCGGCTCCGTGGTGCCGACCTCCGACAATTACTACGCGACGCTGAATTCGGCCGTCTTCACCGACGGCTCCTTCGTCTTCGTGCCCAAGGGCGTCCGCTGCCCGATGGAGTTGTCGACTTATTTCCGCATGAACGAGAAGAACACCGGCCAGTTCGAGCGTACGCTGATCATCGCCGAGGAGGGGGCTTACGTTTCCTATCTCGAAGGATGCACGGCGCCGCAGCGCGACGAGAACCAGCTGCATGCGGCGGTCGTGGAACTGGTGGCGCTCGACGATGCCGAGATCAAATATTCGACGGTGCAGAACTGGTACCCCGGCGACGCCGAGGGCAAGGGCGGCATCTACAATTTCGTCACCAAGCGCGGCGACTGCCGTGGCGACCGTTCGAAGATCTCGTGGACGCAGGTCGAAACCGGCTCGGCCATCACCTGGAAGTACCCGAGCTGCATCCTGCGCGGTGACGATTCCCAGGGCGAGTTCTATTCGATCGCCGTATCGAACGGTTATCAGCAGGTCGACAGCGGCACCAAGATGATCCATCTCGGCAAGAACACGTCGAGCCGCATCATCTCCAAGGGCATCGCCGCCGGCTTTTCGCAGAACACCTATCGCGGCCAGGTCTCGGCGCACCGCAAGGCGACCAACGCCCGCAACTTCACCAACTGTGACTCGCTTTTGATCGGCGACCAGTGCGGCGCGCACACGGTGCCTTACATGGAAGCCAAGAATTCGACGGCGCAGTTCGAGCATGAAGCGACAACGTCCAAGATTTCCGAGGACCAGAAATTCTACGTCATGCAGCGCGGCATTCCCGAAGAGGAAGCGATCGCGCTGATCGTCAACGGCTTCGTCAAGGATGTCATCCAGCAGCTACCGATGGAGTTTGCCGTCGAGGCGCAGAAGCTGATTGGCATCTCGCTGGAAGGCTCGGTGGGCTAGTGACCATGGCGACGCAGCGGCCGAAGGAGGACATCTGGTTTGCTGTCCGCTGGCGGTGGCTGTGGGCTGTACGCCGTGAGGGCAACATAGCCATGGCGAAATACGCCGGCGCGACTGTCGTCTCGGCGTTCGCCGGCGTCCTCTTGGCAGCCTTCGTCAACCTCTACGTCGGCATTGCCGTCTTCGCCATCGGCTTCGGCTTGTCCTTCTGGTGGTTCAAGGCGCTGCAGCGCAGCCACACCGACTATTCGATCACTTACGACGACTATTTCAGAGAAAAGAACAATGCTTGAGATCAAGAACCTGCACGCCCGCATCGTCGATGACGGCACCGAAATCATCCGCGGCCTGAACCTGACGGTGAAAGCCGGCGAGGTCGCCGCGATCATGGGCCCGAACGGCTCGGGCAAATCGACGCTGTCCTACATCCTCGCCGGCCGTGAGGACTATGAGGTGACCGAGGGCGACATCCTATACAACGGCCAGTCGATCCTCGAAATGGATCCGGCCGAGCGCGCTACGTCGGGCATCTTCCTCGCCTTCCAGTATCCGATGGAGATACCGGGCGTCGCGACCATGGAATTCCTGAAGGTGGCGATGAACGAGCAGCGCAAGGCGCGCGGCGAGGAGCCGTTGAAAATCCCGGAATTCCTGAAGCGGGTGAAAGAAGCCGCAGCCTCGCTCAGCATGGACATGGCGATGCTGAAGCGGCCGCTCAATGTCGGTTTCTCCGGCGGCGAGAAGAAGCGCGCCGAGATCCTGCAGATGAAGCTCCTGGAGCCGAAGCTGTGCGTGCTCGATGAGACCGATTCCGGCCTCGACATCGATGCGCTGAAGATCGTCTCCGACGGCGTCAACGCTTTGCGCGCGCCCGACCGGGCGTTCCTGGTCATCACCCACTACCAGCGCCTGCTCGAACACATCGTGCCCGATAGCGTGCACGTGCTCTACAAGGGCCAGGTCATCAAGTCCGGCGACAAATCGCTGGCGCTCGACCTCGAAGCCAACGGCTATGCCGGCGTGATCGGCGAAGCCGCGTGAGATGCCAGAGGCGAAGCTGATGAATATGCACACACAACCGCAGCGGACACCGGCCGAAACGGCGCTGATCGACGCGTTCGGCGACCGGCTGTCGCTGCTGCCGGGTGACGGCGCGGTGATGCTGAAGCGCGACGACGCCATCGAGGCGATCAAGCACGGCCTGCCGACGCGGCGCATCGAATCCTGGCACTATACGGACCTGCGCCGGCTGTTGAACACGGTGCCGGACTTCGACCCGGCCGCGGCGGCAAAAGCGGTTGCGCCGATTGTCGAAGGCTCCGCGGTGTTGGCGATCCTCAACGGCAAGTCCGACGCGAAGACGCCTGATATCGAAGGCGTTACCGTCCAGCGCCTGTCGGAAAAGCTGATTGATGGCAGCATCGCGCCAGGCCTCGATCCCTATGGCAGCGACGATGCCATCGGTGCGCTGAACACTGCCTTCGTTGCCGACGGCTATTTTGTCGACATCGCCGATGGCGCTGAACTCGAAAAGCCGATCGAACTGCAGAATTTGCAGGCCGGCGGCCAGACCCATGTGCGCCTGCCGGTGCGCGTCGGCGCGGGCGCCAAGGCGGTCATCGTCGAGCGTCAGGCAGGAGATGGCGCCGCTCTGGTCAGTTCCGTCAGCCAGCTCGTGCTCGGCGAGGGTGCCGAGGTGACGTGGCTGATCGTCCAGGAGCAGCCGGAGACGGCGACGCATCTGGCGCAGTTCAAGGCCCATATCGGCAAGAACGCGAAGCTGACGCTGTTCGTCATGAACGCCGGCGGCAGGCTGGTGCGCCAGGAGATCATGATCAGGACGACAGGCGAGGGCGCCGATTTCAAGCTGCGCGGCATCAACCTGCTAGCCGGCGACACCCACACCGACGTGACCATGGTGCTCGACCACGCCGTGCCGCATACGACGTCGACGGAGGTCATCCGCAATGTGGTGACGGGCAAGGCGCGCGGCGTCTTCCAGGGCCGGATCAACGTCCATCAGTACGCCCAGAAGACCAACGCCAAGATGGCCTGCAACACGCTGCTTTTGTCGGACGATGGCGAGTTCTCGACCAAGCCGGAGCTTGAAATCTTCGCCGATGACGTCATCTGCGGCCATGGCGCGACGGTCACCGAGATCGACCACGGCCATCTGTTCTACCTGATGGCGCGCGGCGTCGACGAGAAGAGCGCCCGCGGCCTCCTGGTCAAGGCGTTCGTTGCCGAGGTGATCGAGGAACTGGACGACGAAGTCATAGTCGAGGCGCTGGAAGCGAAGCTCGGCGACTGGTTTGTGACGCACGGGTGAAATGATGAACGCTCCAGGCAAGATTGGAGATTTCTACGACGTCGAGGCGATCCGTCGCGACTTCCCGATCCTGTCGCGCGAAGTCTACGGCAAGCCACTGGTCTATCTCGACAATGGCGCCTCGGCACAGAAGCCGCAGGTGGTGCTCGACACCATCCAGCACGCCTACAGCCAGGAATACGCCAACGTTCATCGTGGGCTGCATTTCCTGTCCAATGCCGCGACCGATGCCTATGAAAAGGCACGTGAGACGGTGCGCCGCTTCCTCAATGCGCCGAGCACCGACAACATCGTCTTCACCTCGAACACGACGGCGGCGATCAATACGGTTGCCTATGGCTATGGCATGCCCAATATCGGCGAGGGCGATGAGATCGTGCTGTCGATCATGGAGCACCACTCCAACATCGTGCCCTGGCATTTCATTCGCGAGCGCCAGGGCGCCAAGCTGGTCTGGGTGCCGGTCGACGATCTCGGCGTCTTCCACATTGAGGAATTCGAGAAGCGACTGACCGACCGCACCAAGCTCGTTGCCATCACCCAGATGTCGAATGCCCTGGGCACGGTGACGCCGATCAAGGAAATCGTGCGCATCGCCCATTCGCGCGGCATTCCTGTGCTCGTCGACGGCAGCCAGAGCGCCGTGCACATGCCGATCGACGTGCAGGATCTCGACTGCGACTTCTTTGTCTTCACCGGCCACAAGGTCTACGGCCCGTCGGGCATCGGCGTGCTCTACGGCAAGAAGGACATTCTCGCCGGCATGCGGCCCTTCATGGGCGGTGGCGAGATGATCGAGGAGGTGACGGAAGATATCGTCACCTACAACGAGCCGCCGCATCGCTTCGAGGCTGGCACGCCGCCGATCGTCCAGGCGATCGGGCTGGGTGCTGCCCTCGACTACATGGAAAAGATCGGCCGCGAGCGCATCGCCGCGCATGAGGAAGATCTCAAGACTTACGCGCATGAGCGGCTGCGCGCCATCAATTCGCTACGCATCTTCGGTGACGCGCCGGGCAAGGGCGCCATCATCTCCTTCGAACTGCAAGGCATTCATGCTCATGACGTGTCGATGGTGATAGACAGGCAGGGCGTTGCCGTGCGCGCGGGCACCCATTGTGCCCAGCCGCTGTTGAAACGCTTTGGCGTAACTTCCACATGCAGGGCATCGTTTGGCATGTATAATACCAGGGCCGAAGTCGACGCTTTGGCCGAGGCGCTTGAGAAAGCGCGCAAATTCTTCGGGTGACGATCATGGATGACGCTAGCCACACCACCGAGACCTTGCCGGAAACGGCTATCAATCCGCTGGTTTCCGCTTCGGCCATTCCCGCCGACGAACTGGCACGGCTGACCGACGACATCGTCTCGGCGCTGAAGACGGTCTATGACCCGGAAATCCCGGCCGACATCTACGAACTCGGCCTCATCTACAAGATCGACATCGAGGACAACCGCTCGGTCAAGATCGACATGACGCTGACAGCCCCTGGCTGCCCGGTGGCCGGCGAAATGCCCGGCTGGGTGGAGAATGCAGTTGGTGCCGTCGAAGGCGTCTCCGGCGTCGAGGTCAACATGACCTTCGACCCGCCCTGGTCCGCAGACCGCATGTCGGAAGAGGCGCAGGTCGCGGTGGGCTGGTACTAGTGCATGTCGCCCAAAGGTGACCTCGGTTTTGGGACAACGACATGCATAAAGCAAAAGCCTAAAGCGGGTCACGCTTTAGGCAGGCAGAGGCTGGCGCACTTGCGCCAGGGGTAAAACTTCACCATTTTAGGTGAGGAATCATTCGGCAGGCCTTGAACCTGCATGGAATGGAGAAGGAAAGAGAATGGGACGCTTCGCCGTCATCACGATGACCGAAAAGGCCGCCGACCGGGTGCGCGAGATCGTGGCTACCCGCGACAACGCGCATGGCATCCGCCTCGGCATCAAGAAGGGCGGCTGCGCCGGCATGGAATATACGGTCGATCTGGTGACCGAGCCCAACACCAAGGACGATCATATCGAGCGCGACGGCGCCCATGTCTATGTCGCGCCCGAGGCCGCGCTTTTCCTGTTCGGTACCGAGATGGATTTCGAGCAGACGACGCTGCGCACCGGCTTCACCTTCCACAACCCGAACCAGAGTTCCGCCTGTGGCTGCGGCGAATCCGTCGAACTGAAGCCGGCCGATCTCAAGGCGCTGGCAGAGGCACGCGCCTCGGCCTGATCTTCATTCGCCCCGTAAACGGGGCGAAGAACGCTACTCCACCCACATGCCCATCCGCTTGTGCCAGTCTGCGATCGATTCTTCCGGATAGACATCGAACACCTTGTCGCCCTTGCCGATAGCGGGCTCGACCCAGTTCGCCTTGTATTTCAGCATCAGATGCACCTTTTCAGGTGGTTTCGGCAGGTCGCTGTCCATCGCCGAGGCGAAGGGATGCACCAACTCCGGCCAGGTCGGGTCGTAGAGCCAGAGCGCCGATCCGCATTTGCGGCAGAAATTGCGATCGCCGGTCGAGACTTTGCAATGGGGATGCTCGTCGTCCTCGATCTCGGCGCGGTAGACGCCAAGGCTTCTCTTGCCAGTGACGTTCAGCGTCTCGTAGACGGCGCCGAGATTGATGGCGAAGCCGCCGCCGCCCTGTTGTTTGCGGCAGATCGAGCAGTAGCACAGCATGAACGGCACCGGCGTGTGGCTTTCCACCTCGAAACGCACTGCGTTGCAGCGGCAGGATCCCGTGAACAGAAGCGGCATGACAAAACTCCGACGGATTGGTCTCAACCTGTCAGCATGATGTTGGTTGCGCGATGACAATGTCAAATGCCGGTGACATGGTCGCGGCATGGACAATGAGCGCATCGCCGAACTGTTCGCCGGGCTAGGCCCGGTCAGCATCCGCAGGCTGTTCGGCGGCAAGGGCATCTATTTCGACGGCGTCATCGTCGCCATCGTGCTGCGCGGCGAATTGCTGCTAAAGGCCGACGAGCGAAGCGCGCCCGATTTCGACGCCGCCGGCTGCAAGCAATGGACCTATACCAGTACGCGGCATGGCAAGCTGGTCGCCATGCCCTATTGGAGCATTCCTGATAGCGCTTTTGACGATTCCGACGAGATGACGGTCTGGGCACGCCGCGCCTATGAGGCGGGGCGAAGGGCTGGGAAGTAGATTACCGTAAGCGCGAGGCCGCCCCCTCATCCAGCCGCTTCGCGGCCACCTTCTACCCGTGGGGGAGAAGAGGCTGGCATCGACGCCGGCTCCCTCCTCTCCTCTCGGGGAGAGGTCGGATTGCCCCGAATTGCTCTTTGCAATTCGGTTTTGGCAATCCGGGTGAGGGGGCTTTGCCCCTACAACGCCTTGGCGATCTCCGCCGCGAGCCGCGCATTGTTCTCGACCAGCGCGATGTTGGTCTTCAGGCTCCGGCCGCCGGTGAGTTCCAGTATCTTTCCCAGCAGGAACGGCGTCACCGCCTTGCCGGTCACGTTGAGGGCCTCGGCGGCCTTTTGCGCCGCCTCGATATAACCGGCCATCTCTTCTGCCGGGATTTCGTGGTTCTCGGGCACCGGGTTGGCGATCAGCATGCCGCCACCCAGGCCTAGCGCAGCCCGAGTCCGGAAGAAATGCGCGATCTCTTCCGGCGTGTGCAAGGTCAGCGGCGCGCGGAACGGCGACTGCCGCGACCAGAAGGCCGGCATCGTCTCGCAGCCATGGCCAATCACCGGCACGCCGCGGGTCTCCAGCACTTCGAGCGTCTTTTCGATATCAAGGATGGCCTTGGCGCCGGCCGAGACGACGATGACCGGTGTGCGCGCCAGTTCGTCGAGGTCGGCCGAGATATCAAAACTCTTTTCCGCGCCCTTGTGAACGCCGCCAATGCCACCGGTGGCGAACACCTTTATCCCGACCATGTGCGCCGCAATCATCGTGGCGGCGACTGTCGTGCCGCCGGTGCGGCCTTGCGCGACGGCAAAGCCGAGATCGGCGCGCGACAGCTTCATGGCGTCACCGGTCATGGCCAGCGATTCGCGCTCGCCGTCGGACAGGCCGATCTTAATGCGGCCGCCAACCACCGCGATCGTCGCCGGTACGGCGCCGCCGTCGCTGATGATCTTCTCGACATCGGCCGCCATCGCGCCATTGTCGGGGTAGGGCATGCCATGGGTGATGATGGTGCTTTCCAGCGCCACCACCGGCCGGCCAGCCGCCAGGGCCTGCGCCACCGGTGCGTGGATATCGATGAAGGGGCGGGCGGTCTCTGGGCTCATCTCAATCTCCAACCGGAGTGCGGCGCATCCGTCTGGATACGCAGCTTCACTCAGGCACTATGAATTTGCCGGTCTCATGCCACTTCCTGCGCCTCCGGCACAAGGGCCAGCGCTTCAGCGAAGCTTGCGGCGGTGAAATCGGGAACGGCGTCGGCGCTTTCGATCGCCAGCGTCGCTGCCGCGACGCCGTCGCGCAAGGCCTGGCGCAAAGGGATGCCGCGCAGCAAGGCCGCCATCGTTGCACCCGCCAGTGCGTCGCCGGCACCAGTGACATCGGCAACTCTTCTCGGCGGCGGCGGCAGGATCGAGAAGGCGCCTGCTTCGTCGAAACCCAGCACCGGTGCGCTGCCTGCCGTCACGATGCCGCTGGTCAGGCCGCTGCATCGCAATCCGTCGATGAGATCTCGCTCGGCGGCATCCGCATGGACGCCGGCCAGCGCCATGGCTTCTCGCCGGTTCATGAACAGCTGAGCCAACGCGCCGAGCACCGGTATCAGCCGGATTACCTTGGCCGGCGAAATGGCAATGGCGAATACGGGTTTGCCGGCGGCTAGCGAAACCAGCCGCTCCAGTGCCGCCGAAGGCAGATTGGCATCACACAGTATGGCATCGGCGGCAGCGATCGCCTCGCGGACCTTGGAGCGCCTCATCTGCTTGGGGAACGCCAGATCGTATAGCGCCATATCGGCAAAGCCGACGATCAGTTCACCCTCGCGGTCGATCAACGCGGTATAGCTCGGCGTCGTGCGGTCGAGGAACACCGCCGACAGATCAGCGATGCCTGCTTCCGCTATGGCGCGTGAAACCGTATCGCCCGCCGCATCGCCGCCCCGCATCGAAAGCAGTGAAGCGGAGGCGCCGCGCCGCACCGTGCTGCGCAGCGCGTTGAAGACGCCGCCGCCGACATCCTCGCGCATCGTGCCGGGATTGGACGCAGCCGGCACGTAAGCGCCGGACACCTGGCCACGCCGGTCGATATGGGCGCCGCCCACGGCCAGTATTTTCTTGGATTTCACCATGCCGGCGATATGACCTTTGTTATTCCAGTCGCACAAGCGCTAGGCTGTGCGACGGAGCTTCGCATGCAAGGCAGCGATTCGGCAGATCGAAACAAGGAAGCCGTCTGGCCTAATGCGCGGTGTATTGCTGTTCGACCTCTTGGTACGAAAAAAGAACAAATCCGGATATCATTTGTTTTTCAGATATTTGTTCCCTCTTGCCAAACGAGAACAAAAAAGGTACAAAATGGCAGGGATTACGGATTGTCCGGCCTTCATTGACGACCAAGGGGTGATGTATCATGGCTCAGAATTCTTTGCGGCTTGTAGAGGATAAGGCAGTGGACAAATCAAAGGCTCTGGATGCGGCGCTGTCGCAAATCGAGCGGGCTTTCGGCAAGGGCTCGATCATGCGGCTCGGCGCCAACGAGCAGGTCGTCGAGATCGAAACGGTGCCGACCGGCTCGCTCGGCCTCGACATCGCGCTTGGCGTCGGTGGCCTGCCGCGCGGCCGCATCATCGAAATCTACGGGCCGGAAAGCTCGGGCAAGACGACGCTGGCGCTGCACACCGTGGCCGAAGCCCAGAAGAAGGGCGGCATCTGCGCCTTCGTCGACGCCGAACATGCGCTCGATCCGGTCTATGCCCGCAAGCTTGGCGTCGACCTTGAAAACCTGCTGATCTCGCAGCCCGACACTGGCGAGCAGGCGCTGGAAATCTGCGACACGCTGGTGCGTTCCGGCGCCATCGACGTTCTGGTGGTCGATTCGGTGGCGGCGCTGACGCCGCGTGCCGAAATCGAAGGCGAGATGGGCGATTCGCTGCCGGGCCTGCAGGCCCGCTTGATGAGCCAGGCGCTGCGCAAGCTGACCGCCTCGATCTCGCGTTCCAACACCATGGTCATCTTCATCAACCAGATCCGCATGAAGATCGGCGTCATGTTCGGCTCGCCCGAAACCACCACCGGCGGCAATGCGCTGAAATTCTACGCGTCGGTTCGCCTCGACATCCGCCGCATCGGCTCGGTCAAGGACCGTGACGAGGTCGTCGGCAACCAGACCCGCGTCAAGGTGGTCAAGAACAAGTTGGCGCCGCCCTTCAAGGTGGTCGAGTTCGACATCATGTATGGCGAGGGCGTGTCCAAGACCGGCGAACTGGTCGATCTCGGCGTCAAGGCCGGCGTGGTCGAGAAGTCGGGCGCCTGGTTCTCCTACAATTCGCAGCGTCTTGGCCAGGGCCGCGAAAATGCAAAACTGTTCCTGCGCGACAATCCCGATACCGCACGCGAGATCGAACTGGCGCTCAGGCAGAATGCCGGGCTGATCGCCGAAAAGTTCCTCGAGAATGGTGGCTCTGAGGGCAATGGCGACGACGGTTTTGAGGACGAAGCCGGCGCGATGTAGGGCCATTGCCGGAGTTCGGCCATAATCCCTGTCTATGATCTGAGGCTTAAGTAACTGAGTTCTGTAGTATTGCGTTCAAAACCGCCGGCCTTCGCGCCGGCGGTTTTCGTTTTTGGGGGACGGCAAGCTCCTCAGTTGGCCCAATTCCGTGTTTCTGGACAGGCTGGGGCGTGCCCGCTAAAAGGCCAAATCTATTTCTGCAAAGCAGAGACCAGTTTCCGCCGGCCGCGCCGGCGGTTTTCGCGAAAAGGCAGCAGTCATGAGTGGCGTGAACGAGATCCGGTCGACCTTTCTCGACTATTTCCGCAAGGAGGGCCACGAGGTCGTGGCCTCGAGCCCGCTCGTGCCGCGCAACGATCCGACATTGATGTTCACCAATGCCGGCATGGTGCAGTTCAAGAACGTCTTCACCGGTTTGGAGAAGCGGTCCTATTCGCGTGCCACCACCGCCCAGAAGAGTGTCCGCGCCGGCGGCAAGCACAACGACCTCGACAATGTCGGTTACACCGCACGCCATCTGACCTTTTTCGAGATGCTCGGCAATTTCTCCTTTGGCGACTATTTCAAGGAGCGTGCCATCGAGCTTGCCTGGAACCTGATCACCAAGGAGTTCGGGCTGAACAAGGACAAGCTGCTGGTCACCGTCTACCATACGGACGACGAGGCGGCCGGCTTCTGGAAGAAGATCGCCGGCTTCTCGGACGATCGCATCATCCGCATCCCGACCTCGGACAATTTCTGGGCGATGGGCGACACCGGTCCTTGCGGGCCGTGCTCGGAAATCTTCATCGATCGTGGCGAGCACATCTGGGGTGGTCCTCCCGGCAGTCCCGAGGAAGACGGCGATCGCTTCCTCGAATTCTGGAACCTGGTGTTCATGCAATATGAACAGGTGACGAAGGAGGAGCGCGTCGACCTGCCGCGTCCGTCCATCGACACCGGCATGGGCCTGGAGCGCATGGCCTCCATCCTGCAAGGCGTGGAAAGCGTTTTCGAGACCGACCTGTTCCGGCATTTGATAGATGCGGCGTCCTCCGCGCTCGGGCGTGCTCCCGATGCGGAAACGGTGGCATCCTACCGCGTCATTGCCGATCATTTGCGCTCTTCCTCCTTCCTGGTTGCCGACGGCGTGCTGCCGTCGAACGAAGGCCGCGGCTATGTGCTGCGCCGCATCATGCGCCGCGCCATGCGCCACGCGCAGTTGCTCGGTGCGAACGAGCCGCTGATGTGGAAGCTGGTGCCGGCGCTGGTGCGCGAGATGGGCCAGGCCTATCCCGAACTGCTGCGCGGCGAACAGTTGATCACAGAGACGCTGAAGCTCGAGGAGACACGCTTCCGCAAGACGCTGGTGCGCGGCCTCGGCCTGCTCTCGGAGGCGACGGAGACGCTGCATGCCGGCGACATGCTGGACGGGGAGACGGCCTTCAAGCTCTACGACACCTACGGTTTCCCGCTCGACCTGACGCAAGACGCGCTGCGCCAGCGCAGCATCTCGGTCGATCTTGCCGGCTTCACCAATGCGATGGAGCAGCAGAAGGCCGAGGCTCGCAAGCACTGGGCGGGGTCAGGCGAGGCCGCCACCGAGACTGTCTGGTTCTCCGTGCGTGAAAAGGCCGGCGCCACCGAATTCCTTGGCTACGAGACTGAAGCTGCGGAAGGCCTCATCCAGGCGCTGGTCAAGGACGGCAAGACCGTCGACAGTGCCGGCAAGGGCGACGCCGTAGCCGTGGTCGTCAACCAGACGCCGTTCTATGGCGAGTCCGGCGGCCAGATGGGCGACACCGGTGTGATCTCTGGCGAAGGGTTTTCGATCGAGGTCTCCGACACGCAGAAGAAAGCCGATGGGCTGTTCGTGCATCTGGGCAAGGTGGCGAGCGGCACCGTCAAGACGGGCGCTGCCGTCGAGCTCAAGGTCAACCATGCGCGCCGCACCAGGCTGCGCGCCAACCACTCCGCGACGCATCTGATCCACGAGGCGCTGCGCGAAGTGCTGGGCACCCATGTCGCGCAGAAGGGCTCGCTGGTCGCACCGGAGCGGCTGCGCTTCGACATCTCGCACAACAAGCCGATCTCGGCCGAGGAGCTCGAAGAGGTCGAGCGCATGGCCAACGAGATCGTCGTGCAGAACAGCCCGGTGACCACGCGCCTGATGTCGGTCGACGATGCCATCGCCGAGGGCGCCATGGCGCTGTTCGGCGAGAAATATGGCGACGAGGTGCGCGTCGTGTCGATGGGCACCGGCTTGCATGGTGCCAAGGCCAATGGACCCTATTCGGTCGAGCTTTGCGGTGGCACCCATGTCAGGGCGACCGGCGATATCGGTCTGGTCCGCGTTGTCTCCGACAGCGCGGTCGCCGCCGGCGTGCGCCGCATCGAGGCGCTGACCGGCGAAGCCGCGCGCAAGCATCTCGACGAGCAGGACAGGCGCCTGAAGGCAGCGGCAGCCGTGCTGAAGATTTCGCCGGCCGACGTGCCGGCGCGTGTCGAGGCTTTGCTCGACGAACGCAAGAAGCTTGAGAAGGAACTGACGGAAGCCCGCAAGAAGCTGGCGCTGGGCGGCGGTGCCGCGGCCGGTGCGCCCTCTGAGAACGAGACGGTCGCGGGTGTCGGCTTCCTCGGCAAGGCGGTCTCAGGCGTCTCGCCGAAGGATCTGAAGCCGCTGGCCGACGCCGGCAAGACCTCGCTGGGGTCCGGTGTCGTCGTCTTCGTCGGCGCTGGCGAGGACAACAAGGCGAGCGTCGTCGTCGCCGTCACCGACGATCTGTTAAGCCGCTTCAGCGCCGTCGATCTGGTGCGCGTGGCCTCCGCAGCACTCGGCGGGCAGGGCGGTGGCGGCCGGCCCGATATGGCGCAGGCCGGCGGACCGGATGCGTCGAAGGCCAACGATGCGATTGCGGCGGTCAAGGCGGCACTCGAAGCCGCCTGAAAGCCACGACATGAATGTTCTTGTCCTCGGTGGCTATGGTTTGATCGGGGACGCCATCGTCGGACGTTTGCTTCGCGACGGTCATCATGTGGCCGGTCTCGGTCGCGATGTCAGGGATGCGCAGCGACGCCGGCCGGCGGTTCGCTGGATTGCGGCAGACATGTCGAAACTGCTCGCCGCTGAAGACTGGCTGCCGGTGGTTGCGGGCATGGACGCGGTCGTCAATGCGGCAGGCGCGCTGCAGGACGGCCCGCGTGACAGCCTCGACGCCATTCATCGCGGCTCGGTGGCAGCGCTGGTCGCGGCCTGCGAGCAGGCCGGTGTGCACCGCTTTGTGCAGATTTCGGCGATCGGCGCCGATCTCAGCTCACCAAATCCCTTCTTCAGCACCAAGGCGCAAGGCGACAAGGTCGTGACCAGCTCGTCGCTGGGGTGGACGATTCTGCGACCGGGCCTGGTGATCGCGCCGGCCGCTTATGGCGGGACCGCACTTTTGCGCGCCCTTGCGGCCTTTCCCGTTTTTGTCCCCGCCGTCATGGCGCGGCAGCCGATCCAGACGGTGGCGGTAACGGACGTTGCCGAGGCGGTCTTGCGCGCGGTTGCCGGATCTCTGCCGCCGCGCCTTGCGATCGATCTCGTTGAAACCGAGGCCCGACCGCTCGCTGATGTTCTCTCAGCCTTTCGGGCATGGCTTGGCCTGCCGCAGGCCCGGATCGTGCCGATGCCGGCCATTGTCGGCCGGCTTGCCGCCGTCATGGCCGACGGCCTTGGCCTGCTTGGCTGGCGATCGCCTTTGCGCAGCGCAGCCCTTGCCGCGCTGGCGCGTGGCGTGACCGGCAATGCCGGACCCTGGAACGATGTAAGCGGCCACCCGCTTCAGCCTCTGGAAGAGACGCTGGCCGCCATGCCCGCCCATGTCCAGGAGCGATGGTTCTCCCGCCTCTGGCTGCTGAAGCCGGTCGTGTTTGGCGTGCTCTCGCTGTTCTGGCTGATTTCCGGCATCGTCGGCCTGGCTCGACAGGATGCGGCAGCCGACATTCTGGTCTCTCATGGCCTGTCGCCCGCCCACGCGCTCGGACTGGTTCTTGCTGGAAGCATTGCGGACATCGTTGTCGGAGCCGCTGTTCTGGTGCGGCCCCACGTGCGCCTCGCGCTGACGGGAATGATTGCCATCACCTTGGCCTATCTCGGCGCGGCTACCGCGCTTGCGCCCGATCTGTGGGTCGATCCCCTGGGGGCAATGGTCAAGGCGGTACCCGCGCTTTGCCTTGTCCTGGTGGCCCTGGCGATTTTGGACGAGCGATGAGCATCTGGGCCGACACTTTGCGCTGGCTGCATATCGTCGGCGCCACGGTTCTGTTGGGCACTGGCGCCGGCATCGCCTTCTTCATGCTCATGGCGCAACGCACTGGCCGCGCTGATATCGTCGCTCATGTCGCGGGAACGGTCGTCATCGCCGACACCATTTTTACGGCGACCGCCGTCATCGTGCAGCCGATCACCGGCCTGCTGCTGGCGCGGGCCATAGGCTGGCCGCTGTCCGAAGGCTGGATCGTGCTGTCCCTGCTGCTCTATGTCGTGACCGGCCTGTTCTGGCTGCCGGTGGTCTGGATTCAGATTCGCATCCGCGGCCTGGTGCGGCAGGCGGCCATCGAAAACGCGCCGCTGCCTCCTGAGGAAAAGCGTCTGTTTCGCATCTGGTTTGTGTGCGGCCTTCCGGCTTTCGCCGCCGTCCTTGCCATTCTCTGGCTGATGGTCACCAGGCCGGAGATAGGGTTTTTGCCCTTCGCCTTGGCTCGTCTGCGGGGCTGCTCAATCTGCCTTTTCGGTCTTGGCAAAGCTCGGACGGGCCGCGATGCGGCCCCACCAGGCGTGGATCTCGGCAAATTGGGCCAGGCGCTTCTTGCCCTCAGCGACTTTTAGGAAATAGCCGATGATCGGTGCCGCATGCAGGTCGGCCAGCGTCAGTTGATCGCCGAGCAGCCACGGACCGGGAACCTTGAGCGAGGTTAGCACCCGCAGCACCGTTTCGGCCTGGCTCAGGCCGCCGGCGATCAGGGCCTCATCCGGCTCGGCCTTTTCAAGCCGCTCGACGGCAACGTCCCAGACCATGGCGCGGTAGCCATAGGCGTCGAGCATGCCTGTCATCTGGCCCATCCTGGCTCGGCCGCGCGCATCGGCGGGCTGCAACGCCGGGCCGTGGAAGGCTTCGTCGATATAGCGGGCAATCGCGTTCGTCTCGAAGAGCCGGAACCCGTCATGCTCGAAGGCCGGAATGCGGCCGAACGGGTGATGCTCCAGATACCAGGCCGGAATGCCTTCGGCGGCGAAGATATCGAGCGGCACGAGTTCGTACTCAACGCCTTTTTCCTCCAGAGCCAGCCGCGCGATGCGCACGTAAACGCTGTAGTCTGCGCCGTAGAGAGTTGGCCTGTTCAAGTTGTTTCCTCGCCGAGCTGAAGCCAAATACGCAAGTTCCCGACCGATTCGAAGCCGGCTGTACGCGCCGCCCGCAAAGCAGCACCGCGCTCATATCCCACGAGCGGAAGACCGTTGGCGTAGGCAAGGGCGGCATTCGCTGCATCTTGATAGACGGGTTCTGCGTCGTCACCTTTTGCAAAGACATTCGATAGGCCCATCGCCTCCGACGAGCGGTTCACGATGCAGCCGGCGTCAAAGCCAGCGGTGGTGGCACGCCCTAGCAATGCAACGTTTGGGTTATCGAGTATCGCCGGCGGGAACACCCGTCGGTCGGTTGGGTTGTCTGACGCCCATGCATCTTCCCAGGCATGGAGCGCGTCGGGATCACAGATGCGCCGCCATCCGGCAGGCCAGCCGCCGCCGGTCCTTCCGATCGCGCTGTCCGGATCGGTCCATATCCAGCTTGCGTCGAAAAGGACCTTGAACCCCATGTCGGCCAGGTCGAGACGACAAAATCCGTCCTTGACCGCAAAGGGACCGCGAAGCAACGAACTCAAGTGCTTGACTGCTTCGAGCTGAAGCTCGATCGCATCAGGATCCAGCGTTGTCATATTTGAATAGTATGGTGGAGCCGGCGTATCGCTCCACCACAGGAACAAGTTTCGGTGTTCCCTCAACCCATGAGCCCGAAACACCGCTTGGTAGAGATCGGCGTTGTTTGCCGCGCAGATGCGGACCTTGTCTGCCAAGGTCCGCACTTTCATGTCAGGCCATCGCCTTTTGCAAATTCTCGTCGATCTTGTCGAGGAAGCCGGTGGTCGACAGCCAGGGCTGGTCAGGACCGATCAAGAGCGACAGGTCCTTGGTCATGAAGCCGGATTCAACCGTCTGGATGCAGACCTTCTCCAGCGTGTCGGCAAACCGCTTCAATTCGGCATTGTCGTCGAGCTTGGCGCGGTGGGCGAGGCCGCGCGTCCAGGCGAAGATCGAGGCGATCGAATTGGTCGAGGTTTCCTCGCCCTTCTGGTGCTGGCGATAGTGGCGGGTGACGGTGCCGTGGGCTGCTTCCGCCTCGACGGTCTTGCCGTCCGGCGTCATCAGCACCGAAGTCATCAGGCCGAGCGAGCCAAAACCTTGCGCCACCGTGTCGGACTGCACGTCGCCGTCATAGTTCTTGCAGGCCCAGACATAGCCACCCGACCATTTCAGGGCGGAGGCCACCATGTCGTCGATCAGGCGATGCTCGTACCACAGCTTCTTCGCCTTGAACTCGGCCTCGAATTCAGCCTCGTAGACTTCCTGGAAAATGTCCTTGAAGCGGCCGTCATAGGCCTTGAGGATGGTGTTCTTGGTCGACAGATAGACCGGATAGTTGCGCAGCAGGCCGTAATTCAGCGAGGCGCGGGCGAATTCGCGGATCGACTCGTCGAGATTGTACATGGCCATGGCGACACCGGCGCCGGGTGCATCGTACACATCATGCTCGATGACCTGGCCGTCCTCGCCAACGAACTTGATCGTCAGCTTGCCCTTGCCCGGAAAGCGGAAATCGGTGGCGCGGTACTGGTCGCCGAAGGCGTGACGGCCGACGATGATCGGCTTGGTCCAGCCGGGCACCAGGCGTGGCACGTTCTTCATGATGATCGGCTCGCGGAAGATGGTGCCCCCAAGGATGTTGCGGATCGTGCCATTCGGCGACTTCCACATCTTCTTCAGCTTGAATTCTTCGACGCGCTGCTCGTCGGGGGTGATGGTCGCGCATTTGACGCCGACGCCGTATTTCTTGATGGCGTTGGCCGAATCGATCGTCACCTGGTCGTTGGTGGCGTCGCGGTGCTCGATGCCGAGGTCGTAATATTCGAGCTTCAGGTCGAGATAAGGGTGGATCAGCTTGTCCTTGATGAACTGCCAGATGATGCGGGTCATCTCGTCGCCGTCGAGTTCGACGACCGGGTTCGCCACCTTGATCTTCGCCATGAAAGAATGCCTCGTTGCTGGGATATGGGACGGCCTTGCCCGCGTGGGGTTCGGCCAGGGGATGCCGCCCGTATATCAAAGCGCTTTTGGCCGCGCAAACGGCGATCGGTCACGAATGTGGGGCCATGGCCGCCATCATTTGCCAAAGCTTCATTTTCGCGGCTGAATATGGCAGGGAACGCTGAAATGCCGCAAACAGCAGTTCATTGACAATCATGCCCGTCACCAAAGACCCCGATAGCAATGCACCCGCCGGTCCGGCGATCATCCTCGTCGAGCCGCAGCTTGGTGAGAACATCGGCATGGTCGCCCGCGCCATGGCCAATTTCGGCCTTTCGGAACTGCGCCTGGTCAACCCGCGCGACGGCTGGCCGAGCGAGAAGGCGCGCGCCGCCGCCAGCCGCGCCGACCATGTCATCGACGCCGTGAAGGTGTTCGACGATCTGGCCTCGGCGCTGGCCGACCTCAATTTCGTTTTCGCCACCACCGCCAGGCAGCGCGACGGCTTCAAATCCGTGCGCGGGCCGGTGGAGGCGGGCAGGGTGCTCCGCGCCCGTCATGGCATGGGGCAGCGCACCGGCATTCTGTTCGGCCGCGAGCGCTTCGGCCTCTACAATGACGAGGTCGGCCTTGCCGACGAGATCGTCACCTTCCCCGTCGACTCGGATTTCTCCTCGCTCAACATCGCCCAGGCTGCCTTGCTGATGTCCTATGAGTGGATGAAATCCGGTCTGGAGGACGAGACCAAGACCAATTTTTCTGGTCCGGAGATGAAGCCGGCCAGCAAGGAAGAGCTGCACGGCTTGTTCGCCTATCTCGAAGGCGCGCTCGAAGCGCGCGGCTATTTCCGGCCGGCGCCGAAGAAGCCGAAAATGGTCGACAATCTGCGCGCCGTGCTGACGCGCGCCGGCTTCGCCGAACCGGAGCTCAAAGTGCTGCGCGGCATTATTTCCTCGCTCGACAGGTTTTCCCCGGCGATGCCGCGTGGCGACGGCTCGCCGGGAGACGATCCAAGACGTTTGCCCGCGGCAGCTGCTCGTGCCCGCAAAGTGGATGCGGCTGGCCAGGTGCTTGACGCCAACGGCGACGATACCGACACGCCGCCGCTCGGTGGCAAGGGAACGGACAATGACTGAGCAGCCGATCCTGATGTTCGATTCCGGCGTCGGCGGGCTGACCGTGTTGCGCGAGGCGCGCGTGCTGATGCCGGACCGGCGCTTCATCTATGTCGCGGACGATGCGGCCTTTCCCTTCGGCGCCTGGGAAGAACCGGCACTGCGGACCCATATATTGGAGCTGTTCGCCAAGCTGCTCGACCGGTTTGAACCAGTCATGTCAGTCATCGCCTGCAACACCGCCTCGACGCTGGTGATCGACGCGCTGCGCGACGCCTTTCCCGGTCATCCCTTTGTCGGCACCGTGCCGGCGGTCAAGCCGGCGGCCGAGCGCACGCGTTCGGGCCTGGTCTCGGTGCTGGCAACGCCAGGCACGGTGAAGCGGCAATACACACGCGACCTGATCAGCAAATGGGCGCAGAAATGCCATGTCCGCCTGGTTGGCAGCGACAGGCTGGCGGGACTTGCCGAAGCCTATATGCGCGAGGGCTTTGTCGACGAGGAAGCCGTGCGTGCCGAGATCGCTCCTTGTTTCGTGGAACATGACGGGATGCGGACCGATATCGTCGTGCTGGCCTGCACGCACTATCCGTTCCTGGTCAACCGCATGCGCAAGACTGCGCCCTGGCCGGTAGACTGGATCGATCCGGCCGAGGCGATAGCCCGGCGCGCGCTTTCGCTCCTGCCGCCCGTCGATGGGCCGCTGCAGCAAGGCGAGCCCGATATCGCGGTCTTCACGTCAGGCAAGGCGGATTTCGCCGTCAGCCGGCTGATGCAGGGGTTTGGACTGGTCGTACGCTAGGCGGTGGCGGAAACGTCTGCCGCTCGAACAGGTTCAAAGACGATGCTGCGCTGATCCGGATCTGCCGAGACCAGCTTCAGCGTCACGCCATCACCCTGCTTCAGTCCAGGGGCCTTCACGGTGGCAACGACAGGCATGTTGGCAAGCTGGACGCGCACGCCGTGGTCGACGACGTCGGTCACAACGGCCTTGAACATCTCACCCTCGCGTCCCCTGAGCATGACCGCCTCGGCAAGGTCGATGGCCGCATGGTTGATCTGCGAAGAGCGGGCATCCGAACGTCCCATCACTTTCGGCAATCTGGTGAACGCGTTAGTGACGGCTTGCGGCACCGGCTGACCGTTGGCGATTGCCAGCGCGCAGCGCACGACATAGCGGTCGGCCAGTCGTCTGAGTGGAGCGGTTGAATGGGCGTAGGTTGCAGCCATCGCCTCATGCCACGGGATAACGCCCTCCTGATAGGGTTGATAGGACGCGCCGGAACTAGCATGGCGGATTTCCAGCATCAGCGCCGCCTGCTGCTTATTGGTCGGATCAAGGGTCCGCTGATAGTCGTGCAAGCTGGTCGAGGCAGGCCAGGACAGCCCGAGAGCCTGCGCCGCATTGCGCAGCCTTTGCACCTTGGAAGCGTCCGGCTCCGACATCACCCGAAACAACCCGGTATGGTGCGCAAACATGGCGTCGGCGATCGCCATGTTGGCAGCCAATGAAAGCGCGGCATTGTCTTGTTCTGATTGCAGCAGCGGTCTGAATGAAAGCTGGAATGTGCCGTCGGCCAGCCTTTCCACCTCTTGCTCGGGCGGGTCGACGCGCGACGCGCCACGACGTTCCTCGTTCATCGCCATGCGCCGCGCCATTTCGGCGAAGCCGGCGGGAACGTCGGAGGCCTTCACGCTGTCATAGGCGAGTTTGGCGCGGCTTTGAATGATTGCCCGCTCCGCGCCGTCCAATTTCACCGCACCGTCCTCAGCGACGCGAACGGTGAAGATAACGGCTGGACGCGGCCCATCCGGCAACAGGCTCGCCGCACCCTCGGCAAGTACCGGCGGGTAGAGCCCGGCCTTGCCGTCCGGCAGGTAAAACGTCTCGCCTCGCGTCCAGGCTTCGAGATCGATCGCGTCGCCGTCCTCGACGAACCAGGCCACGTCGGCAATGGCGTAGTGCAGCAGAAGATCACTGCCGCTCGCCTCGATCGAGAACGCCTGGTCAAGATCGGTGGAGCTTGCCGGATCAAGCGTGACGAAGGGCATGTCGGTTCGATTGGCATGCTGGTTCGGCACACGTTGGGCCGCCGTCTGCGCTGCGGCCATGACCTCAGCGGGAAATCCATCCGGCACGTGGAATTCGGTACGGATTTTCGCCAGGCCGGTGGAGAGAGCTTGTGAGGGGTCTGTCAGAGACTTCATTCTGCTGTCCTACACTGGCGCTCCGGACACGGGAAGGCTGCCAACGAACTCGCCAAAGCCGGCCGCCGGAATGGCAGGAGTCGGATGAGGAACCGGGCCGCTGGAACTGCCGCCGAAGCTCGGCGTTTCCCCTGACAGCAAAGGAGAAACGCCATGCCAGCCACCTCGAAAGCCCAGCAGCAAGCCGCCGGTGCCGCGCTCTCCGCCAAGCGCGGCGAGACGAAAAAGAGCGAACTCAAGGGCGCTTCACGCGAAATGTATGAATCGATGAGCGAGAAGCAACTGGAGGAATTCGCCGAGACCAAGCGCAAGGGCCTGCCGGAGAAGAAAACCTAGGGCGACCATCAATGATGGTGGAAGCAGCGCTTCACCCGCACCGTCACATTGTGGGGGCGGCCGTTGCGCCAGACCCGCCTGGTGACCGTCTCCCAATGGCAGTCCTTTTTCGCGCCGGCCACGGCCGACTCCGGTGAAAAAAGTAAGGTCGGGCCTGCAAGCAGCGCGACCAGAAGCAAGGTTGCGGTCTTCATAGGGCTTCTCCATTGCCTGACGGTAGATTTCTAGCGAATCGCGGCAATCATCCCCAATCACGAAGTCGGGAGCCCCAGCGGAAAGGCCTGCAGAATGAGTCGCGCCAAATTCGGCATCACTCACACTCGCGGCTGACAGCCCATACGAAAGGGCCAGCAATGGATTGCTGGCCCTCCTGGGGTTTTGGCATCTTCCAAGACAAGCTTGTTCCGGCTTGAGCCGGTTTCACCAGCTATGGCAGCGCCGTATCCGCTCGACGATCACCCTGCGGTGGCCATGCCGCCACACCACCCTCTTCTTCACGATGATGCGGCAAACCTGTTTATGGCCATGCCAATGGCGTGCCATGGCCGGTTCCGGCGCCACCGCCATCGAACCTGCAAGCACCGCAGCGCCCGCCAAGGTAAGGAAGAACTTCTTCATGCTAATCGGACTCCTCTAGCTCCAGTCCCTTCCTGGTGCCGTTGGCGCAAAACCTCCCGCCACATCCGGCATCGCTCAACGTCGAGGACGGTATATGGTTGCGCCACGCCGCGCCACTCACAAGCTTGACACCGGTTAAATCTCGGTTTAACCAGCCGCCCAACGCCGGGCAGCGATGTCCGGTGTTTGTTTTGTGAGCGCAAGACCGGTTGCCTTGGTTTCTGGTTTTGTTTGAACTGACGTGTCCCGTGGGTTTTCCGCCGCGTTGCGTGGGAAAACCCTGTCAGGTCTCGAAAACGGAGGCCAGAGGAGGGCGCGTTTCCTTCACCCGGACCATGAGGTGCCGGGTGTGTTGTTTTTGAAAAGGGAATGCGATGAGCAAGCGCGAATCCGCGAAGTACAAGATCGACCGCCGTCTCGGCGAAAATATCTGGGGCCGCCCGAAGTCCCCGGTCAACAAGCGTGAATACGGCCCCGGCCAGCACGGGCAGCGCCGCAAGGGCAAGCTTTCCGACTTCGGCCTGCAGCTGCGCGCCAAGCAGAAGCTGAAGGGTCACTATGGCGACGTTTCGGAAAAGCAGTTCCGCAAGGTCTATGAAGAGGCCGACCGCCGCAAGGGCGACACTTCGGAGAACCTGATCGGCCTGCTCGAGTCGCGTCTCGACGCGGTCGTCTACCGCTCCAAGTTCGTGCCGACCATTTTTGCTGCCCGTCAGTTCGTCAACCACGGCCACGTCAACGTCAACGGCAAGCGCGTCAACATCGGCTCGTACCGCTGCAAGCCGGGCGACGTCATCGAAGTGCGCGAAAAGTCGAAGCAGCTGGTCATCGTCCTGGAATCGGTCGGCCTCGCCGAGCGCGACGTGCCGGACTACATCGAAGCCGATCACAACAAGATGGTCGCGACCTTCTCGCGCATCCCCGGCCTGGCGGACGTTCCGTTCGCCGTGCAGATGGAACCGAACCTGGTCGTCGAATTCTATTCGCGCTAAGCGAACGCTTTTCTGCGATACCGGAAAGGCCGCCCTTCGAGGCGGCCTTTTTGTTTTACGCATCCGCTTTGCGGTTTCGATTCTCCGGCCGATGCGCTAATCCGGGCGGACGTCACATCCGGGGCCGCCGCGCCATTAACATGCTGCCAGACATCGAAACGCTAGAACCGGTCGCCGAGGGTGGTTTCCATCCGCTGTTCGCCGATGTGCCGTCCTCGGTCGAATTCAACAAGCTGCGCAAGCGGCTGCTGCGGCTGACCCGCCAGGCGACCGAGGATTTCTCGATGATCGTGCCCGGCCAACGCTGGCTGGTCGCGCTGTCGGGCGGCAAGGATTCCTACGGCCTGCTCGCCATCCTGCTGGACCTCAAATGGCGCGGGCTGCTGCCGGTCGAATTGCTGGCCTGCAATCTCGATCAGGGGCAGCCGAATTTCCCGAAGCACATCCTGCCCGACTATCTCAACGCCAACGGCATTCCCCACCGCATCGAGTACCAGGACACCTATTCGGTCGTCACCGACAAGCTGCCGCAGGGCAGTACCTATTGCTCGCTCTGCTCGCGGCTCCGGCGTGGCCATCTCTACCGTATCGCGCGCGAGGAGGGGTGCTCGGCCCTGGTTCTCGGCCATCACCGCGAGGACATTCTCGAAACCTTCTTCATGAACCTGTTCCATGGCGGCCGTCTCGCCGCCATGCCGCCAAAGCTGCTCAACGACGAAGGCGATGTCATGGTGCTGCGGCCGCTGAGCTATTGCGCCGAGACCGACCTCGAAAAATTCGCCGCCGCGATGCGGTTCCCGATCATCCCTTGCGACCTCTGCGGCAGCCAGGAAGGCCTCCAGCGCAACGCCATGAAGGCGATGCTGGACGACATCGAAAAGCGTATGCCCGGCCGCAAGGACACCATGATCCACGCTTTGTCCAACACCAGGCCGTCGCATCTGCTCGACAGGAAACTGTTCGATTTCGCCGCTCTCAACGAAACCCTCATACGCAGGCAAGATGCTCCCGATGACATTTGACGACAACGCGATCGACTGGCTGGCCAGCCTGCTGGCCGAGGCGGCAGACACCGAAATCATGCCCCGCTTTCGCCGGTTGGGCGATGGCGACATCAGACAGAAGACCTCCGCCGCCGATCTGGTGACGGAAGCCGATGTCAACGCCGAGCGGCTGATCACCGCCAGGCTGCGCCAGCACTATCCCTCGGCCATGGTTGTCGGCGAGGAAGCCTGTTCCGACGACCCGGCGCTGCTCGATGGTCTGGGCGACGCCGATCTGGCCTTCGTCATCGACCCGGTCGACGGCACCTTCAATTTCGCCTCCGGCGTGCCGCTGTTCGGCGTGATGCTTGGCGTCGTGGTCAAGGGCGAGACGGTCGCCGGCATCATCCACGATCCCGTCGGCAAGGACTGGCTGATCGGCGCCAAGGGCGCCGGCAGCCATATCCGCCATGCCCATGGCACCCTGGAGAAAGTACGGGTTGCCGTGGGCGCGCCGATCTCTGAGATGACCGGCGCGGTTTCCTGGCAATACATGGCCGAACCCGACCGCACGCGGCTGGCCTGCAACCAGACCAAGACGCTGTCGCAGTTCAACTACCGCTGCGTCGCCCACGAATACCGCTTGCTGGCGAGTGGCCATGGCCATTTCGTCGTCTACAACAAGCTGATGCCCTGGGATCATCTGGCCGGCGTGCTGATCCACGCCGAAGCCGGCGGCCACGCCGCGCGCTTCGACGGCACGGCCTATCTGCCGTCGCATGTCGGCGGTGGTCTGTTGGTCGCCCCCGACCGGGAAAGCTGGCAGGAGTTGCGCCGCGAACTGTGGGCTGCGTAGGATCAAATCCTGCGCCGACGTTCAAGCCGCTGGGCTTCAGGCCCAAATTAATGCAGGTCGGTGACATGTCCTGAAACGGGCGGGTTGTGCGGCTGGAACATCTTGCCGCGTTCGGCGATGAGGATCATCAGCAGCGCCGCGACCGAGACGCTGCAGAAGCCGGCGGCAAGCGGCGTCACCGTGCCGTTGAAGGCCTGGCCGATCAGCGTGCCGAGAATGCCGCCGAGAAACGTCTGCATGAAGCCCAGAATGGACGACGCCGTGCCGGCCAGTTGCCCGAGCGGCTCCATGGCCAATGCGTTGAAATTGGCGCCGAGCGCGCCGAAGGGAAGCATGGCGCTGGCGAAGAATGCAACAAACAGCCACAGCGGCATCTTCATTTCCAACGAAACAACCAGCCAGACAAGGCTGATGACCAGAAACAGCAACAATGCGCTCTGCGACAGGCGGCGCATGCCGATACGGCCGACAAGGCGTGAATTCAGAAAATTAGAGAAGGCGAGCACGCCCGCGACCCCGGCGAAGATGACCGGAAACATCTCGCCGACGTTGAATATGTCGACATAGATCTGCTGCGCCGAGGCGATGAAGCCGAACATGGCGGCAAAGACGAAGGTGCTGGCAAAGGCGTAGCAAAGCGCGATGCGGTTGGTGAGCACGATGCGGAAGCCACCGACGACGGAGGAGACCGTCAGGGGCCGGCGATATTCGGGACGCAGCGTTTCAGGCAGGCGCAGCAGTGACCACGCCGACACGATCAACGCGCCGACGGCCATGGTGACGAAGATATAGTGCCAGGTCGCGAACAGCATGATGAACTGGCCGATGCCGGGCGCGATGACCGGTATCGCCATGAACACCATGAAGATCAGCGACATGACTTCGGCCATGCGCCGGCCTTCGAATGTATCGCGCACGATCGAGACCGCGATGACGCGCGTGGCGGCCGCGCCAATGCCTTGCACGGCGCGGCATATCAGCAGCGTCTCAAAGCTTGGCGCGATGGCTGCGGCGGCAGCCGCTGCCACGTAGATGATCAGCCCGGCGACGAGCGGCGAGCGGCGGCCGAAACGGTCCGAGATCGGTCCGAAGAACAGCTGTCCGCCGCCAAAACCCAGAATGTAGGCGGTGATCACATATTGCCGGTGGTTTTCATTCTCGACACCCAGCGAAGCGCCGATCTGCTGCAGCGCCGGCAGCATGATGTCGATGGCCAGCGAATTCAGCGCCATCAGCGCCGCGCAGAGCGCAATGAACTCCCAGCGCGGAATAGGCAGTTTGATTGCCAATTGCGGCGCTGATGATTGCTGGTCCACGGCAAGTCCGATCTCTCAAGCAAAAATGCGCCAGCGGGCCGGCGCATTGGCTCGTCTTGGTCCCGACCTCAGGGACATAAAAATTGCCGAGGTGGGGCAGCCCCGGTGCTAAGTGCAGTCGTTACGACCTGCCCGAAACCGAAATCAGGCAGTGGCTTTGACGCTCACGCCCTTTTCGACGAGGAAGGTCTGCAACTCGCCGGCCTGGAACATCTCGCGGATAATGTCGCAGCCGCCGACGAACTCGCCCTTGACGTAGAGCTGGGGGATCGTCGGCCAGTTGGAATAGTCCTTGATGCCCTGGCGCAGCTCTGCAGAGTCGAGGACATTCACGCCTTTGTAGTCGGCGCCGATATAGTCGAGGATCTGGACGACCTGGCCGGAAAAACCGCACTGCGGGAAACCGGGCGTGCCTTTCATGAAAAGCACGACATCGTTGCCCTTCACTTCATTGTCGATGTAGTCGTTGATACCGCTCATGGAACATCCTTTCACGCCTGTGGGAGTCAGGCTCGAAGCATGTCCTTCAAATAAACCCATAGGTTGCCCGAAACAAGACATTAGCCGTGCCATGGGCGAAATGGCGCAAGAGATGGGCCGGCTTGGGCCAAGCGGGTGTCGGCTGGAACGGCCTCAGTCGGGAACGCTGGTCTGCAGGGCAAGCGCGTGCAGCACGCCGCCCATATTGCCCTTCAGCGCGTCATAGACCATCTGGTGCTGCTGGACGCGGCTTTTTCCGCGAAAGCTCTCGGCAACGACTTCGGCAGCATAGTGGTCGCCGTCGCCGGCGAGGTCGCGGATCGTCACCTTGGCGTCCGGAATGCCGTCCTTGATCAGTTTTTCGATGTCGTGGGCATCCATTGCCATGGCAGAATTCCTGTTTCGGGCGGGCGGCAACGCCCGTGCGATGAGAGTCGGGGTAAACCTAAAGCCTTTCCGGCCGCGATTGAAGCCGTTCCGCGCAGCACCCGGCGCGATTGTCGCCTACGACGCGCTGTGGTGCGGACGGACCGCATCGGCTGCGGGGTCGTCGTCGCGCATCGAGAAGCTACGGCCAAGGCTGAAGACCAGCACGTAAAGCGGGATGTTGACCGCCAGGTTGGCGATCGGCAGATAGCTGGTCATCTGCCAGACGGGTGAGAAGAACGGCTGGCCGTAACCATCGCAGGCCAGCGAAGAGCCGTACTCCCACAGGGCTCCCAGGACAGCCGCGACGGCAAAAAGCTTGATGCAGGTGACGACCCGGCCTGTCCTTGCGGGTTCCGGCAAAAGCCGGCTCCAAAGCACGAGGCAGACGATCGGAACCGCATAGATGAGGTTCTGCAGCACCAGCATGGGCAGCGTGCCAATGGCCGAAGCCAGGAACTGCTCACGCCTTTCCAACAGCGGGCAAACCTCGCTCGAGGTCGTCGACAGCAGGAAGAAGACGAACGGCCCTAGGAACCAGAAGAAGAACAGCGACGGCCAAAAGACGACTGCTAGCAGCGCCCGGACGGCCAGTCTGCTCAACTCGCCTGGTCCATGAAGCGGGGGAACCAGCCTTCATGGGCGGCGGTCAAGTCGCTGACCGGGATGGCCCTGGCGTCGCCGAGCTTCAGCGTGTTGCCACCGGTCGAGCCGATCCACGGCGCGAAGATGCCGAGTTCGCCCTGCTGCTTGCGGATGGCGTCCCATTCGTCGCCATGCGGATCGATCGACAGCGTCAGCAGATAGCGGCCCTGATCCTCGCCGAACCAGACCGGAATCGGATCGGTGCCGACAAGCCCGGGAACGGTCGCGCCGATGCCCGACGCCATCGCCATTTCGGCCAGCGCCACCGCGATGCCGCCATCGGAAACGTCATGCGCTGCGGTGACAATGCCGGACGCGATCAGCGAACGCACATGGTCGCCGACACGCTTCTCATGCGCGAGGTCGACCGGCGGTGACGGACCATCCGTGCGGCCATGGATGTCTCTGAAATAGACGGACTGGCCGAGATGCGTGCCCCAGGAGGCGAGCGCGCCAACCAGCAGGATCATCTGGCCCTCAGCCGCAAATCCGATGCGTACCATCTTCGACCAGTCGGCGATAAGGCCGACGCCGCCAATCGTCGGTGTCGGCAGGATGCCTTGGCCGTTGGTCTCGTTGTAGAGCGAGACATTGCCCGACACTATCGGGAAGCCGAGGGCGCGGCAGGCATCGCCAATGCCTTTCACCGCGCCGACCAGCTGGCCCATGATCTCCGGCCGTTCCGGATTGCCGAAATTGAGGTTGTCGGTGGCGGCCAGCGGCAGCGCACCGGTGGCGGTGAGATTGCGCCAGCATTCGGCCACCGCCTGCTTGCCGCCTTCATAGGGGTCGGCCTCGCAATAGCGCGGCGTCACGTCGGAGGAGAAGGCGAGCGCCTTGGTCGCATGGCCTTCCACCCGCACCACGCCGGCATCGCCGCCGGGAAGCTGCAGCGAATTGCCCTGGATCAGCGTGTCATACTGCTCCCAGACCCAGCGGCGCGACGACAGATCCGGGCCGCCGAGCAGTTTCAGCAGCGCATCGGCAACATCGGCCTGCGGGACGTCATTAGCGGCAAGCGGCGCCGGCTTCTTTGGCTCGATCCAGGGGCGGTCATATTCCGGCGCCTTGTCGCCGAGATCCTTGATCGGCAGATCGGCGACCTGGTCGCCCTGATGCAGCACGCGGAAGCGCAGGTCGTCAGTGGTCTTGCCGACAATGGCGAAGTCGAGGCCCCATTTATGGAAGATCGCCTCGGCTTCCTTTTCCTTCTCGGGGCGCAGCACCATCAGCATGCGCTCCTGGCTTTCCGACAGCATCATCTCGTAGGCGCTCATGCGCTCTTCACGTACCGGCACCTTGTCGAGATCGAGCTCGATGCCGAGGTCGCCCTTGGCGCCCATCTCGACCGCCGAACAGGTGAGGCCGGCCGCGCCCATGTCCTGGATGGCGATGACGGCGCCGGAGGCCATCAGTTCGAGGCAGGCTTCGAGCAGGCATTTTTCGGTGAAGGGATCGCCGACCTGCACGGTCGGTCGCTTTTCGTCGATCTTGTCGTCGAATTCGGCCGACGCCATGGTGGCGCCGCCGACGCCGTCGCGGCCGGTCTTGGCGCCGAGATAGACGACCGGCAGGCCGACGCCCTTGGCTTCCGACAGGAAGATGGCATTGGTCTTGGCGAGGCCCGCGGCAAAGGCGTTGACCAGGATGTTGCCGTTATAGCGGGCGTCGAAATTGACCTCGCCGCCGACCGTCGGCACACCGAAAGAGTTGCCGTAGCCGCCGACGCCGGAAACCACACCGGCGACGAGGTGCCTGGTCTTGGGGTGATCGGGAGCACCGAAGCGCAGCGCGTTCATCGCCGCGATCGGCCGCGCGCCCATGGTGAAGACGTCGCGTAAAATGCCGCCGACGCCGGTCGCCGCACCCTGGTAGGGCTCAATGAAGGAGGGGTGGTTGTGGCTTTCCATCTTGAAGACGACGCAGTCGCCATCGCCGATGTCGACCACGCCGGCATTCTCGCCCGGCCCCTGGATGACCTGTGGCCCGGTGGTGGGTAGCGTACGCAGCCACTTCTTCGAGGATTTGTAGGAACAGTGCTCGTTCCACATTGCCGAGAAGATGCCGAGTTCGGTAAAGCTCGGCTCGCGTCCGACGAGGTCGAGGATGCGCTGATATTCGTCGGGCTTCAGCCCGTGCGCGGCAATGAGTTCTGGGGTGATCGGCACGGAATTGGAAATGGTCATGGGCGGCAATTTATGTCCATGGAGCGGGGATTTTGAGTCCCCTCATATCGCAAGCTTTGCGGCCGATACACCCGTCGACCGCGGAAAAAAGACAGAAAGCAACAAGGTGATGCCGGGGCAGGCCCGCACCGGGGCTTTCCAGTCGCCCGTCAGGCCAGCGGTCATCGGCGAGATCACCTTGAGGAATGAAAAGCCGAAGGGGGAACGCTATGGCATCCAGGCCGTTGGGTCTGCGACCATTAAGGAGATCCGGACCATGGCTAGCAAGCAAGGTAAGAAAGACAATCGCCTCTCGGACAAAGAGGCCATGCATATTGCGGAGACCACCGACGTTTCGCCCGGGCAGGCCAAGGAACTGGCTGAAAAGCACGGCAAGGACAAGGCCAGGAAGGAAGCAGCCAACTTCAAGGCCGAAGGCTGAGCAAGGCCCAACTCTCTCAGGAGAAGCTGTCGTAGCCGGCGCGGCCCTCGTCGAGGAGCCGCCGCAGGACCCCAACACCGTCGGCGATATCCCCGCGCTGCCTTGGCTGCGAGATGCCGAAGCGGATGCCGTGAAAGACCTGTTCGGAGCGGCCGGCCTTGAACTCGTCCTCGTCGTCGATCAGCACGCCGTGTTCCAGGCAGGCATTCTTGAAGGTGCCGGAAAGCCATGGGTCGGGCAAAGTCAGCCAGACAAAGGGCACCTTGTCGTGTGACTTGAACGCAAAGCCAGCCAAGGTCTCGCGCACGATCGCGATGCGGGCGCTGATCTCAGTGATGCTGCGTTCGCGGATATCGCTGGCCTGACCGGAAAGCACCAGGCGGGCATTCACCTCCGCCAGCAGGAACGGCATGCCGCCGGTCATCATCTTGTGGGCGACACGGATACGGTGGCGATAGGCAGGCGGGCAGGAGAGCCAGCCGCCGCGCACGCCGGCCGCGACCGATTTCGACAGGCCGCTGGCGACGATGGTGCGTTCGGGGGCGAATTCGGCGAGCAGCGGTGTCGGGTCGTCGGTGAGGTTGCCGTAGAGGTCGTCCTCAATCAGGACGACATTGTATTCGCGCGCTATCGCGGCGATTGCCTTGCGGCGCGCCGCCGACAGCGTCACCAGCGTCGGATTCTTGGCCGTCGGCATGAGGAAGACCATGCTGGGATGCTTTTGCGCGCAGACGCGCTCGAAATCGGCCGGGTCGAGACCTTCCTCATCCGATGCCACCAGCGCCGTGCGCCGGCCGATCAACCCGGCACTGCGGGAGATCTGCGAATAGGTGAGGTGCTCGAAGGCGACATACTCGCCGGGCGTGGTGAGTGCGGCGATCGCCGCCATCACCGCGGCATGGGTGCCGAGCGTCGGAACGATGCTGTCGGCGGCCGGGCGGAAGGCGTTTCGCGACAGCCAGCGCGCGCCCGCATCATACCAGCGGCCCGGAAAATCGCGCGTATAGCTTGAAATTTCATGGGGATGATCCTGCGCGGTGCGCGACAGTACCTCCGCGACAATCAAGCCCTGACCGACATCGGGCGCTGCCGTGCTGTCGAAACGCAGCTTGTCCTGGGGTGCATCGACGGTACGCGTGCCTTCCACGCCGACGCCGGGTGCCCCCGGTTTCAAGCCGTCGGCGCGCTGGCCAAGCACATAGGTTCCCCGCCCGACCTCGCCGCTCACCAGCCCGCGCTCGCGCAGCAATTGGTAGGCCCGGCCGACCGTGCCGACGGTGGTGCCGATGTCGTAGGCGAGGTCGCGTTGTGGTGGCAGTTTTGTTCCGGCACCGATCACGCCCTGATCGATGCCGGCTTCAACGGAGTCGGCAAGGCGCTGATAGAGCGGCCCGGCGCCGGCGGTCAGATCTGGACGCCAATTTGTCATGGTGACAATTTTCTATATTGCACCAGAATGTGAGTCAATACATATCAATCGCGCACTAAAAAGGGTGCAATTGAGACATCTGGCAGAAAGAAAATGGATACAATCGCTACACTCCATCACTCAAGAACCGCGTTGCCAAGCGAGGCGCTGCGCCCGTCCGGCCAGCGCGGCTTTGTCGGCCGTCTGGTGCGCGTGGTTAAGTCGCTGGCACGATGGATCGACCATTTACTGGAGCGCCGGCGCGGCCGGCTCGCATTGCTGGAGATGACCGACGATCAGCTCAAGGATATCGGCCTCTCGCGCTGCGATGCCCACCGCGAGGGTATCAGACACTTCTGGGAATAGATGCCGATCCTAACGGACCCGCTTTGTCCCGCGATGGCCGATGCCGCGGTCGATAAAAACGGCAACGATGCAGATCACCAGGAACAGCGCGGTGATGGCCAGCGCCGCAATGGCGACACTGGCTACGCCGTTCCTGGCGACATCGAGGAAGGGGTAGGGCACCTCGCCGGCCAACGGCGCCCGCGCCAGCGCATAGGCCAGATAGGCGATTGGGTAGAGCACCCACCAGGATATGTCGCTCCATCGTGTCCTGCCGTCGGCGCCTGCTATCAGCCACCACAGCACGAACAGAACCGGCGTCACGTAGTGCAGCAGCACGTCGCAGAGCAGGAACAGGCCTTGCGGCTGCCAGAGTCGCGCCAGAACCGTGGCATAGACGATGAAGACCAGGGTGATCGAAACCGCAACACCCGCACGCATCCGCGGTCCGGCGAAGGCCGGCAGCCACGCATAGAAGCTGGGTGACAGCAGGGACGTGTAGACCAGCACGGCGCCAATGTTGGTCAGGATGGTGAAGAAGCTGAGCAGGAAGACGATCGAGCCGAGCAGGCTGCGGCCGGCTTCCATCGACGCCGGAATGCTGATGCAGAACTGCAGGAGAAGGCCAGCCAGACCTATGGCCAGACCCGCCACCTGCAGGAAGCGGCCCATGGTCAGGCGGTCGCGGCGCAGGCCGGATTGCCGGCCTGCCAGCGGGCAATATCCGAGCCGATGCGCGCGCCGAGGGGGTCGTTCATCAGGGGCCCGAAGGCGTCGACGCGGCTTGAATTGCCTTGCGCCTGCACGACCAGCAACGGTTTGCCGCCATAATGCTTGGCCGGCACCAGCAGGAAGCGCGGCGTGCCGCTGAACGAGTTCAACTCATTGGCCATCTGATATTGCTTGAAAGCCGGGTCCTTGCTGGCGATCCAGCATTTATGCGCCGCGATTGCCACCTGTTCCATGGCCAGCAGCGACGCGCTCTTGCCCGAGGGGACAGGCGTGCTTTTCGGAGTCGATTGGCACGACGCCAGGGCAAAGCCTGCCGCGGCGACGAGAACGATCGTCTTGCTCTTGATCAAGCGGCACCCATCTCGAGTTCGGACAGAAAGATTTTCAGGCCGTCTGTCATCTCGCCCCACACCCGCGACAGTGCCGGATGCTGCGATGCGATCTGCTCATAGGCGTCGAACTTGGGATAGGCGTCGAGCAGGTCGTGGCGGCCCGTCATGGCGCGGAAGTTGTTGAAAATGAACCGCGTCGGCGTCAGCCACGCATCGGCGAAACTGATGTCGTCGCCGAGCGCGAAGGGCCCCTGCGCCATGCGCGACTCGATCGCCGCCAGCCCGTGGTGCAGGCGCGTGAATTGGGCGTCGATCTCGGCATTGTTTCGCTTCTGGACGAAATGAAGCTCGAAAAGCTTCATCGTCGGCGTCAGCACGTCGAGATCGGTGATGCGGGCGAACATGCGCACCAGGGCGCGGTCCTTGGAATCGGGCGGCAGCAGCGCTGGCTCCGGAAACCGCTCCTCGAGATATTCGGCGATGACAACCGATTCGACGATGGTTTCGCCCGAGCCGGTGATCAGCACAGGGATCCGGTTCATCGGCGAAATGGCGCGAAACTCTTCCGGGATCGGAAACCCCGGCGGCGGCGCGATGATCTTGAGCGGCACGTCCTTGATATAGGCTAGCGCCCGAACGATCGACGAGTAGGGCGACAACGGCCGCGAATAGAGTTTCATGACCGTCTCTCTCCCCAGAGCAATGGACGTGATGTCCTTGTAAATTTTACTGCATTTGCGGCTGAAATCGTCAAGCGGCGATGCCGAGCGCGCCTTCGAAGAGGGCGCGACCGTCGCTGCCGCCATGGGCGGCTTCGATCAGGTTTTCAGGATGCGGCATTAGGCCAAGCACATTGCCTTGTGCGTTGATAATGCCGGCAATGTCGTTGATCGAGCCATTGGGGTTGGTCCCCTCGGCATAACGGAACACCACTTGGCCTTCGCCTTCGAGGCGGGCAAGCGTTTCGGCGTCGGCGAAGTAATTGCCGTCATGGTGCGCCACCGGCGAGCGGATGATCTGACCCGGCTGATAGCGGCGGGTGAACATGGTGTTGGCGTTGGTGATCTCGAGCTTGATCTGCCGGCAGACGAATTTCAGCGAGGTGTTGCGCATCAAGGCGCCAGGCAACAGCCCGGCCTCGACCAGGATCTGAAACCCGTTGCAGACGCCGATGATGGTCACGCCCTTGGCCGCCTTTTCAGCGACGGCCCGCATCACCGGCATGCGCGCGGCGATCGCGCCGCAGCGCAGATAGTCGCCGAAGGAGAAGCCACCCGGAATGGCGATCAGGTCGACATCCGGAATTTCGGTGTCGGTCTGCCAGACGGTGACCGGCGGTTTTCCCGAAATCTTGGTCAGCGCCGCGATCATGTCGCGGTCACGGTTGAGGCCAGGCAGGAGGACGACGGCTGATTTCATTTTGGTTCGTAAGGCCTCTGAGCTTCGGCTAGTTGACGCAGGTCGAGACGTCTGTCTATGCGTCCAAGGCACTCGTCCTGTCTGGCGAGGATGCCATAAACGTTGTGGATATCGCTTTGCATACCCACCATGTGACCCCGCATCACATTCAATTCCCGTTTCGTCTCGGAGACATCCTGACGAAGCTCACCGATTTCGTGATGCACGCGCTTCAGAAGCTCGGACATCAACTCATTCGTGACTTCCGACATAGTGCCTCCGACACAACCTCAGGTAAGTGTCACACTATAATTCTCAATCACCGTGTTCGCCAGCAGCTTGTCGCACATTGCTTTCAGATCGGCCTCAGCCTTGGCCTTGTCGCTTTCGGCCAGTTCGACGTCGAACACCTTGCCTTGCCGCACCGCGCCGACGCCATCAAAACCCAGGCCGGACAGCGCGTGTTCGATCGCCTTGCCTTGCGGGTCGAGGACGCCGTTCTTGAGGGTGACGGTAATGCGGGCCTTGATCACGCTGGACATGCTCCTGTTCTAAAGTATCTGATAGCAAGCCGCTATCAGTGCGGCTTGCCTTTGACGCCATCGGTCGAGGCGACAAGCACCGGACCGGTCGGGCGGGGCGGCTCATTCTCATTCATGATGCCGAGGCGGCGGGCGACTTCCTGGTAGGCTTCGACAAGGCCGCCCATGTCGCGGCGGAAACGGTCCTTGTCGAGCTTGTCCTGTGTCGCCACGTCCCACAAGCGGCACGAATCCGGTGAAATCTCGTCGGCGACGACAATGCGCATCATGTCGCCCTCGAACAGGCGGCCGCACTCGATCTTGAAGTCGACGAGCTGGATGCCGACGCCCATGAACAGGCCGGAGAGGAAGTCGTTGACGCGGATGGCCAGCGCCATGACGTCGTCGATCTCCTGCGGGCTTGCCCAGCCGAAGGCGGTGATATGCTCTTCCGACACCATCGGATCATCGAGCGCATCGGCCTTGTAATAGAATTCGATGATCGAGCGCGGCAGAACGGTGCCTTCCTCGATGCCGAGACGCTTGGACAGCGAACCGGCGGCGACGTTGCGCACCACCACTTCGAGCGGAATGATCTCGACTTCCTTGATCAGCTGCTCGCGCATGTTGAGCCGGCGGATGAAATGGGTCGGGATGCCCATGCGGTTCAAATGGTTGAAGATGTACTCGGAAATGCGGTTGTTGAGCACACCCTTGCCGTCGATGACCTCGTGCTTCTTCTTGTTGAACGCGGTTGCGTCGTCCTTGAAGAACTGGATCAGCGTACCCGGTTCCGGTCCCTCATAGAGGATCTTGGCCTTGCCTTCATAAATGCGGCGGCGATTTTTCATCTGATTTTTTCTCTGGATTTGCGGGCAGGCGGCAAGCGACCAGTTCCTGTCCGTCCGCCTAAATTAGTGCGGCGACGGCGGGGTTCAATGCCGGGTCTATCCCAATCACATCGTTTGCTCAATCGGCAAATCCTTCCAATCAACCGCTTTCGGGACTGAAATGCCGCAGCGCAGCATATGACGAAGCGTATTGACCGGCCCGCGACCTTTTGGTTTGTGCTTCGACAACACACATATCACTTGCCAACGAATCGGATTTGACCCGGAGGGACGCCATGAGCAGCATGAAAGACCGCGAAGAAGGCTTCGAGCGCAAATTTGCATTCGACGAGGAGCTTCGGTTCAAGGCCTCGGCGCGCCGCAACAAGGCGCTTGGCCTGTGGGCCGCCGAAAAGCTCGGAAAGTCGGGCGCTGACGCTGATGCCTACGCCAAGGAAGTCGTCGTTGCCGACATCGAGGAAGCCGGCGATCACGACGTGTTCCGCAAGATCCGCAAGGATTTCGATGCCGCCGGCGTCGAGCAGTCGGACCATCAGATCCGCCGCACCATGGACGAACTGATGGCGCAGGCGATCGAGCAGATCAAGAACACCTGATCCGAGCCGGAGCAGGTTCCGCAAAAGTGTCCCACGGTTTTGCGACAGAACCTGCGACAAAACAATGACTGGACCAATCGACCGCCCGGCCAAGCCGGGCGGTTTTTCTTTGCCTTTGCCGCAGTTTCCGGCTGAACTGGGGACGTTAACGAGGAAGAGATTAGATGTCCCTGAAGTCCCGCCTTGCTGCCGATGAAACGCTGATCACCGCCTGGTCGGGTGTGCCGGACGCACTGACCGTCGAGATCCTCGCCAAACAAGACTTCGATGCCATCACGCTCGACATGCAGCATGGCGGCCATCACGAAGACAGTGTGCTACGCGGTCTCGTGCCGGTGCTTGCCGCAAACAAGCCGGCGCTGGTGCGCATCCCGGTTGGCCGCTTCGACATGGCAAGCCGGGCGCTCGATTTCGGCGCCGAGGCAGTCATCGCGCCGATGGTGAATTCAGTGGCCGATGCAAAGCTGTTCGCTGCGGCGATGAAGTATCCACCGCTCGGCGAGCGTTCGTGGGGTCCGACCTACGCCTTTCCGCGCCATGGCAAGGGCGACTATGCCGAATGGCTGCGCGACACCAATCAGCGCACTATGGCCTTTGCCATGGTCGAGACGCGGGCCGCCCTCGACGCGCTCGACGGCATTCTCGACACACCGGGCATTGACGGAATTTTCTTGGGCCCATCGGATTTCTCGATCGCCTGGAGCAATGGTACGATCGTCAACTCGACGCTGGAAAGCATGATGGAGACGATAGCATCGGTCGCCGAGCGCACCCGCAAGGCGGGAAAACATGCCGCGATCTATGTCGTCGAACCAGCAATTGCCGGCCGTGTTGTGTCGATGGGCTACCGCCTGCTCGCCACCGGGTCCGAGCACGCGCTGATTTCGCTGGGGGCAAAAACGCTGCTGAAAGGCATCAAGGATTCGATTGAAGCCTGACCCGCCTCGTCACGGTCGGCAGGGATATCAGCCGATTGGCCGGGATCAGACGGGATCAAATATGAGCAGCATCGCGCGCCGTGGCCATCACGCTGCGGTGGCGGAACCTGCTAAACAGGCCAGCGATTAGAGCAACCCACCGGTTGTTGAATGCCATCAGCGGCAGCGCTGCCACGATCGAACCCAGCATAGCCGCGGTTGCACCCAGTGCAACCGAACCGCTGGTCAGAAGTACCCATGATCCAAGCGAGCCGATAACAGGAATATGCACCAGATAGAGTGGAAAAGATAAGTCGCCAAGGAAACGCGCCGCCTTGCCAGTCAACCATGATGGCGGCCTTTCCAGAGTGAGCACGGCATAGACGAGCATGAGACTGCCCAGCGTAGCGACATAGGCCTGTCGCCTGTAGTCGGAGAGCCCGTCGATCTCCAGGACGGCCAAGGGACGGTAAATACCAACGCCATTCCCCGCATAGCCCAGGATCACGAGCGAGACCGCTATTATGGCGATCCCTGACCACATGTTCGGACGAAATTTCCTGCCGAGCAGGAGATAGAGCGAGAGGCCGACTGGAAAGGCGACAAAAATGAAGTTCACCAGCAATGCTATGAAAACGCCGGTGAGCAGAACGAACCAGGAAAGCAGCGGTATGCGATCCTGGAAGGCGAAAATGGCCGGCGCAAGGGCAAACACCATGAGGCTGCCCCAGAATTCGAACCACATGGTCCATAGGCTGCCATCGTAATAATAGTCGCCAAAGATAAATGTCCGCCACGCGCCTTGATTGAAGGCATCCAAAAAGCTGGCTGTATCGGGTGACAACATCTTTGAAGCGGAGGCGAAATCCGTGAGCCAAGGCGACCCCGACAACGCGCCTGCGTCACGAAAAAAATACAGATCGAGCTTGAAGAGAAGGCAAGAGAAAACGACCGTGACGAGTACAGGGCCGGCCAGTCGCGGCAGCCGTTTGAGTGCCCCGACCAGCAGATCCCGCGGCTCACGGCTCTTATAATAGCGCTTCACCAGCACGAAGGATGAAAGCACGAAGAACAGAAACACGGCTGATTTGCCATTCAGCACGACGAAGAGGAGGCTCGTCTGCAAGGAATCGGCAGGGCCGTTTGCAAAAATGCCGCTCTGCGACGGGGCAAAGGCAAGCGTCACATGCCAGAACATCACAACTATTGAAGCGACGCCCCGCACGAATTCCAGTGAATCATCCTTGTTCAAGTCTATGCCTTTGCCTCACGACAGCATTGGCTTGCGCGACACATTGCTTGCTGCAAAGTCGGGCTGCTGGCCAGTGCTCCCGCAGCTATAGCCGCAAAACACTGCTTTCTGGTGAATGCTTGATTGGCTAGAGGTCGGTCAGGAACTTGGCGAAGGTCATGGACCCTTCAGGCCAGGGGCCGAAGCCTGAATCCTGGTTGAGATGGCCGGTCTCGCCGGCATCGATGAACAGCGATCCCCAGGCGCCGGCGATGTCCTCCGCGACATCGAAAGCGCAGAACGGGTCGTTGCGGCTGGCGGTTACGATCGACGGAAAAGGCAAGGGCTCGCGCGGATAGGGGCCGAAGGTCATCAGGTGCTTCGGCTTGAGCTTGGGGTTGGCGACATCGGGCGGTGCCACGAGGAAGGCTCCGGCGACCGGCTTCACGAATTGCGGAATGGCCTGCACGGCCGCCGCGACGCCGAGCGAGTGGGCGACGATGACCACCGGCCTCTCAGCCTCATTGACCGCTCTGGCCACGCTCGCCGTCCAGTCCTCGCGCACCGGCTTCGACCATTCCGCCTGCTCGACGCGCCGCGCAGTTGACAGTTTCGACTGCCAGCGGGTCTGCCAATGCTCAGGTCCGGAATTGGTGTAGCCCGGAACGATCAGGATATCTGCGTCTTTGACTTTCATGGCGCTGAGATAGCGAGCCCGATTGCCTCATGCAACCGTTGAAGGGCACGCTCCTGCTCGCAATGGTGAACACCATGTTCGCTTTTCGCTGTCTTGTGTGAACGATCGCAATAGACGATCTGTCGTCAGGAGAGAAACAGCCGTGGGGCCGGATTTTGGCGCTGACACGACGTACAATGATTGGCGGCGCCGGGCTCCTGGCTTTGGGAGCTTCATCAAGCGTTGCCGCAACGGAGACAATGATGAGCGAACTGCCATTTGCCGCCACCACGCCGGTGAGCGTTGCCCGCGTCGGCCTGAAGGCGCGCGATGTCGAAAGCCTGGCTGCCTATTACCGCAAGGTCGTTGGCCTGCAGGAGTTGAGCCGTGCCGATGGCGCGATCACGCTCGGCGCCGGCAGCCGTCCGCTGCTGGTCGTCGAGGCTGATCCTTCGGCCAAGCCAGACGATCCGCGCAGCGCCGGCCTGTTCCATACGGCTTTCCTGCTGCCTAGCCGCGCCGACCTCGGCCGCTGGATCAACCACGCCATATCAGACAAGATCACTATCGACGGTGCTTCGGACCATCTGGTGAGTGAGGCGCTGTACCTGACCGACCCTGAAGGCAATGGCATCGAGATCTATGCCGACCGCCGTCCGCAGGACTGGAAATGGAACGGCGACAAGATCGCCATGGCGACCGAGCGGCTGAATATTCCGTCCATTGTCGCCGAAGTGCCGGCTGGCGATGCCGGCTGGCAAGGCGCGCCGGAGAACAGCATCGTTGGCCACGTTCATCTGCGCGTCGGCAGGCCTGAAGAGGCCGAGACTTGGTGGAACAAGGAATTCGGCTTCGATACGGTGGCCAGATATGGCGGCCAGGCGGTGTTCCTGTCGTCCGGCGGCTACCATCACCACATCGGCGCCAATGCCTGGCAGAGCGCCAGTGCCGGCCGCCGCGACCCGAGCCGGTCGGGTCTGGCCTGGGTCGAGATGCGTTCGGACAATGTGGCCAGCGAAACCACGCGGGAAGACCCTTGGGGCACGATGATCAGGACTGTACCCGGCAAGGCGTGATCGGCTTTTGACGCGAGCTTCTTTCTCCCCGTAAACGGGGAGAAAGAAGCTCAGGCTTCCCCAAACACCCGCCTGAAAATCGTATCGACATGCTTGGTGTGATAACCCAGGTCGAATTTCTCGCGGATCTCGGCTTCCGGCAATGCCGCGGTCACTTCCTTGTCGGCCAGAAGTTCCTCAAGAAAATCAGCGCCTTGCTCCCACACCCTCATGGCGTTGCGCTGCACCAGCCGGTAGGAGTCCTCGCGTGACAGGCCGGCCTGCGTCAGCGCCAGCATAACGCGCTGCGAATGCACCAGGCCGCGGAACTTGTTCATGTTCTTCAGCATGTTCTCGGGATAGACGACCAGCTTGTCGATGACGCCGGTCAGCCGTGACAGCGCGAAATCAAGCGTCACGGTGGCGTCCGGGCCGATCATCCGCTCGACCGAGGAGTGCGAGATGTCGCGCTCGTGCCAGAGCGCCACGTCCTCCATCGCCGGCAGCGCCATGGAGCGCACCATGCGGGCAAGGCCGGTGAGGTTTTCCGTCAGCACCGGATTGCGCTTGTGCGGCATTGCAGACGAGCCTTTCTGGCCCGGCGAAAAATACTCTTCCGCTTCCAGCACCTCGGTGCGCTGCAAATGCCGGATCTCGGTCGCCAGCCGCTCCATCGACGAGGCGATGACGCCAAGCGTGGCAAAGAACATGGCATGGCGGTCGCGCGGGATGACCTGCGTCGACACCGGTTCCGGCTTCAGCCCGAGCTTTGCCGCGACATGCTCCTCGACATAGGGGTCGATGTTGGCGAAGGTGCCGACGGCCCCTGAAATCGCACAGGTGGCGATGTCTTCCCGCGCGTGCACCAGTCGCTCGCGGCAGCGCGTGAACTCGGCATAGGCCTGAGCCAGCTTGATGCCGAAGGTCGTCGGCTCGGCATGGATGCCGTGGCTGCGGCCGATGGTGACGGTATCCTTGTGCTCGAAGGCGCGGCGCTTGAGCGCGGCAAGCAGGCCGTCAATGTCGGCGAGCAGGATGTCGCTGGCGCGGGTGAGCTGGACGGCAAAGCAGGTGTCCAGAACATCCGAAGAGGTCATGCCCTGGTGGATGAAGCGCGCATCGGGTCCGACGAATTCGGCGAGATGGGTGAGGAAGGCGATCACGTCATGCTTGGTGACGCGCTCGATCTCGTCGATCTTCTCGACATCGAATTTCGCAGCATTGCCCTTTTCCCAGATGGTTTTCGCAGCCGCTTTCGGGATGACCCCGAGCTCGGCCAGCGCGTCGCAGGCATGGGCCTCGATTTCGAACCAGATGCGAAACCGGGTTTCGGGCGACCAGATGGCGACCATTTCCGGCCGGGAATAGCGAGGGATCATCGGTCAGTCCTGATGTATCTAGAGCAATTCCAGGAAAAGTGCGCAGCGGTTTTCCGTCCGGAATTGCGAAAAACAAGGAGTTAGAGCGGGTCGGCGGTTCTACCAAACGCTGAACCGCTCTGGGTTAGCCCGCGTCCTAACAGAGGCGGACAAAATGCTCAACGCCGCTGCCGTGCAAACCAGAGGCTGGCGGCAAACAAGGCGACGAAACCAAGCGGAAAATAGAGCCTGATGCCCAGCACCACGAACTGGTACAGCGCCACCGCCATCGTGAAGACAAGCTGAACTCCCCAGGTGAGGGTGAAGACGGGCGCATGCCATTCGGCATAGTAGGATCGGTATTGCAAGGCATAGAGCCCTGCCGTCAGCCCGATCGTCGCAGCGGCAAGGCACACCATTGCTGCCGCGAAGGCGACCTCCCGACCCCTTCCGAGCGAGACCAGCCGTGCCGCGAACAGGCCCACCGGAAAGGCCAGGGCGCCGCCGCCCGCAAACAGCAGCGATACCGTGCGGATTTTATCCGGCGTCACCCAACTATCCAGCAACAGGTTGACGAGCGCACTGGCGCCCATGGTGACGGCCCATAGCAAGGCGCCGAGAAGTGCCGTGCGCGGCGTCGGTATCGCGTTGTAGACGCGGCGAAGGGCACGATTGGCCCTTGCAGGTTGAGCAATAGGTGTCACAGGCGGCCGGTCACGGCGATCCAGCGGAAGTCCGGCCCCTCGAAACCGTATTGGCGCACGGCGATCAGCACCGCATAGGCGCTGAGGCTGTCCATGGAGAATGTCTGCACCGCACCGATGCGGTAGCCGTTTGGGCAGCCGCGGCTCTTGGGGATCGCCTTGTCTTCGTGCAGCAATTTGGTGGTGCCGCCATCCTGCGCCTCGATGCGCAGCAGCCGAAAGCCACTGATCTCGCCCTGGCTGTCGCAGCCTTCGGTGTGGTTCATGCCGAGTTCGTCGAGCCGGAATTCGAGCGGCTGGTCGACCGGAGAAAAGATCGGCCGTGGATTGACCACTATCCGGTGCGGATCGGCCGAAAGCTCGGTCACCGGGTTGAAACCGGCGGTGATGCCGCGGTTGGCGCTCAACTCGGCCTGGCTGACAATGGCCTCGCCCTTCTGCCGGGCCTGAAGGCGCGCTGCGTCCAGTTTGCCGTTTTCGTCGTCGAGCCGGACCCGGATCGGCGTGCCCTTGAGAAAGCTGTCATTGCTCGTGTCGATGTAGTAGCGGTTGGCATAGGGAAAGCCCGACCCGTCCTGGACGCCATACTCCTCGAAGGCGAAAACGCCACCGTCCTTGGTGAAGCCAAGGATCTCAAGCTCGGCGACATCGCCGGCATGGGCGATCGACGCGGCAAATTGCGCGGCCAGGGAAACGGCAAACAACAAAAGCATTCGCATCGGTTCTTCCTCCGGCAAGCCGCGATCGTTTCAATCCCTAGCACGGCCGAATCAAAACGTCGTGCGGGTCAAAAGCCGATGCATCCAATCGGGCCGTCATTTGTTATTGTCGGCAATCCCAATGGAGAACCACCATGACCGACACCAGCAAAATTCGTGAGCATATGGAAGTCGTCGGCGCCGATGGCGTGCATGTCGGCACTGTCGACAAGGTCGACGGCCAGCGCATCAAGCTGACCAAGGCCGACAGCGGCGAGGGCGCTCACAAGGGCCATCACCACTACATTCCTCTGGCACTGGTTGCCGAGGTCGATGGCAAGAAGGTGTGGCTGTCGGCGAATTCCGATGTCGCGGTGACGTTCGAGGAAGAAAAGTCCGATCCTGTCTGATAGGGCGATCCGCTCCTAGCGGCGCGATGACCAGACAGGAAACAGGTCGTTGTCGGCTGGCGTCGCGGCAAACACGCCGCGGCTGATGGCGCGCGCCATGGTGGCGCCGGCCGCGGCGTAAAGGTCGATTGCCGCATCGGCTTCGAGCCGGATGCCGCTCCTGCCGGTCGCCAATGCAAACACCAGATCACCGTCGGCCGGCGTGTGCGTCGGCCAGATGGCGCGCACGAAGCCGTCATGCGCCGACATCGCCAGGCGTTTTGCCGCGGCCTTGGTGAGCACTGCGTCCGTGGCAATAATGGCGATGGTGGTGTTGCCGCCGGTTTCCATCTGCCGGCCTGCTTGCTTGTTGCGGTATTTCAGTAGGATGTTCTTGGCATCGTCCGGCATCGGCGAGGGATAGCCGAGCCCGCCGAATTCATCGCCGATTTCGAACGGTGCCGCCCAGAAATGGCGTGTGCGGCTGACGGTCACCGAGCCGGTCGGATTGACGGCGGCCAGTGCACCGATGGTAACGCCACTGTCGAGCGGCGTTGAGGCCGACCCCAGGCCGCCCTTCAATCCTGCGGTCAGCGCACCGGTGCCGGCGCCAGCCGTGCCAATCTGGAAATCGGTGGCGGCGGATTGCGCTGCCTCATAGCCGAGGTCGCGGTAGGGAGGATATCGGCCCCAATCCTTGTCACCGCCATTGCGTAGGTCGAACAGGATCGCAGCCGGCACGATCGGCACGCGAAACCCGCCGACCTCCAGGCCGATGCCGCGCTCGCGCAGCGCCGCCTGCACGCCGGACGCAGCATCAAGGCCGAAAGCCGAACCGCCCGACAGCACCACGGCATGGATCGCCTCGACCGAATTGTGCGGTTCGAGCAGGTCCGTCTCGCGCGTTCCCGGCGCGCCGCCGAGGATCTGGACACCGGCCACCGCCGGTTCGTCGCACAGCACGGTCGTCACGCCCGACTTCAGCCTGGCGTCGAAAGCATTGCCGACGCGCAGACCGGCAACGTCGGTGATCAGGTTGCGCGGACCGGTGCGGAACATCAGTTGCTTTCCAGGGGCACGAAGCGCGTGCCGTCGAAGCGGAAGACGCGGTAGGGGCTCTGGCTGAGGTCACCTTTCGCATCGAAACGGACAGGCCCGATGGCGGTGGTGAAATCCTGCCCGGTCAGCGCCTCGGTCAGTGGCTTGCCCGAACTCTCGGACAAAGCCAACGCCGCCTTGGCGATCTCGACCGCCGCATAGGCAGGCAGCGTGTAGCCGTCCGGCACGATTTTCTGCGCGGAGAAGCTTTCCAGCACTTTTCGATCTGCGACATCAGCCCATTCGGGCGGCGCGATCAGCAGCGTGCCCGTTGCATAGGGCACGTCGCCGGGTGGTGTGCGCAGATTTTCGGCGCCGGCAAAGGTGATGCCGGCCTGGAGCTGCGCGGCATCGCGGCCCATGATGGCGATGTCGTCGCCGTCGCCGCCGGCAAAGACATGCGTGGCGCCGGCCTTTTTCAGCCGGCCGACCAAGCCGATCTGGTTGTCGAGCTGCGGTCGGAACGTGTCGACGAAGACAGGTTTCAGCGCTGCTTGCTCTGCCGCCGCGCGAAACGTCTCGGCCATTTCGCGGCCATAGATGGTGCCGTCGTCGATGATGGCGAACAGCTCGTTCTGCCACAGCCGGGTGAGGGCGGAGGCAACGGCGTTGCGCTCGTCGTCGCCGCGCGGCCCGAGGCGATAGACCGGCCAGCCGGTCTTGGCGCGGCGGTCCGTCAGGCTTTCGGTTCGCACGCCGACCGTGATGACCGGTATGTTGGCGTCCTTGAGGATCGGCATCGCCGCCTCGATGGCGTCGGTGCATAGAAAGCCCACCACGACATTGACTTTGGCCGCGGCGAAATCCCTGGCCGCCGCGGCACCACCCTCGGCGGTGCAGGCGTCATCCACGGTCTTGAGTTCGATGCCATCCGCTTGCGCCGCCACACTGGCGCCGGCCTCGACCTGCTTGCCGAGAATTGCCGATGGTCCGGACAAGGGCGCGGCGACGCCGACAAGCAGCGCCTGCGCGTTCGCGCTGTTGGCCACGAACAGCCAGACCAGCGCCGCTATTGTTCTCGTCCCAGGTCGCATTCGAGCGATGGATTCCTCCGAGCCGGCTTTACGCTTTGGCACTATTTGCTGCCAAGACCTAAAGGCTGCCCGGCCTTGGTGCAACACGCGAATTTGGGGATATGGGCCAAGCACTTCGCTTGTGGCGTGTCATGTGTGGCCATATATGTCAGGAAGATGCTGGCCATGGAAAATCTCCGGTGCTGAAGAAGAACGATATTGGACCGCAGTCCTATCGCGACGCGATGAGCCATTTTGCCGGCCACGTCCATGTGGTCACCACCGACGGGCTCGCGGGAAAGCGCGGCACGACGGTGATTGCCGCCTGTTCGGTATCGGACACGCCGCCGACCATTCTGGTCTGTCTCAACCGTGAAAATGCCAAGAATGAGCTGTTCGTGCAAAACGGCCGGTTTGCCCTGAACACGCTGGCCTCGCACCAGGAACCGCTGTCGATCGGCTTTTCCGGCATCACCGGCCTGTCGCTTGAAGAGCGTTTCGCGCTCGGCGAATGGGACGTGATCTCCACCGGCGCGCCGACGCTGAAGGGCGCGCTCGCGGTGTTCGACTGCGAACTGATCGACACCAAGGACCTGGCCACCCATCGTGTGCTTTTTGGCAAGGTGACAGGCTTGCGCATGGGCGATAATTTGCGGCCGCTGATCTACCACGCTCGCGGCTACCATGTCCTGGACAGCGGAGCGGCGGCGTTCACGGAGAAAGAATGACCGAGCTGAAACCGCGCCCCGTGCCGCGGACGATCGACGAGACGCTCGATCTTCTGACCGGCGCGGACTATGTGGCGGACCGGTCGCTGGCGACCGTGCTTTTCCTGTCGCTGCGCATGAACCGGCCTTTGTTTCTCGAGGGCGAAGCCGGCGTCGGCAAGACAGAGATCGCCAAGGTGTTGGCAGGGGCGCTTGGTCGGCGGCTGATCCGCCTGCAGTGCTATGAGGGGCTCGACGTCTCCTCGGCGGTCTACGAGTGGAACTACGCCGCGCAGATGATCGAGATCCGCATGGAGGAGGCGGCCGGCAAGGTCGACCGCTCCGCCATGGAGCGCAACGTCTTCTCCGAGAAGTATCTGATCCGCCGCCCGGTGCTCGATGCGCTGACCGGCAAGACGGGGGCCGCCCCTGTCTTCCTGATCGACGAGCTCGACCGCACCGACGAAGCCTTCGAAGCCTTCCTGCTGGAAATCCTGTCCGACTACCAGGTGACGGTGCCCGAACTCGGCACCATCAAGGCCGAAGAGCCGCCGATCGTCATCATCACCACCAACCGCACCCGCGAGATCCACGATGCGCTGAAGCGGCGCTGTCTCTACCACTGGGTCGATTATCCCAATGCCGAGCGCGAATTGGAGATCGTGCGCCGCAAGGTGCCGCAAGCCAACCAGCGGCTTTCGGCGGAGGTGGTTTCCTTCATCCAGAAGCTGCGCCAGATCGAGCTGTTCAAGGTGCCGGGCGTTGCCGAGACCATCGACTGGGCCGGCGCGCTGACCGAGCTCGACAAGGTGGCGCTCGATCCCGAAACCGTGTCCGATACGATCGGCGTGCTGTTGAAATACCAGGACGATATTGCCCGCATCGGCGCGGGCGAGGGCCGGCGCATCCTCGACGAGGTCAAGGCCGAGCTTGCGGCGGCGCAGTAGCGTGATGAAGGCGCCGGGTGCTTACCCCAAAGAGGCCGACCCCAGAGAGGCGACGCCGGACGGGCGCATCGCCGACAACATCGTTTATTTCGCCCGCACCTTGCGCAAGGCCGGCATGCGGGTCGGGCCGGCCTCGGTCAAGGATGCCATCGAGGCGGTGCTGGCCGCCGGCATCGGCTCGCGTGACGATTTCTACTGGACGCTGCACGCGGTGCTGGTGTCCAGGCATGAGGATCACCCGACCTTCGACGAAGCCTTCCGGCTGTTCTGGAAATCGCGCGAACTGATCGAGAAGATGCTGGCGATGTTTTCGCCGGTGGCGCCTGACGCCAGGGAGAAACAGAAGCCGCGCGCGGCCGAAAACCGCGTCAGCCAGGCGATGTTCGAAGGCCATCAGAAGAACCAGCCACCCCAGGAAGTCCCTGAGATCGAGGTCGATGCCCGCTTCACCTTCTCCGGCAACGAAGTACTGCGGGCTAAGGATTTTGCCCAGATGAATGCCGCCGAGATGGCCGATGCCAAGAAGGCCATCGCCGAGCTGCGATTGCCTTTCGACATGGTGCTGACCAGGCGCTTCAAGGCCGATGCGCATGGCCGCCGCATCGATCCGCGCGCCATGATGCGCTCGGCCGCGCGCACAGGTGGCGAACTGATCCTGCCGAAATTCCGCTCGCCCCGCGAAGTCCATCCGCCGCTGGTGGTGCTGGCCGACATTTCCGGCTCAATGAGCCAGTACACGCGCATTTTCCTGCATTTCCTGCATGCGCTGACGGAAAAGCGCCGCCGCGTGCACACCTTCGTCTTGGGCACCAGGCTGACCAACCTGACCCGGCAAATGCGCCACCGCGATCCCGATGCGGCCCTTGCCGACTGTTCGGCGGCGGTCAAGGACTGGTCGGGCGGCACGCGCATCGGCGACACGCTGGCCGAGTTCAACCTGGTATGGTCACGCCGCGTGCTCGGGCAGGGTGCGGTCGTGCTTCTGATCACCGACGGCCTGGAGCGCGACGATGTCGCCGGCCTGTCCGAGGAAATGGATCGGCTGCACAAATCCTGCCGGCGACTGATCTGGCTGAACCCGTTGCTGCGCTTCGACGGTTTTCAGGCGCGCGCCCGCGGCGTCAAGGCGATGCTGCCGCATGTCGATGAGTTCCGCTCGGTCCACAATCTCGACGCGCTCGCCGACCTCTGCGCCTCGCTCGACAAGAAGTCAGCGCAATCTGTCGATCCGCGGCGATGGATGGATGCTGGCGCGAAGCACGCCGCATAGCCATATGTTTATTCACCGGAAAAACAGACTCTGAGAGAAGCGATCATGGACGACAGCATCTATCTCGATGAGGCCCGCGACCCGCTGATTATCGCGGAAGGCTGGATGAAGGACGGCAAGGATGTCGCCATTGCCACTGTGGTCGAGACGTGGGGTTCGGCGCCGAGGCCGGTCGGCAGCCATCTGGTCATTGACGCCGAAGGCAATTTCCACGGTTCGGTCTCGGGCGGCTGCGTCGAGGGTGCGGTGGTAAGCGAGGCGGCCGACGTCATCGGCTCCGGCAAGGCCAGGATGCTGGAGTTCGGCGTCGCCGATGAGACCGCTTGGCAGGTCGGCCTGTCTTGCGGCGGCCGCATCAAGGTGTATGTCGAGCGGTTGGGCTGATCTCAGATGGATCCATATGCCTTAAAGACTTTGAATGCCGAACGACGTGCCCGCCGCGCGGCAATACTCGTCACCGATCTCGGTGATGGCCGCGACCGCATTGTTCGCGAGGGCGACCAGGTCGCCGGCGATCTTGGAGCCGCGATCGCTAAGGCATTTCGGTCGGGCAATTCCGGCTCCGTCGAAGCGGAAGGGCGGACCTTCTTTCTCAACGCGCATCTGCCGCAGCCACGCCTCGTGGTGATCGGCGCCGTCCATATCAGCCAGGCGCTGGCGCCGATGGCGAAAATCGCCGGCTACCCCCTCGAAATCATCGATCCGCGCACTGCCTTTGCGACACCGGATCGCTTTCCCGATGTAGCCCTGCATGCCGAGTGGCCGGAAGATGTTCTGACGCGCCAGCCGCTCGACAGCTACACCGCGCTTGCCGCCGTCACCCATGACCCCAAGATCGATGATTTCGCGCTGAAGGCAGCGCTCGACGCCAACTGCTTCTATGTCGGGGCGCTTGGCAGCCGCAAGACGCATGCAAAACGCGTCGAGCGCCTGCTGGCTTTGGGCGCCACCGCCGACCAGATCGCCCGCATCCACGCGCCGATCGGGCTCGACATCGGTGCCGCCAGCCCCGCCGAGATCGCCGTCGCCATTCTCGCGCAGACCATCTACGCCTTCCGATCGCGCGGCCTCGATGCCTCCGCATCGGCCCAAAGATCGGAATCGATTTTGGAGAAGCACGATGCGTAGATTCAAAACAGCAGAGCGTCCTTTGCGCGTCCAACTGGACGCGCGGCGCTTTGCGGGCGCGGTGGCGTGAAATTCGGTCCGATCCCGATTGAAGCGGCTGAAGGCGCGGTGCTGGCGCACGCCACCACCGCTGGCGAAAGGCGCTTTCGCAAAGCGCACAGGCTGAGCGCCGAAGACGTCTCCATACTCAAGCGGGCTGGCGTCTCGCAGGTTGTTGCGGCCGTGCTGGCCTCGGACGATCTCGGCGAGGACGCGGCGGCGCAACGAATTGCCGAGAGCATGACTTTCAGCGGCATCGAGGCGAGGCCCGCCGCCACCGGCCGCGTCAATCTCCACGCCAAGGCATCAGGTATCTTCACGGTCGACGCCGCTGTCATCGACGCCATCAACGCCGTCGACCCCGCCATCACCATTGCCACGCTGGCGCAGCATGCGCCGGTCGAGAAGGGTCAGATGGTGGCGACGGTGAAGATCATCCCGTTTGCGGTCGCCTCAACGTTGGTCGATACTGTGACGAAAATCTGCGCCGGCGGCGAGATATTTGCCGTCAACGCCTATCGACCGGTGCGTGTCGGTGTCATCCAGACGGTTCTGCCAGGCATCAAGCCCAGTGTGCTCGACAAGACGCTACGCGTCACCGAAGCAAGGCTGGCGCGTTCGGGCGGCCGGTTGACGGCGGAACGCCGCACGCCGCATGAGATCGCGCCCGTGGCGGAGGCCGCCGCCTCGCTGACGCGCGATAACGACATGGTGGTGATTTTTGGCGCTTCCGCGATGAGCGATTTCGCCGATGTCGTTCCGGCGGCGATCGAAATGGCGGGCGGGACTGTCATCCGTGCCGGCATGCCGGTCGATCCCGGCAATCTGCTGGTGCTCGGCACGCTTGCCGGCAAGCGCGTCATCGGCGCGCCGGGCTGCGCCCGCAGCCCCAAGGAAAACGGCTTCGACTGGGTGCTTGACCGCCTTATTGCGGGCCTCGACGTCACCGCGAAGGACATCGCCGGCATGGGGGTCGGCGGACTGCTGATGGAAATCCCGACACGGCCGCAGCCGCGCGAACCGCAGCCGGCCAAGAGCCGGCTCAAGGTCGCCATCGTGCTTCTGGCGGCTGGCCGGTCAAGCCGCATGGGCGGACCGAACAAGCTCATGGCGTTGTTCGACGGCAAGCCGCTGGTGCGCCGCACCGCCGAGCGCGCGCTCGGATCGAAGGCTTCGGGCACGATCGTCGTCACCGGTCATCAGCGCGAACGGGTGCACGCAGCTTTGTCGGGCCTCGACGTCACCTTCGCAGACAATCCGGATTTCGCCGATGGCCTGTCCACGTCGCTGAAGGCCGGTATTGCCTATCTGCCCGAAGACACGGCCGGCGTGTTGATTGTTCTGGGAGACATGCCTGGTGTTGTGTCGGACGATCTTGACCGGCTGATCGGTGCCTTCCGCAAGGCTGGAGGCAATTCGGTGGTCCGCGCTTCGCATGCGGGAAAACGCGGCAACCCGGTGCTCCTGCCACGCTCGCTGTTTGCGGCCATCGCTCATCTCGAAGGCGATACCGGCGCGCGCCACCTCGTCGAGGCCGAAGGGCTCGACGTCATCGATGTCGAGATCGGCGAGGGCGCGTCTGTCGATGTCGACACCCGCGAGGCGCTCGAAGGCGCCGGCGGCGTGCTGCAGGATTGACAAACCCGGGCCGAATTACGCAAGCCTGCGGTATGGCTTTTCGTTTCCTTTCTCCTCTCCACAGCTTTCTGATCGCAACATTTGTTCTTGGCGTTGCCGCCCACGCCGATGCGCTCGAACTGAAACCCTTCAAGGACGATCTCTTCGCCTATCCGGCAACTATCTCGTCCGACACCAACGGCGCCTATACGGTCATCGACTATCGCGAAATGCGCGACATCAACCAGCGCGACGAAGTGCCGGAAAAGCGCGTGCATGCGCAGTATACCGACACCAGCGTGCGCAAGGTGCAGCAGGATCTGATGCTGAAGACCGACGCTGGCGATGTCAGGCACGTCGCCGTCGGCAAGACGGAAGGTGCCGCCGTCATTGTGCTCTACCTGCACGGGCAGGGCGGCAGCCGCAAGCAGGGCGCCGACGACTTCACTTTCGGTGGCAATTTCAACCGCCTCAAGAACCTAATGGCCGACAATGGCGGGCTTTATCTCTCGCCGGACTTCCCCGATTTCGGCGACAAGGGCGCCGCACAGGTCGCGGCCTTGATCGATCACTACGCTGAACAGTCGCCCGGCGCGAAGATATTCGCCGCCTGCGGCTCGATGGGCGGTTCGCTGTGCTGGAAGCTCGCCGCCCGCAAGGACACTGGCGGCCGCATCAATGGGCTGCTGCTGCTCGGCTCACTTTGGGACGACAGCTTTTTGGCCAGCCCGGCCTTCAAACGGCGCGTGCCAGTGTTCTTCGGCCAGGGCAGCCATGACGTGGTCTTTCCCGTGGCGAACCAGGAAGCCTTCTTTCGCTCGATCCTCACCAAAACGAAGACATATCCGACCCGCTTCGTCCGCTTTGAGACCGGTACGCATGGCACGCCGATCCGCATGGTCGACTGGCGAGGCACGCTCAACTGGATGCTGTCGAAGGCGCCTTGATACAAAAGGACAAAGGCTTGAAGCGCATCGCGCTTCAGGGTGCGGTGTTGTAGTCGACAATCGTCTTCGGATTTTCTTCGCCATCATAGGACGCGTCGACGTCATACTGAACCAGCGAAAAATCACCGTTACGGAACAAATATGTGCCGGAGTCGGAGGCATCGCCGACGCCGCGCCATTTGTTGAAAGTGGTGATCGTATGGGCGTCCGCGTCATAGTCGGAGTTGGTGGCCCATCCCGTGGTGTGGAAGCCGATCACCGTCACGCTCAACAGCTTGCCGTCACTGTCGTTGTTTTCGTAGCGGATATCGGTCTCCGGTTCGGCGAACTGCAATTGCCGCACTTCCGACAATTCGTCGGCCATGTAGTAGACTGAACTTTCATTGTAGGCGGCGGCCGCACAGGAAAAATGAAACAGCCGCGTTTCCTTGTCCGGATCGCCGGGCTGCGCATTCTTGTCCTTGTCCTTGATCGAAAAGACCTCCGGCTCAGTGGCCAGAAGCTCCTTGTCGCACTGGTCGCCATAGGTCGCCAGGAAGGCCTTCTTGGCCTGCTCGAGTGTCGTATCCTTCTTTGGCGGCGGCGGACCATCGCCGCAGCTTGGCGGCACAGCCTTCTCGAAATCGACTGTTGAAGGTTTCAGCGCGCCTTTTTCGATGTGGATCGGATCGAAGGGCGGCGCTGCCTGCGCCTGGGCGTTCACCTGGCGCAGCGTATAGCAGCCGGCAAAGACTTTTTCACCGCCACTCTTGTCGGTGGCGCGAATGGCAACAGGGACGTTGTAGAAGATGCTGCCGGCGGCACCATCGTCTGAAATAGCACCGGTCGCGACCTCGACCTTGTCGGTACCGTCATACCCCTTAACGAAACTTTCGAAATCTTTGGCCGGCTTCGCATCACCATAATAACCCCAGGCCCGGGCGAATTCGTGCCGGTTGATGGCGCTGTAGAGCGAGCGGATGACCGCTTCGGCGCTCGACCGGTCGTCGACATAGGGCGCTTCGGGCGCATCGTCGGCGGCCAGCGCCGCTTGGCCGGATATGGCAAGGGAGAAAAGGGCAGTCGCTGCGAGAAGGACGCGTCTCATCGGGAATCTCCGCTCGATGACGGAAATTCTACCACAGCGATTGCGGCGGCGTGGTGACGCGGAGCCTACGGCGCTTGAAGAATCGTGCGGGGAGGCGCTACGTCCCCCTGCGCCGGCGTTCAGGCCGGACAGGGAGATTTGACGTGACCATATCGATGTATGAGGCATCCGTACCCGTGTTTTCAGCCAGGCTGAAAGCACTTTCCAGTGTGCTGGCGGCTGCCGAACAGAATGCGCTTGACCGCAAGATCGACCCGCAGGTGTTTTTGACGGCGCGGCTTGCACCCGACATGTTCGCTTTGGCCAGGCAGGTGCAGATCGCAACCGACCATGCCAAGGGCGCGCCCTCGCGGCTCGCCGGCCGAGAGGTGCCGAAATACGAGGACAATGAGGCAAGTTTTGCCGATCTTGAGGCGCGGATCGCCAAGACGCTCGCGCTACTGGCGACTTTTTCACCGGCAGATATCGACGGTTCCGACGACAAGGTGATCGAGTTGAAGCTTGGTGGCCGCGAAACTACGTTGGGCGGCATGCACTATCTGCTGCATGTGGCCATGCCCAATTTCTACTTCCACCTCACCACCGCCTACGACATCCTTCGCCACAATGGCGTGCCGTTGGGCAAGGCGACATTCCTGGGATCGCGTTGAGAAATCAGACTTTGAGATGTCCCGGATCGGTCCGGGACATCTCGCCAGCTGCTTAGCGAATGGACATCTCGCGGGCGATGCGCGGGAAATCGGCGGGCTTGATGCCGATATCGGCGCGGTCGGAATTGCTCATCGAATGAAGCAGCGCGAGCGCAGTTCGATATCTCAGATGCTCCTGCGGCCGCGGCCTGGCGAACATTTCAGTGAAGAAACCCATGATTCAGGCTCCTGGTTGGTCCTCCACGCCAGCCAATATAGGTGAATCGTGACAATTGTGCAGTGCAGCATTTGCATGCCTGCTATGTCCGGATGATTTTCATAGATTTTTTGCGGCCCAGTGAAACTTCTGCGCTGTACGGACCGTAGGCTTCAACGCTAGCACATGGCTAGTTTTTCCTCGCCACTCCTGGCGAATTTCCGGACTGCACGAAAGTGCGGTCCGGCTTTTTGTTGGAGAGGCATCGATGCTCGGACGGTAATCCTCGCAACGGCTAAATTCCTTAAGATCGGTGGCATGTATTTTTAACGAGCCGGTTCTATGCTCTGTAGCCTGGATAGTCGGGCAAGGGGGAGGCTGACATCGCTACCGGCGCCAAGCGCGATTTCGCGTCGTTGCTCGACGACCTCTTCGTTGCCTCCGACAAGGGCGACGGCATCGAGGGCGACGAGGCCGGCGCGCGTCCGTCCATTCCGTTTGACTATCTCTCGGTCGCCGACGAACTTCATTCCGGCCGCATCAAGGTATCCGCTGCCGAGTATCGCGAGGCAGGTACCGATCTAGCGAGCGAATTCGCCGCCTTGCTCGACCACGCCAAGCTGGCCCTGGCGGGCGAAGTGCCAAGGCCCGAGGAGAAACTTCCACCGATCGATCCTGTCTCGATCGCAGCCGAACTCGGCCTCAATCAGTCCAAGCAGATTGCCGACTTCAGTCGCATGCGCCGCAGCTTTGCTTTCACCAACCATCCCGATCGGGTCGCCCCGCATCTGCGCCAGCGCGCCGTGATCCGCATGCAGGTCGCCAACATGCTGATCGACGAGGCCAAGCGCCGCGCCGTGGCCGGCCCGCGCCGCTAGCTAAACGCGCTGGCTCACGCAAAAGTCGGCATGGTGAGGCTTGGAGAGCGCCTCCGCTTTCCTTATAGATGCGGCTTCCTCCCTGCGTAGCCGCGCACGCTTTCCCTCCGGAGTTCCATGCACAAACGCCGTCTCGGTCGGACCGATCTTCTTGTCACCCAGATCTGCCTTGGTTCGATGACCTGGGGCCAGCAGAACACCGAGGCCGAAGGCCACGCGCAGATGGACCTGGCTTTTTCGCGCGGCGTCAATTTCATCGACACCGCAGAACTCTACCCGATCCCGCCCAAGGCGGAGACACAGGGGCGGACGGAAAAGATCATCGGCAACTGGATGAAAGCCAAGGGCAACCGCGACAAGGTGATCCTTGCCTCCAAGGTCGTCGGCCGCACCGCCAACACCTGGTTTCGCGGCGACAGGCCGTCGCAACTGGTGCGCGCCGATGTTTTTGACGCCGTCGACAAATCGCTGGCCAAGCTCGGAACCGACTATCTCGACCTCTACCAGATCCACTGGCCGGAACGGGATATCCCCTGGGGCGCCAGCCCCGCGCGGATTGGCGCTGTGGCGCGCCGAGCCGATGCCGACGGCGCGCCGGCCAACGAAACGCCGATCGCCGAGACGCTTGGCGCCTTCGATGAGCTGGTGAAGGCAGGAAAGATCCGCCATTTCGGCCTGTCGAACGAGAGTTCCTGGGGTGTCATGCGGTTCCTTGCCGAGGCCGACAAGGGCGTCGGCCCGCGCGTCGCCTCGATCCAGAACGCCTACAATCTCGTCAACCGTACCTTCGAGGTGAACCTCGCCGAGGTCTGCGAGCGTGAACAGGTGTCGTTGCTGCCTTATTCGCCGCTGGCGCAAGGTTATCTGACCGGCAAATACGACCATGGCGCGCGCCCGCAGGGCTCGCGCTCGCAGCTGTTCAACCGCGGTCAGCGTTATGAGACGCCGAATGCCGCGGAGGCACAGCTCGAATACAACGAACTGGCGCGCTCGTTCGGCATGGAGCCGGCCCTGTTTGCCAACGCCTATGTTTCGAGCCGGCCCTTCGTCACCTCCAACATCGTCGGCGCGACGACCATTCCGCAGCTCGAAATGGCGTTGTCCTCGGTGGATGTCGTCTGGACCGAAGAGATGCAGAAGGCGGTGGACGCGATCCATCAGCGGGTCGGCAATCCCTGCCCCTGATCGGCGGGGATGGAATTATCAGGGAGTAACAGAGGGGTGGAGACGATGGTGGACTTTTCGATCGAGGCCGTGCGCGGAAAATTTCCGGCGCTTTCCCTGACCGACAAGGGCCGCCGCCGCATCTATCTCGACAATCCCGCCGGCACGCAGGTGCCGCAGGCGGTCGCCGACGCGGTGTCGCGCTGCCTGCTCACAACCAATGCCAATCTCGGCGGCTATTTCGAAACGACGATCGCCGCCCAGTCCGTCGTCGATGAGGCGCATCAGGCAATGGCCGATTTCCTTGGCGCGGCGAGCCCTGAGGAAATCATCATCGGCGCCAATATGACGACGCTGACCTACCACATGTCGCGCACGCTCGGCCGCACGCTGAAGCCTGGCGACGAGATCATCCTCACCCGCATGGACCACGAGGGCAATGTCTCGCCCTGGCTGCAACTCGCCGAGGATCTTGGTCTCGTCGTGCGCTGGCTGTCATTCGACGAAAAGAGCTGGCAGGTCGAGGAAGCGGCGCTCGCCGGTTTGCTGTGCGACAAGACACGGCTGGTCGCGTTGAACTATGCCTCGAACCTGACCGGTTCGATCAATCGCGTGAAGGCTTTGACTGCCATCGCAAAAAAGGTCGGCGCGCTGGTCTATGTCGACGCCGTCCAGTTCGCACCGCATGGCCTCATCGACGTGCAAGACCTCGGCTGCGATTTCCTGATCTGCTCGGCCTACAAATTCTTCGGCCCGCATATGGGCGTATTGTGGGGACGGCTGGATGTCATCGATGGCCTGAAACCCTACAAATGTCGCTGTTCGTCCAATGGTCTGCCTGAGCGGTTCGAGCTTGGCACGCCGCAGATCGAGCTGATGGCCGGCCTCACGGCGGCGGTCGACTATTTCGCCGAACTGGGCGCGGCGGGCGAGGGTGATTCAAGAAGGCAGAAGATCGCCAAGGCATTCGAAGTCGCCATCGCCTATGAAAATCCGTTGGCGCAAAGGCTGATCGACGGCCTGTCCGACATTTCAGGCCTGACCATCCATGGCATCACCGATCCGAAACGGCTTGGCGATCGCGTGCCGACGGTCTCGTTCACCGTCGATGGCATCGTTCCGGAGACGATCGTGCGGCAGATGAACGTCGAAAACATCTTCCTGTGGTCCGGCCACAACTACGCCTGGGAGATCGTCCACCAACTTGGCATTCCGGCCGAACAGGGCGTCGTGCGCATCGGTATCGCGCACTACAACACGGCGGCCGAGATCGACGAGACGCTGGAGAGCGTACACCGGGTCATTGCCCTGCTCAGGCAGCAGCGCTCCTAGGCGGGATCCTTACCGCGCCTTGCCGCCGAATCCGGTGAGGAAGGCGGTGAGGTTGTCGCCGAGTTCGTCACAGAGATAGCCGCCTTCCTGGACGATAACCGTCGGCAGGCCAAGCCGGGCAATCGCCTCGCCGATACGCGAGAAGCCTGGCGTGGTCACGGAAAGTCCGCCGAATGGATCGCCCTCGAAGGCGTCGAGGCCGAGCGCGACGACCAGCGCGTCCGGCGAGAAGGACCGGATACGCTGGAACGCCCCCTCGAGTGCTTCCAGAAACGCCGAGTCGGCAGATTTGCGTGCCAGCGGCAGGTTGAAGTTGTAACCAAGGCCCGGGCCCTCGCCACGCTCGTCGGCGTGACCCCAGAAAAATGGGTAAAAGCGCACCGGATCGGCATGCAGCGAGACGGTGAGCACATCGGGCCGCGCATAGAAAATGCCTTGCGTGCCATTGCCGTGGTGCAGGTCGACATCGAGGATCGCCACCCGCGCCGCCTGCTTGCGCAGCACCTGCGCTGCAACCGCCGAGTTGTTGATGAAGCAGAAGCCGCCGGCGACATCGGCAAAGGCGTGGTGGCCCGGCGGGCGGCACAGCGCATAGGCGGCCGGCGCGCCAGTCATCACCGTTTCGGCTGCTTCGACCGCGCTCCACGCGCTCCACAGGGCGCTCTGCCAGGTTTCGCCCGAGATCGGGCAGGCGGTGTCGGCCATATGGTAACCAGCCTGACCAACCGCCGAGGCCGGATAGGAGCCGTGGCGCGCGATCGGATGGATGTTGGGGATGACCTCGGCAGACGCGCCATCGATCCGCTGCCAGCGTTCGAAAATATGTTCGAGGAAGTCGAGATATTCGGGCGTATGCACCGCCGAAACCGGACCGAGGCCGTGATTGCGTGGCCGCTCGATCGTGCAGCCCGCAGATGATGCGCCGGCTAACAATCTTTCGACGCGCTCGGGTTCTTCCGGATTCGGCTGCGGTGCACCACTGGAAAGAAAGGCCTTGGGGTCATGGCGCTTCTGCTCCTGCGCATAAAAGGCTTTCATTCCTGCTCCCCATTCCCCAGCCCATCGGCGAAGGCAAAGAAAGCCTCGCCGATGATCTTCTGCGTCTGCTCGTAACTCGACCAAGCGATCCCAAGCCTCTCGTAAAAGGCCTTGGCGCCCTCATTGTCGGTGTCAACCGACAGCCTGAGATAGACGCCACCTTCCTTGCTGCATTCCGCAGCGACGCGCCGCAGCAGCCGCTCACCGATCTTGCGGCCACGGAACCGGTCCTCGACATAGAGGTCCTGCACATAGACCCCGGGCCGCCCCATCCAGGTCGAGAAGATCGGGAAATGCAGGCAAAGGCCGGCGAATTCGCCGGCCACCTCGGCGATCAGGGTGGAGAACGCCGGCTTTTCGCCAAAGCCATAGGTTCTGAGATCATCTGCCGTCGAGATGATTTCCTCGGGCGCACCGATATGGGTGCCGAGTTTCAGGATCGCCGCGTGGATAGTTTCGACGTCTTCGATCCCGCCGGGGCGGAGAAGGACGTCACTGGGTGCTGGATCGGTCACAGTCTTGCCTCAAAACGCCACCCGATCGCCGCCTTTCAGCGCCAGCATCTCACGCGCCTCGGCGGGCGTGGCAACCTCCAGCGACAGGCCATCGAGAATGCCACGGATGCGGCGCACCTGGTCGGCATTGGATTTCGCCAGTTGGCGGCCGTCATAGAGGCTGTCTTCCAGGCCGACACGGACATTGCCGCCCATCGCCGCGGCAATCGAGATCAGCGGCATCTGCTGGCGGCCGGCGGCCAGCACCGAGAACTGGTAGCTGTCGCCAAACAGCTTGTCGGCGATGCGCTTCATATGGATGAGATTGTCCGGATCGGCGCCGATGCCGCCCAGGATGCCGAGCACGAACTGGATGAACAGCGGCCCCGATACCAGCCCCCGGTCGCGGAAATGCGCCAGCGAATAGAGATGGCCGACATCGTAGCATTCGAATTCGAAGCGCGTACCGCAGCCCTTGCCTAGCCTTTCCAGCACGCCCTCCATGTCGGCAAAGGTGTTCTTGAAGATGGTGTCGCGGGTGGCTTCGAGCAGCTTCGGCTCCCACTCGTGTTGCCATTCGCGGGGCTTATCGAGCATCGGGAACAGCGCGAAATTCATCGAGCCCATGTTGAGCGAGCACATTTCGGGCTCGGCCCGCAAGGGCGCCGCCAGCCGCTGGTCCAGTGTCATCAGCGACGAACCGCCGGTGGTGATGTTAATCACCGCATCGGTCGCCTGCTTGATGCGCGGCAGGAACTGCATGTACACCTCCGGATCGGCGGTCGGCCGGCCGTCTTTGGGGTCCCGTGCGTGCAGATGCAGGATCGATGCGCCGGCTTCGGCGGCGGCGATCGCCTCAGTGGCGATCTGGTCCGGCGTCACCGGCAGATAGGGCGACATTGACGGCGTGTGCACCGAGCCGGTGACGGCACAGGTGATGATGACTTTTCTCGGCGCCACTTTTTTTGCCCCTCAGCCTTCGACCGGCAGGTCGAGTTCATCGGCCAGAACCTCCAGCGAGTCGCCGATGATGGAGATGATCTCGCCGACCTGTTCGCTGGTGACGATCATCGGCGGCGCGACCATGAAATTGTCGCCGTCGACGCCACCCTTGACCCTGCGGCCATAGATGATCAGCCCGCGCTCATAGGCAAGGTCGAGCAGCCGCTGCGTGGCTTTCTTGCTCTGGTCGATCGGCCGCAGCGTCTCGGGATCGGCAACCATCTCGGCACCGGTGAGCAGGCCCTTGCCGCGCACGTCGGCGATGAAGGGAAAGCGCTTCGCCAACCCCTTCAGTCCGTCCATCAGCACATCGCCCATGGCGGCGGCATTGGCGATCAGGTCGAGCCGGTCCATTTCGCCGAGCACGGCAAGGCCGGCGGCGCAGGCAAGCGGATTGCCGGCATAGGTGTGGCCATGCTGGAAGCCGCCGGAAGCGAGCAGCGGCTGCACCAGCCGCATTGGGGCGGCGAGTGCGCCAAGCGGCGCATAGCCCGAGCCCAGCCCTTTCGACAGCGCGACGATGTCGGGCTTGCAGTTCCAGTGATCGCCGCCAAGGAATTTGCCGGTGCGGCCGGCGCCGCTCATCACTTCGTCATGAATGAGCAGGATGCCGTAGCGGTCACATATCTCGCGGATGCGCGCATAATAGCTGTCCGGCGCCACCAGGGCGGCGGTGGCAGCACCTCCGATCGGCTCCATGATGAAGGCGACGACGCTCTCCGGCCCTTCAGCGAGGATCTTCTCCTCCAGCATGTCGGCGTAGCGAACGCCGCGTTGCTCCATCGAAAGATTGTCGCGGTCGCGCCAGGCGGCCGGCGCCGGCACCGTCGGCATCACCCGCATCATCGGCGTGAAAGTTTCGGCCAGCGCGTCGTCGCCGGTGATCGACAGCGAACCCAGCGTGCCACCATGATAGGAGGGAAAACGGGTGATCACCTTCCAGCGGCTGGCTTGGCCGGTAGCAACGGCCCATTGCCGTGCCAGCTTGATGCAGGATTCCGTCGCTTCCGAACCGCCCGAGACGAAGAAGATGCGGTCCATGCCTTCCGGCAGCTTGCCGGCCAGTTCGCGCGCCAGCTCTTCCGCAGGCTCGTTTTCGAAATGCAGGCGGTAGGCGAAGGTCGCGCGGTCCATCTGTCGCTTCATGGCGTCGAGCACATTGCGGTTGGAATGGCCGATATTGGCGACCATCGGCCCGCTCGATCCATCGATGAAGCGGCGGCCGTCCTGCGTCCACATATAGATGCCTTCGGCGCGGTCGATCAGCGGCCGGCGCAGGCTCGACAGGTAGAACAGATGCGATTCTCGCCGGGTCTCGATGTCTTGAGCGGCGGTCTGGGTTTTCGACATGTCAGGATTTTCCAAGGTAGCGATCAAGGACATTCTGGGTGACGCGTTCGACCATCGGGTCTTGTCTTAGCAGGCCGGCCACCCATTCGCAGCTTCCGGCATGGAACACCTCGCCCTTGCCGCGCGGGAAATTGACGATCATGCCATTGCCGCGTTTGACTTTTTCGAGATTGGCGTCGCTCGCCTCGCCGAACAGCGTTTCGGCAGTGAAGCGGCCATCCTCGTCGGTGAGGAACTGATCCTCGATCGGGATGTCGGCGCTTTCCTCCACCTGGCTGGCCATGCCCACGGCCAGAACCTGCAAGCCATCCGGCGCGCCGCTGTCTGATGTGGGGTAGGGCAGGCCGCCGCGGATCTCGAAGTCGAGCCCATCGACCTCATAGCCATAGACATGGCTGTCGGCGCCGAGCAGGTCGCCATAATAGATGCCGGTGCCGGCGAAGGCCCAGTGCTCCGGCCGGTAGACCGGAAAACCACGCACACCGCGCGGCGCGCAACCGCCCCAGCCGGCATAGACACCGCGCGTCGCGTTGAGCCCGAAGGTCGCCGAACCCGGCCGGCCGATTTCCGGTGCCTCCCAGGAATTGGTGGCGCGGGTGACGTCGCCGCCTTGGAGATAGGCAGGATCCTCGGCGCGGGCACGATATTTGTAGCAGACCTGACTGCGGCCTTCGTCTTCCAGCCGCGTCTGCCACATGAAATTGCCGGCAAAGCGCGCCGCATGGCCGCCCCGGGTCACATAGTTGTCGACCGCGTCGCGCATTTCCCAGGTCCAGTATTCATCATGGCCGACGAAGGCGGCGCAGTCATAGCCGTCGAGAATGTCGGGTGAGAAATGCAGGTCGTGCTGGCTCGCCAGGTCGACGGCGTAGCCGGCCCGTTCGGCGAAGCGGAAGAAGTGGCTGTCGTAGCTCGCCCAACCGGACGAGGCGTATTTCTTCGAATGGCCGGTTGCCAGCGCCCACTCCATATGGGGATAGCGCGGTATCGTCTTCGGCGGCACGGCGACTTCCAGCGGCACGCGCGGTGCGTCGTTCGGCAGTACGACGAAGCCACGGCACCATGGGCGCTGTGTCGACACGATGGGCGAGTACTGGTTGCGATCCGGCCCGGTAATGCCCTGATAGTGGTTGGAGCCGCCCCAGGTGTTGTAGGCAAGCCACGTCCCCGTCGCCGCCACCTGCAGCACGCGGCCAGGCTTCCTGCCGGACTGGGGGCTGACGATGAACAGATGGTGGCTGTGGATCGGCCTGCCGTCATGGCCGGCGGCAGTCAGCGTTACCCGATAGGCACCGGACGGCCAGTCGTTCTCGACACGGAATTCGAAGGCGGCTTCCCAGCCGCAACCCTCGGCGGAACATTGGTCTGAAGTGTCCTGCCAGGACGCCGCTATGCCCGATTTCTCGAACACTTTCGTCTCGGTGGCGCCGTCACGAACGATCGCCATGTTGAATGCTGGAGCCGTCGAACTGACATACAGCGCCACCGTCTCCCCGGCGCGGTAGGAAAAGCGGTCGCTGTAGCACCAGATCTCGCCGCGCTCGCCATCCATTCCCGGCCATTCATAGTAATGGCCGCGCACCGCGTGGCGGCGCTGCTCTGGCGTCAGTCCGAAATCGGGGAACTCGGTCGGCAGATGGTTCATGGACACCGGAAAAGGTCGAGGCGCGCCATTTCGGCGATCTGGAGGCCGAGCGTCAAATGGAAACGATCAGGCCAGCATTCGTTAGCCGCGCCCTTGGCCGCCTTCAGCAAACGGACTATCTCAGGGAAGGCGGCGTTTCCGCCATGGGGATAGGCATGCTCAGGGTCCAGAAGGTCAAGCTCGACGATATCTACGTTCCGACGGCGCGCAAGAAGACATTGCACCCCGAGACCGTGCGGAGCCTCGCCGAGGACATTCTGGAAAATGGCATGAAGACGCCGATCCAGGTCCGCCACGACGGCAAGCGCCACATACTGGTCGAGGGTCTGCATCGACTCGAGGCAGCAAAATGGCTCGGCGAGACCGAGATCGACGCCTATCTGGTGCAAGCCAAGCGCCACTGACGCAAGCCTTCGCGGCATTCCCCAACTCGCTGCCGTCTGCCGCGAGATGGCGGGCGTGTTGTTCAGGAAGCCCTGGCGCGACGGGGCTGCCTGAGATGCCTGATGCCGCTCATCTCGACGAAATTCGTCGCCGATTCCCAGAGGTAGTCGCCATAGAGAAACGGCTCGAAGGGCTCTGTGCCGCTTAGTGGCAAGGGCGCGATCTCGGCGTCGACACGCGGCTCGTAGAAAAACGGGATCGAAAACCGTGCCGTCTTCGGTGCAATCACCCGGTGCCGCGTCGCGCGGGCACGTCCGCCGGTCCAGCGTTCCAGCAACTGGCCGAAATTGACCGCCAGCGTGCCGTTGGCGGGCGGCACGTCGATCCATTCGCCGGCAAGGTTTTTTGCCTGCAAGCCTTCGACCCCGTCCAGTGCCAGCAATGTGACAAAACCGGAATCGGCATGCTCGCGGCCGATGATGGTGCGTATCTCGCCCTTGTGGACCACCGAGAAGTCAGGCCCGCTGATGTCGATGCGCGCATTGGCGTCGCGCAGGGGATAGCGGATCAGGCGCAGCGTCGAGATGCCATGCTCGAAATAGGAGTCGAAGATCGTTTCCGGCAGGCCAAGCCCGCGAGCGATCGACCGCATCAGCGCGTTGCCGACTGTCTCCATGGCGCGGTAGTAATCCGCCGCTGCCGCGCGCCAGCCGGGTAGGGTATCTTCGGCCGGCAAGGGGGTCGGCTCGCACAGCGGGTCGTCGGGTGCCGAAATGCGCGCCGTGTCAGCGAGATCCGGGCCGATGTCGATGCCTTCCTTGTAGGAAACGGCTGTCGGCTGCAGCGGGAACCAGCCGCGATAGACGTTTTTGTTGCTGCGGTCGAAATTCCAGCGCAGCAATTTCTGCTTCTCAGGTTGGGGAAGGGCGAAGATGCGCAGCAACTGCGCTCTGCCGTCCGGCGTCAGCCAGGCGTCGCCGGGAAAATCGCGGACCGCCATGAAGCCGATCCCCGAGGCGGCTGCCATGATGCTGACGTCAGCGCGGTCGCGGGCGGACGAGGGCGGCCTGAACAGATCAGCGATGCTGATGGTTTCAATGTCTCGCGTCATGGCTTCCTGCCGCATCACGGTAATCGATGATGTTGTATCAAAGCTTTTCAATTGACCCAATCCGTCCCGCCATTACCTTGGGCGCACATTCTCCTCGTCATGGATCACGGTGATGGCCAAACATCAGGGCGGGTGCCTGTGCGGAGCGGTGCGCTATAGCACCGACGCGGCGCCCATTAATGAACGCATCTGCCATTGCCGGCTTTGCCAGAAGGCAATCGGCGCTGCCTTCAACGCACGCGTGCTGTTTCGCATTGATGATGTGACCATCGAGGGGCCGCTGGCGAGCGTGAACACCTCGCCCGATCTCAAGCGCGGATTTTGCCCGAGCTGCGGCACGACGATGTTTTCGCGCCGCGATTCCGCTGGCGTCATAGGCATCACCACCGGCTCGCTTGACGATCCCTCGAGCTTCAAGCCGCAGATGCACATTTTCACCGCTTCGAAACAGCCCTGGGTGGTGCTCGATGACGGCTTGCCGCAACATGAAGGCGCTCCGCCGCCGGGCTAGGTCTTTCCCTCCTCCCACAAGGGGAGGAAGGAAGTGAAACCAGACCAAAAATTAATGCAAATCGTCACGCAATAGCCGGCAAAACGTCATTGGCGGGCCATCATTGTCTTCCTATCTATGCTGCGCGGGCCGGCATTCGAGGAGACGACGGATGAACGACAGCATCAGCACCCTGGACGAGCTTTTGAGCGATCCGATGGTCCTGCTTGTCATGGAGCGCGATCGCGTGCGCCCGGAACAGGTACGCATGCTGCTCGAACGGGCTCGCCGCCCTTCGGCCGAGGAGCCTCTAGTTCCGCCTGCGCATGTGATCGCCAGGACCTGCCAGAAACTCTGGCTGTGCCCATAACCGCTTTGCGGTTTTCCCCCCATGAGAGCTTAGGCCGGCCCGTTGGGCCGGTTTTGAACTGTGCGCATTCAGCGCGGCCACACCAGATTACAAATTCGTAAATTGATTATCCATTCGATGACGGTATGGCTTGCCCCGGACCGGCCGGTCCCTTCAGCGCAAGTTCGATCTCTCACACACGGAACCCGACATGGCTGACATCTGCACCCAGGGCGTAGACACCGGCTTTGTCGGCCTGGGATATGCCAAGGTCGCGTTTCTCGGCCTGGTGCAAGGCATCACCGAATTGCTGCCGATTTCCTCGACCGCCCATATGCGCATCGTGCCGGCGGTGCTCGGCTGGCAGGATCCGGGGTCTGCCTTCTCCGCCGCCATGCAGCTTGCTGCCCTTGCCGCCGTCATCAGTTATTTTTGGGGCGATGTCAGGGATCTTCTGTTCGGTTCGCTCGACGCTCTGACGCGGCGCGATTTCGCCGACCGGCATTTCCAGCTGGCGTCCTGGATCGTGCTGGCGACGATCCCGATCGTCATTGCCGGCGTCGCGCTGTCGGGCGTGCTCAACGCCTGCAATTCGCCGCTGCGCAGCCTGAGCGTGATCGGCTGGTCCTGTATCGCAATGGCGATCCTGCTGGCGCTCGCCGAGATTTTCGCCCGCCACAAGCGCACCATCGGCGAAGCGTCGCTGGCCGATGCGCTGCTTGTCGGCGTCGCCCAGATCGGCGCGCTGATCCCTGGCGTGTCGCGCTCGGGCTCGACTTTAACGGCCGCGCTGGGGCTCGGTTTCAAGCGGGCTGAGGCGGCGCGCTTCTCGTTCCTGCTGGGGCTGCCCGCGATCGCGCTGGCCGGTCTGAAGGAGCTGTGGGAACTGCACAAGGTTCATCTCGACGCCCATGGCTGGTCGGTTCTTGCCACCGGGCTGGTCGTCGCCTCGATCTCCGCCTTCTTCGCCATCTGGGGTCTGATGCGCGTGCTGGAACGTTTCTCGGCCTGGCCCTTCGTCATCTATCGCGGCCTGCTCGGCATCGTCCTGCTGCTCTGCGTGGCGATAGGATGGCTGGCTTGACCGGCCAGTGTTGCGCGCCGGCACCACTTGGATGCATGAGTCGATCCCTCGGAGATGTGATCAGCCGCGTTCATTGACTTCGGAAGATAACAGCCCTTAACATTCTGTTAACAAAACAGATGGGTGGGGCCGGATGGCATCCTCGATGGGTTGGCGCCGCAAGGCGAAGGGGCTGGGGCTGGCGTTTGCGCTGTCCGCTTGCTGTGCGGCGGGTTCAGCCTATGCCGCGCCCGTGTCCATGGTTGTCGGCGGCTCGACCTCCCAGCCGATCGGCCACTATGATTTTTGCAAGATCCATGTCGCCGAATGCGCGATCCGTTCGTCCAACAGCGAAGCGGAACACATGACCAGCAAGCTGCTGCACGATATCTCGGCCGTAAATCTCTCGGTCAACACGCGCGTCAAGCCGATGAGCGACATGGACAATTACGGCAAGGACGAGTGGTGGGCCTATCCGGACAACGGTTTTGGTGACTGTGAGGACTACGCTCTGGAAAAGCGGCGTGAGCTCAACAGCCTGGGCATCGCCGTTGCCAATCTGCTGATGACGGTGGTCCGCAAACCTGATGGCGAAGGTCATGCCGTGCTGACGGTGCGCACCGACAAGGGCGACTTCATCCTCGACAATCTGACCGACAAGGTCCGCCTCTGGAACCAGACCAGCTATCGCTACCTGAAACGGCAGGCGAGCGACAACACCGGGCACTGGGTTTCCATCCTTGGTGGCGACGAGCAGCTGGTCAGCTCAGTCAGATAGTCTCGTCGCCTGGCCGCGCCTGCCACATATCCTGATCCATGCTCCCGAACCGGCCTTCATAGCGCCGGTCGACGGTGCTATCCACGGCCGCTCGTTGGAACTGGCAATCGGATAGATGCATGGATTTTCTGACATTTCTCAACGCGGCGCCCTTGCTGCTGACGCTGGTCAAGGCTGCGCTGCCGCAGGCTGTCGCCACCACCATGGCATTCGGCCAATGGGTCGCATCGGTGCCGCCGTGCCGAGACTTCGCGTTCGAGGCGACAAACTATCTGGTCTGCGAGGTCGATCCGAAACTCTATTCGATCGAGCTGTTCTGGAAGGATCCTGCCGGCAAGCCTTTTCAGTCGCTGCACAATCTCGACAACGCCCAGCGCGCCGCCGGCCGCATCATGCTGTTTGCCATCAATGCCGGCATGTATCATCCCGACCTCAGGCCGGTCGGCCTCTATGTCGAGCGTGGTCAGGAAATGGCCGGTGTGAAGACGGGATCGGGAAGCGGCAATTTTTCGCTGCAGCCGAACGGCATCTTCTACATCAGCCAAGGCAAGGCGGCGGTTCGCACGACCAGGGACTTTGTCAGGAAGCGGCCATCTACCGACTATGCCACGCAATCTGGTCCGATGCTGGTGATCGATGGCCAGCTTCATCCGAAATTCCAGTCCGACGGCACGTCGCGCAAGTCCCGCGACGGGGTCGGGGTGCGCAAGGACGGTGTCGCGGTCTTTGCCATTTCGAACGGCACGGTGAATTTCCATGCATTCGCCCGCCTGTTCCGCGATGCGCTTGGCTGCGACAATGCGCTGTTTCTCGATGGCACGATATCGAGCCTGTTCGCGCCCGCGATCGGCCGCAATGACGACTACTGGAATCTGGGACCGATGATTGGGGTGTTCAGGAAGAGGGGTTAGGCTCGCGCTTGCCCCGAAGCTTGAGCGCGATCACCGCTATGATGATCAAGGCGACCACGGCGATCGCCGCTAGACCGAACAGGCTGGTCACATCGAGCTCGGGGAGGCTGCCGGCGCCCTTGGCCACCAGCCATCCCGGCGACAGCACGACCGGAGCCCAGATGATCGCCGACAGGATGTTGGCGATCTGGAAGCGGCGCCGGTGCATGCCCATCATGCCCGCGACCAGCGGCACGGTGGCGCGGACGGGGCCGAAGAAGCGGCCGACGAAGACCGCTGCGAAGCCATAGCGGTGAAAGAACAGCCGCGCTCGGGCGACCTCGCGGCGGTAACGGTTGAGCGGCCATTTATGGACGACACCGCGCCCCAGCCATTTGCCGAGGAAGTAGGAGATGGTGTCGCCGAGCGCCGCCCCGATCATCGCGGCCAGAAGAACGGGCAGAGGCTGCACGATGCCGGCCCCCACCAGGCCGCCGACGATAATGAGCACCGTGGTGCCGGGCAAGAGGATGCCGACCAGCACGAGCGACTCGCCAAAGGCAAGCAGCCCGACGACGAGGCCGGCCCACGCCTGATGGTTCTCGATGAAACAAACGCTCTGGTCGATGAACGACTGCACGCAGGCTCCCTGTTAAAAGCGTTGCTCAGCTGCCGCTGTCGAGCAGGCTCCTGAGTTCGTCGAGCTTGTCGTTGACGAGCCAGCCGTAATAATTTTCGACCGGCAGTTTGCGGCCCTTGCCGCCGGCGATGGCCGCGCGCAGGTCTGCCGCCCGCTGCCTGGGCTGACCGACATTGTAGAGCGTCGCCGTGATGCCCGGATTGCCTGAGATGTCGAAGCCCTTTTCCTTGTAGGCGTCGATGGCGTCGCGCACGATCGCGGCGATGTAGACGATGCTGCGGTCCGGATCCATGACATCGCGATAGATCGCCTGCGCATGATCCGGCGTGAGCTTGTCGTAGCCGCTCACCTTGTTGACCAAGTCGGTCACCTCGAGCGCGGTCAGCGGGCTGATCTGGCCGAGGCCGAATGTCTGGCCGGCGAAGAAGGGCTGGAAGAATGCCTGCTGGAAGGTCTGGGCATCGTAGGTGACGCCGTCGACCGTCTTGCCGCGGAAATGCTCGACCCACACCCTGTCGCGGCAACTCCACAGGGCAGCACTGTCCTTTGCCTCGGCGCAGGCCGCGAATTCCGGCCGCTGGACAAAGGTCTGCACCGGCACGCCCTTGTAGCGGAAGGCAAAGTCGAGGCCGGAATAGGACAGCGCCTTCACATAGTAGGTCTGGACCGAGCCGACGGCGGTCACATTGTAGGTATGTTCGCCGACCAGTGCGCCGACGATGTGGATGGGGTCGATATCGTAGGCGGCCGCCACCTGCTTGATATGCGACACCAGTTTCTTCTCGCGCTTCAGCAGCGCGATGATCTTCTCGTATTTTTCTGCGTAGGTGGTCTTGAAGGCGCGGGTTCGCGTCGCCGATGCATCCGGGATCGTCGGTTGCGTCTCGGAGCGATTGCCGGGAGGAACGACGACCAGTCCGCCGGCATGCGCTGTCCCGGCCATGAGCGCGCCGCCGCAGGCGAGGGCCGCGAGCAGGGGGACCAGGAGAAGCCGCTGCAACGCAATCATCAGGCGCCTTTTGGGAATCGTGAGAAATGCCGGCGGCAATCGCCGCCCCCTCGTCTCAACAGCCACATCATGGCGCTGTCAAGGCTTGGCCGGCCGTCGCCGGCGAATGTCTGAAACGGGTCACAGTCATGGTAAAAAACTGATTCAAACTTTATTGGTAATTTCTCGTTCATAACTGGCCTGGTTGTCCGTCGGCTGTCGCCTTCGGTCTGTTGTGTTTTGAGTACAGGTCCAGATGCGGTTACCAGGCGTCGTCAGTTTCGTGATCTCAGCGCTATGCCTTGCCGGCTGTTCGTCGACATCGGGCATGGACGCGCTAGACATGCAGAAGCCGTCGAACGAGACCACCAGCTCGGTGGTGCGGCCGAGCGCGCCGATCGCATCCGTCCCTGTGGCCAAGGCCCGAGCTCGCAAGCTGGCCGAGGCAGCGCCCGTGGACGAACCTGCTCGGCCTTTTGGCCTGGCGGAAGAAGAAACGGCGATGCTTACAACACCTGAGCTGCCCGACAGTCCTGAACTGCCCGACAGTGCCGAGCCGCCGGTCGAGCCGGCTGCGCTGGTGTCGCCGTCGAAGCTATTGAGCCGCAATTCGCCGCCCATGTTTGCCGGATCGATCATGCGCTACGGCTTTCGCGACGCCAAGCCGATCAATTTCGGCCGGTCATCGCCCAGGCATCTCGCCGTGCACGGGGTCGATGTCTCGCGCTGGCAAGGCGACGTCAACTGGGGCAAGCTGCGCGCCCAGGGCGCCAACTTCGCCTACATCAAGGCGACCGACGGCGGCGACCATCTCGACCCGATGTTTATGAAGAACTGGCGCAATGCCGATGCCGCCGGGCTGAAGCGCGGCGCCTATCATTTCTTCTACTGGTGCCGCACCGCCGGCGAGCAGGCCGACTGGTTCATCCGCAACGTGCCGAAGATGGATGGCGCGCTGCCGCCGGTTATCGACGTCGAGTGGAATGGCGACTCCTCGTGCCAGCGGCGCCCGTCACGCGAAAAGGTGCTGGAGAAGATGCAGGTGTTCATGGACAAGCTGGAGCGTCACTATGGCCAGCGTCCGATCATCTACACCTCGCCCGACTTCTATCGCGACAATCTCCAGGGCGCCTTCATGGACTACCCCTTCTGGGTGCGCGCGGTGGCAAGGCATCCGTCAAAGGTCTACCCCGACCGCAAATGGCTGTTCTGGCAGTATTCCGGCTCCGGCCTGTCGCATGGCGTGACCGGCCGCATCGACCTCAACGTCTTCCGCGGCGACGAGCGGCAATGGCGTGCCTGGGCCGGCGGCGGCGGCCGTCAGGTGATGGCGGACGCGGACTAGCCCTTAGCGTGGCTGCCGGCTGATCCTCACTGGAGCTGGCGGCTCCCGCCATTCCGCTCCTCGCTTAGCCGCAACCTCGCCCTCAAGCTCATGATCTCGGCAAGCGCCGCGTCGATCATGGTGAGTAGCGTCAGCGTATCGTGCTGGGTTGGATCGGCCCTGACATAGGCGAGCTGGTTCACGATGTCGTTGTCGTCGTCGGCTTCGTCGCTCATGGCCAGTTTCCGGTTGTTATCTTCCAGACGTTCTCATTCGATCCGATCCGCCGTCAAATTGCATCTGTATCACTTCGTCGTGTGGATGGCCGCCAGACGCCCATCCACCCGGTCCGATCGCCAGACCCTATCTTGCGTGACGGCGACGCGATTCGTCGTATGTGGCAAAGGCAAGAACCGCGGAAAATGACGAGAAACTGAGCAGCACTGCGGTGACAACCATGAGGTCGTAAGTCGACATGTTCGTTCTCCCTGGAAGATAGCCGAGGAGACAGCACTGGCGATGTATCTGCGTTGATCTGGATCAAACTGAGTTGTCTCTGCAAGCGCCCGCCCTGCGATCGCGTGGTTTAGTTGGAAGGCTGTGTTCGCGGGTGAGGAGGCGCATGTTTCCCCTTCGTCATTTACCTCTTCGTGCTGGGTTCCCTGCCTGGCTAGGATCAAGCCGAGGGCTCGTTGATCATCGCCTCGATGTTGTAGCCGTCGGGGTCGAGCACGAAGCAAGCGTAGTAATTCTGCGCATAGTCGGGGCGCGGGCCGGGTGCGCCATTGTCTTTGGCGCCTGCCTCTAGCGCTGCCCGATAGAACGCATCGACCTCCGCCTTACTGCCGACGCGGAACGCCACGTGCAGATGGGTGAGCGGCGGCGTCTCGCCGGTCCGCTGGATCTCGAACAGGCAGCCATTGCCGACATCGAAGGCCCAGAACACCGCTTCCTTGCCGAAGGACAGGCGATATCCAAGGGGCGCGAATGCGCGCTCATAGAAGAGCTTGCTCTTCTCCAGGTCACCCACTTCGATGGTTATGTGATCGATCATTCTGTCCTCCGTTGCGACTGCGCCTGTAAGCCTATGTCTGGCGCGCTTCCTGGTCTCGAATGTCGGCGGTCTGGGCAAGCACCCAATCCCTGAACACCTTGATCTTCGGGACGTTGCGGCGGCTTTCCAGATGCACCAGCCAATAGCCGTCACCATCGGACCCGACGATGTCGAAAGGCTTTATCAGCTGCCCCTTCGCCAACAGCGCGCTGTAGAGGTTTTGCGTGAGGATTGCAGCAGCCTGATCGGTCAGTGCCGCCATCGCGTCATAAGCCTGCCCGCCGAGTGCCGGGCCGGGGATGACACGAGCGGGATCGAAGGGCACGCCGGTCGCTTCGAACCAGATTTTCCACCAGGGATCGTCAGGGCCACATAGCGGCACCTTGTAAAGATCCTCGGGTTGGCGGATGCCGCCGACGCTCTCGGCCAGTTTTGGGCTGAGCATCGGCGTGTAGTCGGCCTTGAACAGATAGTGGGCGATCAGGTCAGGCCATTTGCCGGTGCCGGTCCGGATGCCGATATCCATGCCCTCGCGCCCGAAATCGACCAGCCGGGACGATGTGTCGACCTTCACCGCGAGGTCGGGATGCATCAGCTGGAATGTTCCAAGCCATACGGCCAGCCAGTTCGATGCAAATGTCGCCATGGTCGTCAGTGATAGCACGCCGCTCGCTCCACCCTTGGTGGCGACCCAGGCATCCGCCAGGGCCGAGAACGCGCCCGTTGCGTGCGGCGCCAATTGCTGCCCGGCTTCGGTCAAGGCGATCTGTCTTGTTTTTCTTATGAAAAGCGGCGTCCCGGCGCGTTCCTCCAGCACCTTGATCTGATAGCTGGCCGCCGACTGGGTCATGCCGAGCTCCTCGGCCGCCTTCGTGAAGCTGCCCAGCCTTGCTGCGGCCTCAAAGACGCGGATGGCCCCCAAGGGCGGCAGTTCCCAGCTCATGACGCATCAATCCTCCTGATGCATGCTACGCGACGTTCGATTGGAAGCCAAGGCCGCAACAAGGCATGATCCGGTTATCAACTCGAACCCGAAAGGACACGGCAATGACCCTCTACAACACGCTTCGTCGTCCGATGCTCGACCTCTTCACCGCGCCGTTCAGACCCCGCAGGCGCGGCCTGCTCGACCAGAGTTCGCTGTCGGATCATTTTCTGCGCGACATCGGCGTGCTCGACGGGCACGTACCTCCCGGCAGCCTCCGCTGAAGGCGCTTTGACCCACACGGATGCAAGGGAGGGGGAGATGGATGTGTTGTCGCAGGCTCTGGCCAAGAGCCGTCAAACGATCAGTGCCTATGAAGATTATGCGGAACGCTACGATGCCATCGTGCGGCATGTCCCCAACGAGAGAGAGCAGGCATCGCTGAAGCGCCTTGTGGCGATTGCCGGCACAGAGGGCCGGATTCTGGAAGTCGGGTCGGGAGCGGGCTACGATGCGGATTTTCGCGAGGGCCTGGGCGTCAAGGTTCGCCGCACCGACGCGACAAAGCGGTTTCTCGAGCTGCAGGCCGCGCGCGGCAAGCATGGTGAGCTTCTCGATCTCCTCACCGATGATCTCGGCGGCCCCTATGACGCCGTCCTGGCGCTCGCCGTCCTGATCCATGTGCCGCGCGACCAGACCGACCAGGTGCTTGCCAGGATAGAAGGGTCGCTGCGGCCAGGCGGCGCCTTTCTCGTATCGATGCGCAATGGCGACGGCGAGACATCAGGCGAGTATCATACGGTCTACTGGCGCAGGGACGATTTTGCGGCCCGTCTCGAAGCCGCCGGGCTGGTGCTTCTCAGGGACGATTTCAACCTCGGCCGCAACGACGAAGAATGGAACACCTTCCTGGCTGTAAGGCCGGCGTGATGCGCCGACGCCGACTTGCGCTCGGGCATATTGCCTCTAAATGGCAGGGATGATCTTGTGAGGCGCGGTTTTTACCGGTGCCTTGCGGCCATCTTCGGGGGCAAAAATGCGGAACACGCGGGTAGGGACATCTTTGCTCATCGGCGGGGCGCTGGCCTGTTTGTTGATAACGCTACCTTCGAAGCTGATGGCCTCGGGTCTGAAGGACCCGACGGCCGACACCCTCGACCGCTGCCTGAATGACCCGGCCAATGGCTCAACTGCTGGCCAAACCGAATGCGAGGCGGCGGCAACCGGCGACTATGATCGCCGCATGAATGCCGCCTATGCGACGCTGATGCACGAATTGCCCCGCGAGGCGGCACAGCAGCTACGCCTGTCGCAACGCGCATGGCTGGCCTTCCGCGACGCCGAGGCTAAGGCGCGGGACGCTCTCTATGAAACGAGGCAAGGCACAATGTACGTGCCCATGCAGGCTGCCGACGCGACCAATGTCATCCGGGATCGCGCACTCCTGCTGGAGGGGTATGTTCGCGTCATGGCGATCGATGAGTGACGGGCGGCTATTGATGCTTGGCCCGCCCGCCACCTCCCGACCTTGCGAATAAGCGAGACATTGCCACCGCGGTGCTGTCTAGTGCCGGGTTACTGCACTCCGGGGGGATCAGGGTGGAGCTCAAAATACTGCTTGTCGGCTTTGCCTGCGCTGTCGCCGGCGGGCTGTCGATCGTCACGTTCCTGAAATGGCGGGAGGTGAGGGCAGCCAGCCGCTGGTCGCCGACGCCGGGCAAGATCATCTCCTCGCGCGTCGAGGCGCGTGAGGTCCGAAGCTCTGGAGCCGGCTCGGACAGCACTGATTCCACCGAGATCAGGAATTTTCCGGCGATCACCTACGAGTACAAAGTGGGCGGCAAAACATTTCAAAGCTCGCACTACAGCGTGCAGGAGAACCTTGGCAACTTCGAAGTCGCAGAAACGCTTGCGCGCTTTCCCAGGGGCGCTGCGGTAACCGTGTTCTACAATCCGTCAGATCCCGCCAAAGCCGTGATCGAGCGCACCATGCCGGACGGCGCCTTCAAGTTCATGGTCCAGCTCTCGGCCGGGCTGGTGATCGGCGCGCTGGTTCTGGTGTTTTCCGTCGGCGGCCTGCTCGAGGCGATCCGGCCGCATCTGCCCAAGCCGCAGAATCTCGGTGCCGCGGCTCTGCTGCTGTTCATGGGCCTGATGATCCTGCGTATGGGCTTCGCCCAGAAGTCGCTTGCCGAGCAGGCGGCAAAATGGCCGGTCGCCGCCGGCCGCATTGAGTCTTCAGGTCTGCAGGCGCTGCGGAACTATAGCGGCTATCGACGCTGGCGCACCGTCTTCAAATCCCGCATCGTCTACAGCTATGGGGTCGCCGGTCAGCGCTACAGTTCTGACCGCGTCACCTTCGGCGCCACGGCCACGGCTTCGCTGCCCGGCCTCGTCAGCGGTCAGGCACGAAGCTATGCCGAGGGCAGCAAGGTCGACGTGCACTACGACCCCGCCAACCCCGCCTCGGCCGTGCTCGAATGCCGGGTGCGCGGGCTCTGGCTGCTGTGGATCTGTTCGGCGGGCTTTCTTGGTGGCGCGGCCTGGCTCGTCGGGCTTGTCTGAGTGCAGGTTTTTACGATGTTTTCTGGAGACATCCGATGATCATTCGCAGCCTGGCCTTTGTTGTCCTGGGTTTGCTCTGCTCCTTGCAGGTGGCGATCGCCAAGGAATGTCTGCTGAGCCACGCCACCTACCGTGAGCCGCGCTCGGGTGCGGTGATGCAATTCCGGCCGCTGGACAACGAACCGGCGGCGCTGACGGCGCAGGTGTTTTCGCTGAGCGTGCCCAACACCGACAAAAACCTGCCGGCCGACATCACCTGGACCAATGGCCGGAATTCGTTCCCGCTCGGCACCATCCGCCACACCTGCACCGACGACGACCGCGAAGCGGGCCTGCAAGATGGCAGCGGGCTGTGCAGGATATGGGATGGCCAGGTCTACGCCTTGACCGGCGGCGGCGCCGAGCAGCTGAATTCGCGCGAAGCGACACCAGCGCCGAAAGGGCTGCTCTTGCCCGATTTCGGCGTGGCTTTCACTGAATGGGCCGATTTCGCCAACGCCAATCCGGATCGCTCGGCCTGGGACGCCTTCACCTTGACAGGATGCAGCGATGACTAGCGCCAGGAGATCGATCCTCTGCGCCTTGCTTGCCTCCGCCGCGATATCCGCCGCGGCGCGCGCGGACGAGCCGGCGCCATCGCGCCCGCCGATCGACAAATGCGTCTGGGAAAAACTGGCCGACAAGACGATCGGCCTTGCCGCCTGGACACAGCGCTGCGATTTCGGCTTCCGCCAGATCCATTTCGAATTCGCCGGCAACGCGCTCGCCATCAAATACAGCGATGGCGGCGCGGCCGACCCTCTGGTTGAGGTGTTCGACATCAAGCCGGGCGAAATCGCCGAGGCTGCCGTGCGGCGGCTGTTCCTGGAAAAGACCGACAAGACGGTCATCGCCCGCTGCGTGGTCATGCCTTACACGGAGGGCACCTTGCCCGCCGGCGTCAAGCGTTACACATTCAGCCCCGACGCGGCCTATGCGAAAGAGTTGAAAGCGCTCGCCAATCCCGATGAGGTTCCCGAACCGCCCTGCGGTGACTGGGGCGAAATGCCTGACGGCATCCAGTATTTCGAGGTGCCGGCCGGTGAGGGGCGGAAGGTGTTGTTCGTGCGCATCGGCCAGGATGAGCCGTTGTTTGACGAGCAGACGCTGCGGGTGCAGTAGGCGCTACGCCGATCCTAAGTGTTGGAACAGCTCAATCTGAACAGGGTTGGCCTCATCCGGCTTGGAGCTATTGTCTATGATCTTCAGGATTTCCTCCCGAGATCTAGCCAAACGGAAGAGTCTATAGTTTGCAACTTTTTGATTCCGCTCGACAAAGGTCCTCAGGATGCTGCTTGCTTTCTCAATCAAGCTGATGGCTATTGTCGTCTCTGACAACGGAATGGAGGCTCGGCGCATCAGCTCACCAATGACGAAGAGTAAATGAAAATGGCCTTCGATCAGCCATGATTCCTCAAAGGAATTTCGAGTAACCGATGCCTGCCAGGCCAGGATTTCTTTTCTGCGGCGCTCGATCACGGAATAACATTCGTGTGCCGCGATAATTACCTCGGGCGTTACTGCATGAGGATTGAATGCCTCCTCATACAGATCGCCAAATATATCATTCGAGTTAGTTTTGCTCTTTGTCGGTTCGCCGCAAAGGTACGCCAGGACAAGCTGGCCTGCTCTCGCCGCATCGATCATCCTCATTCCTGGACGAGGTGCGTTCTCTCCACGCTTCCTAACATAGAAATAGTTGTGAGGCCTAAGACACTCGACCAGTTGGCGCTGTATGTTGTCGTTTGCTCTCAAGTCGCGATTTAGCACTACTTTGGCAGATTGTTAGCGGAGAGGGCTCTGCGGCAGTGGGGACAACGGATTGGGGGCGGCTGCGCTAGCGCGGTGAGGATGGCTTGCCTGACGGCGGGTAGGCTCGGTTGGGGCGGCGGGCCAACGATTCTTTTTTCCCCCTCCCGCTTGTTTGAGGCGGCGAGATTGCAGGAAGGCGTAGGCGATCATCGTCATCAGCGCGTGCCGGTGCAGGCCGGTCTATGAGCGCCCTTCGAAGTGGTCGAGGCCAAGTTCCTCCTTGAGCTGCTGATGCGCCTGTTCGCAGACCCAGCGCGCCTTGATGGCGCCTGCGATCTGCTTGAGCGGGGTGTCGGCGGGCAAGTTGGAGAGGTAGTATTTGCGCTCGCCGGTCGAGCGGTGCTCGCCGATCACCCAGACCTCCTCGCCGGGCAGATGCTGAGCGCCCATGTCGCGGATGCGCTGGGGTGGGCCATCTGCAACCCGGACACGGACAGCGGCGAAGCGCGCCGAGAGGCGGCCTTTGGTGCCACGCCGCCAACTGACCGCGCGCCATGGGGCTGTCTCCAGCATCGCCTTCGCGGTCATCGACTTCACATCGGGGATATGCCGCTGGCGCGGACGGCCGCGTCCGGCAACGGGAAAGATCATTGCCACGTCGGCGGGATAGACCTTCTGCTTGAACGGGATGCCGACGGCCCAGGTAAGGCCGCGCTCGGTGAGCGCCTGCCGGAAGGGGGCGCTCAAGCCATATCCGGCATCGGCGAGCACGCAGCCAAAGCGTAGGCCGGCTGCGCGAGCCCGGTCGATCTCGGCCAGCGCGATTTCGGGCTTGGTCCTGTAGGCACGATGGTCCTCGGGCACACCGGCACGGTCGAGCCGGGCGGGATCGGAAGTCCAGCTCTCGGGCAGAAACAGCCGCAGTCCCACCATGACCGGCACTTCGCTAGAGGCCAGCGTCAGCGACACCAGCGTCTGGCAGTTGGCGTTCTTACCAAGCGCCGAGGCATATTGCGGCGCGACGCCGACCGAGTGGCGCCCCTTCTTGGGGAGCGCTGTGTCGTCCACGATCAGCCATGCATCGTTCCCGCCAACTTGTCTGTCGGCCTCCGCAAGTAGCACCTTCTCCAGCGGCCCAGCATCCCACACGCCGCTCGCGATGAAGTGGTGCAGCTGGTCATAGTTGACGCCTGCGTCGCGCGCCGCCATCGGTTGGATGCTCTTGCGATCCCCAAGGCCAATCAGCCCAGCAATATAGGCCGGACACATCCGAGCACGCGTCTTGTGCCTCAACGCCGAGACGAACGGCTCAAGCCACTGCTCCAGATCGACTTGCCAATCCCTGTTCATGGCCGGCCCCTCCAACAGCCGACCTCTCATGAATCACGCAAAACCGCTCTTGGGAATCCTCAAACGCTCCCAGAACCAAAAAAATGCCAAAGTAGTGCTAGGATGCGGCTCTGCGTGTTGCTTGCGAGGGCAACCCGCTCGATAAATGTACTATCGTTTGTTTCGATAATTTTCACATGGACATAGCCATTGTCTAGGTCGGCCATGGTTCCGGTCGAAACCGCATGAATGACAGTCGCGGTTTGGCAGCCATTCACAATCTGAGGGTTTACCATCGTTATAGGGTGTCGGCCATTCGCTACTGAAACTATCTGTTCGCAAACGATTGTAAGACCGGAGTTCAAGAACCAAAAATCGCTCGCCTGCCCGGACAGCAATGTTTCGCGGATTTCCCGATTGACCTCATTATCGAGGCCGAGGAAATATCGAACGTTTTGCCAGATTAATCGCTCATCGAATGTTTCGTTTTCTGCGCTGAGAAACTGAGTCAGTTCCTTCAACGAGACCTTCAGCATGACAGCCCGCTTGTTGGCCTCTTTTACGCTGAACGCGGCATCATCTGACGGAATAATCTTCTTTTTGAACCGAGGCTTAGTGGCCTTTACGACACCATGAGATAGCTCGAACAATCCGTATTCGAACAGCGCAATTTCGTGACGGCTCAGAGCTTCAACTAGTCGGTTGTGAGCATCTTTTTGAAGGGTGGCTTGGTTTGAAAAGAGATGAACCGAAATCCGATAGCTCTCTTCCGCAAAGATATCCCATATTTCCCTAACTTTTGCAGCTAGTCCCTATGATTGCTGGGCCTGAGGGCGGCCCGTCATCCGATATGCAACGGTACGAGGGTTAAGCCGGCTGGCCGGCGCAGAGCCTCATGCATAGGAGACGGGCCATATGGACCATATCAGATTTGTCGGTTTGGATATTCACAAGGAACGGATCTCAGTCGCGGTGGCGGAGAGCGGACGCTCCGGCTCGGTGGAATATCTCGGCGAGATTGCCAATGATGCTGATACCATCAGCAAGCTGTGCGATCGTCTCAGGCGGTCCGGCAAGCCACTGGCGTTTTGTTATGAGGCCGGCCCGTGCGGCTATGGCGTTCATCGCCAACTCACGCGCCTCGGCCATCGGTGCGACGTGGTGGCGCCATCGCTGATTCCGCGGAAGCCTGGCGATCGGGTGAAGACGAACCGTCGCGACGCCACCATGCTCGCCCGCCTTCATCGGGCCGGAGAGTTGACCCCAGTCTGGGTGCCCGACGCCGATCATGAAGCCATGCGCGACCTGATCCGGTTGCGCAGCGTCGTGCGACAGGTGGTGACGCGAGCGCGCCAACATCTTCAAGGATTTCTGCTGCGTCACGGGCGCAAGCATGAGCGCGGGACGGCCTGGCGAAAGGCTTACCGGCGATGGCTTTCGACATTGGCCTTCGACCATCCCGCTCAGCAGATCGCATTTCAGGACTACGTCGATGCTGTCATGGATGCGGAACGGCGCCTGCAGCAGGTCGAGGAACAGATACTCAGCCTGCTCCCGGAATGGAACCAGCGCCCGGTCGTTGACGCCTTGCAGGCGATGCGCGGCATCGCGCTGATTAATGCCGTGGTGCTGGTCGCGGAGGTCGGTGACTTCACACGCTTCTCAAACCCACGCCAGCTCATGGCCTATTTTGGCCTGGTCCCCGGAGAACAATCGAGTGGTGAGACCGTCTGGCGCGGCGGCATCACCAAGACCGGCAACACTCATGCCCGGCGCGCGCTGGTCGAAGGCGCCTGGGCTTACCGGATGAGAGCGCGCATCGGCCGGCACAAGGTCGACCGGATCGAGGCGCTGCCGAAAGTCGTTCGCGATATCGGGTGGAAAGCGCAAGTTCGACTGTGCACCCGATATCGTCGGCTGAGCGCGCGCGGCAAGAATGCGAACGTCGTCAATGTCGCCATCGCACGCGAGATGGTGGGCTTCATCTGGTCGATCGCCTGCACGGTTCAATCCGCGCCAAAGACGGCGTGACCACTATTTGACAGACAGCCAGCAGAGGAGACCACAACACAGGATCAGCCTCGGCGCGATATGCGGCGCTGGAGGCGGGACAATGCCGGGGAGCCCTCGTCTCCACTATGAGCCTCGACGCTCGCCACCTAGACAGAGGCAGCCCCAAACGAAACCAGGTCATGCGGCCCGACCCGCGGATGAGAGATTGTTGACCGACGTTCAAGTCCCGCCTCTTGCACCTCATATCCGCCGTACAAGTGCCTCGACCGCCGATCCGGATCGGCGGGCCGCAGCTTATGTCAAAGGCCATTGTCAGCAATCATGAGAGTGGATTGATTCCAACGCTTGGTGCCCGCGTTTGACGGCTGCAATGATCTCATCGGGGTCTGCTTTCCAGACGAATGGCCGGGGTTCGTGATTGTGCTCAGTCATGAAGCGGTTGATTGCCGCCTGCAGATCGACGACGGAGTGGAAGACACCGTGTTTCAGTCTACGTCGTGTCAGTTTGGCGAAGAAGCCCTCGACAGCGTTGAGCCATGAACATGATGTTGGAACGAAGTGGAAGGTCCATCGCGGATGTCTTGCCAGCCAGGCGCGGACCTTCGGCTGCTTATGGGTCGCGTAGTTGTCGAGAATGACGTGGACTGCCTTATCCTTCGGCAGTTGCGCCTCAATCACGTTGAGGAAACGGATGAACTCCTGATGCCGGTGTCGCTGCATGTTGCGGCCGATCACCGAGCCGTCGAGAACATTGAGGGCAGCAAACAGGGTGGTGGTTCCGTGGCGCTTGTAATCATGGGTCATCGTGCCACCCCGCCCCTTCTTTAACGGAAGTCCTGGCTGGGTGCGGTCCAGCGCCTGGATCTGGCTCTTTTCATCGACGGAAAGAACAATGGCATGGGCCGGCGGCGAGACGTAGAGCCCAACGACATCGTGCAGTTTCTCGGCAAAGGCCTTGTCATTCGACAGTTTGAAGCTGCGCCAGCGGTGCGGTGCAAGACCATGCTCGTGCCATATCTTGACGACCGAAGAGGCCGCGATCCCCACCGCCTTTGCCATCGCGCGAACGGTCCAGTGTGTGGCCTCTTGCTTGGGCGTTTCCAGCGTCAGCGCGATCACCTGATCGACCAGTTCGGGATCGAGTGGCGCAATGCCTGGCGGGCGGCTCTTGTCGCGCAAAAGGCCATCCACGCCTTCGGCCATAAAACGCTCCTGCCATCGCCACACGCAGGTCTTCGATTTGCCGGTAGCCTGCATAATGGTCACGGTTCCCAAGCCGTCATCGCTCATCAGAATGATCTTCGCCCGCCACGCATGCTTCTGCGGCGAACCGTGCTTTGCCACGATGGCTTCGAGCTGGATCCTGTCGGCGGCAGTGACGTCAAATGTAATACCGGTGCGCATGCCCGATCGTCGCACATGCGAAAACAGATGGGAATCCAACATCGGACTCTTTTGTCTCGATCAATCCACTAGAGGGCCGTTGCATGTTTTAAGCATATCCTCGCGATTAAGAACGAGGTCTTCAACAAAAGAGATTATTTTATCAATTTCGTCGCCAGGGAAATTCTTCCGAGAATTTTTATATGAGACAACCGTCTTGCATGATCCGATATTTATTACACGATTGTCGTGGTCGATATAGACAATATCGATGCCGCGATCATCAAAGCCGTCAACGATATACTCATCGACCTCTGGTTGAGGTAACCCAAAGACAGTTTCTAGAGCAAGTCTAGTGAATGCATCGCTGCGCGAGACGCTGGCGCTCTCACGTTCCCGTATGCCGCTTTCAACGACGCCGAAATCTAGGATTGTCGGCGTCGTTGCATTTACGACTTTTGGGCTCAATCAAATCCCCTCAGCTGCACCCGCTCGTGGCGCCGCACGTATCGCACTTCTCGCAGGTCCCGTTCCGCACCATGGTGAAATTCTGGCACTCGGAGCAGGAATTGCCGGTGTAGCCTTGCAGCAGTGACCTGGCGCGGCGGTCGGCGGCGAGTTTCTTCGCTTCGGCCGCTTCATTGGCCGCGGCGTCGGTGAACAGTGCCGCCGTGGTGTCGGAAGCCGCGCCCGCCGCTTCCTCGAAGGCGATGTCTTCGGCCAGTTCCTTGGCGCGGTCCTCATAATCGCGCTTGTAGGCGACTGCTTCGTCGCTGGCGGGCTTCAACGCCAGCACGTTGGAGCCGGAGAAGGCGGTCGGCGCCGAGCGGGCAGGGGGGGTGGAGCCGGCAAAGCCCTTCGGCTCGTTGCCGATTGCCCTCGACACCAGCTTCACCGGCGAACCACGGGTCAGACCCTTGGAGACGGCGTCGGTCTTGCCTTCGCTGATGTTGCGGCCAAGTGCGGTGTTGGAAAAGTCCGACTGGTCGACATGGGCGAGGTCGTTGCGGCCGAGATAGGAGATCGCGAGTTCGCGGAATACGTAGTCGAGGATCGACGTCGCGCTCTTGATGGCGTCATTGCCCTGCACCATGCCCGCCGGCTCGAACTTGGTGAAGGTGAAGGCGTGCACATATTCGTCGAGCGGTACGCCGTATTGCAGGCCGAGCGAGATCGCGATGGCGAAGTTGTTGAGAAGGCCACGCAGTGTGGCACCCTCCTTGTTCATGTCGATGAAGATCTCGCCGAGGCGGCCATCATCATATTCGCCGGTGCGCAGGAAGATGGTGTTGCCACCGATCTTGGCCTTCTGCGTATAACCCTTGCGGCGGCCGGGCAGCTTTTCCTGCTCGCGCGACACGCGTTCGATGATGCGCTCGACGATCCGCTCGGTGATCTGCGCAGCACGCGCCGCAGCTGGGGCCGCGATCAGCTGCTCGACCGCATCGTCCTCATCCTCCTCGCCATCGGCGAGCAGCGAGGAATTCAGCGGCTGCGACAGCTTCGAGCCGTCGCGATAGAGCGCGTTGGCCTTCAGCGCCAGCTTCCACGACAGCATGTAGGCGCCCTTGGCGTCTTCCACCGTCGCATCGTTGGGCATGTTGATGGTCTTGGAGATGGCGCCGGAGATGAAGGGCTGTGCCGCCGCCATCATCTGGATGTGGCTGTTGATCGAAAGCGAACGCTTGCCGATCTTGCCGCAGGGGCTGGCGCAGTCGAACACGGCGAGGTGTTCGGCCTTGAGGAAGGGCGCGCCTTCCAGCGTCATCGCACCGCAGACATGGATGTTGGCGGCTTCGATGTCCTTCCGGGAGAAGCCCAGCGCCGGCAGGATCTCGAACGAGAAGTCGTTGAGCTGCTCGTCGGTGAAGCCGAAGGTCTCCTTCACCCAGTCGGCGCCGAGCGTCCACTGGTTGAAGACGAACTTGATGTCGAAGGCCGACTTCAGCGCGGCATTGAGCGCCGCGATCTTCTCGTCGGTGAAGCCTTTCGCCTTGAGCGAGCCGGGGTTGATTGCCGGCGCCTGGTTGAGATTGCCGTGGCCGACCGCATAGGCCTCGATCTCGGCGAGCTGGCTCTCGGAATAGCCGAGCGTGCGCAGCGCTTCCGGCACGGCGCGGTTGATGATCTTGAAGTAGCCGCCGCCGGCGAGCTTCTTGAACTTCACCAGCGCGAAGTCGGGCTCGATGCCGGTGGTGTCGCAATCCATGACCAGACCGATCGTGCCGGTCGGCGCGATGACGGTCGCCTGCGCATTGCGGTAGCCGTGCTCCTCGCCAAGCTCGATGGCGCGGTCCCAGGCGGCTTTCGCATGCTCGACAAGCGCCTGCTGCTTGAGGTCGGAGGCGACCAGCGGCACCGGGTTGACGGCGAGCTTCTCATAGCCCTGCTTCTCGCCATAGGCGGCACGGCGATGGTTGCGCATGACGCGCAGCATGTTCTGGGCGTTGCGGTCGTAGTCGGCGAAGGCGCCGAGCTCGGCGGCCATCTCGGCCGACGTGGCATAGGCCATGCCGGTCATGATCGCGGTAAGTGCTGCGCAGATGGCACGGCCCTCGTCCGAGTCATACGGTATGCCCGAGGTCATCAGCAGGCCGCCGATGTTGGCGTAGCCGAGGCCGAGCGTGCGGTATTCGTAGGACTGCTTGGCGATCTCCTTCGACGGGAACTGCGCCATCATGACCGAGATTTCGAGCACGATGGTCCACAGCCGCACCGTGTGCTCGTAGGCAGCGATATCGATCGTGCCGTCGGCATTGCGGTAAGGCAGCAGATTGATCGAGGCGAGGTTGCAGGCGGTGTCGTCGAGGAACATGTATTCCGAGCACGGGTTGGAGGCCCGGATCGCACCGGCAGAAGCGCAGGTGTGCCAGTCGTTCATCGTCGTGTTGAAGTGCAGGCCCGGGTCCGCCGATGCCCAGGCGGCGTAGCCGATCTTTTCCCAGAGATCCCGCGCCTTCAGCGTCTTCAGCACCTTGCCGTCCTTGCGGGCGGTCAGGTGCCAGTCGGCGTCCTGCTCGACGGCGCGCAGGAAATTGTCCTTCAGCGACACCGAATTGTTGGAGTTCTGGCCCGAAACCGTCAGGTAGGCGTCCGAATCCCAGTCGGTGTCGTAGGTCTTGAACGACATCGAGGTGTAGCCCTGCTTGGCGAACTGGATGACGCGGTAGATGTAGTTCTCCGGCACCGCGTCCTTCTTGGCCGCCTTGATCTCGCGCTTCAGCGCCGTGTTGATGGCCGGGTCGAAGCAATCGTCGCCATTGCCTTCGCAATTGACGCAGGCTTTCATGATCAGCTCAAGATGCTTCTTGACGATCTTGGAGCCGGTCACCAGCGAGGCGACCTTCTGCTCTTCATTGACCTTCCAGTCGATGAATTCCTCGATATCGGGATGGTCGGCGTCGACGATGACCATTTTCGCGGCGCGGCGCGTCGTGCCGCCCGACTTTATGGCGCCAGCGGCGCGGTCGCCGATCTTGAGGAAGCTCATCAGGCCGGACGAACGGCCGCCGCCGGACAGCTTTTCGCCTTCGCCGCGCAGCAGCGAGAAGTTCGAGCCGGTGCCGGATCCGTATTTGAACAGGCGCGCTTCACGCACCCACAGATCCATGATGCCGCCCTCGTTGACGAGGTCGTCCTGAACGCCCTGGATGAAGCAGGCATGCGGCTGCGGATGCTCGTAGGAGGATTTCGACTTGGTCAGCTTGCCGGTGAAGGGGTCGACATAGAAGTGACCCTGGCTCGGTCCGTCGATACCGTAGGCCCAGTGCAGGCCGGTGTTGAACCATTGCGGCGAATTCGGTGCGACGCGCTGGGTGGCCAGCATATAGGCAAGTTCATCGCGGAAAGCGCGCGCGTCTTCCTCCGACGTCTTGAAGTAGCCGCCCTTCCAGCCCCAGTAGGTCCAGGTGCCAGCCAGCCGGTCGAATACCTGGCGGGCATCGATCTCGGAGCCGTAGCGCTCCCCTTCCGGCAGCTTGGCAAGCTCGGCCTCGTCGGCGACGGAGCGCCACAGGAAGGAGGGGACGTCGTTCTCCTCGACCTTCTTCAGCCGCGCGGGCACACCGGCCTTGCGGAAATATTTCTGCGCCAGGATGTCGGCGGCCACCTGGGAGAACTGCGCCGGCACATCGATGTTGTCGAGACGGAACACCACCGAGCCATCCGGATTCTTGATCTCGGACAGGGCCTTGCGGAATTCGATCTCCGCATAAGCTGATTGGCCTGCCTTGGTGAAGCGACGCTCGATGCGCATTGGTCCGGTCCTTTTGTCTATATATAGCGCTTTTCCCCAGGGATTTCTGCCCCCAATGCGAAACGCGCATGTCCGCCGTCTGCCGGCGTTCGAAAACGGCCGGCTCTCCATTTCGCGATCTCCCCCCAGCACTTGTACCTGGGCTCCTTAGGAAGCCTCTGTCACAACGCGCCGGGGAACTCCGCGGGTCCCTCAAATCTGATTTTTTCGATTCCCTCACTCGAGGGAAATTCACACTATCTAGCGTCGAACCTACCTGCAAACACTAAATATAGTATTAACAGACAATTTATTCCAGTCCGACAATTCTCCCTTTCGTCGCCCCGCCACCCCACAATCCCAACGCTTCCGCCGGCCTCGTAAACAGGCGGAAATGCGGGCAAAAACGCACATAATCCGGGAAAAAGACCGGGCTCAGAACTTTCCGGTCGCACTCTCAACAGGAGCGCACGGCCTATAAAAGGCGACTCGTTTTGCGCCGTCAAGGATTCGTTTGCGTAGCTTTTGTGACCCCAACATCTTGTGTGTCACACATGTGGATAACGGGGATAGAAATGCGCCGCTGCGATTATCGTTTCGGGCGGCGGATTTGCGAGCAGCGGACGATCGGAGGCATCTGCCGGGAGCAATCCGGTCGGATATCAGCCGTAATGCAGCTTCGGCTTGGGCTCGGTGCCGGTGAACTGGACCCCGATCCGATCGTTGCGACGCCAGCGGACCTCGCAGCGATAGGCGACGCCATCGAGCGGTACATAAAGAAGGAAACGATCGGGAACCCGCGACTCCAGCGGAACTTTCAATTCGGCGCCGCCCGCATGCTGATTGCGCAGCGTAACGGCGACTTCCGAGTTTTGAATGCCGGTGATGACGGAACCGCCCTTGAGCACGCGTGGACGGTGCTCGCGCTTAGGGCCGTCGGGGTCTTGCTTAAGTGGGTCTACAAAGTTCGCCATCGGTCAATCGCCAGATTGGCCAATTCTTAGCGAAGAAAAATTAGCAAACCATTCATGCGCTACATCACATGGTTGTGAATCCGCCATAGAGCACGCGAAAGATGCAGCTTAGGAGAATCTGTGCGGGTCGGCGCAGAAATAGGCGATGATCTGGCAAAGGTCGGGTTCATTGACCATGCGCACCGCTTCGCTCGAATTGACCCATTTGCGGGTGCGGGCGCGCTTTTCCTTCCAGCGATCGGCGATCTTGTCGACTTCCAGCGGAAACACCAGCACCTCGCAAGGCACTTCTTCGCCGGAGCCCAGAACCTTGGCATAGAAATAACGGCCGGCTTCGAGATGGGAAATGTTTCCGCGCAACCCGGCTTCCTCGCCGGCCTCGCGCGCCGCCGCCTCGCAGAGTGGCTCCCTGGCCTCTGGCCAGCCTTTCGGCAACACCCAGCGGCCGGTATCACGGCTGGTGATCAGCATGATCTCGACGCCATTCCCGGTGTCGCGCCACGGCAGCGCGGCAACCTGCAGACGGCACGGCGCGGTGCCGAAGAGTCGCCGGACCCTTTCAGCCAGATGGTTGTGCGTCGTTGGCCTCGTCAACATCGGAGAAGCTAGCCCCAGCCTCCAGAATCATTTGCCGCCTCACGAATCTTACGGCTAATTATGACCAATAAAAGTAAAAACTTTGGTCAGGCTGGCTGATTTCCGCCAATCGAGATCGATTTCACAGGATATCTTGCCCCACAGATCCGTCCGCGGAAGCAAATATTGTCGTCGGTGGCGGCTTAACTGGAAAAATGCGGCCTGTTGCGAATCAGCCGGCGTGGTCGTCGGCGATCGGCTTCTGGTAGGTGAATCCCATGTCCCAGGGGAAATAGATCCAGGTGTCCTGGCTGACCTCGGTGACAAAAGTATCAACCAGCGGGCGGCCTTTCGGCTTGGCGTAGACGGTGGCGAAATGCGCCTTGGGCATCATCGCGCGCACGATGCCGGCGGTCTTGCCGGTGTCGGTCAGGTCGTCGATGATCAGCACGCCGGCGCCATCGTCTGCGAGCAGCGCGGGCGTGATTTCCTTCAGCACCTGCAACTGCCCCTGGCTGGTGTAGTCATGATAGGAGGCGACGCAGACCGTCTCGATGATGCGGATGCCAAGCTCGCGCGCAATGATCGCCGCGGGGACCAGTCCACCGCGGGTGATGCAGACGATCGCTCGCCATTGTCCCTTGTTGGCGCCGGAAAGCCGCCAGGAAAGCGCACGGGCGTCACGATGGAACTGGTCCCAGGAGACCGGGAAGGCTTTTTCGGGAAGGGACATTTTTCGCGCACTCCGCAGCACGCGAAGGCCGCGTGCACAAAAACAGGGGAATGCGCGCGGAATTAACTGGAAACCCTTGGACTTGGCAAGGGCGACCGGCTGCGATGGCTGTGGACTTATCGCGACAGGAAGGCCGCCACCTGCGTTGTGCGCAGCACCGTGCGCGTCACCCCGCCGAACAGCAGCTGGCGCAGCCAGGAGTGGCTGTAGGCACCAAGCACCAGGAGATCGGCGCCGGTCTCGGCGACCCGGTTCTGGATCATGTCGTCGACCGAGGTGCCCCCTGATTTCTGCACCGAGACACTGACATTGGCGCCATGGCGCGACAGGGCCGACGCGATTTCGGCACCGGCGGCTTCCGGGCTTTCGTCGAGCGTATCAGGCGGATCGATGACCAATATGTCGGTTTTCTCGGCCTCGATGATGAAGGGCAGGGCGTCGAAGGCGGCGCGCGCGGCTTCCTTGCTGCCGTTCCAGGCGAGCAGCACATGTTTGAATGTGGTGACCAGTGGGCCAGCACTCGGCACCACCAGCACCGGCCGGCCGGCGTCATAGACCAGCGTGTCGACATCGGCGCTCGGATCGCCGCCGGTATCGCGCTGGGCGGCGACAATGAGATCGGCGGCGCGCACGCTCGAAATGCCGGTCAGCGCGCTGTCGCCGGAGAAACTCTCCAGGCTGCGCCATTCGAAGGAAAGGCCGGAATCCTCGATGCGCCGGAGAAAGACGGCCTGCAGCTTGTCGGCGCGCTCCCGGTTCATGTCGGCCGACACCTGCAGGAATTCGGTATCCGGGAAGCCGGTCGCCGACGTGTAGGGCACCGGAAGCGCCTCGGCATGGATGCCGATCAGATGGCTCTCGTAGCGGCTGGCGAGCGGAATGGCGCAGTCGAGCACGCGTTCGGCGTCCTGCTCGTTCTGCAGAATGGCAACGATGGTCTTGAAGCGCATGATGATCCCTCAATCTGGCGAGCTTCGATCTCGCGTGCAGGGAAACGTTGGCGCGCCGCGCTTGGTTCCGGCCTCAACTCGCCTTGGCGGCGAAACCCGCCACCATTGTCTCGACATCGGCGCGCGCGGCCTCGAGCGCCTCCTGGCTGCGGGCGCGAACGACCAGTTCGGTCCAGAACTTGCCGTCGCCATACTTTGGATAGGAACCGATAATCGTGTCCGGATGCGCCTTTTGGATCTCACCCAGTGGCCCGCCGATAAGGCCTTCGCCGAACGGACAGTGCACCGTCGCCGACAGCATTTTCGTGCCGGTCTTCAGCGTCGGCACGACATTGTCGAGCATGGCCTGGAAGATCGAGGGCACGCCGGCCATGACGTGGACGTTGCCGATGCGGAAGCCGGGCGCCACGGACACCGGGTTGTCGATATGGTCGGCGCCACGCGGCATCCGCGCCATGCGCTTGCGCGCCTCGGTGTATTCGATGCCGCGCGCCGCATAGCTTTCGCCCAGCATGGCATAGGCCTTGGCATCGTATTCGCAGGGAACGCCGAACGCCTTGGCGATCGAATCGGCGGTGATGTCGTCATGGGTCGGGCCGATGCCGCCGGTGGTGAACACATAGGTATAACGCGCACGCACGGCATTCACCGCCGCAACGATCTCGTCTTCCTCGTCGGGAACGATGCGCACTTCCTTCAGGTCGATGCCGACAGCCGTCATGATGTCGGCGAGGTGGCCGATGTTCTTGTCCTTGGTGCGGCCGGACAGAATCTCATCGCCGATGACAAGCATGGCGGCTGTAACGATTTCAGGCATGGAGGGCTCCGGCAGGACGGGTCGCCTGAGATAGCGCGGCGCGTGGCTGTCGGCAATGCCGTCCGGGCGGCCAACATGGCACCCGTTTCGATGCCAGGTTGCAGCGCGACCGGATGCGGGTAAGCTCGAACTGGTTCTGGTCCGGGTGAACAATGCTGATATCGATCCTGTCGTGGCTGCTGGCCCTGTCGTTCCTGCTGGCGGTCCTGGGGATCGCCTGTCTGGTGTTGGCGACGCTGTGGATCGCGGCGAAGGCGCAAAGACTGGTGCCGCCGGTCGGAAAATTCGTCGAGATTGACGGCAGCCGCATCCACTATGTCGATGTAGGCGAGGGGCGGCCGATCGTTTTTATCCACGGGCTTGGCGCCCAGCTTCATCATTTCCGGCACACCTTGTTTGGCCAGTTCGCCCCCGGCTACCGGCTGATCGCGCTCGATCGTCCGGGATCGGGCTATTCGACGCGCGCGAACGGCGCCACGGGCCGGTTGCCCGAACAGGCAGCCCTGGTGCGCCGTTTCATCGAAAAATTGAGGCTGGAGAGGCCGCTGGTGGTGGGTCACTCGCTGGGTGGCGCCGTCACGCTGACCCTGGCCGTGGAGCATCCCGAGGTGATTGCGGGGATCGCCTTGCTGGCGCCGTTGACGCATCTGGAACCTGGCATGCGCGAAAAGACCGGCTTGCTCAACATTCCCTCACGCCTTTGGCGACGGGTCATGGCCTACACCGTGGCGATACCGCTGAGCCTGCGCTATGCGCGGCCGACGATGGAATTCATCTTCGCGCCGCAGGCTTTTCCCGTGGACTACATGGTCGACGGCGGTGGCTGGCTCGGGCTGCGGCCAGTCCATTTCCAGGCGACATCAGCCGATGTCGTGGCCATCGAACAGGATCTCGGCCGCATCGAGCAACGCTATGGCGAGATTGCCATGCCGGCCGGCATCCTGTTTGGAACCGCCGACCGCGTCATCGACATCCGCATCCATGGCGAGCCGATGCGTGGCAAGATCAAGGGGCTTGATTTCGAGCCTGTCGACGGCCTCGGCCATATGCCGCAGTTCGTCGAGCCCAAGCGGGTGATCGGTTTCATCGAGCGGGTTGCCGGCCGCGCCTTTCCATCACCCCAGCCTCACGACAATTTCAATGAACCAACCGGCTGACCGCCGGGTTTACCCCCTGTCGCACCTAAGGCGACCAAGACACGGCGTAATGCAATGTACAGGAATTTCTCGCAGCATCGGTTCTGATGATCGGGCTGGCAACGTCGGCGATGGCGCAACCGTAGGACGCATAATTCCAACCATTAAAAATGGTGGCCGTTCGGCAACGAAGAGTCCTCAGGCGTCGACCAGAACACGACTGGAAGCATCAATGGCGACCACTCGGGACTGGATACCCTTGGCAGTTCGGGCGCGGCCGACCCTTGTGCGTCGAACACTGCGGGTCCTGACGCGAATGCTCAGGGAAACGTGAACGACCAGTATTGTGGCAAATAATCGCTCGTAAGGGCTCGCAACTGGCAACGAGACGTCCCTCTCTTCATACGTCCGTGGCGTGCGGCCTTTGGCGATAAAGTCAGTCGGACACTTCGGTCTGCGGCCGGTCACGGCCATCCGCCAGTTCCTCATGCCATTTGCCCTCGGCATCCTCGTACTGGATACCGTCCGTCGCGCCTGCCACCTGCTGCTCGGCCGAAGCGATCTCGGCGGCGCGCAGCGCGTCCTGATGGGTGGGAAATGTCTCCGAGAAGGTCGAACCGACCTTGTAGGCCCAGCCGCCGTCATGCTCGACGATGTTGTAAGTCAGCTTCGCCATCAAAACCTCCGGTTGAAAGTCCGCCTGCTCAATGCAGCCGGTCGTCGGACAGCCTGTCGTCGGGCACCAGCACTTCCGATTCCCTGGCGGCCTCGATCAATGCCCGTCGCGCTTCCGCTGTCGAACGATAACCTTCCAGCACTTTGAGGCAAGTGTCGAGGGCATCACGATGACGCGGGCCGCGATTGAGCGGCCACACCGTCATCAGACACTCCGCCGCTTCCTGGGTACTGCGGATATGGCGATATTTGCCGACATGGCCAAGTTCGACCACGACCGGCGTTTCAAAAGGTTTGTTGTCCATCATGGCCGCAACGCAAAGCAGCCAATTTGGTTGCAAAAGTGGCCGTCAGCCTGCGCCCAAACGTCTCAGAGGCTGTTTTGGGAACGTCTGCTCCGGCGGCCATCTGGAGCTACTTTCAAAACAGCCTCAGTAGCCGCAATCGTTGCGTAGCCAGCGTGCATTGGCCCAGCCGGTCGTGCCGCCGATTTCGACCTGGTACCAGTTGCCGCGCCGGTCGAAGATTTCGGTGTGATCGCCGTTGAACAGCTGGCCGATCATCCGCGATGACGAGTTCGGCCGTGTCCGCACGGCGAGAAAGCCGCTGCCGGTGGCCAGATTGTAGCGGCCAGACAGGCCGTGTACCGTACCTTCGCAATATTGCGCGACGCTCGGCGTCGACGCACCGAGCCAAAACGCCGCGACGACCATAAGCATCGCAGCCGGCAAGACTGCCTTGAACGACATGATTTCCTCCCAAGCCCGGCCGCGCCCGCCGCAGCCTCACCCAACGTAACAGTTTGCGGCGAGAATTGAAGCGGGCTGTTGTAAAGGGCTGGACGGTATCGGGAGGCCCCGGTATCAAGAGGATGGTCCGATCAGCCCGCCGCCTTCATCCAGTGTTCCATCGTCGTCACCGAGCGGGCGAGCTGTGGTGCCGGATGGATCTTTTCGCTGAATGTGGCGGCCGCACGCCAGCCCCAGCGCGGATCGGCGAGGAAGGCGCGCGCCAGCGCCACCATGTCGGCGCGGCCCTCGGCGATAACAGCCTCGGCCTGCTTCGGATCGTCGATCAGGCCGACCGCGCGGGTCGGGATGCCGGCGCCCTTGCGCACGGCTTCCGCCAGGTGAACCTGATAGCCGGGGCCGGTGGGCAGTTTCTGCAACGGCGAATTGCCGCCGCTGGAGCAGCAGAGATAGCCGACGCCCTCCGCCTTCAGGGCCTTCGCCACTTCGATCGCATCCTCGACGTCGAAGCCGCCATCGACCCAGTCCTTCACCGACAGTCGCGCACCGAGCATCAGCTTTGGCACTGCCTTTCTCACCGCCCTGGCGATTTCGACGACAAGACCCATCCGGTTTTCCAGCGAGCCGCCCCAACGGTCCGTGCGCTGGTTGGACAGCGGCGACAGGAACTGGAAGATCAAATAGCCATGTGCTGCGTGCAATTCGATGAAGTCGAAGCCGGCGCGTTCGGCCCGCTTGGCGGCTTCGACGAAGCGCTCGATGAGCTGCAGGATCTCCTCGTCTTCCAGCGCATGCGGCACGTTCCAGCCGGTGTCATAGGCGATGGCCGAGGCCGAAACGGTCTGCCAGGGGTCCTCATTCGGCTGCAATGGTCCGCCGCCCTCCCAGGGCTTGCGGTTCGAGGCCTTGCGGCCGGCGTGCGCCAGCTGCGAGCCGAACTTCGTGCCGGGTGCGGCGACGCGTCGTGCCGCGTCCAGTGTGCGGCGCGCAGCGGCTTCGTTGTCGTCGGAATAAAGCCCGAGGCAACCATGCGTGATGCGCCCGCGCCGCTCGACATCGGTCATCTCCACCGTGACCATGCCGGCGCCGGACATGGCCAAGTTCATCCAGTGGTAAAGATGCCAGTCGCTAGCCGAGCCATCCTCCGCGGAATACTGACACATCGGCGCGACAGCGATGCGATTGTGGAAGGTGAGGCCGTCGAGCGTGATCGGCTGAAAAAGCGATGCGGTCATGAAAAGGGGCTCCGGGGAGGGGAACGCGTTATTTAGGCAATGGAAGTCGTGCATACCACACACGAGAGAGTGAAATGCCCGCTGGACCAATCGCTGCCCCAATTGCGCCAGCGCCGGTTCGAGGCTACGCCTGCGCTCGGCAGCAAATACCCGAGGTGTCCAATGGAAGATCGCATTCGCATCCGCTCGGAAGAGGTTCTTTCCGACGACTGGGCGGTGCTGAAAAAGACCGTCCTCGACTATCGCCGGCGTGACGGCCAGTGGGAGACGCAGATCCGCCAGACCTATGATCGCGGCGATGGCGCGGTGATCCTACCCTACGACCCCAGTCGCTCGACGGTGCTGATGGTGCGCCAGTTCCGCTATCCCGCCTACGTCACCGGCCACCGCGAGCCGCTGATCGAGGCCTGTGCCGGACTGCTCGACGAAAACGATCCGGAGACCGCCATCCGCAAGGAAGCCGAGGAAGAGCTCGGCTACCGACTGAACAAGATTGAGCGGCTGTTTTCGCCTTACATGAGCCCGGGCAGCGTCACCGAGCGGCTATGGTTCTTCGTTGCCCGCTATTCGCCCGCCGACCGCATCTCGGCCGGCGGCGGCGCGCCGGAAGAAGGCGAGGACATCGAGGTTCTGGAAATGCCGCTCGACGAAGCGCTGGCCGGCATCGCCGACGGCCGCATCGTCGATGCCAAGACCATTATCCTGATCCAGCATTTGAAGCTGAATCCGATGAAGGCCTGAGACCGCGAGCCTCAACGAGCAAGCGGCTCACATAATGGGCGGCTCACATAATGGGCTGCGGACAGGCCGGGACGTCCATTTCGCGGATGAAGGTGCGCAAGGCCTCCATGTCCCGGGACAGAGGCCGATCGTCGGAATAGTGGGCGATGTTTTCCCGGACCATTCGGTAGATGGCGTCGGTACCAGGCGCGCGGCCACCGCGCTTGGCCAGGAAGTCATGCGCCTGCGCGGCCGCCATGAGTTCGATTGCCAGGATGTATTCCGCGTTGTCGATCACCGCCAGCAGCTTGTTGGCGGCGACGGTTGGATGCGCGAGAAAATCCTCTTGCAGGCCTGATGTGACGCCGCCGTCGGTCGCCGCCGGGGCGGCCAGACGCCGATTGACGTTGCTGAGCGACGTGGCCGTGTATTGGGCGATCATGAAGCCGGAATTGGCTCCGTCCTCATCGGCAAGGAAGGCCGGCAAATTGTTCACAAGCGGATTGACGAGACGGTCGATCCGACGCTCGCTCATTCCGGCCACCTGCGCCAAGGCGATGGTCAGGCCGTCGGCCGCCTGCCCGAGGGCGGGCGCGACCGCATGCGCCTCTGAAACAACCTGAGGATCGTTCAAGGACCCGAATACGGCGGGATTGTCGGTGACAGCGGCCAATTCGCGGTCGACCAGCTCGGCAGACCGATCCAGCACCTCCCGGGCGGCGCCGTGGACGTGCGGCACGGCGCGAAGACTGAGTGCGTCCTGCGTGCGAGTGCCGTGGGCGAGCGCTATCAGTTCGCTGCCGTGAAGCCAGCCACGCAGCGAACTGCCCACGTCCTGAATGCCGGGTGAGGGCCTCATCGCCAGGATCGCCTCGCCAAAAGCCGGCAATTGCGCGCCGGCGGCTTCAAGCGTCAAAGCCGCCGCGGCGTCGGCCCATGCCAACAAACGTTCCGCCCGCCGCACGGCGATGCTTGTCAGGCCGGTTGCGCACGCGGTGCCGTTGACGAGGCTCAAGCCTTCCTTGGCGCCAAGCTCCAACGGTTCCAGGCCCATTTCAGCCAGGGCCTCGAGCCCGCTCATCGAGCGACCTGCCACGGTTGCGCTGCCTTCACCGATCAAGACCAGGGCGACGTGCGCGTTGTGCGTCAAATATCCGGCCGATCCCCGGGACGGCACGTCGGGAACGCAGTCGCGCTCGATAAAGGTGAGCAAATTACGGACGATCGCAGGGCTCACGCCCGAATGGCCATGCGCGAAATTCGCCACTTGCGCGGCAATGATGGCGCGCACACCGCGCCTCGGCACGAGGTCACCGACGCCGCACGCATGACTGCGAATGATATTGCGCGACAGTTTCTTGTGCAGGGCAGGCGCCACGATTTTGCTGGCCAATGCGCCGACCCCGGTATTGACGCCATAGGCGCGGATGCCCTTGTCGACGATGGCCGCCACGAGCTGGTGCGCAAAAGCGATCCTCGCCCAAGCCGCCTGGCCAAGCGCCAGAGATTCGCCTTCGCTCACGCGCGCAATATCGCGCCAGCTGGCGTTTCCATCTATCATTATTGTCATTGCCCGTTCCGAAATAGCTTTGCGAATGCGCAGGCACTGTTGGCTCGCTTGAAAGGCGGCGCAAGAACCTTGCTTCGGCGCTGTGCCGCCCAACCGCGATGCATATTGGCGATGGAATTGCCGACTGATGCGACTGTAGCGACGTCGTCCGGCAATAAAAGGCATGCCGCCCGCGATCCGGCGCTGGAAATCCAGCGCCTCGTTTGAAGGACAGGATCACTCGGTCCGCGCCGGCCTGGCTAGGCTCCGCCTCAGGCCTTGGCGCCGAGGCCGTTACGATCCCATGGAGGCCACGCTTCCGGAAATCATATATTAGCAATAAACAATATATTAATGGCTATAATGCAGCTTGGCAAAGGGATACCTCCCATCGACGTTCCGACACGCGCCTTGGAGCGCCGGACGTTTGACCAATGCGGAGCAAACGCATGAGTGTCGGAGCCGCTCTCGGACAATTGCTCCGGCTGATTCATCGCCGGGCCATGAAATTGGCGACGTTGCCGGAGGATGAAAGGGATCCTCATTACGATCACATCCGCCTGTCATGCTGCGCGGCCGCCGAGCACATTGGGCAAGAACCTGACCAGGCAGCCATCACGGCGAACGATATGGTTGAGTTTGTTCGCGCGCTGGTCGGGATCATTGAGATAGGCTCTCGGCCAGATCATGAGCGAAGCGCCGATCAGGGGTCGCCGGTACTGCATTCGGGCGGCCAAGAGAGGGGCACCACGCGCATTTAGCAAACAAGGAAGAACGCCCGCTTGGGGCAACGGAAACGACGCGGCTAACGCTGGTGCTGTACGACGTAGCTGCTGGTGATGGCGCCAGTTCCGCTATCCCGCCTACGTCACCGGCCATCGCGAGCCGCTGATCGAGGCCTGTGCCGGACTGCTCGACGAAAACGATCCGGAGACCGTCATTCCCAAGGAAGCCGAGGAAGAGCTCGGCTATCGGGCTGGCCACAGGCGGGCGCCAGGACGCGCGGCAGGCTTCGGTGGCTTAGGAGATTAGCGGAGGGCAAGAACGCGCGCCTCGGGACTTCCTGCGGCCCGACAGTCCCCGTTGGGGTGGGTTTGGTTGACCGTCGGGCCTAACCGGCTCGGGCAAGCCGGCTGGCGTGACCGTAACGTTAGCAAGTCTGCAACAAAACCCTGAGCGGCCGTTTTCCCCCGATTTGTGCCATTTCGGGACGGCGGCACTGGCACTCCTTTTGCGTCTGACAGCGCGCCGGTTGATCCCGGCCCTGATCGCGTACTCTGGTCAGGTTGTAGGCTCGCCGGGCTTGAGGTTGTTGGGGTCTTCGTCCGGCGAGCTTGCCATCCACATGCTTCCTAGATGCGAAAAGCCCCGGCGCTGGGTGAGGCGCCGGGGCCTTTAGTCACATGTACGAGCTACATTCCATGTCCCCATATGATGGTGCGCTAATCTGCTCAACAAACGGTAAGTTCGGCATGCAACTTGAAGCTGATCGGCAGCGAAACCGCGACAGGAAGCCGATCGTCGAATCACCAAACGGGGGACATAGGACGGCGGCCCAGCAGCTTGGTTGCTAGAGGGACTGGCAGCGGAAAGCCGCTGGGCCACGGGCGCGCGTCCGGCTGACTAATGTACGCATTTGCTAATATATTCGGGATTTATCAATATGAACGATGGAAGCAGCAAAAGGTGGAGCATAAGCCGGCCACAACCTAGATCGTCAGCGTCTTCGACAAGCCGCACTGGCGCACCATCCTGACCACCAAGGACCAGGCGGAGGCCCAGGCGCTCGAGCACGATGATCCAGGACGGAGTGAAGGCGCGGATCGAGGAGATCATGCCGAAGGCGAAGAAGCGCTGATGAAAATGGCCGGCGCCAGTTGGGGTGGGCTTTGGGGATGACGCCGGCCAAGCGGACATCAGGTCCGCCGCAAGCAGATGCTAATATACCGAAGGCGATCCCTGGATATGGTGTGATCGCGGAACTCTACATCTCGTTGTTGTCGATGATGCCGGCGCTTCGCCATGGGGGAGCGCCTACAACGGGCAGCGCACAACGAATGTGCGGCTTGCTCAACAGATCGTCCGAACGCTGCTGGTGATCTAAATGACCCGGTCCTACGAGAATCTGGACGACCTTCAAGGCGATCTCAGGAAGTTGTCGACCCTCATCAACGTCATCGAGCAAAAGGTTTTTGAGACCCCCGATATCGACGAAGTAGGCCACCTGCTCTGGATCGCACGAGACCTTGCCGAGCAGATTGTCACAAACTCGGAAGACGTGTGCTCGAGCCAAAACATCGTCAAGCAGAGCCGCCAAAAGGCGAACTGAAAATCCGCACCGTCCGGTATTTGGCCCGCTGCCTCACGGTGGCGGGCCATCACCATTTGATTGGGAAAAGACGGATTTCAATCGCCTGTTCGTTTGAAATCATGTCGCGAGCGCCGATGCGGTAATTAAAGGCAAGGTAGGCCATATTCGGCATGCGATCCCCGACGATCACCGGGCTACCGCTCTCAAAGGCCGCGTGGAATTCAAATTCCGCGATCTGACGCGTCGAGCCTGGATGAATGACGAACTCGGAGTCTCCGTAGGCTGTCACTTTATCAGCCTCGTTGATCAGAGGTTACGAATGGCAATCGGTCAGTGGCCCAGCCGAATTGGATTCCCGTCAAATCGCTAAGAGTAATTGACGGGAAAAAGGCCGTTACGGAGGAAACGTTGTCGAGCCACAGTCGGATTTTGTAGTAGCTGTCCGATCCTGATGACCTGAATTTATGAACGTCTGTTCTCAGCTTGAGATTTGGAACTGTCGTTCGGCGAAAAGCGTCCTCGATGTCGAAGTGCTCCATCGCATAGCTCCCGGAGCCAGAGCGCTTAAAATACTGCTTTAGATCAGCGGCTTCGCTGCGGTGCGGTCGTCGCTCAGAACGAGGCACATCTACAACTACATAGCCGAAGCTCTGATTCTCCTCGGACGCGAATCCGCCCACTCGGATACCGCCATTTTGGGCTGCAAAGGATCGCCTACAGCTGAATTCACAGCACTGAGTGCGGTTTTCCAATTGGGGAGCGGTTCTAGATCACAGGCACAGTCGACCCCATCAACATTCTTGCGGCATTCAACTCCAATGACCAGAACACCGCCGGCAGAGTTGCTGAAGGCCGAGAGAGCCTTGGCCAAGCTGTTTCGGCCATCCTTGGTAAGTTGGCCTTGCGGGGTAAAGGCCGCGCCTTGCTTGGCGACGGCCGGCGCTTTGAAATCAAGCCTCAGGCCCTCTTGCGTTTCGAGCAGAATTGCCTCTCGCAGGAACGCCTCCCTGCCAGAAACGATATCGTCGAATTCCATTATATGGCCCTCGTTCTGCCATCCTCGGCTACCCCCACGGCTACCCGCGTGGAATTTCTTCGGGTAGCCAGCGCCGACTCAATAATGCCAATTGCCTTTTAATTACAATGTGGTGCGGACGACGGGAATCGAACCCGTACGATCAGAGATCGAGGGATTTTAAGTCCCTTTTCGTGACTGGTGCGGGCGGCGGGGCTTGAACCCGCAAGCCATTGAAGGCGAAGGATTTTAAGTCCTTTGCGTTTACCAGTTTCGCCACGCCCGCTTTGTCACATCGTGACGATTTGGCACCGCATTGTCACACGGTTTGTCACACGTTTGAGCCGTTGATTAGCATGAGCCTCGGAGCCGCGCCACCTTCAAGGGCGGGAAGTCCGGACGCAATGGATGTCGGGGTCTCGGATCACCTGCCTCGAGCATGATCCATGCCGTGCCGTATACTTAGGAGGCGTCCTATCAATCGCATTTTCGCAGCAAGCCGCCCGTGGGCCTAGGCTTCCTTATTCGCCCTTTAGGTATTTCCAATGCATCTCTCGGCGTCTCTCGTGTTCTCTGCGATATACACGAAATCCACCTATAATGACCCACGCCAGGGCGCCACCAATCGCGCGAGGTATTCCATGATCAGACGGCAAGTGTCCAACCAGATACCCCACCAGATACGCAACCATCAACCCGACCAAAAACACGCCGAGCGACGCACCAACAAGCTCCAGTATATCAGACAGGATTGGGTGGTTTCGAAACATGGCCAGCCACCTGCCTGCGTTTCCTGCGACTTCGCGATTAATTCTGAGGGTACTAGACCCTAAAGTAAATTATCAACTTGTGCTGCGCCGGCCAAGTCACGTCTGCGTCAATGCTGCCCATGGATACTGCCCGCCGCCGAGGTCCTTTGGGTCTGTCGCCGCTTTTTAAGTCCCTTGCGTCTACCAATTCCGCCACGTCCGCAGGCCAGCCCTTTTCAGATGCCAGACACAGGCCGTCAAGTCGTGTTCTTGAGCTGTCTGAACACGCACCCCAGAGGAGAGGGCGCGGCGATACTGGTGCGATCGCGGAATTATCCGCGCCGCGCGCAGGGGATAGGGTGTTTGCACGGCGGACTTGATCCGCCGAGGCCGGCGTCTACCAGGCCCAACCCATTCCCCCGCCCACTGGGGGCGCCGGCCGCCCCTCTCACCGAAATTGTTGATCACCTGAGGGCCGTCGCTCGCCGATCGCCGTTGGCCGCGCTCAGAACTTGTAGCTGAGATTGACGCCGACGGTGTTCAGCTTCGTATCCTGGTCGCGGCCGACGAAACCGTTGGACCCGTCATAGTGTTCGGAGCCGAAATCGTAATAGCGATATTGGGCGCCGACGACGAACTTGTCGGTCAGCGCATAGTCGACGCCGGCACCCACGGTCCAGCCGACATTCGTGCGTGTCTCGGAGAATGCCGAGCCCGAGGCTTGCGACGTCTCGATACCGGCGAAGGCGACGCCGCCTATGCCATAGACCAGCACACGATCCATCGCATATCCGGCCTTGGCATTGACCGACCCGAACCACTTGATGTCGGTACCGACGACATTTCCGGGCCCGCCAAGTTCCGCCGTGCCGTTGATCGAGGAATAGTTGAGGTCGGCCTCGGCGCCAATCACCGCCTGGTCGAACTGCCATAGGCCGGCGACGTGCCCGCCGACGAAGCCGCCGTCAATGTCGGGCGAGACGGAAAACGGTCCACCGTCGGTTCCCGAAATATCGGACTGGCCCCAGCCATATCCCGCCTGCAGGCCGGCATAATATCCGGTCCAGTCGAAGCCGGGCGCGGTCATCGGAACATCGACTGTCGGGTCGGCTGCGAAAGCCGGCATGGACAGGACGGCAAGAAGACCGGCACTTGCGACCACAAGGCGATACATTCGAACTCCCCGGACAAAGCGTCGGAAAAATCCTTGGAGCCAACGTAGACCGATTTGCCACAAAACGGAATTCCATTTCTGGCTGCGGCCCGTGTGTTGCTCGCCGAGCCGCATCCCTTAAGGCGGCGGAAAGCCGGCATTGCCGGGCGAATGTCACCGTGCAAGATGGTCGTCTTGCAGGGAAAAAATCCTGATGAACAGCCTGGCTCGTCTCATCGCTGGAGTAGCCATCGTGCTGCTCGCCTGCGGCCTCGCCAGGGCCGAGTCATTGATGCTCGCCATTGCCAGGGCCGCGGTCGTATCCGATGCGGCGTCGGTACAGATGGTGCTCAACCTCACGATGACACCGGACAGCGCAAAGGCATTCGCCGACTTCACCACGGCGAATGTCGGCAAGGTGGTCGATCTCAGCGTCGACGGTGCCGTGGTGGCGTCGCCGCGCCTGGTCGAACCCATCCTCGGCGGCGAGGTCATGCTCAACGGCACCTTCGCGGCGGGCGAACTCCAGCGTCTCGCGGACCGGATTTCAGCCGGCGGTGCGAAAGTCACGGTCGAGGTAAAGGCCTAGCAGCCTTTGTGACGATTGGGCAGGCCTATCCGCTGTTTGACGCTGGTCAAAACCAGGCAGGCTTGGCACAGTCGCGCAAACAGGAGTCCCTTCATGGCAAAGAAGCCGGCGGCGCATGCGACGAAGCCAAAACCCTGGACCGAGATGGCGACGCATCTGGTCGACGTCGCCATGGGCCGCAAGCCCGCCGATCTCGTCATCCGCAACGGCCGCTGGGTGAATGTTCACTCGGGCGAGATCATCGCCGGCACCGACATCGCCATTGCCGGCGGCCGCTTCGCCTATTGCGGGCCGAATGCCAGCCACGCCATCGGCCAGGGCACAAAGGTGGTCGATGCCGGCGGGCGCTACCTGGTGCCTGGCCTCTGTGACGCGCACATGCATGTCGAGAGCGGCATGGTGACGGTGACCGAGTTCTGCCGCGCCGTCATTCCGCACGGCACCACCTCGATGTTTATCGATCCGCATGAGATCGCCAATGTGCTCGGCTTGTCGGGTGTGCGGCTGATGCATGACGAGGCGGTCGCGATGCCGATCAACGTGCATGTGCAGATGCCGTCCTGTGTGCCATCGGCCCCTGGCCTGGAACATGCCGGCGCCGAACTGACGGTTGCCGATGTCGCCGAAGCCATGACATGGGAAAACATCATCGGGCTCGGGGAAGTGATGAATTTCCCCGGTGTCGTCGCCAACGACCCGGTGATGTCGGGCGAGATCGCCGCGACAGTGAAGGCGGGCAAGACCGTTGGCGGCCACTATGCCTCGCGCGATCTTGGCCTGCCGTTCCATGGCTATGTCGCCGGCGGACCCGAGGACGATCACGAGGGCACGCGCGCCGAGGATGCTATTGCCCGCGTGCGCCAGGGCATGAAGGCAATGCTGCGACTGGGCTCGGCCTGGTACGACGTTGCCTCGCAGGTCAAGGCGGTGACCGAAGGCGGCATCGATCCGCGCAACTTCATCCTGTGCACCGACGACAGTCATTCCGGCACGCTGGTGCACGAAGGTCACATGGACCGGGTGGTGCGCCACGCCATCCAACAGGGACTGAAGCCGGTGACGGCGATCCAGATGGCGACGATCAACACAGCCCAGCATTTCAGGCTGGAACGCGAGATCGGTTCGATCTCGCCGGGGCGGTTGGCCGACCTGCTGATTGTCTCCGATCTCGCCGCAATGACCATCGATGAGGTCTATGCGCGCGGCGCCAGGCTGGCCAAGGGAGGCAAGCTCGACATCGACATTCCGGCCTATGACTACCCGAAGACGGCGAAGAACACCGTCAAGCTGGGCAAGAAGCTCAAGGCGGCAGATTTCGACATCGCGGCCCCCAAAGGCGCCAACGAGGTGCGGGTGCGGGTCATCGGCGTCATCGAGAACCAGGCGCCGACGCGGGCGTTGGAGGCGGATCTAGCCGTCGAGGACGGGCTGGTCGCCATGGATCGCCGCAACGATGTCTGCCAGATCGCGCTGGTCGAGCGGCACCGGGGCACCGGCGGCGTCACCAACGCCTTCGTCTCCGGCTTCGGCTATATGGGCGATTGCGCCATGGCCTCGAGTGTGGCGCATGACGCCCACCACATCATCTGCGTCGGCACCAACAAGCAGGACATGGCCCTGGCGGTCAACCGGCTGGGCGAAGTCGGCGGCGGCGTCGTGCTGTTTTCCAAGGGCAAGGAACTGGCGTTGGTCGAAATGCCGATCGCCGGCCTGATGTCGGACGAGCGCGCCGAGATCGTCGCCGCCAAGGCCGAAAAACTGACCGAAGCGATGCGCAAGATGGGGTGCTCCCTCAACAACGCCTATATGCAGCACTCCCTGCTGGCGCTGGTGGTCATTCCGGAACTGAGGATTTCCGACGTCGGGCTGATCGACGTGACGACATTCCAGAAGGTCGACCTCTTCGTCTAGGGTATGTCGATATTCAGGTGATGTCGGCCTGCGAACTACATACTGTGAGGCAGCATGACCACGGTCAAAAGAACCTTTAGGCGGCGCGAGCCGACACAGCAACGCTCGCGGCAGACCGTGGACTGCGTGCTCGAGGCGGTCCAACTTGTGGTGAAGCGTCACGGGACCCAGGCCATCACCACGAATCGCATCGCGGAGGCCGCCGGCGTTAGCGTCGGATCGCTCTATCAGTACTTCCCCGACAAGCGCGCAATCTTCACCGCCCTTCATGACCGACACGTCGACGATGTACGGCAGGTTATCGGGCAGACGACGGCTGCCTACGCCTCGGCTCCGCTGCAGGACTTCACAGGCGAACTCGTCCGAGGTCTGGTGAACGTGCACGTGGATGCTGCGGAACTGCACGAGATTGTTTCGTCCGCCGTTCCGGAAGGCGCTGTTGGCTTCAGGAACGCGCTGCATCACACCTTCGGGCGAGTGCTGTCACGCGCAGACGAAAGGCAATACAGCGTCGACGAGACGGAGCGAATGCTTTTTGTCCTTCCGCGCATGGTGGAATCCCTCGTGCACGGAGCGGTCCACCAGGCGCGCGCCCTCTCGCGTGATGTCGTCAGGAGCGAGGCGATCCGTACCGTACAGGTCTATGTGAATTCTTTTTAGGGCACCGCGCGAAACACTATTGAAACGACGCGGCGTTCTCGGCGGCCCACTGAGCGAACGGGATTGGTTCCCGCCCAGTCACTCGTTTTACCCCGTCCGTCACCGTGTCAAGTCGGCCCTCGCGCACCGCGCGCCAGATGTCCACAAGGGCATCGACGTAGGGGCCTTTCCCGGCCCATTCGACGGTGTCGGTGTACGCCTGCCGGTCGGATATTTCCTCGAAGCCGACAGGCTTGCCGATGGCTCTGCCTATCGTGGCCGCCATCTCCCCATAGGACAGCGCCTTGCGGCCAGTGATCACCAGTGCCTGGCCGTCGTGGTCGCGCGTGCTCAGGGCGGCCGTGGCGACGGCAGCGATGTCGTCTGGATGGATGAATGCGATCTTGCCCCCACCCGTAGACGAGCGCAGCACGCCCTCGCGGCGGATGGATTGCGACCAACCGAGCGCGTTGGACATGAATCCGGCCGCCTGAATGAACGTGAACGCCACCCCGCTTCTCCGAATGGCATCCTCGCCGCGTGCATGCCACGGACCGGTGCCTATCCCGGTTCGCACGTCCAGGGTAGAGAGCTTGACGATGTGTCGTACGCCTGCGTGGCGGGCAGCGAAGGAGACCGCGCGATCTCGCTTCTCGAGATCCGATCCATCAGTCAGGAGGAATATACCGTCAACCCCAGCCATCGCAGTATTTAGCGGGGAGCCTGGCTTTTCGAGGTCTCCGGTATGGATATCGACATGGTCGCCGAAAAGGGCCTTGGCCTTCTTCGCGCTGCGCACGAAAACGGACGGGCGCGCTCCGCAATCAACGAGGCGCTGGGTTACCCGAGAGCCGATGTTTCCCGTGGCGCCGATGATGAGATGTTTCACTGGAGCTTGCTCCAGCCACGGATCACCTCGAATGCCATTCGCCTCTGGCCCGCCAGAGTGAAATGCAGACCGTCGTCCATGAGCAGGTCGGAAGCAGGGGGACTTCCCAGCGTTGAGAAGGCGTCGATAACCGGTCCGTCGCCCTCGCGGACGATCTTGGCGACGCGCGCCAGGTCTTCGTTGCGGAACCGAACCCCGAACCTGGCCAGGCCCCGATGGGCCGCTACCTGCGCTTCATTGACCGCAGGCGGCGGCCCCGATGGGCCGCTACCTGCGCTTCATTGACCGCAGGCGGAGTAATCCAGATACAGTTCGCCGTGGTCTCTCCTGAAACGCGCTGCCGCAGTTCGGCAATGTTGCGCGCGGTCTCCTCATGATGAACGAGCGTCTTCGTGGGGTGCGGGCCTTGCGTGCGGGCGTCATTCGTACCGAAGAGGAAGAGTATCCAGTCGGGCCGGGAATTGATGACATTTGCGACCCGCACGAGACCGTGCGTGGTCGTCTCGCCTGCGACTGCGCTGATGGTCAACGAAATCCCGTGGGTGCCGCGACGCCTCGCCAGCATTTCCCTAAGGACTACCGCCCAAGATTGGGGATCGGACGTCAAGCTGTCGCCGAACGCCACTACCTTGTCCCCTTTCCTTAGCGGAAGACGATCCACCATCGATGCCGCGGCTGGGTCGGCAAGCAACGCGTCGGCTGCTTCCGAGGCCTCCTTTTGCATGCGGCAAAGTTCGGTCGCGTAGATCTCAACCGGCAGGCCGAGGAGCCCGGCATGAGCTTCCCTGGCGAGGCTGGCGCCTTTGGGCAGGGCGGCCAAGGTCGCCTCGGGCTGGATGACCTTCAAAAGCCAGCGCACTTGCTCGTCCGACATGGGTTTCACCTCGCAGTTGGGTCCGTTTGCAGAAGGCGAAAAAGTAGTTGCACCCCGGAAACGTCGCTACTCGCGTTGGCTGGTTCATTAAGTGGTTGTAATTGCTTTGAAATTTTGCGCCCTCCCAGAGCCTTCGTCAGATTCAAGGGCCGTCTGGGAAGCACCTTTCACGTTCGGCACCGAGCGTTCGCATTTGGCCGATATCGTTGATTTGGTCGGGTGGTGATCGGCCGTTGGCCGTGTGATTCCATCGTGCTGCAAAGCAAACACTTGCCGAGAGGCTCAATCACCCGGAAAACAGAGCCGTTCAGGATGCTTCAGGGCGATTAAGTACGCTCCGCTGCGGTTCTCGGAATCAGCCATCCCGGCTCGGCCTGGCCCGAATTTCTACATCCCTTGGCCGGCACTCACCCGCCGGTGACGATGGTCAGCACTTTCAACGGCGTGGTGATGACCACCTCGGCGACCGAGCCGACGGCCTTGCCGAGGCCCTGGCCGATATTGTTGAGCTGTGCCGGATCGGGTTCGTCCGAGGCCAGGCCAGCCGGCGTGCGCAGGCGGTTTCCGAGCAACTGCACCAGGATCGGATTGTCGGCGAATTTGGCGTGATTGAGGCCACCGTCGCCGCCCTTGGTCTTGGTCAGGTCGACCACCGAAACGCCGTAGCTGGCAAGGTCGGCGGCATTGCCATAGTCGCCGACACGCGGCTTGTCGCCGGAGATCAGGGAAGACAGTTTGAGCGCCCGGTCGTCACCTGAAAGCAGCACGGCAAACGGCTTGTCCGGCTTGCCGTAGCGGATCATCTGCTTCTTGAACACGTCGACATCGATGTCGGGCGAAGCCAGGATGACATAGCCGAGTTTACCGCCGAGATCGCGGTCGCCGGTGATGGCGAGTTGGCGCAGCGCCTCCATCGTCAACCAGGTTCCCATCGAATGGGCGATGATGTCGATGCTCTTGACCCGCGTCTTGGCGAGCATCCTGAGCGTCGCCTCGAGATCGTCACGCGCCGCGTTGGCACTGTCCTTGTCGTAGATGTAGCCCGTCGTCTTGGCGCTCGACGCCCAGGAAAACAGCACCGGCGTGCCCGGATATTTCGTGTCGTGGGCGATCTGCGTCAGCCGGTAGACACCGTCGTCGAAACCGTTGTTGAAGCCATGCACGAAAACCAGCGCGCGGTCGCCGCGCATGGCGATGTCGGCGCCGACCGCCTTGGCGAATTGCGGCGCGCCTTCGTAATAGGTGACGTCTTTGGCGGTGAAGTCCTTGGCCGGATTGCTGTTGGCGGAACCCTTGGCGCGCTCGATGGCGCCGACCTGATGGCTCGCCGGAACCGTGACATCGACCCGGGCGAAGCTGGTGGTCAGCGAACGATCGCCGTCGAACACCTGCCGCGGGTCCTTCGTCGCCTTCCGGCGGGTGGTGGCGACGAAGATCTCATGCGTGGCCGCGATGGCGGAAGCCGGCACCGCGACTGTCGTCTTGTTGAGCAGATCGTGCGTATTTCCAGCGCAGCCGGCGACCAGCAGCGCGAAAGTAATGGCGACGACACTCTTCACACGCACGGTCACGCGACGGCTCCCGTAAAGGGGGACGTCAAAAGCGCGACGTCACCAGTCATTCCGATAGAGCCAGAGACCGGCGCGGTCCAGTTCAAAGTGGCATGGTGCCTCGGCAATGGTGAACAGGCACGGCGAAATCCGCGGCAGCGCATCTACTGCCCGAGTTGGGTTATGCGGTCGGTCACGTCCCGGTCGCTGGCGAAGCCGTCGTCGTCGCGCAGCCGCTGTCCGATCATCTTCACCAGGGTCGGATTGTCGGCGAATTTCGTATGGTTGAAGCTGTCGCTGCCCTTGACCTTGGAAAGATCGACCACGGTCACGCCATAAGTGGCAAGATCGGCGGCATCCTTGTAATCGCCGACGCGTGGCCTCGAACCCGCGATCAGGCCGGACAGCCTCAGTGCGCGGTCGTCGTCGGACAGCAACAGGATGAATGGCTTGTCCGGCTTGCCGTAGCGCCGCATCTGGCTCTTGAACACGTCGACGTCGATGTCGGGCGAGGCCAGCACCACGTCGCCCAGCTTGCCGCCAAGGTCACGGTCGCCGCTGATGGCCATCTGGCGCAGCGTTTCCATGGTCACCCAGGTTCCCATCGAATGCGCCACAATGTCGATGCGCCGCGCGCCGGACTGCTGCAGCATGCGCAAGGTCACTTCGAGCTGGTCGCGGGCGGCGCTGGCACTTTCCTTGTCGTAGACATAGTCGGTGGTCCTGGCGCCCGAGGCCCAGGAAAACAGCACCGGCGTGCCCGGGTAGCCGGAATCGTGAACGATCTGCGTCAAGCGGTAGACGGCGTCGTCGAAGCCGGTATTGTAGCCATGCACGAAGACCATGACGCGGCCGCCACGCGCGGCGATATCGGCATTGAGCGCGCTGGAGAATTTCGGCTGCGTGTCGTAGCCGACGACCTCGGATGCCATGAAATATTTGGCCGGATCATTCGATTTGCCGCGCGAGCGCCGCTCGATCTGGCCGGTTTGGTGGAGCCCGGGAACGGTGACGTTGACGCGCGCGTAGTTCAGCGTGGCCGAACGCTCGCCATCGAAAACCTTGTTGGGATCGTCGGATTTCTTGCGCGTCGTGGCGATGAAGATCGAGTGGTTGCCGGCGATTTCCGTCACCGGCGCGGACATGACTGCGCTGCCAAGCAGTTCCTGGGTTTGCGGGCCGGCGCAGCCGGCAACGAGCAAGGCAAGGACAACCGAAAATATCTTCTTCAAAAGCACGTCTGAAATTCCAACTCCGGCCAAAAGGCCCATCCACCCCCGCGACACCTCCCGGACAGGGAGAGTGCGGCAGAACTAAGTCGTGTCCAGTCGAAATGTGGTCAGCGGCCGACTACAGCCATCGCACTGTTGCGCGAAAGCCAAAATGGCGGAAGAAACGCCGGGATGTTGGAGAAGGGCAGCACCTCGGGCTTGAGGCGGATGCCGAGCACATCGGCCATGAAGGCACGGCGCGCCTCGATACGGCTCCAAGCCTCGGGATGGCGCGCCGCAATCTCCTCGCGCAGTGCCGCGTCGGCGAGCGCGATGCCATCCTCGATATTGGTGGTGAAGTAGTCGCTGCCGGTCGCCGGAATGATGTCGACCTGCAACGCCATGCCGGATCGCAATTTGATGTCGGAGCCGGAAAACACCGGCGAATGCATCCACTCGTCGATATGGACGAGATGGCCGGGATTGAGGGAGACGCCAAAGAACGGGTCACCGATGCGGTCATGCACCGCCTTCCACAAAGCGCCGCCCGTCGTGCCGATGCCGATCGCTTCGTACCAGTCGACGACTGCGGCGAAATAGGGCGCGACCAGCTTTTCGACATAGTCGCGTATGGCAGGAGGCAACTCCGAGGCGCCCTCGGCCAGGAACCCGGCACGAGCATTGAGCGCGCCCTGGATGCCATAGGCCATGGTGACCGGGTCGCCACGGTTGATGACATCGAGGCGAGGGCTGGGCAGGCCATAGGCGGCGCGTTTTCCCGCCGACAGCATCGGGTGACAGCCATGCGGCAGGCCGTTCATGCCCATCAGTCGCGCCGCCTGAAGTTCGGTCATGCCGGGCTCGATACCTCGCAGGACATTGCGCAGCCCTTGCGAGGTGAAGGTCGCGGCAAACTCGAAGCTAGCCAGCTGGTCGGCCTCGTTGATGGCGCGCAGGCCGTCGCTGGGGTTCATCAAAAGATTGGCGGCATTCAAGACGGCGCCCTTGTCGCCGACGAAGGCGCGCAGCGTATCGGCAATAAAGGACGGCAGGTCGAGCGCCATCTCATCGAACCCGGCATCGCCGGTGCCAAAAGGCTTCCAGCCGATGGCGCCGATCCTCTGGCCGGGCTTCAGGCCGCAGCCGGCAAGGATGTCGGAAAGCGCGTCCGAGCGGTCGCGTGGCTGCGCCGGGAGCGAGAAGGTCTGGTAGAGCACGCGCTCGTAAGGCCCATCGCAGATTTCGGCATAGCCCCAGCCCTCATTGCCGACGAGAAGTCTTGGCGGCTTGCTGGGAACGACCACCAGTAAGGTCTCTTCGAAACGAGGATCGTAACCTGAGAGATAGGCGACATTGGCTGCGTGTTCGCGGTCGCCATAGACGGCGAAGGCATCGAAGCCGGCCTTGGCGCCGCGCGCGATTAGCGCCTTGATGCGCGCTTCATGGGTGGTCCGCGCAATCAGCGGCATCACCGTCGGTTCGCCGAATTCCGGCAGCGACATGGATTTCAGGCCGACCGACGCGACAGGCATGAACAAACGCTCCCAAGTACTTGCAAGGATTCTGCGAATGCCCTTTGCGGGAAGGGCATGGAGGCCGGACAATGGCGTTGCGGGGCCGGATATGCAATAGGCAGGATCGGCTGCGCGAGGTCAGGATGCAACAGACAGACACTGTGCGGCCAGGTTGATGACAGGGGTCCGCGCAGACATGCGGCACAAGGTGACTTTCCGATGACCAGTTTTTCCTCCCGCGTCGCCGTCGCCGCCGCGGCGATCCGCCAGATTTTTCCGGTAACGCCGCTGCAGGAAAACGACTATCTGTCGAAAAAGACCGGCGCGCGGGTGCTGCTGAAGCGCGAGGATTTGAGCCCGGTACGCTCCTACAAGATCCGCGGCGCCTTCAACTTCTTCCGCAAGGCGCTTGCTGCCGGCAATCAGGCCGAACTGTTCGTCTGCGCGTCGGCCGGCAACCATGCACAGGGTTTCGCCTTCGTCTGCCGCCATTTCGGCAAGAAGGGCGTGGTGTTCATGCCAGTGACGACGCCGCAGCAGAAGATCGACAAGACCCGGCTGTTCGGCGGCGAGTTCGTCGAGATCAAGCTGGTCGGCGACTTTTTCGACGACTGCTATCGCGCCGCCTTCGAATTCACCGAAAGCTCTGGCGCCCACATGGTGCCGCCCTTCGATCACAAGGACATCATCGAGGGACAGGCGACGGTCGCCTATGAGATCGCGGACCAGATACCGGGCGCACGCATGCCCGACATCATCATGCTGCCGGTCGGTGGTGGCGGGCTCGCCGCCGGCGTGACGCACTATTTCGCCGATCAGGGCCGGGAGGCGCGTTTCGTCTTTTGCGAGCCGGCCGGCGCGCCGAGCCTGCATGCCAGCCTCGCGGCAGGAAAACGGCTCAAGCTCGCCAAGGTCGACAACTTCGTCGATGGTGCTGCGGTCGCCGAGATCGGCCGCGAACCCTTGCGATATCTCAAGGAGTTTGCTGCCGACACGGTGCGGCTGATCCCGGAAAACCGGCTCTGCGCGACCATGATCGAGATGCTCAACGTCGAAGGCGTCGTGCTCGAGCCGGCCGGCGCCTTGGCCATCGACGCATTGAAGGATTTTTTCAGGAAGGAAATACGCGGCAAGACCATTGTCGCCGTGGTTTCAGGTGGCAATTTCGATTTCGAGCGCCTGCCTGATGTCAAGGAACGGGCGCTGCGCTACGAGGGCCTGAAGAAATACTTCATCATCCGCTTCCCGCAGCGGCCGGGCGCGCTGCGCGACTTCCTCGAAATGCTGGGTCCGGACGATGATATTGCGCGCTTTGAATATCTGAAGAAGTCGGCGCGCAATTTCGGCTCGGTTCTGATCGGCATCGAAACCAAGGACCGTCGCAATTTCGACCTGCTGAAGGCAAACTTCGAGGCCGAGGGCGTCCAGTATCAGGACATCACCGACAACGAGACATTGGCGGGTTTCATCATATGAGCGCAAAGGTGTTCATCGCCCTGTTTTCCGGCATCAATGTCGGCGGCAACCGCATCGTCAAGATGGCGGAGTTGCGCTCGTTCTTCGAGGATCTCGGCTTTTCCGATGTCGCCACCTATGTGCAGAGCGGCAATGTCGTATTCCGAGCCAACAAGGGCGACGCGGCCGCGCTGACCAAACAGGTCGAAGCGGCCTTCGAGAAGAAATGGGGTTTTCATTCGCGCATCATGGTGCGCGATCTCTCCTGGTTCGAACGGCTGGTGAGCGAAAATCCCTATCCGGAAGCGGCTGCCGACCACACCAAGCTCCATGCCTATGCGCTGGAGCGTGAGCCGACCGCCGATGAGGTGGCACGGCTGGCCGAAAAGTGCACCGGCCCCGAGCGCTTCGAGGTCAAGGGAGACGTGCTCTACCTCAGCGCGCCGGACGGACTCGGCAAATCAGTGTTTGCCAACCTCATTCCGCGTGTTCTGAAGGTGCCTGGCACCGCGCGCAACTGGCGCTCGGTGCTGGCGCTGCTGGAGATGGCCGGTCAGGCCGGCAAAGACTAGATTACGTCGCCGGCTTCCAGTCGAAGGTCAGTTCCTCGCGGAAGGCAAAACGCTTGATGTGATCGGCGACGACGCTTTCCAGGCGCTCGATCGACCCGGCTTCGTCGGTCGACACCGTGATGTGCAGCGTGCTTGCATCAGCGTCCATGACGGTGCGTCCCAGCGACGTCAGGTCGATGGTGCCATGGGTTGGATCGAACTCGACAGCAAATTTGTGCGCCCAGTGCTTGCACAGCTGCTGCAGATAGCGGCTGGCATGTTCGGTGGCGACATCGGCACGGCTGGTCGGCATAAGCGGATTCTCCAGAAGGGCAGGCGCCCATTGTTCGACGTAGCGCCAGGCTTGCCAACCTGGCGCTACGTCCGGGTAGATAGGTGCCTTCCTGAGAAACGGCAAAGGCGGCCGAGCAAATCCCACCCGGTATCCGGTCCGGTATGAGGTTTGAGGCCTACCAGCTTCCGGTGTTCGCCATCGAAGCCCAGGGTTCGGCCTTGGCTTTCGCCGGGCCTTTCTGCAGAAGCTCGATGGAGATGCCGTCCGGCGACTTGATGAAGGCCATGTTGCCGTCCCGCGGCGGCCGGTTGATGGTGACGCCGTTGTCCATCAGATGCTGGCAGGTGGCGTAGATGTCGTCGACCTCATAGGCGAGGTGGCCGAAATTGCGCCCGCCCTTGTAATCTTCCGGATCCCAGTTGTAGGTGAGTTCGACCAGCGGCGCCTTGTCGTTGATGCCGCTCTGTTCGTCTTCGGAGGCGGCGAGGAAGATCAGCGTGAAGCGGCCCTGCTCGTTTTCGTAGCGGCGGACCTCCTTCAGCCCGAGCTTGTTGCAGTAGAAATCGAGCGAGGCATCGACATCGGCGACGCGGACCATGGTGTGCAGATAGCGCATGTGTTTTCCTCGATTTGTTGGGTTGCGGCGCAACATAGGGTCGGCCCGCTCAAAGGGCAATCTCCCGCTCCCGGCGATGCCGGCAAAGAACAAATCCGGTATTCCCGCAATGAACCGTGAAAAAAGGCAGGGAAGGTCTTGCACACACCGGAAGCCGCGGTGTTAATCTGGTGTCAAGAATCAGTTGCGGTGTTCTTGAAAAAAGGGGGCATTCTTATGGGGGAAAAGGCCTCTTTGACGGGGCGGGCCGGAACCCTTGCCGACGCCTTCACGCGCGACGAAGGCGGCGATGCCGCCGACCTGACCGAAATTGCCGGCGCCATCAAGTGGTTCGATGTGGCCAAGGGCTACGGGTTCATCCTTCCCGACGACGGTGTTTCGGGCGATATCCTCCTCCATGTGACATGCCTTCGGCGGGACGGCTTCCAGACAGCGCTGGAAGGCGCGCGCGTGGTCTGCCTTGTCAAACAGGGCGATCGCGGGCTGCAGGCCTTCCGTGTGCTTTCGATGGATGTCACCACCGCCGTCCATCCCGCGGAAATGCAGGAACAGCGCACCCATGTCGCGGTGACGGCAGAGAGCGGGCTCGAACGCGCTTTGGTCAAGTGGTTCAACCGCACCAAGGGGTTCGGCTTCCTGACCCGCGGCGAGGGCACCGAGGACATTTTCGTCCATATGGAGACCTTGCGCCGCTATGGCATCACCGAGCTCCGGCCGGGGCAGGTTGTGCTTGTCCGTTTCGGGCGCGGTGACAAAGGCCTTATGGCCGCCGAAATTCACCCCGATATGGGCACCTTGCCGGTCTCGCACTAGGGCGATCCCGGCCGAGGATTTTGCATGTCTCACAGGAACTGGCTGACGGCGGGCGTCTTGTGCACCGTTGCTGCTGTCATCTTTGCCGCAGGCGCATTCTTCTATTTCCAGGTACCCAGCGCGGCCGATGGCCGGGCGATGATCCTGCCCGTAGACCCTGCGCCACTGGTCGCGGTGACGAAAAGCGGTGAACGATCCTTCTCGATCGAAGTCGCCGACACCGAAGCCGAGCGTGAGGCCGGCTTGATGTTTCGCGAGGAAATGGCCGGCGATCACGGCATGCTGTTTGTTTTCGAGCAAACACGCGACGTCGACTTCTGGATGAAGAACACGCCGATGCCGCTGGATCTGATCTTCGTCGGCCAGGACGGCAGGATCCGCGCGATCAAGCAAGGTGAGCCGCAATCCGAGGCGGTCATCTCACCTGGTGAGCCGGTCCGCTTCGTGCTCGAGCTGAAGGCCGGCACAGCCGCCCGGGAGGGCATCGCTGACGGCGACCTGTTGCGTCATCCGGCAATCAGCGGAGCATCCGGTCCCGGCATGCCGCCGTCCGACAAGGGCGACTCGCCGAACGTCAATTCCAACTGAGCAAGAAGGGTCACCTTCCGATGCAGTTTTTTTCCCATGACGGGTTCGATCTTGCCTTCCTTGACCGCCAGCCGGCGTCGGGTGGGGGCGATCCGGTGCTCATGATCCACGGCTTTGCCTCGAGCCATTATGTCAACTGGGTGTCGCCCGGCTGGTTCAAGACGCTCAACGATGCCGGCTATCGTGCCATCGCCTTCGACAATCGCGGCCATGGTTCCTCATCGAAGAGCTATGACGAGGCCGATTACACGCCAGCGAAAATGGCATCGGACGCCGCCGCACTGCTCGATCATCTCGGTATCGAACGCGCCCATGTCATGGGCTATTCGATGGGCGCGCGCATTGCGGCGTTCCTGGCCTTGTCCGATCCGGACAAGGTGGCGACGCTGGTCTTTGGCGGCCTCGGCATCGGCATGATCGACGGTGTCGGCGATTGGGATCCGATTGCCGCGGCCCTGCTTGCCGACGATCCGGCCGCCACCACCGATCCACGCGGTCGCTCTTTCCGCGCCTTCGCCGACCAGACCCGCAGCGATCGCCGGGCGCTCGCCGCCTGCATCGCTAAGTCGCGCGAGCTGCTAAGCGAAGACAATATTGCCCGCATTGCCCAGCCGACGCTGGTCGCGGTCGGCACCACGGACGACATTGGCGGCTCGCCGGACGAGCTCGCCGCCTTGATGCCGAACGCCAGGGCTTTCCACATCAAGGGCAGGGACCATATGCTGGCGGTGGGCGACAAGACCTTCAAGCAGCGCGTGCTGGAGTTTTATGCTGAATATCCGCTTTGAGCGGTGAGCCGGGGGGCAACAATGGCACAATGGGGAAGAAGCACGGCGGCCATGCCTGGCGCCGTGACTCGCGGCCAGTTCGGCAAGCGTTCGGTCACACTGGCATTGGCGGCCTTCACGGCGGGAGCGCTTGCCATCGCCATAATGGTGGCGATGCCGAGCGATACATCCCAGTCGGTCCAGAACGTCGCCACCGGGTTCTTCATGGCCGTGTTTCTATTGGCGGGGCCGCTGGCACACGTCACCGGGTTCGTCTTCGGCATCATGGCGCTGGCGCGTTCGAACGACAGTCGCTCACTCGGGCTGCTGGGCATTATCCTCAACGGGTTGTCGGTGGCGGCGGGGCTGGCCATCCTCGCGGCAATGGCGTCGACCATAGGCGCCTTTACCTGACGTTCCGCGCTCTCGCGACTTGAACCGACTTCGCCAGCACGCACAGCAGCTCGAACATCATCGTCGCGCCTGCCAGCGCCGTCATGCCGGCAAGATCGAATGGCGGCGCCACTTCCACGACATCGGCGCCGACAATGTTCAATCCGTCGAGCAGTCGGACCATTTCCTGCGCCTCGCGGGTGGTGAAGCCACCGAGCTCGGGCGTACCTGTTCCCGGCGCCATCGACGGATCGATGCAGTCGATGTCGAAGGTCACGTAGGTCCGTCCCGTTCCGGCGATGGCGCGCGCTTCTTCCATGACGCTGGCAGCACCCCGCCTGACGAACTCTTCCATGTAGATGATGCGAATGCCCTGGGCGACCGCCCAGTCATGCTCGCCGGGCTCGTAGATCGAGCCGCGAATGCCGATCTGCACGACACGCCCGGGGTCGAGCAGGCCCTCTTCGATGGCGCGGCGGAAGGGCGTGCCGTGCGTGTAGGGATTGTCGCCGAAATAGCGGTCATTGGTGTCGGAATGCGCATCGAAGTGGATCATGCCGACTGGACGATCCCTGGCGATGGCGCGCAGCACCGGCAGCGTTGTCAGATGGTCGCCGCCGGCGGACAGTGGAATGGCGCCTGCCGCCACGATATCAGCGATGCCGTCCTCGATGCGCTTCAATCCGTCCATCAGGTTGATCGGATTGACCGAGAGATCGCCGACATCGGCGACATTGGCGATGCTGAACGGTTCGGTCCCCGACACGTGGTGGACGCGCCGCATCAGGCTCGACTGGTTGCGGATCTCGCGCGGGCCGTGCCGCGCGCCGGCGCGGTTGGTCGTGCCGCCGTCCCACGGTATGCCGACCAGCGCGATGTCGAGCCCTTCGGCGCTCGCCACCGCCGGCAGCCGCATGAAGGTCGACAGCCCGGCAAAGCGGGGAACGGCCGAGGCGTCGACCGGTTGGAAGAAATTGCTGCTCATGATGTCGGCACCTCAGAAAAATTCACGTTTGACGATTTCGGCGATACGGCTCGCGCGCCCGTCGAGCAGCCAATGGCCTTTTGGGGCCACATGCAAGCGCGGTGAGGGTTCCCGGCGAAAAGTCACGAGGGCTTTTGTAGGCTCTCCAGCGATCGCGCCATGTTCAGCCTGGCCTGCGGCTCGAAGCGCTGGCGAAATTCCTCGGTGTGGAAGATGTGCGGGCGGGCCAGGAAATCCTTCAGCACGGCACCCCGTCCGGCACGCCACATCGGTTCCTCCACCCAGTCATATTCGCGGCGAACCGCGCGCTCATAGGCGTCGAACGCATCCGGTGCGGCACCCAGGATCGACAGGTCCATGTCAAGGAAGATGCTGGCGTCGCGTGTGGCCGCCGCGTCGTCGAACCGGGGCAGCTGGTGCGTGGCGGTGGCGAGGATCATCGCGCTGATGCGGCTCAGCCGCCCGGTATCGGTACGACCCGCGAGCTTCTTCTCGGCAAGGGCGGCGCTTCTGGCCTCATTGTCCTTGGCCTTGCTGTCGTAGATGGCATCGTGAAACCAGATCGCCGTTTCGACGGCTTCCGGATCGCCGAGCAGGGTTCGATAATCGCCGGCCAGCGCCAGCATCGCCTCGATATGGGTGAGGTTGTGGTAGTGGCGGTCTTCGGCCCGATAGAGCACTGACAACTCGGTTTTCAGAGCCGGGTCGATCAAGGGTTCGTTTTCCATGGCGGCTTGAATTCCTGCGAACCAAATCCATTTGACACAGCACTAAGGAAAATTGAGTTCAATCGTGCTATGATCTGGCTTATATGTGCGGCCAGACAGCAGGCAAGCACAACAGGCAAGCCAGCAGGACGCAGGACGAGACGTCGATGAACAGCATCAGCATTTCCCGCCACAGCGCGTTGCAGCCGGTCGATCCGATCTGGCGTTCGATCCGCGACGAGGCGATGGACGCGGTCAACCGCGATCCGCTTCTCGCCGCGTTCCTCTATTCGACGATTCTGAACCAGGAGAGCCTAGAAGAGGCTGTCATCCACCGGATCGCCGAGCGGCTTGCCCATCAGGATATCGGCTCCGATCTCATCCGTCAGACCTTCAAATCGATGCTGGCTGACGACAAGGACTGGCCGACAACCGTGCGCGTCGACATCCAGGCTTATTACGACCGCGACCCGGCCTGCGACCGCTTCATCATGCCGGTGCTGTATTTCAAGGGCTTTCACGCCATCCAGACCCATCGGCTGGCGCATTGGCTATGGAACCAGGGCCGCAAGGACTTCGCGCTCTATTTGCAGAGCCGCTCGTCCTCGGTCTTCCAGACCGACATCAATCCGGCCGCCCGCATCGGCAAGGGCATCTTCATCGATCACGCCACCGGCCTCGTCGTCGGCGAGACAGCGGTCATCGAGGACGATGTATCGATCCTGCACGGCGTGACGCTGGGCGGCACCGGCAAGGCCGGTGGCGACCGCCACCCCAAGATCCGCCGTGGCGTGCTGATCGGCGCGGGCGCCAAGATTCTCGGCAACATCGAAGTCGGTCATTGCTCAAAGATCGCGGCGGGCTCGGTGGTGTTGTCGCCAGTGCCGCACAACAAGACGGTTGCCGGCGTGCCGGCCCGCGTCGTCGGCGAGACCGGTTGCGACCAGCCTTCCCGCCAGATGGATCAGCTGCTGCCGTCGCAGTCGATGGACCAGGTGGTCAGCTTCGATATCTGATTCTTTCGCGCCGGCGCGCTGACCGGCGTTGCTGCGATTTTGCCCGGCGGCGCTGTCGCTTCCGGTGCAATACGGCCGGCTTGCCTTTACATCGCCATTGTCGACGTGCCAGAAGCGCCCTTCAAACCAGCAAGCCCGATGATCGGAGAAGACTGTTGAAGCCGGACGAAATCAGAAAGCTGGACGCCTATTTCAAGCGCGTCTTCCAGAACCCCAAGCTTGAGGTCAAGGCACGGCCGCGCAAGGAAGATTCGGCCGAGGTCTATGTCGGAGACGAGTTCCTCGGCATCGTCTTCAAGGACGAGGATGACGGCGACTACAATTTCTCGATGGCGATCCTCGACATCGATCTGGCCTGAGCCGCGGCAAGCCGATGGCAGGCCGCGCCGAGCGCGGCCGGCCTCGGCATCTATCAGTCAATGTCCGGGCTTCAGGATTCGCCCGGCTTCTGCAGTCATCGCCGCGTCGAGCGCCTGCCAGTCGCCAAGGAATTCCTTGGGGAAACGGTAGGTGAGGCTGAGATCGTCGCCGACATGGATGTCCCGCTCGCAGGGCGCCAGCGATTGACCGGCACTCGGCCCGCTCAGACAGCGGGCCACGAAAGGGTCCTTGCCCGCGCGCTTGCCGACCACCAGCACTTCGTTCAGATAGCCTGATGTCTCGTTGAAACTGTAGACCGTCGTGCCGCCAGGGCCCGGAATGCCGGGCTGGACGATCAGCGCGCTGTAGATCGGCGCGAACCGGCCGCTCATGTCGCGTGACATCATCTGCTGCTCGAAGGACAGGAAGATGATCTTCCTGTTGGCTTCCGAATGATTGAAATCGTCGCGGGCCGCCTCGCTGTAGCCGTCCATCTCGGGATAGCGCAGATAGAGGTCGAGACGCGAGGCAACGCCGTCGCGCCGTGCCTGGTCGAAACGGATGAAATTGGCCGGCACGGAAATCACATTCTTGCCGATCACTACCTGGCGCACCGTGGTGTCGTCCGTATACCCCGCCATCGCGATCGAATGGCCGAACCATTTCCCGCCAAGGCTGATCGCTGCCGACAGCAGAGCAAGTGCGGCAAAGGCGTAGAACACCCGCCTCATCAGCGAGGAATCGACCACGGTGAATTCAGCGCCGTCGGCGATCGCTGCCTGCTTCATCTCGGTCCTCCATCCCAACCGCCATTCCGGTGTCCCTCGGCGGCACACATCGCGCGGCACGGCTCTTGCAGCCTTGCTGAAACGACTGTGCGATTTCATGGTAAATGGAAGGTTAAGATGGCTCAGATGGAACTCTTCCTGTTCGCTTTTGCCGTCGGGCTGACGGTCTGCGGGCTGACGGGCTCGACGATGGAACTGGTGTCGGGCCGCAAGGTCGCCTTTGCCGAACCCTATGTGTCGCCCGCGCATGTGCTGCGCTCGCTTATGGCTACGGCTGGCGCCGGGCCGTTCATGCTGGTCAACGCTGCCCTCGATGCCCGGCACGAGAAACGTATTTCGACAGTGGCGCTCCTGTCATGCGGCTGCACGGCGATTGCCTGGTCCCTGGCGCTGGGCATCGTCGTCCTCGCCATTGCCTCATGGACGATCCGTCTCCTAGGGTCCGGCATCTGAGACGATTCGGAGACCGACAATGCCGCTTTATGCGATCGACGGAACGGAGCCCAGCTTCGCGGATGCGAACACAAACTGGATCGCACCCGATGCGACGCTGATCGGCAACGTGCAGGTCGGCCGCAATGCCGGTTTCTGGTTCGGCGTCGTCATTCGTGGCGACAACGAACCTGTCGTCATCGGCGCCGACACCAATGTGCAGGAACACACGGTTATGCACACAGATCCCGGCTTTCCGCTGACCATCGGCGAAGGCTGCACGATCGGCCACCGGGCCATACTGCATGGCTGCACTATCGGTGACAACAGCCTGATCGGCATGGGCGCCATCGTGCTGAACGGCGCCAGGATCGGTAAGAATTCGCTGGTTGGCGCCGGCGCGCTGGTGACCGAAGGCAAGGAGTTTCCGGACAATTCGCTGATCGTCGGCTCGCCGGCCAAGGCGATCCGGGTGCTGGACGACGCCGCCGTCGCCAGGCTGCGCGGTTCGGCCGCGCATTACGTCGCCAACGGCAAGCGCTTCAAGGCTGGGCTGACGAAGGTCTGAGGCCAACTTTGGCCAATCCGCGCGGTTTCAGCGCCCACTCATTGTCCGTGAGAGCCACGCCCGGCCATCACATCGCGCAACAATGACGCGCCAATTTCAAAGCCGGCAATGTCGGCTTCCTCGGCGGCTGTTGTATAGTGGTCGATGCGGGTTTTGAGCGCAGGATCAGCGCCCGCCGCCAAAAGCATGCGAATCGCGTCGGCGCTACGAATGGCCACCGAATAGTGAAGCGGCGTGCAGTCGTTCACGCCCCGCATGTTGGGATCGGCGCCAGCCTCGATCAAAAGATGGACGATTTCCAGTCGGTCAGCGCGGTCAGTGGACAGCGCCGCAATGATTGCCGGAAACCCGCCGTGATCCCCGTAGTTCGGATCCGAGCCCGCACCCAGCAAGGTCGAGATGAAGCTGACGGGGCTCCAATAGATCGCATATTCCAGCGGATGTCCGAGGCCGAGTTCAAACGGCATGCGCTCGTCGAACCAGCGGGGCGAACCGCCCAGGGCTTTGCCAAGGCCATCGAAGTCGCCGGCCTTGAAGGCATCGTCGATAGCCTTGAACAGGCGATGGCGCTCGCATCGATCTTCCGGGATTTCCAACATCGCCGTGATACAGGGGACGAAAGCAACGGCCGATAGTGCCTCGATCTGCTGATCGTGGAAAGGGAGGGTTTCGGATGCGCTTGGTGGCTGCGACCCCTGGACGTCAAGCGCCTACTGCTGAGCGGATTTGTTTTTTCCCTTTTTTGCCGGGCGTCGGCTTGATCCGTATCCGCATGGCTCCCCCTTTGGGAGCCTCGATTTCGAATTCGGCTGTGCTCCTCACCAGGTCACTTAGTTTGCTGAAACCATAGGTGCGAGGATCAAAATCGGAGAAGAGGTTCGAGAGCTGCTTTCCGAATGTGCCGAGCAGCACCCAACCATCTTCACTGTCCATTTGGCCGATGACTTTCTTGAGTATGGGCAGCGCGGCACTAGACGATCGAAGCGGCTTCGAGGCGGGCACGGTATCCGGGATGTTCGCCGGGCCACGCAGAAGGTTTTCAGTGTAGATGAACCGGCGGCAAGCCTGCCGAAAGCTCTCCGGGGTCTTCTGCTCTCCAAATCCGAACACATCGACACCCTGTTCGCGTATGCGTGCAGCAAGTCGGGTGAAATCACTGTCGGAAGAAACCAGGCAGAAACCGTCGAAACGGCCGCTATGGAGCAGATCCATCGCGTCGATCACCAGCGTGATATCGGAAGCATTCTTTCCGGTGGTATAGGCGAACTGTTGCTGCGGAATGATTGCGTGCTTCGCCAATATGTCTGCCCAGCCTTTGGACCGAGGGCTGGAGAAGTCGCCATATATCCGGCGTACGCTAGCCTCTCCGATCTTCGCGATCTCCTCGAACAGACCGTCGGCAATCTTGGCGGAGGTGTTGTCGGCGTCGATAAGAACCGCAAGACGTGGTGATCGAGCTTCGGTGGGCATAAGACCTCCTGCGGCTGATATCTTCTGGAGATATGGCGACGCGAGCACACACCATGCCATCGAAATTGGATCAATTTTAGCAGCTGCCGCCAGAAATGGCGGAGCCGGCCCGGGGACGGGGCCGGCTCCTTTGACCCGGTCGTTGGGGACGGGGAGGGTGGGGACTCGACCGGGTTTCTCGTCACGTCCTAGCGGACGCTGGCGACCGCATCGGAACGGCCGTCATTGATCGTTACCCAAACGCCGGAATTCTCCGTCGATTGACGCTTGAGATAGGTGTAGTCGGTGTCCGTCCAGGACAGCACCTTGGTTTCCAGATTGTCGAGAATGAACTCGCCGAGGCTGGTGCGCACGGTCAGCACGGCGTGGCCGTCGCCATTCGGCTGACGCGCAACCGTCATCAAGAGATCGCCCGCCGGCACGCCCGCGTCCATCAGTTCGCGGCGCTTCTCCAGCGCGTAATCCTCGCAGTCGCCATAGCCATTGTCGGGATAGGCCCAGTACTCCTCGACACCATAGTTTTCCATGTCGGTGCGCGGCTTGATACGGATGTTGACCGTATTGTTGATGTTGATGATCGTCGCCCAGAGCTTGCGGCTCAGGTCGACCGGCGCGCCCTTGGGCGTCCTCTCATTGCATTCGCCAGGAATGCGCTGGCAGAATTCATAATGGCCAACAGGCTGCGTGGTACGTCCGCCGGTGTGCATATAGGCCGGTCCCGCGGCATATGCTGATCCCCAAGCGGAAAGCTGCATCGCCATTGCCATCAGCAACAGCTTGCCCCTCGTTCTTTTCATTTTCTAGTCTCCCCGTTCGAAGGAGACATTGCCACGGCTGGATTTATTTGACGCAAAAGCGCGAAGCAGACTTTAAGTAAAACTCCAGTAGAATAAACGTAAAATTTGAATCATTTGAGTATTGAATTGTTTGGATTGCCGGAGTTCGGTGGGCGGGATGCGGACGGGTATCGATCGCTGTTGCCAGAAACAAAAAAACCGGCCACGAAGGGCCGGTTCGATTGGATGTCCTGTCCGGTCTCGCTCAGGCGCGCGGCGTGTTGAATTCGGAATCGAGCGTTTCGGGGCGCTGGATGACGGCGAATTCGATGGCGACGCCATCCTCGAAATGGCGAACGATCTGGCCGCGCATGGTGCCGAGCATGACCTGGACGCCGATCGCCGGCTTGACGTCGATCTCGACCGCCGCACCGGACAGCGACAGGTCGATGATCCGGCACTGGTACTGACGGCCGTCGGTGAGCTGCAGCACGCTGGTCGGATTGCGCGGCGCGACGCGCTCGTGGCGGCGGTCTTCGGGCAGGTCGAGCTCGTGCTTGTTGGCAAGCCAGGTCAACTGCGCCGCAAGCTTGTCCTTCTTGCGGTCGGATGCAATCACCGTCATGGCGAAACCGTCCTGCAAGGTCCGCGTGACGACGCCTTCGATGCGGCCGATATGGTCGATATAGGCGATGACTTTTTCGCCGGGCATGCCGATGCGGTCGGTGCGAAACGCAACGTTGCCGGGCGACATGTCGACAACCTGGCAAGGGTGCTCGGTGCGGTCTTCCAGCATGAATCGCCCGTATATCTTGACCCGGACGCGCTGAAAGTTACGCCTTTCAGCTTGGGACGGCGCGTAGTCGACCGCCGCTGACCTCATGACTGCCTACACCCCGTTTGGCATTCCCGCGCGTCGATGCGAAGGACTTCATCAAAGAAGTACAACAAAGCGGGTTAACAAAGGGGAAAAACGAGCCCGCCAGACCGTGCGATCATCAACTATTCCTCGCGCCCGCCGTCGAAGACGACGAGATGGCGGATGCGGCGCGCCCGGCCAAGCGCGGATATCGTATCGGGCGCCTCGAGTTCGGCTGGAACAAGCGAGGGAACGTCGATCGCCGGACGGTTGTTGATGAGCTCTTTCTCCGGATCGATGACACGGATCGAATCGATCATTGCGTCGGTGATCGGGTCGGCCCCCAGCCAGAACGGCTTTTCAACAGCGCTGACTACGCCGAGACAGCGCGGGTTTTCGATGCCACCGTCAAGCGGCAAGGCAAGCAATTCGAACTTGTTGGAGCGACCGTTGCGGCTGAAGCCCTCGAAGGTGATCAGCACGACGGATTTCTGGTCGAATACGCCGTGGATCAACTTCGAGACGAGCCGTTGATCCTTGTCGCGCCACAGCGAGGGAAAGGAGAACCCCTTGAGTTCGCGGCCATAGCAGGCACAGAGCCTGGTGCCGGCGAGGCGGAACACGGGTTGCCCGCGTGTGTCCTTTTCCAGGATGAACGTATCGGCCAGCAGCGACTTGATATCGGCCGGTTCGACTTCCGAGCGCTTCGGAGCAGGGCGTCCGTCACGCAGGCGATTCCAATAATGGAACAGCGTGATCGATCCGTTTTGTTTCATGGTATGCTGCTCCGCGCATTCTGTCGTCTGATGTCCCATCGGTGAACAGAAGGGCGCCCTCCGATGACTTACATGCGTTGCGGAGCAGGAAGCGTGCCAGCATCGTTAACACTTGTTCACGGGTCGGGGCCGTTAAGGTTAACAACTGGTTTACGTTGCGCCCGAGGGCGCCCCGTGGCACACCAAAACCACTCCAGAAGCGGTCGTTTCGCGACGATCGGCAGCACTTCAGTCAGAGTTTTAGGGGAGCAGGGGGCTCGACCGGCCGTTCAAGGGAAACCTTGGACGGCTTCTTTTTTGATTCGCGCTGGGGCGATTCGCCGTTTGCGGTTCCAATGACCGTGCTCTAGATGCTCGCTGGATCGAACCAGCCCAGATCGAACCAGCATCGAGTTGCCATTGCAGATGAGCGAACCGCAAGATCCTTCCGACGCCGAACAGGTCGAAAACATGCCGCCGCCAGCGCGCGAGCCGGTGTTCAATCTGCCGCCGATCATCCTGGCGGTGATCGGCATTTGCGCGGCCGTCTTCCTGCTGCAGCAATATGTGCTCACCGACGCACAGCAGATGACGCTGCTCTATGACGGAGCCTTCATCCCCGTCCTCTACACCGGACAATACGGCTTCGACTGGCTCCTGTTCACGCGGCCCTTCACCTATGCCTTCATGCATGGCGGTTTTGCCCATATTGCCATCAACATGGTCTGGCTGGCCGCCTTTGGCTCGCCTCTGGCCAATCGCCTCGGTGCATTCTGGTTCGCCTTGTTCTTCGCTTTCACCGGACTGGCTTCCGTCGCGCTCTTCTGGGCCATGCACCCATACGGTGAAGCGCCGCTGGTCGGCGCCTCCGGCGCCATATCGGGTATGATGGGGGCCGCGGCGCGTTTCGGTTTCCGCACCGACCGGTCGGCCGGCAAGGCGGCCTTCGCTGGTCCTGTGCTGCCGATCGCGATTGTCTTGCGTTTGCGCGGCGTCGTGATCTTCCTCGCCGTGTGGATGATCATCAACCTCGCCACCGGCTTGCTCGGCTTTGCCCCTGGAGTAGACGGACAAATCGCCTGGGAGGCCCATATTGGCGGCTTTGTCGCCGGCTTCTTTGGCCTGCGCTGGTTCGACAGGCGATGGCAGCCGCCCGAGTGGGAAACCCCCGACCGCCGCACTTGAAATGCAACCGATCACGGCGCACGATGTTCACTCTCATGTGAAAGCCGGTCAGGGCAGGAACCGGCAGGCAAAAGCAGAGGAGGACGCCATGACGGTTAAGGCAATTCTGGAAAGAAAAGGCCACGACGTGTTGACGCTCGGGCCGAACGAAAAGCTCAGCGAAGCCATCCGCATCTTGGCCGAACACAAGATCGGTGCGCTGGTCATCACAAACGGTGATCGCAAGATCGTCGGCATCCTGTCGGAACGCGACATCGTGCGGGTCGTCGCCAAGGAAGGCGGTGCCGCGCTCGATATAGCCGTGCGTTCGGCAATGACGCCGAAGGTGAAGATCTGCAATGAGAACCACACCGTCAACGAGGTCATGGAGATCATGACCAGGGGCCGGTTCCGCCATCTGCCGGTGGAAAAGGACGGCCTGCTCGATGGCATCGTCTCCATCGGCGACGTGGTCAAGCGACGCATCGAGGATGTCGAACGCGAGGCGGACGAGATCAGGGCCTACATCGCCACCGCCTGAGTGGTGAAGGAACCGCCGGCCGGAGACCCGACCGGCGGACCCATTTCTATCTGTTGTCGAGTTCGGAGCGGACGAGTTCGAGTCCGCGCCTGGTGATGCGGTAGGCACCGCCGCCCGACGACGAAACCGCCTTCTTGCGTTTCAGCTTTCGAAACAGATCGAGATCGACGCCGGGATGATGCCAGCCATCGCGGGTCAGGCATTTGACGGAGGCGATCCGTTTCTTTTGGTTCTTTTCGATTTCAATGCGTCCGCCCTGCGCAAGCAGGTGCAGGATGCGCTGTTCAGTGCGCGAAATATCCATTGGGAGAGTTTCCGGGAAAACAGAAAATACCGCCGCCGCGAAAGCTTCGCGGCACGGGGTTTCAGGTTTTCTGCCCTGCCTCGCTACGAGGTCAGGGCCTTACCGGGACTGAGCGTAAGTGGACATCCACTCTCCATTGGGATCGGCGTCCTATAGGCGAAAGCGGCTGAAAAGGCCAGTCCGTGGCTTTGCGCTTGTCTCTTTTGGCGGTTTGCACTAGCGAGAATGCACACCAGAATATGCATTCGCGCATACTCAGCACTTTCAATATGTAGGCCGTCATGTCCCTCATCGATACCCGCACGCCCGACGCAAAACGCCTGATCCCCGGCGCCACCGGCGACTGGGAAATCATCATCGGGCTCGAAGTGCACGCGCAGGTCATCTCGGAAGCAAAATTGTTCTCCGGCGCCTCGACCGCCTTCGGTGCGGCCCCCAATGCCAATGTCAGCCTGGTCGATGCGGCAATGCCGGGCATGCTGCCGGTCATCAACGAGGAATGCGTCAAGCAGGCGATCCGCACCGGCCTTGGCCTGAAGGCGCAGATCAACCACAAGTCGGTTTTCGACCGGAAGAACTATTTTTATCCCGACCTGCCGCAGGGCTACCAGATTTCGCAGTTCAAGCAGCCAATCGTCGGCGAGGGTACTGTGATTGTGTCGGTCGGCCCCGACCGTCAGGGTGAGTTCGAGGACATCGAGGTCGGCATTGAGCGGCTGCATCTGGAACAGGATGCCGGCAAGTCGATGCACGACCAGCATCCGACCATGTCCTATGTAGACCTCAACCGCTCCGGCGTGGCGCTGATGGAGATCGTCTCCAAGCCTGACTTGCGTTCCGGCGATGAGGCCAAGGCCTATGTCACCAAGCTGCGCACAATCATGCGCTATCTCGGCACTTGCGACGGCAACATGGATGAAGGCTCGCTGCGCGCCGACGTCAACGTCTCGGTACGCCGGCCCGGTGGCGAGTTCGGCACACGCTGCGAGATCAAGAACATGAACTCGATCCGCTTCATCGGCCAGGCGATCGACTATGAGGCGCGCCGTCAGATCGCCATCCTGGAGGACGGCGGCAAGATCGACCAGGAGACGCGGCTGTACGATGCCGTCAAGGGCGAGACGCGCTCCATGCGCTCGAAGGAAGAAGCTCACGACTACCGCTATTTCCCCGATCCCGACCTTCTGCCGCTGGAATTCGACCAGGCCTATGTCGATGCTTTGGCCACAGGACTGCCGGAACTGCCCGATGACAAGAAGGCGCGGCTGATCTCCTCGCTGGGTCTCTCGACCTACGACGCTTCGATCCTGGTGTCGGAAAAGTCGATCGCCGACTATTTCGAGAAGGTGGCCGCCGGCCGCGACGGCAAGCTCGCCGCCAACTGGGTCATCAACGATCTGCTCGGTCAATTGAACAAGGCTGGCAAGGATATTGAAAATGCTCCGATTTCGCCCGATCAGCTCGGCGCGGTCATCGACCTGATCAAGGATGGTACCATCTCCGGCAAGATCGCCAAGGACCTGTTCGAGATCGTCTGGAATGAAGGCGGCGATCCGCGCCAGTTGGTCGAAAGCCGTGGCTTGAAGCAGGTCACCGACACCGGCGCCATCGAAAAGGCGGTCGACGAGGTGATCGCGGCAAATCCAGACAAGGTCGAACAGGCGCGCGCCAAGCCGACCATGGCCGGTTGGTTCGTCGGCCAGGTGATGAAGGCGACCGGCGGCAAGGCCAATCCGCAGGCGGTCAACGACCTCGTCAAGGCCAAGCTCGGCATCGAGTAAGGCCATGTTCGTCCGCACTGCAGGCGAACGTGACCTTGATGCAATTCGAGCAGTACTGGTCGAAACCTGGCATGCGACCTATGACGCCATCTACGGCGCCGCCAAGGTCACCGAGATCACCGACGAATGGCATTCGATCGCCTCGCTGAAGGCGCGGCTGATCAAGCCGAACAGCGACTTCCTCGTCGCCGACGACGGCAAGCGTATTAGCGGCGTGGCTTTCGCCGAAGGCATCGACGGCGGCAAGACGGTTGTCCTGCGGCAGCTTTACGTGCTGCCCAGCCTGCAGGGGCGGGGCATCGGCGGCATGCTCCTCGACGAGATCATCGAAAGTTTTCCAGAGGCCAACGCCATCCGTCTGGAAGTGGAAGCGCGGAACACGCGCGCCATCGCCTTCTACGAAGCCAACGGCTTCGTGCGAACCGGCGCCGCCGGTGAGCACACCGCTGCCCCCGGCGAGCCAACCCTGGTCTATCGCCGGCCGCTTGCCGGCTGATCGCTTCGGCGCACCTGTCTGGATCACCTTCGCGCGAGCGGTGCGGCAAGGGGTCGTTTTCGTTTGACGGCCCAGGGGTCACACACCAAGCTGCTGCAGCTGACCGTGCGGAAGCCGGAATGGGCTGGCGCGCAAGGCGGCGAGGGGGAAACCATGCCAAGCTTGCCGGAACTGATGCCGACACAGGTGTCGGATGAAACCTTTGGTGGCGTCACCTACCACATAGCGGGCGAACTGGTGCCCGTGCTTTCGGTCGATGTGACGCAAATGCCCGTCTATTTCGAACACCACATCCTGTTGTGGAAGAACTCCACCATCACCATCGGCCTGAAATCGCTGAAAGGCGCGCTGAAACGCATGATGGCCGGCATGCAGATCTTCGTCACCGAGGCGTCGGGGGCGGGCATCATCGCCTTCAGCCGCGATGGACCTGGCCACATCGTGCCGATCCATCTCAGTCGCGGCGAGGAGATCCAGGTGCGCGAACACCAGTTTCTCGCCGCCACCGGCAATGTCGACTATACGTTCGAGCGCGTGCGTGGCCTGGCGACGATGCTGTTTGGCCAGAGCGGCTTCTTCATCGACCGTTTTCGCGGCGATAGCGGCGACGGCATCGTCTGGCTGCACGGCTACGGCAATGTGTTCGAGAAAACGCTTGCCGCCGGCGAGACCATCGACATCGAGCCGGGTGGCTGGCTGTTCAAGGATGTCTCGGTCAGGATGGAAACCAAGATCGACCGCCTGTCGAGCGGCTTCTTCGGCGCCAACATGAATTTTATCGTCAACCGCTTCACCGGCCCGGGCCGGGTCGGCATCCAGTCGATGTACCTGCATATGCCGACTGAGGAGTAAGCGCGTGCCGGAAATCTCGGATGGATGACGCGCCAGGGGACAAAGCGTGGCGTAGCCCAAGCCGCTCAGGCGACGGGAACTTCCACATTGTCGATCAGTCGCGTCTTGCCAAGCCAGGCAGCGGCGAGCAGGCGCCCCACGCGGTCGCGGCGCCAAGGCGCCAGCGTCAGGCTTTCGCGAGCCTCGACATAGTCGATTTTCTGGAAGCCGGCGGCGATCAGGGCGCGGCCGGCCTCACCGGTCGCGTCATCTTGGTGTGCGCCTGACGCCAGTGCCGCCGCCGCCTTGTGCAGGATCACGTTGAGCTGACGGGCAACCGCGAGTTCGGCTTCGCCGAGATAGGCGTTGCGAGACGACATGGCGAGGCCATGCGCGTCGCGTATGGTCGGTGCGCCGATGATCTCGACAGGCAGGTCAAGGTCGCGGCATAGCTGCCTGACGACGCAAAGCTGCTGGTAATCCTTCTCGCCAAAGACCGCATAGTCGGGCGTCGCCTGCAGAAAAAGCTTGGCCACCACGGTAGCGACGCCTTCGAAAAAGGTCGGGCGGAAGTCCGATTCGAGCCCGGCGGACGGCCCGCCGACCGAAATCCCCGTGGCAAAGCCGGCGGGATACATCGCGCCAACCGCCGGCGTGAAGGCAAGATCGGCGTTGACCGTCGCCAGCATATCCAGGTCGCGTGCGAGCTGGCGTGGGTACTTGTCGAGATCCTCGCTCGGCGCGAACTGCGTCGGGTTGACGAAGATCGACACCACGCAACGTTCGGCTTTTTCCCTGGCGATCCTGATCAGGGAGAGATGTCCCTCATGCAGAGCGCCCATGGTTGGCACCATGGCGACGCGCAGGCCATCGCGCCGCCAGTCCCGGATATCGGCACGAAGTGCGGCGACGCTATCGACGACCTCAGGCCGACTCATGCCTCATCTCCGCCATTGGTGCCCGAAAAGACTTTTGAGCCTGAAAATACATGGGCGGGGCCGGGGAAAGTCCGGCTTCGCACCTCCGATGCGTAGCGCTCGGCTGCGTGCGCGATCACGCCGCGCAGATCGGCGTATTCCTTGACGAATTTCGGCACGCGGTCGACGGTCAGCCCAACCATGTCGTCGATGACCAGGATCTGGCCATCGCAGTCGCCGCTGGCGCCGATGCCGATGGTCGGGATGGCGATGCGGCGTGTGATGTCGGCAGCGACCGCCTCGATGGTGCCCTCGATGACCACGGAGAACGCGCCGGCTTTTTCAACGGCGAACGCGTCGGCCATCAGCGCCGCGATAGCCTCGTCCGTGCGGCCCTTGATCTTGTAGCCGCCATCCTTCTCCACCGATTGCGGCAGCAGGCCGATATGGCCCATCACCGGAATGCCGGCGGCCACGATCGCCGCGATCTGACCGGCCATGTCGACGCCGCCTTCGAGCTTCACCGCCTGGCAGCCGCTCTCGCCAACGATGCGCCGCGCCGAGGTTACGGCCTGATCAGCCGAATCCTCATAGCTGCCGGCCGGCATGTCGACGACCACACAGGCCCTGGCCGAGCCGCGCATCACGGCTTGCCCATGTGCGATCATCATCTCGAGCGTGGCGCCAAGTGTCGTCTCATGGCCATGCAGCACCATGGCGACGCTGTCTCCGACCAACAGCAGGTCGACATGCGGATCGAGCAGGCGAGCGACCGGATAGGTGTAGGCCGTCAGGCAAACCAACGGGATACCGCTCTTGCGGCGGCGAATCAGCTCGGTGCCGATGCGAATGTCGGTGGTCGGCAATTTTGTGGCCAATCGTCACCTCCTTCGGCCCATGGCTGGATTGGATATCCGCATGGGCGCGCTGAGCTTTAGAAAGAGCCGAAAGGCTTGGCAAGCGTGCATCCTGCCGCCTCTCGGGATCACAGGCTTGTGTCGGGTGCCTGGCGCGCCATTTGCGCGCTCCCTGCGGCAAAACCCTTGCCTTCCCGAAGGCCTGACGCCATAAGCAGGAAGCAGCGCCGCCAGCGCGAGGGTTCTGAGATGAAGACTTTCCTGACGCAGTTTTTCACCTGGTGGAACAGCCAGACGCTGGGAACACGCCTGCACACCTGGCGGTACGGCAAGAGGGTCGGCCAGGACGAGGTCGGCAATGTCTATTACGAAGGCGGTATCGATTCGGAGGGCCGCACGCGGCGCTGGGTCATCTACCGCGACTATTCCGAAGCTTCGGCCATTCCGCCTGGCTGGCACGGCTGGATGCATCACCGTGTCGACGTCGCGCCGCCGAGCGAAGACTACAAGCCGCGGGAATGGCAGAAGTCGCATCAGCCCAATCTGACCGGCACGCCGGCGGCCTATCGCCCGAAAGGTTCGGTGCTGACCAATCAGCATCGCCCGCAGGTCACGGGTGACTATGACGCCTGGACGCCCGGGTCATAACGGCCCCTGGATGTAAGGGCGCCCCGACTTGTCACAGCACGAAGTGCAGGCCGGTCCTTTATCGCCACAATTGGTGTTTAGCTGCTTGCTGATCAGAAAACGGCGACTAGCCTTGGCGATCGACGGAATCACCCGGGCGCGAACCACCGGTACCCCTATATGAGCTTTTTCAACCTGATATCGACGGGCGGTCTGACGCTAGCCGCCAGCCTCGCCATCAGCACCGCCGCCTTTGCCGCTTCGCCCACACCGGCTGCACCCGCACCGGCGGCGTCAGCTGGATCGGATCGCATCACCAACCCGGTTGCCGAGTTCGCCGGCATCGACAAGATCACTGGCCGTATCATCACCTTCGACGTCTATATCGACGAGACGGTGCAGTTCGGTGCTTTGCAGGTGACGCCGCGCGTCTGCTATTCCCGGCCGCAGACAGAGGAGCCGAAGACCGATTCCTTCGTCGAGGTCGACGAGATCACGCTCGACCGCAAGATCCGCCGCATCTTCACCGGCTGGATGTTCGCCGAAAGCCCCGGGCTCAACGCCGTCGAACATGCCGTCTATGACGTCTGGCTGAAGGAATGCAAGCAGAAGTCGGATGTGCCGGCGCCAGACGCGACCAAAGCCGGCGCCACCAAGGCTGATGCTCCGAAGCCCGCCGCGACCAAAGCAGCCGCCGGCAAGCCGAAGCCCGCGGCCAGCCCGGATGTTGACCAGCCCGATCCCACGGTACCGGACGACACCACCGGCACCAACTGATCCCTCTTGGAACCGTCGTGGCCACCATACGTTGGGCCACTGACACCGCGCATCGATGCGCCCGGAGGATATTTCGATGTCAGACAGCAAGCGGATCACGGCGAGCAAGAAAGAGTTGCTCGAACTCGAAAAAGGGTTCTGGACAGGTGATGCGGCCTACTACGCGGCCAATGCCGACACGGAATGCTTGGTGGCCTTTCCGAAGATGGCACAGGCAATGGACAATGCGGACTTGGCCAAGACCGCAACCAAGCCCAACCGCTGGCGCGACCTGAAGATAGACCTCAAGGGGATAATCGAGCCCGGCAGCGACATCATCATGCTGACCTATGAGGCGCATGCGACGCGGGAGAATGGCGAGCCCTATGCGGCGCTGGTCAGCACCGGCTATGTCCATCGCGTCAACGGCTGGAAGATGATGTTCCATTCGCAGACGCCGCTGGAGACTGCAGCGAAGAGCTGATCATCTGGCTGGTCAGACGGATCGCTTACTCGGTGATGGATATACCGTGCTCGGAGAGAGCAGCCATTATGTCTTCGATCTCGGTGGAACTGAATTCCCGCTTGGGAAGCAGTTGGTCGAGCTGACCCATTGTGACGTCTCTGCCCTCTTCGATCAGCGCTTGAACAATTGGCTGCATATCCGCTCGAAGGTGGTTTTCGCTCGACATCGAAGCTCTCCAGTCACGGAAAGAAGACCGCTTCACCCTTCAACGCATCGGCGAGCATTTTCTCGTACTTGCCGCGTGGCACATCGACAGCGCCGAAGCGCTTGAGATGCTCGGTGGTGAACTGCGTATCAAGTAGAGCGAAGCCGCGTGCCTTCAAGCGCTCGACGAGATGCACGAGGCAGGTCTTCGATGCATCCGTCGCCTTGGAAAACATGCTTTCGCCGAAGAACACCCGTCCGAGCGACACGCCATAGAGGCCGCCGACCAACTTGTCCTCATGCCAAGCCTCTACTGAATGGCAATGGCCCATGCGATGTAGTCGCACATAGGCCTCGCGGATCGGCGCGTTGATCCAGGTCGAGCGGCGCTCCTCGCGTTTTTCGGCGCAGCCGTCGATCGTCGCCTCGAAATCGAAGTCGAAACGGATGTCGAACAGGTTTTTGCGGATCACCTTCCTCAAGCTTTTGGGCGTGTGGAAGCCGTCGAGCGGGATGATGCCGCGCGTCTCCGGCCGCACCCAGAACACTTCTGGGTCGCCGGCGCTTTCGGCCATCGGGAAGACGCCCGAGGCGTATGCCTTGAGCAGGAGGTCGGTGGGGATGCGATAGCCGGGCGCGTAGGGGCGGGTCATCGCGTCCCCGGACTACTCTTCCCCGGCCAGGTATTTTTCCAGCCAATGGATGTCATAGTCGCCATTGGCGATGTCGGCATTGCCGACCAGATCGCGAAACAGCGGCAACGTCGTCTTGATCCCGTCGACGACGAATTCATCCAGCGCCCGGCGCAGCCGCATCATGCATTCGACGCGGTTGCGCCCGTGCACGATCAGCTTGCCGATCAGGCTGTCGTAGTAGGGAGGGATCTTGTAGCCGGAATAGACGCCGGAATCGACGCGGATGCCGAGACCGCCTGGCGTGTGGAAATGCGTGATCGTGCCGGGCGAAGGGGTGAAGGTGCGCGGATCCTCGGCATTGATGCGGCATTCGATGGCGTGGCCATTGAACTTGATGTCTTCCTGCTTCACCGAGAGACCGCCGCCGGATGCGACGCGGATCTGCTCATGCACGAGATCGATGCCGGTGATCGCTTCCGTCACCGGATGCTCGACCTGCAGGCGCGTGTTCATCTCGATGAAATAGAACTCGCCATTCTCGTAGAGGAACTCGATCGTGCCGGCGCCGGAATAGCCGAGATCGGCAATGGCCTTGGCGCAGATACCGCCGATGCGGGCGCGTTCCTCGGCGTTGAGCGCCGGTGAGGGCGCCTCTTCCCAGACTTTTTGATGGCGGCGTTGCAGCGAACAGTCGCGCTCGCCGAAATGCACCCCGCGGCCGAAGCCGTCGCCGAACACCTGCACCTCGATGTGGCGCGGCTTTTCCAGGTATTTTTCGATATAGACGGCATCGTCGCCGAACGCCGCGCCGGCTTCCGTGCTCGCTGTCTGCAAGGCAATCTCAAGGTCAGCCTCGGTAAGGGCAACCTTCATGCCGCGCCCGCCACCGCCAGCCGATGCCTTGATGATCACGGGATAGCCGATCTCGGCGGCAATGCGCCTGGCTTCCTTTTGATCGGTGACGGCGCCGTCCGAGCCGGGCACCACCGGGATACCCAGGCGCTTGGCGGTGCGCTTGGCCTCGATCTTGTCGCCCATTATGCGGATATGGTCGCCGGACGGGCCGATGAAGGTGATGTTGTGCGCCGCCAATATGTCGGCGAACTTGGCGTTCTCGGACAGGAAGCCGTAGCCTGGGTGTACGGCGTCGGCGCCGGTGATCTCGCAGGCCGCGACGATCTGATGGATGTTGAGATAGCTGTCGCGCGACGGCGGCGGCCCGATGCAGACGCTTTCGTCGGCAAGACGTACATGCATGGCGTCGGCGTCGGCGGTCGAATGCACCACCACCGTCTGGATGCCGAGTTCCTTGCAGGCGCGCAGCACCCGAAGCGCGATTTCGCCGCGATTGGCGATGAGGATTTTTTGAAACATCCGGCCCGCTCTACTCGATCACGACGAGCGGCATGCCGTATTCGACCGGCGTCGCGTCCTCGAACAGAATCGCCGTCACCGTGCCGGCGCGCGGCGAGGGGATCTGGTTCATCGTCTTCATCGCCTCGATGATCAGCAGCGTCTGGCCTTCCTTGACCTTCTGGCCGACCTCGATGAACGCCTTGGCGTCGGGCGAGGGCGCCAGATAGGCGGTGCCGACCATCGGCGAGGTGACCGCGTTCTTCGACACATCGACAACAGCCGGCGCTGCCGCTGCAGCGGTTTGGGCGGCAGCTGGCGCATAGGTGGGTTGGGGCGCCGCAATCGCGTGGACGGCAGGCGCCTGCCGCGACACGCGCACCTTCAGGTCGCCCAGTTCAACCTCGATCTCGGTCAGGTTGGTGTCGTTCAGTATGCCCGCCAGGTCGCGGATCAGTTGCTGGTCAACACCGGTCTTCTTTATCGACATTTTCGAGCCTTCTGTTTGTTGGCCGGTCATAGGCGTGCGGCCAGCGCCTGCAGCGCCAGCGTGTAGCCGAGCGGCCCAAAGCCACAGATCATGCCGACGGCGACCGGCGCGACCATGGAGACGTGGCGGAATGATTCCCGCGCATGGATGTTGGAAAGGTGAACTTCTGCGACCGGCAGCGGCGCGACCGAACGGATGGCGTCATGGATCGCGATCGAGGTGTGGCTGTAGGCGCCTGGATTGATGACGATGCCGGCGGCCTTGTCGCCGGCTTCCTGGATCCAGTCGACAAGATCGCCCTCATGGTTCGACTGGCGGAAATCGATCTCGAGTCCAAGCGACGCGCCGGCCTGCTTGCAGTCGTCGGCAATCGCGGCAAGCGTCTTGCCGCCATAGATGCCCGGCTCGCGCTTGCCGAGCGCGTTGAGATTGGGACCGTTCAGGACGAAAACAGTTTTCAAAAAAGCCGACCTTTTCCGGCGCCGGTATCAAACCGGCGCGCTGGGCCTCTATACCGGGCATAGCCGTCCGCGAAAAGAGCGCAAGTGCGTTCTTTCACTGTCCACAACAGGCCGAAATGCACCCGTGAAGAAAACCCCCTCCTGGTCAAAGCGCGGCTTTCGCCGCCTCGATCTTGTTCGCCAGCACGTCCTGCCCGAGAGCTCCGAACACGACCTCGTTGCCGACGACGTAGGACGGGGTTCCGGTGATCGACAGCTTGTTGGCAAGATCGTAGGTCTTGGAGAAGGCCTCGGTGATCGACGGATCCTTCATCTTCTCGCGCAAAGTCGCTTCGTCGGCGCCGAGCGAAAGCGCGATCTTGATCGCCATTGCCTCGGTGGCGCGCCCCTGGCCGCCGAGCAAAGCATTGTGGAATTCGCCGTATTTTTCCGGCTTCATCATGTGGAAGGCCATCGAGACGACGCTCGCCTTCTGCGAATCCGGGCCGAGGATCGGGAATTCCTTGAGCACGAAGCGCAGATCCGGATCCGCCTTTGTCAGCGCCCGCATGTCCTCGATGGCGCGTTTGCAGAAGCCGCAATTGTAGTCGTAGAACTCGACGATGGTCACCTTGCCGTTCGGGTTGCCGACGACTCCATCGAAGGTAGAGTTGAAGATCTGGTCCTTGGCGTTCTTGATGACGCCAAGCGCGGCGAGCCGCTGCTCTTCCTTCTGCTTGGCCTCGAGCGCATCCTGCACTTCGAGCAGCACTTCCGGGTTCTTCAAGAGGTAGTCGCGGATGATCCCTTCGACCTCGGTGCGGTCGATCTTGGTATCGGCCGCCTTCGTGTCGGCCCCTGCCGTCTGGACAGGCTGAGCCGTCTGGACAGGCTGAGCCGTCTCGACAGGCTGCGTTGTGCCGGCCTTGGCAATCTGTGGGCTGCCGGCGACGAAACCGAAAGCCAGCATGGCAAGGGCTACAGCGATCCCCGTGGTGCTCAGCAGCAGTGCCTTTTTCATCGTTCTCGTTCCTTTTGCCTGTCTTTCGGTCTGGCTGTGTCGCAGCGCGTGGCCGGTAGGTTCACTAGATCTTGCTTGACGACTTGTAGTTTATGATGTCCTGGGCGCGTATCCAGCGCGGTTCGCCGCGTTTCAGCTCCTGCTGCGCCCGCATGGCGAAGATCTTAGCATCCTTGTAGTTGCCGGAATAGAAATGACCTTCGGCGGTGGCAAGCTCGGCGCCCGGTATGTCACCCAACTCGCCGTAAGCCTGCGCCAGGTAACGATACCCCTCGGAATTTTCCTTGTCGCGCCCAAGACCATTGTTGATCTGTACGACGGCCTTCTTCAGCGAGTCGGGCGTGCCGACCGCCATCAGCGCCTGGCCAAGCGAGACAGGCAGCAAACCGGACCGCACCGGATCGAGGCTGACCGCCTTGGCGTAGGCTTCGGCCGCGTCCTTGGGCTTGTTCGCCTTCATCAAGATGTCGCCGCGCAGCTCCTGGAAATAGGGGTTCTTGGGCTGCGCCTTGATCAGGGCGTTGGTCTTGGCGAGTGCGCCGGCGATGTCGCCGTAAAGGTAGGTCGACTGGGCGTCGCCATACTGCCCGGCGAGGCTGCCTCTCATTTTCTGCATCAGCCGGGCTGCAGCGGCCTGGCCTTCCATGTAGACGGCGATCTTCACCCGCATCATGTCATGGCGCTGCTGCAGCGTCGGCGGGTCGATCTTGTCGACGTTGGAGCTCTGCTGCACCAGCACTTCGAGATTGGCGATGCGCTCTTGCGGCATCGGGTGGCTGATCCGGTAAGGATCGATTTGCGCACCCGACAGAGACAGCGCGGTCTGGAACCGGCGGAACGTCTTCAGCATGCCCATGCCGGACTGGCCGGTGGCGTTGAGATAGGTGATGGCGGAGCGGTCGGCCGTTATCTCTTCGGTGCGCTGGTAGGCGAGGATACTGCGCTGTGCCATCTCGCCACCGCCGGCGGCTACGCCCACGCCGGCGCCGGCGAGGCCGCGGTTGCTGGTGGTCGCACCGGCGACGATGGCGCCGGCACCAAGCAAGGTCGAGATGATCGCCATCGTCTTGGCGCGCTCAAGCTGGTCACGCAGTTTCTGCTGGTGGCCGCCGGCGATATGGCCGGCCTCGTGCGCGATGACGCCGATGATCTCGTTGGGCGTTTCGGCCGTCATCAGCGCGCCGGTGTTGATGAACAGCCGGCGCCCGGTGACGAAAGCGTTGAAGCTGGAATCGTTGACCAGCACGATGTCTATGCCGTCATTCGCGAGCCCCGCCGCCTTGAAGATCGGCCGTGCGTAGTCGCGCACCAGAGCCTCGATCTCGGCATCGCGTACCACAGGCACGTTTTGGGCAAAGGCGGTGGCCGAACTCGTCACCGCAACCGTGATGCCAAGCGAAAGCGTCGTGAAAACACGCGCAATCCGGACAATCGTCGATCTGGGTCGGCTCAACATGATGTCCACTGGTAGACGAGCGGGCGAAAGATGAAAAGTCGGCGCCGGAAACTTCCTCAACTTGTGATCCTCACATCAATCGGGCATTTGTGCGGCGCATGTATTCGAGGGCATGGCGTGCCCAACCGTCGGGATAGGGATAAAATGGTCGTTTCGCTCTCACGTCGCGGCAATGTCGAGCCGTTCCACGCCATGGATGTGCTGGCCGAAGCGAACCGGCTGAAAGCCCAGGGCGTGCCGGTGATTTCCATGGCGGTCGGCCAGCCCTCCGATCCGGCGCCCCCACGGGTTCGCGCCGCCGCGGCCAAGGCCTTGGAGCACGGCCGCATTGGCTACACCGACACGCTGGGTCTGGCCGGTCTGCGCAAGGCGATCGCGGAGCATTACGCGGATCACTATCGGCTTGAAATCGAGCCCGGCCGGATCGCGGTGACCACGGGATCGTCTGCGGCCTTCAATCTCGCTTTCCTGGCGATGTTCGATCCGGGCGACCGCGTCGCCATCGCAGCACCCGGTTACCCTGCCTATCGTAACATCATGGCGGCGCTCGGCATCGATGTTGTCGAGATCGAGCTCGGCGACGCAGCCTATCTGCATAGCGGTCATCTGGAGACAGCGCATCGCGAGAAGCAGCTGAAGGGCGTCCTGTTTGCAAGTCCGGCCAATCCGACCGGCGCGGTCATACCGGCCGACGAGCTTTCGGCGCTGGTCAATACAGCGGAGACGCTGGGCATCGCCGTCATTTCCGACGAGATCTACCACCGGCTGGCCTATGGCGCCCCGGACACCACGGCACTCGCCTTCGGCAACAGCGTGACGGTGATCAACTCGTTCTCGAAATACTACTGCATGACCGGCTGGCGAATCGGCTGGATGGTGTTGCCGGAAGAGCTGGTGCGGCCAGTCGAACGCATTGCCCAGAGCCTCTACATCTCGACGCCGGAACTGTCGCAGATCGCCGCGATCGAGGCTTTTGCCGCGACCGAAGAGCTGGAAGCGGTCAAGGGCCGCTACGCCTGGAATCGCGAACTGCTGATGAAACGTCTGCCGGAACTCGGCTTTCCGCTGGCGGCGCCCATGGACGGCGCATTCTATGCCTTTTGCGATGTCGTCAGGCACACCAATGACAGCATGGCCTTTGCCCGCAAGATGCTGGCCGAGGCGCATGTTGCGGCGACGCCCGGCCGCGACTTCGACACCAAGGCGGGGCATCGCACCATGCGGTTTTCCTATGCCGGCAGCCATGACGACATGGTCGAGGCAATGGCGCGCATCGAACGCTGGTTGAGGTAGCACCATGCCGGAACTCGAGCTGGCGCTGGCCGAAGTCACCGCCGAAATGGCCGAGCGGAGCGATCGCGGCGATGTCGCGACCTATATTCCCCAACTGGGGAAGGTCGATCCAAGGAAATTCGGCATCGCTGCCGTCACCAATGACGGCCGCATGCTGATGGCCGGTGATGCCGATCAGGCGTTCTCGATCCAGAGCATTTCGAAGGTTTTTACGCTGACGCTGGCGCTCGGCAATGTCGGCGACGCGCTGTGGAAACGGGTAGGGCGCGAGCCTTCGGGCAATCCGTTCAACTCGATCGTCCAGCTCGAGCATGAGAACGGCATTCCGCGCAATCCGTTCATCAACGCCGGTGCCATTGTCATTTCCGACATTCTGCTTGCCGGCCACCAGCCGCGCGAGGCGATCGGTGAGATTCTGCGCTTCATCCAGTTCCTCGCCGACGACGAGACCATCATCATCGACCGCGAGGTCGCCGCCTCCGAACGGGCCACCGGCTATCGCAATTTCGCGCTCGCCAACTACATGAAATCCTTCGGCAATCTTCATCATGCGCCGGAACTGGCGCTCGGCGTCTATTTCCACCATTGCGCCATCGCCATGAGTTGCCGGCAGCTGGCGATGGCGGGCCGCTTCCTCGCCAATGGCGGCAAGAATCCAGCGACCGGGCATACCGTGGTGTCGGCCGAACGGGCGCGGCGCATCGGCGCCATGATGCTGACCTGCGGCCACTATGACGGCTCCGGCGATTTCGCCTTCCGTGTCGGCATTCCGGGAAAAAGCGGCGTCGGCGGTGGCATATTGGGCATCGTGCCGGGCGTCGCCTCGCTTGCCGTCTGGTCGCCGGGTCTCAACGCCAACGGCAATTCCAAACTGGGGTCGATCGCGCTGGAGAAGCTGGCCAGGATGATGAACTGGTCGATCTTCGCGCCATAATTTCGCGACCTGTTGCAACGCCAGATATGAAAAATCCCGCACCGTCTTTCGATCGGCGCGGGATTTCTTTCAAAAAATCACTTCAATCAGTTGAAAAGCCTAGAAAAAGCCCTTCCGCTGCCACCAGCCGGCGCGCTTCGGCTTTTCTTCGGTCTTGGCTTCCGGCTCGGTGGCGACGGTCGAGGAAACCACCGGCACGACAGGTGCATCGATGGCCGCCGGCTTGCGTCGTGACGGTCGGGCCTTTGCAGGCTCTTCCGCGACGGCAGCAGCCACTGTTTCCTCGGCAACAGCCACCGGAGCCTCGACCGGCGTTTCCGCGGCCGCTTCGACGACAGACGTTTCGGCGACGGCCTCGGCGGCTGCCTTCTTCGGCTTGGCTGCGCGACGCGGCTTCTTGGGCTTTTCGGTGCTCGGCACCTCTTCGCTCACAGCAGCCACAGGCTCTTCCGCCACGGCAACGGCCACCGGCTCGATCGAGGCAGGCTCGCTTTCGGAAGCATCAGCCTCGGAAGCCTCGGTCGTTTCGCCGGCACTTGCCTCGGTCTCGCCTTCGCCGTCTTCACGGCGATTGCGCTTGCCGCCACGCTTGCCACGCCGGCGCTTCTTGCCCTGGCTGTCATCCGAAGCCTGCGCCGCCTCGTCAGAGGCGCCGGCAGCGATCGGAGCGGCGTCGTCGGCTTCGCCGTCGTCATCGTCAGCCGAGCCGGCGAAATCGCCGGCCGGAGCGGAGACGGATGAGCCGTCCGCCGGGGCGCCATGTTCGCGATCGCGGTCCCTGCCGCCGCGACGTCTGCGACGCTTGCGGCGCTTGCGGTCGCGGCCTTCGCCGTCCTCGCCAACGGCAGGCCGCGGCTGCTGGTTTTGCTGCGGCTGCTGGCGCGGCTGCTCGGCCTGGACCGATACCTCTTCGTCTTCCTCGACGACGACAATCTCGTCCTCGGGCTCGTCCGGCTCGACATAGGCCGGAAAGCTACGCGCCTCGACAAAGCCTTCCGGCTTTTCGGCCAGAGCGCCGCGGAAGATCGCATAGTGCTGCGCGCCAACCGTATCATCGGCCTCGATGGTGATGGTCAGGCCGAAGCGGCTTTCGAGTTCCACCAGTGTGCCGCGCTTGTGGTTGAGCACGTAGAGCGCGGTCGCCGCCGGCGTCCGCACCGTGATGTGGCTGCGCGAATCCTTGAGCAGGAATTCCTCGATCGCCCGCACCACCATCAGCGCGACCGAAGAATCGGAGCGCACATGGCCGGTGCCGCCGCAATGCGGGCAGGGCTTCATGGTCGATTCCAGCACGCTGGCGCGGATGCGCTGACGTGACATCTCCATCAAGCCGAAATGCGAGATGCGGCCGACCTGGATACGGGCACGATCGTTCTTGAGGTGATCCTTCAGCCGCTTCTCGACGGAGCGGTTGTTGCGGTTCTCCTCCATGTCGATGAAGTCGATGACGATCAGGCCGGCCAGATCGCGAAGCCTCAGCTGACGCGCGACTTCCTCGGCCGCTTCCAGATTGGTGTGGAGTGCCGTGTCCTCGATCGAGTGCTCCTTGGTGGAGCGACCCGAATTGACGTCGATGGCGACCAGCGCCTCGGTCTGGTTGATGATGATGTAGCCGCCGCTCTTCAGCGTCACTTGCGGCTGCAGCATGCGGTCGAGCTGTGCCTCGATGCCGTTGCGCACGAAGATCGGCGTCGTGTCGCGGAACGGCTGAACCACTTTGGCGTGGCTCGGCATCAGCATGCGCATGAAGTCCTTGGCCTCGCGGTAGCCCTCTTCGCCGGAGACGAGAATCTCGTCGATATCCTTGTTGTAGAGGTCGCGCACCGAACGCTTGATCAGGCTGCCTTCCTCGTAGACGAGGGCAGGGGCGGTGGACTGGAGCGTGAGATTGCGCACGTTCTCCCAAAGCCGCATCAGATATTCGTAGTCGCGCTTGATCTCGGCCTTGGTGCGGCTCTCGCCGGCGGTGCGCAGGATAACGCCCATGCCTTGCGGCACTTCGAGATCGGCGACCACCTCCTTCAGGCGCTTGCGGTCGACCGCACTGGTGATCTTGCGCGAAATGCCGCCGCCGCGCGCCGTGTTCGGCATCAGCACCGAATAGCGGCCGGCAAGCGACAGATAGGTGGTCAGTGCCGCGCCCTTGTTGCCGCGCTCTTCCTTGACGACCTGAACCAGCAGGATCTGCCGGCGTTTGATCACTTCCTGAATCTTGTACTGGCGGCGCACCGGCTTGCGGCGGTTGCGCACTTCTTCCAGCGCATCCTCGGCGCCGACCGATTCGATCTCGTGGTCATCGGGATGCGAGGACTGTACTTCCTCCAGCATGCCGCGATCATTGTCGCCGGACGTTGCTTCAGTGCCCTGTTCCGTCTGCGAGACGGGTTCGGAAATCACATCGCCTTCGACCGCGGCGGCGATCGATGTCGGGCCGCCCTCGCGGGTTTCGGTTTCGTCCTGTTCGCCGGAACCTTCATCATGGCCGGACGCATCGGCATGCTCTGAATGTTCTGATGTATCGGCTGCGTGTTCGATGATCTCGGATGTGTGGGAGATCTCCTCGACAACGATGTCGCCGTTGTCGCTGCCTTCGCCTGCCTCGCCGGAGCCTTCGCCTGCTTCGCCCGCATCGCGCTTGTGCTCACCGCGGTCGCGGCTCTTGCCGCCACGCCGGCGCCCGCGCCGGCCGCGATCACGGCTCTGGCGATCATCGCCTTCGCCATCCTCGTCCTCTTCGTCTTCGGCCTCCTGCGCTTCGGCGCGCAGCAGGGCCTGACGGTCGGCGACCGGGATCTGGTAGTAGTCGGGGTGTATTTCACTGAAGGCGAGAAAACCGTGACGGTTGCCGCCATATTCGACAAAGGCCGCCTGAAGGGAGGGTTCGACGCGCGTTACGCGGGCGAGGTAGATGTTTCCTTTGAGCTGCTTCTTGTCCTGGGATTCAAAGTCGAATTCTTCGATACGGTTACCGCGTACGACGACAACGCGTGTTTCCTCCGGGTGGGAGGCGTCTATCAGCATTTTGTTGGGCATTATTTCGTTTCCTCCCGGCAGCCGTCAGCCGCAGCTTGCAAGGCAAAGCCCGCTGCTGCGTGTCTGGAGTGTGGGTGCCGGATGTCTGAATGTCCGCCGGACGGGGCCTGCGCGTCATGGCGGTGCCGCCCGCAGCCATACTGGCGCGGTTTGATGCGGACCTTTCCATGATTGCGCTTGAAGCCATCGTCACCAGCAGAACCTTTTGAACCAAAGCCCGGAAACCGGACCAGCTTGTTTGCTCATACAGAGCCGGCACGGGAACAAACCCGGCCGTTTTCCTCACGCAGGTGATTCCCCCGCCACGGGAGCACACCTGCGAAATTCGTCGCAATCACCTGAACCCTTTTCGCTTGAAGCGAAAGGAGCCGCCTTTTCATCTGACCCTGTAGCAGGAAGCTGCGGAGGAGGGCGGTTCCAGGATTGCAGTGATCCACTATCGCTTTTATGATTTGACGGGGTGGAAGGCAACCCCGATTTCCGATGCCGGCAAAAAGCAGTTCCGTAGCGTAAGCCTGGGTTCCAAACCTTGCATGAAAAGGCTTGGTTAACCTTCTCTGGATACCAATCGTTAATCGAGTTCGCGGCCTAACCGGCACTTCGACGAAACGAGAAGGCGCCTGGCGCCAAACCGGGAGCGACTGGAAGACAGATGGGACTGGCAGACTTCACAGACAAGGGATGTCGTGTCGGCAGCCGGATTCTGCGCGCCTTCTGTCTCTTGGTGCTGGTGGCGATTTCGCAGGTGCTTTCCCCTGTTACCAATGCCGCCGACGCGCCACTGGTGGCGAAAGGCTACAAGATGGCGGGCGATGCCACCAAGATGCGCATCGTCATGGATTTCGACCGCGAACCGGACATCAAGTGGTTCCTGTTGCGCGGACCCAATCGTCTGGTCATCGATCTGGCGAATACCAGGCTGGCCATCGACGCCAAGGATTTGAAGCCGCGCGGCCTGGTTAAGGGCGTGCGCCTGGGCGCACTCGGCGAGGGCGTTTCGCGGCTGATCCTGACCGGCAAGGGGCCGTTCGCCGTCGACAAGCTGGATGTGCTCAAGAATGAGGACGGAACCGGCTACCGCATTGCCATCGACATGTCGGCCGCCTCCGAACGGGAGTTCGACGCCGCCCTGGCCAACCAGGCGCTGACCACCGGTTCGACGGTTTCGACCGACAAGGGCGGGCGGGTCGGCACCGGGCCGGTCTCCAATCCGGGCCACCGCTTCACCGTCGTCATCGATCCCGGCCATGGCGGCGTCGACGGCGGCGCCGAGGGTCTGAACGGCACCATCGAGAAGAACGTTACGCTGGCCTTTGCCACGGAGCTGCGCGACAAGCTCGCCGCCATCGGCAAATACGATGTCTTCATGACGCGCGACACCGATGAATATCTGCGTCTGGACGACCGCGTGCGCATTGCCCGCCAGCACGAGGCCGACCTGCTGATTTCGATCCATGCCGACACAATCAGCGTCAAGGGCATCCGCGGCGCCACTGTCTACACAGTTTCCGACAAGGCGTCGGATCCCGAGGCGCAGGCGCTTGCCGACCGCGAAAATCTCTCCGACCAGTTCGCCGGCATGGTCATCAAGGACGATAACAAGGAAGTGACCGACATCCTTATCGACCTGATCCGCCGCGAGACGCACACATTTTCGATGAGTTTCGCCCACACTCTGGTCGGCCAGTTATCGACCAGCGTCGGTCTCATCAACAATCCGCAGCGTTCCGCCGGATTCAAGGTGCTGAAGGCGCCAGACGTGCCATCCGTGCTGGTCGAACTCGGTTATCTCTCGAATGCCAAGGACGAGGCGCAACTGCTCGACGCCGAATGGCGCGGCAAGGCCGCACAGAGCATCACCAACGCCGTCGCGCTGTTCGCTTCCGCCCGGGTCGGACCAGGAACCGGAGGCTGACATGTCTGGCGGCGCCTGCAACCAGGGGCAGCGTTGCCGGATGACAACACCCTGTGCCTTTATTCCAGGCAGCCGGTCACGAAATCAGCCCTTGCCGTATTTTGTCCACATGGTGGCGACATGGGTTTTCGATTACGGATTGGGACCGGCTCGAAAGCTTGCGTGGAAGGCGGCTTCGTTTAGGAAATTCCCGAACCAAGGACTGGAGCGGGTATGATTCGTCTCATTGGCTATTTCTTCGGCATCGGCACGACGCTGGCCCTTCTGGCTGCGGCGGGCGTTGCGCTTTACATCGGCCATGTAGCAAAGGATCTGCCTGACTACGAAGTGCTGGCCAAGTACGAGCCGCCTGTGACCACCCGTATCCATGCCTCGGATGGCTCTCTGATGGCGGAGTATGCGCGCGAACGGCGCCTGTATTTGCCGATCCAGGCCATTCCGGACCGCGTCAAGGCGGCTTTTCTGTCAGCCGAGGACAAGAATTTCTACAGCCATCCCGGTGTTGACATAACGGGCTTGGGCCGGGCGGTGCTCACTTACGTTTCCGGTGGACCGATGCAGGGTGGTTCGACGATCACCCAGCAGGTTGCCAAGAACTTCCTCCTCACCAACGAGCGCTCCCTGGAACGCAAGGTCAAGGAGGCCATCCTTTCGTTCCGCATCGAACAGGCCTATTCCAAGGATCGCATCCTTGAACTCTATCTCAACGAGATTTTCTTTGGCTTCAACGCCTATGGTGTCGCCGGCGCCGCACTGACCTATTTCGACAAATCGGTGAACGAACTGACCGTGGCCGAGGCCGCCTATCTGGCTTCGCTGCCGAAAGGTCCGGCCAACTACAACCCCTTCAAGCATGCCGATCGCGCGATCGAACGGCGCAACTGGGTCATCGGCCAGATGGTCGAGAACGGTTACGTGACCCCCGAAGAGGGTGCGAAGGCGAAGGCCGAGCCGCTTGGTGTCGCCCCACGCCGCACCGGCTCATATCTGTTCGCGGGCGAGTATTTCACCGAAGAGGTTCGTCGCCAGATCATCGCCCGCTATGGCGAGAATGCGCTCTATGAGGGCGGTCTTTCCATTCGCACGACCCTTGATCCAAAGGTTCAGCTTATAGCCCGTAAGGCGATGCAGAACGGTTTGATGAAATACGACACGCTGCGTGGCTATCGCGGACCGGTGACATCGATTGACGTGTCCGGCGACTGGGGCGTCCCGCTGGGCGCCGTCAAGGGGCTGGAAGACGTTCCCGAATGGTCGCTGGCCGTCGTGCTCGACTCCTCGGCCTCCGGCCTCTCGATTGGCCTCCAGCCCGCACGCCAGGCGTCGGGCGACATCGTCAAGGAGCGTGTCGAAGGCACCGTCAGCAAGGACGACATGGGCTTTGCCATGCGCCATCTGGTCGACGGCAAGACGGTCAAGGCCAAGTCGCCGGCCGACGTGCTGAAGCCGGGCGACGTCATCTTCGTGCAGAAGAACGAAGGTTCCGACAATACATACAGCCTGCGTCAGGTTCCCGAGGTGGAAGGTGGCCTGATCGCGATGGATCCGCACACAGGCCGCGTGCTGGCCATGGTCGGCGGCTTCTCCTATTCGCAGTCGGAGTTCAACCGCGCCACCCAGGCCATGCGCCAGCCGGGCTCCTCGTTCAAGCCGATCGTCTATTCGGCCGCGCTCGACAATGGCTATACGCCGGCCTCGGTGATCATGGACGGACCGATCACCATCCAGAGCGGCAACACGACCTGGACGCCGAAGAACTATGACGGCACCGTTGCCGGGCCGGCAACGCTGCGCTCCGGCATCGAGAAGTCGCGCAACCTGATGACGGTGCGGCTTGCCAACGACATGGGCATGAAGCTGGTCGTCGAATATGCCGAGCGCTTCGGCGTCTACGATCATCTGGCGCCGTATCTGCCGATGGCGCTGGGCTCCGGCGAGACCACCGTCATGCGCATGGTTTCGGCCTATTCGATCATGGCCAATGGCGGCAAATCGATCAAACCATCGCTGATCGACCGCATCCAGGATCGCTACGGCAAGACCGTGTTCAAGCAGGATGAGCGTGGCTGCGAAGGCTGCAACGCGCCTGAGTGGAAGAACCAGCCGGAGCCGGAACTGGTCGACACTTCCGAGCAGGTGCTCGATCCGATGACCGCCTACCAGATCACCTCGATGATGGAAGGAGTGGTGCAACGCGGTACCGGCGCCACCATCGGTGAACTCGGACGTCACATCGCCGGCAAGACCGGCACCACCAACGACGAGAAGGACGCCTGGTTCATCGGCTACACGCCGAACCTCGTGGTCGGTCTCTATATGGGCTATGACACGCCGCGCGGCCTTGGCCATGGCGCCACCGGCGGCGGTCTTGCCGCCCCGATCTTCAAGGATTTCATGCGTGTGGCGCTGGACGGCACGCCCAATGTCGACTTCAAGGTCCCAGACGGCATGAACCTGGTCGCCATCAATCGCAAGACCGGCATGCGTGCCGCGTCGGGCGATCCGGGCACCATCATCGAGGCCTTCAAGCCGGGTACTGGTCCCGCCGACAGCTACTGGGTGATCGGCATGGGCGCCGACGGCTCCAACGCGTCGGGCGGCCCACTGTCGCCGCAGGCCAACCAGGCCATCCAGGACGGCGGCGGCGGCCTCTACTGAGCGGTCCAATGCAGACTGCTGGGCTGGCCTCGGGGCCGGCCCATTTCGCTTTACACATGGCAGCGCCGTCCCTATGTATCGCGCCGACCGAAGTGTCACTTCAGCAACAGGACAAAATACCAGGCCATGCGCGCGGAAACGCAGAATATTGTCGACGAGATCAGGCAGGCGATAACCCTGCTGAGGAGGCATCTTTGACTGGGACCAGGCCATAAAGCGGCTTGAATACCTGAATGTCCGTGCCGAGGACGCCAGCCTCTGGAACGAACCGCTGGAAGCGCAGAAGCTGATGCGCGAACGCCAGGGCCTCGAGGAAGGCATTGCGGCGGTCAAAGGCATCACCCAGGCGCTTGAAGACAATATCGGCCTGATCCAGCTCGGCGAGGAAGAGGGCGACGAGGGCGTCATCGCCGAGGCCGAAGCAGCGATCCGCTCGATGCAGGGCGAGGCGAAGGCCCGCCAGGTCGAAACGCTGCTGTCGGGTGAAGCCGACGCGAACGACACCTATCTCGAAATCCACGCCGGCGCAGGCGGCACCGAAAGCCAGGACTGGGCTTCGATGCTGCTGCGCATGTACACGCGCTGGGCCGAGCGCCGCCGCTTCAAGGTCGAGGTGCTAGAGGTGCATGACGGCGAAGAAGCCGGCATCAAGTCCGCCACGCTCATGATCAAAGGGCACAATGCCTATGGCTGGCTGAAGACGGAATCCGGTGTCCACCGCCTGGTGCGCATCTCGCCCTATGACAGCAATGCGCGCCGGCACACCTCCTTCGCCAGCGTCTGGGTCTATCCGGTCATCGACGACACGATCGACATCGATGTTTCCGAATCGGACGTGCGCATCGACACTTATCGTTCGTCGGGTTCGGGCGGCCAGCACGTCAACACCACCGATTCGGCCGTGCGCATCACCCATATCGCTACCGGCATCGCGGTTGCCTGCCAGGCCGAACGGTCACAGCACAAGAACAAGGCCAAGGCCTGGGAGATGCTGCGCTCACGTCTCTACGAGGAAGAGCTGAAGAAGCGTGAGGCCATCGCCAACGCCACCGAAGCCTCAAAGAGCGATATCGGCTGGGGTCACCAGATCCGCTCCTACGTGCTGCAGCCCTACCAGCTGGTGAAGGATCTGCGCACCGGCGTCGAAAGCACCAGCCCGTCGAGCGTGCTCGATGGCGACCTCGACGATTTCATGGAGGCCTCGCTGTCGCAGCGCATCGAGGGCGGCGCCGGTGAGGCCGTGGCGGATCTGGACTAGCGCCGTCCGCCGCCAAACCTGAATTGTGACGGTTCGCACAGAACGAAGTGGCCATCACCGACGTCGACTGCCGTAGTTGTGAGGTCATCCGGTTGTTGCCTTGGGCGGGCGAGGAACTGGGTGCAGGCTGGTCACGCATCTATTTCTTGCGCCGACTCACATTTAGGCTCACCTTTGAGGCAGGAGGAGACAAAAGCATTTATGGCCGGTCGTGGCATATCTGCTGACGATTGGCCGCTGGGAAGACACGTTCCAGGAACGGGCAAGCGAAACGCTTGAACCTCGTTTGAAAGGAACGTTCCCATGTCTGCTGCCAGTTCCAGATCGGCCATCGCCGTTCCATCGGTTGGCCAGCTTGTCATTCCCTTTTGCGCGGCGTGCGTGATCGCGCTGCTGTCGGCGCCGGCCCTGGCGCATGACGCCAAGCCGACCGCGGCCAAGCCGCAAGGCTGGAGTTATCCGTTTGCCTGCTGTGCGAACTACGACTGTCACGAGGTTTCGCAAACATCGATCAGCGAGCGCCCGGAAGGCTATGTCATCAAGGACACCGGGGAGGTGGTGGCGTACAGCGACAGACGGGTCAAGGATTCGCCCGACGGAGAATTCCATTGGTGCGCGCATCAAGCCGGGCTCGATGCCGGCAAGACCATCTGCCTGTTCGTGCCGCCATCGTCCTACTGAATTTGCTGTCGGCAGCTCGGCGTAGAGCCTGCTGACGGGCAGTTGTCACGATCGCTTCTTTATGGTGCCCTGCCGCATGGGCGGCGGACAATGGAGAGGTGATGTTGATGACCATCAAGGCAAGCTGCCACTGCAGGGCGACGACGTTCGAGGTTTCAGAGGCACCGCACACGGTGACGCAGTGCACCTGTTCGTTCTGCTCGAAACGCGGCTCGCTCTGGGCCTATTACATCCCGTCGCAATTCAAGCTCACCAGCCCGCTGGAAAACGTTTCTGTCTATGAGTGGGGCTCGAAAACCGTAAAACACGGTTTTTGCGCCACTTGCGGCTGCGGCACCTTCACGCAAACGCCGGATTGGTCGACAGGCAAGCCGGATTTTGACAATCCCAAGATCAGCGTCAATTCGCGGCTGTTCGATGATTTCGATCTCGACGCAGTGGAAGTGGTGGTGATTGACGGCAAGAATCTCTGGTAGCCGGCCAAGGCGGCTGTCACCTGACTGACCCCGGGAAAAGCCGTGGTGGGCGCTTTTCCCGTTCCGCTTTTCGCCGCAATTCATGGTACAAGTCGAGGCAAGGGCTGATTTGGCGCCGTCGGAAAAGGCGCGACTTGGAGAGGGACCATCTATGAAGAAGACCGTGCTCGTCGTCGTGGCGACGGCTTTGCTCGTGAGCGCTTGCACCACCACCGATCCGTATACGGGCGACCAGAAGATTTCCAACACCGCCGCGGGTGCCGGTCTTGGTGCCCTGGCGGGCGCCAGCCTTGGTCTGCTTGCCGGCGGCAATGACCGCCGCAACGCGCTGATCGGCGCCGGCATCGGTGCGCTGGCCGGCGGCGCCATCGGCGCCACCATGGATCAGAACGAAGCTGAACTGCGCCGGCAGCTCGAGGGCACTGGCGTCAGCGTCACCCGTAGTGGCGACCAGATCATCCTCAATATGCCGTCTGACATCACCTTCAATGTCGATCAGGATGCGGTGAAGCCCGGCTTCTATCCGGTGCTGAACTCGGTTGCTCTGGTGCTGAAGAAGTTCAAGCAGACCACGGTCGACGTGTTCGGCCATACCGATTCGACCGGAGGCGAACAGCACAATTTCGATCTGTCGCAGCGCCGCGCGCTGGCGGTCGCTAACTATCTGTCCGGTCAGGGCGTCGATCAGCGCCGCTTCGCCGTCACCGGCTTCGGCAAGACGCGGCCGATCGCTTCCAATGCGACGGCCGCCGGCCGCGAGCAGAACCGCCGCGTCGAAATCCAGCTTTCACCGCTCACCTGAGGGTATCGATATGAAACGAAGACGGCCCCGCAAGGGGCCGTTTTTATTTGAGAGCGTCGATGCTCTTCAGATACGGCGCGCCAGAGCTTTAGTTGGTTCTCATAAACGACTTTCCCGCAGTCATCGAAAGGGATAGCATCGTCGCTGTTCCGGAGGGGATGAGGCGAGCACAACTGGCCGCGCAATCAGCATTTTCCGCCTCGGTCTTGCACGGCCAGATCAGAAAGTCTGGGAGGAATGCATGATGAGAACAGGCCTTGGGCGCTGCGGCGTCCTCGTTTTGACCGGTGTTGTAGGCGCATGGTTGGGGGTCGCTACGGCTTGGGCCGAGGACGCCAACAAAGCCGACATCGATGCCTTGAAAAAATCGCTCGCCAAATATGAAGACTACACCGCCGCCGTTCGCGACCTCTATCTCTCGACCGTCGGCTGCGTCTACTACAGCGGAGAAAAGATACCGGGCTCGATGGAATACCCGAAAGGCGCCATGGGCATCCATTTCGTCAACGTTCCAAGTGTCGGCCAGAAACTCGACCCGATGAAGCCCAACGTCCTGATCTACGAGCCGACCAAGAAAGGCCTGAAGTTGGTCGGCGTGGAATGGCTGGTGCCTCTGACCCCGGACGTCAAAGCGCCGCCGAAGCTGTTTGGCCAAACCTTCATGGGGCCGATGGAGGGACACTATCCGCTCATTCCGAGGGAGTTCGTCCACTACGATCTTCACGCCTGGCTGTTCAGGGACAATCCGAACGGCATGTTCAGTCCGACGAACCCGAACGTGAAATGCAACAAGGCCGACTTTCCGATGCTGGAGAAACCGACCAAGATGATGCCCGGGCCGATGTAACAGCCGAGCTGAGCCAGACGCTTACTGCGAAGGCAAGCCGGATCGGTGGCTTGCCTTCCAAAGCGGACTGAGATCAGACCTTGGCGACGATGCGCATGAAGGCCGGCATGTCATCGCCGAAGCCAACGGTGGTGTCGTTGTCTTCCTGGTGGCGGTGACGGGCAGGGCGGTTGCTGTCGCGCTGCGGCCTGGTATCGCCCCGTTCCGGTGCGCGCTGTTCGTTGCGATCGGAGGATTTGCGTTCGGTGTTTTCCGAACGGATCGCCTCCTTGCGCGCACGCCGTTCACCAATGTCGGCGACAGCCGTCTCAGCCACATCGGGCTGTTCCTGCTGTGCGACCACGGTCGAGGCGTCTTCCTCTCTGTGTTTGGCGCGACGTTCGCCGCCCTTCTTGCGCTCGCCCCTGTCCTTGCGATCGTCGTCCTTGCGGCCGGCACGGCGCGGCGCGCCTTTGCCACGGCGCGGAGCATCGTCCTCACCGCCTTCGCTGGCCACGACCGTCGACAGGTCACCGTCATGCCACTCGATCTTGTTGCCGATCAGCCGTTCGATGGCGTCGATGTATTTGGTGTCGGACTTGGTCGCGATGGTGAACGACTTGCCGGAGCGCCCGGCGCGGCCGGTGCGGCCGATGCGATGGACATAGTCCTCGGCATGGATCGGCACGTCATAGTTGAAGACGTGGCTGACATCGGGGATGTCGAGGCCGCGCGCGGCGACGTCCGAAGCCACGAGATAACGAAGCTTGCCGTCACGGAAATTGGCCAGCATCTGCATGCGGGCGCGCTGGTCCATGTCGCCGTGCAGGGCGCCGGCATCGAAATCATACTTCAGCAGCGAGCGGAACAGCTCCGACACTTCGACCTTGCGGTTGCAGAAGATGATGGCGTTCTTCAGCTCCGCGTCTTCGGCCTTGATGAGGTTGCGCAACGTTTCGCGCTTGTCCCATGGCTTCGATCCGGATTTCACCAGCCGCTGGATAATGTTGGTTGCGGCGGACGCAGCCTTCGAAACCTCGACGCGTACGGGCGCGTGCAGGAACTTTTCCGTCAGCTTGGTGATTTCCGGCGGCATGGTCGCCGAGAAGAACAGCGTCTGCCGGGTGAACGGGATCATTTCGCAGATGCGCTCGATATCGGGAATGAAGCCCATGTCGAGCATGCGGTCGGCCTCGTCGATGACGAGGATCTCGACGCCGTTAAGCAGAAGCTTGCCGCGTTCGCGGTGGTCGAGCAGACGGCCAGGCGTCGCGATCAGCACGTCGGCGCCACGCTCCAGCTTCTTGTCCTGCTCGTCGAACGACACGCCGCCGATCAAAAGCGCGATGTTGAGCTTGTGGTTCTTGCCGTATCTGATGAAGTTCTCTTCGACCTGTGCGGCGAGTTCGCGCGTCGGCTCCAGGATCAGCGTGCGCGGCATGCGGGCGCGTGCCCGGCCCTTTTCGAGGCGGGTCAGCATCGGCAACACAAAGGAAGCCGTCTTGCCGGTGCCGGTCTGGGCGATGCCCAGAATATCCTTGCCGAGCAAGGCATGCGGGATGGCACCAGCCTGGATCGGCGTCGGCTGCGTGTAGCCGGCATCGGTGACTGCGGAAAGGACCTTCGGCGACAGGCCGAGGTCTGCGAAGGTCAACGCTTCTTGAGCGGTCGTGGTGTCTGAGGACAAGTGTTGTTGTCTTTGGCTGGTTCGGGGAAGCGCAACGGCGTCTGTCGCGGCAAGCGCCACGCGCCTGCAAGATTGGTATTGCGATTAGGCGCAAGTCCGCGATTTGTCAACAGAAACGGGCGGGATTGGCGCGATTGTGAAGTTGTAACCTTAATCGCGATGCTTAATCCGACCGCCTGTCTGTGTGCCGGCTCAGTAGCGGAACTGTTCGGCAAGGATGCGCTCGTTCCAGGAATGATTGGGATCGAACAGCAATGTCGCCGTCGCCGTCGGCGATTCCCGCACCGTCACCGAAGTCACCGCCTTGACCTCGGTGTGATCGGCGGCGGCGTTCACCGGCCGTTTTTCCGGCTCCAGAATGTCGAAGCGCACGGTTGCCTTGTTGGAGAGCAAAGCGCCACGCCAACGGCGTGGGCGAAACGGGCTGACTGGGGTCAGCGCCAGCAGTGGTGCGTCGAGCGGCAGGATCGGGCCGTGTGCGGAGAGGTTGTAGGCGGTGGATCCGGCTGGCGTGGCGATCATGACGCCGTCGCAGCTCAGTTCCTCGAGCCGGATCTGTTCATCGACGCTGATGCGGATCTTGGCTGTCTGATAGGATTGGCGCCACAGCGCAACTTCGTTGATCGCCAGCGCCGAAACGGTTTCGCCTTCCGAGGTGACGGCCAGCATTTCCAGCGGGCGGATGGTTTCGGCGACCGCGGCCGCGATTCGCTCGGTGAGTCCCCCGGAACGATACTCATTCATCAGGAACCCGATGGTGCCACGGTTCATGCCGTAGACCTTCTTTCCCGTTCCCATCGTGTCGCGCAAGGTCTGCAGCAGGAAGCCGTCGCCGCCCAGGGCCACCACGACTGCGGCCTCCGCGATCGAACATTGGCCATAACGCGCCGACAGACTTTCCAGCGCCGCCATGGCGTCTGCTGTGTCGGACGAGACGAAGGCGATGCTGTTGGCGGCTGTGCTCATGGCTCCCCGATCGCGACCGATTGGCGGCGGGTCTGGTCGCGCCAGCGCCGGGGTAGCATGGTGCGGGCGGCTCTGCAAAGAGAGCCGTTGCGCCGGTGGGCAAAGCCATGCCGCGACGGCGTCGCCAGGACCGGCAGGTCGCGCTTCATGACAGGGCGCGAGTGAATGTGATGGTTAAGGCGGGGCTTAAACTCTCGTAAAGGCGGATCGATCATGTTAGCCGGGATGGATGGCGTGGGGGCGCCCGCAGCACCGCAGTATCCTTCGGGATGCCGAAGCACGCTGTGGCACATTTGATTTGTGCGTATCATCCCGGGACTATCCTGATGTCGGGGGCACGCACCAGCCAGACGAGGCCGACATATTGCCGGTAGCACGCCTGATCATCGTCTTTCTCATGCTGGGTAGCTTCGCGCTGGTCTTCGCCGAGCTTGTGCGCCAGTCGGAAGCAATGAGTAACAGACCGCTGCCCACGGCCTCACGCTGTGGCGATGCCACGGGAATGCCTTGCCCGCAAAGGGCACTGTAGGTCGCCAAAATCCGCGCACCCGTCCGCGCCATATATCCCGGTCACGGTTTCATCCTCGGGGGACTGGTCATCGGCTGGCGCAAGACAAGTTTGATCGTTGCAATTGCGGCATCGATGAAAGCACTGTTAGAAGACTTCCGGATCGGGATAGGACCTTGGTCCCATCGTCCCGCGAAACAAGCCATGCGGCGCGTTGACCGGTCGAGTTTTCTGAAGGGGAGTGCGCATGGCGCGCAGTGTGTTGGTTTCTGGGGGCTGCGGCTTCATTGGCTCCCATCTTGTCGATCGCCTGCTGCGGCGCGATGATCTGGAAACGCTTGTCGTCGTCGACAATCTGTGGACCGGATTGCGCGACAACATTGCCCATGTCGCGGATCCGCGTTTCAACCTGCGGATTGCCGATGCCGAAAGCTTCACGGCCACCCGGCATTTCGATGAGATCATCCATCTGGCGTCACCGGCTTCGCCCATATGGTACATGCGCGAGCCGGCGCGCACGATCAGGGCCAACATAGGCGGCGCGCTCAATCTTCTATCGTTGCTCAGGCCCGGCGGCCGCTTCTGTTTCGCCTCGACCTCGGAAGTCTATGGCGATCCCATGGTGTCGCCGCAACCGGAGAGCTACCGGGGATCCGTGGACTGCACCGGGCCAAGGGCTTCCTATGATGAAAGCAAGCGCTGTACCGAGGCGCTGCTGTTCGAAGAGCAACGCGTCAGCGGGCTCGATGTCCGCGTCGTCAGGTTGTTCAACACCTATGGGCCGCGAACGCGCATCGATGATGGCCGCGCTGTTTCGAATTTTGTCAGCCAGGCCCTGACCACGGGAATCCTGACCGTCTATGGCGACGGCTCGCAATCGCGCAGCTGGGGCTACGTCGACGATATCGTCGATGGGTTGGAGCGTTTCTTCTGGCGTGACAGCATCTCGCCCCGCGGCCCCTTGAACATCGGCAACAATCGCGAGGTCTCGGTTCTCGAGACCGCGAAATTCGTCAGTTCGCTTGTGCCGGGCAGCCGCATCGAACACCATGCGCCTGCCCCGCAGGATCCGACGAACCGGTGCCCGGACTTGACCTTGGCAAGACAGGTTCTTCCCGGATGGGAGGCAAAGACCAGCTACCAGGAAGGGATACGGCGCACCTTCGAATGGTTTCGCCGACAGATTTCGACTGACAGCAGATCGGCGGCGTCAGCCTGAGCCTGACCTCGACCGTCATAGCGACCGTGAAACTGAATCGAGCTTGCCGGTGAAGTAGGGTCCAAGCACGGTTTCGAAGGCCTTCAAGGCCGCGCCGATCGCCTGATGCATGTCGAGATACCGGTAGGTGCCCAGCCGTCCGCCCAGATGCAGGTTTTTCTCGGCGGCCGCCCGTTCGAGATAACGACGGTACACCGCCTGGTCCCGGCGCGTGTCGATCGGATAGTAGGGTTCGTCGTTGCGGCCGGCAAAACGGGAATACTCGCGGCCGATGAGTGTCTTGTCGCTCTTGTGCTGGCGTTCCGGATTGAAATGCCGGAACTCGACGACGCGGGTGTAGGGTACGGCCTCGTCGGCATAGTTCATGATCGCCGTGCCCTGATGATCCGGCGTGTCCATGACCTCGAGATCGATATCGATCGTCCGCCAGCCGAGCTCGCCCTCTGAGTAGTCGAAATAGCGGTCGATCGGACCGGTGTAGACGACCGGCAGGTCTTTCGGCAGCAAGGGTTTGATATCGAAGAAGTCGACGCCAAGCCGTGTTTCGATGAGTTCATGCGCGAGCATCTTTTCGAAGATCGCTGTATAGCCATCCACAGGTTGGCCCTGGAAACGATCGTTGAAATAGCCGTCCTCGAATGTATAGCGGACCGGCAGGCGCGCGATGATCTGTGCCGGCAGTTCGAGGGGGTCCGTTTGCCATTGCTTGGCGGTATAGCCCTTGATGAAAGCCTCGTAGAGTGGACGGCCGACGAGGGAAATCGCCTTCTCCTCGAGATTGGCCGGCGGGCCGTCGCCAAGCTCCGCCGCCTGCTCGGCGATCATGCCGCGCGCCTCATTGGGGCTGAACCGCTTGCCGAAGAACTGGCAGATCGTGGCGAGGTTGATTGGCAGCGGATAGACCTTGTCGCGATAGGTCGAAAACGCACGATGGCGATAGGCCGTGAAACCGGTGAAGGCGCGCAGATAATTCCAGACCTCCTCGTTGGATGTATGGAACAGATGCGGCCCGTAGCGATGGATCTCGACGCCGGTGGCGGGATCTCGTTCGGTATAGGCATTCCCGCCAATGTGTTGGCGCCGGTCGATCACCAGCACACGCCGGCCCAGTTGCGTGGCGATGCGCTCGGCGAGCGTCGCGCCATAAAAGCCTGCGCCGACAATCAGAATGTCGGCTTCGCTGAGCAGGTTCTTGTCCATTCGCGGATACAACGCCCTTATGGTTCGAGTATGATCTGAGCCAGGTCGATCGGCTTGGACCATTGCCTGCGCAGCAGATGCCAAAGTCGCCTCGTCAACTTATGCGCTTGGCGATAAGCCCTTCGGTCCAAAGCTGCCACGGCGAGCCCCTACACCAAAGCCGGATGAATGCGAAGGGCCACCAACGGGAGGTGCATTTTGTCTGGCATTGTCAGGCCGATGTCTTGCGCCGTGCTTTGCAACACACCGCGAATCTGGAAACGCTACATGATCGATTGTAGGCTCGCATGGTAGCAGGCTGGCCAAAAAACGCGACCATTGTGGGGGCGAACTCATGAAGCTGATTGTTGTGACCCCGGCAGGCCGCGAGAAGTACCTGCGCCTGCTCAGCCACCATGTTCTGAAAAGTCCCGAGGTGCACGAATGGCATCTGTGGGACAATTGCCGCAACGACGCCGACCGCGCCTATCTCCGGCGATTGGCAGCCAGCGATCCACGCTGCAAGATAAAGACGCTTCCAAACGCCGACGGCACCATCGACGTCATCGGCAGGTTCTTTCGCTTCTGTGACGACGCCGACGCTCTCTATCTGCGTCTCGACGACGACGTGGTTTTTCTGGAGGAGGGCTTCCTCCCCAGATTCAAGGCCCGGGCCATGGCGCAAAAGGGGGCGGCCCTCTGGTATGCACCGCTCATCATCAACAACGCGGTCTGCAACAGCCTAATCAAGGATCTTTCCAGGGTTCTGATCGACGGACCGCTTACCTGCCAGGCGATGTGTCCCTATTCCTGGGCACATGCGAGCTTTCCCGAGGCGCTTCATCCGGTGTTCATCGAGGCTGTGCGAACGAACCGGCTGGGTGATTTCCGCGTGCCTGACCGGGATGTCAGGCTGGGGCGCTTCTCGATCAACGCGATCGGGTTTTTCGGGTCGGATATCCTGGAAATCGGCGAACCTTTCTACCCGCCGGGAAATGACGAGGAAGAATGGCTGTCAGCGACCTTGCCGGCAAAGCTCGATCGGCCGGGCAGGGTTTTCGGCGATCTGGTCGCGGCGCATTTCAGCTTCTTCACACAGGAGCAGCGTCTGCTGCAGACCAGCATCCTTGACGACTACTATGCGCTCGCCGGCCTGCCGGCTCCGCTTTACGAGAAGCCGGTTGTCCGAACGAGATTGAAGGATCGTCTGAGGCCGTGGCGAAAGCCAAGGAATCGGGGGCCAGACTATCGGATTTCGCTTCCCGCAACGATTTCCGGCTGACGTCCAGTTCAGGGGCGCTGGCTCAGGTGGCAGCCGGCCTGGCGTTTCTGCGCAAGATACTCGTCGATCAATTGGCGATAGTGCACCTTGCCGAAGCTCGGGAAATGGCCGCCATGCACGATCGAGACATCGAGTTCGCGCATGGCGAGCAGCGTCTCGACATAGTCTGGGATCTCCGAATGGTAGACGTCGTCGATCAGCGGGCCGTCATAGATGATGTCGCCGGACAGCAAGAGGCCGGTCTTGTCCTCGTAGAGCGCGATGCCGCCGGGCGAATGGCCGGGTGTGTGGATCACCTCGAAGGCGCGGTCGCCGAGATCGACGACGTCGCCATGGTCGAGCAGGCGGTCGGCCGGGGCCGGCAGGATCCGGTAGCGGGACGACTCCCAACCTTGCGGCAATCGATCGAACATATCGTCGGTCGCATAGCGGTCGGCCACCGTCCATTCGTTGCGCGGATCAGCGAGGATTTTTGCTTCGGCGCGGTGCACGCAGCGGTCGGGAAATTCGTGATGGCAGCCGATGTGATCGAAATGCGTATGGCTGGCGACGCAGGTCAGCTTGCGTTCCGTGACCAGCGGCACATGTGTGCGCAAGCTGAAATGGCCGAGACCGCTGTCGAACAGGAGATCCCGGTCGCGCCCACGCACATGCCAGATGTTGCAGCGGAAGAACGGTTTTATCCACGGCTCGTGGATCAGCGTGACACCATCGGCCATGCGGATGGTCTCGTACCAGTCTGGTGCGTCGATGACCGGAAGGCTGCCCATTTCAGTCCGTCAAAACGATGATCTGGTCGGTATCGCACGAAACGGCCACAGTGTCGCCGGGCTGGACGGTGGCTGATGCCGGCAGCTTTGCAATGAACTGCAACGAGGGATCCGCGACTGAAACGGCAAGCACGCGTTTGAAACTGCCCTGGAAGACGACGTCGGTTACTTCCGCCATACCGAGACTTGCGGAGCCGGCAGCCCCGCCAAGGAGGAGATGCTCCGGCCGTATGGCCAGCGCAACAGCCGAGCCCGCAGGCAAGGCGCCGGGCACAAAAACCGCTCCGGCCGGCGTCTCTACCCTGCTCGTCCTGTCCTTGGCTTGCGTGACCTTGCCGGCAAGGATGGTGCTTTCGCCCATGAAGGTGGCCGAAAAACGCGTCGCCGGCCTGGCATAGACGCGCTCGGGCGGTCCTTCATCCTCGATGCGGCCGTCATTCATCACCACGCAGTGGTCGGCCAGCGCCATCGCTTCTTCCTGGTCGTGGGTGACATGGATGAAGGCGGTGCCGACGCGCTTCTGGATCGCCTTCAACTCGTCCTGCATCTGCCGGCGCAGTTTGAGGTCGAGCGCACCGAGCGGCTCGTCGAGCAGAAGCACTGCCGGTTCGATCACCAGCGCCCGCGCCAACGCCACGCGTTGCCGCTGGCCGCCCGAGAGCTGGTGCGGCTTCTTGTCGAAGGCGGTGGCCAGCCCAACCAACGCCAGAGCCTCGCGGGCCTTTGCCGCCCGTGTCGTTCCATCGACGCCCTGCATGCGCAGCCCAAAGCCGACATTGCCGCCGACGCTCATATGCGGAAACAGCGCATAGTCCTGGAACACAGTCGTCGTCGGGCGTTTTGCCGGCGGCACCGCGGTGCAGTCCTCGCCGCGGATGAACACCTTGCCTTCGCTGGGCGTGACGAAGCCGCCCAGTATGGACAGCAGTGTCGTCTTGCCGGAACCCGACGGCCCAAGCAGGATCGTGTAGCTGCCGGGCTCGATCTTGAGCGAGACGTTCTTCAGCACCGCCAGCTGCCCGAAACGGTGTGAGACAGCGCGGATATCGACCAGAGCAGCGGTCATGTCTTTCTCCGGCGCAGCAATGTCAGTTCGAACAGCACGACCAGCACGATGGAGACGGCGAAGACCAGCGAACCGATCGCGTTGGTTTTCGGGTTGAGGCCGGAGCGCAGCAGGTTCCAGATTTCCACCGGCAGCGTCGTGTCGAATCGGGTCAGCAGGAAAGAGATCACAAATTCGTCCCAGGAGAAGGTCATCGACAGGAAGAAGCCGGCGAAGATCGCCGGTGCCATGACCGGCACTGTGATCAAGAGCACCACCTTCCATTCCGGCGCACCCAGATCGCGCGCGGCGCGCTCGATGTTGATCTGGTGGTCGCCCATCTGGCTGTAGATGATGGCAAAGCAGAGCGGCAGGTTGATCACGACGTGGCCGATGCCGGCCGCAAGCAGCGATTTCGGCACGCCGGCCCAGTTGAACAGCACCAGCAGCCCCATGCCGATGATGAGATAGCTGACCGTCAGCGGCAGCGTGATCAAGCCGCGCAGCAGACCGGAGCCCGGCAGCACGAACCGTGCAAAGCCCCAGGCGCAGAGGAAGCCGAGCGTGACGGCGGTGGCTGACGAGATTGACGCCACCAACAGCGAATTGACCAGCGCCGAGGTCAGCCGCGTGTCGGAGAGCACCGCCTCGTACCAGCGCAGCGACGGGCCGGTGAAGGGCGGGATCGGAAACGACGTCGCCTGCAGCGAAAACAGCACCAGCACCACCACCGGCAGGAAGATGAAGCCGTAGACGGCAAGCGCGTAGAGCCAGGAAGCGATGCGGACAATGCTGCGCATCTCAGGCCCGCTCGATCTTCAGCCAGCGGGCGCAGGCGAGGTAGGCGATGGTGACCACCGCCATCAGGATGATCGACAGCGCCGAGGCCAGCGGAAAATCGCCGCGCCGGCCGATCTGCATCATCACCAGCTGCGGCATCAGAAGCTCGTTGTTGCCGCCGAGAATCTGCGGCGTGATGTAGTCGCCGATGCACAGCACGAAGGTCAGGAAGGCGCCGACCATGATGCCGGGCAAGGTCAACGGCAAAACGACATGCAGGAAGGTGCGCACCGGCCCGGCGCCGAGATCGGCGGCGGCTTTTCGATAGCTCGGACTGAGCTGCTTGAGGTTGGCGAAAATGGTCAGCGTCAGCAGCATGACGAAGAAATGCACGAAGCCGGTGACAGTGGCTAGCCGAGTATTGGCGAGCTGCAGCGGTTCGCTGATCAGGCCGGAACCGGTGAGCGCGCGGTTGATGACACCGTTCTGCGCCAGCACCAACAGCCAGGAGTACGAGCGCACGACATAGGACGTCCAGAACGGCAGCACGGCCAGCATCAGCGCCAGCCGCTGCCAGCGTTCCGGCACCTGTTCGGCAAGAATCCAGGCAAAGGGGTAGGCGAGCAGCACGGAGACCATGGTGACGATCGCGGTCACCTGCAACGAGTTCACCATCGCCTGCCAGTAGGAGGGGTTGGTGAAGAACTGGCTGTAGTTGCTAAGCGTGAAGCCGCCACCCTCATGTGCCGTGAGGCTCGAAAACCCCATGGCGATGAAGGGCAGCACGAAGAACAGCACCGTCCAGCCAAGCGCCGGCGTGACCAGCGCCCAGGGCAGGACACGTCCGCTGTTCCCGGTTGAACTCACCAGCGGCTACCGATCATTTCGCCTGCAGCATTTCGGTCCACATGTCCTGCATCTTCTTGTCGAGATCGGCATTCGGCGCCGGATAGGCCTGCGCGCGGGCCAGGAAGCCCGGCTGCTCGTCGAAACGCAGGACCTTCTTCTGGTCGTCGGTCAGTGCGGCCTTGGTGTTGGCGGGCATGCCCCAGTAGCAGGAGGAGGTGGCAAGCCGCGCCTGCCCTTCGGGGCTCATAATGTATTGGATGAACTTCAGCGCCAGATCCTTGTTCTTGGAATCCTTGAACATTGCGAGCGACTGCGACCAAAGCACCGCGCCCTCTTTCGGGATCGAGAAATCCAGCGCCGGGTTCTCTTTGGCCAGCCCCGCCGTCACCCATTCGCCGCCGCCGACCAGTATGTCGACCTCGCCGGTGGCGAGCGCGGTCTGGCTGGCGGTGACTTCGCCGACCAGCTTGGCGTTGGCCTTCATCTTGAGCAGCTCTTCCTTGAGGGCGGGAAGGTCGGCTTCGGTCAGCTCAGCCGTCTTCTTGCCGATGGCGAGCGCTGCCATGCCGATGACCGGCAGGTAATAGTCGTAGATGGCGACCTTGCCCTTGTACTTGTCTGATGTCAGCGACACCAGGGATTGCATGTCGGCCGGATCGACCTTGGTCTTGTTGAAGCCGATCGTGTTGTAGCCGAATTTTTCGGTGATGCCGTAGCGCTTGCCGCCGACCACGGTCGAGCCGTCCATCTTCACCTGCGGGAAGAGGTCGGCCAGCGGCAGCTTGTCTTCCGGCAGTGGCTCGAACAGGCCCTTTTCGACGCCTCGCGGCACGTCGATCGAGTCGATCACCATCACGTCCCAGTCGCCTGGCTGCGACTGATCGACGATCGCCATCCCAGCGCCCGTGCCTTCGAACTCCTTGACATTGACCTTGACGTTGTTGGCCTCCTCGAAAGGCTGCAGCAGCGCCGGGTCGGAATGGTCGCACCAGATCAGCGCGTTGAGATCGGCGGCCTCGGCGAGGCTGCCTGCACCAAGCAGCAGCGCCGTGGCGGCGCACGCCGCGTGCAGATGGCGCTTCAGGACGGAAAGCGAATTCCCGGATTTGACGGACATCGAGTGTTCTCCCTTGCCTTTGTGGCTTCTTGCAAAAAGTTGAACCAATTCTAAAATTGAGTCAATTCTGTTTTTGTGGCAAGAGGCTGATATGAGCGGATTGCGGGCGAGGCAAAAGGCGGACCGGCACAGGCGCATCATCGAGGCGGCGGCAGAGCTTTTTCGCGAGGCCGGCTATGAGGGCGCCAAGATCGAAACCATCGCCGCACAGGCGGAAGTGTCGATCGGCACGATCTACAATTACTATGAGAACAAGGGCGACATCCTCGGCGCCATCGTCTCGCTGGAGGTCAACGAGGTGCTCAACGCTGGGCGCGGCGTCGTCGCCAGACCGCCGGCCAATGTTGGCGATGCGCTGGACACGCTGATCGGCATCTATATCGAGCATTCGCTGCACTATCTCAGCAAGGAGATGTGGCGGCAGGCCATGGCGATCTCGACACAACTGCCCGACAGCCCGTTCGGCCAGGCCTACACCGCGCTCGACCGCTCACTCACCGAACAGATCCGCGCGCTGATCGCCCGGCTGCAGGAGCTTGGCCTGGTGCGGAGGGATATCGACGGCACGGCGCTCGGCGAACTGATCTTCAACAACATGAACATGATGTTCATCGAATTCGTTAAGCGAGACGAGGCGAAGATACCGGAACTGCGCGCGGCAATACGCCGGCAGAACCGGATATTGGTGGCGGCGATCGGGGTTTGAGGGGACTATTTCTTGACTTGATACCGTTTCTGTCCTGGCCGCGTGAAGCATATTCGCGCGAAAGGTGGGCCGTCGTGTCCGCTTCAGCGCTTACTCACATCGTTGTCATACCTTACCACCGCCAACGCGCATGCTAGAGGTTACGTCCATCCCACACGGTATATCTCCTCTGCTCGACGTTCCGGCGACTTGTTGGGCTGCTCGATTGCACCATTGGGGAGAACATAGCCTCCCTTGATATCAAGCCAGGCACTTCCGTTGTCTGGGAACTGCGGCACCAGACCATGCTCTGCGCCATGCCTTGACCGTTGAGGGATACGCAATTTTGGACCGCTTGTCCCCAATGCCGCAATCCAAGTTGGCGAAGTACCATCAACTTGCAACAGGCGTTCGCAGATCCAGATTTTTGACAGCCATGGTTCGAGTGATGCCAAGACAGTGGCTCGGCTTTCGGTTCGAGGTCCCAAGTCGATGTCCTGACGATGTCCCTTATGTGTTTCAACAGACAATGCTCTGCCTCTAATACCAGAGGCAGGAGCCCAAATTTCGATGACTGATTTCAGACAGGCAAGCAACCGTCTATTGTAAGCGTTCCCAACGTCCGGGCTTGCCCAAAACTGAGCACGGTAGCCTGTACGTGAACTGAAAAACCAATCGTACAGTGCCGGGGAAACAGGAAACTGAAACGTAACGCGAGGAGCATTCAAGTCATTTTTTTAAACCGTCGAAGCCGATGCGCACCTCGTTGAAAAGTGCGGCGCTTAGCGTGTTTGCGAGCGCCTCAATCAATGCCTCGGCTTGGCCGCAACCTGCCAACTCAATGGCCCGGTTTGGATCGTCGCGTGCGATCTCCTCAAATCCCCACTCGGCTTCGCTGGGTCTTGTCATGCTTCGCACCTCGAAAACGGACTGCGGTTGATCCATATCTCCTTAACAATGCCAGGATGCCAGAATGCCAAACCTTTGGGCATCCTCACAGTGAGCATATGACTACCAATCGGTGATTGGCGATTTGCCTGTGAGAAACCATTCGAAAGCCGGGCCATAGAGGCACCCAAGTTCAGTGCCTAGCTACGCGCATGGGATAGCGTGCAGGAGGGGCAATGCGCAGCTTTTTCGGGGTTCTCTTGGCATCTGGTGTGTTTTCCGCTCCAGCCTTTGGCGCTGACATTGAAGGGCCCATAAAGCAATTTGGCCTCATGGGAACGTGGTCGCCGGATTGCAGCAGGGAATTTTCTCAACCGAGGTTTGATAGAGTTACTTTTGCGGCACCGTTTGGCGCAGAGGTGAGGGCGACCATCCTGGACAAGCGCGACGGAGTGTTGATTACCACCGTCGACCAAATCACTGAATCGGCACTCGTTGCCAGCGACGAGATTGGGATAGGCCTCCACCCCGTAACGGTCACCCGATCAGATGGCAAAACGGCATCCCAACACGACTACGACAACATGCATCTTGTCTTTCAGAAGGTTGGAGCAAGGATCGAGGTGGTTCGGGTTCGGTTCGAAGGCCTGCCGGAAATCCAACGATCCGCTTTTTTTGAGAGATGCCCGAACTAGGACATTAGGCGGTAAGCGCCGCCGCCCCGTCGTTCTCCACCAGTTCGCGGTGCGGAAAGATGTTCGCGGGTGCCGGCTGATCGACGTCGGGTGTCGGCGCAAAATCAGCGCAGAGCAGCAAGTTTTGCGTGTGCGGCTTATTAGCTCTCACTACATGATGGCGCGGCCACCCAAAATCGGGCAGGAATGCCCGAATGCCAGTTTCCAGCCGCAAAATTGTCCGACTCACGTCCGCGTCCCTGCTCATCGGATTCGTAGCCCTTATGGCAATCGTCGCCACCAACTTCTGGCTGGGGCAGAGAGCTCAATCCTATTTCGACAATGCGATTGAGGCGCGCGACACGCGTATCGCGGCCGTCGAGTTGAGAAATGCGATGCAGACGGCCGAGGCGAGTGAGCGTGGCTTCGTCATCACCGGGAACGAGATTTATCTGGGTCCTTACCAGACCGCCAAGGCTCAGGCGCAGCGTCATCTGCAGGCTTTGCAGACCTTGCTGACATCCTATCCCAATTCGGAATCCACGCTGCAACGGCTGTCTGCGATCATAACCACCAAGTTTGACGAGTTCGATCAGACGATAGCTCTCAAGCGAGATCAGCGCGACGCCGAGATACTGGCGATATTCCGCACAAATAGAGGCAAGGCCCTGACCGACGAAGCCAATGTGTTCTTTTCGGGGATCATTGGACGAGCGGATGACAGGCTGACGTCGGGGGTCGCCGAACAGCGTGCCAACAGCGGATGGCTGCGGCTTGTTTCGGCAATCGGCGGGTTTGTCATCGTCGCCGTGGTTGGCGGAGCAGCCTATGGTGCTGCGCGATACACCAAAGAACTTCGCGTCACGCGCGACGAGGTCAACGCGCTCAACAGCGAGTTGGAGCAACGGGTCGCCACCCGTACCGAGGACCTGGCCAAGGCGCGCGATCGGGCCGAGGTGCTTTTGTCAGAGGTCAATCACCGCGTCGCCAACAGCCTGGCTCTGGTCTCGTCGCTGGTGAACCTGCAATCGAAGGCTGTCGGAGATCGCGCTTCCAAGGAAGCGCTCGCCGAAACCCAGGATCGCATCTTTGCGATTTCGCTCGTGCACAGGCGGCTCTACGGCTCATCCGACGTCCGTTCAGTTGCGTTGGACGAATATCTGAGCGGATTGCTCGATCATCTGCGAACGTCGATGCGCAGCCAGGTTCACGGTGTAAGCCTGTCTTACCACATCGAGCCGATTGAACTTGAAACGGATACCAGCATCAATCTCGGCGTGGTGATCACCGAACTGGTCACCAATGCCTTCAAATACGCCTATCCGGATGGTGTCGGAGAAGTCCGCGTCCGGCTCAGCAAGCTGCCACGCGAGCAAGCCGAACTGGTGGTCGAAGACGATGGGGTTGGAAAGACTGAAGGTACGCCGGCTAAAGGGACCGGCGTTGGCAGCAGAATCATCCATGCCATGTGCATCAGCCTAGGCGCCAAGATCGAGTATCGAACGCTTCAGCCCGGAACCGCCGCTCATTTGGTGTTTTCGACGAAACCACGGCGCTCTACCGCCGCATAGTAGACCGCGCCGTGGCGAGGTGGAAAAATCACTGCGGCAGCATTGCGCGTGCGATGTGATAGTCGTGGCGCCAACAGTTGACGCCGACGGGGGGGCAGACGTGTTTGATCATAAGAAGATTGCCCGCCGATGGCCAAGCGGGGCAGCCATAACTCTGCTTCTAATTACGACGATGAGCGGGACTTTCGCGAGTGCCCAGGCCGGCGCCCCTGGCATCACGCAGCGAACGGTATTCCCCGCCTTCGATCCACTCGCGCCCTCATGCAACGCCCCGGCTGGTCTCACAAAAGTGCTGGCCTATGTGCAGGAGAACGACCGCGACTTCCTGCAGGGGGTCGACCATGGCCTGTCCATGGCCGCAAGAGATCGGGGCTTGGAATATCGAAGAGTTCTGGTGGAAAATGATGTGGGAAAGGCGATAACCCAGGTTCAGTCTTTGGTGGCGGCAAAGGTTGGCGCCATGGTTGCCACGTCTCCGGATCCGGCGGCTTTCAGTCCCGCCCTTCAGCAGGCAATCTGGTCTGGTGCGTTTGTCGGCACGATCGTGCCTCCGCCGGCAACATTGCTGCTCAATGCTCCGCAATATCGAACTGGCAAGGTGCTGACCGACGCAGCGATCAATCACATAAAAACCAAGCTCAACGGGAAGGCCAAGGTCGTTCTGCTGACCCAGGACACGATGGAGTTTCTGGCGCCTCGGTTCGAGGCAATGCGCGCCGGCTTGAACGCCATGCCCGGCGTGACGATCGTGGCAGATATCGCGCCGAAGCCGGTTAGCAAGGAAGGCGGGTTCGCCACCATGCAAACCATCCTTCTTGCCAATCCGGACATCGACGTGGTGCTCGGCGGCGACGCGGTCGTGCTTGGTGCGCTGGAAGCGTTGCGTGCGGCGGGGAAAGATCGGCCCGACCAATTCCTCGGCGGAATTGACGGTGAGGCTGAAGCCGTTGCTGAAATCAGGAAGGGGGACAGTCCCTACAAGGCCAGTATCTCGTTATCCTCGCCCGTCTTCGGATATGCCATGGGAGAGTTTGCAGCCGACTGGCTCGAAGGCAAAAGCATCCCGCAGGCGATGGACATCCTTCCGATAGCGCTGACGAGCGCCAACCTTGCGCAGTATGAGGCCGACCTCAAGGACCCAGCCTCGGTTTATGCGGACGCGGCCCGACGGGACGCCTATCTGAAGATGTACGGGAACATCTGCTACGACAGCCGCGACAGATACGTGAACTTCCCTTGGTCGTCAGAGCAGAAGTAGCTGATAGGTGCTGGGCCTTATCCTCGCTGCTCGGCAGGCGAGTGAGTATCAGAAGCCGAACTGTCTCAAGGGAACTGGTGCCCCCGGACGGAATCGAACCGCCGACCTTCGGTTTACAAAACCGCTGCTCTACCAGCTGAGCTACAAGGGCACGGCGCTCCGGTTAGCATATTTGTTGCGCCAGTAAAGACAAAACTCCGTTTTCGGTTACTCCGGCGGTGGATGGTGCTGCGGATACGCATACTGAAATCCGCGGGCACGCTTCCTACATGATGGTGAGGTGCAATCGCTTCGGACTGGAGTGTCGCATGATCAGGCTTGTCATCATTCTCCCCATCGTCGTCATCGCCTGGATGCTGCTGGTGAAGCTCATCAGCGATGTGAAGAAGGCCAATGTCGACTGGACTGGCGTGACCACGATCATCGGCTTCATCGCGCTCGCCTTCTGGCTTCGCCATGTCACGGGCATGGGGTGAGAGAGCGAAATAGCGAATAGTCGGTAACGAGGGGCACTCTGGTGTCCCCTGCTTTTCGCTACTTGCCACTCGCTACTCGCTTTTCCTCCGGCTCAGCCGAAAATCTCCTCCACCTTTCGAACCTTTTGCCGCACTCCGCCGACTGATCTCCAGAGGCGAATGGTCGCCTCGGTCAAGGATCCAGGAGATCATCATGTTCAAGCGCACGCTCACTTCCGCTCTCGTAGCTATTTTCGTCGCCACCGGCGCGCTAGCCGCCACGGTTCAGACGTCGTCGGCCCATGGCATGCACCATCATCACCACCACGGTTATTACGAGGATTACTCGGACTATTCGGACTATCCGGACTATCCGGACTACTGGTGGCATCATCATCATCATCATCACCATCACCATCACCACCATCATCATCGCATCATCATCTACTGAACCTATCTGGCGACGCGATTGGAGAAGGGCGGCTTCGACCGCCCTTTTTCGCGTCTGCGTGTCGTCATGCGCGACCATCGTTGATGATTGGCGTCACATGCCACTTCGAATTGGCGATCACCATCTGCTCGAAAAAATATTCGAACCTTTTTCGTTGCCGCAGCGACAGATGATCAAGAGGCGGATGGATCGCCTCGGTAACCAAACCAAGGAGATCGTCATGTTCAAGCGCACACTCGTTTCCGGCCTCATCGCCTCCACCGTCGCCGCCACCGCATTGGTCGGCACCGTCCAGCCTTCGGCGGCTCATTCGCATCACCACGACCTCGGCATCGGCATCGCCGCCGGCGTCGGTGGCTTCGTCCTCGGCAGCCTGCTTGCCCAGCAGCAGCCGCCGCGCACCGTCTATGTCGACGAAGATGGCGGTTCCTGGCACGTCCGCCGCTGCCTCGACCGTTATTCGAGCTACGATCCGGACTCCGACACCTACATCGGCCATGACGGCTACAGCCACTACTGCCGGCTCTGAGAGGAGGACCATTTCCGCGACGGAAGAGGGGCTCGCGCGAGCCCCTCTTTCGTTCGTCCCACAGATAGTTACAGTTGCGTATTCAGGTCGGAATCGGAGATCGGCATTCCGGCAGCGCTGCAGGTCCTGGCGACGAGACGCCGCGTTTCCGAAGCACTGCCCATGGTGACGAGTTCGAAGCTGCTTCCCGAATCCGGGTAGATCTTGGCAATGAAGGCTTGGTCGCCGCCAGAGCCGCCGGGCGGATCCTTGCTGTTGACGAAGCCGCAGACCACAATCTCCTTGCGGCCGTTCAGCGTCCGCTCGCCGGCAAGCGTCCTGCCGAACCTGGCGGAGGCAGGATCGGGCAAGCGCTGACGAATGCCGGTGGTGACGATCTCCTCAAGCGCGAGCGAGAACGGAATAGGGTCGACGAGCTGGTCGCCGGCATCGGGTCGGGGTGTCGTCGCCACGCACCCGTAAAGTGAAGCGACAAGCAAAAGCTGAACCGTTGTTCTCATCCGCGCCCTTTCGCATGCATTCGAACGCCACGGCAAGGCGATCAAATCCGATCTGGCGGGCGCTATACAGCGATTTTCGCAGCGTCTAGTCTATCCCGAAGGCCCAGCTGAGGGAGGGTGGCTTGGACGAGCAGGACCCCGGGGAAGACCCGATCGAGACGGTTTTCCGCAACGGCACCGTCACCACTGTCGGCATCCTGCTGGCGTTTTCGCTGGGCTTCATCACCCATTGGGCCGCCAACCCGATCCCATGGCGGGCCTACCATCTTGTCGCTGTGCTGCCGATCCTGGCCGGCATTGCCCTACAGATGCGGGCGTTGGCGCTGCTGCTCGACATAAAATCCTTGCAGCGGCGCGTCTACGAACGCGCCAACCGCATCTTCATCGCCGGCCTCATCTTCACCGCCTGCGGCGTCGGCTTGGCGATATTGCTCGATTTCTTCGATATCGCGACGAAGAGCGCACTGCCCGGGGCCGGCTGATCAGCCGGCTTGCACGCCGCCGATCATCCTGGTCACCTCGGCCGCCGCATTGCGCACCATCGGCCCGATCTCCGCTAGCCGCTCCGGCGTCACCCGCACGGTCGGCCCCGACACCGAGACGCCGCCGATCGGTTCGCCGAACTCGTTGAAGATGGCAGCGGCCACGCAGCGCATGCCGGGGTGCCGTTCTTCGTCATCTACCGACCAGCCGCGCTGCTTGATGACAGCGAGATCGTGGGCAAGTGCAGGGATCTCGGACAGCGTCTTGTCGGTGAAGCGCTGCAGGCCGGCCTTGCGCAGTATGGTGCCGACGCGCTCCGGTTCGAGATGCGCCAATACCGCCTTGCCGATGCCGGACGCATGGAAAGGGCTGCGCGTGCCCGGCCGGAAGAAGGCGCGGATCGCCTGGTGCGTCTCGACCTGGCTGACGAACACCACGCAATCATCCTCGGCGACGCCGAGATTGGCGGTCTCGCCGGTTCGTTCCATCAGTTCCTGCATGACGATGCGGGCGCGGTCGACCAGCTTGCGGCGGCGCAGGAACGCCGCGCCCATACGGTAGGTCTCGACGCCGATCGACCACAACTGGTCTGACGTGTCGAACTCGACCATGCCGTGGTTTTGCAGCGTCGTCAGCATGCGATAGGCGGTGGAGGCGGCAAGGCCGCTATGTGCCGATACCTCGCTCAGCGACAGGCCGCTGCCCTCGGCGACAATAGCCAGGATGCGCAAGGCCCGGTCGAGCGATTGCACCGAATTGGCTTCGGCAGGCCCGTTGAAAGCGCGCGGACGACCGCGCTGGCGTTTCTCAGTGGTTTCCATGACGCCATTCTTGCCGATTTCACGGAACAAGCAATGAAAAAGTTTTTCATTCTCAGGAGTCAGAAAATTCCTGGAAAACCGAAAAGCGAATGAAATCAGGCTGTAGAAGCTATTTTCTAGAAATGAAAAAATATTCTGAAAAAATTGAAAAATAGCCGATTTGCTGACATCCTCGGGCCATCCAACAATGACAAACCCCGTGGAGGGCGAAGAAATGGCCAGGATGCGCGCTATCGATGCCGCGGTTCTCGTTCTCGAAAAGGAAGGCATTTCCTGCGCCTTCGGCGTGCCGGGCGCGGCGATCAATCCGCTCTATTCGGCGCTGAAGGCGAGGGGCACGATCCGCCATGTCCTTGCCCGCCACGTCGAGGGCGCCTCGCACATGGCCGAAGGCTACACCCGCGCCAAGGCGGGCAATATCGGCCTGTGCATCGGCACCTCCGGGCCGGCCGGCACCGACATGATCACAGGCCTTTACTCGGCGGCAGCCGATTCCATTCCGATCCTCTGCATCACCGGCCAGGCGCCGCGTGCCCGGCTGAACAAGGAGGATTTCCAGGCCGTCGACATCGCGGCCATCGCCGCACCTGTCGCCAAATGGGCGGTCACCGTCATGGAGCCTTATCTGGTGCCGATGGCGCTGCAGAAGGCATTTCATCTGATACGCTCATCGCGGCCCGGCCCGGTGTTGATCGACCTGCCGGTCGACGTCCAACTGGCCGAGATCGAGTTCGACATCGATGCCTACGAGCCGCTGACGCCGTTCAAGCCGGCGATGACCCGCGCCCAGGCCGAAAAGGCGCTGACCATGCTCAACGCGGCCGAAAAGCCGCTGATCGTCGCCGGCGGCGGCATCATCAATGCCGATGCCTCTGATTTGCTGATCGAATTCGCGGAAATCTCCGGCGTGCCAGTCATCCCGACGCTGATGGGCTGGGGCGCGATCCCCGACGATCATCGGCTGATGGCCGGCATGTGCGGGCTGCAGACCTCGCACCGCTATGGCAATGCGACGATGCTCGAGGCCGATTTCGTCTTCGGCATCGGCAACCGCTGGGCCAACCGCCACACCGGCTCCGTCGACGTCTACACCAAGGGCAAGAAGTTCATCCATGTCGACATCGAGCCCACTCAAATTGGCCGTGTCTTCGCGCCGGATCTCGGCGTCGTCTCGGATGCGGGTGCGGCACTGAAAATGCTGCTCGACGTCGCCACCGAGTGGAAGATGGCAGGCAAGCTGCGTGACTGGTCAGCCTGGGCGAAAGAATGCCAGGCCCGCAAGAAGACGATGAAGCGCAAGACGCATTTCGACCAGGTCCCGCTGAAGCCGCAGCGCGTCTACGAGGAGATGAACAAGGCGTTCGGCCGCGACGTCACCTATGTCACCACGATCGGCCTGTCGCAGATCGCCGGCGCGCAGTTCCTGCATGTCTACAAGCCACGCAACTGGATCAATTGCGGCCAGGCCGGCCCGCTCGGCTGGACCTTGCCGGCAGCACTCGGTGTTCGCGCCGCCGATCCCGACCGCACCATCGTGGCGCTGTCGGGTGACTATGATTTCCAGTTCATGATCGAGGAACTGGCGGTCGGCGCACAGCACAAGCTGCCCTACATCCACGTCGTCGTGAACAACGCCTATCTCGGCCTGATCCGCCAGGCGCAGCGCGGTTTTGCGATGGATTATGAGGTCAGCCTCGCCTTCGAGAACATCAACCGGTCAGGCGATCCCGAGGCCGGCTATGGCGTCGACCATGTCGCCGTTGCCGAGGCGATGGGCTGCAAGGCGGTCCGGGTGCGCAAGCCGGAAGAGTTCGCCAGCGCTTTCAAGCAGGCGCAGCGGCTGATGAAGGAGCACCGGGTTCCGGTCGTGCTCGAATTCATCCTGGAACGCGTCACCAACATCTCGATGGGCACCGAGATCGACAAGATCACCGAATTCGAGGACCTTGCCGAAAGCCATGAGGATGCGCCGACCGCGATCGTGATGCTCGACTGAGAAGAAGGATAAAAAGAATGCCGCGTTTTTCAGCCAATCTGTCGATGCTCTTTGGCGAGCATGATTTCCTCGACCGCTTCGACGCCGCTGCCCGCGCCGGCTTCAAGGGCGTCGAATATATCGGTCCCTACGACCATGCGCCCGAGGTGGTGGCCGCCAGGCTGAAGAAGAACGGCTTGACACAGGTGCTGTTCAACCTGCCGGCCGGCGACTGGGGCAAGGGCGAGCGCGGCATCGCCGTGCTGCCGGACCGCGTGCCGGAATTCCGCCAGGGCATCGCCAAGGCAATCAGCTACGCACAGGCGCTCGGCTGCAAGCAGGTCAATTGCCTGGCAGGCAACGCGCCCGCCGGCGCCGACCGCAAGGTGCTGGAGGATGTTTTCGCCGAAAATCTCGCCTTTGCGGCGGAGAAACTGGAGCAGGCCGGCATCCGGCTGCTGATCGAGCCGATCAACACCCGCGACATTCCAGGCTTCTTCCTGAATTACTCGGATCAGGCGTTGGCACTCATCGACCGGGTAGGATCGAAGAACCTGTTCCTGCAATACGACATCTACCACATGCAGATCATGGAGGGGGATCTCGCCCGTAAAATCGAGGCAAACCTCGGCCGCATCGCGCATATCCAGCTTGCGGACAATCCCGGCCGTCACGAGCCGGGAACGGGCGAGATCAACTATCCCTTCCTCTACAACCACATCGACCGCATCGGCTATTCCGGCTGGATCGGCGCGGAATACAAGCCCAAGGCGGGAACGGAGGCTGGCTTGGGATGGTTCCGGGACCTGGCCGGGCAGGGCAGCGCAGCGGCGTAGCAGCCAAGTCCCCCTCATCCGTCCCTTCGGGCCACCTTCTCCCCGGTGGGGAGAAGAGACGCGCACCAACGTCGGCAACCTCTTCTCCCCTCGGGGAGAAGAGGTTGCGTAGCGGCCGGATGAGGGGGCGTTTCACACAAGCATCAGGAGAACAACAATGGAAACCATCGGCTTCATCGGCCTCGGCATCATGGGCGCGCCGATGGCGGGGCACCTGCTGGCTGCCGGCCATAAGGTCATCGCCAGCGATCACCGCTCCACGCCCCCCGCCGATCTCGTCGCCAAAGGCCTGAAAACAGTCGCCGGCCATGCCGCTGTGGCCAAGGCCGCCGACATCATCATCACCATGGTGCCCGACACGCCGCAGGTCGCCGATGTGCTGTTCGGCGACAACGGTGTTGTCTCGGGCCTCTCCAAGGGCAAGCTGGTCATCGACATGAGCTCGATCTCGCCGATCGAGACCAAGACCTTCGCCAAGAAGATCAACGATCTCGGCTGCGATTACCTCGACGCGCCGGTTTCGGGCGGCGAGGTCGGCGCCAAGGCGGCATCCCTGACCATCATGGTCGGCGGCGAGGAAAAGCCGTTCGAGCGCGCCAAACCCGTGTTCGAGAAGATGGGCAAGAACATCACTCTGGTCGGGCCGAACGGTGTCGGCCAGACCACCAAGGTCGCCAACCAGATCGTCGTCGCGCTGACCATTGAAGCCATCGCCGAAGCACTTGTTTTTGCTTCGAAAGCCGGTGCCGACCCGGCCAAGGTCCGGCAGGCGCTGATGGGTGGGCTGGCCGCCTCGCGCATCCTCGAAGTGCATGGCGAGCGCATGGTCAAGCGCACCTTCGCGCCGGGCTTCCGCATTGAACTGCACCAGAAGGATCTCAATCTGGCGCTGGAGGGCGCGAAAGCGCTCGGCGTGTCGTTGCCAAACACCTCGACCACGCAGCAACTGTTTAATTCCTGCGCCGCCAATGGCGGCGCCAAGGAAGATCATTCGGCGCTGGTCAGGGCGCTGGAACGGATGGCGAATTTCGAGGTCGGCGGCGAGGCAACCGAAGCCCGAGGCAAAGCGGCATAGGTCGGGAGAGGGCGGCGCAACGTTCCCAAGCCGCCACCTCTTGTCCGTCGAAGAACGGGTTCCTGCACTGGTCGCGGGAACCCGTTTCTCGTTTACAGAAATAGTCCGCTGTTTCCGCTTTCAGCCGCGCTTGAGGAAGGCCCGTGCGGCATAGAGACTGATCGCCGCGGCGTTCGACACGTTGAGCGAACGGATGACGCCCGGCATGTCGAGCCGTGCCAGCGTCGTCACCGTCTCGCGCGTCTTCTGGCGCAAGCCCTTGCCTTCGGCCCCCAGCACCAGCGCGATCTTTTCTCCGGCAAAGCTCTTTTCGAGTTCGGCCGGGCCGTCCGAATCAAGCCCGATTGTGCGAAAGCCGGCCTCGTGCAGCTGCCCGAGCGCGTCGGCCAGGTTCTTCACCTCGATCTGGTCGATATGCTCCAGCGCGCCGGACGCGGACTTCGCCAGCACACCCGATTCCTGAGGGCTGTGGCGCGCGGTGGTGATCAGCGCGCCGGCGCCGAAAGCCACCGCCGAGCGCAGGATGGCGCCGACATTGTGCGGATCGGTGACCTGGTCGAGCACCAGCACCAGCTTGGCGTCGCCCAGCGCGTCGAGGCGCTTTGCTTTTAGCGGCTCCGCCTCGATCAGCACGCCCTGATGCACGGCGTCCGACCCGGTGACCTTGTCGATGTCCCTGGGTTCGACCAGTTCGGCCTTGAAAGGCAGTGCGGCGAGATCGGCTATCTCAAGGCGCTCGGCCGCATTGCGCGTCACCAGCATTTTCCGGATCTTGCGGCGCGGATTGTCGAGTGCCGCCCGCACCGTGTGCAGGCCATAAAGTCGCACCAGGCCGTCGGCTGCGTTTTCGCCCGGCGGCACGGGCTGGCGTGGCTTGAATGCCGGTGCGCCGCCGCTCTTCTCGTCGCGAAAGGCGCGGCGCAGATTGGCGTAATGGGTATCTTTCGGGGTGTTTGTCTTGTTGCTCATGGCCGGCTTCTATAGCTGTCTCCCGTTGCCAAGGATATGCCCTGTCGCCGCGGCCGGCGAACAACATCGAAAAACCCTTCCTGCGCGGTTGACACCCAATGGCCTTGCCGCCATAAGGCGCTTCGCTGGTTTCGGAGAAGACACAACTCGGGTCCGAATTGGCGCGAATGCCTCGTTGCATGGCTCCGGCGGCAGACTGGAGAGGTGCCCGAGTGGTTAAAGGGGACGGACTGTAAATCCGTTAGCTTAGCTTACGTTGGTTCGAATCCAACCCTCTCCACCACTGCCGGCCCGGAAGCCCTGAAACGAAAAAGCATCGGGCCGAAAAGTGCATGGCGCTTTTCGGGTGAATCCGATACTTCAGTACAAGGCGCGGGTATAGCTCAGTGGTAGAGCAGCAGCCTTCCAAGCTGAATATGCGGGTTCGATTCCCGCTACCCGCTCCAGATTTTCACCTCCACAATGGGCAGGCGCGGACGCTGCGCGACAACGCGCGCAGCGCTTCAGGGCATCAATGTGGCCGCGTCAGCTGTTGAACGCGGAAGCGACCTGATGCTGCTGTGGTACCTGGCCGTTCGGCGTCAGCTTGTCGACGATGCCGGGCAGGGCGGTGGACAACTGCTTGAGCAGTTCCCCCTCGTCCATTCCAGTGCGCTGCGCGATCTCGCGGATGACCTGCGGTCCAAGCGCGGCTCCGAGATCATTGGCGTTGATTGACTGGTTCTGCCCGGTGCCAACCCAGGAATCGGCGACATTGCCGTGGCCGGCGTCCTTGAGCTTGTCGAGCAGGCCGCCCAATCCGCCGAGCAAGCCGCCGTCGCTGGCGGTGGTCCCGGCAGGCGTTGGGTCGGCGGGTGCGGGTGCTTGATCCGGCTGTTCGGCGCTTCTGCCGCTCAGCATTTTTCCAACCAGCAGCGCGCCAAGCGCGATCATCAGCGGTTTGGTGATGTTGCCGCCGGGAACGGCGTTGTCAAAAAGTCCCATGGTGGATCCTCCATCTAGCCAAGCCCAACCCATCTCTGACAATGGCGCAATCGGGCGGAATTTCAAGCTGGCTTGTGGTTTTGACATTCATATGAAAATGTCGGGCCGGCGAGGGATGGAGAGGAAAAAATGGGTATCATCAGCTGGATTATTCTCGGCGCCATTGCCGGCTTCATCGGCAGCAAGATCGTCAACAAGACGGGCCAGGGCCTGCTCATGGATATCGTGCTCGGCATCGTCGGCGCCATCGTCGGCGGGGTGATCTGCAGCCAGATCTTTGGCGTGGGTGTCACCGGTCTCAACATCTCCAGCCTGATCGTCTCAGTGGTTGGCGCGATAGTTGTGCTGTGGGCTTACCACCAGTTCAGCGGACGCCGGACGCTTTAAGCGCCGATCGGATCGTCTGAAGTTTGAATTTCTGAGGCAAGACCAGCTTCGAGCCGGTATGCGCGGCAGAGCTTGCCTATGGCATCAACACCGCATCAGCCGCGGCGAAGAAGATCAGCGTTCCAGGCGCTCGGATGGCGAAGCTACGCGATGACGGTCAGCTTGCGCTTGCGCTGATCCAGCGACACGATGGTCAGCCCGCTGCCCACCACCAGCAGGATGCCGCAGACAGCCAGCGCGTTGGGGAACTGCCCGAACACCAGCAGGCCCGAAATCACCGCCCAGACGGTGAAGCAGTAGTAGAACGGCGCCACCGCACTGGTCGGTCCGATGCGATAGGCCATGAAGATGAAGAAATGGCCGAAGATCAGGAAAAACCCGGCGCCTGCCATCAGTAGCAGGTGGCGCGCCTCGGGCATGACCCAGCGCTCGGAAACCAGATGCGCAGCACCGGCGCCGATCAGTACCACCACCACGGCGGAAATCGCAACGATCATCCCCGGCACCTCTGCCGGCACACGCCGGCCGGCAAGATCGCGCGCGGCTGCCAGTGTGGCGTTGCCGAGCGCCAGCAGGGCGTAGACCGATATGCCTTGCATCGTCGGCTGCGCCACCATCAGCGCGCCGATGAAGCCGAGCCCGATCAGCGCCATGCGCTGGCCGCCGATGCGCTCGCCAAACAGGATCGAGGAGCCGACCAGCATCAGCAGCGGCGTGACTTGTCCCAGCGCCGTGGAATCGGCGATCTGCATGTTGGCGAGCGCCACGACGTAACAAAGGATCGCCGCCAGCTCGAGCAGGTTCCTGCGCAGCACGCGTCTGTCGAAGATCAGCGGGATCTGTTTGCCGTAGCCGAGCACGAACAACAGCGGGAAGCCCCAGAGCGTTGCCGCGACCCCGCGCAGGAACAGCACTTCGTAGGACGGCAGCCCTGCCGTCGCGAGTTTCATCATCGTGTCGTTGACCAGGTACGACCCGGTCGAGACGATCATGAACAGCGGGCCGCGGATCGAGGCAGGGATGAAATGCATGGGGTCAGGAGATCAGACCTCGGTGGCCGCCGCAATGGGCCATCAACTGGCCGTGATCCAGACAGGGATTGGCGGCAAGAGCAGTTGATGCAGGCCTCGATCGATCGGCCTGTCGCCCATTTCATTTCACCCATCGCCTTCCTATATCAGCGCCACATCCCCGCAATCGGATCCCAGGTTCAGACTGAGTGAGACGGCACCCGGCCAAAAGACGCTTGTGTTTTTTGGCCTTTGTCGCTAATCGCCCCGCATTCGACTGAACTGAAGGTCAAGGCCGTCCAAGGAAAGAGACTATGGCAAAAGGTAAATTCGAGCGTAACAAGCCTCATGTGAACATCGGCACGATTGGTCACGTTGACCATGGCAAGACGTCGCTGACGGCGGCGATCACGAAGTATTTTGGCGAGTACAAGCGCTACGACCAGATCGATGCGGCGCCCGAAGAGAAGGCCCGCGGCATCACCATCTCGACGGCTCACGTCGAATACGAGACGGCTGCCCGCCACTACGCTCACGTCGACTGCCCCGGCCACGCCGACTATGTGAAGAACATGATCACCGGTGCCGCGCAGATGGACGGCGCGATTCTGGTCGTGTCGGCCGCCGACGGCCCGATGCCGCAGACCCGCGAGCACATCCTGCTTGCCCGTCAGGTCGGCGTGCCGTCGATCGTGGTGTTCTTGAACAAGGTCGACCAGGTCGACGACGCCGAGCTGCTCGAACTGGTCGAGCTCGAGGTTCGCGAGCTTCTGTCGAAGAACGAGTTCCCCGGCGACGACATTCCGATCGTCAAGGGTTCGGCGCTTGCCGCTCTTGAAGATTCCAACAAGACGATCGGTGAAGACGCGATCCGCGAGCTGATGGCTGCGGTCGACGCCTACATCCCGACCCCGGTTCGTCCGCTCGACAAGCCGTTCCTGATGCCGATCGAAGACGTGTTCTCGATCTCGGGCCGTGGCACGGTCGTCACCGGCCGCGTCGAGCGCGGCGTGGTCAAGGTTGGCGAGGAACTCGAGATCATCGGCATCCGTCCGACGACCAAGACGACCTGCACGGGCGTTGAAATGTTCCGCAAGCTGCTCGATCAGGGCCAGGCTGGCGACAACATCGGCGCGCTGCTGCGCGGCGTTGATCGTGAAGGCGTCGAGCGCGGCCAGGTTCTGGCCAAGCCGGGCACGGTGAAGCCGCACAAGAAGTTCGTGGCTGAAGCCTACATCCTGACCAAGGACGAGGGTGGCCGTCACACGCCGTTCTTCACCAACTACCGTCCGCAGTTCTACTTCCGCACGACCGACGTGACCGGCATCGTGTCGCTGCCGGAAGGCACCGAGATGGTGATGCCCGGCGACAACATCACGGTCGATGTCGAGCTGATCGTGCCGATCGCCATGGAAGAGAAGCTGCGCTTCGCTATCCGTGAAGGCGGCCGCACCGTCGGTGCCGGCATCGTCGTCACCATCAAGGAATAATCGAGACCGGCATTGGCCGGATCGAGAAGAAAAGGGCGGTCTTCGGGCCGCCCTTTTTCGTTTTGCTGGCACTGCGCGACCTCGGAGCTGCGCCTGCCCTCAAAGCTGTTGCAAGCGCCATCGCGGCAACTAGTATGGGTTGCGTTGCGGGAGCTTGCCAAAGAGTGGTTCCAGGGCGCTGTTTCGATGGGAAGGCATGGTGGTTGCGGGCGCTGGTCCGTCTCATGCTATTGACCGCCATTGCGCTGTCTGTCCCCGCCGCGCTGGCGCAGGAGCAGTCGCTGGAGATCCCGTCGATGCGGTTTGCCGTCGTGCGCAGCAATGCGCCGGGTTGCGAGCCCAATTGTCCGGAATGGATATCGGCCGAAGGCACGATCGAGGCGGACACGCCGTCGCTGCTCAAGCGCACGCTCAAGGCGCTCAAGGGTCGGCAATTGCCGGTGGTCCTCAATTCCCCCGGCGGCAATGTCGATGCGGCGGTGACACTCGGCCAGATGATCCGCAAGAACAAGCTCGACGTCGCCGTCGGCACGACGGTGTTTTCCGGCTGCGAGCCGGAGATGAAGAATTGCAGGGATAACGAGGGCAAGGGCGCCGACTATTTCGGCATCGCCTATGACAGCGGCGCCATGTGCAATTCCGCCTGCCCGCTGATGTTTTCCGGCGGTGTACGCCGCGTCGTCGGGGATTTCGCCTATCTCGGCGTCCACCAGGTCACCACCACCTATAAGCGCGAGAAGCTGCTTTACCGGACCACATACCGGATCGTGAACGGCAAGAAGAAGATCCTCAGCACCAAGGTCGTCAGCCGCAAGAACGCAGGCAGCTACAAGACCTACGAAATGAGCAAGACGGTCGAGAAGAGGCTTTCGGCGTATTTGCAGGGGATGGGGATAGGCGAAGGCGTGTTCATCACGATGAAGAACACGCCGGCCAGCGAAATCCATCAGCTGGTTCTCGACAACATGCTCCGCATGAACCTCGTCACCTCGCTCGACACCGTCGAGCTTTTCACCGGCGGAACCATTTGCAAGGCAAATCCGATGCCGGCGAACTGCCGGGAGATACCAGCGGGCAAAGAGGCGACGCCGGCCAATCTCCCGACCGCCCAGGCAAAACCGGCCCCCGCTGCGCCGTCGGAGGCCCCGACGCCGAAGGAGGCGGACATGCGCTTCGTTCTTGTCCGTGGCAGCAATCCGCTCTGCAATCCCGACTGCCCGGAATGGATCTCGGCGGAAGGCACGATTACCGCGCAGACGCCGGAAAGACTTCGCCAGGCGCTCGATGCCATCGCCGGCCGGCGGTTGCCGATCGTCATCAGCTCGCAAGGAGGCGACGTCGAGGGCGCGCTTGCCGCCGGCAGGCTGATCCGCGAACGCAAGCTCGATGTCGTCGTCGCCCACACGGATTTCGTGGATTGCGATCCCTCGGCGGATTGCCTGGCAAAGGATGGCGTCCACATCGGGCTCACCACCGAAGCCGAGGGCGAATGTGCTTCGGCCTGTCCGATCATGCTTGCCGGTGGCGTCAGGCGCCTCATCGGCCCGGCCGTGCGTCTCAGCGTGAGTTCCGTTGGGCTTGGGGACAAGGTCAAGGCATATCTGGACGAGATGGCGATCGGACCCGGCCTGTTCGCCGCCATAGAGCTCTCCGCCTCCAAACGGCAGCTCTATCAACAGGCGATACTGAAATTCGGGCTGGTGACCGGGCCTCAGTCCGCCGACGAGCTGACAGGCGCAACAATATGCAGATCGGCTCCGAGGCCGGACAATTGCCGGGTCGTGCCGTCTGCCAACGCCGAAGCCGACATGCCGGCCAAACTGTAGCTGGCCATCGAGGCAGGTTGAGGCCGGTCGGGTCTTTTTGCTACCGTCAGTGGCGATCGAGGACAGGTGACCGCCATGCGCAAGGATGTTCCGACACTCTACGAATGGGCCGGCGGCAGCGACGCCCTGAACCGGCTGACACAGACCTTCTATGACAAGGTGGCAAAGGATCCGGTCGTCGGGCCGGTGTTCAAGACCATGTCGCCGGACCACCCCACACATGTCGCGGCCTTCATCGGCGAGGTGTTCGGCGGACCGAAAACCTACAGCGAAGAATTCGGCGGTCACCGCGAGATGGTCATGCATCATCTGGGCAAGCATTTGACGGAAGAGCAGCGCCGCCGCTGGATCAACCTGCTCGCCGACGCCGCCGATGCCGTCGGTCTGCCCGACGATCCCGAATTCCGCTCGGCCTTCATGGGCTATGTCGAATGGGGATCGCGGCTGGCCAAGATGAATTCCAATCTCGGCGAGACCTGCGATCCCGAAACCGAGCCGATGCCGGCCTGGGGCTGGGGCGTGCCTGGCGGGCCGTACACACCACCGGAAACAAAGTAGCTTCCAGCCACTCGCAGTGCAGAACTATGTCGGAAGATTTGAAGATCGTGCGCTAGCGCGAGTGGGACGGCATGCCTCGATGAGGGCAGGCGATATCTCTATGAATCGCGCGCCAGCGACTTCAAGCGCGAACTCGAGATCGACCGCGACAGGCTGGTCGTTGACTATCTCGATTTCTGGCAAAGGGGATGAAGGCGCGTTTGCATGCAAACCGCTCTTTACAGAGAGCGCGGAAGCTCTTAGGAAGCCCCTGCTGCGCCGAGGCGCGCGATACGGGCATAGCTCAGTTGGTAGAGCGGCGGTCTCCAAAACCGCAGGTCGTAGGTTCGAGCCCTGCTGCCCGTGCCATTTTCCAAGAATGGCCATTGGAAACGATATTTTGTGGGCTGCCTTTGAAAATCGGCGACCCGCTTGCCATATTAGGCCGATTGGGGCATAAGGGCGCCATAGCCGGGACGGAACGACTGGATGGTTCCGAGGCGGTGTTTGGTCATAAAGCGGACACTTGCCACTTGCGTGGATCAAGAATCGGTTTTATGTAGACAGAACAGACACGCGACGCGTGGAGCTGGGAAGCCGGCTTTACGCGTCTGATTTGCATGGGCGAAATGATTGCGCTGATTCGGCGCGATACTGGGCTCAGGCGGCACGTCCCGGCCAGCGGGATCATCCAGGAGACCCGGCCAACGGGTCTTGAAGACAGAGCGGCATATGGCTTCGAAAACCACAAATCCTTTCGTCTTTCTCCAGCAGGTTCGCTCGGAGACCGCCAAGGTAACTTGGCCGTCGCGGCGCGAAACGATGATCTCGACGGTGATGGTTCTGGCCTTCGCTGTGATTGCGATGATTTTTTTCTTTAGCGCCGATCAGTTGATGGGCTTCGCGATCGAACAGATTCTGGGCATTGGACGCTAAGTCCGGCGACTACGGAGAAGTCTTAAAAAATGGCTGCGCGCTGGTACATCGTCCACGCTTATTCGAACTTTGAAAAGAAGGTCGCCGAGGACATCGAGAACAAGGCCAAGCAGAAGGGCCTGTCCGCCGATATCGAGCAGATCGTGGTGCCGACCGAGAAGGTCGTCGAGGTTCGTCGTGGCCGCAAGGTCGATGCCGAGCGCAAGTTCTTCCCGGGCTACGTGCTCCTGAAGGCCAACCTGACCGATGCCGTGTTCTCGCTGGTGAAGAACACGCCGAAGGTCACCGGTTTCCTAGGCGACTCCAAGCCGGTGCCGATCACCGAGGCGGAAGCACAGCGCATTCTGAACCAGGTGCAGGAAGGCGTCGAGCGGCCGAAGCCCTCGGTCACTTTCGAGATCGGCGAAGCGATCCGTGTTTCGGACGGTCCTTTCGCGTCCTTCAACGGTTTCGTCCAGGAAGTGGACGAGGAGCGGGCGCGGCTCAAGGTGGAAGTTTCGATCTTCGGGCGCGCCGTGCCCGTCGATCTGGAATTCGGACAGGTCGAAAAGGGCTGATCCGAAATCCCGGATGTTGGGCCGGCGACGCCGGTTCGACGATCAGGGGAGGCGGCGCGGAGACGCGCGGCCTGAGAACGGTGGGAGGCGAACGCGGCTTTAGCCGGTCACGTGAACCGCACCACCAGGCTGCAACCGCCGGGTTTCCCAGCTAGTGGGGCCGGCATAGACAAAGGCAGGAAAAGAGATGGCTAAGAAAATTGCAGGCCAGCTCAAGCTCCAGGTCAAAGCGGGATCGGCCACGCCGTCTCCGCCGATCGGCCCGGCGCTTGGTCAGCGTGGCATCAACATCATGGAATTCTGCAAGGCGTTCAACGCGCAGACCCAGGAAATGGAAAAGGGATCGCCGGTTCCGGTCGTCATCACCTATTACCAGGACAAGTCGTTCACCTTCGTCATGAAGACGGCACCGGTGAGCTACTTCCTGAAGAAGGCGGCGAACCTCACGTCAGGTTCGAAGGAGCCGGGCAAGGTCAAGGCTGGCACCGTTTCGCGCGACAAGGTTCGCGAAATCGCCACTGCCAAGATGAAGGATCTGAACGCAAACGACGTCGAGGCGGCCATGCGCATGGTCGAGGGCTCCGCCCGCTCGATGGGTCTGGAAGTGGTGGGCTAAGATCATGGCAAAGATTGCAAAGCGTGTATCGAAGACCCGCGAAGGCATTGATCCCAACAAGGCTTATGCCCTGGGCGATGCGCTGAAGCTGCTCAAGGACCGTTCGTCGGTCAAGTTCGACGAGACCGTCGAAGTCGCGATGAACCTCGGCGTCGACCCGCGCCATGCCGACCAGATGGTCCGCGGCGTGGTGAATTTGCCGAACGGCACCGGCCGCTCGGTTCGCGTCGCCGTGTTCGCCCGTGGTGACAAGGCTGAAGAGGCCAAGGCCGCGGGCGCCGACATCGTCGGTGCCGAGGACCTGGTCGACATCGTCCAGAAGGGCACGATCGATTTCGATCGCTGCATCGCCACGCCGGACATGATGCCGCTGGTCGGCCGTCTCGGTAAGGTGCTCGGCCCGCGCGGCATGATGCCGAACCCGAAGGTCGGCACCGTCACCACCGACGTCGCCGCCGCCGTCAAGGCATCGAAGGGTGGTGCGGTCGAGTTCCGTGTCGAGAAGGCCGGCATCGTTCATGCCGGCGTCGGCAAGGTCTCGTTCGACGTCAAGGCGCTGGAAGAGAACATCCGGGCCTTCACTGACGCGGTGACCAAGGCAAAGCCGGCTGGCGCCAAGGGCAACTACGTCAAGAAGGTGTCGGTCACCTCGACGATGGGCCCGGGCCTCAAGCTCGACGTCTCGACGCTCGCAGCGTCCTGATTAAGACCATTTGGATCGGCCGCTGGAAGGCTGATCCGTGACTGAATTCCGGGCCTCGGATTTATCCTGGGCCCGGTGCCGGAAGTCGAAAGGCTTCCGGACATCCTGTCCGAGATTGCAGGCGGCCCAAAAGCCTTAATTCATGTGGGCCTGCATGAGACGGGTGAAGACCCGACAAAGGAGCAAGTGCTCCAATGAAAGGTTCGAACCGTGTTTGCCTTTTGTCTGCGCATCGTCGGCTTGGCCGGCGGTGTGGCGAAAGGGGGCAGGATCCTCGAGCGTCGTTCGGGAGATCCGTTACTGGATGGCCCGGCCGGCAAAAGGCAACCCGACGCCTGTCCTCGTCAATGGGAATGTTCCCGTTGAACGGGATAGGGGTCAACTGGAGATAGGCAGTGGACAGAGCGGAAAAACGCGAACTCGTCACGGGCCTGAATGATGCGTTTACGGGCGCAGGTTCAGTCGTAGTGGCCCACTATGCCGGTATCACCGTCGCGCAAATGAACGACCTTCGGTCGAAAATGCGCGCTGCCGGTGGCACCGTTAAAGTCGCGAAGAACCGTCTCGCCAAAATCGCTCTTCAGGGCACGGACTCCGCATCGATCATCGACCTGTTCAAGGGACAGACGCTGATTGCTTATTCGGAGGATCCGATTGCGGCGCCGAAGGTCGCGTCCGATTTCGCCAAGGGGAATGACAAGTTGATCATTCTCGGCGGCGCAATGGGCACCACCTCGCTCAATGCCGACGGTGTGAAGGCACTCGCCACACTTCCGTCGCTCGATGAGCTGCGCGCCAGGCTGGTTGGCATGATCGCCACGCCGGCAACCCGGATCGCCCAGATCGTCAATGCGCCAGCGGCTTCGGTCGCGCGCGTCATCGGCGCTTACGCCCGGAAGGACGAGGCGGCATGAGGCCGTTCCTCGCTATCACAAACACACGTTCGAACCTTATGAAGGAATACAACAATGGCTGATCTCGCAAAGATCGTAGACGACCTTTCGAAGCTGACCGTCCTCGAGGCGGCCGAGCTGTCGAAGCTTCTGGAAGAAAAGTGGGGCGTTTCGGCTGCTGCTCCGGTGGCGGTTGCCGCTGCTGGCGGCGCTGCTGCTGCCGCTGCTCCGGCCGAGGAAAAGACGGAATTCGACGTCGTCCTCACCGAAGCTGGCGCTCAGAAGATCAACGTCATCAAGGAAGTCCGCGCCATCACCGGTCTTGGCCTCAAGGAAGCCAAGGACCTGGTCGAAGCGGCTCCGAAGCCGGTCAAGGAAGGCGTTTCCAAGGCCGACGCTGACAAGTTCAAGGCCCAGCTGGAAGCAGCCGGCGCCAAGGTCGACCTGAAGTAAGCGTAAAGGCGGCGGGCGGCCTCGCGCCGTCCGCCACTCCCTTCGCCCGAAGGGAGGACGCGTAGCGCGAGATGTACGAGAACCTCTTTCCTGAGGGCCGCAACCGGCCTTCAGGAAACGGGTTTTCTCCCGTTTCAGCCGGCCGCCGCCAAGCAATTGGTTGGGCGGACGGAGAACAGACAGAGAGCCGCCGCCCAGGCGGCTCGGTATGCAAGGCGGGCCGCGGCGAGGCCCGTCCCGAGTTTAGAGCTAAGGAGCGACGATGGCCCAGACCCAGACTTTCAATGGCCGCAGACGCGTACGCAAGTTCTTCGGAAAGATTCCGGAAGTTGCGGAGATGCCGAACCTGATCGAGGTTCAGAAGGCATCCTATGACCAGTTCCTGATGGTGGACGAGCCCAAGGGCGGACGTCCGGACGAGGGACTTCAGGCTGTTTTCAAGTCGGTCTTCCCGATCTCCGATTTTTCCGGCTCCTCGATGCTGGAGTTCGTGAAGTACGAGTTCGAAGGACCGAAATTCGACGTTGACGAATGCCGTCAGCGCGACCTGACCTATGCCGCGCCGCTGAAGGTGACGCTGCGCCTCATCGTGTTCGATATCGACGAGGATACCGGCGCCAAGTCGATCAAGGACATCAAGGAGCAGGACGTCTACATGGGCGACATGCCGCTCATGACCTTGAACGGCACCTTCATCGTCAATGGCACCGAGCGCGTCATCGTCTCGCAGATGCACCGTTCGCCGGGTGTCTTCTTCGACCACGACAAGGGCAAGTCGCACTCGTCGGGCAAGCTTCTGTTTGCAGCGCGCGTCATTCCCTATCGCGGTTCTTGGCTCGACATCGAGTTCGATTCCAAGGACGTCGTGCACGCCCGCATCGACCGCCGCCGCAAGATTCCGGTGACGTCGCTGTTGATGGCGCTCGGCATGGACGGCGAAGAAATCCTGTCTACCTTCTACAACAAGATCACCTACAAGCGCGCCGGCGACCACTGGCGCATCCCGTTCAACGTCGAGCGTTTCCGCGGCCTCAAGGCTGTCGGCGATCTGGTCGACGCCGATACGGGCGAGATCGTTGTCGAAGCCGGCAAGAAGATCACGGCCCGTCAGGCCAGGGCGCTTGGCGAAAAGGGTCTCAAGGCGATCAAGGCGACCGACGAGGATCTGCTCGGCAATTACCTGGCCGAAGACATCGTCAACTACGCCACCGGCGAGATCTTTCTCGAAGCCGGCGACGAGATCGATGAAAAGACGCTGAAGGTGCTGCTTGGCACCGGCGAGAACGAGATCAAGGTTCTCGACATCGACCACGTCAATGTCGGCGCCTACATCAGAAACACGCTCAACGTCGACAAGAACGAGAGCCGCCAGGACGCGCTGTTCGACATCTATCGTGTCATGCGCCCCGGCGAGCCGCCGACGCTCGAGACCGCCGAAGCCATGTTCAACTCGCTGTTCTTCGACAGCGAGCGCTACGATCTGTCGGCCGTCGGCCGCGTCAAGATGAACATGCGCCTTGAGCTCAAGGCCGAGGACACCGTGCGCGTGCTGCGCAAGGACGACATCCTGGCCGTGGTCAAGACGCTGGTCGAGCTACGCGACGGCAAGGGCGAGATCGACGACATCGACAATCTCGGCAACCGCCGCGTGCGTTCTGTCGGCGAGCTGATGGAAAACCAGTACCGCGTCGGCCTGCTGCGCATGGAGCGCGCGATCAAGGAGCGTATGTCCTCGATCGAGATCGACACGGTGATGCCACAGGACCTGATCAACGCCAAGCCGGCGGCTGCCGCCGTGCGCGAGTTCTTCGGTTCCTCGCAGCTGTCGCAGTTCATGGACCAGACCAACCCGCTGTCGGAGATCACCCACAAGCGTCGCCTGTCGGCGCTTGGACCGGGCGGTCTGACCCGCGAGCGCGCCGGCTTCGAAGTGCGCGACGTGCACCCGACTCATTACGGCCGTATCTGCCCGATCGAGACGCCGGAAGGCCCGAATATCGGTCTGATCAACTCGCTGGCCACCTTCGCACGCGTCAACAAGTACGGCTTCATCGAGAGCCCGTACCGCAAGATCGTCGATGGCAAGCTGACCAATGACGTCGTTTATCTCTCGGCGATGGAAGAAGCCAAGCACCATGTCGCGCAGGCCAACGCCGAGCTCGACAAGAATGGCGGCTTCGTCGACGAGTTCGTCATTTGCCGCAGCGCCGGCGAAGTGATGATGGCGCCGCGCGAAAACGTCGACCTGATGGACGTGTCGCCCAAGCAGATGGTGTCGGTGGCCGCGGCCCTGATCCCGTTCCTGGAAAACGACGACGCCAACCGCGCTCTGATGGGTTCCAACATGCAGCGTCAGGCCGTGCCGCTGGTGCGCGCCGAGGCGCCGTTTGTCGGCACCGGCATGGAGCCGATCGTTGCCCGTGACTCGGGCGCCGCAATCGGCGCCCGCCGCGGCGGCATCGTCGACCAGGTGGATGCGACGCGTATCGTTATCCGCGCGACGGAAGATCTCGATCCGGGCAAGTCCGGCGTCGACATCTACCGGCTGATGAAGTTCCAGCGTTCGAACCAGAACACCTGCATCAACCAGCGTCCGCTGGTGCGTATGGGTGACCGGGTCAACAAGGGCGACATCATTGCCGACGGTCCGTCGACCGAGCTCGGTGATCTGGCGCTCGGCCGCAACGTGCTGGTCGCGTTCATGCCTTGGAACGGCTACAACTACGAGGACTCGATCCTGCTCTCCGAGCGCATCGTCGCCGACGACGTCTTCACCTCGATCCACATCGAGGAGTTCGAGGTCATGGCGCGCGATACCAAGCTCGGTCCGGAGGAAATCACGCGTGATATTCCGAACGTTTCGGAAGAAGCGCTGAAGAACCTCGACGAAGCCGGCATCGTCTATATCGGTGCGGAAGTTCAACCGGGCGACATCCTGGTCGGCAAGATCACGCCGAAGGGCGAAAGCCCGATGACGCCGGAAGAGAAGCTTCTGCGCGCCATCTTCGGCGAAAAGGCTTCCGACGTGCGCGACACATCGATGCGCATGCCTCCGGGCACCTTCGGCACCGTCGTCGAGGTGCGCGTGTTCAATCGCCACGGTGTGGAGAAGGACGAGCGCGCCATGGCGATCGAGCGCGAGGAGATCGAACGCCTCGCCAAGGACCGCGACGACGAGCAGGCCATTCTGGACCGCAACGTCTACGCGCGTCTTTCCGACGTGCTCGTCGGCAAGGAAGCGATCGCTGGACCGAAGGGCTTCAAGAAGGGCTCGACGCTGTCCAAGGATACGCTCGACGAGTATCCGCGTTCGCAGTGGTGGCAGTTTGCCGTGGAGAACGAAAAGCTCCAGAGCGAACTGGAAGCCCTGCGTGGCCAGTACGACGACTCCAAGAAGGCGCTCGAACAGCGCTTCATGGACAAGGTCGAGAAGGTCCAGCGCGGCGACGAAATGCCTCCGGGCGTCATGAAGATGGTCAAGGTCTTCGTGGCCGTGAAGCGCAAGATGCAGCCGGGCGACAAGATGGCCGGCCGTCACGGCAACAAGGGTGTCGTGTCGCGCATCGTTCCGGTCGAGGACATGCCTTTCCTCGAGGACGGCACGCATGCCGATATCGTGCTCAACCCGCTGGGTGTGCCGAGCCGCATGAATGTCGGCCAGATCCTGGAAACGCATCTGGGCTGGGCTTGCGCCGGCATGGGCAAGAAGATCGGCGAGCTGATCGACGCGTACAAGGTGGCGGGTGACATCAAGCCGCTGCGCAAGACGCTCGAGAGCTTTATTCCGGCGAATGACCGCAACGAGCCGGTCCGTGATTATGACGACGAGAGCATTGTTCGCCTCAGCGAGCAGATGCGCCGCGGCGTCTCGATCGCGACCCCGGTGTTCGACGGTGCGCACGAGGCTGACATCAACATCATGCTGGAGCAGGCGGGCCTGCACACATCAGGTCAGTCGCAGCTCTATGACGGACGCACGGGCGAGCCGTTCGATCGCAAGGTGACGATGGGCTACATCTACATGCTCAAGCTTCACCACCTGGTGGACGACAAGATCCACGCGCGTTCGATCGGTCCGTACTCGCTCGTCACCCAGCAGCCGCTGGGCGGCAAGGCGCAGTTCGGTGGCCAGCGCTTCGGCGAGATGGAGGTCTGGGCGCTGGAAGCCTATGGCGCCGCCTACACGCTGCAGGAAATGCTGACGGTGAAGTCGGACGACGTCGCCGGCCGCACCAAGGTCTACGAGGCGATCGTCCGCGGCGACGACACCTTCGAAGCCGGCATTCCGGAGAGCTTCAACGTGCTCGTCAAGGAAATGCGGTCTCTCGGCCTCAATGTCGAGCTGGAGAACACCAAGCTCGACGACAACCCTGTCCGGCTGCCAGACGCAGCTGAGTAAGGCTACTGCGCGCCGCACAAGTTGCGGCGCGCCAAACGAATTTCGACGGCCATTGGCCGACAAAGACGGCGGGCGTTTGGTCCGCGTTAGATGCAAGGGGTTTTCGAGGACCCCGAAAAGGAGAACGGCATGAACCAAGAGGTCATGAATCTCTTCAATCCGCAGGCGCCTGCGCAGGTGTTCGATTCCATCCGGATCTCACTGGCCAGCCCTGAGAAGATTCTGTCCTGGTCGTTCGGCGAGATCAAGAAGCCGGAGACCATCAACTACCGCACCTTCAAGCCCGAGCGTGACGGTCTGTTCTGCGCGCGCATTTTTGGCCCGATCAAGGACTATGAGTGCCTGTGCGGCAAGTACAAGCGCATGAAGTACAAGGGCGTCATCTGCGAGAAGTGCGGCGTCGAAGTCACGCTGTCGCGCGTCCGCCGCGAGCGCATGGGCCATATCGAGCTCGCCGCTCCCGTCGCCCATATCTGGTTCCTGAAGTCGCTGCCCTCGCGCATCGGCACGCTGCTCGACATGACCTTGAAGGACATCGAGCGCGTCCTCTACTTCGAGAACTACATCGTCACCGAGCCTGGCCTCACCGCGCTGAAGGAGCACCAGCTGCTCAGCGAGGAAGAGTACATGATCGCCGTCGACGAATATGGCGAGGATTCGTTCACCGCCATGATCGGCGCCGAGGCCATTCATGACCTTCTGGCCGGCATGGACCTGGAGAAGATCGCCGGCGACCTGCGTTCGGAACTGGCGTCGACCACGTCCGAGCTGAAGCAGAAGAAGTATCTGAAGCGGCTCAAGGTGGTCGAGAACTTCATGGAATCCGGCAATCGTCCGGAATGGATGATCATGAAGGTGGTTCCGGTGATCCCGCCGGACCTGCGCCCGCTGGTTCCTCTGGATGGTGGACGTTTCGCCACGTCCGACCTGAACGACCTCTATCGCCGCGTCATCAACCGCAACAACCGTCTGAAGCGGCTGATCGAACTGCGCGCTCCCGGCATCATCGTGCGCAATGAAAAGCGCATGCTGCAGGAAGCTGTCGATGCGTTGTTCGACAACGGCCGTCGCGGCCGCGTCATCACCGGCGCCAACAAGCGTCCGCTGAAGTCGTTGTCCGACATGCTCAAGGGCAAGCAGGGCCGGTTCCGCCAGAACCTGCTCGGCAAGCGCGTCGACTATTCCGGCCGCTCGGTCATCGTCACCGGTCCGGAGCTCAAGCTGCACCAGTGCGGTCTGCCGAAGAAGATGGCGCTCGAGCTGTTCAAGCCCTTCATCTACGCCCGTCTCGACGCCAAGGGTTACTCCTCGACTGTCAAGCAGGCGAAGAAGCTGGTCGAGAAGGAGCGTCCGGAAGTCTGGGATATTCTTGACGAGGTCATCCGCGAGCACCCGGTTCTCCTGAACCGCGCGCCGACGCTGCACCGCCTCGGCATCCAGGCGTTCGAGCCGATCCTGATCGAAGGCAAGGCGATCCAGCTGCATCCGCTGGTCTGCACGGCCTTCAACGCCGACTTCGACGGTGACCAGATGGCCGTTCACGTGCCGCTGTCCTTGGAAGCGCAGCTTGAAGCCCGCGTGCTGATGATGTCGACCAACAACATCCTGCACCCGGCTTCCGGCGCGCCGATCATCGTGCCGTCGCAGGACATGGTTCTCGGTCTCTACTATCTCTCGATCGTCAACCAGAACGAGCCGGGCGAGGGCATGGTGTTTGCCGACATGGGCGAACTCCAGCACGCGCTCGAGACCAAGGCGGTCACCCTGCACGCCAAGATCAAGGGTCGCTTCCGCACGGTCGACGCCGAAGGCAAGGTCGTGTCGAAGATCCATGACACCACGCCTGGCCGCATGATCATCGGCGAGCTTCTGCCGAAGAACGTCAATGTGCCCTATGAGACCGCCAACCAGGAGATGACCAAGAAGAACATCTCCAAGATGATCGACACCGTCTACCGCCATTGCGGTCAGAAGGAGACGGTCATTTTCTGCGATCGCATCATGGCACTCGGCTTCGCTCATGCCTGCCGCGCCGGCATTTCGTTCGGCAAGGACGACATGCTGATCCCGGACAGCAAGATCAAGCTGGTCTCCGACACCGAGGCTTTGGCCAAGGAATATGAGCAGCAGTACAATGACGGCCTGATCACACAGGGCGAGAAGTACAACAAGGTCGTCGACGCCTGGGCCAAGTGCTCCGAAAAGGTCGCCGACGAGATGATGGCCCGCATCAAGGCGGTCGAGTTCGAGGACAATGGCCGTCAGAAGCCGATGAACTCGATCTACATGATGTCGCACTCCGGTGCGCGTGGCTCGCCCACCCAGATGCGTCAGCTCGCCGGTATGCGCGGCCTGATGGCCAAGCCGTCGGGTGAAATCATCGAGACGCCGATCATCTCGAACTTCAAGGAAGGCCTGACCGTGCTCGAGTACTTCAACTCGACCCACGGCGCCCGCAAGGGTCTGGCCGACACCGCCTTGAAGACGGCGAACTCGGGTTACCTCACCCGTCGTCTGGTCGACGTGGCGCAGGACTGCATCGTCAACTCCGTGGATTGCGGCACCGACAAGGGCCTCACCATGCAGCCGATCGTCGATGCCGGTCAGGTGGTTGCTTCGGTCGGCCAGCGCGTGCTGGGCCGTACATCGCTCGACGACATTACCCATCCGGTGTCGGGCGAGGTTCTGGTCAAGGCCGGAACGCTCATGGACGAGCGTGACGTGGAAAAGATCGAAAAGGCCGGCGTCCAGTCGGTTCGCATCCGCTCGGCACTGACTTGCGAAGTCAGGATCGGCGTCTGCGCGGTCTGCTACGGTCGCGATCTGGCCCGCGGCACCCCGGTCAACCAGGGTGAAGCCGTCGGCGTCATCGCGGCACAGTCGATCGGCGAGCCGGGTACCCAGCTCACCATGCGTACCTTCCACATGGGCGGTACCGCGCAGGTGGTGGACTCTTCGTTCCTTGAAGCCTCCTATGAGGGCAAGGTCGAGATCCGCAACCGCAACGTGGTGCGCAACTCCGACGGCCAGCAGATGGTCATGGGCCGCAACATGGCGGTCCTGATCCTCGACGAAGCCGGCAAGGAACGCGCCACGCATCGTGTCACCTATGGTTCGCGTATCTTCGTGGACGATGGTGACAAGGTGAAGCGCGGCCAGCGCATCGCCGAGTGGGATCCCTATACCCGCCCGGTCCTCACCGAAATCGAGGGCAAGGTGTCGTATGAGGACCTGGTCGACGGCATTTCCGTTCAGGAAACGGCCGACGAATCGACCGGCATCACCAAGCGTGAGGTCATCGACTGGCGTTCGACGCCGCGCGGCAACGACCTGAAGCCGGCAATTGCCATTCAGGACGCCAAGGGCAAGGTCGGCAAGCTGTCGAAGGGTGGCGACGCCCGCTTCCTGCTCTCGGTCGAGGCCATTCTCTCGGTCGAGCCGGGTGCGCAGGTTCGTCCCGGCGACGTGCTGGCGCGTATCCCGATGGAAAGCGCCAAGACCAAGGACATCACCGGCGGTCTGCCGCGTGTTGCCGAACTGTTCGAGGCACGTCGTCCGAAGGATCACGCCATCATCGCCGAGATCGATGGCACGATCCGCTTTGGCCGCGACTACAAGAACAAGCGCCGCATCATCATCGAGCCGCATGACTCGACGCTTGAGCCGGTCGAGTACCTGATCCCGAAGGGCAAGCCGTTCCATCTCCAGGACGGCGACGTCATCGAGAAGGGCGACTACATCCTCGACGGCAATCCGGCGCCGCACGACATCCTGGCGATCAAGGGCGTGGAAGCACTTGCTTCCTACCTCGTCAACGAGATCCAGGAAGTCTACCGCCTGCAGGGCGTGTCGATCAACGACAAGCACATCGAGGTGATCGTTCGCCAGATGCTGCAGAAGGTCGAGATCACCGTGCAGGGCGACTCGACCTATATTCCGGGCGACCACGTCGACGTGATCGAACTGGAAGAGGTCAACGAGCGCCTGGTCGAGGACGGCAAGAAGCCGGCCGAAGGCCTGCCGGTGCTGCTCGGCATCACCAAGGCCTCGCTGCAGACGCCTTCCTTCATCTCGGCCGCCTCCTTCCAGGAGACGACCCGAGTGCTGACGGAAGCCGCGGTTGCCGGCAAGACCGACATGCTGCAGGGCTTGAAGGAAAACGTCATCGTCGGCCGGCTGATCCCGGCCGGTACCGGTGGCACGATGAGCCAGATCCGGCGCATCGCCACCTCGCGCGACGAACTGATCATCGACGAGCGCCGCAAGGCCTCCGGTGTGGAAATCGCCGAGCCGATGCTGGCCGATATGACAACCGCCGCGCAGTAAGCGCGGCGGCGAGAAATCTCAGGCAACAGGGCCGTCGGGGCAACCCGGCGGCCTTTTTGTTTGCTGTGGGTCTGGCTTTGGTGTTGAAGGCAGCATTCCGCCCTGCAATCCTAAGCGGCGCCCTTTCGCGTTTTGGCTTTCAACGGATCGGAGGATAAAACGATGAGCAAGAAGATTTGGGCTGCTGTCGACGACTACATCGTTGATGCCCTGTTCGGGGCAGATCCCGCCCTCGATGCCGTTCTGGCGGCCAACCGTGATCAAGGTTTGCCACCGATCGACGTCTCGCCGGCGCAGGGCAAGCTGCTTTCGCTGCTTGCGCGCATTCAGGGAGCGAAGAAGGTTCTCGAAGTCGGCACGCTGGGCGGCTACTCCACGATCTGGATGGCGCGCGCCTTGCCGGCGAACGGCAAGATCGTGACGCTTGAACTCGACCCGCACCACGCCAGAGTCGCGCAGTCGAATTTCGAACGGGCAGGTGTGTCGGAACAGGTGGACCTGCGAATTGGGCCTGCCCTCCAGTCGCTGGCGGCGCTAGGTGCCGAAAATGCCGGGCCGTTCGATCTCATCTTCATCGACGCCGACAAGCCGAACAACCCGAATTATCTGTCCTGGGCGATGCGGCTTTCGCGGCCGGGGACAGTGATCATCTGCGACAACGTCATCCGCGACGGCGCAGTGCTCGATGAGGGCGGCCATGACGCCAATGTCGTGGGCGCTCGGGCGGCGTTCTCGTTCATAGGCGCGGAAAAGCGACTGCATGGCACCGCCATCCAGACCGTCGGCGCCAAGGGCTATGACGGCTTTGCGATTGCGATCGTCGAGTGAGAACGCAAGCCGGATTTCGAAGGGTATTGGACAAATGAAGGAGACAGCTCTCTGGGACCTGATCAACGAGCGGCGGGAGCGCATGAGCTTTGCGCAGCGAAGGCTCTGGGACACGATCAGCATTGATCCGGAACAATGGATTCACCGGACCTCGGCTGGCGCTGATCTCCACATTTGGGTTGTAGCGCTGATCGGCCGAACTGTGATCTCATACAACGACCTTGAGCACGGTTTCGACCGCTCAAATTTCGTTAGGTATGGCGAGATCACGCAGCTTGGCTGGGGGCAATCCGATCTTGAGATCGCCGTCCAAGATGTGCTGAACGAGCTGGAATTCGGACGTCGTACCGCACCAAACGTTTCCGAACCTAAGCCAGAAACATATCCCGGCCAAGGTTCACGATAGCAACGCCTCGGTTCAATCGAAGAATGCCTCGACCACGTTGCGCTTGCCGAGCATGAAGGCATCGGCGACATGCTGCAGCGGAGCCAGATCGACGTCGGACACGCCGGCGCGCACGATCTCGGCGAAGCGGCGGTAGAGCTGGGGATATTCGGCTTCGGGCTCGTCATGAACCACCTTGCCGTCGATGGCGAGCTTGGCGCCGCCACCGGAAAGCACCATCTTGCCCTGGTCGGTATCGGCCAGGATGTCCCAGCTTTGCGGGCCGGTTTGCAGCCAGTCGAGGTCCATTGTCACCGGCAATCCATCAGACGTGCGGAAGGTGACTTGCGCCGCGACCGGGGCGGCGCGGTTTTCCGGAAAGTCGAGCACGGCCGAGGTGATGAACATCGCCGGCAGGATGTGGGTTGCGATCGACAGCGCGTTGATGCCGGGATCGAAGACGCCAAAACCGCCGGGCGCCCAGATCCAGTCCTGGTTGGGGTGCCAGCGACGGACGTCCTCTTTCCAGTTGATGGCGGCCGACTTGACCTTGGCCGAAGCCAGGAAGGCGCGCGCGGCCTCCACCGCCGGCGCGTAGCGCGAATGCCAGCTGGCGAAGAGTGAGACGCCGTTGACTGTTGCCAGTCTCTTCAGGTCCTCGACCTCGCTGACCGTGGCGCCGGGCGGCTTCTCCAGGAAGACATGCTTTTTCGCGATCAGCGCCGTGCGCGCCGCATCGTAGCGGAACTGCGGCGGCATGCAGAGCGACACGGCCTCGAGTTCGGGCACTGCGTCGAGCATAGCTTCGATGGTTGGGAAATTCGGAATGTTGTCGACCTTGCCGTGCCGGCTGGCGGCGGCGATGAGGCGATAGCTCCGGTCTTTCGCCAAAGCCGGCAGGTGCTGGTCGCGGACGATCTTGCCGACACCGACGATGCCGATCTTGATGGGGCCTATCTTGATGGGCTCGGACACGGTCGCTCCGTCTGTTTGGTGATGGTGAGCTTTCTAGCAGAACACTTGCCCCGGGCAAGCCGAGGCCGCCACATGGGAGCCGAAAGCTCAACCCCAGCTTTCCTCGAATTGCAGCGCCAGCTTTTCGCCCGCCAGAAAGGCTTCGATCGCCGGTTCGAAGGGCGAGGGGGCGAGGCCGTTGGCGGCCAGCCACTCGTTGGAATAATAGGTGTTGGCATAGCGGTCGCCGGAATCACAGATCAGCGTCACCAGCGAACCCGTCTTGCCATGCTCGATCATGCGCGCGGCCTGAAAACACATGGCGATGAAGTTGGTGCCGGTCGAGCCGCCGACTCGGCGGCCGAGTCGGCGCGACAACACCCGCATCGCCGCCAGCGACAACGCATCCGGTACCCTCAGCATGTGGTCGATCACGCCGGGCACGAAGGATGGCTCCATACGCGGCCGGCCGATGCCCTCGATTCGCGACGGCTGCTCGCAGCGGCAATCGCGATCATGCGTGGCAAAGCCGTCAAAGAAAGCCGAGCGCTCGACGTCCACGACCGACAGCCGGGTCGCATGCCGCTTGTAGCGCAGGTAGCGGCCGATCGTGGCCGTGGTGCCGCCGGTGCCGGCACTCATCACGATCCAGCTTGGGATCGGGTGCCTCTCCTCGCGCATCTGACCGAAGATGGAATCGGCGATATTGTTGTTGCCGCGCCAGTCGGTGGCCCGTTCGGCGTGGGTGAACTGATCCACGAAATGACCGCCGAGCCGCTCCGTGAGTTCGGCCGACTCAGCATAGATTCGCCTGCCGTCATCGATGAAATGACAGTTGCCGCCATAGTGTTCGATCGCGGCTATCTTCTCGCGCGACGTTGAACGCGGCATCACCGCATAGAACGGCACGCCGATCATGCGGGCGAAATAGGCTTCCGACACCGCCGTCGAACCGGATGACGCCTCGATCACAGGCGCTCCTTCGCGAATGAGGCCGTTGCACAGGCCATAGAGAAACAGGGAACGCGCCAGCCGGTGCTTCAGGCTGCCGGTCGGATGGGTGGATTCATCCTTGAGATAGAAGTCGATGCCAGCCAGCGCCGGCAGGTCGAGTTTCCAGAGGTGGGTGTCGGCCGAACGGTGCTGGTCGGCCTCGATCGCGGCGACCGCCCGGTCGGCCCAGGCCCGGGATGCAGGTTCCTTCGATCCAGCCATCATCAATGCCCTGGTTTCAGATAGGCACGTCGAAGGTGACGATCGACACTTCACCTTCGAGCGCGCCTTGGAAGGCGGAAAGATGCGGCTCCTCGTCGGGCACGCCGTCCATGTCGCCGATCTGGTCGAGTTCGGCCTCGGCGTAGCCCTCCGCCGCAAGCGATTCGAGCGCGCGGCGCACTGCCGAATCGTCGTCGGGCGCAACCAGCATGACATGCACGCCTTCGACTCTGCCGCCCTTCCTCTTCCATACCCGACCGGTGATGATGGTGACCGGGCGCTCCTCATTGTCGTTCACGGGCTGATTCCTGTTTTTTGCCAAAGAGAATGGGTGGGCGAGGGGATTTGGGCTACTCATGCGGACTTTTCGCATGAAGCATGGCTTTGCAACAGTCGAAAGCCATTCACTTTGCTAAAGGCTTGGCACTTTCTTCCTCGCGCTTGCAAAACGGCGAAAGAAAATTACATGCGGTTTTCGCATAGCTGCCAAGCCCCGGCTTCGATGCAATATTTGCCACTCCGGGGTTGACGGTTCGCGGGCTTACGAGTAGAAGCCGCCCAGTCAGAACCGATGTGAGGCTCTCCCTTCCGAAGCGACACGCTTTGGAGTTTGCCTCAAACAGGGTTCGTTTTACGAGCGAAAAGACATTTCCGGCGTGCATGAAGCGGCTTCCGCTTCCTCTGCCATTTGTTCGGGCAAGACCGCGAGGCGCGGTTTATGGCCCGAATTTGCGTATGGAAATGACGCTTTGAGCGGCCCTGACCGGGCGAGACACGGAATTGAGAGACAAGAGGGTTTAATGCCTACCGTCAACCAGCTGATCCGCAAGCCGCGCATTGCGCCGGTGAAGCGCAACAAGGTCCCGGCCATGCAGCAGAACCCGCAGAAGCGGGGCGTCTGCACGCGCGTCTATACAACGACGCCGAAGAAGCCGAACTCGGCGCTGCGCAAGGTGGCCAAGATCCGCCTGACCAATGGTTTTGAAGTGATCGGTTACATCCCCGGCGAAGGTCACAACCTTCAGGAACACTCCGTGGTCATGATCCGCGGCGGCCGCGTCAAGGATCTTCCGGGCGTTCGCTACCACATCATCCGCGGCGTGCTCGACACGCAGGGCGTGAAGAACCGCAAGCAGCGCCGTTCGAAGTACGGCGCCAAGCGTCCGAAGTAAGATTTTCCGGCCTTGTCGCTTTCCGGCGCAAGGCTACGAGATTGAGAGACAAGAACCATGTCCCGTCGTCACAGTGCAGAAAAGCGTGAGATCAACCCGGATCCGAAGTTCGGCGATCTGATCGTTACCAAGTTCATGAACGCCGTCATGTATGACGGCAAGAAGTCGGTCGCCGAGACCATCGTCTACGGCGCGCTCGACCAGGTTCAGTCGAAGACCAAGCAGGAGCCGGTCACCGTCTTCCATCAGGCGCTCGACAATGTCGCACCGCATGTGGAAGTGCGGTCGCGTCGCGTCGGCGGCGCCACCTACCAGGTTCCGGTCGACGTGCGCCCCGAGCGCCGTCAGGCGCTGGCCATTCGTTGGCTGATCGCTGCCGCCCGCAACCGCAACGAGACGACGATGGTCGACCGCCTGTCGGGCGAGCTGATGGACGCGGCCAACAACCGCGGCACCGCCGTCAAGAAGCGTGAAGACACCCACAAGATGGCTGAAGCCAACCGCGCTTTCGCGCACTACCGCTGGTAAAGCGCGAACGAGACTGAGAGGCAGCTACGATGGCCCGCGAATACAAAATCGAAGACTACCGCAATTTCGGTATCATGGCGCATATTGACGCCGGCAAGACGACGACCACCGAGCGCGTCCTCTATTACACGGGCAAGTCGCACAAGATCGGCGAAGTGCACGATGGCGCTGCCACCATGGATTGGATGGAGCAGGAGCAGGAGCGCGGCATCACCATTACGTCCGCCGCGACCACGACCTTCTGGAAGGGTCGTAGCGGCAAGATGTACCGCTTCAACATTATCGACACCCCCGGACACGTCGACTTCACCATTGAAGTCGAGCGTTCGCTGCGCGTTCTCGACGGCGCCATTGCGCTGCTCGATGCCAATGCCGGCGTCGAGCCGCAGACGGAAACCGTCTGGCGCCAGGCCGACAAGTACCGCGTTCCGCGCATGATCTTCTGCAACAAGATGGACAAGATCGGCGCCGACTTCTACCGCTCGGTCGAGATGATCGGCTCGCGCCTCGGTGCGCATGCCGTCGTCATGCAGCTGCCGATCGGCGCCGAGACCGAGTTCAAGGGCGTTGTCGACCTCGTCGAGATGAACGCGCTTGTCTGGCGCGACGAGACGCTGGGCGCTGCCTGGGACGTCGTCGAGATCCCGGCCGACCTTCAGGCTCGTGCCGAAGAATACCGCGAGAAGATGATCGAAGCCGCCGTCGAAATGGACGAGACGGCTCTCGAGAATTACCTCGAAGGCAAGATGCCGTCGAACGACGAGATCCGCGCGCTGATCCGCAAGGGCACCATCGCGGTCAAGTTCTACCCGATGTTCTGCGGCTCGGCCTTCAAGAACAAGGGCGTGCAGCCACTGCTCGACGCCGTCGTCGAATATCTGCCGTCGCCGGCCGATGTTCCCGCCATCAAGGGTGTCGATGCCAAGACCGACGCCGAGATCGAGCGTCACGCCGACGACAGCGAGCCGCTGTCGATGCTCGCCTTCAAGATCATGAACGACCCGTTCGTCGGTTCGCTCACCTTTGCCCGCATCTATTCGGGCAAGCTCACCAAGGGCATCTCGGTCGACAACACCGTCAAGGGCAAGAAGGAGCGCATTGGCCGCATGCTGCAGATGCATGCGAACTCGCGCGCCGACGTCGAAGAGGCTTTTGCCGGCGACATCGTCGCTCTGGCCGGCCTCAAGGACACGACCACCGGCGATACGCTCAGCGATCCGCTGCACCCGGTCATCCTGGAGCGCATGGAATTCCCGGATCCGGTCATCCAGATCGCCATCGAGCCGAAGACCAAGAACGACCAGGAAAAGATGGGCCTCGCCCTTCACCGCCTCGCCGCCGAGGATCCGTCCTTCCGCGTCAAGACCGATGAGGAATCCGGCCAAACCATCATTTCCGGTATGGGCGAGCTCCACCTCGACATCATCGTCGACCGCATGCGTCGCGAGTTCAAGGTCGAGGCCAATGTCGGCGCTCCGCAGGTGGCCTATCGCGAGACGATCACCCGCAAGCACGAGCAGGACTACACGCACAAGAAGCAGACCGGTGGTACCGGTCAGTTCGCTCGCGTCAAGATCGTCTTCGAGCCGAACCCGGAAAGCAGCGAGTTCGAGTTCGAGACCAAGATCGTCGGCGGCGCCGTGCCGAAGGAATACATCCCCGGTGTCGAGAAGGGCATCAACAGTGTCATGACCTCGGGTCCGTTCGCGGGCTTCCCGATGATCGGCGTCAAGGCAACCCTGATCGACGGCGCTTACCACGACGTGGACTCCAGCGTTCTGGCCTTCGAAATCGCCGGCCGCGCCTGCTTCCGTGAAGCCGCACCCAAGCTTGGCGTGCAGCTGCTCGAGCCGATCATGAAGGTCGAAGTCGTGACTCCGGAAGATTACGTCGGCAGCGTCATTGGTGACCTGAACGGCCGTCGTGGCCAGATCCAGGGCCAGGAAGCGCGTGGCGTGGCTGTCGTCATCAACGCGATGGTGCCGCTCGCCAACATGTTCAAGTACGTCGACAACCTGCGCTCGATGAGCCAGGGCCGCGCGGCCTACACGATGCAGTTCGATCACTACGAGCCTGTGCCGACCGCGGTCGCCCAGGAAGTTCAGAAGAAATACGCGTAACCGGAACGGGTTGCATCGGTAACTTAATTCAAGGCCCGTATGGGCGAGCAGATTGGAGACATCACATGGCAAAAGGTAAATTCGAGCGTAACAAGCCTCATGTGAACATCGGCACGATTGGTCACGTTGACCATGGCAAGACGTCGCTGACGGCGGCGATCACGAAGTATTTTGGCGAGTACAAGCGCTACGACCAGATCGATGCGGCGCCCGAAGAGAAGGCCCGCGGCATCACCATCTCGACGGCTCACGTCGAATACGAGACGGCTGCCCGCCACTACGCTCACGTCGACTGCCCCGGCCACGCCGACTATGTGAAGAACATGATCACCGGTGCCGCGCAGATGGACGGCGCGATTCTGGTCGTGTCGGCCGCCGACGGCCCGATGCCGCAGACCCGCGAGCACATCCTGCTTGCCCGTCAGGTCGGCGTGCCGTCGATCGTGGTGTTCTTGAACAAGGTCGACCAGGTCGACGACGCCGAGCTGCTCGAACTGGTCGAGCTCGAGGTTCGCGAGCTTCTGTCGAAGAACGAGTTCCCCGGCGACGACATTCCGATCGTCAAGGGTTCGGCGCTTGCCGCTCTTGAAGATTCCAACAAGACGATCGGTGAAGACGCGATCCGCGAGCTGATGGCTGCGGTCGACGCCTACATCCCGACCCCGGTTCGTCCGCTCGACAAGCCGTTCCTGATGCCGATCGAAGACGTGTTCTCGATCTCGGGCCGTGGCACGGTCGTCACCGGCCGCGTCGAGCGCGGCGTGGTCAAGGTTGGCGAGGAACTCGAGATCATCGGCATCCGTCCGACGACCAAGACGACCTGCACGGGCGTTGAAATGTTCCGCAAGCTGCTCGATCAGGGCCAGGCTGGCGACAACATCGGCGCGCTGCTGCGCGGCGTTGATCGTGAAGGCGTCGAGCGCGGCCAGGTTCTGGCCAAGCCGGGCACGGTGAAGCCGCACAAGAAGTTCGTGGCTGAAGCCTACATCCTGACCAAGGACGAGGGTGGCCGTCACACGCCGTTCTTCACCAACTACCGTCCGCAGTTCTACTTCCGCACGACCGACGTGACCGGCATCGTGTCGCTGCCGGAAGGCACCGAGATGGTGATGCCCGGCGACAACATCACGGTCGATGTCGAGCTGATCGTGCCGATCGCCATGGAAGAGAAGCTGCGCTTCGCTATCCGTGAAGGCGGCCGCACCGTCGGTGCCGGCATCGTCGTCACCATCAAAGAGTAATTTGGACTTAAACCGATCTGTCGCGGGCGCGGAAGTTGCCCGCGCCGCGCCAGAACAAGGAAGTGACGCATGAACGGACAGAATATCCGCATCCGCCTGAAGGCGTTTGATCACCGCGTGCTCGACGCCTCGACGAAGGAAATCGTGTCGACGGCCAAGCGCACCGGTGCCAACGTCCGCGGCCCCATTCCGCTGCCGACGCGGATCGAAAAGTTTACGGTCAACCGGTCGCCTCACGTCGACAAGAAGAGCCGCGAGCAGTTCGAGATGCGCACGCACAAGCGTCTGCTCGACATCGTCGATCCGACCCCGCAGACCGTCGATGCTTTGATGAAGCTCGATCTGGCCGCCGGCGTCGACGTCGAGATCAAGCTCTAAGGGAATGAGAGCGCGGTAAGGGGCGGTGCCCCTGGCCCGGAACTCTAAAGGAATTGAACCGATGCGTTCAGGTGTGATTGCAAAGAAGGTGGGAATGACCCGCATCTACAACGATGCCGGGGAACATGTTCCCGTCACCGTTCTCCAGATGGAGAACTGCCAGGTCGTGGCGCAGCGCACGCAGGAGAAGAATGGCTACACCGCCGTTCAGCTCGGCGTTGGCCTCGCCAAGGTGAAGAACACGTCGAAGGCGATGCGCGGCCATTTCGCGACCGCTTCCGTCGAGCCGAAGGCGAAGGTCGCCGAGTTTCGCGTCTCCGCCGACAACATGATCGATGTCGGCGCCGAGATCACCGTCGAGCACTTCGTCGCCGGCCAGAAGGTCGACGTGACGGGCACGACGATTGGTAAGGGTTTCCAGGGCGTCATCAAGCGCCACCACATGGGTGGTGGCCGCGCGACGCACGGTAACTCGGTTTCGCACCGTACGCACGGTTCGACCGGCCAGCGCCAGGACCCGGGCAAGGTGTTCAAGGGCAAGCATATGGCTGGCCACATGGGCGACACCCGCGTCACCACACAGAATGTCGAGATCGTTTCGACCGACGCCGATCGCGGCCTGATCCTGATCCGCGGTGCGGTTCCCGGATCGAAGGGCGCCTGGATCCTGGTCCGCGATGCGGCCAAGGTGGCACTGCCGGCCAATGCGCCGAAGCCTGCCGCGATCCGCGCCGTTGCCAAGAACGAGGCTCCGGCCGCAGAGGGAGCAGAATAATGGATCTCAAGATCACAACGCTCGGCGGTAAAGACGCCGGCAAGGTGGAACTCTCCGACGGGATTTTCGGCCTTGATCCGCGCGAGGACATCCTGCAGCGCGTCGTGCGCTGGCAGCTTGCCAAGAAGCAGCAGGGCACGCACAAGGCCAAGGGCCGCGCCGAAATCGCGCGCACCGGCGCCAAGATGTACAAGCAGAAGGGTACGGGCCGCGCCCGTCACCATTCGGCACGCGCTCCGCAGTTCCGCGGCGGCGGCAAGGCCCACGGCCCGGTCGTTCGCAGCCATGAGCATGAGCTGCCCAAGAAGGTTCGTGCGCTTGGCCTCAAGCATGCTCTCTCCGCCAAGGCCAAGAGCGCGTCGATCATCATCATCGACGAGCTGAAGCTGACCGAGGCCAAGACGAAGGCGCTGATCGCGAATTTCGCGACGCTGGGCCTGACCAACGCCCTGGTGATTGGCGGCGCCGAGCTTGACAAGAACTTCAAGCTGGCAGCCACCAACATCCCGAACATCGACGTGCTGCCCATCCAGGGCATCAACGTCTACGACATTCTGCGCCGCGGCACGCTGGTCCTTTCGAAGGCCGCCGTCGAGGCTCTCGAGGAGCGCTTTAAATGACCGACCTTCGTCATTACGACGTGATCGTCTCGCCGGCGATCACCGAAAAGTCGACCATGGCCTCCGAGCAGAACCAGGTCGTCTTCAACGTCGCCAAGAAGGCGTCGAAGCCGGAAATCAAGGCCGCCGTCGAAGCGCTGTTCGGCGTCAAGGTGATGGCCGTGAACACACTTGTCCGCAAGGGCAAGATCAAGCGCTTCCGCGGCACGATCGGCCGCCAGAGCGACGTCAAGAAGGCGATTGTGACGCTGGCCGACGGCCAGTCGATCGACGTCGCGACGGGTCTCTGAGCAAGGCCGCGAGGACAGAACAATGGCACTGAAAAAATTCAACCCGGTTACGCCGAGCACCCGCCAGCTGGTCATCGTCGACCGCTCGGGCCTCTACAAGGGCAAGCCCGTCAAGGGTTTGACCGAGGGCCTGACCAAGTCGGGCGGCCGCAACAATCACGGTCGTATCACCGCCCGTTTCATCGGTGGTGGCCACAAGCGTTCGTACCGCATCATCGACTTCAAGCGTCGCAAGTTCGACGTTGTCGGCACGGTCGAGCGTATCGAGTATGATCCGAACCGCACCGCCTTCATCGCGCTGATCAAGTATGATGATGGTGAGCTGTCCTACATCATTGCTCCGCAGCGTCTGGCTCCCGGCGACAAGATCGTGGCTGGCGAATCGGTCGACGTGAAGCCGGGCAACGCGATGCCGCTGGCCTCGATGCCGGTCGGCACCATCGTCCACAACATCGAGCTGAAGCCGGGCAAGGGCGCCCAGGTCGCCCGTTCGGCAGGCGGCTACGGCCAGCTGGTCGGTCGTGACCAGGGCATGGCGATCCTGCGCCTCAATTCGGGCGAGCAGCGTGTCGTTCACGGCTCCTGCATGGCCACTGTCGGTGCCGTGTCCAATCCGGACCACGGCAACATCAACGACGGCAAGGCCGGCCGCACGGTTTGGCGTGGCAAGCGTCCGCACAATCGCGGCGTGACCATGAACCCGGTTGACCACCCGCACGGCGGCGGCGAAGGCCGCACCTCCGGTGGTCGTCATCCGGTCAGCCCGTGGGGCAAGCCGACCAAGGGCAAGAAGACGCGGTCCAATAAGGCGACCGACAAGTTCATCCTGCGCTCGCGCCATCAGCGCAAGAGCTAAGAAGAGGTAACGCCAAGTGACTCGTTCTATTTGGAAAGGCCCCTTCATCGACGGCTACCTTCTCAAGAAGGTGGACAAGGTTCGTGAAGGTGGTCGCAATGAGGTGATCAAGATGTGGAGCCGTCGCTCCACCATCCTGCCGCAGTTCGTCGGCTTCACCTTCGGTGTCTATAACGGCCAGAAGCATGTTCCCGTTTCGGTGAACGAGGACATGGTCGGTCATAAGTTCGGTGAATTCGCTCCGACGCGGACCTATTTCGGTCACGGCGCGGATAAGAAGGCGAAGAGGAAATAATCATGGGCAAGGCCAAAGCTCCGCGCAGGCTTGCTGACAACGAAGCGCGCGCCGTATTGCGCACGATCCGTATCAGCCCGCAGAAGCTGAACCTCGTTGCCGCGCTGATCCGCGGCAAGAAGGTCGCGACAGCGCTTTCCGACCTCGAATTCTCGGCCAAGCGGATTTCCGGCACGGTCAAGAAGACTCTCGAGTCGGCGATTGCCAACGCGGAAAACAACCACGACCTGGATGTCGATGCGCTGATCGTGGCGGAAGCCTATGTCGGCAAGTCGATCGTCATGAAGCGGTTCCACGCTCGTGGCCGTGGTCGCGCCAGCCGTATCGAGAAGCCGTTCTCGCACCTCACGATCGTCGTTCGTGAAGTCGAAGAAAAAGGGGAGGCCGCATAATGGGCCAGAAAGTCAATCCGATCGGTCTTCGCCTCGGCATCAACCGCACCTGGGATTCGCGCTGGTTCGCGAACACGGGCGAGTACGGCAAGCTGCTGCATGAGGACATCAAGATCCGCAAGTATCTTGAGAAGGAACTCAAGCAGGCCGCGATCTCCAAGGTCGTGATCGAGCGTCCGCACAAGAAGTGCCGCGTCACCATCCACGCCGCGCGCCCGGGTCTGATCATCGGCAAGAAGGGCGCCGACATCGAGAAGCTTCGCAAGAAGCTGATGGAGATGACGAAGTCCGAGACGCATCTCAACATCGTTGAAGTGCGCAAGCCGGAAATCGACGCGACCCTGGTCGCCCAGTCGATCGCCCAGCAGCTCGAGCGTCGTATCGCGTTCCGCCGCGCCATGAAGCGCGCCGTTCAGTCGGCGATGCGCCTCGGTGCCGAAGGCATCCGCATCAACTGCGCCGGCCGTCTTGGCGGCGCCGAGATCGCGCGCATGGAATGGTATCGTGAAGGCCGCGTCCCGCTGCATACGCTGCGCGCCGATGTCGACTACGGCACGGCCGAAGCGCATACGGCTTACGGTATCTGCGGCGTCAAGGTCTGGGTATTCAAGGGCGAGATCCTCGAGCACGATCCGATGGCTTCGGAGCGTCGCGCGACCGAGGGTGATGCTGCGCATGGCGGTGGTGGTGATCGCGAACGCGGTCGTCGTCGCGAAAACGCCTGAGACATTTAGGAATTTGGAGTTAGAACGATGCTGCAGCCAAAGCGCACAAAGTTCCGCAAGCAGTTCAAGGGCCGTATCCATGGTACCGCAAAGGGCGGCACCAACCTGGATTTCGGTGGTTTCGGGCTGAAGGCGCTTGAGCCGAACCGCGTCACCGCACGTGAGATCGAGGCGGCTCGCCGCGCGATCACGCGTGAAATGAAGCGAGCCGGCCGCGTCTGGATCCGTATTTTCCCAGACGTGCCGGTCACCTCGAAGCCGACCGAAGTGCGCATGGGCAAGGGCAAGGGCGCGGTCGACTATTGGGCGGCGCGCGTCAAGCCGGGCCGCATCATGTTCGAGATCGACGGCGTCAATGAAGAAACCGCCCGTGAGGCGCTGCGTCTCGGCGCAGCCAAGCTCTCGGTCAAGACGCGCTTCGTACAGCGCATCGCAGAATAGGACGGGCTGATCATGAAAGCCGAAGACATCCGGACCAAGACCCAGGATCAGCTGACCGACGACCTGGCCAGCCTGAAGAAGGAGCAGTTCAACCTGCGCTTCCAGAAGGCCACCGGCCAGCTTGAGAAGACCGCGCGCGTGAGACAGGTCCGTAAGGACATTGCGCGCATCAAGACCATCGCTGCGGAAAAGTCCGCGGCTAAGAAGGCTTAAGGACGAAAACCATGCCAAAGCGCATTCTGCAGGGCACCGTCGTCAGCGACAAGAACGAGAAGACGGTTGTCGTCAAGGTCGAACGGCGCTTCACGCATCCCGTGATGAAGAAGACCGTGCGCATGACCAAGAAGTACAAGGCGCACGACGAGAACAACGCCCACAAGGTTGGCGATCAGGTGTTCATCCAGGAGTCGAAGCCGATTTCCAAGGATAAGCGCTGGATCGTCGTGTCTTCGGACCAGGCGTAAACAAACGAATTTTGGACAGACCGGGGAGGGGCTTCGAGCCTGTCCCGTTAGAAAAGAAGAAGGCGGCCAGTCATGATTCAGATGCAAACAAACCTCGACGTGGCGGATAATTCCGGCGCGCGTCGTGTCATGTGCATCAAGGTGCTGGGCGGCTCGAAGCGGAAATACGCTTCCGTGGGCGACATCATCGTGGTGTCCATCAAGGAAGCCATTCCGCGCGGCCGCGTTAAGAAGGGCGATGTGATGAAGGCGGTCGTGGTTCGCACGGCCAAGGACATCCGCCGCCCGGACGGCAGCGTGATCCGTTTCGACAAGAACGCGGCCGTTCTGGTCGACAACAAGAAAGAGCCGATCGGCACGCGTATCTTCGGACCGGTTCCGCGCGAACTCCGCGCCAAGAACCACATGAAGATCATCTCGCTCGCGCCTGAAGTGCTGTAAGGAGCCGGACCAATGCAAAAGATTAGAAAAGGCGACAAGGTCGTCGTGCTGGCCGGCAAGGACAAGGGCCGTTCGGGCGAAGTCCTGTCGGTTCAGCCGAAGGATGACACCGCGCTGGTGCGCGGCGTCAACATGATCCGTCGTCACCAGAAGCAGTCCCAGTCCCAAGAGGGCGGGATCATCACCAAGGAAGCGCCGATCCAGCTGTCGAACATCGCGCTGGCCGACCCCAAGGACGGCAAGCCGACCCGCGTCGGTTTCATCTTCCAGAAGGACGGCAAGAAGGTGCGCGTCGCCAAGCGCTCGGGAGAAGTCATCAATGGCTAAGTCTCAAACCAAGCAGGCGACTGCAACCAACACGCCGCGCCTCAAGCAGGTCTACAACGAGACCATCCGCAAGGCGCTGCAGGAGCAGTTCGGCTACGACAACGACATGCAGGTTCCGCGCCTCGACAAGATCGTGCTGAACATGGGTGTCGGCGAAGCGACCGCCGATTCCAAGAAGCCTTCGGTTGCGGCCGAAGACCTGGCGATGATCGCCGGCCAGAAGGCCGTCGTCACCCGCGCACGCAATTCGATCGCAGGCTTCAAGGTCCGCGAGAACATGCCGATCGGCGCCAAGGTCACGCTGCGCAAGGAACGTATGTACGAATTCCTCGACCGCCTCGTGAACATCGCACTGCCGCGCGTCCGCGACTTCCGCGGACTGAACCCCAAGAGCTTCGATGGCCGTGGCAACTACGCCATGGGCATCAAGGAGCACATCGTGTTCCCGGAGATCAACTACGACAAGGTTGATCAGATCTGGGGCATGGACGTCATCGTTTGTACGACTGCGAAGACGGACGACGAAGCCAGGGCATTGCTCAAGGCTTTCAACTTCCCCTTCCGCCAGTAACGGCAGCGAGAAAAGGAAAAATCTGAAATGGCAAAGACCAGCTCAGTCGAGAAGAACAACAGGCGCCGCAAGCTTGCCGACCAGTACGGTCCCAAGCGCGCAGCGCTCAAGGCGATCATCATGGATCAGTCCAAGCCGATGGAGGAGCGCTTCCGCGCTCAGCTCAAGCTTGCCGCCATGCCGCGCAACTCGGCCAAGATCCGCATCCGCAACCGCTGCGAAGTCACCGGCCGTCCGCGTGCCTACTATCGGAAGCTCAAAGTATCGCGCATCGCGCTTCGTGATCTCGGCAATAACGGCCAGATCCCGGGCCTGGTCAAGTCGAGCTGGTAAGGAGGACATAACATGTCATTGAGCGATCCTCTCGGCGATATGCTGACCCGCATCCGCAACGCCTACGGCCGCAAGAAGTCGAGTGTCTCGACACCGGCTTCGCGTCTGCGCACCCGCGTCCTCGACGTGCTGAAGGCTGAAGGCTATATCCGCGACTACAGCCAGACCGACTTCGACAACGGCAAGTCCGAAATCGAAATCGAGCTGAAGTATTTCGACGGTGCGCCGGTCGTGCGCGAAATCGCCCGCGTTTCGAAGCCGGGCCGCCGCGTTTACGTCTCGGCCAAGTCGATCCCGCACGTCGCCAACGGCCTCGGCATCGCCATCCTTTCGACGCCGAAGGGCGTGATGGCCGATCACGAAGCACGCGAACAGAACGTCGGTGGCGAGATTCTCTGCCAGATCTTCTGATCTGGGAGCTGACCCGCAAAGTGGAATCCGGTCTTCGGATCGTTCCGAAGACAGAGACCTGAAACAAGAGAAGTGACGAGGACAACAAAATGTCTCGTATTGGAAAGAAACCCGTTTCGCTGCCGCAGGGCGTGACCGCGACCGTCAACGGCCAGACCGTGACGGCGAAGGGCCCCAAGGGCGAGCTGAAGTTCGTGGTGAACGACGAAGTCCTGGTCAAGATGGAAGGCAGCGAGATCGCTGTCCAGCCGCGCGACCAGACCAAGACCGCTCGCTCCAAGTGGGGTATGTCGCGCACGCAGATCGTCAACATTCTGCAGGGCGTGAAGGACGGCTTCGAGAAGAAGCTCGAGATCACCGGCGTCGGCTATCGTGCGGCACTTCAGGGCAAGAACCTGCAGCTGGCACTTGGCTTCAGCCATGACGTCGTTTACGAGACGCCGGCAGGCATCACCATCACGGTGCCGAAGCCGACGGAAATCACCGTGACCGGCATCAACAAGCAGCAGGTTGGCCAGGTGGCTGCCGAGATCCGCGAATACCGCGGCCCCGAGCCCTACAAGGGCAAGGGCGTCCGTTACGCTGGCGAGAAGATCGTCCGCAAGGAAGGCAAGAAGAAGTAGTGAGCTTGGCCCCGAAGGTTGCAGACTTTTCGGAAAGGGCCAAGCCAAAGAAGTGCAACGCCGCGGGGAGCGGTCGCGGGAGGCTCTTTCGCCTACCGCATATGGCGGCCCCCGTCTTTTGAAGGCAAGGAACTATCATGGCTAGCAAAGAGTCCATCCAGCGCCGCGCGCAGCGCGTCCGCCGTCAGATCAAGAAGGTCGCCGGCGAGCGTCCGCGTCTCTCGGTTCACCGCACGTCGAAGAACATCTACGTTCAGGTCATCGACGACGCCAAGGGCCACACCATCGCCGCCGCTTCGACCCTCGAAAAGGACCTCAAGGGTTCGCTCAAGACCGGCGCCGACACGGCGGCCGCCGCTGCGATCGGCAAGCTGATCGCCGAGCGCGCCACCAAGGCCGGCGTCAAGGAAGTCGTCTTCGATCGCGGCGCCTACATCTATCACGGCCGCGTCAAGGCGCTGGCAGAAGCTGCTCGCGAAGGCGGTCTCAGCTTCTAAGCATGATCCCGAAAAGTTGCAGACTTTTCGGATAAAGATTATGCGAAGGAAAAAATAACTTTCGCCCCCGGTGACCCACAGAGGCGCCGGATCTCATCATCAACCGTGCTTCCGGAAAAAAACAAGGAACAGGATATGGCACAGGAACGTAGGGAAGGCGGCCGCGGCCGCGAGCGTGAAGAGCGCGATGACGGCATGGTGGACAAGCTCGTCCACATCAACCGCGTCGCCAAGGTCGTCAAGGGCGGCCGTCGCTTTGGTTTTGCAGCACTCGTCGTCGTCGGAGACCAGAAGGGCCGCGTTGGCTTCGGTCACGGCAAGGCGCGCGAAGTGCCGGAAGCGATCCGCAAGGCAACCGAATCGGCAAAGCGCGACATGATCTTCGTGCCGCTGCGCTCGGGCCGTACGCTGCATCACGACGTCGAGGGACGTTGGGGCGCTGGACGCGTTCTGCTGCGCGCTGCCAAGCAGGGTACCGGCATCATCGCTGGCGGCCCGATGCGCGCTGTCTTCGAGACGCTCGGCATGCATGACGTGGTCGCCAAGTCGATGGGTTCGTCGAACCCTTACAACATGGTTCGCGCCACTTTCGACGCGCTGAAGAGCCAGATGCATCCCAAGGATGTGGCTGCTGCGCGTGGCATCAAGTATTCGACCCTTCAGGCCCGCCGCGGCACCGCCGTTGCGGCTGAAGAATAGTCGATCTGACCAGGGATTTTGACCATGGCCAAGAAAGTAACCAAGACCATCACCGTTGAGCAGATCGGTTCGCCGATCCGCCGTCCGAAGGAACAGCGCGCGACGCTGGTCGGCCTCGGCCTCAACAAGATGCACAAGCAGCGCACGCTGGAAGATACGCCTTCCGTGCGCGGCATGATCGCCGCCGTTCAGCATCTCGTCCGCGTCGTGGACGAGGGCTGAGCCAAAGCGCAGGAGAACCCAGATGAAACTCAACGATCTGCGTGACAAGGACGGCGCGACGCACTCCAAGAAGCGTCTCGGCCGTGGCATCGGTTCCGGCTCCGGCAAGACCGCCGGTCGCGGCGTCAAGGGCCAGAAGGCGCGTTCCGGCGTCGCCATCAACGGCTTCGAGGGTGGCCAGATGCCGCTCTACCGGCGCCTGCCGAAGCGTGGCTTCAACAACATCTTCGCCAAGAGCTTCACCGTCGTGTCGCTGGCCCGTATCCAGGTCGCCATCGACGCCAAGAAGCTCGACGCCAAGGCAACCGTGACGGCTGAATCGCTCGTTGCCGCCGGCGTCATTCGCCGCGTCAAGGACGGCGTGCGCATCCTCTCGGATGGTGAGATCAAGGCAAAGCTCGCCTTTGACGTCGCCGGCGCCTCGAAGGCAGCGATCGAGAAGATCGAAAAGGCCGGCGGTTCGGTCAAGCTGCCGGAAAAGGCAGCTGCCGAGTAACGGCAATTTGAAGCGCGATCGGCAAGAATGGGATCCCGTTTTTGCTCACGATTGCGCTTTGATCTGCTCAATTAAGCGGCCGCGTCAACGCGGCCGCTTGCATGTTTAGAGCCCGGAGCTTATCTCGTGAGCTTCGGTGAAACGCACCGCCTGACCTCACGGGCCATCAAGCGTTACCAAGCGGAGAATCAGGCATGGCTTCGGCTGCTGAACAACTAGCCTCGAATCTGAATTTCTCGGCCTTCGCCAAGGCGGAGGATCTGAAGAAACGCATCTGGTTCACCATCGGCGCACTGCTCGTCTATCGTCTCGGCACCTACATTCCGCTTCCCGGCATCAACCCCGACGCTTTCGCCCAGGCCTTCTCCTCGCAGAGCAAGGGCGTGCTCGGCATGTTCAACATGTTCGCCGGCGGCGCCGTGCAGCGCATGGCGATCTTTGCGCTCGGCATCATGCCTTACATCTCCGCCTCCATCATCATGCAGCTGATGACCTCGGTCATCCCGTCGCTGGAAGCGCTGAAAAAGGAAGGCGAACAGGGCCGCAAGGTCATCAACCAGTACACGCGCTACGGCACCGTGCTGCTCGCACTTGTGCAGGCCTATGGCATTTCGGTGGGGCTGGAGAACGGCAACGGCATCGTCAGCGATCCCGGCATGTTCTTCCGCATCTCCACCGTCGTCACGCTGGTTGGCGGCACCATGTTCCTGATGTGGCTTGGTGAGCAGATCACCGCGCGCGGTATCGGCAACGGCATTTCGCTGATCATCTTCTCCGGCATCGTCGCCGGCCTGCCGCATGCCATTTCCGGCACGCTGGAGCTCGGCCGCACCGGCGCCCTGTCGACCGGCCTGATCCTGGCGATCATCGTTCTGGCCATCGTCGTCATCGCGCTCATCGTGTTCTTCGAGCGCGCCCAGCGCCGGTTGCTGATCCAGTATCCGAAGCGCCAGGTCGGCAACCGTATGTTCCAGGGCGATACCTCGCATTTGCCGCTGAAGCTCAACACGTCGGGCGTCATTCCGCCGATCTTCGCATCGTCGCTGCTCCTGCTGCCGGCCACCGTCGCCGGCTTCTCGCAGACCACCAACATGCCGGCCTGGGCGAGCACCATCCTGGCCTCGCTCGGCCACGGCCAGCCGCTCTACATGGCATTCTATGCGGCGATGATCGTGTTCTTCGCCTTCTTCTACACAGCGATTGTCTTCAACCCGAAGGACACCGCCGACCAGCTCAAGAAGCATTCGGGCTTCATCCCGGGCTATCGTCCGGGCGAGCGCACCGCCGATTACATCGATTACGTTCTCACCCGCATCACCGTCGTCGGCGCCATCTATCTGGTGCTGGTGTGCCTGCTGCCGGAGTTCCTGATCTCGGCGACTGGCGTACCATTCTACCTTGGTGGCACATCGCTTCTGATCGTGGTCAGTGTCACGCTCGATACGGTTGCGCAGATTCAGGGTCACCTGATCGCGCACCAGTATGAAGGCCTGATCAAGAAGTCGAAGCTGCGCGGGGGGAAGAAAGCCAGATGAGGTTGATTTTGCTTGGGCCGCCAGGGGCGGGCAAGGGGACACAAGCACAAAGACTGGTAGACAAATACGGCATACCCCAGCTTTCGACGGGCGACATGCTGCGTGCCGCCGTTCAGGCCGGGTCCGAAGTCGGCAAGCGTGCCAAGGCGGTGATGGATGCCGGTGAGCTGGTGTCCGACGCCATCGTCAACGCCATCGTCGCCGAGCGGATCGACCAGGCCGATTGCACCGGGGGCTTCATCCTCGACGGCTATCCGCGCACGCTGGTACAGGCCGATGCGGTTGATCAGATGCTCTCGGAGCGTGGCATCGGCCTCGACACGGTCATCGAACTGGTCGTCGACGACAGGGCCTTGGTCGGCCGCATCGTCAAGCGTGCCGAGGATGCCAAGGCGGCCGGCCAGCCGGTGCGCAAGGACGACAATCCCGCGGTGTTCGAGGAGCGCCTGCGCGAGTACTACAAGAAGACCGCTCCGCTGACCGGCTATTATTACGCCAAGGGCAGGCTCAAGACGGTCGACGGCATGGCCAGCATCGATGCGGTGACCGCCGAGATCGAAGCTGTGCTCGCAGCGGCCGCAAAGCAGCGGTAAGGGAATTTAAAGATTAAGCTTGACGGGGGCGGTTCGCTGCGGTATGGCGGCCCGTCTTCCTATCAGGTGCGCACTTTGCTTGTCCGCAAGGGCAAGGCAGTCGCTTTGAACTGGAAACTCCCGCAAGGGCCGGCCTCCACCGGACGCGGGGCAATCTGAACAACGCCGGGCCTGCCTTGTTTTGAAGGTCGGCCGGCCCACATGGAGAAGAGAAGAACATGGCTCGTATAGCCGGCGTCAACATTCCGACCAACAAGCGCGTCGTCATTGCGCTTCAGTACATTCACGGCATTGGCAAGAAGTTCGCCCAGGAGATCGTCGACAAGGTCGGCATCCCGGCCGAGCGCCGCGTCAACCAGCTGACCGACGCGGAAGTGCTGCAGATCCGCGAGACCATCGACCGCGACTACCAGGTCGAAGGCGACCTGCGCCGCGAAGTCTCGATGAACATCAAGCGCCTCATGGACCTCGGCTGCTACCGCGGCCTGCGTCACCGCCGCTCGCTGCCGGTTCGCGGCCAGCGCACGCACACCAATGCACGTACCCGCAAGGGCCCGGCCAAGTCGATCGCCGGCAAGAAGAAGTAATTTGGGGCGGTAAGGGAGTAGGGCAGTAAGGCAATAGGACCGGCAGACATACTGCCCTACTGCCATATTCCCCTACTGCCTTCTCCCTGGTGGAGCCGCTGGCATTACGGCGGTGTAGAGATCAACTGAAAGGACTATCATGGCCAAGGAAGCCGCTCGTGTTCGCCGTCGCGAACGCAAGAATATCTCGTCGGGCGTTGCCCACGTCAATTCGACCTTCAACAATACGATGATCACCATCACCGACGCGCAGGGCAATTCGATTGCCTGGTCGTCGGCCGGTGCCCAGGGCTTCAAGGGTTCGCGCAAGTCGACTCCGTTCGCCGCCCAGATGGCTGCCGAGGACGTTGCCAAGAAGGCCCAGGAACACGGCATGCGCATGCTCGAAGTCGAGGTCTGCGGACCTGGCTCGGGTCGTGAATCGGCTTTGCGCGCCCTGCAGGCGGCCGGCTTCACCATCACCTCGATCCGTGATGTGACGCCGATCCCGCACAATGGCTGCCGCCCGCGCAAGAAGCGCCGCGTCTAAGAAATTACCGAACGCCGCGTGAACGCTGAAAGGCGTTCCTCCGCGGTATTCCAGGTCGCCCGCCACGATTGGATGGTGGCGGGTCAACGGAAGGAAAGCATCATGATCCAGAAAAATTGGCAGGAACTGATCAAGCCGAACAAGATCGAGTTCTCGTCGAAGAAGAAGACTCTGACCACGCTCGTCGCCGAGCCGCTCGAGCGCGGCTTTGGCCTCACGCTCGGCAACGCGCTGCGCCGCGTGCTTCTGTCTTCGCTGCGCGGTGCGGCTGTCACTGCCGTGCAGATCGACGGCGTCCTGCATGAATTCTCGTCCATCGCAGGTGTACGCGAGGACGTGACCGACATCGTCTTGAACATCAAGGAAATCGCCATCCGTATGGAAGGCGACGGCCCCAAGCGCATGGTCGTTCGCAAGCAGGGCCCAGGTGCGGTTCTGGCCGGCGACATCCAGACGGTTGGCGACGTCGAGATCCTCAACCCCGACCACGTCATCTGCACGCTGGACGAAGGCGCTGAAATCCGCATGGAATTCACCGTCGACACAGGCAAGGGTTACGTGCCGGCCGAGCGCAACCGCGCCGAGGACGCGCCGATCGGCCTGATCCCGGTCGACAGCCTCTACTCGCCGGTCAAGAAGGTCTCCTACAAGGTCGAAAACACCCGCGAGGGCCAGGTTCTCGACTATGACAAGCTGACCATGACGATCGAGACCGACGGTTCGATCTCGGGCGAGGACGCGGTGGCTTTCGCCGCCCGCATCCTGCAGGACCAGCTCGGCCTGTTCGTCAACTTCGACGAGCCGCAGAAGGAAGTCGCTGCCGAAGCCGTCACCGAGCTCGCCTTCAACCCGGCGCTGCTCAAGAAGGTCGATGAACTCGAGCTTTCGGTGCGTTCGGCCAACTGCCTGAAGAACGACAACATCGTCTACATCGGCGATCTCATCCAGAAGACCGAAGCCGAGATGCTGCGCACCCCGAACTTCGGCCGCAAGTCGCTGAACGAGATCAAGGAAGTTCTGGCGGCGATGGGCCTGCACCTCGGTATGGAAGTGCCGGACTGGCCGCCGGAAAACATCGAAGACCTCGCCAAGCGTTACGAAGATCAATATTGAGCATGAATTCCAAGGATCGGCGGCATGGGCCGCTCGATCCGACGGTCATGCGGAAAACCATCAGAGGCCGCGGCCTCTTGAATAACTGAAGAAGGAAAAGAGCCATGCGCCACGGTTTCAAAGGCCGCCGCTTCGCTAGAAGCATTAGCCATCGCAAGTCGATGTTCGCCAACCTCGCCGTGTCGCTGCTCGAGCACGAGCAGATCGTCACCACGCTGCCGAAGGCCAAGGACCTGCGTCCGATCGTCGAGAAGCTAGTGACGCTCGGCAAGCGCGGCGACCTGCACGCCCGCCGTCAGGTCATTGCCCAGATCGGCAATGAAGGCGTCGTCAAGCGTCTGTTCGACACCATCGCGCCGCGCTACGCCAACCGCAATGGCGGCTATCTGCGCATCATGAAGGCGGGCTTCCGTCACGGCGACAATGCCGCAATGGCCGTCATCGAGTTCGTCGATCGCGACACCTCGGCCAAGGGCGCCGGCGATCGCGCCCGCATCGAAGCCGAAGGCAGCGAAGCGGACGCCGCAGCCGCATAAGGCTACTTCTTTCTGACTGAATTGAAGGGGCCTGCGGGCCCCTTTTTCTTATTCTGCGCGTCGAGGCGCGTCCACAACGGTCAGCCGACGAGAAAATAATCGGATTTCAGCGGCTTAGCCTTTGATTTTGCACAATCGTCGGGACAAATGCGCCCGAACTTGCCTTGGAGGATTCGCGAATGCGCGCCAAAAGACTGTCCCTCGTTCTGCTCTGCGCCTTCATGGTGTTCGCAGCCGCACCGGCAGTTCGGCAGGCGCTGGCCGAAGACGCAGCAAAGCCTGCCGATCCCGGCCTGTCGGACGTGCTGACTGACCTGTTGCATGGCGTTGAAGGCGAGAATTCCACCTCCGGTCCAGACAAGCGCGTGCCGTTCGGCCGCGAGGAGGTGCAGCTTTCGTTCGCGCCGCTGGTCAAGCAGACGGCGCCGGCCGTGGTCAACGTCTACGCCTCGCAGACGGCCAAGGTCACATCGCCTTTTGAAGGTGATCCGTTCTTCGAGGAATTTTTCGGCCGCGCCCAGCCGCGCGCGCAGTCTTCGCTCGGCTCGGGCGTACTCGTCGATCCGAGCGGTGTCATCGTCACCAATTACCACGTCATCAAGGATGCCGACGAGGTCAAGGTGGCGACCGCCGACGGGCGCGAATTCACCAGCAAGGTGATGCTCAAGGACGAGACGCTCGACCTTGCCGTGCTCAAGATCGAATCCGACAAGCCATTCCCGGTCATCGCCATCGGCGATTCCGACGCGCTCGAGGTCGGCGACCTGGTGCTGGCCATCGGCAACCCCTTCGGCGTCGGCCAGACCACCACCAGCGGCATCGTTTCGGCACTTGCCCGCAGCCATATCGGCGTTTCGGATTCGGGCTATTTCATCCAGACCGACGCGGCTATCAATCCCGGCAATTCCGGCGGCGCGCTGATCAACATGGGCGGCCAGCTGGTCGGCATCAACACCGCGATCTACAGCCGCAGCGGCGGCTCGATCGGCATCGGCTTTGCCATCCCCGCAAACATGGTGCGGGCTTTTGCCGATGCCGCCAAGGCAGGCCTCGATTTCTTCGAACGGCCCTATATCGGCGCCGAGTTCGAAGCGGTGACGCCGCAGATCGCCGAATCGCTCGGCATGGAAAAGCCGACCGGGGCGTTGGTCTCTTCCGTCGAAGCAACCGGACCGGCGGCCAAGGCTGGGCTGAAGGCGGGCGATGTCGTGCTGCAGATCAACGGCAAGCCCGTCGAGAGCATCGAGGCGCTGGACTATCGCATGGCGACGCTGTCGATCGGCACCAAGGCGAATTTCGCGATCCTGACCAAGGGCCAGCAAGCAGCCATGGACATCGCGCTGGAGCGCGCGCCGGAGGGTGCGAAAGCCTCGGAAGTGACGCTGCATGGCCGCAGCCCGTTTTCGGGCGCCAAGGTTGCCGAACTGTCACCGCGGCTGGCTCAGAAGCTTGGCCTGCGCACGGATCTCAAAGGCGTCACGGTGATCGACATCAACCGCGATTCGCCGGCCGCCGATTTCGGCTTCCAGCCGGGCGATATCGTGCGCGAGGTCAACGGCACCACCATCGACACCGCTGCAATGCTGGCGCAGGTAGCCCAGCAGGATACGCGCTGGTGGCGCTTTACCGTCGAGCGCGGCGGGCAGATACTGCGCCAGGTGTTGCGTTACTGAGTTCGATCTGAAGGGATCGCGCTCCAAACCAAAAGAAGTGCATGGCCGATCTGTTCAGCGTTGACGAACCGGAGAAGGCGCCGCCCGGGCGGCCGCTGGCCGACAGGCTGCGGCCGAAGAATCTTGACGAGGTCGTTGGCCAGGAGCATCTGACCGGCCCCGATGGCGCCCTGACCCGGCTGATCGGCTCAGGTTCGCTCGGTTCGATGATCTTCTGGGGGCCGCCGGGCACCGGCAAGACCACTGTGGCAAGGTTGCTCGCCGGCGAGACCAGCCTTGCCTTCGAGCAGATATCCGCGGTCTTTTCCGGCGTCGCCGACCTGAAGAAAGTCTTCGAGGCGGCCAAGCTGCGCCGCGCCAATGGCCGCCAGACCCTGCTTTTCGTCGACGAGATACATCGCTTCAACCGCGCCCAGCAGGATTCTTTCTTGCCTGTCATGGAGGATGGGACGGTCGTTCTGGTCGGCGCCACGACCGAAAACCCGTCCTTCGAACTCAACGCGGCCCTGTTGTCCCGCGCGCGCGTCATGGTTTTCCATTCGCTCGGCGAGGAGAGCATCGCCAAGCTGATGGTGCGGGCGGAGGAGACGGAGGGCAGGGCGCTGCCGCTCGATGACGAGGCGCGTACGATGCTCATTCGTATGAGCGATGGCGATGGACGCGCCTCGCTAACGCTGGCAGAGGAGGTCTGGCGTGCCGCCAAGCCCGGCGAGATCTTCGATCCGGAAGGGCTGCAGCGCATCGTCCAGCGCCGTGCACCGATCTACGACAAGGGCCAGGACGGCCACTACAATCTGATCTCTGCGCTGCACAAATCGGTGCGTGGCTCCGACCCTGATGCAGCACTCTACTATCTCGCGCGCATGTTCGACGCCGGCGAGGATCCGCTCTATCTCGGCCGCCGGCTGGTGCGCATGGCTATGGAGGACATCGGCCTTGCCGATCCACAAGCGCTGGTCGTCGCCAATGCCGCCAAGGATGCGTATGACTATCTGGGCTCGCCGGAGGGCGAGCTCGCCTTTGCCGAGGCCACCGTCTATCTCGCCACCGCGCCCAAATCCAATGCCGTCTACACCGCCTTCAAGGCGGCCACGCGCGCTGCCAAGGAGCATGGCTCGCTGCTGCCGCCAAAGCACATCCTCAACGCGCCGACCAAGCTGATGAAGGAAGAGGATTACGGCGCCGGCTATCGCTATGACCATGATGAGCCGGACGCCTTTTCGGGCCAGGACTATTTTCCCGAGAAGATGGGCCGCCAGACCTTCTACGATCCGCCTGAGCGTGGGTTCGAGCGCGATATCCGAAAGCGGCTCGACTATTGGGCAAAGCTGCGCAAAGAGCGGGAATAACTGGCTTGCGCGGCCCGGTGGTCGTCACGCTTCGAAGCGAGGCCTCGCCATGGGGGATTCACGCCTCGGTTGTTCTTCACACGCTGCTCGCAGCAACGCTGGCCTTGATGCCGTTGCCGAAGCCGCCGAAGCGGCTGGAAGAGGAACGGGTGTCGGTTGACATTCTGACGCCGCAGCAGTTCGAGGCGTCGACCAGACCGCCGCCAGTGCAAGCAGCGCCGCCGGCACCAGAGGCGCGAGCGCCGGTGCCCACACCATCGCCGAGTGCTGCCCAATCTCCACCGCCCAGCGCGCCGGCCATGATCCGGCCGACCGAAATGCTGTCGGCCAAGACGCTCGCCGATCCGCGCAGCCGGCAGGCGCGCGCCGATCTTGCGACCTTCGCTTCCGACGAGCGCATGGTGCAATTGTGCAATATCGAGGCCATGGACCAGATCCGGCGTTGGCGCGCGGACTTTCAGCCGGAACGCGTCGTGCCTTACGCAACGGCCGAGGAGAAGGTCCGCGGCACCATGATCGCCGCCGACGGCGCGGCTTTCCGCAGTCGCAAAAACTGGTATAATTTGAAGTTCAAATGCCAGCTCGCACACGACGGCGAAAGCGTCATCGGCTTTGAGTTCCTGGTCGGCGACCCCGTGGCCAGGGAGAAATGGGACGAGCTCGGTTTGCCAGCGGTGCATTGACCGAAGTCTGGCAAATTCCACCAGGCAGCTGCCAGGCCACGACGTCGTGGCGTTGTGCGGCGACCCAAAAAACCTTATCAAGGCGCACGGCCGGGCGGTGGTCGTTGCCGAGATTTGGCACACTCATTCGCAACAGGATCGCGCTCCGCGCGTGGAAAAATGACAAAAACTCTTCGCAAATCGCTTCGCAAATTCGCCATCGCCATCCCGCTTCTCGCCCTTGGCTTCTATTTCATCCCCATCCTGACGACGATCTTCATCGTTTGCGGCCTGATCGACGTGCTGCGCAACGACAGGAAGGATCTGTCGCTGTTTTCAGGCTACTTCCTCGGCAATGGCCTGTTCACCTGGCTTTTGTCGCCGTTCAACCTGGTGGTCGATCTGCTCTGCTACAGGAACCCCGGCGTCTGGAAGCTGCAGCAGTTTCCCGAGGACTATCAGCGCGAGGTCAATGAGGTCCTGGACATCTTCAAGGCGCGCAAGGACGAGATCATCGCCGACATCGACGCCAATTTCGGCGCCGGCCGGCGCGGCATGTATGTCTACCAGTGGTATGGCAAGCACAGGATCGACAACGTCGCCGAATTCAACAATGACTTCAAATACATCAAGACCATTGCCGTGTCGGTCTTCAGCAAGCGCGAATCGACCTCCTGGCACTTCGGTCCGCTGCGGCTCAGCCTGCGCATCCTCTACAATCTGGTGCCGGTGAAGTCGGAGATCTTCGTCGAATGCGGCAGCGTCAAGAACTACTGGTATGACAATCCGCTGTTCATTTTCGACGACACGCTGCTGCATCGCTCGGTCAACGAGTATGACGGTCGCCGCTACTGCGTGTTCATGGACATCATCAGGCCGTCCCCGGTTCCCAGGGTCATCGCCGGCATGCTCGCGGTTGTCTCGGTCAGCGTCGAACGCATCAATTCGATGTTCTACAAGAACTGGAAGATGATCGGCTCGACCAAGCCGAAGAAGGTCGAAACCACCTGAACAGAAACCCCGTCGACCGGCAGCGGTTCGCAAGTAAGCACCTCTGCCGGTTATCGCTGGGCCGCCCCATCTAGGCGTTCTCCATGCTCGCGCCTGGCGCGTTCGAGCAACGGCCCATTTGGGCTCTGAACAATTCATTATAAGAGTCTGTTCGCAAGATTCGCCGGAACGGCCCTTGGCGGCGTCAGGGGACGGCTCCGGTTTGGTCCCGACAATTCTGTCCCTTCTCTCCTTGACGGGTTCCAGTGACAAAGAACAAAATCTGCGGATTCTGGACGGGCACCTACCTATGCACCGTGTTGCTTGGGATCGCCCTCAGCGCCGCGTACGTAAATCTCGAAGAGTCCGCCTACTATTGGGACTTCGCGGCCTATTTCAACATGTTCAACCAGCAGGGCGCTCTCCTGGTCGAGAGCCCTTCCAAGTGGCTGAGCCAATTGAGCACCTCCATCGCGACGGAAGATTACGGCGTGGCGATCCTGGTGCCCCTGATGCCGTTTCACCTTGTTTTCGGCGGTTCAAGGCTTTCCTTCGTTGCCGCAATAGTCGCGGTTTACCTGGTCCCGGCGGTTCTTTTCATAGGCAGAATAAGCTATCAGGAAGCTGTGTCCGAGACGCCGTCCCGAAGTTGGATAGCCGTCTGGATCGCGGCCTTCCTGTATACGCCGTTCTGGGCGCCGACGCTTCGGGGAATGCCTGACGTTGCCGGTTGTCTCGCCCTGACCGCGGCAACCTATTTTCTCTGGAAATCCAGGTTCCTGACCCGCGAACCGGTGATAAGCGGAATATCCGTCGGCGCCTGCCTGTGGTTGGCGTTCATGCTGCGCCGCTGGTACGCCTATGCCGCAATAGGGATCACCGTTTCCGCGGCATTTTTCTGTCTGCTGCAGATCGCTAGGGACCGGGACTTTACCGCCTTGCGCAACGCGGTGTTGGGCGGCGTGTGCGCGATTTTCCTGATTGCCGCGACGGCGCTAAATTTCCAGCTGCCGTTGATCGCCAAGATTCTGCAAACCAGCTACGCCGTCCTTTACAGCGGATACAAGACGACCTTTGTCACCCAGCTCGGTGAAGTCGGATCCCGGCTCAGCTATCTGAACTGGGCGTTGATTGTAGTGGGCCTCTATATCTCGGTTTTGCGCGGCAACAGATTTTCCCTGTTCTGTGCCATGGCCTCGGTGTTCACCTTCTTGGCTTTCGGTCGGACGCAGGATCCGGAACGGCATCATTCGCTGCCGATATTTCTTTGGCTCTTCCCCGCCTATGCCCAGGCAATCGTTTCCCTCGTCTCCGTGCCAGGACTGAAATCGCGATGGTCGAGCGCCGCCATGGCCGTTGTCGCCGGATTTGCTTTTTTGGGCACGTTTTTTCCGGCCGGCCGTCAGCTGCTGTCCCCGGTTGGCTTTGTCTTCGCCGGGGAAGCCACGCTTCCACTTCGCCTCGACAATCTCCCCGAATACAGGCGCCTGATCCATGACCTCGTCGACAGGATGGAACCGAACGACCGCTTTTCGGTATTCGCGTCGGGTCCTGTGATGAGCGATGCGCTGTTGTTTGGCATGAACCGGGACCTGGTTGCCCATGTCGGATGGATGTGCCAGGTGGACAGTCGTGATCGGTTCCAGCCGGACGCATTGAAATCCAGATATGTTGTCGTGACCGACCACCCGGTTACCCATCTGCAACTGGGCGCGCAGATCTGCGTCACGATCCCGAACCGGTATATTCTTGAAGGGAAAGGCATCGGCGCCGCATATAAGCGTATTGCGGCATACCAGTTGTCCGACGGCGTTACCGGTTACCTCTATGAGCAGGTACGTCCGGTCAGCAAAGCGGAACTCGAAGCGCTTTACGCAGAGTTCAGGAAAAAATACCCCGGTTGGGCTACGCCTGAATGGTGACAATAATGTTGGCGGCGCTTGGGCGGGAGGCCGGGTCGGCCGCGTTCCATGGCTGCTGTTGGACCATTGTCTTATAGCGCCAGCAACCGCCGATCCCCTACATCTGATGCTGCGGATATATCTAGGCGGATATAACGCTGCTTGAGTTGGAAGCGCCTTGGGAGGATGAGGTGAGCGGACAGCCGGCCCATCATGCTGATATCGTCCAGGCCGCCATTGCCACCAGCGATGCCGCTCGATCGGCGTTGGTTGCCTCCTGGAGGCGCTCGCTCACGGTGCATGGGCTGGATCCTGGCCAACGACAGGCGCCTCGACGGCTGACCGAAGGCGAGTTCAGGCTGGCGCGGCAGCGGGTCGAGCAGTTGCTGCGGGCCGCGGATGCGAGTCTTGATCGTCTCTATCTTGCGGTCGGCGGCATTGGCTGTTGCGTCCTGCTCGCTGATCGCGACGGTGTCCCTGTCGAACGCCGCGGGGCTTCCGCCGATGACGGGACCTTCGACGAATGGGGCCTGTGGACCGGGACTGTATAGAGTGAGGACTCCGAGGGCACCAACGGCATCGGCACATGTTTGGCCGACCAGCGCGCGCTGACCATTCATCGTGACCAGCACTTCTTTTCGAGCAACACGCTGCTCAGTTGTACGACGGCGCCGATTTACGACCACGAGGGCAATCTGGCTGCCGCGCTCGATGTCTCGTCCTGCCGGTCGGATCTGACCGAAGGCTTTGTCGGCCTGATCGCCATGGCGGTCGGCGATGCCGCCCGCCGCATCGAGGCCGAGAATTTTCGGCTGTCTTTTCCCAATGCCCGCATTCTGCTTGCCTCGGCGGCCGAGCGCAGCGCCGGCGCGCTGATTGCGGTCAACGGCGATGATCTGGTCGTCGGCGCGACACGCTCGGCGCGGCAGACCCTCGGCATCACGCAACAGGCGCTGGCTCGGGGGCTGCCCGCCGCCGACATCCTCGGCGACGTCGCCGAGGCCGCGGAGGAACTCGAAGAGGCGGAGCGCGGAGTAATCCAGCGGGCGATCGCGCGCGCCGATGGCAACGTCTCCGCCGCCGCGCACAATCTCGGCATTTCCCGGGCTACGTTGCATCGCAAGCTGGCCCGCTTCGGTATCCGCCGGCCGCATTGAAGTTTCGGCGCCGAACCTGTCGCAATCCTGCGACAGTCGGCCTGGTGCGGATGACTTGCCCGGGCTGACAAAGCCTGATGGCATCCTCACTCTCCCTCGCAGCGCGGTACATCCCGTACCGCTGTTTCCTGGGAGGAAGACAATGAATAAGGTGGAATTTTCACGCACGGCCAAGGTTCCCTTCGCCAAGCGCTACGACAACTACATCGGCGGCAAATGGGTGGCGCCGCATTCAGGACGGTATTTCGATAACATCTCGCCGGTCAACGGGAAGCCGTTGGGCGAAATCGCGCGTTCGGATGCAAACGACATCGAGGCGGCCCTCGACGCCGCGCACAAGGCCAAAGACGCCTGGGGTAAGACCACCCCGGCTGCGCGCGCGTTGATGCTCAACCGTATCGCCGACCGCATGGAAGACAATCTTGACCTCCTGGCGCTCGCCGAGACCTGGGACAATGGCAAGCCGATCCGCGAGACGACTGCCGCCGATCTGCCGCTCGCCATCGACCATTTCCGCTATTTCGCCGGTGCTTTGCGCGCCCAGGAAGGCAGCCTGTCGCAAATCGACGATGACACCGTCGCCTATCATTTCCATGAGCCGCTTGGCGTCGTCGGCCAGATCATTCCCTGGAATTTCCCGCTGCTGATGGCGGTTTGGAAACTGGCGCCGGCCCTTGCCGCCGGCAACTGCGTGGTGCTGAAGCCGGCCGAACAGACGCCGGCCACCATCATGCTGTGGGCGGACCTCGTCGGCGATCTCTTGCCGGATGGCGTGCTCAACATCGTCAACGGCTTTGGCCTCGAAGCCGGCAAGCCGCTCGCCTCGTCGAACCGCATCGCCAAGATCGCCTTCACCGGCGAGACGACGACCGGTCGGCTGATCTCGCAATATGCCAGCCAGAACCTCATTCCGGTGACGCTCGAACTCGGTGGCAAGTCGCCCAACATCTTCTTCCAGGACGTGACATCGGAAGATGACGACTTCTTCGACAAGGCAATCGAAGGTTTCGTCATGTTCGCGCTCAACCAGGGCGAGGTCTGCACCTGCCCCAGCCGGGCGCTGGTGCATGAGAAGATCTACGACAAGTTCATGGATCGCGCCCTGAAGCGCGTTGCCGCCATTGTCCAGGGCGATCCCCTCGATCCGGCCACGATGATCGGTGCACAGGCGTCGGGCGAACAGCTGGAGAAGATCCTCAGCTATTTCGACATCGGCAGGCAGGAAGGCGCCGAGGTGCTGATCGGTGGCGAGCGGAACCATCTGCCGGGCGATCTGGCCGGCGGCTATTACGTCAAGCCGACCGTGTTCAAGGGCCACAACAAGATGCGCGTCTTCCAGGAGGAGATTTTCGGGCCGGTGGTCTCGGTGACGACCTTCAAGGACGACGACGAGGCGCTGTCGATCGCCAACGACACGCTCTACGGCCTCGGCGCCGGCATCTGGAGCCGCGACGCCAACCGCTGCTACCGCTTCGGCCGCGCCATCCAGGCCGGCCGTGTCTGGACCAACTGCTACCATGCCTATCCGGCGCACGCGGCGTTCGGCGGCTACAAGCAGTCGGGCATCGGCCGTGAGAACCACAAGATGATGCTCGACCACTATCAGCAGACCAAGAACATGCTGGTCAGCTACAGCCCGAAGAAGCTCGGCTTCTTCTGAGAGCCCTCCCAGGGCCGATGATCCTTCTCGGGGATAATGCGCCAACCAAGAAAGAGGCGTGGCTGATGGGCCACGCCTCGATCTCTTCGTGATGGAGGATGGCATGCCCGACAAGGTTTCCCTGGGAAAAGTCTCGGCCACGCCGGAGGCCAGAACGTTCCTGGCTGAAATCGTCGCCGATCATGGGCCGGTGCTGTTCCATCAGTCGGGTGGTTGCTGCGACGGCTCCTCGCCGATGTGCTATCCCCAGAACGATTTCATCGTCGGCGACAATGATGTCATGCTCGGCGAAATCGGCGAGACGCCGGTCTACATCAGTGCTTCACAATATGAGGTGTGGAAACACACCGACCTCATCATCGACGTGGTGCCGGGCAGGGGCGGCATGTTCTCGCTCGACAATGGTCGCGAGAGGCGGTTTCTGACGCGTTCAACTGTGTGTGCGATCCCAGCGCCGTCGGCGTGAGGGGATTGACGTCATCACCCTTGCACGGGCAGTAGACGAAGATGTTCAATCTGCTTCTCGTGGTCATCGGCGGCGGCATCGGCGCCGGCATCCGCCATCTCACCAACATCGGCGCGTTGCGCCTCGTCGGCTCCAACTACCCCTGGGGCACGATGGCGATCAACATTGTCGGGTCCTTTGCCATGGGCCTATTCATCGCCACCCTGGCGCGCCGTGGCGGATCGAACGAAGTCAGGCTGTTTGTCGCCACCGGCATTTTTGGTGGCTTCACCACGTTTTCCGCCTTTTCGCTCGATTTCGCGACACTGTGGGAGCGGGGAGCTACGCTGCCGGCGTTCGGATACGCGCTGGCGAGCGTCATTGGCGCCATCATCGCCCTGTTTCTGGGACTTTGGCTCGCAAGAAGCCTGCCTTAGTGCTATTGCCGCGCCAAGCGCAGGCCGAGCCCTGCTTTGGAACCGGATAAGCGAAGAAAAAATGGCAGGCGTTGAACAGATCACGGTGGAGGCCGGCGAGGCCGGCATGCGGCTCGATCGCTGGTTCAAGACCCATTTCCCGGGCCTTGGTTTTGGCCATCTGCAGAAGCTGCTGCGTTCCGGCCAGATCCGCGTCGATGGCGGTCGCGTCAAGGCCGACAGCCGTGTCGAGCCTGGTCAGGTGGTGCGTGTTCCGCCGCTCGAGGTCGACAAGAAGGGCGAGAGCGCGCTGACCGGCCATTCGATCCGCAACCAGGGCGATGCCGACGTCCTGGCGAAAATGCTGATCCATGAGGACCCGAAGGTTTTCGTCTTCAACAAACCGGCGGGCCTTGCGGTGCAGGGCGGCTCGGGCGTCACCCGCAATGTCGACGACATGCTGGAAGCCTGGCGCAACCAGAAGGGTGAGAAGCCGCGGCTGGTCCACCGGCTCGACCGCGACACGTCGGGCGTGCTGGTCGTCGCCCGCACGAGACTGGCAGCCATGAAGCTGTCGGAGGCGTTCCGCGCTCGCGAGACCAAGAAAACTTACTGGGCGCTGGTCAAAGGCGTACCGCCCAAGCGCGAGGACAAGATCTCGACCTGGCTGATCAAGGAGCCGACCGAGGACGGCGACCGCGTTCGGGTGGCAGCGCATGGTGAAAAAGGCGCCGACCACGCCGTGTCCTACTACCGCATCATCGAACAGGCGGCGCAGACCATGACCTGGCTGGAGATGGAACCCTATACGGGCCGAACCCACCAGCTTCGCGTCCATGCCGCCTATATCGGCTGCCCGATCATCGGCGACCCGAAATATTTCGAGGCCGACACCAACTGGGATTTCCCGGGTGGCATTCAAAACCGCCTGCATCTGCACGCGCGCCGCATCATCATTCCGCATCCCGACAAGGGCGTCATCGACGTCACCGCGCCGATGCCGCCGCATATGCGCCAGAGCTGGAACCTGATCGGCTTCGACGACGCCAGCGCGGAGGATTGATCTTGAGCGGCGCCACCGACGCGCTCGATCGGCGCGACACAGTCGACATGGCCGCCGCCGCCATCATCGTCGGCCTGACCTTTTCCTGGGGCCTGAACTACGTCGCCGCCAAGATCTCCTATGCCGGCTACGACCCTGTCTTCCTGTCGATCGCACGCTCGATCATCGGCGGCTTCTGCGTCTTCCTCTGGTGCCGCTGGCGTGGCATCGCGCTGTTCGCACGCGATGGCACGTTGCTGGCAGGCATCGCGGTTGGCGTGCTTTTCGGCGTCGAGTTCCTTTGCCTCTATGTCGGCCTGGAGCACACGACCGTTGCCCGCAACACGCTGCTGGTCAACTCCATGCCGTTCTGGATGCTGATTGGCGGTCACTTCCTGCTTGGCGAACAGATCACCATGCGCAAGTTCCTTGGCCTGCTGCTGGCCTTCGCCGGCCTTGCCGCCGTCTTTTCCGACAAGCTTGGCGGCGGCGGGGACATGCTGTTCGGCGATCTGCTCAGTCTCGGCTCCGGATTCTTCTGGGCTTTGACAAACATCCTCATCAAACGGTCGAAACTGGTTGAGGCGAGCGCCGAGAAGTTGTTGCTCTATCAACTTGCAGGCGCGGCGATCGTTGGCATATTGGTGCTGCCTCTCGCCGGTCCCCCGGTTCGCGATCCCTCGCTGTTGCCAACATTGGCGCTGCTTTTCCAGGCGATCTACATCGTCGCTTTCACCTATGTCCTGTGGTTTTGGCTGCTGCGCCGCTATCCGGCCTCCGGCCTGTCCAGCTTCACTTTCCTGTCGCCGGTTTTCGGCGTGCTGTGCGGTGCGATCATCTTGAACGAGCCGCTGACCATTCGCATTTTTCTGGCACTTGGCCTGATCGCAGCGGGCCTGATTATCGTCAACCGGCCGGCACGCAAGCTGACCCCGGTGTGAGAGAGATTTTTCATGCGTGACATCCTCAACGACCTCGAAGCGGGCAAGTACCTTTCCGATCCGGACCCGGTGCGTCGCGCGCAGATCCAGATGAAGACACCGCTGCCCAAGCGCTTCTACAAGACCGTCTCGGTTGCGCCGACAGAGGGCGGCTTTGCCGTGCATCTCGACGGCAGGCCGGTGCGCACGCCGGGCAAGGCGCTGCTGGCGCTGCCGACCGAAGCGGCAGCAGTGCTGGTTGCCGAGGAATTCGCTCAGCAGGGTGAGACGATCAATCCGGTGACGATGCCGGTGATGCGGCTGGTCAACACCGCCATTGACGGCGTCGCCAGCGATCCGCAAGTGGTGCTGGAAGACATACTGCGCTTTGCCTCATCGGACCTGCTCTGTTACCGCGCCGATGCGCCGCAAGGGCTGGTCGAGCGGCAGAACGAGCAGTGGGATCCGGTCATCGATTGGGCGCGCGCCACGCTTGGAGCCCGCTTCAACCTTGCCGAAGGGATCATTCATGTAGAGCAGCCGCGTGAGTCCATCGCCGTTCTGGGCAGTCATCTTGCTCAGCGCGCCGAGCCGCTGCGGCTGGCCGCCATCCACGTCATGACCTCGCTGACCGGTTCGGCGCTGCTGGCGCTGGCTGTCGATTTCGGCGAACTCGACGCGGAGGCCGCCTGGGCCGCCGGCCATGTCGACGAGGACTGGCAGATCGAGCAGTGGGGGCAGGACGCCGAAGCGGTAGCGCGCCGCGCCGCCCGTAGGCGCGATATGACGGCTGCGGTCAGCCTTCTCGAAGCGCTCAAGGGCTGACGGTCCCCGCCCGTTCGACCTCATCCCGCACCGCACCCATACCCCCGCACCGCACCTAATACCAAAGTCATAATCCCAAAGCAGCCCTGCCTTTGGCGGCCGCTTTCTGTCATGTCTTCGGTGATCGCTGCCCCTGAGTCCGTGTCCGGAGGAGAACGCGGACAGTGACGCGCAGCATCGAGGACAAGGGTCTCACGGGAGGACATATCCATGGCAATCGCTTCGACCGCCGGCGGAACAAGCCGCGGCATGACGCGGGAAGAGAAGAAGGTCATCTTCGCTTCCTCGCTCGGCACCGTTTTCGAATGGTACGATTTCTATCTCTACGGTTCGCTGGCTGCCTTCATCGGAGCCACCTTCTTCAGCCAGTATCCTGAAGCAACGCGTAATATCTTCGCGCTGCTGGCCTTCGCCGCGGGCTTCTTGGTGCGCCCATTCGGCGCGCTGGTATTTGGCCGCATCGGCGATCTCGTCGGCCGCAAATATACGTTTCTTGTCACCATCTTGATTATGGGCAGTTCGACATTCTTGGTCGGCCTGCTTCCAGGTTCCGCCACATGGGGCATCGCGGCCCCGGTTATCTTGGTCGGTCTGCGCATGCTGCAGGGCCTCGCGCTCGGCGGCGAGTATGGCGGTGCGGCAACTTATGTCGCGGAACATGCCCCCGACGATCGCCGTGGCTTCTACACCTCATGGATCCAAACAACGGCAACACTCGGCCTGTTCCTGTCGCTGATCATCATTCTCGGCGTTCAGGCGATGTTGAGCAAGGAAGACTTCGCCGCTTGGGGCTGGCGTATTCCGTTCCTCGTTTCGGTCATCCTGCTCGGCGTCTCGGTCTGGATCCGCATGACGCTGAGTGAATCGCCGACCTTCCAGCGCATGAAGGACGAGGGCAAGGGCTCCAAGGCTCCGCTTTCGGAAGCCTTCGGACAGTGGAAGAATGCCAAGATCGCCATCCTGGCCCTGCTTGGCCTGACCGCCGGCCAAGCCGTGGTCTGGTATTCCGGCCAGTTCTACGCGCTGTTCTTCCTGCAGAACGTGCTCAAGGTTGACCTGCAGACGGTCAACATCCTGATTGCGATCGCCTTGGCGTTGGGCTCCATCTTCTTTGTCGTGTTTGGCTGGCTCTCCGACAAGATCGGCCGCAAGCCGATCATCATGGCGGGGCTGGCTTTGGCAATCTTCACCTACTTCCCGCTGTTCAAGGCGTTGACCTGGGCAGCTAATCCCACTCTGGCCGCCGCGCAACAAAATACGCGTGCGACGGTTACTGTGGCGCCCGGCGACTGCAAATTCCAGTTCAACCCGGTCGGCACGGCGAAGTTCACCACGTCCTGCGACATTGCAACGTCATTCCTTGCCAAGAGCTCGGTGCCGTATGACATCGTCACCACAGCGGCGCCTGGTACTCCGGCCTCGGTAAAGGTTGGCGGTGAGACGGTCGAATCCTACGACGCCGTCGCTGCCGGCGATCAAGCCAAGGCCAAGGACGCTGCCTTCACCAAGGCGGTCAACATGGCACTCAAGGATGGCGGCTATCCGCTGAAGCGTGCCGCGTCCAAGGTCGCCGACCAGAAGCTCGATGCCTTCGTCGCGGCCAATCCCGAACTGAAGCTCGACCCAGCGGCCATCCGCGCCGGTGAGAAGGCGACGGTCCCGGCAGAGCAGGCCATCAAGGACAAGGTGCTGACGAAGGAGGAGGCCGGCGCTGCCACCGACGTGACCGTCTACAGCGTACCTGCGTCAGGCGCTTTCTCGATGTTTGCCGATCCTGCACAGGTCAACTGGGCAAAGGTCATCGGCATCCTGTTCATCCTGATCCTCTACGTGACCATGGTTTATGGGCCGATCGCTGCGATCCTGGTCGAGATGTTCCCGACCCGTATTCGCTATACAGGCATGTCGCTGCCCTATCACATAGGCAATGGTTGGTTCGGCGGTCTGCTTCCGGCGACCGTCTTCGCCTTGAGCGCTGCCAAGGGCGATATCTACTACGGCCTCTGGTATCCGATCGCGGTTGCGGCGATGACGCTGATCATCGGCGTCATCTTCGTCAAGGATACGCTGGGAACAGACCTGCACAAGGACTAGGCCGAAAGGCATCTAACAGAGAAAAACCCGGCGCGATCGATCGCGCCGGGTTTTTTTGTCTGAAACCAGAAGAAACAGATCAGCTCTTGCGCTGATTTTCTTCCTCAACGGCCGCTTCGTGATACCAGCCGTCAAAATCGGCGTGCGTATTACGGAACGACGCGATCTCTGCCGCGAATTTCGCCTTAACGCCTAAATTTGAGGCAGAGTTGCGCCCTGCCAGAGGGAACATCAGAATTTTTGCCGACGGACGGGAGTGGACGACTTCCATGAGCGGTCTCCTTTCTTCTTCTTGAGCTTTTCGAGTCAGCTTTCCCAGAAGATAGGTCCTGCGATTCATTTAGGCAATATGCCTACAAAAAGATCATCAAATGCCTAATATTTATGCATTATCTGCGTTTGATTGATATGGACCCAGTGGTGAGACGGCTGAGTAAATTCAGCGCAATATCGCGGCCATTTTGCCGCACCCGTCGACGTCCGAGTGGCACACGAATTGCATTTTATCAATCGGCAGCGCCGGCTGCCGACGGCAGACGCATGTCGACCCCGTCTGGTGTTCGGTGATCAAGCAACGAGAGGCTAGAATGACGAAATACAAGCTCGAGTATATTTGGCTCGATGGATACACCCCGGTCCCCAACCTTCGCGGTAAGACGCAGGTCAAGGAATTCGCCGAATTCCCGACGCTGGAAGAGCTGCCGCTGTGGGGCTTCGATGGTTCCTCAACCATGCAGGCCGAGGGCCACAGCTCCGACTGCGTGCTCAAGCCGGTCGCGGTCTATCCGGACCCGACCCGCACCAATGGCGTGCTGGTCATGTGCGAAGTCATGATGCCCGACGGCGTCACCCCGCACGCCTCCAACAAGCGCGCCACCATCCTCGATGACGAAGGTGCCTGGTTCGGCTTTGAGCAGGAGTATTTCTTCTACAAGGACGGCCGCCCGCTCGGCTTCCCGGAGACCGGCTATCCCGCACCGCAGGGTCCGTACTACACCGGCGTTGGCTACAAGAATGTCGGCGATGTCGCGCGCCAGATCGTCGAAGATCATCTCGACCTTTGCCTTGCCGCCGGCATCAACCATGAAGGCATCAACGCCGAGGTGGCCAAGGGCCAGTGGGAATTCCAGATCTTTGGCAAGGGCTCCAAGAAAGCCGCCGACCAGATGTGGATCGCCCGCTATCTGCTTCTGCGCCTCACCGAAAAATACCGCATCGACATCGAGTTCCACTGCAAGCCGCTCGGCGACACCGATTGGAACGGCTCGGGCATGCACGCCAACTTCTCGACCGCCTATATGCGCGAAGTCGGCGGCAAGGCGTATTTCGAATCGCTGATGGCGCAGTTCGACAAGAACCTGATGGACCACATCGCCGTCTACGGGCCGGACAACGACAAGCGTCTGACCGGCAAGCACGAGACCGCGCCGTGGAACAAGTTCAGCTATGGCATCGCCGACCGTGGTGCGTCGATCCGTGTGCCGCACTCCTTCATCAAGAATGACTACAAGGGTTATCTGGAAGACCGCCGCCCGAACTCGCAAGGCGACCCCTACCAGATCGCTTCGCAGATCCTGAAGACCATCTCGGAAGTTGCGACCGACGCGAAGGTATCGGCTGCCGCTTGATCGGATGCGGGGCTGACGGTCCCATGCCATCTGCCCACCGAACAAGAACCCCGGGAAGCCGGGGTTCTTTTTTTGCCGCAGGTCTGGTGAGCGCCGTTGACCTATTGAACTGCCGCTAGCGCGGCATCGACATCATTGCAGAAATCCAGACACCATTTTTGGCATAGTCCTGATCGATCCCCACCAGGCTCGCCTGTTCAAGCGTGCTCCTTGCCTTGGGGAGATTTCCACTGCGAAGGTAGCGGCCGGACTTCAGGAGCAGCGCGGCATCGCCGCGCCAATTGTCGAGGGCGCTCACGATATTGTCGAATGCCGCTTTGTCGGTTTGGCTAAGCTGTTGGAGGCTGCCGCCAAATGTGCCGGACGATTGCCCCATCACGAACAAGGCGACCAGTAGGGCGGCAATAACTCGCCTGGCGATCATCTGGCAATGCTCCATCTTTGCAACCCAGGATAGATGGATAGATTTATGACTGGGTGAATCCGGTCATGAAAATTGAAGAGATGACGGTGAGTGCTTTGTTGTCGGGCGGCAGCTTGCTGGTGTCGCCCCGGATCATAGCGTGCAAAGGGTCAGCCGGCGATCGCGTCGCGCACCTTCAGTGCGGCGACGACCATGGCATGGGGCAAGGCAGGGCTGCGGTTGCCGTCGCGGCCGGTCATGTCGCTGTTGGCGACGAGCGCGTTGAGCACTGCCTCCTCGGTCGCCTGCACGACGGCAGCATAGAAATCGTCCATGCGGCCCCACGCCTGGCGGACACTACCGCATGCCCTTGTTTCCGGTTCCGGCCATCCTTGCCTTCGTCGCGCTGGTCTATGTCGCGTACCAAAACCTGCTCGACGCCGCCTTCGGGCGGCCGAGCCTGATCGCGACGCTGCTGATCATGGCCGTGGCGGCGATCTACTATGTGCTGGTCCTGGCCAGGCGAACGGACTGGAACCCGCACGGCCCGGACGAGCTTGCCGGATAGACGTCACCGTCCGACGTTTTGTCCGTGCGAGAACCCCGGCCCTTGCCGGGGTTCTTTTTGGCATACCTGCCAGGCGGAGCGAATTCCCCCAAAAAAAGTCAGGTTGAAAAGGACCGGGCAAATTCGCTAGCCGGAGAGGCTTTTAGCTGACGCCGATTGCCGGCACGGGTGGCATGCTGTTCCGCGTTCCCTGAAAAAGCCCGGAAAACAGCCTGTTTCAGGTCGTCCGTACACCAATGATCAGTTATATAAGCCTCTGATCAAGCACTGAAATCGGCGTTCGACACCTCCGGCCGGCGGCGTTGACAGATTGCATCGCAGCATGCGTATTCGGGTCTTGGGGTTACGCCAAAGCGATGCTGTTCGAACGGGGCGGGGTTTCTTGAACGACGGCATTGGCGGGGGCGCCGGACGAGCGGGCATTGCAGCCTGAGGCAGTGTGCCGCTCGCTCCTGGCTTTTGATCACGGTTGAAAAGGCCAGCCGTCAGCCTTCATTTGCGGTTTCTGCCGGTGGCCATAGCCCAGCCAAGTCCTGCCATCAAACAATTCTCTAGAACCAAAAGAGCTTGCCCGCTGTTGCGTGGCTGGCCAAACGCGCAAAGCATTGGTGGGCAGCAAAAAGCCCTTGAAGGCGAAAACCCTTCAAGGGCTTTGCATGGTTATCCCAAAGGGTCTTAGACCGAATAGTACATGTCGTATTCGACCGGATGCGGGGTCATTTCGAAGCGCATCACCTCGGCCATCTTCAGCTCGATGTAGCTGTCGATCTGGTCGTCGTCGAAGACGCCGCCGGCTTTCAGGAAGCCGCGGTCCTTGTCGAGGCTCTGGAGCGCTTCACGCAGCGAGCCGCAGACGGTCGGGATCTTCTTCAGCTCCTTCGGCGGCAGGTCGTAGAGATCCTTGTCCATCGGCTGTCCCGGATGGATCTTGTTCTTGATGCCGTCGAGACCGGCCATCAGCAAGGCGGAGAAGGCGAGGTAGGGGTTCGCGCCCGGATCGGGGAAGCGAACCTCGACGCGCTTGGCCTTCGGCGACGAGCCGAACGGGATGCGGCAGGAGGCCGAGCGGTTGCGTGCCGAATAGGCGAGCAGCACCGGCGCTTCATAGCCGGGCACCAGACGCTTGTAGGAGTTGGTCAGCGGGTTGGTGAACGCGTTGACCGCCTTGGCGTGCTTGATGACGCCGCCAATGAAGAACAGGCAGTTCTCCGACAGTCCGGCATATTCATTGCCGGCGAAGGTCGGCTTGCCACCCTTCCAGATCGACATGTGGACGTGCATGCCCGAGCCGTTATCGCCGAAGATCGGCTTCGGCATGAAGGTTGCCGTCTTGCCATAGGCGTTGGCGACCTGGTGCACGACGTATTTGTAGATCAGCATCTTGTCGGCATTGCGCACCAGCGCGTCGAACTTGATGCCAAGCTCATGCTGGGCGGCAGCGACTTCGTGGTGATGCTTTTCGACGCGCACGCCCATTTCGGCGAGCACGGTCAGCATTTCCGAGCGCATGTCCTGCGCGCTGTCGATCGGCGGCACCGGGAAGTAGCCGCCCTTGACGCGCGGACGGTGGCCGAGGTTGCCGGTCTCGTAGTCGGTGTCGTCATTCGACGGCAGTTCGGTGGAGTCGAGCTTGAAGCCGGTGTTGTAGGGATCGGCCTTGTACTTGACGTCGTCGAACACGAAGAACTCGGCTTCCGGGCCGACATAGATGGTGTCGCCGATGCCTTCGGCCTTCATGTAGGCCTCGGCCTTCTTGGCCGTGCCGCGCGGATCGCGGTTGTAGGATTCGCCCGAAACCGGATCGAGGATGTCGCACAGGATGACCATGGTCGACTGCGCGAAGAACGGATCCATGTGAACCGTGTCGGGATCGGGCATCAGCACCATGTCGGACTCGTTGATGGCCTTCCAGCCGGCGATCGAGGAGCCGTCGAACATGACGCCATCGGCAAACATGTCTTCCTCGACCTCGACGACATCCATCGTCACGTGCTGCAGCTTGCCCTTCGGGTCGGTGAAGCGCAGGTCGACGAATTTCACGTCGTTGTCCTTGATCTGCTTCATGATGTCTTTGGCTGTCGTCATGTCATGTATCCCTAATTTGATGACGTTTTTTGATGGATGACGGTTCTTGGAGGATGGCTTGTCAGACGGCATCCATGCCGGTTTCGCCGGTACGGATGCGTACGACTTCCTCGATATTGGAGACGAAGATCTTGCCGTCGCCGATGCGGCCGGTCTGGGCCGCCTTGCGGATGGCTTCGATCGCGCCTTCGACGGCGTCGTCGCCGAGCACGACCTCGATTTTCACCTTCGGCAGGAAATCGACGACATATTCGGCGCCACGGTAGAGTTCGGTGTGACCCTTCTGGCGCCCGAAGCCCTTGGCCTCGGTGACGGTGATGCCTTGCAGTCCGGCCTCCTGAAGCGCTTCCTTCACTTCGTCCAGCTTGAATGGCTTGATGATCGCTTCGATCTTCTTCATGTAAAAAGTGGCCTCCACTGCCAAAAAAACGGGTTGTGAGCCCCCGCTTGCGCCTCCATCAAGCACGAACTGTGCCAATCCGAGGGATTCGAAGCGGTCTCATACGATTTCGAAGCCATGCCGCACCTGGATGCAAATTCGCGTCATTCAGTGCAACGGATGCGGCATGGGCTGCAAGAGCCTACACAGTGCCGTCATTTGCGTCCGCACAAAAACCAGGCAAGTTGCTCATGATGTGGGCAATCTTGCACCTGCGACGTGCATCCTGCGGTCTGGCGGCGGATCGCAACAACTCCTCCCCGTTTGCGTCGAGCCGAAAACTGGACAATGCTTGAACGAATGCAGATCGGCAATCCATGAGCAACGAACTTCTTTCTCCCGCCGAAATGAGCGAGGCGGATCGGCTGACGATTGCCGCCGGCCCGCTGAACGGTTTTGGCCTGATGCGGCGCGCCGGCGAGGCGGTCGCGGCCGAAGTTCTCAAGCACTATCCCTCAGCAACACATGTCCATGTGCTTTGCGGGCCGGGCAACAATGGCGGCGACGGGTATATCGTCGCCCGCATCCTGGCCGGCAACGGCATTGCCACGACAATCTGGGCGTCCGGTGCGCCGAGGCCGCAAAGCGACGCGGCGCTCGCTGCGGCGGAATGCCCGATCGAGCCGCGGCCGCTGTCCACCTTTGTAGCCGAACCCGGCTCGATCGTGATCGACGCACTTTACGGGGCAGGGTTGTCCAAGCCGCTGTCCGGCGATTCCGCCAAGGCGGTCGAAATTGTCACGGACCTGCATTTGCCCGTTGTCGCGGTCGATCTGCCTTCCGGCGTTTCAGGTGATAGCGGCAAAGTGCTGAGCAAGGCATTTACTTCAGATCTTACCGTCACCTTTGCACGCAAGAAGCCCGGCCATCTGCTTCTGCCCGGTCGCGAACGGTGCGGCGAGATCGTGCTTGCCGATATCGGCATCGGCGACGACATCATCGCACGGCTCCAGCCCCAGGCGTTCGAGAACAGGCCGGCGCATTGGCTGCGCGCTTTCCCGGTTCCGGCTGTCGATGCGCACAAATACAAGCGCGGCCATGTCGGCGTCTTTTCCGGTGGGCCGAGCGCCACCGGCGCGGCGCGGCTGTCGGCGCTGGCCGCGGCTCGAAGCGGGGCAGGGGCGGTGACCGTGCTGTCGCCGGGCAACGCCATGCAAGTCAATGCCGCCCATCTGACCTCGATCATGCTGCGCAAGACCGACGACGTCAGCGACGTCAGCGAATTTGTCGGCGAACGCCGGCCCTCGGCCTTCGTTCTCGGACCGGGCTTTGGCGTCGGCGAAAAAACACGGACCTTTGGGCTGGCACTCCTTGCCACCAGCCAACCGCAAGGTGCTGCCGCACGGGTCGATGGCCTCGTGTTCGACGCCGACGCCATCACCGCGTTTCGCGAGGCGCCGGATGCCTTGTTCGAAGCGGCGCGCGGGTCAAATGCACCGGCCTTGGTGATGACACCGCACGAAGGCGAGTTCGCCAGGCTGTTTCCAGACATTGCCGGTGATGACGCCTCCTCCAAGCTGGACAAGGCGCGCGCGGCGGCCAAACGTGCCAATGCCGTCATCGTCTACAAGGGCGCCGACACGGTGATTGCGGCTCCCGATGGCCGGGCGGCGATCAATTCCAACGGCGCACCATGGCTTGCCACAGCCGGCTCCGGCGACGTGCTGTCCGGCATCGCCGCCGGGTTGCTGGCGCAAGCCATGCCAGCGTTCGAAGCAGCCTGCGCGGCGGTGTGGATCCATGCCGAGACCGGCAGCCGGTTTGGGCCGGGGCTGATTGCCGAGGATCTGCCGCTGGCGCTGGTGCCGGTGCTGCGCGAACTGGTCGAAGCACGCGGCAGGCGCTGATCCACGGCGCTTACGGAACTCTGACTGCATCCCAATCACAGCGGAATGTTGTCGTGCTTCTTCCAAGGGTTCTGCATGTCCTTGTTGCGCAGCATCCTGAGTGCGCGCGCAATACGGCGGCGGGTCGAGTGCGGCATGATCACCTCGTCGACATAGCCGCGCTCGGCGGCGACGAAGGGTGACAGGAAGCGATCCTCGTAAGCCTTTGTATGGGCTGCGATCTTTTCCGCGTCGCCAATGTCCTTGCGGTAGATGATCTCGACCGCCCCCCTGGCGCCCATCACGGCGATCTGCGCCGTCGGCCAGGCATAGTTCATGTCGCCGCGCAGGTGTTTTGAGGCCATCACGTCATAGGCGCCGCCATAGGCTTTGCGGGTAATGACGGTGATCTTCGGCACGGTCGCCTCGGCATAGGCGAACAAAAGCTTGGCGCCATGCTTGATCAGCCCGCCATATTCCTGCGCCGTGCCGGGCAGGAAGCCGGGGACATCGACGAAGGTAACGATCGGGATGGAAAAACAGTCGCAGAAGCGCACGAAGCGCGCTGCCTTGCGGCTGGCGTCGGAATCGAGCACGCCGGCCAGCACCATCGGCTGGTTGGCGACGAAGCCGACAGTGCGGCCATCGACACGCCCGAAGCCGGTAACGATGTTCTTGGCAAAACTCTGCTGGATTTCGAAGAAGTCGCCTTCATCGGCGACCTTCAGGATCAATTCCTTGATGTCGTACGGCTTGTTGGCGTTGTCGGGGATCAGCCGGTCGAGCGACGGATCATGGTCGGTGACCGACTGATAGCATTCGATCTCGGGGATTTCCGACGTGTTCGACGCAGGCAGGAAATCGACCAGCCGGCGCATCTGTAGGAGCGCCTCGACATCATTGTCATAGGCGCCGTCGGCGATGGACGATTTGGTCGTGTGCACCGAGGCACCGCCAAGGCTCTCGGCCGTCACCGTCTCGTTGGTGACGGTCTTCACCACATCCGGCCCGGTGACGAACATGTAGGAGGTGTCGCGCACCATGAAGATGAAGTCGGTCATGGCAGGCGAATAGACGTCGCCGCCGGCGCACGGGCCCATGATCACGGAAATCTGAGGAATGACGCCGGAGGCCAGCACATTGCGCTGAAAAATCTCGGCATAGCCGCCAAGGGCCGCCACGCCTTCCTGGATGCGGGCGCCGCCGGCGTCGTAAATGCCGATGATCGGCGCGCGGTTGCGCAGCGCCATCTCCTGCACCTTGATGACCTTCTCGGCATGGGCCTCCGACAGCGAGCCGCCGAACACGGTGAAATCCTTGGCGAAGAGGTAGACGGGCCGGCCATTGACCGTGCCCCAGCCGGTGACGACACCATCGCCGGCGATCTTGGTTTTCTCCATGCCGAAATCGGTCGAGCGGTGCTCGACATACATGTCGAATTCTTCGAACGAGCCTTCATCGAGAAACACCTCGATGCGTTCACGCGCGGTGAGCTTGCCCTTCTTGTGCTGGGCATCGATGCGCGCCTGGCCGCCACCCATGCGGGCGATGTCGCGCCGGCGCTCGAGTTCCTTCAGCACGTCCTTCATCGCTTGGTCCCCAAAATAGCAGCTGCATTTGTGGTAATGATGCCTGCCGGGGAGCGCAAGCGTCGGCTTTTGGCCGGTTATTGCTGCACCGCAACATGACACCCCTTGCATTCCGGGGCGAACTCAGCCATATGCAGCCCATAGGCGCTTGGGCCGGGAGATTCCGGCCTTCTCGACAAATGAGACTGGTTGCGTCTGTTTTCCCTCTTTCCGGTCTATCGGTCCCTCTTTCCGGTACATCACAAAGTGGCGAAAAAGCCCCGTGGCATGACGCCTGCGGGCACGACAGCGCAGCCGAGTGGACGTTTACGTCCGCCCGCCCTGTCGTTTCATATCAAATTTTTCGACGGCAGGTTGCGCCCTGCCGCCAATGATGTTTGCGGCCACGGAGCCGCGTGAAAGAAGATTATTTTGACCAACGAAAACACTTTGCCCGGCAACGTCACTACGGAACTCACCGGTTTCGCAGCGCTGGGAATTACGGGTGCGCTGCTCAAGGCCACCCATAACGCCGGCTTCACCGAACCGAAGCCGATCCAGACGCAGGCGATCCCGCCGCAGCTGGAAGGCCGTGACATTTTCGGCATTGCGCAGACGGGCTCCGGCAAGACCGCGGCTTTTGCGTTGCCGATCCTGTCGAAGATCATCGCGCTCGGCACCAAGCGACGCGCCAAGACGGCCCGTGCGCTCATCCTGGCGCCGACGCGCGAACTCGCGGTACAGATCGAAGACACCATCAAGATCCTCGCAAAAGGCCAGCATGTCTCCACCGCACTGGTGTTGGGCGGCGTCTCGCGCTTCAGCCAGGTGAAGAAGGTTGCGCCCGGCGTCGACATCCTGATTGCAACGCCGGGCCGGTTGACGGACCTGGTGCGCGAGGGCGACCTCATTCTCTCCGACACCAAATGGCTGGTGCTGGACGAGGGCGATCGCATGCTCGACATGGGCTTCATCAACGACGTCAAGCGGATCGCCAAGGCGACCGCACCTGATCGCCAGACTGCGCTGTTCTCGGCCACCATGCCGGACGAGATCGCCGAACTGGCCAAGGGCCTGTTGAAGAACCCTGTGCGCATCGAAGTCTCGCCCCAGAGCACGGCGGCGGTCGAAATCTCGCAAGGCGTCGTCTTCGCCCGCACCAAGCAGAAGCGCCAGGTGCTGTCGACGATGCTCGCCGACGAGGCGATGAAGTCCGTCATCATCTTCTCGCGCACCAAGCATGGTGCCGACCGCGTGACCAAGGACCTCGAGCGCGATGGCTTCAAGGCCGCCGTCATTCACGGCAACAAGTCGCAAAATGCTCGTCAGAAGGCACTCAACGATTTCCGTGAGGGATCGGTGCGCATCCTGGTTGCGACCGATATCGCCGCACGCGGCATCGACGTCCCCGGCATCAGCCATGTCGTGAATTTCGATCTGCCCGACGAGGCCGAAAGCTACGTCCACCGCATCGGCCGTACCGGCCGCAACGGCATGGACGGCATTGCGATCACGCTTTGCGATCCTTCGGAAAGCAGCAAGCTGCGTCAGGTCGAGCGCATCATCCGCACCAAGCTGCCGATCGTTGCCGACCATCTCGGCAGCCCCGATCCTGTGCGCAATCCGGCGGAAAAGAACGAGCGCTTCGAGCCCGCCAATGATCGCAACGACCGTAACGGTCGTCGCGACGGCAGGCGTCCAGGCGGCGAGAACAAGGGCAACGGCTTCGGCAAGAAGCGTTTCGGCGACAAGCCGGCCTTTGCTGGCGAGCGCAAGCCGGAAGGCGGCAAGCCGGCCTTCAAAGGCAACAACAAGCGCCGCTTCGGCGGCAAGCGGCCTGCGGCGCGGGCTGCTTAAGCCAGACCGCGTTGTCATCAGCCAAGCCTTTGGGGCTGGCTGGTTGCCGTGATTGACAACAAGAGGGCGGCTGAAGCGATGCTTCGGTCGCCCCTTTTTGTTTGAGCCTTACTTCACCACGGCTTCGATCCAGACAGCGATCCTCTGCGCGAGGAAGGCCGTGGTCGACGGCGACAGGGCATCCCCGGCAATGACATGATTGTCTGGGTCGCCGGTGCTCTCGAGCGGCACCAACTCGTGCGCACCACCCCAGCGCCCTGCAATTTCGCGAGTGCGGTCTTCGCGCACCACCTTGTCCAAATCCGAAAAGATGAACAGGGCAGGGATGGTCGCCTTCTCCACTGGCGCGCCATAGGCAAGTTCCGTCAGCGCCTGCATCGGCATCGTCGCGGCGATCGGATATTTGGTGGTCCAGAATTTTTCGTGCAGTGCGTTGCGCGGCACGAAGCTGCGTTCCTTGCCGGCAACGAGTTCGGCGATCTGCTTGCCCCATGGCATGGTCAGGATCTCGGCGCCGGATGCCCTCACGCCGAAATTGGGCGAGATGAATGCAATCGCCACCACGCCATCCGAAGCGTCGGGTTGCGTTGCTTCCCATGCCGCCAGCGAGCCGCCGGTCGAGGTTGAGATGACAATGACCTTGTCGCCGATCGCCCGGCCGATGGCGAGCGCCTCCTCATAGTCGTTGATCCAGGCATTGACGCTGCCTTGCGTCATCGCCGCGCCGTCCTGCCCGTGACCGGTGAGGCGGGTGTAGAACAGGTTGGCGTCGAGCTGGTCGGCCACGTCGTCGGGCAGGGGGCGGACCTCGCCCTTCGAAGCCGAGAAGCCGTGGATATAGACGATCGACAGCGGTGTCTTGGCATGCACCATCTGGTTGGCCCAGACGATCTCCTTCTCCAGCCCGTCGCGGATGCCGGGAACGGCGGCTTCCACCTTTGCCACATAGGCCTGCGGATCGTCACCGATGACGGAAGGATCGAAACGGATCGTGGTGTCGATGGGAACGCGTGGACCCAACACGAAAGCGAGTGCAAGGACGACGATCAGGCCGAGCACAGCAAGCACGACACGTCGCCCCATCACAGACTCCACGCAACAACAACAAACTATGGCGGCGGCCATGAACAGGCAACGTCCCCTCAAGCGCGGAAACCACCAAATCCTGTGGGCATCTATTCGTTCGGCGGCTTACGCGCGTAATGCAGAGGTCGGGCCTTCCAACTGGTCATCAAGATGATCACCCATCGGGTGACGGGCCTCGGCAACAGGCTGAGAAATTTCAGCGGCCAGCTCGTGCGGTACGGAAAGGTGACTTCGAAGCCGCCGGATTTGATTGCCTTCACCATGCGGCGTGTCGCTCGGCTGACCGGCATCAGGCCTGGCATTGGCAGCATGTTCTTTTCGGTCAGCGGCGTGTCGACAAAACCGGGGTTTATCACCTGGACGCGGATGTTCATCTTGTCGAAATCGTACTTCAGCGACTCGGCCAGGATGTTGATCGCCGCCTTGGTGCCGCCATAGGCGGCCGTGGTCGGCCAGCCGAAATAGGCAGTGACAGATCCGACCAGCACGACATGGCCGCGCGCCCGCACGCGCATATATTCCACAACCGGCACCAGCCCGTTGATGATGCCGAAATAATTGACCTCGAAAGATTTGCGAAAGTCGCTGACGACGAGAGCTTCTCCAGGCGTGGAGATATAGTTTCCGGCGTTGAAGACGGCGAGCACGATGGGGCCGAGTTCCTTCTCGATCGCGGCGACCGTTCTTGCCATGCGCTGCTCGTCGGTCACGTCGCAGGGAAAAGCCGTAACGCTGCCCGGCATCTGCGCGGTCTCGACGATCAGCGTGTCGATCGGATCGTCGTCCAGCGCCGTCACCGCCACCGCATAGCCTTGAGACGCCAGGTCCCTGGCCAGCGAGCGGCCAATACCGCTCGAGCCGCCCGTGACCCAGGCGACGCCGTGTTTCGGATCGGCCCGATAGAGTGTCATGCTGCGCCCTGCCGAGTTTGTTGGTGCCTTGCTCTAGCGGTGAAGAAATCGAATGAAAAGAGTGCTTTTCGACGTTGGGTGTAAATGAACTGTAGGATATTCGTCCGGTCGCGAGGGCGTCCATGCACCGTGGTGCCGGAAATGCGACTGGACCAGACGAATTCTTGCCTTGAAACGGAAGCTTCGGGTTTCTAGGGTTTCGGCGTACGCACATAAGGAATCCTGAATGCCCCGTTCTGTGATCGACGCGATCGGCAACACGCCTCTGATCCGCCTCAACAAAGCGTCCGAAGAAACCGGCTGCGAGATACTGGGCAAGGCCGAGTTCATGAATCCGGGGCAATCGGTCAAGGATCGCGCCGGCCTGTTCATCATCCGCGACGCCGAACAGCGCGGCCTGCTGAAGCCGGGCGGCGTCATCGTGGAGGGGACGGCTGGCAATACCGGCATCGGGCTGACGCTGGTCGCCAAGGCGCTGGGCTACCGCACCGTCATCGTCATCCCCGATACGCAGAGCCAGGAAAAGAAGGACACGATCCGGTTGCTCGGCGCCGAGCTGATCGAGGTGCCGGCCGTGCCCTACAAGAACCCCAACAATTACGTGAAATTGTCGGGACGGCTGGCCGAGCAGATGGCGAGGAGTGAGCCGAGCGGCGCCATCTGGGCCAACCAGTTCGACAATGTCGCCAACCGCGACGGCCATATCCGCACGACAGCAGAGGAAATCTGGGCTCAGACCGGCGGCAAGGTCGACGGTTTCGTGTCGGCGGTGGGTTCCGGCGGCACGCTTGCCGGTGTCGCCATGGGGCTGAAGGCTAGGAGCAACAATGTGAAGATCGCGCTGGCTGATCCGCTGGGGGCCGCGCTCTACAGCTTCTACACCAGCGGCGAATTGAAGTCCGAGGGCAGTTCGATCACCGAAGGCATCGGGCAGGGGCGCATCACCGCCAATCTCGAAGGGTTCACACCGGACTTCTCCTTCCAGATCAGGGACGAGGACGCGCTGCCGATCGTCTTCGATCTGATCCAGGAAGAAGGCCTTTGCGTCGGCGGCTCGACCGGCATCAACATTGCCGGCGCGATCCGGCTGGCCAGGGAATTGGGGCCCGGCCACACCATCGTGACGATTCTTTGCGACTACGGCACACGCTATCAGTCGAAGCTGTTCAACCCGGAATTCCTGCGAGAGAAGAATCTGCCTGTGCCGGGCTGGATGGAACTGCAGAGCAAGATTTCGGTGCCTTTCGAAAAGGTTGCATAATGGCGCACAAGACCGAAGCGCCGTTTCGCGACGATGCTTATCTCCGCACCGCGGATGCGACGGTTGTTGCCGTCAATGATCGTGGCGGCATCATTCTCGACAGCACGATCTTCTACGCCACCTCGGGCGGTCAACCGGGAGACACCGGCTATCTCGAACGCGCCGATGGCAGCCGCATCGCTGTTGCCGCTACCATCACGGGTGAAACCAAGGACGAGATCATCCATGTGCCGGCGCCGGAACAGGCGGCCTTGGCGGTGGGCGAGAAGGTCAAACTCGCCATCGACTGGGAGCGCCGGCATCTCCTGATGCGCATGCACGCGGCTTGCCATCTGCTCACCGTCGTCTGCCCCTTCCCGATCACGGGAGCTTCGGTTTCCGAGGACGACAGCCGTGTCGATTTCGACATTCCCGATGCCAGCTTCTCGAAGGAGGAGGTCACGGCGAGCCTGATGGACCTGGTGCGGGCCGATCATCCGATTTTCACCAGGCTGATCAGCGACGAGGAACTCGCCGCGAACCCTGGCCTGGTGAAGTCCAAGAACGTCCGGCCGCCGGTCGGCAGCGGCAAGATCCGCCTGGTCTGCATCGGTGAGAATGGCGCGGTCGATAGCCAGCCCTGCGGTGGCACGCATGTGAAAAGCACCGGCGAAATCGGCGAAATCCATATCGGCAAGATCGAAAAGAAGGGCCGTGAAAACAGGCGCTTCCGCATCCGCTTCGGTCCGATGCCGGCGATTTGACACGCAACGCTTTGCTTTACCCGGGATGGAGAGACCCAGAATGGCCGAAGACAGTCCTTTTATCGTCGATGCCAACTGGCTGCAGGGGCGCCTGAGCGAGCCCGGGCTGACGATTGTAGACGCGTCCTGGTACTTGCCGGCGCAAAAGCGCGACGCGCGCGCCGAATACGAGGCCGCCCACATTCCCGGCGCCCGGTTCCTGGATCAGGATGCGGTTTCGGACCCCGACGCCGCTTTGCCGCACACGCTGCCATCACCTCAGCATTTTGCCCAATATGTCGGCGCGATGGGTGTTTCGGCCGACGACACCATTGTCGTTTACGACGGTCCGGGGTTCTTCTCGGCACCCCGGGCATGGTGGATGTTCCGCATCATGGGTGTCTTCCAGACCTATATTCTGGATGGCGGTTTCGATGGCTGGAAAGCGGCCGACCGGCCGGTAACTTACGAACTGACGAAGATCGCGCCGAGTGTGTTCCATGTCGATTTCGACGCCGGCCGCGTCGCCAGCCTCGCCGATATGCGCCGGATCGTCGATACCGGCGCCAGCCAGATTGCCGATGCCCGTGGACCTGGCCGCTTCACCGGTGCCGAGCCCGAGCCTCGTGCGGGAATCCGCTCCGGCCATATGCCGGGCGCGCGCAATGTGCCGTATTCCGCACTGTCGGAAAACGGCAAGCTGCAGTCGAACGACCGTTTGCGGAGGGTGATCGAGGAGGCCGGCATTGACCTGTCGAAGCCCGTCGTCACATCTTGCGGCTCAGGTGTCACCGCCGCGGTGATCACTCTAGCGCTGGAGACGCTTGGCCACACCGACAACAGGCTCTATGACGGCTCATGGACCGAGTGGGGCGGGCTCTCCGACACGCCTGTCGTGACCGGCCCCGATACGACCGGCAAGGAATGAACGCGATGGAAAACGGCGTGGTGCAGGACATTGAAGTCACGGTGACTTTTCTCGAAATGCATGCCCCTCCTGCCGTCTCGCCGCCCGTACCCTACAACCGCCAGGTCGCGCTGCTGAAGACCAAGGAAATTCCCTTGCATTTTTATCGCTATTTGATGGACCGGGTCGGGCGCAAATGGCACTGGGTGAATGTTCTCAGACTGAACGATGATGAGCTTTCGGCCGGCATCCACCGTGAGGATCGCGACATTAGGGTGCTTTATCTCGACGGCGCGCCAGCCGGCTTCTTCGATCTCAAGCCACATCTGCCTGATGAAGTCGAGCTCGCCTATTTCGGTATGATGGACCATGCCACCGGGCAAGGCATTGGCCGCTGGTTCCTGGGCTCGGCGATTTCAGCCGCCTGGTCGCATGGGCCGAAACGGGTGACGGTGCAGACCTGCACGCTGGACCATCCGGCGGCTTTGCCGCTCTACCAGAAGCTCGGTTTCAAGCCGGTCGCGCAGAAGAAAGAGGTCGTGCATCCGCTGCCTTTCGCCGAGCGCTCGGCCAGCGTCATGCGGCCCTGATTTCAGCCGGAAGCCGACACCAGCGCGAACCTGAGCCACTCGTTCATCGGCGCTTCAGCCTGTCTTTGGCATCTTGCCCACATCATCAATGCGGCAGAGGCCGAAGGAGAAAAGACATGCTGACACGCCGTACACTGGCCGCCGCGCTGATCGCGGCGATTGCCATGCCGAGCCTTGCCTCCGCCCAGGCGACGACCCCTTCGGCCGCGACGATCGAGCGCAAGCTCGAAGCCGCACCACGGGTGAAGTTGCGGCCAAACGAGCGCGTCACCATCCGCGAATTCAAGCGACGGCCGGATTTGCGCCGCATGGCGCGCTCGATCGATATCCAGTCGATCAACTTCGCCTTCGGCTCGGCCGCCATTTCCAGTTCGCAATACGACAAGATCGAGAATATCGCCGACGCGCTGCAGCGCATCCTGCGCCGCGATCCTGGTGCCCGTGTGCTGATCGAGGGGCATACCGATGCCGTCGGCTCCTTCCAGTCGAACCAGATCCTGTCCGAACAGCGCGCCGCCTCGTTAAAGCGCACGCTGGTGCGAGAATTCAGCGTGCCCGGCTATGCCTTGGAAACTGTTGGCTACGGCGAGCAGTTTCTGCTCGTGCCGACACAGAACGAAAACTGGCAGAATCGCCGGGTGACACTGCGGCGCTTCGACGATTTCATTCGTTGATTCGGAAGTCCGCCGGCATGTAATTAGCCGGCTTATTTCGCCGGTTTGCGTCGGTGCTTTTATCTATATGAGGGACTGATCACCGACATTGGATCGGTCCCTCGATCCCTTGTCAGGAATCGGGTGGGAAGCATTGGCCTGTGCGCATAGTTTCCGATCGACAAGACCGGAGGTTTTCACGATGACCATTCAGTTCAAGGCACTTCCCACCGAATCTGTGAGGGCTCTGCAGCGTGGTGGGCCCGATGCTTACGGCCACACGCCCGAGCGGAGGATCTCTGACGGCGACGGCATGCCTTGCCGGCATTGTCTGAGGAACATCGCAGCCGGCGACCCCTATCTCATTCTCGCCTATCGGCCGTTCCCGAACCTGCAGCCCTATGCGGAAACCGGGCCGATCTTCCTGCATGCCGAAGAATGCGAGCGCGCCGCCCGGAGCGAGATGCTTCCCGAGATCCTCGAAAGCCCGGACTACATCGTGCGCGGCTATGGAAGGGATGATCGCATCGTCTATGGCAGCGGCGGAGTCATCCCGACCGAGGCAATTACAGCGCGCGCCGAGACGCTGTTCGAACGCGTCGACATCGCCTACGTGCATGTCCGCTCGGCGCGCAACAACTGCTACCAGTGCCGGATTGAACGGGCCTGAACCGCAAAGGAATGCGGTCAGGAGGCCTGTCGTACTCCCGTCGCATAGATGCGATAGAAAGCCAGTGTCGATCGATTGGCCGACCGCGGATGAACCGGCGGCAATCTCGATATCGAGGAAGCGGGGCTTTGGCTCCGCTTTTTTGTTGCCGATTTTTCCCAGAGAAAGTCATCCAAGCAAAGAAAAAGCCCGCCGGCCAGGCCGACGGGCTTCGATTGTTTGCCTGGAGGGCTACTCAGTTAAACTTGTACTTCGCGCCGAGACGCACGGTATGGAAGGAAGACGTCGAGGTAATGGAGTCGTCAGGCAGCCCCAACTCCGACGAGAAATCCTTCTTGGCGAACTGCGAATAGCGATACTCGACACCGACGGTGACGTTGCTGGATATAGCCGTTTCCAGACCGCCGCCAACCGAGAAACCGCTGGAGCCCCAGTCGAGGATGTCGCCGATCGGGTCGGAAGCGTTCAGATCGAAATGCTGCCAGCTGTAGCCAGCCAATGCGTAGGCAAGCGTCGATTCGTTCATTTTCATGCCGACGCGGCCGAGCACGTCGAAACCGTAGTCGGTGTCCACATTGATCGATCCGCCGCCAAGGTCCAGTTTCGAGGTCATGCCGGAGTAGCGGGCGTCGACCATGACGCCTGCAACCCAGCTGCCGAAGTCTTGGTCGTAATCGACGTTTAGCTCACCAAACGCGCCTTCACCACCGAGGCCATTGAACTTGGCGCCGCCGAGGGGCGGGATTTCGATCTGGTGAACGGATGCACCGGCGCCCAAGCCGCCACCGATATAGAAGCCGGTCCAGTTGTACGCAGGGGCTTCAAAAGTAGCACCGCCGCCATTCTGGGCGCCAAAACGATAGTTGGCCGCAATCTGGAATGTATGCCGCGACGTATCGAGGTTGAGAAGGCCATCCGGCGCACCGATGAGGCCCGCCTCTGAGAGGAGATCCCCCTTGGTGCCGAAGCGCGTATAACGATACTCGGTCTTGATCGTCCAGTTGCTGTTGATGGCCGTTTCAATGCCGCCGCCGACGAAGTAGCCGCTCTGGTCCCAATCAAAGCCGAAGCCAGCATTGGTATCGAGTTTGTACTTCTGCCAGGAATAGCCGCCGAGCACGTAGCCCAGTGTATTCGGGGTAAACAGATAGCCGACGCGCAGGCCAGCGTCGAAACCGTATGTCTCCTGGATCGAGGCGTTGAACCCGGCGGCATCGATCTTGGTTTTGATATCGCCGACGTGGACGTCCAGCAATCCACCGAGCAGGAAGCGGGGCGACACCATGTAGTCGTAACCGGCGGTCAGTTCGCCGTAGACACCTTCACCGCCAATTCCGTTCAACGAGATCGGAATAAAGTCGCTGCTGAGTTTATGAACATTTGCACCGGCGCCAACACCGAAGCCGACATACAGCCCACTCCAGTTGAAACCGGATGCCTCGACTGGCTGTACCACATCAGCCGCATGAGCCGCAGACAGCAAAGCCACAGCAGAAACGGCGCCCAAAAGAAAAGACTTCGCAGAAACGCGAACAGACATTGCTCAAACCCCTAATCAATAAGCCCGCGATGTTCCTAGCAAGGAGTCGGACAGATTAGGAATGATAAATATGCAACAGTGTTAGGCAAACCAACACCTGCAACAGGCACTGATTTGCCCGATGGGCAGGCTTGACGCCGCAGATTGCCCAATAAAAAGCCCGCCGGAGCGAACCGGCGGGCAACAAAAGCAAGGTGACTATTTCTGGGTGTATTAAGCGGCCAGAACAGCTTTCGGCTCGACCAGCTCGTAGCCGAGTGCTTCGGCGACCGCCCGGTTGGTGATCTTGCCCTTATGGACATTGAGACCGTTGCGCAAATGATGGTCGTCGACCAGCGCCTTCAGGCCCTTGTCGGCGAGCTGCAGGCCGTAGTGGAGCGTTGCGTTGTTGAGGGCATGGGCCGAGGTGACCGGCACGGCGCCTGGCATGTTGGCGACGCAATAGTGGATGACGCCGTCGACTTCGTAGGTTGGCTCGGCGTGAGTCGTCGCATGCGAGGTCTCGAAGCAACCGCCCTGGTCGATGGCGACGTCGACCAGCACCGAGCCCTTCTTCATGCCGGAGAGCATTTCGCGGGTGACGAGCTTAGGTGCTGCGGCTCCCGGGATCAGCACCGCGCCGACGACGATGTCGGCCGAGAAGCATTCTTCCTCGAGCGCCTCGACGGTCGAGTAGCGGGTGTGGACGCGGCCGGCGAACAGGTCGTCGAGCTGGCGCAGACGCGGGATCGAGCGGTCGATGATGGTGACGTCGGCGCCGAGACCGGCGGCCATGCGAGCCGCATGCAGGCCGACGACACCGCCGCCGAGCACGGTGACCTTGCCGGGCAGCACGCCGGGCACGCCGCCCAGCAGCACGCCACGGCCGCCATTGGCCTTCTGCAGCGCCGTGGCGCCGGCCTGGATCGACAGGCGGCCGGCGACTTCCGACATCGGCGCGAGCAGCGGCAGGCCGCCACGGTCGTCGGTTACGGTCTCGTAGGCGATCGCGGTCACGCCCGAAGCGAGCAGGCCCTTGGTCTGCTCCGGATCCGGAGCCAGGTGAAGATAGGTGTACAGGATCTGGCCGTCACGCAGCTGCACCCACTCATTGGGCTGCGGCTCCTTGACCTTGACGATCATGTCCGACTTGGCGAACACGTCGGCGGCGGTCTTGGCGATGGTAGCGCCGGCGGCGCGATAGGCGTTGTCATCGGCGCCGATGCCGGCGCCGGCGCCGGTCTCGACCAGCACTTCGTGGCCGTGCGCGACGTATTCGCGGACCGCGCCTGGCGTGAGGCCGACACGATATTCGTGGTTCTTGATTTCCTTGGGGCAACCGACGCGCATTTTCTTCTCCTGATCCGGACCCTTTTGGGCTCACTCCCTGTATTGGTGAAGTGAACCATGAATCGGGTCGCAAGTGTTTGCGAATGCGCTTGCACGGACGGGCAGGTTTGGATAATCGTTGCGCGAAATAGCAGGATATTCGCAGGATTCACGAAAAATGCCGCTCGACAGGATCGATATCGCCATTCTCGAGGCTTTGCAGAAGGATGGCAGGATACCCAATGCGGCGCTCGCCGAGAAGGTTGGCCTGTCGCAGTCGGCCTGTTCGCGCCGGCTTGATAATCTGGAAAAATCCGGAACCATTCGCGGCTACCACGCCCGGCTTTCCAATGCGGCGCTCGGTCACCAGATGACGGCGATCGTGCACATATCGCTGTCGGGCCAGTTCGAGAAGACGCTGTCGGATTTCGAGGCGGCGATCAAGCGCTGCCCCAACGTGCTGTCCTGCCACTTGATGTCGGGCGAATACGACTACATCCTGCGCATCGCGGCAAAAGACCTGGTCGACTATGAGCGCATCCACAAGGAATGGCTGTCCGCGATGCCGCACGTGACAAAGATCAACTCGTCATTCGCCTTGCGTGAGATCGTTGATCGGACGGCCATGGGCATGAAGCCGGAAATGGCTTAACGCCAAAGGCAGACCCGGACGTCCTTGCCAACATAGCATGCGCCTTCGCGGCGAAGTGCTTCCCAACGTTCGTCACCGTGCGTTTCGTCAATTTCGGAGTTGCTATAGCCGGCCCAAACGTCACCGTCCTTGTAGATGACTGCCCAGTAATCCTTGGACATTTCACCAGCCCCGCTATGCGTATCAGGATAGTCAATACCTGCAAAAACTTGCCGGGGCCCCTGGATATTAAAATCGCCGCCCGCCTCGATTTGATAGGAACATTTTCCGGATATGCGGGTCTGACCGTCAACAACGAGCAGGCAACGGCCCCATTTGTAATCGCTCGGCAAACGATGCCGTGGTTGTGCGTGCGCAGGCGACAAGGAAAACGCGATGGCAAGGGCAGCCGCTATAGTTCGTCCGATCATCTTGTCCTCCGTTGCGAACCAGACAATCCAAGAGCGACCGAACTGTTGGATCCGCCCAGAGCGCATGTCAAAACGGTCCTCCGCAGCATGGTCCCCTTCGAGGGCAGATTATTTATCGACCAAGTCGGATTTTTGTCACGTGACATCTGCGCTGCTGCGCGCGGAAGTATGGATAATTTTCCGGACACAGGCTCTCAGGCTTCGGTGACGACCCGATCCATCGCAATGTCGTGCGGCTGCGGATAGATCGTGGCGATGCGCTGCAGTTCGTAGCCGACGCCGATGACCAGCGGCTTGAACGGCATTGCGGCCAGCGTGCGGTCGAAGAAGCCGCCGCCATAGCCTAGGCGATAGTTTGCCGGATCAATGCCGACGATCGGCGAGATGACGATGTCGGGCAGCACCGGATCGCCCTCGGCCGGGATCGGGATGTTCCAGATGCCTTTTTCCAACCGGTCGCCGGATTTGTAGGCACGGAAGATCAGCGGTTGCCCTTTCTCGACGACGATGGGCAGCGCCGTGCGGCCGCCGCGCTCATTGACGGATGCCATCCATGGCCGCAAATCCGGCTCACCGCGAAACGGCCAGTAGAGGCTCACCATGCGGCCGCTGATCTCGCCGATGATCGCGTCGAGCCCTTCGGTAATACGCTGGGACATTGCCGTTCTCGCGTCGGCCGAAACAGCGAGGCGAGCCGCGATCAGGCGTTCGCGCTCGGCCTTGCGCCAGCGCCGGACATCGGTCCAGTCGGAGAGCGCCCGGAATTCCGGATTGAGTTCGTGCATGAAGCAGGGCGGCGAGGCATACTGTCCCGGACCCTGGTCGTCATGATCTTTGGCCATGCTTTACCTCGTAAGCGTGTTTGACGACGCTATACCTCGCGTCACGATACGTCTTGTGCGTTCACGACATGGGACGGCGAGCCCCGGGCACTGTCCTTCTGTTGCTGCATTGCACAAAAAATACCTACATCTACGGTTGGCAATATTACCGGCAGGGTGAATGAGATGAACGAAGCCAGCCATCATGTCGTCGTTGTCGGCGCGGGGTTCGGCGGCCTCGAACTCACCCGCGGGCTGTCGGGCGCTCCGGTGCGCATCACCATGATCGACAAGCGCAACCATCATCTTTTCCAGCCGCTGCTCTACCAGGTGGCGACGACGGCGCTGGCGACCTCCGAGGTTGCCTGGCCGATCCGCCATCTTCTGCGCAAGCGCAAGGATGTGACGACGCTGCTGGCCAACGTCACCGGCGTCGACCGTGCCGGCAAACGCGTGTTGCTCGATGACGGCACCGCCGTCACCTACGACACGCTGGTGCTCGCCACCGGCGCCCGCCATGCCTATTTCGGCCACGATGAATGGGAGCCTTTCGCGCCAGGCTTGAAGACGCTTGAGGACGCCACCACCATCCGGCGGCGCATTCTCCTGGCCTTCGAGCAGGCCGAGCGGGAAACCGATCCCGCCAAGCGCCAGGCGCTGCTGACCATTGCGATCGTCGGCGGCGGGCCGACCGGCGTGGAACTGGCCGGCACCATCGTCGAGCTGGCGCACGACACGCTGCGCGGCGAGTTCCGCAACATCGACACGCGGCAAACGCGCGTGGTGTTGATTGAGGCCGGCGACCGCATCCTTGCCAATTTCGCGCCAAAACTTTCCGATTACGCCAGCAAGGCGCTCGAGCGGCTCGGCGTGACGGTCGAACTCGGCCGGGCCGTTACGCGCTGTGACGCCGAAGGTGTTGTGTTTGGCGACAAGCAGTTGGAGGCGAGAACGATCCTGTGGGCAGCCGGTGTTGCCGCTTCGCCCGCCGCCGAATGGCTGGGGGCGAAGGCGGACCGCGCGGGCAGGGTGCTCGTCGAGCCCGACCTCAGCGTGCCCGGCAGCCCCGAGATTTTTGTCATCGGCGACGACGCCCTTGTGTTGCGGCCCGATGGACGGCCGGTACCCGGCGTCGCGCCTTCCGCCAAGCAGGAGGGCCGCCATGTGGCGGCGACCATCAGGGCCAGGCTCGGCGGTGATAGCACCACGCGGCCATTTCACTACAAACATGCCGGCGATCTGGCGACGATCGGCAAACGCGCCGCCGCGATCGATCTCGGCTGGATGAAGCTTACGGGTTGGCTCGCCTGGTGGCTGTGGGGCATCGCGCACATCTATTTTCTGATCGGCTTCCGCAACCGGCTTGCGGTTTCCTTGAGCTGGCTATGGATCTACGTCACAGGTCAGCGCAGCGCCCGGCTGATCACCCAGGGCGACGACGACAAGACCTGACTTTTCTTCACTGTCGCCTTCATCCGCGCGTCATATGGCGCTGATCGACTGGCGCTCCGATGCGCGCGACTTCTTGAGTGGACTTGAGCCGGTTTCGGCGCCAAGTTCGCTGCGGGGCAGGGCGTCAGGTAGTCGAAGAGGAGAAAACATGTCGCAACTGCTCCACCCAGTCTCCCGCCGCGGTTTTCTCGCGGGTGCCGCAGCCACAGGGGCGCTGATCGTGCTTCATCCCTTCTCCGCCCGTGCGCAGGCCAACCAGGCGCATCTTCGCATCATGGAAACCACCGATATCCATGTGAATGTGCTGCCTTATGATTATTACGCCGACAAAGCCAACGACACGATGGGCCTGTCGCGCACGGCGTCCCTGATCGATGCGGTGCGCAAGGAAGCCGTCAATTCGATGCTGATCGACAATGGCGACCTGCTGCAGGGCAACCCGATGGGCGACTACATCGCCTACGAGAAGGGCCTGAAGGACGGCGATCTGCATCCGATCATGAAAGGCATGAACCTGCTCGGCTACGAGTGCTCGACGCTCGGCAACCATGAGTTCAACTACGGCCTGTCCTTCCTGGACAAGGTGCTGGCCGGCGCCGATTTTCCGTTCGTCTGCGCCAATCTGATCCGCGGCACCGCGCTTGCCGCCAACCCGCGCGACGACAAGCTCTATCTCAAGCCCTATGTGATCCTCGACAGGAAGATCAAGGACGGTTCGGGCGCCGAGCAGCCGATCAGGATCGGCATTATCGGTTTCGTCCCGCCGCAGATCATGGTCTGGGACCTCAAGAATCTCGAAGGCAACGTCAAGACGCGCGACATCGTCGAGGCGGCCAAGGCCTGGGTGCCGCAGATGAAGGAAGAGGGCGCCGACATCGTCATCGCGCTCTCCCATTCCGGCATCGATGTGAATGACGGTGACATGATGGAGAACGCTTCGTTCTTCGTCGCCGGCGTCGATGGCATCGATGCCGTGTTCGCCGGCCACCAGCATCTGGTGTTCCCCGGCAAGAAGGATTTCCAGTCGCTCGAAGGCGTCGATACGCAAAAAGGCACGCTGCAGGGCAAGCCCGCCGTCATGGGCGGCTTCTGGGGCTCGCATATGGGTCTGATAGACCTGATGCTGGAGCGTGACGGATCGAAATGGAAGGTCGTTTCCGCAACCTCCGAGGCGCGGCCGATCTTCGAGCGCGTCGACAACAAGAACAAGCCGACTGTTCCCGACGACAAGCGCATCATCGCCGCTCTCGAACAGGACCACCAGGCAACCCTGGCCTATGTGCGCCGTCCTGTCGGCAAGACTTCGGCGCCGCTCTATTCCTATTTCTCGCTGGTCGCCGACGATCCGTCGGTGCAGGTCGTCAGCCAGGCGCAGACCTGGTACTTGAAGGACATCCTCAAGAGCACGCAGTGGAAGGATGTGCCGCTGCTGTCGGCCGCGGCTCCCTTCAAGGCCGGTGGGCGCAACGGCGCCGACTACTACACCGACGTGCCGGCCGGCGACATCGCCATCAAGAACGTCGCCGACCTCTATCTTTACCCGAACACCGTGCGCGCTGTCGAAATCACCGGTGCGCAAGTCAAGGAATGGCTGGAAATGTCGGCCGGCATCTTCAACAGGATCGAGGTGGGGAAGGCCGACCAGGCGCTCATCAACACCGATTTCCCGTCCTACAATTTCGACGTCATCGACGGCGTCACCTACAAGATAGACCTGTCGCAGCCGCCGAAATACGATGCCAAGGGCGGCGTGGCGAATGCCGGCGCCAATCGTATCGTCGACTTGATGTTCGGCGGAAAGCCAATTGATCCCAATCAGAAATTCGTCGTTGCGACCAACAATTACCGGGCCGGCGGTGGCGGCAATTTCCCTGACATCAATGCCTCCAAGATCATCTACGAGGCGCCGGACACCAACCGCGACGTCATCGTTCGCTACATCGTCAGCCAGGGCACGATCAATCCGTCGGCCGACGACAACTGGTCGTTCGCCCCACTGCCAGGCACCAGCGTCGTGTTCGAGACAGGCGTCAGGGCAAAGGACTTCATTGCCGACGTGAAGTCGCTGAAGATCGAACCGGCGGGCGAGGGCGAAGCGGGGTTTGCTAGATATCGCATCCTGCTCTGATCCGGCCGTTGAGTATCGCGGCTTCAGTTGGTTGCAGGCATCACATTGGCATCAGGAAGTCGCGATCGAAAAGGGCCAGGCACGCCAACCGGCAATCGACCCGGTCGTCATCTCCAGCAGTGCTGACTTCCGATGGTAACGCGATCGAAGAGTGTGCCGACTTACGCCTTGTAGACCACCTGGCGCACATCGATGTAGCTGGCGCGGAAGCCGGCTTCGCAATAGTGCAGGTAAAACTCCCAGAGCTTCTTGAAGCGATCGTCGAAGCCGAGCGGCACGATCTTGTCCCACGATACCCAGAAGCGCTGCCGCCATTCGGCGAGCGTACGCGCATAGTCGTCGGGAAACACGCGCTCGCGTAGATGGGCAAGGCCGTGATCCTTGCCGAGCGCCTTCAGGATCGACGGTGTCGGCAGCATGCCGCCCGGAAAGACGTAGCGCTGGATGAAATCCGGCCTGGCGCGATAGGTGTCGTAGGCGGCCTCGTTGATGGTGATGATCTGCAGGCCTGCGGTGCCGCCGGGCCGCAGGCAGGCCTTCATCTTGCCGAAGAACACCGGCCAGTATTTCTCGCCGACCGCCTCGAACATCTCGATCGAAGCGATGCGATCGTAAGTCCCTGTTTCGTCGCGGTAATCCTGCAGCTTGATATCGACCTTGTCGGCAAGTCCGGCCTTGGCGATGCGTGCCTTGGCGAAATCGTGCTGTTCGCGGCTGATCGTCAGTCCCGTGACGCGGCAGCCGATTTCGCGTGCCGCGAATTCGGCGAAGCCGCCCCAACCGCAGCCGATTTCCAGCACATGGTCCTTCCTACCGATACCCGTATCCCTGGCCAGCGCCCGATATTTGGCGGCCTGGGCGCTTTCCAGGTCATTGGCGCCATTGGCGTAGAGCGCCGAGGAATAGGTCATGCTCGGGTCGAGCCACTCCTTGTAGAAGGCGTTGCCGAGATCGTAATGCGCCGAGATATTGCGCTTGGAGCCGGTGCGTGTGTTCTCGTTGAACCAGTGGCGGATGCGCTGGACGGTGTTGATAAGCCAGCTGGCGCCCCCGGCGACCCGTTCGCCGATCGCCGAATTGACCACGAACAATTCCAAGAAGCTGGTGACATCAGGGCTTTCCCAATCGCCGTCCATATAGGATTCGGCAACGCCGATCGTGCCGCCGGAAAAGGCGCGGCCTGGCAGGCGCCAGTTCTTGAGCACCAGTTCGGCGTCCGGGCCGGGCCCCTTGCCGCCGACGAGAACGGCGCGACCATCCGGCATCCTGACCTTGAGCGTACCGCGCGGCAGGTTCATCGCCGCCGACAGCACCATGCGCGCCTTGGCCGGCAGGCCTTTGACGATCTCGGCGAAATTGAACTCGTCGAGCCTGACCGCTTCGCCAGGCGCTACGCTATGATGTTCCCCGTCTGCCATTTCATGCCCCTGGATTTCCGTGGTGCCGGCGCAAATTGCTGAACCACGGTTTGTTGGATCATCCGCCAGGTTCGAACACCCTTGCCTGGTCCCGCTGGCTCACGGGTTCGGCGACGGGTGGGTCGAACGAAAGCGCGCGCCCGTTAACCGGAGCTTCCGCGCTTCCCAGCAAATGCCGGTCACAATCTTCCACGTCATGAGGGGGAACTTCAAGAGGCAAGCCGTTAGCTGGGCTGTGCCACGTGGCGTTCGGCATTTTTCGTCGAGTCGCTGCTGCCCAAAATCAAAAAACGTCTATGGTCGCAGTCGCGCTTGTGCGATAGCTTTAGCTATGCGTTATGTAATCGTCATTGCGGCAATCGCGTTCTTCCTGATCTGGGACGGCCTCTACAATCAGGGCCGGTATCTCGACATATCGGTTAGGGAGCTCTCCCATGCTGTGCGCTACGTCACCGGCAAGGCATAATATCCCCTTCCAGAGATAGCAGTCCGGCGCTTCTGCGAGGTGTTGGTCGCTGCGAGATGAGGTCCGGCCCCATCCGGGCGCGTCGCAAGGACGCGTGGCGCCATCAACGGTTGACGCGCGAGGACCGCCGTCACTAAAGACCCCGACATTCAGATCGAGGAGGCGGGATTGATCCGGCATATCGTTTTCTTCAGCGCGCGGCGCAAGGAGGATGTGGAGGCAGTACGCACCGGGCTGTTGGCACTCGGCAACATTCCTCATTCCAGTCTCTTCGAGGTTACTTTGAACACCAAGGTCGACCCGCTGTCGGATGAAGTTGACGTCGTCGTCTATGCCGAGTTCACCGACGACGCGGCGCTGGCCGCCTACAAGGCACATCCGCTCTATGCGCAGACCACAGCCAAGGTCAAACCATTGCGCGAATTGCGCTATTCAGCCGATGTCGAGGCTGAAGGTTGATCGACGTCGAATCGTGACGTCGTGACAATGGCCAGGACGGAATTCGCAGCATCCCCAAGCGAGACAGGCGCCGCTGGCGCTGATGATCGCAATCACGTCTTGAACCGTGTTGCGGAATGATGCACATCGCGCCTCAATGACCCGAACAACAGCAGCCGGCATTCATCTGCTCGATCATCTGGTGCTGCCGACGCAGAACCTCGATGTGGCGCGAACCCGGCTCGCTTCGCTGGGCTTCGTCGTCGCCCCGACCGGCATCCATCCCTTTGGAACGGAAAACTGCTGCGTTTTCCTCGCCGACGGCACGTATCTGGAGCCGCTCGCGATCGGCAATGAACAGGCCGCGATCAAGGCGGCTGCCGAGGGCAATGTCTTCGTCGCGCGCGACCGCCTCTATCGCGACAGCCGTGGCGAGGAGGGATTTTCCGCGGTCGTTCTCGGTACTGACAATGCCGACGCCGATCATGCGCGCTATGTCACGGCCGGCCTGTCGGCGGGAGACACGCTGAGCTTTTCACGCGCTTTCATGGATACGTCGGGCAAGAGCGATGTGGCGTCATTCAAGCTCGCCTTTGCCGCGACCGGCGGAGCAACCGACGCGTTCCTGTTTGCCTGCCAGCAGATCAACGCGCCGAAAGTGGACCGTACGGCTTTGCAGACCCACGCCAATGGCGCCACGGGCATTGTGGAGGTGGTGGCGGTCAGCGACCAGCCCGCCGAACAGATTAGGCTGATCTCGGTGGCGGCGAACGATCCTGCCGCCGACGGCGGGGTGTTTCTCCTGCCGAATGCAAGTTTGAGCGTGCTTGATCCCAAATCCTTCACCGCCCGCTTTGGCATTCCGGCCGGGTCAGCGACGAAACTTCGCTTCGCGGCGATCGTCTTTGCCGTCCGAAGCATCGATGTCACATCGCGGCTGCTTGCAGCCAATTCAATCCACCACGATATAGCGGGCAATGACATTGTCGTGCAGCCGGCATCCGGACAGGGCGCGGCTTTCATCTTCCGGGAGATCCCATGAGCAAGCCCCAAGCCCCCAATTCGACGGTAATGGTCGGCAACGTCGTTTTCGACAACAACGCGGCTTTGGCGCTGATCGCCGGCCCGTGCCAGTTCGAATCGCGCCAGCACGCCTTCGACATGGCCGGCGCGCTGAAGGAACTGACCGGCAAGCTCGGCATCGGCCTCGTCTACAAGACAAGCTACGACAAGGCCAACCGCACCTCGCTGTCGGCAACACGCGGCGCCGGCATGGACGCCGCACTTCCGGTCTTCGACGAACTGCGCAAGGAATTTTCGCTTCCCATTCTGACTGACGTCCACACCGAGGAACAATGCGCGATCGTCGCGCCGCATGTCGATGTGCTGCAGATTCCGGCCTTCCTGTCGCGCCAGACCGATATGCTGGTGGCTGCGGCGAAAACGGGCAAGGTCATCAACGTGAAGAAGGGGCAGTTCCTTGCCCCCTGGGACATGAAGAACGTGGTCGCCAAGATCACCGGGTCCGGAAACGCAAATGTGCTCACCACCGAGCGCGGCGCATCCTTCGGCTACAACACGCTGGTGTCCGACATGCGCGCGCTGCCGATCATGGCGGAAATCGGCGCGCCTGTGATCTTCGACGCCACGCATTCGGTGCAGCAGCCGGGCGGACAGGGCGGTTCCTCCGGTGGCGAGCGCCGCTTTGTCGAGACGCTGGCACGCGCTGCCGTTGCCGTCGGCGTTGCCGGCGTGTTCATCGAGACCCATCAGGATCCGGACAATTCGACGTCTTCAGATGGCCCGAACATGCTGCCGCTGAAGGATATGCCGGCTCTGATCGAGAGGCTGATGGCATTCGATCGCATCGCCAAGGGCCGCTAAAGCGTCCTGAGGAATGTTCAATCGGCTGCATGTCAGTTGTTCTGGCCTGACCGCCTCATGTCGATCGCGAACACCGCGTAATAATCGACGCCCGGCATCGGCGCCGTGACTGTCAGGATCCAGCGCACATTGCCATGCTGGCGCTCGTAAACCGGCGGGCCGTTCGAGGGCAGGGCATCGGCCGGGATTGCAAAGGCGAAGGGAATGCCCGCGCTCGACTGCACGGAACCACGCGGCACGACGAGCTTTTCCTCGTATCTGAGCTCTTCCTTGTAGGTCGATTTGTCACCAGCGGTCGTATTCACGGCCGGTCCGCCGACGCGGTAGGTTCTGATACATCGCAATTTGACGACGTAGTCACCGCAAGGAGCCAGATCGCGGCTCGACCGCAGCCGGCCTTCGAAGCGTCCGCCAGGTCTTGCCGGACCCGCCTCCAGCGTCGTTGCGCCGAATTTGCGCACGCGCAACGTGTCACGGATCGCCTTCAGCAATGCGTAGAGCCCGATGACGGCAAACACAACCGGGACGAAGACCAGTGGATTGAATTCGCGGTCGTTGACGTTGAAGTTGAACGGCAGCTCGAAATACCAGGGGATCAGGACGGCGATCAGCACCATGGCGCCAGCAAAGAAGTAGCCGCTGGACGCATTCGCGGCATTGGCATCAACCACAGGTGCCGGCGGCTGCGCCGCTGCTGGCTGCTGACTGCGCCTTCGGGCCATTACCGCCTCACAAAACGACCGGACGGTCCCTCAATGCCACGCTGGACGGCGGCATGACAATGGCCCCGATGGGGCCGCGCTTGTGGAAGGCATAGACCGGTTGTACGCTTGGCCGGCAAATGAGCGTTTTGGCAGGAGGAAGCCATGTCCGTCGCCCGCGTCACCGAAATCACCTCGTCGTCGAAGAAGAGCTTTCAGGACGCCATCGAAAAGGGAATCGCCCGCGCTTCGAAAACACTGAAGAACGTCGAAGGCGCCTGGATCCAGGATCAGAAGATCGTCGTCGAGGATGGCAAGATCGCGGCCTACCGCGTCAACATGAAGGTCACTTTCATCCTCGCGGAGTGATTGGCCGCCGCCGAAAAAGTCGGGAACTTTCGCCCGCGCCCCTCATTGTCAAAGCAGAGTTCAACGACAACGAGGAGCAGATCATGACAACTCACACGGGTCACACCGAAGCCATTGCCGCTTCGCGCGTCATCGGCACATCGGTCTACAACACCGAAGGCAAGAGCATCGGCAGCATCGAGGACATCATGCTCGACAAGACGTCGAACGGCATCATGTTCGCGGTGATCGGCTTTGGCGGCTTTCTCGGCATCGGCGAGAAATACCATGCCGTTCCCTGGGCAAGTCTCGACTATGATGAGCGCAAGGGCGGTTATGTCGTGCCCTTCTCGAAGGATCAGCTGAAGGCAGCGCCCGCCTATTCGATCAACGAACTGGCCGGCGCCGATGGCGAGACCGCGCGCGATGCCTCGTATGAGTACTACAAGGTCACGCCTTACTGGCATTGACGCAACCTCAATCGAAAAGGGCCTCGTTTCGACGAGGCCCTTTTCGCGTCAATGCCAACGTCTATTGGCTGGTGCTCAACGCCGGCAAAGGCGCGAAAGCCTTCGGTGGCGATTGTTGGGTGTCGCACGACGTCAGAAACGCCGCCGCGATCAGGAACAAACTCACGATACCGCTCAACTCGGACATGGCGAAACTCCTCCTGTTTCGCCCCGCGCATTGCAACCATAGCTCGAAATGCGCGTCTGACGGCATGACTTATGATGACAGAAATTTGCGCTTCGTGAATCGGGCTGGTGGCACTATTCGGCCATGCCGGATTGCCTTTTGCGTCGCTTTGGCTAAGACGGGCGCGACCTTTCGTCAGATCAATCGGGGACATCGCAATGACCGCCATCATCGACATTGTCGGACGTGAAATCCTGGACAGCCGTGGAAACCCGACCGTCGAGGTCGATGTTGTACTCGAAGACGGCTCGTTGGGCCGCGCCGCGGTGCCGTCGGGCGCCTCGACCGGCGCTCACGAAGCCGTCGAGCTTCGCGACGGCGGGGCCCGCTATCTCGGCAAGGGCGTGCTGAAGGCCGTAGAGGCGGTCAATGGCGAGCTGTTCGAGGCAATCGGCGGCATGGAGGCCGAAAACCAGATCCATATCGATCAGACGATGATCGAACTCGACGGCACGCCCAACAAGAGCCGGCTCGGCGCCAATGCCATTCTCGGCGTTTCGCTGGCGGTGGCCAAGGCCGCTGCCGACGCCGCCGGCCTGCCGCTCTATCGCTATGTCGGCGGCACCAAGGCGCATGTCCTGCCGGTGCCGATGATGAACATCATCAATGGCGGCGCTCATGCCGACAATCCGATCGACTTCCAGGAATTCATGATCCTGCCGGTTGGCGCGCCGACGCTGCGCGAAGCCGTGCGCTGGGGTTCGGAAATCTTCCATACGCTGCGCAAGAAGCTGAAGGATGCCGGCCACAACACCAATGTCGGCGACGAAGGCGGCTTTGCCCCGAACCTGAAGAGCGCACCGGTGGCGCTCGATTTCATCATGGAATCAATCGAAAAGGCCGGCTTCAAGCCGGGCGAGGAGATTGCGCTCGGCCTCGATTGCGCCGCGACCGAATTCTTCAAGGACGGCAACTACGTCTATGAAGGCGAGAAGAAGACGCGCGATCCCAAGGCCCAGGCCAAGTACCTCGCCAAGCTCGCGGCCGATTACCCGATCATCTCGATCGAGGACGGCCTTGCCGAGGACGACTGGGAAGGCTGGAAGTATCTCACCGACCTGATCGGCAAGAAGACCCAGCTGGTCGGCGACGACCTCTTCGTTACCAACACGGCGCGCCTGCGCGACGGCATCCGCATGGGCGTTGCCAATTCGATCCTGGTCAAGGTCAACCAGATCGGGTCGCTGACGGAAACGCTCGATGCCGTCGAGACCGCGCACAAGGCCGGCTACACCGCCGTCATGTCGCACCGCTCCGGCGAAACCGAGGATTCGACCATCGCCGATCTCGCCGTCGCCACCAATTGCGGGCAGATCAAGACCGGTTCGCTGTCGCGCTCGGACCGCATGGCCAAGTACAACCAGCTGATCCGCATCGAGGAAGAACTCGGCAAGCAGGCGCGTTACGCCGGCAAGTCGGTGATCAAGGGCTGATCCGAAATACCAAACTCGGATTGCGCGAAGGGCGGGAGCATTCCCGCCCTTTTTCATTTCGCTGATCGCCGGGCCGGTCTCCGTAACCGTCCGTTAAGCACAATCGGGTGAAAAAGGTTCCGGGTCGCTTGAGTTCGCGGCCATGGGGAATCGGGTCATGTGGACGCGTCAACACAAGCAGAGAAATACTGGCCGGTTGATCATCCCTTCGCTTTGCGTCCTGTTCCTGGCCTATTTCGGCTTCCATGCCTATCACGGCGAATTCGGCATCAATTCGAAATATCAGCTGGAAGCGCAGACGGTTGCGTTGCAGGCCCAGCTCGATGCCGTCAAGGCACGCCGGATGGAGCTTGAACGGCGCGTTCGGCTCATGCACGATGGCACGCTGGAGAAGGACATGCTCGACGAGCAGGCGCGCAAGGCGCTCAATCTGTCCCAGGCTGATGAAATCACCATCATGCTGCCGGCATCTACAAAGTAACCGGATTTCAGTTAATCGACAATATTTTCAATGATTTTAATTGCTTAGGCGCATGCCAGCTATGCAAATTCGTCATGGCGCAACGCTCTGACGCGTGTTAGCTTTGCATAAATCGGTGGGGAGAGCTGATCTTCCCAGGGCAGATTTCATCCTGCCCTAATGTCCGCAAAGAGACGCAACAGGGAGTGATGCATGGCCACCGCAGCCAGAAAAGCGCCTGCCAAATCGAAATCCGACGGCAAATCAGGGCTTTCCGCGCCCAAGCCTGCTGAATTCACCAAGGACGAAGAGCTTGCCGCCTACCGGCATATGCTGCTCATCCGCCGCTTCGAGGAAAAGGCCGGCCAGCTCTACGGCATGGGCTTCATCGGCGGCTTCTGCCATCTCTATATCGGCCAGGAAGCAGTCGTCACCGGCATGAAGATGGCGCTGATCGACGGCGACCAGATGATCACCGCCTATCGCGACCACGGCCACATGCTGGCCATGGAGCTTTCGCCACGTGGCGTCATGGCCGAGCTGACCGGACGCCGTGGCGGCCTGTCGCGGGGCAAGGGCGGCTCCATGCACATGTTCTCCAAGGAGAAGCATTTTTACGGTGGTCACGGCATTGTCGGCGCGCAGGTGTCGCTCGGCACGGGCTTGGCCTTCGCCAACCGCTACCGCGACAACAACAATGTCTCGCTGACCTATTTCGGCGATGGCGCGGCCAATCAGGGCCAGGTCTATGAAAGCTTCAACATGGCCTCGCTGTGGAAGCTGCCGGTGATCTACATCATCGAGAACAACCGCTACGCCATGGGCACCTCGGTGTCGCGCTCGTCGGCGGAAACCAATTTTTCGCATCGCGGCGCCTCGTTCAAGATTCCGGGCATCCAGGTCGACGGCATGGATGTGCGCGCCGTCAAGGCGGCCGGCGATCTGGCCACCGAGTGGTGCCGTGGCGGCAACGGGCCGATCATTCTTGAAATGCAGACCTATCGCTATCGCGGTCACTCCATGTCCGACCCGGCGAAATACCGCTCCAAGGAAGAAGTCCAGAAGATGCGCTCCGACCATGACCCGATTGAGCAGGTCAAGGCGCGGCTGATCGAGAAGAAGTGGGCGACCGAGGACGAGCTGAAGACCATCGACAAGGAGGTTCGCGACATCGTCGCCGACGCCGCCGAGTTTGCCCAGAACGATGCAGAGCCGGATCCGTCCGAGCTCTGGACCGATATCGTACTGTAAGGGAGGGCCAGGACATGCCGATCGAAATTCTCATGCCCGCCCTCTCGCCGACTATGGAAGAGGGCAATCTTTCCAAGTGGTTGAAGAACGAGGGCGACAAGGTCGTCGCCGGCGACGTCATCGCCGAAATCGAAACCGACAAGGCGACGATGGAAGTCGAAGCTGTCGATGAAGGCACGATTGGCAAGATCGTGGTGCCTGCCGGTACCGAAGGCGTCAAGGTCAACGCGGTGATCGCCATTCTGCTGCAGGACGGCGAAAGTGCCGCCGATGCCGGCAAGGCCGCGGCGCCCGCCAAGGCAGAAGCGCCGGCAAGGGCGGAAGCCCCGGCCGCTGCTGAAGAGGCCACTCCGGCGGCTAAGCCGGCTCCTGTCGCAGCTGCTCCAAAAACGGAAATCGCCGCCGACCCGGACATTCCGGCCGGCACCGAGATGGTCTCGACAACGGTGCGCGAAGCGCTGCGCGATGCCATGGCCGAGGAAATGCGCCGCGACGGCGATGTCTTCGTCATGGGCGAGGAGGTTGCCGAATACCAGGGCGCCTACAAGATCACCCAAGGCCTGCTGCAGGAATTCGGGCCGCGTCGTGTCGTCGACACGCCGATCACCGAGCATGGTTTTGCCGGCGTCGGCGTCGGCGCGGCGATGGCCGGCTTGAAGCCGATCGTCGAATTCATGACCTTCAACTTCGCCATGCAGGCGATCGACCAGATCATCAACTCGGCCGCCAAGACGCTCTATATGTCGGGCGGCCAGATGGGCGCGCCGATCGTGTTCCGCGGACCGAACGGGGCCGCGGCCCGCGTCGCCGCCCAGCACTCGCAGTGCTATGCCGCCTGGTACAGCCACATTCCTGGCCTGAAAGTGGTGATGCCGTATACGGCCGCCGACGCCAAGGGCCTGCTCAAGGCGGCGATCCGCGATCCGAACCCGGTCATCTTCCTGGAGAACGAAATCCTCTACGGCCAGTCCTTCGACGTGCCGAAGCTGGATGATTTCGTGCTGCCGATCGGCAAGGCGCGCATCCACAAGACGGGCAAGGACGTCACCATCGTCTCGTTCGGCATCGGCATGACCTACGCGGTCAAGGCGGAAGCGGAACTGCGCGGCATGGGCATCGACGCCGAGATCATCGACCTCAGGACCATCCGTCCGCTCGACCTCGACACCATCATCGCCTCGGTCAAGAAGACCAACCGGTTGGTCGTGGTCGAAGAAGGCTATCCGCAGAGCTCGGTCGGCGACCATATTGCCAACCAGGTCTCGCAGCGCGCTTTCGATTTCCTCGACGCGCCGGTCATCACCATTGCCGGCAAAGACGTGCCGATGCCTTATGCGGCAAACCTCGAAAAGCTGGCATTGCCGAATGTCGGCGAGGTCATCGAGGCGGTTAAGGCAGTCGCATATCGCTAACAGGCTTTTTGTGGGGGAGAGCAGAAATGGCCACGATGGCAGATGTCAGGGGAATAGCTTGGTCGCTGTATTGGCGGAGCTTTCTGTCCAGCATTGCGTGCGGATTTTTGGCTGGGGCGTTTTTCGGGTTCGTTGTTGGATTGACTGGTGGGGTTTTCGGAGTTCGCCTCGAAGTGATTCGAGCAATGAGCACGGTCGGTGGAGCCTGCCTCGGTCTCGCGGCCTCATTCCTCTGCCTCAATTTTTTCTTGGCAAGGTCGATTGGCATGGAATTCGGAGGCAAACGTCTGGAACTTGCCGTGGTTAGGCCGGCTGGCCTGTAGGGAGAGCAACTATGCCAATCAACATCACCATGCCGGCGCTGTCGCCCACGATGGAAGAGGGCAATCTGTCAAAGTGGCTGGTCAAGGAAGGCGACAAGGTTTCGCCGGGCGACGTGATCGCCGAGATCGAGACCGACAAGGCGACGATGGAAGTCGAGGCCGTCGATGAGGGCACGGTTGCCAAGCTCGTGGTTCCCGCCGGCACCGAAGGCGTCAAGGTCAATGCGCTGATCGCCGTGCTTGCCGCAGAGGGCGAGGATGCAGGCGCCGCCGCCAAAAGCGGTGGCGGTGCCGCGCCAGCGAAAGCCGAAGCGCCGAAGGCTGAGGCACCAAAGGCTGAGGCGAAGGCGGAACCTGCTGCTGCGGCCGCACCCAAGGCCGAGGCGGCTCCGGCCGCCAATGGTCATGCGGCTGGCGAGCGCACTTTTGCCTCGCCGCTGGCCCGCCGTATCGCCAAGGACGCCGGCGTCGATGTTTCCGCCGTGACCGGCACCGGCCCGCATGGCCGTGTGGTGAAGGCCGATGTCGATGCCGCGATAGCCGGCGGTGGCGCCAAGGCAGCACCTGCGGCCAAGGCTCCCGCCGGTGCGCCTGCCGCTGCTTCTGCCCCTGCCGTGAAGGCGATGTCGGATGATCAGGTGCTGAAGCTGTTCGAGCAAGGCTCCTACGACCTCGTCCCGCACGACAATATGCGCAAGACCATCGCGCGGCGCCTCGTCGAGGCCAAGACCACCATTCCGCATTTTTATCTCACGCTCGACTGCGAACTCGACGCACTTCTGGCGCTGCGCACGCAGATCAATGCGGCAGCTCCCGTCAAGAAGACCGACAAGGGTGAGGCTCCGGCCTACAAGCTCTCCGTCAACGACATGGTGATCAAGGCCATGGCCATGGCGCTGAAGGCGGTGCCGGATGCCAATGCCTCATGGACCGAAAGCGCCATGGTCAAGCACAAGCACGCCGATGTCGGCGTTGCCGTCTCGATCCCCGGCGGCCTGATCACGCCGATCATTCGGCATGCGGATGAAAAGACGCTGTCCACCATCTCCAACGAGATGAAGGATCTGGCCAGCCGTGCGCGCAGCCGCAAGCTGAAGCCGGAAGAATACCAGGGCGGCACCACGGCGGTGTCGAACCTCGGCATGTTCGGCATCAAGGACTTTGCCGCCGTGATCAACCCGCCGCATGCGACGATCCTTGCGGTCGGCGCCGGTGAAGAGCGGGCGGTGGTCAAGAATGGCGAGATCAAGATCGCGACCGTGATGTCGGTGACCTTGTCGACCGACCATCGCGCCGTTGACGGAGCACTCGGTGCCGAACTGCTGGTCGCCTTCAAGCGGCTGATTGAGAACCCGATGGGCATGCTGGTCTAGGAAAGGAAAAGGCTGTGCGGACATTCTTCACCAGCCTTTTCGCTTTCATCCTTTCCGGCTTTGCCGGCGGTCTGGTCGCGCAGTGGCTGGCTGTCGCCACCGACGATCAGGGAGCATACATCGTCGCCTTTGCAGTCTCGATGCTGGTGACGTTCGTCGTCACCTTTGTCTTCTTCATCGCTCAACTGATGAATGATCCCGTCATCGCAGTGGCCAGGACTGGCAAATGGACGCTGATTGTGTTTGCGGTGCTGCTTGTCCTGCTGGTCGCGTTGACGCTCTATAGCGACAGCAGTGCGGCAGTTGTCAGGAAAGACATGCCATTCATTGCGGGCCTTGGCTTGCCTGGGCTGGTGACCATCATCGTGCAGTTGCTTTTCGTGCGCTGGCGGGTGAAGCGCGGCGTAGCCGACACAAAGGCAGGTTGAACGCATGAAGACGGTGCTTTGCTACGGCGATTCGCTGACTTGGGGACACGACCCGGAGACCTTGGGTCGACACGACTATGAAGACCGGTGGCCAACCACGCTGGCGGCAGCGCTCGGACCGGGCTTCCACGTCGTTGCAGAGGGACTGGGCGGTCGCACCACGGCCTATGACGACTTCCTGTCGGCCGCGGACCGAAATGGCGCGCGGATATTGCCGACAATCCTGAGCACGCACTCGCCGATCGATCTGATCGTCATCATGCTTGGCTCGAACGACATGAAGCCGTCGATTCATGGCAGCGCGGTCATCGCGTCCTGTGGCATGCGGCGCCTCGTTGAGATCGTGCGAGGGCACGCCTATCCGTTCGGCGATGTCATCCCCAGGATTGTTCTGGTTGCGCCGCCGCATATCGTGGAAACCCGCAAGGCGGACTACGCCGAAATGTTGGGAACGGGCGCAATCGAGTCGCCCAAGCTCGCCGGCTTTTATCAAACAGCCGCCGACGAGATGGGCTGCGGCTTTTTTGATGCCGCGAGCGTCGCCAAATGTACACCGCTCGATGGCGTCCATCTCGATGCCGAAAACACGCGCAACATCGGCAAGGCGTTAGCGCCTGTCGTGCGCGGCATGCTGGAATTGTGAATCAAGGAGAGAACCGTGGCTGAGAACTACGACGTCATCATCATCGGCTCCGGCCCCGGCGGCTACGTCACGGCGGTGCGTTCCGCCCAGCTCGGCTTCAAGACGGCGATCGTCGAGCGCGAGCATCTCGGCGGCATCTGCCTTAACTGGGGCTGCATACCGACCAAGGCGCTGCTGCGCTCGGCCGAGATCATGCATTATTCTGATCATCTGAAGGATTATGGCCTAAAGCTCGACGGCAAGGTCAGTGTCGATACGGCGGCCGTGGTCGACCGTTCGCGAAAAGTCTCGCTGCGGTTGAATGGCGGCGTTGCCTTCCTCATGAAGAAGAACAAGGTCGACGTCATCTGGGGCGAGGCCAAGCTGTCCAAGCCCGGCGAGATCGTCGTCTCCAAGACAGCCAAGAAGCCGATGGAACCGCAGCCGCCGGTGCCGAAGGTCGTCAAGGGCGAGGGCACCTACACCGCCAAGCACATCATCCTGGCGACCGGTGCCCGGCCGCGCGCGCTGCCCGGTATCGAACCGGACGGCAAGTTGATCTGGACCTATTTCGAGGCGATGGTTCCGCCGGCGATGCCGAAGTCGCTGCTGGTGATGGGGTCCGGCGCCATCGGCATCGAATTCGCCTCCTTCTACCGAACCATGGGCGCTGACGTGACGGTCGTCGAGCTGTTGCCGGCGGTGATGCCGGTCGAGGATGCCGAAGTCTCGAAATTCGCGCAGAAGCAGTTCGAGAAGCAAGGCATGAAGATCATTCTCGAAGCCAAGGTGACCAAGGTCGAGAAGGGTGCCAACTCGGTCACCGCGCATGTCGAGATGAAGGACGGCAAGGTCGACAAGATCACCGCCGACCGCATGATCTCGGCTGTCGGCGTGCAGGGCAACATCGAGGGCCTCGGGCTGGAAGCACTTGGCGTGAAGACCGACCGCGGCTGCGTCGTCGTCGACGGTTACGGCAAGACGAACGTACCCGGCATCTACGCCATCGGCGATGTCGCCGGCCCGCCAATGCTGGCCCACAAGGCCGAGCATGAGGGCGTCGTGTGCATCGAAAAGATCGCCAGCTTTCCCGGCGTGCACGCCATCGACAAGCTCAAGATCCCCGGTTGCACCTATTGCAACCCGCAGGTCGCCTCCGTCGGTCTGACGGAAGCCAAGGCCAAGGCCGAGGGCAAGGATATCCGCGTCGGCCGCTTCCAGTTCGCCGCCAACGGCAAGGCGATCGCGCTTGGCGAGGACCAGGGCTTCATCAAGACCATCTTCGACAAGAAGACCGGTCAGCTGCTCGGCGCCCATATGGTCGGTGCCGAGGTGACCGAACTGATCCAGGGCTTTGTCGTGGCGATGAACCTGGAGACTACGGAAGAAGAGTTGATGCACACCATCTTCCCGCATCCGACGCTGTCGGAGATGATGAAGGAAAGCGTGCTCGACGCCTATGGCCGGGCGTTGAACGCATGATAGATTCGCCGCAAGAGACTCAGCCGCGGAAGCCCTGGGAACTCGACGGCAACGGTGGTCGTTTCCGGATGCATTTTTACGCGCGCAAGGAGAAGGCATATGCACTTGAACGGCGTGGGCTGGATCGCAGCCATCATCATCGGCGGCCTGGCAGGCTGGTTCGCCGAAATGGTCATGAAGAGCAACACCGGCATTTTCATGAACATTATCATGGGCATCGTTGGCGCGGTGGTGTTGAACGCCATCCTGCAGGCGCTCAATATCGGCGTGTTTGGCGTCGGCTGGACCGCCTATCTGATCACCGGCTTCATCGGTGCCTGCCTACTGATCTTTGTCGGTCGCCTGGTGCGCCGCTAGTCGATATCGTTGCCGGCTATGCGAAAACGGTTGTAGCGGCATGCGCCGCTGCAGCCTTTTTCTTTGGACCGAAAAGTCCTAGATGACGTAAAAGTGACGATCGCCGACGGGCGGTCGCAAGAAAAGCCAGGGTTCAGATGGTCACTGTCCTCGACACGATCGCCAACGCGCCGCGGCTGCGGCACCCGGAGAAGGCGCACAAGCCTGACCAGGAAGTGTTGCGCAAGCCGGACTGGATTCGCGTCAAGGCGCCGGTCTCGAAGGGCTATGCCGAGACACGCGAAATCGTGAAATCCCACAAGCTGGTGACGGTTTGTGAGGAGGCCGGCTGCCCCAATATCGGCGAGTGCTGGGAGAAGAAGCACGCTACCTTCATGATCATGGGCGAGATCTGCACGCGCGCTTGCGCCTTCTGCAATGTCGCCACCGGCATTCCGACCGCGCTCGACGCCGATGAGCCGGCCCGCGTCGCGAATGCCGTCAAGCAGATGGGCCTGACCCACGTCGTCATCACCTCGGTCGACCGCGACGATCTCGCCGATGGCGGCGCACAGCATTTCGCCGAAGTCATTCGGGCGATCCGCGCGGCAACGCCACTGACCACGATCGAAATCCTGACGCCCGACTTTTTGCGCAAGGACGGCGCGCTGGAGATCGTCGTGGCGGCCAAGCCCGACGTCTTCAACCACAATCTCGAAACCGTGCCGTCGAACTATCTGAAGGTCCGGCCGGGCGCCCGCTATTTCCACTCGATCCGGCTGTTGCAGCGGGTCAAGGAACTCGACCCGTCGATCTTCACCAAGTCCGGCATCATGGTCGGCCTGGGCGAGGAGCGGAATGAGATCCTGCAGCTGATGGACGATCTGCGGTCTGCCAATGTCGACTTCATGACCATCGGCCAATATCTGCAGCCGTCGAAGAAGCACCATCCGGTGATCCGCTTCGTCACCCCCGAAGAGTTCAAGTCCTTCGAGACGATCGGCCGGACCAAGGGTTTCCTGCTTGTGGCATCGAGCCCGCTGACGCGCTCGTCGCACCATGCCGGCGACGATTTCGCCCGGCTGCGTGCAGCGCGGGAAGCGCAACTCCAGAAGTCGCTCTAGCCGCTTCATGCCGAAATTCGAAGCCACCCGCAGCGTTACCCATACGCCGCAGCAGATGTTTGCATTGGTCGCCGATGTCGAGGCCTATCCGCAATTCCTGCCGCTTTGCGAAGCGCTGACGGTGCGCTCGCGCAAGGAGCGTGACGGTCGCACCGTTCTGCTGGCTGACATGAGTATCGGCTACAAGGCGATCCGCGAGACCTTCACGACACAGGTGCTGCTGAAGCCCGACGAGAACGCGATCGACGTGAAGTATATCGACGGCCCGTTCAAATATCTGAGCAATGTCTGGCGTTTCGAACCCGATGGCGCCGGCTGCGCCGTCCGCTTCTTCATCGACTACGAGTTCAAGAGCCGTATCCTGGGCGCGCTGATGGGCACCATGTTCGACCGTGCCTTCCGCATGTTCGCCGAGGCTTTCGAGAAGCGTGCCGACGTCATCTATGGTGTCGCACCGCAGGCCTAATTCTGGCTGAGCGCTTGCAGGCCCAGCTTCAGCGCGTGTCTCACCGTCACGTGGCGGATGAATTCGCGGCCCTTGTGGCCGAACTGCTGGCGCTCGGCGACAACCGGCTGGCCGGCCAGGGCAAGGCCGAACCAGACGAGACCGACCGGCTTGTCGGCCGAACCGCCGCCTGGACCGGCAATGCCGGTTACGGCAAGAGAAAGACTCGCGCGCGAATGCGCCAGCGCGCCGGCCGCCATCTCCAGCACCGTTTCGCGCGACACAGCGCCATGCGCGTCAAGCGTTGAGGCGGAAACGCCGAGCATCTCCATCTTGGCTTCGTTGGAATAGGTGATGAAGCCGCGGTCGACCACGGCGGAGGAGCCGGCAATGTCGGTGAGCGCCGCGATGATCAGGCCGCCGGTGCAGCTTTCCGCTGTCGCCAGCATGATGCCACGTTGTTGGCAGGCCAGCAGCAGGGAGTTTGCGAGCTCGGCGTTGCTCATTCCGGCACCTCGCCTGGAAACACCACGCTGGCGGTGGCGATCGCCGCAATACCTTCCTCGCGGCCGACGAAGCCGAGCTTCTCGTTGGTTGTCGCCTTGATCGAGATGCGGTCGGCGGAAATGCCCAGCATTTGTGAGAGGGCTGATGTCATTGCCTCGCGGTGAGGGCCAACGCGCGGCGCCTCGCAGATCAGCGTAATGTCGGCGTTGGCGATGCGCCCGCCGCGCCCGCGCACCACCTTGGCCGCGTGTTCGACGAAAATCCGCGATGCTGCACCCTTCCATTGCGGATCGGACGGCGGAAAATGCGTGCCGATGTCACCGGCGCCGCAGGTCGCCAGCAGCGCGTCGGTCAAAGCATGCAGGCCGACATCGGCGTCGGAATGGCCCGACAGTTTCTTGTCATGCGGAATGGCGACGCCGCACAGGGTGACATGATCGCCAGGCTCGAAGGCGTGGACATCGTAGCCGTTGCCCGTGCGGATGTCGGGGAAGTGTGTGCGTTCGCTGGAAAGCCGCTGGTGCGCCATGGCGATATCCCGTGCCCAGGTGAGTTTGACGTTGTCCGGCGAGCCGGGAACCAACTTGACCGGAATATGCGCCCATTCGGCGATGGCCGCGTCGTCGGTGAAGTCCAGCCTGCCCAGTTGATGAGCCTTGTCGTGTGCGGCAAGGATCGGCCCGTAGGGGAAACCTTGCGGTGTTTGCGCCGCGTGGAGCCCGCTGCGGGAAACGGTTTCCGCGACCACGCCGGCGGCCGATTCGCGCTTCAGCGTGTCGGCGACGGGCAGGGCGGGCAACGCTCCCTCGTTCTCGCCGATGGCGGCGATGGTGCGGTCGATCAACTCCGCGTCGACGAACGGCCGGACGGCATCGTGAATCAGAACCCGGCCCGGCGCGTAGGCCTTCAGCGCCAGCAGCCCGAGCCGGACGGACTCCTGCCTGGTCGGTCCGCCAATGACCGCGGTGACACGCTGGGCCTGGGTGCCAGTCGCTTGCCGGAACAATTCGTGGTCGTCGGCGTGGATGGCGACGACGATCTGGCCGGTTCGCGGATGGGCAAGAAACATCTCCAGCGTATGCGCGATGACAGCGCGCCCACCGATGTTCTGGTACTGCTTGGGCCCGTTGGCCTGCCCGGCACGAGCGCCGCGGCCGGCGGCGACGATCACCACCGCAACCTCACCCGTCGCGCTCGAGTTTTCACTTCCGTCAGTCATGGCGATTGGCTTAGCGCACGATCCCCAAAAGTGTAATTGGTTTTCCGAAAAGATCATGCGTCAAATATGAATTCCAAAGCGCCGTGAGGGACGCGCTAGGCCCTGGTCGCTGCAGAAGCCGAAGGCCGGCATTTTCCCAATTGCGCCTTAATGTGGCGTCATTCCGCGTTGCACATTGCGGCCGGTATGGCTAGAGAATGTGCAACGAATGGACGTGCTTGGTTTTTGTGCATGGTTAACTCAGCCAAATTGGCCGCGCCTCTCGACGTCGGCGGCGTGGAAATCCGCAATCGCGTGTTCCTCGCGCCGATGTCGGGTATTACCGACGAGCCTTTCCGCAAGCGCGCCCATGCGCATGGCGCTGGCTTGGTCGTGTCCGAAATGGTGGCAAGCGGCGAACTCGCCAAGGGCAGGGCCGGCTTCGATCTGCGCATACGCCATTCCGGCCTGCCCGTCCATATGGTGCAGCTAGCCGGCCGCGAGGCGGCGCACATGGCCGAAGGCGCGCGCATCGCCGCCGGCGAGGGCGCCGACATTATCGATATCAACATGGGCTGCCCGGCCAAGAAGGTCACCGGTGGGTATGCCGGCTCGGCATTGATGCTGGACCTCGATCATGCGCTGTCGCTGATCGACGCCGTGGTTGGCGCGGTCAAGGTGCCGGTGACGGTCAAGATGCGGCTCGGCTGGGACGAAGGCGCGCTCAACGCGCCAATCCTCGCACGCCGCGCCGAGCAGGCGGGCGTCAGGATGGTAACGGTACACGGTCGCACACGCTGCCAGTTCTATCAGGGCAAGGCGGACTGGCGCGCGATAGCCCGCGTCAAGAACGCCGTATCCATCCCTGTCGTTGCCAATGGCGATGTCTGTTCCCGGGCCGAGGCAGCCGCCATTCTCGACCAATCCGGCGCCGATGCGGTTATGGTCGGCCGCGCGCACTACGGCGCGCCCTGGATCGCTGGTGGCATAGCTGCCGCTGCGGCAGGCGAAGCGGCGACCAATGTGCCGCAGAATCCCGCCGCATTGGCCGACTATGTCGTCGCCCACTACGAGGACATGCTGGCGTTCTACGGCGTCGAGAGCGGCTTGCGCCAGGCGCGCAAGCATCTGGGCTGGTATCTCGATCGCCATGCCGTTGGCGCCGCCGACGACGACCGAAAGGCGATCCTGACCACGTTCGAACCGGCCCGCGTCATTGCCTTGCTGCGCAATGTGTTCTCGCGCGATCCGCGATCCTTGAACCTGCGGAGTGCGGCATGAACGCCAACGTCACCCAGGGCACCGATATGGCAGAGGCCGCCCATATCGTGCTCAACACCATCCGCCGTCCGGTGATCATGGTTGATACGGATGGGTTCATCACCTACGCCAATGCCGATGCCGAGGACTTCTTCCGCTCCAGCGCGAATATGCTCGCGCGGAACACCCTGTCCAAGCTGATCCCCTTCGGCAGCCCGCTGCTGACGCTGGTCGATCAAGTGCGCGAGCGCCGGGCTCCGGTCAACGAATATCGCGTCGATGTGTCGTCGCCACGCCTCGGCATCGAGAAGGTCGTCGATCTCTATGTCGCGCCGGTGCCGGAATTCCCGGGCTCCGTCGTCGTGATGTTCCAGGAGCGGTCGATGGCTGACAAGATCGACCGGCAGATGACGCATCGCGGTGCGGCGCGTTCGGTGACCGGCCTGGCGGCCATGCTCGCCCACGAGATCAAGAACCCGCTCTCCGGCATACGTGGCGCCGCGCAGCTGCTCGAACTGTCCGCCTCCGACGAAGACCGTGCGCTGACCCGGCTGATCACCGACGAGACGGATCGCATCGTCTCGCTGGTCGATCGAATGGAGGTGTTTTCCGACGAGCGGCCGATCGATCGCTATCCCGTCAACATCCATGTTGTGCTTGACCATGTAAAGGCGATCGCCAAGAACGGTTTTGCGAAGAAAATCAGGATATTGGAAGACTATGATCCATCATTGCCTCCGGTATTCGCCAATCGCGACCAACTGATCCAGGTGTTCCTCAACCTGGTCAAGAACGCCGCCGAGGCGATCGGCAGCGATCCGCAGGGCGAAATCGTGCTGTCGACCGCCTTTCGGCCGGGCATTCGCGTTTCGGTGCCGGGAACGCAGGATCGCGTGTCGCTGCCGCTGGAGTTCTGCGTGCGCGACAATGGCTCCGGCGTCTCGGAGGATATCCTGCCGATCCTGTTCGATCCCTTCATCACCACCAAGCCGAACGGCTCGGGGCTGGGGCTGGCGCTCGTCGCCAAGATCGTCGGCGAACACGGCGGCATCATCGAATGCGACTCGACCCCGCGCGGAACCACCTTCCGCATCCTGATGCCGGCCTGGAAGGAAACGCCGTTCGGCGCTGAAGAAGACGGTGAAGGAGACCGCAAATGACGGTTCGCGGCAATATTCTCGTCGCCGATGACGATGCGGCGATCCGCACGGTGCTCAATCAGGCGCTCTCGCGCGTCGGCCATGAGGTGCGCGTCACGTCCAACGCCTCGACCCTTTGGCGCTGGGTGGCAGCGGGCGAGGGTGATCTCGTCATCACCGATGTGGTGATGCCGGACGAGAACGCCTTCGACATGCTGCCGCGCATCAAGAAGGCGCGGCCGGAACTGCCCGTCATCGTCATGAGCGCCCAGAACACATTCATGACGGCGATCCGCGCATCCGAGACCGGCGCCTACGAATATCTGCCGAAGCCGTTCGACCTGACCGAACTCCTCAACATCGTCAACCGCGCACTGTCGGAGCCGCGCCGGCCGAAGATCGATGCGCGGCCGGAAGAACAGCCCGACGCGATGCCGCTGGTCGGCCGCTCGGCGGCCATGCAGGACATTTACCGCATGCTGGCGCGCATGATGCAGACTGATCTGACGGTGATGATTTCAGGCGAATCCGGCACCGGCAAGGAGCTGGTGGCGCGCGCGCTGCACGAATATGGCCGCCGTCGCGGCGGTCCGTTCGTTGCCATCAACATGGCGGCAATCCCACGTGACCTCATCGAATCGGAACTGTTCGGGCATGAGAAGGGCGCCTTCACCGGTGCCCAGAACCGTTCCACCGGCCGTTTCGAGCAGGCCGAGGGCGGTACGCTGTTCCTTGACGAGATCGGCGACATGCCGATGGAGGCGCAGACGCGCCTGCTGCGTGTCCTGCAGCAGGGCGAATACACGACGGTCGGTGGCCGCACGCCGATCAAGACCGACGTGCGCATCGTCGCCGCCACCAACAAGGATCTGCGCACGCTGATCAACCAGGGACTGTTCCGCGAGGATCTGTTCTATCGCCTCAACGTCGTGCCGCTCAGGCTCCCGGCATTGCGCGAGCGTTCCGAGGACGTGCCCGATCTCGTGCGCCACTTCTTCAAGCTCGGCGAAATGGAAGGGCTGCAGACCAAGCGCATCTCGTCCGGCGGCATCGAACTGATGAAGCGATATCCGTGGCCAGGCAATGTGCGCGAACTGGAAAACCTCGTGCGCCGGCTTGCCGCGCTCTATTCGCAGGACGAAATTTCCGCCGAGATCATCGAGGCGGAGCTCAAGACCGGCGAGCGCCCCGTGGTCCCCGGCGGCGGCAACCTCATTCCCGACGACCTCTCGATCGGCCAGGCGGTCGAGCATTTCCTGCAGCGCTATTTCGCTTCGTTTGCCGGCGAATTGCCGCCGGCCGGGCTCTACCAGCGCATTCTGTCCGAAGTCGAATATCCGCTGGTTCTGGCCTCGATGACGGCAACCCGCGGCAACCAGATCAAGGCCGCGGAACTGCTGGGGCTAAACCGCAACACGCTGCGCAAGAAGATTCGCGAACTGGGCGTCAATGTCTACAAATCATCGCGGCCGGGCTGAGCGCTGATCCGGCGTCGATTCTTTTCAGAAGACTGAGCGTCTTTTCGGTGGACTGACCGGCGAAAGATTGCTGCCATTGTCACACTTGTTGCATAATCGCCACAATGCGTTGCATAGATCGGATGCAATCATTGGCTCCCAGACGGCGACATGGCTCCGCAGGCACCTGTACTCAACCAACCGCTTTTCAGTGAACCCGGCGCCCGCGACGGGCGCCGCCTGCTGGCGCTGCCCGGCGTCGTGGCAGTCGTCGGCGCGCTGGTCATGGCGGCCATTTCGTTCACCATCCTGGTCGGCGCGACACCGATCGCGCCTGACGCCAGGACGACCTGGGCGCTGATCGCGCTCAACGCCGCCTTCGTGCTTTTCCTCAGCGCGCTGGTTGGGCGCGAGGTGCATCGCATTGTCATGGCGCGCCGGCATGGCAAGGCGGCCTCGCGGCTGCATGTGCGCATCGTCGCCATGTTCGCGCTGGTTGCCGCCATTCCCGCCATCATGGTCGCGATCATCGCCTCGATCACGCTCGATATCGGCCTCGATCGCTGGTTCGAGATCCGCACCAAGACGATCGTCAACTCCTCGTTGTCGATCGCCGATGCCTATGTCCAGGAAAACGCCCGCAATCTGCAGGGCACGACGCTGTCGATGGCCTATGATCTCGATGCGTCGCGCACGCTCTACGGCCTTGATCGCACAGGCTTTCTCGACCTCATGAACAAGGAGGCGGTGGGCCGGTCTCTGGCCCATGCGGCGCTGATCAAGCCGGACGGCTCGTTCGTCATGAGCGCCCAGACCGATGCCGATTTCTCTATGCCGGAACCGCCGGAAGGCTCGGTCAGCAGCGCCACCGACGGCAAACCGGTGCTGATCGAGCCGCGCACCCGCAACATCATGGGCGCCATCGTCAAACTGCGCGAGATCGAGGGCCTCTACCTCTACACCATCCGCCTTGTCGATCCCGAGGTAATCAAGGCACGGCAGATCGTCAGGTCCAACACCGACGAATACCGCAACCTCGAAGACAACAGGCGCACTTCGCAAGTCGCCTTCGCGCTGCCCTATCTGTCGCTGACCCTGATCATCATCCTGTCGGCGATCTGGACCGGCATTGCCGTCGCCGATCGTCTCGTGCGGCCGATTCGCCAGCTCATCGGTGCCGCAGACGAGGTGGCGACCGGCAATCTCGACGTCGCGGTCCCAGTCAGGCCTTCCGACGGCGATGTCGCCTCGCTCGGCGACACCTTCAACAAGATGCTGCTGGAACTGAAATCGCAACGCAACGAGATCTTGTCGGCAAAGGACCTGATCGACGAGCGGCGGCGCTTTTCCGAAGCCGTGCTCGCCGGCGTCACCGCCGGCGTCATCGGCGTCGATCCCTACGGCATCGTCACCATCGTCAACCGTTCGGCCGAATCGATGCTCGCCATCTCCGCCAGTGCCGCACTCGGGCAGAACCTTTCCGCCATTCTGCCGCATGTCGGCCGTGTCTTCGAGATCGGCCGCCAGTCGGGCAAGCCGGTCTACCGCGAGCAGGTGACATTCTTCCGCGCCGGCACCGAACGCACTTTCAACGTGCAGATCACCATCGAGGCGGGCGACGATGGCTCGGAGGAGAAATCCTACGTCGTGACGGTCGATGACATCACCGATCTGGTTCAGGCCCAGCGTTCTTCCGCCTGGGCCGATGTGGCGCGCCGTATCGCCCACGAAATCAAGAATCCGCTGACGCCGATTCAGCTTTCGGCCGAGCGCATCAAGCGACGCTTCGGCAAGGTCATCACCGAGGACCGCGAGATTTTCGATCAGTGTACCGACACAATCATCCGGCAGGTCGAGGACATCGGCCGCATGGTCGACGAATTCTCCGCCTTCGCGCGGATGCCGAAGCCCGAGATGAAGGCCATCGATCTGCGCGAATCCTTGCGCGAGGCCTCATTCCTGGTCGAAGTCAGTCGCGCCGACATTGCGTTCGAACGCGTGTTCGGCTCCGAGCCGCTCAAGGGCACGTTCGATAGCCGCCTGATGGCGCAGGCATTTGGCAATATCATCAAGAATGCAGCCGAAGCGATCGACGGACTGGAACAGAAGGACGGTTCGCACGGCATAATCCGGATTCAAGCCGGGCGCCAGAATGGTGCGATTCGCATCGACGTCATCGACAATGGCAAAGGCCTGCCGCGGGAGAATCGCCAACGGTTGCTCGAGCCCTATATGACCACACGCGAGAAGGGCACCGGACTTGGTCTCGCTATCGTCAAGAAGATCGTGGAGGACCATGGTGGCAGGCTGGAACTTCATGATGCCCCTGCGGATTTCCATGGCGGGCGTGGCGCGATGATCAGCATCATCCTGCCGCCCGCGGTTGCCACGCCGCTGCGCGGTGAAGCCAAGACGGAACACGAAAGAGAAACTGAAAAGGTCGGTAATGGCGTCTGATATTCTCATCGTCGATGACGAGGAAGACATCCGTGAACTCGTCGCGGGCATCCTGAGCGATGAAGGTCACGAAACCCGTACGGCATTCGATGCCGACAGTGCGCTCGCTGCTATAGCTGATCGTGCGCCGAGGTTGATTTTCCTCGACATCTGGCTGCAGGGCTCGCGGCTGGACGGCTTGGCGCTGCTCGACGAAATCAAGACCATGCATCCCACCTTGCCGGTGGTGATGATCTCCGGCCACGGCAACATCGAGACGGCGGTCTCGGCCATCCGTCGTGGCGCCTATGATTTCATCGAAAAGCCGTTCAAGGCCGACAGGCTGATCCTCATTGCCGAGCGTGCGCTCGAAACCTCGAAATTGCGGCGCGAGGTTTCCGACCTCAAACAGCGCAGCGGCGAGACCTTCGACCTGATCGGCATGTCGTCGGCGATGAGCCAGTTGCGCCAGACCATCGAGCGTGTCGCGCCGACCAACAGCCGTGTCATGATCATCGGCCCGTCCGGATCCGGCAAGGAACTGGCGGCGCGCGCCATCCACACGCTGTCGGCGCGCAAAGGCGCGCCGTTCGTGACGCTGAGCGCAGCCAACATCACGCCGGAACGCATGGAGATCGAGCTGTTCGGCACCGAATCGAACGGCGTCGAGCGCAAGGTCGGTGCGCTGGAAGAAGCCCATCGCGGCATCCTCTACATCGACGAAGTGGCCGATATGCCGCGCGAGACACAGAACAAGATCCTGCGCGTGCTGGTCGAACAGCAGTTCGAGCGGGTAGGGGGCACCAAGCGCGTCAAGGTCGATGTCCGCATCATCTCCTCGACCTCGCAGAACCTGGAAGCCATGATCGCCGACGGCCGTTTCCGCGAGGATCTCTACCACCGCCTGGCGGTGGTTCCGGTGATGGTGCCGGGGCTGGCCGAGCGGCGTGAGGACATTCCCTACCTCGTCGACAACTTCATGAAGCAGATCGCCCGCCAGGCCGGCATCAAGCCGCGCCGCATCGGCGACGACGCGCTGGCCGTGCTGCAGGCGCACAACTGGCCGGGCAACGTCCGCCAGCTGCGTAACAATGTCGAGCGCCTGATGATCCTGGCGCGCGGCGACGACGTCGATGCGCCGATCACCGCCGACCTGCTGCCGTCCGAAATCGGCGATGTCATGCCGCGCACGCCGAACCAGTCCGACCAGCACATCATGGCGCTGCCGTTGCGCGAGGCGCGTGAACAGTTCGAGAAGGACTATCTGATCGCCCAGATCAACCGCTTTGGCGGCAACATCTCGAAAACCGCCGAGTTCATCGGCATGGAGCGTTCTGCTTTGCACCGCAAGCTGAAGTCGCTGGGCGTCTGACGCAGACAAAGTCAGCCTGGCCGTGGCCTATGCAATTATCGGTTACGGTAGCGGCGGAATCGCATAAGAAAGCCGGGACTTTTCTGAGGGACCACTATGCCGCGCATTGCCTATGTGAACGGGCGCTACGTCGTCCACGCGGACGCTTCCGTGCATATCGAGGACCGCGGTTATCAATTTGCCGACGGTGTCTATGAGGTCTGCGAGGTGGCGCGAGGCTTCATCGTCGACATGCCGCGCCATCTTGCCCGGCTGAACCGCTCGCTGACCGAATTGTCGATCGCCTGGCCGGTCGCGCGCAACGTGCTGCCGCTCATCCTGCGCGAAGTGGTCAACCGCAACCATGTCGTCAACGGTCTGGTCTATGTCCAGGTGACGCGAGGCGTCGCCAGCCGCGAGTTTGTTTTTCCGTCGGCGGACACCAAGCCGTCCTTGGTGGTCACCGCCAGGAAGGCCGATCCAGCGGCTGGAGCAAAGCGGGCCGAGACCGGCATCGCGGTCATCACCGTGCCCGAGAACCGCTGGGACCGGGTCGACATCAAGACCGTCGGACTGCTGCCCAATGTGCTGGCCAAGCAGAAGGCCAAGGAAGCCGGCGCCCAGGAGGCGTGGTTCGTCGACACCGACGGCAACGTCAAGGAAGGCGGCTCGTCCAACGCCTGGATCGTCACCAGGGACGGCGTCCTGGTCACCAGGCCGGCCGATCATGGCATCCTGCGCGGCATCACCCGCACGACCATGTTCGAGGTTGCGGCGAAGCTCGGCCTGAAGATCGAAGAGCGCGGTTTTTCCGTCGCCGAGGCCAAGGCGGCGCGCGAGGCATTCATCAGCTCCGCAACGACAATTGCCATGCCAGTCGTGGCCATTGACGGCGATCCGGTGGCCAACGGCCACCCCGGCTCTGTGACACTTTCGTTGCGGCAGGCATTTTTTGACATTGCGGAAAAAAGTCCAGCCTGATAACCGCTCAGGTGGAATGAACATCAATATATCTCGTTCTGCTTGTCGTTACTGACGACAAGACGGTGTTTGCACGCTTGACATGTGCCCGACAATTTGGCGCATTGGCTTGCAAACCGAAGGGGATCGGCGAAAGACAAGAACAATGGCGGAACGATCGCAAAACCTTCAGGACCTGTTCCTGAATTCAGTTCGCAAGAGCAAGAACCCGCTCACCATCTTCCTCATCAACGGCGTGAAGCTGACCGGCGTGGTCACTTCGTTCGACAATTTCTGTGTCTTGCTGCGCCGCGACGGTCACTCCCAGCTCGTCTACAAGCACGCCATTTCCACGATCATGCCGAGCCAGCCGGTTCAGATGTTCGATGGCGAGGAAAGCCAAGGCGCCTGATTGGCACGTGAGAAGGACGCGGACGCTACGGTTCGCGGAAAACCAGCGCATCATCCCGGGACGGAAGCCAAGGGTCCGACCCGGGCTGTCGTTATTGTGCCTGTGCTTACCCGCCAGCCACGCGGCGACGACGATACAAACCGCCCGCGGCTGACTCGATCGGCTGACGCGCGCCGCGACGAGGCCGTAGGCCTTGCCCGCGCCATCAACCTTGATCCGATCCATACGGCGGTGGTGACCGTCAACGATCCGCGTCCGGCGACTTTGCTCGGCAGCGGCAAGGTCGAAGAGTTCGCCGAGATCGTCAAGGAAGGGCACGCGAAACTGGTCATCGTCGACCATCCGCTGACCCCGGTGCAGCAGCGCAATCTCGAAAAGGAATTGAACGCCAAGGTGCTCGACCGCACCGGGCTGATCCTCGAGATATTCGGCGAGCGCGCCCGCACCAAGGAAGGCACGCTGCAGGTCGAGCTCGCCCATCTCAACTACCAGAAGGGCCGCCTTGTCCGCAGCTGGACCCACCTCGAGCGTCAGCGCGGCGGCGCCGGCTTCCTCGGCGGCCCCGGCGAAACCCAGATCGAATCCGACCGGCGGCAATTGCAGGAAAAGATCATCAAGCTGAAGCACGAGCTGGAAACGGTTCGCCGCACCCGCGACCTGCATCGCGCCAAGCGCAAGAAGGTGCCGTTCCCGGTGGTGGCGATCGTCGGCTACACCAATGCCGGCAAGTCGACGCTGTTCAACCGGCTGACCGGAGCAGATGTGTTGGCGCAGGACATGCTGTTTGCCACGCTCGACCCGACTTTGCGCCGCGTGCGCCTGCCACATGGCACGCCGATCATCCTGTCCGACACGGTCGGTTTCATCTCCGACCTGCCGACGCATCTGATCGCCGCTTTTCGCGCGACTCTGGAAGAGGTGGTCGAAGCCGATCTCGTCCTCCATCTGCGCGACATTTCCGATCCCGATACGGCAGCGCAGGCCGAGGATGTCGAGCGCATCCTGGCCGACCTCGGCGTCGACGCCGGTGATACCAAGCGGGTGATCGAAGTCTGGAACAAGGTCGATCTGCTGGACGAGGGCAACAGGAGCCGGCTGCTCGCAGATGCCGCCGACGGCAGCAAGGGTCCGCCGATCGCCGTATCGGCGGTGACCGGCGAGGGTATCGATGCGCTGAAGGCGATCATCGAGACGCGCATGGCGGGCGAGCTTGAGAACCTGACGGTGACGATCGAGCCGGCACAGTTCGGCCTTGTCGACTGGCTTTATCGCAATGGCGATGTCGTTTCGCGCGCCGACAATGACGACGGCAGCGCCACCATCTCGCTCAAGGCGACGCAAAGCGCCCGCGAAGAGATCGAAAGCCGATTGCGCAGGAAAAACCAGGGGTAACGCAGGTTACTTCGCCGTTTTCGCCTCCTGCCACAGCGCTTCCATTTCGGCCAAGGTGGCATTCTCCAGCGTATTGCCGGACTTCTCCAGGGCCTGCTCGACATAGTGGAAGCGTGAGCGGAATTTTTCGTTGGTGCCGCTCAACGCGGCTTCCGAATCGAGTTTTAGGTGACGGCCGAGGTTGACGACAGCGAACAGCATGTCGCCGAATTCGTCCTTGATCGACGCCGTGTCGCCTTTGGCCAGCGCCTCGCGCAATTCGCCGATCTCTTCCTCGATCTTGTCGAGGATGGGCGCCGCCTCGCTCCAGTCGAAGCCGACGCGCGCAGCCTTCTCCTGAAGTTTGAGCGCTCGCGTCAGCGCAGGCAGGGCAACCGGAACACTGTCCAGAAACCCCTTGCCGTTGTCTTCGGGGTCGAGGCCGCGTGCCAGCCGACCGCTTCGCTTCTCGGCCTTCTCCTGCGCCTTGATCTTTTCCCACATGCCCTTGGCCATGCCGGCGCTGCGGGCTTCTTCGTCGCCGAAGACATGTGGATGGCGGCGGATCATCTTTGTGGTGATGGCCTGGACCACATCCGGGAAGGCAAATTCACCGGCTTCCTCAGCCATCTGCGCGTGATAGACGACCTGCAGCAGGAGGTCGCCCAACTCGTCACGGAGATCATCGAGATCGCCGCGTGCGATGGCGTCCGCCACCTCATAGGCTTCCTCGATCGTATAGGGCGCGATAGTCGAGAAATCCTGCTCGATGTCCCAGGGGCAGCCGGTCTTGGGCGCACGCAGCGCTGCCATGATCTCGATCAGGCGCGAAATGTCTTTCGATGGCGTCATGCGGCGGATGCTAGCCTGCGGCCTGACGCGCGGCCAACACTGTCAGCCGGCGAGGGCGCCTTGTCCACAGCTGAGCCGCTTTAGTCGAGTACGGAGACGATCGCCTTGGCGAGGTCGTCCATCCCATCCTCAGGCAGTCCAGCGACGTTGATGCGGCTGTCGCCGACCATGTAGACGCCATGTTCGGCACGCAACCGTTCGACCTGCGCTTCAGTGAGGCCCAGCCGCGAGAACATGCCGCGATGGCTGGCGACGAAGTCGAAGCGGTCGGAGTTGGACTGCCGGCGCAGCGCCTCGGCGAACTGGACACGGAGCCTCAGCATCCGCAGGCGCATCTCCTCCAGCTCGGCTTCCCAGTCGGCACGCAAAGTAGCGTCTTCCAGCACGATGCGCACCGCCGCGGCACCGTGGTCTGGCGGCATCGAATACATGGCGCGCGCCGCCGACAGCATCTGGCTCATCGCCACATCGGCCTGTGCGCCGTCCCTGGCCAGGACCATCGCCGCACCGACACGGTCACGGTAGACGGCGAAATTCTTCGAGCAGCTCGAAGCAACAACCATCTCCGGAACTTTCGCCGCCAGCAGCCGCAGGCCGAGGGCGTCGGCCTCGAGGCCATCGCCAAAGCCCTGATAGGCGATGTCGACGAACGGCAGCAGGCCGCGCTCGACGACCAGATCGGTGACGGCCTCCCATTGCGCCGCGTCCAGATTGGCGCCTGTCGGGTTGTGGCAGCAGCCATGCAGCAGCACCACGTCACCGCTCTCTGCCGTGCGCAACGCCGCCAGCATGTCGTCGAAACGAACGGCTCCCGAGGCAGCATCGAAATAAGGATATTCGCGGATCTGCAGGCCGGCGGCGCGCATCACCGGCATATGGTTCGGCCAGGTCGGGTCCGATAGCCAGATGGTGGCGTCCGAACGCGTTCGCTTGAGCAGCTCCGCCACCAGCCGCAACGCACCGGAGCCGCCAGGCGCCTGTGCCGCCCGGATGCGCGTCATGTCTGCACCGGGGCCGAAGGCGAGCTTGGCCATCACCGCGTTGAAGCCGGTATCGCCGGCCAGCCCAAGATAGGTCTTGGTGTCCTGGCTGGTCAGCAGCCGCTTTTCGGCCTCGCGCACGGCGCGCATGACCGGCGTCTTGCCGTCACGATCCTTGTAGACGCCGACGCCGAGGTCGACTTTGTTGGGGCGCGGATCGGCGCGATAGAGGCCGATCAGGGCCAGGATCTTGTCGGCGGGAGCTGGCTGCAGGTCTTCAAACATCGTTATGGTTCCGTTGGCGCGGCGGAGTGATACGCAAATCGAACGTGATGCACCAGCGCTTTTAGTTGTGCAAAACAGAAGGCTGCGCCCAAGGGTGTGGCCTTTCGATCGAAACGATAGCCGCCATTCTTATCGCAGCGCATGCGCCGCTTCGAAAGCGGCTTAGGGATGACTGCTTCATGCTGGTACGGCTGACGATGATCTGCAACGGCGCCACGGCCGCGACCCGGAAAGGTGCATTCCCGTCGGATGAGCCGTTGGAGCCGCGATCGCTGACGCAGGCGAAGGCGATGCGCGGGATGCTGCGCCGCGCCGACCGCGTGTGGACAGCGCCAGCACTTCGCGCCCGCCAGACCGCCGAGTCGCTGGCGCTGCAGGCATCGGTCGAGCCGCTTCTGGCGGACCAGGATCATGGAGGCTGGGCTGGCAGGAGCTTTGAGCAGGTCCAGGCGGAACAGCCCGAAGACATAGTTGCCTGGCTCACAGACCCCAATGCGGCGACGCACGGCGGCGAGTCGTTGGCCGACGTTGCTCGCCGGGCCTCCGACTTGATGGACCGGTTGATGGCCGAGCGTGGCCACACGATCGCGCTGACCCATGCCAGCGTCATCCGCACCGCGATCGCGCATGTTCTCGGTGCTCCGCTTGCCGCTTGCTGGAAGATCGACATCGAGCCGCTCAGCATCACCGATTTTCGCAGCGACGGCCGCAGGTGGGTGTTGCGCGCCTGCGGTGTAACGACGCCCAAACCGGCAAAACCACTTCGCCCCTGAGGGCCAGGCTGGGGGAGGGTGCTGGCAAACACGACCCTTCGGTAACCCCGCCACAAGAAAAATGGCACGGCTCGGGATTAAAATCCCCACATGCTCCGTAAACAGGACATGAAACGGTCGATGCCACGCTTTGACATCATAGGACAGCTCGGATCGCTGCGGCGCTACGCACAGTCGCTGACGCGCGACAATGCGGACGCCGAGGATCTCGTGCATGACGCGCTGGTGCGCGCCTATGAGAAGCGCGGCACCTTCCGCTCGGGTGGAAACCTGCGGGCCTGGCTGCTGTCGATCGTCCACAACGCGTTTGTCGACCGCATGCGCTCGCGCCGCTCGGAAGCGGCGCGCATCGAACAGGCCGGATACCTCGCCGATGCCAGCACGCCGGCGCCGCAGGAGCATACTGTGCGCCTGGCGCAGGTGCGGGATGCCTTTTTCAACCTCCCGGAAGAACAGCGCTCGGCACTGCATCTGGTCGCCATCGAAGGGCTTTCCTATCAACAGGCGGCCAATGCCACCGGCGTGCCGCTGGGCACACTGATGTCGCGCATCGGCAGGGCGCGCGCTGCCTTGCGCCAGATGGAGGACGCCGCCCCGGGACGTCGCAAGAATTATTTGAGAATCGTGGGAGGTGAGCAATGACCGCTCTTGTCGACCCCGTGACCGACGCCGACCTCGACGCCTATGTCGACGACCAGCTGGATGTCACCCGCCGCATCGAGGTTGAAGCATTCCTGTCGACACGTCCGGAGGCTGCCGCGCGCGTGATGTCGGATCTGCGGACCCGGGATGAACTGCGCGTGGCGCTTGCCGGCTCCAAGGGCGTGGCGCGGCCGGCGACCGCTGACGCTGCGCGGCGGCTGGAGAGGGGGTTTGTCCGCGGCCGTATCTTCGGTGTTTTGCAGCGCGCCGCGGCCGTTACCGCCTTCATTGCCGCCGGCTGGCTGGCGAACGGCGTCATCGGGCCGATGTCGGTGACCAAGGTCATCGCTTCGCCGCAGCCGCCCGCCTATGTCGAGGAGGCGGTGCGGGCACACAGGACGACGCTGGTGCGCGAAACTATGCCCTCGCAGCCGGAAGCGCCCAACTACAATGCCGGCGAGATCCGCGCCGCGACCGCGATCGTTATGCCGTCGCTGCCCAAGGACTGGAAGGTGCGCGACGTGCAGATCTATCCGTCGCGCTTCGGCCCGAGTGTCGAGATGGCTGTCGACACCAAGGATATGGGCCTGGTGTCGCTGTTTGCCATCCGGCCGGGAACCTTCAACGTGGTCAAGCCGACCGTCGCGCCCTCGGGCGATATTTCCTCGGCCTATTTCCAGATCGGCGAGGTCGCCTATGCGGTGGTCGCGATGAGCGGGGTTCATGACCTCGACCGCGCCGCCGAGACGCTCGCCAAAACGCTTTACTGACCGATTTGCAAAGGAGACTGAAAATGAACACGCCCAATCTGGGTTATCGCGTCGGCGCCGGCGCACAGGCCGGAGCCGTCTTCGACGAGGGCCTGCGCCAGCATATGCTGCGCGTCTACAACTATATGGGCCTTGGCCTCGTGGTCACCGGCCTGGTCGCTTTGATGGTGTCGTCGACGCCGGCGCTCTATGTGCCGATCTTCTCCAGCCCGCTGAAATATGTGGTGATGCTGGCGCCGCTCGCCTTTGTCCTGCTGTTTTCGTTCAAGATGCAGACCATGTCGGCGGCGAGCGCCCAGATGATGTTCTGGGCCTTCTGTGCGGTGATGGGCTTGTCGCTCGCCTCCGTGTTCCTGGTCTTCACCGGAACCAGCATCGCGCGCACCTTCTTCATCGCCGCCGCCATGTTCGGCGCCACCAGCCTCTATGGCTACACGACCAAGCGCGACCTGACACAGTTATCGTCGTTCCTGATCATGGGCCTGATCGGCGTGGTGATCGCCAGCATTGTCAACATCTTCCTCGGTTCGACCGCCCTGCAGTTCGCCATTTCGGTGATCGGCATCGCCGTCTTCATCGGCCTGACCGCCTGGGATACGCAGACGATCAAGGAACAGTACGCCGAGAATTTCGATGCGGAATCGCGTCAGAAGCTGGCCGTTTTCGGCGCCTTCTCGCTCTATCTGAACTTCATCAACATCTTTCAGCTGTTGCTGAATTTCACCGGCGAGCGCGAATAACGACTGTCCGCTGTGGGCAAGGGCGAGTATATCGTCCTTGATGCGGAGAGGTGGCCGGAGGAGAGATCCTCCGGCCACAATTCATTCCAGCAACACCCGGCTACACCTTGAGTCCCCAAGAGCTTTTGCTAGTCTGCCCGCCGAACCAGCATCCAACACAGCGAGGACATGTGGCACAGGACAGCCAGACGCTTCATGGCGACGGCATTTCGGCTGTTATCACAGTGCAGGGCGCCGAACTTGTCTCGCTGCAGGATACGCACGGATTCGAGTACTTGTGGCAAGCCGGGCCAGAGTGGCGGCGACATTCGCCGGTGCTGTTTCCGATCGTCGGCCGGCTGAAAGGCGATAAATTGCGCCATCGCGGCCAAGCCTATCCTATGACGCAGCACGGCTTCGCGCGCGACAAGCTGTTCACCTGGGCGGAGAGGGGGCCTCGATCCTGCACGCTGGTTCTCACCGACGATGCCGATACCCGTACGCACTACCCCTTCGCTTTTCGCCTTGCCATCACCTACACGCTGGACCGCCAGCAGCTTGGCGTGGCCCTGGAGGTCACCAACACGGGCGACGAGCTGTTGCCGGCCTCGGTCGGTGCGCATCCGGCATTCAACTGGCCGTTGCAGCCGGAATTGTCCAAGGAGGCCTATCGGCTGATTTTTGCCGACGATGAGCAGGCGCCGATCCGTCGGCTGAAGGATGGCCTTCTGCTCGCCGAGACGCGGTCGACGCCGATCGAAGGCAGGACGCTCGCATTGTCCGAGCAGCTGTTCGATGACGACGCCGTCATTCTGGATCGGCCCGCCAGCTCCAGCGTGCGCTACGCCGCCGACCATGGTCCGGCCATCGAAATGTCATGGCAGGGGGCAGAGGAGTTGGGCATTTGGTCCAAGCCGGGCGGTGCGCCGTTCCTGTGCATCGAGCCCTGGCACGGCGTGGCAAGCCCGGCCGATTTCGACGGCGAATTCACGGACAAGCCTGGCGTGATGCTGATCGAACCCGGCGCGAAGCGTTCGCTGAACTACCGGATCAGCCTGGAGCAGGTGCCGCGGTGACCAGCGGACGACGAGCCGGAAAATCAACGTCGTGGGACTTCAAATGAAACTTGGCTTCATCGGCACGGGCGCGCTTGCTTCAGCCATTGTCACGGGGCTCAAATCGCTCGAGGGCGATCCGGTCTCGGTGGTGTTGTCGCCTCGCAACGAAGAGATCGCATCGGATCTCGCTTCCCGCTATCCGAATGTGGATGCTGCCGTCGACAATCAGGCGGTGCTCGATGCATGCGACACCGTCATGCTGGCGGTGCGGCCGCAGATTGCCCACCAGGTGCTGCCCGAATTGCGGTTTCGGCGCGACCATCATCTCATCAGCCTGATCGCCACGCTGTCGCGCGAGGAAATTGTCGGCCTGACCGCGCCCGCGAGCCACGTGACAAAAGCGCTGCCCATGCCGATGATCGCCCAGCGGCTGGGGGTGACGATCATTTATCCGCCTGATCCGGAGGTGACCCCATTGCTGGCCGGACTGGGGAAGGTGATCGAGGTCGAGAGTTCGAGCGAGTTCGATGCGTTGAGTGTCGTGACTGCGACCTATGCCACCTACTTCAAATATCTCGATACGATCCACCGCTGGCTCAAAGCGCATGGCGTGCCGGATACCAAGGGGCGCGACTATATCGCGGCGCTCTTCACGGCGCTTGGACACGCTCCGGAGACGGCGCCCGATGCGGACTTCACGCATCTGGCGCAGGATTATGCGACCCGCGGCGGCATCAATGAGCAGGTCCTGAACGAGCTCACGGCCCGCAACGTCTTCGATGCGCTGGCGGAAAGCCTGGACAGCGTGCATCAGCGCATTTCAGCGGCTGGCGCGACCTAGCCGGGTTTCAAACCTGCCGGACGATGGTGCCGATCACATTGACGAGAAGGCGCGCGGCGGTGAGGGCCGACAGGCCGTCTATGTCGGCGGGCGGATAGAGTTCGACAAGGTCGAATCCTACGATTCTGGCCCGCTTGCCGAGGCCGGCGATCAGGTCGATCGCCTGCGTGTAGGTGAGGCCGCCCGGCGTACGCGCCGCCACGCCCGGCATGATGCCGGGATCAAGGCTGTCGCAGTCGAAGGTGACGACGACCCGCGCGCCTTCCGGAATATGCCTGAGCGCCGCTTCCACGCCTTGAGCATGCACCTCGCGCGCGGTCACGAAACGGCTGCCATAGTGTTGCGCCGCTTCGATTTCAGCGAGGCGCGCGCTGCCGACGCTGCGCAGGCCGACCTGCACCATGCCGGCGACATGCGGCATCTCGCTCGCCCGCCGCATCGGGCTCGAATAGCCGTAGCGTTTGCCATGCACCTCGTCGCGCCAATCGATATGGGCATCGATCTGCAGGATCCAGATCGGTCCGTGGTCGGCAAAGCCGGCAAGGAACGGGATGACGACGGAATCGTCACCGCCAAGCAGGATCGGGATGGCCGGCAAAGCCAAGACCTCGCGCGTCTTCGCCTCGACCCGGGCGCGGTTGCCGGCATTGTCGTGCAGGGTGGTCGAGATGTCGCCGGCGTCGACGCAGCAGACCGGCTTGCCATCGAACAACGGGCCGCCGAGATCGAAGTCCCAGTGTTCGACGAGCGAGGCATCATCCTGGCTGGCTGCGCGGATGGCCTCGGCCGCCAAGGCATAGCCGCTGCTGTCCTTGCCGGGATAGGTGCTGCCATGGCCGGCTCCGAAGATCACTGCGCGAAGCCTGCGGCTATCGGCAAGGCGATCGGGAAGGTCGAGAAACGATGCGCTCATTCTTGATGGTCCTGATGATATGGACAGGGAGGTTATCGCGTCACACGGCCGGCCGCAAAGTAGGTCGCCATCCGGGTCTCCAGACTGCACACCCGAAAGTCGCATAAGATAGATTATGGAACTAACGTATTCGCCAGCAGCTGGAAATTACTGCTGCTTTTCATAGGCTTGAGACGCTCGATGTCTGTTGCCTCATGTGGATTGCCAACGCTACGCTGCGTCGATGACGGCAGCAAAGCGTGAGATCGAATCGGCGATCGAGGTGTTCGTACATGGCTACAGCACCGACAAAAGCCGCACCTTTCCTTACGAGGTCAGCCGCGTCGGGCCATTGTGGCGATGCGCGATGCGCCGCGCAAGAATGCTCGCGACTACCGTGGCGAGGAATGGGTCGTCCATGACGTCGCTGCCCAGGAAGCCGATGCGATTGTGCGGCAGCATGCGCGACCGGGTTTCGCTATCTCCGTCGTGATCGCAAACGACGAACCGGATGGGCCGACGCGAACCGCATACAAGGCTCTCGGCTACCGGCTGCTGCGGACGGAGGGTTTTTTCGTCCAGCCATTACGTCAGATTTCAAGCCCGCCGGCGGCCGTCTCGCCGGCGGTCGTCTCGATTGAGCGTGTCCAGACAGTCGAACGGGCGGCGCAGCTGGCCGCGATTATCCGCAGGCGGCCGATCGCGGCCGATCTGCTCGGCGACGACGCGCCGTTCCGCCAATATGTGGCGGTCGATGGCGACGAGATTGTCGGGCGTGTGCGCAGCATTGACGCCGTGGGCGCCACCTGGTGCGCGGCCATGTATGTCGAGCCATCGCACCGGCGTCGCGGCATCGGCCAGGCGCTGATGTCCAGAATGCTGCAGGACGACCAGGCTCGTGGAGCGCGATGCTCTATGCTGTTGGCGACGCATGCCGGAGCGCTGCTTTATCCCCGCATGGGCTATGAGCGGATTGGAACGCTGCTGATATTCGGGCCAAAGAAACGAACGGTACAATGAACCGGCGTGTTTATCGCGCTGATTCAAAGGGGATTTCAATCACCATGCCGTCATAGGCTGGGACCACCTTATCAGGCGTCTCGGCCATCACGGTCGCATAGTCGAGCGGCACGTGCATATGGGTCAGCACGGCATTACTCGGCGCCAGCTTCTCGATCCAGCCGAGCGCCTCGCCGAGCGACAGATGGCTGGGATGGGTGTTGTACTGCAGCGCGTCGATGACCAGCATCTCCAGGCCGCGCAGCCGCTCGGCAGTGGCGTCGGGAAAGCCGCTGATATCAGGGCAATAGGCCAGGCCGCCGATGCGGAAACCGAGTGAGATGATGTCGCCATGCAACTGCGGCAGTGGCTCTAGGGTGAGGGCACCCCCCTCGCCTTCGATCACCACGGACTTTGCGTGGTCGATGATATGGGCCAGCACGATCGGCGGATAAGAGCTGCCCGGCGGCGTCTCGAAGCAATAGCCGAACGCCTGCCGCAGGCGCAGCATCGTCGGTTGGTCGGCATGGATGTCGATCAGGTGGCGCTGCTCGAGCACATAGCCGCGCAGATCGTCGATGCCGTGGATATGGTCGGCATGCGGGTGCGTATAGACGACCGCATCGATGCGTTTGACCGAAGCGAGCAGCATCTGCTCGCGGAAATCCGGCCCGGTGTCGATGACCACGGTGGTACGGCGGCCGTCGGCGGCAATCCGTTCGACCAGTGCTGCCGTGCGCATGCGCCGGTTCCTCGGATTGGTCGGGTCGCAATTGCCCCAGTCGCCGGTGATGCGCGGCGTACCTGGCGACGAGCCGCAGCCGAGAATGGTGAGGCGCAGCCGGTCGGTCATCGTTCAGGCGCTCTGCTCGGCAGGCCGCGGCATCTTGCCGAACAGCCGGAAGAAATTGTTCGTCGTCAGATCGGCGACCTCAGCCTCGCTGACGCCAATCGTTTCCGCCAGCACTCGTGCCGTGTGCGCGACATAGGCCGGCTCATTGCGCTTGCCGCGAAACGGTATCGGCGCCAGATAGGGTGCGTCTGTTTCGACGAGCAGCCGGTCATGCGGCACGTCGGCGGCGATGGCGCGCAATTCGGCCGAATTCTTGAAGGTCAGGATGCCCGAGAACGAGACATAGCCGCCGAGCGCGACGCCCACCTCGGCCAGCCGGCGTCCGGAGGAGAAACAATGCAGGATGAAAGGGAAGGCGCCCTTCCCTGTTTCGTCCTCGAGAATACCTGCCATGTCGTCATCGGCGTCGCGCGAATGGATGACGAGCGGCAGGCCGGTCTCGCGAGCCGCGGCAATATGATTGCGAAAGCCCTGCGCCTGCGCATCGCGCGGCGCCTTGTCGTAGAAATAATCGAGCCCGGCTTCACCGATCGCCACCACCTTCGGATGAGCCGATAGACGGACAAGCTCGGCAGTCGTGACGTCGAGTTCTTCCGCGGCATTGTGCGGATGGGTGCCGACCGAGCAATACACCTCGTCGAAAGTCTCTGCGATTTCAAGTATTTGCTGAAAGCGCTTCACACGGGTCGAGATCGTCACCATGCGGCCGATACCGGCCGCTTTGGCGCGGGCGACAATGGCCGCCCGCTCCTCGGCGAAATCTGGGAAATCCAGATGGCAGTGGCTGTCGACAAGCATCAGGCGTTCGCGTCCGGCTGTTCGACATAACGCGGAAACACGCCCTCTGGCACGGGCAAGGCGACGCCCGGCACAAGCGCATAGTCGGCGTGGACATGCTCGAAGTTACGCGTGTCCGCAGGCACCGCCAGCAGGTCGAGCAGCTTCGTGGCCGACCCCGGAACAAAGGGCTGGCACAGCAGCGCGATACGGCGCACGAGTTCGGCGGTCGTCCATAGCACCGTTTCCATGCGTTCCGGATCGGTCTTCTTCAGCGCCCATGGTGCCTGTCCAGCGAAGTATCGATCGGCTTCCGCCACCACATCGAAGATCGCCGCGAGCGCCAGATGAATGCCTTGCCCGGCCATCGCCTTGCGCGCGGTGGCGAGAGCCGCCACGGCCTGATCCAGGATGGCACCGTCGGCTTCCGTCAAATCGCCGCGCTTCGGCACTACGCCGCCGCAGTTTTTGGCGATCATCGACAGCGAGCGCTGCGCCAGATTGCCGAGGCCGTTGGCGAGATCGGCGTTGGTGCGGTTGACGATCGCTTCATGGCTGTAGCTGCCGTCCTGGCCGAACGGCACTTCGCGCAGGAAGAAGTAGCGCACCTGGTCGAGACCGTAATGCTCGACCATGGTGAACGGGTCGATGACGTTGCCCACCGATTTCGACATCTTCTCACCACGGTTGAACAGGAAGCCGTGGCCGAAAACGCGCTTCGGCAGCGGGATGCCGGCCGACATCAGGAAGGCCGGCCAGTACACCGCATGGAAGCGGACAATGTCCTTGCCGATGATATGCGCATCGGCCGGCCAGAAACGCCATTTCTCATCATTTTCATCGGGATAGCCGACGCCGGTGATGTAGTTTGTCAGGGCGTCAACCCAGACATACATCACATGCTTGTCGTCGCCAGGAACCGGCACGCCCCAGTCGAAGGTGGTGCGCGAGATCGACAGGTCCTTCAGCCCCGATTTGACGAAGCTCATCACCTCATTGCGGCGCTCGGCCGGGCCGATGAAGTCGGGCTGGCTCTCATAAAGCGCGATGAGCTTGTCCTGGTAAGCCGAGAGGCGGAAAAAATAGCTCTCTTCCTCGACCCATTCGACAGGCGTTCCCTGCGGCCCGTAGCGGATATTGTCGGGACGGACCTCCGTCTCCTCCTCGCCGTAATAGGCTTCGTCGCGTACCGAGTACCAGCCGGCATAACCGCCCTTGTAGATGTCGCCATTGGCGTCCATCGCCTTCCAGATCGCCTGCGAGGCCGCGTAATGCCGCTCTTCGGTGGTGCGGATGAAATCGTCATTGGAGGCGTTGAGCGCGGTCGCCATGCGCTTGAAATCGGCCGAGTTGCGATCGGCCAGTTCGCGCGCCGAAATGCCTTCGCGCTTCGCCGTCTGCAGCATCTTGATGCCGTGCTCATCGGTGCCGGTGAGGAAGAAGACCTGCTTGCCGTCGAGTCGCTGAAAGCGCGCGAGAGCGTCGGTGGCGATCAGTTCGTAGGCATGGCCGATATGCGGCTTGCCGTTCGGATAGGAAATCGCGGTCGTGATGTAGAATGTGTCGCGTGACATGAATGAACCATCATGAATGTCTGAATGGAAGCCGTGGCGGTGGATATCGCATCGGAATGGCATTTGCCATCCCGGTGGGGACCGTCACATTCGCATTGCAGAATTCAGGCGGTCGATCATGGTCAAGGCGTGCTGCTTCTTGTCGAGACTGTAGGTGTCGGCCTCGGATATAGCGTCCAGCGCCTCATGCCAAGTCCCGACCGTTGCAAAGGCAGGTCGCCATCCGTAGTTTCGCGGCGGTACAAAAAGGCAGACCGGCATGGCCACGACTACGCAATATGATCCGCGACAGATCCTTGATGCGCGCTTGCGTCAGGCCGGCGCCAGCAAAACCGTTTACGCCCTCGTCACGCCCGAGATCGAAACAGTAAAGGCCGAGCTGCTCGGCAGCAGCGGGGGGAACGGCCCCGATCCGGTCCGCGCAGCCTATCTCGATCAGTTTCGCCATGCCTGGACCGGGAAGCAGAACGCACTGCACAGGCGGTTCTTCGACACTTGGCTCGGCTGGGCAAAGCCGATGGCGCCCCTGGACCCGGCTGCCTTTCCATTCAGCTATCCCACATCAGGCGCAAGCGAGCCGCTTTTTCATCTGATTGCCGACTACGGCAACCGCGCACGCGTCGAGGGGTTTTCGCCTCGGCTTGTGATCTTTCGCGGCGAATATGAGGGCTACAAAGCGTATGCGGAAGCCTGTGGCGTTGCGGTGGTGGAATATGAACGCCACGCCTGGCGCGATGTCGCCGATACCGTCAATCCCCGGGATCTACTCTGTCTCAGCCAGCCCTCGGCCATCGATGGCATGGTGTGGCCGCAGGCCAATGAATTTCTGCGTCGCCTGAGCCAGCGCGCGAACCCGGCCCAGCTCGTCCTCGATTTGACCTATGTCGGGGCGACCGGCGAACCGCCGGCGGAGACGATCCTCGCCGACGCGCCTTGCGTGAGCGCCGTGGTGATCAGCCTGTCCAAACCGTTCGGCGCCTATTACGACCGCATCGGCGGGGTGTTCTGCCGATCGGAGAATCTCGGCTTGTTTGGCAATCAATGGTTCAAGAACCTGACATCGCTGCAATTGGGAATACGGCTGATGGAGCGGTTCGACGTCTTCGCCATGGCGCGCCGCTACGCGAGCATTCAAGGCAGCGTCGCCGAACATGCCGGCCAGGCGCTCGGCCTTGCCTTGACGCCCGCGGACGTCTTCATCCTTGCCCAGGCCGCGGCGGGAGCGCAAAACGATCCCGATCTGGCCTCCTATCTGACGCGTGCCCCTGGGGCAGTCGATGCCCGGCCACGCTTGTGCCTGACGCCAGGCATGGCGGAGCGGATCGGCATGGCCAATCCGAATTCCGAGACGCTGTCATGAAGAATTTGATCCTGCTCGTCACGAGCGATGACATCCATGCCCACTGCCTGGCGCACTGGAAAACGGAAGCATTCCGATCCTCGCATCGCCAAGGCGGTTATGTCCACGGCATCGTCGATCAATATGCCCGCCTGCCCCGCTTCAGCTGCGAAACCACCAACGACCGCCTGGAGCGCGCGCATTTCTGCACATGGTGGGGGCTGACCATGCGCCGGGATGACTATGCGTCCCCGGCTATCGAAGACCTCTACGTCCTGCATGAAATCTGGCACGCCGCGCATATGCCCTTTATCCCAGGCATCGGATTCGAGGCTTTCCACGGCAAGATGGAACGCAACGAACTCGAAGCCAGCGTGGCGTCCGAACTGCTGGTCTATTTCAAGATCGATGGGCTGAGGGAAAGCGCCTTTCCCCATCCCATCTACGCGGACCGGTTTCTGAACGATCCGGCGATGCGGCTTTTATGGCGTGAGAATGAAGTCGTCGCCACCAACACATTGCTCGAAGCGCGCCGCAACGTCATGTATTCCAAACCCGAAGGCGACATGGACCTAAGCGAGCGGTGGATTCGCAAATTCACCATGCAGAATCGGCAATGGTCGATCGTCTGGGCCGACCGCTACCTCGACATCGAGGATCATATGCACCGGTTCCAGCAGATGGCTCTCGGCGGCGACAGGAAGGCAGCCGCCGACTTTCACGCCGACTGGATCGAAGCCGAAGCCGCTACGGACACGGTGGACCACGTACCTTTCCGCGACCAGGCGCTGCTCTTCGCCACCATCTATTGGGCTAATCGCGCGAAATACGATGCCGCGCTCGCGGTCCAGCGAAAAAACCAGTCCGACAATACGACCCTTGCCTGAAAGCAGGCCGCCTACGTCGAAAGCTTCGCCGAAAGACTGTTCACATCGCGGACTTCACGCGATCGATCATGGTCAAGGCATGCTGTTTCTTGTCGAGATTGTAGGTCTCTGTCTCGGAAATCGCGTCCAACGCCTCATGCCAGGTGTCGGAGAGCGTTTTGGCCCGCGCGAGGTCACCGGCGAGCGCAGCCCGGCTTGCCCCATCCGACAAAAGGTCGAGTGCCCGGCGGTTGAGAATATCGAACTGGATCGCCTGGTCGCGGCCGGCGACGGCTTCCGCGAGCCGATAGGCGCCTCCGATGTCGCTCTTTCCCTTCGCCACCAGCGCATCGAGCGTCTCGGCGATCTCAAGCCCGCCATATTGCGTCAAAAGGATCGCGTTGCGCGCGCTGCCCCCTGCCCGTTCGACCAGCGCCGCCCGTGCGGCCGGATCACCCGGTGGCGGCGGTTCGGCGGTCTGCAGCACCGCCAGTAAATCGTCGGCGTCGAGCGGCGCCAGGCGTATCACCTGGCAGCGCGAGCGGATCGTCGGCAGTAGACTGCCCGGCGCGTGGACGATGAGGATGAACAGCGTTCGCGCCGGCGGCTCCTCAAGGTTCTTCAGCAAGGCATTGGCGGCATTGGCATTCATGTCGTCGGCGGGATCGACGATGACTACCCGGTAGCTGCCGTCATGCGAGGTCATCGACAGGAAGCGGCTAACCCTGCGGATCTCGTCGACGGTGACGACCGTCTTGAAGCTCTTGGTCTTGTCGTTCATCGGACGCGTCAGATGCAGCACACCCGGATGCGCCCCGGTCGCGATCTGGCGAGACAGCGGCGAGGCCGGATCGGGAACGGCAAGGCTTTCCGGCGCCTGCGCGAAGGCCGGGTGCTTCAGCAGGTGATGCGCCAGATGGAAGGCCAGCGTCGCCTTGCCGATACCGACAGGTCCGGCAAAGATCAGCGCATGCGGCAGCTTTCCCGACCTATAGGCGGCGGCAAGCATCTCGGCCGCCTGCCGGTGCCCGACCAGACGGGGCGTTTCGGACGGTTCGGGCACGCCGTCCAGCGTGTCATGCTGTTCCGGCGCTATGCGTTCGAAGATCATACCGGTGCGGCCTGCCTGTTGCGGGCGGTTGCCCTCGCCTCCAGAGCCGCGAACACGGCCGCGGTGACGACGTGCTCAACCGTATCGGGATCGGCGGACGCGTCGATGACGATGCAGCGTCCCGGCTCAGCCGCGGCGATCGCCAGGAAGGCCTCGCGACGGGCCTGATGGATGGCAAGTGTTTCCTTCTCGAAGCGATCCGCGTCGGCATCGCTGCCGCGCCGCAGCGTCGCGCGCCTGAGTCCTTCGGCCGGATCGATATCGAAGATCAGCGTCATGTCGGGCATCATGCCGTTGATGGCGACCTGTTCCAGCGCATCCATGAAGGCCGGGTCGATCCCGCCGGTGACGCCCTGGTAGACGCGCGAGGAATCCAGGAAACGGTCGCATAGCACGATCGAGCCGTGCTCGACCGCCGGCCGGATGACCTGCTCTACATGGTCGGAACGGGCAGCGGCGAAGAGCAGCGCTTCCATCTTCGGCCCGAATGGCTCGGCCGCCCCTGAAAGCAGCACATGCCTGACCGCCTCGGCGCCCGGCGAGCCGCCCGGTTCGCGCGTGAGCACGACGTCATACTTCTTGGCGCGCATCTTCCTCGCCAGCCGCTCGATCTGCGTTGACTTACCTGCGCCTTCCCCGCCTTCGAAGGTGATGAAAAATCCGCGCGCCAATCGAAAGGGCCTTTGTCCAGGTTGGAGTGGATTGATTGTTGCGCTCTAGATAGTCCGCGTTCGGGAAAACGTCCATGCCGTCGGTGCTATCGCAGCCAGCCGATCGCCAGTTCCTTGACCGCATCGAGTGCGCGTTGCGGCAGTGTTCCTACACCGATCGACTCGGCGGCGAAAAGCGGTGTCTCCTGGCTCAGCGTGTCGCCGATCCAGACGCGCAGCGCGCCCACCGGCTGGCCCTCCTCCACGGGTGCTGCAACCGGGCCGGTGTAAACGATTTTGGCCGTCATCTTGTCGCGGTTGGTGATCGGCAGGAAGATGTCGATCGGCCCTTTTGCCTTCAGCGTCACGCCGGATTTCGCGCCGCCAAAAACCTGGGCCTCGCCCACCACCTCGTCCTTGGCAAAGATCTCGGTTTTTTGGAAGGAGCGGACCCCCCAGTCGAGCAATTTGCGCGCCTCTTCGGCACGTTCCTTGTCGTTGGCCAGCCCGCTCATGGCCGCGATTACCCGCGTGCCGTCGTGGCTGACCGAAGCGACGATGCCGAAGCCGGCCGCCTCGCTCGCGCCGACGGCTAGACCATCGACGCCGAAATCCATGGCCAGCAGCGGATTGCGGTTCCTCTGCGAGATCTTGTTCCAGGTGAAATCCTTCAGGCCGTAATAGCGATAGAAATCCGGGTAATCGCGCCACAGATGGAGGGCCAGCTGCGCCAGTTCGCGCACCGTCGTCTGCTGGCCGTCTGCCGGCAGGCCGGTCGAATTGACGAAGGTCGATGTTTTCAGGCCGATCTGGCGGGCCCGCTCCGTCATTTGCGCGGCAAAATTTTCCTCGGATCCAGACATACCTTCTGCGATGATGATGCAGCCGTCATTGGCCGCCTGCACAGTCACGCCCTGGATCAGGTCCTCGAGTCGGATCGCCGATTTGAGCTTGGCAAACATCGTCGATGTTCCCGACGGCGCGCCGCCCTTGCGCCAGGCGTTTTCGCTGACCACGAACGTGTCGTCGAGTTTGAGGCGCCCTGATTTGATGGCGTTGAAAACCACTTCCATGGTCATCAACTTGGCCATCGAGGCCGGCGGGATCGGCTTGTCGGCGTCTTTCGAAAACAGCACCGTGCCGGTGTCGGCATCGATCATGAACGCCTGTGTGGCCTTGGTCTCGAAAAGCTGCGCATGGGCTGGAACGAGGCAAAGCAGCAGCAAAGCCAGCCCCAGGAAGCCGGCAAATGGCGGAAAGGCGCGCAACTGCATGAAATCTCGACCCGTTTGCCGGTTTTGGCACAGCCAAGCTATCAGGGTTTTTTCCGCCGGATCAACCGCGCGGGCAAAATAGATCAGTTGCGCACAGCCAAGGCGTCCGGCGCGCCGTGCGACCATGCGGCCTGCAGCAGATCATCCACGCCGCCATGACCGTTGGGATAGAGATTGACCGCGTACCAGTCATTGCCGTCGAGATCGGAACGCTGGATCTCTGTTCTGCCAAAAGGTTGAAGTGCGGCGGCCACGCGCTTGGCTTCGGCGGCATCGTCGAACGTTCCGGCTGCGACATAGTCGGCGCTAGAGGGCGAGGCCTGCGGGTTGGACTTCTTCCACGACCGCAGGATGTCGGCGGGCGCCATGCCGCTGTCGTCGAGTGCGGCAAAGACGTCGGCGCGCTTTATGCGCTCATCCGCATAGGACAGCGAGGCCACGGCGAATGGCGACTGCGGCGGCAGGCCTATCTCGGGACGCTCCGGTACGATCGGTCCGAAATCGGGCAGCACCAGATCGCCGAAAGCCGGCGCCTGAGCTGACAGGGCGAACGCCTCGCCGGAATTCGTCAACTGACCGGGGAACGGCACGGCGGCGGCGCCCACCGGCACGCTTGGCGACGGTCCGTTCATTGCCACCATGACACCGGTTGGCAAGCCATCCGACGGATCCGGAATCCTGTTGCCTGGGTGGTAGGACGCCATCAGATACTGGTCGTCGTCGCCATCGAGCGGTGCGCGACCGACATATTCCACCTTGACCTTCGCGGTGCCGACCTTGGCGTAGTCGAGCATCTGCGCGGCGCGCTCCGAGACGTCGATGATGCGGTTCTCATGATACGGTCCCCGGTCGTTGACGCGCACGATGACCGAACTGCCGGTTTCGAGGTTGGTGACACGGGCGTAGCTCGGCAGCGGCATGGTCGGATGCGCGGCCGTCAGATGCGACATGTCGTAGACTTCGCCATTGGCGGTCAGCCGGCCATGGAAAGCGTCGCCGTACCACGAGGCCAGGCCGACCTTGGCGTAGTGCCGATCTTCCTTGGGGTAATACCACTTGCCGCGCACCTGGTAGGGTTTGCCGAGCTGGTCGCGACCGCCGCCACGCCGCATGAATTGGACGCGCGGGCTTGCCTTCACGCCATATTCGGTTTCGGCGAAGTATTCCTTCGAGCGAGGCTTGGGATTGACCATCCCCTTCGGCTCAGGCTGCGACGCGCAAGCCGCCAGCAAGGCTGCCGACGCAGCAAGCAGCGTGAGCGTGGAAGCGCGACGAAGACGCGGGCGCGTCGTAGCCTGCATTTTTCCTGAAATCCCCTACAGTCTCAATCAAGACGCCGTGGTTTGAACAGCAGAGGAGCCAAAGCACTCACTCGACAACACCAACGGCGCCCTGAACCCCGATCCTTTGTGCGCAGGAATTGTTTATCACGATATTAACCGATTGTGGCCGGAACCGGGCAAGATTGTGACGGCGCCCTGCTGCGCCGGGTGCGCTGCGTCGCATATATTAGCAATCGCTTGAATTTTCCCCAAATCAAGATCATTCTTAGCAATGGGTGTGGTCCGCCGTTCGTCAAGCGTTGAAGGGGTTTAGCGTCATGGAATTCGCAAGCTGCTATGATCAGAGCGCGAGCATTTTTGCGTCAACGATGTTCCTGAACATCACAGCGTTTTTCTTAATTATGGCCGCATTTGCCGTTGCACGGCTGGTCACAATATCCGGCGAAGGTTCGGTCGACCGGCTTCAGACCGCATAAAACCTTGGGCACATGGCCGGGATGATCGCGATCAAGGACTGGACTTGCGGCATGAGTGACGAACTCGGCCGTGTTGTGCTGACGATCAACCCGACAGAGGGTGAGCCGATCGTCGTTCTGATGACAATTTTTCAGGCGGCAAAAATAGCCCAGGAACTGCGAACGCCGAAATTCATCCCCTTTTCCCCTGTGTGACACGTTTGAACGTTCCCCGCCTCATCGTCGAGCGGGTGCCACCTCGGAGGATCGCTCCACCTCCCCACGGCTTCCGTAAATTGAGTCCCGCACTTGCCCGGTCAACAGGAAGGCGCCGCAGCGGTGGTTGACGCGGCCCTCAATGCCGCTTTACAGAAATGAACAGCGAACCGGTCGGGAACTCCTTCGGTGCCAATCCGGTGCCAACAGATGAAAACCCGTCGGAAGCGCACTGTACCAAGTGATTGAAAAATCACGACGGAGGGATGGCCGAGCGGTTTAAGGCACCGGTCTTGAAAACCGGCGTGGGCGCAAGTTCACCGTGGGTTCGAATCCCACTCCCTCCGCCACAACCTAAGCAAAATCAATCACTTAGGCACCATTTTGCCGTCTTGCCATAACCGTTGACCTAAATGAAAAAGCCCGCCACCGTGAGGCAGCGGGCCAAAGCTGGCGCGGAGAAACTTGATTTTCAGACCTCGTCCTTGACCTGTTCCCAGACTTCCTGGGCGCCTTCTACGAACCAGATCAGTTGGTTGAGAGTCGGTCGCTTGTCCTCGGAGCCTGTCAACATCTCGCACATTTCTGCTATCTGCATGCCGTCGATATCAAGCTCGTCGTAGTAGGCCACGCACATGGCCCGCAGAAGTTCGTTTGGTTCGTCGTATTGGTCGACGTCGATCTCGCCGTAGCGAGCGAGTTCGTCATACTGTGCCCGCTCGCTTGCCCACTCGCGCCCGTCTTTTGTCCATTCCGGGCGCTGCTGCTCCTCGATCTTCTCCTTCGATGCGCGGAGCCGTTCAATCACTGCTGTCATGTCACTGCCTCCTTTGAGGGTTGAGTTGATCTGCATTTCAAATGCTCGCTGGGCGATGCCGGACCAATTATCGGTTGGCCGGGTGTCCATGCGCTCTTTCAGTTCGTCCGGCAGGTATATGCTCATCTTTGCCATTCGCGCCTCCTTTATGCGTATATGTATTGCATATGCGCATAGTGGTGTCAAATGGCGAAATGTGCGCATCCTAGTGCTTTAGAATTTAGAGACCCTGCCCTCCCGATATGAAGCCGGGGCCGTCGTAATCCCCGTGATCGTCCTCGCGCTCGTCTATCGCTTCCCGCTCGTCGTCGCCTTCGCGATCGTCCATGGTGCGCTGATCAAAGCCAGCGTGGTATGGCTCAAGGTTCTCGTCGCCATCGATCTCGTCGAGCAACGACAGCAGGTTCTCGATCGTCGTTTCGATGCGCAGGCGAAGGGTCGGCGTCATGCCGATGAACAGGGTCTGGCGATTCATGACGCACCCGCCTTCCCGGCTACACGGGCGATGTCGTCCATAATGAAGTTGAAGTCTTCCCCGTCGTACTCCCACACCCGATGAACCCGCACCTTGGAGGCAAGGTCTTCAAGCGTCATGGCGGGATGGCGAAGGAGCGCGTTGGCCACGTCCGAAGTACGGTGCGTGGCCTTCATGTATGCTCTATCGAGCTTGCCGTAACCCGTCTTGCGGCGAGCAGCAGCGTCGGCTTTGTTATACGCGCGCATTGCCTCGGCATGTTCGACGCTGGCGCGGTTAGGCGGTAGCTTTGCAAGGTCAGCGACAGTGGTGCTGCGAAGCCTGTCGGCTTCCTCGGGCGTCATTTCACCCATGACGGGCCGACTCCCCTTGATCTCCATATAGCGCAGCTCTGCCGCATTCAGCGCCGGCTCTATGGCCCGGAGCGCTGCCCATTCGGCGTGGAATGCGGCTTCGAGTTCGGCCACTCGGGCAGAAGGTGAAGGCGACCGATCAAGGCTTTCGAACGCGACGGGATGCTTGCGCTGGCTGTAGGGGTAGACGTGAGCCTTCCAGATATCCGGGACGCCATCAACTCCGAGGTCGACCATCCAGTCGTCCATGGCCCGCGCCAGGGCCCAGGCCAAGTTGTTGACGCGGGTGACCGGCGCCTCATTGACGACCACCGCAGCGGCTGCGTTGCGAGGCGCAACCATTGCGGCGATGGTGGCAGCTAGGCCCGACCCGGTGACGGCCAAGGCCTTCCGGCGGTTGAAATTGGGCATGCCTTCGGCGGCTGCCGTAAGCTGGATCTCATCCATGGAAGTCCTCCTCGATGTTGTCGATTACGCGGGCGCCAGCGTCGTGCAGGACGTTGGACGTCTTCAGGAGTAGGTAGGCGAGGCTACCGCGCGCCAGGCGCGTGCGTAAGGCCGCTGCGCTCAGCAGCATGGCTATTGCGGCGTAGGTCATGACGGCCTCCGCTGGACGAGCAGGATCCGGCCGGAAAATCGCCCGATGATCGGCATTACCTCGGCAGCGGGCATAGCTTCGCCGGCCGCCGGAACACAGGTGTTCGGCATTGGATTTCTCCAGTTGGTTGTGATACTTACACTTGTGAAATTAGCACAAGGGACATGAGTTGTGAAGCCTGCACAAGTGAGGATGGCGAGAGCGGCGTTGAACTGGTCCCTTGCCGACCTTTCCAAGGCGGCTGGAGTTCACCGCAATACGATCTCGAATTTCGAGACAGGCAAATACGGCGGCTCGGAAGACGCATTGGCGGCGATCGAGCGCGCCCTCGAAGCGGCTGGCGTCGAGTTCATCCCCGAGAATGGCGGCGGCGCCGGGGTCAGGCTGAGGCGCGCGCGATGAACTGGCGTCGTGGGTTGATCAGGATTTGGATCCTGTCATCAGCGGTGTGGATTGGATATATAGTTTGGCGGCTGTACAGTAGCTGCTTTGAGATGCTTGACCTCAACGGCGTTAGAACGGGCCAGGAGTTATGCTCTGCAGAGGCATGGCCGCACGAAGGTCCGAACCGCGTCGCCGATATACTTGATTTTGAGTTCGCCCACTGGCTTGGATGGGTCAGTCAAGCTCTGCTGCCGCCATTGGCGGTTTTTCTCTTTGCCATATTGGTGCGATGGGCACTGAACGGCTTCAGGCGCCAAACTTCTAACTAGGACAAGACACCCCCTCTTGGTGTCACCGAGACCGATGGAGGCGCCGATAGGTAAGGCACTTGCCTTCCATGGCAAAGCGAAAGTTACTTCGAAGGTAACTTCCGGCTGCCCGGTTTCTTGGCCACGGATTGCTGTCTGAGCACCGCGTAACAGACCACGCCGAGTGAAACGAGAAATAGGCCGAACGTCGGCACTTCGAAGTAAAGCGCCCAAGCTGGCGGCACGATCACGTCCTCAACCCGAAAGAGTAGCAGGGAAAGAAAAGCCCCAGCCCCACCACGCACTATACCCTTGGCCTTCGCGGCCAAGGCCATAGTGGTCACTTCCTTAATTGTTGGAAGGGCCACGAGACGCCAACTCCAGCCATTGCGCGAGGGCGGTCATGCATATCAAAAACAGACAGGCGGCTGCGGTGGTCAGCGGAACGGCGGCGACAAAGAAGCCGGCAACCAAAAGGGAAAGTGCGGCCACCCCCGTAAGCAAGGCGACAAAAAATCGAAACCTTACTTTTTGAAACGTCGCGTCGTCCATATCGGATGATATTTGGGGAACGCGTCTCATAGGTCTTTTAGGAGCTGAAACAGATCCAGAAAAGACCACACTTTTGGGGGCGGCAGCGTCCGGTGTTTCATAGCGGTAGGACTCGCTGGAGCGGATTTCCGGTCGAGACTCAAACTCCGCCGGAAATGTGGCGGTGTCGAGGGTCATAGTTCGTCTTCCAGAACAATTTCAGGGTGCGCCTTGAGAAAATTCCCAAGATGGCCTTTCAGCCATTGGTGGAGTGATAGCGCCGTTGCGAAATCAAGGTATAGGGTGTCCTGTACAATTCTAACCATGCCGTCTCTGCCCTCTCGACTATCGCCGACCTCCGGTCCCAACGAGCCTTCAGAGGAAAGTTCAAACGTAATGGCGGTAGGGATCGGAGGCCGCTCCGCAAAAACCGACAAGTGCAGGTCACCGGTCACCGGGTTGATACCCCCGAAAACACCGTTAACATGTATGTCCCTGGCGAGTGGTGATTTAATGTAGTGAAATTTGATGGCTTTAGGTTGATCAGCCATTGCACCCCCGACGCCTAGGATTGCCCCTTCCTATGCTTGGCCGGAGATTTACCAGAATCGCTGCTTTTGTCTACAGTGTCTGTCGTGCTGGTCTTTTCGCGCGGCTTCGGCGTGATCGTCTCGACCCGCACCTTGCCGCCGATCTCCTTGGCCATATCGAAGGCCGCCTGTTCGTCCTTGGTGGTCAGCAACTCAGCGGCCGCAGCAGCCTCAAGCTGGTGGGCATGTTCCGTCGCGATTTTGAGCAGAGTTGCAGCCGTTTCCTGGGGCGTCCAACCTTGCGCCTCTGACGTAGTCACCAGGGCCGCGAATGCGGCTTCTAATGCGACTTCACAGTTCACCTCACGATCTGGGCTTCCCTCTGGTAAGATCGGTGGTTCAACAGATTGGGACATGTCTGGCTATTTTCTCCTAGGATGAAGAGCCCGCGCCACTCGGGGAGGCGCGGGCCGATCGGAGGGCCGATCTTCGGCAGGCAATGGAGCGCACCACCTGCCGCACGCATCAATCTTTAGAGATGGCTAACGTTCCGTCGATCGTTACCTTTGATCGAAGGTCGGTTTCCAGTCGCGGTTTCGTCGGGCGTTGATGCCCTCGTAATCAGGAACGACGGTGAAGAACACAGGGCGCCGATCGCGGCCGGCGACCTTGCAATCCGAGCACGCAAAGAGCCCCACGAGATCCCAGTGCATGGCACCATGATCCGGTCCCAGCTTGTCGATCAGCGCTTGAATATCGACCTGGGCTGATTTGCTGCAGACAGGATGCCCGCAATGCACATAGACGGTTTCACGGGCGGCAAGGGTTTCAGCGAGGGTCTTTTGGGGCATGGCGATCTCCGTTGAAGGGTCGCCGCAAGGGAGAGGATTATATTCCTGATATCGATCTGGATGGCAATAGGCTTGGCGCGGCATCAAAGAGTTTGGCGACCAAACGGTTCGCGGCGGCTCTCCACCAGCGCCCGTCGGTCATCGCGCCCACAATACGGTCAGCACGATTGCTGCGGCCAGAAAACAAATTGCTAGGTCTATGCCCTTTATAAGCAAGATGCTGCGCCATCCCATTCGCCCCTGGCCCCTCTTTTGGTCAAAGCTCATATTAGCTCGCCGCGGAGAAGCCCGCCAGCGGGCGTTCTTGGCCAGCCGTTGTCTACGCGCCGAAAGCCTTTCCCGTGCTCTGGCGCCTTGCTGTGGCCTGCAGGAAGCGCGCATTCGACCTGGCCCGGAATAGATCGACCTCGGCTTGCACCTTCGCCTCTCGGGCCAGGCGGTATACTTCAGGGAGCGGCTGCCAGTCGGCCGGCTTCACCTTCATCGTCCACTTCGCGTGGCGGAAACCCCAATGTTCGATGCCGACGAGATCTGAGCCGTCAAACCAGCACGTCACATTCAATTTGGCGAAATGCAATTCTCGAGCCGCCCACCAAATCTTGTCGATGGCGCCGTCGGGCGGGCCTTCTTTCCACGGCGTGAAGCCTTTACCAGGACGCTCGATAAGGTCGTGGTCTTGCAAGGGCGCACCTCATGCTGGAAGTGCGCCGATATTGCATAAGCCGCCGGTTATCGGCAAGCCTCCCTATGCGCTCGCTTGTGCTCTGACAAGTTCGTTGAACATGTCGCGGGCGCGCTGCTTAGCCGTATCCGCGCTCTCATTGGCTGAAGCGACATAGTTCAGCGTGATCGAGGTGCCTGGTTGCTGGACATTGACGGATGTGTTGAACGAGCCATCACTCGTCGTCGGAGCGAGATGGATTGTCGGGACTTTGCCTGCGTATGAAGTCATGCCCGGAATGAACACCTGGTCGTGGGTCAAAAACCCGTTGCCGGCTGCGGAGTTATCGGCCGTGTCGGTCTTCGAAACTAGCAACTGCAAAATGGAGCCAGACAACTGACCGAACGTCGCCGCGGTGACATCGCTGAGCTTGTTGATGGTGATGTTCTGCTGGGCCGAATAGCCGCCGATATCGCTGCTCAGACTTTGCAGATAGGACTTGGTGTTCCTGTCAAGCGTCGAGACGTTGTCGGCTGTTTGCTGGGTATTGCCGGCGGTGGCCTTTGCATTCGGGTCTGGCGCGCCATAAGACCGAACGTTGACGCCGCTGCCATTGACGTTCGTCTGTTCATTGTACTGTTGCGCCGGCAGCGTGATCTTATTGGGATCGCCACCATAGCGCGTCACCGTTGGAAGTGCGCCGCCGGAACCTCCTTGCATGGCCGCCAGTGCATCCATTGAAGCGTTTTCAGCCTCGCGGAATGCTTGGGCGAAATTGGCACTTATTGCATTTGCCGCAGAACTGCCCGCGCCCTGGACCTCCGCCAGCTTGGCTTTCAGATCGTTGAGGCTGGTGGTGGCGTCGGCAATCTCGATGTGGACATCGGCACCGGCGGCGGCCTGCGCCTGCAACTCGACCAGTTTCTTTTCCAGAAAGTCGATGCCGGACGTGAGGGCTGAGGTATCTGGGGCCGAAAATTTCATCCCATTGACGACGTCGTCGGCAAGGCTGCCAGGGATGATCGACAGGCCCGTGATCTGTGACAGCAAATCCCTGAATTTTGCCAGACTGGGGTTGTCAGCGAACTCGGTCATGGCCTTCGAGATGCCATTTATCTCTTTGGACAGGTTCGCAAAATCATTGGTGGCCGCAACAATTGCTGGTGCAGCATTGATCAGCGCCTCGCCGATGTTGTGGTTTATGACGGCGCCCAGAACCTTCAGCTTTTCGTCGAGCTCGCCGGCCTTCGCCAAGAGTTCGTCCGGGATGATGATCCCTAGCCCTTGCGCGGTCTTCTTGAACTTCTCGATCGAGGCTCGGCCCTGATCGAGCAAGCGAGACATCTCCACGCCGCCCTTGCCGAAGACGATTGTCGAAAGCGCGGCCTTTTGCGATGCGTCGCTGGTCCTGGCCATGGCATCGGCGACAAGCTTGAGGCGCTCTTCCTGATCTTTTGTATTGATGATGCTCTGCAGCAGTTGCGGGTTCAGGGTTTTCAGGCCGCTGTAGAGCGATCCAGTGCCGTGAGCGGCAAGACCGGCGTTCTTGGCGAAGATGTCGAGCGATGAGTTCAGGCTTTCCTGGTCGATATCGGCCTGCCTGGCTGCGAAGCCGAGCGCCTGGTAAGTGTCGGTGTTCAGCCCAGATGTCTTCGCATTCTTGGAAATCGCGTCATATTCGCTGACCGTTTCTTTCAGCTTATCGAAGGCGGCTTCCAGCGAAAACACCGCCGCCAAGCCGGTCCCCGCCGCGAGACTGAGCCCAAATTCCTTGAACTTGTCGCCGGCAAGAGCCGTCCTTTCCTCTACCGCGGCAATGCTCTTGCGCATCCGGGCGGACTGCTGCTCGACCGTGGTCGCGCTGGCAGTGAAGCCAGACGCGAACTTGCTCGCGTTCGTCGAAAGATCGATGCTGATCGAGCCAACCGTCGCAACCATGTTCAGGCACTCCCCTGAGTTTCAATAGCTTCGACCTCGGCCGTCAGCTGCGCGCCATGGGCAGCCAGAAAGGCACCCATCGCTGTTTCAGTTTCTTCAAGGGCCTCGAGTCCGGATCCCGTGATCAGGAAGGCCGCTTCGATGCCGGCGATGATCAGGTTGCGGGCGATCGCAAGCTGTTGCTCACGGCGTGCCGCGTCGGCCGCTTCCGCGCGCTCGGTCCAGTAGGTTTGCGGTTTCTTAATCATTGCTTGACGCTCCCGGCTTGCGATTGGCAGGATGGGACGGATCGACCGGCCAGCCGTCGACGCCGATCTCGTTGGAGAAACCGCGCTTCTCTTCGGACTGGATTGGACCGTCGTGGCAGGGCTGGCAGACGGACTGAAAAGGTCCGCCGTAGAAGTTGGTTTTCTTCGTCTCTGGGTCGACGTGGTGGCAGACCGTGGCGCGCTCGACGCGGCCGCGCTGCAGGCATGGTTGGCATAGCGGGTGCTTGTTCAGCTGTCCGGTGCGAATCGCCTGCCAATACGCGGTCTTGTAGAGCTTCCGATAAGCTTCGGCTTCGGGACTGCGGCGGTCTTTCCTGGCCATGGCGATCACCCGACAAACAACATTTGATACGTCGGCTTGGGCGCCTCTTTGTGGGTGCCTGCGACGCTCATGGCCATAGCGAGAGCAACCATGCCGTCGATGCGACCGTGCGACTTGGACTTCGACAGCTTTCTATTACCGGCCGGGTCCGTCTGCACCGTGGCGTTGGCCGCGCACATGCCTAGAACGGGATGGTTGCCGTGAGCGATCTTGCCGTTGAGGATGGCGCTTTCCAATTCGCGCAGCGCCGGCGACATGGACTGGAAGCCCTGTCCCATCTGCTCGAAAACGGCGTTGTCGCCTTCTAGCTGTGCCTCGGTGAAGCCGACCTTTGCCAGGTAGGGCTTGAGGTGCCGCCAGTTCCAACGGTCAAAGGCGATCTTTCGAACGTCGAGGTGGTCGAAGATGGCCGCCAGCGCCTTGGCGACATACTCATAGTCGACTGTCGGGCCGGGCGTCGGCGTAAGGAACCCTTCCTTCGCCCACACGTCATAAGGCACCCGATCATGGCGGGCTTTCTCGCGTAGGCTTGCACCAGGCAGCCAGAACGTCGGTTTGACGTTCCAGACGTCATCGAAGGGCGCGACCAACACCAGGGCCGTGAGATCGTTCACTTCCGACAGGTCGAGGCCGCCATAGACCGGCCGGCCCTTGAAATCCGCGGCGACCGGGCCGCCGCATTCCTGCCATGCGCCGCGCGAGACAAACGGGCTGCTCGCCTCGACGCGCTGGTTTAGCGTGTAGTTTCTGAACAAGGGTTCCTGGGACGATAGGCGCCGGGCGTTCTCGGCTTGCTTACGCACCTCGTCAGCGTTCAGGAAGTCGCCGAAGGCCGGGTTCGCCTGAAGCAGCGCCTCATCGGAAAACGGATCGATCGACATGTCGGCCGAATAGAGGCTGATCACGGTATGGGGATCATGCCCGGCGAGCGCGTCGTCGATCAGGATCGAGAGCAGATCCGAGTCGTTCGGCGCCTGGGTCGAGATGATCACGCTCATCGGCGCTTCATGGGCGCCCATTGCATTTTCGACGGCGTTGTAAAGTTCGGAAACCGGGCCGCGCACCTGACCAAGCTCGTCATGAACGGCAAAGATCGGGGATTGTCCGTGTGCCGTCGAGGCCTCGGCCGAGAGCGCCTTGTAGAGCGTTCCCAAGGTCGGCGCGTGCAGCTGCTTGACGGTATCGCGGATGACGATCGCCGCGTCCAAACTTGGACTGAAGCGCACCATCTTCGCAGCGAGACCGAACAGCACAGCCGCCTGTTCCTTCGATTGCGCCGTGCTCGGAAGCTGGGTGTTCGGGATCGCCTCCGGGCCGCACGTATGCAGCAGCAGCAGACAGCCGGCCAGCGATGTTTTGCCGTTCTTCTTTCCAAACGAAATGATCGCCAGGCGCGTGCCATGCGGATTATCGTAGATCTTGCGGAGATCGTCCTTCTGCCAAGGCCGCAACCGTACGGGCTTGCCAATGTCCTTGCCTTCGGGAACCCGACAGAAATCCTCAATCCACCTGATATTTCGCTCGGCCCGGCTGATCATGATAGGTCCTCGAGTTGCTGGCGGACTTCCCAGGATGCCGACCACGCCTGGCTCCAGGCAGTGCCATCGTGGCGCGCCCAGTCAGGCGCGAGAGGCCCGTCGACGTCCAATGGGTTCGGCTCCCATGGCTTCAGGTCCAGCGCCTGACCGAGAGCAAGCCGATCGCCTGCGCGGAAGGCTTCCACGGCGTGGTCGCTGAAGCCGGTTCGTACCTTGGAGATGCGGCGCTTCATCGATTGCTCCGAATGGCCGGCGCGCGCGGCGCTTCCTTGGGTCCTTCCGCGTCAAGGTCGAGTTCCCGCATCGCCCGCATGAAGGCGGTGCGCGCATCGCGCTCGACCGACACTTCCGGCCGCACCTTCACGTTGCCGCGCGCATCCTTGAAGCTGAGGCCATGCCGCGCGATGGCGCGCCTCGCTTGCTCTTTGCGGTCCCACGACTCGGCCGCAGCGATCAAAACCTTGATGTGCCAGCTTTCGAGCTCGAACTCGGCCACGATGGCCTCGAACCACTTGCGTGTCTGTGGTGACAGGTGCGACGGCGCCGGCGGCACTTTCGGTGCTGGCCTGGTCGCCACAGGGTTCGGGCTGGCTGGCGTCTCGGAGACGATGGCCGAATGTGCCGATGATTTTGGACCGCGAGCACCCATTTTCAGCCGCCCCTACGCGCACACGGAAGAAACCGGAGGACCAGAACGCGCAAGAGAGCGTCGGGAGTCGGTCCGCTGTGTTGTCCGGCAAGGTCGGAATGTCCCCCCCAAGGGTTCGAGATCGCGCTCACAGCCGCACCCACTTTGTCGGATCAGCGGCGGCGCGCCATTCGTCGTCGATGATGTTCTCTTCGTCGATCGCCATCGGTAGCGCGGCAAAGGACTGAGTGAAGCATTGGTCATCGCTGGTGTAGCCGTACAGCGCGACGCTCTTGCCATCCTCGGCCAACACGACATCGACCTGATCAAGGACTGGCGCCTTGGCCTTGGCTTCCTTCGCCGCTCTGTCTGCGACGTGCCACCGCATGATGGCGCCGACGAGCATCGTCGTCTCCGCTGCCGTCGGCGCGCGCTTGAAGTGGTTCACGAACAGGCCCGCGCATCTCTTGCTGACCTGGGCAAGCTCGGCCGACACGGTGGTGTTGTCGTTCGCTGCCTTGGTCGTTGGGCTGGTGATGCTGGCCAGGGTGTCCAGCCGCCATTGATGCAGGACGAGGTAGTACGCGTCCAGCTTCGGGCAGGACAAACTCTCAGTGTCCACGCCCTCGGCCTGCAGTTCAACGGCATACGCCCGCAGCGCCTTGCGCATGGCGTCACGCAGGGTCTGGTCTGCTTCGTCGAGGGTCATGGCCTTGCGTCCTTCCCGTCTCTGCCGCGCTTGGTCATGAGCGTCCAGCTCGCCGGATTGTCTGCGCCAGGCTGCAGACCAGTCGATGTGATGTTCGAATGCCAGGAAGAGCCGCCGTAGCTGACTATGTCGCCGGGCGAATATTTGATCGTTTTGTTCCAGACGCCTGCATATTTCAGCGTGGGCCGGGCTTCCAAAGCCTCGATGCGGGCAAGCAGGTCGATCTGTTCCGACTCGCCTTCGATCTTTTCGAATTCCTCGATGCGGCCGTCGGTGCCGTGCTTCAAAACCTTGGTCACCGACCGCTGCAAGGGTTTGGCGTTGCCGCGCTGCTCGGAGACGGGACGGCTCTCGATCTCGGCGAGGCGCGTCTCCAGGGACAGGCAGCGATGCGAGAGCCACAGGAAGCTGGCCCTATCCGCTCCCATCATGTTGCACAGGAAGTCTAGCCCCACCTTTAAATCCGGGGGGAAGCCTTGTTTCCTAAAGCCTTCCGCAAAATTCGCAGACCAGTATTCGACGGAACGCCCGTATTCCTTGAAGAACACCTCATCCTTGTCGGCCTTGCTGCCCGTCCTGAGGACGTCAGCAGGATACTTCGGGACGCCGGCCTTTAGAGCCTGCTCGTTTATCTCCCAAGCGCGGTGTTGAACCGGCGCGGCGGCGGGAGCAGCCGGTTGCTTTGGCTCGATCCAGATTCCCGCCATGCGCTCGGCACGCTCGGCCTGGAGTTTCGTCCGGCGATCTATGGCAGCACGCATAGCCTTCCCGACGGCGCGCCACCGATCATCGTCGAGCTTCTGCTCAGCATCTTTCTCGTCCACCGCCAGTAGCTTGATCGCAGCGTCGAGTTCATCGATTTCCCGGTTGACCTTGCTCAGGCCGGCCTGGTGCGGGTCGCCGATAACGACTGGCTTTGAGGCTGCTGGCTTTTTCATAGCGGCATCTCAATGGCGTGAATGAGCTTGTTCGCCAGGCACCATTGAAGCGACTGCCGCTCGTCCTTTGCTGCCTCGATCGCCAATGCGGCGAGGTCGGCGCCACTGCGATCGGCGATGACGTTGAGGTACAAGCTGTCAGTCTGCCGCAGCCGGCGGGCTGCCTCGATGTGCCTGTACATCGTCCAACGATCGCGCGGGTCGGGAAGGTCAGCGGTCAAGTGAAGCATAAATTCTGTAGTCGATGATGCGACGCGGCGATCGCATCCCATCGCCACCAGCACACCGGCACTCATGCACCGCCGGCCGAGCTTGGCGTGCGTCATGCCAGGATGCCACCGGATGCTGCGGTGGATCCTGACAGCGGCATCGTAATCACCGCCTTGGCTGTCGATATGGACGCGGATTGCCGGCGAGAGCCGAGCCGCTTCCAACTGGTCGTGCACGCTCAAGGCCATGACGTCATCGATGTCGCCAACGATGTGAATTTCCGCCACATCAACGACGGACATATTCGCACTGTCGCGATCAATTTCAGCCTTGGCTCGAACTTCACCCATCAGCCACTCGGCCGGCTGCAGGGCGCCGCTTTTCCGTACCAGCGCAGCCGGCAGGAATTCGCCAACTTGCTGCTCAAGCGCGGCGATGCGGGAGAGGAGATCGTCGGTCAAAGTCTTGCCCCGATCATTTTGCGAACGGCACTGAAAGCCACCGTTTCAATCAACCGCTTGGCGGCCGCTGCATCTTTGACGAGGCCGGGCATCTCGACGTGGCGCTCGCGTGCTTCGGCGCCGAGCGAAGCGGCGATGTCGAGCAACTCGAGTGTTAAGTCGAGGTGGACGGTGATCGCGGCACCTAGACCTTCGATGTCGCCGGCAAGGTTTTCGCGGACGTGGTCGACATAGGCGGTCTTCTGTCGATCGAACTCGCCGGCTGCTGCTTGATCGCGGCCTTGGGCGGCGGCAATCTCGGCGTTGAGGCTTTCCAGCATGCTGCGAAAGGTTTCGGCAGGGATCCGTGCCGTGGTCGGGCTGTCGACCTCTGCCTGGAGCTTCATCGTTTCGCGGCGCTCGACCAGGGAACGCAGTTCCGCCGTTGCATGGCGCGCCTCCCGTTCGGCTGCGAGAAATTCTGAGCTAGGCCGGGGAAGCTTCAACGCGCTCGTAAAATATGACACGTCGTGCGCAGCAGGTTTGAAAATCGCTAGCAATTGAGCGCTCCGGCGAGAGGAAATTTCCTGTGCGCCGAATCTACATCAGGGCGGCTAGCCGTAACCGAAAACGGAGTTACGCATAATTTTTCTCGAATTTTCGGCACATAAGGCTGAACGCTTCGCGCAGTTTATCGGGATCGTGCTCGTCCTGTGGATTTAGAATTTCAGCCTCGATCAAGGCAGTGCGCATGGCGCTGCCGATCAGCTCTTGAGCGGTAATTGCGTCCACGCGGCCAACCTGGTGTTTGAAGTGCGCATTGCGACAGTTCACGCCGCAAAACTTCGCATCGGACCTCTTGCCCTCAAGGCTGCCGCTGCACTGCTGGCAGACGCGGCCGGCGGGGTTGCCGCGCTCCATCTCAGCCAGCCCTCGTTGCGGCCGAATAGGCGTTGATAGGGGTCGCGCGTGTAGACGCTGAATCTTCCTCGTTCAGTGCCGTCTTTTCACTGATCTCTTCTGTTCCATCCTTATAAGGCGGTCTATCGTGGACCGGTGTGGAGCGGTCTATCGTAGACCGGTTGGAGCGGTCTGCCGTAGACCGGTCTAACTGCTGCTGTTGCTTGCGTGCCTTCCCGTCCCGAAGCTGTCTCGGCATTGCTCGGAGCGGCTGTTGTGATTCCTCAAGTTGCTCGTAGGCCCAAAACATTTCGAGCTTGTAGGCGAGTCCGCGCTTCTGCCTGGTGATCTTCGACTGTTCCACGTCGTCGAGTTGCGAGATCCTGCAGTAGCTGATCGCCCCCGAGCCCTTGAGCGCTCGAACACCCTTTCGAACCTGGCCGGAGTCGGCAACGCCGGCATACTGCGCAAGCGTCTGTTGCGACGGCCATGCAATGTTTCCATCGTTCGCGTGCTGCATGAGCACGTTGGCGATGCGAAGCTGTAGGGGGGAGTGTTTATGCCAATGAGACAGCCCAACGGCGATCGACCAGTCGAACTTGTTCAAGTCGACCAGTTCCTTCTCCCACGGCAGGCGCTTGCGATCAGGCTTGGCCACCGGCGCCACCAGCAAGCGAAGCGACCTCGGCCTCGATGTCCTCTAACGTCTTGTCGGCGTTCGCCTCAATGAACGCGCGCCAGGCGTCCCTATGAGCGCCGGAAGGCTGTTTCATTTTGAAAAATGCGCGATACCGCTCGCCGCGATCGCCCAGCCACTCTGATGGCGTTTTCCAGTTCTGCCGAGCCAGCCAATGACAGTGGCTCTCGGCGGCTCCAAGCGATAAGCCGTCTCGGACGGCCATGATCATGTAAAGCGCCCATTCCCGCAGATCGTCCTTGGACTTCTCCGTGAAGGGGTCTGGGTAGGAGAGGGTGATCACCTCGGCGGCGGCCTTGATGCCCAAAAACGAAACCATTTCGGATTTGAGGCCGAGCTTGGCGATCTTCATATAAAATTGCGCCGACCGTTCGGATATGTGGCAGTGCCCTTTCAGCCAGGGCAACCACTCGCCGTGCTTGACCAGCGACTTCGCCTCGATGAGCGCGTGGCCGGCTTCGATAGCCCGCTCTGCGGCAGTCTTGGCAGCGTCGAGCGCTCCGATATGCGCCTCGGCAATCTGTGCGGCGAGTACCGGCAGCCGATTTGATAGCGATGGTTTCCCTTGAAAATCAGCGCGGTTACCGCTAACTTCAAGGGTATCGACTGCCTGCCCAACTGCTTCGCGAGACCCGCCCTGGCCGGCGGGTTTTCGTTGATTAGGAGGTGCGGTGGTTGTCATTGGCAACACCTCCCGCTCGAATAGAATTGGCCAGCCTAAGCGCGGCACAGGCGCCCTGAGCGTCGAGTGGGTAGCGGCTGCGGATTTCCACGACTGCAGGCCGCGGGCGCTGTGCCTTCGGCGTCTCGATGAGGAAGCGAGCGGCTTCCTGGACGACGAGATCGGGATCGAGATCGAAGCTCATCTATGCGGTCTCCGGCTGGCGCGCCGCGATGCGACCACGAACCCATGCATCGACTTCGGCACGGACAAAGGCGATGCGCTTCTCGCCGAGTTGGACTGCAGGCGGAAAAGCGCCTTCACGACGCATGATGTTGATGGCGCCGCGAGACAGCGAAGTCATCGCGGAAACCTGCTTGATACTGATGAGGGGATGCTCGTCCATGATGCCGTTCCTTTCGGTAGGAACGGCAATGCTGAAAATGCCGCTCCGGTTAACGGCTCTTCATGTGCGGCATAGTCAGGTCGTAAATCAAAGGTCCGAATTACGCTATTTTCTGTGAGCTCGCTTTTTTTCTGCCGGGATTGCGGAGATTTGGGCGAGATCCACGAAAACGGTCGCCTCGAAATCCTCCGCCGGGATCGACTTGAAATACTCCAAGTAGTGATCGTAACCCGCCCTTCGGACGGTCCCCTTCTCCCTCTCGTCGATCGTCCTTTTACGAAACGCTAGGATCATCTCGTGGTCAAAGCCGGTCAGCTTTGCCACATGTTTGGCAGCGTCGCTGATCGTGCGCAGGTGTAGAATTTTGTATTGAGATATTGCCGCTGAAGCGAAGGTCTTTGGCCACAATTGCGCTTCTGGCAGTGACGCGCTGGACTCTCGAAACTCTGGGGCTCGAAGATCCGTGATGCGGAGCCAGAACGGCATGGTCATCCACGGTGGTATCGCTGTCTGAGAAAGATAACGGCAAACCGCCTGGAGAGCCTTTATCTCGTCGCCATTGGCGTCTTGTAGTTCCATGCCAAGTTGAACGTGGCGATCGTACAACCGCAGCGCCTCCACTACCCGGTCGGCCAAGGCGGTTTCGTCGGCTTCGCTTAGTTCGCCCGCAGCGGCGCGCCTGAGGATTTCACCGTGATCCGTCAAGGTAAGCCTCCCAAGCCGTCATCAACTCCCGCCGCTTCTCCAGCGCCGTTGCGCGCCTGTAGGCTGCCTCTGTCTTATCCCGGAGGGCGTGAGCGAGTGCAGCCTCGGCAACGTCACGCTCGAACGCCGTGCAGTCGCCGCACCAATCGCGGAACGAGCTGCGGAGCCCGTGCAGCGTCGCCTTCTTATCCGGCGATGCCAGCCTAAGCGCCTTCGTCATCGCGGTGTCAGATATGGGCCGGTCCTCGATTCCTCCCCCGAAGACCAGCGGCGATGTGGACCGTTGGCGCATGATTTCTACAATGGCGAGCGCCCGGTCGGTGAGCGGCACCACATGTTCTTTCCCGGCCTTCATGCGATCGGCCGGTATGGTCCAGGTCTTTGCCTTGACGTCGATCTCGGGGAACGTGGCGCCGCGCGTCTCGCCGGAGCGCGAGGCAGTCAGTGCAAGAAACTCGACCGCCCGCGCCGCGGTGCCTGTGGATTGGCGAAGCTTTCTGATCATCGCGGGTGTTTCGGCATACGCCAACGCCGCATGGTGGCCTCGGGAAAGCGTCTTCTGCTTCGGCATCACCTTGTCCAGCAGACCACGCCAGCGAGCCGGGTTGGTCGCTGTGCGCCACTCATGGGCGATGGCGTAGTCGATGACAGCCTGTATGCGTGACCGGAGCCTGTCGGCCGTCTCAGGCCTCTCTGTCCAATGGGGCAAGAGACATTCCTTCACGTCCCCGAGCACGATGTCGGCGACCGGCATTTCGTGAAGCGGCTTGGCATATTCGCGGAGCGTCATTTCCCACTGAGCTTTGTGCTTCATGTTCTTCCAGTCGCCGGCCTTGGCCTTCAGCAACTCATCCATGCAGTGCTCGAATGTGATGACGCGCGGCGGCTTGCTGGTCGCGCGCAATTCCTCGCCTCGGGCAAGCTTCTGTCGAAATATGTCGGCCTTCTCCCGGGCCAGAGCGACAGACACCGGTGCCGTCCCCTGCCCGTATCCGCCCAGGCCGAGTTCAGCCCGCTTGCCGGCGCGCTTGTAAATGAAAAACCACTGCTTCGATCCGCCCTTGCGGACACGCAGGAAAAGCCCGTCGCCGTCGCTGTATATGCCCGCCTTGTCGAGCTTCTTCAGGCCTGCTTCAGATAGCTTGTGCCTAGACATTTCATGTCCCGTTGCCATAACCGCATACGTGACATTATTGATTTTATTGCTGTTTACAATGGGTTATGAGCCATAAAAGCGGCAGAAACGGCGGAACGGCGGGCACTCCCTCCGCCATACGGCTCCAGCGTACAAAAAATACGGCCATCGTAAGGCAACTGGCCTATGCAGTGCGGCGGTATCTGTCGACCCACACTTCTGTCCATTGAGCGCTATTGGTCCTCCCAGCAGACAGAAGCCGGCCATCAGACCAAAGTCTTGGCTGCCGCAAGAAATGGTCCGACGTAACTGCTTTGGTTCCGAGCTTGTCCACTGGATGTTCATTATTTTAGCCGATACGAATATATGATTGCGTTGGAGGGAGCGCCGCGATGTTCGTTGACTACTACGAAGTTCTGGAAGTTAGCCCGAACGCCAACTCCGAAACGTTGGAACGGGTGTTTCGTTATTTCGCCATGCGTTACCATCCCGACAATCAGGCCACCGGCGATGAATCCCGCTTCAGCGAAATCGTGGAGGCTCACAATACGCTCAAGGATCCTGTCAAACGTGCGCAATACGACATCCAGTACAGGGACCATGCGGGTCTGCGTCGGGAACTGGCCGACGAAGCCGCAAACCCCAAAGGCATGGAGCGTGACGTCGTAATTCAAGCAAAACTGCTGGCACTTCTCTATGTAAAACGCAGACAAGACGTCAACAATCCTGGCATTGGAGACGTAGAGCTTGAACGATTGTCAGGCTGCCCGCGAGAGCACCTTGAGTTTCATCTCTGGTATCTCAAGGCAAAAGGTTGGATAGCAAGGATCGAGAACGGGACGATCGCGATAACTGTTGAGGGTGTCGACCGCGCCAATTCCGAACAGCGTCGCGACCCGACCACCAAACTCCTGGACCATACAGCTTCTTGAACCGCGCACTCGATCGTGGCGGTCGGCAACCGTGGTGGCGCGGCGGTGACGAGCCCGCGCAACGCCAGGCGATTGCCTCAATCAATCGGATCTCTGACTACGCTCCGCGATAGCAAATGCCTGCAGGTTCTTGGCCTTGCCGATGTCCTGATCCGCATTTGCGATGATTGAAAAGAAGGCCGCTCTCGCTATGTCCTTCTTCGAAGCTTTAGGGTGCGCTTTCTGGGCTGCCTTGACAAGCTGCTTGGGAGACATGTCGGGCGTGACGATCCTCATGAGGGTGTCGCCGATCGCAATCATTTCACTTGTGTCCATGACGGGGGTGTCCTGCGCTGATCGTAGAGCCACAATAGCAAGGACAATTCGCGACTGCCAAGCAAGACGGCATCTGAAATAGAAAACCCCGCCGGCAGGGAACCGGAGGGGTTGGTCTTGGGAGGACGCGCGGCACGCGCTGCGTTCGTCGACCGCACATCGCTGAGATATCGCCCGGTTGCGACACCGATGTGACAGGCCGGTGAGCGTCTCGATCACATCCCGGGTCGCGACCGTGACCACGTGGGACCGGCATCAAGCCTTTGGAAAGGAGAAATGTGGTTCTGTCCGAAAGCTGAAGCGCGAGCGGGTGCTGGCCAACGGCAAAGGCAACAGAGGCGGGCAAATGGATATATTTGGCATCAAGGCGCTGTTGATCTCCGCGTTGATCTTCATTCCGTTCGAACATCTGTTCCACGAACGGCCCCAGAAGACCCTCCGCAAGGGCCTGGGTGTCGATCTGATCTATGTGCTGTTCAACGGCCTCATCATAAAAGTGGTCATCGTTCTGATCGCGGCCAACACCCTCGATGCCGCTTCAATCCTGGTCCCGCAATCAATGGCGCACGCCGTCGGCAGCCAGCCCATCTGGCTGCAGGTCGCGGAAATCATCTTGATCACCGATATCGGCGTCTACTGGACGCACCGGGCCTTCCACGAAATCCCCGCGCTTTGGAAATTCCACGCCGTTCACCACGGCATCGAGGAGCTGGACTGGCTCGGCGCCTTCCACTCCCACCCGGTCGACGCAATCCTCACAAAGGCGATATCGCTGACGCCGATCTTTTTCCTCGGCTTCTCCGAAGCCTCGATCGCCGTCTTTTCGTCACTCTATTTTGGACACACGCTGCTTGTTCATTCAAACCTGCGGATTCCGTTCGGCCCCTTGAAGTGGCTGATCGCCAGCCCGCAGTTCCATCGTTGGCACCATGCCAACCAGCGCGAAGCCTATGACAAGAACTTCGCCGGGCAGCTGCCTGTCCTCGACATGGTGTTCGGCACCTACAATGCCACCGGCAACAAGGTTCCGGAAAAATATGGCGTCGATGATCCGATCCCGGCCAGTTACTTCGGCCAAGTCAGCTATCCGCTCCTGCCCCGTGAGAATCGAACCGTCCAGCGCCGAGCACCGAAGCCTGACGGCTGACATCGGCGGGTGTGAACAAAAAAAAGCCCGCCGCCCCTGATTGGCGCGGCGGGTAACTCAATCACCGCCTACTTGACCAGGATGGTCGCCCACATTCCGTTCATGAAGTGGCCGGGAATATTGCAAAAGACGGCATAGTTGCCGGGCTTGAGGTCGAGCGTCAGAGATCCGGTCTTGCCGGGGTCAAGTTCGGAGACTTCACCGAGATGGCCTGCCGCATCCTCGTTGACGCGGTTTTCATTCGGCACGTAGGGCAGCGTCGTCTTTTTGGGGTCGCTCACCGGCACCACGATCATCTCGTGGACCGTGTCCTTGGAGCTGTTCTGAACCTCGAAGGAGATTTTACCCGCGGATACGACTGTCTGATCCAGTTTGATCCTCATGGTGGCCATGCTCATGTTAGCCGGCATGCCCATCCCCATTTTCGAGTTGGGGCTCGCGACGCCTTCCTTGTCCCAAAGCTTGACGTGTACGATCGAGGTGGCGAAGGCGGGTGCCGATACGGCTAGCAGGACGAGGACCAGTCCGGTCTTGAGAGGCTGCATGTTCGAGAAGCTCCTGATCGTTTGCGGCGACCCGCAAGCGGTGGTTGGGGAATGATTCTTGGTCGCGGCGTCGGGCTAGAACAGCCAGGCTGACAAGAAGCTGACAGTGGAGGTATGGCCGGTACCACCCGGTCGCGGCACGGATGCTGCTGTCAGCCAGTTGTCAGGTTGAATTGGTTATGCCGAACCCCTGACGGTTATGCGCCGTCCGACAGGAACTGATCGACATCCCACCCACAGGCGCGACATCCGCGCCCAACCATTCCGAATGGAGCAATCATGTATCGCACTCTTCTTCTAGCCGCCCTCGCCGGCGTCATTGCAGGGCCGGCATTTGCCGCCGGCGGCAGCTGCAGCACCGCCCCAAAATCGCAGTTCAAGCCCAAGGCAACACTCGAGGCGCAATTGACCGGCGAAGGCCTCACTGTCCGCCAGATCAAGGTCGAGAAGGGCTGCTACGAAGTTTACGCGGTCGACAAGGCCGGTAAGAAGGTGAACCTGGCCTACAATGCCGAGACCCTTGAAAAGCTCGACAATGCCGAAGCCGGCGAAAACTGATCCGAGCGGTTCGGCAGTCATGGACGCGCACCGATCGCCAGAAATGGTGCGCGTCTGGGACCGGGTCGTACGCAGCTTCCACTGGGCGCTGGTTCTGAGCTTCGTCATCGCCTGGCTCACCTCGCATTCTTCCGAGATCATTCATCACTGGGCTGGCTATGCCGCTGCCGCCCTCGTCGCGATGCGGCTCTTGTGGGGATTCGTGGGCACGCCCTACGCGCGGTTCGCCCAATTCGTGCGCGGTCCGGCGACGGTGCTGCGCTATCTCTTGGCAATAGTCAGCGGTCGTGAGGCCCGCTATATCGGCCACAATCCTGCCGGCGCCGCGATGGTAATCGTGCTGATTGGAACAATGGGGTCGACCGCACTCACCGGCTGGTTGATGACAACGGACGCCTATTTCGGCGTAACGTGGGTCGAAGCGGCGCACAGCCTGGCGGCGCACAGCCTGCTCGTGCTGGTCCTTTTCCATCTGGGCGGCGTCGCGCTGGCCAGCTTTCGCCATCGCGAAAACCTGGTCCGGGCCATGATAACCGGGCGAAAACGTAAGGCCGAACCGGCCGATATCGCCTAATCGTCCGCCTATCGATCGCGGTGTTGCCCGATTCGCGGGGCATCGACCAGCTCGACAGATGGCTTTGGGCGGTCGCGGGCAGAAGGTTTTTTGCGCCGAATCGGCTAAGCCTTGAGGGATGAACGAGACCTCACTCTATGCGCCGGTGAAGCGGTTTCTCGAAAGTCTCGACTTCGTCGTGAAGGGGGAGATTGGCGGCTGCGACATCGTCGCGCTGCGCGAGGGCGAGCCGCCGGTGGTCGTCATCTGCGAATTGAAGCTGCAGTTCAATCTCGAACTCGTGCTGCAAGCCGTCGACCGTGCCGCCGCTTGCGACGAGGTCTGGCTGGCGGCGCGCATGTCGGCACGTGGCAAGGGGCGCGAAAGCGACGCCCGGTTCCGCAATCTCTGCCGTCGGCTTGGCTTCGGCGTGCTTGGCGTGACAGCCAGTGATAAGGTCGAAGTGCTTGTCAGTCCCGCCGCGCCGGAGCCGCGCAAGAACGCACGGCGGCGCTCCCGTCTTGTCGATGAGCATCAGCGTCGCCGCGGCGATCCCGTCGCCGGCGGTGGATCGCGCAATCCGATCATGACCGCCTACCGCCAAAGCGCCCTCACCTGCGCCGCCGCGATGGTTGACGGACCCAGGCGACCGCGCGATCTGAAGGCCTTGACGCCGATCGCGCCGAAAATCCTGCAGCATAATGTCTATGGCTGGTTCGCGCGCGTCGATCGCGGCCTTTACGACCTCACCGATGCCGGCCGCGCCTCGCTGGTTCGTTGGCCGCAGGCCCCGAATGACGACGTCCGACACGAGATTTTGATTGCGCAGACCGCCTGAATGCGGGCGCTTACCGAGCACGAAGCGCCCCTCTTGGTTGATTTTTCAGACAAAATATGCTGCTAGTCCCGCCCATGAAGACACTCTGCATGATGGCCATTGCGTCCCTGACGCTGGCTTTTCCGGCCAGCGCAATGGACAACGCCTTGCGCAACGGCCTGATGAAACTTGATCCGCAAACACGCCTCGAGCAGCGCTGCGATGCCGAAGTCCTGGACCAGATCACGCACGATGACCGCAAGTTCAAGGCCGACCGTGTCGTCGCCTACGCCTTCGCCACGCCCGAGATGAGCGCCGATGCGATCAGGAGCCCTGGTGCGGCGTTCCGCAGCAAGGGACAATGGTATCGGCTGAAATTCAAATGCCAGACCGGTCCGGACCATATGGAGGTCCTGCAGCTGCGCTACCGGATCGGCGACGAAATTCCGGAAGCCGACTGGGCGAAGTACAATCTCTACGACTAGTTTTCCACACTCGCAGCGGCGCAAGCGTTTCGAGCTGCGAGAACTGAAAATCCCCCGGTAATCCCACTGTAACAAAAGTGGTTTCCCAACGTTGTCCGATGCGGCGTCTTGACGCCAACGGACCATGCCTTTAGGCCCGTTTGGATAGTCAACGACGAACACTTGGCGAACAGGCAAGGGCTTGCAGGTCTATGGAAATATTCACTGCCGCGGGCTTATCGGCTCTTCTTCAGGTCATAGCCATCGACCTTGCGCTTGCTGGCGACAATGCCATCGTCATCGGCCTCGCCGCGGCCGGCCTGCCAGCCGCTCAGCGCAAGCAGGCCATTCTCGTCGGCATCGCGGCGGCCACCGTTCTTCGCATTTTCTTCGCCCTGATCACGCAATGGCTGCTGACCATTGGCCCCATCCTGCTTCTCGCCGGCGGCCTGCTGCTGCTGTGGGTCTGCTGGAAGATGTGGCGCGAACTGCGTGTCAGTCATGAACAGGAGCGCGACGCGACCGAATCTCTGTCGAATGGTGATTTCGACAAGGACGGAGTCATCGGTGGCAAAGGGCCGCGCAAGACCTTCTCGCAGGCTGCCTGGCAGATCGTCATCGCCGACGTTTCGATGTCGCTCGACAACGTTCTTGCCGTAGCGGGAGCGGCGATGAACCATCCGACGGTCCTGATTGTCGGACTGGCCCTGTCGATTGCCTTGATGGGCTTTGCTGCCTCGTTCGTCGCGCGCCTCCTGCACAAATATCGCTGGATCGCCTATCTCGGCCTGGCGATTATTCTCTACGTTGCGGTGAAAATGCTGCTGGACGGTGCGGTACTGCAGTACCCCGATCACTTCGCTTTCCTGGCGCCCTGGTTGGGGTCGGGCGGGCATTGAGACGTGGTCGGCGTCGCGCTGGCGCCGGTCTTGTTTGCTTGATTGCTGAACCCGTGCTATTGCGCCGCCCAAATTGAGCTCCTGCGGGAGCCATGCAAACCGTCATATGTTGAGACTGCGGACCGGATCGGTGTTCCGGCTTCGAGTCCATTGGAAACTTGCCCTATGTCCGCCCCTCGCGTCAGTTTCGTCAGCCTTGGATGCCCTAAGGCGCTCGTGGATTCCGAGCGCATCATCACGCGCCTGCGCGCCGAAGGCTATGAGATCGCCCGCAAGCATGACGGCGCCGATCTCGTCGTCGTCAACACCTGCGGCTTTCTCGATTCCGCCCGCGACGAGTCGCTCAATGCCATCGGCTCCGCGCTTTCGGAAAACGGCAGGGTCATCGTCACCGGCTGCCTGGGCGCTGAGCCGGATGTGATCCGCGAGAAGCATCCCAACGTGCTGGCGATCACCGGGCCACAGGCCTATGAGAGCGTGATGGCCGCCGTGCATGAGGCAGCTCCGCCCTCGCACGATCCCTATATCGACCTACTGCCGCCGCAGGGCGTCAAGCTGACGCCGCGCCACTATGCCTATCTCAAGATCTCGGAAGGCTGCAACAACCGCTGCACCTTCTGCATCATCCCCGCCCTGCGTGGCGATCTCGTTTCGCGGCCGGCGGCCGATGTGCTGCGCGAAGCCGAGAAACTGGCCAAGGCCGGCGTCAAGGAGCTGCTCGTCATCTCGCAGGACACCAGCGCCTACGGGATCGACATCAAGTACCAGACGTCCATGTTCGGCGATCGCGAAGTGCGCGCGAAATTCCTCGATCTCTCGGAGGAACTGGGCAAGCTCGGCATCTGGGTGCGCATGCACTATGTCTACCCCTACCCGCATGTCGCCGATGTCATCCCGCTGATGGCCGACGGCAAGATCCTTCCCTATCTGGACATCCCGTTCCAGCATGCGTCGCCGCAGGTGCTGAAGAACATGCGCCGCCCGGCGCACGGCGAAAAGACGCTGGAACGCATCCGCGGCTGGCGGGATGTCTGCCCGGATCTCGCCATCCGCTCGACCTTCATCGTCGGCTTTCCCGGCGAGACGGACGACGATTTCGAAATGCTGCTCGACTGGCTGGACGAGGCCAAGATCGACCGTGCCGGCTGCTTCAAATATGAGCCGGTCAAGGGCGCCCGTTCCAACGACCTCGGTCTCGAACACGTGCCGCAGGAAATCAAGGAGGCACGCTGGCACCGCTTCATGCAGCGCCAGCAGAAGATTTCGGCGACGCAGCTGGCCAGGAAGGTCGGCAAGCGCCTGCCGGTACTGATCGACGATGCGCACGGCACCTCGGCGAAGGGTCGCACCAAATACGATGCGCCCGAGATCGACGGCTCGGTCCACATCCAGTCGCGCCGTCCGCTGCGCCAAGGCGACATCGTCACCGTCAAGATCGACCGTGCCGATGCCTATGACCTCTACGGTTCGGCTGTCTGAGCCTTTGTTCGGTTTCTCCAGACAATGAAAAGGGCGCCTCGCGGCGCCCTTTCCTATTCGGGTGCGCCGCTTATTGCGGCAGCTTGTCGTCGACGCCCTTCACATAGAAGTTCATGCCGAGCAGCGTGCCGTCGTCGGCGACTTCGCCGTCCTTCAGCCACGCCGAGCCGTCCTGCTTGGCGATCGGTCCGGTGAAGGGGTTCCAGCCGCCGGCGATCTTCTTCGAGGTTGCCTCGGCCATCGCCTTCACGTCGTCGGGCATGTTGGTGAAGGGCGCGAGCTTGACCGCGCCGTCCTTGATGCCGAGCCAGACATTGTCCGGCTTCCAGGTGCCGTCCAGCGCTGCCTGGACCCGGCTTGTGTAATAGGGACCCCATTCGTCGGTGAGCGAGGTCAGCTGCGCGTTCGGCGCGAACTTGATCATGTCGGACGACTGGCCGAAGCCGTGCAGCTTGCGCTCCTCGGCCACCTGCAAGGCAGCGGTCGAATCGGTGTGCTGGACGATGATGTCGGCGCCCTGGTCGAACAGCGCCTTGGCAGCGTCGGCTTCCTTGCCCGGATCGAACCACGAATTGACCCAGACGATCTTGGCCTTGAAATTCGGGTTGATCGACTGCGCGCCGAGCATGAAGGAGTTGATGCCCATCACCACTTCCGGGATCGGGAAGGAGACGATGTAGCCGGCAACGCCGGCCTTCGATTCCTTGGCGGCGATCTGGCCGAGCACGTAGCGGCCTTCATAGAAGCGCGCATTGTAGATGCCGAGATTGTCGCCGGTCTTGTAGCCAGTGGCGTGCTCGAACATCACCTTGGGGAACTTCTTGGCGACCTTTACTTCGGCGTCCATGAAGCCGAACGATGTGCCGAAGATCAGCTTGCAGCCTTCGCGCGCCAGGCGCTCGAAAGCACGGTCGGCATCGGGGCCTTCCGAGACGTTCTCCAGATAGGCGGTCTCCACCTTGTCGCCGAGCGCCTTCTCGACCTCGAGCCGGCCCTGGTCGTGCTGGTAGGAATAGCCGAAATCGCCGATCGGGCCGGTATAGACCCAGCAGGCCTTCAACTTGTCGGCAGCCTCTGCGGACGCGGCCAGCGACAAAGCCGCTGTTGTCGTCATCAGGGCAATAAGCAGTTTTTTCATTGTGTTACCTCTCTGTGTTAAGCCTCGGAGCTTCCCGTCTTTTTTATTGTCAACGATCCGGAACGAATGGCTGCCCCAGGGATGCCGGCGTGTTCATCATCGTCAGACGCTTGTTGCGCGAGATTAGAACGAGAACCACGACAGTTGCCAGATAGGGCAGAGAAGAAAGCATCTGCGAGGGCACCGGAATGCCAAAAGCCTGTGCATGAAGCTGGCCGATCCACACCGCACCGAAGATGTAGGCGCCGGCTAGCACCCGCCAAGGCCGCCACGACGCGAACACAACCAGCGCCAGTGCGATCCAGCCACGGCCCGCGGTCATGTTCTCGACCCATTGCGGCGTGTAGACGAGCGACAGGTGGCCGCCGGCCAGACCGGCGCAAGCGCCGCCGAAGATGACTGAGAGATAACGGTAGCGGATGACCTTGATACCGAGCGCGTGCGCCGATGTGTGACTGTCGCCGATCGAACGCAGCGTAAGGCCGGTGCGTGTCTTGAACAGGAACCACATGACGGAGGCGGTCAGCGCGATCGAGATGTAGAAGATCGGATCCTGGCCGAACAGCAGCTTGCCCACGACCGGGATTGAGCTAAGGCCGGGAATGTCGAGATTGGGCAGCCTGACACCGGGCTGACCGACAAAGCTCGTGCCGATCATGCCGGAGAGGCCGAGGCCGAGCAGCGTCAGCGACAGGCCGGTCGCCACCTGGTTGGTGGCCAGCGACAGCGTCATGACGGCAAACAGCAGCGAGAACAGCGCGCCCATGACGATTGCCGCCAAAAGGCCGATCCACGGCGAGCCGGTCAGATAGCCGGCGCCGAAGCCGCCGACCGCGCCCATGATCATCATGCCTTCGACGCCGAGATTGAGCACGCCGGAGCGTTCGACCACCAGTTCGCCGATCGCCGCGATCAACAGCGGGGTCGCTGCCGTGGCGATGGTCAGGAGGATGTTGACGGTGATGTCCATCAGCGGGCTTCCTTCAACTTGGGCGCGGCTTCGAGCTTCGCCGCGCCTTCTTGTTTCGTCAGCGCCAGGCCGATCACGCGGATGCGGTAGTGGATGAGCGTGTCGCAGCCGAGCACAAAGAACAAAAGCATGCCCTGAAACACCCTCGCCACCTTGTCGGAGATGCCGAGTGCGCTTTGCACCGCCTCGCCGCCGAGATAGGTCAGCGCCAGCACCAGACCCGCCGCGATGATGCCAAGCGGATTGAGGCGCCCAAGGAACGCCACGATGATGGCGGTGAAGCCGTAGCCGGGCGAGATCACCGGCTGCAGCTGCCCGATGGCGCCCGAGACTTCGGAGATGCCGGCAAGTCCGGCCAGTGCGCCAGACAGCAGGAAGGCGAAGAACACCATGCGGTTGAGGCCGAAGCCGGCGAAGCGCCCTGCCCGTGGGCTCGAGCCCAGCACGCGGACCTCGAAGCCCTTGAGCATGCGGCTCATCAGGATCCAGACCAGGACCGCGGCAACCAGCGCAAAGACGAAACCCCAGTTGGCGCGTCCGGCGTCAGGCATCAGTTCCGGCAGCACGGCCGAGTCACCGAACTGGATTGTCTGCGGGAAACCATGGCCCTGCGGATCGCGCCACGGGCCGCGCACCAGCCAGTCGAGGAAGAGTTGGGCGACATAGACCAGCATCAGGCTGGTCAGGATCTCGTTGGTATTGAACCGGGTTTTCAGAAACGCGGGGATCGCCGCATAGGCCGCACCGCCGACCATGCCGAGCAGAAGCATCAGCGGCAGCACCAGCGGGCCTTCGAATTGCGGAAACAGCACCGGAATGGCGGAGCCGAAGATGGCGCCGAAGACGAACTGGCCCTCGGCGCCGATGTTCCAGATGTTGGCCTTGTAGCAGACCGACAGGCCGACGGCGATCAGGACCAGCGGCGCCGCCTTGATCGCCAGCTCATGCAGCTGCCAGACCTGGCTGATCGGCTCGATGAAATAGATCCGGAACGCCGTAAGCGGATTGACGCCGAGCAGCGCGAACAGAACCGCGCCGGCAATGATGGTCAGCGCGAAGGCGATGAACGGCGACAGGGCCGAAAACAGTACGGAGCGCTGCGGGCGTTTGACGAGTTCGAGGCGCATCATGCCGTCTCCAGCGTGTGTTCGGCGTGGCCGGGCTCGGCGCCGCCCATCAGCAGACCGACCTTCTCGAAGGTTGCCTCGGCGATCGGCATCGGCTTGGAAAGCTCGCCATTGTGCATGACCGCGATCGAGTCCGAGATTTCGAACAGCTCGTCGAGATCCTGGCTGATCACCAGCACCGCCGATCCGCTGCGCGACAGTTCGATCAGCGCCTGCCGGATATGGGCGGCGGCACCGGCATCGACGCCCCAGGTCGGCTGGTTGACCACCATGACGCTCGGGCGGCGGTCAAGTTCGCGGCCGACGATGAATTTCTGCAGATTGCCGCCCGAAAGCGCTGCCGCTTCAGGATCCGGCGCACTCTTGCGCACGTCCATTGCCTCGATGATGCGTTGCGAGGCGGCGTAGACAGCGCCGCTCTTGACCATTCCACCAGCACCGACAAAGGCCTTGCCGTCGGTGGCATGGCGCGAGAGCAGCAGGTTTTCCGAGAGCTTCATGCGCGGCGCGGCACCATGACCGAGGCGCTCCTCCGGCACGAAGGCGGCACCCAGCAGGCGCCGTCCGGTGATGGTGAGGCCGCCCGCATCCTTGCCCCGGATGCGCACCGAGGCGGCATCCTGCTGCAACACTTCGCCGGAGACGGATTCGAAGAACTCGCCCTGGCCGTTGCCGGCGACACCGGCAATGCCGATCACCTCGCCGGCGCGGACATTGAGGTTGATGGTCTTCAGCGGAATGGAGAACGGCGTCGCCGGCTTGCGGCTGAGGTCGCGGATTTCGAGCAGCGCCTGCGCGGTTTCGATCCCCTCGACCGGTGCACGCACCACGGCCTGCACCTCGTTGCCGACCATCATGCGGGCGAGCGAGGCAGCAGTCTCCTCGCGCGGGTTGCAGTGACCGACCACCTTGCCGTGACGCAGCACGGTGGCGCGGTCGCAGATGCGTTTGACCTCTTCGAGCCGGTGCGAAATGTAGAGGATCGACTTGCCTTCCGCGCGCAGCCGCTCCAGCGTCTCGAACAGCTTGTCGGCCTCCTGCGGCGTCAGCACCGAGGTCGGCTCGTCCAGGATGATGAGCTGCGGCGTCTGCAGCAGGCAGCGGATGATCTCGATGCGCTGGCGCTCGCCGACCGACAGGTCGCCGACCAGCGTGTCCGGATCGAGCGGCAGGCCGTAGCTGTAGGAAAGCGCCCTCGCCTTGGCGGCAATGCTGCTGATCGGCGCGCCGTCATCGAGCGACAGCGCGATGTTCTCGGCCGCGGTCAGCGCCTCGAACAACGAAAAATGCTGGAACACCATGCCGATGCCGAGCTTCTTGGCAGCACCCGGGCTGGCGATCCGCACCGCCTGGCCGTTCCAGAAAATCTCGCCGGAATTGGGCTCCAGCGAGCCGAACAGCATCTTGACCAGCGTCGACTTGCCGGCGCCATTCTCGCCGAGCAGTGCGTGGATTTCACCCTTGGCGATGTTGAGGTCGATATGATCGCACGCCGTCAGCGTGCCAAATATCTTGGTCAGGCCACGAACCTCAAGCAGGTTCGCCCCGTCATGATCTGCACTCACAGTGCCTCCCATCTGGTTTGCCAGATATGTTCTGTGTTCCCGCAAGCATGGTAGGCGCCGCCGGCTCTCAACGGAAAGCGGCACGCGTCTTGAAAGAGCTTCAAGAATTTCAGCGGAAATTCAAGGGATAGCAAGCCTGGCGGGACTAAGGGATGAGAATGGTCGCCCCTGTTGTCCTGCGACCCTCAAGGTCGGCATGCGCTTTGCCCGCATCCTTCAGCGCATAGCGCTGGTTGATCTGGATCTTGACGGCGCCGCTGAGCACCACCTCGAACAGTGCGGCCGCGGAGGCATCGAGGTCCTCGCGTTTTGCATTGTAGACGAACAGCGTCGGTCTGGTCGCGAACAAGGAACCCTTCTGGGCCAGCAGCGACATCGAGAATGGTGGGATCGGTCCCGAGGACTGGCCGAAGCTGACGAACATGCCGAGCGGCTTCAGGCAGTCGAGCGAGGCCGGAAAGGTGTCGTTGCCCACCGAATCGTAAACGACGTCGCATTTTTTGCCGCCGGTGATTGCGGCAACGCCGGCGACGAAATCCTGCTCCTTGTAGTTGATGACATGGTCGAAGCCGTGCGCCTTGGCGAGCTCGATCTTGTCGGTCGAACTTGCCGTGCCGATGACGGTTGCGCCGAGATGTTTTGCCCATTGGCCGAGAATGAGGCCGACGCCGCCGGCCGCAGCATGGAACAGGATCGTGTCGCCGGCCTTCACCTTGAAGGTGCGGCGCAAGAGATATTCGGCCGTCATGCCTTTCAACATCATCGCGGCTGCCTGTTCGTCACTGATGCCTTCGGGAATCTTCACCACACGGTCGGCGGCGATGACGCGTTGCTCGGCATAGGCGCCGACATTCGTCGAATAGGCGATCCGGTCGCCAGGTTTCAGCCAGTCGACACCCTCACCGACCTCTTGCACCACGCCGGCGGCTTCGCTGCCGGGAATGAGCGGAAAACCGCCGGGCGGCGGATAGAGCCCTGAGCGATGATAGACATCGATGAAGTTGAGGCCGATGGCCGTATGCTTGACCAGGATCTGCCCCGAACCCGGCTGGCCGGGATCGGTGTCCTCATAGGTCAGAACTTCCGGGCCGCCATGGGCGTGGATGCGGATCGCTTTGGACATGGATTGGCTTCCTATGGGAGTGGCTGATCAAGCCTTCTTGGCACCGAGATTTGGAAAGAACTGCATGATGCCACCGATAGAGGCGAGGTAGAGCCCGCTGATGGTGATGCCGATCTTGATGAAAGTGCTGACCTGTTCGCCCAGCACGCCGATCTGATCATAGAAGGCGGCCAGAGCCGCCTGCGCAAGCGCAAGCGCGCCGAAGGCGCACCACAAAAGCGTCATTGTCAGATTGATGCGCCGTAGGCGCACCACCCGCACCGGATGAATGAAATTGATCGGGACGAACGTCAGAACACCGGCCACCACCACCACCGCGAACGAGACCCATTGTCCCGGCTCGATGACGAACAGCGTGAACACCACCATGTTCCAGACAACCGGGAATCCCTTGAAGAAATTCTCCTTCGTCTTCATGCCGGTGTCGGCATAATAGATCGCACTGGAGACGACGATGATCGCCGCCGACAGGAACGACAGGCCCTCGCCCATGAATCCGCGCTGGTAGAGCGCGAAGGCCGGGATCAGCACATAGGTCACATAGTCGATGATGTTGTCGAGGAGTTCGCCCGACCAGGTCGGCAGGATCTCCTTGACCTCGAGCTTCCTGGCGATCGGCCCGTCGATACCGTCGACGAACAGCGCCAGTCCAAGCCACCAGAACATCGCCGTCCAGCGTTCCTCGCTCGCCGCCACCAGTGACAGGAAGGCAAGGAACGACCCTGACGCCGTCAGCAGATGAACGGAGAACGCCCTCGCCTGCGGCCAGGTGACCTTCTTCTTCGGTCGCGGAATCCGATCGGTGAGCTTCTTGGCGGCTTTCCTTGCCGCCAAATTCCTGGCTGTTGTGTTCTTGCTCACGGGCCCCGCCAATCCAGCTTGCAGATTTCGGCCGAGCGGCCAGCAAAATTCCAGTTGCGGCCAAAGGCCCGCATCTTGCTTTTGTCGGACCTCGCCACGATGATCTCCGGCGCGATCCAGTATTCCGAATTCGTGATCACCGTATCCTTCTCGCGATCCTTGCCCGCGATTGGCGTAACGGCCCCGTCGATGATCTTCGGTATCTGGAAGATACGCGTCTTGTCCCGCGTCTCATAGGTGATCGGCACCTGTTCGACACCCAGGAATTTTCCGACCAGGATCGACAGCAGCGACGTGGTCCCGCCCGCCTTGCCGGTGAAGATCTTCGTCAATGCCTTGACCGCGTAGACCGAGGCACGTTTGTCGGCGAAGAGACCAGCGGTCCAGTTGCCGCGGCTCATATAACCGGGGATTTCCATGATCAGCCCAAGGTTGAGGCCGGAGAGGTCAACCTCGCCGAAATGACCGGCGTCGATACGGAAACCCGCCCAGGTCTGGCAATAGCCCTCGGTCGGAGGGTGACTGCCGAGCGACAGCACACAAGGGCAAAAAACCGTGCAATTGCAGGAGAGTACAAGCTCTCCTTTCATTGCCCAGCCCTGATCTGTCATTGAATTCCCCCCACTCACAGCGAGACTACTAGCAGCGCGCCTGCCCAGACAAGCAGTATCGCACCGGCCAGCCGGGTTGGAAGACTTCCCGTCGTCTGTTTTTCAATCAGGGTGAACACGCCGATCAGCGCCATCCAGAAGATGTTCATCACGCCGACGGCAAACATCACCAGCATCAGCGCCCAGCAGCAGCCGAGGCACCATATGCCTTGCGCGACGCCAAGCCGGAACACGGGGATCGGTTTGGCACTCCAGTTCGAAAACAGGATCGAGAACGGGTTGCGACATTTTTTCAGGCAAGCCTCCTTGAGGCCGCTGAACTGGTAGAGGCCTGCAACCAGCAATGCGAGAGCGCCGGCAATGCCAAGCACCGGATCGTAGATTTCGCCGGGCGCGGTGAAAGTGTGCACGCCCAACGTCAGTGCCGAAAACAGCATCGAGGCGGCGAGCCAGACCCCGAGATAGCCGGCAACCAGCACCAGCGGATGGACGACCGGCTCGCCCTTGATCCGCGCCGTATCGGCGATCTCGCAATAGGTACGGATCATTGGCGCCGCGGACGGCAGCATCGCGGCGATCGCCATCAGGAACCACATCAGGACAAGTGCCAGGGCGCGCAACCCGATGCCTGCGTCCAGCGGCGCCGGCGACAGGCAGATCGCGAAGAACCGCTCCAGGAAGTCGGGCAACGGCATCTGTGGCAGGCCGTGCAGCAGAGTGTCGCCAGGGGCACTGCCCCGGGCTTCGGCACCGCGAATCGCCATCGCGGCGAGCGACAACCAGGCGAGCCCGATGCCGGCGCCGACGACGACATTGACCGCCAAGCGCGGGTTGCGCGCAATATCAGCCGTGGCGCGGCCGGCGCGGTCGAGATGGCTGAAATCGTCCTGGTGGCCGGTCATGACACCCGAATGGGCCGAATCGCCGCGTTGATCAAGCCGCATGATCTGACCTATATGCTCCTTGACTGGCAGGTCTGGTGGCCGCCTCGCATCGCAAGCCGAAAGCCGATCCTTGGAGCATCAGGAAACAGCGTCGATACTGATTGCCGGCACGGGACCGGCAGGGCTGATCGCGGCGCTCGCTTTCGCCGATGCCGGCTTCCCGGTGACGCTTGTCGGGCCTGAGGCGTCGGCCCCCGATGGCCGCACCACGGCGCTGATGAACCCTGCCCTGAAAGTGCTTGAGCGGCTTGATGTCCTCGAAGACATCAAGCCCAAGGCCGCCCCCTTGAAAATCATGCGCATCGTCGATGCGACCAGCCGGCTGATCCGCAGCCCCGTTGTCACCTTCCGCGCCAGCGAGATCGACGAGGACCAGTTCGGGCTGAACCTGCCCAACAGCGTCTTTGGCCCGGCGCTTGCCGGCAAGGTGGCCGCGCATTCCGGGATCGAATGGCTGAGGTCAATGGTCAAGACCTGGCGTCTCGATGCCGACAAGGCTTATGCAACGCTCGCCGACGGCGGTGAGGTTGGCGCGCCGTTGGCGGTCGCCGCCGATGGGCGCCTGTCGCCTGCGCGCGAGGCGGCGGGCATTTCGACCGCCGCGCGCTCCTATCCTCAGGCGGCGCTCGTGCTCAATTTCGGCCATAGAAGCGAGCATGCCTTCACCTCGACCGAATTCCACACCGAGACCGGTCCGTTCACGCAGGTTCCGTTGCCCGGCAATCGCTCAAGCCTCGTCTGGGTGGTCAAGCCCGAGACAGCCAAGGAGCTTGCCGCACTGGATGATGCAGCGCTCTCGCTGCGGGTCGAGCAGCAGATGCAGTCGATGCTGGGCCGAGTGACGGTAGAACCGGGCCGCCAGATCTATCCGCTTTCGACCGTGACGCCCTTGCGCTTTGCACATCGGCGGGTGGCGCTTGTCGGCGAAGCCGCGCATGTATTCCCGCCGATCGGCGCGCAGGGCCTCAACCTTGGCATCAGGGATATTGACGATCTGGTTGGAATTGCTGACGACAATCGTGGCGATCCCGGCGCGGCCAACGCCCTTGCCGCCTACGATTTCAAACGCCGCCCCGACATCCTGGCGCGCAGCAGCGCAGTCAATCTGCTCAACATGTCGCTGCTCTCCGATATGCTGCCGGCGCAGATGGCACGCGGCGCTGGTCTTAGCGTACTCGGTGGCTTTGCACCGCTGCGCGCCTTCTTCATGCGCGAAGGGCTTCGTCCCGGCAGTGGTTTTGCAGCACTCGCCGGCGGCCTGCGAAAACCGATGCGGCGGCAGTAGCGATCTTGCGGACTTATCGCGGCATCGCGACGTCAATCAAAAACCTTTGCGCCGCATTCTGCGTAGCTTGAGGACGCTCAAACGCTTCGGGATTGAATTGACTCGGAGTCTGCGCCAAATAAAGTCAAGGAATTCAGTGGTGAGTACGATGAAAACGGCCAAATTCGCGATCGGACAGGTGGTTCGCCACCGGCTGTTTCCGTTTCGAGGCATCATTTTCGACGTCGACCCGCAATTCGCCAACACCGACGAATGGTACGAAGCCATCCCTGCCGACGTGCGGCCGCGCAAGGATCAGCCATTCTACCATCTGCTCGCCGAGAATTCGGAAACCGAATACATCGCCTATGTGTCGGAGCAGAACCTGCTCGAGGATCAGTCGGGCGAGCCGGTGCGCCACCCGCAGATCAAGGAGATGTTCGACAAGAAGCCGGACGGACGCTACGAGCCGAAACGGCAGTCCAGGCACTGACGTTCCGGCATTCCGGCCATTCGTCAGGAGATCCAGGCCATGGCCTGGATTGAAAAAAGCGGGGCATGACCCCGCTTTTTCTTTGGCTTCGGTGTTGGCCCGATGCCGATGATCAGTTGGCGGTCTTGGCCTTGTCCTGCTCGTCCTTGAGCTTCTTGGCGAAGTCCTGGTTGTTCTTGGCGACGAAGTCCTGGAGCTTCTTCTGCCGATCCTCGATGTCCGACTGCTGCAGCGGCGCGCCGTCATAGGCGCCGCTGAAGCCCTGCAGGGCGATCTTGATCGGGTTGGCCTGGTTCTGGAAATTGATCGAGGTCAGAGTGATCCCCTGACCTTTCTTGAACGCGGCGACGAGCTGGTCGGTCAGCGGCACTTCGGCCACGCAACGATCCGGGAAGCAGATGACATAGTCGAGCTTCTGCGCCTTGCCGGTGTCGATCTGCAGGCCGATGCCGGGAGGCACGAGGCGGCCAGTCGGGACCGTCACCTGGAACACCTTGCGGTTCACCTTGCCCTTGAGTTCGATCAGGCTCACACCGGTGACGAGCTGGCCGTTACCGGCAGTGACGATGTTCTGGACGTTGCAGATGTCGACGTCTTCCTGCTTGGTGCAGGCCTTGAACCAGCCCTGTGGGATCTGCGGCTGCTGCTGTGCGGAAGCAGAAGGTAGTCCTGCGCAGAGAAAGCCGACCACGCCCGCGGCCATGACCGAAAGGCGGTACGCATTGCTGTTCAGGCTCGTCATATCGTGCACTTCCTCTCAAATGATCCCGGAACCGGCTTCTCTGCGCCGTGTGGTCCAGCTACCTGTTGCCGAAATGAGGCAACAGGATGACTTCGGACGGCGTGTTACACTGCAAGCGGTGCCGAATCCAGCCCGCCTCCTGTAATTCTTGATGACACCATTGGCCGGCTCGCAGCTGCCTCATGCTAGGGTGCGCATCGAATCATCAAGTCGACCTGTTAAGGAGACGGTCATGGGCCGCGTTCTTGTTTGGCTGATCACCGCGACATCTCTTTTCACCCTCTCGCCGCGGCCGGCCATGTCGGAACCGAAGCATGCTATTGCCATGCAGGGCGAGCCAGCACTGCCGCCTGACTATACCCACTTCGACTACGTCAATCCCGACGCGCCGAAGGGCGGTAACATTACCTATTGCGTCGTCGGCAGCTTCGACAACCTCAACCCGTTCATCCTGAAAAGCCTGCGCACGACGGCGCGCGGCATGATGGATCTGAACTACGGCAACCTCGTTTTCGAGCCGTTGATGCAGCGCAACAACGACGAGGCCTTCAGTCTCTATGGCTTGCTCGCAGATAGCGTCGACATGGATCCCCAGCGCAAGTCGATCGAATTCCATCTCAACCCCACCGCAAAATGGTCAGACGGCGAACCGGTGACGCCGGAGGATGTGCTGTTCACTTACGATGTCTTTACCGACAAGGGCCGCCCGCCCTACAACGCACGCATGAGCCTGATCGCCAAGCTTGAAAAGACCGGTGATCACAGCGTGCGCTTCACATTCAACGAGAAGGCCAATCGTGAAACGCCCCTGATTATCGCGCTGACGCCGATCCTGCCGAAACATGCCTTCAACAAGGAGACTTTCGACAAGACAACGCTGAAGCCGCTGATTGGCAGTGGACCTTACACCATTGCCCAGGTGGCGCCTGGCCAGCGCATCGTGTTCAAGCGCAACCCCGATTATTGGGGCAAGGATGTCCCGGCCAAGCGCGGCTTCGACAATTACGACCAGATCACCATCGAATATTTCCTCAACGCCAACGCCAAGCTCGAGGCCTTCAAGAAAGGCCTCTGCGCCATCGACGACGACAGCGATCCGGTCAAGCGTGAGCGCGATCTCGATTTCCCGGCCTTCCACAGGGGTGACGTGGTCGCCGAAACCTTCGACACCGGCATTCCGCCCGTCGTGACCGGTTTCCTGTTCAACACGAGGCTGCAGAAGTTCGGCAATCCGGTGGTTCGGCGCGCGCTCGGCATGCTCTACGATTTCGAATGGGCCAACAAGAACCTGTTCGGCGGCAAGTACACGCGTACGATGAGTTATTGGCAGAACTCCGAGCTTTCCGCGCTCGGCCATCCGGCCGACGACAGGGAGAAGGCGTTGCTCGCCCCCTACCCCGGCCGTGTGCCGCCTGACGTCATGGACGGCACCTGGACACCGCCGGTAACCGACGGTTCGGGCCAGGACCGCAAGGTGTTGAAGACAGCTTTCGATCTCCTGAAAAGCATCGGTTACCATGTCCAGGACGGTACGATGCTCGATCCCGACGGCAAACCTTTCGGATTCGAGATCTTGACTGCTTCGCAGGATGAGGAGCGCCTGGCCGGCATCTATCAGCGCACATTGGAGAAGATCGGCATCAACGTCAGCATCCGTAGCCTCGACGGCGACCAGATCCAGTCACGCAAGCAGCGCTTCGATTTCGAGGCTCTGATCGGATCCAGCGGCTTCAACAATTCCCTGTCGCCAGGCTTCGAACAGCTCGGACGCTGGAGCTCCGAGGCGGCCAAGGCCGAAGGCTCGTTCAATCTCGCCGGCGTTGCCGATCCGGCGGTCGATGCGGCGATCGAAGCGATGCTGCGCGCCCAATCGAAGGAGGACTATGTCGCCGCCGTTCGCGTTCTCGACCGGCTGCTGATCTCGGGCTACTACATGGTGCCGACGCAGTACAACACGCAGCAGTGGCTTGCTTACTGGAATTATCTGGAACATCCGAGGAAGACGCCCATATTCGGATATCAGCTGCCGACATGGTGGCGCAAACCGAACTGACAGCCCGGAGATCGAGATGAGCGAAGCGAACGCGATAACCGTCGATGTGGTGTCGGACGTCGTCTGCCCCTGGTGTTTCATTGGCCAGAAGCGGCTGGACAAGGCAGTCGCCGCGGTCGCCGCGGTCGGCGATGTCGATGTGCATATACGCTGGCGGCCGTTCCAGCTCGATCCGACCATTCAGCCGCAAGGCAAGGACCGCCGCGAGTACATGCTGGCCAAGTTCGGCAGCGAGGAGCGCATCCGCGAGATCCATGCCCGTATCGAACCGCTTGGCGAAGCCGAGGGCATTTCCTTTGCCTTCGACGCCATCAAGGTGGCGCCTAACACGCTGGATGCGCATCGGCTGATCCGCTGGGCGGGTGCCGCCGGCGAAGCCGTGCAGAACAGACTGGTCCGTCGCCTGTTCCAGTTGAATTTCGAGCAGGGCGTCAACATCGGCGACCATGCCGTGCTGGTCGAAGCCGCCCGTGAGGCCGGCATGGATGCGTCCGTGGCCGCGACGCTCCTGCCGACCGATGCCGATGTCGAAGCGGTGCGCACCGAGATCGCCACGGCGGCGCGCATGGGCATATCAGGCGTGCCGTGCTTTCTCATCGAAGGCAAATACGCAGTCATGGGTGCGCAAGACGCCGACACGCTGGCCGATGCGATCCGCCAGGTGGCCGCGGCCAAGGCACGCGGCGAGTTGGACAAGGTCGGCTGAGCGCCGCCGCTTCCGCGGGCGCTGCAGCCTATTGCACCGTCACCTTGGCTTTGCTGACGAAGAACCCGTGACCATTGCTGCCGGTGCAGGTCAGCCCCTTGGTCGACGACTGGCAAGTGAACGGCCCCTGGCTCCAGCTGTTCCCGTAGTCGAGCTTGTCTCCATCACTGCAACAGCTCTGTTCACCGGGGTTCTTGATTAGGGTGGCCGGGCCTTTTGGGCCGAGGATTACGGTCACGTAGCTTGGTTCAATCCGGGAGCAGCTCAGTTCCGGACCGCCGTCCTGTGGTGAATAGGTGCTGGTGCCGCCTTTCGGCGTGTAGATACAGCCGATGTTACCAGAGGGAGCATTGAACTCGACTTGCCCTTGCGAACTTGCCGGAAAGGATTGTCCGCCGGCATGCGCCAGAGGCAGCCACGCGAAAAGCAACAGGATTGCGGGTGCGGCTTCGCGTGCAAGCATTGGGAACCTTCCTTGTAAGAGAACCTGATATGCATTGGTGCCGACAGCCCCGGACTAGGTTCAACCTCATCTACGTATTTTGTCAAACGGCACCCTTCGCATGACGATCTGGTGAATCGCCGGCAGTCAAGCTCTGCGCTAGTGTCCCCAGCATGGTTGATCGATGGGGGACGTTCATGGTCACAATGCTCACAGGACTTGGCCGCGTTTCATTCTTGCTGCTTTGCCTCACGGTTCTGGCCGGCCCGCAGTTCATATCGGCCGCAAACGCCGGGGACGCCGCCATGACCGCCAGTTTCGACGGCAAGCCGTGGACGGCATCCTTCGCGCAAGGCACGACGCTGGAGATGGCAGGCAAACCGGTGCTGAACCTGTCGGGGACCCAACAGGGCTCGCCGACGATGACATTCAATTCGATGCTGGTGCTGAAAACGCCAGGCGACTATGTCGGCACCTACCCGTTCGGCGGCGGATTTCCCGCCAATGGCGCCAACTTCAACATCCTCGATTCCGGCGCCATGGTCGGGCACGTCAGGTTCAAGAGCGGCGAAGTGGTGATCGAAACGTACGACCCTGCCGCAAAGACCATTTCAGGTCATTTCTCCGCCTCCGGCAAGGACGATGATGGCAAGGAAGCAGACATCAAGGACGGTCGATTTTCGGGAGTTTTGGTTAGCCCGCAATGAAAATTCCGCCCACCCGGCACGCCAGAATGAGTCACAAAATCGTGTGGGAGCCTTCCCTGGGGGAAGGTAGAAGCGTCTTACAAATTGCTTGGTAACCTTCTGACATCGTTGCGGTAAATCACGGTTTCGCCGGCTTCCGCGCACCCCCCCGGAAAGGCCGTTCTGTTGCCTTGCCGACACGGCCCGGCACTTCAATCCCGCAGGCCCCCTAGAAAAATTAATGGAAAATGATCAATTGGTGTTACCATCCGTTACAAAACAAGAAAAGGTTTGGGCGGGATCGTGATTCGGATCGGCAAACGATCGCAGGAGTCAGTATCGGATAGACTACACCGCGGCGCCGCACGGCCGTCGCATTTGACGCCGGTATCCTCGATGCGCAGTTTCTGGGGGCTAATGAAGGCCTACTGGTTGTCTGACCACTGGAAGGAAGCCTGGACGCTCACCGTCGTCATCGCGCTGCTGACGGCGCTTTCCAGCAAGGCCGGCGTGTGGTTTGCCGTGGCATTGGGCGAGTTGGGCAATTCGATCGCCTTCTTCCACGATGCCGCCAACACCAACCCGCTGCAGGCAATTCTGACCAACGCCGGCATATTGGTTGTGCTGGTCGTGCTTAAGGATGCCGGCTTTACCGGCGTGCGCGGTCTTGTCTCTGCAACCTTGCACCGAAAATGGCGTGGTTGGCTGAACAGCCAGTTCAACCAGGCTCTGCTCGACGGCAATCATACGCATTTCCATGCCCAGCACGGTTCGGCGGCCGGCGGTATCGTGGCGCCCGACAACATCGACCAGCGCATCCAGGAATCGATCAAGGACATGACCGGCGGGGCGATCGGTCTCGCCATGGGCGTTCTGGGTGTCGCGACGTCGCTCTATTTTATCGGCGAAAATCTGATTGGATCCTCTGTCGAGGTCAAAGGGCTGGAGTTCCTCGGCGCTTATGGCAGCGCAGTGCTGGCCTTCCTCGCCGTCGCCATTTACGTGCCGCTGAACACCTGGATTGCGGTCAAGCTTGGGCGCCTGCTCGAGCGGCTGAATATCCGCATGCAGCAGGCCGAGGGCAGCTACCGCAGTGAACTGACGACGTTCCTGCGCCGCAGCTTCCATGTCGCCGCCTCGCACGGCGAGGGCGTACAAAAATCGATGCACGACCGGCTCTATGTCGACATCGATCGCACGTGGGGCAGGCTCAATGTCGTCAACAACAGTTACACGTCGTTCGAGCTGATCTACAACTTCATCGGCGCCCGGATCGTCGCCTATGGTCCCGGTCTCGTGTCGTTCATCCACAATCGCCTGGACTACAAAGGCTATATAACCGGCTCTGAAATGGTCGCCCAGCTGATCAGCCAGTGCTCGTGGTTCATCCACGTCATGCCGGCCATCGCGACGCTACGCGCCAACAGCCAGCGTGTCACCGAACTGGCGAATGCGATCGAGGATGTTCAGCATCCGCAGGAGTTCTACAGCAAGACCGGCCGTTCCGACTTCCACTATGCCAGCCAGAACCCGGTCTTCGGCCTGACCATCCAGAAGCTCGAACTGGCGCATCAGGGCGAGGACGCCACGCCCTTCCTCAGTACCGCCAATTTGCGCTTCCGGCGCGGCGAGTGGACTTTCCTGAAGGGCGAATCCGGTTGCGGCAAGACTTCGCTGATCAAGGCGATCAACGGCCTCTGGCCCTACGGCCACGGCACCATCGTCTTCCCTGACGAGGTGAAGAGTTTTTATGCCGCTCAGGAGGTCAAGCTCCCGCAGGTGTCGCTGAAACAGCTGGTCTGCCTGCCGGGCTCCGAACATGATCATGGCGATGCCCAGGTCGCGTCCGCGCTGCACAAGGCTGGTCTCGGCGACTTCATCGAACAAATGGCCAATGAAAGCCGCGAGGGCAAAAGCTGGGATCAGGTCCTGTCGGGTGGCCAGAAGCAGAAGCTGGTGGTGGCCCGCATCATTCTGCAGCAGCCGGGACTGCTGTTCCTCGATGAAGCGACCGGTGCGCTCGACCCTGAGGGCAAGATTGCCTTCCATCAGGCGATCAAGGACAACTGCCCCGATGTCACGGTGATCAGCGTCATGCACGAAGCGGTGGCGCCGCGATCGGCTGCCGGTACCGAGTTCTACCACTCGATCGTCTTGATCGCCGACGGCGTCGCCACCAAGAAGCCTCTGGTTCCGACGCTGCCTGTCGAACTCACCACGATCCTGGCGCAGCCACGGCCGGTAGAGGACAAATGGCTGCGTTTCTCGCGTCGGCTGAAGCAGAAATAACGGTGATTTCACCGCGACTTGCCGGGTAGAACGGCAGTCGGCGATCTGATCGCCAGGACCGTCGGCGCGGCACTGGTCGGCATCGTCAACCTTTGGCTCCCTGTCAGGGTCTATGCTGCCATTTGCCCTGAAGCGCATCGGCTTCGACCCGGCCAGCGCATCGGCGCCGTTTGTTGCCACACTGGTCGATGTCACCGGGCTGGTGATCTATTTCTCGGTGGCGCTGGTGATCCTGCGCGGCACGCTGCTGTAGCAGCGTCAACGGTCTCCGCCGCTGGCCATGGCCGGCGGCCGTCCTAGGCCTGCCTGCCATAGATGGCGTCGCGGAGTGCATCGGGGAAGGCGCCGGTCATGCCGGCGATGGCCGTGTTTGTCAGCGCCAACATCGTCAGCTCCAATGCCGGATCCACGAACCACGAATGACCGTAAACGCCACCCCAGCGCCATGTGCCGGCACTTTGAGGCGTCGACGCGGAGATCGGGTCACGAAGGACGGCAAATCCGAGCCCCCAGCCCCAGCCAGGCATGGTGGTTTCCAGCCTTGGTATCGCATCAGTGGTCATCGCCGCGGCCGTCTCGGGGCGGATGACCGGCGCGCCGCCCGAACGCAACGCCTCGAGCAGCTTGAGGACATCGCCGGCGGTGCCGTTCATGCCGGTTCCGCCCGAGGCGAAGGAAGCGGGATCGAAGACACGCCCGGGCGAGAATGAGATGGCGCCGTTGCCGAACGGCACGCGATGATGCGCGCCCATCGAGATAGCCCTGCCGGGTCCGTCGGCGTAAGGCGTCACCAGCCGGGATCGATCGCGTACGGCAAAGGCCGCGTCATGCATGCCGAGCGGTTGGACAACCAGGCGATCGACCAATTCCGGCAAGGAGGCACCAGTGGCTCTCGCCATCGCTTCCCCCAGAACATCCATCGCCACCGAGTAGCTCCATCCCGTTCCCGGGACATAGGACAGCGGCACCGACGCGATGCGCTCGAGATTCTCGGCCATGGAGAGGCCGGGCTGGTCGAGACCGTCGGAAACATCCGCGCGATGATAAGACCCATCCGCCGCCTGACGAAAACCATAGTCCAGCCCCGCAGTATGCGTCAGCAACTGGCGGATGGTGATGACGGGTTCGCTCCCATCTGCCAGTTTCGGCTGGAATTCCGGGATGAATTTTGTCACGGGATCATCGAGGCGGATGACGCCGGCTTCGACAAGGGCAAGTGCGGCTGTTGCGACGACGGGTTTAGTCACCGACGCAAGCCGGAAGATCGCGTCCGTCGCCATCGGTTTGTTCGTTTCGCGGTCGGCGAGGCCGGCGGCGCGCCTATAAAGGACTTCACCGTGCCGGGCGACAAGGATCACCGCGCCGACGACGCGTCCCTCCTCGATCGCCCTGTCGACGACCTGATTGACACGTCCGCCAAAGCCACGATCAAGCGCTGCGGCGCCGGCGGTCACGGACATTGATGCTCCCCTCTGCGGCAGGCGAAAGGTCAGACGCGCACGCCGTCTCTCACCCGATATGTCGGCTTGTACATGGTGACGAGTTCCTCCGCCGCGGTCGGGTGCACGGCCATGGTGCGGTCGAAGTCATCCTTGGTCAGTCCGGCCTTCAGCGGAATGCCGAGCAGCTGCGCCATTTCGCCGGCATCCGGCCCCAATATGTGTGCGCCGAGCACTTTGCGGGACGCGCCATCGACCACCAGCTTGATCAGCATCTTCTCGTCGCGGCCCGACAGCGTATGCCGCATCGGCCGGAAGCTGGCGCGGTAGATCTCGATATCGGCGAAACGCTTCACGGCTTCGTCTTCCGACAGGCCAACCGTACCGATTTCCGGTTGTGAGAAGACCGCGGTCGCGATCGTCTCGTGGTCCGGCGCGGTCGGGTTATCCTTGAATGCCGTCTCGATGAAGCACATCGCTTCATGGATCGCCACCGGCGTCAGCTGCACGCGGTTAGTGACGTCGCCGATCGCCCAGATGTTGTCGATGTTGGTGCGGGAATAATCGTCGACCTTGATCGCGCCGGCCGCGCTCATCTCGATGCCGATGCCTTCCAGGCCCATATTCTCGGTGTTGGGGATGCGCCCGATGGCCAGCATGACCTGGTCCACTGTCAGCGTCTGGCCACTGGAAAGAAGGGCGTCGAGCCGGCCGTCCGGCCGCTTGCGCACCCCCTCGGACACCGAATGGCAAAGTATCTTGATGCCTTTCTTCTCCATGGTCTCGTGTAGCGTACGACGCAGATCCATGTCGAAGCGGCTGAGGATCTCCTTGCCGCGATAGACCAGCGTGGTGTCGACGCCAAGGCCGTGGAAGATGTTGGCGAACTCGACCGCGATATAGCCGCCGCCCTCGATCATGATCGCCTTCGGCAGCTCCTTGAGGTCGAAAGCCTCATTGGAGAAAATGCAGTATTCATGGCCGGGCAGCGCTGGATGCGCCGCCGGCCGGCCGCCGGTCGCGATCAGGATCTGGTCGGCGGTAACGGTGCGGTCCTCGGCCAGAAGATGGATCACGTGCGGGTCGACGATCATAGCCCGCGAATGGAAGGTCTCGCCACCGGCGCCCTCGACATTTTTCTTGTAGATCGCCTCCAGCCGGCTGATTTCACGATCCTTGTTGGCGACCAGTGTGCGCCAGTCGAAACTGGCTTCCGGCACCGTCCAGCCATAGCCGGCAGCGTCTGCGAAATGCTCCGGAAATTGCGAGGCGTAAACATAGAGCTTCTTCGGCACGCAGCCGCGGATGACGCAGGTGCCGCCAAAACGGTATTCCTCGGCGATACCGACGCGCTTGCCGAGTGCCGCGGCGACGCGCGCCGCCCTCACCCCGCCCGAGCCGCCGCCGATGACGAAGAGATCGTAGTCATAATCGGCCATGACGCGGCTCCTTGAATGTCGGAAAATGAGAGTGACAGGTAGGCCGCCAAGGGCCAAAAGAAAAGCCCGGGCGAGCCGGGCTTCACAGATGGCCGCAAGGCCGGATTTGAAAACGCAGGATCAGTTCTGCGTGCCGTCGGCGGGAGCCGAACCGTCGGCGGGTGCGGCGCCATCGGCCGGAGCCGCGCCATCAGCCGGAGCTGAATTGTCGGCCGGAGCGGCGTCCTCGGCGGGCGCAGCCGGAGCAGGCGCCGCAGCCTTGGCGGCGGCCGCCAGCGTTTGGCCGACCTGCTGGGCGAGATCTCGGGCGACGCCATTTTGCCAGATGTCGGCTGCCTTGACCAATTCACGCGTCACAGTCGGACCGCTGTCAAGCAGCTTCTTGCCAGCGTCGGAGCTGTAGAAAGTTGCGATGTCATTGAGGTCCTTCTCTGAAAACACCTTCGCATAGGCAAGGGCTGCTTCCTTTTCGAGATCGGCGCGGCGCGAGGCCAGCGCCAGCGCCTTCTCATTGACGGTCTTGCTGATCAGCTCCTGCATGTCCGGGTTCTTCTGGATGAGCTGCGATTCGAGCGCGGCCGCCGCCTGCGGCAGGATGCCGTCGAACGGGTCGGTCGCATGGATCGCCGCGACCGCCGCCCGCGCCGCCTTCAGGTGCGAATCGGTGACGTCCTGCGAAAACGCCGGCGACGACAAGGCGAAAACGGCCGAAGCCGCCAGAACGACGCAAAGGCCGCGAACCCGGTTATGCAACATCATGATCGGTAGAACTCCCTGGTTTTCGGGCGGCATGGACGGTTTGGATACCGTCGCCGCCGGCGATGATGGCCGCTGACGCCAGCCCGATGAAAAGACCATGCTCGACCACGCCCGGAATGGCATGGAGAGCATTCGAAAGCGCTCTTGTATCCGGAATGCGGCCAAAAGATGCATCGAGGATAAAATGGCCGCCGTCTGTAACAAAAGCCTGGCCTCCCGTCATCCTCAATGTAATCGGACCGGAAAGGCCGAGATTTGCAGCCGCCGCGGCTATCGCGATCTCGGTGGCGCGCAGGCCGAACTGGTTGACTTCGATCGGCAGCGGAAAACGCCCGAGCGTCTCGACCATCTTCGACCGGTCGGCAATGACGATCATGCGTTGCGAGGCCGCGGCCACGATCTTCTCGCGCAGCAGCGCGCCGCCGCCGCCCTTGATCAGGGTCAGTTCCGGATCGACTTCATCGGCGCCGTCGACGGTGAGATCGAGCTCGGGCGTTTCCTCCAGCGTCGACAGTGGCACGCCAAGCTCGCGGCACAGTACTGCGGTGCGCTCCGAGGTCGGCACACCGATGACAGTCATGCCGGTGGCGACCTTGTCGGCCAACAGGCGCACGAACTCTTCCGCCGTGGTGCCGGTGCCGATGCCGAGCCGCATGCCGTCACTGACATGGGCAAGGGCGGCCCGCGCGGCCTCGACCTTCAACTGTCTTGCATCCATGCCGCTTGCTGCCCCGGAACCTAATGCATGTCGCCCAAATGTGACCTCGGTTTTGGGAAAACGACATGCATGAAACTGAGTGGTCCGGGCTCCTAGCATTTTTGCCGGCCGGGTCAAAGCCTTTGACCGTGGTCAAAGCCCTTGGGCCGCCATCCACCGCTCTGCTTGCCTTGACGCGCCGCAGCCGCTATCGCCTGCCGATGCACAAACCTGCGCAGGATGGATCATGACCGGCCCGATCATCGTGTTCGACCTCGACGGAACGCTTGTTGACACGGCGCCGGACCTGCTCGACAGCCTCAACCACAGCCTTGCCGCCAGCGAACTCCAGGCCGTCGACGAAGCCGGCTTCAAGCGCTTCGTCGGCCATGGCGGCCGGGTGATGATAGAGCGGGCGCACGCCGCCCAGCAGCGCTTGCTCGATGTCGACGAACATGACCGGCTGCTAAAACTGTTCCTCGATCACTACACCGACAACATTCCCGGCAAATCCCGTCCCTACCCCGGCGTCACCGAGGCGATCGCACGCTTCGAGAAGGCGGGCTATCTCCTGGCTATCTGCACCAACAAATACGAGGCCAACTCGCTGGCGTTGATCGAAGCGCTCGGCCTGACCAGGCATTTCGCCGCGATCGCCGGCCAGGACACGTTCGCGTTCCGCAAGCCCGATCCGCGCCACCTGATAGAAACCATCAAACGGGCCGGCGGCGATCCGCACCGCGCGCTGATGGTCGGCGATTCGCAAACCGACATCGACACCGCCAAGGCTGCCGGCATTCCCGTCGTCGCCGTCGATTTCGGCTACACCGACCGCCATGTCCGTGAATTCGAGCCCTCGGCGGTGATTTCGCATTTCGACGCGCTGACGCTGGATCTGGCGGAGAAGCTGATCAACGCCGCCGCAGGATACTGATCGGACGCGGCCGGCGTCCCGCCGGAAACAGACTCGAAAGTGCGGCAATCCGGTCCTCGGAAGAACGCCAGACAGCGCCTTGACTCAACCGGCCTGCCTCCCTTATATCGCGGCTCGCTTGGCCTTCGGGCAACGAGCGGGCGATTAGCTCAGCGGGAGAGCACACCCTTCACACGGGTGGGGTCGCAGGTTCAATCCCTGCATCGCCCACCATCTACCTTCCTGAAAATGCACTCAAGGCCAGCACCGCTAGCAACTACAACTCGCCCCTTCCCCACCAAAATTCTTCTGGGCGAAATTCAGCGCGCTGCTGTAGCTCGTATAGCTCTGGAACTGGCAGACGTCGGAGCCGTTCCGCACCTTCATCTGGTCGAGATCCCAGAACGACACTTCGATGTGGTCGTTCGCGCAGTAGACCGTGTATTTTTCAGGTTCCAGCGCCCTGGCTTTCTGCACGGGCATGGAAACGGCCGGGATGGAAAGCACTGACAGTGCAAGCATGACGACATGACGCGTGCGCATATGGACCCCCAAGTGAACCGCCAGCAATATGGCAACGAATAGTGAAGCGGCGCATCGTGGTTTTTTGGCGGATTTTTTCTTCCGGGCATCTGCAAATCGATGGACTGAATGGTCCCGCATTTCAGATACCGAACAAACCGGAGCACCAACGAGTTTCTGTCGACCGAAACTTGAGGGAAAGCCATGTCCAGAGTTCTGCTGGTGACCAGCGTCGCCGTTCTTATCGCCGCGGGGCCGGCCTTTGCCGCGGATGAAGCGCCTCTGCCGCCGCCCAATGCCAAGAAGCTGTCGGAGATCCTCGCCAAGGTCGAGCAGCGCGACGGCTTTCGCTATGTGAAAGAGGTCGACTGGGACAAAGACGCCTACACCGTCACCTACTACACCTCGGACAAGGCGAAGGTCGAGATCACCTATGATCCGGTGACAGCCGAGCCAAAATAGACGCCTCGGCGGACATTTCACCGGACGCTTCGATCGCTAGCCGGCCCCGCCGCAAAATGTCCATCCTTGGAGTATGATATGCATGTCAGGCGCGGGGCAGCGCCTGTTGGCTTGGGGGCCGTCATGCGATTTTCCGTTCGAACCGATGTCATGCTGGTGCTTGCTACCATTTTGGCCGGCAGCATCCTTGGAGCCGCGCCGGCGCGGGCCGAGGGGCCGTCCTTCGACTGCGCCAAGGCAAGCCTGCCGGCGGAGAAGGCTATCTGCGCAGATCCGCAGCTGTCGGCCATCGATCTGCTGGTTGCCAAGGCCTACAAGGATTTCGAGCCGGCATTCGGCGGCGACAAGCGCAAGATTGCCCGCGGGCTGATTGCCGACCGCAACGCCTGCAAGGGCGATACGGCCTGCATCGTCAGCGCGCTCAACAACGCTTTGCAGACCTATGGCAATGCGCCTTCATGGGTGCAGGATTATAACATCGCGCTGATCGGCAAGAAGGCGCTGGATGCCGCTGCGCGCAACCCCGACAACCGCGATCAGCCCCTGCCCTCGGCCGTCGGGCAATGTGCGACCACGCATATCAAGACGCTGACCACGCGGCTTGGAGACGACCCGCTGGAAACGGCCCCGCCTGAGGGCGGCAGCGCAGCCACCTTCACCAATGGCGGCGGGTCTGTCTCCTATGATCGCGAGCCTGGCCTCGTCGCCTCGAAGGTCGGCGAACCCGTCGAGATGTGCCTGATCGCCATTCCCAGGGATTGCCCCAAAGACGACGACCGCGGCCGAGTTTTTTACGCCCTCGACCTGGTCGCCAAGGGCAGTTGGGCCCTGCCGGATTCGGAACATCTGTGTGGCGGCGCCTGATCAGACTGCTTCGTGATCCACGAAAGCCGCCAAAGCAGCCCGCTTGTGCCTCCCCTTGCGTCAGCCGTGCTTTGATGGCTGACTGGACTGGTTGAGTGCGCCGGACGGGGGTATGGGCATGGCGACGGCAAAACACGTGATTAAACGTATATTGATGATGTTAGCCGGCTATCTTGTGGCCGTGCTGGTCGGACTGATCGCCGTGGTGGCAATCTACGCCACGCTCAGTGCCCTGCCCAACGCGCCTGAGTATTTCGGCTTTGCCGTCGTCACGCCGCTCGCGGCGCTGGTGGTGCCACCACTCGGCATGTTCATATACTTCGTGACAATCGTCATAACGGGATTGCAGACCCTGATCTTCGCGCTGATTGCCGAATTCTTTTCGTTGCGCAATGTCCTGCTGCACATGCTCTTTGGCGCGGCGGCTGCGGCCGGCGGCTTCTTCCTGATCTGGCCTACTCCGACCGAGGACATGAATCCGGAGCGCTGGGCCGACATCGGCATCATCGCTGCTGCCGGCCTTGTTGCAGGGCTCATCTACTGGCTGATTGCCGGTCGGGACGCCGGTTTCCGGCGTCCTCTGTCGGAACGATAAAAAGCAGTTCAACGATCGGACGTTGAACCGCTCCAGATGCGAAAATGCTGCGCTCAGCTCGACGGCGAACGAACCGCCTCGGTGGCGTCCAGGGCCTGCTTCAGCCGCGAATCGCGGTCGTAGACGTCGTTGAAATACTCGACCTTGCCGGACATGTCGGGCCATGCGGTGAAATAGGCGACATAGACCGGGATCTTGCGCGTCACGTCCTCGGTCGAATGTCCGTGCTTCAGCTTCTCGGCGATATAGTCGACCGAGGTGCCAAGCACGGCCGCCGCCATGCCGCGCGGATCCTGCAGGCGCACGCAGCCATGGCTGAGCGCCCGCATATCCTGCTTGAAGAACGATTTCTGCGGCGTGTCGTGCATGTAGATCGCGTGCTTGTTGGGGAACAGGATCTTCAACTCGCCCAGCGCATTGGCCTCGCTCGGCTGCTGGCGCACATTGTAGGGAATGTTGGCGCCATAAGCGCCCCAGTTGACCGCCGACGACGGAATGCGCTTGCCGCGCGCATCCGTCACCTCGTAGCCGGCCCGGTCAAGATAGCCGGGATCGCTGCGCAACCTGGGCAGCATCTCGTTGACGATGATCGACTGCGGCACGCCCCAATAGGGATGGAAGTCGACCTGCTTGATCTGGTCGTAGAAGAAAGCCGTCTGGTTGGTGACCCGGCCGACGACGGCGCGCGTCTTCAACTGCTCCTGGCCATTGTCGATGTAGCTGGCGGTGAACGCCGGCTGGTTGATGAAGACGCGCGGGCTGCCGAGATCGGAAGGCAGCCAACGCAGTTCCTCCAGCGCCACCTGCACCTTGAGCAGCCTGTCGGCCTTCGACGTGCCGGCCAGCAAGGCAACGGTGCGCGGACCGATGACGCCGTCGCCCTTCATGCCTTCCTTCACCTGCACCGCCTTGATCAGCGGAACCAGTTCGGGGACGTAGACCTCGCTGGTCGCCAGCCGCGACAGCATCTCGCCATAGGTGCCGCCCATGTCGTCATCGAGACTGCGTGCGATCAGCGTCAGCAGCTTCGGCAGTTCCGGGCTGGTTTCGCCCGGCTTCAGCAGCAGCTTGGGATCGACGACGATCTCGTTTTCGGCGCTCGCCTGCAGCGATTCCAACTCAACGCGCAGCGCCTGGTATTCAGCATTCTGCGGATGGCGCGATTCGAGATAGGTGCGCACTTCCTGCGTATGCGCCAATGTCTTCAGCACGCCCACCAGGTCGATCGGCTTTGCCGGGAAATCATAGTAACCGGTCATCCGGTTGGGATCGACGCGGCCGTTCTGGGCATCACGGGCATAGCGCAGCACCCGGGCCGACAGCGCCATCTCGAAGCGGACGAACTCTTTCACTTGCGCATTGGTGTCGGACGACGACGCGCTGGTGGCGGGCACTTCGACCGTATAGTCGGCGGGCGTCAGGCCATAGCTCGCTGCCTCGCCAAGCACGCGCACCGCGTCCTGCGCGCGGCTGTTGGGGCTGGTTCCGTTCACCCAGATGAAATCCGGATTGGCCGAGTAGTAGGCGATCAATGCCTTGGCGATGTCGGGTTCCGCGTAGAGTTCATAGTCGCTGAGACCGGCAATGGCGTCATGGAAAGCAGCCCCTGTTGCCGACGGAACGAACGCGGCGTCCTGCGCCGTCGCTGGCTGCGGTGCCGTGGACAGCGTCGAGAAGTCGACGCGCACCAGCTTGTCGGCCTTGTAGGTGTAGTAGGACGGGCCGCTGATCTTCACACCGCCGCCACCGGCCGGGGCTTTGGGTCTGTGCTTCGGTGGAGGAGGCGGAAACTCGCCCTCCGGCTGGTGCTTGATGCCGCCGCCGAACAGCATGTCGAACAGCCCTTGCGCGCCTGCCTGGGGCGCGCCCAGGGCGAGCGTTACCGCGATCGCCATCAGCGGCATTGCGGTTGCATTTTTACCGAGGAATTTCATGGATCACCCGCTCCGGTCGCAACCGGTTCCCGTTCCGCACGCTAGACGTCTCGCTCACCGCATGGCGGATGTAAGGCGTGACTATACCGATTCATACCGATTTCGTTAAGCTTTCATAAATTTCGGCAAGCCTGTTGCAGAACGGTTTCACAACATCGTGACGGCTGCCGTGGATGCATGGCCGCGGCAACGACTGCCTGCCGGACAATGGCCTACTGGTGCGGCGTGACAAACGCCGGCCGTTGTGCTCGAAATTCGACCTGCCGCAAACCAAGTGGCGGCCGGGAGGGACGAGAGGGTGAAAAAGGGGTATCGCGAACTGCTGGACGAAGCCAACGCCGAGATCGAAGTGGTTTCACCGGAGGAAGCGTCCGGATTGCTCGACGACGAAGGTACAATCTTCGTCGACCTGCGCGATCCGCGCGAGGTGGAGCGCGACGGGAAAATCCCCGGCGCCAAACATGTCACCCGCGGCATGCTGGAATTCTGGATCGATCCCGAAAGTCCGTATCACAAGCCGTTCTTTGCCTCGGGCAAGAGTTTTGTTTTCTTCTGCGCCGGCGGCTGGCGCTCAGCGCTGGCCACCAAGACGGCGCAGGATATGGGACTTGCGCCGGTCAAGCACATCCTTGGCGGCTACACCGCCTGGAAGGCGGCCGGACTGCCCGTCGAGCCCGGCGAGAAGAAGAAATAGCCCCATGCATGTCGCTCAAAAGTGGTCCCGGTTTTTGAGACAATGACATGCATAGAACGAGGATTGCGGCTCAATGCAGCAATGACGGCTCGCGGTGTCCGCTACGAAGGCAACGGCGCGTTCGACCACACCCTTGTCGGCAAGAATGCGGCGATGGCCGAGCCCATCGGCCCAGTGCAGCCGCACATGATCGCCAGCGCCAGCGTAGCGTTTCGCGTGCTCGGCCGGCACTTCGCGATCATCCGGCGCGTGGATGACCAGGGTCGGCACGGGCGCCTGGGCAAGCTGGCGGTCGCCGGTGAATTCATGCAGCGGCCGGCCGGACAGATGTTCGACACGGTCCGCCATGGCGACTTGCGAGCGCGGCCCGACATTGAGCATGCGGCTGAAGTCCGCGAAGATCGCCGGCAAGGAGCTCGGTGCTGCGATCAGCACAAGGCGCCTGGCGGCCAGCGGCGGGATGTTCTTGACCGAACCGGCGATGGCATTGGCGGCAACGGCGCCACCGAAGGAATGTCCAACCGCTGCCACGAACGGACCGAACCATTCGCCGGCGACCCGTATGGCCTCGACCGCATTGACGATGTTCAGGTGTCGGCCATGCGAATGGCCATGGCCCGGCAGGTCAAGGGAAACGACCCTGTAGCCGGCCGCACGATAGCCCTCGATCAAGGCGCGCATATATTCGGTGCGCGAACGCCAGCCATGGACGACAAGCACGGTGCCGGCAGCCGCCCTGCCCGACTCCGGCCGGAATTCGTGCACCATGACGCAGCCGGTCTTGGTCTTCAGCCGATGATGGCGCGCCTCGGTCATGAACTCCGCGGCGCGGCCGATGGCGCGGCGCTCACCGTCGGTCAGCGCCTTGGTGCTCGGCGTACGGCAGAACAGTTCGAAAGCCGCGCGCCCGCTGATGCGTGGCGCAATATGTTCGGCCGCACCAAATACGCTCCGGATGACCTTCAGCCCGATTGATGCCATAGTGAGAATCCATCCATACGTTCAAGCATGAACATAATAGTTCAAAGATGAACAATAAACAAGAGTTACCTTGGGACAACCCGCGTTTTCGCAACTGGGTCGCGGTGGCGCGCGCCTGCCATGTGCTGGAGCGCACGCTGGCGGTGAAACTCGCGCCGCTGGACCTGAAGCCGGCGCAGCTCGACGTGCTGATGAACCTCTATCGCCATCCCGGCATGTCGCAGCACGACCTTGCCCGCAAGCTGCTCGTCGGCCGCTCCAACATCACCATGCTGTTGCCGCAGTTGGAGGTGCGTGGCCTGCTGCGCCGCGATGGCGATGAGAAGGACAAGCGCATCCTGCGGCTCACCTTGACCGAAGCCGGCGAGGCGCTGCTGATGCAGGCGCTGAAAGTGCATATGGCGCTGATCGAGAAAGCGATGAGCCAGTCGACGCCGGAACAATGCGACATGATCGGCGAACAGATGCGCAAGATCTATGAGGTGCTGAAGGAGGCGTAAGCGCCGTTTCGGCCAGGCGTCCGCTCACCACATCGTCTTCTTCGCCCGCTCCGGCCATTCCTTGTCGTAGGTTTCGCCGTCGATGTTTTTTCGGCTGGTGATTTCCAGGATTTTTCCAGGCGTCGGCAGCGATTTCGGATCGACATGTTTGGCCGGATTCCAAAGTTCCGACCGCACGATGGCCCGAGCGCACTGGAAGTAGACTGAATCGATATCGATGACGGTCACCGAGCGCGCCACCTTGCCGTCGACCATGAAGGACGCGCAAAGTTCGGCATCGGTGGTGATATGGGCTCGCCCGTTGATGCGCAGCGTCGTGCCGGAGCCCGGCACCAGGAACAAGAGGCCGACACGCGGATCCCTGATGATGTTCCGTAGCGAATCGGCGCGATTGTTGCCGCGCCGGTCCGGCATCATCAGCGTCTTGGGATCAACGATGCGCACGAAGCCGGCGAGATCGCCGCGCGGCGAACAATCCAGTCCCTCCGGGCCGCTGGTGGCCAGCGCGACAAAGGGCGAGGCTTCGATGAAGGCGGCATATTCGGGAATGACGTGGTCGAGTTCCTTGACCAGTGAGGCTTCGCCTGGCACGCCATAGAGTGCCTCAAGCTGTTCGACCGTGGTGATGAGCGACATCGTTTCGTCTCCGAACCTTTGCCGGCGCTACTCCACATCGATGACGTTTTGACGACAGCGACGGCATGAGTTTAGCGGTCTCGGCTCAATCCCTTTTCCGCAAGCTCCGCCAGATAGGCTTTCCAGCGCTCATCTCTCTCGTGGCCGAGCGTGTGCAAATAGTTCCAGGTGAAAATGCCGGTGTCGTGAAAATCGTCGAAGGTGATGCGCACCGCATAGTTGCCGACCGGCTCGATCTTCAGGATGGCTACATTGCGCTTGCCGGGAACCGTCACCCGCTGCTCAGGCGAATGACCCTGCACCTCGGCCGATGGCGAGGCAACGCGCAACAGCTCGGCCGGCAGTTCGAACGGGTGGTGATTGGGAAAGGTGACCGACAGCAGTTTGCGGTCCTTGGAGACCCTGAGTTCTTTTGGTGCGGTCATGCTGCTTGATCCCGTATCGATTGCCCTTCCCTACGCCGCTTCGCCGAATGGGAAAAGTCCTGATGAGCGGACCGACATACCGTGTCGGCTCCGGGATGTTACCAAAGACCGAGAAGCGGTATCTTGAATGGCGGGCTGGATCGTATCACATAGCTGTATATAACGACGCCGGTAACGGTTACGGAAACGCTCGAATATGAACATGATCGACCCCTTCGGTCGCACGATCAGCTATCTCAGAGTGTCGGTCACCGACCGCTGCGATTTCCGCTGCACCTATTGCATGGCCGAGGACATGACCTTCCTGCCGAAGAAGGACCTGTTGTCGCTGGAAGAGCTGGACCGGCTCTGCACCGTCTTCATCGAAAAGGGCGTCAAAAGGCTGCGCCTCACCGGTGGTGAGCCGCTGGTGCGCAAGAACATCATGCATCTGGTGCGTCAGATCTCGCGTCACCTCGACAGCGGCGCGCTGGAAGAGCTGACGCTGACAACCAACGGCTCGCAACTGTCGCGCTTCGCCGTGGAGCTTGCCGATTGCGGCGTCAAGCGCATCAACGTTTCGCTCGACACACTCGATGCCGACAAGTTCCACAAAATCACCCGCTGGGGCCATCTGGACAAGGTCATACAAGGCATCGATGCCGCGCAGGCGGCCGGGCTGAAGGTCAAGCTCAACGCGGTGGCGCTGAAGGATTTCAACGACGCCGAACTGCCCGACATGATGCGCTGGGCGCATGGCCGCGGCATGGACCTGACCGTCATCGAAACCATGCCGATGGGCGAGATCGACGCCGACCGCACCGACCAGTATCTGCCGCTGTCGCTGCTGCGCGCTTCGCTGGAGCGCCAGTTCACGCTGAACGACATTCCCTTCAAGACCGGCGGCCCGGCCCGCTACGTCCACGTCGCCGAGACCGGCGGAAAGCTCGGCTTCATCACGCCGATGACGCATAATTTCTGCGAGAGCTGCAACCGCGTCCGGCTGACATGCACCGGCACGCTCTATATGTGCCTCGGCCAGGAAGATGCGGCGGACCTGCGCTCGCCCTTGCGCGCATCCGAAGGCAACGAACTGGTCGCCGACGCGATCGACGAGGCCATCGGCCGCAAGCCAAAAGGCCATGACTTCATCATCGACCGCCGCACCAGCCGCCCATCGGTGTCACGGCATATGAGCGTCACTGGCGGCTGATTTTTTCTCCGATTTGGTGCAAGATTGTCTTTGGTGACAAGCCAAGGGGGCATCATGCTGTGTCTTTATCGAGTCGGCTTATCGTCGCTGACAACAGCGATGTCCTTGGCGACCATTATCACAACAGCGGCAATCGCCAAGCCGTTCACCTATGTCAACGCGCGCTTCGGCACCGTATGCACCTTCCCGGACCAAATTTTCAGCAAGCGCATGCCTGAGCCGGAGAATGGCGATGGCCTACAGTGGCTTAGCGCCGATGGCGCCAGCGTCGCCTGTTACGGCAGCTACAACGCCGGCGACGCTACGCCCGAGAGCGTCGTGGAAGAGGAAAAAGCGAGCACCGAGCCGGGTCACAAGGTCACCTACAGCAAGACGGGCAGGAACTGGGCTGTGCTGTCGGGTACCAAGGGCGACAAAATCTTCTATGAGCGATGCGTGTTCGGAAAGGAGGACGTCATCCACACCGTCTGGATCGAATATCCAGCATCGTTCAAGTCGAAATATGACCCGCTGGTCGGAGCTATCGCCGGCAGCCTCAAGGGGCCATGAGCATTTTCGGTCACATCCCAGAAAAAGTCTGATCCGCAGACGGTTGCCCGATTTACCGACAGCATGTTCCGGCCTAGCTTTCCCCGTAGCGGAATCGTCGCTCACAGGGGGAATAAATCATGCGCAAACTCATTCTTTCTCTTGCATTGCTTGGCCTCACGGCCCTGCCCGCGGCAGCCCAGTCGATCGGTGGCACCTACACCGTCGCCGGCACCAACTTCGACGGATCGAAATATGATGGCGAAGCCACGATCACGCTGACCAGCGGGACGACCTGCGCGATCCACTGGGAGACCGGCGGTTCTGCGTCTGACGGCATCTGCATGCGCAATGACGATGCGTTCTCCGCCGGCTATGTCATGGGCAAGGATATCGGCCTCGTCGTCTACAAGGTCGAGGATGACGGGTCGCTGCATGGCCTGTGGACCATCGCCGGCAAGGAAGGCAATGGCACCGAGATACTGACGCCGAAGAAATAGACACCGCCGCGCCTGTACAGCTTCCGGGAGGCAAAGCCGCCTCTCGGCCGGAGGCGTGCCGAATCCGGGACGTGATTTCAGGCAGGCAATGACGGATGCCGCGGTCCTGGCCCAGCCCTTTGCCGTTGCTGTTTCGTGGTGGGCTGTTACAGGCTTGCTTGCCTAAGCAACCGGTAGATGTCTTGCCCCTTTCTCCAAATCTTCGCGGCGCATTGTTCATGATGGTGGCGATGGTTGGCTTCACGCTCAACGACGCCATCACCAAATATTCTTCGCAGTCGATGAACATGGCGCAGGTCATGCTGATCAGAGGGGCATTTGCCTCGCTCTTCGTCGGCCTGCTGGCCTGGCAACGTGGCGCGCTTTTGCGGCCGCGCCAGATGCTGCAGCCGCTGGTGGCAATCCGCGTCCTGGGTGAAGCAGGCGGCACCGTGTCATTTCTCGTGGCGCTTGCCCATTTGCCGATCGGCAGTGTGTCAGCCGTTCTTCAGGCGCTGCCGCTGGCGGTGACCATGGGTGCCGCGCTGTTTTTCGGCGAAACGGTCGGCTGGCGGCGCTGGCTGGCAATCGCCGCCGGTTTTGCCGGCGTGATGGTCATCGTCCGGCCGGGCTTCGACGGCTTCAGCCTATATTCCCTTTGGGCGTTGGCCAGCGTTGCCTGCTGCACCGTGCGCGATCTCGCCACCAAGCGCATCCCCCAAACCATTCCGACGATGCTGGTCTCGACCGCCACCGCACTGGCAATGACCATCGTCGGCGCGTTGCTGCTGTCACCGATGGGCGGTTGGGCGCCGATGACCGGCAACAGCACGGCGCTGCTGGCGCTGGCGGCCGTGCTCGTGCTCATCGGCTATCAGTTCATCATCATGGCGATGCGCTCGGGCGAAATCTCCTTCATCGCGCCGTTCCGCTACACCGCACTCCTCTGGTCCATCCTGCTTGGCCTGTTGGTCTTCGGCGACATACCGGACATGCCAATGATTGTCGGCGCAACAATCGTCGTATGCTCGGGTCTCTATGCGCTCTATCGCGAGCGGGTGGTCGGTCGGCGGAGGATTGTCGCCGAAACGACCGGGCCGGCCATGGCGCCGGATGGAATCTAGCCAGGTCTTGTGATTTCCGGCGGCTGGCGTACAGGCTCGATGCATGAGACGAGATATTGCAGGGATCGTCCTGGCCGGAGGCCAGTCGAGGCGGATGGGAGGCGGCGACAAGAGCCTGTTGCCGCTTGGCGGCGGCAGCGTACTTGACCAGGTCCTGTCGCGCTTTGGGCCGCAGATCGAAACCTTGGTGCTGAGCGCCAATGGCGACCCGGCACGCTTTGCCCGTTTCGGACTGCCTGTGCTTGCCGACACGGTCGAAGGCTTTGCCGGACCGCTTGCCGGCATTCTGACCGGCCTCGAATGGGCCGCAGCGGGCACACCTTGCAAGGCGATCGTCACCGCTGCTGGCGACACGCCTTTCCTGCCGCTTGATCTGGTCCACCGTCTGGCGGCCGCTGCCGGCGAACATCCCGGTTCGATCGCGGTCGCCTCTTCGGCCGGCAGGCTCCACCCGACCTTTGCGCTGTGGTCGACCGATTGTCGCGACGCCCTGCGGCATTTCCTGCTCGATGAGGATAACAGGCGGGTGTCGACCTTCATCGAGCGCCACGGCCATGTCGAGGTGCAATTTCCGGCCCTGCAATCCGTCGCGCTCGATCCTTTCTTCAACATCAATGTGCCGGACGATCTTGCCGAGGCCGGACGCCTGTTGCAGAGCATGGCATCATGAATGGACGCGTCTTCGGCATCACCGGCTGGAAAAACTCCGGCAAGACCACTCTGACCGAAAAGCTGGTCGCCGAGCTTGTGCGGCGCGGCTGGAAGGTCTCGACGGTCAAGCATGCCCATCATGATTTCGACATCGACAAGCCCGGCGCCGACAGCTTCCGCCATCGGCAGGCCGGCGCCACCGAGGTGGCGATCGTATCCGGCAATCGCTGGGCGCTGATGCACGAATTGCGCGGCGAGGATGAGCCGCCGCTGGAGGGCATCCTCTCGCGACTCGCCCCATGCGATATCGTGCTGGTCGAAGGCTACAAGCGCGAATCCCACCGCAAGATCGAAACGCGGCGGCTGAAGGCGAAAGACCGGGCGCCGCTTTCAACTGATGATCCCAATATTGTCGCCATCGCCGCGGATTTCGCCGTCACGGACGAGAGCCTGCCGGTATTCGACCTCGACGACCTAAAATCGATAGTCGACTTCATCGAGCGCACCACCGGCCTCGTTGCTTGAGATGTAACCTAACGGCAGAACCCCATTACCGATTTCGGTGGTTTTGCAGTTGCTTTTTTCTTGGAAAGAGTGGGAATATCACCTCAGCGGGCGGTCAAAAAGCACCGCCCCACAGAGCCGTTTCGGAACGACGGCCGGGACCATAAAGAGAGGACTATCATGCGTATTGCACTGCGTATCGCGCTCGCCGCATCGGCTGCGCTGCTGACGCTCGGCGTAGCCCAGGCCCAGGAAAAGACCCTGCGGATCGGCACCGAAGGCGCCTACCCCCCTTTCAACAACCTGACCTCCGACGGCAAGCTCGTCGGCTTCGACATCGACATCGCCCAGGCGCTTTGCGATCAGATGAAGGTCAAGTGCACCTTCGTCGCCCAAGATTGGGACGGCATCATTCCGGCACTTCAGGCCGGCAAGTTCGACGCCATCGTCGCTTCGATGTCGATCACGCCGGAGCGTAAGGAGAAGGTCGACTTCTCGCACAAATACTACAACACCCCGTCGGCGCTCGCCGTGCCCAAAGACTCGACGCTGAAGGGCGTGACCAAGGCCGATCTCGCCGGCAAGACCATCGGTGTCGCCACCACGACCACCCATTTCAACTATGCCTCGAAGACCTATACCGACAGCACCGTGAAGGGTTATCCGAGCAGCCCCGAGGAGCAGGCAGATCTTGCCAATGGTCGTCTCGACGCCATCGAGGACGATGTTGTCGTGCTGCAGCAGTGGCTGGACTCGCCTGATGGCGCCTGCTGCAAGATTCTCGGCCAGCCGTCGCCGCAACCGGTCGATATCTTCGGGCCGGGCGCCGGCATTGCCGTGCGCAAGGGCGAGACCGACCTGGTCAACAAGCTCAATGAGGCCATCGACGCCATCCGCGCCAATGGAAAATACAAGGAAATCAACGACAAGTACTTCAAGTTTGACGTTTACGGCGCCGAGTCCTGATAGACAAGATCAAGACGGCGGGGAGAATTCCCCGCCGTCTTTCTAATCGTCTCGGAAATGCCGTGGAGATAAGATCCGTCAATGCCAGCCCAAAGCATCTGGACACTTCTCAGTTGGGGACCTGATGGCTGGAGTGACGATATTGCCTATGGCGTCATTGTAACGGTTCTGCTTGCGCTGGCGACGCTTCCCATCGGTTTGACGATCGGCTTTTTCATTGCGCTGGGCAAGCAATCCGAAGAGCCCTCGCTGCGCCTCGCCGCCAATATCTACACCACGGTCTTTCGCGGCCTGCCGGAACTGGTGACGCTCTTCCTATTCTTCTTCGGCATGCCGATCCTGCTGCAGCACCTCATCCGATATTTCCGCCCCGATGCGACCATCGACGTCAACAGCTTCGTCGCCGGGATGATCGTGCTCGCGCTGATCTTTTCGTCCTATGCCAGCGAGGTTTTCCTCTCGGCCTTCCGGGCCATCCCGAAAGGCCAATATGAGGGTGGTTATGCCATCGGTCTTTCCTACGCGCAGACGATGCGCCTGGTGATCCTGCCGCAGCTGCTGCGCATTGCGTTTCCCGGTCTCGAGAATTGCTGGCTCAGCCTGTTGAAGGACACCTCACTGGTGTCGGTCGTCGGTCTCGCGGAGACCCTGCGCAACGCCGGCGTGGCCGCGCGCGTGACCAAGCATTCGTTCCTGTTCTACGGCGTGGCGGCCTTGGTCTTTCTTGCTCTGGCCATCGTGTCATCCTTCGCCACCAGCGCCATTTTGCGCTCGCTCGGCAAGCGGGAGGCACAACGATGAGCGCCACGGCCACCCTGGTCGAACGGCCGCCTCCCCGAGCCCGCGGCTGGCCGCAAAGGCGCATCGTCGGCTACGCGCTGGTCTGCCTGTGGATAGCCTTCGGCCTCGGTATCGTCGCCTACCTCTTCTTTGCCTGGAACGCACCCTTCTTCGCCAAATATGCGCCGGCCTATCTGCGAGGACTTGGCGTCACCCTGTCGCTGGTCGCAATTTCGATGGTGCTTGGCGCCGTTATGTCCTTGCCTGTCGCTTACGGGCGCATGTCCAGGAACCGGATCCTGTCCGGCCTTGCCTATTGCTACGTCTATTTCTTCCGGGGCACGCCGCTGCTGGTCCAGACATTTCTGGTCTATTACGGCTTGGGGTCGTTCCGACCGGAACTCCAGATGATCGGGCTCTGGGATTTTTTCAAGGACGCCTTCAACTGCGGCGTCTTCGCCTTTGCGCTCAACACCGCCGCCTACCAGGCCGAGATCCTGCGCGGCGCCATCGAAAGCGTGCACAGGGGTCAATGGGAAGGCGCTGCCTCGCTCGGCCTGCACAAACTGCAGACACTGCGCAAGATCATCCTGCCACAAGCCCTGATCGTCGCCTTGCGACCCTACGGCAATGAGCTGATCCTGATGGTCAAGGCTTCGGCGATCGTCGCCATCATCACCGTCTACGATCTGATGGGCAACGCAAAACTCGCCTTCGCCAATTCCTTCGACATCCAGGCCTATATCTGGGTCGCCCTGGTATACCTCGTGATGGTCGAGTTGTTGCGCCATGCGATCGAATGGATCGAGCGCCGGATCACCATTCACCTGAAACGCTGACCCGTTCTCGGCTGTACCAGTCGATCGGACCACAGACGTCTTGACGAAATGAGCGCAGGGCCTAGAGCTTGGGCAGCGATTTCGTTTCCGTCTGAAGGGCAAGTTCATGGCATCTGTGGCGTTTCTCGGTCTTGGCGTTATGGGCTACCCCATGGCCGCACATCTCGCGAACAAGGGTGGCCACGACGTCACCGTCTACAACCGCACCAAGGCCAAGGCCGAGCAATGGGTCGGCCAGCATGGCGGCAGCTTTGCCGTGACCCCGGCGCAAGCCGCTGAAGGCAAGGATTTTGTCTTTTCCTGTGTCGGCAATGACGATGATCTGCGCTCGGTGACGACAGGTCCGGAAGGCGCCTTCAAATCGATGAAGAAAGGTTCGGTCTTCATCGACAACACCACTGCCTCAGCAGAAGTCGCGCGCGAACTGGCCGCCGCCGCGCAAGCCGGCGGATTTTCATTTCTCGATGCGCCGGTCTCCGGTGGCCAGGCCGGCGCCGAGAACGGCGTGCTGACCGTCATGGTCGGCGGCGACCAGGATGCTTTCGACAAGGCGAGCCCGGTCATCGACGCCTATGCCCGCATGGTCGGCCTGATGGGATCGGCGGGCGCCGGTCAGCTGACCAAGATGATCAACCAGATCTGCATCGCCGGACTGGTGCAGGGACTGTCGGAAGGCATCCATTTCGGCAAGCAGGCCGGGCTCGACATCCAGAAGGTGATCGAGGTGATTTCCAAGGGTGCGGCCGGGTCCTGGCAGATGGAGAACCGGCACAAGACGATGAATGCCGGCAAATATGATTTCGGCTTCGCCGTCGACTGGATGCGCAAGGACCTCGGCATCTGCCTGACTGAAGCCGACCGCAACGGTGCCAAGCTGCCGGTGACAGCACTTGTCGATCAGTTCTACAAGGACGTGCAGGCAATGGGCGGCAAGCGCTGGGACACGTCCTCGCTGCTGGCGCGGCTGGAGAAGTAGACGACCATGTCCCTGCTCGCTCCAGGCTGGACGGCGCAGGACATCGTCGCGCATCTGCGCTCGATAGGCACTGCGGAAAATCGCGCCGGCATGGCGCGGTTTGGCATCAACACCGCGACCGCGCTCGGCGTCGGCAATACGGATTTGCGGCCATTGGCGCGCAAGCTGAAGCGCAGCCATGAGCGGTCCCTGGCGCTGTGGGCCAGCGGCATTCGCGAAGCGCGGCTGATGGCGGCTTTCACCGGTGAGCCGAAGAAGATCACCATCGAAGAATGCCGCCGCTGGGCCGGCGATTTCGATTCCTGGGAAATCGTCGACACCGTCTCTGATCTGTTCGTCGATACGCCGTTTTGGCGCACGTTGATCGAGGAGTTCGCGGCCGACGAGCGTGAGTTCGTTCGCCGCACAGCCTTTGCCATGCTGGCATGGGCAGCCGTGCATTTGAAAAAGGAACCGGATGCAACGTTCTTGTCCTATTTGCCTTTGATCGAAGTCCATGCCGGCGATAGTCGCAACTTCGTCAGGAAAGCGGTCAACTGGGCGCTACGGCAGATCGGCAAGCGATCAATGAGCCTGCACGCCCCTGCCCTGATTCTGGCGCAGAAGCTTGCCGGCTCCCCGGACAAGACCGCGCGCTGGATCGGCAAGGACGCCGTGAAGGAACTGTCGGATGCCAAAACGCTCGAACGCCTCGCCGCCAGAAAAGTTTGATGTTGCCAATATTCGTTTCACCGAGGTGACGCGGGCAACGCGCGGCAATTTCGAGACTTTGTTCGAGCAGCCGGGTGCGCCAAAATACTGCTGGTGCATGGCCTGGCGGCACCCCGGCCGCGAGCACATCCAGAACGATGAGAAGAAACACCGGATGATGGCGCTCGTCGATGCCGGCACGCCGGTCGGCATCCTCGCCCACATCGACGGCAAGACCGTTGGCTGGTGTTCGGTCGCGCCACGCGAGACCTATCGGAAGCTTTCAAAACAGCAGGACGATAGCGAGACATGCGTGTGGTCTATCGTCTGCTTCTATGTGCCTAGGGTGTTGCGCGGCGGCGGCCTTGCTTCGGCGTTGCTCGATGCGGCCATCGACCATGCCTTCGCCAAGGGCGCGCGCATCATAGAGGCCTATCCGGTCGATGAAGCATCGCCGAGCTACCGTTTCATGGCTTTCGCGACATGTTTGCGGCGCGGATTCAAAGAGACCGGCAACGCCGGTTCTCGCCGACATGTGATGCGGCTCGAGCATTGACGCCATTGGCCTAGGCGTCTTTACTCGCGGCAAAGGAAGCGGCCATGAGCATCCATCTGAAATCAATCGTGGCGTTAGCGGCCGCCCTGTCTCTCTCTGCTGTAGCCGGCGCCTCAGCCGAGACCATGCACATTTTCTGGAAGGATTTGCGCCCGGCGACCCAGGCCGTTGCCGAAGACGCCGGCCTGCCGATGATCGCGGCAAAATTGCCCGATCATGGCGAGACGCTGTCTGTCGATTTGCAGGATAAGACCATACAATTAGCCGGCTACGCATTGCCGGTCGACCGCGACGGCGACCTCGTCTATCAGTTCCTGCTGGTGTCATGGACCGGTGCGTGCAGCCACATGCCGACGCCACCGCCCAACCAGATCGTGCTGGTCACACCTGCCCATCCCTACAAGATGTCGCAAGCATACCAGTCGGTCGCTGTCACCGGCGCCCTGAAGCCGGATATGGAAAAGAGCCAGCTGTTCATTCTCGACGGCGTCAGCGTCATCCAGTCCGGCTATACCGTGCGCAAGGCCGATGTAGTCCGTGTCGACACCGTGCCGGATACCGTTACGCTGCCGGTGAACTCGCCCTGGAGTTTCCTCAACAAGAAGAAGAATTGAGGCAATTCCAGGCCAAAACAAGCGATCTAGGACCAGTGCTCAGGCCGCGTTGGCGCCCGATTCCTTGTCCAGCACCATGTAGTCGAGCGGGATTTCGGTCGTGTACTTGATCTGCTCCATGGCGAAGGACGACGATACGTCACGGATCTCGATCTTGGCGATCAGCCGCTTGTAGAAGGCGTCGTAGGCGGCGATGTCGGGTACCACGACGCGCAGCAGGTAGTCGACGTCGCCGCTCATGCGGTAGAACTCGACCACCTCTGGAAACTCCTGGATGACCTCGGAAAACCGCCGCAGCCACTCATGGCTGTGCGAGTTGGTGCGGATCGAGACGAAGACGGTGACCCGCACATTGACCTTCTCATGGTCGAGAATGGCGACGCGCCGCTTGATGACGCCCTCCTCCTCGAGCTTCTGGATGCGGCGCCAGCAGGGCGTGGTCGACAGGCCGACTTTCTTGGCGACATCGGCCACCGCGAGCGTCGCGTCCTCCTGCAAGAGGCGTAGGATCTTTCGGTCAAGGCGGTCCATTAGAGGCTCCTGGTGGAATAGTTTGGCTATATTCCCTCTTATTCGAGGCTTTCACAAGAAAGAAATTCTGCCAATCGCCATGAAAGCGAGTGATTTCTTGCTTAATGCCTAGCCGATGCGATAGCGGATTTCCGAGCGCAGGAAAGGCAGCAAATCCATTTCAAACCACGGATTCTGCTTCAACCAGCCGCTGTTGCGCCAGGACGGATGCGGCAGCGGCAGCACTTTCGGACCGATGGAATTCCCCCAGATGGCGCGCCAGTCCATCACCGTTTCCGTCAGCGAGGCGCGGCGCGCGGCGCCCATATGCCAGGACTGCGCATAGATGCCGATCGTCAGCACCAGGTCGACCGCAGGCATCAAGGCCATCAAGGGCGCGCGCCAGGCCGGCGCGCATTCGCGCCTTGGCGGCAGGTCGCCGCCCTTGGCATCCTGGCCGGGAAAGCAGAAGCCCATCGGCACGATGGCAAATTTCTCGATGTCGTAGAATTCGTCGCTGGTTACACCCAGCCAGTTGCGCAGGCGGTCGCCCGAAGCATCGGTGAACGGCATGCCCGACAGGTGCACCTTGGTTCCCGGCGCTTGGCTCGCAATGAGAATGCGCGCGCTGGACGAGGGCCGCAGCACCGGTCGCGGCTCATGCGGCAGTGGCTTGCCGACAGGATTTTCGATGCAGATGCGACAGGCCCGAACCTTTGCTGCAAAACAGTCCAGTTCCATACTCAAGCGGCGGCACTCGGCCGGCTGGAGACCTCCTGATGCCAGCGCAACACATGGGTGCATTCCTCCGGCACCTTGATGCGCGCCGGCTTCATGAAGTCGACCGCGATCAGGCCGGTGATATCGGCAATCGAATAGCTGTCACCGGCGACGAATTCGCGGCTCGCCAGCTCGTCGTCGAGGATTTTCAGGAATGCGACCGCCTTCGGCTTGTTGGCCTCGCCCCATTCGGGGATCTGCGGGATTTCCCATTCCTTCATGGCCGGATGGATGTGGCGAAAGGCCTGAGCGACGCAACTGAGCAGGTTGAACTCCATCCGCCTCTGCCACATCTCGACCTGCGCCTTGCCGAGCGCGCCACGCCCGAACAGGGCCGGCTCGGGGTGCAACTCCTCGAAATAGCGGCAGATGGCGACAGATTCGGTGATGATGGTGCCGTCGTCAAGCTCCAGCACTGGCAGGCGTTGCAAAGGATTGCGCGAGCTGACCGTTTCGCCCTTATGCTCGAAAGCGCCCATGTCGATGGACACCAGCGGAACCGTGATCCCCTTCTCGGCAAGGAAAACGCGAACCCGCCGCGGGTTAGGTGCCCGGCCACCGTCAAAAAGCTTCATTTCCATCCTCCTTTTCCCGTCCCGGCCGACGCGCTTCACCAGAAGCGAAAAATCTCCCGCACGGCGTCGCCGATCGATGCCAGCGTGCCGTGTTTTCGCTCCACCACCTCGCCGTGATGACTGTCGCGCCAGTCCTGCGGCTGGTCGAACGTGCCTGCCCAGACACCGACCTTTGCCGCGCGGGCGGTCGCTTCCTCACTTTCGTAGTCGCCGAAGGCAACGGCCCAGCCCGCTTCGACCTGGGCGCGGTTGAGATCCGTGCCACCGGCCTTGCAGTCGCCAAGCAGCCGGCCATAGCGATCCCGCTGCCAGCCGCTGCAGGTGACGGGCCTGCCGGCGATCAGGCGCACCAGCGACTGGCGCGCAAGCGTGCCGCAGGCATATTCGGCGCCGTCTTTGCGGCAGGTCTGGGTGTATTCCGGGGCGTCGATGCCGCGCATGCGGATGCGCTCTGTGCCGAGTGTGATGGAATCGCCGTCATTGATGATGGCAGCACCCTGCGTCTGGCGCGTTTCCACCCGATCGAGGCGCGCCGCCAGCAGGATCAGCAGCCCCAGAATGATTGTCGTAAGCCCATAATCCAGAAGCCGCCGCCACTGGCTCCTGGGCGCCGCCACGTACCGCCGGCGCGATTTCGGCGACCAGGAACGGCTCATATGGCAAACGGTTGGTTAATCATTCGAACGTAGCTTAACACCTTGAAACCGCTGCCCGTATAAATTGAAGTTTTTGATGCCCTTGCAACGCTCGAACACAGCGGACAAGTTCATTGTGGACCGCAGGAAACGGCATCGCAACAGCGATGTCGCGCGCGCGGTGCGCAAGACGCGCGACCGTCTTTCGCAGCAGGCCGGCAATCTCGATTTCGACCGCGAACTGCTGAAACTCCACGCGCGCGCCATGACAAGCGGCGCCGTAGTCATCCCATTGCTCGTCCTGGCGATCGCAGCAGTCGGCCGGCTCGCCGGCGTCGGCAACGAGATCGGACTCTGGGCGCTGTTCACGCTCACCTCCTATACGATCGTCGTCTTCATGGCGCGGCGCATCGAGCGTACGGAAGCTTCCGAGCTCAACCCCTTGCAAGCGCAACGGGAATTCCTGGCCGGCCATTTCCTTTGCGGCCTCGGCTGGGCCTGGTTCGTCTGGCTGGGCTGCGGCGCCTGCGAGGTCGACCAGTTCCAGGTGATCAAGGCGGTCGTGCTGCTGTTTGCCATGGCCGGGACCGCTCTGATGGCCTCATCGCTCAGCGGCGCGCTGCTGGCGACCTTTGCCGTGCCGGTGGCGCTCTATGCCTATGTCGGCACCAGGCTGTGGATGCCGGTCGAGGCGATCATGGCCGGGCTGCTTGTCTTGTCGCTGCCTTTCTTCGCCTATGTCGCCCGCCACATCAACCGCTCCTCGCTGATGCTGTTGTCGTTCCGCTCCGAAAAGGACGCGCTGATCGCCGAACTCGAGACGGCGAAATCGATGTCGGACGAGGCACGGCGACGGGCGGAGGATGCCAATCTGGCCAAGTCGCGGTTCCTGGCTTCGATGAGCCATGAATTGCGCACGCCGCTCAACGCCATTCTCGGATTTTCCGAAGTGATGGCGAACGAGGTGCTGGGGCCGATGAGCAATCCCACCTATCGCGACTACGCCCACGATGTGCATGATTCCGGCCAGCATCTGCTCGACCTGATCAACGAGATCCTCGACCTGTCGCGCATCGAGGCCGGCCGCTACCAGCTCAACGAGGAGCCGGTGATGTTGCTCAACATCGTCGAGGACTGCTGCCATATGATGGAACTGAGGGCGCGCAACAAGGATATCCGCGTCATCCAGGATTTCGAACCAACATTGCCGCGGCTGTTCGCCGACGAGCGCGCGGTGCGCCAGATCACGCTCAACCTCTTGTCGAACGCGATAAAATTTACAGCCACCGGCGGCGAAGTCCGTGTCCGCGTCGGCTGGACGGCGGGCGGCGGGCAATACATCTCGGTCAAGGACAACGGTCCAGGCATTCCCCAGGACGAGATCCCGATTGTGCTTTCGGCCTTTGGCCAGGGCTCGATCGCCATCAAAAGTGCCGAACAAGGCACCGGGCTTGGCCTGCCGATCGTGCAAGGCCTGCTCGCCATGCATGGCGGCGAGTTCGAACTTCATTCCAAGCTGCGCGAAGGCACCGAGGCGATCGCCATCTTCCCGCTGAGCCGGGTGATGGAAGAGCTGCCGGCATTGCCGACGGCGGCAGTGGCGGTACGGCGGCGCTGACGGCTCTCGTCAGCGCCGGTATGCCTCGTGCCTAGCCCCGAACGGCCGCCGCCATGCCTGAACTGGTCAGCGCCGCCGCCTTGACCAAGCCAGCGCCAAGGGCTGCCCCGGCCCCTTCGCCATGGCTCATGCCGAGGTCGACCAGTGGACGCAGGGCGAGCAGCTCGGCAGCCTTGGCGTGCGCGGGCTCCGGCGACAGGCTGGCGAGAAGACAATGGTCTAGCGCTGCGGGGTTCGCGACATAAAGCACCGCCGCGGCGGCCGTTGCCGCAAAGCCGTCGAGCAACACCGGGATTTTCTGCATCCGCGCGGCGAGGATGGCGCCTGCTATCGCCGCGAACTCGCGGCCGCCGACGCGACGCAGCACCTCCAACGGGTCGTCGAGATGGCCATGGTGAAAGGCCAGCGCCGCATCGACCACCTCAGCCTTGCGCGCCTGCATCGGCGCTTCGGCGCCCGATCCCGGGCCAACCCAGTCGGCACCCCTGCCCCCGAACAGCGCGGCAAGCAGCGCGGCGGCGACAGTGGAATTGCCGACGCCGAGATCGCCGAGGCAAAGCAAATCGGTGCCGCCGGCGATCGCTTCCATGCCAAAGGCCATGGTGGCAGCGCATCCGCGTTCATCGAGCGCGGCGTCATCGGTGATGTCGCCGGTCGGAATGTGCAGGGCAAGATCGAACACTTTCAACCCGAGATCGTTGGCGATGCAGATCTGGTTGATGGCCGCACCGCCGGCCGCGCAAAGCTCGACCGCATTGGCGGTCGCCGCCACGGGGCGCGGCGAAATGCCGTGCCTGACTACACCGTGGTTGCCGGCAAAAACAGCCATGAGCGGCCGTGTCACAGCGGGCGGAGCCCTGCCGCTCCATGCGGCAAGCCACGCGGCGATGTCCTCGATGCGGCCGAGCGAATGCGCCGGCTTGTCGGCTTTGCCAAACAGTGTGCGCACGCGCGCTTCGGCTTTGAGGTCGGCTACCGGCAGATTGTCGAGCAGGTTGCGAAAATCGTCGAAAGGCAGAGCGCTGGTCATGTCGTGAGCAATCATTCCTTGAGTTGGCGAGCGGCATAGCCGCGTTGCGTGATCGGCACAACCTCTCCCAAACATCCGCCTTGATTGCCGCAAAGATGGCCTGGAAGGGCGCGATCGCGAGGGCTTGCATTGGCTTTGCCGTTGCACCATGTGGAGGTGAACGAGCGGATTCCGCACGGATCCCTCGAGAGAAAGTCATGACGGCCATCGAATCTCCCTGCATCCTTGTCTGTTCCATCGACATGAAAACCGGCTTCTGCTTCGGTTGCGGCCGCACGCGCGAGGAAATCGGCGCCTGGATGGGGATGACGCCGGAAACCCGCCGAAATGTGATGGCCGAATTGGCGGCCCGGCTGGAAACGGTCGAGCGCCGGCCGCGTCGGGAAACACGCCGCAGCCGCATGGCGCGCGAACGCGACGCGCTCTAGACGTCACCCTTTCACGGAAACGGCGGACCGCTCTAACTCATTGTTTTAACGCAATTCCGGACGAAGAACGTTTCGCACTTCCTGGAATTTCTCTAGCGAGGCACGGATGAGCAGCCGGATGTTCTGGATTTTGATGGCGGTGATCGGCGTGGGAGCAGTGCTGCTTATGCTCAACGATTCCGCCGGCAGCACGCTCGGCGTCGAGAATTACGATTTCGGCCGGCTGATCTGGCTTGGCGCCTTCGGCGCCCTCATCGGCGCCGGCCTGCTGCGCTCGGGCCGCCCGTTCGGCGCCATGGCCCGCAATCTCGGCGCCTGGGCGGCGATCGTGCTCGCACTGATCGCCGGCTACCAGTATCGCTACGAACTGCAGGACGTGGCCAGCCGGGTGACCGCGGGCCTCGTTCCCGGCAGCCCCCTGGCGCTTGGCGTCGAAGACGGCCACGCCACGGTGACGCTCGACAAGGCCGACAATGGCCATTTCGAAGCGCGCATCCTGGTCAATGGCAATCCGGTTCGGGCTATTGTCGACACCGGCGCGACCAGCACCGTGCTGACATCGGAAGACGCGCAGGCCGCAGGCTTCAACCCGGCGGTGCTCAACTACACAATACCGGTTTCGACCGCCAACGGCATGGCGCGCGCCGCGGCGGTCAAAACCGACGCAGTGGCGATCGGCGGCATCGTGCGCAAGGACATGTCGGTGATGGTCGCAGCCCCCGGCATGCTCAGCCAAAGCCTGCTCGGCATGAACTTCATCGGCTCGCTTTCAGGCTTCGATGTGCGCGGCGACCGGATGATCCTCAGGGACTGAGCAATTCCAGGAAAAGTGTGAGCGGTTTTCCCCGGGAAAGCGCGTAGCGCTTTCCCTAGGGAATTGCTTCAAAACAAAAGTCTAGATCAGGCCGCTTCGGCCGCCCCTCCACCGAATTCGACAGCCGCGAAAGCCGTCCTCAGCACGTCAGGCCCGGCACCGGGCCGGTTTGCGTCGGTCGACAGGATCTGACGGTAGCGGCGCGCACCGGGCAGCCCGTGGAACAGCCCGACCATATGGCGGGTGACATGGCCGAGCCGCCCACCCTGCTCGATATGGCGTGCCGCATAGCCGGCCATCGCATCGATCAGCGCGGCGAAATCGAACGCCTCGGACTTCGCGCCGTAGAAGGCGTCCACGCCGGCCAGGATGCCTGGTGTATGGTAGGCCGCGCGGCCAAGCATGGCGCCGTCGACATGATCAAGATGCCCCCGCGCCTCCTCAAGCGACTGAATGCCGCCATTGATGCCGATGAATTCGTTCGACTTTTTGGCCTTCAGCCGATAGACCCTGTCGTAGTCGAGCGGCGGGATGTCGCGGTTTTCCTTGGGGCTGAGTCCCTCCAGCCACGCCTTGCGCGCATGCACCCACAAGGCGTCGGCGCCGGCCTTGAAAACCCCGTCCGCCAGCGCATCGAGCGCCGGTTCCGGATCCTGTTCGTCGACACCGATGCGGCATTTGACCGTGACGGGGATTGTCACCGCAGCCTTCATCGCCGCGACACACTCGGCGACGAGGTCAGGCACTTTCATCAGGCAGGCGCCGAACGTGCCCGACTGGACGCGGTCGGACGGGCAGCCAACATTGAGGTTGATCTCGTCATAGCCGAAGGCTTCGCCAATGCGCGCCGCTTCGGCAAGTTTTGCCGGATCCGAGCCGCCTAGCTGCAGCGCGACCGGATGTTCCACCACATCGAAACCGAGCAGCCTCTCGCGCGCGCCATGAATGACAGCGTCGGCCACCACCATTTCGGTATAAAGCAACGCATGGCTCGTCAGCTGGCGATGGAAGAACCGGCAATGCCGGTCCGTCCAGTCCATCATGGGTGCCACGGCCACTCTATGATCTTGATTTTTCAGCATTTTTTCTTTAAACATCAAATCGTTAGAACCTGCCGAGTGCACACGAATTTTCGCCAGAATACGACCCTTTTCGCCACGTTTCGATCTCTCACTGCACACGGAGCGCACACGAAGAAATGGCCACATACACAAAGCTCTCGTCCGGTTCCTGGCGTGTCCAAGTCCGTCGCAAAGGTCGCTACGTCAGCGAGACCTTCCTTCGCCGCGACGACGCACGGCGCTGGGCAACCGAAACCGAGCGCCAGGTCGATCGCGGTGAGACGCCGACCAAGTCCCGTATAGCGCGCCTGAAAACTTTCGGCGCACTCATCGACCTTCATATCGACGACATGTGCGATGTAGGCAAGTCCCCTCGCCGCTCCAAGGCCGCAGCCCTCGATATGCTCCAAAGACATCTGGGGACGTGCAACATCGCAGCCCTCGATCGCGAACGGCTCATTCATTTTGGTCGCGAACGGGCCGCCCAAGGCGCGGGACCGATGACTCTCGGTATCGACATAGGCTTTATAAAACTCATTCTGGCTCACGCCGCTGCGGTGCACGGGCTGCCCGTCAAGGTCGAACCCGTTGATCTCGCGCGTATCGCCCTAAAGAGGCTTGGCCTCATTGGGAAAGGCCATCAGCGTGACAGGCGGCCTACCCAGGATGAGCTCGACAGACTGATCGCTCACTTCGATTCAAATCCTCGTCTGATGGCGCCAGTTAGCCAGATCATACGTTTCGCCGTCGCAACCGCGATGCGCCAGGAGGAAATCTGCAAGGCACGTTGGTCCGATTTGGAAACTCGCACGCGGATGCTTCTCATCCGTGACCGGAAAGACCCGCGCAACAAGAGCGGCAACAATCAGCGTATACCGCTGTTCGCAGCGACCGGTTACGACGCGTGGACCATTGTTGAGGAGCAGCGCGCCAAGCGAAGCAACGACGATGATCGAATTTTCCCATTCAATCACAGGTCAGTCGGCACCGCCTTCCGCAGAGGATGCTCGGACCTGGGCATCCACGACCTTCATTTTCATGACTTGCGTCACGAAGGAACGAGCCGCCTTTTTGAAGCTGGGTTCACAATTGAACAGGTAGCGCTGGTCACAGGGCACAAGGACTGGAAGATGTTGCGGCGCTATACGCACCTCAAGCCAGAAATGCTCCACACTATCCACGCGGCAAAGGTCGCATAGTTGACGCGAGTGGCGGTGTCAGTCCGAAATCTCGAGCAGAGTTGACCGCCTCGCCGCGCGCCTCGATCTCTAAAAGATACCCGGCCTTGGCCAGGCGATCCCCTTCCCCAACCGCAGCATAGCTGCAGATGGCGAGTAGCGCCCTCTCCTCCTCCCGGCCGGCTCTGGCCGAGTCGCGCCTGCCACCGCCTATTTCGTGCAGGGCTTCGCCGAACGACGCGTATGCTGCCTTGTGCACGTCAATCAGCGTTCGCAGTTTACTGGACGGTTCCGGGTTTTGGCACGGCGGCTCTGTACCAAGTGCAGGTGCCGCAACCGTCGAGGCGACGACTGCGCTGCCGGAGCGGAAGAGCAAGGCGCGGCGGTTGATCCTGGACGTAACGAACTCTCCATTTGCTTCGAGGGCGATCGAAACGGTGAGCTACCCCCATCAGACCGTAACACGCCGGTTTGCGCATTCGTGTCAGTGTGGAAGGTCCCATGTCAGCTGGGTCGGCTGGGCGATGCGCCCGCATCTCCGACAGGATGCCGCGCCCCACAGGCCGCGATGGAAGTGCTTGGATCGTCGGCAGGCTTGTCACGGCAGAGGTGCTTCCCTAGAGGCCGTGAAGCCATGCGTCCGCAATGCAGCGGGGAGCGCCAGCCGATAGCCGCGCTCGGCCGCCACCCTACGGCCGACGCTGGCGATGTCGGCTGTGACCGAGCCGCGACGACGGCCATCCGCGCCGACCGCCGATCGCGAGGTCCGCAAGCCAGATCGACGAGATTTTGACGTTGCGAATCCACTCTCATGATTGCTGACAATGGCCTTTGACATAAGCTGCGGCCCGCCGATCCGGATCGGCGGTCGAGGCACTTGTACGGCGGATATGAGGTGCAAGAGGCGGGACTTGAACGTCGGTCAACAATCTCTCATCCGCGGGTCGGGCCGCATGACCTGGTTTCGTTTGGGGCTGCCTCTGTCTAGGTGGCGAGCGTCGAGGCTCATAGTGGAGACGAGGGCTCCCCGGCATTGTCCCGCCTCCAGCGCCGCATATCGCGCCGAGGCTGATCCTGTGTTGTGGTCTCCTCTGCTGGCTGTCTGTCAAATAGTGGTCACGCCGTCTTTGGCGCGGATTGAACCGTGCAGGCGATCGACCAGATGAAGCCCACCATCTCGCGTGCGATGGCGACATTGACGACGTTCGCATTCTTGCCGCGCGCGCTCAGCCGACGATATCGGGTGCACAGTCGAACTTGCGCTTTCCACCCGATATCGCGAACGACTTTCGGCAGCGCCTCGATCCGGTCGACCTTGTGCCGGCCGATGCGCGCTCTCATCCGGTAAGCCCAGGCGCCTTCGACCAGCGCGCGCCGGGCATGAGTGTTGCCGGTCTTGGTGATGCCGCCGCGCCAGACGGTCTCACCACTCGATTGTTCTCCGGGGACCAGGCCAAAATAGGCCATGAGCTGGCGTGGGTTTGAGAAGCGTGTGAAGTCACCGACCTCCGCGACCAGCACCACGGCATTAATCAGCGCGATGCCGCGCATCGCCTGCAAGGCGTCAACGACCGGGCGCTGGTTCCATTCCGGGAGCAGGCTGAGTATCTGTTCCTCGACCTGCTGCAGGCGCCGTTCCGCATCCATGACAGCATCGACGTAGTCCTGAAATGCGATCTGCTGAGCGGGATGGTCGAAGGCCAATGTCGAAAGCCATCGCCGGTAAGCCTTTCGCCAGGCCGTCCCGCGCTCATGCTTGCGCCCGTGACGCAGCAGAAATCCTTGAAGATGTTGGCGCGCTCGCGTCACCACCTGTCGCACGACGCTGCGCAACCGGATCAGGTCGCGCATGGCTTCATGATCGGCGTCGGGCACCCAGACTGGGGTCAACTCTCCGGCCCGATGAAGGCGGGCGAGCATGGTGGCGTCGCGACGGTTCGTCTTCACCCGATCGCCAGGCTTCCGCGGAATCAGCGATGGCGCCACCACGTCGCACCGATGGCCGAGGCGCGTGAGTTGGCGATGAACGCCATAGCCGCACGGGCCGGCCTCATAACAAAACGCCAGTGGCTTGCCGGACCGCCTGAGACGATCGCACAGCTTGCTGATGGTATCAGCATCATTGGCAATCTCGCCGAGATATTCCACCGAGCCGGAGCGTCCGCTCTCCGCCACCGCGACTGAGATCCGTTCCTTGTGAATATCCAAACCGACAAATCTGATATGGTCCATATGGCCCGTCTCCTATGCATGAGGCTCTGCGCCGGCCAGCCGGCTTAACCCTCGTACCGTTGCATATCGGATGACGGGCCGCCCTCAGGCCCAGCAATCATAGGGACTAGGTCACCTGCCAGTCGACCATAGGTCACCGAAGGACCCGCGTCCCTTCCGAGAACTGCTTCTTTCTGTCGAGCGTCTCGCTGCCGTCTCAGACCACGCCCCCTTCCCGGCCCCACTCTCCATAAGCGCCGACCGAGGCGCCGCACATCGCACTAAGCTACGGACGAATAACGAAAATCGACAATCTTGGGAGGTGCAGGGGAAGCCCGCACCTCGCGAAAATCCTAGATAACCCACTGAAACAACACGACCGATCCAAGCCGCACCTCGCTCCCTTTTATCTCGCCGTCTTAATCGGTCGTATTTTGCGAGACTTTATTCCATCGTCGTTCCTCTTCCAATCTACGATAATACACTATTCTATGCTCTACACCAAGATCCCGTACTCTTGCGTTGAGTTCCGATGCGCCGTGCAGTCTTCCGCGCTCTGCGACGGGGTAGCAGCGCTGCTTATTTGCAGCACCGGAACCGTCGTGGCGCACTTTTCCATCGGAGTGACGGAGCAGCGTCACAGGCAATCCGGCGCGGTCCGGCCGTCTCATCGTCGGCGCGGCCGCAGGCGAGATAACGTGCGTTCCGTCGTTCCTGGTCTGCATCGGTTCTCATCCGCCGGGGCATCTCCTTGTGTGGCGTCCGTCAGCGTGCGAGCACCATGCGTTTCAACCGCCGTCGCGCCGCTCATCGATGCGCTCCGAGCAGCTTGCGGTCCTTGACATGGGCGCGCTGCGCGGCCGTCGGCCTCGCCCGCAGCCGGATCGCCGACATAGAACGTGCCGTCCATCCAGATCGCATGCATGATCACCGCCAGCTTGCGCGCCACCGCAACACAAGCCTTGCGGTGGCAGGAGCGTTTGGCGAGCTCCTGGCCCCAACTCTTGACCTTGTCCCTACCCTTGAAGCGCGTCATCAAACCTGACGCCGCCTCGTAGAGCGCGCGCCGCACGTCCGCGTCACCGGCCTTGGAGATCCGTCCCTGAATGTCGATCGTTGAGCCGGACTGCCAGCGCCGCGACGTCAGCCCGAAGTAGGCGGCGACGTCGCGCGAGCGGCGAAAGCGCGACGGATCGTCGATCGCCGTCATGAACGAGAGCGCCGTCACCGGGCCGACGCCGGGGATCGCCATGAAAGCGTCGACACAGCTCGCCGGGCGCCACCATTTTCACGACGAGATCGTGCAGCCGGCAGTACTGTTTCCATAGCGCCGCGCGCGCCGACAGCATGGCGTCCATCAGTTCGGCCGACAGCGGATCGTCGGCCACAGCCTGGCGAACCGCCTGCTCGAAAGCGCCGCGTCCGACCTTGCCGAGGCGAATGCCGAATGACTTCAGCGAGTGCCAGATGGCGTTCTCCAGGTCGAGAAACTTGGCCTTCAGATTGCGCCGGTGGGTCAGCAGAAGCTTCGTCCGGTGGCAGCTCTCCGACTTGATCTAGGCCTGGCGGAACCAGCCGGTGCGCATGATGTGGGCGATGCCGAGCGCATCGGCCTTGTCGGTCTTGTTGCGCTGCGCCGACAGCGCGGCGCGCACGTGCTGCGTCTCCAGGCAGATCGCCGGCAGGCCAAGTTTCTTGAGTTCCGGCTGCAGCCAAGGCGACAGCGAGCCGGCCTCGTGCCCGACACGCCGCAGTCGCGCGAGAAACGGCTTCAGCACCGCAAACAGTGCCTCGGGATCGGCCATCACCGCCGCCTCCAGATGCACCGCGCCCTGATCGTCGACGACGCAAACCGCCGCCTCAAATCTGGCCTTGCAGCGCGGTCTGTCGCTACAGGCACAGGGCAATGCTGGGCATGGCCGCGCCTGCCGTGCTGATGGCCGCGCTAGGTGCGTTACTGCTTCTCTAAACTAAAACCCGACGACAATCCATGGGTTGGTCTCGTATCCGAGGCGCGGCTTTTCCGGCGTTGCTCCATCCGGCAATTTGGCCGTCCCAGTCAAACTGCAGTCCAGCTCCGGCACCGGCTTCTTGGCCGAATGCTTGGTAGAGCAAAGTTCCGCAGCATTACTGACCACCACCTTTTTCTCCTTGGCCACAGCGACACCGGTCGCAGCGATTACGATCGCCGCGCAAAAAGTTGCCACTCTCATCGTACTTCCCCACGGTTGCGCATCCCCAAGATGCTGCAGCATGACGTAACGTCACCTGTATATTAGTGCAAGCGAATATTGCAGCCACTAGCGGATACGTGATCGCACCATACCGACGCGCCCGCGAATCCATCATGCATGAGGCGCGGCGGACCTGACGGTTCGTCTGGCCGGTGTCGGGTTGTTCTCCAAGGCGTGGCGCCGGCCTCGTAAAACTCAACGATCCTATAGGCGCTACCCCGATCACACAGGGAACCAATCCCGTCCATCACGAGTTTCTAATATGGAGGCAGATTCTCCGGGAAGCGACCGTCCGCTATAGAGAGCCCGTCGCGTGGGGGTACGCGGCGGGCTTTTTGTACTAAGACCAAAGTCTGGCGTGCCGCAGGCAAAGGTCTGACGTTACCGCTTTGGTTCCGTTCCTGTCCATTGGACGTTCCATTACTTTACCCCTCTGATGAATATACTGTTGTCCCAGCGGGGAGCGCAGCAATGTTCATTGATTACTACGAATTTCTGGAAGTCAGCCCTAACGCCAATTCGGAAACGATCGAGCGGGTGTTTAGGATTTTTGCCATGCGCTACCATCCAGACAATCAACAGACGGTCAATGAAGCCCGCTTCAGTAAAATTGTAGAGGCACACAACGTTCTAAAGGATCCAGTCAAGCGCGCGCAGTATGACATCTTGTACCGGGAGCACGCGGGGCTACGCCTTCAATTGGCCGATGAAGCGAGCGATGTCAGGGGAGCCGACAAGGATGCCGTGGTCCAGGCCAAACTGCTTGGGCTCCTTTGCGTGAAGCGCAGGCAGGACGTGAGCAATCCCGGAATTGGCGACGTAGAGATCGAACGCTTGTTAGGCTGTCGACGGGAACATCTCGAATTCCACTTGTGATACATGAAAGCGAAGGGATGGATATCCAGGATCGAGAACGGAACGATCGCAATTACCGTCGAGGGGGTCGACCGCGCCAACTCCGAACCGCGCCGTGATCTGGCTATTCGGCTCCTAGATCATGCGGCGAAGCAATAAGCGACCATAGTCAGGCGAAACCACTGTAAGTATAGCCCGCCGCCCCATTCACGGCAGCGGCGGACCGTCCCTAGGGATTAACGGGACTTGCTGGGGTGTTGGTTTGCCCCTGCTGAGATAACGCAATGCAATCGCGGTGCCAGGTATTCTGACCCATAATGATGCACAGGCTTGCGGCGCTTCGAGTCCTCAGCGCTCCTTCGGCTTTGGCGTGGTCTCTGCGACACGCACCTTGTCGCCGATCTCCTTGGCCATATCGAGAGCCGCCTGCTTGTCCTTGGTGGTCAGCACCGTGCGCCAGTGCGGTTGCTCGAAAACGCTGACGATGTAGGTGATGGTTCTTGCGAGCTCAGGTTCGGCTGGCATATTTCACCTTGCCCCACTGGCTGCATTGAGGACACAAAGGGCGGAGGTAGGCCAACTTGTCGCCGGGAATATTTCCGGAATTGGTGATCGTCAGGCTGCCGCCACTGAAACCCTCCAAGCTGCAGGATTCCCAGGGGCCGCTAAAGGGCAGGTCGTCTTCTCGTAGTTTCAAATACCCGGTGCAACCGCATTCGCAAACCAGCTTTTCCCGCAAAACAATTGAGAGCACTTAAGGACTGCCTTCCCCGATGCGGCAACTTGATATGCCGGATGGCCGGTGCGGTTTGGGCTCTTGTTGGGGGCATCGGACCACACCGGCCACTGCGGGAAGCGTTCGACTGTCCCCCGCGCTGCCAAAACTATGGGCATATTAGTAACTACGCAACTAAGCCTATCGGCTGGACTAAGACTGAAGTCCTACCCAGCCGTAGGAGCCGTGCTCTTGCGCCTCCGGTCTCCAGTTTTGCCCCCATATTGGGACACCTTAGTTTGGTGCGGCAATTGCACCTGGAGCTTAGTTGTGGCGGGAGGGCGCTGCTTCCTATTTGCGAAGCAACAGGGCGAGGTAGGCTATGCGGATCCTAGTGGGACCTGCGAAACGAGAAGGCGTTTCTCGAACGATTTTCCATAGACCGTTGGGCGATGGCGAGGTCAGATTCGAAACGGATGGGGCGGTCATCCTTTCGATAAATGCCGGCGGTATCTATTCAGATGGTTCGCAATACAGATACCAAAACGAGTTTACGCTTGATGAACTAGAGGCGTTTGCGAGCCGGCGGGCGGCCCGTAGACAATGAGCTCGTAACTCGTATACATGACGCTCCTCCAGCATGACGTAACGGAAAGACTCAGCTATGTCTGAGGTGCGGCGGACCTGAAAGGGACCGTCCGGCCGGCGTCATTCGGGCAACCTCCCTGCGAGGGCGCCGGCTTTTTTACCTACGCGTCTTCCGCTTCAGCGTGAACTCCTCGACCCGCGCCTTAGCTGCATCCTGCACCATCCCCCTGCTCAAGCGCTAAGGCCTTCGCTCTTGTACCTGTCGTCAGGTCGCCAGTGCTGCTTGTCGAATACGCTCACGACGTAGGTCATGGCCGTCGCGTCCTCCACCTTTTGCTGCTTCCATCGTTCATTTTGATAAATCCCGATTATATCAGCAATGGCGTATACATTTTCTAGCCGGACGCGCGCCCGTCCTCAAGGCCACTACCGGTCAGGCCCAGCGGCCTTCCGCTGCCAGTCCCTCTTGCAACCAAAGCTGCTGGGCCACCCACCTAAGTCCCGCGTGGTGGTTCGAACGTCCGCTTCCAGTCGTGATTTCGCTGGCGACCAACTTCAAGTTGCATGCTGAACTTACCGTTTGTTGAGCAGATTGGCGCACTGTCATATGCGGACATGGAATGTAGCTCGTACATAACTAAAAGCCCCGGCGCCTCACCCCGCGCCGGGGCTTTGTTTTTGATGTCGGCAAGCTCGATGGTGCTACCCACCCGTAAGGGGACGCACCGGTCCTGTAGCGTTCCAGCGGATGAACTCGACTTCCTTCCCGGTGACGTCCCGCACGGCGGAGGGGCTATTTTGCTGACGACCTTCTGCATGTCGCATCGGCGGCAACGTCTCCGGCGTCCGGCCTAAAAGCAGACGCTTGTTGCAGAATTGCCATATCGGTCTCCCTACCCCATTGCTAAACAGCTTCGAGGGTTTTTGCTGGGGATTGATTAATGCGCCTGATTTCCATTCTGCTGGCCGGATTGGTTTCGCTCGTTGCCGGTTCTGCCATAGCCGCCGACGCCGTAGCGACCGATCCGGTCACTACGGTCAATTGGTCGGGCGCATATATCGGCGCAGTTGCTGGGTATGGCTGGGGGTCACAAACCTACAATTATGTCCCGGCGACCTTGTCGGTCGACTTTGATGCAAACGGTTTTGTCGGCGGCCTGACTGGTGGATACAACTGGCAGAACGACCGCTTCGTGCTTGGCGTGGAAGGTGACATCTCCTACGCGAATATCAGAGGCGATGTATTGGAGCCACCTGTCGGCGCCCCCTGCTACATTGAAGGCTGCTCCGCCAAGGTGAGTTGGTTCGGCACCGGTCGCGCCCGCTTGGGATATGCCTTTGAGAATCTACTTCCCTATGTCACAGGCGGCTTTGCCGTGGGACGCGTGAAGGGATCGGCCGATCTCGGCGCATGCGGTGGTGGTGCCACCTGCGGCTATAGCGACACTCGCTGGGGTTGGTCGGCTGGCGCCGGCGTCGAGTGGGCGATGAACCAGCACCTTTCCCTCAAGGCAGAATACCTGCATGTGGATTTGGGGAAACCAGACTTCGAAGTCGTTAGTACCACCTCCGATGCCATCAAGTTAGATACGGTCCGTGTCGGCATAAACTACCACTTCTAGTACTTACGAGGCCGCTTCGGAGTGATTTCCTCGACTCGCGCCTTGCCGCCGATCTCCTTGGCCATATCGAACGCTTTCTGCTTGTCCTTGGTCGTCAAGTGCAGTGCGGCTTCTCGTACACGCTGACCCGCACCTCTCTGGCGGAGAAGAGCGCCGCCCGAGCGGAGGCCCGATCTCGGCACGATGGAGGGCACCGGCCGCTTTTGCAGATCAGCCTCACACTGCACATCAACACTCCGGGCTTAGGCAAATGAGCGTGTGTGCAGGCCTCACCAGCGGGCCGTTTCGGCTGGCCGCCGCCCTTATCGTCGAAGCCTGCCGCGCGAGTCCTGGAAGCTAGCTCGTCTGTTGCGAATTCCGGAACACGAATGGGCAAAACACGTCAAAGGGTTGATCAGCGATTTAACCTACCATGAAGACCCTGACGAAACCTCATAAGGCGGATCATCAGTCGCTAGGCTACGAAAGGCCGGCATGGTTTATGGCTTAACAACACCGACAACGTGAGGGAGCCGCCAAGCCTCCTATTGGGCGAGGAGCCTCAGGAGTAGCGCTCGGTTGACAGGGTCAATTTCCGTTTCAAGCTTCCTTTGGAAGTGCCTGATATTCGCTCGGTGTATGAACTGAGCTTCGCATCAAGCTCTCAGGCTTTGCCACGGGCGAGCGCTCCCCAAAGCCACCCAACTCCCAACTGGCGCCGGCTAACTTCATCAGTGCTTCACTCTCGGCGCGATCTATCTGGCCACGCCCCTTATACCAAGAGTCATGGGGTTTGACCGACATGGGCCCATTGGCGCATCCCGATTGATGTGATGGTCTCGGAATCTGCGAGGAGTTTCTGCCAGGCGTCGCAGGCCGCATCGATGATATCGTCATAGCTGTCGAAGACACGGTTGGAGAGCCAGTTCTGGCGCATATACTGCCAGACGTTCTCGACCGGGTTCAGCTCCGGCGCGCGCGACGGCAGGAAGATCGGGGTGATGTTGTCCGGTATGCTGAGGTTTGCGGTGGTGTGCCATCCGGCGCGATCCATGACGAGTACGGCATGGGCGCCCTTTTCGACATGGCGGCTGATCTCGTTGATATGGAGTTGCATGGCCTCGGTATCGGCAAACGGCAGTGCGAGAGCCGCCCCGGTACCACGTGCTGGGCAGATGGCGCCGAACAGGTAGGCGCTCTTGTAGCGCTGGTCGGCCGGCTGTCGCGGCCGCGTGCCGCGTCTGGCCCACTGCCGTACAATCCCGTTCTTCTGGCCGATCCTTGCTTCGTCCTGGAACCAGATCTCCACCTTCGTGCGCGGCGGCAAGTCGCAAAGATGCGCCTTCAGCGTGCGAGGCCAGTTTTTTTGAATTCCTCGATGATATGGGCATCCTGCGCCGGATGACGCGGTCGCACACTCATGTGGGAGAAGCCGAGCTTGTGCAGCAGCTTCCCGACATAGCGCGCGTCATAATCAATGCCGAAGCGGTCCTTGATGGCTTTCTTCAGGTCGATCCGCCGCCAGCGAACGACGCCATCGACGGCACGATCCGGGCCCTTCTCCACAAGCGCGGCCAGTTCGGCCTGCTGCTCATGCGACAGCCGGGACGCTGGTCCCGGTGCCCATTGGTCCACAAGACCATCGGGGCCGGCCGTGTTGAACCGATGCACCCAGTCGCGTAGCGTCTGGCGATCCATCCCGCCGATCCGGGCCGCATCGGCCCGGCTCATGCCGTCCAGAACCGCTGCGATCGACAACAGCCGGCTGCTCTGGCGCACATCCTTTGAGTTCCGGGCAAGACGGCGAAGCTCCCCCGCCGAAAAGTTCGTCCGCAACTTCACCGCTGATCCCATCGCCGAATCTCCTTCGGCAATAGGGAATCACGGCGCGCAAATCGGCCAAAATCACAAAAGAGTCAGCAGCCAAGACCGTTGGTATTAGAGATACGTCACGCCGCTGGTTCAGCCCGGCTTTGCTCGCGCACAGTCCCCGTTGATTGCTGCGTTACGGCGTCTAGGAAATGTTTTGCATCCATCGTCGTCAAAATCGAGGCGCGTTCGCCGATCAGGCGATCGCTCCAGTTCCACCATTCCAATGCCTGCAAGCGCCCAATGACATCAGGCGCGAACCGGTAGCGGATGACGCGAGCTGGATTGCCGACCGCGACGGCGTAAGGGGGAATGTCCCTGGTGACGATGCTGCCAGCACCGATGACCGCTCCGTTCCCGATCGTGACGCCGCCTAGGATGATACAGCGAGCACCAAACCATACGTCATGGCTGACCGTGGTAGGTCCTTTGCTAGAAGCCTCAGCGCCATTACGGATCTTCCCGTCAACGACTCGAAGCGGATAGCTGGTGGCTGTGTTGGTGCGATGTTCGGGCCGCGCCGAGAAAGAGCACACCCGGGCCAACCGAGCAGAAAGAACCTATTCGTATTGGCGATTTCTCATGCGCACCCCAAAAGGAGTTCTTCACGAGCCCGTAGGCATGACGACCGATCTCGACACCGGGCAGCGGCGGCAGAGGATGCTTCTTCAGCCCCAGTTTTATGCGAAGCCCTCTGAGCAGTCCCACCGGCTTTCCTCCCAGAAATTCCTTGTCATATGAGCCTGGCAAGCATTAAGCGACTTACGGATTCGCAAGGGCATTGGAGCGGCCTAAAAGCATTTGCCGTTATCATTGCTAGGTGTCTGCTAACGCTTCACCTTCTGCCTGATCCCCACCTTGTCGCCGATCTCCTTCGCCATATCGAACGCCTTCTGCTTGTCCTTGGTGGTCAGCACGGTGCGCCAGTGCGGCTTCTCGAAGACGCTGACGACGTAGGTTGTGGCCGGCTTGTGCTCCACCTTTTGCTGCTTCCATCGTTCGTATTGATAAGTCCCGATTGTATTAGCATAGGCGCATATATTCGCTAGCCCTCGGCGCCGTTCTCACAAACAGCCTGTCGGTTAGGCCCGGTTCCTATTCACATCCCAATCTATAGGCGCCGGGCCGCATTAGCCTTTTAGGTATTGAAAGTCGGCTTCCAGTCGCGGTTCCGCTCTCTCTGCTGGCCTTCGTAGTCGGGAATGAAGGTGAAGAACACCGGGCGCCGATCGCGGCCGGCGGCCTTGCAATTCGAGCAACCGAAGAGCCCGACGAGATCCTGATGCATTGAGCCATGCCCAGGTCCGAGCCTATCAATGAGCGCCTTAATATCGAGCTTGGTCATGCAGCACATGGGATGGCTGCAGTTGACGTGGACGCTTTCGCGGGCTGCAAGGGTATCAGCGAGGGTTTTTTGAGGCATGGCGATCTCCCTTGAAGGACCGCCGCAACAGAGGATCATATTCCTCGCCTCGATCTCGATGGCAAGAGCTATTCAGGCAGGCCAGGCTCGTAATGCACAATAGCGTCGAGGATCGTGCGATAGAGGCGTCCACCTCTTCGTCGATCTCGCCCCGCCTGATGCCGAGTGCCTTGGCGTCCGCGATCAGCTTGTGCGTGAGTTCCTCAACAGAGATGTCATCAGCGTTCGTCGTCTCGGGGACGTTGTTGGCCAGCCATCGATGCAAGAAGTTGATTCCGCGTGCGGTCATGTCGCGAATAAGCTGCGCCTGCTTATTAGGTTCCATAAGCCCGTTGACGCGCGTTCAGCTTGGCCGCTGTTCTCAGCGCGGCTCGCTGAGGTCCTCATCAATCGGGCAGGTAGCCGCCGATGCATATCTTGAGCGGCGGGGATCGCTTCCGGCCCCTTATTGCGCAAAACTTAGCGATGGCGGCCCTGGCGTCATTCAGTCGCAACTGCGCTGTGGTGAACTGGTTCTCGAGCTCGGGCATTCGAACGACGGTATCCTCAATGAACCGGATCGCGGGGGCGCAAGCCAGATACTCGCCTCGCAAATGGTCCGCTGCATCACGCTCAGCGCTGGCAAGCATCCCAGGGCTAAATCTGTCCTGGGATTTAGCCGCTTCCTCAAGGCCGACGCCCACAACTTTGGTGTATGATTTTGCGGGGAAGCAGTATCGGTCGATCGCTTCCGCATAAGCCCATGCTCGGATGAACGGCATCTCGATCCATTGTTCCTTGATGCCCTCAACAGCCCCCTCAAGTGTCCAGTTCTCGCGAGTAATGAATACAGGCGTAGTCGTGTTGTCGATAGGCTCTGCCGTGTTTTCGAAAGCCATCGCCCCGTCAGCGGTGGACCAGATCACCAAGACAGCAATCGCCCGTTTCAGTCGAATTTCCATCGGACGTTCTTTATCGGCCAATCGGCGCAAGAGAATGGCCGAAGGTGAGCGAGCGACCGACATTAGGCCTCGCCCAGCGCGCGTTTCCCGCTGGCCGCTGTCCTATGCCGCCGAAGCGTGCCGCGGCCTCCATGAACGAACGCGCATGAGACCGTGCCCGGTCTCCGGTTGGCAGGACGCATATTATTAGCAACAGTTAAAATTCAAGCGTTTCGAATCCGACGGCGTTAGCTTTCGCCTGCTAACATTTGGTCAGTTCACCAACGCGACACGGAAAGATGCGTGGCCCAGGTTTGATCAGAGAATTGCGGCTGGTCGATGCTCAACAAGTTCGAGAGCGAATCGTATTGCTCGAAGGCGAACTGATAAACGCCGCCAATCAATCCAACGCGAAATGGAAACTTCATGACATCGCTCACGAACTACGGGCAACTAAAGACAGACTGAAGCTTCTCGAGGAGTGCATCAGTCATCTCCCAGGCCGCCACTGATAAGTAAGTGGGCGGCCGCGCCGGCCCTGTCGTCACCAGCTTGGTTTCGAATGGCAAGCTCGCCGGACGGGCCGCAAGAAGCCCGCTAGCGCGCGTTTTCCCGCCTGCCGCTGTCCTACAGGGCCGACCGTGCTCATGCAAACCACCCAAACGTAAGGCTGACCATCACCACCGCGACCAGGATAGAAACTGGGACCGCGACGAACAGCCCAGCTTCCAAAATCTGTGTTTTTTTGTCTCTGAACATTAGGCGCGCCTCATGCTTCTTTGAATGCTAGAAGCCGCCACCCTGATTCGGTTCCCAGGCTCTCTCAGAGCCCCCGCCAGCGCGCGTTTCGGGCTAGCGGCGCTATTCAGCCAGCGCCGGCGTAGGGCGCCCATCTGACAGCTTGATCAACCTCGCCCTATGCTCTGCCTGCTTGGCACGGAAGCGCTCCAGTGCGGCCGCCTGCTCCTCCTCGCGTGCCTTTTGATACACCTCGGGCAATGGTTGCCAGTCTTTCGGCTTTTTTTCATCGTCCACTTCGGCTGGCGATAACCCCAGTGTTCGATCGCGACGAGATCCGAGCCGTCGAACCAGCACGACACGTTCAGCTTGGCGAAATTCAGGCATCGCTCGCCCATCAGACCTTATCAATTTCGAGGTCGACCGGGCCTTCCTTCCTGGGCGTCCCAGCCACGCCCAGGCCGTTCGATAAGCTCGTCTTGCAACGGCGCACCTCACGCTTAAGGGCTGGATAATGCATAAGCCGCGGCTTACCGGCAAGGCGTGCCTTTAGATGTTTGCAGAAGATCAAGGGAACATTTTAGCCATATTGAATGTTCGTGGTCCTATGGACAGCCGAAACCTACTCTCTGCAGATCAAGCAAGGGCAGCGCGAGCCTTACTGAACTGGTCGCGAGTTCGCCTTGCGGCAAAGGCCAATCTCAGCGAAATGACGATCGCCGTTCTTGAGAATGGCTTGAGGAAACCGCGTCCCCACAACATCGCGGCCATCCGCCAAGCGTTTGAGGACGCAGGAATTGTCTTCGCCGTCGAAGGGACTCCATCGCTTGCCCGCTCTGACGGTGATAGCGGTCTCGTGACCGACGATAGAATCTGGCGCTAGGCAAGGGCAGAACGAAGCCGGCCCCAGACAGTTTTGCCGCCGCCTAGGGCGGGCTGTTGGAAGCTGAATGGAGGCAGCCTCCACGCCTTGGCTCCCGGCGAACATCCGCATCGGAACGGTCAAAATCTCGGCAGAAGAGCGTCCGAAAACGGGCTTTCGGCGGCTTCTTCGCGGGAACGAAAAAAGAAGAGAAGCAGAACTTTCGTGTGCTTGTTTTGCACACAATATCCAGTAACTAGCTGATTATGCTTATTTATTTTCCCCATCCATCATCGGGGCTATGGCGAGCGTTGCTTCCAACATGTCGTTCCGGCTGCCTTCCCAGGCAAAATCGTTGAGATCGGCCAAGGCGAGACCGTCGCGGCCCTATTTAACTTATCTGTTGCTTCTTTCAACTGTCGGGTCTTACCGGATGCTGCCCATGGTTGGCTTCTGAGCCACGTCTCCGCGCCTGCTGGATCAAGCAGGCGCCCAATTTTCACGTTGTTCCGTGCCAGAATGTCTCTCACGCCCTGTCAAAATGGCGCCGGGTGAACCGTCTTTGGTGCAGCGGGGCTATTTTAGCTGATGGTAGAGCGGCGACTAGGCCATCGATCCTTCTGCTGGTCGCAAGAGCTAGGTCAGTCGTGCTCGCGTCGTGCGTGGCGTCGCCAGCAGTAGACTGGTTTCGCTGCCCGTTATGCCGGCTATGAGTCGGATGCGGCGCAGCACGGCATCGAAATCTGTCAGCGAGGCCGTGCCGAGTTCAACCACCAGGTCCCAGCGGCCATTGGTGGTATGGATGGTCGAGACTTCAGGGAATCCGCCCAATGCGCGGACCACGCGGTCGGCGGCATGGCCCTCAATCTCGATCAGCATGATACCGCGGATACGCTGATCGACCGCGTCGGCCCGCAGCACCACAGTGTAGCCGATGATCTCACCGGACCGCTCGAGCCGCTCCATACGTGCCCTGACCGTGGCACGCGAGACACCGAGATCGACGGCGAGATCCGACACGCTGCGCCGCGCATCATGCCGGAGCAAGGTCACGAGCCGTTCGTCCAGGGCATCCATGATCGGTTACCATTTTGATGAATTTCGCTGCCACTACGATAAACAATGCTTTTCGAATTGCCAATTCTACCCGTTCAGATCGCCAGCTCGCCATGGTCCCCTTACGGTGATTCGAAATTGGGCCGCGGGAAAAACAAATGCGTTGCAAAATCGTCGGGGCGCCTGTGCAGGACGGCGCCGGCAGAATGGGATGCGAAATGGGGCCGAGCGCACTGCGGACCGCCGGACTGGCTGAGGTGCTGTCCAGCCTCGGCCACGCTGTCGAGGATATGGGCGCCGTTCAGCCGCTTCCAGCAAGGCGCCTTGTGCATGGCAATCTGGCGCTGAAGGCCCTGCCCGAGATATCGGCCTGGACATCCGCCATTGCCGCGGCCGCCTATGCGGCGAGCGAGGATGCCATGCCGATCTTTCTCGGCGGCGACCATTCGATCTCGGCCGGGACCGTGTCGGGCCTCGCCCGCCGCGCCGCAGAGGCCGGTCGCCCACTGTTCGTGCTGTGGCTCGACGCGCATCCGGACTTCCACACGCTCGACACCACCGCCAGCGGCAATCTGCACGGTGTTCCGCTCGCCTACGCCAGCGGCCAGCCAGGTTTCCATGGCTATTTTCCGGATCTTCCGGCAGCGGTCGATCCCAAGCGTATCTGCACCATGGGCTTGCGCAGTGTCGACCCGGCCGAGCGCAGTGCGCTCAACCAGGCGGGCGTGACCGTGCACGACATGCGCGCCATAGACGAGCATGGCATCGTGCCGTTGCTGCGCGCCTTCCTGGCGCGTGTGTCGGAGGAAGACGGGCTGCTGCATGTCAGTCTCGACGTCGACTTCCTCGACCCGTCAATTGCGCCGGCAGTCGGCACAACGGTCCCCGGCGGCGCAACGTTCCGCGAGGCGCATCTGGTGATGGAGATGCTGTCCGACAGCGGTCTCGTCTCCAGCCTGGACCTGGTCGAGTTGAACCCCTTTCTGGACGAGCGCGGCCGCACCGCGACGCTGATGGTCGACCTGACGGCGAGCCTGATGGGGCGCCGCATCATGGACCGTCCGACCCGCAGCCATTCCGGGAGCTTTTGACCATGACCACAGCCAAGCTGAACATCGTCCCCTTCGTCAGCGTAGACCGCATGATGAAGCTGGTGATTGCCATCGGCATCGAGCGCTTCCTGACCGAGCTCGCCGCCTACGTCGAGGAAGACTTCCGTCGCTGGGAGCTTTTCGACAAGACGCCACGCATCGCATCGCATAGCCATGACGGTGTCATCGAGCTGATGCCGACCAGCGATGGGCGCCTCTACGGCTTCAAATATGTCAACGGCCATCCAAAGAACATGCGCCAGGGTTTGCAGACGGTGACCGCCTTCGGCGTGCTCGCCGATGTTGGCAGCGGCTACCCGATGCTGCTCACCGAGATGACCATCCTGACGGCGCTGCGCACCGCAGCCACTTCAGCTGTCGCGGCCAAGTATCTGGCACCGCGCGGCGCCCGCACCATGGCCATCATCGGCAATGGCGCGCAGTCGGAATTCCAGGCGATCGCCTTCAAGGCGCTGACCGGCGTCGATCGGATCAGGCTCTACGACATCGACCGCTCAGCCTCGATGAAATGCGCCAAGAACCTGGCTGGCATGGGATTTGACATCACCATCTGCGCAACCGGGCAGGAAGCGGTTGAAGGTGCCGGGATCATCACGACCGTTACCGCCGACAAGCAGTGCGCCACCATTCTCACCGACAACATGGTCGGCTCCGGCGTCCACATCAACGCCGTTGGCGGCGATTGCCCCGGCAAGACCGAACTCCACAAGGACATCCTGCTGCGCTCCGATATCTTCGTCGAATTCCCGCCACAGACACGTATCGAGGGTGAGATCCAGCAGTTGGATCCCGACTATCCGGTGACAGAACTCTGGCAAGTGATCGCTGCCAAGGCGCACGGCCGCCGAGACGCCAAGCAGATCACGCTGTTCGACTCGGTCGGCTTCGCCATCGAGGATTTTTCCGCGCTGCGCTATGTGCGCGACCAGTTGCAGGTGACCGGCCTTTATGAAGAACTTGACCTTCTGGCTGACCCTGACGAGCCACGCGATCTGTTCGGCATGTTGCTGAGGGCCGCCATGCAGCCGGCCGCCTGAGGGAACTATCTGTAGGACGGCACCTGTCTGGCGAACGACAGATCGCGGCCCCTCGCAGGATGGGATGGAGTAGCCGAGGGGTGTCTTGAGCCACGGCCCGCGCCTCGCCGCGGTATGTTTCAGCAGAGCGCAAAATGGGCCGGTACAACCGGCCCATCCCTAGTCATTCCTCCTCAACGGGTGCGGGGATATCATCCGGCAGGTTTTGCGGTCCAACCCGATCTGCGACGAGCATCGAAAGCATCATCTCGACAAGGCCGTTGGCGGCCCCCTTCTCGCCCCCGGTCGCGCCGATCTGGATCTGCGGCACGAGCGGTATCCTGCCATTTTCGACCGCCTCGGCGAAGCGCATGAGAACCTGCGAGTTGAGCTGATAGTCCGGGCCGCCGAAGGCCGCGACCTTCTTTTCGGTGGCCTCGGCCTTCCGCCAGACCGATGGCGCGCACCCGCTCGGCATCCGCAAAGCCGGTGGCTTTGATGCGTTCGGCGTCGGCAAGCGCGATAGCCTTGATCATGTCGGCCTCGCCCTGGCCGCCGAGGCGCACCTTCTCGGCCTCTGCCTTGGCAGTGACCTGAATGGTTTCCGCCTGCTGGCGGGTGCGGGCGAGTTGCGCCTTGCCCTCGTTCTCACTGATCTCGATGGTAAGTGCCGACGTCGTGATCTTGGCTTGCTGTTCGGCGAGCGCCTCCTTCTCACGCAACGTGCGTTCCTGAATGGCCGCCTTCTCCTGCAATTTATAAGTCTCGACCTTTTCGACCGCGATCTGGCGCTCGCGCAGCTGGATCAGGATCTGCTCGATGCTGTTCTGGCCGTTGGCGGCACGGGGCGTACCAATCAACACTTCCTGCAGCTCGAGGCTGTAGGAATTGAACTTTTCGCGCATCTCCTCGCCCGATTTGCGCTGGATATCGCTACGCTCCTGCAAAAGCTGGATCAGCGTCTTTGTCTGGGCGATATTCTTGAAGTAAGCAGAAACCATCGGATCGAGCGTTTGTTCGACCAGCCGTTTGATGTCACCGAAACGCTGCACCACGAGCGGCGCCTTCATGTAGTCGATGTGCACGACGACGGAGAGCGGCAGCACAGGCTCGAACGCATCCTTGGTGATCAACGACACTTCAGACAGGTTCTCGTCCAGCCTGTGTTCGCCGAACTGCTCCTTCGTCCATTTGAGCACGAAGTTGGTGGTCGGCACGGTGATGATCTTGCCGGCATAGGTATTGAACGCATACTTGCCTGGCAGCAGCGGCGTCGACCAGACACCGCGTGCGCCGATTTCGACCAGCTCGCCGTGACGGTATGCCTGCCCGGATATATCCGTGCCGTGGCGGCCGTTATAGGAGACGACGACACCCACGGTGCCAACGTCAATGATCGTCTTCTCGACCAGTTCGACGGTCGCGAAAATGCGATTGAGGAAGTAGCTACCGTCGGCCAGCACCTGCAACTGCCGGCCACGGTAACCACCGGCATTGAGAAACTTCTCCGGGTCCTGAAAATTGTTGTGGAAGTTCGGATTGCTCGGATCGTTGGCGACGGTCGGCGCGATGATCTCGCCGTCCGGCAGGGCCGGACCGTCATGGATGGTGACGATACCGATCATGTCCTCGGCATTGTGGATGACGACCGGCTCAAAGCCGCCGCGCTCCGAGATCATGCTGGACATATTGGCAAAAAGGCTTTGTTCCGACGCGCTCAGATTGACGGCATAGATCGACTGGGCAGTGAGCACGATGAATTGCGCGAGATTGATGGCATAGGTGCCTTCGCGCAGGATCTTGCGTTGCGGTCCTTTCTGTCCGCCTTTTTCGAGAAAGCCGCGCACATCCTGGAAATCATCGGCGTCGGTGTTGGAAGCAAGTGTCTGCGTCGGAGGCAACGGCTTGCCGTCACGGGCAAAGACATAGCCGATCTGACCCTGCGGGATGGTCACGAGGTTGGCGCGATGCATCGAATATTGGAACGGCATGAAGAAATGCACGCCACCGCGCACTACTTCCGGCTGGTAGCCCGCCTCACGGTTGAGCGCGATGAAGCCGTTGCTGACGGAGCCGCGAAAACTCCATAGCTTTTCCAGGATGCCGAGCCTGTCGTTCGGGATGTAGCGGACCACGCCGCTCCACCGGAACAGGATTGCCAGCACGACGACTGTTACGGCTACCTCGATCACCGTCCATTTGATCGGCTCGAGATATTGTAAGGCTTCCATTCTTCTCTCCTATGGGCGCGCGGGGTCGTTCACTCGCCGGCCGCCCGGTTGGTGTTGATTCATAAAGCGGGGAGATCGCGCACCGATACGCTCGACGCACTAAGAGCGTGTCAAACGCTTGGGCTGCTCATTGGATGGGAAAATGACCGCGCGTCCCGAGTCCCCAGTGAGGGGTGGCGTGGCCGTGAGCGATGTCACATCGGTCTTGCCTTGATAGACATAACGGCAGATCACGTAGGGACCGCGCCAACAGGTTTAAATACTATGCGGAAAATATATAGATGACGCCTGTCGACACCCACCGTTTCGAAGTTCAAGACGACACGGAGGCATGTTTTCACCGGGCCTTTCCGATGCCCTTGCCAGTCCGTTGCGGATGGTGGGATGGGCGCGAACCGGAGCGCCCCTTGGCGAGCGACGCTGTCGGCGACGCTTTTCGATATCCGTCCGATCGAATTTCTCCAATTGCTCGCTGAACCAAACGATGCCTCGACCTGATACGGGCATGCCGGAGCCCGTTGCGATAAGCTCCGTCCAACACTGGAGCTGTCACCATGAACGATCCCAGCGCAGCAGAGCCCGCCTACGACCCGCAGCAGCTGGAATCCATGCTGATAGCGAGACAGCATGCGGGCGATGTCGATGGCATGGTCGCTCTGTTCGAACCTGATGCGGTGATCGACTGTGGCGGCGGACATTTTCTGCGCGGGCGTGAAGCCATCCGCGCCTACTATGCCGAGATTGTCGCGTCCGCACGGAAGTTTGCGATCGGCGAACAGCGGCCGGCGCTTATTTGTGGTGACCTCGCGCTCACCTCGACCCGGTTTCCTGACGGCGACATCACCAGCGAGGTTGCCCGACGGCAGAGCGACGGCTCCTGGCTTTGGGTGATCGATCGCTATTCCGTCGCTTGGGGTTAAGGCATTTGCCCCGGGCCAAGCATTTGCGCAGGCCGGCGCTGCCACCGCAGGCGCGTCGAAAGTCCACTGCGACCACTACGGACGCAGTCCTGGCGTTCAGCAATCCGTTGCGGCTAGGGCCGCAGCGCGTATACGCCCGCGACGGTTTCGCCGGCGGCCGGCAAGGCCATGTCGTCGTCCAGAAGCCGCGTGATCCGGGCAAAGCCGGTGAAAGCCTTCCTGGCTTCCTCCGCCGACATCTGTCCCGACAAAGCGGCCGAGCAGCAATTCAGCGCGCACTGATACACTGGCCCACGTCGTCCCGTCGGCCATTTACGCAAGAAAACCATCGCCTCGGCGACACTATCCACTTCTTCTACAGGATGCCCCTGCCCGCGCGAAATCCGCACGGGTGCAAAGAAATGCAGGTAGTCCATTGTTTCCTCCCGGTCGATCGCGATGCCGCTCGATCGAACCCAATGAAACGCGCTGTCAGGCGGTTGGTTCCACCCAGAAAACAGAATCTTTGAAAAATCTTTTGGTCAATGGATGCCGGCTGGAGCGATTCACCGTTTCACGGAAACGGCGAACCGCTCTATCTCTTTGTTTCGACGCAATTCCTGACGGAAAACTGTTTCACACTTTTCCTGGAATTGCTCTAAACCGTCGGGAAATGGCAGGCTACTTTGCGGCCGGGTCGATATTCCCTCAGTTCCGGCCGCTCCGTGCGGCAGCGCTCAACCGCGATCGGGCATCGGGGGTGGAAACGGCAGCCGGATGGCGGTTTCCGCGGGCTCGGCACGTCACCGGTCAGGATGATGCGCTTGCGCGTCCCGCTGGGCGTCGTCTCGACGACCGGAACCGCCGAGATCAGCGCCTGGCTGTAAGGGTGGGCTGGCGCCGCGAACACCTCTTCAGCCGGCCCTTCCTCGACGATCGAACCGAGATACATGACCGCGATGCGGGTCGACACCTGACGCACCACCGACAGGTCGTGGGCGATGAAGATGTAGGTGAGGTTCAGCTTCTCCTGCAGATCGGCAAGCAGGTTGACGATCTGCGCCTGCACCGAGACGTCGAGCGCCGAGACCGGTTCGTCCAACACGACGAGATCCGGGTTGAGGGCAATTGCCCGCGCAATGCCGACGCGCTGGCGCTGGCCGCCTGAGAATTCATGGGGATAACGCATGACATGGTCCGGCAGCAGCCCGACGAGGTCGAACAGTTCGGCGACGCGCGCGGTGATCTCGCGGGACGAGAGCTTGCCATGGATGCGCAGCGGCTCGGCCACCAGATCGCCGACACGCCGGCGCGGATTGAGCGAGGCTGACGGATCCTGGAACACCATTTGCAGGCGGCGCCGCAGCGGCCTGAGTTCGGACAGCGATTTCGAGGTGATGTCCTCGCCTTCGAACAGCAGCTCACCGTCAGTTATGTCGTAAAGCCTCACCAGGCAGCGCGCTAATGTGGACTTGCCGCATCCGGATTCGCCGACCAGCCCGACGGTCTCGCCGCGCCGCACGGTGAGCGAAACATTGTCGACCGCATGCACGGTTCGCTTGCCCTCGGCGGAAAATCGGCTGCCGATCGAAAACCGCTTTCCCAGCGAGCGCGTCTCGAGGATCGGACGATCTTTGTCGGTCATCGGTCCGCTCATGCCTGTGCCACCCGGTAGCATGCCGCTGCATGCGTGCCGATGCCGAGGTCGGGCTTGCCGGTCACGCAGGGTTCGTATTGAACGGGACAACGCGGACCGAAGGCGCAGCCTTGCGGCAAGCGCAGCAGCGACGGCGGCGAGCCGGGTATGGCCGGCAGGCGGCGCGGTTTTTCGCCAGTCAGCGGCGGGATCGAACCGAGCAGCGCACGCGTATAGGGATGTCGCGGGTCGGAAAACAGCTCCATGCGGCTGCCGCGTTCCACCACGCGGCCGGCATACATGACCATCACCCGGTCGGCGAGTTCGGAGACGACGCCCATATCATGCGTGATGAAGACCACCGCCGATTTGTGCGTCGCACGCAGCTTGCGAACGAGGTCGAGAATGCCGGCCTGCACCGTGACGTCGAGCGCCGTGGTCGGCTCGTCCGCCACCAGCAGCGCCGGATTGCACGACAAAGCCATGGCGATCACCGCGCGCTGCCGCATGCCGCCGGAAAGCTGGTGCGGATAGCGTGACATCGCCTCGTGCGGGTTTGGAAAATTCACCTCGGCCAGCAATTCTTCGACGCGCTCCATCGCCTTGGCCTTGCTGATATTTTGGTGCGCGCGGATCTGCTCGGCGATCTGCCAGCCGATCGTGTAGACCGGCGTCAGCGCCGTCATCGGATCCTGGAAGATCATCGCGATCTCATTGCCGCGCAGCCGCCTCAGCTCGCGCGGTGGTAATCCGACAAGCTCACGGCTTTTGTAGCGGATCGAGCCTTCGATGACCGCGTTGGGATCGGTGATGAGGCCCATCACGGCCAGCAGCGACACCGTCTTGCCGGAACCGGATTCGCCCACGACACCGAGGATCTCGCTCTCCTCGAGGTCGAAGGAGACGCCGTCGATGGCCCGCACCAGGCCGCCATCGGTGCGGAAGGATACTTTGAGGTCGCGCACCGACAGTATCATGATGTCCTCAAGCGCGGATCGAGCAGGATGTAGACGAAATCGACGACCGCATTGGCGACCACCACGAACATGGACGCATACATCACCGTTGCCATGATCATCGGCAGATCAAGGTTCTGCAGCGCGTCATAAGTGAGCTTGCCGATGCCGTTCAACCCGAACACCACCTCGGTCAAAAGGGCAGAGCCCCCCACCAGGGCGCCGAAGTCGAGGCCGAACAAGGTGACAAAGGCGATGAGCGACGTGCGCAAGGCATGGCGCAGCAGGATGCGGGTCTCCGACAGGCCCTTGGCTCGGGCCGTGCGGATAAAGTCTTCCTGCATGGATTCGATGATCGCCGCGCGCAACACGCGTCCATAGATGCCGATATAGAGAATAGCCAGCGTGATCCACGGTATGACCAGTGTCAGGAACCAGCCTTTGGGATCGTCGGAGAAATTCTTGTAACCGAGCGGCGGCACCCAGGAGAACGCCCAGCTGTCGTGGTAGCGGCTTTGGGTGATCAGGTTCATCACCTCGCCCAGCCAGTAGACCGGCATGGAAATGCCGAGCAGCCCCAGCGCCATCAGAAGCTTGTCCAGCCAGCTGCCGCGGGTGGCGGCGGCAACGATGCCGATGATGATGGAGACGACCACCCACAGGATCGCCGCCCCGAACACCAGCGACAGCGTGACGGGAATGGAATCCATCACCGCAGGCACCACCTTCCAGCCACGGTTGACGAAGGAGGTCAGGTCGCCGGTGACGAAGATCTTCTCCATCATCTTCACATATTGCACGTAGAGCGGCCGGTCGAAGCCAAAACTGTGGCGCACCGCCTCCAACACTTCGGGCGACGCATTGCGGCCGGCGATGCGCGCCGCCGGGTCGGCGCCCGGCGTCGCGAAAAAGATCAGGAAGACGATGACCGAGATGCCGAACATGACGAACAGCATCTGACCGAAACGGCGCAGGATGGCGTAAAACATCAGTCGCGCCCCAGCCGAACCTTGGAGCGCGGGTCGAGCGCGTCGCGCAGGCCGTCGCCGAAGACATTGAGCGCCATGACGGAAACCGCGATCGCCAGGCCCGGCACCAGCGCCACCAGCGGCCTGGTGTAAAGCAGCGCCTGCCCGTCCTGGATGATGGTGCCCCAGCTCGCGGCCGGCGGCTGCACGCCGATCGACAGGAAGGAAAGTGCCGATTCCGTCAGCATGTTCAGCGCCATCATCAGCGGCACGAAGACGATGAGCGTGGTGGTGATGTTGGGCAGGATATCGCGCCACAGGATGCGCCATCCCGGCACGCCCAGATTGATCGCGGCGAATACGAACTCGCTGTGACGCAGCGATAGCACCTGTCCGCGTATCGGGCGCGCCACATAGGGCACGTAGACGATGCCGATGATGATGACCGGCAGCCAGAGGCTGCCGGACTCGATCTCGATCGGACCGATCCTGATGCCTTGCGCGATGGTGACGATGGAGAGCGAAATCGCCAGCAGGTAGATCGGAAATGCCCAAAGCACATCCAGCAAGCGCGACAGCACCGTATCGGTGATGCCGCCGAAATAGCCGGCGATCAATCCCGCCGCCGTGCCGATGAGCAGGGTGAAGATGGTGGCTGCTCCGGAGATCAGCAGCGAGCTCAGCCCGCCATAGAGCATCCTGGCCATGACATCGCGCCCCTGGCTGTCGGCGCCAAGGAAATAGTTGCCGAGCCGCCAGGTCGGACCGAGCGGCGTGTAGCCAAGCCCGAGCCCCTCGGTGGACTGCTCCATTACGGGAACGTCGGCGCCGTCGATCTGAATGACGGCGTCGAGCGTCGAGGCGAACGGGTCCACGCCGGCCCATTTCGCGTAGAAGGGCGCGCTGAGGCAGGCAAGGACGATGAGGAGGAACACGGCCAAGGATGCCATGGCAGCCCTGTCCGTTGCCAGCTTCGCAAAGGCGACGGCCCAAGGCCCTCGCGTCTTGCGCGGCAAGGCGACAGCTTGGTTCGACACGGACGTGTCCCTCTGCAGCTCGTTACTGTACCCAGGACTGGGTGATCATCCAGTTGAACTGCCGGTTGAACTTGAAATTGCCGACCCGTTTGCTGACGAAGTCAAGCCTCTTCGGCGTGAAGAGGCCGACGGCCGGCGCCTTGTCCGTGATTTGCCTGTCGATTTCGGCCCACATCTTGTCGGCGGCTGTTTGGTCGGTCACGCCGAGGTCCAGCGCCTTTTGCATCTTGGCGTCGATATCCTTGTCGCAGAAGCCGGCGATGTTGATCGAAGCATCCGAACCTTCACGGAAGGAGGCGCAGCTGAACAGGATGTTCAGGAAGTCTGACGCCGCCGGATAGTCCTTGTACCACTGGGTGACGGACATCTGCACCTTGTTGTTGGTGTTCTGGATATAGGTGAACTGGATGTTGGACGAGATCGGCTTGACATCGGCGACATAGCCGATGGTGGTCAACACGCTCTGCAGATAGACGCCGATCGAGCGCGAAATGGCGGTGTCCTCGACGATGATCGTCACCTTCTGGCCCTTGGTGCCGGATTCTTCGACGAGTTGCTTAGCCTTGTCGAGATCCGGCGCCGACCATTTGGCTCCGGGGTTCTTGGTGAAGGGGCAATAGTCCTCATGCCCGGGGAAATCCGGCGGCAGAACCTGGCAGACCGGCGAAGCCAGCACCTTGCCGCCGAACAGCTTGACCAGCGTGTTGCGATCGATCGCATAGGCAACGGCCTGGCGCGCCTTTTCGTTGTCGAACGGCGCGAGACGGTTGTTCAGCGGCGCGTACCACCACGCCGAAAGCGGCGAGATGTGCAGCTGGTCCATGGACTTGCTGCCGAGTTCGCCCAAACGGTCGCTCGGCAGCGCATCGAACATCCAGTCGGCTTCGCCGTTCTGGATCGCCGTGACGGCTGCTTCCTCGGACAGGCCGAAATCATATTGTACGACATCCGGGTAACCGTCCGGCTGCGCCTCCTCGCTCCACTGCTTGAAATTGGGGTTGCGCGACACCGTCATGCCCTTGTTGGGATCGAAGGCGGAGATCATGTAAGCGCCGGTGCTGGGAATGGGCTTGGAGCCCATGTCTTCGGCGGGCGTGTCCGCCGGCAGCACCACGGCGTGCGGCAAGGCAAGCTTGTAGAGGATCTCGGCATCAGGCTTGGTGAGATTGAGAGTGATGGTGCCGGCGGCTTCATCGCCGACAACACCGCCATCCAGCGTGCAGCTCTTGGCGTCGGCCAGGCATTTGTCGGCGCCGACGATGCCGGCATAGAAGGTGCCGGAGGTCGGTCCGGAGATCTTGAAGATGCGCTGGAAGGAGGCGACAACGTCCTTCACGCCAACATCCCCGCCGCTGGAGAATTTTATGCCCTTGCGCAGCTTGAAGGTGAAGGTCTTGCCGTCATTGCTGACCTGCGGCAGCGCCTCGGCGAGATCGGGAACGATGGTGAAGCCGTCCATGCCCTCTGCCTTGCGGAAGGCCACCAGGCCGTCATAGATCGGCTGGTACATCTGCCAGCCCTGGTCGGTGTAGTTGATGTGCGGATCGAGCGTTCCCGCCGCCGAGCGGGCCAGAAGGCGGGTGGTGCCGCCTCGGTGCTCCTTGAGGTATTCGGCCTGTGCCGGGGCCAGCCATGTGCCGGCCAGCAATGCAGCGGCTGATGCCGCCAGAAGCAGTTTCTTCATGTTTTATTCCCCTTTTCTCAGTTGTCGTTGTCGTCCAAGAAGTCTCCCACCACCTGCATGCACGCTTCTTGCTCCTCGACATGCGGCATGTGGCTGGAATGCTCGAATATCTCCCAGTGCGATCCTTTGATGCCGTCCTTGAACGGCTGCACGGTCGCTGGCGTGGCCTCGTCATAGCGACCTGATATGATCAATGTCGGAACATCGATGGCCGGCAGGCGCTCGACGATGCTCCAGTTCTTCAGGGTTCCGATGACGTGGAACTCGTTCGGCCCGTTCATCACATGATAAACGGTCGGATTGCGTGCGATCTGGGCGAAGGTCTCCGTCACTTCGGGCGGGAAAGGCACGCGGCAGACGTGCCGTTCGTAGAACCGCATCGTCGCTTCCTGGTAGGCCGGATCGTCCGTCGTGCCGGCCTGCTCGTGGCGGGTCAGCGTCTCCTGCACATCCACGGGCAGGTCGGCGCGCAGCCGGTTGGCTTCTTCGACCCACAGCTTCATCGAAGCCGGCGAGTTGGCGATGGTCAGCGACTTCAGGCCCTTCGGTCGCGTGACCCCATATTCGGCGCCCAGCATGCCGCCCCAGCTTTGGCCCAGCACGTGGAAACCCGCGCGGATGCCGAGATGATCGACGAGGTTTTCAAGCTCGTCGATGAAGAGTTTGGGCGTCCAGAAATCGGCACCCATCTGCGGCAACAAAGTGGAATTGCCGCAGCCCAACTGGTCGTAGTGGATGACGGCGCGACCCCGTCGGGCGAGAAGCTTGTAGGCATCGACATAGTTGTAGGCAGCACCCGGCCCGCCATGCAGGATCACCACCGGGGCCTTGTCGGCATCGAGGTCGCCGGAGATGCGATACCAGGTCTCGTAGCTGCCGAAAGCGGCCCGCCTTTCCCTGCCAATGATCTCAGCCGACATCCCGATTTCCCATCCCGTTTGAACACATCTCGTTGTTGTCCGTACAGCCGCCGCTTAGTTGAACCTTCGGCTGGCCTGCACCCACTCTTCCAGCATCTGCACGCCGAAGGCCGTGGCGCCTTGCCTGCCGAGCGGCCGATCGGCGTCGGCCAGTTCCTTGCCGGCGATGTCGAGATGCACCCAGGGGCGGTCTTCGGTGAAATGGCGCAGGAACGCCGCCGCATAGGGAGCGTCGCCATCCTCCATGTCCTTGGCGTGATGCCGGAGATCGGCGAACGGCGATTGCAGCCCCTCATCGTAGGCGCGGTCGAGCGGCAGCCGCCAGAACCGCTCGCCGACCGTTTCGCCGGCAGCGATCATCTGCGACGCGATGGCATCGTCGGTGCTGAACAGGCCAGCGAATATCGATCCGAGGCCGCGCGTCACCGAATAGGTCAGCGTCGCCAGATCGACGATCACCGACGGATTGAAGCGCGTCGCCGCATAATGCAGGCAGTCGGTCAGAAGCAGGCGTCCTTCGGCATCCGTGTCGAACACTTCCACGGTCTGACCAGAGGCCGTCGTGATGATATCGCGCGGCTTGAGCGCGGTACCCGACGGCATGTTCTCGGCGATGCCGAGAACACCGACGGCATGCACCGGGCTGCCTTGCCGGGCGAGCGCGATCAGCAGGCCGACGACAGCCGCCGCACCGCCCATATCGGCCTTCATGTCGAACATCTGCTCGCGACGCTTGATGCAGAGGCCGCCGGAATCGAAACAGACGCCCTTGCCGACGAAGGCGAGCGGTTGAGAAGGAGCGCCCTTGCCGCGATAGCGCAGGACAGCGACCCGTGGCGGCCGCGCCGAGCCGGCGCCAACCGCCAGCAGCGCGTTCATGCCGAGCTCTTTCAGTTGCGTGGCATCGAGTATTTCGACGTCGATGCCGGCTTCGCGCAGCGGCTCCAGATGATCGTGGAAATTGTCAGGATGGAGATGGTTCGGCGGCAAATTGACCAGCGTGCGCGCATATTCGACGCCGTCCGCAATGGCATTGATCCGCGCCAGCGCCAGGGCCAGATCCGCACCGCTTGCCCCGATCAGTTGCACGCGCAAAGTCCGATCCGAGCCCGCCCCCTGGCGCCGGTTGCGCATGTCGAAACGATAGCGCCGCAGCCGCATGCCCAGCGCGACGCGGGCCAGAATTTCGGCTGCAGGCAGGTCGATACCGGCGATGGGGTCGAGGGCAAGCGTGGCCGCGCATTCGCATTTGCCTTCCAGATGCGCGGCAAGCAAACCGCCGGCGCGCGCCAGTGACAGGGCGTTTACGGCCTCGGCTTTGCCCAGGGCCAGGATGATCACGCGCCGAGCCGATACGGCCTGCGGAGCTATGAGATCGATGCAGGCGCCAGACTCCGCCAGAACGGTCGGCTCGGAGCAGGCACGGGACAGAATGCCGCCCATTTCAGCGTCCAGTGCCGCCGCCCGGGGGCCGAAGCCTGTCTGGGCAGTCTGCAAGATCACGACGACAGAGGTTTCCGCGGAAATCTCGTCCGCCGCTTCAAAGACCGGCACTGGCGATTGAGGCATAGATTGGCATTCTCCCATTTGCTGAAGACTCCGGCCTCGCAGCATGCATTGTGCGCAAAGCTTCGCCTGCCAATGGCGGAGACCGGTTGGGCTGGTCTCTGCCGTTGGTGGAATGGTGCCGGAGGCCCAAATAATTGTTTTCAGGTGGCGACTTGGTCGCTCTTGCCTCTTGGGTATCCCCGAACAGGGCGAGCGATCAAACGCCAATTTTGCCCAAGTCGATTGACAAAAACTCAATCGACAATTCATGATCGACCAATGGCTCTACCCTCACTTAACGGCATGCGCGCCTTCGAGGCCGCCGCACGTCTCGGCAGCGTCAAGGATGCAGCCGAGGAATTGCACCTGACGCCCTCCGCCATCAGCCGCCACATCCGTGCACTTGAAAGAAATCTCGGCCAGGATCTGTTCGAGCGCGGCTTTCGCCAGATAACGCCGACCATCCGGGGCTCTTACTATGCGCGCAGCCTCTCCGAAGCGTTCGAGGCCATCTGGCGCGCCACCGACGATGTCAGCCTCGCCGATGGTCCGACCCACAGCAGGACCCAACGCGTCAGGGTCTTGTGCGTGCCGGCCGTTCTGAACCTTTGGCTGGCGGACCGGCTACCGAACTTTCGCCGGCTGCATCCGGCGGTGGAGCTGGAAATCTCGACGTCAGGCAAGCGCGCCAACTTCGATTTGGCCATTGTCGACGAGTTCGTCTACAAGGCCGGCCCGGCCTTGACGCTGCTGATCCCGCTGGTTCTGACGCCGGTCTGCGCGCCCTCGCTGCTCGAGGGACCGGTGCCGCTGCGATCGCCCGCCGATCTGGTCAACCACCATCTGATCCATGAATGCGAGAGCATGAGATGGAAGCGTTGGCTGGAGCAGGAAGGCGTTGTGGACACGACGCCGAAATCCAGCACAACGCTGGATGACTGCACGCTGATCATGCGCGAGGCGATCAATGGCGCCGGAATAGCGCTTGCCGACACGATGATGGCACAGGATTTTCTGCAGCAAGGCAAACTTGTCGCCCCGTTTCCTGCCCGCCACACCTATCCGGCCGGCATCTACCTGCACCAGCGCCGCAGCATCGGCAACAAGCCGGGCACCGGCCTGTTTCAGGACTGGCTGTTGTCCGAAGTCGAGGACCACAAGCGCGTAATGGCTATCGCCTAGACGGTTGCAATCCGAATCACGGCCCCGTTCAACAGCGGCCCACCATTGCGCCCCCTCGATAATCGCGGTTCGCATTGAATATCTTTAAGGCCAAAGCCGGCAAATGGATCGGTTGCCGGTTCCCCAGCGTCAGGCTTAACCTGCACGGCCATCGCGTGGAGGCGCGCGGCAATCAAGGGGAGGACATTGCAGTGACCATAGAAGGCGCATCGCCTGACCTGTACAACGAGGATCTCGCTCCGGCCAAGGTTCGAAACTGGGGACCGTTTTCGATCTTCAACGTCTGGACGTCGGACGTCCACAGCCTGTGGGGCTACTATCTCGCCGCCAGCCTGTTCCTGTTCTGCGGCGGCTTCGTCAATTTCATCATTGCCATCGGCATCGGCTCGCTGATCATCTACGCGCTGATGAACATGGTCGGCTATGCCGGCGTGAAGACCGGCGTGCCCTATCCCGTGCTCGCCCGCGCTTCCTTCGGCATCTGGGGCGCCAACATACCGGCACTGGTGCGCGCCATCGTCGCCTGCTTCTGGTATGGTGCACAGACGGCCGCCGCCTCCGGCGCCATCGTCGCGCTGCTGATCCGCTCGCAATGGTTCGCCGATTTCAACGCCAACACGCATTTCCTCGGCCATTCCGGCCTGGAAGTGATCTGCTTCGTCGTCATCTGGGCGCTGCAGCTGCTGATCATCCAGAAGGGCATGGAAACGGTGCGCCGCTTCCAGGACTGGGCGGGGCCGGCGGTCTGGGTGATGATGCTGCTCCTGGCTATCTATCTCTGCGTCAAATCCGGGACCTTCGCCTTTACCAGCGACATTCCGATGGACGTGCTCCTGGACAAGACCAAGGATGCCGGCGTGCCGGGCACGCCGGGCTCGTGGACCGCGCTGTTTGCGGTGGCCGCGATCTGGGTGACCTATTTCTCGGCGCTCTATCTCAACTTCTGTGATTTCGCCCGCTATGCGCCCGACCAGGCGTCGCTGCGCAAAGGCAACATCTGGGGTCTGCCGGTCAACCTGATCCTGTTTTCGATGGTCGCCGGCGTCACCACCATTGCCGCCTACGACGTCTATCATGAGGTGCTGCTGCACCCCGACCAGATCTCGGCCAAGTTCGACAGCTGGTTCTTGGCGGCGCTCGCTGCCTTGACGTTCGCGGTCGCAACGCTGGGCATCAACGTCGTCGCCAACTTCGTCTCGCCGGCCTTCGATTTCTCCAACGTCTTCCCGCGCCAGATCGACTTCAAGAAGGGCGGCTACATCGCGGCCGTGATCGCGCTGCTTCTATACCCCTTCGCGCCGTGGGATGGTGGTGCCGCGCATTTCGTCAACATCATCGGCGCGACGATGGGACCGATCTTCGGCGTCATGATGGTCGACTACTATCTGATCCGCAAAAGCGAGGTCGATGTCGAGGCGCTGTATCGCGAGGATGGCGAGTTCCGGTTCCAAGGGGGCTGGCACGTCAATGCCTTCATCGCCGCCGGCATCGGCGCCATCTTCTCGTCGATCCTGCCGAACTTCACCAACTGGCTGCCGTCCTGGTGGGGCGTCTATGGCTGGTTCTTCGGCGTCGCCATCGCCGGCGTCATCTACTACGTGCTGCGCACCGCCGCCGTGGGTGCGGGCGCCAGGACGGCGAAGGCCTAAACAAAGGCCGTAGGGCAGTAAGTGAGTAGGGAAATACTGCCCTACTGCCCTACTGCCCTACTGCCCTACTGCCCTACTGCCCTACCATCTCGGCCAGCTTGCGCACTGTGTTCCAGTTGCGCGACGTGCCGATGCCCATGCGCTTGTGGTTGGCGGCGGCAAGCAGGCGCGAGCTTGGCCTTTCGCGCGAAAACACGAGCCATATGTCACCGCCGACCACGAGCACCTTCTCGTCCTCGGCGGCATAGGCCTGAAGTCCCGATAGGGCATCGTCGGCCGCAGCTTCGCGCATCACACGCACAGCCACCTGGTCGCCCGCTTCAGCTGAATCGGCCGGAAACGGATTGCCGGCGGCAAGTTTCAGCCAGCCCTCGGCAGTGCGCACGATGATGTCGACATGGCGGCCGAAGGTTTTTTCGAAGGCCGTTTCCAGCCGCTGTTCCAGCTTGCCGATGTCGGTTTTCCGCGCGTCGAAGACGAGGTTGCCGGTCGCCACCAGCGTGCGAACATTCCTCAGGCCGAGGCCTTCAGCCATCGCCTTGAGGTCCGACATGACGACCCGGCGCCCCTCGCCCAGGATGATGCTGTAGAGGAGCGCGACATAGGTCTGCATGAGAGGCCTCGCCTGGCGGGTGCCTAGACCAGGCGCGACTGCTCGACCGCTGCCTCGATGAAGCTGGCGAACAGCGGATGCGGATCGAGCGGCCGGCTCTTCAGCTCGGGGTGATACTGCACGCCGATGAACCAGGGATGGTCGGGATATTCGACCGTCTCCGGCAGCACGCCGTCAGGCGACATGCCTGCAAACACCAGGCCGCAATCCTCGAGCCGCTCCTTGTAGTCGATATTGACCTCGTAGCGGTGGCGGTGGCGCTCGGAAATCTGCGTGTCGCCATAGATGTCGGCGATCTTCGAGCCCTTGGCGAGCTCGGCCTGATAGGCGCCGAGCCGCATCGTGCCGCCGAGATCGCCGGTCTCGCGGCGCTTCTCCAGCATGTTGCCTTTCAGCCATTCCGTCATCAGCCCGACGACCGGCTCCTGGGTCGGGCCGAACTCGGTCGAAGACGCGTGCTCGACGCCGGCCAGCGACCGTGCCGCCTCGATACAGGCCATCTGCATGCCGAAGCAGATGCCGAAATACGGCACCTTGCGCTCACGCGCGAACTTCGCCGCCAGGATCTTGCCTTCGGAGCCACGCTCGCCAAAACCGCCCGGAACCAGGATGCCGTGCACCTTCTCCAGCCAAGGCGTCGGATCCTCCTTTTCGAAGATCTCCGATTCGATCCAGTCGAGTTTGACCTTGACATGGTTGGCCAGGCCGCCATGCGACAGCGCCTCGGTTAGCGATTTGTAGGCATCCTTGAGGCCGGTATATTTGCCGACGATGGCGATGGTCACCTCGCCTTCCGGATTGTGGATGCGGTCCGAGACCTTCTGCCATGGCTCCATACGCGGCTTCGGCGCCGGGTCGATACCGAAGGCGGCCAACACTTCCGAATCAAGCCCTTCCTTGTGGTAGGCCATCGGCACGTCGTAGATGTGCGGCACGTCGAGCGCCTGGATGACGGCGCTTTCCCGGACATTGCAGAACAGCGACAGCTTTCTGCGCTCTTCCTTGGGGATGGCGCGGTCAGCGCGGACCAGCAGGATGTCGGGTGCGATGCCGATGCCGCGCAGTTCCTTGACCGAGTGCTGGGTCGGCTTGGTCTTCAGTTCGCCCGCCGTCGGGATGTAGGGCATCAAGGTCAGATGCACGTAGACGGCGTTGTTGCGCGGCAGATCATTGCCGAGCTGGCGGATCGCCTCGAGGAACGGCATCGCCTCGATGTCACCGACCGTGCCGCCGATCTCACACAGCACGAAATCATAGTCGTCATTGCCGTTGAGGACGAAATTCTTGATCTCGTCGGTGACGTGCGGGATGACCTGCACGGTTGCGCCGAGATAATCGCCGCGCCGCTCGCGCTCGATGATGTTCTTGTAGATGCGGCCGGTGGTGATGTTGTCTTGCTGGTTGGCCGAGCGGCCGGTGAAGCGCTCGTAATGGCCAAGATCGAGATCGGTCTCGGCACCGTCATCGGTAACGAACACCTCGCCATGCTGGTAAGGCGACATCGTGCCGGGATCTACATTGAGGTAAGGGTCGAGTTTTTTGATGCGTGCGCGATAGCCTCGCGCCTGCAGGAGGGCCCCAAGGGCCGCTGCGGCAATGCCTTTTCCAAGTGAGGAAACCACGCCGCCTGTGATGAATACATATCGCGCCATGGGAGTCATCGCTTAACGCGGCCGGATTGATTCCGCCAGAGAAAAAACCGCCGCGAAGGCTTTTTCCCAAGAAGGCGCTTGGACCAGGATCCCGAAAAGTGGAATCCGGTTTTCTCGGACAAACGGTTGCCCGTTTGTCCAGGATCACGACCGAACAGGCTTGATCGTGAACGGACAAACGGTTTCCGTTTGTCTAGAGATCACGACCGAAGAGGCTTGATCGTGAACGGGCAAAACAAAAGGGCCGGCTGAGCCGGCCCTTTCGGCATGATGATGAAAACGTCAAATGATGACGACTTTGGTGCCGACCCTGACGCGGCTGTAGAGGTCTATGACGTGCTCGTTCATCATGCGGAAGCAGCCATTGGAGGCACTGGTGCCGATCGACTGCGGCGCGATGGTGCCGTGGATGCGCAGATGCGTGTCCTTCTTGCCGTCATAGAGATAGATGGCGCGTGCGCCGAGCGGGTTCTGGCCACCGCCGGGCATGCCGTCCTTGTACTGGGCGTAGTGCTTGGGTTCTCGCTTCTGCATGTCGAGCGTCGGGATCCAGCGCGGCCATTCCTGCTTGTCGCCGACGGCAACCGTACCCTTGAACTGCAGGCCCTCACGGCCGACCGCGATGGCGTAGCGACGCGCGGTGGTCGATGATTCGACGAGATAGAGGCGCCGCGCACTGGTGTCGATGACGATGGTGCCGGCATCGTAGCCGGTGAATTCCACGTCCTGAGGGACGAATTCCGGCTTCACCTTGAACGGCTTCCTGGCGTTCTTCTGGGCGAGTGCCTGGTCGAGCGCGCGCGTCTCGGGCAGATAGCTGATCGATGAGCCGGATGAGGTCCCACCAAACAGGCCGGCGAACAGACCGCCACTCGACTGCTTCTGGCCGCCGATGACCTCGCTGCGCAGTTCGCCATTGTTGCCGGTCAAGGCAACGTTCATCGCCTCGGCCGGGAGCGGCTCGGCCGACTGGATCGGCGTGATCGGTGCAATCGGCTCGATGACCTTGGTGGTCTTCTTGGCCGGCTTGGCCTCGGCCACTTCGGTTGCCTGCGCTTTCTGGCCCCTGCTGGCCAGGAATGCCTGCCGGTCCGCTTCGGCCTTGGCCTTAGCAGCTTCGCGCATCGCCAGCTTCCTGGCTTCGAGTGCCTTGGCCTTGGCGTCCTCCTTGTCGGCAACGATCTTGGCTTCGATCTTCTTGATCTGGGCGAGATCGTCCGGTGTCGGGTTTTTCTTCTTCTTGAGAAGCCTCAACTGCGCCGCATCACTTTTGGTGGCTGCGACAGGGATTGCATCGGTTCTGTCGACCGACTGATTGGCGACCATATTGGCCGGCACGCCGGCGAAAGCCGGGGAACTGAGGCCGAGTGCGGCGCAAAGTCCCAGGAAAATGAAGCTGCGAAGCTGCATGGCGAAGATCCGATCGTTCAATGCTTGTTGCCCACGGCGTCGCCCGGCATCCCCCAAGGACACCGAAAATGCCGCGTGCAATCTATAGTCGAATAAGCGCGGATGCCTCAAGCGTGGGACCGCGCTACTGAGCGTCGAATCTTCGTGATCGCGCAGCATTTGCCGCGACTGTGTTCAAACGATCACAGGTCGCGGTTTAGACCAGGTGGAGGTTACTGGTTCGGGACCTGCGGTGCGGCCGGCGCGGTGTTGGTGGTGCCGTTGCTTGCCGGCGGCGTCGCACCAGAGGCGGGCGCGGTGGCCGGAGCGGCCGGCGCAGGCGTCGTTGCCGCGCCATTGCCCGACGGCAGCGTCGGCGTGGTGGTGCCCGCGGGCGCCGGGGTCGTCGTGCCAGGCAGCTGGTTGAGCACGCCCTTACCGGCGCCGTCTGAAGTCGCGGGAACGCGGTCGAGAATGTCGATCGGCTTCTCACCATAGCGGGCAATGATCGACAAGGTCAGCGACGTGACGAAGAAAGCCGCCGCCAGGATCGCCGTCGCCCGCGTCAACGCGTTGGCGGCGCCACGCGCCGTCATGAAGCCCGATCCACCTCCAATGCCAAGGCCACCGCCTTCGGAGCGTTGCAGCAGCACCACGCCGACGAGGGCGAGCACGACCATGAGATGGATGACGATCAGTACGGTTTGCATAGTTTATCCTGGCAAGGCCTTGCCCGGTCGCGGACACGACCGGTGAATTGGAGGCGGCTCAATACAATGCTTTCACGGCATTTCCAAGCCCGTGGCCGGAATATGGGAAGCAACGCGCCCTTTGCAACGAATTTGGACCGGATGAGCCGCGTCCATCGTCGCGGATATCAGCCTGAAATGCTGCGATAGGCTTCGGCGATACCGAGGAAATCGGCTGCTTTCAGGCTGGCGCCGCCGACCAGCGCGCCGTCGACATTCCTGACGCCCAGCAGTTCCACCGCGTTGGACGGCTTGACCGAGCCGCCATAGAGAATGCGCACTTTGGCAGCGATGGCGCCGAGCTTTTCCGCCAGCTTTTCACGGATATGCGCATGCGCTTCGGCCACATCGGCGGCGGTCGGCGTCAGGCCGGTGCCGATCGCCCATACCGGCTCATAGGCAATGATGGTGTTGGATGGCGTGGCACTCGGCGGCACCGAACCGGCGACCTGGCGCGACAGCACGTCGAGCGTGGCGCCCGCTTCACGCTGTTGTTGCGTCTCGCCGATGCAAACGATGGCCACCAGCCCGGCTCGCCATGCGGCGTCGGCCTTGGCCTGGACCGTCGCATCGTCCTCGCCACGTTGTTCGCGGCATTCGGAATGGCCGACAATGACGTGGCTGGCGCCGGCGTCCTTCAGCATCTCGGCCGAGATGCAGCCGGTGTAGGCGCCGCTCTCCTTGGTATGGCAGTCCTCGCCGCCGGCATGGACCGGCGTGCGCGACAGAATCTCCGCCGCATGGGAAAGCAGCGTCGCGGGAACGCAGACCAGTGCCTCGGTCTCCGCGTCGAGCCCGCTCATGAAGCCGTTGCCGATCATCCTGAGCTCGTTCAGCGAGGTGCTGGTGCCGTTCATTTTCCAGTTGCCGGCGACAAGCGGGCGAATTCCTGGCGTCATGGTCTGCTTCTCCGGGCAATATCAAGCTCTGGCCCTCACTACCAAAATCAGGCCACAAAGCAATCGACAGTGGGCCGGAAGGGCGCTATTGCGCTTGTTTCAAACTCGGCGCATCCGAAAATGCGCATAAATCGGAAGTAACGATGCTTGGTATATTGAGAAGCGCGGCGGGTACCTGGGTCGCGAAGACATTGCTTTCGCTGTTGGTGGTCAGTTTCGCCGCCTGGGGCATCTCCGGACGCCTGATGGGCGGCTTTGCCGGCCACGATTCGGTGATAATAGCGGGTGGCACCAAGGTATCGATCAATGAATACCGCCTCGCCTACGATCGCCAACTGGCTGTCATGTCGCAGCAGTTCGGCCAGCGCCTCACCCATGAGCAGGCAAAGGCGCTCGGTATCGACAACACGGTCCTGTCGCAGCTCGTCTCCGGTGCCGTTCTCGACGAACAGGCGCGCAAGCTTGGTCTCGGCCTGTCCAAGGATCGGCTGGCCGAGCTGACGCGTGAGGATCCGGCGTTCAAGGGCCCAGGCGGCCAGTTCGACAGAAGAACATTCGAGTACATGCTGCGCCAGGTCGGCATGCGGCCCGAGGATTACCTGAAGAACCGCGCCCAGGTGGCGGTGCGCCAGCAGATCGTCGAGGCGGTCTCGGACGGCCTCAAGGCTCCGGACACTTTCTTCAAGGCGGTCGCGCTCTATCGCGGCGAGGATCGCACCGTCGATTACCTGCCATTGCCAAAGACGCTCGTCGAACCGATCGAGGCCCCGAGCGACAGCGTGCTTCAGGCCTATTTCGAGGCCAACAAGAAAACCTACGCAGCACCTGAGTACCGCAAATTCTCCTATGTCCGCCTCGAGCCGGTGGACATCATGGATCCGACCGCCGTCACCGAACAACAGGTGAGCGACGACTACAACAAGAACAAGGGCCGCTACACCACGCCTGAAATGCGCACCATCGAGCAGCTTGTGTTCAAGACGCCGGATGCGGCCAAGGCGGCGTTCGATTCGCTCAAGGCCGGCGCCACCTTCGAAAAGCTGGTGACCGCCGAAGGCAAGACCCCGGCCGACACGCTGCTTGGCACGCTCGCCAAGGACAAGATTGCCGATAAGGCGGTTGCCGATGCCGCTTTCGCGCTCAACGCCAATGAAGTCAGCCAGGTCGTTCAGGGCACCTTCGGTCCGGTGCTGCTGCGCGTCACCGAGATCAAGCCCGAAGTGGTGAAGCCGCTCGCTGAGGTCTCCGACCAGATCCGCAAGGACCTGGCGTTGGGCGAGGCAAGCCGCATCCTTCTGGATGTGCACGACAATTACGAAGACACCCGCGCCTCCGGCAGTTCGCTGGCCGATGCGGCCGCCAAGCTGAAGCTGAAGGACATCACCCTCGACGCCATCGATCGCAGTGGCCTCAGGCCGGATGGCTCCATCGTCAAGGACCTGCCGGAATCGCCGGAGCTGATCAAGGCGGTCTTTGACGCAGAACCCAACACCGAAAATGAAGCGCTGACCACGGCCGACAACGGCTTCATCTTCTATGAGGTTGCTTCGATCACGCCGGCTCGCGACCGCACACTGGATGAAGTCCGCCAGAAAGTCGTCGCCGACTGGACGGCGGCGGAGACTACCAAGCGGCTCGCCGCCAAGGCGATCGAACTCGAAAAGCGGCTCAAGGCCGGCGCCACGCTCGACGTCATCGCCGGTGAGCTCAAGCTGGAGAAGCAGACCAAGCGCGGCCTGAAGCGCGAAGCCGACGATGCCGATTTCGGCAAGGAAGGTGCTGCCGTGATGTTCGGCGTCGGCGAAGGCGGCACCGGGCTGATCCCCTCGCCCACCGGCGACGGGCAGATCCTGTTCAAGGTCGCCGAAGTGTTCGAGCCCGCCGGTGCCGACGCCAGCTCGGTGCCGGAGGACGCGCAGAAATCCTTCACCTCCGGCATGTCGGACGATCTTCTCGACCAATTGGTGGCGCAGTTGCAGACGCAGTACGACGTCCGCGTCGATCAGGCCGCCGTTGCCCAAGCCTCGACAAGATGAGCGCGCTGAAAACCCATATCGCCAAGGTCGCGGCCGGCACCGCGCTTTCCTTCGAGGAAGCGCGTGAGGCCTTCGACATCATCATGTCGGGCGACGCGACCCCCGGGCAGATCGGCGGCTTCCTGATGGCGCTGCGCGTGCGCGGCGAGACGGTGAGCGAGATTTCAGGCGCTGTCGCCACGATGCGGGCCAAGATGCTTCGCGTCGACGCGCCCGCCGGCGCGATCGATATCGTCGGCACCGGGGGCGACAATTCCCACAGCGTCAACATTTCGACGGGGTCGGCCTTCGTCATCGCCGGCAGCGGCGTACCAGTCGCCAAGCACGGCAATCGCGGCCTGTCCTCGCTGACAGGTGCCGCCGATGTCCTGATTGCGCTAGGTGTCAAGATCGACATTCCGCCGGAAACGATCGGTCGCTGCATCCACGAAGCCGGCGTCGGCTTCATGTTCGCGCCCGCGCACCACCCGGCGATGAAACATGTCGGCCCGACCCGCGTCGAACTCGGCACCCGCACCATCTTCAACCTGCTCGGGCCGCTTTCCAATCCAGCCGGGGTCACGCGGCAGATGGTCGGCGTGTTCCTGCCGGAATGGATCATGCCGGTGGCCGAGACATTGAAGGCGCTGGGCACAGAACATGCATGGGTCGTTCATGGCGACGGCTATGACGAGATCACCACCACCGGCGAGACCCATGTCGCCGAACTGGTTGGCGGCGAGATCCGCAGCTTCACGCTGACCCCGGAAGAGGTCGGACTGAAGCGCCATGCCAAGGACGAGCTGCGCGGCGGTGACGCCGCCTACAACGCCAAGGCGCTGCGCGATATGCTGGGCGGCGCTGCCGGCGCCTATCGCGACACCGTGCTGATGAATGCCGGCGCGGGACTGGTGGTGGCGGGCAAGGTGACGACGCTTGGCGACGGCATCGCGCTCGCCGCGCAAGCCATCGACAGCGGCCGGGCGCTGCAGGTGCTCGATCATCTGGTCGAAATTTCAAACGGGTGAACCGTGTCTGACATTCTGCGCAAGATCGAGGCCTACAAGCGCGACGAGATCGCGGCTGCCAAGGCGCGCGTGCCGCTGGCCGAGATCAAGGCGCGGGTGAAGGACGCCGACGCACCGCGCGGCTTTCTCGCCGCACTCGAGGCAAAACGCAGGTCGGGCAACTTCGCCCTGATCGCCGAAATCAAGAAGGCAAGCCCTTCCAAAGGGTTGATCCGCGCCGATTTCGATCCGCCGGCATTGGCGCAGGCCTATGAGAAGGGCGGCGCCGCCTGTCTTTCGGTGTTGACCGATGCGCCATCCTTCCAGGGCGCGCCGGAGTTTCTCACCAAGGCTCGCGCAGCCGTTGCCCTGCCCGCACTGCGCAAGGACTTTCTGTTCGATCCCTACCAGGTCTATGAGGCGCGCGCCTGGGGCGCTGACGCCATCCTGATCATCATGGCCAGCGTCGACGACGCCTTGGCGAGCGAATTGGAAGCGACGGCATTCGAACTCGGCATGGACGCGTTGATCGAGGTGCATGACGAGGCCGAGACGCTGCGCGCGGTAAAACTATCATCGCAGCTGATCGGCATCAACAACCGCAATCTGAGAACGTTCGAAACCAGCCTTAGAACTTCGGAACGGCTGGCGCCGATGGTGCCGGGCGGCCGCCTGCTGGTCAGCGAGAGCGGTATTTTCACCCATGACGACTGCCTCAGGATGCAGAAGACCGGCATCGGCACCTTCCTTGTCGGCGAGAGCCTGATGCGGCAAGAGGATGTCACCGCGGCCACGCGCCTGCTTTTGACCGGCAAGGCAACAGCCGAGGCGGCCTGACGATGACATCAGCCCTCACCCATCTCGGCACGCAGGGCGAGGCCAACATGGTCGATGTCGGCGACAAGGAAGAGACGACGCGCACGGCGATCGCCGAGGGTTTCGTTTTGATGCAGCCCGAGACCTTGAAGACCATTCTCGCCGGCAATGCCAAAAAAGGTGACGTGCTCGGTACCGCGCGCATCGCCGGCATCATGGCGGCGAAGAAGACGCATGAGCTGATTCCGCTCTGCCATCCACTGCTCCTCACCAAGGTTTCCGTCGACATCGAACCCGACCATGCGCTGCCGGGCCTGAAAGTCACCGCGCTGGCACGTGTCACCGGCCAGACCGGCGTCGAGATGGAAGCGCTGACCGCAGCGTCGGTCGCCTGCCTGACCATCTACGATATGGCCAAAGCCGTGGACCGCGCCATGGTCATCTCCGGCATCCGGCTGGTCGAAAAGACCGGCGGCAAGTCGGGCGACTACAAGGCTGACGCCTGATGACACTGGTTCCGGTCGCGGAGGCGCTCGAACGCCTGCTGGACGGTGCAGCACCTCTGGCCGGCGAAAGCGTTTCTCTGTTCGAAGCGGTCGATCGTGTGCTGGCGCAGCCTGTCGTGGCGCTGCGCACCCAGCCACCCTTCAATGCCTCGGCCATGGACGGCTATGCCACCCGCGCAGCCGATGTCGCGTCGGCGCCGTCGCGACTTTCGGTGATCGGCATGGCGCCTGCCGGGCGCGGCTTTGATGGCTTCGTCGGCGAGCGCCAGGCGGTGCGCATCTTCACCGGCGCGCCGCTACCTGAAGGCGCCGACACCATCGTCATCCAGGAAAACGTCCGGGATCTCGGCGGCGGCAATATCGAAGTGGTCGAGCCGACGGCGGAGTGGCGCAACATCCGCCGCATCGGTCTCGACTTTTCCAAAGGCGACGTCTTGCTGGAGAAAGGCCGCTTGCTCGACCCGGCAGCGCTTTCACTGGCGGCATCGGCCAACCATCCCGCGGTCACTGTGGTCAGGCGGCCGCTGGTCGCCATCATCGCCACCGGCGACGAGTTGTTGCCGCCGGGCAGCGAACTCGGGCCTGACCAGATCATCTCGTCCAACGCCTATGGCGTAGCCGCAGCCGCGCAATCGGTCGGTGGCCGCGCACTCGATCTCGGCATTGCCGCCGATCGCAAGGACGCCATCGCCGCCTTGGTGAAGAAGGCGGTCGCCGCCGGTGCGGATGTCATCGTCACGCTTGGCGGCGCCTCGGTCGGCGATCACGACCTGATCCATGACGTGCTGACCGGCGAAGGCATGACGCTCGGCTTCTGGAAGATCGCCATGCGCCCCGGCAAGCCGCTGATGTTCGGCCGCCTCGGCGACATCAGGTGCATCGGCCTGCCCGGCAACCCGGTGGCGAGCCTCGTGTGCTCGCAATTGTTCCTGAAGCCGCTTCTGGCAAGGCTCGGCGGCCGCAATCATCGTCAGGACATCCGTCAGGCACGGCTGGGCGCCGCAATGCCGCCCAATGACCTTCGCCAGGATTATGTGCGGGCCGTGGTCAGGGAAGACGATGGCGGGCTGGTGGCGACGCCGTTCAGCATCCAGGATTCCTCGATGCTGAGGATGCTGGCCGACGCCAACGGGCTGATCGTGCGGCCCCCGTTTGGCCGTGCTTCCGCTGCCGGAGATTCCTGCAGCGTTCTGATGCTGCGCTGAAGCGCCGCCATAAGTCACTGATAATATGTAAAAAACGATCTCGGTTATTCCGAGATCAAGGTTCGTGTCAGTGGATGCGCCGGATCGGCGAGCCCATCGACAATGTCGTAGTGATGCCGGTCGGGTTCGACCACAGCGCTGGTGGCAGCACCTAGGCCGGTCCAGATGTTGGCCAGCAACGCATTCTGGCGCAGGAACTCCGAGCGCTCACCACCACCGACCCAGCAGGTGATGCGAACGCCATCCATGGGGCGCAGCAGCGCCGGGCTTTCCGCCAAGGCTTCGGCCTCATCGATTGCCAATGCCGCATTGTGCCCGGTGAACATAAGTGGACGCAGGTCATGTAGGCCTGAAATCGAAATGACATGGCGTATGCGCTTTGCCACATCGGCAGTCAGAGGCGTTGAGGTGGTCACCATACGGCTGGCGAGATGGCCGCCGGCCGAATGCCCGGTGAGCATCAGCGGCCCGTCAACCATGGCCGACGCCTTGCCGATTGCGGCGCCGATTTCGCCGACGATGCCGGCGATGCGGATGTCCGGGCACAGCGTGTAGGACGGCATCGCCACGGCAAAGCCACTACCGACCGCGCCCTTGGCGAGGTGCGACCAGCCGCTCTTGTCGGACTCCAGCCAGTAACCGCCGTGGATGAACACGACGAGCCCCTTGGGCGCGGCATCGGGCAGGAAAAGATCGAAGCGATTGCGCGGCCGGTCGCCATAGGCGATGTCCAGCCGTGCCCGGCCTTCTGCCGACAACGCGTCACGAAAGGCTTGCGCCGGTTCCGTCCAGGCAGCCGGCCACCGCTCGCTGCCGGCAATATTGGCGCCGTTGGCGTAGGCATTGTCCCAATCGGCAATGCGATGGTCGAGCATCGGCACCCTCCCCCGAAGCGCATCGTTTTCCATGCTAGCAATGGCCGCCATCATGCCACGCGTCAATGCTCCAGGCAAAAACATTTTAGGCTTGAAACAAATTTCGACTGGTGCGATCCTGCCTGACGTACAGCTGACAATGGGAGGTCTGCTGTGCTGTCCCGAAACCTGCGGACGTTCATCCTTTCAGGGTGGCCTCGTCGTACAGGTATAGCTGGCTGCACGAAGCCTCTCGCGAGAAAGACGGAAACTTCAGATCCACCACCTCGGACAGGTGCTTCGCGCACTGGCCGGGCAGCAAATGGGACAGCGGCTACATGCTTGGGCCTTCAGCGCATATCGACACGTTCACGCGCGATCACCTGCCGCCGCCGGATCAATGGCCGGATTTCCTGCTCGACGGTTTCGATTATCCCGAACATCTCAATGCCGGCGTCGAATTGACCGACAGGCTGGTCGAGAAGGGCCTCGGCGACCACACCGCGCTGATCGGCAATGGCCGCCGCCGCACCTACAAGGAACTGTCCGACTGGACGAACAGGCTGGCGCACGCGCTGGTCGAGAATTACGGCGTCAAACCGGGCAACCGGGTGCTGATCCGCTCCGCCAACAACCCCGCAATGGTTGCCTGCTGGCTGGCCGCCACCAAGGTCGGCGCCGTCGTCGTCAACACCATGCCGATGCTGCGCGCCGGCGAGCTCACCAAGATCGTCGACAAGGCCGAAATAACGATCGCGCTTTGCGACACCAGGCTGATGGATGAGATGACCGCTTGCGCCAAGGACAGTGCGTTCCTGAAGCAGGTCATCGGCTTCGACGGCACCGCCAACCATGATGCCGAACTCGATCGCGCCGCCCTCGACAAGCCGGTCACCTTCACCGCGGTCAACACCGGCCGCGACGATGTCGCCCTGCTTGGCTTCACCTCCGGCACGACAGGCGTGCCGAAGGCGACGATGCATTTCCACCGCGATCTGTTGATCATCGCCGACGCCTATGCCCGTGAGATCCTCCAGGTGACGCCCGACGATATCTTCGTCGGCTCGCCGCCGCTGGCCTTCACCTTCGGCCTAGGCGGCCTCGCCATCTTCCCCTTGCGCTACGGCGCGGCGGCGACGCTGCTCGAACAGGCGACGCCGCCCAACATGATCCACATCATCGAGACCTATAAGGCGACCGTCTCCTTCACCGCGCCGACCGCCTACCGCGCCATGCTGAAGGCCATGGATGAAGGTGCCGATTTGTCATCGCTGCGCGTCGCCGTCTCGGCCGGCGAGACATTGCCGGCTCCGGTCTTCGAGGAGTGGACGAAAAAGACCGGCAAGCCGATCCTCGACGGCATCGGCGCCACCGAAATGCTGCACATCTTCATTTCCAACCGTTTTGGCGACATGAAGCCTGCATCGACCGGCAAGCCTGTGGGCGGTTATGAGGCGCGCATCGTCGACGCTGCGATGCGCGAGGTACCGCGTGGCGAGACCGGACGGTTGGCGGTGCGCGGCCCGACCGGCTGCCGCTACATGGCCGACGACCGGCAGAAGGAGTATGTGCGCGACGGCTGGAACCTCACCGGCGACACATTTACCCAGGACGAGGATGGTTTCTTCCATTTCGGCGCGCGCTCCGACGACATGATCGTCAGCGCCGGCTACAACATTGCCGGTCCGGAGGTCGAGGCAGCACTGCTCTCGCATCCCGATGTCGCCGAATGTGCTGTCATTGGCGCAGAGGATGGCGAACGCGGCCAGATCGTCGAGGCGCATGTCGTGCTGGCGCAGGGCGTGGCGCCGGATGCGTTGACCATCAAGCGCCTGCAGGACCACGTCAAGGCGACGATCGCGCCCTACAAATATCCGCGCTCGGTCAAATTCATCGCCGCCCTGCCCAAGACCCAGACCGGCAAGATCCAGCGCTTCCGGCTGCGCACGGAGAAAATCAATTGAGCGAGCCCTACGATCCGGCGTCCGAAGGCGCCCAGATGTCGTTCAAGGAGCGCATGTCCTACAGCGACTATCTGCACCTGGAAAAAGTCCTGGAGGCACAGACGCCGCTGTCGTCGGCGCATGACGAGATGCTGTTCATCATCCAGCACCAGACCTCGGAACTCTGGATGAAGCTCGCTTTGCATGAGATCGGTGCTGCCATTCGTTCCATTCGCGCCGACCGGCTTGAGCCGAGCTTCAAGATGCTGTCGCGCGTCGCCCGCATCTTTGAGCAGCTGAACAACGCGTGGGACGTGCTGCGCACGATGACACCCAGCGAATACACCGAATTCCGCGACGCGCTCGGCCAATCCTCCGGATTCCAGTCCTGGCAGTACCGCGCCATCGAATTCATGGCCGGCAACCGCAACCTCGCCATGCTCGGGCCGCACAAGCACCGGCCGGACCTCAGCGGCAAGCTGGAGGCGATCCTGGCCGAGCCGTCGCTCTACGATGAAGCGCTGCTGCTATTGGCGCGCAACGGGTTCGACATCGGCGCCGATGCCAGGCGCACGGACTGGCGTGAGACGCGCACCGAAAATGAAGCGGTCCTGGTCGCCTGGCAGACCGTCTACCGCGACCCGCAGCGCTACTGGATGTTCTATGAGCTGGCCGAGAAGCTGGTCGACTTCGAGGACTATTTCCGCCGCTGGCGCTTCAACCACGTCACCACGGTCGAACGCATCATCGGCCTCAAGCGCGGCACCGGCGGCACGTCAGGCGCGTCCTATCTGAAGAAGATGCTCGAGGTCGTGCTGTTTCCCGAACTGTGGACGGTTCGCACCCGGCTCTGACATCAAACTGATAACAGCCATACAGAGGGCACGCGCTTGTGGCGGGAAACCCTTCGCGAACAACCGAGGACTGACAGACCATGAGTGGAATTCCTGATCTCGCTGGAATCGAAGCGATGGATGCCAAGGATCCGCTGCGCCTCATGCGCGATCGTTTCATTCTGCCGGAGGGGGTGATCTATCTCGACGGCAATTCACTCGGGGCGGCGTCGCACGCCGTTTTCGGCGAGCTGCAGCAGGCGGCAACCCAGGAATGGGCCCAGGATCTCATCCGAGCCTGGAATACAGCCGGATGGTTCGAGATGCCGATAGAACTCGGCGACCACCTTGGGCGTCTGATAGGAGCCGCGGCTGGCCAGACCGTCGTCTGCGATACGACGTCGATCAATATCTACAAGGTGTTGCACGCGGCGCTGGAGATGCGGCCCGGTCGGTCGGTGATCGTCGCCGAGGGTGACAGTTTTCCCACCGACCTGTACATCGCCGAAGGGGTGGCCTCTACCCGCGATGGCGCCCTGCTGCGCCTCACGGGCGTCGACGCTCCAACCATCGAAGAGCTGATCGACGAAAGCGTTGCGGTGGTGCTGGTCAATCACGTCAACTATAAATCGGGTGAACTGCGCGACATGGCGGCGCTGACGCGCAAGGCTCATGCGGCCGGAACGCTAATCATCTGGGACCTATGCCACACAGCAGGCGCTCTGCCAGTCGAGCTCGACCATGCAAATGCCGATTTCGCCATCGGCTGCACCTACAAATACCTTAACGGCGGTCCGGGCTCACCGGCCTTCATCTATGCCGCGCAGCGTCACCACGGCGATATCCGCCAACCGCTCAGCGGCTGGTGGGGGCATGCACGGCCCTTTGCCTTCGAACGGGGTTATGTTGCCGGCACCGGCATCCGCCGCTTTTTGTGCGGCACGCAGCCGGTCCTGTCTATGCGGGCGCTTAAAGGTGCGCTTGCCATCTGGAGCGACGTCGACATGGCGGCATTGCGAAAGAAGAGCGTCGCGTTGACCGAACTGTTCATCCAACTCGTCGAAGCCAAGTGCGGCGCCTATGGTCTGACATTGGAAAGCACCCGCGATGCGACCAAGCGCGGCAGCCAAGTGTCGTTCCTTCACGATCATGGCTATCAGGTGATGCGGGCGCTGATCGAGCGCGGGGTGATCGGTGACTTTCGCGCGCCGTCTACCATCCGTTTCGGCTTCACGCCGCTCTATGTCGGCTACAAGGACGTATGGCAGGCAGTTGAGGTGCTGGAAGACATTCTGCGCACGGACGCGTGGAAGGATCAGCGTTTCGCTGTGAAGGAAGCCGTTACCTGACGCAGCCATACAACGGCAATGGGGGGACCGAAAGTTGGCATTTTGGTTTCGTTTCGTTCACCCCGACAGACGACTGGCAATGCGGCGAATGTACCCCGGCGAGGTGCGTCTGCGACCAATTCCAACCACTTGCCGAAGAATGAGCCAGCACCATTAACCATAACAATTTCAACGCGCACCGGGGCGCGTTAGCGGCAGGCAGGCGTCGAACACGGCCCGCTGCCAGCGCCAAATAACTTCAGCCGCCTTAACAAATTCACTAAACTTTAAACGGTTGCGGAACACAACTGGAACAGATAGTGTTTGTTCTGGGTTTGTTTTTCGATTCTGGTTCAGACCTTTTGTTCAAGCCTTGGGGGCTGCCATGCTGACGCGCAAGCAACATGAACTCTTGATGTTCATTCATGAACGGCTGAAGGAAAGCGGCATTCCGCCCTCCTTCGACGAGATGAAGGAAGCGCTCGATCTCGCCTCCAAGTCAGGAATCCATCGCCTGATCACGGCGCTGGAGGAACGCGGTTTCATCCGCCGGCTGCCCAACCGGGCTCGGGCATTGGAGGTGCTGCGGCTACCCGATTCGATCGCGCCCGGCCTCAACGCGGCAAAGAAATTCTCGCCAAGCGTCATCCAGGGCAGTCTTGGTCAGGGCGGCCTTGGCCGCCAACTCAAGCCTGCAACGCCGTCGCGTTTGCCCGCGGCCGGCAATGACGACGACGCGGTTTCCGCGGTGTCGATCCCGGTGATGGGGCGTATCGCCGCCGGTGTGCCGATCGATGCCATCCAGCATCAGACGCATTCGATCTCGGTGCCGCCGGACATGATCATGGGCGGCGAGCATTATGCGCTGGAGGTCAAGGGCGACTCGATGATCGAGGCCGGCATCTTCGATGGCGACACCGTCATCATCCGCAATGCCGATACCGCCCAGCCCGGCGAGATCATCGTGGCGCTGGTGGATGAAGAGGAAGCGACGCTGAAGCGGTTTCGCCGCAAGGGCGCCTCGATCGCGCTTGAAGCCGCCAATCCGGCCTACGAGACGCGCATCTTCGGGCCGGACAGGGTCAAGGTGCAAGGCAAGCTCGTCGGGCTGATCCGGCGCTACTGAGCAGGAGCGGCAGGCTTTTCGGGTTTGCGCCAGGGCGCCAGCCCCCTCGCCTCGCGTGAATATTTGCGCTGCGCATGCCAGGGCCGATACGGCCCGTCCACCGCGAAGCTGATAATTGGAGGACCTGTCGCTGATTGGCGGTCGAAGAAGACGGCAGCACTGCCCTTGCGGGCGAGCTGCCGTTTGGTGACGACGAGAACCAGCGAGTTGTGGCAGGAATCATATCCCGTCGCGTCATTGACGACGATCAGGTCTGCGAAACCGCAGGCCTTCCAGGTGTCCTTGCGGTCTTCGACATGCGCGATGATCGCGCCGGACGGGTGCCGGGCGAGACAAACGCCGTCCGTGCAATAGAATGGCGCTCCCGGTGGCAGATTGACGGCATCGGCAATGTCGAATAGCCCATCCGCCTTGCTGAACATCTCCGGCACGACGATGGTTTCGGATGTCAGCGCGCGTTTCCAATTGTCGACGGTGAACTCGTTCGGGCGAGCCCGGCTGACCGCGAGTTCGCCGCCGCCGATCGGCAGGGCGACCAGCCGCGCGTCCTCAGAGATCAGCACATCCGGTGTGCGCGTATCCGACACCGTCAGCAGACCGGCAAGCGCGAATGGCAGTGCTGCGAGCCGCAGCCATGTCGTCGCCATCGTCGCGATGACCAGGGCGACGGTCACCAGCAGGACGGATTGCTGCGAAATGAGCCCGACCGCGTCGACCGGCGAGCGTTCCGATATCCACGCCGAGATGGCGATCATTGCCGTCAGGCCCTTGCCCATCAGGTAGAGGGCTGGCGCATCCAATCCGAACGGCATCAGCAACGCGCTGGCAACGGCCAGGAACATCACCGCTGACACGATCGGCATGACGGCCAGATTGGCGAACAGGCTGAGCGGCGACACCCGCTGGAAATGCCAGATGGCAAATAGCGCCGTGGCGCTGCCGGCGATGATCGAAGTCATGGCCAAGCCACCCGTCGCCAGCAGGAATCGTCGCGTGAGAACGCTTGGCAGGGACCGCTTTGGCGGTGGCGGTCTTGCCTTTCCCGCACGGTGATCCGCCCAGCCGGCGTAGGCGCCGACCAGTGCGGCCGTTGCGGCAAACGACATCTGGAAGCTCGGGCCGACCACCTCATGCGGCGAAACCACGATGACGGCGATCGCCGAGATCGCCAGATTGCGCATGGTCAGCGCCGCGCGATCGAACAGGACGGCAATCAGCATCACCGCCAGCATGATGAAGCTGCGCTCGGCGGCAACGACGACGCCGGAAATGACGAGATAGGCGGCGATCGAGACAAGTGCCGCGGCAGCCGCGTATTTCTTCACCGGCCGCCGCGCGGAAAAATCCGGAAACAGCGCGAAGGCGCCGCGCAGCAGACCCATGATGGTGCCGGCGACCAGCGCCATATGCAGCCCGGAAATCGAGATGATGTGATAGATGCCGGTGCGCCGCATCGCTTCGTTGATTTCGTCGGGGATGCCCGCTCGGACACCAACAATGAGCGCTGCCGCGATCTCACCTTCAGCACCGCCGACCGTGGCCCTGATGTGGTCGGCGATGGCTTCACGGGCATTTTCTATCCCGGAGGAAAGGCGGGCCGACAGCGGCATCTCACCGTCATCAGCGGAGACGACTGTTGGATTGCCGAGGAAGAACCCGCTGCCGCCGATGCCGGCGAAATAGCTGTCGAAGGAGAAATCATAGCTGTCCGGCCGCACCGGGCCAGTCGGCGGCAACAGTTTGGCGTAGCCGGTGACCAGGGAGCCGGCAGTCATTTCCGCCGGGATGCTTCGCGCCGAAAGCCGGACCCTTTCCGGCGCATAGCGCAGTTTCGGGCGAGCGGTCGAGGTCACGTCGATGGTCAGACGGATGCGGCCAGTCTCCATCTGCTCCAGTGAGACGACGCGGCCGGTCAGTTGCGTCGAGATTTCCGAGCCCAGCATCTGCGTGCCTACTCGCCATGTCTCGACCTTGGCGGCGAGCAGGCCAAGCGCGCACAACAATGCCGCCATGAAGCCCAGATGGGTTTTCGGCCAGGAGCGCGAAACAAGCGCGCAGTTCGCCACCAGCACGACGACCGCGACAGGCTTTGCGAAATCAGGCTCCACTGCCAGCGAATAATAGCCGATCGCCCCGGCGGCCAGACACACCGGCACCAGCAAGAAGGCGATGCCCCGGTCAAGCTCCAGCTCCGCCGCGATGGCCACGCTGTGGCGCAGACGAGGCAGTGAAATCCGGCCCAGTTGCCGGCGCACACGCACAATCCTGCCTGTTTCGATGGGCGGAGTTGGCGCTGGAACATTCGCCGGCAAAGCTGGCTTACTGGAGCCCGGCACAAGTGGCGACGGCGGCGGTGGGGTCGCCAGAGGCGTCGCAAACAGGGATCGTTCGCTGACGCCGGCAACAGCGTCCTCGCCCTGATCCAAGCCCCGGCCTCGTCTAGCCATCGGGTCTGCCCCTTGCACCCCTGACGCCCTATGCTACATGAACGCGCAACGCGCGAAAGTCCGCGCAGCCGCACCCCGCTTCAGATGGTTTCCGAGAGTTCCATGTCCGACAAGGTCGTCACCCGTTTTGCTCCCTCGCCCACCGGCTATCTGCACATCGGCGGCGCGCGCACGGCGCTGTTCAACTGGCTGTACGCCAAGCACACCGGCGGCACGATGGTGCTGCGCATCGAGGATACCGACCGCGAACGCTTCAACGAGGCGGCTACCCAGGCCATTCTGGACGGGCTGACCTGGCTTGGGCTCACCTGGGACGGGGAGGCCATATCGCAGTTCGAGCGCGCCCCGCGCCACCGCGAGGTCGCCGAGGAACTCGTGCGCCTGGGCAAGGCCTACTACAGCTACGAGACGCCTGCCGAGTTGGAGGCCATACGCGAGGCGGCCCGAGCCAAGGGTCTGCCGCCGCGTTACAACGGCCAGTGGCGCGATCGCGATCCATCCGAGGCACCGCCCGGCGTCAAGGGCGCCATCCGCGTCAAGGCGCCCACCGAAGGCGAAACGGTCGTGCACGATCGCGTCCAGGGCGAGGTACGCTTCCCCAACAAGGATCTCGACGATTTCATCATCCTGCGTTCGGACGGCAACCCGACCTACATGCATGCCGTCGTCGTCGACGACCACGACATGGGTGTCACCCACATCATCCGCGGCGACGACCACCTGACCAACGCCGCCCGCCAGACCGTGATCTACAACGCCATGGGCTGGGATGTGCCGTCGATGTCGCACATCCCGCTGATCCATGGCGCCGACGGTGCCAAGCTGTCGAAGCGCCATGGCGCGCTCGGCGTCGAGGCCTATCGCGCCATGGGCTACCTGCCGGAGGCATTGCTCAACTATCTGGCGCGCCTCGGCTGGAGCCATGGCGATGACGAGATAATGTCGATCAAGGACATGATCTCCTGGTTCGACATCGGCGACGTCAACAAGGGCGCGGCCCGCTTCGACTTCGCCAAGCTGGAGGCGATCAACGGCGCGCATATGCGCCGCATGGCCGATGCCGAACTGTTCGACATCTTCATCGCCACCTTGCCCTACCTCAAGGGTGGCCCGGCGATCGCCGCGCGCCTCGACGACAGGAGCAAGGCGCAGTTGCTGGCAGCCCTTCCGGGCCTGAAGGAGCGCGCCAAGACGCTGGTCGAGCTTGTCGACGGCGCCGCTTTCCTGTTTGCCACGCGCCCTCTCCCGATCGACGACAAGGCGGCACTCCTGCTCAATGACGATGCCCGCAAGATCCTGCGTGGCGCTCACCAAGCTTTGAACGCGCTTGCAAATGGCTGGACGGCTGCCGCGGCAGAAGCCGCGATCCGCGACTATGCGCTGGCGGGAGGCCACAAGCTTGGCGCAGTGGCCCAGCCGTTGCGGGCCGCGCTGACCGGCAAAAGCACCTCGCCGGGCGTATTCGACGTGCTTGCCGTGCTTGGGCGCGAGGAAAGCCTGGCGCGCATAGCGGATCAAATCGATTAGGAGCAAACTGGCCCAAGAAGATTGGCATTGAAAGGCGCGTTTCGCAGTGCAACATTAGGCTCTGGCCCAATCTGGCACGCACCTCCTAAAATGCGGTGGCGAATGCGCGCATTGCGGTGATTTCGACGTGTCGCTCTGCAGAATTTGCCTTTGCCGGCATGAGGAAACAAGAAGGAGTTTGCAATGACCGAAGCTGCGAAGAAACTGGATGTGGGCGGCGCGAACCAAGAGGCTATCGCAACGCTTGAATTCGCCGGCAAGACCCATGAATTCAAGGTGCGAAGCGGCTCCGTTGGACCCGACGTCATCGACATCGCCTCGCTCTACAGCACGACCGGCGCCTTCACCTACGATCCCGGCTTCACCTCGACCGCAAGCTGCGAGTCCGAAATCACCTTCATCGACGGCGATGCCGGTATTCTTCTCCACCGCGGCTATCCGATCGACCAGCTGGCCGAACATGGCGACTTCCTGGAAGTCTGCTATCTCCTGCTCTATGGCGAACTGCCGACCAAGGCGCAGAAGGACGACTTCGACTATCGCGTGACGCGCCACACAATGGTGCACGAGCAGATGTCGCGGTTCTTCACCGGCTTCCGCCGCGATGCGCACCCGATGGCGGTGATGTGCGGCGTGGTCGGCGCGCTATCGGCCTTCTATCACGACTCCACCGACATTTCCGATCCTTACCAGCGCATGGTTGCTTCCATGCGGCTGATCGCCAAGATGCCGACGATCGCGGCCATGGCCTACAAGTACCACATCGGCCAGCCCTTCATTTACCCCAAGAACGATCTCGGTTTCGCGGCAAACTTCCTGCATATGTGCTTTGCCGTGCCGTGCGAGGAGTACAAGATCAACCCGGTGCTGGCGCGCGCCATGGAGCGCATCTTCATCCTGCATGCCGATCACGAGCAGAACGCCTCGACCTCAACGGTTCGTCTCGCCGGCTCCTCGGGCGCCAACCCGTTCGCCTGCATCGCCGCCGGCATCGCTTGCCTGTGGGGCCCGGCCCATGGCGGCGCCAATGAAGCCGCGCTCAACATGCTGGGCGAGATCGGCCATGTCGATCACATCCCGGAGTTCATCGCCCGCGCCAAGGATAAGAACGATCCGTTCCGGCTGATGGGCTTTGGCCACCGCGTCTATAAGAACTACGATCCGCGTGCGAAAATCATGCAGAAGACGGCGCACGAGGTGCTGGGCGAGCTCGGCATCAAGGACGATCCGTTGCTCGACATCGCGATGGAGCTGGAAAAGATCGCGCTGACCGATCCCTATTTCATCGAGAAGAAGCTCTATCCGAATGTCGACTTCTACTCCGGCATCACGCTGAAGGCGTTGGGCTTCCCCACCACCATGTTCACCGTGCTGTTCGCGGTCGCCCGCACCGTCGGCTGGATCGCGCAGTGGAAGGAGATGATCGAGGATCCGCGCCAGAAGATCGGCCGCCCGCGCCAGCTCTACACCGGTGCTCCCGAGCGTGACTACGTGCCGATCGCCAAGCGCTGATCAAAGCTGTCATGACCTAAAAAAGGCGCCTTTCAGGGCGCCTTTTTTATATGTCGAAGCACAATGCCCGCCGCGATCTCGCCCGACGGTTTGTCCGTCGCCATGCGCCGCGCGATCTCGGCAAACCCGTCTTTCTGCCAGGCGCGCATGCCGGTGTCGGCGAACAGCGCTTCCAACTGGCGCGCCAGATTGTTCGGCTTGACGTACTCGTTGTAGAACTCCGGGATCAAAGCGCGATCCGAGATCAGGTTGGGCAGCAGCGCCGACCAGACGGAAACGAAATATGGCGCAACGGCACGTGCGATGGGATCGAGCCTGTAGCACGAGACCATCGGCACGCCGGCCAACGCCAGTTCCAGCGACACGGTTCCCGACGCGATCAGCGCGGCATCGGCCTTGCCGAAAGCCTGCCATTTGCGTTGGGGATCAACGATAATCTCGGGTTTTTCATCCCAACGGTTGACCGAGGATTTGACGAGGTCGGCGACATGCGGAACCGTCGGCAGCAACAGCCGCAGACGATGCCCGCGCGCGCGCAGCATCGACACGGTCTCTCCGAACGTATCGACGAGCCGCCGCACCTCGCTGCGCCGCGAGCCGGGCAGGACAAGCAATGTCTTGATGCGGTCCTGGGCAAGATCGCGCGGCAGATCCTGCGCCTTCCCGGCAGCAAGCACACCCGCATCATGCGTCAGGCGATGCCCGACATAGGTGCCGGGCGGGCCGCCCAGCCGCTCGAGTTCCTTCACCTCGAACGGCAGGATGCAAAGGAGATGGTCGACATAGGGCTTCATCGCCAGCGCCCTGCCCGGCCGCCAGGCCCAGACGCTGGGGCAGACATAGTGGATGATCGGTATCGACGGATTGGCCGCACGCACCTTCTTGGCGACGCGCAAGGAGAAGTCCGGGCTGTCGATGGTGACCAGGCAATCCGGCTTTTCCTCAGCGATGGTTTTGGCCAGCTGGCCGATCCGCCTGAAAAGGCGCGGCAGATCGCGCAGGACGGCGCTGAAACCCATCAGCGCGATCTCGCCGGCATCAAAGGGCGACACCAGGCCCAATTCCCCAAGATGCCGGCCGCCGAGGCCGACGAGCCGCACCTCGCGGCCGGTTGCCTGGCGGAGTGAACGCACGATGTCGGCGCCAAGCAGATCGCCTGATTCTTCACCGGCAACGATCGCGATTTTCAGCGCTTTGTCAGCCATACGCAGGCTCCGCCGCGGCCAGGCCGACGATGAACAGACCAAGCTCATTGGCGCGCGCCAGGGTTGTTGGACCTTCAAGGATCAGCGAGCGTCCCGCTTCGACGGCAATGCCGGCGAGCCCGGCCGCATGCGCCGATTCCACCGTCTGCGGTCCTATGGACGGAAGGTCCGCGCGCAGTTCCTGACCGGGCTTGGCGCATTTGACCAGCACGCCGCGGGTCTTGCCTGCGATACGGCCGTGGCCTCGCAACAGTTTTGCGCGGTCGAGCAATCCTGCAGTCCCCTCGATGCCTTCCAGCGCGATGACGCGGCCGCCCACCGCTATAGCTGCCTGGCCGATATCCAGCGCCCCGATGGCCTTCGCCGCAGCGAGTCCGGCTTCGATGTCGCGCCGATCCGAATCCCTAGGCGCTGCTTTCGTCAACACGCCTTCGGCAGCAGCAAGGGTCGGAACGATTTCGTGGGCCCCTACGACCTTTATTCCACGCGCCTCCAAGGCTCGCGCTACGACCTTGAGCAGGCCGTCATCGCCGCGTGCGAGTGCCATGACGACAACCGGTATGACCGCGAGCAGGCTCAAACAGGGGCGAAGACGCGTCAGCCTTGGCCGGCGCTTGATTTCGCCGGCGAGCACCAGATGGGTAACCCGGTGGCGTTTGAGGAGGGGAACAAGCGAGCCGATTGCCTCCAAGGCAAGGGTCTCATGCTCATACAGGCACAATTCCGGCAGACGGTCGGCTTCGCCTTCCATGAGGATGATGAAGGGCGCATAACCCTGCCCGGCCGAGCCGGCCGCGACTTCGACCGGAAGACTGCCGCCGCCGGCGATGATGCCGACCCTGGCATCAGGCGGGAGATCAAGACCAGCAGAAGCTGTCTCAGTCTTCATCATCGGTATCATCGCCATCGCCGCCCTTGAGCGATGGCACTGCATAGTGTCGCTTGCCGCGACTGCTGATGAAATCGATGATCTTCATGGCGGTCGGCGAAGAGGCGAACTCGGCCTTGGCGAATTCGATGTTCTCGCCAACGGTGCGGGAACGGTCGAAAATCGTCCTGTAAGCTTTGCGCAAGAGATAGATTTCGGAACGCGGCAGACCGGCGCGCTTGAGGCCGATGATGTTCAAGCCGCGCAAGCTGGCGCGGTTGCCGACGGCGATGGCGTAGGGAATGACATCACCAACAAAAGCCGAGCACCCGCCGAGAAAGGCGTTGTCGCCGACACGCACGAATTGATGCACGGCGCTGAGGCCGCCGATATAGACATTGTCGCCGATCTCGCAGTGCCCGCCCAGCGTCGCGCCATTGGCGAAGGTGGCATTCTTGCCGACAACGCAATCATGGGCGATGTGGGCATAGGCCAGGAAATTGCCGTTATCACCCACCGTCGTCTCGCCACGGCTGGTGTCGGTGCCGACATGCATGGTGACGCCTTCGCGGATGGTGCAGTTGGCGCCGATGACCAGCGTGGTGCGACCGCCCTTATGCTTGGTGTTCTGCGGCGGCGCGCCCAGTGTCGCCATCGGATAGACCTTGGTCGAGGCTCCTATGGTGGTCGCGCCCAAGACGGAGACATGGCTGACCAGTTCGACACCATCGCTGACCACGGCATCGGCGCTGATATGGCAGAACGGCCCTATGCGCACGCCCTGGCCGACTTGAGCGCCCTCTTCCAAGATGGAGGAAGGATGGATTAAAGTCTTGATTTTCATAAGCACTCGATCGTCAGTCGCCGGTGACCATCATGGCTGAAATCTCGGCCTCGGCCGCCTTGGTGCCATCGACCAGGGCTTCGCAGGCGAATTTGAGCAGGTTGCCGCGCTTCTTGATTTTCTTGACATGGATCTTCAACTGGTCGCCGGGAACGACCGGTTTGCGGAATTTGGCGTTGTCAATGGTCAGGAAATAGACCAGAGACGGTTTCGACGCCCCAAGGCTGCGGATGCAAATGGCGCCTGCCGTCTGCGCCATGGCCTCGACGATCAGCACGCCCGGCATCACCGGCTGTTCTGGGAAATGTCCCTGAAAATGCGGTTCATTGATGGTGACGTTCTTGATGCCGACCGCGGAATTGTCACCATCGATGTCGACGATGCGATCGATCATCAGGAAGGGATAACGGTGCGGCAGAAGCTTCATCAGCCCCATTATGTCAACCGCTTCCAGCGTCGCCGCCGCCACCATATCAGCCATTGTCCTTGCCCTGCTTGCGTGCCCTGGCCATCGTGCGCAACATGGCTATCTCTCGCATAGCTTCCGCCATCGGCTGTGCCGGATAACCGCCCCAGATCTCGCCGGCGGGAACATTGCTCATAAACCCACTTCTGGCGGCAAGCTTGGCTCCTGAGCCGATGGTCAAGTGATCGGCAAGCCCGACACCGCCGCCCATGGTGACATTGTCGCCCACGACCACGGAACCGGAAATACCCGAAAGCCCGGCTACTATGCAATTGCGACCGATGCGGACGTTATGGGCGATCTGCACGAGATTGTCGATCTTGGTGCCCTGACCGATGATGGTATCGGACATGGCGCCGCGATCGACCGTGGAATTCGAGCCGATCTCGACATCGTCCTGGATGACAACCCGACCGATCTGGGGAACGCGTTCCGGCCCCTTGGCGCCGCCCACAAAGCCGAAGCCGTCCTGGCCGATCCTGGCGCCACCATGGATGATGACCCTATTGCCGATCAGCGCATACTGGATACTCGCGCCAGGGCCGACATAGCCGTCACGGCCGATCTGGCAGGACTGTCCAATGACCGCGTTGGGCGCAATGACTGTGCCGCTACCGATCGAGGCGCCTGGCCCGATGACCACGCCCGCCTCGATGATGGCGCCGGCTTCGATATGCGCGGTCGGATCGACATGGGCATGCGGCGATACACCGGTTTCACCAGTCATTGATCCCGGCGTGGCGGCTGTGGGAAACAACAGTCGACCGACCAGCGCGAACGCCTGTTGCGGACGCGGATGGATCAAAACGGCGATGTCAGCCGGTGCCTTGTTGGCGAATTCTGCCGTGCACAGGACCGCGGCCGCCCGCAATGACGGCATCAGCGCCGAATTACGCCTGCCGTCGACGAAGACGAGTGCATCGGCACCGCCTTCGCTGGCCGGTGCCAGCGCCGAGATCGAAACGTCGGATTGGCCGGAATCGACAAGCACCGAGCCGGTCAGATTCGCGACTTCGGCCGCCGTATACCGGCGTGATGGCGCGAAGAACACCGGATCGGTCATTCCAGAAGCTATATCCAGCTAAGTCGGAACATTTTCTCCCGGACCCAATAAATCCGGGAGCATCGTTGGCCGCCGATCAGAAGCGGGTCGAAATGCCGAAGTTGAATTCCTGCACTTTGTCGGTCGCTTCCTTCCTGACCGGGATCGCGTAATCGATGCGGATCGGGCCGAACGGCGAAGCCCACATCAGGCCGACACCAACCGATGCACGCAGCTTCAAGTCCGTCGAGGTCTGACTGACTGAAGTGACATTGCTGCCATAAAGCGTTGCGGCATCGGCAAACACTGCGCCTCGCAACCCAAAGCTCTCCGGAACGACCGGCAACGGGAACTGACCTTCCGCCGAAGCGTTGAAGTAGGTCGTGCCACCGAGATGGTCACCTGTCGTAGCGTCCGCAGGGCCAATGCCGCCATAGGCAAAGCCACGGATCATGCGATCGCTGCTCTGGAACTGATCGAAGATACGCAGACCGTCGCTGCCGTAACCCTCGACATGACCGGCGCCGCCCGAGATGAGGCCGACAAGGTCAAGCTGCTCGGAAAGCGTCTGGTAAACACTTCCGCGCCCCGTGATCTTCACGAACTTTGCATCGCCACCGAGACCGGCCACTTCGACCGTAGTGTTGGCATAGATGCCCTCGTGAGGGTTCTTCATGTCGTCGATAGTATTGTAGGTAAGCCCCAGGCTGACCGAAGATTTGATCCAAGGACTTTGAGCGATGCCATCCAAGATGGCGGTCGAAATCGTGCAGGTACCGTCGGGGTTAGCCGGAGTGGTCGTACCGCAACTGCTATCAACCGAATACTTCTCTTGCGATATATTGTACGCCAGCTGAGTCGTGATGCTGTTGGTGATCGGCAGGCCGAAGCGCACCGTCGCACCCGTGGTATCGCTGTCGTAGTTGCTGTCGTACTGCCTCGTCGACTTGTAGATGTCGAAGCCGGCCGCGATGCGCCGACCGAGGAAATACGGCTCGGTGAAAGAGATAGCGTAGTCGCGCGAATTCTTGCCGCCACCCGCCGACAGCTTGATGTACTGGCCACGGCCGAGGAAATTGCGCTCGGTGATCGAACCTTCGACGGACGGACCCGACGTGTCGCCACCGGTCGAATAGCCGGCACCGATCGAGAATTCACCTGTCGACTTCTCGACCACGTCGACCACCAGAACGACTTGGTCTGGCTGCGAACCGGGGACCGTCGAGATGTCGACTTTCTCAAAATAATTCAGGTCTTCCAAGCGCTTCTTCGCGCGCTGGATGAGCACTTGGTTGAATGCATCGCCTTCGCTGACATCGAATTCGCGGCGGATAACATAGTCGCGCGTACGGTCATTCCCGCGGATCTCGATGCGCTCGATATAGGCCTTGGTGCCCTGGTCGACCGTATAGACCACCGAAATCGTATGGTTCTCGAAGTTGCGGTCGCCGCGCGGCGTCACCTGAGCGAAGGCGTAACCGGAACCGGCCACCTTCTCGGTCAGCGCGATGATGGAGTCTTCGACCTTCTTTGCGTTGTAGACGTCGCCCTTTTGGGTCTCGACCACAGATTCCAGCGACTTGGAGTCAACTTCCGGGATCGTGCTCTCGACGCTGATATCGCCGAAATTGTAACGCTCGCCTTCCTGAACAGTGATGGTGACCGTATATTTGTTCGTCGCATTGTCGAGCTCGCCGACGGCGGACACCACCTGGAAATCGGCGTAGCCGTGATTGTAGTAGAAGCGGCGCAGCAGCTCCTGGTCGGCGCGCAGCTTGTCCTCGTCATAAACGTCATCGCGCAGGATGAACGAAACCCAGGACGAGCGCTTGGTGTTGATCACATCCGACAGGCGGCGGCTCGAATAGGCGCTGTTACCGACAAAATTGATTGCCGCGATCTGCGTGCGGTCGCCTTCGGTAATCTTGAAAACCACATTCACGCGGTTGTCGCCGAGGTCCATGATCTGCGCGGTCACGCCAGCATCGTCTCGGCCGATGCGCCTGTAGGCGGCCTTGACCGCCTCGACGTCGGAATCGAGCGTTGCCTGGGAGAACGTGCCGCGCGGCTTCAGCTGAACGGCCGCCTGAAGCGCATCGTCCTTGAGCTTCTTGTTGCCCTGGAACAGCACCTGGTTGACGACCTTGTATTCGGCAACCTTGACCACCAGCGTCGAGCCGACCTGGTTGATCTGGACGTCCGAGAACAGGCCGGTGCCGAACAACGCCTTGACGGCCGCGTCGATGTCGGAACTGGAGAAGGCCTTGCCCGGCTTGATGGTGATGTAGTTGCGGATGGTTTCGGCGTCGACACGCTGGTTGCCGCTCACCTCCACCCTGCTGACGACAGCGGCTTCAGCCGCCGATGTGGCAACGAATTGCACTGCGAACGCACCTGGTACGACCAAAGCCGCGGACAGTGCCGCCGCGGACGCGGCGTTCAGAAACTTGGATGCTGCCTTCATCGGGCTTAATAACCTTTTCTCGTAGTCCCCACGGCGAGAAAACCGGACGTGCGGTAATTTCCCCTACCGTATTAACCGGATTTTCCCTACACGCAAGGCTTCTGGTTAATTTGTATTTACTTAACCCTGGTGCGTGGCTTTCGCGTCACTCATATCCCCGTGCATGGTAAACGGCGTCTCAACATCAACCATGCCCAGGCCAAATTTCTTCATGATTTCAGCACCCAAACAGATCGTTCCAGAACACGAATCCCATGAAGCACAAGACCAGAAGCAGACCGGCCCGATAGGCCATTTCCATCATCCGTTCCGACACCGGCCGGCGTATGACGGCCTCCACCCCGTAGAACAACAGATGACCGCCGTCGAGGGGGGGAATCGGCAAAAGGTTTAGAAAGCCGATGCCCACGGACAGCAGCGCGACGAGCTGCACCAGCCATTCGAAACCCAGTTTGGCCGCCTTGCCGGCCATGTCGGCGATCTTAACGGGGCCGCCCAACTGGCACTTGTCCTCGCGCCCGACGGCGAAACGCTGCAAGAACTGGCCGGTGCGCGAGATGACGTGGCCTGTTTCCTCAACCGCCGCAGCAACGGCCCCGACCGGTGTGTAGGTGACGAGACGAGGCTGGCCGAGTTCCTTGTTGTTGACGACGCCGATCACGGCGACCTTGACCTTGTTGCCGAGCGCGTCTTGCTGCTCCATCAGTCGCGGGGTCGCGGTCACCGTGACTTCCTTGCCATCGCGCAGCATGACAAAGGTGATCGTATCGCCGGCGCGGCCCGAGACCAGCCGCTGTACATCGCCAAAGGTTTCCACCTTGGCGCCGTCGACGCTGACGAATCGGTCGCCGGGCAGGATGCCCGCCTTTGCCGCCGGACTGTCTGCCGTAACTTCCGCCACCATGGGCTCAGCGACATAACGACCATAGGTGGAAAACAGGACGGCAAAGACGACGATCGCTAGCAGGAAATTGAACAGAGGCCCTGCCGCCACCGTCGCCGCGCGCTTCCAGATCGCCTGGGTATGGAAGGCAACCTTGCGCTCATCGTCGGTCAGCGTTTCCAGCTCATCCGACGTGGGCTGGCTTGAGGTGGCATTCATATCGCCGACAAACTTGACATAGCCGCCAAGCGGTATGGCGCAGAGCTTCCAACGCGTGCCATGGCTGTCGTTGAAGCCGATGAGTTCGGGACCGAAACCGATCGAGAAGGCCTTGACACCGATGCCGCACCAGCGGCCGACGAGGTAGTGGCCCATTTCGTGTACGAACACCACCACGGTCAGCACGAAGAGGAACGGCACGAGTGTGCCGAGAAGCAAGCCGTCCGTGCTGAAAATCGCGTGAAGAATCCCGTTCAACTCATGCCCTCAAATTCTTCCGCTGCCGCGCCGTGACTGTGACATCAATCCAGGCGAATCCAAGGCGTGCCCACATCAGATGGTGGAACGACATCATTCAAATCGGAAACAGCCCCTGTGCCGGATGATCGGCGCCCGCCGAAATCCAGCCAATGACGTATAGGGCGAGCGCCGCCGCGACAAGCCCATCGACGCGGTCCATGACGCCGCCATGGCCGGGAATGAGCACGCCCGAATCCTTGCGGCCATGCCGCCGTTTGACCCAGGATTCGAACAGGTCGCCGGCCTGGGCGACGATTGAAAGCACAAACGCCACAAGGCCAAGCAAGGCCAGATTGCCGGCGCCGGCAGCGGCCGCCAGCATAACCCCGGCGACAACGCCACCGACAGCGCCGCCGAGCGCGCCACTGCGCGTCTTGCCCGGCGAAATCGATGGCGCCAGTTTGGGGCCGCCGACGGCTCGCCCGACGAAATAGGCAAAAATGTCGGTCGCCCAGACGACCGCGAACAGGAACAGGATGGCGATGAGGCCCGAATGGTCGCCATCGCGCAGCAGGGCAAGCGACAGGCCGGAAACGCTGGCGTAGGCAAGACCGCTCGCCTCCCACTGTCCGGTCTTGCGAACCCGGGCAGCTATCGCCGTTGCGGCAATCAGAATCAAGACAAGCAACAGCAGCCAGAAGGCAGGAAGCCCGGCAATCAAGGCGCCAATGAAAACGACGACCAGCGCCTCGGGCAGGAAGCCCAGCCCATTGGCAGCAGCCGGCCGCGACATGCGTGTCCACTCATAGAAGATCATCGCCGACATGGCTGCGCACAGCAGCCTGAAAGGCAGGCCGCCAAGCCAGGTCAGGCCAAGGGCGATGACAGCAAGCACGACCGCTGAAATGACGCGGAGCTGAAGGTTGCTCATCCCGCGGCCGGTCGCGAAGCGACGTCTTGCGGGCCCAACGCGCCAAAGCGGCGCTCGCGGCCGGCAAATTCGCGCAGGGCTTCGGCGAGGTGCTCGCGGTTGAAGTCCGGCCAATAGCAAGGCAGGAAGACCAGCTCGCTATAGGCAGCCTGCCACAAGAGGAAGTTGGACAGGCGAAGCTCGCCGCTGGTGCGTATGACCAGCTCCGGATCGGGAATGCCTTGCGTGTCGAGACTGCCGGCAAAGCTTTCCGCTGATATCGATTCGGGGTCGATTTCGCCGCGCGCCACGGCCGCGGCAAGTTTGCGCGCCGTGCGAACGATCTCGTCGCGCCCGCCATAGTTGAAGGCGATGACCAGCGTCAGCGCTTCGTTGCGGGCGGTGAGCGATTCGGCCTCGTCGAGCAGCCCGCGGATGTCAGCCTGCAGCCCTGCCCTGTCGCCGATGATCCTGACCCGCACGCCGCTCTGGTGCAGTTCGGCGAGGTCACGGCGGATGAACAGCTTCAACAGCCCCATCAGATCGCTGACTTCGGACTTCGGCCGCGACCAGTTTTCCGACGAGAAAGCGTAGACGGTCAGGAAGGAGATGCCGAGATCCGGTGCCGCGCGCACCGTCTTGCGCAGGGCCTCGACGCCGGCGCGATGACCGGCAAGCCTCGGCATGCCGCGCGCTTTGGCCCAGCGTCCATTTCCATCCATGATGATCGCGACATGCGCGGGCGTTGTCATGATCTCGCTTTCGGGTCAGCCGGCGGCCAACCCTAAACCTGCATGATCTCAGCTTCCTTGTCGGAAAGCAGATGATCGATGGTGCTGATCGTTTCGTCGGTAAGCTTCTGGACCTGGTCGGAACGCTTGCGTTGATCGTCCTCGCTGATGTCGCCATCCTTCTCCGCCTTCTTCAGGAAGTCCATGCCGTCGCGGCGCACATGGCGCGCGGCGACACGAGCGTTCTCGGCGTAGCCATGCGAGATCTTGACCAGTTCCTTGCGGCGTTGCTCGTTGAGTTCAGGCAGTGGGATCCGGAGATTGGTGCCGTCGACGATCGGGTTGAAACCCAGATTGGATTCGCGGATGGCGCGGTCGACGGCCCCAACCATCGACTTGTCCCAGACCGACACCGAGATCATCCGCGGTTCCGGCACCGAGACGTTGGCCACCTGGTTGATCGGCATGGAGGTGCCATAGGCCTGCACCTGGATCGCATCGAGCAGATTGCTGGAGGCGCGACCGGTCCGCAGCGAAGCCAGATCATGCTTGAACGCGGCGATTGCCCCATCCATGCGCCGCTTGAGATCGTCGTACTCACCACTCATCTTAGTCTCCTCGACCCGTCTGACGCGGGTTCACTGCTTTGGGGCAAGCCCCATCTTCGAGCCTGATTTTCGAAAGCCGGTTTCCCGTCTTTTCGGGATCAGACCCCGGATCAATCGTCCGCGACGACCGTGCAGCGGCCGCCGCCCCTCAGAATATCGCCGAAACCACCCTGTTCGTGGATCGAATAGACGATTATCGGAATGTTGTTTTCGCGCGCAAGTGCAATCGCAGCCGTATCCATGATGGAAAGGCCGCGTTTTATGACTTCACCATGGCTGATGCGCTCGAAACGGGTCGCGTTCGGGTCCTTCTTCGGGTCGGCCGAGTAGACGCCATCGACCTGCGTGCCCTTGAACAGCGCATCCGCGCCGATTTCAGCCGCGCGAAGCGCTGCGGCCGAATCAGTGGTGAAGAACGGATTGCCGGTGCCGCCGGCAAAGATCACCACCTTGCCCTGGTTCATGTAAGCGTCTGCCTGGCGCTGCGAAAAGCTTTCGCACAGCTCAGGCATGGCGATCGCGGACAGTACGACGGCGTCGACGCCGATCTTGTTCAGAGAGGTGCGCAGCGCCAGCGAGTTGATGACCGTGGCAAGCATGCCCATGTGGTCGCCGGTGACGCGGTCTCCGCCCTTGGAGGCGACTGCCACGCCGCGGAAGATATTGCCGCCACCGATAACGACGCCGACCTCGATGCCCAGCGCACGGGCCTCGGCGATGTCGGCGGCGATGCGATCCACGACCGAGACGTCGATGCCAAAATGCTGTTCGCCCATCAACGCTTCGCCCGACGCTTTCAACAAGACACGTCGGTAGAGGGGCTTCACCGTCATCTGGTCCTCGTCATTTTGCATGTGGTCGCGCCTGGGCCGGCCGCCCTCGCGCAGGCGCCGCGCCCGAACATTGGCACGATGCCGAGTTCCGATACACGAAGGGCGCCGCGATGTCACGCGGCGCCCAACCGGCAATTGACGGCAATCCTGCCCGATCGATCAGTTCGTGGACACGCTGGCCGCTACGCCCTCGACAAGCACCGGCAATGGATAGCCTGAGGGCTTGTCGCCGGTTGCAGCACCGCCCGTGACACGCGCCTGTATCTGTTGCCCGAAATAGGAATAGGGGAACGGCGCAGGGGTTCCGCTGACCTCCTCAAGCCGGTCGCGAAGCCCTGCCGGGATCTCGAAGTCCAGCGCGCCAAGATTGTCCTTAATCTGGCTGAGCGCCGTCGCACCGAGGATGACGGTGGCAATCCCCGGCTGCGTCGCCACCCAGTTGAGCGCGACCTGCGGCATGCTGCGGCCAAGTTCGGATGCGACTTTCTCGAGTTCGGCCACGATGGCCCAGTTGCGCTCCGTGAACTTCTGGAAGCCCGGATGCGTCGAATTGCGGAATCCGTCGAGCCGGCCCGCATGTCCGGCCTGGGCCGGTCGATACTTGCCGCTGAGCAGACCGCTGGCCAGCGGGCTCCAGACCATGATGCCGGCGCCGTGGCGCGTGCCGAATGGCACGAACTCGTTCTCGATCGCGCGTTCGGCCAGGGAGTATTCGAGCTGCAAGGCCGAAACCGGCTCATATCCGCGCAGTTCGGCGATCGCCTGTGCCCGCCCCGCATACCAGGCCGGCACATCGGACAGGCCGACATGGCGCACCTTGCCCATCCGCACCAGGTCATCCAGCGTGCGCATGACCTCTTCGGCCGGCGTAAGCTGGTCCCACACATGCATGAGATAGAGATCGATATAGTCGGTACCCAACCGCTTCAGCGAAGCATCGACCGCCCGCATGATGTTCTTGCGGCCATTGCCGCCGGCATTCGGATTGCCGGGATGCATGTTCATGGAGAACTTGCTGGCGATCACCGCGCTGTCACGTAAGCCCCGCTCGGCGATGAATTCGCCAAGCCAGGCTTCGGCCGTGCCGCCGGTGTATAGGTCCGCCGTGTCGAAGAAATTGCCGCCTGCCTCGACATAGGCGTCGAACATCGCGCGGGCTGTATCCCTGTCGGCTCCCCAGCCCCATTCCTTGCCGAAAGTCATCGTGCCCAGCGCCAGCCGGCTGACCCTGAGGCCGCTGTTGCCGAGAGTGTAATAGGTCATGGCCATGATCGCTTCCAATGCTTGATGGTGAATGCCGCGGCGTCACCGGCCCAGAGCGTCACTGGCCAGGGGTTGCCTTGACCCAACGGTTGCCGCGCTCATGCGTCTTGCGGAACACAAAGCCGTCGACCTTCCAGCCGGCGGAGGAGCGCGTCAGGTGATGCTCATAGGTGCCCCAGACTTCCCAGAGCGGATCGCCATTGCCCTCCATCCGGTTCCAGGCATAGCCGTTCGACCGGACAGTCGCCCTGTCCGCCTCCAGAACGACCTGGTGATTTGTGCGCAGGTGCAGGCTCGTCTTGCTGCCCTTGAGGTTGCCGGCCCAGGCGCCGATCAGATCGTCGGAGGCAATGTTGCCCGCAGGTTGTCCGGACAGGCTGCTGAAATCGGCGGTAACCCGATCCGCGAAATAGCTGCCCGCCAGGACCGCATCCGCGCCATCAAGGGCCAGCCCTCTGGCCTACTCAGGCTCAATGTTCCCAACCTCGCCATTCCCCTGGCCGTGACGCCCATGGTCGCGGCAATGGCGGAACGCTATCCGGATGTTACAATTGAATTGCTGACGGACCAGGGGCTGATCGACATTGTCGGCGAGGGTTTCGATGCCGGCATCCGGCTGGGCGAGATGATTGCACAAGACATGGTCACGGTCCGGCTGACGCCGCCGTTCAAGGCGGTCATCGTCGCCTCTCCCGCCTATATCGGGCGGCATGGCCATCCGCGCAGCGTCGCCGATCTCGCCGACCACAATTGCATCGGCTACCGGCTGGTTCGCTCGGGTGCGCTCTATCGTTGGGATCTGACCGAAGACGGCAAGGATGTCGTTGTGGAGGCGAAGGGCACGGTCATCGTCACGGATTCACTGGCCGCGATCGACCTGGCGCTTGCAGGCGTCGGCCTTGCCTACATGTTTGAGCCGCTGGCGCGGGCGGATCTTGCAGCCGGCCGCCTTGTGCAGGTTCTGCCGCAATCGGCCATCGAGGAACCTGGCCTGTTCCTCTACTTTCCACGCCGGGCGGCGATGGCGCCGAAACTGCGGGCCTTTATCGACACCGCACAAGAAATCGGCCGGGCATCCCTGCGGACATCCGGCCGAAAAACGCTGTCGGAATAAAGCGGTAGGAAGCTTACTTCTTGACCGCCGCCGCGACTTCCGCCGCGAAATCGGTCTCTTCCTTCTCGATGCCTTCGCCGAGCGCGAAGCGCAAATAGGCGGTGATCTTGGCCGGTGCGCCGATCTCCTTCTCGGCATCCTTCAGCGCCTTCTCGACGGTGATGTCGGGATTGAGCACGAAGGCCTGCTTCAAGAGCACGACTTCCTCGTAGAACTTGCGCAGACGGCCCTCGACCATCTTCTCGATGATCGCTTCCGGCTTGCCCGACTGGCGTGCCTGGTCGGAGAAGATCGCCTTCTCGCGCTCAACGGCTGCTGGATCGATCTGCTCGGCGGTCAGAGCCAGGGGGTTGGTGGCGGCGACATGCATGGCGACCTGGCGGCCAAAGGCGTTGGCGGCATGCTCGTTGCCCGTGGTCTCGATCGCGACCAGCACGCCGAGCTTGCCAAGGCCGTCTGCGACCGCGTTGTGGACATAGGTCGCGACAGCGCCGTGCGGAACGGTCAGCTTGGCGGAGCGGCGGAAGCCCAGATTCTCGCCAATCGTGCCGACCGCGTCCTTGATGGTGTCGGTGACCGACTTGTCCGAACCCGGATACTTTGCAGCAGCGACAGCCTCCGTGCTGCCATAGGCGAGCGCGACCTTGGCGACGTTGGCGACGATTTCCTGGAACGCGGCATTGCGGGCAACGAAATCGGTCTCGGAATTGACCTCGACGACGGCAGCCTCGCGCACGCCATTGTCGACACCGATCAGGCCTTCAGCCGCGGTGCGGCCGGCCTTCTTGTCGGCCTTCGAAATACCCTTCTTGCGCAGCCAGTCGACGGCTTCTTCCATGTTGCCGTTGGTCTCGGTCAACGCCGCCTTGCAGTCCATCATGCCCGCGCCGGTCAAGTCGCGGAGTTCTTTGACCTGTGCAGCCGAAATGCTCATTGTCGCCTCTTTGTCTAGAATGCACCGACGCACCATCGGTGTTCGATGGTGCGTCTGTTTAGCGTGCCAAAATATGAGAAAGATGAAGGCCGCAAACCGGCCTTCGATTATCAAGCCTCGGGGGCTTCCGATGCCGGAGCCGGATCGAGCGCCGGTTCGACCGGAGCTTCAACCGAAGCGCCGATGTCGACGCCGAGCGCGCCCTGCTGACGGGCGATGCCGTCGATCGCAGCCTTGGCGATCAGGTCGCAATAGAGCTGGATGGCGCGGGCCGCGTCGTCATTGCCAGGGATCGGGAAATCGATCTTGTCCGGGTCGCAGTTCGAATCGATGATGGCGACGACCGGAATGCCGAGACGCTTGGCCTCGAGGATGGCGATCGCTTCCTTGTTGGTGTCGATCACGAACATCAGGTCGGGCGTCGAGCCCATGTCCTTGATGCCGCCGAGCGCCTTGTCGAGCTTCTCGCGCTCGCGGTCGAGGTTCAGGCGTTCCTTCTTGGTGAGGCCCTGGGCCTCGCCGGCCAGCATCTCGTCGAGCTTGCGCAGGCGCTGGATCGAGTTCGAGATCGTCTTCCAGTTGGTCAGCATGCCGCCGAGCCAACGCGAATTGACGTAGTACTGAGCCGAACGCTGCGCCGCATCGGCGACGATGTCTGACGCCTGGCGCTTGGTGCCGACGAACAGCACGCGGCCGCCCTTGGCGACGGTATCGGAAACCTGCTTCAGCGCCTGGTGCAGCAAAGGCACCGTCTGCGAGAGGTCGATGATGTGGATGTTGTTGCGGGCGCCATAGATGTAGGGCGCCATCTTCGGGTTCCAGCGGTGGGTCTGGTGGCCGAAGTGAATGCCAGCTTCCAAAAGCTGGCGCATGCTGAAATCAGGCAGAGCCATTCTTTATTTTCCTTTCCGGTTAGCCTCCACGGACACAGGCATTTTCGGACGAAGTCCTCTAACGCCACCGGAGGTTTCAGCCGGATTTCTCCCGGGCAGACACCAAAGTCCGTGTGTGGAATGAGGGGGCATATAGAGGGGAAGTGCGAGAAACGCAAGCACCGCGGCGCTTTACCGCTCAGCGTGCGGCAATCAGCGATCCGGTGCCGATCATGGCGCTGCCGGCAAACCGGTTCATCAGCCGCATGCGCTTCGGCGTCCTGAACCAGCCCGAAGCCCGGCCCGCAAGTGCTGCATAGACACCCATTGTGACGATATTAACGCTGATGACGGTGGCCACCACCAACAGGCCATCGACAAACGTCAGCGTATCGAGGTTGAGGATCAGAGGCATGATCGAGGCATGGAACAGGATCGCCTTGGGGTTTCCCAGTGCGATGGACGCGCCAAGAAAGAAGGACCGGGACAATCTCGCATCGGCCGTCCGCGGCTCGTTCGATTGCGTAGCCGAGGTCCGCCACATCCTGATGCCCAGAAAAATCAGATAGGCAGCACCGGCATATTTCAGCAGGAGAAATATCCATTCGAAGGTCTGGGCCAGTGCCACCAGCCCGAGCAACGCCAGAGTGACCAGCACGGCATCGCCGGCGGCAACCCCGACGCCGGCCATGAAGGCACGAACGAACCCGCGCGACACGCCATTGGTGATGACCGCGAACATCGCGGGCCCCGGCGTGGCGGACGCGAGCGTGACGGCGGCGCAATAGGCCAGAAATGCCGTTGGGGTCATCGCTTGGCCTTTCCGTTGGGCACCCGCACGCGCCGGAAGATCGCGACGATCTCCTCGCGGCTGCATTCGATGGCGCCGAGCCGCACCGCGCGGTCGCGCTCGAAGCCGGTTATGTCATAATGCGGAGCGGATGTCTTGGGAGGACCCTGGTATGATGAACGCTTGACGCCGAGCGCGGCGGCGAAACGATGCAACTCGTCGGTGTCGTCGGCCATCAGGTGGCACCAGCGATGGCCGGCCCACTTCCAGATCGCCGCGTCGACATAGACTGCCATCAAGCCCGCCGCGGTCAGCTCAATTGCGCAACGCTGCTATTTCGATACCGGGCAGGGCTTTGTCTGGTCGAACAGCGACAGGTTGACCAGTTTGCCAGTCATCGAGAAGTCGCCATAGTCCATGGTGAGATCGCGGGTGATGCCGTTCTCGTGCAGCTTGAAGCTGATCCGGTACTCCGGCACCTCTTCGCCGTTCTGGGCGCTGTCGTCGAAATAGGCGATGTCGACCGGCCAGTATTTGTCGGTGGCGAGCTTGGCCAGCGCCGGAGCCTCCGGATCGGCCTTGTCGGCTTCGGTCTTCTTGCCGACGACGACGGTGGTCGTCATCACCTTGTTGGCGTCTTCCGAGCCGTCGAACAGGTTCGTCTGGTAGAAATTCTCGCCTCTCTCGGCCTTGCCGATCAACTCGACCAGATGCTGGGTCGGAAACTGGGTGGCGGCGAGTTCCAGGCTGTTCTTCTCGGGCTTGTCGATATTGACCTTGAGCCCTTTCGTGTCTTTCGTGGCGATGCCCTTGACCTCCTTGTCGAGGTTCTGGTCGACGAAGGATTTGGTCACGAAGGAAAAGGTCTTGCCTTCGGCATCTTCGAAAGTCGTCGTCTGCTGGTCGGTCAGTCGCGTATTGTCGTTGGTGACGATCTGGGTCACGAAACGGAATTTCACCGTATAGCCTTCGCAGGCCGAGCCGTTGAATTCGTAGACCATGCGACCGGATATGCCTGTTATGCCGGAGCGGTCGGAGGCCTTGTTGAGGGTGAGGTCATACACGGCGCGATGGGCCTGCAGCGCCGGCACGGCGAAAGCGGGGACTATCGGCAAAACCGCCGACAACAGGACGGCGTGGAATGCAAGGCGCGCTGCGCGCATGAGGTACTCCGATCGTCGCGGCTGATGGCAGGCCGCAGGGAAAGATGGTCCAGCATAAAAAAAGTCGTGGCGGAAGCGAGGCAAAAATAGCAATTTCGGCCCCGCCAGCGCGGCGCCTTCCAGCAATAGGGAAAAGCAATGAGTGAAACAATCGAAAAGCGGCTAAGTGATCTCGGCGCGACGCTTCCTGCGGCCGCCGCACCCGCCGCCAACTACGTGCCCTATTGCAGGTCAGGCAATCTGCTGTTCACCGCCGGGCAATTGCCGCTCAAGGACGGCAAGCTGCAGGCGAGCGGCCTGCTTGGCCGCGATGTCGATACCGCTACCGGCAAGGACGCGGCAAAATACTGCGCGATCAACATTCTGGCGCAGGCCAAGGCAGCACTCGGCGATCTCGAGAAGATCCGCCGCCTGGTGAAGATCACCGTCTTCGTCGCCTCGGCTACGGACTTTGTCGAACAGCATCTGGTTGCCAACGGCGCCTCCGATTTCCTGGTCGCTGTCCTTGGCGAGCGTGGCAAGCATGCCCGCTCCGCCGTCGGCACCGCCTCCCTGCCGCTTAATGCCGCAGTGGAAATCGAAGCGATCTTCGAAGTCGAATGAGCGAAGGCCTGACATGACCGACCTCTCCTGGCTAACTGCCCGGCCCGTTGCCCATCGCGGCTTTCACGACATGAACAAGACGCGATGGGAAAACACGCTGTCCGCCTTCACTGCGGCGGCCGAGCGGGGTTACGCCATCGAATGCGACGTGCATCTGTCGTCGGACGGCGTTCCCATCATCATCCATGATGACGACCTGAAAAGGCTGACCGGACAGGACGGCTTCGTCTGGCAGCGCAGCGCGGCTGAACTGACCGCGCTCAAGGTTGGCGGTACATCCGACCGCTTGCCCACCCTGCAGGAGGCGCTCGACCTCGTCGATGGCCGCGTGCCCATGGTCGTCGAACTGAAAGGGCTTCCCGGCCGTGACGAAGGCCTGGTGGCGCGCGTCGGCAAGATGCTCAAGCGCTACAAGGGCAAGGCGGCGATCATGTCGTTCGATCACTGGCTGATCCGCGATTTCCCGAAACATGCGCCCGGCATTCCCGCTGGCTTGACCGCCTACGGCAAGGACCTCAAGCTGATCGAAGCGCATTTTTCCATGCTGGCGCACGAACTCTCCTTCACTTCCTACGCCGCCGGCGACCTGCCGAACCCGTTCGTCAGCTTCGTGCGTGAAAAGCTCAAAATGCCTGTCATCACCTGGACGGTGCATGACCAGCCCGCGATTGACCTGACCTTCAAATATGCCGATCAGATGACATTCGAGGGGTTCGAACCCGATCTGGTCAAAGTCGCCTGAGTGGGGTGTCTGAAACGTGACTTGTAGCGGCCCGGATGGAGCTTAAATAAGCCTGATGGATCAGGGCGATGATGGCGACGGACAAACGGCAAATGCGGACTATTCGATCCGCATCGCCGCGGGCATCGGCGCATTCACCTGCGACGAGTGGAACGGCTTTGCCGGCACCAGGCGCGGCGATGCGGAAAATGGCTACAACCCGCTCGTTTCATTTGCTTTTTTAAGTGCACTGGAAGATTCCGGCTGCGCCGTGCGGCGCACCGGCTGGCAGGGACATCACCTGCGGCTGGAGACCGCGCAAGGCAGGCTTCTGGGTGCTGTTCCCTGCTATCTCAAATCGCACAGCCAGGGCGAATATGTGTTCGATCACGGCTGGTCGGACGCCTTCGAGCGCGCCGGCGGCCGCTATTACCCGAAACTGCAATGCGCTGTGCCGTTCACGCCGGTCACCGGCCCTCGCCTCCTGGTCACCCAAGGCGAGGATACGGATGCGGTGAAGGCCGGGCTTGCCGCCGGCCTAAAGATGGTGACCGACAAGCTCGGCGTATCCTCGGCGCATGTCACCTTCGCGCAGGAAAGCGACGTCGCAACGCTGGAGGCCGCGGGCTTCCTACATCGCACCGACCAGCAATTCCACTTCTTCAACGAAGGCTTTTCGACCTATGACGACTTTCTCGCCACGCTTGCCTCGCGCAAGCGCAAGGCGATGAAGAAGGAACGGCGCGAGGCGCTCGCCCCGGGCATCACCATCGACTGGCTGACCGGCAAGGACCTGACCGAGAAGGCCTGGGATGATTTCTTCGCCTTCTACATGGATACCGGCAGCCGCAAATGGGGCCGTCCGTATCTGAACCGGCAGTTCTTCTCGCTGATCGGCGAACGCATGGCGGATGACATTCTGCTGGTGATGGCCAAACGCAACGGGCACTACGTGGCCGGCGCCATCAATTTCATCGGCTCCGACGCGCTCTATGGCCGCAACTGGGGCTGCATCGAGGATCACCCCTTCCTGCATTTCGAGGTCTGCTACCACCAGGCTATCGACTTCGCCATCGAACGCAAGCTGAAGGTGGTCGAGGCGGGTGCGCAAGGTGAGCACAAGCTGGCGCGAGGCTACCGACCGGTGACCATGCATTCCGCCCACTACATTTCGCACCCCGGCCTGCGCAATGCCGTGGCCGATTACCTCAAGCGCGAGCGGCGCGAGGTGGAGCGGATGGGCGATTATCTGGAAGAGCATACCCCGTTTCGCAAGGATCTCGAGGAATAGCGGGCTTCTGTCGCGTGCCTGCTGACGCTGTTTACCGTCCACCCGGAATCCGCTAAGCCATGCCCTGGGCACATGGGTGCGCAAGCGCCCTAGGGGGAACATGCAGGGTTTGGCATCTCTGGGTGTCGGGCAATGGTTTGGTGCGGCGGGGCTCGTGGCTGCGCCGACGTTGGTTGCCTGGCTGGAAGGCAAGCACACGTCCTGGCCTCTCGGCTTCGCGACCTTTTTTCTCCTTTTCGGCCTCACGCATCTGCTGTTTCCGGGCAATATCGTCGCCTTGTGGGCGGCGGTGATGCTGACGGCGATCATCGGCATCGTTTCCAAGCTGAAGCATCGCTATCTCGGCTTCAATTTCCTTGCCGGCGACATCTATCATCTCGCAACAAGCAGTTTTCGCGGCGTGCTGGCCGACCATGCGCGTATGACGATCCCTGCCCTCGCGGCCATGATCACCATCGTCCTGGGGATCATTGTCCTGGCACAGATGCTCGCCGAACCGGCGATACCGCTCCCGCAGCGCCTTAGCGTGTTCAGCGCGGCTGCCATTGTCTATCTGTGTGTCTTCTGGGCAAGCGGCGGCCCCAAGCGGTTTCGCTTCCGCCATCTGACCGACGGCCGGTTCCACCTTTCCGCATTTGTCGCCTCATGGCTCGGCGCGGGGCCGTCGCGTCGTCCGGCTTTCGTCGACATCGATCCGGAGCCGTTGCCGCTCTTGCCGCCGGTGCCGGCAAGCCGACCGGCGCACGAACGACCGCCACACATCATCATGATCCTGCACGAATCGACATTCGACCCGAGGCGGCTCGGCATAGCGATAGATGACGCGTCCAAGCGCTTCTTCACACTGCCGGACGCTTTGTCCGGCGCGCTGCATGTCGACGTCTTCGGCGGCAGCACGCTGCAGACCGAGTTTTCGGTGCTGACGGGCCTCTCCTCGCTCTCGTTCGGCAATGACAGCCGCTACGTCTATCACCTTCTGAGCGGACGCGTGCGGCACACGCTTCCTTCCACGCTGAGCGGCATCGGCTACAACGTGTCCCATATCAGCTGCGACCGGCCTTCCTTCGTCAATTGTGGACGGTTCTACCAATCGATCGGGTTTGACGAGGTCGGCTATGCCGAAACCTTGCCGCCACCGTTCGACGCCGAACGCTGGAGGCGGGAGAATCACGACGAACAGCTCTACGACCACGCGCTCGACCAACTTTCGAGCCGCGTCGCCGCCGGCAGACCGTGCTTCCTTTCGATCGCGACCCTGATGAACCATGGCGACCACCGCCGCCGTATCTTTCCAATCGAGCGTCATGCGGAGCTCCGCCGCGAGACCATCGCGGCAACCGGCATTCCCTCCTATGGCGAATATGCCGTGCGGCTGGCCGAGAGCGTCGCAGCCTATGTAGCCTTTCGCAGACGGCTCGAAATCCTGTTGAACGGCCAACCGGCGATCATCGTGCGCTATGGCGACCACCAGCCGTCCTTCACCACAGCGCTTACCGGGCTGCGGCCTTCCGACCCGGCGCTGCGCCAGACATTTTATGGCATCGAGGCCGTCAACTGCAGGCTGCCGGACGATGTTGCGGCTCCGCCGGTCCTCGATTGCGCTTTCCTGTCGACGCTGACCTTGCTGGCCGCCAGGCTTCCGCTCGATCCGGTGTTCGCCACGCGGGCCGCCTTGTTGAACGACTGCGCCGCCCCTTATTTCGATAGTACGTCACCGCGCAAAAGACGCTTCCATCGCGCGCTTGTCGAAGCTGGCATGGTCGATCTCGCCTGATCGCCGGCCACATCGTCTTGCCGCTCCGATAGAGCTTCGCTACACGAGACGGCGAGGCACAATCCGGAGTGTTCGCCATGGCTGAAGCCGCCTATGACACCGACAACATCTTCGCCAAGATTCTGCGTGGACAAATCCCCTCGCACCGCGTTTACGAAGACGACGCCGTCGTTGCCTTCATGGATGTGATGCCGCAGGGACCGGGCCACATCCTGGTAGTGCCAAAGGCGCCGTCGCGCAATCTGCTCGATGCCGATCCGTCGACCTTCGGCCCGCTTTTCACGGTCGTCCAGAAAGTGGCGCTTGCCGTGACGAAGGCGCTCAGTGCCGACGGCGTCACCATCCTGCAGTTCAACGAGCCGGCCTCCGGGCAGACCGTCTATCACCTGCATGTCCATGTCATCCCGCGCTTCGACGGCGTGCCGCTGAAGCCGCATAGCGGTGGGATGGAGAAACCCGAAGTGTTGGCCGGGAACGCCGAAAAAATACGCGCGGCGCTCGGAAGCTGACCCGCACCTCGTTAGGCGGCGACTTGAGCCAGCCGTTCGATCGCCCTTGGCTGCACGCCGTCTCGCAGGCGCTGACGGATCGCATCCACGCACTGTTCTGGGCTGAGGACCGAGGTGTCGACCTCGAGATCGTATAGGCCCGGCTGGTGCACCGCCTCCTGCCACAGGCGCACTGGCAAAGGCACGGGATCGTCTGAAGAGCCGGTGACATAGCCCTTGCCCGCCTCGCTGGCGGCTCGTCTTTCCATAATGATTTCAATCGGACAGCGCACGCCGACAAGCAGTGCCGGCAGGCCGGCGAGACCGCGCGCGCAGTCGGCGAGACAATCGAGGGGCTTCGAATAGGCGTCGTGATGGCCGACATCGGTCACGACGTTCAGGCCCAGCCGGCTGTGCGCCGCGATCGATTCGTAGAGGGCTGCGTACAAACGCGGCACAAAAACTTCGAGGTCCGGGCGTTCGCCGCCAGGGCGCAACCCTATTCCCGGGCGAAGTTGCGGCGGCGTGATCTGTTCATAGCTGTCGACGCCCAGGTTCATCCATGCGCCATCGAAGCTTTCCTGGATGGCTCGGGCGATGCTCGACTTTCCCGACCGCGGCGCGCCGTTGAGGATGATGATCTGGCCTGGCATAGCCACCCCATTGTCCAAATGAAAAAAGCCCCGTTGCCGGGGCTTCTTTCGAGTGAGTGCCCATCAGCCCTTGCGGGGCAGTTGCGGGACCAGGCTGCGCTTGCCGCCGTCCTTGCCCTTGGGCTCCGGCTTCTGCGCCACGAGCTTCTTTGCGACAGGCTTCTTGGACACCACGGCCTTGGGCGGCTGCGGCGCGTCTTCCGGTTCTTCCTTCTTCGGCTTCACCGGCGCTTCGTCGGCCAGCGATTCGAGCTTCAGGCCGGTCTCGCCGGTCTCCTTCTTCTCGACGGTGACGCGCACCGTGCCGCCCTTCTTGAGCTTGCCGAACAGCACTTCATCGGCCAGCGGCTTCTTGATGTGCTCCTGGATCACACGGCCGAGCGGCCGCGCGCCCATGCGCTCGTCATAGCCCTTGTCGGCGAGCCAGGCGATCGCATCCGGCGATAGGTCGAAGGTGACGCCACGCTCGGAGAGCTGCGCCTCGAGCTGCATGACGAACTTCTGCACCACCTGATGGATGACCGGGACCGGCAGCGAACCGAACGGGATGATCGCATCGAGACGGTTGCGGAACTCCGGCGTGAACAACCGGTTGATCGCCTCGACATCGTCGCCTTCGCGCTTTGTCGAACCGAAACCGATCGCCGCGCGCTGCGCATCGGATGCGCCCGCATTGGTGGTCATGATCAGGATGACATTGCGGAAGTCGATCTGCTTGCCGTTGTGGTCGGTGAGCTTGCCATGGTCCATCACCTGCAACAGAATGTTGAACAGGTCCGGATGTGCCTTCTCGACCTCGTCCAGCAACAGCACGCAGTGCGGATGCTGGTCGACACCGTCGGTCAACAGGCCGCCCTGATCGAAGCCGACATAGCCGGGAGGCGCACCGATCAACCGCGAAACGGTGTGGCGTTCCATATATTCCGACATGTCGAAGCGGATCAGCTCGACGCCAAGCGAGGCAGCCAATTGCTTGGCGACTTCAGTCTTGCCGACGCCGGTCGGGCCTGAGAACAGGTAAGAGCCGATCGGCTTTTCCGGCTCGCGCAGACCGGCACGGGCCAGCTTGATGGCAGAGGTCAGCGCAGTGATGGCGGTGTCCTGGCCATAGACGACGCGCTTCAGCTCGATATCGAGGCCCTGCAGCACCTTCTCGTCATCGGCCGAAACCGTCTTCGGCGGAATGCGCGCCATGGTGGCGATCGTGGCTTCTATCTCCTTGATGCCAATGGTCTTCTTGCGCTTGGCTTCCGGCACCAGCATCTGCGAGGCGCCGGTCTCGTCGATCACGTCGATCGCCTTGTCCGGCAGCTTGCGGTCGTTGATGTAGCGCGCCGACAGTTCCACCGAAGCCTTGATCGCCTCGTTGGTGAACTTCACCTTGTGGAATTCCTCATAATAGGGCTTGAGGCCCTTCATGATCTCGATGGCGTCCTCGATGGTCGGCTCGTTGACGTCGATCTTCTGGAAGCGCCGCACCAGAGCGCGGTCCTTCTCGAAGAACTGGCGGAATTCCTTGTAGGTGGTCGAGCCGATGCAGCGGATCGCACCAGACGACAAAGCCGGCTTCAACAGGTTCGACGCGTCCATGGCGCCGCCTGACGTGGCACCCGCACCAATCACGGTGTGGATCTCGTCGATGAACAGAACAGCGCCCGGATAATCCTCGAGTTCCTTGACGACCTGCTTCAGTCGCTCCTCGAAATCGCCGCGGTAGCGCGTGCCGGCCAGCAGCGTGCCCATGTCGAGCGCGAAGATGGTGGCGTTGTGCAGCACTTCGGGAACATCGCCCTCGACGATGCGCTTGGCGAGACCCTCGGCGATCGCCGTCTTGCCGACGCCGGGATCACCGACATAGAGCGGGTTGTTCTTGGAGCGGCGGCACAGCACCTGGATGGTGCGGTTGATCTCCGACTCACGGCCGATCAGCGGATCGATCTTACCGGCCTTGGCCTTGTTGTTGAGGTTGACGCAATAAGCTGTCAGCGCGTCCTGCTGCTGCTTCTTCTTGCCGCCTTCCTCCTGTGGCTCGGCGCCGTTCTGGCCGCCCTGCTCGTCATCGGCGCCGCGCGGCGAGCGCGTTTCCGATGCGCCGGGGCGCTTGGCGATGCCGTGCGAGATGTAGTTGACCGCGTCGTAGCGGGTCATCTGCTGTTCCTGCAGGAAATAGGCGGCATGGCTCTCGCGCTCGGCGAAGATGGCGACGAGCACGTTGGCGCCCGAAACTTCCTCGCGGCCCGACGACTGCACATGGATCACCGCGCGCTGGATGACGCGCTGGAAGCCGGCGGTCGGCTTGGAATCCTCGTCGTAGCCGGTGACCAGATTGTCGAGCTCGGTGTCGATATAGGTGAGAACAGTGTGCTTCAGCTCGTCGAGATCGACGTTGCAGGCGCGCATGACGGCGGCCGCCTCGGTGTCGTCGATCAACGCGAGCAGCAGGTGTTCAAGGGTTGCGTATTCGTGGTGCCGCTCATTGGCGAGCGTCAGCGCCTGGTGAAGCGCCTTTTCCAGGCCTTGGGAGAAAGCCGGCATGTTACCTCACTTCTTCTCCATCACGCATTGCAGCGGATGCTGATTCTGTCGGGCGAAATCCATGACCTGAGACACTTTGGTCTCGGCCACCTCGAATGTATAGACCCCGCACTCGCCCACCCCATGATTGTGAACATGAAGCATGATGCGTGTGGCGGCTTCGCGATCCTTCTGGAAAAAACGCTCCAGCACGTGAACCACGAACTCCATCGGAGTGTAGTCGTCGTTGAGGATGAGGACCCGGTAAAGGCTGGGCTTCTTGGTTTTGGTTTTGGTGCGCGTGATGACGGCTGTCCCGCGGCCGGCCTCATTGCCGTCGCCGCCGCCGTTTGCCATCCGCGCCACTTGTCTCGTGGCAGTCAAACCGATCGTCACGTAATCCTGCCTCTTTCGAATCCCCATGCGAGTTCGACATGTAGGTGTTCGATGGACGATTTTAAGCCCTTCTGGTTAGCTGACAATATGGCTAGGTGCCCAAACTTGGCTGATTTTCGCAATCGTGAAGCGCTACGCGGCCGCAAACCCGAAATTGACATGAAAAAACCCGGCCACGCTTCCGCGACCGGGTTTTGTCCACGCCCCAAGAGGCCGGATTTTGATTTGTCAGGCGAAGATCATTTCGCCTAGGCGAAATTACTTCGCCTTGGCAACGATCGATTCGAACGGCTTGTAGGCTTCCTTGGCGAGTTCGGCATAGAGGTCGCCGATCTTGGTGGCCTCGGCGACGAACGCCTCGTAGGACTGCTTGGCGTAGTCGGACTGAATCTCGATCGCCTTGTCCAGCGACTTGGCCGAAAACAGCTTCTCGACTGCGGCGCTGCCGGCTTCGAAGCTCTTCTTGGTGTACTCACCGGCCTCGGTGGCGATCGCCTGAGCGCCCTTGGACAGCGAAGCGAAGCTCTTCAAACCGGTGTCGGCGAAGTCCTTGCCGTATTTGCTGAAGTCCTCATAGGTCTGGGTCATTTCACGATTCCCTTGACGGTTGAGGCGTCCTTCTTCAGGGGCGCCCTTGTGCAACGCACCGTAATATATTGTGCGCCGCACAAAAGTCAATATTTCGTCGGCGCGCGGAGGCCGCCTGCGCAGGCAATGGCTAAAAATCAAATAAAGCTCGTTTCAAGCCCGAAGAAAATGGTGAACGCGGCGGTTACCATAAACGGATTGGTAACGCTGCCCCGCTAGCTTGGCTGGAAGTGAGGCAGGACCCTTTGCCGCCTCCAACGCAACGAAGAATTCAAGGGAAATATCAGTGCGTCAGGCGTTGTTGGGCATCGTTTCCAAATCCACCTCCCCCCTCAAAGCGATCATGGTCCTCGCCTTGGCGTTGACCTTCGTTTGCGCCGACGTTGCCTCGTCGCTGGCAGCGCGGCCGGCGGCCATTGTCGTGGACGCCAAGACCGGCAAGGTGCTGTACTCCGCGGATGCCAACGGCAGGCGCTATCCGGCGTCGCTGACCAAGATGATGACGCTTTATCTGACCTTCGAAGCGATGGCGAAAGGCAAGATCAGCAGGAATTCGCAGGTCGTGTTTTCGGCCCATGCCTCCGCCGAGGCGCCGACGAAACTCGGCGTCAAACCGGGCGGCTCGGTCTCGGTCGAGACCGCGATCCTGTCGATCGTCACCAAGTCGGCCAACGACTCGGCCACCGCGCTCGGTGAAATGCTCGGCGGCGATGAACCCACTTTCGCCCGCATGATGACCGCCAAGGCGCGGCAGCTCGGCATGAACGGCACCGTCTTCCGCAACGCCAACGGCCTGCCCGACCCCGGCCAGTTCACCACCGCGCGCGACATGGCCACGCTCGGCATCGCGCTCAGGGAGCATTTTCCCCAGTACTACGGCTATTTCTCGCAGCGCTCCTTTCTCTATGGTCGCCAGCGCATCAACGGCCATAACCGGCTGCTTGGACGCATCAAGGGCGTCGACGGCATCAAGACCGGTTACACCCGCGCCTCGGGCTTCAATCTCGTCTCGTCGGTTAATGACGGCAACCGCCGCCTTGTCGCCGTTGTCATGGGCGGCACCTCGGGCGGCAGCCGCGACAACCAGATGGCGAACCTGATCAACACCTACATGCCGAGGGCCTCGACCCGCGGCGGTGGCGATCTGGTTGCCAAGGCTGACAGCAGCAGCAATCCGATCAAGGCGCTTGCCAAGGTTCTCCTGCCCAAGCACGACGCGCCGACCCCGGACGACAAGCCGGTGGCCGTCGCCAGCGCCGATGACACAGCAGTCGCCGAAGACGCGACTGTTGCGCAGGGTGATGATCAAGGTGATGATGAAGAGAGTGCCGAGGCCGAAGCACCCAAGCTGGTTGTCCCGGCAAAGAAGGTGAAGACCGTCATCGTCGCTGCGCCGAAGGTCGCCACCGCACAGGTCGTGGCTGCCTATGCCGAGCCGACGCCGCCGGCTGTCGAGCCGACGCCAACTGTCGATCCGGTCAACACCGCGTCGGTGCCGTCGGGCTGGACCATCCAGGTTGCCTCTTCGCCGAAGCAGGCGGAAGCCCAGGCTTTTCTCGACAAGACCACCAAGCAGGCGCCCAAGCTGCTGGCCGATGCTTCAGGCTTCACCGTCGCCTTCGACAAGGATGGGGTCACCTATTACCGCGCCCGCTTCGGCGGCTTCGGTTCGAAGGACGCCGCCTGGAAGGCCTGTACCGCTTTGAAGAAGAAGAAAATCGAGTGCTACGCCGTCCAGCAGTAGGACGGCGTGGAAGCGATCTCCCGGAAATTTTTTGCGTCGAAGGAGACTAGTTGTGATTGGAGAGCAAGACGTCCTTGGCTTCGTTGATTCGCGCCGCCAGGAAAGACGTGCCGCCGATATCGGGGTGCAGGCGCTGCATCAGGCGGCGGTGCGCCTTGCGGACATCCGCCGCGGCGGCCCCCGCTTCAAGACCAAGGATCTTGTAGGCCTCCTGCTTAGTCATGGCGCCCGGACCTGGCGCAACACCCAGCCCTTCGCCACCGTTCGTCTCAGTGTTTTTGCGCCAGACGGGAAATCTGCCGTCAAGATACGTCTCTAGCAGCTGGCGGCTCTCCGCATCGCCGGAGAGTTCGCGGTAGAGACGCTGCAACTCCGCAAGGCCCATCGCGCCAAGCATCTTGCCGTCATGGCGGCCGGCCAGAACCAGCCCTTCGAGGCCGCCCGTATTGTGATCGAGTTCCATTTCGAGCGCTGCCGTCCGCACCGTTGAGCGTTTTCCCGGCGCCAAGCCGACATCAGGCTGGTTCGTACGCGTGGCGAAATACCAGCCGATTGCCACGAACAGCATGACGCCGCCGATTCCGCTTCGCCCGACCAGCAGCACGGCGCCACCCACCAGCGCCAGCAGGATCGGCCCCAGAGTTCTGGTTGTGCTCGCGAGGCTGGCCGGATCGGCGCGAAGAAATGCCGTGGCTGCGATCAGCAGCACCAGCAGCAATGCGACCAGGACGATAATTGCGCCTAACATTTCCCACCGCCCTGCGGATTCCCTGCCCGTCTGGACAGCCGCTTCATTTCATCAAACACTTTTTCTGCGCCGTAATCATGGCCTTCGCTTGGACAGCAAGATGTCCGCCATGCGAGCTGGCTCCGCCAACGCCGCGATTCCCAGTCGAGTTCGACAGCTTTCATCGCGCATGAATTTCAAGATGCGGCGTTGCCTCGCTGCTTGCAAGTCCAGTGCGAAGCCAGATGGAGGGCCAGGAAAACCGAGCCGGAACAGACAACGCTGTTGCGCGATAGTCTACAGCAACCCCAGATCGGCAAGCTCGCGCCTGAGTTTCGGCGGCATCTCGACCAGCCCGGCCTTGCCCTTGCCGAGGTCGAGGGGCGCTTCCGACGGCTTCAGGTAGCGCCAGCCCTGAAAGGCCCGGCGTGGCTGCCAGTCGGTGCGCACGACCTGCGGATCGAGCATCAGATGGCAGCGGCCGATGCCTTCGTCGTCGGTGAACGGCCGGATCTCGGTGACGAGCTGGCGGCATTGCACGCTACCCTTGATCACCCAGTAGAGCGAACCGCCATCGGTGATCTCGGCGCCACGTGTCGGCACCATGCGGGTGGTGTGCCAGTGTTCGGCCGGTTCGCCGGCGCGGCGCCGTTCGTCGAGACGGAACTCGATCCATTCCTCGAGATCCTCGACGCTGTCGCAGCCGACGCACAGTTTTAAGAGATTGAGAGCCATCCGCTAAGGTTAGTCCGGAGCGCCGGGACGTCAACGGCCTGACGGACTTCTCCACAGCGCCGGTTTAGGCCAGTCCCTCAGCACTCCACGACATTGACGGCGAGCCCGCCAAGACTGGTTTCCTTGTACTTCTCGTTCATGTCGAGGCCGGTCTGGCGCATGGTCTCGATCGCCGCGTCGAGCGGTACGAAGTGGACGCCGTCGCCTTTGATCGCCAGTGACGCGGCCGTCACCGCCTTGACCGCGCCGAGTGCATTGCGCTCGATGCACGGCACCTGGACCAGCCCGCCGACCGGATCGCAGGTCATGCCGAGATGGTGTTCGAGCGCGATTTCGGCAGCATTCTCGACCTGCATGGGCGTGCCGCCCATGACGGCGCACAATCCGGCTGCGGCCATTGCCGAAGCGGAACCGACCTCGCCCTGGCAGCCAACCTCGGCGCCCGAGATCGAGGCATTGGTCTTGATGATGCCGCCGACGGCGGCGGCCGTCAGCAGGAAGTCGCGGATGCTCGGCTGGTCGGCCTCGGGATGGAAATGCAGCCAGTAGCGCAGCACCGCCGGCAGCGTGCCGGCTGCCCCATTGGTCGGCGCGGTGACGACGCGGCCGCCGGCCGCATTCTCCTCATTGACGGCCATGGCGTAGATCGACAGCCAGTCATTGGCGAGCAACGGATTGGGTTTGTTCTGCTGCCACTGTTCCTGCAGCTTGTCGTGCAGCATGCGCGCACGGCGCCTCACCTTCAGGCCGCCCGGCATGATGCCGTCCTGCGACAGGCCGCGATCGATGCAGCTCTTCATCGCACCCCAGATGGCGTCGAGGCCGGAGTCGAGCTCCTCGCGCGACATCTGCATTTCCTCGTTGACGCGCTTCATCTCGGCAATGGAAAGACCGCTCTTGCTCGCCATCTTCAACATCTCGACGGCGTTCTTGAAGGGATACGGCACTTTCTTGCCTTCGGTCGTCACCGACCCCTTGGCCTTCATCCGCTGCAGCTCTTCTTCCGAAACCACGAAGCCGCCGCCGATCGAATAGTAGATGCGCTTGAGCAGTAGGCGGTCGCTGGCATCGTAGGCATAGAACGCCATGCCGTTTGCGTGACCCGTGAGCGGCGTCTTGCGGTCGAGCACCAGATCAGCGGCCGGGTCAAATCGATAGGATGGATGGCCGGGCGGCGAAAGGCGCTTTTCAGCAGCGATGCGGCCAGCAATCCCATCGGCCTGATCCGGGTCGACCGTCTGCGGTGTCAGGCCGGCTAGACCAAGCACCACCGCGCGGTCCGAGCCATGGCCAATGCCGGTATAGGCGAGCGACCCGTGCAGGCTGGCGCCGACGCGATCCACCGCGACACCGGCCGGCCGCGGCCAATCGCCATTGAGGATCTCGTCCAGGAAGCGGGCGGCGGCCGTCATCGGCCCCATCGTGTGCGAGCTGGAGGGGCCGATGCCGATCTTGAACAGGTCGAAAACCGAAAGGAACACGTTGTCTCCTGGAGTCGCGTCGGGGACTACATATAGGAATTCCCCGGATGTTTCCGCTCTTTTGGCAATCGCGGCGCAGCACCTGCCGACCTTGTTTGCTCCGGCAGCGACATTGCTGCCGTTCGCGGTAGCCGGCATCGAAGCGACCGCGCTGGATGTGGTAAATTCAGCCCATGGGTGATTCCTCCTATCTGTCTACGGCCGATCTCGGGGCGTTGGCCCTCTTCCTGATGGCGTGGCTGCTGCACACGCTCGCTTCCGACGGCAGGCTGGTCAGCCGCGTGTCGCTGACGACGGCGATGAATGCGCAGCGCGGGGCCTGGATGCGCACCATGGCCGAGCGCGAGATCCGCATCGTCGACACCGCCATCATGAGCGGCCTGCAGCAGGGAACCGCCTTCTTCGCTTCGAGTTCGCTGATCGCGCTTGGCGGCTGCTTTGCCTTGCTCGGTGCGTCCGACCGGGTGCTTGAAGTGCTGAGCAATCTGCCGCTCGGCGGGGCGCCGTCACGCCCGGCCTTTCAGATCAAGGTGCTGGGACTGGTGCTGATCCTGGCCTTTTCCTTCTTCAAATTCGGCTGGGCCTACCGGCTGTTCAACTATTGCTCGATCCTGATCGGCGCCGTGCCGATCCCGCACGGCGAAGCCTCGCGCAATCCGGTCACGCAAACGGCGGTGTGGCGCGCGACGCAGATGAACATGCTGGCCGGCAAGCATTTCAACTCGGGCCTGCGCGGTGTGTTTTTCTCGATCGGCTATCTCGGCTGGTTCGTCGATCCCCTGGTCTTCGTGCTGTCGACGCTTCTGCTGCTGGCCGTGCTGGTGCGGCGCCAGTTCTTCTCGGCGGCGCGGCGCGCCGTCATCGGTCAGCCGCCAGGTGCTGGAAAAGGCTGATCGATGCGGCCCGAAAGCCAATAGGCGAAAAGCCCGATCCATTCGCGGATCGCCATGGTCGTATTCTCCAGTGAATCGGCCGCATTGTCACGAAACAAGCCGACACCTTCCTTGCCCGAGGTGCGATAGTCGACCGGCCATGGGACGGTTGGAAACCCAGCCTTGTCGAACAGCGCCTTGGCCCGCGGCATATGGAAGGCGGAGGTCACCAGCAGCCAGGTCTCGCCCGGCTTCGGGTCGACAAGTTGGCGGCTGAAGACCGCATTTTCGTAGGTGTTGCGGGACTTGTCCTCGAGGACAAGACGATCGGCCGATACACCGAGCGGGACGAGCAGGCGGGGTGCGGTGTCGGCGTCGCCCTCGCCATCAAGGAAAAGCGAGCCGTTTCCGCCTGATACGACCACTTTGGCCTGCGGGAAGCGCCGGGCGAGGATTGCGGTCTCGACCATGCGGTCGCCGCCGCTGCTCAATTCATAGCCGCCGCGGACCAAATTGATCCCGCCCTCGAACCCGCCGCCGAGCACGACAATGCCGTCGACCTTTTGCGGCAGCGGCGGGCGGGGAAAGCGTTCTTCAAGTGGGTTGAGCATCATGGCGCCGAGCGAGGTCCAGGCGGATAGCGCAAGGATCAGAAACGCCAGCACGCTGCCAGTGACGGCCAGCCGCCGCCGGCCGACCATGCCGGCGATCAGCCCTGCCAGAAGCAGGAAGATCGTCAGGTTAAGCGGCTGGATGAAGAACCAGAAGACCTTGGAAAGATAGTAGAACATTGCTCACCCTTTCAGACGAGCGATACCACTACCACCACTTGTCCGGCTGAAATGTACCGGCCGCCTGCTCGATGACGGCGGCGGTCTGGAACAGCGTTTCTTCCTCGAACGGCCTGCCGATCAACTGCAGGCCAAGCGGCAACCCTTTGGGGTCGAGGCCGGCAGGCACCGCGATGCCCGGCAGGCCTGCCATGTTCACGGTGACCGTGAAAATGTCGTTGAGATACATCTTGACCGGATCGGCGGCCATGTCCTCGTCGGCGATGCCGAAGGCGGCGGACGGCGTCGCCGGGGTCAGGATGACATCGACGCCGGCGGCAAAGACATTCTCGAAGTCGCGCTTGATCAGGTTGCGTACCTTCTGCGCCTGCAGATAATAGGCGTCGTAGTAGCCGGCCGACAGCACATAGGTGCCGATCATGATGCGGCGCTTGACCTCGCGGCCGAAGCCGGCGGCGCGGGTCTTCTCATACATGTCGACGATATCCTTGCCCGGCACACGCAAGCCGTAGCGGACGCCGTCATAGCGAGCGAGGTTGGAGGAAGCTTCCGCCGGCGCCACGATGTAGTAGGCCGGCAGCGCGTATTTTGTGTGCGGCAAGGAGATATCGACGATGTCGGCGCCGGCATCCCTGAGCCAGACAATGCCCTTCTGCCACAGCGCCTCGATCTCTTCGGGCATGCCGTCGACGCGATATTCCTTGGGAATGCCGACCTTCATACCCTTGATCGGCTTGCCGATCGCCGCCTCATAGTCCGGCACCGGCCAGTCGACGGAAGTGGTGTCCTTCGGATCGACCGAGGCCATGGATTTGAGCATGATCGCGGCGTCGCGCACGTCACGCGCGATCGGGCCGGCCTGGTCGAGCGACGAGGCGAAGGCAACGATGCCCCAGCGCGAGCAGCGGCCATAGGTCGGCTTGATGCCGACGGTGCCGGTGAAAGCGGCCGGCTGGCGGATCGAGCCGCCGGTATCGGTCGCTGTCGCGCCGGCGCACAGGAAGGCCGAGACGGCGGTGGCCGAGCCGCCGGAAGAACCGCCCGGCACCAGCTGTGCATTGTCCAGGCTGCGCTGTGTCCTGGTGCCGCCGGACGAGACGAAGCCGCCGTCGCCCTGATGCGTCGTTGGCATCACCACCGTGTCGAGGCGCGAGCGGCGCCACGGGTTGATGACCGGGCCGTAATAGGACGTTTCGTTGGACGAGCCCATGGCGAACTCATCCATGTTGAGCTTGCCCAGCATCACAGCGCCGTCCGACCACAAATTAGCGGTGACGGTCGATTCGTAGCGCGGCTTGAAGCCGTCGAGCACATGGCTGCAGGCCTGGGTATGGACGCCTTCGGTGCCGAACAGGTCCTTGATCCCCAGCGGAATGCCTTCCAGCGCCCCGCCCTCGCCCTTGATCAGCCTGGCGTCGGACGCCTTGGCCATGTCGCGCGCTCTGTCGCCGGTCACCGCGACATAGGCATTGAGCGCCGGATTGGCGCGGTCGATCGCCGCGAGATAGGCCTCGGTGATCTCGGTCGCGGTGATTTCCTTGCCGCGCAGCTTGGCGCGGGCCTGCGAAATCGTCAGCTGGGTCAGGTCGCTCATCAAAGGCTCTTTTCGTAAAAAACCGACCACTCGGAATCGGGATAATCCAGCACCGGTCCACAGCGCGAGAACCCGGCACGTTCATAGACGGCCCAGGCGGCAGGATGACGATCGCCCGTCTCCAGCACCAGCCGCTTCAGCCCTTCCTGCCTCGCCAGCGCCTCGACCCGCTCGACGATGCTGGCGCCGATCTTGCGACCGCGATGCGAAGGCCGCGTATACATGCGCTTGACCTCGCCAATGGCATCGTCGTGGCGCTTCAGCGCACCACAACCGATAGCGATGCCATTGTCGCGGGCGATGAAAACGGTCGTGTCCTGGCCTGCCATCTGCTCGACCGTCAGGTGGTAACAATGCTCCGGCGGCGTCAGTTCCAGCAAGGTCTCGTTGAGTTCCTTCACCAGGCCGCGCACGTCGTCCTGCAGCGGCGTCTCGATGGCGATCTCGATTGCCATCGGCGCCTTACTCCACGACCTTCGGCACGAGGAAGAAATTCTCTTCGGTCGCCGGTGCGTTGGCAACGATGTCGGCCGCCTTGTTGCCGTCGGTGACGACGTCCTGGCGTTTCTTCATCTCCATCGGCGTCACCGAGGTCATCGGCTCGACACCGGACACATCGACCTCGTTCAACTGCTCGACAAAGCCCAGTATGGCGTTCAGCTCGCCGGTCATGCGTTCGGCATCTTCCTCGCTCACCGCAATGCGGGCGAGACGCGCGACGCGCTTCACTGTCTTGACATCAACGGACATGTATTTGCCTCGGGAAAACCAGTTCGGGCTATAGCGGCGCCGCGCGTACTTCGCAACATGCATCGTGGTACGCAGCCGTGCCGACCCGGTCCTTCGGGCGGCGCAGCGGGTTGGGCAACTCGAATAATCGCCTCTTCGACCTGACGCGCTGCATCTTCGTCATGGCAAGGCAACGCCCTCGCACAGATAGTAGCTGCCGCTGTTGCCGCTCGCCTCGCTTTCGTCATCGATCGGCCGAACCGATACGAGATCGACCTGCGTCGGGTTCATTTGCGTCACCGAGAGGACATCCGGAAAGACATAGCCCGGCTCCTGGCAGATCGCCGTCACCGCCCAGCTCGGCGAGCGTATCGCCTTACTGATCTGGACGAACTCGCAATTGTATTCAACGCCTTGCAGGCCATGCGCCGACAACACGATGTTGCCTGCGTCAATCAGCGTCTGCAGCGTATCCTTTTTGGCCTGCGCACAAAGCTCCTCGGACTGCAGGTAGACGCCTTCGATAAAGTCATCGGCGGCGAGCGCGGGCGACGCCGCGGCAAACATCGAAATAAAAAGAGTTTGCCGCAACGCCATGGTTTTGTTCCGCTTTAGCTGCTTCTAGATCGTAATCGTCTCACCAATCCCAGGCAATGCCACCTCAACACCCGATCCTTCCAGGCCGGCCTCGAATTTCCCGGCCGTCGGATCGATCATCGGAAACGTGCCGAAATGGCAAGGCACGACCGTGTCGAACTTGAAGAAGCGGCGGCAGGCAAGTGCCGCCACCGCACCGCCCATGGTGAAGCGGTCGCCGATCGGCACGATGCCGATCTTCGGCTCATGCAGTTCGTTGATCAGCGCCATATCGGAAAAAATGTCGGTATCGCCCATGTGGTAGAGCGTCTTGTCTTCCGGGAAATGCAAAACCAGCCCGCCCGGATTGCCGAGATAGACGTTCTTGCCGCCGTCTTCGCCAAACGAGGAGGAGTGCAGCGCCTGGACGAAAGTGGTGGTGAAGCCGCCGCAATCGACCGTGCCGCCGATGTTGCCGGGATTGATCTTGCTGCCGTCGGCGCCCTTGCCGACCAGATACATGCAGATCTCGAAATTGGCGACCAGCTGGGCGCCGCTCTTGCCGAGCACTTCCAGTGCGCCGCTGATATGGTCGTTGTGTCCGTGCGTCAGCAGAACATGCGTGATCCCTTCGGCCGGCCCCTCCCAGCCACCCGTCCAGGACGGATTGCCGATCAGATAGGGGTCGATGAGGATCTTGGCGTCGCCGGTTTCGATACGGAAGGCCGAATGGCCGTACCAGGTCAGTTTCATGAATGCATTCCTCGATTTTTGTCGGGCCAGAGGATAGAACGCCGATGGTCCCGAGATCAAAGGGTTACTGTGTCCGTTGCGCGTTTGACAAAACACGTGGTGGTGAGAGGCGAAGGACGGCCATTGAGTATTATCACGATCGAGGAATTGCCAGCGCGGCTCGCCGGCGGCAAGACACTGGCGGGGCTCGATCTCGGCGACAAGACGATCGGCGTCGCGGTTTCCGACCGGGGATTCTCCTTTGCTCACCCACGCCCGGTCATCATGCGGCGGAAATTCTCGCTGGACGCCGCCGTGCTTCTGGCTCTGCTGGCGAAGGAGAATGCCGGCGCGGTGGTGATCGGGCTGCCGATCAACATGGATGGGTCGGAAGGTCCGCGCGCGCAGAAGTCACGCGCCTTCGTGCGCAACATGGCGCAGCTGAGCGACCTGCCCTTCGTGTTCTGGGATGAGCGGCTGTCGACGGTAGCGGCCGAGAGGACACTGATCGAGATGGATTTCTCGCGCGCCAAACGCGCCGGCAAGATCGATTCGGCGGCGGCGGCCTTTATTCTGCAGGGAGTTTTGGACCGGCTTCAGTCGCTCGCTGCATCCGCTCGAAGGGAACCGGACCCTCCCAGCGCTGTTTAAGCCAGCCGGCGATTTCGCGGCGACGGCGGAACGCCCACAGCGCCATCAGCAGAAATCCATCGAAGATGCAGGTCTTCGCCACCAAGCCGGGGATGATCGTTGGATCGACGCCTAGCATCTGGCCATAGAGCTGGAAGAAGAAGTCATGCATCTGCCGGCTGAGCATCACATAACCGAAATTCATGTCATTTGCCGACAGATAGAACCAGCCCCAGAACAGCGCCATCGGAGCCGCCCAAAATGCGAAGATATAACGCATCAGCCGCCTCCCTTCGCTCTAGGACCGGTCCGTTTGGGGCCGGTCCGGCCCGATATCAGGGAGAGCAGTGAATTGTGAGCCGCCGCCTTCGCCATGTTGTGCGCCGTGGCGTGGAAAGCGGCGTCGTCCGATACCGCCGCCGAGCGCCGCTCGGCAAGCATCGCGACGTAGGAGGCGAGAAGCGCGGCGAGTTGCACCGCGACGACCATAAAGAGCCCGTTGATGCCCTGCGCGGCGCCACCGATCAGGATCATCGACAGCACACCGGAAGCGGAAATGAAGGCGATACGAACGACGCTGTCGGCGCCGGGGCCGGTCGCATCGTTGATCAGGGAATCGACAAAGGCCCAGAAGAACAGCACCGAGACGACCAGCAAGGCGGTGGCCAGCGGCGCGACCACGACGATGTTTTCCAGATTGACGAAGCGGGCGCTCTCGACGGTGACGCCGAGCACGCCGAGGGCTGCCGTGACACCGCGGTTGCCATCGATGCAGATCAGCGCCAGCAGGGCAAAGACAATTGCCCAGTGCACAGACAGAAAGGAGGTCAGTACGTGTCGCATCGTGGTTCCTGCTTCGGCAGGAATGACACTGGGCTTTGCCGCCCGCCGCTGCAACGGAAACCATTTGTTAAGGTTAACGGCGATCCACAGGGCACGCCACGATGCCCTCGGATGCGTGCAACTGATCGAAGAAGCCAGCGGCGCGCCGCTCCCGACTCAGTTCACCGGCGGATAGAGCGTGTCGATGATCATGCGCGCGTCGTGGCGCGCATCGAGCATGCCATAGGTGTTGCGCCACTGGCCGGCCAGGCGCGTTTCGACGAAAGCATCGGCAATGCGCCCTGCCCCCAGCCGGCGAAGCTCCGCCGCCGCCGCCGACAGTGCCAACTGTTCGGTCAGCAGACGTGCCGAGCCCTCATCGGTCGAAGCCACCTGCATTGCCGCCTTCAGCACACCGATCGTGCCGAGCCCGCCAGCGCCGAGGTCACGGTCGATCCCGGCTAGCACCTCTTCGAACAGGCCAGGCGCGCGGCCGAGCACGCGCAGCACATCGAGCGCCATGACATTGCCCGACCCTTCCCAGATCGCGTTGACCGGAGCTTCGCGATAGTAGCGGGCGAGTGGCGCCTCCTCGACATAACCATTGCCGCCGAGACACTCCATCGCCTCGTAGAGCAGCGGCGGCGAGATCTTGCAGACCCAGTATTTGACGACCGGCGTCATGGCGCGGGCAAACGCGGCCTCGCCGCGATCGCTTGCCGCCTCGTCGAAGGAACGCGCCAGCCGGAACGACAGCGCCGTGGCGGCGGCGACGTCGAGCGCCATGTCGGCCAGCACGCGCTGCATCAGCGGCTGCTCGATCAGCGTTGAGCCGAACACCTGGCGATGGCGGGCGTGATGAACGGCCTCGGCCAGGCCGGCGCGCATGATCGCCGAAGACGCCACCGCGCAGTCGAGCCGGGTCAAGGTGACCATGTCCATGATCGTCTTCACGCCGGCGCCGGGCTCGCCGACCATCTCGCCGATGGCGTTGACGAATTCCACCTCGGAGGAAGCGTTGGAGCGGTTGCCGAGCTTGTCCTTCAGCCGCTGGAAGCGGAAGCCGTTGCCCGACCCGTCGCCGAGAATGCGCGGCACGAGGAAGCACGACAGCCCCTCCGGCGCCTGTCCAAGCACCAGGAAGGCGTCGGACATCGGCGCCGACATGAACCATTTGTGTCCGGTCAGGCGATAGAACCCGCTGCCGGCGCGTTCCGCCCTTGTCACATTGGCGCGCACATCCGTGCCGCCCTGTTTCTCGGTCATGCCCATGCCGAGCGTCAGCCCCGCCTTTTCGACCGGCGGCTTCTGGCTCTGGTCATATTTGCGCGTCGTCACGCGCGGCGCCCATTCGCGAAACAGTTTCGGGCTGGCCATCAATGCCGCCAGCGAGGCACTGGTCATGGTGATGGGGCAGAGATGCCCGGTCTCGAGCTCAGCGGTCAGGTAGAAACGAGCGGCGCGCACCTGATGCCGGCGGCCGATCTCGGCGTCACCATTTTCCCAGACAGAAGAATGCAGCCCGTACGCCACCGAACGGCGCATCAAGGCGTGATAGGCGGGATGGAATTCGACCAGGTCGAGGCGCCGTCCCTGGCGATCGTGCGTCCTGAGCTTCGGCGTCTCGACATTGGCGAGGCGCGCCAGCTCCTGCGCCTCATGCGTCAGGACGAAACGGCCGAGACCGTCGAGATCCTTGCGCACCGGATCGGAAAAACGCTCGGCAAGCTGGATCAGCAACGGATCGCCTCGCCAGGCATTGCCGCCCGTCAGCGGCGGCGGCTGGTTCGTTACGTCGTCGGTCACGCCCAATCCTTCAATCGATAGAAAGGCCTTTATCGTGCGAAAGCCACGAATCCGAGGCCATCGGCTAGATATAGCCAAGCGTTGCCGCGCGCGCGACGAAAATACCGGGGAGAACGGCGCCAATCCAAAGCTGGTGCTTGCAGGCGCAAAATCCGCACCCTATAGCACCCCCTTGAGATGACCGACGCTTCGTCCCTGCCACTCTACCCTCACCGCCATCTTCTGGGCATCAGCGATCTTTCGCCCGCCGATATCGAGCTTTTGCTCGACAGGGCGGATCGCGCGGTCGCGATTTCGCGGCAGTCAGAGAAGAAGACCTCGACGCTGCGCGGCCGCACCCAGATCAACTTGTTCTACGAAGCCTCGACCCGGACGCAATCCTCGTTCGAGCTGGCTGGAAAGCGGCTCGGCGCCGACGTCATGAACATGTCGGTGGCAAGTTCCTCGGTAAAAAAGGGCGAGACGCTCATCGACACGGCGATGACGCTGAACGCCATGCGGCCCGACATATTGATCATCCGCCACCAGTCGGCGGGTGCCGCAGCCCTTCTGGCCCAAAAGGTCGGCTGCTCGGTCGTCAATGCCGGCGACGGTGCGCATGAACACCCGACACAGGCGCTGCTCGACGCGCTGACCATCCGCCGCGCCAAGGGCCCACTGTCGAAGCTGATCGTGGCGATCTGCGGCGACATACTGCATTCGCGCGTGGCGCGCTCCAACATCATGCTGCTCAACGCGCTCGGCGCACAGGTTCGGGTCGTCGCGCCCTCGACGTTGCTGCCCTCGGGCATCGAGAGGATGGGCGTCGTCGTCACGCGCTCGATGGCCGAAGGCCTGAAAGACGCCGACGTGGTGATGATGCTGCGCCTGCAGCGCGAGCGGATGGAAGGCGCCTTCGTGCCTTCGGTGCGCGAATATTTCCGCTATTTCGGCCTCGACGCCGAAAAGCTGAAGGCCGCCAAGGACGACGCCATGGTGATGCATCCTGGCCCGATGAACCGCGGCGTCGAGATTGCCTCGGAAATCGCCGACGGCCCGCAGAGCGTCATCCAGGAGCAGGTGGAAATGGGCGTCGCCGTGCGCATGGCGGTGATGGAAGCGCTGCTCGACCCGCGTCGCAATCAAGAGGGCCGCAATCAAGAGGGCCGCGGCACATGAGCATTACGGTCTTTGAACGCGCCCGCATCGTCGACCCCTCGCGCGGTATCGACGAAGTCGGCTCGGTCATTGTCGATGGCCGCAAGATTGTTGCCGCCGGCAAGGCGGCACTGAACCAAGGCACGCCCGAGGGCGCCATAACAATCGATTGTGCCGGCAAGGCGATCATTCCCGGCATCATCGATGGCCGCGTCTTCATCGGCGAACCGGGCGGCGAGCATCGCGAGACCATCGCCTCGGCGAGTGTCGCGGCGGCGGCCGGCGGCGTCACCTCCGTCGTCATGATGCCCGATACCGACCCGGTGATCGACAATGTGGCGCTGGTCGAGTTCGTGCTGCGTACCGCCAAGGACACGGCGATCGTCAACATCTTCCCGGCGGCGGCGATCACTAAGGGCCTCGACGGTCGCGAGATGACCGAATTCGGCCTGCTGCGTGAGGCCGGCGCCGTCGCCTTCACCGATGGCCGCCACACCATCTCAAGCGCGCTGGTGATGCGCCGCGCGCTGACCTACGCCCGCGACTTCGGCGCCACCATCGTGCATGAAACGCAGGATGCCGACCTCGGCTCGTCCGGCGTCATGAACGAGGGCCTGTACGCCAGCTGGCTCGGCCTTTCCGGCATTCCGCGCGAAGCCGAATCGATCCCGCTGGAGCGCGATCTGGCTTTGGCCCGGCTGACGCGCGGCTCCTACCATGCGGCTAAAATCTCGACGGCGATGGCGGCAAACGCCGTGACGCGCGCGAAAGCCGATGGCGCTGCCGTTACTTCAGGCGTGTCGATCCACAATCTGTCGCTCAATGAAAACGATGTCGGCGAATACCGCACCTTCTTCCGCCTGACGCCGCCGTTGCGCGCGGAGGAAGACCGGCTGGCGATGATCGAGGCGGTCAGGGACGGCACCGTCGATATCATCGTCTCCTCGCATGATCCGCAGGATGTGGACACCAAGCGCCTGCCCTTCGCCGATGCTGCCGCCGGTGCCATCGGGCTGGAGACGCTGCTGGGTGCCGCCTTGCGGCTTTACCATAATGGCGATGTGCCGCTGCTGCGGCTGATCGAGACCTTATCCACCGCGCCGGCAAAACTGTTCGGCTTGCCCGGCGGCACGCTGAAGCCGGGTGCCGTCGCCGATCTCGCGCTCGTCGACCTCGACGAACCCTGGATCGTCAGCGAAAGCGGCATTCGCTCGCGCTCGAAAAACACCTGTTTCGAAGGCGCGCGCCTGCAAGGCAAGGTCTTGCAAACGCTGGTGGCGGGCCGCACAGTATTCTCGGCCTAGGAGCACATCCTGGCGCCACCTGAAGCCGCTACAGCCGGCGATGGGAAGTGTGGGGGAAACAATGACTTATGGCGTTATCCTGGCGCTGGTATTCGGCTACCTCTTAGGCTCGATTCCCTTCGGGCTGCTGCTCACCCGGGCAGCCGGCCTTGGCGATGTGCGCAAGATCGGCTCGGGCAATATCGGCGCCACCAACGTGCTGCGCACCGGCAATAAGGGCCTTGCTGCGGCGACGCTGCTGCTCGACGCGCTGAAGGGCACCGCCGCCGTCCTGATTGCTGGCCATTTCGCACCGGAAACGGCGGTCTGGGCCGGCCTCGGCGCCTTTCTTGGTCATCTCTTTCCTGTCTGGCTTGGCTTCAAGGGCGGCAAGGGTGTCGCTACCTATCTCGGCGTGCTGATCGGCCTTGCCTGGCAGGTGGCGCTGATCTTCGCCACTGTCTGGCTGGTGATGGCGTTCCTCTTGCGCTTCTCCTCGCTGGCAGCGCTGACAGCGGCCGTCGTCGTGCCGATAGCCCTCTATTTCATGAGCACACCGCAGATTGCCGCCCTGTTCGTGGTGATGAGCATTATCGTCTTCATCAAACACAGGGCGAACATTTCGCGGCTGCTTGCCGGCACCGAGGGCAAGATCGGAGCCAAGGGATGAGCGAGCCAGCCCCGGGCCGCGCCTCAGCGACCGGCAGCGGCTGAGCTGGTTGCGGCTGATCCGCACCCAGAATGTCGGCCCAGCCTCCTTTCGTGATCTGATCAATCGCTTCGGATCCGCTGAGGTCGCGCTCGAAATCCTGCCGGAACTGATGATATCGGGCGGCGCCAGCCGGATCGCCCGCATTCCGTCGATCGCTGAAGCCGAGGCCGAACTCGAGGCAGCCCGCAAGGCTGGCGCGCGTTTTGTCGGCATCGGCGAGCCAGACTACCCGCCGCTTTTGCGCAGCATGGATAATCCGCCACCGCTGCTGGCGGTGAAGGGCAATGCCGCTGTGTTCCGGCTGCCGGGCGTTGCCATCGTCGGCGCCCGCAACGCATCGCTGGCCGGCATCAAGATGGCGCGCATGTTGGCGACCGATCTGGGCGGCGACGGCTATGGCATCGTCTCCGGCCTGGCGCGCGGCATCGACACGGCGGCGCACCAAGGCAGCCTGGCAACCGGCACGATCGGCGTGCTGGCCGGAGGCCTCGACCTGCCCTACCCGCCCGAAACAGCCGGCCTGTGCGCGGAAATCGCCGAGCGCGGCGCCATCATTTCGGAAATGCCGTTCGGCTGGCAGCCGCGCGCCCAGGATTTTCCACGCCGCAACCGTCTGGTCGCGGGTGCGGCGCTCGGGCTAGTGGTGGTCGAGGCCGCGCAGCGCTCGGGCTCACTGATCAGCGCCAGGCTTGCGGGCGAAATGGGCCGGCTGGTCTTTGCCGTGCCGGGGTCGCCACTTGATCCACGCGCGGCCGGGACCAACGGCCTGCTCAAGGACGGCGCCACGCTGGTTACCGAGGCATCGGATATTTCCAGGGCGATCGCGCCGCTGACCGGCATGCGGGCGCCTGATATGCCGCCGTTTGAGGACGCGCCCGACTTTGCGGCCACGCCGCCGCCCGGCGAGGGCGACCGCGCCAAGGTCATCGAGGCGCTCGGCCCAACGCCGGTGTCGGTCGACGAAATCATCCGCCACACCGGCCTGCACCCGGCCCAGGTCTTCATGATCCTTTTGGAACTCGACCTCGCCGGCCGGCTCGAACGCCATGCCGGCGGCAATGTCTCGCTGGTTTTCGGGAACGGGTGAGCGCGACCGTCAATGGCGATTGCGGCCCTTCTTCCCGACGGTCTCGGCATAATCCGTTGTGTTGGCTCCAACAGATCGTTCTCGACAGCCTTGCGCCAGACTGCATCGGCGTCTTCGGGACGCAACGGCTCAGCTGCCGTCTCGGCATCACCGCTTTGCGGCTCGGCGCGCCGTTGCAGCCAGGCGGGCAATGTTTCCCGGATGAAGCTGGTCAGTTGGGTCATTCGCACGCTCCTTCCATGCGCGTGAACGGCTTCAGTGCAATCCGGTTCATTTGGCCATTGCGGCTGGCGTGGCCGCAGTCTCGCGTCTGCTCATCCCGTCCAGCCAGGCAAAGGCCGCATCCACGCCGGCCAGCGCAAAAGGTGCCGCTGTCGATCCATGCGGCTTTATGCGAACCGAGATGCCGTCCAATTCGTTGACGACCTCGAACCCGTTCTCGTCTGACGTGTCGTCACCGAGGAACACCGGTCGCCGTCCCCTGAAAGCCGGAATTTGCATGAAGCGTCGGATGGCGGCTCCCTTCGCTGCTTCCAGCGGCATCAATTCCACACCGGCATTTCCGGCCAAGACCCGATACCCCGCGGGCAATTTGTCCAAGGCCTGTTCGACCAGTTCCGTCGCGCGCTGCAGCAAGTGCGGTGCCGCGCGTGTATGAATGGCCAGGATTGGTCCCTTGCGTTCGATGTAGACGTCCGCATTGTCCAGTTCCGTCGCGATTTCGTTGGCAAGCGCTACAATGTCGGCCGGTTCGACGGCGGCTTCGACCGGACCGTCGCGTGCCAGCCTGTGCTCGAGGCCATAGAGCCCGGCGGCGCGCAATCTGAGGGGCTGGAAGAGATGGTCGACGGCAGCGATCGACCGTCCCGTGATGAACGCCAATGCTCCATCCAATTGCGCTTCGAGACGTTCCAACAGCGTGCGCAACTCCTCACTGACAACCACTGCATCGGGATGCGCGGCATGTTCGAGAAGCGTCCCATCGATATCGAGGAACAGGCTCCATGGCCCTAGCGGGACGACGGGTTCCGGCAGATTTGGCAATATCGACATCACAGTGCCGCCACCCGTCTGCGATCAAGCAGCGATATCACATTGGCTGGGGCTGCTGGAGCAGCACCCACGGCACGATCGACTGCATCACGCTTGCGCAGGCGCGCAGCATCGAGAAGCATGCTGCCCGCCCACCGATAGACATTGTTTTCGCGCACGATCTCGCGCATGCGTCGCATGCGCTGGCGTTGCTCCTCCTCGGACATGGTCAAGGCCTGCAGCAAGGCGTCGCCCATCATCGCCGCGTCATAGGGATTGACGATCAGGGCTTCCAGCAGCTCCTTGGAGGCGCCGGCGAACATGCTGAGCAGCAGCACACCCTGTTCATCCTCGCGCGCCGCGACGAACTCCTTGGCGACCAGGTTCATGCCGTCATGCAGGCTGGTGACCATGCAGACGTCGGCGGCGCGGTAGATTTCGTAGACCTCAAGCTGCGAGTGATGTTCCGTCACCATCAGCACTGGCGTATAGCCTTCGCGGCCATAGCGCTGGTTGAGATCCTCGGCATGGCGCAGGCACTCCTCGTACAATTGTTGATAGGCAGGCAGAGTACCGCGGCTGGGCGCCGCGATCTGCAGGAACGCCACCTTGCCGATCCATTCCGGGTGAAGCGTCAGCAGTTCGTCGAGCGCGTTGAAGCGATCGAGGATGCCCTTGGTGTAGTCCAGACGTTCAACGCCGACGCACAGCTTGACATGTTCGGCCAGGCCGAATTTCTCGCGCACCTGCCGACGGCATTGCGCGACGTCTGGCAGTTTGTCCAGATGCGGTGGCGACCACTCGATTGAAATTGGATAGGCGTGAACCAGGCTGATCTCGCCACCATAGGAAATGGCCGAATCCTCGCGCTCGATCCTGCTTTCCAGGAAACGGTCGACGCTGTCGATGAAGTTGTTGCAATGGAATTGGGTGTGAAAGCCGACAATGGAACTGCCGAGCAGGCCGTCGAGAATCTTCTCGCGCCACGGGCAGATGCTGAACACTTCCGAATTCGGCCATGGGATGTGCCAGAAGGTGATGATGATCGCCTCCGGCAGGCGCTCCCGGATCATGCGCGGCAGCAACGCGAAATGGTAATCCTGGACCAGCACGATCGGCCGCTCGTTGCGGGCTTCCGCGACAACGGTGTCGGCGAATTTGCGGTTGACCGCCTCATAGGCTTCCCAATCCGAGGCGCGGAATATCGGCCGGGTGAAGGCGATATGGCATAGCGGCCAGAGGCCTTCATTGGCAAAGCCGAGATAATAGCCTTGCTGCTCTTCCTCACTCAACCAGACGCGGCGCAGCGTATAGGAAGGATTGTCCGGCGGCACCTCGATGCGGTCGTTCTTGTCGACCACAAGCGCGTCGGCCGAACCGCCGCCATAGGCGATCCACGTGCCTGCACAAGCTCGCGTGATCGGCTCCAGCGCCGAGACAAGCCCGCTGGCGGGTACAACCAGCTGGATGTCGTCGCCCTCGCGGTTATGGATATACGGCTCACGATTGGAGACGACGATTACCTGGGCGTCGGGAAGTTCCGTTGCCAGGATATGACGCAGCGTTTCGGGCGACCATTGCACCAGCGAGGCGACAGCTGACTTCCCGTCCTTGTCGAATTCCGGCAATGGGCCACGAGCCGGTTCAACCTCCACAGTGGCCAACCTGCTGCCCTTGCGCGCCCCCAACATCATCGTCACGAGCACAATGGCCAGGACGCCGACAGCCGCAAGGGTGAAGAGCCACAATGCGAATAGAGGAACCACGAGGTACGAACTGTTGTCGGGCATTTAAACAGAGACCTTTCAATGGGATACCGAAGCGGCTCAATCTGCTGGGAGTTCCGGCGCCCATAGTGGTGGTCCAACGCCCGTGACGCGGGATGGTTCCGATTTTTCAGCTCCTGACCACGAGCGGCACCAGCCCCTCATGCGGCTCCGCAAGGAAGGCGCCGACACGATCTCCTACCCGCTGGAATGTCAGATCGACTGCCGCTTGCCCTACCGAAAGATGCCGAATGACGAGGCTGTCGATGCCGATCGGCAGGCGTGGCCGGGTCACATGGATCTCGCCTGCCCAGCCATCGATTTGCAGGCCGAGACAGGATTGCATGAGCATGAAGGCCGAGCCCGCGGACCAAGCCTGCGGCAGGCAAGCCACCGGATAGGCAATCGGTGCTTCGCCGGCCGCGCGCGTGAAGCCACAAAACAGTTCGGGCAGACGCATGTTGAAATGGACGGCGGATTCGAAGGTTCCGCTCATCAGCCGCACCACGCTGTCGCGCCTGCCGTACCGCGCCAGTCCCGCCGCGCAGATCGCGGTGTCGTGCGGCCAGATGGACCCGTTGTGATAGGACATCGGATTGAAGAAGATCGCATCGTCCGCCAGCGTTCTCAGCCCCCAGCCGGAATGGAACGAGGCCGACAGCAACTGGTCGGCAACCATGCGCGCGCGATCCGGGCTGGGTAGGCCGACGTAAAGCAGGTGACCGGCGTTGGAAGTGCGCACCATGCAGGGCTGACCGTCGCCATCCAGAGCCAGCGCATAGTAGCCGAGGTCCTCGATCCAGAAATGGCGCTCGACCTGTTGGCGAAGTGTGTCGGCGCGTATTTCCCAACTCTCCGCCCGCTCCGTTTCGCCGCGCAGCCGTGCCAGTTTCGCCAATCCCTGGAATGCCGCGAAGACGTAGCCCTGCACCTCGACCAGCGCGATCGGCCCCTTCGGAATGCGGCCATCGGCGTGAAAGACGGAATCGAAACTGTCCTTCCATCCCTGATTGGCAAGGCCGGATTCTGCCGCGCGCTGGTAGGTGAGAAAACCCGTCGAACGGCTCGCCGTTTCGATCCACTCGGCCGCGGCGCACAGTGATGGCCACAGGGTATCGATGAAACCTATGTCCCCCGTGCGGTCCGCATAAGAGCAGGCAAGATGAATATAGAGCGGCGTCGTGTCGACACCGCCATAGTAGCGGCCGAATGGCAACTCGCTCAGCGCCACCATCTCGCCCTTGCGGGTCTCGTGCATGATCTTGCCGGGTTCGGAATCGCTGAAAGGCGAGGTCTCGGTCGCCTGGTGCTGGGCGAGAAACGCCAGGACGCCTCGCGCCAGCCCAGGATTGAGCCACAGCATCTGTAAGGCTGAAATCACGCCATCTCGGCCGAAGGCCGTGGAGAACCAGGGGATGCCGGCATAGGGATACGGCCCGGTCGCCAGTTCCGTCGTGAGCAGCGCGACATCGGCGCGAGCCCGCGCCATCCAGTCGTTGAAAACGCGGCCCGAACTGTGCAGCGTCGCGCCATGCCGGCGTTTGGCGCGCATGCCGAAACGGGCACGGGCAGCGGCAGCGCGAAACCGATGGCTTTCGGGGCGATCGTCCGTGGCGTTGCCCACCTCCACGTAAAGCGTCTGGCTGCTGCGCTTGGTGACGGCGATGACGAAATCCGCCTGCTCGGAGGTCAGTTGATTAGGCGTCTGTGAAAATGAAATCGCCGATGTCCGCACCACCTTGTCCAGGCCTTCGTAGCGAAGCACGACCGCAACCCCCGCAATCTCGGCCGTATGGGCGGTTCCGCGCTTCGCGCGGGTCGAGCCCCGGACCTCGAACATATCGCGGAAATCGGCGCCAAAGCGCAGTGACAGCAGGATCGTCGAGTGCTCCCGGCTGTAGTTGGAGAGCGTTATGCGCTCATACAGCCTTTCCTCCCACAGAAGCCGGACGCGCTCGATATGGATGGCGCCTTGCGGAATCTGGCGGCCAGCAGCGCTCTCGATCGGCAGATTGGTCAAATTGGCGGTGAAGAGGACGTTGTCCTGGCTCAGCGACGCGCCAAGCAACGACGTCGACCGCCCACCGACGGTGAGACGAAATTCAGAGAGCACACGCGTGTCGTCGCGGAAGAACCCGTCCCCAGCGCCGCGTATATCGCCATAGGCGTCTGCAACGACAAAGCAGTCGCCATGCTTGAGGGCAAACAGCCTGTGCGGCTCCCGTGGCGCGGTTTCGTCCAAGGAGGCTAGGGCGATTGCAGGATCAAGCGTGCGCTCGTCGAGTTGGGTGATGGTCAATAGGCCTGTCCCTGTTCATTTCCGGAAGGAGTACCGCTACGAGGCCTTTACGCGACCGCCGGTGTCGACCAGTTCTGCATAGGCGGCGGCATAGTCCTGGGCCATCCTGCGGGCTGAAAAGCGCCGCTCGAACACCGCCCTGACACGTCGCCGGTCGAGCTGCAGGAGAGCCGGCATGGAGGCAACGGCGTCCTCTATGGTTTCGACGACGAAACCGGTCACGCCGTGGTCGACGATCTCCGGCATGGCGCCGCAACTCCAGGCCATGACAGGTGTCCCGCAGGCCATCGCCTCGATCACGGCAAGGCCGAATGGCTCCGGCCAATCGATCGGGAAAAGCAGAGCGGCGGCGTTTCCGAGAAACGCCGTCTTCTGCTGCTCATTGATCTCGCCGACATATTCGATCTGGTCGCCATCGATCATCGGCTGGACGACTTCCTCGAAATAGGCGCGATCGTCATCACCGATCTTGGCCGCGAGCTTGAGCTTCAAGCCGGTGCGGCGAGCGATCTCGATCGCCCGATCCGGGCGCTTGTCGCGCGACATCCTGCCGAGAAAGGCAAGATAGCCGCCATCCGAACCTGCCTCGAAATCGGGTTCGTAGAGATCGACCGGCAGGCCGTGGTGGATTGTCGCCAGCCAGTTCGCGGATGAGAATCGCGCCCGCTGGCTGCGCGATATCGAAATCATCGGGAAGCGTGGGAACCGATCATAGGCTTGTGCGAGGTCCGCGTAGTCCAGCCTGCCATGCGGCGTCGTCACCGTACGCTGCGGCATGTCGCGGAAAAACGGGAAATGCAGGAAATGGCTGAGATGGAAGTGAATGACATCGAAATCGTCAGCCCTTTTGCTGACCTCATCGAGCATCGACAGATGCGCCGCGATCTCCGATTTCAACGGACGGGGATCAAGACGAAGCGCCCGCTCACGGCACGGCACGAGCTTGGCGGAGGTCTTGGTGTCGCCGCTGGCGAACAGCGTCACGTCATGGCCGAGGTCGACGAGAGCCTCGGTCAGGTAGGAGATTATGCGCTCGGTCCCACCATAGAGCCTTGGCGGCACGGATTCGTACAATGGTGCTACGTGGGCGATCTTCATGGCCCGGCCTTCCCTCAATGAGCTGGTCATGGAGCGAAATGCTTCAGCCGCAGGATCGTTCCGGCCTCATTGGCAGATGCGCCGAATGATCGAGGAGCGTTTGATGTCCGACCTGGCTGCCCTATTTCCTGTGGGTTGCCGAATTTGCACGCGCGGCAGCCCAAGGAGGCCCAGGTGCTGGAACCGAAGGATGCAGAAGAACCCAGGGATATTGCAGCCCGACGCCTGGGCATGATCATCGAACAATATGTGGAGGCCAGGAAACGGCGTTATGGCTTCGTTTCGACGGACCAGGCGGCCAGGGTAATCCGCAGGATCCTGAAACCCACGGATCCAGCCCTCTCAGACCGAAAGCTCGACGATATGGTCGCCGCCCTCGCCGTCAAGAACGGCCTGGCAGTCGTCTTCGATCGCGGTGTCAGAGCACCGGCCGATATCGCCGACGCCGGCCTGAACAGAAAGGAACCGACCATGCGAGCACCAACGGAGACCCCGGATGTTGCCGGCGCGGTGGATGCCATTCTGGGTGCCCAGCCCGCGCCGCTTTCCCAAATCACCCCACTTTCAATGAGCGCGGTGATCTCGCTGCTGCGCGAACGGACCGGCACCAAACGGTCGGACGCGGATCTGGAAGGCCTGATCGCCAAGAAGGCCGCCGTTCTGGGCGTGCATTTGTCGCGGAACGGCTGAAGGATCGACGCGCGTCGGGCGTCGTTATTCGATGTAGGTCACGGTACCGGTTTGAAGGTCATAGATCGCCGCGACGATCTTCAGCCTTCCCGCCTTGGTGAGACCGGCCAACAGTTTGCTCGAAGCGGTCAGGCGCATAGCCGTTCTCCGCGCGCTCTCCTTGGCGGTGTTGTCGACGAAATCGCCCGGTTGGCTGCGCACTGCTATCGCCGCAGGCAGGATCGGCTCGATCATCGGGCCGATCGCGCCGGGATAGGTCGCGTTCTTGGTGACCACGTCGCACGCAGCCTTGACGGCGCCGCAACTTGTGTGCGCGAGGACGACAATCAAGGGTGAGCCGAGCACCGCCGCGCCGTATTCGACCGTGCCGAGCGTCGCGGTGTCGACGAGGTTGCCGGCATTCCGGGCGACGAACAGTTCTCCAACACCGTGGCCGCCGAAGATCAGCTCCGGCGGAACGCGACTGTCGGCGCAACTGATGATCGTGGCCCAGGGCGCCTGGTGTGCGGCGACAGCGTTCCGTTGCGCGGCAAGGTCGATCGAGCAAAGTTCCGGGTGGCTGATATAGCGTTCATTGCCAGATTTCAGCGCAGCGAGTGATTCATCGAGGGTCAGCGGCGTTGCCGCGCCCTCGGCCGCGCGCGCCGGCCACGACGCTCCACCAAGACCGAACGCCAGGAGTCCCGCGCCGACTTTGAGGAAATCCCTCCGCCCAAGCCCTTCACCGTCGCAGTTGCTGCACACTGTTTGGCTCCGTCGCTGAGATTTGAGACTGCTCCACGACAAACATGCGCCTTCTCTAATATAGAGGCAAGGAATTACCGAGCGGGAGATCACGCCGACGGGAAGAAAGAGCGCTGACGGTCAACAATGCCGTGCGCCGTGGCCCGAAACACTCCGCGAGCGGAAATGCGAGGAGCCCGGCGTCCAGCATCATTTCTGCGGGCATGCCGGCTGCTGGGGGTTCTCCAAACCGAAGCAGACGCCACATTGGTTCTGCTTCGAGCACCGATCCGAGGGTGAGCGATTACTCTAAGGGAGTTTCGGTATGACGCGCATCGAACTCGCAAAAGAGCAAGAGAGCGCATCGGACGGCATCGCAGATATCGGCCGCGTCGATCTGGTAAGGCAACGCCTCGATTTACAGCGGACAACACAATAGCTTCTTTTGCGAAATCCTCGCCGCATGGTAGTGCACAAATTTAGTCGTCGTTGGGGGATGCACTCTTGTATTTGAAGACCACCGGACATTTTACGCTATCTGATCCGCCGTCAATCAACGTGCGATGTCCAGCTTGCAGGCACGTAGGGAGTTTCCAATGTTGGCCTGAGTGACGTAGACAGTCCCGTGGTAGAAAAGCAGACTAACGGACGGTATCAGCCGATCGGCACTAAGACGTTTGGAATTCGGGTCTGTCCAAACACTGAATGCAATTCCGTGCTGTTTTTTGCGCGGCAGAGGCCGGGTGGCGACTCAGTGACTTTCCCACCCGAGGTGATCGATTTCGACGCCAGCAACTTGCCGCAGCGTATCCTGGAGTCGATAGAAGAGGCCGTTAAATGTCACGCTTCCGGCTGTTATCGAGCATCCGCGCTCATGGTGAGGCGCACTCTTGAGGAGTTGTGCGAGGGTAGAAAGGCATTTGGGTCAAACTTGAAGGTCAGGATAGCCGCGTTGAGCGCAGTGGCGATAATTCCAACTGAATTGTTGAATGCAGCGGATGAATTGCGTATTTTGGGAAATGATGCGGCCCACATTGAAGCTAAGGATTACGACAAGATCGGAGAGGAAGAGGCAGAGCTCGCGATTGAACTTGCGAAAGAGCTTCTGAAGGCGGTCTATCAGTACAACTCGCTTCTAACGCGCCTGACGGCCCTGAAGAAAGGCAAGTCTACGCCTCCCTGAAATCCTGCAACGACTCACCTATTTACCAGCTTTCCGGTTTGTGGTTGGGAATGTCTGTCGCTTGGGAGGGCGGGAGCAATATGGGCCTTTTTTACTGGGTCTTCGGCCGCGCGACGGGGCCTCGAATAGTCCGCCCGCTTATATCCGACATCGCGGTTCCGATAGCTGGCGATGACGGCATGCCCGCCACCAAAAACCAGATCGGTGCGATCGAACGCCTTGTCTGTGAGCCGCCCCTTGGCGATCGTACCTATCAGCAGGCGGCGGCAATAATGTCGGCGCGATCCTACTCTAAGTTTGTCATGGATGACGCCTTGTCCAAGCCGGGTATCGGTCATCCAAGGCGGCCAGTTTATCTCGCGTTACAGGCTAATTTAATAGCCTTCATTGTCCGCGACCCGGAGGCTCGGTCATATGTATGCGGGTGGAGCGATAAGAATTTCGAAAGCGGGCAGGAAAGACCCCCGTCCAAAAATGTCCATTGGCAACAGGCGCTAGCACTACTTTGGCAGATTGTTAGCGGAGAGGGCTCTGCGGCAGTGGGGACAACGGATTGGGGGCGGCTGCGCTAGCGCGGTGAGGATGGCTTGCCTGACGGCGGGTAGGCTCGGTTGGGGCGGCGGGCCAACGATTCTTTTTTCCCCCTCCCGCTTGTTTGAGGCGGCGAGATTGCAGGAAGGCGTAGGCGATCATCGTCATCAGCGCGTGCCGGTGCAGGCCGGTCCATGAGCGCCCTTCGAAGTGGTCGAGGCCAAGTTCCTCCTTGAGCTGCTGATGCGCCTGTTCGCAGACCCAGCGCGCCTTGATGGCGCCTGCGATCTGCTTGAGCGGGGTGTCGGCGGGCAAGTTGGAGAGGTAGTATTTGCGCTCGCCGGTCGAGCGGTGCTCGCCGATCACCCAGACCTCCTCGCCGGGCAGATGCTGAGCGCCCATGTCGCGGATGCGCTGGGGTGGGCCATCTGCAACCCGGACACGGACAGCGGCGAAGCGCGCCGAGAGGCGGCCTTTGGTGCCACGCCGCCAACTGACCGCGCGCCATGGGGCTGTCTCCAGCATCGCCTTCGCGGTCATCGACTTCACATCGGGGATATGCCGCTGGCGCGGACGGCCGCGTCCGGCAACGGGAAAGATCATTGCCACGTCGGCGGGATAGACCTTCTGCTTGAACGGGATACCGACGGCCCAGGTAAGGCCGCGCTCGGTGAGCGCCTGCCGGAAGGGGGGGGGGCGCTCAAGCCATATCCGGCATCGGCGAGCACGCAGCCAAAGCGTAGGCCGGCTGCGCGAGCCCGGTCGATCTCGGCCAGCGCGATTTCGGGCTTGGTCCTGTAGGCACGATGGTCCTCGGGCACACCGGCACGGTCGAGCCGGGCGGGATCGGAAGTCCAGCTCTCGGGCAGAAACAGCCGCAGTCCCACCATGACCGGCACTTCGCTAGAGGCCAGCGTCAGCGACACCAGCGTCTGGCAGTTGGCGTTCTTACCAAGCGCCGAGGCATATTGCGGCGCGACGCCGACCGAGTGGCGCCCCTTCTTGGGGAGCGCTGTGTCGTCCACGATCAGCCATGCATCGTTCCCGCCAACTTGTCTGTCGGCCTCCGCAAGTAGCACCTTCTCCAGCGGCCCAGCATCCCACACGCCGCTCGCGATGAAGTGGTGCAGCTGGTCATAGTTGACGCCTGCGTCGCGCGCCGCCATCGGTTGGATGCTCTTGCGATCCCCAAGGCCAATCAGCCCAGCAATATAGGCCGGACACATCCGCGCACGCGTCTTGTGCCTCAACGCCGAGACGAACGGCTCAAGCCACTGCTCCAGATCGACTTGCCAATCCCTGTTCATGGCCGGCCCCTCCAACAGCCGACCTCTCATGAATCACGCAAAACCGCTCTTGGGAATCCTCAAACGCTCCCAGAACCAAAAAAATGCCAAAGTAATGCTAGCGTTTATACACCGGTAATTGCCAAATTCTAGCCGCTTCCCCACTATGCGCGTTGCGCGGCGATCTGAAGAGAAATGCTGATCACGTTTTGGCTTTCAACGTTCCTAGTCCCTATGATTGCTGGGCCTGAGGGCGGCCCGTCATCCGATATGCAACGGTACGAGGGTTAAGCCGGCTGGCCGGCGCAGAGCCTCATGCATAGGAGACGGGCCATATGGACCATATCAGATTTGTCGGTTTGGATATTCACAAGGAACGGATCTCAGTCGCGGTGGCGGAGAGCGGACGCTCCGGCTCGGTGGAATATCTCGGCGAGATTGCCAATGATGCTGATACCATCAGCAAGCTGTGCGATCGTCTCAGGCGGTCCGGCAAGCCACTGGCGTTTTGTTATGAGGCCGGCCCGTGCGGCTATGGCGTTCATCGCCAACTCACGCGCCTCGGCCATCGGTGCGACGTGGTGGCGCCATCGCTGATTCCGCGGAAGCCTGGCGATCGGGTGAAGACGAACCGTCGCGACGCCACCATGCTCGCCCGCCTTCATCGGGCCGGAGAGTTGACCCCAGTCTGGGTGCCCGACGCCGATCATGAAGCCATGCGCGACCTGATCCGGTTGCGCAGCGTCGTGCGACAGGTGGTGACGCGAGCGCGCCAACATCTTCAAGGATTTCTGCTGCGTCACGGGCGCAAGCATGAGCGCGGGACGGCCTGGCGAAAGGCTTACCGGCGATGGCTTTCGACATTGGCCTTCGACCATCCCGCTCAGCAGATCGCATTTCAGGACTACGTCGATGCTGTCATGGATGCGGAACGGCGCCTGCAGCAGGTCGAGGAACAGATACTCAGCCTGCTCCCGGAATGGAACCAGCGCCCGGTCGTTGACGCCTTGCAGGCGATGCGCGGCATCGCGCTGATTAATGCCGTGGTGCTGGTCGCGGAGGTCGGTGACTTCACACGCTTCTCAAACCCACGCCAGCTCATGGCCTATTTTGGCCTGGTCCCCGGAGAACAATCGAGTGGTGAGACCGTCTGGCGCGGCGGCATCACCAAGACCGGCAACACTCATGCCCGGCGCGCGCTGGTCGAAGGCGCCTGGGCTTACCGGATGAGAGCGCGCATCGGCCGGCACAAGGTCGACCGGATCGAGGCGCTGCCGAAAGTCGTTCGCGATATCGGGTGGAAAGCGCAAGTTCGACTGTGCACCCGATATCGTCGGCTGAGCGCGCGCGGCAAGAATGCGAACGTCGTCAATGTCGCCATCGCACGCGAGATGGTGGGCTTCATCTGGTCGATCGCCTGCACGGTTCAATCCGCGCCAAAGACGGCGTGACCACTATTTGACAGACAGCCAGCAGAGGAGACCACAACACAGGATCAGCCTCGGCGCGATATGCGGCGCTGGAGGCGGGACAATGCCGGGGAGCCCTCGTCTCCACTATGAGCCTCGACGCTCGCCACCTAGACAGAGGCAGCCCCAAACGAAACCAGGTCATGCGGCCCGACCCGCGGATGAGAGATTGTTGACCGACGTTCAAGTCCCGCCTCTTGCACCTCATATCCGCCGTACAAGTGCCTCGACCGCCGCTCCGGATCGGCGGGCCGCAGCTTATGTCAAAGGCCATTGTCAGCAATCATGAGAGTGGATTGATCGAGACAAAAGAGTCCGATGTTGGATTCCCATCTGTTTTCGCATGTGCGACGATCGGGCATGCGCACCGGTATTGCATTTGACGTCACTGCCGCCGACAGGATCCAGCTCGAAGCCATCGTGGCAAAGCACGGTTCGCCGCAGAAGCATGCGTGGCGGGCGAAGATCATTCTGATGAGCGATGACGGCTTGGGAACCGTGACCATTATGCAGGCTACCGGCAAATCGAAGACCTGCGTGTGGCGATGGCAGGAGCGTTTTATGGCCGAAGGCGTGGATGGCCTTTTGCGCGACAAGAGCCGCCCGCCAGGCATTGCGCCACTCGATCCCGAACTGGTCGATCAGGTGATCGCGCTGACGCTGGAAACGCCCAAGCAAGAGGCCACACACTGGACCGTTCGCGCGATGGCAAAGGCGGTGGGGATCGCGGCCTCTTCGGTCGTCAAGATATGGCACGAGCATGGTCTTGCACCGCACCGCTGGCGCAGCTTCAAACTGTCGAATGACAAGGCCTTTGCCGAGAAACTGCACGATGTCGTTGGGCTCTACGTCTCGCCGCCGGCCCATGCCATTGTTCTTTCCGTCGATGAAAAGAGCCAGATCCAGGCGCTGGACCGCACCCAGCCAGGACTTCCGTTAAAGAAGGGGCGGGGTGGCACGATGACCCATGATTACAAGCGCCACGGAACCACCACCCTGTTTGCTGCCCTCAATGTTCTCGACGGCTCGGTGATCGGCCGCAACATGCAGCGACACCGGCATCAGGAGTTCATCCGTTTCCTCAACGTGATTGAGGCGCAACTGCCGAAGGATAAGGCAGTCCACGTCATTCTCGACAACTACGCGACCCATAAGCAGCCGAAGGTCCGCGCCTGGCTGGCAAGACATCCGCGATGGACCTTCCACTTCGTTCCAACATCATGTTCATGGCTCAACGCTGTCGAGGGCTTCTTCGCCAAACTGACACGACGTAGACTGAAACACGGTGTCTTCCACTCCGTCGTCGATCTGCAGGCGGCAATCAACCGCTTCATGACTGAGCACAATCACGAACCCCGGCCATTCGTCTGGAAAGCAGACCCCGATGAGATCATTGCAGCCGTCAAACGCGGGCACCAAGCGTTGGAATCAATCCACTCTCATGATTGCTGACAATGGCCTTTGACATAAGCTGCGGCCCGCCGATCCGGATCGGCGGTCGAGGCACTTGTACGGCGGATATGAGGTGCAAGAGGCGGGACTTGAACGTCGGTCAACAATCTCTCATCCGCGGGTCGGGCCGCATGACCTGGTTTCGTTTGGGGCTGCCTCTGTCTAGGTGGCGAGCGTCGAGGCTCATAGTGGAGACGAGGGCTCCCCGGCATTGTCCCGCCTCCAGCGCCGCATATCGCGCCGAGGCTGATCCTGTGTTGTGGTCTCCTCTGCTGGCTGTCTGTCAAATAGTGGTCACGCCGTCTTTGGCGCGGATTGAACCGTGCAGGCGATCGACCAGATGAAGCCCACCATCTCGCGTGCGATGGCGACATTGACGACGTTCGCATTCTTGCCGCGCGCGCTCAGCCGACGATATCGGGTGCACAGTCGAACTTGCGCTTTCCACCCGATATCGCGAACGACTTTCGGCAGCGCCTCGATCCGGTCGACCTTGTGCCGGCCGATGCGCGCTCTCATCCGGTAAGCCCAGGCGCCTTCGACCAGCGCGCGCCGGGCATGAGTGTTGCCGGTCTTGGTGATGCCGCCGCGCCAGACGGTCTCACCACTCGATTGTTCTCCGGGGACCAGGCCAAAATAGGCCATGAGCTGGCGTGGGTTTGAGAAGCGTGTGAAGTCACCGACCTCCGCGACCAGCACCACGGCATTAATCAGCGCGATGCCGCGCATCGCCTGCAAGGCGTCAACGACCGGGCGCTGGTTCCATTCCGGGAGCAGGCTGAGTATCTGTTCCTCGACCTGCTGCAGGCGCCGTTCCGCATCCATGACAGCATCGACGTAGTCCTGAAATGCGATCTGCTGAGCGGGATGGTCGAAGGCCAATGTCGAAAGCCATCGCCGGTAAGCCTTTCGCCAGGCCGTCCCGCGCTCATGCTTGCGCCCGTGACGCAGCAGAAATCCTTGAAGATGTTGGCGCGCTCGCGTCACCACCTGTCGCACGACGCTGCGCAACCGGATCAGGTCGCGCATGGCTTCATGATCGGCGTCGGGCACCCAGACTGGGGTCAACTCTCCGGCCCGATGAAGGCGGGCGAGCATGGTGGCGTCGCGACGGTTCGTCTTCACCCGATCGCCAGGCTTCCGCGGAATCAGCGATGGCGCCACCACGTCGCACCGATGGCCGAGGCGCGTGAGTTGGCGATGAACGCCATAGCCGCACGGGCCGGCCTCATAACAAAACGCCAGTGGCTTGCCGGACCGCCTGAGACGATCGCACAGCTTGCTGATGGTATCAGCATCATTGGCAATCTCGCCGAGATATTCCACCGAGCCGGAGCGTCCGCTCTCCGCCACCGCGACTGAGATCCGTTCCTTGTGAATATCCAAACCGACAAATCTGATATGGTCCATATGGCCCGTCTCCTATGCATGAGGCTCTGCGCCGGCCAGCCGGCTTAACCCTCGTACCGTTGCATATCGGATGACGGGCCGCCCTCAGGCCCAGCAATCATAGGGACTAGCTAGGGTCAGGACCTATTAATTTGTTGAATTGATTTCTGTTGGGTGATTCAAGGTGGCAGGAGGTGCCGCCTTGAGTGATTTGCTGATGTTGACCCCGGAGCAGATGCGCCGGATCGAGCCCTATTTTCCTTTGTCGCATGGTGTGCCGCGTGTAGATGACCGCCGGGTGCTGAGCGGCATCCTGTTCGTGATCCGCAATGGCCTTCGCTGGCGAGATGTCCCTTCTGACTACGGTCCGCACAAGACCATCTACAACCGCTTCATCCGCTGGAGTCGGCTGGGTGTGTTCAATCGCATCCTGGCGGAACTGGCCGCGCAGGGCGGCGAAACGGACAATCTGATGATCGATGCCACCCATCTCAAAGCGCATCGCACTGCCGCCAGCCTCCTTAAAAAGGGGCTCTATCCCGATGTATCGGACGCAGCCGAGGTGGACTGACCACCAAGCTGCAAGTGGTCTGTGACGGCAAGGGACGCCCGCGGCTGCTGCATCTGAGCGAAGGGCAGGCCAATGATCACAAGACTGCTGCGGCAGTGATCGAGGATTTGCCCGCCGCCAACGCCCTGCTGGCCGATCGGGCCTACAGTTCAGCGGCCTTCCGTCAGGCGCTCGTCGAGCGCGGTATCACGCCATGCATCCCGCCCCATGCCAAGCATCGTATTCAGCACAGCTACGATCCTGTCCTATACCGACAACGCCACAGGATCGAGAACATGTTCGCACGCCTCAAAGACTGGCGACGCATCCACACCAGGTACGACCGATGTGCTCACACTTTCCTGTCGGCGATCGCCTTCGCTGCAGCCTTCATCTTCTGGATCAATGAGTCCTGACCCTAGTTATTTCGGCGCCGCGCAGGCAGAGCACTTGCAGGCGGTCAGAGCCTGTAACCGGCCCATAATCAGGGAGCCATCTGTGGTGACACAGATTCGCAGGATGCGGGGTGAGAATTCGCCTGACATCAGCAATGACATTCGGCGTGTGGCCCACCTTGGATACATGAACATATTCAGATACCGGGCCGGCAAGGGGCGTGAAGTCTTCCCAGACCCGCTACGCCCGAATCTGTGGGGGACTGAGACGTTAGGCGGCGATTGGAAGGGGCGACTCCTGGTTGTGTTGAAAGAGTTTGCGCCGCTCCACGATTTGGAGGAGCGTACCCGTCCGGTGAAGACCGCAGACGTGCGTATCCGGCGGCTTGAGCACCTGAGCACCGTGGTGCTGGGTCAAGCTTTCGATGGGGAGACGCGATGATATTCTTCGAGGAGGAGTTTGACTTCCTCGATGCCTTCATCGGTGAAGGCCAAGATCCCGTCGTCATCGTTGGCGCCGTACACCCAGATGACGCCGTCCTCGGGCTCGAGACCGAGGGTCAGGTCCTGGATGAGCGCTTCGCTGACTCCGAGGTCCCTGGCGACACGTTCGACGGTGTAGACGTGATGCACCTTATTGCGCTGCATGATCAGGCCGCCGCTGGTTGGGTCCGCAATTTTGCAGATCTCCAATTCCATGGCAGCAAATCATCGATCCGCTGTGCTGGGTGGGCTGCGATGCGCGCCAGGATATCGGCGAGCCAGGCCTGAGGGTCGACGTCATTCAACTTGGCGCTGACGATCAGGCTGTAGAGAACGGCAGCGCGCTGTCCGCCGCGATCGGAACCGCAGAACAGCCAGGACTTTCTGCCGAGAGCGATGCCGCGCAGGGCTCGCTCGGCTGCATTGTTGGATAGGCAAATCCGCCCATCGTCGAGGAACCGGGTGAAGGACGACCAGCGACGCAGCATGTAGTTGAAGGCCTTGGTCAGATCGTGTCCGCGCGAGAGCTTGTCGCGCGTCTCGATCATCCAGCGCTCGAGCTCGGTGACCAGCGGCGCGCTCCGCTCTTTGCGCACGGCGTGGCGTTGGCCTGGCGACAGGCCGTTGATCGCGCGCTCGATATCGAACAGGGCATCGATGCGCTTCACGGCTTCAACCGCTAGCGGATAGACCAGGTTGGGCTTCTCGCCGTGCGCCTTCTTGCGCGCCGCCGCTTCGATATCGGCCAGCTCGAACACTTTGCGCCGGCTGTGGGCCCAGCAGCTGGCTTCCAGAATAGGCGCCGGCTGACGGCCCGTCGCATAGAGATCACCATAACCGCCATAGGCGTCGGCCTGCAGAATGCCGCTCCAGCCGGCGAGATGCGCCTCGGGATGTTCGCCTCGGCGATCGCGGGAATAGTAGAACACCACCGCCGGCGGATCGGCGCCGCCGAACGGCCGGTCATCGCGCACATAGGTCCATAATCGGCCGGTATCGGTCTTGCCCTTGGCCAGGACCGGCACCGTCGTGTCGTCGCCGTGCAGACGTGAAGCGGCCAGCACATGGGCTTCGAGCCGCTTGAACAGCGGCATCAGCACCGCGGCGCCGGCGCCGACCTGGTCGGCGAGCGTCGACAGGCTGAGCGGCACGCCTTCGCGGGCATAGCGTTCAGCCTGGCGGTTGAGCGGCTGATGCTGGCCGAACTTCTCGAACAGGATCATCGCCAGCAGGCCGGGGCCAGCCCAGCCGCGCGGGGTGGCGTGGAACGGCGCCGGTGCCTGGCTGATCGCCTCACAGTCGCGGCAGGTGAACTTCTCCCGCACGTGTTGGATCACCTTCCATTGCCGCGGCACCACCTCCAGCGTCTCGGTGATATCCTCACCCAGCCTGCGCAGCCGATGACCGCCGCAGCAGTGGCAAGCGGTCGGCGCCGGCTCAACCACGCGTTCGCGCGGCAGATGCTCTGGAAATGGCTGGCGCGCCGGTCGTTTGCGCACATAAGGTGCCACCTCAGTGGTCCGGGCCGCCGCCTGTTCGGCGGCGATCTCGTCTTCCGTCGCCGTGCTCTCGAGTTCCTCGAAGGTGAGCTCCATCTGGTCGTGCAGGCGGGCTGAGCGTTCAGAACTCTGACCATGCAGCGCCCGCTGCAACTTGCGGATCGTCAGACCCTGATGTGCGATCAGCGCCGCATCATCCGATGCCTTGGCCCTGGCGACCGCCAGTTCGGCCTCGATCAGCGTAGCGCGCGCGGTCTCGTCTTCGGCTCTGGCCAGCGCCGCGGTCAGCGCTGCTCTCAGCGCACCGATATCGTCCGGAACAGCATCCAGGGCGGTGGCAACCATGTCCTGGAGTGAATCATAAAACGCGTCCGCTGACTCGCGGAAAATGGCGCAAACTCAAAGAAAAAACTCAGCCCGCGCGCTGGGGGGGGGGCGGAACGTGTGGCGCGGGTTGCGCCAATCGATCCCATCGAGCATGTAGGCGAGCTGCGCCGGTGATATGGAAACCGTGCCGTCCGCCGGCGACGGCCATAGGAACCGGCCCTTTTCGAGCCGTTTTGCATACAGCGACATGCCGAGCCCATCATGCCAGATAATCTTGATCAGATTGCCGCTGCGGCCTCGGAAGACATAAAGATCCCCGGCATGCGGATCCCGGCCCAACGTCTCCTGGACCTGCAGAGCGAGGCCTTGCATTCCGCGGCGCATATCGGTCCGGCCGACCGCCAACCAGATCCGCACCTGGCTCGGAACCGGGATCATGAAACGCCCAGCGCCTTCACCATCGCCGCCGCGAGTGTCGGCGGTGTGGTCAGCGGAATCCGCAGCCGCACCTTGCCGGCGATCTCCAGCTCGATCACCGCTGGGGCCGCCGCCGGCACCGAAGCGGCGACAGGCTCATCGGGAACCACGACAACTTCCGCAAAGCCTGTCTCGCGGGCTCTCAGCGTTCGGCGCCACTTATAGATCAGGCTGGTCGCGACATCGTACTGACGCGCTACCGCTGCCACCGTGGCCCCGGGCGCGAATGCCGCGGCCAGTATCCGGAACTGATCCTCTTCACGCCAACGACGACGACGCTCCGGTCCGGTCAATAACGTCACATGGCTCATGCTGTGCTGCTAACTTCGCTCGTAAGGACGACCTTAAGAGCGCAGCCTCGCTACCGTGCCATGCTCGCGCAAGGCGGCCTTCGCCGGAGGCGTACGGAGGAGCGAACGGACGGAAGACCGCTATATAGCCACCGACCGGACTTCCAGACGAACAATAACCTAGTCGGCTTGCTCCGGGAGGCCGCCAACGTTCGGCTGAATATTGACTCCCTTTTCAATCGGGACTGCGGCCTGCTTATTGCGAGTGCGAATTTTTTACTGCCCATTGAAGGCGAGCGAAGTGGCACAAGGGTTCCAGATGTCGTGCTCGCCAAGAGTTGGCCGGCGCTGCAATTTACGGTTCAAAAGATGCGTAACCTGACCGACATTGCGCTTTGCGGCGTTGAGGCGTTTCGCACGTTTGAGGCCAACGGTGGCCTCCAAGGCGATCGTCTTACTATTCAGACAGCTAGGCGCCCTGTCCAATGGCGCAAATATCGCGTCCACTGTACCACCCACACACAGCCGACAGCTATCAACGCTCGAAAGGATAGTCGTCATCCGCACTGGAGTGGAAGGGAGATTGCTCGTAGGGATTGGAAGGCCATCTTACGGGCGGCCTTTGGCCGGGACGAAGCCCCAGGCCCTGAGCCTTCAGGCGCGCAATGAGGCAGTTCTGGCGGGCTGCCGAGGCTAGTCCTGTTGGTCAGCTCGTAAGCGATACCAGCCTCTGTAAGCGTCCGGTCCAGTTCGAAGGCAATTTGGCGCATAGTCGGCGAATGCGGAATTGATGTTTTTTGGTGAGCGCGATGGGATTCGAACCCATGACCTACTGATTAAAAGTCAGTTGCTCTACCGGCTGAGCTACGCGCTCCCGCGGGCTTGAAAGGCCGCCCTCGAAATTGCGCGGAACATAGGGAGAGTGGCTCAACCGGTCAACCGGAAAAAGCGGATCGACGAGCCAAGCTTTTCCGGCATCGTCGACTTGCCCAAACGGCCACTTCGATGAAGCGATGTACAAGCGCCGCAGGGGCATTGGCTGGGCACTTTGCAGTGCCGGTGTCAGGCAAGAGAAACATTACAGATCAGCAACTTGGTGTTTTGCGAGGAACCATCCTGTGTATCGCTCGTTGTCTCGCCACAAGGGACGTCAATCACCCTTTCGAAGGAGAAGACAATGAACAAGATCGTAACGGGTATACTGGCGACCACCCTGTCAGTTTCGTTCGCCGCTGCCGCCGCTATGCCGGCCAATGCAGGTCAGATGTTTGTGCCCCAGGCGGCATCGGCGTCGAGCGATGTACAAACGGTCGACTACCAGCCGTGGATGAAGAATCGCCACTTCCGCCGCAATTTCAGCAACCGCAATTTCAGCAATCGCAATTTCGGCAATCGCGACTTTGCGCGAAACAATGATGGCGGCGGCTATTGGAACGGACATCGCGGCTATCGCGATTACCACCGCGGTTATCGCCGTCACGGCGACTATTGGTTCCCGCTGGCAGCATTCGCGACTGGTGCCTTGATCACCGGTGCAATCATCAACAACGAGAACAGCCGCGTCTACGAAGGCAACTCGCACGTGCAGTGGTGCTATGACCACTACCGCAGCTATCGCTCTTCGGACAACACGTACCAGCCGAATTACGGCCCGCGGCGGGTATGCCGTTCGCCCTACTGATCCAAGGATGAGTATGAGTAGCAGGTAAGTGTGAGTAGAAGACCCGCGTCGGAAATGGCGCGGGCCTTTTCTTATGCGCTCAGGGTCCTGCGCACAGCATCGCGCCAGCCTGCCAGCTTGGCGGATCGCGTGGAGACATCCATCTCCGGCTTGAACCGCCGCTCGAGCGCCCAGCTCTTAGCAAACTCCTTCGCCTTCGGCCACACCCCGGCTTTCGAGCCGGCGAGCCAGGCCGCACCCAGCGCGGTCGTCTCGAGGATGGTCGGGCGGTCGACCGGCGCATCGAGAATGTCGGCCAATCGCTGCATGGTCCAGTCCGACGCCACCATGCCGCCATCGACCCGGAGAACCGTTTTGGCCGAAGTGCCCTTCCAGTCCTTGCGCATGGCGTCGAGCAGGTCGCGGGTCTGGTAAGCGACGGATTCGAGCGCGGCGCGCGCGAATTCCGCCGGACCGGAATTGCGGGTCAGTCCGAAGATGGCGCCGCGCGCGTCGGCGTCCCAATGCGGGGCGCCCAGTCCGACAAAGGCCGGCACCAGATAGACGTTTTGCGTCGGGTCGGCCTCGGCAGCCAGTTTGCCGCTCTGCTCGGCCTTGCCGATCACCTTGATGCCGTCGCGCAGCCATTGCACGGCTGCACCCGCAATGAAGATCGAGCCTTCCAGCGCATAGGTCGTCTTGCCGTTCAGCCGATAGGCGATGGTGGTCAAGAGCCGGTACTTCGAACGCACCAGATCGCTGCCGGTGTTGAGCAGCGCAAAGCAGCCGGTGCCGTAGGTGGATTTCATCATGCCGGGCTCAAAGCAGGCCTGGCCGATGGTCGCGGCATGCTGGTCGCCGGCGACGCCGAGGATTTTTATCTCGGCGCCAAACAGATTTTTCTCGGTCACGCCATAATCATCGGCGCAGTCTTTGACGTCCGGCAGCATTTTTGCCGGGATGTTGAGAATCGCCAAAAGCTCGTCGTCCCAGGCGTTTTTCTCGATGTTGTAGACCAGCGTGCGCGAGGCATTGGTGGCATCGGTGGCGTGGACCTCGCCGCCGGTCAGCCGCCAGATCAAAAAGCTGTCGATGGTGCCGGCCAGCAATTCGCCTTTGTCGGCGCGTTTCCTGGCGCCCTTCACCTTGTCGAGCATCCAGGCGATCTTGGTGCCCGAGAAATAGGGATCGAGCAGCAAGCCGGTCTTGCGCGTGAATTTCTTCTCCAGCCCCTGCTTCTTCAGTTTCTGGCACAGCGGCGCGGTGCGCCGGTCCTGCCAGACGATGGCGTTGTGGATCGGCTTGCCCGTCGTCCTGTCCCAGATGACGACGGTTTCGCGCTGGTTGGTGATGCCGATCGCCGCGACATCCGAGGCGGTACGGCCAGCAGCCTTCAATGCGGCCTTCACGGTCGTCACGACGCTTGCCCAGATCTCTTCCGGATCGTGCTCGACCCAGCCGGAGGCCGGATAGTGCTGGGTGAATTCCTTCTGCCCGCTGCCAGCGACTTTCATCTGGCCGTCGAACAGGATCGCCCGGGTTGATGTCGTTCCCTGGTCGATCGCCAGCACAAAACCGTTCATTCCCGCGTCCTCCACCTGGATACAAAGAAGGGAGACGGCAACGCGCCGCCTCCCCCAATTTCACACGAGCGCTAACGCCCGCATAGGCAGTCTTACTTCTGCCAGCTCTTCACCAGTTCGTCGTAGTTGATGGTGATCGGCTTGTCCTTTTCCTGCTCGAGCTTCAGCTGAGGCGCGAGATTACCGGCCTTGACCGCGTCGGCGTTCCAGTAGGCAAGGTCATGCTCTTCGGCCATCTTCGGGCCGATGTCGCCCTGGACACCGGATTTCTCGATACGGGCCATGACTTTTTCCTGATCGGCGCAGAGCGAATCCATGGCTTCCTGCGGTGTCTTGGCACCCGAGGATGCGTCACCGATGTTCTGCCACCAGAGCTGCGCCAACTTCGGATAGTCCGGCACGTTGGTGCCGGTCGGAGTCCACTGCACACGGGCCGGTGAGCGATAGAACTCGATCAGACCGCCGAGCTTCGGCGCGCGTTCGGTGAAGCTCTTGTCATGGATGGTGGAGTCGCGAATGAAGGTCAGGCCAACCTGGCTCTTCTTCACGTCAACGGTCTTCGAGGTGACGAACTGCGCATAGAGCCAAGCGGCCTTGGCGCGGTCGGTCGGCGTCGACTTCATCAGCGTCCAGGAACCGACGTCCTGATAGCCGAGCTTCATGCCGTCCTTCCAGTAGGAGCCGTGCGGCGACGGCGCCATGCGCCACTTCGGTGTACCGTCGTCGTTCATGACCGGCAGGCCGGGCTTGACCATGTCGGCGGTGAACGCGGTGTACCAGAAGATCTGCTGGGCAACATTGCCCTGCGACGGCACGGGGCCGGATTCAGAGAAGGTCATGCCCTGGGCTTCCGGCGGCGCATAGGCTTTCAGCCAATCGAGATACTTCTGGATGGCATAGACCGATGCTGGTCCATTGGTGTCGCCGCCACGCGCGGTGCACGAGCCGACAGGCCGCGAATTGGCGTCGACCTTGATGCCCCATTCGTCGACCGGCAGGCCGTTCGGCAGGCCCTTGTCGCCATTGCCGGCCATCGACAGCCACGCGTCGGTGAACCGCCAGCCGAGCGACGGATCCTTCTTGCCGTAGTCCATGTGGCCATAGACCTTCTTGCCGTTGACATCGCGGCCGGTGAAGAACGCGGCGATGTCCTCATAGGCCGACCAGTTGACCGGCACGCCGAGATCGTAGCCGTACTTGGCCTTGAAGTCGGCCTTGTTCTTCTCGTCGTTGAACCAGTCGTAACGGAACCAGTAGAGGTTCGCGAACTGCTGGTCGGGCAGCTGGTAGAGCTTCTTGTCCGGCGCGGTGGTGAACTTGGTGCCGATGAAGTCGTTGACGTCGAGCATCGGATCGGTAACGTCCTTGCCTTCGCCCGCCATCCAGTCGGTCAGGTTGCGCACCTGCTGGTAGCGCCAGTGCGTGCCGATCAGGTCGGAATCGTTGACCCAGCCGTCATAGATGTTCTGCCCGGTCTGCATCTGGGTCTGGATCTTTTCGACGACGTCGCCTTCCTGGATGACGTCATGCGTGACCTTGATGCCGGTGATGGCGGTAAAGGCCGGTGCCAGCACCTCTGACTCATACTTGTGGGTCGTCAGGGTTTCCGAGACGACCTTGATGTCCATGCCGGCAAAGGGCTTGGCCGCGTCGATAAACCACTGCATTTGCTTTTCCTGGTCGGCGCGGGAAAGCGTCGACACGCCGCCTATCTCCTTGTCCAGAAAGGCTTTTGCCTCATCCATCCCGGCATAGGCATTGCCTACGCCCAGCACCAGGACAAGGGCCGTTGTTGATGTTAAAAATTGCCGTCGCATGTGTTTCCTCCACTGTTTCAGGTTTCAAGTGCGATCTGGAGCGGTCGCCGGCACGCGGCCGCTCCAACAGTTTCCCCCTCTATACGTAACGGAACACGCCGATGGCGTAGACCACGGAGAGAGCGAGAGCCCACCAGAGGCTCGGTCCGACAAGACCCAGCCAAGCGAGATGGATAAAAGCGCTGCCGAGCAGCGATAGGAACAGGCGGTCGCCGCGCGTCGTCTCGAAGCGCAGCACGCCGACGCGCGGATTGCCGCCCGGCGAGGCGTATTCCCAGGCGCCCATGCCGACCAGCAGCAGGGCGATGACGCCAAAAAAAGCGGCCGTCGGCCAGGTCCATGCCATCCAGGAGAAGTCGAAGTTCACGATCATATCCTCCCCAGGGCGAAGCCCTCAAAGATGGTGCTGCGGACGAACTCTTGCGTTCGTTTCATCACACCCTCCCCAGGGCGAAGCCCTTGGCGATGTAGTTGCGCACGAACCAGATGACGAGCGCGCCGGGGATCAGCGTCAAAACGCCGGCGGCGGCGAGCAGCCCCCAATCCATGCCGGAGGCCGAGACAGTGCGGGTCATGGTTGCGGCGATCGGCTTGGCATCGGTCGTGGTCAGCGTACGGGCGATCAGCAGTTCCACCCATGAGAACATGAAGCAGAAGAAGCAGGCGACGCCGATGCCGCTGGCAATCAGGGGCATGAAGATTTTCAGGAAGAAGCGCGGGAACGAATAACCGTCGATATAGGCGGTCTCGTCGATCTCCTTTGGTACGCCCGACATGAAGCCTTCGAGGATCCACACCGCCAGCGGCACGTTGAACAGACAGTGGGCGAGCGCCACCGCAATGTGTGTGTCGATCAGGCCGAAGGCCGAATAGAGCTGGAAGAACGGCAGCGCGAACACCGCCGGCGGCGCCATGCGGTTGGTCAAAAGCCAGAAGAATAGATGCTTATCGCCAAGGAAGCGGTAGCGTGAGAAGGCGTAAGCCGCCGGCAGCGCCACCGACACCGAAATCACCATGTTCATGACCACATAGGTGATCGAATTTATATAGCCGGAATACCAGACCTTCTCGGTGAAGATGGTGACGTAGTTGGCGATCGTCGGTGCGTGCGGGTAGAGCGTCAGCGAGTTGACGATCTCCGCATTGGTCTTGAAGCTCATGTTGATGAGCCAGTAGATCGGCAACAGCAGCACGAAGATGTAGAGCGTCGGCACGATCCACCACCAGCGCGATTCCTCGCCGCGCCGGCGCATGCGCTTGTCGAGGTCGCTCTGCGACAGCGAACTGGCCAGGCCTCCCGATGCAGCCGTTGCGTTCATCGCATTCCGCTCGCTTCGTTCATTGGCGCCAGCCATCTCAGCGCTCCGCGTCGTAGTTGGTCATCACGGTGTAGAACACCCACGACAACAACAGGATAATGAGGAAGTAGACCAGCGACATCGCGGCCGCCGGACCAAGGTCGAACTGGCCGAGCGCGGTCTTGACGAGGTCGATCGACAGGAACGTCGTCGAATTGCCGGGCCCGCCGCCGGTAACGACGAAGGGTTCGGTGTAGATCATGAAACTGTCCATGAAGCGCAACAGCACCGCGATCAAAAGCACGCGCTGCATCTTTGGCAGCTGGATGTAGCGGAACACCGCCCAGCGCGAGGCGCCGTCGATCTTGGCTGCCTGGTAGAAGGCATCCGGGATCGAGACCAGGCCGGCATAGCAGAGCAGCACGACGAGGCTGGTCCAGTGCCAGACATCCATGACAATGATCGTTACCCAGGCATCGAACGGATCCTGCACGTAATTGTAGTCGATGCCGATCGCATTGAGATAATAGCCAAGCAACCCGATGTCGTTGCGCCCGAACACCTGCCAGATGGTGCCGACGACGTTCCACGGGATCAGCAGCGGCAGCGACATCAGCACCAGGCAGACCGGCACGCCCCAGCCTTTTTTCGGCATGTTGAGCGCGATGAAGATGCCGAGCGGCACCTCGATCGCCAGGATGATGAAGGAAAAGATCAGGTTGCGGACCATCGCTTCCCAGAAGCGGCTCGACGACAGCAGTTCCTCGAACCATTCGGTGCCGGCCCAGGTGAAGACATTGTTGCCGAACGTGTCCTGCACCGAATAGTTGACGACCGTCATCAGCGGGATGACGGCGGTGAAGGCCACCAGCACCAGCACCGGCAGCACGAGGAACCAGGCCTTGTTGTTCCAGGTCTTGTCCATCTATGCCCCCATCTCGACACGCCAGGAATCGGCATAGATGTTGATGCCGGCCGGATCGAACCGCACCTTTGGTTCGGCCGGCACGGTCTCGTCCTCGCCGATCACCGCGGCGATGTCTCGACCTTCCAGCTTGGCGCGCACCACCTTGTGGCGGCCGACATCCTCGACCTTGCTGATCGAAATGGCCATGCCCTCGCGGCCCAGCCGCACATATTCGGGACGGATACCAAGCTCGACGGCGCTGCCGTCCGCCTTCGGTACGCCTGGCAACTCGATCTGTTGCGACCCGAGCGTTGCCGTCCTGCCTTCGATCGCCACCGGCATGACGTTCATGCCGGGCGAACCGATGAAATAGCCGACGAAGGTATGGCGCGGCCGTTCGAACAGTTCCGCCGGCGTGCCGATCTGCACGATGCCGCCATCGTACATGACCACGACCTGGTCAGCGAAGGTCAGCGCCTCGGTCTGGTCGTGCGTGACATAGACCATGGTGTAGCCGAAGCGGCGATGGAGCTGCTTCAATTGCGAACGCAGCACCCATTTCATGTGCGGGTCGATGACGGTCAGCGGCTCGTCGAACAGGATGGCGTTGACGTCGGAGCGCACCAGCCCGCGGCCGAGCGAGATCTTCTGCTTCTGGTCGGCGGTCAGGCCCCTCGCCTTCTTCCTCGCCCAGGACGCCAGGTCGATCATCTCCAGCGTCTCGCGCACCTTGCGGTCGACATCGGCTTCAGGCACGCCGCGATTGCGCAGCGGGAAGGCCAGATTGTCGTAGACGGTCATGGTGTCGTAGATGACCGGGAACTGGAATACCTGGGCGATGTTGCGCTCCTGCGTCGACAGGTTGGTGACGTCCCTGCCGTTGAAGAGCAACTGGCCGTGCGAGGGATGCAGCAGCCCCGAAATGATGTTGAGCAGCGTGGTCTTGCCGCAGCCGGACGGCCCGAGCAACGCGTAGGCGCCGCCATCCTCGAAGGTGTGATGTACTTCCCTGAGGGCGAAATCCGCATCCTTCTGCGGGTTCGGCAGGTAGGAATGCCTGACATGGTTGACGTCGATGCGCGCCATATCGCCCTCCTATGCCGCCAGCTTCGGTGCGGTCACGGCGCGGCCGTGCTCGTCGAAGACCATGATGTGACGCGGATCGATGAACACCTCGACCACTTCGTCTATCTCGAGATCGCGGATGCCATGGGTCAACATCACCCAGCGCACATCGGCGAAGTCGAGATGGATGAAGCTCTCGGACCCGGTGATCTCGGTGATGGTGACCTTGGCCCGCACCGGCACAGCCAAGGCGTTGGGCCGTTCGAGCGACAGATGATGCGGCTGAAAACCGATCGTGTAGTTGCCGTCTGCAATGCCGACAAGTTCGGAAGGCACCGGCAGCTTGACCCCGCCTTCGAGCAGGAAGTCGGCGCCCTTCTTGGCCAGCACGATGGTGTTGAGCGGCGGATCGGCGAAGGTCCTCGCAGTCACCAGGTCGACTGGCTTGCGGAAGACGTCGATGGTCGGCCCGAACTGGGTGATGCGGCCTTCCGACAGCGTCGCCGTGTTGCCGCCGAGAAGCAGAGCCTCGTGAGGCTCTGTGGTCGCGTAGACAAAGATGGTGCCGGCGGCAGCAAAAATCCTTGGCAATTCGGCCCGCAATTCCTCGCGCAGCTTGTAGTCGAGATTGGCCAATGGTTCGTCGAGCAGAACCAAGCTGGCATTCTTGACGATGGCGCGCGCCAGCGCGGTGCGCTGCTGCTGGCCGCCCGATAGGCTGAGTGGCGTGCGGTCGAGATACGGCGTCAGCTTGAGCAACCCCGCGGCTTCGCGCACCTGGCTGTCGATCTTGGCTTGCTCGACGCCGGCCACCCTGAGCGGCGAGGCGATGTTCTCATAGACGGTCATTGCCGGATAGTTGATGAACTGCTGGTAGACCATGGCGATCTTGCGCTTCTGCACCGGCGTGCCGGTAACGTTCTGGCCATCGAACCAGACCGAGCCGGAGGTCGGCACATCGAGGCCGGCCATCAGCCGCATCAGGCTGGTCTTGCCGGAAAGCGTCGGCCCGAGCAGAACGTTGAGCGAGCCGTGCTGCAGCGTCAGCGACACGTCGCGTATATGCTCGACCGCACCGACCGTTTTGGTGACGTTCCTCAGTTCAAGCACGACGCCTCCTCCCAGGCTTTCTGCATCAGCTCAAGACCCTCTTCATTCGGCGGCCGCGACATGCCGCCGGCTTATGCCGTGCATGAATTCATCGAGTGCCGCGACCTGCTCGCGGCTGAGATGCAGGCCGCGCTTGGTCCGCCGCCACAGCACATCCTCTGATGTCACGGCCCATTCATTTTCAACGAGATAGCGCACTTCGGCCTCGTAGAGATCGCCACCGAAATTACGGCCGAGCTCGGCATTCGACTTGGCAAGGCCAAGCAGAGCCTGAGCGCGGGTCCCGTAAAGCCGCGTCAGCCGCCGGGCGAGGCGCGCATCGAGGAACGGATAGGCCGTTTTCAGCTTCGCCACTTGCGCGTCGAAACCCGTGGCCGGGAAATCACCGCCGGGCAGCGGCGCATCTGATGTCCACGGCTTGCCGCGCTTGCCGAGAAAACCCTCGATCTTTTCCAGCATCGATTCCGACAGCCGGCGATAGGTCGTGATCTTGCCGCCAAAGGCATTGACGATCGGGGCGGCGCCCTCGCCGCCATCGGCCTTCAGCACATAGTCGCGCGTCGCTTCCTGCGCCTTGGAGGCGCCGTCGTCATAGAGCGGACGCACGGCCGAATAGGTCCAGACGATGTCGGAACGCTTGACGGCTACCGCGAAATATTCGCTGGCAGCGGCACAGAGATAGTCGATCTCGGTGTCGCTGATCTTCACATCGTGCGGATCGCCGGGATAATCCTGGTCGGTCGTGCCGATCAGCGTGAACTCTTCCTCGTAGGGAATGGCGAAGATGATGCGGCCGTCTTTGTTCTGGAAGAAATAGGCGCGCGGATCGTCGAACTTCTTGGCGATGACGATGTGGCTGCCCTGCACCAGGCGGACATTGTGCACATCGTTCAGGCCGACGACGCCGGAAAGCACATGATCGACCCACGGTCCTGCGGCATTGACCAGCAGCCGGGCCTTGATCTCTTCGGCCTCGCCGCTCTGCAGGTTCTCGATCTTGATTGTCCAAAGGCCGTTTTCGCGGCGCGCACCGACGACCTTGGTGCGGGTCCGGATGGTTGCACCGCGGTCAGCGGCATCGCGTGCATTAAGCGCCACCAGCCGCGCGTCATTGACCCAGCCGTCCGAATATTCGAAAGCCTTTTTGAACAAGGGTTTCAAAGGCTTGCCCGCCGGGTCGCTTGCCATGTCGAGCGTCCTGGTCGCAGGCAGCAATTTGCGCCCGCCAATGTGGTCGTAAAGGAAGAGACCGAGCCGGATCAGCCAGGCCGGACGCAGGCCCTTGGCATAGGGCAGAACGAAGCGCATCGGCCAGATGATATGCGGCGCGTTCTTCCACAAGACCTCGCGCTCCATAAGCGCCTCGCGCACCAGGCGGAATTCATAGAACTCGAGATAGCGCAAGCCGCCATGAATCAGTTTGGTGGAACCAGAGGAGGTTCCGCTGGCCAGATCGTTCATCTCAGCCAGAAAAACCGAAAAGCCGCGCCCAACGGCATCGCGGGCAATACCGCAGCCATTGATACCGCCACCGATGACGAAAATGTCATGGATCGGGGGTGCGTCCACAGAAATCCTCCCGCGATTTCGCATTGCAGCATTTTTAGGTTTTACGAAACCGTATTGGGATTATTTCGAAATGAGAACGAATGTCAAACGAAATATCACAGGCCTGTGATGATAGCACCAAGGGCGCCTAGCCGAGCGATGTCTCGATCAGTTGAACCTCGGCTTCCTCGCAGATCTTGCGCACCGAGGGGATGTCGCAGCGGTCGGTGATGAAGGTGTTGACCTGCGACAGATGGCCGATGCGCACCGGCGCCGTGCGCTCGAATTTGGTCTGGTCGGAAACCAGGATGACGTGCCTGGCATTGGCGATGATCGCCTGCGCCACCTTCACCTCACGAAAATCGAAATCGAGCAAGGCGCCGTCATGGTCGATGGCAGAGGCGCCGATAACGGCGTAGTCGACCTTGAATTGCCTGATGAAGTCGACCGCCGCCTCGCCGACGACACCGCCATCCGAACCGCGCACAACCCCGCCCGCAATCACCACCTCGATCGAGGGATATATGCGCATCCTGTTGGCAACATTGATATTATTGGTGATGACCATGAGGCCATTGTGGTCGAGCAACGCCTTGCTGACCGCTTCCGTCGTGGTGCCGATGTTGATGAACAGCGAGGCGTTGTCGGGGATCAGCCTTGCCGCCGCACGGCCGATTGCTTCCTTCTCGTCCGCCGCGATCTTGCGCCTGGCCTCATACTCCATGTTCTCGATGCCGGAGGGGAACAATGCCCCGCCATGGATGCGCGAAAGCAGCCGCTGGTCGCAGAGGTCGTTGAGATCCTTGCGAATGGTCTGCGGCGTCACATTGAAATGCGTGGCCAGATCGTCGACCAGCACGCGGCCATGGTCCTTGGCCATCTGGATGATCTCGGCATGGCGTGGCGACAGATACATAGAGCGACCTCCCGTTTTCGTTTTTCTTGCTTGTAGCTGAAAACGAAAGAGATGGGAAGGTATAAGCCGGCTAATGGAATTCGCTGTTTCCAACGGCAAACCGCCGCGCAATGCCGACTTGGCGTGTCAAACCTGTTCGACGGCTTTTCGGAAAACGGACACTGCCTTGCCGGCCGAACGTATCATCAGGAACGTGCCGGACCAGTAGCCCGTGATTCGCCAAGCGCCCTCGATCTCGGTGGCATCACCATTCAGAACACCATCATATTCGATCGCATGTGCGTTCCGTTTGACGTTGTCATATGTCTTCACGAAAGTGACGATGCTCCCTGCGCGATCTCCCAGTATCGTCGCGTAAACTATCGAACCGTCCAGCGAAGGCGCGGGTTCGTGAACTGCGCCTGTGAGCCTTGTAGCAGTCCCGATCAGCGTCGCGACAAAAGAGACCGGTTCCAGGTCACGCGGATAAAAATATCGCCCGTGCCAGATGCCCGCCAGGCTTTCTGTTGTTTTCCCACCCTTCGCGCTCACATGGCCCTCTAAGCAGTGCGGTGACCCGCTGTGTATTCGCATGCTTTGTTGTCAGGCGACAATTGACCTTGCGCATTCGCAAATCACTTCGAAGGCTGCATCGACATCTTGCGCCGTTGCTTCAAACTGGCCGACCTGGAAGCGGATCGCCACCTTGCCATCGACCCGCGTCTGCGTCAGGTAGATGCGGCCATCGTCGTTGATCGCATTGACCAGCCGCAGATTGTGCGCGTCGGCATCGGCGCTTGAGGCCGCCTTGTGCCGGAACGAAAACAGCGACAGCATCGGTTCGCTGACAATGTCGAAATCCGGCTCCCCGGCCAGCCGTGTAGCAAGGCCCTCGCTCCAGGCGACATGGTTGCGGATCATCGCGCGCAGGTTTTCCATTCCGTGGGCGCGCAGCAGGAACCACAGTTTCAGGGCCCGGAAACGCCGGCCGAGTGGGACCGACCATTCGGAATAGTTGATGATGCCGTCGCGGCCATGCGTCTTTAGGAATTCCGGTTTTATCGCCAGGGTGCGAACCAGGTCCTCCGGCTGGCGCAGGAACTGGATCGAGCAATCGAACTGGGCGCCCAACCACTTGTGCGGATTGAAGACGATCGAATCCGCACGTTCGGCGCCGTTCCAGAAATGCCGGAATTCCGGACAGATCATCGCCGATCCGGCCCAGGCGGCATCGACATGCAGATAGAGCCCATGCCGCTTCGCCACCGCGGCAACGGCGGCGACGTCATCGGTGCCGCCAGTACTCGTGCCGCCGACGCTGGCGATAATTCCCGCGGGCAGCATGCCGGCTTCCCGGTCGGCGACGATCGCCGCCTCAAGCGCTGCCGTGTCCATGGCGCGAAAACGGCCGGCGACCGGGATGCGCACGAGATTGTCCTCGCCTATGCCCGAGACCCAGATCGCCCGGTCGATCGAGGTGTGCACCTGATCCGACGAATAGATGCGCAACCGGCCCTGCGCGGCCAGGCCCTTCTTGTTGCCTTGCCAATCCAGCGCCCGCTCGCGCATGGTCAGCACGGCGGCCAGTGTCGCCGACGAGGCCGAATCCTGGATCACGCCGGAGAACCCTTCCGGCAGACCGAGCGCCTGGCGCATCCAGTCGACGGTGCGGGTCTCGAGTTCCGTCGCCGCCGGCGATGTCTGCCACAGCATGCATTGCGCGGCCATCGCCGAAACCAGATATTCCGCCACCACCGACACTGGTGCGGCGTTCGCGGGAAAATAAGCAAAGAAGCGTGGATGCTGCCAATGGGTCATGCCCGGCACGATCTTCTCCTCGAAATCGGCGAAGATCCTGTCCATTGGCTCGGCATCTTCGGGTGGCGAAACCTCGATGCTCCTGAAAATATCGCCGGGCTCGACCAGCGGCCGCACCGGCCGTTCGCGCAAATTGGCGCGGTAGTCGGTGCCCCAGTCGGCGGCGCGCCGCGACCACTGCCGGAAATCATCATTGTCCATCGAGTCCTCCCGACATGATCGCCTCGCCGGCGCCCTCGATCTGTCAGGCGCGTTCTATCCGGGAAAGTCCGGCAGGCTGGCGAAGGCCGTCTTCAGCGCATTCGACCAGCCGTCCGAGATCGTGCGGTAATACTGGTCGTCTTGGCCGATCCGCTTCTTCAGGCCAACCTTGAAAGCGTCCTTCTCCAGGAACAGCAGGTCGAGCGGCAGGCCGACCGACAGGTTCGATTTCAGCGTCGAATCGAACGACACAAGAAGCAGCTTCACCGTCTCGGCAAGGCTCATCGTGCGCTCATAGGCGCGGATGATGATCGGCTTGCCATATTTTGTCTCGCCGATCTGGAAGAACGGCGTGTCGTCGGTCGATTCGATGAAGTTTCCCTCGGGATAGATCATGAACAGCCGCGGCGGGCTGCCCTTGATCTGCCCGCCCAGGATGAAGGAGGCATTGAAATAGGAATCGGCCTTCTCGCCGGCGGGCGAAGAGTGCGCGATCACTTCCTTGACCGTGTCGCCGACCAGCCGCACCGTCTGATACATCGACGGCGTTTCGAGCAATGTCGCGCGGCGATCGGCCACCGCCTTGGTGCGCTCTTCGAGCAGGCTGACCACGGCCTGCGTCGTCGCCAGATTGCCCGCCGACATCAGCACGATGACGCGCTCGCCGGGCTCCTCCCAGACATGCATCTTCTTGAAGGTCGAGATCGAATCCATACCGGCATTGGTGCGCGTGTCCGACATGAACACGAGCCCGCGATCGATCTTGAGCCCGACGCAATAGGTCATGGAATCTCTTCTGGCAGCAATCCTTGCCGGATTACTGCTCTACCGTGACGGTGACCGCAAGCTGTTCTTCCGCCTGTCCCAGTCGAATTCCCGACACCGGCGTGGCATCACGGTAGTCCCGGCCCGTTGCCACCTTTACATAACGTTCGTCAGGAGAAATGCCGTTTGCCGCGTCGAAGGCAACCCAGCCCAGTCCATAAACATAAGCTTCGGCCCAGGCATGGCTTGCCGCCTGCTCTACCGTCGCATCCAGCATCAGATAGCCGCTGACGTAACGGGCTGGAAAGCCCATGCAGCGCGCCGCGGCGGCAAAGATGTGGGTGTGATCCTGGCAGACACCGGTTTTCAGCGCCAAGGCCACCTCGGCCGGCGTCGCGGCATTGGTGGTGCCGGGAGTATAGATGACGCGCTCGCCGATCACAGCCATCAGCCGGTGAAGCCGTTCGATATCGGTTCCGCTACCGACTGAACCGGCGAGTTCCCGAATACCGCTGCCGATCGTCGTCAGCGGCGTTTCATGGCTGTACAGCCAGAGCGGTGTAAAGCCCTGATGCGGGCCGGAGACGCCCGCGGTGTCGCGCGTCACCACTTCGCCTGCTGCCTCGACCGTGATGAAGTCGCGCTCGCCCTCGACGCTCAACAGCCTTGTGTCGTTGCCGAAATGGTCGACAAAGCGGACCTCTTCGCGTGCGCCTTCGATCGTCAGCGCCCAGGACAAGACGGTCTGCGTCGACCCGCTGACCGGAAGCAGCCGCAGCCGCTGCAGCAGATACTGCACCGGCGCGTCGTAGCGATACTCGGTCCGGTGGGTGATCTTGAGCCGCATGTCTATTTTCCGTTTGTGAGCATGATCTCGCCCGAACACCGGAGCCCACTTTTCGCTGACGCGGTCCTTCGGTTCGGGATCATGCTCAATTGAACCGGTAATCTTGCGCGATCTCGTCGCCGAGCTTGGTGTTGTCGCGAATGAAATTGGCCAGGAATTCGTGCAGCCCGGCGTCGAATATGTCCTTGATCGACCCTGCCCTTAGCATTGCCTGCGTTTTTTCCGCCGTCGCGTGGCAGGCATGGCGTTCGCCGTAATCGTCGCTGAGGAATTTCAGGTGTTCGGAAAGGAAGCGATAACAGAAGGTCAGCGAACGCGGCATGCGGACATTGAGGATCAGGTAGTCCGCAATGTTGGTCGGCTTGTAGTCGGCGTCGTAGACCCAGCGATAGGAGCGATGCGCCGACACCGAGCGCAGGATCGATTCCCACTGATAGTTGTCGAGCGTCGAGCCGACCCAGGAGATCGACGGCAACAGCACGTAGTATTTCACGTCGAGGATGCGCGCCGTATTGTCGGCGCGCTCGACATAGGTGCCGAGCTGCGAGAAGTCGAAGATCTCGTTGCGCAGCATGGTGCCGTAGAACGAGCCGCGGATCAGCGCCGTCTCGCGCTTGATCGCGTCAAGCACGCTTGGCAGGTCGCGTTCGTCGATCGGCCTGGCCAGCATCCGCTTGAGTGACATCCAGGCTTCGTTGATGCTTTCCCAGGTCTCGCGCGTCAGCGCGGTGCGCACCATGCGGGCATTGTTGCGGGCCGTCTCGATCGAAGACATCGTGCTCGACGGGTTCGATGTATCGCGCAGCAGAAAGTCGGAGACGTTGGCGGCCGTGTATTCCGAATGCTTCTGCTTGAAGGTGACATCGGAGCCGGCGCTGAGCAGCACCGAATTCCATTCTTCAGAAGCGCTCTGGGTGCGGGTCAGCGCCATGCGCAGCCCGGCATCGACCAGCCGCGCCATGTTTTCGGCCCGCTCGATATAGCGGTTCATCCAGTAAAGCCCGTTGGCGGTCCGGCCTAAAAGCATTCAAAACCCTTCAAATGAAAATCAATCATCCAGCACCCATGTGTCCTTGGTGCCGCCACCTTGCGAGGAGTTGACGACTAGCGAGCCTTCCTTCAGCGCCACGCGCGTCAGGCCGCCAGGCACGATCTGGATGCGGTCGGAAACCAGAACATAGGGTCGGAGGTCGACGTGGCGCGGCGCCAGTCCCTTTTCCGTCAAGATCGGGCAGGTCGACAGCGCCAGCGTCGGCTGGGCGATATAGTTCGAAGGCTTGGCCGCCAGCTTCTTGGCGAACGCCTCGCATTCCTTTTTGGTCGCTGCCGGGCCGACCAGCATGCCGTAACCGCCGGAACCATGCACTTCCTTGATCACCAGCTCATGAATGTGCTCGAGCACATATTTCAAACTGTCCGGCTCCGAGCAGCGCCAGGTCGGGATGTTGCCGAGGATCGCCTTGCGGCCGGTGTAGAATTCGATGATCTCCGGCATATAGGAATAGATCGCCTTGTCGTCGGCGATGCCGGTGCCCGGCGCGTTGGCGATGGTGATGTTGCCGGCCCGGTAGACATCCATGATGCCAGGTATGCCAAGGGCTGAATCCGGCCGGAAGGTCAGCGGGTCGAGGAAGGAATCATCCACCCGGCGGTAAAGCACATCAATCTGCTTGTAGCCTTCGGTCGTGCGCATCGCGACATGGCCGTCGACAACGCGCAGATCCTGGCCCTCGACCAGTTGCACGCCCATCTGGTCGGCAAGGAAAGCGTGTTCGAAATAGGCGGAGTTGAAACTGCCGGGGGTCAGCACCGCGATGGTCGGCGCGCCCTTGGTGCTCTGCGGCCGCACCGCCGCCAGCGACTGGCGCAGCAGCTGCGGGTAGTTCTCGACCGGCCGCACCTTGATCTTCTGGAACAGCTCGGGGAACAGCTGCATCATCGTTTCGCGGTTCTCCAGCATGTAGGAGACACCGGACGGTGTGCGCGCATTGTCCTCCAGCACGTAAAACTCGTCCTCGCTGATGCGGACGATATCGACGCCGATAATGTGGGTGTAGACGCCAGCAGGCGGCCGCACGCCGATCATTTCCGGCAGGAAGGCCTCGTTCTTGGCGATCAATTCCCTGGGAACGCGGCCGGCGCGCAGGATTTCCTGGCGGTGATAAATATCGTCGAGAAAAGCGTTCAGCGCCTGCACGCGCTGCTCGATGCCTTGCGTCAGGCGCCGCCACTCATTGCCTGAAATGATGCGTGGAACGATGTCAAACGGGATCAGCCGTTCGGACGCCTCCTGCTCGCCATAGACGGCGAAGGTGATGCCGGTCTTGCGGAAGACGCGTTCGGCGTCCTGCATCTTCTCGGTAAGCCTGGCTGGATCCTGCTCCTTCAGCCAGCGATCATAAGCCGAATACGGTCTTCTCAATCCGGAGACTTCCGGAAGCATTTCATCGAACGCAGCCAATCGCATACTCCCCTGTGACGCCATTTCACTGGCGTCGCCGGAGAAAATCAAGCGCAATCGGTGATTTGGGAGATCCGGACGATCAGTATGTTGCGCCTGCCTAAAATTGAGGCAGTCGAAATATGACCTTGATCAGGCTTTGCCTCGTGCCCGGGCAGATGCATTTCTCGCTAGAAGGCGCGGAAGGTGACGACCGTGAAGGTGTCCTTGATTCCGGGGAGAATCTGTACCTTCTCGTTGACGAAATGGCCGACGTCTTCCTCGTCATCGACATAGAATTTGGCGAGCAGGTCGTAATTGCCGGCGGTGGAGTAGATTTCCGAGGCAATCTCGGCGTCGGCAAGCGCGCTGGCAACCTCATAGGATTTGCCGAGCTCGCATTTGATCTGCACGAAAAACGCCTTCATGGCTTCGTCCCGCTAAACGTCCAAGTCCAAGCGGCCCTTCTGGCAGACTGGAGGCGGCCTTTCAAGCGCTGGAATCCGCACTTAGCCGGCGCGGGCCCTGGCCACGGCCTCGCGCAGGTCCGCAACCGGCATGCCGCGCTTGAACAGTCTGCCGCCGATCACCAGCGCCGGTGTGCCCTGCAGCCTGAAGGCTGTTGCCTGGGCATCGTTGCGCGACAGCAAGGCATCGATCTCCGGCTGACGGGCAGCGAGACCGGTACGCGCGCCGGCAACATCGACACCGATCGCACCGAGAATAGCGTCGGTGCGATGCGCGGAAAGCCCACGTTCGTTGGCCATCAGCGCATCGACGGCGGCGGAATAATATGGGCCGGCCGACAATGCCATCCGCGCCGCGTCACGCGAGACGTCACCGAAGATCGGCCAGTCCTTCATCACCAGCCGGATGCCGTGATCCTCGGCCATCAGCTTCTTCAATTCGATAAAGACGAGCTTGCACACAGGGCACTGGTAGTCGACGAATTCGGCAATGGTCACATCCCCCTTGGGATTGCCAAGTGCCGGTATCGCCGGATCGAAGGCCACTTCCGTGACCGTCGGCGCGATCCTTGCCCAGGCCGGCAGCGGTGCCAGAGCCGCAAGGCTGGCGGCACCTCTGAGCAAAAGGCGCCGGCTGACAGGCTGCGCGAACATCATTTGTTCCATGGGTTGCTCGCTCTCTCCCCCGGGTTCACGATGAGCGCCCCGCCTTAAAGGAAGTTTAAGCATAGGAATCCGCCTCGGCGAGACGAATATTCTCGGCCGCTGAAACCGTGGAGCGCCGTCACGCGTATGTTAGAATGTGTCGTGGAACAGTCTTTCCGGAGGCATCTTCGAGGGTCAGTGGAGACAGGTCATGCGCCGCGCCTTTTTCGCATTCGCGTTCGTCATGCTCGCATACTCGGCCTTTGCCGGCGATGCCGAGGTCAAGGCTGGCCAGGCGGTCATCGACGGTCAGTTGAAGGCCCTCATCGCCAATGACGGCGCCAAGGCCTACAGCTTCGCTGCCCCGAACGTGAAGCAGATATTCCCGACCGTCGACGCGTTCATGAACATGGTGACCAATGGTTACCCGCCGGTGCGCAAGCCACAGTCCTATTCTTTCGGCAAGGTCGAGCAGACAGGCCCGGGCTCGATTATCCAGCAAGTGCTGATCGTCGGTCCCGACGGCAAGGATTATGAGGCGGTCTATACGCTGCAGCAGCAGCCCGACGGCACATTCCAGATCACCGGCTGCAGCTTGCGCGCGTCGAACTCGCTCAGCACTTGAGGTCTTACTGCACCGGGATGTCGCCCCTCGCCCAGCCTTCTGATATCTCAGCCCCACGCACCTCGAAGGTTTGGGTCTCGATCGCAGCGCGAATGTCCTGCATAAGCTTTTGATAATACGAAAGATTGTTCCAGGTCAGCAGCATCGCTCCAAGCGCCTCTTGCGAACGCACCAGATGGTGCAGATAGGCGCGCGAATAATCCCGAGCCGCCGGGCAGTCGCTTTCCTCGTCCAGCGGGCGCCGATCGTCGGCGTGACGAGCGTTGCGCAGGTTGACCTTGCCGCGCCTGGTGTAGGCCAGGCCGTGCCGGCCGGCCCGCGTCGGCATCACGCAGTCGAACATGTCGATGCCGCGCGCCACCGACTTCAGGATATCGTCGGGCGTGCCGACGCCCATGAGATAGCGCGGCTTGTCGGCAGGCAGTTCCGGACAGGTGATCTCGAGCATTTCGAGCATTACCGCTTGCGGCTCGCCGACGGCCAGCCCACCGACCGCATAGCCCTTCAGCTCCATCGCGCTCAGCGCCTGCGCCGAGCGCACCCTGAGCGCCGCGTTGTCGCCGCCCTGCACGATGCCGAACATCGCCTTGCCCTGCTGGTCGCCAAACGCCGTCTTGCAGCGCTCGGCCCAGCGCAGCGACAGTTCCATGGCGCGCTCGATCTCCTTCAGCTCGGCCGGCAGCGCCGTGCATTCGTCAAGCTGCATCTGGATGTCGGAATCGAGCAGGCCCTGGATCTCGATCGAGCGCTCCGGCGACATTTCGTAGGCGGCGCCGTCGATATGCGAGCGGAAGGTGACGCCTTTTTCGGTCAGTTTCCTCAGCTTCGACAGCGACATCACCTGAAAACCGCCGCTGTCGGTCAGGATCGGATGCGGCCAGCGGGCGAATTCATGCAGGCCGCCGAGCCGCGCCACACGCTCGGCGCCGGGTCGCAGCATCAGGTGGTAGGTGTTGCCCAGGATGATGTCGGCGCCGACGCCGCGCACCTGGTCCATGTACATCGCCTTGACGGTGCCGCCGGTGCCGACCGGCATGAAGGCGGGCGTCCGGATTTCGCCACGCGGCATGTCGATCACGCCGCGCCGTGCCTTGCCGTCGGTCGCCAGAACCTTGAAGCTGAACGGCTTAGTCATTGAATTCCTTGTCATGGACCGGCGCGCCTAGCGCCTGATTGTCGAGCGACTGGCGGTATTGCACGCAGCCGCGCATGAATTTGGGCCAGGGCGGCACGGCGATCGATGGCTGGGTCTTCTCCGGCAGCAGATCCCACAGATCGGGATGATGCCAGCACAGATCATGGCCTGACGTGTCGCGATGCGCACGAATGCCGGCGCGCAGCTTTTTAACTTCCGCAATCAGGCTTTCACGATCAAGGGTTTGCAGATCATCGTCCATCGCTCATCTCCGCTCGGAAAAGCAGGCTTGCGTCCCCATAGGAGTAAAACCTGTAGCGGTTGTCGATGGCATGTGCATAGGCCGCACGCATCGTGTCGAGGCCGCTGAAGGCCGAAACCAGCATGAACAGGGTCGAGCGCGGCAGGTGGAAATTGGTCATCAGCATGTCGGCGGTGCGGAAGCGGTAGCCGGGCGTGATAAAGATGTCGGTCGGGCCGGACCAAGCGGGCACCGTACCGTCCTCGCGCGCCGCACTCTCCAGCAGGCGCAGCGAGGTCGTGCCGACAGCAATGATGCGCCCGCCCCTCGCCTTGGCCACGTTCAGCGCGTTGGCTGTTGCCTCGCTGATCGAACCGATCTCGGCATGCATCTTGTGGTCGGCGGTGTCGTCAGCCTTGACCGGCAGGAACGTGCCGGCGCCGACATGCAAGGTGACGAAGTGGCGCTCGACACCCCTGGCGTCGAGAGCCGCAAAAAGCTCCGGCGTAAAATGCAGACCAGCTGTGGGTGCGGCAACGGCGCCCTCCTCCCTTGCATAGATGGTCTGGTAATCGGCCCGGTCGCGCTCGTCATCGTCGCGCTTCGAGGCGATATAGGGCGGCAGCGGAATATGGCCGACCGCGTGCAGCGCCTCATCGAGGAAAGGGCCCGACAGGTCGAAGCCAAGCAGTGCCTCCCCGCCCTCGCCCTTCTCGATCACCGTGGCGTCGAGTTGGCCGAGGAAGCAGGAATTGCCGTCATGGCCAAAGTGGATGCGGTCGCCGGCGGCGATGCGCTTGCCTGGTCGCATGAAGGCCAGCCAACGGTCCGGCGCCACGCGCATGTGCAGCGTCGCTTCGACCTGCGCCTGTGCTTCGCCGCGCCGCCGGATGCCTTTCAACTGCGCCGGAATGACCTTGGTGTCGTTGAAAACCAGCACGTCGCCGGCTTTGAGCAGGGATGGCAGGTCGCCAACCCTGCGGTCGTCAAGCGCCTTGCCCGGTTTGACCACGAGCATCTTGGCGCTGTCGCGCGGCTCTTCCGGGCGAAGCGCGATGCGCTCCTCCGGCAGGTCGAAATCAAAGAGATCGACGCGCATCAGTAGAGCCGGACGAGCAGCGCTCCGGCCAAGAGCAGCACCGCGCCGGCAACGCGGCCGAGCGAGATTTCGCGGACCGCGACGCCGAGGAAGCCGATGCGGTCGATGAGCATGCCGGCCAGAAGCTGGCCGGCCACCAGGAACGCCATCAGCGCGGCGGCGCCGATGCGCGGCGTCAGGATTGTGGAGAGCGTGACATAGAAGCCGCCGAGCATGCCGCCGGCGACGAACAGCCAGGGCGCCGGCGCCTTCCAGTCGAGCGTGATGCCTTGCAGCTTCACCACCGTCACGGAGATGATGCCGAGCACAACCGCGCCCGACAGAAACGAAAACGCAGCCGCCGCGACCGGGAGACCCAGGCCGCGCGCCAGCTGCGAATTGATCGGTGCCTGAATGGCAATGAAGGCGCCGGACAGGATGCCGAGAAGCGACCAGACGACGCCCATCATTGTCGTTCTACCTTACTTGACGTCAGCCGCGACCTTCAGCGACACGATCTTGTCGGGATCGACCACCGGCTCGCCGCGCTTGATCTTGTCGACATTGTCCATGCCTTCGATGACCTGGCCCCACACCGTATACTGGCGGTTGAGGAAGGCGGCATCGTCGAAGCAGATGAAGAACTGCGAATTGGCCGAGTTCGGATTCTGCGAACGGGCCATCGAGCACGTGCCGCGGCCGTGGTTGGCATTGGAGAACTCGGCTTTCAGGTCAGGCTTTTCCGAGCCGCCCATGCCCGCGCGGGAAGGCGCAAAGGTCGGCTTGCTCGAATTGCCGAACTTGACGTCGCCGGTCTGCGCCATGAAGCCGTCGATGACGCGGTGGAAGACCACGCCGTCATAGGCGCCTTCCCTGGCCAGTTCCTTGATGCGGGCGACATGGCCGGGGGCCAAATCGGGGAAAAGTTCGATGACCACCTTGCCCTTGGTCGTTTCCAGGATGAGCGCGTTCTCGCGGTCCTTGATCTCAGCCATTTTAGATATCCTTTTGAGAAAACAGAATTATTTGACAATTTTACTTGTCTGCGGCGATGCGCACTTTGATCATCCGGTCGGGGTCGGAGACCGTACCGTTGTCCGCCTCGTCGCCCTTCTTGATCTTGTCGACCAGATCCATGCCGCTGACGACATTGCCGACGATGGTGTACTGGCCGTCGAGCGGCGGCGCCGGCGCGAACATGATGAAGAACTGCGAGTTGGCGGAGTTCGGATCCTGCGAGCGGGCCATGCCGACCACGCCGCGCTTGTAATGCTCGGTCTGCGAGAATTCGGCCGGCAGGTCAGGCAGGTCGGAACCGCCGGTGCCGACGGCCTGGGCGTTGAAACCCTTCTTCATATTGCCGAACTTGACGTCGCCAGTCTGCGCCATGAAACCGTCGATGACGCGGTGGAACGCGACATTGTCATAGGCATGGTCACGCACCAGTTTCTTGATCTGAGCGACATGCTTGGGCGCCAGATCGGGCCGCAAAGCGATGGTGACGTCACCATCCTTGAGCGTGATGATCATGGTGTTTTCCGGATCGGCCGCATAGGCCGAGACCGATGCGGTCACGAGACCGGCAAGCACGACGAGGAACGAGGCAAGCTTTTTCAGCTGCATAAAAGGTCTCCGAAATTTCTATTTCGCGAATTTGGCGGTGAGCGCGCCGGCAACAGCGGCCGGCACGAAGGGGCGGATGTCGCCTCCCATCGAAGCTATCTGGCGCACAAGTGTGGCGGTAATGGTGCGTACCGAAGGGCTGGCGGGCAGAAACACCGTCTGCAGCTCAGGCGCCATGGTCTCGTTCATGCCGGCCATCTGCATTTCGTAATCGAGATCGGTGCCGTCGCGCAGGCCACGGATCATGATCGAGGCGCCTTGTTTCCTGGCGGCATCGATCACCAGCCCATCGAAGGCAACGACCCTGATGCGGGCGCCATCGCGGCCGAATTCGGCTTTCGTGGCAGCTTCAATGAGTTGCACCCGCTCCTCGAAGGAGAACAGCGGATTTTTGCCGGGATGAATGCCGATCGCGGCATAAACGATGTCGGCAACCGCAAGCGACGCCTTCAGCACATCGAGATGGCCGTTGGTCAGCGGGTCGAAGGAGCCGGCATAGAGGGCGATGCGTTCAGTCATGGCAGGTGCTTCTAGCGAGCCTCTCTCGCAAAGGCAAATCCGATCGGCGACAAGGCCATGAACCTTTTCCGGCACATGAACGACAGATGAACACGCTGATCACGAAGCCTTCACGCAGCGTTCACTAGGTTGCCCCTTAATAAGATGAAACCAAAATCCCATCTATCCGTTGAAAGGCGCAGGAGAACACGCAAATGCTGATCTACATGCTCGCCACCGCAATGACCGTCGCCATGCTGATCGCCACCGTATTTGGGCTGCATCAGGAGGCGCAACGCGTCCGCGTCAGGGCAACCACCAAGCGCTTGGAAGGCTTCGGCCCCCGCAAGCCGTATCGTCACTACTAAAGTTCGTCCAAACTTGCTGCTGCGCCGGCCAAAGGGCCGGCGTTGCTATGTCAAAACCTGGTCTAGGACTTACTCAACGCCGTCCGGACCAGTGTCAGATGCCGGAGCAGACTCAGCGCCACTCTCGACGATCTCTTCGCTTTCCTCGTCAGCTTGCGGCTCCGAGATCCGCTCGACCGACACCACCTTCTCACCTTCAGCCGTGTTGAAGATGGTCACGCCCTTGGTGGCGCGGCTGGCGAAGCGGATGCCGTTGACCGGCACCCGGATGACCGTGCCGCCGTCCGACACCAGCATGATCTGATCGTCATTGCCGACCGGGAAGGTCGCCACCAGCCGACCGATCTCCGCCACTTTCGACACGTCGGTGGCGCGAATGCCCTTCCCGCCGCGTCCGGTCAGGCGGAAGTCATAGGACGACGAGCGCTTGCCGTAGCCAAATTCCGTCACCGTCAGCACGTACTGCTCGTGTGCCTTGAGGAATTCGTAGCGTTCGTCGGAAAGCTCCGTCTCCTCGCCGACCTCTTCATTGGTCAGCGCGATCTCTTCCTCTTCGCCGGCAGCGATGCCGGCGGCAGCCCGCCGTTCGGCCGCTGCTCGCTTGAGATAGGCGGCGCGTTCGGCCGGCGGCGCGTCGACATGCTCGATCACCGACATCGAGATGATGCGGTCGGTCTCGGCCATGGTGATGCCGCGCACGCCGACCGAGTTGCGGCTCTGGAAGACGCGCACGTCGCCGACGGAGAAGCGGATGCACTGGCCGGAACTGGCGGTCAGAAGCACGTCGTCATTGTCGGTGCAGGTCTCGACGCCGAGGATCTCGTCGCCCTCCTCCTCCAGCTTCATGGCGATCTTGCCATTGCGGTTGACCTGGACGAAGTCGGAAAGCTTGTTGCGGCGCACGGTGCCGCGCGTGGTGGCGAACATCACGTCGAGTTCGCCCCAACTCGTCTCGTCCTCTGGCAACGGCATGATGGTGGTGATGCGCTCGCCCTGCTCCAGCGGCAGCATGTTGATCAGCGCCTTGCCGCGTGACTGCGGATTGCCGATCGGCAGCCGCCAGACCTTTTCCTTGTAGACGATGCCGCGAGAGGAGAAGAACAGCACCGGCGTGTGGGTATTGGCCACGAACAGCCTGGTGACAAAATCCTCTTCCTTGGTCGACATGCCGGAGCGGCCCTTGCCGCCGCGGCGCTGCGCCCGGTAGAGCGACAGCGGCACGCGCTTGATGTAGCCGGAATGGCTCACCGTCACGACCATGTCCTCGCGCTGGATCAGGTCTTCGTCTTCCATGTCCGCGCCACCGTCGGTGAGCTCGGTGCGGCGTGGCGTGCCGAACTCGTCGCGCACGGCGGCGAGCTCGTCCTTGACGATCTGCTGGACGCGCGCGCGCGACGACAGGATGTCGAGGTAGTCCTTGATCTCGTCGCCGATCGTGTTCAACTCGTCGGCGATTTCGTCACGGCCGAGCGCGGTCAGGCGCTGCAGGCGCAGTTCGAGGATGGCGCGCGCCTGTTCCTCGGAGAGATTGTAGGTGCCGTCCTCGTTGATGCGGTGGCGCGGGTCGTCGATCAAAAGGATCAGCGATTCGACATCGCCGGACGGCCAGCGCCGTTCCATCAGTTGCTCGCGCGCCGTCTGCGGGTCCGGCGCGGTGCGGATCAGCTTGATGACCTCGTCGATGTTGGCGACGGCGATGGCGAGGCCCACCAGCACATGGGCGCGGTCGCGCGCCTTGCGCAGCAGGAATTTCGTCCGCCTTGTAATGACCTCCTCGCGGAAGGAGACGAACGCCTTCAGCATGTCGGTCAGGTTCATCACTTCCGGCTTGCCGCCGTTCAGCGCCACCATATTGGCGCCAAACGAGGTCTGCAGCGGCGTGAAGCGGTAAAGCTGGTTGAGGATGACGTCGGCGACGGCGTCGCGCTTCAGCTCGATGACGACGCGATAACCCTGACGGTCACTTTCGTCACGGATGTCGGAAATGCCCTCGATGCGCTTGTCGCGCACCAGTTCGGCCATCTTCTCGATCATCGACGACTTGTTCACCTGATAGGGAACCTCGGTGATGATGATCGATTCACGGTCATTGCCGCGCTGTTCGATGTTGACCTTGCCGCGCATGACGATCGAGCCGCGGCCGGTCGAATAGGCGCTGTAGATGCCGGAACGGCCAAGCACGATGCCGCCGGTCGGGAAATCGGGACCCGGAATGATCTCCATCAGCGCCGGCAGGTCGATCGCCGGATTGTCGATGATGGCAATGGCGCCGTTGCAGACTTCGCCCAGATTGTGCGGTGGGATGTTGGTGGCCATGCCGACGGCGATGCCGCCGGAGCCATTGACCAGCAGATTGGGGAAGCGCGCCGGCAGGACCTTCGGTTCGGTGTCCGAGGCATCATAAGTGTCCTGGAAATCGACGGTGTCCTTGTCGATATCCTCCAGAAGCTCATGCGCAACCTTGGTCAGCCGCGATTCGGTGTAGCGCATTGCCGCCGGCGGATCGCCGTCGATCGAGCCGAAATTGCCTTGCCCGTCGATCAGCGGCACGCGCAGCGACCAGTCCTGCGCCATGCGCACCAAGGCGTCATAAATCGAGGCATCGCCATGCGGATGGTATTTGCCCATCACATCGGCGACCGGACGCGCCGACTTCACATATTTGCGGTTCCAGTGGTAGCCGCTCTCATGCGCCGCATAGAGAATGCGGCGATGCACCGGCTTGAGGCCATCGCGCACATCGGGCAGCGCACGGCTGACGATCACGCTCATGGCGTAAGAGAGATAGGAACTCTGCATCTCCTCGATGATGGAGATCGGCTCGATGCCGGTGGGGCCGCCGTCGGCGCCGCGCGGTGTCTTTTGGTCGGTCAAATTGGATCACAATCTAATCAGGAATCACTGACCGCTTATATAGGAAGCACGGGCGAAACTCCAATGTTCGCGGCACTTTTCCAGTGTCATTTTTGGTGGTAATTTCAAAAGGATACCGCAGATTGCGACGATATGGCCATCACGCTTTTCGCCGCCACCAAGGCAAAAGCCGGCAATGGACCAAATTCCCCAAGGAAAAGCAGCAGGCACCGTGAATTGGAGCCGTTGGCTGCCATTGCAGGCGCTGAGTGGCTGGCAGCCACGCGATCTCAATGGCGATCTGATCGCGGGTCTGACACTGGCGGCGATCGCCATTCCCGAGCAGATGGCAACGGCCCGGCTCGGCGGCTTTGCTCCCGAGGTTGGGTTCTTCGCTTTTGTTGCCGGTTCGGTGGCGTTTGCCCTCTTTGGCGCCAATCGTCACCTCTCGGCCGGCGCGGATTCGACCATCACACCGCTCTTCGCCGGCAGCCTGGCGCTGCTTGCCACATCCGGCTCGCCGCACTATCTGGCGCTGGCGGCCATGCTGGCATTGATGGTCGGGGTGATCGTGACCCTGAGCGGTGCCTTTCGCCTTGGCTGGATCGCCGATCTCCTGTCGGTGCCGGTCACGACAGGGTTTCTGGCCGGCATCGCCGTCCACATCATCGTTTCACAAATGCCCGGACTGCTTGGGCTGCCTGCCGAGAGCGGCGAAACCTTGCGGCGCATCACTGAGATCGCCGGCAGTCTCCATCTCACCAATCCCTTGAGCCTCGGGCTCGGCCTTGGCGTGTTCGCGATCGTGTTCGGCTCGGAACGGATCAGCGCCCGCATTCCCGGGGCGTTGATCGGCATGGTGCTCGCCACTACAGCGGTGGCCTTGTTCGGCCTCAAGGATCGCGGCGTCGAAGTGCTCGGCGCCCTGCCCAACGGCCTGCCGCAACCGGGCCTGCCGTTTGCCAGCCTGAGCGATGTGCAGGCGCTGGTGCCACTGGCGTTGCTGATCGCCATAGTCGTCATGGTGCAGACGGCGGCGACCTCGCGGTCCTTCGTGCCGCAGCAAGGCGACCCCGACGTCAATCGCGATTTCGTCGGCGTCGGCGCCGGCAGCATCGCGGCCGGCCTGTTCGGCGCCTTTGCCGTCAATGCCAGCCCGCCGCGCACCGCAATCGTCTCCCAGTCGGGCGGCCGCTCACAACTGTCGGGTCTCGTTGCCGCGGCCATCGTGCTGGCGCTCGGTGCCTTTGGCGGCGGTCTGCTCGCCAATGTTCCGCAGGCCGCTCTTGCCGGCGTTCTGATGTTCGTTGCCCAGCATATCCTGCGCTGGAAAGTGTTCGCCAATGTCTATCGGCAGGCGCCGGTCGAATTCATGTTGATCCTGATCACCATGGCGGCGATCGTCGTGCTGCCCATTCAGAGCGGCGTGGCGGTCGGCATCGGACTGTCGCTGTTGCACGGGATCTGGAGCGCGACCCGCACGCTTCCGATCGAGCTTGAACAGGTGCCGGGAACTTCCGTCTGGTGGCCACCGGGTAGGCCAAGTGCCGGTGAGCAGCTCTCGGGCGTGCTGGTCGCGGCCTTCCAGGCGCCGCTGTCCTTCGTCAACGCCGACCGCTTCAAGCGCGGCCTTTGCGATCTTGTCGATGCCCGCAACGAAACCGTGAAACTGGTCGTGCTGGAGGCCAGCAACATCGTCGAGATCGATTACACCGCCGCGCAAGCCCTGATCGACACCATCAAGCATTGCCGCAAGACCGGCGCGGTCTTTGCCATTGCGCGGCTGGAATCAGTGCGCGCCCAGGCGGCACTCGCGCGGTTCGGCATTGCTGAACTGGTCGGCACGCAGCACATATTCCACAGCGTCGACGCGGCGATCAAATCACTTGGTCCGGTGAAACAGCAGCAGCAAGAACAGGATGGAGTGCCATGATTGACCCCCGAGAACCCATTGTCACGCCGGTTCCCGTCGAGGACCTTCGGCCGACGCAGATAACGGTCGGCATGAGAGAAGTTGCGTTGAAGCGCCAGATGATCCGCGCGCAGGACGCCAGGAAGAAGACCGGGACTTTTCTCGGCAAACACATGGTTCCGGTGGTGTTGGGTCCCAAAAATCGCAACTACGTCACCGATCACCATCACCTCGCTCGCGCCCTGCTCGAGGAAGGCGTCAAGGACGTGCTTGTGACCGTGATCAGCGACCTGTCCGCGCTCGACAAGGACGCGTTTCTTTTCGTGCTCGATAACAGAGGCTGGATGCACCCGTTCGATGAGAACGGCCGGCGCCGCGATTACTCGGCAATTCCGAAGACAATCGGCGAGCTGATCGATGATCCCTACCGGAGCATGGCGGGCGAACTGCGCCGGCAAGGCGGCTTTGCCAAGGACACGACGCCGTTCAGCGAATTCATCTGGGCGGATTTTTTGCGCCGGCGCATCGACCGCGATGCGGTGACGAAGAACTTCGACAAGGCGATGAAGGATGCCTTGACGCTCGCCAAGGGCAAGGACGCGGACTATCTTCCGGGCTGGTGCGGACCGACCTCGGATTGAACTTGCCTCCGTCGAGGCACGCGCGCGCCGGAATTGCTTGATCGGCGGGCGCGATAATCGCGTGGCGTCTCGCCCATCACGCGTCGAAACCGGCGGTTGAACGTCGACAGGTCGTTGAAACCGGCGTCGAAGGCGATCGCCGCGGTCCGCGCCTGGCAGGTGTGGCGCCGGCAACCGTGGCCACGGCGGCAGCGGCAATGCGCAGGGAAAGTTCCTCGAAGGCATCCTTGTCGGCCATTTCACGCGCGGCTTCCGCCTCGGCCAGCAGAGATGCCAGCGCCGGCAAGGGCGGCAGGCGCGGGGCCTCGAAGGCGAGCGTCGTGGCGCCCGGCACGCCGGCGACGATCCGTTCCATATAGGCCGGTCCGAAATGGAACGAGAGGCAACGGTCGCCGCTGCCATGTTCGTGCCCGCATTCATAGCAGGTGCCGGAATTGCCAAGCAGAAGCGCGCCCGGCGCCAGCATCGCCGTGCCTTGTTGCGCACGGTAGCGGAACGTGCCGCTTGTCACTGCCGCGACGCAGAAATCCTGATGATCTTCCTCGAACGGCCGGTCGCCCACGCCGGCCGTGCAGACCACATCCGCCACCTGCCAGCCGGGTCCGGATGCGAGAGTGCGGATCGTCGCTGTCATGGCCGAAATATAGCAATTTTTCCCAAGCCCAGAACCCCGTCGGCGCCTACTCCTCCCGGTCTCCTGACAGAAAGAGACCGCCGCCATGTCCGACCCCTTTGCCGAAGCCCTGCACAGTCCCTGCCCGATCGACGGACTTGCCGAAAAACTGAACCTTTACGGCCGCTTCGTCGGCGCCTGGACTTTCAACGCCTCGCGCTACCTCGAGGATGGCACCGTGCTGACCGGGCATGGCGAGGTGAATTTCGGCTGGGTGCTGGAAGGCCGCGCCATCCAGGACGTGTGGATCCTGCCCGCGCGGGCCGCCGGTGCCCAGCCTTCCCTCGGCAAATGGACGTTCTACGGAACGACGCTGCGGGTCTATGATCCCGGCGCGGACGCCTGGCACATCTTCTGGAGCGATCCGCGCAACCAGTACTTCAGCCGCCAACTCGGCCGTGCCGAGGGCGACACCATCGTGCAGGTCGGCGCAGACGGCACCGGCTCGTCGGTGCGCTGGAGTTTCTCGCGGATCACCGAGAACTCCTTCCGCTGGCTCGGCGAGCGCTCGCACGACGGCGCGGACTGGCACCTCGAAGTCGAATTCCTGGCGCGACGAACGATAGCAGCCTGACCCAACAACCCTTTGTAACAATGGAGAAAGCCATGTTCGATCATATCTCGATCGGCGTCCGCGACGCCAACGCCTCGAAGCGCTTCTATGACGCGGCGCTGAAGCCGCTCGGCTATACTTGCCTCAGCCAGTCGCCGGGCTCATTGGGTTACGGCGCCCAGAGCGTCGCGCTATGGGTCAACGAGGCGGCGCGGCCGGTGCCGGCGGACGAAAAATCCGGCCTGCATTCCTGCTTCACCGCGCCGACACGGGACAGCGTCGACGCGTTACATGCCGGCGCCATGCGCGAAGGCGGCAGCGACAATGGCGCGCCGGGCCTGCGCGCCGCCTATGATGAGAATTATTACGCGGCCTTTGTCCTCGACCCGGATGGTTATCGCCTCGAGGCTTATTGCAGCGCTGCCGACTGACGTGACGAAGCTCCGCAGTTTCGCAGTCCTGACAGTTCCCACCGACCGGGCTTTGCTCTACCAATATCGGGGCGCGGGCTCGGCCCGGCGGGAGGGGTCAGCGATGCCGAGTTTCGACAGCCTATTCAATGCCTTCGTCACCATTCTCGTGACCATCGATCCGCCTGGCCTGGCGCCGTTGTTCCTCGCCGTGACACGCGGCATGAACCGCGAAGAGCGCCAGCAGGTTTCGGTGCGCGCTTCGATCATCGGCTTCCTGGTGATGGCGCTGTTCGCGGTCGCCGGCGCCTCGATCCTGTCGGTGTTCGGCATCACGCTGCCGGCCTTCCGCGTCGCCGGCGGCTTTCTGCTGTTCTTCATCGCCTTCGAAATGGTCTTCGAGCGCCGCCAGGACCGCAAGGAGAAGATCGGCGACGTCGCCATCACCAAGGACATGATCCACAACATCGCCGCCTTCCCGCTGGCGATCCCGCTGATCGCCGGTCCCGGCGCGATTTCGGCGACGGTGCTGCTCTCCGGTTCGTTTCAAGGTTTTGCCGCACAGGCCGCACTGGTCGGCATCATCTTCGTCTGCCTCGCTATCACTTATCTGGTGTTCGTGCTGTCGGAACGCATCGACCGCATCCTTGGCCAGACCGGCCGCTCAATCCTGACCCGCCTGCTCGGCGTCATCCTGGCCGCACTGGCCGTGCAGTTCGTCGCGGATGGCATCAAGGCATTGATGGCCGGGTGAACGGCAGCCCCTACTGCCCTACTTCGCCGTCGTGTCGATCACTTCAAAGTCGTGTGTGATCGTTGCCGTTTTGGCCATCATGGCGGAAGCCGAGCAGTATTTTTCGATCGAAAGATTGATCGCGCGTTGAACCTTGTCCGACGACAGCGCCCTGCCCTTGACGATGAAATGCATATGGATGCGCGTGAACACCTTTGGGTCAGTCGCGGCCCGGTCGGCATCGAGTTCGACCACGCAGTCCTCGACCGCCTCGCGGCCCTTTTCGAGGATATGCACGACATCATAAGCCGAACAGCCGCCAGTGCCGATCAGCACCAGTTCCATCGGGCTCGGCCCCGGCGTCTTGCCTTCCGGTCCGGACGCGGTTCCCAGCACCACTTTGTGGCCGCTGCCGGACTCGCCAACGAAGGTGCGCTCTTCGACCCACTTGACCCGTGCCTTCATCGAACTCGTCCTTTCGTCCCTTGATCGCGCATGCTGTCTGGCCAAATCAACAATGCAAAACCCCGAAAGTCCATGCAGGACTCTCGGGGTGTATCGATCGCGCGACATCAGCCGCCTGGTGTTGCTTTCGATCAGAACGGGATTTCGTCGTCCAGCTCGCGCGACGAACCGCCGCCACCGCCGCCCCTGGGAGCGCCGCCGCCACGGTTGAAGCTCTCGCTCGGGCTCGACTGGCCGAAATCGGAACCGCGGCTGCTGCCGCCACCGGAATAGCTGCCGACCTGGCCGCCCTCACCCTGGCCGCGCGCGTCGAGCATCTGCAGCTCGCCGCGGAATTTCTGCAGCACGACTTCCGTCGTGTACTTGTCGGCACCGGTCTGGTCCTGCCATTTGCGCGTCTGCAGCTGGCCCTCGACATACACCTTCATGCCCTTCTTCAGATACTGCTCGGCCACCTTGGCGATGCCCTCATTGAAGATGACGACATTGTGCCACTCGGTCTTTTCCTTGCGCTCGCCCGAATTCTTGTCGCGCCAGCTTTCCGACGTGGCGATGCGGATGTTGACGACCGGCTCGCCCGAGTTCAGGCGACGGATTTCAGGGTCCGCGCCGAGATTGCCGACCAGAATGACCTTGTTGACGCTACCCGCCATGATTTTTCTCCGCGCTCATCCGAAAACAAAATTTTGTCGCAGCACCTTACAGGCTACCGACGTCAGCCGCTTGCCAAGGCTGGCTTTTCCCACAACGTTTTTGTTCCCTTTTCGTTCCTATATGCACTGCCGCTGATTGTCAAGGAATGGCAGCAATGCCCGTGACCATCATATGGGTTTCAAAACAGCGCTTGCCAAATCGATAAGTATCAACTTATGCTTTTGCCATGATCGAAGCCGAGATTTTCCGCGCCCTGGCCGACCCGACGCGCCGCGCCGTCTTCGAGCGTCTCGCCGCAGCTGAGATGAGCGTGTCGGAATTGCGCAACGGCCTGACGGTTTCGCAGCCGGCGGTGTCGCAGCACCTGGCGGTGCTGCGTGGCGCCGGCCTGGTGGTCGAGCGGCGGGCCGGCCGCAACGCCTACTATCGCGCCGACCCGCAAGGGCTTGCCCCCTTGCTCTCCTGGATCGAACGCTACCGGACCTTCTGGCCGGAGCGCATCGAAAGGCTGAAGACGGTTTTGAAGGACATGGATCAATGAAGGATTTGGGATCAGCGAAGGACGCGGGATCAATGAACGCTAAAGAACAAAGCGAAATTGCCGCCGATGCGCTCGAGTTCGAATACGATCTCGCCGAGCCGCCCGAGAAAGTGTGGCGGGCGCTGACCGTGCCGGAACTGCTCGCGGCCTGGATGATGCCGAACGACATCAAACCACAGACCGGCAGCAATTTTACCTTTGCCGGCCCGGACACGGCGATCGAATGCGAAATCCTCGAAGCCGAGGCGGAGCACCTGCTGCGCTATTCCTGGCGCGAGCAGCCACGCGATGCCACGCGGCAGGATCCGCTCGACAGTATCGTCACCTTCACACTCGCCCGCACCGTTTCCGGCGGCACGCATTTGCGCATTGTCCATGACGGCTTTGCCCGCAAGGCGATGCCTGCTGTCGCCATGGCGGGCGCCGGCTGCCGGCTTCCGCTCGGCTTGCGCGGAGCCGGAACGCCTATCGCCGCCAACACGCCGCACCTTCTGCTGCGCGCGGCATAAATACGGAAATCGGAGACGAAAAATGAGCGGTATTGCCAGTCTGGTGCCGATGGTGATCGAGCAATCGAGCCGCGGCGAACGTGCCTTCGACATTTTCTCGCGGTTGTTGCGCGAGCGCATCGTCTTCATCAACGGCGAGATCAACGACGATGTCTCAGCACTTGTCTGCGCGCAGCTTTTGTCGCTCGAGTCCGACAATCCCGACAAGGAAATCTCGCTCTACATCAACTCGCCGGGCGGCGTGGTGACCAGCGGCTTCGCCATATACGACACGATGCAATATATCAGCTGCCCGGTATCGACCGTGTGCATGGGCTTTGCCGCCTCGATGGGGTCGTTCCTGCTGATGGCCGGCACGGCGGGGCGCCGCATTGCGCTGCCGAACGCCACCATCCTGCTGCACCAGCCGCTCGGCGGCTTCCAGGGCCAGGCCTCGGACATCCAGCGTCATGCCGAGCGCATCGGCAAGACCAAACGGCATATGGCCGAACTCTATGCCCAGCATTGCGGCCGCAGCTATGAAGAGGTCGAACGCACGCTCGACCGCGACCATTTCATGACGGCGCGGGAGGCGCAGGCATGGGGCATTGTCGACCACGTCTTCGATACGCGCAAGAAGGCGGCATGAAAGCCAGGGCCGGATCGGGCACCTGCCCGCTGTCGAAGATTTGACGATACCGGTCTGGCCGCATCGGCGGCACGTCCCTATAATCCCGGGATGACCGACACTCATTCGCCCAGAACATCGCATCGCATCATCGCCGCCGCCGCGCTTACTTTTGCCAGCCTTTTGAGCAGCACGGCACTTGCCGACGACAGTTCAGCGCAGCCGCAGAAAGGCGCCCTGCCCGGCGTGACCGGCGACTACCGCATCGCCAAGCCCGCCCCCGTGCCAGAGCCCGACGACGCACTTCCCAGCAACGGCAACGGCACGTTCAAGATCGGCGATACCGATGTCAGGATTTCCGGCAGCATAAGGGTCGATGTCGCCACGGGCGGATTCAAGCCACGGAAATAAGTTGCCGCCGCCGCGGACAACTCAGCCATCCCCACAAGAACAGCCCCGCCGTGCCTTTGGGCAAACGGACGGGGCTTTTCTGGATCTCAAATCCAGTTTTTGCCGGGAGTGTACTGCCGGCGTTTGATTTCGGATGCTTCGCGGCGTCAGCCGACGATCCGACTAGCAGTCTCTGATTTTTGGGGGATACGGCAAGTCACGGTTTGTCGGGTGGCGCAAACGCTAAACCCTGGCACTTATGCCTGCCGCAGCTCCAACGAGATGTGGAGCCCTTGGGGACTATCCGGTGGCGTCATGCTCCGCTCCTGTGTCCGTTGCGACATTGTCGTCGCGAAGCGCAAATCGCTAATGCCTGCGGCGTCTCGCAGGCCGCCTTGGGGCGGCGAGGCCATCGAAAGACGGCCGGCTTCACTTGACCGTTAGAGACTGCTCCTGTGAGCCGGCCACGTCAACCATCAATAGCCGGTTACCGAAAATTGTGATCGCCGGGAGGTTACGTTCAGGTCAGTTTTTGCACTGCTTTGTCAGGAGCGTGTTCGGCCTTTGTTCTTTTCGCTTGCCCCTTCGCGCGAAAGGCGGTTAAACGACTTCTGTCGGGAATTGTGGCCTCGACGTGGCGGCAAAAACACCTACATAGGGGATGGCCGGGAAAATCCCGCCAATCCCACGAATTCCAGATCTGAGGCGGCGACCGGCGATGGCCGACCATAAATTCCTTTCCATTCGCGGGGCGCGCGAACACAATCTGAAGAACGTCGATCTCGACCTGCCGCGTGACAGCCTGATCGTCATGACCGGCCTGTCGGGCTCCGGCAAATCGTCGCTCGCCTTCGACACCATCTACGCCGAGGGCCAGCGCCGCTATGTCGAGAGCCTGTCGGCCTATGCCCGGCAATTCCTCGAAATGATGCAGAAGCCCGACGTCGACCAGATCGACGGGCTGTCGCCTGCCATCTCCATCGAGCAGAAGACCACGTCGAAGAACCCGCGCTCGACGGTCGGCACCGTCACCGAGATCTACGACTATATGCGCCTGCTGTTCGCGCGTGTTGGCATCCCCTATTCGCCGGCCACCGGCCTGCCGATCGAGAGCCAGACGGTCAGCCAGATGGTCGACCGCGTGCTGGCGGTCGAGGAAGGCACCCGCCTGTTCCTGCTCGCGCCGATCGTGCGCGGCCGCAAGGGCGAATACCGCAAGGAGCTGCTGGAACTGCAGAAGAAGGGTTTTCAGCGCGTCAAGGTCGACGGCGTCTTCTATGAGATCGCAGACGTTCCGGCGCTCGATAAAAAATACAAGCACGATATCGACGTCGTCGTCGACCGCATCGTCGTGCGCGGCGATCTGGCCACGCGTCTTGCCGACTCTATCGAAACTGCGCTGAAGCTCGCCGAGGGGCTAGCGGTGGCCGAGTTTGCCGACAAGCCGCTCGATTCCAGCCAGACCGGCGAGGATTCGGTCAACAAGTCGAAGAACGAGACGCATGAGCGCATCCTGTTCTCCGAAAAATTCGCCTGTCCGGTCTCCGGCTTCACCATTCCCGAAATCGAGCCGCGGCTGTTCTCGTTCAACAACCCGTTCGGCGCTTGCCCGACCTGCGACGGTCTCGGCAGTCAGCGCGCCATCGACCCCAATCTCGTCGTGCCCGACGAGAACGTGTCGCTGCGCGACGGCGCCGTCAGCCCATGGGCGAAATCGACCTCGCCCTATTACGTGCAGACGCTCGAGGCATTGGGCAAGGCTTACAACTTCAAGCTCGGCGACAAGTTCAAGGATCTGAGCACGGAAGCCCAGGACGCGATCCTGCGCGGCACTGGCGAGCGCGAAGTCACCTTCCAGTATGATGACGGGCTGCGCTCCTACAAGACGACCAAGACCTTCGAAGGCGTCATTCCCAATCTCGAGCGGCGCTGGAAAGAGACCGAATCCGCCTGGATGCGCGAGGAGATCGAGCGCTTCATGTCGGCGACGCCTTGCCCGGTCTGCAAGGGCTACCGGCTGAAGCCTGAAGCGTTGGCGGTGAAGATTGCCGGCAAGCATATCGGCGAAGTCACCGAGCTTTCGATCCGCAAGGCCGACCAGTGGTTCACGGACCTGCCGCCACATCTCAACGACCAGCAGAACGAGATCGCGGTGCGCGTGCTCAAGGAAATCCGCGAGCGCCTGCGCTTCCTCAACGATGTCGGGCTCGACTATCTGACCCTGTCGCGCAATTCCGGCACGCTGTCGGGCGGCGAAAGCCAGCGCATCCGGCTAGCCTCGCAGATCGGTTCGGGCCTGACCGGCGTGCTTTATGTGCTGGACGAGCCGTCGATCGGTCTGCATCAGCGCGACAATGCGCGTCTGCTCGACACGCTGAAGCACCTGCGCGACATCGGCAACACGGTGATCGTCGTCGAACACGATGAGGACGCCATCCTGCACGCCGACTATGTCGTCGACATGGGTCCGGCCGCAGGCATCCATGGCGGCGAGATCATCGCCCAGGGTACGCCGCAGCAAGTGATGGCCAATCCCAATTCGATCACCGGCAAGTATCTGTCGGGCGCGCTCGAAGTGGCAACGCCCGGCGTGCGGCGGGAGGCGAAAAAGAACCGGCGCCTGAAGATCGTCGGCGCGCGCGGCAACAATCTGAAGAACGTCACCGCCGAAATTCCGCTCGGCACCTTCACCGCCGTCACCGGTGTGTCGGGCGGCGGCAAGTCGACCTTCCTGATCGAGACGCTGTTCAAGGCGGCCTCGCGTCGCATTATGGGGTCGCGCGAGCATCCCGCCGAGCATGACCGCATCGAAGGCCTGGAATTCCTCGACAAGGTCATCGACATCGACCAGTCGCCGATCGGCCGTACGCCACGGTCGAACCCTGCCACCTATACCGGCGCCTTCACGCCGATCCGCGACTGGTTCGCCGGCCTGCCGGAAGCCAAGGCGCGCGGCTACCAGCCGGGCCGCTTCTCCTTCAACGTCAAGGGCGGCCGCTGCGAGGCCTGCCAGGGCGACGGCGTCATCAAGATCGAGATGCACTTCCTGCCCGACGTCTACGTCACCTGCGACGTCTGCCACGGCAAGCGCTACAACAGAGAGACGCTCGACGTGCAGTTCAAGGGCAAGTCGATCGCCGACGTGCTCGACATGACGGTCGAGGAAGGCGTCGACTTCTTCGCCGCCGTGCCCGGTGTGCGCGACAAGCTCGACACGCTGAAGCAGGTTGGCCTCGGCTACATCCATATCGGCCAGCAGGCGACGACGCTTTCGGGCGGCGAGGCGCAGCGCATCAAGCTGGCCAAGGAATTGTCGCGCAAGGCGACCGGCAAGACGCTCTACATCCTCGACGAGCCGACCACCGGCCTGCATTTCCACGACGTCGCCAAACTATTGGAAGTGCTGCACGAACTGGTCGACCAGGGCAACACGGTGGTGGTTATCGAGCACAATCTCGAAGTGATCAAGACCGCCGACTGGGTTCTCGACCTCGGCCCCGAAGGGGGTGACGGCGGCGGCGAGCTGGTCGCCCAGGGCACGCCGGAAGCGATCGTGCGCGAGAAGCGCAGCTACACTGGCCAGTTCCTCAAGGAATTGCTGGAGCGGCGCCCCGGAGGCAAACGCGAAGCGGCGGAGTGATGGCCGAACCGGTTCGCGCCTGGGGAGACTTTGAAATGACCATCCAAAGAGCGGTTGCCGGCGATCTGCAAACCGTTGTCTCGCTGACTGCGGCAGCCTATGCGCCTTACACTGCTTTGTTGGACGCGCCGCCGATCCCGGTGACTGAGGACTACGCGCCTCGCATCGCGCGCGGCGAGGTCTGGCTGCTGGAGAGCGGCGATAAACTGGCTGGAGCGCTTACGTTGGAGCGGCACGAGGATTACGCGATGATCTTCTCCGTCGCGGTGTCGCCCGCCTTCCAGGGCAAGGGTTTTGGCACAAAGCTGCTCAATCACGCGGATCAGCAGACTCGGCTGTGGGGCCTGTCGGAGATTCGGCTCTGCACCAATGCGAAGATGGAACGGAACATCGCGCTCTATCTTGCTTACGGCTATCGCGAAACGGGTCGCCGGCCCAATCCCTACCGGCCAGGATGGGTGCTCGTCGACATGGCGAAGGCGATGTGAATGCTGGCCGGAAGCGCTATCGAAAATAAACTGACCTTGGCTGGCGTGGTCCGCTCGTCGCATGCTTATGGCGCCGACTATTTGTCCGAGTTCCAGCGCATCCTGCTGCAACATGTGAAGCCTGACACGCGCGCCTATCTGGAGTGGGGCACGGGCCACACGACGCTGGCTATCCTTGAGATGAGGGACCGACTGGCCATCGACAATCTCTTTTCGATCGAGGACAGCCAGCCGTTCCTCGATCAACTTCTGCCGCAGCTGCCGCAGTGGAGCGGTTTCCATCCGATCTGCCTGGACCTGCGGGGTCCGATGTTTGGCGACCGCGATCCGGAGCTCAACTATTCCACCTGGCCGCTGAGCCTGAAGCGCAAATTCGATTTTATCTTCATCGACGGCCGGCGCCGCATGGAATGCGCGTTCATGGCGACGCTGCTTTGTCATGCCGAGACGATCGTGATGCTGCACGACTATCGCCGCGCACGCTATCAGCCGATCAAGGCTCTGTACGACATCGTCGAGGACGGAAATCAGTTTCGCGTCATGCGGCTGCGGAAGGACCTTTACCCCTCCGGGACGCCGACAATCTTTCCCCCGGATCGGTCACCACCCACTTGACCGAAATTGCCGGTCGCGGATCGTTTTTTACCAACGCAAGCCCCTCATGACAAAACACTTTGGAGGAGAAGTCCATGAGCAAATCGGGAACAATCCGCTCCGGCATGGGCGGCTGGACCTTCGAGCCCTGGGACACGTCCTTCTATCCGGACAAACTGTCGAAGGCCAAGCAGCTGCAATATGCCAGCCGGCAGGTGCCGAGCATCGAGGTCAACGGCACCTACTATTCCAGCTTCAAGGAGCCGACCTTCGTCAAATGGGCCAGCGAAGCGCCGGACGGTTTCGTTTATTCGCTGAAAGGCAACCGCTTCGTCACCAACCGCCGCGTGCTGGGCGAAGCCGGCGAATCGATAGCTCGCTTCCTCGGCTCCGGTGTTGCCGCACTTGGCGACAAGCTCGGGCCGATCCTGTGGCAGTTTGCGCCGACGAAAAAATTCGATCCGGACGATTTCGAAGCCTTTTTGAAACTGCTGCCGGAAAAGCAGGATGGCGTCGCGCTGCGCCATGCACTCGAAGTCCGCAACGACAGTTTCATCGTGCCGGAATTCGCAGCGCTTGCCCGCAAGTACAAGGCGGCGATCGTCTATGCCGACCATGCCAAATATCCTGATATCGCCGATGTCACCGGTGACTTCGTCTATGCACGGCTGCAGACGGGTTCCGACGACAATCCCGATTGCTACACGCCAAAGGGCCTCGACGAATGGGCGGCGCGGGTAAAAACATGGGCTGAGGGCAAGCAGCCGCGCGATTTGCGGCGCGCCGATCCCGCCACGGACGCACCGGTGCAACCACGCGACGTCTTCGTCTACTTCATAACCGAGGGCAAGGTGCGTGCCCCCTTCGGCGCGATGGCGCTGATGAAACGGGTAGCCGACTGACAACCATCCGCAGCGGTCCGGCTACATGCTGAAAGCGCATCATCTATGCGTTTTGCGCGTAGCAAAGCGCCTATGCGTAGCATCTTCGCCTCCATCGTAACCTTATCGACACTTCCTTGCCGCATGAATGCGACGATGCCAAGCCGCAGAGCTGGAGTCGCCGCCGGCAGGGAAAGAGGGGCATGTCGCTCGACTACACTTCACTTCTGCTGGCTGTCGGTTTCTCCGCCGCTTGCCTGAGCCTGACATTGTTCGGCATGTGGTTGACCGCCCGCTCGGAAAAGTTCCTGCTGACATGGGCGGTCAGCCTAGTGTTCGTGGTTGGCGATATCTTTGTCTATGACGCCTATATCGATATGCCCGGGCGCGTGCTCGGCATAGCCACGCTCGCTTTGTTGCTGCTCGGTTTCTCGACCATGCTGGGTGCGGCCTACCAGTTCAGAACGGGCGGCTCGCCGCTGCCGCGGGCACTGTGGGGCTGCGTTTCGCTGGCGATAGCGCTGCCTGCCATGGCTCTGGGTTATGACGGCCTCGGCTTCATGTTCGAGAACCTGTTCGCCGCCCTGCTCCTGGTCGCGACAGCGCTCGAATACTGGAAAGGCCGCGACGAAGCCCCTGCCCTGACGATCGGCCTCACCGCACTCTATGCAGCCACGGCCACGTCCTTCGCGCTCTGTGCCATGGTTCTTATTGAGGACGGAAAGCTGGTTCTCGGCCATGCGCCCAGCAACTGGGCCGAGGAATTGAGCCTCATCGTCGTCATCGCAAGCATGACGGGTATCGGCGCCCTGTCGCTTGCGCTCAACCAGGGGCGCCTGGCCAGGCACCACCGCCGCAATGCTTTGACCGATCCCCTGACCGGCCTGCTCAACCGGCGTGCGCTGTTCGACCTGCATGGCCATGTCCCCGTCGGCGCCTTTACCGCCGTGATCGTCTTCGACCTCGACAATTTCAAAGCCATCAACGACGAATTCGGCCACGCGGCGGGCGACGAGGTGCTGAAGGTGTTTGCTGGGGAACTCGCCGGCAATCTTCGCCAGACCGACGTTGCCGCACGCATGGGCGGCGAGGAATTCGCGCTGGTGCTGAAGCGCACCCTGCCGGAGACGGTCGAGGAAGCGGCCGAGCGCATCCGGGCCGCCTTCGCGACGCGCCTGATCGAAACCGAGACGGGATCCCTGACCTGCACGGTCAGTGCCGGGTTTGCGTTCGGCAGCAAAGACGGCATCAGCTTCGACAAGGTGCTCAGCGCCGCCGACAGGGCGCTCTACGACGCAAAGCGCGGCGGCCGCAACCGCGTCACCGCTTCTCCATTCCGGCGCGCGAGCTGATCGCACGCTACGACACGAATAAAATCAAAGGCCTTAAGCGCGTCACCCGACGCGCTTAAGCGAAGGCGGCTTATGCCGCCATGACGATTTCATTGAAAGTATCGAGATCGACGTAGAACACCTTGGTGATCTCCTCGATCAGGTCGTCGTAGTCGCAGCCCTGTGATCTCAGGATGTTGATGGCGGCGATGATGTCGACGCGTTCGGTAAGCCGCCGCTTCTGGTAGTCCTCGACGTAACGTTCCATGGCTGTCCCTTAGCCTGTGTGCCCAAACGCGTTGAACGACAGAGATCGCAGAGGGGGAAGCTAGGAAGCCTTGCTTGCGTGGAACTTGCCCGGCCTTCGCCGCGCCCTCGATCTGCGATAACCAGACTGATACGGAAGCGGCCGACTCACAAAGCCAACAAAAGACTAGCATGCAGCCTCTGGTGCACCAGAGATGCAGATCGCCGGATGGAAGAAATATTGGACTTGCCAAAGATTTTGGATTGTCAGTCGAAATCCAGCACCGATTCTAGACGGTAAGGAACTTTCGCACATCAGCGCGATCTAAATCTTCCGCCGGGCCAGTATGGACGATCTGGCCCCGGTCCATGATGTTGACCTCATCGGCGAGTTCGCGGCAGAAGTCGAGATACTGTTCGACCAGCAGCACCGCAATGCCGGCCTGGTCGCGCAGGTAACGGATGGCGCGACCGATGTCCTTGATGATCGATGGCTGGATGCCTTCCGTCGGCTCATCGAGGACCAGCAGCTTCGGCCGCATGACCAGTGCCCTGCCGATGGCCAGTTGCTGCTGCTGACCGCCGGAAAGATCGCCGCCACGGCGGCCGAGCATCTGCTTCAGCACCGGAAACAGTTCGAAGACATGCGCCGGCACGTTGCGGTCGGCACGCTTCAACGGGGCAAAACCCGATTCCAGGTTTTCGCGCACCGTGAGCAGGGGAAAGATCTCCCTGCCCTGCGGTACGAAAGCGATGCCCGACCGGGCGCGGTCATACGCCGCGCTCCGGTCGAGCGCCTTCCCCTCGAAGGCAACGCTTCCGCTCGTCAGCCGGTGGTGGCCGACGATCGATCTCATCAAACTGGTCTTGCCGACGCCGTTGCGGCCGAGCACGCAAGTGATCTTGCCGGCGCCCGCCTTCAGCGAAACGCCACGCAGCGCCTGGGCGGCACCGTAATGGAGCGTGGCGTTTGAAACTTCGAGCATGTCTCAGCGCCTTTTCCAGAATCGGAGAAACGACAGATCGAAGCGATGGAATTGAACTCGCCAAACCATGCTCATCTCCCCAGATAGACTTCGACGACGCGCTCGTCGGCCGAAACGAAATCGAGTGTGCCTTCCGACAGCACCGAGCCCTCGTGCAGGCAGGTCACCTTGACGCCGAGTTCGCGCACGAAATGCATGTCGTGCTCGACGACGATGACCGAATGGTCGCGCGCAATGTCCTTGAGCAGCCGCGCGGTCTCCTCGGTCTCGGCATCGGTCATACCGGCCACCGGCTCGTCGACCAAAAGCAGCTTTGGATCCTGCGCCAACAGCATGCCGATCTCCAGCCACTGTTTCTGGCCGTGGCTGAGATTGGCCGCCAGCTCATGGCGCTTGTCGCCCAGCCGGATGATGCCGAGAATGTCGTCGATCTGCCGCGCCTCGGCGGCCGAGCGGCGATGAAAGAGCGCCGGGAAGATCGAACGCGGGCCTTTCAGTGCCAACATCAGGTTTTCTTCGATCGTGTGGCTTTCGAAGACCGTCGGCTTCTGGAATTTGCGACCGATGCCCATCATGGCAATCTCGGCCTCGTCATGCCTGGTGAGATCGACCTGGCCGTCGAAGAACACTTCGCCCTCGTCGGGCCGCGTCTTGCCGGTGACGATGTCCATCATCGTCGTCTTTCCGGCGCCATTGGGGCCGATGATGGCGCGCATCTCACCCTTGTCGAGCACCAGCGACAGATTGTTGATGGCGCGAAAGCCGTCGAAGGAGACCGAGACGCCGTCGAGATAGAGGATGGTGTTCGATTTGCTCATGGTCGCCTACTCCGCCGCCTGCGGCTCAGGGTCGGACCAGGACCATTCGCCTGGATTTCTCGCCGGCGAGCGAGCGGGCTTCGAGGTCGCGGTCGCCAGGGCAACCTCGGTGCCGGCTTCTTCAGCGGCAGAGGCTGCGCGCAACGCCTTCGCATTGCCGCGCCAGCTATCCCACATACCGATGATGCCCTTCGGCAAAAGCAGCGTGACGGCGACGAACAGTCCGCCGAGCGCGAACAGCCAGAGCTCCGGCAGCACGCCGGTGAACCAGGATTTGCCGGCATTGACCAGCAGCGCGCCGATGATAGGCCCGACGATGGTGCCGCGCCCGCCGACGGCCGCCCAGATCACCACCTCGATCGAATTGGACGGCTCGAACTCACCGGGATTGATGATGCCGACCTGCGGCACATAGAGCGCACCGGCAATGCCGGCCATGACGGCCGATACGGTGAAGGCGAACAGCTTTACGTTCTCCGCCCGCCAGCCGAGGAAGCGCGTGCGGCTCTCGGCGTCGCGCACCGCCATCAAGAGCTTGCCGTATTTGGAGCCGACGATCGCCCAGGTGATGAACACGGCGAGCGCGAGCATCACCGCGCTCGCGGCAAACAGCGCCGAACGCGTCGCGTCGGCCTGTACGTTGAAGCCCAGAATATCCTTGAAATCGGTCAGGCCATTGTTGCCGCCGAAGCCCATGTCGTTGCGGAAGAAGGCAAGCAGCAGCGCATAGGTCATCGCCTGGGTGATGATGGAGAGATAGACGCCGGTGACGCGGCTGCGGAAGGCGAACCAGCCGAAGACGAAGGCGAGCAGGCCGGGCACCGCAAGCACCATGAGACCGGCGAACCAGAAATGGTCGAAGCCGTACCAGAACCAGGGCAATTCCTTGTAGTTCAGGAAGACCATGAAGTCAGGCAGGATCGGGTTACCATAGACGCCGCGCGAGCCGATCTGGCGCATCAGATACATGCCCATCGCGTAGCCGCCGAGCGCGAAGAAGGCGCCGTGGCCAAGCGAAAGGATGCCGCAATAGCCCCAGACCAGGTCGAGCGCGAGCGCCAGCAACGCATAGCAGAGATACTTGCCGGTCAGCGCCACGATATAGGACGGGATGTAGAACGCGCTCGCCGGCGACACCGCCAGGTTGAGCAGCGGCACGACGATGGCCACCGCCAGCAGGACGAAGATGGTGATGGCGATGCGGTGGTCCGCGCCGGCGGCAAAGAAGCGTCCGGCAATCATGCTTCCACCGCCCTGCCCTTGAGCGCGAACAGGCCGCGCGGGCGTTTCTGGATGAACAGGATGATCAGCACCAGCACGACGATCTTGCCGAGCACGGCGCCGGCATAGGGCTCGAGGAACTTGTTGACGATGCCGAGCGAAAAGGCGCCGACCAGCGTGCCCCAGAGATTGCCGACACCACCGAAGACCACGACCATGAAGCTGTCGATGATGTAGCCGCGGCCGAGATTGGGCGAGACGTTGTCGATCTGGCTGAGCGCCACGCCGGCGATGCCGGCAATGCCGGATCCGAGCGCGAAAGTCAGCGCGTCGACCCATGGCGTCCTGATGCCCATCGAGGCCGCCATGCGCCGGTTGGCGGTGACGGCACGCATCTGCAAGCCCCAGGGCGTGCGCTTCATGACGTAGAGCAGCAGGCCGAAGACGGTGAGCGCGAAGACCAGGATCCACAGACGGTTCCAGGTGATGGCGAGCTGACCAACGTTGAACGACCCTGACATCCACGAGGGGTTGCCGACCTCCTGGTTGGTCGGCCCGAAGATCGAGCGCACCGCCTGCTGCAGGATCAGCGACACGCCCCAGGTCGCCAGAAGCGTCTCCAGCGGCCGGCCGTAGAGGAAGCGGATGACGCCGCGCTCGATGATCAGGCCAACCAGCGCCGAGACCAGAAAGGCAAGCGGCAGCGCGATCACCAGCGACCAGTCGAACAGGCCGGGAAAGGACGTGCGGATCACCTGCTGGACGACGAAGGTGGTGTAGGCGCCAAGCATGACCATCTCGCCGTGCGCCATGTTGATGACGCCCATGACGCCGAAGGTGATGGCGAGCCCGATCGCCGCGAGCAGCAGCACCGAGCCCAGCGAGATGCCGTACCAGATGTTCTGACCTACATCCCAGAAAGCCAGCGTCGAGTTGATGCTGGCGATCGCGGCCGTCGCCGCTTCCTTCACGGCTCCCGAGGCATTGGCCTCGACCGAAGTGAGCAGCGAAACCGCGTCGCGGTCGCCGCGCGCGCCGACCAGTGCGATGGCCGCCAGCTTGTCTGCATCAGGCCGGTCGGAGACAAGAACCGAGGCGGCGCGGGCCTGTTCGAGCAGGGCCTTGACGCTCGCCACGCTTTCACTGGCGATCGCTGCGTCGAGCGGTCCGATATTTGTGGCGTCCGGCGTCTTGAACATGGTGTCGGCGGCGGCGATGCGGACAGTCGGATCCTTCGAACCGAGCGTCAATGTGCCCAATGCATCTCGGATGGCGCGGCGCAAGGTGTTGTTGACGCTGATCTGGGTGATGTCGTCCTGGGAGGCCTCGCCCGCTGCCTCGCCGCTCAGCGGATCGAAAAGCTGGACGTTCTCGTCGCCTTCCTTGCCGACAAACACCATCGAGTCGGCGGTACGAACGTAAAGATTGCCATCCGCCAATGCAGCAAGCGGACGTTCGACTGCCGGATCGCCTGTGGCCGTCAACTCTTGAACTACAGCTCCCGTCTCGGAAAAGTCGGTTACTGTCGCGAATTTGGCAATGATGGCACGCAGATCGGCTTCCGCAGCGCCCGAAGACGACAGCGTCGTCAGCAGGAACAAGAGCGTCAGGCCCATCGCGTGGAAGATCTTCATCGGTTTTTGGTGACCCTTGAACGTTGAAGTGGGCGTCCGGACGGTGGAGGAACCGTCCGGACGCGCGCGGTCTTGGACATGGACCCGGAGGTCCAGCCCGGGAGGATCAGTTCGTGCCCTTGCCGCCGCACTTGCCGGTTTTGACGTTGAAGTTGCCGCAGCTGAGCGGCGCGCGCCAATCGGAGATCAGGTCCTTGGAATCCGGCAGGTAGTCGGACCATTCGTCGCCCATCACAAGGCCCGGCGTCTTCGAAACCGTTTGGAACTGGCCATTGGCCTGGATTTCGCCGATCAGGACAGGCTTGGTGATGTGGTGGTTCGGCATCATCGTCGAATAGCCGCCGGTAAGGTTCGGCACCGAAACGCCGATCATGGCATCGATGACCTTGTCCGGATCGGTGGTGCCGGCCTTCTCAACCGCCTTCACCCACATGTTGAAGCCGATATAGTGGGCTTCCATCGGGTCGTTGGTGGTGCGCTTGTTGTTCTTGATGAACTTGTGCCAGTCGGAGATGAACTTCTTGTTCTCAGGCGTGTTGACGCTCTCGAAATAGTTCCAGGCGGCGAGATGGCCGACCAGCGGCTTGGTGTCGAGACCGGCCAGTTCTTCCTCGCCGACCGAGAAGGCCATGACCGGGATGTCCTCAGCCTTGATGCCCTGGTTGCCGAGTTCCTTGTAGAACGGCACATTGGCATCGCCGTTGACGGTCGAGACGACAGCGGTCTTCTTGCCGGCCGAACCGAATTTCTTGATCGCCGAGACTTCCGTCTGCCAGTCCGAGAAACCGAACGGCGTATAGTTGGTCATGATGTCCTCGGCCGCGACGCCCTTGGATTTCAGATAGGCTTCGAGAATCTTGTTGGTGGTGCGCGGATAGACGTAGTCGGTGCCTTCCAGCACCCAACGCTTCACCGAGCCGCCATCCTTGCTCATCAGATAGTCGACGGCCGGAATGGCCTGCTGGTTCGGAGCCGCACCGGTGTAGAAGACGTTGCGCTCGCTTTCCTCGCCCTCATACTGGACGGGATAGAACAGGATGTTGTCGAGTTCGGAGAACACCGGCAGCACCGATTTGCGCGACACCGACGTCCAGCAGCCGAACACAGCCGCAACTTTGTCCTTCGAAATCAGCTCGCGCGCCTTCTCGGCGAACAGCGGCCAGTTGGAAGCCGGATCGACGACGACGGCCTCGAGCTTCTTGCCGAGCAGGCCGCCCTTGGCGTTCTGTTGCTCGATGAGCATCAGCATCGCGTCCTTCAGCGTCGTCTCCGAAATCGCCATAGTCCCCGACAGCGAATGGAGAATGCCGACCTTGATCGTGTCCTCGGCCGCCCTGGCGGGAGCCGACATCAACAGACCGGCGGCAACAACGCTCGCCGAAAACATTTTTGTTATTGTCGAGAAATTACCCCTCATACGGAAGACTCCCAAGCTGGTTGATTGCACCACGACAATACAATGCAACCCCCATGCCAACCGCTGCGGGGACGTTGAAAAGTGGAAAATAACCAAACGTTATCAGCCCGTTATTATATTAGATCGAACAAACCAAAGAGAGCCGGTTAAAAAATGGTTGAGGGAAATTTGCGCAGCGCACAAGGCATCTGCCTAATTTTCGCCCAATTTTACCAAACGCCTAGATTTTGGCCTCAACGCGCCGGGTCGCGGACGACAAAATGTTGCGGCGAGGCGCAAAAATAGGGCAAGCTCGCTCCTTAACCGAGCAACGTCATGGCATCCCTGATTTCACGCATTTTGATCGGCATAGTGTTTCTGGCGACTGCGACCGGCGCAGCACGGGCCGACTTCAGTGACGGCAAGATGCCCGATGGCACCTATCACTGCGAAGTCTACCTGCTCGGCATGTTCATCAACCTCGGCGACATCACCATCAAGGGAAATGTCTATACGGGCCCCGTCACTTTCGGGACCGTCCAACAGGGCTATAATTACCAGATGGACGCAAACGGCGTGATCTCCTGGCTGGGGCCGCTCGGCGGCTACACCGCCGGCGGCAACGCGCTGTCGATGACCCAGGCAACGCTGGACGGCCAGAGCCCGCCCTCCTTCGACATCATCATGAAGCAGCCCGACGGCGCCTTCACCGCCTCGACCTGTACCAAGGGAGCCAATCAGTAGGCCTTTCCCTGGCAACGGCGCCGCCTCCATGCAGCCACAAGCCGTGTCCGCCTTCTCATGTCATCTGGATGTTGCCGAAACTGGATAGGGCAGCGTTGCGCCGTCACCCATCCACATCGAGAGGCAGACACATGGCCGACTTCCCGTCTTCATCCTCCCCTGTCATTCGCGATATCATCGCCGAGCGCGTCTCGCGCCGGACCCTCCTGAAAGGCAGCCTTGCTTCCGGTGCGTTGATCGCCGGCGGCAGCTTTGTCGGCTCGTTGTTTGCCGGCGAAACACATGCGGCTGCGGCACTTTCCACGCTCGGTTTTCCCGAGCTGAAGCGCGTCTATGACAAGACCCACGCCGCCGCGGAAGGTTACGAAACAACTGTTGTCGCACGCTGGGGCGATCCGCTTGTCGCCGGCCTGCCGGTTTTCGACGGTAACACGGTTCCAGCCGCCGAACAGGAAAAGCGCTTCGGCTACAACTGCGATTACATCGCCTTCCTGCCGTTGCCCAAGGGTTCGGTGAACTCCGACCATGGCCTGCTTTGCGTCAATAACGAATACATCTCGCCCAACGTGATGTTCCCCGGCATGACCGAAGACAACGCCGGCAAGACGATGAGCAAGGAACAGGTCGATCTCGGCCTGGCGGCGATGGGTCATTCGATCGTTGAAATCATGTTCAAGGACGGCAAGTGGCAAACGGTCGAGGACAGCCCGCTCAACCGCCGCATCACCGCCACCACCGAAATGACGGTTTCCGGACCGGTGGCAGGCCATGCGCTGCTCAAGACGTCCACCGACGCGACCGGCACAAAAGTGCTCGGCACCAGCTACAATTGCAGCGGCGGCTTCACCCCCTGGGGCACCGTGCTGACCTGCGAGGAAGGCGTTTCCGACCTGTTCGGCGGCGACCCGAAAAAGGCGCCGGCCGCTGACATTCTCGACCGCTACGGCTTCGACGGCTCCGACATCTATGGCCGTGGCCGTTTCCATGACCGCTTCAACATCGACAAGGAGCCGAACGAGCCGAACCGCTTCGACTGGGTCGTCGAGATCGACCCTTATGATCCCCACTCAAAGCCGGTGAAGCGCACGGCCCTTGGCCGCATGTCGCACGAGGCCTCGACCGTCGTCCTCAACAAGGACGGCCGCATCGTCGTCTACATGGGCGACGACGACTATTTCGAATACATGTACCGCTACGTCTCGAACAAGGCCTACGACAAGGCGAATCCGGCTTCCAGCAGCGGCCTTCTGGACGATGGCGTGCTATCGGTCGCCCGTTACGATGCCGATGGCTCGATGACCTGGCTGCCGCTGGTTCACGGCCAAGGCAAGCTCACCGCCGAGAACGGCTTTGCCGACCAGGCCGAAGTGCTGTTGAAGACGCGCCTTGCCGCGGATGCCCTCGGCGCGACCCCGATGGACCGGCCGGAGGACATCGAGACCAATCCGGTCACCGGCCGCGTCTACGCCGTCATGACCAAAAACAAGAAGCGCGACGAATCCAAGGTCAATCCGGCCAACACGCGGCCCGAAAACCTCTGGGGCCACATAGTCGAGCTGATCCCGCCCGGCGGCCGAGGCGCTGACGCCGACCACACCGCCGAGAAATATGCATGGGACCTGTTCGTGCTCTGCGGCAATCCCAAGGACGCGAAAGTCGGCGCCACCTTCCATCCCGACACGTCGGACAATGGCTGGTTCGTCTGCCCCGACAACATCACCTTCGATCCGGCCGGACGGCTGTGGGTGGCGACCGACGGCGCTAATGATTTCGACCTTCCGGACGGCGTCTATGGCGTCGACACGGAAGGTCCGGCGCGTGGCCTGCCAAAGCTGCTGTTCACCTGCCCGCATGGCGCGGAAGCGACCGGCCCTTGCTTCACGCCGGATGGCACGACGCTGTTCCTTTCGGTCCAGCATCCCTCGGAGGATGCCGAAACGCTCGACAAGGCACAGTCGTTGTGGCCGGATTTCAAGGACGGCCAGCCGCCGCGGCCATCGGTCGTCGCCATCCGCCGCAAGGACGGCCAGCCGGTTGGGGCCTGAGACTGCGAGGCCCGAACGACGCGGAACCCTGTAGGGTCCCGCGCCGGCGGGAAGCGGCCTAGCGCCCTTCCCTAGCGATTTCGAGCGCCAGCCGGCTCATATCGGCGAAAAGCGCCTGGCGTTCGGAATAGTCGGCCTGTTCGCCGGTAACCAGATTGTCGACGACGGTCAGCAGCGACAAGGCCCTTGCGCCGAAATGCGCCGAGATGCGGTAGAGCGCACTGGTTTCCATGTCCACGGCCAGCGCCCCGAGCGCCCTTGCTTCGGCATAGCGGGTGCGCGCTTCAGGATGGTAAAATATGTCGGTGCAGGCTGTCAGCCCGGCGTGGTGGTCGATGCCGAGTTCGGCCGCCTTGGCCAAGGCGCAAGCAAGCAGCGCCGGATCCGGGCCGGTATCAGCTCCGTAAAGGCCAAAGACCTGACCGCTCTCCGTGTTTTCCGGCCGTGCCATTTGCGAGATCACCAGGCTGCGCAGCTTTACCTCGTCGCTGAGGCCGCCGCAGGTGCCGGTGCGGATCAGTGTTCTGACGCCATAATAGTCAAGCAACTCATGGACATAGATCAGGAACGATGAAACGCCGATACCCGTCGACTGAATGCTGATGGGCCGGCCGCGAAACAGGCCGGTAAAGCCCAGAGCACCGCGTCGGCGATTGACGCGGCGCGGCGCTTCCAGAAATGTCTTCGCCATCCATTCCGCACGCTGCGGATCACCCGGCAACAGCACTGTCTCGGCGTAGTCGCCCTTGTCTGCCTCGATGTGTGGCGTCAACCGCTGCTCCCCCAAGCCCGCTTGCCGTTTCATCCACAATCATGGCGCTGTCACGGCGTTGTGCAAGACCGGTCACTGGGGCGCGCAGAATCAATGCATGTCGCCCAAAAGTGAGCGCGGTTTTGGGAAAACGACATGCATAAAAACAAGACCTAAAGCGCGGCGCATGAATCCGTTTCGACGCGACGCGCTTTAGGACTCAAGCACGTCCTTGACGATCGTCGCCAGTTGCTTGAGCGAGAACGGCTTCGGCAGGAAGCCGAAATGCGCGTCGGCCGGCAGGTTCCTGGCGAATGCATCCTCGGCATAGCCGGACACGAAGACGAACTTGATGTCCGGCTGGCGCTTGCGCAATTCGCCAAGCAGGGTCGGCCCGTCCATTTCCGGCATCACCACGTCGGAAACGACGATGTCGACCTTGCCGCCCAAGGCTTCGAACACTTCCAGCGCCTCGACGCCGGAGGATGCCTCGTGCACGGTGTAGCCGCGCGAAATCAGGGCTCGCATGCCGCCCATGCGCACGGCATCCTCGTCCTCGACCAGCAGCACCGTGGCTGACCCGGACAGGTCCTTGGTGCTGTCGACTGGTTTGACTGGTGCTGCGCTTGGCGCTTCCCCGGGGTCGGCCGCCGTCTTCGCTTCCGCGATGTGGCGCGGCAGGAAGATGCGGAAGGTCGATCCCTTGCCGACCTCGGAATCGCAGAAAATGAAGCCGCCGGTTTGCTTGATGATGCCGTAGACCATGGACAGGCCAAGGCCGGTGCCCTTGCCGACCTCCTTGGTAGTGAAGAACGGCTCGAAGATCTTCTTCAGCACATCGGGCGCGATGCCGCTGCCGGTGTCCTCGGCTTCGACCACGACATAGGCGGCCGCGGTGAGTTCGCGATAAGGGAAGGTCTTGCATTCCTCGGCGGTGACGTTGCGGGTGCGCACGGTAAGATCGCCGCCGGCAGGCATCGCGTCGCGCGCATTGACCGCCAGATTGACCACCACCTGCTCGAACTGGCCGATATCGACCTTCACCGGCCACAGGTCGCGGCCGTGGTCGATCCTCAGCTTGATGTCGTTGCCGACCAGGCGGGCCAGCAGCATCCTGAGATCGGCGAGCACGTCGGTCAGGTTCAGCACTTCCGGCCGCAGCGTCTGCTTGCGCGAGAAGGCCAGCAACTGCCTGACCAGCGAGGCCGCCCGGTTGGCATTCTGCTTGATGTTCATGATGTCGGGGAAAGACGGGTCCGACGGCCGGTGATTGGTCAAAAGCAGGTCCGAAGCCATGATGATGGCGGTCAGCACATTGTTGAAGTCATGGGCGATGCCACCGGCGAGTTGCCCGACCGCCTGCATCTTCTGGCTTTGCGCCATCTGCCCTTCGAGCGCCTTCTGCTCGGTCGTGTCGACGGCGTAGACGATGGCCGATTCCTCGGCACCCTCGCCGCCGGTGCCATCGGCGACGGCATTGACGTAGAATCGGATGTGCCGCTCTTCGTTACCGGGCAGCACGGTGTCGATCGGCTCGATGTCGGCCTGCCGCTGCCGGGCTTTTTCGAATGCGGCGGCAAAAGCCGGCCGCTCGCGCTCATGGATCACCGTATCGAGCCGCACGCGGCGATCCACGGCGTCCCGGTCGACGACCGAGGAAAACAGCGACAGGAACGGCGCGTTGGTGCGCAGGATGCGCCCGCTGGCATCGACACCCGCGATCGCCATCGGCGTTGAGTTGAAGAAGCGGGTGAAGCGTACTTCCGAAGCGCGCAGATCGGCCGAAGCATCCTCGCCCTGGGTGCGGTTGAGCACGATCGTGCGCGTCGGGCCGCCGACACCTTCGCGGCTGGCCGAAACGCGATGCATGAAGCGCACCGGCAGCGCCTCTCCCGTCATCGTCGTCAGGTCGAGATCGATGACCGCGTTGCGCGTCGTGCCGGGATCGGCCTTGACCGAGCGCACCAACGCCATGCCGTCGCCGGCAACGATATCAGGCAAGGTTACGGCGCCGGGCGTGAAGCTGGCGAGATCGATGCCCAGCCATTCCGCCAGCGTGGCGTTGATGTAGGTGACCCGCCCGTCCTGGTCGGCCGAAAAGAAGCCGGCTGGGGCATGGTCGAGATGATCGATGGCCTTCTGCAGGTCGAGGAAGAAACGCTCCTGCTCCGCCCGTTCCTGCGAAATGTCGGAGAGTTGCCAGGCCAGCATCGGCAATCGCTGGCCCGGAACGCTGAACGTGCGGGCACGCGCCCTGTACCAGCGGGCGCCCGGGTCGGCGCCGGGTCGGATCGACTGCGCCAGCCGAAATTCGCCGTCGCCCGGCTGGCCGTCACGCAGGCCGGATGCCAGCCGGTAAATGGTCACCGAGGCCTCGGGAACATCCGAAAGCAGCCCTTCGACCGTCTTGAGGTCGGCGGCCGAGGAGGCTCCAGTCATGTCTGCATAGGCCCGATTGGCGTAGACGACGCGGCCCTTGGTGTCCGTCACCAGCAGGCCCTGTGCCATCGAATCGACGAAAGCCTTGGACAGTTCATCGCCGGTCGAGCGCGGCGTCACCTGTACGAAGCCGATCGCGGTCGCGAACAGGAAGCCAACGCCGATCATCGCCAGCACGCCCAGCATGCCGAGCAGGAACGGGTCGCCGAGGCGCTCGCGGAACAGGCCGAAGATGATCGCGGCGCCCGTCAGAACGACGATGAAGATGATGAGCCGGGTGACCGCGCCCGGTCGCGTGTTCTGGTCGACGATCGGTACCGGATAGAAATCGCCGCGCGCTTCCTTGGCCATATGCCCCCTGCTCGTGAAGTCCGACGTTCCGACACCCGCCCCTAATGCATGTCGCCCAAAAGTGAGTTCGGTTTTGGGAAAATGACATGCATGAAAACAAGGACCTGAAGCGCGTCGCATGAATCGGCGTCAGCGCGACGCGCTTTAGCCGGTTGAATCACATTCTCCTGGTCCGGAAAAGGCCCGGGCGGCAAATGTCAGATAAAAATGATGCCGGCCGTGTTTCAAGCTGTTCACGATGCGTGAAAGGCAACTTGCGGTAGCCAGTCGCAACGGTCTAGTGTCGCGTCACTTTCCAAAACCGATCAGGGGAAACCAATGCAGTGGCTGGATAGCGTGGCGGGCCCTGGTTATGCGGCGGCACTCCTGTGGACCTTCGCGGCGCTGATCTTGTTGGTCATCGTGCTTGTCATCATCAGGCTCGTGCGCAACCTGACCTTCGGCACGTTTGTCGCGGGTGGCCGGAACCGCAAGACGCGGCTCGCCGTCATGGACGCCACCGCCGTCGACAGCCATCGCCGGCTGGTATTGGTGCGCCGCGACGACATCGAGCACCTGCTTCTGATTGGCGGCCCGACCGACGTCGTCGTCGAGCGCGACATCCGTCTTGCCGCCCCGCGCCGTCCGGCGCTGACGGGAGATGGCGGCCTGCAGCCTGTCCCGGCCACCGCGGCCCCGGCGGCCAAACCGCGGCCGCCTCAGCCGGCTCACGCACCGGCACGACCGGCACCGGTGCCGCAACCGATGACCGCGGCCGCGCCGCCTGCCCGCCCGCGCCCGGCAGCGCCGCCACCGGCCCCGGCGCCCGCACCAAAACCGGTGACGCAGGCCTATCAATCGACCAATGTTACGCCGCTGCCTGCCTACGGCTCCGCCAACGCCAATGCCATCAGGCACGCGCCACCACCGCCGCCAAGGCAGGACAGCATCGACGAAACGTTGATGAAGGACCTCGAATTTTCGCTCGACCAGCCCCGCTCCGGCGGTCCGGTGGGCAAACCGGCAGCCAAGGCGCCGCAGTCGCTCGACGATGAGATGACCAAGCTGCTGGGCGAACTCTCAAGCCAGAAGAGATGATTGGCGCCTGAGGCGCCCCGCCCGGCCGGTAATCTGGCCGAGATTTGCTTTCGTTTGCTGCAATCGATTTGTCACGCACCAACAAAAATGGCCGGGAAACCCGGCCATTTTTTGATAACAATTTCATTACAACTGGCCTGAGATCAGGCCCAGAAGCAATACGTCAGTCGTCGCGATAGACTTTTTCGCGGCGCTCGTGCCGTTCCTGCGCTTCGATCGACAAGGTGGCGATCGGACGCGCGTCAAGCCGCTTCAGCGCGATCGGCTCGCCGGTTTCCTCGCAGTAGCCGTAAGTGCCTTCATCGATGCGCTGGAGCGCCGAATCGATCTTTGAAATGAGTTTCCGCTGACGATCGCGGGCCCTGAGCTCGATGGCGCGGTCTGTTTCCGAAGAGGCGCGGTCGGCGAGGTCGGGGTGGTTGGCGTTTTCCTGCTGCAGGATTTCGAGAGTTTCGCGCGCTTCGCGCAATATGTCATTTTTCCAGGTAACAAGCTTCAGGCGGAAGTAGGATTTCTGCCGTTCGTTCATGAACGGCTCGTCTTCGGAGGGTACGTAATCGGCGGTAACGATGTCGTTCATTCGACTCACCCAAACTGCCCCAAATTTCGCGCCTATATATTCGCCGCCCGACGCCTGCACAAGCGCAATCGGCCACCGACTCACGCAATTGTTAATGTGCCCTGGCGGCACGCGCTCGAACGGCATGCCGCTGATTCGATGGCGAAAGTGCCGCAACCCTTTGCCACGTAGTGTTATGCGCAATTGCTCGCCCGCAAGAACATGGACCATTGTGCGCAATGCCCTTCTCGTGGCTAATCGCAATCCCGCTTCGGCATCGGCATCATTGGAGGTTGGGTGAGCAGGCTCTATCTGTTGCGACACGCCAAGGCCGGCTGGGCGCTGCCCGGCATGCGTGATTTCGATCGCCCGCTCGACCCATCCGGCCGCGCCGACGCCGAGATCATGGGCACCGCCATGCGCTCACGTGGCTATGTCCCCGACCTGACATTGTGCTCCAACGCTAGGCGCGCCAAGGAAACGCTCGAAGGCCTGGCCGGCCAGACCGATACCGGCAAGGTGCTGTTTCTCGACACGCTCTACAGCGAAGACGCCGCCGGCTATCTGCGCCTTATCCGGGAGCATGGCGGGCCGGGTTCACTGCTGGTCATCGGCCACAACCCGATGACGGAGGACCTTGCCATGGCGGTCTCGGGCGATGGCGACGAGACGGCGCGTGCGCTGCTCAATCACGGTTTCCCGACCTCAGGCCTGGCGGTGGTTCGTTTTCTGGACGAATTGGCGAAAGCAAGCCAGGAAGCGGGTTATCTCGAAGCGTTTCTGACACCGGCCGATCTCTAGCATCGATTAGATGCCAATTTCCGGCGCCATTTCAAAGCCGGGTTCCAACGCCTATATCGGACGGACGCAAGCCCGAGAGATCACATTTTGGCATCATCGCTGACCACCTTCACCGACGAGGCAAGAATTGCCCTCGATACGCTGTCGGGACGCGCCACCGGGCTTTTTTCGCCGTCGATGCGGTTGGGTGTCACGGGTCTTTCACGCGCGGGCAAGACGGTGTTCATCTCCGCGCTGGTCCACAATCTGATCCATGGCGGACGCCCGCCGCTGTTTGAGGCGCAGAAATCCGGGCGGATCGCGCGCGCCTTCCTCGAAGAACAGCCTGACGACGCCGTGCCGCGCTTCCAGTACGAGGATCACATCGCCGCATTGGTCAACGACCGCGTCTGGCCCGATTCGACACGCGCCATCTCGGAACTGCGGCTGACCATCGAATACGAAGCGGCTTCCGGCTGGAGCCGCATGTTCTCCTCCGGCAAACTGTCGGTCGATATCGTCGACTACCCCGGTGAATGGCTGCTCGACCTGCCGCTGCTCGGCAAATCCTTCGCCGATTTTTCACGTGAGGCCATCGAGATGGCCACTTTGCCGGTGCGCGAGGATCTTTCGCGGGCCTGGCGAGCGATTTCGGCCGAGATCGATCCGAATGCCGACGCCGACGAGATGACCGCACGGCGCTTGGCCGAAAGTTTCGCCGCCTATCTCAAGGCCTGCAAGCTCGACGAACGCGCGCTTTCGACCCTGCCGCCCGGTCGCTTCCTGATGCCAGGCGACCTCGAAGGCTCGCCCGCGCTGACCTTCGCGCCGCTGGCCGGCCTCGACAGGCGTCCGCGCCCGGGATCGCTGCACGCCATGATGGAGAGGCGCTACGAAGCCTACAAGACGCATGTCGTGAAGCCCTTCTTCCGCGAACACATCACGCGTTTGGACCGCCAGATCGTGCTGATCGATGCCATGCAGGCACTGAACGCCGGCCCCGGCGCCATGGCCGACCTCGAGCGCGCCGTGACCGAGATTCTGAGCTGTTTCCGCCCTGGCCGGGGCAGCTTCCTCACCGACCTCTTCTCGCGGCGCATCGACCGCATCCTGATCGCAGCGACCAAGGCCGATCACCTGCATCACGAAAGCCATGACCGGTTGCAGGCGATCGTGCGGCGGCTGGCCGACCGTGCCGTGGCGCGGGCGAATTTCACCGGCGCCGATGTCGACGTGGTCGCCATGGCGGCGGTGCGGGCGACCCGCGAAGGCACGGTCAAGCAGGGCCGCGAGACATTGCCCGTCATCATCGGCACGCCGATCTCCGGCGAGCGGATCAACGGCGAGACGTTCGACGGAAAGACCGAAACAGCCATATTCCCCGGTGACTTGCCGGAAAAGATTGATGCGGTATTCGATACTTCGGGTCCCGATCACCGGCAGGATTCCGAGGACCCGGCAATCCGCTTTGTCCGGTTCCGTCCGCCAAAACTCGAACGCACGGCCGAAGGCGTTACGCTGTCTTTGCCGCATATCCGGCTCGACCGTGCCCTGCAGTTCCTGATCGGAGACCATCTGGCATGATCGCGCCCCGTAAGCCGGCGGCATTCCGCATCGAGCCGGAAGCCGCGCCAACGCAAGAGACGTCAAAGACGCGGCAGGCCGACCCCACGCGCAAACCCCGCGCGATGAAGACCGATGTCGCGCTGGTCATGCCGGCCGAGGTCGACGTCTTCGACGAGCCAGACATCATTGCCGCCGAACCGCCGCCGGCGATCGCCCCCCGAAAACGCTCGCTGTTCGGCAGCATCTTCTTTGGCGCGATCGGCGTGCTGGTTTCGCTGGCCGTCGGCCTGTGGACCGACCAGTTGATCCGCGATCTCTTCGCCCGCGCCGAATGGCTGGGCTGGCTGGCCGCCGGCATGGCGGTGATCGCCGTATTGGCGCTCCTGGTGATCCTGATCCGCGAATTCCTGGCCATCGCCCGTCTCGCCGAAGTCGAAAAGCTGCAAAAACGCGCGCTCGATGCCATCGCGCGCGACGATCCCAAGGCCGCACGATCGGTGGTCGACGAGCTTTCGGCTTTCGTCGCGGCCAAGCCCGAGACCGCGGCCGGCCGGCGCGCACTGGCCGAACTGCGCGGCGAAATCATCGACGGCGGCAATCTGGTGCGTCTGGCCGAAGCGGAAATTCTTGGCCCCCTCGATGCCAGGGCAAAGGTGATGATTCTCGAGGCCGCCAAACGTGTCTCGCTGGTGACGGCGGTCAGCCCGCGTGCGCTCGTCGACGTCGCCTATGTCGTGTTCGAGGCCGGGCGCCTCATTCGCCGCCTCTCGGAACTCTATGGCGGACGGCCGGGAACGCTGGGTTTCTTCCGCCTGGCGCGCAGCGTGCTGGCGCATCTGGCGGTCACCGGCTCGATCGCCATCGGCGACAGTTTCGTCCAGCAGATCGTCGGCCATGGGCTGGCCGCACGGCTTTCAGCCAAGCTTGGCGAGGGCGTCGTCAACGGCATGATGACGGCGCGCATCGGCATCGCGGCGATGGAAACGACGCGTCCCTTACCCTTCAGCGCCGCCAAGCGCCCGGGACTGGGCGATTTCCTCTCGGCACTGACATCGTTTGCCACGAAGAAGGACACCGAGACATCAGGCCCCGGCAGATAGCGTTTTGCTCTTCGGGACGGTGAACGGATCGCGGTTTCGAGGCCCCGCAGTGACGAAGCATTAACCAATCTTCTTCATGGTCAAACCGGTTCCAAACAGCATCTTTGTTGCCGGGTGTCGTCGATGAAAAGCGTAATTCTGTCCAGCGTCTTGCCCCTGGCTGTCGCGATCACAGCAGTCGTCGGTGTCGCCTCGGGGGCTTCTGCTACAGAACCGGACAAGCAGTTCTTCCAGTCGGCCGAAGGCAAATGGGTCGGCCCAGGCGAAATCGTCGCCGGCAAGTACAAGGGCACGAAATTCAACTGCAGCTTCACCGGCTCCACGCCGGACGGCAAGATGGGCATGACGCTGGACGGCGGCTGCCGGGTCGGCATGTTCACCCAGCCGATGTCGGCCAAGATCGAGCGCAAGGGCCGCGACTACAAGGGTTCCTTCATGGGCGGCGCTGCCGGTTCCGGCCTCGACATCATCGGCGGCAACGTTGTCGACGCCCGAAAGGTGGTCTTCACCATCAACCGCAACCAGTTGCGCGGCGTCATGCAGGCCCGCATTCCCGACGACAATTCGATGACCGTGACCGTTGCCGTGCGTGTCCAGGACCAGCTGGTGCCGGTCATCGGCATGAGCCTGAAGCGCGTCGATGCGGTCGAAGTCGGCTCCATCGCTCCGAACTGAGCGCGTATGGCGCCCTAGCACATCCCCCAAAAACAAAGAGGCGGCAGCCCATCGCCACCGCCCCCTTGAACCAGTCGAATCAGGCGCTTAGCCCTTGATGGCAGCCGTCACCTCGTCATACGCCTTGCAGGCGTCGGCAAGGGTCGTGGCGCCCTGGTACTTGGTTGTCACCGCCTGGACCTTGGCGGTCAGGTCAGCCGCCTTGGACGGATCCTTGGTGATCGCTTCCTGCAGCGCGGCAGCCATGTCCTGCGCCTTCTTGGTCGCGATCTCGGTCGTGCATTCCGGCGCCTTCGAACAGGCCGAACCGGCGAGCACCGCCAGGCCGACGGCAACAAACAAAAACTTCTTCATGTCAGTCATCTCCTCAAAAGGGCGCGACTTGATCGTCGCTCACCCTCCAATGGCCGTAGCCGAGCGTCCTTAGCCTTCGATTGTGGCAACAAGCAACGCGCGCATGGCGTAAACTTGTGTAACGCGCCTGCAATATTGGTCCGGCCCGGATTCAGGCTGTTCGATTCGCGCCGAAGCCCCTATCCTCCCGGCCAGGCGCGAGACCTGAAAATCGGAATCGATTTTCGGATCGGATCATGCGCAAAATCAAAGTGCTACGGCGTCCCAGCGCATCCCCAGATCCGCGCATCGCCATGGTTTTGACCGCACTGGCCGCGGTCCTCGAACGAACGGAACGGTGGGAATGGCGGTAGAAACATCAGGCAGCGATCTCATTCAAGTGGTGGCGCTGCTTGCCGCGGGTGTCGTCGCCGTCCCTATCTTCAAGCGCATGGGCCTCGGCTCGATCCTCGGCTATCTGGCCGCCGGCGTGGTGATCGGCCCGTTCGGCATCGGCGTCTTCTCCGAATCGGGAGCCATCCTCCATGTCGCCGAACTCGGCGTCGTCATGTTCCTGTTCATCATCGGACTGGAAATGCAGCCATCGCGGCTCTGGGGCCTGCGTCGCGAAATCTTCGGGCTCGGCGCGCTACAAGTAGGCGTCTGCGCGGTCTTGTTGACCGGTGTGGGAATGGCCGGCGGTTTTCCGATCTCGCAATCCTTCGTCGCCGGCGCCGGTTTCGTCCTGACCTCGACGGCGATCGTCATGCAGCTTCTCGAGGAACGCGGCGAAATCGCCTCGCCGAAAGGCCAGCGCATCGTCTCGATCCTGCTGCTGGAAGATCTGGCCATCGTGCCGCTGCTGGCCCTGATCGCGTTCCTGGCGCCAGGCGGCGCCGACACCAGCCTGTCGGAAAGGCTGACCGAGGTCGGCATCGGCCTTGCCGCGATCGTCGGACTGGTGCTGGCCGGCCGCTATCTGCTCAACCCCTTCTTCCGCATCCTGGCGGATGCCCGTGCCCGTGAGGTGATGACGGCCGCGGCACTTCTGGTCGTGCTCGGATCGGCGCTCGCCATGCAGCTAAGCGGCCTGTCGATGGCGATGGGCGCGTTCCTGGCCGGCGTTCTTCTGTCCGAATCGACCTTCCGCCATCAGCTCGAAGCCGACATCGAGCCGTTCCGCGGCATCCTGCTCGGCCTGTTCTTCCTGGCGGTCGGCATGTCGCTCGACCTGCATGTGGTGGCCGCGAACTCGAAGCTGATCGCCATCTACGTCGTCGCCTACATGGTGATGAAGGCGTTTGGCATCTACATCGTCGCCCGCATCCTCAAAACAGGCCATCGCGAGGCGCTGGAACGCGCGGTCTTCATGGCGCAAGGCGGCGAATTCGCCTTCGTCCTCTACTCCGCCGCCGCTGCCGTGGGCATCATCGACAGCAACGCCAACGCGACGCTGACGGCAATCGTCATCATCTCCATGGTGCTGACGCCGCTGGCTATTATCGCCATGCGGTATATCACGCCGCGCGACGAGCAGTCGCTCGACAGGGTCGATGTCGCCGACGGCCTGACCGGCAGTGTGCTGGTCATCGGCTTCGGCCGCTTCGGCCAGATCGCCAGCCAGCCGCTGCTGCTGCGCGGCATCGACGTCTCGATCATCGACAACGATGTCGAGATGATCCAGGCGGCGGCCGATTTCGGCTTCAAGGTCTATTATGGCGACGGCACGCGACTCGACATCCTGCGCGCCGCGGGCGCTGGCCAGGCGCGCGCCGTGCTGATCTGCGTCGACAAGGCCGATGCTGCCGTTCGCATCGCCGAACTCGTCAAGGCTGAGTTTCCCTTGCTGACCGTGCTGGCGCGCGCCTTCGATCGCGGCACCGCTCTGCAACTCATCCGCACCGGCGTCGACTATCAGCTGCGCGAGACCTTCGAATCGGCTCTGGTTTTTGGCGGCTCGGCCCTGGAATCGCTTGGCGTTGATCCTGAAGACGTGGCTGAAACGATCGAGGATGTCAGGCGCCGCGACAACGACCGGTTCGAAACCCAGCTCGCCGAAGGCATCCGCGCCGGCCAACGCTTCTTGCGAGGCAATATTGGCACGCCGATTCCGACACCGCTCTCCACGCCGCGCCGCCCCGGTCAGGCCCTCAACGAGGAGACGGCCGGCGTTCTGCACAAACCCGAAACTGCCGATTGAACAGGGAGACATGCATGGAATTGGACAGCCGGGCCCTGTCGGTCACTAAATTCTGGCGTGACGCCGGCGAGGATGCATGGTTCGAGAAGAACGAGGCTTTCGATGCCGATTTCCGCGACCGCTTTCTCGACCTGCACTATGCCGCCGCGCGGCGCGAATGCGACGCCTGGTCCGGCCATGCCGAAGGCTCGCTGGCGCTGATGATCCTGCTCGACCAGTTTCCGCGCAATTGCTTTCGCGGCACCGGCCATATGTACGCGACCGACCCGCTGGCGAGGCATTTCGCTGAAAAAGCGGTCACGGCGGGGCATGACCTGGCGCTGGAACCGGAAGTCCGCGTGTTCCTGTATTTGCCGTTTGAGCACGCGGAAAACCTTGCCGATCAGGACATTTCGGTCGAACTGCACACCGCCAAGGCCGAGTTCAACCTGAAATACGCACTGGAGCATCGCGATATCGTCCGGCGCTTCGGCCGATTTCCGCATCGCAACAAAATGCTTGGCCGCGAGACGACACCGCAGGAGCAGGCGTTTCTCGACGAAGGCGGATTCTCCGGCTGATCGCTACGACGACCGGCGGCCACCTAACGAAAAGCTCAGGTCAGCCACCAATCCCGACCGGACGTCAGACGTTCGATGCCTGATGTCTCGACCGTAGCCAATCGCTCCGACACGCTTCGCCCGGCGACGGCAAGGTCCGGCGCGATCTCGGCCAGCGGCGCCAGCACGAAGGCGCGCTCCAGCATGCGCGGATGCGGCACTTCCAGCCCGGTCTCATGGATGACGCGCTCGCCGAACACCAGAATGTCGATATCGATCAGGCGCGGCCCCCAGCGCTCCTCGCGCACCCGCTTCAGCTTGCGCTCGGCATCGAGGCAAAGGTCGAGCAGCGCCCGCGGCGAGAGCAGCGTCGACAATTCGGCGGCCGCGTTGAGGAAATCCGGCTGGTCGAGCTTGCCCCAGGGCGGCGTGCGGTAGAGCGAGGAGACGGCGGTGACGCGCGTGTCGGCATCGGCGTCGAGAATGCGTAGCGCCGCCGCCATCGAGGCCGCCGGATCGCCCAGATTGCCGCCAAGGCTGAGGTAGACGGTGTTATTCGGGCCAGACAACGGTCACCTCGACATAATCGAGCACGCCGGGCACCGGCGCGTTCGGCTTGCGCACGGTGATTTCGGCCCTCCTGATCTGCGGAAACCGCTCCGTCAGCGCCTTTGCCACCTCCATCGCCAGGGCCTCGATCAGGAAGCGCCGCTCGCCGGTGATGATCTTCTCGATCACCGTGAAGGCAATGCCGTAGTTGACGGTCTCTCCGATGGCGTCGTCGACAAGCGCGCGTCCGGGTTCGACTGACAGCACCGCGTCGACGTAGAAACGCTGGCCGAGCGCCTCTTCCTCGTCGAGCACGCCATGCCGGGCAAAGAAGGCGCAGTTCTTCAGGCGGATGACATACATGGCTCAGCGTCCTGGTGCGGCGGTTTCACGGGCCAGCATAGCATCCGCCACGGCCAGCGCGTCCACGTTGATTGCGACATCATGGACGCGAAACAGATGCGCGCCCTTGAGCCTGAGAATGACGCTGGTCGCCGCCGTCCCGACAGCCCGGTCGGCCGCATCACGGCCGGTGACCGTGCCGATGAAGCGTTTTCGCGAGGTGCCTGCCATCAGCGGAAAGCCAAGCGCATGAAGCTCGGAGAACCGCGCCATCAGATCGAGATTTTCCTGCGCCGTCTCCTTGGCGAAGCCGAAGCCGGGATCGAGCACGATGCGATCGTCCGCAATGCCGTTGCGACGCGCGATCTCCAACGATTTTTCCAGGAACGCAAACTGGTCGGCGATCACGTCTGGCAGCTTCTCACGGTCCCGCCCGGTATGCATGATGATGAGCCCGGCGCCGGTTTCGGCCGCGACCCGCGCAATGTCGGGCTCGCGCTGCAGGCCCCAGACATCGTTGACGATATGCGCGCCGGCAGCCACGGCCAGCCGCGCGGTCTCAGTACGATAGGTGTCGACTGAAATCAGCACCTCATTGGCGCTCGCCAGCGCCTCGATCACCGGCAGGATGCGCGCCTGTTCCTCGCTGGCCGATATGGCGGCACCACCCGGCCGGGTCGATTCTCCGCCGATATCGATAATCCGGGCCCCTTCCCCGATCATGCGACGCGCCTGGGCCAGCGCCGTTTCGGGCGCATCAAACAGGCCGCCGTCGGAAAAACTGTCGGGGGTGACGTTGAGGATGCCGACGACCACGGCCTTGCCGCCAAGCTCGACATGGCGTCCATGCGCCAGCTGCCATCGCCTCGCCGTCATTGCATATCAACCATAGGCTCATCAACGATGTGTGATCCGCAAAGGATCAATTCCGTTGCGCCGGCAACGGCCGTAAAGCAAGGTGGTTGAAGAGGCAATATGATGAAACGATCCCTGCTTTGCGCGCTGCTACTTGCCGTGACCCCCGTCCCGGCGAGCGCGGCCAATCTGGTGAAAACATACAGCTATTTTTCCATTGGCGGCAGCACGCTCGAAGACATCGAGAACCAGCTCTCCAAACATGGACCGCAGGTCAAAAGCACGGGCTCGCGCCACCCCGGCGCCACCCAGATGGCCTTCACCACCCGTATCAGCTACGCAAAAGAGGCTGGCTCCTGCCGGATCGCCGACGCGGCAGTGACCGTCAAGGTCAAGGTGATCCTTCCGGAATGGCGCCGCCCGCGCAAGGCGGACCCCGATGTGAAGCTATTTTGGGATACGCTGGCTGCCGACATCAAGCGCCACGAAGAACGCCATGTCGAGATCGCCAAGAACTATGGCCGCCAGTTGGAAGACGCGCTGAAGGCGACCTATCCGCAGAAGGATTGCGGCGCGGCCAAGGCCAAGGCGGCCGAGATCACCGCCGCTGTCCTCGCCAGCCACGACCGCGCCCAGGTGCAGTTCGATCGCGTCGAAAGCGTCAATTTCGAAAGCCGTATCCTGCGGCTCATGCGCTATCGCATCCAGCGCATCGAGAATGGCCAGTTGCCGCCACCGGCCTGAATTTCGGCGGCGCAGCTGATGGCGCCAACGCAGGCCAACCACCCCGAAGCGTAGTGCCAGCTTCGAAAAATTTTCGAGTAGAGGTCGAAATCGGCTTATACGGAACGACATATGACGGGGTTGGCAGGGCACAACCTTCGAGGCACGAGCACCACGACCGATCGCGCGGCGGATGCACCAGGCAAGCCCAATCGGTGACCGGATGGCGCGCAAAGCACATGGACAAAGACTATGGACCAGCCTGTCGACAAGCAGACCATGGCGGCTGCGGCCACACCACTGACCGAAAGCGAGAAGAACGCCATCATCGGCGGCGTTCTCCTGTCGATGCTGCTGGCAGCACTTGACCAGACCATCGTCGCGCCTGCCATGCCGACCATCGGGCGCTCACTTGGCCATGCCGAATACCTGCCGTGGATCGTCACCGGCTATCTTTTGACCGCAACCGCCGTGGCGCCGCTCTACGGCAAGATTTCCGATGTCTATGGCCGTCGGCCGACCGTCTATGCGGCAATCCTTATCTTTCTCGCCGGATCGCTGGTCAGCGCAGTGGCACCCAACATGTTCGTGCTTGTCCTGGGACGTGCGATCCAGGGCGCTGGTGGCGGTGGCCTTTTTGCCCTGACGCAGACGGTGGTCGGGGATCTTGTTCCGCCGCGCGAGCGGGCGCGCTATGCGGCATGGTTCTCCGGCACCTGGGCCGTCGCCAGCGTCGCCGGGCCGCTGCTGGGCGGCACCTTCGCGCAACATCTGCACTGGTCGTTGATCTTCTGGATCAATATCCCGCTGGGCTTCCTTGCGATGGCGATCATCAATAAGCCACTCAAGAAGCTGCCGATCGCCGCCAAGAACCACAGCATCGATAGTCTTGGCGCGTTGCTTCTCATTGTGGCCACGGCCCTGCTGCTGCTGGCGCTGAACTGGGGCGGCAGCGCCTACCCCTGGTTATCCCCGAAAGTCATTGGCGTCCTGGCCTGCTCCGCCCTTTTCTGGAGCGCCTTTGCCCTGCGCTTGATGCGAGCCGCCGAACCGCTCATCTCGCTCGAGGTGCTGGGCAATCCGATCGTCCTGGCCGGCACACTGTCGATGTTCCTGTTCCAGGCCTCCAGCGTCGGCGTTGCCGTCTACCTGCCTGTCTATCTGCAGTCGATCCTTGGCCTGACGGCCAGCCAGTCGGGCATTGCGATGCTTGGCCTTCTGCTAGGAACCGTGGGCGGCGCCGCTTCCAGCGGTCGCCTGATACCGCGCTTCACCCATTACAAGCGCATCGCGATGACCGGCGTCATCTTCGCCTCCCTGTCCATGGGCCTGCTGGCCTTTGTCGCCGGCCATGCATCGCTGCTTGTCGTCGAAGTGCTGACCATCTGCATCGGATTGGGAACCGGGACGACATTTCCCGTAACCACCGTCTCTGTGCAGAACGCCGTCGATCGCATGCACCTTGGCGTAGCAACGGGCGTGCTGACCTTCCTGCGTTCGCTGGGCAGTGCCTTGGGTGTCGCGATGCTTGGCGCCGTCGCTCTGGGCTTTGGGTTGCCACTGGCCGGCGAAGGCGTGCAGATGGCTGGACATGTCGCATCCGTCCAACCCTTCATGATGATCTTTCTCGTCGCGGCCGCCACTTTGGTGCTGGGACTCATCACGCTGACGCTGATGCCCGAGAAAGAGCTCCGCGGTCATGTCGACAATCCGGCGCCGATCCTGGCGGATAAGGAGCATTCCAGGAAAAGTGTAAAACGGCTTTCCCGGGAAAAGCGCATGGCGCTTTCCCTTGGAAATTGCGTCAGAAAAAGCTCTAGCCGGAGACGCCGAGCTTCTTCTGCAGGCTTGTCGACGAGGTCGTGTACTGGAACACGATGCGTTCGCCGGGGCTGATGATGCGTTTGGCGGCCTGCGCCATCAGCGCCACCTCGTGAAAGCCCGACAGGATCAGCTTCAGCTTGCCTGGATACCAGTTGATGTCACCGACCGCGAAAATGCCGGGCACCGACGTCTGGAACTTCTCGGTGTCGACCGGGATCAGGTTCTCGTGGAGATTGAGCCCCCATTCCGCGATCGGCCCGAGCTTCATGGTCAGACCAAAGAACGGCAGCATGCGCGTGCATGGCACTTCGATATCGCCGTCCGGACCGCCCTTGATGGTGGCCGATGACAGCTGGCCGTCGGCGCCGGTCAGCCCGGTCACCTGGCCGACCTTGAAGCCCAACTGCTTCATCTCCTGCATGGCGTACATCTTGTTGACGCTGTCGGGCGCGGCGCGGAATTCAGGGCGCCGATGGACCAGCGTCAGGCTCTTTGCCACCGGCTGCAGGTTCAGCGTCCAGTCGAGCGCCGAGTCGCCGCCGCCGACGATGACGAGGTCGTGGCCGCGAAAATCCTCTATCCGGCGCACCGAATAGAAGACGCTCTTGCCTTCATAGGGCTCGATGCCCGGGATCGGCGGCCGCTTCGGCTGGAACGAGCCGCCGCCGGCGGCGATCACCACCACCTTGGCCTCGAACACCTCGTTCTCGTCGGTGGTGACGCGAAAGCTGCCGTCCTCAAGCTTTTCAAGGCTGGAAACCATGCGATTGTAGGTGAAGTCAGGCTTGAACGGGTGGATCTGCTCGAGCAGCTTGTCGACCAGCCCTTGCGCCGAGATCGAAGGCCAGCCGGGAATGTCGTAGATCGGCTTTTCCGGATAGAGTTCGGCGCATTGGCCGCCGGGCCGGTCGAGGATATCGATCAGGTGGCACTTCATGTCGAACAGGCCGAGTTCGAACACGGCGAACAGGCCGACAGGCCCTGCCCCGACAATGAGGACGTCCGTCTTGATTGTTTCGGTCATGCGATGTGCCCCCTTGGGAATGGGACGAGACTGCATGAGCCGTGGCCTGCTGCCAAGCAGCAAGTATCAAAGAAATTGGAACGTGGGCCGAAGGCGCCTTAGCCCTGCCGTTCCGGCACCCGCACCACCAGGCCATCGAGCGCGTCGCGCACCTTGATCTGGCAGGACAGCCGCGAGTTCGGCTGGACGTCGTAGGCGAAGTCCAGCATGTCCTCTTCCATCGCCTCCGGTTCGCCGACTTCCGCCGTCCACGCCTCGTCGACATAGACATGGCAGGTCGCGCAGGCGCAGGCGCCGCCGCACTCCGCCTCGATCCCCGGCACGGCGTTGCGGATGGCGTTTTCCATGACCGTCGAGCCGTTTTCGGCGTCCATGTCGAAATGTGTGCCGTCATGGGCGATGAAGGTCAGCTTGGTCATTTGTCACCTGAGAGTTTCCGCCGAGATAATCACTCCGGCAGACAAGTCAACTGCCGCGCGAAAGCGCCGCTCCGTGACGTTTTTCCACAAACCAGGGTCAGCGATTGATGGCGGCGATGAAATCGCGCACTTCGTCGATCAGCTTGCCAAGCCGCTTGAGGGTCTGGTTGTCTTCCGGTCGCCGCTCGATCTCGGTGGCGCAATCGGCGATGGCGAAGGCGCCGACGCCGCGAGCCGACCCTTTCAATCCATGCGCCAGCAGGAGCCTATCCTTGATGTCGGCATCGACTATTTTGTCGCGCACCGACAGCGCCTGTTGTACAAACAGCGCCAGCACTTCCTGCTCAAGGGCGCGGTCGCCCATCGTTTGCCGGGCAAGGTGTGCCAAATCGACCGGTCGGGACTGCCTGGTTCCCGATACGTCGCCCCCGGGCATTGAGAAGGCAATGCCGCTTTCGCCACGCATGAACTCGAACTCCGTTTCTTCGGTCGCCTGGAAAACTAGGCGAATCCAATGGACAACGGGTTAATGCATGGCCGGGAAAAATGTTGCGAAAGCGGCGCCCAAATCACGCTTCCGTTAACCTTATATTTAAAGTTTTACGTATCCCGCGGAATGCATGTTTTCTTTATCCCCCTGTGTCATTACGATACGAGGGTCCATTTTCAGCCTCCTGCGCGGGGGTACGACAAAGACAATTATAAGCCCGCGGCAGCTAGTACAGGGTAGCGAAGGCATGGCGAAGAAACCAACGACGACGACGAGAACGCTCGACAGCGACGTGGCCAGGGAACTGGAAAAAGCGCTCGATCTCGACCTCAGCAGCGATGTCGGTAGCGGCGACCTCGATATCGCGGCTTCGATGGAAGATCTGGAAGCGCAGATATCCCAGGCCGCTGACGAACTGGCACGCGAGGGGCGCAACCAGAAGCCGGCACCCGCCACCAATCAGGGTCCCGTTGCCAATCAGGCCGCAAAGCCCGCGCCAAAGGCCAAGCCCGCCGAGCTGCGTCCCGTTGAGACACGCAATGGCAATGGCACGCAGCAGACCGGCTTTGCGCCGGCCAATGACGATCGTCAGAAGGACTACAAGACGCTTCTGCACAGCCTCAACAGGCGTGCCTCCAACACCGTCTACTGGATCATTGCCTTTGTCTCGCTCGCCTGGATCGCGGGCGCCGGCGGGTTGGCCAACCTGCTGTTCGGACCGAGCATCTGGCGGATCCGCACACTCGACCAGTTCCTGGCCCGTCCCGAACTGATTGGCCTCGCCATCGCAGCGATCGTGCCGATCATCCTGTTCTGGGCCTTCGCGGCCATGATTCGCCGTGCCCAGGACATGCGCATTGCCGCTCAGTCGATGACTGAGGTGGCCTTCCGCCTGACCGAGCCGGAAAACATGGCGCAGGATCGCGTCATGATGATCGGCCAGGCCGTTCGCCGCGAGGTGGCGGCCATGGGCGAAGGCATCGAACGCACGCTTGCCCGCGCCGTGGAACTGGAAACGCTGGTCCACAGCGAAGTCAACCAGATCGAACGCTCTTATTCGGAAAACGAAACCCGCATCCGTTCGCTCGTCGACGGGCTCGGCAGCGAGCGCGAGGCGGTCGTCACCCATGCGGAGCGCGTCCGCGCCTCGATTTCGGGTGCGCATGAGACGCTCCGGGACGAAATCGGCGCTGCCAGCGACATCATCCGCGACTCGATCCTCAACGCATCGACCAAGCTGTCGATGACGATCACCAATTCCGGCGATACGCTGATCGACCGCATCAACGAAAGCTCGATGTCGATCTTCGATTCCGTGGAAGGCCGGCTTGATAACATCACCGACAGGCTTTCGACCTCCGGCGAGGCCTTCGCCAGCCTGCTCGACACGCGCATTGCCAAGCTGACGGATACGACGGACGGCCTGACCCGGTCGCTGACCGATCTGCTCGACGATCGCACCACCGGCATGGTGTCGCTGCTTGGCGGCGCCGCGCGCACGCTCAATTCGGAATTCGAAGCCAGCCTCAACGGCATCGAGCGCACGCTGGCCGAACGCGGCCAGGCGCTCATCAGCGAGTTCCAGACCCGCGCCGAGGCTCTGGACACCGGCACCCAGAAGCTCAACGCCGCGCTCGAGGCCCGCGCCCGCCAGATCAATGAAACGCTGGTCGAGCGCGCCCGCGAAATCGCCCACACCTTCGCCGAGAGCAAGGACACGCTGGCCGCGATGATCGATCAGGGCAAGACCCAGATCGGCGCCGACATGGCCGACATCGTCACCTCGACATCGAGCATGCTCGAGGCCCGCGCCAGCGACTTCGCCGGTCGCATGGAGGCGGCGCGTCATGTCGTCTCGCGTTCCTTCGACAGCGACATCCAGCGGCTTGCCGACGCCCGTGTCGGCATCGAGGAAGCCGTCGAAAACCACAGCCGCAAACTGTCCGAAAGCCGTGAGCGCATGGCCGCCGCCATGCAGGCTGACCTGGCGAAATTCGCCGAGGGTCGCGCGGGCATCGATGCCGCGGTGACCAACCAGGTGCAGAAGCTGGCCGAAGGCCGCACCCTCATCGCGCGCGCCCTCGAAGAGGATCTGCGCAAGGTCAACGAATCGCGCGCTGCCATCGACGCGTCGCTCGGCAGCCATCTGGAAAGGCTGGAAGAAGGCCGCAACCGGCTCTCGCTCGCTCTCAACGAAGACTCCGGAAAACTCGTGCAAGCCCGTACGATCATTGATGAAATGGTCGCCGGTCACGTTGGGAAACTCGCCGAAGGCCGCAACATCCTGTCGCGCGCGCTGGAAGCAGACCTCGGCAAACTGTCCGACAGCCGCGCCAGCATCGATGGTCTGGTCGCCGGCCAGGTCGAGAAGATCGCCGAGGGCCGAGCGGTGCTCGCCCAGGCCTTGGAAAACGACATCGCCGGCATCAAGAGCCTGATCGAGGCGCATTCGACAAAGCTGGTGGAAGACCGCAGCCATCTCGGCCGCTCGCTCGAGAACGACCTCTCGGGCATCAGAGGCCTGCTCGACGATCATTCGGGACGGCTTGCCAATGACCGCAGCCTGCTGTCGCAGACGCTCGAAGCCGACCTTGCCAAGCTGGCCGAAAGCCGCTCGAGCATCGACGGCCTCGTCGCCGGCCAGGTCGAGAAGCTGGCCGAGGGCCGCGACATTCTAAAGCGCGCCCTGGAATCGGACCTCAACACCATCAAGGGCGTCATCTCGAGCCAGTCTGAAAGGCTGGCGGAGGACCGCGGACAGCTTTCGCGGGTCTTGGAAGCCGACCTGCAGAATGTGAACAGCGTCATCGCCGACCACATGAACAGGCTGGTCCAGGATCGTTCGACCTTGTCGAAGGCCCTCGAGGACGACCTCGCCAAGCTGGCCGACAGCCGTTCCAGCATCGACGGTCTGGTCGCCGGTCAGGTCGAAAAACTGTCGGAAGGCCGCGACATTCTGCGGCGTGCCCTCGAATCCGATCTGAATACAATCAAAGGCACGATTGCCGACCAGTCGCAGAAACTGGTCGACGACCGCGCACAGTTCGCCCGTGCGCTCGAAGCAGATCTTGAAAGCGTCAATAGCCTCGTCAACAGCCACTCCGAACGGATTGTTCAGGACCGCTCGACCCTGTCGAAAGCGTTGGAAGTCGACCTCGAAAACGTCAGCGGGCTGGTGAACACCCACGCCGACAGGCTCGTCCAGGATCGTTCGGCACTGTCCAGGGCGTTGGAAGACGACCTCGCCAAACTGGCGGAGAGCCGCTCGGGTATCGACGGGCTTGTTTCAGGCCAGGTCGAGAAGCTGGCCGAAGGCCGCGATATCCTCAAGCGTGCGCTGGAGGCCGATCTCAACACGATCAGGGGTACGGTTGCAGACCAATCACAGAAACTGGTCGATGACCGCGCGCAGTTCGCGCGAGCTCTGGAAGCCGACCTTGAGAGCGTCAGTGGCCTGGTGAACAGCCACGCCGAAAGGCTCGTCCAGGATCGTTCTTCTCTGTCGAGAGCCCTCGAGGACGATATTGCCAAGCTGGCCGAAAGCCGCTCCAGCATCGACGGCCTGGTCGCCGGCCAGGTCGAGAAGCTGGCCGAAGGCCGCGACGTTCTCAAACGCGCCCTTGAAGCCGATCTCGCCAAGCTGGCCGATAGCCGCTCCAGCATCGACGGTCTGGTCGCCGGCCAGGTCGAGAAGCTCGCGGAAGGCCGCGACATTCTCAAGCGCGCGCTGGAATCGGACCTCAACACCATCAGGGGTGTCATATCCAGCCAGTCGGAAAAGCTGGTGGAAGATCGCGGGCAGCTTTCGCGGGTGCTGGAGGCCGACCTGCAGAAGCTTACCGAAAGCCGCGGCGAGATCGACGGTATCATCGCCGGCCATGTCGGCAAGCTGGCCGAAGGCCGCAACATGCTCACCCGCGCGCTGGAAGACGATCTTGGCAAGCTTGCCGAGACCCGCAAGGACGTCGACCGCTCGCTGTCCGGCCACATCGACCAGATCGCCGCCCGCAGCACCGACATTTCGGCCGCGATCGCCGCCGATGTGAACAAGATCGAGCAGGCGTTCAGCCGTCAGACCGGCATCATCGAGGAACGCGCCGGAACCATGGAGCGCGCACTCTCGACCGGCGTCGACAACGTCCGCAGCGTGCTCGAGAAGAGCGCGGTCTTCGTTGCCGGCGCCTTGCGCGAAAAGGTCCTGGAGGTCACCAGCACGCTGCATGAGCAGGCCGGTGCGGCCTTCAGCGACGCCGACCGCAAGATCGCCGAGCGCGCCGAGCAGACGTCCGCCGCCCTGCTTGCACGGGCCGAAGACATCGCCCGCACGTTCGAGGAGGCCGATCGTCGCCTCCACGCCCGTGCGGAAGATACATCGAACGCCTTGCTGGCCCGTGCCGACGACACGTCCAGCTCGCTGCTGGCCCGTGCCCATGAAACCGCCGACCAGCTGGCCGCCCGCGCCGGCGAAATCGCCGGCACCTTCGACCTTGCGGACCAGAAGCTCGCCGCCCGCGCCCAGGCAACCACCAACCAGTTGGCCACCCGGGCTCAGGATACCGCGGATCATCTGGCCGCCCGTGCAAACGAGATTGCCGGCGCCTTTGACGCGGCCGACCAGAAACTGGTTGCCCGCGCGGTCGAGACGGCACAGTCGCTGGCCGCCCGCGCCGGTGACATCCTGCGCAACTTCGAAAGCGCCGACCAGCGGCTCGGCGTGCGCATCGGCGAATCGGCCGAAGCGCTCGCCGCCCGCGCGTCGGATCTTGGCCGCATCTTCGATGCCGCCGACCAGCAACTGGTTTCACGCATCGCGGAAGGCTCGGACGCTCTGTCCAACCGTGCTTCGGAAATCGGCCGCATCTTCGACGATGCCGACCAGCGCCTGGTCTCGCGCATCGCCGACAGCACGTCGACGATCGGCGAGCATGCGCAGACCATCGTCGGTGCTTTCGCCAGCACCGAGCAGAGGGTTGCCGACCGTGCGCGCCAGACCGGCCAGGAGATGGCCGTGCATGCCCGCGAAATCGAGCAGGCGCTTGCCGGCGCCGACGAGCGTCTTGCATCGAGCGCGGCGGCCGCGGCCGCCCGTGTCGAGGAGCAGATCGCCAGCGTCGAGAACCGGCTGGCCTACACCACGGAGACAATGGGCCAGAGGCTCAACGAGCAGGTGTCGACCGCCGAGGCGCAGCTCGTTTCGCGTGCCAATGTGATCGCCGAGACCTTCACCGCGGTTGGCCAGCATATCGGCCAGAGCACCAACGATGCCGCCAAGACAATCGGCACCAACACCCGCGAACTCAACACCATGCTCGCGGCGCGGTCGGCCGAAATGTCCAAAATCCTCGACGAAACCGCGCGACCTTTGGTCGAGCGCTTCGCCCAGGGTGGCTCGGAACTGCAAAAGAGCATGGAAGAGGTCACCGAACGCGCCACCGAGAAGCTGCGCAGCGAGAATGCTGCCCTTGTCAACGCGCTCGCCAGCCGCACCGCCGAGACCTTGTCGGCGGTCGAAGGCGCCCGTTCGTCGCTGTCCGACAGTGTTGCCGATCTCATCGGCCGCATGACCAAGTCCAGCTCGCAGCTCGGTCAGCTGATCGAGCAGGCCGCGGTCAACCTCGGCCAGGTCGACGAACGCCTGAGCGGCAGCACGCAGAGCTTCGCGGCGACCACCGAAAAGGCGGCGCAGACCTTCGCCAGCTCGGCGCGTCTGGTTGATTCGAACACCACAAGGCTGACGGAACTGTCATCGTCGACCTTGCGCGAAGTGGCCTCGATCGCCACGAAGTTCGATGAACACAGCCGCCTGCTGGCCAGTGCCTCGGACCTGTTGAGCTCCGCCCAGAGCAACCTCGAGCACACGCTGGAAAGGCAGTCGTCGCTCGAAGACCTCGCCGTCGGCCTGGTCAAGAAGTCGGAAGATCTCGAAAGGGTCATGCGCTCGTTCGAAAACCTCGTCGGCCAGACGCTGCAGAACGCCGAAGGCAAGACGATGGAGTCGGCCGACAAGATCCGCAACGCCATCACCGACGTCGTCGATTCGGCGACCAAGCGCTTCGCCGATGCCACCGACGAGATGCGGCGCACCGCGAGCTCGATCAAGAGCGAACTCGACCTCACCCGCGCCGAGCTCAAGAAAGGCGTCATCGAGATGCCGGAAGAGGCAAAGGAATCGACCTCTGCCATCCGCCGCGCCGTCTCCGAGCAGATCAACGCCCTGAAGGAGCTTTCGGACATCGTTGCGAAGTCCGGCCGTGGCGGCGGCGATAGCGCGGAGCCACGCAATCTGCGCCCGGCGCCGCAGGCGCCGGCGGCACGTCCCGCAGAGCCGCCGCGCCGTGCGCCGGCGCCGCAGCAGCCGGAGCTTCGCACACCCCAGGCGCCACTGGGCGGCACCGCGTTGCGCGGTACGCTCGATCTCGAGCGTCCGGCCGAGGCGGCACCGCGCCAGCGTCCTGACGCCAACGCCCGCACGCCGCAAGGCGGCTGGGTGCGTGACCTGCTGACCGCGGCGTCGAACGATGCGGAGCTCAGGCCGGCAGCACCGCCTTCGGCGCCTGCTGAAGCACCGCGCGCGGCCCCTGCCCAGCGTTCGCCGCTGCATGTCGTGGAATCGCTGAACTCGCTCTCCGTCGACATCGCACGGGCCATCGACCACGATGCTTCGATCGAGTTGTGGAACCGCTATCGGCGCGGCGAGCGGGACGTCTTCACGCGCCGGCTCTACACGCTGAAGGGCCAGCAGACGTTCGACGAAATCCGCCGCAAGTATCAAGGCGAGGCTGAATTCCGCGCCGCCGTCGACCGGTATTGCGACGACTTCGAGAAGCTGCTCAAGGACGTCTCGCGCAACGACCGCGACAACATCATGGCGCAGACCTACCTGACGTCGGACACCGGCAAGGTCTACACCATGCTGGCCCACGCCAGCGGCCGTCTGCACTAAGCTTCAGTGGCCGGGCGGCCACCGAGATTCGCTTGCGGAGACCTCTGCGTTTCCGCAAGCGGGGTGCCAAAAATGCCGATTTCTCTGTCGGCTTTGACCACATCTAGAGAGTGCCATCACCTTCTTGAGGCGAGCCTACGCGGTGAAAGTCACATTCAAGGGAATAACTCAGCCATACGAGACCTTCGAAGAATTCGCCCCAGTCCTTGGTCACTTCGACCTGGAGCGGCAGTTCGAATTATGGATCTCGGCCCCGGGTGGCCAGTCTCTCTCTATGCTGAGGAATGGCGACAACGCCTGGCTGATGTATTTGCGCTTCGATGGAGACAGCGGTTCGGTGACACAAGGAACCCAAACCAAGGATGGGACCTGCGTTTACACGCTGGCGAATGGTCAGGTTGACGAATATCCGCTGTCGTGGTGCATCCCGATCAAGCAGTGCTACGAGGCGATAGCATACTTCTTCCTCAACAACGGTGGCCAATACAAGTCGGTGGCATGGCAGGACACGTGACGAACGCGACCCCGCGATCCGCTAGATAGAAGGGTACCGGCCGTGAAGACGGCGATCATATTCGACTGCGAGTTTCTCTGCCTTGAGGGTTCGCAACGCCGATTCTGGTGCGCGGCCCACGATCCCGACCCTGACATCGCGCAGATCGGCGCGGTCAGCCTTCCATCCCGGCCACCCGGTTTGACAAAGCCGTAAAGCTGCTGATCGCGGCTGGGATGCCGATCGAGGATTTGGCGAGGACGCCGAGCAGCAAGCTCGCGGACTACTATGGCGTCGAACACCCGCCGCTGCAGGGACACGACGCACTCGACGACGCGCTGTCCGTAACTTACACCTTGCAGCACCTGCTGAAGGCCGGAAAGCTGCGGCCTGATGTCTTCGACCGCTTGTAGCTTGAAAGAGCTTGGCGGGTTTCAGTGCACTGAAACTCAGATCACCGAATCGGTCCAGCGAACGATCTGCTTGGCGGCATCCCCAAACGCGCTGTCGAGCCCGCTGACATAGGCAGGGTTGCCACTGCCCGAAACGGGTGCGGAAGCCGTAAAGCTCTTGGATGCGCGCACCTCGCCGTTGCGGTCGTTGAGGATGCGCACGAACAGGTCGACCTCGGCGTGTTCGCCGCCTTCGACACGCACCTCGAAGGACCGGATCTCGACGATCACCTGGTAGTCGATCGCCAGGCCCTCGCCCGGCTTGCCGACACCGGCAAAGCTGCCCGAGCGCTGGAAGGTCTCGGCCAGCCGCGCCTGCACGATCAGCGGCAGGCGGTCGGCCCACTGCGCACCCTTCAGATACTGGATCGAGCGGTCGGAAGGCTTGATGACGATGTTCTGGCTGTCCAGCGCCTTGAGCGCCGAAGGCTGGGCGATCAGGATTTGCTTGCGGCTATGGCCATGAGCGTCAACCGACGGCGCCGACAGCTCGAATGTGTCGAGCGGCGCAGGCTTGCCGCCCAGTACCGCACAGCCGGCAAGCGATAGCGCAAGCAGCGCCACAGCCGGTGTCAATCCACCCGTTCTCACCCACACCGACTTCACGCGCGATCCCCGTTGTCCCCGGATCGTAAGATCAACCCGCATCCGCAGCTCATGTTCTTGGGGCGCGCCGATGCCGAAGTCAACGCCGAGCCCTGCCATCGAATTGCCGAACCTCGCCGTCGCCACCCGAAAGAATGCGTTGCGGATTGCGGCTGAGATCCGTGACCGCCTCCTCGATGCGGCTTATCGAGCGGCGGCTGTCCTGTACCAGCGCCTCTACGTTCGACAGCCCCTGGCCCGAGAAGCGCGCCAGATTGTCGGTGATGACACCAAGCCGCGCATTCAGCGTATCGGCGACCTGCTTGAACGACTTCAGCGTATCCCTGGCGTCGGCCATCACGCCATCGGCCTGTCCCGACCCGAGCAAGGTATCGACCTTGGCGAGGATGCCGTCGACACGCACCGAGGCGTCGTTGAGCCGCTGCGCCAGTTGCTTGGCGTCCTTGATCGTCTGGTCGATGTCGTCGGCCCGGTTGGCGAACTTGTTGGTCACGACGGCGATGTCGGCGGCCGCCTTGTCGGCGCTTTCACTCGCCTTCTGGATGTTGGCGAGAGCTGTGCGCACCTGGGCCGGGTCGATGCCGTCGAGCACGCCATCGACCTTGGCCAGCGTGCCTTGTGTCTGCTTGGCGAAATCATTGACGGATCCGACCGCGGTGTCGACATTCTTGATCACGCCGTCGAACTGCTGCGATGTCTCCTTGAGATTCGCGGTCACTGTATCGACATTGGCAACGATGCTCTTGATCTTGTCCTTGTCGACAGCATTGAGAATCCCTTCGGCGGCCTTCAGCGTGCCGTCCAGCTTGCCTGAAACGCCCTTCAGTTCGTCGGATAGCGCACTGACAGCGGACAGGAACTTGTCGATGCCGTCGGCATTCTTGGCCAGCGCATCGGAAAATGTCTGCGCGTTCTGGACGGTCTGCGTCAGCGGCCCGCGAACATCCTTGGTGAACCCTTCGAGCTCCGAAAGCACCTTGTCGGCGCGAGTGAAGATGTTCTGCGCCGTCTGCAGCAGGTTGGTCACGGCCGAGGGGTTGGCGACGATCTCGGCAACCTTGCCTTCCTTCTCGGCCTGGTCGAGAAGCTTGATTTCCTTGGGATCGGCCCCCTTGAGTTCGATATTGGCCTGGCCGGTAAGGTTGGCAAGGCCGAGATCGGCCTGCGTCGACTTGGTGATCGGTGTCAGCCGGTCGACTTCGGTGTCGGCGATAGCGACCGTCGGATTGTCGAGGTCAAGATAGACACGTTTGACCACACCGACCTTGACGCCGTTGAACAGCACCAGACTGCCGGGGCCAAGGCCGGAAGCCGAACCCGGAATGCGCACGCGCAGCAGCGTGGTCTCGCCCCTGTCGCCGATCGCGGCGGTCCAATAGACGAAGGCAAACGCCGCCAGGATCGCAACCAGCGTAAAAATGCCGACAATGACGTAGTTGGCTCTGGTTTCCATTGTCCCACTTATGGCTATGCGCGCGCCGCAAGATCAAGTTGCCGGGCGCGTTTTCCGCGGAAATAGGATTTCACCCACGGTTCCTCGCTCTTCAGCATGTCGTCGATAGTGCCTTCGACCAATACCTTCTTCTTGCCCAGCACCGCCACATGGTCGCAAGCGGTAAAGAGCGTATCGAGGTCGTGCGTCACCATATAGACGGTCAGGTCCATGGTATCGCGCAGCTTGACCACCAGTTCGTCGAACTCCGCCGCGCTGATCGGATCGAGTCCGGACGTCGGCTCGTCGAGAAAGACGATGTCCGGGTCGAGCGCCAAAGCGCGAGCCAGTGCCGCGCGCTTGATCATGCCGCCGGAGAGTTCGGAGGGAAATTTCTGCGCCGCGTCCGGCGGCAGCCCGACCAGCTCGATCTTCAGCAGCGCCAGCTCGTCCATCAGCTTTTTCGGCAGGTCGAGATATTCGCGCATCGGCACCTGCACATTTTCCTGCACGGTCAGGGCCGAAAACAGCGCACCATGCTGGAACAGCACGCCAAGCCGCATGTCGACGCGAAGACGTTCGATGTCGCTCGCTTTATCGACATCGACGCCGAACAACTTGATCGTTCCAGATTGTTTGTGCAGCAGGCCAAGGATGGTGCGCAAAAGCACCGATTTGCCGGCACCCGAGGCGCCGACAAAGCCCAGAATCTCGCCCCGTCTGATATCGAGCGAAAGTTTGTCTAGGATCAGCTTTCCGTCGATAGCAACGGTGACGTCGCGCACCGAAAGGACGATTTCGCTCTCGTCCACTTCCTTCATTTTGATGCCATTGCCCTTCGCCATCTGTCAGAACGCGATCGCTGCGTAGAAGATGGCGAAAAGCCCATCCAGGATGATGACGACGAAGATCGACTTCACCACCGAGGCTGTCACGTGCAGGCCGAGCGATTCGGCGCTGCCGCCGACCTTCATACCTTCGACCGAAGCGATCGTGCCGATGATCATGGCCATGAACGGCGCCTTGATCAGGCCGGCGAAAATGGTGCTGAGGTCGATGGCGACGCGCAGCCGGTCAATAAACGCCGCTGGTGTGATGCCGGAATAAAGCCAGGCGGCGGCCATACCGCCGCCAAGTGCCGCGAAATTGGCGATGATGGTCAGGCAAGGCAACGCGATGACAAGCGCGACCAGCCGCGGAAACACCAGAACGCCGATCGGGTTGAGGCCGATAACCTTCAGCGCGTCGACCTCCTCGCGCATCTTCATCGAGCCGATCTCGGCGGTGATCGCGCTGCCGGAGCGGCCGGCGATCATGATTGCCGTCATCAGCACGCCGAGTTCGCGCAGGATCAGCACGCCAACCAGGTCGACGACAAGGAGATCGGCACCGAAATAGCTGAGCTGGTAGGCTCCCTGCTGGGCAACGATGGCGCCGACAATCGCCGACATCAGCACCACAACAGGAATGGCGCCGACGCCCATGCGATCGATCTGGTTGAAGATCGCCGCCGGGTTGACGGCATGGCCGCGGCCGAGCTTCATTTGCGCGCCACGGATGGTGGCGCCCAGAATATTCATCGACGCGAGGAAATCATCGCGCATCTCGTAGACCCGCCGGCCAACCGCCTCCAGGGCGCGAATGACGATGTTGGGCGGCCGCGCCGGTGCGGATTCGGGCTCGCGCCGGACAGCCTCGCTGACCGCATCGAGCAGGATGGAAGCGATCTCGCTTTGGCCTTGCAGCCGGACCTCGACGTTCTTCTTCTCGAAAGCGCTGACCAGCCGGTCGATCAGCCAGGCACCGGCGGTATCGATCTTCTCGATTTTCGAAAGATCGAGCGACAAGGTTTTGAAACCGCTTCGTTTCTCGATTTTGCGCATATCGGCGTCGATCAGCGCCACGGTCCGTGTCGTCCAGATTCCGGAGAACGCGCAGCCGAGAACGCCGCCCTCCTCGCCGACCGCCACGTGTGGTTGGTGGTCAGCCTCCGAGGCGGTCGTACCGCTTGCGTCGCGCTTGCCGATGGTCAACATGGCGTCCTGTTTAGCCTGACGGGTCTGACCTGTCGATTTGCCGACCACGCTTGTCGCATAGCCGGAGCAGAAAAATATGGCGCGTGTCATTTCGGTTGAGGCCGAGCGTTTTCCCATCGCCGGCACCTTCACCATTTCGCGCGGCTCCAAGACCGAGGCCGAAGTCATCACCTGCACGATCGGCGAAAACGGGCATGTCGGTCGCGGCGAATGCGTTCCCTACAAGCGCTATGGCGAGACCATGGAAGGCGTGCACGCCGCGATCGAGGCAATGCGCGACCGGATCGCCGGCGGCATCGACCGGACCGCCCTGCTCGACGCAATGCCGGCGGGAGCCGCCCGCAACGCCGTCGATTGTGCGCTGTGGGACCTTGACGCCAAGATCAGCGGCAACCCGGCGGCAAACGCAATCTGGCCGGCCCCGCTGCGTCGGCTCGAAACCGCCTACACACTGTCGCTCGGTGAACCCGAGGCGATGGCGGCACAAGCCCGTGCCAATGCAGGCCGGCCACTGCTGAAGGTCAAGATCGGCGGCGACAACGACATCGCCCGCATCCAGGCGGTGAGACAGGCCGCGCCTCGGTGCCGAATCATCCTTGATGCCAATGAGGGCTGGACCGACGACAACATCGTCGCAAACCTCGCCTTCGCCGCGGAGCAAGGCATTGCGCTCATCGAACAGCCGCTGCCGGCAGGCCAAGACAAAATCCTGCGTCACATCGCGCATCCGGTGCCGATCTGCGCCGACGAAAGCGTGCATGAGGCGAAGGACCTGGAAACGCTTGTCGGCCTCTACGATGCCGTCAACATCAAGCTGGACAAGTCGGGGGGCCTCACGGCGGCGCTCGTGCTGCGTGACCGCGCCCGCGAACTGGGTTTCGGCGTCATGGTCGGCTGCATGGTCGGCACATCGCTGGCGATGGCGCCTGCGGTCCTGCTCGCCCAGGACGCCGATTTCGTCGACCTTGACGGTCCGCTGCTACTTGCCCGCGACCGCGTGCCCGGCCTCGTCTACCAGGGTTCGCTCGTCTCCCCCCCGGACCGGGCGCTTTGGGGCTGAGCGCGCGGCGAGCCCGATCAGCACGAGGCCGACGATCGCGATCGGGATCATCACCAGGAAACCATCGACGCCGAGACGGTCATAGAGCGGGCCGGAACCCAGCGTAACGGCGGCCATGAAGAAGCCGTTGAAGAAATAGGCGATGCCTTGCGCAGCACCCGTGCGCTCTTCGGAGACGGTTTCGGCGATCATTCTCTGCAGGCCTATGAGCACCATTGCGACAGACACCGAATGCAGCGACTGCACGGCGAAGAAGCCGGGGATGCCAAGGCCGAGCGGCCATACCAATGGAAAGATGATCCAGCGCACGATCGACCCGACGCCGGCGATCACCATCACCCTGACGACGGACACGGAGGCGAAAATGCGATTGAAAAACAAGAACATGCAGACTTCCGACACGACGCCCCAGGCCCATAGAAGGCCAACGACGGAGTCGCCGATGCCGATCGATTTCCAGTAGATGGAAACGAAACCGTAGAGGAAGGCGTGACTGGCGGTGATGATGCCGACGCCAAAGGTGAAATAAAGAAAATAAGCGTTGAACAGGCTCGGCGCCGCGTGCTGGATTTTCGCCGCCGACAGCGGCGAGGCTTTTCGCGGCCTCCCCATGCGCGGCGCGAGCAGCCCTGCGACGAGTGCCGCGCCAAGGGCAAGGAAAATGATCACTGGAACGGCCTGGGGACCGGTGGCCGCCAGGATGAAGCCGCCCGCCACATTGGCGCAGAGATAGCAGATCGACCCCCATTTGCGCATGCTTGCGTAGTTCGAGCCGAAGCGACGCACACCCGAAAGCGCCAGCGAATCGGCGATCGGCGATTGTGGCGTCCAGACAATGGTCAGCGCCAGCGACACCGCCAGCACCATCGCGTAGGTCGGGGTGAGGAAATAACCCGCCGAGAGCAATAGCGAGGCTGCCACCAGCGCGACATAGACATTGGCGCGGTCCCTCGCCCGATCGGCGAGCGTCGTCAGCAGCGGCGTCGCCACCACCCGCAGGAACATCGGCGCCGCCAGGATGACCGCGATCTGCTCGGCGTGAAACCCCTTGGCCTGCAGCCAGAGCGGGAAATAGGGCAGATGCGTGCCGAGCGATATGAACAGCGTGCCGAAAATCAGGCTCATGCGCAGTTCGAAATAGCGCGGCTTGACGAGCTGTTCTGGTGAAAGCGGCGGCAGTGACATGAATCGATCCAATTACGCCGCGTATGATCGACCGGCGATGGTGATCGATCCCATAACATGGCGGAAAATCAGACGAAACCGGCTGGACCAATCGATCAACGCTAATAACGTCGCGACTTTCGCGTCAGGCCGCCTGCCCGACCCGATCTTCGATGAGCATGGGGATGAAAGGCTCGTCTAGCGATTCCGGCAGCACCTGCGCCCAGGTCAGGATTTCCATCCGGCCATCGAAGTGCTCGACCACAGCCGTGCAGCTTTCCACCCAGTCGCCGGTGTTGATATAGCGCACGTCATCGAAATTCTCGATCGCGGCATGGTGGATATGGCCGCAGATGACACCATCGACATGCGAGCGGCGGGCTTCCTCGGTCAGCACGGTCTGGAACGAGCCGATGAAGTTGACCGCCTTCTTGACCTTGACCTTGGCCCAGGACGAGAACGACCAGTAAGGCAGGCCGAGCCATTGGCGCAGCCGCGTCACCACGCGGTTGACGATCATCGCCGCGTCATAGGCGTGATCGCCGAGATAGGCGAGCCAGCGCTGATTGTGGACGACGGTGTCGAACTGGTCGCCATGGATGACGAGCATGCGCTTGCCGTCGGCCGTCTCATGGATGGCGCGGTCGGCGACGACGATGCCGCCGAAATGCACGCCCTGGAACTGGCGGGCGAATTCGTCGTGGTTGCCGGCGACATAGGTGATGCTTGCGCCCTTGCGTGCTTTACGCAGCAATTTCTGCACGACGTCATTGTGGCTCTGCGGCCAGTGCCAGCTGCGCCGCAACCGCCAGCCGTCGACGATGTCACCGACCAGATAGATGATATCGGCGTCGTGGTAGCGCAGGAAATCGATCAGGAACTCGGCCTTCGCCGCCTTCGAGCCGAGATGGACGTCGGAAATGAACATGCTGCGGAAAGTGCGGGGCTCTTGGCCTGACATCGCGATTTCACCCTTGCTTTCGAGCAGCCTATGCCCCGATTCATGCAACAACCGTATGACGGTTGCGATTGGTCCAGCCTAAGGACTAGCTTGCCGGGCAAATCACAGGAGAAATCGTCATGGATCTCGGTATCAGCGGAAAGAAGGCCATCGTCTGCGCTTCGAGCAAGGGTCTTGGCAAAGGCTGCGCGATGGCGCTGGCCGAGGCCGGCTGCGACGTCGTCGTCAACGGCCGCAATGCCGAACTGGTCGCCAAAACCGCCGCGGAGCTGCGTCAGCGCTATGGCGTGACGGTGACGGAAGTCGTCGGCGACATTTCGAAGTCCGAGGTGCAGAAGGCGCTGCTCGCCGCCTGTCCCGAACCGGACATCCTGGTCAACAACAATGGCGGTCCGCCGCTTCGCGATTTCCGCGAACTCGACCGTGCCAAGATCCTTGAAGGCGTCACCCAGAACATGGTGACGCCGATTGAACTGGTGCAGGCCGTTCTCGACGGCATGGCCAAGCGCGGCTTCGGCCGCATCGTCAACATCACCTCGCTGTCGGTTTATGTCCCCATCCCCGGCCTCGACCTGTCGTCGGGAGCGCGCGCCGGCCTGACCTCGTTCCTCGCCGGCGTGGCGCGAACGGTGATCGACCGCAACGTCACCATCAACAGTCTCTTGCCGGGCAAGCTCGACACCGACCGTCTGCGCGGCCCGCATAAGGCCGGCACCGTCGAGAACCCCGCCGCGGCTGCGGCGCGCAAGACCCGAATCAGTGCCGATGTGCCGGCCAAGCGGCTCGGCACGCCGGAGGAATTTGGCCAGATCTGCGCCTTCCTCTGCTCGGTCCATGCCGGCTACCTGACCGGGCAGAACATCCCGGTCGACGGTGGTCTCTACGTCAGCGCCTTCTGATCGAAAGGCGGACGAAACGGCAGGAATCATCTGGCATGAAACAACCGTAAGCATCTGACATCTAGAGATTTTCGACGCGCCGTCGTTTAAAGCTACCGGCGCGTCAATTAGCGTCGCGAAAAACCTTGGCCGCATGCTAAAAGGACTCTCGAAACAGGTTTCGAGGGAGCGGCCGCATGGAAGGCGAGAACAAGAAAACGGCACGTTCGGACCTCGACGAAGCCGCCCTCTACTTCCACAAGTACCCGACGCCGGGAAAGCTCGAAATCCAGGCGACCAAGCCGCTCGGCAACCAGCGCGATCTGGCGCTTGCCTATTCGCCCGGCGTCGCCGCCCCTTGCCTCGAAATCCGCGACAATCCGGCAACCGCGGCCGACTATACGGCGCGCGCCAACCTCGTCGGCGTCGTCTCCAATGGCTCGGCCGTGCTCGGCCTCGGCAATATCGGCCCGCTGGCCTCCAAGCCGGTGATGGAAGGCAAGGCCGTGCTGTTCAAGAAGTTCGCCGGCATCGACGTCTTCGACATCGAGATCGACGCGCCTGGGATCGAGCGCATGGTCGAGACGATCTCGGCGCTGGAGCCGACCTTCGGCGGCATCAACCTTGAGGACATCAAGGCGCCTGAGTGTTTCGAGGTCGAGGAACAGCTCAAGGCGCGTATGAAGATACCGGTGTTTCACGACGACCAGCATGGCACCGCCATCATCGTCGCCGCCGCCGTGCTCAACGGGCTGGAATTCGCCGGCAAGACCATTTCGGATATTAAGGTCGTCACTTCCGGCGCGGGCGCGGCCGCCCTTGCCTGCCTCAACCTTCTGGTCTCGCTTGGCGTACGCGTCGAAAACATCTGGGTCACCGACCGTTTTGGCGTTGCCTACAAGGGCCGCGTCGACGAGATGGACCGCTGGAAAGACCCCTACGTGAAAGACACCGAGGCGCGCACGTTGGCCGATGTCATCCCCGGCGCCGATGTCTTCCTCGGCCTCTCGGCGGCAGGCGTGCTGAAGCCCGAACTGCTGCAGCACATGGCGCCAAAACCGTTGATCCTGGCGCTGGCCAATCCCAATCCAGAGATCATGCCGGAAGAGGCGCGCGCCGCCCGCCCAGATGCGATGATCTGCACGGGACGGTCCGATTTTCCCAATCAGGTCAACAACGTCCTGTGCTTCCCCTACATCTTCCGCGGCGCGCTCGATTGTGGCGCCAGCGCCATCAACGAAGAGATGAAGATGGCTGCCGTGCGCGCCATCGCCGCCCTCGCCCGCGAAGAGCCGTCGGACGTGGCTGCGCGCGCCTATTCGGGCGAGACGCCGATCTTCGGACCCGAATTCCTGATCCCCTCGCCCTTCGATCCCAGGCTTATCCTGCGCATCGCGCCGGCCGTCGCCAAGGCAGCCTGCGACACCGGTGTGGCGACGCGGCCGATCACCGACTTCGCCGCCTATATCGACAAGCTTAACCGTTTTGTCTTCCGCTCCGGCCTGGTGATGAAGCCGGTGTTCTCATCCGCAAAAGCGTCGAGCGCCAAGCGCGTCATCTACGCCGATGGCGAGGATGAGCGCGTGCTGCGCGCCGCCCAGGTGGTGCTCGAGGAAGGCATTGCCGAGCCAATCCTCATCGGCCGTCCGCATGTCATCGAGGTCAGGCTGAAGCGCTATGGCTTGCGAATCAAGCCGGGCGTCGATTTCGGCCTGATCAACCCGGAGGACGATCCGCGCTACCGCCACTATGTCGACCTTTTGATCGAACTCGCCGGCCGGCGCGGCGTGACGACGGAAGCCGCACGCACCATGGTGCGCACCGACAACACCGTGATCGCGGCACTGGCGCTGAAGCGCGGCGATGCCGACGCCATGGTCTGCGGCCTCGAAGGACGCTTCGAGCGGCATCTGCGGAATGTGACCCTTATCATTGGCCCTCGCGCCGGCATCAAGGACCATGACCTGTCGACGCTGTCGATGTTGATTTCGCAGCGCGGCATCATCTTCCTCACCGACACGCATGTCTCCGTCGACCCGACAGCCGAGGAAATCGCCGAGATGACCGTGCTGGCGGCTGAGGAAATCCAGCGCTTCGGCATCGAGCCGAAGGCTGCCCTTTTGTCGCATTCGGATTTTGGCTCGCGCGATTCGCCAAGCGCGCTCAAGATGCGGCAGGCGGCGGCGATCCTGGCGCGCATCGCGCCGGAGCTGCAGTGCGACGGCGAAATGCATGCAGATTCGGCGCTGTCGGAGCACCTGCGCCAGCGCGTCTATCCGCATTCGCGGCTGAAGGGCGAAGCCAATTTGCTGGTGTTCCCGAACCTCGATTCGGCCAACATCACGCTGACGGCGTTGCGCGCCATGATGGATGCGCTGCATGTCGGGCCAATCCTGCTCGGCACCGACATGCCGGCACATATACTGACGCCCTCGGTCACCTCGCGCGGTGTCGTCAACATGACGGCGCTGGCCGTGGTCGAGGCAGCGCACAAGGCGCAGTCGGTGGTCAATCTGGGCGGAACACAGGTTTCGCAGTAAACTGCGGTTAACCGCGAACACGTTAGCCTCGCGGACGAACAGGCGGGATTGAGGCAGATGACAAGCGGAGGGTTGAAGCGGGCGCATGCTGCCATGCTGCTTGGTCTCCTGCTGTCCGGCGCCACCATCACCGAGTCTCAGGCTGCCTCACGCGTCTGCCTTCAGCTGGAGGCCGATCTTGCCGCGGCTTCGCGCGGCGGTAGCGGTGGCCCGGCAATGGTCCGGAAATACGACGCCGCGATCGACCGGCAACGCGAACAGATCTCGAAGGCCCGCGACCAGGCGAGCAACTCCAGTTGCGGGTTTTCGCTGTTTTCCCGCAACATCAATCGATGCGCCGGACTCAACGCCACCATCGACCGCATGAACGCCAATCTCGACAGTCTGCAGGCCAAGCGCGCCCAGCTCGCCGGTGGCGGATCACGTCGCGACCGTGGCCGCATCCTGGCCGCGCTCGATGCCAATGGCTGCCGCGACGACACTGCGCCACGCCGCGCACCAGTGCAGGAAGCAGACCGTGGCGAAGAAGACGGCAACGCAAACCTGTTCGACCAGCTTTTCGGCAACGGCAGCCAGCCGAGCGACACACTTGACCAGCCGGAGGAGCCCGGCGGGGAACGCAATGTCCGCCGCGTCCTGAACCTGCCCGGCATTCCGGACTTTCCGGGCACCGGCGGCGAGTTCCACACCAGCTGCGTGCGCACCTGCGACGGCTATTTCTTTCCGATGTCGAACGCAGCCTCGGTCGGCGACTTCGAGCGCGATCAGAAGAATTGCGAATCGAGCTGCCCCGGCACCGAGATGCAGGTCTTCTATTCGCGCGGCATGGACGACGATTCGGCCGCGATGACGTCATCGGTTACCGGCAAGCCTTACAGCGAATTGCCGACCGCCTATCTCTACAAGCAATCCAACATGTCGCGGCCGCCGGCCTGCGGCTGCAACGCCGCGCAGAACTTCCAGATCATTGGCGGTAACCCGCCAAACCGGCAGCAGTCGCAGCCGGAAACGGACGCAGCACCCTTCGTTCCCATGCCGGCCTCGAAGCCCGATCCGGGCGCCGACCCGGAAACGCTGGCCAATAGGGACGGCGGGCTCGACCGCGAGGCCATCAAGCGGCTTTCCGCCAAGCCGGTGACGTCGCCCGTGTCGGCCCTGCCGCCGGAACAGCGCAAGGTCAGGGTCGTCGGGCCAACGTTCCTTCCCGACCCATCAGCGGCAATAAATCTGCAAGCTCCGGCCCCGAAGGCAGTCCAGTAAGCGCAAGCCTGAGGGGCATGAACAGCCCTTTGCCCTTGCGGCCGGTCGCTTCCCTGATCTTGCCGGTCCAATCCTTCCAGACCGTGCCGTTCCATGGCTCTTCAGGCAGCAGATCGAACGCATGTCCGAGGAACCCACGATCATCATCGGAGAACTCCGGTCTGTCCTGCGGGCCCTCGCGCAGGATCCGCCACCAGCCCACCGCGTCGGCAAGCCGGTCGAGATTGCCGCGCACCGCCAGCCAGAACGGCTCGGCCTGTTCGCCGGAGATGCCTAGCACCATCAGCCTGTCCCGTGCCTCGTCGAACGGCATATGGTGCAGCAGCACGCGGTTGAGCACGAACAGTTCGTCCGGATCGAACTTAGCCGATGATTTCGAGGTCGCGGCGGGGTCGAAATGGCCGGCGAGTTCGGTCAGATCATGCGCGGCCGCGACGTTCTCCGAGGTGCCAACCAGCACGGCCAGCGAAGCAACGGCCATCGGCTCGATGCCATCCTCGCGCAGGCTCTCGATGGAGAGCGCGCCGGTGCGCTTCGACAGCCCCTCGCCCGAGACGGTGGTCAAAAGATTGTGGTGGCCGAAGACCGGCGCCTCAGCGCCCAGCGCTTTGAACAGCACGATCTGCACGCCGGTGTTGGTGACATGGTCGTCACCACGGATGACGTGGCTGACGCCCATCTCGATGTCATCGACGACCGACGGCAGCGTGTAGAGATAGGTGCCGTCCTCGCGCACCAGGACCGGATCCGAGAGCGAAGCGAGATCGACCGTTTCCTCGCCGCGCACCAGATCGTTCCAGTGGACCTCGGTGCGCTCCGGCTGCTGCGGATCGCCCGAGAAATTGGGCAACAGGAAGCGCCAGTGCGGCCGGCGCCCGTCAGCCTGGTATTCGGCGACCTGCTCTCGCGTCAGCGTCAACGCCTCGCGGCCATAGACCGGTGGCAGGCCGCGCGTACGGCGCACTTTTCGCCGGAGATCGAGTTCCTCCGGGGTTTCGTAACAGGCATAGAGAACGCCCTCCGCCTTCAGCCGCTCGACTTCCGCGTCGTAGACCTCGAAGCGCCGCGACTGATACTCGGTTGCATCGGGAAAAATGCCCAGCCAATGCAGGTCGTAGAGGATGGCGTCGGCGAATTCCTGCTTAGAGCGGGCGATGTCGGTATCGTCGAAGCGCTGGATGAAGCGGCCCTTGTTGTTAAGCGCAAACAGCCAGTTGAACAGAGCGGTGCGCGCATTGCCGATATGGATACGGCCGGTCGGTGATGGGGCGAAACGAACGGTAACTGTCATGAGCGGGGCGTACCGGATGCTTTTGTGATTGACAAGACGCGCCCCCGCGCCGGTCGGCACACATAGAACATGACGCAGGCAATGAAAAGACCAAGGGACAAGCCAGGCGCGTGGCCCTTGTCCGATCAGATCAGACCGTTGAAGGCGATCAGTGGCCGAAGTCGTCGGAACTGAGGCGAGTCCAGCGGTCGCCGATCAACCCGCCGATGAAGATGTCGCCCGCGCGGACCGCTTGCGTTACCTCGGGGATGCGCGAGCGCACCATCGTCCCCCCGGCATAGCGGAAGAAGACATTCTTGTAGCTGAAGAGCTCCGGCATGAATCGGATCTGCGTCTGCCCGATGATGCCTGCACAGCCCATATTCCACGCTTCCGCCATCAGGCTATCCAGCGTTGCGCCCCAGTGAGATCCGGAGGCCTGCATTTGCAACAGGTTCGCGATGCCGCCGGCTTGACCGTAGAAAGCATAGCAACCGAGCATTTTACCGGCTTCGTCGTAGGTCCCGCGAAAATGAAGGGGGCCGTCGGCCCGCTTCTCGGCCGCCAGTGCGAGCAGCCGTGGCAGCTCGTCATCCTGCCAACGCGGCCGAAGCGAGTAATCGGACGTAAGCGTCGGCAACCGCTCCGCAAATTGCGCGGCATCCATCGACTCGCGATGGACCCGGTGTGACGAGGAATGCTGGACGGGCGGCTCGAACCTTTTTCTCGTAAAGGGATCGAATACCTTGGCGCAAGGATCGAACACGAAACGGGACAGGCCCGGCCATTTACCACGCATCACGGCGGAGGCCACCGCTGCAGGGCGGAAAATGCGGGTCCATCCCAGACAATGCGCCGGCAGGAGCTGGTATTTCATCGGACGCGCGAAGGCCAGTGAGACCCGGTTGGCCGAATCGGTGAGGTACAGATCGAATTCGCCTTGATGCACGGCGCGCAGCAATTGCGGTCCAGCAGAGCCGTGATCGGTGCCGGAGTCGGCCATGAGCGGACCGATGATCGCCGCATTCAAGACCGCGCTGTTGAGCTCATAGCGGGCTTTCAGAACGCCGAGGAAGCCACCCAGATCGCCCTGCGGGTTGATCTGGACGAGAGCGCTGCTCGCACCGGGCTGGGCGGCTGGGTCGAGATAGATCCTTCTCATATACTCGGCCGTCTCCGCGATCGCACGGTCGAGGAGGTGACGCCGCCGCCGCCGGCGAAATTTCGTTAGGAAGAGTGCGGCGACGCGCTCGAGGTCCTCGGCTGCAAGCGGCCGAACCGAGCCGTGGTGAGACTCTTGCACCGCCGGCGCAGCCACCTTTTTCACACCGGTAATTTCAGAAACAAGATGCATCGTGGAGCCTATGGAGGTCTATGCCGCAGGGCGAAATCCTGCGCTGAATCAATCGGATCCCAGCATCTGCATCGACCGTCTCTGGGTTGCTTGGAGTAAATGTATACCAATCAATGGTTGAAACAACGTATCTCGCTCGGTATCGTAAACAGGCGTCTCGAGATTCAGTATCTGGAAAAGAATTCGATACCGCCTGGCGTCGTGGATTTGCTCACCAGCAAACGCTGAGCGACAGGGATTTCGGACATCACACGCCCCGCCGATGCGCTCACGAGAGGTTCGTCTCCGCTCCGCCCGACGTGATAGCGCCTGATAGAGGTGGCCTCCGCCCGAAGCCGGAGGCCACCTCAGGTCAGATGACCAGCCCCTTGGTCAGCTCGAGCGCCTGGCGCTCGAACAGGCGGCGGTAGATGCCGCCCTTCAGCCGGATCAGCTCGTCATGCGAGCCCTCCTCGACGATGTTCCCGCGGTCGAAGACCAACAACCGGTCGAGCGCCCGCACCGTCGACAGCCGGTGCGCGATCACCAGCGTCGTGCGGCCGACCATCAGCCGTTCCATCGCCTGCTGGATCAGCACCTCCGATTCCGAATCGAGGCTCGATGTCGCCTCGTCCAGGATCAGGATGCGCGCATCGGCCAGGAAAGCGCGCGCGATCGCCACACGCTGACGCTCGCCGCCCGACAGTTTCACACCGCGTTCACCAACCAGCGTGCCATAACCCTTCGGCAGGCTGGTGATGAAGTCGTGCGCACTCGCCAGCTTCGCGGCGTGTTCGATCTCCGCCTGCGTCGCGCTCGGCCTGGCATAGGCGATGTTCTCGGCCAGCGACCGATGGAACAGGATCGGCTCCTGCTGGACGATGGCGATCTGCCCGCGCAGCGACGCTTGCGCGACCTGCGAGATGTCCTGGCCGTCGATCAGGATCTTGCCCGCATTCACGTCATAGAGCCGCTGGATGAGCTTGACGAAAGTCGTCTTGCCCGACCCGGAGTGGCCGACGAGCCCGACCCGTTCTCCCGGCGCGATATCGACCGAAAAGTCGCGATAGAGCGGCGACCGGTGATTGCCGTAATGGAAGGTGACGTTGTCGAAGTTGATGGCCCCTTGCGTGATCCGGATCGGCTTGGCGCCGGGCCGGTCCTCGATGCCGAGCGGTTCGGACTGGAAATCGACCAGTTCCTCCATGTCGTTGATCGAACGCTGCAAATTGCGGATATGCGTGCCGATATCCCTGAGATAGCCCTGCAGCACGAAGAACGAGGTCAGCACAAAGGCGACGTCGCCGGCGCTCGCCTGCCCCCACGACCACAGCAGCAGCGCCAGGCCGATCACCGCGGCGCGCATGACCAGCAGCAACGCCCCTTGCGTGGTGCCGTTGATGGTGCCGCGCACCCAGGTGCGCCGCGTGCGCGCCCGCCATTTGGCGACCACCTTGGCAAGGCGGTGCTCCTCGCGCTCCTCGGCGCCAAAGCCCTTGACCACGGCATTGCAGCTCACCGCGTCGGCGAGCGAACCGCCGAGGCGCGTGTCCCAGGTGTTGGCGAGCCTTGCCGCCGGCGCGACATAGCCAAGCGACAGCATCGCCGTCACCATGATGAACAGTACCGAACCGGCGGCCACGACCACCCCCATCAGCGGCCAGAACCAGCCGAGCAGCAGCGTCGAGCCGACGAGCATGACGACCGACGGCAAAAGCGCAATCAGGATGGTGTCGTTGAGCAGGTCGAGCGCCCACATGCCGCGCGTCACCTTGCGCACGGTCGAGCCGGCAAACGAGTTGGCGTGCCAGTCGGTGGAAAACCGCTGGACGCGATGGAAGGCGTCGGCGGCAATGTCGGCCATCATCTTCAGCGTCAGCTCGACGATCCCCATGAACGCCAGGTTGCGCAGCACGAGGCCGGTCAGGGCTAGCGCCAAAAGGATGAAGAACGCCGTCATCGCGGCATTCCAGGCGACGGCGTCCGCGCCGGCGCTGCTGGCGACGGCGTCAACCAGCCGGCCGGAATAGAGCGGCGTCAAAACGTCGGCCAGCGTCGACAGCAGGAAACCACCCATGATCAGTGAAAGCCGCCAGGGCTGACGCCGCCAATGGGTGAGCGTGAAACCAAGAACGCTGCGAAAGGCGCTTGCGCGCAAATCGATCTTGAAACGAGCCATGATGTCATTCGGGCGCACACGAGCCCGATCCCAGTAAGGTCGAAAATTGAAGAAGCCGCGCAAGGGGCGAAGCAGTGCCCAGAAGCGGAGTGGCATATTTTGGCGTCACGCCCGTAATCGGGCGGCGACCGGCATCGGCATAAGCCTGTGCTCAAACCGGCCCCGAGGCGAAGGATGGACCTTCGCGGAGCACCGGTAGAGACCTAAGCTTCGCGGCCCCGCATTACCATTTCAAATACTGCCATTCGGACCTCCCGCAAATGAATCGCGGAACGGTCCTTATAGAGACGGCCTCATGCGCCGCCAAGACGGGCTCACGCCAAAAAACATATCTGGTGCAACCACTGCGATTATTTTGCAACAACGGGCGCGGCAGGCTCGACTACGGCACGACGAGATAGGCCTTCTGATCGGCAATCGCGATCGTCACGAGCTTGGTCACCTCCGCGAGCGCCTGTTCCAGCGTCATGCTCGACACCACTGCCCGCGCCCGGCTCTGGATGGCAAGCACGAGGCGTTCGGCGATCTTCTCGCGGCCGTCGCCGGCAACGTCGGACTTGCTGAGCCTGGCGCTGAAGTCAAAACCTTCCGCCGCCTTGACCGGATCGACGATGCGGTAGCTGACCGACCCCTGGATCGCTAGATCCTGGAAGTTGGCGGTTGTTTCGGTGAAGATGAACGGGTTGTCGAGCGACGTCACCGGCACCATGGCGATGGTCGTGCCCAATGTGCCGTACCAGAAGCTGATGCCGCGCCCCTGCTCCCGGACCTTGCCGTTCTTGAAGCGGACGATGTGGTATTCAGGCGTTCCCTTGAAATAACTGATGAACATGCACGCCCCCCAAGACTCTCAAAATAACCCGCTCACTATCCGCGATCCCTGAAACGGTTGGTGATGGGATAGCGGCGGTCGCGGCCAAAGTTCTTCCGGGTGATCTTCACGCCCGGCGCTGCCTGCCGGCGCTTGTACTCGGCGATGTAGAGCAGATGCTCGATGCGCGTCACCGTCGCCCGGTCATGGCCGCGTGCGACGATGTCGTCGACGCCCATCTCGTTCTCGACCAGGCATTCGAGGATGTCGTCCAGCACCGGATAGGGCGGCAGCGAATCCTGGTCGGTCTGGTTTTCGCGCAATTCGGCCGACGGCGCCTTGTCGATGATGTTCTTCGGGATCACCTCGCCCGAAGGCCCGAGCGCGCCCGGCGGCACATGGCTGTTGCGCCAGCGCGACAGCGCATAGACCTGCATCTTGTAGAGGTCCTTGATCGGATTGAAGCCGCCATTCATGTCGCCATAGAGCGTGGCATAGCCGACCGACATTTCGCTCTTGTTGCCTGTCGTGACCACCATCGAGCCGAACTTGTTGGAGATCGCCATCAGGATGGTGCCGCGCGCGCGGCTCTGTAGGTTTTCCTCGGTGATGCCTTCCTTGGTGCCTTCGAAAAGCTGCGTCAGCGCATGCATAAAACCTTCAACAGGCTCGAAGATCGGCACGATGTCATAGCGGCAGCCGAGCGCGCGGGCGCAGTCCTCGGCGTCCTTGAGCGAATCCTTCGAGGTGTAGCGGTAGGGCATCATGACAGCGCGCAGCCGCTCCTCGCCGAGCGCGTCGACGGCAAGGGCCGCGCAGATCGCCGAATCGATGCCGCCGGACAGGCCGAGCACGACATTCTTGAAGCCGTTCTTGTTGACGTAGTCGCGCAGGCCCAGCATGCAGGCGCGATAGTCGGCCTCCTCCCGCTCGGGGATTTTCGACATCGGCCCTTCCGAGCAGGCCCAACCATCATCCTCTCGTTTCCAGGTGGTGACGTCGACCGCGTCCTCGAACTGGCTCATCTGGAAAGCCAAGGTCCTGTCGGCGCCGATGGCGAACGACGCGCCGTCGAAGATCAGCTCGTCCTGGCCGCCAAGCTGGTTGGCGTAGATCATCGGCAGGCCGCACTCGATGACCTGCTTGATGACGACCTGATGGCGCATGTCGATCTTGGCGCGATAATAGGGCGAACCGTTGGGCACCAGCAGGATTTCGGCACCGCTCTCGGCCAGCGTCTCGCAGACCGCAACATCGCCCCAGATGTCCTCGCAGATCGGGATGCCCAGCCGCACGCCGCGGAAGTTCACCGGTCCCTGCAGTTCCGGCCCAGGCTGGAAGACGCGCTTTTCATCGAATTCGCCATAGTTCGGCAAATCGAGCTTGTAGCGCTCAGCCAGGATCTTGCCGCCATCGGCGACGATGATCGAATTGTGCGTGCCGCTCTTGCGCTTCAGCGGCGTGCCGATAATGACCCCCGGCCCGCCATCCGCGGTATCCGCAGCAAAGTCCTGAGCCGCCTTTTCGCAGGCTTTCAGGAAGGCCGGCTTCAACACCAGATCCTCCGGCGGATAACCGGCAAGGAAAAGCTCGGTGTAAAGCACGAGATCGGCGCCCTGCCGCGCGGCATCCGCCCTCGCCCCGCGCGCCTTGGCGAGATTGCCGGCGACGTCGCCGACAGTCGGATTGAGCTGGGCGATTGCGATGCGCAGGATGTCGAGCTTCTTGGTCATGCCTGCCGGTTTAGCGCGGCAAAATTCGCCCGGCAATGGCGTTCGTTTGGACCAATTCGGGCCGAATGATTTGGGTCATCGTGTCCAGGCCGACGATCAGTCGTCGCCCATATATTCGCGCAGCGACTGCGGCGAATGGTTCTCGCCAATCGACATCGCCAGGATACGAGAGATGTGCCGGCGCGGCAGCCTCGTGTCCGCCACCCATTGGTTAATCTGGGCCTGGATCTTGTCGAGGTCCTTCTTCGAGGTCGGGCTTTCGGCGATGTCGAGGCCTGCATCGCGAAGGGCTGCCGCCATGTCGGCCGAAATCACGAAGGCATCCCAGCCCAGCCAGCGCAGGAAATACTGGCCGGTGTTGCCGCCCAGCCGACTGCCATGCTTGCCGAGATAGGCCATCAGTCCGACCTGGTCGTCGGCTGGCCAGTTGGCGAGGAATTCGCCAAAGCCGCCATGCTCCTTAGAGACGCGTTCGACGAAAGCAGCGTTGTCGCGCACGGATCTGATCTTCTGCGGGTTGCGCACAATGCGCTGGTCGGAAGCCAGATCGTGCCAGAAATCATCAGGCTGGAACAACAGCCGCTTCGGCTCGAAGCGCAGAAACGCCTCCTCGAAACCAGGCCATTTCTGTTCGATGACGCGCCAGACGAAACCGGCGGCAAAGACCCGCTCGGCCATGGTCGATAGTATGCGATCGTCCGGGATGTCGGCCACTGCTGCGTTGTCAGGCACCGGCCCCAGCAGTGTCAAAAGCTCCGCCTCGCCGCCCTTGCGTTTTGCCGCGCGCAGACGAATTTTCTTGAAATCGGCCATCGGTCCCTCGCTGTCAGCTTAAATGTAACACTTCCCGTGCGGGCCGGCAGCCTCTACGTCTTATGATAAGGCAAGCGCTGGAGACGGCCATGAACAAGACAATCGATGAGCTGGCGAACCGCTGGCTCAAGCGGCGGCCGGACGGCCTGAGCGTGCTCGAAAGCCGGGTGCTGCAATCAACCCTCGAACGCACCACGATCACTCGCGACACCAACAAGGCCGTCGCCTTTCACCAGACCTTCGGCGACCGGCTCGCCGACTCGATCGCCCGCATCGGCGGCTCATGGTCGTTCATCGTGACCTTCCTCGTCTTTCTGGTCCTGTGGACATCAGGCAATGTCTGGCTCCTGTCGCGCGATGCCTTCGATCCCTACCCGTTCATCTTCCTCAACCTTGTGTTGTCGATGGTCGCTGCCCTGCAGGCGCCGGTGATCATGATGGCGCAGAATCGCCAGACCGAGCGCGACCGCATCGATGCCGCCCACGATTATGAGGTCAATCTGAAGGCCGAGATCGAGATCATGGCACTGCACGAAAAGCTGGATGAACTGCGCCACGGCCAGATCATCGGCATGCGCGATGAAATCGTGCAGCTGACCGAGATGGTCAAACGGATCGATGACAGGCTGTCCCAACAGCAGTCCGCTTCATGACCGAAGGCATCCATCATTTCATCGAACAATACGGGCTGCTTGCCGTCTTCCTGGGTTGCATTGCCGAGGGTGAAAGCATCGCTATCCTTGGCGGCTTCTTCGCCCACCAGCATGTCTTCGTGCTGTGGCAGACCTTTGTCGCGGCCGCCCTCGGCGCTTTCCTCGGCGATACGTTCTTCTTCATCCTGGGCAGAAGTTTCGCCGATCATCGCTATGTCGTCAGGTTGCGCAGGCGGCCTGGCTTTCGCCGCGCCTATCGCCTGCTCAACACCCATCCCAACATCTTCGTGCTGTCGAACCGCTACGTCTACGGCATGCGCCTGGTCGGCGGCATCGCGGCCGGCCTTTCGACCATACCGATGCCGCGCTTCATCATCCTCAACGCCATTTCATCGGTGATCTGGGCCGTGCTGTTCAGCTCGATCGGCTACGTTTTCGGTCTGGGCGCCGAGCACTTCGTCGGCCAGGCCTTGCTGCGCCACGAGCGGTTGCTGATCGGGCTCGGCATCGGCCTGACGGTGGCGATCCTTGCCTGGCTCATCGCTCGCCACATCGCCAAGCGGGAGCGCACCAAGGAGAGCTGATCGTCAATCTACGCCGAGAGCTTGATCCCCCCGCTCTAGGATCAGCGGGATGATCAGATCTTCCTCGTCGGCAAGATGCCGGGTCAGCATGGCGATCAGACGGCTGTTTTCGTCGGCATAGGCATCCGCCGCGAAGCGCTGCTTGTCCTCGCTCTCCTGAAGCGTCTTGATAAAGGCATTGGCCGCCTCGGCATTGCGCTCCAATCCTTCATGGATGGTGTGGTGGTCGGCGTCGAGAATCTCGAAACCACGCTTCAGCCGTGTCTCTGCCCTGGCGAAGACCGGAAAGTAATGATGGTCCTCGACATTGTGGTGGCCGTCGAGATTGCCGAGAAAATGATTGAGGCGCGGGGCGAACCATTGCGCGAAGCCAGGCGCTGTCAGCCTGCCCTCGCGATAATCGCCGATGCCCTTGGTCAGCATGCCGCCGAGTTCGCGGAACATGTCGTGCCGCTGCAGCCACATGTTGGCGACACCGTGGACGTTGGCGTGGCCCTGCCAATTTTCACGCGGGTATCTTTCGACCAGCCAGCGCAAATCGTCCGGCAGGCCTTTGCGTTCGAGAAGCAGAAGATTCGTGGCTTCGGACATGACGGTTTCCTTTAGTTACCGTCATATAAGAATGGCGACGCTAGATCGGTAGTCCGGTGATCCGCTCGATGAGCGCGATGCCCCAGACACCGGCGACGATGACCACCGAGATCAGCACCGCCAGCGAACCGCAATCCTTGGCCAGCTGGATGTCCATATTGAACTCGCGGCTGAAGGCATCGCAGGCCGCCTCGATGCCGGTGTTCAGCACCTCGACCATGATCAGCAGCAGCACCGCGCCGATCAGCAGCGCATAGCCACGCCACGACACCGAAACGAACCACCCGGCCGGCAAGGCAAGCGCAAGGAGCATCAGCTCCTGCTGGAATGCCTTCTCGCTGGCGGCCAGCTTGCGAAACGCCCGCACCGAATTGTTAAAAGCATCGATCAGCCGCTGCATGCCCAAACCTCTTTCCGAGTTACCGGCACGAGATAAAGCAACGGCCCGATCAAGGGAATAAGGCGTCTTGTCCAAAATTCATTCAGCGACCGCTATCGAAGGCGTCGACTTTTCAAACTGCGGCAGCCCGTCGTCGATCGAATAATAGTCGCCCTTGTCGCCGACGAAGATATGGCAGTCGCCCTTGAGACCGGTCGGCCTGTCGAACGATCCCGCCATGACCGAAATGTAGCCTTGATCCCTTGGCTTCCAGAAAAGCACCGAGCCGCATGCCTTGCAGAAGCCGCGCCGGGCGAAAGCCGATGCTTCATACCAGGTGACACTATCGGTGCCTTCGATCTCGATGTCGGCGTCGGCAACATTGGTCGCGGCATAAAAATGCCCGCTTTGCTTCCTGCATTGCGAGCAATGACAGTAGACCACACCCCGTAGCGCTCCACTTGTCCGGAACCGGACCGCTCCGCACAGGCATGATCCCTGGTGACAGTCGCTCATTTGGCGCTCCCTAAAGAAACCTCGTCCAGCATCGTTGCAAGGATTCCAGCTTTGCGGTGGTTACGCGCAAGCAAATACGACATCGACTGCCGTCAGCAATTCGAAATCGGATTTCATGTCCGCAGCACGCCGCGCGAATTTCGATCTCAAGATCCCAAATTGGCGCATTATCCCGCTATAGTGGTGAAAAATTTATCCTCTTTCAGCCACAGGTAGCAAAAACCTACGGAAGCTGCGCGGATTAAGGAAACTTTAGCGCCGCCGCATTTATGATCTCTGCAAGTGAAGGTCGCGGGTGGGGACGCGTCTCTTCGCAAGATGTTCTGGACTGTCGGGTCGCGCTCCCCAGGTCGGCGATCGATGGAACCCGCAAATTCTGTGCCGGGATCCGAGGGGAAGAGTGAACCAGACATGCAGCCGGCAGCAGCCCCAACCGACAAGAATACTGATATTGCTTCGGCAGTCGTCGCCACCATGCGTCAACTGGGCGTGCTCGGCCTGCCACGCAACTACGAGATCTTCTACGAGGCATTGAGCGGCACCAACCGCGAACTCAGCCTCGCCGTCCTTGCTCTAAGCAATCGGCCGACACAGGACGAGCTCGATAAGATCGGGCGCGCCTTCTTCGCCCAGAACCATGGTCCGAGCATCGTTGAACATGCGCGCGACGTTATCGCCAGGGAGCTCGAGGAAGTCGCAGCGCTGTTGCGAAGCGAACGCAGCCACATCGAAAAATACGGCAGGATCCTGGATGAAACATCGAGCGGCCTGAGCAATCGCAGCCTGCTCTCGCAGGATCTTCTGCAGAAGATCGCCAACGCCATGTCGATCGCCACCAATTCGACGATTGATCACGGCAGGCAGATAGCCTCCACGCTCAGCGACAAGACGGCCGAACTGGAGAGCGTCAAGTCGAAGCTCGAGGAATACAAGCGGTTGGCCGACACCGATCCTTTGACCCAGATCTGGAACCGTCGCGCCTTCGACAAGCAAATCACCAATATCTACACCAGCAACAAGGGTATCCTGTTCAACGCCTTGATCCTTGCCGACATCGATCGGTTCAAGGATATCAATGACCGCTACGGCCATCCTGTCGGCGACAAAATCATCCAGATCATCGCCGAGATTTTCCAGACCAGCATTCGCGGCGACATGTTTGTGGCCCGCACGGGCGGCGAGGAATTCGCACTGATCATCGAAGGCGCCAGCGAAGACGCCACCTACGAGATCGCGGAGCGCATTCGCGCCCTGATTGAGCAGACGCCCTTCACCAGCAGCCAGACCGGCATGAATTACGGCACCGTGACGGTGTCGATGGGCATCTGCATGGCATCCGAGGCCGAAGGGCCCGAAGACCTCTACACCAAGGCCGACCGGGCGCTCTACCGCTCGAAGGTGAGCGGCCGCAACCGCGTCACCAAACATTCGACGATGGCCGGCCGCGCCGGAAAGAGCTGGCTGCTCTACAAGAAGGACTGACGTCTTCGACTTGCCCACCGGCTGGCCCGGCGAGCCATGGGATGAACGAAGAAAGGCGCGGGATTTCTCCTGCGCCTTTTCCTTATTAACCCATCGGATTGGCCAAGATCAGCCGTTCACAGCCTGCTTGTGCTGCACCGGATGGCTTTTCTTCAAGAGATCGGACACCAGGAAGGCCAGTTCGATCGCCTGGTCGGCATTGAGGCGCGGGTCGCAATGGGTGTGGTAGCGGTCCTGCAATTCCTCGGCCGTGATGGCGCGGGCGCCACCGGTGCATTCGGTGACGTTCTTGCCGGTCATCTCGACATGGATGCCGCCAGGATGCGTGCCTTCGGCGCGGTGCACCTCGAAGAAGGTCTGCACCTCCTTCAGGATGCGGTCGAACGGCCGCGTCTTGTAGCCGGCGGCCTCGATGGTGTTGCCATGCATCGGATCCGACGACCACACCACGCTGCGTCCTTCCTTCTGCACCGCGCGCACCAGCTTAGGCAGGTGGTCGGCGACCTTGTCCGAACCAAATCGGGCGATCAGCGTCAGCCGGCCGGGCTCATTCTCGGGATTGAGAAGGTCGATCAGTTCCAGCAAGCCGTCCGGCGTCAGAGACGGGCCGCATTTCAGGCCGAGCGGGTTCTTGATGCCGCGGCAATATTCGACATGGGCATGGTCGGGCTGGCGGGTCCGGTCGCCGATCCAGATCATGTGGCCTGAGGTGGCATACCAGTCGCCCGAGGTCGAATCGACGCGGGTCAGCGCCTCCTCATAGCCGAGCAGCAGCGCCTCATGGCTGGTGTAGAAATCGGTCTCGCGCAGCGCATAGTTGGTTTCCGAGGTGATGCCGACGGCCTTCATGAAGTCCATCGTCTCGGTGATGCGGTTGGCCAACGACTCGTATTTTTCGCCTTGCGGGCTGTCGGACACGAAGCCGAGCATCCAGCGATGCACGTTCTCCAGGCTGGCATAGCCGCCCTGAGCGAAGGCGCGCAGAAGGTTGAGCGTCGCCGCCGACTGGCGGTAGGCCATTTCCTGGCGGGCGGGGTCGGGAATACGCGATTTGGCATCGAATTCGATACCGTTGATGATGTCGCCGCGGTAGCTCGGCAGCGTCACCCCGCCCTTGGTCTCGTTGTCGGACGAGCGCGGCTTGGCGAACTGGCCGGCGACGCGGCCGACCTTCACCACCGGCTGTGCGCCGGCAAAGGTCAGCACGACCGACATCTGCAGGAAGACTCGGAAAAAGTCGCGGATGTTGTCGGCGCCATGTTCGGCGAAGCTTTCGGCGCAATCGCCGCCCTGGAGCAGGAAGGCGTCGCCATTTGCGACAGCCGCGAGCTGCTTCTTCAGCTTGCGCGCTTCACCGGCAAAAACCAGCGGTGGGAAGGTGGCGAGCTGGGCCTCCGTGTTCTTGAGCGCCGCAAGGTCCGGATAAGCGGGAACCTGCTTGATCGGCTTTGCTCTCCACGAATTCGGCGACCATTTCGTCATCGCTGCACCCAACGCTCTTTCCGGCGAGCACCCTCGCCCGCCTTTCCCGCCCCTATATGGGGTGGCGGCTCCATACACGAAGCCGATTTCCTATTCTAGACCGGAATTTCAGCGCTGGCGAATGATCGCCGGCGGCTAAGCCGCCTTCTCCACCAAGCGCGCCAGCTGTGTCATCACCACTGCGGAGCCCGCCAGCCGCTTGTCCGGCGTCGGCCAGTCGCGTGTGAAGACAACGCTGTGGTCTGGCCGGATCTTGGCCAGCGAGCCCTGCTCGCCAATGAACTTGACCAGACCGACGGGGTTGGAGAACTCGCGCTTGCGGAAGTGGATGACGACGCCCTTCGGCCCGGCATCGAGCTTCTCGACATTGGCCTTGCGGCAGAGCGCCTTGATGAAGACGATCTTCAGGAGATGCTTCACCTCATCCGGCAGCGGTCCGAAACGGTCGATCAGCTCGGCGCCGAACGCGTCGATCTCCTCGGTGTTTTCGAGATCGCCGAGACGGCGGTAGAGCGCCAGCCTGAGCTGCAGGTCCGGCACATAGCTTTCCGGGATCATCACCGCCGTGCCGACGGCGATCTGCGGCGACCAGCCGCCATCCTGGACCTCGCCGGAATCCTTCACCTCGGCGACGGCCTCTTCGAGCATTTGCTGGTAGAGTTCGAAGCCGACTTCCTTGATATGGCCTGACTGCTCTTCGCCGAGAAGATTGCCGGCGCCACGGATGTCGAGATCGTGGCTGGCGAGCTGGAAGCCAGCGCCCAGCGTATCCAATGACTGCAACACCTTCAGCCTGCGCTCAGCGGTGTCGGTCAGCTTGCGGTTGGCCGGCAGCGTGAACAGCGCATAGGCGCGCACCTTCGAACGCCCAACGCGGCCGCGCAGCTGGTAGAGCTGCGACAGGCCGAACATGTCGGCGCGGTGGATGATCAGCGTATTGGCGGTCGGAATGTCGAGACCGGATTCGACGATGGTGGTCGACAGAAGCACATCGTACTGGCCGTCATAGAAGGCATTCATGATGTCGTCGAGTTCGCCCGGCGGCATCTGGCCGTGAGCAACCGCCACCTTCAGTTCAGGCACGGATTCCTTCAGGAAATCATGGATTTCCGCCAAGTCGCTGATGCGCGGAACGACATAGAAGGAATGGCCGCCGCGATAGCGCTCGCGCAACAGCGTCTCGCGAATGACAAGCGGATCGAAAGGCGAGATGAAGGTGCGCACCGCCATGCGGTCGACCGGCGGCGTGGCGATCAGCGACAGTTCGCGCACGCCCGTCAGCGCCAGCTGCAGCGTGCGCGGGATCGGCGTCGCCGACAGCGTCAGCACATGGACATCAGTCTTCAGGTCCTTCAACCGTTCCTTATGCTTGACGCCAAAATGCTGCTCCTCGTCGATGATCAGCAGGCCGAGATTCTTGAACGAGATCGCGGAGCCGAGCAGAGCATGGGTGCCGATGACAATGTCGACCTGGCCTTCGGCGATACCCTTCTTGGTTTCGGCCAGCTCCTTGGCGCCGACCAGCCGCGAGGCCTGGGCGACGCGGATCGGCAAGCCGGAAAAGCGCTGCGAAAACGTCTTGAAATGCTGGCGCGACAACAGCGTCGTCGGCACCACCACGGCGACCTGGAACCCTTCCATCGCCGCGATGAACGCGGCGCGCAGCGCCACCTCGGTCTTGCCGAAGCCGACATCGCCGCAGATCAGCCGGTCCATCGGCTTGCCGGCGCCAAGATCGTCGCGCACCGAGTCGATCGCGCTCTGCTGGTCGTCGGTCTCCTCATAGGGGAAACGAGCCGAGAATTCGTCATAGAGGCCTTCGGCCGGCACCAGCGCCGGTGCTGACCGCATCTGCCGTTCCGCGGCAATGCGGATCAGCTGCCCGGCCATGTCGAGCAGGCGCTTCTTCAGTTTCGCCTTGCGTGACTGCCAGGCGCCGCCGCCAAGCTTGTCCAGCGTCGCCTCGGCGGAATCGGAGCCGTAACGCGACAGAAGTTCGATATTTTCCACCGGCAGGAACAGCCGGTCGTCGCCGGCATAATGAATTTCAAGGCAATCATGCGGCGCACCGACCGCCTCGATGGTGCGCAGGCCGATGAAACGGCCAATGCCGTGGTCGGCATGGACAACGATATCGCCGGCCGACAGAGCCGAGGCTTCGGCAATGAAGTCGGAGGCCCGCTTCTTGCGCTTCGAACGCCGGTTCAGCCGGTCGCCCAAAATATCCTGTTCGGCGACGACGACCAGCTTTTCGGTCTCGAAGCCGGATTCGAGCGGCAGCACTGCAAGAGCCGCCTGCCCCGGCTCGAGCTGTTCGGCTTCCGCAAGTGTTTCGACCTGCTTGAGATTGCCGAGATGATGCTCGGCGAGGATCTGGCCGAGCCGGTCGAGCGATCCTTCGGTCCAGCCGGCGATGACGACACGGCGTCGTGCGGCACGCTCATCGGCGATGTGCCTGACGACGACATCGAAGACATTGACGTTGGGGTCGGCGCGCTCCTCGACGAAGCTTCGGCCATGGCGCGAGCCAGCGTGGTAGATCTTTTTCGCGCCGGCATCGGGCGCATCGAAGGGCGTGAAGTCGATCGCTTCGCGCGGCCCGAGCGAGGCGATCAGGTTTTCCGGCGAGAGGTAAAGCAGGTCCGGCGCCACCGGCTTGTAGGGCACGGCATCCTTCAATGCGGCGTCGGCCTGCTTTTTGCGCGCTTCATAGTGGTCGAGGATCAGCGTGTGGCGTTCGGCCAGCGCCTCATGCGCCAGATGGTCAAAGATCACAGGTGTGTCAGGCAGATAGTCGAAGACAGTCTCCAGCCGTTCATAGAAGAACGGCAGCCAGTGCTCCATGCCGGCGAAGCGCCGGCCCTCGCTGACCGCCGCATAGAGCCCGTCGTCGCGCTGGGGTGCGCCAAAGGCTTCGATATAGGAGCGGCGGAAGCGGCTTATGGTTTCGGGCGTCAGCGCCACTTCGCTCATCGCCTGCAAGGCCATCGACTTGCGCTGGCCTGTCGTGCGCTGCGTGGCGGCATCGAAGACACGGATCGATTCCAGCGTGTCGCCGAAGAAATCGAGCCTCAGCGCTTCGGTCCAACCGGGGGCGAAGAGGTCGAGAATGCCGCCGCGCACCGCGAATTCACCGACGCCGCGCACAGTCGGCACGCGCTCGAAGCCTGATGTTTCCAGCAGCGACACCAGCGCATTCATGTCGATCTGGTTGCCTGGCCTGGCATGGAACGTCTGCGCCTCGACCAGGTCGGCCGGCGGGATGCGCTGCAGCAGCGCATTGGCGGTGGTGAGGATGACGGCGCGATGCGGCATCTTCGCCAGCGCGATCATGGCGGTCAGCGCATCGAGGCGCTTGGCGGCAGCGTCGGAGCCGGGCGAGACGCGATCGTAGGGCAGGCAGTCCCAGGCCGGCAGCTCCAGGACCGGCAGGCTGGGCGCGGCGAAAGCCAGCGCCTCGATGATCACCGGCAGGCGTTGGCCGTCGCGCGCCACGAACAGCACCGGCTTGTCAGGCGCGATCTCTAGGGCGGCCTGCACCAGCGCAAACGCTTCATAGCCATCGGCGACACCGTCGACGATGAACTGGCCGGCGCGGCCTTTCGGCAGACCAATGGTGGGAATGAGGCTCATCAAATCACGGTCTTGGTTGTCGCAATTCCCGTGGGAAAACCGCTTCGCACTTTTCCTGGAAATGCTTCTGTTCAGAATGTCATGGTCCGGCGCGACGCCAGGATCTTTTGCAGGACGGCACAATCGATATCCGCCGGCACGGCACGTTCGCCGGTGATCAGGGGGAGGAATTCGGTGTCGGGAATGTCGAGAAGCCCTTCATATTGGTCGATTTCCTCGGCGGTCAAGGCACCGATCTCGGCGTCGGCGAAGGTGCCGAGGATGAGATCCATCTCGCGCATGCCGCGGTGCCAGGAGCGGAACAAGAGCTTGCGGCGGCGGGTATCCAGCCCCTCGCTTGATCGTTTCGTTCCGGTCATTGTGCCGCATCCTCACTTGCTGCGGGGCATATAGCGTGGATAGAAGGGGCTGTCAGCCTTGCGCTGCGGCCATCGCGACATAAGCTGACATCATGCGTCCTTCCATCCTCGATCCGCTGTTTGTTCCGATCACTTCGCTTGCCGGCGTCGGGCCGAAGGTCGGCACGCTGATCGAGAAAGTTGTCACGGCTGATCTTGGTGACCGCGCGGCCCGCGCCGGCGATCTTCTGTTCGTGCTGCCGCACACCGTCATCGACCGCCGCAACCGGCCAGGCATCGCGCTCGCGGCCGAAGGCGCGATCGTCACGCTCGAGGTGCGCATCGATCGTCACCAGCCGCCACCGCGCGGCAACCGGTCTGTGCCATACCGGGTCTACGCCCATGACGACACCGGCGAAATCGGCCTGACCTTTTTCCATGCGCATGCCGCCTATCTCGAAAAGGCAATGCCTGTGGGCGAGCATGTCGTGGTCTCTGGCCGCATGGAATGGTTCAACGGCCGCCCGACCATGGTCCACCCCGACCATATCGCGCTGGCCAGCGAAGCCGAAAACCTGCCGCTGGTCGAACCGGTCTATCCCCTGACCGCCGGGCTGTCCGGCAAGGTGCTGCGCCGGGCGATCGGCCAGGCGCTCGCCCGCGTGCCTGAATTCCCCGAATGGCAGGACGGCGCCTTCATGCGCCGGCACACTTTTCCCAGCTTTGGCGATGCGCTCGCCCGCATCCACAATCCTGCCGACCCGATCGACGTCTCCGTCGACGGTGCCGCGTGGCGGCGCCTTGCCTATGACGAGTTGCTGGCGGGCCAGGTCTCGCTGGCGCTGGTGCGGTCAAAGATCCGCCGCCTGTCCGGCCGTCCCCTAGTCGGCGACGGCAGCATCGTCGAGAAACTGCGCGCCGCCCTTCCCTATTCGCTGACATCAAGTCAGGAATTCGCGCTCGCCGAAATCAATGCCGACCTGGCCGACCCTGAGCGCATGCTGCGGCTGCTGCAAGGCGATGTCGGTTCTGGCAAGACTGTCGTCGCGCTGCTCGCCATGGCACGCGCTGTCGAGGCAGGAGGCCAGGCAGCGTTGATGGCACCGACCGAAATCCTGGCCCGCCAGCATCTGGCGACGATAGCCCCCCTTGCTGCCAAGGTCGGGTTGCACATCGCCATCCTCACCGGTCGCGAGAAAGGCCGTGAACGCACCGAAACACTGGCTGGCCTGGCCAGCGGCGAGATCGACATCGTCGTCGGCACCCACGCACTGTTCCAGGAGACGGTGACCTTCCACGATCTGGTCTTCGCCGCGATCGACGAGCAGCATCGTTTCGGCGTGCACCAGCGGCTGGCCATCACCGCCAAGGGCGACGCGCCAGACATGCTGGTGATGACGGCGACACCCATCCCGCGCACGCTGGTGCTGACCGCCTTTGGTGACATGGACGTGTCGAAACTGACGGAAAAACCCGCCGGCCGCCAGCCGATCCGCACCGTCACACTACCACTTGAGCGGCTCGACGAACTGGTTGGCCGGATGGAGGACGCCGTCGCCGGTGGCCAGAAGATCTACTGGATCTGTCCGCTGGTCGAGGAATCCGAAGAGATCAAGCTGATGTCGGCCGAGGATCGCTTCGCTTCGCTGAAGCCGCTGTTCGGCGACCGCATCGGCCTTGTCCATGGCCGTATGAAGGGCGCGGAGAAGGACGAGGCGATGCGCGCCTTCAAGGAGGGCGAAACCCGCATCCTGATCGCCACCACGGTCATCGAGGTTGGCGTCGACGTCCCCGACGCCACCGTCATGGTCATCGAGCATGCCGAACGCTTTGGCCTCGCCCAATTGCACCAGCTGCGCGGGCGCGTGGGGCGCGGCGACAAGCCATCCTCCTGCGTGCTGCTTTACAAGGACCCGCTCGGCGAGACCGCAAAACGCCGGCTGTCGGTGATGCGCGAGACCGAGGACGGTTTTCTGATCGCCGAGGAAGACCTGAAACTGCGCGGCGAAGGCGAGCTTTTGGGCACCCGCCAGTCCGGCACACCGGGTTTCCAGGTGGCGCGCATCGAGGCGCATGCGGACCTGCTTGAGGCCGCCCGCGATGATGCCAGGCTAATCCTGTCGCGCGATCCGGAGCTGCAATCCGACCGCGGCGGGGCGCTGCGTCTGTTGCTCTACTTGTTCGGCCGCGACGAGGCCGTGCGGCTTTTGCGCGCCGGCTGAGCCAGGGCGCCAATCGACGGGTTGGCGAGCATTCCCTCGATCGGCTCACCATTCACGACAACCATTTGCTTGACCTCGGGCGCCACCAATCCGGCCGAGACAATCAGCTTGGCACCGTCCTCGATCGTCATGTCGAGCAGCACGATGTCCGACTTCGGCACGTACATGAGAAAGCCGGTGGTCGGATTCGGCGTGCAAGGCATGAAGACGGCAATCAGCGGATCGCCGTCCTGATCAAGCTTCTGGTTAATCTCGGTCTCCTTCTCGCTGGCGACGAAGACCAGCGACCAGACGCCCTTGCGCGGATACTCGACCAGCCCGACCTGGCGGAACATGTCCCCCTTATTCGACAGCACGGTCTCGAAAATCTGCTTCAGCGAGCCATAGATGCCGCGCACCAGCGGCATGCGGCCAAGCAGGCGCTCGCCGAAACCGACAATGGCGCGGCCGACAATGTTGGCGGTGAGAAAACCGATCAGTGTGATCAGGATCAGCGCGACGATCAGCCCGAACCCCGGAACGGGAAACGGCAGATAGGTGTCGGGGCTGTAACGCGCCGGAATATAAGGCTTTACCCAGGAATCGACCCAGCCGATGAACGACCAGGCGATATAGGCGGTGATCGCCAGCGGCGCGCAGACGACGAAGCCCGTGAGGAAATAGTTCCTCAGCCGGGTCATGCCGGAGGTCTTGGGAGCATCGGACATGGTTCACCGGGGGCGCGAGTTGCACCGCAACATTAGTGAACCGCAGCCCGGTTTGGAACTGCGAAGTTTTTAAAGGCGCCTGTTTGAAGCGCCCTACTCCACCGTCACCGACTTCGCCAGATTGCGCGGTTGATCGACGTCGGTGCCCATGAACACGGCGGCGAAATAGGCGAGCATCTGGATCGGCAGCGCATAGATGATCGGCGAGATTATTTCCGGCACGTCCGGCAGGATGATCGTCTCCATCGTCTTCACGCTCACCTGCGCCGCGCCCTTGCTGTCGGTGATCAGGATGATCTTGCCGCCGCGCGCCGCCACTTCCTGCATGTTGGATACGGTTTTCTCGAAAATCCGGTCATGCGGCGCAATGACGATGACCGGCATGTTCTCGTCGATCAGCGCGATCGGCCCGTGCTTCAACTCGCCCGCCGCATAGCCTTCTGCGTGGATATAGGAGATTTCCTTGAGCTTCAGCGCGCCTTCCATGGCCAGCGGGAAATTGGTGTCGCGGCCGAGATAGAGCACGTCCTTGTAGCGCGAGAGTTCGCGCGCGATGCGTTCGATCTGCTCTTCGAGCTTGAGCACCTGGTTGGCATAGCGCGGCGCTTCCGAAAGCGCGCGCACCAGGGTCTTTTCCTGCTCTTTCGAAATCGTGCCGCGCGCCACGCCGGCGCGCACCGCAAGCGACGCCAGGACGGAAAGCTGGCAGGTAAAAGCCTTGGTCGAGGCGACGCCGATCTCGGGGCCGGCGAGCGTCGGCAGCACCACGTCGGACTCGCGTGCCATGGTCGATTCGCGCACGTTGACGATGGCGCCGATCTTCATGCCGGCCTTGCGGCAGTAACGGAGCGAAGCCAGCGTATCGGCGGTCTCGCCCGATTGCGAGATGAAGAAGGCGGCATCTTCAGCCGACAGCGGCATCTCGCGATAGCGAAACTCCGAGGCGACATCGATGTCGACCGGTAGCCGCGCATAGCGCTCGAACCAGTATTTGCCGATCAGGCCGGCGAGATAGGCGGTGCCGCAGGCAGAAATCGCCAGCCGGCCGATCTTGGCGAAGTCGAATGGCAGATCGAGCGGCTTCGAAACGCCGGAGACGAAATCCACATAATGGGCCAGCGTGTGCGAGATCACCTCGGGCTGCTCATGGATTTCCTTCTCCATGAAATGGCGCCGGTTGCCCTTGTCGACCATGAAACTGGTCGACAGCGACTGCTGGCGCTTGCGCTCGACCTTTTTGCCGTCAATGTCGAAGATGGTGACGCCTTCGCGGCGCACCACCGCCCAGTCGCCATCTTCCAGATAGGTGATCGAATTGGTGAACGGCGCCAGCGCAATGGCATCGGAGCCCAGGAACATCTCGCCATCGCCATGGCCGACGGCGAGTGGCGGGCCGTTGCGGGCGCCGACGATCAGGTCCTCGTCGCCCTTGAACATGATCGCCAGCGCAAAGGCGCCTTCCAGCCGCTTCAGCGCCTGGTGCGCGGCCTCGACCGGCTTCAGGCCCTTGGCAAGTTCGCGCGCCACCAGATGCGCGACAACTTCGGTATCGGTCTGCGACGAGAAGGAGTAGCCGTCGCGGATCAGCTCGTCGCGCAGCTCGGCGAAATTCTCGATGATGCCGTTGTGGACGATGGCGACGCCGTCGGAAAAATGTGGATGCGCATTGGTCTCGTTGGGCACGCCATGCGTCGCCCAGCGCGTGTGGCCGATGCCGATCGTGCCCTCGAGCGGGTCTTCCTTGAGACGGCGCTCGAGGTTGATCAACTTGCCTTCGGCGCGTCTGCGGCCAAGCTGTCCCTTTTCGATCGTGGCGACGCCGGCTGAGTCATAGCCGCGATATTCGAGCCGCTTCAGTGCATCGACGATGAGCGGCGCAACCTGCGAATGACCGACGATTCCAACGATACCGCACATGCAGACAGTCCCCGATTCCCCATGCAAAACCAGCGCTTATTTAGGGATGGCCGGCCCGCCGTCAAAGTCACATTGCATTTCGTCCGGTGTAACGGACGGATGCGCACGCATGCACCATGCCAGACCGCACTTGCAATCCCGTTACTGCAATTGTTCCGTTTTTCGGCGATCCTATTCCCGTTCCGGCAATATTTGGCTAAGCTTCGGCCATGAATGAAGCCCCGCCCACCATTACACTCTGGCGCCCGGTCGGACCTCAGGAGCTAAAACTCATCGAGGCGTCCGACATGCGGACGTTTCCGCCACGCCTGCCCGAGCAGCCCATCTTCTATCCGGTTGTGTCGGAAGCCTATGCCGTGCAGATCGCGTGTGACTGGAATGTGCCGGCCAGCGGCGCGGGTTTCGTGACCCGGTTTGCCGTGCCGAAAAGCTTTCTCGACCGCTACAGGGTCGAGCATGCCGGCAGCAAGGCGCATCTGGAATATTGGATACCCGCCGAGGACCTCGACGATTTCAACAAGGCCATCGTCGGCAAGATCGAGGTGACCGCCACTTTCGGTCGGTATACGGCGGCGGCCGGCTGACCGTTAGTGGTCGGCGCCAGCGGCCTTCTTCTTGGCCGCCGCGGCCGAGGCTAAGCGCTCGCGCAATTCCTTGCCCTTGCCCGGGATCGTCTTCTGGCGGGCGCGGCCGAAGGCCAGCGCATCGTCAGGCACGCTTTCGGTGATGACGCTGCCGGACGCGATGTAGCCGCCCTTGCCGATCGACACCGGCGCCACCAGCGAGGAGTTGGAGCCGACAAAGGCGCCCTCGCCGATGTCGGTGAAGAATTTCGAGTAGCCGTCATAGTTGCAGGTGATGGTGCCGGCGCCGATATTGGCACCCGCGCCAACGCGGGCATCGCCGATATACGTCAAATGGTTGACCTTGGCGCCCTCCTCGATGACAGCCTGCTTGACCTCGCAGAAATTGCCGACTTTTGCCTTGTTCTTCAGATCGGCGCCCGGCCGCAGCCGCGCGTATGGCCCTACATCGCAATTCGACGCAATGGTAGCGCCTTCGATATGGCTGAAGGCATGGATCTTGGCGCCATTGGCGATCTTCACGCCCGGACCGAACCAGACATTCGGCTCGACGATGGTGTCGGCGCCGATTTCGGTGTCATGCGAGAAATACACGGTTTCCGGTGCTATCAATGTCACGCCCAACAGCATCGCCTCGTGCCGGCGGCGCTGCTGCCAGATGCCCTCGGCCTGCGCCAGTTCGGCGCGGTTGTTGATGCCGAGCGCGCTTTCGAAGCTGGCTTCGGTGGCCACGACATCGAGCCCCTGCGCGCTGGCGATCTCGACGATGTCGGTCAGATAATACTCGCCCTTGGCATTCTTGTTGCCGACCGCGTCGAGCAGCTTCAGCGCGTGGGCGCCGGCCACCGCCATCATGCCGGCATTGCAGAAGCCGATTTTTTTCTCCTCTTCGGAGCAGTCCTTTTCCTCGCGGATGGCAATCAGCTTGCCATCCTTTTCGATCAGCCGGCCATAACCGGTTGGGTTGGGCGGCCGAAAGCCGATCACAACGACAGCCGCACCTTCCGCTAGCCTCAACCGCGCCACCGTCAGAGCATCCGCGTCGATCAGCGGCGTGTCGCCGAACATCACGAGAACGTCGTCGTAACCCTTTGATATTGCTGCGCGAGCAGCAAGAACCGCATGCGCGGTACCGAGCCGCTTCTCCTGCACGAAAGTCTCGGCCTTCGGCGCGAATTTTGCGGCGGCCTTGCGCATCTCATCCGCACCATGCCCGATCACCAACGCCTGACCGCTGGCGCCGGCCGCTTCCGCTGCCTTCACCACATGAGCGACCATCGGCAACCCCGCGATCTGGTGCAACACTTTCGGCAACGCGCTCTTCATGCGCGTGCCTTCGCCGGCGGCGAGAATGACGGACAGGCAGGATCTCTGGCTCATGGAAGGACAACCATATCAAAGAGTTGGGAATCAAAGCAGGATAGCAGCGGCGGCATGCTGCACCAATGCGGTTAAATTCCGGTGAGATGGCGGAGCGACTGACCCTTGATCAGCGGGTTTGTCGGATGGGCTCGTTGATTTTGGTGATGCTCCACAGCATGAGCGCCGAGGCAACGAATACAGCGGACGAAACGAAAGCGTTGGCCGTGAAGTCAGTGCGGAATCCGTAGAGCCAAGCGCTTGCCAGCCCGCCTATCGAAGCACCTGTCTGGTAAACGGCATTGAGCATGGCGTTCAGGCTGCCGCGTTGCGATGCCGGTATAAGAAGCATGGCGCCGCCAAGAATTAGAGCCAGCATCAGGTCCCTGCCGAACGCGAAGATGCCATAAGCGAGTGCCTGAATGACGGGATGCCCGGTTCCGAACGGGATGGCCAGAACAACGATCGCTATTCCAAGCGAGGCGGCGGCACAGAGTGCCAAGGGGTGGCGGACGAACCCCGTGAGCCATCCGGAGAGGAATGCGCCAAGCAACCCCCCTGTCTCACCGAGAAATAGCATGGTGCCGATCGTACCGGCGCCCTCTCCGACAAGGCCATGCTGCACAAGCCAGCTCGGATAAAGCCCGAGAAAGACGTACATTCCAGCGGACCAGCAAAAATAAGAGAGCAGCAAAAGCCGAGTGCCTGCATCCAGCGAAAGCGACCACAGGCGCTCGCGATATGTCCTCACGGAAATCGGATCGCTCGACAGGGCCTCCGGCCTGGTCGGCGGCAGGGTTGATGTCATGGCCGCCAGCGCCAAGCAGATCACGGCTAGAAGCAGCAACGGGAGCCGCCAAGTCAACAAGCCGCCCAGTACGACCCCCATCGATATCGAGAACAGGAAGGCGACGGGTGCAGCCGTGGTGACGTAGCCGGTAATGCGAGACCTGTCTTGCGTTGGAATGTAGTCTGCTATGGCCGCGAAAATAGACGCGCCGATCATTGGCATGAACAGGCCGGTCGCCGCTCGGCCGAGAGCGATAGAAGTCGCGCCATGCACTGTGGCGGTCAAAAGCAGGATCGCGCCACATCCAACAGCTCCCATGACGATGAAACGCTTGCGCCCATATCGATCGATGAGTGGCCCCAATACGAGATTACTGATCAGCGCGACGATGGGAAACGCAATCAACACCCTCCCCGCCTCCGAGGAAGACAGGCCGACATCGCGTGCGATGAAAGGAAGGAGGGGGATCATCATCGCGATGTTGAAATTGATGATGAAGAAAGCCACCCACAGGACCACTATGACGAACATGCATTCTCCGCTCAGGATCAGACGGAAAGCCAATGACCGAGGGTGGCTTCCGTCAGGAGCTCTCGCAATTTCTGAAGACATGCAACCGGCATGGTGCATCTCGTGCTGTGGGCACAGTGGGTTTTGGACCACGACATGCACAAAAGCAAAGACTTAAGTGCCGAAATCGGTTTCAACGCGACGCGCTTTGGCCGGAACGTCTACCCCAGCCGTCCCAGCACCGGGAAATTCTCCAGCAGCCAATACGACACCGTCTGCACGCCGCCGGTGAGAAAAAACACGCCGGCGACCACCAGCAGCGCGCCGATGGCCTTTTCGACCCGGCCGAGATGGACGCGGAATTTGCCGAGGAAGCGCATGAAAGCGCCGGAAAACAGCGCCGCGATGAGGAATGGAATGCCCAGCCCGAGCGAATAGGCGGCGAGCAGCAGCGCGCCCTCGCCCACGGTTTCGCGACCGCCGGCCAGCGTCAGGATCGGTCCCAGCACCGGGCCGATGCACGGCGTCCAGCCGAAGGCGAAGGCGAGCCCCATGACATAGGCGGCGATGGCACTTGCAGGCTTGCCCTGCGACTGGAAGCGCGCCTCGCGCGACAACAACGGAATGCGCAATATGCCGAGGAAATTCAGGCCCATCAGGATGATCAGCACACCGGCGGCCATCGCCAGCGGCTCCTGCCAGACCCGCAGCAACCGGCCGATGGTCGAGGCGCCGGCGCCGAGTGCGACGAACACGCTCGAGAAGCCGAGCACGAATGCAATAGAAGAATAGAGCAGTGCGCCGCGCGTACCTTCGCGGGCCGTCACGCCCGCATTGCCGCGAAAATCATCGACCGAAACGCCGGCCATGTAGCAGAGATAGGGTGGCACCAGCGGCAACACGCAAGGCGACAGGAACGAGATGGCCCCCGCCCCGATCGCGCTGACATAGCCGATGTCCAATGCCATTCCCAAGCTCCGACTGTTTGGCGACGATATAGCGACGCCTGGGCATGTCTGCCAATCACCATTGTGTGGAAAGTCATCGCCGCATGCGCGCGTCGGGGACGAAAGCACCTGCGTTGGACGTTGATACAAAGAGGCCGCGATTTTCCGCGCGTCTCCATTATCAGCCAGGGAGATTTCCATGAAAACCATAACCATAGGGCTGGCAGCACTTCTGCTCAGCACCGCCGCTTCCTTCGCCGCCGACGCGTGGAAGGAGGCCGAGGTCAATGGCACCAAGATCTACACCGACGCCATGGGCATGACGCTCTACACCTATGACAAGGACGAGAAGGGCAAGACCAACTGCTACGACAAGTGCGCCACCAACTGGCCGCCGCTGAAGGCCGAGGCCGGCGCCAAGGCGGACGACGAATGGAGCGTTGTCGACCGCACCGACGGCACCAAGATGTGGGCCTATGACGGCAAGCCGGTCTACACCTTCATCAAGGACAAGAAGGCCGGCGATGTGACCGGCGATGGCGTTGCCGGCGTCTGGCACATCGTCAAGGCCAACTAGTCCTCGATACCGTTGCCCGCCCGCTGGCGGGTCAAAAACTGGTCGCCGGGCATCTTTCCATGCCGCCGGCGGCCAGCGTCAGGCAGCCTGAAACGGCGTCGTCCCGATGTTGTCCGCAGCCGGCTTTTCCTCGACTCGGCGGAAAAATGAATCGGCCTGTTTCGGCTGGCTTGGGACCGCCATCTCTCCAAGCCGAAATCTGTGATTTTCTCTATACACTCTAAGAGTGTATTGCTGCGGAGAGCCCTGCAATTTGGGCGCTTCCCCTTGACCGGATGCAAAAGCGCGGCCATGTGAGCGACAAATAGAACGAGATTTCGTCGCGCGCAGCGGAATTCTTCTGCCGCACCACAGCTGATATGAGACCTCATGGACGTCGTCGTCGTCGAATCGCCGGCCAAGGCGAAGACAATCAACAAATACCTCGGCAGGAACTACAAGGTTCTGGCTTCGTTCGGCCATGTCCGTGATTTGCCGGCCAAGGACGGCTCGGTGCGTCCGGACGAGGATTTTGCCATGTCCTGGGCGGTCGACACCGCGTCAGGCAAGCGCCTCGCCGACATCGCCAAGGCCGTCAAGGACGCCGACGGCCTGATCCTCGCCACCGATCCGGATCGCGAAGGCGAAGCGATCTCCTGGCACGTGCTGGAAGTGCTGAAGCAGAAGCGCGTGCTGAAGGACAAGTCGGTCAGCCGTGTCGTTTTCAACGCCATCACCAAGTCGTCGGTGCTGGAAGCCATGGCCAATCCGCGCCAGATCGATGCGCCGCTCGTCGATGCCTATCTCGCCCGCCGGGCGCTCGACTATCTCGTCGGCTTCACGCTGTCGCCGGTGCTGTGGCGCAAACTGCCGGGCGCCCGTTCCGCCGGCCGCGTCCAGTCGGTGGCGCTGCGCCTGGTCTGCGACCGTGAGTCCGAGATCGAGCGCTTCATCCGCGAGGAATATTGGCAGATTGCCGCTCTGCTGGGCACGCCGCGCAACGACACTTTCGAGGCGCGGTTGACCGCGTTCGAGCGCAAGAAGCTGCAAAAGCTCGACATTGCCAACAAGGCGCAGGCCGACGACATCAAGGCGATGCTTGAAGGCGCGACCTTCAAGGCGCTGTCCGTCGAAGCCAAGCCGACCAAGCGCAATCCGGGCCCGCCCTTCACCACCTCGACGCTGCAGCAGGCCGCCTCATCCGGCCTCGGCTTCTCCGCCACCCGCACCATGCAGGTGGCGCAGCGTCTCTATGAAGGCATGGAGATCGGCGGCGAAACGACCGGCCTGATCACCTATATGCGAACCGACGGCGTGCAGATGGCGCCGGAGGCGATCGACGCTGCCCGCGACGCCATCGCCAAGGAATTCGGCCCGAAATACCTGCCGGAAAAGCCGCGCCAATACACAGCCAAGGCCAAGAACGCCCAGGAAGCGCACGAAGCGATCCGCCCGACGGATTTCATGCGCACCCCGGCATCGGTCCGGCAATATCTCGATTCCGACCAGATGCGGCTCTATGAGTTGATCTGGAAGCGCGCCATCGCCAGCCAGATGCAGCCGGCCGAAATCGAGCGCACCACCGTCGAGATCGAGGCGGTCAACGGCGCCCGTACCGCCGAGCTTCGCGCTGTCGGTTCGGTCGTTCGCTTCGACGGCTTCATCGCCGCCTACACCGACCAGAAGGAAGACGACGCGGAAGACGAGGAAAACCGTCGTCTCCCGGAGATCCGTGCCGGCGAGCAGCTTGCCCGCCAGGCGATCAACGCCACCCAGCACACGACCGAGCCGCCGCCGCGCTATTCCGAGGCGACGCTGATCAAGAAGCTGGAAGAGCTCGGCATCGGCCGCCCGTCGACCTACACCGCAATCCTGAAGACGCTCGAAGACCGCGACTACGTCACGATCGACAAGCGCCGACTGGTGCCGCAGGCCAAGGGCCGGCTGTTGTCGGCCTTCCTCGAAAGCTTCTTCGAGCGCTATGTCGAATACGACTTCACCGCATCGCTCGAGGAAAAGCTCGACGAGATCTCCGACGGCAAGCTCGCCTGGAAAGACGTGCTGCGCGATTTCTGGAAGGATTTTTCCGGCGCTGTCGCCGACATCAAGGAACTTCGCGTCACCGACGTACTCGACGCGCTGAACGAGGAACTGGCGCCGCTGGTGTTCCCCACTAGGGAAGACGGCTCCAACCCCCGCATCTGCCCGAAATGCGGCACCGGCAATCTGTCGCTGAAGCTCGGCAAGTTCGGCGCCTTCGTCGGCTGCTCGAACTATCCGGAATGCTCCTTCACCCGCCAGCTCGGCGACGCTGCCAACCCCAATGGCGAGAATGGCGGCGGCGAGGACGGCACCAAGGTGCTCGGCAAGGATCCTTACACGGCGGAGGAAATCACGCTGCGCTCGGGCCGCTTCGGGCCCTACCTCCAGCGCGGCGACGGCAAGGAAGCCAAGCGCTCGAGCCTGCCCAAGGGTTGGACGCCGGAGTCGATCGACCACGAAAAGGCGCTGGCGTTGCTGGCGCTGCCGCGCGATATCGGCAAGCATCCGGAAACTTCCAAGATGATCTCGGCCGGGCTCGGCCGCTATGGTCCGTTCGTGCTGCACGATGGCACCTACGCCAATCTCGACAGCATCGAGGATGTGTTCTCGATCGGCCTCAACCGCGCCGTCACGGTGATTGCCGAGAAGCAGTCCAAGGGCAAGGGCGGCCGCAACGGCGGCACCGCAGCTGCGCTGAAGGAACTTGGCGACCATCCCGACGGCGGCGGCAAGATCGTCGTGCGCGACGGCAAATACGGGCCTTATGTCAATTTCGGCAAGGTCAACGCCACCCTGCCCAAGGGCAAGGATCCGCAAACGGTGACCATCGAGGACGCGCTGGCGCTGATTGCCGAGAAGGAAGCCAAGGGCGGCGGCGGCAAGAAGCCGTTCCGCAAAGCAGCAGCAGCCAAGGCGCCTGCAGCGAAGAAGACAGCCGCCAAGAAGCCGGCTGCGAAGAAAAAAGGGTAGGACGGCGTGGCGCGCAGGATCACCGGTAGGAGCCACGGCGATCCACGCACCGCCGACACGAGAGCCAAGGTCAAGGACGACTACAGGCCCTCGCGCGACGAAATCCTGCGCTATATCGCCGAGAATCCCGATCGGGCGGGCAAACGCGACATCGCCAAGGCGTTCGCGCTGCGCGGTGACGACCGCATCTGGCTGAAGGACATTCTGCGCGACCTGCAGGACGAAGGCGTGCTCACCAAGGAACGCAAGCGGCTGGCCCGCGTCGGCGCCCTGCCCCATGTCGCCGTGCTCGATATTTTTGGCCGTGACGGCGACGGCATCTTGCTGGCGCATCCGGCCGAGTCGGTCGGCACGGGCGAACCGCCCGTGGTCTCGATCCGTGTGTCACGCAGTGGCAACGGCCCGGCGCCCGGCATTGGCGACCGCGTGCTGGCCAAGACCTTCCCGACCGATGACCCGACCGGCCCCGCCTATACCGGCCGGGTTATGAAGATCTTCGAGAAGCGCACCGATGCCGTTCTCGGCGTCTTCCGCGTGCTGCAGGACGGCACCTTTCGCATCGAGCCGGTCGAGCGCCGTCAACCGGAGCTGATCGTCGACAAGGAATTCCAGAACGGCGCCAAGAGCGGCGACCTGGTCGAAGTCGAGCCCGCACGCTCCTCCCGCTATGGGTTGCCGCGCGCCAAGGTGCTCAACGTGCTGGGCTCGCTGACCAGCGAAAAGGCGGTCTCGATGATCGCCATCCATGCGCACGACATTCCGCACATCTTCCCAGCCGACGTCATCGCCGAATCCGAAGCCGTCAAGCCGGCAACGATGGATCACCGCGAGGACTGGCGCGACCTGCCGCTGGTCACCATCGATCCGGCCGACGCCAAGGACCATGACGACGCCGTCTTCGCCACGCCCGATCTCGACGAAAAGAACCCCGGCGGCGTGATCGCCACCGTCGCCATCGCCGATGTCGCCGCCTATGTGCGCTATGGCACGGCCCTCGACCGCGAAGCCTTGAAGCGCGGCAATTCGGTCTATTTCCCCGATCGCGTCGTGCCGATGCTGCCCGAGCGCATCTCCAACGACCTCTGTTCGTTGCGTGAGGGCCAGGATCGCCCGGCGCTGGCTGTGCGCATGACCTTCTCCGCCGATGGCCACAAAATCCGGCATTCTTTCCACCGCGTGATGATGAAATCCGCGGCGAAGCTCGCCTACCCGCAGGCGCAGGCGGCCATCGACGGTGTGCCCGACGACAAGACCGGCCCGATCCTCGACACGGTGCTGAAGCCGCTATGGGACGCCTATGCGATCCTGAAACGCGGACGCGACGGCCGCCAGCCGCTGGAACTTGACCTGCCGGAGCGCAAGATCCTGCTCAAGCCGGACGGCACGGTCGATCGCGTCATCGTGCCGGAACGGCTCGACGCCCATAAGCTGATCGAAGAATTCATGATCCAGGCCAATGTCGCCGCCGCCGAGACGCTGGAGGCGAAGAAGCAGGCGCTGGTCTACCGCGTCCACGACGCGCCATCGCTCGCCAAGCAGGAATCGCTGCGCGAATTCCTGCAGACGCTCGGCCTGTCGCTGGCGCGCGGTGCGCAGATGCGGCCCAGCCAGTTCAACGGCATTCTCGAACGCGTGCGTGGCGCCGACAACGAGGCGCTTGTCAACGAGGTGGTGCTGCGCTCGCAGAGCCAGGCCGAATACTCACCCAAGAACATCGGCCATTTCGGCCTCAACCTGAAGCGCTACGGGCATTTCACCTCGCCGATCCGCCGCTACGCCGACCTGATCGTGCACCGTGGGCTTATCGCCGCGCTCGGCCTCGGTCCGGGCGGTCTGACGCAGGATGAAGAGGCGCGGCTCGAAGACGTCGCGGTACTGATCTCCGGCACGGAACGGCGCGCCATGGCAGCCGAGCGCGATACGGTCGACCGGCTGATTGCCGCCTATCTCGCCGAGCGCATCGACGACCGCTTCGACGCCCGCATCTCCGGCGTCACCAAATCAGGACTATTTGTCCAATTGCCGCAGTTTGGCGCAGATGGCTTCATCCCGGTGTCAACTCTGGGCGGCGATTACTATATATACGACGAAACGGCTCGCTCCCTGTTCGGAGAACGCTCGGGCAAAGGCTACCAGCTCGCGGACCGCGTCGAGGTCCGGCTCATCGAGGTGGCTCCAATGGCCGGCGCGATGCGCTTTGAGATGTTGACCGACCCGAAGCCCCTGCCAGGCTCCAGCAAGTCGTTCCACAAGGCTAAGGGCCGCGCCCGTGCGTCGCAATCGCGACCGGGTTCGCGCGGCAGGAGACGATGATGCAAAATGAATTAGGGATACAAGAACAGGTCTTCGGCGGCGAACATCACACGGGCCGGGTTGCCCGCCCGCTGTGGACGGCTATGAAGCGCGGTTTCCTGGGCCGCTGCCCGAATTGCGGTGAAGGCAAGCTGTTCCGCGGCTTCACCAAGACCGTCGAGACCTGCAGCGTCTGCGGCGAGGAGATCCATCACCATCGCGCCGACGACCTGCCGGCCTATCTGGTCATCGTCATCGTCGGTCACATCGTTCTCGGCGCCTTCATGGGCGTGGAAGCGACGTCGACGCTCTCCACCTGGCAGCACATCGCCATCTGGGTGCCGCTGACCATTATTTTGTCGGTTGCGCTGCTGCAGCCTGTCAAAGGCGCCGTCATCGGACTGCAATGGGCGTTCTATATGCACGGATTCGGTGGCGAGAAGGATGGGACCGAGTCCCACCACGGCGCCTGAAGCGCCGCCGGCGCAACATACCGACCGTGAAAGGCCACTTTCGTTTGCAAGAAGTTTCCGCTAGGTCCAGCGCATGGAAGCAATGACCAAGGCGGATGTCGACAAGCTCGACAAGGGTCTTGCCGCGCATAGCGGCCGGCGCCTGCGTCCGCGTGACGCCGCGACCTTGATTCTTCTCGACCGCAAGGGCGACGAGGTGCTGGTGCTGATGGGCCGCCGTCACGCTGGCCACGCCTTCATGCCTGGAAAATTCGTTTTTCCCGGTGGCCGCACCGATCCGGCGGACAGTCGCATCGCGACCGCCACCGCATTGCATCGCGACGAGGAAGCAAAGCTGCTTGCCGGCCCCGGCCGCACCAGTGCCGCGCGAGCCCGGGCCGTCGCCTTGTCGGCAATTCGCGAGACCTATGAGGAAGCCGGGCTGCTGATCGGCCAGAAAGCCGCCTTTGCGACCGACAAGCGTGACTGGCAAGGTTTTGTCGAGCACGGCGTGAGACCTTCACTTGAGACGCTGCGTTTCATCGCGCGCGCCATCACCCCGCCCAACCGGGTGCGCCGCTTCGACACACGTTTCTTCAGCGCCTGGCGCAACGATGTCGCCGTCGAACTGCCTGATGGCGGCCCGACCAACGAACTCGAGGAACTGGTCTGGCTGCCGCTTGCCAAGGCCAGGAAAGCCGACATACCCGACATCACCCGAATGATCCTGGACGAGCTGGAAAAGCGCCTTGCCCATGATCCGCTGTTGCGTCCTGGCGGTCCTGTCCCCTTCTACCGGCTTGTCCGCAACCGCTTCACCCGCGAACTTCTGTAGGCAATCCCAGGAAAAGTGTGACGCGGTTTTCCACCCGGAATTGCCTAAGATCAAAGAGACAGAGTATTCAGCATCCCATGACGGTCGATACCCAACCACAGGGCGACGAACGCGTACACTGGCTGCCGATGGTGGCGGCGATCTCGTCGATCAGCGTCGTCGGCATCGCCATTGGCCTCGGCATGCCGCTGCTCAGCGTCATCCTGGAAACGCGTGGCCACTCGGCTTCGATGATCGGCCTCAACACGGCCGTCGCCGGCCTGGCTTCGATCGCCGGCGCGCCGCTCGCCACGCCGCTCGCCATGCGCTTTGGCGTCGCCTGGACCATGATCGCGATGATTGCCACGGGCGCCCTGGCCTTCGTCGGCTTCCATTTCGCGCCCGACTTCTGGATGTGGTTTCCGCTGCGCATCGTGCTGCATATAGCGCTGACGGTGCTGTTCATCCTATCGGAATTCTGGATCAGCACGTCGGCTCCGCCGCACCGGCGCGGCCTTGTCCTTGGCATCTACGCCACCGTCCTGTCGCTGGGTTTTGCTGCAGGGCCGTGGTTGTTCGCCCATCTTGGCAGTTCCGGCTTCAGGCCGTTCGGCGTCATCATCGGGCTGGTGACACTGGCCGCGATACCGGTGCTGGCGGCACGCAACGAAAGCCCGAGCATCGCCTCCGACGGCGAAACCAGCAATTTCCTGCGCTACATCTGGCTGGTGCCTTCGGCGACCGCCGCCGTGCTGGTCTTCGGTGCGGTTGAGACCGGCGGTTTCGCGCTGTTTCCCATCTACGGCAACCGCATCGGCTATTCCGAAGCCGACGCGGCATTGCTGCTGACCATGATCGGTCTCGGCAATGTGCTGCTGCAAATCCCGATCGGTATGATCAGCGACCGCGTCTCGGATCGCCGCTATCTTCTGCTCGCCTGCGCCACCGTCGGCCTTGCCGGCACGGTGTTCATGCCCTTCTTCGCCCAGAATTGGCACCTGATGGCCGCCCTTCTGTTCGTCTGGGGCGGCGTGGTCGCCGCCATGTACACCATCGGCCTTGCCCATCTCGGCTCGCAGCTTTCCGGCCATGAACTGGCATCCGCCAACGCCGCCTTCGTGCTCTGCTACGGTGTCGGCATGGTGCTTGGCCCGCAGGCGATCGGTATCGGCATGGATGCGTTCGGTCCGTCCGGTTTCGGCTGGTCGCTCGGCCTGTTCTTCGCCGCCTATATGACGCTGGTCGGCATCAGGCTCGTCCGCAAGATTCTCCTTTGAGTCCTTCGACGCAGCGCCCGCTGCTGACAGAACCGTGTCAGGAGCGCTGGGTTAAAAGAGTGTCCCAAAACATCGGAAGTTGAGGACACTCCCATGATCGACAGCGGCTTTGAAACCACATCACTGCGAATGACGCTCCTGCTGCTTGTGACCTTCCAGGCCCCGGCCGCGGATGTCGACCGCATCATGGACGCGGTGGTTGCGATCGCTCCGCTGGTGATGGGCAGATATGACCGCAACGCCTATCAGTCGGCGCACGGCATCGAGCGCTACAGGCCGCTTGAAGGGGCTGCGGCCGGTGCCGAGACCGAATTGCGCCGCTGCCCGGGCACGGTCGAGGTTTCCTTCGAACTGCCCGACGATCAGGCGCTGGCTGCCCGAGTCGTCGAGGCGATTTTCCAGGCCCATTCCTATCAGGAGCCGGTGATCCGCATCCAGCCGATCCTCGCCAGCCGCTCCAAAGGGCTGGACGACCGCGCCAATCCGAATCGCTGGTGGAACACCACCGGAGACTGGAAGAAGGTTGCGGTATCAGAGGTGGAAAACGCCTGATTTGCGCGTAATGGGCAAGCTGGCCGGGTCACTTCCAATTCGCTGGGCTTGACTTTCCAGGCACGTTCTTTATGTGTCGCGCCAAGTTTCCCGCGTCCGGGTGTTTTCCCGTGCTCCAGCGGCCAAAACCCCACGAACATAACGGACTGAGATCATGGCCAAAGCCGCAAACATCAAGATCAAGCTTCTGTCGACCGCCGACACCGGTTTCTTCTACGTGACCAGCAAGAACAGCCGTACCAAGACCGACAAGCTGTCGTTCCGCAAGTACGACCCGGTCGCCAAGAAGCACGTCGAATTCAAGGAAACCAAGATCAAGTAATCTGGGTTTTCCCTCTGGAATGCAAAACGCCGCCCAATGGGCGGCGTTTTTGTTTGTATCACAGGCTGACGCGTTCCCTCATCCCGGGCTGCGTCTTCTCAGCCGATTCGATCGCCGCTTTTCGGATCGAACAGATGCAGCGACGCCGGATCGGCCGCCAGCCGCACGGTGTCGCCGGGCTTCACCCCAGCGCGGCCCATGGCAAAGACACAGAGCTGCTGGTTGGCCAGTTTGACATAGAACTGCGTCGACAGGCCGAGCGGCTCCACCACCCCCACCTCACCTTGCAGCGCACCGTCATCGGCCAGCCTGATATGTTCAGGCCGCAGGCCGACGGTGATGGCATCGCCGTCCTGCAGCGGCAGGCCGTCCGGCAGTTTCAACGCCTGACCATCGGCAAGCACGGCCTCCGGAGTGGCACCCTTGCGAACCGTCGCCGGCAAAAAGTTCATGCCTGGTGAGCCGATGAAACCGGCAACGAACATATTGGCCGGCCGGTCGTAGAGGTCGAGCGGCGCGCCGACCTGCTGGATCAACCCGTCATGCATGACGACGATGCGGTCGGCCATGGTCATAGCCTCGATCTGGTCGTGGGTGACATAGACCGAGGTGGTCTTCAATTGCTGGTGCAGTGCCTTGATCTCGGCGCGCATATGCACGCGCAGCTTGGCGTCAAGGTTGGACAACGGCTCGTCGAACAGGAAGACTTTTGGATCGCGCACGATGGCGCGACCCATGGCGACGCGCTGGCGCTGGCCGCCGGACAGTTGCCGCGGCAGGCGTTGCAGGAACGTGTCCAAGCCCAGCCGCTTGGCCGCACCATCCACCCTGGCGTCGATTGTCGTCTTCTCAGCCTTCTTCAACAGCAGGCTGAAGCCCATGTTCTTCGACACGTCCATATGCGGATAGAGCGCGTAGGATTGGAACACCATGGCGATGTCGCGGTCCTTGGGCGCCACGTCATTGACCAGCCGCTCGCCGATACGGATCTCGCCGCCGGAAGCCTCCTCCAGCCCGGCGATCATGCGCAGCAGTGTCGATTTCCCGCAGCCAGACGGACCGACCAGGACGACGAATTCGCCGTCGGCGATTTCAAGGTCGACCGCGTGCAGGACGCGGACGGCGCCATAATCCTTGCGGACCTTATCGAGCGTAACAGAAGCCATCGATCTATCCTTTGACGGCACCGGCGGTCAGGCCGGTGACGAGATAGCGTTGCAGGAAGGCGAAGAAGATGCACACCGGGATCAGCGCCAGGATCGACGCCGCCATCATCTGCCCCCAGTCGACGGCAAATTTGCCGATGAAGGTGAGCAAGCCGACGGCAAAAGTCTTCTGGTCGTCACTGGAAATCAGCATCAGCGCGAACAGGAGCTCGCTCCAGGCGGCGGTGAAGACGAAACCTAATGTCGCCCCCATGCCGGGCAGCGTCAGCGGCACGATCACCTTGCGCATCGCCTGCGCGCGGGTGCAGCCGTCGATCATCGCCGCCTCTTCCAGATCCTTCGGGATGCCGTCGAAGAAGGACTGCATCAGGAAGGTGGCGAAGGCGGTGTTGAAGGCGGTGTAGATGATGATCAGCCCGGTGAGGCTGTTGATCAGGCCGATCTGCCCCATGACGCGGTAGATCGGCGGAATGACCATCACCAGCGGAAACGTCTGGGTCAAAAGCAGCATCAGCGCCAGTGCCGCCTTGCCGCGAAAAGTGAAGCGCGACATGGCGTAGCCAGCAAGCGTGGCGATAATCGTCACCAATGCCGCCGTCGACACCGAGACGATGACGCTGTTGAGGAAATAGCGCGGGAAATCGGTGGCTTCGAGCACGGTGACGAAGTTCTGCAACGTCATGTGCGACGGCCAGAAGGTGATGCCTTCGGAATAGAGAAGCGGCTCCGGCGTGACCGAAATCTTCAGCGTCCAGTAGATCGGAAACAGGGCGAAGATCAGGTAGACACCGATTGCCGCGTAGAGGCCGGCACCGCCGATGAACCGTTGTGAAGCAGAACGTCCCGCGATCATCAGACGTGCCTCACGAGTGAGCGGCGGATGGCGATCAGCGCGATCGCATAGGCGATGAGCAGGACGAGCAGCAGCACGGCGACCGCCGAGGCATAGCCCTTGTCCAGCGATTTGAAGGCGCTGACATAGATGTAGACCGGCACCGTGTTGGTCGAGCCGGCCGGTCCGCCCTCGGTCATGACAAAGATCAGGTCGGCGAAGGTGGCGATCCAGATCGTGCGCAGCATCACGGTGATGGCAATGGTCGGCGCCAGGAACGGCAGCGTCACCTTGGTGAAGCGCTGCCAGGGCGAAGCACCGTCGATCGCCGCCGCTTCATGCAATTCCGATGGAATGGATTTCAGCGCCGCCAGAAGCGTGATGGCGAAGAACGGAATGCCGAACCAGACATTGGCAATAATCGGCCCCCACATCGCCGTGGCAGGATCGGACAGCACATTGGTCGGCTCGGCTTTCAGCCCCAGCGCGAACAGCCAGTGCGGCAACGGCCCGACGATCGGGTTGAACAGCCAGGCCCAGGTCAGGCCCGACAGGAAGGACGGCACCGCCCAGGGCAGGAACACCAGCGCCTGCACCACCTTGCGGCCCCAGAACGGCTTGTCGAGCAGCAGCGCCAGGCCAAGGCCGAGAAAGAACTGGAAGAACAGGCTGGCGACGGTCCACCACAGCGTGTTGACCAGCGCCTGCCCCAGCACCTGATCCGAAAACATCGCCTGGTACTGGCCGAGCCCGACATATTCCGACTTGAAGGCCGAGAACTTGCGGAACGAGTAGCTGATGCCGATGACCAGCGGCACCAGAAGCACCACGACCAGCAGGATGATCGCCGGGCTGAGATAGAGCCAAGGCTCGAAATTTGCGTAGGAGAGCCGCTTCTTTCGCGGCTGGCCTGCGGATCGTATTTCGGACACGGCATAAGTCATTGGCTGTGGATCGGCTCCATGGCGTCGGGGATAGCGGCCTTCTCCCCGTTCACGGGGAGAAGATGCCGGCAGGCAGATGAGGGGCAGCGCGAGCCTTGGGGTGCTGGCGCCGCCCCTCATCCGGCCCTTTCGGGCCACCTTCTCCCCGTGAACGGGGAGAAGGGAAGAAAAACTACTTCTTGTTCTTCGCCAGCCAGTCCTGCTGTTCCTTGGTCAGGAACGTAGCCCATGCGTCGGCCGCCTCCTTGGCCGTCTTCTGGCCGAGCAGCACTTCCTGGAAATTCTTGATCGCCACCTGGTCGACGAAATTGCCGAGGTTTTCCAGGTGTGTGGGCGGTGTCACCATTTCATATTTGGAGGTGTCGCTAAGCTCGGTGAACCAGCCCTTGAACTGCTCGGTCTTGAAATGGGCGTCCTGGTCCGCACCCTTGTGGATCGGGACGACGCCGACTTCCTTGGCCCATTCCAGATTGTCCTTCGGCGACAGCAGCGTCGCCATCAGCTTCCAGGCGTCGTCCTTGTGCTGCGAGTTGGCGAACATCGCCCAGCCGGCATAGCCAAGCGTCGGGTAGGATTTGCCACTCGGCCCGACCGGCATCGGCGCCACGGCAAAGTCGTCGGCGCTCATCTTGTCGGCGATGCCGAGCAGTGCGTCCGGATCCTGGTTGAGCATGGCGCAGGTGCCGGAATAGAAGCCGGTGACGGTCTCGTTGAAGCCCCAGCTCACGGCATCCTTCGGCGCCAGGCCGTCCTTGTACATGTCGGCCAGCATCTGCAGGCCCTTGACCGACCCTTCGTCATTGATGGTCGAGGTGCCGTCCTCATTGAAATAGCCGCCCTTGCCGGCGGCAATGTTCATGAACATGTGCATGCCGTTGAAGGCGCCGGGGCCGCCGCGCAGGCAGTAGCCGTATTTGCCTGGGATGGCGGAGATTTTCTTGGAGTCGGCGACGAACTCGTCGAGCGTGGCCGGCGGGCCGTCGAGGCCGGCTTGCTTGAACAGCTTCTTGTTCCAGAACAGCGCATTCACGTAGTAGCCGTAAGGGATCATGAACTGGGTGTTGTTGACCGTCGAGCCGAACTGCTTGGCGCGGTCGCCCAGCGTCTTGGCGTCGTCCCATTTGGCCATATAGGGGCCAAGATCCTCGAGCTGGGCATTGTTGGCATAGAGGCCCATCCAGCGTTCCGGCATCTCGACCACGTCGGGTGTATCGCCCGCCTGCACCATGGTCAGGAACTTTTCGAAGGCCTGGCCCCAGGGCAGCGAGATCAGCTCGACCTTGACGCCGGGATTGGCGGCCTCGAACTCGGCGATCTGTTTTTTCAGGAATTCCGTGCGCGGCGGGCTGGTGATGACTTCGACCATTTTCAGGGTCGAATCGGCCAGCGCACTCCCGGCGGAAATCGCCAGTCCCGCAACGGTGGCAAGCATGACGGTCAGTTTTTTCATGTTCAAGACTCCCATTTTGAACCCGCTTGTTATTTTCTGGCTTTTTCGAAGGCCTGGGCCACATCGGCCCAGAGGTCTTCGACACTTTCCAATCCGACATTGAAGCGGATGGTTCGGGGGCTGACGCCGAAGCGCGCCATCGAATTCAGTCCCGGCGTCTGCTCCAGCGACGCCTTGGCCGGTACGACAAGGCTTTCATGCCCGCCCCAGCTGACGCCGATGCGGAAATATTTCAGCGCGTCGACGAAGACGGGGATGTCGATGTCATCCGTCACCTCGAAGGAGAACAGCCCGGCATAGCCGGCAAGCGTCGCCTTGCCCGGATGGTTCGAATAGACGGGATGGTTGACGCGCTCGACATTGGCATGCGCCTTCAGCCGTTCGGCGATGGTCAGCCCGCTCTTCATGTGGTGCGGCAGGCGCAGCGGCAGCGTGCGCAGGCCGCGCAGCAGCAGCCAGGCCTCGAATGGCGACAGCTTGCCGCCGAGGTAGGAATAGGTCTGCTCGTTGATGTGCTTGATGTGCGCGGCTGAGCCCGCCACCACGCCGGCGACCGTATCGCTGTGGCCGCCGAGATATTTCGAGGCCGAATGCAGCACCAGGTCGACGCCATGCGAGATTGGCTTCTGGAACACCGGTGAGGCCCATGAATTGTCGATCGTGGTGATGATACCCTGCTCTTTCGCCAACCGGGTCAGATGGGCGATATCCTGCAGCTCGAACATCATCGAGGTCGGGCTTTCCAGATAAAGCAGCTTGGCGCCGGGAAGTGCTGCCGCCACCGCATCCGGATCGGAACCGTCGACATAGTCGACCTTGATGTTGAGCCGCGGCAACAACCGCTCGAACAGCCGGTAGGCATCGCCGTAGCAGTTGCGTACCGCCACGATGCGCTCGCCCGCGCCGACGAAGGCGAGCACCGTGGCGCTGATCGCCGCCATGCCGCTGGAAAAGCCGCGCGCGGCCTCGGCGCCCTCGAGTGCGGCGACGCGCGCCTCGAACTCCATCACAGTTGGATTGTCGCCGCGCGAATAGATCGGCTGCTTTCGTTTGCCGGCAAAGGTGTCGGCCATTTCGGCATAATTGGCGAAAGTGAACAGCGAGGTCTGGTAGATCGGCGGCACCACCGCACCGCCGGGAAACGGCTCGTCATGCGCCAGAAGCGTCGCCGCCTCGGCAAGGTAGTCGTAGTCGAAAGCGGTTGGATGCTCGTTCATGTCTGGCTCGAAAGTTTGAGTTTGGCCGCACCACGCTTCAGATCGTCCTCGACGGTGGCGATCAGCTTGAGCGCCTCGGCGCGGGCGCCTTGCGGGTCGCGAGCGATGATGCGTTCGTACATGGTGCGGTGGTAGGGAAAGCTGGCATGACCGAAATCGCGCACGCCCAGCGGATGCTCCCAGAAGCGGTGGAACAGCTCGTGCATGGCGGCGATGATCTGCTCGAACAGCGGATTGCCGGAGACGCGGTAGATCGCCTGGTGGAACTCCCAGTCCTCTTCCGACGACATGCCGTCGCGGGTACGAAAAGCCTGCTCCATGATGTCGAGCTTGCGCTCGATCTCGGCAATGTCAGCCGGGCTGGCGCGCTCGGCGCAAAGCGCCGCTGCTTCCGCTTCCAGCGCACGACGGATTTCCAACGTATGCATCAAGCTAGTGAAGTCGTTGCCACCCGCCAGCGTCAGCGGCATGTGCAGCATGTCGGGTGACACAGCCGCCTTGAGGTAGGTGCCGCTGCCTTGCCGGCGCTCAACCAGCCCAAGCCCTTCCCACCGGGTCAGCGCCTCGCGCACCGTGTTGCGGCTGACCTTCAGCCGCTCGGCCAGGATACGCTCCGTCGGAAGCCGCTCGCCGGGCTGCAGGGATTCGGCCCGGACAAAGCCCACCAACGCCTTCAGCACGGCGTCATCGCGCGCCGTCGTCTGAATGGGCGGCAGGCTGTTCTGGTCCACAAATCCTCCCCGAAGCACAAAAGTGGTCCAATGGTCCAACCAATTCTGCACAGACGGAGGGACCTGTCAACAGCCGAAACGAGGACGGGCCGAACGGCGCGCCATGGCGCCGTTCGGCCCGTCAGTTCAAGCTTGGCTTTACGCCGGCGTGACGGTTGCGCGCGTGGCTCGCCAGCGCGCGAACATGTTCTCGCGAACCTGCCTCGAACCCGCGAGCCGCTTCTTTGCCTCCGCCAGCACGGGAGGCGAAGCCTGTGCGGGTGTGCCCGATTGGAACGGAGGAGCCGGGGCATATTCGAGCGAGAGTTGCACCGTTTCGGCCTCGGCCTGACCGAGAAGCCTGGCGACCAAGGCGAGACCGAAATCGATCCCCGAAGTGACACCGCCGGCGGTTATCACGTTTCCGTCCTCGACAATTCGCTCGTCTACGGGAATGGCGCCGAACTCGGCGAGGAAATCATGCGCGTACCAATGCGTCGTCGCCCGCTTGCCCTTGAGCAGGCCGGCGGCACCGAGCACCAGGGCGCCGCTGCATACCGAGGTGATATAGCGTGCCTGCGCAGCGCGCTCCCGCACGAAATCGAGGACGGCCTGGTCCTCCAGCAGCGGGTTGACGCCGCCTCCACCGGGAATGCACAGCACATCGAGCGGCGGGCAATCGTCGAAGGTCGCCGTTGGGTTGAGCGACAGCCGGGTCGACGACATCACCGGATTGCGATCCTTCCAGATCAATTCCACATCGGCGCCTTTTGCCGACGCCAGGACTTCGTAAGGGCCGGTGAGGTCGAGCTGCTGAACATTGGGGAAGACGAGGATGCCGAAACGAAGGGTCATGGAACTCTCCATAGGGTTGACTCCAGCCAATCTAAGGCATCATGTTTTGGCACGATCGCCAATCACCCCTCGTTTCAAGCCAAATCGCCATGCGCCGCATCGAAATTCTTGCCTATCCCGACATCCAGCTCCTCGATGTCAGCGGACCGCTTCAAGTCTTCGCCAGCGCCAACGACTTCAGGATGCAAGCCGGCGAGCCAAATCCCTACGAGGTCGCGGTCGTCGCTGCCTCGCCGCGGATCAGAACATCGGCCGGTCTCGTGCTGGAGGCAGCGGCGCTGCCGGTGCTCGGGCTGGAGATCGACACGCTGATCGTGCCTGGCGGATGGGGCGTCAACGCGGCCTGCGAGGATCCCGAACTCGTCCAATGGATCATCGGCCGCTCGCGCGACGCCACGCGAACAGCTTCCGTGTGCAGCGGCGCCATGCTTCTGGCGACGGCAGGACTGCTCGACGGCCGGCGTGCGGTTACCCACTGGGGACGCTGCGCCGAGTTCGCGCGGCGCTTTCCAGCGGTCCGCCTCGAACCCGACCCGATCTTCATCCGTGACGGCAATGTCTGGACGTCGGCAGGCGTGACGGCGGGCATAGATCTCGCCCTTTCGTTCGTCGAAGCCGACCTTGGCCGGCGCGTGGCGCTTGCGGTGGCGCGCGAGTTGGTGGTCTTCCTGAAACGACCCGGTGGCCAGGCGCAGTTCAGCCAGACGCTGAAGCTGCAGCAAGGCGACGAACGCTTCGAGCGGCTGCATGGCTGGATCCAGGACAATCTCGACGGGGACCTTTCGCTGCCGCACCTGGCCGAGCGCGCCAATATGAGCCCGCGCAGCTTCTCCAGGCACTATCGGGAGGCAACGGGCCGCACACCTGCGCGCGCGATCGAGGAGATCCGGATCGAGGCGGCGCGACGGATGCTGGAACGGGGCCAGGCCGTCAACCAGACGGCCCGCCGCTGCGGCTTCGGATCGGAAGAGACGATGCGGCGCGGCTTTCTACGTGTCCTCGGCACAAACCCGCGTGATTATCGCGAACGCTTCTGACGCAAAGGCCTGCGGCACTATTCCTGGTCTAAAGCGTCTCGCTAAGTCGTGGCGGGCGGTCCGAACCAAATGGTCAGCGCGTCAGCCAGCCCCTCCCGGGTTCCAGTCCCAACCCAGGCCACATAGCCATCGGGCCGGATCAAGACGGCGTCGGGCGCGGCGACCGTCCCGAGCACCGGAAGCTCCCAGGCATCGGCATACAAAGCTTCGATCCGCCGAACCCGGTCCACCCAAGGCGCAATGTCCAGCCTGCCAGGTTCACCGAGATTGAGAAGCACCGGCCAGGCATCGTGAAGCAGGGAAAAGAGCCGCACCGGGCCGCCGGCGGTGATCAGGTCGAGGTCGGGCATGCGCCGACCAAGCAACGGGTGGCCCACGCCGAGATCGTAGTGGATATCCAGACCGGACATCTCCGCGGCGATCCGTTTGCGCGGATCTTCCATGCCAAGCAGTTCGGCAAAGATGTCGTTCAATGCTTTGGTGCTGGCATCCATGCGACGAAGCGCAACCTGCGCCATCGCGTTGCGCAGGACGCGGGCGGCGATCGGATGACGCTCGGCGTGATAGCTGTCGAGCAGGCTTTCCGGTGATATCCGCTTGACCACCTGGGCCAGCTTCCATCCCAGATTGACCGCGTCCTGCACGCCAATGTTGAGCCCCTGCCCGCCCATCGGTGGATGGATATGGGCGGCGTCGCCGGCCAACAGGACGCGCCTGTCGCGGTAAGCGGCAGCCTGGCGCGTTGTGTCCGTGAACCGAGAGATCCAGGTCGGGCTGTGGACCCCGAAATCGGTACAGTAGACCGCGACCAGCGCCTCGCTGAGATCGCGGAGCGTCGGTTCGCCGCCGATGGTCAGTTGCCGCTCGGTCAGCACGACAGCCACCCGGCCGCCTCCCTCGATCTTGCCTATCGCATGAATTCCGTAGGCATCGCTGCGAAAGCCCAAGGCCGGCTCCCTGGACATTTCGACCTCGGCGATCATCCAACTCATCGTCGGATCCTGTCCCGCAAACTCGATGCCCGCCGCCTTGCGGATAGTGCTGCGTCCTCCGTCGCAGCCGACTAGGTATTGCGCCCTCAACCACAGGCCATCGGACAGCTCCACATCGACGCCGTCATCATCCTGCGCGAAGGCAGTGACGTCCTGTCCGCGGTAGATCTGCACCTCCAACTCGCTGATCCAGTCGGCCAATATCCGCTCGATATGGTTTTGCCGCAGCGCCAGCAGATAGTTGTGCCGCGTCGGAAAATCTCCGATGTCCAACCGGATCATGTGGAAGCCAACGGTCGGGAAGCGCTGCCCCTGGGAGAGAAACCGGTCGGCAATTCCGCGTTGATCGAGCACCTCGATGGTGCGTGCGTGCAGGCCACCCGCACGCAAGCCGATCAGCTGCTGGTTCGGCCGCCGCTCGACGATGGCGACATCGATACCGGCCAAAGCGAGTTCGCCGGCCAGCATCAGCCCGGTCGGACCGGCCCCGACTATGACCACAGCATGATCCCGATGGAATCCGTCTGCCGGCGACACAACACCCATTCTCATCTCCCGTTTCCGCTCGCTCGGGCCGCGGTTCTACGAGAACAGGCAGGGCTTGCCGCAAGCCGCTTGTGCGCCATATGTATGAAATGGAGAGAGGTGCTCTCCTCGCCCCGGATGAACGACCGCCAAAGATGTTCGCAGTCGGGCGGAGTCGGGCGGCCGAAATTGAAGCCGCCCTGATCCAGGGGGCGTTGTTCAGATTTTCCCGCGTAAGAAAAAAGCCCCTTTCGGGGCTTTTACGGAGGCTTGAAACAAAGGGGGCCGGTCGGCGTTTGGCAGCGGTACGAGGAGGCCACTATGTGCCAGCGCCGGCCGGCCGACCCCACGGACCCAGGAGATGCGGCGGACCTGAGCATCATGGGGTATTTCTAGGATCGAGCCGGCTATCTATCCTCGTGCCGGCTTCTTCTTGGCCTGCACATTTGCGCAAGAGCTTATGAAAATCAACAGTTTCTTAACCAAGGCTCGCGAATCGCTTGGATTAAGGTAAATAGCTAACCTTGTTGGATTGACCGGAAAATCGGTCGCTGACGCCTACGCCGCTTTGGCAACCACGCGGTTGCGGCCGCCGCTCTTGGCTTCGTAAAGCGCGAGATCGGCGCGCTTCATCAGCGCCGCCACCGTATCCACACCTTTCAGCACCGACGACACGCCAACGCTGACGGTGACCTCGATCGCCTTGCCATCGGTACCGATGGCAAAGGGCTGCTGGGCGATTTCGGCGCGGATGCGTTCGGCCACTTTTTCGGCCACCGCACCATCAGTGTCCGGCATCACCACCACGAACTCCTCGCCGCCGAACCGGCAGGCAAGGTCGATACCCCTGACATTCTTGCGCAGCCGCCGGGCGAATTCCCGCAGCACCTCGTCGCCGCCATCATGGCCGTGCGCGTCATTAATCGACTTGAAGCGGTCGAGATCGGTGATCATCACCGACAGCGGCCGGCGCCGCGCCACGGCGCGGTCGAACAGCGTCTGCAGATGGCTGTCGAGATAACGGCGGTTGTGCAGCCCGGTCAGGCCGTCCGTCACCGCCATCTCGATGGTCTGGGTGACGCTAGCTCGTAATTGGTCGTTGTAGCGCTTGCGGCGCACCTGCGTGCGCAGCCGTGCTGTGAGTTCCTGCTGGTCGATCGGCCGCATCAGATAGTCGTTGATGCCGAGTTCGAGGCCACGGATGATGCGCTCCTCCTCGCCCTCATCCGCCAAAAGGATGATCGGCACGAAACGGGTGCGGTCGAGCGAGCGCAACTGCGAGCAGAGCCTGAGCGGATCGAAATCGGCAAAGGCCGTCGAGATCATCACGCATTCATAGGATGTCTCGGCTGCCTGGAAAAACCCGGCATGCGGATCGCTGTTGACGTCAAGATCGGCGCGATCGCGCAACATCTTCTGGATCCGCTCGACCGAGGACTTGCGCTCATCGATCAAAAGCACCTTCGGCGTCGTGTCCTCGGACGCGAAATTGCGGCTGAGCAGCTCTTCGATGCCGATGTTGCGCGTCGTCGAGGCGCGCAACCTGAGTTCGTCGGTGAGAGACTTCAACCGGACCAGGCTCTTGACGCGCGTCATCAGCTGCAGGTCGTTGACCGGCTTGGTCAGGAAATCGTCGGCGCCGGCCTCAAGCCCGCGCACGCGGTCGGACACCTGATCGAGCGCGGTGATCATCACCACCGGGATGTGCGACGTTGCCGGATCGCTCTTCAGCCTGCGGCAGACCTCGAACCCGTCCATGTCGGGCATCATCACGTCGAGCAGCACGACATCGACCTTGCCGTTCTCGCAGGTCTCGATCGCATCAGGCCCGTTGGTGGCGGTCAGCACCTCGAAATATTCGGCCAGCAGCCGAACCTCCAGCAACCTCACATTGGCAGGGATGTCGTCGACGACGAGGATCCGCGCAGTCATTTCACAAGGCTCCGGCTCGGCTGGAATGGCACATCAGGCATCGCCCAGGTAGGATTTGATGGTTTCGATGAAACGCGGCACCGAGATCGGCTTGGAAATATAGGCCTCGCAGCCGCCCTGGCGGATGCGTTCCTCGTCGCCCTTCATGGCGAAGGCGGTCACCGCGATGACCGGAATGACGTGCAGATCGTCATCTTCCTTCAGCCATTTGGTCACTTCCAGCCCCGACACCTCGGGCAGCTGGATGTCCATCAAGATGAGATCGGGCCGGTGCTGACGCGCCAGATCGAGCGCCTCTAGACCATTGCGGGTGCGCACCGTTTCGTAGCCGCTCGCTTCTATGAGGTCCCGAAAGAGCTTCATATTGAGCTCATTGTCCTCGACGATCATGACCTTCTTAGGCATCGACATCCCGTTCCGGCCGTCCTTCCGATCGAAGGTGGCCGTCATGCGCCCCTGGTTGAACGCACCAAACCCTGCTTCACTATACGGCAATATGATTGACGAAACGGAAACCCTCGGGCTGCAAAGCAGCGCGAATTCCACCTCGCTTTCCTGCGCGTCCATACGGCGCGCCGTGTTGTAAAAGGCTTGCCGCAAGCAATTCTTGCCATTACTGCGGAATAGACTCATTCCACATACCGAAGGTAGTGATGGCAAACGCGACGTCAATGCGCGAAGAGGCGGAAACCCTTGCCGTGAAGGCGCTGGGTTTCGTCGCCTCGGATCCGGAGCTGTTGCCGCGCTTTCTGGCGATCACCGGAATAGAGGCGCATTCGATCCGCAGGGCCGCCGGCGAGCCGGGTTTCCTGGCCGGCGTGCTGCAGTTCATTCTCGCCCACGAGCCGACGCTGATGCGTTTTGCCGAGGAGACCGGCACGCCGCCGGCGGCGGTCGGCAAGGCGTTGCGCGCCCTGCCGCTCGGCGACGACAACCATGAGCATTCCATATGAGCGATGATCCAGAGACCGCGCGCCAGATCGAGGAACTGGCCGACGACGACCGGCCGTTGCTGGTGCTCGACGTCGACGACGTCGTGCTCGAATTCATCCGCCCCTTCCCGCATTTCCTCAAGTCGCGCGGCTATGGCCTGACGCTAGCGTCCTTCCGGCTGACCGGCAACATTGCCGAAACGGCCAGCGGCCGGCTGATCGAACAGCCCGAAGTCGCGGCCCTTCTGGGCGATTTCTTCGACGCGCAAGCCGATTGGCAAAGCATCACCGACGGCGCCGCGGAAGCCTTGGCAAGGCTTGGCGGCCGCGCGGAAATCATACTGCTGACGGCTATGCCGCACCGGCATCGCGCCGTGCGCCGTGCCCATCTCGATGCGCTGGGTCTGAACTATCCACTGCTGACCACCGAGATGGCCAAGGGACCGGCCGTGGCCAGGCTGCGCGGCAAGAGCGGCCGGCCGGTGGTCTTCGTCGACGATCAGCCGCACAATCTGGCGTCGGTACGGGGATCGGTCGCCGACGCCAATCTTTTCCACCTGATGGCCGACAATTCGCTGCGCGCGTTCCTGCCCTCGGTCCCGGACGATGTCATCGTCGTCCAGGACTGGCATGAAGCCGCGCCGAAGATCGTAGGCGCGCTGGGGCTCTAGGTTAAATCCTCAGGGATTGAGTTTCGCACCGGCCCCGCCATTATCGCCGCCGCCACCATTGGCGCCACCGCCATTGTCGGCGCCGCCGCTATCGTCCGCGCCGCCACCGTCGTCGACGCTGTCGTCTGCCGCCGGATCGGCGGGCTTCAGCATGACGCCATTGACGGTGACCGAGCCGTCGGCCTTCGTGCTGACAGCCCATTCCAGCCGGCCGTCCGGCAGCGTCTTGGCAAAACCCTTGGCCATGAGCGCGACAGGCACGTACTGACCCAACTCCGGCTCCGCCTTCGCCGCGTCCTGCAGATGCGCCATGATCTTGTCGAAGCCGGCGACATCGACCGTGAGATTGGCGTCGGGCTTCTCACCGAAGCTTGTCATCTCACCTTCCAGCGCGATCTCCATATCCTTGTTCTTCACGGTGCTGTGGCCGACGATGACCTTCGGCGCTTTGGCCAGGAAGTCGGCTTTGAGCTGGTCGCCGAACTCGGGCGACAGCGGCGGCTTCTTATTGAGATCAAGGGCTTCGATCGCCTTCTTCGCCATGCTGTCGAGATCGATATTGGCACCGCCGAAATTGAGGTCGATATCGGTGGGCAGCAACGCCACGCTCCAGCTCGGCAAGAGCTGCTGCGGCACGGTCAGCCCCGACGCCTTGATGCCGTAGGTGATCCTGCCGTTCTGGGAAACGCCGTCGCTGCCGAACACGGTGCTGAGCTGCGTCGCTCCGAAAGTGCCGATCGGGCTGTCGACGGCGAAATCCTTGAAGCCATAGGTGCCGTCGATGCGCTCCCACACCGGAAGCGCGGCGAGCAGCAGCGACTTCAGCTGTGCCTGATTTGCCTTCAGCATCTGCTCGTCCTCATTGGCCACGGCAAATGCCAGGAGGTCGAGCAGCGGCCTCGTCTGCACGCCCTTGCCACTGGCTTCCACCGACAATTCCGGCGACTTGATGGTGACCGGGAAATTCAGCCCGCTCTCAGGATCATTCAATTTTATCGTTTCGGCGAAATTCGAAATCTTCTGCGCCGTGGTGAAATCGACGCCGCCATTGGCAGCCTTGGTGGCGGCGATGGTCGCCGTGCCGGCGCCCGTGCTGGCCTCCGCCTGCTGCTTGGCATCTTTCGATGCCATCGTCATGCCGGCCAACGAACTGGCGCCGCTGATGAAGGCCGCCAGATTGGGGTCATAAACGCCGGAACCCTTGCCGTCCTTGACCGAGAACTGCATGCTTTGCAGCCCCTCGGGTCCGTTGAACTCGAACGATCCGCTTTGCGAAAAATCCATCGAGACATCCCAGGTGCCGTCGCTGCGCGGCTTGACCAGCAAAGCGTAGGGCGCGAAGTCGAGTTTCACCTTTCCCTCTGCGGGAAAGGTCGCGGCAAGCGCCTGGAGATCGAACGCGATCTTGTAGGCGTTGCCTTCGACCGAAACCTTCAGAATGCCCTTGTCGAGCGCCTGTTTGCCGACATAGCGGGACAGGTCGTCGGACAATTGCTTCGCCCCCTGGCTGTCGACGGTCTGGCCGAAAGCGGGCGCGCAGAATAGCAGCGCGGTAAAGGCAGTTGGCAACATACGGTTCACGGCAATTCTCCGTTGGTCAAAACGCAAAAATCGATCGGTACTTCTGGTAGGGAAATACCATCACAACTGCAAGATGATGACAGTCAGGCAATCGGCTCCAGCACCAGCCGCATCAGCGGTCGGCCCGCCTTGCGTTCGACAAGCCGCTCGAAACCGGCCTTCTCGAACACCCCCGACGAGCCGACGAACAGGCCGATCGAGCGCGAATCGCGCGACAGGTCGATCGGGCAGGCCTCGACCAGCCGCGCCCCGTTGCTGCGGGCGAAATCGATGCCGCCTTCGACGAGGCGATGCGTGATGCCTTTGCCGCGCGCCTTGGCGCGGATGAAAAAGCACGAGATCGCCCAGACGGCCGGATCGGAAGCGTCGCCGGGATCGATCGGCGCCGAGCCCCTGCCCTTGTTGTTCCATTCGGGCACGTCGGCGCGCGGCCCGATCTGCATCCAGCCAACCGCCTTGCCATCCTCGAAGGCCAGCAGGCCGGGTGGCGGGCCGGCTTTGATGCGCGCCTTGATATGGTCCTTGTTGCGCTCGCGGCTGCTCTCGCGCCGCGCCGCCGGTGCCAGCCGGAAATGCGTGCACCAGCAGCCGTAGCAAGCACCCTGCTTGCCAAACAGGTCCTCGAATTCAGGCCAGAACTCAGGCGCCAGCGGCACTATGGTCGTGCTCATGCGGTTCTCCCCAGGCCAAGCTTGTCGCTGGCTCTGCACTGTCGTACCATTGCTTTTGTTCTCTTTATGTTCGCAGCGATGGCGACCCCTGTCAACAATCCCGATCACGGTTTTTGCCGCGACTGCCTGACGTTTCAGCGCGGTGAAACGCGCCGCTGCGAGCGCTGCGGCAGCCCTCGCCTTGCCCGCCATCCCGAACTTTACCGGCTGCATCTGGCCCACATCGATTGCGACGCCTTTTACGCGGCGATCGAAAAGCGCGACAACCCGGCGCTCAAGGACAAGCCGCTGATCATCGGCGGCGGCAAGCGCGGGGTTGTCTCCACCGCATGTTATATCGCCCGCATCCGCGGCGTGCGCTCGGCCATGCCGATGTTCAAGGCGCTCGAGGCCTGCCCCGAGGCGGTCGTGATCCCGCCCAACATGGAAAAATACGTACGTGTCGGCCGCGAGGTGCGCGCCATGATGCAGGCGCTGACGCCGCTGGTCGAGCCGCTGTCGATCGACGAGGCGTTTCTCGACCTCGCCGGCACCGAGCGGCTGCACGGCCAGCCCCCGGCCGTGGTGCTGGCGCGCTTTGCGCTGGCCGTCGAAAAGGAGATCGGCATCACCGTTTCAGCCGGCCTCTCCTATTGCAAATTCCTCGCCAAGATCGCGTCGGACTTCCGCAAGCCGCGCGGTTTTTCGGTCATCGGCGAGGCCGAGGCTGTCGGCTTCCTGGCGGTGCAGCCGGTGACCATGATCTGGGGTGTCGGCAAGGCGTTCAACGCCACGCTGGAGCGCGACGGCATCCGCACCATCGGCCAGCTTCAGAAGATGGAGCGTGGCGACCTGATGCGCCGCTATGGCACGATGGGTGACCGGCTCTACCGGCTGTCGCGCGGTGAGGACGTTCGCCGCGTCGACCCCGACCAGGACGCCAAGAGCGTATCGGCCGAAACCACCTTCGACACCGATATCGCGTCGCTGGACGAACTGGTCGCGGTGCTCAGGGGCCTTTCGGAAAAGGTCTCGGCGCGGCTGAAGAAGTCAGGCATTGCCGGACGCACCGTGGTGCTGAAGCTGAAGACCCAGGATTTCAAGCTGCGCACGCGCAACCGCCAGCTCGGCGACCCGACCCGGCTCGCGGACCGCATCTTTCAGACAGGGGTGGAGCTTTTGCGCAAGGAAACGGACGGAACGAAATTTCGCTTGCTCGGCATCGGCGTCAGCGACCTCTCGGACGACGACAAGGCCGACCCGCCGGATCTGGTCGATGTCCAATCGCGCAAGCGCGCCATGGCCGAAGGCGCCATCGATGCGCTGCGCGACAAGTTCGGCCGCAAGGCGGTGGAAACCGGCTATACGTTCGGCAGGGGTCGCGATGCCCATCCGCCGGAGCCGGTGGAAGACTGATCTGGATACGGATCTGTCAGGTGCGCGTCAGATCGATCTTGCTCGTCACCACGCTCTTGCCGGTTTTCGGATCGGTATCGATGACCGTCAGCCGGATGCCGTTCTCGCCTCGCTTCTCCACCGTCATCCGTGCCTTGCGATCGCCATTGACCTCCTGAGCCCAGCGGATGCCAAGATTGATCGCGTTGCCCGAACGGCTGCCGTTGAGCTGTGCCGGTCCGGTGCGGGACCCGACATAGATACCGCTGTATTTCGCGCCTGTGACCTTCAGATTGGCGCTGATGGCGCGCGACACGACGACGAGACCGCGGCAATTGCCATCCAGCGAGAGCGAGGTTGAGGTCGCATTCGACTTGAAGCTGCAGGAAACACTGACATTCGGCACATCCGTGGTCACCTGGACCGTGCCCTTGCCTGCGAAATTACCCTTGAACGACTGGAGAAACTTGGTCTCGTCGGCATGAGCTGCGCCCGCGGCGATCACCAGGCAGCCAGCGAGCGCGACTTGCGCGAATGGTCTCATGAAACTCTCCTTGTCGATCTTGGAAGGCAGGTTTGCAGAGCACGGACAAAATATCGGGACTAAACGCCCGTGGCCGTATCAGGTTCCGCCAGCACCATAACCGTTTCGCAGGCTGGCCGACTGGCCCAGAAGAATACATCAGCTAACGATTGCGGCAGAAGCCCCGGCCTGCGAGATAACGGCCATGGCACCCACCCCCTCGATCCCCAAGGCCGCGTTCTGGATGGCTCTGTCGATTACCTCGTTTCTGGGGATGTCGGTCGCCGGTCGCGCCACCACAGCCGAACTCAACGTCTTCCAGGTGCTGGAATTGCGCTCGGTGATCGGCTTGCTCATCCTTTTGCCGCTGGTGCTGACGAGCGGCGGCTTTGCCGCGATGCTAACCCAGCGTCCCCTCGCCCATATTGCCCGCAACGTCGTGCACTACACCGGCCAGGCGGCATGGCTCTACGCCTTGACGCTGATTCCGCTGGCGGTGCTGATCTCGATCGAATTCACCACGCCGATCTGGACGGCAATCCTGGCGGTGACGTTTCTGGGCGAGAGGCTGAGTCGCCCAAAGCTGGCGGCAGTGGTGCTTGGCCTGATTGGCGTCGTGGTCATCGTGCGCCCCGGCGTTGGCTCGATTGATCCGGGACATCTCGTCGTGCTGGGCGCCGCGGTCTGCTTTGGCATCTCGTTGGTGCTGGTAAAGTCGTTGACGCGGACGGACAGCGTTGTACGCATCATCTTCTGGATGCTGACCATCCAGTCTGCGGTCGGCCTGATCCCCGCGCTCTACGTATGGCGCACCCCGTCGCTCGAACTCTGGCCCTGGATCCTGCTGATCGCCTTCACCGGCATGTCGTCGCATTTCTGCATGGCCCGCGCGCTCACCTATGCCGAGGCGACCGTCATTTCGCCGATGGATTTTCTGCGTGTGCCCCTGTCGGCGCTGGTCGGTTGGCTGCTTTATCACGAGCAGATCGACGCCTTCACCGCTGGTGGCGCACTGCTCATCCTGATGGGCAATCTGCTCAACCTGCAGCGCAAGCCGGTACAGCCGGCTGAAGTGGCGGCGTCATAACGCCGGGTATGTAATCACACCAATTCCACTTCGACCACGCCAGGCACCGCACGCATCGCCGAGGCGATCTGTGGCGAGACGCGGTAGCCGCCCTGCAAGGCGATCTCGACCTCGCCCTGCGCCTCTTCCTTGAGAACGATAATGCTCACCTGGCTTTCACCGCGCTGGGTGAGCTGGGATTGGATGATCGAGGCAGGCCCATCGTTCCTGACGAAAATGCGCAGCGCCTTCTGGATGCGGCTTGCCTCATCCTCCAGCGATTGTACGGAGTTGATCCGCAGATTGACGCCCTCGGGCCTGTCCTCCGCCGCGACGGTGATGACGACGGAGCGGCCGGCTTCGAGGAGGTCGCGGTACTGGGCCAATGCTTCGGAAAACAGCACAGCCTCGTACTGGCCGGAGGTGTCGGAAAAGGCCACCACGCCCATCTTGTTGCCGGTGCGCGTCTTGCGCTCCTGCTTGCTGGTCACCGTGCCGGCCAGGCGGCCGGCGGCAGCGCCACGCTTGACGGCGGCCGAGAACTCCGCCCAGTTCTGCACCCGCATCTTCTGCAACGCCGCCTTGTATTCATCGAGCGGATGGGCCGAGAGATAGAAGCCGACGACCTGGAATTCGCGGTGCAGCCGGTCGGCGGCGAGCCAGGGATCCGTCGCCGGCAGATTGAGCGCCTGCGACTGAGCGCCGAGCGAAGCACCGAAAATATCGGCCTGGCCGGAAACGGCATTCTGCTGGGCGAGCGAAGCCAGGCCCATCATCCGCTCGACGCCGGCCAGCATCTGGGCGCGGTCGTGGCCGAAACAATCAAGCGCGCCGGCCATGATCAGGCTTTCGAAGACACGCTTGCCGACGATCTTCGGGTCAACCCGCTCGCAGAAATCGGCGAGATTCTTGAACGGCTTTTCGCCGCGCACGGCGACGATGTGCTCGACCGCCGCGTCGCCAACGCCCTTGAGCGCCGCCATCGAATAATAGATGCGGTTCTCGCCGACCTCGAACGGCCGGAAACTCGTCATCACCGACGGCGCCAGAACCTCGATGCCGAGGCGCAGCGCATCCTGACGGAAGTCGGCGAGCTTGTCGGTGTTGCCCATATCGAGCGTCATCGATGCCGCCAGGAACTCGACCGGATAGTGCGCCTTGAGATAGGCGGTCTGGTAGGAAACCACGGCGTAGGCGGCGGCATGCGATTTGTTGAAACCATAGTCGGCGAACTTGGCCAGCAGGTCGAAAATGAAGTCGGCTTGCGGCTTGCTGACGCCGCGCTCGACAGCACCGGTGACGAAGCGCTCGCGCTGCTTGTCCATCTCGGCGCGGATCTTCTTGCCCATGGCGCGGCGCAGAAGGTCGGCTTCGCCGAGCGAATAGCCGGACAGTTCCTGCGCGATCTGCATCACCTGTTCCTGGTAGACGATGACGCCTTGCGTCTCCTTCACCAGATGGTCGATCCTGGGGTGGATCGACGCCATCTCCTCCTCGCCATGCTTTCTGGCGTTGTAGGTAGGGATGTTCTCCATCGGTCCCGGCCGATAGAGCGCCACCAGCGCGATGATGTCTTCGATGCAGTCGGGCCGCATGCCGATCAGCGCCTTGCGCATGCCGGCACTTTCCACCTGGAACACGCCGACCACCTCGCCGCGCGACAGCATTGCGTAGGTATCGGGATCGTCGAGCGGGATCGTCGCCAGATCGATGTCGGTGCCGCGGCGGCGGATCAGTTTTACCGCCGTCTCCAGCACGGTCAGCGTCTTCAGGCCGAGGAAGTCGAACTTCACCAGCCCGGCCTGCTCGACATATTTCATGTTGAACTGGGTGACCGGCATGTCAGAGCGCGGATCGCGGTACATAGGCACCAGCTCCGACAAAGGCCGGTCGCCGATGACGATGCCAGCGGCGTGTGTCGAGGCGTGGCGATAGAGGCCTTCCAGCTTCTGGGCCATGTCAAGCAGCGTCTGGACGATCGGCTCCTTCTCGGCCTCTTCGGCAAAGCGCGGCTCGTTGGCGATGGCATCCGCAAGCTTGACCGGATTGGCCGGGTTCTGCGGCACCATCTTCGACAGCTTGTCGACCTGACCATACGGCATCTGCAGCACGCGGCCGACGTCGCGCAGCACGGCGCGCGCCTGCAGCGTACCAAAGGTGATGATCTGTCCGACCTGGTCGCGGCCGTATTTCTGCTGGACGTAGCGGATCACCTCTTCGCGGCGATCCTGGCAGAAGTCGATGTCGAAGTCGGGCATCGACACGCGGTCAGGGTTGAGGAAGCGCTCGAACAGCAGCGAGAAACGCAGCGGATCGATGTCGGTGATCGTCGTCGAATAGGCGACCAACGATCCGGCGCCCGAACCACGGCCCGGTCCGACCGGAATGCCTTGCGCCTTGGCCCATTTGATGAAGTCGGCAACGATCAGGAAGTAGCCGGGGAATTTCATCTTCTCGATGATGCCGAGCTCGAATTCGAGCCGGTCGCGATATTTCTCGACCGTATAGCCCGGCGTCGGTCCGTGCAAAGCGAGCCGCGCATCGAGCCCCTCACGCGCCTGGCGGGCGAGTTCGGCTGCCTCGGCCTTTTCGGCTGCGTCCTTGTCGGATGCATCGCCGCCGGTGAAGCGCGGCAGGATCGGGCTGCGGGTCTTTGGATAGTAGGAACAGCGCAGCGCGATCTCGACCGTGTTGTCGATCGCTTCCGGCAGGTCGGCGAACAGCTTTGCCATATCGGCCTGGCTGCGCAGGAAATTGTCCGGCGACAGCCGGCGTCTGTTATCGACGGCAACGACGGTGCCCTCGGCAATGGCGATCAGCGCGTCATGCGCCTCATAGTCGTCGCGCGAGGAGAAAAAGGCCTCATTGGTGGCAACGAGCGGAAGGTCGTGCGCATAGGCGAGATCGATCGTCTGATGTTCGATGACCCGGTCGTAGCCCGCAACGCGATCCAGTTCGACGTAAAGCCGGTCGCCAAACAGCGCCTTGAGCGTCAAAAGCCGCACCTCGGCCAGATCGCGGCGATCCTCCTTCAAGGCGTTGCCGATCGGGCCGCGCGGTCCGCCGCTAAGGCAGATCAGCCCATCGCTCTGTCCAGTCAGCGTCTTGGTGGTCAGGTGCACCGCCTCGCCGGGAGGTGTTTCCAGGTAGACGCCGCTGACAAGCCGGACCAGATTGGAGTAGCCGGCTTCCGTCGCGGCGAGCAGAACGACCGGTCGCATCTCCGGGCCTTGCCGCCGGCGGTCGCGCTGGCCGTCGCTGTTTTCGCCAGAAAAAGCGAGCGCGATCTGGCAGCCGATGATCGGCTGGATGCCGTCCTTGACTGCCTTCTGCGCGAACTCGAGCGCGCCGAACAGATTGTTGGTGTCGGTGACGGCGATCGCAGGCGCTTCGTCTTTCACGGCGTGGCCGACGATCTTGCTGAGCTGAAGCGCGCCCTCGAGCAGCGAATAGGCCGAATGCACGCGCAGATGGACGAACGGCCGCGCCGGCACCTCCGGCCGCGCGGCAGCAATTGCTGCTTCGCGCTTCAGGGGATCGCGTGGAAGTCTGTCATCCGCCATGGTTTCTCGCGCTGCCTAAGGCTCTGAGTCGATGGAGATGTATTGTCCGGGACCGGGCGATACCAGTCCAGCACAAACGACTGCTGACCACAGGCTTCCATTGCCTGCTCACCCACCCAGAGATTGTTTCGAAATTCGCTCTGGCGAGTCATATGGTGGTGATTTCGAGAACCGGAGCGCAGCGGACGTTTGGGTCCGTGAGCTCAGTTCTACTGCGAACGCAGTAGAACGGGGAAGCGCAGAAAACGCCATCAGATGGCCGCCAGAGTAGAATTTCCAAACAATCTCTAGGCGAATTCCATGATCACCGCGTCCACCGCCAGGCTGTCACCCGGCTTGGCGTTGAGCTTCGACACTACGAGATCGCGCTCAGCCCGCAGCACGTTTTCCATCTTCATCGCCTCGACCACGGCCAAAGTCTCACCGGCCTTGACCTCCTGGCCTTCGGTAACGGCGATCGACACGACAAGGCCGGGCATCGGGCAGAGCAGCAGGTTTGACGTGTCCGGCGCCACCTTTTCCGGCATCAGCCGTTCCAACTCAGCGGTGCGCGGCAGCATGGCGCGGGCGGTCACCGACATGCCTTTCCAGGCGATTCGAAGACCGTTGGCGACTTGCCGGATCTGGGCGGCAACGGAGCGCTTGCCGACCGTGCCGCGCCAGATCAGGTCGCCCGGCCGCCAGTCGGATGAGACGGTCAGCGCCTTGCCGCCGTCGATCGACAGGTCGATCTCCATCGGAATGGAAATCATGCCTTCGAGGATGGAGGCCTGGAGATAGTCTTCGCCGATCTTCACCACCCAATCGCGCTTGAGCGCCCCCGAATGCGGCGCCAGCCGCCCGCCAAGCCGGTCAAGCCTGTCGCGGCGCAGCAGTTCCACCGCTGTGGCGATTGACGCCAGAACGGCCTTTTCCTCGCTGTTGGGTACGATCGGCGCGAAGCCGTCGGGATACTCCTCGGCGATGAATGCCGTCGATATCTGTCCTTCCCGCCAGCGCGGATGCTGCATCAGCGCCGCCAGGAACGGGATGTTGTGCTCGATGCCGTCGACGACAAAGCTATCGAGAGCTTCCGACATGGCATCTATCGCTTCGATGCGCGTCGGCGCCCAGGTGCACAGCTTGGCGAGCATCGGGTCGTAGAACATCGAAATCTCGGAGCCTTCGGTGACGCCGGTGTCGTTGCGGATGACGACATCGCCGAATTGCCCTTCCTCCGGCGGCCGGTAGCGCGTCAGCCGGCCGATCGACGGCAGGAAATTGCGATAGGGATCCTCGGCATAGAGCCGGCTTTCGACCGCCCAGCCGTTCAGCTTGACGTCGCTTTGCTTCAGGCCAAGCTTTTCGCCGGCGGCGACGCGGATCATCTGTTCGACAAGATCGATGCCGGTGACGAGCTCCGTCACCGGGTGCTCGACCTGCAATCGTGTATTCATTTCAAGGAAATAGAAGTTCTTGTCCTTGTCGACGATGAACTCGACCGTGCCGGCGCTCTGATAATCGACGGCCCTCGCCAGCGCCACGGACTGCTCGCCCATGGCCTTGCGCGTCTTGGCATCGAGGAATGACGACGGTGCCTCTTCCGCGACCTTCTGGTTCCGGCGCTGGATCGAGCATTCGCGCTCGCCGAGATAGAGCGCTGTGCCATGCGCGTCGGCCAGCACCTGGATCTCGATATGGCGCGGATCGACGACGAATTTTTCGATGAACACGCGGTCGTCGCCAAACGAGCTCTTGGCCTCCGAGCGCGCTCGGTCGAAACCGTCGCGCACTTCCGACTGGTTCCAGGCAATGCGCATGCCCTTGCCGCCGCCGCCGGCCGAGGCCTTTATCATCACGGGATAGCCGATCTCGCCGGCGATCTTTTCGGCATGATCGGCATTCTCAATGACGCCAAGCCAACCCGGAACCGTCGACACCTTGGCCGCGTTGGCGAACTTCTTCGATTCGATCTTGTCGCCCATTGCCCTGATCGCCTTGGGCTTCGGGCCGATGAAGACGATGCCTTCCGCTTCCAGCGCTTCACAGAAGGCGGCGCGCTCGGACAGGAAGCCATAACCGGGATGCACGGCCTGCGCCCCGGTTTCCTTGCAGGCGGCGATGATCTTCTCGGGCAGCAGATAACTCTGCGCGGCGGGCGAAGGCCCGATATGCACCGCCTCGTCGGCCATCTCGACATGCACGGCATCGCGATCAGCATCGGAATAGACCGCGACCGTGGCAATCCCCATCTTGCGCGCCGTCTTGATGACGCGACAGGCGATCTCGCCGCGATTCGCGATCAGGATTTTCGTGAACATGCTGAGGTCATTCCCCTCCGGTCGGTCGTTCCTTTTATGGCCTGTGCTTGCGGGGTCAAGCCGACCATGCAAATCACTGCCTTTCAATCGATTTGCGATTCCAATTCTTCGCTGTGGTCCAGTCTCGGCACCAGCTTCCAGTTGATCGTGTCGATAAAACCTGAAACCTTGGAAAAAAAATCGCATTGGAGGACGCCTGATGAAAACCCGCGCCGCTGTCGCTGTCGCCGCCGGAAAGCCGTTGGAGATCATGGAAGTCGACCTCGACGGTCCGCGCGAGGGCGAGGTGCTCGTCGAGATCAAGGCGACCGGTATCTGCCACACCGACGAGTTCACCCTGTCGGGCGCCGATCCGGAAGGCCTGTTTCCGGCCATCCTCGGCCATGAAGGCGCCGGCGTGGTGGTCGATGTCGGTAAAGGCGTCACCTCGGTCAAGAAGGGCGACCACGTCATCCCGCTCTACACGCCGGAATGCCGGCAGTGCCCGTCCTGCCTGTCCAGGAAGACCAATCTGTGCACGGCGATCCGCGCCACACAGGGCCAGGGCCTGATGCCTGATGGTTCCTCGCGCTTCTCGATCGGCAAGGACAATATCTTCCACTATATGGGCTGCTCGACCTTCTCCAATTTCACCGTGCTGCCCGAGATCGCGCTGGCTAAGGTCAACCCAAACGCCCCCTTCGACAAGATCTGCTACATCGGCTGCGGCGTCACCACCGGCATCGGTGCGGTCATCAACACCGCCAAGGTCGAGCAAGGCGCCACTGCCGTCGTCTTCGGCCTCGGCGGCATCGGCCTCAACGTCATCCAAGGCTTGAAGCTTGCCGGCGCCGACATGATCATCGGCGTTGATCTCAACAACGACAAGAAGGAATGGGGCGAGCGGTTCGGCATGACGCATTTCGTCAATCCGAAGGAGATCGACGGCGACATCGTCCCTCACCTCGTCAACATGACCAAGCGCGGCGCCGACCAGATCGGCGGCGCCGACTACACGTTCGACTGCACCGGCAACACCAAGGTGATGCGCCAGGCGCTGGAGGCTTCGCATCGCGGCTGGGGCAAGTCGGTGATCATCGGCGTTGCGGGTGCTGGCCAGGAGATTTCGACCAGGCCGTTCCAGCTGGTCACCGGGCGCACCTGGATGGGCACCGCCTTCGGCGGCGCGCGCGGCCGCACCGACGTGCCAAAAATCGTCGACTGGTACATGGACGGCAAGATCCAGATCGATCCGATGATCACCCACACGCTGAAGCTCGAGGACATCAACAAGGGGTTCGACCTCATGCATGAGGGCAAGTCGATCCGAAGCGTCGTCGTCTATTGAAGGAAGTTCGAATTCGGTTCGTAGAACCTGAGAAGTCGACGATCCATCGAATACCCAACTTTGGCGAGGATCTTTGGCGTAGCTTTCGCGAAGAAAAGGGCGTCACGATCAATCTGGAGGAGATCGATCGGGCGCAAGGTGAGATCGCTTACCTCGTGCATAGCTCGTTCCCAAGGAGGAGTCTGACCGAAGTGCATCGCCTGTTGAAGGTGCACTTCATGGAAAATGAGGTGGTCGTCGAGACCTAGTCGAGATGACAAAACAGGGAGGAAGACAATGCCTGAAAAACTGCATCCGAAAATCGACAATGGCCTGCCCAAGGAGAGCGCGAGCTTTGCTGGCGGCACGCTGGTCTGCGCCTGCACCAGCAAGCCGGTCAAGGTGAAGGTCAAGGGGCAGATCGCCCACAACCACGCTTGCGGCTGCACCAAATGCTGGAAGCCGCAAGGCGCCATATTCTCGGTGGTTGCCGTGGCTGGCACCGGCGACGTCACCGTCACCGAGAACGGCGACAAGCTGAAAGTGGTCGACCCGTCAGCGCTCATCCAGCGCCATGCCTGCACCGGTTGCGGCGTCCACATGCACGGTCCGGTCGAGCGCGACCATCCGTTCAAGGGCTTGTCCTTCATCCACCCGGAGCGCTTCGTCGAGGACGGCTGGTCGCCGCCGGGCTTCACCGCCTTCGTCTCGTCGATCATCGAATCCGGTGTTGATCCGAAGCGGATGGACGGCATCCGGGCGCAATTGAAGTCAATCGGGCTGGAACCCTATGACTGCCTCAACCCCGGCCTGATGGATTATATCGCCACCTGGACGGCGAAGAAGTCAGGCGCCTTGCCGGCCTGAGCGCCGTGTGATTTCAGGCAGGGGCCGGACACGTTTCCGGCCCCTGTCCGTTTCGGAGAGACAATGCCCGCACCTGCCATCTACGTCGATGCCGACGCCTGCCCCGTCAAGGCCGAGGTCGAAAAAGTCGCCGAGCGTCTTGGCGTCGTCGTCACCTATGTCTCGAACGGCGGCTTGCGGCCATCGCGCGATCCGATGATCCGCAATGTCGTCGTCTCCAAGGGCGCCGACGCCGCCGACGACTGGATTGTTGAGAACGCAAAAACCAACGACATCGTGATCACCGCCGACATTCCGCTTGCCGCCCGCGCGGTGGCGCTCGGCGCGCACGTGCTTGGGCCCACGGGGCGGCCATTCACGCCCGAAACCATCGGCATGGCGGTGGCCATGCGCGACCTCAAGCAGCATCTGCGCGAGACCGGCGAAAGCAAGGGCTACAATGCCAGCTTCGCACCGCAGGACCGTTCGCGGTTCCTCGGCGAACTCGACCGCATCTTGCGGCGCGCACTGAAATCCGCCACACCCAGCTAGAAACCGAGCGCCATCCAGGGTGGAAACAGCCATGGCCGAGAATGCCGTGCAACGCCACATGCTGTTCGCAATGTCGGCCTGCTTCGGGGCTGTGGTGCTTGTTGTGGCGTTGCTGCTGCACGCCCCGCTCGCCTATTCGATCGGCGCCAACGCATTTTTCGCCGCTTACGTGATTCTTGTTGTCAGCCAGATGCCGACATTCACCGGCAAATATCTGAGCAAGAACGCGCGCTCCACCGACCTGCCGGTGCTGGTCATCTTCGCGGTGACGCTTGTTGTCGTCGGCGTTGCCGTTGTCTCGTTGTTCCTGCTGATCAATCAGAAAGACAAGGGCAATCCCGTCGGACTCGGCTTCGCGCTGCTGTCGATCCCGCTCGGCTGGTTCACCATCCATGCCATGGCAGCGCTGCATTATGCCCATGTCTACTGGATGGACGGCGACGAGGTCGACACCAAAACCAAGAAGAAAATCCCGGTCGGCGGATTGCTGTTTCCAGGCGACAAGCGGCCGGAAGGCTGGGATTTCCTCTATTTTTCGGCCGTCATCGGCATGACGGCGCAGACCGCCGACACCAACATCTCGACCACGCATATGCGTTGTGTCGTGCTTGTCCATTCGATCCTGTCGTTCTTCTTCAACACGGTCATCGTCGCCGCCGCCGTCAATCTCGCCGTCAGCCTGGGCGGTCCATAATAAATCCGTGATCGGATGAAACATCGGTTTGGATCGCGACGTATCAGGAGGACAATGAACGCGCAGGTCACGCCGCGAGGCCGGGAGACGAAACAAAATGGAATCGGTTGCCAGAAGCCAATCCGAAATTGGACCGGGCGTTCCCAATTCGAATGACGAAACGCTGATCTACCGGCAGTCGCGCTGGACGCGGCTGACGCATTGGATCTGGGCTATCTCGTTGTTTTTCATGCTGCTTTCCGGCCTGCAGATCTTCAACGCCCGGCCGCAGCTCTATATCGGCAAGCAATCCGGTTTCGGCTACAACAACACGATCTTCGAGATCGGCGCCGAAAACACCAACGCCGGTCCGCGCGGTTACACCGAAATCTTCGGACACCGCTTCGACACGACGGGCGTGCTTGGCTGGTCGGGTCCGGCCGGCAACGAGACGGCGCGCGGTTTTCCGTCCTGGGCGACCATCCCTTCCTACTATGATCTCGGCACCGCCCGCGTCGTGCATTTCTTCTTCGCCTGGATCCTGACGACGACCTTGATCGTCTGGCTGGTCGCCAGCCTGATCAACGGCCATATCAGGCGCGATCTGGCCCCGCGCCTCGATGACCTCAAGCGGCTGCCGCGGGACATTATCGACCACGCCAAGCTGAAGTTCCACCACACACGCGAATACAACACGCTGCAGAAGATGGCTTATGGCGGAGTGCTGTTCGTGCTGTTGCCGCTGATGATCATCACCGGCCTTGCAATGTCGCCCAGCATGAATTCTGTGCTGCCGTTCCTCAACGATCTGCTCGGCGGCCGGCAGACGGCGCGCACCATCCATTTCACCGTCATGCTGTTGCTCGTCGGCTTCTTCATCATCCACATCCTGATGATCCTGGCCGCCGGCCCCATCAACGAACTGCGCTCGATTATCACCGGCTGGTATCGCACCGATCCTCCCGCGCATGACGACAAGACGACCAAGAGGAGTGCATGACATGGCGAAATTCGAAATCAGCCGCCGGAAATTCCTGACCGCAGCCAGCCTCGGCGCGTCCGGCATCATGCTGTCGGGCTGCGACGCCTTCGACAGCCAGCTCAGCATCGGCAGCGGCCTGCGCAGTTTCCTCGAAAACGCCAATGGCCTGACACATCGCGCGCAACGCCTGCTTGCCGGTCGCGACGCGTTGGCGCCGGAATTCACCGAGGCCGATATCCGCCAGCCGCAGCGGCCGAACGGCGTCACCGCGCCCGACGATGACACCTACAAGGGCCTGCTTGCCAACAATTTTGCCGACTGGCGGCTGGAAGTCTCAGGCCTGGTCGAAAAGCCGCTGTCGCTGACCCGCGAGCAGCTTCAGAACATGCCAAGCCGGACCCAGATAACCCGTCACGACTGCGTCGAAGGCTGGAGCTGCATCGCCAAATGGACCGGCACGCCGCTGTCGCTGCTGCTCGACCAGGCCGTGGTCAAGCCGCAGGCGCGCTACGTCATGTTCCATTGCCTCGACACGATCGACCGCAGCCTGTCCGGCGACATCAAATATTACGGCACGATCGACCTGATCGACGCCCGCCACCCGCAGACGATCCTGGCCTATGGCCTGAACGGCAAGCCGTTGCCGGTCGAAAACGGCGCACCACTACGCGTCCGCGTCGAGCGCCAGCTCGGCTACAAGATGCCAAAGTATCTCTACAAGATCGAACTGGTCGACGGCTTCGCCAATGTCGGCGGTGGTCGCGGCGGCTATTGGGAAGACAGTGGCTATGACTGGTATGGCGGCATCTAGCCTCGCCACAAAATGATGATCGGCCCGCGGGGGCCACGGGCCGATCACGACCGCCTGCTATGATTGAGCCCCCTGGCCCCGATTGAGCCCCCTGGCCCCGCTCAATAGCCGGCGTAGATCCACTGGCAGTTGTTGTAGGAATCGCAACTGTAGTACCAGTAGCCATCGCTGCGCGCCGTTTCGCCGTTCGACGTCGCCATGCTGGCGACGGCATCGGCCTTCTTGGCATCGGCGCCCATTTCCTTGGCCATTTTGGCCATCTTGCCGGTGTCCATCAGCGTCGGCTTGCCGTCCTTCATCTTGGCACCCTGCTCGGCCACCGGGCCGGCCTCGGCCAGCATTCTGGCAGCGACGAGCATCGCCTCGCCGTCCTTGTCGGCCTTGGCGATGTTGGCCAGCGCCACGGCTGTTTCGACCTTCGTGCGCGCGTCAGCCTGTTGTTGCGGCGTCATCCCGCCGGCAAAGGCCAGCGTTGTCGAGCCAAGGCCAGCGACAAAGGCAATCGCAAGCATCTTACGAAGCATGGTCATGTGTTGTTCTCCCCTGAGAGTGGACGTCCCCGCCCGACACTAGAGGAGTTTCATGGCCGACGAACCCTATCGAAACCGAGAGGGGGTGCCGCGAGGCGGACGCTTGTTCTTCAGGCGACCTTGTCGAGCAGCGGCCTAAGCGCCGGATGTATCTCTGGCGAGGCATGCTTGATCAGGGTCAGCAGCGCGCGCTCGTTCTCGTGGAGAGGCCTGTCCACGCCGATTTGTCCGACCAGCCATTTGGCTTCGCCGGCATCGATCGTTTCGGCACGGCGGGCCAAGGCTTCTGCCGCCCTGTTCTTGGCTTCCCACTCGGCCTCGATGTCGTCCGGAGACCGGTAGGCCCCGATGATGCCGGCAAGGCCGCCGGAGACCATGCGGCTGAAGAAGCCGCCGATTTCCGGATCGGCATGTTCGAGGAAGGTCTCCTGGCGCAACGCCACGTCGCGGGTCGGCCCTTCATAGCCGGCCGAGCACATGACGAAATTGGCGATCGCCTTGACGAACAGATCGTTCCAGGACGGATCGTTCTTGGCCTGGGCGGTCTGTTCGTTGATCCGGAACAGCACTTCGGCCTCGCCCCGTGTGATGGCGATGTTGCCGTCGCCGCCATGGGCGTGGAGGATGCGGCGCAGCAGCTCGACTTCCGCCTTGGCGATCAGTCCGGGCACCAGCGCGCCACCCAGCATCAGCGGCCCCTTGCCGTCGATGACGGCATGGGCGACCTGCTCCAGCGCATAGACGCAAAGCTTGCTCGGCGACGATCTTGCTTCTTCCAGCACATGGACCAGCAATTCGAGTTCAGTGCGGCTGTCGACCATGCCGTCGCGCGAGATGGTGCGGACCAGCCAGTCGGCATTGTCCTGCGAGATATAGCCGGACGGTTTTTCCTGATGGACGATGTAGTCGGTCACCGCCTCGACGAAGAACGGCGCCCAATCCGCGCACTTGTCCTTGGCCGTCTGGTCGAGCGCAAACAGGGCCTCGGCCTCGCCTCGGGTCACCACGCCGTCGGCGAACACGTCGCGGCGCAGCATCACCACATCTTCCGGGGCAATACGATTCTTCGAGGTCAGCCCCGCCACCGGCGCGCTCATGATCAATTCGCCCATTGTCGTCCCCGTCCGCCCCAAAGCGTTATATCGGCCTGTTCTATCAGCAGTGTCTTGAAAAACCGGCAAACGGCGTGGTTAGCGAAGGCTTGCCTGACTCCGTTTCGGCACGACGCACCTTTGATGTCGCTGGGAGGTGACAAGGTGTCGCCGACGGGCTATGGATGTCGCGTCGAGGACTTGAGGTTTTGAGTCCTACCTGTTTGCGGGAGAGAGCAGCGAGAGCTGCCGCCGAAGGGGAAATCGCCCGAAATCTCTCAGGCAAAAGAACCGTAGACGGGAAAGACACTCTGGAAAGTCGGGGCTTGCCCCCGCGCCGAAGGTGTAAGCGCCGCTGACAGAGTTCCGGCCGCGCGAGTCTCTCAGGCTTCAGACAGAGGGGCACGGACTGGTCGCCATCAGCGGCCGATTGCGTGCGACTCTGGAGATGACATGACGGGCGACGACAGCAAACACCTTCCCCTGGAAGATATCCACGCAGCCGCCGGAGCGCGCTTTGGCGCCTTTGCCGGCTGGTCGATGCCGCTGACCTATCCGGCCGGCGTCATGAAGGAACATCTGCACACCCGCGAACACGCTGGCCTCTTCGACATCTCGCATATGAAGCTGTTCGAAGTCAGCGGGCCGCAAGCGGTTGCGCTGCTCAACCGCGCCTGTCCGCTGGACGCTGGCGCGCTCGAAATCTCGCAATCCAAACTGTCCTTCTTCCTCAATGAGCATGCCGGCATCCTCGACGACCTGATCGTCACCCGCCTCGGCGATATCAGGTTCATGGTGGTCGCCAATGCCGGCAACGCCGTCGCCGACGAAAAGCATCTGCGTGCGCTTGCCGCTGATTTCGATGTCAAGGTCGAGCCACTCGACCGCGTTTTCCTGGCGATCCAGGGTCCGGAAGCCTGGGCGGCACTCTCCCGCGCCGGCATCGAGACCGGCTCGCTACTGTTCATGCACGGCGTCGAGCCGCAAAAAAACTGGTTCATGAGCCGGTCGGGCTATACCGGCGAGGACGGTTTCGAGATCGGCCTGCCGGAGGCCGCCGCGCGGGATTTGGTCACGAAGCTACTCAAGGATGAACGCGTGCTCTGGATCGGCCTCGCCGCGCGCGACAGCTTGCGGCTGGAGGCCGGGCTCTGCCTGCATGGCCAGGACATCACACCGGAGACCGACCCGGCCAGCGCCGGCTTGATGTGGGCGATCCCCAAGGAAGTGCGAGCGACCGGTTCTTTCATCGGCGCCGATGTGCTGCGCAAGGTTGCGCAAGGGCCGTGGTGGAAGCGCGTCGGGCTTAAGCCGGAAGGCCGCCAGCCGGTGCGCGCCGGTACTGCCCTGTTCGACGCCGACGGCAATCCCGCCGGCCATGTCACATCGGGTGGCTTTGGTCCCTCGGCCGGCCATCCGGTCGCCATGGGCTATGTCGCCGCAGCGCGGGCAAAGCCCGGCACACGGGTGTTCGCCGATGTGCGCGGCACGAAAATCCCCGTCGATATCAGTTCCCTGCCCTTCACCCCTCATCGCTACCGCAAAGGATGAATTCAATGGCAACGACCTATTTCACATCAGATCACGAATGGCTCCGCGTCGAGGGCGGCATCGCCACCGTCGGCATCACCGACTACGCGCAGGAGCAGCTCGGCGATCTCGTTTTCGTCGAGCTGCCCGAGATCGGCAAGAAGCTGAGCAAGGGCGATACGGCCGTCGTGGTCGAATCCGTCAAGGCGGCCTCGGATGTCTATGCGCCGGTCGATGGCGAGATCACCGAAGCCAATGGCACGCTGTCCTCCGACCCGTCGCTGGTCAACTCGGCCGCAACCGGCGCCGGCTGGCTGTGGAAGATGAAGCTTGCAGATGAAAGCCAGCTCGCCGGCCTCATGGATGAGGCCGCCTACAAAGCCCATATCGCCTGATAACAGGACTTAAAAACGATGAGCGCAGCACTTACCCCTTTCTCGGCCCGCCATATCGGTCCTGATGTCAGCGATGTCAGAGCCATGCTTGCGGTGATCGGCGTTCCCTCGGTCGAGACGTTGATCAGCCAGGCCGTACCGCAATCGATTCGCCTCGACGTGCCGCTGGTCCTGCCCGCGGCGGCCAGCGAAGCCGAAGCACTGGCCGAATTGTCGGCGATCATGGCTGGAAATACCGTGCTGAAGAGCTTCATCGGCGCCGGCTATCACGGCGTCCATGTGCCGCCGGTCATCCAGCGCAATCTGTTCGAGAATCCGGCCTGGTACACAGCCTACACGCCCTATCAGGCCGAGATCAGCCAGGGCCGTCTGGAAATGCTGTTCAACTTCCAGACGCTGGTCACCGAACTGACCGGACTGCCGGTGGCTTCGGCCTCTCTGCTCGATGAGGCAACCGCGGTCGCCGAAGCGGTCGGTATCGCGTTGCGCCACCACCGCGACAAGCGCACCAAGGTAGCGCTTGCCGGCACGCCGCATCCGCAGACGCTGGATGTCGTGCGCACCCGCGCCGAACCGCTCGGCATCGAGATCGACGGCGAAACAATCGACGACAACACGGCCGCTTTGCTCGTTTCCTGGCCCGACACCTTTGGCGTCTATGGCGACCACAAGGCCGCGATCGACAAGGCCCGCGCCACCGGCGCCATCGTCGTCTTCATCGCCGACCCACTTGGCCTGACGCTGACCGATGCCCCGGCGAAACTCGGCGCCGACATCGCCGTCGGTCCGATGCAGCGCTTTGGCGTGCCGATGGGCTTTGGCGGCCCGCATGCCGCCTATTGCGCCGTTTCCGACAGGCTGACGCGCCTCATGCCCGGCCGGCTGGTCGGCCAGTCCACCGACAGCAAGGGGCGTCCCGGCTACCGCCTGGCCTTGCAGACGCGCGAACAGCATATCCGCCGCGACAAGGCTACCTCCAACATCTGCACCGCGCAGGCGCTGCTCGCCAATATGGCCACCGCCTATGCCATCTGGCACGGCCCCGCCGGGCTGCAGGCGATCGCCGCCCGCATCCACGCCCTGGCCACTCGTCTGGCAAGCGGCCTGAAAGCGGCGGGCGTTTCGGTGCTCGGCGCCAGCCGCTTCGACACGGTGACGGTGGAGGCGAAAGGCAAGGCGGCTTCGATCGCGGCTGCTGCCGAAAAGACAGGCCGGCTGTTGCGCGTCCTCGACGCCGACCATGTCGGCATCAGCTTTGACGAGACCTCGACCGACGCCGACCTCGACGCGATCGCGGCCCTGTTCGGCGCCAAGGCCGAGTCTTCAGCCGACCGCACAATACCCGGCAAGCCGCGTGGAAAAGAGTTTCTGACCCAGCCGGTCTTCCATGAGAACAAGTCGGAAACCGACATGATGCGCTTGCTGCGCCGGCTGGCCGACAAGGATCTGGCGCTCGACCGCTCAATGATCCCGCTCGGATCCTGCACCATGAAGCTCAACGCAGCGGCTGAAATGATGCCGGTGAGCTGGCCAAGCATCGCCAACCTGCACCCCTTCGCACCATCGGCGCACTCGGCCGGTTACCGTGCCATGATCGGCGAGCTTGAAGGCTGGCTTTCGGAAATCACCGGCTTCGACGCGGTCAGCCTGCAGCCCAACGCCGGTAGCCAGGGCGAATATGCCGGCCTGCTCGCCATCCGCGCCTATCACCGCGCGCGCGGTGAAGGCCACCGCACCGTCTGCCTGATCCCCTCCTCCGCGCATGGCACCAATCCGGCAAGTGCTGCAATGGCCGGCATGAGCGTTGTCGTCGTGCGCTGCCTGGAGGACGGCAATATCGACATGGACGATATGCGGGCCAAGGCCAACGAGCATTCGAAGAACCTTGCCGCGTTGATGTTCACCTATCCCTCGACGCACGGCGTCTACGAGGAAGGCGCGCGCCACCTCTGCGCCCTCATCCATGAACATGGCGGCCAGGTCTATTTCGACGGCGCCAACCTCAACGCGCTGGTCGCGCTGGCCCGCCCCGCCGATATCGGCGCCGATGTCTGCCACATGAACCTGCACAAGACCTTCTGCATCCCGCATGGCGGCGGCGGCCCCGGCGTCGGCCCGATCGGCGTCAAGGCGCACCTGAAACCCTATCTGCCGGGACATGTCACCGAGGGCTCGGCGCATGCCGTCTCCGCAGCCCCGTTCGGCAGCGCTTCCATCCTGCCTATCACCTGGATGTACATCCGCATGATGGGTGCGGCTGGCCTGAAGCAGGCAACGGAGACCGCCGTCATCTCGGCCAACTATGTGGCGACACGGCTCGCGCCGCACTTCCCGCTGCTCTACAAGGGCCGGAGCGGTCGCATTGCGCATGAATGCATCCTCGACACTCGCGTGCTCAAGGAAAGCGCCGGCATCAGTGTCGATGACATCGCCAAGCGCCTGATCGACTACGGCTTCCACGCGCCGACCATGTCGTTTCCGGTCGCCGGCACGCTGATGGTCGAGCCGACCGAATCCGAACCCAAGCGCGAACTGGATCGCTTCTGCGAGGCGATGATTGCCATCGCCGGCGAGGCAGCCAAGGTGGCGAAGGGCGAGTGGCCTTTGGCCGACAATCCGCTGGTCAACGCACCGCACACCGCCGCCGAGGCGCTGGCCGGCCAATGGACCCACCCCTACTCGCGCCTGGAAGCAGCCTATCCCGCCGGCGACGCCGACACGGCGGCAAAGTACTGGCCGCCCGTGTCGCGCATCGACAATGTTGCCGGCGACCGCAACCTGGTCTGCTCCTGCCCGCCGCTGTCGGACTATCTGGGTGCGGCGGAGTAGCCCGCTCTATGCTGAGCGCAAGGCCGGCTTGACCGGTTCGGCCTTGCCCATCCTTTTATGACTGATGACGCAATTTCGGCCGGCGCGCTTGGCCGCGTAGAGTGCTGCGTCCGCCTCGGCCAGCACCTCATCGAGGCTGCTGCCGTCGGCGCCGCCAAAGCCGATGCCGCCGCTGACCGTGCTGCGCAACGGACCGAGCGGGGTGGCAACGATATCGGTGCCGAAGGCGACGCCGATCTTGCTGGCGAGATCATGCGCCCGCTCTTCCGTCATCCGCGACATGACGATGGCGAACTCCTCGCCACCCAGGCGAAAGGCGTCGACGCCCGTCCTGGCATATTTCCTGATGACGGCTGCGAAGCGGCACAGGACCTGGTCTCCGACGGGGTGACCGTAGACGTCGTTCGTCCTCTTGAAGTGATCGAGGTCGAACATGACGACCGCCATGAAGGGACCGAAGGGCCGCTCGCCATAGAGCGACGTCAACCCGCGACGGTTCATCAGGCCGGTCAGTGGATCGGTCATCGTCTCGGCCTTCAGCTCGATCTGCGCCTGCAGATGGTGCAGCGACAGCGTCAAGGCGCCGAGACCCGTCATGCAGGCCACCGCCACGACGGAATTCAGACGTTCGGCCCAGTTGTCGGGCGCCGCGCCAAGCGTCCATTGCCCCTTGGCCATCAGTACCAAGCCGCAAAGGGCGAACGACACAGCACAGCTGCCGCTCAGGAACGAAACCACCAGCAGGATCCGGCGATCGTGGCTGCCATTGACCCAGAACATGGCTCCGATCGTCGACAGCAGCACGGTCACCGTCGTGTAGGTGACCACGAAGCCGATACCGTCAAGGCCGACGAAGGTCACCGCCGCGCAGACAGCCATGGCGGCAAGTGTCGGCACGACCGCGCGCCTGTAGTCCGGTACGCCGAGATACTGCATGGCCGAAATGCAGAGGATCAGGAAGCCCAGGCTGAGTAGCGCCAGCGCGATCTGGCAAAGCAGCGGATCAGGCTCCTTAGTGTAGCGCCAGAACAGGATCACATGCGCGACAAGCACGAGAATGCCGCACGCCACCGTCAGCACGAAACGCGCCCGCGGCGCGGTGAACCAGATCGCGAACATGGTGACGGCCAGGCAAGTACCCGACAGCGCGGCTGCGAGCAGGAGCGAACTGAAATCCAGCATATCGGGCGGGGGCCTCTCGAACGTCGGCGGTTACGCCGCATTCTAGGTCGGCGGCAGCCCTCGGACATGGTTTTCAGCCGATCTTTCGACCCAAGCTGAGGTTAGGGTTTACAAAAGGTCGACACCATCTGTGTGGAAATCGCACCCATGGCCGGTGCGAGGACGGCATCAACCCTTGTTGAGCAAGGCGAGGTTGGCGTTGACGACCGTGGGGTCGGCCATGCCGGCCTTCGCCTCGAGCAGCAGCGCCCTGGCCTTTTTCTTGTTGCCGCGCAGCAGTTGCGAATAGCCCATATTGTTGACGATCTGCGGTTTGCGGCCGGCGACCTTCAAGAGCTGGCCGTAGGCGCGGTCGGCAAAGTCGAAGCGGCCGAGCTCGTCATAGGAGGCGGCGAGCCCCATCCAGGCCTCCGCATTGTCGGCCTTCAACTCGACCGCCTTGCGGAAATGCTGTTCGGCCAGACCATAATTGGCGTCGCGAAACTGCGCCTTGCCTTGCGCCAGATCAGAGGTGTCGACGGTCTTTGCCGTCGGCGGAATGGCCGTGGTCTTGGTCGTGTCGACGTTGTTGTTCGTCGTGCACCCGGTGATTATCAAGACGGCAGCCATCGTGGCCGCCGCCGCAAATTGTGTCTGACGCATGCCCTGCCCCGTCGCCCGATTTGTCGGGTCGTTCTTCAGGAAGTCACGGTACAGAAGAGCGATTAAACTTCGGTGCCGAAATGCAGCTAAGATTTGGTTTCCGCAATACCGGCCATTAACCACCGGGCCGTGAGAGACGGTCTGCGACACCTCAAGCAGACGCAAGCGCCACTCTCACGGCGTGTCCAGGACCTTGAGCGCGGCCGGGACCGGATAGTGGCTGCCGTCATAGCGTAGCCGGTAGGTCCGGCTCACCGACTTGCCGGGATGCGACTGGCACTCGCCCTCCTTGTCGGGAGCTGGCTCGTCGGTATCCTTCCGCTCGACCGCGATGATGTCATGATAGCCGCGATGGATCGTCGGGCTCATCGCCAGGCTGACCTGGCTGGAATGAAAGGACCCCGCGCAGCTGGTGTCGCCTTCGCCGCCATGGCCGGCGACGACAAGGCCGTCGAGCACCGCGTGCAGCGCATTGCCTGATATGGCGTAGAGCCGCAGGTCGGTTTCGCTGAAGGGATTGGGCTGCGAATGGTTTGCCATGTCGATGCGCAGACCGAAGGCGGTGACGCCGGGGGCCAGCCCATAACGGCCGGTATCGAATTCGATGCCGCGGATGGCGATGGCATCGTCGTTCATCAACCCGGGCTGGAGCAGGCGCTGGCGCACCTGCAGGGTCTTCCTGTCGACGACCAGAAGCTCGATATCGCCAAAATGTTCGCCATCGCTGGACCGGGCGCTGTCAATCAGCGGTACGGCGGCCAGCAGCAGGTCGTCATGGGCAGGCCAGACTTTGCAGACCAGGCCCGGCGTAAGGTCCTGAGGGACCGCGAGCGGGATGCTGGCATTCGGTTCGAGCGTGAACGAGTCACCGTCGGCGCTTTTCTGAACCTTGGGATAGGCCCGCCGCAGCAGCGCGGCAGCATCGCCGCAATCGTCGGCCATGGCCCAGGCGGGCAACAGGCCGGCGGCGGCGAGAGCGACGGCACACAACACTATTCGCATGGGGTTCTCACGTCGCAGGGCCGCGTTCGGGCAGGATGATGGTTGTCGGCCCCCGCTCTGCGTTTGTCGACTCGCATTTGCTGACGAATGTCAGTGAGATTCCTCACTCAAGCGTCGCGTAGGAAGCATTTTCATTATCGGGTTGGCATCTGATAAGGCCCATCCTGGTTTCCTGCTGCCGCTGCATTAATGGCTAGCAAACGTGTTTGCGCAGTATAATTAAAAATGTACTTTAGATTACGCGTATATAAGCTTCAAAGATTTCTCATTTAAAACAATTCTGTAGGACTTTGGTTCAGTCACAAATAAGAAAGTTCTCCGTTGGCCACGATGGGGCGCATTAATTCATCTAATATGACCGAGAGATACCCCTCTCATCTCCAAGCAAACGTAAGATGTTAGTATCGACTTTGTGCTAACTGCTTGCTGTGACGTGTGACCTGTTTGGTTCACTGCTGGCAGCTTTCCGTCGTTGGGGCGGCTCGGGTTTTGGCTCATGTCCTCTTCGAGACACAACATCGACGAACTTAGAACCGACCAACAGGACGGTCTGAGATTCTTGGCTTTTGCGATGGTGTTCTTTTTCCATTTCCAGGCACCGTCCAGATACACCGCCCTTGTCATGGTTCAGAGACGGGGATGGGTCGGGGTCGAAATATTCTTTGCCCTGTCCAGTTTCCTGCTCTTCCGGCTGCTCGAGCAGGAGCAGGCCAGAACAGGACGAATTTCCATTTCCCAATTCTTCATACGTAGGCTGTTGCGGATCTATCCGCTGATGGTGCTCTTTCCGCTTGCCATGCTGCTTGTTATGGCGCGAAGAACACGGCTGCCTATGAATGGCTTCTGAGCCTGGCCTTGTTTGTCGGCAACTACGTTGCCTGGTTTCCGGATAATTGGTCTTCGATCGCGTACACATACCAGCTCTGGTCGCTGCCCTATGAATTCCAGATCTATCTGTTTCTGCCGCTTCTGTTCCTCCTGTATGTGAGCATCGGCAAGCGCGCCCTTGCCGCCAGCCTGCTCTGCATCCTGCCATTGTGCCTGCTTGGACGGGTGGCTTTCGCCTTGAGCGGAGCGTCAATTCCAGCGGTCTATTTGACGCCGTTCCTGAGGCCTGAATCGACGATCGCTGGAATCCTCGTCGCCATTGGCCTGACCAGAAGACTGCCGATGCCGCTGGTTGCGGCTGCGTTCCTGTTGAGCGGGATTGGCCTGGTTTTCCTTCCCTATATACACACGCCAGTCGGATCGGTTCTGGTCTTCATCCCGGCGGGGCTTTTGGCCGGCTCGCTGCTTCATATCGCGCTGTATGCGCAAAACGTCGCTCGCCTGCTTCGCTGGCCGCCGCTGTCCTATCTCGGAACGATTTCCTTCGGCCTTTACGTTTTCCATGCCTGGTCATTCGATCAGGGCAAGGCCTTGCTGCAGCTGGCCCACATTCCGGAAAACTACCCTACAACCTGCGCGGCGGGCCTGGCGCATTGTGTTCTGGCGGCAACGTTGAGCTACCGCATCCTGGAGCAACCGTTGCTTCGGCTGAAGCCGCGTTACATCAGTCAAATGCCAAAAGCTGATCAAGCGGGCAGCGGTAAGCCGTAGTCTCTCGGCACCACGTGACGGCAGCGATCATCGACTGACCTTGTTCGATCTGGTCGAGACATATGTCGTCGCGTTCGATGCCTGCAGCTGAACATCAATGAAACTGGCCGTTCGTCATTTTGACGATGATCGGGATGACCGCGATCATCAGCACCACCGGCAGGATGCACACCGTCACCGGTATCGACATCTTGGCCGGCAAGGCGTGTGCTTTTTCCTCGGCCAGCGACATGCGCTTGTGGCGCATTTCGTCGGAGAAGACGCGCAGCGCTCCCGACAGGCTGGTGCCGAGTTCCTTCGACTGCTGCAACAGCGTGGCGAAGGAACGGACCTCGTCCAGGCTGAGGCGCTCGGCGAGCGCCTTCAGCGCATCGTCGAGGCTGCGCCCGGCCCGCAGTTCCAGCGACACCAGCTGCAGGTTCTGGCTGAGTGCTGGATAGGTCTTGGCGAGTTCCTTCGAAACGCGCTCGATGCCGGCCTCCATGCTCATGCCCGCGTCCGAGCAGACGATCATCAGATCCATGAAGTCGGGAAAGCCGTTGCGGTATTCGCGCATCTTCTCCCGCACCATCTGGGTCAGCACCAGGCCGGGCAGGAAATAGCCGGCCACGCCCGACAGGATGACGAACGCCCAGCGGCTGGCCATCGTCGCTTCGGCGCTGGCCAGCCACTGGTTGAGGACAAAGGCGCCGATCGCACCGCCGACCAGCGCCGAGAAGCGGATGATGAAGAACGTGCCGACGGCGCGCGGCTCCATATAGCCGGCCTGGATCAGCTTCATGCGCAACCGGGCGACATTTTCCGGATCGCTCTTGGCGTAGAATTCCTGCGCCCGCTTCACCGCCTTCTCGCGCACGACGCCCGCGTTCTTCTTCTGCAGCGGCTCGGGTTTCGCGGTCACGGCACTTTGGTCGACCTTGAGCCGGCGCTTGACGTCGTTGCGGTCGCCCTTCGCCGCCACCATCGGCCAGGCCCGCGACGCTGCCCAGGGCCAGCAGCAGGATGGCCACCGGTATCAAGGAGGTCGGTGCAAGCGAGGCGAGGAATTCGATGAAGCCTTGCATGTCAGAACCTGAAATTCGACATTTTGAACATCATCAGATTGCCCAGCATCAGCCAGGTGATCGACCCGCCGATCAGATACCAGGTTTTCGGCTCGCCCCAGACATCGCGGTAGAAGCCCGGCATCAGCGCCATGATGGCGGCAAACAGCAGCGCCGGTATCGCCGTCAGGATGTAGGCCGACATGCGGCCTTCGGTCGAGATGGCGCGCACCTTGCGGCGCAACTTGCCGCGCTCGCGGATCGTCAGCGCCAAACCGTCGAGGATCTCGCGCAGATTGCCGCCCGAACTGGACTGGATCGAGACGGCGGTGATGAACAGCGGCAGGTCCTCATGGCCGACCCTGTCGAACAGCGAATTCAACGCCGAGACCAGATCGGAACCATAGGTCACCTCATCGGCGATGACGCCGAATTCGGTGCCGATCGGATCGGGCATCTCGCGCGACACCATGGCGATGGCCACCGGCACCGGGTGACCGGCCTTGAGGCCGCGTGTGATCAGCTCCAATGCCTCGGGCAGTTGCATGCCGAAGCGCTTGAGCCGGCGCTTGCGCTTGAAGCGCATCACCATCACCGGCACCAGCGGCATCAGCACGGCGAACAGCAGAAGCCCCATCAGCAGCGGCAAGCCATACCAGATGGCGACCAGGGTCATGGCCATCGCCACACCCGAGGTGATCATCAGGAATTTCGGCAGCGGCATGATCATGCCCGACTGCGTGCGCAGCGCGCGGAACCGGTCCGGCGAGAACAGCGAAGTGCCGGCGTCGAGCCCGCGCTCCTTGCGCAGCTGGATCAGCACCTGCTCCTGGCTGATCTTGTTTTCCTGCAGCTTCATGCGCCGGTTGATGGCGGTGCGCTTGTCGCTGCGGCCGGCATAGAGGAGATAACAGGCCTCGGCGATCATGATACCGGTGAGTGCTGCTCCGGCATAGACGACATAGATTGCACTCAGCCCGTCGAACACCTGGCCTACTCCTGCGGCCGGCCGGGTTCGAAATAGCGTCCGGGAAACTCGATGCCCATGGCGCGTAGATCTTCCAGGAAGCGCGGCCGGATGCCGGTCGCCTCGAAATAGCCGAGAATGCCGCCGTCGGCATCCATGCCGGTACGCACGAAGCGGAAGATCTCCTGCATCTGGATGACGTCGCCTTCCATGCCGGTCACCTCGGCGACGCTCGTCACCTTGCGCTTGCCGTCGGAAAGCCGGGTCAGCTGGACGATGATGTCGATGGCGCTGGCGATCTGGCTGCGGATCGACTGCACCGTCATCGGCATGCCGGTCATGCCCAGCATCTGTTCGAGGCGTGAAATGGCGTCGCGCGGCGTGTTGGCGTGGATGGTCGCCATCGACCCTTCATGGCCGGTGTTCATCGCCTGCAGCATGTCGAAAGCCTCCTCGCCGCGGCACTCGCCGAGGATGACGCGGTCGGGGCGCATGCGCAGCGCGTTCTTGACGAGATCGCGCTGCTTCAGTTCGCCATGACCCTCGATGTTGGCGGGGCGCGTTTCCATGCGCGCGACATGCGGCTGCTGCAGCTGCAGCTCGGCCGCGTCCTCGATGGTGATCAAGCGCTCGTCTTCGGGAATGAAGGCCGACAGCGCGTTGAGCATCGTCGTCTTTCCGGTGCCGGTGCCGCCCGAGATGATCGTCGTCTTGCGGGCATGAACCGCCGCCGCCAGCACTTCGGCCATGTTCTGGGTGATGGCGCCGAATTCGACCAGTCTGTGCAGGCCGAGCTTGTTCTTGGAAAATTTACGGATCGACACCAGCGGCCCGTCGACGGCCACCGGCCGGATGGCCGCGTTGAAGCGCGAGCCGTCCAGCATGCGCGCATCGACCATCGGCTGCGATTCATCGACCCGGCGGCCGACCGCGGCGACGATCTTGTTGACGATTCTGAGCAGATGCGCCTCATCCTTGAACGGGATATGGACCTTCTGCAGCTTGCCCTTCTTTTCGATAAAACAGTTCTCGTGACCGTTGATCAGGATATCGTTGATGTCGGGATCCTTGAGCAACGGCTCCAGCGGACCGAGCCCGACCATCTCGTCGACGATGTCGTCGACCAGCGCCTCGAGTTCGACGGTGTTGATCGCCATCCGCTCCTGGCGGGTTTTTTCCGAAACGAAATCATGGACTTGCCGGCGCATCTCCTCCTTCGGCAAACGCTCCAGCGCGACGAGATTGATTTCCTCGAGCAGCATCCGGTGAATGCGCACGCGCGCATCGAGCACCTTGTTGGCGCTCTTTGCCGGTGCGATATCCGGCTTTACCGCCAAAGCCTTTCGGTTGGTCGGGATGACGACGGCATGATGCGCCACCGGGGTCGAGTCCGCCGGGCGCTGCGGGCGCGCATCGCGATTCTGCAGGGTGGAAAAACGACTGGTCATCCGGCCTTCCTCTTCAGCAGACCCTTGCCGAAGCTGAACAGCGACTTCGACTTGACCGCGGTTGCGACCGCCTCTTCCGGAAGGATGATCTTCTTCAAATCGTTGATGACATTGGCGTTCGGGTCGATCTCGTGCAGCGGTACGCCGCGATCGACCGCCTCGCGCACCAGCCGGTAGTTGTTGGCGATGCCGCCGACGAAATGCTCGCCGAGGATTTCCTGGACGTCCGCCTGCTTGATGCCGTTGTCGAACATCTTCTGCTCGAAGCGGTTGACGATGACGTTCGGCTTCACTTCCTTGCCGGCGGTCTCGTAGACCGCCTGGATCAGCCTCTGCGTGTGGCGCAGGCACGGCACCGTCATCTCGGCGACGATATAGAGCTTGTTGGAACCGAGCAGCACGGTCTCCGTCCAGGGAAACCAGGTGCGCGGCATGTCGATGACGACATTGTCGAAATAGGCCGAGACGAGATCCAGCATGCGCACCACGACATCGGTCTTGAACGAGCGCATCTCCGAAGGATGCGTCGGCGCCGCCAGCACGCAAAGGCCGCTGGCATGCTTGGACAGCATGACGTCGAGCAGTTGACGGTCGAGGCGTTCGGGCTGGTTCTCGATCTCGGTGATGTCGAAACGTGGCTCGAGGTCGAGATATTCGGCGCAGGCACCCTGCTGGAAATTGAGGTCGACGACGCAGGTCGAGGCGCCGCGCGTCACCGAGTGATGCAGTTGGAAGGCGGTCTGCAGCGCCAGCGTCGTGGTGCCGACGCCGCCGGCGGCCGGCATGAAGGTGTAGATCTGCGACTCGGTGTTTTCCTCACGCCCCGGCCCTTGCAGCGCCCGCACGACCGAGCGCACCAGATCGGCCGTGGTGATCGGCTTGACCAGGAAGTCCGCGACCTTGAGCTGCACCAGGATGCGCACGGCGGCGGCGTTGAACTCCTGGGTGACCACGATCACGGGCGCCTTGCCCTCCAGCCGGCGCATGATGCGCTGCAGCGACTCGACCTCCTCCAGCTTCGCCGCGTCCATGTCGACGATGATGGCACCGAAATCGGTCTCCTGGATCTCACCACGCAACTCCGTGACGTTCTTCTCCACCGCCGAGAGCTGGATGATCTCGGAGGCGGCGAATGCGGTCCGCGTGTCCTGCACGAAGGTCCTGTCCGTCGATACGAGCAGGATCTTCTTGGTCTTGATGCCGTTTGCCATTTTTTGTCAGCCTGTGGGCTCGATCGCCCTTTGGGGTCAGTTGGCCGTGGTCGTCTGCGATGCCTTCGAAGCGGCGGCCTGATCGGGCGTGATTGGTCCGGCGTCGCCACGCTTGGCAGGTACGAGAAGCCTCGTATTCTGGACGCCGTATTTCCACGGATCGACCATCTGCATGACGGTGTTGGCGGCCTGCGCGTTGCCCGGGCCGATCGTCACCCCTTCGCTGCGTGTGTAATCGTCGCTGGTGCAGCCACCGGCCAAACCGGCAAGAAGCAAGGCGATGCTCGATCTCAAGATCAGTCGCATGGCTTCAGTCCTTCGGCAGGTCGAGGAAATGCCCGACCGTGGTGGCGGGGGCGGTCCGTGCGGCGTTGCCATCGGCCATCGCCAGCGCGCGACCGGTGTCCGACGCCTTCACTTCCTCGGTGTTGTTGAGGAAATAGTCGACATTGCTGGCCGGCTGCGAACCATCTGTCGGCACGGCCATTTTCTTCGACGGATCGACCGGCTTGACCAGATAGGGCGTGACGAGGATGACCAGGTCGGTTTCGCGCCGCTGGTAGGATTTCGACGAGAACAGCGATCCGAGCACCGGCATCTTGCCGAGGCCGGGAATGCGCGACGTGGTGATGTCGTTTTGCGACTGCAGCAGTCCTGCGATCATGAAGCTCTGGCCGTTCTTCAGGTCGACCGAGGTCTTGGCACGGCGCACGGTGAATCCCGGCACCGAGATGTTGCCGATGTTGTAGGACGCCGACGCATCGATCGATGAGACTTCCGGCGCGATGTCGAGGCTGACCAGCCCGTCCTTGAGCACTGTCGGCGTGAAGTCCAGGCTGACGCCATATTTCTTGTAGCTAACGGAGATCTTGCCATTGTCCTCCGAAACCGGGATCGGGAATTCGCCGCCGGCGAGGAAGCTCGCGGTCTCGCCGGAGCGGGCGATCAGGTTGGGCTCGGCCAGCATGCGGGCAAGGCCGCGCTCCTCCAGCGCCTTGACGGCGACGTCGATCGAGAGGCCATTGGACAGCAGCCGGCCGATGATCTCGCCGGTTCCGGCCGCCGCGACGGTGCCTGGATCGATGGTGACATCGCGCCCGCCAAAGCCATAGGCGAAATTGGCGCTGTATTTTGCACCCAGATCCTGACCCGCCTGCCGGTTGATCTCGACAAAGCGGACATTGAGCTGGACCTGCTGCGACGACGAGATGTTGACCGAATTGATCACATCTTCCTTGCCGGAAAAACGCGTCGCGATCTGGTTCGCCTTCTCGGCGGCGACCGCGTCATCGGCCTCGCCCGACAGCACGACACGGCCATTGGCCGAACCGACCTTGATCTTGGCGTCCGGCACGCTGGCGCGGATCGTGCTGGCCAGTTGATCCGTGTCGAGTGTCACCTCGATGTCCACGGTGCCGACAAGCTGCTTTTTCTCGTCGAACAGGGCTATGCCGGTGGTGCCGAGATTGTTGCCCAGCACATAAAAGGATTTGTCGGTCAGTGGATTGACGTTGGCGATCTCCGGATCGCCGATGACGATCTGGTAGAAGGCGGCACTCGTTATGATCGTCTTCGGCTTGCCCTTGGCGACCTTGATCGACGCATTCTTGGTCGCCGAGACATAGACGATGTCATTATCCGCCTTGGCCGCCCCGGACAGAGCGAGAATGCCGCTCGCAGCCAGTGCAACCGCCATCGCCAGGGTGCGCCCGAAGCGCAACCGGCCCGTCATTCGATATTGGGTACGCATCAACATTGCCCTGTCCCGTCCGGTCCCCACCGGCCTTCACTTCTGGTCGCGCGCAGGAACCTGGTATTCCTCGGCCTTCGTGCCGCGCGTCACGATGACCGTCTTGAATTTCGGCTTCTCCGGCTCCTTTGTCATCGCATCGAACAGCGAGCCGGCCGCTGCCTGAGCCTTGGCCGCCACCGATCCGCCGAACGAAGAGATGGTGGTGACGCCGTTCTTGCCGTCGCCGCCTTCGCTGGCGGAGCGCAGCGACAGCGACAACGTGCCGACGGTGCGGGCAAGCGCCACTTTCTGCGCGCCCTCGGTCGTGACCTCGATGGTCACGGAATTGGTCACCTGAGGCGTCGTCTGGCGCACGTCGGCACCCTGGCCGACACTCAGCACCTTGGCATCGGCGACGACGATTTCGGAGGTGATGGTCGAACCGGCCGCACCTTGCGCGTTCTTGGCCACTTCCTGGATTTCGCCGGCATCGCGCGTCAGCACGACATCGACGCGGTCACCCGGCGTGACAAAGCCGCCGACACCGGCGATCTCGTCGGTGCGGATGGTGACCGCCCGCATTCCGGGCGTCATCATGTTGGAGAGCGTCGCGCGGCCGTTCGGCCCCGACAGCTTGGTCAGCAGCACCGGTTCGTTGACATCGATCGGCGACAGCACGACGCGGCTGCCTTCGCCCAGCAACCCATCGATGGTGGGAAAGGCACCTTGCGGGAGGGAATCCTGCGGCCACGGGATTTCACTGAGCTTGGCGCGGTCGAGTTCCATGCCGTAGCGCAACGGCGCGTTGGCCACCACGATGGTCTTGAACTCGATCCTGGGCGCGGCGGGAGCGGGTATCGACGCCGTTTTCTCACCGGCATCAGCCTTGGCCTGGCTCTTGACCCAGAAATCCGCGGCAAAGATCGAGATCGCGCCGAAAACGGCGGCGATGCCGATCATCGTTATGGCCTTGCCCCTCACGCCGAAACCCCTGATGCCCGTCGTTTCTTGTTATGTTGGGCTCACGCTAGGCTGGTTTGTTAAAGAATCAGGAATGCGCAACGCCTGCATCAGACCTATTTCCGCCCGCTTGGTTATCGAATGGTTTTAGGATAAGACGGGTCAAATCCCCGAACGTAACAGGAACCTCCGTCGCTTGGCGCCGCAAAGCGTGGCAGTATCGGCGGGTGATTCGCAGCATCGGACCCGATGGCAGGCATGGACGACAACAACGATCTCTTCGGCAATATGGACAAGCAGCCGCAGCCGGTTCGCACACCCGCGCGCCCGGCGGATCCGCTGGTGCAGGCGGCGGCTAGGCGTCCGGCCGCGACCAAGGATGGCAGCGAGGGTTATAGTGCCGCCGACATCGAGGTGCTTGAGGGCCTGGAGCCGGTGCGTCGCCGGCCTGGCATGTATATTGGCGGCACCGACGACAAGGCGATGCACCATCTGTTCGCCGAGGTCATCGACAATTCGATGGACGAGGCGGTCGCCGGCCATGCCACCTTCATCGATGTCGAGCTGTCGGCCGACGGCTATCTCGCCGTCACCGACAATGGTCGCGGCATTCCAGTCGACCCGCATCCGAAATTCAAGAAGCCGGCGCTCGAAGTCATCATGACGACGCTACATTCGGGCGGCAAGTTCGACTCCAAGGTCTACGAAACCTCGGGCGGCTTGCATGGCGTCGGTGTGTCCGTCGTCAACGCGCTGTCGGATCATCTCGAGGTCGAAGTCGCGCGTGGCCGCCAGCTCTATCGCCAGCGCTTTTCGCGCGGCGTCCCGGTGACCGGCCTGGAGCACCTCGGTGAGGTCCACAACCGGCGCGGAACCAAAATCCGCTTCCATCCCGACGAGCAGATTTTCGGCAAGGGCGCGGCCTTCGAACCGGCGCGGCTCTACCGTATGACGCGCTCGAAGGCCTATCTGTTCGGCGGCGTCGAAATCCGCTGGACCTGCGATCCCTCGCTGATAAGGGAAAAGGACCAGACGCCGGCCAAGGCGGAATTCCATTTCCCCGGCGGCCTCAAGGACTATCTCAAGGCATCGCTCGGCGACGACTTCCAGGTGACGCGCGAAATCTTTGCCGGCAAGAGCGAAAAACAAGGCGGCCATGGCTCGCTCGAATGGGCGGTGACCTGGTTCGGCGGCGACGGCTTCATCAATTCCTACTGCAACACCATCCCGACCGGCGAAGGCGGCACGCATGAAGCCGGCTTCCGCAACGTGCTGACGCGCGGACTTCGCGCCTATGCCGATCTCGTCGGCAACAAGCGCGCCTCGATCGTCACCTCGGAAGACGTCATGATCTCGGCGGCGGGCATGCTGTCGGTGTTCATCCGCGAGCCGGAATTCGTCGGCCAGACCAAGGACAGGCTGGCGACGATCGAGGCCATTCGCATCGTCGAGACCGCGATCCGCGATCCGTTCGACCATTGGCTGGCCGACAATCCACAGGAAGCCTCGAAGCTGCTTGAATGGGTGATCGCGCGCGCCGACGAGCGGGTGCGCCGGCGGCAGGAAAAGGAAGTGTCGCGCAAGAGCGCGGTGCGCAAATTGCGCTTGCCGGGCAAGCTCGCCGACTGCACGCAGAACGCCGCGGCCGGCGCCGAACTCTTCATCGTCGAAGGTGACTCGGCCGGCGGCTCAGCCAAACAGGCGCGTGACCGGGCCAGCCAGGCCGTATTGCCGCTGCGCGGCAAAATCCTCAACGTCGCCAGTGCCGGTAATGACAAGCTGGCCGCCAACCAGCAGATATCGGATCTGATCCAGGCGCTCGGCTGCGGCACACGCTCAAAGTACCGCGACGAGGATTTGCGCTATGACCGCGTGATCATCATGACCGACGCCGACGTCGACGGCGCCCACATTGCCTCGCTGCTGATCACCTTCTTCTACCAGGAGATGCCGGCGCTGGTGCGTGGCGGCCATCTCTATCTGGCGGTGCCGCCGCTTTACTCGATCCGGCAAGGCGGCAAGGTGGCCTACGCCCGCGACGATGCACACAAGGACGAGCTTTTGCGCACCGAGTTCACCGGGCGCGGCAAGGTCGAGCTTGGGCGTTTCAAGGGCCTGGGCGAAATGATGGCCGCGCAGCTCAAGGAAACCACGATGGATCCGAGGAAGCGCACGCTGCTCAGGGTCGATGTGAACGAAATCGATTCAACCACCAAGGACAGGGTCGATGAGCTGATGGGCACCAAGCCGGAAGCTCGCTTCCGCTTTATCCAGGAACGCGCCGAATTCGCAGCGACGGAAGTGCTGGATATCTAGTCGTTCGCCGGTCCATAACAGGCTCAGTTGCGGAGACGAGCATGTGACCTGGGTGCGGCTGAAGACCTATTTCGAGACGAGTTTGGCCGGGCTGACACAGCCGACGCGCTCGGACTGGATTTTCGCCCTGCGCACCGTTTCGGCCGGCCTGATCGCGCTGCTGGCCGCTTACGCGCTGAAGCTCGACCACCCGCAATGGGCGATGATGACGGTGTTCATCGTTGCCCAGCCCGTCGCCGGCATGGTGCTGGCGAAGGGCTTCTACCGCTTGCTCGGCACGCTGGCCGGCGGCATCGCGGCGATCGGCATCACCACGGTATTCGGCACCAACCCATGGGTGCTGGTGACCGTGCTTGCCGTCTGGATCGGCATTTGCACCTTCGTCTCGTCACTGCTGCGCAATCCCGAAGCCTATGGTGCTGCCCTTGCCGGCTACACCGCGATGATCATCGGCCTGCCGGCCTTCGGACAACCACATCTCGTCGTCGACCTCGCGGTCGCGCGCTGCGCGGAAATCGTGCTCGGCATTGTCTGCGCCGGCCTGACCAGCCGGCTGATCCTGCCAAAACTGGCCAGCGACGCCATCATCTCGCGGCTGAAACGGTGCATTCTCGATCTCGCCACCTACGCCGCGGGCGCCTTCTCGGGAGGTGATACCGCGACACTTTCCGCACTGCATCGTAAACTCGTCGCGGACATCCAGACACTGGGCGAAATGCGCGCTTATGCCAGACTGGAAGCGCCGAGTTTCGCGCCGCGCGCCCACCCGGTGCGGCGCACTATTGGACAATTGCTCTCGGCCCTGTCGGCGGCACGCGCGCTGCATTCGCATGCTGCCCCGAAAAACGCCGCACTCATCCCGGTGCGCTCGGAATTGCATACCCTTGTCAGTGAACTGGCGGACAAGCCAGGCGCGCTGGAAGATACTGCACCATGGGTGACACGGCTCGACGCGATCTCGGCCAAGGCCCGGCAAATTCCCGATGCCTCGGTCGACCAGGGCGACGACAGGGTCGGCACCATCACCCGTCTCACCATCGCCGCCGATTTCGCCGAGGCCTTCAAGCAGGTGCTGCGCGGTCTCGACGCCTTGCGCGCTCCCGTCACGCGCCCGGTTCGCGGCAGCAGGCAGCCTGCTCTGGTGGTTCACCGCGACTACCCCGGCGCATCGCGCAATGCCGTGCGCGCCGCCCTTGCCACCTTGCTGGTCGCGGCCTTCTGGTTGACGACGAAATGGTCCGAGGCAGCGGGCACCGTCATTCTCGTTGCCGTCGTATCCAGCCTTTTCGCCTCTCGCCCCGATCCGGTGCAGGTGTCCTGGGGCTTCTTCAAGGGAACGCTGCTGGCCTTGCCCTTTGCCTTTCTCGTCGGCCAGATCGCGATGCCTGCCCTGCCCGGCTTCGGCTGGTTCGTCCTGTTTGTCGTGCCGATCCTGGTGCCAACGGCGCTGGGCATGGCCAATCCGCGCTATGTCGGCGTGGCCACGGCCTTTGCCATCAACTTCCTCGCTTTCCTCAGCCCGCATCAGGCGATGACCTACGATCCCGGCCCGTTCTTCGCCGGCTCCGCGTCGGTGCTAGTCGGTATTCTGCTGGCGATCGGCGTCTTCATCTTGGTGCTGCCCGCCGATCCGTGGCTCGCGGCCAATCGCATCGTGCGCGCCATGCGCGAGGATCTGGCGCGGCTTTGCCTGCATGAGCGCGTGCCGAGGCGTTCAGCCTTCGAGAGCCTCGCCTATGATCGGGTCAACCAGCTGATGCCGCTGGTACAGAATTCCGGCAGGAAGGGCGACGCGGTTCTGGGCGGCGGCGTCGCCGCCGTCACGGTCGGCCTGGAGATTCTGCGGCTGCGAGGTGCTGGCCAAAACCACGCTATCCCATCCGAAGCCGCACTTTCGATCGCCAACTTCCTGAGAGGGCTGGCGCGCGAATTGCTGTTCCGCGCCCCCGGCGATCCGCAGACGGCGACCGTCGCCGTCGCCCGGCAATATGCGGCTGGCATCGCTGAGCGAAATGCCCCTGGCGACCTGCTGCAGGTCGCGGCATCGTTGCGCATCATTGCCGCGGCGATGGAGGATTTTCCGGATTTTTTCGCCAGGGATAAGGACTAGGCGGCTGCGATCGCCAGCGCATGACCGCGCGCGTTCTCGCGCAGCGCGTCGAGATGGATCGACTTGATCAGCGCGGCGAGATCGCCTTCGGCTGATTGCCCGCCGACCTCTTTCAGCATCAGCCAGCTGACCTCCTGTACACCGGCAACGCGCTTGCCGTTGGCCACCTCCCGCCAGATTTTCAGCGCGCGCAGGATGATTGCGTGGGTTCCGGCGGCAAGACCGGCGCTACGAAACAGCGCCTGCAAGGCGACATCGTGCCCACCGGCCAGCAGCGCCCTCACCCTTTGTTCGGACTGCTGGCTGAGCGCCACCAGCGCCGACCCGAAGAAATCGACCTTGCCATGGGCGATGGTGCGGATGAGGAAACTGGCGGTGAGATCGCCGCGCAGGCGCAAATGTTCGATCAGTGCGGAATGTTCTTCCTGGCGCGTACCCTCGATCAGCGTCACCGAGGCCTTGACGCAGGCATCGCGCATGACGCGGTCGGCACGCGCGGCGCCCATCAACGCCATGACCAGCGGTGATGTCTTCAAGGTCTCGCCAAGCTTGATAAGCAGCATGTGCCGGCATTCGGCAGGCAGCCTGATATCCGATATCAGCGCCTCGCGCACCAGAGGCAGATGCCCATGGCGTTCGGCCATGCGGCGGAAGCTGAGCGATGCGATATCGGCGCCGCTGTTGGCGAGCAGAACGGCGCAGGCTTCAGCCTCGCCTATTTCGGCGATGGCCGCCGACAGCGCCATCGAGACAAGCGGACGGTCGGCGATCAGCTTCTGCGTGGCCTTCTGGCTCGACGCCACGCGGTTGATCAGGTCGGCATCGGTGAGCAGCGGTGAGCGCGCCAGCACGACACCGGCGACTTCGGGCTGGTCGGCGGCCAGTGCACTGATGATCTGCAGCGGCGCGTGGTGGCTCATGGAGAGCGCCTCGGCCATTGCCAATCGAACTTTCGACGAGGCATCGTCGAGCAGCAGCGTCAGCGCCGCCTCGGCGGCGCAGCGATCCTCGAACGGCAATTCGGAATTCACATAGGCCCGGGCCAGCGCGTTGGCCGCGGCGGCGCGCTCGGACACTCTTGCCGTGTAGATCCATTTCAGGAAATGCGAAACAACAACCATGCCCGTCTGCTTACGCCCCTAGCCGGAAGGTTTCCGGCCCCGCTGAGGACGGTAGGCAGAAATGGTTTACGAACGGTTCACCATGTTCATTAACTGGCTTGCGAGCGCTGGATGCAGCGCCTATCAACCGTCAATCAGCGCAGGAGACTGAAAATGGCCGGGCTATATCTCGAGGAGTTCGTCGTCGGCCATGTCTTCCAACACACGCTGCGCAAGACCGTCACCGAGAGCGACAACATGCTGTTTTCGGTGATGACGCTGAACCCGCAGCCGCTGCATATCGACTTCGATTTCGCCGCCAAGAGCGAGTGGGGCAAGCCGCTGGTCAACTCGCTGTTCACGCTCGGTCTGATGATCGGCATTTCGGTCAACGACATCACCGTCGGCACGACCGTCGCCAATCTGGGCATGAAGGAGACCGTGTTTCCTCATCCGGTCTTCCACGGCGACACCATCCGCGTCGAGACCACGGTCATCTCGGTGCGCGAGTCCAAGTCGAAGCCCGATCGCGGCATCGTCGAATTCGAGCACCGCGCCTACAACCAGAATGGCGACCTCGTCGCCAAATGCACCAGGCAAGCGATGATGCTGAAAAAGGCCGCCTGATGCGCTCGCTGCTGTTCGTTCCCGGCGATTCCGAGCGCAAGCTGGAAAAGGGATTTGGCGCCGGCGCCGATACGGTGATCGTCGATCTCGAGGATTCCGTGGCGCCGCAGAACAAGGTGCTGGCGCGCGAAATCGCGGCGCGCTTCATCGCCGAACGCAGGGGGCAAGCCGGCTCGGCGATCTACATCAGGGTCAACGATCTCTCGACCGGGTTGACGGACGACGATCTTGCAGCGCTCGTCCCGGTGAAGCCGGACGGCATCATGCTGCCCAAGTCGAACAGCGGCCAGGATGTGCAGCAGCTCTCGGCAAAGCTCAGGGTTCGAGAAGCGGAGAACGGCCTGCCTGACGGTGCGATCAAAATCCTGCCGATCATCACCGAAACCCCGATGGGTGTGCTCGCGGCCGCGACCTATGCCGGCGCCAGCGCGCGGCTCGCCGGCCTCACATGGGGCGCGGAAGACCTCTCGGCGGCGATCGGCGCACGCTCAGCCCGCGACGAGCACGGCCGCTATACCGACGTGTTCCGCCATGCTCGCCTGATGACCATCCTTGCGGCCGGTGCCGCGGAGGTCGATGCGATCGACACCGTGTTCCCGAACTTTCGTGACATGACGGCCTTCACCACTGAATGCACCGAGGCCGAGCGGGACGGCTTCACCGGCAAGATGGCGATCCACCCCGATCAGGTGCCCGTCATCAACGCCGCCTTCACTCCTTCGGCGGAGGCTGTGAAACACTCCCAGGCAATCGTCGACGCATTCCAGGCAGCCGGAAATCCAGGCGTCGTCGGCATCGACGGCAAGATGTTCGACCGCCCGCATCTGCGGCTGGCCGAACGGCTGCTGGCAAGGGCCAAGGCGGCAGGGGTTTCCGCTTAATCCCGCGCCAGCACGATGATCCGGTCCTCCGGCAGATAGGCCAGCGCTTCCGACTTCAGCGGATTGACGGTGACGCCGCCTAGCGCCCGTTGGTCGGTGTCTCCGGCGCGGATGCGGCGGTATCCTATGGCGATCTCGCCACGCAGCCGCGCCGATTCGGCGATCGTCCAGAAGGTCAAGGGCTGGTCGATGGCGACATAGTCGGCGACCGGGCGCATGTAGATTTCGGAGCCTTGCTCGTCGAGCAAATCGTCGAAGATCGCGGCGAGATACTGGTTCTCCGACGCCTGCGCCAGCATCAGACTGACGAGCCTGTTGCTGACGACGAAATCATCGGCCTTGGTCACCGCGGCAAGCTCGCGGTTGCGCACGTCGATCATCTCGCTGACGATCGAGATGTGCAGGCCCGCATCATCGGCGATCTTGCGCAGATGCAGCAGCGTCACCAGTGTGCGCGTATCGGCCGGCTGCGCTGCCATGGTTTCGCTGTAGCCGAGGACGAGCACGTGGTCATAGGAAGGCACGTCCAGGCTTACGAGTGCCGCGCTGCTCGACGTGTCGGTGATGCGGCAGGTAACCGATAGATTGTCGCCGGCGACCGGCAGTGCGGCAACTTCCTGCTCGAGGCCGGGTGTGTCGGCGGCGATGGTCAGGATCGAACCAGGCGCGACATAGCGCGACAGTTCATAGGCGATGATCGGGCCGCGCCGGTTCCAACCGAGGATCAGCGTACGCTCCGGCTTCGCCTCGACAGGCCGCGGCCCGCGGATCGCCGCTGCATCGACCTTGGCTCCAGTGCTTCCGAGCTTAATCGCGGCATCGTCTTCGGCGATGATGATGGCGCGCATGTCCTTGCCGATTACCAGCTCCGACGACGGGTTGAGATTGACGCGCCCCTTTTGGTCGCAAAGCCCGATCAGTGCGCAATGCTCATACGCCATCACCGCCTCGCCGAAGGTCTTGCCGGTGAGATCCGGCTGCGCGGTCGTATAGATTTCACAGCCGTCGAAATCGAGCAGCTCCGAATAGACGCCGCTCAGGCCCGATTGCCGGCTCGAATGCACGACGATGCGCGAGATCAGCTGGTCGGCCAGCACTAGCTGCACCTCGACCCCGCCGACGACGCGGGCAACCTCGGCATTCTTGCCATCGCGGATCTCGGCGGCGATGTTGTAGGGGTCGGTGCGCCGGTTCGGATCGTTGACCAGCGCCAGCACCGTCTTGATGACCTGCGAATCCGGATCGTCGCCGCCCGGCGACAGCACGACGACCGACCGCGAGGTCTGCGGATTGACGATGGCCAGATCATAGAGATCGGTCGGATCGCCACTGCGGCAGATGATGCGCGTGTTGCCCAGCTTGCCCACCTTGTTCGCGATCTCGTCCTCCATCTCGACCTTGTCCATATTGGCCATGACGACGATGCGCGGACGACGGCGGCTGGCATTGGCAATGACGAGTTCGGAGATGACGTCGAAGATCGACGGCGACCAGTTGAGGATGATGGTGTGATCGGCCTCCAGCACGCGCGACCGGCCCTTGCGCAATTCATCGAGCTTGCCGTCTACGCCGGCGCTGAGCACGCCGATGAGAGCCGACACGACGAAGATGCCGGCAAGCGTGACGACCAGCATGACGAGACGGAAGGCCCAGCCGGTATCGCCGCCCATCGTGCCGGAATCGAGCGTGCGCATCAGCGATTCCCAGAACGCTTCGAAAAAGTTCAGTGGCTCGCCGCCCTCCGGCGCGATGCGCGTTACCGCAAGGAAAGCCGCCGCGGCGATGATGATCAGCAGGGAAACGACGGCAAGCCAGCCGATCAGCGCGATTGGGCCGGCGGCCATGCTCTTGTCGAAGCCGTAGCGCAGCCGGGTTCCCAGCGAGTCTCGTTTCTTCATGCCGCCGGTGCCCCCGCACTATCCCCAAGGTCGATGCGCCAACGCAACGCCGAAGTCGCTCTCTTAGCCTGTGTTCAGGTGAAGGGGAATCGCTTTTCGCGTGTTCACGGCTAGGAATGGATCTCTCTGCCGCACTCTCTCTGCCGCACTCTCTCTGCCGCACTCTCTCTGCCGCACAATCGCGCACGCCGGGCGGTTGACGGGGCCAAGCTGGAGCCTACTCCTTGCCCCAGCGTGGCCGGCGCATCGAAAAGACCTCACTGACGCTGGCATAGTCCATGTAGCCGAGACGGGCGACATTGCCGGCCTTGGTGATGTCGAACAGGCCGTCTTTCAGGAAGGCATCGTCGATGTGGACGCCGACCACTTCGCCGGCGACGACGACGGCGCTCGTCGCCGTTCCGTCCAGCGCCTTCGGGCGAAACACCTCCGTCACCCGGCATTCCAGCGCGGCGGGCGCTGCCGCCACGCGCGGCGGCCTGACGAGACGCGAAGGCGCCATGGCGAGATCGGCATAGACGAACTCGTTGACGCCGCGCGGCGCATTGACGGAGGTGTAATTCATCTTCTCCGCAAGATCGCGACCGACCAGATTGGCAACGAACTCGCCGGTCTCCTGGGCGAAGGAGGCGCTGTCCTTCTCGCCCTCCGAGGAGAACCAGACGATGAACGGCCGCGTCGAAACGGCGTTGAAGAACGAGTATGGCGCGAGATTGATCTCGCCGGTCTTGTTCAGCGTCGATATCCAGCCGATCGGGCGCGGCGCTACGATCGCCTTCGATGGGTCATGCGGCAGCCCGTGCCCCTTGCATGGCTCGTAGAACATTTTAGCCCGCCCAGGGCCCTGAGTAATCGGCATAGAGCTTTGTCGGATCGGGCCGTGGCCGCTCCGGCGCCGGGCCGGCATAAGTGCCGATATGGATGAAGCCGACGACGCGCTCCTGCGGCGCCAGTCCGAGGATCGCCCTGCCCTCCGGCACGTCGGAATACCAGTTGCTGATCATGTTGGTGCCATAGCCCAGCGCATTGGCGGCAATCATCAGGTTCATCGCCGCCATGCCGCCGGACAGGAACATTTCCCATTGCGGAATCTTGGGGTTCTCCTTCGGCACCGACACCACACCGATCACCAGCGGCGCACGCGAAAAGCGCGCCAGTTCCTGGTTGCGGCGGCCTTCCGGCAGCGGTCCCTCGCGCTGTTCGGCAAGCATCGCCAATTGTCTGCCGATCTCGACGCGGACATCGCCGCGATAGAGGATGAAGCGCCACGGCTCAAGCCGGCCGTGGTCGGGCACGCGCGTGGCGGCGGCGATCATCACGGCTATATTGGCGTCGCTCGGCGCCGGCTCCTTGAGCTCCGGAATCGGTGCTGAATTTCGGGTCAGCAGGAAGTCGATGATCGGCGACGCCATGGGCGCAAGTCTCCTGAAACACTCTGTTTTGAGCTGAAGCGCACCATCGGGAATTCGGGCGGCTCGGGCAAAAGGCGCGCAAGCGCCGGGCTGAAGAGTCACGGATCGGACTCTTAAGCCTTGAAATTGCCACCGCCATGGGCTTCAACGCAAGGCATGTTTGAGGGGCGACTGCGTCTTTTCCTGGTCTGGCTCTGCGCCGCGCTGTTCCTGCTGCCGGTCTCCATGGCTGTTGCGCAGGAAAAGGACGGCGTCGGCGACCTGAAACTTCCCGGAATTTCGAGCTATGCGGCGCCGAAGAGCGAAACCCCGCTGGCACTTGGCGGCGGTGGCGCCATCACTTTGTCGGCCCAGCTGACCGACAAGGGCGCAGACATCACCCGCGGCCTCGTCTGGCGTGTCTTCAAGCCCGAAGCCGTCAACGGCAAATTGCCGATGGTCGCCTCCGCGCATGGCGGCAGCGCCGTCTTCCAGCTCGAACCCGGCAGCTATCTGGTTCATGCCTCCTACGGTCGCGCCGGCGCCACCAAGCGCATCACCGTCGGCAAGGAAGCCAAGCGGGAGAGCCTGGTGCTGGATGCTGGCGGTTTGAAGCTGGACGCGGTTCTCTCAGGCGGCGTGCGCATTCCGCCGAAAAAACTGCGCTTTTCGATCTATGAAGGCACCGCCGAGGCCAATGGCGACCGCGCGCTGATCATTCCCGATGTCGAGCCCAACAGTGTCGTGCGGCTCAATGCCGGCATCTACCATGTCGTCTCGACCTACGGCGCGGTCAATGCGGTCATCCGCTCCGACATCCGCGTCGAGGCCGGCAAGCTGACCGAAGCCACTGTCGAGCATCACGCCGCCGAGATCACCATGAAGCTGGTGCGCGAAGCCGGTGGCGAAGCCATCGCCGACACGTCGTGGTCGCTGCTCAACGAATCCGGCGATCCGATCAAGGAAACCGTCGGCGCCTTCGCCTCGATGGTGCTCGCCGAGGGTGACTACACCATCATCGCCAAGAACCGCGATCGCATCTACCAGAAGGATTTCACCGTCGTGGCCGGACAGAACCAGGAAATCGAGGTTCTGGCCACCGAAGCCGCGGCCATGGACCCCGAAGAAGGCGCGGATTAGAGCAGTTCACCGTTCGAGCCTTCAGGCGGCCAGCTTTGTCCGCGCCGGCAGGAAGGGAATGCGGCGGCGCGGCAGCTGCGGCGCCAGATCGAACACACTGCGGTAAAGCCGGTTGAGCAATGCCTTGCGGTCGCGCAGCGGCTCCAGTTCGTTCCAGCTCAGCACATCGCCGACGCGCACGTCGATCGCCTTGCCGGACAGCCGAGCGAATTCGTGGATGAGCATCGAAAGCCGAAGTGTCAGCGAGGCCTTGCCAACGAATTTGGCCACGCGGCCATCGCGCTCGGCCATGTTCATCGGTCCGCTGATCAGATGGAACAGCCTGCCATTCTGTCCGGAAAAATGCATCGGAATGATCGATGCCTTGGCATCCTGGACCAGGCGTGCCGGAAACATCTTCCATGGCAGGTCGCGCGCCCGGCCAAAGCCTTTCGGCGCGGTGGCGACGCCACCGGCGGGAAACACCACGATGGTGACACCCTCCTTCAGCAGCCGCACCGCCTCATGGCGCACGGCCATATTGTTCTTCATCGCTTCCTTGGTCTCGGAAAAATCGATTGGCAGCGAATAGGGCTCCATCTCGCGGATCTTGAGGAGATCCTTGTGGATCATCACCCGGAACGGCCGCCCGAGTTGCTCCACCAGCGACAGCACGGCAATGCCGTCGCCGATGCCGAACGGATGGTTGGCCACAATCACCAGCGGTGTCTCCGGCAATGATGCGGGCGGCCATTGGTCGGCTGTGCGTATCCGCACGTCGATCAGGTCGAGCATGCGGCTGAACACGCGCTCACCTGATGGCACCACCTGGCGGCGCCAGAAATCATAGAGCGCGGCATACCGGTCGCGCCCCGACAGGCCTTCAATGGAATGGATGACCCAGCGCGTTAGCACCGGTTGGTGCGGATTGGCGTAGGAAAGTTCGGGAAATGGTTTTTCGCGCAATTTCAGCTTGAGCATAGCGATTCGTTACAAGATCGGCGTGACAGGGATATGAAATGGCGGTGGATCGCTCCACCGCCATTCCTTGGGACTATGCGGATCAGACAGCGCGTTTGCGCCTGCGGTCCGGCGTCACCGCTTCTTCAGTCAGTTGCGCGATCGCCTCGGCAAGGCCAAGCGATTCCTGATCGCGCGAGCCGAGCCGGCGCATGTTGACCGTCTGTTCCTCCGCCTCGCGTTTGCCGCAGACGAGGATGATCGGCACCTTCGCCAGCGAGTGCTCACGGACCTTGTAGTTGATCTTCTCGTTGCGCAGATCGGCTTCCGCCAACAACCCGGCAGCCTTCAGCTTTGCCACCACTTCGGTCGCATAGCTATCCGCCTCGGAGGTGATCGTCGCCACCACCACCTGCAGCGGCGCAAACCACAGCGGGAAATGGCCGGAATAGTTCTCGATCAGGATGCCGAGGAAACGCTCCATCGAACCGCAGATAGCGCGGTGGACCATGACAGGCTGCTTCTTCTCCGAGTCCGAGCCGATATAGAAGGCGCCAAACCGTTCCGGCAGGTTGAAGTCGACCTGCGTCGTGCCGCACTGCCATTCGCGGCCGATGGCATCCTTCAGCACATATTCGAACTTCGGCCCGTAGAATGCGCCCTCGCCCGGATTGATCGACGTCTTGATCCGGTTGCCCGACCTTGTCCTGATCGTCTCCAGGACATTGCCCATGATCGCCTCGGCATGATCCCAAGCCTCATCGGTGCCGACCCGCTTGTCAGGCCGTGTCGACAGCTTGACGCTGACCTCTTCAAAACCGAAATCGGCATAGGTCGACAGGATCAAATCGTTGATGCGCAGGCATTCCGCCGCCAGTTGCTCCTCAGTGCAGAAGATGTGCGCGTCGTCCTGCGTGAAGCCGCGCACGCGCATCAGTCCGTGCAGTGCGCCCGATGGTTCGTAGCGGTGCACATTGCCGAATTCTGCAAGTTTTACGGGTAGATCGCGATAAGACTTCAACCCATGCTTGAAAATCTGCACGTGGCCCGGGCAGTTCATCGGCTTCAGCGCAAAGACACGGTCGTCGTCGGTATCGTCGCCGGCGACTGTCACCTTGAACATGGCGTCGCGATACCAGCCCCAGTGGCCTGACGTTTCCCACAGGCTCTTGTCCAGCACCTGCGGCGCGTTGACCTCCTGATAGCCCTGCTCGTCAAGGCGGCGGCGCATGTAATTGACCAGGTTCTGGAACATCTTCCAGCCCTTGGCGTGCCAGAAGACGACGCCCGGCCCCTCTTCCTGGAAATGGAACAGGTCCATCTCGCGGCCGACCTTGCGGTGGTCGCGCTTCTCGGCCTCCTCCAACATCGTCTGGTAGACCTCGAGCTGCGCCTGGTCGGCCCAGGCCGTGCCGTAAATGCGCGTCAGCATCGGGTTGTTGGAATCGCCACGCCAATAAGCGCCAGCCACTTTCATCAGCTTGAAGGCGTTGCCGATCTGGCCGGTCGAGGCCATGTGCGGGCCACGGCAGAGATCGAACCAGTCGCCCTGCGCGTAGATCTTGAGATCCTGCTCCTCGGGAATGGCGTCGATCAGCTCCAGCTTGTAGCGCTCGCCCTTGTCGGCGAACACCTTCTTGGCCCTATCGCGCGACCAGACCTCCTTGGTGAACGGCTTGTTGCGCGCGATGATCTCGCGCATCTTCTTCTCGATCACCGGAAAGTCGTCCGGAGTGAAAGGCTCGTTGCGGGCGAAGTCGTAATAGAATCCGTTCTCGATCACCGGCCCGATCGTCACCTGCGTCCCCGGCCATATCTCCTGCACGGCTTCCGCCAGCACGTGCGCGGTGTCATGACGGATAAGCTCTAGAGCGCGCACATCGTCGCGGGTGATGATCTCGACCTTGCCGGACTTGCCGAGCGGGTCGCTGAGATCGCGCACGGTGCCGTCGATGGCGTAGGCGACGGCCTTTTTGGCCAGCGACTTCGAGATCGATTCTGCAAGGCCCGCACCGGTCATCGCCGCGTCGTAGTCGCGGACGGAGCCATCGGGAAATGTCAGGGAAACGGAATTCAGCATTTGGTTCTCCTATCCAGTCCCGCAAACGAGCGCGGGTGGTCGTGGGGGGCCGGATGCGTCCGGCAAGCCGGCGGGTTTTAGAGGCAGTGCCGCGTCAGGTAAAGAGCGCTGATTGGCCCAGCCGTCAGGAAATGTCGCCAGAGATGTCGCAGGTCCGTCGCCCAGGGGCTTGCGAACATCTCCGCAATCGTCTGGAATTGTCGATATGGAACACGCAACACCCAGCCGAACCGCCCTTGGCGTCGCACGCATGAGAGCCCTGCATCAGTTTTCACCGCAGGCGGGGCTGTTTCGCGATCCCTACGCAATCGCGATTCTGGGTGAAGCCGCGCCCACGGCACAGGAGCTTGAGCAGGAAGACGAGCGCCGCCGGCGCATGCGCCTATTCGTCACCGCGCGCGCCCGCTTTGCCGAGGACTGGCTGGCGGCGGCGGTCCGTCGCGGCATCCGGCAGCTCGTCGTGCTTGGCGCCGGCCTCGATACGTTTTCACTGCGCAATCCGTATCCGGATCTCAGCGTGTTCGAAGTCGACCACCCGGCAACGCAAGCCTGGAAACGCAAATGCATTGCCGATAGCGGGCTTGCCGAGCCACCCGCCACCAGATTCGTGCCAGTCGATTTCGAGCGGCAAAGCCTGTCCGCGGAACTGGCCGCGGCCGGTTTGCAGTCGACCGAGCCCAGCTTCTTCATGTGGCTGGGGGTTGTGCCCTACCTGACGAAAGAAGCGATCTTCAAAACGCTGTCCTGGATTGCCGGCATCCCCGGCTCGGAGGTCGCGTTCGACTACAGCGAACCGGCTGAGAACCGCGATGCGGCGGGACAGGCTGCGCTGGCCTTCCATGCGGCGCGCGTCGCTTCTGTCGGGGAGCCATGGATCAGCTTCTTTGTTCCGACAGAGCTGGCGGAATCCCTGATCGAGCTCGGCTTCGACGAGATCGAAGATATCGAGAGCGGCGATATCGCCGCCCGCTTTTCCGGAGCACCGAGGGGAATGACGAGCAATTCCGGCGGCCACATCATCCGTGCCCGCCGAAGCGTCTGACCAATCTATTTCATCAGCAGCGGCAGGTCCTTCAGAAACCCGGAGCGTGTGCTCCAGCCCTTAGGCACATCGGCACGCTTGGTGTCGACGATCAGCCGAGCGAAGACGATCTGCTGACCATCCTTTTTCGCCCAGCCGACGAACCAGCCGAGCGAGCGCTTGTCCCTGATCTTGTCGGCATCGTTGGCCAGCCTTGTGCTGCCGGTCTTGCCTTGCACCGTCCAGCCTCGGGCCTTGAATGTCGGGATGATGGCTGACGTCATGTCGTAGGCCTTGGCCGAGACCGGCAGTTTGCGGGCCAGCAGCTTGCGCAGGAAATCGACCTGTTCGACCGGCGTGATCTTGAGCGAGGAATTCACCCAGGAATGGGTCAGGCCGTCATCCTTGCCGGGGTTGCCGGAGACGTCGTTGTTGCCGTAGTCGAGTCTAGAGACGTAGCCGGCAAACTTTTCACCACCGAGCCGGCGCGTGATCTCGCGGGAATACCAGATAATCGAATCCCGTTCCCAGATCACCGGATCGACGGTTTTCTGATCCCGTTTCACCGCATTGAATTCGGGTTTGTAGTCCCAGGTCGGCGTGTGCTCGTCGCTCAGGATCCCGGCATCATAGCCGATCAGCGAGAGCGGGACCTTGAACGTCGAGGCCGGGCTGAACCGCTGGTCGCAAATGCCGTCCTGATAGAGCGTCTTGCCGCTCGCCGCATCGGCGATCAACGTGCACTGCACATCCCCAAGCGGCGCCGACTGCGCGCGCATCGGGAACCCCAGCAACCAGGCGAGCAGGAACAGGATTCCGGCCAGGATAAAGGGAAGACGGTCGATGTTACGCATTGATGCTCGCTCCAGAAGGGGTGTTCGCGAGCGGGCTTAGCGAGGTCTCTTGTCTCGATTTTGTCTCAAATGCGCAGTCTTTGTGCAGGCTTGCGTTAACCCTACCGGATCGTAAACGCGCACTGGCGCCCGAGGCGTAACCGGCGCAATCATGCCTTCGTTTCGGCGCCCTTGCGGCCGATCCGCCAGTACCGCCACGGCATGAACCAGACATAACGGTCAGCCAGCACTTCCGGTACAAGGTCAACGCCGTGCGTGCCGAACGGCCCGCAGCGCAGCACGCGGAAAAATCCCATCCAGCCGCCCGCCCACAGGCCATGGCGGGCGATCGCCTCATGCGCGTATTCCGAACAGGTCGGCAAATGCCGGCAGGAATTGCCGACAAAGCCGGACAGCGTCAGCTGGTAAAGGCGCACGAACGACGTGCCGAGGAGACGGCCAGGCGTCTTGCGCCAGGGGCCGGGCCAGTTGCGGCCGCGCCCCGGCGGTCTTGCACTATGGGCATGCCCATGCGGGTCGTGCACCGCATTCTCCGTATCGCGTTCTTCACCGCGATAGATGTGAGCTTAGTCAGGGGAACGCAATCCCTCCGCCTTATCCGCCGTGTTGCCATGGGTGGGAGCGGCGAAACGGCTGCCGGTCAACCGGAGGCGCCCAGCGGCCGGGGCTGGCCGGCTCCTCGCTGCGCTGTGCATGGTGCCTATCGTCACGCCATTGAAACGTTGCGATCCGCATGACATCGCCGAAAATGTTCAGGAACTGGATCATGGCGGTCTCCTTTGACACGGATTAGAGCGCCGCTGGCCTTGGCCTTCAAACGAGTATAATTTCCACTTCGGATAACCCTGGATTATGCGAAAATGAAGCGCGGACGCCTGCCATTGACGGCATTGAGGAGCTTTGAGGCGGCCGGCCGGCATCTGAGCTTCAGCCGAGCGGCCGAGGAGCTTTTCGTCTCGCAGGCGGCGATCAGCCGGCAGATCCGCGAGCTCGAAACCTTTCTGCGTCAGCCCTTGTTCGAACGTCATCATCGCCGCGTTGAACTGACGGATGCGGGCCGCCGGTTGCTCGCCCAATTGGTCAGGAGTTTCGACGACATCGACAGACTGCTTTCGGAATTGGTCGCTGTCCCCGCGCAGTCCGTGGTTCGTGTCAGCGTCGAACCGTCGCTTGCCTCCGTCTGGCTGGTGCCCCGGCTCAACCGGTTTCGCCAATTGCGGCCCGACATCGACGTCTCGCTCGAAGTCGACCCCAGGCTGATCGAATTCCGCAGCGATCAGCCTGAGCTTGCCCTACGCTTCAGCGCCCATGCCATCTCCTGGCCTCGCAGTCAGGCCGAGCGGCTTGCCTCGACCGTCGATTCACCGGTTCTATCGCCAGCGCTGCTCGCCTCGGGCCCTCCCCTTGAAAAGCCGATCGACCTCGCCAGCTACACACTTTTGCACGAGGAAAATCGCCAGGGATGGGCACGCTGGTTCGAAGCGGCCGGCGTGCCAGCAGATGCCGTGCCCGCGCGGGGTCCCATGCTGGCCGACGCATCGCTTTCGAAACAGGCCGCCCTTCTCGGGCATGGCGTTGCACTCGGCGATCTCCTGCAGATCGGTGGGGAAGTCGCAGCCGGCGCGCTGATCAAGCCATTCGATATCGACGTTGCATCCGGCGCCTACTGGTTGGTGGCCAGGAGCTTGAAGCATCTTTCCGAGCCAGCCGCGGCTTTCGTAGACTGGCTGAGAAGCGAATTTGCCGAAAGCAGACGAACCCTGGAGGCAACGGCGTGAACCGGTTGCCCAGCCTGGCTCCAGCTATTTTGCCTTCTTGTTTTTTTCCAGAAATTTGTCGATGTCGTTCGCATCCACCTTCGAAGGCCCAGCCGGCGGGGCTTCTGCCGGGTTGAATGTGAGGACGACATCGCGCCAGAGATCATAGTGGGCCGCGTAGGGTATCAGCCCGGGAAATGGCGCGCAGCGCGTAATTGCCCGTATGGCGGCCTCGGCAACCTTGTCCGGCGGCGGTGTCACGGGGCTGATAATTTTTGGCGGGCCGGCGAGCGATCCGTCCTTGTTCAGGCTGATCTGAACACGTGCAACGCTTGTGGTATTTGCAGGGATGTTCCAACAGACCTGGATAGCCTTCATGAGATAGTCGCCGATATCGCGTTGGACCGCCACGTCCGCCCAGCTCGTGCCGCCGCTCGACACGAGTGTGCCGGCAAGGCTCCAGACGAACACCAGGCCATGGAAAGAACGGTGTCGCGAGCGGCCACGCATCGTGAGAACGTGAAATGGCAAGGTCAGGCCGCTTCTTCCGCGCGCTTCTTTTCGATCTGGCCGATGGCGTCGACCACGGCGTCGAAGGTCAGCATGGTCGAGGCATGGCGCGCCTTGTAATCGCGCACCGGCTCCAGGTACTTCAGATCGGCGAAGCGGCCTTCCGGCGGCGCGCCATTTTCCTTCAGCATCTTCAGCATGATGTCGCGCACCGCGCGCAATTCCTCGGCACTCGCGCCGACGACATGCTGCGCCATGATTGAGGACGACGCCTGGCCGAGCGCACAGGCCTTCACATCATGGGCGAACTCCGTGACAACGCCGTCCTCCATCTTGAGGTCGACGGTAACGGTCGAACCGCACAGCTTGGAATGCGCTTTTGCGGTCGCATCCGGATGATCGAGCCGGCCGATGCGGGCGATGTTTCCGGCAAAACCGAGAATTTTCGCATTGTACACGTCGTTGATCATTATTTTCCAATCCGTCGCCGCCAAGCGAACAGCGATTGCCGCTGCTGCGTCTTCCTTTCGCTCGTTACGATCTTATATAATGCGGGCAGTCCGGTAACGACAAGGCGATGAGCGCCGCTGTCCTGGCCGGGAAGTTCACGCCGCTTACGGGGCTGGAAACGGGGCAAGTTTCCGACACCGAAAGGTCGTGGTCCGTTCAACTCGTTCCTCCTTGGAGAGGAACTACGGGAGACGCCTTTTATGGATGCCGTCATCAAGAAACTCATGCCCCAGTCCGCCTATATGGAAAAGCCGGTCACCGACCGGCCGAGCGAAGCCGAAGTCGAGGCTGCCGTGCGCACGTTGTTGCGCTGGACCGGCGACAATCCGGACCGCGAGGGGCTGATCGACACGCCCAAGCGCGTCGCCAAGGCCTACCGCGAAATGTTCGGCGGCTACGACATGTGCCCGGCGGAGGAACTCGGCCGCACCTTCGAGGAGGTCGCCGGCTACGACGATCTCGTCATCGTCAAGGACATCACATTCCATTCGCATTGCGAGCACCACATGGTGCCGATCATCGGCAAGGCGCATGTCGGCTATCTGCCGGATGGCAAGGTCGTCGGCCTGTCGAAGATCGCGCGCGTCGTCGATATCTTTGCCCATCGCCTGCAGACGCAGGAGGCGCTCACCGCGCAGATCGCCGGCGTCATCCAGGACGTGCTCAACCCGCGTGGCGTCGCCGTCATGATCGAGGCCGAGCACATGTGCATGGCGATGCGCGGCATCCGCAAGCAGGGTTCCACCACGCTCACCTCCACCTTCACCGGCGTCTTCAAGGATACGCCGGAGGAACAGGTTCGTTTTGTCACCATGGTGCGCGGCGGGGCGTAAGCCCCTCGCCGGCGTCACGGTCAACAGGAAAATAGACCGGCGATGTCGGCACTGGAATTTCCCAAAGCTTCGTCAGACAAGAAGGCCCTGGAGGAAGGCGTGGTGTTCTCACCGCGCTTAGACGCCGCTGGCCTCGTCACCGTCGTCGTCACCGATGCCGAAGACGGCATGCTGTTGATGGTCGCGCATATGAATGCGCAGGCCCTGGCGTTGACGCTGGAAACCGGTATCGCCCATTACTGGTCGCGCTCGCGCAATGCGCTTTGGAAAAAGGGCGAAACCTCGGGCAATTTCCAGCACGTCGTCGAGATGCGCACCGACTGCGACCAGGACGCATTGTGGCTGCGTGTGAAAGTGTTGGGCCACGACGCAACCTGTCACACCGGCCGGCGTTCATGCTTTTATCGGACGGTGGGGCTGGTTGACGGCAAGGCGACGCTTGCCGACGATGGCAGCAAGCCGCTGTTCGATGCGGAAACCACGTATCGGAAACCATCGTCTTGAACCTTCTGTCTCACACCAACCACACAGATTCATCATTTCGATACGGCCCGTCCGTATATTAGCCTTGGGACAAGGGAGATCGTGATGCTCGAGTGGGCGTCATTGCGTAACAGACCGGATGTAAGAGAGGCCAACGGCCCCGCTTCGTCCGGCGGCGCGTCCGAGCCAAAACCGGCAAAGAAAACAGGCATTTCGCTCGCCCTTGGCGGTGGTTGCGCCCGAGGCTGGGCCCATATCGGCGTGCTGCGCGCGCTCGATGAAGCCAGCATTGAAGTTTCGATGATCGCCGGCACCTCGATCGGCGCGCTGGTCGGCGGTTGTTATCTCGCCGGCAAACTGGATGAGCTGGAAGAGTTCGCCCGCAGCCTGACCAAGCGGCGCATCTTCGGTCTGCTCGACCTCAATCTGCGCGGCAGTGGCCTGTTCGGTGGCATGAAGCTCGATGCACGACTGCGCGAGCATATGGCCGGTATCCGTTTCGAGGATCTGCCCAAGCCGTTCGTCGCCGTCACATCCGAAATTCGCACCGGCCACGAAATCTGGCTGTCGAGCGGCTCGCTGATCACGGCCATGCGCGCCTCCTATGCACTGCCTGGCGTGTTCGAGCCCGTGAACTGCAACGGCCGTGTGCTGGTCGACGGCGCCCTGGTCAATCCGGTGCCGGTATCGGTCTGCCGCGCCTACGAGCAGCCGCTCGTCGTTGCGGTCAACCTCCACTATGACCTGTTCGGCCGCGCCGCCGTGATCAAGCACAGCGCCGGCGAACTGGTGGTCGAAAAGGACGCGCCGCGTGCGGGTCAATTGGACTCGCAGCACCAGTCGCATCAGACGCGCCTCGGCATCACCGGCGTCATGGTCGAAGCCTTCAACATCATCCAGGATCGCATCTCGCGCGCCAGGCTGGCCGGCGATCCGCCCGACATGTCGCTGCAGCCGAAGCTCAGCCATATCGGCCTCACCGAGTTCCATCGCGCCGACGAGGCGATCCAGCTCGGCTACCAGGCGACGATGGCGCAGATCGGCGAACTCAGCCGGCTCCAGACCGTTTTGGCCTGATCAAACCTCATGCCCGTGCCGCATCGACGATGCGAAATTGCACCGTGCGGTTGCCATTCCAGTAGTTGCCCGACAGCGAGCCGGCAACATGTACGGTCTTGCCCCGGTTCTTGAACAGGAATTCGCCAAGTGCGGTGTCGACGGCGCGAAAGGCAATCGCCTGGATGCGGCCACCGCTGTCCGACTGCAATTCGCAGCGGATATGGTTGGTGCCGACCGGTCGGGCGTCGGCCAGCCGATGGCGCGGCAGCACGAAGACCGGCGCGACGTGGCCGGCGCCGAAGGGGCCTGCCTTTTCCAGCGCATCGAGCAGGCTGAGCGTCGCGCCTTCGGCGGCAAGCGCACCGTCGATTGCCAGGCTTTCCTCGTCCTGCAGCCGAAACACGTCGGCAGCCGCCCGTTGCTCGAAGAACGCCCTGAGTTCGCCGAGCTTTGCGCGCTCCACGGTGATGCCGGCCGCCATGCCATGGCCGCCGCCCTTGACGATCAGCCCGGCATCGGCGGCTTCACGCACCAATCGGCCGAGATCGAAACCCGACACCGAACGGCCCGAACCGGTACCGATGCCCAAAGAGTTGAACGCGATGGCGAAAGCTGGCCGACGTGCATGATCCTTCAGTCTCGAGGCGAGCAGGCCGACAATGCCGGGATGCCAATTGTTGCTGGCGGTGACGACGATCGCCGGTCCGTTGCCGCCGGCGAGTTCGGCATCGGCCTCGGCGCGCGCCGCGGCCAGCATCTCCTGCTCCATCTGTTGCCGTTCCTGGTTCAGCCGGTCAAGCGTCTCGGCGATGGTCCGCGCCTCGACCGGATCGTCCGTCGCAAGCAGCCGGCTGCCAAGGGCCGCATCACCGATGCGCCCGCCAGCATTGATGCGCGGACCGATCAGATAGGCGAGATGGAAGGTGCTGATCGGCTCGCCAATGCGCGAAATTCGAGCCAAAGCGGCCAGCCCTTCATTCTTCTGCTGGCGCGCCACTTGCAGCCCTTTGACGACAAAGGCGCGGTTGACGCCGGTGAGCGGCACCACGTCGCAAACGGTGGCAAGCGCTACGAGATCAAGCAGCGAAAGCAGGTCGGGCGGCGCGACGTCGCTCAGGCCACGCAGGATCTTTGCGGTCTGCACCAGGGCGAGGAAGACGACACCGGCGGCACCGAGATGGCCCTGCCCGGAAAGATCGTCGTCACGGTTCGGATTGACGACGGCAATTGCCGCCGGCAAGGCGCCGCCGACTTGATGGTGATCGAGCACCACGACATCGGCGCCGGCTTCATTGGCCGCTTCGACGGAAACGGCACTGTTGGTCCCGCAATCGACGGTGACGATCAGCGACGCGCCACGCGAGACGAGCTCGCGCATGGCATCGGGGTTGGGGCCGTAACCCTCGAAAATTCGATCCGGGATATAGATTTCCGACGGTATGGAGAAATGCGCCAGAAACCGCTTCAGCAAGGCCGACGAGGCGGCGCCGTCGACATCGTAGTCGCCGAAGATCGCCACCTTCTCCCTCGCCATCACTGCAGCCGCGATGCGGGTGGCGGCTTTGTCCATGTCGGTGAGCGAGGCCGGATTCGGCAACAGGTCGCGTATCGTCGGATCGAGGAAGCGCTCGGTTTCATCGGTTGTAACGCCACGTCCGGCAAGCACGCGCGCGACGATGTCGGGCACGCCGTGGCCCTGCGCAATGGCAAGCGCAACCATGTCCTGCCGTTCGGTCAGCCGATGCTCCCAGGAGAGACCGGTCGCCGACTGCCTGACATCGAGGAAGAGGCGCTTGTCCCCCATCATGCGCTTTGCCAATTCATGGTTGGCCGCAGGATAATGCATGTCGCCCAAAGCTGCGCATCGGTTTTGAGATAACGAGATGCACAAACAACGGCCTGAAGCCGGGCAAAGCCAAGCGGTTCGCGGCGGGTGGCATCGCGGGAAAATTCAAGAAAAACTACACTTTCCGCTTTTCAGCCTGGAGCCGGATCGCTGCATCCCCCATCGTCTTTTCCCGACCGTCCTTGAGCCAGGCCATGAAACATCGATCGAATCTGAAGGTATCGCCGCATTCGCGGGTGAGAAAGCGGCGCACATTCTGGGTGTTACGATAGGATTTCGTGATGGGCGTGGCACGCGAAATCGGATCCGCGTGCCAGTCGAACGCATTCATCGTCAATCCTTGCGCGGCCAGGGTTCAGATGCAGCCAAGCGCTAGCAACTGCGGCGTGGCTTCGCAAGCAGGTCTAGAACTTATCCATATCCTGGTGCCGGGCCTTGATCTCCCGCACGGTCCGTGACGACGAGCGCAACACGATCGTGTGCGTGGTGATATAGGTGCGGCCGAACTTGACGCCGGCCAGCATATTGCCGTCGGTGACGCCGGTGGCGGCGAACAGTACGTCACCGCGCGCCATGTCTTCCGCATGATAGATCCGCTTCGGATTGGAAATGCCCATCTTCGCCGCGCGTGCGACGTTTTCCGGCGTGTCGAGGATCAGCCGGCCCTGCATCTGACCGCTGGTGCAGCGCAGCGCGGCTGCCGCCAGCACGCCTTCCGGCGCGCCGCCGGTGCCGAGATAGATATCGATGCCGGTTTCTTCCGGGTCGGTGGTGTGGATGACGCCGGCGACGTCGCCGTCGCCGATCAGCCGGATGGCGGCACCCGTGGCGCGCACGGCCTCGATCAGCTTGGCATGCCGCGGCCGGTCGAGGATGCAGGTGGTGATATCGGTTACCGCGACGCCCTTGGCCCGCGCCAGGCTTGCAATGTTCTCGGCCGGCGAGGCATCGATGTCGATGACGCCGTCGGCATAGCCCGGACCAATGGCGATCTTGTCCATATAGACGTCGGGTGCGAAAAGCAGGCTGCCCTTCTCGGCGATCGCGATGACGGCCAGCGCGTTGGGCAGGTTCTTGGCGCAGATCGTCGTGCCCTCGAGCGGATCGAGCGCGATATCGACGGCGGGTCCTTTGCCGGTGCCGACCTCCTCGCCGATATAGAGCATCGGCGCCTCGTCGCGCTCGCCTTCGCCGATCACCACCGTGCCCTTGATGGCAAGGCGGTTGAGCTCCTGGCGCATGGCGTCGACCGCGACCTGGTCGGCCGCCTTCTCGTCGCCGCGCCCGCGCAGCCTGGCGGCAGCGACAGCGGCCCGTTCGGTGACGCGCACCAGTTCCATGGTGAGTATCCGGTCAAGACCGGCGACAATGTTCTGGGCCACATTCATTTTCGGGAAATCCTCGTTCGCACGTCGCCTCCCGCCGGAGGCGCGCCTGTTTTGTCAAACGAGCATGACAACGGCAAGACCTGCCGAATGTTTTATCGAAAGGTCAGCAATATCAATCGATTGAAGCGCATTTCCGACACGATTGCGGCCCGGTCGGCAACGACCGGGCCACTTTGAAGACGCCCAAATTGTGGGTCTCGCGATCTAGAAAACAGCAAGGTATTTGAGCAGCGAAATGATGCCGATGATGATGACGATAACCTGCACGATCTGTCGCATCTTGGCGTCGAGCGGCAGGCGCTGCACTAGGTAGAGAACGAGAATGATGACGAGAAATGTGATCAGAATGCCGATCAACATGGATGAAGCCATGATGCCCTCCTGGAAATGATCTCTTGAAACGGGAGCCGGCAACGCCGGCTCAAGGCCGGCGCGCTCAATACCAGCGGCGCGACGTGTCGTTGTTCAACGACTGGCCAACGGCAATGCCGGCCAGGAAACCGAGCAGGCCGATGACCCCGACCACGGCGGTCGTCGTGCCCGGATTGTCGCGGGCGACGTCCGAAACCGCCTGAGCCTGGCTGCGCAGCTGCTGTGCCGTCCGCGATGCACGCGCCGACGCCGTCTCGTAGAAATCCGAAGCCTGTTCACTGGCGTCATCGAGCATTTCCGCGCCCCGTGCCGAAATGCTCTTGTTGATCTTGGTGATCTCCTTGCGCAGTTCAGCGATCTGTTTTTCCAGCGTCTTCTGGATATCGTCGATATTGGGCAGGTCGGACTTGTTGGTATCGGCCATGAAGCGGCTCCCTTGGTTGCTGACCAAGAGAACGGCGCCGCAACGATTTCGTTCCGGTCTATTCGCGGCTGGTAGCCAATCGGATCGACCGGGAGGTCGGTGTGGGATTCCTCCCCCGAGGACGAGCTACCCTGCCCGCTCGATGCGAATGACCTGCGGCTTGTCGGTCAGGTGACCGTCCTTGGTGATGCCGTCGACTGCCTTGCGCACGGCGGCCTCGGTGGTCTCGTGGGTCACGAGGATCACCGTCTTCTGCGCCGCCGCCTCGCCGCTGATCGCATGCTGGACGATCGATTCCAGCGAAATATCGTTGTCGGCCATGCGCTTGGCGATCGCGGCAAAGACGCCGATGCGATCATGCACGGTCAGCCGGATGAAGTAGCCGCCGGCATGGCTGCGCATCTGCGCCTTCTTGTAGGGCCGCAACTCCTTGGCCGGCCGGCCGAAGACCGGGCCATGCTGGAAGCCGGGCCGGCTCTTGGCGATATCGGCGACGTCGCCGATGACGGCCGAGGCGGTGGCGTTGCCGCCGGCGCCGGGGCCGGAGAGCAGCAATTCGCCAAGGATGTCGGTCTCGATCGCCACCGCATTGGTGACGCCATGCACCTGCGCGATGACGGAGGCCGTCGGCACCATGGTTGGGTGCACACGCTGCTCGATACCGCTTTCAGTGCGCTGGGCGACGCCAAGCAGCTTGATCCGGTAGCCGAGATCGCCGGCCGCGCGAATGTCGGCCTGGGTGATGTTGGAAATGCCTTCCATGTAGATGTCGTTGGCGGCGATCTTGGTGCCGAAGGCAAGGCTGGTCAGGATCGACAGCTTGTGCGCGGTGTCGTGGCCCTCGATGTCGAAGGTCGGGTCCGCCTCGGCGTAGCCCAACCGCTGCGCATCCTTCAGGCAGGCATCAAACGAGATGCCCTCGGCCTCCATGCGGGTCAGGATGTAGTTGCAGGTGCCGTTGAGAATACCGAACACGCGGGTGACCGAGTTGCCGGCCATGGCCTCGCGCATCGTCTTGATGACAGGAATGCCGCCAGCCACCGCCGCCTCGTAGTTGAGCAGTACGCCCTTCTTTTCGGCGATCTCGGCCAGCGCCACGCCATGCTTGGCGAGCAGCGCCTTGTTGGCGGTGACGACATGGCGGCCGGCTTCGAGCGCCGCCTTCACCGACAGGCGCGCCGGCCCTTCGTCGCCGCCGATCAGTTCGATAAACACGTCGATGTCGGCGCTCTGCGCCATCTTGACCGGATCGTCGAACCATTTTGCCGAACTGACATCGACGCCACGGTCGCGCTTCGGGTCGCGCGCCGAAACCGCTGACACGACAATGTCGCGCCCGCATTGCCGGGTCAGCTCAGCCGCCTTGTCGCGCAGCACGCGCGCCACCGACGCACCGACCGTGCCAAGACCGGCAATTCCAACACGCAATGCTTCAGCCATGGAAGGCGACGTCCCTCAAATCAGATCGAATTTTTGCTTACCGGTGGGCGGACAGCGGCACCACATTGTTGGGCTGCTTGGCGCTGGTCGCCAGGAAGCGCTTGATGTTGCGCGCCGCCTGGCGGATCCGGTGCTCATTCTCCACCAGCGCCACGCGCACGAAATCATCGCCGTGTTCGCCGAAGCCGACACCGGGCGCCACCGCCACGTCGGCGTGCTCGATGAGCAGCTTGGAGAATTCGAGCGAGCCGAGATGCTTGAACGGCTCGGGGATCGGCGCCCAGGCGAACATCGAGGCCGCAGGGGCCGGAATGGTCCAGCCGGCACGGCCAAAGGCATCGACCATCACGTCGCGGCGCTTATGGTAGATGTCGCGCACCTCGGCGATATCGGCGCCGTCGCCATTGAGCGCATGGGCCGCCGCCACCTGGATCGGCGTGAAGGCGCCGTAGTCGAGATAGGACTTCACCCGGGTCAGCGCAGAGATCAGCCGCTCATTGCCGACCGCAAAGCCCATGCGCCAGCCGGGCATGGAGAAGGTCTTCGACATCGAGGTGAACTCGACGCAGACATCGATGGCGCCCGGCACCTGCAACACCGAAGGCGGCGGATTGCCGTCGAAATAGATCTCGGAATAGGCAAGGTCGGACAGGATGATGATGTCGTTCTTCTTCGCGAAGGCCACCACGTCCTTGTAGAAATCGAGCGAAGCGACCAGCGCCGTCGGGTTCGACGGATAGTTGAGGATCAGCGCCAGCGGCTTCGGGATCGAGTGACGAACACCGCGCTCAAGCGCTGGAATGAAACCATCGTCAGGCTCGACCTGCAGCGAGCGGATGACGCCGCCCGACATGATGAAGCCGAAGGCGTGGATCGGATAGGTCGGGTTCGGGCACAGGATGACGTCGCCGGGCGCGGTGATCGCCTGCGCCATGTTGGCGAAGCCTTCCTTCGAGCCAAGCGTGGCCACCACTTGCGTGTCGGGGTTGAGCTTCACGCCGAAGCGTCTGCTATAGTAAGCGGCCTGGGCGCGGCGCAGGCCCGGAATGCCGCGCGAGGAGGAATAGCGATGCGTGCGCGGATCGCGGACCACTTCGCACAATTTGTCGACGATGGCCTTGGGCGTCGGCAGATCCGGATTGCCCATGCCGAGGTCGATGATGTCGGCGCCGCGCGAACGGGCGCTGGCCTTGAGCCGGTTGACCTGCTCGAAAACGTAGGGCGGAAGCCGGCGGACCTTGTGAAACTCTTCCATGGCAGTTCCAGACAGCAAAAGGAGTGTTGGGCGCGCGCTATATACTCATTTGCAGGTAGGGTCGAGGGCGGGGTCGCATTTGCCTTCGATCTGCTTCAGCGTCTGCGGACCATGCTTCTTGGCCAAATCCGTCAATGCCGCCTGATTGCTGGCGGCGCCACCACCGCTTTTGGCCCCCTGCCCATTCTCGGCGGCCTTGAGTTCGGCGAGCTTGGCGTTCGTCTCGGCTGGCGTGAACTGTTTATTCGCCACTTTCGGCGGGATGTTCAGGTTCGGAAACGTGCCGGTATCCTTCGGGCCTGCATTGTCGGCCATGGGCACCGGACCGCTGCTGTTCGTGCTCGAACACCCGGCGATCCCCAACAGGACGATCGCCGCGCCTATGCGGCAAAAGCGTGCGGCGCCAAAAAAAACAGTCTCGCCAATATTAATCGTCATATTGTTTCCTTGGCAGCCGATGTAGAGCCAGATTGGACCCTGTCGGATGTCCCATGTTAATATGTCAAGAAAACGCTTCGGGAGGAACCCCGCGAACCATGTCCAAAAAACCCGATTCGGGCAAAACGGAAGATGCCGAGCCTTCGACCGTCGAGCAATATCTGGTTAAGGACCCGGAACGTTTCGCGTTGAATATGGCGCGCATGGTCGAGCAGGCCGGCAAGGCGGCGTCCGCCTGGGCCGAACCGCGCGAACGCGGCGAAGTGCGCGACCACGTCGCCGAGCCGGTCGTCGACATGGTCAAGACCTTCTCCAAGCTCAGCGAATACTGGCTCGCCGACCCACAGCGCGCACTCGAAGCGCAGACGCGGCTGTTCGCCGGCTACATGACCGTGTGGGCGAACGCCATCCAGCGTGTCAGTCCCAACGCCGAGGGCCCCGACGATGCCGTCAAGCCGGAACGCGGCGACAAGCGCTTCCAGGACCCTGAATGGGGCCGCAACGCCTTCTTCGATTTCCTCAAGCAGGCCTATCTCGTCACCTCGCGCTGGGCGTCCGAACTGGTCGATCACGCCGAAGGTCTGGACGAGCACACCCGCCACAAGGCGAGCTTCTACGTCAAGCAGGTGTCCAATGCCATCTCGCCGTCGAATTTCATCCTGACCAATCCGGAACTGTTTCGCGAAACCGTCGCTTCGAACGGCGAGAACCTGGTGCGCGGCATGAAGATGCTGGCCGAGGACATCGCCGCCGGCAAGGGCGACCTGAAAATGCGCCAGGCGGACTATTCGCCCTTCGAGATCGGCAGGAACATCGCCACCACGCCCGGCAAGGTGGTCGGCCGCAGCGATGTCGCCGAGATCATCCAGTATGATCCCACCACCGAGACGGTGCTGAAACGCCCGCTGCTGATTTGCCCGCCCTGGATCAACAAGTTCTACATACTCGACCTCAACCCGCAGAAATCCTTCATCCGCTGGGCCATCGAGCAAGGCCACACGGTCTTCGTCATCTCCTGGGTCAATCCGGATGAACGCCACGGCGCCAAGGGTTGGGAGGCCTATATCCGCGAGGGCCTGCAATACGGCCTCGACACGATCGAGAGGGCCACCGGCGAACGCGACGTCAACGCGATCGGTTATTGTGTCGGCGGCACGCTTTTGGCGGCGGCACTGGCGCTGATGGCGCAGGAGGGCGACGACCGCATCAAGTCGGCGACCTTCTTCACCACGCAAGTCGACTTCACCTATGCCGGTGACCTGAAAGTGTTCGTCGACGAGGACCAGGTCGCGGCGGTGGAAAAGTCTATGAACGAAAAGGGCTATCTCGACGGCACCAAGATGGCGACCGCCTTCAACATGTTGCGCTCCGGCGACCTGATCTGGCCCTATGTCATCAACAACTACATGCGCGGCAAGGATCCCCTGCCCTTCGACCTGCTCTACTGGAACGCCGATTCGACCCGCATGGCTGCGGCCAACCATTCTTTCTACCTGCGCAACTGCTACCTCGATAACACGCTTTCGCAGGGCACGATGGATCTCGCCGGCCACACGGTCTCGTTGGGCGACATCACCATCCCGGTCTACAACCTCGCCTCGAAGGAAGATCACATCGCGCCGGCGCTGTCCGTCTTCCTCGGTTCGAAATATTTCGGCGGCAAGGTCGACTATGTGATGGCGGGATCCGGCCATATCGCGGGCGTCGTCAATCCGCCTGCATCCAACAAATACCAGTACTGGACCGGCGGCACGCCAACAGGCGATTTCAACCAGTGGATAGCCAGCGCAACCGACCATCCCTGCTCCTGGTGGCCGCACTGGCAAAGCTGGATCGAGGCCAAGGACAACACCCGCGTGCCGGCCCGCAAACCGGGCAAGCATATGAAAACCTTGGGCGATGCTCCCGGCAACTATGTCAAGGTGCGTGTGTAACGGACTGTAATGTCTGGTGAGTTGACGGCCCGGTAAAAGCGGGCGAAATGGTGTCGTCAACCATCAAGCAGCCGTAATTCGGCAATCACTGCAAAAATACTTCCAGGCTTGCTGATTTGACACAGGTCTCGTTTCCGGATCGGAGACAAAGGTCACCTCGACGCAGACATCGTAGGGCTGCGGCAAGGAGATACCGACCGGACATCGAGGGGGAATTTGACTTTGAAATCAGCAGGATGGAGCCTCGCAAAGGGAGAACGCCGCGCCATCGTGGCAGCGCTCTGCTCCGTGCTCCTGGCCTCCTGCACTTCGGCCGGCGACCCGACAATGTCGGTCGGAATGCCCGGCTACAATGCCTCTGCCTCGAACATCAATGCGGCCGCCACCGGCAAGCCGGTCGCCACCGCCGATTCGACATCACAGACGACGACCACGCAAACGACCGTGATGAGCGAAGGCGACACGGCGCTACCCGAAAAGGTCGCCTACGTACCTGTGGCCAAGCCGCAAGCCGCCTTCCCGCTTTCAACGCCGGCCGGCGTTGAAACGATCGCGGGACAAACGCCGCAGGCCTTGCAGCAGCCGGCCCAGACGGCGCAGCAGGCCGACGCGGTCGGCCAGAAGATCGCCGCCGCCGATGCCGCCGTGACGACGCCGAAGCCGGCCTCGGCGCCGGTGATGAACAATCCGGTCTATGTGACCGCTGGCGAGGCGCCGCAAGCCGACGCGCCGAAGAAAAAGGGCTTTCTGGCCTCGATGTTTGGCGCCACACCCGCTTCGGCGACGCCAGCGCCCCTGATCAACACCAGGTCGGGCGAACAGCCGGCCGCGCAAGCCAAGCCGGCAGCGGCGGCAAAGCCGATCATCACTCTGGCCTCGGCCGATTCCACGGCAAAGCCGATACAGTTGGCCTCGACCGGCGACGAAGCCGGTCACATCACGGGCGGTGATGCCCTGCCCGGCGTGCGCCAGACGGCGCTGTTCGAGATCAAGCGCAAATCCGGCCTCGACGACGAAAGTGACGTCGACCTCAATGAGGACGAGGGTCCAATCGGCGGCTCCTATCAGGTCGCCTCCGCCGCCGGCATGGCCCGGCTCGCGCCCAACGGGCTGCTCAAGCAGAACGAGACCGTCGACGTCGCCTGCCTGAAACCATCGCTGGTGCGCGTGCTGAAGACGATCGAAGGCCATTACGGTCGCAAGATGGTGGTGACGTCAGGCTATCGCGACCCGGCCCGCAACCGCCGCGCCAACGGCGCCAAGAATTCGCTGCACATGTACTGCGCCGCCGCCGACATCCAGGTGCCCGGCGTCTCCAAATGGGAGCTGGCGAGCTACATCAGGACCATGCCCGGCCGCGGCGGCGTCGGCACCTACTGCCACACCGAATCGGTCCACGTCGACGTCGGCCCCGAGCGCGACTGGAACTGGCGCTGCCGCCGGCGCAGCGGCGGTGGAGACGACGGCTAGTAACGTCCACGGGCGGAGCAGGAGCGAAGCCCCGTCGCGAAGACCCGAGGATGCCGGGAGTCGACTTAGGAATGCAACTGAGCAGAATTCTGCACCCATGGTGACGCGTTAAAGTCGCGGGTCTGCGCCGCGTCGCTTCGCTCCTTGCTCCGCCCTAGAATGACGAAGCGATGGGGTGCCTCCGCGAATGATCAAGCCATGCGGTCGTGATGAAGCCTCTGATTCCAAAGCCCGCAAAAAAGTTGTCCAAGGCGACAACTGACGGGTTGCCGGTTGCGCACAACGTCAGTATAAGCCGCTTCGTCTGAGCGCGCCCATCGTCTAGCGGTTAGGACACCGCCCTTTCACGGCGGTAACAGGGGTTCGATTCCCCTTGGGCGTACCAGATATTTCAAGCACTTAGCTGCAGACCTCTCTTCTCTGTCCAATTTTTGGCCAATATTCATCTAGCTTTTGTCGAGTCGAGAGATTCCTGTCACACTCCGCTCGCCAATGCGGCGGGAGGGGAAAATGCGAAAGGTGCTTCTTGGGCTGGCCGCTGCGGCACTCGCCGGCTGTTCAAACAGCGAGCCCCGATATCAGGTTTCACATGGCTCGATCGCTGCCTACATGAATCCTGGCCAATCGCAGCCAACGACCCTCTTACTTGATCGACAGACCGCTCAGACATGGTTCTTGGTGCGCGATGCCACCGGTGGAGTTACCTGGCTGCCCCTGGGCAAGCCGGACATGCTCAAATGAGCCGCATTATCGGGACGTTTGTCGCAACGACGGCTTTGATCGTTTCTTCGTTGCCCGCACTCACGGCGGACATGTGTTCAATGTCGCAGGATGAGGCACACGCTTCGGCCCGACAAGCGATTTGAGACAATGCCCTACACGACCCGCCTCCGATACGTCGCTCAAGCCCTTTACAAGGCGGCAGAGCAGAACTGCGAGCAATTCGATTATGTGCAGGCAAAGGCCACACTCGACGCGAGGCTGGAGGAAATTGGAGGCCAGTGATACATAGCAAAGGGCTCGTCACCATCGGCAGCGGGCCAAATTTCCCTACGTCGGGAATTTCACGGTCCCTTGGCTTCGCCCGCCATCTTCTCCGCCAGATCGCGGGCAATCCGCAGCATGGAGTCGACCGCTTGGTCGCGGTTGTGGTCGACGTTGCCGAAAACACGATCACAGATGACGTCGAGCAGATCGTGCAGGTGCTTCGCATCCGCCCGCAGATCATCGAGGGTCGGGGCGTTCATTTCGCACCCGCCGGCGTCAGCGCTTTGATCAACTGGACCTGATCAAAGTCATCCCATTCGATGAACGTCCTGGACGATGCCATGAACTCGCCCTTGCGCGCGGCTTCAGCCATGTTTGTCGGCTGATGATCGAACAGGGCTTGGCGCGTCTTGGTGACGAGTGCGCTGGCCCGCGCCTCGGCCGACGACTTCGGGTTATCGCCGGGCATGGCATCATATGCCGCCAGAGCCCCCACATGCGCGGCGATCAAGGCGCCGAGTTCACCAGCAATGGGCAAGCCGCCTTCGCCGCGTTCGTTGTTCCCAGGCCTGGTAGTAAGCTTTCTTCAGTTTGTGGGAAATCGACTCTGCCTGGCCGGCGACGAAGAAAAGCCGAGCCGCCTCCGAGCCGGTGACGATGACTTTGTCGTTGTCGTCGGGCCGATTGCTGAAAATCTCGCACATGTCCATGAGGACATCTATCATGTTGTCAGCATCACAGATCAGGGGCTCCAGATCAGTGAATTGGATCTTCTCTCCGGCCGGGTTGGTGGCGGCGCTCATGACTGCACCGCGCGATTGTGCTGCACAATGAGGGCGAAGCCGAACGAATGATCGACAGTAACCCGCCCACTCCCCGCCGTGCATACCTTCCATTGCTGCGGAAAGCTCCCTGGCAAGGCGCGTGACGCGCTCGCAGGGCGTTTCGACGGGTTCGTTGGCTATTAGCGCGGCGCTTCCAAAATCCGGGAACACCTTCGGCGGCGTGGCGACGGCAAACGCTGCTGTTGCGGCTCCCATGGCTGGAACTGCGGCGATAGCACTAAGCAGGGCGCGGCGTGAAAACCGGCCGATGATCGGCATTACCTCGGCAGCGGGCATAGCTTCGCCGGCCGCCGGAACTGTGAGTTTCGGCATGGTGGTTTGCTCCTGTGTCATATAAAAAAGTTGACGTACACAGATTGCTATTACTCGATATGGTCGATTCCATGATCAACCCTCCGCAGTCCAGAGCCGGCCGAGCCTTACTAAATTGGACGCAAACTCAGCTTGCCGAAGCTTCCCGCACAAGCGTTTCGACTATCCGGGATTTCGAGTCCGGCAAGCGAGCGCCAATGCCAAATAACTTGGAGGCGATTCGCCGCGCCCTCGAATCGGCCGGCGTCGAGTTCATCCCCGAGAATGGCGGAGGCGCCGGCGTGAGGCTGAAAAAGAGTGGCGGTGGCTAATGCCGGCGCTCTCAAAGCTTGATGCCGCGCGTCGCCAATTATTGGCGGCGATCCACATCCACTGGTACCTCGACGAGCCGTTGGCCGTCTACACCCTCGCTGCAAACTCCTGGGAAGTAGCGGACGCCTTGATCAACCATCAGGGTGGCAAACTTCGAATGATCGACCAGTTCGTTGCCGCCCATGGTAGGCCAGCAAAGGACTTTCGTGATCAACTAAATGGCCCGCGGAACTTCCTAAAACACGCCGATCGCGACCCGGACGCTTTACTGGCCAGCATCTCGGAAGAGGACTGCGACAGCACCGTCGGCGTAGCCTGCCTTGACTATATGGTCGCGTCCGGCCGAAGCCCGTACATTCTTGGTCTATTCATGACATGGTACGCTGCCATCTACCCGGCTAAGACAGGCGATTTCTTGCGCCACGAAGCCGAAACCGTTTTTCCGGGGCTCGCAGCTATGTCTAGGAAAGATCAGTACGCCGCAGCACGAGCTCGGCCACAAAATGGGGCAAGTCGCCGTTGATGGCAAACGCCAAGAATGAACTCACCGACAACTCTCGATGGACCAAGTTGCGAGACGCGCTCGGCTAGCTTCCGCGATCACACCATATGCAGGGATCGCCTTCGGTATATTAGCATCTGCTTGCGGCGGACCTGATGTCCGCTTGGCCGGCGTCATCCCAAGCCCACCCAGCTCCCAACTGGCACCGGCCATTTTCATCCACGCCACTTCGGGCGATTCTGTAGACCGACGCCACGACAAGGCGCATAGTTCGCTCATGTCGCAGCCTCAACGCACCGATCTAGCGAACGACAATGGCGAACCAGAAGATCACCTGGCGGCGGCGACTGCTGCCCTTTTCGCTTCGCTCAAGGATCTAGACGCTTCCATTGAAGTGCTTGCCAGCAAGATCAAGGCGCCTGCAGAGGGAGCGTCGCAACTGTGGCCTACACGGTGATTTGGTACGGGAAACAGGGCATCTTGGAGAAGTCTCCATTTGATGCCGAGAAAGCTGCGAGGGACCACGTCCTTGCAACGTTTCCCGATGGAAAGCGGGATGACGGTATCGTAGCGGTGGAAGTACGCAAAGAAGACGGCACTGTCGTATTCAGTCGAGCAGGCGGCAGCTAAATCTCAGCGGATTGGCTTCGGCGTGATCCCCTCGACCCGCACCTTGTCGCCGATCTCATAGGCGCGACGGGGGGACGTGTATCATTTTAATACAATCCCCAATTGGTGGACTCATGCGATGGATCGGCAGCTAGTGTCTCGGTCAGGGAGGGAGGCCTCGAACTGGGAGGAACGATGTTGCCTGTGCAAAAAGAAGACTATCGAGCTAACAGAGCCGACTATGTGATTGCCGCGATGCACGGCCGAACGACGTCTGATGACATTCGCAATGAGATACTGGCAAGAAAAGAAAAGTCCCTGTGGCTAAGAGATCATCGGCGATCCGCCAGATTGGTCGCAAATCCCTGTGAAAGTTTGCCAGCACCGAGAGACAGCAGAACCACCTCGTAAGAGACGCTGCCGGTGCCCGAAAGCCAACGGGCAAGTCTGCGGTACACAAACACAGCCGCAGGAATTGGAACCTTAATGCGGCATGGTGAACGAGGGGTTAAAGGAGCCGCACTTAACAACCAGTACGATTGGGAAGCCCGCGCCACTTGCGGGAGGCGCGGGCTGATCGGGGCCGGTGAAAATCCCGATCTTCGGTAACGATGAGGTGTGAAGCATCGCGTGCCGCAAGCAAAATTAGTTAGAGAGTGCTAATGTTCCGTCAAGCCGGTTTGGTGCGGTCGAAAGTCGGCTTCCAGTCGCGATTGCGCTCCCCCTGCTGGCCCTCGTAGTCAGGAATGAAGGTGAAGAAGACCGGGCGCCGATCGCGGCCAGCGGCCTTGCAATGGGAGCAGGCGAAGATCCTCACCAGATCGTCGTGCATGGAACCATGATCAGGGCCAAGCCTGTCGATGAGCGTCTGGACGTCGAGCTTGGTCGACTTGCAACATGCAGGGTGCCCGCAATGCACATAGACGGTTTCACGGGCGGCAAGGGTTTCGGCGAGGGTCTTTTGAGGCATGGCGATCTCCGTTGAAGGATCGCCGCAACGGGAGGATTATATTCCTGAGATCGATAGTGGCCGCAAGCGCTTCTATTGCTTATCCCGGAAATCCAGCAGCTTCGCGTGCCGCAGCTTATCCTCGCCCTTGAGGAACCGCACGCGGCCGACGAGACCGGGTTTCAGCCATTCGGCCTTGTCGTTCTTGACCCCTATCGGGACAGGTCCACCGACCTTTCCCTGCACGCGGTCCCAGAGGCGCTGGCGCATGTCAGCCTTGAAGGTGACGAAGGCGCCGCCGGCATAAAGGCCCTTGTCGGCCAAGAGCACCATCGCTGGCTTGCCGGCCTCGCGCTGCACGCCGATGATGTCCATTTCCTTTTCGCTGTAGCACTTGATCTTGCGCCAGTTCATCGTTGGCCCGCTGCGATAGGTGCTGTCCTTGCGCTTCGAGACCATGCCCTCCAGCCCTGCATTCTCGACCAGGCGATAGACGGCGTCGCCGGTGCCTGGCATCGCTTTGCTGAACTGAATGCGGCCGACGAGCGCGATCATCTCCTGTAGGATCTCGCGACGGTCATCCACAGGCAAGTTCCGCAAATCATGCCCGTTCAGGTGCAGGAGATCGAATGCCACCAAATACAGATCACGCGACGGCTTACGGTTGGTTATGGCTGATTGCAGAGCGCGGAAGTCGGACAGGCCGGCCTCGTTGACCGTGATCGCCTCGCCATCGATGATGAAGTTCTGAGCCTCGATCGCCTCCGCCTCTTCGGCGAGATGGATATAGCGGCTCGTCCAGTCATAGCCGTTCTTGGTGATCAGCCGAATACCATCTTCATCCTTGATAAGCTGCGTCCGGTAGCCATCGAACTTGATCTCATGCAGCCATTCACCGCCCTGTGGCGGCGTGTCGACCAGATCCGGTTCCATGGGCTTGATGAACTTCAGACGCATGCACTGACCTGCATAATGCGGGTCAATTAGCGCACGCTAAAACAGTTCCGGAACATTTTAGACGAATTGAAGTTCGATCTGACGCCACGGTCTTGCAATTGCCCCCAAAGAGAGCCGCCAGCGCGAGGGGCGTGGGCTATCGATTGGGGCGGTCCGTCGACATAGCGTCAAAAACCAGCAAGCACCCCGCTAAAGACGCTGCCCCGACTAGCAGTTCGTCTGCGGTCAATCCGAGAAAATGGGCGAAATCAAAAGCCAACACCGCTGCCATGCTCGCTACCTATGATGGAGTCCGGAACTCATCGCTCAGGTAGAACCGTTAGAGTGCGCTAATGTTCCGATCTGCACCTCTGAGGAGACTGCCACACGCGTTTACCGCGTTGTCAGATCAGACTTTGCCCGGATTGTGGCCCGATCTCTCTCGGAGTACAATAATTGTAGGGCTGGGAGAAAAATCAAATGTCTACTTTTTGGATGGGTGGCACGGCTGTCGTCGTCTTTGCGTTCATCGCGATCGTTGCTTTGGATTACTTGAGCAACAGACAAAAGCGGGACACCACCCAGCCGTGAGCCGATGCGCTCGTACGCTTCCGACAGTCGGCTAGCGAGCAAACTTGCGCGGCCACGTTCATCGCATCCACGAAACAGCTAGCAGACAGCGATCGGCTTCTTGGCGGTAATCCAAGAACTCACTCTCTTCTTGCAGTGTGCGTTCGCACATTTCACCCTGTGTAAAGACCAACCCCAGTAGCTTTCCACTTTCCTTCGCGCTGAATTGCTTGGCCAACAATTTCTTGTAGTGCACCAGCATGTCTGCCGGGACTGCGAAGCCACGCCGAAAGTCTGCGGCGGCTTTCTGGGTGCGGGTGATGCCCAACTGGCTGGCCGTAGCTTTAACAGAAGCCACGCTACAGTTAAGCATTGCGGCTATAACTTTCGGGCTATCGTTGTTTGCATAGCCTTCCTTTATTACCATCCGCCGTTCTGTCGTTCGAATTCGCTGACGAGCGGCGCTTCTATCCATCTGATTTCTCCGAACTTTCCCGGAGAGAACAACAGCCGTGGATGCAGGCTGTTCCGCACCACGGCTTGGATAAGACCAATGCGTTTTGCCGATCAGACTTAAGTCCGATCTCGGTAGCAAGCCTATACGGGCAAGCCAGGGTCGTAGGCAAACAATCGCGTCCAGGATCGTCCGATACAGGCTGTCGACCTCCTCGTCGATCTCGTTCCGCTTGGTGCCGATCGCCTTGGCGTCCGCAATCAGCTTGTGCGTGAGTTCGTCAACGGAGATGACATCCGCTTTCGTCGTCTCGGTGACGTTATTGGCCAGCCATCGATGCAAGAAGTTGATTCCGCGTGCGGTCATGCCGCGAATAAGCTCGAGCTGTCGCTTAGGTTCCGGCATACGAGTTGCCGCCTGCGGGGGCGAAGCCTTTAGCGCGATGCTTCAATCTATGAAAGCGAGGCTCTGCCTGTTGGCGATGGTAGCGACGATCGGCAACTAGAGCCGACAATGCTCCTACCAAACGGGAAACCTTTGATGGATGCCTCAACGCTGGTATCGAGAAGGATTTGTGTGAACCGGCGGACTTGGTGGCTCGTGCGATATTGTTCGAATGCAAGTCTCAACCCTACGACGTGATCATATCCGTGCCTTCGATGCCTCCGCCCTTGGAAAACATCACAATGGCGAAGAGAAACCGCAAGGATAAGATCGAGGAGGTTTTGAGCCGCTTGCTGGAGTACCGACTGCAACATCCATGCAAAGGAAACTAAAACCGAGCCCTTTTAGCGCTTCGGTCTCGGCACGAACTCCTCAATCCGCGCCTTCACTCCGTCCTGGATCATCGCGCGGACTATCTCAGAACTTGTAGTTAATTCTGGCCACAACAGTGTTCTCGGTCTCGCGAGCGCTAAGCACGAAGGCCGGGCCTGCTAAGCTGCTGGCGCCATTTTTCGAGCCAAAATCGTAATAGTTCCATTCGACGCCAGCGGTCCAATGGTCACTGAAAGCATATTCAACGCCGAGGCCAGCAGTCCAACCAACCCGAGACCCACCCCCAAAAGACTGCAGCAAAAGCTGCGTCTCTGCAAACTTGTACTTGCTGAACGCAACGCCGCCATCGCCATAGATAAGCACCCGATCGATTGCGTACCCAAGGCGTCCGCGCACCGAACCCAGATAGTCCTGCTTGGTTTGGCAGACCGACCCTGGCGTAGCCGGACATTGACTATCACCCTTTACAGTAGAGCCTGCGAAGTCGCCCTCGATGCCAATGACGAATTGGTTGATCTGGTAGTTGTAACCGATCTGTCCGCCGTACACGGCTCCGGACCCGTTTGTATTGAAGGGAACGAAGCTCCCCGGAGGGATTGCCGGCGACCACCGGCTGTCATTCCAGGCGCCTCCAACTTGTGCGCCGATATAGAAGCCGGTCCATGAGTACGGCATCGCGGCGACGGGCTCAACGAGGTCGGCCGCCAGAACTGGAGAAGAGGCTGCCAAAAACGCAACGGAACAGATGAGCGCGAGTTTCATGCCTTCGTCTCCAAAATCATTAACTTCTAGCTTTGCGCATTTTCTCACGAAGAGTCTGCGCTACTTTTGCAACAGGGCGGAATATTCCACGATTGAAAGTCGGCTTCCGGTCGCGGTCCATGCGTCTCCTGGCGCCTCGCGGTGGCCTCAATACAGCGCTTCTCGACGCGCTCCCCGAATAGGTCGAGCTCGGCCTTCTTCTGTGCCTCACGGGCCTTGCGATAGGCCTCCGGTAGCGGTTGCCAGTCGGCCGGCTTCTGCCTCATGCACCACTTCTCGCCGCGGAAACCCCAATGCTCGATCGCGACGAGATCCGAGCCATCGAACCAGCATGATACGTTCAGCTTGGCGAAATGCAGAACTCGAGCCGCCCACCAGACCTTATCAATTTCGAGGTCGACGGGACCTTCCTTCCACGGCGTCCAGCCCTTGCCAGGCCGCTCACAAGTTCGTGATCCTGCATGGTTCGCTTTAGCCTGTCTCGTTTCGGGACGAAAAATGCTGGCATCGGATTTGCATTGCATAGATTGCCGGTGTTCCTCCCACCAGCCCTGATCGCGGGGATCAGGAAGTAAACCTTCGCCGGGCTTGAGGAATTGGGGTTCCTCGCCCGGCGAGTTTTCTTTCAATGCTGTGGCGCGGCACGCCCTGGCCGGCTACCTTGCCACGAAGAGATTGCTCGCAATGCATTTATGGACCGGGCAATAATCTGTGTCGGTCGTCGGCACACCTGCGCCAGTAGCCACCTCGCCAGGACCGCATTGCTTCTGCCCGCTGACATAGAGGTCGTAGCGCGTCAGGCTGAGGTTGAATATGGAGCGGTAGCGAATGACGGTGGTGCCGTCCTGCTTCAGTAGTGCCTGAACTTCGGCGCAACTCAGGCCGGCGATATCCCTGCGCTCTTGCGCTTGAGCCTGCACCACGAGGAAGAGTAACGGAATTGCAATCGCGATCGGTTTCATGGCGCCCACCAGCGTTTTCGCCCGACCGATGGTGTAGACTTGACCAACCGATATGAAAAGCCCTCTGCCTTTGGCCTCGCCAAGCGGACAGGGTGAAGGCGAGGAGTGGCATGATGCCTGCGCCTTAGCTCCTCGGGAAGGCCGCTGTCGGCGCCGTGAAACCGCTATCCGAAGCATAACGGGCCACGCCTTTGGTGATGCGGACCTCATCAATCCAGCCGTTGAAATTGAAGCCAGATGTGTTGCCGTCGGCGCCGATGCTGAGAACCGCTCCTGAAGGATTGATGGTGCGGTGGGTGGACGAGGCCACCATCGTGCCGTTCAGGTACATCCTGTACTTGGTCCCGTCGCGTCAGGATCGGCGGCACCCAGACATAGGCGGCCGGAAGCCGGCACTTTCCCCACACTGCGTCGTCTGAAGCGTCGGGACAGGCGACGCCGTGCCGGTGCCGCCAACGTGAAGGATCCCGACGCCGACTTGCAGATCATGAAGGCCCGCCATTTATTGACAAGCCCCAATCAGATCGCCGCGGAATTCGGTGATCAGCGCCGCCGGGTCGAGGGGCAGCTCGCACAGCGAGATTTCATCGATGCGATTGACCTCCGTCAGGATTCGTATCCCGCAACGCATTTCATCCCAGGCGGCACCCTTCGGGCCGAGCGAGAGACCGGTCAAATCGCCCTCGCGGTAGAGCGCAATCGCCTCCTGGGCGCGCGGGTTATTCCATAGGCGGCCGGTGACGAACAGGCCGCGGCCGTGGTCGGCGATCGCGATCCATTCCCGATTTCGGGCCCCTCGTGGTTGGGCAACATCTTCGGCTTGCAACCGCGCTTCAGGAGGTCACGGAAGGCGCCAGCCGCTACGATGTAGCGACCGCTCAAGACGCCGAAGTTCGAGGCGTACCCCGCGACCATCATGCGGCCGCGATCCGGTTTTCACATGCACGGACTAAAGAAACTCCGGTTTCGACATCCACGCACTGGAAAAACTCTGAAAAAATAGCCTGTGGCGCATAAACGCAAATGGGCAAGAAGCCTTGTGCTGCAAGGGCTCCCTCGGGGGGACCAGTCGACCAAAAAGCCGCCATTGGCCTTTCAGTGAATATGGCTAGACAGCGCTAGACGGTTTAGAAGCCCTTTCACAGCGGTAACAGGGGTTCGATTCCCCTTGGGCGTACCAGATATTTCAAATCAGTTGAGAAGTGGCCTCCGGTGCATCGCAGACGGGCGGCCTAGCTCTGTGGTTTGTTGCAAACATGTCGACCCCTTTGCCAAAGCCTGACCGACTGCGCCTTACCTGATCGACAAAGCCTTGAGTGCGAGACAAAGCTCATACCCATCGCCGCCAAAAAAGCGATACGCTACTTCCTTGTCACATACGGCTGATGTGGTCGCAGACCGTCCGCGCAGCGAACACGGATAGTCCTGCTTCGTCTCGCAGGTTGTAGTCGAAATTTCCGCACCTGGGATACCAATGACGACCTGATTGATGTGATAGTTTGTGGCCGATCTGGCCGCCGAATACGCCTCCGGAACCGTTTGCATTAAAGGGAACAAAGCCTGGTGAAGAGACAGGCGACTAACGGTAACCCGAGAGACTGTCGGGCCTCTTCATCTTTGATCGAATGTCGGCTTCGAGTCGCGGTGTCGAGCGTGCAGCCCGTTTTTGTAAATCCGCGCGAGCACATCGCGAGCAGACTCGGCGCGCTCGCGTGTGCAGCCGATCAGTATTTTCCCGCCCAAGTTTGCCGGCTCGCCGGTGACTTCATCCCAAACCGTCCAGTCGCCTGTCGGCTCAAGAAGGCAACTGAACCTACCTGGGCTTTCTTCCATTGCTCCATCCCTCAATATGGGTGGAGCGTTTCATTATATTAGCAATTGCGCAAGTAACGATTGGCGATAGATCACTACCTCCTTCAGTCAAGGTTAATTTGCGAAATAGTGAGAAAGCCTAGCGCTTCTTCACGCTCCCGATGTGGGTTGTAACTGCCTTGTCGGTCATCTCTGGCTCTGGTGAGCATGTGAAAAGCTCGCGCTCTCGGCCAAAGGCGCGCACTTCTACCGGGAAGCAGGGGACTGGTTGGTGTTGCCTGACGTCGCCTTTCAAACCCTGCGCAGCTTTAATCACGGCCTTGCGGCTGTTACCGTGTTTTATGATTAACTCCCAAGCCAGGTCCGGCGTCAAACCGTTCTCTGTGGCGAAATATTCGACCTGATGGTCGTGAATAGCATCCTGCCTGCGCTTATCGCTGGCCATTTGAGCCTCCGCGCTGCCCAGTTTGGGCTACGAGCGCCACTTTGGGTGAAGCGAGCCGCTCCAGCCATAGCGGGTCAGTCGATTTGGGATCGCCCCCCGCATCGCCCAAGCTAAATGCATATTAGCAATAGCTCAACTACGACTGAAGTCCCTAAATCCCTCGACCGAACGCAGGTTTCCAGGCGCGATTGCGCTTCGCCTGGAGGCCTTCGTAGTCAGGGCTGCATGTGAAGAACACCGGACGCCGGCGAGGGTCTTTTGGGGCATGGCGATCTCCGTTGAACGGCGGTGGCAACGTGAATCTGCAGGAGGACTCATGCGTGTCTGCTCACGCCAGCGCAGAACGCAACTCCATTAGAGCAGGCTAGAGTCTGCCGTCTATGAACTTTGGCATAGGTAGAAAGGGGCGAACCAGGAGGCGAAACGCGATGCAGCCAAGCGTCTGCGAATTCATCCCAATAAGTGGCACCACTCGCTCCTTGCCGTCCTTGCGAGCCTGGGCGCCATGCATCCAGGCGTGGTTGATGCGCTCCTAGTCCTCTTGGCCACATCCATTGTCAGCATCCTCAATAAATCTGCACGCCGAGCCGCTCGTTCTTTCTCCACCGCACCACGGCACGATATTCGACACCATCTGCACGGACGTGCAGGACGAATCGTTCAGGAACAACCACGCCCGGGTCCACTCGCAGCTCCGCACCATGGGCATGCTGATTTCTGACGGAACAGGCGATTTTCACATCCCCGGTAATGATGGCACCATCCTTTAGAACAGCCGTCCGGAGATGTGAGCGTCGTTCGATTGGTGGATCATCGGGGTTGCCACTCATTCTATCATTCCTCCCCCAAAAACCTGCAGCGAAGTGCATAAACTAGCCCACAGCAACAGCGATTCAATTAGCATGCACTAAAATAGTTCCGGAACTTTTACTGCGACGCGAGGGTCGATCGGCAATGACGAAGCTGTCAGACCTTGGACCGCCCATTCCGGGCAAGCTGCATGGACCTCATCCGCGAAAAGGGTCATTTCTACAACTGCCCGAACTGCGGCCAGAAGGTCGATCAGCGCGACTTACGGCAAATCCTCGGGCATGAAGAGCAGCGGCCGGGACGCTCGGTGAGTTCGACCTAAAATGACCGACGAGGCCGCCGGTGAAAGCGCGGGCGTGAGACTCGCGAGCCTAACCGCCGACCAGCGGCACGGTAACGGTGGTCGCGTAATTGATCGGGAAAGCGCTGAAATAAGGGAAGTCGATAACGAAGGCGTAGGTGGCGGTCAGATGCGCCATGCGGAACCCGCCGCTCGCCGGATCGATGGCGATCGTCACGTTCACGTCCTTCAAACCCAAGGCCTGCAATTTCTGCGTGGCGATTGATTGGATGTCGGCCTGGGTCAGCGTGTTCTGAAGCTGCAGCGAGCGTGATGACGTCTCAAGCGTATAACGAACGCTGGACACGGAGTGCATCGACCAGCCCAGGGCGAAGATCCCGAACAGCAGTATCATGAGGAACGGCGCAATCAGGGCGAACTCCAACCCAGCCCCACCCGACCGATCCCGCCTGAAGGCGCTTGCCCCAGACCTAGCGGACACGGATCACCTCCAGATGGCCGATGATGCTGGGGGCAGAAAAGACACCGAAGGTGAAGGGCGGTGTCCAGGTCGCGGATGCCTGGATCTGGACAAAGACCGATGGCACCTTCGGCCCACTGCACAGGGTGGAAGCGTCGACCACGGTCGCCCCGCACATGTAGATCCGGCTTAACGTGACCTGGCCATCCGCCGGCCGCTTCTCCCAGCTCGACATGGCAACCGCCTGAGTCGCCGTATCGCTGGTCGATCCTTCCATGACCAGGTTCGCGGCGGTCTTGACTCCGGCCCGCATCGACAGCGAGTTCGTCATATAGGACCAACCGTCGACGATGCCGAGCAGCGCCACACACAGGAAAGGCAAGACCAACGCAAACTCGACCGCGGCAACGCCTGCATCATCGTTCAGGATCGGCATCGATGGGCGTTCCACGAAAGGTTACTCGACCAGTTCGACGGACTGCGCGGCCGGAATGTTGCGCATCCCAAGGCTCGTGCAATCCTGATTGATGGTTGAGTTGCCGGACCATTGGATCAAATTCGCGACGACCTGGGTGCACCCGTTTACACCGGAGAAATTGCCGAGATAGTTGACCTGCTGCCTGGGGAAATAGAGCGCCCCCGTCAGCAGCGAATCCGCCGTGCCGTTGAAGGTGCTCTGTCCACCAGTGCTGGTCCTGTCTCCATACATCAGCACGCCGGAATAGGTGCCGGACGTCGGCGCGCTCAAAGAGACGGTGGCGTTGCCGTTCATCGAGACGCGCGAAGCACCGGCGAGATAAATAGTGACGCCGTCTCCAGTGACATTGGCGTTCGCATTGACTTTGAAATCGCCGCTCTGGATGACATAGACGCCAGGCTGCATCGTGACTGTGCCGCTAAGGCTGAGCCCATTGCAGTAGGTGCCGGGTTTCAGCGGCGACTTGTTGGCGTTCTGGCAGGGGTTCGACGCCGCCGGTGCCTGGACGTCTGCAAATGGATCGGCGGCGGGCAGCGCCTGCGTGATCGGGGCCGCGCAAACGGTCGTGACGGGATTGCTGAGAGAAACACCGCCCCCTGATATCAGGCAATCAACCTGGAGGCCTGCCGAGCCCTGAAGCTTGATAGCATCCGAGGCGATCGAATTGGCCATGACCGAGCAGCCAATGAGCTTCACGCTGGTGTTGCCCGAAAACAGCGCGGCCTGCGAAGCGGACGGATCGAGCGCGAGCACGCAAGCCTTCGAGGCATCGGAAATAAGAGCCACCGCCCTCGCCTGCTCGGGAACCTGGCCTTGCGTGAAGATCGAGGTGAAGATCCGGTCGAGCTTCTGGCCGACGATGACCTCGACCGCCTTCTTCGCCGTGTTGGGTCCGGACGCCGGCGGAGTGTTGACAACGATCGTGCCCGAGCCAAGCCCGTTCGTCGCCGCTGACTGGGTCGCTGCCGCAACGATCGTCGGCGTGTCGGAACCCGAGATTTTCTCCAGCGCGCCGGCATAGGCAGCGGCATCCGCCGTCGCCTGCAGTTTCAGGCTGTTGTAATACCAGTAGGAGGTTTCCACACCGAAGCCGGCGGCGCCGACAACGATCGGCAGGCTGAGGGCGAAGATGGTGGCAACATTTGCCCTGGTACTCCGGCGTATACCGGTCGCCATGACCCGAATTAGGGTGAAGCAATTGAAAGCCATAGCTTAAATTAGAAAGCACGCATATATGAAGGAACGGCTAAAAAGTTCCGTTCATTTGTGAATTGGCTTCAAACAGCCGGCCCCTGGCTGACCGGTGCGCGAGACGAACAAAGTCTCAAGCGGCCGGGCGGCGCCCCCGGCAATGTGTGGCAACCTTCCGCCCGCGAAAGCCTTGGAGCTACATGTTGCTGGCCGGACGTACCGGAGGCGACGGGCGATGCACCGGCCTGTGTCGCGGCCCACGTGGAGTGTCCGGCAAGGATGCGCGGATCGGTTTAACGGACACGGACAGCGCATCCGCACGGCGCTTCAGCACCTTGGCTGACATCGTCGCAACGATATCCCGTATATCCATGGGCGCTCCTCCCGAGCAGCCCCCGCCACCACTTGATTAGCAACGAAGCAACCTCTCCGCATTTAACCTTGACATATCGAAGCGGCGCGATGCCGCTCGATTGCCGGCCTCATCGGGTTCGGTGTTCCATTGGCGATCGCCCCGGTCAGGCAGGACGTTGGTCCGAGATATCGGCGACATAAGTCTTATATGTCGCTTTCATCGGTTCTCCCTGGCCAATTCAGGAATAATCCAGCGACTGGCCACGTTGCCTTCAAGTTAGCAAGGAGGACCATCATGCCAAAATTGACTTCAACCCAGTTTATCCGTTTTGCATTGCGTGCCTCGACAGCGTTGGCTTTGACGTCAGCCCCATATCAAATAAACCTTCACGCCGTGGCCAAGATCGGCCCTGCCGCAGCCTACGCGAAGGGGGAAGGTAGCGGCGGCGGTGGTGGCGGAGAGGGCCATGGCGGCAGCTCGGGTTCTGGCGGCAATTCCGGCTCCGGCGGAGGAGATGGCGGCAAGTCCGGCTCCGATGGCGGAGGAGATGACGGCGGCAATTCCGGGTCCAGCGGTCATGACAATGGGGCGGGCGACAACCATGACGCCAACGATGACGGCCACGATGTCAACCCGACGACCGGCGATAAGGTCGAAGTGGACGGCGACAAGGTGGAGGTCACTCATCCCGATGGAACCAAGGAGGAGGTCGAGAACGGCAAGTTCGAGATGAAGGATGCAACGGGCCGTACCATCATCGTGCGCCCTGCCACTCCTGACGATATAGCCCGTCTGCGGGGCGCATAAGCCCAAATAGGTTGAGGCGGGGCTGGTTCATCAACAGACCCCGCCTCTTCAATGTCTCGCTTCGCGGATCAGTTCCCGCGTTCCTACCAGTTCACCCTGAACCCGACATTGCCACCATACGTCTGCACCTTGTCAGCGAACTTGCCATCAAAAGTGGCGAACACCGAGGTGTTGGAACTCCAGTTCAGCTTGACGCCGGCGTTGACGGCGACCGCGTCTTCAGCGGCTGCGGCGCCCTGAACGACGAAGGAGTAGCCGGGCGCTGCCTGGAAGCCTGGTTCGACCGAGCGGTTGCTTCAGGCAGAAAGAACTGGAACCGCCTCGGCCGTCAGTCCACTCGAAAGCTCTCTTTGTACGGCCAGGAAAAACCTGCGTACTTCTTCACTGGCTGTTGCTCTGTCTCTTCCTGACCCGACAACGAGGTCAAGCAACTCGGCTGCTTTAGCCCTCCAGAACGAGGCTGCGGGTTCGCCATGCAGATGGTCGAGCTTGGCTGCAACTTCTCTGACCAGGAATAGCTGACGGTCGATTGGGAATGCACGAACTTTTTCTGGGGACATCTTCCGAACCATGAGACTGACGCAACGAATCAAACATTGCCGAACAAGCAATGGCGTAGCCTCTGATGTGGAAACGGAAGCTTAACGCCGCCGTCTATGCGTCGTCATGGAAGGACACGCATGCCATGATCCGCACACGAGATCATCACGCGTTCAAGCAAAGTTGGTTGAGAGGCGGAGTTGGTCGATTGGACAGGCGAAGCAGTCGTCAGGCCTGCAGCGCCCTCGCCTCGCTGCCACGCTTGCGCGGCGCCATCATGTCGCTGGCCATCAGTCCGGTGACACGGCAGAACGCCATGAACGCGCGGCAGGCATCCTCGGTCTTGACCACGTCCACCGTGGCGCCAAAGCAGGCATTGAAGGCTCTTTGATACACCGGTCCCTGCCGGCGTGCCGGCCAGTCCTGGAGAAAATCCAGCGCCTGCTCGACGCTGTAAATCTCCTCGACGGGCAAGCCGGGGCCTTGCGCAATGCGCACCGGCACCTCGAATTGCAATCTGTCCATCAGACATCTCCCGAACTGGCGTCGCCCAAGCAACGCCGTTCGTCGTCAAAAGTTGCTTTGACCCGTTTGTGCCACGCAAATGTGTCGTCACTGCGGAAGCGGTGATTTTCGCTGCAAATGGTTGAGGAAAGCCTGCCGGTGCGAGGTAATCCGGCAGACCTTTCCAAGTAGCCAGCGCGACTACTGATTGGCCGGGTCAGTCTCCGCCTCGAAGGCCATGCGCACCACGGTCAGCAGAACATAGGCCGACGGCAAGGCGAAGATGGCGCCAAGGACGAGCGCTCCGGCTCCCGACAGATAGAGCGTCTCGGCGATCGCCCAGTAGACGGTTCCGACGCAGATGAAGGCCTGAACCGAGAGAAATGAAGCGGCCGAGGCCGCACGCGACAGGCTTTTGAATGTCTTGATACGTTGTTGCATTGCAATCATCCGGAAATGACGCGCCGCGCCACCGATGCGCGGCTCTCGGCCGCCGCACGGGTTGCGACGCGAATGGCTTGAACTAGAAGGTGAACGTGCGGTCCTGGACCGCTCAGGCCTGCGTGGACGGCGGCGCACGTGGCTGGTTGGTGCTCGCGCCAGGGGCGGAGACCGTGCCGGATCCGGCAAAAGTCACCGCCGGCGACATCGGAGCGAGTCGAAGGAGAACAGCTTGCGGAACCGGCAAGGCCGGATGGCCGCCGGCGAACTTGGCCAGCACCAGCCGCGCAGCGCGAACCTCCAGTGCCTGGGCCTTGTTGGTGACGCGCAGCAGCGCCGCCACCTCGCCCGAGCGCTCCAGGCCGACGCCGACGCCTCCCTGGGCAGGGTCCGCGAAGGCGGGCAGATCGGGCCGGCCGAGGAACAGCATCGCCAGCAGCACCAGGCCCATCAGACATGAGCAGGCTGCCGTCAGCGGCGCTTCAAGCGATCGGACGCGCTTGGGAAACGGAGGCGATCTCCAAGACATACCCCGCCCTAGCGCACGATGGCCGGAAAGGAAAGCAACCATGCAAAACCGACAAGAGATCGCCCCAGCGAGACGAATATCCGGGCGGCTCAGGCTGCATCACGCAGTTCCTCCTTGAACCTTTTGCCTCCAAATGCCAAATCTGGTGGGATTTTCACGCCAGCACTCCTGCAGCGCGCCACCTCTCATACGGACAAAATGGTCACCTATCTCGACGCCGCGACGGCCCCTCTTCGAAACACCGGCCAGATCCGCCTCTATGGCGAGGACGGTTTTGCCGGCATGCGCAAGGCATGCGACCTTACCGCGCGTTGCCTGGACGAGTTGGTGCCGATGGTTGCGCCCGGCGTCACCACGGACACTATCGACCGTTTCGTCTTCGAGTTCGGCATGGATCACGGCGCACTGCCGGCGACGCTCAACTATCGCGGCTACACGAAATCGTCCTGCACCTCGATCAACCACGTCGTCTGTCACGGCATTCCCGACAACAAGCCGCTGAAGGATGGCGATATCGTCAACATCGACGTCACCTACATCCTCGATGGCTGGCACGGCGATTCCTCGCGCATGTATCCGGTCGGCACGATCAAGCGCGCGGCCGAGCGGCTGCTAGAGGTCACCCATGAATGCCTGATGCGCGGCATCGCGGCCGTCAGGCCGGGTGCCCGCACCGGCGCCATTGGCGCCGCCATCCAGACTTTTGCGGAGGCGGAACGCTGCTCGGTGGTGCGTGATTTCTGCGGCCACGGCGTCGGCCAGCTCTTCCACGACGCTCCGAATATCCTGCACTATGGCAGCGCCAATGAAGGCGTCGAGATGCGGCCAGGCATGATCTTCACCATCGAGCCGATGATCAACCTCGGCCGACCGCATGTGAAAGTGCTGTCGGATGGCTGGACGGCGGTGACGCGCGACCGTTCGCTGTCGGCGCAGTACGAGCACACGATCGGCGTGACCGACACCGGCTGCGAGATTTTCACGCTCTCGCCCAACAACCTCGACCGTCCCGGCCTGCCGGCCTAGTATTTGACACGCCGGGCGACTGCTTTGCCCGACTGATTGGCCGGATGCGGGGGCAGATGGGGAAAGCCAGCGACGACGACGAGCGGAGTTTCTTTTCCGAGGTGCCGGTCCGGCCAGCGGCGAAGGCCAAGCCGGCTCCAGCCGAAAAACCTGGTTATCTCGGCCATCGCGACCGCTTGCGTGAGCGCTTTGCCTCGGCGGGTCCAGACGCCCTGCCCGACCATGAACTTCTGGAGCTCTTGCTGTTCCGGCTGATCCCGCGCGCCGACACCAAGCCGGCCGCCAAGGCGCTGCTGGCACGCTTCGGCACGCTGGCCGAAGTGCTTGGCGCGCCCGTCAACCTGCTGCAGGAGGTCAAGGGCATCGGCCCGGCTGTGGCGTTCGCCCTGAAGGTTGTCGCTGCGACGGCGCAGCGCATGGCGCGTGGCGAGGTCCATGGCCGCGAGGACCTTTCATCCTGGACGCAGCTTCTCGCTTATTGCCGCTCGGCCATGGCCTTCGAGGCGCGCGAGCAGTTCCGCGGTCTTATGTAGCAAACGCACCAATCGCGTCGAGCCGCCTCCGAAGGAGGGAGCCTTGAGCTAGGCGGCGCGCCGTGTGGGCGCGAGCGGCGTTGGCCGCGGTCTTAGGTTGTCTCGTTTGGACCGGACCGGCTGACGCGCAAGCGAGGTTTGTTGCCGTCTCGCCTAATCCAATAATTCAGAATGAGATGCTTAACGTCCTTGCTGACGACCGGCTTGTATTGCAAGTGGCAATTCAGGTTGCAACTCAGCCCATGCTGCCGTTCGAAGCTATCGAACATGTTTAGCGGTATCGTCTGGTCAATGACAACCACCTCGTCACCCGGGTGCAACGTCGGCTGCCCGATGAAGCTGCATATCAAACGTCACTGGGACGCTTTTGGCTTGGCTCATATCCTCTGGCGGGTCGCCAAGAACCGTTTCGCTCAATCGTATGGCATGCCCGACATTCATAGCCGGAGTTTGCCCGCCATTTCGGATCACCAGTTTGATGGTAACGCCGGTAATTTCGGCAGTTTTAGGGTTGAAAACAAAGTCGGCGAGGATCGTCTTCACAAGCAGATAGGCACGCAGTTGCGCTTCATTGGCGTCACGGGCGATTTGGTTGGCTTCTCTCGCCTGCTCAACCGCAGCGGTGTTTGCGGTGAGAGTCCGCCAAATAAAGAAGATACCGATGACCGTGAAGACGACGCCAGCCCACGAAGCCGCATGCATTCCTGTGGTGTCTTCAGCGACCGACTGCTGGGCTGCGAGATCACACCAGTCAGGCTGGGCTTTCTGGCCGTTGTCGGCTGGCTGGGCTTCTGGTTTGCCGGTAGAGGAATGGATACTGGCGGCCGCAAAGGGGCTGTCTGGATACTGCTGGGCGCAACGCTGTGCGTAGTAGGAACTTTGATGTTTGCTGGTGCTGTAAGCGACGGATCGCCCTTGTAGCCGAGGATCAACAGCACCGCGTCTATGTGCTGTAGCTGGTGAGCCAGATCCGCGCCTTTGAACCGGATTGCGCCGGATATCTCGGATCGCTTCGCCATCAGCGTGTTGATGGCGTGTTCGTATCGGGTGGAGCGGACGATAGGGGCAACTCTTGGCATCCCCGGATTTTATGGGAACCCACCCTTTAGGTCGTGCGAGAAGTTGGTGCGTTTGCTACATAAGACCGCAGTTCCGCATCCTGTTCCTTGACAAGAAGAACGGCTGATCGCCGACGAGGTGCAACAGACCGGCACTGTCGACCATACGCCCGTCTATCCCCGGGAAGTGGTCAAGCGGGCACTCGAACTCTCGGCCACCGCGATCATCCTGATCCACAACCATCCATTTCGCCCTCCAAACGTCACGAACAATCCCGCTCAATCACATTGAATCATTGATCTTTTTTGGTCTTGCGTACAGGGGGCAGTTTTTGGCATATTGGAGGCGGTTTTCGGCGACCGAACGCCTTACCGTCACCAATTAGCGGGCCCATACCGCCCCCAAATCTGCACGAGTCCAGCCATGCCCAGCCTCACTGACGGAGCCATTCGGCGAGCAATCAAACAGGTCGAGAAGTCAGGCAAGCAGGCGGACCTCGCCGATGGCGAAGGTCGCGGCACGGGTCGGCTGGTGCTGGTTTTGAAGGCCATGCCGACGCGAGTGACAGCAGAGTGGATGGCCCAGCAGTGGAGCGACGGCAAACGGACGAAAAAGAAGATCGGTTCCTATCCATCGACCTCTCTGGCTGGAGCGCGCGAACTCTTCCAGCGCGACTTCGCCAATCTCATCCAGAAAGGCCGAAGCATCAAGATCGCCACGGATACCCGGCCCGGGACCGTCGGCGATCTCTTCGAGGCCTATGTCGAGAACCTCAGGGAGAACGGCAAGTCCTCCTGGAAGGAAGCCGAGAAGGGACTAAACAAGGTTGCCGACACACTCGGGCGCAATCGGCTAGCGCGCGAGATCGAACCCGATGAAGTGGCCAACGTCATCCGCCCTATCTACGAGCGCGGTGCCCGGGTCATGGCGGATCACGTCCGAAGCTATGTCCGTTCCGCCTACAGCTGGGGCATGAAGTCCGAGCATGACTATCGGAACAGTTCCCCTCGCCGCTTCCGGCTTGCCTATAATCCGGCGGCGGGCATCCCGACCGAACCAAAGAATGTCGGCACCCGCTGGCTGGATGAGGACGAATATGTGCGGCTCTATCGCTGGCTCGAATGCCCCGACACTCCCGTGCATCCGCCGTACCCCCGCGCCATCCGCATCCTCATGCTGACTGGACAACGTGTCGAGGAGATTGCCCGACTGCACGTCGATCAGTGGGATGCCGCCGAAGAAATCATCGACTGGTCGAAGACGAAGAACAGCCGGCCGCACGCGATACCCGTTCCCGCGCTGGCCGCCGAGTTGATCAATTCCCTCAAGCCGAACAAATTTGGGTGGTTCTTTCCATCAGCGAACGACCCGTCCGTACCGGTCAGCCACAACACCCTATACAGCTTCATCTGGAGGCAGCGCGAGCGTGGCGTTATCCCGGTGGTGACCAATCGGGATTTGCGGCGAACTTGGAAGACACTCGCCGGCAAAGCCGGGGTGACGAAGGAAATCCGCGACCGCATCCAGAACCATGCCCTGCATGATGTCAGCTCGAAGAATTACGACAGATGGAACTACATGCCGGAAAAGCGCGCCGGCATGAAGAAGTGGGACAAGTTCATCACCGCGTTGCTTACCAAGGGGCAGAACCGCAAAGCCGCCTGACCTAACGGTGCAACATGAAGTTGCGTGTCGTGAATTTGCCGGGTGCGTCAATCGAAGAAAGTTCACGAATGGCCGCAGTTGGGCCGATGAACGAACCCGCTCGGCGGGAGGATTTCTGCGGTTGCGGTAAGATCAACAACGGTTGTCGCGCCCGCCTTGAGTTAGGTTCGGCAGTTGCGGAGCATCACAGGCTTCTTCAACAAGAAGCCTACTATGTCCCATCCTCATCGTCCGATCAACGTCAGTCCGAACAGAACGGCCAACCACAAGCCTGTCGCCGCAACCGCCAGCCGCGGCAAGATGCCCTCACCGGTCAGTTGCATGAACAGAACGGCGATAATCGCGGCCTTGCCAGCAGCGATCACCAAGTTGAGCGCGGAGTTCAAACCACCAAGGTCGAGGAATGATGAGCCGACCGTCAGACCCAGCAAGGCCAGGAGTCCGGAATAGGCGATGGTGAGCTTGCGAATGTCGCTCATCGGTTGCTCAGGTAGAGAACGGGGAACAGGAACACCCAGACGATGTCGACGAAATGCCAGTAAAGGCCGATCGCCCGCACGCGGCGAAGCCGACTGGACTGCGTCGCGCTCGACCACATCACCAGCATGCCTGCGATGACGACGATGCCGCCAATGAGATGCACTGCATGCAGCGACGTCATCGCGAAATAGAGGCCGAAGAAGAATTCGGCATGCACAGGATCGGGTCCATCATAGGTGAACGGGGCGCCAAGCACCGGAGCGACGCCCTCGCGAAACTCCATCGTGTATTCCGCTGCCTTGATGCCGAGGAACACCAGGCCCAGCAGCGCCGTCGCAGCGAGCGACCAGGTCGATGCACGCCAACGGCCTCTGCTGGCGAAGAGATGCGCTAGCGCCATGCTGAAACTGGACGTGATCAGCACGACGGTGTTCAGCGTGCCGAGTGGAAGCGAAAGGTGGTGTGATGCGGCGGCGAAGGCTGGCCCGTAGCTGATCCTCGCGATCAGGAACACCAGCAGGATCGCGCCGAACAGCATCGCTTCCGAGCCGATGAAGACCCACATGGCAAACGTATCAGCGGCCTGTTCGCGGGCCGGCGTATCGAAGGCGACGCTTTCGGTCGACGCGCCCATCAGGCCTCGTCCTTGTGCGGACTGAACTTCTCGTGTTGCAGCCCCTTCATGTCGTAGTCGTAGGCAGGTCGGTTGACCCTGGGCATGGTGTCGAAATTGTGTGGTGGCGGCGGCGAAGCAGTCTGCCATTCAAGCCCGGTCGCCCCCCAAGGATTTGCGGGTGCGCGGGCGCCGCGAAACATCGACCAGCCGAGGTAGAACAACGGCATCAGGTAACCCACCGCCAGCACGACGGCGCCGGCCGACGACAGGATGTGCCAGAACTGGAATTCTGGTGGATAGGTGTGATAGCGCCTCGGCATGCCGAGGAAGCCGAGCACGAATTGCGGAAAGAAGGTGAGGTTGAACCCGAGGAAGGTGACGGTCGCGGCAATGCGCCCCCAGGTCTCGGAGTACATCCGGCCGGTCAGTTTGGGCCACCAGAAGTGCAGTCCGGCCATATAGGCCGTCACCATGCCGCCGACCATGATGTAATGGAAATGCGCGACGACAAAGTAGGTGTCGTGGACGTGAACGTCGATGGCAAGCGCTGCCAGGAAGAGGCCTGCCAGCCCGCCAAAGGTGAACAACCCCAGGAAGAACAGCGCGTAGAGCATCGGCGTCTCAAAAGAGATCTCGCCCTTGCGCAGAGTCAGGCTCCAGTTGAAGACCTTGATCGCCGAGGGAATGGCGACGCAGAACGACAGGAACGAGAACAGCACGCCGGCATAGGCTGACTGGCCGGAGACGAACATGTGGTGGCCCCATACCAGGAAGCCGAACACGGCGATCGCCATCGAGGACAGGGCGACGGCCTTGTAGCCGAACAGCGGCCGCCGGCTGAAGCAGGGCAGCACCTCCGAGACCACTCCCATGCCGGGCAGGATCATGATGTAGACGGCGGGGTGCGAATAGAACCAGAACAGATGCTGGAACAGCAGCGGGTCGCCACCCAGCGCCGGGTTGAAGATGCCGATGCCGAACACGCGCTCCAGCACGATCAGGATCAGCGAGGCGGCGAGCACCGGCGTCGCCAGCACCATGACCAGCGCGGTCGCATACATGGTCCAGACGAAGATCGGCAGCCGGAACCAGGTCAGGCCTGGCGCCCGCAGCGTGTGAATGGTGACGATGAAATTGATGCCCGTCATGATCGTCGAAAACCCGACGATGAAGACGCCAAGGGCTGCCATCGAGACGAAGCCGTTGGCGTAGAGGGTGGAGAGCGGTGTGTAGAAAGTCCAGCCGGTATCGACGCCACCGAAGACCACCGAAGCCAGGGCAAACAGGCTACCCAGCATGAAGACATACCAGCTCGCCAGATTGAGCCTTGGAAAGGCGAGATCTCGTGCACCGATCATCAGCGGCAAAAGGAAGTTGCCGAGCGTGGCGGGGATGGATGGAACCAGGAAGAACCAGACCATGATAATGCCGTGCAGCGAAAACAGCCGGTTGTAGGTGTCATCCGAGACGAGGTCGCCGGCGGGCGTCGCGAGCTCGATCCGTATCAGGACGGCAAAGGCGCCGCCGAGGAAGAAAAAGGCAGTAAGCGAAATCAGATAGAGCCAGGCGACCCGCTTATGGTCGGTGGTGAGTAGCCACGCGGCTGGACCGGCACCCTCCCCCAGATAGCTCGATGGCCTCAATGCGTCGGTGCTCATTGAACTGGCTCGCTCTTGGCCGCCGCGCGCGGCGAAAGGGATTTGAGATAGGCAAGCAGCATCTGCATCTCCCCCTCATCGACCAGGCCGTCGAAACTTGGCATCACCGGATCGTAGCCGGCAGCGATTTCCTTTTTCGGATTGAGGATGGAATCGCGGAGATAGCGGTCGTCGGCAATCACCGTCTGCTGATTGTCCAACGCCACCGGCCGTCCGAAGATACCGGCCAGATTTGGTGCCCTGACCTTGCTGGCATTGCCGTGGCAGCCCGAGCAGCCCAGCGCGCGAAACAGCTTTTCACCGTCGGCGGCGAGCGTGTCGCCCTGCCCCTGGACGCCAAGCCACGCGGCGTAGGCCTCCGGCTGCATCACCGTCACCCAGCCACCCATTTCGGAATGTTGTGTCCCGCAATACTGCGCGCAGAACAGATGATAACGACCGGGCTCGTCGGCGATGAACCAGACATGCGTCGTGCGCCCCGGCACGGCATCCTGCTTGACCCGGAAGGCCGGGACGAAGAAGGAGTGGATGACGTCCTGCGACGCCAGCGACACGATCACGGCCTTGCCGACCGGCACATGCAGTTCGTTGATTTCACGCTGGCCGCCGGGATGGCGAAACTCCCACATCCATTGCTTGCCAAGGCCAGCGATTTCGAGCGCGTCGATGGGCGGATGCTCGCGACGCAGGAACAGCACGGCGCCCCAACCGAAGATGACGAATGCGATCAGCAAGCTGACGACTGTCCAGGCCACTTCCAAGGGCAGGCTTCGCGTCCGTTCGCCGGTCCGGTCGGCCTTCGAACCGGCACGGTATTTGATGGCGTAGAAGACGACGAGGCTGGCCAAGAAGAGACCTAGTGCGAAGGTGAAGGCCAGCAAGGTGTAGAACAGCGTGTCGACGCTGCTGGCGATCGACGACGCTTCGGGCGGTGTGAAGGGGATGCCCAAACTCAAACCCGCCTCCGTCGCGTAAGTATGAAGAGGCTGACGCCAAGACCCAAGAGTGTCGCTGCACCTGCCATCTTCACAGCCGCCTCTATCGCGGACGTGTATTGCCCTTTCGACGTATCGAAGCCGGCGCAGAGCAGGAAGATATGGTCCGCGATCGAGCCCAGCCGGCCGGCCGATGCTTCGACGAGAGCAAGCTTGAGATCGCGCGGTTCGAAGTTCAGCGCCGGCAGCACCTGTGCGATCCTGCCCTGCGGCGTCAGTGCGATAACGGCGATCGGATGGACATATTGGGCGATCCGATCGCGCCGATCGAAGGTGATGCCGGCTTCGGCTGCAAGCGCGGCACCGGCATCGTCGGGGCTGGTCAGGAACCGCCAAGCCGCCAGTCCTTCTTGCCCGGCGGACGGCGCGACTTCGGCTCTTGCAGCGATCGCATCCTGAAAGGTCTCCGAAGGATCTATCGAAAAGAAAAGCGCCCGGTAGGTCCGTGGATCGAGGCCTGTCTTGTTTAGGTCTGAGGCAACCGCCTGCTGGGTGACACCGCAGAGGTTGGGGCATTTGTCGTAACCGAAGATGACAAGCGCCGGACGGCCGGCGAGAATGTCGGACAGACTAATTGCCTTGCCCGAAGTATCGAGAAAGGCCTTTTCGATGTCGAGTTGTGCGCCGATCTTCGGATCGAAGGATGGGCGCTCTGTCGCACCGGCCACACTTGCCGCGAGCAGCACAGCCAAGACCAGGAGCGAGCGTATCATGGCCGCACCGCAGGGGCCGGCGCGACATGGTCTGGCCGGCGCGCAGCGTCGTCGGCTTGGCCGGCAGCCGTGCTGCATTTGCTGAGTTGGGGCGCACGGGGAACCTGCTGCCCGAGCAAAGCACAATCCTGCCTCTCCGAAACGACTTGCCGTTTCCAATCAGGAAGTCCCTGAACGGTGATCAGTTTCATCGCGTCTTCGATCGGAATGCGTGCGATGCCGGCATTGCGATCGACCCAGCCGAGCTTGCCCAGTTCCTGATCTTCCTGCTTGCGAAAGGCCGTGAGATCGGTTGCAGGCGACACCTGCAATTGTGGAGTTGCGTCTCCAGTCCCGCCACCTGCCAGCGGCCAATATGGCGTCGTGTTGAAAATCAGCTTCAACGCTATCGCAGCCAGCGCCAAGAAGACGAGCAGACCGGCGCCAAACAGCAGAACTGCCCTTGGCTGCACGTCGCGCGTTTCGGGATGTGCAGCCCTAACCACGGACCTGCCTCCCGTGCCAGAAAGCGATCCGTTTCGGCTCGGACAGGGTCCAAAGGAACAAGGCGCACCACGCGCCGCTGGCACCGGCGACCGCCGCCAGGTCGGTCCAGGATACCGGCGCTCCGGCGGCCGACAGCGCCGGGCGGATGCGCCAGACGACATCGGTGAAATGTCCGGCCAGGACAAACGCACCAAGGCCGAGCAGACCGCGATGGCTACGCTTGGCCGAGCGGTTGAGGAAGCCGGCGAAGGGCACCGCGAATTGCAGCGCGATCAGCAGCCACAGCAGGTACTGCCAACCATCCTGGCTGCGCAGGATGTACCAGTGGATTTCCTCCGGCAGGTCGCCGGCCCAGATGATCAGCCACTGCATGAAGGACAGATAGGCCCAGATCAGCATGAAACCGAACAGCATGTTGGCGACGTCCTCGCCCAAGGCCGTGTCGTCCTCGCCGCCGGGCATGGTTTCTATGGCGCGTCCGGCGGCCAGCACCGTCAAAGCCAGTGCAAAGGCACCGACGGCCTCGGCCGCGGCTTCGAGCATGGCATAGATGCTGGAGATGAAGTCGGGCTCGATCGACAGCATCCAGTCGATGGCAAATACGGTCACGGCAAGGCCATGAACGATGAGCCCGATCGCATAGGGGCGGCTCGCCGTGCCTCTGTCTTTGTCGGGCGCTGTCCACCCAAGGATCAACCACCCAAGCACCATCCAGATCATGGCGCAGACGATGAAGCGAATGACGAAAAACGGCACGTTGAGATAGGCAAATTTTTGCCGCACCGTCTCCGGCGACATAGCTGGATCAGTTCCTGCCCACGGGAAGACGAAATGAAGCGGCACGAGAACAGGCAGAAGCAACAGCAAGGCGAGCGGCAAGGTAGCGACGATGGCGCGCAGGGGCGGACGCAACGCTTCTCCCCAGCGCCCGCGGGTCAGCCCATGGACCATCAGGATCGTCATAGCCCCAAGTGGCAATCCAAGCAGGAAGAGCGCGACCGTCAGCCAGCCAGCCAGCGCCCTCCGAGGATCGAAGAAGAGCCCGATGGCCGCCAGCAGAAGCCCTGCGGCGGCCAGCAAAACCAGTGAAGCAAGATATCCATCAGGCCATGCGGGACGCCTCATCGCGTGGCCTCCACATCGAGTTTCGCACGCAGATCGCTCGGCAGTGCGCTGGCGGATGCATAACGCGAATATTGCAGAGCCCTGATGTAGGCAACGATCGCCCAGCGGTCTGTCGGCGGCACACGCGCGGCATATGGATACATGGCGCCATAGCCGTTGGTGATGACGTCGTAGAAATGACGGTCCGGCGCATTGCGCAGCACATCCTGATGATAGCTCGGCGGCGCCGGGAACCCGCGCTGGACCACCATGCCGTGGCCATCTCCGGTGCGGCCATGACAGGGCGAGCAAAAGATGTCGAAGCGTTGCTGTCCACGCTGGAGCAGCTCCATGGTGATCGGATAGGGAAATTTATTCGGCGTTGCCGTCAGATCGGCATCGCGCGTCACCGTGCCGTCGACCGGCGTCCTCGCCGACATGCCGTCGGCGAACTGCGTGCTGCGCGCAAGCGGATTGTAGCGCGGTTGGTCCGCCATGTCTTGCTTGCAGCCCGCGATCAGCAGCAAGAGCGGCAAAAGAAGCGTCGGCGCTCTCATGCCTCCACCTCTTCGACCGTTTCGGCGCCAAGCCGCGTCAATTGACCCTTGGTGACGCCCTTGCGGTACTTCGGGTCGGCCGCCTCGACCAGCAGATAGAACCTGCCGCCTTGCGCATAGGTGAAACTCTTGGCGTTGAAGACAGGGTGGTAATATTGCGGCAGACCGTTCGCCCACAGCATGCCGGCAAAGCCGGCCAGTGCCGCGCCCAGAATGGCCGCCTCGAACGCGATCACCGTGAAAGGCGGCCAGGAGTGTAGCGGCCGGCCGCCGACGTTGATGGGAAAATCCACCTCGACCGAATAAAGGATCAACGCGTAGACCAGCACCGCGCCGGCAACAGCGCCCGCCAGCACCGCCCATGGCAGCCGCGTCTTTCGCATGCCGAGAATGTCGGCAAGGCCGTGCACCTCGAAGGGCGAGAAAGCATCCATGCGCCGGTAGCCCTTGTCGCGCATCGTCCGGGCCGCCAGCGTCAGCGCATCCGGATCGGCGAAAGCCGCGATGACGCCGTAGAGGCTCATGCCGCGCCGCCCTTTTCTTCGGCCAGTTCCTCGACCTCGAAGATGGTGATCGCCGGCAAGATGCGGATGAACAGGAAGAGCAGCGCGAAGAAGGTGCCGATCGAGCCGAACAAGATGCCGAAATCCAGCCAGGTCAGCGATTGTTCGCCCCACGAGGACGGCAGGTAGTCGCGGCTCGGGCCAGTGACGACGATGACATAGCGCTCCAGCCACATGCCGATATTGATGACCAGCGCGATGGAAAACAGCAGCGGCATGTTGAGCCGAACACCGCGAAACCACAGCAGCTGCAGGACGACGCAATTGCAAAACAGCATCGTCCAGAACAATGGAGCGTAAGGACCGACGGCGCGTTCGGCCATCATGGCGCGCTCATAGGGCTGACCCGAATACCAGGCAAAAAACGCTTCCGAGGCATAGCCGTAAATGACGATCATGCCGGCGGCGATCATCAGCTTGGCGGCATTCTCCATATGGCGCAGCGTGATCAGATCCTCGACCGCGAACGCCCAGCGCAACGGGATCGCGATCGTCAGCACCATGGCGAAGCCGGAAAGCAGCGCGCCGGCGACGAAATAGGGTGGGAAAATCGTCGAGTGATATCCCGGTGTGATGGCAAAGGTGAAATCGAGCGCGACGATCGAATGCACCGACACGACCAGCGGCGTCGCAAGGGCTGCCATCAGGAAATACACGGTCTGGTAGCGCGCCCAATGGAAGGCCGAACCTCGCCAGCCGAGTGCAAGGATACCGTAAAACACTTGTCCGGCACGCGACTTTGCCCGATCGCGCAGTACGCCGAGATCGGGCACCAGGCCCATGTACCAGAACAGCAAGGAGACGGTGGCGTAGGTGGAGATCGCGGCGAAATCCCAGACCAGCGGACTGCGCCATTGCGGCCAGTGCATGTGCGTGTTGGGCAGCGGCAGCAGCCAATAGAAGAACCACGGCCGGCCAAGATGCAGGATTGGGTAGAGCCCAGCCATTGCCACGGCAAACAGCGTCATCGCCTCGGCGAAACGGTTGATCGAGGCGCGCCAGGGTTGGCGCAAAAGCAGCAGCACGGCCGAGATCAGCGTGCCGGCGTGACCAATACCGATCCACCAGACGAAACTCGAGATCAGCGTGCCCCACACAACAGGGATGTTGATGCCGTAGGCGCCGACACCGACCGAAATCAGGTAGGTGATGGAAAAGAGGAACAGCAGCACAAAGGCGAAGCAGACGAAAAAGGCGGCCCAGAACAGCCGCGGCAGCTTTCCGTCCAGGACAACGGCGCTGATGCGACCGCTGATTTCCGGAAAATCGTGACGACCGCGCAGCACCGGCTGCGGGCGTGGCGATTTTCTACCTCTGGCGGCAACGGCTTCAGCCATGGCCGGTCTCCGTGCCCGGCTTGGCTTCAATCCGGTCGTTGGGATTGGTGATCTTGCCGAGATAAGTGGTGCGCGGCCGCGTGTTCAGCTCCTCGAGCAGCGCATAATTATGCGGCTCGTTCCTTTCGCGCACGACTTTTGATCCCTTCTTGCTAAGGTCACCAAAGCTGATCGCCTGTGTCGGACAGGCTTGCTGGCAAGCGGTGACCACTTCGTCAGCGGCGATCTCCCGGTTCTCGATCTGGGCGCGGATGCGTTTTTCGGAAATGCGCTGGACGCAATAGGTGCATTTTTCCATGACGCCGCGTGAGCGCACGGTGACATCGGGATTGTGCACGGCCTGTTGCGGCCCGGCAGAGTCCTTGTCGAAGTCCTGATAGCCGAAGAAATTGAAGCGCCGCACCTTGTAGGGACAGTTCTGCGAGCAGTAGCGCGTGCCTATGCAGCGGTTATAGACCTGCGCGTTCAGCCCGTCATGCGTATGAGTGGTGGCGTTGACGGGACAGACCACCTCGCATGGCGCCTTCTCGCAATGCATGCATGGCACCGGTTGGAAGAAGATGTCGGGATCGTCAACGGTGCCCTCGTAATAGCGGTCGATGCGCAGCCAATGCATTTCATGGCCGCGCGCCGCTTCGTCCGGACCCACAGTCGGGATGTTGTTTTCTGCCTGGCATGCCGACACACAGGCCATGCAGCCAATGCAGGCCGACTGGTCGATCGCCATCCCCCAAGCTTCCTGATCGTAGGTCCAGTCGGGATAGAGCGACTCGGTGGCCGGCGCCGGCGCATTTTCGCGCACGAAATGCGGGTTGCGGTTGAAGGCGTCGAGTGTGGCATGGCGCACGATCGCCCTGCCCTCCATCGCCTGATGGTGTTGGGTCGTAATCACGCGCGCGGAACCATCGCGCGCGGTCAACGCGAGGTCATCGGCAAACCAGAGAGCGCCGGCGGTCCGCAACGCAAAAGCATCATAGCCACCGGCCAGCGCGGCAATCGATCCGATCTTGCGCCCAAAGCCAAGCGACAGCGTTACCGTCTCTTCCGGCTGGCCCGGTGTGATCCAGACCGGCGCATCCATATCCTTGCCACCGCGCGCCAGATTGACGATCTGCCCGTTCTCAAGTTGAAGGCGCTCCGCGGTGCCGGGCGAGACCAGAGCCGCGTTGCCCCAGACAAGCTTGCTTAGCGGCCGTGGCAGTTCCTGCAGCCAGGACGAATTGGCGTGGCGGCCGTCACGCAGCCAGGAATCGGCGACGAAGCTGACCTCAAGCCGATCTCCAACAGACGGTCTTGGCGCAACGGCGCCAATATCTGCCGGCATGGTGACGGCGATCGGGACAGCGGCACTGTTCGGGACAACGCCATCGCGCAGAGCCTTGCGCCAGGCCGGCTCATCCATGGCCTCCCATGTCGAGCGCACCAGTGCCGGTGCATCAGCGTTATAATCGCCGCTAAACGCGGCTATCAGCTGATGCAGACTCTTGCCGCCAAACAAGGGCTGGATAAGCGGCTGCACGATCGAAGCCGTGCCGTCATAGGCGCGGATATCGCTCCAACCTTCCAGTTCGTGCGCGGCGGGAATATGCCAGTGCGCTGGGAACGCCGTTTCGTCGCGATAGAGCCCCCAGTGGACAAGAAGCTTTAGCCTGGAGAAGCCCTTGCGGACATCGATGTCCGATGGCGCGGTCTGCAGGGGATTGGAACCGAGCACGACGACCGTGTCGATGGAACCACCCGCGATGGCTTGGCAGAGCATCACAAGGTCGCCATCGCTTGGCATGACATTAGGAGGTTCGATGAATTCCAGCGTGTTGCCGATGGCGCCAAGCCTGGCATTCATGGCAAATGCTGCCGCGTGGACGAACGGTGCCTGGTGCGCACCGGGCACCAAGAGTGCGTTGCGCCCCGCGCTGCGAAGATCATCGACAAGCGCAGTTGTCCACATTGGTTCGAGCGGCGACGAACCGGCTGTCCCCTTGTCTCCTTCGAGAGCCGCTTTGAGCGCCTGCGCAATACCTTCGACCGCACTTGGCCTGACGGCACGACGATGATCGGCCGCCGCACCCGTGATCGTCGGCGTCGACTCGATGACGTAAAGGCGGCTCATCGTGTCGGTCGATTTACGCACGCGACGCCGGTTGGCGAAGTCTCGGGCATAGGCGAGACGACCTGCGCCTTCTCCAAGAAAGTCGGCATCCAGACTGACGATCACATCGGCGCGATCGAAATGGTAGATTGGCGTCAACGGCTTGCCGAACAGTTTCGCCGCTGCCTGCTCGCCGGAATTGGCCGCGAGCGCATTGTGTTGGAAGACGCGGAGCTTGGGATATCGGTTCTTAAGCGCTTCAATCTGAGCTTTTGCTGTCGGTGATGTCGTCGCTTCGATCAGCAGAGCCAAGCCTTGTCCGCCTGAGGCGGTCCATCCACCGGCAAGCCCGGCGATATCTTTCAGAAAGTCATCGTAACTGGCCGGCTCGCCTTGCTTGAGCGGCGTACGCGACCGTTCTGGATCGAACAGCGACAACACCGCAGCCTGCATGACGGCATCGGTTGCACCGTGTGATGCCGGGTGATCCGGATTGCCCTCGACCTTGGTCGGCCGGCCTTCGTGGCTCTCCACCACCGCGCCAATGCCGTAGCCATCGCTGGCGAGCGTTGTCGCATAATAGAGCGGCCTGCCGGGAATAACATTCTCTGGCTGGCGCACGTAAGGCACGATGCGCTGGGCCTCACTGCAGGCCGTCAGACCGGCCAGCGACAGCGACGCGCCCATCAACTTCAGCATCGTTCGGCGATCGACAGTGAGGGGCATGCGTTCGGCAATCGCCGGAAACTCGGCTTGGACAAAGCGCTGAAATTCCGCGCTATCAGCCAGTTCATCCAAGCTTCGCCATGGTCCACGCCCCGCAGCGGCGAGCCGAAGTGCGGCAAGGTCGGAAGCCGGGACCGGCTTGATGTCAGCGGTGACAGACATAGCAATCCGTCATGGTCTGGGTGTGAATGTCGAGGATGCTGATCAAGGAGCGCCTGACCTCTTCGATGTCCTGCGGTGGCTTCCAATGCAGGAGGAAAACATCCTGCGGCGGGCGAAGATTGGGAGCGGGATCGCGGTGGCAGCCGAGGCACCATTCCATCGACAGCGAATGCGCCTTTTTCATCAGCGGCATATCGTCGACCTCGCCATGGCAAGTCTCGCAGGCGACACCCTTGGCGATGTGGATCGAATGGTTGAAGTAGACGAAATCCGGCACCGGATTGACGCGTTGCCATTGCAAAGGCTGGCCTGAGGCAAGGCTTGCGCGCACCGGGGCCAGCATGTCGGCATTGGTGAAGAGCTGCGAGTGACAGGTCATGCACACCTCGGTCGCGGGCAGGCCCGCAGAGGCCGACGTCTCGACGCCACTGTGACAGTAACGGCAGTCCAAGCCGATTTCGCCGACATGGTGCTTGTGGCTGAACGGGATGGGTTGAGCAATGGGTTGTCCGACGCCGGTCACAAAGCCTGATCGCAAAAAAGCCGTCCCGCCAATGGCGACAAAAATCGCGAAAAAACACACGCCCCACAACACAAAGCGGGCAATCCCATTGGCATTGCTGGAAAAAACCTGCGGCATCCCCTCGCCGATTTGCATGGAGCCAGATTCTGGATCGACCGCCTAACGGCGGCGATGTGGCAAAGGTTCCGCCAGTGAGAACTGCTCACAAAATGGTGACCCCTGCCCGCGGCTGAAACGCCGCCCGTGCCCGCAACCATGAGCAATGGCTGGCGTTCAAGATGATCACGAACGCTCCATACCTGGAAATCTAGCCATGACACACAGCGTCGCCAATTCGCCCACCACATATCCTCGCCGCTCCGGCTTTGCCTTCTGGTGGACCATATTCGTAGGCGTGTTGCTGTTGATACTTGGCTTGCTGATCGGCGCCGGCGGCGGCTGGCTGATCGCACTGGGCGGTTCCTGGTATTATTTACCAACCGGAATAGCACTCTTGATTTCAGGCGCTCTGCTGTTGCGCAGCAAAATTGCCGGGGTCTGGCTCTATGTCCTGACCTGGATCGCCACGCTCGCCTGGGCCTATTGGGAAGTCGGCATGGATGCTTGGGGGTTGATGCCCCGCGTGCTGGCACCCACCGTCATCCTGGTCTTTGTCCTGTTGACGCTACCCGCCTTCAGCCGTGGACGCATGAAACGGCTTGGCGCCTACGCGACCACATCCGCAGCTCTGGTTCTAACCTGCACATTCGGCTTCTACCATTTCACCATGACGGCACGGTCGCAGGAAGCACCCGCTATCGCCCCTGCCACCACGGCGGCTCCAGCGAACGACGGCACCGGACAGCCCGACACGGCGGTACATCCGGCCGGACGCGATTGGCCAGTCTATGGCGGTTCCGAGCTTGCGACCCGCTATTCCCCGGTCAAGCAGATCAATGCCGATACTGTTTCGCAACTGACCAAGGTCTGGGAATTCCACACCGGTGACATGCCCGACAAGGCGGCCAAGGATAAATATTCGCCGGAAAACACACCGCTTGAGGTGGGCGGTCACCTTTATGCCTGCTCGGCCAAAGGCATCGTCATCTCCGCCGACGCTGCCACCGGCAAGGAGGACTGGCGCTACGATCCGAAGGTCTCGGATGACGCCATCCCCTACGGCGCCAGTTGTCGCGGTGTCGCCTACTACGCCAAGCCGGGGGCCAGTGCAGAGCAGCCCTGCGGTACGCGCATCGTCTGGGGTACGCTCGACGCCAGGCTGATTGCGATTGACGCCAGGAATGGCAAGCTCTGCACCGATTTCGGCCAGCAAGGCATAGTCGACCTCACGCAAGGGCTGGGGAAAACGGTACCAGGCTGGTACTCCGTGACCGCACCGCCGACCATCGTGCGCGGCATCGCCGTGCTGGGTGCACAGGTTCAGGATGGCCAAGCCGAGGATGCGCCATCGGGCGTTGTGCGTGGTTATGACGTGGTTTCGGGCAAACTCGTCTGGGCCTGGGATATGGGCCATCCCGACCGCAGCGGCGCACCGCCAGAAGGCGATACATACACCCGCGGCACGCCGAATATGTGGACCGTCGCGGCAGCCGATCCGCAACTCGGCTACGTCTATCTGCCGCTTGGCAACGCCGCCGTTGATTACTACGGCGTCGATCGCAAGGATTTCGAAAACCAGTATAATTCCTCGATCGTCGCCATCGACGTCACGACAGGAAAGCCGGTCTGGCATTTCCAGACCGTTCACCACGATCTTTGGGACTACGACCTCGGTTCGCAGCCGACGCTCGTCGATGTCCCGACAGACAACGGCAAAGTTCCGGCGATCATCGTGCCAAGCAAACAGGGCCAAATTTACGTGCTCGACCGAAAGACTGGAAAGTCGCTCTTCCCGGTCGAGGAGCGGCCGGTGCCGTCCGGCGGCGTCGAACCGGACAAGCTGTCGAAGACGCAGCCCTATTCGGGCTATGCGCATCTCGACCAACCGGTGCTGACCGAAAAGAAGATGTGGGGCATGAGCCCGCTTGATCAACTTTATTGCCGCATCCAGTTTCGGCAAGCGTTCTACCAGGGAGAGTTCACCCCACCGACGGTCGACAAGCCCTTCATAGAATATCCCGGCTACAATGGCGGTTCCGATTGGGGCAGCGTTGCGGTCGACGCCGACGACGGCATCCTGATTGCCAACTACAACGACATGCCGAACTACAACCAGTTGCTGCCGCGCGAGAAAGCCGACCAGATTGGTTTCAAGTCGATCGAACAGGGCGGCGGTTCCCAGAAATCGAAGGATATGGGCAACCCGCAGATGGGATCTCCCTACGCCATAGCAGTCAACGCCGGCTGGCGGCTATCGACCGGATTGCTTTGCTCCGAACCGCCATACGGCCACATACGCGCCATTGATCTGAAGACGGGCAGGACGCTTTGGGACGAGCCGCTGGGCAGTGCAGTCAACAACGGGCCGTGGGGCATACCGTCGATGCTGCCACTCAACATCGGCACGCCCAACAATGGCGGGCCTCTGGTGACGGCGGGCGGATTGATCTTCATCGCTGCCGCCACGGACAACAAGCTGCGTGCCATCGACATCAAAACCGGCAAAGTCGTTTGGCAGACCGACCTTCCGGCTGGCGGGCAGACCACGCCGATGACCTATGAGGTCGACGGCAGGCAGTACGTCGTCATTGCTCCCGGTGGCCATCATTTTATGGAGACGAAGATTGGCGATGATGTCATCGCTTATGCACTGCCAAAAGGCTGACCCGAATCCTTTCGATAAGTCGAGATCTTTTGCGCAAACCTTTTCGTCTGAAATGCGCTGTTTCCTCTCCAAGCCAAGGAGACGATGATGCAGATGAAATCGGAAATAGCCGGCGAAGCGGCCAAGCACGCCATATCCAACGTGGTGTCGATGCCAAGGACAAATCGAAAGCGAATGGCAAGCAGCAAGGCGCCATGCAGGCGGGCGCGCGTCAGTATCCCGAACTCCCCTTCCCCAAGATTTCGCGGATGAGACCTTCTGCTACTACCTTGCGCTGCTACTCCGCCTGCGAGACCGTATCCTGGCCGCTTTCTTCCGCTCTTAGAGGAATGCACGACAATCGGTGTCCCAACGCGCGGTGGAGAATCCCATCGATCGAAGCTCACTATCGATCTTGGCGAGTTCTTCTTGCTCTGCGAGAGTCAGATGCGGCTTTTTCACTCGGCGCCTGACGCGAGCGCATCAGATCTTCGGTGGGCTGGCCCGATGTGGTCTGCAGGCCGAACATGTCGCTGGTATGCCCGCATAGATAACGTTGGCGAGGAACTGAATGATCTTGATCGTCATGCTGTCTGATCCTTCCGCCCTTCATTTTGGGTAATTTCGGCAAATCCCTGTCGCCACGACGGATAGCGCGGCGACCACCCAAGCTCCCGCTTGGCCTTGGCATTCGATCCCGCGCGCGACTCCGTCATCATGACAACGATGTGCTCTCCCGCCGCCAGTCGGCCAAGCCAAGCCGGCACACGGAACGGTGGTTTTGCGCCGAGCATTGTGGCGAGATCAGGCAGCCAGTCATGCACCGGCGCGGGATCGTCATCGACGATATTGTAGATGCCGTCGCCACGCTCGACCGCGAGCGCCGTCGCTTCCGCAGCATCGGCGATATGCAGAAACGACCACCACGCCGTGCCGCCGCCGATCAGCGGCATGCGGCGCTTGCGGATCTGTTCTATCGTAGAGGGATCGAAAACGCCGGTGTCAGGGCCATAGAACCCGCCATAGCGCAAGACGACGCCAGTTATCTTCGGCGTTGTCGTAACGGCGTGCTCGAGATAGCGGATCGCATCGAACGTGCCGCGATGCTCTTGCGGCGGATTGTCGTCGAGCGGATCGTCCTCGGTTTTCACATATCCGCCGACACGCGCATAAGGCCAGCCGCAGAAGCTTTGCGCGATCATCCGTTTCACGCCGCAGTCACGCGCGGCCGCAAGCAAATGGTCGGTTCCAAGGGTGCGCAGCCGGTTGCTGCCGGCGAAGGCGCGATCGAAGTGGCGCAGGTCCGAGGCGCCTTTCAAATCCGTCAGTTCGTGCACGATCACATCCGGACGTGCGGCAATGACCGCGGCATAAACGGCTTTCTGATCGAGCGCGTCGGCAACGACAGGCTTGGCGCCGAGCTCCCGCAGGAGGCCGGTCTTAGCTGGTGTTCGCGTCAATCCGACGACGCTGTGACCTTTGCCGATCAGGAGTGGAACCAGACTGCGTCCAACGGCGCCGGTCGCGCCTGCAACGAAAATGCGCATGGCATCACCTCTTGGCTTGATAACCTACCTCAAAGTAGGTTAGTATTGTTGCCGATGGATTCAAGGGTAAGAAAGCGTCTGAGCGCCGAGGCGCGTCGGGCCAGGATCGTCGAAGCGGCTGCCTCCGCCTTTGCCCGCGACGGCTACGACGCCACGAAAATGGACAGCATCGCGACAGGCGCAGGGATCACCAAGCCGGTGCTCTACGACCATTTTCCGTCGAAGCAGGCGCTGTTCGTGGCGGTATTGGAGTCGATCCGCGACGGCCTGATCGCCAGAGGCAAGGCGATCGTGCGAGACGACGGCGACCCGGAGCAAAAATTCCGCCGCTCGGTCGACGCCTTTCTGGAATTCGTAGAGCAGGCACCGGATGCCGCACGGGTGCTGCTGACGGTTCCCGCCGGAAATCCGGTCGCGGCGAAGGTTTCGCGCGAGGTCCAGGCGGGCGCGTCCGCCGGTATCGCCGCCCTGCTGGCGGAGTTCATGCCCGGCCGTATGCCGTGGCATCGACAGGCGACGGCGGCATTTCTGAAAGAGGGTCTCCACGCGGTGGCCGTGTGGTGGCTCGATCATCCGGGTCCAAGCCGCGAGGAAATCACGGACATCATCCTGGATGCCGCATGGCTGGGATTGCGAGGACAAGCGCGCTGACGGTGCGCAAGAAAGATCGAGCGATCCCGAGACGTGAACGGAGCCTCAGGGGGTTCCAAGGACACAGGAGCGCTTTATGATGACGTCCAGTCGACCCGATCATTATGCACTTGCCGAAACGTTGAGGCTCAGGGTTCTTGAAGGGTCAGGCGAGACCGACCCGGCGGTGCGGCAGAGGACAGCAGCACGCGCAGCAGGTGGACCGCCAATAGAAGCGCCATACGACGATCTCGCCCGCCAGATCGGCGAATCGGCATCCGGCACGACGGACGCACAGGTCGCGGATGTTCTGGTTGCCGCCCGAAGCGAGAAGGCCGCCTTCGAGCTGATCGCGGCCGCGGCGACCGGAGCGGCCCTGCTGCGCTGGGAGCGTGCGATCAAAGCTCTTGAGGAGGCTCGTCATGCGTCTGCCTGAAATCGATCGCGGTGACACGGTCACGCATCGCCTGCTCATCGGCTTCATTTCCATGGTTTCGCGAATGCGGCTGCCGGATGCCGCTCGCGTGGCGTTCTACCACAAGGAATTCTTCAGCACGCCAATGGGCGCATGGACGCACGCGGCCATGCGCGGTCCGAGCCCATGGAGCGTCGCGGAGCGTGAGCTGATGGCCGCCATCGTCGCGAAATGGAATGCGAGCGCCTTTTGCATCGGTGCCCACGGCGCCGTCGCGGCGAAGACGATGAAACGGCCATCGGTCGATGCCGTGCTCGCCGATTTCCGCTCTGCGCCGATTTCCCCGGCGCTCAAGGCAGCGCTGGTCTTCCTTGAGACCATGACGCTGCGCCCAATGGAGTTGTCGGCGGAACACGCAGCGGCGGCCCTTCGTTCGGGGGTGACGGATGACGCTCTACTTGACGCGATCGCCGTGGCGACGGTCTTCAACATCATCGCGCGCTACGCCGATGCCCTCGATTTCGCTATGCCTTCGGCGGAGGAATTCGATCGTGCCGCCACCATGCTGCTCAAGCGTGGTTATGCCGCATAGGGCTGCAAACGAAAGAGGTGATCCATGAGGGATCTTGCACTTCAGATCGCAGGCGCGTTGGCGATCTTCGTCGCCGTGGTGCATGGCGCCATGGCCGAATTGCAGGTGTTTCCGAAGGTCCACATCGAGTCGCGCCGAAGCCAGCGCCTGCTCCGCATGGTTTGGCAGGCCAGTACGATCGATTGGATCTGCATCGGCGCACTGCTGATCGTGGCGCCTACTCTGGGATCCGAAAGCGCCCGGCGCTGGATCATCGCGGCGGCTGTCGTCGCTTACGGTTACGCAGCGATCGGCAACGCTGTCGCCAGCCGCGGCAGGCATGTCGGCTGTTACCTGATGGGCCTGGTCGTCGGGCTGTCGCTGATGGGCCTGTAGAAACCAGCGGAGGTCATGATGCGATTACTGATGCGCACCCTCAAGGCGATGATCCTCGGCCTCATCGTCTTGGGCCTTCTCATTTTCGTACCGGCCGGCACTCTGGCCTATTGGCAAGGATGGGCGTTCATCGTCGTCTTCACTCTTTCGACCAATGCGATAGGCCTCTATCTCGCCTTGACCGACCCGGCCCTGCTTGAACGCCGCATGAAGGCGGGACCTGTCGCGGAAGCCAGGCCCGCCCAGAAGATCATCATCACGATGGCTTTCATCCTCTTGTGCCTGGTGCTGGTGGCCTCGGTGCTCGACCATCGTTTCGGCTGGTCGCAGGTTCCTGCCTGGCTCTCGGTCCTCGGGAACGCACTCGTGGCGTTTGGACTGATGATCGATTTGCGTGTCTTTCGCGAAAACAGCTATGGGGCCTCGACCATCGAGAAGATGGAAGGGCAGACGGTGATCACGACCGGCCCCTACGCCATTGTCCGACACCCGATGTACTTTGGTGTCCTGATCATGGTGCTCGGAACGCCTTTGGCGCTCGGCTCCTGGTGGGGCATGATTTTCGTGATTCCCATCCTCCTGATCCTGGTGTTGCGCATCCTCGACGAGGAAACGATGCTGCGTGACGAATTGGACGGTTACGACGCGTACGCGCGCGATGTGCGCTATCGGCTATTGCCCGGCATGTGGTGAGAAAATCGCTCGTGAACCGCCCCGAGCTTTTCGTGGAAAACGTCAGCACACCATGGTTCTGGCAGCAGCGACATTTGCCATTTGACTTAGCCGCGAACAGCATCGCCGATGCCGACATCGACGAAAGGCCGTACGTCGGCTTTGTCATTCCGATTGGCCAAAACCGCTACCGCGCGGTATCCAATACTGATGGTGCGCTTGCCCGCATCCCTGGCGTTTACAGGCTCGTCCGTCTTTTGCGGACTCACCGGTTCCACATTCCCGTGCGGCAAGCGATGCGCTACCAGACTGCGTTCCTGGGTGGCGATGCCACGCATGCACATTTTCCGCTGGGCGCCGGTGGCATGAGTCTCGGTATTGAAGATGCGGCATGTTTTGCCAGGCGTTTCGTCGAAGGCACGCTTGCCGGCTGCTCTGGTGAGCGATGGCTGGTAGGGCGGCACTGGATCAAACTCAGCGAGCGTGTCTTGTCGGTGGCGCAATCGGACAGTCCTGTCCTGCAGACATTCAGGAATGCGGCTTTTCAGGTGATCGGCCGCTTGCCCACACTGCAACGGCCATTTCTCAAGCGTGTCGCCGATTTGAAGGAATGGAGCGTCGGCCATAAACCTTTTCGTCTGAAGTGCGTTGTTCCCTCTCCAAGCCAAGGAGACGATGATGCAGATGAAATCGGAAATAGCCGGCGAAGCGGCCAAACAGCGCCATATCCAACGTGGTGTCGATGCCAAGGACAAATCAAAAGCCAATGGCAAGCAGCAAGGCGCCATGCAGGCCGGCGCCCGCGAGTATCCCGAGCCCCCCTTCCCCGAGCAACATCAGCCGAAACCGGGACATGAATGGGCGATTGAGCCGGCCCCTCTATACGATGCGCCGTACTATCTCGGGTCGAAAAAACTCGAAGACAAAGTAGCGCTCATCACGGGCGGCGATTCCGGCATCGGCCGTTCGGTGGCGGTTCTGTTCGCCCGTGAGGGCGCCGACATCGCGATCATCTATCTCGCGGAAGACAAGGATGCCGGAGAGACCAAATCCGCAGTGGAGAAAGAGGGACGACGCTGCATTCTGGTCAAGGGCGACGTTAGCGATCGCGATCACTGCCACAACGCGGTGGCCGAGACCGTGAAGGAATTTGGCCGCATCGACGTGCTGGTCAACAATGCAGCCTTCCAGATCCATTCCAGCGATTTCAGCGACCTGACCGAGGAACATTTCGATACGACGCTGAAGACAAATCTCTACGGCTATTTCCATATGGCACAGGAAGCAGTGCCGCACATGAAAGCCGGTTCTGCCATCATCAACACCGGTTCGGTAACCGGCATCGACGGTTCGAAGCAACTGGTCGACTATTCCATGACCAAGGGGGGCATTCACGCCTTCACGCGCGCGCTCTCGGGCAATCTGATCGGCAAGGGAATAAGGGTAAACGCGGTTGCGCCAGGTCCGGTGTGGACACCGCTCAATCCGTCGGACAAAGAAGCAGACGACGTGTCAAAATTCGGCGCGGACACGCCAATGAAACGACCTGCGCAACCAGAAGAACTCGCGCCGGCCTATGTCTTCCTCGCTTCCCCGCATTGCTCCAGCTACATCACCGGCGAAATCTTGCCGGTGGTCGGCGGTTACTGAGGATGGCCGAAACCAAGGAGTAGGATGAATGGCCCGCCTGCTTTTCACGATGACGCTTGCTTATGTAGCGTATCGCATCTGCAGGGAAACGGCAGGATCTTCCCGGCATGTGCGGCAGGATGACAGCGTGGAGCGTAAGCAATCAGCGGCTTTGGGTGTCGACCCGTCTCGCTGAGATTGCTCAGCGCGGGCGGGCGGGCGTATGCCGGCCAGCCAATGGAGTTGCCTTATTCGGCCGCCTGCAGGTTGATCTTGCTTTCCGCCATTTCGGTGAGCTTGCGATCGGTCGCCTGTTCTTCTCTGAGGTTCTTGGCCAGCACGTTGGCGCAGTCAGTGCGGCCAAGCTCCTTGGCCCAGGCAATCAGCGTGCCATAGCGGGTCATTTCATAGTGCTCGACGGCCTGTGCTGATGCAATCAGCGCCGCGTCCAGAACTTCTTTATCGTCGACGTCGCCGCTCACATCATCGGCTTCCTCGAGAATGCCGTCGATTGCCGGGCAGTTGACCTCCTTGGCCTTGACGCCGTGCAACTCGAACACTTCTTCGACGCGTTCGATATGGCCCCTGGTCTGGCCGAGATGTTTTTCAAATCCGGCTTTCAATTGGCGGTCGGTTGCCTTGTCGATCATCTTCGGCAGCGCTTTCTCGATCTGCTTTTCGGCGTAGTAGATGTCGCGCAACGTGTGCACGAAGAGATCATCGAGTGTCTTGATGTCCTTCGAAAAGAAACCCATGGCCTTGCCTTTCATTACGCTCAGTGTGGATTTCGGCGGCGGGTTTGCATGCCGCCCGCAAAGGCCGGGACTATGGTCCCGGCTTGTCGGTCAACGTGCCGATACCGCATGGGTTCCTGATTTCCGGGCGGAGCCGTCACCCCCTTTTCGAAAGCCGCAATTCCTCTGATGGGGAGCCTTTGTCTCGATGACACGTTCTACCCGGAGCACGAACCGGGACTGTGAAGGGTTGGCAGAATGTATTTTATCGCGTTGGCGACGGACTATGATGGCACTTTGGCTCATGACGGCATCGTCGCCAGGAAAACGCTGTCTGCTCTCGAGCGGTTCAAGAAAAGCGGCCGCAAGCTCGTTCTGGTCACCGGGCGTGAACTGCCCGATCTCAAGCGCGTCTTTTCCGAGGTTAGTCTCTTCGACAAGGTCGTCGCCGAGAATGGCGCACTGATCTACACGCCGGCCAGCGAGGAAGAACGAGTGATTTCACCTTCGCCCGAGCCTAAATTCGTCGCCAGGCTGAAGAAGCAGGGCGTCAAGCCGCTTTCAGTCGGGCGATCGATCGTCGCTACCTGGGAACCCCATCAGGCCACGGTGCTCGAGGTCATCAAGAAGATGGGCCTCGAACTGGAAATCATCTTCAACAAGGGCGCGGTGATGGTCCTGCCTAGCGGCGTCAACAAAGCTACCGGACTGGCTGCCGCCCTTCAGGACCTTCGGCTCTCGCCACACAATGTCGTTGGTGTCGGCGATGCCGAAAACGACCACGCCTTCCTGCAGGCCTGTGGCTGTAGCGTCGCCGTCGATAATGCAATTCCTGCGGTCAAAAATACAGCCAATCTGGTCATGCGTGGCGCACGGGGCAAAGGCGTGGAGCAGCTGATCGACAAGATGATCAAGCATGATCACGCGATCGTACCGAGGCGCCACGACGGTATCGTTCTAGGATCAGCCGGCGGCGATGACATGTATCTGTCACCGACCGATACGATCCTCATTGCCGGCAGTTCCGGCATCGGTAAATCCACCTTGGCCACCGCGCTGACGGAGCGCTTCGTCGAGAGCAAGTTTCAGTTCTGCGTCTTCGATCCCGAGGGAGACTATGACGGCCTTGAGGGCGCCGTGCGGCTTGGTGACGGATCAAGCGCGCCGACAAAGGCGCAGGTGCTCGATCTGATCGCCAAGGCCGACAGCAATATCGTTGTCAATGGACTGGCGCTGCGCGTCAGTGAGAGGCCGGATTTCTTTGCGGACCTGCTGCCCGGCCTCGGCAGTTTTCGCCGCCGCACCGCAAGGCCGCATTGGCTCGTCATCGACGAAGCGCATCATCTCCTGCCCAAGCGGCGCGACGATACGCGGGCTGTCCTGTCACTGGAATTGCCGGGCACAATCCTGATCACTGTTCACCCCGAGGCGATCTCGACCGACGCGTTGCGCCTGGTGACGGCTATCATTGCGCTTGGCCCCAAGGCGAAGGACGTGGTGAAGGTCTTCTGCCATGAGACAGGCATTGAGGCACCGAAGGCCATCCCAACTCCCAAGGGCGCACGCGTGCTGTTCTGGCGGCCGCAGGCAGGCAAGAAAGTCAAAACGGTCAAGGTGATCGAGCCGCGCCAGTCACTCAAGCGCCACAGCCGCAAATACGCCGAAGGCCAGCTAGATGAAGCAGGCAGCTTCTATTTCCACGGCCCTGACAATGCGATGAATCTCAGAGCCCACAATCTGATGATCTTTGCCCAGATCGCTGAGGGCATCGACGACAAGACCTGGGCGTTTCATTTGCATGCCGGCGACTATTCCAAATGGTTCCGACATCAGATCAGGGACAAGGACCTCGCACGCGAAACGGCCGAGGCGGAAGAGGACAAAACATTATCGGCCGAGGAGAGCCGCAAGCGCGTGCTCGATGCCGTTCGCCGCCGTTACACGGCTCCAGCCACAGCGCCGGAATGATACGCGAGAGCCAGGGGTAACTAAGCCAGCGCTGTTGCACGCGGAAAATCGATTCAATCAGGCAGCGCCGCCATCGCGACAATTTCAACACCGATATCGGCTTGCGCAAGCGCTGCAACCCCGATCACCTCCGAGGGCGGCGGGTTGTTGTAGCTGCAGTGCTTCGGGCAATACCCGGCAAAGAACTCGTCCAGCACGTCCAGGCGAAAATTGGGAGAACTCAGGACGCCGCCATCGGGAAATGGCCCCTTGATGAAGAAGGTCAGCCGGATGAGATAGTCGAGTGCGCTACCGAGTTCTTCCAGATCTGATTTGATGTTCGTCAGAATGGGCCGCCACTATGCCGCTGCATCGCCAGCGAAGCCGCCTCCCTTTTTTCCAGCTGGATCATAATCGTCGGCGGTTGCCGTGTTTCCGCAAAGGTAGACAAATCCCTTTGCTCCGCTAACGACCGTGCCTTTTCCCCACGGCATCAACCTGCCGTTTTTGAATTTCTTGTGCGTTACGAGTTCCATGCTCCGTCCAGAGCCCAAATCGTCAGTCTATCAAATCGTCGATCCGGATCGGCAGATCGCGGATGCGCTTCCCGGTGGCGTGATAGACCGCACTTGCCACGGCAGCAGCTGTTCCAACGTTGCCAAGTTCGCCCAGCCCCTTGACGCCGGCAGGATTGACCTCGTGATCGACTTCCGGGACGAGGATCACGTCGACCTGTTTGATGTCGGCGTTGACCGGCACGAGATAATCCTGGAGGTCGCGGTTGACGTAGCGCGCGTGCCGCCGATCGATTTCCGTTGCCTCGTGCAAAGCCTGGCCGATGCCCCAGATCATACCGCCCATCAACTGGCTGCGCGCGGTGCGCGTGTTCATGATGCGCCCGGCAGCAAAGGCACCGACGATGCGCGGCACCCTGACTTCACGGGTGTAGCGGTTGACGCGCACTTCGACGAACTCGGCGCCAAAGGCATATTTGACCGAATCCTTGTCGTCTTCCCCGCCATGAAATTCCGGCTGTCCGGCATAGAGCTTGCTTAGTGCCTCCGGCGAAGAACCCTTGGGTGCAAACTCGGCATATTCCTCGATGGCGCCGACCTGCATGGCCTTGAAGACATCGGCCAGCTTCACCGATTTGCCAGTCTCCGTAACGACTTTCCCATCCGCCATATCCAGTTTCGCGTTGCCCGAACCGGCAAGGGGACCGTCGTTGCCCGCCGCAGCCGCGAACAGCTTCTCGCGTACGGCATCGCAGGCCTTCATCACCGCGGAGCAGACGCTCGCCGTCGAGATCGAGCCGCCCGACACCGGTGCCGGCGGCAAGGCGCTGTCGCCCATCTCGACGCTGATCTTTTCCATGCCAACACCCAGCCTTTCGGCTGCCATTTGTGCTGCGATGGTGCGAACACCGGTGCCGATTTCATGCGAACCACATTGGACCCGAACCGCGCCGTCGGCGGTGAGACGAACCCTGGCCGCGCAAGGTGCGACGGCGGTCGGGTAGATTGCTGTCGCGCAGCCCATGCCGACCAGCCAGTCGCCGTCACGCATCGAGCCGGCCTTGGGCCCGCGTTTCGCCCAGCCAAAGGCCTCCGCGGCCTGAGCATAGCACTTGACGAGCGAGCGGCTGGAAAATGGCTTGCCGCCGATCGGTTCCTTGTCCGGCTCATTGATGAGCCGAAACTCGACAGGGTCCATGTCAAGCGCAACCGCCATTTCATCCATGGCATTCTCAAGCGCATAGACGTAAGGCGTTTCTGGTGGTGAGCGCATGTATCCAGGCGTGTTGCGGTCGGCATGGACCAGCGAAACATGAGTCAGGACAGAGCCGTAATTGTACATGCGGGCGGTGGCGGACGTGCCGCCGACGACATAAGGGTCAGGGCGTGACGTCACCTCCCAGCCCTCATGTCCGAACGCCGTGATGCGGCCGTCCTTGCCGGCGCCTATGCGGATCCGATGCCGCGTCTCGGCGCGATATGTCTGCGTACCGAAGGCCTGCATGCGGCTAACGACGCAGCGGACTGGACGACCAATTCGCCGCGCGGCGATGGCGACGATCGCCGTGCGGGCCGTCATCGGTCCCTTCGAGCCGAAGGCGCCGCCAATATAGGGACTGATGATCCGCACGTTGGCCGGGTCAAGCTTCAGCTGGCGTGCCAGTTCCATCTTCCAGCCGGTCACGTTCTGCGAGGGCTCGTGTATCGTCAGTTGATCGCCCTGCCATATCGCCGTGGTCGAAAACAGTTCGATCGGGTTGTGATGCTGGGTCGGCGTCGAGTATTTTTCGTCGATCTTCACCGCCGCATCCGCCCAGGCGGCGTCGAAGTCACCAGCCTTCGCATCTTCCTTCAGCATCGGGCTTTTACCGGCCGCCGGCTCAACCTTCACGCCTTTTGAATCGAAAGTGGCGCTGGGTGGTTCGTTCTCATAATCGGCGCGGATCAACGCCGCCGCTTCTTCCGCCGCCTCAAAAGTCTCGGCAACCACCAGAGCGACGATCTGGCCATCGTGGAAAATCGTCTTGTCATGCAACGGCCCCATCGAACTTGCGCCGGTGTTGCCGAATTTCGGCTTGTCGGTGTTGTCCATGTCGCCATAGGTGACGATGTCCAGCACACCGGGCACCGCCTTGGCATCTTCCGTTTGGAGTTTCGACACCTTGCCCCGTGCGATGCTGCTGGTGGCAAGGACGCCATAGGCAACGTTGGCCGTGGCGATGTCGGCAGGATAACTGGCCTGTCCAGTAACCTTCAGCCGGGCGTCGATCCGAACAACGGGATCGCCCTGATTGTCTTGGGGAGCTGGCGCGGCTTGATTCATGGCTCAGACCTTCATGTCACGGGTTTCGAGCAGCGCCCGCACCAGCGTGCGTTTGCCGAGCGGTATCTTGAACGCGTTGTGTTCGCGTGGCTTGGCATCGGCAAAGGCGATATCGGCGGCTGCTTGGGCCGCGGACTCATCAAGCACCTTGCCCTTGAGCGTGTCTTCCGCCCCGCTCGCCCGCCACGGCACGGTCGCTACGCCGCCGAGAGCGATCCGCGCACTCCTGACCGTCTCGCTGTCCATGTCGAGCGCGACAGCCGCGGACGCCAGCGCAAACGCGTAGGATTCGCGATCGCGTATCCTCAAATAGCGCGACCGGCTGCTCCACGGCGCGAGCGGCACTTCGATGGCAGTGATGATCTCGTCGGCCGCGAGATCCGTTTCGATGTTCGGCGTCTCGCCCGGCCGCCGATGCAGCTTGGCGAAGGCAAGCGTGCGTCTTCCTTGCTGGCCTTCGATGTCGACGGTTGCGCCGAGCGCAATCAGGGCTTGCGCGAAATCGCCATGATAGGTGGCGATGCAGGCATCGCTGGTACCGAGAATGGCGTGCTGGCGGTTGAACCCTTCCATCGCAGCACAGCCGGAGCCTGGCTCGCGTTTGTTGCATGGCCAGGAGGTTTCACGGAAGTACTCGCAGCGCGTCCGCTGCAGCACATTGCCGCCGAGGCTCGCCATGTTGCGAAGCTGGCCGCTGGCGGCGAATTTCAGACTGTCGGCCAAGAGCGGACAACGGCGCCTGACATCCCGGTTGTCGGCTGCTTCACCCATGCGAACCAACGCCCCGAAGCGAATGGCATCATCCTCAATCCTGATCTGCCGCAAGGCGGGTTCGGCGAGCGTGTTGAGATCGATCAATCGTTCCGGTTGCGCGACACCGAGCTTCATGTAGTCGGCCAGATTGGTGCCACCGGCGATAAACTGCGTGTTGGCCGCAGTCGGCGGGCTCTGCCCATCACCGGCATGCGACGCCATGGCGACCGCTGCGGAGACGCTGGTTGGGCTTTCATAAACGAAGGGGCGCATCTAGGCCCTCCTGATCTCGTCGCGGGCCTGGACGATCGCCGCAACGATGTTGGGATAGGCCGCACAGCGGCACAGATTGCCACTCATATATTCGCGAATATCATCTTCCGAGCCAGCGTGGCCTTCGTTGATGCACCCGATGGCGGACATGATCTGGCCCGGTGTGCAATAGCCGCATTGAAAGGCATCGTGATCGACAAACGCCTGCTGGACGGGATGCAGTTCGCCGTTGGTCGAAACCAGGCCTTCCACCGTGGTGATCTCGCGGCCCTGGTTCATGACGGCGAAACCCAGGCACGAGAGCACCCGTTTTCCGTCGACAAGAACGGTGCACGCACCGCACTGCCCGTGATCGCAACCTTTCTTTGTGCCGGTCAGGCCAACATGGTCGCGCAGAGCGTCTAGCAGGCTGGTGCGGTTGTCGAGCGCCAGGTTGTAGGGCTGTTTGTTGATACGCATTGAAACCGCCGACAAGTCACGCGGTTGGGCCGGCTTGGCGGACGTTGGCTGGTCAGCGCTCTTCGCGGATTGGACAAGCGGCATTGCCGCTACCGCCGAAACAGAGGCCGTCATGAACATGCGTCTGCTCAGGCCACTGGCAATTTTGGCTTCGGACATGGCTGGCTCCGGGCTGGCTGGGTCTTAAGCGGACCCAACCAACCGCAAAGAGCAAAGTTCCGTCCTCACGTGCCTGTGATCGCTTTTTTTGTTTGGCTGCATCGACGCATCTGGAACTTCAACTGCCGGCCGATAGTTGTCTTTCGTGAGCACCAAGGCAAACGATCATGAGCGATGATCGGCATGACAAGAACAGTGACGATGGGCCTGTATTCTCGGCGGAGCAGGCACGACAAGGTGAGATCATCCTGCGAACGCGCACACGTCGGATCACCTTCATAGCCGGGTTGGTCGGCAGCGTGATCCTGGCGATCGTGGTCAGGGTCTCAATCGCCTGAACCGACTTCACCAGGCGCGAAACAATTATCGGTCGTCAGGAACCTTTTGCGAGCGGCTGTCGTTGATTCGCCACTGTCGAAAACGGTTGGCATCTTCTTGAGAGTTCTCCCGTGGACGCGAAAACCGAAACCAAAGAACCCGACGAAACCAGCGACGCGCGCGGCTCATCGCGTAAAGTCAAATCCGACGCCTCGCCAAAACGCAGGGACGATGCGGCTGAGGCCGCCACTTCAGAGCGCAAAAGGCCCGACGGGCAGCCGGAAAAACCAAGGCCCAGCCTGCTGAGTTTCCCACGACGGCACCCCTTCATCTCCATCGCGATCCTGATCGTGTTGCTGCTCGCTGCCATCGGGCTGGTCCTGTGGTGGCTGAACGCGCGTCAGTATGAATCGACCGACGATGCATTCATCGATGCCCGCACCGTGACGATCGGTGCCGAGATATCGGGCCGCATCACCGATGTCGCTGTCACCGACAACCAGCCGGTGAAGGCCGGCGATGTGCTCCTGCGCATCGATGACAGCGACTATCAGGCGAGCCTGGCGGAGGCCAATGCCGGCGTGGCCTCCGCGCAGGCCGACATTGTCGATGTCGAAGCACAGATCGAAGCACAAAACGCCAAGATCGATGCGGCGCAGAAGCAGGTGGCGCAAGCCCAGGCCGCGCTCGATTTCGCCAAGGCGGAGGACCAGCGCAACCGCGAACTGCTGGCCAAGGGAACCTCCACTCAACAGCAGGCGGAACAGGCCGCTTCGACGCTGCGCCAAGACCAGGCCGCCCTCGACAGTGCTGGAGCAAACGTGACTGCCGCGAAGAGCCAGGTCACTGTTCTGCAGGCGCAGGAAAAGAGCGCTCAAGCCAAACTCAATCAGGCCAAGGCGAGCCAGGAGCAGGCGCGCACCACGCTGTCACGCACCACCATAAGCGCGCCTGTTGCCGGCCGCGCTACCAGTGTTACGGTCGCCAAGGGCACCTACGCCCAGCCCGGCCAGGTGCTGATGATGTTCGTTCCAGACGAGGTCTGGGTGAAGGCCAATTTCAAGGAAACCCAACTCGACCTGATGCGGCCGGGACAGCCGGTAGAGATCGATATCGACGCCTATCCCGAAAAAACCTTCCACGGCCGCGTCGACAGCATCCAAGCGGGCAGCGGCACTGCTTTCAGCCTGCTGCCGGCCGAAAACGCCACCGGCAACTTCGTCAAGGTGGTGCAGCGCGTGCCGGTGAAGATCGTCTTCGACCAACCGCCGGGCGTGCTGCTCGGTCCGGGGCTGTCGGTGGTGCCGACAGTCAAGGTGAGATGAGCGCCGTCGAAATGGCCGGTGGCGCGAGCGAAAGCCGGTCCGCCGCTGGTGGTCGCAATCCCTGGCTCATCGCGGTCGTCGTCTCGATCGCCACCTTCATGCTGGTGCTCGACACCTCGATCGCCAACGTCGCCCTGCGCAACATCGCCGGCAGCTTGGCGGCGGGAATGGACGAAAGCACCTGGGTGATCACCACCTATCTGGTCGCCAATTCGGTGATCATTCCGGTCAGCGGCTGGCTGGCCAGCGTGATCGGCCGCAAGCGCTATTACATGCTTTGTGTAGCGACCTTCACCATCGCATCGCTGCTTTGCGGCCTAGCGCCCAACCTGGAAATGCTCATCGTCTTCAGGATCCTGCAAGGCCTCGGCGGCGGCGGCATGGCTCCAAGCGAACAGTCTATCCTTGCCGATACCTTTCCCCCCGAAAAACGCTCTCAGGCGTTCGCGCTTTATGGCATCGCCGTCATCGTCGCGCCGACCGTCGGGCCGACCATCGGTGGCTGGCTGACCGACAATTTCTCTTGGCACTGGATCTTCTTCATCAACGTGCCGTTCGGCATCATGTCGCTTGCCCTGGTGCAGTGGCTGCTGGTCGAGCCCGATGTGCTAGAGCGCGAACGGCAGGAACGGTTGAAGGGCGGCCTCAGAATAGACTGGGTCGGGTTCATCCTGGTCGCCACGGCGCTTGGCTGCCTGGAAATCTTCCTTGATGAGGGTCAGCGAAACGACTGGTTCGCATCGAGTTTCATCACGGCTTTCGCTGTGGTCTCGGCGATCTCGTTCCTGCTGCTGATCCCATGGGAATTCCGCCACCGCGATCCGATCGTCGACATCCGCCTGCTGTTCAGTCGTCAGTTCGGCACGTCATTCCTGGTGATGATGGCGGTCGGCGCCGTGCTGTTCAGCACCACGCAGTTGATGCCGCAGCTGCAACAAACCGCCTTCGACTATACGGCGACCCTGTCGGGTCTCTCTATGATGCCCGGCGGCATCGCCATGCTGATGCTGATGCCGATTTCGGGATTTGCCGCCGGCATCGTTCAGCCCAAATATCTGATCATGATGGGCATGTCCGTTGTGGTGGTCGCCCTGTGGCATATGACGTCGCTTGCCCCGGACGCCAGCTTCCGTTTCTTTGCCTTTGCGCGCGTCTTCCTGATGATCGGCCTGCCGTTCCTGTTCATCCCCATTTCGACGGCGGCTTACGTCGGTCTCGCTCCGCAGAAGACCAACCAGGCGTCGGCGCTGATCAATGTAGCCCGCAACATTGGCGGCAGCATCGGCGTGTCGCTGTCCAACACGGTGATCGCCCAAAATGCGCAGCTCCACCAGGCGAACCTTGTCAGCCACACGGCACAATCGTCTCCCGCCTACCAAAAGGTGCTGCATCAAGTGACCGAGCATTTTGTTGCGCAGGGATCGACCATGCTCCAGGCCAAGCAACAGGCCGTGGGCTGGATTGGGCAGTTGATCGCGCGCCAGGCTTCGCTGCTCGCTTATGTCGACGTCTTTCGCTACTGCGCAATCGTGACGGCGTTGTTTGTTCCCCTCGCCTTGCTTCTGCGGTCTCCAAAGCATGACAAGCGCTAGTTGAAATATCGTCGGCGCTGGAACTCCGTCGCTGGCTTTCCGTTCAGACCCTATCCAACAAAGGGAGAAACAATCATGCCACGCGGTGACAAATCGAAATACACCGACAAACAGGAACGCAAGGCCGACCACATTGCCGAGGGCTACGAGAAGCGTGGGGTTTCCGACAAGGAAGCCGAGCGTCGCGCATGGGCGACCGTCAACAAGGATGATGGCGGCGGCAAGAAGGAAGGCGGCTCCGGACGCGGCGAGCACACAGGCAATCCGGCGGCACACAAGGGCGGTAGAATCGGCGGCAAGGCATCGGCGTCGCGCTCATCCGCAAGCCGATCGGAATCGGCTAAGAAGGCCGCCGCCACCCGCAAACGGAACGCCGAACACCGCGCGCATTGACTGGCGATGCCCGGAGCGCAGACATGAAATCACAACTCGTCAACGAGGACAGCGGACAAAGGACATTCGTCGTGGTGCTGGACCCCGGTGAAGAAGCATTCGCCAAGCTTACCGCCTTCGCGGTCGAGCAGACGGTCGGCAGCGCTTCGTTGACCGCCATCGGTGCGTTCGAACGAGCCACCGTCGGGTGGTTTGACCTGAATGCTAAGACCAAGATCCCGATCGACGAACAATGCGAAGTGCTGAGCGCGATCGGCGATATTGCGCTGGGCGACGATGGCAAGCCCAGCCTGCACGTCCATGCGGTGCTCGGATTGAGCGACGGCAACACCCGGGGTGGGCACCTGCTTGAAGGCATCGTTCGGCCAACGCTGGAAGTCACGCTGGTAGAAGCCCCAGGCCATCTGCGCCGCAGCAAGCGTCCGGAACTCGGTGTTGCGCTTATCGATCTGGACGCTTGAGCTTCAAGGACCGATCGGTAGGGCGGTTTACGTCCAGTTCGAGAGAACTGTCTCCATCTCGACTGTCTCGACCTGCTGTGCAAACCGCTGATGATAGACGGTCAGCAGCGCGTCGTGGGTTGCGTCGGAAGAGCTGCACAGCGCGTCCGTGACCAGAACCACGCGATAGCCGAAATCGATGGCCCCGAGCACCGTGGCCAGAACGCATACATCTGTTTCGCCACCCGTGATGACCAGTGTATCAATATCGCGCGCCATCAGAAGAGCTCGGAGGCTCCCTTCGAACCAGGGCGAGTAAATGTGCTTGTCGATGATTGCCGCTGGCGGGCAATAAGCGGCCAATGACGGCAACAGTTCGGCCATTTCGGGTCCGATCGTCTCGATCGTCATCGAAGCCCAACGCTCGTAGTAGCGCTTCCACGTGCCGACGCCCTGCCCCGCCTTTGGGGCGGGCAGGAACCGCGTAAAGACCGTCTGCGGCGCGCGTCTTTCGACCAGTCTTTCGACTTGTGGCAGAACACGGGTGATCCAGGGTGTTGCCCATTGAGACGGCTCGGCAAACAACCTCTGCATATCCACGCAGACATGCATGCATCGATCGCCAAGGGGACCATAGGCCAAGCCTGGCATCGACATCAGCGCGTCTCCGATCGGCGGTATGTGTCCACAACAGCTTCCTAGCAAAGACAGGCAACGCCACGTGCCGGGACTGGTTCCTGAGATAGCACAGGAACCGACGCGAATGAGTGGCGTTTCCGCCGAGGCGAATGGAGCTACTCGCATGAAACCACGCGACGGGGGCCGTAGATCAGCCGGGACACCACCATGGAACTGAGCGGAGGATGTCTCTGCGGCACCGTCCGCTTTCGCGTTGGAGGCAAGCCGAGAGTGCACTACTGCCATTGCGACATGTGCCGGCGAGCCACCGGCAGCGCATTCGCGGTCCTGGCCTGGGTGCCTTCTCAAAGCGTGGCCTGGATCTATGCGACGCCAACCTATCGCAGGTCTTCGCCGATCGCCCAGAGGGGGTTCTGCTTCAGCTGCGGATCGCCGCTCAGCCTTTCCTATGACGCATCGCCCGACGAGATCGCGCTGCATGTTGGGACGTTCGACGATCCGGCCCACCTCGGGCCGCGCTACAACTATGGGTCGGGGCAGCGACTTGCCTGGGTTTGCTGTGGAATAGAGCTGCCGCAACACGATACCGAGGAGCGATGGTGAAACCATGCCTGAAGGGGAAGCCAGATGAGCATCTTTTACCGGGCCGCCAAGATCGCTGAAGAGGTCCATGCATCGCAACGCGACAAGACCGGCCAGCCTTACATCGAGCATTGTCGGCGTGTCGTTGATGTTGTCGAAACGATGGATCAGAAGGTCGTCGCCTATCTCCATGACGTGCTGGAAAAGGGCGAAGGCTGGAACCGGACCAAGATCGAAGATGCGGGTTTCGGACCGGCGATTGCTTCGGCTGTTGACGCCATTTCACGCAGGGACGGCGAGGATTATTTCGCGTTTGTGCGACGCGCTGCATCTAACCCGCTGGCGCTGCCGGTAAAGCGCGCGGATCTGGAAGACAATATCTGGCAGGCGCGACAAGTTGGGGCATCTACTGTCAAATACGAAGAGGCACTACGCATTCTTGATGAGGAGTTTCCGCGCCGCTAACATACCCGAGGCTCAGCCCGGCTCGGTGTGCGCACGAGCGAGCTACTCCAAGACGTGGGGCGTATGCCGCTTGTCCTCCAACGGATCGACATCGATGCGCGCCTTGTCGGGGTCGAACGCGCCGTGACGCGCTATTGCCCTCGCCCCGGCCTGAGGAGTCTCATAGGCCCACATGAAATCGTCAGCCGCGCTTCCCACGGCATGGACACGCCAATAGCTGGCGGTGCCTTTCGATGGACTTTTGGTGGTGGTGTTGGTCTTTTCAAAAAGGTCGAAATAAATATCGTCGAAAGGGATGTAGAAAACAGGCTCATAGCCCTCTTCCCTAAGCACCTTAGCTCGGTCCGTCGCAGCAACAATGGCGTCAGAAAATCGTACCGTCACTGTGCCGGCAAACGGCTCTATGGTCAGTTGGTGCGGGTTGTGTGTTGCAGTTGCGATTGAAGCTTGCATATCAGTTCTCCTTGCAACAGGCGTTATGAGATCGAAGGTCATTTGCTCGGCGGCACGGTAGCTGGCTGGTCACCGCCAGTCGTAGACTTGGGCCTGGTATCCTGATCGACCGTCGGGTTCTTGTTGACAGTGTCGGTGTTGGCTTTTGTCGGCTCGGTGCTATTGTCGCAGGCAGCAAGCGCCAGACCAGCGACCAAGATTAGCAATGGCAAGGTTTTCATTGTCGAGGCCTCCTCTGGTTGATATCGACCAACGAAGCTCAGGCGTCTTGGTTGCTTGGGTGGGTCTTCAACCGCTGCTGCTTTTCGTGCCAACTCCAACCATTGGAGCGGCCGATACGCGTTCGGCCTCCGGGCCTTCCGCCTCTATTTCCTGTACGGCCTGGTCCCAGTGTTCCTGCTCTCGTCCGGCAGGACGACCCTCCCGCTCCCAAATTTCGTAGGCTCGCCGTTTGATGCGCGCTTCCCTGCTGTCCATGACTCGATCCTCCGATCATCAGTCTCAATTCCAGATGATATTTTTTGTTCCCTTCGGCAGTGGCTGCCGCCGGAGCCGCGATCCCGGGCAAGGCGCCGGTGGCTTGCGTGAAGGAGCAGCTTGGTAATTTCCGTACCAACATTTTTTGATGACACACCGAGGCGGGCAGATTTATCAATCCGACTATCGATGCGTGCCTGCATACCCTCTTCCGTTCCACGCCCGGCGCGCGGTGCCTCAACCCCGTCGGATTGAAAGATGTGACGGCCGTTGCTTCGAGAGCAAGGTGACGCCCATGCGGGAATTGCCGAAGGACATTGACGCCGATGTCGTCATTGAAATCAGCAAGCTGTTGGATGACAGCCCGCTTTTCGTCCCGGTGCGAGTTCATGAGCTTGCGACCAGGGTGAGGCAGCGGGTGAAGACTGGTTTGCCAAATCGTTCGATCGAAGAATTGATCGTGGAGATGGCCTCTGTGCGCCAATTGGCCATGGCCTTTGACCTGCTTGGACCGGAGAATGTCGTGCGCATCCCACTGCGTCGCCCGCGCCGCTAGTACTGCGGATTTCAATTTGCTACCGCTGTTGCGTGCCCGCCCGACTCGGCGCGGAACCTAAAGCGCGCCCGAGAATTGGATTGCAGGACAATCGACCTTCCAATTCGGGTCCCGCCATGCCTCTAAGTCCAGACTGGCAGATATCGCGGCGCGATTGGTTTGACTGTGCTTGCCGGTGCGTTGACCGGATTGAATCGCGAAGCGCGCGGTCATTCGGCGGGCTTCAGAACGACTATCCTCGTCGGACTGGCCGCCGCCTTCAATGGTCCAGGCAAACATATTGCTGGAAGTAGGCGGCAAGAATCCCGATTCATTTGCCTCGATGGATGTGTTGCGCTTTCCGCTTGGCGTGTTGACAGGCGTCGGCTTCATCGGTGGCGGCGCCATCCTTCGCCGAGGCGATCTTGTCAGTGGGATCACCACGGCCGCGACCTCGTGGGTGATGACGGCGATCGGTTTGGCATTCGGCGGTGGTCAATATGGCTTGGGAGCGGCCGGGACATTGCTAACCTTGATGACGCTTCTCGTGCTGAAATGGATCGACCTCCGCATTCTACGCGACCACCGTGCTGAGCTGGAAGTCACGTGGAAGGATGGAAAGGCGGACGATCTGCCCGAAATCGTCAAGGCGCTCGGTTACCGGGTGCGGTTGGTCGGCCTTAAGCGTCGTACGGATCGCGACGATCCGTTATTTTCCTTCGAAGCTGGCTGGACCCGGCCGGATCGTAGCAGCCCGCCAACGGAGTTGCTTGCATTGATCGAACAGCACGCGAAATCACAAAGTTCCAGTTGGTCCGCGAGCCTATGCACTGATTGACTTCGTCACACGCTCCATCCGGAGATCTGGATAAGCGACGCCTCCAACAGCCCGCTCGATCGCCGCGTCGGTGAAGACGTGGTCGTTCAACGCACCGCAGCGCGAAGCGCTGATATGAAAAGCACCAGCAACGCCAAGGCATTGAGGCCGGCGGCGACGGCGTGCGAATATTCCCACTGGCGCCGCAGCAACTCCCAGTTTTCAGGCAAAACGGTCCAGTTCCGGGTTGCCTGGTTGATCGGATAGGTCAGCGTCCAGAAGGCAAGTTGGGTGGCACCGATGCTGATGAAGGCAAGGACAACAAGGCCGAATGACCCACCTGACCTGTAGAGCAGGACTGCCAAGGCGGCTGTGGAGAGCAATGCCCCTAGCACCACGATGCCGAACAGGCTCCAGCCGTCGTACGCGCGTTGCGCGGCCAAGTAGCCCGTTCCATCCAGCTTCATCTTGTTGAACATCGAGAAGAAGTGCGCACCGGCCGGGACAAAGGCCAATGCGACGAAGATGAAGCTGATAACCCTCAGACCGTAAATTGCCATCCAGGTCTCCTCTCAACATAGAGCTAGGGCAATCGACGAGGTTGGAAAGGTTACTTTGAAGTGCGTATCGGTGTCGATCGGCAGGCCATCATGCGATCCGTTTGCGTTCTTTGACGCTCACGAATCCCCATCTCGGAACAAACTTTTTGGTGAAGTTTTATCCGTTGAAGGAACGTCTTTTCTCAGGGAGATTTCCTATGAAACAAGTTCTCATCACCAGCATGCTGGCGATCGGGCTCGGCTGTGGAACGGCGATGGCGCAGACACAACAGCCGGCCGAAAATCAATCAGGCGCGGACACCAATTGCGCCTCTGGAAAGGCGGTTCAAAGATGGGCGAGCAGGAACAGCGCAAGGCCAAAGGCCAGACGGACCAAAAGGCACAGGGCGAGGCTGGCGGCACTACCGACCAGCAGGCGCAGGGGCAAGGCCAAGGTCCAGACCGATCAGCAGGCTCAAGGCAAGGCTGGCGCCACCACGGACCAACAGGCGCAGGGCAAGGTCAAGGTTCAGACCGATCAGGCGCAGGGCAAGACCCCTACGCCGGACACAGAAAACCCAGATCACCCAGGTGATCAAGGAGACGAAGGTGGAGCCGGTAGCCAGTGTGGATTTCGATATCAACGTCGGCGTCGAAATTCCGCGGCACAAGATCAGGCTGCATCGCTTGCCGGCGCGCATCGTCAAGATCGTCCCGGCTTACGAAACCTACGAGTATTTCCTGCTCGCCGACGGGCGGATCGTCATCGTCGATCCGGATACTCTCAAGATCGTCTTGATCCTCACCTAGCATGTCGTGCCGTTGGTCCGCCCTATCAAATGACGGTGCGGACTGACCCTTGCCGTACAGCTATGAGTTCCGAGCTAGTCGCCGGTGTCTTCGTGAACCAGGTCACTCTGAGACGCCCGAGTAGCCCCGGCCTTTCAACAATCCGGCCAGATGGGCAGCGTTTGAGGCGGCCATTTCGATCGCACCTGTGACCTTTTCCGGAGTTGCTTGCAGGTCGACATAGTTGACGTCCCCCATGGCCTCGCCAACCCAGTAGACTCCGCCATTGGCGGGGACGGTGAAGCCAACGTCATTCAGCGCCTGAAAGCATTCAGCGTGACAGTGATGGGCACCATCCTCATTGCCGACGATGGCCACCAACGCCACCTTTCCTGCTGCCGGCATGCGTCCTTTGTCGTCGGTCTCCTCGAGAAAAGCATCCATGCGCTCCAGGATGCGCTTGGCCACGCTTGAGGGTTGGCCAAGCCAGATGGGCAGCCCGAGCACGAAGATGTCTGCCGCCAGGATTTTCTTCCTGAGTTTCGGCCAATCGTCACCCTTGCCCATGTCGGAAAGCACGCCGGGTCTGATATCGAGGGAGAGCGCACGCACAATCTCACCCTTCACTTCGTATTGCATCAGCGCCGCCAGGACATCTGCAAGTAACCGATCGGTGGACGATCTTTCTTTGTCGTCAGCGGCCTTAAGCGAGCAGTTGAGGGCGAAGGCCGTAAGCGGCATTTGAATCTCCTTTTGTCCTAACAACAAACTTCTGCGACCACTTCGCGGCAGCGCGTTCATGCAACTCCCGCGGGATCGCCATTCAACGCCAGCGTTAAATGCTTGTTCCGCGGATGGAACCAGCGGGGTAGATCGTTAGCTGGGCTGCTGCTCAACCGCGGCAGGCCGGCTGCGGATTCATTGCGGATTTGCCAGCACAAGCCTTGCGAAGTCGCACCAGCCCTGCCCACGAACCGAACATCGACGGCGCGATCACATGCTCCACGCAGCCTTAAGAGTGAGAGATGCCTCGAACACCTCGACCCCAGCATCATCACGCATTTTGATAGTTATTTTGACGCGGTCGCGATCCGGCATCTCGTCGCGAGCAACATCATGCAAGATGCGAAGTGCTTCCGCCCTTGCGTGATCCTTCGATTCGAACAGCTGGCCATTCTCATCCGATACCAGGCCGTCGCTGTTATAAAGATCGAAATAATAGCGTTTCATTCATGCCACGTGACAAAGCTCTAGCGTGCTAAATTCGTTGCCATATGTATGGTTCCCTGTCCGTACTGGTGTTTGCGCAAAAACTGGCGCAGCCTGTCAAATGATAGCGTTTGTCATCTTCCGAAGGCCTAGGTTTCCGCTCCCAACACATAGGCGATCGGCGTCTCACACCCGACTGCTTCGAGGCTGCCATGTTGGAACCCCTTTATCTGCAACTCGGTCAGCATGACGAGCTGTCGAACGAAGAGAAGGCTCTGCTGGCCGATACGATCGCCTTTGGAAGAGATTTTGACAAAGGCCAGGACCTCGTCTCGACAGGGTCGCGGCCAGCCTACAGCACCATGTTGCTCGACGGCTTGGCGGCTCGCTACAAGGTGCTCGAGAATGGCGGCCGCCAGTTCACGTCCTTGCAGGTGCCTGGCGACTTCGTCGACCTTCACGCCTTTCTGCTGAAGACGATGGACCACGGCATCGTTGCACTCTCGCCTTGCCGTGTCATGTTCGCGGACCACAGCAAATTGAGGACCATCACCGAGCGGGCGCCGCACCTGACCCGCCTGTTGTGGCTCGACACACTGGTCGACGGCGCCATTCACCGCGAATGGATCGTGGCAATGGGCCGGCGCTCCAAGACCTCGCATTTGGCTCATCTCATTTGCGAGCTCTTCGTGCGCCTGCAGGTGGTCAAGCGCACCAACGACATGAGTTTCAACCTGCCTCTTTCGCAAGCCGAGATGGCCGACGTACTGGGCCTGTCGGTAGTTCATATGAACCGGGTGATCGGATCCCTGAAAAAAATCAGGGTGATCACCTGGACGAACCACACAGTCACCATTCTGGATTGGGATCAGCTTGCAGAGCTCGCTGAGTTCGATCCAACGTATCTGAGCATGAACAACGAACCCAGGTAGGGCTTAAGTTGCCGCGCTGCTACCCTCATCGAAGAACTGAATGCCCCGCACCGCCGCCTTCTTGGTGATCAAGCCTTTCAGATCAGCGTCCGATCGGCTTGTTCCGGTCTGCTCGCGCAACATGGCTATGGCTGCCTGCATCGACAGAAAGGGATTTTCCAACACCGCGTCGAGTATGGTGTCCACGGACTCAGCAATATCGATCGGTTCGGGATTTATCGCCATCGCTACTGGTCCATCTGACCCGCCCGCCGAACTCGACGGCGTCTAAAGGCGCCTGATTTCCGCGAGCTTCAAGCGAAGCCGTTGACCTTCGGCGTAGGCAAGCGCGAAGGATTCAAGATCGAACTGGCTGGTGGTTTCCCGGCCATCGTTTATCACCCGCACGAACCACTCCCCGCACGCCTCAACCACCTCAATCTGTGCTGCGACATTGCTTCCGTTTTGGGGGTTATCCACCGGTATCCTCCCATGGCTGGCGAAAGCGGAATTATCCCGCCAACCGCGGGACCGTCATTCAAATTTGATGAGTTTTCACTGTACGAATCTTACCAAGCGGTTTTTTTCGCCGAAGTTTCGTGAAGCTTGGAACTCTCGATAAGAGGATACACAGGCCTGAGCGCTCGATTTCGGATGCATGGCTACTGGCTTGCCGATGTCACACGCCAGACGGTGTTGCCGACATCGTCGGCTATCAACAATGCACCCGCTTTGTCGACGTCAACGCCCACCGGCCGTCCATGCGCCTGATTGTCATTGTCGAGGAAACCGGTGACGACATCCTGTGGCTTGCCGTCAGGATGGCCGTCCTTGAAGGCAACGAACACGACCTTGTAACCGTTGAACTTCTTGCGGTTCCAGCTGCCATGCTCACCGACAAACGCGCCGTTGCGATAGGATTCCGGCAGCCTAGTTCCGGTGTAAAACGCCATGCCGAGGGGGGCGACATGGGAACTCAAGGCATAGTCCGGAGCGATGGCCTTGGCGACCAGATCCGGCCGCTGCGGCATCACGCGCGGGTCGACATGCTGGCCATAGTAGCTGTAGGGCCAGCCATAGAACGCCCCGTCCTTGACCGATGTCATATAGTCGGGAACCAGATTGGGACCGAGCTCATCGCGCTCGTTGATGACCGCCCACAGCGCGCCGCTCTGAGGCTCCCAACTCAGCCCGTTGGGATTGCGCAAACCACTTGCGAAAATACGATAGCGCCCGGTTGTCCTGTCGACCTCCCAGATGGCGGCCCGGTCTTTTTCGGCCTGGATGCCGTTCTCGGTGATGTTGCTATTGGAGCCGATGCCGACATAGAGCAACGATCCGTCGGGACTGGCGACTAGGGATTTGGTCCAATGATGGTCGATAGGCCCGCCGGGCAGCGGCGTCAGAACGGTACCCGGCGCCGTGATCTTGGTGTCGCCAGACTTATAGGGATAACGCACAATGGCGTCGGTGTTGGCGACATAGAGATCGTTGCCGACCAGAGCCACACCGAACGGCGAACTGAGATGGTCGAGGAACACGTCCTGCACGTCAGGCACGCCATCGCCGTTCGTATCGCGCAGCAGCGTGATGCGGTTACTCCCTTCGGTGCCGCCGCCCGAGGTCGCCATGGACTCGATCCACCCCATGATCAGGTCTTTCGGCCGCTTGATCGCGGCGCCGGGCGGCGCCACGGACTCGACGACCAGAACGTCGCCGTTGGGCAATGTGTAGAGCGAACGCGGATGCTTCAGGCCTTTGGCGAAGGCCTTGATCTGCAGACCCTTGGCGACCGTCGGCTTCTCATCCTCTTTCCAGCCGATGATTGACGCAACATGCATCGGCGGGACCAGATACTGGGCCGGCTCGGGCAGCGTCGGATTGGCTCCGACCTGATCGCCGGGGTCCGGCTCGTTGTCGCTGCATGCGGGCAGTGCGAAAAGCGATCCGCACAGCAAACCGAGACCTGCTACCCGTCGGATATATCTGCTGGACGACAACACGGAATTCATTCGACCACCTCCACTTGAGCACCGCCGGAACGCCATCCCAGCAGTCCGACGAGGAGTAGGACGATTACGGCTGCGGCCGACAGAGAGAGCCCTGTCGGTACGACCGAGGTCCAGGCATCACGGCTGTGCACAAGGGCATTGAAAAACGATATGACGAGCACGACCAAGCTGCCGAGGAGATATGGCCATACGGGTCCGCTCCCACCCGAAAGTCGGCCGGTTAACAAATCGACAATCGCTGCCAAGACCGCAAGTACGCCTACGACCAGGCCGGCAAAAAGCAGCCAGGCGGAAAAATCGGCCCACATCATCTCAGCGCTTCGCCAATACGTCACATCGGTCAGCAACGTGCCGATAAAACACGCATTGGCGATCGCCATTGGTGTTCGATGGTGCGGACGCCTGGTGAACACCACCATGGATTGCGCGCTGTCCATGGACATCCTCCATCCTGAAAGCTGGGCCTTTGTTCCAAACCAACTTGCGGTTGGGAGGTTCCCGGAGCGGCTTGAGTTCAAGAATTCGTGATGGCGGCCAACAACGCCGGAGAGTTTAAAAACTCACCGGTCTGACCCTTGCCGGCATAACCGCACTGCGCCGGAACAAAGCCATCCGATCCAGAGTTTTATCGGCGAATGCCGGAGACAAGGGATCTTCCGATGGCAACGACAGAGTCGCCTCGCGCCCGGGCGAGCATTATCATTCGGATAGCGCCTAAGGACATCACCAAAGCATTGATCGAGCCTGACCGCCTGACACAGTTCTGGCTGGCTTCGAGCAGCGCCCCCCTCGCCGCTGGAGCCAAGGTCCATTGGAAGTTCATGGTCCCAGGTGCGGAAGTCGATACGACCGCAACGCGGCTGATCCCTGGTCGGAAGATCGACTGGCAATGGTCGGATGGAACCGACGTCGATATCGATCTGGAGGAAGTCGACGGCGGAACCGCGGTGACCATAGTCAGCTCGGGATTTCGCGGCAGCAGGGACGAGGTGGTCGAGCACGCCTTGACCGCGACCGAGGGCTTCGCGTTCGTTCTTGCTGCCCTGAAAGATATGCTGGAATCTGGCAAAGCCAGCAACATCGTGCGCGACAAGGCACGATTGATCGAGTTGCGGAGATAGCTCCAGATGGCAGTTTCCGACAATCTTAGATCACAAGCTAGCAATTCTTTTTTGGTGCGGACACGTCGTTCTTTCGATCATTCACGGGAGGCAGTGTATGCTGCCTGGGTCACCCCGGAAATCGTCCGTCGCTGGCTTTTCGTCAGCCCGAGCAACAAGATAATTTCGGTTCAGATCGAACCGCATTTGGGCGGATTGTTCTCCGTCGAAGAATCGAACAATGAAGAGATGATCAAACATTGGGGACATTTCACGCGGGTCGACCCACCGCACCGACTGGCACTCACCCTGAATGTACCGAAGCATTTCCAAGGGGAGAGCCGGATTGCGGTCGATATCGAGCGGGCTGCGAACGGATGCCGCCTTACGCTGACGCAGACCGAGGCTGCTCCAGAAAACGCCGAGCGGATATGGCAAGGCATGTTCGACGTCCTCACCAATGTTTTGAAAGGTCGGCAGGCGTTCGAGCGACTATAAGGTGCTAGCCATTCCCCAACGGCCGGTAGCGACCGCCGTAAGTGACAATTTGGACGGTCGGTATGGTTCCTAGGGCTTGGTAGCGCCTGCAGGCGGCTTTACGGCCAAAGCCTCCACCAGACACTCAACTGGCGCGTCAGCCCTTGCATGTGCAAGGCCGCTGTAGCGGCTGCTAGGTGATCTTCCGGATTGCCATTGTCATTGGCGAGGTCTGGCGCGCGAGGCTTCATAGGCGAATTATGCGCCTTGCGTGGTCGTCGGTCCACTACTGCCGGGCGCGGAACAATTCCCTGTCGAGGCCGTTCGGACGAGTGGGAACAATCGATGGTTGATGAGCAGGGCAAGCCGCAGACCGATGGTAGAGGCACCATGGCACGCCGTCTGGTCGATGAAACTGGCATCACGGAAGCGCAAGCCGGCGAGCTTATCAGCTTCCTTGGACTGAATTGGGCGTCCTTGGTTCGCGAGGCGCGGCTCTTGAAGAAGCCTTAGCCGCTACTTCCGCACGATCCATTCCAGCAAATCGGCATCAACGTCCTCGCTACCGGTGAGGTCGCGGATAAAGTCCGAAGCCAATTCGCGCCATCTATGTTCGGGCACATGGTCTTCGATGACGGATTTGATGAAGGCGTTGCGTAAAATATCGCTGTCAAAAGCCGATATTGGAATACTGGGTTGGGGCATGGCCAACCTCCCATGATAAGGGCGGGAGCTTAGCGTTACTCTCAACCACCGGTGCGCCGTTAACCCCTAGCCGGTGACGCCCGATCATACGACTGCGGACACCGGTGCTGAATATCAAATGTTTGTACGTTTTTTACCAAGCAATTGCCGGCCAATTGACGCGCTCTACCTCCGGCAGGCGGCAATCCCCTCAAAGTTGCCGCAGTGGCCGGCGCGGGCTTAGGCAATGATGTCTCACCGGCATCATCGCGTCGGCCACTTGCACCTAAACGGACTCCCGGCCGCGGACGCGCCCATCCCGTTCCTCCAACGCTCAGGTGATGGGCCGTTCCTGCCTTGCAGGGGTCTTTGAACCGAGGTCTCCGACTAGCCGACGGTACTGCGCTTCGGGTGATCCGTAGGCGTCTCGCGCCAATTTCAGCAGGCCATTGCGATCGCGGATTGTGATCTCTCCGCGACGGGCACGGATATAGCCATAGCTCTCGATCAACTGCAGCCCCACGGTCACACCGGGGCGCCTGACGCCGAGCATGATGGAGAGAAACTCGTGGGTTATCAGAAGCCTGTCACCGACAGTTCGGTCGCTGCACATGAGAAGCCACCTCGCCAGCCGGACTTCGAGGCTTTGCCGCGCATTGATCGATGCGGTGTAGCTGGTCTGAACGTGAAAATAATGGACGTAGCGCAGTAGGAACGACCGCAAGGTAGAGCTGCCTTCCAACGCCTCGACGAAGGGGGCGGCGGCTATCCTCAGCGCTTCGCACGTCGACTGCACGTAGCAATCGAAGTTCGCCTGGTTGTCGCCCATCACCAGGGCCGACCCGGTCATGCCTTCGAACCCGATGATTCCGACTTCCGATTCGGTCGCTGCCGAGGTCTTGGCCACCACCGATGCAAGCCCGCTTTCAAGAAAATAGACAGCTTCGATCTTTTGCCCCGCAGTCTCCAGCGGCGCGCGCAGCTCCAGGAAGACGCTCTCCAGATGCGGCTTCAGCCGCTCGAAATCATCCGCGCTCATGCGGCGCAACAATTCGCTCCTGGCTTGCAGGATCTGATGATCCACGAGACGCTCTCCCCTTGGGCAAGAGCACTGGGATCTCTTAGCCGGCCGCGCCCGTCGAACGAGCGGACGGTGCCGAACCATAAACTTTGGCCGGCGCAGCACTAGGCGGGCCAGCGTGTTGGTATAAAACCGACATTGACTGCTGTGGAAAAATCGTGCGCTTCGGTGACTATCCATCCTTCGCCAGAAGACGAGCTTCCCGCAGGATGGACGCACGATCAAACCCGACCAGCGATATTATTTCGCGAATCTGCTGTTCCGTAGCGCCGGATTCCCGCGCAATTGTACGCACTGTCTCCGGTGCCAAACCGGGTCGCTCGGGTTCCTTCGCCATGACATCCCTATGCCTCGTGATGGGCAGGAGTGCGATGGTCGCTCCCAAGCGCCGGCGCCCAAACTGCGCTGCCGGCGATTTTCTAACGTACGCTTTCGTACAGACTCTTGCGAGTCAATTCGGGCCGAGGTCGAATTTCAGCAGGGCATGCGGTGATCAGTCGGACGCCCCGCTCGGAACGATTGCGTCGCTGGGAGGTTCAAATATCCCCACCCAACAGGAGTTTCGAAAATGGACCATACCAATCATGTACGTCTCACGAGCACCCAACTGACGCCGGATATTCTGGAAGGCGCAGCGATATACGACGCCGACGACAACAAGGTCGGCAGTGTTTCGCATGTACACGGTTCCGGGGCCGCCAGTCAGGTTGTCATTGATGTCGGCGGCTTTCTCGGCATCGGCGCCAAGCCGGTGGCCGTTCCGGCGAGTCAGTTGGACTTCATGCGTGACGAGGATGGCGATGTGCACGCGGTGACCAATTGGACGAAGGACGAACTCAAGAAAATGCCCGAGCACCACGACGCGTGACTTCACCCTTGACGGAGAGCGGCCCTCCTGGCCGCTCCCCGAGGATCCTTAGAGTGACGGGACCGTCTCTAGCGGGGCTATCGGGAAGGCCGATCGCATGACCGGCTAAAGCCGTTCCACAAGTCACGATCATCGACAAGCGGAACTTGCCCTGCATCGCCTCGTTGAACGCATGTCGATGCAAACGAGGCTCGGGTAGTCGCGTCGGCAAAGATTGATCGGAACAGGCTTCAAGGGAGTTTCAAAAGCCATGACGGCCAAGAAGCAGCAAACCGACAGCAAGGACAAGAAGGCAGTGCGCTTGGCAGAGACTACCGACGTCTCACCCAAGCAGGCCAAGGAACTCATGAAAAAACATGGCAAGGACAGCCCCAAGGTCGAGAAAGAAGCCAGGAACTTCAAGGCCGAAGGGTAGCATTGAAAGCTCGTGCCCGTTCGAAATTAAGGAGCGGTCCCGGTCCGTTCTGCCGCGAAGGCAAATGGGAAGCGCAGCACCAGCTTGTGGTTTTCGTCAAAAATCTCGAAGGCCAATCCGGTACGCACCGGCTTGCCTCGCAGAAGCTCTTCGGCGAGAATTTCTTTCGCCGAGGCCATCGCGTTCGCCTCGGCGCCAGCGAGGTCAGAAAATTCCTGGCCCTCGGGATCCTCCCGAAGGCTTCCATTCTCATCTCGAAGATAGAAAAAGTACCTAGACATTTGACTCGACTCCTGCTGGTCATCGTACAGCCGGCGCAGTGCCGGCGTCCGCACCATGCCAAAGCGTAGCAATCAAGCCCGACTCGCAGCCTCAGGCTTCGGTGGCTGCCGTGCCCGATTGTCAAAGAGCACACCAAGGCCGTGCTCGATGGCGCAGGCCACGATCAGATCATCGAAAGCTTTCCCCCGGCCGCGGGCAACTTGGCATCCACCTCTCGAATTGCAGCCCCGGCCTTGGCCATTGGAAACCACATCGTGGCGTTTCTTGCGTGTTTCGACATATTGCTCGACCAGGGTTTTTCAGGCGCCTCACCCGCACGTCGTCTGTAAACATGGGCTCCTCAGCCAATGCCTGAAGTAAGGCTGTCGGCCGTCCGTGCCGACGATGCCGGGGGTTAGCCGGATTGCTCGCACAATATTTCGATGGCAATTTGGTTCCCCGGCCCGCCCGCTTGGTAAGTTTCGTACAAAGGATTCCACGTGCTACGACCCGGCCAGACCCTGACTGTCCGCGGTGAAGATGTGAGTTGCCGCTTGGGCATCCGCGCTTCGAAGGGTCGCCGGAGTAGGGAGTAGACTGCGACCCCTTTGCTGTGAGCGCACCATCCTTTGCCTCAACCACGCAAAGAGTCTATTCCAACCAATCGTTGCGCGAACCGAGCAGCGGCCAAACGCGCTTTCATTGTAGCGCCGATATGACAGTCACAGACGATGTCGTGCAGTTGCCAGTCGCTCAACTCGAAGAAGCGCTTTGCTTCGCCGTAGGTGTCGTCTTTCAGGCCCGATGCGCGAAGCACGGGGTCTTCGAAGGCAACCGCAATCGCCGATCCTTCGCCACGCACCCTGCCACGTTCCTCCGAGTGCAAATATTCCGTACCTGTAAACGCTGCGAGGTGTCGCTCTGGATGTTGATCGAGAAGTTCGGCCCAACGCTCGATACGCTGGGTCCGCGTCGCTCCCGTATATGCCGCCGTGGATTCTGGCGACGGCATGCAGTTGGTCGAGTGTCTGATGTTTCATGGCAGGCTCCTGTCGAGAGTGAGAAGCGCCCACGCCTTCAGGAGAATTATCGCACGGTGATGCCTCGACAAGGGCCGGAGAGCGAAGCGGCCGGGATCGTGAATGTCCACAGCGCATTCATGGAGAGGGGCGGCGACACCGGCTATCGATCCAGGACCGAGGCTGTTGCATCCTGCGGCCGCAGCTACTTCTTGATGATGTTTCCGTTGCGCAGGTCGAAGGCTTCGGTATCGCGAGCCTGGCGGTAGAAATCATCCTGCAGCTCGCCCCATTCGCCCAGAAAGGCACCGCACTTGCTGCAATGAATTGGCGTCGACTCCGTGGCATCGTCGGGAATGTCCATCTGGATCGTCCCGCAAGCCTTGCAATCGAGTTTGTCGTCCAACCGGCGTTCCATTTTCCAAGGATCGCGCATTTCCTGCCATGAACCAATTGTCGGTTTCATACCAAGCGGCATCGATCGGCGTCACGTCGTTCGGCCATCGATCAACCGCGAGAGTCAAAAAGGACGGCGAGCCGCCGTTCCCTTGCCAGATCGACGATCTTCTCCGTCAACTCATCGTCCGTATCCTGCAAAAAAGGCGCTTCCCTGCGCACGGCCTCGATAGCCGCCTTGACCGAGACGATATCGCCATATCGGGCATTTCGAAGCTCTGATGCCAGAAAATCCCTAGCGGTACCGACAGGTCTTATTGCCCATCTGGCGATGCTCATGCGGCTCCTCCCCATGGTCATCTCGGCGTCATTTTGATCCTGTCCACGACGCAGATCAATCGATTGTACGGTTCCGTACTGAACCGCCAACCCGATACGACATAACAGAAGGATGACGTCACTGGGGCCTCGGTTTCCAGCGTGACTGATCGTCATCACAATCACGCATCGGGATAGCCTTCTCACCATCCTCTGCCTCTGCCACTGCAACGAAGGTAATGCCGGCGCGGCGACCTCACCTCTCTTACGCTTAAGCGGTTCCGGGGTCGGGCAGTGGCAACCATCGCTCAAACGACCAAACTAAGGTGCAAAGGGGCCGTTCGCGTTGTGAATATCTTCTAGCCCGGGCAAACGCGTTGGCCGTGCCGCCATTGCAACTTGCCTAAATTGCCCTGCGTCGGCCACATGCAAAGCAGTCAAAGCCGCAACATTGTCTTGCTTTCCGTCCCATTTTACGGGCGCTGGGTAGGCAATCCCTTGATGCTGCGTTTTCTGGAGCGCTGACAGCACACTTCGACGGGTGGGCGCATTCTCGGAAGCCACAGCCGCGACTATTGCTTCGATCAGAACGGTCGCCGCGTCGTAGCAGTTGACGGCGTAGTTCCCAACAGGCCCGAAGCGGTCAGCATAGCGTGAAGCAAACTCGCTCGAGCCTGCGACCATTCCAATTTCTGGACAAGCCGAGAGAACGAGCACGCCCTCCCCGCGCTCAGCGACCTCTCCGGTCGGCTCAAGAAAATTCCAAACGTCCCAGCAGCCGTCGCCGGTCGCCAAAAGGTGCTGCAGGCCCGCCGCTCGCATCGCTTTCAAAAGTGGTGCGCCTTCAAATGTGCCGCCGTAGAAAACGAGATCAATGTTTTCTGGAAAACTCCCCACAATGGAGCCAAACTCGGTCGTTCCTTCCTCGACGACATATTCTCGAACCGCCGTTCCCCCAATTTTCTCGAAGGCGCGAACAAACTCCTCGCTCATACTCTGGCCATAGACCGTATCGGTTTTTACCACGACAGCTCGCCGCTTTTTCAGTTGGCCGGACAGGTGGTCGGCTATTGCCGAAGCGGTTTCATCGTCACGATTGGTGAACCGAAACACATTTGACCAGCCCTGTTCCGTCAGTCTCGGATTTGAGACGATGGGCGAGACAAGGGGCATCGACGCATCGCAGTAGGTCTGAGCCACCGCCAAGGTGACATTGCTGTTGTAGTGCCCAACAACGCCTAGGACGTCATTGTCTTCTATCAATGCCGTAGCGACTCGATTGCCTTCGGATTCATCACCCTTGTCGTCACAACGAACCAGTTCAAAAACGATGTCCGGGCCGTCCCGACTGGCATTCGCGTCCTCGATAGCCAGTTCGACTGCCTGAGCCATCTCAAGACCGAGTTTTGCGCCCTTGCCGGACAGCGGTGCGACGACACCGATTTTCACCGTTTTGCGACCGCTGGGATTGTTTGCTCCGTCGACCATGAATTCGTCTCCTCTCGTTTCGACCTGTGATTTGCGAGCAGCAAGCCGGCCACCGATGCGATGACCAGCAGACCGCCGACTACCGTGATGACCGTGAGTTCTTCGCCCAGGAACGCCCACCCCAGCAGTACAGCGATGGCCGGATTGACGAAGGTGTATGTCGCGACCAGCGTCGGCGGGACCCTCTTGAGCAGCCAGATGTATGATCCAAACGCTACGACCGTGCCGGCGAGGGTGAGATAGCACCAGCCCGCCAGGGACGTCAGTGATATAGCCGACAGGTCGATGTTGGCAGGTTCGCCCCGCCACGCGCTCAACAGCAACAGCACCATCCCGCCGGCGACCAATTCCCTGCCGGAAAGAACGACCGATGACGCCGAGTCCTTGTGACCTTCGGCAATGATCGTGCCGAGAGCCCACGATACTGATGCGGCAAGCAGCAGCAGAATGTCAGAAAATTGGAGCGCTGCCGGACCTTCGATGCTGCGCCAGGCGACCAGCACAACACCGCCCAGACCCGGCAAAAGCAACAGCATCGTTCTGGCCAAAGGTTGATCAGATCTGCCAAGGACGCTTCTGCCACCAATGATCCAGAATGGAATTGTTGCCAGCAGGAGGGCGGCGAGCCCCGACGGCACTCGCTGCTCCGCGTAAGCCAGTACGCCGTGGCAGCCGACGAAAAACAGGATGCCACAGACGCCGGCCCGCAGCCATGATTTCGCCGAACCTTTCCCCCCGCCGGTGATGCCTGCAAAGGCCAACAAAAGCAGGCCGCCGACAATCGACCTCGTACCCATCAGCGCAAAAGGAGGCATGGTTTGCAGGGCGAGAGCCAATGCGAGATACGTGGAGCCCCAAATGAGATAGATTGCAGCAAACCCGAACAGGATTGGCGTATTTGCTCTTGAATTGGGCGCCATCAATTTATAACCTTCTAAAGGGTTAGGCATTGGAATAAAACCTAATAGCGGCATTGGTTCCATGACAGGCGCAAGTTCTCACGGTCCCAAGTCGACAAACGCGGATCCGCCTGTCGATGATTTGGCGATCCGCTTCGTGAACACGGCGGCATGGAGATTGCGCTCCGAGGTCGAAGAGCGGTTACGCTCAGCCGCTGAGTTGCTGTTGTGGCTGCAATCCAATGGGCTGCTGAGCAAGGACCAGCACACGCGTCTGCAACTTGTTGGGAAACAGGATGAAGACCTAGCAAAAACGCTCTATGAAAGCGCAATTGCCTTGCGTGAACTGATCTACAATCTTCTCAGCTCGCGCATCGACCGCAAGGCCCCTGCTGAGACAGACGTCGCCGCCTTCAACAACTTCCTGTCCCGCCATGTTCAGAGTCCTGGCATCGCCTGGCGTGCGGGCGTGTACAGGTGGGAGGTGCCGAGCGTCCAAGCCGCTGACATAACCCTGTTGATCCCCATTGCTCTTTCGGCAGCCGAACTTCTGACCGGCGTCAGGGCAGATAGGATTCGTCAGTGTCAGGACGACAGGGGGTGTGGCTGGCTTTTTATCGATGAAAGCCGAGCACAGAATCGTCGCTGGTGCTCGATGGGAGATTGCGGCAACCGGGCAAAGGCCCGGCGGCACTACGAACGGACCAAGAAACAGAAGTCGTCGAGCGAAAAGAGTTGACCAGTGTGAGCCATTCTGTTCGGCGGGCGGAGAAACTCAGGCAGGCTATCTTGCGGGCTCGGCGACCACCCGCGTTTTCCGCAATATCCGCTACGACGTCGAGGACTGGCTGATCGGCGCACACGCTCTAAGCTTAAGAGCTAGACCAACAAGCCTTGGACGTATCGAGGGACGAACGCATTGAGGGCCTGATTACCATGACATCTCAACATGCCGTAGTAAGTATCGGGAACGATGTGAAATTGCATTTTGCCGCATATGGAGAAGGTCCGCGCACCGCCGTTCTGCTTCACGGTTTCCCGCAGACCGGTCACGAGTGGCGCAAAGTCTCTCCGCTTCTGGTCGAAATGGGTTTTCGCGTCATCGTCCCGGATTATCGCGGTGCGGGCGGCTCGTCGAAGCCGGCCGGCGGTTACGACAAATGGACGATGGCCGGTGACATAGAGGCTCTCCTTCGCGAACATCTCGCTGTCCAGCAGCCAATTGCGCTCGTCGGTCACGATATCGGCGCAATGGTGGCTCTCGCCTTCGCATTCCGCTTTCGCGAGTTCGTTTCGCACCTCGTCCTTATCGACGCGCCTCTTCAAGGGACGTCGTTCATGACGGCGATGCGAGGTGATCCGCGCGGCTGGCATGTCGCCTTTCACCAGGCACGTGACATCGCCGAGCATCTCGTCCACGGCCGTGAGCGTGGCTATCTGCATCACATCATCGGTGTGCGGATCTTCGACCCTTCTGCTATCAGCGGTGATGACTTTGACCTCTACGTCGATGCGTATTCAACGCCCGGCGCCATGCGCGCAGCGTTCGAATTGTATCGCGCATTTGACGACGACTGCTGCGCGATCGAAAGAGCGCGCAAGCAGGGCAAGCTGGAGATGCCCCTGCTTACGTTGGCCGGCGAAGCCGGTGGTCTGGCCAAATGGATGCCACAGATGGCGCGGGAGATCGCCGCACAGGTCGACCATCGGACCAGCCCGAAGGCAGCGCATTGGGTGCCGGAAGAGGATCCGCAATTCATAGCTGAAGCCATCGCAACCTTCGTCGCCGCGCCGTAGCAACAGTAGCGACAGGATAGGATATTTGCGCCTGCCGGCACTCAAAACCCTTAGCCTGTCGGCCGTTAAATTTCGTTGCGCGATCGCCTCACAGCGGACACTGGAAACTGCGCTGGAGTTCGATGGTGCGCCAAAGCGGTCATCGGCGTGGGTGGCCGCCCGGCACGGAGCGCGTTTCTGCGATTAAAAAGTGCTGTTCCGCTATCCACTTCGATCACGCTATCGACTCCGGTCACAAAGCTGATGGCCTGCGGTCTTTTGAGTTCACGCATTCCGCAATGCGAATGGGCTGGTGACTCCGTTGGGCTGATCCAGCAGAGCGCAAGGCGGAAAACGAGCGTGTCTCATCGCGATTATTCGCTTCCGCTCGGAATCGCTCCACCCAGGTCCATTCACGAAGCCTTCGATGGTCGCTCTGGATATTTCGGAAGGGCCTTGGCCACCCAGGTCCTGGCCTCTCGTCACGGCCAAGTTCAACATAAACGGCAGCGCGAACGATCCAAGAGAAGCTGTTATAGTTTTCGAGCGGCAGGCGCTCCAGAACGTGCAGTGCATCCTCGTATCGTCCCGCCATGAAATAGGCGTAGCGGAATCCCTTACGGAATTCCGCGAAACCTAGTCCCGGTTTGCCAAGATGTGCCCTTGCGCTAACGCCAGCAACAGCCGCTCACTGAACATTTCGACAGTGGCGAACTGGTTGTTTCCGGCCGGCGGATCCGTACAGAAGCACCCATCGATCTGCCCACTGAGGAGCATCTCCATTCCCCGATCGCGTGTGATCGGCTAGAGAACCAGTTCGAGCATCGGCATCTGTCGAAGGGCGTGTGAAACGAAGCCGGTGATCAGCGCCGGCGCGATGGTGTTCACGATGCCCAGCGTCAACGTCTCGCGGCGGCCGCGAACCCGGTTGAGGGATATCGCCCGAATCCGCTGCTCCCTGTCCACGATCGCGGCGAATTCGGATCGGAGGTCGCGGCCAAGGTCAGTCAGCCGACTATCTTTTCCATCGCGATAGACCAGCATTCCGCCCCCCGCTGGATCGCGCGGGTAAGCGTGGGCTGGGACACACCGCTTCGCATGGCGGCTTCGGTGAAGTTGAGGATACCGCCAGGTTCAGGAAATATCTGATCGGGTTGAGATCCATAGGTCTGCCCTCATTCGTCCCGCCCGTTTCCAGATCCAGCAAGTCCTTCCTGGGCAATTACCACCGGCATGGAAACTATACATGCCGGCTATTGGCAATTTTTGCCCAAAGCTGCGACGATTGAGTCAGCGACCGACTGTCCAGGGCGAGACGTCGAACGGTCTGTCCATACAAGCGGCATTTCCACGAACGAACGGCAGAGGAGGCACTACCGATGAAGGCAATCGTTGTAACGGATCAGAACGCGGGAACGGCCGGAATGAAGCTGGTAGATCGGCCTGAGCCGCAGGCGGCGATCAACGACGTTGTCGTTCAGGTTCATGCGGCAGGATTCGTCAACACCGAACTGGAGTGGCCTTCGACCTGGGCAGACCGCGCCTTTCGTGACCGGACGCCGTCGATCCTCGGCCACGAATTGGCCGGCGTCGTCACCGCGCTTGGCTACGGCACTACGGGGCTTTCAGTCGGTCAGCGGGTGTTCGGCCTGTCGGACTGGCACCGCGACGGCACCCTCGCCGAACATGTCGCCATGGAGGCACGCAACCTCGCGCCGCTGCCGGGCGACGTCGACTTCACGGTGGGCGCGAGCTTGCCGATCTCGGGCCTGACTGCGTGGCAGGGCCTGTTTCAGCATGGCCGCCTTCAGGCGGGGCAGAGCGTGCTTGCGCATGGGGCTGCCGGCGCCGTCGGTTCGATGGTGACGCAACTCGCGCGGGAGGCCGGCGCCTATGTCATCGGCACCGGACGCGCCGCGGACCGCCAGAAGGCGCTCGACTTCGGCGCGAATGAATTTGTCGACCTTGGGAACGACACACTGGAAGATGTCGGCGGCGTTGATTTGGTATTCGACGTCATCGGCGGTGACATTCAGAAGCGGTCGGCAGCGCTGATCCGTGCAGGCGGCACGCTGGTAACCGTAGTCGCACCGACGGATGTTCGCCCCGCCGACGGCCGGACGAGCGACTTCGTCGTCGAGGCCAATCGCGCGCACCTATCCGAGGTAGTCCAGCGGGTTCGAGACGGAAGACTGCGGACGAACATCGGCAAAGTTTCAAGCCTGGATGATGCCGTCGCCACTTTCAACTCAACCGAGCGGCGTGCGGGAAAGACGGTTATCCGCGTTCGTCCATGAGAACTCAGCGAGAATGAGGATATTCGCAACCGTCGCACCAGCAACATTTTGGACGACCGTGGTCGATATGGCCGCAATCGGTGCGACCGCCCTCATGGGGTGGAAAGCGTCCTCTTGGCAGGTTAGACTTCACGATCATGCTGGAGCCGCTGGGATCGGACCTGTGGTTTGCGGATGGCGGAGTCGTTTCGTTCAAAGGCGTCGACTATCCGACGCGGATGGTCGTCGTCCGACTTGCCGATGGTGGGCTATGGCTATGGTCGCCAGTAGAAAAGACGGCAGCGATCGAGGGCGAGATTCGGGCGCTAGGTCCTGTTCGGCATATCGTCAGCCCCAACAAACTGCACTACCTGTTTCTGGGAGAGTGGCAGGCCGCATTCCCAGGCGCGAATTTGTGGGCAACGGCGGCGACAACCGCTAAGTGCAGGGAACTCCATTTTGCCGGGGTACTAGCCGACGATCCGCCCGCCGAATGGAGCGGGCAGATCGACCAATTCTATTTCACCAACTCGCCTTTCATGGACGAATTGATCTTCTTTCACCGGGCGTCGTGCACCGCCATCATCGCCGACCTCTCGCAGACCCTCAGCGAGACGTTCTTGAAACGTCATTGGCCTTGGTGGATGCGGCCAATCGCAAGGCTTTCGAAAATCGTCGAAATCCCCTGCCCCAGCTCAATACCCCGCTTTGGCGCGCTAAATCCGCCCAAGGTTTCTTGCTCCACCGTGTACCAACGTGATCCAGCGTGACTGATCGTGATCCACAATCACCCGTCGGGCGACCCGACGCCGTCGCGCGCCGATATCGAGATGACGAAAGAGATCATCGACGCGGCCAAGCGGTTGGGCATTTCCGTGCACGACCACATCATCATCGGGCGCAAAGGCCATTCCAGCATGAAGGGTTAGTTGCCTATCTAGGCAGCGACCCCCTATGCCGCCGAAGTCGTCTTCGCCGGATCCGCGTGGCTGTTGCTGTGACGCGGATTGGCAACTAGGACCATAGTCCGGCCGACATGGGACTTCAGTACTGCAGCAGTTTCATGGCAAGAATTCTTATGAAATATCAAAAGGTTACGGTGCCCTCTGGTTGCCAGATCGCGTATTGAGACCGCATTTGTCTAAAGTTTACTCTGTACATTTAGCAATTCCTCATACGACGCTTCCTTAGCTGTCGGGCGGATGGCGATTCCCCGAGGAGGTTACCCATGACAAACCGAAAAACTCTGTTCGCGGCGCTTGCCGCATTGGCGCTTCTGGCGTCCCCGGTGCTCGCCGGAGCCGGTGGCAACGGCGGCGGCGGTGGCAACGGCAATGGCGGTGGCAACGGCAATGGCGGCGGCAACGGGGGTGGTAACGGCAAGGGCAATGGTGGCGCCTCGCATGGCAACAGCGGCGCTTCGCACGGCAAGTCGTCGTCAGCCAAGGGACAGGTGGCCAAGTCGGAAACGGACACGACGGTCGATACGACTGAGGTCTCGTCCGTACCCAAGGAGAAGAACATCCACGCCAAGCTTGGTCGGCTGAACTCGCTGCAGCGCAACATCAACGCCTATATGAACTCGAAGAGCAAGAAGTTCGCCGCCATTCAGGCGTTTGTGACGCAGTCCGCGAAAGCCAAGGTCGCCCAGGCCGCCGCTGATGCGGCAGCCGCCACAGCGGCCGCAGCCCAGGCCCAATTGGATGCCCTGAATACGCAACTGAGCGCGCTGACGTCACTGACGGCGGCTCAGATTGCCGCCATGTCGCCCGCAGACCAGGCGGCCCTGCCTGGGAAGATATCGGCTCTGCAGGCCGAGGTCACTGCTCAGCAGGCAGTGGTCACCGCCGACAACACGGCGGCCGACCAGGCCGAGGCAGCTGCGGTCACGGCGACCGTCGGCACCGATCAGGCATCACTCGACGCGGCGCTGGCGGACATGGCCAACAAGCCCGTCGATGCTGATGTCACGGCCTGGGCCCAGGGCGTCCTCGCCGGCAAGATCGACCAGATGGCTACCAAGATCGAAGCACAGGCGACACCTTAGAGCGTCGAGCACAACCGCGGTATCCTGATTTGTCCAAGACGATGCCGTCGGGTCGGCCCGGCGGCATTGCTGTTTCTGGCCGTGCCAGAAACGCCCGACGGCCATTCCGGAGCGGCAGCTGCGAGCTAAGTTGCCGGAAAGCGCTGCGAGTCCTCGTCGACTGCTGAAATCAGATTGACAAGTCGGCCAATTAATTGAGATTCAGGTCAGGCCGAGCCGGAGTGAACGGCGTTTCGAAACGGTAGTCGGCAACCCCGCGTCATCCAGGGCGCGCTCGATATCCTGCCTCGTGCGGTCCTCGCGGCCAAGCGCGATGAATTCCTGCTCTTCGAACTGGGCCGCGAAAATCACATTGTCATTGGCGAAGGCATGGTCGGGCGCAGGCACTGGAGGTCTTTTCGGGAAGGCGGTTTCGGGGGCCGCTTACCAACCAAAGCGCCAGAGTCTGATCAGGGCGGATTGGTACGGCAGGTCCCGGCGATCTGCTCGACCGCCGTCTCAAGCCCGGTGAGGTCGAAATCCGCCTGGCCGCGGCCGGACAACAGTCCGAACCGCCAGGAAAGCGACAGCCGGCTTGCGGGAACAAGGCGCTTGATACCGTCAGCGCCGTCGCGCACCAGGATTCGGCCACGTGACCCGACCGACCAACTCTCGTCGAACTTGCCGCCGCCGTCGACGGTGACCGACATGGTGATCTTGCGGCTGGCCGAAACCCCGTCATTCAATTGCAGCCATTCGGTCCAGCGCGGTTCGCCGTCGGCCCGGCAGGCAATGGTCAGGACCGGGCTGTAGCTCAAGGCGCCGCCACCCGTGATCAGTTTGTTGGTGCCATGAAGCGAAGCGGTGACAAGGCCACCGTCTTCCGTGAAAAAGCGCCACTCGCCGGCAAGCGCGTCGGCTTGGGCAAGATCGCAGGCGAAGGCCAGAACAAGCGCCAGGACGACGGCACGCCCCGTTTCGAAGAATAGGCTCAACGCCCCCTCCAGGAACCACACGATTTGCAGCAACAGTGCAGATAGTGATTAGCGCTTGGTTTAGCCAAGTGCCGCCTCCTGCGAAGTCAATCGGCTGTTGCAGTTTCGCAACGAAAAAGGCCGCCCCGAGGGCGGCCTTCGTCGATTCCATGAAGTGCGGGACCTTATTCGGCGTCCTTGGCAGCCTTTTTCTTCGGCGCAGCCTTCTTCTTCGGCTCTTCCGCCTCGTCCTCGTTCGCCTTGGCTTCAGCCTTCTTGGCCGCGGCCTTCTTCGCCGGCTTCGCCTTGGTCGCGGTTTCCGCGTCCTCGTCGTCGGCCATCAGCTCTTCCTTGCTGACCTTGACGTCGGTGACCGAGATCTGGCCGAGCAGGTGGTCGACCACCTTCTCCTCGAACATCGGTGCGCGCAGCGCATTCAGCGCCTCGGGATTGTTGCGGTAGAACTCGAAAGCTTCCTGCTGCTGGTTGGCCGGGAAGCGGCGAACCTGCTCGAACAGGCCGCGCTGCAATTCCTCGTCCGAAACGGTGACACCGGCCTTCTCGCCGATCTCGGCCAGCACCAGGCCGAGACGCACGCGGCGTTCGGCAAGACGCAGATATTCGGCGCGGGCCTCTTCCTCGGTCGTCTCTTCGTCGGCGAAGGTGCGGCCAGCGGCTTCCAGATCGCGGTTGACCTGCGCCCAGATGTTGTTGAACTCGGCCTCGATGAGCTTCGACGGCGCCTCGAACGAATAGGCCGCGTCGAGTTGGTCGAGCAGCTGGCGCTTGACCTTCTGGCGCGTCATCGAGCCGAACTGGTTCTCGATCTGGCCGCGCACGATCTCACGCAGGCGCTCCAGCGATTCCAGGCCAAGGTTCTTGGCGGTCTCGTCGTTGATTTCCAGTTCGCCCGGCTTCGACACTTCCTTGACGGTGACGTCGAAGGTGGCTTCCTTGCCGGCCAGATGGGCCGCCTGGTAGTTTTCCGGGAAGGTCACGGTGACCTGCTTTTCGTCGCCGGCCTTGGCGCCGACCAACTGGTCCTCGAAGCCCGGAATGAACTCCTTGGAGCCGAGCACCAGCGGCTGGTCGGTGCCGGCGCCGCCGGCGAAGGCTTCGCCGTCGATCTTGCCGACATAGTCGATGCTGACGCGGTCGCCTTCAGCGGCCTTGCCGGTCTTCGGCTCATAGCTGCGCGCCGATTCGGCGACCCGCTTGACCTGGTCGTCGATCTCGGTGTCCGGCACGTCGAACACCTGACGCGTCACTTTGATGTCGGAAAAATCCTTGATCTCGATCGCCGGAATGATCTCGTAGTTGAGGCGGAACTCGAAGTCGGTACCGCCGGCCAGGATCTTCTCGGCTTCCTTCTCGTCCTCGGTCATGATGACTTCGGGCTGCATGGCGGCTTTTTCGCCACGACCCGTGATGATCGAACGGGTCGAATCGTTGAGGATCTCGTTGACCACTTCGGCCATGAACGACTTGCCGTAGACCTTGCGCAGGTGCTGCACCGGCACCTTGCCCGGCCGGAAGCCGTTGATGCGAACCTTGTTGCGGGCGTCCGACAGCCGCGCCATCAGCTTGGCTTCCATGTCACCCGCCGGCACGGTGATCTTGATCTCGCGCTTGAGACCGGAGTTGAGCGTTTCGGTGACCTGCATCGTAAAACCTTTGTTTTCACCAATGAGACTGCCACGGCCTCTGCCGTTTACAGCCTGCCGGTATAATCTTGCCGGGAATGGCTTTTGGTACGGAACCTGGCGATTTGACCGAAATTACGGCTCAAACTCTCCCAAACTGCGTTCCAAAATGTGAATAAGTTCTTGTTTTTCCTACTTCTTATCACATTCTGTAGAAGCGGATCGTCGCGTCCCGTCACATTTGACACGCCTTTTGTCACAGGCGAGGCTAATTTTCAACAGTCTTCGCGTTTAGGCGAATAACCAACATTTCGGCCCTGAACCGACATTTTGGCCCTCACCCGACATTTTGGACCTGACCCAACATCTTGAACCTGAGATTGACAGAATGATGGCTACATGGGATTGCCGGGCAACGCGGGTATGGCGGAACTGGTAGACGCACCAGATTTAGGTTCTGGCGAGAGATCGTGGGGGTTCGAGTCCCTCTACCCGCACCACCCTTCGCTCTTCGACCTTCGGGTGGCAGGCCACCTGAAGCTCGTTAGACGAAGGAGTGTCCTCCGAAGCCTTGGCGAAGGAGGACCGGCGCTGTCACGTGTGCCATTCCAAACCACTATTGGAACCAACACCGCAGCCTAATACAGCGGCTCCTCGAACAGTGTCTTGTCGCCGTCGACCAGTGCCTTGATCTGCGCGGTGCCGTCGCTGGCAAGGACAAGCTTTATCCCGAACGGGCGCACCCGCATGTCGTTCTGGATCGCCATGCCCTCGCCTTCCGGCAGGTAAAAGCGTTCTATACCGTAATCCGGTGCGATCGACGCTCCTTCCTCGCGAAGATCCCAACCCGCTGCAACATGGCCTGATATATCAGCCTCATCCGCGGCGGCCTGCGTTGGTGCCTTGCCGAACCAGGCGGTGGTCGGTGTCCAATAGCCGTCGACGCCTTTCTTCAAGCGGACGGCAATCGAGGTGTCGTCGCTGGAGAGTTTGCCGGCGGGAATGTTGGCGATCATTTTCACCGGTATGCGCGAGATGTCGTAGCTCAGGATAATGTAGTCGCCGCGCAGCAGGTCGCGCGGATCGACGGGTTCGATCTTCAACAGCACCTCCTTGCCGTGGCGCAGGATCGCCGCCCGGCCGGCGATGATCCAGCTCAGGAAGCCTATCTGGACGAGCGCCAGCACCAGCGCCGAGATAACAAGCCGCTTTCCGGTCATCATGCCGCGACTCCCCCGGTGGCCGGACCCTTCATGCGTTTTTCGACGCGGATGATGACGATCGCCAGGATGCCGAGCAGCACCGCTGCGGCAAGGAAGAAGCCGGCCGTATCGAGCATGGATTGCAAGGTCACGACATAGATCATGGCGAGTTCGAAAGCGAAGCCTAGATAGGCAAGCCAGCGCAATCCGCGGCTCTCCCGTCCTGCCAGCACGATGGCAGCGACAATGCCCGCCAGCGCAACAACCGAAGCAATGGTGAAACCGCTGTTGTAAGTGCTCTCGTCGGCCAGTTCGAACTGGATGATGGCGAGGCCGGTGAGGAAGCCGAGCAGCGCGTGCAGGGGCAAGCGGCCGCCGAGCCGAACGATCCTCTCGACCGGCTCCGGTGCGAAGACGGCAGCCGCGAAAAGCACGACGGAGACGATGACCAGGGGGATCGCCACCGGCAGCGTCGCGTGATTGCCGGCCAACAGCACGAGATAGAGGAGCAGCGACAGGATGATCAGATGCCGCGCCGGCTGGCTGCGGGTCCAGAACGAGATGGCAAACAGCACGACCGCCATGACGACGAAGGCATGCGGAAAGTCGCTGCGGTTGTAATAATCGAATCCTTTGAGGAACAGCCAGGCATCGGCGATGCCGACCGAAGCGACGGTCAGCGGGTTCGACCGCAGCGCGACAGCCGCCAGCGCCGTGCCGGCGCCCCAGGTGATCAGCGCGGACGCCTCGTCACCGGACAAATGATACATCTGGCCAATCAGCGCGATCGAACCGCCGAAGGCTGCTGCCGCCACGATCCACAGGGCTTCGCCGATCGCCGCATGGTCGCGCGTCTTCAGCACCGCGCCGCCGACATAGCCGCCAAAGATGATGGCAAACAACGCTGCCACGCGCGCCAGCCGCGGGATGGCGTCCCAGTTGGCGGCGACGAAGATCAGGATGGCCGCGCCAAACAGCAGCGCCGCCATCATCGCCAGGATCGAACCGAAGCTCAGTGATGTGCGCGCGTTGGCCTCGACGTCGCGCGTCAGGGAATCGGCTGTCGCGGCGTCGATCAGGCCTGCCTGAAGCCATCGCGCAATATCGGACCTGACTCGTGTCGAGTACCCTGCCATCCCCTGCCTCCCCCGCTAGGTCGTTTTTTTCAGCCGAACCAGCCAAACCGTTGACGCCACGGCACTTTCTGATTCTGGCTTCTTTGTGTCAGGTCCGTGAAGGCGCGTTAATGTTGCATTGCACAATTTGCATTGCTGCCATGCAGCCATAGCGCTTTTAAATCGATATAGGCCCGCCTATTTATGGTTCGTACACAAACGGAATGATCCGCAAGAAAGACGAAACGAGAACTACCATGAACCTGATCCGCAACTACCGCAACTGGCGCCGCTACCGGGACACCGTGTCCGAGCTGAGCCGCCTGAGCAACCGTGAACTGACCGACCTCGGCATCAGCCGCAGCGACATTCCTTACGTCGCTCGCAAGGCGGTCTAATTCTTCGGACCGCGAATGGTCCGAACAAGTTTCTGAAAAGAGAACGACAATGAACCTGATCCGCAACTATCGTAACTGGCGCGTTTATCGCGAGACGGTTACCGAGCTGGGTCGCCTTTCGAACCGTCAGCTGCATGATCTCGGTATCGTCCGCGACGAAATCAAGATCATCGCCCGCCGGGCGATCTAACGGAATTTCGCTGGGGTCGACCTCCTCCCCGACCTCCAGCGAACGGTCAGCCCTTATCCTCCTCCCGAGGGTTGACCACCAAAACGGCGCCCGCCGCACCTCCTCCCGCGGCGGGCGCTGTTTCCCCGGAGCAAAATGAATTTTGCTCCAAAGGGTTTCGCCCCTTTTCGAAATGCGAAAGAGATTTCGTCAGAGCCGACCTCCTCCCCGGCGATGACGAATAGGCCGGACCTTCACCTCCTCCCGAGGGTTGGCCAACCAAACGGCGCCCGCCGCACCTCCTCCCGCGGCGGGCGCTGTCTCTCCGGAGCAAAATGTATCTTGCTCCAAGGGGTTTCGCCCCTTTTCAAAACGCGAAAGAGATTTCGTCAAAGCCGACCTCCTCCCCGGCGATGACGAATACGGTCGATCTTCACCTCCTCCCGAGGGTCGACCCCAAAAACGACACCCGCCGGACCTCCTCCCCCGGCGGGTGTTGTTGTTTTCAGGGCAGGCTTTCCGGATCAAGCGTTTCCCGTTACCGCAGCACGACAATTGCAATCGCGGCGGCAAGCGATTATTCCGGCGCTCATGAGCAAAAACCCTATCCACGTCATTGGCGGCGGTCTCGCTGGTTCAGAAGCCGCATGGCAGGCAGCGCAAGCCGGCGTCCCCGTCGTGCTGCATGAAATGCGCCCGGTTCGCGGTACGGACGCGCACAAAACCGATGGCCTGGCCGAACTCGTCTGTTCCAATTCCTTCCGCTCCGACGATGCCGAAAACAACGCCGTCGGCCTGCTGCATGCCGAGATGCGGTTGGCCGGCTCGTTGATTATGAGCGCCGGCGACGCCAACCAGGTGCCGGCCGGCGGCGCGCTCGCCGTCGACCGCGACGGTTTCTCCGAAGCGGTGACGAAAAAGCTCGAAGCGCACCCGCTGATCACCATCCAGCGCGAGGAAGTGCCCGGCCTGCCGCCGGCCGACTGGGACCAGGCGATCATCGCCACAGGCCCGCTGACCGCGCCTTCGCTTGCACAGTCGATCGCCGAAGCAACCGGCGCCGATGCGCTGGCCTTCTTCGACGCCATCGCCCCGATCATCCATTTCGACACGATCGACATGGACATTTGCTGGTTCCAGTCACGCTACGACAAGGTCGGACCGGGCGGCACCGGCAAGGACTACATCAACTGTCCGATGGACAAGGACCAGTACTTTGCCTTCGTTCAGGCGCTGGTCGACGGCCAGAAGACCGAGTTCAAGCAATGGGAAGGCACGCCCTATTTCGACGGCTGCCTGCCGATCGAGATCATGGCCGAACGCGGCGTCGAGACGCTGCGCTACGGGCCGATGAAGCCGATGGGGCTGACCAATGCGCACAACCCGACGGTAAAGGCCTATGCCGTCGTCCAGCTGCGGCAGGACAATGCGCTGGGCACGCTCTACAACATGGTCGGCTTCCAGACCAAGCTCAAGCACGCAGAACAGGTCCGCGTGTTCCGCACCATTCCGGGCCTGGAAAACGCCGACTTCGCTCGCCTCGGCGGACTGCACCGCAACACCTACATCAATTCGCCGACCTTGCTCGACGCTTCGCTGCAGTTGAAATCGCGCCCGGGCTTGCGCTTTGCCGGCCAGATCACCGGGTGCGAGGGCTATGTCGAAAGCGCTGCCATTGGCCTGCTCGCCGGCCGCTTCGCCGCCGCCGAGAGGGTCGGCCAGGCACCCTCGCTGCCGCCGCTGACCACGGCCTTCGGCGCCCTGCTCAACCACATCACCGGGGGCCATATCGTTTCCGAGGACGAACCGGGAAAGCGCTCCTTCCAACCGATGAATGTCAATTTCGGCCTGTTCCCGCCAGTGGAAGCGGTGAAGGTCGAACGCAAGCGTCTGCGCGGCAAGGACAAGACGGTTGCTAAAAGACATGCGATCACGTCGCGTGCGCGCACCGACTGTCGGCAATGGTTGGGATTGCCGGCGCAGCCAGAAACTGCCGAGGCCGCAGAATGAGAACCCTTATTTGGCTGGCTCGGCACCTGCCATCGGCAACCCCGGCTTGCCAGCCTCACCCGGATTTCGCCTGACATAGGCGGCCTTCAGGCTTTCCGATGTGTCGCGCGAACCATCATGGCTCCAGCCCGGTGGCTTGATCAGGTAATTCAGGCGATCACTCAAGGTCAGCCCCGGCGCGAAGGCATCCCTGAACATGCCGATCCACTCGTGAAAGGCGACTTTCAGCGCGTTGAAGGTGCCGAGATTCTTGACGATGCCGTAGCGCGGCCGGTCCTCCTCCAGCTCATCGACGAAGGTGCCGAACATGCGGTCCCAGATGATCAGCGTGCCGGCATAATTGGCATCGAGATAGCGCGGATTGGTGGCGTGGTGGACGCGGTGATGCGAGGGCGTGTTGAAGATGAGTTCGAACCAGCCCCACATCTTGCCGATCGTCTCGGTGTGGATCCAGAACTGCCAGACCAGGTTGAAGCCGAAGGTGAAGGCAATCACCGCCGGATGGAAGCCGAGCAGCACCAGCGGCGCCTGCAGCACGAACATGAAGGTGAACAGGCCGGTCCAGCTTTGCCGCAGCGCCGTCGACAGATTGTAGTGCTGGCTGGAATGATGGTTGACGTGCTCAGCCCACACCCAGCGCACCCGGTGCGCGATGCGGTGGTAGACGTAGTAGCGCAGATCATCGAGCAGGAAGGCGGCCAGGAACACCCAGACCGACAGGCCGAGATTGAAGACGCGGAACTGCCACAGCCACAGCAGCGCCCAGTAGGACACAACGCCAAGCAGCAGCCCGGCGACGACATTGCCGGTGCCCATCATCAGGCTGGTCAGCGTGTCGCGCGTCTCGAACGAGCCTTTCGCGCGGCCTGTGCGCACCAGCCAGAGCTCGATCAGGATGGCGGCGACGAAGAACGGAATGGCCAGCTGGGTGACCTGCGGAAAATCATAACTGTCCATCACGCGGCCTCCCTGGCCGAATTTGCATCGTGCGGCCCGAGAACGTTCAGCAAGGCCTGTGCATCGCCGGCATTGGCGAAGCGGAAGCGGCCGCCATTCCAGGTGAAGTCCGTCAGACGCATCTGAATTGTGTTGGCCTCGTTAGCGCTGGACACCTTTGCGTCGTCAGCCGTGACCATACGGGTCAAAAAGCAGTCGCCGATGCTGTGAACGATGCCGACGCGCCCTCGTCCAAGGTCCAGAAATGCTGTTTTGGCATCCGCCGTCAGGCGGACTATCGCAGCCATCTCGTCAGGGTAATCCTCGGCGAAACGGCTCAACGCCTGATCCGCATTGGCCAGCGTGGCCGTCTTGCTACCGCCGGTAAAATGCACCGCGGCAACCGACAGCGCAATGCCAAGGACGACGATCGCGACCAGAACGGGCAGGCTCATGGATTTCCTCCGGGCCGGCCTGTCGTCTTTGGCGACAGTTCTCGGCGCGGCCGAATCCTTAACACGAATGACGTTTACGTCAAAGTGCGGGCCAGCCCTTGCTCGCCCGCCGCAACAGCAGCCAATGCCGGCGCAAGGCGGATAGCCGCACGACGCCCTCGAGCGGGCGAGAGCCTTCCATTTTGTCGAGATAGGCACGCGAAAGGGCCAGTGGCAGGAATGCCGGACGCAACGACACCGGCAGCGCGGCAGCGCCCCGCTCGAAAGCGGAAAGGTGTTCGCGCGCCAGCGCGGCCAAAGCCGCCAAGGCGCGCTCCGCGCCAGGCCCGCCATCGCCGGCAACGAACTCTTCCGACGAAGACCCCGCCGCCGCCAGAATGTCGGCCGGGATAAAACACTGCCCGCGCTTGCGGTGCCGCGGCAACAGAAGCAAGAGGCCGGTCATCGCCTGCGCACAGCCCGCCCTGCCCGCCAGTTCGGCAAAGCGAGGCGCCTCGACGGGATCGAGCACCATCGCCGCAAGCTGGATGAGCGCGGCCGCCGTCTCGCCGCAATAGCCTTCCAGATCCGTGCGCGACGGCATCGGATCGTCGTAGAGATCGAAGATGCGCGCTTCGAGCATGTTGTCGAACGCCAGCTTTGGCAGGCGATGGGCGGAAATTGTCGCTTTCAGCGTATCGGCGACGGGATGGCCAATGCCTGCGCCATCATTGTCGGCGGCGATGAGGTCACGCCACCATTGCAGCCGTACCTCGCCCGGCAACGACTCGTGGATGCGGTCGCGGATGCCGGCGATTTCGGCATTGAAAGCGTAAAGCGAAAACAGCGCATCGCGCTTTTCGGCCGGCGCATAGAGCGCTGTGAGGTAGCGGTCGTGGTCGGCGGCGCGCACCGCGTCCATGACAATTTTGGCATTCTGCGACATATCAATCGACGGCGATGAGCGCGGCAGCCACGGCGCGGTCTTCCGCCAGCAGGACATTGTAGGTCCGCACCGCCGCACCCGTCGACATCGGATCGGACGCAATGCCCGCTTCCTTCAGCGCCGCTCGCAGCGCCGCCGGCAATGGCCTCAAATCCCTGCCCATGCCGACCAGCAGGATCTCAACCTTGCCGGCCTCTGCCAGCAGCCTATCGAAATCCGCGACGGTAAGCGCCAGGGGATCTGCCGGCTCCCAGCCATGGATGCCTGTGGGCAGGCATAGCAGCGAGCCGCGATGCGACATGTCGGCAAAGCGGAACCCGCCATTGCCGTAGGCCTCGATTGGCGCGCGGCCAGGGAAATGCGCCTCGCGGATGACAATGCCTTTGCCGGTCACCACTCTGTCACCCCTTCGGGGCCGCGCGTCAGGTCGCGACCGCCTTGCCGCCGCTGACCGGCTTCTCCTCGTCGGCTGAAGCCTGCGGCCGCAGCTTGAACAGGATCAGCAATGGTGCGGCGATGAAGATCGACGAATAGGTGCCGAAGACAACGCCGAACAGCATCGCCAGCGTGAACGAGCGGATCACCTCACCGCCGAACAGCACCAGCGCCAACAGCGCCAAGCTGGTCGTCACGGACGTCAGCGTCGTTCTCGACAGCGTCTCGTTAATGGCGTTGTTAAGAAGCTGCGGCAGCGGCATTCGCTTGTATTTTCGCAGATCCTCTCGAACACGGTCATAGACGACGATCGTGTCGTTCAGCGAATAGCCGATGATGGTCAGGATTGCCGCCAGCGATGACTGATTGAATTCAAGCCCGCTGATGACGAAGAAGCCGAGCGTCATGACCACATCGTGCACCGTCGCGATGATAGCACCGACAGCGAACTGCCATTCGAAACGGAACCAGACATAGACCAGGATGCCGACCAGCGCGACGATCATCGCGATGGTGCCTTGCTTGGCCAGTTCGCCCGAAACGGTCGGACCCACCACTTCGACGCGGCGGAAATCATACTGGTCCTGCAACTCACCGCGCACCTTGTCGATCACGGTCTGCTCGGCATTTTCACCGGCATCTTGCGTACCGACGCGGATCAACACGTCATTCGGCGCGCCGAACTGCTGCACCTGCACTTCGCCGATGTTGAGTTCCGTCAATCGGTTGCGGATGTCACCAAGATTGGCATCACCGCTCTTGGACTGCACCTCGATCAGCGAACCACCCTTGAAATCGATGCCGTAATTGATGCCGACGGTCATGAACAGCACGACCGACAGAATCGATAATGTGCTCGACAGCGCGAACGTCCACCGGCGGATACCCATGAAGGGAATTTTGGTGCCTGGCGGAATGAAAGTCACCGGCGCCTTCGGCAACTCCTTCGGGCGAGCCCGACGCAGCCAGATCGAGACCAGCAGGCGGGTGAAGGTGAAAGCGGTGAAGACCGTGGTCAAGATGCCGATGGCGTAGGTGATGGCGAAGCCCTTCACCGGTCCGGTGCCGAGATAGAACAGCACCACGGTGGCGATCAGCGATGTGACGTTGGAATCGACGATGGTCGCCAGCGCCTTGGTGAAACCGGTGTCGATCGCCTGGATCACGGAGCGGCCGGCACGTCGTTCCTCGCGGATGCGTTCGTAGATCAGCACGTTGGAATCGACCGCCATGCCGATGGTCAGCACGATACCGGCGATGCCGGGCAAGGTCAGCGTCGCGCCGAGCAGCGACAGCACACCGACGATCATCGCCACGTGCACCGCCAGCGCGATGTTGGCGAGGAAACCGAGGAAGCCGTAGGCGACGAACATGAAGGCGACGACGAGGATCGAGCCGATGATGCCGGCGACCTTGCCGGCATGGATCGAATCCTGGCCGAGGCCCGGACCGACAGTGCGTTCCTCGATCACCGTCAATGTTGCCGGCAGCGCGCCGGCGCGCAGGAGCACGGCGAGATCGTTGGCGCTCTGGGCAGTGAAATTGCCTGATATCTGCCCGGTGCCGCCGAGGATTGGTTCCCGTATCTGCGGCGCCGAAATCACTTGGTTGTCGAGGATGATGGCGAACAGCTTGCCGACATTCTGCGAGGTCGCCTGGCCAAAGCGCGCGGCGCCCTTCGAATCGAAGCGGAATGAAACCACCGGCTCGTTGTTCTGCGAATTGAACGTCGCTTGCGCGTCGACGAGGTTCTCGCCCGAAACGATGACGCGGTTTTCAATCAGATATGGAACCGGCGGATCGTCCTGGGAGTAGAGCACCGACGAGCCGGCGGGCGGGCGCCCCTTCATCGCGTCCTGCACCGGCATCGACTGGTCGACCATCTGGAAGGTCAGCTTCGCGGTCTGGCCAAGGATTTCCTTCAGCCGCTGCGGATCCTGCAGGCCGGGCACCTGGACAAGGATGCGGTCGTCGCCTTGCCGCTGCACGATGGGCTCGGTGGTGCCAAGTTCGTTGACGCGGCGCTCGACCACCTCGATTGACTGCGCCAATGCGGTGGACGTACGGTATTTGATGCCGGCGTCGGTGACGGTGAACTTGAGCAGGCCCGGCTCGGACTCGTCCAGCGACATTTCCTGGATGGAGCCGCCAGTGAACAGGCCGGCGGCGACAGGGTCGGTCAAGGTCTTCAAGGCCATCTTTGCGGCGTCGAGTTGGGCTGGATCCGTGATGCGGACCTGCAAGGTCCGCCCGGTGCCGGCAAGGCCGGTATAGCCGATCTTGGCGTCGCGCAGCAGCGTGCGGATTTCGTCACGCGTCGTCTCCAGCCGATCCTTGATAAGATCGTTCTGGTTCATCTCCAGCAGGATGTGCGAACCGCCCTGCAAATCGAGGCCGAGCGTCATCTGCCGCTTCGGCACCCAGCTCGGCAGCTGGGCCAGCGTGCTGGCGGGGAACAGATTGGGCGCGGCGAGGATCACTGTGATGGCGACTGCCACCCAGATCAGGATCATCTTGAAGCGCGAAAAATACAGCATATGGCGTCGTCCGTCAGAGCGTGTCCGCGGATCGCTCCGCCTGGAATTGGATTACTTCTTGGCGTTCTGGTTGGCCACCGGTTCGCCCTTGACGCGCACATCGGCGATCGTCGAGCGCAGCGCCGTGACCTTGGTGCCACCGCCAAGGTCGATCTCGAGCTCGTTGTCGTCGATCACCTTCGTCACCTTGCCGACGAAACCGCCGCCGGTGACGACCGTGTCGCCGCGACGGACCGCCGCCAGCATCTCGCCGCGCTTCTTCAGCTGCGTGCGCTGCGGGCGGATGATCAGAAAATACATGATCACGAAAATCAGGACAAACGGCAAAATGCTGATGAGCATATCGGGAGAGGCGCCGCCGATGCCTTGGGCGTATGCCGGTGTCACGAACATCGAAAGTACTCCTGAATTTTGAAAACAGCAGCCAACCGTCCTGCGGAGTTTGGCGGCCCCTTGAAATTTGGCCGGAATATAGTCGGTAAAGTTGTCAATGCAACTGCGCGGCGAGCCAAATCGGCTGCTTTTCGGGCTTGTCGGGCCGTGTTAGAGCATGACCGCGAAAAGCGCGAGCCGGTTTTCCGAAAAGATCACGTTCGAACAAACGGTTGGAACCGGTTTCGAACCCGACGGAATCGAACGCCCCCACCTCCCCGCCCCAGGAAACGAACCAAAAAAGACCTGAAATGACCGACAGCAGCATCGACACCCTCAACAAGAAACTCGACCGCCTGATCGAGGCCGTCGGCCGCCTCGCCCCGCCGCCGGTGCCTGAAACCGACCTCGGCGAGGCCGACTGCTTCGTCTGGCAGGCCGATCCCGGCTATCTGGAGCCGGTGCGCAAGGTCAACCGTGTCGACATCGGCCTGATCCGCGGAGTCGACCGTGTCCGCGACATCCTCGTCGACAACACCGAGCGCTTCGCCGCCGGCTTTGCAGCCAACAACGTGCTGTTGTGGGGCGCGCGCGGAATGGGCAAATCGTCGCTGGTCAAGGCCGTGCATGCCGAGATCAATGTCAGGGCCAAATCCGACCTGCCGCTCAAGCTGATCGAGATCCACCGCGAGGACATCGACACGCTGCCGAAGCTGATGGGTTTGCTGAAGGCGGCCCCCTTCCGCGTCATCCTGTTTTGCGACGATCTGTCGTTCGATCATGACGACACCTCCTACAAGTCGCTGAAGGCGGCACTGGAAGGCGGCGTCGAAGGCCGCCCGGCCAACGTCATCTTCTACGCCACCTCGAACCGCCGCCATCTGTTGCCGCGCGACATGATCGACAATGAGCGCTCGACCGCTATCAACCCCTCCGAAGCGGTCGAGGAAAAGGTCTCGCTATCCGATCGTTTCGGACTTTGGCTCGGCTTCCACAAATGTTCGCAGGACGAATATCTCGAGATGATCAACGGCTATGCCAGCCATCACGGCCTCGACATCGACCCCGAGCAGCTGCGTGCAGAGGCGCTGGAATGGGCGACGACGCGCGGCAGCCGCTCGGGCCGCGTCGCCTGGCAGTTCACGCAGGATCTGGCCGGCCGGCTTGGCAAACCGCTCAAGGATTAGACCATGATCCCGAAAAGTGGAGGCCGGTTTTGGGGCAAGACCATGGTCAGGAAAAGTCACTGAAAAAGCCCGCTCCTTGCGGAACGGGCTGAGCCGGCGGGCCGGACTGGAGGTCAGACGGCCCGCAAATCGCCTTTTTTATTCTATTCGAGATAACCCGACGGATCGACCGGGGCCGAGTTCTTGCGCACTTCGAAGTGCAGCTTCGGCGAGTCCGTCGTGCCGCTCATGCCCGAGAGCGCGATTTCCTGGCCGCGCTTGACCTTCTGGCCGCGCTGAACCTCGATCGAACTGGCATGGCCGTAGACGGTGACCAGGCCGTTCTCGTGGCGCACCAGCACCGTGTTGCCGAATTCCTTGAGCCCGTCGCCGGCATAGATGACGACGCCGTTCTCGGCTGCCTTGATCGGCGTGCCCGTGGGCACGGCGATGTCGACGCCGTCCTTGCCGGATCCGAAACCGGAGATCACCCGGCCGCGCACCGGCCAGCGCATCTTGCCGATACCCGTGGCATCCGGCGCCACCGCGTCGTCGTCCTCGGCCTGCTGAATGACCTTCGCGTCCTTCTTCGGCGGCGTGTAGGATGCCAGCGTTTCCGACGGCGTGGCTTTTGCGGGCGGCTGCGTGGTTGCCGTGGTAACCGGATCGACCTTCGCCGGCTTGGCGCTGGCGACCGTCGCGGTTCCGCCGGCAGGCACCTTCAGGGCCTGGCCGATCTTGAGCAAGCCGTCCTTCATGCCGTTGGCCTGCTTCAGCGCAACGACGCCGACGCCGGTCTTCCTGGCGATCGAGGACATCGTGTCACCCGACTGGACGGTATAGGTTCCGGCGGCACCGGTCGCCTTGGCCACCTGCGCGGGCTTGGGCTCCTTGGGCTGGCTCGCGGCGGCCGACGCATCGACTTGCGCGGCGGACTTGCCCTCCTTGAGTTTCGGCTGCTGCGGCAGGACGGCGACCTTGTCCGGCGCGGTGGCCGGCAAATCATGCTTGCCATCCTTCGCCGGCTTTGCGTCGGCGACCTTCGGTTCGGCCTTGCTCGAATACGCATAGGCAGGGATGACCAACTTCTGGCCGGTCTTCAGCCCTTTGGTTGCGCTTAAACCGTTCACCTTCATGATGACGTCGGCCGGCACCTTGTAGTGCTGCGCGATGCCATTGATCGTTTCGCCGTCGCGAACGACGATCTCAGTCGCGTGCGGCCTGCCCGCTTCTGCCATCTTCGGCGCGTCGGGCTGGGCATTCTTGAACGGTTTCGCAGCCGGATCGATAGTGCCGGTTGTGGTCCTGTCGACATGCGGAGCCGGACGAACCATCGCTGGCGCCGATGCGACACGCACCGGATTGGCGGCAGGCGCGAGTGCCGGCGCGGCCTGGGCTGAAACGGGCGGCGGCAACGGCCGGCTCGAAACCGGTTCGAGGCTGGAGCGGCTGACCGACTGGGTGTGGCTGCCGTCAAGCGGAGCGGCGGAGACATCGCCCGGAAAGGGCTGCGCCGCATCCTGCTTGTTGATGATGGCGCGCTGATTGTTGGTCGAGGAAGTGAAGACATCGTCGACGCTGTTGAACCGCGAAGCCTGGGAACTGCACCCGGCGGCCGCGCCCGCAATCATGAGAACAGCGCAGCCCCGCGCCAGATTGCGACTGTTTGCCTTCAAAACACTGAGTTGCATCGCACTAACCCGCACAAAACTCTCACCAACTGAGACAGGATTAAAGCGCGTTAATGTTACTGGGCGGTTAACCCATTAGAATCCGACGAAAATTTTCTTAAAACATTTGAGGACGGTTGGCGGTGTGGATCACAAGGTCGAATTAGATGTTCGACCGTGAGCCAGCGCTGTGCTGGAAAACTAGAGAACGGCCGCGACGCTGCGCAGGATCGGCTGCAGCCGCACCATACCGATGTCCTCGCGCTCGAAACGGCTGCCGACCTTGGTCAGCTTGCCCAGCACCTGCTCGCCCTCCTCCGGCCCGATCGGCGCAATGACGATGCCGCCGCTCGACAATTGGTCAAGCAGGAAGCGCGGCAAGCTGTCGAAGGCCGCCCAGGCAACGATGCGGTCAAACGGTCCTTCGGCCGGCAAGCCGCCGGAGCCATCCGCCTGGCGGACGATGACATTGCCGATGCCGAGCGCCTCGAAACGCTGCCTGGCCTGTTCGACCAGCGTCTTGTAGCGATCGACGGTCACGATGCGCGCCGCCAGCCGCGACATCACCGCCGAAGTATAGCCGGAACCGGCGCCGATCTCGAGCACGCGGTTTCCCGCTTCGATGGCAAGGGCCGCGATCACCGCCGCCTGCATGTCGGCGCCTTCGATCGCCTCGCCGCATTCGATCGGCAGCATGCGGTCCGACCAGGCGATCTGGTGGAAATGGGGCGCCAGGAAACCGCGCCGTGGTGTCGCCTCGAATGCCGCGATGAGCGCCTTCGGCACCGTTCCCCTGCCGCGCAGGCGCAACAGGAAAGCGGCAAATCCTTCGCGGTCATCGATTGGCAGGTTCATGCAAGCGCCTTGCTCAGCTGGTCACGGATCTCATGCGCGGTGAGGTCGAGCTGCAATGGCGTCACCGACACCAGGCGGTTGCGCAGCGCGTAGAGGTCGGTGCCTTGCTTGCCCTCGACCGGCTCGCGGCCGAAGCGCAGCCAGTAGTAAGGCAGGCCGCGCCCGTCACGGCGCTCATCGACCCACAGGCTGTGCACGAGCTTGCCCTGCGTGGTGACCACCGTGCCGGCGACCTCTTCAGGAAGGCAGTTGGGAAAATTGACGTTGAGCAGCACGCCGTCCGGCAATGGCGTCGCGACGAGCTTCTTCAGCAGTGCCGGCGCCAACGCCTCGGTAGTCTCGTAGGGAACGACGCGATCCTCGCCGACATAGGAGTATCCCTGGCTGAGTGCAATCGAGCGGATGCCGAGCAGCGCGCCTTCCATGGCGCCAGCGACGGTTCCCGAATACGTCACGTCGTCAGCGATGTTGGCGCCGGAATTGATGCCGGACAGGATCAGGTCCGGCGCACCGGGCAGGATCTTCTTCACCCCCATGATGACGCAATCGGTCGGCGTGCCGCGCACGGCGAAATGCTTCTCGCCGATCTTGCGCAGCCGCAGTGGCTCCGAGATCGACAGCGAATGCGCATAGCCGGACTGATCCTGCTCCGGCGCCACCACCCAGACATCATCGGACAGCGTGCGGGCGACGCGCTCGAGCGACGCCAGGCCCTCGGCATGAATGCCGTCATCATTGGTCAGAAGAATGCGCATTATTTCGCTTCGATCTTTGCCAGACCGCCCATGTAAGGCCGCAGCACTTCAGGAATGGTTACGCTGCCATCCTCATTCTGGTAGTTTTCGATGACAGCTATGAGCGCGCGGCCGACAGCGGTGCCCGAACCGTTGAGCGTGTGGACGAAGCGGTTGCCCTTGCCGTCCTTGTCCTTGTAGCGGGCGTCCATGCGCCGCGCCTGGAAATCGCCGCAGACCGAACAGGACGAAATTTCGCGATAGGCGTTCTGGCCGGGCAGCCAGACCTCGATGTCATAGGTCTTGCGCGCGCCAAAGCCCATGTCGCCCGTGCATAGCACCATGGTGCGGAACGGCAATTCCAGCCGCTTCAGCACTTCCTCGGCACACTCAGTCATCCGCTCATGCTCGGCGAGCGAGGATTCCTGATCGGTGATCGACACCAGTTCGACCTTGTAGAACTGGTGCTGGCGCAACATGCCGCGCGTGTCGCGGCCTGCCGAGCCTGCCTCCGAGCGGAAACACGGCGTCAGTGCGGTATAGCGCAGCGGCAACTTTTCGTGCGCCGTGATTTCCTCGCGCACCAGGTTGGTCAGCGGCACTTCGGCGGTCGGGATCAGGCCAAGCCTGCCCTCCCCGTGCTTCACAAAGAACAGGTCTTCCTCGAACTTCGGCAACTGGTTGGTGCCGAAAAGCACCTCGTCGCGCACCATCAGCGGCGGGATCACTTCCTCATAGCCATGCTCGGTCGTGTGCAGGTCGAGCATGAACTGGCCGATGGCGCGTTCCATCCTCGCCAGGCCGCTTTTCAGCACGGTGAAGCGCGAGCCCGACAGCCTTGCCGCGCGTTCGAAATCCATCATGCCGAGCGCTTCGCCGATCTCGAAATGCTCCTTCACCCAGTTCGGCCGCGTCGGCACCTTGCCGACGATGTGTTTGACGACATTGTCCTGCTCGTCCTTGCCGACAGGCACATCGTCGAGCGGCACATTGGGCAGCACCGCCAGCGCGTCGTTCAGCGCCTTGTCGAGCTCACGCTCGCGCGCCTCGCCATTCTGGATGAAGGTTTTTATCTCGCCGACTTCGGCCTTGAGTTTTTCGGCCAGTGCGGCATCGCCCGAACGCATGGCGTTGCCGATCTCCTTCGAGGCGGCGTTGCGGCGCTCCTGCTTGGTCTGCAGTTCGGTGACGTGTTCGCGCCGCGCCTCGTCACTGGCGATCAGCCCGTCGACCGTGGACTGCGCCTCAGCCGCCGACCACGAGCGCTTCACTAGCGCCTCGACAAGGGCCTTCGGGTTGTCGCGAATCCATTTGATGTCAAGCATGGTTTATCCGTCCTCAGCTATGCGAGAGGGCGTAAACCGCATCCTCGATTGATGCAAGATAGACCGGGCAGCGACGGGCTCTTTCCGGCGCTGCCTGTTGTTTACGAAGCAGCCGGCGCTGGAGGCTCGTCCGGCGTTTTGTCCGCCACGGTCTCACCGGCGTCCTGCTTCTCACGTGCCAGCCGCTGCTTTTCCTGGTCGCGCTCGATCCACCGCGCGGCCCAGATCGAGACCTCGTAGAGAAGGATGGTCGGAATGGCGAGACCGATCTGGCTCATCGGATCGGGCGGCGTCAGCACGGCGGCAACGATGAACGCAATGACGATCGCCCATTTGCGCTTTTCCGCCAGCGCCTTGGACGACAGCATGCCGACACGCGTCATCAGGCTGGTCACCACCGGCAGCTGGAACACCAGGCCGAAGGAGAAGATCAGCGTCATGATGAGGCTGAGATATTCCGACACTTTCGGCAGCAGCGAAATCTGCACCTGGTCGTCCGTGCCGACCTGCTGCATGGCGAGGAAGAACCACATCACCATCGGGGTGAAGAAGAAATAGACCAGTGAGGCGCCCATCAGGAACAGAATGGGCGACGCGATCAGGAACGGCAGGAACGCGTTGCGCTCGTTCTTGTAGAGGCCGGGCGCGATGAATTTGTAGATCTGCGTGGCGATCAGCGGAAAGGCGATGACCATGCCGCCGAACATGGCGAGCTTGACCTGCGTGAAGAAGAATTCCTGCGGCGCGGTGTAGATCAGCTCGACCTTGTGCGGATCGAGACCCGCCCATTTCGTCGCCCATTTGAAGGGGACGACCAGAAGGTTGAACAGCCGCTTGGCGAAGAAGAAGCAAACCAGGAAGGCGACGAAGAAGCCACCCAGCGACCAGATCAGTCGCCGACGCAGCTCGATCAGATGCTCCATCAGCGGAGCGGACGACTTTTCGATCTCGTCCTTTTCCTTGTCCGAAACGCTCACTTGGCGGCTCCAGCCGTCTTTTTGGCCACCGGCTTCTTCGCCGCAGCAGGCTTCGGTTCGGCTTTCGCCACGGTTTTGGCAGCAGTCGCGTTGGCGGCGGCAGGCTTCGTCGAAGCGGTGGCGGCAGGCTTTGCGGCTGTCGCGACCTTTGTCGACGTCTTGGGCGCGGGCGCGGCTTTCGCCGTAGCGGGCCTCACGGAAGTCGCGGCCTTGGACGGCGCCTTTGATGCGGGTGCCACCTTGGCGGCTTTCTTGGCCGAAGCTGCCTTCGGCGCCACGGCAGGCACTGTCGATATCGCCACCACCGATTCATCGGTCATTGCCGGGAAGATCGGGGCTGGCGGCGCTGCCTCCGGCCCGCTGACGCCGGGCATTTCCGTTGCGCCATTCTTCAACGGCTCGGCCGCCTGTGGCGTGGAAGCGGCGGGCGCTGCCGGATCGGCGGCCGGCTTCGGCTTCATCGCCGCATCGACACCGGCGCGGACATCGGCCGCCGCCTGCTGGAACGGATCAAGCTGCTTCTTGATTTCGGCAACCGGGCTGAGGCCCCTGAGCTCGTCGACCGACTTCTTGACATCGTCGAGCTCGGCCTCCTTCAGCGCCTCGTTGAACTGTTTCTGGAAGTCGGCGGCCATGGCACGCAGCTTCGCCGTCGTGCGCCCAAAGGTGCGCAGCATGTTGGGCAAATCCTTCGGCCCGACGACCACGATCATGACGATCGCGATCACCAGCATTTCGGTCCAGCCGACTTCAAACATGGCAATCTGTTCCGACTAGAACTCTTGGCTCAGCTCTTGCTGGCCTTTTCCTTCACGGCCGAAACGGTCTCATCGGCACGGTGTTCGACGGTGCGCTTGTCCTCGGCGACGTCGTCGTCGGCCATGCCCTTCTTGAAGCTCTTGATGCCCTTGGCCATGTCGCCCATCAGTTCGGGGATCTTGCCGCGACCGAACACCAGAAGCACGATGACCAGCACGATCATCCAGTGCCAAATTGAAAATGAACCCATAGCAAATCTCTCTCGAATGTTTTCCCTGGCGATGATCTATGCGTTTTCGCGTTGGGATTCAAACACAACCGCGACAGAGTTTATGAAAGGCTGGCGGATGTCACGCATTTTCGGCAACGCGGCCCGCTACCAAAAGGCGCATGTAAAGACGTAAAGCCGCTTTTGATAGACGCTTGCGGTCAATCTTCCGTGACGCGTGGCGTCAAAAGGCCAAGCTCCTCGAGGTCGATGTCGGTCAGCGGATCCTCGTCCTCGGTCGGCGCGTCCGGGTCGGCCGGCGGCTGCGGAATGGAGAAGTTCGACGGCATGCGGCCCGAAAGCAAGCCCGCCCCCTTCAGTTCCTCCATGCCCGGAAGATCGCGGATTTCCTCGAGCGCAAAATGGTCGAGGAAGGTTTCGGTGGTGCCGTAGGTAACGGGACGGCCGGGTGTTTTGCGACGGCCGCGCATGCGCACCCATTCCGTCTCGAGCAACGTGTCGAGCGTGCCCTTCGACGTCTCGACACCGCGGATATCCTCGATCTCGGCGCGCGTCACCGGCTGGTGATAGGCGATGATCGCCAGCACTTCGAGGGCGGCTCGCGACAGCTTGCGCTGCTGCACCGTGTCGCGGCTCATCAGGAAGGCCAGGTCGCCTGCGGTGCGGAAAGCCCAGGCGTCACCGACGCGCACCAGATTGACGCCGCGCCGCGCATAAACCTGCTGCAACTCGGCCATCGCTAGGGCGATGTTGATGCCGTCTGGAAGGCGCGCGGCAAGCTGCTTTTCGCTGACCGGCTCGGCGCTGGCGAAAACAATCGCCTCGGCCATGCGCACGGCCTCGGCCATATGCAGGCGCTCGGCCGGGTTCTGTACCGGATTCTGGACGGAAGCCTCGTCGAGATCCCCCGCTTCCGGCCCATTATCCACCTTGAAGGGGATAACCGAAGCGTTGGCGCGTTCGCTCATGATGCCACCTCGACTGCCTTGGTTGCCTGCACGCGGCCGCGCAGATAGATCGGCGCGAACGTCTGATCCTGCCGCAAGTCCATCGTGCCGTCGCGCACCAGTTCCAATGTTGCCGCAAACGAACTGGCGATCGCCGTGCGCCGTTCCTCGGGACTGGTCATATACACGATCAGGAAACTTTCCAGCGTCGTCCAGTCGCTGACAGCCCCGACCAGGCGGGTCAGGATGTCGCGCGCGTCCTTGAGCGACCAGACACCACGCCTGGCGATGGTCACATTGTTGATCGCATGCTTCTGCCGCTGCTGGGCATAGGCGGTCAAGAGATCGTAGAGCGACGCCGAATAGGCATTGCGCTTCTCGATGATGACCATTTCCGGCATGCCGCGCGCGAACACGTCGCGGCCGAGCCGGTTGCGGTTGACCAGACGCGCCGCCGCGTCGCGCATGGCCTCCAGCCGCTTCAGCCGGAATTGCAGCACCGCCGCCAGTTCCTCGCCGCTTTCGCCCTCTTCCCCCGGCTGCTTGGGGATCAGGAGCTTCGATTTGAGGAAGGCGAGCCACGCCGCCATGACCAGATAGTCGGCTGCGAGTTCGAGCCGCAGCGCCCTCGCCGTCTCGACAAAGGTCAAATACTGCTCGACCAGCGCCAGGATCGAGATACGCGCCAGATCGACCTTCTGGGTGCGGGCAAGATGCAAGAGAAGGTCGAGCGGACCTTCGAAGCCGGCAACGTCGACGACCAGCGACGGGTCGCCGGTGACGCGCGAATCGTCGTTCTCGGCCCAAAGACGGTCCATCGGTGCGGCCTTCGCGGCCTTGCTTTCCAATGTTTCCGCCACTGTCCCTGTCACTTCCCTTGGTTAGGCCACCGCATCGAAATAGGTGGCGAATTCAGCGCGTATCTCGGTTTCCTCGACCGCGTCGTGTTTCTTTATATAGGTCAGTGCCCGCTTTGCGCGCTCCAGAGACTTGCCCTCAAGCCCTTTGGTGCGCGAGGCGATGCCCGCCATCTCCTCGAAAACGCCATTGCAGTGAAGGACCAGATCGCAGCCCGCCGCAAGGATCGAGGCCGCCTTTGTCGGGAAATCCCCAGAAAGTGCCTTCATCGAGGTGTCGTCGCTCATCAACAAGCCATCGAAGCCGATCTCGCGGCGGATGATCTCGTCGATGACCTTGCCGGAGGTGGTCGCCGGGTTGTTGGGGTCGATGGCGCTGTAGACGACATGTGCCGTCATCGCCATCGGCAGGTCGTTGAGCTCCCTAAACGGGGCAAAATCATGCCGCTGCAGATCGCTGAGCGAGGCGTTGACTATCGGCAGCTCGAAGTGGGTGTCGGCAAAGGCCCGGCCATGGCCCGGAATGTGTTTCATGACAGGTAGCACGCCGCCCGCCATCAGCCCTTCCGCCGCCGCACGGCCGAGTTCGATGACCGGGCGCGGCTCCTTGCCATAGGCACGAGCGCCGATGACGTCGCTGGCGCCCTCGATCGGCACGTCGAGCACCGGCAGGCAATCCGCAGTGATACCGTAGCGTAGCAAGTCGAAGGCGTGCAGACGCGCCATCAGCCAGGCGGCACGGGCGCCGGCGTCGTGATCGTCGCGCCACAGCGCGCCAAGCGCCCCGCCCGCCGGATAGTTCGGCGCCAGCGGCGGCCGCAGGCGTTGCACCCTGCCGCCTTCCTGGTCGATGAACACCAGCGCGTCCGGGCGTCCGATACAGTCGCGCATCTCGGCGACCAGATCGCGGATCTGCTCGGTCTCGCCGATGTTGCGGGCAAACAGGATGAAGGCCCATGGGCATTCATTGCGATAGAAATTGATTTCTTCGCGGGTGAGCGATTTCCCGGCACAGCCGAGGATCATGGCTTTTGATTCGGTCATATCAGGAGTTTAGGGCTTCGCGCAGCCAAAGGGAATCGTCTCTGGACACATGCGTGGAAGCACCTGACTTGCTTCCACATAAAAAGGGTTGGCACATGAAAAACGCTGGGCACATGAAAAAGCCGGCGCGACCTTGGGCCGCGCCGGCTTTGAATGGTTGAACGCGTTTAGCGCGACACGAAGCAGTTGCCGCCGGCGGCCTTGTAGCTGGTGCACAAATTGATGGCATCGTTGCGCGACTGGGCGACAACGCGGACCCGGTAGAACGTGCCCTTGCCGGCAATCTCGGCCTTGACGATGTTGGCGGTGCGGCCGGCAAGCACGCTGCCATAGCGGCGTTGCAGATCCTGGTAGGTCGACTGAGCGCTTTCCACCGTCGGCTGCGAGGCAACCTGCATCGACCACGAACCGCCACCGGTCGCCGTCGTTGCCGGATCGATGGAAGCGACCTGATCGGGCTTGACCTCGCCGACGACGTCGACCGGCTGGTCGGACGGACGCTGCGGCGCGATCGCAACCTTGGCCGGCGTGTTGGCTGACTGCGCCTTCGCCGGCTTGGCTGCCGGCTTGAGGGCCGGCTCGTCGTCCGCCTGGGCGGCGGCGGGCGCCACGGTGCCGGTCTGGTCGGCATCGGCCTGGGCCGACGGCGCGACATGCTGCGGCGCCGGATCGCTCGGCTCAGCCGCCGCAACCTGCGGCGCGGCCGGTGCCGGATCCTCGCGAGGCACCAGCGAGCCATCCGACTTGACCACCATGGTCCTCACCTTACGCGGCGCAACGGCGACGACATCGGTGTTGGTGCCCTTGTCGGTATCCTGCAGCACCTGCGCGATGCGATCTTCGGACTTGGGCGCGGGCGCCGCCGCATTGTCGGCCGGCGCGGCAGTGTCAGCCGGCGCAGCACTTGCGGTCGGCGCGGCATTGCCGTCATCGGCGCCGCCGGCGGCAGCACTCTGATCAGCAGAAAGATCGACGGCACGGGCCGGATCCTTCGCCTGCACGTCCACCGGTTGCTCGGTGTTGGTGACAAGCTTCTGCTGCACGGGTTCGGCGGGCTTGGCGCCCTTGACCACCGCGTCATAGACCTTGTTGTCCTGATTCGGCACCACGGTGCCGCCCGGATTTTCCGGCTTGACCTTGATCGGCGAATTGTCGGCCTTGACGATGACAGGAGCTTCGCTGCCGTGCTTGCCACCGAAGGACAGCGCAAAGGCACCGAGGCCACCGGCAACCACGACAGCGCCGATGATCCCGGCCATCAACAGGCCACGCCGACGCACGGGCTTTGCCGCTTCCCGCTCGCCGAGACCCGGAACGGACATCGCCTCGTCCAGTTCGGGATCATAGTCGAGTTCATCGACGGTGAAATCGTCCGCCTGCGAAACCGGCTGGCTGCCGGGCAGATTGTCGAGGTCGAAGCCGTCGGCGGCGTCGGCATAGCCTGTGTTCGCCGCAGCAGCGCGGGCCGGCATTTCCGCCGGACGCGCCGCATAAGTCCGCGCTTCCGGCTGGTAGGCCGGTTTGACCCCGTCATAACCCGGCTTGGGCTCTTCATAGGATGGCGCCTGATAGCCCGAAGTGAATCCGGCGTTGTAGGATTCGTCGGCATAAGCAGCGCTGCTCGCGGGAGCAGCAGGAGCAGGCGCGACCTCCACCGAATTCATTTCCGTCAGCAGGCTGGCGAACTCGGCGTCGAGATCGTCATAGCCAGGCGAGGCCGGCTCATCTTCCTCGAAATGCAGTTCCGGAATGTCGAGATCGTCCGCCAGCGCCACGACGCGCTCCGGCACATCAACCGTTTCGACATCGGGCATCTCTTCGTAGCGCGGGGCCTGTCGCTGCTGCGGCGCGGATGCGGGGGCTGCATAGGGAGCAGCCGCAACCGGCTCGGGGGCACGGTAGGAGGGCACAACAGCCACTGCTGGAGCCACTTCAGGCGCGGCGGCCCTGGCCGCCATCGAGGCGGCCGGCTGCGCGGCGAATGCCGGCTGCTGGGGAACCGGCGTCACACGGCTCCACGACCGGGTCGGCTCGGCCGGCGCGGAGCGTTCGGCCAGCCAATCGAGGGAATCGGCCTGCTGGGAAGCGACCTCGTCACGCGGATCGAGGTTCCTGGCCAAGGCCGCATCGAACGCATCATTGTCGAAATCGACGTCGACTTGATCAGCAGCATCAGCGTGAGCCGCACTGGAGGGATGCAAATCCTCGGGCGCTTGTTCGTCGAGATCCCAGTCGAGATCGCCAACGAGATCGGCAGGGTCCTCGGCAGCCGTTGCAGGCGCGGGAACATACTGCTGACCACGAGCGGCAGCTGGCTGAGCCACAAAGGGCTGAGCGATGACAGGGGGAGCCACGACAGGCTCCTTGGCCGACGGCACCGTGCGCGCCGTCATGGCGCCCAGAAGCGCGTTCAACTCGTCTTCGAGGCTTCGTTCGTCCCCCACGGGAGCCCGCACCGGCTCGGCCATGATGGCTGACGGACCTACCGGCTGGGCCGCGGCGGTCGCGACCTCGGCGACCGGCTCTATGACAGGCTCGGCAAACGCGTCGTCCAAATTCAGATCGAACGCATCATCCGAAACGGCCTCAGCGCTTGAGAAGTCGGCCCTGGCGTCCGCGGCATCGACGAGCATTTCGTGCGTTTCCGCGCCATGAAAGGCCACCGGCTCGTCCGCCTGAACGTCAAAATCCATATCGACATCAGCCATGGCGTCGTCGAAGTGACCCTCGAAATCCTCGTCGGAAATCGCCTGGGCCTCATGCGCGGTGGCCAGCACCGGTTCTGGATAGTCGACCGCGGTCGCGGTCACATGATGCTGATCCGCGGAATGGTCGTCCAGAGAATGGTCGTCCAGCATCAGCTCGTCTTCGAGCGAAAGCGCGACCGCATCATCGAATTCAAGCTCGGGGGCCAGCTCGACAGCCACCGGCACTTCGGCAACGGCATGCTGGGGCTCGACGGCCTCGTCTTCGATCTGGACAGCATGGTCCTCGATGCGGAAATCCCGATCGAGCGACGCGGCAAGCTCGTCCTCCATCGGCAGATCGTCTTCATAGGGCGAAACATCCTCGAGCGAACTGGCGACGGCATTGTCGAAATCGACGTCGAAGGCAGGCTCGACAGCCGGCGCGACTTCGGCAGCGCCGGTATCGGCATGGCTGGCGACGACCGCATGGTCGTCGGCACCGGTGAAGTCCAGATGAAAATCGTCGTCGAGCGACAGCGCAAGATCATCGTCAGCCACAAGATCGTCGTCAGCAGGATGCGTAGCCGACATTTCGAATGCCGGCTCATGAACCTCGACAACCGGAGCGGCAGCGCTGTCGCCCGCGTCGAACTCGCCCATCAGTTCCTTTTCGAGGTCGATGTCGAAATCGTCCCCTTGCGTGGACTGACTAGCCGCCTGTGGCTGGGCCGGCGCCTGCTGCTTGACCGGCTGGCGTGGGTCGAATCCCATGATCCTGGTCAGTTCCGCGAACGGATCATCGTCAGCGATGTCGTTGTTGTCGGCTACTCTCAGCTGGGTTCTGTCTGCCATTATTGTTCCCGAACTCGCACTCATTCGGACGCCATGGACGTCGCGCAGGGTTGGCCCTTACCAGCGCAATGTGGGCAAAAGGTGACAGGTTTTTTAGTCAAACCTAACGCATTTCGGTGGGCGCGGCGGCCCCGATCAGCGTCAGGCCGGACGTGAGAACGTCCGAAACAGCCTGCACCAGCCCTAGTCTGGCATGCGTCAATTTACGATCGTTAACCTTAACAAACCGTAAGTCCGGATTATCCGTGCCCCGGTTCCAGTGTCCGTGGAAGCTGGAAGCCAGATCGTAGAGATAAAATGCCAGCCGATGTGGCTCCAGCGCAAGAGCGGCGGACTCGATCAGGCGCGGATATTCAGCGAGCTTGCGGATCAGGCCGATCTCGCCCTCGTCGGTCAGCAAAGCCGCCGCGGCGGAGAGGCTGTTGCGATCGAAATTCACCTCGCCCAGCTGCTCGCTGGCCTGCCGGAACACCGAATGGCAGCGCGCCGAGGCGTACTGCACATAAAACACCGGATTGTCCTTCGACTGCTCGGTAACCTTGGCAAAGTCGAAGTCGAGCGGCGCATCGTTCTTGCGGAACAGCATCATGAAGCGCACCGCGTCGCGGCCCACCTCTTCAATAACTTCCCGCGCCGTGATGAAATTCCCAGCCCTTTTTCCCATCCGGACCGGCTCGCCGTCGCGAAACAGCTTGACCAGATTGCACAGCAGAACCGTGAGCTTCACCTCGTCGCCGGCAATCGCCCGCGCCAAGGCTTCCAGCCGCTTGACGTAACCACCATGGTCGGCGCCAAGCACGTAGATCAGGTCGACGAAGCCGCGATCGACCTTGTCCTTCAGATACGCCACATCGGCGGCGAAATAGGTGAACGCGCCATCGGACTTGACCAGCGCCCGGTCCATGTCGTCGCCGACCGCGGTCGAGCGGAACAGCGTCTGCTCACGGTCTTCCCAGTCATCAGGCTTCTCGCCCTTGGGCGGCGGCAGCTTGCCCTTGTAGATATGACCCTTCAGCGTCAGGTCATTGATCGCCAAGCGGATCTTCCTGGCATTGTCGGCGTGCAGCGTGCGTTCGGAGAAGAACACGTCGTGATGCACGTTAAGCAGCGCCAGATCATCGCGGATCATCGCCATCATCGCGTCGATGGCGCGGTCCTTGACGATGGCCAGCGCCTCGTCATCCGGCATTTGGAGCAGGCTCCGGCCTAACTCTTTCGCCAATGCTTGGCCAAGAGGAACCAAATAATCGCCAGGATAAAGGCCTGGCGGAATTTCGCCGATCTCGTCGCCCAACGCCTCCCGATACCGCAATATAACTGAGCGGCCGAGCACGTCGATCTGTCCGCCGGCATCGTTGATGATGTATTCTTTGGTGACATCATAGCCGGCGAAGGCCATCAGATTGGCGAGCGCATCGCCGACAACAGCACCCCGGCAATGGCCGACATGCATCGGCCCGGTCGGGTTGGCGGAAACAAATTCGACATTGGTTTTCCGGCCGGCGCCGATCGTCGAGCGGCCATAGTCGCGGCCCTGCCCGAGCAGCGCGGTTAGATGCGCCTGCCAGAAGCCGTCCTTGAGCCTGAGATTGACGAAGCCGGGGCCGGCAACCTCGACGGCGGCGACATCCTTGTCATCACGCAGCGCCAGCGCCAGCCGTTCGGCCAGCGCGCGCGGGTTCTGGCCGGTGGGCTTGGCCAGCACCATTGCCGCATTGGTCGCGAGATCGCCATGGCTGGGGTCGCGTGGCGGTTCGACGGCAATGCGCGACAGGTCGGGCGAAACGCCGTCCTTGTCTTTCAGATCAAGCGCTTCGACAGCCTTTGTGACTCGCGCGGTGAAATCGGCGAAGATGTTCATGGGTATTGCTCTGGCGGCTTTATGGCGAATCCGGCTCGTTGGCCGGCAAAATCGCGCCCGCCCTAGCTCAAATCCGGGGTGCGGTCAAACAAACGCCTGTGTTCCTTGAGCGCATAGGTGTCGGTCATCCCTGCCAGGAAATCGGCCACACTGCGCGCCTTGATGCGATCCTCGGCCCTGTCCAGCCCCTCACGCCAGCCGTCCGGCATGGCACGCGGATCGGCGAAATAGACGTCGAACAGGTCCCTGACGATCTGCTCGGCGCCGGCGCGCACCCGCATCACCTCCTTGTGCCGGTAGAGGTGCTTGTAGAGAAAGGCCTTCAGTTCCTTCTCGGCCTCGGCCATCTCGGCGGAAAAGGTCACCATCGTCTCACCCGCCTCCCTCACCGCATCGGCGCTGCGCGGCCCGACACGCTCCAGATTGGCGGTCGCCGAGACTATAACATCCTCGACCATGGCGGTGATCTGCCGCCGCATCAGCTCATGGCCGGTGCGCACGTCATCAAGCACCGGATAGCGCTCGCGGACCCCCGCCAGGATCGACCCCGGCAGCGAGACCGTTTTCAGCATATCGAGCGTCAGCAGCCCTGCCCGCAGGCCGTCATCGATGTCATGCGTGTTGTAGGCGATGTCGTCGGCAATTGCCGCGCACTGCGCCTCGATGCCGGCGAACCGGTCGAGTTCGAGATCCTGCAGCTCCGAATAATCGCGGATCGCTTGCGGCACCGGCCCTTTCAGGCCTTTGCCGCCGGCGTCCGTCAGCGGGCCATTGTGCTTGACCAGGCCCTCCAGCGTCTCCCAGGTCAAGTTCAGCCCGTCGAATTCGGCATAGCGCGCTTCCAGCCGCGTCACGATGCGTAGCGACTGCGCGTTGTGATCAAAACCGCCCCAGGCCGCCATCTTGTCGTTCAGCGCGTCCTCGCCGGTATGGCCGAAGGGGGTGTGGCCGAAATCATGCACCAGCGCCACCGCCTCGGCCAGATCCTCGTCGCCGCGCAGCGCTCGCGCCAGCGCACGCGCGATCTGTGCCACCTCGATCGAATGCGTCAGCCTTGTGCGATAGTGGTCGCCTTCATGGGCGATGAAGACCTGCGTCTTGTGCTTGAGCCGCCGGAAGGCCGTCGAATGGATGATGCGGTCGCGGTCGCGCTGGAACGGCGTGCGGGTCGGGCTCTCGACCTCATCGAACAGCCGGCCACGCGAGCGCGCTGGATCAGTGGCATAGGTCGCGCGCGGCCGATAGCCGAATCCGATGTCGCCCAACTCATTGGTCATGGCTGATGCTGCCGCAGTTGACTTGATCTAGTTGACTTGGCCCCTCGCGCTTCATACCTATCATGTGAAACCGAAAGCAAGGTGACGCCCATGGGCGCGGATGCCAAGACTGCCATGAAAGTCGATATGACCGAGGCCGCGGCCAAGCGGATCGCCAAGATTGTCTCTGGCGAGGCCGGCAAAACGGCGCTGCGCGTTTCCGTCGAAGGCGGCGGCTGCTCGGGCTTTTCCTACAAGTTTGACCTGGTCGACGCCCGCAACGACGACGACGTCGCCATCGAGAAGGACGGCGCCACGGTGCTGATCGACGATCTGTCGCTGGTCTATATGGGCGGTTCGGTGATCGACTTCGTCGACGATCTGATGGGCCAGTCCTTCCAGATCCGCAATCCGAACGCTGTCGCCTCCTGTGGCTGCGGCACGAGCTTCTCCATCTAGCGGCATGCCTGGCATAGGCGCGGTCCGTCAGGTCGCGCTGTCGGCAGGACGCAACCTTGATTCGACGCTGGCCTTCTGGCGCGATGTCCTTGGCATGGGTGTTCACGCCCGCTACGATCCCCCCGGTATCGCCTTCATCATGGCGGGCGATGTGCGTCTGCTATTCACCGACGGTGTGCCGGCCGGCACGGTCTATCTCGACATTGCGGGCCTCGAGGCTTTCCACGCCGAGGCGAAAGCCTCGGGCGTCCCCTTCACCGCGCCGCCAGCGCTTGTCCATCGCGACACCGAAGGCACATTCGGCCCGGCGGGGGAAAGCGAGTGGATGGCCTTCCTAAAGGACCCGGCAGGCAATACGATCGGCCTCGTCGAACGCCACCCGCCGCAGGAAGAATAGACCGCCCATGAAAATCGTCACCTGGAACATCAACGGCGTTCGCGCCCGCCTCGGCAACCTCACCCATTGGCTGACCGAAAGCGCGCCCGACATCGTCTGCCTCCAGGAGATCAAGACGGTCGACGAGCAGTTCCCGCGCGCCGAGATCGAGGCGCTGGGCTACAATGTCGAAACCCATGGCCAGAAGGGTTTCAACGGCGTGGCGCTGCTGTCGAAGCTGCGCTTTGACGAAGTCAATCGCGGCCTGCCGGGCGACGACACCGACGAGCAGGCGCGCTTCATCGAAGGCGTGTTCTCGACCGACAAGGGCGCGCTGCGGGTCGTCTCGCTCTATCTGCCGAACGGCAACCCGATCGATGACGAGAAAAAGTTCCCCTACAAGCTGTCCTGGATGGCGCGGTTGGAGCGCTGGGCCGAAGAACGACTAAGGCTGGAAGAGGCACTGGTGCTGGCCGGCGACTACAATGTCATTCCCGAGCCGATCGACGCGCGGTTTCCGGAGAACTGGCTGGGCGACGCGCTGTTCCAGCCGCAGACACGGCAAGCCTTCCGCCGGCTGCTCAACCTCGGTTTCACCGAAGCGGTGCGCGCGGTCACCGATGCGCCCGACACCTACACCTTCTGGGATTATCAGGCCGGCGCCTGGCAGAAGAACAACGGCATCCGCATCGATCATCTGCTGCTGTCGCCGGAAGCCGCCAACCGATTCTCGTCGGCCTCGATCGAGAAGCATGTGCGCGCCTGGGAAAAGCCATCTGATCACGTGCCGGTGGCGATCGATCTCGCGCTACAGTCGGCCTGACGGGAGGCCCTGCGCCCCGAGGCCGGGCACGCCATGCTGGACCTCATATCGCCACATTCGGGCGCATGATGGGAGATCATCATGGCGGCTGGGGTTCCCATGACCATTCGATTTGTTGTTTGTCCGATCGGCTTGGCAATTGCCACGGCCGCCATGGTGCCGGCTGTCGCCGCCCCGGAATGTCTCGCCAATGGAAAATCCTATCCGGTCGGTCAGGTCGCCTGCCTGACGGTTGCCGACCAGAGCCATCTGGCCCGCTGCGAGATGGTGCTCAACAACACATCCTGGACGAAGGTCGGCGACAGCTGCCCCGAAAACACGATGGCGCCGCACCTGCACGTCACGCCGATCTCGACGCCCGCGCCAAGCATGGTGCCGACGGAGCCGACTGAGAACTGATTTTTTGATCAGCTGATCTCTAAAGACAGGTCCGGCGCGCAGAGGGGGGCGAAGAATCGCTTGCCCGTTTTCGCCAAGAACCCGCAGCAGGTGCCGTCGGCGCCTACTGTTCCGTGTTGGCGGTGCCCTTGGTCAGGATGTCATCCGCCAGAGAAATCGCCGTGCGCCGGTCGGCTTCGCCGGCTGCGGCGAAGGCTTCTTCCTGCATGCCGCGGATCCAGGGCTGGTCGGCCGGCGACGCGCGTTCGAGTGCCGCGGTCATCATCGCCAGGCCGCGAACGATCTTGCCGCTCTGGAACAAGAGATGGCCAAGTGTCGCCTGGGCGCCGGCATGGCCCTTCTCGGCGGCGAGCTGGAACCAGCGCCCGGCCTGCTTGACGCTGGCCTTCACGCCGCCCTCGCCCTTCAGGAACATCTGTCCCATCTCGAACTGGGCGTTCGGGTTGCGGTAGTTGGCGGCGGCGCGCATGTAATATTCCTGGGCCGCCACCTCGTTCTCGGTGACCGGGCTGCCGGGGATACCCGTGCGCAGATAATCGCCGAGCGCCACCAGCGCGTCGGAGACATAGCTTTCTTCCGGCGAACCGGGCTCGACATCCTGGTCGACGATCTCGGAGAAGAACTTGAACGCCTCATAGTCGTCGCGCGCCACGCCGTCGCCCTCGGCATACATGCGGGCAAGCTTCCAAGTGGCGCCGATCTGGCCGTTTTCGGCGGCGTATTTGTAGGCTTCGGCGGCCTGTTCCTTGTGGCCGTTCTTGTAAGCGGAGAAGCCAAACTGGAACACCGCCCAGGGGCTCGACTGCGGCTTCACGCCGGTCTTGTCGTCGAACACCTTGTCGTCGAAGGCCAAAGCCTGGCCCACGGCGCCAAAGATCGCGACAGCGACCAGTGCCGGAAGGACAGATGACCTCAACAACTCTGGTGTTGACTTCAACAACTCAGATATCCGCATAGCAGTGTGTTTCTTTCGCACCGCCCGGATGGGTGACCGCGCCGTCGCGGGCAGACCCGACCGTCTGTGCGTATTTCCAAATCGCGCCCGACTGGTAGTCGGTCGTACGTGCCTTCCAGGTCTTGGCCCGCGCCGCCAGTTCGGCCTCGGTCAGCGCCACCTCGATCGTGCCGTTCACGGCATCGATCGAAATCACGTCGCCATCCCGGATGAGGCCGATCGGGCCGCCAACGGCTGCTTCCGGCCCGACATGGCCGATGCAGAACCCGCGTGTCGCGCCCGAGAAGCGGCCGTCGGTGATCAGCGCCACCTTGCCGCCCATGCCCTGGCCGTAGAGTGCCGCCGTCGTCGACAGCATCTCGCGCATACCCGGGCCGCCGCGTGGTCCTTCGTAGCGAATGACGAGAACCTCGCCTTCCCTGTAGTTGCGATGCGTCACCGCCTCGAAACATTCCTCTTCCGAATCGAAGCAGCGCGCCGGGCCGGAGAATTTCAACTCCGTCATGCCCGCGACCTTCACGATCGCGCCTTCGGGGGCGAGGTTTCCCTTCAACCCCACGACACCGCCGGTTTGGGTAATTGGTCTGTTGGCCGGGCGGACCACATCCTGATGTTCATTCCAGGCAACATGTTCCATGTTTTCGGCCAAAGTGCGGCCAGTGACCGTCAGGCAATCGCCATGCAGATAGCCATGGTCGAGCAGCGTCTTCATCAACAGCGGAATGCCGCCGGCCTCGAACATGTCCTTGGCGACATATTTGCCGCCCGGCTTGAGGTCGGCGATGTAAGGCGTCTTCTCGAAAATCTTTGCGACGTCGAAGAGATCGAATTTGATGCCTGCCTCATGCGCAATCGCCGGCAGATGCAGGGCTGCGTTGGTCGAGCCGCCGGTGGCGGAAACCACGGTCGCCGCATTCTCCAGTGCCTTCAGCGTGACGATGTCACGCGGCCGGATGTTTTTGGCGATCAGTTCCATGATCTTTTCGCCGGAGGCGAAATTGAAACGGTCACGCATTTCATAAGGGGCCGGCGCACCGCAGGAATAGGGCAGCGCGAGACCAATCGCCTCGGCAACGGTGGCCATGGTGTTGGCGGTGAACTGGGCGCCGCAGGAACCGGCCGACGGGCAGGCTACCTGCTCGATTTCAAGAAGCTCGGCATCGTCGATTTTGCCGACAGAGTGCTGGCCAACCGCCTCGAACACATCCTGCACGGTGATCTGGCGGCCGTGATAGCTGCCGGGCAGGATCGAGCCGCCATAGATGAAGATCGACGGCACGTTGAGCCGCACCATGGCCATCATCATGCCGGGCAGCGACTTGTCGCAGCCGGCCAGCCCGACCAGCGCATCATAGCAATGGCCACGCATGGTGAGTTCGACCGAATCGGCAATGACCTCACGCGACACCAGCGACGACTTCATGCCCTGGTGGCCCATGGCGATGCCGTCGGTGACGGTGATGGTGCAGAATTCGCGCGGCGTACCGTTGGCCGCCGCGACACCCTTCTTGACCACCTGCGCCTGGCGCATCAGCGAGATGTTGCATGGTGCGGCTTCGTTCCAGCAGGAGGCGACGCCGACCAGCGGCTGCGCGATCTCAGCAGCCGACAGGCCCATGGCATAGAGGTAGGACCGGTGCGGCGCACGCGCCGGACCGACAGTCACATGGCGGCTAGGGAGCTTAGCCTTTGAAATGACTTTGGCGTCCATTCTCTTCCTTGCCGCGGGGCGGTGCGGCCTGTCCCATCGCCGAGCCTTTTGGCGCGTGTCCCGAGACAAGATCGAGGTGCGCCGGGTTTATGGCGGGAAATGGGCAATTTCCTCGACCTGACTTCTAGCGCAGGGGTTGTTCAGAAAGTGTTGCCAAAACGTCACAATCGCACGAGGCGGTCCCAGTGCGGCTAATATGCAACGCAGCTTTAATGACGGCATCGCCGGCGATCCCGGCTCAAACAAAAAAACCGGGCAATGCCCGGCTTTTTTCTCGAATTTCCAGATAGTTAGAACTTGATCTTGATGCCCCCGGAAAACGCCGTAACCAGATCATTGCCGAAGTCATAGCTGGCATCGTCGCCGGCAACATAACCATTGTCTCCGACCACCATGCCGGAATGGCCGCTGGTCAACACTCCGATCGCACCTGCCAAACGAATTTCGATATTGGGCTTCGGGGTGTAGGCCACGCCGCCACCCAGCGTCCACGTATCGGTCTGAGAGCCATAGCCGTGCGAGGTGCCACGATCCCAGGAAAGCTGGCCGGCGGCCGCCCACTGATCGTTGAACTTGTGGCCAATACCGCCTGTAACCGTCCAGCCGTCACGATACATCAGGTCGAGAGAGGTCAACTGGGCTGAATGAACTTTGTCGCCCGTGACGCACAGTGCAGAAGGAGTACCCACCGCACAAATCGGGACGCTTTGCAAAACGCTCCAATTGACCCATTTGATCGAGCCAAAGGCGAGCCATCCGGGCGCAATTCCCGACTGTAATTTCAGCTCGACCACATCCGGCATGTACTGGGTAGAGCCGTAAATCGGGATGACGGGGCCGCCGACATTCGTCAGATCGAGAGTGCCCGAGATGTTGTCGAGCTTGACCTTCGAATTGTAGACGAGGCTCGCCCGCAATGCGATGTCTGGTATTTCGTAAGCAAGGCCGGCACGCCAGCCCCAGCCATTGCTCGTCAAGTCGACGCGACCCGTGCCCCCGAAATCGGGCACAAAGGGCGACACAAGGCTTTCCTTGTAGCCGTAGACCTTCTGGTAAAAGACGCCGCCGATGAAGCGAAGTTGACCCTTCCCCGCATCCATCTTGTACGAGCAGGTGCCCGCGTAGTTGTCGCTCTTGATGTCGGTCTCCATATTGGAAAACGCACCGTTCCAGACGCCGGGCGCAACATGGGCCCCCCAGGGCTGCGAATAGTCGAACATACAGTCGACGCCCTGCACAACCTGGGCCTTGACGCCGATGCGGGGTACCCAATAGCCCTCGGCGCCGTCGGCCGAGGTGCCCCAGCCGAGATTGGCTCCGCCCGGCCCCCTCGCATTCTCGTACTTGCGATCCGGCATCACATAGGTCGCTTCCGCCTCGGTCGCGACCTGCGCCGGATCGAACAGCAGATCGATGTCGTAGCCGCCGCGTTCCAAGCCGCCCGCGTGAGCCGGGTGCATTACCGCACCGATCAAAGCCAGCGAAAAGCACCCCGCCCCCAGCAGTGCTTTCAGACGCAAATTGTTCATGGATGTCCTCCCCGAATAACTAGTGCAGCAAGCTAGAACCAATTCAGGTTAACGGTGCAACAACGAATTCTTGGGGCGTACATGTACATGCTTGCCAAACGTATTTTCGACAAAATGCAGATAGGCACCGCAAGGCTAAAAAGCGGCCCAACGTGTAGCTATCGGAGCAGAAAATGAAGGAAAGTCGTCCAAGAAGGCTGAAAAACAGCCATTTTCAGGGGGTTACGGCCCCGTTGTTACATTATGGCAACAATGGGGCTAAAAGTTTCCGTTTACGTCAACATTAACGCTGCGGAATGCCTGTTTTTGAGGCAGTTGACCCAAGGGAAACCGGTCCCTGCCCGGTTGCGAATCTGCCCTTCAACCGGCGTCGCGAACCCTGGTCAACGCCACCGAAAGCTTGTCCTGCGCGTCGCGGTATTCGGCGAGCTTTTCACGCTCGGCGTCGACGATCTCGGCCGGCGCGCTGGCGACAAACCGTTCGTTGGACAGCTTCTTGTGCAGCCGGGCGATTTCCTCGGTCACCTTGGCCAGTTCCTTCTGCAGCCGGGCGGCCTCGGCGATGAGGTCGATCAGGCTGCCGAGCGGCAGGCAGATCGTCGCCTCGTTGAGGACGATCTGCGCCGAGCCCTTGGGTGCTGTGTCAGCCGACGAGATGTCGCCGACGCGCGCCAGCCGCTTGATCGCGGACTCTTCGCGCACCAACCGCTCGCGCGTGACATCATTGGCGCCGACCACGACCAGCGGCGCGATCGCCGCCGGCGGCACGTTCATCTCGGAACGCACCGAGCGGATGCCGGAGACGAGGTCGACCAGCCAGTTGATGTCGGCGGCAGCTTCCGCGTCCTCGAAGTCCGGCGACGGCCAGGCGGCGTGGCAAAGCAGCGAGGAGCGCTCCTTGCCCTGACCCGCCGTCTGCGCCCACAGCTCTTCCGTCATGAACGGCATCATCGGGTGCAAGAGCTTGTAGATCTCGTCGAGCACGAAGGCGACGCAGGCGCGGCTTTCGGCCTTGGCCGCCTCGTCCGTGCCCATGAACACCGGCTTCAGCAGCTCCAGATACCAATCGCAGAAAAGGTTCCAGACGAAGCGGTAGGCAGCACCGGCCGCCTCGTTGAAGCGGTATGAGGTGATGCCGTCGGTGATCTCGCGTGCGGCCCGCGTCAGCTCGGTCAGGATCCAGCGGTTGACCGCCAGCTTGGCGTCGTTCAGCCAGAAATCGTCATTGCGGGCGACTTCGTTCATCTCGGCAAAGCGCGTCGCGTTCCACAGCTTGGTGCCGAAATTGCGGTAGCCGGCGATGCGCGCCGGGTCGAGCTTCACATCACGCCCCTGTGCCGCCATCACCGTCAGCGTGAAGCGCAGCGCATCGGCGCCAAACTCGTCGATCAGATCGAGCGGGTCGATGACGTTGCCTTTCGACTTCGACATCTTCTGCCCGTTCTTGTCGCGCACCAGCGCGTGCACATAGACGGTGTGGAACGGTTCCTCGTCCATGAAATGCAGACCCATCATCATCATGCGGGCGACCCAGAAGAAGATAATGTCGAAACCAGTCACCAGCACGTCGGTCTGGTAGTAGGTCTTCAGCTCCGGCGTCTGGTCCGGCCAGCCCAAAGTCGAGAACGGCCACAGCGCCGAGGAGAACCAGGTGTCGAGCACATCCTCGTCACGGGTCAGGATCTCACCAGGCTTGTAGTTCTCGAGCTTGTCCTCGACCCAGGCCTTCCATGGCCCTTCCAGCGCCAGATAATATTCGATCGCCGCGCCCAGCGCCTCTTCCTCGGTCTTCTCGACGAAGACGCGCCCGTCCGGTCCGTACCAGGCCGGAATCTGGTGGCCCCACCACAGCTGGCGGGAGATGCACCAGGGCTGGATGTTTTCCATCCAGTCGAAATAGGTTTTTTCCCAGTTCTTCGGCACGAAATTGGTGCGGCCTTCACGCACCGAGGCGATCGCCGGCTTGGCGAGCTCGGCCGCATTGGCATACCACTGCTCGGTCAGGAACGGCTCGATCGGCACGCCGCCGCGGTCGCCATGCGGCACGGCATGGCGGTGCGGCTCGATCTTTTCAAGGAAGCCGCCGGCCTCCATCAGCTCGACGATCTTCTTGCGCGCGACGAAACGGTCGAGCCCGTTGAGATCGTCCCAGACCGCCTGGCGATCCGGCGTCACCTCGAGCCCGGCGAGGAAATCCTCATTGTCTTTGAGGTTTATCGCAGCCTCGATGGTGAGAATATTGATCGCTGGCAGCTTGTGGCGCTTGCCGACCTCGAAGTCGTTGAAATCATGCGCCGGCGTGATCTTCACCGCGCCGGAGCCTTTTTCCGGATCGGAATACTCGTCCGCCACGATCGGAATCTTGCGACCAACGATCGGCAGCACCACGTTCTTGCCGATCAGATGCCGGTATCGCTCGTCGTCCGGGTGCACCGCCACCGCCGTATCGCCCAGCATCGTTTCCGGGCGCGTCGTCGCCACCGTGATGAAGGTCTGCGGATTTTCCGGATCGAAGGTCTCACCCTCGATCGGATAGCGGAAGTGCCAGAGATTGCCGTTGACCTCCTGCTGCTCGACCTCGAGGTCGGAGATCGCGGTCAGCAGCTTCGGGTCCCAGTTCACAAGGCGCTTGTCCTTGTAGATCAGGCCTTGCTTGTAGAGGGTGACGAACACTTCGAGCACGGCCTTGGACAGGCCCTCGTCCATGGTGAAGCGTTCGCGCGACCAGTCGGCCGAGGCGCCGAGCCGCTTCAGCTGGTTGAAGATGGCGCCGCCGGATTCGGCCTTCCACTCCCACACTTTCTCGATGAACTGCTCGCGCGTGAGATCGCGGCGGTGGATCTGCTTTTCCATCAGCTGGCGTTCGACCACCATCTGCGTGGCGATGCCGGCATGGTCCATGCCCGGCTGCCACAGCACGTTCTTGCCGCGCATGCGCTCGAAGCGCACCAGAATGTCCTGCAACGTGTTGTTGAGCGCGTGGCCCATATGCAGCGAGCCGGTGACGTTGGGCGGTGGGATGACGATGGTGAAGGCCTCGGCGCCCTCCTCGGCGCCTGCGCCGGCGCGAAATGCGTCGGCCTCTTCCCAGGTCTTGGCGATCTTCGGCTCGACGGTCTTTGCGTCGTAGGTCTTTTCAAGCATGGGAAAATGGTCCGCGCTGTCGGGATTTTTGCTGGTTCGGTGTAAATCGGAAGGTCTGGGCCAAGTCAACCGCAAGCGCCGCCTCGGCTCATGAGAAGCAAATAGGCGTGGCCCTGCCTATTTCAACGGAATGCCGTGGGAAGGCCATGCCCACACTCCGCTCAAAACTTCGCCCTTGGTATCCGGCGGACGCCATAAACGAAAAACGCCGCCTTCCGCAGCGGCGTTTCATCCATGACCGATGCGTGAGCCTTACTGCGCGCCGCGCGCGACGCGCTCGATCTCCTCGCGCACCAGCCTTTCGACCAGCGTCGGCAGATTGTTGTCCAGCCAGTCCTGCAGCATCGGCCGCAGCATCTCCTCGGCCATCTCGTCGAATGTCTTCTTGCTGCGGCTGGCAAAGGCGTCGGACAGTTCGCCGAAGGCTGCAGCGACCTGCCGGCCGGTATGTTCGGAAAGGATTGCGGCGCGGACCGCAGGCGCTTCAGTTACCGCTGCACGTGCCTGAGCGGTGCCTGCCGGAGCGTTGTTTGAAGAAGGCCGCTCGAACGCGGCCTCCACCACCGGCTCGCTCGTCGGCGCCTCGAGTTGGGGCGCCTCGGGCTGGGGCGCCTCGGGTTGGGCGACCGGCCTGCGGACGCTCCTGTCCGGTATCGCTCTTGCCTGCTCTCCGACCGCCGCGATCTCGCGCCGCCAATCGGCAATGATGGCATCGCTTGTCGCGCTGGCCTGCGGGGCCCCAGCCTGCGGGACCATTGCCGCGTCGGCCCTGACGGCGGGAACCGGCTCGGCTGCTATCCTGGCGCTGACCTCGGCAAGCGTCATCGACGGCTTGGCGGGCGCGGGATCGGCACGTGTCTGCTGTTCCATGTGCACGGGCTCGGGGCGCGCGGGCTCGGGCGACGGCGCCTGGACTTCCGTGAGCGCAACCGGCTTCCTGACTTCAGGGGCCGCATGCAACTCTGCGCGAAACGCATCGACATCAGTGGCCGGAGCCTCGCTCGACGATGGCTCCAGGTCCTGGCGCAGTTCATCGGCCTCGCCGGGCTGCTTGCGGCCGTTGTCGCTGTCCTCGATGATCCTCCTGATGGAAGCCAGTATCTCTTCCATGGAAGGTTCGCGCTGCGCGCTGCTTGCCGTTGCCATCGTCACATCCGCCGCCCTTGTGACCTCTGTGGTCTTTCGCCCCGGCACGAGCCGGATCGAATCATGGCGACAGCGTAACCGACGGATCGCCGCACGAGAATCCCCAATCTGGGGACATGTGGGATTTCAACAGATTAGAGCAATTCCAGGAAAAAGTACGAAACGATTTCCCCGGGAAAAGCGCGTAGCGCTTTCCCTACGGAATTGCATCAAAACGAGGATATAGAGCGCAAAGCCGAAGAAACGGGACGGGTTTTCGAAAAATCGCGTTCTGCGTGGACGCGAGAATTCCAACCGGCGGCCTAGCGGCCGTCCGGCGTGCGCAGGCCGGTCCATTTGTCCTTGACGGCGTTGTAGTGCTCTTCAGGCTTGTACTTGGTCACCTGCAAGGCGAGCCGATCGACCGACAGACGCCCCATCGCTGACAGGATGGCATAGCTCGCCACGACCACATCGTGCTCGGAATTGGCCTGGCTGATCTTGGCGGTGATGACGGTGGCCTGCGCATTGAGCACGTCGAGCGTGGTGCGCTGGCCGACATTGCGCTCTTCGATGACGCCGTTCAGCGCCAATTGCGCGGCGTCGATGACCTGCCTGTTGGCGGAGACGCTCTGTTGTGCCGCGGTGTATTGCGACCATGCGGTGGCAACGGCCTGGCGAACCTGGTCGCGACTGACATCGACCTGGATGCGGGCCTCGCCCAGCGATTCCTTGTTCTGCCGCACGTGCGCCGAGGTCCGGCCGCCCGAATAGATCGGAATGGTCAGTGTCGCGCCGATATTGGCCGAGGTCGAATTGCCGTTCGATCCGGCATTCGGATTGCGATTGAGATAGTCATCCGAGATGCCCGCCGAGGCGCTAAGCTGCGGCAGCAGTGCGCCTTCCGCCGACTTCACCGAAAACGCGGCCGCGTCGACCAGATGCTGGGTGGAGAGAATGGCCGGATGTTCGGCCGAACCAATGGCAATCGCCGAATTGAGGCTCGACGGCAACAGCTTCGCCAGCGGCGCAGCCGGCTTGAGCTTGCCCGGCTCGTCGCCGACCACCTGGTGATAGGTTGCGGCGCTGGCCAATGCCTGCGCGCGGGCGGCGCTGAGCGAGGCCACCGCCGAGGCGCGCGACGCATCGGCCTGCGCAACGTCGGTGCGCGTACCCTCGCCAACCTCGAAACGCGAGCGCGCGGCGCGCGCCTGCTCGGTCAGGAACTGCAGGTTCTGTTCGGTCAGCACCGCGATCTGCCGGTCGCGGATCACGTCCATGTAGGCGGTGGCCGCATTGAACAGCGTGTTCTCTTCGGTGTTACGCAGGCTCTCCACCGACGCCTTCACCTGGGCTTCCGCGGCCGCCACATTGTTCCTGGTCTGAAAACCGTCGAACAGGGTCTGGTTGATGACAATACCGACGCTGGCCGATGATGTTTTGCTGTTGGCGCCGCTGGCGCGCGTGTTCACATAGTTCGCGTCGGCGGATCCGTTGATGGTTGGGCGCCAGCCCGACTTGGCGATGGCCACGCCTTCGTCGGTAACGCGCACACCGGCGCGGGATAAATTCAGCGAGGAATTGTACTGATAGGCCTTGGCCAGTGCGCCGGAGATGGTTTCCGCCGAGGCGGTCAGGGGAGACAGCGCGGTCGCGGAAACGAGGACAGCGGCAAAAAGGGTCTTGGACACAGACGGCACGGGTATATCCCTCATTCGTTTTCCCATGGGAACCGCGCCGCGCCAACTTCTCGTTAAGAGCAGCCGGAGTGGCGTGTTTTTAATGCTCCCTGTCGCTCGGTCCCAAAGTGCCCCCAGTCTGGGATCAGCAACGATTGTTCAAATGCAGGCGACCATGACAAAGCCTCTGCTGCAAGGCCAAATCATTCAGAATTCAAAAGCATGCTCACGTTCGAACCCGGGTAGTGGCTTAATTGCCGCATTAAATGCCCGTCTCCCGGTTACAACCCCCCCAGCCTTAAAAAAAAGTCGCGCCACGGCGGAATTGCCCTGCCCTTCGACCGCAACGAGTCGGCCGCCCTCGGCAAGCTGGTCGAGCAGCGGCGCCGGCACTTTCTCGACGCTGCCGCCGACAAAGATGACGTCATAAGGCGCCTTGGCCGCATGCCCCTGCGGCAGCGCGCCCTGGACCACGGTCACATTGCCGCAGCCCAGGCCGGAAAGGGTCGACGCCGCGGTTTGCGCCAGCGTCGAATCGTTTTCGAGCGCGACGACGGACCCCGCCAGCCGCGACAGTATGGCCGAAGCGTAGCCAGTGCCGCAGCCGACATCGAGCGCCGAATCGGTCGGGTTGATCTCGGCCAGCTGCATCAGCTTGGCCAGCGGCGATGCTTCCATGAGATAGCGCGCGCCATCGGCGCCGTCGGCGATGCGGATGTCCTCGTCGATATAGGCAAGATCGCGCTGGCGCTCACCGACGAAAACCTCGCGCGGCACGGAAAGCATGGCATCCAGCAGTGGGGCGCTGGTCACGTCGGTGGTGCGAACCTGGCCATCGACCATCTTGACGCGAAGCTCGGCAAAATCAGCGCTCATGTTCCAACCAATCCGCTTGCCGCGTCAGAACCGCGGTTCATTTCGATGAGAACGTCAGGCTCCGGCGCTGAGCGCGCGGGAGCCCGGGTATTGGAGGCCTCGCCCGGAATCGAACCGGGGTGCAAGGATTTGCAGTCCTCTGCGTAACCACTCCGCCACGAGGCCTCGTTGCTCCCGGCGTTCCGAGCGGACTCAATAGGTTGGCGGCAGAATGCCGTCAAGCGCCCGCGTCCCATTCTGAAAATAATCGACGGCCCATTCTGAACGGAGTTCGCCGAGAAGGGAATGCTGCGGCCCACGGTGCAGAGCCCCAAGGGTTCGTTGAACTTGTCGGTGTTGACGATTTCGTCCGTGACCGCTTCCGCTTTGGTGTCGACCGAACCGCGCTCTCCTCCACGTAGCCGCAACCGTTTGCTTGCCGTGGATATCGACCAGCACCACGTGCCTGCGCGGGGTGCTGACTCATCATTGTGCGACATCGTGATTGTGCGACATCGTGCGACCGACCGCATAAACCCAGAAGCTCGCGGCATAATCGCACGGGCAGTCTCGCGGCCGGGCGCCGCGAATGGATCGAGAGGCGAGTGGACGTCTGGTCCGATCAGCATCCGTTTTCTACTTTGATCGACGCCACCAGGTTCATGCCGCTGGCCTGTTTTGTGGTCACGATCGACGAGCCGTTGCAGACTTTACCATCTTGGGTTTCGAACGTGTATTTCGCCCTGAACCGGTTCTCGGATGACTGTGTCACCCCGAGCAATTTCAGCGGCCGTTTCAGGTTGCCATAGAATTTCGTCAGCGCTGCCGCCGAAAACGGCCCCTTACCGCGTTTCTCGGGGACCACATTCATGGCAGCCGACGCCCCATCCCCGGTCTCCAGATACAGGTAGAACGCTTCCACAGTCGTTTGTGCTAACGAGGCGTCGGCGGGGACTTCGTTCAGGGAGGCGGAAACCACATCCATCAGCAAGGGGGCATGGTGATGCCCGGTGTGAGCGCCGAAGGGATCGTTGCCCGTAACTTCGATGGGATGGCCGACTAGTTTGAGCAGGATACCCTTGTCATCCAGGAGCTGGATTCGGTCGATCGTTTGCCCGTCTTCCAGAAAGTCATCCCCAGTGACGCAGAACGGGGAATCCAGTGCCAGGATGTAGGACGGCTCCGGTGCGTCACCCTTGCGGACATCCTCGAAATTCGGCGGCCCGGCGAACATGGGTCGGATCAGTTCTCCGGATGCGGAAATCGCAGGTTGCTTGGAGAGATCGAGACATGCCGCGGCCGCAGGCCATGAGAGGGCGGTTACGAAAACGAATGCGAGTGTCGTTTTCATCATTTCTTCCTCGCCTGTTTTCGATTGGCCTGATCCTTCTGGATGGCCTTGCCGAACCAATCCGGCACTTCGGCGACCTGTGTGTCGTAGATGCTCTCGGGAACATTCTGCCAGAACGAAACGATGGCATCAGAGAACGCCTGCAGCTGATCGTCGCTTACTTTGAGATGCGTGTGGTCTCGATATTCAAGGTGTGAGAGAGGCCGCCCAGATCCCTCGAACGGATCGGGCAGATATTCCGGATATCGGCTCTTTAGATCATCAAGGGAATCGCCTTTGCCGTGTTTGTAGACATTGACCACGCGGCGGCAGGCATCGAGCTTGCTGAAATAATCCGTGGTTCGGACCGGCCAGCCCAGGCTCTCTAATAACTCGGCAATCTGATCGAAATTGACCGACCACATTTTCGCGGCGGCAATATCACCATGATGCCAGTGCCTAATCTCGCGAGACAGCCAACCACGTAACTGCTTGTCCCACTCATGGAACATTCCGGCGACAACGCTCAGGCGAGTGTTCTCGCGCATATCACTCAAGAGACCGTAGAACTCGATCCGGACGTCGTTTGCCGCCTCGTAGAAGCTACCCTCGTCATCTCGATCCGGGTCAAAGTACCGACCGCGCTCTTTCAGCCATACCTCGCCCGCCCTGTCGGCTTCAGGCTCAATGTTTTCGAACTGCGAGAGCAAGCGCTTCTGCGCCTGCTCGACATAGAACTGATGCCTCCTGATCAAGGATTGCCGAAAGTCCGACCACATCTGGAACAAGGCATAAGTCATGCCGTCGCCATCCCCGCGTTCAGCCCTTGGACCGAGATCCAGGAGACTTCTTCGTCGGGGTGAGACCCCCTGCGGTCGGCTTGATGCGGATACGCATGCTGCCGCCTTCAGGATGCTCCATGTCGAATGCATTCGTCTTCCGCACCAGATCGCTTAGTTTTCGGAAACCAAATGTCCGCGGGTCGAAGTCGGAAGCCAGATTGGCAAGCTGGGTGCCCACGGCTCCGAGTGAGACCCAGCCGTCTTCGCTCTCCATCTGGGCGATCATCTTCTTGATTATCGGCGTCGCGGCACTTGGGGATTTGAGAGCTTTGCTCACAGGGGCGGAATCCTGGTTGGCAGCTTGCTCGGCCACCGACAGGTTCTCCGTATAATGAAGCGGCGACAGGCCTGGCGGAAGCTCTCAGGCGTCTTCTGTTCGCCGAAACCGAAGACATCGACGCCCTGCTCTCGGATGCGGGCCGCAAGCCGCGTGAAGTCGCTATCCGATGAGACCAGGCAGAAGCCGTCAAACCGTCCGCTATGGAGCAGGTCCATGGCGTCGATCACCAGCGTGATATCAGAGGCGTTCTTGCCCGTTGTATACGCGAACTGTTGCTGAGGGATGATAGCGTGCTTTGAAAGGATATCGGCCCAGGTCTTGGAGCGCGCGCTCGAAAAGTCGCCATAGATGCGACGGACGCTGGCTTCACCGATCTTGGCGATCTCCTCAAACAGACCGTCGGCTATCTTGGCCGAGGCATTGTCGGCATCGATCAAAACGGCGAGTCGTGGCGAGCGGGATTCTGACGGCATGGTGATCTCCAACAGGCGACAACTTCATTTCGGCTATCCGACGTGTCAACTCGACATTCATGGAGTGAGAATCCTGGACACGTATCCCATCTGCCCTCTCCGTCTGATCTCCGCTTTATCGCAGTGATCACAGCAGGCCCGGAAATGCCCGGTCTTCGACTTGGCGCCGAACGCCCAATCCAGAATTCTGACGGAGAGGTTCGGACGTCGGGTGGATTTCGGTCCCTGAAAATATTCGGAGATTGCCGCCCTCATGCAGGACCGGGTTCTCATCAGTTCGCTGACCTGGTCGATCTGGTGATAACGCTGCTCCAGCATCTGCTGCCGGTCAAACGTGGAAACCTGCGCTGACTCGACTGTCTTCTCGGCCATGAAACGCAGTCTCGAAATGTCGCGGCCGATACTCGAGCCATTGTGGAACATCACCGCCACGGAGGGCTTCCCGTCCCTCCCGGCACGCCCGAATTCCTGTAGCTGGTCTTCAACCGAGGCTGATTGCTGCCAGTGGATCACGAGGCGCACCTTCGGGACATCGAGACCCATTCCAAAGGCATTCGTGCAGATGATCTGGTCAACGGGCGGCTTGCTTTGTCCAAGGAACCGCTTGACGAGTTCCTGGCGTTCCCACGCGTTGCCCAGCCTTGAATGGTAGAAGGGCACCTCCAATCCGAGATTGCGTAGTGCAGCCTGCAGTTCCTCGCCGACCTTCGTCGACGGCACGAATACCATGGCCTTCTGTCCTCGGACCTGCGGCAACCGCAGAAGAGAGGCGATTTCCTCCGCACGTTTTTCGACCGAGCATCGCCACCGGAGCAACGCGATATTCGGTCTGTCAACGTCTCGAACGAAAACTTCGGCGTCCTCGAGGCCCAGCGATGCCAGGATGCGCTGCTGCATCTCCCGCCCCGCGGTAGCGGTGAATGCCAAGACCGGCGGGCCGCCCAGCTTTTCGCGGACTTCCTTGAGGCGGCCGTATTCGCGCCGGAAGTCCCGGCCCCACTGATCGACGCAATGGGCTTCGTCGACGACAATAAATGATGGCTTCGTCTGCTTCAGCCGTGCCCGCTCGTCCTCGCTCCGGACGAAAAAACGCTCGGGAGCCAGATACAGCAATTTGATCGCGCCCCGTTCCAAATGGGAAAACCGGGTTTGCTTCTCTTCGGCGTTCAAATCACTGTTTACGAAGGTGGCCGGAATTTTCCTGGCGAGTAGATCTGACACCTGCTCCGACATCAGAGTCTTGAGAGGGCTGACGACCATGGTCAGGCCGCGGCGGAGCACGGCAGGCAGTTGGAAGCAGAGGGTCTTGCCTGATCCGGTTGGGCTGACCACCAGGATCGATTTTCCGGATAGCGCCGCCAGCACGATCGGCAATTGGCCTTGCCGGAAGCGATCCAATCCGAATAGGCGGAGAGCCGGGCCGAAATTGCCGACGCCTTCGGAAACCTGGCCATCGGTATCCAACCAGCGGGCCAGCCGGACTGCCCATCTCTCGATAACCCGCCTTGCAAGGCCGCCGGCCAGATTCGGATGATGGGCGGCATGGCAGCCGTCGCAAAGGGTGACTAGATTCGAGAGTTCGTCCGTCCCGCCCATCGATTTGGGCAGCAGATGATGGATGTCGGCTTCCGACGATTTCACCGGGGTCGAGCACGAGACGCAGCGGTAGTTGTCGCGCTTGAGAACTTGAAGTCGTATCTCGCGCCACGGATCTGTGGCAATCGGTTGATCCATTTCCGCTACATCCAAGTCCCCGAAAACAACGGGAATAGCAGAAGAGGTTTATGAAAGACTGACCTATCGGCTTAATCGAACCCGATGTTCACTAATGAACGGCATTTCCGTTGCTATCCACGGCTTTCGACAATATTCGAATACTCGTGAGGGGGCTGGGCAAGGCCCGTCACGAGGGTTCGGGGGCAACACTATGCGCAACAGCGATCCCAAGGGGCTCTATGCCGTCCTTGGCGTTTCACCATCGGCAACAGCCGAAGAAATCAAGAATGCATTCAGGCAGCGGGCCAAGGAGACGCATCCGGACACCTCGGGCAATGCCTCCGCGACTCTCTTTCAGCATGTGAACGCAGCATATAAGATTCTATCCGATCCCGAGTCTCGGGCCGAATACGACAGCTCAGGCTACCAAGCATCGGCTGAAGAGGTGAGGCAGAAGCAGCTTGACCCAATATGCTGCTCCCGCTGCGGACAGGTAACCGCCCAGCCAAGATACGTCGTATTCCGCCGTGTCTACAGTTTCGTTCTGGCTACGGTCAGGACACCCATTCAAGGAATTTTCTGCGCCTCATGTGCCAGGAAAGAGGCCTTCAAGTCGTCCCTGATTACAATGTTCACTGGATGGTGGGGATTTCCATGGGGGCCGATCTACACGGTCGGCGTTATCCTGGGAAACGGATTCGGCGGCGAACACTCGAAGGAGGCCGAGGAAAGGCTAACCTGGTACAATTGCCTGGCCTTCCTGTCGCGCGGGAACGTCAACATCGCCTATTCCCTGGCCCAGATGTCCAGAAAGGCATCGGATCCTGAGATCTCAGCTCGGGCAGCAGAATTGTCCAAGGAACTGGAGAACGCTGGGATCGACCCGAAGCGATCCCGTCTTAAGAACCCATGGCAATTCAATCCTGTCGAGCGCCTGAAGTACGTTGCCATGGCAGCAGCGCTTCCGCTGCTGATCGTCGGCATCTTCATGCAGGATCAAATTTCCTCTTGGTGGACCGGGAAGCCAATTCCGCGGCATTCATACACGTCGACTTATACGCCACCGCCACGAGCGACCAAGGCCGCCCCCGAAAAGGTGGTTCCGGTAGCGAATGCCTGTGCCACCCACCCAAGAAACGGTGATGCATTGGGAGGATTCAGCAATTCCATGTCGTCGGAAGGCCACGTCCTGGAAATCAGGAATGGCTCTGGAGGTCCGGCCATCGTGAAAGTTCGTAATTCGTTCTCGAACAAGATGACCGCATCGTTCTACGTCAGCAATAACGCTACTGCGGAGTTTCGTGGCATCCCCGACGGGAGCTACCGCATCCAATATGCGGTTGGTGACATGCTTCGAGCTGATTGCAGATCATTTTTCAATACCGCCGCCGTCGGCCAGTTTCCTGGCGTCGAGCAACTGCAGACCGAGACAACATCGAATCAGATCATCACGCAACATCTCACCTATACGCTTTACGCGGTCCCTTCCGGAACCGTTCGACCACAATCGCTTTCGGTAACAGCATTTGACGCGCCGTAAGGCGACAGGTCTGGAAAAATGAGTTACTTCAGGACGTTATTCGCAATCCTCATCACCACTATTTGGATCGTCAGAGCGGAGGCTGCCGAGATTCAAAGGCGGGCATCGGTATTGGCCTGCCATCGATGGCCACAGTTGTCCTGAGGCAAATGGTCACTTAGAATCGCGGAGGATGAGCACCAGCTACAGCTCGCATTCGGCGACAATAACCTCGCCTAAAATCATAACGCCGTGTCTCGCTATGCGACCAATCGATCGGGCTCGAAACCGACGACATTTGTTCTGTAAAGCGTCGATCCTTCAGGCGACTTGCTGACCTCTACCGTGATCAATTTGTCCCCCACGAACGCAGGGCTCAGTTCCAGCGACAGATATTCGAACAATGGACGCTCATGAATAGCGATGATCAGCTGCCGCTTTTCACGCTTGGCGAGCGTGCGCAGCAAAGCCGCGAACTGAGCGACGTGGAGTTCGTCCATCGACTGGACCGGATCGTCGAGGAGCAGCCATGGTAGCTCTGGCTTCACCGACAGATGCAGGGCCAGGAACAGCGTAAGCGCTGCTGTGTTGAGATTGCCCGCACTGAGCATCGCGCCGGGCCTGCCATAGCTACCCCCTTCGCGGTGCACTGTTTCTAGCATGGCGTTGACGGTCTTCTCACCCGATGTAGGGAGCATGAAGGCGGGCACGAACGGTTCGTTTGGCGCGAGACGAACGAACAGGTCACGCCAGATCGCATTCAGTCGCTCATTGAAGACACGGCCGATGATAGTACTTCGCGCTTCAGTCGCGGCGCGGCCAAGATTGCTCGCGAGATCTCGCTCACGCTTCACCGCGCGCTGCGCCGCAGTCAGTTGAGCCAACCTCTGGGTTCGCCTGGCCGTCTGGGCATCACGCTCGGTCTTTTCAGACGCAAGTGCCAGCAGACGCGCGATGGTCTCCGCTGCGGTTTTGCGATCAGCCTGCAGGGCGATAGCCGTCTTGAGTGCGGTTTCGGTCGCAAAGATCAGTCTGGACAAGGCATCCTGCGTTGTCTCGGCCTCGCCGATCGGCGGCTCGGCAATCGTTTCCGCCAGAGTCGACAGCGTGCTCCGAATTTCTGCGCTCGTTGCATCGCGCAAGCGCAACTGGGCGACCTTGCTTGCTGCAGTCGCGTGACGGTTGCGGATCCCAGTTCCCTGTACGGTCTCCACTGCAAGGGCTTCGAGTTCGCCCTTGGCAGTGCGCAGCGTCGCCAGCCGCTGCTGGTACGTGGTTGCATCTATAGGTGTGATCACGCGCGCGGTTTCGGCGCTGCGGCTTCGCTCGAACCCTGCAAGCCGCGTCTGGACCTGTTGGCGTTCCGCAATGAGCGAATTGAGCTTCTCGGACTGTCCAATCAGTCGGGCCACTTCCTGCGACAAGTGGGTCCGCAACCTAATCTCGGACACCTCATTGAAGGCCCGATCGCAGACCGGACAGACATCATCGGTGACATGCGGCAGCAACGCCGCCAGCGCCTGTCCAAGCCCGGCCGAATCTCCGGCGATATCGGCGATCTGCTCGTTCAACAGCTTCAGCCGGGCCTGCTGCTGACTGATCGACTGATCCCTGACGCTGATCGACTGGCTCGCGGCAGCGGCCGATGACAGCAGCCCATCGAGTCGCACGATTTCGCGATCGACCAATCGGATCGCACCGATGCGCGCCTCTTCCGGATCGGTCCGCTCGGGGTCGGCCGAATCGGGAAAGATCGGCCGAATGCTTGAAATGGAGGTGGCGAGCCGGCGGCCCGGCCCTGCACTATAACTTTCCAGAGCCCGCGCGGCGTCAGCCTCTTCAGTTTCAAGAGATGCGCGATCCTCCTGCGCTTCCTTCGACGTGAAGCTCGACCATTGAAACTGAAGCGACGTCACGCCGCTCACACGCGCTTCATGTCGCGCTACGAGTTCGGGATCCTCGCTCTTGGCGAGCATTGCAGCGGCGGCGGACAAATCTTCGGGCAACTCGAGAGTCTTGCGAAGCTGCTCGAATTCCGCTTTCAACCGGGCGATTTCAGCATTTTGGCTGCGCTGTAGCGCATCGATTTCGCGCTGTTCGCCCTGCAATCGCCCTTCGAGTTGATCGGCGCGATCGAAATCAGCGCTGAGCTTGGACATTCGCGCCTTGTGGCCGGCCGGGTGCACTCCGTCGATGAGTGCTTCGAGCTGGTCGAGCCCCAGCAGCTTCTTCACAAAGCTCGTCAATGGCGTGTTAGACGGATCGCGCGATGTTGGCGCTTGATAGATATCCAGCAGCCGACCGAGAGTGGATTGAGACAAATAGCAGCGGTCCGTGAAAAAGATCCGGCCATCGTCGTCGAGAATAGGCGTTCCGCGAATGAGGCCGTCGCGGATCGATATGTTCGTCTCCGACTTGGGTCCGCCAGTCATCCGCAACACAATGGCTGCCTCCAACGCATCGCGATTGACGAGATGGTTCTGAACCTTCTCGTCGGACCGCCTTAGGCCCCCTACGTCACCCGTCAGGGCAAGTTCGATGGCGGTTGCGATGCTGGTCTTGCCGACGCCATTCGGGCCGTGAACGAGAACGATCGGAGCATCGAGCGGGATCGTTAGCGTACCCTTGATGCTGCGAAAGTTGCTGACGACGAGCTCGGTCAGCTGGTACGTCATGACAATGCCCCCGACAGGGCACGCTCGACCCGCTTGCGTAATTCCAAGCGTACTCCGGCCTCACCTTGTTCCGCAGCCGACAGGTAGCTGGTCGCTGCGCGCACTTCTTCCGCCGAAAGGCGACGCCGAACTTCGCTGCCCCAGTCACCTTGCATATCCGCAGCGTCGGGCAGTTCAAGTGGGAGCAGTACGGCCAGACAATCGCGCATCCGTGCATCGCCGGCCTCTAGTGGTCCAACCGGAAGGACACGGCATACCTGTGACAGTGATGCCAAGATTGCGGGCTCGAGTGGCTGTCCGACAAGGATCAATGTCAGCGTTCTACGAGACCCGAGCACGTCGAGCGAGCGCCCAAAGGCAAGCACCTCGCGTCGGATGCGCTCCCCCGAACCCAACGTCGTATCCTGGAGCAGTACAAGGTCGAGCGACTGCTCGGCGGTTAGGACGGCATCGAAGCTGTATGTTGCGCTACCAATCCCGAAAGGCTGCTGCACCGTGCGATAGCCTTTGTCTTTCAGCAGCGCGATAGCGCGATCGAGTGGGGTCACAGGCTCGCGCTCCGCTTGAAGGCGTCGATCAAATCGAGTGCATCCGTTGCAGTGTCGATCACCGCGGTCAAGCAGATCTCGCGCAGGCCGATCTTGCCAGTCCTCCCCACTGGCCCCGACGACGATCGGGCCTGCCTTGCCTTGGGTGAAGTACTCAGCAGCAGGATAGTGTCAACGGAGTCGGGATCGATATGGCCTGCTTGTATCATTTTTCCGGCCACATCGTCATTGGCCGCGACGAATACGCGTGTGACGCGCGCCCCCTGTTGTAGGTTGATCGGTGTGCTCGTAGCCGTGCCGGCGGAAATTGACCAGTCACCTGCGGCAGCGCCTTTGCCAAGGAGCGCAAGCGCAATGGCCGCCTGCCTGAGACCCGTTGTTTCTGGCACATCAGCGATTTGCTGGATGGGATCCGATGACAACGGAATGTAGCGACCGGTGTCGGATTTGCCGTGATGATAGAGGTCGAGCCCCAGCATCATAGCCGCAATCAGATTGCGAATAAACGCGAGGCGTTCCGGCTCAGCCGCCGTTGCCGCCGCATCACGAATGTGCCGTAGGCCCTCTATGACTGTGTTTCTCTCGGCAGGATTCCATGCTGCTGGCAGTCCTAGGTCCGCCAGCGCAGCGGCCTTGAGCTCGAGAACCGAAATGAGTAGCGCGAGCAGCAGTGGTTTGGCGAATGCGCGGACCCTTGCCGCCTTTTCAATGGCGGGCCGATTTGGGGCATACTGTTCCCCGTAAGCGCTAGCCAAGATGCCGCGCTGACCTCCCGAAAGCGCGTCCTCGGCAAAGAGGAAAGGACTGGGCGCCGTGTTCCATTCCCAACCACTACCGTTGGCGCCATGGACAAATATTTGCTGAACGTCTGTGTCCTGCGCCGAGAAGCCGATCATCAGCGTGCGGCGTTGCTGCACTAAGGCCGTCAGGTGGTCGCGCATGACCGTGTAAGCGACGTTGACCCCATATTGGGTGATCTGGGGAGTGCGCGCGATCAACAGCGGCCGATAGACGACAGCGTCAGCAACCGCCCGAACCGCACAGCCATGATATTTGAGAAGCTTCGCGCGGCCGCCCGCGTTCTGGAAATCAACCGCTCGGATGCAAACATCGATTTTGGCGCCGACCGCGCCTATCAACGTTCGCTCAGCTGCCTCGATCAGGTAATCCCAGTTCGCCGAGGTGATATCGCGAAAGGCCCCCTCGAGCGTCAGGATCACGACGCAGAGATGTTCGACGTCCGGATCGTCGCCGGTAAAGCTGCCTGGCACATCGACTGCCGTCCAGAGCAAAAAGTCAGGATCCGCTTCCCCTTCCAGAGGCGTTTCTAACACCTCAGCATAGAAACCGGCCAAGCGCGACGTGATCGCACGTCGATCCGCCTCAGGCCAGTCGTCGATCGGCAAATCAAGGTGCAGCCTCTCACGCTCTGGCAGCGAGAGGTTTGCGAGGACCTGATTGAGGGCAACGTTATATCGACATGCCGGATCTCCCGCATCCAAGCGTGACCGCAGATACTCGATGACACGGCCAATGACGGCAGGAACGCCAACAACGCGGTCGAGTGAAATGCCTGAGCCGAGCCATAACGCGTAGCTGCCCCGCGCTACTGCGCTGGCCATTTCAGGAAAGTCCGCTTCGAGCAACGCAATGGTGTCGGCGACGCTAATTTCCCAAGCTGCTGGCAATCGCCCCCCTATTTCCGTCGCGTCCTCGCGCGATTTCCGATTCACGCGCCGCCCATGTAACGTTGCGTACAAGACTAGCGTGTCGAGCGCAAATCTTCAAAGCCGATCTTGGGGTTGTTTGTTTCAAGACCGAGCTTGGGCGTCTCGCACTATTCGTTGAACTCCTCTTCGGGCACAGTCATCAGCTAAGCGAGGCGCAGTAAAGGTTGGGAATGTACGCTTCCAAGGTCGGGCCAGGTGCCGTTGCTTACGTCCGGAATTGGGCGCGAAGCCGGCGCCCGCCTGACAGGCGACGAAAGTCCGCTCCGGGCCGGCAGCGGTCTGTCCGGTCTTCCGAGTGATGGGCGAGCTAACTGCCATTCGCCACGGTGGCCGGCCGATCTTGAGCTGCTCGCACCTTGTCGCTCTTGCATCACTCGACTGCGGTGGAGCTGCTTGGACGGAAGCTCGAGATCAGCGCGCGTTGCCGACAGATCGCTGAGCGCGCCCAAAGGAGGCTTAGCTGAGTTGCGGCGTGCCGACAATGCATCGCCCATTCAGATCGAAAATCACCATCCTATTTGTCCTTGGGATCCCAATACAGGGCGATAGCCTTGTGACGCACATGAAAGTCTAGCCCAGAGGAGGCGTGCTTGTGAGTTGAGTGGAACATCAGTGCATTTCCCGTCGAGGAGTCAGTGGTCTTCAGATTCACGTTACGTGCCTGCAACTCCTCGCGCCATTTTGAGAGCATATTCTTGGCATCTTTGGTGTAACAATAGACCAACACCTCACCATGGTCCTGTCCTATCGTACCTGTAGAATACCGTGTGGAAAGCTGCTGGAAGCCTTTGTCGAGCCAGTGATAGCCGTCATGTTTCTTGGCTTCTGCAAGCCAGAGGAAGAGGTCTCTTCCCTTAACCACAATGTCGCAGTGGCCGCCAGTATCGTCATCATGGGCGGCCTGAAAGCCTCCACTGTTGAGCATTTCGCAAATCTGCAGTGTGATCTCGTCCTCACTAAGCCCTTTCTTATCCGCCCCTTGCTTCTTGTGCTTGTGCTGCTCCAACTGATTGCACGCGAAATCCACGGCGGATTGAAGAGCGACTAACCGTGAAGCGTGATCTTGGGCGAGAACATATTCAAGGCTGGCGCCAAATGGCGTACCGACATACGCATCCCGAAGCCTTGCAACTGTTTGATCAGGGGGATTCATTACTCGCGTGCGTCCAATGCATTTTTGTCTATCACAAAGATAGGCCAAACTACAGATGCAGCTCGCGCCACCTCTGACTTGGTAATTGGATGATTCATAACATCGTTTTTCAGTACACGCTGAAATTCGCCTCGCGACAATTCGTGTCGGCGGCCGTCGCCATCAATAAACTCGCCCCTGGTTTGAAGAACCGGGATCTCCGATTGAGTAAGGATCGCCAATGCGGAGACAATTTCGCCAGAGAGTTCCTCCATATCAAGCATTGTCAGGATGTCACTTATTCGGAGCGTTGAGCTTTCGACAAGCCCACGCTTTTCGATGCCGTCAATAATGCTGAGGGCGCACAAGGCAGCAGGAGATTCGCCCCAATGCTGTAAGATACGCTTTTTGATGGCGGTTTCGACGGTGGCCCATTGTAAGGCTTCCTTAGCCACCACCGTGTCGTAAAGGCCGTAATGCGTCAGCCCTTGGTGGCTCTCGATGCCTGTATACCGCAGCGAGGCGTCCTCGTATCGGCGGAAAGCGAACACCGCCTGGTTCATTTGCTCGGTGTTGAAAACCTTGAGACGCACAAGCAGGTGGAAATCCTGCACAGTCAACCCCGTGACAGTCAGGAACAGATCCGGCTCCAGCTTGGTGATCACGTCTTGAAGGGTATTCTCGCGGAAATCCGTCAGATACATGAATGCTGGAATTCGGGTCGCGAACTTGATCAGCTTTTCCTGCACGAGTTTTCGCTTGGACTTGTATTCCTTCTCCTCGTCCGTGAGTTCCTTCTTCTCCTTTTCCGTCAGTTCCCCGGACTTGGCCTTGTTCTTGAGTTCTTTGACCTTGTCGCTCCTATTGATGATGGTCTCGATGACGTTGTCGCCTAGCGTGCGCCAACCCTCGATGCGTTCGACCGCTGCCATCGCCTCGGCGTTGTTCATGATCCGGCGCAGCGTATCGTTGTCCACGTTCACCAGCAGCGCGCTCTCCCATTTGCGAGCGAGAAGCGTGGCCGAGGTGCCGGCCATCGCCATGTCGAGGATGCTACCCGCATCGATTTGCATCATATTTGCGCCGTCATACGCCAGCACTGGCAGAAATGAGACCAGATCCCGGACCGCGTTTTCTGGATTTGGCTCATTCGGTGATAGGCCGATGCCGTATTCTGAAAGCTGCCGAAGGGCGCGCGTCGGCGCGAAGTCGAACACGAAGCAGGAGGGCTTGAAGATTTCCTCCTCGTTCGGATTGTCGCCATTCGGGTTCTTGATCGACCATGGCGACTGGACACGAAACGCCGCCTGGAAATAGGTCTCCGGCGACTTTAGGTTGCGCAGCATCAGGATGGAAGACCACTGCGCAACCGTCACGCCAGTGGTAAGCTTACCGCAGGACAGGGTGATGGTTTTGGTATCGAACCCGCTTCCGATAGCCTTCCGCACGGGCGGCAGCGCCTCAAGGCCAATCCCGGCGGACGCACCGGCCGCCACCACCACACCGTACTCATGCCAGAACGTGTTGTGCTTTTCAGCCAACAGGCTGGCCATCGCATGACATGCCGCCACATTTGGCAAAAACCAGAACGAGTGTTGCAGGTAGGGCAACAGGCGCACATCGGAATACGGGAATGGCGGCCTGGTGCCGGTCTTGAGGCTTTCGACAGCTCTCGGCGCGTACTGGCCCCGGATGATGTCCAGCCATTTCTGGACGTCGCTCTTGTGCTTGAACACTGCGCCATTACCCGTCCCGGTGGCCGAGAAGAACTCGTTCAGGTCGAACTCGTCGAACTCGCCTGAACTTGCAACCGCCAACAATTCGTCGGGCATCTGGTAGGTCAACAGCCGCATCTGCGGCAACGCACCATATGGGTTCCACTTGTCCGGATTTCGCTCGGTAAATTCGGCTTTGGCGCGCTGTTCGTCGGTATAGGTCCAGTTGAAGATCTGCTCTTCGATGAACTCGCCCGTCGACAGCGCCTTAAACGGCGTGCCAGAGAGGTAGAGATATGCTTTGGTAGTGATGGGAAGGAAATCGGTTTCCTTCTGCGACAGAACATTCAAGTCCTCGTTTATATCGTCCAGCCCGGCAGCGTATTCGAGCTTGGCTTCCCGTTTGGCGACTGAATCTTCCTCGCCCTCGAACAGTTCCTTGGCGGTCTCTCGCCAAGCGCCGAAATGGTATTCGTCGAACACCACAAGGTCCCAGTTCACCTGGTGCAGCCATTCGTTGCGAGGCTTGATGTTCCCGGCCGCATCCCGGCCCAGCAAGTCCTGGAAGGAGCCGAAATAGACAACCGGCTTCTTGGGTTCGATCTGTGTCGGATCGCTCCCCGAGGATCGCGACAGGTATTGCCACCCGTCAAAGTCCGCATGACTTTCAAGATCCGTCTGCCATGCGTCTTCTACGGCGGGCTTGAACGTCAAAACCAGCACCCGCTTGGCGCCCATCGTCTTCGCCAGCTGGTAGGAGGCAAACGTTTTGCCGAAGCGCATCTTCGCGTTCCATAGGAAACGCGGTACGGCATGCACATCTTCGGCCCAGCGGGAATGGAAATAGGAGTGCGTCACACGAACCGCTTCAGCCTGTTCGAGGCGCATTCCGAAGGTCTGGTGATGGTTGCCGCCCAGCTTCTTCCCTGTCCGCAGTTCAGTGAGCACGGTCGCCACGTCGGCAACCGTGCAGCGCATCCATTCCAGCTCGCTTCTTACAAAGCCCTTGCGGGCCAACGCTGCGCGCACGTCGTGATCGGAGAAGATGGAGCCATCTTCGCGCTCGGCAGGCGCGTCCAGCTCAATGCGGAAGTTCTTGATGGCGGCGGTGCGAAGCTGTTCCGCCACGCGACTTTTCACGTCACGCGTTGTCTGGCCAACCTTGAGAAGCCCGGCGTGCGCCTCGTCGGCGATTGCATAAGCGTAGATGCGTGGGCGCGCTTCCGGCTTCGGTGCGAGGATTTCGTCGATACTCGGCTTATTCATCGTCGCCGTCGTCCACCGAGACGTCGCCCACCAGATCTCTCTCCAATCCCATCGGGCGGACAATCTTTTCGATGAAAGCGATCTCATCGTCGGACAGGCTGTAGTGGGCATATAGGGCCGCATCGGTCCACGTCCGCGTCCAGTCTTGGACGGGGACGAAGGTGTAGACCTTTCTGGTCACATGTTGGGAGGACTTGTGAAGAAGGATCAGAAGGCGTGTAAGGCGACAAGAGAGGTAAGAGAGCGCGCTCTCGGCCTCCTCCTTCGTGTCGAAGGGCCCGATGCTCAAATACGTTTCGGATGAAACTGTTTCAGGACCGGCTACGAAAGGCGTGCTTATGATTCGGTGAGGGTAGGTGTCCCTGTTGCCGGTGCCAGGTGCGGCATATCCAGCGAATAGTTTCCACCGATCAATTAGGTGTTGTCCGGAAGTCACTTCACTCCGAGCCACGTAACCCGTTCCACCATTCTGATAGATCGTTAAATCACCGGGTGATCTATTCTTCCTTCCTTTGAAGAAGGTTCTAAAACCGAATACGCGGGCCGAACTGACGAGCCTATCAAATCGACGTTCCGCTGGCAGAGATATGATTTTGTCTTGCCCCGTTTCGCGGGCGACTACCTTCCGAAGGATGGAGAGACCTTCATTGAATCGGATAAAGACATCTGCGCCGCTCTCAAGCAACGGACGTGTCGTTACCGAGACCGGCCAATCTTTGAAATGAGTAGCGACGCGACATGGACCTCGATTCTCGTTATCCCACAGAAAATAGCAGACGCCGCCTTTTAGACCTACGCCCGGGAAGACATCCGCGGCACTGAGGTAGTCGTCAAGAGAGCGCAGGCGATCGTCGGAAAGCATCGACTCCCGAAAGTCGTCAAGACCTTTGCCGCCTGCGAACCAGCGCGAAGGGATGACCATCGTTAGATATCGCGGCTCGAGCTTTTTTGCCTGGTCAACAAACAGCTGGTAGATTGGTGCTGCGCTGGTGCCGTGCCCGCCGTCGTCAAGTTGATAAGGCGGGTTTCCTATGATCACGTCGAAATGCATGTCGCCTCCAAACAGCTCGGCGATCCGAGTCTTGATATCGTCGGTGTGGATGAACGCATAGGCGTGGGTCTCAAGGCCCTCGCCACGGTCCAAGGATTCTTGACTCGCACCACAGAATTTGCACTTGGCGGCCATCCATGTGTGTTCGGTGCGTTCAAACCAGATGTTCCCGCTTTCAGTTTTGAAGCTGCGGGCTATTGAGTGGGCGCCATTGGCATACTTGGAGCAATATAGGCTTCGCCTGGCCAGCAGGCTGGTGATCTGGGTGATGCCAATACCAAAGATTTGTCGGGTCAGGATGTGATCCACCCGAGTTTGCGGATCGGGGATCTCACTCGCCAGCCCGGCAGTTAGACGGCTGGTGATTTCCCGCAAGTACACCCCCGACTTCGTGAATGGGTCCAGGAACTTTACGGTCTTATCGGCCCAGATGTTCGCGCCATTATGTTCGGCTGCCCAGGCATCGGCCAGCGTGTCCAGCATGCGGTTCGCGAACTCGGGTGGGGTGAAGACCTCGTCGTTCGACAAGTTCGCGATGCAGGTCAGCACGTCGGGATTGCGGCCCCGTAGGGCAAAACCCGCTTGCGTGTTCATGCAGCCTCCTGCGGGATGCCGTCACGGGCGGCGGCCAGATCGCTAACCGTCATCGTTGGCCAAGTTTTAATCGGAGTGAAAATTTCATGCTTGCCTAGATGAGCAAACAGCGATCCTTCGGCGCTAAAGGCTGATGACCCTGTCAATACATCCAGTCGGAAATCCCGACGCTGGAACTTCCCTTTGCCGAGATAACCCCACTCGGCGAAGATAATTGGCTTGCCGTTCTCCGACCGCATTGTCAGCGCGTCGCCACGCAAAAGGTTCTGCGACAGCACGAAGAACGCTGCGCGATACAGGTCATCCGCCTCGTCGATGCTTAAATACTCCGTCAAAACATCGAGCATATTCGCTCGGCATTCCGCGATATTGTCAGCTAAGAGCTCAATCCCGTAGGTGCACATCAGCCCGAGAAGCGCGTAATGTCGCCTTTCGAATTCAGATTTGCTGAACTTGATTTCGACGGCGGCAAGCTTCCGTTGAAGAACCCTGACTAAGAAGTTGCCGCTGCCGCATGCAGGCTCAAGAAATCGCGCATCGACGCGGTCGGCCTCGCCTTGGACCAGGTCCAGCATTGCGTCCACCAGCCAGGTGGGAGTGAAGACCTCCCCGTGATCAGCAACGCGCTTCTTCGACTTGATTAGGCTCATTTGGCGATACATGACAGGTTGCGTGCCTACGGTAAATGGGAGCTTCGCCTACGTGCCGTCTCGCTATGGACCAAGGCTGTTCGTGGCATCTTGAAGGCTTCGTGACAACGCGTCCGCAACCGCTCATGCCTCAGACTCTGCAGAAAGCGTCACGATGCGCAACCGCCGCCTAGGGACAAAGGGTATCGTGCTCAAAGCATCTAGGTCTCGACCCGATCACAAGGGAACAGCCTTTCGGGGGCACGAAGCTACCATCTCGGGAGAGACTTCAAGCTCAACGCGAATTCTACGCGCGGCGGAGCCACTTCGCAGTCCACCGACAAAGCCGGCAGCGACAACGCCGCAGTATCCGCTTGCGTAATGTGACTAGACTCTAATACCGATATTTTTGAGTAAGCGCTTCGGGGAAAACAGTGAAACCATACACACGATCGATCATAGAACTATTCGACGGCAAGAAGAGGTTCCTGATCCCGCTATACCAGCGCCAGTATGCCTGGAAGGCTGCACCACAGCTTGACCTGCTGTGGGAAGATATCGAGCGTGCCATGTCGAGGCTGATGGAGGACCGCTCCACCCTCACCCCTCATTTTATGGGCGCCATCGTCATCGCCCAAATAAAGACCTTTGGAAAACAGGTGCAGGCATTCGAGATCATTGATGGCCAGCAGCGGCTGACGACATTCCAACTGCTTCTAGCAGCGCTTCGAGATGTAGCCAAAGCCTATGGATCCCGATATGAGGCCGAGGTTCAGAAGTACCTCTTGAACGATGGTGTGATGGAGAGTCCTGACGTCGAGCGGTTTAAGCTATGGCCCTCCATCACCGACCGACGGTCGCTCGTTTCCATCGTCGATCCCACAACGGACCTCGATGCCATAGGACCGCGACCCAATGACGAAGATGGCGTGGTCAGAAGGTCGGTAGCAGCTCACAACTATTTCAAGGGTCGTATCGAGCAGCAGGTCACCGCCGACGGCGACTTCGAAGAATACCGGCTGGAAATCTTGTTCGAGGCCTTGAAGGAAGGCCTCGCCGCCGTATCGATCGAGCTTGAGAGTGGAGACGATCCTCAAACGATCTTCGAGACGCTCAACAGTCGAGGCGTGGACCTCACACCGGGCGATTTGATGCGCAACTTCATTTTCCAGCGGGCGAAAGGTCTCGGTCAGGCGCACCATTCCCTTGTTGTGGATAAGCTCTATGAGAAGCACTGGCTGCCACTCGACAGGGCGTTCTGGGGCCGGCCGGCCTCCCGGGGGCGGCAGACCCGAACTCGCCTCGACTGGATGCTCACCGATCATCTTGCGATGCACATCGGAGACTTGGTGTCGGTCGAGGGGCTCTTCGATAACTATCGTCGGTGGATACTCACCGATCGACCTTTCGCGGACGTGACCACGGAACTGGAGTCGATTTCTGCTACAGCTGCGATCGAGAAGCGCTTATTTGACCAGGGCTTGAACGATCCTATAGGAAACTTCGGGCGATTCGCTGATGCGTTCGACGTGTCGACGGTCATGCCGTTGGTAATCTATCTCGCCACCGACCCCAATGTGGCCCACGAAATCGACAGCGCTCTCGAAGTTCTCGAAAGCTATATCCTGCGGCGGGACATCTGCGGCCTCACGAACAAGAACTACAATAGACTCTTCGTCGGCCTCATCGACCGTCTTCGCGAAGCCGAGAACGACAAGCTCGATGAAATGGTCGCATATCTTTCCAGCCGACGGTCCGACATTGACCGCTGGCCAAGCGACGAAGAGTGGCGGAACGCCTGGCTCGGCCGAGATCAGTACAAAGGGGCACGCCAGCCGAGGTTGCGATATCTTTTCGAAGCGATCGAGATGGCCAAAAGGTCCGCGCTCAACGAAGACATCGAGATCAAATCAGCGCTCACCATCGAACACATTATGCCCCAACAATGGCGAGAGGCTTGGAAAGTCCCAGGGTTCGAGCATCTCGAAGACGACGACGACATGGATATCGACCATCTGACCAGGCAAGCGGAACGTGATGCGGTTGTTAACCGGCTCGGCAATCTGACGCTGCTAACGGGTGCGTTAAACTCGACAGTGTCGAATGGTCCTTACAGCGCAAAAATGCCGGCGGTGAGGTCTCATTCGAGCCTCGCGCTGAACCGCGATCTCAATCGATTCGATAGTTGGGATGAGGCCTCCATTACCGAACGCGGGCTTTTGCTCTTCCAAAATGCCATTCATATTTGGATGGCGCCTTCGCCGCTTGAAGAAGCTGAGACTACAGCCGGCGCGTCCGGGTTGCCGACCGATGGCACCGCTTGTCGCTTCACCTATGCAGGCCGCCGCTATGATGGTCACATCGAGAACGGTACGCTCGTCGTCGATGGAGTAGACCGCAAGTTCGGGTCGCTTTCCGCCGCTTCGAGGTTCATTACCCGTACCCATCGGAACGGCTGGAATGATTGGCACTTTCAAGACGACCAAGGCGGCTGGCTTGTGGCTGACGATTGGCGGCGCGAAGCAGCCGCGGAATAGCGGTGTTCCCGCCTGACAGCACACCGAACATTATGCCGAGACAGTCATATCGACCGGAAAGGGCGAGCGCTGGTTTTGCTCTGAGGCCGAAGCTCGTGCGGCAGGTTGGCGTCGAGCAAAGCGATAAAGCCGCAGGGAAGACAAGAGTGCCGGACTGGGAAAGCCTTGGCTATGCATCGGCGCCGTTTTGATATTTCTCAGCATGGGTCCGTCGAACGCCAGAAGTGGTCGAGCTTCCAAAAATGATCAAACCTGACAGCCAGCGGCGTATAGGTAAATTTCTGATCACGCATGACCAAGAAGTACATGGCCACATGGAATCCTTCGCGTTCATAGTGTCGCAAAGTCGGGCCCAGCATTCATTGAACGTAACCCTACGAACGAGGAACTCGCCGAGGCCGCGCCGCCGAGGTGGCGCGGACCATGGCTACCGCCAACTCCCGATCTTGCCTGAATCGCCACCTGCCGGGGAATGCTCGTAAGGGACGTCGCGAAGCCGACCAATTCTGGGCCGTATGGGGTAGGCCCTACGCCGCCTGAACGATCTCGACCAGTTCAACCTCGAACACCAGATCCTGCCCGGCTAACGGATGGTTGCCGTCGAGCTTGACGCTGGCGTCGTCCACTTCGACGACTGTTACCGGCATGGGTTGCCCCTCGCGGGTTCTGACCTGCAATCGAGTGCCGATATCAACATTGATGTTGTCTGGCACCTTGGCGCGATCGATGGTCATGACCGCTTCGGGGCGGTGGGGGCCATAGGCTGCGTCGGCGGGAACGGTGACGGTGCTTTTCGCGCCCACCTCCATGCCCTCGACATGGGTTTCAAGACCGGGGATCACCTGTCCTTCACCCAACGTGAATTGCAGCGGTTCGCTGCCGGAAGAATCGAATTGAGTGCCGTCGACTAGGCGTCCATTGTAGTTGATGCGCACGGTGTCGCCATTCTTGGCCTGTGTCATAGCAGTTATCCTTTCGGAAGTTTTTTGGGGGCCGGCCTAAGCTGCCCGTTCTCGATCATCCCCGCACTCAGGAGGTGCACGGCGCGAACCTCTAAAACTAGGGGCCTGGCTGCCGATGTAAACCCAGAGTGCCGATGTGAGGTACGCGGGTATGATCAGCTGGCGTTCGCCGCCGCCTATTCGTGATATCGGCAACCACAATTTTGTTCAGATTGATCCGCGGCCATTTGATCGATCAGTTCGGCGCGCTGATCGTGTGCCGAGGCGCCCACGCCAAGTGGCACAACCTGCATTTATCGATGGCGGCCTCGCTACTACACTCCCACGACCAGCGCCGGATCAAAGGCGCTATTTTCGCCGTCGTAACCGTACGGATTGCAGATTACGCGCGTGCTCCCGATCTCATAGTCGCAGCTGTCGTGAGTATGTCCGTGCACCCACAAAGCTGGATGTCCGTCTTCGATCACGTTTGATAGGTCGCTCGCAAAGGCGGCATTCAGCAAATCACCCTTGAAGCGCGAAGGGATGGACCGTGCGTGCGGCAGGTGATGGGTGACCACGACGGTCTTGACCGGATCGGCTTTCAAAGTGGTTTCGATGAATTTGCGCGACTCCCGATGCATCCGATACGCCGTCCCCGGCAGGAAACGTCGCCATGGATTGCGCTGTTCCGCGATCAGCTTGAAGTCGTTCATGCGCTCGCGAGCATGGAACATTGCGACATGTGGGTGTCCCTCAATCTGGAAGTCGGTCCAAAGCGTGGCGCCGAGGAACCGAACGCCGTCGATCACGACAAAATCGTTCTCCAAAAAATGCACATTCGGGAACTGGGCGGCCGCCCCGCGCCCGTCTTCCAGCCCCTCTTTGATCGAGCCTTTATAGAATTCGTGGTTGCCCGCGACATATACGCAAGGCATCGCCGGCACGACGTTTTTGCCCAACCAGTAAGCGCCGTTGGCGGGCGCGCGACAAAGATCTCCCGCGACGACACAAACGTCTGCATCCGGGATCGTCAGCGGCTGGCGGAGATCGGCAAATTCCAGGTGAAGATCGGAAAACAGCCAGATTTTCATAGGAATAGTTCCGTTGGTTCATTCAGGCGGGGGATCCCTGCCAGGATTCACATCTTAGCCGCTGACGAATCTCCTCCGTCCGATCGACGCGCGACCGGCCCGGTGAGGTCATTCGCTTCCCTGCTTCACTCAGATCGCCGCAGCCCGCCATGATCTTCAGTGCAACCATCGGCCTCTCGTACGAGGCGGGAGACGTCGTCCGCAGACAGGTAACCCGATTGGTCGAGAGCGTCCGCAACTGCATCCAGGACCGCCCTGTTCTTCGCCAGCAACTCCGCGGCGCCCGCCATCGCACGTTCCAGGCGGTTCTTTACGGCGATGAACAGTCCCGGAACTGTCGTGAGCGGGTCATGCGCCCCATCGGGCAGAAACACGGGGCCGTATTCGCCGAAGCCGAACCTCAGCTCCATCTTCTTTGCGAGTTCGGTGGCGTGGGAAAGATCGGAGCCTGGCGCGCCGCCCGCGCCTGCCGAGGGGTTGCCGAGCACCAGCTCTTCGGCGGCACGACCGGCCATCAGCATGACCAAGATATCGTTGCAATGCTCAGGGCTTGTGCCGCTGTCGACGTCGGCGATTTGGGTCAAACCATCCCAATCGCCGATGGAAACGCCGATGACCTCCATGCGGCCAAGCAAAGTAGCGGCGACAGCGTGGCCTGCCTCGTGCACGGCAAGCCTGCGCCGCTCCTCGCGGGAGGGAGGCTCCCTGTTCGAGCGGACCTCTGCCAGAAGGTCATCGAGTTGCAGTTCGCGGCGTCCGCGTCTTGCAGCGCCTCGGGCCCTGCGCACATAAGCCTCGACGTCGGCTCCGGTTGCGCCCCGCGCGGCCAAGGCGACGGGTACCATGTCGGCTTCTGGCAACTGGTTGCCGAGATGATGGCGAAAAATCCCGGCGAGCGCCTTCACGTCCGGCCTTGCTATCGCAATCTCACGATCCAGCCGACCTGCCCGTTTGACCGCCGGGTCGATCATGTCGGGATGGTTGGTTGCCCCTATCACGACAACGCCCGGCCGCTCGTCGACGCCCTGCAGCAGCTCCAGGAACAAATTGACGATCTGGGACCAGTACTCGACATAGTCCCCGCTCAAGCGCGCCCTGTCGGAAATGCCATCGAGCTCATCAATGAACAAGATGCAGGGCGCTAGTTGGCGCGCCCGTGCGAAAACATCCTTGATCGCCTGTAGCGTGCCCGACAGGTAGCTTGCCGCACTCCAGTCAGCGACGCTGGTCGCGACGAGCGGCACACGTGCCGACTTTGCGAGCGCCCGAGCATAGCTCGTCTTGCCTACGCCCGGAGGACCGGAAAGCAGCAGCCCGCGATTATCCACTTCGTCCCACTTGATGCGCCCTGCTTTGTAGTCCGCGAAATCGGCGACCAGTTCGATGCCCCAGTCCTTTGCTGTTCCGTAGCCGTCGAGGTCCTCGAGCGCTGGTCCGTCTGAATGGAACTCTCCCTTCCCCGCGACGAGATCTTCGAGCCTTACGACGCAGTCTTCGGGGCTGCGGTCCGGCCGCAACGCAAGCACCAGATCGGCGATGTCGAGCAGCCGGATGGCCGCTGCATCGATCGATCGCTCCGGCCGCTTGCCCGTGACTGCCTCGATGACGAGCAGCAGGGCGCTCTGATCGATTTCCGGCAAGACCAGATGGAACTCCGCCGATCGCATCAGGTCGCGTGGCAGCTGCCGCCGTGGATCGGGCGCGATGCCGATGATCGTCGAACGCGCATGCAGCGCGTCGGCGACGGAGTCGTTGCCGGAGTCGGGCTTATGGCTCTTTTCGGTTCCGTCCCTGGCGACGATCAGCACGTCGTCCTGTCCCGGCCTCGATTGGCGGCCGTTGGTCACAATGGAACGCTCGTCCGGGAGGGCGCAGACTTCGATCACCTTTTGGACAGACGCAACACGGTCGGGCGTATGGGTGGCGATGGTGACCACCGGAGCTCCGCGCCGCAATGTCCGTGTCAACCCGGGCTCGGCCTCGACGGCGCGGGCCGTCAGCACTGCCACGGCCGCGAGGTCGGGACGGACCGATACGCGTTCTTCAGCTGGCGTGTCCATCAGGTCGTCGAGAAGGATTTCGACGGGATCGGACGGATCGCCAGACCCAGCTCGCAACATGGGCCTGGAGTTCACGCCCTCTTGGCGGGCGAGGATATCAAGATACGCCCTCGCCAGGAGATCAGACTGGATGACGTTCGATTTGTTGGCGACAGCCGACTTCGGCGTGGAACCGGACATTACGTTCTCCGATCACAGGGCATTGAACAGCCCTCGGCACAGCACGGCATCTCCAGCCAAGTCGCCGCCGGCGTCCGAAGCAGCAGAGGATCCGCCCTGCAGGGCAAGGCACTCGGGGTCTTCACGTCAGGTCCTCCGTGTCGATCACGAGGTCCCACTGAAAATCGTTGTCGCGCTCGCTGGCGACCGCAAGGTACCCAAACGGATTGCAGACGATCCGCGTTCGGCCAACCTTGACGTCAGAGTAGTGATGCGTATGGCCGCAGACCCAGAGTGCCGGCGCCGCGTCTGAAGTCAGGATACTTTCGAATGCCTCCTTGCTGCAGGCAAACAGGTAGTTGCTTTCCCTGCCGACGTAAGCCGCAGGTGTACAATGCGGGTGAGGCAGATGGTGCGTGACGACAACCGTCTTGCCATCGAACGGGATCGCCAGCTGGCGCTCGATGAATCCGCGGGTCAGCAGGTGGAAACCGAGCATAACCTGCGGCGACAGCTGCTCGCCGTCGCCAAGCCAGATTCTCGAGAAATCCGCCAATTGAGCGAGTGCCGATTGCATCCGCCTCCGAACGCCGACCTCGTTCACCAAGTACATTCGGAAATCGGTCCACAACGTGCCGCCGACAAACCGCACGCCGCCGAGTTCCGCAGTGTCGTCGTCGAGGACATGAAACGGCTGCGCCCAGGACCTCGACGCCTCGGCCGCCTGTTTCATCAGACGGTGATCCGAAGGCTTCGTTCGCGGCGGACGAGCTCCGCGATTGCTGTAGAACTCGTGATTGCCCGGCACGAAGATCACCGGCACGCCGTATCGATGCACGATGTCGAAGGCGTGTCGCTCGACATCGGGAGCATAGGACAGGTCGCCTGCGCAAACGATCGCATCAACGCCGTCGGGAGCAGCAGAGGGCAGCGCGATTTCCTGCATCTCGAGATGGAGGTCGGACCAGATCCAGAGTTTCATTTGGATCCTCGATCGGTCGAGGGCTTGGCCCCCGACATATCGATACCGTCGCGATCGGCTACTGATCGGCAGTTCTTCTGGTCCGATGTTCCGACGGAGTCCTGGAGTTCTGTGGAGCCTGCGACCCGGTCGGCGTCGGACGAAAGACGTTCGGAGAGCGGGATTCCTGTTTGCGGAGCGGTCACCATCTCACGAATCCTTCGAGACACATCCGAAGCTTCCGGGCCAGCAACGGGCGATTGTGACGTCTGGCCTGTGGATGTTCTCCGAGCAACTCGGTTTGGGAAGAACAGAGTCCCGGTGGTATCAGCTGGGAAGGCCGGTCAGTGATGCCCTGTGGTCAATCCGGTGAGGCAAAGGGTCGGGCGAAGCGCCAAACGCCATTCCTCCAGGATCGGCGCATCACGTGTGGCGCTCGACGCCGGGCGCTTGTTGAGACTAACGTGCCAAAGGTCGGCGACCAGAGCCTCAAGCCGGACTCTTTCCTCCCCGAAAGCTGTCAGATCAAGATCGATGTTTGGTCCAAAGCGCAGCATGACGTCTCTCTTCTCGCATCGCTCATAGGGCCGCGTCCATTTGCGGTCCGCCACCTTCTGCTCGCCCCCTAACTCGCTCTTACCCGCAGTGCCCGAATCGCCGACTTTCCGGCGTGAGATCGGGATCGCGTCCCCGGTGTGGTCACTATGTACCTGATTCGAATCCTTACGTCCATAATTTGGTACATAATGTCCCAATTGTTGACACGAAGTTCGCTACTCGCTTCGTTGGCCGATGGAGTCCTTTTCCGATACCATCCGGATGATGCGGGTAGCGAGGGCGCTGCTGGAACTCAGCCAGGAAGACCTGGCCGAGCGCGCGGGGGTTGGCCGTCAGACGATCGTCAGGATCGAAGCTGGCGGAAAGGGGGTTGCGTTCGACGTAGTGGACAGGGTTCGAACAGCGCTCGAGAAAGCCGGGGTGGTATTTCTGCCGTCTACTGCCGACCACGGTCCTGCCATTGCGATGCGGAAGCCGGACGCAAGAAAGTGAGATCGGACCCGCAACGTCGGCAGGTGACAGCAATAGGCCTGCCTCGCCGCCACCGACTAGCGGCTTTCCATGGCGCGCCGGAGCGCAGAACGAAGAAGATTCCATTTAGCACACGCCGATTGTCAACGCGTGGCACTTCTCTCGGCTGTTGGGTAGCAGCGGCTCGATCACGCGCCACTCGAAGTCGATCGAGGTCATATCTGCTCATGGTGAGCCTGAATCAGTATCCAGCGCGGCATGCGCGACCTACCGGAACGCTATGGGCCAAGAACGACCTGCTACAACCCCTTCGTACGAAGGCGGAACGCAGGCGTTCGGGACCTGATGATGAACGACTCTGACTCCGTTAGTCCTGGTTCGAATCCAGGTTCCCCAGCCTCTTGATTTCATAAGTTCCTTCGCCCTTTCCCAGAAATCAGAAATATCTTTGAATAGGGCAGGAATAGGAAATGCCCGGCCTCTTGTGGGCTCTGGTCTTGAAAACCGTTGCAAAGCGAGGAAGAAACCGCAGAAGTCTGGTATCAGACGGGGATCGAGATCTGGAAAATATCACGTAAATATCACATTTGGAGCGATGGCCGAGTGGTTTAAGGCAGAAGTCTTGAAAACTTCCGTACCGGGAACGGTACCGTGGGTTCGAATCACACTCGCTCCGCCAGTACCCGCGACACGCAGATCAGCGAACTGCTACTTGGGCAAGCCGTCGACAAGGAACAACCGCCCAACAACGAGATACCCGGAGGAAGATCCATGTCGGACGGGACGTTAAACAAACCGCGTCGGTGGTCGATCTCCGCTCTTTTGGCGCTCCTGAAGATGTCCTCGATTAGAGCCTTCATCTTCGCCGCCGGATTCTCTTCGTTTGCCGCCGCGGCATTAGGCGCCGAGCTACAGCGAAGCTGTATCGAGCCCCCTGCGACCGTTATCGAGCTTACGGGCATTAACACCAAGCATGCGCGGGCCAGGGCAAAGTTCAGCGAACCGGATATCGTTAAGGCGTGCCATGAAGGCTACGTGGACCAAGGCAGCTTCTCGTCACCGGAAAAGTGCATTCGAGAAACGAAGGTGGCCCTCCTTGGCGACGAAATTAGCGCGGAGGCAAATTGCACCAAGGGCACCCTCAGGTTGGGGGAAATGACCTTCAAAATGCCCGTCGAGGCGAACTGTGCATCCGGCGGGATCTTCGCCGCGCCAGCTTTCACAATGCTCTGCCCCAAATATCGAGGCAGGGTCGTGAAACCGTGAGGAAGGCAATTGCGCCCGGCGCACGCCGCCGAGCTGGCTGGTAGATCGATGGAGTTTATCTTATGACGCAACAGCTAACCGACCCTGCCGTTGGACTGGTATCGTTCCAGAAAGCCCTTGCAGATGGGGAGATTTTTCCTGAGCACTGCAAACTAGACCCTGATCTTTACGTGTTGCTAGATCAGCCCGCTGGGAGTCCTCGGTTCACTTACGCGCGCATCCAAAAAGATGGCACGGTAACAGCAATCGCCATCTTGGCGGTGGCTGAGCCTATGCAAGGGCTCCCGTGTTTCCAGCTCGGATACGCTGTTCCCGAGCAATGTCGAAACCAAGGACGCGCGAAAGAGGTGGTCACAGCAGCCCTTGCAGAGCTCAAGCATGGCTTTGCCAATGCAAACGTCCACACATTCTTTGTGGAGGCTGTCGTCGGTGCCGACAATCCAGTCTCGCAAGCAGTAGCCGCAGCGACGATCTCAAACCAGCCGGAAGCTGGCATCGACAAATTTGCTGAAGTGCCAGTGCTGCAATATGTGCGCAAATTCGAACCAACTGCCGTCTAAGCGGGGAACCGGCCCGCAGCCTTTCGACGGCGGGTACGGCACCGTCACGTCAGCCCCAGTGCTTCCGTGAGAGCAAGAATTGTGATATCAGAGTTTTATGCCAGAGCAAGAAACCGTGGTATCAAAGAAACGCGGCCCCGCCCCAACCGGAAAGGGCGTGCCGATCATGGTCCGCTTGCAGCCGGACTTGCTCGACGGCGTCGATCAATTCGTTGCCGAGCATGACGTCACGCGGCCGGAAGCCGTTCGGCTGATCGTTCGTGACTGGTTGCGCCGCCACCAGGTGCTTCAAGGCCGAGTGAACTGCCGGGCGTTCGGTTTCCGAAAACACGCCTTTTCAGGCCGGCGTCCGTGCGGTCTGAGTAGGCCACCGAAACAGCGGTTCGGCGTCGACACGGCTCCGCTTCTCCTCGTTTAGCCAAACAGCCCACCGGCCTACCGAGACAGTGTATCCACGCGGCGCGGCGGCTTCCGCCTGCATCGTGGAAAAATTGAAATGTGATGGCGGCGAACGAGTGTCTCCGGGCTCACGGCCGAGCCTAATGATCGGGGCGCTGCCGGCGATTGTCACGATGCCTGGCCTCGAACCATCCTCCTCGAATCCACTACCAGCCGCCGCCGCATCCGGCATCTCGACTTCGAATATCCATTTCGATCCGAGATTGATGCAGTCGTTGTGGCTGTTGATCACCCTGAGATTTGGCGGGTCCTGGTCTGATGGTCGAAGGACTGCCAGCACCGCGAGATGGTCGCCTTGATCGCTGATGAAATGCGATAGCACGGCATAGGCCGGTCGCTGCCGCTCTGAAGAGCTCAGCGCGATGAGATCGCCCTTCTCGCAATCCTTGAGAAGCCCTGTGCGAAACGGATTAATCAACTGCATTGTGTTGGCTCCCTCTAGGGGACCAAACATCATCAGCTTGAGGTATCGTCAAGTGCGAAACAAGGTCGAGTTGCTGTAGTGGGATGCCGGGCTGTCGCCCGCCCGCCTTTATCCGTCGCCGCTTCGTGTTCTCCTGCCCGCGCCTGGTTCTACGGCTTGCGAGACTTGAACAGAGACTCGGTCGACGTTGTATATGGAAACGCCGCCGCCTTGGGCTTTGGTGGGGTCGAACAGAGCCAAGTTGATGCCGTCACTGACTGAGCTGCGATAAACAACACCGTCGAAGCCGCTCTTTTTGATGAATTCGCAAAGATACTGGCTGGGGATGTAATCGATCGCGGCGCCCGACGGCAGCACGGGTCGGGTCAGCTCCTCACCGAGTCGCTCAAGAAACGGCAGATCTGCGCGCAGCTGGCCGATGGCGCCGGCATCTTCGAGGATGAAGGGAGACACAAGCTTGCGCGGATTGCGCAGATCGACAGCCTGGATTTCCGGAATTGTGAAGTCCGCGACACAGGCGACCTCGCCTGTATGGGGTCGAATTTCTGCGGCCGCCGTCTCTGGCATTGATCCCAGGTAAAGATACGGGATGCCTGCCGGATTGGCGCGACCGTGCGACGCCAGGCGCTTGGGTGGCGCGCCCATCTTGTCGATTTCATAGATTTCATCGCCGGCGCGAATCCTGGCGCGAAACCATTTCCGTGGCAGATCTGCGGCCGGGAGATGGTCGAGGAGCTGGCGCAAGCGGTCAGTATCAAGGCTCATGTCCAGGAACCAACGATTCCGGTACATCATCTCGTCGCGCAGCGTCTCCCACTGCACCAGCCCTTCGCTTTTGTAGCTGGGCGATGGCACGAACGACGCGCGCACAATCTCGCCGTCGTCGAGTATCTCGGCGAGCAACTCCTTGGCGTGCGCGACGTCCATAGCTGGATGTGAGAACAGCTGCCAGTCCCCCTTCATCCACTCGGCGAGCGACTTGCCGTTCTCGCTTCGCTCATAGACGTTAACGACCAGCCCGAAAAAGGGTGCCAGCGCCAGCGGCTCGAGGAGGTCAACGTCGGGCGTGCCGCAGAAACTGCAGGTGCCGTGCTCAGGACCAAGGAATGGGAAGATCTGCTCACGAAGGCCGCGATCGTCGAAGCATTCCGGGCAGCATCGCCGTTTGGACATTTCCAGTCTCAGCCCAGATAGCCGGCGAGCGTCTCGATATGATGCTTCATCGCGAGTTTCTTAACATGACCGAGGCCAGGGAAGTGGCCCTTCGCATGGAGGTCGCGAAACTCCTTGATCGCATCGGTCTCAAGCAGCTTGGAGTTTCCGGTGTTGAGCTTGTCGATGAGCTTCTTGAGCGCTTGCGCGAACTTGCCTGCCGGGTCGGTAGGCGTGTCGTTCGATGTCGAGACGAAGTGATAGATGTACATCACGTCGTCCTTGTCGGGATCAATGAAGGTGAGGTGGATCGCAACCGCATAGGCCGGGCCGCCGCTCTCGGAATAGCTATCCCCCACGACCAGGAAATCGCCAAAGCCGGCCATGTTCAGATCGCTGCTGTAAGTGAGGTGTAGCTCGGAGAATTCCTCGACAGGGGTCTTCGCATATTCAGCATTTTTTAGACGCTTGAAGCCATCGCGTATGAGAACGCGCGTGCTGCCGTCGAAATGTTTGCGATAGAGCGTGTTCGCGTGTTCCTCGATGAACACATGCTGCGAAGCCGGCAGGTCTTCGCCGAGATATTCGGCCAGCGCCTTCTGTGACGTGAACCCAGCATGCACAAATGTCGGATTGTGGTCCTTATGAGCTTCACAGGCGGCTATCGCCTGGGCCAAGGTCGTGTTGCTGCGCAGTAGGATGCCAGCAGAGATCGCGTCATTGCCGATATAGTCGGCCTGCAGCACTTTGGTTATGCCGACGCCATCTTCCTGATGGTCGCCGTGATAGGGATTGACGATTACGATCGCTCGACCTCCGGCATCGCTGATCGTCTGCAGCGTCCTCTCGAGGCCCTTCAGGGCTTCCTTCACCGGCTCGATGATCGGCACGAAGCCGGCACCGGCCATCAGCCCGGCCGTCTCCCGGATCGTGATCAGTTCGAATTGCTTCCCCCGAAAATAAGGATTGTACATACGCGCTACGCCCAAGCCATCGCCGCATCGAGCGGTGTCGCCACGGCTTCGACGAGCCGGCCATGATCCGAGCGGCGCACCGGCACAGACAGGGCCGCGGCATGAAGTGACGCCGGGAGCTGATCGACTAGATCGCTGAGCGACGCAAGACTGCGGGTGCGCTTGAGAGTGCTCACCATCTCGCTGTGGAGCGGAGCGGGCTCGAGCTTGGCGAAAAGGTCGCGCATGACGCCATGGCGCTGTGTGTTTGGCACTGCCGGCACGTCGAAGCCGAGCGCTTTCAGAATTGCCGCCGCCTCTGCCGACCGGAGCGATTCGAACACGGTCACCGGGCAGATGCGATCGGGTCGGTCGATCGCCTCTCGCTCGACTGAGACATGATAGCGCCGGGATAGGCACATGATCCCAACCTCGCCGGGGACGACCTGGCGCACGCCCTCTATGTGATCTTCGCTCGCGATGACGTTCACTGTCGCGAAGACCCTCTGGTAGTTCTGAACCTGGTTCGCCAGCCGTGCCAGTGAGTCCCGCTCCGACTTGATCTCATAGACCGTGGCGGTCCCATTGAGGATCACGAGATCAGCCTTGCACGTCCCGGCCCGAAACTCATTCAGCATGGATGCAGTGCGCAGCGAGTGCTTGCCCATCAATATTTTTTGGGTAAGTGCCGAACGGTAGACATACTCGTTGCGCATGCCGGCAGTCTTCAGCACGGCGAAAGCTGCTTCGAACGCATCGCCGATCGTGGCATGGCTTTGACAGGGCGCCACGTCCACCGTGTGGCCCAACAGGCGCATCAAAAGCGGAGATCGCCCCTTCTTCGCCAGTTCACCGAACACGGTCGACGAAAACAGGCGCGTCAGTGCCGACAGCTGCGTCGTATTGAGTTCCACTTTCCCCCACGATCTGCCGGACTCAGCTTGCAGATTATCCGTTAGTCTACCTCAGACCGTCTATTATGGGAATCCGGCAAGATTTGAGTGTGCGAAGTACATTTTGTGGCCTTCTCCGTATCGGCAGCAGCCCAAACAATCAACCTTTGCCTTTCGGGCGATCGTCCGGGAAAAAGAGGTTGAACACAAAGAGACCGGCCAGAAAGACCACGAAGCTGATTAGGAACCCTTGGACCGTCATTCCGAAAAAATAGACCAGGACGAACACAGCGGCGAACAGTCCAAGGACGATTCCCATAGCGCCAAAAAACACCGATGCCCCAACTAGGACGATGACAATGACAAGCAAAAGGAAAATCGCCATCCCCTCTACACTTTCGCCTTACGCCAGCCCGCCCACCACGCTTCCCATTGCGAGCAGAACCAGCGCTCGCCTCGGGTTGGATTGATGCGCGTCGCCAGATAGTATTCCTGGCCTGGCATGTGATAGATGCGCTCGCCCCGCTCGTTGATGTTGCCCTTGATGTCGCAGCCCACCTTGCGAACGGCAGAGTTGCTGGTCGACGAACCGTAGGAATGAACTCGGGGCAGATCATGCCGGACATCGACGGCAAAATAGGCCGCGGAAGTGACAGCGAGCATCACCAGAACTGTGCCGAGACGATAGCGCAGAAGCGAGCGCCACCAAGGCCGTCGCCTCCGCAACCTGTTAGCATGAACAGAAGTGCCCATGACCCCTTCCCTTAAGGGAAGAATGCGTCCTCTGACGATGAGAGTCCAGCGTCACGCCGCGGCGCTGTGGTGCACCTATCAGGTATCCAACCGCGCAGTGCAAAACCGACCTTAGCGCGCGCCTACGCCGGATCGTCTCGCCAAATCGGCACGCGATTGATTTTGATCGCTACTAGTCGCCGAATCCGGAGCCCCACTGCCTCGCGCCCAGTTGGGGCAAACGCTACAACATCGAGCGAACCGTGATCCTTGCCGTTCTCGCATTTCATACGGCGCGCCAAAGAGTCGACATCTACATCGCCAAAAATCTGGATGAGGTCATCTGGAAAATAGTTGCAGAGCCGCTTGCAGTATCGGCACGTCACGCGGACCAAGCGCCGGCCATCGTTGAGATTGGACAGCGGGTAGTCCCGTCGTTTGGGTGCGTAGGTCTCCGGCATGCCCTGAAATGAGGAACATATTCCTGTCAGGTCAAGGGGCTCTTGACTCTTTCGTTCTCTTTTTGTTCACTAACGGCAAATTGGAGACCCAGCCATGAAACCTATCATCGCCACCGAATCCGAACAGCCCGAGCTTTACGCCCTGGTAAAGCGTGAGCGTCCAGCGATTGACAGGGCGGTCGACAGGATGGCCAAGCAGATGCGTGGCCTGTCCGATGTTAGTCAGAAAGTGGCCATTGCCCAGCTTACCGCAACCTGGTCCTTGGCGAACTATCCCGACGACCCCGATCTTGCGTTATCTCTGTCGGAGGCCATACGCCATCAGACCGACATCTATCTCCGGGAAATCACGAAGGCCGACGTTCGCCACTGATCGAGATTTCTGCGGGCAACTAGGGGTAAGACATGTGCGGTCGCTACACCCGATATCTGTCATGGTCGGAAATCCACCGCCTCTACCGGCTGACGGCGCCCGCTGAGGTCGGCCGCAATGACGCTCCACGCTACAACATAGCGCCTACCGACGAGGTGCCGTTCATCACCGCCGGCGATGACGGCAACCACAGGCTCCGAACCGGCCGCTGGTGGCTGGTGCCTTTCTGGGCGAAGGAAATGCCCAAAGCGGCGATGTTCAATGCTCGGATCGAAGGCGTCGACACGACGCCTGCGTTTCGAGATGCCTTCAAGTCGAGGCGCTGCCTGATCCCAGCCGATGGCTACTATGAATGGACGATATCGCCGGCAGACGGGAAGAAGGATCCATGGTTCATTTTTCAGCCCGATCACGCTCCGTTCTCATTTGCTGGCCTGTGGGCTTACAATTCCAATCTCGAAATCACCAGTTGCACCATCATCACCGAGCCGTCAGCGGCGCCGGTCAATCAGATCCACGACCGCCAGCCGCTCATCCTCGGTCCAGCCTACTACGACGCCTGGCTCGATCCCAAGACGCCAGCCGGCGACCTGAAGGACATCCTCAGTCAGGACATCGACGCGAACCTGCAATTCTACCGCGTCGGCCGGGAGGTCAACGCGGCGGCCATCAACAAGCAGCCCAATGACTACGCAGGGCTGATCGAACCAATCAAGCTGCTATGAGCGACGAATTCAGACTGCCCAGGCAGGACCATGTCACTCCGCCGGGCATCCAGCATCACTTCTGTGAGCACTCGGGTTGCGGCTGAGACGCCGGCTGGGGTTTCGCGAAGCCAAGGCAGGCACCCCATTGGTTCTGTTTCGAGCACCGCGGCGACGGCGAGCGGTTCCTCTAGGAGATTTGAATGTCGGACAACGTGCTGCCTACCCCCGCAAAGCCGAAGCTGATTGTGGTCGTTGCGTTTGATCGAGGCGACGACGGCGAGCTTTTCACGGCATATGGTCCGGCAGACCAGCAGAGCGAAGACCGCGCGATCCGCACTGCCAAGGGCCTTTCAGCCGGTCATGTCGGCGTCATAGCATGGAGCCGTGACGCAGACCCTGCACTGGGTGACTACGGGCCGCCCACGACGCTGTTCGTCAGTGGCGAAGTTCCAGATATGGAATGAACTCTCTTGTATGCGCCTTGTGCTAGTGTCCCAATAGTCGCGGCTGGCTGGCTGAAGGCCCGACGCTAAGCAGAATGCCAGCCTCCGGCTTTGCGCCGGATCGACATGGCTACCCGCCCTCCTCGCGGAAATCCTGCAGCGAGGCGCGGCGCAAATCTTCCTCGCCGCGCAGGTGCTTCACGGTGGCGATAAGCCCAGGCTTGACCCATTGAGTGGCCGGGCGCTTCATGCCCTTTGGCGCCGGTCCTGCGTGCTGCTGGACGCGCTGCCAGAGCCGTTCGCGCATCTCCCGGTTCAAAGTTATGAAAGCCGAGCCGATATAGCGGCCAGTGCCTCGCTCGGCCATCAGGGCAAAGGCCGGCTTACCGGGCTCGCGCTCGACGCCCAGCAGTTCATATTCGACGATGCTGTAGGCCTTCGTTTTCAGCCAGGCAGTCGAGTTGCCGCTCCGGTATTTACTGTCTTTGCGCTTCGAAACCATGCCCTCAAGGCCGGCCTGATCGACCAGATGGAAGATCGCCTTGGCATCGCCCGGCAGAGCCTGGCTGAACTGGATGCGACCGCCTTCCGGTATCAACTCGGCCAGGATCTCGCGGCGATCCTCTAGCGGCATGTCGCGCAAATCGTGGCCGTTAAGGTGCAGCAGATCAAAGGCGACGAAATAGAGGTCGTACTGGCGCCGTGCGATGGCCTTGCGCAACTCGCTGAAGTCCGACAGGCCAGCATCGTTGAGAACGATGATCTCGCCGTCGATGATTGCGCTTTCCACCTCGAGCTCGCCGGCCGCCATGGCGAGGTCGCGGTATTTCGACGTCCAGTCGAGACCGCGCCTGGTGAAGATGCGCACGCCGTCCGGCGTCCCTGACGATCTGCGAGCGATAGCCGTCAAATTTTATTTCGTGGATCCATCCGTCGCCCTCGGGCGGCTTCTCCACCAAGGTCGGCATCAGAGGTGCAATGAACGACAACCGGACCCCACCACCGGCACGCTTACGCATCGGAACTTCCCGCAACTCGAATTTGATTCAATATCGCAGAGCTGTTTCCGTTCCGTTAGCTGTCGCTAAAAAAGCATCCCGGCGAGCCCCGCCAGCGCCATCCATCACGCGGTCATAGTTCGATCTCGCCATGCATGACACCGCCACACATGATCCGCGCAAGGTCGCAACGATCCCCTCCGGTGTTCGGCGCGCATCGACATGCAACAGGCTGGGCCTTCCCATTTCAACGCCCTTGTGGATTTTGAAACTGGCTTCCTGCGCGCCCGGCTCGAGCGATAACAGCAAGCAGGCGAGCGGCGTGTTGGCACTTCCTGTGGCTGGATTTCCCAGGTTCCGGAAAGTGGCGCAAACATCCTCGCGCGGAGCGTACTTCCCTCTTTGGTATAGACGTGGACGGGAAAGCGGCTGCCGAACTGCGGATGGGCATCTAGTGCTTCGCGGAACGCAGCTAGATTGGGATCGCAACATGACAGCGCCTCGCCTGTAATTTCCGCAACGACAAAGGCGTTGCCGTTTGAGACTGATACGGGCGCGTGGTGCGTTGTCACCACGTCAGCCGGCGTCAATTGCAGCCGCACGAGCGATGAACTCAAGTGCAACCGTTTCTCCGATAGTCAACGGTTGGGGAGGCATCGATAGCGTCGCCGACCGGTGCGCCATTGGCATCGCGCTCGATCTGAACGCGCACAATCCCGGGAATCTCGTTCGGTTGAAGATACGGACGCGGCGGGCTGACATTATTTGGGTCGGCAGGCGCCAAGACAAAGGTCGTCTCGCTTAGATTGAATTCAGCAGCTATCGCCTGCATCGTCCCATCATCCAGCGCATCGCCGCCGATTACGACGGCGAGAGGATTGCCGCCGAAGCGAGTGCCGGTGAACACGTCGATCGTGAAGAACGGCAAATTTGGCATGCATCGGTCCAGTCTGTTCGGCAGAGCTACATCACAATGAACGATGCAAAGCAGTCGGGAGCAGCGATCCCCGCTTCGTCTTGTGCCGCAACGGGAACTGCTCTCCGGATCGGAAGCGTGAGCGCTTTCGGCTGGCAGGCCAAATGATGCGCTGGCGCATGCCTGCGGAGGAAGGTGTTCGGGCATTCGTTGAGACGGCCACGACCCTGCGGATCGAAACCCGAAGCACGCCAATTTCCGGTTCTAGACGCCTCTCCTTTCCTGGTTCTCAGGATTCGCAAGAGCTTGATCAAGCGTATCGATTTGCGGGTCTAGACGCACCGGGCAGACATCGACAAATGAGACTACCAAGCCGCCTTTGGCCGAGAGATCCTAGAACTCGTTGGCCGACGGTTGAATATTTTCATGTTACATTATGTCCGAATTGCGAACAAAAAATTCCATATCGACGACAATGAGTCCTTTCAAAAGACCTCTGTGTCACTTCAAAGGATATCATGACTATAGGATTCGAGATATTGTTGACAAAATTCAATTTATAGCCTGCCAATAGCCATTTGGCCTCCGCCATTACGCTGGGATGGTTCAGAGGCATGTTGAGATAAATTAGAAAATATGATAGATATTCTCTTAGCCTATCAGAGCGAGAGGGGGAGGAGGCGGGCCGAAGGAGACGCAGATGAGCGGAGATGGTGAGTGGCCCAACATCCGTGGTCCTACCGGCCCACGTACCACTCTGGGCCTCCGGTCGACCCGTCCACGAAGCGCGGACGCATCGTCCTGCCTCACGCGCGCACGTGTTCAGGAAGAGGTAGCGTCGCGTTTCAGAGCGACCTGAGAAGTGCAAAAGGGCGTGGAGGAAGACGGAAGCCAGCCGGAGCATCATTGGCACCCGGCCGGACTGGTCCAGTAAGGGTGACATTGGTGGCGTGTGAGGTGTGTGAGATGTCTCGACCGTCCTTCATCCCGACCGGCTGCTGGCCGTCAAGGATGCTTCCAGAGATTGCGGCGGGGTATGTGGGCGAGCGGACCGTGGAGGCGTTTCTGTCCCGCGTCGGCACCGAATATCCAGATCCCATAGTCGATGAAGGAACCGGGAAAGGGAGACGGAGGCTATGGTTGAAGAGCCATCTGGACAACAGGCTGGGACTCAACCTCGGAAACGACGTCGATCCGCCGCCAAGGGTGTGAGCTACGAGATCGTGCTCCCCAAGTATGTTCAGCCAAAGGTTCTGGAATCGGGCAAGACAGGCTTCTACTGGGTGCTGCCCACTGTCTACAAGAAGGCGGGATGTCCGTGGCGGTCGTGCACTCTCGGGGAGAATCTCTCGCAAAATGAACTGGATATAGCGGCTGAAGCCTGCATGGTCCGGCTCAATGAGTGGAGGGAGAACCGCAATCGCCAAGCGCCGGAGGTGCGATCTCTCGAAGAAGGGCATTTCAGGTTTGGCACCGTTGGATGGCTGCTCGACTACTATGTGACGAGCGATGCATTCATCGAACGCGTCGCCGAACCGTCACGAGCCGACTACCTGCAAATCTTCAAGCGGGTTTCCATGCTTCGCAGCCTTACCAGCGGTGTCAGGTACGGCGACGTCCATGTTCGCGAGTTTGCAGTGCTGACCGCGATCGCGGTCTATCACCTGTTCAGTGACACGGGTAAACTGCGCACCGCGGAAAAGGTGATCATCTACTGCGAAACGGCCTGGGCGCGGATGCAACCGCTGTTCCCGCATCTTTTTCGACGAGACGTTCCGAATCCGTGGAGTGGAGTGACCAAGAAGCGGAGAGAGAAAAAGACGAAAGGCCACGTTGGCCGAAAACCCGTCTACCAATTCGCCTGGGGAGCGGTCGAGAAAGGCCGGCCAGAACTGGCGGCGGCGGCCGTGCTTGCGTTCGAGTTCCTTATGCGACCCAGCAGCATTTCGGCCGGGTACGCCGAATGGTCCAACTATCGATCGCCCGCAGCCCCTGACAAATTCAAGGTCCGGCACAGAAAGAACGGCGGCGAGGTGGATCACCCTCTGGAAGCCAAGATCTTGTTCAACGACAAGTGGAAGACGGTGCGGTTTTACGATGAAGCCGAACAGGTGTTTGCGAGAGTGCCGCGGCGGAGCCCTTCGATCGTGTCGAAACGCAACGGAGCACTTTACGGAGACGGAACGCTGCTCTCCCAGGAAGTCAGGGAAATGGCAGACCAGTTGGGCATGCCGGAATTCACGATCGACAAGGCGCGCCATGGCGGCATGACTGAGTTGGAAGAATCAGAGCTGACAGAAGGGCAAGGAAAGGCCCTCTCGACCCATCGCTCGAGTGCGTATCGACTATACGCCAAGGAGACCGAAAAGCGCGTGCTGACTGCCACCAAGAGGCGCTTCGGGATTTCTGAAAACGAAGAAAGTCCTTCAGAATCAAAGCCGAAAAAGCCCCGAAAATAGGCGAATGAATCCTAGCGATTCAGAACACGCCTTGATTCTGCTAGGGTTTGACATGATCGACGATCCTGCGCCGGATTTGCAGTCCTCTGCGTAACCACTCCGCCACGAGGCCTCGTTGCTCCCGGCGTTCCACCCGGTTCCAATAGGTTGCGGCGAAAATGGCGTCAAGCGGCCACCACGCATTCCGCGCGGTTTCCTCTGGATGAATCCCATCCTACGCATCGAGCGTCGCGGCCACAGCGGTCGTGACGCACATTAGCAGATCGTTAAGGATAGCAGGAGGTCAGGAGAAACTCCACGCCCCGGCCACCGTTGAGAAACGAGGAGGACTGCGCCATGCGACCGGCAAGGCCGAACGATGGAACGGATGCCTGGGACGGCCTGTCGCGATCGGGATGCGAGGCGTTGCTGCGCCATGCCATCGATTGCCTCGCCATAGACGGCACCGCCAGGCTTTCGCCGCGCGACCGCGCGCGCCTTGCTTCGGCTGCCGCCGTTCTCAAGTAAATCCGCGAGAATCTCAGGAGAAGTTCTAACCCAAAGGCCGATTCGCGAAAATCCGAAACCCGAACAAGGGCATAACGCGGCGTAAGGATGGCGAGGTCAAAGGCGCGGCTTGGTGCCAGTCGTTCCATCTGGCCGTCGCCGCCGCTCCCACCAGACGACGAAGCGGCGCCGGTGGCGGCGCACCATGGCGAATTCATAGGACAGCACCAACAGTCCGATCGGCACCATCCAGAAGCCGAGAATCGGCAGAAAGCCGAGAATACCGCCGATGGTCAAAAGAATGCCGATCGCGATTCTGAGGCCACGCGACTGCGGCATGGTGAACTCGCGCCCGAATATCGAGAGCTTTCGGGCAGGTATCCGGTTTTCGTCTGCTTCCGTCATGCCAATGGCTGTCCGTCTCGTGCTCGAAAATGCCTGTTTACGCAAGCCGCGACCGACCTTTCGGTTCCGCGGCCATCGCCAAGACGGCTAATATGAGGGCGGACGCCGCCGGTTGCGAGAAAACGCCTGAGCGAAAAACTCTCGGAAAAAAGCGAAATGCTTCTTTGCAAAGCCGAAAGGTGTTTGCTATAGGCTGCGCCACTTGCTCAAAGAGCCTCCGTTCCCCGGTAGCTCAGTGGTAGAGCAACCGGCTGTTAACCGGTTGGTCGCTGGTTCGAATCCGGCCCGGGGAGCCAATATTTTCAACGACTTGGTCGATCCTAACAAGCTCCGGAAAACGGCTGATCTACAGCATATCTACAGAATCTGGTTTCGCTATGGGCCTGTTCTGATGATCGCCGCGTTCAGCATGACGGAAGGCCTTGGACGAACTTCACTATCGTCCAACGCCCTTTCACGGCGGTAACAGGGGTTCGATTCCCCTTGGGCGTACCAGCTAACTAGCTGAAATTATTGCTATTTTCGAGTGAGCGCTGTCATCGGCGGCTTTTCGTTGTCGAAATCGTTGTTTGAACAGCGACCGGCTGCGACTTGCGCGCGGCCTTCTTCTGACCGATTCGGTGTCGCCTCCTGCAGCACAGCATCGTCAAACGGTGCGCGTTGGCTAACCTGAGATCGCCTGAATTCCGAAGACGGCCAGGGTCGGGGTGTTTCTGAAGGCGCAAACAGTTGGCAGTGGCCGCCAGTTCTCGAATGACCACAATGGGGTCGGGAGCGGACCCTCCCCTTTCGGGATAACGGGACAGAAACCGACCTTGCGCTATGGCGTGAATTCATAAACGCGCATGGTTAGATCATGCACGAATATCTGCTTCCGAGACGAAAGCGGTCATGACCGGCTGCCGCTGCCTCGTGGCAGAAGGGCCCAAGCCGACTCCACCATGGTGGCTCCGTCGAGTAAAAAGTTGGTCATTCCGGAAAGCCAGCCTTACGAAGGTCTTCGAGGTACATGTCTCGCAAGGCCAGGTCGCGATAGGGCTGGGATTCAACCCAATGGCTAATCCTGAAATGGGGGTTTGCTGCCAGATAAAGCTGGGCCTCTTCACGCGCTTCTTCTAACCGGCCGAGCCGCGCCAGGATCGACGCCAATTTAACCCTGGATTCGGTCCGATATGTTGCGTCATTCCTCAGAGTCTTCACTGCTTCCTCATACTTGCCGGCCGCGGATTGGGCACCTCCAAGTAACCAGAAATACCAGAACGGCGGGCGCGGGTTCAGGCGCAATGCCTTCTCGATGCAGGCGATGGCCTCTATTCCGCGACCTTCATAGATCTTCAGATTCCCGAAGTTTGCCCAAGCATCGGCATCGTTCGGATTGAGGCGGAGCGAAATCTCGAACTCTTTGGCAGACTCATCCCATTGGCGCTCGACGAGGAGTATGAACGCGAGCACCCAATGCGTGCCAGAATTTTCGGGATCGAGTTCAATCGCCTTTCTTGCCGACGCCATAGACTGTTGACGAAGGGGGATCATCGGATGGTTCCTAAAGACCCAGGCCTCGCACTGACTCATCGCCAACCAGCGATAGGCATCCGCGTAGTTTGGATCGAGCGCGATGGCCCGCTCGAACAAGGGTATGGCCGCAACGCCCGCCTCCGTGGAGTGCGCCCATTCAGCCCGCCCCCGTATATAGAGATCATGGGCCTTCAGGTTCGTTGGCCTATAGCGCTCCTTCAGGTTTGCCGCGGCCAACTTGCCGGCGAGCGCCTCCACAATCTTGCCGACGACTTCATCTTGCGCCGCGAAGATATCGGCAAGGTCCCGGTCGAAGCGATCCGCCCAGATGTGCCCACCGGCGGGTGCATCGATGAGCTGGGCATTGATCCGCACGCGGTCCGCCACCCGTCGGGCGCTACCCTCCAACACATATTTCACGCCTAGTTCGCGAGCAATCTGGCGGGTATCTGTCGATCTACCCTTATAGGCAAAGGATGAGTTCCGGGCGATGACGAAAAGCTCGGGCACTTTGGAGAGGTCTGTAATCAGGTCCTCCGTCAATCCATCGACGAAATATGCCTGCTCGGCGTCAGCACTCATATTCACAAATGGGAGGACGACTATTGACGGCTTGTCGGGAAGAGAAAGTTCAACGGCGGAGACTACCGCCGCGGCTCCATCCTTTCCCGCGAGCCGATAGGTTTGGATAGGTCGATCGATGTTTTTGAGAGACTGCGGGCCCAACGAAACGAATGAATGTGGGAGCTTGCCGTTGATCTGCTCGAAGACACTTCCCGAGATGCACAATCCCCCGGGCTCCGAAAGAGTCTCGAGCCGAGCCGCGACGTTGACTCCGTCCCCGTAGAGATCGCCGCCCTCCACCATCACATCGCCAAGATTAATTCCAGCACGCAATACAATGCGTCGGTCTCCGGCCACATCTGCATTCGCGATGTCCATAGCTTTCTGCAGTTCGACAGCGCAGTCTACGGCGTTGACTGCGCTTCCGAACTCTATTAGCGCGCCATCCCCGATCAGTTTTATGATGCGACCCTGATGTTTGGAGATCATTGGCTGAAGGATCTCCCGACGCCGAGATTTGAGCGTAGCCAACGTACCTACTTCGTCGCGTTCCGTGAGACGGCTATAGCCAACCACGTCGATGGCCAGAATGGCAGCAAGGCGGCGTTGAACGCGCTCTTCGGACATCGCAGGGTGCTCTCAATGCGGCAAATTGTATTTGCATCCCGAGCAGGAGTCGATTCGCCTGATTTCGCGCTCGGGGTCCATTCACGTCGGTTTTGCCACGTCTCTGATATGTCCGGTTAGGCGTAATCCTGAAGGTGTCGGCCCCCGGGCGTAGTTCAAGCTCCCAAACTGGAGCTGCAAAATATGCGTAACTAACTCAGTGGCTGCCATGTCCTTGGAAAACGGCTCCCTTTCCATACCGCCTAGTCCGGCAGGCCTGCCAGACGCCAGCCATCAATAAACGGCTGCGCGGTGCTCGGGCTCTTGAAAGGCGAGTTCGCTGCGAAATCAGCAAACCTCCAACTTGGATTTCCTGCAAGAAATATCCGTGCCTCCTCCTGTGCCTCAGGGACGCGACCGGCAAGGGCAAGCGCGGGAACCAGGTGCTCCCTCGAACCGGTCCCGTAGGTTTCTTCCCGGCTTAAGGATATTATAGCTTCTTCATAGTAACCGGCGGATATCTGAGCCGCTCCAATAATCCAGAAATACCAACCGGGAGCGCGAGGATTTAAGCGCAGCGCCTCTGCGCACGCCTTCAGCGCTGCTTGCGGTTCGCCCAAATAGGTCTGAAGCTCACCGCTCCATGCTACTGCATCTGCATTGTTGGGATTTTGCCTAATGGCAGCATCGAACTGAAAATTCGCTTCATCCCAATTCCGCTCGTGGAGATGGACGCAGCCCAGAGCCATGCGAGCGTGAGAGTCGCTGGGATCTATTTCTACCGCTCGTTGCGCGTGCATTAGAGCCTCTGCGCGACGAGGTATCTGTGGGCCTCCCCAAATAAACCAACTGAATAACAGTGAGATGGCAAGATTGCTGTGCCCCTCGCAGTAGTTAGGATCGATCTGAACGGCACGTTCCAAGTCAGCACACGCCTCAGTGGTGTCTGATCCCGAAATATTCCATTTGCCTCGCGACCTAACACAAAGATCATAGGCTTCGAGATTTGACGGTCGGGAATGGACAACAATATTCTTGATACCAAGCTTGCCAGAAATCGCTTCAACAACGCGTCGCGTGACCTCGTCCTGAACTTCAAAGATGTCGGCGATTTCGCGGTCGAAGCGCTCGGCCCATACGTGATTGCCGCCTTCCGCCGCATTGATAAGCTGCACATTGACACGCAACCGTTTGTTGGATCGTCGAGCGCTGCCCTCGAGAACATATTTGACGCCCAGATCGCGAGCTATGTGACGGACGTCGGTGGGCTTGCCCTTGTAAGCGAAGGTGGAGTTGCGGGCGATGACGAAGAAACCGGACACATTCGACAGATCGGTGATGATGTCCTCCGTCAGCCCGTCGGTGAAAAATTCCTGTTCGGCATCGCCACTCATATTGACGAAGGGCAGCACGGCAATAGAGGGCTTGTCGGGCAGCGCGAACGGCTGCGAAAGCTTCTCCAGCAGAGGGCCGCCGCCGATGCCGCGGGTCTGGCCTTCGCGGGAATGCCGACCTGTAGCGAATAAACCCGGACCGGGTCAGCGATATTCTTGAGCTGAACCGCACCGCGATCGTTGATCGCGATGTCGAGCCTTGACTTAACCTGCCAATAGGCTTGCTCGGAGAGACAGATGTTGCCTGGTTCGCATATGCCTTCTAGGCGGGCGGCGATATTGACGCCGTCGCCCATCAGGTCGCCATCGCGCTCTTGCAAGACGTCGCCCAGGTGAATGCCGATCCTGAACTCAATGCGGCGATCCTCCGGCACTCCGGCATTGCGCTCAAGCATCGCGTTCTGCACTTCGATTGCACAGCGCACTGCTTCCACAACGCTGCTGAACTCGACAAGGCTCCCGTCCCCAGTGCGCTTGACGACGCGACCACGATGAACGGCGATGGTTGGATCGATGAGATCGCTGCGCAGCGCCCGCAGTCGTGCCAAGATGCGATCCTCATCCGCTCCGGCCAGCCGGCTGTAGCCGACCACATCCGACACCAGGATCGCCGCTATTTTGCGGGTCTCATTCATGTCGTGCTCCCTCCGTCCAGTCTGGCACTACTGGTGAGCCAAAGGAAGATAGCTCCGAGCTATTGGTCGGGTGGTCCCACACGCAATCAAGACGTCCAGCCTGTCGCTAGCCGCGACGTACGCCTCCGGCGAAGGCCGCCTTGCGCGAGCATGGCACGGTAGCGAGGCTGCGCTCTTAAGGTCGTCCTTACGAGCGAAGTTAGCAGCACAGCATGAGCCATGTGACGTTATTGACCGGACCGGAGCGTCGTCGTCGTTGGCGTGAAGAGGATCAGTTCCGGATACTGGCCGCGGCATTCGCGCCCGGGGCCACGGTGGCAGCGGTAGCGCGTCAGTACGATGTCGCGACCAGCCTGATCTATAAGTGGCGCCGAACGCTGAGAGCCCGCGAGACAGGCTTTGCGGAAGTTGTCGTGGTTCCCGATGAGCCTGTCGCCGCTTCGGTGCCGGCGGCGGCCCCAGCGGTGATCGAGCTGGAGATCGCCGGCAAGGTGCGGCTGCGGATTCCGCTGACCACACCGCCGACACTCGCGGCGGCGATGGTGAAGGCGCTGGGCGTTTCATGATCCCGGTTCCGAGCCAGGTGCGGATCTGGTTGGCGGTCGGCCGGACCGATATGCGTCGCGGAATGCAAGGCCTCGCTCTGCAGGTCCAGGAGACGTTGGGCCGGGATCCGCATGCCGGGGATCTTTATGTCTTCCGAGGCCGCAGCGGCAATCTGATCAAGATTATCTGGCATGATGGGCTCGGCATGTCGCTGTATGCAAAACGGCTCGAAAAGGGCCGGTTCCTATGGCCGTCGCCGGCGGACGGCACGGTTTCCATATCACCGGCGCAGCTCGCCTACATGCTCGACGGGATCGATTGGCGCAACCCGCGCCACACGTTCCGCCCCCCAGCGCGCGGGCTGAGTTTTTTCTTTGAGTTTGCGCCATTTTCCGCGAGTCAGCGGACGCGTTTTATGATTCACTCCAGGACATGGTTGCCACCGCCCTGGATGCTGTTCCGGACGATATCGGTGCGCTGAGAGCAGCGCTGACCGCGGCGCTGGCCAGAGCCGAAGACGAGACCGCGCGCGCTACGCTGATCGAGGCCGAACTGGCGGTCGCCAGGGCCAAGGCATCGGATGATGCGGCGCTGATCGCACATCAGGGTCTGACGATCCGCAAGTTGCAGCGGGCGCTGCATGGTCAGAGTTCTGAACGCTCAGCCCGCCTGCACGACCAGATGGAGCTCACCTTCGAGGAACTCGAGAGCACGGCGACGGAAGACGAGATCGCCGCCGAACAGGCGGCGGCCCGGACCACTGAGGTGGCACCTTATGTGCGCAAACGACCGGCGCGCCAGCCATTTCCAGAGCATCTGCCGCGCGAACGCGTGGTTGAGCCGGCGCCGACCGCTTGCCACTGCTGCGGCGGTCATCGGCTGCGCAGGCTGGGTGAGGATATCACCGAGACGCTGGAGGTGGTGCCGCGACAATGGAAGGTGATCCAGCACGTGCGGGAGAAGTTCACCTGCCGCGACTGTGAGGCGATCAGCCAGGCACCGGCGCCGTTCCACCCCACCCCGCGCGGCTGGGCTGGCCCCGGCCTGCTGGCGATGATCCTGTTCGAGAAGTTCGGCCAGCATCAGCCGCTCAACCGCCAGGCTGAACGCTATGCCCGCGAAGGCGTGCCGCTCAGCCTGTCGACGCTCGCCGACCAGGTCGGCGCCGGCGCCGCGGTGCTGATGCCGCTGTTCAAGCGGCTCGAAGCCCATGTGCTGGCCGCTTCACGTCTGCACGGCGACGACACGACGGTGCCGGTCCTGGCCAAGGGCAAGACCGATACCGGCCGATTATGGACCTATGTGCGCGATGACCGGCCGTTCGGCGGTGCCGATCCGCCGGCGGTGGTGTTCTACTATTCCCGCGATCGCCGAGGCGAACATCCCGAGGCGCATCTCGCCGGCTGGAGCGGCATTCTGCAGGCCGACGCCTATGGCGGTTATGGTGATCTCTATGCGACGGGCCGTCAGCCGGCGCCTATTCTGGAAGCCAGCTGCTGGGCCCACAGCCGGCGCAAAGTGTTCGAGCTGGCCGATATCGAAGCGGCGGCGCGCAAGAAGGCGCACGGCGAGAAGCCCAACCTGGTCTATCCGCTAGCGGTTGAAGCCGTGAAGCGCATCGATGCCCTGTTCGATATCGAGCGCGCGATCAACGGCCTGTCGCCAGGCCAACGCCACGCCGTGCGCAAAGAGCGGAGCGCGCCGCTGGTCACCGAGCTCGAGCGCTGGATGATCGAGACGCGCGACAAGCTCTCGCGCGGACACGATCTGACCAAGGCCTTCAACTACATGCTGCGTCGCTGGTCGTCCTTCACCCGGTTCCTCGACGATGGGCGGATTTGCCTATCCAACAATGCAGCCGAGCGAGCCCTGCGCGGCATCGCTCTCGGCAGAAAGTCCTGGCTGTTCTGCGGTTCCGATCGCGGCGGACAGCGCGCTGCCGTTCTCTACAGCCTGATCGTCAGCGCCAAGTTGAATGACGTCGACCCTCAGGCCTGGCTCGCCGATATCCTGGCGCGCATCGCAGCCCACCCAGCACAGCGGATCGATGATTTGCTGCCATGGAATTGGAGATCTGCAAAATTGCGGACCCAACCAGCGGCGGCCTGATCATGCAGCGCAATAAGGTGCATCACGTCTACACCGTCGAACGTGTCGCCAGGGACCTCGGAGTCAGCGAAGCGCTCATCCAGGACCTGACCCTCGGTCTCGAGCCCGAGGACGGCGTCATCTGGGTGTACGGCGCCAACGATGACGACGGGATCTTGGCCTTCACCGATGAAGGCATCGAGGAAGTCAAACTCCTCCTCGAAGAATATCATCGCGTCTCCCCATCGAAAGCTTGACCCAGCACCACGGTGCTCAGGTGCTCAAGCCGCCGGATACGCACGTCTGCGGTCTTCACCGGACGGGTACGCCGCGACTGCTTTCAGGCAGCTGCTAAGCAAAAATCTCTAGGGCCGACATCAGGCGCGTTTCAGGCTGGCAGCATTGCAGCCGGACGGAGCAAGGCTAATTCCCGACGCTCTTAATTCCTGAGGCCACAGCCACGTTGTCGACTGATTGAGTGACGCTTTTGAATAGCGTGCACGACATTTCCTTGCTGCGGAAATTAAAGCCCATACACGAATTTTCATTCGCGCATTGTAATATGCAGTCTGGATACCTGAGTTGTCCTGTCCAATAGGGGGCGCCAGAAACCTCGGTGTTCTTTGCGAATACAAGGTTCGAGTAGTGCAGATTGCTTTCGACAACTTTCTTCGCCGCCATCACAGATTCTTCGCTCTTCACAAGGACGGAAGCGTCCCCTTTCATGAAGCAGGCCTGGTATTTGGTATTATATGTAACCGCCAAACACGTAAAATCGCGATCGCAAGCGCTCTGGCACTGCTCGGCAGTGACGCCACGGATAGGCATGTTGGGTAGATCATTTCCAATCGCGTCCCATCCCGATACGACGACAAAGCCGGTGTCAGAATCGGTCGCTGTGGTCATCACCGGGGGCTGCGTGGATACGGCGCCCACTTCCCGATGAGGATCGGTGGCAAAATCCGAGGCTGCAAAAGTACGGCCATCGAGCCACGCACAATTCGTTGCAAGCTGAATTGCCGTGGCATCTGTTAAGCCGACCTGTGCCAAGGTCTCGCGTGCAGATATGGGTGAGACAGGCTGTGTTTCTGGACCCACCCTATTTGCCAGTTGAACGTTTACGTCGACGCCATTGACCATCCGATGCGAGTAGCACCACGCAGTGTCCCAGGAGCTATCCTTCTCGTCCTTGAAGTGATGGCCTGAAACCAATTCCCATTTTTCTCCCTGGAAGTCGATCGTCTTCGTCGCGAACTTTGTGAAGTCCACGGTGACGACGTCAGGGTCCTTTGTAGGCATTGGCGGGGTCGGCACTTGCGTGGGCCGTGGAGTAGGCAGTGGGATGGACGGCTTATCTGCTTTGGTTTCTGCCGGCTGAGCGGGCACTTCTACGCGAGGAATGTTCGGTTCTGGGATTGTGGGGCGAGTGTCCCAAAGGCCAAGCTTCAAGCCCAAGCCGATCCCGACTGCGGCTACAGCAATTGCACCTCCGGTCGCAATCCGACGCAATGCAGCCGCTCTAGAGATTTTCTCCTGAGCCGCGGCCTCGGCCTGTAGTGTCGGTATGGCAGACCGCTTTACGATTAGACCTACGGCCTGCTCGAGAAGGGCGGTGTTATGTCGGACGAGCATTGCCCTGCCCCTTCATCGATAACCTCACCAGATCGGCTACATCTGGCGGCAGCTCCTTATTCAGAGCCGTTCGAAGCACCTCCGGATCATCGGTAAACAGCGGAACATAGAGTATCTCTTTGACGACCTTTTCAATCTCGACGGGGACCTCGACGCGCTTCTCGACTTCCTTCTCGACGACCTTCTCGACCGGCACCTCGATCGTGCGAATGCGGCGCCACCGCCAACTCAAGAGCATGCGGCGAATGAGCGACGACAGTCGGCTATGGGACTGAACTTCGCCGCGAGCGGCTATTCGTTGAAGAGCGAGCGCCACCATCGCTGTGATCGGCCCGGCGAGCGCCGCGATCACGGCAAGCGAACTGAACCAAATGACTGAGATCACGCCCGCCTGTTCGGGAGTCACCTGCTCTGGCCTTGCACCGTACCATCTTGCCGCGATGCGCCTGACCTGGTCGGTGCGCGCCATTGGAATCCGCTCCTTCTCGAGGGCCGCGAGTTCCTTGGCTATTTGATCCTGCCTAACCTGATTTTGCGCGGCCACGGTCGCTTTGTTGGCTTCAGCGCCTTGGGCCTCGGCTAGCCTTTTGCCCGCCTCGTCGAGTCGTTTCTGCCAACTAGCGGCGTCTGCATCGCGTATCTGCTCGAGATTCGATCGCCGATCTGTAAGCTTTTGCCGCTGGTCGGCAGTCATCGGCGGACTGCTTGCGCGTTGTCGATCAAAATCCGATCGAAGTGACGCTATTTCCTGATCCAGCGGATCTATTTGAGCGTCGAACTTGGCGCCGATTTTGGACCTCGGATTTGCCAGCTTGGCGACCTCATCCTCCAACTTACGAGCTGAATCGCTGTCGCCTGAGTCTCGCGCCATCTTGATGCGCTGGACGAAGCTGTCACGCTGGCCTTCAAATTGGGTGACGGCGTCTCTTATCTCAGCATCGCGCTGCTCAATCAGAGAAGATCGAACCGTGTTCTTTTCTTCGATCTGGTCTCGAACACGAGATGCCTCTGGAGTTAGAGCTGTTGCCCCCTGCTGTTCAGCGTCCACCTCTGCAATTTGTGCCTGGAAGCCAGCACGGGACTTTTCGGCAAGGGCGGTCATCTCCTCAAATTCGGCGCGAGCCTGGTCAACCTGATCGGCTTTCCTACCGAGTTCATCTACCGAGGCAAGTTTCGAAGCCTCCTGTTCAAGCGCGTCAATCTTGTTCACCAAATCTTCGTAGCGAAGCTGACGAAGGGCGCCAGCACGCTCCATTCCCATGAAAACGGTCTCGAACGTGATACCTGCGAGGATTAATAGGAAGACGAGCACTATGGGCTTCCAAACCCAAGACACGCTGAAAAGCAGAGTTGCAATTGGGATCTTGGTGAGTTCCGCAATGGCGACCATCAGAAATGGTGCGCTTGCAAGAGTCAGGTCCATCGCAGTGACCGACTCGCTCGCCGCGAAAGCTTGATAGCCAAGAGCCACACCAGTCATAAGACCGATAGTCGCCGCTGCGAGCTCAAGCGCCCATGCCCCCCTATAGGTCCATTGCCCATAGGTCGCGAGCTTTTGGCTCATCGTTGTTTGCATATTACGCCCCCGATCCGCCAAACCCACACGACGGATCTGATGGCATTACACCGAAAAGTAACTATGTCCGCAACTGTTCTGGGTCGATAACCGGCAAATATCCCGGGTCGTAGTTAAGACCGAACCGATTTTCGTGGCGTCTATATCGGCCGGCAGTTTGATTTCATTTGGGGGCGGCGAGGCTGATGGATCCGCGCGTCGATAAACGAAGGATCTCAGTGGCGTATGGGAAAACGACAAACAGAATAGAATTTCGAGCGAGAGACATCAGAATAGAGCAGAATAACAATACAGATACGCCACGAACAATTTATATTTGACTATAGGTTCGAATGATTATATCGTCAGGATCGAAACAGAGAAACGGATTGGCTGGATGGCCTGAAGTACCCTGAGTAGCGCCTTTGCGGTAACTGGAAAGGCCCACGATGTCCGTTCAAGCGCAAGCGACGCATGCGTCGCGCTCGACCAAATCCCTTCGTAGCTCGACAGACGAAATCCCCTGGCGGGAGCGGCCATGGCTCCCGCTTACGCTTGCCGCTGACCTCTTGGGCGTGTCCACGACAAGTCTCTACCGACTTGAGTCTGAAGGTCAGCTCGACTTCCGCCGCTTTGCCGGACGGACAGTGGTCATGGTCGCGTCAATCCTGCCCCTCATCGACGGTGTCGAAGAATGGACGCCATCAAAACGAGGTGCGGCCGCTCGCCAGCAGCGAGGTAAACGAGGCACTGGTGCGGCAACTTCATCGTTGCGAGTTCGTCGACGAAGCCAACAACATCGTGCTCGTCGGCGGCCCTGGAACAGGCAAAACCCATATTGCGACCGCTCTCGGCGTGCAGGCCATCGAGCATCATCACAAACGGGTTCGCTTCTTCTCGACTGTCGAGTTGGTCAATGCGCTGGAACAGGAGAAGGCACAGGGAAGGTCCGGCCAGATCGCCAATCGCCTCGTGCATTCTGATCTCGTCGTCCTGGACGAACTTGGCTATCTGCCGTTCAGTGCATCAGGTGGAGCATTGCTCTTCCATCTGCTGAGCAAGCTATACGAACGCACAAGCGTCATTATCACCACCAACCTCAGCTTCAGCGAATGGGCCAGCGTCTTCGGCGATGCCAAGATGACAACCGCGCTACTCGACCGGCTGACCCATCATTGCCACATCCTGGAAACCGGAAACGATAGCTTCCGATTCAAAAACAGCTCCGCACACGAGCCCAAAAAAGCGAAGGAGAAAGCCAGAACCTTGACCGTAAACCCCGAACCGAAACACACATGACAGGCGGGTCACTTCTCGGTGGAAATGCCGGGTCACTTCTCAGTGGAAATCAACACCCTAAGTCCAAGAAAAGCCCACGCCACTGGTGAGGGCCAATGACGCGGGCCAACTGATGCTACCGCACCAGCTTGCTCGAATGCCAAGCAGCGACATCCGAGCATGATCTCAACTGTTCGAACAGGTAATGTTCCGTCAGGTCTGTTTGCCCGATCAAGAGTCGGGCTTCTGAAATTCGCGATTGATCTGCGGAGAATGGCCGGCCCGATTGCCGGTGAAGCAATCCGCTGTCCGCGCCGGCCATTGCGGCTCTTTGAGGGTTCGCCGCCTGTCGGAGCTAGAGCGCGCTAATGCGCCGGCAATTCCTTGGTAAAAAACGTACAGAGCTTTCCACTTGAATGGACGATTTTCGCAGTCATATAAATTCGTGATTGTCCTCATTGCGGGAGGCAATGTGATGGATAACAGGATATCAAACGGCCAGATTTGCCCTTGCGTTGAAGTGGTCGAAGCCTGCGGCGAATGGCACGTCCGCGTGGTGGCGGATGACGAAGCAAAAACCCTGACATTCGAGATGGAATCGTTTGCACTAGCGTTCGCGGAAGGCCAGCGGATACGCCTGGGGCTTGATAAGTTCGTTCGGCTCTAGGGCTTCTTCAGCATGCGGGCTTCTCGCACCAGAGACGCCCAATTCAGTCCTAGAACGCTGATAAGCTCGCGGGCTTGCGCTTCCGTAATGCCAGTCTCATCCACCAGGCGGCGGGCCATGGTGGTGTCTCTACCATCTGTCGGCGGCTTGCCTTGCTCATCAACCATCGATTGTCACCCACCCGACCGAACGGCCTCGAAAGGGAATCGTTCCGCGCGCCGGCATTAGTGGACCGACGATGACGCAAGGCGCATAGTTCGCTTATGAAGCCTCTCGCGCCAGACCTCGCCAACGACAACGGGAAGCCGGAAGACCACCTAGGCTCAGGACCTATTAAATCGCTTGCGGGGATATTGATCAGTTGATTCAATGGCGGCGCAAGGAGACGCTGCCATGGGTGATTTGATCTGGTTGTCGGAAGCGCAGATGCGCCGCATCGAGCCATATTTTCCGCTGTCCCATGGGGTACCTCGTGTCGATGATCGTCGGGTCATCAGTGGGATCATCTTCGTGATCAGGAACGGCTTGCGGTGGCGCGACGCGCCAGCGGAGTACGGCCCACCAAAAACGATCTACAATCGCTTCATTCGCTGGAGCAGGCTGGGCGTGTTCAACAAGATTTTCGCGGCACTCGCGGCGAAGGGCGGGAAGCCCGACCATCTGATGATCGATGCGACCCACCTGAAAGCCCACCGGACTGCAGCAAGTCTGCTCAAAAAAGGGGATGTTCCCCGACGTATCGGACGTACCAAAGGCGGCCTGAACTCGAAGCTACATGCCGTCTGCGACGGCAAAGGCAGACCGCTGGTGATGCTGCTGAGCGAGGGCCAGATGAGCGACTACAAAGGCGCTGCCCTCATGATCGACGCTTTGCCCAGGGCCAAAGCCTTGCTCGCAGACAGGGGCTATGACGCCGACTGGTTCCGCGCCGCTCTCGCAGAGCGCAAGATCACCGCCTGCATCCCGTCAAAGGTCAACCGAAAGGTGACGATCCCCCCACGACATCGCACTCTATCGCCAGCGTCACAAGATTGAGAATATGTTCGGCAGGCTCAAGGATTGGCGGCGCATCCACACCCGCTATGAACGCTGTGCGCACACCTTCATGTCTGCAATCTGCATCGCAGCCACCGTCATCTTCTGGCTCAATCAATGAGTCCTGAGCCTAGCACTACTTTGGCAGATTGTTAGCGGAGAGGGCTCTGCGGCAGTGGGGACAACGGATTGGGGGGGGGGCGGCTGCGCTAGCGCGGTGAGGATGGCTTGCCTGACGGCGGGTAGGCTCGGTTGGGGCGGCGGGCCAACGATTCTTTTTTTTCCCCCCTCCCGCTTGTTTGAGGCGGCGAGATTGCAGGAAGGCGTAGGCGATCATCGTCATCAGCGCGTGCCGGTGCAGGCCGGTCCATGAGCGCCCTTCGAAGTGGTCGAGGCCAAGTTCCTCCTTGAGCTGCTGATGCGCCTGTTCGCAGACCCAGCGCGCCTTGATGGCGCCTGCGATCTGCTTGAGCGGGGTGTCGGCGGGCAAGTTGGAGAGGTAGTATTTGCGCTCGCCGGTCGAGCGGTGCTCGCCGATCACCCAGACCTCCTCGCCGGGCAGATGCTGAGCGCCCATGTCGCGGATGCGCTGGGGTGGGCCATCTGCAACCCGGACACGGACAGCGGCGAAGCGCGCCCAGAGGCGGCCTTTGGTGCCACGCCGCCAACTGACCGCGCGCCATGGGGCTGTCTCCAGCATCGCCTTCGCGGTCATCGACTTCACATCGGGGATATGCCGCTGGCGCGGACGGCCGCGTCCGGCAACGGGAAAGATCATTGCCACGTCGGCGGGATAGACCTTCTGCTTGAACGGGATGCCGACGGCCCAGGTAAGGCCGCGCTCGGTGAGCGCCTGCCGGAAGGGGGGGGGGCGCTCAAGCCATATCCGGCATCGGCGAGCACGCAGCCAAAGCGTAGGCCGGCTGCGCGAGCCCGGTCGATCTCGGCCAGCGCGATTTCGGGCTTGGTCCTGTAGGCACGATGGTCCTCGGGCACACCGGCACGGTCGAGCCGGGCGGGATCGGAAGTCCAGCTCTCGGGCAGAAACAGCCGCAGTCCCACCATGACCGGCACTTCGCTAGAGGCCAGCGTCAGCGACACCAGCGTCTGGCAGTTGGCGTTCTTACCAAGCGCCGAGGCATATTGCGGCGCGACGCCGACCGAGTGGCGCCCCTTCTTGGGGAGCGCTGTGTCGTCCACGATCAGCCATGCATCGTTCCCGCCAACTTGTCTGTCGGCCTCCGCAAGTAGCACCTTCTCCAGCGGCCCAGCATCCCACACGCCGCTCGCGATGAAGTGGTGCAGCTGGTCATAGTTGACGCCTGCGTCGCGCGCCGCCATCGGTTGGATGCTCTTGCGATCCCCAAGGCCAATCAGCCCAGCAATATAGGCCGGACACATCCGCGCACGCGTCTTGTGCCTCAACGCCGAGACGAACGGCTCAAGCCACTGCTCCAGATCGACTTGCCAATCCCTGTTCATGGCCGGCCCCTCCAACAGCCGACCTCTCATGAATCACGCAAAACCGCTCTTGGGAATCCTCAAACGCTCCCAGAACCAAAAAAAATGCCAAAGTAGTGCTAGCACTACTTTGGCAGATTGTTAGCGGAGAGGGCTCTGCGGCAGTGGGGACAACGGATTGGGGGGGGGGCGGCTGCGCTAGCGCGGTGAGGATGGCTTGCCTGACGGCGGGTAGGCTCGGTTGGGGCGGCGGGCCAACGATTCTTTTTTTTCCCCCCTCCCGCTTGTTTGAGGCGGCGAGATTGCAGGAAGGCGTAGGCGATCATCGTCATCAGCGCGTGCCGGTGCAGGCCGGTCCATGAGCGCCCTTCGAAGTGGTCGAGGCCAAGTTCCTCCTTGAGCTGCTGATGCGCCTGTTCGCAGACCCAGCGCGCCTTGATGGCGCCTGCGATCTGCTTGAGCGGGGTGTCGGCGGGCAAGTTGGAGAGGTAGTATTTGCGCTCGCCGGTCGAGCGGTGCTCGCCGATCACCCAGACCTCCTCGCCGGGCAGATGCTGAGCGCCCATGTCGCGGATGCGCTGGGGTGGGCCATCTGCAACCCGGACACGGACAGCGGCGAAGCGCGCCGAGAGGCGGCCTTTGGTGCCACGCCGCCAACTGACCGCGCGCCATGGGGCTGTCTCCAGCATCGCCTTCGCGGTCATCGACTTCACATCGGGGATATGCCGCTGGCGCGGACGGCCGCGTCCGGCAACGGGAAAGATCATTGCCACGTCGGCGGGATAGACCTTCTGCTTGAACGGGATGCCGACGGCCCAGGTAAGGCCGCGCTCGGTGAGCGCCTGCCGGAAGGGGGGGGGGCGCTCAAGCCATATCCGGCATCGGCGAGCACGCAGCCAAAGCGTAGGCCGGCTGCGCGAGCCCGGTCGATCTCGGCCAGCGCGATTTCGGGCTTGGTCCTGTAGGCACGATGGTCCTCGGGCACACCCGCACGGTCGAGCCGGGCGGGATCGGAAGTCCAGCTCTCGGGCAGAAACAGCCGCAGTCCCACCATGACCGGCACTTCGCTAGAGGCCAGCGTCAGCGACACCAGCGTCTGGCAGTTGGCGTTCTTACCAAGCGCCGAGGCATATTGCGGCGCGACGCCGACCGAGTGGCGCCCCTTCTTGGGGAGCGCTGTGTCGTCCACGATCAGCCATGCATCGTTCCCGCCAACTTGTCTGTCGGCCTCCGCAAGTAGCACCTTCTCCAGCGGCCCAGCATCCCACACGCCGCTCGCGATGAAGTGGTGCAGCTGGTCATAGTTGACGCCTGCGTCGCGCGCCGCCATCGGTTGGATGCTCTTGCGATCCCCAAGGCCAATCAGCCCAGCAATATAGGCCGGACACATCCGCGCACGCGTCTTGTGCCTCAACGCCGAGACGAACGGCTCAAGCCACTGCTCCAGATCGACTTGCCAATCCCTGTTCATGGCCGGCCCCTCCAACAGCCGACCTCTCATGAATCACGCAAAACCGCTCTTGGGAATCCTCAAACGCTCCCAGAACCAAAAAAATGCCAAAGTAATGCTAGCCGCCGTCACCGTGGCGCTGCGTAGAGCTATGGAAGGTTTGAGCGCTCCGCCGAAGTTGATTGAGGCTTTGGCCGTCAAGACGGCTGTAGGCGCTACCCAGCCGTAGGAGGCCGCACCGGCCCTGTAGTGCTCCACTGGATGAACGGGACTTCCTTCCCGGTCACTTCCCGCACGGCTTTCAACAGCACCTCATGCAAGACGCGCGTCTGCCTGTAATGATCGCAATGCGGCGATATGAACGGCTTGACGATGCTTAGGTGCAGCGCTTCCGCTGCAGCCAGAAAGCGCTCGATTTCAGCCTCCGATAATTGCTTCGAGGGTTTTGATCTAGCCATTGCGACACCTTTTGAGAGTCGCCCCACCCGAGGACAATAATCCTATTTCTTCAGTGGGATGTAAATCTGCGGCGAGACGATTCGGGCGGGATGGCCGCTAAAGCCTTCAAAAGTCTGGCATAAATTAACGAACTCCCAACTTAGAATATTAACTCGCCTGCAACAGGCGGCGATCTATTAGGGTTTTCTTAGATAAGAAGGCAGGGGCTCAAGAGATGCAAAAAGCTATTTCTCGCTACATTCGCGACGAATCCGGTGCGACCGCTATTGAGTATGGTCTGATCGCCGCCCTCATAGCGCTTGCCATCATCACTGGTGCCGGTGCTCTGGGCAATTCGATCAACGCCAAGTTCACGACGATCGGGACACGAGTCGCCAGCAGCGGGTCGTAGCGTTTACTCGGGCAAGCCGGGGTCGTAATGCACAATCGCATCGAGGATTGTTCGATAGAGGCTGTCGATCTCTTCGTCGATCGCAAGGCGTTTGATCCCCACGCGTCGGCTATCAGCTTGTGCGTGAGTTCGTCAACGGAGATGACATCGGCCTTCGTTGTATCAGGCACGTTGTTGGCCAGCCATCGATGCAGGAAGTTGATTCCGCGAGTGCTCATGAACGCTTAAGCTCGGTATCTGGCTGAGGTTCCAGCGGGTGTCTTCCTCATCTGTGCGCTATAATGCCAGCCGTGTGGCAGCGTGCCACCGCCACACGGACGGCTCAGCGACAAAAGTCGCCATCGTGCCCATTGCCCCTTTGCAGCCCTTAAGCCGGGATCAAAAGTGCGATTCGATGGATGCCAACCACGTTGCTGATGTTGGTGGCTTTGTCCGACTTTCCCTTGCCGCAGCTGTAGATGCCGCCGTCCTTGACGGTATATGCCGGAAGACCTTTCTTCTCTATTTTGAACTCACCGGCAATGATGTGACAGACCATGTCCATGTCCATCATAGGCTGGTCGTCTGGATCTGAAGCTCCAGGCTGATAGACCACATCGATTATCTTGATGCTCTTGTAAGCACTGATCTGTGATTCCTGCTCCCCGACCTCCACCATCCGGCGCCCATGCCCCATATCCACGCCATCGGTGGCGCTATAGGTGGGAGCTGCCGCCTCCGCCGGCGCTGCTAGCGAAAATACGGGCGTCGCGGCGGTCGCTGCGAGACCAAATTTAAGGGCTGATCTGCGATTAAGGTGTTCCATGTAAGGTCCTCCCTTTGAGCAGTATGCGATAATTCGCGGGGGGACTCGGCGCTTAAGTTCGAAAACTGTCAACCGCTTCGCTCTTTAGCGGCCGAGAGGCAGCCTTGAGAGAGTGATCAACTCCGATTCATCAACCACGCCGGCCATGTAGTTGGCGATGATCCGAGAGGCCATTCTGCTCTGAGAATCGGCCGATTGGTTACGGGTTTTCATCTGCGCGAAAACACGCCCCAGCAAGGCCAGTTCCTCAGGATCAAAAATCCCAGCATCGACTGCTTTTCGTCTGATCGGCATCTAGCCCTCCTCTCGGAAATCCTGCAGGGACGCGTGCCGCAAATCCTCTTCCCCCCGCAGATGCTTCACCCGGCCGATGATGCCTGGCTTGACCCATTGCGTGGCCGGCCTCTTCATGCCCGGTGGCGCCGTTCCTGTGTGCTCCTGGACGCGCTTCCAGAGCCGCTCGCGCCTTTCCCGGTTCAAGGTGATGAACGCCGACCCGACATAGCGCCCGGTGTCTCGCTCTGCCATCAGGGCAAAGGCTGGCTTGCCCGCCTCGCGCTCCACACCGAGCAGTTCGAATTCGTCGATGGTATACGCCTTGATCTTCAGCCAGGCCGTCGAATTGCCGCTTCGATACTTACTGTCTTTGCGCTTCGAGACCATGCCTTCGAGCCCGGCCTTATCGACCAGTTCGAAGATTGCCTTGGCATCGCCGGGCAGCGCGTCGCTGAATTGGATGCGAAGGCCCGGCGGGATTATTGCGTAGAGCCCAGCCCGGCGGTCTTTGAGCGGCATGTCGCGGAGATCGTGTCCGTTGAGGTGCAGTAGGTCGAAGGCGACGAAGTACAGGTCATGCTGCCGACGGGTGATGGCCTTGCGAAGCTCGCCGAAGTCCGACAGGCCAGCCTCGTTCAAGACGATGATTTCGCCGTCGATGATCGCGCTGTCGGCGCCGAGACTGGCGGCTTCTTTCACCAGGTCGCGATATTTGGCCGTCCAGTCGTGACCGTTGCGCGTGTAGATGCGCGTGCCATCTTCGTCCATGATCATTTGCGATCGATAGCCGTCGAATTTCACCTCGTGAATCCATTCGTCGCCCGCGGGCGGCGTCTCCACCAGGGTCGGCATTAACGGGGCGAAAAACTTCAAACGCATGCCTGACTCACGACAACCGCGATTCAATTAGCATGTGCTAAAATGGTTCCGGAAACTTTTACTGCGACGCGAGTTTCGATGGGTCATGACGAAGCTGTCAGACCTTGGGCCGCTCATTCCCGGCAAGCTGCACGGCGGCGACCTCATCCGCGAAGAGGGCCATTTCTACAACTGCCCGAACTGCGGCCAGAAGGTCGATCAGCGCGATTTGCGCCAAGTCTTCTGGCATGAAGAGCCAGGCCACGAGCCTCTAGAGCCCGAAACCGTTGCGACGGTTCTCGAATTTCCTCGAAAAAAGTAGCGGCGGCGAGGTTGGTTGCTAAGCGTACGCCGTTCTCGGGCATTGTCCTGCCAATGGACCAAAGAAATTAATCCCCCTAGACTTTAGGGACGAAGTTGCCCCATTATTTGCGTGGGGGAAATCAAATGAAAAAACTGCGAGTTCTTGCGAGTGCCACGCTGTTTCTGGCCGGCTGTTCAACGAGTCCTGTTGTATCCGACAGCGATCTAACGGCAATGAATACCGTGGCGTTGTGCCATGTTTTGGCTTCCAGCAGTGACGAGCAATATCGAAGGAGAGTAGCAGCCCTGTTGGTTCGTCGCGGCGCGACGGCGGACAAGTGCACGCGGCTTGTACAGGCTGACAATGCTGTAGCGACAGGGATTGCGGTCGCTGCTGTAGGCGGCGCGGCTGTCGCTGTTGCCGCCAACAATGGCGGCGGTGGCGGATATTACCGGCCGCCTCCCACGGCGTACGGCGTGGCCTGGGACCAATTCTACGGACAGAACTATGCGCTAATGTGGCGGTGCCGGGACAAGGCCACCGGACGGTTCGTCGACGACTTCTATTGCAATGGGGAGCCGATGATCGACAGCACTTGGCCAGGCTGGTCGGCTTAGGATCTGCTATGGATCGATCTCGCTACGACAATCAGTCGGACCAATGGCGCAACAGACAAGGCGCGCAGCGGCGACGAGCCCGTCTGCTGGCGAGCATTCCAAAGCGGCTTGTCTTCGTGACGATCGCGGCGATGGCTGCTTATGTGGCGCAGTTCGTCGTTCAGCACAGTGAGGGCGCTCCCGACCTGAACGTGTCGCACTGGATTGGACGATCGCCGGAGCCGATCGCCGGCGTCGCCTCAATCATCGACGGCGATACGATCGAGATCCATGGGCAGCGCATCCGCTTCAACGGCATCGACGCTCCCGAGTCCGCGCAGCAGTGCGACGACGCCAAAGGCTTTCGATATCAGTGCGGCGCGAAGGCCGCGGCGGCACTCGACGGGTTCCTGGCCGCCTCGAGGCCGGTCACATGCGACTTTATCGACTGGGATCGCTATGGCCGCTTTGTCGGCGACTGCCGGCGCGCGGATGGCGCCAGCGTGGCCGCGTGGATGGTCGAGCAAGGCCAGGCGCTCGACTGGCCTCGCTATAGCCATGGCGCCTACGCGGGACAGCAGGCAAAGGCCGAAGCGGCGAAGGTCGGACTGTGGGCCGGAACGTTTCAGGTGCCTTGGGACTGGCGCGCAGGGCACGCGGACGGCGCCGCGACGTCGAGCCGGCCACTCGGCATTGTCAGCCGGCGGCTGGTCGCGCAGAGCAGCTATTCGTGCGAGCCGCGGCGGACGTGTCCGCAAATCGGGTCGTGCGATGAGGCGCGTTGGTTTCTGCAGAATTGCCCGTGGGGCGGCAAGCTCGACCGGGACAAGGACGGCATTCCGTGTGAGAGCCTGTGTTAGCGCTACAATGAACGCTCGGGGGAGCAAAAAATGGACGAGAAATTTTACAATCGCGTCGGCGGTGATCGGATTTCTTCGCGTCAGATCGATGAACTCATAGGACTTGCTCGCGGCCTGGCTGCGGACGGGACTATCAACAAGGACGAAGTCGAGTTTCTTCAAAAGTGGCTGGCGGCGAATGCAGAGATCAGCGCTCAACCAATCATTCGAATCTTGTACCAGCGGGTCAATGAAATCCTCGAGGACGGAGCGCTCGATTCAGATGAACACGCCCAACTTTTGGATACGCTAAACAGCTTCTCGAATCGCGATTTCGAACTAGGAGAGGTGCTTAAGCCGACATCGCTTCCACTCAGCGACCCTGCCCCGACTCTAACGTTTACCGGTCGGCTTTACTGCTTCACGGGGACATTCAATTTTGGCCAGCGAAAATACTGCGAACAAGCGATTGTCGATCGCGGTGGCTCCTCGGGAGGTCTGAGCCAGAGAATACAGGTTTTGGTAATAGGCGCCTACGTCACTGAATCGTGGAAGCATTCATCGTTTGGAGACAAAATCGTCAAGGCCGCCGGCTGGCGCGACCAAGGGTTGCCGATCTCGATCGTCGCCGAAAGCCATTGGGTTACGTTTCTTTGAGGCGTGCCAGCGCCCAGGAATTATGTCCAACGACCGGCTCGGTGGGTGAAGCATGCTTTTATACGCCCGATATGTAATTCTAGCCGCATACCTTGGCCTCTCGCTCCCTGCAGAAGCCAGGCAGTTCTTCTGTGCCGCCGACCTTTCCACAGGTTCAAGCTGTTAGCCTCCGGCTGGTCATCAACGAATTTCACGGTCAAGGATGACCGGTTCACCATTGCGCCCACAGATAGCAGCGGTACCGTCTACACGGTGACCAAACTGGGTAACGACTACCCAACGCACCAGTGCAAGAACGACTTGCCTCCAGGGGGCAAGATTCACCTTGTCTGCGGTGGGCTCGGGTTCGGGTTCGTGTTCAACGAGGCAACCCTTCGCTTCCAGCAATTCTACGGTTTTGGATTCATCGACGGTGATTCAGCAGAAACGCCGGCTATCACAATAGGAAAGTGCAGTTCGATTCCGAAGCGCGGCGACTATGTGGGAAAATCGTGTGGGACACAGCCTCAGGTAGGAAAAAACATCGCTTAAGTGTTTGATTTCCTTGGCGCGCCCGACAGGATTCGAACCTGTGACCTCTGCCTTCTGAGGGCGTAGGGCGACCTCCGAAGACCGCTAGAAGATGTTCGAGCGTGGCAGCCTATTTATGGCTTGGGAGACTGCCAAGCGAAAAACGGGTTCCAGCGCTTCCGCTAAGCGCCGCGCGGCGGCGTCCTTCTGCTCCTCCGCCTCAGATAAGAGGGGTGATGAACGGACTTCGCAAACGTGAAAAAGGCAATCATGCACAACCCGCAGAAACACGCGATCACCGCGAGTGAACAGGCGATTACAAATTCGGCCATGCGATTTCCTCTATATGTCCGGCGCTAATCGACGGATCGTGTCAGCGACGTAGGACGGCGCCAAGTGGGCATAGTGTTTCTCGACCATTCGAGTGTCGCTGTGCCCAAGAGCCTGCGCAACGATGATTAGCGGGGCGCCATTTTGAACCATTGTGCTGGCATAGGTATGCCGCAGCTCATGTAGCGTCACATCCGACAGGCTGCCTGTTTCAACAGCGCTTTCCAGGGCCGATGATAAACAGCCTTGGCCCAAGCGACGCCGCTGTCCTGGGTAAGCAGTGGTTCACTGCCTCCCCTGCCCTGAGCCAGCCGTTCAAATAAATCGGCGCCGCCGGCCGGCAATGGTATATGGCGTGGCTTTCCGCTTTTGCTTTCGGCAACAAAGACCGATTTGTTGACGACGTCGTAATCGACGACCCGCAGTCGTGCTAGCTCACTGAATCGCGCTCCCGTCACCAATGCCGCAGGAACCAAATCTCGGATTAAACCGTTACTGGCTGCCACGAGGGTTTTCTGCTCGGCGGGGGTGAGGAAGCGGATCCGGGCAGCAGTGGTGCCGCGGTAAGGACGAACCAATCGCCAGGCTGTATCGTCGCTGACAAGGCGATTGTTGAACGCCCAGTTGAGCGCGGCCTTGAGCGTCCTCAGCGTGCGATTTGCTGTGTCGCGCCGGTTCGGATCACTTCCGGATCGGTGAGATCGACGGTGACGGAATTGACCTTCTCCGCAAACTTCCCGGTCCGACGCCGCTTCTGTGCAGAGACCATGCCGTCGCGCCAACTGCGTATTTTGTCGATGGTCAAATCGGCGACCCTCGTGCTGCCAAGCTTCGAACGGATATGGAAGGCCGCGCGGCTTCTTGCGTCGTCGAGCGATTTCATCCCCTCCGCGGTTCGAGCTTCGAAGTACTTGTCGAGTGCGGTATTCACCGTCAACGCTGGTGCGGCCTCTGAACCTGCGCTTAGCGTTTTGACCCAGGCCCTGGCGGCGGCCTTCGCCTGTTCATGGGTTAGGATATCGGCGCCGTCAGAAAGAGCAACGTCGTCAGCGCGGCCTAGCTTGGTCTGGAGGCGCTTTCCGTCGGTGGCTCTTGACGCCGCCAGCCATGATCCTCCCCTGCCGTGCGTCCCGCGGCCGCGGCGATAGCCAAGCCTAACACCAGGGCTGATGACCTCCCACTCCGGCGTGTCCGAAGCCGGAAGCATCGCTCGGCTGGTCTTGCTGGCAAGATTGCTGCGTCTCTGCGCCATTTGCGTCTCGGAGGTTTTCGTTGTCGATTTCGTTGCTTTACAACCCACGAAACCGCGTTGTCGCCTCTGAGACTATATGCGATAAATCATAATAAAATCAAATATCTAATAGGATCTCACATAACCTCATGTTGTACCAGAACTCGCCCTTTCACGGCGGTAACAGGGGTTCGATTCCCTTGGGCGTATCAGCGATTTCAACAAGTTAACTGCAATCCGAGATCTGCGGTCCCGATACGGGACCCGAAATGCACAGCTGTACGCATGGAAGCTCGATTCGAAGGCCGCAACTGACAGCCGCCCTCGCTCTTGCCCACCAGGCCAAATGCCAGGTCGTGTGGCCAAACTTGACCAACCGGAAGCTCGGCGACCCAACCAATACGACCGAGGCAGCAGCGAAGAATGGCAGGTGTCGAACGTGCGCAATCCCGCGCGTTATCCAGAAAACACACTGCCGCCACGTAACTTACGTTCCGCTCCTAGCTCGCTTCGTTATTCTTTGATGGCCATGAGAACAGCGCAGTGGGATGGAACGAGCGGACCATCGCACAGCCAAAGAACAGCCTCGGTGGTAATCAGTCGGTTTCAGTCCGAATTGGCGATCAAGCCGACGAGAAATTCGATCGCACCGAACGAGGAATGAATATGCCTGCAGCAACCTGGACCTGGCGAATTGCAGTCTCGGTGATTTTCGCGGCGACATCGTGCGGCGCCGCCCTTTCGGCCGACCTGCTCGTCGCAATGCCCAATTGGCCGTCGGGCCAGGCGGCGGCCAATATCATCAAGTTCGGCATCAAGCAGAAACTCAACCTCGACGCCGACGTGCGCGAGATGGGTTCCATGACGGCATTCGCCGGAATGGATACCGGGGAGGTCGACGTCTATCCAGAAGTCTGGCTTCCCAATCTCGATTCACTAGTCAAGAAATACGTCGACGGGCGCAAGACCGTGGACCTCAGTCCCAAGGGTGTGTCTGCCACTCAGGGCATCTGCGTCACGCGCGAGACGGCGGACAAATTTGGCGTCAAGGACATTTCAGATCTGACCGATCCCAAAAAAGCGGCAGTGTTCGATACCGACGGCGACGGCAAGGGCGAAATGTGGATTGGCGCGCTGGGCTGGTCGTCGACGAGCATCGAGAAGATCCGGGCAAAGAGCTACGGTTATGAAAAAACGATGACGCTCCTTCAAATGCCAGAAGACATGGCAATGGCTGCAGTCGATGCGGCCGCGGCGACCGGGCAACCGATGGCATTCTACTGCTACAGTCCGCACCACATGTTCAAGCTCCATGATATCGTCCAATTGACCGAGCCGAAACACGATCCCGCCAAATGGCACATCGTGATGCCGAGCGACGACCCCGACTGGCTTACGAAATCGGAGGCACCGGTGGCGTGGGACGCATCGCATTTCTACATCGGCTTTGCGTCCTCGACGGCGAAGCGCTTGCCGAAGGTGGCGGCCTTCCTCTCCCATATCGACTTCACCCCAGAGGAGGTCACCGAGATGAGCTACGCATTGCAGGTCGATCGGCAGGATCCCGCCAAGTTCGCACAGGACTGGGTGGCAAAGCATCAAGACCGACTGAACGCCTGGTCGAAATAGGGACAGGGACTATCATGACCCTTTCGCTCGCAAACCGGTCCGTCACCCAGAAAAGCAATGATCGAAGAATGGCTTGCCGCTGCCTCGTTCTTGGCGCAGCGCTTGTCATGACCTCGATCGGCGCGACATTGGCGTATGCCGCTCAGACACAGGTATTCGATCCACAGACGCATAAGTGGGTCGATTACGACAAGAAGAAAGCGCGAAAATACTACGCCGCCCACAAGGAGGTGCCCGAGGCATTTCGTCCGCAGATGGTCAAGTTCCGAACTGCTGAGGTGCCTGGCACGATCATCATCGATGGCAACAAGCATTTTCTCTATCTTGTGCAGTCGAGTCAGCAGGCCATGCGCTACGGCATCGGCGTCGGTCGGGAAGGCTTTGGATGGGCCGGTATCGTGCGCGTCGGCCGGATGGCAGAATGGCCGACATGGACGCCCCCGGCCGAAATGGTCGCTCGCGACCCGAACGCAGTCAAGTATGCGGCAGGCATGCCGGGGGGGCCTGACAATCCGCTCGGCGCCAGAGCGCTTTATCTCTACGAGGGCGATCAGGACACGATCTACCGGATACACGGTACACCGGAGCCCTGGACGATCGGGCTTGACGTGTCGTCAGGGTGTATCCGGATGAGGAACGACGACATCACCGACTTCGCTTCCCGCGTGAAGGTCGGAGCCAAGGTCATCGTTCTCATGCAGGGGGCGGCCCTTTACAAGGGCGTTTGAAGCGGCATTCGGAGAGGGACAAGCAATGTCGGCAAAACGTGCAGTAAGAAGTTCGATCCTTATCGTAGTGTTTGGGTCTCTGATGGAAGCGTTGAGCGCTTGCGTCAGCACGCCGCCACCGGCTCCGGAGCAGATGTCGAGGACCCAGGTCGAGACGGCTCCGGCGGATCTTCAGCTTCTTTGCGCAAGCGCGGTCGGCAAGGCGAGCGGCGTCGACAGCGCGAAGATACTTCCGGTCTCCTCGAGCAAGATCGATTCTAAAACCTATCAGGTTGAGCTCGATGCCGGCGGCAGGAAGACAAGCTGCCTCGTGGACACCGACGGCAATGTCAAATCCGTTGAGCCTGTCTGATTGCCAATCAGCTGTAGTGTTCAGACAAGACCGAGGCACGTTCGGCGTAAAAGGAAGGGCAATAGAGCTCGCATCGTTTCATCGCATTGGGACACTCGCCGTGGCTCGCGCTGGAGATCTTTCTGGTGCTGCTTTGGCTGAGGACGCGAGCGAGGACCTAGCCAAAAAGGCTTCCAACGACCAGCGGAACTGGCTTCCGAGGCACTGAAGGGGGTAATCGTGGACACGACGGCGGAAACGGACGTTACTTCGTTGATTTGGGGCTTCGAACAGCTCGCCGAGCGTTTCGTCTCCGGACTGTTCGCGCGGTTTGCCGCTTTAAGCCGCGTCCCCGTCGAGTTTGAAAACCTGAGGGCCTCGCTCGCGGCCGGGGGAACATCTCTTCTTTTGCTCGTGTTTGAGATTGTGTTGGTCGTTGCACTCGTCGCGGGCGTGTTCATCCTGCTCGCCCGGCGGTTCAAGAAGGCGAGTGCCAAAAGCAGTGCATGGCGCAGATTCCTCGCGGGCGTGGCGGCCACTGTGGTGGCGCTGGTGATCGGTTTCATTGCTGCGCCGCTGCTGGCCGGTTCGGGCCTGCCTTTGCAGACCCTTCACCTTTGGACGGTAGCGACCGTGCTCGGCCTCATCATCCTCGCCGCCGTCAGATCACTCTTGATGGCATCGCGGCGAACCGAATTCTCGGAGCGCTCCGTCCATCTGGTGGCGCTCGTGCACGACCTCTCGCTTGCTATCGGCTTTGCGATCATCGGCGTTACGCTGTTCGCGACTTTGCGGCTCTGGAGCGTCGGGCCGGCCTTGGGGGATCTGCTGCGAACAGGCTTGGGAATTCCGATCTACCTTGCGTTTGCATGGGCGGTATGGCGGCACAAACGCACAATGGCAGCAGCCGTCGCCGGTCCGCGCCCCAGAAGCCGCTGGCGCACCCGTCTCGCCAAAATGTGGCCGCCAATCGTGATCGCGTTCCTGATAATCACCTTTCTCAGCACTCAGGCCGCGCTGACCCTAGGAGCATCGCTTCCTGGGTTGGCCGTTCTGCTGACCGCGTTGATGTTTCTCGCAGCGCCGCATCTCGACGCAATGATCGGGAACTGGGCGCAGCGGGGATTGGAGTCTCCTGACATCTCGATCTTGGCAGCGGCAGGGCGACAGACCGCCCGCTTCACCATCGTGGCGATCATGATTGCCATGCTGGGAACGCTATGGACGACACCGCTGGCTGCTGGGTTCAGCATCGATCTGCGAGAGGTCGCCAAGGGCGCATCCGGTGTGGCGTTGATCATGTTGGGGGCGGCGTTTCTGTGGAACGTGGTCGGCACGGGGACGGCTCGCGCCTTGCGCGCGGAGTTGCCCGCCGTAGGTGGTGACGAGGAGGTGCCGGGTGCGCCGCGTTCACGGTTGGGCACCCTGGTGCCGCTGCTCAGCGCGGTCGGCAAATCTAGCATTCTGGCCTTGGCGGTGCTCTCGATCCTGGTGTCGATCGGGGTCAATGTCTGGCCGCTGATCGCCGGCTTGAGTGTGTTCGGGCTGGCCATCGCCTTCGGCTCGCAGACGCTGGTTAAGGACCTAGTCTCCGGGCTGTTTTTCCTGATCGACGACGCGTTCCGCTTCGGCGAATATATCGAAACGTCAGGCGCCAAAGGAACCGTGGAAAAAATCTCGGTCCGGTCGGTTTCCCTGCGCCATCAGCGCGGTGCCTTGGCGACAATTCCCTATGGCCAGATTGGCAAGATCCAGAATTTCAGCCGCGACTGGATGATCGAGAAACTGACCTTTCGCGTTGCATTCGACACCGATGTGGAAAAAGTCCGCAAGATCTTCAAGAAGATCGGCCAGGATATTTCGGCCAACCCGGAACTTGCTGGAGATCTGCTCGAGCCGTTCAAGAGCCAGGGAATTGCCGAGGTTGAGGACGGCACGCTGATCATTCGGGCCAAATTCAAGGCGAAGGCGGGCAAACACATCATGATCCGCCGCGCCGCCTTGACCGCCGTGCACCAGGCATTTCAGGAAAACGGAATTCGGGCCGTCCCAAAGCCACTGACATCTAATCCCGGAGCCTGAGCATTCCGGATAGACGCGGCTACAACGTGCTGACGTATGCTGATCACGTCGGGCGTGTCTGGACCTTCAATGCTGCGTGGCTAGGCGTCTGGAGCTGGCGCGAACAAGGCATCCCGCAGGGCGAATACCGCCCCCTCGACGGTGGTAAGGCCCGACATGCTCTCGACGCGTCTTTCATTATATATCGCAAACCGAGCTGTTGCGTAACCGCTGTTCTCAGGCCACGGCCTTGAGTGGCGCGGTGGCATAGGCCCAGGGCAGCAGGTCGTCGAGCTGGCTTTGCGGATGGCCTGCGACGATGCGGGTGATGACGTCGGCAAGGTAGGCGTACGGGTCGACGCCGTTGAGTTTCGCGGTTTCTACGAGCGAGGCGATGGTCGCCCAGTGCTCGCCACCGCCGTCGGAACCGGCGAAGAGCGCATTCTTCCGATTGAGGGCGATTGGCCTGATCGAGCGTTCGACGACGTTGGAGTCGATCTCGACGCGGCCGTCGTCGAGGAAGCGACCAAGTCCGGCCCAGCGCGAGAGCGGGTAGCGGATTGCTTCAGCGAGCTTGCTCTTCTGGCTGACCAGGGCGAGCTTCTCGCGCAGCCATGGCTGGAGGGTATCGATGATGGGGCGGCTTCTCTCCTGGCGCGCGGTGCGCCGCTCTTCGGGCGAGCGTCCCCGTATCTCGTTCTCGATCTTGTAGAGCTCGGCGATGCGCTGGAGCGCCTCCGTGGCGATCGGCGCGGGCCCGGACTGGGCCAGTTCGTAGAAGCGTCGACGGACATGCGCCCAGCAGAACGCCAGGCTCACGGCATTGCGCTCGGCCAACGCCCGGTATCCAGCGTAGCCGTCGACTTGCAGGACCCCGACGAAGCCGTGAAGGTGCCGCAGTGGCTGTTCGGCCTTGCGGTCGGGTGCATAGAGATAGGCGACGCCGGGTGGATCGATCCCGCCCCAGGGGCGATCGTCGCGAGCATAAGCGAACAGCTGGCCCGTCTTGGTGCGGCCGCGCCCGGGATCGAGCACCGGCGCCGTGGTCTCGTCGGCGAAGAGCTTCCCGGACGCCTTCAGCCGCTCGAACAACCGCTCGTGGATGGGGCGGAGCAGGAAAGCCGCCTTGCCGACCCAATCGGCAAGCGTCGAGCGATCCAGGTTCACGCCTTGGCGGGCGTAGATTTGCGCCTGGCGATACAGGGGAAGATGGTCGGCGTACTTGGAGACCAGCACATGGGCGACGGTCGCCTCAGTCGGGATGCCGCCCTCGACAAGCCGTGGCGGAGCCGGTGCCTGCACCACGACCTCCTCGCAGCTCCGGCAGGCGTATTTCGGTCGGCGCGTGACGATGACGCGGAATTGGGCCGGCACGATGTCGAGGCGCTCGGAGCGATCCTCGCCCATGACATGCAGCATTCCCTTGCAGCACGGGCAGATCTTGTCGGGAATGTCGATGATCTGCTCGATACGCGGCAGATGCGCGGGCAGTGATCCACGGTTGGCGCGGCGCTTCCTGGCGCGAGCCTCGCGCTTGGCAGTATCGGCGGTGTCCTCCGCGGCGAAGCCTTCAGCCTCGATCTGCTCGGCCTCTTCCAGGCCCAGCAGCAGCTGGTCGACCGGCAGGCTCTCTGCCCTGCGGCCGAAGCGGTGGCGCTGCAGTTCCTTGATGATCTGGCGCAGCCGCTCGTTCTCGGCGCGCTCCGCCGCGAGCATCGCCTGAAGCGCGATCGGATCGTTGGTCTGAGGCTCGGCCGGGTTGCTCACAAGGCCGATTCAATCATGCATTCCAATGCTTTGCCAGCGCCTCTAGCCTCCCATGGAATCAACTTGCCGCGACCGGCGCGCGCGTCTCGCGGGCGTCATGCACGCGCCGCCAATCCAACCCTTCCAGGAGCGCCTGCAATTGCGCCGCCGACAACCTCACCACGCCATCGGTGATGGCAGGCCAGCAGAACTTCCCGTCCTCCAGACGCTTCGCCAGCAGGCACACGCCGGTGCCGTCGAAGTACACCAGCTTGACCCGGTCAGCGCGCTTGGCCCTGAAGACGTAGACCGCGCCAGAGAACGGATCGGCGCCCATCGTCTCGCGCACCAGCGCCGCCAGGCCCTCGGCCCCCTTGCGGAAGTCCACCGGCTTCGTCGCGACCATCACCTTGACCACACCCGTCGGCCCGATCACGACGGCGCCTTCAGCGCACGGATCACCGCAGCCACCGTCCTGGCGTCGGCGCCACGACCGACCCGCATGGCGACGCCGTCAATCTCCAGCTCTATCACGCCGGTTTCTCGCGCGGCCTTCCGCCTCCGTGTCGATCTCGCGCGCTTCCCCGCCGGTTCGGGCTCCTGTGCCGCGACCACCGCTGGAACAAACAACGGCTCCGGTGCCGGCGCATTCGCCAACGGCACCCGCGCGGACCGGCGCCAGGCGAACAGCTGCTGCGGGGACAATGCATGTCGCCGAGCCACCGCGCTCACGGTCTCGCCAGCATCGTAGCTTTCCGCCACGATCCGCGCTTTCTCCTCCGGCAACCATTCGCGCCGCCGTCCAGAACCCGTGAATATCTCAAGCCGTCGAACCGGCTCCTCGTCCCTGGACTTAAGCGTAAGCTCTGAAATCGTCATGTGTCGAAGCCCTCAAAGGCTCCGAGCATCGTCGCTCACGACAACGCGCGAAAGGTGCCAACGGGACAGCGCTTACGCTGTTGCCCGTAATTCAGCAAGATCAGTGAACTGACGAAGAATAGCGTCGCAACCGCGATAGAAAAAGGAAGAACATCAAACGTAGGACCTCTAGCCGGGAACGTTTGTGAGCGTCGAGGCCTCAGAGCCGACCGTAAAATCTGTCAACGGCGCGGAATACCGCTAAGACGAAGCCAGGATGAAACGCCGGTTGGCCGCAAGTGCCGGCCGTGCATTCATCGGGTAGAGCGCGGTAAACTTTTTGATGTCGGCCTCCGCCACCTCGATCGGCTCCATAGCGACCATCCAGTCGACGATCTCGCTACAAGGTGGCGTCGTCAACGAGCCTTCATAAGTCCAGTACTTTAGCGTCTTCGGCAACAATTCTCGCGGGTCGACACCATTGGACGAAGCTTTTTCGCCTTTCTTCGTCGGGAAAGCAGCGGCAAGTGCTGCAAACCCGGTATTTGTGGCGCCTGGTTTGAAGAACACGCCGAGCACACCCAAGGCGCCGCTCTTGGCCTTGTGGACGAAATGCACTTCCATTGGGAAGGCCTTGCCGTTGATCAGATGTTCACTCGGCGCGTGGAAATGGAACTGCACCAGTTCATAAATCTTGTCCGCGCGGTTGAGTATGCTGCCCGCTGGTGGGTTGACTTGAATGGTGTGACCGTTGTTGACGATCTCGCAATTGCCTTGCTTCCAATCGATCGAAATGGCCGGGAGGTCCGACTTGATCGCACTGACAATGTCGAGCGGCGATTGCTGTGAGCCGGTCGAGCACACAGCATTCGCCCGACCCAAGTCGCCCCAATGAGCGGGTCCAGCTTTCCCTTCGTAGCTCCAATGCGCATTCTCCGAAGCAAAGCCGGGTTTGGCGCAGAGGGGGCATAGGCCGAGCAGAGCCAAGCCTTTGACTAGATCACGTCGTTCCATTCTTTCCTCCCATCAGACCCGTCGAATCATTAGAAGCGCCACACGGCGCCGATGATGGGTCCCTGTTGAACGGTGTCGTAAACGAATCCGTTTTTCTCGTAGTCAACCCCCGAGGCGCGATACCCCAGCACCGCAGAGAATTTGTCAGTGAATTGATAGCCTGCGGCGGCCATCACATCCCAGGTCACTTTGGCAGAAACGGCGCCACCCACCATTCCCCAACCGGTAAGGTAAAACTGCGGGGTGATGGAATAGCGCGCCTTGAGCCCGACGATGGGATCAGCCCAGGTTTGCTGGTCAGAGAGGGAGACGCCGGCGAGTACGCCCGGACCATTGAAATCAAGCTCGTTCTTGAGCGAGTAGAGCCGGAAGCCGGCAAAAGCGTCGACACTTGCCTCCGGTGTCTGGACAAGCCGATATTCCGCCGCCGCCGTCCACATCAAGCTGTGGGACGTGACGTCTGCACTGCTGGCAAGAATACCGAATGGGGTATCGGAGGATGTCGAGAGCCGCACATAATTGAAGTCCGTGAAGACACCGAACCGCTCGTATCGTGCCTCGGCCAGTCCCATGACCGCTATATCAAAATTGGATAGGACGTCGCCAAAGCTGGCGTCGACATGTGCAGTCCTGCCGCCCGCGCCTACGGTGCCCTCAAGACCGGCGAGCCAGCCATATGCGGCAACCGTAAAGGTCCAGCCCGATGCGTCCTTGTACTCGACGCTCTCCGCGCCTGGATATATTGGGTCTGCCGCAGCGGCGGTGCCGATCGCGCCGAAGGTAAACAAACCAACCGCGAGCAAAATCCGGGTTTTCATACTTCCCTCTCCTCTGAATTCAGCCTTTGGCATCACGGATTTTCGCCAAAGTCATCGAGCAGTTGATGCAGACTTCCCCAGCGCTGCTCCAGCCAGGTTGATCGCGCCTTCCCCATAGTGCGACATGCTGGTGAGCACTTTTCTCAGCGGGATATCGAGTGGGTGCACTTTGCTGTCCAGCATAATGTGGACGGATCCGGAGGTTGCAGACGGCGCAGATGGGATGAAGATCGTGCTGAAGCCGTTTGCCCGCTCGATGATAATGCCAAACGCCAGATTGTCGCCGCTACCGACGAGTGCCGGTTTCACGGCATGGTCGGCACCGCCGCCCGTTGCCCCCAGCGTTAAGCCACGGAATAGACCGTAACCCGGCAGGCTTTCCGCGAGCCGCCTCTCGACCGTGCCCACAAGCCTGCCACCGCTCGCTGTTTGGATGAGCAGGCCTATGGCGAAACATGAGAACAGGAGCACCAGCGCCGCGATCGCAATGGGCGGCGCAAACGCATGAGTGACATCGTCCGTCAGCGGCTCGATCGCAGACTTGATCTGACCCAGCCCGCGAATGAGCACAAAGCCAACCAACCAGAGCGGCAACACGACAACCAGGCCGCCGATCAGGGTCGTCTTGAGGAAGGAGAACGCTTGTCGCATGTTTGAGCCTCGCTGTCCTGGCAGGCGGCGCCCGATCCACCTGCCAGTATATCAACCTTGGTAAGCCGTCCGTTTCCTTAGCCGGCCGGCGTATACCAGATCGGGGATGTGTAGGCCCGCTCCTGTGTCGTCATCGGCACGTCTGGCGTCATTTTGATGCCGAAATATTTCGCGTCGTATGCGGTCCACCGCGGCGTTGGGATCTCGATGACGCGGCCGTAATAGAAAGCACGCTGAGCTGGGTCGAAATTTGGATCCTTCCACACCGTGATCAGCTCAGGTGCTCCGATCGTGTTTGTCCAGGTGGCATTGGGCACGTCCACGGTATTGCCAACCGGCGGCAGCTTGCCGTCGGCGCCTGGCTTGCGGTCCCCGGACCAGGCGACATCATAGACCTGTTCATGCACGTCACCGGCAGCGTCGAGCCAACCCTTGATGATCTGATAGCGGTCGAGATTGGCACCGATCGGATCCTTCAGCGCAGCGACGAGGAAGGTCGGCACCTTGCCGGCGGGCGCCTGGGTGAGATCGCCGCCCATTGGCACGCCCTTGGTGTAGCCGGCGATGGCCGGGCTGCGCGTCTTGGCGTCGGCCTCTTCGAAATCGAATCCGCCGAAGAAGCGAACCACCATGCGCGGTCCGGTTGTTGCATAGGTCTCGCGGCGCTTCATGGCGTCGAAGATCGAGGCGCGCGTGTTCTCCTGCGCCCAGACGGCGGCATAGCCAGACGCGGTTGTCTCCCAGCCCATGATTTTGAGACCGAGCTTGGGGTTCGCTATAAACGGATGCGACCAGCGCTCCGCGCTCGGCTCGGAGGTCGACACTTTGCCGAAGAAATTGTCGTCGTCGGCAGTCGACAGCCCCGTATGTGAGTCGGTGCTGCCGACGAGGCCGAACTTGTAGGGATTGACGCCGAGCTTGGCTTCCAGCTTCAGCCCGTTCTTAAGCGCCGAGCGCGTATACTCGAACTCCAGCATGTCCGGCGTCTTCTTCGCGCTAAGGTCAAGATTGCCCTTGTCCCATTTCTCGAAATTGGCGAATTCATCATTGGGAGAAAGGTAGGGGTGGCTCTCCCCGTCGCCCTTCATCTGGGTTGTCTCGTAGAGCACCTCCCAACGGGCGCGCTGCTCTGCATATTCGCGGTCGATCTCCTTACCGGTGAAGGATTCGATGATCGGAAACATCGTTCCGTTGCTCAGATTGCCGTTGTGGGCGATGGCAAGCACATCGCCGCCCGTCTTGTCCTCATAGTTCTGCAACCATTTCCACAGGTCGCGCGGATTGTTGCTACCGATGGGCGGTTGCGTCGTGTATGGCTCGACCTGACCGGCCTTGGCGCCGCCGTCGCGAAAGATGACGTTGCGGTGCAGATTGTTGCCCTTGGCGAGAGACGTCCACTCATAGCCGATGAAAGCGGTAAAGTGTCCCGGATCGTTGGCCTCTTCGGCTGCGGCGATAATGCCCTCCCAAACCGACCGATAAGCCGGCGTGCCCGGAGCATATACGAGCTCCTTCGGGAACGTTCCCTGGGAGAAAGACTTAATGATGTCGACCGCAGCCGCGCCGCCCTTTCCTGACTTGAGCATGTCATACCAGACGCGCCCTTGGGCGCTCTCCAGGATTTCGGGTTTTCCAGCGATCAGATCGCTGAAGAACCCCATCTGGTCGGAATGGTCGGCGACGACCAGGAAATCCAACGGACGCGATAGTTTGGCTGGCTGTCCGCTTGACGCAGTGACCTCCTCGCCCTTGGCGAATTTATAAGCGTCCCGCGGACCAATGCGCGCACCGAACGCGGCGGCATCGAGCGAGAGCGCCGTGTGCAAATGTGTGTCGCCAAACAACGGTCGCGTTGGGAAATTGCGTCCGGCATATGGCGAGTAGGGCCGCTTTGTCGGAAAGACCTTGGTGACGCCTGCCTGGTCGATGTCGCCGACATCGGTGTGCACGGCCTCCTGCGTCCAGGCTGGGCAAGTCGCCAATAACAAGCCCGCGACCGTCGCGCTTCGAAGAAGAGCGTCTCTCAGATGATAGATGTCCATGAACTTCTTCCTCCTATGAAAACATGGCGTCCAGTCGCTGGACGCTCCAGAATGCCGCAACGATCCCGATGGCATAGGCCGACGCGACGATCATCTGCCGCGGGATCATGACGAACCGGTTCACTGAATAAACCGCGGTCAGCAAGACGGCGATGAAGGCAAGCTGCCCGAGCTCGACGCCGACATTGAACGCAAGCAACGCCAGTGGGATGTCGCTATGCGGCAAGCCAAGTTGGACAAGAGCCCCCGCAAACCCGAAGCCATGCAGCAGGCCAAAGGCGAAGGCCACGATCCACGGCTTGGCGATGGCTAGGCTGAGCTGCCCGCGCTCCATCCGCACAACCTCGGCAGCGACCATGACGATGCTGATGGCAATCATAGCTTCCACCGGCCGCGTCGGCAGCGTCACCCATCCGAGGGTGGCGCAACTCAAGGTGATCGAGTGAGCGGCCGTGAAGGCGGTGATGGCTTTCACCAGCTTGCGCCAATCGCGCACGATCAGCATGAGCCCGGTGACGAACAACAGGTGGTCGAAGCCGAAGGCGATGTGCTCGATACCGTGACGGACGTAGGTTACGAAAACCGCCCAGACGCTCTGCGACGCCGGGATGACTGCCGACGGTTCGCTGGGGGTGAGACGCGCCGTCCAGCTATTGCCGTTGGCGAATACGACATGGACCAGCGTGTCGGTCATGGTGTTCTGCAACCCGTCGATCACGACGTTCTGGCCGGCGAGCGGCTCAAGGGTGCGCATGCGCCAAGTCTGCACCATAGCATCCCCGGTCGGATGCGAGATGATCGGCGTCACCGTCTCGATCTTGCCAGAAAACAATGCCAACAGCGCCAGTCGCGCATCGCCCTGCATCGGCGTTTTGAACAGCACGCTGAATTCATTGGGTGCATCTTCCTGGACGCTTAGGTAGGCCGGACGCACTTCATGCGCGGCGGCAACGAGCGGGACCAGCGTCGCGATACCTGCGGTCAGCACAGCCAGCCGACCGCACTCCATCGCGGCCCGGACAACCCGCGCGAGGGCGGGCCACTTGGCGAAGGGGCTCATTGTGCAGCCACCTTCGGTGTAGTCTCGTGCCCGAGTAGCGCTTTTGCACTGTCATCCAGCTCCGCGTTATATTTGTTGCGCAGCTCGACCAGGTAGTCTCGGCTGAGTTCGACTTGCTTCGCAGCGCGCCACTCAGAGAGTACGGCATCCCTTACTGTTTCGAAGGGCTTCGGCGCAGTCGCCGTGCGCCGCGTGACGAGCACTAGATGAAAACCATAGCCAGATTTCACCGGACCGCGCCATCCACCTGGTTCAAGCGCAAACACCTCGTGCGCAAAATCGGCACCGAACATTCCGGAGAGCGCGAGCTCGTCGGTATCGGCGAAGCTGTCGCCGAAAAGCAGCCCGTCGCCCTCGATGGAGTCGACCTCGGCATTCGCCGACAGCGCCGCAAGCGCGGCGGTCGCGTCCGCCGCGGCGTCCTTGCGATGCTCCGGGTTAAAGTAGACCTGCCGGAACGACAGCTTTCCGGGCGTCTGGAAATGCGCAGGATTGGCGGCATAGAACTGGCGCAGCTCCGCCTCGGTCGGCTCAGCAAGCTGGGCCGTGTCCTCGACTAGGAATTTCAGTTTTTGCGCCAAGCGGCGGCGGATGATGGTGTCATCCTTCTCGAGGCCCATCTCCTGCGCTTCGCGCGCCATCACTTTCTCATTCAAGAGATCCTCAGCGAGCCCCTTGAGCTCGTCGGCGGTGGGGTCTCGCAGCCACTGGCTCGACCACGTCTGCTTGAGCCACCGGACATCTCCTTCGCCGATCCGTACCGGCTTAACAGATGTGGATTCGACATGCTTGTCGTTCAGCCACGAATAGCCGCCGAAAAGGATCGCGCCGACGACCGCAAAGTGAAGGAGAGGCTCCCTGAGCAACGTCATACGCTTTCCTTCGCTTGGGCCAGGGCAGCATCTCGCACGCGGGCCACGCCGGCATTGTCAAATGCCGGGTTGCCTTCGACGCCGAAAACCAGCGGGGCCGCCAACAGAAAAATCGATACGACGTCGCCCATGTTTGCCTCTGGTTGCGAAGGCTCTCCGGCAGCTGAGATGCTCTCATATTACCAGCGCAGCGCCATCCGGGCTTGAGACCCCGTTGCTTTCTACTTTCCTTCCTGGACACTACGCCCCAAAGAGCTGGTGCTGGAATGTAAGTTACGTGGGGTAAGCATGTAATCGCGCTACAGAGCCGCTGTTGTTGCCGGGTAAGCGCGGCATCTCGTGGACCGGCGCGTGGGACCGCACATCGCCTTTAGCGCAGACTTCGCAGGACCGCCGCGCCATCGTTGAGTAGCTTGCCCGAGCTGGTAAGATGCGATGTGCCGCAAGCCAATGAGACGTTGTCTTGCTTTCCAAGGATCAGCTCCTTGGTTGTTACCGGCTTCCCAGCGGAGTTTCGCCCGGAAAGTCCCGTAGAAGCAGACCACCCCAGACGGCAAGAAGCGCGTGAAATACAACCGTGGGCCAGAGCATGACGCCGGCTATCTTTAAGGCCGCGACCGCGTAGAGGAGGAGAATTGATACGGCCGTGTTGTAAATCAGAATACCAATAAGCAATCCGAATAGTGAAGGATTCAATTCGTCTTTCCTCGCCATCCAGCTTGCAACGCCGATGGCAACTAGTGCGGCGCCCGCAACGCGGCCGACAAAAATTGCTTCAACCGCGGCGCCCTCCAATCCAAGCAGGAGAGCAAATCCAACGGAAGGCCGCAACAGAAGACCGAGGCCTGTCGCTGCTTCGACCGCCGCGACTACGACCAGGAATAATTTTCGTTTCGCGTTCATTTGTTGACATTGCCCATTGCGGATCCGCCGTACGCTTCAAAGAGTCCCGTGCATCTCACTGCGTCTTAATCGCCGGTGGCTGTTTCCACGATCCGTCGAGCGCTTGCGGCTTCGGCCAATAGAGCCGCATGACAACCATGAAGGGACCTTTGGGCGCCGGTAGCCAATTCGCTTTCACGGCATCACCTGGCGACTCGTTCTGAATATAAAATGTCAGGCCGCCATCAGCATCCTTGACGAATTGCGGCAGCATCGACTTGTTCAGCAGGTAGCGATTGATCGGGTTGGCGACCAGCAAGCTTGACGGCAACTCGTACATCGTCAGGGACCAGAAGGCGTTGGCAGGCGGCAGCTGGTCGGGCGTAAAGTGCAGCAAGTAACGGTTGCCACCATCCAGCTTCTGCCCCTCGGCATCCATGGCATACACCGGGTACATGGCTTCCTCCTTCGAGTTGCCATATATACCGAGCACCGCTCCGGCCATGCGATAAAGATAGTTGTTCTTCAGGTGCTCCCGCGTACCGAGCAGATCGCCAGAGGTCACCTCCCGAGCGTCTATTTTCTTTTTCAGGTTAGCGAGCTCAGCCCAAGCGTCGGCCATCCCCTGCTCGATGGCCCTCTTCATGTCGGGCGAGAGAGTGTTCGCGTCAAAGGTCTTCCCTGCGCCGACACCAATCTTGGCAAAACGCGCCATAAGCTCGGTCTCGGAGGGATCGGTTGGACAGAACTGCAGGACGAAGTTCAAGATGTTGAAAAACTCGGGCGACGTCTTCTGTTTGCTTGGCTCCAAAGGGTCGATGAAATCAACGGCCGGGGCGACCGCTGGTGCGGGCTGACCGAGAAACGCTGATAGCGGCTCCGCCTTATAGCCAGCCTGGATCTTCTTGACGTTGTCGAGATCGTCCGGCCTGAAGAGCTGCGTGCGGTAAATGCCGAGCACAAGCCCGGTCTCCGAGCGGATCACCTTTGCGACCCCCTTGGGCGTCTCGCCCCTCCAGCCCGGCCCGGCGATGAGGAAGCTGCCGCCGTCGTTGCCGGTCGTACGGCTGCCGATGTAGTCGAAATTGTGGGTATAGAGATCGACGAGCTGGATGCTGAAGTAGCGGTCCTTTTCCATCGACGGCACGGTGAGCACCATCGGTTCAGCCTGTAAGTCGAGCCCTATCATGGAGTAGGGAGTGTCAGAGTTGGGCGTCTGCACCGCCTTGTCATCGGGCGTGTAGACACGCGGGATGTTGACGAGCTGGTTCCAAGGCGCTTTGTGCTCGGGGCTCTTGGTGTTCACGAAATAGGTGTGAAGGATACGGTAGCCGTCCACCATTGGGTAGCCGTAGATGTAGGCCTCCTTGGCGATCACGCGCGCTTCAGTCGCAGTTACGACGGCAGCCTGAGCGCTGTTTGAGCCAAGTCCGGCGAGGCTAAAGGCTAGCGCCGAACCTATCGTAAAGTTGCGGCGTGTCAGTCTCATCGCGTTTTCTCCCAGTGTCCCGTCTGCCGCGACATCGAATTGCGTGAGCACTTCCATTCAAAGCAACGTCTTGCATTCTTTCGTGGATGGTGTCGGCAGGGGGCAATTCTTGCCGCCAGCATTCGCTTTCTTGCTGCTTTGCGGGCCGGTCAAACTCTCGACCTCGTTGCCGTAATTTTCCCTGGTGTTCTGATCGACTGCTGCAACGGGTGCCGCAATCACCAATCCTGCAGCGCTGCCCGCCGCCGCCGCCGCACCGGTCGTCGCTTGCACGATCGTGTCGCCAAGGCCGACCCTACTGTCGGTCAGGCTCTGGCCACCGGCCATCCGCGCCCCAATGAGCTGCACGATTTGCGGAGACGAAGCGAACTTGCCGTGGTTCAAACTGTCTCCGGATTTGACTTTCGTCAGATCGATGACAGTAACATTCTCGCTCGCGAGTTCTTCCTTGTAGGGAGCCTCCTCGGGATTAATAGAGCCGAGCCGGGGGATGTTGCCCCAGACCCGTCGCGAAACGGCGAGTGCCCGGTCATCCTGTGAGACAAAGAGAGTGAACTTCGGGTGCTGCTTACCCATGTCGGCAATCTGCGTGCGGAACACGTCAACATCGACGTCAGGCGCAGCCAGCATGACATTCTTGAACTTCGCCGGCAGGCCGCCATTGCGAATGGCCATCTGACGCAGGGATTCCAACGCAAGCCAGTTGCCCATCGAATGAGCGAGGATCGAAACCTCTTTTATGTCCGGATCGCGCGCGACATACTGGAACAGCAGTTCGAGGGCATCGCGGGTGTAGTTGGTGCTTTCGCGATCGTACCCATAGGCCAGCGTACTGCCTCGTGAAGGCCATGTGACCAGGATCGGGACGCTGTCGGTGCCCGTGTCCTTGGCGATCTGAGCAAAGCGGTAAACAGAGTCTTCGAATCGATTGTTGAACCCATGGATAAAGATCAGGACGCTGTGATCCGGGCTCTTCCTGACAGAGGCGTGCAGCCACCCCTTCGCGGTCTGCAGTGTTAATTCCTCGGCTTTCACAACCGCGAAATCGGTCGCAGGGTTTGATGGCAGCTTCTTGGGCCAGGCGACCTCGCCCACCTTGCGCGCCGATGCCGGAGGGATCGAGACCGTTATGTCCGCGAACGAAGGAGCGCTTCCGCGCTCGCCCGTATACATTTCGGCCGGATTGGCAGAGCGAGCGCGGGTCGTCGTTACCAGCATCTCCACCTTGCTAGATGCCGGTGACGTATCGGCCACCGGCAACAGCACATTAGTCGGGCGGGACGCGCAGCCGCAAAGCAGGCCAATACAAGCGAATGCCAGCGAAACGTTACGCATACGCAAGATGGTTAACCTGGTTACCAAGTTCGCACTCAAACACCCTCCCACAGACTGACATCCGAAGCTGATGTCGCCGGTCCAAACTGATGTCAGTTGACTTTAACGACCACGTACTGGGAGCCGGTGTGCTGATAGTACGTCGCGCCGCAGTGCCAGACCGACGTTCCGTTGACCGAAGTCTTAACGCAACCAGCAGGAAGTGTCCTGATGTAGACGTGTGTTCTGTGGATCGTACGCCGTGTCGTGCGCCGCGCGACGCCTGCCACGCTTCCTGGCGTAAGCGGCCGGCCAACCCGCGCCAACGCCTCAGACGACACCGAACCTCCCGACACCAAGGAGACCGGATCGATTTGGAGAAACGTGGCCAAGGCCAGGGCCAGGACGATAGAATTGCGCAATGTGAACTTCGTTGTCATCATTTCCTCCATTGTTTAGTCGTTGATCTAGGTCTGCACGCCCCGGTCCTGTCAGACAGACTTCGGGCATGAGCGGGCAATTCGAGCGGACGCCAACCAGCCAATGCCCCGGATCCTTCTCTCCGCCGGCTCGGTTCCTACGGTTCGCTTGGCCATCCAATGCCCGTTCACCTTGGCGGCCATGGAGTGGCACCCAATTTCCAGGCGGTATCGGTGTTTAGTACCGCTTCGACCTCTCCGGCTAACCGATCCACCAGTTCCTGCCATTCAACTCGCCTGGGCTCGCGTAATTCCAGCCGGACCTCGTCGACCCTTGAAAGCGCAAACTCCGCATCTGCGAGTTCCTCGCACATATCGCGAAAACTCTCACTCCGATCCATCAGCCGATGGATCGCCAATTCAAACCGCGGAAACCGACGTACCGCCGCCGAGATCGCTCTTGTTCTCCCAGCCGATCTGTCTTCTTTTGTCATAATTCGCTGACGTGACCGAATTATCGATAATTCTATGATCTGAATTGCTGAGTTGGTAGATGATCTGACCGAATTATATTGCCCAAGCCCTGCAGTGGAATGTAAGTTACGTGGGAGACCATGTAATGATACGCGCATAAGTTGCAGCGATTGCAGCGGTCAATGAGGGGGCAACTTGGATAATCCTCCTGGAACATTCTCCACAGGGGGGCATGATCTCCCTGTTGAGGATTGCCGCGCCCAACTTACCCTGATCGTCGCCAGTGCGGACTTCGATGCAACCGGGCGCGAGCGCCGCTTCCTCTCCCATGTGGTGGAGGAAACGCTGGCGGGACGTGGCGACCGCATCAAGGCCTATTCCATCGCAGTTGAGGTGTTCGGCCGCGGCGAGGCGTTCGATGCGCAGACGGATCCCATTGTCCGCATCGAGGCTGGCCACCTTAGGCGCGCGCTTGAGCGTTACTATCTGACCTCCGGACATGCCGACTCAATCCTGATCACGATCCCAAAGGGAGGGTATGTTCCTGTCTTCTCCCCGCGATCACCGGCGCCTATGGCAGAGCTTCCGGCAACCCCTGCTGCGTCTCTCGCCGTCCCCATTCCGGCCGCTCGCAGACGGACATTCAGTCTGACATGGGTGCTTGTGGCGCTCGTCATAGCCTTGGCCACCGTCGCATGGTGGTGGCACTCGCCCCGCGCCGGCTCCGGCACGCCTGAAGGGCCCCGCGTGCTTGTGCAGCCTTTCGAGGATCTGGCCGGGACAACGGCCTCAGCAGCCATCGCAAGCGGCTTGAAGCAGGAGGTCATCGGCCAGCTCTCCAAGTTCAAGGACGTCGTGGTCATGGAGTCGACCGGAAAGGCGGACGATACATTGGTTGCGCCCCCGCGATTTATCCTTGCCGGAAGCGTCAACCTGTCGGACGACGCCTTTCGCCTCCAAGTCCGCTTTGTCAACCGGGCCGACGGCTCTGTCCTTTGGGCCGAAAGCTACGATGGCGGATTGAAGGTCGCCGACCTGCTCAGGGCTCAAGCCGACATCGCGCGTAACGTGACCACGAGCCTCGCTCAAACCTACGGCGTCATTTTCCAGGCCGACGCCTCCCTCCACTTCGAGAACCCACCCGACGACTGGGCCGCTTACTCTTGCACGCTTTCATTTTATGTGTACCGAGCCGAGCTCGATCCACAAACCCGATCATCCGTACGCTCATGCCTCGAAAAGGCCGTCGATCGCTTCCCTAACTACGCCACCGCCTGGAGTCTTCTGTCGCTGATCTACATAGATGACTATCGTTTCGAGTTTCCAGTAGATCGCTCCTCGTCGCCGCCAGCGCTCGCGCGCGCCTTTGCCGCAGCAAGGCGGGCCGTGGAACTCGATCCGCTTAACATCCGGGGACGCCAAGCGGAAATGTTCGCCCTTTATTACAGCAAGAACATCGACGCAGCTTTGAAAGCGGGCAAGGACGCTTTGGCCATCAACCCGAACGATACCGAACTTATGGGCGAGTATGGAGCCCGCCTGGCGATGTCAGGAAGTTGGCATGAAGGATGCTCGTTGATTGGTGAAGCGCGCCAAAGAAATCCGAGTTCCATAGGTTACTACGACATTGACTTGGCCATGTGCTCCTATTTCCTGGGTGATTTTTCGCAAGCCGCCATGTGGATCAGGAAATCGCCGGTTCCATCCAATCCTATTTACCACGTGCTGGCAGCCGCGATTTTCAGCGAAGGCAAAGACAAAGTCGCTACTGAACACGAGCTCGCCTGGCTGGACCAAAATCAACCAGATCTGCTGAAGAACATGCGACAAGACCTTTCGATACGGCTTACGCGCCCGCAGGATGTCGAATTTGTCATCGGCTCGCTGAGGAAGGCCGGCGTTGCCATTGCGGATTGATCGCACAGTTCTAGTGGCGAGAAGGCCGGGCTCCGGCCGCCAGTTCCCCCCGCGAGTTTAGTAGGCAGCCTGGTGATAGGTGGCCTAACTGGCAGAACACCCCATGAATCCTGTCGAATATGGTTCGAGCATATCGCATTCATTTCAGCTTCTCCGAATGAAGCGCACAGGAAAGATCTGCCTGGGTCAGCCCTTCGCGGAATCATGATGTGGGCCTCAGCGGGTCGTAGCTCGCCTCACGCTACCTCCACTTGGATTGGTCATCTTGGGTAGTGTGCAGAGATTTCGCTGAGAGAGGGCGGTCGTGGCAGGCTGGCGATTGTTCACATCACCGATTCCCGCCAAGGAACGCCACCATGACCGGGACTGAAAGTAAGACCGCCAGCGCTGCCGTCAAAGACATTCTGCTTTCGAACCCAGACGAGCTGCACGAAATGATCCGTGCGGTGATGCAGGAAATGCTCGAGGCCGAGATCGACGAGGCACTGGGCGCTTCGAAGGGCGAACGCACGCCGGAGCGGCTTGGCTATCGCTCGGGTAATTACGGCCGCACCCTTGTGGCGCGCGTCGGCAAGCTTGAGCTGCGGTTTGCGCAGGGCCGCTCGGGGCGCTTCTCCACCGAATTGTTCGAGCGCTATCAGCGTTCGCAGTGCGCCTTGGTGGCGACGCTTGCGGAGATGTTTGTGCGTGTCGACCGCAAGGTCAAGGCGATCACCGAAGAGCTGTGCGACCATGCCTTCTCGGCTTCGTCAATCTCGGCCATCAACAAGCGGCTGGACGAGAGCCTCGCTGCCTTTGCTAGTAGACCCCTTCAAGAGCCGTTTGCCTACCTCATCCTCGACGCGCGCTATGAGAAGGTGCGTGAAGCCGGCGTCGTCATGAGCCAGGCGGTGCTGTTGCGGTCGCCATCGACTGGGACGGCCGACGCCAGATGCTGGCCGTGGAGATGGCCAATCGCGAGAGCCGCTCGGCCTGGAAGGACTTCCTCGTCTCACTGAAGACGCGCGGCCTCAAGGGCGTCGAACTGGTCGTGTCCGACGATCATGCCGGCCGCCGGCCCGTGGCAGCGATCGGCGAAGTGATCTCCGAAGCCGCATGGCGGCGCTGCTACGTGCACTTCCTCAGGAATGCGCTCGATCACCTGCCGAGGAAGCACGGCTACGACTGCCTGCATGAAATGCGCGCCGGCTTTACGACCGACGCGATCTCGCCGAGGCCAAGGCCGATCTCGCTGCACGGCTATCCAAATAGTCGGGCCGCTATCCGCGGCTGACGACATGGGTAGAGGAGACCATTGAGCACCCGCTGACCTTCTTCCGCCTGCCGCGCCAGCACCATAAGCACCTGAAATTCACCAACATGCTCGAACGGCTCAACGAAGAGATCACGCGCCGCACCTACGTCGTTCGCATCTTCCCCAACTCCGAAAGCTGCCTGCGCCTCGTCAGGGCGTTGGCCGTCGAGACCAACGAAAACTGGATGGAGGCCAACCGCTACATCGCTACATCAACATGGACGACCTGCGCGAGCACAAGCAGCTCGCTCTGCGCCATGGCCGCCCCTTTCGCAGAACTTGACGCACACAACCTCATTTTGCAGCAAGGGCGCTCGATGCGGCAACACCTCCACATGCCACCTGGGTTTCCGTCGCATCGTGCGTGCAGCGTGATGGCGGTTTGGTTGATATGGCGCGTCGGAACTTGCGGCAGAGGCTTGCCGTTCCGGGGCGGCAGGCCCAGCGAAGTCGCGTATGCTGCGACGCGTCGCGTAAGTTGATAGGGGGCGCCTAGCAACGGCTCTGCCGTGCCAACATGGGCCCCATCCCACCTGCCGTTGAACCCGTGGTGCCGACTGGCCCCCGCCGATCCGATCGCGACGTGGCCGCGGTGGGGTGGAAAATTGCCGAGCGGGCGGTCAATGTTGGAGGCACTTGCGGCCCACTGCCATTGCTTTGAAAGTCCCCTTCAGGTCGACGACAAAGGCCCCCTTGGTCTTCGGAAACACGGTCATTTTATATTTTTTCGCCACGTCGCGCTTGAATTTCGGGTCGTCGGTCAAGATGTAACCGCCAGAATATCCGCCCTTGAGTTCGCCGCTCGTGCTCGTGGCCACGCCCTTATAGAGATGGCCGTCAAGAGAGACGAAGATGTCAGACGTTTTTCCGCTCTTGAGGCCGATATCCACCTTCGTAAACACGCCGAGATACCCGACTTCCTGATTTGCGGTAACGCCCATTTGCACCGCACTTGGTCCATCTTGGCGCACGATCAAGCAATCTCCGCGGGTTTGATTTGTATAGACCGTCCAGCCCTCGACGTCGTCCCCGTATCGGACGAGCACATCGCTGGCCTTGGGAAGCGGATTTTGTGTTTGTGCGTAGGCTGCTGCAGCAGTCGAAAGCGCTACTGAAGTTGCCGCGATGAGTGTCATGAAGTTTCGCACGAATTTTCCCCTTCTATGCAAGCTGAACTGTTCTGTGGACGTCGACGCGATATTCGATTGCCCGGCCTCGGCTGAGGGCCCTTTGAGGTCATTGGATCGCCCGCTCAAACTGTTGCCTTTCCGCTCCTTGGGGTAACCGTCTAGGCTGAGCGATGCGATCGTTCCCGAAAAACCTTCGTAGCATAACGGCGGCCAGCGCCTTTTCGGCCATGCCGCGCTGGTCATGACTATCGGCCTCGGCTTGCCTCCACGTCTCGTCGCGACGCTCCTAGATTCGAGGCGTGTGTCTCCTACCCAACGTTCGTTATGACCGCCCGATGCTCGCGCCGATGTCACTCTCACTCAATGGATGTGGACGACGACGTACCGTCCGCCGGAAGGTTGGTAATACGTACTGCCACAATGCCACAACACCGTGCCGTTGATGGAGGTATGCACACACGCTGCCGGGAGCCTGGTCACGTAGACCGTCGAACGACGGATCGTTCGGCGTGTGGAACGCCTCGCAACCCCTGCGACGCTGCCAGGCGTGAGCGGATGACCGACCCGCGCCTGCGCATCGCCGACGAAAGGAGCCAAGGGCATAAGGGCGTCGACGAGCCCTGCAAACATCAAAGCAACGGCGATTCCGGTAGCGCCGGTCAATCTCAAGCTAGGTCTTGTCATTTCGCATCCTCCCAACTGCTCACTAGTTCGTGCGGTTTCATTTGCAGCCGATGCCCCACGCGTCTGGCGCAGCGTTGCGCCGAACCGAAACCAGGTGGTCTGCTTCCCGACCCCAGGGCCGAAGCAGCGCAAATCTTTGGTAATTTAGAATGTACTAATCCTCGAGCACGCATTCTATCCAGATTGCGCAAACTCTATCAGATCACTTGGAATGATGAGCCGGCGCAATTTCTCGGCGGACATTGCGCAACGGTCACAATCTCGAGGCTCGCCTGAGCGTTTCATTGGGAGATTCACCGAAGAACAAGCGATAATTCGCCGCGAAGCGGCCCAGATGGCTGGCCCCCACGTCCATCGCGATCGTCGTCACGCTCAAGCCATCTGCTCGGGCAGTGGTAAGTAGCCGTCTGGCTTCGTTGAGGCGGAGCGCTCTGATAAATTCAAGTGGGGTTACTGAGAACGTGGTACGAAAAGCGTATTCCAATTGTCGACGGCTGACACCGACTTCCTTGCATAGTCGAATAACGGGTATGTCTTCCCGTATGTGGGAGCGAATGAAATCCTCTGCGGCGGACGCTTGTCTGCGATGCCGGCCCGTGGAACCGGCTGTCCCGGTCTCAAGGCCGGCTGCGCCCGCAAACGCGTCAGCCACCGCTCCTAGATATTCCATGAACGCGCCTGGCGGCAGCTCGGGCAGAGCCGAATCGATTGCAACTCTCCCGAGGTGATCCGCAATCGACTTCATCTGGCATCGGATACTTCGTGCATCGTTGTTCCCAAGCCGAACTGCTGCTGGGCGATCGCTGAACTGCTCGATGCTCGCCCCCGCGGCAACCTCCTGGATTTCAGTCCAAATCGCGGTCGGAACAACGGCAACTGCGTAGATGAAGCCGGGCAGGACTGTCGCTGTCACGTTCGTACCAGCAGGAATTGCCAGGATCATGTCGTCTTCGAGTGGGATGCCACATATTGTGGACCCACAGGCTCGCTCGACGCCTACTAGCGCCACCGAACCTGGATCGAAACCGCCATTAGCGCGGAAAGCACAATTGAATTCAGACAAATCGAGCGCCCACTTGCCGGGCGACTGGACCTGCCTGATGCGCGACGGAAGCCAGCCGGGCGACAGCCTGTCGATCTTCACGGGCAAACCAGAGGCGGCGCTGCTAAGCTCGTCTGGGCCAAGCTGCACGTCCCTGTACGAAGGCGATGAAGGCCAGGATGTCAAAAGTACGTCCCTTGCGCAAAGTGGATAGCGGGATAGTTGTATTAGGCGTAGCTTAAACTCAAATTGCGCGAGATCAACCAGCGCAAAAAATGTCGCGCGGCTGGTGGGGACCATGGACGCATTAGATCCCGTTCAGACGGGAGCGCCGAGAACATCGAGCGCTTTCGCCTTGGCCATACCACCGCGCTGAGACCGAGGAGCGAATGGCACAAAACGTAGATACGTCGGTCCGTTACGTTCCGCCCCATTGTGCCAATTTGACCGACCGCGAAGTGAGGGTTCATCCAGCACCCAACGCTGCGCCAATATGAGGCCCGCGCGCCGACGGCGGCGAGCCTGCGCTAGGAAACTGGCGCTACGACGAGGACAATGGGGACGAACATGAAAAGATTTCGTTTGGCTGCCCTTGGAGCGGCAGGAGCATCCGCACTTTGTACGTTCAATGCATTTGCTGCTGATCCAACCAAGCAGCAGGACGAAGGTTGGACTATTACTGTCGCCCCCTATTTATGGGCATCAGGCATTAACGGAGAAAGCGGCCTCTTCGGATTCCCGCCTCAGGATGTCGACGTGAGCTTCAACGACGTGCTGCAGCACCTCAAATTCGGCTTTATGGGAACTTCGGAGGCCCGCAACGGGCGTTTCACCATCAGCACCGATATAGTCTACGCGAGGCTCAACGCCGACATAGGCACCCCCCGGGGGATCCTCGCTTCAAACGTTGATGCGAGCGTGAGCACTTTCATGGGGACGGCGCTTGGCGGGTACAGTGTGTATTATCAAGACGGGACGACTTTTGATGTCGTGGCCGGCGCCCGCCTTTGGTCGGCCGACAACCGTTTCGAGTTCCACGGCGGCGCCCTTGACGGCACTTCGGCGAGCGACGGCGATACATGGGTCGATCCAGTGATCGGCGCTAAATTCAAGGCCAATGTTGGGAACGGAATTTACTTGGCCGGCTGGGGTCTGGTCGGCGGCTTCGGCGCAGGATCTAAATCCATGTGGGATGTGATGGCGGGCGCCGGTTATCAATTCAGCGAAAAAACGTCGATGTTTGTCGGCTATCGAGCTGTGCACGACAATTATAGCCACGATGGCTTCGTCAATAAGGTTACTCAGCAGGGTCCAATGCTGGGTTTGACCTATCAATTCTCGATCGCCCAATAGGCGGATCGTCCTACAGTGGCGGGTTCGTGGCGCGTGCGCTCAGCTGGTCAACTGACGGCGGACAGGGCGTCGGCTTATAGCTGAGTCCTGGTGTGCTTATTGGGCGGAAGCAGAATACTAAACTTGAAGACTTGGCTCTTCAGGGGGGGCACGTTGATACCCCAAAAGGAATTACCAGAAGGGGAGAAGGGCGAAGAGTATGACTGTCGATCGAGACTTCCCGGCTGAAGCCGGCACAAGCAATAAAATCACGCGACGCGACGCCTTAATGGCTGGTACGGCGGCCGCCGTTTCGCAATTTGCCGCGCCTACTGGCCTTTCAGGAGTGCTTGCAGGCTTCGGCAGCGTTGAAGCTGCGGCCGCCCAACCGGCACCCCCAAACATCGTCTACATCATCTCCGACGACCAGGGCTGGAAGGACGTGGGCTTCCACGGCTCGGACATCAAGACACCCAACATCGACAAGCTGGCAGCCGAAGGCGCCAGGCTGGAACAATTCTATGCCCAGCCGATGTGCACGCCCACCCGCGCCGCGCTGATGACGGGCCGCTATCCCCTGCGCTACGGGCTGCAGATGGGCGTTATACCGTCGGGTGGCAGCTACGGCCTTCCCACCGATGAGTATCTCCTACCCCAGATGCTCAAGGACGCTGGCTACAAGACAGCGATGGTGGGCAAGTGGCATCTGGGGCACGCGAAGACGGAATACTGGCCGCGCCAGCGTGGATTCGATTCTTTCTACGGCGCCCTGGTTGGCGAAATCGATCATTTCAAGCACGCTTCCCATGGCGTGATGGACTGGTACCGCAACAACAAGCCGCTGAAGGAGCCCGGCTACGACAACACGCTGTTCGGCATGGAAGCCGCCAAGGTAATCGAAAGACATGACGGCAAGGCGCCACTATTCTTGTATCTCGCATTCACAGCACCGCATTCGCCTTACCAGGCCCCCGAACAGGCCGTCAAAAAATATGCTCATGTCGCCGATGAGCAGCGGCGGCTCTACTCCGCCATGGTCTCTGTCATGGACGACGAGATCGGCCGGGTTGTTGCAGCGCTCGAGAAGAAGAAGATGCGCGACAATACCATCGTCGTCTTTCAGAGCGACAATGGCGGCGTCCGTTCCGCCATGTTCGCGGGTGAATCGGAAGTTGGCGCCAACCTACCTGCCGACAACGGGCCGTACCGTGATGGCAAGGGTACGCTTTACGAAGGCGGCACGCGCGTTTGCGGCCTGGTGAACTGGCCGGGCAAGGTGAAGGCGGGTGATGTGGACGGCATGATACACGTCTCGGACATGTATCCCACTCTCGCCGCGCTTGCCGGGGCAAAACCGACCAAGAACAAGCCGCTCGACGGCATGAACGTCTGGGATACGATCCGCCAGGGCAAACCCTCGCCCCGCAGTGAGATGGTGTACAATGTTGACCCGACTGGCGGTGCCATCCGTGAAGGCGACATGAAGCTTGTATGGTCGGCTGGCGTGTTGGAGCGGGTCGAACTGTTCGATCTTGCCGCGGACAAATCCGAGAGCACTAATCTGGCCGACAAGAATCCGGATAAAGTTAAGGAGTTGAAAGGGAAAATCGTGGATCTCGCCAAACAAATGGCGCCGCCCCTGCTGATGATGGAAGCGATCAAACTGACCTTCGGAGCAGCGCCAATTTCGGCCGATCCGTCGTCGATGTTCAATGAGATCGGAGACTAGCTCGGCAAGATCATACTATAGAATTCCATGGAACAGAAATCATGAATGACGCTGGCGCGGCAGTGCCATCTACAGAGGATTTGGAACGTGTCCGTTCCGTTCCTGGGCTCAGCCCGCAATTCAACGATATGGTGCAGGTTCCGGGCGGCGAATTCCTGATGGGATCGGACCACCACTATCCAGAAGAGGCGCCGGCGCACCGCGTTGTCGTCGACGGCTTCTGGATGGATCGTACGACCGTTACGAATGGTGAATTCAGCCGCTTTGTCGAGGCCAGCGGCTACGTCACACAGGCCGAGCGTCCGGCAAGTGCCGCGGACTATCCCGGAGCTGGCGCCGATTCATTGGCGCCAGCTTCAGCCTTGTTCGTCAAGCCTCCGCGCGGCATCGATCGCGGCAATCACTACAATTGGTGGGCCTATGTGCGCGGTGCGAATTGGCGACATCCGCGCGGGCCTGCCAGCAGCCTCAAGGGCCTTGAAGCCCACCCTGTCGTCCATATCGCATACGAGGACGCGCAAGCCTATGCGGACTGGGCGGGAAAGGCGCTGCCGACCGAGGCCGAATGGGAGTTTGCCGCTCGCGGCGGGCTGGATGGCGCCGAGTTCGCGTGGGGCGACGAACTAACCCCCGGCGGCCAGCATGTGGCCAACACGTACCAGGGTGAGTTCCCGTTCCGCAACGATTGCGAGGACGGCTACGAATGGACAGCGCCGGTCGGCTCCTTTCCGGCAAACGGCTATGGGCTCTACGACATGACGGGCAATGTCTGGCAGTGGACAACTGACTGGTACCAGAAGCACGGCCGGATCGACAGCCCTTGCTGCACTATGACGAACCCGAGCGGCGGCGAGCGTGAAGTGAGCTACGATCCGCTGACGCCCGACATCAAGATTCCGCGCAAGGTGACCAAGGGCGGGTCTTTCCTGTGCGCTCCCAGCTACTGCCGACGTTATCGGCCGGCGGCGCGCATGGCGCAGCCGGTGGACACCTCCACCTGCCATCTCGGATTCCGCTGCATCGTGCGTGCAGCCCCGTAACAGCAAGCCTCTGCCGCGAGTTCCGAAGCACAATATCAGGCAAATCGCGATCATGCCTTTGAATCCGGTGAGGGCCGACTGGCGCCTGCCGATCCGGCGCGGCGACCCCACACGCAAGCGCCGAAAGCCCAGCGAAGTCACGCAGGCTGCGACGCACCGCGTCAGTTAATACGGCGACGACCCCCACAAACAGGTAGCACGGGCTCGGGGCGATGCGCTCCCACATCATGGCCCCCAAACCCACTCCGACCCGCTCTGCCTTAAGACTCTGTCAGCTGGCTTCAGCCAATGGCCGAGTTCGGTGGAAAGTTGTCGAGCGGGCGGTCAATGTTGGAGGCACTTGCGGCCGACTGCCATTGCTTTGAAAGTCCCCTTCAGGTCGACGACAAAGGCCCCCTTGGTCTTCGGAAACACGGTCATTTTATATTTTTTCGCCACGTCGCGCTTGAATTTCGGGTCGTCGGTCAAGATATAACCGCCAGAATATCCGCCCTTGAGTTCGCCGCTCGTGCTCGTGGCCACACCCTTATAGAGATGGCCGTCAAGAGAGACGAATATGTCAGACGTTTTCCCGCTCTTGAGGCCGATATCCACCTTCGTAAACACGCCGAGATACCCGACTTCCTGATTTGCGGTAACGCCCATTTGCACCGCACTTGGTCCATCTTGGCGCACGATCAAGCAATCTCCGCGGGTTTGATTTGTATAGACCGTCCAGCCCTCGACGTCGTCCCCGTATCGGACGAGCACATCGCTGGCCTTGGGAAGCGGATTTTGTGTTTGTGCGTAGGCTGCTGCAGCAGTCGAAAGCGCTACTGAAGTTGCCGCGATGAGTGTCATGAAGTTTCGCATGATAATGCCTTTCCTTGGTTTACCGTTCTTTGCTCATGAATGTCCGCATTGCCGCCCCGTGATGGGTCTTTTCTCTTCGCGGACTGGTTCGTCGGGTGTCGTCAAAGGGCATGTATATCGCGTTCACCCAGAGGCAGAAGGTAAGTTACGTGGGCAAGCATGTAGTCACCCAAGATAAGAACAGCTAAGGCGTGCGATGCGACGCTCGGTACCGCAAGCCCGTAACGTGTGAGGTAGCGCCCTTACTATCCTGCTGATCGTAACCGACATGCCCGGCTCATGGCGAAAGCGAAATCCTTTGCTATGGCCAGCGGTAGCTGAGCGAGGATTCAGGTCGCGATCTGGGCTCGAAAGGAAACATGAATGAAACGCATCGTTCGGGTCTCGGTCGCCATCATCCTTTCGCTAGTCGTTGCAATTTTGACTGTCTGGGCCGGACTTGCCATGTGGTATCGCCTGCCTGCGGCAGAGCTTGGACGCGGTCTGGCTTGCGCCCTTTTCCTGTTGTTCGGCCTCACCACCATCATTGCCCTCTTCAGCCGGTTTCGCGTCAGGGCGTTTGTGTTGTTTGTCGCTGCGTTTGCTGCGGTTCTGGTTTGGTGGGGCACCATCAGGCCTTTGGACCAGGCCAATTGGGCGCCTGACGTCGCCCGCCAAGTGACGGGGACCCGCGACGGAAATCTGTTGACGCTAAAAGACGTGCGCGAATTCGAATGGCGCAGCGACAGTGATTTCACCGAACGCTGGACGACGCGGACCTATGACTTGTCTTCCCTTCAGACCGTCGACCTGCTCATGTCCTATTGGTCCGGGACCAAAATCGCTCATGTCATCATGAGCTTCGGCTTTGCAGGAGGCGACTATGTTGCTTGGTCGATTGAGGTGCGGCGGCATAGCGGTGGCGAGTTTTCGCCGATAGCGGACCTTTTCAAGAGCAACCCCCTGGTCATTATCGCCGCTGACGAGCGAGACGTGGTCGGTGTCAGGTCAAATGTCCGAGGAGAGGACGTTCAAATTTATCGACTAAGAGCGTCGCCGGACACGGCCCGATCGCTGTTGCTGGAATACGTCTCGGACGCAAACGCGCTTTCCAAAACTCCACAATTCTACAATTCCCTCACGACGAACTGTACGACGACGATCGTCAAAATGATGCGAGCGGTTGGCACGGTAGTTCCTCTCGACTGGCGCCTCATCGTCAACGGCTATCTTCCTGACTATGCATACGAACGTGGTGCACTCGACACCGCTTGCCATTGCCGACTTTAAGAGAGTTGGCCCACATCGGCCACCGAGCGCAGGAGACTGGCCTTTCACCAGACTTTTCGAGATCGATCCGGGTTGGCGTACCGTCTCCCCGCTGAGGGTCTTGATCTCAATGTCACACGCGAAAATTTGTGCATCGTCCAACCTACCCATTACCGAAATTCTGAGGCTCCAAGATGTTGGCGCTCGGCATTCCGCATTATCAAAAAGCATTCCAGCTTTTTCCCAACGGGATAGTCGTCGACGTCGAGCATCATGATCGGTGTGCCTTTTAGCGAAATCCGGAAGCTAATTTGGGGGGCTGTGTTTGGTCTATGGAAAAGTCCGGGACATCGAGAAACTGAGCGACCACTGCCTTGCCGATGGAATTCCGGAATTAGTCGAAGTCACCTTCGCCAAGCCCGCTTCGAGCGTCAAATCCAGGTTTTCAACCGGCGTGTAGGTCAAATTCGCTGCGCCTCTTGTCGACAGGACGGAGACGGTCCCGAGCAGATCGGGTAACGTCAAACTGGTGAAGCTCGCGAACGCGGCCGACCTCCACTTGCTGGACCAGGCCCAACTGACGACAGCAGCGCCATTCCATCCGTCGGCTCGTTCGGCATCGTTGGCGCCCAGAGCGCCTGGCAGACTGATCTTGAATGCGCTCGTTGGCGTATTGATCCCAAGATAGCCAGGCGCATTCCACGCGCGGGCGAGTTGGAAAATGACATACGACTTGTCGTCCTGAGCCTCGTTGGCAAAGGCGTATCTGGCATAGGCTTGGACGCCTGCTCCCCAGAGCGGGGGGCTTCCATCAAAAAATGTCGTTTGATGCGATGCCGCGTTTGCGATGAATTGCCAGTTTCCGATCGTGTAGCGAAAGCGACCAACCAAGTCGGGGAATTGTGGCGATCCATAGCCGGAAATAGTGACGCGGCGGAACGTCGGATCCTCCAGCGACAGAGTTAGCGTCGTATTTGGTGTTGGCCTCGACACTTGAGCAACGAGGAACGGCGATTGCGTGGTAGCGAGGGCTCTAAACGAAAACTCGTCAGCCTGCCAATCAGCGAAAAAGGAAGTTTCAAGTCCGATAACATTCCTTCCAAGCGTAACTGACGCCGAGGAGAGCGAAATATTATTGCTTTGGTCACCTTCAATACCGAGACGCGTGATTAGGTCGCCGTAATCTGTCTGCGAATAATGAGTAATATTCAAAGTGTCAGCCAGCTGCCATTGCGTCATGCCTGATTTCGTCGGTGGCGTCAGCCGCGATCCCTTTACGGTAACACTTGTTGCCTCAACGCCTGCATCGACTGAGCCATCAATCAGAATGCAGCCATTACCAGGTATGTAGATTCCGGGGCCTGCATCGCTGTCAGAATCGCCCGCTGTGCTGGAATCATCGGTTGGCTTGTCCTTGCTCTCATTTTCGGCGTCGAGCTGCGCCTGCGGCTTGTCGATGTCCTCGGCGTCCGGAGGCGTCCAGGGGCAAGCCAAAACACGCTCGGCAGGCGGAGCGTCGGCGCTTTGTGCACTCGCCGCCGTGACCTGCAGCGCAACCGGGATGAAGAGGAGGCCGGCGTAGCTAACGAGCTTTTTCGCGTCAGGCATTCGGCGATTTTTGCCCTAGTTGAGGGCCTCCCTCTAGAGCACAACCGTATGGTTAGATTCGCAATCTTGCCAAGCTCCTTTTCCTAAAATGCTGTCCGGGCCAATGAAAGAAGCGCCTCACGCGCCAACGTTGACGGGAGCGCTGCCGTCGCGCCACCGGAGAGGCAAGGAACAGCGATTGTTCCGACACCACTGACCAAGGAGTTAATCGAACGCGCTACGACATTGATGGAACTATCCTCGCCGATCCTCACGCTGGGGAGATCGGCTGTTGCGGACCTATTTATACGAAGCGGCCAGCGTCCTCATGCACCGGACAAAGAAATGGTCGACGCTGAAGGCGTGGGGCGTTCGCCTGTCGAAGCGGATCGGCATGAAGAAAGCGAACGTAGCGGTTGCTCGCAAGATCGCGGTTCTGCTCCACTGCCTCTGGGTCGACGGCACAAGCTTTGAGTGGGGTAGTGAAAAGATGGCATAGCAGATCCGAACTCGACCTAATTCGCGGGCCCGTTTCCGAAACCCGTGATGTCCCCGCCGGGACGGTGGTTGCGGCGACCTCGGTCAAACGGCTGACAGCAGTTCATCTGCATCTCGTTGGAAACGTTGAGGCGCCCGACCCGAACATCATCATGAGGCACTCGACCTCGGAAAGGACCATGACCCCGGCGATGGCAGTGCGAGATCCGGATTGACAACTACCCGCAATTAAAGGGTCGTTTGACAGATTGGGGCTGTTCCGGTCCGGCCGGACCCTCTGGCAGGTTCGGCAATCTGCGTCTCTTGTGGATTGGCGGGACGCTCCGCCTCTACCTCCTTTGCTGGCTTGTCTTCGCGAAGGCCCTTGAAGGCCGCCTGCCTGACATTGCCGCCGCCGGTCCAGCCGGCGAACTCGATTTCCGCAACCAGTTGCGGCTTCGTCCAAAAGACGGTTGAATCCGAGACCGCGCCAAGCACTTGGCGGATCAGGTTCGCCGTCGGAGTGTCGCCGACAAAACTATCGGGGCTGTCGACAGCGATCAGCTCGATCCCACGCGACTTCAGCATCTCGTAGCCAGTCTAGAACGATCAGATCGCGGGCGAAGCGGGAGGCGGTCTCGACGAGGATGGTGCGCACGCCATTAGCCAGGAGCCGCTCGAGCATCGCGGAAAAACCGGGGCGCGCTGTAACCGCGTCGGCGCCGCTCACCGCCGCATCGTAGTAGCTCTCGATGATTTCGTAGCCGGTTGATCGGGCAAACCTCAACAGCCTCGCTCTGGCGCCTCTCGCTGTCTTTGTCGGCGCCGACGTTGGCAGCGGACGAGGTTCGAAGATAGGCCACTGCCTGCATCAACGCCTTGCAGTTCATAGCTTGTCGTCCCAATATCGCATCACTTGCTTCAGCATTCAGCGTTCACGAGCGGAACGGAACGTGTTCCGCCTCTGATGGTTCAGACTCCGTTTCCCCTTTGTGTGTTGCCGCGTACGCCTCGAACGCCTGCCTCCCCTTTGCGGCCCATAGCTCGCGGGTGTGTTCACCCTGATCGCTTTTGAGCTTGTCGGCCATGCAGAGCAGAGCGCCGAGGATGATGGCGCGATCATCGCCTGTGAGGACCACAATCCCGGCCTTGATCACCAAGCCGCCCAGTTCGATCAGATGCCGCGTGCGCTTACGGCGTTCGACCTGCCATGTGCGCATATCATGCCGCGCCCGTGCCACCTGATGCCGGTTGCGGTCTGTCCGATCGCGCCGGATCGCCGTCAGCGTCGCGGTCAGTCGCCTGTGCAGTCCGCCCCGACCGGCCTTGAAAGAAGGCAGCCCCGCGCTTCGCCCATGCCTCCCGCTTTCCGGCTTCTTTGGTCTCCGCCAGCACGATCAGCGCACCTGCTAATTCCTCGGCGCTGACCGCATCGGCGCCGGTGGCGATCACCAGCTCGCCAAGCTGCTGCACCTTTCGCGTTTTGAGCTCTCGCGCTTTTTTTTCCAGCGCCTTGAGTTCCGTATCGAAGTCCCGTGGTTTTCGCATGGCTATCTCCATTGATTGTCGATCTCTGGATGATAGGGGAGCATCCGCCGGAAGGCTTCAGGGTTGCCGAGACAGCCCGGGACGGGCTGGTCCATCCCGAGAATTTTTCGAGGGAGGGCGCGCTTATACGTCGTGCCGACGTACGCTTTGACGTGCAAATGATCTGGTCGCGATGGCGATCTATCATCTTCACGTCAAGGTCATTGGCCGCAAGGCAGGCTCGAGCGCTGTCGCGTCAGCCGCCTACCGCTCGGCTTCGCGGCTGCGCGACGAGCGGATCGAGCGAGCTCATGACTTCTCGGCCAAGCGCGGTGTCGTCCATTCCGAGGTGATGCTGCCGGAGGATGCACCGGAGGCCTGGCGCGACCGCGAACGACTGTGGAACGATGTCGAGGCGTTCGAGGTCCGCAAGGATGCGCAGCTTGCCCGGGAGGTCGAGTTTGCGCTGCCGCGTGAACTCAGCCACGCACAGGGCATAGAATTGGCGCGCGACTTTGTTCAGGCCGAATTTGTCAGCAGGGGCATGGTCGCCGATCTCAATGTGCACTGGGACAGGGCAGAGGATGGCAGTCCCAAGCCGCATGCTCATGTCATGCTCACCATGCGGTGCGTGGACGAGAATGGTTTTGGGTCAAAGGTTCGAGACTGGAATGCTACCCAGCTGGTCGAGCGCTGGCGCGAGCGATGGGCGGAGCTGGCCAATGAACGCCTGGCCGAACTCGACATCGACGCCCGCATCGATCATCGCAGTCTGGAAGCGCAGGGCATAGCCCTGGAGCCGCAAACCCAGATTGGTGCACCGGCGCAGCGCATTGAGGGCAGCGGTTTGGACGCTGGCGAGACTGAAGCAGATCGCGCTGAACTGCATCGCGAGATCGCGCATAACAACGGTGCGCGCATCATTGCCGATCCATCCGTGGCGCTGGATGCCATCACCCATCAGCAATCGACCTTCACCCGAAAAGACATCGCGAAGTTCGCGCATCGCCACAGCGACGGAGTCGAGCAGTTCAACGCCGTGGTGGCAGCCATCAGCAACGCACCCGACCTGGTCGAACTCGGCAAGGACGGACGCGGCGAAGACCGGTTCACCACAAGGCAGATGATCGAGATCGAACAGCGCCTTCACCGCGCGGCGGAGCGCATGGATTTGGACGAGCGCCACGCGGTGAGTGACGCGCATCGCGAGGCAGCGCTGGCGCGGGCTGCGCAACGCGGCCTTATCCTGTCAGGTGAGCAGACCGATGCGCTTGCGCATATCACCGATGGTCGCGGTCTCGGTGTCGTTGTCGGTTTTGCCGGAACGGGCAAGAGTGCCATGCTGGGCGTTGCGCGCCAGGCATGGGCAGCGGCGGGTTACGAGGTTCGAGGCGCGGCACTCTCCGGCATTGCCGCCGAGAATCTGGAGGGTGGATCAGGCATCCCGTCACGCACCATAGCCAGCATGGAGCATGGTTGGGGACAGGGTCGCGAGCTGCTCACCACGCGCGATGTCCTGGTGATCGACGAGGCCGGCATGGTCGGCACGCGCCAGTTGGAGCGCGTGCTCTCCCATGCCGCGGATGCTGGCGCAAAGGTTGTGCTGGTCGGCGATCCGCAGCAGTTGCAGGCAATCGAGGCCGGCGCTGCATTCCGCTCCATCCATGAGCGGCACGGCGGCGTCGAAATCGGCCAGGTGCGCCGGCAGCGCGACGACTGGCAGCGTGATGCCACGCGCGATCTGGCCACCGGCAGGATCGGTGCGGCGATCAGCGCCTACGACGCGCAAGGCATGGTGCATCAGGTCGCAACGCGCGACGAAGCGCGCAGCAATCTGGTTGAGCGCTGGGATCGCGACAGGCAGGCGCATCCGGAGGCAAGCCGGATCATTCTCACCCATACAAACGACGAGGTACGCGCCCTGAACCAAGCAGCGCGCGAGCGCATGCGCATTGCCGGCGATCTCGGCGACGAAGTGCAAGTGACTGTCGAACGCGGCCCAAGAACCTTCGCCAGCGGCGACCGGGTCATGTTCCTACGCAACGAGCGCGGGCTCGGCGTCAAGAACGGCACGCTGGGCTTCGTGGAGGAGGTCAGCACACAGAGCATGACGGTTCAAACCGACGACGGCAGGTCGGTACACTTCGACCTGAAGGACTACGCGCACATCGACCACGGCTATGCCGCGACCATTCACAAGGCGCAGGGCATGACCGCCGACCGGACCCATGTGCTCGCCACGCCGGGCATGGATGCACATGGCAGCTACGTCGCACTGTCGCGGCATCGAGACAGGATGGACCTGCATTACGGCGGCGATGACTTTGCCACTAGAGAACGGCTCGTCCGAACGCTGTCACGCGACCGCGCAAAGGACATGGCGTCGGACTACGATCAGATCGACCCGGCGCAACACTATGCCGAGCGGCGCGGCATCACGTTCCGCGAACGCGTGGTCGAGATTGTGCGCCGGATCGTTCCGGAGAAGCTGCGCGACAGGTTCGGCGGGCTAATGGACGGGTTGCGCTTGCCTGCTGACGCAGAGCCCGGGAACAACAGTGGGCGCAGGCCGGGAAGGGAGAATGTTGGAACGCAAATCGCAGATGGCGGCCCCACGGCTGGAAGAGGGGCTTCTGGTAAGGGAGCGCAGCGCGAAACGGATGCGTCGGTTGACCCAGAGGTGGCGTTGCGCAGCGCTCGCACAAAGGCGCTTGTTCGTCACGCGCGTGCGCTCGACGCGATCCTCAGTACTGGAAATGCGGATCGCCAGGGCAGTCCCGACCAGATGCGCGAATTGAGGGATGCCCGTAGCGCTTTCGAGAAGGTTCGGCCTCATGGCTGGCGGGATGCCGAAGCGGCCTACGTCAAGAATCCCGAGTTGGTTCGTGAAGCGACGGCCGGCCGGGTCACTCGAATCGTGTTGGCTCTCCAGCTTGAAACCGAAATCCGCATCGGACTGGATATCGATCCGGGCCGCCGCGCAGACCGTTTCGTGGAACGTTGGCAAAAGCTCGAGCGAACGAGCCAGGGCCAATACCAAGTCGGCGACATGTCGGGTTACAAGTCAACCCGCGCTGCCATGTCCGACATGGCCAAAAGTCTCGAACGCGATCCGCAACTCGAATCGCTCCTCGCCAACCGCAAGCGCGAGCTTGGCATTCATACCGATTCCGGCCGACGCCTTGCTGCGGAACTCGCATTCAGCCATGGCATCGGCAGGGGACGCGGCATTGGGATCTGAACACGTCCGATTCGCAGCCGTTTCCACGCTGGGGCAAGACGACCCGGAAAACGCTCTTGCGCGTACGCAAGTACCTGTCGTCTCTGGATCAGGAGCAATCAGAACCAACCAGCAAGAGGCAGTGCGACCATGCCTGAACCAGACCGGATCATCCGCCTGAAAACCGTCCTTTTCCGGACCGGCCTGTCTCGGTCCACGATCTATCGCAAGATCGCCGAAGGCACCTTTCCACGCCAGATACAGATCAGTATCCACGGTGCAGGCTGGCACGAATCCGACATCAGTCGCTGGATCACCAATCCCCTCTCGTGGCGTCCGCAAGACCAGGGCGACAAGTTGTGATGAGAGTGATGCACAACTGCGCGGAAAGCTGGGCTTCATCGAGACGCAGCGGTCACGGCGGCGAGGCAATTGCTTGAACCCATGTGGACCATGTCCATTAGGACCATCGCCGAGGCGAACGAACACGGCAAACCAGGAGCGATAGTCGGCCTCGCCCACCAAGATGGGTTACTCAAGCAGGGCAACTTTGGATCGAACCGCACACAACTGGCCGCTTATCTGCTTTCCCAGCCCACGCCGGATCGGTCGCCGCCCCTGAGACTGACACAGCAAGCGCTCAGCGCAGCGGCCGTGACAGCGGCCACCGATCAGGCCTACTTCGAGGCAGACTTCTTCCTCACCGCCTATGAGGGGCTGTCAACTAACGGTTGCCCAATCGATCTGGCAATCGTCGCCGGATCGATATTTGTGGTGGCGGCGAGGTCATCCAGCACAGATCGGATATGCGGCCAGGGGAAATCGTCTGGATGTTCCCAGTGCTCACCGTCACGCAGGATGACCTTGAGCTTGGCAAATATGCCTTCGATGGACGTGGCCGCTGTCTGCGGTAGATCATCCAAAAGTGCGCTTTCGGCTGTTTCCGATTGCCGGATCAGTTCGTCTGTGCTCGAATAGCCGATCTCAGCATCAGCAGCGTCCCAGCGCGCCTGGTGCGCCGCGAAATCCGCGAGCGCCCTGCCCCATTCGACTTCGTTTTCAGGAGAGTAGGCATCGTTCAGGCTCTCGATGGAATGGAGTGTCACGTCCGTACCATCGGCAAGCCGCACCTTGGCGCAGGGAAAGCCGACCGTCCTGGCGAGGTATGTCTCCAACCGCTGCTGTTCGCGGCACAACGCCAGTGTCTCATCGTGGATCTTTTGCCAGTTCCCACACAGACGAAGAGCAGGATCGGCCGCACTGCTGTCGTCCGTCAGTTCGGCGGCCCGCGACTTTAACTGGAAAGGCCATGCCAGTGCGGCCGTCGCCGTGCCCGCCAGCAAGCGCCGCCGGGGTGACGAACGACAAACTCATGCTATTGTCGGAATCAGCCATGATCCGAGCTCCTAACAGCTGGGTTGTGGTGAGGCCGCGTCGAGTGTTCGCGCATTCGGTGCGGCCGCTTTCTAAAAACGAAAGGATTATTGGTTTTTAGAAAGAAGATGTCAACGTTTTCCGAAAAAGCTTGCGATTTTCATGAGTTATTACCAGTTTGCGACATGGATTCTGCTCAATGTCGCGCCGCACGAGCGTTGCTGAAATGGACGCAAGAGGATCTCGCCGCCCGCTCCGGCGCGAGTGCTGTTACCATTCGCAATTTCGAAAACGACCGTTCTGTTCCTCAAACAGGAACGCGATACCTCCTCCAAAAAACGCTTGAGAATGCCGGCATCGAGTTCATTCCTGAAAATGGCGGTGGTGTCGGCGTGCGTCTGTCACGGCGTTCCGAAAGGACGTAGGATCGGTGAAGTAGCTCCCGGCAGGCAAGGCAGCGCGTCCATTAGCCGACAATTATTCGATTGCGGCGGCAGTCAGAGGGATCAAGATCAACCGCGAAGACCTCGGCGAGCAGCAGGAAGGTTTCGGGGGCGAACGGCGACTGCGCAGACCGGTTCATGCAACTGCCTTCGCTCGCAGAGGTTCGATGTTGCCCTTGCCTGCAAAGATGCCGGCAAGCCGATCGGCCCAAAGCTCCAAGGCGTCCCGTTTCTCGCTCATATAGTCGTAGCGCGCATATACCCGCGACGTGATCGTACTCTTGGTCGCCGAAACGTGGTTCAACACTTGCCCGACGATGAACGGCGAAATGCCGATTTCTTCCATGCCCGTCGCAGCAGATCGCCGAAGGTCATGCGGCGTCCACGGTGCAATGCCCATGATCATTGCTACGCCGCGCTTGCTGATCTCTTCTCGCTTCACTGCCTTCGGGACAGATGCGCCGGTGACGGCTGCACGGGCGCCCGGTCCAGGAAAAACGAAAGGCGGTACCGCCCTGCCCTTGCGCTCCGACAGCGCCTTCACGTCTGCGATCTGATCGCCCATGATTCGGATTGCCATTTCGCACAGCGGGACAACATGGTCGCGGCCGTTCTTCGCGCGCCTGGCTGGTATCGTCCAAAGGCCGCGTGTCAAGTCCAGTTCGCCGTGCTCCATGCCGGCGATCTCGCCAACACGCTGTCCGGTAACCAGGCACAGGCGCAGAATGCGGCGGGTGCTTTCCCGCATGTCGGCTTCGGGCAAGGCTGCCCACATCGTCTTGATCTCGTCGGCCGTCAGCACGCGGTCGCGCTCGACCGTTTCGGTCGGCCTCGCCATACCTTCGGTCAAGTTGCTGTCCAGATCGCCACGACCGCGCCCCCATCGGATCATGGCACGAATGTCCTCGAACACCCGGTTCGCCTCGACGGCCGCGCCCCGATCCTTCACCGCGTCGATCGCCTTGGTGATGTCGCGACGATGCAGGTCCGCGAGCTTCACCTCGCCGATGCAGCCAGATGATGCCTTCTCGACCTTCTTTCCGTCAGCATCATAGCCGGACACATTCTTGCGCAGCCGGCGCGCGATCTCATCGACCGACCGCCGCGATGATGCCCGGCGGGTGAGATAGCTCTCGACCAAATCAGAGACGGTCATCGAGGCGGCATGCGCCTTCTTGGCGGCCACAGGGTCGCCGCCGTCTTGCACGCTTGCACGAGTGTCCTTGGCCTTCTGGCGAGCGCCCTTGCCGGTGCCGAGCGGTGTCTCGGGATAGGTGCCGAGCTTCAACCATTGCCGCTTGTCGGGCGGCCCGTAAACCACGAACCAGGTCTTTTGCCCACCCGCCGAGACGCGCAGCACAAGACCTTTGACGGTCGTATCGAAATAGTCGGCTTTTCGGCCGGAACCGGCCTTGGCGGCCTGGCAGAATTTGTCGGTGAGTTCGAGTTTCGGCATCTGTCCAGGGACCAATCTTGCTACAACCGGTTTGCCCGGGGTTCTGTGAGTGATCTACAAAATAATCTACAAAAAACCACGCGCTTTGTCGATACCGGCTGCGACAGGTCGCGACAGGATGAGACACTAATTAATTGTTATTAAAAGAATTTTCAGAAATTCAGGCTGTCGCACGCTGATCCAGAAAATCGCATTAGAAACCCTCTGTTAACCGGTTGGTCGCTGGTTCGAATCCGGCCCGGGGAGCCAAAAACTTCAAACGCTTTGCAACATGACGGTCATTCCTACGCCATTCCGAATAAGGTTTGCGCGTGGGCATGGAGCTGTCGGGCGGCTGACGGGTGTTCGATCCCATCACCGCTGCAAACAACCAGGAACTGCGCCGCGAACTCGTGCGTATTTGTAGCCGGGATGGCAAGCATGGCCTGCACGATCTCGGACATGTCTTGATAGGCGCGTTTCAGATCCCGGTCGGAAATGTCCAGGGAGATCGAACTCATCAGTGCCTCCCAGCGCCGGAACCTCGCCAAGATGGGACTTTCGTTCGAGTTTGCAGCAAAAATCTTTTCCGCTGCAGCGACGGCCCCTATGGGCGGAAAGGAGACTGTTGTGCCTACCACCGCGCGTTTGGTCATTGCATCAAACATCATGTCCGAGTTCCTACGACTGAAGGCAACTTTTTAGGGCAGTCGATCTGATTCCGCATTGCGCTGCGTCAAATCCGGCAACGCCGAAGGCCGTGGTAGAACCAGCCCTGTCTCCGGACGAAGGTGATAAACTGACCGAACTTAGTCGCCGGCAGATCGAACCGTTGAAGATGCTTTCCGCCTGGCCGCACGACCATGTCGCAATGAACATGGCCCGAACCCGGTCGAGCGGAGGAGGCGGGATATGAAGGAAGGCTTGGAGGATCGATGGAGCCAGTCATTGGAACGTCGCGCGTCGCTCCCGCTTGCGCTTGGATATCCGCCGCGCGATAGATGCGGCGGTTCAGAGAGGAATCATGCGCAAAATCCTGGTTTGGGCACTGCTGGCCGCCGCTGCACTTTATGCAAATTGCGCTCTGGCGTTGGACAGCAGCAGTACGCCGGTCGTCGTCACCCCGCTGGCATCGCGCACGACCACCGCGTCTGGCCAGCCGATCACGCTGCCGCAGAAGAACGTGCAGGTGCTGGTGTCGACCTATGACATCGCGGTCGGCGCAACCTTGCCGGTGCACAGGCACCCCTTCCCGCGCTACGCTTATGTCGAGGCCGGAACGCTGAAGGTCACCAATGTCGAGACCGGCAACAGCAACACCTACAAAACAGGCGATTTCATCATCGAAATGATCGGGCAGTGGCATCAGGCCACCAATATCGGCGATGGTCCGGTCAAGCTCCTGGTCATCGATCAGGTCGAGCAAGGCGCCAAGAATACGGAATTGCGCCAGTAGCCGCCAACGCCCCGAAGGCAGGAAGGCAATGTGCCGCCCGCCTTCCCGCCATAGCCGATACCTGCTCCGCAAAGAACTCGAACCCGGCGCTCAGCCCCAGGCGCCAACCATCTGTCGGGTCGTCGCGTTCAGCCGGTTGAACGCGTTGATCAGGGCGATCTGGACAACCAGCGCGGCAAGCGCCTTTTCGTCATAGTGCCGGGCGGCTTCGTCCCAGACATCGTCTGGCACGGCGTCCGGGCGGTCGGCGAGCCTCGTGCCGGCCTCCGCCAGCGCCAGGGCTGCCCGTTCGGCATCGGTGAAGTATGGCGTCTCGCGCCATGCGGCCAGCGCAAAGATGCGCTCGTCCTTCTCGCCGGCCTTCTTCAGTTCGCGCGCGTGCATGTCGACGCAAAGGGCGCAATTGTTGATCTGGCTGGCGCGCAGATGAATGAGCTTGCGCGTCACATTAGGCACGTCGGCCGCCTCCGTCGACTTGTCCAGCGCCAGCAGCGCCTGCAGGGCGCCGGGGATCAGCATCACCGGATTCTTGATTCTCGCTTGCATGGTCTTTCTCCATTCGAGGACGTGCTTTGCCGAGCCCGGAGACAGCGCATCCAGGTTTTCAGCTGATGGAATTTTCGGCTGCCACCGCCGCCAACGGTCAATCTATAACCGTATGGCTATGGGTTAACTCATAACCATTAAGTTATAATACTGTCAAGCCGGGAAATGTCATCTGGTCCAAATGGCGGACCACCGATCACGCTTTCGCGCCAGCCGCCCGGGTGCTAGGGCTGTCGGAAATATCATGAACTGGATCGCCCCTTGACCACAGAAACCCGCCCGCCGCTGATCGAAATCTGTGTCGAAGGCATCGATGGCCTGCTCGCCGCGCAGGCGGCCGGCGCCGACCGGGTCGAACTCTGCGCCAGTCTCGTCGAAGGCGGCATCACTCCGAGCCTCGGCACGGTGCGCGCCGCGCTGGATCAGGCAACGGTGCCGTTTCACGTCATGGTGCGGCCGCGCGGCGGCGATTTTCTCTACAGCGAGACCGAGTACCGCTCGATGCTCGCCGATGTCGCCGCACTCCGCGATCTCGGCGTGCCCGGCGTGGTGTTCGGCTGCCTGAACGCCGACGGCACCATCGACGAGAAGCGCATGGGCGAACTGACGCAAGCCGCTGGCCCTCTGAACGTCACCTGCCACCGCGCCTTCGACATGACGCGCGATCCGGCCGAGGCGCTGGAAGCGCTGATCCGCTGCAAGGTCGGCCGCGTGCTGACCAGCGGCCAGCGCGACACCGCGATCGAAGGCCTGCCGTTGCTGGCCGATCTGGTGCGTCAGGCCGGCGACCGCATCATCATCCTCGGTTGCGGCGGGCTCGATCTTGCCAACATCGCCGAGGTGCGCGGAAAGACCGGGCTGGCCGAAATGCATTTCGCCGCACTGAAGGACGTGCCGAGCGCCATGCGCTACCGCAATCCCAAGGTCGGCATGGGCGGCTCCGATCTCGATCGCGAATACCGCAACACTTTGACCGACACACCGCTGGTGGCGGCGACGATCACGGCGGCCAAGGCATGACCTCTGAGATAGACCGCATAGCGCCAGACGACGAAGCCGACATACTGGCGCTCAACAACGAGCATGCCGCGGAACTGTCCTGGCTCGAAGCCGAGCGGCTGTCGTTCCTGCTCGGCGAGGCATTCTATGCGCGGCGCATCGGCGATCTCGAAGCCTTCATCATGACCTTCGACCAGGAAGCGAACTACGACAGCCCGAACTTCGTCTGGTTCCGCGAACGCTACATCAGCTTCGTCTATGTCGACCGCGTCGTCGTGGCGGCGCACGCACGGGGCCGCGGCCATGCTCGCCGGCTTTATCAGGACCTGTTCGAGCATGCCGAACGCGCCGGCCACACGCTGGTCACTTGCGAGGTCAATGCCGACCCGCCCAACCCTGCCTCCGACGCCTTCCACGCCGCCCTCGGTTTTGCAGAGGTCGGCGACGCGGTGATCCATGGCGGCAAGAAAGCGGTGCGCTACTACGTCAAGCAGATCGTCGCCTAATTCTGTGGCGCTGGCTACACAAAGAAGCCACGTCTAATATAGGTTCCGCCAACTGGAGGAACCGCCATGCCAAGCAACGTCTTCCGCTTCGACGAAAGCTGGCAGATTCCCGAAGGCACGCCTCGGCAAGTGTGGGACGTGCTCTCCGACGCCGAATTGCTGCCGCTGTGGTGGGGCGACGTCTACAAGGAAGTGGTGCCGCTCGACGGCAACGGCAAGGCGTCGGTCGGTTCACGGGCAAGGGCACGGGCGCGCGGCGCCCTGCCCTACGAACTGAACTTCATCATCGAGGCCGCCGAACTCGAACCCGGCCGGCTGGTGGTGGTGAAAACCTTTGGCGACTTCGACGGGTTGTGGCGGGCCGAACTGTCGCTGTCGGGCACCGGCACCCATGTCCAGTTGACCTGGCAGGTCACGGTCGAGAGGCCGATCCTCAAATTCCTGGCACCACTGCTGCGGCCGGCCTTCGCCTGGAACCATCGCTGGACAACGCCGCGCGGCGAAGCCGGCCTGCGGCGCTATCTCGGGGCGCGGAAAAACATTGCCTCTGCCTGACGATGCCGATGGCATTCACCAATTGCGGTTCAACCATTCGCGCGCCGGGCGCTCGACGAGGTAGTAGCTGCAGAGCGCGCAGGCAAAAACCCCGGCCAGCATCGGCCATGGGTTGCTGCCTTGCTCGTAGACGAATTTGTAGAACGGCTGCTGCCACAGATAGAGCGAGTATGACCACAGGCCCAACGTCGCCATTGGCCAGGACGACAGCAAATTGGAAAAAATCGGCGTGCTGAAATCGAGCGCGTTGACGGCCAGCGCCAGCAGCGGCACCGCCAGGAGATAGTGGATCGGCGTCGGGACCGGGTCCATGAACAGCAGGACCGCGGCAATTGCCGCTGCCAGGGCGACATAAGGGCCCTTCAGCACGGCCGGCAGCCGGCCCTCGGCCTTGAGCAGGCAGATCGAAGCCGACAGCAGGATCGAGGCGATGTGCACATCGGTGCGCCAGTAAGTGGCCTCGTAGTCCAGCTTGAACACCCAGTACGAAATCGCGCCGTTTGCCATGGCGAGCAAGGCCAGCGCCAGCAGCAGCGGGATGACGCGGTTGCGACTGGAGACGAGCGCGCTGATCAGCGCCAGGATGATGTAGGCATGCTCCTCGACGCAGAGCGACCAGATATGGTCCAGCGCCCCGGCACGGGTGACTAGGATACCGGCGTAGTTGTAGGTGAATGTCAGCGCCGTCAGCGCCGCCTTCCATTTGAAGGCGATGAACGTGCCGGAGAGCGCGACCATGGCAACGACGACGAAGACCAGAAGTGCCGGGTAGATGCGCGAGAAACGGCGTTTGAAGAACTTCTTCAGCGGATAGCGTTCGATGAACAGGATTTCGCCCATCAGCCGGCCGCTGAGCACGAAAAAGAATTCGACACCCAGCACGCCGAGATTGATTCCGGGCAGCGGAAAGAAATGCCCGATCAGCACCAGGGCGATCGACAAGCCGCGCCAGCCATCGAGATAGACCAGTCTCGTCCGGACCGATCTGTCGACGGCGGATCGGGACGGAACCACATCTGTCGCGGAAATTTCGGACATGCCGATCCCTTGCATTGGCATGCGAAAGGGCACGGCGATACATTCTCCGAACCCGGCTCGCATTCCCGCCCAAGTTCATATTGCAGTGCAATATCAGTTTGTGCAAGTGCGAGATTGCCGCTGAAGCAGTCCTTGGGCAGCAAGCTGCCGGAATTGCTTGAAGCAAAGGACCGGTCGCGCGACGGCATTTCCTTCAAGAGCCGCACGGCTCCAGCTTACCGCACACGAAAAAGGGGCCGATACGGCCCCTTTCCATGTCGGCAACTGATGCTGTCAGGCGTTGGCTGCTGCCACCGCACGCTTGGCCATGACCGTGATCAGATTGGCGCGATAGTCGGCGGAAGCGTGGATGTCGCTCATCAGGTTCTTCGCCGGCACTTTCACGCCGGCAAGCGATGCAGCATCGAAATTCTTCGCAAGGGCCGCCTCGATCTCCTTAGAGCGGAAGACACCCTCGTCGCCGGCACCGGTGACGGCGACGCTGACGCCATCCTTGCCCTTGGCCACGAACACGCCGACGATCGCGTAGCGCGAGGCCGGGTTGCGGAATTTTTCGTACGCCGCCTTTGCTGGTGCGGTGAAGGTAACCGCCGTGACGATCTCGCCATCCTTCAATGAGGTTTCGAACAGTCCCTTGAAGAACTTGTCGGCCGGTATCTGACGCTTGTTGGTGATGATGGTGGCGCCCAGCGCCAGCAGTGCGGCCGGATAGTCCGCCGCCGGATCGTTGTTGGCGATCGAACCGCCGATCGTGCCCTTGTGGCGCACCGCCGGGTCACCGATCAGCGACGCCAGATGGGCAAGCGCTGGACAGGCCTTCTGCAGCTTCTCGTCATTGGCGACGTCGAAATGCGTGGTGGCGGCACCGATGGTGACCGTCTTGCCCGACACTTTTATCCCCTGCAGATCCTTGATGCGTGACAGATCAACAAGGTCGGAGGGGGCCGCCAGCCGCGTCTTCATGGCGGGGATCAAGGTCATGCCGCCGGAGAGCAGCTTGGCGTCGCCGCTCTTCACGAGCTTGGCGGCATCAGCGACCGAGGCGGCGCGGTGATAGTTGACCGAGTACATGGTTGTTCCTCCTCAGTGCTTCGTCGCGGCGCGGATCGCTGCCCACACGGTGGACGGCGATGCTGGCATGGCGAGATCGTTGCTGCCGATGGCATCGGTAATGGCGTTGATCACCGCCGGCGGTGAGCCGATGGCGCCGGCCTCGCCGCAGCCCTTGATGCCGAGCGGATTGCCCGGGCATGGCGTGTTCGAGGTCGAAACCTTGAACGACGGCAGGTCGCCGGCGCGCGGCATGGTGTAGTCCATGTAGCTCGCTGTCAGCAGTTGGCCGCTGGCGTCATAGTGGGCGCCTTCCAGCAGCGCCTGGCCGACGCCTTGCGCGATGCCGCCATGCACCTGGCCTTCAACGATCATCGGATTGATGATGTTGCCGAAATCATCGGCCGCCACGAACTGGACGATCTCGGTCGTTCCGGTCTCCGGATCGACCTCGACTTCGCAGATGTAGCAGCCCGCCGGGAAGGTGAAGTTCGACGGATCGTAAAAGGCCGTTTCCTTCAGCCCGGGCTCCATCCCTGCCGGCAGATTGTGGGCGGTATAGGCGGCAAGCGCCACCTGGAACCACGGCACGTTCTTGTCGGTACCGGCGACCTTCAGCGCGCCGTTCTCAATGACGATGTCACCCTCGTCGGCTTCGAGCAGGTGGGCGGCGATCTTCTTGGCCTTGGCCTCGACCTTGTCGAGCGCCTTGACGATCGCCGACATGCCGACCGCACCTGAGCGCGAACCGTAAGTGCCCATGCCCATCTGCACCTTGTCGGTGTCGCCATGGACGATCGAAACCGAATCGATCGGCACGCCAAAACGCTCGTTGACCAATTGCGCGAACGTCGTCTCGTGGCCCTGGCCATGGCTGTGCGAGCCGGTCAGCACCTCGATCGTGCCGACGGCATTGACCCGCACTTCCGCCGATTCCCACAGGCCGACACCGGCGCCAAGCGAGCCGACCGCCGCCGATGGCGCGATGCCGCAGGCTTCGATGTAGCAGCTCATGCCGATCCCGCGCAGCAGCCCCTTCTTGGCGGCGGCAGCCTTGCGCTTGGCAAAGCCGGCATAGTCCGAAGCTTTCATGGCCGCGTCGAGCGAGGCCCCATAGTCGCCGGCGTCATAGCACATGATGACCGGCGTCTGGTGCGGAAACGCCGTGATGAAGTTCTTGCGCCGCAGATCCGCGGGCGATAGGCCGAACTGGCGCGCGGCGGTTTCCATCATGCGTTCCATGACGAAAGTTGCTTCCGGCCGCCCTGCCCCGCGATAGGCATCGACGGGCGCGGTGTTGGTGTAGATCGCCTTCACACTCGCGTGGATCGCCGGGATATTGTACTGGCCCGACAGCAGCGTCGCGTAGAGATAGGTCGGGGTCGCCGACGAGAACAGTGACATGTAGGCGCCGAGATTGGCTTTTGTTTCGACCTTGAGGCCAAGAATCCTGTGGTCCGCATCGAAAGCCATTTCGGCATGGGTGTGGTGGTCGCGGCCATGCGCGTCGGTGAGGAAGCTTTCGGTGCGGTCAGCCACCCATTTCACCGGAACGCCCGTCTTCTTCGAGGCCCACAGGCAGACGATCTCTTCCGGATAGATATAGATCTTCGAGCCAAAGCCGCCGCCGACATCCGGCGCGATGACGCGCAGTTTGTTTTCCGGCGCGACATTGTAGAAGGCGCTCATCACCAGCCGCGCGACATGCGGGTTCTGCGACGTCGTCCAGCAGGTGTAGTGGTCCTCGGCCTTGTCATAATGGCCGAGAGCCGCGCGCGGCTCCATGGCATTGGGAACCAGCCGGTTGTTGATGATGTCCATCTTGATGACATGGGCTGCCTTCTTGAACGCAGCGGCGGTGTCGTCGGCATTGCCGATGTCCCAGTCGAAGATCAGGTTGTTTTCGGCCTCCGGATGGATCTGCGGCGCGCCCTTGTCCATTGCTTTGGAAGCGTCGACGACAGCCTTCAATTCCTTGTAGGTGATCTCGACCGCCTCGGCCGCATCGCGTGCCTGGCCCTTGGTCTCGGCGACCACGATGACCACCGCGTCGCCGACATAGCGCACCTTGTCGAAGGCCAGTGGCGACCAGGCGCCCATCTTCATCGGCGAACCATCCTTGGAATGGATCATCCAGCCGCAGATAAGGTTGCCGATACCGTCGACCTTGAGCTCCTTGCCGGTCAGCACGCCGATGACACCGGGCATGCCTTGCGCCTTCTTGACGTCGATCTTCTTGATCTGCGCATGCGCGTGCGGACTGCGCACGAAGGCCGCGTGCTTCATGCCGGGAACCACCATGTCGTCGACATAGCGGCCGGCGCCGGTGATGAACCTTTTGTCTTCCTTGCGCGCGACCCGAGCGCCAACACCTTCAATGCCCATCAGAAATTCCTCCCGAGATTGTAGGGGAGTAGGTGAGCAAGGCAGTACGGCAGTAGGGAAAAATTGGTCCGGTTCCCTACTGCCCTACTGCCTTACTGCCCTACTGCCTCGTTTAAGCAGCTTGTTTCGCTTTGGCCTTGGCGGCCCCCTTCGACATCGTCTTCGATGCGGCGAGGATCGCCTTGACGATGTTGTGGTAGCCGGTGCAGCGGCAGATGTTGCCTTCCAGTTCGGCCCGCACCGTCGCCTCGTCGAGGCCCTCGGGATGGCGGGCGATCATGTCGGTTGCCGTCATGATCATGCCTGGCGTGCAGAAGCCGCATTGCAGGCCGTGATGTTCCTTGAAGGCAGCCTGCACGGGATGCAGATCGGCGCCATTGGCGAGACCTTCGATCGTCACCACGCTCGAGCCGGACGCCTGCACCGCGAGCATGGTGCAAGACTTCACCGCCTTGCCGTCGACATGGACGACGCAGGCCCCGCATTGCGAGGTGTCGCAGCCGACATGCGTGCCGGTCAGGCCGAGATTCTCGCGCAGGAAGTGAACCAGCAGCGTTCGGTCCTCAGCGGCCCCGCTGACCCTTCTCCCGTTCACCATCAACGAAATATCAGACATGAATCCTCCCTGGGTATCAACCTTGGTCATCACGCTGCCGACGCGCCGCTGGCACTTCGGCCATGCGTTATTCGTACACCGCACAACGCACAAAAAACAGCGCGACGGAAAAGGCGGATCATTGTACTTTCGGTCACGGCCAAGGCCAAAGGCGCATTCCCGTCGCCCCATTGCCAAAACGCCTATTGGAAGCAACAATACCCTTCGACGCCCGCGCGCCAGAAGCTTGTAAAAACAGCGCACAAAACAGCGTCGGAGGAAATGCGGGGGAACGCCGCTGACCAGTTCAACGACGCGCTACGCCTGCGGCTTGTCGGCGCTGACCACGGACGAGCCCGACCCGGACGTTTTCGCACGCGCGGTAGCCAGCGAGGCCGCCGCAATCAACGCCGGCTTTGCCCTCGTGTTCTTTTCCCAGAGCCTCGTCGAGGCCGGTGCCCTGTCGCGCGCACTCTGCGCCTACGCGCCGGCGCTCCACCATGCCGGCTGCTCCACGGCCGGCGAGATCACACCGCAGGGGCTCGAGGAAGGCCACATGCTGGCGATGCTGCTTCCCTCGGCATCGTTCACCGCGGTCAGCACCATGGTCGACAATTTGTCCTCATCGGGCATGGACAGGATCACCGGCGAAGTCGAGGCCTTGCGGCGCACGCTACGCGGCCGGCTCGGCTGCGAGCAGGCCGGCAACACCTTCGCGCTCTGCTTCATCGATGGTCTGTCCTATGCCGAGGAAGCGGTCAGTTCAGCCATCCACTGGGGTCTTGACGACATACCGCTGCTCGGCGGCTCGGCCGGCGACGATTTGAAATTCGAGACGACGCGCCTGATCTCGAATGGCAGGGTCACCTCGGACAGCGCCATCATCGTGCTGATATCAACGGAAATTCCGTTCCACGTCTTCAAGACCGACAATTTCGTTCCGACCGACGAGAAGCTGGTGGTGACCGCGTCCGATGCCGATCACCGTATCGTGCGCGAGTTCAACGCCACCAATGCGGCGGTGGAATATGCCGCTTCCGTCGGCATCATGCCGCAGACCCTGACGCCGCTGAGCTTCGCCTCGCATCCGGTGGTGGTGAAGGTGGGCGGCGAATATTACTGCCGCTCGATCCAGAGGATGCACGCGGATGGCTCGCTGTCCTTCTTCTGCGCCATCGACGACGGCGTCGTGCTGTCGATCGCCCAGCCCAAGGACATGGTGGAATCGACGCGCGCGGCCCTGCGCGAGGTCGAAGACCGACTGGGCGGCATCGACCTGATCCTCGGCTTCGACTGCGTGCTGCGCCGGCTCGATGCACGCAACCGGCAGGTCTTTCGTGACATTTCGGAGCTCTACCGGGTCAACAATGTCATCGGCTTCGGCACTTATGGCGAACAGTACCGGTCGATGCATCTGAACCAGACCTTCACCGGCATTGCCTTTGGTGAACGGCAAGCGGCGGAATAGGGGCGTCAGAATAACAGGATGCCGCTCAAGGACATAAACGACCTCGAAAAGCTGAAGAAGATCAACGCCGCCCTGGTCAGCCGCGTCGAGCGCTCGATGGACCAGCAAGGCAACGCCTTCTCGTTGTTCCAGACCGCGATCTCGCTCGAGAACCGCGTGCGCACGCGCACCGAGGAACTGCATTCGACGCTGCGCCGGCTGGAGCAGTCCAACATCGATCTCAGCGCTGCCAAGGAAAATGCCGAGCTGGCGAACCTGTCCAAGACAAGGTTTCTCGCCGCCGCCAGCCATGACGTGCTGCAGCCGCTGAACGCGGCCCACCTCTCCGTCTCGGCGCTCGCCGAGGTACAGACCAGCGACGAAGGCAGGAAGCTGGTGCGGCAGGTCGAGCGTTCGCTGGAAACGATGGAGGACCTGCTGCGCACCTTGCTCGACATTTCCAAGCTCGACGCCGGCGTGGTGCAGCCCGATATCGGCGACGTCAGCCTGGAAGCGCTGTTCTCGTCGCTGCGCTCGGATTTCCAGCCGGTCGCGGAAATGAAGCGACTGTCGCTGAAATTCCGGCCGGTCAATGCCGTGGTCCGCTCCGACCGGACGCTGCTGCGCCGCATCCTGCAGAACATCCTCTCCAACGCGCTGGGCTATACCCGTTCGGGTGGCGTCCTGGTCGGCACCAGACATCGCGGCGACACCATCCGCATCGATGTCGCCGATACCGGCTGCGGCATTCCCGAGGACCAGCGCGAGGCGGTGTTCGAGGAGTTCCACCGCGGCACTCCGTCGTCCAATGCGGAGTCGGACGGCGGCGGTCTTGGGCTCGGGCTTGCCATCGTGCGCCGTATGGCCGGCGCGCTTGGCCATCCCGTGACCTTCTCGTCGAAGGTCGGGCGCGGCACGATCTTCCACATCGATGTCCCCGTCGGCATCGGCGCGCCCGCCGACGCCATCGCCAGCGCCACCAGCCTGGAGCGCTCGCGCGGCTACGGCCTGTTCGGCACCAAGGTGCTGCTGGTCGAGAACGACATCGAGGTGCTGGAGGCCATGACCTTCCTTCTCGAGCGCTGGCAGTGCCTAGTGCGGTCCGCGACCTCGACCGACGATGCGCTGGACCTGCTCGGCGACACCGACTGGGTGCCCGACATCGTCATTGCCGACCAGCATCTCGACGGCGGCGATCTCGGCACCGCCACCATATCGGAAGTCCGCGACTATCTCGGCCGCGCCGTGCCGGCGCTGATCGTCACCGCCGACAGTTCCGAAGCCGTCGCCAAGGCAGCGCGTGCCGGCGGCATCGAACTGATGCGCAAACCGCTCAAGCCGGCGCAGCTCAGGGCGCTGCTGGCGCATTTGCTGGCTTAACCTCCATACCCTTCGCACAAGGGGGAGGGTAAAAGATCAAAACCCCGCCTGATCCCGAAACAGCTCCGCATTGTCCAGCTTCGAAACCTCGATCACCGCCTGCGTGCGGCTGTACACGTTGAGCTTGCGCAAGATCTCCGAGACATGCGCCTTCACCGTGGTCTCGCCGACCTGCAGCTCATAGGCGATCTGCTTGTTGAGCAGGCCCTGGCGCAGCATCTGCAGCACGCGCAGCTGCTGCGGCGTCAGCTTGGACAGCCGCTGGACCATGTCGGCGCGGTCGATGCTGTCGGCGTCCGCCGGCTGGCCTTCATAGGTTTCCGGCACATAGATCGCGCCATCCATCACCGAGCGGATGGCGGCGGCCAGGTCACTCTTGCGCGCCGATTTCGGGATGAAGCCGGCAGCACCATAGGACAAGGCCTCAGAAATGATCCGCGGTTCCTCGTAGCCTGAGACGATAACCACCGGCAGCCGGGGATAGCGCGTCCTGAGCTGCAGCAGCCCGTCAAAGCCATGCACGTCGGGCATGTTGAGATCGAGCAGCGCCAAATCGAACGGCTTTATCCCTGCCAGCAGATCGAGCGCCTCGGCGATCGAGCGCGCCTCGACCGTATCGACTTCCGGATAGGCCATCTGCACCGCGCTGTGCAGCGCCTCGCGAAACAGCGGATGGTCATCGATGATCAGGAACCGGGCGCGATCATTGGATACTGTCATGTGGCTCGTTCCGGTTTACCCGCCACACCATAGTCCTGTGACCATGGCCGGATTATTGGCAAATAGTCTATCGCCAGTTGATAGGATGCACTGCTGCAAAAGTGATGGGAACCCTGAATTCCTTGTGCAGCCCCGGCAAAGCCTTTGCTTTATGAAAAGCGACGCCTTGCCCGGTTCCCGAAATCGGTCGAAGGTGCCGCCATCATCCCGAACGCAGAGACCACAATGACCGCCTTCATCCTTCCCGTGCCGCCAACGCCTTCCGTCGCCATCAGCGGCTCGGCCGAGCGATTTGCCGTGCGGCGTATTTTCTGCGTCGGCCGCAACTATGCGGCGCACGCGCGCGAATTCGGCAATGATGAGCGCGATCCGCCCTTCTTCTTCACCAAGCCGGCCGACGCGGTGGTCGATTCCGGCACCGTGGTCCCCTACCCGCCGCTGACGGCCAATCTGCACCATGAAATCGAACTAGTGGCCGCGATCGGAAAGCCCGGCTTCCGCATTGCGCGTGACCGCGCGCTGGATCACGTCTGGGGCTATGCCGTCGGCATCGACCTCACCCGCCGCGACCTCCAGGACGAGGCCAAGAAGGCGGCGCGGCCCTGGGACTGGTCGAAGGCGTTCGACCGCTCCGCCCCATGCGGCCCGCTGGTTCCTGCACAAAAGACCGGCCATCCGACGAAAGGGCGCATCTGGCTCGCCGTTGACGGCAAGGTCAGGCAGGACGCAGACCTCACCGAACTGATCTGGCCAATCGCCGACATCGTCTCGATCTGCAGCGAGGGCGTCGAATTGCAGGCCGGCGACCTGATCTTCACCGGCACGCCGGCCGGTGTCGGCGCGGTCAAGCCGGGCGAGACGATGACCGGCGGCGTCGACGGCATCGGCACGATCGAAGTGACGATCGGCCAGCCCCAATCGTGAACGACAAAGCCATGAGCGACATCGTCCTGCACAACTACTACCGTTCCTCCACCTCCTACCGGGTGCGGATCGCGCTGGAGATGAAGGGGCTGAGCTATGACTACGTCCCGCATCATCTGCGCCACGGCGACCATCTGGAACCGGCCTATCTCGCGGTCAATCCGCAGGGGCTGGTGCCGGCATTGGTGCTTAACGACGGCACGCTTTTGACGCAGTCGCTGGCGATCATCGAATATCTCGACGAGATCCAGCCCGTGCCGCCACTGCTGCCGAAGGACGCACTTGGCCGGGCGCGCGTGAGAATGCTGGCGCAGATGATCGCATGCGATATCCATCCGGTGAACAATCTGCGCGTGCTGACCTCGCTGCGCACTTTGTTCGGCGCCGGCGACCAGGACATCACCAACTGGTTCCGCCACTGGGTGAACGGAGGTTTTCAGCCGCTTGAAAAGATACTCGCGTCCTCGCCTCAGACCGGAACATTCTGCCATGGCGAAGCGCCGGGGCTCGCCGATATCTGCCTGGCGGCGCAGATCACCAGCAACGCCCGATTCGGCGTCGACCTGGTGCCCTACCCGACGATCACCCGCATCAACGCCGCCTGCATGGCGCTGCCGGCCTTCAAGAAAGCAGCACCGCAGAACCAGATCGATGCGGAGTAAGTCTTCATTGGTCCACGCAGCATCAGCATCCAGAGCAGCATGTCTGGCGGAATCGATTTCCGCTTGACCGGACAGGGAATCGGCTATCGTTTCCCCATACTGGGCGCAGCGTGGAGTTACAGATGAAAGCCGTCGTCTTCGAGAAATTCGGCGAAGCGCCGACGATCCAGACCGTCGCCGACCCGAAGCCGGCGGCCGATGGCGTCGTCATCAAGGTCGAGGCGACCGGGCTGTGCCGTAGCGACTGGCATGGCTGGATGGGCCATGATGACGGCATCACCTTGCCGCACGTCCCGGGCCATGAGCTGGCAGGCGTCGTCGTCGCCGCCGGCAAACAGGTGAGCCGCTGGAAGGCCGGCGACCGCGTGACGGTGCCGTTCGCCGTCGGCTGCGGCCGCTGCTTCGAATGCAACTCGGGCAACCACCAGGTCTGCGAACACCAGACGCAGCCCGGCTTCACCGGCTGGGGCTCGTTCGCCGAATATGTCGGCATCGAGCATGCCGACACCAATCTGGTACGCCTGCCCGAGGAGATGGAATACGCCACAGCCGCCAGCCTCGGCTGCCGCTTCGTCACCTCGTTTCGCGCCATCGTCGACCAGGGGCGGGTCAAGCCCGGCGAATGGGTGGCGGTGCATGGCTGCGGCGGGGTCGGCCTGTCGGCGATCATGATCGCCAGCTCGATGGGCGCCAATGTCATTGCCATCGATCTCACCGACGAGAAACTGGAATTCGCCAAAAAGATCGGCGCCGTGGCGACCATCAATGCGTCGACGACGCCGAATGTGGTCAAGGCCGTCAAGCAGATCACCAATGGCGGCGCGCATATGTCGATGGACGCGCTCGGCCACCCCACCACCTCGTTCAACTCGATCGCCAATCTGCGCCGCCGCGGCCGCCATGTACAGGTCGGCCTGATGCTGGGCGAACACGCCCGCCCGCAAGTGCCGATGGACAAGGTCATCGCCTTCGAACTCGAAATCCTCGGCAGCCACGGCATACAGGCCTATCGCTACCAGGCGATGATGGAGATGATCCGCAATGGCAAGCTCAAGCCTGAACTGCTGGTCGGCAAGAAGATCAGCCTCGACGAAGCGCCCGCGGCGCTGATGGCGATGGGCGGTTTTGAGGGCATCGGCATTGGGGTGGTGACGAAGTTTTAGGGCGGGAGGCTACCGCGCGAACTTCTTCGCGCCAAACACACACGCGACCACGCCGAGCGTAACAACCACCATCAGCGGGCTGACCTGCTCGTGCAGCAGCGTCGCCGCGAGCGCCAGGCCGAAGAAGGGCTGCAGCAACTGCAATTGTCCGACCGCCGCGATGCCGCCTTGCGCCAGCCCGCGATACCAGAAGACGAAGCCGATCAGCATGCTGAACAGCGAAACATAGGCCAGACCGATCCAGGCGTGAGAACCAACGGCGGCAAACGACGGCGGCAGGGTCGCAAACGTCAGCACCAGCATGATCGGCAGCGATAGCGTCAGCGCCCAGCAGATCACTTGCCAGCCACCGAGCCTGCGCGACAGCGCGGCGCCCTCGGCATAGCCCAGGCCGCAGACGACGATTGCGGCGAGCATCAGGCCATCGCCGACCGGCGAGGCCGTCACGCCTTGCATCAGCGCGAAGCCCGCGACCAGAGCACTGCCGATGCAGGAAAACAGCCAGAACGCCGGTCGTGGACGCTCGCCGCCGCGCAGCACGCCGAAGATCGCGGTTGCCAGCGGCAGCAGACCGACGAAGATGATCGAGTGCGCGGAGGTGACGTGCTTGAGCGCAAGCGCGGTCAGCAAGGGAAAGCCGACCACCACGCCAAGTGCGACAATCACCAGTGACATGAGATCGCCCCGCTCCGGGCGCTTCTGCCGGAACAAGAGCAGCATTGCCAGGCCAAGCAGTCCGGCAATCGCGGCGCGGGCCGATGTCACGAATGTCGGATCGAAGTCCATCACGGCCACGCGTGTCGCCGGCAGCGAGCCTGAGAAGATCAACACGCCGATGAATCCGTTCAGCCAGGCGCTCGCGGTCTTGTCCATTCCAGGCTCCCTATCTTTCGCCCTCTATCGGGCAGATGCCATGGCGCAGCCAGAGACAATGAGGTACAATTCGGCGAAACTGTAATGGAAGATTGAGGAGTACGGATGACGGACTTCGCTTTGGAAAAGGGCGACGCGCGGGCCCTGGGCGCCCCCACCCTCGTCGAGACTGTCATGGCGACCATCCGCCAGCGGATCGCCGCGCGCAGCCTGACACCGGGCGCCCGGCTGCCCTCCATCCGCGCCTTCGCCCAATCCATGCAAGTGTCGAAATCCACTGTGGTCGAAGCCTATGAGCGGCTCGCCGCCGAGGGTACGATCCGCTCCCGGCCGGGTTCAGGCTTCTATGCCGCTGGCTCGCTGGCGCCGCTGGCCCTGGCCGAGATCGGTCCCCGACTGGACCGTGCCGTCGACCCGCTCTGGGTCTCGCGCCAGTCGCTGGATGCCGGCGACGAGACCCTGAAACCCGGCTGTGGCTGGCTGCCGGCCTCCTGGATGCCGCAAGCCGGGCTACGCCGGGCGCTGCGCACGGTGGCTCGTGCCGACGATGTCGCGCTTGCCGATTACGGCACGCCGCTCGGCCTGCCGCCGCTGCGGCAGTTGCTGGCACGGCGCATGGCCGGGCATGGCATCGAAGTTTCGCCCGAGCAGATCATGCTGACGGAATCGGGCACGCAGGCCATCGACCTCCTATGCCGCTTCCTGATCGAGCCCGGCGACACGGTGCTGGTGGACGACCCCTGCTATTTCAATTTCCACGCGCTACTGCGCGCCCACCGCGCCAAGGTCGTCAGCGTTCCCTACACGCCGTCGGGGCCGGATATCGAGCTGTTCGCGCAGGCGCTCGCCGAACACCGGCCGCGCCTCTACATCACCAATTCCGGCATCCAAAACCCGACCGGCGCGATCCTGTCGCCGGTCACCGCGCATCGCCTGCTCAAGCTCGCCGACCAGTCGGACCTGACCATCGTCGAGGACGATATCTTCGCTGATTTCGAGCACACCCCTGCCCCCAGGCTGGCGGCCTTCGATGGCCTCAGCCGCGTTGTCCAGATCGGCAGCTTCTCCAAGACGCTGTCGGCATCGATCCGCTGCGGTTTCATCGCCGCCCCCCGCGACTGGATCGAGGGCCTGACCGACCTCAAGATCGCCACCACCTTTGGCGGCGGACGGCTGGCGGCCGAACTGGTGCTGACGCTGCTGAAGGACGGCAGCTACCGAAAGCATATGGATCTGCTGCGCGCCAAGCTGGCGCGTGCCATGGCCGAGACCGGCGCCCGGCTGAAGGCGATCGGCATCGCGCCGTGGATCGACCAGCCGGCCGGCCTGTTCCTGTGGTGCAGCCTGCCCGATGGCGTCGACGCGGCCGAAGTCGCGCGCCGCGCGCTTACCGACAATGTCGTGCTGGCGCCCGGCAATGCGTTCAGCTTGTCCGGAACGGCCAGCCGTTTCCTGCGCTTCAACGTCGCCCAGTGCGAAGACGAGCGGATCTTCAAGGTGCTGGAAACCGCGATAAAGCGCTGACCTCAGCGCCCTGCACAGAGTTCCCGCACGCAGTCGCGCAGCCAGCGTTGTGCCGGATCGGCATCGAGACGCGGATGCCAGAGCATGGAGATGGTGACCTCCATCGTGGCGACCGGCAGCGGAAAACTGTGCATGCCTGTGCGCGCGCCAGCCGTGTGCCGCTCCGGCACGCTGGCGATCAGCTCCGAGGCGCGCGCCATGGCGAGCGCGGCCGAGAAACCCGAGACCATGCACACAACCGTCCGCTGCAAGCCAAGCCCTCTCAACGCCTCGTCGATCGGTCCCCTTTCGCGGCCACGCCGTGAAACGCTGATGTGCCGGCCAGCCGCATAGCGCTCGGGCGTCACAATACCCTCGGTCAAGGGATGACCTAATCGAACGGCGCCGATAAAACGGTCGCGAAACAGCGCCTGGATGCGCACTTCGGGCCCGGTTTCGCCGGCAACGCCGATTTCGAGGTCAATCGCCGCGTCGCGCAGTGACATCACGTCCTTGTCGGATTTTGGCGCGAAACGCAGCCGCACCCCTGGCGCGTCCGCCTCTATGCGGGCGACGAGAGGCGGCCCGAATTCCTCGACGAAACCCTCATTGGTGCGTAGCGTGAAGACCCTGTTCAGGCTTGCGGGATCAAGCAACTCGGCAGGACGCAGCAGCGCCTCCGCGCCCTGGACGACAGGGCCGACCTGCCGGCGCAATTCCTCTGCGCGCGGCGTCGCCACCAGGCCGCGCCCGGCGCGGACCAGCAGAGGATCGCCCGTCGCCTCGCGCAGCCGCGCCAGCGTCCGGCTCATCGCCGAAGGGCTGAGCCGCAGACGGCGCGCGGCGCGTGCGACGCTGCCTTCGGCCAGCAGAACGTCGAGGGCGAAAAGCAGATTGAGATCGGGCGATGTCATCCCCGGATCTTAGCATGATGTGGCGTTTGATGCACGGATATGATGCAAATGCTGCGCCTTCCGCCATATCAAGCACAGGGCTAGATCTCCGACAGCTCCAGTTCCGGAGCGAATGGAAGGGAGATCGCCATGGTAGTCGCCGCGCGAAATCACGATGGGCTGATATCAGCCCCGCAACAGAACCAATCGGTTGGCTGGGCGCTGGCAAGCCTGTCGCTCGCCACGCTGCTGTCGTCGCTCGGAACCAGCATTGCCAGCGTCGGGCTGCCCTCGCTGATGCAGGCGTTCGGGGCGTCGTTCCAGGCCGTGCAATGGGTGGTTCTGGCCTATCTCCTTGCCATCACGACACTGATCGTCAGCGCCGGGCGGCTGGCCGACATGTTCGGGCGCCGGCTGTTGCTGCTTGGCGGCATCGCGCTGTTCACATCGGCATCGGTGCTGTGCGGCCTGGCGCCGACGCTGTGGCTGCTGATCGCCGCACGGGCCGTGCAAGGGCTCGGCGCGGCGCTGATGATGGCGCTGACGCTGGCCTTTGTCGCCGAAACCGTGAGTAAGGAGCGGACCGGCAGCGCCATGGGCCTGCTCGGCGCCATGTCGGCGATCGGCACGACGCTCGGCCCCTCGCTCGGCGGTCTGCTGATCGCCGGCCTCGGCTGGCGGGCGATCTTTCTCGTCAATGTGCCGTTGGGCCTCCTGACCTTCGCTCTCGCCTGGCGTGCCTTGCCCGCCCACAGCAAGAGCGCGCAGGCCGCTCAAGGCGAATTCGACGCAACAGGCACTGTCCTGCTGGCCCTGACGCTCGCCGCATATGCGCTGGCCATGACGCTTGGCCGGGGCAATTTCGGCGCGCTGAACATCGGCCTGCTGGCAGCAACCGCTGCCGGCATTGGTCTATTCGTCATTGCGCAGAGGAGCGTGAAGAACCCCCTGGTCCAGCTTGCCAGCTTCCGGGATCCGCGGCTCAGCGCCAGTCTGGCCATGAGCCTGATCGTCGCCACGGTGATGATGGCGACCCTGGTGGTCGCCCCGTTCTATCTGTCGCGCGGGCTGGGGCTCGATGCCGCGATGGTCGGCGTGGTGCTTTCGACCGGGCCGCTCGTCTCGACCCTGTCAGCGCTGTTGGCCGGACGGCTTACTGATCGCTTAGGAGCCCACAGGATGATGGTCGCCGGGCTGTTCAGCCTCGCCATCGGCACATTCCTGCTGTCGCTGGCCATGACGAGGCTCGGCATTGCCAGCTATGTCGTTCCCATCACCGTCACCTGTTTCGGCTATGCCCTGTTCCAGACCTCCAACAATGCTGCCGTGATGACCGGTATCGCTGCCGGCGAACGGGGCGTCATATCAGGCCTGCTCAACCTGTCGCGCAATCTCGGCCTCATCACCGGCGCATCCTTGATGGGCGCTATATTCGCGGTTGCATCGGCCGGTGCTCGGCAAGGAATCGGTCAGCAGCTTCTGAGTTCCGAGGCTGCGGCCCGCGGAATGCAGGTCACCTTTCAGACAGCAACGGCGCTGGCGCTGGTAGCGCTGGTCCTCGCGCTGCTCTCGGCCCGCGTAGCCGGTCGTGTGGAACCCACGGTTTCATGAGGCACGACCTGCTTGGCGATGGAAGCATAATGTCCATTAGACGCCGCGCAGAGGCTGTTTCGAAATTCGCTCTGGCGAGTCATATGGTGGTGGTTTCGAGAACCGTAGCGCAGCGGACATTTGGTCCGTGAGCTCAGTTCCACTGCGAACGCAGTAGAACGGGGAAGCGCAGAAAACGCCATCAGATGGCCGCCAGAGTAGAATTTCCAAACAGGCTCTCAGGCCCCTGCCCGTTTGCGGCGTTCATAAAGCATGACCAGCGTTTCAGCTATCAGTGCAGGCTTTTCCTCGCCTTCGATCTCGACCGTGTTGGCTGCCTTCATCAGATACTGGCCGGGGCCTCTGTCTTCCATGGAAAGCAGGACCGTGCGCAGCCTGATGCGCGCGCCGACCTTGACCGGCGCCAGGAAACGCACCTTGTCGAAGCCATAGTTGAAGGCGGCCTGGGTGTTTTCCGGCACGATCCCCATACCGAGCGCCAGCGCGCCGATGATCGACAGCGTCAGATAGCCATGCGCGATCGTCGTGCGGAACGGGCTTTGCCGCCGCGCCCGTTCGGGATCGACATGAATCCATTGATGGTCGCCGGTGCATTCGGCGAACTGGTTGATACGGTTCTGGTCGACCGTGGTCCATTCCGAGACACCGAGCTCCTGCCCGGACATCGTTCTCAACTGCTCGTAGGTCGGCGGCGTTTTAGGCCGTACTTCTGTCATTCCTGCTTTCCCGATAGCTCACCGCGCCTCCGGACCACGAACGCACGGCCCCTGTCAATTCGTCCTGTGTGAATCCGTTCCGCCGAATTCCGGCTGACTCGTGCCATGCCTTGCCACGCAATGGCAGGCCGAATTCGGATTCTTGGACGTTCCAAGGCGGCTGGGAACCTATTCGTGGCGCGAATGCAACTATGAGCAAGGCTGCAAAGTCAGGAAGTCGCGTGCCCTGCGAAGGCGAAACGGCTGGCTGGAAGAGCCTATTTCTGCCCGTAACCGGCGCGGATTTCCTCCAACGCTTCCTTGATGCGCGCGCGCAGGATTTCGATCGATTCGGTGCCGGATTTCCGGGCCAGTTCAGCCACTTCCCCAGCATTCTTGAGCGCGGCCTCGAAGGATTTCTTGGCGAACTCGGTCTGCTTGGCCATGATTTCCTGCGGATTGCCCGGCGCCCTGTAGCTTTGTGCCATGTCTGCGACCTCGCGCAGCGTGTCCTGCAGCAGTTCGCGTTGCCTTGACAACAGCGAGGTCGCTCCGGCGGCGCCGGCTCGGGCCGATTTCTCCAAGGCTTCGAGGTTCTTGCGGTTATGGGCAAGGATCGCCTCTACATCGACATTGGGCACCTTCAGGTCGCGGCCAAACCTGCCGAACATGTCCATGAAGGAATCGGAGTCCGGTTGCTTGGCCATGATTTCTTCTCCCTTTACCGCAAATACGGGTGCCCTCACCGGGGAGCATAGCACTCGCGCGCCGCGTGTCCATTTCGAACCTCGCGATCAGTGCACATCAATTGACCGGGAGCAGCAACTCGATCGTGTAGAGCACGATGCCAGCCAGCCCGCCGATGATCATGCCGTTGAAGCGGATGTATTGCAGGTCCCTGCCGATGTTGATCTCGATCAGACGCGTCAGCTGGTCAAGATCCCAACGCTTGACTTGGTCGGCGATGAACTTCGACACGCCGCTCTTCTGGCTCTCGACGAAGGAGGCCAGCGCCACCACGAAGCCCTGGTTCATATCGGCTCTGATCTGTGGATCGCTGGCAAGATGACGGCCAACCTCGACGAACATGTTGGCAAGATGCGCGCGGATCACCGAATTCGGCGCCTTGGCGTCCTGCTCGATGAACTGGCTGAGGCTCTCCCACATGTCGCCGGCCAACCCCTTGACCTCCGGCCGAGCCAGAAAATCCCGCTTCATCTGTTCGGCGCGTTTGGCATACTGCTTCGATGTCCTGAGTTTTTCGATGAAGCCCTGCGCGAAACGGTCGAACTCGGCGCGCATCGGATGGTGAGGATCGGCCCGCACCTCGTCGAGCAAGGAACCCGCCGAAGCGACAATCTTCTTCAGCAGATAGGCGTCGGCTCGGAACAGGTTGAACAGCGACGGCAACTCCTCGCGGATTTTTTCACGCATCGTCGCCAGCGCCTGTTCGTCGTTGAGGAAGCGGCCGATCACCTTGATGAATTCATCGAACAGCTTCTGGTGGCGGCGGTCGTCGGTGAGTGCCGACAACAGTTCCGCCGCCAGCGGGGCCAGCGGCACCTTTTCGATCTGCTCGAGCATGCGGCTAGTGACGAAGCCGCGCAGGCCGGATTGCTCGACCGCGGCAAGCGTCTTCGGCACCAGCCGCACGACGAAGCGCGAGAGGCCAGCGGCGCGCTCGGCATCGGCCAGCCAGTCGGCGACGAGCGCTGCAAAATCGACCTCGGCAAGTTTCTCGCGCACCGGCTCCGGCGCCAGGAAATTGGCCTCGATGAAGCGGCCGAGATTGTCGGCGATGCGGTTCTGGTTTTCCGGGATGATGGCGGTGTGCGGGATCGGCAGCCCGAGCGGTCGCCTGAACAGCGCCACCACCGCGTACCAGTCGGCAAGGCCGCCAATGGTCGCCGCCTCGGCGAAGGCCGCAACGAAACCCAGCCACGGATACGTGCCTTGGAACGACTTGGCCACGGCGAACACCAGCACGCAAAACGCCAGCGCCGCCGCGGCGATGAATTTGGTGCGGCGCAGCGCCGAGAGCTTGGCGGCCGCATCGGCATCGAAACGGAGAGGCGCCAGGGACGGAGCCGATTGTGACATGGATGAACTGCTCCTCGTCGAACGCGGGCGGGCATCTCGGACCTATCTAGTGTTTCATCAGCCGAAATGCCCGCGACGACAGGCTTTTCCCGCGTTTTGCCGGCTTGCGCACATAAAGTTGACGAGAAAATTCATCTATCACGCGCTGCTAGTCTGGAATTATTCCAAGGTATAGGCCATATTCGCCGCAGGCCAGTGTGGCGAATCCGAAATTCCGGATCAGAGCCGCGCCAACAAAGTTCTGGAATCCGGCGTGGTTGCACCGCGCCGGCGCCTAGTGAGGACAAAAATGCGGCTTACGCGCCAGACCAATTATGCCATGCGCATCCTGATGTACTGTGCCGCCAACAATGACCGGCTGAGCCGCATTCCGGAGATCGCGGCCGCCTATTCGGTGTCGGAACTGTTCCTGTTCAAGATCCTGCAGCCGCTGGTCGAGCATGGTCTGGTCGAGACGGTGCGCGGCCGCAATGGCGGCGTCCGGCTTGGCCGCGCCGCAGAATCCATCAACCTGTTCGACGTCGTGCGCGTCACCGAGGAAAGCTTCGCCATGGCCGAATGCTTCGAGAACGATGCGGCCGAATGCCCGCTGGTCGACAGCTGCGCGCTGAATTCGGCGCTGCGCGAGGCACTCAACGCCTTCTTCGCCGTGCTGGCCCGCTACACAATCGCCGATATGGTGGCGGCAAGGCCGAATGTGCGCAACCTGCTAGGCATCGACATGCTGGAACGCCGCGCTCCGGCTGCCTGACCTGGGCAGGCCGGCCCCACCTGAATATCAACCGACCGACGATTGCGGCAGCACGAACGGCATGTTGCCGGCCGGCAGCGCGCCGACTCTGAGCCGGCAGTCGAACACTTTTTCGATCAGATCATCGCTCAGCACATCCAGCGGCGAGCCGGTCGCGGCCAGCCGGCCGCGATGCATGACGAAGATCCGGTCGGCATACATGGCCGTAAGATTGAGGTCGTGCAGGATGGCGACCACACCACCGCCCCTTCTGGCGAAATCGCGGGCGATGTTCATGATGATCAGCTGGTGCTTGATGTCGAGGCTGGAAACCGGCTCGTCGAGGAAGAGATAGCTCGGCTTGCCGTCGAGCACTGGCGCCCAGACCTGGCACAGCACGCGTGCAAGCTGGACGCGCTGCTGCTCGCCGCCCGAAAGCTCCTGGTACAAACGCCCGGCAAAACCGTCGAGGTCGACGCGGGCCAGCGCTCGCTCCGGCAGTCGCGCATCCTCGCCCGGCAAGACACCCGAGCGGCCACCGACAAGGCCAAGCTTGACCACCTCGCGCACCGTGAATGGGAAGGACAGTGTCGTCGCCTGCGGCAGCACCGCTCGCTGCACGGCAATCTCGACCGGCTTCATCGAAGAAAGGTTGCGGCCGTTGAGGGTGACGCGCCCGGTATAGGCGAGCTCACCCGACAACGCCTTCAGGAAGGTCGTCTTGCCGGAGCCGTTGGGGCCGACGATGGCCGCGATTTCGCCGGGCAGCGCGTCGAAATCGACCCCGCTGACGATACGCTTGCCGGCGATACCAACCGAAATGTCCTTTGCCACGATCATCCCAGCCTCACAAATCGACCACGCCGCGTTTGCGCAGCAGGATCCACAGGAAGAACGGCGCGCCTGATATCGCGGTGACGATGCCGATCGGCAATTCGGCCGGCGCCACGATGGTGCGGGCGACCGCATCGGCCAGAAGCAGCAGCGAGGCACCCAGCAGCGCCGAGGCCGGCAGCAGGTAGCGGTTGTCGGGACCGATCAGCAGGCGCAGCAGATGCGGCACGACGATGCCGACGAAGCCGATGCCGCCACTGACAGCGACGGATGCACCGACCGCCGCCGAGACACCGATGATGGCCGTGTATTTCAATCGCTGCACCGGAATGCCGAGATGGCCGGCGGTCGCCTCGCCGAGCGCCAGCGCGTTGAGGCCGCGCGCCAGGAACGGCATCGCCGCCAGTGCCAGTATGATGATCGGCCCGACGGAACCGATCTTCTGCCAGGTTGCGCCGCCGAGCGATCCCAATTGCCAGAAGGTCAGGTCGCGCAACTGGCGATCGTCGGTCATGAAGATGAGGATGCCGGTCAAGGCCATGGCAAGTGCTGCCAGCGCAATGCCGGCCAGCAGCATGGTGGCGACCGAGGTTTGCCCGCGTCGCGTGGCGACCTGATAAAGCACCAGTGTCGTGGCAAGACCGCCGAAGAACGCGGCCAGCGGCAGCGCGAGCGTGCCGAACAAGGCCGTCACCGGCGCCAGCACCGTGGTGCCAAGCACGATGACGGCCACCGCGCCAAGGCTGGAGCCGGCGGAAACGCCGATCAGGCCGGGATCGGCCAGCGGATTGCGGAACAGTCCCTGCATGACCGCGCCGGACACTGCGAGCGCCGCCCCAACCAGTATGCCGAGGATGATGCGCGGCAAGCGGATGTCGTAGACGATCAGGCTGTCACGGGCGCTCAGCGCCGCATCATTGGGAACGGCTCCTAGCAGCCAGCCCCTGAGGACGTTGACGGCCGAAGCATCCGATGCCCCTGACGTCAGCGACAAAAGCGCGGCCGCCGCGAGCCCCAGGCACAGCAAGAGGATGACGATGCGAGCGCGGCCCGAGCGGTCGCCTTCAGATGCACTCGCCATCGCCTTCACCGGGCCGGCGATCGATTGATCGACCATGATCTGCGCTCAGTCCGTGACTTCAGCGCCATAGAGCGAGGCGGCGAGGTCGTGGATGGCTTCAGCCGTGCGCGGCCCGAAGCCGAGCAGATAGCCGCCATCCTTGCGGATCAGCTTGCGCGCGGTTCCGGCGGGTGTCGAGGCGATCGAGGGATTGCCGAACAATTCATCGTCCGACACCGGCGGCCCGGCGTTGCTCATCATCAGGATTACGTCCGGACCGGCAGTGATGATCGCCTCGTCGGATATCTGCTTGTAGCCGGAAAAGCCCTCGATGGCATTGACGCCACCGGCCAGCTTGATGATGCCGTCGGCGGCGGTCTCCCTGCCGGCCGCCAGGATCTTGCCGCCCTGTATCGACAGCACGAACAGGATGCGCTTGCGCTCCTTGAGCGAGGCAGTCTGTTTTTCGGCTGATGTCAGCTTGGCATCGAGCTCCTTGGCCAGCACCTCGGCCTTGGCGTCGACGCCGAGCGCCTTGCCGACGATGCGGACCTTATCGAGGATGCCTTCGTGGCTATAATGCTCGGGCACTTCGATGAACGGAACGCTGCTCTTCCTCAGCACATCCACGGCTTCCTTGGGCCCGCTTCCGTGCAGCGCCAGGATGCCGGTCGGATTGACCGACAGCACACCTTCCGGCGACAGCGCGCGCATATAGCCGACATCGGGCAGGTCGAATGCCGCCTTCGGATAGCGGCTGCTGGAGTCGCGCGCCACCAGATGTTTCTCCTCGCTAAGCGCATAGACGATCTCGGTGATCGAACCGCCTATGGCGACGATCTTCGAGGTGTCCGTGAAAATCGAGACGCCTTCTGTGCCGGCAGCCGGCTGCAGCATGGCGAAAAAGAGGGAAAGGCCGACCATTGCGCCACGCATGGTCGGCGATCTCGAAAGAAAAGACATCGTTTTGTTCCTCAGGCTGCCGTCGGGTTCGGAATGCGCGGCAGATTCTCGGCCAGGAATCGCCAGTCGTTGCGCTCGCCTTCGCCTTCGTGGCGCTTGCCGAAGAACTGGATGATCATCTCGCCGTCGGCGGCGTAGACCTCGAGCGAGGTGACATGGCCGTCCTTGGTCGGCTTGCGCACCGCCCAGACTTCATGGATGTGGTCGGTGCGCAGGTGCAGATGGAAGGTCTCGTCCAGCACGTTGATCCACGGCCCCATCGGCTTGATCGACTTGACCGGGCCGGAATGAATCTGGATGCAACCGCGGTTGCCCACGAAGCACATGATCGGCATCTCGCCTTCGGCAGCGTGGTGGAACATGGCGCGGACCGCGTCATTGTCGAGTAGCCAGGCATAGTCCGTTCCGACCATGCGCACCGCCTGGAGGCGGCTGAGTTTCAGCGTCTTCAGCATGCCGAAGAACTGGTGCACGTCGGTCAGCCGGCTCCAGCGGTCGCGCAGATCGTCAAGGTTGGCGGTCGTCGCCGCGGCCTCGCCCTCATTGTCGGAGCATGGCCCGGTAATGGCGACCGTCGGCTCCTGGTTGGACGATTCCAGCGAGGCGACCAGCTTCTGGTAGGCATAGAGGCTGGAGGCTGGGCGCAGATGCACCTTGTGCACCGCCTCGCCTGCCGCGTCGAAGAATTGCAGGCCGCGGCGGATGTCGTTGCCCTCGCGCTTCTCCACGGCAAAGCCGTGCGCCCAGACCTTTGGAAAGATGCGCAGGTCGATGTTCTCGCCAAGCACCATCGCGTTGTGGTTGCCGGTGACGACCTTGTCGTAAACGCCGATCTTTTCGTGCACCGCACTTTCGTTGCGGGTCAGCGCCATCACCTCGCCGACGGCCTCGAGACCGGTCAAGAGGTCGTTGACGCGCGGTTCGACGCGGATGACGCCGTCGCCGCAATGCGCGGCGACCAGTTCGGCTTCCGAAATGCCGAGTTGGGCGGCCAGGTCGCGCTCGCGCGTTTTCGGATTTTCCGTCCGTGCCCGCCGGATTTCATGCGGGGCGGGTTTTACGCGCTGGTCCATGTCTCGTCCCTACTTGCCTTGCCTTACTTGTTGAGAATGAGCTTGCCCTGCCGGGTGATCTTCAGCCGGTAGAGAGCGCCATGATGCTCGATGCCGATCTCGTGCTCGCCCTGGAACAGCGTGTTGCTGGACAATGTTCTGACCGCCAGCGGAACCCGGTCGAAACGGGTGACGGGGGCCTCGTCGGAACGGCGGACGCGGTAGCGAAAGTCATTGGGATTGTGCGTGTTCATCTGGGTCGATCCCTTTCCTGTGCCGGGCGTCTGGCTAGGCGTTGCGAAGATCCGATTCATTTCTTGACTTGAATAATCATGTTTATTAGTCAGTGCAATACCGGATTAAATGAGTCAACATTTAACACGCCGGACACGATCAAAAATGCCAGCCAGCCACGGGCCAGCCAGCACGAAACCTGGAATCTGGAGTTGGGGCATGGGGTTGGTGAACTGGGAATGGCGCGGCCGGTCGGCGGTGAACGGTGTGGCGGCTTTGTTGGCAAGCGTGGCGGCGATCGCCGTGTCCGCGCCATCGGCGCATGCCCAACAAGCAACGCAGCCGGCGGGCGAGCAGACGGATCAATCGAAGAAGGCTGACCAGGAGAAGGCAGCCCCCGCGGGTGCGACGCTGCTCGACAAGATCCTGGTGCTCAGCCGCACCGGCGAGACGGCGATCGAATCGCTAGCCTCGGCCAGCCATCTCGATCAGGAACAGCTCGACCGCCGCATGGCGACGACGCCCAACGAGATGCTGTTCGGCGTGCCCGGTGTCGCCGCACAAGCCGACGCCAGGCGCGTCAGCACCAGCATCAACATTCGCGGCCTCCAGGATTTCGGCCGCGTTGCCGTCATCGTCGACGGCGCGCGCCAGGATTTCCAGCGTTCGGACCACGGCACGCAGTCGACCTTTTACATCGATCCCGACCTCATCAAATCCGTCGATGTGATCCGCGGTCCTGTCGCCAACACCTATGGCTCGGGCGCCATCGGCGGCGTCGTCTTCTTCGACACCAAGGACGCCGAGGACTTCCTCAAGCCGGAGGAAACATGGGGCGCTTCGGTAACCGGACGCTATGAGAGCAACTGCAAGGGCTGGACCACCAGCGCCACCGGCGCCTACCGTTTCAATGAAAACTGGGACGTCCTGGGTAACATCGTCTACCGCAACTACGATAACTACAAGGACGGCGGCGGCGACACCGTCAACGGCACCGGCTTCGACGTCTTGAGCGGCCTGCTCAAGACCATCATCCGTCCGACCGACAACAGCGAGCTGAAGCTCGGCTGGGTTGGCTCAAGCGACGGCTGGGACGAAACCAGCGGCGGTGTGCCGGTGAATGATGTCGACCTGAAGTCGAACACCTTCACGGCCCGGTACAACATCACGGATGAGGACAAGAGCTGGCTCGATCTCCACGTCAACACCTCGTACAACAAGACCAATCTCGACCTGACCAGCCTTGTTCCGCAAAACCGCTTCGATCCGGTCACAGGTCTTCCGGTGGTGCTGCCAACCGGCTCGACGTCGACGTTCGACGTCGGCACGGCCGCAATCGACATCTGGAACACCTCACGATTCGAGACCGGTGGCGTTGCGCATGAATTGACCTATGGCGGCGACTGGGTGAATGACGATGTCAAGACTGGCGGCACCGCCGGGGGCGACAGTTTCTACACGCCGTCGGGCAAGCGCAATGTCTCCGGCGCCTATGTCCAGGACAAGCTCACCTGGGATTGGCTCGAGGTGATCGCCGGGTTGCGTTACGACAGCTACAGCCTTAGGGACGACACCCACGATACATCCGGCGACCGGTTGTCGCCGCACATCACCGTCGGCGTCTCGCCCTTCGACAACACCGGCCTTGCCGGCCTGCAATTCTATGGCACTTACGCCGAGGGCTACCGTTCGCCCTCGCTGACGGAAACGCTGATCAGCGGCAACCATCCGGCAGGTGTCACCTTTCCATTCCTGCCCAATCCGAACCTGCGGCCTGAGACCGGCAAGACGACCGAATTCGGCATCAACTACAAGCAGAACGATCTATTGGAGACTGGCGACGCACTCCGCATCAAGGCGGCCTATTTCAACAACGACGTCGACGACTACATCGAAGGCGTGACATTGTCGCCGTTCGCCCCAGGCAGTGGTTGCCCGTTCGGCCCCGGCATTCCGATCTGCTATCAGTACCAGAATTTCGCCAAGGCCAAGATCCACGGCTTTGAGTTTGAAAGCGTCTACGACGCCGGATGGGGCTATGCCGGGCTTTCGGCATCGATTACGAATGGCCACACCGTTTCCTACAAGGGTGTGGAAGCCGATCTCGCCACAATCCCCTCTTCGCAGGTCACCGCCCAACTCGGCCTGCGCTTCCTCGAGGACAAGCTGACCGTCGGCGGCGAGGTGCAATACAACGGCAAGCCGAAGGGCAATGCGGTGGCCGAGGACTACACGCTGGTAAATGCCTTCGCCAGCTATCAGGCGACCGACAATCTGAAGGTCGATTTCCGCGCCGACAATCTGTTCGATGTCAAATACGCCAACCCGCTGAACGGCACCACGACAGTCGCGGCTAATGAACCGGGCATCACGCTGAAGCTGGCGGCAACAAGGCGATTTGGAGGCTGATGATCATGATGAGCTTGACGACATCCCTTCGTCTGCTGACCTCGACGCTGGCGATGTCGCTTGCGATGGTTCCGGCGTGGGCTGAAGGGTCCGCGCCGGTCCCCGCGCTGACCCTGGAGCTCAATGCCGCGCAACCTTCCGACAAGGGCTGCCGGCTGACCTTCCTGGTCAACAACAATCTCGGCGCCGACCTCTCCAAGGCAGCGTTCGAGATCGCCTTGTTCAACGAGGCCGGCGTCGTCGACCGGCTGACCGTGCTCGACTTCAAGGACCTCCCGGCAGGCAAGACCAAGGTGACACGCTTTGATCTCGCCGGCACCGACTGCGCCAAGATCAGCCGAGTGCTGATCAACAGCGCGACGGAATGCGCCGGCACCGGTGTTGAACCGGCCGCCTGCATGCGCAAGCTGAAGACGGACACCAAGACCGGCATCGCTTTCGGCGTCTGAGAACGGCGTTGAGATTGCATCCCGCATTCAAAGGAACGACCGTGGCTTGGCCGCTGGCCGACCACGGGTCTTCGATACCAGGGGCAAACGATCTTGATTTGACTTTTGCCCGCTGGTCGCTGCAATTTCCGGCCCGCGACATGCAGGAAATCAGTCCCCTCCCCGACGCCGGCAGCGAGCTGGCGATAGCGCCGGCAGCAACCTGGAGTTCACCGGCGCCATTGGACCGTTTTGAATGTCCCGCCTCCGAACCATTAGTAACCCCAGCAATCCATTGATTAAGAAAGGCAACCGCATGTACATCGCCATGAACCGCTTCAAGGTGCAGAACGGCTCGGAGGCCGATTTCGAGGCCGTTTGGAAGAACCGCGATTCCAGCCTTGCCGAGATGAAGGGTTTTCAGGAATTCCATCTGCTGCGCGGCCCGGTCAACGAGACCGAAGGCTACACGCTGTTTGCCTCGCACACGGTGTGGGCAAGCCAGGACGATTTCATCGCCTGGACCAGGTCGGAAAACTTCCGCGCCGCGCACAGGAATGTCGGCACGACCAAGGTGCACTATCTCGGTCATCCGCAGTTCGAAGGTTTCTCGGTCGTCGAAGGCGCTTGACCTGACTTTGCCCGAGCAAATGCGAGGACCTCCCTCGTCATGATCGCGTCGAACCGCGCCCACCCAGCCGTCGCAGCCACTGGGCACTGTGCATGCGCAGCCACTGCCACGGCCGTCGCCGGATCAGGTGTCGCATCAGCCGCGGATCATCGGCCAGCTCCCTGAACTGACGCACATGCTGCGTCAGGAATGCAGGTATGAAATTGCGCCCGTTAACTTCACCGAGCCAGGCTGAATTCTCCAGCACATAGTCGACGACATCCGCCGCCAATGTGCTCCTGTAGGCCCGATAGGCCTGCGTTTGCCGCACATGGCCGCCGGCAAAGCCAGCGCCGGTGGAGGACAGGTTCGACCCGTGCAGGCGATAGAGGCCGAGGCCTTCGGATAGGATGAGGCTGCCGCCGGCCAGATGCGCGCATGTGGCCGTCAGGTAATCCGTCCCCACCTTGGCCCTAAACGGGAAGGACAAGACCGATTCCAGCGCGCCACGCCGGTACATGATCGCCGAGCATGGTGACCATAGCCAGCCGGTTGTCGCAGGCGTGAAATAGGTCACCGGATGCTCCGAGGCGTAGGCAATCCTAGACGCCATGCCGGCAAGCTGGCCACCAGGCGCGATGGCGACGCCATTGCCATCGGACCCGAAGCGCGGTTTGCGCAGGGGAAGAAAAGTGCCGCTCAGCAAGGTGCCTCTGCCATCGACCAGGAACACATCGGAGCTCGACAGCGCGGCCGAATGTGTCGCGTTGAGGTGGGCGGACAGATGCGCCAGCAGAAAATCCGGCAGCCACGCATCGTCGGCATCGAGAAATACCACGAAAGGCGCGGCGGTCGCCGCAAAGCCATCGCGGAATCCCGCGATCTGCCCGCCATTTTGTGAGCGCGCCAGCAGGCGCAGGCGCGGATCGTCGATGGCCGCCAGAAGCTGGCGGATATGGTCGGCCGAGCCGTCGGTCGAGGCATCGTCGACAATGACGCAGTCCCAGTTCCTGTAGGTCTGCGCCAACACCGAGCGGATCGCCTGTTCGACGTAGGGCCGGTAATTGTAGCAGGTGATGACCACCGCCACGCAAGGCAGCTCAAACGGTGGGGACGTGTCTTCCATCTGATCGGTCGCCCCAGTCGATTTGCCGCCCATGCTTATCCCCGGCAACTCGAGACAAAGCAAGCGAGGTGCGAACAGTCCTTATGCCGCAGCCAGCAGGCTGGCATTGCCGCCGGCCGCGGTGGTGTCGACGCAGACGGCCCGCTCATGCGCATAGGCCGCCGGGTTGAGCACCTCGCTGACCAGCGGCACGATCGGGCCAGTCCTGTCGGCGATAACCTTGCGCACGATGCGCGCAGCTTCCGGTGTGCCTGAAAACGCGACGACATCGACGCGCAGCGAGCGCGCCTCGACCGGATCAGGGCGGCCATCTATTGCAGCCAATGGCAAGCCCTTGCCGGTCAATGCGGAGAGTGCGGCCGGCGCTCCCGGCGCCACAGCCAGCACCGCATTGCCTGCGGCGAGCGCCTGGATCGTCTGGGCAAGCAGCGAGTCGGCGTCGGGGCCGAGGCACAGCACCCGCCCGCGTGGTGACAACGACAGCGTGTTGGCCTCGCCGGTCGGCCCGGGCAGGTCGACCTGACCGAAATCGATTGCAGCGGCGGCGCCAATGGCGGCAGCGCCCTTGCCGCGCAGATGCTTCCTCAGGATGGCGATCCGGTCCGGCCGCGTCGACCAGCCGCCCAGCGTCGGATCGGGCAGATTGTCGGCCAGTTCGGTCGCCGTCACCTTGTGGCCTTCTCCCACATGCGTACCGGCTTCCGGCCCCTTGCGGAAGCGCCGGAGATAGTGCGGCCCGCCGGCCTTGGGCCCGGTGCCGGACAGCCCCTCGCCGCCAAAGGGCTGCGATCCGACAACGGCACCGATCTGGTTGCGGTTGACATAGATGTTGCCGGCATGGATGCCGTCGACGAAATGCTGGACGCGGCCTTCGATGCGGGTGTGCAGGCCGAAGGTCAGGCCATAACCCTTGCGGTTGATCGCGGCGATGACCGCATCGATCTCATCGGAGTCGAAGGTGGCGACATGCAACACCGGCCCGAACACTTCGCGGTCCATCTCCTCGATGCCCTTGACCCGGAAGACATGCGGCGCAACGAAGCGGCCGTCCTTCGGCGCCTCGAGCTTGGCGATCAGCCGGCCCTCGAGACCTTTCTTCGTGCAATAGTCACGGATCGAGGCCTGCGCCTCATCATCGATGACCGGACCGACATCGGTTGAAATCTGCCAGGGATCACCGATGTTGAGCGCTTCCATGGCGCCCTTCAGCATCTCAAGCATCTTCTTCTCGACGTCCTTCTGGACATAGAGCACGCGCAACGCCGAGCAGCGCTGGCCGGCACTCTGGAAGGCCGAGGCCAGGATATCGCGCACAGCCTGTTCGGGCAGCGCGGTGGAATCGACGATCATGGCGTTGAGGCCGCCGGTCTCGGCGATCAGCATCGCGTCGGGTGCCGCGGTCTCGGCCAGTTGCTTCTCGATCAGCTTGGCGACCTCGGTCGAGCCGGTGAAGCAGACGCCGGCGATGCGCGGGTCGGCGGTCAGCGGGCCGCCGACCGATGGACCGTCGCCGGGCAGAAGCTGGATCACGTCCTCCGGTACGCCGGCCTCGCGCAGCAGTTCGACGGCGCGGAAGGCGATCAGCGGCGTCTGCTCGGCCGGCTTGGCGATGACCGAATTGCCGGTGACGAGTGCCGCCGCGATCTGACCGGTGAAGATGGCGAGCGGGAAATTCCATGGCGAAATGCAGACAATGGCGCCACGCGCCTGCGTGCCGGCTTCGTTGTTGGCCGCTTCAGCGGCGTAGTAGCGCAGGAAGTCGACGGCCTCGCGCACTTCCGCCACACCATCGGCCAGCGATTTGCCGGCCTCGCGGGTGGCCAGCGCGAAAAACTCGACGGCGTTGGCTTCATAGAGGTCGGCGGCGCGGTCGAGGATGGCGGCACGCTCGGCAACCGGACGTTTTGCCCAGGCAGGCTGCGCCTCCACGGCGAAGCGTACGGCGGTCGCCACCTGCTTGGCGGCGGCCTCGCTAACCGTGCCGACCACTTCGTCAGGCTTGGCCGGATTGACGATCGGACGCTGCTTGCCATAGCCGGCGGCGCGCGTGATCGGCTTGGCATGCCAGCGGTCCGGCCCGGCAAAGGCGGCCTTGGCCTTGTTGATCGCCGCCAGCGTCACCGTATCGGTGATGTCAAACCCTTTCGAGTTGCGGCGGCCGGAGCCAAATATCTGGGACGGCCGGGCAATCGCCGGATTGGCGGCGGGCCCCTGGTCCTCGACTGTCTCGAGCGGATCGCGGGCGATGTCCTCCGGCTCGACATCCTCGTCGGTCAACTGGTGCACGAAGGAAGAGTTGGCGCCGTTCTCCAGCAGCCGCCGGACAAGGTAGGCAAGCAGATCGGAATGCGCGCCGACCGGCGCATAGATGCGGCAGCGCGTGCCTTCGGCCTGGCGCACGGTCTCGTGCAGGGCCTCGCCCATGCCATGCAGGCGCTGGAACTCGAAGGAGTCGCGATTTCCGGCCATCGACAGGATGGCGGCGACGGTGTGGGCGTTGTGGGTGGCGAACTGCGGATAGATGCGGTCGGTCATGCCAAGCAGTTTCTTCGCGCAAGCCATGTAGGAGACGTCAGTGTTGGCCTTGCGGGTGAAGACGGGATAACCCGTGAGCCCCAGCGTCTGCGCCCGCTTGATCTCGGTGTCCCAATAGGCGCCCTTGACCAGCCGCACCATGATGGTGCGGTCGTATTTCTTGGCCAGCGCGTAAAGCCAGTCGATGGCAAACGCGGCACGTGGCCCGTAGGCTTGGACGACGACGCCAAAGCCGTTCCAGCCGGCGAGTTCCGGCTCGGCCAGCACCCGCTCGATGACGTCGAGCGACAGATCGAGACGATCCGCTTCCTCGGCGTCGATGTTGAGCCCCATGCGCGAATGCCGCGCGGCGAGCGCCAGCGACAACAGCCGCTCGGCCATGACAGGCAGCATCTCTTCCTTCTGCGCCACCTCGTAGCGCGGATGCAGCGCCGAGAGCTTGACCGAGATACCATGGTTCTGACGGATGTCTGGGCCGTTGGAACCCGAGTCGAGCGAGGAAATCGCATCGGCATAGGCCTTGAGATAGCGCAGAGCATCGGCCTCGGTGCGGGCCGCCTCGCCCAGCATGTCGAAGGAATAGAGATAACCCTTCTGAATCATCGACCGGCCGCGCTTGACGGCTTCGGCGATGGTGCGGCCAAGCACGAACTGTTCGCCCATCTCGCGCATGGCGGCGGCCACCGCCTTGCGGATGACCGGCTCGCCCAACCGGCGCACCATCGAACGCAGCGTGCCTTCGATGCCACCCTCGCCCTCGTCCAACACACGGCCGGTCAGCATCAGCGCCCAGGTCGAGGCATTGACGAAGATCGAGCTCGAGCCGCCCGAGTGGGCCGACCAGTCATGCGGCGCGATCTTGTCGGCGATGAGATCGTCCATCGTCTCGGTGTCCGGCACGCGCAGCAGCGCCTCGGCCAGGCACATCAGCGCCACGCCTTCCTTGGTCGACAGGCCGTAGGCGGAGAGGAAGACTTCCATCAGGCGGGGATCGGACGAGCCGCGCACCGCCTGCACCAGATCGGCGGCTCGCGCCGAGATCGCATTGCGATCCCCGGCCGAAAGCCCTGTCGCCTCGGCCAGCCGCTTCACGGCTTCGTCTTCGTCGGGAAGATAGTTGGCACGGATCTGCTGGCGGATGGTGTCGAGCGGCATGGCGGGTCCTGTGGAGCGAGCATCAGGGAGCGGGCCGGCGGTCACCGGACCGAATGGCGCAAGCTAGCACAGGCGCGAATTTCAGTCGGTCCAAAGAAATCGACATGACAGGCCATTTGATCCATCATAGCGACATAAGATCAACAAATGGACTGCCTTTTTGATGACTGAAGACCAATTGGACCGCATCGACCGGAATATCCTGTCGGCGCTGGCAAGCAACGGCCGGCTTTCCATGTCGGAACTGGCGACAAAGGTCGGCCTGTCGAAGACACCGGTGCAGGCGCGGGTCAAGCGGCTGGAGAAGGACGGCTATATCAGGGGCTACCAGGCGATCATCGATCGCGAGCGCATGGGCGAAGGCCATGTCGCCTTCGTGCAGGTAAAATTGTCCGATACCCGCTCCGCCGCGCTCGACGCCTTCAACCGATCCGTCCAGAGCGTGCCGGAGATCGAGCAGTGCCACATGATGGCGTCGAGCTTCGACTATCTGCTGAAGGTCCGCACCAAGGACATCGCCGCCTATCGCCGCGTGCTGGGTGAGCGGATCTCGGCGCTTCCCCATGTCGCCCAGACTTCGACCTTCGTGGCGATGGAGACAGTGAAGGATCGATAGTTTATTCCGCCAAAGTCTTCAAAAACGCCACCAGCGCCGCGCGTTCGCGATCCGATAGCTGCAACGGGTGGATTTCGGATACCCCCTCAACGCTGGGCGCAGCCTTGGCGTAGTGCGCCACCACCTCGTCGAGCGAGGAAAACTGCCCGGCATGCATATAGGGCGGCCGCGTGGCAGCGCCGCGCAGCGAAGGCGTCTTGTAGGCGCGGATCAGTTGCGGCGCATCCTTGACCATGAAACGCAGCTCGCCGCAGGCGCTCGCATCGCCATCGCGATAAGCGCCGAAGCAGTTGAACGGGTCGGCCTCGACCTGTGCCACCGCATCGATGCGACCGCGATCCGGCGGCAGATCCGCGACAGGCGGCACGCCGGTGTTGTGAAAACTGTTGTCGGTGAAGCGCGGGCCGTTGTGGCAAGTCACGCAATTGGCCTTGCCGATGAACAGTTTCAGCCCAAGGATTTCTTCCCGCGTAAAGACCGCATCGCCCTTCGGCTCAGCGCCGGTGGCAAGGTCCAGCGCAAATCGGTCGAAGCGCGTCTGCGCCGGCTCGATCGAGCGTTCGAAAGCGGCGATCGCCTTGCCGATATTGGCAAAGACGCGGTTGATGGCGTCACGCTGCCCATCGCTCATCGCGTTCCAGGCAGTCTTTTCGGCATCCGTTCCGAGCGGGCTGGCATTCAACGGAATGCCGGAAAAGTCCGGCAGCGGTCCAAAAATGCGTTCATAGCGTTCGCCGAAGCGCGCCTTGATGTAGTGCGCGTAGGCGGCGCGGTTGCCGGCCTGTTCCAGCGGGTTTTCCAGCGGTGTCAGCGCTTGCGCCCACAGGCTGTCGCGGCGGCCGTCCCAGAAGAACCAGGGATCACGCGCCACGCCCGCCAATGCCATTGTGCGACGGTTGGTGCGGCCGACGCCGACGGCTTGCGGCAGGTCGTCCTGGAACTGGCGGTCGATCTTGTGGCAGGTCGAGCACGAGACCGTGCCGTCGCGGCTCATGCCGAGGTCGAAGAACAGCGTCGAGCCGAGCGCCGCAGCGGCCGGCACGTCGGCGAACCGGTTTGTGGTGTCGGGTTTCAGCGACGGCAAGGTGTTCAGCGCCAGCGACGCGATGGTCTTCTTCTCGGCGTCGGAGAAATCCGGCTTGCCGCAGCCGACGAGGACGACGGCGACCATCAGCGCCAGAAAGTAGAAAAGGCGCTTCATCGATCGCTCACAGGACCACGTTGAACAGCACCGTGTCGGAGCCGGCGCCGGACGAGATGGCGAAACGAAGTTGCCACCAGCCGCTCATGGTGAATTTCAGCCCGTCGATACGGTAACGGCCCTCGCCCAGGTAATCGGTCACCTGCGGGCTGGTCGGCAGGCCATGATTGTGTTGCGGCATGCCGCCGGAGATGGCGATCGCGGCGCGCTCCACCGAAGCCCCTGTCTTTGTTTTCAGGGTCAGCAGCCAGGATTCCAGTTCGCCCTGCCGCACCACGCCCCGTTCCGGAACGAAGCTCGCCATGTACAGCCCGTTGTCGGTTTTCTTCGTCCGCGAGACATCCGGGCCGGCAAGCTGCGCCGATTGCGGCGCCGTCAAATAGACGACCGCGAGGACGCCGACCAGCAGAGCAGCCAGACCAAGACCCGCCAGGAGATAACGCCATATCGATGCCAAACCGGTTCCTCTTCTGCGGATAACGTTCTGCTGGGTGGATCGCGTCCCGCCAGCCTGTGGGAAAACGCTGTGGCGCAAAAAAGCCTGCTTGCCAACCATGGCGCTGCCGCCGGCAAAAAGCTACAGCACCGAAATCATCGGAGGATTGCAGATGGCAGGAAACGGCGTCGCCTCGATCGGCGAATGCATGCTCGAACTGTCGGGCCAGGCCGGCCCGAACTGGCGCATGGGTTTTGCCGGCGACACGTTCAACACGCTGTGGGCGCTGCACGCGCTGAGCGGCGACCGCCCGGCGACCTATGTCTCGGCCTTCGGCGACGATCCCTTCTCGCAGGGCCAGATCGGCTTCTTCGCCGAAAACGGCATCGGCATCGGTTCCAGTCCGGTGATCCCGGGCGCGCGGCCCGGTCTCTATGCGATCACGCTGACAGGCGCCGAGCGCTCCTTCACCTACTGGCGCGGCGACGCCGCCGCGCGGCAGCTCGCCTCGGATCCCACGGCTCTGTCGAAAAACCTGGAAAATCAGGAACTTGTGTACTTTTCCGGAATCACTTTGGCAATTCTGAACGATGCCGCGCGCAAAACACTGCTGATGGCCGTGGCCAAGGCGCGGGCGGCGGGCTCGCTGATCGCCTTCGACCCCAATTACCGGCCACGGCTCTGGCGCCGGCGCGAGGAAGCGCAAACGGCTATCGTCGAGGCGCTTGCCGTTACCGACATCGCACTGCCAACCTTCCCCGACGAGCAAATGCTGTTTGAGGATGCAACGCCGCAGGCGACCGCAGAGCGGCTACGGCAATGGGTCGGCGAGGTCGTCGTCAAGAACGGCGAGCAGCCGGCGCTAATTTCCGAAAGCGGGACACTGCACGACGTGCCGGCGATCCATGTCGCGGCCCCCGTCGACACCACCGGCGCCGGCGATTCCTTCAATGGCGGCTATCTCGCGGCGCGTCTTGCCGGCCATGGCCCGCGGGAAGCTGTCCGCCGGGCCCATCGCGTCGCCGCCGCCGTGGTGCAGGTTCGTGGCGCGCTGGCGCCGTTCGAGACACTAAGAGCGGCGTTCGACAGCTGAGGTCTGTCGATCCTAGGGTAGACGGAATCGATATTCCGTCACGTGGTGATAAATGGCGCCCGGCCACAGGGTTGCCTGTGGGAAATACGGCCGGTTCGGTGCATCCGGCCATATCTGCGGCTCCAGGCAGAAGCCGGAAAAAGCCTTGTAGTCTCGCCCTTCCAGCCCTTTGCGCGGCGTCACATACTGGCCGGTATAGAGCTGGACGCCGGGCTCCGTGGTCCAGACCTCCATCTCGACGCCGGAACTGGCTCCTTGCGCCCACGCCGCTTGCCGCAACGGCCCGCGCGTCGAGGCAAGGCAGAAATTCTGGTCGTAGGGCAGTTGCTCGCCCTCAGTCTCCATGCGCAGCGGCCGCGCCTGGCGAAAGTCGAAAGGCGTGCCGTCAACCGGCTTGACCACGCCGGTCGGGATCATGTCGCCGTCGACAGGCAGATAGGCGCCCGCATTCAGCATCATCCTGTGGTCGAGAATGTCGCCGACGCCGCCATCGTCGAGGTTGAAATAGGAATGCTGGCTGAGATTGCACAGCGTCGGCTCCTCGCAGGTCGCCGTCAGCTCGACGCTGAGCGTACCGGGGATCTTCAGCCGGTAGGTGCAGGTGAGGTCGAGTGCGCCGGGAAAGCCCATCGTGCCGTCGGGATCGTGCAGCGTCAGCGTAACAAAATCCCTGCCGTGCAAAGAAACTGTCCAAGGCCGATGCGAATAGCCTTGCGAGCCGCCATGCAGCGTGTGCTTGCCGAGGAAGTTTTGGTCGGTTTGGTAGCGATTGCCGGCGATGGTAAAACGGCCATCATGGATGCGATTGGCGTAGCGACCGACGACCGCGCCAAAGAACGTGTTGTTGGTCTCATAGGCTTCCAGATTGTCGTAGCCGAGCACCAGCGGCGCGTCGTGCCCGGTCAGGCGCAAATCCTGGATGACAGCACCGAGCCCGATGACGTTGGCAGTGATACCGCCGCCCCTGATCGTGAAGCGGCGCACCGCCTCGCCCGCCTGCGTCGTGCCGAAAACCTCGCCGTCCTTCATAGCCATGCCCGCAAACGCCAGTAGATCCAGAAGAGTTCGGCCGGTTTTCCCATAAGAGATGGGCAGGCGATTGGCCTCCCCATCTCAGGACCAGTCTATCAGAGCCCGAGGCCGCCGATGCACACATATTTGGTATCGAGGTAATCCTCGATGCCCTGATGGCCGCCTTCCTTGCCGAGGCCTGATTCCTTGACGCCGCCGAACGGCGCCTCGGGCGTCGTGATAAGGCCTTCATTGACGCCGACCATGCCGTATTTCAGCCCTTCCATGACGCGGAAGGCGCGGCCGAGATCGCCGGTGTAGAAATAACAGGCAAGGCCGAATTCGGTGTCGTTGGCGAGCGCGATTGCTTCCGCTTCGGTCTCGAACTTGAACACCGGCGCAACCGGGCCAAAAATCTCTTCCTTCATGAAGCGCATCTTGGGCGTCGCATTGGCGATGACCGTCGGCTGGAAGAACGAACCGCCGAGCGCATGGCGCTTGCCGCCGGCGACGATCTTGCCACCCTTCGAGGTGGCGTCGGCGATCAGTTCTTCGACCTTCTCGACCGCCTTCTCGTCGATCAGCGGTCCCTGCTGGACGCCGTCTTCAAGGCCGGAACCGACCTTCAGCCCGTTGCTGGCGTCGGCGAGCTTCTCGACGAACTTGTCATAGACGCCGGCCTGGACGAGGAAGCGGTTGGTGCAGACGCAGGTCTGACCGGAGTTGCGGTACTTGGCGGTGATCGCACCGGCAACCGCACGCTCGAGGTCGGCGTCGTCGAAGACGATGAACGGCGCATTGCCGCCAAGCTCCATCGACACTTTCTTGACGGTCACCGACGACTTCTGGATGAGCAGCTTGCCGACCTCGGTCGACCCGGTGAAGGTGATCTTCGACACCAGCGGATTGGCGCAGATCTCGTCGCCGATCTCGCTGGCCGAACCGGTCAGGATGTTGACGACGCCCTTGGGGAAGCCGACTTCCTCGGCCAGCGCGCCCCAGGCAAGACCCGAGTACGGCGTCTGCGAGGCCGGCTTGACCACAGCGGTGCAACCGGCCGCGAGTGCCGGGCCGAGCTTGCGGGCCAGCATCGAGGACGGGAAATTCCACGGTGTGATGGCGGCGATGACGCCGACCGGCTCCTTGGTCACCAGGATGCGGCGGTCCGCCCATGGCGAGGGCACGACGTCGCCATAGGTGCGGCGGCCTTCCTCGGCGAACCACAGAATGTAGGCCGCGGCCGAGCCGATCTCGCCCTTCGATTCGAACAGCGACTTGCCCTGCTCGATGGTGAGCAGTTCGGCCAGCACGTCCTGATTGTCCATCATCGCGTCATGCAGCTTGCGCAGCAGCTTCGAGCGCTCGAGCGCGGTGGTCTTGCGCCAGGTCTTGAAGGCCTCAGCGGCGGCTTCGATGGCGCGGCGGGTCTCGGCCTTGCCGGACTTCGGCACCGTGCCGATCTTGAGGCCGGTGGCCGGGTTGTTGACGTCGACAGTCTGGCCGCTGTCGGCCTGCACCCATTCGCCGTTGATGAGATTGGCCTGCCGCATGAAATGGCTGGTTTTCTGAAGCATGGTTTAGCCTCCGCTCGGCGCACTGACGGGCCGGTATCTGGATTTTCTTCGATGGACGTGCCCGATGGTATCGAGGCCGGGACACTGGAGCCAGTGCTCTTTACCTAGGGCAAGCCACGCAATCAATTGCAAGATGGCATATAGGCTTTGGGCCAGCGCGAAACCAGCCGAAGACGAACTAGCCGTAGACGTGAAGCACCACGGTCAGCCAGAAAGCCGTGGTGACGGCGGCGCAGGCGGTGGCGATGGTCATCTGGTTCGATGCCAATGCCTGGCCGGTGTTGAACTGCACGGCGATGAGATAGGAATTGATGCCGGACGGTAGCGCCGCCACCACGACGGCCACCTTGGCCGTCATCGGCGGCAGGCCGAGCAGCCAGACGAAGGCGAGCACCAGCGCCGGCATCAGGAACAGTTTCAGCACCGAAAGCCCCAATGCCGGCCGGACATTGCCGGAAACGCCGAAGCGGCGCAGGCTGAGCCCCATGGCAAACAGCGCCACCGGCCCTGCCGTGTCGGCAAGCGCATCGACCAGCCGCATGATGAGGTCCGGCAGCGGCACGCCGCTGAGCCGCCATGCCAGCCCGAGCAGGATGCCGATGATCAACGGATTGATGAACAGCCGTCTCAGGAAGTTGCGGATAACGCGCAACGGATGGACAGGTTCACCCCCGCTGCGACCGAACATCTCGAACAGCACGATCGAGGCCATCATCATCACAGGCAGGTGCACGGAAACCAGCAGCGACAGCACTTCGAAGCCGCTCGGGCCGAATATGCCAAGAATGAAGGGAGCGCCGAGCAACACGACATTGGAATAGGCCGACGACACGCCGCCAACGACGCCGGCGCGCGCGTCGCGCCCGAAGATCCGCGTGGTGACAAGATGGCCCGCTGCCCAGGTGATCGCCACCGCCGTGAAATAAGCCCCCCACAGCGGCCAAGGCGCGACGCCATGGAAATCGGCATTCACCATCGTCTGGAACAGAAGCAGCGGCATCGCCACCGAGACCGCGAAGTCCGATATCCCCTCGCCGCTCGCCGGTCTGAGATAGCCGGTCAGCCCGGCGAGATAACCGAGCGCGACCAGGCTGAAGACAAAAAGCACGGTTTCTGTGAGCGGCGACATTTTTCAGGGATAGGCGAGCCACGCGCGCGGCGCAATCGCGCCCGAATTTGATCATGGTATGCTGGCAGCGTATAGAGCGTTTGGAATATCAGGGTGGACACGAACGACAAATGACCTTTGTCGAAACCTCAGGACGCAATCTTTTTGCGCGGATGTGGCTGTCGGCCTTCGTCGCCGCACTGATTTGTCTTGCCGCGACGGCGCTTGCATTTGCCGAGACCAAAAGCCTCAAGGGCGTGGCGCTGATCATCGGCCAGTCGAATTACCTGCACATCGCCGCCCTGCCCAACCCCGCCAACGACGCCCGCGACATGGCCAAGATGCTGACCGACCTCGGCTTCGACGCCCGCAACGTCACCGACCGCGATGCCACCAAGCTGAAGCGCGACCTCGAACGCTTCGTCGAGGACGCCGGGGGCGCCGACGTCGCCTTCATCTACTACTCCGGCCACGGCATCGAGGCCGGCGGCGAGAATTATCTGGTTCCGGTCGACGCCGACGTCTCGTCGCTCAAGGATGCAGGCAAGGCCCTGGTGCCGATTTCCGCGGTGATGGACGAACTGAAGAAGACCGTGCCGGTGACGATCGTGCTGCTCGATGCCTGCCGCACCAATCCGTTTCCGGCGGACGCCGTGGTGCGCCCGGCACCGACCGCTTCCGCTGAGCCCATCGGCGCCGGCGGGCTGGAACCGGTGCGTGGCGCCAAGGCGCTCGGCAACGCGTCAGCCCAAGATGCGAGCCTCGGCACGGTGGTCGGCTTCGCCGCCGAACCGGGCCGCCCGGCGCTGGATGGTGCCGCCGGTGAAAACAGCCCCTATGCGGCCGCGCTGCTACGCCACCTTGCGGCCATGAAGGGCACGGAGTTCGGCTCCGTCATGCGCATGGTGACCGAAGAAGTCTATCTCGACACCAAGGCCAAGCAGCGCCCTTGGGTCAATGAAAGCCTGCGCCGGCTGCTCTATTTCGGCGTCGCGCCGCCGGAACCGACCGGCGACGATGGGCTGATCACCGGCGAAAGGCGGCAGTTGCTCCTAACCATTTCCGATCTGCCCGACCCAAAGCGGGCACAGGTGGAATTGGCCTCGCTGCAGGACGGTGTCCCGCTCGACGCGCTCTATGGCGTGCTCAGGGCCCTCGGCACGGACAAGATCCCCGAGGATCCGACCGACCTGCAGAAGGTGCTCGACGGCCAGGCCGAGCGCCTGAAGAAGATGATGTCGGAGCGTGCGGCACTGCGCACCGATGATCCGGAGATCAAGCGGCTGGTCGCGTCCGCCGACAAGGCCATCGGCCAGGGCGCCATGGTGACGGCGCGCAAATTCCTCGATGACGCGGTCGCCAGGGTCGAGCAGAACAGCGGCGCCGTCGACGAGGCTGAGGACATGGTCCGGCAGAAACGCATTGCCGACGCCGGCATCTATGCCAAACGAGCCGACGCCGCCGCGCTGGTCTTCGACTACAGATCCGCCGCCAGCGACTATGCCAAGGCCTTCTCGCTGGTCGAGAAATGGGACGACAAGCTGCGCTGGAATTACAAGAACCAGGAAGCCGAAGCGCTCAACTCCTACGGCTACACCACCGGCGATCTCGACGCACTGCAGCACGCAATCGAGGCCTATCGCGTCATCCTGAATTTCATCCCCAATGGCGAGCAGAACAGGGATTGGGCAATCACCCGCAACAACATGGCGGTGGTGCTGCAGACCATCGGCGAGCGCGAGACCGAAACCGCGCATCTGGAAGAAGCAGCTCAGATTTTCCGCGACTCGCTCGTCGTCTTCGAGCGCGAGAAGGACGACCGCAACTGGGCCGCCTCGCAGAACAACCTCGCCAATGTGTTTCTAAAGATCGGTGAGCGGAATAGCGATCCGAAGTGGCTCAACGAAGCAGTGGCAGCGATGCGTGCCACGTTGAAAAAGCGCCCGCGCGACAAGGTGCCGTTCGACTGGGCGGCTTCGCAGATGAATCTCGGTATCGCGCTCTATGCGCTTTCTGAGCGCGAGCCCGCCGGCGAGCATCTGAAAGACGCGGAGGCCGCCTACCGGCTGGCGCTCGAGGAGTATACGCGCGAGAAAGCCCCCGTCGAATGGGCGATGGTCGAGAACAATCTCGGCAACACGCTGGTGACGCTTGGCATCCAGCTCAACGACAAGGCGAAGATCAATGAGGCGGCGGATGCCTTCCGCGCGGCTCTGACGGTGCGAACCCGCGAAACGTTCCCGGTCTCCTGGGCGACCAGCCGGCTCAACCTCGGCAATGCGCTGAGTGGCGTTGCCCGTTTCGATATGGGCACAAGCACGCTCGAAGAGGCCGCCGCGGCCTATGACGACGCGCTGACGGTATTTACCCGGCAGCGCTTCCCGATGGATTGGGCGTCGGCGCAGAACAATCTCGGCTCGATCTACCAGACGCTTGGCCAGCGGACCCGCGACGCGGCGAAGCTGGAGCAGTCGGCGGCAGCGTTCCAGGCGGCGCGGCAGGTCTATGTCAGGCGGAAATTCCCGCAGGATTGGGCCATGAGCTACTACAATCTCGGCAACACGCTGCAGTTGCTTGGCGGCGTGACGGACAAGCCCGAGCACTACGACGAGGCGGTCGACGCCTACGGCAATGCCTTGCGCGAGTACAAGCGCGAGACCAATCCGCGGCAATGGGCGCTGGCCCAGGCCGGTCTCGGCTCGACGCTGCACTGGCTGAGCATGAGCAATGCCGATCCGAAAACCTTGCGGGATTCGATCACGGCCCGTCGGGCGGCACTCGAAGTGCTGACCATCGAGACGGCACCGATCGACTGGGCCAGCGCCCAGAACGGCATCGGCATGAGCCTGCTCAACCTTGGCAATATCGAACGGACCGGCAAATATCTCGACGATGCCGAGGCGGCGTTCACCGCGACGCTGAAAGTGTTCACCAGGGAAAGCCAACCCATGCAGTGGGCCTTCGAGCAGAACAACCTCGGTGATGTCAGCTGGAATCGCGCCAGCTATGGCGGCGGCAAGGCCGAATATCTCAAGGCCATCGAGTTCTTCGAGAACGCCAAGCAGGGTTTCACCGAAGCCGGCTACACCCTCCCCATCCCGCTGACCGACCAGAAGATCGATCTGGTGAAGAAGCAGATCGCCAAAAAGTGAGACTTGAGACGCCGCCGGCTCCTGGCTTGTCTTTGTGCCTGCTTTCCAATCCCTATATGCGAATGGTCGGAGTCTGATGCCAGGCTCCTGGAAGGACTGCGATGATTCGATTTGCCCTGGCCTTGTTCCTGCTCGTCATTCCCGTCGCGGCCCACGCCACGGATGCCGGCTGGGCGCTGCTGCGCGATGGCGGCCATGTCGTGCTGCTGCGCCATGCCATGGTCACCGGCACCACCGATCCGGCCAATTTCGACATCGACAGCTGTGCCACCCAGATCAACCTGTCGGCGCGCGGCAAGCAGCAGGCGAGCAAGATCGGCGCCTTGTTTGCCGCTCGCGCCGCCCCCATCGAGCGAGTCCTGTCCAGCCGCTACTGTCGCTGCCTCGACACCGCACGCATCGCCTTCGAGGCCGAGCCGGAGCTGTTTGCGCCACTCGATCTCTTCAAAGGCGACGATGCGCAGAAAGCGGCGCAGATCGCCGCGATCATGAAGGAAATCCGCGCCTATTCCGGCTCCGACAATCTCGTAATGGTCACCCATCTGGAAGACATCGTGGCGCTCACCGGCATCTCGCCGCGCGAGGGCGAAGCCGTGGTCGTCGAACCGCAAGGCGATGGTCTGCGCGTACTCGGCCGCGTCACGTTTTGAAATTGGATATTCGGTCGCGGCTGCTGGAGGCAGTGTTGCCGAAATGCCACCGCCTAAAGAAGCCGCAAATTCGCCGTGATAATGCCGCTTGCGACAACCCGTCGCAGGGGCTATAGGCGCGCACCCGGTCACGAAAACCGAAGCGAGCACAACGGCTGGAGCTTTCGTCTCCGCCCGTGCAGGCGGCTTTGCCGCCCTGTATACGGTGCCGCTTTGGGGATTGGGATTGCGGGTGTAGCTCAGAGGTTAGAGCGCCGGATTTGGGTCCGGAGGTCGAGGGTTCGAGTCCCTTCATCCACACCACGGATAGCTCAGTTTGGTTAGAGCATCAGATTGTTAATCTGACTGTCGAAGGTTCGATTCCTTCTCCATTGGCCTGATAAGCCAGCACCCTGCCACGGTGTTATCTGAAAACGGTCCGGGGACTGGAATGCGAAAGACCTGACGACGGCCGAAGCCCTCGGGCCAAGGCCGTATCGAAAGGTCCAACGCCATCGGCTCGCGGCCAGGCCCGCGGTGATGGTCAAGGCGCAGTGTCGCCGGCAAGGGAGGCCAGGGCCTCCGGCGCCCGCTTCACTGCCCCGCGATCCGCTCCCGAAGGCCCGCTGCGATTTGATGCCACCAGTCCCCGGATCATTCGTGCCGGACCATGACGACGTGAAACGAGAAACGAAAGGGAAGATCGACGCATGAGTTAACGCCTCGCATGGGGCCATGCCCGACAGGAGTAAGACAATGACTGTTCTCGATAAGGTTCTTGGACGCGAGCGCGTCCTCGTAAGGGAAAACGAACGTGCCCTCACCCTCTTTAAGGGTGAGATCAAGGCTGTCCTGCTGCCGGGTGAGCATTGGCTCGCCAACCGGCGCGGAAGCCTGGAAGTATCTCGGCACGATCTGAAGAACCCGGAATTCGTTTCGGCATACGAGAAGGCGTTGTTCGACAAGCTCCCGGATGTGGCCGCGCGTCATTTCACCGTCGTTCGCACCGGGCGCACGGATGTCGCCGTCATCGAGCGTGACGGCAATCTGCATGCCGTCCTGGCACCGGACCGCAAGCTGGTGCTGTGGATGGATGCCGGGCCGTGGAAGGTGACGATGGTCGACACTTCGGCCGACCTCGCCATCGATCCGCCGGTCATGCGCCGGCTCGGCCAGGCCCGGAAGGCGGAGTTGATGTCGGTCCATCCGGTCATTGACGGCCAGGCCGGGCTGCTGTTCGTCGACGGTGTCCTGGTGCGGACATTGACGGCGGGCGTGCATGCTTTCTGGAACGTCGGACGCATGGTGCAGGTCAAGGTCGTCGACCTCAAGCGCCAGTCGCTCGACGTCGCCGGGCAGGAAGTGCTGACCAAGGATCGCGTGACGATCCGTGTCAACATCGCTGCCGAGTATCGGGTCGTCGATCCGGTCAAGGCGGTGAGCGCTGTGAAGGACTTCTCCGAGACCCTCTACCGCGCCCTGCAGTACGCCTTCCGCAAGACGCTTGGCGGGCTGACGCTTGACCAGATCCTTGAAAAGAAGGTGACGGTCGATGAGGAAGCCGCGGCCAAGGTCCGTGCCGACATGGCCGAGATCGGGGTGGAGGTCAACGATATCGCGCTCAAGGATGTCATCCTGCCGGGCGAGATGCGCGAGATCCTCAACCAGGTGGTGTCGGCCGAAAAGCAGGCCGAGGCCAACGTCATTCGCCGCCGCGAGGAGACGAACGCCACGCGTTCCCTGCTCAACACGGCCCGGGTGATGGCGGAGAACCCGGTAATGCTGCGGCTGAAGGAGCTCGAGGCTCTGGAAACCATCGCCGGCAAGGTCGAGCGGCTGACCGTCCACAACGGAACTGGCGGACTGCTGAACGACCTGGTCAAGCTCCGCGACAGTTGAGCTGACGCAGCGTCAATTGGAAGGGGCGCCGGTCGACCGGGGCCCTTCTTGCCTTTGCAGAGGAGGCTTCCCATCTGCGCCCGGCGCATCAGGCCTTTTCCTGCCGGGAAAAACCGATTAGACAGCGCCCAAACAAGATGCGGACAGATTCCGCCCGCAAAGAAGGAAAAGCCCTTGTCCACCACGTTCGACAAAGTCGCCAAGATCATTGCCGACACCAGCGAGATCGATATCGACACCATCACGCCCGAGAGCCACACGATCGACGATCTCGGCATCGACAGCCTCGATTTCCTCGACATCGTCTTCGCCATCGACAAGGAATTCGGCATCAAGGTGCCGCTGGAAAAGTGGACGCAGGAAGTCAATGACGGCAAGGCTTCGACCGACGATTACTTCGTCATGAAGAACCTGTGCGCCAAAATCGACGCGCTGGTCGCCGCCAAGACCGCCTGACATGGCTGTGTGCGCGACCTTGACGCGCTCAGCGCATGACCCCGAAAATCGGCATCGATTTTCGGACAGGATCATGCGCAAAATCAAAAAGCAGCCTGACACACAAAGCCGCTCATGAGCAGCCCCCGCGACGTCGTCATCACTGGTATCGGCCTTGTCTCCTCGCTGGGAGAAGGCCCTGACGCCCACTGGCAGAAGCTGGCGCAGCCGGGTCTGCAGCCGGTGCTCGAAGCTGTGCGCTTCGCGCCCTACACCGTCCACCCGCTGCCGGAGATCGACTGGAACCTGCAGATCGCCAAGCGCGGCGACCAGCGGCAGATGGAAACATGGCAGCGGCTCGGCACCTATGCAGCCGGCCTTGCGCTCGATGACGCCGGCATCAAGGGCAATGACGAACTCTGCACGACCATGGACATGGTTGTCGCCGCCGGCGGCGGCGAGCGTGACGAGGCGGTCGACGCCGCCATTCTCGCCGCTTCGGAAAGCCGCAACGATCGCGACGTTCTGCTCAATGAGAAGCTGACCACCGAGTTGCGGCCGACCTTGTTCCTGGCCCAACTCTCCAACCTGCTCGCCGGCAACATCTCCATCGTCCACAAGGTGACCGGGTCGTCGCGCACCTTCATGGGCGAGGAAGGTGCCGGCGTCGCCGCCGTCGAAACGGCTGCCGCACGCATCCGCTCCGGCCAGTCGACGCACATCCTGGTCGGTGGCGCTTTCCAGACCGAACACTCCGACATGCTGCTCGGTTACGAACTCGCCGGCTATTTGCATCGCGGCCCCTGGAAACCAGTCTGGCAAAGACAGGGCGCCGAGGGCGGTGGTGTTGTAACCGGCTCCGGCGGTGCCTTCCTTGTGCTGGAACAGCGCGAACACGCGATGAGCCGCGGGCGCAAGATCTATGCCGAGCTCGGACCAGTGGTCTCAGGCCGCGCCAGGCGGTCGCGCGGAGAACTCGACGCCGAGATCGCCGCGCTGCTCGGCCAGGCGGCGCTGCCGAACGGAAAGCTGTTGGCACTTTCGGGCGCCTCGGGCGCGCATGCCGCAACCACCGCCGAGAAGGCAGCGCTCGATGCCAATCCGACCATTGCCACACGCGGCTTCTCGACGCTGACCGGGCATATGAAGGAAGCGCAGTTTCCGTTCGCGGTGGCGCTTGCGGCACTCGCCGTCGACCGCAAGGCCGCCTACCCTGTTTTCGATGCCGCAGCCGAGAAGCCGTTCGAAGGCGTTCCCGCGACCGTCCTTGCAACGGCGATCGGCTATCACCAATTCGAGGGCATGGCGCTGGTCAAGTCAGCGTAAGGCGGCGCCAGCACGCTGCAGAGATAAACCACTCGAGGGCTTCCTGATGACCAAATTCAGAGATCACATGGGCAGGCCAATCGTCGCCGTCACCGGCATCGGCGTGGTTACCTCGCTTGGCGTCGGTAAATCAGACAATTGGGCGGCGTTGACCTCCGGCAAGTCGGGCATTCACCCGATCACCCGCTTTCCCATCGATCAACTGAACACCCGCATCTCCGGCATGGTCGATTTCCTGCCGTCGAGTTCGAAAGGTGCCAGCCCACTCACCTATCAGCTGGCCGAGCTTGCGGGTCTGGAAGCGGTGACCGAAGCCGGTCTTAATTCCAGCGATTTCGGCGGACCGCTTTTCCTCGCATCGCCGCCGGTCGAACTCGACTGGGCCGAGCGCTTCTCGCTCTACAATTCGGACAAGGACAAGGATGACACCGCCGCCGAAAGACTGCTTCGGGTGGCACGTAGCTTGAAAGAGCTGGATATTTTCGAGACCACCCAGTTCGGTTCGATTGCCGACCGCCTTGCCGACCGCCTTGGCACACGTGGTCTGCCGATCACCTTGTCGACGGCTTGCGCTTCAGGTGCCACCGCGATCCAGCTCGGTGTCGAGGCGATCCGACGCGGCGAATGCGACCGTGCGCTATCGATCGGCGCGGACGGTTCTGCCACCGCCGAGGCATTGATCCGCTTCTCATTGCTTTCGGCGCTCTCCACGCACAATGACATTCCCGAAAAGGCATCGAAGCCTTTCTCCAGGGATCGGGACGGCTTCGTATTGGCCGAGGGATCCGGGGCGCTGGTGTTGGAATCGCTTGAGGCGGCATTGGCTCGCGGCGCGACTATTCTTGGCGTCCTTGGCGGTTGCGGCGAGAAGGCCGACGACTTCCACCGCACCCGCTCGAAGCCGGACGCTTCGCCGGCCATCGCCGCAGTTCGCGCCGCCCTCGCTGATGCCGGCCTGAGTGAAGACGAGATCGACTATGTCAACGCGCACGGCACGTCGACCCCCGAGAACGACAAGATGGAGCATCTGGCGCTGTCGACCGTGTTCGGAGAGCGCATAAGCTCGATGCCTGTCTCTTCTAACAAGTCAATGATCGGCCACACCCTGTCTGCGGCCGGTGCTGTCGAGGCGGCGTTTTCGCTGATGACGATGCGTGAAAGCGTCATTCCGCCGACCATCAACTACGACAATCCAGACCCGGCGATCGTGCTCGACGTGGTGCCCAACAAGAAGCGCAATGCCGAGGTTCGCAGCGTTCTGTCGAACTCCTTTGGCTTCGGCGGCCAGAACACTTGCCTTGTCATGGCGCGGGAACCGGTCTAAGCGAGCCCCTTCCGCTCAAACAGAACCGACAGGCTTTATGCGCGCACTGCAACTTATCGAGGACCGCCGTCTCGAAACGGTGGACCTGCCGCCTCCCCCGCCGCCCGCACTCGGCGAAGTCACGCTGCGCATCAAGGCAGTGGCGCTGAACCATATCGACGTCTGGGGCTGGCGCGGCATGGCCTTTGCCAAGCGCAAGCTGCCGCTGGTCGTCGGCGCGGAAGCCTCCGGCGAAGTCGAGGCGGTCGGTCCCGGCGTTTCCAGCCTGCTGCCCGGGCAATTGGTGTCGATCTATGGCGCGCGCACCTGCGGCCTTTGCCGGGCCTGCCGCGAAGGGCGTGACAATCTCTGCGAACATGTTTCCGGTGTCCACGGCTTTCACCTGGATGGCTTCGCACAGGAGAAGATCAACCTGCCTGCACGTCTGCTCGTGCCCGCCCCGCCCGGCGTGACCGACATTGGCGCAGCTGTCGCGCCCGTCACCTTCGGCACGGTCGAGCACATGCTGTTCGACAATGCGAAACTGCAGCCGGGCGAAACCATCCTGGTCCATGCCGGCGGCTCCGGCATCGGCTCGGCGGCGATCCAGCTGGCCAAGCGGATGGGCTGCACCATCATCACCACGGTCGGTTCGAACGACAAGATCGACAAGGCCAAGGCGCTGGGCGCCGACCATGTCATCAACTACCGCGAGGACCGCTTCGAGGGCGTGGTGCGCAAGCTGACCAAGAAGAAGGGCGTCGATGTCGTGTTCGAACATGTCGGCGCCGACACCTTTGCCGGTTCGATGCTGTGCCTGAAGCGCGGCGGCCGCCTGGTCACCTGCGGCTCGACATCAGGCGTGTCGACGCAGATCAATCTCATGCAGCTGTTCCAGCAGCAATTGAAACTGCTGGGATCCTTCGGCTGCCGCATGGAGAACATGGCCAACGCCATGCAGAAGATGGCGGCCGGGCAGGTCGCACCGGTCATCGACACCGAGGTCGGCTTCAGCGATATCGATGCCGCGCTGAAGCGCATGGAAGGCCGCGACGTCTTCGGCAAGATCATCCTGCGGGTCGGCTAAAGCCTGTGTTCAAGAAGTTTCGCCGGGATCTGAGGTATCGCTACGGCAGGCAACTGCGCCAGCTGAACTACTGGCTGGTTGCGCGCGCGGCGATGATCATCATCTCGATACTGCGCCTGCTGCCGGCCGACAGCGCGCTGAATTTCGCCGACCGCATCGCACGCCTCGTTGGCCCCAGGGTCGGACGCCACCAGGTTGCCATCGACAATCTGCGCAAGGCCTACCCGAACAAGAGCGAGGACGAAATCCAGGCCATCGCCTCCGACATGTGGGGCAACATGGCGCGCTTGGCCGCCGAATATATCTTCCTCGATGCCCTGTTCGACTATGACCCAGCGGCCAGCAAGCCTGGCCGCGTCGAGGTCAAAGGAACAGAGCACTTCGTCGAGATTGCCGCCGAGAAGCGGCCGCACATTGTCTTCACCGGCCATCTCGGCAATTTCGAGCTGCTGCCGGTGGCGGCAGCCACCTTCGGCATGAACATCACGGCGCTGTTTCGCCCGCCCAACAACCCCTACCTCGCCGATTACATCCTCTCGACGCGGCGCTCGACCATGGGATCGCTGCTGCCGTCGATGGCCGGCGCCTCATTCGCATTGGCAGGTGTCCTGGAGAATGGCGGCAATATTGGCGTCCTCGTCGACCAGAAATTCTCCAACGGCCTGGACACGACCTTCTTCGGTCGTCCCTGCCAGAGCAACCGGGTGCTCGGCACCCTTGCCCGCCACTATGACTGCGACGTCTATCCCGCGCGTTGCATCAGGCTGCCGGGTAACCGCTTCCGGCTCGAGATCGAGAACAAGCTGGTCTTGCCGCGCACCGCCGACGGTAGCGTCGACGTCCACGCGACCACCCAGATGCTGAATGACGTGGTCGAACGCTGGGTGCGCGAGGATCCCGGCCAGTGGATGTGGTTCCACAAAAGGTGGGAGATCAGCAACTGGCGGCGTCGCCCGCGTGCCAAAGCAACGCAAGCCAGTTAGCCAATATCTGCGTGCCACTCGGCCATTGGCAGCAAATGCGCAAGAAAAAAGCCGCGAAAATTCCTCTTCGCGGCTTTTCCAGGTTGGTCCTTGTCACCCAGGCGCCTTCGCGCCTTCCACTATAGCAACGGCAGGATGAAGTTGGGGCGATAGGTGTCCATCGTCGCGCCATTGCGGTCTTCGTCGAGCAGCGTGTCGGAGCCGAAGCTGCCGCGCAGACCAATCACGAACTTATGGACGTTCAAGCTTCCCGAACTGCCGGGAGAGGATACATGATCCAGTTGGTAGCGTCCGAAGACCGATAGGGGGGTGCCGGAGAACCGGTACATGGCCTGCAACGCACCGGTGACGGTATTGAGGCTTTCGCCGCCCAGAGAAATCCTCGAATAGCCGAGTTCGGCATCAAAGCGAAGGTTGTCTTGAGCGAAATAACGCACGACGCCGCGACCACCCCAATTGTCGAAATGCTCGGATTGACCCGTCGCGCGCAACTGGCCGTAATAGATCTGCCCGTAGACGGTCACATTGCCAAAATAGGCTTGAGCCTCGGGGCCAACCGCGAAACTGTAGAGGTTCTCGCCACTGACCACGTCGCCACCATAGCCCGTCACCGAGGTGAACCCACCAAGAGCATAAGAACTCGGATCGCGCCAGTAGGCGTGAACCGCGCCGCCATAGCCATCTAGATTCTGGCTCTGAACCCAAAGCGAATCGACGAATGCGTCGGCCTGGATGTTCCAACGAGGGTCGATTGGGAAATTGACACGGCCTGCCCCGCCTGCCGTTGTCGCGCTCTCGTGCTCGCCGCCCGACGTGAGATAGAGCCCTCCGAGATAGGCTTCGACATAGCCGGAAATATGCGGCTGAGCGAGTTCCGGTTCCATGACGATCGGCGCGACCGCGTCGGCGGCAAAGGCGGAAGTCGCAGTGGCGGCAATCGCCGCACCAAGAAGAAGTCTGTACATCAAAGCCCCTCGTAACGTTATATGCGCGATATCTAACACAAACGCATTCTTGACGGAAACGATTGGTCGGGCGGAAGTGACGCAACGACAACGTTTCCGAGCCAAATGCGCCATTCCTGCAACATTTTTCAGGAAAAGCGCCCGAGATGCGGACAATTGCACCCTATCCCACCGCAACGACCTTGTTGGGATCAACGGCGGTCAAGGCTCTAGTTCGTCACGACAATGCGCGTGTTGCCGAAGCCCACTTCCCGCACCATCGAATAGAAGGTCGCGGCGTTGGCCGTGTGTAGCCGCACGCAGCCATGCGAGGCCGGGCGGCCGAGTTGCCTGACGGCGCCCGTGCCATGGATGGCATAGCCGCCATGGAAGAACACGGAATAAGGCATCGGCGACATATGGTACTTTTTCGAATACCACATCCGCGCCGTGCGTTGCGGCCGGTACGTGCCGCGCGGCGTGAAATAGCCGGGACGCGCGGTGGACACGGTCCATCGGTAAACCGACAGGCCATACCTGACCGTCATTGTCTGCGACGACACGTCGATATTTGCTTCCAACATGGCCGCGTGACTTGCGGCCGGCGCACCAAACAGCGCGGTTGCCAATATCGCCGCTGCGACTAGAAAAGACTTCTTCATGCGACCAAACCCCTTTGATTGCCCTTGCCTGTCTGCCCTCACGATGTTTTTCATCTTTTTAATGGCAGGTGAACCGGATAACACACACTCCTTGATCAATTCCCCAATCCGATGCGGCGAATTTGAACGATTTCCCGCGATAGTTGCCGCAACGACACGTCGCACGGACTTGATTGCTGGCGGGCTTGCAATGCCACGTCGTTGTTTGCTCAACTCTGCTGATGAACGAACAACTCCTTCAAGCAATCGACATCAGGCGCGATGAAGTCGTCGCGCTGACCGCCGACCTCATCCGGTTCCCGACCATCAATCCGCCCGGCGAGGCCTACCGGCCATGCGCCGAATATCTTGGCGCGCGGCTGAAGAAGCTTGGCTTCGAGACCGAATTCATCCGCGCCGAAGGCACGCCGGGCGACACCGATCGCTACCCGCGCGTCAATGTCGTGGCCCGTTTCGACGGCCGGTCACCCGGCGCCTGCGTTCACTTCAATTCGCATATCGACGTGGTCGAGGCCGGCGACGGCTGGACCATCGATCCCTTTGCCGGTGTCGTCAAGGACGGCAAGGTCTATGGCCGCGGCGCCTGCGACATGAAAGGCGGCCTGGCTTCATCGATAATCGCCGCCGAAGCCTTCATGGAAGTCTATCCGGACTTTCCCGGCGCCATTGAAATATCCGGCACGGTCGACGAAGAATCCGGCGGCTTCGGCGGAGTCGCCCATCTGGCCAGGCTCGGCTATTTCTCGAAACCCAGGGTCGACCACGTCATCATCCCCGAGCCACTGAACAAGGACCGCATCTGCCTTGGCCATCGCGGCGTCTGGTGGGCGGAGATCGAGACCAAGGGCGAGATCGCGCACGGCTCGATGCCGTTTCTCGGCGACAATGCAGTGCGCCACATGGGCGCCGTGCTCAGGGCTTTCGAGGATGAATTGTTCCCGGCGCTCGACCGCAAGATGACGCGCATGCCGGTCGTGCCCGAAGGTGCAAAACGCTCGACCATGAACATCAACTCGATCCATGGCGGCCAGACAGAGGATTTCCGGCCCGGCCTGCCCTCGCCCAACGTGCCTGATTCCTGCCGGCTGACCATCGACCGCCGCTTCCTGCTCGAGGAAGATCTCGCCACGGTCAAGGGCGAAGTGACCGGTATTCTCGACCGGCTGAAGCGCGAGCGTAAAAAATTCGATTATGAAATCCGCGACCTGATGGAAGTGCTGCCGCTGATGACCGAGCGCGATGCGCCGGTGGTCAAGGCGGTGGCGCAAGGCATCATGGCCATCTTCGACCGTGAGCCCGACTACGTCATCTCGCCCGGCACCTACGACCAGAAGCACATAGCCCGCATCGGCCATATCTACGACTGCATCGCCTATGGTCCTGGCATTCTCGACCTCGCCCATCGGCCGGACGAATGGGTGGGCATAGAGGACATGGTGGAATCGGCCAAGGTGATGGCGATCGGGCTCAACGTGCTGCTGCGCGGCACAACTCGATGAGCGGCCCGCGGCGCAAAAACATTTCTCCCGGCGCGATGCGACAGCACGAAACGCAATTTACTCCCGCGTGAAATCACGCTTCTATCCGCCGGCTTGAGCATTTGAGCACATAGGGAGTTCAGCGATGAGACTTTGGAAGACCCTTCTGGCCGCTGCCGTGCTGGCGCTTGCAACCGCCACTTCGGCGTCTGCCGCCAGGACCGATCTCGTCATCGGCATTCCGCTTGAACCCCCGCATCTCGACCCGACGGCGGGAGCGGCCGCGGCGATCAGGGAGGTCACCTACGCCAATGTGTTCGAGGGCCTAACCCGGATCGGGCCCAATGGCGAGGTTCTGCCGGATCTTGCCGAAAGCTGGACCATTTCCGATGACGGCAAGGTCTACACCTTCAAGCTGCACACCGGCGTGAAATTCCACGACGGCGCCGATTTCGGCGCCGACGACGTGAAGTTCTCGCTCGACCGTGCCCGCGCGGAAAACTCGCTCAACGCGCAAAAGCAGCTCTTTGCCGCCATCGACAAGGTCGAAGCGGTCGACCCCGCCACGGTGAAGGTGACGCTCACCCACCCGCAGGGCTCGTTCCTTTACAATATGGGCTGGGGCGACGCGGTGATTGTGTCGCCGAAATCCGCCGACACCAACAAGGAGAAGCCTGTTGGCACCGGCCCCTTCAAATTCGAGAGCTGGGCCAAGGGTTCATCGGTCACCCTGGTGAAATCAGATCATTACTGGGGCACCCCTGCTTTCCTCGAAAAGGTCGAGTTCCGCATCGTTCCCGATGCCGCGGCGGCGGTGCCGGCGCTGCTTTCCGGCGACATCCAGGCCTTCCCCTTCTTCGATCCCGACAGCGTTTCCCAGGTCAAGGATGATCCGCGCTTCAAGGTTGTGGTCGGCGCGACCGAAGGCGAGACCATCCTGTCCATCAACAACAAGAAGCCGCCCTTCGACAAGCTGCAGGTGAGGCAGGCGATCTCCTATGCGCTCGACCGCAAGGCGATCATCGACGGCGCCTCGGCCGGCCTTGGCCTGCCGATCGGCTCACATATGTCGCCGGCTAATAAATATTATATCGACCTCATCGGCCGCTATCCGCACGACGAGGCCAAGGCCAAGGAACTGCTCAAGGAAGCGGGACTGGAGAACGGCTTCAAGGCCACGTTGAAGCTGCCGCCGACGTCCTATGCGCGGCTCGGCGGCGAGATCATCGCCTCACAGCTCCGCGACGTCGGCATCAACCTCGAGATTATCCCCGTCGAGTGGGCGCAGTGGCTGGACCAGGTGTTCACCAAGAAGGACTACGACCTGACCATCGTCTCCCATACCGAGCCGAACGACATCGATATCTATTCGCGCAAGGACTACTACTTCAATTACGACAACCCTGCCTTCAACAAGGTCATCGCCGATCTGGAACTGACGTCCGACGAGGCCAAGCGCAAGGAATTGTATGCGCAGGCGCAAAAGATCCTGGCCGACGATGCGGTGGTCGGCTTCCTCTACGAACTGCCCAAGGTCGGGGTCTGGGACGCCAAGCTGCAAGGGCTGTGGGAAAACGCGCCGATCCCCGCCAACGACCTGACCAAGGTGAAGTGGTCGGGTTGATCTCGCGCTTTCGAGAAATGCGTGGCTCCGGAAGTAAAACGGCTTCCGGAGCCTGCCTTTTTCCGGCACGTTGGAACGGATGACCACCTACCTCCTCAAGCGCCTGGCCATCTCGCTTGCCACACTGGTGCTGGCCTCCATCGTGGTGTTCGCCGTGCTCGAAATCCTGCCCGGCGACCCGGCGCGGCTGATGCTGGGCATGAACGCCAGCGCCGACCAGGTCGAACTCCTGCGCAACCAGATGGGCCTCAACGCGCCGCTTGTCCTGCGCTATCTGCACTGGGCCGGCGGCCTGCTCAGCCTCGATTTCGGTCGCTCCTACACCTATTCGGTGCCGGTCATCGATCTCGTGCGTGAACGGCTTGCCGTCTCGCTGCCGCTGGCGCTGATCGCGCTCGCGCTTTCCACCCTCATCGCCATTCCCGTCGGCCTGTTTTCAGCCAGCCGGCGCGGACGGGCCGGCGATACGATTTCCATGGGCGCGGCACAGCTTGGCGTCGCCGTGCCCAATTTCTGGTTCGCGCTGATGCTGATCTATGTTTTCGCCGTGTGGCTGCGGTTGGTTCCGGCCGGCGGCTTTCCCGGCTGGGGCGCAGGCATCTGGCCCGCGCTGAAATCGCTGCTGCTGCCGGCGATCGCCCTTGCCTTGCCGCAGGCGGCGATCCTGGCGCGCGTCACCCGCTCGGCGCTGATCGAGGTGTTGAACGAGGACTATATCCGCACCGCCCGCGCCAAGGGCCTGCCCTACCGTGCCGTGCTGTGGCGGCATGCGCTGCGCAACGCCATGATCCCGATGCTGACCATTCTCGGCCTGCAGTTCGCCTTCCTGCTCGCCGGTACCATCATCATCGAGAATGTCTTTTATCTGCCCGGCCTCGGCCGGCTGGTGTTCCAGGCGATCACCCAGCGCGACCTGATAGTCGTCGAAAGCGTCGTCATGCTGCTGGTCGCCGCCGTCATTGCCGTGAACCTCGTCGTCGACCTTTCCTATGCGGTCGTCGATCCGCGCTTGAGGAGCCGGCAATGACGCTGCACATCGACATGTCACAAGAAACGTTCAGCGCCATCCTGGCCAAGGCGTTCAGGAACACGGCTTTCGTCACCGGCTTCGTCATCACCTTGCTGATCCTGGCGATGGCTATGGTCTCCTACGTCTGGACGCCTTACGACGTCACCAAGCTGGTGATAGCCGACAAGACGCAAGGCCCTTCGCTGGCGCATTGGTTCGGCACCGACCATTTCGGCCGCGATATCCTGTCGATGATCATGGTCGGCGCCCGCAATTCGATTGCAGTGGCACTTGTAGCGGTCGGCATCGGCATGGGCATAGGCGTGCCACTCGGCGCTTTTGCCGCGGCGCGTGGCGGCTTGGTCGACGAAGCGCTGATGCGCATCAACGATCTCGTCTTCGCCTTCCCCGCCCTGCTATCGGCGATCATGATCACTGCCATCTTCGGGCCCGGCGCCGTCAACGCCATCATCGCCATCGGCATCTTCAACATTCCGGTCTTTGCCCGCGTCGCCCGCGCCGGCGCGCTGGCGATCTGGCCACGCGAATTTATCCTTGCCGCGCGTGCCGCGGGAAAAAGCAGCACGCAGATATCCATCGAACATGTGCTGCCCAACATCGCCACGTTGCTGCTGGTGCAAGGCACCATCCAGTTCGCGCTGGGCATCCTCGCCGAAGCCGGGCTTTCCTATCTCGGCCTCGGCGCGCAGCCGCCAATGCCGAGCTGGGGCCGCATGCTGTTCGACGCCCAGACGCGCATGGTGGTGGCGCCGTGGATGGCGATCTTTCCCGGCATGGCGATCGTCATCACCGTGCTCGGTTTGAATCTCCTGGGTGACGGCATCGCCGACATTCTCGACCCGAAATCGCGGCGGCAGCGATGAGCTTGCTGGAGATCGAGAACCTGTCGCTGGCGATCGGCGACACGCCGATCCTGAAAGGGATCGAACTCTCCGTCACGCCCGGAGAAGTGATGGGACTGGTCGGCGAATCCGGCTCCGGCAAGTCGATGACCGCGCTGACGCTCATGCAACTCCTGCCGCACGCAGCGCGCGCCACCGGTCGCGTCACCTTCGACGGCATCGACATCCTTGCCGCAAGCGAGGACCAGATGTGCGCCCTGCGCGGCGGCGACATCGGCATGGTGTTCCAGGAGCCGATGACGGCGCTCAATCCGGTCAAGACCATCGGCGAACAGGTGGCCGAAGGCATACGCTGGCACACCAAGGTCACGCGCGCGGCGGCTGAAGAGCGGGCGCGCAAAATGCTCGACCGGGTGGGTCTGCCCGAATCAAAATTCCCGCTGTCGCGCTATCCGCACGAACTCTCCGGCGGCCAGCGCCAACGCGTCGTCATCGCCATCGCCTGCGCGCTGAAACCCAAGCTCTTGATCGCCGACGAGCCTACGACGGCGCTCGACGTGGTGCTGCAGGCGCAAATCCTCGACCTCTTGCGCGATCTCGTCGCGGAGAGCCGCATGGGCCTGCTGCTGATCTCGCACGACCTCGCCGTAGTGACCGAAATGGCCGACCGCATCACCATCCTGCGCCATGGCGAGGTGATGGAAGCCGGCGACACGGCGCGCACGCTGTCGGCGCAACTGCACCCCTACACGCGCCAGCTGGCGCAGGCCTCGATGCATGTGCCGGCGCGCGCCAAGGTTCACGCCGTCGGATCGGCCAAGCCGCTGCTCGAGGTCGAAGGCGTGACGCGCGATTATGCGGGCCGGCGCACCTCTCTGTTCCGGCGCGCCGTACCGATCCGCGCCGTCGACGACGTGTCGCTGTCGATGGCGCCAGGTCAATCGATAGCGCTGGTCGGCCGTTCCGGCTGCGGCAAGTCAACGCTCGCCCGCATGATCCTGGCACTGGACCGGCCGAGCTTGGGCACGATCCGGTTTCGCGGCGAGACCATCACCGGCAAGAGCGAGGCCGAACTGAAGCCTGCCAGGCGCGACATGCAGGTTGTTTTTCAAGACCCTTACGGCTCCTTCGATCCGCGCCAGAAGGTCGAAAAACTGGTCGCCGAACCCCTGCATGTGCTGGAGAAGAAACCGACGCGCGCCGAGCGCCGCGAGATGGTGGCGCACGCGCTGCACGAGGTTGGCCTCGACCAGCGCGACATGGACAAATACCCGCACGAGTTCTCGGGCGGCCAACGCCAGCGGCTGTCGATCGCGCGCGCCATCATCACCCGCCCCCGGCTGGTCGTCGCCGACGAGCCGGTTTCGGCGCTCGACGTCTCGATCCGTGCGCAGATTCTCGACCTGTTCGCCGAACTCAACCAGAAGCTCGGCATCGCCTATCTCTTCATCACCCACGACCTGACCGTCGCTCGTGCCGTCACGGACGAGGTGCTGGTCATGCATGACGGCAAGATCGTCGAGCGCGGCAAGACCAACGAGGTGCTGGATCATCCGCAATCCGAAGCCGCCAAGGCGCTGGTCGCCGCAGCTCCTGATCTGCATCGGGCGATAGCCCGACGGATGCAAGAGCAAGGGTGATCGGCCAAACTGTTGGCCGATCCGAAACTTATTCTTCCGGCTTCACCACATCGACCGGGCTGATATCGAGCAGGTCGAGCGTGCGGCGCAGCAGGCGCACCTCGCTCTCGGCCAGTTGCGAATCCGCCTTGGCGATCTCCGCCATGTGCTGGGCCAATTGCTTGCGCCGTTCGACGTCGAGATCGCGAAACAGCGCGATTGCTTGCGAGCCGTTGGTCTCGTAGCCGAACTCGTTGAGATATTCGATGACGGCGTCGATGCTGGTTTCCGGAATGCCGAAGGCATCCTTGCAGATGCGCCGGAAGGCAACCATCTCGCTCTCGCTGACCGTCCCGTCGGCCAGGATCATGCGAAACAGCATCAGAAGTTCAGCCGACAGCACCGGGTCGTCCGCGACCTTGCGTACGCCCGGGTCGCCGTCGAAGATCGAGCGTATCTGGTCCAGCAATGCGAATGCCATCAGGGCCTCTTTCCGGGTTAACTGCACACGAATACAAATCCAAGCGCGATGCGCTTGGATAGAGGTAGCGCGGAATCGGTCTTGCGCAAACAGGGCGGTCGTGGTCGAACGCCGTTATCCCGCCGCCCGGACGTCTCCGCACATCAGATGATCGACCTCACCACCCACACAATCGCCATGCTCGCCTTCGCCGCCTTTGCCGCGGGCTTTGTCGATTCGATTGCCGGCGGCGGCGGGCTGATCACCATTCCAGCACTGCTGTTGGCCGGCTTCTCACCGGTCGAGGCGCTTGGAACCAACAAGCTGCAAGGCATGTTCGGCTCCGGGTCGGCGACCATCCACTATGCCTCCAAGGGCCACGTCGATTTGCGCCGGCAGTTGCCGTCTGCATTGCTCGCACTTGTCGGAAGTGCCATCGGCGCGCTGCTGGCCACGATCGTTCCCGGCGATCTCCTGCGCGCCCTGCTGCCCCTGGTGCTGATCGCCATCGCGCTCTATTTCGCGCTCAAGCCCAACATGAACGATGTCGACCGGGCCGAGCGCCTGTCGCCATTCCTGTTCGGACTGACCCTGGTGCCGGCTATCGGCTTCTATGATGGCCTGTTCGGCCCCGGCGCCGGCTCCTTCTACATGCTGGCCTTCGTCGCCCTTGCCGGCTACGGCGTGCTCAAGGCGACGGCGCATACCAAATTGCTCAATTTCGCCTCCAACATCGGCGGCTTCATCGTCTTTGCAGTAGTCGGCGTCATCTCCTGGAAGATCGGGCTGATGATGGGCGTTGCCCAGTTCCTCGGCGCCCGTGTCGGCGCCAGCCTCGCCATGCGCATCGGCGCCAAATTGATCAAGCCGCTGCTGGTGATCGTCTGCGTGGCGCTGGCGGTGAAGCTGCTGGCGGATCCGGCCAATCCGCTGCGTGTGATGATTGGTGTGTGATAGACTGCCACTGTTCGAATCATGTTGAGGAGGAGCCAAACATGAATCTCAGCGCACCCACACAGATCGTTTTCATCATTGCAGTTGTTATCGCCATCATCGGCGTTCTCGCAGCCCTCGGCATCTTGGCGTTCATTCCATTGGCTTCGGTCTGGATCGTTACCATCGCTTTCGTCGTGCTGGCCGCTGGCTGCCTGATGCGCGGCGCCTGACAAGTTTCCCTTGATGTGGGGACGGAGAGCGCCCGGCCAAACGCGGGGCGCTTTTGATTCTGATCCAAGCTCTGCTAGATTCTACCGGGGAGAAGGTGGCCGATGCCAATCGAGATGCAGCGTCGCAAGGAACAGGACCGCTCCATATCAGGGCGTTTCGAGATGCGCCGGCGCCTTGCCGATCCTGCACTTGATGGCATCATCACCGACTTTTGCGGCTATCGCGAAACGGCACCAGGCCACTTCCGCAATGTCGAATACGCCTCGCTGACCGTACCGCTGGTGATCAGTTTCGCCGAGCCCTTCGCCATCGGCCTCGGCAAGGCGCCGGGCGACAATGACCGCTTCGCCAGTTTCGCCGCCGGCCTCTTTGCCGGGCCGGTGATGATCGAATCCTTCGGCGCCGCTTGCTGTGTGCAGATCAACTTCACCCCGCTTGGCGCGCGCCGTTTCTTCCGCCTGCCGATGAGCGAGCTGACCGACAGCATGGTGGTCCTCGACGACGTGCTGGGCGCCGAGGGCATGATGCTGCGCGAACAGCTCGGCAATGCGCCGGACTGGGCGTCGCGCTTCGACCTTGCCGAAGCCTTCGTCACCGTCCGTCTTGCGAGCGCTGCCGAAACGCCGCCGGAAATCGCCTGGGCCTATGACCGCATCATCACATCGGGTGGCCGCACCCGCATTGCATCGCTCGCCGAACGACTGGGCTGGAGCCGCAAACACCTCGCCGAAAAATTCGCCGACGCGACCGGCATCGGCCCCAAGACGCTGTCGCGCATCGTTCGCTTCAACCGGGCGCTTGGGCTGTCACGGCAGCAGACCGTGGACTGGGCCGATATCGCGGCCGATTGCGGCTATGCCGACCAGGCGCATCTGGTACGCGAGTTCCGCGACCTCGCCGGCGAGACGCCGACGGCGCTTCTCGGCAGGTAACATTTCTTCAAGACGCTGGAGCGGCCTTCGAACAGAGTGGGTTATCGACCAACCCAGATGAAGGAGGTTCCCATGCCCACCACAACCGAAGCCCCCCCCGCCTCTACCCCGCTTTGCGCTACAAAAACGCGGCGAAAATGATCGACTGGCTCTGCGAAGCCTTCGGCTTCAGCCTGCGCGCCCGCTATGGCGAAGGCGATATCGTGCACCATGCCGAACTGGTTTTCGGCTCCTCGATGATCATGCTGGGCACGGTGCGCGACGACGACTACGGCAAGATGGTTGGCGAACCCGGCTCAGGCGGCGGCAAGTCGATCTATATCGCCGTCGACGATGCCGATGCCGCCTACACCAAGGCCAGGAAAGCCGGCGCCACGATCATCGAGGAACTGACGAACCGCGACTATGGCAGCCGCGAATTCATCTGCCGCGATCCGGAAGGCGGCGTGTGGTCGTTCGGGACCTACTGGCCGAAGGTGGGCGAAAAGGGCTGAGCCGAGCCTTCAACGCGCCAACGCGAAAATCGCGTCGCAGTCGAGGTGGGTTTCCAGCTCGGCGGCGACGTCGTCGAGCGCCCGTTCGACCTCGGCGCGATAGTCGATGCCGCCGCCCTTGATGCCAAGGCTTTCCAAGAATTTCCCGCGAAAGCCGTCGGCGCCGAAGAGGCCATGCATATAGGTGCCGATCACTTTGCCATCGGCCGAGATCGCACCGTCCTCAATGCCGTTAATGATCGCCGACGGCCGCATTGTGTCCGGGCCGGTGGTGCGGCCGAGATGGATTTCGTAGCCTTCGAGCGGCAGATCGAATTGGACCGAGTGCGCACTGACATTGCGCACCGTCTTCTCCGGCTCCATCACCGTTTCAATATCGAGCAGGCCGAGCCCTTCGGCCTCGGTGACGTTGCCCTCGATGCCGTCGGGATCGCGCACCCTACGGCCAAGCATCTGGAAACCACCACAAATGCCGACCACATGGCCGCCGCGCTTGCGGTGCGCCGCCAAGTCCCGGTCCCATCCATTCTCGCGGAATTTCAGCAGATCGCCGATCGTCGACTTGGAACCGGGGATAACGACCAGCCCGGCATCGGCCGGCAGCGGCTTGCCGGGCGGCACGAACATCACTTCCACCTGAGGCTCGGCTTTGAGCGGATCGAGGTCGTCGAAATTGGCGATACGGCCAAGCACCGGCACCGCCACCTTCAGCGCCCGCGCCTCGCCGGACGCCAGCCGTTCCAGCACCACCGAATCTTCCGAGGGCAGCCGCGCCGCCGCCTTAAGCCACGGCACGACACCAAAACAGCGCCATCCCGTGAACTTTTCGATCGCCTTCAGACCATCATCGAACAGCGAGACATCGCCGCGGAACTTGTTGATGAGATAGCCGACAATCATGCGCCGGTCTTCTTCCGGCAGGATCAGGTGGGTTCCGGCGACCGAGGCGATGACGCCGCCGCGATCGATGTCGCCGACCAGCATCACCGGCACATCGGCGCGCCTGGCAAAGCCCATATTGGCGATATCGCGGCTGCGCAGGTTGATTTCGGCCGGCGAGCCGGCGCCCTCGACGATAACCAGATCGGCGCCCTCGCCCACCTTAGCCCAGGAGTCGAGCACGGCGTCCATCAGCCGGCCCTTCAGCGCCTGATAGTCGCGCGCCCGCGCCTCGCCGAACACCTTGCCCTGGACGATGACCTGCGCGCCGACATCGGTCTGCGGCTTGAGCAGCACCGGGTTCATATGGACCGACGGCGCCACACCGCAAGCGATCGCCTGCAGCCATTGCGCGCGGCCGATCTCACCGCCGCCATGGCTGTTGTCGCCGGGAATGTCGGCGACGGCGGCATTGTTCGACATGTTCTGCGGCTTGAACGGCCGCACCCTCAGCCCACGCTTTTTCGCGACGCGGCAGAGCCCAGCGACCAGCACCGTCTTGCCGACATCCGAACCCGTGCCTTGCAGCATGATCGCTTTGGCCACGATCAGTTCCCACCCTGAACAGCACTACCGGTGATTGTGGATTTCTGCGCCAGCGGCCCACCGCGCCAGATGTAGATCGCCAAGAGCGGCTCGCTGCCGGTTCGCATGGCGTGGTTGACATTCGAGGCGTGGTGCACGACCTCGCCAGCCTCCCGCTCACGAAAGCCGCCCTCGCCCATCCGCCATTCCGTACCGCCGGTCAAAGGGATGTAGATCTCTTCGGCGACGTGATGGTGGTCGGGATAGATGATCTCGGGTCCAAGGATCAGCAGCCCGGCGGCAACCTCGTCATTGGTGAAATGGCCACGCGTGCCGAACACTTCCAGCCAGCCATAATTGTCGATGAAGGCCTTGCCGAAATCAGCCTCGGTGTAGGTCTGCCCCCAGCGCAAATCGTTGCGCTGCTCGGCCAGCACTTGAACCAGCGGCTTCGCCTCGGATGGTGCCAGTTCGGCAGCGCGGTCGAGATGGCGCAGGCAGCCGAGCGGATGCGGCTCCAGTGCGCGGGCCGGCATGTCCCAACCGATCCGCGCCACGGCGTCACGAACCAATGCGTCATCCACGCAAGCGAGACAGGCGTGGAAGCGTCGCAGCAGTTCATCGAATATTGTCGTCACATCTCGCTCCGGACATGCATTGATGCACAGCCGCTCCGCAGGGGATCGGGTTGCGCGGCGGCATCATTGGTCTAGATTGGTGCGCGCGCAAAGCCAAAAACGACAGGCCAGCGGGCTAGCTGGCCAGCACATAGGGAGCACGCCATGGACGCCGCGGTCGATGCGAGCACCAGCCAGTTCGAACTCAACGAGGAGCAACGCGCCATCCAGGAGATGGCGCAGGCCTTCGCCGCCGACCGCGTCGCGCCGAACGCGCTCGACTGGGACCGCAGGAAGCACTTTCCCGCCGATGTGATCCGCGAGACCGGGCCACTCGGCCTCGGCGGCATCTATGTCAGGGACGATGTCGGCGGTTCGGCGCTGGGCAGGCTCGACGCCGTACTGATCTTCGAGGCACTGTCGCATGCCGATCCGGCCTTTTCGTCCTTCATCTCGATCCACAACATGGCGGCCTCGATGATCGACCGTTTCGGCAATGACGAGCAGCGCCAGCGCTTCCTGCCGAAGCTGACTTCGATGGAATGGCTGGCAAGCTACTGCCTGACCGAACCGGGCTCCGGCTCCGATGCCGCGGCGCTGAAGACACGCGCGGTGAAGAGCGGCGCCGACTATATCCTTAACGGCGCCAAGCAGTTCATCTCGGGCGCCGGCGACAGCGATGTCTATGCCGTCATGGTGCGCACCGGCGCCGACGGGCCAAAGGGCATTTCCACCATCGTCGTGCCGAAGGACGCTCCCGGCCTTTCCTTCGGCGCCAACGAGCACAAGATGGGTTGGCACATGCAGTCGACGCGCCAGGTCATTTTCGAGGACTGCAAGGTGCCGGCGGAAAACCTCTTGTCGGGCGAAGGCGCCGGCTTCGGCATCGCCATGGCCGGGCTCGATGGCGGCCGGCTGAACATCGCCGCCTGTTCGCTGGGCGGCGCGCAGTCGGCGCTCGACAAGGCGCTGTCCTACACCGCCGAACGCAAGGCGTTCGGGTCCAAGATCAACCAGTTCCAGGCGCTGCAGTTCAGGCTGGCCGACATGGAGACAGAGCTGCAGGCGGCGCGCATCTTCCTCTATGCGGCAGCCTCCAAACTCGACCGCAAGGCGCCGGATGCCGGCAAATGGTCTGCCATGGCCAAACGCTTTGTCACCGACACCGGCTTCAACGTCGCCAACGATGCGCTGCAATTGCTTGGCGGCTACGGCTATCTGCACGACTACGGCATCGAGAAACTGGTACGCGACCTCAGGGTGCACCAGATTCTGGAGGGCACCAACGAGATCATGCGGGTCATTATTGCCCGCGCCTTGATCGGGCGCTGAAGCCAACTCCGGGAGTGAGAGACAATGACGACGATCGCCTTCATCGGCCTCGGCAATATGGGCAATCCGATGGCCGCCAATCTGGTCAAGGCGGGGCATGCCGTGAACGGTTTCGACCTCATACCGGAAAACCTCACTGTCGCGCGAGAACACGGTGTCGTGGTCATGGCCAATGCGCCGGCGGCGGTGAAGGACGCCGATGTCGTGATCACTATGCTGCCCGCCGGCAAGCACGTGCTGTCGGTCTATGAGGACATCGCGCCCATGGCGAAGAACGGCGCGCTGTTCATCGATTCCTCGACCATCGACGTCGATTCGGCGCGCGAGGCGCATGCGATTGCCGCAAAGCACGGCTTGCTGTCGATCGATGCGCCCGTCTCCGGCGGCACCGGCGGAGCGACGGCCGGAACGCTGACCTTCATGGCCGGCGGCTCCGACGATGCCTTCGCCGCCGCCGAGCCGATCCTGAAACCGATGGCGGGCCGCATCGTCCACTGCGGCAGCGATGGAGCCGGCCAGGCGGCAAAGATCTGCAACAACATGATCCTCGGCATTTCGATGATCGGCGTCGCCGAGGCCTTCGTGCTGGCGGAAAAACTCGGCCTGTCGCACCAGGCGCTGTTCGATGTCGCCTCGACCTCTTCGGGACAGTGCTGGTCCTTGACCACCTATTGCCCGGTGCCCGGCCCGGTGCCCACTTCGCCCGCCAATAGGGATTACAAGCCGGGCTTTGCCGCGGCCCTTATGCTGAAAGACCTGAAATTGTCCCAGGAAGCAGCACTTGGCGCAGGCGCGGTGACCCCGCTTGGCGCCGAGGCGGCACAGCTCTACGCCCTGTTCAACGCCCAGGGGCATGGCGGCGCCGATTTCTCCGGCATAATTAATTTTCTCAGGGGTAACCCTGCGTAACCAACGGATTTGATGGGCTTTTCCGGGATCGTGGGGCAGAAAACCCGCAAATTTACATTTGCTTAAGCTCTCGATAACTCTGCGGTAACGATGTCCCTATAAAACGGATTGCGAGGCGGACATATCGCATCCGCCCGGCGCTCCGGATCAGGTCTCGCGTACCGGAGCCCGTAAGTTTCGCCAAGTGTTTGAGTAGCGAAGCGCCTGCGTATCTGGCAAAGCCGCGTTCCCGATGGAGCGCGGTTTTTGCGTTTCTGCCGCGCTCTATCCAAGCTGATGTCTATATTCCGATCGCCGCGTTCGGGATCGGAACATGATCTTCGTTGGTCACCACGATCGGCGCATCCACTCCATCCACCCTGACCACGAGCAGGCGCATGCTCCAAGTGCCGGCATTGCGAACCAGATGGGAAAACACGGTGCCTTTTCCCTTGGCTCCGTGAACGGGGATGCTGAACTGGGCGTCGCCCGCCCCGTTCGCATTGACGTTGAGATGGCCGCCGACCCAGAAATTGTCGCTCATATCGTCGCCAATGGCAGCCTTCACGCGGGTATCGGCACGCACGGCGTCCATTGTCATGTGGTAGGCATCACTGCCCTTGAACATGAAGGGGATGCTGCCGACGATCGTCGCACAGCCCCCGATACTGACCACCCAGACGGCAAGACCAGCGATCGCCCAGTTGCGCTGCGTCTTGCGGAACTGCTCGGCATCGCGCCAGGCCCGGTTCTGCCAGGCCCAGCGGCTGCCACGGGCGCCAAGCACGAAGATCATGATGAGGTTGACGACCGGGATCAGTGCCAGCAACGCAATGAAGGTGCTGTTGCCGATGCCCCAGATCCAGTTGAGGAAGAAGGCGCCCCAGTTCCAGCGGTCGAGTTCGGGCGGAATTTCAGCGGGCTGGTTGAGCGGTTGTCCGACCATGAAGTCCCCCATCGGTGCATATACCGATCGGTTCTAGCGTATGATCCCGACAATGCGCAAAATCAAAGTTCCGTAGGGTCTATTTCAAGCCTTTGACGAAAGCCGGCGAAAATTCGCCTTCACCGCACGGCTGGCCGGCTTCAGTGCGGCACTGATCGAACGCTCCGCCGCGACGCCGCTGAACAGCGACGGCGTGCGGCCGGAAAGGAGTTCCGGCCAGAACCGCGATGCCGATTGCAGGACAGACATTTGCGCCGCGAACGCGCCTTCGGCGATTGCCGCGGTCTTCTCGTTCACCGCACGCGTGGTTTCGCTGCCCCAGGGCTGGCTGCTGCCGGCGTCCATTGCCATCAACGGCAGGCGCATCATTGCCACCAGCGGCGCCAGCATCAGGTCCGCGCCAATGCTGGCTGCTTCTTGCGCGCGTCGGCTCTTGCCGGTTTTTCTCATGGAAATGAACCCCTTGTCGCAGCCAGGCCTGCCGCCGCCTCACACACTACGCGCGGAGGATGAAGTAGTTCCGCATTGCGGCAGCATGTTTCTCGAGGCCGGGCGTTCCCTCTAGGAAACGCCCGGTCGTGGTTCGCTTAGAGCAGTTCACCGTTTCACGAAACGGCGAACCACTCTAACTCTTTGTTCTGACGCAATTCCGGACCGAAAACCGGTCACACTTTTCCTGGAATTGCTCTTAGCGCTTGCGCAGATCCGCCTGTGCCAGATCCAGCGCTTTGCCGATGCGCTCGCAGGCCATGTCGATCGTGTCGCGGGTCCAGATCAGCGGCGGCGACAGGATCATCGTGTCGCCGGTGGCGCGCAGCATCATGCCGTTGGCGATCGCATGGTCGCGCACCGTCACCGCCGCACTTCCCGACGGGAGGAACCGTTCCTTGGTCGCCTTGTCCTTGACGATCTCGATCGCACCCATCAGGCCGATCGAGCGCACCTCACCGACCAGGTCATGCCCGGCAATGCGCTCCTGGAGGGCCTTGGCGAAGTAAGGCCCGGTGTCGTCCCTGACGCGGTCGACCAGGCCTTCCTGCTCGATGATCTCGAGGTTCTTCAAGGCCACGGCGCAGGCCACCGGGTGACCGGAATAGGTATAGCCGTGGTTGAACTCGCCGCCCTTCTCGACCAGCGTCGAGGCGATGCGATCACCGACCAGCAGTGCCGACAGCGGCTGGTAGCCTGACGTCAGCGCCTTTGCCGTGGTGATGGTGTCCGGCTCGACGCCGAAGGTCTGTGCCGCGAACCACTCGCCGGTCCGGCCGTAGCCGGTGATAACCTCGTCGAGCATCAAAAGCACATCGTATTTGCGGCAGATGCGCTGCACTTCCGGCCAGTAGCTGGCCGGCGGGATCTTGACGCCGCCCGCGCCCATCACCGGTTCGCCGATGAAAGCCGCGACCTTGTCGGCGCCGGCCTCGAGGATGGCGTCCTCAACCGATTTGGCCGCGCGCAGGCCGAAATCATGATCGCTTTCGCCGGGCAGAGCCAGCTCGTAGGCATAGGGCATCATCACATGGACGATGTTGGGCACCGCACCGTTGAGCTGCTTGTGCATGGCATCCATGCCGCCGAGCGAAGTGCCGGCGATGGTCGAACCGTGATAGGCCATCTTGCGCGAGATAATGCGGTTCTTCTCAGGCTTGCCTTCCAGCACCCAGTAGTGGCGGACAAGACGCAATGCGGTGTCGTTGGCTTCCGAACCGGAGGAGCCGTAGAAGACCTGGTTGACGTTCTTCGGCGCGATTTCCGCCAGCTTCTTGGACAACAGCACCGGCGTCGGCGTCGAGCATTTGAAGAAGGAATTGTAGTAAGGCAGTTCCTTCATCTGCGCATAGGCGGCCTCGGCCAGCTCGTCGCGGCCATAGCCGATGTTGACGCACCACAGGCCGGCCATGCCGTCGAGCAGCTCGGTCCCTTCGGAATCGTAGATGAACGGGCCATTGGCGTGGGTGATGATGCGCGAACCCGCTTCGCGCAATTCCTTGTGGTCGGTGAAGGGATGCAGATGATGCGCGGCGTCGATCTGCTGAAGCTGCTTCAGCGAATAATTCTGATAGGTCATGTCTCTGATCTTTCCTCTGAAATCATTCCGGCGGTGCCGGGGCGAATTCGTCAGAGGATGGCAGGTGGCGAATAACCGATGCGGGCGCACAACCGCAAAAGCTCCGCCCGCAGCGTGCGCGATGACGGTGTCACCGCAACCCGGAATGCGCGAGCTGATAGTCTAGCGAGAGCCATGGCAGGCACCATAGAGCAAAGGGCGGTCAAGGTGAACCACCCTTCGCTTCAGTGGCTCCATAGAGAGACGTCAGGCCGTGGCGCTCAGTGCCCGTTGCAGGAACACATATTTCATCGCCGTCTGCGCCGCTTGCGGCCGGCGATCGCCGCGACCGCCATGTCCGCCCTCGGTCTCCTCGAAGAACAGCGTCCTGGCATGGCCTGCCTCCTGCAGGCGGGCCGCCATCTTGCGCGCATGGCCGGGATGGACCCGGTCATCGGCGGTCGAGGTGGTCAGAAGGACCGGAGGATAGGCGGCCCCGGCGGCGACATGCTGGTAAGGCGAATAGGCGGACAGCCATTTCGCGTCTTCCGGCTGTGACGGATCGCCATATTCGGCCATCCAGGAGGCGCCGGGCGGCAATTGCGTGTAGCGCAGCATGTCGAGCAGCGGCACCTCGATGATGACGGCGCCGAAAAGCTCCGGATGCTGCGTCAGGGAAACGCCGGTCAGCAGGCCGCCATTCGAGCCACCCTGGATACCGAGGGATTGAGCCGTCGCGATGCCGCGCCTGACGACGTCCTCAGCCACCGCAGCGAAATCGTCATAACCGTTCTGGCGATTGCCCTTCAGCGCCGCCTGGTGCCAGGCCGGGCCGAACTCGCCGCCACCGCGAATACAGGCCTGGACATAGGCATTGCCCTTCTCCAGCCACAGCCTGCCGCGCACGCCGGCATAGCCGGGCAAGAGCGGCACTTCGAATCCGCCATAGCCGTAGAGCAGCGTTGGGACCGCTCCATTCTGGTCGCGCCGCCTGACGACGAAATATGGAATCATCGTGCCGTCCTTCGAGCGCGCCTCGAACTGTTCCGAGATCAGCGGCGCGGCATCGAAACGCGCCGGCTGCGACTTCACGGTGGCGAGCGTCTCGCCATTGTCGTCAGACCAGATGATCGAGCTCGGCGTCAGGAAATCCGTGAAGGAGAACGACACGCTGGAACCGAAATGCTCGGCATGACTGATGCCGACAGTGCCGTTTTCAGGCAGCGCGACCGGCTTCATGGACCAGGCGCCATCCCTGCGCTCGCAGACGACGACCTTGCCGCGCACATTGTCCATCAGACTGATGAACAGCCGGTCCTGCGTGCGGGCAATGCCGGCGATCGACACGCGATAGGCCGGTGCCAACAGGGTCTCGACCGCGCCAAAACTGCCGGTTTCGATCCAGTGCGCGAAATCGAGCGAGTAAAGCCCGTCCGGCTGGCACACCGTGCCGTCCGGGGCCGTCCATGGCGTACGCACCCCGAACACCAGCTGGTCCTTGAAAAGCGATGTGTCGGTGGCGTCGTCGGGCAGCGGAATGCGCCGGTTTTCGCCAGACGGGAGATGCAGGAAACTGTGCGATGCAAAGAAATTGATTGCCCGCGCCAGAAACACGTGACGCTTCTCGCCGTCGAATTCGACGCCGGCGCCGGCGGCGAGATCTTCGGTCTTTGCCTCGAAGATCGGCGTCGCCTCTTCCAGCTTGGTACCGCGTTTCCAGAGCTTGATCACGCGTGGATAGCCGGACTCGGTCTTGTCAGCGTCCTCGAAGGCCGCCGAGACGATGACCGTGTCCTTGTCCAGCCAACCAAAACCCGACTTCGAGGCTCGCGCGTGATACCCGCCTTCTATAAATGACTTGGTTTCGATGTCGAATTCGCGCATCTCGCTCGCGTCGCCGCCATCCGGCGACATCGACAGCAGGCAGCGGCTGAAGTCCGGATAGAGCCGGCTGGCGCCGCTGAACACCCATTTTATCCCCTCCTTCGCCGCAAGCTGGTCGAAGTCGATGATCGTTTCCCAGACCGGCTTCTCGGTCTTGTAGGAAGCGACCGTCGTGCGGCGCCACAGGCCGAGCGCATTGGTCTTGTCCTGCCAGAAATTATAGACATGGCCGGCGATTGCCGCGCCGACGGCGATGTTGTCCTCGGCCGTCATCAGGTCGAGCGCCGTCTGGAACGACGCCTGATAGGACGGATCGCCTTGTAATTCGCCAACCGAGACCTCATTCTGGCCATGCACCCAGTCGAGCGACTGTTTGCTGGTCCTGTCCTCCAGCCAGAGGAAGGGATCGTCAGCCGTGGAGTTTTGCAGGCTCTGTGATGTCGACTTGGTCATATGGTCTCCGATAAACTCATCAAGGCGCGGTGTCGCAAACATCGTCATGCCACTACCGAAATTCAATTGGAACGCACGAAAGAAGCGATCCCAGCGATACCGTGTCAACTGCGAAAAGAGCCACGATCGCCATCGGAGAAAACTCGTGCAGCGTCTGTACATTGCGAAAGAGAGATTTGGTTCATCCGACGGCAGCGGATGGACCAAATACGTCGAGTGGTCGGGCCTCACCCAACTGACCGAGGTTGTCACGCTCGACACAATGCTTTGCCCCGCCGCTCTTGAAGACACAAAGGACAGCTATTGGCCCCACATTGTGAACGAAGATTATATGCTCGATTTCTTCGTCGACCTGAACTTCCTTCTTTCAGAGTTGGCCGATGAGAGCGGCGTCAACATCCTTGGCGTGATTCGAAGACCTTCGACGGATGTGCGCCAACTTGACTGGGATGGATTTGCGTTCCTCGGCTACGACCTGCTGGACCAGGACGTTTCAACAAGCGCACTGACCAACTGCGGCGGCTTTCCAGAAGCATTTGAGAACTCGGAGCTGTCCAATGTCGGACTGATCCCAGACTTTGATCGCGCTGTTGAAATTCAAAGGATGCTGCGCAGCAAATATTACCCGCCAGAGTACCATGCCGATTGTGACCTCTGGGCAATTTTCAGACGGCAAAGCGAATGAGAGGCTCACGCTGATCTGCGGCCGAAAACACTCGCCACCGCCAGCACCAGGCACATCAGGCCGAGCGTGATCGGCAGGCCTCCTGCGCCCAATATGTCCATGGCGCCACCAGCCAGCGGCGGCACGGCTATGCCGCCGACGCCCCACATCAGCGAGAAGGCGGCGTTGCCGGCGACCAGTGTCGAGCCGGTGAAGCGTTCGCCGAGTTCGATGATCGACATCGTGTAGATGCCATAGGAAACCGCGCCCCAGACAAAGATCATTGGCCAGATCAGCGGCGTTTCGATGAGAAGCGGCAGCAGCACGCATCCGAGCACCGTCAAGGAAACACAGGCAAGCCGCACCAGGCGTGCGGTCAACCTCTCCGCCAACAGCCCGAGCGGCACCTGCATGGCGATGTTGCCGGCAATCATCATCGACAGCAGCGCCGACATGCGGATTTCCGCGATGCCGTGGTGGGTGCCATAGACCGGCAGCAAGGCCAGCGCGCCCTGCTCGAAACCCGCGGCCACGATAACGGCGAACAAGAGCAACCACGCCATCGGCACGAAGCCCAGGACGGAAACCTGATGCCCGGCTTCGTCGACCTTCGGCAGGCGCGGCAGCACCGACGCCAGGCAGATGCCGCACAGCACGAAAGCGCAGATGCCGACGAGGAAGGGCGGCCATCCCTGCGTGCCGACGGCAAGCAGGCAAAGCGGCCCGGTTGCAAATCCGGCCGAGATGATCGTCGAATAGACGCCCATGATGCGGCCACGCCGGGCCGGCGGTGCCAATGCGATCACCCAGATTTCGCTTAAGACATAGAGCGGATTGGTCACCACGCCGATCAGGAAGCGCAGCGGGAACCAGAGATAGACATTCTGCGTCCAGCCGATCAGCGCCAGTACAATTGCCGAAAGGGCCGCACAGGTAAGCGCCGTGCGCCCTGCCCCGAACCGCCGCGCCAGCCCTGGGATAAGCGGCGACGAGACGATGAAGCCAACTGGCGTCATCGCCGCCGACAGGCCGATCATTGCCGGCGAGACGCCCTGCCTCTGCAGGATGAAGCTCAACAGCGGATAGGACAACCCTTGCGCGATGGCGAACACCGAAACGGTCGCGATCACGCCGGTGATCGCCGCCCATTGCATTCCTTCGCCAGTTTCCGAATCCGCCGCGGTCATGCCTTGCCGCTCCGGCGGACCGATGAACGATACAGCGCGAAGATCACCAGCAAAGCGTCGAGGCCGATGATCACCACCGGCAACCCCAGCGGACCAATGCCTTGCATGAGCAGGCCGGCGGCCGGCGGTCCGACAATGCCGCCAACGCCCCACAGCAAAGCGAAGGCCGCATTGCCGGTGACCAGCAGCGTGCCCTTGAACCGGCTGCCGAGTTCGACCAGCGCCATCGTATAGACACCGTAGCCGACAGCCCCCATCACCAGCAGCACGCCCCAGATCAGCGGCGTCATGATCAGCAGCGGCAGCAGCGCCGCGCAAACCGTTGTCGCCACCGCGCAGGCCACGATCATCGGGCGACCACCAAACCGCTCCGCCAGCAGGCCGAGCGGGATCTGCAGCAGGATGTTGCCAAGGGACAGCGCCATCACCAGCGCGGCGAGCACGGCCTCCGGCAGGCCATAGCCGGCACCGAAGACCGGGACCAGCGCATAGGTGCTTTGCTGGACGGCGGCCGAAACCAGCACGGCCAGCAGCAGCGCCGGCGCCAGCCGGGCAAAACCGATGAAGCTGCCGGCGGGCTGGCCGTCATCCTCGAAGCCGGTGAGTTTTGACGAGACAAGGCGCAGAATGACGGCGCAAAGCAAGAAGCCGCCGACACCGACGCTGAACGGCGCCCAGCCCGACGTGCCGATGAAGGTCAAGGTGAAAGGTCCCGCCGCATAGCCGGCGCCCATCAGCGTGTTGAACACCCCCATCACCCTGCCACGCCGCGAAGGCGGCGCCAGCGACAATGCCCAGACCTCGCCAAGGATGTAGAGCGGGTTGATGACGACGCCGATGATGAGGCGGATGACATACCAGGCCACCCAGTTCTGTAGATAGCCGATCGCCAGGAAGCACAGCGCGCCGATCAGCGAGCAGCCGACCGCCAGGTTGCGCGCACCGACCAGCCGCACCGCGGCCGGCACGAAGGACGCCGACAGGATCAGCCCGAGCGGCATCATCGCCGCCGACAGGCCGATCAACCCGGGCGACATGCCTTGCTTCTGCATCAGAAGCGTAAACAGCGGCGAACTCAAGCCTTGCGCGGCGCCGAACATGGCAAGCGCGGCGGTGACGCCCGCGAGCGCTGCCCACTGCGTCCCCGCTTCGCCTTCGCTCGAGCCGGTTGCCACCATTCCGTCATTCCATATGAGGTGCCGGCAGCCTCCCGGCCGGCAAGGCTCACCAGCTACCCGTTCGATCCGGGTAAGGAAAGGGCCGGCAAGGGAAATCCGCTTGCGCCAACCCGACGGTGATCAGGCGAATGTCGCCGCCGCGCAACTGCCGTTCCGGCATGTCGCTTCCCTCGCCCTAGTGGTCGCCGCCTCCGCAATGGCCGGCGGGCCGCCGGTCCATTATGCCGCCCGCTATCGCATCCTACGAGGACCATCATGACCGCCGCCCTACAACCCTTGGAATCGGCACAGGCGCCCGACCGTGCCCGCCGTGGCGGCCGCGCCGGAAAGCGCGCCGGCGGCTCGGCCGCCTTTGAGCAGCCGGCTTTCCGTCAGTTGAGAAACCCGCTGACGCCGACCAAACTGGTTTCCGAAGACGAGCTGGAATCGATCCACCTTGCCTCCCTGCGCGTGCTCAGGGAAATCGGCGTCGACGTCCTGCACGACGAGGCCCGCCGCATCATGAAGGCGCACGGCGCCGATGTGCGTGAAGGCTCAGAGCGTGTGCGCTTCGACAGCGACATGATCCTCGATCTGGTGTCGAACTGCCCGTCCGAATTCACTATCCATTCCCGCAATCCCGCGCACAATGTGCGCTTCGGCGGCGACAATCTTATCATCTCGATGATGGCCTCGGCGCCCAATTGCTCCGATATCGACCGTGGCCGCCGCCCAGGTAACCAGCAGGACTATCGCAATTTCCTGCGCCTGGCGCAGATGCACAACATCCTGAACTGCACCGGCGGCTATCCGGTCGAGCCGACCGACATCCACCCCTCCATCCGCCACCTCGAATGCGTCCGCGACCTTGCCACGCTGACCGACAAGGTGTTCCACATCTATTCGCTCGGCAAGGAGCGCAATGTCGACGGTATCGAGATCACCCGCATCGCGCGCGGCATCAGCCACGAGCAGTTGCTCGAGGAGCCGTCCGTCTTCACCATCATCAACACCAATTCGCCGCTCAAGCTCGACGTGCCGATGATGGAAGGCATCATCCAGATGTCGAGCAAGGGCCAGGTCGTCATCGTCACCCCGTTCACCCTGTCGGGCGCCATGGCGCCGGTTACCATCGCCGGCGCGCTGGTGCAGCAGAACGCCGAGGCGCTGTCCGGCATCGCCTTTGCCCAGATGGTGCGCAAGGGCGCGCCCGTCGGCTATGGCGGCTTCACCTCCAATGTCGACATGAAGTCCGGTTCGCCAGCCTTCGGCACGCCCGAATACATGAAGGCGCAGCTCGTCGGCGGCCAGCTTGCCCGCCGCTACAAGATTCCCTACCGCACCTCCAACACCTGCGCCGCCAACACGGTCGACGCACAGGCTGCCTATGAGAGCGTGTTCTCGCTGTGGGGCGCCGTCCAGGGCGGCGGCAATCTGATGATGCATGCCGCCGGCTGGCTCGAGGGCGGCCTGCGCTGCTCCTACGAGAAGACCATTCTGGACATCGACCTGTTGCAGATGGTGGCCGAATTCCTGACCCCGCTCGACCTGTCCGACGAGGCGCTCGGTTTCGACGCCATCCAGTCGGTCGGCCCCGGCGGCCATTTCTTCGGCACCCAGCACACGCAGGACCGCTACAAGACCGCCTTCTACTCGCCCATCCTGTCCGATTGGCGCAATTTCGAGACCTGGGCGGAAGCCGGCTCGCCGACGGCGATGGAAAAAGCCAACAAGGTGTGGAAAGAACGGCTGGCATCCTACGAAGAACCGTACATGGACCCGGCGATCCGCGAAGAGCTCAACGCCTTCGTCCAGAAGCGCACGTCCGAAGGCGGCGCGCCGACCGATTTTTGATTGTGCTTGGCGTGCATGATGACGCCAGTGATCGAAACCTCTGATTCAGTTTACGAAAAAACGGACCCATCTTCATGAAATCCCACGTAAAAGCGGTTGTCATCGGCGGCGGTGTCGTTGGCTGCTCGGTGCTCTATCACCTGGCCAAGGCCGGCTGGACCGACATCATGCTGATCGAGCGCTCGGAACTGACCTCGGGCTCGTCCTGGCACGCGGCGGGCGGCTTCCATACGCTGAACGGCGATCCCAATGTCGCCAAGCTTCAGGCCTACACCGTGCAGCTCTACAAGGAGATCGAGGAAATCTCCGGCCAGTCCTGCTCGCTGCATCTGACCGGCGGCGTGATGTTGGCCGATACGCCCGAGCGCATGGATTTCCTGCGTCTTGCCCACGCCAAGGGCCGCTATCTCGGCATGGACACCGAGCTGATCACGCCGTCCGAAGCCAAGGCGATGTTTCCGCTGATGGACGAGACCAATTTCGTCGGCGCCATGTGGGATCCGGTCGAAGGCCATCTCGATCCCTCTGGCACCACCATCGCCTATTCCAAGGCGGCGAAGAAACTCGGCGCCGAGATCGTGCTGCGCAACCGCGTCGTCGACCTGACGCAGCAGCCGGACGGCACCTGGAACGTCGTCACCGAACAGGGCACGGTCCACGCCGAGCATGTCGTCAATTGCGGTGGCCTGTGGGCGCGCGAAATCGGCCGCATGGTCGGCGTCGAACTGCCGGTGCTCGCCATGGAGCACATGTATCTGCTCACCGAGCCGATGCCGGAGGTCGAGGAATTCAACAAGTCGACCGGCCGCGAAATGATTGGGGTGCTCGACTTCAAGGGCGAGATCTACACCCGCCAGGAGCGCAACGGCATCCTGCTCGGCACCTATGAAAAGGCCTGCAAGCCGTGGTCGCCGGTCAACACGCCATGGGATTTCGGCCATGAACTGCTCCCCCCCGATCTCGACCGTATCGCGCCATCGCTGGAAATCGGCTTCAAGCATTTCCCCGGCATCGAGAAGGCCGGCATCAAGCAGATCATCAACGGCCCATTCACCTTCGCGCTCGACGGCAACCCCCTGGTCGGTCCGGTGCAGGGCCTGACCAATTTCTGGTGCGCCTGCGCCGTCATGGCTGGCTTCAGCCAGGGCGGCGGCGTCGGCCTCGCTCTGTCGAACTGGATGGTCCATGGTGACCCCGGCTTCGACGTCTGGGGCATGGATGTCGCCCGCTTCGGCGAATGGGCCGGCCTGCGCTACACCAACGCCAAGGTGCGCGAAAACTATTCGCGGCGCTTCTCCATCCGCTTCCCCAATGAGGAGCTGCCGGCGGCACGCCCGGCGCAGACGACGCCGCTCTACGACACCATGCTCGCCAACAATGCCGTCATGGGCGACAGTTGGGGCCTGGAAACCCCGCTGTGGTTCGCGCCAAAGGGTAAGGAGCCCAGGGATATCATCTCCTTCCATCGCTCCAACGATTTTGGCCCGATCGGCGAGGAAGTGCGCGCCACGCGCGAGCGCGTCGGCGTCACCGAAATCGCCAACTTCGCCAAATACGAAGTGTCGGGACCGGGCGCGGAAGAGTTCCTCAACCGGCTGATGACCAACCGCATGCCGAAAACCGGCCGCATCGTGCTCACCCCGATGATCAACGAATTCGGCAAGCTGATCGGCGACTTCACCATCGCCAAGGCCGGCGAAGACCGCTTCATGATCTGGGGCTCGTCGGCCGCGCAGAAATACCACATGCGTTGGTTCGAAAAGCATCTGCCGAAGGACGGTTCGGTGCGCATCCACCGCTTCGACCAGACGCTGGTCGGCCTGTCGATCGCCGGGCCGAAATCGCGTGACCTGCTTCAAAAGCTCGTCGACGTCGACATCTCGACCAAGGCGTTCCGCTTCATGGACTTCCGCGAGATGGCGGTCGGCGGCGCGCCCTGCCTGGTCAACCGCATCACCTACACCGGCGACCTCGGCTACGAAATCTGGATGGCACCGGCCTATGAGCGGCTGGTGTACAAGGCGATCAAGGATGCCGGCGAGGAATTCGGCCTTGTCGATTTCGGCATGCGTGCCCTGCTCTCCATGCGCCTCGAAAAGAACTTCCCGACCTGGTTCCGCGAGCTGCGCCCGATCTACGGCCCGTTCGAAGGCTCGATGGACCGCTTCATCAAGCTCGAGAAGAACGATTTCATCGGCCGCGAAGCTGCCGCCAAGGAACAGGCGGAAGGACCAAAACTGCGCCGCGTCTCCTTCATCGTCGACGCCGCCGATGCCGACGTCATGGGCGACGAGCCGATCTGGGCCAAGGTCAGCAAGGATTTTGGCTCCGTGGAAAGGCCGCATGGTTACGGCGCGCCGCGCTTCGATACATCAGGCAAGGAAATCCGTGGTTCCAGGGCCGCTGAAGGCGCGTCCGCCGTGCGCGGCATTGTCGATGGCGACTGGCGCGTGGTCGGCTGGGTCACGTCGGGCGGTTATGCCCACTATGTCCAGAAGTCGATGGCGCAAGGCTATGTGCCGGCGGCACTGGCCGAGGATGAAAGCGCCGGCCTCTTCGAGATCGAGATCCTCGGACATCGCCGTCCTGCGCGCATCAATGTCGAGGCACCGTTCGACCCGAGCGGCGAGAAGATGCGGAGCTGAGGTTACGATGTGAGCCAGACATCGGGCGGGAGCTTCGGTCGCCACCGCAAGATCATGCCGTTCGAACCCGGCTCGATCGAGGCCCTGCGTGACGCCTCCCGCCAGAAGGCGGTGTCACTCAACCAGCATGTGCTGGGCTATGGCGCGCAGGCTGAGACAGAATGGGCGGCAGCAGGCATTGCCGCTCCCGATCTTCCGGCAATGCGCAAATACCGGCTGGAGCGCATCCGCGCCGAGTTGAAGCGCCGTAGCTATGCCGGCGCCCTGCTCTACGACCCGGTCAACATCCGCTACGCCACCGACTCGACCAACATGCAGCTATGGGTGGCGCACAACCCGACGCGGCATTGTTTCGTCGCCACCGAAGGGCCGGTGGTGCTGTTCGACTATTTCTCCTGCGAGCATCTGTCCGACCATTCCGGCGTCGTCGACGAGGTGCGCCCGGCTATCTCGTGGATGTATCTCTATGGCGGCGAACTGACCGAGCAGAAAGTCCGCCGCTGGGCCGCCGGCATCGCCGACCTGGTGAGAGAACATGGCGGCGGCAACAGCCGCATCGCGGTCGATCACATCAATCCGGAAGGCGTCGAGGAACTGGCGCGGCTTGGCATCTCCATCGGCAATGGCGAAGCGGTGATGGAGAACGCCCGGCTGATCAAATCGCCGGACGAAATCCTCGCCATGCGCCGCGCCATCGTCGCTTGTGAGGCGGCGATGGGCGAGATGGAACGGGCGCTGAAGCCGGGCATCTCCGAGAACGAGTTGTGGGCCGAACTGCATCGCGGCAACATTGCGCGCGGCGGTGAATGGATCGAGACACGGCTGCTGACCTCAGGCCCGCGCACCAATCCGTGGTTCCAGGAATGTTCGTCGCGCGTCATCGAAGCCGGAGACCTCGTCGCCTTCGATACCGACCTGATCGGCCCCTATGGCTTCTGCGCCGACCTGTCGCGTACATGGCTGTGCGGCGATGCAAAGCCGACCAATGAACAGCGCGATCTGTTCCGCATTGCCGCCGACCAGATCACGCACAACACTGAATTGATGCAGCCCGGCATCTCGTTCCGCGATCTGGTCGAACGCTCGGCGGTGCCGCCTGGGGACTGTTTCCCGACCCGCTATGGCGTCCTCTATCACGGCGTCGGCCTGGCCGACGAATACCCCACACTGCCGCATGCCAGCGACTGGACACCGGACACGCCCGACGGCGTGCTCGAACCAGGCATGGTGCTGTGCGTGGAAAGTTATATCGGCCGGCTTGGCGGGCGCGAGGGCGTCAAGATCGAGGAGCAGATTCTGATCACGGACAGCGGCAACGAGCAGCTTTCAACCTACCCGCTGGATGCGAGACTGCTCGGCCAATAACGCATTCTTTTCAATATCTGCAATCGCGCTTTTTCTGTGCGGCGGCGACCTTTGCATCGAATTGAGCGCGTTTGATCTCTGGACTGCCTTCACTATCGCCTGCCCCCAAGTGTTTCCAGACGTCCTCGGGTTTTGAGCCGAAGCCGACAAGGGCCTGAATTGTGAGGTCTCTGTAGGGGTGACCCGATTTAACCATCGCGCCGCTGTCGAGGCGGTCAAACACCGGTCCAATCGCCGAAGCCCCTTGGATGCCGAGACCGCAAAGTCCGACCAAGCCGGCAAGATAATCGGGTTGCCACAATTCGCCCGCCGGGCGCCCGGTGGACCAGGATGCGTCGTCGATCAGATAAAGCAAGGTCGGCACGGCATCCGCGCCAAACACATTCAGTCGACCCAACGCACTGAAAGCCGGAATACGCAGCATTTTCCGCCGGGCCAGCCACTCCAGATCATCGCGGTGCAACCGGATGACCTCGTCAGGAAGCCTCGCGATGGCGTCAGCCGCATGAGATGCATCGAGTTCGTCGCCAGACGGAATAGCCCTCGTTATGACGATTTTGGTTTCACGCAACCGCTCGAACAGAACCTTTCCAAAACGCCCCGAAACGTCGCCCGCCATGCCGCGAGAATACAAAACCGGCGCCCAACTATTCTGAGGGATCGGCAATCGCGAATCCGCGAGGAGTCTGAGCACCAGCTCCGCGTCCGCGGCGTCGATTTTCTTGTTCGCCTCGATGTCCTTGAAAAAATTGCTAGTCAGGTCCGCCATAAGCGGATTGATTTTACCCGGCTGGTCCAGGCCCGCGACAAGAACCGCATCTCTTGCTTTGGGTGCCGCGTCATCTCTGAGCGCGAGATTCATTCCGAACGTTTTGGTGAATACATCGGAGCGGTCCGGGCCGACGTAGTACTTATTTCTGCTGTCAATATTCTTGTACAGCGCGAATCGCTGGAATCCTGTTCTGAGTTCGAATTGGTAGCCGCCGACATAGGTCGGCAACAGCAGCGGAAACAGCATGTAGGTGACGACACCAGTCCGACGATAGACCTCTCGGTAGGCATTGTCGGACCGCACAGAAACACTGATGCGGTCGGCCTGAACGGTGTCCGCCAGCGGATTGAGTCCGGCGGCATAGGCATTTTCGCCATGTTTGATCTGCCCGATCGACACGATCGTATCCGCCTCGCCCAATTTGGCGTTTTCTTCGACAAGGCAATTGCCGGAGGCGATTTGCAGCAGCATGCGGTCGGCCGCAATCGCGCGTCCGTAGGTAGGTTTTTCGCCTTCGCCCCTGATCGGATAGGCGCCGGGACCGAGTTTCATTGCCGGGCAGGCGTCGCGCCTTTCCATCCGAAACGCCTTGCCGACGGCTGCAGGATTGATGGCCTCACCGACGTTGTTTGCCTCAACGACAATCAGCCGCTTGATCGTACCGCTCAGCAGCGCACGCAGGCAAAAATCATTGCAAAGCGTGTCGGTTCTAAGCAAGCCGGGATCGGCTGCCGCGCGCACGGCAAGAGTGGTCGCGGAAAGTGGTCCCTTGAGCTGATCGATATCTTTCGAGACGTAGCTTCTCGCTCGCAATTCGAGCATGACGTTGACCGCAAGAGGGATGACGGCGAGCAAAGCGGCGGCGCAGGCGAAACTTTTCAACCATCCAAAGGCAGCGCCTTCCCCCAGCATTCTGTTGAACAGCCGGACAAGCACCACGAAAATGAAGATCGGAGGGATGATCGGCATCGCAAACGCGATCGGCGCCCCGATAAGGCTGAACGCCGCAATGATTGCCAAGGCTGGGAACAGCAAACAGACCAATGCCAAAGCGCCGAGGATCACCACCCCAGCGCTGAACACCGGCCTGTTCAGGACGCCGTTTGCCATTGACCTATGTCCCGTCGCCTCAACTCTAGGTAAGCTAAGTCTGACCGGTTGCGCTCCCGTTAAGAGTCATCCGGCACGGGTTAAGGCACGTGGAAATTTCGAATGTAGGTTAGCGTTCGCCTAAGCGCCGACTTTGGACCGGGTCAGGTTTGCAACGACATCGCGCAACGCCCTGACCGTCGTTTCCGGCGTTGTGCTGGCGGTGATGAATGGCAACCCCTTGCGCCGCGCCGTCCAGCCGACGACCGCGACTTTCCGCGCTGCCGGCTCGAAACGCTGCGCAAGCGCCCAGCTTTCGCAGTCGATCGCGGCAACATCGGCCCTGCCTTCGGCGACCGCGACGATCGAGCCGCGATGGCCGCCGCTTTCGCTGCACGACGAAAAGATGTTCAGGCTTTCGCCCTGTGCCTCGAGGTCGCGCGTCAGCGCAATGATGCCGGACATCGAATCGAGGCTGTTGAGGGTAAAGCGCTTGCCGCGGATCAGATCGAGCGGAATGACGGCGCTGCCGTCCGAGGGCGATCGAACCTCAGGCCCCTCGCCTGCCCGCATCACCAGGGCGCTCGAATAAAGCTCGCCCTGCCCGCCCTCGTAGGCGTCGTAGCTTGGCTGGCCAACCACCTGCACATGCCTGGACAGGCCGAGTTCCATCGGTCCCCAGCAGGTCTGCGCGAACAACAGTGCCGGATGGAGCCAAAGCCGGTGGAAATCGAGTTCGTCCGGCGGCAATGTTGCTGGATCAGGCGCGATCAATGCACCCTTGGCATCACGAATGCCGCCCGGCACCGGCGGCAGATCGCCATTGCGGCGCACGATGGTCTGCGGGGCATCCAGGCCCTTTTGGCGAAAGGCATCGCGCAGACGTGCCCACTGCGCGTCAACCTCGCCGCGCACTTCAGGCCAGTCATACATCGGCAATGCCGCAATCAATTCGCTCATGCCGATATCAAACCATCATGTCCGGGGAAAGAATCGCAAAAACGCGGCGCCCAAGCAGAATTGGACGACACGGTTTCGGGCGTGGGATTATTCCTTTGGCGGCTCGGCCGGAACCGGTGCGCTGCCAAGCCCATTGATGCTGCGCGCCCGGATGCGTGGCTTGAACGCCCGGCCGTGCTCGGGCGCGCGCCGCAGCACTGGATGCACGATCGGCTCCTTGGCCTTGAAGGCGTAGGCTTTGATCAGCGCGAAATAGTTCGGATAGGCATAACCATTGTTCATCCGCAGCCATTCGTCGCGACGCTCGCGAAACAGTTTTGGCAGGTTGTACCAGGCCACTGTCGGGGTCTTGTGATGGACGAAGTGCAGATTGTTGTTGAGGAACAGGAACGACAGCGGCGAGCGCTCGATGATCACCGTGCGGCCTTCCGGATGCTCGGACCACTGATGCTCGGCAAAAGTGCGGATCGCAATCAGCGACTGGCCGAGCCAGACCGGCGCCAGAATGTAGAGCCACAGCGGAATGCCGAAGCCGAATTGCACCACCGGCGCCACGATGGCGAGCCCGATCGCATGCAGCAGCCAGGCTTTGCGTATCGCTCTGTCGCCGGCCGTGACCTGCTTGGCATCCTCGACGAAGAAGCCGATGCAGGACAGCCAGGGACCGAGGAAGAAACGGCCGGCCATGGTGTTGTTGATCTTGAGGAGGAATTTCATCGGCGGCGGCAAATCGTCATGCTGCCACAGCGCCTGATAGTAGCTCTCGGGGTCGTCGAGCGGATCGGTCAGCCGCTCGTCGGCATGATGGCGCAAGTGCAGCGTCTTGAAGCGGCGGAACGGCCAGACCAGGCCGATCGGCAGGAAGACGAAGGCTTCATTGATCAGCGCGCTGCGCGTCGGATGGCCGTGCAGCACTTCGTGCATGATCGACGATTGCAATGCCAGGGTAAAGCCAAGGATGGCGAGCGCCAGGATGGGATGAGAGGGCCAGAGCAGGAAACCGGTGGCGAGCCATGTTCCGTAACAGAAGAATGCGAGAACCACGGTGGGCCATTCGATGGCCGGTGCGTTGCGTCGCTTGATGCTCTTGCCTGTCATGCTATCGACCACTGTCCCTCAGTCGCCGGAACCCCCAGTGGCTCCTGACAGCATAGTGTCAGGAGAAGTGATTCCACTCAACGAGACAAAGTGTACAAAATGTTGCGATTGCGCATTTTTGACTGCACATGTTACACATTGTAAACAAGCTTAGGGATTCATTTGCGCCTGAGACAGCCCGCCGGGTCGCTTCGGCGCAAATTTTTCCTCAAGATGCAGAGGACGGCACGATGGACAAACGCGACCTATCAGCAATCTTTCGGGAGCGTCTGAAGCTGCTCCTGACACGCTCCGACCTCAACCAGTCGGCATTCGCGTCAGCTGTCGGCATCGATCGGTCGGCGCTGTCGCAGCTGATGTCCGGCGCCTCGACGCGCTTGCCGCGTGCTGAAACACTGCTCAACATCGCCGCCGAATTCAAGGTGTCGCTGGACTGGCTGCTCGGCCTCAGCCAGGACGAGGGCGTCACCGGTGAAATCCGCGAAAGCCTGGAGATCGAGGAAGCGCCTGACGGTTTCGACCGCACCCTGCTCGCCAAATGGTTCGCCGAGGCCGCGGGCACCAAGATCCGCTACGTGCCGGCCGGCATCCCCGACCTGCTGCGAACCCGCGCGCTGGTCGACTACGAGGCCAACATCACCAACAGGAGCCGCCTGGCGCAGGCCAGCGAGACCCAGTATCGCATCGAATACAACCGGCGCCCGGAAACCGACATGGAAGTCTGCATGCCGCGTCACACGCTGGAGATTTTCGCGCGCGGCCTCGGCGTCTGGGATCGTTTTCCCGAGGCTGACCGCCGGCAGCAGCTCGCGCATATGGCGACGCTGCTCGACGATCTCTACCCGACCTTCCGCCTGTTTCTCTACGACGGCCGCATGCGCTATTCGATCCCGTTGACCATCTTCGGCCCCTACCGCGCCGCCATCTATGTTGGCGACATGTATGTGGTGCTGAACGCCACCCAGCCGATCCAGGCGCTGACCCAGCATTTCGACAATCTGATCCGCGCCGCCGACATCAACCCGCACGAAGCCGCCGCCTACGCGCGCAATCTGGCCGGCATGTCGTTCCTATCAGGCTCTGTCTGAGCGACCGCAATCGTGGTCATTCGACAGGCCTTGGCCAGTGATATGGCCGAGGGCCAAGTCAACCGCATTGCCAGAGGACAGCCCATGCCAGACCCACGCCGTATCGTCGTCCCTCCTCAATCGGGCCGCTCGATCCATGTCAAACGCGGCGATCTCATCCGTATCATCGACCCGCAGGGACAACAGGTCGCCGATCTCTGGGCCTTCGCCACCGGGGATCAGCTCGACTGGTTGAGCACGTCGCAGACCCGCGACATCACTGAGCAGCTCTTTCCGGGGATAGGCGACCATTTCTACAGCGCCGCCGCCAAGCCGATGCTGACATTGGTCGAGAACGCATCGCCCGGCCCGCATGACATGCTCTACCCCGCGCCTGCGACAGCGCGCTTTACGAGCGCGCCGGTTTTCCCAACCACCCGAACTGCCGGGACAATCTGATGCAGGCGTTGGCCGCAGAGGGCATATCGCTGTCCTTTGCCCCTGACCCAGTTGATCTTTTCCAGAACTCCCTGCCGCAAGCGGACGGCAGGCTGGTGGTCGAGGCCTCGATCAATCCGCCCGGCGGCAACGTGACGTTGCGTGCCGAACAGGACCTGCTTCTGGTGGTCATCGCCTGCTCGGTCGACTATTACCCGACCAATGGCGGGGTCTGCACCGAAATCGCGGTCGAGATCACGTCCGGATCGTGAGCAAGGGCTTCAATCCAGCCGGAAGGTCGCGGCAAATCATTGACTGGACATAAAGACTTCTTTATATCCTTATTCGAATTCGAAACACGAAAGCCAATCCGATGACGACGACCAATCCGATCGATGCCTTGCTGGCTGAAAAGGGCGTGCTGCTGGCCGATGGCGCCACCGGCACCAATTTGTTCGCCATGGGCCTGGAGGCCGGCGAGGCGCCGGAGTTGCTGAACGAGACGGCGCCAGACACCATCACCAGCCTGCACCAGAATTTCGTCGATGCCGGCGCCGACATCATCCTGACCAACTCCTTCGGCGGCACGCGTCATCGGTTGAAGCTCCACCATGCGCAGGACCGAGTGCATGCGCTCAACAAGCGCGCCGCCGAGATCGCCCGCGCCGTCGCCGACAAGGCCGGCCGCAAGGTGATCGTCGCCGGCTCCGTCGGCCCGACCGGCGAATTGCTGGTGCCGCTCGGCGCCATGACCTATGACGAGGCGGTCGACGCCTTTGCCGAGCAGATCGAAGGCCTCAAGGAAGGCGGCGCCGAAGTCGCCTGGATCGAGACCATGTCGGCGCCCGACGAAATCCGCGCCGCCGCCGAAGCCGCCATCCGCGTCGGCCTCCCCTACACCTATACCGGCTCCTTCGACACCGCCGGCCGCACCATGATGGGCCTGCTGCCGAAAGATATCCACGGCGTCGTCGACGGGCTGTCTGAAGCACCGCTCGGCGTTGGCGCCAATTGCGGCGTCGGCGCCTCGGATATCCTGGCATCGCTGCTCGACATGACGGAGGCGAAGCCGCAGGCGACCGTGATCGTCAAGGGCAATTGCGGCATTCCCGAATTCCGCGGCACCGAGATCCATTACTCCGGCACGCCCGAGCTGATGGCGGATTATGTGCGTCTCGCCGTCGATGCCGGCGCCAAGATCGTCGGCGGCTGCTGCGGCACCTCGTTCCAGCACCTTGCCGCGATGCGCAAGGCGCTCGACGCCCACACCAAGGCGGATCGCCCGACTGTAGCGGCGATCGTCGAGCGCATCGGTCCGATGCGCAACAAGGTGGCGACGGAAAACACCGCTGAGACCAGCGAAGCCCGCCGCGAGCGCCGCCGCAGCCGGGCCTGACTCGATATTCTCGATTATTCGCTGTTGTCGGCGTAGCTCGACTGCGCCGACTTGAAATCGACGACATTGTCGCTGCGCATTGTCATCAGCGTGCCGGATGACGCCGGATCGGTGATCTGTTCTAGCATGGCGCGGAAGCGATCGTTGGTCAGCGCCGACATGGCGGTGTGACGCGCCTGCGCAACATCGTCGCTGATGCGCCTCGATTCGGCTGATGGGGCCGATGAGACCGCCGAGGCGTCTCGTGCCGGCGGTGGCGAGTTGGCGATAGTCCTGATCTGCAATTCCGGCTCCCTCAAGCCCTGTAAACATGCCCGGTGTAACAAGAGGACATTGCGATCCGGTACCGGAAATACCGCGAAGTTTAACGATCGCAAACGCCGCGCCTAGGATTCGTTGATTCAGGTCAGGCCGGCATCACCTGAATATCAACGGATCCAAAAAAAAGGCCGGCAAGGGAATGAATCCCTCGCCGGCCTGCCTCACCCGCGCGTAGGCCGGTTTCCCGTATCAGAACGATCCCATCTGAAAGAAACCGGCCGTCATCGCCACTACCGGTTACCGCCCAGCGCCGAGGCAAGGCGCACGAGTGAGAGGAACTCTGACCTGTACCCAAACGGGTCGGCTCCTCGGGCGGCAGTGGCAATCTCCATGATCTTGTCGTAACCGAACTTCGCGGTCGCATCCTCGTCGCGCAGCTTCTGGCCGAAGGCGGCAACCGCGACGGAGAAGCGCTGGTCGGTGCTGGCCTGGTCGAAGGACGCCACCTCGTTGGCCGATGTCACCGGCGTGGTTATCAGCTTCGAGATGTCTTCGTTCGGCAGCTTGTAGCGGATCTTGACGAAGGCATATTCGTCCGCATTGGCGACGCCGCCATTGTTGACAGTAGCCTGGCCATAGCGCAGCGGGTCGATCTGCTCGCCGCCGCTGCCCTTCGGCGTGATCTCGTAGATCGCGGTGACCGAATGGCCCGAGCCGATATCGCCGGCATCGACGCGGTCATTGTTGAAATCCTCGCGGTTGAGCGCCCGGGTCTCGTAGCCGATCAGGCGGTATTCGGAGACCTTGTTCGGGTTGAACTCGACCTGGATCTTCACATCCTTGGCGATCGGGAACAGCGTCGAGGAGGCATCCTCGACCAGCACCTTCTCCGCCTCGGCCAGCGTGTCGATATAGGCTGCGGTGCCGTTGCCGTTCTGGGCAATGGTCTGCATCATCTGGTCGTTCAGATTGTCGTGGCCGAAGCCGAACACCGACAGGAAGACACCGCTCTTGCGCTCCTGCTCGATCAGGCGCTTGAGATCATCGTCGTCGCTTTGGCCGACATTGAAGTCGCCATCGGTGGCCAGCATCACACGGTTGACGCCATCCTTGACGAAGGATTGCTGGGCAAGCTTGTAGGCCTCCTTGATGCCGGCCTCGCCGGCGGTCGAGCCACCGGGCGTCAGATTGTCGATGGCATTGAGGATCTTGTCCTTCTCGGCGGCCTTGGTCGGCATCAGCACGGTGCCGGCCTCGCCGGCATAGGTGACGATGGAGATCGTGTCGTCGGCCTTCAGCTTGCTGACCAGCAGCCGGAATGCCGATTTTAGCAGCGGCAGCTTGTCCGGCTCGTCCATCGAGCCCGAGACGTCGATCAGGAACACCAGATTGGCCTTCGGCTGCTCGGTCGGCTTGATGTCGAAGCCCTTGATGGCGACATGCATCAGCTTGGTGTGCTCGTTCCACGGCGTCGGCATGACGCTGACGGTCGAGTTGAATGGCGTCGAAGCCGAGTCGGGCCCCTTCCAATCATAGGGGAAGTAATTGATCATCTCCTCGACGCGTACCGTGTCGGCTTGCGGCACGGAGCCTTCCTTCAACGAACGGCGCACGAAGGAATAGGATGCGGTGTCGACGTCGATCGAGAAGGTCGAAACCGGATCTTCCAGTGCCGCGTGCACCGGATTGGTCTTGACGCCCTCGATGCGGTTGCGGTTTTCCTCTTGCGGCGCGATCTGATCCGCCGGTGCCACGGTGGGCTGTGGCGCCATCAGTTTGGACTCGGCAGCCGGCATGCGGGCGACCCGCGATGTGCTGGGCGCGTTTACAGTTCCATCCAGCGCGAACTCCCCCGTCGGCGCCGGCGGTGCCGGCTCGGCCACCACCCCGCGCTCCGCCGCAGTTTGCTGAGCGGCGCCACCGGCCTGGGCCGATTCGGATTTGGGCGGCGAAGCCGGCGCTACAAGCGCGTCGGTCGCGTTGCGGCTTTCGACATCCGCGTCGGCCTTCTTGTCCTTCGCCAGTTCGGTTGGAGCCTGCTTCGGCTCGGTCGGCTTCAAGGTTGCCGGCTTGTCGGCCAGCGTCTCGGTGATCTTCTCGTCGCCGCCGACTTTGGGCGGCTGTTCCCTCAGCAGATGGAAGGTGGCGTATCCGGCGATCGGCAGGGCGATGAGCCCGGCAATGGCCGGCGTGGCAATGAGTTTCTTTTGCATGATCTCGCTCCAGAGCTTTTGTGCTCGCTCTGTGAGACGAAGGCCGCGGGTCGATCCTTGGGTGACGGCAGAAATATTTTCCTGATCATAGGCGCGCAGGGCGGCCTCAAACGCGCGCGCCTTCGCGCTCTCGCCCGGCGCCGGTGCTGCGATATCGCGCAGTCTGTTGAGTTCGTTGTCGTCGACCATGGTCACACTTCCCCGGCCGAGCGCATCAGCGTCTTCAGCCGTTTCTTCGCTTCATGGATGTGCCAGGAAACCGTCGTCTCCGAGATCGCCATCGCCTCGGCGGCGGCCGCGTGGCTCAAGCCCTCGCCATAGACAAGCAGCACGGCGTCGCGCTGCTTGTCCGGCAGCTGCCGCACCGCCGCCCAGAGCGCCTCGGCCGGATCCTCGCTCTCGGCCGGCGCCTCGCCGGAAATCAGCGCATGGACGCCGTAAGCCTCTGTCTTCACCGTCTCGCGCGCGGTCTTGCGCATCATGTCACGCGCCGCATTCATCGTCACGGAATAGAGCCATGTCGTGAAGGCGCCGCCACCACGATAGTCGCGGATCGCCTTGCCGAGCCGAACGCAGACTTCCTGGGCGATGTCTTCGGCATCGGCCTTCTTGCCGCACCAGCGATAGGCGGCACGATAGACGAAGTCGTAGTGGCGCTCCAGCAATGTGCCGAAGGCCCCTCTGTCTCCGCCCTTCGCCCGCCCGATCAGTTCGGCGTCGGAGGCTTCGCTCTCATCCAGCATCATCGCCATCATTTGTCAGTTGGACGAAGGCTAATGGCTAATCCTTGGGGTGATGCAAAGATTTTTTGCTGCATGGCGGCTCAAGGCGTGTTGAGATTCAGGTCAGGCCGAACCGAAAACGGCGGTTTCCGAGAACCGGACCGGAGCGTACTTGAAGTACGCGAGCACAGTTCTACTGCGACGCAGTAGGACGGGGAAGCGCAGGACACCGGCGTTTGCGGGCCGGCATCACCTGAATCTCAACACACCTGCCCCGCCACCCAGCCCGACGACCACGCCCACTGGAAATTGTAACCGCCCAGCCAACCCGTCACGTCGACCACTTCGCCAATGAAGAACAGGCCCGGCACGGATTTCGCCTGCATCGTCTTCTGGTCCAGTCCGTTGGTGTCGACCCCGCCCAACGTCACTTCGGCGGTACGGTATCCCTCGGAACCCGCCGGCTTGATGCGCCAGTCGTTGACCGCGGCGTCGACGGTTTTGATCTGGGCGTCCGAAAGATCGGCGAGGTTGCCGTCGAACCCGGTGCGCTCGGCGATCGATTGTGCGAGCCGTTTCGGCAGGTGATTTGCGAGCACTGTCTGCACCGCCTGCCGCCCATTGGAACGTTTGGCGGTGCGGATGAGGTCCGCCACATCGACCCCGGGCAGCATGGCGATGCGGATTTCGTCGCCCTCGCGCCAATAGGATGAGATTTGCAGGATGGAGGGCCCGCTGACGCCGCGATGTGTGAACAGCATGGCCTCTGCAAACCGCGTCTTGCCACAGCTGACTTCCGCGTCGACCGCGTTGCCGGCCAGGGGCGCCAGCCGCTCGAGCGTTTTGGCATCGAAAGTCAGCGGCACCAGCGCCGGCCGCGTTTCGACGATGGCAAGGCCAAACTGCTCGGCAATCTCGTAACCGAAACCCGTCGCTCCCATTTTCGGGATCGACTTGCCGCCGCACGCCACGACCAGCGACTGGCAAGTGACCGTGCCGGTGGAGAGGGTGAGCACGACCCCTTCCACGGTTTTGCTGACATCCCTGACCTCGGCAGAGAGTGCCAGATCGACGCCCCGGCCCTGCGTTTCCGAAACCAGCATGTCGATGATCTGCCGCGCGGAGCCGTCGCAGAACAGCTGCCCCAGCGTCTTCTCATGATAGGCGATCTTGTGCCGGTCGACGAGCGCAATAAAGTCGCGTTGCGTGTAACGGCTGAGCGCCGAGATGCAGAAATGCGGATTGCCCGAGATAAAGTTCTTCGGACTGGCGTGGATGTTGGTGAAGTTGCACCGGCCACCGCCGGAGATACGGATCTTTTCGCCAGGCGTTGCAGCGTGGTCGAGGATCAGCACCGAGCGGCCCCGCTTGGCGGCCTCCATGGCGCACATCATTCCAGCGGCGCCAGCGCCGATGATCACGACATCGTAGGATTGCACCAGGCCAGTTGTTCCCGCTCGGCCCCTGCCCAATTCGGGGGGCATCATTCAGGCTGCCTGATACCGCGAACGGGTCGGGTCGCCAACAGGCAAGAACAGCCGCGCGAAAACTCAGACCAGCGTTTCGGCGAACAGCGCCGTCAATCGCTTCCAATGGCGCTCGGCGCCGGTTTCGTCATAGACGCTGTGATCGGGCACGCACCAGCCATGCGCCATGCCGACATAATTCTCCAGCACATGATCGACTTCCGCTTCCCTGAACGCCTCGGCCAATCGCGTCGACTGCTCCGGCGGAAAACTCCTGTCGACGCCCGCCATGCCGACATAGACACGCGCCTTGATGGTGGCGGCCTTGCGGTGCGGGCTGTCGCCGGCATCGCTGGCGAGATTGCCGCCATGGAAACTGGCGGCTGCCTTGATCCTGTCGGGGTAGGCCGCGGCGACGTTCAGCGCCCGCGCGCCGCCCATGCAATAGCCGACGGTGCCGATCGGCCCGGTGACGCCTTCGCCGGCGAGCGCATCGAGGAATGCGGCGCTGTCGCTGATGGTCATCTCCTGCGTCGTGCCGGTGACCAGCGCCATCAATGCTGCCTTGGTCTGTTCCTCGGTGAAAGCGGTCTTGGCGTCAAATGGCCCGTAGGGCGCATTGCGGTAGAACAGGTCCGGCACCAGCACCGCATAGCCCTCGCTCGCCAAGCGCTCGGCCATGCCGTCCAGCGCCGGGCGCGGGCCGAAGGCGTCCTGATAGAGGATGACACCGGCCCTGGCCGAGGAGCCCTTGGCCGAGCGGAACAGGCCGGCCTTCGACACACCGTCACGGGTCTTGATCCGAAGGTCCTGCTTAGTCATCGCATGCTCCGTTGGTCAGATGCGCGATACATATCCGCGCATGCGACAACGGCAAGACATTGCCTGAACGTGGGGGTCAACATTTCGTGCAGGCTAGCGTGAGGCGTGCGGATCAATCTTGGCCGTCGACGCGCACGGTCCTGGCGCCGACATGCAGCGCACGCCCGGCGCCAAACCCCATGATGGCCGCCCCCAGTCCGAGCGCGACAAACAGGAAGGCCGATTCCGAGAAACTGCCGGTCCAGCCGCGGATCAGGCCGACCAGCAGCGGGCCGGTTGCGGCAAGAACATAGCCGACACCTTGCGCCATGCCCGAAAGATGCGCCGCGACATGCGAATCCGGAGAGCGCAGCACGATCAGGGTCATGGCGGCGGCGATCAGGCCGCCCTGCCCGATGCCTTGCAGAACCGCCCAGAACAGCACGGTCGAGGTTGGTGCGAACAGGATGCCGAGCAGCGCAACAACCGCGATGCCGACGAGCGCCACGTTGATACCACGCTGGTCCTTGAGCCGCACCGCGATGGAGGGCACGGCAAGGCAAGTGACGACCTGCGCCATGACAGACACCGAAGCGATGGCGCCGGCGGTGGCAGCGTCGAAGCCGCGCTCGCGCAGGATCGGCGCCAGCCAACCGAAGATGCAATAGGCAAGTGCCGACTGCAGCCCCATGAACAGCGTCACCTGCCAGGCCAGGCGATCGCGCCAGAGGCCGACGACGCGAAAGCCGCGATGGCTGACCTGCCGCCGGCTGCTGAGCGCCTGCGGGATCCAGATCAGCAGCACGAGCAATGTCGGCACGGCCCATGCAGCCAGCGCGCCTGACCATGAGCCCGTGACAAAATGTTCGATCGGCAGCGTAAGACCGGCGGCAGCGGCCGAGCCGGCGCACAGAGCCATGGTGTAAAGCCCGGTCATGACGGCGGTGCTGCCGGCAAAATCGCGCTTGACCAGGCCCGGCAAAAGCACGTTGCCGATGGCAATGGCGCCGCCAGCAAGGAAGGTCGCGACAAACAGCAGCGGCACCGAACCGAACCAGCGCAGCCCGGTTCCCAGCGCCAGCAGCACAAGCGCACCGAGCAAGGTGCGTTCGGCCCCGTAGCGCTGGGCAAGTTTTGGCGCAAAGGGGGCGAACAGGCCGAGGCACAGAACCGGCAGCGTGGTCAGCAGACTGGCGCCAGTCGTTGAGAGACCGGTCGCCTGCATCACCTCGGGCAACAGCACCGAGAGGCTGGAAAACAGCGGCCGCAAATTGAAGGCGATCAGCACAAGGCTGGCGCCAAGCACGATGCGCGCGGCTCGGCTGCGCAGTTCGGGCGGCTGCGGCTTCGGCAGGCTATCAGCTTCGGCATCGATGAGGTCCAGCCCCTCGACGGCCGCGGATTGCGCCGTCAGGCCAGGTTGACGAAATGTCTGGTTCATTGGGAAAGCAGTCTCTCAAGCTGGGCAAGCACCGGCGCCATGAAAGCGCGGGCGGCGGCAACCGCATGGTCCGGATCGTTCGCGGCGATGGCGTCGACAATGGCCGTGTGTGCCTGCCGGTCCGGTTCAGGCAATTCGCCGTCGATGGTGGCATGGATGGTTTCGCTGATGGCGGCAGTGAAGAAGTCGTAGAGCTCCATCATCGCTCTGTTGCCGGACGCCGCGACGACCGATTTGTGGAAAGCCAGATCACGCCGGATGAAGGCTTCGCTGCCGCCGTCGGCGACGGTACCGCGCTCGGCCAGCAGCCGGCGCATCCGGTCGAGATCGGCGGGCGTGTGACGCAACGCGGCAAGCCGTGCGGCCTCCAGGTCGAGCGCTGCCCGCGCCTCCCATTGGTCGCGCAAGCCGGTGCGCTTGACGCGGTCGAGCGCTGCTGACGAATCGACGGTCGAGCGCACATAGGTGCCCGAGCCTTGCCGCGTATCCAGCAAGCCTTGCGAGACGAGCACCCTCACCGCCTCGCGCACCGTGCCGCGGCTGACCGACAAGAGGTCGCTGAGGGCCGCTTCATTCGGAATACGCTCGCCGACGCCCCAGCGGCCGCCAACGATTTCAGCACGCAGGCTCCCGGTCGCGCTGTCGGTGAGATTGGTTCGGATAGCAGGTTGCATCGGCCTATTCATCAAGTCATCAGATGACTTGATGAATAGGCCCGCTTCTGGCTTCCGTCAAGCTACTGATCGAGATGGAAGCTTCCCAAGCGTGGCGTTGATCAGTTGGCGGCCCGTGAAAAACTTGCCATGTGGAAGGCCTGAACCTCCGGCGGATAGCGATATTCCGTGCCATAGGGACAGGCATTGCGGTCAAGGCAGCCGCCGCTGCGGCACGGCTCGCCAACTCCCCGCACATGCGCCAGGCAGGCCTGATAGGCAAACCCTTCCACGGAATAGGCGTCGACCGGACAGGATTTCACGCAGGGTTTCTCGACGCAGGCATCGCAAAGATGGATTGCCTCGCCCTGCTCCGGAAACGCGATCTCGTCCTCGAACAGCAGCGCACCGCGATAGGCATGCCAAAGCCCGTATTGCGGATGCATGAGAATGCCAAGCGGCGACGGTTTTAACCCCTCCGCCCGCATCGCCCATTGCTGGAACGGCAGATACGGCTTGTCCGACGGCGAAACCGCGCGCGCGCCGAACTTTTCCGCCACATCGCCGATGACCTGCCGCGACCAGCTGTCAAGCGGATTGGCGATTGTCTGTGACTGTTGCTCCCGCCAGCGCAGGAAATGCAGCCAGGGTGCCGCCCCCGCCTGCCCCACCAGCAGCACGGACCTTGCCGGCGCGCCCGAGGCGCCATGAGGAACAAGTTCGTTGCAGGGAAAAACAAAACCACCGCGCAGGATGAGGCTGTTGGCGCCAAACGCGGCCGTGATCTCTTCGATCATGCCGCGCGCAATCATCCGTTCTTGTCCGGATCGGAGAAAGCACTCCGCCAGACTTCCTTGTGGATGATGTTGGCGACTTTAGCCCCGCCTGACTCGGGCTCCTTTCAAGTGAAGGCGTCGGGCATCGACCCCTTCTTCTTGGCGATGAACTCCTTCAGCGCTTCGTCGATGCTCGGGTCGAGATACGGCGCCTCATAGCTTTCCAGCCAGCGGCGGGCGAGTTCGTTGGCGCGCTGCGGCGCGGTCTTCTCGCCCTCGGCCAGCCACTGTTCGTAGGAATTGTTGTCGGCGATGTTGGAACGGTAGAAGGCGGTCTGGAAATTGGCCTGGGTGTGGTCGCAGCCGAGATAGTGGCTGCCCGGCCCGACCTGGCGGATGGCATCCATCGCCTGGCCGTTCTCCGAAAGGTCGACGCCTTCGGAGAATTTCTGCGTCATGCCGAGCTGGTCGATGTCCATCATGAATTTTTCATAGCAGGACGCCAGCCCGCCCTCGAGCCAGCCGGCCGAATGCAGCACGAAATTGGTGCCGGCAAGGATCGTCGAGTTCAGCGTGTTGGCGCTTTCGTAGGCCGCCTGTGCGTCCGGAACCTTGGATGCGCAGAGCGAACCACCGGTGCGGAACGGCAGGCCGAGACGGCGTGCGAGCTGGGCCGCGCCATAGGACACCAGCGACGGCTCCGGCGTGCCGAAGGTCGGTGCACCCGACTGCATCGAGATTGACGAGGCGAAGGTGCCGAACAGCACCGGCGCGCCCGGCCGGATGAGCTGTGTGAACGAGGCGCCGGCCAGCACTTCGGCCAGGACCTGCGTCAGCGTGCCGGCGACCGTCACCGGGCTCATCGCGCCGGCGAGGATGAACGGCGTGACGATGCAGGCCTGGTTGTGGCGCGAGTAGACTTTCAGCGCGCCAAGCATGGTCTCGTCGAACACCATCGGCGAGTTGGCATTGATCAGGCTGGTCAGCACGGTGTTGTTTTCGACGAAATCGTCGCCGAACACGATCTTGGCCATCGCCACCGTATCTTCAGCCCGCTCCGGCGCGGTGACCGAGCCCATGAACGGCTTGTCGGAATATTTGATGTGGCTGTAGATCATGTCGAGATGGCGCTTGTTGACCGGCACATCGACCGGCTCGCAGACCGTGCCACCCGAATGGTGGATCGACGGCGCCATATAGGCGAGCTTCACGAAATTCTGGAAATCCTCGATCGTCGCATAGCGCCTGACACCGTCCAGGTCGCGCACGAAGGGCGGGCCGTAAACCGGCGCGAAGACAGTGGCGTTGCCGCCAATCTGCACCGAGCGTTCCGAATTGCGAGCATGCTGGGTGTAGACGGACGGCGCGGTCTTGAGCAGCGAACGGCAAAGCCCTTTCGGGAAATGCACGCGCTCGCCCTTGACGTCGGCGCCGGCCTCTTTCCACAGCTGCAGCGCTTCGGCGTCGTCGCGGAAGATGATGCCGATCTCTTCGAGCACCGTGTCGGTGTTCTTCTCGATCAGCGCCAGGCCTTCCTCGTCGAGCACCTCATAGACGTTGATCTTGCGCTTGATGTAGGTGAGCTGCGTGCCAGGGCCACCGCCCGAACGCGCCGCGCGCCTTGCCGCCGCGCCGCCGCTGGCAGCGCGTCCACGCCGTGCGTTTGACGCTTCCTGGTCGACTGCCGCGTGTTCGCTCATGATCGCTCTTCCCTGAATATGGCCTGGCCTGACGATGGCTGGTCCGTAACCGTTGCGGCCGCATGGCGCGGCTTTCGCCGGATCGTAGCCATGCACCCTATTCGAAACGGCCCGTCCGCGCCAACGCCTGTCGCAAAATCGACAAGAAAACCAATAGATTTTCCAGTCGCTTTCCTTTTGCGGGAAGTCGCAAATCAGCTATGGATACCCGCCCGTTGCGGGTTAGGTATGAACGCTAATATTTTGTGCCTTGCGACGCAGTCGCGATGCCGTGAGGAGCTGGATTAAAATGTCCGACGACGAGATCATCCTTTCTGAACTTTCCGACGACGAGTTGGTGCAGCAGATGCACGACGATCTCTATGACGGGCTGAAGGAAGAGATCGAGGAAGGCACCAACATCCTGCTGGAGCGCGGCTGGGTGCCCTACAAGGTGCTGACCGAGGCGCTGGTCGAAGGCATGCGCATCGTCGGCGAGGATTTTCGCGACGGCATCCTGTTCGTCCCCGAAGTGCTGTTGTCGGCCAACGCCATGAAGGCCGGCATGTTCATCCTGCGTCCGCTGCTCGCCGCCACCGGCGCACCGAAGCAGGGCAAGATGGTGATCGGCACCGTCAAGGGCGACATCCATGACATCGGCAAGAACCTCGTCGGCATGATGATGGAAGGCGCCGGCTTCGACGTCATCGATCTCGGCATCAACAATGCGGTCGAGAAGTATCTCGATGCGATCGAAAAGCACCAGCCCGACATCATCGGCATGTCGGCGCTTTTGACCACGACCATGCCCTACATGAAAGTCGTCATCGACACGATGAAGGAAAAGGGCATTCGCGACGACTATGTCGTGTTGGTTGGCGGCGCGCCGCTCAACGAGGAATTCGGCAAGGCCGTCGGCGCCGACGCCTATTGCCGCGATGCCGCAGTGGCGGTCGAGACCGCCAAGGACTTCATGAAGCGCAAGCACAACGTCCGCGCTTCGGCCTGACCCAAGGCATCAGGATGGACAGACAAGAAAAGCCGCGCCTTGCAGCGCGGCTTTTTTGTTCCCAGATGATAGACGAGGTTGCCGATCAGTTGGCGACAGTGTCCTTGACCGCTCTTGCCGTCGATTTGACGTCCTTGCCGACGCCGCGGACGGTGTTCGCGCAAGCGGAAAGGGCCAGGGCACAGGCAAGAATGGCAATCGGTGCGATGCGTAGCAGTTTCATGGACGGTATCTCCCCCAATAGATAAATTAGCCCCACAGCAACGAAAGCCGGCTTTGACTGGTTCCATGGCCAAGACACAGAAAACGAAACCGAATCAAGGCGACAGGCTGCTCGTCATCGCCTGCGGGATGATTGCGCGCGAGGTCTTGGCCGTCAAGGAACGGCTCGGCCTCAGTCACCTCGAATTGACCTGCCTGCCGGCGGAGTTTCATTTCTACCCCGACCGTATCGCGCCCGCCATGGACAAGGCGATCGAGAAGGCCAAGGCGGAGGGTTACGAGCACATCTTTGTCGGCTATGCCGATTGCGGCACCGGTGGCCTGCTCGACCGCGTCCTGGAGAAGCATGGCGTCGAGCGCATGGCCGGACCGCATTGCTTCGCCTTCTATCAAGGCATGGAGGCCTACGCGAAAATCGCCGATGACGACATGATGTCCTTCTACATGACGGACTTCCTGTGCCGTCAGTTCGACGCCTTCTTCATGAAGCCGCTCGGCCTCGACAAGCACCCGGAGCTGATCAAGGACTATTTCGGCAATTACGAGAAGCTGGTCTATCTCGCCCAGACCGACGATCCGGAGCTCGACAAGGTCGCGGAAAAGGCAGCAAGCCTGCTCGGTCTCGCCTATGAGCGGCGCCCGACCGGCTACGGCGACCTGATGGCCGGGATGGCGCAAGCGGCGCAGGTCGCCTGAGCGCAGTTGCGCTAGGCTAGCCCATTCTCCGCCCTGAGCGCCGCCAGCCAACAGCGCCGCCGCTCCGGATATCGACTGCCATTTTTTTGACTCAGGGAGTTCCAGATGATGCTTCGTCCCCTTTTCGCCGTCATCGGCCTGCTCTGCTGCACCCTACCCGCCATTGCCGACGGCGCGGTGCAGAAGCTGATCACGCCTGCTGACAAGGTCCGCCTCGACAAATATGGCGAGACGCGCAAGGCAGCGCTTGCCGAGGCGAAGGCGGGCGACCCGGCCGAGGTCAAACAGCTCGATGCCTTGCTGGCGAAGCCGCTGGTTTCGTTCTCAAACAAGGACCTGACCGGCAACTGGCAGTGCCGCACCATCAAGGCAGGCGGCTTGAGCCCGCTCGTCATCTATGGCTGGTTCAAGTGCAAGGTGACCGACGATGGTTCCGGCTGGCGGTTGGAAAAGATCAGCGGCTCGCAGCGAACCCAGGGCCGCTTTTTCGACGACAGCGAGAAGCGCGCGATCTATCTCGGCTCCGGCTCCGTCAACAACGATCGGGCAAAACCCTATGGCAGCGGCCCGCAGTCCGACCAGGTCGGCTATGCCTTCCGCACCGGCGCCAAGGAATGGCGTATCGAACTTCCCGCCCCCTACTACGAATCGAAGCTCGACATCATCGAATTCAAGCGCTGAGCGTGGTCATCAAGATTTAACCCCATTCCGGCACAAATTCCGGCCAGCAGCATGCGGCAGGCGACCGCGTACAAGGCAGGGAAACAGGCTATGTCTTCACCGGTTGCAACCAGCGCGCCGATCGTCGTCGTGACCGGCGGCGGCCAGCATGTCTGGGCTATGATCAACGCAATCGCCGATCGCGTTGGTCCTGTCAGCGTCGTCCTCGAAACCCCTGAATCCAAAAAGCAATTGCTGCGTGGTCGGGCTCGCCGCCAAGGCTGGATCTCGGCCATGGGCCAGTTGGGCACGATGGTGCTGAGCAGGTTGGGCAAGCGGTTCCTGGCAGGCCATGCCGAGCGGTTGATTGCAGAGGAGAAGCTGGAGGTCGAGCCGCGACCGGGCCAGCAGATCATCCAAGTGGCCTCGGCCAATGGGCTTGAATGCCTGCAGGCCATCCAGAAGATCCAGCCAGGCGTTGTGCTGCTCAACGGTTGCCGACTGATCTCGGCTGAGATGCTGAGCAAAATGCCTTGCCCGGTGCTCAACTACCATGCGGGTATCACGCCGAAATATCGCGGTATGAATGGCGGCTATTGGGCTCTGGTATCGGGCGATGCGCAGAATTTCGGCACGACTGTCCACCTCGTCGACGCCGGCGTCGACACCGGCGGCGTGCTGAAGCAGGCGCGCGGCAGATCGAAAAGAGGCGACACCATCTCAAGTCACGCGCTACGCCAGACGGCGTTCTCGCGCGACATCTGTGTCGAGGCCGTCCGCGATGCACTGGCAGGAAAACTGACGACGATCGATCCCGGCCTGCCTTCGAAACTGTGGTATCATCCGACGATCTGGTTCTATGTCTGGACCGGCCTCAGAACCGGAATCTGGTAGGTTTTTTCAGTCCCGAACCGCGTAAGGCACGACGGCTCTTTCGGCACGCCGACCCTGCCGCCGGCACACGCCGCAAACGAATAAACGCACCTTTCATTTTACGACATTGAAATGCGTCGCTTTTGAATGCGCGCGCGTCGTCCCATAACAAGCGGCCCCTCGGCGCATGCGGCAATGCTCGATAGTTCGAGGAGCGAGAATTCATGGCCGATCTTATCGTCGTCTACTGGCGCGACATCCCTGCCCAGGTCATCGTCAAGAAGGGCCGGCAGAACGCCAAGCGCGAACTGCCGTTGCGCTTCACCGAGGCCATCGACATGTGCGCCATGCGCACCGGCGCCGGCGGCACCGACGACTATCTGGCCGAATGGCGCAAGGCCGATCCCATTCCTGTCAGCGACGATCTCGAAGCCGAAGTCGAAAAAGCCTTTCAGGACCTCGACACGAAATATGACCGCGAGCGGCTGGTCGCTCTGGTCAAGGCGGGCGGAAAAGAAAATGTCTGAAGCCACTCCTGCTAAGCAAGATGGGCCGTCAGTTACCCAGGCCACCCAGGTCAAGAAAGCAGCGCCGAAGTCTGACTACAAGCCGGCCGATGTATCGCCGCAGCGGCGCGTGCAGCGCTCGTTTGCGATCAGGCTGTGGTCGATCCGCCATTCGCGCCTGCTCGAATGGTTTTATGCACGTTTTGCCGACACCTTCCTGCTGCTGCATCCCTTGTGGAAAGGCCTGGGCTACGGGCGCGTCGAGGCCCCGATCAAGTTCGTCGAAAAACGCGTAAAGGGCTTCATGTTCGACTGCCGCATGTGCGGCCAGTGCATCCTGTCCTCGACCGGCATGTCGTGCCCGATGAACTGCCCCAAGCAGTTGCGCAACGGCCCCTGCGGCGGCGTGCGCGCCAACGGCAATTGCGAGGTCGAGCCCGATATGCCCTGCGTCTGGGTCAAGGCCTGGGAAGGTTCGCAGAACATGGTCAACTCAGACAAGATCCTCACCGTGCAGAAGCCGGTCGATCAGTCGCTGCGCGAAACCTCCGCCTGGCTGCGGGTCACCGCGCAAGCGGCGGCAGCCCGCGAAGCCGCGGCCGCGCCAAAGACCGGAGCCGCCGCATGATCGGCCGTCAGCGCGACGAGAACCCAGCCGGCATTGATCTGCCGCTCGATCCCCTGCCCGGCCACTCTTCCCGCGGCCGGCTGGAGCGTGTGCTGCGGCGCGGTGAATTCGCGGTGACGACCGAGCTCAATCCCCCAGACAGCGCCGACCCGGAGGACGTCTACAACAGGGCGAAGATCTTCGATGGCTGGGTCGACGCCATCAATGCGGTCGATGCCTCCGGCGCCAACTGCCACATGTCGTCGGTCGGCATCTGTGCGCTGCTTACCCGCATGGGCTATGCCCCAATCATGCAGATCGCCTGCCGCGACAAGAACCGCATCGCCATCCAGGGCGACGTGCTGGGCGGTGCCGCAATGGGTGTCGCCAACATGCTGTGCCTCACCGGCGACGGCGTGCAGGCCGGCGACCAGCCCGGTGCCAAGCCGGTGTTCGACCTTGATTCCATGTCGCTGCTCGAAACCGTCCGCATCATGCGCGACAACGGCAAGTTCCTGTCCGGCCGCAAGCTGACGACGCCGCCGCAGGTCTTCCTGGGCGCCGCCGTCAATCCGTTCGCGCCGCCCTTCGATTTCCGCCCGATCCATCTCGGCAAGAAGATCGCCGCCGGCGCGCAGTTCGTGCAGACCCAGTATTGTTTCGACGTGCCGATGTTCAGGACCTTCATGCAGAAGGCGCGCGATCTTGGTCACACCGAAAAAGTGTTCGTCCTGTGCGGCGTCGGCCCGCTCGCCTCGGCCAAGACGGCCAAGTGGATCCGCAACAACGTGCCGGGTATCCACATCCCGGACGCTATCATCAAACGGCTTGAGGGCGCGCAGGACCAGAAGAAGGAAGGCAAGCAGCTCTGCATCGACATCATCAACGAGGTCAAGGAAATCCCCGGCATCTCGGGCATCCATGTGATGGCCTACCGCCAGGAGGAATATGTCGCCGAGATCGTCGATGAATCGGGCGTGCTGAAGGGCCGCCAGCCCTGGAAGCGCGAAATCCGTCGCGACGACCAGATGGTTGCCGACCGGCTCGACCACATACTGCACGACGAGATTACCGAAACACAGGTGGACATGGTAAAGACCGCGCACTAAGCGCGGCCCATCACCAGACCCTGGAACGAAACCAGAGACGATATAAAGAAGCACTTTATATCAAGGCGGAGAGACTTCATGACCCGGACCATCGTCGCCTCGGCGACACGAGAGATCATCATCGGCTTCGACCAGCCCTTCTGCGTCATCGGCGAGCGCATCAACCCGACCGGCCGCAAGAAGCTCGCCGCCGAGATGATCGCGGGTAATTTCGAAACCGTGATCAGGGACGCGCTGGAACAGGCCGCCTGCGGCGCCACCATGCTCGACGTCAACGCCGGCGTCACCTCGGTCAACCCGAACGAGACCGAGCCCGGCCTTCTCGTGCAGACGCTGGAGATCGTGCAGGGGCTGGTCGACCTGCCGCTGTCCATCGACAGCTCGGTCACCGCCGCAATCGAAGCGGCGTTGAAGGTCGCCAAGGGTCGCCCGCTGGTCAACTCCGTCACCGGCGAGGAGGAAAAGCTCGAAGCCATCCTGCCGCTGGTCAAGAAATACAACGTACCGGTCGTCGCCATCTCCAACGACGAGACCGGCATTTCGATGGATCCGGACGTGCGCTTTGCCGTCGCCAAGAAGATCGTACAACGTTGCGCCGATTTCGGCATTCCGGCGCATGACGTCGTCGTCGACCCGCTGGTCATGCCGATCGGTGCGCTTGGCGATGCCGGCCGCCAGGTGTTCGCGCTGCTGCGGCGCCTGCGCGAAGAACTCAAGGTCAACACCACTTGCGGCCTGTCCAACATCTCCTTCGGCCTGCCGCACCGCCATGGCATCAATGCCGCCTTCATCCCGATGGTCATCGGCGCCGGCATGACCTCGGCGATCATGAACCCGGTGCGTCCGCAGGAAATGGAAGCCGTGCGCGGCGCCAATGTGCTCAACGGCACCGACGAGAACTGCACCAACTGGATCCGTACCTACAAGGACTACAAGCCAGCCGAAGGCGGCCAGGCAGTTGCGGCACCGACGCAGGTCAATGCACCAGGCGACGGTGCTGCCGGCGGTCGCCGTCGCGGCGGCCGTGAAGCCCGGATGGGTCGGGGATAAGCGCGCAATCGTGAATTCACCTGCCAACATCACCGATCCGCTCGTGCTGTTCATGCCGTCAGGCAAGCGCGGGCGGTTTCCTGTAGGCACGCCGGTGCTGGATGCCGCGCGCCAGCTAGGCGTCTATGTCGAGAGCGTGTGCGGCGGCCGTGCCACCTGCGGGCGCTGTCAGATCGAGGTGCAGGAAGGCAATTTCGCCAAGCACAAGATCGTATCCTCCAACGACCACATTTCGCCCAAGGGCCCCAAGGAAGATCGCTACGAACGCGTGCGCGGCCTGCCTGAACGGCGCCGCCTCTCCTGCTCGGCGCAGATCCTTGGCGACCTCGTCATCGACGTGCCGCAGGATACCGTCATCAATGCGCAGACCATCCGCAAGGATGCCGACACCAGGGTGATCGCCCGCGATACGGCGATCCGCATGTGCTATGTCGAGATCGAAGAGCCCGACATGCACAAGCCGCTTGGCGATCTCGACCGGCTGAAGATCGCGCTGATGAAGGACTGGGGCTTCAAGAACCTCGAATTCGACTTCTACCTGCTGCCGCAGGTGCAGGGCATCCTGCGCAAGGGCAACTGGACCGCCACCGCCGCCATCCACAAGGATGCCGACAGCGATATCGCACGCGTCATCGCTTTGTGGCCAGGCCTCAAGAACGAGGCCTATGGGCTGGCCTGCGATATCGGCTCGACCACCATCGCCATGCATCTGGTGTCGCTGCTGTCGGGCCGCGTCGCCGCCTCCTCCGGCACCTCGAACCCGCAGATCCGCTTCGGCGAGGATCTGATGAGCCGCGTCTCCTACGTTATGATGAACCCTGATGGCCGCGAAGGCATGACGGTGGCCGTGCGCGAGGCGATCTCCAGCCTCGTCGACAAGGTCTGCGCGGAAGGCAATGTCCAGCGCAACGACATCCTGGATTCCGTCTTCGTCGGCAATCCGATCATGCACCATCTGTTCCTCGGCATCGATCCGACCGAGCTTGGCGGCGCCCCTTTCGCGCTCGCCGTCTCGGGCGCCGTGCGCATCAAGGCCTCCGACATCGGCCTTAAGCTCAACCAGGGCGCCCGGCTCTATATGCTGCCTTGCATCGCCGGCCATGTGGGCGCCGACGCGGCGGCAGTCACGCTGTCGGAAGGCCCGCATCGCCAGGACGAGATGATGCTGATCGTCGACGTCGGCACCAATGCCGAGATCGTGCTCGGCAACCGCACGCGGGTTGTCGCTGCCTCCTCGCCAACGGGACCAGCCTTTGAAGGCGCCGAAATCTCCGGCGGCCAGCGCGCCGCGCCCGGCGCCATCGAGCGCGTGCGCATCGATCCCGAAACGCTGGAGCCAAAATACCGCGTCATCGGCTCCGAACTGTGGTCCGACGAACCGGGCTTCCTCGACAGCGTGCAGGCGACCGGCGTCACCGGCATCTGCGGCTCCGGCATCATCGAGATCGTGGCGGAGATGTATCTCGCCGGCATCATTTCCGAGGATGGCGTCGTCGATGGCTCACTGGCCGCGCGCTCGCCACGGGTCGTCGCCAACGGCCGCACCTTCTCCTACGTGCTGAAGGAAGGCGAACCGAAGATCACCATCACCCAGACCGACGTGCGCGCCATCCAGCTCGCCAAGGCAGCGCTTTATGCCGGCACCAAGCTTTTGATGGAAAAGCAGAATACCGAGCATGTCGACCGCATCCATTTCGCCGGCGCCTTCGGTTCCTTCATCGATCCGAAATACGCCATGGTGCTGGGCCTGATCCCCGATTGCGACCTCGACAAGGTCTCGGCCGTCGGCAACGCCGCCGGTGCCGGTGCACGCATGGCGCTGCTCAATCGGGGCTATCGCCGCGAGATCGAGGAGACGGTCAGCCAGATCGAAAAGATCGAGACCGCGCTGGAGCCGAAATTCCAGGAGCATTTCGTCTACGCCATGGCGCTGCCCAACAAGGTCGACCCGTTCCCGAAACTGTCGGCGGCGGTGAAACTGCCGCCGCGCAAGACGGTCAGCGAGGACGGTGTCGCCGGCGACGCCGCCCCACGCCGCCGCTCGCGCGAAGGCCACGCGGCAAGGCGTAGCCGGGAATAGAGGCGACCTTCACAGGTTGCCTCGAAATCTCAAACTCATTTGCATGCAAATGTTTCCGGATCGAACCGATCCGGAAACCGAAACGCTGTTTTCGCGAAATCCATCCGATACATGGCAGGCGCATTTACCCCGCTTCGAACGGCGGCCGAAGATAATCCTCGGTCGAGGCCGTTCTCCAAGGGAGATGAAAATGTCGATGTTTGGAAATCTCGGCCGCTTCGGTGCGACCATCAGGCAGACCCATGCCAGGAACAAGGCGATCCGCGAGCTGAACAGCCTGCCGGCGCATGTCCAGAAGGATATTGGCTGGCCGGCTTCTCCGCCCAGTGATCCGCAGGCCGCGCTCACTTCGCTGCTTCTGGGTACGGCGCGCTGATGACCTTCGCCGACAAATGCAAATTGCTCGGCGTCCGCCGGGGGTCTCGCACATCCCCGGCGCCAACCAGCAACCGGCTGCGCGCGGCACTTCTGCCGCGCCGCTGACGTCAGGGGCGCGGATCACAGCGCCGTGTGGACACTGCGTAAAACTTGACTTTCTCGGCCAAGGTACGATCTTCGGAAATAGTGGAGGTTTCTCTTAGTCGGCTCTTGCCGAAGTTCGTGTATCCGCATGCCAAGTTTCAAAAGCCACGTCGTGTCCTTCGTGCTCAGGTACAGCCGCAAAAAGGCGTTTTCCAGCCCGGAAAGCCTGCAGCGCTGGATCGCGGCCGCGCGCAAGACCGAGGATCACCATCCGCCGGCCTCGCTGCAGCAGCGCTTGGACATCCAGACCCGCACCGTCGACGGTTTTCCGGTCTATGAAATCGCCCGAAGAGCCGGCGAGTACAAGCGGATCCTCTATTTGCATGGCGGCGCCTATGTGTTTGAGATCACGCCCTATCACTGGCACCTGATCGCTGACATGGCCGACCGGCTGGGCTACGGCATCACCGTGCCGATCTATCCCATCGCCCCGGAACACGATTTCCACGCCATGTTCGGCATGGTCGGCGACGTCTATCGCCAGATGCTCGACGAGACGGAAGCGGAAGACATCATCTTCATGGGCGATTCCGCCGGCGGCAATATGGCCGTGGTGCTGACCATGATGGCTGCCGAAGCAGGCTTGCCCCTGCCGTCACGGCACGTGCTGATCTCGCCCGGCGTCGACATGTCGCTTTCTAACCCTAAGCTGTTCGAGGCCGAGCGTAACGACCCTTGGCTCGGGATTCCAGGCGGCCTCGAAGCGATCCGGATGTACAGTGCCGGCATCGACCGCAGCGACTGGCACATCAGCCCGGTCTACGGTGATCTCTCCGTGCTGCCCAAGACACTGCTTCTGACGGGCTCGCGTGATCTCCTGACCCCCGACAATCTGGTCTTCGCGGAAAAAGCGCGTGCCGCCGGTGCCGAGATCGACGTCGTCCATGAGCAAGGCATGTTCCACGTCTGGCCACTGTTCGACATGCCGGAATCGCGGCGCGCCCGCCAGCACATCGTGGCGTTTCTCAACGAGAGCCCCTCGCCGATCAGGCAGGACACGAGAACAAGGTTCGAAGCGCCCTCCGCCGAGGCGGCGGAGTAGCGCTTCTGATTTCGGTCTGATCCCGGCTCGTCAGAACTTGCCGGTTTCCCGGAACACTTCGAAGGTCGCGCGGATATGGTCGGCGACGGCCTTGACCGGCGCGCTGGCGTCCGGCGCCACCACCATGGCGAGATTATAGGTGCCGATATCGGGCATGCCGTCCTTCGGGCACAGTTCGACCATGTCGTTGCCCAGAAACGACTTCGGCAGCGGCGCCACCGCGAGGTCGGACATGATCGCGGCGCGCTGGCCGGCCGTGTGCGCGCTCATATAGGCGATGCGGTAGTTGCGGCCTTCACGGCCCAGCGCATCGAGCGCGCCGGCCCGCCAGGCGCAGCCCTCCTCCCACAGCGACACCGGCAACGGTTCGCGCAGATGCGCGCAACCGCCCTTGGCGCCGGCCCAGACGATCGGCTCGGTCAAAAGCACCTCGGCGCCGAGCGCGCTGGTCTTGTAGGAGTTGGTCAGAAGCGTGATGTCGAGCGCGCGGTCGTCCATGCGCCGGCGCAGATTGCTGCTCTGGTCTATGGTGACGTCGACGGCGATCGACGGGTGCGACTGCGCAAAGCGCTTCAGCACCTGCGGCAGAACGCGCTCGCCATAATCATCCGGAGAACCGAGCCGGACCACGCCGACAATCTCGGGAATGATGAACTTCGACACCACCTCGCGGTTGATCGACAGCAGCCGGCGGGCATAGCCGAGCAGCATCTCGCCATCCGTGGTCAGCGACACCGAGCGGGCGTCGCGGGCAAACACCGAGCGGCCAAGAATGTCCTCCAGCTTCTTGATCTGCATGGAGACGGCCGACGGCGTGCGGAACACGGCATTGGCGGCGGTGGTGAAGCTGCCGGTCTCGGCAATCGCCACGAAAGTGCGCAAAACGTCGAGATCGAGCAGCGGCAGTGGATGATTGAGCGGGGCGTTCATGGGAACCGACCTTCAATTTTTCTGATACAAAGCATCATTCCATTTCGTTTGATTGAACATCAGAACAGGAGGATAGTCAACTCCATCGAAGCAGGGTGCTGCCAATAGCAGCCACGAAACGACCACGTCACAAACCTGCAATCGGCATGAAATGGGGTTGAAACACGCCTCGTGTAAGGCCCCATCAAGGGTCGGAGTGTCTCCGGCCCGCCACCAAAGGAGAATGAAATGTCTATCCTGTCGTCCCTCGGTCGCATCGCGACTGAATTCAGCGCTGCCCGCGCCCGCTACCAGACCGAACGCGCCATCCGCTCCCTGCCGATCGAACTGCAGAAGGATATTGGCTGGCCCGAAGCTTCCGACACCAAGGCCGGCATTCGCAACGGCGTTGGATCGTGGGCTGGAGCAAAGTAAACCGTGTGTACCAAATGCCGAAGGCCTGCCGCGCGCACCCAGCCCGGCAGGCCTTCTCTATTTTCCCCAGGCCCTCTCCACTTTGTTTGTATTCAAATGAGTTTTGGAGCCATGCCGCCAACGCATGGCGCATATGAGCAAGCCGCATAGCGGCTCTGATTTTGAATTAATGCCTTGTAAACAATCATAATTTTCGAGCACGTTGCCCAAATTTGTCGCATTCGGTGTCGCATTTCATATCAAGCGCTTCGCTTTTGCGATTTAGTTTCTGCTCACACAAGCCTATATGGGCGTCAGCAAACGAGCTGCCCCACTCCATAAAGCGAAGGCGACCCGTCTGAGCAACCAATGGAGATGATCATGAAGCTTTTTGCCCGCTTCTTCGCCCGCCGCGAAATGAACCTGACCACCGCTCTCGAGCGTCAGCGCCTTGCCAACACCATGCCCGGCCAGACCGGCGCCATGGCTGCGGCGCGCCTCGGCTTCGTCGCCTGATTTTTTTCCAGGCAGCGCCTCCCTGCCGCTGCTTTAAGACTGTAACGCCGCCTGGCTCCAGCCACGGCGGCGTTTTGTTTTCCCTTTGCGCATTTTGCCCGCCGTTTGGACAGTTGGCGCTGCTAGCCCGGAACATGCAGTCATGTTCCCGGGGAACATGACTGCATGTTCCAAGAGCACCGCCGCACAGCAATTGCCCATTTGCGACCCATGTCGCAAATTTTGTCTCGCCAAGGCGGCTTAGCCAATTGACAAGCAAGGTTTTTCCTGATGACGCTATGCTATTCGCGACATCCTGTTCGCGCCATGGCTGTGTGAGGTTCCCTTGAACGCCGTAAAGCATCCGATCAAGCGATCGTTTGTGTTCTTCCTTGTCCCCGATTTCACCATGATCGCTTTTGCGACCGCGCTCGACCCGCTGCGCTCGGCCAACCGCATGCTTGGCTACGAGGCCTATCGCTGGCGCCTGGCCAGCATCGACGGTAAGCCGGTGCGCGCCTCGAACGGCGTCGAATGCGCGGTCAACACTTCGCTGGAGGAAGAACGCAAGAAGATGGCCGGCCCCGACCGGCCCAACATGGCCATCGTCTGCAGCGGCATCAATGTCGAGCGCTACCAGAACAAGTCGGCCTTCGCCTGGCTGCGCGAAGAGTACAACCGCGGCGTCGCCGTCGGCGGCCTGTGCACCGGCGCGCATATCCTCGCCGCCGCCGGCCTCTTGTCCAACAAGCGCTGCGCCATCCACTGGGAAAACCTGCCGGGCTTTTCCGAGGCGTTTCCGAAGGCCAATGTCTTTGCCGACCTCTTCGAGATCGACCAGAACATCTACACCTGCGCCGGCGGCACCGCCGCACTCGACATGATGCTGAAGCTAATCGGCGACGATTTCGACGAGAGCCTCGTCAATCGTGTGTGCGAGCAGGTGCTGACCGACCGCGTACGCAGCCCGACCGATCGCCAGCGCCTGCCGCTGCGCGCCCGCCTTGGCGTGCAGAACTCGAAAGTGCTGACCATCATCGAGTTGATGGAAGGCAATCTCTCCGAGCCGCTGTCGCTGATCGAGATCGCCGACCACGTCGACCTGTCGCGCCGCCAGATCGAGCGCCTGTTCCGCACCGAGATGGGCCGCTCGCCTGCCCGCTACTACCTGGAAATCCGGCTCGATCGCGCCAGGCACCTCTTAATCCAGTCCTCGATGCCGGTGGTCGAGGTTGCGGTCGCCTGCGGCTTCGTCTCGGCCTCGCATTTCTCCAAATGCTATCGCGAACTCTATGCTCGCTCGCCGCAGCAGGAGCGTGTCGACCGCAAGCAGTTGCTGGCCGCCTGATCCCCGGATCAGGCCTTGATCCCAGATCAAGCTCCGGCCGGCTGGGCCTGTGCCGTGCGCATCGCCTCGACGCGGATGTCTTCGGTCAGCCGTGCCTTCAGCACTGAGAATTCCGGACTGGTCTTCAGCGTGTAGTGGCGCGGATGCGGCAAATCGATGGCGACATCCGACTTGATGCGGCCGGGCCGCGCCGTCATCACGATGACGCGCGAGGCCATGAAGATCGCCTCCTCGATGTCGTGGGTAACGAACAGCACCGTCTTCCTGCGCCGCTCCCAGATCCCGAGCAACAGCTCCTGCATCAGCCCGCGCGTCTGGTTGTCGAGGGCGCCGAACGGCTCGTCCAGCAACAGGATTTCCGGATCGTTGGCGAGCGCCCGGGCAATCGCCGTGCGCTGCTGCATGCCACCGGACAGCTGCTTCGGCCAATGGTTCTCGAACCCTTTCAGCCCGACGAGATCGACATAGGAGGCAACGATCCCGTCCCGCTCCTTTTGCGCCATGCCGCGTTCGCGCAGGCCGAACGCGATGTTTTCGGCCACCGTCAGCCACGGAAACAGCGTGTAGGACTGGAAGACCATGCCGCGGTCAGGCCCCGGCCGCGTCACGGCCTTGCCGTCGAGCAGCACACGACCCTCGCTCGGCGCCTCGAGACCGGCGACGATCCTCAGCAGCGTCGACTTTCCGCAGCCGGATGGTCCCAGAATGGTGATGAAATCATTGGCGGCAACCGCCAGGTTGACCGGCATCAGCGCCTTGACCGGCTGCCCGCCGCGCACGCCGGCAAAGGTGCGCGAGACGCCCTCGATGAGAAGCTTGCTCACGCCAGGCTCCATGGAAAGAGCCAGCGGTTGAACGCCTTGAAGGCGAAATCGGACAACAGCCCGATCAGCCCGATGACGATGATGCCGAAGATGATCTGTCCGGTCGCCAGCCGCGACTGGCTGTTGATGATCATGTAGCCGATGCCGGAAGACGAGCCGATCAGCTCCGCGACGATGACATAGGTCCAAGCCCAGCCGAGCACCAGCCGCAGTGTCTCGGCGATTTCTGGCGCATTTGCAGGCACGATCACCCGTTTGACGATGCCATTGTTGGTCGAGCCCAGCGTATAGGCGGCCTCGACCAGGTCGCGTCGCGTGGAGCCGACCTTGACGGCGACGATCAGGATGATCTGGAACACCGAGCCGACGAAGATGACCAGCAGCTTTTCCAGTTCGCCGATGCCGGCCCACAGGATGAGCAGCGGAATGAAGGCCGACGCCGGCAGATAGCGGGCGAAGGAGACGAAGGGCTCCAGGAACGCTTCCACCGGCTTCCAGGCGCCCATGGCGATGCCGATCGGCACCGCGACCGCCGAGGCCAGCAGAAAGCCGCCAAAAACGCGCCAGATGGTGATCAGTATGTCGAGCCAGAAACGGTCCTCGACCAGCAGTCGCCAGCCATCCCTCAGCATCGACAGCGGATCGGCGAGGAAGATGCGGTTGACGTGGCCGCCAAGCGTGATCCAGGCCCAGAAGGCGACGAACAGCACGAAGAAGGAAATGCCGAGCACGGTTCGCAGGCCCGGCGACACTGGATGCAAGGGGCGCATCTTCACATCGTCCCCATCGAATGGTCACATGTCCAGGAGAAGGCGGCGCCGCGCCCGGCGCCGCCGCGGGATGGGCAAAGGCCGGACGATCAGTTGGACACCGCGCTGGTGTCGGCCAGCGTGGCCACATCGGGCGCTTCCTTGATCAGCCCCATCTGCAGCAGCAGGTCGCCGGCGGTCTTGGAAAAATCCTGGAATTCCTTGGTGAAGAACTGCTTGTTCTCGGCCTTGTCGGCCCATTTCAGGTACTTCGCCGAATCCTCGAATTCCTTGGCCGACTGCTTCACGTCGGCGCCCATGATCTCGTAGGATTTCTGCGGGTCGCTCTTGATCAGGTCGAGCGCTTCGAAATAGCTGTCGGCGAGCGCCTTTGCGGCATCCGGATTGGCCTTGAGGAATTCGGGCGTGCAGCCGACCGTGTCGAGCACCATCGGATAGTCGAGCGTGGTCGCCAGTATATGGCCCTGGTCGGACTTGTCGCGTACCGCCGAGATGAACGGCTCATAGGTGACGGCAGCATCGTTCTGGCCGGCGAGGAAGGCCTGCGCTGCCGCATCCGGCTCCAGATTGACGACCGTCACATCCTTGGTCGACATGCCGTTCTTGTTCAGCACCCAGGCGAGCAGGAAATAGGGTGACGTACCGGGTGCCGAGGAGGCGACGTTCTTGCCCTTGAGATCGGCGACGGTCTTGATGTCGTTGCGCACGACGATGCCGTCGGCGCCATAGGATTTGTCGAGCTGAAAAATCTGCTTGGTGGTCACTCCGCTGGCGTTCCACACCAGCCAGGTCTCGACCGTGGTGGCGGCGCATTGCAGGTCGCCGCTGGCGATGGCGAGCGGACGGCTGGCCTGCGGCACCTTCTTCAAGGTCACGTCGAGGCCGTGTTTTTCGAAAAGGCCTGCCTGCTTGGCAAGCGTCAGCGGTGCGAAGCCTGTCCAGCCGCTGATGCCGATGGTGACCGATGTGGCGGCCATCACCGGCGCGGACAGACCGGCGGCAAGCGTCAAAGTCGCGGCAAAAACAGCGATCCGGTTCATGTCAGTTCCCCTTTTTTCTCCGAAGGGAAATTGTTCACAGACGCCAATCGGCTTGTCAATCAACAGGACCGTGTTCGGCGGCATGTTCGCTGGGACGTCGTTGGCACCGACGCTAGCTGGCCTGAGGCCCTGCCCGGTCAATAGCCATCGCAATAGCACTCGGCCGAGGAAATGCGGTCGTTCCAGTCGCTGCCCAACTCCCGAGCCCGGCGTCTGATCTCGATCGATTCACCCCCCCTGTTCGTATCCTCATAGGCAACGAGCGTGCAGCCCCGGCGAACGAACACCGACGACACACGGTCGTTCCAGAACTGGCCGCCACGAAAGTTCACTGAATCGTCGGGTCCCATTTCGATCGACCGCCCGCGAAAGTTTACGTGCTCGAACATGACGCACGCAGGCTGGTCGTTGTATTGGGCGCTGGCGCCGTCGGCAAAAAGCACGGACGCGACAGCTGCCATTATGGCAAGGCGTTTCATCTGATGTTTCCTCGGTTTCGACCGCGGTCCCCCACCGCTGGATAGCGCGGTCCGGACCGTTTGCCAATGGTCCGGTCCTAGCGGGTGTCGAGCTTCCAGCTGCGGCTGCGCCACATCTTCTCGCCGATCTGGCAGTCGCTGGCGGGCTTGTCCTGCGCCAGCACCACTGGCGGATGATCCGCGTCCTCCGCCGCCCACTGCGGCGACGCCGGGCCGGCAAGCTCCAGCACCAGCTTGCGGCGTATGGCCTCGGGAAATTGCGTCCAGTCGTTGACCGGGATCATGAACGCTCCGGGGCCGCCGATGACGCAGTCGCTGTAGTAGCGGTCGAGATCGTTGACATCGTAGGCGCCGGAAAAGCCGCCCCGCGTCATCAGCGGCAGGCCGTTGATGACAATGCCTTGCCTGACCACGCCGTCGCGAGTGAGATTGACCGGCGCGCCCTGATTGTTGGGTCCGTCGCCGGAAATATCGATGACCCGCTTGGTCCCCTGGTAGCCGCTTTCGGCGAAAAGGTCGCTGCCGAACTCCAGAGCGCCGGAGATCGACGTCCGGCGCGCGCTGTCGGGCGGATGCGCCGACAATTGCGCCACCACCCGCTCCGCATCGGCACGGTTGGCGATCACGGTCCATGGCACGATGACGCGCTGCCACGTGGTGCCGGCCCATTCGACATAGGTGACGGCGATCTTGCCATAGGCGCCATCGGCGATCGCTTGCAGCACATTGTCGTGCGTCAGCGCCGCCGCGTAGCCATGACGCTGGATCTCGAGCTCGTCCGCCGACATCGACAGCGAAACGTCGACCGCCAGCACCAGTTCGACATCGACCGGCTCGTCGGCGCGGGATCCGGGCGCCAGCCAGAGCATCAGCGCCAGTGCGGCACAGCCGTAAAGGAGATGTCTTGCACACGGGAAAGCAGACATGCTGCAAGGGTAAGCGAAAACCATCCGGTTAAAAAGACAAAAGCCCGGCTCGAAGCCAGGCTTTTGCAATCAGTCCGCTCTCGGCCGAAGATCAGCTGCGCGGCTTGAGGTTCTCCGGGTCGTAGAGCGGCTTGTAGCCGACGCCGGCGACTTCGACGGGATAGGTCTCGCCGAAATACTCGACATTGAGCTTGCGGCCTTCCTGCGCATACGAATGCGGCAGGTAGGCAAGCGCGATGTTCTTGCCGATGGTCGGGCCATAGGCGACCGAAGTGGTGAAGGAGCGGCGGCCGAGTTCGTCGACCAGCGTTTCGCCGGTGGCGGGGTCCATCACCGGCATGATGCCTACGGGATACCGCGCCACGCCTTTGGAATCGGTGTTTTCGGTCATCACCAGCGTGCACAAAGTCGCCGGCTGGTGCTCGCGGGCGCGGTATTCCACATGCTTGCCCTTGCCGCAGAAATCGTTCTCCTTGACCTTCGGACGCGCGAGATCCGCTTCAAGCAGATTGTACTCGGTCAGAAGGTCGGCATTCTGCAGCCGCAGGCTCTTTTCCATGCGGCGCGTATTGGCATAGGTCTCGACGCCGAACGGCATCACGCCGGTCGAGCGCAGCGCGTCCCAGACGGCAAGGCCGTCCTCGTAGCGCATATGCAGTTCCCAGCCCTGTTCGCCGACATAGGAGATGCGGAAAGCGGTGACGTCCTTGCCGCCAATCCTGACCGGCTTGATCGCCGCGAAGGGGAAATTTTCAATCGACAGCCCGTCCGGATTCTCGACCACCTTCTGTAGCGTCGTGCGAGCATTCGGGCCCCAGATGCCGATGGTGACGTATTTCTCCGTCACATCGGTGATGGTGACATCGAAACCTTTGTCCTGCGCGGTGCGCTGCATGTAGCGGAAGTCGCGCGGGCCGGCGTCGGCGCCGTCGATCAAGCGACAGCGGTCGGCCATGCGGATGACGGTAAAGTCGGCGCGCACCATGCCTTCCTCGTCGAGGAAGTGGGTGTAGATGCCCTTGCCGATGTTGTTGTCGCCGCCGACCTTGGCCGCGCACAGCCATTCCAGCAGCGCGACATGGTCGGGTCCCTCGATGTCATACATCGAGAAATGCGACAGGTTGACGATGCCGCAATCCTCGCTCATCGCCAGGTGTTCCGCATTGGAGACGCGCCAGAAATGGCGGTTGTCCCACTCGTTCTCACGTACGGGAACCCGGTTGCCATACTTCTCCAGCAGGTGCTCGTTGGCGGCATAGCCATGGGCGCGCTCCCAGCCGCCCAGCTCCATGAAATAGCCGCCGAGTTCCTTCTCGCGCTCCCAGAACGGCGAGCGGCGGATGTTGCGGCCCTTGGAGAAGGGTTCGCGCGGATGCACGGCCGGATTATAAACCTTCATCGCTGTCTCGGTGCAGCGATCCCAGATGAACTGTTCCTTGGTCTGGTGCGGATAGAAGCGGGCATAGTCGATGGCGTGGTGGTCGATCGACGTGCGGCCGTCGGTCATCCAGTCGGCGATCAGCTTGCCCATGCCGGGGCCATCCTTGACCCAGATGGCGACGGCATACCAGAGACCCCTTACCTTCTGGCTTTCGCCCATCGACGGGCCGCCATCGGCGGTTACTTGCAGCAGGCCGTTGAAGGAATGGCTTTCGTTATAACCGAGTTCGCCCAGGATCGGCGTCAGTTCCATGGCGCGTTCGAGCGGTGCCAGGATCTGCTCCATGTCGAGGTCGCGCTGCGAAGGCGACAGCCGCGCCTCATGCTTTTCCAGCAGGTCGCGCGGATGGCAAAGGCGCGGGTTGTTTTCTTCGTAGTAGCCCCATTCGATCTGGCCGCCCTCGGCGGTCTTGGGATCGCCGGTATCGCGCATATAGGCGGAATTACCCTGGTCGCGCAGCAGCGGCCAGCCGATCTCCTTGCCGGTGCCGGCGAACTCATTGTAGGGGCCGAAGAAAGTCAGCGGATGGTCGATCGGCATGACCGGCAGGTCCTCGCCCACCATCTCGGCGATCAGCCGGCCCCAGATGCCGGCACAGACGATGACATAGTCCGCCTCGATCGTGCCGCGGTCGGTCACCACGGCGCTGATGCGACCGTCCTTGACGACGAGTGACCTGGCCGACGTGTTAGCGAAGGATTTCAACTTGCCCGACGCTTCCGCCTGGTCGACCAGCTTGCCAGCTACGGTCTGCGAGCGTGGGATGACGAGGCCGGCGTCCGGGTCCCAGAGCCCGCCCTGCACCATGTCCTGTTCGATCAGCGGGAACTTTTCCTTGATCTCGGCCGGCTCGATCAGGCGCGCGCGTGTACCAAAGGCCTTGGCTGAAGCGATCTTGCGCTTGATCTCGTCCATACGGCCGTCATCGCCGACGCGAGCCACTTCGAGGCCGCCGATGCGGGCGTAGTGACCCATCTTCTCATAGAAATCGATGGAATAGAGCGTCGTCCAGCAGGACAAAAAGTCGTGGCTGGTCGTGTAGCAAAAGTCGGAAGCATGCGCCGTCGAGCCGATGTCAGTCGGGATACCCGACTTGTCGATGCCGACAATATCGTCCCATCCGCGCTCGATCAGGTGATGCGCGATCGATGCGCCGACAATACCGCCGAGGCCAATGATGACTACCTTCGCCTTTTTCGGAAACTCTGCCATTGCCCGCGACTCCAAATGCTATTGCGGGCAGCGTCAGCGCCCGTTTTCATCGGCGCACAATATGCAGGCGACCGGGACGACGCTACCGCCTGTTTGCGACACGCCGCATGTGCGGCGCGACCCGGTATGATCAGGGAGAAACGGTAGCCTCAGGCAAAAGCCCAGATATCCTCGGCCTGGAAGCCGAGCTGGTAGCCCGCCGTCTTCAGCTTGACCACGACCTGACCGATCTCGGCTGCCGGCAGCGCGCCGACCTCGACCTTGATCATGCCCGGACGATAACGCTTGAGGTCGAGCTGTTCGAAGACGATCCAGTCCGCACCTTCGCAATCGACCAGGAACGCATCGATATGGCTGATGCGGTTGCGATCGAGCAATGTCTGGAGCGTTTCCGATGGCACTTCGATGTCCTTCAGATGCGGCGCGAATTTGTTGAAGTTGGCGTCGGCCTCGCCCCAGGCATTCTTGCCTGACATCAGATTGGTGTCGGTGACCGAGGAGCAACCGATGAACTCGATCGGCAAGGTGCCCGCCTCGAGGGCTGCGGCATCGAACGTGTGGACGGTGATCGTGCCCTTGGTCCGGGTCACGGCTACCGGCTCGATGATGAAGCGGTCCGTGTCGGGATAGTTGGCGCGCAGTCGCTTCTGATTGTAGGGGATCGGCTCGACCAGCATGGCGCGGGCGCCGGAAATCTTGTGCAGCCAGGGCGTGACATCGTCGAACAGCGCGCCATCGCAGGCACCGACATTGACCATCTGGAACGGCTGCCCTGCCCCGCCGAAGCGTGCTTTCAGCGCCGCCTTGGCCAGGAACTTCGTGCCGCGCAGCGACGGCCCGCGATCGAGCAGGCCGGAGGGAAGGCCGAGCGACAAGGCGATGCGCGCCAGGCTGGATAGCGAACTCATGGCTTGTCTCCGGGAATGATTTGAAAGGCGGCGCGATGCTGGCCGCGCACCAGGGCTGCCCACAGCGCCATGAACGGCGTCGCCAGCAGCAGGAAGGGCGGGATCAGGTGTGGAAAATAGATGCGCGTGTCGTGGATCGGGAAGACCGTGAACTTCGCCAGCGCACCCAGCACCAGCGCCGCGAACAAAATGCCGGCACGGCGCTCAAGGCGGAAGCCGGCACGGCCGGCGGCGAACCAGCCGGCCAGTGCCAGAACTGAAACGCCGACCCAGCTGTTCAGATTGATGGCGCGCAGCAGCGATGTCGCAAACGCCCTGAGATAGGCGGTGACCGAAAACGCCGGCTCGAAGCCGTCCATATTATAGTGCTGCTCGATGCTGGAGAACCACAGATGCGGCCACCAGCCGGGATGATGGGCCCAGTGCGAAATGGCGAAATAGGCGACAAAAGATGCGGCAAAACCGGCCAGCGCGCCCCATGCCTTTTGCCGGAAGGCGACCAGCAGCACCGCGAAAACGGCAAGGAAAACAATATTGTCCGGCCGCATCATGAAGGCGAGGAAGAGCAGGATCGCCGTCGCTGCCTCGCGGCCTCTGATATAGGCGTAGAGCCCGCCGAGCAGCAGCGTCGACGTCAGCAGATCCGGCGTCGATGCCCGCGCCGCATCGCCGAAACCAGCCATGATCAGCACCGCGCCGACCACCGGCGCCAGCGCCAGCGCCTTTTCCCTGTGCAGCCAGAGCAACGTGATCGCGCCGAACAGCAGCACCGAAAACACCTGCACCAGGCGCATCGCCTCGACCGGCGACATCACCGCGCTCAACGTCGACAGGATCTCGGCATAGAGGAATTTTATCCGGTACATACCGAGCAGCGAATGGAAATCAGCGGCATTGTCCGTCATGTGGCTGCGGAAGCCGCCGCCATCGTCGGTCAGCGCCTTGTAGTCGCCGGCCGAAACGCCTGATTTGACGGTGCTGTAGGCATAATCATGCAGCGCCTGCGCATCGGGATAGGTGCCTTCCTCCGATATTGCGAGATAGGGCAGCATGTCCCAGTTGGCGTCGGGCATCACCCAAGCCGTGAACGCCGTCAGAAGAATGTAGAGCGCGAAGGCCGCCGCGCCGATCGGTGCGGCCAACCGGGCATAGGTCGCCCCGCCCCACGCCAGACCGGTCTCGGCGAGCCGGTCGAGCGGGTTTTTCGCAGCGGGAGACTTGGTCAGCATCGAAGTTCTCAACGGACCTGGCTTTTGACGAAATCCTTCACGATCGACACGATGCCGCGCGACAGCAGGCTGTCGAAGGCATCGACGAAGCGGTCGACATGCTCGCGCTGGCAGATCAGTGGCGGTTCGAGCCGGATGACGTTGCGGTTGTATTCGGTGAAGGCGACGAGCACGTCGTAATCGCGCAGCAACAGCGCGCCGACGAAGCCGGACAGCGATCCCTTCAGCTTGTCGTCGAGCACACTGACGATCGGGCGCAACACCATCGGCAAGGTCTGCGAGAAGTCGTGGAACTCGAGGCCGACCATAAAGCCTTTGCCGCGAACATCCTTGATGATCTTCGGATATTTGTCCTTGAGCGCCAGCAGGCGCTGCAGAAGGTAGTCACCGGTAACGGCGGCGTTGTCGATCAGCCCTTCGTCATAGAGCACGTTGAGGCCCTCGATCGCGGTTATGCAGGCCTCGCCCATGCCGCCAAAGGTCGCCATGGCATGGATCATCGCCGTCTTCGGCGTGCCATAGGCCTTCATGTAGACGTCGCGCTTGGCTATCATCGCACCGACCGCCGCCTTGCCGCCGCCGAGCGACTTGGCCAGCGCCGTCACATCAGGCACGACGCCGTAATGCTCGAAGGCATAGAAACGGCCCGAACGGCCATAGCCGCACTGCACTTCGTCGGCGACCCACAGCACGCCAAACTGGTCGCAGAGCGCTCGCAGCTTCTGCCAGTATTCGGCAGGGGCCTGGATGATGCCGCCGCCACCCTGGATGGTTTCGAGCACGATGACGCCGACCTCCGGATCGCTGCGGAACAGGCGCTCGACCGCCTCGATGTCGCCGAATGGAATGCGGACCGTGTTCTCGGCCATCTTGAAATCAGCGCGATAAAGCTGGCCGTCGGTGATGCCCAGCACGCCCTTGGTCTTGCCGTGGAAGGAATTCTCGGCATAGACGATTTTCGGCCGCTTCGGGCCGGCGGCGCGCTCGGCGAGCTTCACCGCCGCTTCCATCGCCTCCGAGCCGGACGAGCCCAGAAACACCATGTCGAGATCGCCGGGCGAGCATTTGGCGATGTTGTGCGCAAGCGCCGCCGCATATTGCGACATGAAGGCGATGGCGATTTCCTGGCGCTTCTCCTCCTGGAACTTTTTGCGCGCTTCGAGGATACGCGGATGGTTGTGGCCGAAGGCCAGCGAACCGAAGCCGCCGAAGAAGTCGAGTATCTTGCGGCCATTCTGGTCGATGTAGAACATGCCTTCGGCACGCTCGATCTTGACCTTGTGGAAGCCGAGCAGCTTCATGAAATGCAGCTGGCCGGGATTTAGATGCGCTTTGAACAAATCGGTCATGCGGGCGACATCCATCGCCTTGGCCTGCTCGACGCTGATCAAATCGGGCTTGGCGATGGTGGCGGGCGACAGCGCTGGCGCGCTGACCATGGTGCGCGCATTCGTCCGTTCGGGCTTGGCCATGACGGTCATTTCAATCTCCTGTCCGCGCTAACGACCAGCGTCGTGCGCCACAAACTGTTTGGCGGGCCCGTTATTCGGCGGGCACATGTGTGGTTGCGACGGCGTGACCGGCCTTCTTGGCGCGGTACTCGCTGTAGGCGGCGATCAGCATGTCCTCGTCGCGATATTGCGGCACCCAGCCGAGCTGGCGCTCGGCCTTGGACACGTCAAGCACGCACTCCTCGTCGGCGATCAGATACTGCTCCGGATCCATGATCGGCATGTTCATGAGATCGAGCAGGTCGAGCGTGCGCTTGACCGCCCAGCCGGGCGTCGGCAGCAGGATCGATTTCGAGCCGGCATGCTTAATCAAATCGCCGAGCAGCTTCTTCACCGGCGGCGGGTTGAGCGAGCCGAGATTGTAGGCCTCGTTGGGCACGCCGGCCTTCCAGGCCGCGCGGGCAGCCTCGGCACAGTCGAACACCGAGATGAACTGATAGGGGTTTTTGCCCGAGCCGATCATCGGCACCGGAAGATTCCAGTCGATCAGCTTGAACAGTTTTTCCAATATGCCGAGCCGGCCGGGCCCGATGATCAGACGCGGCCGGAACAGCGAGATCGACATGCCACGCTTTCGCCATTGCGCGGCCAGTTCCTCGGTCTTCTGCTTCGACCAGCCATACTCGCCGAGCGGCGCGACCGGATGCTCCTCGGTCATCATCGGCTGGGTGACAGTGTGGCCGTAGATCATGTCGGTCGTGTAGTGGACGAGCTTGGAAGCGCCGGCTCGGTCCATGGCCTGGATGATGTGCTCGGTGCCGTGGAAATTGACCGGGAAAAAGAAGTCGTGGCGCTTGGCGCGCACCTGGATCGGCGACAGCATCTTGGCCGACAGATTGTAGACCATGTCGTCCAGCTCGATGCCGACACAGGCCACCGAGGCGGCTTGTGTCACGTCGCATTTGGCAAAACGGACATTGCGGTAATGCGGCAGGTCGCTCTTGACGATGTCGGCGACGACAACCTCTTCGCCATCAGCCACAAGCTTCGGGGCAAGGTGGCGGCCGACGAAGCCGTCACCGCCGAAAATCACATGTCTCATCGAACGGTCTCGCTGTGAATCTTGTCGGACGAAAGGGAAGCCGTCTCCTCGTCATGCCCGCGCCCACTTTGCGCGATCAGCACCGTGCCGACGCAGATGAAGGCGATACCGGCGATGCGCCAGCCATTGAGGTCTTCGCGGAAGACGAAATAGGCGAAGATGGCGACGGCGACGTAGGCGAGGCTGAGGAAGGGATAGGCGAAGGACAACTCGACCTTGGACAGCACATAGAGATGCGAGGCCATCGAAATGACGAAGGTGCAAAGGCCGAGGAACACCCAGGGACTGAAGACGATCTGCAGCAGCTTCACGAGCGGATTGACGCCCTCGAACGAGATCGGTCCAAGCGACATCATGCCTTGCTTCAGCATCAGCTGCGCAGCGGCATTGGTCATGACCGTAAAGAGAATGAAGACGATATATTTCATACCTGCTCACCCACCCCGTATCATCGAGTAATACAGAGCTGAAAAGATTTCGTGAACTCACAAGAGTGTTTTGAGTAAATCTTGCAATTAATCATTTGCTAACCACGATTCATTCCAATTTTATCTATTCCGCGGCCTCAGCGCCGCGCCGCCGCAGGTCGATGCTGCCAGCCGTGCGCGCCCAGAAATCGGACATAAAGGCAGGGTCGCGCAGCGCTTCCAGCCTTGGCCAGTCCGCAAAGGAGGCGGCGAAGGTTGCCGCGTTCATGCGCGCATCCTTGTAGGGGTTGACTGCACCGCCGGCCGCGATGGTGATGCGGTCGAGTTCGCCAAGCAAGGCAAGTGTCGGCTCCCCCTTGTTGGGGAAATCCAGCGTCAGCGTGTAGCCCGGCCTGGGGAATGACAGCAGCGCCGGCGAGCGAATTGAGCCAAAGCGTTTCAGCACGGTGAGGAAGGACCCCTGCCCGGCCCGCCGGGCAGCGACCAGCAATTCCGGCACCACGGCACGCGCGACCTCTTCCGGCACCACGCTCTGGTGCTGGAAAAGCCCTTTGGGGCCATAAAGCCGGTTCCAGTCGCGCACGCCGTCGAGGGGGAAGAAGAAACCTTGATAGCCGGTCTGGCGCGGCACCGTGGCGCGGCCTTTCTTCCATCGGTAGGCGGCATTGAAAGCGGTCAGGAACGGCCGGCTGAGCACGTTGAATGGCGGCTGGAACGGCACCACGAAATTAGCGCCGGCGCGCGCGGCCGCATGCGAGCCATGCTCGGCATGGTTGCCGGTGAACAGCAGGCCGCGGCCACTGTTGCGGCCGCCGGCGAGCTGGTCGATCCAGGCCACCGCATATTCATTGGCCTGGTCCGCCGCCTCGGCCAGATCGAAGAATTCGCCGAGATCGCGAAACGGCGTCGTCTTCTCGACGATGTCGAGCGAAGGCACCCGCATCAGCCTGATCGAGGCCGACAGGATCAGGCCGGTCAGGCCCATGCCGCCGATGGTCGCCGCAAACAGGCGCGGATTGTCCATGGCCGAGCAGCGATAGGTCTTTCCATCGGACCGCAGCAGCATGAAACTCTCGACATGGCAGCCGAACGTGCCGCGCCGGTGGTGGTTCTTACCGTGCACGTCATTGGCGATGGCGCCGCCGAGCGTGACGAATTGCGTGCCCGGAACGACAGCCGGGAAGAAGCCGTGGGGTGCGGCGTACGCGATGGTATCCGACAGCAGCACGCCGGCATCCGCCTCGAGCACGCCGGTCTCGGCGTTGAAGGCGCGGATGCGGTTCAGGGTCCGCATGTCGACGACCGCGCCGACCTGGTTCTGGCAGGAATCGCCATAGGAACGCCCACTGCCATAGGCCAACAGCGACCCATCCTTCGCCTGGCCACCCTTCAGCAGCGCAATGGCGTCGTCGGCGTGGATCGCACGTGGCGCAGGCGGCCTGGCGAGGCCAAAGCTCTGGAACCGGCCGGCCATACCTACCAGCCCCCGATGACCAGCAGCACCGCGCCGATCGCCACCACGATCTGGCTGCGCCAGTCGCGGATGATGAACACGACCGGGTCGTCATGCATCTCGTCGCGGCGCGCCAGGATCCAGACGCGCATGGTCAGGTAAAGGACGATCGGTGCCAGCGGCCAGATCAGCCATGGATGTGGATAGAGTTCGCGCACCGCGACGCTGTCCATGTAGAGCGCCAACACCAGCGCCGAGGAAAAGGCCGAGGCCATGCCGGCCTGGGCGACGATCTCCTGATCCTCGGTGCGATAGCCACGGCCGACAATGCGTTCGCCGGGCGGAATGGCGGTGGTGCGCAATTCGACAAAGCGCTTCACCAGCGCCAGCGACAGGAAGAAGAAGATCGAGAAGGCGAGCAGCCAGAACGAGACGTCGACGCCGGTCGCGGCCGCACCGGCGATCACGCGGATCGAATAGAGGCCGGCAAGCGTCAGCACGTCGACCAGCAGCATGCGCTTGAACGACAGCGAATAGGCCGTGGTGACGACCATGTAGCCGCCGAGCACACCGAGGAATTGGATTGGCAAAAACAGGCTGGTGCCGATGCCGATCGCCAACAGCACGACGATCGCGCCGAGGCCGAACGGGATCGACAGTGCGCCGCTGGCGAACGGCCTGTTGCGCTTGGTGATATGCTTGCGGTCAAGCGCGAGGTCGAAGAAATCGTTGAGGATATAGATGGCGGACGCCACCGCACTGAAAGAGATGAACGCCAGCAGGCACTGCCAGATCATGTTGGTGTTGAAATATTCGTGCGACAGCACCATCGGCACGGCGATCAGCGAGTTCTTGAGCCACTGATGCACGCGCAGCATCTTGACGATGGTCCGCAAGGTCGGCTTCGGCGCCGGCATGGTTTCGGCGCCATGCGCCGCCTGCCAGCGCGCGGCATCACGGTCGGGCGCGACAACGATTGCATTGCGCGCGGCGTCGAAGACCTGGAGGTCATGGCGGCTGTTGCCGGCATAATCGAAACCGCCGTCGCCATAGGCGGCGACCAGCGAAGCACGCTTCTTGCCAGAGGTGAGATTGTCGAAACCATCGGTCGCCAGCACCCGGTCGAAAATGCCGAGATGGGCAGCTATGGCGTCGGCGAATTTGCGCGGCGTGCCGGTCGCCAGCACGATCTGGCGGCCTTCGCTGTGCTCGGTACGGAGCCGGTCGAGCAAGGGCGCGCGATAGGGCAGTGTCGCGGGGTCGATGTCGATGCGCTGCGCGATCGCCTGCTTCAGCCGCGCCGGCCCGCCGGCAGCCCAGAATGGCACCAGGAAGATATAGAGCGGGTTCTTCTTGAGCAGAAGGAACAAGCCTTCCCACAACAGGTCGGTTGCGATCAGCGTGCCGTCGAGATCGACCGCAAGCGGTATTGCGTTCCTGTCCGACCGCGCGTCCATGTCCGTCCTGCCCTGCCAGCGTATGATCCGGGAAACCGGAATCTGGTTGCGCGCCGCGTTTTGGCGTCTTGACGCTGGTATAGCGGGGGATGGCGTAGCGAACGTTAAAACGCCTGGTTGCAGACGGCTGCCGCACCGGTATTTCCGGCGTCGTTATTAAACAAATGCTACCGGAAACGATAAAAGGCCGAGCAAATGCCCGGCCTTTCCAATTATGCCATCGAGATTACTTGATGCGGGCGACGCCGCCCGAGATTTCGACGGTTTCCGAGCCGGTCAGGGCTTCGAGGTCGCCGTTGGGCAAGGTGACGAAGCAGCCGTTCTGGCAGAACTCGACGGTTTCACCGCCAGCCAGCGCTAGCTCGGTCTTGCTGCCACCCTCGGTCACGACCAGCGTGCGGGTCTCGGCGTCCTTGTTGACCGCGCTGGCGGCATTGGCCGTACCGCTCACGGCGAGCAAGCCGACGGCGACGACGAGAGACTTCCACATGTTGCAATATCGGTGTTCCCACCGCCTCTGTTGCATTTCGCAAGGCATTTTCGCCCTTTGCATGGGAGCTTATATGAGATGGAAGCTGAACCGCAACTGAATGCCGCATTCATGCCGCAATTGGTTTTGGCTTCTCCAGGCACGCCAGTTGTCCGATGTGCTGGACCTAGTCGGGATCAGGTTTGCGCACCTTGCGCCCGGTCTTGACCAAACGCTTCTTCTCCGCCTCGGCGTCCGCCTTCGCCTGCTGCTGGTCGGCAAAGTCGGCCTCGATCTTGTCGTCGTCGGTCGGCCAGGCCTTCGCATGCTTGGTCTCGATAACGGCGCGCGGCGTCGAGGGTATCTCGATGTGCTGGTCGGTGAATCTTTCCAGCACGGCGAAACGGACGTCGTTTTGCACGATATTACCGTTCATCACATCGGCCAGGAAAACACGGATCTCGAATTCGAGCGCGGCAAGTCCAAAATTGGAAAACAGCACGAAGGGTTCGGGGTTCTTCAGCACCATCGGATGGCTGCGCGCAATCTCCAGCAGGATGGCGTGAACCTGCTTGACGTCGCTGCCATAGGCGACGCCAACCCTGATGTCGATGCGGCCGAGCTTGTTGCGATGCGTCCAGTTGCCGACGGCATTGTTGATCAGGTTCGAATTGGGCAGGATCACCGACTGCCGCTGAAACGTCTCGATCTCGGTAGCGCGCACACTGATCTTCTTGACCGTACCGCTGACGTCGCCGGCCACGATCCAGTCGCCGACCTTGAATGGCCGCTCGGCCAGAAGGATCAGGCCGGAGACGAAATTCGACACCACGTTCTGCAGACCGAAACCGATACCTAGGGAAAGCGCACCGGCGACCAGCGCCAGGCTGGAGAGATCGATGCCCGCCGCTGATATGCCGACCAACCCCGCCAGCGCCACGCCGGCATAGCCGACCGCCAGCCGGATCGAGTTGCGCACGCCGGTATCGACCTTGCCGCGCGCCATGACGGAGCCGTCGAGCCAGCCCTGGAACCAGCGCGTCAGGAAATAGCCGATGACGAAGACGATGATGCCCGAAAGGATGCCGGTAACCGAAATCGTCACCGAACCGATATTGATCCCGGTCGCGAGCTTGTAGGCCCAGGCCTGGATGTCGCCTGGCTGGAAGCCCCACATCAGCAGGATCAGCGGCAGGAAAACCAGCACGATCAACAGGTTGATGGCAATGCTGACGACAAGGCCGAGTTGGTCGAGTGCGGTGTCTTCGTAGCTGGAATTGGTCGACAGCCAGCGCCCGACGGATGTGTTGGCGAAAGCCCCCTCCTCGCCGATCGCGCGCGCCGACAGGAAGCCGATATAGGCGGTGATCAGCGCCGTGCCGGTGACCACGACCTGCAGCGAGACGAACAGCGCAAGACCGATATAGCCAAGCAGAGCGGCGACGATGGTGAACAGGCCAAGCGCCAGCGCCAGGTAGCGCAGCCATGCCGGCCACGGCCGCCAGCTTCCGTCCCGCGCCTTGAACGGCCGCAGCATCGCCATCAGGATCAGGATGATGCCGACGATGATGGTGGCGACGAAACTGCGCGCGATGGTCAGCGACAGCGGCGAGCCCATCTTGTCGTTGATAACAGACAGGAAGGTGTTGACTGAGATGACCACCGCCATGGCGGTGGCCAGGCGCACCAGCCAGCGCGCCGGCCCGGTCTCGACTGGGATCAGGCGCCAGTTTGGCAGCCGCGGCTCCAACGCCGCATTGGTCAGCCGGTTGACGCAGAACACCACGCCAATGACCGTCGCCATCGCGTTCAGGAAGAGGCCAATGTCGCCACGCAAGACGTTGTAGTAATTGAAAAAGAAAATGGTCGAGCCGAGAAATGCGCCGACCGCCAGGGTCGGCAGCAATGTCGACCAGAAGGCCACCGTGAGGCGGCTGAGATAGGATGGGTCTTCATTGGTGGGGTCAGCCTCGAACATGCGCCCGAACAGGCGCCTGCCGCCGACCAGCAGTACCAGCGCCAGGCCGAGCGCCACGAAAGTTGCAGCGAGGATGGCCTGGAATTTGAACTTGAAGGCGAAGCTCAGCCATGACGACACCGCCTTGTAGAAATTGTTGAACTCGTCGCGGGCGTCGGAAAACACCTGCGGGCTCAGCGCATCCGAGAGCACGTAGCGCTTGGTCAAAAAGTTACGGAACAAGTCACTGCGCATCTTGCCGATCTTGTCGATCAACCCGCTGATACGGATCGACAGGTTCTGCGCGCTGGCGACGACAGCGTTGATCTCGGCCTTTTCCGACGCCAGCGCCTGGCGTTCGCCGGTCACGATGTCGGGCTCCGACGGCTGGCCCGCCGCCGGCGGCGGACCCAGCACCTCGATGCGATTGTTGATGTCGGTGAGCCGCGAACGGAACGCCAGCGCGCTGGTCAATGCCGCCCGCGACACATCCTCCAGCTGCAGACGGATATCCACGAGCGAGGCATCGTCCTCACCATCCTGCTGTATTTTCTTTTCGAGATCGTCGGCCTTGGCCGTCAGCCCCTGAATGACTTTCTGCTGATCGGTGATCAAGCCGGCGGCGCCCTGGCCAAGCGCTTGCGCCATCGCCTCGAACGAAGGCTGCGCCGAAACGACGAGCGCGAGGATCAGGAAGAGGCGAAGCAATCGAAAAAGCATGATTTGTTGGCGACTCATGGGCGGCAAAGGCATTTCAAAAAGCCTGTCCTTGATAAAGACGGCCATATCATGGGGCAAGCCGTCGCATCGCGGCGTCGGTCAGTCGAAAGGCCATGGCGCAATATTGGCTTTGCGGATGCGGCCTGCTCTATAGTCTGCCGCATCGCCCGAACCGGATGACAATGATGGCAGAGTACTCGGCCTTTTCGCTGCTTGCGAACGCGCTCAAGGGAAACAAGGACTGGAAGCCGGCCTGGCGCAAGCCCGATCCGAAGGCTTCCTATGATGTCATCATCATCGGCGGTGGCGGTCACGGTCTGGCGACCGCTTACTATCTGGCCAAGGAACACGGCATCACCAACGTCGCGGTGCTGGAAAAGGGCTGGCTCGGCTCCGGCAACGTCGGCCGCAACACCACGGCCGTGCGCTCGAACTACCTGCTGCCGGCCAACACCCGCTTCTACGAGCATTCGATGAAGATGTGGGAGAACCTCTCGCACGAACTCAACTACAACGTCATGTTCTCGCAGCGCGGCTGCCTGAACCTGGCACACACGCCGACCCAGTTCGACGACTATGCAAGGCGCGGTAACGCCATGCGCCATCTCGGCGTCGACGCAGAGCTGATGACGCCGGCCGAGATCAAGCGCCTGATCCCGGCGCTCGATATTTCCAGCGAGGCGCGCTTTCCCGTGGTCGGCGGCCTGATGCAACGGCGCGCCGGCACCGCCCGCCATGACGCGGTGGCCTGGGGTTATGCGCGCGGTGCCGACCGGCGCGGCGTCGACATCGTCGAGAACTGCGAGGTCACCGGCTTCCTGCGCGATGGCGACCGCGTCACCGGCGTCACCACCTCGCGCGGCGACATCCGGGCCAAGAAGGTGGCGGTTGCCGTGGCCGGCAGCACCGGGCGCGTCATGCATCTCGCTGGCATCGAAACGATGCCGATCGAGAGCCATGTGCTGCAGGCTTTCGTGACGGAATCGCTAAAGCCCTTCATCGACACGGTCGTGACCTTCGGCATGGGCCATTTCTACATGTCGCAGTCCGACAAGGGCGGCCTTGTCTATGGCGGCGACATAGACGGCTACAACAGCTACGCTCAGCGCGGCAATTTGCCCATCGTCGACGAGGTGATGAGCGAGATGCTGGCGCTGTTCCCGGGCCTTGCGCGTGTGCGCATGCTGCGCTCCTGGGGCGGCGTCTGCGATATGTCGATGGACGGCTCGCCGATCATCACCACCGGCCCCCTGCCCGGCATGTATCTCAACTGTGGCTGGTGCTACGGCGGCTTCAAGGCGACGCCGGCCTCCGGCTGGACCTTTGCCTGGACCATCGCCAAGGATGAGCCGCACGACTTCAACGCGCCGTTCACGCTCGACCGCTTCCACCGCGGCCTCGTCATCGACGACAAGGGCCAGGGCGCGAACCCCAGGCTTCATTAGGAACATCCTGTGCTCATCACCTGCCCCTATTGCGGCCCGCGCGACGTAATCGAGTTCACCTATCAGGGCGACGGCAATCGCGAACGACCCGACCCCGTCTCGCAGAATTTCGAGGCGTGGAACGCTTATGTCTATGACCGGCTGAACCCGGCCGGCGATCACAATGAAATCTGGCAGCATTCCGGCGGTTGCCGCGCGCATCTGCGCGTCGTGCGCAACACGCTGACGCATGAGATTTCCCGCGTCGCCTTCGTGCGCGGCGATCATGGCTCAGCCGCGCGCCCCAAGGCGGAGGACGAGGCATGAGCCCGCGCCGCACCGACACTGGTGGCCGCATCGACCGGCTGAAGACGATCCGCTTCACCTTCGACGGCGTTGCCTATACCGGCCATGCCGGCGACACGCTGGCCTCGGCGCTGCTGGGCAAGGGCGTCACGCTTTTCGGGCGCTCGTTCAAATATCACCGCCCGCGCGGCCTGCTCACCGCAGGTGTCGAGGAGCCCAACGCACTGGTGACTGTGCTGAAGGGCGAGGTTCGCGAGCCCAACATTCCGGCGACCATGGTCGAGATCCATGACGGGCTGGTGGCGATCAGCCAGAACCGCTTTCCCTCGCTGGCCTGGGATATCAATGCCGTCAACCAGCTCGGCGGCAAGATCCTGTCGGCCGGTTTCTACTACAAGACCTTCATGGGACCGGTGATCGGCCCGCTGAAGGGCACGCGCTTCTGGATGTTCTGCGAACATTTCATCCGCCGCGCCGCCGGTCTGGGCAGCGCCGGATCGGCGAAGGATCCCGCCCGCTACGAGCGCATGAACGCCTTTTGCGACGTGCTGGTGGTCGGCTCCGGCCCCGCCGGCCTGATGGCCGCCAAGGCGGCCGCCGATCAGGGCGCCCGCGTCATTCTGGCCGATCTCGAACCGCGTTTCGGCGGCTCGACCAACTGGTCGGATGAGACCATCGACGGCGCGCCCGCCGCCGATTGGGCCCGCCGCACCGTCACCCAGCTCGCAGGCCGCGACAATGTCCGGCTTTTGCCGCGCACCACGGTCTGGGGCTATTACGACAACAACACCCTTGCGGCACTTGAACGGGTCAGCGACCACAAGGAGCAGCCCGTCAAGGGCGAGCCGCGCCATCGCTATTGGGCGATCCGCGCCAAGTCCGTGGTGCTGGCTACCGGCGCCTTCGAGCGTCCATTGGTCTTTCCGGGCAATGACAGGCCGGGCGTGATGCTGGCCCATGCCGCCGAGCGCTATGCCAACGAGTTCGGCGTGCTGCCGGGCGAACGGATCGCACTGTTCACCAACAATGACAGCGCCTATCGCGCGGCTGTCGCCCTGAAGAAGGCAGGTGCGGCGATCGTCGCCATCGCCGACGTCAGGTCCGAGCTTTCGCCAGAGATGCGCAAGCTCGCCACAGAAGCCGAGGCTGAGATCTTTGCCGGCCACGCCGTCATCGCCACCGAGGGTGGCAAGGCGCTGTCCGGCATCAAGGTCCAGCGTTTCGACATGGTCACCGGTACGCTGACCGGTGATGAGCGCAGCATCCATGCCGACTGCCTGCTGATGTCGGGCGGCTGGTCGCCGACCATCCACCTGGCCAGCCAGGCCGGCGCCAAAGCGGAATGGAATGCCGCACGACAGGCCTTCCTGCCGCCGAAGCCGACGCAGCATTGGCCAACACAACAATGGCTTGGCGCCGGCGCCTTCACCGGCAGTTTTTCCACCGCCGAGGCGATCGCCGAAGGCCGCGCCGCTGGCCTTGCGGCCGTCGGCGGAACGGGCACGCCGGCGGCATTGCCGACCGTCGAAGCCGTACCTAGCGATCCCGATCCGGCACCGGTCTTCGAGATCAGGGCCAAGGGCAAGAGCTTTGTCGACTTCCAGCACGATGTGACGGCGGAAGATGTCCGCCTGGCACACCGCGAAGGCTTCGTCTCGGTCGAGCACCTGAAGCGCTACACCACGCTCGGCATGGCGACCGACCAGGGCAAGAGCTCCAACGTTCCAGGTCTCGCCATCATGGCCGAGGCGCTGGGCAAGCCGATCCCGGAAGTCGGCACGACGCGTTTCCGGCCGCCCTTCGCGCCGGTGTCGATCGGCTCGCTGGCGGCGGAGCGCTTTGGCGACCTGAAGCCGGAGCGGCTGACGCCGATGCATGACTGGCATGTCGCCAACGGCGCGACCATGTATTCCGCCGGCCTCTGGTACCGACCGATGATCTACGGGCTTTCCGGCGAAACCGTCGAGCAGGCTTATGTGCGAGAAGCCAAGGCGACGCGCGAAAGTGCAGGGATCGTCGATGTCTCGACGTTGGGCAAGATTGCCGTGCAGGGCCCCGACGCCGCCGCATTCCTCGACCGCGTCTACACCAACATGTTTTCGACGCTCGCCGTCGGCAAGGCGCGCTATGGGCTGATGCTGCGCGAGGACGGTCTTGCCTTCGACGACGGCACCACCTGGCGGCTCGGCGAACAGGATTTCCTGATGACCACCACCACGGCCAACGCCGGCAAGGTGATGCAGCATCTGGAATATTTCCTCGACGTGATCTGGCCGGACCTCAAGGTCCACGTCACCTCGGTGACCGACGAATGGGCGGGTGCCGCGATCGGCGGACCGAAGGCCAGGGCAATCCTTGCTGCTTGCGTGACCGTCACCGCCGTCGACAATGCGACCTTGCCATTCATGGGCATCGTTCGTGGTGAAATCGCTGGCGTGCCGGTGATGATCTGCCGGTTGTCCTTCTCCGGCGAAATGGCCTTCGAGGTCTATTCCGGCGCCGGCTATGGCACCCATGTCTGGGAAGCGCTGGTCGAGGCTGGCAAGCCGTTCGGGCTGGTCACCTACGGGCTCGAGGCGCTGGGTACGATGCGCATCGAGAAGGGCCATGTCACCGGCGCCGAGATCGACGGCCGCACCACGGCGCGCGACCTGCATCTCGACTGGATGCTGTCGAAGAAGAAGCCGTTCATCGGCTCGGCGATGATGGACCGCGAAGGCCTGATCGCGTCCGACCGGCTGGAACTGGTCGGCCTGATCGCGCTCGACAATCGGCCGCTCAATGGCGGCGCGCACATTGTCGAAGAGCTTGACGAGGCCAATCCGCACGGCTCGATCGGCCACATCACCGCTTGCTGCTATTCGCCCGCGCTCGGCAAGCATATCGCGCTGGCGCTGGTCGCGGGTGGCAAGGCAAGGCACGGCACCCGCGCCCATGTCTCCGATCCACTGCGCAACCGCTTCGGGCCGGTCGAAATCGTCTCCAACCATTTCTACGATCCGGAAGGGACCCGCATGCATGGTTGAGCGCCAATCCCCCCTCGAGCCGGAGTTTCATGTCGGCTCGCATGGCAATTTCGAGCATGGCGTCGAGATCATCCTCACCGAAACGCGGCCGGGCTCGATTGTGCAGCTCACCGCCTGGCCGGGCGAGGAGAAGACGCTGATATCAGCCATCCGCACCGTCACCGGGCTTGCGCTGCCCGACGGCGCCGGCGGCGGGCTGAGCGACGGTGTGAAAGCGGTGTTCGGCTTCGCGCCGGGAAAGTTCACCGTGGCCGATGAAGCCGAAGGGCTGGCCGCTTCCTTTGCCAAAGTGGTGACGCCGGCCATCGGCACGGTGACGGACCTGTCGCATGGCCGCACCGCCATCCGCATAGCCGGGCCGAAGGCCGAATGGGTGCTGGCGAAATTCTTCGCCATCGACTTCACCCTTACTGCCTTCCCGGTCGGCGCCGGTCGCTCGACCACCCATCACGACGTCTTCGCCCAGATCCAGCGCACCGGCGCCGACCAGTTCGACATCTACGTCTTCCGCTCGTTCGCGCGTTCGTTCTGGAAGGCGCTTTGCCATGCCAGCGAGGAAGTCGGCTACGAAGTACAATAGGCGGTGCGGCCAGTTGGCGGCCCTGCCGCTTCTGGCCTCAATGCCGGCCGGTTCTGCCGCTAGAGAATCGCGCCGCCAGCGGCCATGGTAGGAAAACGTGGCCGCCAGATCGGCCCAAGGGGTATAAAAATCCCGTCTCAGACTCGGCACATTCGTTTGGTTCGAACATCCCCATGACCGCAGAACTATCCGCCGGCGCCACGGATCGCGCCGATGTGTCGGCCAGAGCCTTGCTCCTGCTGCCGCTGACGGTCGCTTGTGGCGTGTTCATGACCAGCCTCGACCAGAACGTCGTGGTGACGGCGCTGCCCGGCATCGGCGAAAGCCTCGCCCGCCCGCCGAGCCAGCTCGGCCTGTTGATCACCGTCTATGTCGCCAGCCTGATCATCTCGATGCCGCTCGGCGGCTGGGCCGCCGACCGCTTCGGCCTGCGCAACGTCTACTGCTTTGCCTTGCTGGTGTTCGCCGGCTCGTCGGCGCTGTGCGGGCTGTCCGACAACATCTGGATGCTGGTCGGCGCCCGCGCCCTGCAAGGCTTCGGCGGTGCGCTGATGGGCACGCTCGGGCAGGTCGTCATATTGTCGAGCTTTCCGCGCAGCCGCACGCTCAAGGTCAACATGTATATCTCCGTGGCCAGCCAAACCGGGCCGCTGGTTGGGCCGCTCGTCGGCGGCGCGCTGACCACTTACATTTCCTGGCGCTGGATTTTCTTCATCAACGTGCCATTCGCGCTGGCTGCGGCAGTCCTTGCCGCCTCACTGTTCCCGACGGTGACCAAGCCAGTGCGCACGCGGTTTGATTTTCCAGGGTTCCTGCTGGTCGGCAGCGGCATGATCCTGCTGGTCTTCGGCATGGACTCGCTGGCCGCCAAGGACGCCGCCGGCGGCATGATCGCCGCTGAACTGGCGCTGGCGGTCGTCATCTTGTCGATTGCCTCGCTCTACTGCCTGCGCGTGACCAATCCCCTGCTCGACCTCAAGCTCCTGCGCATACGCACTTTCCGCATCTCGTTCCTCACCGGCGGCGGCCTGGACACGATCGGCCTCAGTTCCGTCGCCTTCCTGCTGCCGCTGATGTTCCAGCTCGGCTTCGGCATGAGCGCGGTGCAGGCGGGATCGCTGACCTTCGTTGCCGCGCTCGGCTCCGTGATCATGCGTTTCTTCATGCCGCGCGTCCTCAACCGGTTCGGTTTCCGCCGCGTGCTGGTCTTCAACACGCCGTTCGTGGCCGCCATGGTTGCCGGCTTCGCCTTGATACAGGCGACGACACCGGTCTGGATCGTGCTTGGCTATATCTTCGTTTTCGGCGTCTTTCGTTCCATACAATGGGCCTCGACCGGAAACCTCGCCTATTCCGACATCGCTCCCGAACAGCTCGCCCGCTTCAGCGCCCTCTATTACATCCTCTGGCAGCTGGCGGTGGCGATCAGCGTCGGCCTGGCGGCGGCGATGCTGTCGTTCCTGGCCGGCGGCGGGCCTGCCGTAACGAATGATTTCCGCATCCTATTCGCGATCGAAGGTGTGATCACGCTCTGCGCGCTGCTTGCCTATCTGAAGCTGACGCCGCAGGACGGCGCCCATGTCAGCGGCCACGGTATGCGGATGAATACGGAATAGAAGCCGGCTGACGAGCCGGCTATTCGCTGAACGTCACCCACTCTTCCAGCGGCACACGGTCGGTGCGGAAGGCGTTTTCCGGCTTGGAAATGTCCTCATAGCCCAGCGCCATGCCGCAGACGACGATCTCCTCGTCGGGAATGTTGAGCACCGGCCGGATCTGCCGGTGATAGGGCGCGAAGGCTGCCTGCGGGCAGGTGTGCAGACCCCTGCCCCGCGCCGCGACCATGATATTCTGCAGGAACATGCCGTAGTCGATCCACGAACCCTGGTTGAGGCGGCGGTCGATGGTGAAGATCATGCCGACAGGCGCGTCGAAGAAGACGAAGTTGCGGTCGTGTTGGGCGCGCATCTTGTCGACCTCCCGGCGGCCGATGCCGAGCGCGCCGTAAAGCCCGAAGCCGTTGGCGCGGCGCCGTGTCAAATAAGGCTCGAAGAACTGGGTAGGATAATAGCGATACTCGTCCCAGTCGGCCTTTTCGGCGCGGATACCGGAATTCAGGATAGCATCCGATATCTGTTGCTTGGTCTCGCCCTTGGTGACGTAGACCCGCCATGGCTGCATGTTGGTGCCGGACGGCGCGCGTGCCGCAACCGCCAGAATGTCGCGGATGGTGTCGTCGTCGATCATGTCGGGCAGAAATGCGCGCACAGAACGGCGCGACACGATCGCCTCATCGACGATCTCGGCCTCACTCGCGATTCGAGCCTTCTTTTCCAGCATGGGCCGTCCCTTAGCCTTTTTGTCGACCGGACGTCCCCACTCGCCGCTCGCGGCGGAGCCATTGCATGAACCGTCAAAATCCTGCAAGCAAATCTTGAGCATCGGTGAAAATCCGCTTGATTTTTTCATGAGCTTGATTTCTCATGAAAATCGGATTGAAATTTTCATGAAGAGCGCGTTTTGCCCTCCACTACCGCACGAACATTGCAGGGACCTGACGAACGCGTGCTGGCCGGCGATATCAGGGCGCTGCGCCGAGCACGCGGGCTGACGCTTGCCGAGATCGCGCTGAAACTCGGCCGTTCGGTCGGCTGGGTCAGCCAGGTCGAGCGCGGCCTGTCGACGCCATCGCTCAGCGACCTCAGGGCCTTCGCCGAGCTGTTCGGCGTGCCGATCAGCCTGTTCTTCAGCCATGACGTACCGGTCGAGAGCGAGCGCGGCGTGGTGGTGCGGGCCGGCAGACGCCGCACGCTTGGCACCAGCGAATCCGGCCTGGTGGAAGAACTTCTGTCGCCCGATCTCGGTGGTAGCTTCGAGATGGTGCGCTCGATCTTCGCGGCGGGCGCGGAGATGAAGACCGGGCAGCTGCGGCCGACCGAGGAAGCCGGCTATATCGCCTCGGGCATTTTCGAGATCGAGATAGCTGGTATCTGGCACCGGCTCGGTGAAGGCGATTCCTTCCGCTTCGAAGGCAAGCCCTATCGCTGGCGCAATCCAGGCACGGAGGCGGCGGTTGTCATCTGGGTGGTTTCACCACCCGTCTATTGAATTAAGATTCGGGAGAAGAAACATGGCGGGTTTGCCGAGCACGGCGCGCGTGGTGATCATCGGAGGTGGTGTCGTCGGCACCTCATCGCTCTATCATCTCGCCAAGGCGGGCTGGACCGACTGCGTGCTCTTGGAAAAGAACGAATTGACCTCGGGCTCGACCTGGCATGCCGCCGGCAATGTGCCGACCTTCTCCTCGTCCTGGTCGCTGATGAACATGCAGCGCTATTCGACCGAGCTTTATCGTGGGCTGGGCGCTGAAGTCGACTACCCAATGAATTACCACGTCACCGGTTCGCTGCGGCTCGCCCACTCGAAGGAGCGGATGCAGGAGTTCCAGCGCGCCAAGGGCATGGGCCGCTACCAGGGCATGGACATCGACGTGGTCGGCGTCGACGAGATCAAGCGCCGCTACCCCTTCATCGAAACGCATGATTTGAAAGGCGCTCTCTATGACCCGAGCGACGGCGACATCGATCCGGCCCAGTTGACCCAGGCGCTGGCCAAGGGCGCGCGCGACATGGGCGCGAAAATCATCCGCTTCTGCCCGGTCACCGGCGTGCGCCGCGAGAATGACGAATGGGTGGTCGAGACACCGCAGGGCGAGATCCGCTGCGAGATCGTCGTCAATGCCGCCGGCTATCGCGCCGCCGAAGTGGGCCGGATGTTCGGCCGCGAAGTTCCGATGATGGTGATGAGCCACCAATACATCCTGTTCGAGGAAATACCCGAACTCGCCGCATGGTCGAAGGAACAGGGCAAGAAGCTGCCGCTGCTGCGCGATGTCGACACCTCCTACTATCTGCGCCAGGAAAAGGCCGGCATGAATCTCGGCCCCTATGAGCGAAATTGCCGCGCGCATTGGGCCACCCACAATGATCCGATGCCGGAGGATTTTTCCTTCCAGCTCTTCCCCGACGATCTCGACCGGCTGGAACACTATCTGGCTGACGCCGTCGCCCGCGTGCCGATCCTCGGCACCGCCGGCCTGTCCAAGGTTATCAACGGACCGATCCCCTATGCGCCAGACGGCAATCCGCTGATCGGGCCGATGCCTGGCGTGCCCAATGCCTTCGAAGCCTGCGTCTTCACCTTCGGCATCGCCCAAGGCGGCGGCGCAGGCAAGGTGCTGGCCGAATGGGTGACGCAAGGCCAGACGGAATGGGACATGTGGTCCTGCGATCCGCGCCGCTTCACATCCTTTGCCTCGGCGCCCGATTATTGCGTCGCCAAGGGTCTCGAAATCTACGGCAATGAGTATGCCATCCAGTTCCCGCGCCATGCCTGGCCCGAGGGACGCGACCGGAAACTGTCGCCGATCCACGATCGCATCAAGGCGTTCGGCGGCCGCTTCGATGCCTATAATGGTTGGGAGCGCGCCACCTGGTACGCCAAGGACGGCGACGACATTTCCGAGGAAGCCACGCTGACCTTCCGTCGCGATGGCCCCTGGCAGCATCGCGTGCGCGAGGAATGCCTGGCGGTGCGCGACGCCGCCGGCATTCTCGACCTGCCCGGCTTCTCGCGCTTCAACCTCGAAGGCTCCGGCGCCGCCGAATGGCTGAGCCTGCAGGTCACCGGACTGGTGCCGAAGCCCGGCCGCATCGGCCTCGTCTACTTCGCCGACGACAAGGGCCGCATTGTCACAGAAATGTCCGTCGTGCGCCACGACGAGAATGTGATGACGTTGATCACCGCCGCGGTCGCGCAATGGCATGATTTCGAATGGCTGAAATCGCGCATGCCCAAGGACTCGCCATTCAAGCTGATCGACCGGACCGAGGAATTCTCCACCCAGATCCTGGCCGGCCCCAATTCGCGAAAAATCCTCGCCGATGTCTGCGACGCCGACCTTGCGCTGCCGTGGCTGACGCATCAGGAAACGAAGATCGCCGGCCGCTGGGCCAAGCTCGTGCGTGTTTCCTTCGCCGGCGAACTCGGCTGGGAAATCCACACCAGGGTCGACGACACAGCCGCCATCTTCGATGCCATTTGCGCGGCAGGACAACAGCATGGCCTGAAGCCGTTCGGCATGTACGCTCTGGATTCACTGCGGCTCGAAAAGGGCTACCGCACCTGGAAAGGCGATCTCTCGACCGACTATTCGATCCTGCAGGGCGGGCTCGAGCGCTTCGTGAAATGGGAAAAGCCCGACTTCCGTGGCAAAGCCGCGCTGCAGAACGAAAAGCAGCAAGGCGTGAAGAAGCGCTTCGTCACGCTGGTCGTCGACAACCCCGGCGATTGCGACGCGCCCTACATGTCGACGCTGTGGCATGGTGGCCAGATCGTCGGCGAGACCACGTCAGGCGGCTGGGGCCATCGCATCGACAAGTCGATCGCGCTCGGCATGTTGCGCATCGATTTGACCGAGCCCGGCACTTCAGTCGAGATCGAGATTTTCGGCGAACGCTTCAAGGCGATCGTGCAGAAGGACGAGCCTTTGTGGGATCCGAAGAACGAAAGACTGAGAGCATGAAGAAAGTCATCCTCACCGACGGTGGCATGGGTCAGGAACTGGTCCGGCGCAGCAAATCCGAGCCGACGCCCTTGTGGTCGGCCAGGGTGCTGATCGATGAACCCGATCTGGTACGCGATCTGCATGCCGAATTCATCCGCGCCGGCGCCCGTGTCATCACCATCAACACCTATTCGGCGACACCCGAACGCCTGGCGCGCGAGGGCGCCGAGGAGCTATTCAAGCCACTGCAGAAGCGCGGCATCGAACTGGCCAGGCAGGCTCGCAACGAGGCCGGCGATGCAGCGATCGCCGGCTGCCTGTCACCGCTTTTCGGCAGCTACGCACCGGCGCTGACCATCTCTTACCAGGAGACGCTCGACATCTACCGCCGCATCGTTGCCGAGCAGGCGAATGGCGTCGATCTCTTCCTGTGTGAGACCATGGCCTCGGCCGATGAGGCGCGGGCGGCCGTCACAGCGGCATCGGAAAGCGGCAAACCGGTCTGGGTATCGTGGACGTTGGCCGATCACGGCACGCCGCGGCTGCGCAGCGGTGAAACAATAGCCGCCGCGGCCAGAGCGCTTGATGGCCTGCCGATAGCGGCGCGGCTGCTCAACTGCTGCCGGCCGGAAGCAATCGCCGCCGCCTTGCCTGAACTGATCGATCTCGGCGGCCCGGTCGGCGCCTATGCCAATGGCTTCACCTCCACGGAGGCGCTCAAGCACGGCGGTACCGTCGATGTGCTGCACGCCCGTCACGACCTCGGCCCGGACGCCTATGCCGAGCAGGCGATCGGCTGGGTGGAGGCAGGTGCCGACATCGTCGGCGGCTGCTGCGAAGTCGGACCGCCGCATATTGCCGCGCTGCGCGACCGGCTCGAACTGGCCGGCTATGAGATTTCGGGAGATATACATGCCTAGACCATCATCGCGCATTTCCGGCATTGTCCCGTCAGGCAAGGATGGCTGGGAAGTCCACTCGGCCGCCTGGACCCGCAAGGCGGCCGGCGAGGACATCATCATGCTGTCGGTCGGCGACCATGATTTCGACACGCCTTCGCAAACAATCGAGGCCTGCGTGGCCGCGGTTCGCGGCAGCAATCACCACTATACGCCGCTGCCGGGCCTGCCGCGCCTGCGCCAGGCAATGGCGGCAGCCTCGAGCGCCTGCACCGGCGTCGAAACGACGCCGGATCAGGTCATCGCCACGCCGGGCGGCCAGGCCGCCCTTTACGCGGCCGTGCAGGCCGTGCTCGACCAGGGCGACCACGCCATCGTCGTTGCCCCCTATTACGCCACCTACCCCAACACGTTCAGCGCCGCCGGTGCCAGTTTCACCGTGGTCGAGACGCCGGCAGAGGATGGTTTCCAGCCGCATGCCGACATGATCCGCGCTGCGCTCAAGCCCAACACGCGCGCCATCCTGATCAACACACCGAACAACCCGACCGGTGCGGTCTATTCGCGCGAGCGGCTGGAACAGCTGGCCGAAATCTGCCGCGAGCACGACCTCTGGCTGCTGTCGGACGAGGTCTACTGGACGCTGGGCGGCGGCGAGCACGTCTCGCCACGCTCGCTGCCCGGCATGGCCGAGCGCACGCTTGTCATCAATTCCATGTCCAAGAGCCATGGCATGACCGGCTGGCGCATGGGCTGGCTGACCGGGCCTGAAGCAATGATCACGCTGCTCATCAACCTCAACCTGGTGACGACCTATGGCCTGCCGGCCTTCATCTCGGTCGCCTGCGCCGAGGCGCTGGAGAATCATTACGGCGTGAAGGATATCGCCGAGCGCTACGCGGCGCGCCGCACCGTCTTCCTCGACGCCGTGCGCGGCATGAACGACGTCGCCGTGCGCGGCTCCGAAGGCGGCATGTATGTCATGCTCGACATATCTGCGGTCGAACGCGACGACGAGAAATTCGCCTTCGCCTTCCTCGACAAGGAGAATGTCGGTGTGATGCCGGGCTCCAGCTTCGGCGAAGCCGCCGCCGGCCACATACGCATCAGCCTCTGCCAGCCGGAGCCCATTCTCCAAGAAGCAGCACTTCGGCTGCGCCGTTTTGCTTCCAGCTACCGTCGTGAGGCCGCATGACCACCAAGACCATCCCCACCAAGGCCCGGGCCGTCATCATCGGCGGCGGCGTTTCCGGCTGTTCGGTCGCCTATCATCTGGCCAAGCTTGGCTGGACCGACATCGTGCTGCTCGAACGCAAGCAGCTGACCTCGGGCACGACATGGCATGCCGCCGGCCTGATCGGCCAGTTGCGCGGCTCGCAGAACATGACGCGGCTGGCGAAATATTCGGCCGACCTCTACGTCAAGCTGGAAGCCGAGACCGAAGTCGGCACCGGCATGCGCCAGGTCGGCTCGATCACCGTCGCGCTGACCGAGGAGCGCAAGCACGAAATCTACCGGCAGGCGTCGCTGGCCCGCGCCTTCGATGTCGACGTGCGCGAGATTTCACCGAGCGAAGTCAAGCAGATGTACCCGCATCTCAATGTATCCGACGTCGTCGGCGCCGTGCACCTGCCGCTCGACGGCCAGTGCGATCCGGCCAACATCGCCATGGCGCTGGCCAAGGGTGCGCGCCAGCGCGGCGCCACCATCGTCGAGAATGTGAAGGTGACCAAGGTTCACACCAAGGCAGGCCGCGTCATCGGCGTGTCCTGGGCACAGGGCGAGGATCAAGGCACCATCGAGGCCGACATCATCGTCAATTGCGCCGGCATGTGGGCGCGCGAACTGGGCGCCCAGAACGGCGTCACCATCCCGCTTCACGCCTGCGAGCATTTCTATCTCGTCACCGAGCCGATCCCCGGCCTTTCCCGCCTGCCGGTGCTGCGCGTGCCGGACGAGTGCGCCTACTACAAGGAAGATGCCGGCAAGATGATGCTGGGCGCCTTCGAACCGGTTGCCAAGCCCTGGGGCATGGATGGCATCCGCGAGGATTTCTGCTTCGACCAGTTGCCCGAGGACATGGACCATTTCGAACCGATCCTCGAAATGGGCGTCAACCGCATGCCGATGCTGGCCACCGCCGGCATCCACACCTTCTTCAACGGTCCTGAAAGTTTTACCCCCGACGACCGCTACTATCTCGGCGAGGCACCGGAGCTCTCCGGCTACTGGATGGCGACCGGCTACAATTCGATCGGCATCGTCTCCTCCGGCGGCGCCGGCATGGCGCTGGCGCAGTGGATCAACGACGGCGAAGCGCCCTTCGATCTCTGGGAAGTCGACATCCGCCGCGCCCAGCCGTTCCAGAAGAACCGCCGCTATCTCAAGGAGCGCGTCTCCGAAACGCTCGGCCTGCTTTATGCCGACCATTTCCCCTATCGCCAGATGGCGACGTCGAGAAATGTCAGGCGTTCGCCCCTGCATGAGCACCTGAAGGCGCGCGGCGCGGTGTTCGGCGAGGTCGCCGGCTGGGAGCGCGCCAACTGGTTCGCCCGCGAAGGCCAGGAGCGCGAATACCGCTACTCCTGGAAGCGGCAGAACTGGTTCGACAACCAGCGCGAAGAACATTTGGCGGTCCGCAACAAGGTCGGCCTGTTCGACATGACCTCGTTCGGCAAGATCCGCGTCGAGGGCCGCGACGCCTGTGCCTTCCTGCAAAAACTGTGTGCCAACGACATGGACGTGGCGCCAGGCAAGATCGTCTACACGCAGATGCTCAACCAGCGCGGCGGCATCGAAAGCGATCTTACCGTCTCGCGGCTGTCGGATACGGCGTACTTCCTCGTCGTGCCGGGTGCTACACTGCAGCGTGACCTCGCCTGCCTGCGCCGGCATGTGGGCGAGGAATTCGTCGTCATCACCGATGTGACAGCGGCCGAAAGCGTGCTTTGCCTGATGGGCCCTGACGCGCGAAAACTGATCCAGAAGGTCAGCCCCAATGATTTCTCCAACAACAACAACCCGTTCGGCACGTTCCAGGAGATCGAGATCGGCATGGGCCTCGCCCGCGCCCACCGCGTCACCTATGTCGGCGAACTCGGCTGGGAACTCTATGTCTCGACCGACCAGGCAGCCCATGTCTTCGAGGCGATCGACGAGGCCGGCGCCGATGTCGGCCTGAAACTCTGCGGCCTGCATACGCTGGATTCCTGCCGCATCGAAAAGGCCTTTCGCCATTTTGGCCACGACATCACCGACGAGGACAACGTGTTGGAAGCTGGCCTCGGCTTCGCGGTGAAGACGGCCAAGGGCGAGTTCATCGGCCGCGATGCCGTGCTGAAGAAGAAGGAAGCCGGATTGAACCGACGCCTGGTGCAGTTCCGCCTGAAAGACCCACAGCCCCTGCTCTTTCACAATGAAGCGATCCTGCGCGATGGCAAGATCGTCGGCCCGATCACCTCGGGCAATTACGGCCACCATCTCGGCGGCGCCATCGGGCTGGGCTATGTGCCGTGCCAGGGCGAGAGTGAGGCTGATGTGCTGGCGTCGTCCTACGAGATCGAGATCGCCGGCGAGCGTTTCGCGGCGGAGGCGTCGCTGAAGCCGATGTATGATCCGAAGGCGGAGCGGGTGAAGATGTAGCGCGGTCTTTCTTCGCCCCGTTTGCGGGGAGAAGGACGCTAATTCCCTAAAACCGCTCCAGCTTCGCCCTCACCTTCGCCAGAAACGCCGCCCTCGTCTTTGGCGTCGAGGCATCCATCAGATAATGCGCCAGGAAGAACGTCTTGCACCTTGTCGCGCACAGCGCACGCATGCCGCGCAGCAATGTCTTGCGCCCGGGCTGGCCGACGACGACGCTCCACCAGGTCGGTGCACCGCAGGTGGTGATGACGCCGACCTTGGTCACATGCGTCATCAGCGATTTGATCCGTCCCTTGCCCGCCGGTAGCTTGAAGGCAACGTCGGTCGCCCATACGCGGTCGAGCCAGCCCTTCAGCATCGCCGGCAGCCCGTACCACCAGGTCGGGTAGACGAACAGGATCGCCTCGGCCCAGGCGAGCAGTTCGAAATGCGGCTTCAGCGCCGGATCCTGCGGCGCCTGGTTATTGTAGCTGCGCCGCTCCTCACAACCCATCACCGGGTCGAATTTCTCGGCATAGAGGTCGAGCAGCCGCACCTCCCAGCCCCTTGCCTTCAGCGCATCGACGGCGGTGTCGCGAATGCTTGCACAAAAACTTTCCGGCACCGGATGGCAATAGACCACTAGGACCCGCATCAGAACGCATCCATGCTCGCAGCAACCTTCGTCATGAAGGCCTTCCGTGTGTCGTCGGTCGACAGGTTCATCGCGTAGTGTGCGAGGTAAGTCACCGGCGCGCCCGGCTTTACCGTGGCGCGCAGCATGCGCTTGATCAGCTTGCGCGGCGGATCACCCATCACAATGGCGCGAAACCGGCTGCCGCCATAGGTGGTGACCGCCGCGACTTTGCGGATGTTGTGCAGCGACGGCTGCACCTTGCCGTCGACGAGCTTGAACGACACGCCGGGCAGGAAGACACGGTCGAAAAAGCCTTTCAGGATCGCCGGAAAGCCATAGTTCCAGACCGGATAGGAAAGCACCAGCGCATCGGCCCGCAACAGGCGCTCGACATACGGCGCCGCGGGGTCCGCGGAGCCGCGCGGATTGTGATAGTCCAGCCTCTCCTGGCGCGTCAGCCTGGGGTCGAAATCCTCGGCGTAGAGATCGCAGTCATCGACCGTATGCCCCGCCGCCGTCAGCCGCTCGACGATCAACCGGTGCAGGCCGGCATTGAAGCTGCTCTCGACCGGATGCGCGTAGAGGGCGAGGATGTTCATCATCCAACCCTCTGTAGCCCCTTGAACAGGAACGACTTGCCCGAGCGGTAATCATAGTCCGGGTTCTCCCAGGCGATCATCTTGCCGGGGTTGAGGAGCCCTTGCGGATCGGTCTCGCGCTTGAAGGCAAGCTGCACCTCGTCGGTCTGCTTCATACCGCCTTCCTCCAGCGTGTAGCGGTGCGGATTGAAGATCCAGCAGCCATTGTCCTCGTGGATACGGATGATCTCGTCCAGTCGTTCGGCCGTGGTGAAGCGCACGAGCGGCAACCCCGCGACGCCGATCGCGCCGTCGAAGCGGATGAATTCGAGATGCGCCGGCACCTCGTCGCCGAAGCGATCGACCATTGCCTTGACGTGGGCGAGATGATCCGGCGACGGATAGCGTGCCTGCAGATAGGTGATCGAGGGATCGACCCTGATGGCGCGCAGCGTCGTATGGTTCCACGTTAGCTCATAGGCCGGCGGCAGCCCCTTGAGATCGGCCTCGCGGTCGGCGCGGAACACGATCTCGCCCTTGCCACGCGCCGCAAAGGCGACAAACGCATCCATCGCGTGCGGCGCGATCATGCAGACGACAACGCTCTGCTCGCGCCGGAAGAAACGCTGGTGCCGTTTGAAATAGTCGTAAGGGATAGGTGCCGCGATCGGCGTGATTAGCTTCGCCAGTATGCCGTCCTGGACCGCGAGATCGTTGCCGAATCCGGCCGCGTCCATGAAATCGTCGAAGCCGACAATGACGTCGATCCAGTCATAGCTGGCGGTCAGCGGCATCTCGACCTCGGTGATGATGCCGTTGGTGCCATAGGCGTGCATGACTTTCAGCACATCCTCGCCAGTGAGATCCATGACGCGCGGCTCGGCCTCCATCGTCACCGTCCGCAGCCGGATGACATTGCCGAGATCGCGCAAGCCACCCCAGCGGATCGAGCCGACACCACCGGAACCGCCAGCGACAAAGCCGCCGATCGAGGCCGTGTTATAGGTCGATGGCGACATGCGCAGTTCCTGGCCGGAATGCGCGCGTGTTGCCTTGTCGATATCGGCCAGCACCGCGCCCGGCCCGGTCACCACGCGCCCCGGCGCGATCGATTTGATCTCGTTCATCTCGGCCAGATTGAGCACCACGCCGCCCGAAAGCGGCATCGCCTGGCCGTAATTGCCCGTGCCGCTGCCACGCGGCGTCACCGGCACGCCATGCCGATGGCAAGCGGCGAGCACGCGGATCAGTTCGGCCTCGGTCTTCGGCGTCACGATCAGGTCGCCGGTGACATGGTCGAGCTGCTGTTTCAGCACAGGGCTGTACCAGTAGAAGTCACGGCTCTTCTGTTGGACGATGGCCGGATTGTCGTCGAATTTCAGCCCGTCGAGATCGCGTTTGAGCGCCGAAACGTCCATCATTCCACCATCAGTTCGTCGAGTTCGGCATAGTCGGGCAATTGCCGGTCGATCGCGCGCCCGGCGCGCACGACGATGCGATCCGATTCGGGCCGCGACAGCAATTCGGTCCAGCTTCGACCTTTGAATAGGATGAAATCGGCATCGCCGCCTGCGGCAAGAGTGCCGAAACCGTCGACCCGCATCACCTTGGCCGGGGTCGCGGTCACCGCTTGCGGCCAGTCGGCGACCGGATGGTCGAAATGCAGGATGCGCGTCGCCATGCGGTAGACCTCCAGCATGTCGAGGTCGCCATAGGCGTAGAAAGGATCGCGCGTGTTGTCGGAAGCAACCGCCACCGGAATGCCCCTCGCCTTCATCTCGTGCAGCAGCGTCACGCCACGCCAGCGCGGCGTGGTCTGATCGGAGCGGCGATCCTGCAGATAGAGATTGCACATCGGCAGTGACACCACCGCCAGCCCGGCTTTCGCCACCTTGTCCAGCGTGTCCAGCACCTCGAGATCGGGCTGCCGCGCCAGCGAGCAGCAATGGCCGACAAGGATATTGCCCTCGAAGCCGCTCCAGAGTGCCGCCTCGGCGATCTTCTTCAACGAGATCGCCGCGACGTCGTCGGTCTCGTCGGCGTGGAAATCGAGGTCGAGCCCATGTTTGATCGCCTGCGCGAAGACATGGTCAAGCAACTCCTCCAGGTCCGGCACCATGTAAGTGACGACGCCGAGCACACCTTTGGCCGCAGCCACCCGTTTCGCCAGCCTGTCGAACCATTTCTTGTCGCGCACGCCCTCGATGCCGAGCAGGCAGGCGCCCTGCAATTCGATGCGGCCGCGCCATGTCTCGCGCATCGTTTCGAACACCGGCCAGGAGATTTCCTCCTGCGGCGCGACGCTGTCGAGATGGGTGCGCAGCGCCCTCGTGCCATGCGCATAGGCCGAGCGCAGCGAAAAATCCATGCGCTTGGCAAGATCCTCGGCGCCCCAGCGTGCGACGCGATCGGCGCCCGCGGCATTGAGCGCACCCATGAAGGTGCCATCGGGATTGGGCTTTCGCGGCCAGATATGACCCTTGTCGATATGGGTGTGGCAGTCGACGAAGCAGGGCAGAACGATGCGGCCGGCAAGGTCGATGGCATCGGCTGGTGCCCCTGCCCGATCATGTGCGGCAATGCCCGCGATCTTGCCATCTGCGACAGTGATGTCGAGCAGCGCAAAGCCATCCCCGTCATAGGCCGCAGCGAGCCCCGGCGTCAGCGATGCGTGAAGACGGGCATTGGCGAGCCGGTATGAAGCTGAGTCTGGAATCAAGGCACTACCGCTCCTGCTTCAGTGCGCTCTCGTGCCAGCGCCGCAAAATGAGATGCGAGATCAGCGACAGCACGAGGAAGATCAGGATGCCGGTCAGCGAGATCAGGAACAGCGCCGCGAACAGCCTTGGCGCGTTGAGCCGATAGCCGGCCTCGATGATGCGGGAGGCGAGCCCCGACGACTGGCCGGTGGTGCCGGCGACGAACTCCGCCACGACGGCGCCGATCAGCGACAGGCCGCCGGCGATCTTCAACCCGCCGAGGAAATACGGCATCGCCGCCGGCAGTCGGAGATAGCGCAGCTGCTGCCAGCGCGTCGCGCCATTGAGCTTGAACAGGTCGCGCAGATTGCGGTCGACGGAGTTGAGACCAAGCGTGGTGTTGGACAGGATCGGAAAGAAGGCGACGATCCAGGCGCACAGCAGAAGCTTGGTCGTCTGGTTGTTCACATAGATGTTGATCAGCGGAAAGATCGCCACGATCGGCGTCACCTGCAGCACGATGGCGAACGGGAAGAACGACATCTCGACCCATTTCGATTGCGTGAACAGCACCGACAGACCGACGCCGCCGATGACAGCCAAAGCCAGGCTGAGGAAGGTGATGCGCAAGGTGACCAGCAGCGAGGAGAACAGCAGGCCGGCGTCGTTGAAGAGTGTCTGCAACACCAAGCCGGGGCGCGGCAGGATGTATTGCGGGATCTCGTTCCAGACACAGATGCGGTCCCACAGGCAGATCGCCAGGATCATGATCGCCAGCGGCAGAACCCAGCGGCCGATCCGTTCAAACTGTTCCTGGCGCACGCGCCGCGCTTCCTCGGGATCGAGTTGGAGCACCTGCTCGTCAATGGCCGTCATGATGCGCGCCTGCTGTTGAATTGATGGCAGTGACCAACACGTCCGAGGCCTGCCGGCACAGGGCCGCATAGTCCGGCGAGGTGCGAAACACCTCATCGCGCGGATAGGACGCCTCGATGGCGAGTTCGTCGAAGACCCGGCCCGGTCGCGCCGCCATGACGACGACGCGGTTGGAAAGGAACACGCTTTCAAAGACGCTGTGGGTGACGAAGACAACGGTGAAGCGCTCGTCCTGCCAAAGCTCCAGCAGATCATTGTTGAGCTTGAAGCGGGTGATCTCGTCCAGTGCCGCGAACGGCTCGTCCATCAACAGCACGCGCGGCTTGGTGACCATGGCGCGCGCGATCGACACGCGCATCTTCATGCCACCCGACAGTTCGCGCGGCACGGCGTCCTCGAAACCGGTCAGGTGCACCCGCGCCAGCATCTGCGTGATCGCTGGCGCCGCCTTGGCGCGGGAAATGCCTTTCAGCCTGAGCGGCAGCCAGACATTGTCGAAGACGCTGGCCCAGGGCAGCAGCGTCGGCTCCTGGAAGACGAAGCCGATATTGGCACGGTCGAGCGAACCGCCGCCGCGCCAGTCGAGCACGCCGGAGGTCGGCGTCGACAGGCCGGCGATCAGCCGCAGTGCGGTCGACTTGCCGCAGCCGGACGGCCCGAGCAGGCTGAGGAAATCGCCTTCCCGGATGGTCAGGTCGACATCACTCAGCGCCGTCACGCCGTTGGAAAACACCTTGCCGACGCCGCGCAGCGCGAGCAAGGTCGGAGCGACGTCCGATGCCGGCGCTCGCGCCACCTTTTCCCCTATCATGCCCAGGCTGGCCTATTTCTTCAGGTCGAGCCCGACGCCCTTGTTGACGAAGGCCAACGTGTAGCCCTTGGTGATGTCGATGCCTTCAGGTGTGACCTTGGCCTTGACCATCTTGTCGTAGAAACTCTTGATGCGCGCATCGGTCATGGCGCCGATGCCGAGCTTCTCGGTGTCACCGGAATCGGCAAGGCCGAACTTCTTCATCTGCTCGATCGAGAAGGCGATCTGGTCGTCGCTCATGTCAGGATTGTCTTTCTTGATCATGTCGTTGGCGGCCTTGTTGTCGCCGTAGAGGTATTTGTACCAGCCCTTGGCCGAGCCATCGACGAAGCACTGGACGACCTCCGGCTTCTTGTCGATCGTGTCCTGCATCACCTCGATCGTTGTCGAATAGGTATCCCAGCCATAGTCGGCGAGCAGGAACTGGTTCGGCACGAAGCCGCCTTCCTTCTTGACCGCGAACGGCTCGGAGGTGACGTAGCCCTGCTGGATCGACTTCTTGTTGGCGATGAAAGGAGCGGTGTTGTAGGTGTAAGGCGCGCGCTTGGCGGCGTCGAAGCCGAGCGCCGTGACCATCCACTGGAAGAATGTCTGCACGCCTTCGTCACCCAGAATATACTGGTCGGCGTTCTTGAGATCCTCCCACTTGTCCAGCCCTTCGCCGGGATGGGACATGATGACCTGCGGGTCCTTCTGGAAGTCTGCGGCCACCACGCGCATCGGAATGCCTTGCTGGACGGCATCGAAGGCCGACAGCAGATTGCCGCCCATGTAGAAGTCGATCTTGCCGGCCAAAAGCATCGGCCGCCCGCTGACCTGCGGGCCGCCCTGCATGATGGTGACGTCGAGGCCGCAGGCGGCATAGGTACCGTCCGCCACGGCCTGGTAGTAGCCGCCATGTTCCGGCTCGGCCAACCAGTTGGTGCCGAAGGTGACTTTTTCATTCGCCGCGGCACCCAGCGTGCTGGCTGCCAGCAAGGCCACCACCGCGACCGAGATCTTCTGTTTTGCGTACATCGACAACCACCCTCTGTTTGCTCCGGCGCCACGCGCCAGGCTCGACACCAAAGATTCAAGAAGCAAGACACATGCCACCGGCGTCTCGCGCCGGGACCCGCCCGCCTGCACCACAGCCATCTGCGAAAGCCGGAAAGGTCGTGCTGCACCGGAGGCATCGTGCCTATTTTTTGAACGCCTGTCCACAATCGCACGGGCAACATGCACCGCCATCTTGAAGCTGTAACGCATCCCGCCTTAGGCTGGCGATATCCAGGAGATTGCCATGTTCAGATTCCTCGCCCCGAAGTCGATCAAGCCGCCTTTTGCCCGCTACAGCCACGGCGTCGAGGTGCCGCCGGGCAAGCGGCTGGTGATGTGCTCCGGCCAGGTGGCGATCACGGCGGACGACCAGATTCCCGAGGACGCCGGCGCGCAGGCCGAGCTCTGCTTCCGCAACATCGAGGCGATCCTCGCAGAAGCGGGACTGGGGCTCGGGGATGTCGTTCGCATCAACGCCTATGTCACCGACCGAGCGCATCTGCGCCCCTATATGGATGTCCGCGACCGGCTGTTTTCGAGCCCGGCGCCGGCCTCGACGCTGATGATCGTCAGCGGTTTTGCCCGACCCGAATTCAAGGTCGAGGTCGAGGCCATCGCGGCCGGGTGATCGACAGGCTGCCAGCGCCGCGCTAGGTCTCCCCTAACCATTCAAGAGGCATGACATGACCGTAGCGAAAAGACGCGCCTGGTGGGGCGACTACCGGACCACCGAATATGCCTCGATCGATCCGGAGGCGACGATCGCCGTTCTGCCGGTGGCGGCGATCGAGCAGCACGGACCACATCTGCCGGTCTCGACCGACACCTCGATCATGAACGGCATGCTCGACACCGTGATCGCCCGTCTGCCCGACGATCTCGACATTCGCATCCTGCCGGTCCAGGCGGTCGGCAAGTCGAACGAGCATCTGCACGCGCCGGGCACCCTCACTTTGCCGGCAACGACGCTGGTCGACGCCTGGACCGAGCTTGGCCTGTCGATCGCGCACGCCGGCGTGCGCAAGCTCGTCGTCGTCAACTCGCACGGCGGCAATGAAGAGATCATGGGCATCATCACGCGTGAATTGCGCGTGCGCGAAAAGATGCTGGCGGTAAAGACCAGCTGGCAGCGCTTTGGCCGCCCGGCCGGCATGTACACCGAGCTCGAGGACCGTCACGGCATCCATGGCGGCGATGTCGAGACGTCCTTGATGCTGCATTTCCGCCCGGATCTGGTTGACATGGGCAAGGCCGACAATTTCGTTTCCAATGTCGCCAAGGCCGAGAAGGAATTCGCGCTGCTGCGCCACACCGGCACCCACGCCTTCGCCTGGATCGCCAGCGATCTCAACCCGAACGGCGTGGTCGGCGACGCCAGCATCGCGACTGCGGAAAAAGGTAGGCTGACGGCAGAGCATCAAGCCGACGGCTTCATCAGCCTGCTCAGGGATGTGCGCAAGGCGAAGCTCGCCGAGTGGCTGAAGTAGCCGCCTAACTATCGATCCTCAGCGCGAACGGAGTGCCTTCGAATGCATCGGCACCGCGCCCGATCGACTGAATCGCCTCGATCATGCGGCCATTGCGCTCAAGCAGAGCGTCGGCCACCGCGATCAGGCGCGGATTGGGTGTCGCCGAAGGCGACAGCGCCCGCAATGTCTGCGCCAGTTCGGCCTCGTCACGTTTTGGCGAGAGTGCGGCGGCGATGATATAGGCCGAGGCGGTCGAGCGGCTGATGCCGGCATAGCAATGCACCACCATCGGCTTTGCTCGATCCCAGCGGCGCGCGAAATCGAGCAGATTACGGACATGCTCCTCGCCCGGCATGGTCATGCCGTCCTGCGCCACCGCGATGTCGTGCATGACCAGATGCAAATGGTTTTCCCTCGAAATCGAGGCCGGGCGAACCACCTCCGTTCCGGCGGAGAGCAGCGACAGCACCCGGTCGGCACCCGTCCTTGCCACCGTTTCCTCGATCTTCGCCAGCGAGCAGACATGGATCATTTTCTTGAACCCTTTGATCGATCCTCGCGCCGCGCCGCCCATTCGGCAAGGGCGGATTCGAGCCGCTGCCATTCCTCCTGACTCCCCGGCAGACCGGCGCGCAGGACATGCGGCCGGTCGGAGAAATGCCGAAGCAGGGCGCCGCGTTCGCCAAGTGCCGAAAACAGGCCGGCTGCATCCGGCAGGCTGAGATAACGGAACAATGTGGTGCCGCCCGCGACGGACACGCCGAAACGGGCGAACAGTTCGTCGAGCCGCGCGGCTGCCTCGGCAAGCGATGCCCGCATCGCGTCCTGCCAGCCGATATCGGCAAGCGCGCGGATTCCATACTCGAGCGCCGGACCGGCGACGGCCCATGGGCCGAGTTGCGTCTCCAGCTGTTGGACTGTCGAGGCATCGGACAGCGCGAAGCCAAGCCGCAGGCCGGCCAGGCCGAAGAACTTGCCGAACGAGCGCAGCACGACGATGCCGCCCTGGTCGACATCACCGGCGAGGCTGTGCTGGCGCGGGCCGACATCCATGAAGGCCTCGTCGATGACCAGCAGCCCGCCTTTTGCGCGCAGCCCGGCGGCCAGCGCCAGCAGCCGGTCGCGCTCGATGACGCGGCCATCGGGATTGTTCGGATTGACGATGATAGCAACGTCGGCACCTGCCAGCGCCGCAAAATCGCCGATTTCGCCCACCTGATGCCCGGCAATCGCCGCTGCGCGGGCATGTTCGGCATAGGTCGGCCCCAGCACCAATGCCTTGCCGGGCCTGACCAGCGAGGCCACGCGCGGCAGCAGGATCTGCGTGCCGGGCGCCGCGACGACATTGGCTGGCGACGGCGCGCCATAGGTGCTTGCCGCGATTTCGGTCAGCTCGCGCCCGCGCCCGGCTTCCGGCAATCGCGACAGCGAGGTGGCGGGCAGGTCGAAAAGCGGATAGGAGTGCGGGTTGATACCAGTCGAGAGGTCGACGAAAGGCAGCACGGCGTTGGGGAAAAGCACCCTCGCCCGGCCAAGACTTCCACCATGGTCCACCGCTCCATCAAGAAGCTTCATGTCAGTCCTGATCGCTTTCCTGTCATTGGCCGTCGAATTCGCCCTCGGTTACCCGGACTGGCTGTTCCGCGCCATCGGCCATCCGGTGACGTGGTTCGGCAGGCTGATATCCTTTCTCGATCGCAGGCTCAACCGCGCCACTGATCCCGACGCCCTGCGTCACCAACGCGGTGTCCAGGCGCTGCTGATCATCGTGCTCGTGCCGGCGGTGATCGGCCTTTGCTTGCAGCTTGTCCTGCTTTGGTTCGTTCCGTTCGGCCTATTCATCGCCGCCCTTCTGGGGACATCGCTTCTGTCGCAGAAGAGCCTCTACGACCATGTCGAGGCCGTTGCCGACGCGCTGGACTCGGGCGGCCTCGCCATGGGCCGTGTCGCCGTCTCGCGAATCGTCGGCCGCGATCCCGAAGCGCTCGACCGCGCCGCCGTCTGCCGCGCGGCGATCGAAAGCCTGGCCGAGAATTTTTCCGACGGCATCGTCGCCCCCGCCTTCTGGACCGGCGTCGGCGGATTGGCCGGAGGCGCTGCCTACAAGGCCGCCAACACCGCCGATTCGATGATCGGCCACCGTACCCCGCGTCACGAAGCCTTCGGCTGGGCAGCCGCACGCTTCGACGACTGGATCAACCTGCCGGCGTCGAGGCTGACGGCGCTGCTGATCGTGCTGGCGGCTTTTCTGGTCAAGGATGCAGATCCCCGCAGCGCCCGGCAAGCGGTGTGGCGCGACGCGAAAAAGCACCGCTCACCCAATGCCGGCTGGCCGGAAGCCGCCATGGCCGGCGCGCTTGGCCTGGCGCTCGCCGGGCCACGCAGCTATGGCGGCATCGTGGTCGACGACGTCTTCATGGGCGAAGGCGGCCGACGCGACGTCGACAGCGGCGACATCAGGCGGGCGCTGAAACTCTACCGCGTCGCCGATTATCTGCTGATCGCGCTATTCGCTGTTGTTTCGGTGATCGCGGTTCTGGTGTTCTAGAACTCGATCCCCTGCTGTGCTTTCACGCCTGCCGAAAAATGGTGTTTGGTCACGCCCATCTCGGTGACCAGATCCGCGGCCTCGACCAGGGCCGGCTTGGCATTGCGGCCGGTGACGACAACATGCAGGCCTTCGCGCCGCGCTTTCAGCGCAGCGACCACTTCTTCGAGGTCAAGATAATCGTAGCGCAACGCGATGTTGAGCTCGTCGAGCACGACAAGACTGATCGACGGATCGGCGATCAACTCCAGCGCCTTGGCCCAGGCAGCTTGCGCCGCGGCGATGTCGCGCCTCAGATCCTGTGTCTCCCAGGTAAAACCCTCGCCCATCGCGTGCCAGACGACACGATCACCGAAGGCGGCAAACGCATCCTTCTCGCCAGTGTGCCATTTGCCCTTGATGAACTGGACGACACCGACGCGCTTGCCATAGCCGAGCATCCGCAGCGCCAGGCCGAAGGCGGCCGTCGTCTTGCCCTTGCCCGGGCCGGTGTTGACGATGAGCAGACCCTTCTCGACCGTCTTGCTCGCCACCTCGGCGTCCTGCACCGCCTTGCGCTTGGCCATCTTGGCGCGATGGCGCTCTTCGTCCTTATTGTCGATGTCGGTCATCTCATTTCACCTTGAGCGGCAGCCCCGCCACCATCAGCAGCACCGTATCGGCGATCGCCGCGACTTGCTGGTTGAGACGCCCGGCGTCATCGCGAAAACGGCGCGCCAGGGCATTGTCCGGCACGATACCTTGCCCGACTTCGTTTGAAACCACGAACCAAGGCCCGCGCGGCCACGACAGCACATCCGCCAACCGCCGGCATTCCAGCTCAAGTTCGTGATCGGCCAGCATGTGATTGGTCAGCCACAGCGTCAGGCAGTCGACCAGCACCGGCTGGTTGTCTGGCAGGGCCTCAATCGCGCCGGCAAGGTCGAGCGGCGCGTCGATGGTCGTCCAGCCCTCGCCGCGCCGCGAGCGGTGCAGCGCGATGCGCTCGCGCATCTCGTCGTCATAGGCTTGCGCGGTGGCAATATAAATCCATGGTGACGGCAACTCCGTCGCCAGGGTTTCGGCGTGCCCGCTCTTTCCGGAGCGCGCACCGCCGATGATGAAGGTCAGCTTGCCGCGATCAGGCAAAGCTGTCGCGCAGGCTGGTCGCGGTGCCGGTGAAGCGTCCGCGCACCACGCCGACGACGGCGCCAAGCACCAGCCAGAACACCAGATTGGTCACCGTCACCGCCACCACGAACTGGTGATGCAGACCTTCGGGAATTGCTGTCTCGTAACTGCCGGGCTGCGGCGCGCCGACAATATGCGGCGCGACGATCAAGGCCACGGCCAGGATCGCCAGCGGCAGCGACTTGCGGAACGCGATCAGGCCGAGCCCGGCTGCGGTCGCCGCCACCGTTGCCCACCACCAGATCTGGCGCTGCGTCAGATCGGCCGCAGGCATGGCCGGCAGTTCCGGCGGCAGACCGAGACCAGGCGCCAGCGTGAACACGGCAAAGCCGGCCAGGCCCCAGAACACGCCCTGGCGCCAGGTGCCGATGCCACCAGCGAATTCCGAAACAGCGACCAGGATCAGCGCAAAGCCGATGCCGGTGACGATATTGGCAAGCACGCTGAAGGCGAAACGCTCGAAACCGTCCGCCGGCGTCCAACCCTCGTCTTCCGCCGGAGCAGTCGCTTCGGCCAGGGCCGGCGCCGCAGTGCTCATGGCATTCCCCGCCGGGGCGGCCGTGCTCATGGCAGTGGTATCCGTTGCGGCCGGTGCCGCGGCATGGTCGTGCTTGTGGCCACCGCCGGCCTGTTCGTAGACTTCCGCCTTCAGGATCAGCGGCACGGTGGCATAGGCCTGCATGCAGGCGAGGACGACGCCAGCCACGAGCCCTGCGATCGCCGCGATGAACACGACGTTGCGAAACAGGTTCATGATGTTAGATCCTCGTCAGTGGCAGGGGAACGCCATCGAATGGCGATAGTCGTGAGCCGCATTGTGGATCGCATCGATATGCGAGAAGCCGACAAAGCCCATCACGAAAATGCCGAGAAACGCAGCAAGAGCGAGCTGCATGAAGCGCGACTGCGAGGAGACGGAGGCACCGAGGGAGACGGAAGCGGTAGTCATATCTTGTCCTTTCACCCTCCACCCGAGGGCCTGTCAGTTTTGCCGTCGTCGGCAGGTCTCCTGGCTCGCGGATCAGCGCCCTTCTCCACCTTCCCGAAGACGAATCTTCAGTGGCATATGGAGAGGACTACCGCACACAGTTGCGGGGGCAGCCACGGCATTGGGCAACAAACGAGCCCGCACCGCATTCCCTCTTGGCTCCAAAACGGAACCGACGACCATGTGACTATAGGGAAAATCACGACACGCGGCAAACCAAATTCCGCCGGCAATCAGCGCGATTGCGCCATGCCGACAAGTCAGGTGGTCCTGGGCACGACAATTGACAATTGCACCGGCCGGGTGTCGGCTGGCGTCCTCACAGGAAGCCAGCCATGCAGCCCATTGCGAGCGAGCGCGATCCCTATAACGGCCTGACCCAGGCCGAACCCACGCTGCCCTCATCGGCCTATTGGGATGCGGCGGCCTATCAGCGTGACCTTGATGCCATCTGGTACAAAAACTGGCTGCTTGTCTGCCGCGAGACCGATCTGGCCCAGCCGCTGGCCTTCCGCCGATTCCGCATCGGCACGCAGGATATCATCGTGCTGCGCGACGACACCGGCGAGCTGCGCGCCTTCCACAACACCTGCCGCCATCGCGGCTCGCAGCTGTGCCAGGAGAGCGAGGGCCGGCTGAAGGCGCGGCTGATCACATGCCCCTACCATGCCTGGTCCTATTCGCTGCGCGGTGACCTCGTGCGCGTGCCGTCGAAATCGCTGCCGGACGGCTTCGACAAGGCCGACCACCCGCTTTATCGCGTCGCGCTGTCGGTGTGGCGCGGCTTCGTGTTCATCAATCTGCACGAGGACGCGTTACTGGAGAACGCGGGCGGCTCGGCGCAGGCATCCTTCGATCCCGCCTCCGGCAATCTCGGCAACTGGCCGCTGGAAACGCTGGTCTCAGGCCATGTGCTGCGCAAGGTGATGAACTGCAACTGGAAGATTTTTTGGGAAAACTTCAACGAGTGCCTGCACTGCCCGGGCGTCCACAAGGACCTGTCGCGGCTGGTGCCGATCTATGGCCGCGGCCTGATGAGCCGGCATGACGATCCCGAATGGACGCGCCATGCCGACAATGACGCGCCGGAGTTTTCCGGTGGCCTGCGCGCCGGCGCCGAAACCTGGTCGCGCGATGGCCGGACGCACGGGCCGGTCTTCTCGGGGTTGACGCCAGCCGAACGCGCCGCCGGCCAGACCTATGCCACCAGCCTGCCCTCGATGTTCATCGTCGGTCATGTCGATTATGTCAGGACCGTGCGCCTGTTGCCGCTCGGCCCCGAGCAGACGGAGCTTGTCGCCGAATGGCTGTTCGCGCCCGAGGCGCTGGCCGCGACAGACATCGACAACATCGTCGCCTTCGGCACACAGGTGCTGGAAGAGGATGCGGCGATCTGCGAGGTCAACCAGAGGGGCCTGCGCTCGATGCGCCACCAATCTGGCGTGCTGATGCCCGAGGAATATGACCTGCACCGCTTCCACAATTGGGTGCGCGAGCGCCACGCGGCGCTTTGGTCAATGCCCTGATCGTCAGAGAGACTTCGGCAGGTAACGCCACGTCACGAAGCCGCAAACCGCCGCCAGCAGGCTGAGCGTGATGAACACCGAGCCCAGTCCGAAAAAGATCAGCACTACGGAATAAACCAGCGGCGGCGTCAGCTCGGAAAAATCGAGATAGGTGCGGTAGACCGCCGCCATCTGCGCCCGCTCATAGGAGCGCACCGAGCGCATGAAGGCGGTCGAGCCCAGCGCGTCGAGCGCAATGGTGAAGAACGCGCCACCGAGCAGAAAGGCGCCGGTCAGCAACGGCGCTGTCGCTCCCACCGTGCCCGCCGCCAGCAGCATCGCCGACATGGCGAAATAGGCAAAGGTCATGGTCTTGCGGCCGCCAAAGCGCTTTCCGGCCTTGCCCCAGAAGATCGCCATGAACAGCAGCGCATTGCCGGCCGAGACCAGCAGGCCGCCGGCCAGCTTCCCCTCGCCGGTGATGACCATGAACAGCGGTCCATAGACGAAGAACGTCGACCAGAAGCAGGACCGGCCAAAGGCGATCAGCCAGGCGAGCCTCAATCTGGGCTGGGCGACGAAGCGGCCGATATTGGCGAGCGGATTGGCCGGCCGGGTCTTGCCCGGCCGGATCGACTGGTTGTCGCCCAGCCGATAGGTCCAGAACAGCGCCAGCAGGGCCAGCGCGAACACCGCCACCGCGCCATGCGCGGCATAGATGCCGAAGCGCGTGTAGAGGAAGATGCCGAGCGTCGGCCCGCCGGTCCAGGCAAACATCGACCACGCCATGCGCAGCGATTCAGCCTGCATGAAGTCGGTCTTGCGGATGTGGTCCATGATGTAGAGGTTGAGCGTGATGGAGAGCGCGCTGGCGCCCATGACGCGGCACAGCATGCCCGCCAGTTGCCCCGCAAGCGTGTGGGTGACGAAGAACAGCGAACCGATAGCAAGCAGGCAGGCGCCCGCAGTGTAGACCCAGCGCCGGGCGAAGCGGCGGATCAGCATCGGCATGAACAAGGTCACCGACAGGCCGAGCATCGCCACGATGGTGTAGAGGATCGAGACGATCTGCTCGTTGTGGAGGATTTCGTAGGCCTGGATCGGGATGACGCTCGACACCGTGGCGCGGGCGAAGGATTCGACCGCATAGAGCGAGGCGAAGGTGCGCGCATCCGCGGCCTTGAGGGCCGGGAGCCAGATCGGGTGGCGCACATGGGTGGACATTGCTTCCCCAAAGCAGAATCACCTGCCAAATCTGCCGCGCTCGGTTCCGGGTAATTAAGAGGAAACCGACGCATAACCGGCAAAAAGCGAAACCGGTCAAAGGCTTTCCTGTGCTGGCCTAAAGCGTTGCTCGACCCCGGTGCCTGCATAGCCGTGCTCCCGGCCTTCTTCTGTCCCGTCCAACCGTGATAGTCCTCAGGCGGGGCTGAATCAGATCGCGAGACCATGAGTATCCAAACGTCGACCGCACCCGTTCCGGAGCCATCCAGGCGCATAGTCGTCATCGACATCGTGCGCGGCATCGCGCTGCTGGCGATGGCGAGCTACCATTTCACCTGGGATCTGGAGTTCTTCGGCTACACCGACCCCGGCCTTACCGCCTTCGGCTGGTGGAAGATCTACGCGCGCTGCATCGCCTCGACCTTCCTGTTCCTGGTCGGCGTGAGCCTCTACCTGGCGCACGGCCAGCAGATCCGCTGGAACGGTTTTTGGAAGCGCTTCGCCATGGTCGCTGGCGCGGCGATCGCCATTTCGGTGGTCACCCGCATCGCGACGCCGGATGGATTCATTTTCTTCGGCATCCTGCACGAGATCGCGCTCGCCAGCCTGCTCGGACTCGCCTTCCTGCGGCTGCCGGCCCTGCTGACGCTTGTCGTTGCCGCGCTTGTCATCGCCGCCCCCGTCTACCTGCGCTTCGAGGCCCTGGATCACGCCTGGCTGTGGTGGATCGGCCTGTCGGCGATCAATCCGCGCTCCAACGACTATGTACCGCTGTTTCCATGGTTCGGCGCGGTGCTGATCGGCATCGGGGTGGCGAAACTCGCTTCCGCGTCCGGTACACGAGCGCGGCTGGCAAGCCTGGTGCCCGGCCGCTGGGCCAATCCGCTGCTCTTCATCGGCCGCCACAGCCTCGCTTTCTACCTGATCCACCAGCCGCTGCTGATCGGCTGCGTCTGGCTGTTTTCGCAGATGATGCCGGCCCAGGTCGAAACCCCGCAGGTGAACTTCCTGAAAACCTGCCAACGCTCGTGCGAGCAGATTCGCAACGCAACCTTCTGCACCAGCTATTGCGGTTGCATGCTGACGACGATCGAGGGCGAGGCCACGCTTGATCGGCTCGAGAATAACGACCAGAGTCCCGAATTCCGGGCGCATCTGGGCGATCTGGCCGCCAGTTGCACGGCCCAGACCGAAGACAAGATGAACGAGGGAGGAACGCAATGACCGAAACCCAACCGAAGCCGGGACTGATACCGTGGCCGCCGGTGATCTACACCGCGGCGATCGCCATCAGCGTCATCCTCGGCATGCTCTATCCCCTGCCCTGGATCGGCGACCTTCTGGGCGACATCCTGTTCGCCGCCGGCTGGGTGGCGCTGTTCGGTGTCGCCGCACTCTGGTTCACCGCCATCCGCACCATGATGCGGGCCAAGACGACGTTCAACCCCAACGCGGTACCCGACCACCTCGTCACCACAGGCCCCTTCGGCATCACCCGCAACCCGATGTATCTGGCCAACACGCTGCTGCTGATCGGCGTCGCCTTTGTCTCGGGGATCGTCTGGTTCCTGCCGCTGGCCTTCATCGCCGCCTTCGCCACGCAGAAGGTCGCGATCGAGGGCGAGGAAAAGATCCTGGCGGCGAAATTCGGCAAGAAATACCGCGACTACGCCAAAAGGGTTCGGCGCTGGATTTGAGTGGCGTTACGTATTGACGCCAAGCTCCACCAAGCGCTCGACGCAGGATTCCTCTGCCTGGTCTAGCTCTGCCAGCGTCTCCTCAAGGTCGCGGCGCTTTTGCCTCAGATCTTCGCGCTTTTCCTCGATGCGCTTGATCATCAGCTTGAGTTGACCGACCTCGCCCGGAGGCTCCTTGTACATCTGGATGATTTCGCGGATCTCGTTGATCGAGAAGCCAAGCCTTTTGCCGCGCATGATCTGCCGGATGAGATGGCGGTCGGACGGGCGAAACAGCCGCGTGCGGCCACGCCGCACCGGTTGCACCAGTCCCTCATCCTCATAGAAACGCAGCGTCCGCGTCGACACGTCGAATTCGCGGGTCAGCTCAGTGATCGAATAATATTCCCGCATTGTCACTCCCGCCCGCCGGAATCCCTGGCGATGGCCATGCGGCGTCGCCTTCTGTCCCGAACCAAACCCTTGCCACGCCGGAATCGATGCAGCACCCCGCGCGAGCCTCGCACGGCATTTACGTAAAAGTCAATTGAGGCCACTCATGCGGCGCCGAACCACCATGTGGCGAGACCAAGAAAGGCAAAGAAGCCGACGACATCGGTGACCGTGGTAACGAACACCGCCGAAGCCACCGCCGGATCGATCTTGAACCGGTCGAGCAGCAGCGGGATCAGGATACCGGCAAGAGCGGCGACGAACATGTTGATGATCATCGCCGCCGCGATGATGCCGCCGAGATTGGGATCGCGAAACCAGGCCGCTGCGACGATGCCGATCAGGATGGCGAAGATAATGCCGTTGATGAAGCCGACGCCCATTTCGCGGCGGATGATGCGGCCGGCATTGTAGATGTCGAGATCCCTGGTCGCCAGCGCCCGCACGGTGACGGTCATGGTCTGCGAGCCGGCATTGCCGCCCATGCCGGCGACGATCGGCATCAGCACGGCAAGCGCCACGATATGCTCGATCGTGCGGTCGAACAGGCTGATCACCGACGCCGCCAGGAATGCCGTCAACAGATTGATCAGCAGCCAGGGAACGCGCGAGCGCGAGGTCGAAAAAATGCTGTCGGAAAGCTCTTCGTCGCCGACGCCGCCCATGCGCAGCAGATCTTCCTCGGCCTCCTGCTGGATGACGTCGACGACATCGTCGATGGTCAGCACGCCGACCAGCCGCTCGTTCTCGTCAACGACGGCGGCCGAAAGCAGATCGTACTGCTCAAACTCCCGCGCGGCCTCTTCCTGATCCATCGTCGCCGGAATGGCGTGCCGCGTCTCATGCATGACCTCCCCGACCTTGACCGTGCGCTTGGTGCGCAGGATCTGGTCGAGGTCGATGGCGCCGAGCAGCTTGAAGGTCGGGTCGATGACGAAGATCTGGCTGAAGCGCTCAGGCAAATTCTTGTCCTCGCGCATATAGTCGATGGTCTGGCCGATGGTCCAGAACGGCGGCACCGCGACGAACTCCGTCTGCATGCGCCGCCCGGCGGTCTCTTCGGGATAGTCGAGCGAGCGGCGCAGCCTGATCCGCTCGGTGAACGGCAGTTGCGACAGGATCTCGTCCTGGTCTTCCTTTTCGAGGTCCTCGAGAATGTAGACAGCGTCGTCGGAATCGAGTGCCTGCACCGCCTGCGCGATCTGCGCATTGGGCATGTGATCGACGATCTCCATGCGGATCGCCTCGTCGACCTCGGTCAGCGCGGAAAAGTCGAAATCGGCGCCCAGCAGCTCGACCAGGGTCCGCCGCTGCTCAGGATGCAGCGCCTCGATCAGGTCGCCGAGTTCCGACTGGTGCAGATGGTCGACTTCATGCTTGAGGGCCAACGTATCGCGGTCGGCGAGCGCTGCTCCGATCTGGGCAAGGAAGGACGAAAGGACCGCGCCGTCCTCGCCATAGATGTCGGCATGGGCGTCGTCAGCCGCCCTGGCGGAGGTCGTCTGCTCGTGCTCCACCAGCGCCTCCCGCCATCCCGGAAAAATTGTGTCTCAGGTCTAGAGCATCGGACCTCAAAGCGGAAATCGGTTTCGCGGAAATCCGATGCATCTCGCGTGCAGACGCGATTCGATTTGAGAACTTATCGCTCTAAGACCCGGAATATCAAACGAAACGCTTATTCCACGCCAAGCGGCGGGCGTATCCCGGATGCCTGACCTGGCAATGCCAATCCCATCAAAAACCAGCGAACCCCAGCTTCATACGGCGCGACAGCCGATGTCGCTGGGGAAAGAGCACCCCAGCGCGATTGGGGCAGAATTATCATGATACCGGTCCAGGCCTGAAGCCTGGGCCCCTGAGTTGCGGCACCTAGGACAAAACGGCCCTTGAACAGCAAGCCCGGGAAAACGAGCAAGGCAATCGGCGACCGGCGCATGCGCATTGTCGTCGCCGAGCGCAATCCATTCGTCATATCGGCACTTCGCGAAATGCTCGAATGCGACGGCCGTTTCGAATTGCTGAGCACGGTGCAGAGCGGCAAGCAATTCCTGGATCTGGCTGACAAGGGCGGGTTCGATGTTGCAATCATCGGCTGGAAGCTCGCCGACATGGACGGCGCTGATGTGCTGGCCGAAGTCCAGAGCCGCAAGCTCGATGTGCGCATCACCGTCTTTTCCAACGACCATGACATCGGCATCCTGAAGCAATGCGTGCGGCTCGGCACCCAGGGCTACTGTTTCCAGTTCGATGACCCGACTATTATCTTCGACACGATCCTGGCCGTCGCGCACGGCCGCATCTGCATCCCCTACATCGACATCAATAAGGTCAACGACACGCCGCTGGCGCAGCTCACGGTGCGTGAGCGCGAGCTGCTGGCGGTGCTTTCCGACGGCTGGACCAATTTGCAGATCGCGACGCGGACCGGCATTTCCGAGAACACGGTGAAGTACCACCTCAAGAATCTCTACGACAAGCTCGACGTCCGCAACCGGGCGATGGCCGTCGCGCTCTATTCGCGAGAGCGGCGTACCCAGAAGCAGCCTTTCGGGTAGGCCAAGCTTATACTCGCCGGGTAGGCCTGCCGGGTAGTCCGAACCCACCCGCGCGCGGCGAGATCTTACCCGCCAAGGTGTTGTTGGCTTTAGCCGTCGAAACGAAACTCCCCACCACCGCTTTGCTGGATCAGGAGGAGTTCGCATCATGGCCGGTTTCACCCATCTTTTCATTCCCGGGCCGACCAACATCCCCGAACAGGTCCGGCAGGCGATGAACCTGCCGATGGAGGACATGCGCGCCGCGTCCTTCCCCGATCTCACTCTGCCGCTGTTCGAGGACATCAAACGCGTCTTCAAGAACGAGACTGGCCGCATCTTCATCTACCCGTCGTCGGGGACCGGCGCCTGGGAAGCGGCGATGACCAATGTGCTCAGCCCCGGTGACCGTGTGCTGATGTCGCGCTTCGGCCAGTTCTCGCATCTGTGGGTCGATATGGCCGAGCGCCTCGGCTTCGAGGTCGATGTCATCGATTGCGAATGGGGAACCGGCGTGCCGCTTGAGCTCTATGCCGAGCGGCTCAAGGCCGACAAGACGCACCGCATCAAGGCCGTCTTCTGCACGCAGAACGAGACCGCGACCGGTGTGACCAGCGACGTCGCCGGCTGCCGCGCCGCGCTCGACGATGCAAACCACCCTGCCCTGCTCTTCGTCGACGGCGTGTCGTCGATCGGCTCGATCGACTTCCGACAGGAAGAATGGGGCGTCGACTGCGCCGTCAGCGGCTCGCAAAAGGGCTTCATGTTGCCTGCCGGCCTCGGCTTCCTGTCGGTCAGCAAGAAGGCGCTTGTCGCTTCGCGAACCGCCACCCACCGACGCTGCTTCTTCTCTTTCGAGGACATGATCCGCGCCAACGATGCCGGCTATTTCCCCTACACGCCGGCGACGCAGCTGCTGCGCGGCCTGCGCGCCTCGCTTGACCTGATCGCCGACGAAGGGTTGGAGAACATCTTTGCCCGCCATCATCGCCTAGCCGAAGGCGTGCGCAAAGCGGCCGACGCCTGGGGCCTGAAACTCTGTGCCAAGACGCCGAAATGGCACTCCGACACGGTCAGCGCCATCCTGGTGCCGGAAGGCATCGACAGCGGCGACATCGTCAAGCGCGCCTACGGCACCTACCAGACCTCGCTCGGCGGCGGCCTCAACAAGGTGTTCGGCAAGGTCTTCCGCATCGGCCATCTCGGCTGGCTGAACGAGGTGATGGTGCTTTCCTCGCTGTCGGCTGCCGAAATGGCCCTGCTCGATTGCGGCGTGCGGCTGGCTCCGGGCTCCGGCGTCGGCGCCGCCATCCAGCATTTCCGCGCCTCGACCGCCGTGCCGGTCGCCGAAGCCGCCTGAGGGAGCCGACAATGAGCCACACCATCAACCATCTCAGGAAATTGCGGCTGCAGCGCAGCGAGCTCGCTGTTCCCGGCTCCAGCCCGGAGATGATCGACAAGGCGGCCAACAGCGCCGCCGACTTCGTCTTCCTCGACATCGAGGACGCGGTCGCGCCGCCCGACAAGGAACGTGCCCGCAAGAACATCATTCAGGCGCTCAACGACATCGACTGGCGCGCCAAGGGCAAGACCGTCTCGGTACGCATCAACGGCCTCGACACCCACTACATGTACCGTGACGTGGTCGACGTCATGGAACAAGCCGGCGACCGGCTGGACACCATACTGGTGCCGAAAGTCGGCGTGCCGGCCGATCTCTACATGGTCGAGGCCATGGTCAACCAGATCGAGATGGCCAAGGGTTTCAAGACCCGTGTCGGCCTCGAAGCGCTGATCGAGACCGCGCTCGGCATGGCCAATGTCGAGGCCATTGCCGCGACGCCCGGCCGGCTGGAGGCCATGCATTTCGGCGTCGCCGACTATGCCGCAAGCTGCAAGGCGCGCACCGTCAACATTGGCGGCCTCAACCCAGATTATCCCGGCGATCAGTGGCACTTCGCGCTGTCGCGGATGACCGTCGCCTGCCGCGCCTACGGTTTGCGCGCCGTTGACGGGCCGTTCGGCGATTTCTCCGATCCGGAGGGCTACATCGCCGGCGCCAGGCGCGCCGCCGCCCTCGGCATCGAAGGCAAATGGGCGATCCACCCTTCGCAGATCGCGCTCGCCAACGACGTCTTCTCGCCGCCGGAGAAGGAGGTCACCCGCGCCAGGCGCATCCTTGAAGTGCTGAAGGAGGCCGAGGCGCAAGGCAAGGGAGCGGCGGCGCTCGACGGCAAGATGATCGACGCGGCGTCGGAGCGCATGGCGAGGAATGTGTTGGTGGTCAACGAGGCCATCGAACGCGCCGGCCAACTTGGCCAGCCGCGCGTAGCAGCGCATTGACTGTTCAGGGAGGATAAAAAATGGACATCCACGAATATCAGGCCAAGGAACTGCTCGCCCGGCATGGCGTGCATGTGCCGCGCGGCGGACTCGCCTATAGCCCCGAGCAGGCGACCTACCGTGCCAGGGAGATCGGCGGCGGCAAATGGGTGCTGAAGGCGCAGGTTCATTCCGGCGCCCGCGGCAAGGCCGGCGGCATAAAACTGTGCGCCAATGACGAGGAAATCTCGAGCGCCGCCGAAGCCATGCTTGGCCGCAAGCTGGTGACCCAGCAGACCGGACCACGCGGCAAGCTGATCTCCAGGCTTTATCTCGAGGAAGCCGTCGACATCGCCCAGGAGCTTTATGTCGGCTTCGTGCTCGACCGCAAGGAAGAGCGCGTCATGATCGTGGCGTCGGCCGCCGGCGGCATGGAGATCGAGGACATCGTCGAGAAGGCGCCCGATTCCATCCTGCGCACATCGGTCGATCCCGGCGTCGGCATGCAACGCTTCCAGGCGCGCGAGATCGCCTTCGGGCTCGGCCTCGACCACAATCTGATCGGCAAGGCGACCGAGACCATCTTCAGCTGCTATCAGGTGTTCGGCGACTATGATGCGTCGATGCTGGAGATCAACCCGCTGGTGGTGACTCGCGACGGCAATTTGATCGCGCTCGATGCCAAAATGTCGTTCGACGAGAACGCCCTGTTTCGCCGGCCGGAAATCTCCGAATTGCGCGACAAGAGCCAGGAAGACCCGCGCGAAACCTTCGCCAGCGACCGCGGCCTCTCCTATGTCGGCCTCGACGGCAATATCGGCTGCATCATCAATGGCGCAGGGCTCGCCATGGCGACGATGGACATGATCAAGATCGCCGGCGGCGAGCCGGCCAACTTCCTCGACATTGGCGGCGGCGCCTCGCCCGAGCGGGTGGCGAAATCCTTCCGCGCCGTGCTCGGCGACAAGAATGTCGAGACCATCCTGGTCAACATCTTCGCCGGTATCAACCGCTGCGATTGGGTCGCCGAAGGTGTCATCAAGGCAATCCGCGAGGTCGGCGTCAACGTGCCGCTGGTGGTCCGGCTCTCCGGCACCAGGGCCGAGGAAGGCCGCCGCATCCTGGCCGATTCCGGCGAGGCGGTGATCGTCGCCGACACGCTGGCCGAAGCCGCCGAAAAAGCCGTCGCCGCCTGGCGCGCGGTCGCCAAGAAAAAAGCAGCCTGAGGGAGGTCGAAAAATGGCAATCCTGCTAAACCGCAGCACCCGCGTCATCGTCCAGGGTTTCACCGGCAAGATCGGCAGCTTCCACGCCGAGGACATGAAACGCTACGGCACCAAGCTGGTCGGCGGCGTCACCCCCGGCAAGGGCGGCCAGACGCATCTCGGCCTGCCCGTCTTCAACACGGTCAAGGGCGCGGTGCGCGAGACCCGCGCCGAGGCCAGCATCGTCTTCGTGCCGCCGCCCTTCGCCGCCGATTCGATCATGGAGGCCGCGGATGCGGGCATAAAACTCTGCGTCTGCATCACCGACGGCATCCCGTCGCAGGATATGATGCAGGTCAAGCGCTACATGCGCCGCTACCGCTTCGAGGACCGCATGCGGCTCCTTGGACCGAACTGCGCCGGCATCATCACGCCCGGACAGGCGCTGATGGGCATCATGCCGGGCAGCATCTACCTGCCCGGCCGCATCGGCATCGTCGGCCGCTCCGGCACGCTCGGTTACGAGGCCGCTTCGCAGATGAAGTCACTCGGCATCGGCGTGTCGACCAGCGTCGGCATCGGCGGCGATCCGATCAACGGCTCGTCCTTCAAGGATATTCTGAAGCTGTTCGAACAGGATGACGACACCGACGCCGTGGTGATGATCGGCGAGATCGGCGGACCGCAGGAAGCCGAAGCCGCGATCTGGGCCCGCGACAACATGCGCAAGCCCCTGATCGCCTACATCGCCGGCCTCTCCGCCCCGAAAGGCCGCCGCATGGGCCACGCCGGCGCCATCATCTCGGCCTTCGGCGAGTCGGCGCAGGAGAAGGTCGAAATCCTGAAAGAGGCCGGCGTCATCATCGTGCCGACGCCGTCGTCCTTCGGCGAGGTGGTGGCCGATACGCTGTCGAGGATGAAGAAGGCGGCGTGATCCATCCAGGTGATTTCTGAAACGGCGGCGCTGCCGGCATGACGCGCCGTCGCTTTTGTTTTGATGCGGCAAGTCTGGTGACTCGACTCGGCTTGCCAGCAGTCAGCACAAGCAAAACAGGATTTCCGCGGCTAGTCTCGGCCCAACGGCGAGCGCTTAGAGTTCGCTCGGCTGTATCAACAGCAATTTGCCAGGGAAATGGTGCGGTCGAGATGCACCCGCACCTGTGTGTGCTTTTGATATTGTTGCCAAATTCCCGCCATAGGCCATTTTTGTGGCACAATAGGTGGCGCAATAGGTGACACGGAAGAAAGTCAACGCTTCTGCCGGCCAATAGTCTCGATTTCCGCCCTCACCCCGTCCTGTTCGATAGCGGCCTTCGCCGCATCGGCCTGATCTTTGTCCTTGGTCGACATCACTGTTTTCCAGACCTTCGCCTTATCGTCGAAGGCCTTGACCACATAGGTTGCGCCCGTCATCGCCCGTCCCTCACGGCCTGCGCAGTACCGTATTTGCCGTTTGGCGTGGTGTCGGGAGAGTAGATCAGGCCGACCTGCTTGCCGCCGCACTTGGCGCATTTCAGTTTGGGGATGAGATCGTCCGCCATGGCAGGCGCATCGGGGCCAAGCTTGTCCTTGATCTTTTCAAGGTCGAGCGCATCGCCATGGTGGCAACGGCGATTATGTCGTTGACAAACCCGGCTCATAAAGTGGCCGGCGCAGAGATGTGCCTGAGAAATCCCCTGCGCCGGCCACTCTGCGGCACTTGGGGGCGCCGCGCGCCAAAATTAGCGAACGATAATAGGATGGCAATTCGCCTTCTGCCCTTGGTAAAAACCGTACAGTGGAATCCCGTTGAACCCTTGATCAAACGGATTATGAATCGCTATCGTCGCTGACTGGCAGTTGTGGGCGTCGGCGCTTGAGAGTTCGCAAAACTCCCGCCCATCCTCGGGAGCTACGATCATGGACCAGGACCATGGAAACCGACACATTTCGGCCTTCGATTTCGACATTGTGCGCAACGCCTTCAGGAAGTCGGTAATCGAGCTAAACATGGCTGAAGAGCATTGGGCGAAACATGCCCGGCTGCTCTTGAAGGATTTCACCGACTGCGAGCCTGACGAAACCATTATCAATCGGATCATCGGGCGGTAGACCGCCAACGCCACAAGGCGCATAGTCCGCTCATGAAGCGGCCCTTACCACTGCCGGAAAACGATAATCACACGCCAGAAGAACTCCTAGTGGCGGTGACACTGGCGGTATACAGGGCCGTAACCGACATGGACGCGCCCATTGAATTGCTGGCGCATGCTTTGACCGTAAAGCCGCCTGTAGGCGCTACCCAGCCGCAGGGGGGGCTTATGGCTTCTGCCAGTCGCGGTAATCCTCTTGCCTCATTTCCGCAAGGCGCTGGGTCAACACTTGCCGTGCAACCTCGTTTTCGCCTTTCCCAAGCACCGTATGGCGTGAGAGCCATGCCAAGTACTTCATGGTTTGAGACGATACCGTGAATCGGACTTCGCCGCTCTTGTCCTGATCTACTTCGTCTGACATCGCCCTACGCCACACAATGGCAGATTTCGTCAAATTCCGACTGATCTAGCCAAATACCGTCAAAATCCGACGAGTTCCACCTTGCAGTGTAGGAGCGACTCATACACGTTGGCAACGATGATTCGGCGTGACTCTCAAGGGGTCAAGGTGCAGGATCAGAAAACTGATCTGGCCGCCCCCTCACGGAAAGCGGCCAGACCCAGTTTCAAGACGCTGCTGCTTAGCGGCGGACAAAGTGGCCAAGCGAAGTCCATATATTCTCGCTAGCGCACGGGAAATAGAAACACCGCAAACCGTGCTGCTTTACGGCATTGGCCTCGATTTCAACTTTATGCCATTTGCGATCCTGGGAAAGTACAACCCATCGCCTTGGCCCGATGACTGCCATCCAATCGTCATCCTGCATGTCGACCGGAAAGCCTTCGTCCTGATGCCACCTTATCTTGGCCGGCGGTCGAATCGTTCGCAATGCACCCGGCAATCGGATGCCAAACGTTCTATCGAAATAGAACGTCAGTTCACCCACTGATTAGGACGGTCCGGATCAACCGCCACTCCTTCGAACCGCAAGGCAGACATGACAAGGTGCGGCTCAAGAGTGAAGTCTTCGGCGATGTCTTTCAGACCCTCACCACTACCCCACCGCTCTCGCAAAACCCATGTGGGCACCCCGCTAACTTGAGGCGCCCCAAACGCTACGCGAGGATCAATCGATACCGGCTCGTCAACGCCCGCGACCCGCCAGCGCACGACCACACCTTTGTCGTCCGGCGCGTATTCAAACTCCCGAAGAAGTTGCTGGAGGATTTCCTTCCAAGCGTATTGCCCAGCCTCACTGACGATGATCAAGCGGTTCTTAACGGTCGGATCGAGATCTTCGGAATTGAGGACCAATTGCTTGCCATCGGTCTTGAAGCGGTACTCTGCGAATGGCTGCTGCGAGCCAAATTCGGCCGCCAAATAGTCCCTAGCGTCTCGAATTGATTTGAGCGGAACGCCAGCCTTCCGCATAGCGGCGACGACGCCCAATTCAATGACCTGCATGTAGGAAAGCAGTTCGTTTGGGTCACGGCCAGATATGACGCTTGGCGCGTTCCCGCGCAGCCTTTGCCAATTCCCTACTGTCTGCGCTGATGTTCCGGCATAGCGAGCCGCGTCCTTCACGCGATAGGCGGGGACGTTCAAACGGTGCTTCCAAAGATCACTATGCACGGTCATACGTATCTACCCATGTGCGACCTAAAGATAGCATAGAGCTTATGGATTTCAATCCCATAGATCGAAAAAGGTTAGTTGAATCAATGTGTTATCCTTAACATCTTGATCCCGCTTAGCCTTTTCTTGTCGTCGAGCATATGGAAGCCAGTTAAGACGTTGCGTTGTGAGGCCTGCGGTAGGTAAGCCGCTTGCCAGCGGCACCCTTCAAGGCGATGAAAAGCCCGCCGCACCTCTTCGGGCACGGCGGGCTTTTTTGGGCGACAGGAATTCAGCGGCGGCGCGGCGGATGGCGCCTTGGCGTTTGTTCTTCCTGCTCCTCGCGGCGCTCCTGGGCATCGAGGCGGTCGAGCAGCGACCGGTGCATTTCTTCCATTTCGTCCGAGCGCTTGTCAGCCAGCGCTTCCAGCGCCTTGGCGCAACGGTCGAGCACGGCGATCACGCGCTCGCCTTGTTCCTTGTCGCCGAAGCCGAAGCCGACGCCGGCGACCACGGCATCCAGCCCGCGCGGTCTCTCCCGCAGTGTCCGCAGATAATTGCCGACAGCCCCGACAACGACGACCGCCCCAACGGCCGCAGTTCCAAGCAACTCAGGCGTCAGTTCCATTCCCAGCCACCCGCTTATGGTTAGCGTCTGATCTGCCCGCTTCGCCAAAGGCGCGGATGACATTGTAGCAATCGAGAAGGAACAGCACCGGATAGACAGCCAAGCCGACCCCGTAAGAGCCGCCCTGGAGGATGCCGATGGTGATCTCAAACCAGAACAGCGCGCTGATGAAGGCCGATAGCCCGCGCGCATGCGGAGAGCGCCGCCAGGCACCGTTGACGGCAAGGACAACCAGCCGGCCACCGCCAACGACCAGGCACAGCGCCGCCCATGTTGACTGCGGCATGATGTTGGCAAGCGCCGTATAGGTGGGAGGGCCGCTTTGGAACAGGTCAGGGCTGGCGTGCAGGATCACCGACCAGCCGAACAGCATGGTTGCCAGCGCCCATTCCGAGGCTCTCGCCGGGAAGGTGTCGCGCAGCGAACGCGAGATGTGGGCGAAGATCATTTGGTCAGCGCCTTGATGGTCTTGATGGCGGCGTGCTTGCCGCGCTTGCAGTCACCTGAAATCGCGCGATCAGCAGCCCAAAGACCAAGCATCTCGTCATAGGGGATGAAACGGTGCGGAACGTCGACAACGGTCGGGCACTCCTGCATCACGCTCGGATCAACATGCACGGCTGGCTTCGGAAGCAGACTATCTACCGATGGCATCGAGCCGTGTTGACACCCCTGCAGAGATGCCAGCAGGGCGGCAAACAGCAGGCTTCGTCGGATCGGGCGGAACATTGTCTTCATCCTTATGGGCGCGCTGCAGTTCGGCGATACGGCCGGCGTCGCTATGCTGCCTGTCGATGTACTCTTGTGCCGCGGCATCGATGTCCTGCTGCCGTGTCTTGGTGTCGGCAGCCTGGGCGATTGCGGCCAGGCGAAGGCGTTCCTGCCAGAGCGCCGCCTCGGCTTTTTGGCCTGCCGCGTATTCCCGATCGACACGGCCGTCGACCAGCGAGGCCAGCACCGGCCCGGCATAAGGGATGTAGCGCAGCGGCCCGATCGGCACGCCCTCATAGAAGAAGACGATGCCGCCGGCGACGACCAGCGGCAGGCCGACGCGGGACGTGCTGAACGACCAGATGGGGCCTAGGACGGCCAGCACGGGCGCAAGGAACGCCAGGATCATGCCCACAACCCGTAGAGCGCCAGCGCAATGGCGAGCGTGACGGCGAACTTGATCATTGGTGCGGATCTCCGGGAGGTTCGGGCATGGCCGGGCCAGGCGGCGCAACGTTCTGCTGAACGATGTTGGCCCCGCCGGTCATGTTGGGAGGCATGCCGGCGTTGACCGACATGTAGTCGATCTCGGCCCGACGCTCGGAGTTGTTGTCCCATGTGGCGCCGAAGATGAAGGAGCCGACGGTCGAAGCGACCAGCAGCGCCACCGAGCTGGCGATGGTCTCGCGCAGGCTGTCAGGCTTGCCGAAGAAAGCGAGGAAGGTGATCAGCCCGCAGCCCCAGATGATGATGGCGATGGCCAGCCGGCGGCGCACGTTCCACGGCTTGCCGAAGCGGCTGTAGCCGGCGCCGAAGCCTGTCGTGAAGCGCTTGTCCGTCACGTTCAGCCAACCCATTCGGCCTTAAGCGCGTCGTCATAGTGCTGCGCGAGCACCGCGATCTCCTGCGCCCGATCGGTGCCGTTGATGATCCGGCGTGCATTGACGAAGTCCGAATGCCCCAGGTCGATGAAGTCGTTGAGGTCGCGGCCGGTGAACCAGCCTTCGCGCATACCGGTCACGGCGATCTTGGCGGCAACCATAGGATTGAGCGCCAGCGCCGGGTTCTGGTGCACGGGCTGGCCAGTCTCGGCTTCGGCGCGCTGGTAGTTCTTCTCCCAGGTCAACTGGACAAAGCCACGGCCATACCACGGGTAATAACGGAGATTGCTGCGGCGCCAGTTCTCCGAGAGCCAATAGGCCTCGACCACTGGCTGCATGGTGTGCGCCGTCTCCCAGAAGGCGGTGGCCAGCACATAGGCGCATTGATTCCGCAGCAGGCCCTGTGCCTTGCTCTCGTCGATAAGCATGCGGGTGCAACCCAGGGACAGATCCATGGCGTTTTCCTTTCGGATGATGATTGGCTACAGTCCCGCGATGTCAGACCGCAGAGACCTGGTAATTCTTGCCGCGCCTTGGGCGAAGCACAGCGATGAGTTCAGGGCGAACGTGATCAGCTGCGCCGGCGAGATCCGCACCGCCGATGGTGGCTTGCTGAAGCTGGAAGGCGGGTTATGGGCGGTCGTCGCTTCAGGCGATCGGCATGAGGCGGATTTGGTACTGAACGCGCTGCGGAAGCCGAATTAGGCCGACAGCGCCGGCAGCAGGCTGCTGTCCTTCGGCAACCAGACGCGGAATGAACGAATGGTGATGGCATCGAAAACAACGTCGCCGGGGTAGCCGCCGAGCGCCGCCCCGGTCGGCGTGATGGCGAAACTGCTCGAACTGTCTGAAACCACCGCCCGGCCGTCGATCGAAAACGCCAGCTCGGCATCGGTGCGGGTGACCGCCACCTTGTGGACGCCAGCGCCGACGACCGTGACATCAGTCGCCTCGCGGTTGTTGCCCCCGGTAAAATCCTGCGCATCCATGACGAAGCTGAAGGCGTAGCGACGCAGCTGGATCGTGTCGTCGTCGGCCGCCGATACCACCAGCGGATAGATGTTGCCGTTGCCTTCGAAATGGTCCCATCCGACAGAGGCAGTCCAATTCGCGGTCAGAAGATAGTCCAGCGCCGCGCCAACGATCGCGACTACATTCCCGGATTCCGCAATGACCAGACCGACACCAGCGACGATCAGTTCAGGCTGGTCGACGATGTCGCCTGCCGCCACAGCGACACCGGCGACCGAATAGATACCGTTGACAGGATCGAACGTCAGCAGCGTGTCATCGGCGATGCTGCGATGGCCTAACGGTTGGGCGGCTACACCTGGCATCATGATGTTGTCGTTTCCTTCTCGCACAGGATCCACAATTCACCCGGCGATGTCGGCGCGATCTCCGGCGGTGGCACCAATGCGGCGCCGATCGCGCGATAGGTCTTGCCGTGACGCGTGATGACGATGCTGGCCAGGTCTATGTCGAGTGGCGAGAAGACGTAATCCATGCCCTCGCCGGTAAGTGGGTTCCAGAAGTTAGTCACGCCATATTTGCAATAATAGGTACCGAGCGAGTACGGGTCTCGCCCGACGGTGCCGTCGGTGCCGCCGAAGAAGCCCGTGCCTTGCAACGGCGCATCGGTGAACGTTGCGCCGCGCATTTGCAGTGTCGCCGACGAGACCCCACGGAACGGAATGTCCGAACGACCGGGAACAGTAAGGCCGGGTATCGCCTCGCCGCCGACCGACTGGTATTCGGCGCGCGGCCACCAGCTGAAAAACGACTGGCTCGTGACAAGCGCGCACAGGACCACCGTCCATGGCGCTAAGGCGCGGACATCAGGCAAGCTCGGCAAGCCATGCATCGCGTCGAGTTTGAGGGCGGACCAGCCGCCGCCAGACTTACCCATGCCGTAGCCGCCATATCCAGGCGCTGGCGAGGCATCGGAATCATATTCATATTGAAAGCCGGTAATATAGTTCACAGAATAAGGAGTGGTCGGGTTGGCTGCGAGCGGCGACTCTTCGGCGACCGCCGTCCAGTCCCATGGCTGATTGCCGCTTGACGCGACCTCGCCATCGGCCGCCCCCGGATAAGGATAGTCCTTGACCACCGAGCGACGCAGGATGCGCAACGGGAACGCGATATATTTCACGGCGTTCCAATGCACCTCGACGATCTGCTGGAATGGATCCTGCTGAACCGGATGGGCCTTGGAACCGTAAGCAGCGGGCATCAGGCGGTCACATCTTCAGCAAGGCGGCCGATCAAATCCCATTCGCCGCCATCGGGCACAACTTTGGCCGTCACCGTGCTGCCGCGGCCTGCTGTCTGGTTGAGGAATCCGTCATAGCCGTTGACCAGAACATCGGTGCTTTCGGGAAAGGAAATTGCCCCGTCGCCGACCTGGCGGAAGCTGACTTCAGTGTCGGCAGGCAAATCGCCCGGAAGGATGACTGTCAGGATTTCGCTGCCGGCATAGCGCAGATAGCGGTTCGAATGCGCGGACGTGACCGTGAAGGTGCCGTCGGTGTCGGCGTCGATGTCGATGCCGATTGATGGCCGAAAGTTCGCTTGCGGCAAGGTGAATGGGCCGAACGTCAGGCCGTCGGGATAGTAGATCGTCCACTGAGTTCCGGCCACCGTCATGTTGGACGGAGGAACAGCGACGGGCGGGCTATCCTCGATATCAGTCACGCGATCGTCGAGATCGGTGAAATTGCCGTCGACTTCGGCTGGCGTGAGGTTTGATCCCTTCACCGAGCGGAGAATAATCATCTGTTGATCCCGTCAGGCCTGGCTGTTGTCGGTGGTTTCGGATGGCTTTTTCGACCAGTCGAAATTGAAGCGCTTGTAGCGTCCGGTCTGACGGTCGACGAACATCACTTTCAGGATGCGCTCGATGATGACGTACTGCTCGGAATCGTCTGGATTTTCGACCCTGATCTTCTCGACGCTGCGGTCGATGTAGTCGAAGTCATCGATGATGATCCCGTCCTTGGGATCGTCGGCCGGATCGTCCGGTGGCCAGTTGACCGTCGTGCCTGGATTGGTCTGCTGATCGGGCGTGGTCAGCGTGAAGCGCGACGCCTTGCCGAAGCGGAAATGCGCATCGCCGCCCTCGTCCGGCTTGACCTTTGAAAGCGCGCGCTTGAGCACGCCGTCGCCATTGCCGCCGCTGTCGAATATCGAAATCCGCGCGCCGCTGGAATTGCGCCCGGCCCGCCAGGGATTAGAAAGGCCTTGGAGAGTGACCATCAGGCGGCTTCCAAGTTGATGGTCTTAGGGACGGCCAACGCGCTCACCTCAAGCGGATAATCCGTCACGAACGGCCCGCCCTTCAGCACCTTGAAGTCGCCATCGACCTCGGTGAACACCTGGTTCAAGGCCTCGATCGCCGCGGACAGATCCGCATGGAAAGCATCGAGCACCGTGCGCTGAGTTGGCAGCGGATTGACGATGGTGATCTGCTCGACCAGCGTTGCCGGGTTCATGACCAGGAAGTCGACGCCATCATCGTTCGGCGGCACCAGCAGATAGTCTTCCGATAGCGTGATCTCGCCAGCGATCGGCATTACCGTCCGCCCGGAATAGGCCTGGTAGCCGTCCTCAACATAGCCTTCCTCGGCATAGGTCGGCTCGCCCGGGACTGTCGTCACCGTGTTTCCCTTGCCGACGGTGCAGCCGATGGTGAGCGAAGCGATCGACGAGCCATTGGACGAGGTGATGGCGTAGCCGATGATCTTGCCTGTTGCTTCGCCACCAGGAATGCGCGGATCAGCGACACGGGCATTCATCCTGCAGGATAGTGTCTCGGCAAGGCCCGCGGTGAGCGGTGCCGAGAAGGAAATCGATACCGCGCGCGAGCGCTCGAGGATGATGCGGCGCGCACGGCAGATCAGGAAATCGATGCTGCGCCGGCCGCGCGTGGTGGTGAGATACGCCCGATTGCGGACATCGCCGATCGGCGGCGCACCATCGGGAAAGTCGGTGGTCGGCTCATCGACCGGCTCGTCGGCATCGCCGGAAACCTTCATCTCTGTGATGTCCTGGCCTTCGGGGTCGGTGAGGATCGCCTGGCAGTCGGCGACAAGCGTGAACGACAGCGTCTCCTGCCGGTTGCGGGAAACGTCATAGTCGGCGAGAAACACCGGCTTCATGGTCCAGATCGGAAACTGGCCGGTGCCGTTGGTCATCACGATCTGGTGATAGTCCTGCGGCACGACAAAGCCGTCGGTGCGCGTGATCGAGCCGTCGCCAAAGGACCAGCCGCCGCCGATGCGGTCATCCTTTTCGGGATAGTCCTGCATGAGGCCATCGCCGGTCAGCGACTGGATGGCATAGCCGTTGCCGGATCCTGCCGTGGTGAAGGCGGCGACAACCTGCTTGGTGAAATCGACCGTGCCAGACGCCACCTGTGCCCAGTTGATTTCGGCCGACACCTTGATCGAGGTCAGCGGCGGCTCGCCGGGATCGACTGTCAGGCTTTCGCGGATGAACTCGCCGCCGAAATCGATGAGCCCATCCTCGCCATTGAGGATGTCAGAAGCTGTCACCCCCAGATCGACGCGGCCGATGTGCCAAGCGTGGGTGTAGCCCTCCAGCACCGTGTCCGGATCATCCCTGGAATCGGCGTTGAGGAACATCGGATCCCAGTTCGGAGCCACCCGCATCGTTGCCGCCAGCGCCCGCTTGAGCGCATCATAGTCGGACGGCCGAGCCAGGAACGTCAGCGTCACCTGGTTGCCCTGCACCTGCTGCGGCACGCCGACGAGGCGGCCGAACAGGATGGGCACGACGCCGGCAGTCGGGTTTTTCTCATCCTGCCACGACAGCCACGCCCATTGTTTCCGGCCGGGTGCGAGCAGACCGACGCGCGGGTTCTTGACCGTGATGTCGAGACTGGCGAATGCGCCCTCTTTGTGGGTGAGCGAGATCGAGACGATTTGCTCGTCCTCGACCTGGTGCTCAATGCCGAATGTGGTCTCGGTCTCGTCTACCCAGGCAAGGAACCACATGGGCTAGACCTCGATCAAATCGAGGGACCAATTGCAGGCAGCCCCCCATTCATCGAACGATAGGCGATAGTCTGCCACCATCATCGTCAGGCGAGGCCTATACAGCGTATAGGCACCTTCCTCGCGCGAAGCGGGGTCATCCGTGGTTGACGCTACGGTGCGCGATGGCGAGCCGGTGGCGGTCAGGTATGAGAACTCTGTCGAGCAATCGACGGTCAGCACCATGCCGCGACGAACGCCGTCTAGAGCCGGCATGTTCTGGTCGGTGCAGGTGATAGACATCCGGTACTTTTCGGAGGTTCCGTCGCCAAGATCGATCAAGGTATTGTTGACGGTGCGCGCCAGCTGCGCGTCACCATCAAGGCTGAACTCCTCCGAGATACCGCGCGCCGAATAGGGCGGGACCGAGATCGGATCAAGCCGAAGAAGCGTCGGGTTGTCTGCCGAAATCATTTACCGCTGGGCCTCCGACCGGCGCTCGTCTGTGCCTGGCGCAGAGCGAACTGTTGTAGTCTTGTCGCGGTGAAACTGTCGGTGACAGCCTCAAACACCTGATCAATGCCAAGGCCGAAATCGAGCTTGATGCGCATGGTGCCGCCAGCGCCCTCCGCCGCCGATGGGGAGACCGCAATTGCGCCGCCGCCAGCCAGCCTTGGAATGGCCATCGATCGCGAGAAGATCTCAACCGCGCCGCCAACGTTGAATCCGCGCAGACCGCGCAGCAGACCTTTCGGCAGCGTCATGTTGTTCAGCGCGTGGAAGATGTCGCGGCCATAATAGGCCACCGCCGCCGCCCGATTGACGAACTCGCCATTCGACAGCCAGGCGAGAATGCTGTCGCTGGTACCAGTGCCTGCGCCGCGCACATCGCCGCCGCCCGCGAACCCGCCATGCGAGCCACCTTGCTCGGATGCCGAACCCGATGCCGCTTGTGCGCGCAAGGACGATGCAGCCGCTGCGGCCGCACGAAGCGCCGACAGGATGCTCTGGATCTGCGCATTGATCTGCGCGGCTAGGCTGGTGACGGTCGCGGACAGGCTGGCAAAGCCGCCCTGCACCAGTGACTGGATGCCCGACAGAATTGCAGAGATTTTGCCGGGCAGGCTTTCGAACGGCGCGACCACGGCGTCGGCAGCCTGCGCGGCCGAGCCGGCGTCGATCGTCGAAAGGGCGGAATTGGTCTCGTCCGCAGTTTGCTGCGCCGCAGGGGCAATGCGGTTAACGTCGGTGACAATAGCGTCGACACCCGCCGTTGCGGCATCCGGCTTAACGGCATTGGTGATCTCGCTGGAGACGTTCTTGATGTTTTCGCCGGCCGTCTTGGCACTGGCAGCCACGCCGTCGAGAGCCGCCTTCGATTGATCGGCGCGATGCGCGACGCCATCGACGACGTCGAAGACTTCCTTCGTCAGGCTGCCGCCCGGCCCGCCGCCGCGAAAGACCGTGATCGTCTGGCCTAGGCTTTCGACTTTCGTCTTGGTTTCGTCGACCTTCGTGCCGAGATCCTTGACGTCGGTCGCGGCGCTCTTGGTGTCAGCGGAGAAACCAGCGATGCCGAGCGCAGCCTGCTTAGCCGCGAACTCGCTATCGGTCAGCTTATTGCTGTATAGGCCGATCCAGTTGAGGCTTTCCTGCAGATCGACATTGAGCTTATGAGCGGGCTCAGTGATATCAAGGAACTGCTGCGCGAGCTTGCCGAGTTCTGGGCTCTGCGCCCCGATGCTGGCAACGGCAGCCCGGAATGCCTCGATGTCCTTCGTGTCTTTGAACTTGTCGAAAAGCTTGAAGAGACCGTCCGCCGCGTGGGGCAACTGGCCTTCGAACTGGCCGATCTTGGCAATCGCTTCATCAAGGGCATCAGGCAGCGCCTTTGCAGACACCTCCTGAGAAGTCCTGGCAGCGATGAGGGCTTGATCCTTCATCTGCTGCGTCATCTCGGCGACCTTGCGGCCCGCCTGATCGTATGCGCTGCCAACCTTGCCGATCAGGTCATCGTGGACGCGCAGCGCCGCCGTCGCCTCGTCGGTCCTCGTCGCCCACAGTAGGATGCCACCGGCGACGACGGTCAGGACGGCGAGCCATGGATTGGCCAGCAGCGCGGTCGAGAAGATCGACAGCGCATTGATCGTGGTAAAGATCGCGGTGCGCAGCACCTGGAAGCCGCCAAGGATTTGCGTGATCGAGGCCAGGATCAGCAGTTCGCCGCCGGAAATGTTGGTGCCGAAGACGGCATTGACGGCATCGGTCACCAGTCCAGCCGCCTTGCGGAGGGCCGCGAAAGCCGGGATGACGACGCCGTTGACGACGTGCACGACGTCTTCGCCAAAGCCGACGATCGCATCGCGCCATTCGACGATCCACTTACCGCTGGCGCTGACATCCGCATCGCGCCCCGACAGCGCTGCAAAGAAATCGGCGATCAGGACTTTCGCCTTGGCCAGCGCGTTGCTGGCGAAGTCGAGGATGGCGGCCTTGTTGCGCACGATCACGTCGCGGAAGGCATTGGCCGCTGCGGTGAACGACGGCACGAAAAGGCTGCCAAGCTGCTTGAGCACGCCGCCGGCCGCTTTCTTCAGTTCATTGAGGGCATCATTGAACTTTACCGCCGCCTTGATCTGGTCATCGGTGAACACGATGCCCAATTCTGCCGCGCGGGCCTTGAACTCTTCGATGCCAGCCGCGCCCTGGTCGAGTAGCGGGATCAGCTTGGCGCCTTCCGCACCAAGCAATTTGATCGCGATGGCCGATTTGCGCGCACCGTCGGGAAGCTTCTGGAACGCGTTGGCGACCTCGATCAGCAGCTGCTCGTTGGACTTCAGTGTGCCATTGGAGTTCTTGACCGAGATGCCGAGATCATCGAAGCCGGTCTTCACCTTTGACGCGCCAGACTTGGCCTTGTCGCCCGTGCCCTTCACGGTATCGCCGAACCGCGTCACCTCGACATTGAGATCCTTGAAGCTTTCGACTGTGAAGCCGACGCCTTGCTGAATATCGCGGCCCATCTTGGTGCCAGCCTTGCCGGCTTTTTCTGTCTCGTTGGCGGTCTTGACCACCTGCTTGTTGAAAGTGTTGAGAGCAGTAGTCAGGCCCGACTGGCTGACACCGACGCTGTCGGCGGCAAATGCCCACTCCTGATAGGCCTTCGCTGACAGGCCTGCCGCCTGCGCCGCCTTGCCCGCCTCATCAGCAGATTCGGCGCTGGCCTTGGCCAGTTCGAACAGAACGGCGACCACGCCATCAGCCGCGACCTTCAGCGCTGTGATGCCAAGCACGGCCCGCGTGGCGAAGGTGGCGACGTCACCGGCGAGCAGTGAGAGGTCGCGGCCGATGCCAGTAAGATTGACGTTCTTGGTCGCCGTGTCGATCTGGTGGATAGCTTTTTCGCCGGTCTCTCCGAGCTTGACCAACTCCTCGACCATCTCCTTGCCGCCGAGCAGCTTGATCAGGACGTTGATTGCGTTGCGTTCAGCCACTAGGTTGTATCCTTGCGGGAGGGCGAGATATGGCGATCAAGTATCGGGTGACGACGCGAAGCCGGTTGAACGGCGATGGCGTGCATGGGGTATGGCTGCTGCTGGCATCGCCAGTAATTCAGGTCATCGGCTGGTTTTGGTATGTCTCGGCGCCGGGATGGTGGCCGATCGGTTTGATCACCGTCACTAGCCTGGCGTTCCTCGGCGGCTTCGTACTGCTACTTGTCGGCCGCGACTTCGATAGCGTCGTCGACGAAAACTAGCCCTTGTTGAACTCCGCCGCGAAAATCTCCGGCAGCATCTCGCCGACCTTCTCCGCGACCTGATGGATGGAAAAGCGCGCCTTCAGCGTCGTCTCGTCGATGCCGACAAACATCGGCACCGTCTTGAACTGCACTCCGCCGCGCTTGCCCTTCTGTCCGGTCCTGATCCTGGCTGCCAGCAAGGGGCGCTTGCCAGCCCTGACGATGGAAAACAGCGGGCCGACATGGCTGGCATAGAGCGACGGCGTGGTGCGGTTGCGACCGATCATCTTGGGCGCGGTCGGCAGCGCCAGCCACAGAAGCGGATGGCCGAAGATCGAACCGCCTTCCTCGAAAATGTTCGAATAGGCGATCTTGGAATAGAGCAGGATCGACGGTTGCGTCGACACGCCCTTGTCGGGATAGATTTTCGTCGTCAGCGTGTTCTGCCATTTCTGGCTGAAGCCCGCAGCAGCGATGTTGGCGCGGCCTTCCCGCTTGGCGATGTCGGCGCCTTTGCGGGCAGCGGCCATTGAGGCGGCAGTCAGATCCTTGGTCGATTCCGCCATGGCCGCATCGAACTGGCCGGAGGCGGCTTCGACGAAGATTTTTAGACTGCTCGTCATTCGCGCAGATCCTCGATCTGTTTCTGGACGTCCTTTGGATCGCCACGCGCCGCATTCATTCCGATGACAAGTTCGTCAGCCATCTCATGCCGGCGGTTGATCTCGCCGAAATGCAGCCACGCCGCGATCTGGCGCGGCGTGTAGTGCATGATCTCGTTGGCGGAGTGGCCGAGGCCCTTCAGCCGCGCCGCAGCCAGCGCTAGGCTCTCCCCGGCTCCCCGATCGTCGCGGCGCCGTCCTTGCCGGTTAGCCTGGCCAGCGCCTCGAGGAAAGGGCCGGCGGGACTCGGCACCGTCAGCAGCAGGATGCGCGAGATCAGCAAGGCACGCTCGCCGGGCGTCAAATTGGCAGCGCTCGCTTCCCTGATCCTGTCGACGCCGGCGGCTATCAGCGCCGCCTGCAAAGCGACGGAAAGCGTGCCCATCGCCTTCGGATCGACCTTGGCCTTGCCCTTGATGTCGAAGAGTTTGGCCACTTCGGGGAAGCGCATGATGATCTGCGCGATGTCGGTCAGCTCGACACCGCGCACCGTCACCTCATTGCCGCGCACCGTCTCCGTGAAGGTGAGCGGCGCAATGTCGATGAAGTCGGTCATGCATTACGCCTGCTGACGGATGGTGAAGCGACCATAGCGGCCGTCGGCCTTGTTGACGTCGGCGACCAGAGGGATCTGGGCGAAGTCGTCATTATCAGCCATCAGGTTGAAGTCGCCGGACGGGCTGATGGTGACGTTGCCCTCAAAGTCGATCATCGGGCCGATCGTGTTGACGGCGGTCAGCTTGATGTCGACAGTGAGGTTCGGCTGGCTCAGAGGATCGATGATCTCATCGCCGGCCGTGTTGGTGTCGACATCGGCCAGAAGGAAAAGCCGGATGTTGCGCGCCGTGTTTTCGTCCAACGTCATTTTCACGCTGGCGGCAACCTGGGTAACGGCGGTGAAATCCTTGCCGCGCAAGCCGCCGCTGGCCGAGAAGTGTTCCTTCTTGGTCACTGTCGGGGTGTAGACGAAGTCGACAAGGTTGCCGGCATCGACATAGTCCATGTCGTCGGCGGTCTTGATCGCGATTGTTGCGGCGGGAATGCGATAATTGGCAGTGTCGGGAGAAGCGCCCATAGGTCGTTCCTTTCGGTGAAGTTGCCCGTCACCGGGCGGTTGAACTCTTCGAACTCAAAGCGTGTTGGGGTCGAGGTAGTAGGGGATGGCGAAGGCCACGCCCATTTCGCCGAGCATCGAGCGGCCCCAGGCCAGCGATGTCTGGGTCGAGTGAAGCCGCCCGCCGATGCGGTTGGTGGTCAGCGCCATCAGGTCGGTATCCGTGGCAATGGCGCGGATCAGCTTGGCCCGCCATGCGTTCAGCGTGGTGCCAACGTCCTTTTGCGTTTCCGGCAGCACGATCAGCAGCTGCGGCGTCATGGTCATGCGGCGCGGACCGCGCGAGCCGCGCGAATTCGGATCGTCCTCGGCCGCCACCTCATCGCCGTCGAGCACCAGGATCGCCGGCAGGTTCGGCTCCGGCGGGCGCATGTTGTTGCGGTAGACCGTCTTGATTCCGTCCGTCTTGAACGTCTGCGCAATCGCCACCAGGCGCTGCAGGATCGCTTCGCGGGCATCCATCTCAACGCTCCGTCAGATAAAGCAGGATCTCGCCTGCGGCCTCGCCGGTCGGCGCCGGCAGGAAGCCATGGGTGTCGACAAGCCAGGTCTTGCCGTTGATGACGAGCTCGGCGCCTTGCAGCTTTTCCGGCTCGATGCCGGCGAGATCGCAGGCGCGCAGTGATGCCGCCGGCTTGACTGTCTGCACCTCGGACTGGAACCGGCCACCGCCGGTGACGACGCCCGACGTCTTGTCGATGGCCCGCAACGGCCCGCCATCCGCACCCTTGCTGACCGGCATCTCACCACAGGCCACCGTCAGCACGGCATCGACCGCAATCGGCGACGCATAGAGCGCGTTGTAATGGATATCCCAGATGCTCATACGCCGCGCCTTGTCTTCGGCGTGAAGGCGAATTCCCAGTGGCCGATGCGATTGGCACCGGCATCGGCGTCGATGACGGCGACATATTGCGCGCCGTCGACCAGGGCGAGATCGTCTTCGAGGATGCCGCGATAGACGCCATCGCTGCTTGCGACATAGGCGAGCGTCGCCGGCCAGGTCTGGCCCGTGACGTTGGTCCCGCTGGCATCCTTCACCGTCACGCTGACGTCGGCATCATTGACGAAACCACCCTCGACCGCGCTTTTCAGCCCGACGACCTCGATCAGATTGGTGTTGTCGACATAGACGAGGCAGGTCATGTTTCATCCGTCCTGATCTTGCCGGCAAGCAACGGGCCGGCGTCGATGTCGCCTGAAAGCGCGGTCTTCATCTGCAGCGAGGCGCCGAGCAAAGGCCGGATCGAAATGGACGCTAGGATCAGCGTGGCGATCGGCGGGATGACGGCATCGGCCCAGCAATCGGTCCAGCAGTCCCGCCAGCAATCCGCCCAGACCGTGCCGATCATTTATGCCGGCCCGAACTTGTCGCCGGACGATCCGTCGCCTGTCAGCGCGGTGCCGTTGATCTTGGTCATGTTGGCGTTAAGCGTGCGCGTCTCGACCTCATCGGCGATCGCGTCCGCAGTCGGCGCAGTCGCCCCGGTCGCCCAAGCACCATCACCATGGCTTTGCAGGGCAGTGAACGCGCCGGCGACTACCGATGCATCAGCAGGATCGTCCGGCAGATTGTCGGTGCGCTCCTGGATTGCGGCGATGCCGGCATTGTCTGGGTTGACCGTGGCAAAGCCGGTAGCGGTCGACCAATGGCTGTCGCCATAGCTGGCGAGGCTGGTGAAACTGGCCGATATGCCTGACGACAGCGAGGCAATAGCCGCCAGTGTGGCATCATCCGCCCCAGCCAGCGCCGTGGCGAGCTCGGCATTGGTCGGCAAGTCGGAGACATCCGCCGTCGACCAGGTGCTGTCGCCGTGGCTCTGCAAGGCCGTAAGCGCCGCCGAGGTGGCCAGTGTGGCGATCTGCGTGTCGAAATTGGCCGAAGCCAGACCGAGCGCCGAGCGTGTTCCAGCGGCATCCAGCGGCGCCGTATAACTGAACGTCGCCATGCGACTCGAGATATCAGCGTCGAGATGATCAAGCAGGCCGGCGCGCGTGTTGGTGAGGCGCGAAAGCAATGTCGTGGTTCCAGCCGTGTCGGCTCCGGCATAGGTCGAACGGCTGGAGACGTCGGCATCCAGATGCGCCTGGCGCACGCTGGTCACGCCAGCGTCAGAGAGGGCCGTATCCGCTTCGGCATTGACCTCCGCGGCTGACAGATCATTGAACCCTGTGACGCCGGTTCCCTTGGCGAGCGCGATGTTGGTGCCGGCGGTCAGCACGCGGGTTGCCGTCGACCACACCGCGTCAAGCGCGTTGGCGGCGAAGGAGGCCGCGGCGATGATGCCGGCGGTGATCGTCTTCATGTTGACGTCGGGCAAGCCGGAGGTCAACGTCGTCGCGGTGCCGGCCCATGCCTTGGCGTTGGCGTCAACGCGGCCGTTGGCGTCCTGGTTGATCTGTCCTGCCCCAGTACCGCGCGTATAGAGCCCGCCAGCGGCTTCGGCGGCGGCATTGGGCAGCGCGGTCAGGCCGGCGCGGACGCTGTCCTGCGGGTCCCATGCGACAAGCTGGACATCGACGCTCGCCTGCACCATGCCAGTGGCGCCCTTGAGCACGATAACCACGTCATCACCCGCTCCGGTCGCAAAAGCCGCATCAGGCACGTCGAGGCGGTAGATGCCGGGCATGTTGGTGGCGTCGACTTCCTTGAAACCGCCCGACGACCATGCCGTGTTGGCGGCGGCCAGCGTTGCCAGCGTGATAGCGGTTGCGGTGCCCTGGTTGCGCACATAATAGGCAACCAGGCTCGACGTGTTGAAGGCAAGGCCGGTTTTGCGCCCACCTGTGGTCGATGTGGAATCCAGCACGTCGAAATAGACCGACTGGCTGGTGGCGCCTTTCTTAATGGTGCGCATGATCTACCTGCCCCTAAGCCGCGATCTCGAACTGGATTTCTTGGTTCCAGGGCGTTGTGGTGGTAAAGCCCGATGTCTGGAACAATTGGTAATAGCGATAGCCGGTCGTGTTGGCGGACGCGGACTTAGACACTTGGCGGAAAACCCCGCCGAGCGTCTCGGCTGCACCGACATCGGTCCAGTTCGAATTGTCGTTCGACGCGCGCAGCTTCCATGTACCTTGACTGCCCCCAGGGTTCTGCCAGAAGGCATAGCCTGTGATGATCTTGCTGGCGCCGACCCCGAAATCGAAGGTGATCGTCTGGTTGCTCTGCGATCCGGGAATCTCCAGACTATCGGTACTGTTCAGACCGAATCCGCCGTCGACCAGATTGCTCAAGGTCGAGCCGGATCCGGCTGTGAACGTGCTGGTAACGGTGATGCTTGCGGAACGGTCGCCCGTGCCGCCGGGATTAAGGTAGGACGGCACCGCCGAATTGTTATCGTTGGCCTGCGGCGCGGCGGCAATCTTGAACTCGACTTCGCGGATGTACGGACTAGAGCTCGTCGTACCGGAGACCTGGAGCAGCCGATAGTAGCGATAGCCCTTGCCGGCATTGTAAGCCACGGGGATGGTGGTGGTCGCCGATGTGCCCAATGTGAAACTGTCAGAAATCGGCACCCAGTTCGCGTCGTCGTTCGAACCATCCAAGACCCAACTGCCCTGCGAGACAGCGCTGTCCTGGTACCACTTGATCTCCGAAATCGCCTTGTAGTTGCCGGCGCCGAAGTCGAACTTGACGTATTTGCCAGACTGGCCTGATGCGAACCATGCGCTGTCCGTTTGCGCGCCGTCGATCATCACGGCGATGCCGCCGCTGCCGGCCATGGTGGCATCGGTGGTAATGGTGATCAGCGATGACCGGTTGCCGGATCCGCCGGAATTGGCGTAGGACGGCACCTCGGCGGCGGCGAGCACAAACTGATACGCCCCACCCATCGACCATTGCCGCATGCCGAGGATCGACATTTCACCAGATCCTGTCGCTGTCGGCGACGCGCACGAAGATCATGTTCGAGCCTGCCCAACTGTGCAGGGTGAAACCCTTGGCATGCATCAGCGCATCCAGTTCGTGGCTGGTGTCGCCGCTGCCATTGTCGGCTTCGACGATGACGACGCGTGGCGGGTTTTCGCCGAAATCGGCCGCGCGCAGCACGTCGATGTCGAGGCCCTCGATGTCGATGTTGAGCAGGTCGGGCCAGATGCCGGTGCCCGCCACGTCGACGATGTTGTTCAGCGTGTGGACGTCCACCTCTTCGGCGCGCGTGAAGCCAAGCGTGGAAGCGATCGCCACGTCGAAGGTAAAGCGGCCGGGATCGGCGTTGACGTGATAGAAGGTCATCCTGCCGCAGACCGGCGCGACGCCGGCATGGACGTTGGTGTCTCCCGGCCGGGCCTTGCTGAACGCATCGAACAGCGCCTTGTTCGGCTCGACATTGATGCCGCGCGAACCGCGCTCATAGAGCAGAGCCGTGTTCGAGAGGTCGAACGGATGATAAGCACCGACATCGAGATAGGACGGCTTTTCGATGCCGAGCCGCTTGAAGATGTTGAGCACCGCTAGATCGTCGCCATGCTGCGCATAGGTGCGTCCGCCGAACCATTGATCTCGGTGGGTTATGTTCACTGGGTCACCGTCAGTCGCTCGGGCTGGTGGAGGCATTGGTTAGGACGCTATGTTGCTGACAATGCCGCCGTCGACAGTCACTGTCTTCAGGTCAACAGTAGTGAACGTGTCGGAAGCACCGTTGGCCAGAGCCACGTCACCATCACCATCGGGTAGACCGATTGTCCGCTCTTGGCTGGCGTTGTAGTGGTCGATGAACGTGATCTGATCGCCATCCTGAGGGTTCTGACGGAGCCCAAAATAGTTGCCCGGCTGAATGGTAATATTGTCGTTTGAGTTAACCTTGAACTTGGAAACCTCAGTCGAATTGTTCAAACTGGTGTCGAAAGTGATGGCCAAATCGCCATTGTTATGAAGCAACGCGAACGTCGTGATGTCGAGGATTTGATTGACTGAAACGCTGTCGATCGACCCATTGAAAGTATCATCCAGAGATGCAAATTGAACGTCACCCTGACCCGTGTCGTTGGAGTAAAATAGCGTCACCGAGAAGTCGCCATTTTCGGTCAACGTCGCATTCGCTGCTCCCATCGCCACGCGCAATGTCCATATACCGGAGGCCCCGCTTATTGTTCCGGTTATTCGATACTCTGTGTTTTTTACAGTAGCCAAATTGGCTTGATCGAAACCGGCATCCTCCACGCCCGGAGTTCGCGTGACCTTGTTACCACCGTAGGCCCAGCCTTCTGAAAGGGACCATCCGTCTGCGTTGCCGGTGAACGAACCATTGCTGACAAGCTCGCTTCCTAGGCCGCCCTCTGTCGGCTTAACCGTCAGTCGCGCCGGTTGCAGTTCGGAAATATCCGCAACGCCGAAGCCCCATTGCTGCGTGTCAGGGTTAACGATTGCTCCAAGTGCGGCCAGTGCATCCACGAGTTCCATATCGTCATCCGTTCCTGAAAGGAGAGGTTCGCCGTCCACGGTCAGGGCTTCACCGAGATAAAGGATGCGTCCGCCCCCACCACCCCCGCCCGCACCGATAAAGGCGGCACTCAAGCGGACTTTTCCGGCGGCTTCGCCAGAGATCTCGACGGCGACGCCGATCAGATTGTCGCCTTCGGTCGCGGTCGCCTGGCCGGCGTCCCAATAGACGCGCTGGCCGACGGTCCAGTCCTCATTCTCAGGCTTCGGCAGGATCCAGACACCGGTCAGCGCCAGCTCGCCGGCCTCGCCGACCGCGATGTCGGTCTGCGCGACGCCGAAGAGCGCGCCGGCCATCACGCCATCGCCAGATGCGACGGCGGCATCGCCATCGTTCGTCCAGGGGATGGTGCTGCCGGGACCGATATAGTTCTTCACTTCCGTCCCTCGGCGATTGCCGCCTCGATCCAGTTGAAGTGCTCGCCGATGACGGTGTGATGGCCTTCGACGTTGGTCAGGTCGACCCGAGAAGACTTGTGCACCTCCGCCCCTTCGATCCCGTCGAAGCCGGCGAAATAGAGCGCTGCTTCGAGCAGACCTTGCGACCAGATCGCCTTGTGGCCGTGCGCGAAGATGATGGCGTGCATGGCGCCGCGCAGATCGGCGGTCGGTCCCCATCTGCGGGTGAAATCGCAATAAGCCTGGTCGCCACGCTTCCAGATGTTTTCGAGGCTGGGCACGCAGATGCGGATGACGCCGCCCGGCTTCAGCACGCGCCGGCACTCGGCGAAGAAGGCCAGCGCCTTGACGTAATCGACATGCTCGACGACATGCTCGGCATAGATGAAATCGGCATGATCGTCGGCGAACGGCAGCGGCTTGGTGATGTCGATCTCGGCGTCGAAGTTCTGCCAGCCGTCGAGGCGATTGGTGCCGCAGCCGAAATTCAGCTTGACCGCCGGCTCGATCTGCGCGGCTGGTGCCTCGATCTCGACCGGTGGCGGCGGCATGGCCGCCTCAACGAAGGCATCCAGCGCTTCCGGCGCGCAGTGCGTGATCCAGTCGAAGCCGGCAGCGTTGGCGGCCGTCAACTGGCCCCTGTCGCCGCGCTCGGCCTTGAGCGGCAGCATGCACAGATCCTCACCGATCAGGTCGAAGATCACCTTCTCCGGCGTCGGGCTTTTGCTCCGGTTCCACCAGTCGTAGCGCTCGATGAACTTCGACTGCCAGAGATAGTCGACGCTGAAGAACATCAGGCCGGTTTCAGCCCAGCCGGTTTCCTTGCGCTTGGTGCCCTCGACCGGCACCGAGGCGGCCTTGACGCCATCGGCCATCATCTTGCGGATGATCGGCAGCACCGGCTTGGAAAACAGGCTGTCGCCCTCGATGTGGACGACGTAGTCATATTGGCCGTCGATCGCCATTTCGAGGCCCTTGCTGAAGGCCCTGCCCCAGCCGTCTTTGCCGCCGCGCGCGAGATGGCCGATGTTGTCGGGGAAAGAATAGACCTGGCAGCCCGGCATCGTGTCGTCAGGCTTCGGCGATCCGTCCTCGAACCACCATTCCGGTGAAGCGCTGTCGACCAGCAACAGATGAGCGCCGGGATTTAGCGTCTCGTGCAGCGCCTGCCATTGCTCGGCGAGCTTTGCCTTTGCCGGCGTATCAACATAGGTGGTGCCGAACACCAGGATGCGCGCCATGGCCGCATGTTCGGTGGCGAAGGCCTCAACCAATGGCACGGCCTTCGCCAGGTCGATGGTCTTGTCGCATTTGTGGTGACGATCAAAACACTCGCACGGCTTGACCGGCTCGATCGGCAGCGTCGGCGCCAGGTGCGCGCCAACGATATTGGTGAAGCGGTAGCTTTCATTGCCGCCATAGACGACAATATTCGGCGTGCCGACCGCCTGCGCCAGGATCGGCGTGAAGCCGGCATTTCCGAAAACCAGCGCTGCCTCGGCGAACAGCCCGGCCAGCGTCTCGAAATCCGCCTCGCCATGGTGCAGCTTCAGGTCGGCCGGCTGTTCCTCGCCGACGATCTCCTCGCCCTTTTGGGTCAGGTTGCAGACCGACACGGTGAAGAAGCGATCCTTGATCGCGCCATAGAGCGCGGCATAGGCCGCCGGGTCAGGCGAGCGCGCAGGCGCCGACCACGTCGCATTGATCACGATCGGGCGGTAGACCATGATCGGCTTTCCGCTGGTATCGCCTATCAATGCCCGTGCCGCTTCCCGCCATTCCGGCTTGACCGGCAGGGAAAAGTCCGGCCGCTCCGGGACAGGCAGTCCTACCGAGCCGAACATGGCGGCGAGCAGCGTGCCGTGCCGCTTCGTCGCCGCGTGGTCATAACCGATCTTCCTGTCGTGCGACCGGACCGGCTTGCGGGCTGCGGTGGTATTTCCCCTGTCATTGATGCGGGGATCGAGCTTGCCGGCGACCAGCGTGACCTTGAGCCCTTCGGCTTCGAGGTCATGGAACATCGACGTGTAATAGGTCTGCAGCTCGACATCATGCGTCTTCATCAGCTCGCGCAATACGGCGCGCTGATGAAGATTGTCGCCGATGCCGTACATGGAGAGCACGGTCAGCGGCGGCTTGACGGCAACGCGGTCGAGCATGGAAATGACGTCTCCAAAGGGCACTTTCGGCCAGCAGGCGACATGGCTGACCGGGGAACAGTTGATCACTTCGACACCAAGCTTGCGGATCGACGGCGCCAGCGCTTCGAGTTCGCGGCGGTGGCGCTCGAAGCCGCCCTTTCTCAGGGGATCTGGATAGCGCCCATCATGATGATGACGCCGACCATCCGCGCCCACACAGCCATCGACGCCGAGCAGCACGATGCGGGCAACGCCGCGCAGGGTCAGGATGTTCATTGCCCCGGAAACCGACGTTGCCGAAACAACGATGCGACCGGGATGGATTGAGACACCACGGCCAGGATCGACCTTGACCAGCCGCTTGACCGACTTCGGCCCGCCGAGCGCGTTGGTGGTGAAGATCTCGCCGGCGAAAGGCGGTTCCTTCGAGCCGGTACGCATCCACCAGTCGGAATCGGCGTAGTAGAGCGCATCGGCATCGGGGTAAGCCAGATGCGCCGAGTTGACGGCGATGACCCGCCGCCCTTTCAAGAGCGACAGGTCGAGATTGCGCACGGACGGCCCGCCCGCGAGCACGAAGGCGGTTTCGCCTTCCCAATCGCGGACGAGCTGCGCCACGCTGCAATCAGATGGTGAAGGCGCTGGACAGCCGCACCTTGCCGGTGGCGGACGGGTTGTCTGCCGCTTCCACGGCGACGCCGATCAGCTTGTTCGAGCCGGCGGTGCTGGTGCATTCGCCGCTGGCGGCGACGAAGTAGATGCGCTGGCCGAAGGTCCAGGCCTGCGCCGAGACCTTGGGCAGTTCGTAGACGCCGATCAGGGAAAGCGTGCCTTCGTCACCGACGGCGATATCGCCATTGGCAACGCCGAACAACGATCCGGCAACGACGCCGTCGCCCGAGGCGACATCCACGGCTCCGGTGACGTCTTCATTGGTCCAGGCAATCTCGTTGCCCGGCTGGATGTAGTTCTTCATGATTTGCCTCCTGCAGAGGGATGGATGAGGGGGGAACGAGCGGCATAGGATTTGGGCCGCCCGTCAGGGATCAGGCCGCTTAGTTGCCGGGGTTTTTGTAGCCGAAGCGGTAGTCGGTAGCGCCGACGCCGAAGTCGATCTCGACCGACATCTTGAAGCCCTGGGTGCCGAACGGCTCGTCGGTGCGCACGCGCGGCGCCTCGTAGCCTTCGAGATAGCCCCAGCGGTAATTCGATCCTAGCGCCGGATCGGCGAAGGCATACCAGGCGTTGCCGGTGATCTGCGCGGTGTCGAGTACGCCGAGCTTGCCGGAGAAGATGTTGACGGTGGCAACAGTCGCCGGCGTGATCGAGGCGATCAGCATTTCCGCCTCGGTCAGCTTGTCGGGGCCAACGAGAAGCAGCTTGGCGGCATTGGACAGCAGCTGGTTGCCGCCGGTCGACTTCTGTTTCGACATGGCGGCGCGCGCCTTGCCGACATTGGTGACATCGATCGCCGTGCCGGGGCTGGCAAGGTTGCCGTGGTCGGCGTGGAACACCGTCTTGCCATCCGCCAGGGCGGCATTGAAGGCCAAGCTGTAGAAGGTGATTTCCTCGAACAGCGCGACGGTCGGGCCGTAGCTCGACAGCAGGTCGGCAATGGCGCCGATGTTGTCGTTGATCAGCATCTGGCGGGTGATCGACAGCGCGATGGCGTAGCTGAACGCCGACACGGTTTCCTTGCCTTCGTTGAAGGTGCCGTATTTGATCTCGCCGGATTCCAGCACCTTCTGCAGCATCGGAAAATCACCGGTCTTGACCGTGGTGTGCGGCCGGAAATCGTTGAAATTCTGCTTGCGGGCGATGCTGCGATAGGTCGGCTGTGCGAGCGCATAGCGGCCTTCGAGGGTGCGGTTGATGGCATTCTCGAAGATGATTGGGAAATCCGACGTCGACATGCCGGCGCGCGTCAGGATCTCGTCCTTCTGGCGGGCATTGACCACCATGCCACCGCGCCAGTCGACCGACTGCGCCGCAATGTCGATGATGCTGCGGCCCATGAACGGGCGGGCGGCAGCGGAAGGCCCTGCGGCCGGCAGCGGCGCGCCGAGCGAATAGGCCAGCGCCTCGGTCATGGCGGTGCGGCGGACGTCGCGATCGTCCTGGCCGATGCGGGCCGGGATGGTCGGCGTCTGGCGGGCCGCCAGGCGGTCGAACATCTGGGCACGGAAGGCGGACGGGTCGACATTGCTGCGGATCGCGGCCTGCTCGTCTTCGGTCGACAGATCGACGCCCTGGGCGCGCGCCGTGGCGGCGATGCCGACGATGTCGGCGGCACGAGTTGCCGCATCGGCCGGCGGAGTCAGCTGCTGCTGGCTGCGGGTTTCCTCGGCTTCGGCGGTGCGGATGTCGGCCTTGACCTGCTCGATCTCGGTCATGATCTTGGCATGGTCGGCCTCGATCGCACGCGCCGCATCGGCGGCGGTGTCATCCTTGATCTCGGCCTTCTTCTGTTCGGCCTTGGTGGTCAGTTCGGTCAGCCTGACACGCAGGGCGGCAAGGCCGATGGCGGCATGCATGGCGTGGTCGGAAAGGTTGAAATGCTGGTGCAGGTCGAGGGCGGACAGATGCGGGGCCGCATATGCCAGGTCGGCACCAAGGCCGACGATAAGGCCGGCGCACAAGATCATGGCGACGGCCGCGGAGAAGAAAGCCTTTTTCATCATGGCTTTGGTCCTTTGCGATTCCGGGGCGATGAGCCGTCGCCCTGCGTCCCCGGTGGAGCGCAGGCGGCCGTTGATATGCTGGTGTGCTAGCGGCCGAGACCGGCCATCCGCTGCTGCATGCCGAGACGGATGCGGCGGACCTCGTTAGCGTCGGCGAGCGTGCGCATGACGCGGCAATCGAATGTTTCCGGCTTGGCGCCGTCACTGCGCACCTGCGCGCCGGGATCAGCCGGAATCGGCACCGCCGAGATTTCCCACGGCTCCCAGTCGACGACGCGGTGCAGCGGCACCTTGCCATCCATTTCCTTGCGTTCGACGGCGTGGATGCGGTAGCCGACCGAGATGTTGGAGACTGTTCCTTCCTTGATGCGGGCGACGCGGTCGACGGCGTCGGCGGCGGCCGACAGCTTGACGGTGGCGACACCCTTGCCACCTTCGATCTTGGCGGAACCGCGCACCACCGAGCCGATGACGTCGTTGAGGCTCCATTGGCCGTGCGTGTCGAGGAACGGCGCGCCGGCATTGAGGCGACCGAGGCGTACGGCGTTGCCGCTGACGATCAATTCCTCATCGAACTCGCCATCCATCCACGAAAAGCGCCGCACCGTGGCGCCAGTGGTCCAGATGACGTCGATCGAGTTGGTCGCTTCATCGAAGGATCCGGCGCGCACCTCGGCGTCGCGCAGCATCTGCGGCAGGCGGATGATCTCAGTCATTGTTGCCATCCTGTGGGGTTTGCGGGGCGCCATCCTGTGGCGATGGCGCCGATCCGCCGTTGAGCGGGCGGCGGCCGTCGATATCGAGGGCGAGATTGGCCTTGTCGCTGATCTTGAAGAACGCCTCGGTGTCGGCGATCACCTTCTTCCAATCGCGGCCCCATGCCGAGATGAACTCCTGCGGAGACATTCGGCCGGCGCGGACGGCGGCGATATCGGCGTCGAGGTCCTTCTTGGGGTCGATCGGCTCATTGGCCGGCATGATCAGGTCGACCGGATAGCCGTCGCTGCGCGGCCGAAGCTTGCCGGCGAGGATGGCGCGATCGATGAAACGGCGCGTCGTCGGCATCACCAGCCGCGGTGCCATCAGGTGCCACTGGATCTGCTCGACCAGGCGGCGGAAATCGATCTTGCCGGCGCGCAGGCTGGAATAGTTGGCTTGCCGCAGATCGCCGGTCAGCTGGTCATAGGTGATGCCGGCGCCGGCGGCCATTGCCTGCATGGCGGCGAGGTAGACGGTGCCGAACTGCGATTGCGACGACGGCTGGGCGAACACCATGTCGGAATTGCCGATGTCGACGATCATGCCCGGCTCGATGCGGGTGACTTTCTGGCTGTCGCCGGAGCCATCGGCGGCATCCTTGACCGCGAACGGATTGGGATCGCCGGGATTGGACTTGCGGAAACCGGCGAAACAGGCCTGCGTGCGCGCCTGCATGAGGGCAGAATCGAACAGATCCTGCGCCTCACGGCCGTTGAGCAAGATCGGCGCGAACCAAGTGATGCCGCGCACCTGGCCCCAGCGCAGAGGCCGGTAGAGGTGGCAGAGATCCTTCCAGTCGACCATCGCCGAGCCGCCGCCCAAGGCCGACACCGACATGTCGCCAGGATGGTTTTTCCACAACCACAGGCCCTTGCGACGGCCACCGTCGCCAAGCTCAACGCCGAGCCTGGTGTTGGAACCGGCAAGGCCATAGTCGCGCGAGGCATCGATCTGGTCGCCTTCGAGGCCCTGCAACCTGAACGGCACGCTGCCATCGGCCTCCTGCGACGTCAGATCGATGAAGCGGATGACGCTGTCGCCGCCCTCGACCATGGAGCGCAAGGCCAGGCCCTGCATGGTCGGCGCGTCGAGCACGCCTTCGAGGTCGGCCTGCGCCTGCCATTCCTCGTAGGCCAGCCGGAACTGGTTGTCTGAACGGTCGGAGCCGGTGTTCGGCACCACGGTGATGCCGGTGCCGACGACATGCGAGACCAGCACGTCGAGGATGCGTTGACCCGCCCAGCTATCGCGGACGAATTCTCGCGCCCGATTGCGCAGCGTCGCCAGCGCCTGGCCGACCTCGACGTTGGCCGAGGTGCCGCGACCTGTCCAGCCCTTGTTGCGGCGGCCGGACTGACCAGCGGCATAGCTGCGCTCGAAGCCTTCGAGCGAGGCGCGCGCGGCGGCGCGGCGCAGGCCGGCTTGCGGCGAGAAAACCGAGATCAGGCGGTCGAGCGCGTTCATTCAGGTACCGCTATGGAATTCGGTGAACATCGCGCCGCCGGCCGATCCGTTGACCTCGGCTTCCATGCGCGCCAGCACGCGTTCCATCTCGGACATCGAGCGGAAGGTGGTCAGCGTCTCGCCATGCTTGACGGTCAGCACGCCCGAGGCCATGGCCTTCTTGATGGCGTTGATGTCGGTTTGCGTCCAGGCCATGGCTCAATCCCAGAATGCGGGTTTTTCTTCAGCTATAGGTGCCGACGTCGACTGCATGGGCTTCGGACCTTTCGGCACACGCGCCTGCGACTTGGACGGAGCACGCATCTGAACCTGCAGGACGTCGGGCGCGAAGAAGTCGAAATCCTGCGGAAATCCACGATCGGCGGCGAGCGTGCGCCACTGGTCGGATGTCATCCGCGACAGGCCGAGATAGTCGGCCAGTGCCGCATTGTAGATCTCGCAGTCGAGCAGGTGGTTTTCCTCGCCGCCACGGATCTTCCAGACCCGGCGGGCACGGCCGCGATAGGTTTCGGTGGCCAGATATTCCGAGGTGATCTGGCGGAAATAGACCTCGTCCTGCCACCAGGCGAAGTGGCAGTAGCCGGCCGGATTGACCGGCTGCCCGGCGGCGATGCCTTCCTTGCGCAGCTGCGCGTAGAAGGCGCCCTTCAGCGGCCAGGTGCCGACCGCCCAGACCATGGCGCCGCCGCGGATGCGCTCGCCCTTGAAGTCGATGTCGACCTTCGTCGGCTGGCCGAGCGCTGGGCGGCTCCAGCCGTCGATGCCCTTGAGCGCGAAGGTCGCCGCCTTGCCGCGCACCCATGAATAGACGACATGGCTGCGATAACCCGAGTCGACGCCGAACAGGTCGACGGTGCGGGTGCGGCCGTAGGCGTCCGGCCATTGCGTGACGCGGATTTTTTCCAGCTCGGCGAAGGCGCCGGCGTGGGGATCGTCGGTTTCGCCGGAGAGGTAGCCGGCATCGACAACCCAGCTCTGCCCGTCCGGCGCATAGGCCTTGACCGAATACCAGATGCCGCGCATCTGCACGTCGGCGGCTCCGGTCAGGATCAGGCCGGCGCCCGGAATGTGGCCGCGCTTCTGTTCCTTGTCGCGGCGCAACATCAGCTTGGCGTGGTCGGGCGCGTCACCCTTGACCTCGAACGGCAGGCCGAGCGTCAGGTTTTCGAAGGTCTTCAGCTTGAGCGGATCGCCGGCCGCCTTGACGAAGCGCTCTGCGATCTTCTCCCATGGCACGAAGGGCGAGGTCAGCGCGTCGAAATGGTAGCTCGGATGCGCGCCTGGCCGCGGCGCCGTAGCGATCCAGCGACCTTTCTTCATCAGCTCGACCTTGTCGGACGCCTCGACGATCGCGCCGCAGCAGGGCGTCGCGTAATAGGCCTTGTAAGGAAAGGTTTCTTCGAACTTGAAGAAGGTGCGGTCGAAGACGAACTTGAACGGTGCAGCGCAGCCGGGGCACGGCATGTGCCAATAGCGCTGGTCGCCGGCGTGGAACCCAGCGTCGATCTTCGAGGCGCCCTTGACGGTCGGCGTCGAGATCTTGGCGCGCTTCCACTCGCCCGACATCAGGAACGATTCCTGCCGGGCCTCGATCATGCCGAGCGGATCGCCCTGGCCGTCGAGGTCGTCGGGATACTCGTCGACCTCGTCGAGCAGCGCGACCTTGATCGTCTTCGATCGCAGATCGGCCGGCGACGAGGCGATCGCCAGCGTCAGCGAGCCGCCTGGGAAGACTTTCGATGTCGTGGTCGAGGCGTCACCAGCGCGGCTGGTCTGCGGCTTGACCTTGCGCTTGAGTGACGGCGTGTTTTCGATCGCCGGGCCTAGCTTGTCCTTGTTGAAGTCAGTGAGCGCGCCGGAGGTCGGCTGCACGATCATCGCCCGGCACGGATCCTGCTCGATGATGTGTTTGACCGCGGCCAGGATCAGCGTGGTGAAGCCAGTCTGCGCCGACTTGCGGATATCGAATTCATTGACGCCCGAGTCCATCGCCATCAGGTCGAGCGGCTCGATGATGTAGGGCGTCAGCGATGCGTCCCACTTCTCGTTGGCCTGCGGGCCATCCGGCACGATCAGCCCTTTGGCCGAGGCGCTGGGCAGCATACGCTCGGGCGGCATGATCAGCGCGGCAAGCGTGCCGGCGATCACCGCCAGGGCGGAGCGCTTGAGCTTCAGTTTCATGGATGGTCCTTCAGTCGGTGCCGAAGTCGAACTCGTTGCCGGCTTCCTCGTCGGCATGGCCTTCGGTGCGCTGCAGGGTGAGCGCATCGGCGGCACGGCGGCGGAGCTGATCCTTGATATCGCGCAGCTTGCGGCGCAGTGCCGGCTCGCCGTCGCGGGATGCCGCCATGATCTCGCCGGCGAATGTCGGCAGCTGCTCGATCGCCCGCACGATCGCCTCGCCGGCCCGCACCATGGCGGTCTCGACTTCCGCGACCGGCACCAGCTTGCCGAGCCGCTCGCTGACGTCGAGGGCGGAGCGCCGCGCTTCCCACTGCGCCTTCTCGGTCTGGGCGTCGCGCAGCGCGCTCGGAATGTTGGCGGGCTCGGACTTCTCCTCGCGCACCGTCTCGGCGGCCTGCTCGCGGTAGGCGTCGCCGGCGGTGCCGATTGCCTTGTCGAAGGCGGCAAGGTCGACCTGGCGCTCGCGGCCGTTGCGGCGCGTCGTCAGCAGGCCCTCGGCCTCGTAGCGGTCGACCCGCTTCTTGATCGCGACCTTCGAGACGCCACGCATGACCGCGATCTCGGACAGCGACTTCCAGACGGGCGTCGGCAGTTCGGCAGTGGATTGCATGTCTGAAACCTGCCGAGGTTTACCGTTCACCGGTCATCGTTAACATCGTAAACCCAGCTTTACGGACCCTCTCACTAGCGAACCCTCGGGCTACGCCGTCCCGCATACGTTTTGGAGGTCGGGAAGGACCCAAAGGGGTGGGGGTGGGTGCGGTGCGGTGGGTGCATTGCACAACATGGTGCGATGCGAGATGGAGGTTTTCGGAATCTTTTCGATTGCGGTGAAGCATATGCCGGGCCGCGCCCTTCGCCTCACCTGGTTCCGTCCGGCACCAATCCTACGCCGCACTGGCGTGGCCGTGTCACGGTCTCGGGAGCAGGTTACGCGCTCCACTGTCGACGGCTTGTCCTGGGTGGGATTCGCTATTACGGTTTTACGAGAATGGCAAGTGGCACCTCGAACGGCATCGAGCCACCGAACAGCGTCACCAGCACACGGTCGCGACGCCTGCCCTTGAAGCCGTTGACCATGGCACCCTGACCGAACGCTGCCCCTGCCCCGATCACAGCGTACTCACCCACCATTGGCTTCCAGCCCGCTGGCTTGTCGCCGTACACGCCAAGCGTCACCATCGACCGGAAGCGATTGAATTCCTTCTCGATAACAGGCTTCGGCCCGCTGTCGTCACCGAGCACGGCAAGCACATGCTTGATGCTCATCAGCCCATGCCATGCCTCGCCATTCATGGCGACATGGACGAACAGCAGCCCCCAGATCACAGGCTGGTATGAGGCTGGCAGCATGCGCCCGCGGCGCACCTTTCCCTCGACCTTGCGCAGCGGCAACCATGTGCCGATGCCCGCATCGACCATCGTCTTATCCACAGCCTTCTCGCAATTGACCCGCGTGCGAATCGCATACCAGGCCCTGCCCTCGTCGGCCGCAGCCGCCTCGACCTGGCGCCCGATCATCCGGCGATTCGCCACTGCCCGATCGATGGCAGCCGTCTGCCGGTCGGTCGGCCCTATCCTGACCGCATCATTCGGCCGCTTGCTGTGCATCATGATCCCCTCGCAGTGCTGCTTCGAATGCTTCCAGTCCGCCCGGCCCGCCAGCCGGGAAATAGACACCGCGCATCGTTCCGGGATCTGGCAGCCATGGCCAGCCGCGCAAATCGTGCTCGACCTTCCAGGCTTCCCAGCATTCGGTTCCGATCGGCACGAACTCGCACAGCTTGCCGAGCCGCTCTTCCTCGGGACCGAAGCTGTGGATGCCAAGGCCGCGTGTCTCGGCGGCGAAATGCAACGCGTTGACCATCGGCCATCCGGCCCGCATGCGGTTGCCCTTCTCCAGCGCCTCACGGTTCAGCGTGCCCTCGGCGATTGCCCGCTCTTCCCAGCCCTTGAGCGGGCCCGGCTGTGCCTTCGGTCCGGTGACCAGGTCGCGCATGCGGATCGCCGCCCAGACCGGCCCGAAGGCCGGGGCATAGGCCGGCTTCTCCCGCTCGGCCTCCGGTTCCGGCACGGCCTGCCAGAGTTTTTCGTTGAAGTAGGTCGCCGGCGCCGGAACATGGTCGCGCTTGTTGGCCTTGAGCATCGCCAGCCACAGCGGCAGCTTGCGCTCCGCCTCCAGCCGATCGACCGCATCGAGCTTCAACCAGGCCCGCTTGGCCGGCTCTTTCGGCATCGGTGCGAAGCGCGGCCAGTCCTTGACGACACGCCAGAACGCCTCTTCGACCTTTTTCGGATCTTCCCGCTCGCGCTCTCTCTCGAGGGAGGGATCAAGGGAGGGGTCTTGAGGGGTTGGGTGACTCAGCTTGTCACCCTTAGCCGTCTCCGGTGTCACCCTTACGGTGTCTCCGATGTCACCCTTTTCGTCACTATCGAAGGGTGACACCGTGTCACCCTTATTTTCAGCGCCGGCCACCAGCGCCCAGCCGCCCTTGCCCAGCACTTGCAGCACGTCGAGGTCGAGCGCGTATTCGTTGGTGCTGCGCGGCCCCTTGCCGCCCTCGCGCACCAGCCTGATCAGCCCGATGTCGAGGAACGCCTTCAGCTCACGCTGCACCTGGCGCGTAGAGCATTGCGCCGCGCGCGCGATGGTCGAGATCGCCGGGAAGATGCGGCTACCATCATCCTCGCAGGCGTCGATCAGCTTCAGCAGCACCAGTTTTCTGGCGCAGGTGCCCATGTCGGCGCGAAAGCCTATGCCGAGCAGGAATGCGCTCACTTCGCCGCCCCCAGCTTGAGCGCTGTCCGTGCTCGATGCTCCAGCTTGGCAATGGCCATGATGGTCGGTTTCAATTCGCCTGGAGCATGGTCGTAATCACGCCCGGACCTTCCATTGAGACGCGGCAACAAGCCGATCGGCACCAATTCCCAATTCGCCGGATCGGTGTTCGTTTTGTCGCCAAGACACTTCAGCACCATGCCTTCCGGCACGGGACCATTCGCTTGTTCCCAAAGCCAACGATGCTTGTGGACACTGCATGTCGCAGCGCCAGTCCAAGGATTGGGTTGATCGATAACGATCCAGACGTAGCCGTGGCAGTCGATGCGCTCATGCCCGGCGCCACGATAGGTATGTGGCCGTTGCCCCTTTTTGAATTGTGTCTCGGCGCAGTTCGGGTTGAAAGGCAGTTTCTTGCCCTTACTCCATGGCACCGAGCCTTGTTCGAACTGCCCGGTACGACCCGTCTTCCAGCCCTCACGCTTTCGCATGCTGTGCAGCTTGGCCGGTGTCACATCGTCCCGCCCGAACTCCGCCCGGAAGGCCGCGCACCAGGCGTTGATCTCCATCGTGCAGCGATCGCGTAACCATCCGATTTCAGCATCGCTGTACTTTAGGCGTCTGCCCTTATAACGCGCAGGATCGCGACCGACTTTCCAGCCCAGCCGTTTGCGAAGGCCGTGAAGGTGCACCTGCAAGACATCCGGCCGGCCGAATTCGGCTTGAAAGGCGCGGTGATAGTCGCTGATGACCATCGTGCGGTGCTTCTCAAGCCACGCCATTTCGGAGCCGCTATAGATGATGCGCCCGCCTCTCATGAAGATTTGCCCTCGATCTGCGGCAGGTAGCGCGTCGGATCGTTCCCGTATTCGGCGACCAGCTTGGCGGCGCTGATCTGCAACGCGGCGTTGCGGATGATCTGGTCGGCGACGGCGACGATCGCCTCGCCGCGCGTGGCCTCCTGCTCGATCTGCTCTTTCGTCATGCCCTCGTCGGACAACCGTTCGAGTTGCGCAAACAGGTGATTGTTCAAATCGGAAAGCCTGTTTTTCATCGTTCCGCTTTCAGCCAGTTGGCGAAATCGGCGCGCAGCGCTTTCCACGCTTCGCTGGCCCGCCCGCCTTCGTTGAGTTCCTTTCGGGAAGTGACGCCAAGCAGCGAGCGCACCTTTTGCACCGCGCGCTCGTCGGTCATCGAGCCTTCCAGCCCATGCCGCTCTTTCAAAAACACCTTGAAGGCCGGCTCCTGGCATTTCATCGCGCATTCGGCGGAATAGTTCTTGAAGTCGCTGGCCTGCGCTGCGCCCTTGGGTGGATTGCGGCGGGGCGGCTCGCCCTTCAGTGCACGGATGGTGTCGAAGGCGTCGTCGACCAGCCGCAGCAGGAAATCCACCGTATCGGCGGCATCGCAGACGAAGGCGATCTCATCCGGCGTCGCCTCATCGAAGCGCAGCAACACGAACAGCTCGCCCATCTCGCCACGCGATTCGATGAAGGCGCCGGCCTCGCCATGCACCCGCGTCCAGTCGGCCGGGGCGATCGCTTCAAGCGAGGAACGGATTGCGCGCAGCTTTCTGGCATCGGCGATGCGTCCGTCGTCGTCGCGGATGGCGGCCTGGGCGTTCATGGCATCCGCCCATGTTTCTTCATGACGCGCCCGAGATGGGCGCCGGCGCGCTCCAGCTTAGTTCGCGCCACGATTTCGCCGATGCCGTATTTCGCCTGCGCCAGTCTGTCGGCCGCCTCAGCAACCTCCAGGCAGGCCGCCATGATGTCCCGGTCGGCCTTGGTGCTGGCATCCCTGGGCTTTGGCACCGGCAACGAGGCCGCGACCCGCTCGACCTCCGCCATCAGCATTTCGCGCACGACGGGGGCCAGCGCCCGCGCCAAGGGGTCGATCTGTTTGCCGACCGCCGTCATTTGCCACCTGCCGCGAACTCGACGAGCGCTCGCCGGTACTGTTCCCAAGTGATCGAAAGCTCGGTCGGCGGCAGGCCGTCCGCATCACGCACGGCAAGCGAGAGCGAGACGCGCAGCGCCAGGTAATTTCGGCCGGCCTCAAAACCCGCGCGCCGGCAAGCACCTTCGATGACCATCTGGTACTTCAGCATGACCGAATCGGGCATACGCAGCAGTGTGTCCGCGCGGCTCCGGTCGCCGTCAGCTTCGTGCAACTGGCGGAGGATCGGCAACATCGTATCGGCCATCAGGCACCCCCAAGCAGGCGTGTTTCACGGGGAACGCGCTCTGTAACAGTCTGATCGAGAATGGTTTTTCGCGTCACACGGCGGCGTTTCACGCCGGCCAAGTAGAAGTCCAGCGGGCGCAGCCGCAGTGCCTTGCACAGCGTCAGAAAACTGCCGATGGTCAGGTTCTCGCCTTTCTTGGCGCGGCTGATCATGGCGATGTTGAGCGCCGGAAACGCATCGACCGCGCGGCGGCCGGAGATGCCGTCGAGGCGGCGGCGCACCGAAGCGGCGAAGCGGGCGCGGTCGAACGGATCAGCCATCGCGCGGCTCCCCGGCCTTCTCGACGGGCGGAAGGGCCACTGGACCTTCCGGCAGACCCGCCTCGAAGCCCCAGACATCCCAGCCCGGGCGCGGTTGGCGGCAGAACAGTTCCAGCCGCGGCATCGACGGAAACAGCCGCTCGATCGTCTCGGCGAAGAAATCCGGTTTGGCCGAATGCTTGCCCTTGCGTTCGCGATAGACCGTCTCCGGCTGCGATCCCGGAAGTGGCGATGCCACATTGCCGCGCCGGCCGATCAACAGCAGCTCGTGGCGGTCGCGGCCCCAGTAGCCGGTTCCGGCGACTTCCTTGTCCCATATCCAGTGATGGACATAGTCGAAGCCCCAGGCGGCCATGACGCGCAGGCCGTCATGCAGCATCGGGTTTGTCGCCCACAGGAAAAGCACGGCGTCGTCGGTGGCAGGCTCGCCGATCTCGCGGAACAGGCCGGCAATGTCGGCGCTGTCCATCGTCGGATAGTGGTTTTCAGCGCTCTTTTCGCGACCGGTCACTTCCGAGCGAACGCCGAAGCGCCAGGGCGGATCGGCATAGATGACGGGATACTTTCCGCCGACCTTGCCGGGCGCCGCGGCCTGCCCGCGAGAGGCAGTCATCTCCATATGCGCCAGGCGCACAGTATGCGCGACCTTTTGCTTTTCGGCGCGGATCATCTTCGCGCCCTTCATGTACTCACCGACATTCTCGCGGTCGGGGACGAAGGCGGTCTTGATCGATTTGCGGGCCGGCTGGACGACACCGTCCCTGCCCTCGACCTCGTCATGGTGGCTAATTTCGCCACCATCGACCAGCGTCTTGCGCACCGACTGGACCGTCGAATGATGGACGCCGAGCATGGCGGCGATGGCGCGCGACGAGATCGACGGCGTGTCGCGCAGCTGGTCGGCGATGACAGCCTGTTTCTGCGCCGTGGTCAGGTGGCGGCGGGCGAAGTTCAGTTCGCGCGACAGCGTCCGCTTGTCGGTTTCCGACAGGCCCTTGCGCACGAATCTCGGCCAGTCGACCAGGCCAAGGCTTTCGCAGATCTCGACACGGTGATGGCCGTCGATGATGTCGCCGGCCTCGTCATACTCCACCGGCACCAGCACGCCATGCGCGATGATCGAGCGTTCGAGCGAGGCGAATTCTTCGGAAGAAAGGCGGGGCAGCAGCTGGTATTTCATCACACCATCCCCAGCGCAGCTTTGTAGAGGTCGAGGATCGCGTCTTCCTCGGCGCGCTCGGCCGGGTCTTTCTTGCGCAGCTTGATGATGGTGCGGATGGCCTTGGTGTCGAAACCCGTGCCCTTGGCCTCGGCGAAGACTTCCTTGATGTCCTCGGCGATGGTCTTTTTCTCTTCCTCCAGCCGCTCGATGCGCTCGATCAGCGCGCGCAGCTGCCCGGCCGCCACGGTCTGCGCCGTGCTGGTTGTCTCCGCATCGCGAAGCTCTTCCGTCGCCTCGCGCTTGCGCTCGCCCTTCGGCCTGCGCGGCGAGTAAGGATCGTAATCGTCGCTCACTTGCCCGCCTTTCGCCACGCCTCAAGAATGCGCTCGACCAGCGTCGGCTTGACGCCGGTCGCCTTGGCGATGGCCTTGATGTCGCCCTGCCCCGCGCAGGCGAAAACCAGCGTCACCTGCCGGTCGAGTTCGGCATCATCGACCGGCGCATCGCGCTCCTGGCCGACGAGTGCGGCGAAGCCAGCCTCGAACAGCAGCTTGGCATAGGCCGTCGGCGACAAGCCTTGCTCGCGGGCACGCTTGCCGATGGCGTCGAACACCTTCGGCGACACGTTGAATGCAAACTGCTTGCGCTCGACCGGCTGGAACATCAGGCAGCCTCGCTGCGATCTTCAGCGACACGCTCTTCAGCAACACTGGGCTGGCCACGCAGAAAATCCCTGTGGAAGCTACAGTAGCTGCCGAGGCTGAGGCCCGGCATCCACGCGCCGACCTCAACCTCGACCGCGCAGAAGCGCATGGCCGCGCCCGAACCGCGCAGCGGAAACCGGCACTGATGGCTGCGCAGCTCCAGCATCGAGCGGCCAAGGCTGTTGCAGCCCGGCGCCAGCGGCGCATCGCGCCCGGCAATCATCGCTTCGATCGTTCTCATGCGTCAGCGCTTCGGTGCCGGCCGGTCAAAGCCGGGCGACGTTCCGTTGTCGAGCTTCACGCGCGCCACACCGCTAACGGCTTCCAAGCGCTGCTCGTCGATCCAGACTGAATCGGTCAGCGCCCCGTCTTCCTTGACCTTGGGCTGAAGAAGCGCCTGGTTGCATCCGGTGAGGTATTCGACCCGGCCAACGACGACGCCTGAGAAACCTGTAACGATGTCGCGCAGCGTGGTTCCAAGAACGGCTTTCATGTCGGTCTCCTTTTTGTTGAAAACGGGGTTGAGGCGGGGCCTCATTCGCCACCGACGACCTTCAGGCCGCCGGCGGCACGCGCGCTGGCCAGCACCTTGCGATAGTCGGCGGCCGCGTTGACGAGCTTGGAAACGGCCCGGTCGATCTGTGCGCCTTCGGCCGGCGTCAACTTGCCATCGGCGAAGGCAAGCGCGCCTTCGGTCATCAGCTCGCCCATGCGCACCACCGCTTCGGCGTGCGCGGCCATCACCGAGCCGTTGGCGATCGCCGGCTCGGCATCGGCGAAGCGGCGGCCGCGCGCGGCACAGATCACCTCGCTCATGTCGAAGCGGCCGGTTTCTTCCTCGAGCGCGAAGATCGCCGGCAGTTCCATCAGGTCGGGGCTGTCGGGATTGTTCCAGCGCCCGACCTCGCTTTTCGAATAGGAGCAGACGGCGGCTGCGCGCTCGATGCCGCCGGCGGCGGCGATCAGGTCGCGCTGCGCTGCCTTGAGCTGGAAGTGGCGGGCATTGGCGTTCGGCACCATGGCGAAAGGTCCTCTTGGCGTCATGCGTTCTCGCGCCGGGAAATCCCGGCGGCGTTTCCCGTGGTGGGAATGGTTTTTTGGATTCAGTGTGCGAGCAACAAACCTACGGAGGCCCGCATGCCCAGTGACAAAAGTTCATCGCCGCATCCCCTGGAAATTCCGGTGCGCTTTCCGCGCCTCGACGAAGCGGACATCGTCACTCCTGACGAAGTCCGGCAGATCGCCGAGATCCTCCGTGATGTTTTTGCCGGCAAGCCGCTCGCGCTCGTCGAGGACGGCGCGCGCCAGCGGCCCGGCGCCGATCTTGGTGACGTAGTCGGCGAGCGCCATCGCCACGGCCTGCTCGTTGGAGCATTGCTCGTAGCTGGCCACCGCGCGCAGCAGGATCATCACGTGGTCGGAAAGCGAGAGCACGCCGGCGGAAGGGGCCACCGGCGCGCTTTTATCCCCGTCGCGTGCCCCCACGGACAAGGACTCGGTGAAGTGAAGAAAGGCCGCGTCGCCCCGGGGGGCGGGCGACGCGGCAGGCTCTGCGCATGGGGTGGACGCTTGGGAGGGCTGCGCAGAACGGGGAACCAGGCGCTCGGTGAAGCCGACGCCGGCGAGACGCGCGCCGCGATCGGCGAGTGCGGGAGAAGCGAGGCGGTGCTTGATCATGCCGCGGCCTCCGTCTGTGGCGCAGGCAGCGCCGCGGAGAACTTCTCAGGCCGGTTGTCCTTCAACCAGGCAAGGCGCACTTCGTGCATATCGGCGGCGGTGACCGCGCCGTCTGTAAACGCAAGAATGCGCTCGACCATATCGGCTTCCGGCTGACGGGATCCGTTCTCGATGCGCACCAAGGTGCCACCGGGATTCTTGCCCTTGATGCCAAGCAGCCTCGCTGCCTCGCCCAGGCCAAGTCTCCGCTCAAGTCTCCAATCCCGAAACATCATAGCAAAAGGATAAGCCATAATGGCTAATATCGTGTCAAGTGAAAGTTTAGCCGCTTCGGCTCTTTCTCCGTTAGCCGGATTGGCTAATTTCTTCCATATGATTGATTTGACGGAACGATTTGACCATTACCGCAACCGGCTCAAGCTGGTGATGAAGTCGCGGCGACTGACGAATGAGGGGCTCGCCGAAAAGATCGGCAGCCATAGCGTTACCATTTCGAAATTGCGCGGCGGCGTCCTCAAGCTCGACGACGAATGGCGCGCCCGAATCGCCGCCGGCGTAGGCATCGACGAAATCGCCCTGTTCGGCACCGAACCGCTGCCGGAACCGGCACCTTTTGAAATCTATGTCTCGCCAAAAAAAGCCGTCAGGAAAGGCAAGCCAACCAAGGCGCCGGCGTCGGCCAACGACAACATAACAATTCCGCTCTACGGCCTGGCGGCAGGGTCGATGCAGGGCGCACACACCATGAGCAGCGACCGCGTCGATGACATCCCTTGCCCGCCAGGCTTGCGCGACGTTTTCGGCGCCTATGCGCTGATCACTCGCGGCGAATCGATGATTCCTCGCTATTTCCCCGGGGACCGGCTGTACATCAATCCGAACCAGCCCTTGCATCAAGGCGACCATGTTGTTGTTCAGACCAGGTTGCATGACAACTCCGGAACCGAGACATGGGTCAAGCGCTACGATGGGGAGGATGAGGGTGAGTACAGGCTCTATCAATACAACCAGCCGGCGGAGATCCGGTTCAAGAAGCGGTTTGTCACCTATATCCACCGCGTGTTGCCGACGAACGAACTGTTTTAAGGCGACCCTGGTCGCCGCTCTTTGGCTGGCCGCCGGGCCGGCACTTGCCGGCAATGCCTACGACCAATTGTCGGCCCTGTCCCAGCAACGGCAGGGCGAAGCTTTCGCTACCGTCATCACCTCAGCCGGCTCGGCCTGCAGTTCGGTTTCCCGCATTTTTTATCGTGGCGAGATGCCAAGCATCGACGCTGGCGGTTGGGCGGTGCGCTGCCCGGAAGGTGACTACTTCGTCAGCGTTGGCAATTCGGGCGGCATGTCCACCCGCGTCCTCGACTGCGTAACGGCGAAGGTGTTGACGGGACAGTGTTGGGAGCCATTCTGACTTAGTAGCCGGTTTGGCTAAACTTTTTGTTGACAAAGTATTAGCCGATATGGCTTAAATTGCCGCCATTCGCAATTCAGCGATTTGGAGGCAAGCCGCATGATCACCTTCCAGCAACCGCCGATTGGCGCTCTGTCGACGCAACCAGCTGTCATCGCCACGCCCATCGTCGAACGCATGGCCGATCGCGTGCTCGAGCTTGGCATGAACGGCACGGCCGTCACCAAGGACTCGCTCTACGAGCACACCGATTTCACCCGTGAGGAAATCGACAAGCACGCGCCCGAGGCCTGCAACCTCGCCCGCGCTCGCGCCGTCCGCCAGCAGGGCTAACCCCGATGGAAGCGGCCAACTCCAATGTCGCCGGCCTTGCGAGGCCACGCTCCATCGCCGAGGCGCTGATCGCGGCGGCGGCTTTCTCGCCTGAAATCCACGACTGGATTGCGCTGCAGATCAAGGCCGGCCGCAAGCCGTCCGAGATCCTGGTGCTGCTGCCCTACAACCTCATCCAGGCACAGGTGCTGCATTGAACGCCCGCCTCAACAGGATGCCGGCGCGGGAGACGATCACCATCCCGCCGAACGGCAAGCAGATCAGCGTCTGCCCGCTGTGGCCCGACTGCGACTGCGAGGCCGACTGCACCGCCGGCACCGAGCGGGCGAGCCGGGTGCAATGGGTCATGTTCGGCCTGATGAGCGCCGTCGCCTTGATCGGCGCCGGTCTCATCTATGCGGGGCTGCGCTGATGGGAACGCCGCTCGACCATGTCGCCATCGGCCACGACCGCGTCTGCGACGCCAACGGCCGCCCGCACATCGTCTGCCAGCTCTGGCCCGAATGCCGATGCCCGCAAAACTGCGCCGACATGGAAGACGCCCGCATGGTCTGGCGCCTGTTCCTCGGCTTCATCGCAGCCGTGCTGGCCATCGCCGGCGGGCTGATTTTCTGGGGGATGCATTCATGAACGAGAAGCCAAAATGGACTGCCGCGATCACCGAAGACGGTGACTTACATTCGGCGTTCGTGGAAGGGCATGTCGACCTCAACAGTCTGCCAGATGCTGCCGAGGAGATTGTTGCCGCGTTCGCGGAATTTGGCGAGGACACCGCCGAGGCCGTCAGCGAATCATTCGACGGCGAGCCGATCCACAAGCAGCTCGCACATTTCTGGCTTAGGTCAGAGCAGAGCGAAGACGGCGAGCGGCACTTCTTTGCCCGCGAAGGAGATGCAGGCGCCTTCCCGGTGACCGGCGTGAGGTTCATGTGATGGCTGACAAATCCGCCATCGAATGGACCGACGCGACGTGGAATCCCATCGTCGGCTGCTCCATCGTCTCGCCCGGCTGCACGCATTGCTACGCCATGAAGATGGCCGGCCGCATCGAGGCGATGGCAAGAGGCGGCGAGCGCGGCGAGCAGGGAAAACGGTTCGACGACAAATGGCTGTTCGGCACCGAAAACCTGGCCTCGACCGATGGCCACTTCGACGATCAGCCAGACCTCTACCGCGTCGGCAAACGGGCCGCCGGCCGCCTGCTCGACGGCGTCGAGCACAACGCCTTTCCTTCAAACCTGCAACCTGTGGAGTAAGCAAAGTGGAAAACAGACTGACCGAACTCACCGCCAGCATCGTCTCGGCCTATGTCAGCAACAACCCCGTGCCGGCCAACGCCCTGCCGGATCTCATCGCCAGCATCAACGACGCGGTGCGCAAGCTGGCCGGCGAACCGGTTCTCCTGCCGGCGCCGGCGCTGGTGCCGGCCGTCAACCCGAAGCGCTCGGTGTTCCCGGACCACATCATTTGCCTGGACGACGGCAAGCCCTTCAAGTCGCTCAAGCGCCATCTGGCGGCGCTCGGCATGACGGCCGACGAATACCGCGCCAAATGGGGCCTCGGACCCGACTATCCGATGGTCGCGCCGAATTACTCCGAGAAGCGCTCGGCGCTGGCCAAGGCATCCGGCCTCGGCCGCGCCGGCAGCCACCACGCGCTGCAATAGGCGCCGAGCCGATGGAACAGCTCTCACTGTCACTTCCGCCGGCAGCGACATGGCAGCCGCCAAAGGGAAGACATAACTGCAGGCGTGATCCCACAGCTGGGCCCGGGTCCTGCTGGCATTGGTGGGAAGGCTGCCCCAAGGCTGAAAAGCGCGGCTGCTACCAGCTCTGGTTTCACCAGCAAGCCAAACAAGCCGGGGCAAGTTGATGGCGATCGAGAAGCACGCCGGCCAGATGCAGATCGTCTGCGAATGCGGCGCCAGCCAGACGCGCACCTATGCCACCGACGAGTTCGACGTGATGATGTCCGACGCCCGTCGCGAAGGTTTTGTCTTCGCCAAGGTCGCCGGCGAATGGACGCACACCTGCCAGGACTGTTCGCGCCCGGCCCGACCGCAAGGGAGGCTGCTGTGAGCGATTGGTTCAAGCGCACCCGAATCGCATGGATCGCCGAGATGGTCGAAATCTACGGCTTCATCAACCGCGAGCATATCCAGACGAAGTTCGGCGTATCGATGCCGCAAGCGTCCTACGATTTGCGGGACGCGAGGGCCGAGATGCCGGGCCTGATCGTCTACAACACGAGTTCGAAGCGCTACGAGAAGGCAGATGACCGCTGCCTGTCCGCAGACGAGCAAAAAGCACAGGGCGCAAGGTGCGGCTGCATGGGCGCCGACGATTACTGCGTCTGTCAGAACGTTCCTGACGCCATCACCAAGCACGAGCGCGCTTCAGCATCGCCAGGAGCGCCTAAATGAGAAAACCGCAGCGCATCCAGCTGTCGCGCCGCAAGGGCTGGCGCATGCCGGAAAACACGCTGTCGGTGGCGCGCCCCGGCCCATGGGGCAATCCGTTTATCGTCGGCAAGCACGGCGACGCCGCCTATTGCGTCGACCTCTACAAGGCGTTGCTCGCCGGCCTCATGCGCGTCGGACGTGATCCCGATGTCGCCGCGCTTGAGCGCACCCGCCAATTCGTCGCCGACAACGCCGGAGAACTGACCGGCAAGAACCTCGCCTGCTGGTGCAAGCCCGGCGCGCCCTGCCATGCCGACGTGCTGCTCGACATCGCCAATCGCTCCAACCCGAAGGACTGACCATGCCCGCGAAGAAGAAAGTCGCCACCGATTCGGCTGTCCCGATCACTGCCTACAAAGGCTTCCTCGACGACATGACCTGCCGCCCAGACGGCAAGGTCTTCCAGTTCGAGATCGGCCAGACCTACAAGCATGACGGCAAGGTCAAGGCCTGCAAGGGCGGCTTCCATGTCATCACCGGCCACCCGCTGGCGCTGTTCAGCTACTACGCGCCGGCCGGCACGCGCATCTGCCAGGTCGAGATTTCGGGCGCCACCGACAGCGACGATGGCGGCGAGAAGACCGCTGCCGAAATCCTGACCATCGGCAAGGAAATCGGCCTGACCCAGCTGATCCTCGACGCGGTTAAATGGGTGACGGATCGCGCCAAGCTCGTCGACGGAGACTATACGGCCGGCGATAGCGAAGCGGTGAAGTCAACCAAGGACCGAGGCGCTGCCACCGCATCAGGCTACCAGGGCGCTGCCACCGCATCAGGTGACTGGGGCGCTGCCACCGCATCCGGCACGCGAGGCGCTGCCACCGCATCGGGCGAGCGAGGCGCTGCCACCGCATCAGGTGACTGGGGCGCTGCCACCGCATCCGGCACGCGAGGCGCTGCCACCGCATCAGGTGACTGGGGCGCTGCCACCGCATCCGGCGCGCGAGGCGCTGCCACCGCATCGGGTGTCTGTGGCGCTGCCACCGCATCGGGCGCGCGAGGCGCTGCCACCGCATCCGGCGCGCGAGGCGCTGCCACCGCATCAGGTGACTGGGGCGCTGCCACCGCATCGGGCGAGCGAGGCGCTGCCACCGCATCAGGCTACCAGGGCGCTGCCACCGCATTAGGCTACCAGGGCGCTGCCACCGCATCAGGTGACTGGGGCGCTGCCACCGCATCGGGTGTCTGTGGCGCTGCCACCGCATCAGGCTTCCAGGGCGCTGCCACCGCATCGGGCTATGAGGGCAAGGCCCGCGGCAAGGAAGGCTGTGTGCTCTTCCTGGCCGAGCGCTCTGGCAGTGGCGAGATCCTCAACGCATGGGCCGGCATCGTCGGCCGGGACGGAATCAAGCCCGACCAGTTCTATCGGCTGGTCGACGGCAAGCCGGTCGAGGTTGCGTAAGGCCGATGTCGCGCAGCGCCAAACGAAAGCCGGTTACGCTGGATGAGATCGAGGCAGGCCTCGATCTCATCGCCCGGCTGATGGAAAAGTTTCCGCGTGAGGCGGAACTGTTGACGCCGCACTGGCGAGCGCTGGTGTTCCAACGCGACAAGCGCATCGAAGCCGCCACCATTCTTGCCGCCGCCAAGGAACGCCTCACACGATCGCCGGATCGAACGGCAAGGCAATCTTCTTAAGTTCCTTGCGCCGCCAGTCGAGCGAGCCGCCGGAGCCATATTTAGGGCGGTCCACCGTGTGACCCATCAGCAGCCGCCGCAGCTCGTCGTCGATGCCGGCTTCCTTCATCCTGTCCTCGAATGAATGCCTGAACGAGTAGACCGTATGCGACGTGGTCGGCAGCAAAGAATGCGCGCGCAGATACTGGTTGAGCGTCGCCGACAATTCGTTCTCACGGTTGCGGTAACGCGGGAACCCCGAGGGATGGCGCTTTGCCGCCTCAAGCGCGACGCCGACCAGCGGCACCAGGCGGCGCGACGATTCGGTCTTGATCTCGCGCGGATTGGCCGGATCCTCGCGCGGCTCGATCGACAGGTGTGGCACATGGTTGTGAAGCCGGATGGCGTGCGGTTCCAGGTTGCAGATCTCGCTCGGCCGCGCGCCGGTTTCGATCAGGATCAACAGGATACCCCTCGCCTCCTCATTCAGCGTCGCAAGATTGCCCGGGTGCATGACCTTGCCAGATATCCATTCCGTCGGGATGGGCGGGCGCGAGCGCTTTTTCTTCAGCGAGAAGCCGAGGCCATCGAAAGGATTTTCGCGGCGAGCGTCGCCCTGGTACTTGAAATAGGCCTCATAGAGGACCCGCATGTTGCCGACGTCGCGATTGCCTGACGAGGCGCCGGCCGTCGCCGAACCTTCCTTCGGAGCGATGCGGTTCAGCCAATGCCGGTAGACCTTCTTGGCGTGGTCGATGGTGATCTCTTCCATCGCCAGGTCGCCATTCAGCTTGATGAAGTTGTTGACGGCGCGCTGCTTGACCTTCTTCCATTGGTCCTTCTGCACCTGGCTCTTGCCGATCAGCTCGTCTGCGACGATCTCGTTGCAGTAGATGTCGAAGGCATCGCTGACCTTTGTCTTGGGCACGTCGACGGCGCCGAGCAGCGGCAAAGCCGTCATCTGGTCCTCTTGGCCCGTCGCCAGCACATGGCGGATGCGGTCCATGAGATCGTCGAAGGCTTCCGGCTGCTCGAAATAGGGGCCAGCATGGAAGGTGAAATCGAGCGCCTCGACCCGTTTGACCGCCGCCTCATAGCGCCGTCGGGCGGGATCGGTGACGCCCTTGGTGATCAGCGATGCCCAAAGCGCATCATCGGCCGCCTCGAGGAGGTCGCGTTTGCGCCGTGCCAGGCCGCGATCGTCGGTCTTGAGCGAGGCGCGCACATGCGGCGCCCTCTCGTCGAGATGCGCGATCGTCACCGGCACGCGGCGCTTGTAGTGATAATTTCCCTGTCGCAGGGTGAGGTATCTGTCGGGATCAATCCGGGTTCGATTTCGACCCATGCGCGCACCTGCAAAAAGCCTGTCGGGGCTAGCTGTGTGGCGCAATTAGTGGCACAAAACGGGCGAAATCTGCAAGGCCGGAAAAATCGAATGTCATTTTCCGCAATGAAATCAACGCTCTATGCGAAGATTTCGGGAGAGAAAATGGTGCGGTCGAGAAGACTCGAACTTCCACGGGTTGCCCCACAGCGACCTCAACGCTGCGCGTCTACCAATTCCGCCACGACCGCACGTGGTAGGAGCCGGAACCGACCGGCTCGCGGCGTGTAGCAAATCGTTTCCGGCGAAACAAGTGCGCCGCACGCAATAATCTCAAGCGATTGGCATAACGGTCCACAGGATTGGAATGAAGGGTCGGAACTGGACGTTTCCACCTGATAGCGCCATATGGAAGACAGATGCATGTCGCTCGAAAGTGCAAGCGGATCGCGACGGCACAAGCGAAAAAAGAAACGTCATGCCAGAACGCAGCCAGATCGCCACGTCGTTCCTGCCCCTGCCCGGCTCGGCGCCGGTCGAGTGGCGCATCGAGCCGGGTCTCACCGCCTATCCCGAGGCGCTCGCCTTCATGGAGGCGCGTGCCGACGCGATCCGCAGCGGTGCGGCCGGCGAAATGGTCTGGCTGGTCGAACATCCGCCGCTCTACACCGCCGGCACCAGCGCCCGCATCGAGGACCTGATCGATCCCGACCGTTTTCCGGTCTTTTCGGCAGGGCGCGGCGGCGAATACACCTATCATGGGCCAGGCCAGCGGGTCGCCTATGTCATGCTTGACCTGAAGCGGCGGCGCGAGGACGTGCGCGCCTTCGTCGCCGCGCTCGAACAGTGGATCATCGGCACGCTTGCTGCCTTCAACGTCCATGGCGAACGGCGCGAGGACCGTGTCGGCGTCTGGGTGGTGCGGCCCGATCGCCCTGCGCTGCCGGACGGCGCGCCGGCCGAGGACAAGATCGCGGCGATCGGCATAAGGCTGCGGCGTTGGGTGAGCTTTCACGGCATCGCCATCAACGTCGAACCGGACCTCTCCCATTTCGGCGGCATCGTACCCTGCGGCGTGCAGGACCACGGCGTCACCAGCCTCGTGGACCTTGGCCTTCCCGTTGGCATGGCCGATCTTGATCTGGCGCTGAAATCAGCCTTCGAGGGTGTGTTCGGTCCCGCCACTGCCTTGACCGCCGAAGCAGCCCGCAGGGCAGGTTGACCCTGTCGGGCTCAACACGAACTCAAAGCAGCTGCGCCGATGCCCACAACACGCCGCAGCCATGAATGGTGAACACCGCCAGCAGCGCGCCGGCGATTGCGAAGCGATCAACGGTGCGGATTGGCTCCAACTCGTGGCGCGGCTTCACGCCGCTGCCGACAGTAAGCAGGCTGAGGATCGAAAACACCGCCCCCGCCACGATTAGAAAGCCAGACGAGAAGCCTGCCTGTCGGCCGAGTGCCAGGAAGACGGAAAGCAGGAAGAACGAGGCCAACGCCAGCGCAATCGGCCCCGGGCAGATCTGGCGCAGCACCTGGCCGCCGTCGAATTTCCACACCGGCACCAGATTGGCGATGTTGAACAGGGCCGCACAGCCTGCCAGCGCCGCCAGCAGCGCGGCCGCGGCCTTGTGCCCCTCGCCGCCCGCGAACGCGCTGGCGGCAATGACGATCGGCACCAGGAAGGCGGAGAAACCCGCTCCCATCAGCGCAACGAACGCCACCTCGAAACGGCTGTTATAGGGCCGGCCGCCAATGGCGATGCCACCGAGCAGCGGAATGAAGATCATCCGCGCCTTGCGGTGACCCATCAGCCGGAACGCCGCCATATGGCCGAGTTCGTGCAAGGCAACGACCGACGTCAGGATCGCGGCCAGCGCCAGGCCGCCGAGGTGAAGCCCGAAGAACGGCCACAGGATCAATGCCGACAGCACGGCAAAGCCGACCTGGCTCAGCGGATGCTCGAACCAGCCGCCCTTGCGATACTGCCCGGTTATCGCCCAACGCTGCAGCTTGGACAGCTCGCGGCGTATGGCGAAGTACCGAAACACCAGAAAGGCAGCGCCGCGGTAACGATCCGTCTGGCTGAGCGTTACCCGCGTGCCGCCGCCTTCGGAGACAAGCTCGGCGGTTTCGCGATAGTCTTTCCAGAACGAGACATCGAGCGCGGTATCCTCGAGGACGAGCATGGCGAAGCGGCTGCCCTCGACGACGTCTTCAAACCGCGCCCTGCGCTCGATCGGCTTGCCGTCGCGGCCTTCCCACGACAGCATGATGCGGGACACGCCCTCGCCGTCCAGCGGCTGCGCTGAAAGTATCTCGCCGGACCAGCCGGCATCGCTGCCAAGCGGCCACAGCGCCCGCCAGAGGCGTTGGCGGTCCATCGCCACCACGCGGCTGACCCTCACCGTGCGCAAACCAAGCGGCACGGTCATCAAGAGAAAGATCAGCCCGAGATTGCTGGCCACGAGAATGGCCGTGACGATGGGCGACACCTGGACGTTGCTCCTGCCTTGGAGATGCACCCTAGCGCGCCGGCGGCAAGAAAGACTTAACGGCGAAGCGGGTTTCAACCGCCGGGGACGACGGCGGCAAGAGCCGCCAAATCACATGGCGCCGATCCAGATCGCCATGGAAACGAGAAACGCACTCATGCAAACCAGCGAGATGACATCCTGAACCAGATCGGTCATAACTCTCTCCTGTTGTTGATATGTTCGCAATTTGTTCTAGTTTTGTTTCAATGTCAACGCGCAGAATCCCGCCACCTCCAGAATCTCCGGCGATCAGATCGGCAGGGTTAAGAAAAGGTTGACGGCGCGGCGCTTATCAACAGGTCACGACAATGCGTGACGACGGCCCGTCGGCGAGACTCGGAAAACGAGGCGAAATCCGGTCAACCTGTCGTCGTGGAAACCTGGCTGGATATGGTGAGCTTCAGGTCAGGCCGACATCACTTGAGTGTCGGCGTAGCCTAAAGCGGCACCACCTTGCCGTCGGCCAGCGTGACACGCCGGTCCATCCGCGATGCCAGATCGTGATTGTGGGTCGCGATCAACGCCGCGAGGCCCGATTGCTTGACCAGAGCGCCCAGCGCGTCGAAGACATAGGAGGCGGTGACCGGGTCGAGATTGCCGGTCGGCTCGTCCGCCAGCAGCACCAGCGGCGCATTGGCGACGGCGCGCGCTATGGCGACGCGCTGCTGTTCGCCGCCGGACAATTCGGCCGGCCGGTGCGATGCGCGCTTGCCGATCTGCATATAGTCGAGCAGCTGTGCGGCGCGCTCCGCCGCTTCCTTGCGCGACAGCCCCTTGATCAGCTGCGGCATCATGATGTTTTCCAGCGCCGTGAACTCCGGCAGCAGGTGATGGAATTGGTAGACGAAGCCGACATCGTTGCGGCGGATCGACGTGCGTTCGTCGTCGGACAGCCGTCCGCAGGCCCGGCCGGACAGGATCACGTCTCCCGCGTCAGGGCGTTCCAGCAGACCTGCCGTGTGCAGCAGGGTCGACTTGCCGGTGCCTGATGGCGCCACCAGCGCCACCATCTCGCCGCGCCTCAGCGCAAAATCGGCCCCGTTCAGGATGGTGAGCTTGCGCGGCCCTTGCACATAGTGCCGCTCGACGCTCTTCAGCTCGATAATGACCTCGGCCACTACTCGTACCTCAAGGCTTCGACGGGATCGAGACGGGCGGCCCGCCATGCCGGAAACACGGTCGCCAGGAAGGACAGGCCGAGCGCCATGATGACGACATAGGTCGTCTCGCGCGGATCCATCTTTGCCGGCAGCTGGCTGAGGAAGTAGAGTTCGGGATTGAACAGCACCTTGCCGGTCATCCAGGAGAAGAATTGCCGGATCGATTCGATGTTGGTGCAGATGACGACGCCGAGCAGCACGCCGGCAAGCGTGCCGGTGACGCCGATCGCCGCCCCCGTCATCAGGAAGATGCGCAGGATGGCACCGCGCGTCGCGCCCATGGTGCGCAGGATGGCAATGTCGTGCCCCTTGTCCTTCACCAGCATGATTAGTCCGGAAATGATGTTGAGCGCCGCCACCAGCACGATCAGCGTCAGGATCATGAACATCACGTTGCGCTCGACCTGCAGGGCGGAAAAGAAGGTCTCGTTGCGCTGGCGCCAGTCGACCATGTCGATAGGCCGCTGCGCCGCCTCTTCGACTTTCGATTTCAGCGCGTCGACATCGTCGGGATTGTCGACATAGATCTCGATCGTCTGCGCGCGGCCATCCATGTTGAAATAGAGCTGCGCTTCGGAGAACGGCATATAGACGATGGACGTGTCATATTCCGACATGCCGACTTCGAAGATCGCCGCGATCTTGTAGCCTTTCATGCGCGGTGTCGTGCCGATCGGCGTCACGTCGCCATCGGGCGAGATGAGCGTAATGGTGTCGCCGAGCGTTAGCCCAAGATTCTCCGCCATGCGCTTGCCGATGGCGACGCCCTCGCCGCTATCGAAATCGGCGAGCGAGCCTTGCTTGATGTTGCTGGCGACGATGGCAATCTTGCCGAGATCTTCACCGCGTATGCCGCGCACCAGCGCACCGGTACCGCCGCCGACATTGCCTTGCGCCAGCACCTGGCCGTCGATCAGCGGGATGGCGTATTTGACGCCGGGCACGCCGTTGATGCGGCCGGCAACCTGGGCGTAGTCCTCAAGTGGCGAATCGAGCGGCTGCACAATCAGATGGCCGTTGACGCCAAGGATGCGTGTCAACAGCTCGGCGCGAAACCCGTTCATCACGGCCATGACGACGATCAGCGTCGCCACCCCCAGCATGATGCCGAGGAAGGAGATCGAGGCGATCACCGAGATCACCGTCTCCTTGCGCCGCGAGCGCAAATAGCGCCACGCCACCATGCGCTCGAAGATGGAGAAAGGGCCGGCGCCCGCCGATCTTGTCGCCGCCGCCTCGCTCATGCGGCCGCACCGAAGCGTTTTTTCGCGTCGGCCAGCGGCAGCGTTTCGCGCTCGCCGGTCTTGCGGTTCTTGATCTCGATCTCGCCTGCGGCCACGCCGCGCGGCCCGACGATCACCTGCCAAGGCAGGCCGATCAGGTCGGCGGTGGCGAACTTGCCGCCCGGCCGCTGGTCGGTGTCGTCGTAAAGCACATCCTTGCCACTGGCTGCGAAGGCGGCGTAGAGCTCGTCGCAGACGCGGTCGCAGTCGGCGTCGCCCACCTTCATGTTGATCAGGCCGATGTCGAACGGCGCCACGGCGTCGGGCCAGATGATGCCGTTGTCGTCGTGGCTGGCTTCGATGATCGCCGCGACCAGCCGCGACGGGCCGATGCCGTAGGAGCCGCCGGAGACGAAATGATCCTTGCCGTCGGGCCCGGTCACCTTGGCGCCCATGGGCTTCGAATATTTGTCGCCGAAATGGAAGATGTGGCCGACCTCGATGCCGCGCGCCGAGACCCGGTCCGCTTCGCCGAGCTTGTCCCACGCCGCTTCATCATGCATCTCGTCAGTCGCGGCATAAGGTGTCGTCCACGTTTTGACGATGTCCGATATCTCGGCGTCATTGGCGAAGTCGGTGTTTTCGCCGGGCACCTGGAGCGACAGATAATCGCGATCGCAATAGACCTGGCTTTCGCCGGTGTCGGCCAGGATAATGAATTCGTGGCTGAGATCGCCGCCGATCGGCCCGGTATCGGCCCGCATCGGGATCGCCTGCAGGCCCATGCGCGTAAAGGTCCTGAGATAGGACACGAACATCCTGTTGTAGGCAGCTCTCGCGCCTTCGAAATCGAGGTCGAACGAATAGGCGTCCTTCATCAGGAATTCGCGTGAGCGCATGACGCCGAAGCGCGGCCGCACCTCGTCACGGAACTTCCACTGGATGTGGTAGAGATTGAGCGGCAGGTCCTTGTAGGACTTGACGTAAGCGCGGACGATTTCGGTGACCACTTCCTCATTGGTCGGACCGTAGAGCATGTCGCGGTCCTGGCGATCCTTGATGCGCAGCATCTCCTTGCCGTAGTCGTCGTAGCGGCCGCTTTCGCGCCACAGATCGGCCGACTGGATGGTCGGCATCAGGATTTCGAGCGCACCGGCGCGGTTCTGCTCCTCGCGAATGATCTGGCAAACCTTGTCCAGCACGCGCTTGCCAAGTGGCAGCCAGGAAAAGCTGCCCTGCCCCTGCTGGCGGATCATGCCGGCACGCAGCATCAGCCGGTGCGAGATGATCTCGGCCTCGCGCGGATTCTCTTTGAGGATGGGCAGGAAAAACTGCGACAAACGCATGGACTGGTCCGTGAATGAGAACGGCCACGCCAGAATCGGCGCGACACAAGCTTGCTTGACCCGGCTTCATAGCCATTTCATGGCACAATGGGAACCCGGCCATGGCGGCACATTGACGCCCTCGCGCCCGGATTCCCTCACTTCTTGGATCATGTCGCGCCGGCTTGCTTGAGCCGAAAAGCCGTGGGACGCTGTCCGCTGGGGTGGATTGGGGCATTGCGTTTTTTCCTGGCAGTTATCCTTGGGATCTTTTTTGTCTCGGCGGCACATGCCGAGCGGCGGGTCGCGCTCATTATTGCGGCCGACGAGTATCGCAACGTGCGACCCCTGAAGAATGCGGTGAACGACAGCCGCACGATCGAATCCGCGCTGCAAAAACTCGGCTTCGACGTCACCACCGAAGCGAACCGCGACTTGAAGCGCATGCGGCGCGCGCTGGAGGATTTTCGCGACGATGCGGCCGGCGCGGATGTTGCGCTGATCTATTTCTCCGGCCATGGAGTCGAGATCGCCGGCGACAATCGCCTTCTGCCGGTCGATGCCGATCCGTCTTCGCTGGACCGGCTGAAGGCAACCAGCCTTCCACTTGAAGACGTGCGCGAGACGGTGACAGCAGCCGGCAAGATCGGCCTCGTGGTGCTCGATGCCTGCCGCAACGATCCTTTCGGCCAATCCGGCGGCGACCAGTCGGGAGACGGCAAATCTGGCCACGGACGCGGCGTGGTGTCCATCGCACCAGAGGTGAAAGCCGAGGCCAAGCCGGGGCTCGGACGCATGGGCCGAGCGGAAAACGTGCTGTTCGCCTTCTCCGCGGCGCCCGGACAGACGGCCTCTGACGGCGCATCCGGCAACTCCGAGTTTTCCGCCGCATTGGCCAAGTTCCTGCCCACCGACGGGCTGGAAATACGCTCCGTGCTGACGCTGGTGCAGCAACAGGTCTACGATCTGTCGCGCGGTAAGCAGCTTCCCTATGTCGAGAGCGGCTTGCCGCGGCTTTTCTTCGCCGCGCAGGCCAGCAAGGACGCCCTGCCCGAGCGCGATCGGCTGTTGCTCGCCATGGCCGATGTCACGCCGGACCTGCGCGTCGAGGTCGAGACGGTGGCGGCCCACGCCGACATGCCGCTGGCGCCGCTATACGCCGCGCTCATCACCTCCGACGGCAAGGCGATGGCGCCAAGGCAGCGCCAGCAGAAGCTCCAGGAAGCGGCCGATGCCTTCATCAAGGTGCGAGCCGATTTGCGCAACTTCGCCTCCTCCGATCCGCAGGTAACGGCGCTGCGCCAACAGGCCGAGGCGAAATTGGCACTAGGCTCGTTCGACGAGGCACGTGCGCTGCTTGGCAAGGCGGCGGATATCGACGGCAAGTCGCGCGACGATCTGAAAACCCGCTTCATCGAGCGTACGCTGTCCAAGGCAACGACGCACTATTTAGCCGGCGGCGCCTCGCAGGCGCAGTTGCGTTACGACCTCGCCATCGAAGACTACCGCAAGGCCGTGGCGCTCTACGCTGACGTCGAGGGTTTCCAGATACCGGACGACGCACGCTACCGGCAGACACTGTCCTGGGAATTTATCGGCACGCTGGAAACGACCGTCGGTCATCTCCAGGAAGCCGGAAAAGCCTTTGATTCGATGGTCCTGTCCGCTCAGAAACGCGCGGCCGCCGAGCCCGACAAGATCGACCACCAGCGCGACCTTGCCGTGGCGCAGAACAAGGTGGCCGACGTCAAGAAGGCGATGGGCGATACCGCCGGCGCGATCGCGCTGTACCAGCAGGCTCTCGCCACGATGAAGGCCATACTCGAAAAAGAGCCCACCTTCGGCTATCTGCGCGACTACGCCGTCTGCTTCAACCGCATCGGCGACGCCATGCGGGTTTCGGGCGACGGACCCGGTGCGCTGGCGAATTACCGTTCGGCACTCAAGGTGGCTGAATTCCTGGTCAAGCAAGCGCCGGATGATGACGGCTTCCGGCGCGACCTTGCCGTCAGCCATTCCAAGCTTGGGCTGGCGCTCAGGCTGACCAACGACCTGGAAAGCTCGATCGCCGAATATGAAGTCTCCTTGCAGATCACCGAGGCGCTGGCGAAGAAGATGCCAGACGACGCCGAACTGCAGCGCGACATCACCGTCAGCCTCACCGCCGTCGGCGACCTGCAGCGGCTGACCGGGCACAACGAAAAGGCTTTCGAACCCTACCAGCGCAGCGTCGATACCACGCGGAAGCTGGTGGCGCGCGACCCCGGCAACACGCTATGGCGGCGTGACCTCGAGCTTGCGCTGGGCAAGATAGCCGACGCCCGCGCCGAGGCGGGCGACCTTGACGGATCGCTCGCCGACCGCCGTTCCGCGCAGGCCATTGCGGAATACCTGGCCGAACTCGACCCCGACAATGCCGAATGGCAGCGCGACCTTGCGATTGGCCACAACCGAATCGGCGACGTGCTGATGGGCAAGGGCGACAAGACCGGCGCGGCTGCGGAATACCAGGCTGGCTTCGTCATCGCCAAGGCGCAGCTGCAAGCCGATCCCGGCAACGCACAGCGCACAGTCGATGCCGCCTTCAGCCGCTACAAGCTTGCCGTGGCCGGCGTTGACCCGTCGACAAATTTCAAGGCCGCGCTGGCCATGCTGACCGGCCTGAAATCGGAGGGACGCCTGCCCGGCGCCAACGAAGGCTGGATCGGCATGGTCGAGAAAGCGATGGCTGCGTCCGGCGTCGCAAAATAGGTTCAGCCGACTGTACGAAAGAGCCCAGCCTCTTGGGATTTGGCCGTCAATTCTTTGCGCGCGTCAACTGAGGACATGCCGCAAAGGCTCTGTGGTCGTTTCGAAAGCAAAGCATGCCACACTATTGTGCAGTGCAGCACGAGAATGCCTGTTTCGAGGCAAAATTCTTCGTGACATTTTCATTCGGCTTGGGCTAATGTCCCGCGATAACCGAGAGGGCGGAGAAAAATCTGCTCTCCTACGCGGTCAAAGTCTTGGGAGGATGCGATCTAGGCGCGGTTACTCGCTGCCGCCGGAAAACGGAAACAGATCGGACGCGTTTAATTGCAAGGCCTCGTGCCTTGCATTTTTTTTGTGCAATCATCTGGTTAGCGCGGCGAGTTGCCAAGTTGCATGACCTAGCGTCAGCTTAGCGTCCGGCCCAAGCATGGCGGCATCTCAGTCCCCCTCCGCAACACTCCGATGTTGTCGGAGCGCGCCCTCGGCAAGATCTATTTAGCCGGGGTCTGGCTGAAATCCGGCACGATGTGCGGGATATCGTTCAGGCTATATCCCAGCCCGTGTGTCAGGCCATAAAAAGTGCCCATCAGGATCGCCGTGACGATGGTGGTGCGGATCACCGCGCGCAGCATGTGCGGCCCGCGCGGCGCACTTGGAACCGTGCCCAGCGTCACGTCATGATCGTCATCCTGCGTGCGGACGCTGAACGGCAGCACGGCAAACAGCACCACCCACCATGTCGCAAAAAACAGGGCCGTGAACGAAACCCAGCTCATGATTGCTCCAGTTCGATCAGCGTGCCGAAGAAATCCTTCGGATGCAGGAACAGCACCGGCTTGCCATGCGCGCCGATCCTGGGGTTGCCGTCGCCCAGCACACGGGCGCCGGCGGCCTTGAGCTGATCGCGCGCAACCAGGATATCGTCGACCTCGTAGCAGAGATGATGCATGCCGCCGGATGGGTTCTTCGCCAGGAACGCGGCGATCGGCGAGCCCTCGCCCAAGGGCTCCAGCAATTCGATCTTGGTGTTGCCGACATTGACGAACACCACCGTGACGCCATGCTCCGGCAAAGCCTGCGGCTCCGTCACTTCGGCGCCCAGCGTGTTGCGGTAAGCAGCAATGGCGGCAGCCAGATCCGGCACGGCAAGCGCGACATGGTTCAGCCGTCCGAGCATGTGCGAACTATCTTTCCTCTGTCCAATGGCTGGCGTCATACGTCAAATCGGCCGAGACCAACAGCCATTGACGAGGCGCGCACTGTCGCACTTTGGTGAACATTCTCCCAAATCGCGATCGAGACTGTTCCGATCGGCAACCGCAAAGTACAAACGGCAATGTCTTACATCCGCCCTGCCCGCGCCCGCGTTTTCACCTTCGATCTCGAATCATTCAAGATTGCCGCCTTGCTCGACGCCGTAGATGTCCGCGACAACCTTGCATCGGCCTTCGCAGCCGGACAGCCGCCAGGTGCGGTGCTCGAACTCGCGGTCTCGAACTTCATCAACCGGGATCGGTACGAACACTGTTTCATCCCGACGCTGATCGACACCGGTTCCGAGAAGATCCTGTTCGACACCGGATGCGGAGATGAAGCCAGTTCACTCCTGGACGGATTGCAAGACCTTGGGCTCGGGCCTGATGATATCGACGTGGTGGTCATCACGCACGGCCACCCGGATCACATCGGCGGGCTTGTCAGGAACGGCGAACCCGTTTTCAGCCGGGCACCCTATGTATTCGGCGCGGCGGAATTCGCGTTCTGGACCGAGGGAACAGCGGTTCGCGAGGCCAGATTGGCCAACCGTGGTCTGTTCAGGCAGATTTGCACCGGGCTGGCCGACCGGGCGACATTCATAGCGCCTGGAGATGAGGTGCTGCCGGGCATTACCGCCATTGACGCGTCAGGTCATTCCCCAGGGCTGCTGGCATTTCTCGTCGAAAGCGGCGGCCAGAGATTGCTGATATGGTCGGACGCCTTCCTGCACTATGTCGTGTCCATCCAGCATCCGGAGTGGCATGCCGACTTCGATGACGACAAGGAACAGTCGGTCGAGACCCGCAAGCGCCTGCTGAAGATGGCCGCGGAACAGCGCCTGCTGGTCGCCGGCCATCACATGCCATTTCCAGGCCTGGGCTACATCGAATCGGTGAACGGCTCTTTTCGCTGGCTTCCGGTCAGCTATCAGTTGACCTTGTAGCGAACCGCTGCCGTCCTCATCGTGTAACGAACACCGTCACCAGCGGTTTCTTGCCCCAGGCTTCGTTGGCGGCGCCGCGCACCGCGCGACGCACCGCTTCCTGAACCAGATCGAGGTCTTTCCGGCGCTGGCGGGGAATCGAATCGACCGCGCCGACGGCCGCATCGATCATCAAATCCTCAAGCGTCTCGCCGCTGGCATCGGCTTCGGCGACGCCGATGGCGACCAGGTCGGGATCGCCGGCCAGTTCATACTTGTCGTCGAGCACGACATTGACCGCGACATGGCCGGCAAACGACAATTTGCGCCGGTCACGGATGCCCATAGCCTGGTCGGTGCCGATCAGCCTGCCGTCCTTGTAGATGCGGCCGAACGGCACCTGGTCGATAATGGTGGCCGGACCTGGAGCAAGCCTCAGCATGTCGCCGTCGCGCACCTGCGCCACCTGGCCGATGCCGGAGGTCGACATCAGCGACCCCTGCGCCACCAGATGCGCCGCCTCGCCATGCACGGGAACGCCGATCTGCGGGCGCACCCACTCATACATCTTGCGCAATTCGCTGCGGCGGGGATGGCCGGAGACATGCACCAGCGCATCGCCGTCCTCGATGATCTTGACGCCGAGATCGATGAGACGGTTCTTGATCTCGAGGATCGCCTTCTCATTGCCGGGGATGGTGCGCGAGGAAAACACCACGGTGTCGCCCGCCGTCAGCGACACCGATTTCATCTCGTCGCGCGACAGTTTCGCCAGCGCCGCCAGCGACTCGCCCTGGCTGCCGGTGCAGATGATGACCAGGTTTTCGCGCGGGATGAAGCCGAAATCTTCCTCGGCGATGAACTCCGGCAGGCCGTCCATATAGCCAAGCTCGTCGGCGACATCGATGACGCGCTTCAGCGACCGTCCCAGCACCAGGCACTGGCGGCCGGCATCCCTTGCCGCCCTGGCGATGGAAACAATGCGCCCGACATTGGAGGAGAAGGTGGTGACGGCGACGCGGCCGACAGCGCTCTGAATGACGCCCTTCAGGCCCTCGCCGACGGCGACTTCCGAAGGCGATTCGCCTTCCCTGAGCGCATTGGTCGAATCGCAGATCAGTGCCAGCACGCCCTTGTCGCCATACCAGCGAAAGCGCGCCTCGTCGGTCTTGGGGCCGATCGTCGGCTCCGGATCGATCTTCCAGTCACCGGTATGAATGACGGTGCCGGCCGGAGTGGTGATGGCCAGCGACATCGGCTCGGGAATGGAATGCGCAACCGGAATGGCTTCGATCTCGAACGGGCCGACGGTGAATTTTTCGCCGGCCCGGTAGATCGTCACGGGAATCTTCGGTGCCCCCTGCTCGCCCTGCCGCTTGGCGTCCAGCAAGCCGGCGCTGAACGGCGTCATCCACACCGGCGCTTTCAGCTTCGGCCAGGTATCGAGCAACGCGCCGTAATGGTCTTCATGCGCGTGGGTGATGATGATGCCGCGCAGATTGGCGAGGTTCTCCTCGATGAAGCGCGTATCGGGCAGCACCAAGTCGACGCCGGGCAGGCTGGCATCCGGGAAGGTGACGCCGACATCGATGACGATCCATTCGCGCGCACTCGGCGGACCGTAGCCATAAAGGGCGAAGTTCATGCCGATCTCGCCCACGCCGCCGAGCGGCACGAAGACGAGTTCAGCGTTTTCGGCTTTCGCCATGATTTTTTCCTTCCTGGCCCTCAGGCCAAGCGGTTGAAGCAATTCCAGGAAAAGCGTGTAACGGCTTTCCCACAGGAATTGCGCAGAAACAAACACTTATAGCCGTCATTGTTTAGATCGAACAATGAACCGCTCTAAACCCGGGCGGATGCGACCGCGCCGAAATGCACGTCGCCGGCTGCTACCGTCACAACAGATCCCTCATCGTCGCGGATCACGAAACGACAGTCTTCGTCAATGGTCTCGAACACCCCACGCACGACATTACCGTCAATTCTGACAGCAACCTCGCCACCAAGTCCCGCCGCGCGCGCCAGCCAGCGCCGCCTGACGGCGGCAAGGCCGCGCCCTTCATCCCACAGGCGGGCGTTCTCGCTCCAGGCATCCGACAGCGCCAGGAACAGCGTTTCCGCGTCGCATGTCGCGCCCAGAGCTTGCAGCGATGTCGCGGGATACGGCAAATCAGGCGGATGCGCCACCACATTGACGCCGATGCCGACGGCGACCGCGAAGCGGCCGCCATCCAGTATCGCCGACTCCAGCAGGATGCCGGCGAGCTTCTCGCCGGAGGCAAGCACGTCGTTCGGCCATTTCAGCTCGAAACGGTTTTGTCCCTGGCTCGCGCCGTCGAGGCCGATGGCGATGCGGCCTTTCGGCACCACGGCGTCGAGCGCGTCGGCAAGCGATAGGCCGGCGACGAAACCGAGCGTCGCGGCAAGGCGAAGTTCGCCGCCGGTGATGACGAGCAAGGTCGCGGCCAGATTGCCTTCGGGCGATACCCAGGCGCGGCCGCGCCGGCCACGCCCGCTTTCCTGCTTCTTGGAAACGACCCACAGCCTGCCAGGGTCGCCTGCCCTTGCGTGGTCCAACGCCACCGTATTGGTGGAACCGACGCTGTCACGGGCCTCGAGCCGGAACCCTTCCGACGCCGAGGTTGGGGCCAGCCGAAATGCCATCCCGTCTAGAAAAATGTCTTGGCGGCGGCTTCGGCATAGGTGCCGATCGGGCCGCCGATCAGCACATAGAACAGCACGAAGGCGCCGCAGACGCCGAGCACGACACGCAGTTCGCTGGCCATCGGCACGAAGCCGCCGACCGGTTCGTCGAACCACATGATCTTGATGATGCGCAGATAGTAATAGGCGCCCACCACCGAGGCCAGCACGCCGATGATCGCCAGCGCGTAGAGATGTGCGTTGATGGCGGCGAGGAAGACGTACCATTTTCCCCAGAAGCCGGCGAGCGGTGGGATGCCGGCCAGCGAAAACATCAGGATGGTCAGGATCGTCGCCATGATCGGATTGGTCGACGACAGCCCGGCCAGGTCGCTGATCTGCTCGACATTGCCTTCCTTGCGCCGCATGGCGAGGATGAAGGCGAAGGTGCCGAGCGTCATCACCAGATAGATCAGCATGTAGATGGCAACACCACGCACGCCGGCCTGGCTGTTGGCGGCGAGGCCGACCAGCGCGTAGCCCATATGGCCGATCGAGGAATAGGCCATCAGGCGCTTGATGTTGGTCTGGCCGATCGCGGCGAAGGCGCCGAGCGCCATCGAGGCGATGGAGATGAAGACGATGATCTGTTGCCAGTCGGCGGCGATCGGCTTGAACGCGCCCATGGTGACACGCACGATCAGTGCCATTGCCGCCATCTTGGGGGCTGCCGCCAGGAAGGCCGTCACCGGCGTCGGTGCACCCTCATAGACGTCGGGCGTCCACATGTGGAACGGCACCGCAGATATCTTGAAGGCGAGGCCGGCCAGCACGAAGACGAGGCCGAAAACCAGGCCAAGCTGACGCTCGCCGCTGCCGAGCGCCGAGGCGATCTCCTGGAAGCCGGTGTTGCCGGTGTAGCCATAGACCAGGCTGATGCCATAGAGCAGCATGCCCGACGACAGCGCACCGAGGACGAAGTACTTGAGGCCTGCCTCGGTTGACCGCAGATTGTCGCGGTTGATCGCGCACAGCACATAGATCGCCAGTGATTGCAGTTCGAGGCCGAGATAGAGCCCGATCATGCTGTTGGCCGAGATCATCAGCATCATGCCGAGCGTGCACAGCAGGATCAGCACTGGATATTCGAACTTGTCGAAACGCTCCGCCTTGGCAAAGCGCATCGACATGATCAGCGTCACCGCCGAGCCGACCAGCGCCAGCACTTTCATGAAGTGGGAGAAGGAATCCTGGATGAAGGCGTTGCCATAGGCACTGCCCTGCCCGGTCTGGAAGATCAGCCAGAAGCCGGCGATCACCAGAACGGCCACCGCAAGGCCGGTGACAAAGTTGGCGGTGTTGGCGCGCGAATAGGCGCCGACCATCAGCAGCGCGAGCGCGCCGATGGCAAGGATCAGCTCGGGCGTCGAGAGCGACAGGCTGGAGAGAAGGTCCGGCGTCATGGTTCGCAAAACCTCTGGTCAGTTCGCCGCCGCGGTCTGCGCGGCGCCGATGGATGCGGTGACATTGGTGACGAGCGACTTGACCGATTGGGCCGTCGCGTCGAAGACGGGAGCAGGATAGACGCCGAAGAAGATGACCAGCACGACCAACGGGTAGATGATCACCTTCTCGCGCGGCGACAGGTCGAGCAGCCCCTTCAGGCTGTCCTTGGTCAGCGCGCCGAAGATCACCCGGCGGTAGAGCCAGAGCGCGTAGGCCGCCGACAGGATGACGCCGGTGGCGGCGAAGAACGCCACCCAGGTGTTGACCCGGAACACGCCAAGCATGGTCAGGAACTCGCCGATGAAGCCCGAGGTGCCCGGCAGACCGACATTGGCCATGGTGAAGATCAGGAACACGGTGGCGTATTTCGGCATGTTGTTGACCAGGCCGCCATAGGCATCGATCTCACGCGTGTGCATGCGGTCGTAGATGACGCCGACGCACAGGAACAGCGCACCCGAGACGAGGCCGTGGCTGAGCATCTGGAAGATCGCGCCCTGCACGCCCTCCTGGTTCATGGCGAAGATGCCCATGGTGACGAAGCCCATATGGGCGACCGACGAATAGGCGATCAGCTTCTTCATGTCCTCCTGCATCAGCGCCACCAGCGAGGTGTAGATGATGGCGACGACCGAGAGCGTGAACACCAGCGGCGCGAACATTTCGGACGCCAGCGGGAACATCGGCAAGGAGAAGCGCAGGAACCCGTATCCGCCCATCTTCAAGAGGATGCCGGCCAGGATCACCGAGCCCGCCGTCGGCGCTTCGACGTGCGCGTCGGGCAGCCAGGTGTGCACCGGCCACATCGGCATCTTCACCGCGAAAGAGGCGAAGAAGGCTAGAAATAGCCATGTCTGCATGTTGGCCGGGAAGCTGTGGGTCAGCAGCGTCGGGATGTCGGTCGTGCCGGACTGATAGAACATCGCCATGATGGCGAGCAGCATCAGCACCGAGCCGGCGAGCGTATAGAGGAAGAACTTGAACGAGGCATAGACGCGCCGCTTGCCGCCCCACACGCCGATGATGATGAACATCGGGATCAGGCCGGCTTCGAAGAAGACGTAGAACAGCACGATATCCAGCGCGCAGAACACGCCGATCATCAGCGTCTCGAGCAGCAGGAAGGCGATCATGTAGGCCTTGACGCGCTTCTCGATCGATTCCCACGAGGCCAGGATGCAAAGCGGCATCAGGAAGGTCGTCAGGATGACAAACAGCATGGAAATGCCGTCGACGCCCATGTGGTAGGAGATACCGGAGTCGAGCCAGGCGACCTTTTCGACGAACTGGAAGCCGGCCTGCGAGTTGTCGAAGCCGGTCCAGATGAACAGCGAGATGATGAAGGTGAACGTCGTCGTCAGCAGCGCGATGGCGCGGATGTTGCGGCGTGCGTTTTCGCTGTCATCGTTGATGAACAGGATCAGCAGCACACCAACCAGCGGCAGGAAGGTGACCAGCGAGAGGATTGGCCAGGCGGTCATCAGAGCATCATCCAGGTGACGAGTGCGGCAACGCCGATCAGCATGGCGAAGGCATAATGGTAGAGGTAGCCGGTCTGCAGCTTGACGACGCGGTTGGTGACATCGACGACGCGCGCCGAAATGCCATCCGGCCCGAGCCCGTCGATGATGGTGCCGTCACCGGTCTTCCACAAGAAATGGCCGAGCCGCTTGGCGGGCCGCACGAACAGGAAGTCGTAGAGCTCATCGAAATACCACTTGTTGAGCAAGAAGGCGTAGAGCCCGCGATTCTGCTTGGCAAGGTTCACCGGCATTTCCGGCGAGCGAATGTAGAACTTCCAGGCCAGCGCGAAGCCGATCAGCATGGCGATGAAGGGCGCCAGTTCGACCCACAGCGGAAGTTCTTCGATGTCGTGCAGGATGTGATTGTTTGGCAGCGTGAACAGCGACGCCTTCCAGAACTCGGCATTGCCTTCGCCGATGAACGAATTGTGGAAGATAATGCCGGCAAACAGCGCGCCGGCGGCCAGGATGAACAGCGGCGCCAGCATCACCGGCGGCGATTCATGGACATGGTGCATCACTTCATGGCTCGCCCGCGGCTTGCCGTGGAAGGTCATGAAGATCAGCCGCCAGGAGTAGAAGGAGGTGAAGCAGGCGGCGATCACCAGCAGCACGAAAGCGAGGCCGGCGACCGAATTGTGGCTGGCAAAGGCGCTCTCGATGATGGCGTCCTTGGAGAAGAAGCCGGCGGTGCCGATGACGGTCACCGGAATGCCGACGCCGGTCAGCGCCAGCGTGCCGATCACCATCATCCAGTAGGTGGTCGGGATCAGCTTCCTGAGGCCACCCATCTTGCGCATGTCCTGCTCGTCGGAGACGGCATGGATGACCGAGCCCGAGCCGAGGAACAGCAGCGCCTTGAAGAAGGCATGCGTGAACAGATGGAAGATCGCCGCGCCATAGGCGCCGACGCCGAGCGCGACGAACATGTAGCCGAGCTGCGAGCAGGTCGAATAGGCGATGACGCGCTTGATGTCGTTCTGGACGAGACCGACGGTCGCCGCGAAGAAGGCGGTGAAGGCGCCGATGAAGGTGACCACCGTCAGCGCCGAGTGCGACAGTTCGAACAGCGGCGACAGCCGCGCCAGCATGAACACGCCGGCCGTCACCATGGTGGCGGCATGGATGAGTGCCGACACCGGCGTCGGGCCTTCCATGGCGTCCGGCAGCCAGGTGTGCAGCGGCACTTGCGCCGACTTGCCCATGGCGCCCATGAAAAGGAGCAGGCAGACGACGGTCATCGCCGACTGCTTGTCCAGCGCATGGCCGAGGAAGGTCAGCACAGCCGCACCTTGCGGCGCGCCCTCGGCCGGAATGAACGTCGCGGCGTTGGCGAAGATGGTGCCGAGATTGACCGAGCCGAACAGCACGAACAAGCCGAAAATGCCGAGCGCGAAGCCGAAATCGCCGACGCGGTTGACGACGAAGGCCTTGATGGCCGCGGCATTGGCCGACGGCTTCTTGTACCAGAAGCCGATCAGCAGGTAGGACGCGAGGCCCACCCCTTCCCAGCCGAAGAACATCTGCACCAGATTATCGGCCGTCACCAGCATCAGCATGGCGAAGGTGAACAGTGACAGATAGGCAAAGAAGCGCGGCCGGTTCGGATCGTGGTGCATGTAGCCGATTGAATAGATGTGAACCAGCGCCGAGACGGTGTTGACCACCACCAGCATCACCACCGTCAGCGTGTCGATGCGCAGCGCCCAGGACACGTCCAGCCCGCCGGACTGGATCCAGTGCAGCACCGGCACGACGAACACCTCGCCATGGCCGAAGCCGACGCTGAAGAAGGCAACCCACGACAGCACCGCCGAAATCACCAGGAAACCGGAGGTGATGTATTCTGACGCCTTGGCTCCGAGCGAATTGCCGAACAGGCCGACGATCAGGAAGCCGAGCAGTGGAAGGAAGACGATGGCCTGATACATGGTGGTTCCGTCAACCCTTCATCATGTTCACGTCTTCGACCGCGATCGAGCCGCGGTTGCGGAAGAAGACGACGAGAATGGCAAGTCCGATGGCAGCCTCGGCCGCCGCGACCGTCAGCACGAACAGCGCGAAAACCTGGCCGACCAGATCGCCGAGCGCCGCCGAAAAGGCGACGAAATTGATGTTGACCGCAAGCAGGATCAGCTCGACCGACATCAGGATGACGATGACGTTCTTACGGTTCAGGAAGATGCCGAACACGCCGAGCGTGAACAGGATTGCCGATACGGTCAGATAATGTGCGATGCCGACGACCATCTCAGACTCCTTCGCCCGACTTGACCTTGCGGATTTCCATGCCGGTGGCCGGCGTGCGGCCGACCTGGGCTGCGATCGATTGCCGCTTGACCCCTTCCTTGTGGCGCAGCGTCAAGACGATGGCGCCGATCATGGCAACCAGCAGGATGAGGCCCGAAATCTGGAAGTAGTAGAGGTAGTCGGTATAGAGGATGTCGCCGAGTGCCGCCGTGTTCGAGCGCGCGGCGAGATCGGGAATTGGCTTCGAGACCGTCGCGGCCAGCTTCGGCGCGAAAGTGTAGCCGCCGAGCACGACGATCAGCTCCGCCGCCAGGATCAGTCCGACCAACGCGCCGATCGGCGCGTATTGCAGGGCGCCGCTCTTGAGCTCGGCGAAATCGACGTCGAGCATCATGACGACGAACAGGAACAGCACCATGACCGCGCCGACATAGACGACGAGCAGGATCATCGCCAGGAATTCGGCGCCGGTCAGCATGAACAGGCCGGCGGCGTTGAAGAAGGTCAGGATCAGGAACAGCACCGAATGCACGGGGTTGCGCGACGAAATGACCATGAACGCCGACGCCACGGCGACAAAGGCGAAGAGGTAGAAAAAGGCCGCCTCTAGTCCACTCAGCATTGGGGTTCCCCCGGGTTCCTGTCCGAGCACGACGCTTGCGTCCTGCCCGATCTTGCTTGCCACCGCCTCCGGTCGACAAGTTTCGTTGTGTCCTTAGACGAGGCCCCTCGCCCCGTCCATGCGTCAAATATCAGCGGTAGGGCGAGTCCAGCGAGATGTTGCGCGCCAGTTCGCGCTCCCACCGGTCGCCATTCGCCAACAGCTTGTCCTTGTCGTAGTAGAGTTCCTCGCGCGTCTCCGTCGCGAACTCGAAATTCGGCCCCTCGACGATGGCGTCGACCGGGCAGGCTTCCTGGCAGAAGCCACAATAGATGCACTTCACCATGTCGATGTCGTAACGCACCGTGCGCCGCGTGCCGTCGTTGCGGCGCGGGCCGGCCTCGATGGTGATGGCCTGCGCCGGGCAGATCGCCTCGCATAGCTTGCAGGCAATGCAGCGTTCCTCGCCATTGGGATAACGGCGCAACGCGTGCTCGCCACGGAAGCGCGGGCTGGTCGGCCCCTTCTCGTGCGGATAGTTGATCGTCTCCTTCGGCGCGACGAACTGGCGCATCGACAGGAAGAAGGCGCTGACGAAATCCTGCAGCAGCAGCGACTTGGCAGCCTGGGACAAAGCGGACATCACGCAAACCCCGTGATCTTGAGGAAGGCTGCGGTGGCGACCACCATGAACAGCGAGATCGGCAGGAACACTTTCCAGCCCAGCCGCATCAGCTGGTCGTAGCGGTAGCGTGGCACGAAGGCCTTCACCATGGAGATGCCGAAGAACACGAAGCAGACCTTCAGCACGAACCAGATGACGCCGGGAACCCAGGTGAAGGGCGCGAAGTCAAAGGGCGGCAGCCAACCGCCGAGGAACAGGATGGTGGCCAGCGCGCACATCAGCACGATCGCGACATACTCGCCGAGGAAGAACAGCAGGAACGGCGTCGACGAATATTCGACCATATGGCCGGCGACCAGCTCCGATTCGGCCTCGACCAGATCGAAGGGCGGACGGTTCGTCTCGGCCAGCGCCGAGATGAAGAAGATGATGAACATCGGGAACAGGGCAAGCCAGTTCCAGTCGAGGAAGGTGTTGGGCAGGCCAAGCCGCGTGCCAATCCCATCATGCTGCGACAGCACGATATCGGTCAAATTGAGCGAGCCGGCGGTGAGCAGCACGGTGACGATGACGAAGCCGATCGAGACTTCGTAGGACACCATCTGGGCCGCCGAACGCAGCGCGCCGAGGAAGGGGTATTTCGAGTTGGATGCCCAGCCGCCCATGATCACGCCATAGACCTCGAGCGAGGAGATGGCGAAGACATAGAGGATGCCGACATTGACGTTGGCGATCGCCCAGCCCTGGTTGACCGGGATGACCGCCCAGGCCGAGATCGCCAGCACGGCGGAGACCAGCGGCGCCAGCAGGAACACGCCCTTGTTGGCGCCGGACGGGATCACCGGTTCCTTGAAGACGAATTTCAACAGATCGGCGAAAGCCTGCAGCGTGCCCCAGGGGCCGACAACGTTCGGGCCGCGGCGCAACTGCACCGCCGCCCAGATCTTGCGGTCGGCGTAAAGGATGTAAGCGACGAAGACCAGCAGCACGACGATCAGCACGACTGACTTCAAGAGGATCAGCAGCGCCGGCAGCACGTAGAAGGAGAAGAAGGTGTCCATGCTTATTCCGCCGCCTGCTTGAAGCCGCTCTTGGCCAGTGCCGAGCATTCCGCCATCACGGCGGATGCCCGCGCGATCGGGTTGGTCAGGTAGAAATCCTTGACCGGAGAGGTGAAGGTGCCCTTGTTCAGCCTACCGCCAAGCTTCGCCACCTTGACGATATCCTCGGCATTGCCGGCCGCGACCTGATCGATGCGGGCCAGATGCGGGTACTCGCCATAGAGCTTGGCACGCAGTTGCGGCAGCGAATCGAACGGCAGCTTCTTGCCCAGCACATCGGACAGTGCCCTGAGAATCGCCCAGTCTTCGCGGGCATCGCCCGGCGCGAAGCCGGCGCGGTTGGTCTGCTGCACACGCCCTTCCGTGTTGACATAGGTGGCCGACTTTTCGGTGTAGGCGGCCGCCGGCAGGATGACATTGGCGCGATGCGCGCCATGGTCGCCATGGGTGCCGATATAGACAACGAAGGCGCCGCCGGTCTTGCCCATGTCGATCTCGTCGGCGCCGAGCAGGAACAGCACGTCCGTCTCGCCCAGCATGCCGGCGACATCCTTGCCGCCCTCGCCCGGGACGAAACCGAGGTCAAGGCCGCCGACACGTCCGGCCGCATTGTGCAGCACGGCAAAGCCGTTCCAGTCCGCCCGCGCCGCGTTGACGGCCGCAGCGAGCTTGGCCGCCTGGCCAAGCACCGCCGCACCATCGGCACGAGACAGCGCGCCCTGGCCGATGATGATCAGCGGATGCGTCGCCTTCTTCAACGTCTGGAAGAACTTGCCATTGCCGTCGGCCAGATCCTTCAGCGAATCCGGTCCTGCGCCCAGCAATTCGTATTCATAGCGCGTATCGCCGACATCGCCGATGACGCCGACCGGCAGATTGCCGACCCGCCAGCGCTTGCGGATGCGCGCGTTGAGCACCGAGGCTTCGTAACGCGGATTAGCGCCGATGATCAGCACCGCGTCGGCTTGTTCGATGCCTTCGATGGTCGGATTGAAGATGTAGCTGACGCGGCCGAGCGCCGGATCGAGTGCGGCGCCATCCTGGCGGCAATCGGTGTTCTTCGAGCCGAGCGAAGCCACCAAAAGCTTCAGCGCGTAGATTTCCTCGACAGCCGCGAGATCGCCGGCAATGGCGCCGATCTTCTCGGGCGTCGTCTTCGACACCGCGTCCTTGATCGCGGCAAATGCCTCGGCCCAGCTTGCCGCAACCAGCTTGCCGTCCTTGCGCACATAGGGGCGATCGAGGCGCTGAGTGCGCAATCCGTCCCAGATGAAGCGGGTCTTGTCGGAGATCCACTCCTCGTTCACCTGCTCGTTGACGCGCGGCAGGATGCGCATCACTTCGCGGCCTCTGCTATCGACACGGATCGCCGAGCCGACCGCGTCCATCACGTCGATGGATTCTGTCTTGGTCAGCTCCCACGGCCGCGCCTGGAAAGCGAAGGGCTTGGAGGTCAGAGCCCCGACCGGGCAGAGATCGATGACATTGCCCTGCAGCTCTGAAGTCATCGCGCTTTCGAGATAGGTGGTGATCTCGGCATCCTCGCCACGCCCGATCAGGCCAAGCTCCGAAATGCCGGCGACTTCGGTGGTGAAGCGGACGCAGCGCGTGCAGTGGATGCAGCGGTTCATCACCGTCTTGACCAGCGGGCCAATATATTTGTCTTCGACGGCGCGCTTGTTCTCGTGATAGCGCGAGGAATCGACGCCGAAGGCCATCGCCTGGTCCTGCAGGTCGCATTCGCCGCCCTGGTCGCAGATCGGGCAATCCAGCGGATGGTTGATCAGCAGGAACTCCATCACGCCTTCCCGGGCCTTCTTGACCATCGGCGTGTTGGTGAAAATTTCCGGCGGCTCGCCATTGGGACCGGGGCGCAGGTCGCGCACGCCCATGGCGCAGGAGGCCTGCGGCTTGGGCGGCCCGCCCTTCACCTCAATCAGGCACATGCGGCAATTGCCGGCGATCGACAGCCGCTCATGGAAGCAGAAACGCGGCACTTCCGCGCCCGCGTCTTCCGCCGCCTGCAGCAGCGTGTAGTGGTCGGGTACAGTGATCTCTTTCCCGTCGACCTTGAGCTTTGCCATTCGCTTCAAACCCCTGCGGATTTCCCGCAATCTCATTTCCCGGGCGCGACAAAGGCAGCACCCGGCATTTCATTCACTTCTTCGCTGCCAGCACCGCCGCCTGGGCAGTCCAGTCGTCCCGGCCGATACGGCCTTTGAACGACAGATAGTCGTCGACCCAGGCGATCTCCTCCGGCGACCAGGCGGCGATCTGGGCGTATGTCCAGATACCGAGCCCGTTCAGCACCTTTTCCAGCTTCGGGCCGATGCCCGAGATCGCCTTGAGGTCGGAAGGTTTCGCCGGTCTGTCCATGGCCTTGGGCTGCCTGAAATCCTCGGGCAGCAGCACATCGGCGGCCTCGCTCGTTGTCGGAGCGACCTCCACCGCCGGCGCCGTGATGGCGGCTTCCTTGGCGGCGATGTCGGTGACTTCCTGCGCGAAGGACTGCGCCTCGGCAATCATGGTCTTCGCCGTCGCCCGCGCCTTGGTGGACGACGAGTTCGCGTCCTCGAACTGCTCGACGCGTGCCTCGAAATCCTCGATCAGCGGCTGCATCAGGCGCTGCGACGCCTCGGCGGCTCCCGAAAGCGCACCCAGCCAGACGCCGAACGCATGGTTGGCGAGCCCGATGCCAAGCGCCGACATCGCCGCCGCACCCGCGACAGGGTGCACGAAAAGGTTGACGGCGCTGGCCATCTCCTTCGGTATCATCCTGGTCAGGTTCTGGTTCATCTTCTCGATCTGGTCCAAATTGGGCATCATTGGGTAGGGTGTCGAATACGGCGCCATAGAGTTCTCCTGGTCGTTCTTCGTTCGCCCCGCCCCGCTAGTCTCGCTTCGGACTTTCGCCCGCAGTCACAAATTCATCTACTCCGCCGCCACCATCACCGGCTCGGCCCGGTGCGCGTTGCGCGAAAACTCGTCGATGCGGCGCTCCACCTCGCCGCGGAAATGCCGCATCAGGCCCTGGATCGGCCACGCCGCCGCGTCGCCCAGCGCGCAGATCGTGTGGCCTTCGACCTGCTTGGTGACGTCGAGCAGCATGTCGATCTCGCGCTTCTGCGCCTCGCCGCGCACCAGCCGCTCCATCACCCGCCACATCCAGCCGGTGCCCTCGCGGCACGGCGTGCACTGGCCGCAGCTCTCATGCTTGTAGAAGTAGGACAACCGGGCAATCGCCTTCACGACATCGGTCGACTTGTCCATGACGATGACGGCCGCGGTGCCGAGGCCGGACTTCAAGTCGCGCAAAGCGTCGAAATCCATCGGCGTGTCGATGATCTGCTCGGCGGGCACCAGCGGCACCGAGGCGCCGCCGGGAATGACTGCGAGCAGATTGTCCCAGCCGCCGCGAATGCCACCGCAATGCGTTTCGATCAGCTCGCGGAACGGGATCGACATCGCCTCTTCGACGGTGCACGGATTGTTGACGTGGCCGGAGATGCAGAACAGCTTGGTACCGACATTGTTGGGCCGGCCGAAGGACGAGAACCAGGCGGCACCGCGACGCAGGATAGTCGGCGCCACCGCGATCGACTCGACATTGTTGACCGTTGTCGGACAACCGTACAAGCCGACATTGGCCGGGAATGGCGGCTTCAGCCTGGGCTGGCCCTTCTTGCCTTCGAGGCTTTCAAGCAGCGCGGTTTCTTCGCCGCAGATATAGGCACCGGCACCGTGATGCATGTAGACGTCGAAGTCGTAGCCGGACGTGTTGTTCTTGCCGATCAGCTTGGCCTCATAGGCCTCTTCGATGGCCCGCTGCAGCGCCTCGCGCTCGCGGATGAACTCGCCGCGCACATAAATATAGGCCGCAATCGCGCCCATGGCGAAGCCGGCGAGCAGCGCGCCCTCGACCAGCGTGTGCGGATCGTTGCGCAGGATGTCGCGGTCCTTGCAGGTGCCGGGTTCGGATTCGTCGGCATTGATGACCAGGTAGCTCGGCCGGCCATCGCTCTGCTTGGGCATGAACGACCATTTGAGGCCCGTCGGGAAGCCGGCGCCGCCGCGGCCGCGCAGGCCCGATGCCTTCATCTCGTTGACGATCCAGTCGCGCCCCTTGGCGACGAGGCCGGGCGTGTTGTCCCAGGCGCCGCGCGCCATCGCGCCGGCCAGCGACTTGTCGAAGAGGCCGTAGATGTTGGTGAAGATGCGGTCTTTGTCCTGAAGCATTTTTCGTCTCTCAGACCGGCTTCTTGCCGAAAACGCGGATGTATTCGGCGACGCCGCCCTTGGCGAGCGCCTTGGCCTGCTTGACCCAGTCGTCGCGGTCGATGCGGCCGTGGAAGGAGAGATAGCCGTCCACCCAATCGCGCTCGGCCTTCTTCCAGGAAGCAACCTGCGCGAAGGTGAAAATACCAAGCGTATGCAGGACGCTTTCGATCTTCGGTCCGACGCCGGAGATCAGCTTGAGATCGTCGACCGCGGCCGGTCTGTCGATACCGGCCGGACGGTTCTTGTCCTCCAGCGACGGCTTTGCCGGCTTGGCCGCCGGCGCCTTGGCTTCCGGCGCCTTGAAGGCAGCGGCCGGTTCGGCCTTGGCCGTCGGCCCATTGCGCTGCTTGGCGACCTTCTCGACTTCCGGCGCTGCCGTGTTGGCGTTGGCGGCCGAATGCAGCGGCGCCGAAACGCTCGCCGCCTTCTCCGCCGCCGGTGCCACCTTGGTCGCCGAAGGCGTCTTCAAGGCCGGGCTGGTTTCGGGCGCGTCGGTCTTCGGCTTGCCGGCATTGGACGGCGCCACTGGGGCGGCAGCGGGCGCTTGCGCTGCAGGAGCAGCCGGTGCGGCTGCGGCCGGAGTGGCTGCAGCGGCCGGCGCCGCATTCTGGGCGGCCTTGGTCGCCGCCTTGGCTTCCTTGTCGCGGGTCGACTTGAGGATCGCCTTTTCGCTCTTCAGCGTCGTCAGGCCGGAGGCTGGTTCCGAGCCGGTGCGGCCATTCTGTGGCCCCGGCGCCACCGAGGCGCCCTTGCCCGCGTCATAGAGATCGATGATTTCGGCCAGCCGTTCCGGCGTCAGATCCTCGAACGTATCCTTGAACACCATGACCATCGGTGCGTTGACGCAGGCGCCGAGACACTCGACCTCTTCCCACGACAAGGTGCCCTTGTCGTTGGTGTGGAACTGGTCGTGGTGGATTTTCGAACGGCAGACATCCATCAGCGCTTCCGAGCCGCGCAGCATGCAGGGCGTGGTGCCGCAGACCTGGATGTGCGCGCGGGTACCAACCGGGTTCAGCTGATACTGTGTGTAGAAGGTCGCGACCTCGAGCCCACGGATACGCGGCATGCCAAGCATGTCCGAAATCGCCTCGATCGCCGCCTTGGTGACCCAGCCTTCCTGCTCCTGCGCGATCATCAGCAACGGAATGATCGCCGACTGCTCACGGCCCTTCGGGTATTTCTTGATCCATTGCTTCGCCGCCGCCGCGTTCGCCCGGTTGAAGGCAAAGGAGGCTGGCTGGACGCTTGCTTCTGCGAGACGGCGGACTGACATTTAGCGATCGACCTCACCAAACACGATGTCGAGGGAGCCGAGAACGGCGGTGACGTCGGCCAGCATGTGGCCGCGGCAGAGGAAATCCATGGCTTGCAGATGCGCGAAGCCGGGCGCGCGCAGCTTGCAGCGGTACGGCTTGTTGGAGCCGTCGGAGACCAGATAGACACCGAATTCGCCCTTCGGCGCCTCGACGGCCGCATAGACCTCGCCGGCCGGCACGCGATAGCCCTCGGTGTAGAGCTTGAAGTGGTGGATCAGCGCTTCCATCGAGCGCTTCATCGCCTGGCGCTTGGGCGGCACCACCTTGCCATCGAGATTCGACACCGGGCCGGTGCTTTCCTTGCCGAGCAGAAGATCGACACACTGGCGCATGATCCGAGCCGACTGGCGCATCTCTTCCATGCGCACGAGATAACGGTCGTAGCAGTCGCCGTTCTTGCCGATCGGAATGTCGAAATCCATTTCCGAATAGCATTCATAGGGCTGCGACTTGCGCAGATCCCAGGGCGCGCCCGAACCGCGCACCATGACGCCGGAAAAGCCCCAGGCCCAGGCATCGGCCAGAGAAACAATGCCGATATCGACATTGCGCTGCTTGAAGATACGGTTGCCGGTCAGAAGACGATCGAGATCATCGATCGACTTCAGGAACGGGTCGATCCACTTGCCGATGTCCTCGACCAGCTGGCGCGGCAGGTCCTGGTGCACACCGCCGGGACGGAAATAGGCGGCATGCATGCGCGAACCGGAAGCCCGCTCATAGAACACCATCAGCTTTTCGCGTTCGACGAAACCCCATAGCGGCGGCGTCAGCGCGCCGACGTCCATCGCCTGCGTCGTCACATTGAGGATGTGCGACATGATGCGGCCGATTTCGCAATAGAGCACGCGGATCAACTGGCCGCGCCTCGGCACCTCGATGCCGAGCAGGCGCTCGGCGGCGAGCGCGAAGGCGTGCTCCTGGTTCATCGGCGCGCAATAGTCGAGCCGGTCGAGATAAGGCACAGCCTGAAGATAGGTTTTTGCCTCGATCAGCTTCTCGGTGCCGCGGTGCAAAAGTCCGATATGCGGATCGACGCGATCGACGACTTCGCCGTCCAGCTCCAGCACAAGGCGCAAAACGCCATGCGCCGCAGGGTGCTGCGGCCCGAAATTGATGTTGAAATTGCGGACGGAGGTTTCAGCCATTCTGGCGCCTCAATTCGTCTTGGCTTTTTCGTCCCCGGGCAGCACGTAATCCGTGCCTTCCCAAGGGGAAAGAAAATCAAAATTGCGGAATTCCTGCTTGAGCTCGACCGGCTCGTAGATGACGCGCTTAGCTTCGTCGTCGTAGCGCACTTCGACGAAGCCGGTCAGTGGGAAATCCTTGCGCAGCGGATGGCCTTCGAAGCCGTAATCGGTCAGCAGGCGGCGCAGATCGGGATGGCCCGAAAACAGCACGCCATAAAGATCATAGGTCTCGCGCTCGAACCAGTCGGCACCGGGGAAAACACCGGTGATCGACGGCACCATTGTCTCCTCATCGGCCAGAACCTTGACACGGATGCGGACATTCTGTTTCGGCGAAAGCAGGTGGTAGACGACGTCGAAGCGCTTGGCGCGCGACGGATAGTCGGCGCCGCAGACATCGATGATCGAGATGAACTGGCAACGCGCATCGTCGCGCAGGAAAGTCACCACTTCGATGAGATCGCCCGGCTCGACATGGATGGTCAGCTCGCCATAGGCGATCGCCGCGTCATTGACGCGGCCGATCAGCTTTTCGCCGAGATAGGTCGACAGTTCGCTAAGGGATGCGGCCATGGATTTACCGTTCGATCGTGCCGGTGCGGCGGATTTTCTTCTGCAAGAGAAGAATGCCGTAGAGCAGGGCTTCGGCGCTCGGCGGGCAGCCGGGCACATAGATGTCGACCGGCACGATGCGGTCGCAGCCGCGCACCACCGAATAGGAATAGTGGTAGTAGCCGCCGCCATTGGCGCAGGAGCCCATCGAGATGACGTAGCGCGGCTCCGGCATCTGGTCGTAGACCTTGCGCAGTGCCGGCGCCATCTTGTTGGTCAGCGTGCCGGCGACGATCATGATGTCGGACTGGCGCGGCGACGCGCGCGGCGCAACACCGAACCGCTCCGAATCGTAGCGCGGCATCGAGGTGTGGATCATCTCGACCGCGCAGCAGGCCAGACCGAAGGTCATGAACATCAAGGAGCCGCTGCGTGCCCAGGTGATCAGTGCCTCGGTCGAGGTGACCAGAAACCCCTTGTCGGCAAGCTCATTGTTGATTTCGAGGAAGAAGGGATCGTCCTCCCCCACCGGCCGGCCGGTGTTGGGATCGATGATGCCCTTCGGCTTCGGCGCGACGAGGGTGCCTGAACTGTCGTTCAATCCCATTCCAGCGCTCCTTTTTTCCATTCATAGGCAAAGCCGATGGTCAGCACTGCCAAAAACACCATCATCGACCAGAAGCCGAGCATGCCGATCTTCGAGAAGGATACGGCCCAGGGAAACAGGAAGGCCACTTCCAGGTCGAAGATGATGAACAGGATCGACACCAGGTAGAAACGGATGTCGAATTTCATGCGGGCGTCGTCGAACGAGTTGAAACCGCACTCGTAGGCGGAAAGCTTTTCGGGATCGGGATTGCGGTAGGCCACCAGGAACGGTGCGGCCAGCAGCGCCAGGCCGACGACCAGTGCCACGCCGATGAACAGGACGATGGGCAGGTACGAACTGAGGAGTGCGTTCATGCTCGGCTTTCCGTTGGAGCCAATCCACTTTGATTACAGCACCGGACCTTAATGCGGAAGCGTGACAGTTTAACCGCTGAACCGTTTTAAGGAGCCTATGCTGCAACGCGGCGAGGGTTAGCGCAGCACTTCCAGCGAAGCAAGTCAAACCTTGTTCAAAACACCGGCCTGGACGGCATGTCGCGCTAAACTGGTCCGATCAGCTCCTGTTTGATTTCCTTCATTTTGTACTCCACTTTTGTCTCCTGACAGGGTTACCGCCAAAACCCTGCTAGCATGGGCTGGAATCACCCGTCTGTATGACGGCAAACGAGCCATAAGAGTCGCATCCGAATGAAGGAAAAGATCTCGCTTGCCATGGCCCGGCGCATCGCGCTCGCCGCTCAGGGATTTCTCGCTCCCCGCCCAAATGGTACGCCCGATCGCCGCCACTTCGCCCGTGTCCTCTCCCGCACCGGCCTGCTGCAGATCGATTCCGTCAGCGCGGTGGTGCGCGCGCATTATATGCCGCTCTATTCGCGCCTCGGCCCCTACCCTCTCGCCCTGCTCGACAATGCCGCCGTGACACGCAAGCGCACGGTGTTCGAATACTGGGCGCACGAGGCCTCCTTCCTGCCGGTCGAGACCTACCCGCTGATGCGCTGGCGCATGCAGCGCGCCGAGCAAGGCGACGAGATGTATCTGGGGCTGGCCAAATGGGGCCGCGAGCACGCCGCCTATATAGAAGAGATCTACCGCGAGGTCGTCGCGCGCGGCCCGATCGCTGCTTCGGCGCTCGAGGGCCAGAAGGGTTCGGGTGGTTGGTGGGGCTGGAGCCATGCCAAGCACGCCTTCGAATGGCTGTTCTGGGCCGGGCGCATCACCACGGCGCACCGCCGCGGCTTCGAGCGCTTCTACGACCTGCCGGAGCGCGTGCTGCCGCAAGCGATCCTCGACCTGCCGGTACCGGCCCCCGAGGACGCGCATCGCGAATTGCTGCGCATTTCGGCCCGCGCCCACGGCGTCGCGACATCAGGCGATTTGCGCGACTATTTCCGCCTGTCGCCGGCCGACATGAAGGGCCGGCTGGAGGAACTGGTCGAGACCGGCGAACTGGTGCCGGTGCGCGTCGAAGGCTGGGACAAGCCGGCTTACCTTCACAGGGACGCCCGTTTGCCCCGAAAAATCGAGGCCCGCGCCTTGCTGGCGCCGTTCGATCCGGTCGTCTTCGAACGATCGCGCTCGGAGCGGCTGTTCGATTTCCACTACCGCATCGAGATCTACACACCGGCCGAAAAGCGGCAATACGGCTATTACGTCCTGCCCTTCCTGCTCGGCGACAGGATCGTCGCACGCGTCGACCTCAAGGCCGACCGCCCGGCGAGCGTCCTGCGCGTGCACGCGGCCTACCCCGAGCCCGGCGCGCCGCCTGAAACCGCGGCGCAACTCTTCGAGGAATTGAAGCAGATGCAGGGCTGGCTCGGCCTTGAACGGATGGAAGTGACCCCCGCCGGCGATCTGGGCCCGGCGCTGGCCGACATGGCGGTGTCGTAGCCGCGCGTTGACACCGCCGCCTGCAAAAGCCTAAATCCGCTCCAGACGGTCCCTTGCCCGCAACGGCAAGGGCTAAGAGGGAATGCGGTGCGGGACAAAACCCCAAATCCGCGGCTGTCCCCGCAACTGTAAGCGAAGAGCCAAGGCCGAAAGCCACTGGGAGGTTCCCGGGAAGGCGGCACCCAAGGCGATGACTCGCGAGCCAGGAGACCTGCCGTCTGCGACAAGATAATCCGATCGCCCGGCGGGTTTCCGGGCAAGGAGCCCGGTTTTTGGACCACTACAGCAGTTTTTCGGCTGGCACAGCGGATATTCCGTCCGCCGATGGCGATGCTTTGGCCGGCGTCACCGTCATTGTCTGCGCCTCCTGCCGCGATGAAACCGGCTCGGATGCCCATCCGCGTGCCGGCGAACTTTTGGCCGAAGATACGCGCCAAGCCGCAGCGGCCGACACGATCCGCGTTCGCACGGTCGAATGCCTCGGCAATTGCAAGCGCCGTCTCAGTGCGGCCATCCTGCGCGATGGCTGCTGGAGCTATGTGTTTGGCGACCTGACCCTGACCAGTGGCGCCGACCTCGTCACTGGCGCAAAGCTCTTCGCCACTTCGACGGACGGCCTCATCCCATGGCGCGGCCGGCCTGATTCCCTCAAGCGCGGCCTCGTGGCGCGTATTCCACCTCTCGACATGCTGAAGGACCAACCATGAGCGCTTCCGTCTCCCGTGTACCCTGCACCGTCGTCACCGGCTTTCTCGGCGCCGGCAAGACGACGCTGGTTCGCCACCTCCTGGAAAACGCCGGCGGCAAGCGCATTGCCATTATCGTCAACGAGTTCGGCGACATCGGCATCGACGGGGAGATTTTGAAAGGCTGCGGCATCGACACCTGCCCCGAGGAAAACATCGTCGAACTGGCCAATGGCTGCATCTGCTGTACCGTCGCCGACGATTTCGTGCCGGCGCTCGACAAGATCCTGTCGCTGACGCCGAAGGTCGACCATATCCTGATCGAAACCTCGGGCCTGGCCCTGCCCAAGCCGCTGGTCCAGGCTTTTCAGTGGCCGACGGTGAAGAGCCGCGTGACCGTCGACGGCGTGATCGCCGTGGTCGACGGCCCGGCGCTGGCCGAAGGCCGCGTCGCCAACGACATCGACGCCTTGCAGGCGCAGAGGACTGCCGACGACTCACTCGACCATGACGACCCGGTCGAGGAGGTGTTCGAGGACCAGATCGCCTGTGCCGACCTGATCATCCTGTCGAAGAGCGACCTGATGGATGCCGCCGGTTCGGCCCGCGCCAACGCCATCATCAATGAACATTCCGCCCGCGCGGTAAAAATCGTGCCGACGTCGCATGGCAAGGTCGATTCCTCGGTGCTGCTCGGCCTCGGGCTCGCCGTCGAGGACGATATCGAAAACCGCAAGTCCCATCATGACGGCGCCTTCGACCACGAGCATGACGACTTCGACACCTTCATCGTCGACATTGCCTCGGTCGCCAATCCCGACGAGCTGGCAAAGCGTGTCGCCACCGCCGCCGAACAGGAAAACGTGCTGCGCGTGAAAGGCTTCGTCGAGGTCGGCGGCAAGCCGATGCGGCTTTTGCTGCAGGCCGTCGGCCCGCGCGTCAATCATTACTACGACCGCGCCTGGACGGCTGAGGACGACCGCCGCTCACGCCTCGTCGTCATCGGCCTCAAGGGGCTGAACCGCCCGGCAATCGAGCGTATACTCGCCGGCTGATTTCAGACACGGGCCGCGATGCACATCCTAACCACGACCTCCGCCTCGCTCGACGATCTCGCCGAGCCGGTCGATCTGCGGCAGACGCCGGCGGATATCGTGGCCCTGTCCTTCACCGACAGCGACCTCGCCGGCCTTGCAGCCGCGTGGAAGGCGGATGCCGGCCGCCTGCCCTCGATGCGGCTGGCGGCGCTACGCGACCTGCGCCACCCCATGTCCGTCGACCTTTGGGTCGACAGCGTCGCCCGCCACGCCAAAATCATCCTGGTGCGCATCCTCGGCGGCTACGACTGGTGGCGCTACGGCTGCGACCAGCTTGCCGCGACGGCCCGCGAACGCGGCATCAAACTGGCGCTGCTTCCGGGTGAAAGCCACGACGAGGATCTGCGCTTGATCGAAGCCTCGACACTGCCGCGTGAGGAATTGGATAGCCTGCTCGGCTATTTCCGTGAGGGCGGCCCGGCCAATATGAGCGCGCTGGTGCGCAGGCTGGGAAGGTTGGCGGGGGCGGAGGCAGCTGTCACCGAGCCGGTCAGCGTGCCGAAAGCGGGCTACTACGAGCCGAACCGCGGCGGCGTCCACCTCCCCCTAGTGGGGAGGGCCCGGCCGCAGGCCGGGGGTGGGGTCCTCTCCGAAACGCGCCGACTCAAAGAAACGTCGCGCCCGGTCGCACCACCCGGCCCTGCGGGCCACCCTCCCCTCGAGGTGGAGGGAAAGGTCGTGCCGATCCTGTTCTACCGCTCGATGCTGCTCGCCGCAGATGTCGCGCCCATCGACGCCCTTTTTGAAGCGCTGCGCCAACGCGGCATGCTCCCGGTCCCCATCTTCGTCTCCAGCCTGAAAGACCAGACATCCCTGGCCTTCGTGGAAACAGCCCTCGCCTCCCTGAACCCCGCTGCCATCATCACCGCGACCGCCTTCGCCTCCGGTGCCGAACCCGGTGTCGAAACCCTGTTCGACCGCGCCGGCGTGCCCGTCTTCCAGGTCATCGTCGCCACCACCCGCCTCGACGTCTGGAAAAACAACCAGCGCGGCCTGGCGCCCGCCGACCTTGCCATGCATGTCGTGCTGCCCGAACTCGACGGCCGCATCCTCGCCGGCGCGATTTCCTTCAAGGGCGAGAGCGAAGTTGATCCGGCGCTCGGCCATCGCGCCTTCGCCAACCGGCCGGAACCGGATCGCGTGGCGCAGGTGGCGGACCGTGTGGCGGCCTTCATCAAACTGCAGGGGACGCCCCGCGCCGAGCGCAAGCTGGCCATCCTGATCCCGGATTACCCAAGCGCGCCGGGCAGGACTGGCTATGCGGTCGGCCTCGACGTGCCGTCGAGTGTGCTGGCCATGCTGTATGGCCTCAGCGAACAGGGCTATGTCGTTGAAGGGATTCCGCAAACGCCGCGTGAATTGCTGGATTTGCTGGAGCGGGGCGATGGTGGGCTGGGGCTGGACGACTATCTCGGGCTCTCGAAAGGGTTGCCGGCCGAGGCAATTGCCGCAGTAGAAGCGGCATGGGGCAAGGCAGAAGAGACAGGTTTGCGAGAGGCCCCCCTCTCTGTCCTGCGGGACATCTCCCCCTCAAGGGGGGAGATCACGCCGTCATTACCGCCCTCGCCAATAGCGACCGTTGCAAAGGGAGATCCGGCGCCCGACCTGCCAATCTCCCCCCTTGAGGGGGAGATGTCCCGCAGGACAGAGGGGGGTGCTCAAGCGCCAATCTCCGCAAGCTTCCCCTTCCGCGCCGCCACCTTCGGCAACATCACCGTGGCGCTCGCCCCCGATCGCGGCCGCTCAGCCGACCGCCGCGCCGATTACCACGACCCGACCCTACCGCCGCGCCACGCGTTGCTCGCCTTCGGCCTGTGGCTGCGCAAATCGCTCGGTGTCCACGCGCTGATCCATGTCGGCGCCCACGGCACGCTGGAATGGCTGCCCGGCAAGACGGTCGCGCTGTCGCAAACCTGCTTTCCCGAGATCGTCACCGGCGCATTACCCGTGATCTATCCCTTTATCGTCTCGAATCCCGGCGAGGCGGCGCAGGCCAAGCGGCGCATTGCCGCCGTCACCCTCGGACATCTGCCACCGCCGCTGACCGGCGCCGGTTTGGACGAAAACCAGCACAAACTCGAGCGCCTGGTCGACGAATACGCCCAGGCCGACGGGCTCGACCGCCGCCGCCGCGACCGCCTGGCCAAGCTGATCGTCGACACAGCGCAAATGACCGGCCTCGCCTCCGAAGCCGGCGTCGCCGGGACCGATGCCCCCGACGAGGCGTTGCGCCGGATCGATGCCTGGCTCTGCGACCTCAAGGATTTCGCCATCAAGGACGGGCTGCATATCTATGGCCGCGCGCCCGACGATGAGCCTGACGCCATGCGCCGACAGAGTGCCGAGGCTGAAAAGGCGGCGCTGGTCGCCGCGCTCGATGGCCGTCACGTCAAGGCCGGCCCGGCCGGCGCGCCCGCGCGTGGACGTTCCGACGTGCTGCCGACCGGCCGCAATTTGTTCACGTCAGACCCGCGCACCATGCCGACGCCCACCGCCTATGATCTCGGCAGGGCGGCTGCGGAAGAAGTCGTGCGCGGCTATATGCAGTCGCATGGCGACTGGCCGCGCTCGCTGGTCATCGATCTCTGGGGCTCGGCCTCGCTGCGCACAGGCGGCGAGGAGATCGCGCAAGGCTTGGCGCTGATGGGCTGCCGGCCGCAATGGGATCACGCCACCGGCCGCATCACCGGCATCGAAGTGCTGCCGCCGGCCACGCTCGGTCGCCCACGCGTCGACGTCACCTGGCGCATCTCAGGCCTGTTCCGCGACATGTTCCCGACCCAGATCGCACTGATCGACGCCGCCGCCAACGCCGTTGCCGCGCGCGACGAGGACGATTCGGAAAACCCGCTCGCGGCCAGGACCCGCGCCGACGGCAAGATCAGCCCGCGCATCTTCGGCACCTCGCCCGGCACTTACGGTGCCGGCGTCGAGGATATTTTGTCCCGAGGCGACTGGGCAGCGCGCGAAGAGATTGGCCGCGCCTATCTCGATGCCACCTCGCATGCCTATGGCGGCGAAGGCGGCGAAGGCATCTCGACACCCGGCGCCTTCGAGGGCCGCATCGCCGAAGCCGATCTTCTCGTCCACACCGGCGACGACCCCGGTCGCGACATTCTCGAAGGCTCCGCCGATGTCGCCTTTATCGGCGGTTTTTCGGCAGCGCTGGCAGCTCTCGGCAGGAATGCCGACGTCATCGTGCTGGACACGACGGACCCGCAAAAGCCGAAGCCGCGCTCGGTCAGCGAGGCCGTGTCACGCGTCGTGCGTGCCCGCGCCGTCAATCCGCGCTTCATATCGGGCCAGATGCGCCACGGCCCGCGCGGCGCATCGGAATTCGCAGAGACGGTCGACCGGCTGGTCGGTTTCGCCGAAACCACCCATGCCATATCGGGTGCGCTGATCGAGGCCGTGCACGACGCCTATGTCGGCGATCCCCTGGTCCGCGCGTTCATCCTGCGTGAAAACCCGGCCGCCGCGAAAGTCATTGCCGAGCGTTTTCTCTCGGCGCGCCGGCGTGGCCTCTGGCATCCCTTGCGCAATTCCATCGACGATGATCTCGCCGCGCTGATTGCCGAGGCCGAGGCGCTCGGGGTGGCGGCATGAACGCCTTCTCGCGTCGCGGTGCCTGCCCGGCTTTGTCGGCGCCGATGCAGACCGGCGATGGGCTGTTGGTGCGGCTCAATCCTGTTGCCGGAGGCCCCTCTTCTGGAGGCTTATCGCCGAAACTGTTGATTGGGCTGGCCGAATCCGCCTTGCGGCATGGCAACGGCATCATGGAAGTCACCGCGCGCGGTAGTTTGCAGATACGCGGTCTGACAACGGAAAGTGCTGCGCTGCTGGCGGCGGAGGTGGATGCACTTGGCATTGCGGTGCGCACCGGCGTGCCGGTCGAGACCGGACCGCTGGCGGGCATCGATCCGCAAGAGATCGCCGATCCCCGGCTGCTGGCGGAGCGGATCAGGGTGGCGATCGAGGACGCAGGGCTGACGCCAAGGCTTGGACCGAAGGTTTCGGTTGTCGTGGATGGTGGCGGGCAACTGACGATGGATGCGGTGACGGCCGATGTGCGGCTGACGGCGGTGCAGAGCAACGAAGGCGTTCTATGGACTGTATCTGTCGCTGTGGACGGCCAAAGCGCGAAACTGCTTGCGACGGTTGATGACAATGCAGCGCGCGACATCACTGTCGCTGCTCTCCGAATGGTTGCCGAGAAGGGCCGCGACGCCCATGCGCGTGATTTGTCGGAACGGCAATTGGCGTCTCTCGCCGGTTGGCTATACCTGACAAGTTTGCGCGAGGCGCCCTCCTCCGGCAGGACAGAGGGGGGCGCCCCGCGCAAACCTATCGGCCTTTTCCCCTTAGCCGGCGACACTTTCGCCCTCGGCATCGGTCTCCCCTACGGCAGCATGCCAGCCGACAAAATTATCGCCCTCGCCCAAAGCGCCCTCGCCTTCGGCACCACCGAAATCCGCCTCGCCCCAGGCCGCGCTCTGCTCTTCCTTGGCCAACCGGCAACCGCCAACGAGCCCCTCCAACAAACCGCCGCCACCCTCGGCTTCGTCACCTCTCCCACCGACCCGCGCACGCGCATCGCCGCGTGCCCCGGCACGCCGGCCTGCGCTTCCGGCCGCATCGCCACGCGCGACATCGCCGAAACGATTGCCGCTGAAAATGCCGACATCCTCGACTTCACCTTGCACATTTCCGGCTGTGCTAAGGGCTGCGCCCATCCCGGCCCGGCGGCACTCACAATCGTCGGCGGCGAAAATGGAGCCGGACTTGTCGTGAACGCGACGGCAAAGGCCCTTCCTGCCGGCTACAGGCCGGGCTATGACGCCGCGCGCGGCTTCAGTCGCGTTGCTGCCGTGATCCGCAGCGCACGATTTGAAGGCGAAACCGCCGCCGCTTGCCTGACAAGGCTCGGGCCGGCAGCAATCGCCGAGGCTTACCGACAGGCCCAAAGTGAAAAACGGAAATGAGCATGGCCGCCTACGACTACATTCACAACGGCACGGCGATCTACGAGCGCTCCTTCGCCATCATCCGCGCCGAGGCCGACCTCTCGCGTTTTTCCGAAGCCGAGGCTGATGTCGCCATCCGCATGATCCATGCCTGCGGCCAGGTCGAAGCGTCGAGCCATTTTGTTTTTTCACCTGATTTCGTTGCTGCCGCCCGCGCCGCTCTGGCGGCCGGCGCGCCGATCTTCTGTGACGCGGAGATGGTCTCGCATGGCGTCACCCGCGCCAGGCTGCCCGCCGGCAACGAGGTGATCTGCACGCTGCGCGACCCGCGCACGCATGACATCGCCAAGGCGATCGGCAACACCCGCTCGGCCGCCGCGATCGACCTGTGGGGCGAGCGCATGGCCGGTTCGGTGGTCGCCATCGGCAATGCACCGACCGCACTGTTCTATCTCCTGGAAAAGCTGCGCGATGGTGCGCCGAAGCCGGCGGCCATCATCGGCATGCCGGTCGGCTTCGTCGGTGCCGCCGAATCGAAGGACCAGCTGGCCGAGAATTCCTATGGCGTTCCCTATGCCATCGTACGCGGCCGGCTTGGCGGCAGCGCCATGACCGCCGCCGCGCTCAATTCCCTGGCGAGGCCCGGCCTGTGAACGCGCTTCCCAAAGGAAGGCTTGTCGGCGTCGGCACCGGTCCCGGCGACCCCGAACTGTTGACGCTCAAGGCCGCGCGGGCCTTGGCCGAAGCCGATGTCGTCGCCTATTTCGCCAAGCGCGGCAACAACAGCAATGCCCGCGCCATCGTCGAAGCGCGCTTCCGGCCGGACATGCTGGAACTGCCACTGCTCTATCCTGTGACCACCGAAATCGACAAGGGCCACGACGACTACCGCTCGCAGATCACAGGCTTCTATGAAGAGTCGGCCGAGAAGGTCGCCGAACATCTCGAAGCCGGCAGGATGGTAGCGGTTCTGTCCGAAGGCGACCCGCTTTTCTACGGCTCCTACATGCATCTGCATGTGCGCCTCGCTCATCGTTTCCCCACGGAAGTCATTCCCGGTGTCACCGCAATGTCCGGCTGCTGGTCGCAGACCGGTTTACCGATCGTCCAGGGTGACGACGTGCTGACGGTTTTGCCCGGCACGATGAGCGAGTTCGAACTGACGCGTCGCCTCGCCGACACCGATGCCGCCGTCATCATGAAGGTCGGCCGCAACCTGCCGAAGATCAGGCGGGCGCTGGAAGCGACCGGCAAGCTGACGCGCGCCATCTATGTTGAGCGCGGCACCATGGCCGGCAGCGTGTCGATGAAGCTTGCCGACAAACAGGACGACAAGGCGCCCTACTTCGCCATTGTGCTGGTCGCCGGCTGGTCCGGCCGGCCCGGCGTGCTGGGGGCGCAGGCATGAGCGGCCGTATCACCGTCATCGGCCTCGGGCCTGGCAATGCCGATCAGGTCACGCCGGAGGCCAGCCGCGCCGTCGCGGAAGCGAAATTCTTCTATGGCTACAAACCCTATCTCGACCGGCTGGAGCTGCGCCCGGACCAGACCCGCGTCGCCTCAGACAATCGCGAGGAGCTCGCCCGCTCCAAGGATGCCTTGATCAAGGCGGCCGAGGGCCATGACGTCGCCGTGGTTTCGGGTGGCGATCCCGGCGTCTTCGCCATGGCCGCCGCCGTCTGCGAGGCGATCGAGGCTGGTCCCGCCGAATGGCGTGCGGTCGATATCGCCGTTGTGCCGGGCATCACCGCCATGCTCGCGGTTGCCGCCCGCATCGGCGCGCCGCTCGGCCACGATTTCTGCGCCATCTCCCTGTCCGACAATCTGAAGCCATGGGACCTGATCGAACTGCGCCTCTTGGCTGCGGCCGGCGCCGGCTTCGTCATCGCGCTCTACAACCCGATCAGCAAGGCCCGCCCCTGGCAGCTAGGCCGCGCCTTCGAGTGCCTGACCGCAATCCTGCCCGGCACCACGCCGGTCATCTTCGGCCGCGCCGCCGGCCGGCCGGACGAACGCATCGAGGTGTTCCTGCTGGCCGACGTCGACGCGCAAAAGGCCGACATGGCGACCTGCATCATCATCGGCTCGCCGGAAACCCGGATCATCAAGCGTGGCGATAGACCGGCGCTGGTCTACACGCCGCGTTCGGCAGCGGGCTCGACAAAATGATCGACCCCAAGTTGATCAATAAGCGCGGCCAGCGCTTCGACGGTTTCAGCCGAAGGCACGTCCGGCAAGGCCGGCCTGCGCACCATGACCACCTCGATGCCCAGCGCCCGCGCCGCGGCAATCTTGCCATAGGTAGCGGCGCCGCCGCTGTTCTTCGACACGACGACATCGATGCGATGGTTTTCGAGCAAGACGCGTTCGTCCGTCTCAAGGAACGGCCCGCGCGCCAGCAGATAGTCAGCGTCGGCAACGGCCAGCTTCGGCTCGACCGCATCGACGCTGCGGATGAGATAGTGGTGCTGGGGTGCGGCCTCGAACGCGGCGACCTCTTGCCTACCGAACGCCAGGAAAACGCGGCGCGGCTTGGCGCCAAGCGCTTGCACGGCCTCGCCGACCGCATCAACCTGAGTCCAGCGGTCGCCTTCGACAGGCTCCCAGCCGGGACGCCGCAATGCGAAAATCGGCGCGCCGGCCATGCGTGCCGCTTGCGCTGCATTGGCCGAGATCCGCGCCGCATAGGGATGCGTGGCATCGATCAGCAGGTCGATCCGCATGTCATTGAGATAGGCCGCCAGCCCGCCAGCACCACCAAAACCGCCGACCCTTGTCGGCACGTTCTGGGCGATCGGGTTTTCGGTGCGGCCGGCCAGCGACAGACTAACCGAGCAATCGGTACGCGCGGCCAACCTTCCGGCCAGTTGCCGGGCTTCCGTGGTGCCGCCGAGGATCAGAATGCGGTGGGTCATCATGCCTGCTGAGGGTCCGCGCGGTGCCGAGCTCAACTCACGATGGCTCACAATCGTCGGCATCGGCGAGGACGGTTTAGCGGGTCTCGGTGACGAGGCCAAGCAGCGGATCGCCGAAGCAGAGTTCATCTTTGGCGGCAAGCGGCATCTGGCGCTGGTCGCATCCTTCGCCAACGGCAAGCCCTGCCCCTGGCCGGTCCCTTTCGATGCGGGAATGAGCGACGTGTTGGCGCTTGCCGGCAGCAAAGTCTGCGTGCTCGCCTCCGGCGATCCCTTCTTCCACGGGGTCGGCGCGACCCTCGCCCGCAAAGTGAAGCCACAGGCGATGCATGTCATCCCTGCGCCGTCAGCCATTTCGCTGGCGGCCGCCCGCCTGGGCTGGGCGCTGCAGGACATCGAGACGATCTCGCTGCATGGCCGTCCGCTCGACCTGATCCGTCCGCTGCTGCAGCCGAATGCGCGCATCCTGGCATTGACGTCGGATGCCGAAGCGCCAGCGGCAATTGCCCGTCTGCTCACCGAACTCGATTTCGGCGCCTCACGGCTGACGGTCCTGGAGGCTCTTGGCGGGCCAAAGGAAGCGCAGCGCACCGTCCGCGCTGATGCCTTCGATCTGGAAAACATCAATCCGCTCAACGTGCTGGCGATCGAGATTGATTCGAACCCTCAGGCGCGCGTGCTGCCGCTCACGGTAGGCCTTGCCGATCATCTGTTCGATCATGATGGCCAGATCACCAAGCGCGAAATCCGCGCCATCACCCTGTCGGCGCTGGCGCCGAGGCGCGGCGAATTGCTGTGGGATATCGGCGCCGGCTCCGGCTCCATCGGCATCGAATGGATGCTGGCCCACCCCCTGATGCGCACTATTGCCATCGAAGCCGACCCGATCCGCGCCGCCCGCATTGGTCGCAACGCCGCTGCCTGTGGCGTTCCCGGCCTTGTCGTGGTGGAAGGCAGCGCGCCCAAGGCACTTGCCGGGCTGGACACGCCGGACGCGATCTTCATCGGCGGCGGCGGCAGCGACACCGGCGTGTTGAAGGCCGCCATCAAGGCGCTGCGCTCAGGCGGCCGCCTGGTTGCCAATGCGGTGACGCTGGAGATGGAGGCCCTGCTTCTCGCGCAGCACACGAAACTCGGTGGCGATCTCACCCGGATCAACATCTCCCGCGCGTCTCCGGTCGGCTCGATGCAGGCATGGCGGCCGGCCATGCCGGTCACGCAGTGGAGCTGGGTGAAGCCATGATGGTCGCGGGCATCGGCAGCCGAAAAGGCGTGAGCGTTGAAGAGGTGCTTGCAGCGATTGAATCCGCTCTCGCAGCACACGGGCTGGCGATGACGGCTCTTTCGGCCCTGGCAACCGCCGCGCTCAAGAAGGATGAAGATGCGATCGCTGCCGCTGGCCGCACGCTCAACCTTCCGGTCATCATCGTCGATGACGCAGCACTTCAAGCCGCCTCGCCGGGCACGCTCAGCAGTTCCAGCCTCTCGCAAGAACTCGCCGGCACGCCCTCGGTTTCCGAGGCATCCGCCCTTGCGGTCGCCAGCAAAGGCGCCAGGCTGCTCGGTCCCCGCATTGTGCTCGGCCCGGTCACCTGTGCCATCGCCATCAGCGGAGATGCTGAATGACCGTCCATTTCATCGGCGCCGGTCCGGGCGCCGCCGACCTCATCACGCTGCGCGGTGCCAGGCTTCTGGCAAGCTGTCCGGTCTGCCTCCACGCCGGCTCGATCGTCGCGCCTGAATTGCTGCAGCATTGCGCGCCAGGGACGAAACTGATCGACACCGCACCGATGTCGCTCGACGAGATCGAGGCCGCCTACCTCGACGCCCACAAATCAGGCCATGACGTCGCCCGCCTGCATTCCGGCGACCTGTCGGTGTGGAGCGCCGTTGCCGAGCAGATCCGCCGGCTGGAAAAGCACGGCATCCCTTACACTCTGACGCCGGGCGTGCCCTCCTTCGCTGCTGCCGCTGCCGCACTGCGCCGCGAACTGACCATTCCCGAAGTCGCGCAAAGCCTGGTGCTGACCCGCGTCTCCGGACGTGCGTCAAAGATGCCGCCCGGCGAAACGCTGGCCGGCTTCGGCCGCACCGGCGCCACGCTGGCCATTCATCTGGCCATCCACGCCATCGACCGCGTCGTCGCTGAACTGACACCGCACTATGGCGGCGATTGCCCGGTGGCGATCGTCTTCCGCGCTTCCTGGCCGGACGAGCGCGTGCTGACCGGCACGCTGGCGACCATCGAGGCACAGCTCGCCGCCGATCCGATGGAGCGCACGGCGATCATCTTCGTCGGCCGCTCGCTGGCGGCGGAAGGCTTTGGCGAGAGTTCATTGTACGACGCCCACTACCAGCGGCGTTTTCGCGGACGGGACGGATTGTGAGCGGCAGCACCAAAACCAACGGCGAGAACGCCACGCTCGAACAGGCTCTGTCGCGGCTGAACTTCAAGCCGCGCCGGCTTGAGCCGGGCCATGTCTGGCTGGCTGGGGCCGGCCCCGGCGACCCCGGCTGCCTGACGCTGGAAGTGCTGGCGGCGTTGGCCGAGGCAGATGCGCTGGTCTACGACGCGCTGGTTTCGCCCGATGTCGTCGCGGTTGCGGAAAATGCCGAGCTGTTCTTCGCCGGCAAACGCGGCGGAAAACCGTCGATGAAGCAGGACGACATCACCGCATTGCTGGTCAGATTGGCGCGTGAAGGCCGCCGCGTCGTCAGGCTGAAGGGCGGCGACCCCTATATTTTCGGCCGAGGCGGCGAAGAGGCGCTGGCGCTCGCGCGGGAAGATATCCCCTTCCTGGTCTTGCCCGGCCTGACCTCGGGCCTCAGCGCGCTGGCCGCGACCGGCATTCCGGCCACCATGCGCGGCATCAACAAGGCGGTGATCCTGGCGACCGGCCATGCCGCCGGCACCGATGACGACCTCGACTGGGCGGCGATCGCCCGCACCGGCCAGCCAGTCGTCGTCTATATGGGCATGGCCAATCTGCCGCTGATCGCAGCCGCATTGCTCGACGGCGGGCTGGCGCCATCGACGCCGGCGGCGGTGATCGTCGCCGCGACGACGCCGCAGGAGCGAACCGTCGTTGCGACGCTCGCCACCATTGCCGAGGAAGCAGCCGCCGCAGGCCTTGCCTCGCCGGCGCTGATCGTGGTCGGCGGCATCGTCGCCATGCGCGCGGCACTGGCGGCGCAGGCATGACCGCCCGCGCCATCATCATCGGCGCGCCGCGCTCCGGCTCGGGCAAGACCAGCGTCACCATCGGCATTTTGCGCGCGCTCACCCGGCGCGGGCTTAAAGTGCGTGGCGCCAAATCCGGCCCCGACTATATCGATCCCGGTTTTCATACTGCCGCCACCGGGCTTTCCGGCGTCAATCTCGACAGCTGGGCGATGCCTCCGTCGCTGCTCAATGCGCTGGCCGCGCAACAGGCCGACGACACCGATTTCGTCATCCTTGAGAGCGCGATGGGCCTGTTCGACGGCATTCCGGCCGCGCCGGGCCGCACCGGCTCTGCCGCCGACCTCGCCCGGCTCTACGGCCTGCCGGTGCTGCTGGTGCTCGACGTGTCCGGACAATCGACCACGGCTGCGGCCGTCGCCAAGGGGTTTGCCACCTACGATCCGGATGTCCGTATGGCCGGCGTCGTGCTCAACCGGCTGGGCAGCGAGCGCCACCGCCGGCTGTCCGGCGACGCCATCGAGGCGATCGGCCTGCCCGTCGTGGGCGCCATTTTACGCGATCCCACGCTCAATCTGCCCGAACGCCATCTCGGCCTCGTCCAGGCCGGCGAGTATGATGATCTGATGGCGCATCTCGACCGGCTGGCTGATATGGCGGAGAAGTCGCTCGATCTCGACGCGATCATGGCGCTGGCAACGCCCCTCGCCCCGGCGCCCGGCGGTTTCGCCGGCGCGCTGCAGCCGCCAGGCCAACGCATCGCGCTGGCCGAAGATGCCGCCTTCACCTTCCTCTACCCGCATGTCGCCGCCTACTGGCGCAAGGCCGGCGCGGAAATCGTTCCGTTCTCGCCGCTTGCCGATGAAGCGCCTGACGACAGCTGCGATGTCTGCTGGCTGCCCGGCGGCTATCCCGAGCTTCATACCGGCAAGCTCGCAGCGGCGGAGACGTTCAAAACCGGCATGGCAAGATTTGCCGCGACGAAGCCCATTCACGGCGAGTGCGGCGGCTTCATGGTGCTCGGCGAAGCGCTGGAGGATGCATCGGGTGAGACGCATCGCATGCTCGGCCTGCTCGGCCATTCCACCAGCTTCGCCAAGCGCAAGATGAACCTCGGCTACCGCGAGGCACGGCTGCGCGCCGACTGCCCGCTGGGGGCGCAAGGCGCGCTGATCCGCGGCCACGAATTTCACTATGCGCAGATGACCGCCACCGGCAATGATGAGCCTTTGGCCGACCTCGCCGATGGCCAGGGCAATCCGATCGGCGCCTCCGGCTACCGGCGCGGCCATGTCAGCGGCACCTTCTTCCACGCCATTGCGAGGGGCTGAACAAGATGCCGAAAAATGGCGACCGGTTTTCGGAAAAGATCAGGCTCATGGTCCGGAACATCATCGTTTCGCCACGACAGATTCTCGACGACATCGCGCTCTGCCTGGTGTTCTTCACCAGACTGCCGCTCCCCGTCTTCGATTTTCGCGGCCGCAGCCTTGCCGCCGCGATCTGGGCCGCCCCCATCGCCGGCCTTGTCGTTGGCCTGATCGGCGCGATCGTCTTTGCCACGGCGGAACGGTTTGGCCTTGCCATGGGTCCGGCGGCAGCCCTTGCCCTTGTCGCAACGGTGGTCACCACTGGCTGCCTGCATGAGGACGGGCTTTCCGATGTCGCCGACGGCTTTGGCGGCGGCAAATCGCGCGGCCGCAAACTGGAGATCATGCGCGACAGCCGCATCGGCGCTTATGGCGCCATGGCGCTGGCCCTGTCGCTGCTCATCCGCTGGAGCGCGCTGTCGCAATTGGTCGACCCGACGCAGGCTCTCTTTGCCCTTGTTGCCGCCCATGCGGCCTCGCGTGGTCTGCTGGGCGCCTTCATGCATCTCTTGCCGCCAGCGCGCGATGACGGCCTCTCGGCCGGCGCCGGCACCGTCTCGCTCGAAATAGCCATCGTCGGCGCCGTGCTCGGCGCGATTCCGCTCCTCCTGCTTGGGATCGGCGGCGCCATCGCCGCGCTCATCCTGCTTGGCCTGCTGTTTGCCGCCTTTCACGCCCTTTGCCTCAACCAGATCGGTGGCCAGACCGGCGACACGATCGGCGCCTTGCAGCAGGTGAGCGAAATCGCGGTGCTGCTCGTCGCTTCCGTCGCCCTCTCTTGATTCCCTTTGGCCTGATTCCCTTTCGGAGACTTTGCCCCCATGCCCTTCAAATCCCTCGATGAACTGCGCGCCGCCTGCCTTGATCTGCCAGCCGGCAGCGATACAGCCGCAAAGGCGGTTGCCAACCGCCAGGACACGCTGACCAAGCCGCAAGGCAGCCTCGGTCGGCTGGAGAGCATCGCCGCATGGCTGGCGCGCTGGCAGGGCCGCGACATGCCGAGACTCGACCGGGTGAAAATCTTCGTCTTCGCGGGCAACCACGGCGTCACCGCGCAAGGCGTGTCGGCCTTCCCCTCTGAAGTCACCGTGCAGATGGTGGCGAATTTCGCCGGTGGCGGTGCTGCCATCAACCAGCTCGCCCGCATCGCCGGCGCCGAACTCGACGTCATCCCGCTCGACCTCGACCACCCCACCGGTGACTTCACGCAAGTACCGGCGATGGATAAAACGGCGTTTCTCGCGGCTGTCTCAGCCGGCTATGACGCGGTAACGAAAGACCTCGACCTCGTCTGCTTCGGCGAGATGGGCATCGGCAACACCACGCCGGCCGCCGCCATCTCGGCGGCGCTGTTCGGCGGCGGCGCGGAAAAATGGACCGGTCGCGGCACCGGCGTCGATGATGCCGGCCTGAAGCGCAAGGTGGTCGCCATCGAAGCCGGCCTCAAGCGCCACGCCGCAGCCCTCGCCGATCCGCTGGGCATTGCCGCAGCACTCGGCGGCCGCGAACTCGCCGCCATCTTCGGTGCCACGCTCGCCGCTCGGCACCTCGGCATACCCGTGCTGCTCGACGGCTTCGTCTGCACCGCCGCCGCAGCGCCGCTGGCCAAGCTGCATCCAACCGGCCTCGCCCACACCATCGCGGCCCATGTCTCGGCCGAATCGGGTCATCGCGGTCTGCTCGAAGCGCTCAGCCTGCCGCCGCTGCTCGATCTCGGCATGCGGCTCGGCGAAGGCTCCGGCGCTTGCCTCGCCGTCAACATCGTCCGCTCGGCGCTGGAGTGCCACGCAAGGATGGCGAGCTTTGCCGAGGCGGGTGTGTCGGAGAAGTAGGGCTACCGAACATTGGACCTTGGACCTAACGGCTGAAGTCCAATTACCGTCAATTCCTCGACAAATGCGGCAATATGAGAAAGTTCCACCCCGCCTATTCCGCAGCCTATCTCATCATAGGAGCCGGCGTCGCTATATTACATGGCGGATACGCCAGCTTCGGCCTGATCGAGGCCGCGGTTCTGGTCCCGTTCCTGATCGCCGCCTGGTGGGTCATAAGCGACTTTTCAGGCTGCAGACATGGCATCGATTCCGGTAGCCGCCGACGTGGCGGCATTGGTTCCCGCTTCGGCGCGTTTCTAAGCCGGCTTTTTCGCGACAGACGCGGCCCCTGAAGGATGACACGGTACGACCGAGTTCAGTCCCGCAAGGATGACGCAAGAGCGAGACACGGCAAACGCGTCTCGCTTTCAGGATCTTTCCACCAAGTCTTTTGAAGAATTTGGTGGGTGCGCACAGGATTGAACTGTGGACCCGCTGATTAAGAGTCAGCTGCTCTACCAACTGAGCTACGCACCCACTCGGCCGGCAAAAACCGGCGTTGGCGGGCATATAGCCGCCACCATCGGTCATGTCTAGCCCTGCCGGAATCATTTCCCGACAAATCGCTGAAGTGCCGCAGGTCTCAGACGAACAGCTTGCCTTCCGCAACCTTCACCGCATGGCCGCCAATGCGCGCCGAGGCCAGTTTTCCGCCCTGCACGGTCAGTTCCAGGCGGATGCGCGACGGCCGGCCCATCTCCAGCCCCTGCTCGATCCACAGCTGTGAAATGCCGTCGGTCGGGCCATCGAAATGCATGATGGCGCCGGCAAAGGCCGCCGCCGCCGAACCGGTTGCCGGATCTTCATAGGAAGGCGTGCCGGGCACGATCATGCGCACATGGAAGGCGCTTTCGTGGTTCACCGTCTCGCGGCAATAGACATAGGGGCTGGCGAAGGCCCACTCGCTCTTGCGCGGCGCCAGTTCCGACCACGCCTGGTTGTCGAGCCGGATGCGGCCCGCCGCTTCGAGATTGGCCACCGGAATGGTGACATAGGGCACGCCCGCCGACCAGAAGGCGACGCGGTGATTCTCGAAGCCGATCTCATGCGGCGCCAGGCCAAGGGCGGCACCGATCGCCTGCGGATCGGCCTCAAGCTCCAGCGGCTCCGGCAGTTTCGCCAGGTCGAACTCGGCGAAGGTGGCGCCGTCGTGCGTGCTGACGGCGCAGCGCACCGGGCCGATATTCTCTTCCAGCACGAAGATGCCGGCCCCACCCTCGCCGGAGAGTTCCGCCAGCGCGATTGCAGAACCCACCGTCGGATGGCCGGCGAACGGCATTTCATAGTCGGGCGTAAAGATGCGGATGCGGTTCTTGTGCTTGGGATTGTCCGGCGGCAGCACAAAGACCGATTCGGACAGATTGAATTCGCGCGCAATGGCCTGCATCGCGGCCGTGTCCAGACCTTTGCAATCCAACACCACCGCCAGCGGGTTGCCGGCCAGTCGCTCGGTCGTAAACACATCGTAAAGCAAGTAATTCCGGGTTTGCATTCCTGCCTCATTCCCAACATGGGCGAAATTTAATTTGATATTTGAACCAGTAAGCCTGATCTGTGCACAGATAGGGACATTACGCATCATAGGGGTCCGACGTGGACCAGATTGTCAATCTGCCAAAGACGGAATCGGATTCCGCCATCGAGACGGCGCTTGGGCTCGATAAAAACGGGCGCAGCAAGTCGCGCCGGCGTGGCTGGGTCTATGCGTTGCTGACCCTGCTCGTGCTTGCCGCCGGTCTTGGCCTCTACCAATGGTATGCGGGCACGCCGGCCAAGATCGATTACACCACCGTGCCGGCCGCCAAGGCCGACCTCACCGTCCAGGTGTCGGCGACGGGCACGCTGCAGCCGCTCACCCAGGTCGATATTTCCAGCGAACTGTCCGGCATCATCCGCTCGGTCTCCGCCGAGGAGAACCAGCAGGTCAAGAAGGGCGACGTGCTGGCGACGCTCGATACGGTGAAACTCGAGGTCCAGATCGAACGCGCCGAGGCATCCGCCAAGGGCGCCGCTGCCAATGTCGAAGACGCCACGGTGACGCTCGCCGAGAACGAAAGCGCGCTGGTGCGCGCGGCGGCCTTGACCAAGCGCGGCATGGCGACCGACCAGTCGCTCGAGGCGGCAACCGCGACGCGCGACCGCGCCAAGGCGGCGCTCGACAGTGCGCGAGCCAATCTCGCCATCGCCCAGGCCGACCTCAAGGCGCAGCAGACCGACCTTGCCAAGAGCACGATCTACGCGCCCATCGATGGCATCGTGCTGACGCGTTCGGTCGACCCTGGTCAGACGGTCGCCTCCTCGCTGCAGGCGCCGGTGCTGTTCATCATCGCCGCTGATCTCAGGAACATGGAGCTGGTGGCGGCGGTCGACGAAGCCGACATCGGCGCCGTCAAGACTGGCCAGCATGCCCGCTTCACCGTCGATGCCTTCCCGGAGCGGCCGTTCGATGCCGAGATCCGCGACATCTCCTACGCCTCGGTCACGACCGACGGCGTCGTCACCTACAATGCTCGGCTCGAGGTCGACAACAACGAGCTGTTGCTGCGCCCCGGCATGACCGCCACCGTTTCTGTCGTCACGAGGGAAGCCAAGGGCGTGCTCACCGTGCCCGCCACCGCCTTCCGCTACCGCCCGGTGCAACAGGCGGCCCGTGCGTGGAGCTTCAGCGACCTGTTCACCGGCCGCATGGGTCGTCCCGGCGGCAATCGCCAGCGCCAGGCCGCGACTGCCCCCACCGATGGCTCGCGCACGCTCTATGTGCTGGAGAATGGCCGGCCGCATGCGGTCAACGTCAAGATCGGCTCGACCGATGGCGAACTGACCGAGATCATATCCGGCCTCGAGGAAGGCGCCCAGGTCATCACCGCCTCGCAGCAGCGGAGTTGATTCCGTGGCCGTGGGTGCGCCCCTCATCACCTTCGACAAGGTCTGGAAGAGCTATGGTCAGGGCGAGGCCCGGATCCACGCGCTGGCCGGCGTCGACCTTGCCATAAGGCGTGGCGAATTCGTCGCCATCATGGGTCCGTCCGGTTCCGGCAAGTCGACAGCCATGAACATCATCGGCTGCCTCGACACGCCGACCGCCGGAACGTATTCCTTCATGGGCATCGATGCCGGCCGGCTCGACCGCAACCGCCGCGCAATGCTGCGCAACCTCTATGTCGGCTTCGTCTTCCAGGGTTATAATCTCCTGGCGCGCACCACCGCCGCCGAAAATGTCGAACTGCCGCTGATCTATCGCGGCGTCGCCGCCCGCGAGCGCCGCGACCTTGCGATGCAGGCGCTGGCCCAGGTCGGCCTTGTCGGCCGCGAGCACCACACGCCGGCCGAGTTGTCCGGCGGCCAGCAGCAACGCGTGGCGATCGCGCGCGCCATCGTCACAAGGCCGACGTTGCTCGTCGCCGACGAGCCGACCGGCAATCTCGACACCGCCCGCACGCATGAAATCATGGAACTGCTGACGAAGCTGAACGAGGAGCTTGGCCTGACCATCACCATGGTCACCCACGAGGCCGATGTCGCCGAATATGCCAGGCGCACCATCCGCTTCGTCGACGGCCGCGTTGCCTCGGATACCGCGACGCTGGAAGTGGCTCAGCCATGATCCCGAAAGGTGGAATCCGGTTTTCGGAGAAGATCACGGCCAAACACAGAGATAGAGCCCCATCCTGGTTCTATCGGGATGGAAGGCTCTGACCATGATCTGGGAAACCGTCCGCCTCTCGCTGCGCTCGATCCGCCGCAACGTGCTGCGCTCGTTCCTGACGCTGCTCGGCATCGTCATCGGCGTTGCCGCCGTCATTGCCATGCTCACTATCGGCTCCGGTACGACAGAAAAGGTCAAGGCCGACATTTCCAAGCTCGGCAGCAACCTGCTGGTCGTCCGTTCCGGCCGCCCGGCCGGCCCCGGCGGTCCTGGCGGGCTCGACCAGGTGGTGCGGCCGCTGGCCGAAAAGGACCTCGAAGCACTGGTCGCGCATCTGACCGGCGCGCGCGCCATTTCGCCGGCTTCGCAGAAGCAAGTGCGCGTCATCTTCGGCACCGAGAGCCTGACCTCGGGTGTCACCGGCACCGACAGCGCCTATCTCGACGCACGCGACTGGAAGCTGCTGTCCGGCCGGCCATTCAGCGATTCCGAAACCCGCTCGGGCACCGGCGTCTGCCTGATCGGCGAGACGGTGCGCCAGCAATTCTTCGGCGCCGGCGATCCCGAAGGCGAGATCATCCGCGTCAACCGCACCTCCTGCAAGATCATAGGCCTGCTCGAGCCCAAGGGCTATACCGGCTTCGGCCAGGACCAGGACAATGTCGTCTTGATGCCGCTGCATGCCTATCAGCGCCGCATCGCCGGCAACCGCGACATCGACAACATCTACATCGCCGCCGACGACCGCACGCCGACCAGCGAATTGCAGCCACGCGTCGAGGATATATTGCGCGATGCACGCCGCATCACGCCGGACCGCGAGAGCGATTTCGGCATCCGCGACATGACCCAGATCGCCGACGCCATGGCCAGCGCCACCACCACCATGACCGGCATGCTGGGTGCCGTCGCCGGCGTCAGCCTGCTGGTCGGCGGCATCGGCATCATGAACATCATGCTGGTCTCGGTCACCGAACGCACCCGAGAGATCGGCATCAGGCTCGCCATCGGCGCCCATGAAAAGCACATCCTCATCCAGTTCCTGGTCGAGGCGACGGTGCTGTCGCTGCTCGGCGGCATCATCGGCATCCTGATCGGGCTGGCGCTGGCCGGCCTCGCTTCGGTGACGCTGACGATACCCTTTGCGCCCAGTCCGGCCGTCATTCTGCTCGCGGTCGGCTTTTCCGCCTTGATCGGCATGGTGTTCGGCTTCTTCCCCGCCCTGCGCGGCGCCAGGCTCGACCCGATCGACGCGCTGCGGCACGAGTAGCAAGCGGTCAGGATTCTTGCGGCGGCGCGATCTTGCGCGGCGAAATGAGGAAGAACGGCCAGCCCAGATTCACGGCAAGGCCCGCGAGCAGGATCAGCACCAGCCCGGCGCCTTGCATGGCTGTCAGTGAGCGACCGAAGACGAGGAAATCGGACAACAGGGCAGCAACCGGATTGAGGAAAGATCCCGCCGCGATGACTGTGATCGGCAGCTTGGGATAGGACGAATAGAGCAGGATATAGACGATGCCGGTATGGATGACGCCAAGGCCGACAAGCCAGCCCCACATGCCATTGTCGCCGCCCTGAAGTGCGGCCAGATCGACGAACGGCGCGAAAACGATGACGCCGATCAGGCAATGAAGTGCGCTCAGAACGCTCGGCTTCACCGATTTGACGGCTCGCGTGGTCAAGGTGGTGGCGGCATAAAATAGCGACGCGACAAGCGCCAGGCCGACGCCGATAAGCCAGTCATGATCCGCCCGCATGACGCCGAGTTTCGGTATGATCGTCAGAACGAGGCCGAGAAAGGCGACGCAGATCCACCCCAGTTTGTGCCGCGACAACCCTTCTTTGAGCAAAACCGCGCCTGCCAGCACGATCCAGAACGGTTGCAGATGATAGATGATCGTCGCAAACCCGATCGACGTCAGTTTGAAGGCTTGGAACAAGGCCACCCAGTTCAGCACGAGGCAAATGCCGCTCACGAGCACGAGTGGCCACAGTGCCCTGTCGGTGATGAAGAGGCTCTTCCATCCCTCTCGCAGGGCGCTCCATCCAACAAGGGCTGTCGCGCCGAAGACACAGCGAAAAAAGATGACGTTGAGTGTCGGTTGACCGGACTCGATGGAAAACAGACCCGCCGTGCCTGAAATGGCCATCCCGGCGGAAAGCATGATCGTGGCTCGCGCCAGCGCCGGTTTGACTTGGTGGGTTCAACCGGTCATCGCAACACCTTCTGTAGCCTATCGGCCGGCGTTTCGAAGTCCAGGGTTTTTCGGGGTCGCTGATTGAGCCGCAGGGCGACGGCGTTGAGTTGGGCCTGCGAGACATGGGAGAGGTTGGTTTCTCTCGGGAAGTACTGCCTGAGCAGGCCGTTGGTATTTTCGTTGCTGCCGCGCTGCCAGGGACTTCGCGGATCGCAGAAGTAGACCTGTAGATCGGTTGCAACGGTGAAGCTCTTGTGCCGAGCCATCTCCTTGCCCTGGTCCCACGTTAGCGAGCGCCGCAACTCTTCGGGCAATGTGCCGATCGTCTGGGCGAGGGCCGCCACGACGGTGGCCGAGTCCCTCCTCGCCACCTTTACAAGCATCGTGAACCGGCTGTGTCGCTCGACGAGGGTGGCGATGTGCGTGTCGTTCGCCCCGGTGAGCAGATCACCCTCCCAATGGCCTGGGATGGCGCGATCCTCAGCCTCGGCGGGGCGCTCGCGGATGGAGATCATATCGAGTATTTGTCCTTGCCCCGTCCGGCTCTGTGCGCCTTTGGCGAGCCGCATCTGTCGTTTGGTACGCAGGTGCGCTGTTAGTTCCTTCTTGAGCACACCTCGCGACTGGATGAATAGACTGCGATAGATCGCTTCATGAGATATCCGCATGCTTGGATCGCCTGGGTACTCTCGCCTCAGCCAGCCCGCTATCTGCTCCGGGGACCATTGCAGCGCTAGCTTTTGCGCCACCCGCCACCGTAGCCGCCCAGAGCATGCCAGGCGACACCGCTTCGGGCGCAGCGCTCGCTCCCAAGCATACTTGTCGGCCCGGGTTGCACGATACGCTTGTGCACCGCCATTGCGCGAGATCTCGCGACATATTGTCGATGGGGATCGCCCGAGACTTCGTGCAATAGCGCGGATCGCAAGACCCGCCGCGATCCCGCGAGAGATCTCTTCGCGCTCCGCCAGCCCGAGCGCCAAGGCCGCTCTACGCCTAGCTGACGGAGCAATGCCGCCGTGTAAGGATACGATCCGTTGAACGCCGGTCTTGTTCCGGCGGTCCAGTGCCCGCGAGATCGACGAAATGCTCTGACCTTGCTTCCATCGCTCCCAAAGCTCGACCTTCTGCGCTGACGTAAACCAGATCCGTGACGTCACCATGCAACACCTCTTCATCCTCTCAGATTAAAGCGTGTTGCGACGACCGGTTGAACCCACCCTTCCATTTTGTACATTCGCTTTTGCGGGCTCCATCCGGACCAATCCCGCTCATGCACATCAATTTCCGGGACTGCCAGATTCAGGAAGAGCCACTTGCAAAATGCCACTCGACCAGCGACCTGATACGCGCGATGAGGGCCGGATCAGTTCCGGCATGACCGAAGCAAGGACAATGAGATGAGCCGTAAAGCCCGTGTATTGATCCTGATGGTGATCATCGAAGCCTTCCTGGCGGGCATCTGGTGGTATCTCGCCCGTTACGGCGTGGCCAATCCCGACCACGTCACACCAGATTTCCAGGCCGTTGTCGGTCAGACGATGGGGATGGCCATGGGTGGGTTGCTGGGCATCGGCTTTATCTTGTTCTTCGTCGCCGCCCGCAATGATCGCAAGGCGCCGCAGGACGGGACGCGTCGCTAACCCTTGCCCGCGAAATGCCATTCGACCAGTGGCTTCATGTGCGGCGACAGCCCCTCAGGCAGGTCGGCGGCATGACGGATGATCACCGGCCCTTCGATCTCCGGATCGGTCTCAGTGGCGACGAAGGCTGAGATCCGGCGCGCGACCTCATCGGCCGGCCCATCGACATGATAGCGACGGAAGATGACCGTGCCGCTTGCGGTCGACAAAGCGTGCCAGCGCACGCCGCGCCTGGCCGCCGACAGGTCGAGCCCGGTTTCCTCGCGCACCTCGCGGATCATGTTGAAATCGACATCGACCAGACCATCGCGGAAATCGATCGGCTCGAAGGAGCCGGCGGCGAAGTAGACGCTGCCGGCTCCCACCGTGTGCGGCCCCATGCGGATCGCCACCAGCGCATTGTCGCCGGCGACCAGCATGGCGTGGCCATAGGCATGCTCGGCGCCGGAGTTCTCGCGCCGCTTCCGCCAGAGCATGAAGGTGGAATAGTTGACCGCATGGCAGCGGCCGACAAGGCGATTGTCGCGCCAGGCGAGCTGCGAGAGCAGCACCACGGTGCCATCGAACAGCGCCGGATTGGCGGCTATCTCACGCTGCCAGTTCTCGGTGATCGCCTGCTCGTTGTCGCGAGCGAAGGGATGCGGGCCGGGATCGAGCCGGACGTCGATGGCATCGACCGGCAGAATGACATTGCGCGGCAGGTTGAAGCTCATGCGGTTCAAGCCATATCGAGCGTGATCGCCACCGGGCAATGGTCCGACGCTTTCGGCCGATCCCAGCCGGCGCGCGGAAAGCGCTCGACTTCCTGGCCGGCCGGAAAGATCGTGCGCCAGGGCTGGCCGTTGCGGATGATGTCGGGAACGGCGGTGGCGTTCTTTGCCGCCAGCCCCTTGGAGAGCAGGATATAGTCGAGCTGGCAGAGATGCCGCTCGTCCGGCCCGCGCGTGTGATAGAAGGTCCAGCGGTTCATTTCCGGCCGTCGCTCGACAACGTTCTCGCAGAAGCCGCCGGCCGTCAGCACATTGATGCAGGACTGGTTCTCGTCGACCATCTCGAAACGGTAGCCGTCGACATCGTCGCCGGCGATCTTCACGCGCTGGCGGTAGTCGTTCATGTCGCCGCAGATCGCCCAGCGCTTGTCGGCGGCATGATCCCCGCCGAAGCGCTCCTCGATGATGCGGCGCACCGCTAGCGCCTCGGCGACGCGCACCGGCATCGTCGCCTCGCGTCCATCGAGCCCGTTGCGCGGCGAGCCCATCGACTTGAAATGCACGAGATAAAGCGTCAGCGGCACGCCGCCGACGGTGATGTCGACCTCCAGGCAATCGCGGCGGAAGATGCGTTCATTGGCCTGGTTGCCAAGTGCCAAGAGTTCCGGCGTGTGCAGCCCGAACTGTTCGTAGGTGACGTAGGCGTGGCTGGTCATGCGCACGAATTCGATCGGCTGGCCCTGCGCGGTCTCGTTGCGCATCATCACGGCGACATCGATGCCGCGCGAATCATTGCCCGACGTGGTGTATTTCTGCCGGTAGCCCTGCCCCACCATCTTGAACAGATAGCCATATTCGAAGGCCTTCAACGCCTCGATATTGTCGACCTCCTGCATGCAGATGATGTCGGCACGGGTGGCGGCGATCGCCAGCGCCGTCAGTTGGCGCGTGTCGTCGGACTGGGCGATGGCGCGGGCCTGCTCCAGCATCTTGTACTCGGCCTCGCTCTGGATATCGAACAGCGCCAGCGTCCGATCTTCGTTGAGCTGGTTGCGATAGCCGGAAAAATCGAACCTGTTCATCAGGTTCTCGACATTGAAGGTGGCAAGGCGCAGCGACATGTCCTGACCTTTGCCTGCAAGTGCTGGAGAAGACAAGATCGCAGAACCACAAGCAGGGATCGATTGGTCCTGGCGGCATTCGCGCCATGGTTGACGGAACCTTTCCGTTCATCCGCCGTTCAGATGCAAAGATCCACAGTGACCCCATTCCAGGGTAGGCGTGGGGCCTGTATCTCTTGGAGAGTGCAATGATTTCGCTCTTTTCTTCCACCGTAAAATCCGGGCTGATTGCGCTCGGCATTGTCTCCGGCATTGCGGCACCGTCGGCCGCCGGACCGATCCTGCAGCCGGATCTGTCGATTCCCGCCAGCACCGCGGCACCTACGGTCACGCCGGTTCGTGATGGCTGGGCGGGCGGCAACGACGACTGGAGATGGCGCCGCCATGACTGGCGTCGCAACTGGAGCCGCGGCAATTGGAACGGCGGCAATTGGAACGGCGGAGGTGACGATTGGCGCTGGCGCCAAGGTCGCCGTCACTATCACGGTGGCTATGACGATGGCGCTGCCGCGGTTTTGGGCCTTGGTCTGGGGCTCGGGCTTGGCAGCATGTACAACAACTACGATTACTATGCGCCACCGCCGCGCCGCTACTATCGCGCCGGGCGACTTTCCAACGCCCATGTCCGGTGGTGCTACAACAGGTACCGGTCGTATCGCGCTTACGACAACACGTTCCAGCCCTATAACGGCCCGCGCCAGCAGTGCTGGTCGCCTTATAGCTGAGTTGACCCACGAATAGCCAACGGCGCCGCGCATCGCGGCGCCGTTTCGTGCGCTGGCACCGAGCCTCCACGGCTCAACGGAACCGCGAGCACAGTGACGCGCAGCGCTCCGGCGCGATCGGTCGGCTACTGGCCTGGATCTTTGGCTTAATCCTCCTGCGCCCTCGCGGACAGCTGCTTCAACACGCCAAGGAAGTCGTTGAACCGCTGCTCACCGATCTCCTGCGCCCATTCCGCATGCAACCGCCGCAGGCAGGTGAAAATCGTCTCGACAAGCTGCCACCCGCGCGCGCTCAGGTAGATGAGGCGCCGGTCGCTGCCCTCGGGAGAGCGCCTCTCGATATAGCCGAGCTCCTCGAGCTGGATGAGCAGGTAGTTGACCGCCTGCCTCGACATTCGCTTCTGGCGAGCCAGTTCCGACGGCCTTACGCCATCTGGAAGGGGATACGAGAACACGGCGAAGTGAGCGTCCTGGAAGTCGGTGAAGCCGGCGTCATGAATGGCCCTGTGCATCTGGTTGCGAACGTGTTGCCAGGTGATGCGCAGGAGAGCCCCGAAGAACGGCGGGCCAAGCTCTCTTTCGGGCTCCGGCGGTTCTGTCGTCTGACCGGCCGTTGACATTGTTGTAAAGTCCTTTTACAAATTTCGTAAAGCCACTTTACAACAAGGAACATGTCGATGGAAGCGAGTACACAGAGCGTCCTGAGGATCGGTGAGCTGGAGTTGCGCTTCCTGGTCTCAGACAAGGGTGCAACCGTGTTTGAATTCGTTGTCCCATCCCGCGCCCGCGTACCCGCGCCACACTACCATCAGGAGGCGGACGAAACGCTGTATGGGCTGGAAGGCATTTTGACGATCACCGTTAATGACCGAAAGCAGGAACTCGGCGTGGGAGATGCCGTCTTCATTCCGCGCGGAAGTGTCCACCACCACGAGAATCTGCACGACGGCGTCTCGCGGACTTTGGCCGTTCTGACGCCGGGGTCCATCGGGCGCCGCTACTTCGATGAGATTGCCGAGGTCATCAATGTCCCCGGCAAGCCCGACCTGGCCAAGGCGAACGAGGTCATGCTGCGCCACGGGCTCGTGCCCGCGTAGGTCCCCAGCCGAGGGGCGGCACCCAGCAGTGCGGGTGTATCGTTACGACTGGCTCACTGCGACCATTCGCAGTGAGCCTGATTGAGGTACGACTGAGTATGAACCCTTAGTTCTTGGCCTTGTCGACCAGCTTGTTCTTCGAAATCCACGGCATCATCGCGCGCAGCTTGGCGCCGACTTCCTCGATCTGGTGGCTGTCGTTCATGCGGCGGATGCCCTTGAAGCGCGACAGGCCGGAGCGGTATTCCTGCATCCATTCCGAGGTGAATTTTCCGGTCTGGATGTCCTTCAGCACGCGCTTCATCTCGGCCTTGGTCTCGGCGGTGATGATGCGCGGGCCCGAGACATACTCGCCCCATTCGGCGGTGTTCGAGATCGAGTAGTTCATGTTGGCGATGCCGCCTTCATAGATCAGGTCGACGATCAGCTTGACCTCGTGCAGGCACTCGAAATAGGCCATCTCGGGCGCGTAGCCGGCTTCCACCAGCGTCTCGAAGCCAGCGCGGATCAGTTCGACCAGGCCGCCGCAGAGCACGACTTGCTCGCCGAACAGATCGGTCTCGCATTCCTCGCGGAAATTGGTCTCGATGATGCCCGAACGGCCGCCGCCGACGCCGCAGGCGTAGGACAGCGCGAGATCAAGCGCATTGCCCGAAGCGTCCTGGTTGACGGCGACCAGGCACGGCACGCCGCCGCCCTTCTGGTATTCGCCGCGCACGGTGTGACCCGGGCCCTTCGGCGCGATCATGACGACATCGACGGTCGACTTCGGCTCGATCAGGCCGAAATGCACGTTGAGGCCGTGCGCGAAGGCGATCGCCGCACCGTCGCGGATGTTCGGCGCGATTTCGTTCTTGTAGATGTCGGCCTGCAGTTCGTCGGGCGTCGCCATCATCACCAGGTCGGCCCATTTGGCGGCGTCGGCCACGCTCATCACCTTGAGCCCGTCGGCCTCGACCTTCTTGGCGGTCGCCGAGCCGGCCTTGAGGCCGATGGCGATCTCCTTGGCGCCGGAATCCTTGAGGTTGAGCGCATGCGCCCTGCCCTGGCTGCCATAGCCGATGATGGCGACCTTCTTGCCCTTGATCAGGTTAAGATCGGCATCACGATCGTAATAGACGCGCATTTTGTCTTCCTTCCCGTTTCTTGAGATCAGAGGCCTTGCGGCCTGGTTTTTGCTCCGAAAAGAGCGAGAAACTGCTGCGTCGCGCGGACGGCATCGCCGCCGATCGTCGCCTCAGTCAATTCCAGCCGGTCGCCGAGCAGCAGACGGATCTGCACGTCGCGGGCGACCAACCCGAAAAAGCTACGGAACGCCGTCTCGGCATCCGCGAAATCCAAAAGCCCTGCCTGCCGGCCTGCCTCCAGCACCGGCTTCAGCCGCTTGGCCAACGCGAAGCGACCATTTTCCAACACGACGGCGCCAAGGTTATCCTTACCCGAGCCGGCATGGCTGACCGCCACCCGGTTGAGCGCGATCGAAGTATCGCTGGAAATCACCTTCAGCCAGTCAGAAGCGAAGCGCTCGAGGCTTGCCGCCAGCGAGGCAAGGTCAAGGCCCTTGCCGTCGACGGGCGCCACCCGCACCTTGGAAGCCTGCCACTGCACGGTTGCCGTCAACAGCCCGTCGCGGTCGCCGAACCATTTGTAGAGCGTTTCCTTGGAGCAACTGGCCCGTCTGGCCACGGCGGTCATGGTCAGTTGATCGCCCTCCTCGACCAGCAGCCGCAATGCTGCATCCAGAACGGCCTTCTGCCGCTCCGTCAGCGCTTGGCTGCTATCGATGTCGGCGTTTGCCAGCAACACGCTCTGTTCCCGTTCGATGGCCAACACCGTGGATCATCCCACAGCCGTACCGTACGTTACGGTTCGGCATATTGCGCAATCCGGTGATCGGCGCAAGAGGGAAAAGTAGAAATATTCGCCTGCAAATCGCGACGGTGCGCAATAGCAGCTCAGGCCAGCCTCAATCTCCGGCAGGCGGATGGCGCAGCCGGCCAAGCAGTGCCGACATCGTGTTCAGCTCGTCCGGCGTAAGCCTGGCGCCAACCAGTTCGGCGATCGACCTGCCATAGACGGCCCACATCCGCCGGCGCGTCTCTCGCCCCTTGGCCGTGATGCGGATGGTCTGGCCGCGGCCGTCGTCGACCACCGTCAGCTTCTCCACCAGCCCGTCGACCTCGAGCCGGGCCAGAAGCCGCGAGATGTTGTATTGCGCAAACAGAGTGCGCTCGATCAATTGAAACGGCCGCAAGCCACCCTCACCCGCCTCGGCGAGCTCGTGCAGCACATCGTACCAGGCAAGCGGCGGCAGGCCGCCCTGCTTCAACGCGTCTTCAGCACTCTCCACCAGCTGGCGCGAAACGCGCATCAGGCGAGCCCAGGCCTGGATGGCTTCCGGCGAAGGCGTGGCTTTCTCGGTCATGACCGTACCATAAGAGATAGATGCAATTGCATCAAGCTTGACGATCAATGCATCTGCATCTACATAGATGCAATTGCATTAATACCGAAAGGCAAATCATGTCCGACAAACTCGTTCTCGTCAGCCATCCTCTCTGCCCCTATGTCCAGCGCGCGGCGATCTCGCTGACCGAAAAGGGCGTGCCGTTCGAACGCGTCGACATCGACCTCGCCGACAAGCCGGACTGGTTCAAGGCGATCTCGCCGCTCGGCAAGGTGCCGCTGCTGCGCGTGCAGCGAAATGGCGAGGAAACGACAATCTTCGAATCCGCGGTCATCCTCGAATTCCTCGAGGAGACCCAGGCCAATCCTCTGCACCCCGCCGACCCCTATGCCCGCGCCCGCCAGCGCGCCTGGATCGAGTTCGGCTCGGCCAGCCTGAACGCCATCGGCCGGCTCTATTCGGCACCGACCGAGGCCGGCTTCCTCGCCGAGTCCCGCGCCCTGTCGGGAATGTTTGATCGCCTTGAGGCCGAACTGGCTGATGGCACCGGCCCATGGTTCGCCGGCGACCGCTTCTCGCTCGTCGATGCGGTCTACGGCCCAGTTTTCCGATATCTCGACGCTTTCGACCGGATCGGCGATTTCGGCATCCTGGATGGCAAGCCGCACGTCCAGGCCTGGCGGCAGGCGCTGCGTGATCGGCCGTCGATCAGGCACGCCGTGGCGCCGGACTATCCGCAGCGCCTGCACGCCTTCCTGCAGGCAAAGGGGTCTTTTCTGTCGAGCCTCATCCGCCCAAACGATCAAGCCGGGCCATTTGCGTTGGCGCGATCGGCTTGAAAGCTCAGCTCACACGCAAGCAGTCGCTTTGACCGGTCTCAGTTCTCGAACATGACAAAGGCAGCCCAGACCCGCGGGTCCTGGGCGCCCAATATCTTGCCGTCACGAGCATCGCGGCGGGTCTGGCGCAGCGCTTCCGGATAGGTCTGTCCAGCGGCAAGATGGTTGTAGAACCCGACCATGAAGGCGGCGGTCCCGGCGTCGTCCACCGGCCACAGCGTCAGCAGCGCGCGTTTGGCGCCGGCAATGTCGATGGCCGTCGGCAGGCCACGTAAGCCGCCGACGAACGTCTCCTGGCCACGTGCCGTCTCGCAGGCGGACAGGACAAGCAGGTCCAGGCCCGACAGATTCCAATTCATCAATTCCATGCCATAGAGCCGGCCGTCATCATCGTCACGTTTCATCGACTGCCGGTCTCCCGATTGCGACAGCACGACCTGGCTCTGCCAAAGCGCATTCACGGCGCCCACACCGCCCTCTTTCTCATCGCGGTAGGCGCCATGGGTGGCCAGATGCGCAATCGTCGCCTGCTCCATATCCTCGCGCAACGTCCGTTCGCTGGCCGCCGGTCCGGTAAGCATTTCGACCGAATAGTCATCGTCACGCAGAATCGAGGCGATCGTATCGACCTCCTTGCGGGTCCCTGGCAGCGGCTCCGCTCCCTTCTCCGACCCTCGCGCATAGTCCAACCCGCCGGCCAGCAAAGCTTTACCGGTCTTGGGAAAACCCTGATCGACGCCGGCATTCAACAGCGCTTCCGGCCTCGTCAGCATGCGCACGACGAAGCGGTCGTCGAGCCACGCGCCCTCACCGTCCTGCAGCAAGGGGAACGGCACTGAAAACAGCTTTCCGTCCGGCACCACGAAAAGCGTGTCGGCGCCGCCAAGCGATTGCTCCAACGGTGCGATCAGACCGGCATAAAGGCCGGTGAATGTGGCGTTCAGATCGATCAATGTCACGGCGCCGCGCTCCTGCGCGGAACGCGTCGACCGCAGATTTGCCATGCGTGTTTCGCGAGCGGCCGGGATGATCCGGCGCGGATCGCCGAGATCGTAGAGGCTAGGCTGCTGGTCCTTGCGCGTGACGATGGCATAGAGGCGCTCATCTTCCAGCGGATAAGCACTCTCCCGATCCGCCCGCCACTTGCGGGTGATGAAGTAGTCGATCAACACCTCGTTTGGCTTCAGCAGTGTATCGGCCGACGGCAGCGGCTTGTCCACCACGCTCTGGCTGAAACTGTATTTGGCCATGACTCTGGCGGTGGCCTTTTGGTATGCAGCCTCGACCTGTTCCGGCTGCACCGCACCTGGATCGTCGGAACTGTCACCGCTGGACGCCGCCTCCTGATAGGCCAGCGACAGCCGGATCCCGGTCTGGATCAAATACCGTGTCTCCGCATCGTTCGGATCGATCAAGCGAGACAGTCTTCGCAACAGATCGCGTTTTTCATTTTCAAGCGTCGGCCAGCGGCGCACGGCTTCGGCAAATGCCGGCACCACCGATGCATTGTCTTTTGCCAGGCGCGCATAGTCGTACAGCATGTCGTCAGCCAGGGCTCGGCTGGCCTCGGCGACGACTGGGTTGCCAGCGGTGCTTACCTGAAACCAATTCCAACGCAGCATGTCATCGTCGAGTGCCGCGAAATCGGCGGCCGCCGCCTCCGGATTCGTCTTCGCCTTGAGATTGGCCAAACCCTGCCGCGCGGCAAAGGTCAGCGGGTGCACCACCCCGTATGTCGCTTCGGCGATGCTTTGGGCTCGCTCAAGTTGGCTCATACTGTTTTCCGGGTCGCCCACTGCGATGAAATGCGCGGCGAGCAGGTGAGCGATGTTGATTGCCAGTATTTCGGGATAGTTCGGGTCGGTGGTCAGTTGTTGCAGCCGTGCCAGCGTCGGCTGGTCGAACGGCTGCGCACCAGAGAGCACCCTGGTGTAGAGCAGCCATGCGTCGGCCTGTTCGACCAGATTGCCTTCCTGCTTGAGAACGACGGCAATGTCCCGGTCCTGCTGGAAGTGACGCAACGCCTCGTCGTACTTGCCAAGGTTCAGATAGTCCTGCGCCGTGTTGTTGGCGCTGACCAAAACGTTGAAATGATTTGGACCGTAGTAGCCGATCCGCTTCTCCAGCACGGCCAGATCGTACTGCAAGGCACGTGTCGGAGCCCCCATCTGACGCAGCATGTCGGCCAGATTGTTCTGCAGCTTCCAGATGAAACGATCATCGGTACCGGTCACCTGCTCGGCCAGCTTCAGATTGCGTTGTTCGATATTGATGGCTGAAGCGATTTGACCGAATGCGGCAACCCCGGTCGCCAACACATCATTGGCATAAAGGAGTTCCTGGGATTCCTTGCCATGGTAATGGGCGTATAGATTGGTCGCTGTCGCGCACATGGAAACAAGGCCCTTATAGTCCTTCTCGGCCTGCTTCAGCATCGCGTAATTGAGATAAAAGTCGCCGCGCTTCTCGACATCCTGCTGCATCGCCCGGGTTTTCAGCCCTTCGGCAAAAATCTCCTCGGCATGGTCGAGGATCTGGTTGTTCAGGAACGTCGCGCCTGCGTTCGAATAGCTCTCCACGGTGAATTCGTAGAGGTCGCTTCTGGCGGCATCGAGTAGCGTTGCGCGCAATTGCGCGTAGCCTTCATCGAAGCGTCCCGCGTCCATCATCAGCTTGTAGGCCGCGTCGATGCGGGCTTTCAGCGCCTCCTGACTGTCAGCCGCCCCCTGCTGGCTGGCCTGGGCTGGCGTCTGGGCTTGGGCCTGAGGGAGAGGCAATGCCACGACCAGCATCAACAGGAACGATGCAACGATGCGCATCAGATGTTGCGATTTTCGCGCTCTGAACATGGCGTGCATGCGGATCGGCCCAGACGAACACTCTATGACGCGGTCGTATCATGAACCCGATTTTGTCCGAAATCCCACCGCGCTTCCCTAAGCCCTGCCCGCCTGAACGGATCGATCACCGTGCCGGCGACCATCGAGGCCAGAAGCTGCGGCGCCGGTGGGATCTTTGCGATGGTCGCCACCAGCCTGTCGCGGATGAAGGGCAGCGCCGTGGAATCCGACTGGTAGAACGGCGTGAACGCCAGCGACAGCGCCTGAAAGACACGCACATGCCAGCGCCGCGCCTTGGCGTAGGTTTCAAGCGCTGCCTCGACGCTCTGCGTGCGCGCCAGCGCATGGCTGAGCGCCGCCGCGTCGAGCAGCGCCATATTGGCCCCTTGCCCAAGCTGTGGGCTGGTCGAATGCGCGGCATCGCCGATGACGGCCAAGCTGCGACCGACGGGAAGCTTCATCGTGTGATGGCCGTAGCGGGCCAGCGAGAGCTGATCGAAACCGTCGATCTGGCTGGTATACGCCTCGCTCTGCGGCCACAGCCGCACCACCCGTTCCTTCCAGGCATCGATGCCGACAGCGCGCACCGCATCGGCATCGGCCGGCTTCAGGCTCCAGAAGAAGGCCGCCATCCTCTCGGCGCCCGGTTCCGGCCGGCCGATCGGCAGCACGCCGATCATCACGCAGGCCTTGTCGTAGCGCTGTAGAAGCGCGTGTTCGTCAAAGCCCTCGCCGCGCCAGTCGAGCGAGGCCCAGAACGCGCCATAGGTGAGTGGCCGTGGTGCACCTGCATTGCCCACGCTCTGCCGCAGTTTCGAGCGCGAACCACTGGCGTCGACAATCAAGTCGAATGGCCCTGCCCGTCGCCCATTGCCACAGATCAGCGTCGCCCGTTCGCCGGCCTCCATGGTCTCGATCTCGACGCCCGTCTCGATGGCGATGGCCTCACGTCGGGCGGCGCGAAACAGCACGCCGAACAGGGCCGCGCGGTGCACCGCCAGGCCGAAACGGTGGCCGCGCTGGGCGTCGTAGCGGACGTCGAGCACGGTGCGGCCGGTCGAGGCGTCGGCGCCATGCAGCCGGTCGATGCGGGCGCCGAGCGCCAGTATGTCATCGAGCAGGCCGAGATCGGCCAGAACCGTCAAGCCGGTCGGCTGCAGGATCAGCCCGGAGCCGACCGGCTTCGGCTCCTCGAAGCGCTCGACGAGGGTGACCCTATGCCCGGCACGCTTGAGATAGAGCGCCATGGCCAGCCCCGCCGGGCCAGCGCCTGCAATTGCGATGTCGTAGGAAATGCCGATGCCCCCAAGCCGAACTGGCCGGGACAATCCTTCAGGCGCCTGATGAAATCAAGTCGCGGCGCGAACGCTGCCCGGCTGTTCAAACCTGTGTTGCGTCGAAGCCGGCACGCGCCGCGCGCACCGCATCGTGGTTGAGCTCGGCCCACTGGATCAGCTGGTGCAAGGCGCCGAACATCGAGCGCCCGAGATCGGTCAGGCTGTATTCGACACTCGGCGGCTTGGTCGGGAACACTTCGCGACGCACATAACCGTCGCGTTGCAGTTCGTGCAGCGTCTGGGTGAGCATGCGCTGCGAGATATCAGGAACGAGCCGCCGCAGTTCGCCAAAGCGATAGGGCTTCTCCGCGAGCGCCATCACCAGCAGCGGACTCCATTTGCCGTTGACGCCCTGCATGACGTCGCGAACCGGACAGTCGGCGAAGTTGGCGCCGGCCGTCATGGCTTTATAGATCTCGATCTTCGATTTCAGATTGACGATCTTGCCGTCCATGGCTGGTTCCCTGTGTGTGCCTACCTCCCGAAAAACTGCCTTCTTTACGGCACCGGGTCAATTCCTATTTTAGTGCTGGTCTCTTTTTGAGACCATTATGAGCACCCGCCACGCTGGCGCAAATCAGGACCTCCCCATGACCGAAACCCTCCTTGTCACCGGCGCTTCCGGCCAGCTTGGCCGCGCCGTCATCCGCCATCTGCTGGACGCTCAGAAAGTCGCGCCGGCAAGCATCATCGCCACCACGCGCGGCCCCGAAAACCTCGCCGACCTGGCGGCACTTGGCGTCACCGTCAGGGCGGCCGACTTCAACGATCCGGCTTCGCTGGAGAAGGCATTTGCCGGCGCCGACCGCGTGCTGATCGTCTCGACCGGCGATCTCGACCTCAAGAGCGACCGTCGCCTGAAGCAGCATCAGACCGCGGTGGCGGCGGCCAAGGCAGCCGGCGTTTCGCATCTGCTTTATACGTCGATGCCCAATCCTGAACCTGTTTCGCCGGTGCTGTTCGCCGGCGACCATTACGGCACCGAGCAGGCGATCAAGGCGAGCGGCATCCCCTACACCATCTTCCGCAATGGGTGGTATCAGGAGAACCTGTTCCTGGCGCTGCCGCACGCCATTGCATCCGGCAAGTGGTACTCCTCGGCCGGCAATGGCCGCATCGCCCACGGCGCCCGTGACGACATGGCCGCTGCGATCGCGGCAGGCCTCGCATCCGGCACAAAGGAGAGCAATATTTACACGCTGACCGGCCCGCACGCCTATACGACGAGCGAGATTGCCGCTCTGGTGACGGAAGTCACCGGCAAGCCGCTGGAAGTCATCCAGCTGCCGGATGAGGCGCTGACCGAAGGCGTCAAGGCAGCGGGCCTTCCTGAGGACTTCGCCCGTATCATTGTTTCCTTCGACGCCAACACGCGGTCCGGCCGCATCGCCATGGTGACGGACGCGGTCGAAACGCTTTCCGGCAGGAAGCCCCAGACGCTGAAGCAGTTTCTTGAGGCCAACAAAGCCGCTCTGGCCGGCTGAAAACTTCGCGGCGGCTGGTCTTCCTGCCGCCGCGCTACTTCTTGAGCAGGCCGAGCCGGATCAGGCTCTCGCCGGTAGCGGCCAGCGCATCCTCGCGCGAGCGCGGCGCCCAGCCGAGCAGGCGCACCGCCTTGGCGTTGGTGGCATTCTTGACCTTGCCCAATTCCGTCACCAGCTGCGCGGCTTCCGCGTTGAACAGCCCGACGATCCGCACCAGCCAATCGGGAAGCTCCCGCGTCTTGACGCGTGCCGCCGCATCGCCGAGCCGCGCCTTCAAGGTCTGCGCGATCTCCCGCACGGTCATGAAATCACCTGATACAGCCAGGAAGCGCTCGCCCTTCGCCGCCGGATTGGTCATGGCGCGCACATGCAGGTCAGCCACGTCGCGCGCATCGACAACGCCGAAGGACAGGCGCGGCAGGCCCGGCATGGCACCGTTCATCATGCGCTGGACGAATTCGGTGGAGGTCGAATGGTCCGACCCGAGCACCGGCCCGAAAATGCCGACCGGATTGACGACCGCAAGCTCTAGCTTGCCGCCCTCAGTGGCGATGAAATCCCAGGCCGCGCGCTCGGCAAGCGTCTTCGACTTCACATAGGCGCTGACCTTGGCCATCGGATCGGTCCAGCTCTCTTCGGTGAATGGCCCGGGCGGCATCTTGCCGTAGCCGATCGCTGCGAAGGACGAGGTCAGCACGACACGTTTCACACCGGCGTCCCGCGCCGCCCGCAGCACCCGCAATGCGCCTTCACGAGCCGGAATGATCAGGTCATCCTCGTGCTTCGGCACGCCGGGCGGAAATGGCGAGGCGACATGGAGCACATAGTCACAGCCGGCGACCGCTTGCGGCCAGCCTGCGTCGCTCATGAGGTCGGCGATGGCAAAGGAGAGCCTGTCACCCGGCTCAACGCCGCCGGCCTTCAGCATAGCGAGCACATCGGCTTGCCGCTTGGCGGAGCGCACGGTCGTGCGCACGCGGTAGCCCGCCTTCAAGAGTGCGATAATGCAGTGGGCGCCGAGGAAGCCCGATCCGCCGGTGACAAGCACCAATTCGCCGCTCATGTCCGCCTCCTGTCAGGCCGAGGCGATCAAGCCGATCAGATCGCCACCTGAGTGCCGATTTCTACCACACGCCCGGTCGGGATCTGGAAATATTCGGTTGCATCGGCGGCCGTGCGTGCCAGGCCGATGAACAGCTTGTCCTGCCACACCGGCATGCCGGAATTGGGCGATGCCTTGAGCGAGCGCCGCGACAGGAAGAACGACGTCGTCATGATGTCGAACTTCCAGCCCTGCTTGCGGCAGATCGCCAAAGCGCGCGGAATGTTGGGCTGTTCCATGTAGCCGAAGGTCAAAGTCACCCGCATGAACAGCTCGTTGACCGTCTCCATCTTGACCCGCTCGCTGTCCGGCACCACCGGCTGCGGCGCGGTCACCACCGAAAGGATTACGTTCTGCTCATGCAGCACCTTGTAGTGCTTGAGGCTGTGCATCAGAGCGGTTGGCGCGCTGAGCGGATCGCTGGTCAGGAACACCGCGGTGCCGGACACCAGCTGCGGCTTCTTCTTCAAGAGATTGGCGGCGAGGAAATCGAGCGGGATCTCGTTGCGGCGGGTCTTGTCGAACAGATAGCGGCTGCCGCGCACCCAGGTCCACATGCCCAGAACGATGGTGAAGGCCACCGCAAGCGAAGCCCAGCCACCTTCGAACACTTTGACGATGTTGGAGGCAAAGAAGCCGACGTCGATGAAGGCAAACAGTGCGGTCAGTGGGATCGCCACCCCCAGCTTCCATTTCCAGATGCGGGTCATCACGACATAGAGCAGCACCGTCGTCACCAACATGTTGCCGGTCACCGAGATGCCGTAAGCGGAGGCGAGCTTGCTGGACTCGCCGAAGCCGACCACCAGCATCATCACCACCAGCGCCAGCAACAGGTTGACACGCGGCATGTAGATCTGTCCGGACTGTCTTTCCGACGTGTGCAGGATTTCCAACCGCGGCAGCATGTTGAGCTGCACCGCCTGCCTGGTCAGCGAGAAGGCACCCGAAATCACCGCCTGGCTGGCAATGACCGTCGCGGCGGTAGCCAGCACGACCATGGGAATCAGAGCCCAACCCTCGTTCATTTCGAAGAACGGATGGCCGACGATGCCGTTCTTGGCCAGCACGAAGGCGCCCTGCCCGGCATAGTTGAGCAGCAGACAGGGAAATACGATCGCCAGCCAGGCCAGCACGATCGGCTTGCGGCCGAAATGGCCGAGATCGGCATAGAGCGCTTCCGCACCGGTCACGGCGAGAAAGACTGCGCCGACCGTGACGAAGGCTACGTCCGGCGAATGGATCAGGAAGGCGACGATATAGTGCGGGCTGATCGCGAGCAGGATTTCCGGATCGTTGATGATATGTTTCAGGCCGGAAAGACCGATCGCCAGGAACCAGACCGCGGTTACCGGGCCGAACACCAGCCCCACCCCGCCCGTGCCGAAACGTTGCACCGCGAAAACCATGGCGAGGATGACCAGGGTCAGCGGCACCACGTAAGGCTGGAAAGCAGGCGTAACGACATTCATGCCCTCGACCGCCGAAAGCACTGAAATCGCCGGTGTAATGACCGCATCGCCGAAAAACAGCGAGGCGCCGACGATACCGATGCCCAAAATCACCGCTGAACGCTTCGGGAAACTGCCGCGTGCCAGCGCCATCAGCGACAGCACGCCGCCCTCGCCGCGGTTGTCGGCGCGAAGCACGAACATGATGTATTTTATCGTAACGGTGATCGTCAGCGACCAGATGATCAACGACAGCACGCCGAGGATATCGCCGCGATCCGCGACGGTGCCGTGGGACGACGCCACCAGCGCCTCGCGAAAGGCATAGATCGGGCTAGTGCCGATATCTCCATAGACAACGCCGAGCGCGCCCAGCATCAGCACCTTGGTGCTATGCTGTTCAATCTCCGGATGGCTCGACAGTTCGACGGGTTCTGCCTCACTACCAGCATTGGCAAGGGCCATGGACGACACTCCGATAAGCGCGCGGTGCTCTACGCTTGCTGCAATGCAATATCAAGTGCCGTCGCGTGATGGCTCCCATGCCGGCAACGCTAGGCTCCTTGGGAAATGGCCTGTAAATCCAATGGTTGCGGGCTGAATTCGCGGCTGCAGGGGCATGGCGGGCGCTCAATAATACCTGCCTTATCTGCTTTAAATAGCGACTTGTGTACCGATTTCCACAACACGTCCGGTCGGGATCTGGAAATATTCGGTCGCATCGGCCGCGGTGCGCGCCAGGCCGATGAACAGCCGATCCTGCCACACCGGCATGCCGGAATTCGGCGAGGCCTTGAGCGAGCGCCGCGACAGGAAGAACGACGTCGTCATGATGTCGAACTTCCAGCCCTGCTTGCGGCAGATCGCCAAAGCGCGCGGAATGTTGGGCTGTTCCATGTAGCCGAAGGTCAGTGTCACCCGCATGAACAGCTCGTTGACCGTCTCCATCTTGACCCGCTCGCTGTCGGGCACCACCGGCTGCGGCGCCGTCACCACCGAAAGGATGACGTTCTGCTCATGCAGCACCTTGTAGTGCTTCAGGCTGTGCATCAGCGCTGTCGGCGCGCTGAGTGGATCGCTGGTCAGGAACACCGCTGTGCCAGATACCAGGTGCGGCTTCTTCTTCAGGAGATTGGCGGCGAGGAAATCGAGCGGAATCTCGTTGCGGCGGGTCTTGTCGAAGAGATAGCGGGTGCCGCGTATCCAGGTCCCCATGATCAGCCCCATCAGGCAGGCAACCGTGATCGACACCCAGCCGCCTTCGAAGATCTTCACGATGTTTGCCAGGAAGAAGCCGCTGTCGATGATACCGAACAGCAAGGTCAGCGGCAGGGCGACCGCCAGTGTCCATTTCCAGAGCTTGCGCATGACAACGAACAGCAGGATCGTCGTCATCAGCATTTCGCCGGTCACCGAGATGCCGTAGGCGGAAGCCAGCGAACTCGAGCTGCCGAAACCGACGACCAGCAGCATCACCCCCAGGGCGACGAGCAGGTTGACGCGGGGCATGTAGATCTGGCCGTGTTGCATTTCGGACGTATGCTGCACCTCGATGCGTGGCAGAAGGTTGAGCTGCACCGCCTGGCGGGTCAACGAAAAAGCACCTGATATGACTGCCTGGCTGGCGATGACGGTCGCGGCCGTCGCCAGTCCCACCATCGGCATCAGCGCCCAGTCAGGCAGCATCTGGAAGAATGGATTGGTCGGCCGCCCGCCATTGGCCAGCACAAAGGCACCTTGCCCGAAATAGTTGAGCAGCAGGCAAGGGAAAACCATGGAAAACCACGCCAGCACGATGGGCTTGCGTCCAAAATGGCCGAGATCGACATAGAGCGCCTCGGCCCCGGTTACCGCCAGGAACACCGCACCGACAGTGACAAAGGCGGCCGTGGGCGTGCTGACGAGATAGGCGACCGCGTAATACGGATTGATGGCCAGCAGGATCGATGGATCGTCCATCAGGTGATAGAGCCCCGCGACGCCGATAGCCAGGAACCACAGCGCGGTCACCGGGCCGAACACCGCCGCCACCTTCCCCGTGCCGAAGCGTTGCACCGAGAACAGGATGGCCAGGATGACCAGCGTAATCGGCACGACGTAAGCGTCCAGTGTCGGGGTCACCACCCTGAGGCCCTCGACCGCCGACAGCACGGAGATGGCCGGGGTTATGATCGAATCGCCGAAAAACAGTGCCGCGCCGCAAAGGCCGATCGCCAGGATGAGTCGCGCGCCTTTGGGATAGGCGCTGCGCGCCAGCGACATCAGGGACAACGTACCGCCTTCGCCCTTGTTGTCGGCCCGAAGCACGAAGGCGACATATTTTATGGTCACGATGATCGTCAGCGCCCAGACGATCAGCGACAGCACGCCAAGCACATGAACGCGCGCATCGATACCGGGCGAAGCGTGAAGCGCCTCACGGAAGGCATAGATCGGGCTGGTGCCGATATCGCCATAGACAACGCCGAGCGCACCCAGCATCAGCACCTTGGTGCTGTGCTGCTCCGCCCCGGAATGGCTTGATTGCTCGACGGTTTCGGCCTCGCTACCACGACTGGCAAGGTCCATGGACCACCCCCCGACAAGCGCGCGGTGCTTCACGCATGCTGCGATGCGATCTCAATTGCACGCTATGGCTGCCATACCTGCAAGGCGAAGCTCTGCCCCTACCAGCCGCAGGCTCTGAGAAACCGTCCCACCGTTCCGGCCATGCCATACTCCAACGCGTCGGCTGTCAACCCATGTCCGATCGACACTTCGGCCAATGCCGCGATGCGCTTCGCCAAGGCAGGCAGATTGTCCACCGTCAGATCGTGCCCGGCATTGACCTGGAGGCCGGCCGCGAACGCCGCGTCGGCTGTTTTCCCCAGTCTTTCCAGCTCCTTGGCCGCCTTTTCGGAATCGGAATGATAGCTGCCATAGGGACCGGTATAGAGTTCAATCCGGTCGGCGCCGGTATCGCGCGCGGCGGCCATGCCGGCAGGATCGGCGTCTGAAAACAGCGAGACCCTGAAACCACCTTTCTTCAAGCGCCTGACGATCGGCGTCAGGAACGCCGCATCGGTGACGAAGTTCCAGCCATGGTCGGAGGTTGCCTGTGCCGGATCATCGGGAACCAGCGTCACCTGTTCGGGCTGGTGCTTTTCCACAAGCGCCAGGAAATCCTCGCTCGGGTAGCCCTCGATGTTGAATTCAGCCTTCGGGAACTCGTCGTCGATCAGCGCCCTGATCTCGGGTACGTCGGAATGCCGTGTGTGACGTTCGTCGGGACGCGGGTGGACGGTCAGCCCATGCGCTCCGGCGGCAAGGGCAAGCCGGCCGACACCGATCACGCTCGGCCATGGCAGGTCACGGCGGTTGCGCAGCATGGCGATGGCGTTGAGGTTGACGGAAAGCTTTGCAGGCATGGGCTGGCGTCCGTGAAATCAGGCGGTTAGGGCACGCCACTGTTCGGCCGCGGCGCGCTTGAGACCGGGCATCTATAGCGCCTTTGGCGGGAACAGATAGGGGTTTCGGGTGTTCCAGAAGACCAACACTGTTCCGCAAAAGGAGGCACCAACCGTGAATTTCCTGCAATCCGTGCCGGCGATCCGTCGCATAGACACCGGTCGCGACGACCTGTTCGCCATCGATGTGGTCGGTCATGTCTCGGCGGCCGATGCAGAAAACCTGTTCGGCCTGCTGGAAGCGGCCTACGCGCTCCATCAGCGAATCGACGTGGCCGTGCGCATGGTCGATCACGATGGCGTCGACTGGACCGACATCTCCGACGAAACCCTCAAAGAGGGCGCCGTCCACGCATTGGAACATATAGGCCGTTGCGCGGCGATCGGGACGCCGGACTGGACGCCGGACGCACGGCACGCTTTGCCCAAGTCCTCGCCCATCGAATTCCGCCATTTCAAGGCCGAGGACGAAGCCGAGGCTTGGGAATGGTTCGGCGTCCAGCCGCTCAGCGCGCCATGACGACTCTGGCCGCCATGCCTTATCTGACGATCGTCAACCGCTCGGCGGCCCGCGTGATCGCGGTATAGAGCCAGCGCTGGCGGGTTTCCTTGAAGGCCCAGCTTTCGTCGAACAGCACGATTTCGTTCCACTGCGAACCCTGCGCCTTGTGCACGGTCAGCGCATAGCCATAGTCGAAATCATCAAAACGCTTCTTCTGCTGCCAGGGGATGTCGGCGTCCGGATCCTCGAACGCCGCCTTGAGTAGCTTGATCTTGGCGACGCCGCGATCCGGATCGTCCTCTTCCGGCGACACCAGCAGGTTGATGCCCGGCTTTACCGTCTCTCGCGACGAGGTCATCACCCTCCACAGCGAGCCGTTGAGCAGTCCCTTGGCTGGATCGTTGCGCAGGCAGACAAGCTTATCGCCGGCTTGCGGATAGTCGGCGTTGAAGCCTTTGAGCTCGCGCAGGCGCTGGTTGTAGCGGCGGCGCGTGCGGTTGGTGCCGACCAGCACCTGGTCCGCCTTGAGCACCAGTTCCTGGGTGACATCTTCCTTGCCGATCACCTGCGCCGTGCCATAGTCGCCGCGCATGAATTCGCGGCCTTCGCGCACATCGAGCGCCAGCCGCAGGATCGGATTGTCACGTGCCTGCCGGTGGATTTCGGTGAGCAGGAAATCCGGTTCGTGATCGGTAAAGAAGCCGCCGCCTGAAATCGGCGGCAATTGGCCGGGGTCGCCGAGCACCAGGATCGGCGTGCCGAAACTCATCAGGTCGCTGCCAAGCTGCTCGTCGACCATCGAGCATTCGTCGATGACCACCAGCTTGGCGCGCGAAATCGGACTCTGCCGGTTGAGCGAAAAGGTCGGCGACATCGAAGTCTTGCCGGTCACCTCGTTCTCCACCGATTCCTCGCCCTTCGGCCTATAGATCAGCGAATGGATGGTGCGCGCGTTAACCGCCCCCTTGGAGCGCAGCACTTGTGCTGCCTTGCCGGTGAAGGCGGCGAACTGCACCTGGCCGTCGACATGGTCGGCGAAATAGCGCGCCAACGTCGTCTTGCCGGTGCCGGCATAGCCGAACAACCGGAAAAGCTGCGGCTGGCCGGCCTGCAGCCAGCGGGCGACCGCTTGCAGCGCCTCGTCCTGTTGGGGAGAGAATTCCATCAGTGCGACAGACCGGATTCGCAAGCGAAAGACAAGACAGTCGCCTGTCGACTGCCGTCAGTGACGCACCGAGCGCCGCCGACGGTTCAGGCTATCAGGCGCATACAAGAACGTAAAGAGAACAAACGCAGGCACCTGGTTGATCGCTCCTGTCAGCCGAGCGCGATCAGGGCTGTGCCGGCGAAGGCGAGCACCGCCCCGGCCCAGGCCGGCGCCGGCGGCCTGTAGCCGCTGCGCAGCCACACCATCGGCAACACCAGCACTGGCGAGAGCGACGACAATGTCGAGACGATGCCGACCTTTCCGCCGGCCAGCGCGGCCATGATGAGCGACATGCCCATGCCGGTGCCGATCAGTGCGCCGCAAATGCCGATGCCGAGCGTTCGCGCCGACGGCCGGGGTCGCTTGGCAACGCTGCGCAGGGGGACCAGCACCAGCAGCAGGAACAACACGGCCGACACCCCCGTCCGGATCGCCATCGCCGTGAACGGATTGACGCCCGATGCCATGACCGGGCGCGCCACCAGGGCGCCAGCCGCCTGCCCTAGCGCCGCGACCAGTCCAAAGGCAAGACCGACAGGCAAGGTCATCTGCTTTGCCGGCAGCACCGCCGTCTCGATCGGTGGTGTCGGGAAAATGCCTTCCGGCTGAACCTTGGCTGGGCGCCCGAACAGGATGGCCAGCACAATGCCGGCGATAACCAGCGCCACGCCAGCCAGTTTGACGGGACCGACCGTCTCGCCCAGGAAAAAATAGCCCATGACCAGGGCAAAGGGCGAGGTCAGCGAGAACACCAGCAACGCCAGGCGCGGCCCGAGTGCGAATATCGACGAGATGTAGGCCGATGAGGCAATGAAGATCCCGAACACGCCGGAAGCGGCAAGGTAGCCCATCTGCCATGCCTGCAGCCCGGCCCAGCCGCCCAGCACTGTTGCCGCGATTGTAGTGGCGACAGTCACCGCAAGCGTCTGCAAGCGGGTCAGGGTCAAGGCGTCGATGCGGCCGACCAGTTCACCAGCCAGCATGCCGCTCGTTGCGATGCAGAGCGCCGCGCCGATCGAGAGAATTTCCGACAGGTACATTCAGTCTCTCTTGGGTGGAGGGGCGGCTTTTCGGGCGAGATGGTTGCCATCGTTCAGGCGGGCGTGAGGATTTGAACGGTCCGAAAAATGTCAGCCTGATCAGGCGGATTGGAACTCAGGATCGTTTTCCAGCAGGATTGGCTTGCCATGCGGCGTGGCATGCGCGGCGCGTTCCCAGGCTTCAGTCATCGCATCGACATCGGGCCTGGCGGCCAACCCCTTTGAGGCAAGCAGCCCTTCCAGCGCCGCCAGCCAATGCTCGTAATAGTCATGGCCGTCGGCTGCCGCACCCGGCTTCTTCACCTCTGCCGACAAGGCCTCCGCCCATTCGCCCCACGAGAACAGGCCCTTGTCGTGCAGCGCCACGGTCATGGCGAATGCTTCGGCCTGCCAAGGCTCGGCGAAGACAGGCGCATCCGGGCCCGCGGGCAAATCGGCGGCGGTCGCTTTCGCTTCAGGCCGGCTCAAGATAGCTCTCCCAGGCATCGATCGAAACGGTCAGCGTCGGATCGGCGCCCTCGCCCCAGATCTTCGTACCGTCGAAAACCACCGTATAGACCCATTGCGGGTTTTCGCCTTGGCCATGCGCATTGGTGTCGGGAAAGACGAAACCGTCGCGCACCGCCTCGATCGTGCCCCGCTTGTCGCGCGCGTAGCGCGGCAGCCTGGTGTGGCCGGTCGGATTGAAGTTTTTGGTTCGCACGGAATCGCCGGCCTTGAACCGCGCCGGCTCCGCCATCGGCCGGTCGCAAGGGCCGCCCTTGGCCAGCACGGCAGGCACATTTTCCGCATTGAGCACCCGTTTCGGGGTCGCCGCAGCATCGATCGCCTCGCCCGCCTCGAGATCGCGTTCGCTGACGAAACCATGGCGCTTGAGCAGAGTCTCCAGCGCCTTGATCCATATCTGGTAGTAGCTGGAGCCATAGTAATCGGCAGGGTGCAGCGATTCCCGCGCATGCCGGCTCTCATCGATGGTCCAGGCGCCCATCGCGCTGGCGCAGAGCGTCACACCGAGCGCCCGCCGCTCCCATGGGGCGTGGAAATAGGGCTCGTCCTTTTCGGGCGCGACCAGGCCGAATCCCATCTGTCCGCCAAGATCCTGCGGCCCGTTCATGCCGGCTCCCCCTTCATTCCGGTGCCTGGGCCAGCGCGGTGCCGATCATGGCATCTCTGCTCACCAGTTCGGCCAGCCGCTCCTCGCTCCAGCCTTCGGTGCTGTCCGGCCGCATCGGCACCACGAGATAACGCAGTTCCGCCGTCGAATCCCAGACGCGTATCTTGGTGGCGGCCGGCAGCGTCAGCCCGAATTCTTCGAGCACGCCGCGCGGATCGATCACCGCGCGCGACCGATAGGGCGGCGCCTTGTACCAGACCGGCGGCAGGCCGAGCACCGACCACGGATAGCAGGAGCACAGCGTGCAGACGACGAGGTTGTGCGTATCCCCCGTATTGAACACCGCCTGCATGTGCTCGCCCTGCCGGCCGGTGTAGGAGAGCGATTCGATCGCTGCCGTAGCGTCGCGCTTGAGCCAGTCCGCATAGGCAGGATCGCTCCAGGCCTTGGCCACCACCATGGCGCCGTTGCGCGGGCCGATCTTGGTCTCGTAGGTGTCGACGATGACGTCGATCGCCGCCGGATCGATCAGCCCCTTGCGGGTCAGGATGGTCTCCAGCGCGCGCACGCGCGCCGCAAAAGGATCGAGCTCGTTGTCGTGGTCATGATCATGGGACATGGCCACAAATTACGGCTCTGCTCTGCCGGCCGCAAGCACGACAGCTTGGGCCAGCTTCTATCCTCGCCGTGTCAGCCTGTCATTCAGCTGCGGTCTTTTGCGCGTCTGCCGGGATGTCGTCATTGGTGCCGAACAGCGAAGGCTGGTCGCCACTCTCCTTGACCACCTGCGGTTTGGCCTTGCCCCTCGACCACAGTCCGACCAGCCAGCCCGAGAAATTCTCCATGTAGACGTAGATCACCGGTGTCACGAACAGCGTCAGCGCCTGCGAAGCCAGCAGGCCGCCGACGACGGCAACGCCCAGCGGCTGGCGCAGTTCGGCGCTGGCGCCGGTGCCGAGCGCGATCGGGAATGTACCCATCAGCGCGGCCAGCGTCGTCATCATGATCGGCCTGAAGCGCATCAGGCAGGCCTTGTGGATGGAGTCCTTGGCGGACATGCCTTCTCGTCGCAATTCGAGCGCGACGTCGACCATCATGATGCCGTTCTTCTTGACGATGCCGATCAGCATCAGAATGCCGATCACTGCGATGACGGACAGGTCCATGCCGGCGAAGCGCAAGGCAACGACCGCGCCCAGCACCGCCGACGGCAGCCCGGTGAGAATGGTGAGCGGGTGGATGAAGCTCTCGTACAGAATGCCGAGCACGATATAGATGGTCAGGATCGCGCCACCGACCAGCAAGCCCTGGTTCGCCAGCGAATCCTGGAAGGTCTTGGCCGTGCCGGCAAAGCTGGTCGAGATCGCCGTCGGCATGCCGATCTGCTCTTTGAGCGCGTTGATGCGCGTGACGCTGTCGCCGAGCGCGACGCCCTGCGGCAGATTGTAGGAGATGGTCACGGCCGGAAGCTGGCCGAGCTGGTTAACCGTCAAGGCGCCGGCCGTGCGATCGACCCGGGCGAAGGCACCGAGCGGAACCAGAGAGCCGCTCGCCGTCCTCATCTGGATGGCGAGCATCCGCTCGGGCGACCACTCGATCTTGGGATCGAGCTCGGTGATGACTTCGTAGCTGTCGGCCGAACCGAAGATCGTCGAGACCTGGTCGGTGCCGAACCCGCCATAGAGGGCTGAGCGCAGCGTGCCGGTATCGATGCCGATCTGGGCGGCCTTGTCACGATCAATGATCAGCGATGCCTGCAGGGCATTGTTCTGCAGGTCGCTGGTGACGTCGGTGAAGGTCGTATGGTCGGCCGCCATCGCGTCATTCAGTTTCTGCGCCCATTGGTCGGTCAGGCCGGTATCGAGGCCCTGCACCACGAGCTGGTAGGCGCTGGCCGACGATCGCGAGCCGAGCCGCAGATTCTGCACCGGCTGCATGTAGGTCTCGATGCCCGCCACGCCAGCCAATTGCTTGCGCAGATCCGCCTGCACCTTCTCGATGTCGGGTCGCTGGCTCTTGTCCTTCAACTGCACATAGAGCTGGCCCTGGTTCAATGCATTGTTGCCGCTGCCTGCCGACCAGGCCACATGCGCAACATAGGGCGAATGGGAAAAGACGCTTGCGACCTGCCCCTGCAGCTTGGCCATGGCGTCAAAGGAAATGTCCTGGCGCGCGATGGTCGTCACCGAGATCTGGCTGAGATCCTCCTGCGGAAAGAAGCCCTTCGGCGAGATTTCGATCAGCCACACCGATGCTGCCGCGGTGCCGACAAAGACGAGGAACACCAGGAAGGTATGCCGCAGGCAGAATGTCAGAACCCGGTCGTAGCTGCGTGTAACGAAATCCTGTTTGTGACCAGGGCCATGCTTGTCGCGATCGGCCTTGGTCACCGACAGCAGCCGCGAACACAGCATCGGCGTCAGCGTCAGCGAGACGAACATCGAGGCGAGGATGGCGACCGTCACCACGACGGCGAACTCGTTGAAGATGCGCCCGATGACACCACCCATCAAAAGCACGGGGATGAACACGGCCACCAGCGAAATCGAGATCGAGATGATGGTGAAGCCGATTTCGCGCGCGCCCTTCAGCGATGCATCGAAGGCCGACAACCCATCTTCCTCCATGTGGCGGAAGATGTTTTCCAGCATGACGATGGCATCGTCGACGACGAGGCCCACGGCGAGCGTCAGGCCCATCAGCGATATGTTGTCGATGGAAAAGCCGAACAGGAACATCGCACCGAGCGTGGCAATCAGCGAGATTGGCACCGCCACGGCCGGGATGATGGTCGCCGTCACCCGGCGCAGGAACACGAAGATCACCATCACCACCAGCGCGATGGTCAACAGCAGTGTGAACTGCACATCGTTGACGGCCTGGCGGATGGAGGTCGAACGGTCGTTGAGCAGCTTGATCTGGGCGTCTCCCGGCATCTGGTCCTGGAAGGACGGCAGCATCGCCTTGACCTTGTCGACGACGTCGACGGTGTTGGCGTCGGGCTGGCGCTGCACCGCCATGATGATCGCGCGCGTGCCGTCATACCAGCTCGCCGTTGTCGTGGTCTGCACCGAATCGACAACGCGGGTCACCTCGCCCAACCGCACCGGATGGCCGTTCTTGGTGGCGATGATGAGGTTTGAGAAGCCGGCGGCGTTGGTCAGCTGGGTGTTGGCGGTGATGGTCAGCTGCTGCTTGTTGTTTTGAAGAACACCGAGTGGCGTATTGCTGTTGGCCGATGAGACCGCCGCCTGCAACTGATCGATCGAGATGCCGCGCGCGGCAAGCGCCGTCGGATCGATCTGGATGCGCACGGCATATTTCTGCTGACCGAAGATCGAGACCTGCGCCACGCCATCGATGGTCGACAACGACGGCGAGATGACGTTTTCGGCGAAAGCATCGAGATCGGTAAGCGGAACTGTATCGCTGACCAGCGACATCAACAGGATCGGCGCGTCGGCGGGATTGACCTTGCGGTAGCTCGGCGGTGACGTCATCTGCGGCGGCAGCGATTTCTGCGTGCGCGCGATCGCCGCCTGCACATCCGCGGCCGCGGCGTCGATGTCGCGGTTGAGCACAAACTGGATGGCGATGGAGGTCTGGCCGAGAGAATTGGTGGTCGAGATCGAATCGATGCCGGCGATGGTCGCGAACTGCTTGATCAGCGGCGTCGCCACCGATGTCGCCATGGTTTCCGGCGAGGCGCCCGGCAGCGAAGCCGACACGTTGACCACCGGGAATTCGGCGCTGGGCAGTGCCGCCACGGGCAGGAATTTGTAGGCGAACAACCCACCCAGCACGAGGGCGAACGACATCAGAAGGGTCGCGACGGGCCTGCGGATGCAGAATTCGGAGATCATTGGGCCGCCTCGCCCGTGTTGGTCGCCTGAGCCACCTTGGGTGTAGCCGCGGCGCCCTCATGTACGGCGGCGCCGTTCTTCAGCCTCGTCTGGCCTTCCGTGACCACTTTCTCACCCGCCTTCACACCCTGGCTGATGGCACTGTTTTGGCCTTCGGTCAGCGCCACCTGCACGGGCCGTAGCTCGACCGTGTTGTCCGACTTCACCACATAGACGAAAGGCCCTTTCTGGCTGGGCTGCACCGCGACGGTGGGGACGGAAGTCATCTGCGGCATGACGCCGGCGTCGAGCACGACATTCACATACTGGCCGGGCCACAACGAAAGATCGGCATTCGGAATGCTTGCCCGCGTCGCGATCGTACCGGACGCGGTGTCGACACTGGAATCGACGAAATCGAGCGCGCCCTTGCCGATCGCCGTCGGGTCGCCATCCTTGGTCAGGGTCACGGCCCCCTGCTGCGGGTTTGCGAGCGCCTTATGCAACAGCGCCAGATTGCTTTCCGGCAGATTGAAGTTGACCTGCAACGGATCCATCTGGGTGATCGTCACCAGCGGGGTTGCCGTGCTGCTGTTGCCATTGCTGACGGTGACGAGATCGCCGACAGCGACATTGACGGCGCCCAGCCTGCCGGCGATCGGCGCCGTTATGGTGGCAAAACTGAGCTGGACATTGTCGGCGTCGATCGTCGCCTTGTCGGCATCGACGGTCGCGGCTGCCGCCTTCTGCGCGGCTACGGCCTGGTCGTAGGTCTGCTGGGTGCCGGCCTGCTTGGCGACAAGGTCCTTGGCGCGCTGGAGATCGGAATTCGAACTGGCAAGCATCGCCTGGTCCTTGGCGAGCGTCGCCTGGTCCTTGGCGAGTTGCGCCTTCTGCGAGCGGTCGTCGAGCGAGAACAGCACATCACCGGCCTTCACCATCTGGCCGTCCTTGACGTCGATCGACACGATCTGGCTTGAGGCCCGCGCGTTGATGTTTACCACTGCCGGAGAGGATACGAAGCCGATGGCGTAGCGCCGGATCGGGAAGTCGGCCGTCGTTGCCGTCGCGGAGACGATTGAGGCCGAACGGGCGCCATTGCCACCCCCTTGCTTGCCCCCCGTTGCCGGCTTGTCGGTTGCCGGCTTGTCCGTTGCCGCGACCTGCTTCGCGCCGATCATCTGCTGAACCTTGCCCAGCGTATCAGGAGACAGATAAAGCCAGGCCGCGCCCGCGCAGGCGACCGCTAGCAATGAAAGAATGGCTTTTCCACGTATCGTCAAGGTGCCTCTCCGTCCGACACGCCGTTGCCAGGTGGTCGTATTCTAGCGCAACTCACAGCTCATTGCCGCGATTTCGCCGAATAGATAGGACACGCGTTTGTCGGAAAAGGGCCAAAACACGGCATTACGAAGATTTAATGTGCACTGCACAATGGATAGGCAGCCGGCTATGGTCGTGGGCCGAAGCCTGTCGCGGGTCCCAAAAACTGGGCTTTAAGCCTTGCCCAGATGCTTCGGCCAGAATTCCTGATGGACTTCGGCGGCTTCGTCTTCAAGATTCGGGCCAATTACAGTGACGATGCGCGCGCCGGTTTGCAGCACCGCCCGGCTCGGCACGTTCAACCCGATCCCAGCGATCTCGCCAAGCCGCGCTTCGGAGCACGCAAACACCATACGCCCGATGCCCGACCAGTAAATCGCCCCGGAGCACATCGCGCATGGCTCCGTGCTGGTATAGAGCGTGCAGTCAGCGAGAAAAGCATTGTCGTAGTGTTGTGCCGCCAGTTTAACCAGGTTCATTTCGGCGTGGTTGGTCATATCGTGACCGGTGAAGACGCTGTTTTCGGCGCGCAGGATGACTTCGCCGTCCTTCACCAGCACCGATCCAAATGGTTCGTCGCCGCGTTCCATCGCGGATTTCGAGAGCGCAATCGCCTCACGTAAAAACGGCTCGTGGCTTTCCATAAGAGACTCCTCCCAAAGAAGCTAAGCGGGATGATCTTGTCTTGAAGCAGACGGATTTCCAAGGGGCTGCAAATCAGATTCAAGTCTGTGATCTGCTTCTGGCTCTAATCAATGAGACCTGAGCCTAGCGCAGCATCGGCCACAGCGTTGCGGCCAGCAGCACGCCCATGGCGATGGTGAACCATTTCAGCCGTACCGGATCCGAGAGGAATCCACGCAGCGCCGTGCCGAATCCCGCCCATATCGAGACACTCGGCAGGTTGACGACGGCGAAGGCGACCGAGATCAGCGCCACAGAGATGAAGGGGTGATCGGGGTTCGTGTAGACAGCCATGGCGGTAATCGCCATCACCCAGGCCTTGGGATTGACCCACTGAAACGCCGCCGCGTCGATGAAGCGCATCGGCCGCGCTTCCGCCTCACCCTTGCCGCTCAATGAGCGCGACATGGCGATCTTCCAGGCGAGATAGAGCAGATAGGCGGCGCCGGCGATCTTGAGGGCGTTGTGCAGCGCCGGAAACGCCGTCAGCACGGCGCCAAGCCCGAAGCCGACGGCGAGCAACAGGACGAGAAAGCCGATGCTGATGCCCAGCATGTGCGGTATCGTCCTGGCGATGCCGAAATTGACGCCGGAGGCCAGCAGCATGAGGTTGTTCGGCCCCGGCGTGATCGAGGTCACGAAGGCATAGACGAGCAGTGCGAGGAATGCGTCGAGTGACATCGGGTCCACAAGGTCAGTAATGCTGACTTAAATCGACCGGGCGCCGGACGCAAATTCAATCCTTTGGTCCAGCGGCCGCCTCGCGACTTCAGCCGCGATGCCGTCATCTGCCGTGAGACGGCGCCGGCAACCGGTTGTGGGCGGCGGGCATGGTCTGCTCCTTGCCGCGCAGGCGGCGCAACCCCTTCCGCTTGGGGGTGTTCTCCGGAAGTTTTACGCCGTGGGCGAGACCGAGGCCGGCAAGAACCCGGATGAAGATCCAGCCAAGGTCGATCTGTCCCTGTTCGAGGCCGAGCCGCGCGGATTCGGGAAATGCGTGATGATTGCCGTGAAAGCTCTCGCCGAAGGTCACCAATCCGAAACGCGGCAGATTGTAACCCTGCACCGCCACGCCATCGACGCACCATCCCTGGTCGCCGCCCCGATGCGCGAAATGCCCGACCAGCCAATGTCCGGTGAGGGACATGGAAACGCGCACGGCAATGCCCCAGACCACCCAGCTCCAGCCACCAACCAGCAGGAATAAGATGGCCCATGGCAGCTGCTGCAGCATCCATGTGCGCTCGAGGAATTTGTAGAACCGGTCATTCCTGATCGACCGCTCGATGACGAAATCAGGCGGATTGCGCAAGGCAACCGCGCAATGCATCTGCCAGAAGGCATCGGTGAAGAAAGGCCGGCGGTGGGCATGCAGGTCGTGGCAGTCCGTCTGTCGCTGCGCCCAATCGCGGATATCGTGCGCATAGATCATGCCGAACGGGCCGGCCATGCCGACCAGCACGCCGAGATAGACCAGCGCATGTTCGATCCAGATATGAACCTTGAACGAGCGATGGATGAGCAGGCGATGCATGCCGACGGAATGCCCGGCGCAGATCGTCACCGCTGTCATCACCACGAACAGCGCAAAGGCGCTCCAGTTGAAGGTGAGTCGTCCGAACACGATGGCGATAACCGTCATTGCGCCGACCCAGAACGACTTGGCCGGCATCCAGACGACCCTGCCATCGCGCGCGTCGCTGTCTTCTCGTGAAATCATTCTGCCCGTGGATATGGTCTTCATCGGGAACCCCTCCTCGCATGAACATTTTCCGAACCACAGCCTTGCCTTTTGACGCCTCGCGCCGTATTTAGGCAATAAGCTAATCATCTATTATGCCAGATTAGGTATTTAGGCAATAGTCTAAATAATGGCCGGAAAATGCCGACGGGCGTCTCGATGACGCCTGCGATTACGAGGTACGAAGTGGTCGAGAAAACAGAGCAGGCATCGGAGGCTGAAGCCGGCATCGGCGCCAGCGGCGCGATCCAGCGCGTCTTCGAGGCGCTGTCCTCCGCCCCCCGGCGCAGGATCCTGGCCTATCTTGCGCACTCGTCGCTAACGGCAGGCGAGATCGCAGCGCGCTTCGACATGTCGAAGCCGTCGATCTCGCAGCATCTGAACATTCTGGAGACGGCCGGCCTCATCGCCAGGGAGCGGCAGGGACAGTTCATCCACTACTCGCTGGTCGAGAACAATCTGGTGAACACGCTGAACGGCTTCGTTCAGGATGTCTGCCCCGTATCGCGTCCGCTAAAAAGGGAAAGCAAGGAGCTGGCCACCGGCAAGCTCGACGCCAAGCCGACAAACTCCGGCAACTGATATTCGCAGGCGTTTGACCGGATAAATTCGGGCGATCAGTCTCGGCGACGGCGATACTTCAGCGCCCAAAGAAACCAACCCAAGAGGGGAATGGATAGGGCGTAGATCAAGACCCACTTCCTGAATGTGTCTGGATCATCTGCATAGGCGACCCATTCAACGGTTCGTCCGACCAGGACTGTTATCGTCGCCCAGGCATGGGCAAGCACCCAAATCGAGAATGCGATCATGGCGTACATCATCACATGTATCGCCAGTTCTTGTCGCGGGGTCATGCGCCACCAAGTCTCAAATCGCCTTTCGAATCTCCTAGCCCGACCGTGATTGCGGAACTTTAAATTCGCATAAATTCCTACATCGCCTGCGGGCCGCGGTTCAAAGCCGCCACGCCGGTGCGGCAGATTTCGACCAGGCCGAGCGGCTTCATGATGGCGATGAACTGGTCGATCTTGGTGCCCTTGCCGGTGATCTCGAAGATGAAATGCTTGGTGTTGGCGTCGATGACGCTGGCGCGGAACGCGTCCGCCAGCCGCAACGCCTCGACGCGGGCTTCGCCGGTGCCGGCAACCTTGACCAGCGCCAGTTCCCGCTCCAGCGGCCGCTCCTGGCCGGATTCATGCGAGCGCACGGTCAAGTCGACCACGCGGTGCACCGGCACGATGCGCTCGAGCTGATGCTTTATCTGCTCCAGCACATGCGGCGTGCCGCGCGTCACGATGGTGATGCGCGACAGATGCTTTTCATGCTCGGTCTCGGAAACGGTAAGGCTCTCGATGTTGTAGCCGCGCCCTGAAAACAGGCCGATGACCCGGGCGAGCACGCCCGGCTCGTTGTCGACCAGCACGGAGAGCGTGTGGTTCTCCGGCTTCTCGGTTTCCTTGGCGATGAAATAGGCCGAACCGGTCGGTTGTAGCTGTGCGTTCATGACATGAATCTCGATTTCAAACTCTTGATCTAACTCTCTGTTCCCGCACGGCTTCTCGCGACAGCCCTGCCTCGGCTTGCCGGCTACACCAGTTCCCTGCCCTTGGCGTCGATGGCATTCGCCACCGCCTCGTCAGTTGCCTCGTCCGGCAACAGCATCTCGTTATGCGCCTTGCCCGACGGGATCATCGGGAAGCAATTGGCGAGGTTCGCCACGCGGCAATCGAACAGCACCGGCTTCTTGACCGAGATCATCTCCTTGATGGCGTCGTCCAGCTCGTCCGGCTTCTCGCAGCGTATGCCATGGCCACCATAGGCCTCGGCCAGCTTGACGAAGTCCGGCATCGCTTCGGTGTAGGAATGCGACAACCGGTTGCCGTGCAGCAGTTGCTGCCACTGCCGCACCATGCCCATATACTGGTTGTTGAGGATGAAGATCTTGATCGGCGCATTGTGCTGCACCGCGGCACTCATCTCCTGCATCGTCATCTGCACCGAGGCATCGCCGGCGATGTCGATGACCAGCGCGTCGGGATGCGCGATCTGCACGCCGAGTGCCGCCGGCAGGCCGTAGCCCATCGTGCCCAGCCCGCCCGATGTCATCCACCGGTTCGGCTTCTCGAAATGATAGTGCTGCGCCGCCCACATCTGGTGCTGGCCGACCTCGGTGGTGATGTAGGTGTCCATGCCCTTGGTCAGTTCGTAGAGCCGCTGGATGGCGTATTGCGGCATGATCACGTCGTGGTTCATCTTGTAGGCGAGTGAATCGCGACCGCGCCACTTGGCGATCTGCTCCCACCAGGGGTAGAGCGCCTTCTTGTCGGCCTTGGCGCTTGCCCGCCACAGCCGCACCATATCCTCCAGCACCCGGCCGACATCGCCGATGATCGGCACTTCGGTGTGCACGTTCTTGTTGATCGACGACGGATCGATATCGATGTGGATCTTGCGCGAGTTAGGCGAGAACGCCGTCAGTCGGCCAGTGATGCGGTCGTCGAAGCGTGCGCCGATGCAGATCATCACGTCGCAATCATGCATGGCCATGTTGGCTTCGTAGGTGCCGTGCATGCCCAGCATGCCCATCCAATTCTTGCCCGATGCCGGATAGGCGCCGAGGCCCATCAGCGTCGAGGTGATCGGGAAACCGGTGAGATCGACCAGTTCGCGCAGCAGATGGCTCGCTTCCGGACCTGAATTGATGACGCCGCCGCCCGAATAGATGATCGGCTTCTTGGCGCCGGCCATCAGCTCGACCGCTACCTTGATCTTCTCCAGGTCGCCCTGGACCTTGGGCTGATAGCTGGTGCGCGGCGCGATCTGCGGCGGGACATAAAATCCCTTGGCGAACTGCACATCCTTCGGAATGTCGACCACCACCGGACCGGGACGGCCGGTCGTGGCGACATGGAAGGCTTCGTGGATGGTCGCGGCGAGCTCGTTGACGTCCTTCACCAGCCAGTTGTGCTTGGTGCAGGGCCGCGTAATACCGACCGTGTCGCATTCCTGGAAGGCGTCGGAGCCAATCAGAGAGGTCGGCACCTGCCCGGTCAGGCAGACCAGCGGGATCGAATCCATCAGCGCGTCCTGCAGCGGCGTCACAGCATTGGTGGCGCCGGGGCCGGAGGTCACCAGCATGACGCCGGCCTTGCCGGTCGAGCGCGCATAGCCCTCGGCCGCGTGGCCCGCGCCCTGCTCGTGGCGCACCAGAATGTGCTCGACCTCGTCCTGCTGGAATATCTCGTCATAGATCGGAAGGACGGCGCCGCCCGGATAGCCGAAGACATGCTTGACGCCATTGTCCTTCAGCGCCTGCACCACCATTTCGGCGCCCGTCATTTCGCGCCGCTCACTCTGTCCGTTGCTCATCGGTCTGGTCCCGTACTGTCGCCATCTGGGCGTTGCCATTTGGGTGTTGTTGGTCGTTTAGTCGTGTTTCAGGCAATAAAAAAGGCCCCCGAGGGAGCCTGTGTGTTGCGCATGGGAGGTTTTCGCCCGGCGGTTACACCGCCTTGCCCACGCGCCTTCCTACGAGAATGAGTGCCTTTTTCATGGTCGCGGACACTAAGGGCGGGCAAGGCAGCCTGTCAACGGCAAAAATCGCGGCGGCGATGAAGGTGTTTCCCAATTCGACAGATGGCCGTCACGATTTCGCGACCGACGCCACATCCTGCCGACATCACGCAAACCGCAACGTCCCATCCATCGCCCTCAACACGGCGCTCCCAGGTCAGTACGGCAGCAGCGTTTTCCGGATAAGTCCTTGAAGCCACGCGAAACTATGGTGGGGCGTGACGAAGGCCGTGCTCTCTGCCGATACTTGATCGTCCGGCTCGGGAGGAGCCACCATGACGGCCTGGATTTCACGGAGGAAGACTTATGCTCGACAAGGCCCCAAACAAGAAACTGTCCGACCTGCTCGACCAATTCGGCGCCGCGCTCGCCGCCAATGACATCGAGAAGGCCGTCGGTTGTTTTCAAGACGACTGCTACTGGCGCGACCTTGTCACCTTCACCTGGAACATCAAGACCATGGAGGGCAAGGACCAGGTCCGCGACATGCTGAAAAGCCAGTTGTCGAAGACAAAGCCGTCGCATTGGACGCTCGCCAAGGGCGAGGACGCGACCGAGAGCGGCGGGCTGATCGAGGGCTGGATCAGTTTCGAGACCGAATTGGCGCGCGGCTTTGGCCATGTCAGGCTGAAGGACGGCAAGATATGGACGCTGCTGACCACCATGGCCGAATTGAAAGGCCACGAAGAGAAGGCCGGCTTCGCGCGGCCCATGGGCGCCAAGCATGGCTCGGGCAAGAACCGCCCGACATGGAAGGAAGAACGCGAGAAGGAGGCCGCCGAACTCGGCTTCAAGACGCAGCCCGACACGCTCATCATCGGCGGCGGCCAGGGTGGGATCGCGCTCGGCGCAAGGCTGCGGCAGCTCGGTGTGCCGACCATCATCGTCGAGAAGAACGAGCGGGCCGGCGACAGCTGGCGCAAACGCTACAAGTCGCTCTGCCTGCACGATCCGGTCTGGTACGACCATCTGCCCTATATCGATTTCCCGAAGAACTGGCCGGTCTTCTCGCCCAAGGACAAGATCGGCGACTGGCTGGAAATGTACACCAAGGTGATGGAGCTGAACTACTGGTCCTCGACCGAGGCCAAGAGCGCTTCCTATGACGACAAGAAGAAGGAGTGGACGGTCGTCGTCCGCCGCGACGGCAAGGACATCACCCTGAAGCCCAAGCAATTGGTGCTGGCGACCGGACAGTCCGGCAAGGCCAATCTGCCGAAATTCAAGGGCATGGAAAACTTCAAGGGTGACCAGCATCACTCATCGAAGCACCCCGGCCCCGACGCCTATGCCGGCAAAAAGGCCGTCGTCATCGGCTCCAACAATTCCGCCCACGACATCGCCGCCGCACTTTGGGAAGCCGGTGCCGACGTCACCATGGTGCAGCGCTCGAGCACCCATATTTCCAGATCCGACACGTTGATGGAGATCGGGCTGGGCTCGCTCTACTCGGAGCAGGCAGTGCAGAACGGCATAACCACGGCCAAGGCCGATCTGATTTTTGCTTCGCTGCCCTACAAGATCCTGCACGAGTTCCAGATCCCGGCCTATGCCGAGATGAAGAAACGCGACTCGGCATTCTACAAGGGACTGGAGAAGGCCGGTTTCATGCTCGACTGGGGCGACGACGAGTCCGGCCTGTTCATGAAGTACCTCAGGCGCGGCTCCGGCTACTATATCGATGTCGGCGCCTCTCAGCTGATCATCGATGGTTCGATCAAGCTGAAGAGCGGCGTCGACGTCGAAGAGATCAAGCAGCATTCGGTTCTGCTCAGCGACGGATCGGAACTGCCCGCGGACCTCATCGTCTACGCCACCGGCTATGGCTCGATGAACGGCTGGGCCGCAGATCTGATCTCTCGCGAAACCGCCGACAAGGTCGGTAAATGCTGGGGCCTCGGCTCTAACACCACCAAGGATCCCGGCCCCTGGGAAGGCGAGCTGCGCAACATGTGGAAGCCGACGCAGCAGGAAGCGCTGTGGTTCCATGGCGGCAATCTGCACCAGTCACGCCACTATTCGCAGTTCCTGGCGCTGCAATTGAAGGCAAGGCAGGCAGGCCTGCCGACGCCGGTCTACGCGCTGCAGAAGGTGCACCACAAGGGATAGCCAACCCGAACAAGGAACCACTGTGGTGCGGCGAATGCCGCACCACAGCTACACCGTCGTCAATTGCTCAAGCACGAGGCTCGACCGGTTCGGACTTACCGGCGGCCACGTCGAAACGCCCCGTATCGCCAAGAGGAGCGCGCGGCGGCCTCTCAGGAGCGTCTGCCGCACGTTCCCGACAATTGTTTGGCCTGCGCGACCTCACAGTACCTTCACCATCGAAACAGAAACACATGGCTGTCCCCTCCCGGTGATGAACCCGTTGTCAGATACGGTTGGCGAAATCGCGCACGACCCGCTGCAGCAACGGCACGTAGTCGCGAAACGTCCGCGTCTTCATGTTGGCGATCTTGCCGGCCTCGTCCCATCTGCGGACCCGCACCGCCTCCTCGTGGAACGGGTTCTTGCGGAACTCGGCCACCTCCTCGGCGTTCATCGGCCCGCCCTGCAGCGACAGCGTGTGGACAGAGGCCTGCGACAGCCTGCCGAAATAGGTCGGGTCGGTGGCGCAGAGGTAGCGTTTTGCCGAAACATGCAACCGGACGCATTCGACAATGACAGGCGGGAAGAACGGCGCCAGCACCTCGCCGCCGGCCTCGTCATGATGCTTGTCCTCGACATCCTCGGGCGAATAAGTGCCGAACTCGCTGGTGTAGTGGCCGATGTCATGCAGCAGGGCCGCCGCCACCAGCGCCTCCGGCGCGCCGTCCTGCTCGGCAAACCAGGCGCCCTGCAGCATGTGCTCCGACATGGTGACAGGTTCGCCGAGATAGGATTCGGCACCCCGGCGTTCAAAGATGTCGGCGATGAATTCGACGATGGTGTCCGCGTTCAGATCCTGGCTGTTCATTCCGCGGCCTCCTTGAACTGATGTTCGATCGCGGAAAGCGTCGACAACAAGCCGTCCTTGTCGGCGTAGCAGCCTTGCAGCCACCGCTTGCCGGAACCGGAAAACGCCTTGCGGGCATGCATGACGCGGGTGTTGTCGACGATGAACGCCTGGCCGGCTTCGAGCTTGAAGGTCACCTCGAAGGACGGATCCTCGATCAGTTCGGCGAACCGGCGATAGGCGGCGTAGTAGGCGGCCATCTCGGCGAAGGGCACATCGACCGTCGGCGCCAGCGAGCGGTTGTTGAAGCGAATGTAGATGAGTTCGCCATCGGGCCCAAGCTCGATCATCGGCCGCTTGGCCTGCAGCCGCACCCCCGACGAGCCGGCATATTCGAAACGAGCCGGGTATGAACTCAACAGCCGGAAACCTTCCGGGTTTTCGGCCTGCAAGGCTGCCGCGACGGCAAACCCGTCAACGACGCTGGATTCGCCACCTTCCACCGTGTTCTCGATGCAGGACAGGATCTGGAGCGTCGGCACCGGATCGCGATAGGGATTGTCGGTGTGCGCCTGAAGACCAAGATTGGTGTAGGCGAGATTGGTCGGATTGACCTCGGCGCGGACTTCGAACCAGCGGCCGTAATTGGTTTCCCTGATGTAGCCGAACAGGTCGGACACTTTGCAAAGCGCCCCGGATTCTGTCGGCAGGTCGTCCATCACGGCGAAGCCATAGGTTTTCACCGCCGACAGCCATTGCCGCAAGACGGTGCGGTCACGGTTGGCCGCGACATAGCCGGCGCGTGGCACCGAATCCTGCATGGTGGCCTTGGTCCATCGAACGGTGTCCTTGGAGGTCCATCCAGCCTGGCGAGCGGTGTCGCGGTCATAGGCGTTGGTGCTCAGCCATGGCGAGGGAAAGCTGACCGTCTTTCCTTCCGGTACAAAGGTCAGCTCAAGCGCATCGCCCTTGATCGAAACGGTGCTGATCCTCGTATCGGCCGGAATGTCGAGGATGGTGATGAGCCGCTGGCCGTTGCCGGCGCTGCGTGTCTTGTCGTCCAGCGCGTTGTCGCGCAGCCACATGGCATGAAAGCGGGTGCGCGACCCGTCCTGCCAGCCAAGTTCGATTGTTCTGCCTTCGTCTCCAACCAGCGCGTGGGTAAGCATGTAAATCCGTCCTGTCCGTTTTATCCCCACAGCTCCGTCTGCGGGCTCCGATTGCATGTTGGGCCGACTACAGGCATAACTCAAATTATCATTTTGTGGCCAATGACCATAGATACCTAATGGCTCGAAGAACCATCCCTGCTCTGCCTCCGCTCGACTGGCTGCGCAGTTTCGAGGCGGCGGCGCGACTGTCGAATTTCACCGCGGCGGCAGCCGAACTCGGCCTGACACAGGCCGCCGTCAGCCAGCATATCCGGCTGCTCGAGGACCGGCTGAAGACGCGCCTGTTCTCGCGATTGGCGCGTGGCGTCGCGCTGTCGCCGGAGGGTGCCGCCTACCTGCCCCACATCCAGTCGGCCTTCGCCACCATCGGCAGCAGCACGACGGAGTTGTTCGAGCCGCGCGCGGTCCAGACCGTCTCGATCCGCGTGCCGATCTCCTTCGCCCTGCTGGTCCTGGTCCCGGCGCTGCCTGATCTCGCCGAGGCACTGCCGCGCATCCAGCTCGATCTGGTGACGATCCATCGCCCGGCCGATTACGACCTGCCGGGCTCGGCGCTCGACATCCGTTTCGGCAACGGATCCTTCCCCGGACGCGAGGCCGACAGGCTGACCGCCGAGCGGCTTGTGCCGGTGGCAAGCCCGGCCCTGGCCGCGGCCACCGATTGGACAGCCCTGCCGCTGCTTCTGGTCGCCGGTGCGCGCGAGATGTGGGCGGAATGGTTCGCGGCGGCCGGATTGGCCGGCCACCCCCAGCGGTCGCATCGCTTCGACAGTTTCGTCGCGGCGATGGAAGCCGCGAGCGCCGGGGCCGGCGTGCTCCTGGGGTCGCGCCCGCTTGTCGACACGGCGCTCAAGAGCAAGATCCTGGTGCCGCTTTCCGATTTCGAGCTCTCGAGCACATCAGGCCATTTCCTGACCAGGGCGTCGACCGCGCGCCTGACCAATGCCGAGCAGAATTTCCGCCAGTGGCTGCTGAGGCGCCTCTCCAGTGAGGCCTCGACCTGACCGGCACGGGCTATCGCGACGTGGCGCCGATACGCTTCCAGTAGATCAGCGTGCCGGTCAGTCCGCCATGCGGCTTCAGCGCATAGTCCGGAATTTCGCCGGCCAGGGTAAAACCGAGTTTTTCGTAGAGGCCTGAAGCGCCCTCTTCCGTCGCCGTATCCAGGACTAGCAGCGTGCGCCGCTTCTCGACGGCGAGACGCTCGGCGCCCCGCATCAGGCGCGTTCCGACGCCCCTGCCCCGATGTTCGACTGATGTCATCAGCTTGGCGATCTCGGCCCGGTGCGGCTGGTTGGGTGGGAAGTCGAGCAGCAGCGTGACGGTGCCGATCAAAACCTTGCCGTCCCAGGCGCCGAGCACCACGCGTTCCCCTCTGGCCGCCGCGTCCAGCGACCTCTCCCAGAATGCGCCTGCCGCTTCCGTCGCCAGCGGATGCATGAAACTGACCGCCCCCCCGGCGGCAACCGTTTCGACCAGCAGATCAGCCAGCATTGCCAGCGTTTCCGCACTGGCGCTCAGGGCTCGGATTTCGATGGAATTCATGCCTGTCCCTCTGGAGACGATCAATGGGCGTCAGTAGAGATTGCGCACGCGCCGCCGCTTGCGCGCTGCCTTGATGGCGCTGATGCGCTCGGTGTCTTCTTCCCTGAGGTGCCGCCCGCGCTCCAGAATCTCGAGCGTGTATTCCTCATAGGTCAGGCCCAGCCGCTCGGCCTTGTCCATGCGCATCAACATGACCTCCCGGCTCGGCGCCTTCCATGCCTTGGCGTGCGCGGCCTGCCAGGCCAGGAAGATGTAAGGGTCGCCCTTGCCCCAGGGTGGTCCCTTGTACTCGTCAAGAGGCGGACCCCCATTGTGGGAGCGCTTTGGCCGTCTCGCCACGATCTCAGCCCCTGACCAGCGCGACGAGATAGTCGGCGCCCGCCTCCGGAGCGTAAAATGTGCAGTCCGACGGCGCGCCGAGCGCCAGGCAGTCGCCAGGCCCCAAACTGTGCACCGCATCGCCCTCGGTGAAGTCGAGCCGTCCGGAAATCAGCCAGATCTGCTGCTTGATGAAGGCGTAGGAGGCCGCCGGCAGGCTGACCCTGGCGCCCGCCGGCAGGTGCACCTTGATCAGCTCGAGCGGCATGTCGCTGGCCGGAGACAAATGCCGCCTGACATAGCCTGTATCGGGATCGCGCCACACCGGCTGGTCGGCCTCGCGCAGCAGCCCGCCGCCTTGCAATTCCGCCCGAGCGATGAGGGTCGACAGCGTCATGCCGAAGGCCGCCGCGATGCGGACAAGAAGAGCGGCCGTTGGGCTGGTCATGCCGCGCTCGATCGTGCTCAGCATCGCCTTGGAAACGCCGGACCGCTCGGCGAGTTCGGCCAGCGACCAATCCCGAATGCCCCTTTCGGCGTGGATCCGCCTACCGATGGTCGAGGAAATATCGTTCGCTATATCATCCATTCGTCCATTATAGCGAAAGACGGGCGTTGGAGAAGAGCCCTTTTGCTACAATTTTCGCCAGGAACTTAATCTTCTCTGCACCATCCGACCTCATCCGACCTTAACCCCATTCCGGTAGGGTTCGATCTCCAGGGAAATGGGGATTGGCCTGTCCATGTATGTCGAACGCGAAGCTTCCGTCGGAGAACCGACATCGCAGGAGCGCCGCGACGCGGAGCAAAACGACCGGCGCATCCTGGGCAATGTCGTGCAATGCGACGGCGCGCGCGCCACAATCAGCGCCTATGCCGACGATGTCGACGGCGCGGTCACCGGCCTGTGGACGGTCGGCAAGATGATCTCGATCAATCTGGGCACGACGCGAACCGTCGGACTGGTCTATGCCATCGGCAAGTCGGATCGCGCTTGGAGCAATGAGGGCCAGAACGCCATCGAGGTCAGCATCGAACTGATCGGTGAAGTGCGCGACGCTGCCGAGCCGGGCGCCAGGCCGATCTTCGACCGCGGCATCACCACCTATCCTCATATCGGCGCTATCGCGCACCGTATCCGCACCCGCGATCTGCAGGCGGTCTATGATCTCGCCGGCCGCCATTCCATTACCATCGGCTCGCTGGCGCAGGACGAGACGATCGCCGCCAACATCGCCATCGACGACACGCTGGCGCGCCATTTCGCCGTTGTCGGCACCACCGGCGTCGGCAAATCCACCGCCGTTTCGCTGCTGCTGCGCAAATCGATTGAGGCACGCCCCGATTTGCGCATCCTGATCCTCGACCCACACAATGAATTTGCCAACTCGTTGCCTGAATATTGCGTCAAGGTCGATTCCAAGACGCTCGACCTGCCGTTCTGGATGTTCAAGCTTGAGGAATTCGCCGAGGTGCTGTTTCGCGGTCGTGAGACCGACGCGGAAGAGATCGACGCTCTGCGCGATCTCATTCCGCTTGCCAAGAACCTCTACCGCAACCCGAATTCAGGTGCTTATCTCAGGCGCGGCAATGATGCGCTGACCGCCGATACGCCTGTACCTTACCGCATCGCCGACCTGCTCAAGCAGATCGACGAGCGCATGGGCATGCTCGAAAGCAAGAACGAGCGTCCGACGCTCAAATCGCTGAAGACGCGCATCGAATCGGCGGCCGCCGATCCGCGCTATCGTTTCATGTTCAGTTCGCGCCTAATCGAGGACACCATCCACGAAACGATCGGCAACATCTTTCGCGTGCCGCATCATGGCCGGCCGGTGACCTGCTTCGAGATGGCCGGCATGCCCTCCGAAGTGGTCAATTCCGTCTGTTCGGTGCTCGCGCGCCTGGCCTTCGACCTCGCTCTGTGGAGCGAGGGCAAGCTGCAACTCCTGCTGCTGTGCGAGGAAGCGCATCGCTACATGCCGGCCGATCCGCGCCTCGGCTTCGCACCGACAAGGCATGCGCTGTCGCGCATCGCCAAGGAAGGCCGCAAATATGGCTGCTATCTCGGCGTCGTCACCCAGCGTCCAGGCGAGCTTGACCCGACCATCCTGTCGCAATGCTCGACCTTCTTTGCCATGCGCCTCGCCAACGAGCAGGATCAGGCGATCATCCGTTCGGCCATCGCCGACTCGTCCGCCTCGACGCTTGCCTTCCTGTCATCGATGGGCCAACGCGAAGCCATTGCCTTCGGCGAAGGTGTCGCGACCACCATGCGGCTGAAGTTTGAAAAACTGCCCAGCCATCTGCTTCCCGGCACGTCCAAGCGCGAAGAGACCGCGGCACCAAAGGCCGGCGACGATGTCGATCTGGTAGCGATCGTCGAGCGGCTGCGCAACGTGCCGAAACCGACGCCGCAGGCGATGGCCTTCGCCGAAGTGGTCGACTCCAGCCGGCAGGCCGGCGACCCCGACTACCGAAAGCCGGCAACCGGCCGCGTGCAGTCGGACGACGACTTCGACATGCGCTACGGCCTGAAGCCCGCCACCTTTGGCCTGCGCCCCCAGAACGACTGAGCCTCCAAACGCTCTGATTACCGACTGGGAAGCCGAACCAGGCTTCCGAGGGCTGCACATCGTCGAACCGGCTTGGGTAAATCCCGAAAGGGAATTCGTCAGGCTGAGTAGGCTGGTGCCGTTTTCGAGAACCGGAGCGGAGCGGACATTCAGTCCGTGAGCACCGGAATCGCAGAAAACGGCGGCAGACGGCCAGCCTCACGAATTCAATGATGGGATTCTAGGCGCAGACGCGGTTGCGGCCTTGCCTCTTCGCCTCATAGAGCTGGCGGTCGGCGCGGCGATAGAATTCCTCGGCCGTTTCCTTGCGGTCCCAGACGGCAAGGCCGACGCTGGTGGTGATCTTGAGCCGCACATTGCCCGAAAGGATCGACATGTTGGCGATCGCCTTGCGGATGCGTTCGGCGAACTTGGCCAGCAGTTCCGCCTCCATATTGGGCGTGACGACGGCAAACTCCTCGCCGCCCAGCCGCGCCACCACGTCGTGGAAGCGTGTCATGTCCTTGAGGCAGTTGGCGACGGCCTTGAGCACCTCGTCGCCGACATCATGCCCATGGGTGTCGTTGACCTGCTTGAAATGATCGAGATCGAGGATCATCAACCCGACAGGCTTTTCGATGCGCCGGAACTCCTCAAGATATTCCTTGAGCGCATCGTCGAAATAGCGCCGGTTCTGCATGCCGGTCAGACCGTCGGTCAGCGCGGCGTGCTCAAGCGTTTCGGAGCGGGCGCTGAGCGAAACCGTCATGGCGCGCAGCTTGCCTTCTTCCGTCGCCTGTCTGCGGATCAGCGGGTAGATGAAGAAGATGCCGAAAAACAGCGCGGTCGCAAGCAACACGCCCGTCGCGAACAACAGCTTGTTGAGGTAGATGACCTTGTCCAGGCCCGACTGCGTATGGAGCTCCATGGCGAAGGATCGCAACAGTCCATAGGCGTGCAGCGTCACCAGGCCCGCGGCGAGGATCACGAAAATAAAGACGAAAAATGCGGATTCCGCCTTATGGAAACGCATCTGCTCCCCAATAAAAAGTGCCCATCGACCTTATGGCACGGACCGCCTTACGGAGCGTTAATCCCGACAACTTCGACGGGAACCCTTCCCTCAAGGTCAACTTTTTAAGTTGCATTAGCAACAAGTGTTTGGATCGTGGTTTCGAGATCGTCACCAGGGCGCAATCTCCGCCATTCCGGCCCCAGCTGATGGCGAAACCAGGTCGCCTGCCGCTTGGCATATTGCCGGGTTGCGATCTTGGCGCGCTCGATCGCCTCCGGAAAACTCAACTCGCCGGCCATCGCCGCCTGCAGGTCGCGAACGCCGATCGCCTTCATCGCCGGCAGGTCCGTATCGAGGCCAAGAGCTGTGAGTTGCCTGACTTCCTCCAGCGCGCCCTTGTCGATCATCTGGTCGAAGCGCCTTTCGATGCGGTCAACCAGCGCTGCCCTGTCCGGCTCGATGACCAGGAAACGCGCCGTCTGCCTGTCGATGAGCGGCCGGCCGCGCTCTGCCTGCCAATCCAGGATCGATCGGCCGGAGGCGTCGAGCACCTCCAGCGCCCGCACGACGCGCTGGCTGTCGGTTGGCTTGAGCTGCATGGCGGCTCTCGAATCCTCGCGCAGCAGCAGGCTGTGCAGCTTGACCGCGCCTTGCTCCTTCAACTCGTAGCGCCAGCGGTCGCGGATCCGCGACGGAATGTCGGGCATTTCCGAAATACCCTCCGCCAGCGCGCGAAAGTAGAGCCCGGTGCCGCCGACGAAGACTGGCCGCCGCGACAGCATTCCATCGTCGATGAGTTTCATCACATCCCGCAGCCACCCACCCGTCGAATAGGCGGTACCGGGCTGGACGTGGCCGTAGAGAAAATGCGGCACGCGGACGAGGTCAGCCGCCTCCGGCCTGGCTGTCAGCACGTCGAGCACCGAATAGCCTTGCATGGAATCAGTGTTGACGATGACGCCGCCCGTGCGCTCGGCCAGGTCGAGCGCCAATGCCGACTTGCCGCTGGCGGTCGGCCCGGCTATCAGGATCGCGTTCTTCACGCGGCCTTCGCCCGCATCCGCGCCGGAATTCTCGATGCCGCTCATTGCCACGCTTGTTTCCCGTCCCGCCGACCGCGCTCTGTCGCTGTCGCTTGCGAATATGGCCTCACGGTCGGTGGGCGCAAGCGCTGTCGTCTGGCTGGCCGAAGGCATTGCCTGCGATCTTGCCTTGCCGCAAGAGGCTGACGCGGCCGATATCACCGATGCGCTACGCGCCGCATTGGCTCGGGAACCGGTCGATGTGATCGTCCAGCAGGCCGAAACGCGGCGCAAGAAAATCCTCATCGCCGACATGGATTCAACCATGATCGACCAGGAATGCATCGATGAACTGGCCGACGAGATCGGCGTCAAGGATCGCGTCGCCACTATTACCGCGCGGTCGATGAATGGTGAGATCGCCTTCGAGCCGGCCCTGCGTGAGCGCGTCGCGCTGCTGAAGGGCCTCGATGCCGCCGTCGTCGACCGCATCGTCGCCAATCGGCTGACACTGGCCTCCGGCGGCCGCGCGCTGATCCAGACCATGCGCGCCAACGGCGCCTGGACGGCGCTGGTCTCGGGCGGCTTCGAAGTGTTCACGACCCGCATCGCGGCCATGCTCGGCTTTCAGGAAAACCGCGCCAACCGCTTGCTCGAACAGGACGGACACTTCACCGGACTGGTCGGCGAACCGATCCTCGGCCGAGCCGCCAAGGCCGAAGCGCTGCTTGAAATTTCGGCGCGCCTTGGATTGACGCCGGCGGACGCCATCGCCGTCGGCGATGGCGCCAACGATCTCGACATGATCCGCCTCGCCGGCACCGGCGTCGCCGTTCACGCCAAACCGACGGTCGCGGCCCAAGCGAAAGTTCGCATCGACCATGGCGACCTCACCGCACTGCTCTACCTGCAGGGCTATCGCCAGGAAGAATTCGCCGAATGATACCCATGCGTACCGAGCGCCTGATCCTGCGCAACTGGGAGGATCGCGACCGCGAACTCTTCCATCGCATCAATTCCGATGAACGGGTTATGGAGTTCTTCCCGTTTCGCCGCGACCGCGCCCAGGCGGACGCCAAGATGGACGAATTTCGGGTCGACATCGAACGAGATGGCTACGGTTTCGCCGCGGCCGAGATCATTGCATCAGGCCAATGCGTCGGCTTTGTCGGCATCACCGCAACCGATGATCTGCCGTTCCTGCCGGCTGGCGCCATCGAGATCGGCTGGCGGCTGGCCCCTGAATTCTGGGGCAAGGGATATGTCACTGAGGCCGCCGAGGCATGGCTGGCCTACGGCTTCGACACGCTTGGGCTTGGCGAGATCGTCTGCCTGGCGGTCGCGAGCAACCGCCGCTCCACCGCCGTCATGGAACGCCTCGGCATGACCACCGATCCGTCGGCCAATTTCGATCATCCAGACATTCCCGATAGCCACCCCGCCCTCAAGCGGCATGTGTTCTACAGGCTCGCGGCAACGGATTGGCGCGCAAGAAAAAGGGCGGCTCGCTAGCCACCCTTCATTTGATATCAGTAGGTTGCCGGACCTCAATCCATCCGGATCGTCACGAAACGCAACTCACCGGTCTTCGACGCCAGCATCAAGAGCGCATTCTTGCGGCCCTGTTCCTTCAGTGCGCCGATCCGGTCCATGACGTCCTTGGGCGTGGCGACCGATTCCTGCGCGATCTCGGTGATCACTTCGCCGGGCTGGATGCCGCGCTCGGCGGCGGCCGAATCCTTTGCCACATCGGTGATGACAACGCCGGAGACATCGGCGGCGATACTGAACTTCTTGCGCGTCTCGTCATTGAGCTCGCCGACGGTCATGCCAAGCACCGAGGCGGTCGAAACGGCCGGCGCCTTGTCGCCCTTTTGCTGATCGGTATTGCCATTCTCACCACTGGCAAGCTTCTCGCCATCCTCGAGCCGGCCGAGCGTCACCTTCACAGTCTGCTCGACACCCTTGCGCACGATCAGCACATCGACAGCCTTGCCCACCGGGCTTTCGGCGACGACGCGCGGCAGGTCGCGCATTTCATGGATGTCCTTGCCGTCGAACTTGATGATGACGTCGCCGGCCTGGATGGTGCCGTTGTCGACAGGTCCGCCCTTGATGACGCCGGCGACCAGCGCCCCCTTGGCGGTCGCCATGCCGAGGCTCTCGGCGATGTCGTCCGTCACCGGCTGGATGCGCACGCCGAGCCAGCCGCGCCGTGTCTCGCCATATTGGCGCAACTGGTCGACGACGCCCGAGGCGAGCTGCGAGGGGATGGAGAAACCGATGCCGATCGAACCGCCGGACGGCGAAATGATAGCCGTGTTCATGCCGATGACCTCGCCGGCGCTGTTGAACAGCGGGCCGCCCGAATTGCCGCGATTTATCGCCGCGTCGGTCTGGATGAAATCGTCATAGGGGCCGGAATTGATGTCGCGGTTGCGGGCCGAAACGATGCCGACCGTGACCGTGCCGCCGAGGCCGAACGGATTGCCGACCGCCATCACCCAGTCACCGACGCGCATCTTGGTGGAATCGCCGAACTTCACCGCGGTCAGCTTGTGGCCCTTGGGATCGACCTTGAGCACCGCGACATCGGTCTTGGTGTCGGTGCCGACCAGCGTCGCCTTCAAGGTGATGCCATCTGAGAAATTGACCTCGATGTCGTCGGCGTCCGCAATCACGTGGTTGTTGGTGACGACGATGCCTTGCTCGGCGTCGATGACGAAGCCGGAGCCCAGCGACTGTACCTTCTGCGAGCCGGCGTCCTTGTCGCCACCTTTGTTTTTGAAGAAATCGTCGAAGAAGTCCTGGAACGGCGAGCCTTCGGGAAGCTGCGGCATCGGCACCGCGCCCGGCCCTTCCGTGCCCTTCACCGTCTGCGAGGTCGAGATGTTGACCACCGCGCCGAGCACGCCTTGCGCCAGGTCGGCCACCGAAGCAGGTCCGTCTGCGGCGAAGGTCGGCGTCACGAAGGACGGGACGGCGACGGTGCCGACAAGAAGAGCTGCCGTGCCGGCGATGAACGTCCGCCGTGCCGCGCGCAAAAGGAGTGTGGATGTCATCGAGAAGCCTCCCGGTCTTTCTGAAAGAGAAAGCGCAACGGCGAAAACACCGTGTTGCGCCATGTTGGCAAAAAATACGGCACGTTTGCGGCTACGACTACCGGCAGAGGATAAATCCTCGATTATGCCGAAGACGAAAACCTGACATTCTCATCCGCCCCGGACCAGCCAGACGATGCCGACACCGATGGCGATCGCGGCAGCCCGGCGATCCGCAATATATTCTCCGGCATTGACAGCACCTCGCCCGCGAGCTTCCTCGCGAAACCGGGAAAGCCGCCATAGACCAGGCCCTCTATCACGAGGACCAGGCCTATCGCCGCGAAGAAGTCCCGCACCGGCTATTGCTGGCCGGTGCTGGGTTGTGTCGTCGGCGCGGCGGGAGCCGTCGGCGCCGGTGTGGCGGGAGCCGTCGGCTTCGCCGGCCCTTCCTTGCCGTCCGGATCACGGAAGAAGCGGAAGAACTCCGAATTCGGCGACAGCACCATGGTCGTCCCGGTGTTGTCCAGCGCCGTGCCATAGGCGTTCATCGACCGGTAGAAATCGAAGAAGGCCGGGTCACGCTTGTAGGCGTCCGCGAAGGTCGCGCTGCGCTGGGCTTCGCCCTCGCCGCGCAGGATTTCGGACTCCTTCTGCGCTTCGGCAACGATCTCGACCACTTCGCGATCGGCGCGTGCCGTGATGCGCTGTGCCGCTTCGTTGCCGCGTGCCCGTAGTCGAGCGGCCTCGGCCAGGCGTTCCGCCTTCATGCGGTCGTAGGTTTGCTGTGAAACCTCGGCCGTGAGGTCGGTGCGACGGATGCGGACATCCTCGATCTGCAGGCCAAGCGAGGTGGCGTCGGGCCTAAGCTGATCGCGCACTTCGCGCATCATCACCGCGCGCTCTTCCGAGAGCGCCGCCTCGAAGTCGCGCAGACCGTAGACGCGACGCAAGGCTGCGTCGAGACGGGTCCGCAGGCGCGCTTCGGCCAGTTCGATCTGACCGGACACGGCGGCACGGAATACGCGTGGATCCGAGATGCGATAGGCGATGAAGGCATCGACCTCATAGAACTTGCCGCCCGACACCTGGACGCGGATGTTGTCGAGGTCGAAGCGCAGCACCCTGTTTTCGATCAGCTGCACCGTATCGGCGTCGAAGAACGAGAACGGCGCCTTGAAATAGATGCCGGGCTCGCTCTTGACGTCGACGATCTCGCCAAACCTCAGCACCAGCGCCTGCTGGCGGGCATTGACCACGAAGACAGAGGAATAGATCAGGAACAATACGACCGCGGCGATGACGACGAAGATGGGAAGACGGTTGGCCATCACTGGGTACCTCCCGTGTTCGCGGCAGGCGCGGCCGGAGCCGGCGGTTTCGGCTGCAATGCCGGCAACGGCAGATAGGGTACGACACCTTGTCCGTTGCCTTGCTCGACGATGACCTTGCTCGAGTCCTTCAGAACCTTCTCCATGGTTTCCAGATAAAGGCGTTTGCGGGTGACGTCCGGCGCCTTGGCATACTCGTCATAGACCGAGATGAAGCGCTGCGCCTCACCTTCGGCTTCCTGCACCACACGGTTCTTGTAGGCGGCCGCGTCTTCGCGGATCTGTGCCGCCTCGCCGCGCGCCTGGCCGAGCTTCTGGTTGGAATACTGGTTGGCCTGCTCGACGAATTTGTCCTCGTCCTGCTCGGCACGCTGCACCTCGTCGAACGCATCGGCCACTTCGCGTGGCGGCGCTGCATCCTCAATGGAGACGGCGTTGACGTTGAGGCCGGCCTTGTAGCCGTCCAGCGTCGTCTGGATGATTTCGCGCACCGAGGCCGCTATGCCCTGGCGGTCATCACGGAAAATATCCTGCGCCGGCCGGCGGCCGACGGCTTCGCGCATGGCGCTTTCGGCAACCTGCCGCAGCATGCCGTCCGGGTCGGAGACGTCGAACAGATAGGCGCGGGGATCGGAGACCTGATAGGCCACCGAAAACTGCACGTTGACGATGTTCTGGTCGCCCGACAGCATCAGGCCGTTGCCGCTGGTGTTGCCGCCGCCAATGTCGACGAGCTGCTCGGAAATCTTGGCCGTTTCGACGGTTTCAAGCGGCCACCAATGGAAATGCAGGCCGGGCTGGGAAAGCTCGGGCTTCGGCTTGCCGAAGCGCAGTTCGACCGCGACCTCGTCAGGCTGCACCGTATAGACCGCCTGGAACGCCCACAGGACGACCAGCACCGCGGCGATCAGCCCGAACACCGCCGGACTGGCGCCGCCGCCGCCAGGCAGCGCGCGCCGCAGCCGGTCCTGGCCGCGGCGGATGATGTCCTCGAGATCGGGAGGCGAGCCCTGTGGTCCGCTCGGCCCCTTTGGTCCCTGCCCCCAGGGCCCCTGATTGTTGCCGCCGCCGCCGCCCCATGGGCCGCCGCCACCGCCGCTCTTGTCGTTCCAGGGCATGAATGTCCTTTCGCTTGGAATTCCCTCAAGCGCCGATGTTACGGCGCAAAATCCAGTGTTGTTCTTCTATAGGGATGTGGCAGCACGCTTTCAACGCGATGCCCCACCGACATCATCCGTTTTGGGTCGGTCGCGACCCTTTGTCGTCTTTCAATACCTTTTTTGTCTTTCAATGTATCTCGCGGCGGCGCTCGTAAACCGAATAGCGCGTTGCGTGGCTGTCCTTTTCCCCAGCCGGCACCTCCTGCGAACTGACGATACGCCATGTCTGAGGGTCGATCGGCGGGAAATGCGCATCGCCATCGACGGCGGCAAGCACATGGGTAACGTGCAGCCGGTCGGCCAGCGGCAGCGCCTGCGCATAGATTTCGCCACCGCCGATGACGCAGACCTCGTCCACGCCAGCCATGCAGCGTCCGCGCACCGTTGCCAGTTGGATCGCGGCCTCCAGCGTATGCGCCACCTCGACGCCCTCGGCGCGCCAGGCCTTGTCGCGGGTGACGACGAGATTCAGCCGGCCCGGCAGTGGGCGGCCAATCCCTTCATAGGTCTTGCGGCCCATGATGATGGGCTTGCCCATCGTGTCGGCCTTGAAACGCTTGAGGTCAGTGGAGAGCCGCCAGGGCAACCCGCCATCCCGCCCGATCACACCGTTATCGGCGATGGCGACATAGATAGCGACATGCATCAGTTCGCATCCCCGCCATTGCTGTCTGACGGTTCGAGCAGCAGGATGTCGATATCATGCTCGGGATAGAAATCTTTCGCGGTCATCTCGAAACTCGTCGGCCCGACCTTTTTGACATTGTCGCCGCAGAACGAGACCATGGCTTTGGGATTGCCCTTGTCGATGGTCAGCTTGAACTTGCCGATGGTTCCCGCGGCCCAGTTGCCGCCGGTGGTCAGTATATAGGCGATGCGGTTTTCGTAGAATTTCGGATAGCCGTCGGGATTGTCCTTCGCCGCCTTGCGCACCGCGTTCTCGAATGTGTCGTCCATGCAGTAGCGGGTCTTGTATGTGGCATACTGCCCCTGGAACTGGCCGTCATAGAAGAAGCTGACCGAGGACGTGCCGCCGACACTCGGCTTGTAGCGGTGCGAAACATGGACGTCCTTGTTGGCCGGAAAGGTCGAGCGCCACCAATAGGTCGAGCGCAATTGCCACCATGGCGCGTAGGTGGATTTCATGCCGCTGCCGTCATCGGCGGTGTCTTCGATGATGATGCCGCGGTTGACCCAGTCGTCGGCCACCGCCTTTGGCAGCTTCGCCAGCGCCGCCTTGGCCGCGTCGCCGAACGGGTTGAACGGCACATTCTGCGCCTTGAGGTCGGCGCTGATGTCGATGCCGAGCGCGAACACCTTCTGCTCAAGCTGCGGCTTTGCCGGCACACCGTCGATCGTCACCTCGAAACCCAAAAAATTGTCGCTCTGGTTTTCAGGGATCGCCGGCATTTCTTCCGGATCGCCCGAAATGTCGGGCATCGGGAAGGCGACGATCGCGCTGACATCCTTGTCGGTGTTGTTGTGGAAGACGTAGTCGACCGTAACTTTTTCGGGCGAAATGAAGAGATCCTCACTCTGCATCGCCACGGCATCGTTACGCGACAGAATGAGGCCGCCCGTGCCGAGTTCGGCAGTCGAGTCATTGGCCAGTGCCGGCGCGGCCGAAAGCGCCAACGCCACAGTCAGAACATATCGCAACATCGAAGCCCCCTCGGCTGGAATGCCTGGACGACCCTAGCCGTTTCAATGTGGCGTTTCAAAGCCCTTCCGTTTGCACTGGCGTGCCACAGGGTCTGGACACGCCAGCGGTCTGGACACGCAAGCGGTCTGGACACGCCAGCGGTCTGGACTAACAGGTTCCGATCGGGCAGGAGTTCGCCCCATGCGCAAGCTTCTCGTCATCGGCATCGGCGCCGGCAATCCCGACCACTTGACGGTTCAGGCCATATCAGGCCTGAACCGTGCCGACGTGTTGTTCATCCCCGACAAGGGCGCCAAGAAGAACGACCTTGCCGAATTGCGGCGTGAAATCTGCGACCGCTTCGTCACCAACCCGAAATCACGCCGCGTCGAATTCGACGTGCCGGTGCGCGCCGAGCCGGCGCCGTCCTACCGTTCGACCGTCGACGACTGGCACGAAACCATCGCCGCCATCTACGAGAGCCTGATCCGCGACGAGATTGCCGACAATGGCTGCGGCGCCTTCCTGATCTGGGGTGACCCCTCGCTCTACGACAGCGCGCTGCGTATTCTCGAGCGGGTGCGCGTGCGAGACAATGTCGCCTTCGAGCTGGAGGTCATCCCCGGCATATCAGCCATCCAGGCGCTTGCCGCCAGCCACAAAACGGCACTGAACCGCATCGGCGATTCCATCCTGGTCACCACTGGCCGCAGGCTGACCGAAGAGGGCCTGGCCAACAATGTCGGCAGCACAGTCGTCATGCTGGACGGCAAATGCGCCTTCAACACGCTGGCCGACCAGGATGTCACCATCCATTGGGGCGCCTATCTCGGCACACCGGACGAAATTCTTATCTCGGGCCGCCTCGGCGATGTTGGCGCGGAGATTGAGAGAACCCGTGAAGAAGCCCGCCGAAAGAAGGGCTGGATCATGGACACCTATCTGCTGCGCAAGCCCGGCGAGCCTGAGGATATCTAGCCAGTGCCCTGCAGCCACCGGGGCCGGCAGGTGGCAAGCCAGTTGTCGACCTCGCATGGGTAACAAGTGCGACGAGACGGATTGACTGCTCGCAAGCGCTAGAAAAAACAGCGTTTTATGTTAATTTGATGATCAAGTTCCGCCTCGTGGAACCCCATTCACCTGGCGTATATCACAGATATTGACGTTAAATTCACAGAATTGTATGATCACTTGACCGGTTCGAATCCCGCCGCTGTTTTCACCGGCGACCGCAATCGGCAACGGCGAATCCCGGCGAGGATGATTTCCATGATGTTCAGCGCCACCCTTTTTCGGGACCAATTCGCAACGCGTACCGGCTCACGCTGAACGGGATCATCATGTCCAGCCTGCTTGGGATCGACAACGGCCTGACGGTGACGAAGGCAGTGATCTTCGATGCCGATGGCTCGCAATTAGCGGTGGCCAGGCGCCGCGTGCCGCAATCGATGCCGCATCCCCGCTGGGTCGAACGCGACATGCTGCGCCTCTGGCAGGCGACCGCCGAGGCGATCAGGGATGCCATCGCGCTGAGCGGCCGGCCGGCTCTCGACATTAAGGCCGTTGCGGCAACCGCGCATGGTGACGGGCTGTATCTGGTCGACAGGGACCGCCGGCCGCTCGGCCCCGGCATCTTGTCGCTCGACAGCCGCGCGGGCGAGATCGTCGACGAATGGGCAAAAGGTTCGGTTTTTGCCGAGGCTCTCGCCCAGACCGGACAGGTTCCGCACGCATCGGCGCCATCGGCGATCCTGGCCTGGCTGAAAAGGCACGACCCAGAACGTTTCGGCCAGATCGGCCACATCGTCGGCTGCAAGGACTGGCTGCGCTTTTGCCTGACGGGCACTGTTGGCACCGACCTGACCGAGGCGAGCACCTCATTCACCGATGTACACACGCAAGCCTACGCGCCGGAGGCGATGCGCATCTTTGGCTTGGACGGGCTGTTTGCGGCTTTGCCCCCGGTTGCGCATTCGGCCGACATTGTCGGCTACACCACCGCCGAAGCGGCAGCACTGACCGGGCTTGCGGAAGGCACCCCGGTTGCCTGCGGCCTGCATGACGTCACCGCCTCGGCGCTTGGCATCGGCGGCCACGAGGACGGCGTGGTCAGCATCGTCGCCGGCACCTACTCGATCAACGAAGTGGTCTCCACCGAGCCGCGTACCGACCCGCGCTGGTTCTGCCGCAACGCCATCGACCCGGGGCGCTGGAACAACATGTCGATCTCGCCGGCCTCGACGGCGAATTATGACTGGTTCCTCGACACGCTCTGCCGCGCCGAGCAGGATGAGATGAAAAGAACGGGCGGCTCGATCCACGAGATGCTGGCGGCCGAAATCGACGCGGCGCTGAAGAAGCCTTCGACGCTGCTCTTCCATCCCTATCTGTTCGGCTCGCCCTACGGCAATGCCGCCAGCGCCAGCTTCGTCGGCTTGCGCGGCTGGCATGGCCGCGGCGACATGCTGAAAGCGGTGCTGGAAGGCATCGCCTTCAACCACCGCACCCATGTCGAAGCCCTGCGCGACGGCTTTGCCGTCCGCGAGGTGCGGCTGACCGGAGGCGGCTCGCGCAATCCGGCCTTCGCGCAGATGTTTGCCGACGTGCTCAACGTGCCGGTCATTGTCACGTCGACCGACGAGGCGGCCGCCTATGGCGCCGCCCTGTGCGCTGGTGCGGCAGTCGGCCTGTTTGCCTCGCCGCAACAAGGGGCGCGCGCCACCTGCACGGTGAACCGCGAATACCGCCCGGACCCGGAAGGCAGCGCCGTCTTTGACGAGCGCTATGCCATCTTTAGCCGCGTTGCCGAGCAGCTCAGGCCGAAATGGGTGGAAATCGAAAGCCTTGCAGGGCAAGAAATGGGGGGCACAGCATGATCAAGGCCGACGAACGGCGCGAAGAAATCGCCGAATACGTGATAAAGCTTGGCCAGGTGCGCATCGACGATCTGGTCGAGCATTTCGGCGTGTCGCGCATGACGATCCATCGCCACATCGATCAGCTGGCGCATCAAGGCGTGCTGCGCAAGCTGCATGGCGCCGTCACCGTGCAGCCATCCGGCCTCTACGAAAGCGCTTTCCGCTACCGGGTAACGGTTGGGCGAGCGGAAAAAGACGCGCTGGCTCGCGCCGCCATGGATTATGTGGAGCCGGGCCAGGCGATCATCCTGGATGATTCGACCACGGCCAATGCCGTTGCGCCGCTGCTGCTCGAGGTCACGCCACTGACCGTCATCACCAACAGTGTGTCGACGGCATCCTTACTGACCAATGTCGACGACATCGACTTCATCTGCCTCGGCGGCCAGTACCATCGCACCTACAACGCCTATATCGGCATCGTCTGTGAGAACGCGATCTCGCGGCTGCGCGCCAATCTCTTGATTTGCTCGGCATCCGCGATCAGCGGCACCACGGCCTTCATCCAGGATCAGCATGTGGTGCGGGTCAAGCAGGCGATGATGGCGGCGGCGATCAAGCGCATCCTTCTGGTCGACCATTCCAAGTTCGACAAAGTGGCCCTGCACGTGCTCGACGACCTGATCAGCTTCGAGGCGGTCCTGGTCACCGACGGCATCAGCGACAAGCATGCGCAAACGCTGGAGCAGGCCGGGGTTCAGCTGCGCGTCGTCAACACGGCGAGGCCATGACACCGACAGCCGAAAGCCATCACGGCTCCGAGCAAATGACCGCCCTCCCCGGCGATGTCGACGTCGTCATCTTCGGCGCCGGCATCAACGGAGCCGGCCTGTTTCGCGACCTCTGCGCGCAGGGCGTCAGCTGCTGCATCGTCGACAAGGCGGATTTCGGCTCCGGCACCAGTGCGGCACCGTCCCGCCTGATCCATGGCGGGCTGAAATATCTGGAGACCGGCGAATTCGGGCTGGTGGCGCAGTCGACGCTGGAGCGCAACCTGCTGCTGAAAAACGCACCGCACTATGTCTCACCGCTGCCCACAGTTATCCCGATCTTCTCCTGGGGCAAGGGCATGTGGGCGGCGCTGCGCACACTGCTGGGCTCGACCAGCGCACCGCGCAGCCGTGGCGCGATCCTCATCAAGATCGGCCTGATGATCTATGATTTCTACGGCTCGCGGCACCGGGTGATGCCGCGCCACCGGCTCGTCGGGCGCCGTCAGGCGCTCCGCGACATGCCGGCGCTGACCGGTTCGATCGTCGCCACCGGCACCTATTACGACGCCAAGATCACACATCCCGAACGGCTGGTGCTCGAGTTGATCGCCGATGGGCTGGAGGCCAATCCCAACTCCAGCGCGGCCAACTACACCGCGCTGGTGTCTTCCGCGAACGGCGTGCTGGCCTTCCGGCGGGAGAATGGCGGCGGCGCGTTCTCGCTGCGGCCGAAGCTGGTCGTCAACGCCGCCGGCCCATGGATCGACCAAGTCAACGCAGCACTCGGCGCCCCGTCGAAGATGATCGGCGGCACCAAGGGTTCGCACATCCTGCTGAAGCACGACGCGCTGGTGCAAAGCTTGGCCGGGCGCATGCTGTATTTCGAAGCCGATGATGGCCGCATCTGCCTTGTCTACGACTATCTCGGCAAGGCGCTCGTCGGCTCGACGGATCTTGCGGCCGACAATCCGGATACGGTCCGCTGCGAGCCGGCGGAAATCGACTATCTGCTGGAGAGCGTGCGCACGCTGTTGCCGGGCATGCGTTTCGAACGCGAGCAGATCGTCTATGCCTATAGCGGCATCAGGCCCCTGCCCGCATCCGACGCCGCAATTCCCGGCCTGATCAGCCGCGACCATTCGGCGCCGGTGGCGGAGCCCGAGCCATCGCGCCCATTCCCGATCATCTCGCTGATCGGCGGCAAATGGACGACCTTTCGCGGTTTTGCCGAGGAAGTCGCCGAGACCGTGCTTGATCGTCTCGGCCGCGCCCGCAAGGTGACGACACGCTCGATGCCGATCGGCGGCGGCAGGGATTTTCCGACCGACACAGCGGCGCGGTCAAGCTGGCTGGTCAACACCGCATCGGCTTCAGGCATCGACGAGACCCGCCTCGACCTGCTGCTGTCGCGCTATGGCACCAAGGCGTCGCGGATAGCCCGCCATCAGAGCGCATCGAGCAATGAGGACCGCCTGCCGGACTCGAGCGACTACAGCGTGTCGGAGATCGACTACATCGCTCGCAACGAATTCGTCGAACATCTGGCCGATATCGTCATGCGGCGCACCACCCTGGCCATCAGCGGTTCCCTGACGACAGGCGACTTGCAGCAGGTCGCCATCGTTGCCGGCCGGGCGCTCGGCTGGAACCCGCAAAGAACCGGCGAGGAAATCGATGCGGTTGTCACACAGCTCAACGGCACCAATTTGATGGGGCTGCAAGCGGAATTCCACCCGCCAATCGCAAGCGATCGCGCCAAACTGGCTTGAGCGCGGCACAGCTTCCTTGCCGGCTTGAAAGCGAGCGTATCACAGCGCTTGTGAGATATTGTTGATTTGGAAAAATTCAACAAAATCAGTCGCATTACTCAACGAATGCCAGCCGCACGGTCATATGAATGTTACATTATCGGCAAAGTATCACAGTTATTGACGGTAATTTCACATCGATGTATGGTCGATTGCGCTGGAGGAGCATGCTGCGGGAGGGGTTGATGCAGGCGGACCGACCGCACAGCGGCTTATGCGGTGCTTCGCGCCGACGAAACGAAATGCCAACCCTGATCGCCGCCACTACACAGGTCGTCACAGCATGAGTTCGCAGCCAGCAACCACCACGATGAACCGGCGAGGATCGCCAGGCGTCCGCTGGGTGATCGTCGCCGTCGCGATCCTGTTGCTGCTGGGCGCGATGATCCTCGACACCAAGATCGTCACGATCGGCTCGGCCGAAGACACCCGCAAGGCGGTGTTTTCGCCGGAAGCGTTCGGCAAGGCTGAATTTCCGAACGTGCAATCGGCCGTGGAACAGCGGGCCGTCGATGCTCCCACGCTGGCGGCGGCGATCGCCAAGGACAAGGCGGCCGCGGAAAAGCAATATGGCGTGCCGGCCAATGTCGGCACCGAATTCTCGGTCAAGTTCACCGGCGTCGTTGGAGAGGGAAAGTCGGGCATCTTCACCGTCAAGGTCGCTGACGTCCCCGACAATCTGGTCGTTCGGGTCCAGACCGGCCCGGCTATCAACGGCACCGATCTGCGCGACGCCACCGGCGCGATCACCTTCGGCCAGTTCACCAACCAGATCGAATATCAGAACGCTGGCTCCGCCCTGAACAACGAGATGAAAAAGCAGGTGCTATCGGCGATCGACAACACCCAGATCACCGGAAAGACCATCTCGGTCGTCGGCGTATTCAAGCTGATCAATCCCAAAGGCTGGCTGGTCGCGCCGGTGAAGCTGAGCGTCCAATGAATGCAGCGCCCGAATTCGAGCCCGCGCCGGGCGACACCGTGCTCGCGGCCCGCCACATCGTAAAGACCTATGGCGGCACGCATGCCCTGAAAGGGGTCAATTTCGACATCCACCGCGGCAAGGTCACGACGCTGTTTGGCGAGAACGGTGCTGGCAAGTCGACATTGATGAAGATCCTGTCCGGCGTGACGACGCCGACATCGGGAAGCATCGAGCTCGACGGCCAGTCCGTCACCTTCTCCTCGGCCTCCGACGCCCGCGACCGCGGCATCTCGATCATCCATCAGGAACTCAGCCTCGCGCCCAATCTGAGCGTGCGCGACAACATCTTCATGGGCCGGGAAATACGCGGTGCGACCGGCGTCGATTTCGCCGAGGAGGCCCGCCAGACCAGGCTGCTGATGGCCGAACTCGAGGAAGACATCGATCCGCTGACGCAGGTCCAGGATCTGCGCCTGGGGCAGCAGCAGATCGTCGAGATCGCGCGCGCACTTTCGGTCGATTCGCGTATCTTGATCATGGATGAGCCCACTTCGGCGCTGAGCGCCACCGAGGTGGAGGTGCTGTTCAGGGTGATCCGCGACCTGACGGCCCGCGGCGTCTCGATCGTCTACATCTCGCACCACCTCGAGGAGGCGTTGCAGATCACCGACTACGCCGTGGTGCTGAGGGACGGCGCGATCACCGCGACGGCCAACGCCAGGCACATCAACCTCGAATGGATCGTCCGCAACATGGTGGGCGAGAACTTCGACCTCGGCTCGCGGCCCACCGGATACGCCTTCGGCGCGGTCGCCTTGTCTGTCGAGGACGTCAGCGTCGCCGATACCTCGAGTTCGGAACGTTCTGTGGTCGACAGGCTGTCGCTCGATGTGCGCAGTGGCGAGATCGTTTGCATCTACGGGCTGATGGGCGCCGGACGCACCGAACTGCTGGAATGCATCGCCGGGCGCCTGCAGCCATCGGGCGGACGCATCTTGCTCGAAGGCAACGACATCTCTCGCCTCGGCATCGCCGAGCGCATCGCGCGGGGGCTCGTCCTGGTTCCCGAGGACCGCCAGCGAGACGGCCTGGTGCAGACGATGTCTGTCGGCGCCAACCTGTCGCTCGCCAGCATCGGCTCTTTCGTCAGGGGAATGCTGCTGTCGCGATCGCAGGAGCGGTCGCTGGTCGAAGCCTCCATCCGCGACGTACACGTCAAGACCGCGGGCGGCAGCGCGCCCATCGGCTCGCTATCCGGCGGCAACCAGCAAAAGGTCGTCATCGGCAAAATGCTGACTACCAATCCCAAAGTCATGCTGCTGGACGAGCCGAGCCGCGGCATCGACATCGGCGCCAAGGCGGAAGTGTTCCGGCTGCTCAGCGAACGGGCGGCCCGGGGGCTCGCCGTCGTCTTCTCGACCTCGGAAGTCGCCGAATGCCTGAGCATCGCACACCGGATCATCGTCATGCATCGCGGCAGGATCTCGGCCGAGTTCGGTGCCGATGCCACGAAGGAGGAGATCATGGCCGCCTCAGGCGAAGCCGTGGTCTCCGACCATGAGGAACACAGGAGCCACCACCGTGACCGACGCTAGCCCCGATCGCAGCCGCTCCCGTCCAAGGGTTTCGCCAAGGGTTTCGACCGACGGCTTCAGCCTAGCCAAGCTTTTGCTGGAGGGTCGCGCGTTCTTAGCGCTGATCGCGATCATCATCGTCTTCTCGCTTCTGTCTCCCTATTACTTCTCGGTCGGCAATTTCCTGACCATGGCCTCGCATGTCGCCATCTTCGGCATCCTGGCGGTCGGCATGCTGCTGGTCATCCTCAATGGCGGCATCGACCTGTCGGTCGGCTCGACGCTGGGCTTCTCCGGCGTGATCGCCGGCTTCCTGATGCAGGGCGTGCAGCTGACCTCATTCGGCGTCATCCTCTACCCGCCGGTCTGGGTCGTCGCCGTGCTGGTATGCGTGCTCGGCGCGCTGGTCGGCCTGGTCAACGGCGTCCTCATCGCCTGGCTGAAGGTGCCTGCCTTCGTCGCCACGCTTGGCATGCTCTACGTCGTACGCGGCGCCGCCCTGCTGATGACCAACGGCCTGACCTACAACGATCTGGGCGGCAAGCCGGAGCTCGGCAACACCGGCTTCGAATGGCTGGGCTTCAACCGCCTGCTCGATATCCCGATCGGCGTGCTGGTCATGGCGGTGATCGCCATCATCGGCAGCATCATCCTCAACCGCACCGCCTTCGGCCGCTGGCTCTATGCTTCCGGCGGCAACGAGCGCGCCGCCGAACTCTCCGGCGTGCCGGTCAAGCAGGTGCAGGTCTCGGTCTATATGCTCTCGGGCATCTGTGCCGCGGTGGCCGGTCTCATCCTCTCATCCGAGCTGACCTCGGCGGGTCCGACCGCCGGCACCTCATACGAGCTGACCGCAATTGCCGCAGTCGTCATCGGCGGCGCGGCGCTCACCGGTGGCCGGGGCAACATCCGCGGCACGCTGGTCGGTGCCTTCGTCATCGGCTTCCTGTCCGATGGTCTGGTGATCATCGGTGTCTCCGCATATTGGCAAACAGTGTTCACCGGCGCGGTCATCGTGTTGGCGGTGCTGCTCAACGCCATCCAGTATCGCCGCCGCGTCAAGCTTCCGAGCCCGGCCGGCGGCCCCCCGACTTCTCCACAAAAGGACAGGGCCACAACGGCCGATCCCGCCCTCGAGAAGACTGCCGGTTGACCGGCGCGATTGCTAACCAAAGGAGGAACTCTATGTATCGCAGTGCCAGAATTCTGATGCTTTCGGCCTTCGCCCTGGCCGCACCGATCGTCGCGACAAGCACGGCGTCGGCCGGCGGCCTGATCTCGATCATCGTCATCGATCCCGCCAACCCCTACTGGCTCACCGAAGGCAATGTCGCCAAGGCCGAAGCCGAGAAGCTCGGCTACACAGCGACCGTCGGGGCCTCCAAGGCCGACACAAACACCGAGAGCAAGCTGATCGACACGGCGATCACCAACAAGTCCGTGGCCATCATCCTTGACCCGGCCGATGCCAGTGGCTCGATCGGCGCGGTGAAGAAGGCAATCGCCGCCAACATCCCTGTCTTCCTCGTCAATGCCGAGATCAACCAGGAGGGCCTCGCCAAGGCGCAGCTTGTCTCGAACAACGCGCAGGGCGCAGCACTTGGCGGCCAGCAATGGGTGACGGCCATCGGCGAGAAGGGCAATTATGTCGAACTGCTCGGCGCCCCCTCCGACAACAACGCCGCGACACGGTCGAACGGCTACGAGACAGTGATCAGCCAGTATCCTGACCTCAAGAAGGTCGGCTCGGAAGTCGCCAACTGGGACCGCACACAAGGCCATGACAAGATGCAGAGCCTGCTCCAGGCTCATCCCGACATCATCGGCGTGACCAGCGGCAATGACGAAATGGCACTCGGCGCGATTGCGGCGCTGAAAGAAGCCGGAAAACTGTCGAGCATCAAGGTCGGCGGCTTTGACGGTTCTCCAGATGCCGTCGCCGCCATCAAGGCCGGCGACCTGCAATACACGGTGCTTCAGCCGGTGGCCGTCTACTCGGCGAAAGCCGTGCAGCAGGCGGACTCCTTCATCAAGACCGGCAACACCGGCGCCGCGACCGAGAAGCAGCTGTTCGACTGCCTCCTGATCACCAAGGACAATGTCGGAAAGTACACGGCTCCGTTCACGCTCTCGGAATGATGCCGAACGAGGGGTGACCTTCTGGTCGCCCCTCTCCCATTCCCGCAAATCACTCAGCCCGCGTCGATCTCTGCCTGCAGCGCATCCATATGCGCCGCCGCAGCAGCTGCCGCCGCCCGCTCGATGGCGCGGAAACGGCTGACCACCGCCAGGCCGATGGCCGTCAATTGCGCGCCGCCGCCCTTGCGGCCTCCGGTCTGCGCCGCGACCAGCGGCTTGCCGAACACCCGGTTCATGTCTTCGACCAGGTCCCAGGCATGCTTGTAGGACATCTCCATGCCGCGCGCGGCGGCTGAGATGGAACCGAAGGTGGCGATGTGCTCCAGAAGCTCGATCTTGCCCGGACCGATCCGCCCGTCTGGATCGAGATTTATCCGCAAGCTCAGAGACGGCATTTTTGCTTCTCCGCAGTCATGTCCGCCTCCATGTTAAAGCTTCTTGCGCGATATTCCAAAACGATATAGCGACCTTCATCCATCCGCCTCAATGGGCAAACCGGCGCCGGTGTTCGCCCGGTCGAAGCTCACTGTCTTGACCACCGCGAAAACCTTGCCGCCGAGCCGCAGCTTCAGCCCCTGTCGCGACTGTTCGGTGATGCGGGCCAACACGGTTGCGCCATTGCAGTCGATGCCGACCTCGACCGCCGGCCCCTGGCCCGGGCTGATCGCGACGATCGTGCCTGGCAGGATGTTGAGCGCGCTGAGGCCTGTCGGTTTCTCCGTGGCGATCATCACATCGCGCGCCCGGATGCGGACACGCACGCGAGCACCGGTCTCTATTGCAAGGCGCGGTACGCGGATCTCGCCGGCGGCCGAGCCGAGCACGGTCATGCCGAACTCCTCGTCATGACGCAGCACCTTGGTGTCGAGCACCGCCCCGCCCTCGCCGCGCTCTTCGGCCGGCAACAGGTCGAGCCTTTGCATGACGGCCTCGGTCGGACCGCCGGCGACGACCTTACCTTGCGCCAGCATCACCACGTCGCTGGCCAGCCGCGCCACCTCGGCGACCGAATGGCTGACATAGACGATCGGGATCTTCGTCTCGTCGCGCAGCCGCTCGATATAGGGCAGGATCTCGGCCTTGCGCGCCTCGTCCAGCGACGCCAATGGCTCGTCCATCAGCAGCAGTTTCGGGCTGGCCAGCAGCGCCCGGCCGATTGCCACGCGCTGCTTTTCGCCGCCAGACAGCTTTGCCGGCCGCCGCCCGAGCAGCGGGCCGATGCCGAGCAGCTCGACAACCGAATCCATCTCTGCGTAGCGCTCCGCCGCTGGCGTGAACCAGCGGCCATAGCGCAGATTGCTGGCCACGCTCATATGCGGAAACAGGCGCGCATCCTGGAACACCATGCCGATACGGCGTTTGTGCTTGGGCACGAAAATGCCGGCGCTTGTGTCGACCAGCACGCGGCCGTCGACCTCGATGCGGCCCTTGTCGGGCCGGATCAGACCGGCAATCATGTTGATGAGCGTCGTCTTGCCCGAACCAGACGACCCGAACAGCGCCGTCAGCCTTCCGGCGCTCTCGAAGCGCGCCTCGATGGCGAAATCGCCGAGCCGATGGCTGATGTCGACGAGGACGCTCATTCAATGTCCATCCGCCGGCCGACCCGCCGCGCCAGCACTTCCGAGGCAACCAGTGCGGCCATCGAGACAACGATCGAGATCAGCGTCAGCCGCAACGCGCCCTCATCGCCGCCCGGCACCTGCGTAAAAGTGTAGATCGCCGACGGCAGTGTCTGCGTCTCGTTGGGGATGTTGGAGACGAAGGTTATCGTCGCGCCGAATTCGCCCATCGCCTTGGCGAAGGCCAGGATGGCGCCGGCGATCAGCCCCGGCAGGATCAGCGGCAGCGTGATGGTGCCAAACACCCACAGAGGATTGGCGCCGAGCGTGCCCGCCGCCGCCTCCATTTTGCGGTCGACCGCTTCGATCGACAGCCGGATCGCCCGCACCATCAGCGGAAAACCCATGATGCCGCAGGCAAGTGCTGCACCGGTCCAGCGGAACGAGAAGACAATGCCGAAATGCTCGGCCAGGAAGGCGCCGGCCGGGCCGCGTTTGCCGAAGGTCAGCAGCAGCAAATAACCGGTCACCACAGGCGGCAGGATCAGCGGCAGGTGCACCACGCCGTTGAGCAGCGTCTTGCCCCAGAATTTTCCGCGCGCAAGCAGCAGCGCGATCAGGATGCCGGGTGGCAGGCTGAAAAGCATCGCCACCGTCGCCACCTTGATCGACAGCTGGACCGCATTCCATTCGTCGGGAGTGAGGTCCAGCAGCCAGGTCATATTGCGATATCAGGCCCTTTTCAGTTGCTCGGCGTGAGCACGGTGAAACCCTGGTCCTTGAAGAGCGCGCCGGCCTTGGCGGACTGCAGGCATTTCAGGAAGGCAGTCGTATCCTTGTCCTTTGAATCGGCGGTCTGGGCAACCGGATAGATGATCGGCGGGTGCGAATCTTCCGGGAAGGTGCCGACCACCTTGACGCCCTTTTCGGCGTGCGCGTCGGTGGCATAGACGATGCCGACAGCGGCCTCACCTGTTGAAACCAGCTTGAGCGCCGCGCGCACGTTTTCGGCCTGCGCCACCTTGCCCTCGACCGAGGACCAGACGCCGAGCGATTCCAGTGCCGCCTTGCCGTACTTGCCGGCCGGCACCGCCTTGAAGTCACCCATGGCGAGCTTGCCATCGCCGACCAGCTTGGCGAGGTCAAAACCCTTTTCGATCTTGGTTTCAACCGTCGAATCCTTCGGCGCCACCAGCACGATCTCGTTGCCGAGCAGTTTCACCTCGGTGTCGGGCTTGGTCAGCTTCTTGTCGGAGAGATATTTCATCCAGTCGAGGTCGGCCGAGATGAAGACGTCGGCCGGCGCCCCGCCCTCGATCTGCTTGGCCAGTGCGGAACTCGCGGCATAGGAGACGGTCGCGGCCTCGCCGACATCGGCCTCGCAGGCCTTGTTCACCGCATCGAGCGCGCCCTTGAGGCTGGCCGCTGCAAACACCACGACCTTGTCTTCCGCATGTGCTGCCGGCACCGCCGCCATCAACGCCGCCGCAAAACCGCCAAGGGCGATCGCCCTCAATCCAAAACCTTTGCGCGTCACGAAAATTCTCCCTGGGTTTGAAATCCGACCGGCTCGAAGCCTGCCGACCGATATATCCGTATGAACATAACAAGGAAAGACTTTTTGCCCGACGCGAGCGTTGTGTCTGGATGTCATCGCGGCCTACGATGAACCAGGCTGGCTACAGCGAAAGATAAAGGGAGACGTCCAATGAAGATCAGCGCCCGCAACATCCTGAAAGGCACGATCGTCGAAATCGTCAAGGGAGCCACCACCTCGCATGTCAGGATCGACATTGGTGGCGTCGTCGTCACCGCCTCGATCACCAACGAGGCCGTCGCTGATCTCAAGCTTGAAAAGGGCAAGCAAGCCTATGCCGTGATCAAGGCTTCGGACGTGATGGTCGGCATCGACTGAAGTTTGCTGCTCAGACCGCGATCGGCGCCTTGATGCTCGCATCGGCGACGTAGTTTTCCAGCCGGAAGTCCTCGAAGCGGAAGGCAAACAGGTTCTTCACCTCCGGATTGATCCACATCGTCGGCAGTGCCCTTGGGGTGCGACGCAATTGTTCGCGCGCCTGTTCAAAATGGTTTGAGTAGAGATGCGCGTCGCCAAGCGTGTGGATGAAATCGCCCGGCTTCAGCCCGGTCACCTGCGCCACCATCAGCGTCAGCAGCGCATAGGACGCGATGTTGAACGGCACGCCGAGGAAGATGTCGGCCGAACGCTGGTAGAGCTGGCAGGACAGCCGGCCCTCGGAGACGTAGAACTGGAACAGGCAGTGGCAAGGCGGCAGCGCCATGGCTTCCACCTCGGCCGGATTCCAGGCTGAAACGATCAGCCGCCTCGATTGAGGATTGCGGCGTATCTCTTTGAGAAGATTCGCGATCTGGTCGATCGAGCCGCCATGCCCATCCGGCCAGGAACGCCATTGCTTGCCATAGACTGGGCCGAGGTCGCCATTCTCGTCGGCCCACTCGTCCCAGATCGTAACGCCATGGTCGGTGAGGTACTTAATGTTGGTGTCGCCGGCGAGGAACCACAGGAGTTCATGGATGATCGACTTCAGATGCAGCTTCTTGGTGGTGGTGACCGGAAAGCCGCGCGCCAGATCGAAACGCATCTGGTAGCCGAAGACGGAGCGCGTGCCGGTGCCGGTGCGGTCGCCGCGATCGGCGCCGTTGTCCAGCACATGCTGCAAGAGGTCGAGATACTGGCGCATCGGTTCCGGCTCGATTCGAGATTTCACCAATCATAGCGCATGTGCGCGCTGACGCCACACCTGTCGGAAGTCTTCCCCACCGACATGGAGAGTGGGGGCCTTTTCAGAATTCGCTCTGGCGAGTCGAATAGGGTGATTTTCGAGAACCGGAGCGGAGCGTACTTAAAGTACGTGAGCACCGGAAGCGCAGAAACCCGCCTTAGTCGGCCGTCAGAGTAGAATTATCAAAAGGTCTCAGAGGGAACCGAGCTTGCCCAGATCCTTGGCCACCAGATAATAGAAGGTCACGCGGCCCTTGCTGTGATCCGCGTGCATCGCCTTGCAGGTCTTTTCGATCGCCGCGTCGGCTTTCGCCCCGTCGCCGACGCCGAGCTTCTTGGCCACCCAGCTCTCCTTGACGCGCTCAAGCTCCTTCGGGTCGGTGCAGGACACCAGCGAGGAATCGCGGTTCCTGAGCGCAATGCCCAGATGCTTGACGATCTTTTCGACCACGTCGGCGCTGGCGCCCGCGTCGTATTTCTTCACGTCTGCAAGATAGTCGGCCATCAAAATTCCCCTCGTCGGCGCCACGGATCCGATCGATGAGGGCTGTGGCGCGCTTCGCAATCTATGCGATAGGTCGGTAACTCCTCACCGCTGGCAAAGCTTGAGTTGAGACCGCGCCCAAGTCAACCCTCGGCGTCGCATTTGACACAGGGACAAAGCACCATTGCGGCCTTTCATTTCTCACGCCGGCCCCCTATATTCGTTTCGTCGGCTCGACCGACTATGGCGATAAATGGGCGATGTAATAAGCCGTTCGGACCCGGGGGCGGTACCCGGCGCCTCCACCAAAAGCCGCTGTTGACGACAGAGCGGTTTTTGCTGGGGGCGAAATAGGATCGACGAAGGTGTAAAGATCGTACTTTTGCCCGGCATGGTACCACCGTCATCGGGCTAAACCTGTAGTTGCAAACGACAACTATGCGGAAGCACGTCTCGCTGCTTAATGCAGTGCGAAAGCTTCAAATCAAGTCCTAGGGGTTCGCACTTCTAGGCGGGGTTCGGAGGTACCTGGCAACAGAAACCTCCACTTCTCCCCCCTTCAATCTGCATCATGCGCAACAGCAGGTTGCCGCTGACCAGACTACGCATGGTCTCCTTGGCTCATCGAGGCGCGGCTGCGCTTCGTGCTGGCCGAGGCAGGATTGAGATGACAAAGGCCGGGACGAACCCGGCCTACTTCTGTGTGTTTCGTCGTGCCTATTCGGCCGGCGCCTCGACCGATTCGCGCGAGCGGCCCAGCGTGACCTTGGCCAGCGTAAAGGAAATCACCGCGCAGAGCGTGATGCCGGCAACCATCGGCAACGGCGTGCCATCGAAGAACACGCCGGCAACGCCCATAGCGAGCGCGCCGATGGCGAAGTGCAGCGTGCCCATCAGCGCCGACGCCGTCCCGGCGATCTCGCCATGCTCTTCCATGGCCAGCACCGAGGTGGTCGGGATGACCAGGCCGAGGAAGCCATAGCCGACGAACAGCAACGCCGCCATCACGTCAAGCCGGTCGACGCCCGTCGCCATGATCGCCAACAGCACGACCATCGTCGAGGCATAGCCGGTCACCGCGACGCGCACCACGCGGCGCAGCCCGAAGCGCTCGGCCAGCAGCCCGGTCATCTGCGACATGCCGATGAAGGCCACCGCGTTGATCGAGAAGAACACGCTGTAGACCGAAGGCGACAGCCCGTAATGATCGATCAGGATGAAGGACGAGCTCGACAGGTAGACGAAGAAGCTCGCAATGCCGAAGCCGGCGATCGCCACCAGGCCGAGGAAATTGCGGTCACCCATCAACAAGCGGTAGCCGGCAAGCGCGGTGCCGAAGGAGGAACCGACGCGTTCTTCCGCCGGCCGCGTCTCCTTGAGCGAGGTCGCAAGCAGGATGGTGGCAAGGGCTGCCGCACCGGTCACCGTCCAGAACACGGCGCGCCAGCCGAAATTCTCGATGATCTGGCTGCCGGTCAGCGGCGCCAGGATCGGCGACACCGAAAACACCAGCATCAGGAGCGACATCAGCTTGGCCGCCTCATTGCCGGTGTGCAGGTCGCGCACGATGGCGCGCGGCACAGCCATGCCAGCACTGGCGCCAAGGCCCTGCACGAAGCGGAAGGCGATCAGCCACTCGATGGTCGGCGCCATTGCCGAACCGATGCCGCCGACCATGAACAGCGCAAGGCCGCCATAGAGCGGCAGCTTGCGGCCGACCATGTCGGAGATCGGCCCGACGACGATCTGGCCGAAACCCATCGACAGGAAGAAGATCAGCAGGCTCATCTGCACGGCGGCCGTGCCTGCGTGCAGGTCCGCGCCGATCGACGGCAGAGCGGGAAGGTACATGTCGATCGCGAACGGGCCGATGGCGGACAACAGACCGAGCACGACCGCGATGCGGAGGAATTTTGGACTCATGATAGTGGCTTCTTTCGAAATCTGGTTGCCGCCGCCAGGCGACGTCTAACCCTAGGACGTTCCATCCCGCGAGCTTCCGACACTCCAGGAGCAAATCCGTCTCCCGGGTGCGAAACCCCTTTATCGTATGTCCACAAATTTAGACACTCTTGTCCAAATCGTCAATCACCTCTATATAGATTTCATGAGAACGGGCTTTTCTCCTGACATTTTCCCGCCACGCGGCCATGAGGCCAAGCGCCTGTCGATCGTCGACGCCGCGGCCGGCGTTTTCTGCCGGGAGGGTTTCGCCGGCGCCAATATCGACCTGATCGCGGCGGAGGCCGGTGTTTCGCGCCAGACCGTCTACAACCACCATGGCGACAAGGAAAAGCTCTTCATGGCCGTGGTGCGCGACCTCACCGAGCGCTGCAACACCGGCATTTTCGCCACCATTGCCACCTTCCCCGACCAGCCAAGCGATCTCGAAGCCGATCTGATCGGCTTTGCCGTGCGCCTGAACCAGAACTGCATCTGCAACCGCGACGGAAAATTCCTGCGCAAGTTGATCCAGACGGAGGGCGAGCGCTATCCCGAATTGTTCGCCGAATGGCGCGAACAAGGTCCCGGCAGGACATGGCCGGCAATCGCCGCCCGCTTCGCCCGGCTCGCCTATGGCGGCCACCTCACCATCGACGACCCCGACGTCGCGGCGCGTCAGTTTCTCGGCCTGGTCAATGCCGAACTGCAGACCACCTTCATGCTCGGCGGCACGCCGCGCGAGGACGAGGTGATGCAATCGGCAACGAACGGCGTGCGCACTTTCCTGCGCGCCTTCGGCAAGCGCCCTTCCCCCAGCGTCAAAAAACACACTGCGCTGGCTAACGCATAACATTTGCGCTTGCCGCCAAGCCGCCTTGCCGATCAAATCGGTGGCAATAGTCCTCGCTTCGACGCGGCGGTGGGCTATATCAGGTTTACGCCGCGCTCAAGCTTGATTACAGCTATGCGGACGATTCAACGGAACCCGACCACCACATGGCCGACGACCACATCCGCTACGACATTCTGGCCCAGGAGGCGTTGCGCGGCGTCATGCGCAAGGTCCTGGCCGAGGTCGCACGCACCGGCCTCCCCGGCAACCATCACTTCTTCATCACCTTCCTGACCGGCGCGCCGGGCGTGCGCGTGTCGTCGCGGCTGCGCGAACGCTATCCCGAGCAGATGACCATCGTCATCCAGTTCCAGTATTGGGACCTCAAGGTGACCGACACCGGCTTCGAGGTTGGCCTTTCCTTCTCCGACGTGCCGGAGAAACTGGAAATCCCGTTCTCGGCCGTGCGCGGCTTCTATGATCCTTCGGTCAATTTCGAGCTTGAGTTCGACGTCAAGACCGACGCTCAGCCCGAGGAGGAACCGGCCCAGCCGGCGCCCGAGCCGCTGACCATCGTCTCCGAGAAGAAGCCGAAGGCCGAGAAGAAGGCCGCCGCCGAAGCGGAGAAAAAGCCCGCCGCGGCCGAAGCCGGCACCAAGGGCGCCGAAGTGGTTTCGCTCGACGCCTTCCGCAAGAAATAGGTTCGGCGGTCCGCGCCGTGGCCGACATCGTCAACCTCCGCCAGGCCCGCAAGCAGAAGGCGCGGGACGAGAAGCTGCGCGTCGCTGAGCAGAACCGGGCCCTGCACGGCCGCTCCAAGGCGGAAAAGCATCGCGACCGCCTGATCGCCGACAAAGCTGAGACATTTGTCGCCGGCCATCGCCTCGACCCGTCCGGCAAGGACGAGCAGTGAGTCTCCGGCCGTGAGCGCCGTCGAAAAGCGCTCGGTGACCATTCGCGGCCATCGCACCAGCTATTCCCTCGAAAAGCCCTTCTACGACGACCTCATCGCAATCGCGGCGGCGAGAAAGCTGACGCTCGCCGCCCTCGTGGCCGAAGTCGACGAGACGCGGCCCCGCGACACCAACCTGTCCTCGGCGCTGCGGCTGCATGTGCTGGAGTGGGCGAAGCGGGCCGAACGCCTAGATTAGACGCCCTCGACCGCATCCGTCTTTTTCCCACGCCTGGCGCCGAAGCCAAGCAAGGTCGAGCGGTCGCGCTCCTCGGCTTGCTTCCGCGACCGCACGCGCATCAGATCCTTCCAGCCGACATAGCCGACCAGTTGCAGGTTTTCGCGGGTGACGACCGGCAGATGCGAGACATTGGCCGTCAGCAATTTGTCGGAGAGGCCTTCGAGATATTCGTCGGGAAAGGCGAGCGTCACCTTGCTTCCGGCAAGCAGTTCGCCGAGCGTCGTCGTCCTGTGCTTGCCGGCGCGGCGCCAGCGCAGGATCGCCGGCGGATCGATGAGGCCGAGCACCTGCCTGTTCTCGTCGAGCACCGGAAAGCTCGGGTGCCGGGTTTCCGGCGCGGTCAGGAAGGCCGCCGCGCCGTGCAGCGTCATCGTCGCCGGCACGCTCTCGACCTGCGACGTCATCACCTCGCGCACCCTCGTCAGCGCGAACGGATCGACGCGATATTCGCGCACCAGGTGATGCCCTCGCCTGGCAACCTTTTCTGTCAAGATCGAGCGCTTCATCAAAAGCACGGTCACCGCATGCGCCGTGGCGCAAGCTGCGATCAGCGGCACGAGCACATGCGTGCTTCCGGTCAGTTCCACGGCGAAGAACGTCGCCGTCAGCGGCGCCCGCATCGTGCCGCCCATGGTCGCCGACATGGCCAGCAGTGCCCAGAAACCGGGATCCGCTGTCGGCAGGAATCCGCCGAGCAACGCGCCCATCGCTCCACCCATGATCAGCAGCGGCGCCAACACGCCGCCGGAAGTCCCCGAACCGAGCGCCACCGACCAGATGATGGCCTTGACCACCAGTAGCATCAGCGCCGCAGTGGCAAGCGTGCGACCGTCCAGCATGTCGGCGATGTTGTCATAGCCGACGCCGAGCGCCCGCGGCTCGATCAGTCCACCGATGCCGACCACCAGGCCGCCGATCATCGGCCACCACATCCAGTGGATGGGCAATTTCTGGAAGGCGTCCTCGCAGGCATAGACCATCTGGGTGAGCAGCCCCGACAGCAGGCCGGCGCAGATACCGACCAGAACCCAGCCGCCAAGCCCGACGAACGACACCGCCATGCCGCCCTGAAACGGGAAGATCGGCCCGGGCAGATGCAGTACGGTGCGCTCGACCTCGGCAATGATCGCGGCAACCGCCACGGGAATGAAGGAGCGCGGCGTCCATTCGAACAGAAGTAGCTCCACCGCCAGCATGATGGCGGCGATCGGCGTGCCAAAGACGGTGGTCATGCCGGCCGCAGCACCCGCCACCAGCAGCGTCTTGCGTTCGTTGTCGCTGACCGGCAGCATCTGTGCGATCAGCGAGCCTATCGCGCCGCCGGTCATGATGATCGGCCCTTCGGCGCCGAACGGCCCGCCGGAGCCGATCGAGATCGCCGACGACAGCGGCTTCAGGATCGCCACCTTGGCGCCGAGTTTTGAACGCCCGAGCAGGATTGCCTCGATCGCTTCGGGAATGCCGTGGCCGCGGATCTTCTCGCTGCCATACCTAGCCATCAGCCCGATGATCAGTGCGCCGATCACCGGCACCACCACCGCGGCATAACCGAGTGGCGTATCCTGCAGCTTCAGATCGGCGAGCGAGAACTGGCCGAAATACGCGATGTTGGTGGCAAGCCGGATCAGTTTCAAAAGCACGATGCCGGCGAACAGCGCCGCTGTGGCGACCACCACGGCTATCGTGGCAATGGTCAGCACGCGCGCATCGGTGGTGAAATCCCTGAGATGGCCGTTTTCTGAATGATGGGGCTTCATGGCTGGCTTTCTGGCGGCGGCCGGATCTCGGATTTGCGGCACGGCAAAGACGCCGGCGGCTTTGACGGCTCGCTATGTATCGTAACACGATACAAATTCAAGCTGGTTTTGCATCAAAACCGTTTGAGCCTTTTGCCGGAATGGAACAAATGTCTGGAATGACGCAGCCGCCGAAATCACGCCCCGCCATCAAACAGGCCGATTACGAGCGGCTGTCCGAGTTCCGCTACCTGATCCGCCGCTTTCTCGAATTCAGCCAGATCCAGGCGGAAGACGCCGGCCTCACACCGCGCCAGCATCAGGCGCTGCTCGCGATCAAGGGTTTCCCGGGCGGCGGACCAGTGGCGATCGGCGACCTGGCGGAGCGCCTGCGCATCCGCCACCACAGCGCGGTCGAACTGGTCAACCGGCTCGGCGAGGCGGGACTGGTCGTGCGGGATCAGGACAAGGACGACCATCGCCGCGTGCTACTGCGGCTGACCGAGCGCGCCGACGATTGTCTGGCCGAGCTGTCGGCAACGCATCTCGACGAGCTCTCGCGCATAGAACCGATGCTGAGGCGCTTGCTCGATCAGGGCCGCGAGTGACGCCCAGGCATCTGCGCTTGTTTTTTCGGCGCCCGAATCCTTTGGCCTCTCCGCAACGTCCAAACGATCAGAAGCCAGCAAAGCGAGGCAATCAACGCGGAAGGCAACAGCCCTCGGGTGAGTGCCCTACTGCAACGACTTCATCAGATTGTCGATCGTGAACGGATTGGCCTTCGGCTTGGCCGGCGGATTGTCGCTGGCTTCCGGGAGCGGCACGCGCTCGACCTTCGACTTGGCGGCCTTGCGTTCAGCCTCTAGTCGCGCTTTTTCCTGCGAAGCGATACGCTTCGCCTCCTCGGCGCTCTTCCGCTGTTCTTCATCGGCCTGCGCCTTGGCTGCCTCGTCGGCCGCCTGCTGCTCTGCCCCGGCCTTTGCATCAGCATCAGCCTTGGCCTTCGCGTCGGCATCCGCCTTGGCTTTGGCCTCCGCGTCAGCCTGAGCCTTGGCGTCGGCTTCAGCCTTTGCCTGGGCGTCAGCCTCCGCTTTCGCCTTGGCGTCCGCCTCCGCCTTCAGCCGCGCCGCCTCTTCCTGTTGACGCAGTTCCTCGGCGGCCTTGTCGCGTGCATCCTGCAGCGCTGCGTAATAGTGCACCTCACGCCGCAGCCGCTGCTTCTCCAGCAATGCCGCCTGCATCGCCTCGACGCGCTGCTGTTCCTTTTCCAGCGCGCGCTGGGTCAGGAACTGCGCCAAAGGCTCGCTATCGAACTGACGCTTCACGGCACCAAATGGCCCTTCGGCGGTGAAATTGACGGTCGGCTCGGAGCCGACAAGCGCCTCGTCGCCGGGCCGATAGGTGATCGCGCCCTTCGCGGAAACCGTGCTGGCGTTGAGATCAGCCGTGATATCGGCGGACAAGGTCGCCGCCGGGTTTTCGAGGCTGATCGGCGGCGCCCTGAGCGTGCCGCCGGCAATGGTGAAAGCGATGTCGGCATTCCCGGCGGCAAAGCTGCCATCGGCGGCAATGTCAGGCGCAAAGCCGGCGGTCTTGGCCGCGTCGATGTCGCGCCCGATCGCATCCGCCTTGGCCAGCAAAGTGCTGAACGCATCGGGGTTGACACCGGCGACCTGCAGCCCTTTCAGCGTCGCGGTGCCCGAGCCGGACAGTGCCGCGATCATCCCATCGACCGACTTGCCGCTGGTCGACAGCGTCGTCGAAAAATCGCCGATGCCGCCAATGCCGGCATCCGGCAACACGTTTGCCAGATCGGCACCCGCCAGTTTCATCTGGCCGGTGAAAAGCCCGGTGCCGTCATTGTTCTTCAACTCGAATAGGCCGGTCAGTGCGCCACCAAGGAATTTTGCCTTGATATCCGAAACGCGGATACCCTCCTGGTCGAGCTTCAGCGCAAAGGACGCATCATAGGCGGTGGCGAACCGGCCGGCGGCCAGTGCCGCCGTCGTCAGGTCGAGGTCAGCGGTGAACGGCAGGCTGGATTTCTGGCTGAAGGGAGCGGCCGGCCAAGCGCCGCCCTTGTCGCTCGCGCCCTTGTCGGCCGCATTTTTGTCAGCCGCATCTTTGTCAGCCCCATTTTTGTCGGCCCCATTTTTGTCGGCCCCATTTTTGTCGGCCCCATTTTTGTCGGCAAGAAAAGCGGAATCGCCGAACAGCGCCACCGCCATTGGATCGAGGTCGAGTTCGTCGAGAGCCAGCGCACCGGCCAGATGCGGCACGCCGTCCTTGATATCGACGTTGACGTCACCGGACACGGCCGCCTCGTTGATGGCGCCGCTGACATTGTCCAGCACCAGCAGCCCGTTGCCATAGTCGCCTTGCGCCGAGAGCGAGGTCGACATGCCCGCCCCCATGCCCGGCAGGCCGATGCCTGACGTCATCAGCCATGGCTCGATATCGGCGGCATCGATGTTGATCTTGCCCTTGGCGGTAGGGCCTTGCGGCGTATCGGCGATCGTGCCTTCGAAGCCGGCCTTGAAGTCATTGCCGGCGAGGCTGAAACTTGTCGTCAGGCCACCGCCAAATGTGCCCTTGGCCGAAATATCAGTCGTTGCCTCGCCCAGCATGCCAAGCGGCAGCGCCGGCAGGCCGTAAAGCGCGAGTAGCGCCGTGGCATCGGGGTTTTTGGCGTTGAAGGTCAGTGTGACCGGCGCGTCGAGAAGCTTGTCCGGCGCTCCCTTCCCCGACAGCGAGGCGGAAAAGGCTGAGCCGCCGGCCTTGCCTTGCCCGCTCACCGCCAGGCCTGTTGTACCGTCACCATTGTCGGCGGCGCTCACCACAATGTCGACGCGTGCGTCCTGGAACAGGTCGGGATAGGCCGCTGCTCGGCTCGCCAGCCCTTTCAGCACGCCATTGTCTGGATAATGCTGTGCGGCAACGTCGATCAGCGGCTTCAGGTCGACGGCGACAATTGATGCATCGAGCTTGCCGGTGGGGCTCGCCGGAAAATCCTTGATCCGGCCCGTGGCGCTGATCGAGGCGCCGGCCAGCCCGCCAACCGAGAGCCGGTCGACTTCAAGCAAGCCGTCGCGCAGCCTCAGCGCCGTGTCGACCGTATCGGCTGTGAGCCCGCCGGCACTGACCGGCCCGGCCTTGATCTGGAAATCGAGGTCGCTGTTGGCAAAACGGTTGGCGCCCTTGTCGCTGACGAAGATCGACGCGAAGGCCGCCAGCCCGTCGACATCGAGTTCGCCGCCCTCGAGCCGCATCAGCACCGAGGGCTTTGCATCGCCAGGTTGGCTGGAATCGATACGGCCGGAAAACTTCGCCTTGCCCAGGATCAATTCGAGATCACTGAAGGCCTGGTGGTTTTCCGAAAGGTCGACCTTGGCTTTGAAGCCGGCAGCGGGCAGACGGCGGATCGCTTCGTCGACATCCTTCGACAGCCACGCTGCAAAACCCGAAGGTTGCGCCACGGCCAACAGCAACGAGCCGGTAAAGCCGAAATGGCTCTGCACGTTGAGCACCAGCATGCCGCTTGCTTCCAGCGTGGTGCGGCCTGGCAGTGTCGCGGCGAGCGATTTCACCGACCAGCCACCGTCGACCGGCTCGGCCGAGAGATGCACGTCACGCACCGTGGTATCGCCGGCCACCACTGCCGGCAGCTTGACCTCGACAGTGCCGGGAATGGTCGGCTTCGGCAGATCGAGCAACGCCTGCTCCAGCCCCGCAATACGCTGATCCAGTGTCAGGCCGGCGCCGGCCGGCGCACCCACCGCCTCGTCCAACTGCACCTGCGCGCCATTGGCTTCGATGGCGAAGTTCGGCTTCAGCCCGAGATCGACAGAGGCCTTGCCGTCGGCGGTGTAGGGATTGTCCAGCGGCCCGGTCTCGAAACGGAATTCATCGACACCAAGCTTCTGGTGGTCGAGCGAGAACTTGCCGTTCAACCGGAAGCCCGGATCGGGCTTGCCGGTGCTGACCTTCACCGTCTCGCCATCGGTGCCGCGCAGCTCGGCGCTGTTCTTGTCGGCGCCGGAGATCTTGAACTGGCCGGAATAGATGGCGGCACCGTTGACGATGCCGGCATTGCCGTCGGTCTCGATGACCAGCGGATAGGCATCGGGATCTGCCTTCAGCCGGAGCCGCATCTGGCCGTTGCCTTCGGCCTTGCCGGTCGACGCCGCGACCGTGGTGCGCAACCCATCCAGCCGCAACGTGCCGTCCATGCGCCAAGGGCCGGCCAGGGATTTGGCCGAAATGGTCGAGTTGATCTCGGAAAAGATATGGCTGCGCCCGCCGGCGGCATGGCGCAGTTCGATCTGCCCTTCCGTCACCGTCAGCTTCTCGATGGAGATCTGGTTGAGGTCGAAGGGCGAGGATGGCCGCATCGCCCAGTCGACGGTTCCGTCATTGGCAATGTCGATCGTCGCCTTCGGCCGCACCAGCCGCATGTCGAAGATCAGCACTTCGCCGCGCAGGAAGGGCGCTAGTTCGGCATCCATCGAAAACGTCTCGACGGTCATCGCTGGCTGGCCGTTGGGACCACCAGCGACGGCGACATTGGAGAACGTCACCGAAGGGAACGGCAGCAGCCTTGCCGTGGCATCGCCCTGCACGGTCACCTTGCGACCGAGGATGGCGCTCGCCTCGCGCTCGAATTCGGCGCGGTAGCCGGTCCAGTCGACAAAATACGGCACCACCAGCGCCGCGCACAGCACCAGCACAAACAGGCCACCAAAGATCACGAACAGGCGTGCGAGCATAAGCTCCGAACAGGTTGATTGAAATCTGCCGCACTCTACCCGCATCCGCGTGTCGATAAAGAGGCAATTCATCGCGTATTGCGTCATCCCGGGCGATCTGAAACAAATTCGGGAAAAGCGGAGATTTTCGGATGTCGGGCAAGAACTGGGACCGCGTGCCGATCGACGCGCAGAGCGTGGATGCGCCGCTTTCGCAGTCGGCGATTTTCCTTGTAGTCTCCGTCGGCGGCGACCAAACGGCTCTGGCCAAGGTCTGCTCCGTGCTCGGCGAACTTGACGATCTGGTCAAGAATGTCGGCTTCCGTGACCTTGGCGGCCGCCTGTCCTGCATTGCCGGCATCGGCCGCGATCTCTGGGACCGGCTCAGCCCCGGCCGGCGGCCGCTGGAGTTGAAAGCGTTCGCACCGATCAAGGGAGCGGTCCATTCGGCGCCGTCGACAGCGGGCGACCTTCTCTTCCACATCCGCGCCGAACGGCCCGACTTGTGTTTCGAGTTCGAGCGTATCCTGCTTGACCGGCTCGGTCCTGATGTGACCGTCGTCGACGAAGTGACCGGCTTTCGCTATTTCGACGCCCGCGACCTGCTCGGTTTTGTCGACGGCACCGCCAACCCGACCGGCCTCGACCTGCCCGCCTCGGCGCTGGTCGGCGACGAGGATGCCGACTTTGCCGGCGGCTCCTATGTGGTCGTCCAGAAATATCTGCACGACATGCAGGCCTGGGCGCGCATTCCGACGCCCGAGCAGGAGGCGATCATCGGCCGCACCAAGATCGACAACATCGAGATCGACGATGACGACGCGCCGCGCAAATCGCACAAATCGCTGGCCACGATCGAGGATGCCGACGGCAACGAATACGACATTTTGCGCGACAACATGCCGTTCGGCAGGCCTGGGCAGAACGAGTTCGGAACCTACTTCATCGGCTATTCAAGGTATCTCTGGGTCACCGAAAAGATGCTGCAGCGCATGTATATCGGGGACCCGCCAGGCGCCTACGACCGGCTGCTCGATGTCTCGACGCCGCAGACCGGCACGACATTCTTCGCGCCGACCCGCCCTATGCTGCAGGCCCTTGTCGAGGGCGCGCAGGAGAAGCCAGCCACACGGTAGCCGCCGCGTTGTACCCCACAACGGCATGCTGAGGTTTCAGCACGCCGTTGCTCCGCGTGAGTTCAGCGTGCGTCGCGCTTGGCTTGCGCCACCTTGCCCGCCTTGCGCTGCCGGCCGAGTTCCGCCGGCCGGACCAGCTTCGGCGCCCGCTCGTTGGCCTCGGCCCGCATGCCCTTGTGAGCCGTCCGCGAATTGTGCGCGGGACCGTCCGCCGGCGCATTTTGCTTCATGGCCAGTGCCTTGCGCGCATTCCCGACCAGCGAAATGCGAGCCGCCAGCTGGCGCCGCCGCTCGGCCTCGCCATTCAGCCGTCGCATCGCCATGGCCAGTGTCGCGAGCTTGACCTGCGAACCGCCATCGGCCTTCGAGGGCGCGGCGCCCTTGGGCGCGCTCTTGCCGCGTATTTCACGCCGGCGCCGGTGCGCTTCACTCTGCGCCTTGTCGCGCCGCTCGCGCAGCAGCTTGAGCAGACCGGAAAGGTCGGCGTCGGAAAGGTCCTGCACCGCGGGATGGTGCGATTTCTCCACCAATTCCTTCTCATCGGCGCTCAGCGCGCGGGCTTCTTCCTTGCGTGAAATGGCCATGACAGTCCTCCTCAGCCGGCACGCCTGTCTTTTCAGGCTTGCCGTCGCAGGAGCCTCGACCCGAATGGTGGCGCGGTCAAGACGCGCCTTTTCTTGCTCCCGATGCCTTCGAAGGCTGACACCATGCCGATCAGCACGCGGATCGGCCGCGCAGATACGCACAGACCAGTTCGATGAGTTCGGCCCGCAATGCCGGTGAATCGAGTTCGCCATGTCGTGCCGCGCTGTGCACGACCCCTTCGACGGCGCCCGAAAGCACACGTCCGGCAATGTCATCACGCCCGGGGTCGGTCTTGCCCGCGGCCGATACAATCACACTCCGGTAGCGGCGCAGATATTCCGCCTCGAACTGATCCTGCGTCGAGCGGGCGGCAAGCGGCACCTCGTCGAGCAGGACCCGATGCAGATCCTGATCGACATTATGGGCGGCGACGACACCATCGATCAGCCTTGCTGCCCGGTGTTCGAGCGTGATTGCCGCGTCGCTCTTATCGGGCCCGGAAATCGCCGCCAGCACCGCGTCGAGATGGCGTTTGCGGATCTCTTCCGCCAGCGCCAGCTTGTTGGGAAAATACTGGTAGATCGAGCCGACGCTGACACCACCCACCGACGCCGTTTCATTGGTGGTGAAATCCGCCCAGCCGCGCCGCGCCAGAACGCGAGCCGCCGCCTCCACAATCGTGTCCACGGTCGCACGCGAACGCTGCTGCCGTGGCGCTTTGCGCACGTTTGCCTGCTCTGAGGGAACGCGAGTAGCCATATCAGGGCTTCCCAATCAAAATGTGACTGTCAGCTCACATTTACCCAAGCCCGCAACCCAAGCCAATGAGAGACCCATTATGAGCAGCAAGACACTGCTTCTGTCCCTGTTCCGCTACAAAAGCTGGGCCGATGGTGAATTGCTCGCTTTGCTGGCCGAGATCGAGGATGAGCTACCCAACGAGCAGCTTGGCGCGATCCTCGAAACCATCAATCACGCCCATGTCGTCGACCGGATCTTTGCCTCGAACGTCGAGAAGAAGAAGCATGCCTATCGGGACACCGGCACGAGCAGCACGCCGACACTCGTCGAACTGTCCAAGGCAATCGCCGAAACGGATCGGTGGTACCTGCGCTATGTCGAAGAGTTGAAGCCCGAAGAGCTGGCCGCGACGATCCCCTTCACCTTTACGAGTGGCAGTCCCGGGCAAATGTCGCGCGAGGAGATGTTGGCTCACGTCATCACCCATGGCGGCTATCATCGCGGCGAGATCGGCCGCATCGTCACCCAATTGTCGAAGCCCACGTCTCCCGACACGTTCACCGGCTATCTCCACCAGGCCGAGCCGGCGCGTCGCGCGTGACGGGCCTTCTGGACTTTCTCATCATCTGCCCTGCCCGCTTCGAAAGTTCAGGCGCGCTGTTCGACAGTCTTCATGAGCACCGTCAAGACAGCCCCTTCGCCAAGGCTGGTGGAGAAACTCTCGGCAATGAACTCCAGCGTCGAATCATGAAACGTCAGGATGAAATGCCGATAGTCTGAAAACAGTTCAGGCATATGGGACGAATGAACCCGATTTGCCTTTTCAAAGGACGCGATCCACGACGAGTTGCGGACTTCGAATGCCCCGTAAGGCCGCAAGCCGAGTGCATAGAGACGATGGCCACTGATGGCTTCATCATTCGGCGGGCCGAATTGAAATGCCAGATAAGGGTCTGCCGTCAGGATGGCGATGGGCTGGTTGCCTGTTGTCGGTGAAACCGAGCGCGGATTCGTACCATCGAAGGACGGATCCGAAGCATTGGCGATGTAGGCGACCAGCAACTTGCCTTCATCCGCAAACACATGAGGCAGTGCCGCGCCAGCGGACGACGGCGGCACCTCGATCGATACCAGTGCCTCGGCAACCGACATCTAATGGCCCACGGCCGGCAATATCTTGCCGGGATTCATGATGTTTTGCGGGTCGAGCGCCTGCTTGATGGTGCGCATGATGTCGACGCCGTGGCCGAGTTCGCGGCGCAGGAAGCCGATCTTGCCTTGGCCGATGCCGTGCTCGCCGGTGCAGGTGCCGTCCATGGCGATCGCCCGCAAGTTGAGCCGTGCGACGAATTTCTCCGATAGCGCGATCTCGTTCGGATCATTCACATCCATCAGCACCAGCACATGGAAATTGCCGTCGCCGGCATGGCCGACTATCGGCGCGATCAAGCCCATCTCGGCGATGTCGGCTTCGGTTTCCATGACGCATTCGGCAAACCGCGAGATCGGCACGCAGACATCGGTCGACAGGCCCTTGGCGCCCGGCCGCAGAGTCAGCGACGACCAATAGGCGTCGTGCCTAGCCTTCCAAAGTTTGGTGCGCTCCTCGGCGACGCTGGTCCACAGGAACGGCCCGCCGCCGTTTTCCTCGGCGATCATGCCAAAAGTCTCGGCCTGCTCGGCCACGCCGGCATCGCTGCCGTGGAACTCGACGAACAGGCACGGGCTCTCGGGATAGTCGAGCTTGGAATAAGTCTTCATCGCCCGCATCTGCAGCGCATTGACCAGTTCGATGCGCGCAACCGGGATGCCCATCTGGATCGTCGCGATGACAGCGTTACACGCCGCCTCGACACTCGGGAACGGACAGACGCCGCCGGAAATCGCCTGCGGGATGCCTTGCAGCCTCAATGTCAGCGAGGTGATGATGCCGAGCGTGCCTTCCGAGCCGACCAGCAGCCGCGTCAGATCATAGCCCGCCGAACTCTTTTTCGCCCGCTTACCGGTCGTCACCGTCTCGCCATCGGCCATCACGGCGGTCAGCGACAGCACGTTCTCGCGCATCGTGCCGTAGCGCACGGCGTTCGTGCCGGAGGCTCGCGTCGCCGCCATGCCGCCGAGCGAGGCATTGGCGCCTGGATCGATCGGGAAGAACAGGCCGGTGTCGCGCAGATGCCGGTTCAGATCCTCGCGCGTCACGCCTGGCTCGACCGTGCAGTCGAGATCCTGCGGATTGACCGCAAGAATGCGGTTCATGCGCGAGGTGTCGACCGAGATGCCGCCGCCCGGTGCGTTGGTGTGGCCCTCCAGCGACGAGCCGACACCAAACGCGATCACCGGCACGCGATGCGCCGCACAGGCGCGCACGATCTCTTGCACCTCGGCCGTCGTCTCCGGGAAAGCCACGCCATCGGGCGCCTGTGCCGGAATGTAGGTGGTGGTATGCGCGTGCTGCGCGCGGATGGCCTGGCCGGTCTGAAAACGCTCGCCGAGCTGTTGCTTGAGGATGCCGAGCACCGCGGCGATGCCTTCCTCGTTGCGTTCGACCGGATTGAGGTCGCTCAGAGCCATGAATTCCTCCGCGAATGGACCAGCGCCCACACTTGTTATGGGGTTATGGATGCCTAAAGCAATTCCAGGAAAAGTGCGAAGCGGTTTTCCGTCCGGAATTGCGTCAGACCAAAAAGCCTTACCCACCACGCTCTGTCCAGCGCCAGAACAAGGAAGTTTCGATGCCCATCCCCGCCCCCTTCGTCTCCAAGCTCATGGACATCGAGAAGGACTGGATCGACTACAACGGCCATCTCAATATGGCCTATTACAACGTGCTGTTCGACCGCTGTTCGGACGAGGCCTTCGAGGCGATGGGCATGGGGCTGGACTATGTGAAAGAGCGGCGCCTCACCATCTACACCGCCGAAGTCCACGTCTGCTACGTGCAGGAGCTGCATCTGGACCACAAGGTCACGGTCTCCTTCCAGCTCATCGACCATGACGCGAAGCGGCTCAGGGCCTACCAGGAAATCCGCCATGTCGATGGCTGGCTCGCCGCCACCTCCGAGACGCTGTCGCTGCATGTCGACATGTCGGGGCCGAAAGTCGCGCCCTTCCCAGCCGATGTTCTGGCCAAGGTCGAAGCCATGCGCGCCGCGCATTCGGCGCTGCCGATGCCCGAGCGTGCCGGCCGCTCGATCGGCATCAAACGCAAATAGGGCGGACCTCAAAGCCACACCGGCAATCCAAAATCGCATAACCCTCAAATCGGCTGGCACCGGTGCTTGAAGCGCCCTCGCAGCCGCGTTAACCTTACCGAGGTTTTAACGGGAACAAGCCAATTGAGCCGTTGAACGACTCAGCAGAGCGGCCGAAAAGGTCCGCACTGGGTTGTTTTACGGGCGGCGGGGCGAAGCCGGTTCGAGGGACGTGCATGAAAACCGACATCAAGGTCGAGGTGGACAGGCTGGCCGCTGATCCGCGCATCACTGACTATGATTTCTGGCGTTCGCTCAAGAACGTCGACAACGAGATCTTTCACATCGCCAACAACAACGAGCCGATCCCGTTCGACATGATCCGCTGGCGCAGCATCTTGAAGCGCGCCCGCCTGAAGCGCGGGCACGCCTGACTCCGTCGAGTCGGCTTGGAAATACATCCGGCAACCAATCTGATCAAAGCGTTCGCTTGATCGCGCCAGCGGCTGGAGCGCCGCCACTGGCGCCGACTGGATGACGGCAGTTTTGGCCATCGCATAGGGATGATGCGGTCGATCACCCGCTCCAGTTTCGCGCTGATGCTGTCGCTGCTGCCAACGCTGATCGGCGTCATCGTGCTGCACCAGATTCCAAGTCTCGGCGATTGCCTGGGGATAGCATTGGTGGTCGCCGGCGTTGCCTTCCACAAGCCTGCATCGACAAGTTAGACGCCAGGAAAACCTTTATTATCAATTGGTTGCAGAAGTGCCGAGTCGGTTCCCGATCCCGCCAAACTGCGACAACACGTCCAGGATTGAACCAATTCCGCACTTGAGCCGTTGTCTCCCACGAAAACGGCTTGGAGTGACACAATGGACTGGAAACGGACCAGGGAGCCTGCCGACGCCTGGCACATGACGGACGACCTTCATGTCGAGCATGGCAAGGGCGACCCGTTCGCGGCGGCCATCCGCGCCACCCGCATGTCGATGATCATCACCGATCCCCGGCGGCCTGATAATCCGATCGTCTTTGCCAATGACGCGTTCCTGCGGCTGTCCGGCTACGGCCGCGACGAGGTCATTGGCAAGAACTGCCGCTTCCTGCAGGGGCCGAAGACCGACAAGGCCGCCATTGCGGAGATACGTACGGCGATCGAGGACAAAACCGACATCAGCGTCGACATCCTGAACTATCGCAAGGACGGTTCGACCTTCTGGAATGCGCTCTACATCAGCCCCGTCTCCAACGACAAAGGCGAAGTGCAGTTCTTTTTCGCGTCGCAGCTCGATGTCTCCGACCGCAAGCACTCGGAGCATCGCATCACCGCCGACAAGGACCGTTTCGAGAAAGCGGTGAAGGAGCGCACGGCGGAACTAGAAGCAGCCCTTGAGGCGCAGACCACCTTGCTGCATGAGGTCGATCATCGGGTGAAGAACAATCTGCAGATGATCTCCTCGCTGATCATCATGCAGAGCCGCACCATAAAGGACGAGGCAACCAAACGGTCTCTGAAGACCATGCTGGAGCGCATCGAGGCGCTGAGCACCGTGCATCGCCGGCTCTACCAGTCGAAGGACGTCAGCCGGTTCGACGTCGCGGACTTCGCCAAGGACCTGGTGACCGATCTGCTGACGGCGTCGGGGCGCACCGGGATCAAGTCGAAACTCGAGCTCGAACCCGTTGTGATTTCAGCCGAAAAGGCGACGCCTGTCGCGCTGATGGTCAATGAACTGGTCACCAATGCCTTGAAACACGCTTTCAAGGAAGGACCGGACGGGACCACGGCCGGCCGCATCGGCATCAAGATGAGCCAGCCCGACGGCCACTTCAACATCGAGGTGTCGGACGACGGTGTCGGCATGGCCGATTCAAGTGGCGATGCGTCTTTCGGCATGCGGCTGATCAAGTCGCTCGCCCGCCAGTTGCAAGCCGATATCGAATGGCGCGACGCCGGCCCCGGAACCAAGGTCGTGATCTCGATGCCGAACGAACCGCAGCAAAAAGGGAATGTGTCATGATTGAACCGCTCAAGGTCCTGATCGTCGAGGACGAAGCGCTGCTGGCCATGGAACTGGAAAGCCTTGTCGAAGAGGCCGGCCATAAGGTCGTCGGCTGGGCGACATCCTCGTCGGAGGCAAAGAGCATGGTTGAGTCCACGGATGCCGACATCGCCTTTGTCGACATCCACCTCACCGACGGCCCGACTGGTGTCGAGGTGGCCGAATATATCGGCCAGAAGAAGAACTCGATGGTGGTGTTCATGACCGCCAACCCGAAGCGCATTCCCGATCATTTCGCCGGTGCGATCGGTGTCATCGCCAAACCCTATACGATGAACGGGCTGACGTCGGCTTTGCGGTACCTGCAGGAGGGCGTGCGCCGCCCGCCGCCCGTTTCCACACGGCCGGCCGGCTTCACCCTGTCGCCGGCCTTCGAAGCGGTCTGGGCGCCGTCAGTCGCCTGACCGGCTATTTCAGCTTCTCCTTCAGGAAAGCGATCGTCCTGCCCCAGGCGAGATCGGCCGCCTTCTTGTCGTAGCGCGCCGCCGACGTGTCGTTGTTGAAGGCATGATTGGCGCCTTCATAGACATAGACCGTGTATTCGACATGCGCGGCATCGAGTTCTTTCTTGAAGGCGTCAATGCCGGCATTGGTGCGATCGTCGAGCCCGGCATAGTGCAGCAGCAGCGCGGCCTTGATCTTCGACGCGTCGGCGGCCTTTGGCTGCATGCCGTAATAGGCGACGCTGGCAGTGAGATCAGGCGCGTTGACGGCCAGCATGTTGGCCGTGCCGCCGCCCCAGCAGAAGCCGATGGCGCCGACCTTGCCGTTGCCGTCCTTGTCGGCCTTCAGGAAGGCGACGGTGGCAACGGCGTTGGCAACGGTCTGCGCCGGGTCGAGTTTGGTGAACATGTCGCGCGCCTTGTCCTCGTCTTCGGGCGTGCCATCGAGCGGCGACAGGAAATCCGGCGCCAGCGCCACGAACCCCTCCAGCGCCACGCGCCGGGCGACGTCACGGATATGCGGGTTGAGCCCTCTGTTTTCATGGATGACGATGACGGTACCGAACTTGCCGGCCTGGTTTGCCGGTTTCACCAGATAGCCCTTCATCTCGCCGCCGCTGCCCGGATAGGTGATGTCCTCGCCTTTCACGCGGGAATCGTTTTCGGCGACGATCGCCGCCTGGGCGGAATTCGCCGCCAGCATTGGTGCAATCACCGCCGCTGCCGCACCCGATCCGGCAAGCCTGGTCAATTGCTCCATGAAGCGGCGGCGGTCGAGCGTCAGATGCGTGTACTCATCATAGGCATCGATCATCGCCTGGGTGATTGCAGGCTTGGTGGATTTGGTCACGGGCGCGCTCCTCGACTTTGGTGTCCTTGCCGTTTGCAAGATAGGGGCGAGCCTCGCATCGTCCAGTCACGGGACGGTGACGCTCCCTAGCGAGGGGCGGCAGTCATCGCCACAATTTGGCCTCATCACATTCCTGTCATCGGCGACAAATCTTGATGGCGCTGCCACAATAGTAGGGGAAACTGACTATCCGGCCGCCCATGGTGCGGCCACGGTCCTGAAAAGCCGACCTGAAAGGAAAACGCCGATGACCATGCCCCCGCCGATCCTGGCAACCGCCTTCATGCTTGCCGCAGCCGCCCTTCTGGCGATGCGCGCGACTGTTGTCGCCGCGACCGGCAAGTCCATGGTCAAGGTCCGCGGCCGCCAGCGCCATGCGGCAAACACGAAAACCCAAGGTTGAGGTGAGATCATGGACGTACAGGATATTGTGAACACTGTCTCGCAGAAGGCCGGCCTTGATCAGGCAACGACCGAAAAAGTCGTCGGCACCATTTTCTCGGTGCTCGAGCACGAGGCGGAAGGCACCACCGCCTCATCCTTCTTCGCCAAGATCCCGGGCGCCGATGCTTTGGCGCAGAAATATGACGTCATGGCCGCCACTCCTGCCGGCAGCGGTGGCGGCTTCCTGTCCTCGCTGCAAGGCGCGCTTGGCGGCGTTCTCGGCGAAAAGGCCGGCGCCCTGGTCAACGGCCTCGCCGCGCTCAAGGCATCCGGGCTCGACATTGCGCAGATCCAGAAGGCCGGCGAGGCGCTGGTCCAGCAGGCTGAAGCCGCCGCCGGTCCCGATTTGACCAATCAGGTACTGGGCTCTGTGCCCAGCCTGAAGAGCCATCTGGGCCTCGGCTGACGCCAAGACCACTTTCTGCGGGCGCGCGCCCTACTTCGGCAACGCGTAGGCCATCACATAATCGCCCGGCTTGGTGCCGACCGAGCCGTGCCCCCCGGCGACGATGACCACGAACTGGCGTCCGTCGGCGACCGTATAGGTCATCGGCGTCGATTGTCCGCCGGCCGGCAAACGGGCCTGCCAGAGCTGCTTGCCTGACGTCAGGTCATAGGCACGCAGATAATCGTCGACCGCGGCACCCAGGAAGGCGACGCCGCCGGCGGTGATCATCGGCCCACCGATACCGGGCACCCCGACCTTCAGCGGCAGCGGCAAGGGCGTCATGTCGTAGATCGTGCCGTTGCGGTGCTTGTAGGCGATCGCGCCGGTCCTGAGATCGACCCCGGCCACATAACCCCAGGGCGGCGCCTGGCAAGGAATCCCGAGCGGCGACAGGAACGGTCCCATCACCACCGCATAGGGCGCGCCCTCATTGCGGTTCAGCCCCTGCTCGCTGCCGCGCCCTCCATCCGGTGGCGGCACCTGGTCGCGCGGGATGAGTTGCGACTTGAACGCCAGATAGGTCGGCATGCCGAACATCACCTGCCGAACCGGATCGACCGCGACGCCGCCCCAGTTGAAGGTGCCGAAATTGCCGGGATAGATCAGCGAGCCTTGTAACGAAGGCGGCGTATAGCGGCCTTCGTAACGCAGGCCCTGAAATTCGATACGGCAGGCCAGTTGGTCGAACATGGTGATGCCCCACATATCGGCGCCGGTGAGCGGCTTCGGATTGAAGGACAGTTCCGAAGACGGCTGCGTCGGCGAGCCCTTGTCTCCCTCGATGGCGCCGCCGGGCGCCGGCACTTCCTTGACCGCAATCACCGGCTCGCCGGTGCGCCGGTCAAGCACATAGAGGTCGCCCTGCTTGGTCGGCCCGACCAGCGCCGGCACGATCGAGCCGTCGGCCTTGGTGATGTCGACCAGGCTCGGTTGCGCCGGCACGTCCATGTCCCAGAGGTCATGGTGCACAGTCTGCCGCACCCATTTCAACTGCCCGGTGTTGAGGTCGAGCGCGGTGATCGAGGAGGAAAACTTCTCGACATTGGCGCTGCGTCCGGCGCCGAGCTGGTCCGGCGTCTGGTTGCCGAGCGGCACGTAGAGCAGGCCGAGCTTCTCGTCGGCACTCGGCGTCGACCACATGTTGGGCGAGTTGGCGGTGTAGGTCTGGCCAGCCGGCAGCGGCGTCGTCTGGTCCGGATTGCCGGAATCCCAGTTCCAGATCAGCTTGCCGGTGCTCGCATCATAGGCGCGGATGACGCCGGACGGCTCCTGCGTCGAATAATTGTCGTTGACCGCGCCGCCGACGATGATCTTGCCTCCTGATATCAGCGGCGCCGAGGTCGAGTAATAATAGCCCGACTTCGGGTAAGGCATGCCGGTCAACAAATTGAGCGTGCCGGCCTCGGCGAAGGCGGGACAGACCTGCCCGCTGGCGGCATCGAGCGCGATCAGCCGCGCGTCAGAGGTCGGCAGGTAGACACGGCTTCCGCAGGGTTGGCCGGCAGCGATCGCGGCATCGGCATAATAGGCCACGCCACGGCAGGTCTGGTGCTGGCGGTCCTTGTCGAGCTTGATCTTGGGGTCGTAGCGCCACTTTTCCTTGCCGGTCGCGGCGTCGACCGCGATGGCGAAATTGTGGGGTGTGCAGATGTACAGCGTGTCGCCAACTTTAAGCGGCGTCACCTGATAGGTGGTCTCGGTGATGTCATCCGGCCCCTTCACGTCGCCGGTACGGTAGGTCCAGGCCGGCTGCAGATTGGCGACATTGTCCGGCGTGATCTGGTCGAGCGGCGAATAGCGCTGGCCGAACTGCGTGCGGCCATAGAAGTGCCATTCGCCCGCCGGCACATCATTGCCGAGATTGGCGTTGGGGATCACCTTGTCGGTGTCGAGCGCGCCGCCAATGTCCTTCGGGTCCGTGGTCATCGAATAGCCGGCCACCGCCAGCGACGCCAGCACCGCCAGGATCAGCGGTGCGCGCCCGTCAGGACCGGCGAGACCGCGCCTTGCCCACGGCGTCAAAAGCCACAGCGCCACCAGCACGATGATGCCACCCCGCGGGCCGAGTTCCCACCAGTCGAAGCCGGTTTCCCAGACCGCCCAGGCCAGTGTGCCGAGCACGATCGCCGCGTAGAGCCATAGCGCCGTGGTGCGGCGCCGATAGAGCAACCAGGCGGCGATCAGGAACGCCAGGCCGACGACGATGTAATACCAGCTGCCACCCAACGAGGCCAACCGGAGACCGCCCGCGCCAAGCGCCAGGCCGATGAGCAAAAGGATGAGGGAGGTGATGGTGACAGCCAAGATGATACTCCTTCGACTGTTGCGCGCTCGCGCGGCCATGGGCAACCCGGCGCACCGTTCCTGCCCTCGCCACAGCTTTCTCTCAGCCGCCTCTCCTGTCAAGTTGGCGCACACGCTGAGGTGGCAGTTCATCTTGCCTACGGTCGGGTTTTCCAGCAGTCTCTGTTGATCGTCCCTCCCGTGGAGCAAGCAAAAAATGCCGTCATTCTTTCCGCCACTGACGCGCATGGCGCTTGTGCTCTGCTGCCTCGTCGCGCTTATCGCCGGGACCGTGGCCGCGCCGGCGCAGACAATCAGCGACATCAACAAGGCGAACGGCTTTCACGAGATGCTGATGGGCATTGGCCCGGGTTTCACCGCCGCCGTGAAATCAGCGCCGGGAACGCCAGTGCAAAAAGTCCAGGACGCCCTTGCCGCCGCCATGGCAGGTGCCTTTGACCCCAACAAGATGGAGACTTCTATCGAAGCGCGAATGGATGGCAAGCTGTCCGCCAAGGACCTGTCCGACCTCGCTGCTTTCTATGCTTCGCCCTTGGGCAAACAGGTCACCGCGCTGGAGATCCAGGCTTCCGCACCGGAAGCAAAGGAGGCCAAGAAGATCGATGGCGCCAAGATCCTCGGCGAGCTTCCATCCAGGGATCCGGCCCGGCTCGCATTGTACAGGAAGATGATGGACGATATCAGCGCCGTCGACACTGGCGAAGCCGTCGCCTTGAATATGGGCTATGCGATGCTCACCGAAATGCTGGGCGCGGCCGGAAAGCCCCTCCCCGACGACCAGGTCATGGCCCTGCTGCGCAAGCAAACCGAAGGGCTTCGCCGTGACATCGACAACGATGCCATGGAATCTTCAGCCTATGTCTACCGGGATATGTCCATGGCCGACCTGAAGCTTTATGAGGCCTTCCTGGCCTCACCCGCCGGCGCCCGCTATTACGACCAGATGCAGGTCGCCCTCGGCGCAGTGATGACGGACGAGGCGCGCTCGTTCGGCCATCGGTTCTTCGTCGCCCTAGGTTACCGTAAGGCCTGAACCGCTGTATCGGGCACTTTACCGGGAACAAAACGTAGACAGTTCTGGTCTTTCCCCACCGAATCACTACATTCGGGGGAGATGTCCGGCTTTTCGGAAGACATGCCCTTTTTCGATGAACCCAATGCGCGGCCCACGGCCCCCTCGGGCATTGCCGCGCGCGCCATGGCTGCCCGCAGCGGCCAGAACAATGCGCCCGACTATCTCAAGGGGTTGAACCCGGAGCAGCGGCTGGCGGTGGAAACCACCGAAGGCCCGGTTCTGGTGCTGGCCGGCGCCGGCACCGGCAAGACCCGCGTCTTGACCACCCGCATCGCCCACATCCTTGCCACCGGCAAGGCCTTCCCGTCGCAGATCCTCGCCGTCACCTTCACCAACAAGGCGGCGCGCGAGATGAAGCAGCGCATCGGCATCCTGATCGGTGAAGGCAATGTCGAAGGCATGCCCTGGCTCGGCACCTTCCACTCGATCGGCGTGAAGCTTTTGCGCCGCCATGCCGAACTCGCCGGCCTGCGCTCCGACTTCACCATTCTCGACACCGACGATGTCGTCAGGTTGATCAAGCAGTTGATCCAGGCCGAAGGCCTGGACGACAAGCGCTGGCCGGCCAAGCAGTTCGCCCAGATGATCGACGGCTGGAAGAACAAGGGCCAAGGTCCGGCGGATATCGCCGAGGGCGACGCGCGCGCCTTCGCCAACGGCAGGGGCCGCGAACTCTACAAGGCCTATCAGGAGCGGTTGAAGACACTCAACGCCTGCGATTTCGGTGACCTGCTCTGCCACCCGATCCGCATCTTCCGTGCCAATCCGGATGTGCTGAAGGACTACCACAGGCGCTTCAAATACATCCTCGTCGACGAATACCAGGACACCAACACCGCCCAGTACATGTGGCTACGCCTTTTGGCGCAACGGCCGGGCGGGCCGCAACCACCACGAAGTGGCTCTCCGGGTGGTCGCGTTCCAAGTTTTTCCGGAGTTACGGATAGAACGGAGGCGGGTAATTATAGCCCGGCAACTCCGAAGGATGAATCGGCAGTTCCGGCCGAAGGCCGCAAGCCCGACCGGGCGTCCGAGCCGTTGCGAGGCCCGCGCGGAGGGCCCGCGCCGGCAGGCGCGGAACAGCCCGTGAGCGATAACAAAGTTAATATCTGCTGCGTCGGCGACGACGACCAATCCATCTATGGCTGGCGCGGTGCCGAGGTCGACAACATCCTGCGCTTCGACAAGGATTTTCCCGGCGCCACCATCATAAGGCTGGAGCGCAACTACCGCTCCACCGCCCACATCCTTGGCGCCGCTTCCCACCTCATCGCCCACAATGAGGGTCGTTTCGGCAAGACGCTGTTCACTGACCGCAACGAGCCGGAGGACGGCAAGGTCAACGTCCACGCCTCCTGGGATTCGGAGGAGGAAGCCCGCGCCATCGGCGAGACCATCGAGGCCTATCAGCGCGAGAAGCATAACCTCAACGATATGGCGATCCTTGTCCGCGCGTCCTTCCAGATGCGCGCCTTCGAGGACCGCTTCATCACGCTCGGCCTCAACTACCGCGTCATCGGCGGCCCGCGCTTCTACGAGCGCATGGAAATCCGCGACGCGCTGGCCTTCTTCCGCGTCGTCGCCAACAGCGGCGACGACCTCGCCTTCGAGCGCATCGTCAACGTGCCCAAGCGTGGACTGGGCGAAGCCACCATCCGCCAGATCCACGACACGGCGCGCGCGCTGCGCATCCCGATGCTGGAGGCGGCCGCCAACCTCGCCGAAAGCGACGAGTTGAAACCGAAACCGCGCGCTGCGCTGCGCGAAGTGGCCGCCAATTTCGAACGCTGGCAGAAGGCGCTGGAAACCAAGCCGCACACCGAGCTCGCCGAGACCATTCTCGAGGAGAGTGGCTACACCGACATGTGGAAGAACGACCGCTCGGCCGAAGCGCCGGGGCGGCTGGAAAACCTCAAGGAACTGATCCGCTCGATGGAGGAGTACGAGTCGCTGCGCTCCTTCCTCGAACATGTGGCGCTGGTCATGGATGCCGAGCAGAATGCCGGGCAAGATGCCGTATCGATCATGACGCTGCATTCGGCCAAAGGCCTCGAATTCGAGACGGTTTTTCTCCCGGGCTGGGAGGAAGGCCTGTTTCCGCACCAGCGCGCGCTCGACGAAGGCGGCCGCTCCGGGCTGGAGGAAGAGCGCCGGCTCGCCTATGTCGGCCTGACGCGGGCCAAGAAGAACCTGCATATCTGGTTCGTCTCCAACCGCCTCATCCATGGGCTGTGGCAATCGACCATCCCGTCGCGTTTTCTCGAGGAACTGCCGGACTCCCATGTCGAGATCGCCGAAAGCGGCAATTCCTATGGCGGCTACGGCAATTCATATGGCGGCGGCTCGTTCGCGTCCGGTCGTGGCGGCGGACGGCAGAACCCGTACGGCGCCTCGCGCTTCGACAATGTCGGTGCCAACAGCGAAAGATCCGGCGCCTTCTCCAACACCTATTCGACGCCGGGCTGGCAGCGCGCGCAGGCCAACCGCACCGAAGCGACCGACCGCAACTGGGGCACGCGCTCCGGCCACCAGGTCGAGCGCATCGGCTATGGCGAGACCGACAGCGGCTATGGCGCCGGCCGCACCTCGGTCAAGGGCCGCACCATCGACGGCGAACTGGTCGCCAAATCCGTCTCCGACACGCCGTCCGCCTTCAGCGTCGGCGACCGCGTCTTCCACCAGAAATTCGGCAACGGCAACATCTCGGCCATCGAAGGCAACAAGCTGACCATCGACTTCGACAAGGCCGGCCAGAAGCGCGTGCTGGACGGGTTTGTCGCGGCGGTGTGAGCCGCGCTCGACCCGCACTTCACCCCCTCACCGATACCTTGCCTGGTTCCATTTATGCCCCAGCAGCGACAGGATGATGATCAGGCCGTTGAAGAACTGCACGTAGAAGCCGCTCAGGCCCGCCGCGACGACGCCGGTCTGGATGAAGGACACGGTGACGGCGCCGATCGCGCCGCCGGCGACCGTGCCGATGCCGCCCCAGGTCGGGGTGCCGCCGACGAACACCGAGGCCAGCACCGGCAGGAGATAGCCGTCGCCCGCCGTCGGCCACCAGGTGAAGTTGATCATCACCGAAAACGTTCCGGCGATCGCGGCCCCGATGCCGACGAAGACGAACACTTTCACCCGCACGCGCTTGACGTCGATGCCCATCTGCTGGGCGCTGTCGGGATTGTCACCGACCACCTTCACCTGCGCGCCGAAGCGGTGCCTGTTGTAGAGCATCGCCGACAGCACGACGAAGGCGATGGCCCAGAAGATCTGCACCGGGATCCCAAAAACCTGGCTGGAGAAGATCTTGTAGGCTGGCGTGTCGGCGAGGCCTGTCAGGGCCATCGACTTGCCTTCGTTGATGATCTGGATCAGGCCGCGCAGCAAAAAGTTCATGCCGAGCGTGGCGATCAGCGACGACAGGCCGCCATAGACGACCAGCGATCCGACGAGGAAGCCGAGCAGCATGCCGGTGACAAGTGCCGCCGCAATGCCGAGGAACGGATCGTAGCCGGCCTGCACCACCAGGGCGAAGACCCAGGAGGCAAACCCCATCGTCGCTGGAAAAGACAGGTCGATCTCGCCGCAGGTGACGACGAAGACCAGCGGCACGACGACGAACAGCGCTACGGGAAGCGTCGTCAGCACGGAACTGTAGAGATACCAGGTGGTGAACACGGTCGGATTGGCGATCATGAACACCGCCATCATGACGATGAACACGGCGAGCGTGCCGAGCGAGGCGCGGTTGTCGAGAACGAAGCCGCGCAGCCAGTGATCGGATGGGTGTTGCCACTCTTTGCGGGCCGACCCGCCATGCGCGCCGAGAGGCGTTTCGAGATCGGGTTCCATGGTCTTGCTCATCGCGCTAGCTGCTCCGTTTCGCCGGCCTCGTGCAGTCCAGGCAATCCGCCGGGATGCGCGACGTCTTCCATGAAATTGATCAGCTCTTCCGCCGACTTGACCTGGCTGCGGTCGGCGGTCAGCGCCACCTTTCCGCGGTCGAGCACCACAAAGCGGTCTGCAATGTCGAAGACATGATGGATGTTGTGGCCGATGAACAGGATCGAGCGGCCGCCGGCCCGCACCTGGCGCACGAAATGGAAGACCTTGGCGGTCTCGGTCAGCGATAGCGCCGTCGTCGGCTCGTCGAGGATGATCAGCTCGGCCTGCTTGTAGATGGCGCGCGCAATCGCCACGCCCTGGCGTTCGCCGCCGGAGAGCTGGCCGACGATCGAATGCGGCGTGAACACTTTCGAGGTGAAGCCGATCTCGCGCATCAGCCGGCTTGCCTCTTCGATCTCCTTGTTGACCTTCAGCCAGCCCATGAAGCCGGTCAGCTCGCGGCCCATGAAGATGTTGCGCACGATGGTCTGCTGCACGGCCAACGCGCGGTCCTGGAACACCGTCTCGATGCCGGCGTCGCGCGAGCGCGCCGCGCTCCAGCCGCTCACCGGCTTGTCACGCACGAGGATCTCGCCGCTGGTCGGCCTGACGACGCCGGACAGGATCTTGATCAGCGTCGACTTGCCGGCGCCATTGTCGCCGATCAGGCCGACAACCTCGCCGCGGTCGACGCTGAGATTGACGCCGCCCAGCGCATAGACCTGACCATAGGACTTTTTGATATCGCGCAGTTCGATGATGCGTTCGGCCATCGGATCCTCGCTTTTCATTGTCGCTTGCCGCCTTCTTAACCGGCGGTCCTGCCGGCCGGGTCAACCCGGCCGGCAGCCTTGGGAGGTCAGCGCAGCGCCTGCTTGGCGAGCTCTGAGACGATCTCATAGTTCTGCGGCGTGACGAAGCCCGCACCCGTGTCGACATTCATCGGCGCCAGCCCCAGCACCACTTGCTGGCAGAGGCTGAGGATCGGCAGATAGCCCTGCAGGAATGGCTGCTGGTCGGCGGTCAGCTGCACCCAGCCGCCCTTGAAGCCCTCGACGATCTGCGGGCTGGTGTCGAAGCCGAAATTGAAGATGTCGCCGGGCTTCCTGCCCGCGGCCTGCATGTAGGTCGGCACGTTGCCGAGCATCTGCCCGCCGGGATAACCGACCGCCTTGACGTTGGGATTGTTGAGCAGTGCTGCGGTGATCACCGGGATAGCCAGATTCGGATCGGCTGCCCACTCGGGTACAGAATTGATTTGAACGACATCGACGCCGGCCTCTTTCAATGCGGCGACCGTCCCGCGCTCGCGCGCGCCCCGGCTCTCATTATCGAACGGGCCGATCATGATCGCCTTGTCGCCGGATTTCAGCCCGGCCAGCTTGAACGCCTCGGCGCCGAGCGCGCGGCCCTGCTGCTCCTGCTGCGCGCCGACATAGCCGCCGCCGAACGCTGCCGTCACCTTCGGCACCGGCACGTTCTGGTACATCATCTTGATGCCGTCCTTATGCGCCTGCTCGGCCAGCGGCATGATCGCGTCGTCGCCGGGATGGCCCATCATGGCGATGCCGCCGGGCTTGACCGCGACCGCCTCACGCAATTGCTGCACCATCTTTTCGACGTCCCAGCCGGAGAAGATGTAGTCGACCTTCGGCCCGAGATCGGCCGCCGCCTGCTTGGCGCCATTGTAGACGATGGTGCCGAAAGCGTCGCCCTCGGCGCCGCCAACGAAGAACCTGATATGGACATCCTTGCACCACTGCGCGTCGAGCGCCTGTGCCGGCAAGGTCGAGATGGCGGCGCACAGCGCCGTGGCGGCGGCCACGACGGTCGTGCGCAGAAGTGTCGTTCTGATCGCGATGCTCATGCACTTGTCCTCCCATTGTTCCCTCGTCAGCCGAGGGGCTTTTGACGATTGCTACGGCAGTACGACTTATCGGCCGGCTCCTCCCGCCGCCCAATTCTCACATCAAATTTGTTCTTACGTCGGGTTTGGCAGGTAGCTCGCACCTCCCCGGCATTGCTTGAGGTAGTCCAGCGCCCGCGCCTGGCCTGTGATTTCGAGATCGCCGCGATAGACCGGGTCGTGCCAGCCCTCGATGTCGATGGCACCCTTGTAGCCGGCGAGCCGCAATTCACTGATCACCCGCGTCCAGTCGCTGTCGCCGAAGCCCGGCGTGCGCATCTGCACGAAGGGCAGCCGGCCGAACACGCCGTGTTCGCGGATGACATCCCAGCGCACCGTGGCGTCCTTGCCGTGGACATGGAAGATGCGCGGCGCCCATTTGCGGATCTGCGGCATCGGGTCGATCAGATAGACGAGCTGGTGACAGGGCTCCCATTCGAGTCCCAGATTGTCGTCGGGCAATTCGTTGAACATCAGCTCCCAGGCGTCCGGATTGTGGGCGATGTTCCAGTCGCCGGTGGCCCAGTTGCCGTCCATGGCACAATTTTCGAAGGCGATGCGCACCCCCTTGTCGGCGGCGCGTTTGGCCAGCGGACCCCACACTTCGCGGAAGCGCGGCAGGCTGTCGGGCAACTTCTTGCCGCGCAGGCGCCCGGTGAAGCCGCTGACCATCGAAGTGCCGAACAGATGCGCGTTGTCGATGACCGTTTCCCAAGCCGCAAGCACACCTCGATCGACCTCGCCACCTTCCAGCGGATTGCCGAACACGCCTAGGGAAGACACGATGACATCGGCATCACCGATCGCCTCGCGGATCTGGCCGGCCAGCCGTGGCAAATCCTTGCCACCCAGCGTCTGCCAGAAGAAGGGCTGAATGCTCTCGAAGCCGAGCGGCAAGATCTGTTTGATGTAGGCGGCCGGGTCGTCGAGATTGGCCCGCACCATGGTGCCGATCCTGATGTCGAGGAGCGGGTTTGGCATCATTTTTCTTCCTGTGCAGTGATCGCCACGCGGCGTCCGGTCTCGGCGCTCTCGATGGCGCCGAAAACCATGGCCAGGCTCTTGATGTTGTCGGCGCCGTGCGTCTCCGGCTTGGTGCCGGTCTCGATGGCGTGCATGAAATCCCGGATGATGCCGAGATGGCCACCGATGCGGTCGACCGGATCGAGGGGTGGCACGTCGATCGGCTGGGTCTTGTCGATCAGGCCATCGCGGCCCGACGCCATCACTTCCGCCTTTAGGCCGTCATGGCCGTCCCAGATGAGGCTGCCGCGCTCGGCGACAATGCGCCAGCTGCCTTCCCAGCTCGTGCGAAAACCGTCGGCGCACCAGGAGCCGGCATAGGTGAAGGTCTTGCCGCCGCCGAGATCGAAGATGGCGCTCGCTGACGATCCCTGCCGGTACCAGGAATTGGGCGGCTCCCATTCCTGACAACAGACGCTCGTCGGCTCGCCGCCGACCATGTAGCGGGCGGCGTCGAAGGTATGGATCGCCATGTCGAGCAGCAGCACATGCGCCATCTCCTCGCGAAAGCCGCCGAAATGCGGCGCGATGAAGAAGTCGGCATGGATGCTGGTCGCAGCCCCAATGCCGCCGGAGTCGAGAAAGCGGCGGATGCGCCTGACATTGGCAACGTAGCGGCGGTTCTGCACGACGGCATGGACACGCCCTGCCCGGCGCGCTGCCTCGACAATGGCGCGGGCATTCTCAGGACTGTCGGCCAGCGGCTTCTCCGTCAAGAGATGGCAATTGTGGGCAAAGGCCGAAAGCGCGACCTCGCGGCGGGCGGCGGGGACAACGACATCGAACACCGCATCGGGCCTGGTCTGGTCGAGCACCGCGTCGAGGCTGGTGCCGATGACGGCGCCGGTGAGGTTGTACTCGTCCGCCCTCGCCTTCGCCCGCTCGGCGTCGAGGTCGACGAGGCCGACAATGGCGAGGCCGTCGATCTGCCTTACGGCATCGAGCCACTGCCTGCTCATCGCTCCGCAGCCGACGAGGACGACATTCATCATCCGGCATTCCTCCCGTCCGGTCCCTCCAGACCGAATGTCACGGCATTCACGGCATCACCGTAAACGTTTTTCCGTAAACGTTTACGAGAACACACCCGATGGCGTAGAATGTCAATCGGCTGCCTGCGAAAATCATACCGAAGCCTTGGCCTGAGCGGCAGCCGGTGCTAGCCAAGGCTCGGGGGAGAACTGTCCTTGGCGTCCAGCATCCACGACCTTGCGCGTCACCTGAACATTTCGATCGGCACCGTGTCGCGGGCGCTGAACGGCCGCGCTGACGTCAATGCCGATACCCGCCAGCGCGTGCTCGACGCCGCCAAGAAGCTGAACTATTCACCCAACCAGTCCGGCCGGAGTCTCAGGCAAGGCGCCACCCATTCGATCGCCTTCATGCTGCAGCCGCATCCGGGCGACCAGCAATATGGCGAGCCCTTCTTCATCCCTTTCCTGATCGGGCTGCAGGGCCGGCTCGCCGAAAGCGGCTTCGACCTGTCCGTGGTGATGGGCGCGCCGGGCGACTATCAGCAGGAGCGCCTGCGCCGCGTGGTCGAAACCCGCAGGGCCGACGCGGTGGTGCTGGCCTGGACGCGGCGCGAGGACGAACGCATCGACTACCTGCTCGAGGCCGGCTTCCCCTTCGCCACGCTCGGCCGCAGCCGATCCGGCGGCAAGGCGTACTCCTCGCTCGACCTCGATTTTGAAAAGGCCGGGAGCGACGCGGTCGACCGGCTGGTGGCGCGCGGCCATCGTCGCATCGCTGCCATCCGCCCTTCCCTCAATCTCAATTTCGGCTATCTGTTCCTGGACGGCTATCGCAAAGCCCTGAAGCGGCACGGCATCGAGGTCGATCCGGCGCTGATCGCCGACGGCTTCATCAACGAGGCCGGCGGCTACCAGGTGACGCCGCGCGTGATGCTGGCCAAGAACCGGCCGACGGCAATCATCTTCAACAATGACGCCATGGCGCTCGGCGGCTGCAAGGCGCTGGCCGAGATGGGCATCCGGCCCGGCCACGATATCGCTGTGACCGTCATCGTCGACACGCCGCTCTGCCGCTATTTTTCGCCGGCGCTGACCGCTTTCCGCCCGGCGCTGGAGCCGATGGGCAGACGGCTCGCCGAAATGCTGCTGGCCTCGCTACCGGCCTTTGCCGGCCCCGAAGGCCCGCGCATAATCCGCGAAGTCTGGCCGCTGGAGCTGATCGCGCGCGACAGCGATTGATGGAGCCGGTTAGGGCTATCAATCCACCTTCTTCTCGCCCCGCTCGCCGGCCTTGACGATGTCGCCCGTCGTGAACAGGATTTCCTTCAGTTCCGCGCGCCAGTCCTTCTTCTGGCGCAGCAGGAATTCCAGGTCCATGCCGAAATGCTTGAACTCCTCGCCCTGCGCGTTCTTCATGATGGCGCGCGCTTGCGGGTCCTTCTCCACCGAGACGCGCTGTTCGTACCAGCCGATCGCTTCCGCCTCCTCGATCAGCGAGGTGATCATGCGGGCAAAGGTCCGCACCTTCTGCGACAGTTCTTCAGGCGGTTCGTGATACTGGTCGAAACCCATGTCGTCCTCCGGTGGTTCATTCCCATGAATGCCTGGGGCTGCCGCCGGTTCCGCCTCATCTTTGCAATTCCGCCAACGCCCTTTCCAGCGGCGCCGGCGAAATCTGGATCGGGCCGGAGAACGGCACATCCATATCGAGGATCAGATAGAGCGCCCCGGCGATCAGCGCGGCGGAAATCACCAAGGTCGCGAGCGTGATCGCATTCTTCGGCGCCCTGAATCCGAAACTGGCAAAGATCAGTGCCAGCCAGGTAACCAGCATCGCGATCAGCGGCCAGGGGATGGCGCCCTCCGACTGCTCGACCAGGATCCAGCGCAGTTCCAGCACTTTCTGCAGCCGCTGGCGTCCGTCCTGCAGGAGGGAACCACGTACAGCGTCGGGCGGCGTCAGCGCATTCAGCCGTGAGCCGATCTCCGTCAGCAGATGTTCGGACAGCTGGTTGGCGGCGATGGTCGTTTCGCTGTTCTGTGACGAGGTGGTCACCACCCTCTGGACATAGGCGACCAGCGGCTGCCGCACCGTGTCGGTTTCCGGGCCGTATTGGCGCAATGTCCTGTCGAGAAGGATCAGCTCCGTTGCATAGGCGTGCACATTGTGATCGATCGATTCGAAGGTGTTCTTGGCCGAATTGATCATCAGGCCGAGCATCAGCGAGGTCATGACTCCGAACAGATTGGCCGCGAGCCGAACCACGGTGTTCGTGTCGTCATCACGATGTCTGGCCGGCAATCTCGGCCAGATCGCCATGCTGGCGAACGCCGACGCCGCCAGGCACAGGAAGATCACCATTGCGATGAAAGCTTCGAGCATCGCTCATCTCTGCACGGGACGCGCCAATTGCCAATGGCAGGGCGACCTGTCTAAGGCGAAAGTTCGAGCATACTCGCGGCTGTAGCGATATGGCAGCGCCTTGCCGGGCTGAAAGACGGCGCGGTAATGTCCTTTTGTCCGTCGTGGCAGTTTGATCCGTAGGAGGCCGGCATTTCTGGAAGATCATCCTTGCCGCGCCTTGGGCCGCTCCTCGGGCGCCGGCCGCTGCTGCCGACCTTGCTCGTCCTGCTGGCGGCGGCGATCTTCCTTGCCGACACGATCACCAATCTCGAGATCGCGGTCGCGGTCTTCTATGTCGCCATCGTGCTGATCGCGGTCCGCTATCTCGATCGCCGCGGCGTGGCGATGGTGGCGGCGGCCTGCATGGCGCTCACCGTGCTGAGTTTTTTCCTCACGCGGGCAGGTTCTATCCCGGCGGGCGTGGTCAACTCTGCCATCAGCCTGGTGGCAATCGCCGTGACGGCTTATCTGGCGCTGCGCACCGCCGCTGCCGAGGCCGCCGCCCGCGAGGCGCAGGCGCAGCTCGCCCACATCACGCGGGTGACGATGCTAGGCGAATTGACGGCCTCGATCGCCCACGAGCTCAACCAGCCGCTGGCGGCAATCGTGCTGAACGGCAATGCCGCCCAGCGCTGGCTGGCGGGCGGCAATCCGGATGAGGCCGGCAAGGCGGCCGGGCGCATCGTCAGGGACGCCGAACGCGCCAGCGAGCTGATCAAGCGCCTTCGCGGCCTCACCCGCAAGGCGGCCGGCAAGGCGGTCTGGCTCGACGTCAACCAGACCATCGCGGAGACGTTGCCCCTGGTCCAGAACGAGGCCGGCCGAATCCGTGTCTCCTTGCGGACCGAACTGGCCAGCGGCCTTCCCCGGATCCAGGTCGACCCGGTGCAGATCCAGCAGGTCATTCTCAACCTGATCCTCAATGCCCTGGAAGCGGTGAAGGATGAGAGCGTGCGTGACGTGACGGTGCAGACCAGCCTTGGCAAACCGGGTGAAGTCGTGATTGCCGTCCGCGATTCCGGCCGTGGCCTGGACGGCGTGCAACTGGATCAGCTTTTCGATGCCTTCTACACCACCAAGCCGGACGGCATGGGCATGGGGCTTGCCATCAGCCGCTCGATCGTCGAGAGCCATGGTGGACGCATCTGGGCGGAAGCGTCAGTGCCGCGCGGCGCCGCTTTCCGCTTCTCGCTGCCAGCGGGCAGGACAGGGCCGCGCGGACCAGACCGGTGAAACCAATGAACGAACCAAGACAGATCGTTTTCGTCATCGACGACGACCCCGCCATGCGCGAAGCGCTCGACAGCCTGTTGCGCTCGGTGGGGCTGGAGGTGCGCTGTTTCGGTTCGGTCGCCGAATTCCTTGGCACACCGAGGCCCGATATCCCCTCTTGCCTGGTGCTGGACGTGCGCCTGCCCGGCAAGAGCGGCATTGATTTCCAGAAGGAACTCGCTCATTCCGAGACACCGCTGCCGGTCATCATCATGACCGGCCATGGCGACATTGCCATGTCGGTGCAGGCGATGAAGACCGGCGCCGTCGACTTCCTGCCGAAGCCGTTCCGCGAACAGGACCTGCTCGATGCCATCGCCGCCGCCCTGGACAAGGACCGGCTGCGGCGGACGCACTCGGCCGAAATCGATACCTTGCGCGAACGCCTCGCAACGCTGAGTGACGGCGAACGCAGCGTCGTGGCACTGGTGGTACAGGGACGCCTCAACAAGCAGATCGCCGGCGACCTCGGCATCAGCGAGATAACCGTCAAGGTCCGCCGGGCGCGGGCCATGCGCAAGATGCAAGCGGGATCACTGGCCGAGTTGATAAAGATGTTCGGTCGGCTGGAATCTTAGCCGGCGAAGGCCAGCAATGCCTGCTCCCAAAGGTGTTGCTCGTGCACCTCTCTCCGGATGATCCAGGGAGCCATACCTCAGCGGTATGCCTGGGTATCAGGCCATATACTTAAGATTCCGGCGCCTGCGTTGACACCGTCTAAGTCGCGGGCGTAAGGCGGCGTGGCTTCGGATGACCGAAGCATCAACTCGAGATCGAACAGGTTATGGACAGCTATCCCCGTCGCTGTCCGGATCAAGCCCCAGGCACGGTCCGGACACTGGCCCCGTCAACAACTATCGTCTCCGGCATGTGGCGCCGGTCGGGCCTCGGCAGGGCATAACCCGCCTTCGGCTCGCCTTGCCGTCCGCACCGGACCGCAAGAGGTGAGCCATGAACACCAACGTCATCCCCTTCCGCATGCGTGCTCTCACGCGCTCCGCTTCAGCTGCACGGCCGTCCGTTGCCAACACGCGCGGCCTGGCGGGCAAAGCCGGTTTCACCATGCCGCCGACCCGGCTCGTCTGCGTCTGGCGACACGGGTCGGTGAACGGCCGCCTGGAGTGCCGCTGGACGCGGGAGCCCGTTTCCGAAGAGGGCGTCAGTCGTCGAACGGCCCTCCTCCAAAGCGCTGCCTGAGCCCCTCTTCGACGCAGCCCAAACTTCCGCACTGACGGCCGGGCATTGGCGCCCGGCGCGACCGCCTCCCGGTCGTGCCCTTTCGCATGCCCGCAATCACCCTCTCCCAAGCCACACCGCAATCGGCCCATCAGTCGGAGGCCCGCAATGATCTTCCTGCCCCACAACCGCAATTCCCTCGGCGAGGCCGCGGCGCTCGCCCGCGGACGCATCGCCCCCAACATCTACGACACCATCGCCTTTGCCATGCTGGTGGCCTTGCTGGTGCTTCTGGCGCATGGCGCCGCCGGCATGCGCGCGCCGACGACACTGCTCATCACCTCGCCAGTCACGCTCGATCTCGCCAATCTGCCGGACTATGCGCTGCGCACCACGCTGCGCATGTTCGCGGCCATCATCGCATCGCTGATCTTCACCTTCACGGTGGCGACGCTGGCCGCCAAAAGCCGCCGTGCCGAGATGATCATCATCCCGGCACTCGACATTCTGCAGTCGGTGCCAGTGCTGGGCTTCCTGACCTTCACGGTCACTTTCTTCATGGGCCTGTTTCCCGGCAGCCAGCTCGGCGCCGAGTGTGCTGCGATCTTCGCCATCTTCACCAGCCAGGCCTGGAACATGGCGTTCTCGTTCTACCAGTCGCTGCGCACCGTGCCGCACGACCTCGACGAAGTCAGCCGCGGCTTCGGCCTGTCAACCTGGCAAAGGTTCTGGCGGCTGGACGCGCCGTTCGCGGCCCCCGGCCTGGTCTGGAACACCATGATGTCGATGTCCGGCGGCTGGTTCTTCGTCGTCGCCTCCGAGGCCATCACCGTCGGCAACACCACCGTGCAACTGCCCGGCATCGGCTCCTGGCTGGCGCTGGCCATCGACAAGCAGGATTTCAAGGCCGTCGCCTGGGCCGTGCTGGCGATGGGCGTGCTCATCCTGCTCTATGACCAGCTGCTGTTCCGGCCTGTTGTCGCCTGGGCCGACAAGTTCCGTTTCGAACAGACCGCCGGTCAGGAACAGCCTCGCTCCTGGGTCTACGACGTCCTGCGCCGCGCCCGGTTACTTCAAACCGTGGGGCTGCCGCTTGCCTGGCTGTGGCAGCGCGCCATGCTGCTTCGCCTGGGCAAGCGGGCCATGCCGCCGGCATCCACCGTCGCTTCGCGCCGGATGTCGCGGGCGCTTGACGTCGCCTGGCTGGGCCTGGTGCTGCTTGTCGCCCTGCGGGGTGTCGTCGAGACGCTGCTCTATCTCAGGCAGACGCTTGGCTGGAACGATGTCGTCGAAGCATTCAGCGGCGGCCTTCTCACTTTGCTGCGCGTGATCGTGTTGATCGCGGTCGCCAGCGTGATCTGGGTACCGATCGGCGTCTGGATCGGCTTGCGGCCCGCGGTCGCCGAGCGGGTTCAACCGCTGGCGCAGTTCCTCGCCGCCTTCCCCGCCAACGTGCTGTTTCCGTTCGCGGCAATCGCCATCGTCGCCACCGGCGCCAGCCCGAGCCTCTGGCTGTCACCGCTGATGGTGCTGGGCACGCAATGGTACATCCTGTTCAACGTCATCGCCGGCGCCAGCGCCTTCCCGTCCGATCTCAAGGAGGCAGCCAAGGTCTTTAAGATGCGGTCCTGGTCGTGGTGGAAGAACGTCATGCTGCCGGGGATCTTCCCCTATTACATCACCGGCGCGCTGACTGCTTCCGGTGGTTCGTGGAACGCCTCGATCGTCGCCGAACTGGCAAGCTGGGGCAACACCAAGCTGGAGGCCTTCGGGCTCGGCTCCTACATCGCCAAGGCGACGGAAGCCGGCGATTTCCCGCGCGTCATCCTCGGCATCGCCGTGATGTCGCTCTTCGTCACCCTCTTCAACCGCACCCTTTGGCGCCCGCTCTATGTCTTCGCCGAACGCCGCATGCGGCTCGACTGACCCCCGTCCTTTCAGGAAACTAATCATGAACCAAGCTGTCATCACCAAGAACCGCCCTCTCGTCGAAGTCCATGGCGTCTGCCAGACCTATGACAAGGGAAGCGCGGGCAAGCTCATCGTCCTCGACCAGGTCGGGCTGACGCTGGGCTCCGGCGAGATCGTCGGCCTGCTAGGCCGCTCCGGCTCCGGCAAATCCACGCTCCTGCGCTCGATCGCCGGTCTGATCCGGCCGAGCGAGGGCGCCATCACCTTCGAGGGCAAGGCCGTATCCGGTACGCCGGACGGCATTGCCATGGTCTTCCAGAGTTTCGCGCTGTTTCCCTGGCTGACCGTGCTGCAGAATGTCGAGCTCGGGCTCGAGGCGCAGGGCGTCTCCCCCGCCGAGCGCCGCAAGCGCGCGCTGTCGGCCATCGACCTCATCGGTCTCGACGGGTTCGAGAACGCCTATCCGAAGGAACTCTCGGGCGGCATGCGCCAGCGCGTCGGGCTCGCCCGCGCCCTGGTGGTGCACCCGAAAGTGCTGTTGATGGATGAGCCGTTCTCGGCGCTCGACGTGCTGACGGCCGAGACGCTGCGCACCGACCTGCTCGACCTCTGGTTGGAAGGCCGCATGCCGATCGAGTCGATCCTGATGGTGACGCACAACATCGAGGAAGCGGTGCTGATGTGCGACCGCGTGCTGATCTTCTCGTCGAACCCCGGCCGCGTCGTCGCCGAACTCAAGATCGAGCTACCGCAGCCGCGCAACCGACTGGACCCGGCCTTCCGTGCCCTGGTCGAGGACATCTATGCCCGCATGACCGCCAGGAAGGAGCCGGGCACCCCTGCCCGCGACGGCGTTTTCCCGGGTTCGGGCATCGCTATGGTGCTGCCGCGCGTCTCGACCAACCTGCTCGCCGGCCTGATCGAGGCCGTCGCCGCACCGCCTTACAACGGACATGCCGACCTGCCGCCGCTGGCCGCCAGCCTTCAGCTCGAGATCGACGATCTGTTCCCGATCGCCGAAACGCTGCAATTGCTGCGCTTTGCCGAATTGGCCGAGGGCGATATCCAGCTGACCCCGGCGGGAAAGCGCTTCGCCGAGAGCGAGGTCGACGCGCGCAAGCAATTGTTCGCGCAGCAGCTCGCGACCTATGTGCCGCTGGCCGGCCATATCCGCCGCGTGCTCGACGAACGCGCCAATCACAAGGCGCCTGCCCGCCGCTTCCGTGACGAGCTGGAGGATCACATGTCCGAGGGCTACGCCGACCAGACGGTGCGGGCCGTCATCAGCTGGGCCCGCTACGCCGAATATTTTGCCTATGACGAGGAGAGCGACCTCTTCACGCTCGACAACCCGACATAGTCCCTTTGCCCGTCACGACACCGGCGCCGCTCCGCCCTCCTCAGTACGCCGGGCGATGAATTCGTCGAGCACGCCGGCGGTCGCGGCAGCGCTCGCTGGCGGCTCGAAATCGGCAACGGCGCGCCGCCAGACGCCAGTGGCGCGCTCGCTCGCCGTCTTCGATCCGCTTTGCGTCCAGTTGCCGAAGTTCGACCAGTCGGCCACCAGCGGTTCGTAGAAGGCGGTGCGGTAGCGTGCCATGGTGTGGCCGGCCGAGAAGAAATGGCCGCCCGGCTGCACTTCGGCGATCGCCTCGAAGCCGATTGAATCATCGTCGCCGGGCGTCGCGGCGCAGAGTTCCGCCACCGTCTGCAGCGCCTCGATATCAGTGATCATCTTCTCGAAGGAGACGCTCAAGCCGCCCTCCAGCCAGCCGGCGGCGTGGATGCACATCGTCGCCCCGGCCAGCACCGAGCCCCACAGCGCGAACTGCGTTTCGTGCGCCGCCTGCGCGTCCGAGATGTTGGCGGCGCTGCCGCCGCCGGACCGCCAGGGCAGTCCGGTGAAGCGCGCCAGTTGGCCGGCGCCCAGCGTCGCCTTCACATGCTCCGGCGTGCCGAAGGCCGGCGCGCCGGATTTCATGTCGACATTGGAGGAGAAGGAGCCGTAGACGACTGGTGCGCCGGGCCGCACGAGCTGCGCCAGCGTCAGGCCCGCCAGCGCCTCGGCATGCTGCAGCGCCAACGCGCCGGCCACCGTGATCGGCGCCATCGCCCCCGCCAGACAGAACGGCGTGATGACCGAAACTTGGCCGGCCCGCGCGAAATCGATGATGCCTTGCGCCATCGGAATGTCGAGCTGGCGCGGCGAGTTGGTGTTGATGACGGTGTAGCAATGCGCGTTCGCCAGGAATTCGTCCTGCGACAGGCCGCGCGCCAGCCTGATCATCTCGAACCCGTCCTCGACCTGCGGCGTGCCGCGCGCGAAGACGAAGGGAAACTTGTCGGACAGCGTCAGCTGCGCGCGGTTGACGGCATAGTGGCGAAAGCGGTTGTCGACATCCTGCGGCTCGATGCAAGGGCCAAGCATATGCAGCACGTCGAAATGCTGCACCAGCCGTAGCAGATCCTCGAAATCGGCCAGCGTGCCCGGCCGCCGGCCGCGTTCGAGATCGGTGACGTTCGGCGCGCCGCAACCGGCGAGGAAGGTCATCGACCCGAGTTCCAGCATCAGGTCGCGGGAGCGGTCGCCGGCTTGGGCATGGATCGACTTCGGCGCCGAGGCCAACGCCGCCACCACCATGTCGCGGCCGATGCGCACCATGTCGGTGTCCGGGTCGACCAGCGCGCCGGCGCTGGCGAAAATCTCTCGCGCCTGCGGCAGCAGCACCTTGATGCCGAGTTCCTCCAGCACGCGCAGCGCCGTGTCGTGGATCGCGGCGACCTGATCGTCAGAAAAGATCGGCTGCGGCAGGAACGGGTTCTTCAGCGACCGGTAATTGGGCCGGCGGCTGCTTTCGCTGCCGGCCTCGCCCGTACGTCCACGCCGGCGTTCACGCCGGCTGTCCCGTGCCGCGTCATCGACCATCGAAAATCCTCCTCATTGCCGCATCGCCTTACCCGAGGGATCGTAGGGCGAGGCTGCGATGATCCGTGCCGGCCGCTCGACGCCGACAATGTGGACCGAAAGTGCCGTCCCCTCCTCGGCAAAATCGTCGTCCACCAACGCCAGCGCGACGCTCTTGCCGATCGTGTAGCCAAAGCCGCCCGAAGTGACGAAGCCGACACGCCGGCCGTCGCGCCAGACCGGCTCGAAGCCGCTGGCGTCGGCATCGACAGCATCTATCTCCAGCGTCACGATCCGTTGCGAGGTACCCGCCTTGCGTTCCCTCAGCGCCGCCCTGCGGCCGATGAAATCGCCCTTGTCGAAGGCAATGAAGCGGTCGAGGCCGGCCTGGCCTGGCGTGTAGCCCTGCGTGAATTCGCGTGACCAGATGCCGAAGCTTTTCTCCAACCTGAGCGCATTGAGCGCGTAGTAGCCGATCTCGGCGAGGCCAAGATCCTCGCCGGCGGCAAGCAGCGTGTCGCGCAGCGTGGCATGCATGGCCACCGGGCAACTGATCTCGAACCCGAGCTCGCCAGCGATCGACAGCCGCGTGACCCGCGCCTGCACCATGCCGATGTCAAACACGCCGCAAGCCATGAACGGCAGTGCCGTGGCGGAGACGTCCTGATGTGTCGTGCGCTCCAGGATTTTCCGCGCATTCGGCCCGGTCAGCAGGAAGCCGCTCATTGCATCGGAGAGATCGGCGACTGAAACACCTTCCGCCGCGTGGCTCTCGAACCAGCGCATGTGGAACTCCCTGAGATAATAGGAGCCCATCAGCCAAGTGTCACTGCTGCCCCAGTTGATCACGGTGAGGTCGCCCTTCAGCCGCCCATCTGGCCCGAGCATCGGCGCCAGCCGCGCCTGCCCGGCTTTCGGCAGCTTGCAGGCAAGCAGCCGATCGAGCCATGCCTGGGCGTTTGGCCCCGACACTGCATAGCGCGAATACGCCGAGATATCGATGAGACCGGCGGCCCGCCGGACCTGCAACGCCTCGTCGCCGACGATGTCGAAGGCGTTGGAGCGCTTGAGCGTCGTGTTCTCGCGAAAACCCATCGGCGCAAAATAGGCCGGGATTTCCAGCCCCCACGACGCTGTCCATTCGCAACCCGCGGCACTCATGCCGTCATAGGCGCCCGGGCGTTTCAAAGGCCTGCCGGCGGACAGCCGCTCATTGGGAAAGGTCATGACGAAGCGGCGCGAGTAGAATTGCCGCGTCGTCTGCTTGAGGTATTCGCGGTTGGCGGCGAAGGCGCCGTAACGCGCAATGTCCATGCCGAAAATGTCGGCCTGCGGTTCGCCGTAAATCATCCATTCGGCCAGCGATTTTCCAACGCCGCCGCCCTGGCTGAAGCCGACCATGACGCCACAGGCGACCCAGTAGTTTTTCAGGCCGCGCACCGGTCCGACGATCGGGTTGCCGTCGGGGGTAAAGGTGAAGGCGCCGTTGACCCATTTGCGGATGCCGGCCGTCGCCAGGCACGGAAAGCGCTCATGCGCCTTGGCAAGTTCCGGGCTAATGCGGTCGATGTCTTCCGGGATCAGCTCGATGCCGTAGTCCCATGGCGCGCCATCCATGTTCCAGTGCTTCGGATTCTGCTCGTAGACGCCGAGCAGCACACCCTTGCGCTCTTGGCGCAAGTAGGAGAAGCCGTCGAGGTCGACGGCGAGGCCGATCTCGCGGTCCAGGGCCGCGATCTCCGGAATGTCCTCGGTGATGAAATAATGGTGCTCCATCGGCGTCACCGGCAGGTCGACGCCGGCCATGCGGCCGAGCTGCTTTGCCCATAGCCCGCCGGCGTTGATGACATGCTCGGCAACGATGGCGCCCTGCTCGGTGACGACGTCCCAATGGCCGTCTGCGCGTGCCTTGAGCTCGACCACCCGGTTGCGCAGGATGATCTCGGCACCGCGCTTCTTCGCGGCGCCGGCATAGGCGTGCGTGGTGCCGTAGGGGTCGAGATGGCCTTCGTTCGAATCATGCAGGCCGCCCAGCACACCCGTGACATCGACGATCGGGCAGATCGCCTTGATCTCGTCCGGTGTCACCAGCCGGGCGGTTTCGATGCCGACCGACTGGAACACCGCCCAGGCCGATTTCAGCCACTCCCAGCGCTGCGGATCGCTGGCGATGTTGACGCCGCCGGTCATGTGCAGGCCGATGTCCTGGCCGGACTCGGACTCGATCTCACGGTAGAGCTTGATGGTGTAATCCTGCAGCGCCGCGACGTTGGGATCGGCATTGAGGGCATGGAATCCGGCCGCCGCGTGCCAGGTCGAACCGGCGGTCAATTCGGCGCGCTCGATCAGCGCCACGTCAGACCAGCCGAACCGCGTCAGATGGTAGAGCACCGAGGCGCCGACCACCCCACCCCCGATGACGACTGCGCGGTAGTGCGACTTCACGGCTTCCCTCCCGGTCTGTCAGAAGCAAGTATCCTATACGCACTGTACATATGTGTCTAGTGCCGCGCTTGCACACCCGAACGGATGCGCGGGGATGATCAAATATTGGCCTGAGCACGTGTCTTTCTCGCCCGGTGAACAGGCCGGCTGACCTGCATGCCGCACTGTCACGCAAGCATCATGTTCGCGCCTTAGACCCCTTTTCAGGAAGCGGCGCGCGGCGTCATCGATGTGCCGCCTCTTTCAGCTTTTCGTCCTTAAGCCGCTCCGGCACATCCGTCACAAGAGGATATCCATGAAACAGCTTTACCGAACCGCCTCGCTCGGCATCGCGCTGGTCCTGTTCACCGCCTTGACGCCGGCGCTCGCCGACAGCACCGCGACCGTCCTCGTCAACAAGGGTCTGGTCGGCGTCGGCCGCATCCCGGCTGCTCAGCGCGACAAGTTTGGCGAAACTTTCGGCTCGGGTTCCGGCATGGCGATCGATACATCAAGCTGGACCCATGATGCCGGTACCTACAAGGGATCGCTCTGGCTGCTGCCGGATCGCGGCTACAATGTCGCCGGCACCACCGACTACCGGGCGCGCGTCAACACCATCGGCATCGAGTTTACCCCGGCGGCGCCAGGCGCCGCTGGCCAGGAACAGACTGAGGTCAAGGCGACGCTTGCCGACACCTTGCTGCTCACGGACGACAAGGGCGCCGACACCACCGGCCTCGATCCGCTGTCGGATGTGCGCGCAGCAAGCGGCGACATGCCGATGCTGCCGGTCGCCACCAACGGCAAGCTCGCCCTCGACAATGAAGCGATCGTGCGGCTGCCGGACGCCTCGATGTTCATCTCCGACGAATATGGCCCCAACATCTACCACTTCTCCGCCGAGGGCCGCCTGCTGTCGGCGACGCAGCCGCCGGCGGCCCTGGTGCCGATGCGCAAGGGGAAACCGAATTTCTCATCGGACAACCCCGGTCCAGGTGCGGCCGAACCCGACCCGAAGGATCCCGATACCGGGCGCCAGAACAACCAGGGCCTCGAAGGCATGGCGATGACGCCGGACGGCAAGTTCCTCATCGCCGTGCTGCAGTCGGCGACCAGGCAGGATGGTGGCGATTCCGCTTCGACCCGGCAGAACACAAGAGCGCTGGTCTACGACCGCTCCGACCTCGCCCATCTCAAGCTGGCGCATGAATATGTCGTGCCGCTGCCGGTGTTCAAGGATGCCAAGGGCAAGACCAAGATCGCGGCACAGAGCGAGATCGTGGCGCTGTCGGACACGTCATTCCTGATGCTGGCGCGCGACAGCGGCAACGGCCAGGGTCTCAAGGGCGACACCTCGCTGCTGCGCCAGATATTCGCCGTCGACGTTTCGGCCGCGACCGACATCGCCGGCGGCGCCTTCGATGCCGCCGACAAGCCGATCGCCCCTAAGGGCTTGCTCGATCCGTCGGTGACGCCGGCCAGGCTGACCCCGTTCATCGACATCAACGACAATGCGCAGCTCAATCGCTTCGGCCTGCACAATGGCGCGCCGAACGATCACAACAATCTCTCCGAGAAGTGGGAAGCGATGTCGCTGGCGAGCGTGCTGGACCCGAAGCTGCCCGACGACTACTTCCTGTTCGTCGCCAATGACAACGACTTCCTCGCCCAGGATGGCTTCCAGGTCGGCGCCCCCTACAAGGCCGATGACGGCGCCAATGTCGACACCATGTTCCTGGTCTATCAGGTCACGCTTCCCGGCCTCGCCAAGAAGTAGTCACCCCTATTCAGGCGGGCGCGACGCGTCCGCCTGCGCGGGCCGTGAAAGCTACTTCAAGAACTCCGCATCCTTCGGCACGCCGGCATCGATCGGCTCTGCCGTCCTGCTCGACACGGCCATGATCTTGCCGGCAGCCGAAAGGTTGGGACGCACAAAGACCTGGGCGGGACCGTTGACGCGGCTATAGAGGTCGATGATGTCCTGGTTCATGAAGCGCACGCAGCCCGACGATGCGTTCTTGCCGATGGAATCCCACTCCGGCGTGCCGTGCAGCCGGTACATCGTGTCCTTGCCGTCGCGGAACAGATAGAGCGCGCGGGCGCCGAGCGGGCTCTGCGGGCCGGGCGGCATGCCGTCCTTGAATTTCGCCAGTTCCGGCCGGCGCTTGATCATTTCCGGCGGCGGTGTCCACACCGGCCACTTCTTCCTCGCCTGGATAACCGCGCTGCCGGTCCATCCAAACCCGGCCTTGCCGAGGCTGACGCCGTAGCGGATAGCCTTGCCGCCGTCGCGCACCAGATAGAGGAAGTGCTCGGAGACATCGACGACGATTGTGCCGGGTTTTTCACCGGTCGGGTCGGCCACGATCTGGCGCACGAACTTCGGATCGAGCTTGGCCACCGGGATGGCCGGCAATTGAAAGCCCTCATCGGTGCGCGCGGTATACATTGTTGCGGTATCACCGAGCGCAGGCTCGGGCGGCGCCGCTGCGACTGGCGGCGGCGTCACCATCTCCGTGGTGGTACACGCAGAAAGAGCCACGGCGGCTGCGCCCAAGGCGGACGCACCGAGAAACGCACGCCGGCTCAGGCGCTCGGAAAACAGCGAAATATCGGACATAATCCCCCCGGCTTATCCATCAGATCTAGTAGGAATGCGGCCCCACGCGGTGACGATCAATAGCCCATTCCGGGAGCTTTGAGAACATGATTAGATCAAGAGACACCAGGCGGAATTTTCCGACGCCGCATCGACCTGTCTCGTTGAATCGGCAATCATCACGGACCGGACTCAAGACAGGCCTTCAGCCATGAACGAACAAATGCCCACGCGCCGGCGCACCGGCGACCTGACCAGCGGCCCGATCCCGCGCACGCTGCTGCTGTTTGCCTTGCCGGTGCTCGGCTCCAACGTGCTGCAGTCGCTCAACGCGTCGATCAATGCCGTCTGGGTCGGCCGCTTCCTCGGCGAATCGGCACTGACCGCCACCTCCAACGCCAACCTCGTCGTGTTCCTGATCCTGGGCACGGTGTTCGGCATCGGCATGGCCGCGACCATCCTGGTGGCGCAGTCGGTCGGCGCCCGTGACCTGCCCGAGGCCCGCCGCATCGTCGGCACCAGCGCCACCTTCTTCTTCCTCGTCTCCATTGTTTTCGCCGTCTGCGGCTGGATCTGGGTCGACGCCATCCTCAACTCGCTTGGCACACCGGCAGACGCCTTGCCGCTGGCGCGTTCCTATCTGCGCATCATCTTCGTCGCCGTGCCGATGATGAACCTTCTGTCCTTCGTCATGACAGTGCTGCGCGGTGCCGGCGATTCACGCACACCCTTCATTTTCATGGCGCTGGCGGTCGTCCTCGATATCGTCCTCAACCCGCTGCTGATCCGCGGCATCGGAACCTTCCCGGAACTCGGAATTGCGGGCTCCGCCACCTCGACGCTGATCGGCCAGACGGTGAGCGTGATTGCCATCCTTGTCGTGCTCTATGCGCGCAAACATCCGCTACGGCTGGCCGGCGCCAACCTCGCCCTGCTGCGGCCCGATCCGGCTTTGCTGCGCTTAATCGTCTTCAAGGGCGTGCCGATGGGGCTGCAGATGATCGTCATCTCGGCGGCGGCCCTGACGGTGATGGGCATCGTCAATTCCTACGGTTCGCAGGTCGCCGCCGCCTACGGCATCGCCGCACAGTTGTGGACCTACATCCAGATGCCGGCGCTGGCGATCGGTGCGGCGGTCTCCTCCATGGCGGCGCAGAATGTCGGCGCCGGCCGCTGGGACCGGATCGGCCGCATCGCCGCCTCCGGCGTTGGCTTCAACCTTGTCCTGACCGGCGCCCTGGTCGCCCTGCTGTGGCTCTTCGACCGCTCGATCCTCAGCCTGTTCCTGAGCAGCGACAGCGCGGCGATCGACATCGCAGCCCACATCAACTCCGCGGCGTCCTGGTCGTTCATCCTGTTCGGCATCACCATCGTGCTGTTTGCCACCGTGCGCGCCACCGGCGCGGTGATGCCGCCGCTGATCATCCTGGTGATCTCGGTACTCATCGTGCGCACCGGCTTTGCCTATTTCATGCGCGGCGTTATCGGCGAGGAAGCGCTGTGGTGGAGTTTCCCGGCTGGCTCGATCACTTCGCTGATCCTGGCCGCGGCCTATTACCGCTTCGGTGGCTGGCGCACCTTGCACATGATCGAGAACAGGCCGGCCGCCGGCGAACCGCCCGATACCGGACTTGGCGTGCCGCGTGGGCGCGCCAACATGGCGCCTGAAACGCCGAGCGGTTGAAAGCCGGCGGCGAGGCCTTTCCCGATACCGTTAAGCTCATCTAGACTGGCAGCCTGACGGTAGGGGGCTCCATGGGCAAAGGCAGGGTCGAGGCATTCACCGACGGCGTGGCGGCCATCATCATCACCATCATGGTGCTGGACCTGAAGGTGCCGGAGGGCGAGGATTTTTCGACACTGCTGCCGCAGTGGCCGATCTTCCTGTGCTACGTGCTGTCGTTCATCAATGTCGGCATCTACTGGAACAACCTGCACAACATGTTCCACACCGTGCAGCACGTCGACGGTCGCGTGCTGTGGGCGAACCTGCATCTGTTGTTCTGGCTGTCCTTGATGCCGGTGACGACTGCATTCATGGGCGAGAACCATTTCGCCACGGTTCCGGTCGCCGTCTACGGTTTCGACCTCGCAATGTGTGCAACCGCCTACGCCATCCTGGTCCTGGCGCTGCACCGGCTGCATGGTCAGGACACCGCCTTTGCCAAGGCGGTCGGCACCGACCGCAAGGGAAGGCTTTCGCTCGCCGTCTACATCGCGGCCGTTGCGCTGACTTTCGTCGACCGATGGATCGGTGTAGCGCTCTATGTTGCAGTTGCCTAGGTGTGGCTTGTGCCGGACACGCGCTTTTCGCGCGTTCTCGAAAAATAACTCTAAAAGCAGCTATTTACGCATCGCCTTCAGCTTTTCCGCCACCGACGCGGCAAGGTCGGCATAGCGCTCCTCCAGCCGTTCGGCTGCCTTGATGATCGAAAAATCATGGCCGAATTTCTCCAGCGCCATACGCAGTTTCTCGACGAATTCGGCCTGTTTTTCCAGTGCGGCGAACAGTGTCTTGACCTGGGCTTCGCTGATATCGGGGTTGGCCAGCATCTGCGGCACCTCGCGCCCCATCTGGTCGCCGGTGGCGGTCTGCTCCTTCAGAATTGCAACCCAGTCCGTCAATCGAAGATCTCCATTTTACCCAGGCAAAAGTCTCCTTTTGCCGAGGCAAAAATCTCCAATGCCCAACCAACATGCGCAGCCTCGACCGGGCTGGTCAACCAGAACACGTGCTGACGCAGGCTTGCACAAGCCTGTTCCGGCGTTAAGTTCGGCGCCATCGAGAAAAGGATCCCGTTGCTCATGATCACCGACGCCGAAATCCAGACCGCCCTGCCCGCGCTTGTTCAGGGCAACACCGCCGTCATCACCGGCGCCGCCAGCGGCATCGGTCTGGCAGCCGCCAAGCGGCTTGCGCTGTTGGGCATGAAGATCGTGCTCGCCGATATTGGCGGCACCCGCCTTGACGATGCCTCCCGCGCCGTGTCGGCCATTGCCGGCGACGACGCCGTGCTTGCCGTTGCGTCGGACGTGTCGAAGGCCGACGAGGTGGATCGTCTCGCCGACCGGGCATTCGGCGCCTTCGGCGAGGTCTCGCTGCTGATGAACAATGCCGGCGTCGGCGACAATCCCGGAAAGCCGTGGGAAAACCGCGATGCCTGGAAACGGCTGCTCGACATCAATTTCTGGGGCGTCGTGCATGGCGTCGAGGCCTTCGCGCCGCGCATGCTGGCGTCGGCCAGGCCGGGCCTGATCATCAACACCGGCTCCAAGCAAGGCATCACCACGCCGCCCGGCAACCTGGCATACAATGTCTCCAAGGCCGGCGTGAAGACATTCACCGAGGGTCTGGCGCATGCACTTCGCAACGAGCCGGGCGCCCGGCTCTCGGCACATCTGTTGATCCCCGGCTTCACCTATACCGGCCTCACCGAAGGTGCGACCGAAAAGCCGGCTGGCGCCTGGACCGGCGAGCAGGTCGTTGATTTCATGCTGGAATCCCTGGTTGGGGGCGACTTCTATATCCTATGCCCGGACAATGATGTGGCACGGCCGCTGGACGAGAAACGCATGGCCTGGGCGATCGGCGACATCATCGAAAACCGCCCTGCTCTGTCGCGCTGGCACCCCGATTACAAGGAGCCTTTCGCGGCCTTCGTGAAGCAATGAGCATCACCTCGAAAGCAGGTCTTCGGGCCTGCCTCGAGGACAGGAACCGGTTTCGGATCAGGTCACGCTTAAACAAGAACAGGCGGGACCCTGAGGTTGATTTCTCGTTCAATCTTAGGCGCTTACGCCGCGTTCTTTTTTGAGGGACGCTTTTGCGCCACGACTTTTTTTGCGGCCATGGTGGCGATCTTCTCATCATGCCGCTGGTCATGCCGCTTCGCCGCCCGCTCGCACTTGTCGCGGATTTCCTCGACCTCGGATTCGGTCAGGTGCTCGATGCCGATGAAATGGTTATGGCCCTCGCTGACCCGGATCAACTCATCGAGCTTGGCCTGGATCGCGGCGCCGTCGCGGTTCTGGGTGTTCTGGATCAGGAACACCATCAGGAAGGTGATGATGGTCGTGCCGGTGTTGATCACCAATTGCCAGGTGTCGGAGAAACCGAAGAACGGCCCGCTCACCGCCCAGACGATGACGATCAGACAACAACCGGCAAATGTAAGCGGCAAGCCGGTTATGTGGGCGACCCAGTTTGCGATCCTGGTGAAGAGCTTTTCCATCTATCGAGATCCCTCAGTGACTGTCGCGAGGAGAAACATCCGGCGACCGTGTCAGGTTCCCGCCCGCGACAAATACGTCAGGCACAATTGAATGCACGCAAAGCGAGCATTCGTCGAAAAACACACCTTATCGGTTTAGTGTCATGGTAACCGTGCAGGCAAGAGAGCCTGTTCCTTCCGCTTCACAGCGGCTTACCTCCAGCCCCTTCCGCTGCGCCACCCCCGCATGGCGGAAGGGGTTTCAGTCCGGAGAGCGCGGAGCATGGTTTCCCGAAAGCGCCGACCGGTCCAAGACAGCACACTTTTCCCGGAATTGCTCTAAGCGGCGTCTTTTTCCCACCGATCGAGCAAGACCTCGATCGGCATGGACTGGATATCGGGAACCGCCCTGGCGAGTTTGTCGACCGGCCAGTCCCACCAGGCGAGCGCTTCGATCCGCGCCGCTATGTCAGGGGCAAAGCGCGGCCTGAGCGGCTTTGCCGGCACGCCGGCGACGATCATGTAGGACGGCACGTCCTGCGTCACCACCGCGTTGGCGCCGATGACGGCACCATTGCCGATGGTGATGCCAGGCATGATCACCGCGCCGTGGCCGACCCAGACGTCATGGCCGATGCTCACGGCATTCGACTGCCGCCGCTCGCGGAACGCCGCATCGACACCCAGCCAGCGGAAATACTCGTTCGGCCGATAGCTGACCTTGTGCTGCGTCAACCGTTCGATCGGATGCTCCAGCGCATTGATGCGGCTGTTGGCGGCGATCGAGCAGAATTTGCCGATGGTTGTGTAGATGGCTTCCGAATGGCGCTCGAAATAGGAGAAATCGCCGACGCTCACCTCGCGCAGCACCACCCGCTCGCCGATCGAAGCGTAGCGGCCGAGCTTGCACGCCTTCAACTCCGCGGTCGGATGGATGCGCGGCTCTGGATCTTTCAGGACGAGGTTTTCGGAACGGTCCATCCGGGGGCTTTACGTCAGAGCAATTGCTCCTGCAAGGCAGGAGCAATTGTCCGTGGGGCCAATCAGACGCCCACCCGCCTATTTCGGCTTGCCCTTGCTCCATACCACGTTCTGGCCGTAGAGCGGCACTGTCGTGACCGACATTTTCGCCGAGCCGTTCTGCACCTGGCGCGAATGCGAGAGGTAGATCAGCGTCTCGTTGGTCTTGTCGTAAATGCGGTTCACCACCTGCTTCTTCCAGATCAGGCTGATGCCTTGCTTGAAAACTTCCTCGCCGCCCTCGCTCATGTCGATGTCGCCGATGGTGATCGGGCCGGTCTGACGGCAGGAGATCGAGGAATCGCTGGGATCCTCGAACCAGTTGCCCTTGTGCAGGCGATCGATGATGCTGCGGTCGAAATAGGAGACATGGCAGGTCACGCCCTCGACCTTCGGGTCCTTGATCGCTTCGACGATGATGTCGTTGCCGATCCAGTCGACGCCGACCTTGCCGACTTCCTCGGCGACGGCACTGCCGGCGCCCAGCACGACGCACGCTGCCACGGCGCCGCCGATCAGTTTTCGCCCAATCAGTCCTCGCAAGGAAGCCTCCAACGGTTCGAGTTGCCGGTCACAGGTGGGGCGAGCAGCCCAGCTTTGCAAGCTATGGTTGGCTGAAAGCCAGCATCCGCCGCAGGACATCGCTCTTGAGCACAAAATGCTGAATGAGTGCCCCGGCCGTGTGCAACAGCACGATGTAGAGCAGGATGTCCTTGCCCAGCACGTGCACCAGCCCTGCTCCTGGCACGCCGAGGAACCAGGCGGCGGCGCCCGAAAGGGGCACGATGAAGATCAGCGCGTAGATGACAAGATGAGTCGCCTTGGCGAGCAGCCTTAGCGCCGGATGCTCCATCCCCGATACCGGCGGGACGCCTCGCGTCGCCCTGAGCCAAAGCCGCCATGAAGCCAGCACCAGCACCGTGAGGCCAAGCACGACATGCATATAGGCCAGTGGCACGTCACCGGGCGACGCCTCCTGTCCCCGGCGAAAGGCACGCCACACGTGTTTCATGCCGTCATGTGCAAGAAACTGGATCACAATCAGCACGGCAATGCCCCAATGCAACCAGATCTGGGTTCTCGAATAGGAAGCAACAGGCGTGTCCGGTATCATGCTGTTCCACCACAAGAGCGCTGGCCGTCACGATAGGCCGGGATTCGATCCGGTCAAATGAAGCTTTGGTCACATCGCTCTCTGAGCCTGCGACGAAGGCGGTTGCGGCAACGCGACATCTTTGCGCGTCCGAGATCAAGTGGTTAAGAGTGTTCGCCGAACGGCGCTGATCCGGCGCCCGGTGAAAATCACGACGGACACCCAACTGATGATGCGTTCTATCCTGGTCGGCATTCTCGTCCTGATGGCGGCCGGCATTGGCTGGCTGACCTTTGACTGGTATCGCGGCCATTATGGCGGCGAGCCGTTCGGCGCCCCCTTCACCTTGGTCGACCAGAAAGGCGCGCCAATCACCGAAGCCGCCTTCCGTGGGCAGCCCAGTGTCGTCTTCTTCGGCTTCACCCATTGCCCGGAGGTCTGCCCGACCACGCTGTTCGAACTCTCCGGTTGGCTGAAGACGCTCGGCGACGACGGCAAGACCTTGCATGCCTATTTCGTCTCGGTCGACCCGGAACGTGACACACCGGCGGTGATGAACGCCTATGTCAGCAACTTCTCCGACCGCATCACTGGTATTACCGGCGACCCGGACAAGGTCCATGCCATGGCCAAATCATTCGGCATCTACTGGAAGAAGGTCGACACCGGCGACGGCGACTACACGATGGACCACACAGCCTCTGTGCTGCTGCTCAACGCCAAGGGCGACTTTGCCGGCACGATCGCCTATGGCGAAAGCGCCAGCACCGCCGTGGAGAAGCTGAAGCGCCTCGCGGCCAAGGGCTAGAGCTTGATCCCGAAAAGTGGAACCCGGTTTTCTCAAGACAAACGGTTCCGTTTGTCCAGAGATCAAGCTCAAAGAAGAAACTCTCAATGACACAGACACGGCTCCATTTCACCACCGGAAAGATCGAGGCGGAGCGCGTCTTCGCGGCGCTCGAAATGGCTTTCGAGGATGAAGGCCTGCCGATCGCCGTGATCGAGGTCGACGAAGACCAGGATATCCACGAAGTCTCGCTCTATACCGATGGCGACGTCGATGCTGTAGAGGCGCGGATGAACGACGTTCTCGCCGGCCTCGCTCTGTCGAAGCCGATCGGGCGCGAGGCGCTGCCCGACATCGACTGGGTGGCCAGCTCTCTGGAAGGCCTGAAGCCGGTGCGCGCCGGCCGTTTCTTTGTCCATGGTGGGCATGATCGCACAAAGCGCCACAGCGGCGAACTCGCCATCGAGATCGAAGCCGGGCTCGCCTTCGGCACCGGCCATCACGGCACCACCGCCGGCTGCCTCGAAATGCTGGAGAAGGTCGTGCGTCGAGAGCATCCGCGCAATGCGCTCGACCTTGGCACCGGCAGCGCCGTGCTGGCGATTGCAGTTGCCAAGCTGGCGCATATTCCGGTGCTCGCCACCGACATCGACCCGGTGGCGGTGAAGGTCGCCGCCGCCAATGCGCGGCTCAACCACGTCAAGGGCTTGATCGAAACAGTGACCGCGCCGGGCTTCCACCACCCGATTTTCGGCAAGCGTGCGCCCTTCGATCTCATCGTCGCCAACATATTGGCGCGGCCGCTGATGCGGCTGGCACCGCAAATGGCCGGGCACATCACACTTGGCGGCTCGATCGTGCTGTCAGGCATCCTCGAGCGCCAGCGCGATGCCGTCATCTCGGCCTATGTCGGCCAGAATTTTCGGCACGTGCGCACCTTGCATCGCGAAGGCTGGGTGACGATCCACCTCAGGCATTGAGGCGGACCGAGCCTTCGCGCCGCGGCTGGACCACCCCCATTTTGTTGTCATCCAAGCGAGGCTGTAGCAGGTTGCGCCAACTGGAAATCGATTCCGCTTTCCGGACCCATAGGCTACGGTCACGCGACATCAGGAGGCCCATCATGTTCCAGACCTTCGATTCCGCGAGCGACCCTTCCGTCGGCAAGCCGCGCGTGGCGCTGCTGCGCCAATGGCTGGCCGCGAATGGCCTCGACGGCTTCATCGTTCCGCGCGCCGACGAGCATCAGGGGGAATATGTCGCCGATCGTTCGGCACGGCTGAAATGGCTGACCGGCTTCAGCGGCTCGGCCGGCGTCGCCATCGTGCTGCGCGACCGCGCCTTCGTCTTCGTCGACGGACGCTACACGCTGCAGGTGCGAAACGAGGTCGATCTCGACATTTTTTCGATCGAAAGCCTGGTCGACAACCCGCCCGCCATCTGGCTCAAGGACAATATCGGCAAGGGCGCGCGGCTGGGCTTCGATCCATGGCTGCACACGATCAGCGAGGTCAAGGCGTTGCAGGCCTCGGCCGACAAGACCGGCGCGGTGCTGGTGCCGCTCGACAGGAACCCGGTCGACATCATCTGGAAGGATCAGCCCGCCGCACCGGTGGCCCCGGTCGAACTGCATCCGATCGGCTTTGCCGGCGAACTCGCCAAGGACAAGCTGGCGCGGCTGGCAACAGTGATCGGCAAGGACGGCGCTACCCATGCGGTGCTGACCGACCCCTCCTCCATCGCCTGGGCCTTCAACATCCGTGGCGGCGACGTGCCGCACACGCCGCTGGCGCTCGGCTTCGCCATCCTCGCCGCCGATGGATCGCATCAGCTGTTCATGGACAAGCGCAAATTCCCGCGCCAGGTCGCGGCCTATCTCACCCAGCTCGCCGATTTGCATGAGCCAGGCGAATTCGAAGCGGCGATCGCAGCGCTTGCCAAGGGCGGCGCGAAGATCGCGCTCGACCCGGTGCTGGCCGCCGACCGGCTGCGCATGCTGGTCGAGGACACTGGCGGCACGGTGATTGCCGCGCCAGATCCTGCCCGCATCCCGCGCGCCACCAAGAACCAGGCCGAGATCAACGGCTCGCGCGCCGCGCATCGCCGCGACGGTGCGGCGGTGGCGAAGCTTTTGTGCTGGCTGGAGCGGCAAAAACCCGGCTCGCTCGACGAGATCGCGGTCGTCACCAGGCTGGAAGAGAGCCGCCGGCAGACCGGCAAGGAAACGCAGATGCCGCTGCGCGACGTCTCCTTCGACACCATTTCCGGCGCCGGCCCGAACGGCGCCATCATGCACTACCGCGTGTCACGCGCCACCAGCCGCAAGCTGCAGGCCGGCGAGCTGTTCCTGCTCGATTCCGGCGCGCAATATCAGGATGGCACCACCGACATCACCCGCACCGTGCCGATCGGCCAGCCGACCGAGGAGATGCGCGAACGCTTCACGCTGGTGCTGAAAGGCATGATCGGCATTTCGACGCTGCGCTTCCCCGCCGGCACGCGCGGCTCGGAGATCGACGCCGTCGCCCGCATGGCGCTGTGGAAGCATGGCTGCGACTTCGCCCATGGCACCGGCCATGGCGTCGGCTCGTATCTCGCCGTGCATGAAGGCCCGCAACGCATTGCCCGCACCGGCACCGAAAAGCTGCTCGAAGGCATGATGCTGTCGAACGAACCCGGCTACTACAAGGAAGGCGCCTACGGCATCCGCATCGAAAACCTGATCCTGGTGACGCCGGCCGAACAGATCGAGGGCGGCGACATTGCCATGCACGGCTTCGAGACGCTGACGCTCGCGCCGATCGACAAGCGGTTGGTGCGGTCAGACCTTTTGACGCGCGAGGAACTGCATTGGCTCGACGCCTACCATGGCTGGGTGCTGGCCGAGATCGGACCGATGCTCGACGGCGAAACGCTGGCCTGGCTGGAAAAGGCAACAGCGCCGCTGCCGCACGACGCGAAGATTTAAGGTGAGCTTCTTTCTCCCCGTTTACGGGGAGAAATGCCCGGCAGGGCAATGAGGGGCAGCGCTAACGTTCGAATACGATCGCGCCGGCAGGCCTATCCCACAAATTGCCGCGCCACGATCAGCACCGCCGCCCCCGCCAAAAACATCGACATCAGCCCGCCGCGCAGCGAAACCACGGCGGTGACGGCCAATGCCGCCCATTCGGCAATTCCGGCATTCAACAGCTCCGGCGCCACCAGCGTCGTCAGCACCGCCGCAGGCACGGCATTGAGGCCGGCCTCGACGCGCGGATGGATGTTGTCGAAGCGGGAGATGACCAGATGCCCGCCGATGCGCGTCAGATAGGTGGCGATCGCACCGGCGATGATGATCCAGAAAGTCGTGCTCATGGCCTTGTCCCCACGCCGCTATGGTGCGGTGGCAGGATGACGGCGAGCAGCACGCCGGCAATGGCGCCGATCGAGACGTGCCAGGGTGAGCCGACCGTCTTGTAGGCGATGATCGAGGCGCAAGCACTGGTGACCACCACCGGCAGCCACAGCGGCCGCTTGCGGAAGCCCATCACCAGGCCAAGAAAATAGATCGGCAGCAGGAAATCGATGCCCAGCGCATGAGTGTCGGGGATCAGCTTGCCGAACACCGCGCCGAGCGCGCTTTCCACCACCCAGAACACATAGACCGGCAGGCCAAGCCCCAGATACCAGGCGAAGCCGACAGTCTGGCCGGATTGCGCCCTCGCCTCGGCTACCGCGAACTGCGGATCGGTGAGGATGAAATAGCCGAGTGCCTGCTGGATCACAGGCCAGTGCGCGATGCGCCGGCCGATGCCGGCGGAGTAGAGCACATGACGGAAATTAACGGCGAAGATCGACAGCACGATCAGCCACGGCGCGACATGCTGGCCGAACAGCTGGATGCCAACCATCTGGCTGGCGCCGCCGAACACCAGCGCGCTCATCAGGAACGCTTCGAGGACCGAGAAGCCTTGATCGACGGCAAGCGCCCCGAACAGCACCGCGAACGGCGCCGAGGCCACCACAACAGGCATGGAGAGCCGCACGCCTTGCCAGAAGTCGCTTTTGCCGCCGCTCTCAGAGATCACGTCTGCCGCCATCGATCGCTCCAGGGTCGAAACCGTTGATCTAGGTAGTGCAGCAGGCCTTGTCACACGAATTCGCTTGAGCCAAACGATCAGCGGAAATGATCGTCGCCGGGCTGGAGATGGAACTTAGTCCTTCGCGATTCTACCCTCGATCGCCCTGCCCCAGTCGAGCAGCGGCTTGGCGCGCAAGGTGAAATCGACAAGTTCCTCGACCAGCTCCGGCGCATGAATATCAGCCGGATCGATCGCATGCCGAACGGCAAAATGCCGGTTGCGGATCGCAGCCAGGAGGTCCGTCTCCGTGACGTGCTCGAAACCCCGGGGCGTGCGTTTCATGGCGTCTTCGGCATCCAGCTCGAGGTTGTTCTTCTTCAACGCCTTCACCATGGCGCGAAACCGCTCTGGCCACGTCTCGATGGAGCGCCGCATCGCCAGCAGCAGTGCGGAATCCGGCTGCCACCAGGCGACGCCGGCAAAGCATCCTTCGAGCCCGATATGAACGTAGAACACGCCCTGCACGGCCTTGCTGCCATCCGGCGACAGGATCGCCGAGACATGCCGGTTGTAGGGCCGCTTGTCCTTGGCGAATCGCACGTCGCGATTGATGCGGAACAATGACTTCTTGCGGTCGCCGCGCAAGCCAAGCCCGGCATCCGCGAAACGCTGCGCCAGCGTGTCGACCAGATCGCCAAGGGGATCGCGCAATTCCTGTTCGAACAGGTCGCGGTTCTCCAAAAACCACTCTCGGCTCTGGTGGAAATCCAGTGCCGTCAGGAACGGAATGGCTTTTGGGCCGAAGCCTTTGAACGCCGTCACGACTTGCCGACCCGTTGCAGCCATGTGTCCTCGTCGATGACTTCGACGCCGAGTTCACTGGCAAGCTTGAGCTTGGAGCCGGCACCAGGTCCGGCCACCAGCAGGTCGGTCTTGGCCGAAACCGAACCGGCCACCCTGGCGCCGAGACGCTCGGCCATCGCCTTGGCTTCGGAGCGCGTCATCTTCTCCAGCGAGCCGGTGAACACAATCGTCTTGCCGGCGACCTCGCTGTCAGCTGAGACGGTGACGATATAAGGCTTCGGCTTGACCTCTCCGAGCAGCTTGTCGAGCACGTCGTCATTGCGCTCATTGCCGAAGAAATCGCGCAGCGCATCGATCACCGTATCGCCGATGCCATTGACCGATGGGAACACGGTGTGCGGATCCTCCGCCGCCGCAGTCTCCCTGCCGACGCGGATCAGCTCCTCGATGGTGGAAAAGGTCTTGGCAAGCACGGCCGCCGTCGTCTCGCCGATATGGCGGATGCCGAGCGCGAAAATAAACCGGTCAAGTTCCGGCGCGCGGCGCGAATCGATCGCCGCAAACAGCTTGTCGAGACCCTCATAGTTGCGGTCCTCGACGCTGCGCACATTCTTGCGGGTCTTGCCGGATGCCGCCTCACGCTGCCTGGCCTGCTCCTCGCGCCGCTCGGCAAGCGCCTTGGTGACGGCGGGACGGCGATCCCTGAGGGTGAAGATATCGGCGGCCGTCTTGATCAGCCCGGCATTGAAGAACGTGTCGATGTTTTCGGCGCCCAGGCCCTCGATATCGAGCGCACCGCGCGACACGAAATGGCGCAACCTTTCCACGGCTTGCGCGGCGCAGATCAGCTCGCCGGTGCAGCGCCGGCGGGAATCCTCCTTGCCGGTCTTCTCGTTGATCTCGCGCGTCGCCGGCGAACCGCAAACCGGACAGGTATGCGGGAATTCGTAAGGCACGGCATCGGCCGGACGCTTGTCGACGACGACGCTGACGATCTGCGGGATGACATCCCCTGCCCGCTGGATCACCACCGTGTCGCCGATGCGCACGTCGATGCCGTCGCGGATCGGCAGGCCGTTGCTGTCAAAGCCCTTGATGTAGTCCTCATTGTGCAGCGTGACGTTCTCGACCACGACGCCCCCCACGGTGACGGGCGCAAGCCTTGCGACCGGCGCCAGCGTGCCGGTGCGGCCGACCTGGATGTCGATTTTCTGCACGGTCGTCATTGCCTGTTCGGCCGGGAATTTGTGCGCAACGGCCCAGCGCGGCTCGCCGGTGACGAAACCCCAGCGGCGCTGCAGCTCCAGCTGGTCGACCTTGTAGACGACGCCGTCTATGTCATAGCCAAGCGAAGAGCGCTGCTCCTCGATCAGATGGTAGTGCGCGACCAGTTCCTCGGCCGACTTCGCCCGCACCATCAAAGGGCTGATCTTGAAGCCCCAGTCGGCGAATTTTTGCACCGATTCGTACTGCGTCGACGCCGGATCTGCCGTCGTGAAGCCCCAGGCATAGGCGAAGAATTTGAGGTTGCGGCTGGCGGTGACGGAGGCATCCTTCTGGCGCAGCGATCCGGCCGCCGTGTTGCGCGGATTGACGTAATCCTGACCGCCGGCCGCGGCCGAGCGCTGCTTCAACGCCTCGAACTCCGCATAGGTCATGTAGACCTCGCCACGTATCTCGATCGTGTCGGGCCAGCCCGAGCCTTTCAGCTTCGCGGGGATGTCGGCGATGGTTCTGAGATTGGCGGTGATGTCTTCGCCAACGGCGCCGTCGCCGCGCGTCGCACCCTGCACGAACACGCCCTTCTCATAGCGCAGCGATGCCGACAGCCCATCGATCTTCGGCTCGGCCGTGAAGGCGATGTCGAGATCCTTGTCGCGGTCGAAGAAGCGCCGGCCGCGCTCGATGAAATCGGTGACATCCTCGTCCGTATAGGCCTTGGCGAGGCTGAGCATCGGCACGGCATGGCGCACCTTGGCAAAACCTTCCGCCGGCGCAGCACCCACCCTGCGCGACGGCGAATCCTCGCGCACCAGGCCGGGAAAGCGCTCTTCGATGGCAAGGTTGCGCCGCCGCAGCGCATCATACTCCGCGTCCGTGATCGTAGGCGCGTCCTCGGTATGGTAGCGCACATCGTGCCCGGCGATCTCTTCGGCCAGCCGCTGGAGTTCGGCTTCGGCCTCGCTTTCGCTGAGCGAATCGACAGGTTTTTCGGCCATGCTTTTCTCCCCCGAACGGTGGCGCGTCACAATAGATCAGGATTTTGGGAAAATCATTCCTGAACAGCAGGATGGAGCCATATCCTGACTCGCTCCGATATCCTAAATCGGCCATGACACCGGATATTCTATGCCGCGTTTGTATTCTCACGCAGCAGCCGCTCTGCGGCGGCGCGCGCCTCGTCGGTGATGGTGGCGCCAGCCAGCATGCGGGCAATCTCTTCCTGCCGCGCCGGTCGGTCCATCTCGGCAATGCCGGTCGCCACGCGGTCGGTGCTGCCCGATTTGGAGATCAGGAAATGCGTCGCCGCGCGCGCCGCCACCTGCGGCGCATGGGTGACCGACAGCACCTGCACGCGCTTGGACAGCCGCGCCAGCCTCTGGCCGATGGCATCCGCCACGGCGCCACCCACGCCAGTGTCGATTTCGTCGAAGACCAGCGTCGGCGCCGAGCCGCGATCGGCCAGCGCCACCTTCAGCGCCAGCAGGAAGCGTGACAGCTCGCCGCCGGACGCCACCTTCATCATCGGCCCGGGCCGCGTGCCGGGATTGGTGCGCACCCAGAACTCGATCTGGTCGATGCCCTCCTCCATGCGGGTCTCGGCCTCGCTCTTCATCTCGACGATGAAGGCGGCGCGTTCGAGCTTCAGCGCCGGCAATTCGGCCATGACGGCTTTGGTCAGGCCGACCGCCGCCGCATGGCGAAGCGAGGAAAGCTGCGCGGCGCCGATGTCATAGGCCTCGCGCGCGGCTGTGGCCTGCTTTTCCAGCCCATGCAGGCGCTCCTCGCCGGCGTCGAGATCGGCCAGATCGGCAACCATCGTGTCGCGCAGTTGCGCCAGATCATCGACGGCAACGCTATGCTTGCGTGACGCCGCGCGCAGCGAAAACAGCCGCTCCTCCGCCTTCTCCAGCCGCTGCGGATCATATTCGGTGGCGCGCAGTGCCGCCTCGACACCGGATTGCGCCGCGTCGAGCGACAGCATCGCCTCGTCCAGTGACTTGACCACATCCTCGAGCAGGCCTGGCGCCTCCGTCGCCTTGCGCTGCAACCGTCGCAGCAGACTGGCCAGTTGCGGCAAGGGAGAGGACGGCCCGGACAGCACATCCTGCGCATCATGGATTTCGGAAGCGATCTTTTCGGCGCGCATCATGTGGGCGCGCAGTTCGGCCAGTTCCGTTTCCTCGCCGGGCTGCGGATCGAGCTTGGTCAGTTCCGCGACCGCGGCGCGCAGATAGTCGGCTTCGCGCGCGGCGGCCGCTACCTTGGCGCGATGGCGGGTAAGCTCCTGCTCGCAGCCGCGCCAGTGCCGCCAGGCCTCGCCGGTCGAGCGAACGGCGCCGAGATGGCCACCAAAAGCGTCGAGCACGTCGCGGTGGGCGCCGGGATCGACCAAAGCGCGCTCATCGTGCTGGCCGTGGATTTCGACCAGCGCACGGCCGACATCGCGCATCAGGGTGACGCTGGACGGCTGGTCGTTGACGAAGACGCGGGTGCGGCCGTCCGCCGTCTGCACGCGGCGCAGGATGATATCGCCGTCATCCTCGATGGCATTTTCGACAAGCAGCGCGCGCACCGGATGGTTGCGCGGCACATCGAACACGGCAATGACCTGGCCCTGTGCCGCGCCATGGCGCACCAAAGAGGCATCGCCGCGCGCGCCGAGCGCCAGCGACAAGGCATCGAGCAGGATGGATTTGCCGGCGCCGGTTTCGCCGGTCAACACGGAAAGGCCGGGCTGGAAGTCGATATCCAGCTTCTCGATCAGGACGATATCGCGGATCGACAGTCTGGAAAGCATCAGAACCCGGACCTCAAGCAATTCCAGGAAAAGTGCGTAACGGTTTTCCCACAGGAATTGCGTAGAACAAAAAAGCCAGAGCAATTCCAGGAAAAGTGTGAATGGTTTTCCGTCCGGAATTGCGTCAACAAGAGATAGAACGGTTCAGCGCTTCAATCAAACCACTGAACCGCTGTGGAGCGGCACGCGACCAATCGGAGTCGCAGCGCCGCACTATCTTTTTGTTTCAGCGTCGGATCAATCCGAAAAAAGCGCGTCGCTGCGACGCGCCTTGGGGGTCACGCACCGGTGATCAGCTTGCCAGCCTTGGATATCCACGATCCGGCATTTTCGCGCGGCGCCAGCCCGTTGCTCTGCAGCAGCTTGTAGGAATCCTTGTACCATTGGCTGTCGGGATAGTTGGTGCCGAGCACCGCGGCGGCCGTCTGGGCCTCCGAGGTCAGCCCCAGCGCGTAATAGCTTTCGGTGAGCCGGGCTAGAGCTTCCTCGACATGGCGCGTGTTGGAATAGTTCTCCACCACGTTGCGGAACCGCTTGACGGCGGCGATGTACTCGCGGCGCTCCAGATAATAGCGGCCGATCTGCATTTCCTTGCCGGCGAGCTGGTCGTTGGCGAAGCGGATCTTCTCCTTGGCGTCGTCGACATATTCCGACGTCGGCCAGCGCGTCACCAGATCCTGCATCGTCTGCACGGTTTGGCGTGCTTCCTTCTGATCCTGAGTCACATCCTTGATCTGGCGATAGTAGCTCAGGCCGATGATGTACTGCGCATAGGCGGCGTCATCCGTCGACGGGTAAAGCGCCAGATAGCGCTTGGCCGACGAGATCGCATCGTCGTAGCTGCCTTTTCGATAGTCGGCGAACGCGCCCATCACCATCGATTTACGGGCCCATTCCGAATAGGGATGCTGGCGATCGACGGCATCGAACTTCTTGCTCGCCTCGTCCAGGCGGCCGGCATTCAGGTTGGCGAGGCCCTCATTGTAGAGAACGTCGGCCGGCTCGGTCTGGTCGACATAGGTCGACAGGTTGATGTCTTTCTCCGGCGACGACATGCAAGCCGACAGAAAGAGCGATGGAACAACCAGCGAAAGCGCCAGGATAACAGACCGCTGGGGCGCCTTCGATTGACCGGCTCGCGTGAAGAACATGATTGGATTGCGCCCTTTCGGCGTTATTTCAATGCCTCTTGCATGCAGTTGTCCCAAAACTGGTCCCCATTCTTGAGCGACATGCACTAGTCGACGGCAGCAGCCATAAACCATAACCGCCTTGCCCGGCAACGCTATGTCTAGCCAATCGCACATTTTTGTGGCGGTCGGACAGAGCCGGAGAATCCATACAATTTCGCTGGATGGTGATGCATTGATGCCACACCTGCCATCCCGCATGGAATCCGAAAAACGTTAAGGAATCAGATCATCCAGGGCGCGTAGAGCGGCGCATTGACGGCGCTCATCTCTGCTGCGCGGCCACGCTCGCGGCGTGTCGTCTCGACGATCTCGAAGGCCGTGCGGTCCGAAAGCAGGCGCCGCAGCGCCGCGGCGTTCATCCTGTGGCCACCGCGATAGGAGCGGAAGCAGCCGATGAAGCGGGCTCCGGCCAGCGCCAGATCGCCCATGGCGTCCAGCGTCTTGTGGCGCACGAATTCGTTGGGATAACGCAGGCCGCCCATGTTGATGACGCGGTTGTCGTCACCGATCACAAGCGAATTTTCCAGCGAGGATCCCAGCGCATAGCCGGCGGCCCAGAGCCGCTCGACATCCTTCATGAAACCGAAGGTGCGCGCCCGCGCGATGTCGCGGCGGAAAATATCGGCATTGAGGTCGGACGCAAACAGCTGACGGCCGATTGCCGGGCTTTCGAAATCGATCTCGACCTCGAAACGGGTGCCGTCATAAGGCCTGAACTCCGCCCACGAGGCGCCATTCTCGATACGGACCGGCTTGATGACCCTGATATAGCGGCGCTTGACCGACAGCGTCTCGATGCCCGCCTGATCAATGGCCTCCACGAATGCCACGGCGCTGCCATCGAAGATCGGAACTTCGGAACCGTCGATCTCGATAAGGACATTGTCGATGCCGAGCCCGAACAGCGCGGCCATGATGTGCTCGACCGTGGCGATGTGCTCGCCCGCGGGATCGCCAAGCATGGTGCACAGATCGGTGGCACCGACCTCGGCAACCAAGGCGCGGAACTCGCGGCCCTGCTCTGCTCCGTTGAAAAGCTGAAACACTATGCCGGTATCGGCATCCGCCGGCAGGAAACTGATGGAAACTTCTTTGCCGCTGTGAACGCCGGTGCCCGTAAGCGACGCGCGCGCCTTCACTGTCGTCTGATAGTCGTGCAAGACAATCCCCATAAGCCCGATATGCCTAGGTCCGCTTCTCCAGCCCGAGGGCGCGGCTCTTGTTAAATCGGCAGGCAGGGTCACTTCCCCCGAAATCCCGGCACACCGACTATGGTAGGCAGCGAAGATAGTGTCCCGGCAGGGAGACTCCAAATCACGGTTTCTTACCCTCTGTAACCGTGAGCCGGAGCGAGCTCGATATTATAAGCCTTTGATTTTGCACCATTTAAAACGTTAACAGGCAAGCAATTCCTTGCCTGCCTGTTAACAAATACTACAGTCCGTTAACCGCTCAGTTGGCCTGGCGGCGCAGGAACGCCGGAATCTCCAGCTGATCGTCGTCGTGAGTCGCCCGGGTCTGCGGCGTCAGGCGGCCCTGGTCATCCAGCTGGCCGCGGCGCGGCGCGTAGAGCTGGGCGTCCTGGCTGGCGAGACGGCGCACTTCGGGGGCGGCCTGGCGCAGCTTGGGCTCGCGCGGCTGCGCCGGCTGCAACCGTGCAGGCTCCTCCTCGCGGCGGGTCAAGCCGTTGGTCAGGCGCTTCAAAAGGCCCATCGGTCCGCTGTTGTTCTCATGGTCGACCGGACGGCTCTTGGCATCCACCTCGGCCTTCACAACCGGCGGAAAGTCCTCAACACGCGGCATGCGCTGCGGCGCCATCGCCACCGGCTGCTGGACCTCACGCACCATTTCGCGCGGCTGCGGGGCCGGCTGCATCATCTGCTGGACGACCGGCTGCGGCATTGGCTGCGGCTGTGCCGGCGGCGCCTGGAAGATCTTGCTCTGCGGGCGAAAATCGTCCGCATGGGCGATCGGAGCCGGACGAGCCTGCGCCATGGCCGCGGCGTTTGCCTCCGCGAGCTGAATGGCCTCGGCGACCGGGTCGGCGGCGCGCGGCTCATAGACAGGCTGCTGGACCGGTGCCGGGCGGCTTTCCGCGGCCACGGCCGGCCGGCCGGCCGGCTTCGGCGGAGCGGTACGGATCGAGATCGGTGCCGCGGCGATTTCAGCCGCCGACTTGTCGATGCCGGTCGCAACGACCGAGACGCGGATGACGCCTTCGAGCTCCTCATCGAAGGTGGCGCCCAGGATGATGTTGGCGTCCTGGTCGACTTCCTCGCGGATGCGGGTCGCCGCTTCGTCGACTTCGAACAGGGTCAGGTCGCGGCCGCCGGTGATCGAGATCAGCAGGCCCTTGGCGCCCTTCATCGAGGTCTCGTCGAGCAGCGGGTTGGCGATCGCAGCCTCGGCGGCGGCCATTGCACGGCCTTCGCCCGAAGCTTCGCCGGTGCCCATCATCGCCTTGCCCATCTCGCGCATCACCGAACGCACGTCGGCGAAGTCGAGGTTGATCAGGCCTTCCTTGACCATCAGGTCGGTGATGCATGCAACACCGGAATAGAGCACCTGGTCAGCCATGGCGAAGGCATCGGCGAAGGTGGTCTTGTCATTGGCCAGACGGAACAGGTTCTGGTTGGGGATGACGATCAGGGTATCGACGCATTTCTGCAGTTCCTCGATGCCCATGTCGGCCGTCTTCATGCGGCGCTGGCCCTCGAAGTGGAACGGCTTGGTGACGACGCCGACGGTTAGGATGCCCTTTTCGCGCGCAGCGCGGGCAACGACCGGAGCAGCACCCGTGCCGGTGCCGCCGCCCATACCTGCGGTGACGAAGCACATATGGGTGTTGGTGAGATGGTCGAGGATCTCGTCGATGCACTCCTCAGCCGCAGCGCGGCCGACCTCCGGCTGCGATCCCGCACCGAGGCCCTCGGTGACATGCGCGCCGAGCTGGATCAGCCGGGCGGCCTTCGACATGGTCAGCGCCTGCGCGTCGGTGTTGGCCACCACGAACTCGACACCGCGCAGACCGGCGGTGATCATGTTGTTCACGGCATTGCCGCCGCCGCCGCCGACACCGAACACGGTGATGCGCGGCTTAAGCTCGGTGATGTCCGGCTTCTGCAGATTGATGGTCATTGTCTCCGTCCTTTGCCTTTCACGCCGCTTCGCCGCCGCGGCCGCCTATGGGGCTGTCCCCGTCAATTAGAAACTGTCTCTCAACCACTGACTCATGCGATGCAGTTTTCCACCCGTTCCGGTCATCCTGAGACCGGAGATGCCTTTCGCCGGATGGCTCTCGAAACTCGCCATCTGCGGATAGATCAGAAGCCCGACGGCGGCCGAGAAGGCCGGTCCCTTCGCTGCTTCGGGCAGACCGGCCACGCCGAGCGGGCGACCGATGCGCACATTGCGGCCCAGGATGCGGCGTGCCGCTTCCGGCAGGCCGGCCAGCTGGCTGGCGCCGCCGGTCAGCACGACGCGCTTGCCGACCGCATTGCCGTAGCCGGACTTGTTCAGCCGGTCGCGCAGGAGTTCGAGTGTTTCGTCGATGCGGGCACGCACGATGCGCGTCATCACCGAACGCGGGATCTGCAGCGGTACGTCGCCATCGTCGCCGATCGGCTGGATCGAGACCAGGTCACGGTCGTCGGCACTGCCCGGCAACGCCGAGCCATGCATCACCTTGAGCCGCTCGGCGGCGTCGAGCGACGTCGAAAGCCCCTTGGCCATATCGAGCGTGACATGGTTGCCGCCGATGGCGATCGCATCGCCATGAACGAACTTGCCTTCCGAAAACACCGAGATGGTCGTCGTGCCGCCGCCCATGTCGATGCAGGCAGCACCCAGCTCCAGCTCGTCATCGACAAGCGCCGCCAAGCCGCTGGCATAGGGCGTCGCCACCATGCGCTCGACCGAGAGATGCGAGCGGTTGATGGAGAGTTCCAGGTTGCGCATCGGCGCTGCGTCACCGGTCAGCACATGCATGTCGACGCCAAGTGCGTCGCCGACCATACCGCGCGGATCGCGCACACCGCGTTCAGCATCGAGCGAGAAGCCGACGGGCAGCGAATGGATCACCTCGCGCTCGGCCTTGAGCGCCTGCTTGGCGCCGGCGCCGAGCACGCGCTTGATGTCGGCCTCGTCGGCCTCGTGACCGCCAAGATTGATGGTCGCCGAGAAGCTTTCGCTCTTCAGCCGGCCGGCGGTCATGTTGACGATGAGCGAATCGACCGTCAGCCCCGCCATGCGCTCGGCGGCGTCGACGGATAGCCGGATGGCGTGTTCAGCGCGATCGAGATCGACGACCACGCCCGACTTCACGCCTTGCGACTTCTGATGGCCGATACCGATCACCTGGATCCGGTGCGAACGACCGCGCAAGAGCTTGCCGTCATCGTTCGGCTTGAGCTTGGCCACCATGCAGCAGACCTTGTTCGAGCCGACATCCAGCACCGTCAGAGTGCCGGACCGGCGCGACGAGGCATCGCCTGAACCGCCAAGCCAGCTCATATCTTGGTCTCCGACTTGCGCTTGAGGGTCTTCGGCTTCTCGTTGAGCGCGGCCTCGCGCTGCGTCGCCGCTTCGGGCGTCAATTCCACGACCAGCCGGTCTGTCAGGCGCATGTCGACAGCAGCGATGTCGCGCGACAAAAGCCCTTTGTCCTTGTCCATCTTGACCAGCTCGGCGAGCGCCTGATCCTCATCGTCCTCAGGCAGCTTGACGGTGATGCCGTTGTCCAGCTTCAGGTCCCAGCGCCGATCGCCAACGCGGATATAGCCTTTCACCCGGCTCGCGAGGTCGGGATATTTTTCGATCTTGGCCAGGAAGTCAGGCGCCTTGGCCGGCGCGCCGTCGCCGATCAGCAGCGGCAACAGCACCTGCTTGCCGCCCGAGAACGGCGCGATGACGGCGCCATCCTTTTCGATGACCGAGAGATCATTGCCCTGCTGCCAGAGCGCGAAGGCATCGCGCTCCTCGACGCGCACTTCCAACGTATGCGGATAGACCTTGCGCACCGCCGCGACCTCGATCCACGGCAGGCCGGAAATGCGCTCACGCGCTGCCTCGGCGTCGAAGCCGATCAGCGAGGTCCAGCCGTCGAGTTCGAGCCTGTCGAGAATGTCGATCTCCGAGGTCTGGCGGTTGCCGACCACCTTGACCTGATCGACGGCAAAGCCGGTGCGGGCGGTGATGCTCTGGATGATGCCGTCGGCATGGCCGCCGAGATAGGCGCCATAGGCGCCGCTCGAAGCGAGCAGCACGGCCGACATGATCGCGACGGAGAAGCGCGGCGCCTCGAAGTCGCCATCACCCAGGCGCGCCAGGATGCGCACCGGGCGGCGAAGCACGCGCGGCAGCACGAAATGGTCAAACGACAATGACAGGCCGAACAGCGACGGCACGGCCGCGCCCTTCCCCTTGCCCTGTCCCCATTTCAACGCAGACACGAAGCGTCCTCCACCATCCAACTCAACAATTCACCAAACGAATGCCCGGCCTGGGCAGCGATTTCAGGCACCAAAGACGTCGGCGTCATGCCCGGCTGAGTGTTGACCTCGAGCCATACAACCTCGCCATTTTCGGAGTGACGATCGTCATAACGGAAGTCCGACCGGGAAACGCCCCGACAGCCGACAGCTTGGTGAGCCTTGAGCGCCAGTGTCTGTATTTTTTGGTAAATATTCGGTGAAACTTTTGCGGGGCATTCGTGTTTTGATCCGCCCGCGACATATTTTGAATCGTAATCGTAGAAGGAATGGCCCGTCGGGATGATCTCACAGACGCCGAGCGCCACATCGCCCATAACGGCGCAGGTCAGCTCGCGCCCGTGGATGTAGCGCTCGACCATGACGGTATCGCCATATTTCCACTCGGACGACCCGACGACCTGGGGCGGATGCGACTGCCCCTCCGACACGATGACGACACCAAAGCTCGACCCCTCATTGACCGGCTTGATCACATAGGGCGGCTTCATCGGATGCTTGTTCTGGATGGCGAAGCGATTGGTGACTTTCGATTCGGCGACGGGAACACCGACCGATTTGACGATCTTCTTCGCCTGCTCCTTGTTCATGGCGAGCGCCGAGGCGAGCACACCGGAATGGGTGTATGGAATGCCGAGATATTCGAGGATACCCTGGATAGTGCCGTCCTCGCCAAATGGGCCGTGCAGCGCATTGAAGGCAACATCAGGCTTGAGCTCGGCAAGCACGGAGCCGACATCGCGCCCGACATCGACGCGCGTGACCTGATAGCCTTCCTGCTCGAGCGCATCGGCGCAAGCCTTTCCAGAAGACAGGGACACGGGCCGCTCGGACGAAAAACCTCCCAGCAGGACGGCCACATGCTTGCTTTTCATTCCCCGTCATCCCCTCTCACGGCGGACCAAAAACCAAGATTTCCGCAACATTGAGTCCGAGTCTCCCGGCAGGCTGCCCCCACCAGACGGAAAACGCGGATAACGCGTCGAACGACTCAAATCAGGAAACGCTTTGGAGCAGAGAATCAGAGAGTTGATTCACTGGCAAGTGCTTATGATTCCGAGAGATTCACTTTGTGAGAAAATGGCTGCGAAAACCGCCTCGCTGAGTCTTTGCAGCAACGGTTTCGCGCGCTTTGGCAGCGTGCTGAAGTTCATGCATCACATGAACTTCAACCAGGATCAGAGCAACTGCCCCAGAAACTCCTGCACGGCATGTCCGGGCCGGAAATTGCCGATGCGCTTAATCTCCCAGTGCAGCCGGATACCCGAATGCTCGAGCACGCGGGCGCGCACCGTCTCGCCGAGATATTCGAGGTCGTAACCGGTCGCCGTGCCGGTGTTGATCATGAAGTTGCAGTGCATTGGCGACATCTGCGCGCCACCGATCATCAGGCCACGGCAGCCCGCCTTGTCGATCTCCTTCCAGGCCGACGTGCCTTCGGGATTCTTGAAGGTCGACCCACCGGTCTTCTCGCGGATCGGCTGCACGGTCTCACGGTGGTTTTGCACCGCGTCCATCGCCGCCTTGATCGTGGCCTTGTCCTCGGCAAAGCCTTCAAACACTGCCGAGGTGAAGATCAGGCCCGACGGTGCGGCCGAATGACGATAGGCGTAGCCCATCTCGGCATTGCTCAGCGTCTGGACATTGCCCTTGCGGTCGAGCGCCCGCACCTCGACGACGCGCTCGCGTGTCTCGACGCCATTCGCGCCGGCATTCATCCTCAATGCCCCGCCAATGGCGCCCGGAATGCCGTGGTAGAAATGGAAGCCGCCAATGCCCGCTTCAAGCGCCAGGGCCGCCACGCGCTTGTCGGGCGTCGCAGCGCCGGCCTCGATCCTGATCGGCGAAACGATTTCGGCCTCGCCAAAACCCTTGGCCGAAAGCCGGATGACAAAACCCGGAATGCCGCCGTCGCGAACCAGAAGGTTGGAGCCGACGCCAACGATCGTCAGGGGGATCTCTTCGGGAACCGCGCGCAGGAAGGCAGCAAGGTCCTCCTCGTCCGCCGGCTGGAACAGCGCCTCGGCCAGACCACCGGCGCGGAACCAGGTGATCTTGTCCATCTCGGCATTCGGCGTCAGCCGGCCGCGCAGGCCGGCAAGCCGATCGCCGAGTTTGTCGATCAGGGCCTGGCCGTGCATCATGAGGCGGCAAGCTCCTTGGGCAGAGCATAGGCCCATTGGGTGATGTTGCCGGCGCCGAGGAAGACGACGAAGTCGCCGGGCTTGGCCAGATCGCGAATGATCGGTGCGATTGCGGCCGGTCCTTCGATGTAGCGCGCATCGCGATGGCCAGCGGCACGGATGCGCGACACCAATTCGTCCGACGTGACGCCGTCGATCGGGTCTTCGCCGGCAGCGTAGACTGGCGCCACCATCACCGTATCGGCGTCGTTGAAGCAGGCCGAGAACTCGTTGAACAAATCGTGCAGCCGGGTGAAGCGGTGCGGCTGGGCAATGGCGATGACGCGGCCCTTGGTGGCGCTGCGCGCCGCCTTCAGCACCGCCGAGATCTCGACCGGATGGTGGCCGTAATCGTCGAACACGTCGACGCCGTTCCACGAACCGGTCTGGGTGAAACGGCGCTTGACGCCGGCGAAGGACGACAGGCCCTTCTTGATCGCCTCGGCGGACAGGCCGAGCTCGTGCGCGACGGCGATCGCCGCCGTTGCATTGGAGACATTGTGGCGGCCGGGCATCGGCAGGCGCAAATCCGCTATCGTCTTCTGGGCGCCGGTCTTGCGGTCGCGGATCACCACGTCGAACTCGGATGTCGCACCCGCCATGCGGTGGTTGGTAAAGCGCACATCGGCCTGCGCGTTCTCGCCATAAGTGATGACACGGCGGTCCTCGATGCGGCCGACCAGCGCCTGCACCTCGGGGTGATCGGTGCACATCACGCCAAAGCCGTAGAAGGGCACATTCTCGACGAACTGGCGGAACGCCTCGCGCACCTTGTCGAAGCTGCCATAGTGGTCGAGATGCTCGGGATCGATGTTGGTGACCACGGCGATCTCGGCCGGCAGCTTCAGGAAAGTGCCGTCGCTCTCGTCGGCCTCGACCACCATCCATTCGCCGTCGCCCATGCGGGCATTGGTGCCATAGGCGTTGATGATGCCGCCATTGATGACGGTCGGGTCGAGCCCGCCGGCTTCGAGCAGCGTCGCCACCATCGAGGTCGTCGTCGTCTTGCCATGCGTGCCGCCGATCGCCACCGCCTGGCGGAAGCGCATCAATTCGGCCAGCATCTCGGCGCGGCGCACGATCGGCAGCAGCTTTTCGCGCGCGGCCTTCAACTCCGGATTGGTCTTCTTGATCGCCGTTGAGACGACCACCACCTCGGCATCGCCGAGATTCTCGGCCTTGTGGCCGACGAAGCATTCGATGCCCTTGTCGCGCAGCCGCTGCACATTGGCGCTGTCGGCCTGGTCGGACCCTTGCACCTTGTAGCCGAGATTGTGCAGCACCTCGGCGATGCCGCTCATGCCGATGCCGCCAATGCCGATGAAATGCACAAGGCCGATGGTCTGCGGCATCTTCATGGGTGCGTCCCCTTCCTGAAATCCGTAACGGTTTTTCTGGACGCAATAGCCTCTGTGAGATCGGCGAGCAACCGTGCCGCGTCCGGCCTGCCGGCCGACTTCGCGCCCGCGGCCATCGCCGCCAGCCGCTCGGGATTGTCCATCAGCCCGCCAATGAGGGTTGCAATCCGTTCAGGCGACAGCGTCGATTGCGGGTGCACCTCGCCGCCGCCGGCAGCGGCAAGCGCCGCAGCGTTCGCCGCCTGGTCGTGGTCAAGCGCATAGGGATAGGGCACCAGCAGCGCGGGCCGGCCGATGACAGCGATCTCCGACACGGTCGAGGCGCCGGAGCGCGAGATCACCAGATGCGCCGCGGCGATGCGTGCCGCCATGTCGGTGAAGAAGGGCGAGACCTCGACGGCGACGCCAAGGGTCGCATAGGCCGCCTTCACCCGCGCCACGTCATCCGCGCGGGCCTGCTGCGTGATCAGCAAGCGCTTGCGCTGGGCATCCGAAAGCAGCGCGATGGCGCCCGGCATGGCATCGGAAAAGAACTGCGCGCCCTGACTGCCGCCGAACACCAGCAGGCGGAACGGCTCCTCCCCGGTCGACGCGGCGTAAGGCGTCTTGGCCGCCTCCAGCACCGCCGGCCTGACGGGATTGCCTGTCGTCACCGTCTTTTCACCGATGGCACTCGTATCCTGCGGCAGGAAGCCGCCGGCAATGGCATCCACGCGGCCGGCCAGCGCCCGGTTGGCGCGCCCCATCACCGCATTCTGCTCATGGATCAGCGTCGGCACCTTGCGCCGCGTCGCCGCATAGAGCGGCGGCAGCGTCGGGTAGCCGCCAAAGCCGACCACCGCATCCGGCTTGATCCTGCCAATGATGGCGGAGGCCTCGCGCACACCGCGCCAGATTTTCCAGAAGGCGCCAAGCACGGCGATGGGATTTTTCGAACCCATCGTCGCTGACTGGATCGGATGGATGGCCGCAGCCGGGAAGTGGCCGGCAAACCGCTCTGCGCGGTCGTCGGTGGCCAGTTGCACCGACCAGCCGCGCTCGATCAGCTCATGCGCCAGCGCTTCGGCCGGAAACAGATGTCCGCCGGTTCCGCCCGCTGCGAGAAGGATGACACCCCTCGCCATGTCACTCCGCCGGCTGGGCGCGCTGCGGAAGCGCAAAACCCATCTGCTTGCGCTTCTCCGGCCGCTTGCGTGTCAGCGCCAGCACCATGCCCATCGAAATGGCGATGGCGATCTGCGAGGAGCCGCCATAGGAGATGAAGGGCAGCGTCATGCCCTTGGCCGGCACCAGTTGCAGGTTGACGCACATGTTGATGACGGCCTGCAGGCCGAACACGGTGACGAGGCCGCCGACCGCATAGCGGGTGAAATCGTCATGTTCCTTGAGCGCCGTGTTGAGGCCGCGCAGCACGATGAAGGCGAAGATCGACATGATGAAGAAGCACATGATCAGCCCGAATTCCTCGCCCGCGACCGAGAAGACGAAGTCGGCATGGCTGTCGGGGATGACCCGCTTGACAGTGCCTTCGCCCGGCCCGACGCCGAACCAGCCACCATTGATCAGCGCGTCGCGTCCCATGTCGACCTGGAACGTGTCGCCTTCGCCGGTGAGGAATTTGTCGATGCGCAAGGCAACGTGCGGAAACACCGTATAGGCGGCAAAGACGCCGCCCACGCCGGCGGCACCCAGCACGATGATCCACAGCCAGGGCAGCCCGGCCATGAAGAACATGATGCCCCAGGTGCCGGTCGTCAGCATGGTCTGGCCGAGGTCCGGCTGCGCCACCAGCAGCGACACGACCAGCACCAGCAACAGCATGGCGAACAGATTGCCGGGAATGTCGGGCTGGCGCTTGTGCTCGGCGAACAGCCAGGCGCACATGATGACGAAGGCCGGCTTCAGGAATTCCGACGGCTGGATCGACAGGCCGGCGAGCGAGACCCAGCGCCGCGCGCCCTTCACCTCGACGCCGATGTAGAGCACCGCCACCATCAGCACCAGCATCAGGCACAGCATGATCAGCGACATGCGCCGGATCTGCCTGGAATCGAGGAAGGAGACGGCCAGCATCACGCCGAGCGCCGGCACCGTGAAGATGATCTGCCTTGTCGCGAAGTGGAAACTGTCGAGGCCGATGCGCTCGGCCACCGCCGGGCTGGCGGCGAAGGAAAGTACGATGCCGAGCCCCATCAGCGACAGGAACGCCGCCAGGAACCAGCGATCGATCGTCCACCACCAGGTTGCGACAGGACTTTTATCGAGACGGCTCTGCATTATCGTGCCCCTCCGATGGGTTTGACGCCATCTATAACGCTCGCAGCTTGCCTGAAGGCTTCGCCGCGAACTTCGAAATTCTTGAACTGATCGAAACTGGCGCAGGCCGGCGACAGCAGCACCACCACCTCGCCGCTGTCGTCCTTGGCCGCATCATGCGCGGCATGCTCGACCGCCGCGGCCAGCGTGCCCGATATCTCGTAGGGCACCGCCTCGCCCAGCGTCGCCGAAAAGGCGGGTGCGGCCTCGCCGATCAGATAGGCCTTGGCGATGCGCGGGAAGAAGCCGCGCAGCGGCTCGATGCCGCCTTCCTTGGGCAGGCCGCCGGCGATCCAGTAGATGCGCGGAAAGCTCGACAGGGCTGGTGCCGCCGCATCGGCATTGGTCGCCTTGGAATCGTTGACGAACAGCACATGGTCCTTGCGGCCGACCTGCTCCATGCGGTGGGCGAGACCCGGAAAACTTTCCAGTCCGGACTGGATTTCACCGAGGTCGAGCCCGACTTTCAGGCAGGCGGCGACCGCGGCAAGCGCGTTCTGCGCGTTGTGCTGGCCGCGCAGCGAGCCGATGCCTTCGAGGAAGGCGACCTTGCTGTAGCGGCCGTGCACGGCTTCCATCAGATTGGTTCCGTCGGCGAAATAGCCGTCGGTCAGCGGCAGGCGCTTGGAAATGCGGATAACCTGGCGCCCTGCCCGCTCCAGCCGTTCGGCGATCTGCGCACACCAGGAATCGTCGATGCCGATGATCGCCGTCTCGCTGCCCGCCACCAGCCGCTCCTTGATCGAAGCGTAGTGCTGCATGGTGCCGTGGCGATCGAGATGATCCGGCGTCAGATTCAGCAGGATGCCGGCCGTCGGGTTGATCGAGGGCGCCAGGTCGATCTGGTAGGACGAGCATTCGACGACGTAGTGCCGGTCAGGCTGCGGCGGATCGAGCGTCATCACCGCGCGGCCGATATTGCCGCCCATCTGGGTGTCGCGGCCGGAAGCCTTGAGGATATGCGCCGTCAGCGCCGTCGTCGTCGACTTGCCGTTGGTGCCGGTGATGGCGATGAAAGGCGCCGTCGGCGCCTGCAAAATCCGCTCGCGGCAGAAGAGTTCGATGTCGCCAATCACCTCGACACCGGCGCCCTTCGCCAGTTCCACCGTCCAATGCGGCTTGGGATGCGTCAGCGGCACGCCGGGCGACAGCACGAAAGCCGAGAATTTCGCCCAGTCGGGGCCGCGCAGATCGGCGGTGGCGATGCCGGTGGCGGCCGCCTTGGCGACGCTGTCGGGATTATCGTCCCAGGCCAACACGTCCGCCCCACCCTCGATCAATGCCCGCGCGGTCGCGATCCCCGAGCCACCGAGCCCGAAGAGCGAAACGTGCTTGCCTGCGAAGGATGCGGCGGGGATCAAGGAGGTTTCCTATCTGAGCTTCAGGGTGGAGAGGCCGACCAGCGCCAGGATGACGGCGATGATCCAGAAACGGATCACCACTTGGCTTTCGGTCCAGCCGAGCTTTTCGAAATGATGGTGGATCGGCGCCATCAGGAACACGCGCTTGCCGGTCATCTTGAAGTAGCCGACCTGGATGATGACCGAGAGGATCTCGACCACGAACAGGCCGCCGACGATGACCAGCACGATCTCATGCTTGGTGGCGACCGCCACCGTGCCGATCAGGCCGCCCATGGCCAGCGAACCGGTGTCGCCCATGAAGATGGCCGCCGGCGGCGCGTTGAACCAGAGGAAACCGAGGCCGGCGCCGATGACCGAGCCGAGCACGACAGCCAGTTCACCGGTGCCGGGAACGAAATGGATCTGCAGATATTCGGCGAACACCGCGTTGCCGGAGAGATAGGCGATGACGCCGAAGGAGGCCGCGGCGATCATGATCGGTACGATCGCCAGGCCGTCGAGGCCATCGGTCAGGTTCACCGCATTGCCGGCGCCAACAATGACGAAGCAGGAGAACGGAATGAAGAACCAGCCGAGATTGATCAGGAATTCCTTGGCGAAGGGGAAGGTCAGCGACGATGAGAATGGCGCCTGGCCGTTGTGCATGATCACCCAGGCGGCGATGCCGGCAATAATGAATTCGAGCCCGAGCCGTGCCTTGCCGGAAAAGCCGAGATGCGACTGCTTGGTCACCTTCAGATAGTCGTCATAGAAGCCGATCGAGCCGAAGCCCAGCGTCACCAGAAGCACCACCCAGACATAGATGCTCGACAGGTTCGCCCATAAAAGCGATGAGCCGATGATGCCGGACAGGATCATCAGCCCGCCCATGGTCGGCGTGCCGGCCTTCTTGAAATGCGTCTGCGGTCCGTCGGCGCGGATCGGCTGGCCCTTGCCTTGCCGCAGCCTGAGCGAATTGATGATGGTCGGCCCGAAGATGAAGACGATCAGCGCCGAGGTGATCAGCGCTCCGCCGGTGCGGAACGTGATGTAGCGGAAGACGTTGAAGACCGAGATCTTGTCCGCGAAATCGACCAGCAGTGTGAACATGCGCTTTCGTTCCCCGACCCTACGACTGACTGTTGGCTGTTGATTGAGCCGGGAATTTGCCCAGCAGCGCATCGACCAGTTTTGCAAAACCGATGCCCTTAGACGATTTGATCATCACCACGTCGCCCGGCTTCAGCGCAGCAAGCAGCACCGGCTTCAGCTCCTCGACGCCGGCGCGGTATTCCGTCTTGATATCGCCCGGCAGCGCTTCGGCCAGCGCCCGCATTTCGGGGCCGCCGAGAAAGACGGTCTGCGTGCCGGTGCCGACGATGAGGTCAGCAAGCGCGGCATGCAGCTTGGCCGAGTGATCGCCGAGTTCGAGCATGTCGCCGAGCACGGCAATACGGCGGCCCTCGCCCGTCACCGGCGTCGCGTTCAGCAGCGCGATGGCGGCCGCCATCGAGGCCGGATTGGCGTTGTAGCTTTCGTCGATCAGCGTGATCGGACCGCTGGGGTGGCTCGAAGTACCGGGATGCCGCAGCGCATGGCGTTTTCCACGGCCGCGCCCGGCCGAGAGATCGGCCAGCGCGAGCGCTACCTTGCCGAGATCGGCGCCGACCAGCTGCGCCGCACCCAGCACCGCCAGCACGTTCTGCACCATGTGCCGGCCGGGCGCACCGATGCGGGCGATCATGTCATGGCCGCCTATCCTGGCGGCGATATCGGAATGATCGGCGTGAAGCTCGCATTTGGTGAGCTTGAAGGCCGAGCGCGCATTCTCGCCGAAACCGTAGACATGCTCGACGCCGGCGGAATGCGCCATCTTGTCGAGAAGCTTGAAACGCGCGTCGTCGCGGTTGAGGACGGCGGCACCCTCGGGCTCCAGCCCTTCGAAAATCTCGGCCTTGGCCTTGGCGATCTCGTCGAGGTTGCGGAAAAAGCCGAGATGCGCGGCCGCGATGATGGTGATGATGGCGACATGCGGCCGCACCATCTTCACCAGCGGCCGGATCTCGTCGGGATGGTTCATGCCGATCTCGAACACGGCATAGTCGCAATCTTCCGGCATGCGCGCCAGGGTCAGCGGCACGCCCCAATGGTTGTTGAAGGACTGCGCCGAGGCATGCACCTTGCCGACGGCCGACAGCACATGGCGCAGCGCTTCCTTGGTGGTGGTCTTGCCGGCCGAACCGGTGACCGCGATGATCTTGCCCTGCGAACGCGCGCGCGCGGCGACACCGAGCTTTTCCAGTGCGGCCAGCACGTCCTCGACGACGATTATCGGCGCCGTCAGCCGACCAAGCGACGGCAGCTTACCTTCCGCCACCACCAGCACGCCGGCGCCGGCCTTGATGGCCGCGGTGGCGAAGTCATGACCGTCCATGACCTCGCCCTTGATGGCGAAGAACGCATCACCAGGCTGCAGGCTGCGGCTGTCGATCGAAATCCCCGATATGCCCTCGGGCATGGGACCAAGCGGCCGCCCATCCATGGCGGCAACCAGGGCCTCGGAGGTCCACAGCAAACTCATGCGGCACGCTCCCGTAGCGCGGCGCGGACTTCTTCGTGGTCGGAAAAATGCAAAGTCTCGGAGCCGATCGTCTGGCCTTCCTCGTGGCCCTTACCGGCCACGATCAGCGTGTCGCCGGCATGAAGCATGGCGACAGCCTCATGGATCGCCTTGCACCGGTCGCCGATCTCGATGGCGCCAGGTGCGGCGGCCAAAATGGCGGCGCGGATGGTCTCGGGCACTTCGGAGCGCGGATTGTCGTCGGTGACGATGACGACATCGGCAAGCCGGGTCGCGATCTCGCCCATGATCGGCCTTTTTCCCCGGTCGCGGTCGCCGCCGCAGCCGAATACGACCATGACCCGGCCGGTGGTGAACGGCCTCACCGAGGCCAGCACGTTTTCCAGCGCATCGGGCTTGTGGGCGTAGTCGACATAGACCGGCGCGCCGCTGGCGGTGGTGCCGACGAGGTCGAGCCGGCCTGGCGCACCCTTCAGTTTTTCCAGGGACATCAAGGCCTTGGCGACAGGTGTTCCCGTGGAAATAGCAAGGCCCGCCGAGACCAGCGCATTCGAAATCTGGAAATCGCCGGCCAGCGGCAGGTCGATTTCGTACAGCACGCCCTCGGCCTCGACTTCGGCGCGCTGGCGATGGCGCTCGTGCTCAACCCGCTTCAGCGTGAGGAAATCGCCATGGCGGCCAACCGTCAGCACCTTGAGCCCGGCTGCCTTCGCCGCCTGGATCGTCGGCGCCGACCACGGATCGTCGGCGAAGATGACGGCCGGCGCGCCTTTCGGCAGCAGCGTGTCGAACAGGCGCAGCTTGGCACGATGATAATCCTCGACCGTCGGATGATAATCCATATGGTCGCGGCCAAGATTGGTGAAACCGCCGGCGGCCAGCTTCACGCCGTCAAGCCGGCGCTGGTCGAGCCCATGGCTGGAAGCTTCCATCGAGGCATGCGTGACGCCGGCATCGGCCAATTCCCGCAGCAATTGGTGCAAGGCGACCGGATCAGGCGTGGTCAGCGAGCCATACTCGTTGCGGCCGGGCGCCACCACACCGGTGGTGCCGATCGAAGCCGCGGCATAGCCCGCCTGCTCCCAGATCTGCCTGGTGAAAGCGGCGACGGATGTCTTGCCGCTGGTGCCGGTGACCGCGACCATGGTCTGCGGCTGCTTGCCGAAAAAGCGGGAAGCACTCAGCGCCAGCGCCAGGCGCGGATCATCGACCGCCAGCGACGGAACCGGCAGTTCGGCGACGGAACTGCCCTTGCTCGTCACGATCGCCAGCGCGCCACGCCTGGCCGCATCGGCAGCGTAGGCCGCACCGTCCGCCTTGGTGCCGGCGAGCGCAAAAAAGACCACGCCCGGTTTTACCTGGCGGGAATCGGACGAAATCCCGGTAACCTCCAGATCGGCGGAAGCTGTTCCTTCGACTGGCAGGATACCGGCTAGATCTCTGAGCTTCATCGAGTCCCGTTCACCGCAACAAAATAGCGCGCAGTTGCCGGCGCGCCCCAAGAATCACTGATAGGAAACCAGCGTTGCACCATTTTCATGGCTGAAATCTGGCTTCACGCCAAGCATGGCCGCGGAACGCCTGATGATATTGCCCGCCATGACCCCCGCATTGTTGGCGGCAACGTCTGTCATCCCGGGCTTTTCCGGGTGCGGAGCGTCGGCAATCGTAAACACCAGATATTGCGGGTCATCCATCGGGAAGGCGGCGACGAAGGTATTGAAATTCAACTCTTTCGAGTAGCGACCGTTGATGACCTTCTCGGCCGTTCCGGTCTTGCCGCCAACGCGGTAGCCGGGGACTCTGGCGTTCCTGGCCGAGCCCTTCTCGGCGTTGAGCGAATAGAGGTAGCGCATGCCCTCGACCGTCTTTTCGCTCACCACCTTCTTGGCGGCGGCCATCGCTTCCTCTTGCGTACGCACCAGGAAGGTCGGGTTCATCAGAAAACCGCCATTCATCAGCGCGGCGCAGCCGACAGCCGCTTGCAGCGGCGTCGTCGACACGCCGTGACCGAAGGCGATGGTGAATGAATTGACCTGTTTCCAGACCTTCGGTTCGGTCGGGCGGGCGACCTCAGGCAGCTCGGTCTGCATCCTTTCCAGGATGCCAAGGCGATGCAGGAATTCCCGGTGCCCCTCGATGCCGACCAGTTCGGCTTCCCTGGCCGACCCGATGTTGGACGAATAGAGGAACACTTCCGGCAGCGACAGCACACGGTTCTTGCCGTGAAAATCGTGGATGGCCTGATGGCCGACCCGGATCGGATGTGAAGCGTCGAAACGGCTATTCATCGTCGCCTTGCCGGAATCGAGCGCCATGGCCGAGGTGAAGCTCTTGAAGGTCGAGCCCATCTCATAGAGGCCCGCCGACATCCGGTTCAGCCGGTCCTTTTCCTGTGCATTGTAAGGATTGTTCGGATCAAAATCCGGCACCGAGGCCATGGCCACCACTTCGCCGGTCTTGACGTTGAGCACGACGGCGCCGGCGCCGATGGCGCGATAGCGCTCCAGGCCGGCGGCGATCTCATCGCGCACCACATGCTGGATGCGCAGATCGATTGAAAGCTTCACCGGCTTGAGATCCTTGGCCACCGCCAGACCGGACGCCTGCAGGTCGCTCAGGCCCTGCTCATCGATATATTTCTCCATGCCGGAGATGCCCTGGTTGTCGATGTTGGTCAGGCCGACAATGTAGGACGAGGTTTCGCCGCTCGGATAGAACCGGCGCTTCTCGGTGCGAAAGCCGAAGCCGGGAATGCCGAGCTGCATGATGTCGGCCTGCTGCTTGGGCGTCAGCTGCCGCTGCAGCCAGACGAAGCCGGCGCCGCTCTTGAGCTTGTGGTAGGTCTGCTCGTAATCGATCTCGGGCAGCACGGTCGACAGCTTCTCGATCGCCTCGTCGGCATCGACGATGCGGCGCGGCTCGGCGAACAGCGACGCTGTCTTGATGTCCGTCGCCAGCACTTCGCCATTGCGGTCGACAATGTCGGGCCGCGAGGCTGTGATCCGGCTCTGCGGGCCGCCGGACAGGTCAGGCGTCTGGAAGCCGAGATAGACCAGCCGCCCCGAAATGGTCGAGAAGATGCCGAAGAACACCGCCATCGTCATGACGATGCGCGCCTTGCCCTTGCCGCCGGTCGCCTTACGGGCGCCTTCGATGACGATCGATCTGTCCTCAGCCGTCCTGGCGCGGCGCTTCAGCAGTTTGCCGATCATTGGGCGATGTCTCCGGTCACGACGGGATCCTTGTCGCCAGACGGCGCCTTGCCGGAATTGTCAGCCATGCTGTCCTGGCGTCCTTTCAGGATGTCCTGAATGTCGAGCGCCTTGGCCGGCAGGTCGCCCAAGCCAACGATCTGGCGTGCGCTGACCGGCTCGAGTGCGAGCTGCGACTTGTAGAGTTCGGCGAGCTTCTGCAGCCGCGACGGCTGGGTAAGCAGGCTCCAGTCGGCCTTGAGCAGGTCGATCGTCTCCTCCTCATAGCGTATCTGGGTATGGATCTTCTGCACCGCTGCCAGCTGATCCTCGGCCTCGCGCTTGGTCTTGTAGGTCAGGGCCGCCGCCGAAACCATGACGGCGATCAGGACAATGTCGCTGGTACGGAACACGTGCTTACCTCTCCCCCGGCAGGTTGATGCCGGGAAGCTTTGGAAGGCCGAAAATCGAAAAATCGCCGCCGCGCGCCGGCGTATCGGTGCGGATTGCGGCGCGCAGCCTGGCGGAGCGGGCGCGCGGATTGGCCGCGACCTCGGCATCATCAGCCGTCACGCCGCCGCCGGCCTTGCGGAAGGTGGCGGTGCGCGCATGTGCCTCGGGCAGGTGACGTGAACCGGTGGCGACGTCGGCCCGGTCGGCGATGAAGCGCTTGACGATGCGGTCTTCCAGCGAATGGAACGTCACCACGGCGAGCCGCCCGCCCGGCTTCAGCGCGCGCTCGGCCGCAAACAAGGCCTTGGCCAGTTCGCCAAGCTCGTCATTGACGAAAATGCGCAGCGCCTGGAAGACGCGGGTTGCCGGATGGATCTTGTCCTTCGGCGCGCGGCCGATATGCGTCTCGATGGCATCGGCCAATTCCAGCGTACGCTCGAACGGCTTCTTTTCGCGGCGCGCCTCGATCATGCGTGCGATGCGCCCGGCGTGACGCTCCTCGCCGAGGAAGCCGAAGATGCGGGCAAGGTCGCCAGGCTTGAAACTGTTGACGACATCGGCGGCACTCAGGCCCGCCTGCGCCATGCGCATGTCGAGCGGCCCGTCGAAACGAAAGGAAAAGCCACGCTCGGCCTGGTCGAGTTGCATGGAGGAGACGCCGATGTCGAGCACGACGCCGTCGGCGCTCTCGACATGCTCGTCCAGCGTCGAGAACGGCGCCTGCACCAGCTTCAGCCTGCCGCCCGATTGCGCCTCGATATCGCGACCGGCCGCGATGGCGTCGGGGTCGCGGTCGATCGCGACGACGGAAGCCCCGGTCGCCAGAATGGCTTTTGTGTAGCCGCCGGCGCCGAACGTGCCGTCGATGATGATGTCGCCCTGCGCTGGCGCCAGTGCCTCGAGCACTTCGCCAAGGAGGACCGGAATGTGGCGGACCGATCCGCCAACGGCGTGGATATCATCGCCGTGGCCCGCCATCATTCCGGTCGCTCCCCAGGCTTCGTCCCCTGCCGAAGCTGCAAAAGCCTGGCCCGCGCCTGCGCCCCATAGGCCGCAAGCCGTCCCGGCTCCCATATCTGAAAGAAATTGCCGCGCCCGACAAAGGCCACCTCCGCCGAGATGCCCGTGTGCTCGCGAATGAAATCGGTCATCGTGATGCGGCCGTCCTGATCGAGTTTCAGGAAGGTTCCATCGCCATGGCAGAAGAACGACATGTCGTCCGCCGTCTGCAGGAAGGGATCTTCCTGTGCGATGCGCTGCTCGTAGCGATCGAGCAGGTCGAGCCCGCCGACATCCATCGCCGGCAGGTCCAGGCAGCGCAATGCGTAGAGTTCCGAATAGCCGCGCTTCTGTACGACGGCGCGGAAATGCGCCGGAACGGAAACCCGCCCCTTCGCATCGATCCTGCTCACCGTGTTCGACAGAAACCGGTCCATTAAATGCTACAGCCGCTTGCGCCGCCGCACCCCTCTTCATCGTCTCGTACGCGCCACTGCTGCGCGTTCCCTGCCCCGCACCCATCCCGTCCACATGGCCAAGAAACGGCAAACGCGCAGCCGCCGCGGCTGCCCGATTGGCGTACGCTTTACCCTGACACGGAACGAAAGCTTGAGTGTTCGAATGGGATATCATGGGGTACTATGGGCGTCAACGGGAATAGGCTTCACAAACACGCGCATCGCGACCAATCCGAGCAGCCGTTACGGCACGTCCCGTCTTTATGGATCATTAAGCCTAACGAAGCGTTTAGAGCGCTTTGGCCCAACCGGAGGCGGCTTGCCGCGCACGGCCGCCGCGCATAGCGTCAGCCGTCTCTTCCGCTTAGCAACAAGGTTTGAAATCCATGTCCGAAACAGCCAGGTCACGCGCCGCGTCCCTCGCCCATCTGCGCCGCGACAACCTTGCCAAAGGCGACCCCATTCCGTTGCCGCTGACCATGGCCGCCATCTTCCACAACCCGGGAGATGGGACCGGCTACAGTCAGTATGGCCGTTACAGCAACGCGACCTGGGATGCAGTCGAGCACATGCTGGCGCATCTGGAAGACGCGCCATGTGTCGGCTTCCCCTCTGGAATGGCGGCAATCTCGGCAGTGTTTTTCGGGCTGCTGAAATCCGGCGACCGCATCCTTTTGCCTTCGGACGGCTATCACGCCACAAGGGCGCTGGCCGAGCGCTTCCTGAAACCGTTCGGCATCGACTTCGATCTGCGACCGACATCGACTTTCCTCGACGACGGCTTCGAGGGCTATCGCCTCGCCTACGTCGAAACCCCTTCAAATCCGAGATTGGACATCTGCGACATCACCGCCGTCGCCGAGGCCGCTCACCGGGCCGGCGCGATTGTCGTCGTCGACAACACGACGATGACGCCTTTCGGCCAGCGGCCGCTCGACCACGGCGCCGATATCGTCGTTGCAGCCGACACCAAGGCGCCCAATGGCCATTCCGACGTGCTGTTCGGCCACGTCGCCAGCCGCGATGAAGCGATCATCTCGGCCGTGAGAGGCTGGCGCGAGACCGCCGGCGGCATTCCGGGGCCGTTCGAAGCCTGGCTGGTGCATCGCGGCCTGGAAACGCTCGACGTGCGCTTTGACCGCATGTGTTCCTCGGCGGAAGTGATCGCGCGACGACTGCAAGGCCACAAAGCGGTCAGCGGCCTGCGCTTCCCGGGCCTCGAAAGCGATCCCTCGCACAACCTCGCCCGCGCCCAGATGGAACGCTTCGGCTTCCTCATCTCATTCGAACTCGCCTCGGAGGACAAGGCCGAGGATTTCATCAACAATTGCCAACCGATCGAGGCCGCGACCTCCTTCGGCGGCGTCCACACGTCGGCCGAGCGGCGTTCGAAGCGAGGCGACGCGGTGCCGCCCGGCTTTGTACGACTCTCGATAGGCTGTGAACCGGTGGAAGAGCTTTGGAAGGCGATCGAAACATCGTTGGACAAGATCAGCGGCTAACCGCACCAGCTTCACGTGACGGTCGAGCTTGGTTCCTATCGGCGAGCAGCTGAAAAGATTTGAATCGACAGGCGCGCCCGAGGGCGCAACCCGCTGATCTCAAAGGATTTCTCTTCGGGGAGAAACTGCCAGCTGGCCTGTAAGCCGGGTTCTGTATGGCCCTCGCCCCTTGCGGGACGAGAACGTGGCGGCCATTCATCTTGGGCGCATGTTGCCATGCGCCTCACGCAACCTACCCGGACGGTGAGCCGGAAACAGCCCTCGAGGGTTTTCCCCTCGCACCGCCCCTATTCGGTTTTGCTCCCGGTGGGGTTTACCGTGCCGCTCCTGTTGCCAGTCGCGCGGTGGGCTCTTACCCCACCCTTTCACCCTTGCCCCGACAAAGTCGTGGCGGTTTGCTTTCTGTGGCACTTTCCCTGGGGTCGCCCCCGCCGGCCATTAACCGGCACCGTGTCTCCATGGAGCCCGGACTTTCCTCACTCGCGGCCTTTCGGCGTTTGCGAGTGCGGCCGCCCAGCCAGCTGGCAAGGCGTATAAAGGGGTTCAGCCGGGAAAACGCAAATGAAAAAGCCGGCTTGTCCGCCGGCTCTCGCAACTTGCAATCAAAGCGCCGCCATCTGAACCTTGACCTTGCTGCAATAGGCGGCCGAGATTGGGTTCATCCGCGTCGCGGCATGGCCGGCATTGTATTTCAGGATCGTGCCACAGGTGGTGCCGCCGCCAAGGTTTTGCGCCAAGGCCAGATACTTCATGCCGTACTTGATGTTGGTGTCGGGATCGAACAGCCCCTTGGCCGAGCCGTTGTAACCCATCATGCGCGCCGTCGCCGGCTTGATCTGCATCAGGCCGATCTCGCCGGCGCTGCCGACCATGTTCGGTCGATAGTTGCTCTCGATCGTAATGACGGCATGAGCCAGCGATACTGGAACGCCATAGCTCGCCGCATAGCGGGCGACGATCGCGGAATACTGGCCGCTGCTGGCCACCGCTGCCGTCGACGCAGCCACGTTCCTAAGGCCGATCGATGCCGTGGTCGTCATGTCGATGGTTTTGCGGCCAAGCTTGGCCTTGGCGATGGATTTCTTGGCCTTGGTCCAGCTGGCCTTTTTCGCCTTTGCGGAAGCCTGCTTCGCCCTTGCCTTCACACTCCTGCTGCGCTTGGCCGAAATGACCTTGCCCTTGGCGGTCCCCGCGACGAGCCCCTGATCGGCCCGTGGGCTTACCGGCGCGGCGTCGGCCGCGTTGAAGGCAAAAGTCATTACGCCGGCAGCAAGAGCTGCCGTTGCAACGGTCAATTTCTGCATGTGATCCTGTTCTGTCTGGACGACGCGAAGATGTTCGCGCGGCGCTGCTTGATTAGTATCGGAACATCCGGGGGGTTAGACATCCGACAAACTGTACGAATTCCCCTTTGAAGCCTCAATTGGCGCCAATGAAGGCGGGGCAAGTCACTTTGAGTGACAGTTTGTAACCTGACGGGGGGAAGATTAGTTGGGCAGCGCTTTGACCCGGGTCAGCTTCTCATGGAAGCAAGCAATTCTTGCAGCGTGCGCATCGTCGAGTCGTCGGCCAGCCCGTCGACCAGCCGGGGCCGGAAATGCCGTTGGAAGGCCTCGACGACGATCCGCGTCTGATGGTCGAAAATGCCCGATATCTCAACACCATAGCCATAGAGCGCCAGCGTCGATTGCAGTGCCTCGACATCGGCACCGCTGTCTCCGGGCTTCAGCGCGGTCCCCCGCCTGATGGGGGCAGCTGGTACGAGATGGCCGACACCGGCCTTGAACAGGGCAGCCCATGGGAATTTCTCGCCGGGATCGATCTTGCGTCCCGGAGCCACGTCGGAATGCGCCAGCACGCGCCTGGCAGGGATCGCATGCCGACCGGCAATCCCCTTGCACAGGCCGATCACCGCATCGATCTGGCGCCGGGGGAACCCGGGATAGCCCAACGAATGGCCCGGATTGACGATCTCGATGCCGACCGAGCAGGAATTGATGTCGGTGCGTCCGAACCAGGAACTCTTGCCGGCGTGCCAGGCGCGCTCACTTTCCCTGACCATCTGCACGATGTGGCCATTCTCATGGACGAGATAATGCGCCGAAACCTCGCTCGCAGGATCGCACAGCCAGGCTTCAGCTCCCGCCCCCGTCGCCATGCCGGTATAGTGCAGCACGATCATATCGGGTCCCGGCGCGTCGCGCCGCGGCCCGAAATTCGGCGATACCCTGACCTCGGCGCTCGGCTCGTCGGGCAGGAAGCCGCTCATGCGTGCCGCAGGCCCCGCTCGATCATCTCATAGGCGGCGTTGATCGCCGCGACCCTTGTGGTTGCGATCTTGATGAATTCCTGCGGCAGGCCGCGTCCGATCAGCCGGTCCGGATGGTTGTCCGACACCAGCTTGCGATACCGCTTCTTGACCTCTTCGAACGGCTTGCCGCGCTCGATGCCAAGCACGACATAGGGGTCGCCGGCGCCAAGATTGACGTGCCGCGCCATGATCGCTTCGTAGTGCACCTCGTCGATGCGGAAAATTTCGGCGATACGGTGCAGGAAGATGCCCTCGCCCTCATGCACCACCCCGTCGGCCTTGGCGATGTGGAACAAGCCGTCCAGTATATCTTCCAGCATCACGCAGTTCGAATGGCCGGAGCCGCACATCTGCGCCATGCGCTCGGCATAGATCTCAAACCCGGCCACATCTTGCTGGGCAAGTTCGAACAACCGCGCCACGTTGCGCGTCTCCTTCGGCGGCACCTCGAATATTTCCTGGAACGCGCGCACCTCGTCCTGGGTGACGATGCCGTCGGCCTTGGCCATCTTGGCCGAAAGCGCGATCATCGCCACCGAGAAGGCGACGCGGCGGCGCAGGTCGGCATCGCCGGAGAATACTGTTCGCACAGCCTCGACGACGTCGGCAACGCCCGTCGTCGCTGAAGATGATACCCGAGTGATAAACTCGCCGAGGCGATCCCAAATCGACATGGACCGCTTCATAGAGCCAACCGGTCCCCGCTATCAAGCCAATAACGGCCCGTCCGGGCCTGCGACCGAGAGGCGCCTTGGCGGTCCCGATGGCTCCTTTGCAAGAAAAGGCCGGCGAGGCGCCGGCCCTTCCTCCCAAGACACTCTCACTGCTTTACGAACTACTGCGCAGGCGCGGGAGCAGGCGTTGCCGGAGCCGGCTCGGCAGGCTTGGTCGACTTGTCGACCGGGGCCGCAGGCTTCATCGGCTGCTCCGCGGCCGGCGGATTGGTGCTCTGCGTGGTGGTGGTGTCAGTGCCTTTGCCGCTGTCGCTGCACGCTGCGACGCCCAGCAGGGCAATCGCGGACAGGGACGCCAGAATGAGCTTTTTCATAATATTTCTCCTTCAATACACGCTCAAATTGCAGTGAGCGCTCGGAGAGACAATGCGCCACGCGGCCATGAGTTTCGTAACGTTGCGTTTCCGCATGTAACATCAACGGGATGCGTTGCTGCTGGCGCGTCGGCCCATTAACAACGAAAGCTGAAAACGAAAAATGCCGGAGACTACAGCCATGGCCGCGAAATGGGATTTCTGGATCGATCGCGGCGGCACCTTCACCGACGTCATCGGCCGTGACCCGCAAGGGGAACTGCATCCGCGCAAGCTGTTGTCGGAGAACCCCGAGGCCTATGCCGATGCCGCCATCCAGGGCATCCGCGACCTGCTCGGCCTTGAACCTGGCGCCGCGATACCCTCCGGCCTGATCGGCGACATCAAGATGGGCACGACGGTTGCCACCAATGCGCTTCTGGAACGCAAGGGCGACCGTGTGCTCCTGCTCATCACCAAGGGCTTTCGCGATGCGCTCCGGATCGCCTACCAGGCGCGGCCCGACATTTTCGCCAAGGAGATCATCCTTCCCGAGCAGCTCTATGAGCGCGTCATCGAAATCAACGAGCGCGTGCTCGCGGATGGCTGTGTCGAACGGCTGCTCGACATCGCCACTTGCCGGCCGGCGATCGAGCAGGCCAAGGCCGACGGCATCGATGCCGTCGCCATCGTCTTCATGCATGCCTGGAAATACCCCGATCACGAGAAGGCGGTGGCAAAGGTCTGCCGCAAGATCGGTTTCGCCCAAGTCTCGGTCAGCCATGAGGTCTCGCCGCTGATCAAGCTGGTCGGCCGCGGCGACACCACCGTGGTTGACGCTTATCTCTCGCCCATCCTGTCGCGCTATGTGCAGAGAGTGGCGGGAGAGCTGGGCGTACTCTCCCCCCTCGAGGGGGAGATGGCCGCAAAGCGGCCAGAGGGGGTTCTCTCAGAAGGCACCGCTAAAACGCGGAGCCCGGTCGATCCGACCCCACCCGGCGGCTTTGCCGCCACCCTCCCCTCGAGGAGGAGGGAAAGCCCTCGCCTCATGTTCATGATGTCCTCTGGCGGCCTCACCGCCGCCGACATGTTCCAGGGCAAGGACGCGCTGCTGTCGGGTCCGGCCGGCGGTGTCGTCGGCATGGTCGAGACGGCGAAGCTCGCCGGCTTCGACAAGGTCATCGGCTTCGACATGGGCGGCACCTCCACCGACGTCGCCCACTATGATGGCGAGTATGAGCGTGCCTTCGACACCGAAGTCGCCGGCGTTCGCGTCCGCGCCCCGATGATGCGCATCCACACCGTCGCCGCCGGCGGCGGCTCGGTCCTGCACTACGAGGCGGGCCGTTTTCGCGCCGGACCGGACTCTGCGGGTGCCAATCCCGGCCCCGCCGCCTACCGGCGCGGCGGGCCGCTGGCGGTCACCGACGCCAACGTCATGCTGGGCAAATTGCAGCCGGATTTCTTCCCGGCCATTTTCGGCCCCGGCCAGAACGAACCGCTCGATGTCGGCACCGTGCGTAAGAAATTCAGCGCTCTGGCCGCCGAGATCGGCGATGGCCGCTCGCCGGAAGCGGTTGCAGAAGGCTTCGTCACCATCGCCGTCGAGAACATGGCCAATGCCATCAAGAAGATTTCCGTGCAGCGCGGCTACGACGTCACCGAATATCTGCTCAACTGCTTCGGCGGCGCCGGTGGCCAGCATGCCTGCCTGGTCGCGGATGCGCTCGGCATGGAGGCGGTGCTGATCCATCCCTTCTCCGGCCTGCTTTCGGCCTATGGCATCGGTCTGGCCTCGGTCTTTGCCTCACGCCAACAGGCGCTGCTCAGGCCGCTTGCCGAAGAGTCGAGAACCGAGATCGACGCCCTCATTGCCGTCTTGAGAAAAGCCGTCATTGCCGAACTCGCGGCGCAAGGCATCGCCGAGGACGCGGTTGCCACCAAGCCGATGCTGCACATTCGCTATGATGGCACCGACACGACACTGCCGATGAATTTCGAGACTGACTCGATTTCCCAGGCGAAGCGCGATTTCGAAATCGCCCACAAAGCGCAATTCGGCTTCGTCTACGACGACAAGCCGATGATCGTCGAGACGGTCGGCGTCGAGGGCAGTGAGATCGGCGAAAGCAGCGCCGAAGCCTATGCGCCCGCCGGCCCTGCAAGGGTTGAAGCCGGCGCTTCCGGAACGCGACGAATCTACACCGAAGGCCGGTGGCATGAAGCCGGCATCCATCGTCGCGAGAACCTGCGCCCATCCAATCTGGTGGCTGGCCCTGCGCTGATCATCGAGCCCAACCAGACCATCGTCGTCGAGCCGGGCTGGCGAGCCGAAATCACCAATCTCAACCACGTCGTGATCCGCCGCTCGGCAAGGAAAGTGCGCGCCGCTGCGCTCGGCACATCAGCCGATCCGGTCATGCTGGAGGTCTTCAACAATCTGTTCATGTCGATCGCCGAGCAGATGGGCGTGACGCTGCAGAACACCGCCTACTCCGTCAACATCAAGGAAAGGCTGGATTTTTCCTGCGCCGTCTTCGACCACACCGGCGCACTGGTCGCCAACGCGCCGCACATGCCGGTGCACCTCGGCTCCATGGATCGCTCGGTCGAAACCATCATCCGGCTGAACTCCGGCGACATCCATCCCGGCGACGTCTTTGCCTTGAACGCACCCTATAATGGCGGCACGCATCTGCCTGATATCACCGTGGTGACGCCCGTCTTCGACGATGCTCAAAAGAACATCCTGTTCTGGGCGGCCTCGCGCGGCCACCACGCCGATATTGGCGGCACCGCCCCTGGCTCGATGACGCCGCTCGCCACCACGGTCGACGAGGAAGGCGTGCTGTTCGACAATTTCCGCATCGTCGACCGCCGTAAATTCCGCGAAAAAGAGCTGCATACGCTGCTCACCGACCACAGCTATCCGGCCCGCAACCCGCATCAGAACATTGCCGACCTCAAGGCGCAGATCGCCGCCAACGAGAAAGGTGTCGCCGAGCTGCGCAAGATGGTCGCGCATTTCGGCCTCGATGTCGTCGAGGCCTATATGGGCCATGTCCAGGACAATGCGGCCGAAAGCGTGCGCCGCGTGCTCGAGCGGCTGCCGGACAGCTCGCATTACGAATACCCGACCGATACCGGCCAGGTGATCAAGGTGAAGATCACTGTCGATCGGCAAAAGCGCGAAGCGACGGTCGACTTCACCGGCACGTCGCCTGTCATGAAGAACAACTTCAATGCGCCGGAGCCCGTTGCCCGCGCCGCCGTCCTCTATGCCTTCCGCGTTATGGTCGAGGACATGATCCCGATGAATGCCGGCTGCCTCAGGCCGATCAACATCATTATTCCCGACGGCTGCATGCTGAAGCCCGCCTACCCTGCCGCCGTCGTTGCCGGCAATGTCGAGACCTCGCAGCACGTCACCAATGCGCTGTTCGGCGCCATGGGCGCCATGGCCAATGCGCAGGGAACGATGAACAACCTGACTTTCGGCAACAAGCAGTATCAATATTACGAAACCATCTGCTCCGGCTCGCCGGCCGGCCGGATGAATTCCGGTCGCGGCTTTGCCGGCACCTCCGGCGTCCACACCCACATGACCAATTCGCGCCTCACCGATCCGGAAGTGCTGGAACTGCGCTTTCCCGTGGTGCTGGAGGATTTCCACATCCGCGAAGGATCGGGAGGCAAGGGAAAATGGAGCGCCGGCGATGGCACCAAACGCACCATCCGCTTTCTCGAAAAGATGGAGTGCGCGATCCTGTCCTCGCACCGCAACCGCCCGCCGCAGGGACTGGACGGTGGCGGCGACGGCGAGGTCGGCTCGACCAAGGTTCGTCGCAAGGACGGGGCGGTCGAGGTACTGAAGGCCTGCGACCAGACCGTGCTCGATGCAGGGGAGGCTGTCATCCTGACGACACCGACGCCGGGTGGATTTGGCAAGCTGTAAGGGTGCAAGATCGGTTGGCATCTGCCGGCTGAAACTGGGAAAAGGTGAGAATCGGCGGAAACACGCTCTGAATCCGCAGGAAGATGCAGGATCGGTCCAAAAATCGGCCGCGAATTTGGAACCAAAAACGCTGTGGCACCGACCATGGCACAGCAAAGAAATAAGAGCCGCCGCCAGCCAGCCTAGCTCTTACTGTCAGGGTAATAGCTGTTGTCCAACCATGTATGTGGTCACCATGGCCGCCCCATCAGTCGTGAGGTGGCCGTAATCCCACGATGTGAGTCTGCTACGATCTGCCGGGACATGCGTCAAACAGCCGGCATCGTTGCAAAAGAGAGCAGCCAACGAAACATAAGAGGCCCCAGCCGCTTTGGCGATGTCAGCCATCTCGGCGCTATTTTCAAAGATGTCTGTCTTGAACCCATGGCTCAGTCGGTCGGGCAACGCTTTGCCGGAATCTCGCCACGACAAATATACCAGTTTAGGCAAGGCATCGGACCATACGGGCGCGGGCCCTACGACCACTATCTTCGCGGGCAAAGATGCTTTTATCCCAGCAATTGTTTCCGCGAGATCATGTTCGAGGGCGGCACCATTTCCCCAATTCCCGTACAAACCCCACACTGCAAACAATATGACTGTATCGGGGTTACTGCGTCGGATTTCGTCGAGAACAGAACGGTTACTTTCTCCGCATGGTCCACTTAGGTTAAGCAGAGGTGGACAACTGTCTTTGGTAAATTGTGCGATATCGATGTCACGCGGTAGCGCGGCTCTCATACCAGCATAAAGCCGAGCGGCATGGGAGTCGCCCCACACAAGCAACCGTCTCTGTCCGCCGACCGACGGTTTGAGGGCGCACTTCGGGGCAAAAGCCGTGAATGGATCGTCGTTTCTTATCCAGCACTCCATGGCACGCCCATCTTTGGCATGCTCATAGTGGCCGTAGGCGAGAATATCGCGAATTTCTAGTGGAAATCTCAGAGGAAACCCCTGCGTAGACGCGCCGGCAAGCCCCAATGCCCCTAAGAGCGCGGTGGCGCCCACCAGAGGTCCAAGGCTCCATCGCTTCCACGTTCCAAACCTAATGGGTCTTTCGACAAGCCAATACGTCGCCGCCGCCAGACCAAAACTTGCCCCCAAGCAGGCAAATGTTTGCGGGGTTGAAAGCGGGCCGCCATCGTATGCTCTTGCGAAGACGAGGAGCGGCCAGTGCCAAAGATACAGGGGATAGCTGATCAATCCGATAGCGACCAGCAGCCTGCTCCCAAGCATATGGTTCACCAATCCGGACGAAGCCCAGATCAGCGCTGCTACGCCCAGAGCAGCAACTATGTTCGGCAGGAAGGACTTCGGGCCTAGAAAAAACGCCGCTGCCGATATCGCCAGGATCGCGACGACGCCGAAAAAATCTGTTCGATAAGATGCCGCGTCACGGCCATGCCCCCTGAAACTTAGGGTCGCGACAATTCCCCTAGCGAAAGCTCCCAAGCTCTTGACCACGGCGCATAGAAGGCGACAGTCGGGTCTCGGAAGGACAACCAAATGCCGACCGCGAAAGACACCACCGTAACTAGGATGAGAGGCACCAAAACAGGCCGTTTGAGCCAGACCAACGCGCCCAAAAACAGCGGTCAGACAACGTAGAATTGCTCTTCAACCCCTAGAGACCAAAGATGTAGCAGCGGCTTTGTTTCGGATGCCGCATCGAAATATCCAACTTCGCGCCAGAACTGAAAATTTGGAACGAAGAGCGACGAGGCTAAAATCGACTTGCTTAATCTGGTCATCTCCTCAAGGTCGAATAGTATCCACCCCAGAGCAAAAACACACGCCAGCACCAAGACAAGCGCCGGGAATATGCGGCGGACGCGGTTCGCGTAGAAACGCTTGTATGTGAACGTGTCCCTGACGACGATCGAAGTGATAAGGTAACCAGAGATCACGAAAAATATATCAACGCCGATAAATCCGCCCGGAACAAGAGCCGGGAAAGCGTGAAACGCCAAGACCAAGATGACAGCGATGGAACGCAACCCATCTATGTCGCGTCTATAGCCGTCAGGGGATGGCATCTTCACCGGTCCCCACACTTTCGGGGCCTCGATATTGCTGTCTGCCTGAACGTCGGAGCGCTTCATGGAATCGCCGTCGTGCAACAACTCGACTGTGAGATTCCCCATTGGCCCGCTCCCTGTAGCCGACCATAACCAGTCGCCATCTGAGAGGAAAACACACCGCGACCACATCCCGTGAAAAGGGAGGTGCTGCTCGGACATCTTCGACTGAAATATCCGGGAGGGAAAATCAGTGCCAAATGATTTTGCGCGCTACAGCAAGCCGGCTGCTGTCATCCATCTGTCATCGCCGAGCGCTACCCGCTTGCGACAAAGCAAATGGGGAATCACTTTGTCATGACAGACGTATCCTCGGATCTGGTTTTTCGCCGCGGCAAGGAAGTTGGAAAAGCCGTCTACCAGAACCGCGCGCTTTCGAAAGCCGGCATCTCCGAGCGGCTGTTCGCCTTCCTGTTTTCCGGGCTGGTCTACCCACAGATCTGGGAGGACCCCGATGTCGACATGGAGGCGATGCAGCTTGGCCAGGGTCACCGCGTCGTCACCATCGCCTCCGGCGGCTGCAACATCCTGGCTTACCTGACCCGCTCGCCGGCACAAGTCGACGCCGTCGACCTCAACGCCGCACACATCGCGCTGAACCGCATGAAGCTCGAGGCGGTGCGCCGCCTGCCGTCGCAGGGCGACCTGTTCCGCTTCTTCGGCGCCGCCGACACCAGTCACAATTCGGAAGCCTATGACCGGTTCATCGCGCCGCATCTCGATCCGGTCAGCCGCCATTATTGGGAACACCGCAGTTGGCGCGGCCGCCGGCGCATCGGTGTCTTCGACCGCAATTTCTACCAGACCGGCCTGCTCGGCCTGTTCATCGCCATGGGCCATCGCACGGCGAAGTTCTTCGGCGTCAACCCGGCGCGCATGATGGAGGCCAAAAACATCGGCGAACAGCGCCGCTTCTTCAACGAGGAACTGGCGCCGGTCTTCGACAACCCGCTGCTGAAATGGGCTACGTCGCGCAAGGCCTCCCTGTTCGGCCTCGGCATTCCGCCGGCGCAGTACGATTCGCTGATCACATCAGGCGACGGCACCATGGCCAGCGTGCTGAAGGCCCGGCTGGAAAAGCTCGCCTGCGATTTTCCCTTGCAAAACAATTACTTCGCCTGGCAAGCCTTTGCCCGCCGCTATCCCGAACCCGGCGAGGCCGCCCTGCCCGCCTATCTGGAAAAGCGGAACTACGACACTATCCGCGGCAATATCGACCGCGTCGCCATCCACCATGCCAATCTGATCGAGTTCCTCGCCGGCAAGGATGCCGGCACCGTCGATCGCTTCATCCTGCTCGATGCCCAGGACTGGATGACCGACGACCAGCTCAATGCGCTGTGGTCGGAAATCAGCCGCACCGCTTCGGCCGGCGCCCGCGTCATCTTCCGCACCGCCGCCGAGCCCAGCCTGCTGCCGGGCCGTGTCTCGACCTCGCTGCTTGACCAGTGGGACTATCAGGACGAGGCGTCGCGCGAATTCTCGGCCCGTGACCGCTCGGCCATCTATGGCGGCTTCCACCTCTATGTGAAGCGCCCCGCATGAGCACGACGGAGTTGCCGGCCAGCCACGCCGAACTGATGGACGGCGTCTACCGCTGGCAGCGCCACATCTACGACCTGACCCGCAAATACTATCTGCTCGGCCGCGACCGGCTCATCGATGGGCTGGAGGTGCCGGCCGGCGGCACCGTTCTGGAACTCGGCTGCGGCACCGGCCGCAACATCATCCTCGCCGCACGCCGCTATCCCGATGCCCGCTTCTTCGGCCTCGATATTTCGGCCGAGATGCTGGAGACGGCCAGCAAGGCGATCGACCGCGAAGGCCTGTCCAGATACGTCACGCTGGCAAGGGGCGACGCCACCGATTTCGACGCCGCCGCGCTTTATGGCATCGAGCGGTTCGACCGCGTCTTCGTCTCCTATTCGCTGTCGATGATCCCCGGTTGGGAAAAGACGGTGTCGGCGGCGTTGGCCGCGCTGTCCCCCAGCGGCTCGCTGCACATCGTCGATTTCGGCCAGCAGGAAGGCCTGCCCAACTGGTTCCGCACTCTGCTGCGCGGCTGGCTCAGAAAATTCCACGTCTTGCCGCGTGAATCGCTGCGCGAAGTTCTGGAATCAGAATCACGGCGAACCGGCGCAACCTTCCGTTTCCGCACGCTTTATCGCGGCTATGCTTGGCTGGCGGTGATTGGAAAGTCCATCAATGCGTCGTGAGTTGCGTCAGTCGCACCTCGACGAGGTCTAGAAGACCCCGCATCAACTCTTCGCAGTCTTTAAGTCCTTCCCGCTTCCATTGAATGTTTCGCGCATAGCTTGCCGCAGCATCCCGAAATTCGCTTAACTCATATCGGGTCAAGGCGCCCAGATCGGCATGATTATAACCGTGATCGAAGCTCTCCTTGAGTGTGTTTAGGTAAGGTCTCTCACCAATCGTACCGATCGCGTACTCGATGATCGAATAGATTATTCGCCTACCGCCGCCCCATACCGGCAGATCATCGCCGACACTTAAAACGCCCACCTTCGTCTCTCCTCGGCAAGCTAATGCAGCGCCTTCACCAGCGCCCCCACCATCGTCTGCGGGCGATAACCGAGCTTGGCCGGGGTTAGCCCCAGCCGCACAATCACCAATTGCTCCGACGGAATGATGGCGACGGTCTGACCGTCATGTCCTTCCATCCAGTAGGTGTCCTTGGGCAGGCCGGCGGCAACGCCGGCGCCAGGATTTTCCTCATCGCCTGGCGCTTCGATCCACAACTGGCCCTTGCCATAGACTTTCGAGGCCGGCGCCGGCTCGCGCATCCAGTCGACGAAACCGGCAGGCAGGACCTGGTTGCCGTTCCACACTCCGCCTTGCAGCAGGAACTGGCCGAAGCGAGCCCAGTCATGCGCGGTGGCGTAGAGATAGGACGAGCCGACGAACGTGCCCTGCTCGTCTGTCTCGAGCACCGCGCTGTGCATGCCGAGCGGTTCGAACAGCGCACTGCGTGGCCATGTCAGCGCCTTGGCCTTGTCGCCGATCGCGTCCTGCCAGAGGCGCGACAGCATCACCGCCGTGCCGCTCGAATAGGAAAACACCTTGCCGACCTCGCCGGTCAGCGGCTTTGATTCGGCAAAACCCGCCATGTCTGGCTCGAGATAGAGCATGCGCGTGACATCGGCGACGTCGCCATAGTCCTCGTTGAACTCCAGCCCGCTCGACATCGCCATCATGTCGGCAAGGCTGATGGCGGCACGCCCGTCCGCCTTCCAGGGAGCGAACAGGCCCTTGTTGTCGACGGCCATCTTGCCGTCCTTGACCAGCGTGCCGATGATGGCGGCGTTCACCGTCTTGGTCATCGACCAGCCGAGCAGCGGCGTCTTGGCCGAAAAGCCGTCGCCGTAACGTTCGGCGACGACCCGGCCGTTCTTGACCACCACCACGGCACGCATGCCGGCGCCAGTCAGCGCCGCATCGTCCAGCAGCTTTGCAATTACCGGATCCTGCGAGGCGTCGACCCGCTCGCCCTCGGGCCACAGCGTGTCCTGGCTGGTTGCCGCGGGTTCGGCATGGATCGCCGTTCGTCGCGCCTTGCCGACATCGCCGTCGGGAACCGAGGCGCAGCCCAGCCCGTCGCGGGAAACCGCTTCGCTCTTGCCGAGGAAGCCCAGCAGGCCCGCCGAAACCGTCCCCCTGTTCTTGTCGACCGAGACCCGCATCAGCCGCAGCAGCGGGTGTCCGGGCGCCTGCACGTCGACGGCAAGCACCTCATTGGGGTCGCGCCCCGCGATGAAGACGCTCGAGCAGATGATCTTGGCCGAATAGCCGGAACCGACGCGGATCAATTCCGGCGGCGCGATGTAAAGCCAGGCAAACAGCGCGGCGACCGCCAGCACGATCAGGCCAAGCAGCCATTTGACGATCTTGACGACGATCCGCATCTGCTTCCTCCTGGGCTTTCGCCCGACCCTTATGTCATCGAATTGCCGCCATTGCTTCCGCAAATCAGGGCTCCTGTCGAGCGCATCAACGGATTATCAACCATGATCGGCCATCACAGGATATGCTGAGCGATGCGTGGGGCGATCGTTCGGAGGGGCCAGACCGGCCATCAGTTCACAGACCCATCAGCGACCGGCTGATTCCGGCTTGGAAGTTGTGATGCGCCGTCTTGCGGCTCTTTTCATGATGGCGCTGCTTGGCGCCTGCTCGACCGTGGACGATCTGTCGCCACTGTCGCCGTCCGCTTCCAGCAGCCCGACGGTCGCAGTGCGCGCGCCGCGCTTCGAGGATTCCAAACCGCATGAATGGGACAGCGGCGCGCCGTGGAACTATGCCGTCCACGGCACCGACGTCTCCAAGTACCAGACCTCGGTCGACTGGCCGACCGCCAAGGCCAGCGGCATCTCCTTCGCCTTCATCAAGGCGACCGAGGGCGGCGACCGCTTCGATGAATATTTCAACGAGCATTGGGCGCGCACGAAAGCCAACGGTGTTCCGCGGGCGGCCTATCATTTCTTCTATTTCTGCACCCCGGCCGCCCAGCAGGCGCGCTGGTTCATCCAGAATGTTCCCGTCGACCGCTCCGCCATGCCGCCGGTCCTCGACATGGAATGGAACCCGAACTCGCCGACCTGCAGGCTGCGTCCCGACGCCGCCACGGTGCGCGCGGAGATGACCACCTTCCTCGAGATCGTCGAGCGCCACTACGGCAAGAAGCCGATCATCTACACCTCGGTCGATTTCTTCGACGACAATGAGCTGGCGACCTTCCGCGGCTATCCCTACTGGCTGCGCTCCGTCGCCGGCCATCCGCGCGAGAAGTATGGCAGCCACCCCTTCACCTTCTGGCAGTACACCGGAACCGGTATTGTCCCCGGCATGACCGGCAAGTCCGACATCAACGTCTTCAACGGCAGCGAAGCTGCCTGGAATAAGTGGCTGCGGCAGAACACCCGTTGACGTCATGTTCAACGGCAGCAAATCCTTGGACCAAGTTGTTCCAGCAGAGCTCCCGTTGAACCGGGTTCAACGGCAGCGAACCGCCTTCAACGAGGCGCTGCGGCAGAAGAACCGTTGACACCGGGCCTGCCGCCTGCTTTTCGACACAGCCAGCGGTAAAAAGTGCAACCGCCGGTAATTCAGGGCGTTGGGTTTCCAGCCAAGCACGACAATGCCCTCTTCGTTTCGAAAGGAAGCTGATGCGACTGCGTTCCCAAGCCCTCGCGGCGCTATTCCTGTGCGCCGCGGCCTTGCCGGCGATGGCGCAGCAATGCGGCGGAGATTTCGAATCCTGGAAACAGGGCGTGGCGGCGGAAGCCAAGGCGGCCGGCGTCGGCGCCGTCGGACTCGACGCGCTGGAGGATGCCAAGATCGACGAGAGGGCGCTGGCGCGCGACCGCGCCCAGGGCGTCTTCACCCAGACCTTTGTCGAATTTTCCAACCGCATGATCTCGGCCTACCGGCTGAAGCAAGGTGCGGCGAACATGAAGAAATACGCCGATATCTTCGCCCGCGCCGACCAGCAGTTCGGCGTTCAGGCGCCGGTCATCACCGCCTTCTGGGCGCTGGAGACCGATTTCGGCGCCGTGCAGGGCGATTTCCACACGCTGAGCGCATTGGTGACGCTTTCGCATGATTGCCGGCGTCCGCAGTTGTTCCGACAGCAGCTGGTGCCGCTTCTGGAGCTGATCGATCGCGGCGTGCTGCCGGCCGATGTCACTGGTGCCTGGGCGGGCGAGATCGGCCAGACGCAGATCCTGCCTTCCGATTATCTGACACATGGCGTCGACGGTGACGGCGACGGCAAGATCGACCTGCGCAAAAGCGTGCCGGACGTGATCATGACCACCGCCAACAAGGTGCTGTCGCGGGGCTGGAAGCGCGACGAGCCCTGGATCCAGGAAGTGCGGGTGCCCGACGAGATGCCTTGGGACCAGACCGGGCGCACCAACAAATTGCCGCTGACGCAGTGGGCGCAGTGGGGCGTCACCAATCCCGACGGCTCGCCGCTGGTCGACAAGGGTCTCAAGGCCGGCCTGGCTCTGCCCATGGGCCGCAAGGGTCCGGCCTTCCTCACCTACGACAATTTCGACGTCTATCTCGAATGGAACCAGTCCTTCACCTACGCGCTGACCGCGGCCAACCTCGCCGCACGGCTCGCCGGCGCGCCGCCGCTTGATCCGCGCAACCCCGAGCCGGGCCTCAACAACGAGCAGATGAAGGCGCTGCAGACCAAGCTCGAAGCCCGGGGCTACGACGTCGGCACGGTCGACGGCATTCTCGGCACCAACACCCGCGAAGCCATCCGCAAGGAACAGATGCGGCTGGGATTGCCCGTGGACGGCTGGCCGACGCCGGAGCTGTTGGGGAAATTGTAGGGGAATGGGGCAGTAGGGCAGTGGGAAAAACCAGCCCGAAAGCAGTGACTGCTGCCCCCCTATTCCCTTACTGCCTTACTGCCTTACTGCCTTACTGCCTTACTGCCTTACTGCCTTATTTCCCTAATCCGCCATCGTCTCCAAACTCGCAAACCCCTGCGGCGCATCGCCCTCGTCGAACGGCGTCGTCACCTCGACGAATGTGTCGGGGTAAAAGCCGTTGAAGCGCGTCCTCAGCGACAGCGAATAGGCGCCGATATGGCCGATCTCGATCCAGTCGCCGGTGTCCACCGTTTCCGGCAGCCAGAATGGCCTGGACAGGATGTCGACGGAATCGCAGGTCGCACCGCAGACCTTGAACGGCACGATGTTCTTCTCGTCGCCATTGCGGGTCCGGATCGCCGGGTCGGGAATGAAGCGGGCCGGCAGCGTGATCTTGCCGGTCCACGAATCCGACAATGACGCCCAGATGCCGTCATTGATGTAGAGGCGCTTGCCCTTGCGCAGCAGTACGCGCACGATCAGCGACAGGCAGCGCGCCACGATCACCCTGCCCGGCTCGGACACCAAGGGGATCTGGTCGAACTGATATTCTTTCAGGTCGCCGGACAGCCGCGACATGATCTGGCCGAGCGACGGCATCTCGATCTGCTTGCGGTTGGGATCATGGCCGTATTCGGCCGGAAAACCGCCGCCGACATCGAGCCCGGCAATGTCGAAGGTCAACCGGTTGCGCACCCAGTCGGCCGAGGCCAGCGCCCGCTCATAGGTGTCGGGATCCTCGATCTGGCTGCCGACATGGAAGCAAAGCCCCACCTTGTAGCCGGTGCGGTTCAGCCGCTCGGCGAGTTCCACGGCATAGGCTGGCCCGGCGCCGAACTTCTTCGACAGCTCGTAGGCGGCGTGACCCTTGGTCTGCACCCGCACAAACACGCTGATCGTGCCCGGGTCGATGTCGAGCGCCCGCACCACCCGGGTCACCTTGGTGATCTCATCCTCATGGTCGAGTGAGATGACGCGGATGCCGTATTTCTCCAGCGCCAGCTTGATATCCGACTGCGCCTTGACCGGGTGCATGTAGAGCATCTCGGCATCGGGCGAGACGGCGCGCACGGCGGCGAATTCGCCGGGCGAAGCGACGTCGAAGGCGGTGACGCCGGCCTCGACAAGCGCCTTCAGCACGATCTGCTCGCCATTGGTCTTGACCGCATAGGCGGTCTTGCCGGGGAACATGCCCATGAACTGCCTGGCATCCGCCATCAGCACCTGCGGTCGGAAGCAATAGATTGGATCGTCCGGGCGAAGCGCCAGTGCCGCCTCGCGGGCATTCTCGAATCGCTGCATGGACGAATCCTCGACTTCGGCTGCGCACAATTAATCCATGCTAGCGGCTAATGAAAACAATTCTGTGTCTCGCGGCACTGACGCAGCGGCGCTAGCTCTGTGGCAGCAGTGTTTGCCAGCGATCAGGTTTCGGGTGGCCCTTGTTGGCAAACCCGATATGCCTTTCACCTGACTGGCATTCAGTCCGTCTGGGGAGGACGATACTCATGGCAGTCGCCGCCACATCAACACCACGCGGACCGATGACGCTGGCCGATTGGGGGCAATTGCTGCTGCTCGGCGCCATCTGGGGCGGTTCGTTCTTCTTCGCCCGCATTGCGGTGGCCGAGCTTCACCCGCTGGTTCTGGTGCTGTTTCGCGTCGTCATCGCGGCAATCGCGCTGCAGCTCTATCTGGCCATTCGCGGCCCATCCTTCCGCCTCGCCTTTCCGCACGCCGGGCTGTTCTTCCTGCTGGCCTTCACCAACAATGTCGTGCCCTTCTCGCTGATCTTCGCCGGCCAGACCGAGCTTGGCGCCGGTGTCGCCTCGGTGCTCAACGCGACGACACCGTTCTGGACGCTGATCCTCGCCAATGCGCTGACATCGGATGAGAAGCTGTCCTGGAACAAGCTCGCCGGCATCGCGCTCGGCGTCGCCGGCACGGCCGTCATGATCGGTCCCGGCCTGCTCGCCGGGCTAGGCGGCCCGGCCTGGGCGAAATTCGCGCTGATCGGCGCGTCCTTGTCCTATGGCGTCGCGCTGATGGTCGCCCGCCGCTTCAAGGGCGTGCCCTCGCCAATCATCGCCACCGGGCAGCTGACTGCTTCGACCATCATCATGATCCCGGTCGTGCTGCTGGCGCACGGCCCCGCCGGCCTGTTCTCGGCCTCGCCCCCGGTCTGGGCGGCAGTCCTGGCACTAGCGCTGTTGTCCACCGCCTTTGCCTATATCCTCTATTTCAACCTCGTCGCCTCGGCCGGCGCCACCAACGCCTCGCTGGTGACGCTCATCGTCCCGGCCAGCGCCATGCTGCTCGGTTTCCTGTTCCTCGGCGAGCGGCTGGAACTGTTCGAGATCGGCGGCGTGGTGCTGATCGCGCTCGGGCTCGTCACCATCGACGGGCGATTGTCCGGCAGACGGTGAGCGCCTTAACTGAGTTCTCCGTATTGGCGCGAAAGTCGAGGTCGACTTTCGCGGTGGTAGCGCTGCCATGACACAGGATCGACACGTCGCCGCCACAATTTATTCACAGGTCTGGAGCGGGTTTTTGCCGAAGAGTTTCAACGGCTAACGGCCAAACCGAGGTCGCAAATCCAGCATTTACGTCGCAATGCAGCACATTTTCCGCTTGCCTGTGGCACAAATGAACCTAGACTCCTAGGCATAGCTCTTTAAGAGGAGGCTATGTCATGGGACTTACGAGGCCGATCAACGCATTGATGATTTGTGCTGCGTTTGCTTTCATCGGCGCCCTCATTATGGGCGTCCTTCCCTGAACCCGCCAAGACGGGGAAGCCAGCACCAAGTAGTCTAACCAATTCGAAAGGCCGGGTTTTTACCCGGCCTTTTGCTACTCAGTCCGCCCTATGCCGCGGCCGATCCGGCCACCTCCGCCTCGTGCGAGCGGATGCCGATCATGTGGCAGATGGCAAAGACGAGGTCGGCGCGGTTCATCGTGTAGAAGTGGAAATCGCCCACCCCGCGCTCGACCAGGTCGAGCACCTGTTCGGCAGCGACGGCCGATGCCACCAGCGCATGCGTCTGCGGGTCGTTCTGCAGGCCGTCGAAGCGCTCGGCCAGCCACGCCGGCACCAGTGCACCGCAGCGCGCCGAGAAATTGGCGACCTGGGTGAAATTGTGCACCGGCAGGATGCCGGGCACGATCGGGATGTAGATGCCGGCACGGCGCGCGCGCTCGACATAACGCTCGTAGAGATCATTGTCGAAGAAGAACTGGGTGATCGCCCGCGTCGCGCCATTGTCGACCTTGCGCTTCAGCATGTCGATGTCGGTGGCGAAGTCAGGACTTTCGGGATGCTTCTCCGGATAGGCCGAGACCGAAATGTCGAAATCGCCGGCGTCCTTCAGCGCGCCAACCAGCTCGGCGCCGTTGGCGTAACCGTCCGCATGTGGGCGATACGCGGTACCAACGCCTGCGGCCGGATCGCCGCGCAGTGCGACGAAGCGCTTCACGCCCATGTCGGCGAATTCCTGGATCACCGCATCGACCTGATGGCGGGCAGCGTCGACGCAGGTCATGTGCGCGGCCGGCGTCAGGCTGGTCTCCTTCAGGATGCGGCTGATGGTACGCGCCGTGCGCTCACGCGTCGAACCGCCGGCGCCATAGGTGACCGAGACGAATTTCGGCTTCAGCGGCTCCAGCCGCGTGACCGTGTCCCACAGCCGCGCCTCCATCTCGTCGTTCTTGGGTGGGAAGAACTCGAAGGAGACCTTGACCTTGTCGCCAATGTCGGGGCGGCGGGAAAAGCGGAACTGGTTCATCAGGCGATTTCCCCTATCGAGTTCACTTTGGTCTGCTCATTGGCGGGATCGGCGATCAACAGGCGCCGGTCGCGGCCGAGCCAGAGTTTTACCGTAAGCCTGGCCTCGTTACCGCCGCGCGGCTCGAATTCCTGGGCATCTTCGAGATCGAGGCCGGCCTCGGCAAACCACTCGCCGATCTGCCGGTCGGAAAAGCCGAGGCGCATATGAGCATGTTCGTCGCGCAGGAATTCCAGCGTGTGCGGCGCGAAATCGACGATGACCAGCCGGCCTGCCGGGCGCAGAAGCCGTGCCGCCTCGTGGATGGCGCGGGCCGGATCGTCGAGATAGTGCAGCACCTGGTGGATGGTGACCAGATCGAAGGCATCGCGCTCGACCGGCGGCGAGAAGATATCGCCTTGCCGCACCTGCGCGTTCGAAACGCCGGCCTTGTCGAGATTGGCGCGCGCCACGGTCAGCATTTCGCGCGACATGTCGATGCCAACGCCGCGCCGATAGAGCGGCGAGAAGATTTCCAGGAGCCGCCCCGTGCCGGTGCCGAGATCCAGCATCGACTGGAACGGCCGCTTGCCGACCAGTTTCAGCATCGCCGCCTCGACGGCGCGATCCGGCACGTGCAGCGAGCGGATATGATCCCAGCTTGCGGCATTCACGGAGAAATACTCGGTGGCGCGGTCCTGCCGCTTGCGCTTGACCGAGGCCAGGCGCTCGAGATCGCGCTCGACCTGTGGATCGGCGCCGCGAATGCTGGAGACCAGCCCCATGACGAAGTCACGCGCGGAATCGGTATCCGACAGGCGGAAGAAGGCCCATGACCCTTCCTGGTAGCGGCCGATCAGCCCGGCCTCGAGCAGCAGCTTCAGGTGGCGCGAGACCCGCGGCTGCGACTGGCCGAGAATTTCGGTAAGATCGGAAACGGTGAGGTCGCCGCGCGACAACAGTGCCAATATGCGCAAGCGGCTGGATTCGGCCGCCGCCTTTAAGGTGTCCACCATGGTGTCGAGTGAGACATGCATCAGGGAATTCTCGTTTCAGCGCAATTCACTTTGAAAAAGATATAAACATATGTTTATGTCGATTCTCAAAACCTTGCAAGCGCTATGTCGCTTCCGGACAAGAAAATGCCGCATGCGTGATTTTCCAGTGTGTGCCGCCCAAAAATGTGGTGCGGTTCCAACACAGAGATGGGCAGAATGAGCGGGCCACGCGAAATGTTCGAGGCACGCGAAGGCGAGCCGAGGCTGGACCAGGATCCGGCAAAGATGCCGGCGGACGCCGGCGTCGTCTTCATCGGCCGCATCGCCTCGCCTTGGCTGACGCGGGAGAGCTGCCCGAAGAACATGCGTACGGCCCGCGAGACCGGCCAGCCGGCGGTGCTGACCATCGACGCGCCCTACCGGGATGGCTTGCGTGGACTGGAGCGCGCCAGCCATGTCATCATCCTGTCCTGGCTGCATCACGCGCCGCGGAATCTGATTGTGCAGAAACCCCGCCATGCAGCTGAAGCGAAAGGTGTATTCGGCCTGCGTTCCCCTGCCCGGCCGAACCCCGTCGGCCTGCATGTCGCCAGGCTTGTCGGGTTGGACATCGGCACCGGACGCATCGATCTCGACGCCATCGACGTGCTCGACGGCACGCCGGTCATCGACATCAAGCCTTACTTCGCTTCGACCGACGCCATTGCCGAGGCGACCATCGAAGGACGTGATGAACGATGACAGCGCCGACCGGCCGCCGCCGCGCCATCGCCAAGGCGCTGACAGCCCTTCTGCCGCTGGCGCCTTACGCCGACATGGAAAAGATCCGCACTGACGCCGGCTCGATGCATATGAAAACCTTGCCGCCGACGATCGCGGTGTGGCTGGCGACGATCGCCCATATCCGCCACATGCACACAGACTACGAAAAGCTGCTGGCCGACGGTTATGACCGCGACTCGGCGCGTTTCTTCGTCATCGAGCAGACCAACGTCGTGCTCACCCGCTGGCGCGCGACACGCCTGCTCGACGCCGACGACGAAGAGGAATGAGACGCTACTGCCGCGTCAGCACGGCGATGGCGTTATAAGGCTGGCCGTCGGCTTGCCCGACCCAGGTCCAGGACAGGTTTCCCTTGAAGAACCGGACGGTGACATCGCCGCCATCGATGCACTTGTCCTTGCCGTAGGTGATGCTCTCGTGAAATTGTGCCGACGTCTCATCCCTCGACGTCTGCGATAGCGACCCGCCGCAGCCGAGTGACGGATAGTCGATCGATGCGCCGTCATCCCGGATCGTCATGGCGATCGCCCAGTCGGCGCCGGCGTCACCCGCCGGGCTCTGGTGGCCGCTGCCGACCCAGATGCCGGTAAATGTCCGCGCGGGCACGTTCACCGCGCAAGGCACGTTCTGGAAGATTGGCGTCAGTTCGCTGCCGGTCTTCTCGCAGCGATAGGTCTGGCCGTTTTGGCAGAGTTCGTCGCCTTCTTTCGTGCATTGCGCGCTGGCTTCGCCCGCGGCGGCGAAAATCATCATGGCCGCAGTGACAGCCCAAAACCTGCCCATATCCCCCTCCCATTCTGCCCCATTGGATTATAATGCAACTCCAATCCAATGTATCGGCTACATCGTCAGGGAGGACGAACAGCGTCGGACGGTTGGCTCTATACCTTCTGTCCGGGGTCGATAGGCTGATGACCCGCCCTGCGCGCGAGGAGGCCCCGATGGACCAGACGACGGCAACACAGGCTTCAAAGCCGCCGCCTGTGGTCAGCGACCGCCATATCGACCCGCATGCCTATCCCGACGGCATCGCTTTCCTCGATGGCCAGTACCTGCCGATGTCGCAAGCCAAGATTTCGGTGCTGGATTGGGGTTTTCTGCATTCCGACGCCACCTACGATACGGTGCATGTCTGGAACGGCCGCTTCTTCCGCCTCGATCTGCATCTCGACCGCTTCTTCGGCGGGCTGGAAAAGCTGCGCATGACAATTCCTTTCGACAGAGATGGCATAACTGAGATCCTGCACAATTGCGCAGCACTTTCGGGTCATCGTGCTGCCTATGTCGAAATGCTGTGCACGCGCGGCGCTTCGCCGACCTTCAGCCGCGACCCACGCCAGGCGATCAACCGCTTCATGGCCTTCGCCGTGCCGTTCGGCTCGGTCGCCAATGCCGAGCAGCTGCAGCGCGGCCTGCGTGTCGCCATCAGCGACAAGGTGCGCATCCCGCCCGCCTCGATCGATCCGGCCATCAAGAACTACCACTGGCTCGATCTGGTGCGCGGCCTCTATGACGCCTATGACCGCGGCGCCGAGACCGCGCTCATTCTCGACTTCAACGGCAATGTCGCCGAGGGCCCGGGCTTCAACGCCTTCTGCGTCAAGGACGGCAGACTGTCGACCCCGGCCATCGGCGTGCTGCCCGGCATTACCCGTCGCACCGTCTTCGATCTCTGCGCCGAGGAAGGTCTTGTCGCCGCCGCCGCCGACGTCAGCGTCGCCGCGCTCAAGGCGGCCGACGAGGTCTTCATCACCTCGACCGCCGGCGGCATCATGCCGGTGACGCAGATCGACGGCGCGGCGATCGCCGATCGCAAGGTCGGGCCGATCACCAGCCGGCTGATGGCGCTCTACTGGCAAAAGCACGACGACCCGGCGTGGTCGTCTCAGGTGAACTACCCCTGACCTAAGGGCGTCTTGTTCAAAAAAGATTTCCCCGCGCCGCTGGAAAATCACGCGACAGGCCGTATATGCGTGAAAGCGGAGAAGCCTCCGTTTTCATCCAAAATTGCGCCCGCAGGGGCAAGGATTCCACATCATGACAAACAAGGTTTGGTTCATCACCGGATCGTCGAAGGGTTTTGGCCGCGTCTGGGCCGAGGCCGCGTTGGCGCGTGGCGACCGCGTTGCCGCGACCGCCCGTGACGCCGGCACGCTCGCCGATCTGGTCGCGAAATATGGCGACAACATCGCCGCGATAAAGCTCGACGTCACCGACAAGAAAGCCGTCGATGCTGCTGTCGCCGAGGCGCACAAGCACTTCGGCCGGCTCGACGTCGTCATCAACAATGCCGGCTATGGCCATTTCGGCGCCATCGAGGAAGTCAGCGAGCAGGAAGCCCGCGACCAGATCGAAACCAATGTGTTCGGCGCGCTCTGGGTGACGCAGGCCGTGCTGCCGATCATGCGGGCGCAGCGCTCCGGCCACATCATCCAGATCTCGTCGATCGGCGGCGTCAACGCCTTTGCCTCGCTCGGCCTCTACCATGCCTCGAAATGGGCGCTGGAAGCCTTCAGCCAGTCGCTCAGCATCGAGGTCGCCGAATTCGGCATCCATGTCACGCTGGTCGAGCCGGGCGGCTTCTCCACCGACTGGTCCGGCGCCTCCGCCAAGGTCTCCAAACCGATCGAGGCCTATGCGCCTGCCCGCGCCAAGATGGCCGAGCGCCGCGCCAATTCAGTCGCCGGCGATCCCGAGGCCACCGGTCCGGCGATGCTGGCCATCGTCGACGCCGCCGAGCCGCCGCTGCGCGTGTTCTTCGGCGACGGCGGCCTGCCGATGATCCGCCAGGAATACGCCAACCGCCTCGCCACCTGGGACAAGTGGGACCACGTTTCGGTCATGGCGCAAGGCGCGAAGAAAAACCGCAAGGACTGAGGCCTAGCGCTTCTGCTACGCCGCTCAGTGGGCGGCGTAGCCCTGCCCTCAGGCCACGATGAGAACGCTCGGCTACGCCTGATAAATCCACTGCTCCGGCACCCGCGCCGAAATCTCTTCGCCGGCTCTGACCGTTCCCGGCTTCTCGACCCAGGCGACGAGACCACGCAGCCGTTTGGCCACTTTGGGAAAGAGCAGCGCACCGGCTTCAATGTCGGCCATTCCAGAATTCTCGGCGATCGATCTTCCGGCGAGACGGCATGGTCCGTTCTGTGCGTCGACCTTGAGGGTCGCGCCGCCCTTGAAGAACAGCAGCGTACCGGAAGGCAGCATCGACAGATGCGGCACGCCTTCGATCACCAGATTGGCGCCGATCCATTCCGGCTTGATCTCTGCCAAGCCCATCCGCTCGGCGACAATGGCCAGTTCATCCGCAGCGACGATCGACAGCTGCCGCTCGTTGCGCATTTCGGTGCCGCGCGGATACCAGGGTTCGCGCCCGCCCGAGCGTCGCGTCGGTCCGGCATGGAAATCGCCTGAGATGCCGTCGAAGCCCAGCCGAAATTCCTCCACCGCACGCGTCTGGAAATGATCCGCCGGCGCGACATAGAGCGCTGCCGCGCGGGCGGTAAGTTTCTTTGCCGCGATGATTTCGAGCGGCTTGTCGGCCTCGGGAAAGAGATCCAGCATGGCGTTCCGTCCTTGAATCAAGCTCTCCGTTTTTGCTCTTCGTCCGGCAAGGCCGCAAGGGCGGTTTGGGCCAAAAGGCGCAACTCATCGACCGATGCGCCGTCGCGCGCCTGGATCGACATGCCGTTCATGACGCCGGCCAGGTATTTGGCGAAGCCTTCGACGGAGAGGTTTTCCGGCAGGTCACCCGCCGCCCTGCCCCTGGCCAACCGCTCGGCAATCGCCGCTTCACTTGCCTTGCGATAGGCCTTGAGTTCATCCGCAATGGCTTGCGCCTGCGGCGAGGCCGCCAGCGCACCGCTGACGAACAGGCAGCCGCCGGGCTTGCCGGGTCTGGAATAGGCCTCCGCCGCGCCTATCAGCAACCGCCGGATCGCCTCCCGGGTCGGCACCGGCGCACTCAGTGCGTCCAGCGCAAAGCCAATCTCCGTCTCGTGGTAGCGTGTCAGCGCCTTGCGAAACAAAGTCTCCTTGTCGGTGAAGGCATTGTAGATCTGCGGCGGTGTCAGCCCCATCGCCTCGCGTAGCATGGCAAGCGACGTCGCCTCATAGCCATGCTCCCAGAACAGATGCATCGCCGCATCCAGTGCCCGGTCGGGGTCGAAGGCTCGCGGCCGGCCGCCGCGCGGCTTTTCCAAATTATCCATAATGATCGCTACGAAACCTGTTGACTTGCACGTTTCACATAACGTAACAATTGATACGAAACATGGCAAGCCGGAAGCTTCCGACAAGGCCGTGCAGCCCGAGGATAAGGAGAGCCCAAATGCCAATCACCGTGACCGCACCGGAAGGCGTACTGACAGAGGCCGGAGAGCGCGAGGTCTTGCCGCGCCTCAGTGCCGCCCTCATCGAAGCATCCGGCGCCACCGGCAATTCCTTCTTCACCGCCATTGTCGGCGGCACGGTCCACGTCCTGCCGGCGCACCACATCTATGCCGGCGGCGCCAACCGGCCTGTGGTCATGATCGAGTTGAAATTGCCCAATATCGGTCTTGGCTCGGTCGAAGCCCGCAAGGCCTTCATCGACGCCGCTTCCGGGATCGTCGCAGAACTCTGCGTGCCCGAGCACAGGCCCGAAAACACCTGGATCAACATCGTCAACGCGCCCGACGGCGGCTGGGGCATCGGTGACAGGCAATATACCGGAGACGCGCTCGTCGCAGCCGCCACCGCCGCCGCGTACTGACCAGATAGGGAAAGACAGGATGCGCCTCTCCCCTTCGCTGTTCTTCACCACCAATTGCGAGCCGGCACTGGCCTTCTACGAACAGTGCGGTCTTGGCCTGAAAACAATCCTGCTGCGCTGGGGCGACAACGACATGCCGGTGCGAACCGAAGCCATGCGCGGAAAGATCCTGCATGCGCGCTTCGAAGGTCCCGGCGTTCTGTTCCATGCCTCCGACAATGACGATGCGGAGCCGATGAAAGGCTCCGCCATGATGCTGGAGTTCGACGATCTGGCCGCCATGCGCGAGCTTTTCTCCCGCATGGCCACAGGCGGCCGGATCACGGTGCCCCTGGCGCGGCAATATTGGGGAACCAGCTTCGGAATGCTGGTCGATGCGTTCGGCGTGCAGTGGATGTTCACCTGCTCGAGTGATTGAGCAGGGACCACGATCTTCTTACCGGAACAGCAGCCGGTTCCGGATTCCGCCGCATTGCTGCCGCGCTGCACCCGCTTCATGGTGATGGCCAGACAGTCGGCGGAGGTTCTCATGCGGCCGGTGACGGCAATCACGCTGCTTTGGTTGATCTGGGCGGTGAGCTGGGCCACCGCTGCGCTATGGGCAGACCCCGCGCAGAAGCGCGTCGGATTCAAAGCGCAGGCCCGCTATCGGATTCTGTGGCTGGCCGGTGCGGTGCTCCTGTTCATTCCCACGCACGGCTATGAGGGTCGGCTCAGGCTTTGGATGCCTGATCTCGCAGAGGCCTGGATCTGCGTCCCGCTGATTGCCGTCGGCATCGCCTTCGCTTGGTGGGCGCGGCTGCATCTCGGCAGGCTCTGGTCGGGCACGGTCACCGCCAAGGCCGCTCACCATGTCGTCGACACCGGCCCTTACGGCCTCGTCCGCCACCCGATCTACACCGGACTGCTGCTCGCCATCCTCGCCACCATGGCGGCCAAGGGTACGGTCTGGGGCATTGCAGGCACCGCCCTGCTCATCATCGGCATCGTCGTCAAGGCAAGGCTCGAGGAAAGCTTCCTGCGTGGCGAACTCGGCAGCGCCTATGACGATTATGCCCGGCGGGTGCCGATGCTGGTCCCCTTCACACCGGCCTGACAGACACGATGCGGCGAACGCCAGCTCAGCTCGATTTCCCCGCGGCGCTGCTTTGCCAAAAATGGTCGACAGCACCGTCGATCTGAACCCAACCATGTTTCGACTGCTCGAAAATCGACCTGACGGGAGGCGGGTATTTCGGGTCAGCCAACGCACCGACGGCAACCCCGATCATTGACGGCAACCGGTCGGCTCTCCAATAGACCGTCGAGCCGCAGTTGGGACAAAAGTAGCTGTGCACCTCGCCGCCGCTTGCCGCGTCGCGGGTGAACTCTTTCGAGGTTCCGGAGATGACGACGGCGTCGACCGGATAAAAGGCGCCGACGCCAAATAGGGCGCCGGTTCTGCGCTGGCAGTCGAGACAATGGCAGGCGACAACCAGTCTTGATGGTCCTGGAAGCGTCAGCGTGAGAGCGCCGCAACTGCATCTGGCATCGACCATTGGATACTCTCCTTTCTGAGACGAGATCGCATTGGTGCAAGCCCCCAACACAGGCTGTGTTGAGGGTCTGTTCAGGCTGAACGGGAATGGAAGACAGGCGCGAAACGGCCGGACTGGGTGGATTTCGAAAGTCCGAATGGCCCTGTCAGGCCAGCATCTCGATATCAATATGCCTAGAGCATTCTGATAAGCGCGCCGCCTATCGAATACCCCGCGCCAAAGGCGCAGATCAAGCCGAAATCACCGGGTTTCATGTCGGCATGGTTCTCCGACAGCGCCACGATGGCGCCGGCACCCGCCGTGTTGCCCAGCCGCTCCAGCACCATCGGCGCACGATCGTGATCGACATCGTGGCCGAACGACAGTTTCAGGATCATCGCATTCATGCGCGCATTGGCCTGATGCAGCCAGAAGCGCCGGACGGCCTGCGGCGTCAACCCGTGCTCGGCCAGGAACTCGACGATGAATTTTTGGCCGGCGACGGTGACTTCCTTGAACACCTTGTTGCCGACCTGTTTGATCAGATTGCCTTCCAGGTTGATCATGTAGGGATCATCCTGGGCGGTCCGGGTGTGATAGCCGAGATTGGTGCGGATGTTGTTCGACATCTGCGTCCACAGGCGCGTGTCCAACACCTCGAAACGCCCCGGCCGTTTGTCGCCCTGGGCAAGTCCCTCCACCACCATCGACACCGAGGCGTCGCCGAAGATGAAATGCGTCTGCCGGTCGCGGAAATTGAGGTGGCCGGTGATGATCTCCGGCGTGGTCACCAGAATGCGCTTGTGCGCGCCCGAGCGCACCAGATTGACCGCCAGATGCAGCGCCGCCGCCGCCGAAGAACAGCCAAGCCCCATGTCGAAGCCGGCTCCGGTGGTGCCCAACGCCTCCTGCATTTCGATGGCGATCGCCGGATAGGGACGCTGGTGGTGCGAGGCCGAGCAGATGATCAGGTCGATCTGGGGCGGTTCAAGTCCGGCATGATCGAGTGCCTTCCTGGCCGAGGCGATGCCGAACTCCGCTTCCAGCGACAGCGTATCGTCGGGTCGCGCCGGAATGCGCGGCGTCATCCGCGTCGGATCGAGAATGCCTTCGCGCTCGATCACATGACGGGATTTCACACCCGAAGCATGAACGATGAAGTCGCTGTCGGACTTCTGCAGCAAGGGCTCGCCGGTGCCCTGGCGCCGCGCGTTCTCCGTGTCGACCCAGCTGTTGAAGCTCTCGACCAGCTCTTCGTTCGTGATGACAGCTTCAGGAATTTCAGCGCCGATGCCGCTGATGATGACGCGATGCATGTTTCAGTCTGTCCCATCCGCGGGCGTTGCGGCTTCATGTGGGCGCCGAAACGCTTCGGCGCAACACTTTTCTCATCAGGCCGTTTACGCCGGCTTAAACCAAAGCTTAGGCCGGCTTAAATCCGATCTCACCAGGCACACAGCTTGGTGTTGGTCTGCGGGTTGTTCCAGCAGGCGCCGTCGTCGCGGCTGCGCACAAACTGTCCCGGCAACGGCACGTTGCGGCGGCCGAGATTGACATAACCATAGGCAAAGCCCGGTCCGTCGATCTCCAGCACATAGGTCGGATAGCCCGGCGCCGAGATACGGAAACTGCCCGCATCATCGATCGCGCGGTAGCTGCACGCGAAATAACCGTCATCGCTGGTGAAGCAGCGCGCCCGCTTGGCCTCGGCCGAAACCGAGAATGCCAGAAGGGCCGCCGCGCACACGCCGCCCCCATAAAGCAATCTTTTCAAAGTCATCATCCACCCCCTGCCATTCGGCCACCATGGCCCCACGCGATGAGTTGGCCATGGCCGCGAAACCGGGTCAAGCTGCCGCAATCGAGCTTGGGCGAAGTGGATAATTCTTTCCTAGGGTGTGTTGAGATTCAGGTCAGGCCGCGCCGAAAATGGTGGCTTCCGAGAACCGGAGCGGAGCGTACTTTTCGTACGTGAGCACCGGAAGCGCAGGGAGCCGCCATTTGCAGGCCGGCATCACCTGAATATCAACATATCCTAGCCGGCCCGCTTGGCGACAATGAATATCCGCGGGAAACGCAGCAGCACCTTGCCGTTCGCGGTCTTCGGATAGGCCTTGGCGATCTTGGCCGTGTAGCTGCCGAGGAACAGCTTGCGCTCGTCCGCTTCCAGCGGATCGAGGAAAGGCTTCAGCCCCGTCGACTTCACCCATTCGACGATCGCTTCGGCGTCGGCAAGCGGATGATTGTAGATGGTGTGCCAGATGTCGAGCCGGTCCGAGAGCGGCGACAACAAGTCATAATAGAACGAGACCGGCGGTAGCGGCGCGCGGGCCGCGCCTTTGATCTTTGCCGCGAACGGCACCTCGGCTGCGGTTTCCCGCATCAGCCGGTGCGAATCCTCGGCCATATTGTCAGGCATCTGGATGGCAAGTGCGCCACCAGGGGCGAGAAAGCCCATCAGCCGCTGAAACACGGCCGGATGTTCAGGCAGCCACTGGAACACCGCATTGGCGAAGATCACATTGACCGGCTCTGCCGGCTGCCATGTCGAGGCATCAGCGAGATCGAAGGTCACGTTGGGCAGGCGCGTCCTCGCCTTCTCGATCATGTCGGGAGAGGTGTCGAAGCCGCTCACCGCGGCATCCGGCCAGCGCTCGACCAGAAGCTCGGTCGAATTGCCCGGCCCGCAGCCGATGTCGACGACCCGGCGCGGAAAATCGACCGGCACCTGGGCGACGAGATCACGCGCGGGCCGCGTGCGCTCGTCCTCGAATTTCAGATATTGGGCGGCCGACCAATCAGCCATTTGAGCTCCTCATATCACCTTGAGAATTCGCCGCCCCGGTTTGTCCCTTACCGCGTCAGCCTCTTGTAGGTCATGCGGTGCGGGTTGACGGCTTCGGGTCCGAGCCGGCGGATCTTGTCCTGCTCATAATCCTCGAAATTGCCCTCGAACCATTCGACATGGCTGTCGCCCTCGAAGGCGAGAATGTGCGTCGCCAGGCGATCGAGGAACATGCGATCGTGCGAGATGATGACAGCGCAGCCGCCGAAATTTTCCAGCGCGTCTTCGAGTGCCGCCAGTGTTTCGGTGTCGAGATCGTTGGTCGGTTCGTCGAGCAGCAGCACATTGCCACCGGTCTTCAGCATCTTGGCCAGGTGCACGCGGTTACGCTGGCCACCGGAGAGATTGCCGACCTTCTGCTGCTGGTCGCCGCCGCGGAAGTTGAACGATGCGCAATAGGCACGCGTGTTGGCCTCGAACTTGCCGAGCTTGACCACTTCGGCGCCGCCCGAAATTTCTTCCCAGACGGTCTTCGACGGATCGAGCGCGTCGCGGCTCTGGTCGACATAACCGAGCTTGACTGTTTCGCCGACGCGGATCGTGCCGGCATCGGGCTTTTCCTGGCCGGTGATCATGCGAAACAGCGTCGTCTTGCCGGCGCCGTTCGGACCGATGACGCCGACAATACCGCCCGGCGGCAGCTTGAATTCCAGTCCATCGATCAGCAGCGTATCGCCAAAGCCCTTCGACAAGCCGTCGACCTCGATCACCACATTGCCGAGCCGCTCACCGTGCGGGATGACGATCTGGGTGTCGCTCGGGCGCCGCTTGTCGGCGGCATCCAGCAGGTCCTGGAAGGCCTGGATACGCGCCTTGGACTTGGTCTGGCGGGCCTTCGGGCTCGACTGGATCCACTCGCGCTCGCGGCCGATGGCGCGCTGGCGGGCATCGTCCTCGCGGCCTTCCTGCTTGAGGCGCTTGGCCTTGGCTTCGAGATATTTGGTGTAGTTGCCCTCATAGGGAATGCCGCGGCCGCGATCGAGTTCGAGGATCCAGCCGGTGACATTGTCGAGGAAGTAGCGATCGTGGGTGATGATCATCACGGCGCCCGGATAGGCGCGCAGATGTTTTTCCAGCCAAGCCGTGGTTTCGGCGTCGAGATGGTTGGTCGGTTCGTCCAGCAGCAGAAGGTCGGGCTGGCGCAGCAGAAGCTGGCAGAGCGCGACACGGCGGCGCTCACCGCCCGAAAGCTTGGTGACTTCCGAATCCTTGGGCGGGCAGCCCAAGGCTTCCATCGCCATCTCGACCTGCTGTTCCAGATCCCACAGGTTCAGCCGGTCCATCTCGTCCTGGAGCTTGGCCGACTCGTCGGCCGTCTCGTCGGAGTAGTTCATCATCAATTCGTTGTAGCGTTCGATGATGGCGGTCTTGGCGGCGACGCCTTCCATGATGTTCTCGAACACAGTCTTGTTCGCGTCGAGCGCCGGCTCCTGCGCCAGGTAGCCGACGGTGGCGCCTTCGGCGAGCCACGCCTCGCCGCTCCACTCCTTGTCGAGGCCGGCCATGATCTTGAGGATCGTCGACTTGCCGGCGCCGTTGGGGCCGAGAATGCCGATCTTGGCATCGGGGTAGAAGGACAGATGAACGTTCTCGAGCACCTTCTTGGTGCCATAGGCCTTGTTGAGGCCGGCCATGTGATAGATGAACTGGCGTGCCACGCGCGCTTTTCCCTGAAAAATGACTGGATTTGTCGGATTGAATGGAGGTTGGCCGCTATGTAGGCGATGCTGGGCCGAACGGCAATCGCTTTTGCCAGATCAAGCCTTCCACACGGACAAGTGTGTGCCGGCCGTTAAGTTTTCCACCAGTTGCTGGCGTGCGGAAATCTCCGGTTAACCCTTCCGCGTCAAAACAGGATCGGGGTGGAATCGCTGGATTATCGCGATTTCGAGCGAGAGATCGGATCGACGGCAGTGCTGAACAGTTTCCTGCTCCTTGCCGAAGCGGTCGTCTACTTCAGCATCATGGTGACGCTTTTCCGCTTCAGGAAGCGCATTGGCCTCGGCGTCTTCGTCTGCGCGCTCGGCGTCATGCATTTCCTGGAAACCTATCTCGCCAGCGTCTTTTACGTCGCTCTGCCGTTCGGCTTGGTCTCGCCTGGCTCGGCGGTGCTGTTTTCAGGCAAGTTGGTGATGTTGCTCCTGCTCTACATCAAGGAGGACGCCGCCACCGTGCGCCAGCCGATCTACGGCCTGCTGCTCGGGAATGCACTGATGATCGGGCTGGTGCTGCTCTTGCGCCTGCACGCTATCGCACCGCTGCCCGACGGCCGGCTGCCCGACATCGGCTTCATCGACGAGATGGGCTGGCTGATGGTGTGGGGCACGACGCTGCTGTTCATCGATGCCATTCTGATCATCCTGCTCTATGAAAAGCTTGGGCGGTATCTGCGCCAGGCGCAGTTCGCGCGCATCCTGATTTGCGTCGCCTGCGTACTGACCTTCGACCAGGCGGGCTTCTTCACCGCCCTGCATTTCGTCGCCGGCGCGCCGATCGCGGTCTTCTTCGGCGGCTGGTTCGCCAAGATGGCGGCGGCGCTGACCTTCAGCGCCATGCTTGTCGCCTACCTCAGATGGTTCGAGGCCCGCGACATTCCACTGCCCCGTGGGCTGACCGACATCTTCGAAACCCTGACCTATCGCGAACGCTATGAGGCGCTGGTTGAACATGTCGGCCGCGACGGCCTGACAGGCCTGCTGCATCGCGGACGCTTCGACGCCGACGGTGAGGCAGCCGTCGAGGTCAGCCTGCGCACCGCCAGGCCGCTCAGCCTGCTGATCATCGATGTCGATCATTTCAAGTCGATCAACGACCGCTTCGGCCATGCCGAGGGCGACAAGGTGCTGAAAGCGGTCGCAAGCCTGCTTCGCGAAGTGGCCAGCGCCGAGGACCAGGTGTTCCGGATCGGCGGCGAGGAATTCGCCATCCTGAGTTCGCGTCCGCATCCAGTCGCCAGGCTGTTTGGCGAAAGCATCCGCTACGCGGTCAAGGCATCGACCGTGACCAGCCGCTGCGAGCTGACCGTCAGCGCCGGTGTTTCAACCGTCAGCGAAACGACACGCTGCCTTGCCGACCTGTTCGCGCTCGCCGACCAGCGCCTCTACAAGGCGAAGTCGACAGGACGCGACCGCGTTGTCGGCGAGCCGGGCGGCCACGAGCCCGACACCGCCATTGCCTGGACCAAGTCGGCGCAGATCTAGTTCTGTCGACTACGACTTTCTCTGTCGCGCAATGCCTGTAAACGTCGAGACCGCCATCAGCACGATCGCCAGCCATTTCAGCGCCGTGATGATCGGCCCAGCCTGGATGTCATAGGCGATGAACAAAAGAATGCCCGGCACCAGCAGGCCGCACATGATCAGCATGATGCGGTTGATTTGCCAGGACACTTTTGACGCCAGCGCCTCATCGCCGGCAGCGGGCACCAGCGCCGCGCGCAAAGTCTTGCCGCCCACCAGCATGGCCGAGAGGCGCATCGAGATCGGCAGGCCGAGCCCGATGATGAGGAAGGCGCAGGCGGCCAGCAGCATCGAGAACTTCAGCGCGCTGGTTTCCGCCGGTATCGGAAACAGCAATGTCGCCAGCGGCAGGAAGACGCCGAAAATGCCGAGCGCGGCGATGGCTATGAAGATCGCAGCGTTGACCATCGTGAACAACTGATAAGTGCCGGCGCCGATCGGCCCGGACAGCGCGCGCATGCGCGCCCACTCGGCATCGTTATAGGAAAAGCCCGGCCATTCCATTCGGGCATTGTTGATCGAAACCATGCCCTTGGCCCAGAAAGCCAGCCGCGCCAGCGCACTGCCTGTCACATCCCCCATCGCATCCCCCGTTGAATGATGTCGCCCCACCATAACACCGCGCCTTGGCGCAACGACAGCCCGTTACCGGACTACACTACACTTACTGGAACCCGATCGCGTCAACGGTGCCTGTTGGGCAGCCGGCCTTGTTGGTCGCCACCGAGGCCAGCAGCAGGTCCTTGAGCGAAGAGTTCGGGCCGATCGGACCGGCAAGGCCGAGCGTCAGTTCGCCGATCAACCGCCGGCCGCTTGAAGGATCGATGACGCAAGAAACGCGCACGCGGTCCCCTGCCCCAGCGCCGAAAGCCTGGTCGAAGGCGCCGCGGATCTGGTCCGCCGTCAGCTTGCCGCCAATGGTCTTGGCGAAGAGATCGCGCACTGGCGAGGCGTTGACCTGTCGCATCAGGGCGAGCGCATCGGAAAAATACTCCTGCTGGCTCTTGCCGTAGCAGGTGCCATGCTTGATCCATTCATGCCGTTCCAGCTGCGAGGCCGTGCCCGGCATCACCTGGTCGAGCTCCTTGCGGATGCCGGCATCGAGATTGACGGACGGAAGATCCTTCCAGTGAGCCGGATTGTCATTGGCCTTGTCGTTGGCCGCCACCTGGCAATAGAAATTGCCGTTCGGCTGCGGCCACAGGCCGTGCAAGGTGAAGTTGGTGGCATCGAACTCGTTCGGGTTCTGCGCCTTGCATTCGGCCTTGCTCGACTTGGTCTCGCAGAAGGCCGGCTGCCAGCTCAGGGCGAAGACATATTCGGGTTTTCCCGATGGGGCGGGCTTGCCTTGTCCGCCAGGTGCCGCCGGCACCGTCGCGGCACTGCTGCCCGACAGATGGCCGCACGTGACCTTCACCCAGCGGCGCTCCGGATCGGCGCCCGGCACCAGGATCAGATAGTGCGTCGGCGCATCCTTGTTGCCGGCAAGCAACTGGTAGCTCTGCCCGGCATCGGTCGAGACATTGCCGGGGTTCTTGCCGTTCTTGATCGCCTGCGTTGCCGGACAGGCAGCGTCGGCAACGAAGGTGCCGCTCATCTTGACCTCGGCATGCGCAGCATTGGCCAGCGACATCGCCAGCATGGCCAATCCAAAAACGACACCAATGCGCATGAGAAATCCCCGGCTGAACAAAGTGGGCGACAGACTGTATCTGTCTCCATGTCAGAATTGCGATATTTTGCGGGTCAAACGCAAGAAACATCGTCGCGCAAAAGCAGTTGCTGTGGATTGACGCCAAACCGGCACCGGCGCAAACAAAGCCAACAACGATAAAATGAGGGAGAGACCAGGCGGCCATGCCTTTTGATCAACAACGCATGGTCCGCTCACCGACCGGTGCCGACCTCAACCTTTTCGTCAGGCAGGCTGACGGCAAGCCACGCGCCGTCGTCCAGATCAATCACGGCCTGGCCGAGCATGCCGCGCGCTATGCCCGCTTTGCCGATTTTCTCTCTGCGCGCGGCTTCCACACCTATGTCCACGACCATCGCGGCCACGGCGCCACCAGGGCTCCCGACGCACCGCTCGGCAGATTTGCCGACAAGGATGGTCCTGCCAAGGTGATCGCCGATATCGACGCCATCCATGATCTCATCGCCCGCGAATGCCCTGACCTGCCGGTCATCCTCTTCGGTCACTCGATGGGCGCGTCGGTGGCGCTGAACTATCTTTTGGGCCATTCGCCCCGCATCCATGCCGCCGCGATCTGGAACGGCAATTTCTCGCAAGGCCTGCTTGGACAGGTGGCGCTCGGCGTTCTCGCCTGGGAACGCATGCGGCTGGGCTCCGACGTCCCGTCACGCCTGCTACCGAAGCTCACCTTCCAGGCCTGGGGCAAGGCGGTGCCCAACCACCGCACGCTGTTCGACTGGCTGTCGCGCGACGAGGCCGAGGTGGCGAAATACATCGCCGATCCGCTATGCGGCTGGGATGCCTCTGTCTCGATGTGGCGCGACGTGGTCTCGATGGCGCTGAACGGCGGCAAGGATGCCGGTTTTGCCGGCGTCCGGCGCGACATTCCCGTCGCGATTATCGGCGGTGAAAAGGACCCTGCATCGGACTACGGCAAGGGCATCACCCATCTCGCCAACCGCATGCGCAAGATGGGCTTTTCGAATCTGGTTTCAAAGGTTTACGCCGACACCCGCCACGAAAGCCTGAACGAGCTGAACCGCGACATCATCATGGACGATTTCGCCGCCTGGGCCGACGGCATTCTGAAATAACGACCCCTATCCATCGGTGGGTTCAACCGGTCGTCGCAACACGCTTTAATCTGAGAGGATGAAGAGGTGTTGCATGGTGACGTCACGGATCTGGTTTACGTCAGCGCAGAAGGTCGAGCTTTGGGAGCGATGGAAGCAAGGTCAGAGCATTTCGTCGATCTCGCGGGCACTGGACCGCCGGAACAAGACCGGCGTTCAACGGATCGTATCCTTACACGGCGGCATTGCTCCGTCAGCTAGGCGTAGAGCGGCCTTGGCGCTCGGGCTGGCGGAGCGCGAAGAGATCTCTCGCGGGATCGCGGCGGGTCTTGCGATCCGCGCTATTGCACGAAGTCTCGGGCGATCCCCATCGACAATATGTCGCGAGATCTCGCGCAATGGCGGTGCACAAGCGTATCGTGCAACCCGGGCCGACAAGTATGCTTGGGAGCGAGCGCTGCGCCCGAAGCGGTGTCGCCTGGCATGCTCTGGGCGGCTACGGTGGCGGGTGGCGCAAAAGCTAGCGCTGCAATGGTCCCCGGAGCAGATAGCGGGCTGGCTGAGGCGAGAGTACCCAGGCGATCCAAGCATGCGGATATCTCATGAAGCGATCTATCGCAGTCTATTCATCCAGTCGCGAGGTGTGCTCAAGAAGGAACTAACAGCGCACCTGCGTACCAAACGACAGATGCGGCTCGCCAAAGGCGCACAGAGCCGGACGGGGCAAGGACAAATACTCGATATGATCTCCATCCGCGAGCGCCCCGCCGAGGCTGAGGATCGCGCCATCCCAGGCCATTGGGAGGGTGATCTGCTCACCGGGGCGAACGACACGCACATCGCCACCCTCGTCGAGCGACACAGCCGGTTCACGATGCTTGTAAAGGTGGCGAGGAGGGACTCGGCCACCGTCGTGGCGGCCCTCGCCCAGACGATCGGCACATTGCCCGAAGAGTTGCGGCGCTCGCTAACGTGGGACCAGGGCAAGGAGATGGCTCGGCACAAGAGCTTCACCGTTGCAACCGATCTACAGGTCTACTTCTGCGATCCGCGAAGTCCCTGGCAGCGCGGCAGCAACGAAAATACCAACGGCCTGCTCAGGCAGTACTTCCCGAGAGAAACCAACCTCTCCCATGTCTCGCAGGCCCAACTCAACGCCGTCGCCCTGCGGCTCAATCAGCGACCCCGAAAAACCCTGGACTTCGAAACGCCGGCCGATAGGCTACAGAAGGTGTTGCGATGACCGGTTGAACCCACCATCGCAAACCGGCCCTTTGGCCCATCGCAAGGGCCGTGACAGCGGCACAAGGTGTTGATAGAGGCTGCGGTTCCGACCAATTCTGGTGATTTATGGCCGAACCTCCCCTGAAAGGCGTCCGCGTCGTCGAACTCGCCCGCATCCTGGCCGGGCCATGGGCCGGGCAATTGCTTGCCGATCTCGGCGCCGATGTCATCAAGGTCGAAAGCCCCGATGGCGGCGACGATACCCGCAAATGGGGACCGCCCTTCGTCATGAGCCATGACGGCGAGAATCTGTCGGCCGCCTATTACCATTCCTGCAATCGCGGCAAGCGCTCCATCGCCATCGACTTCTCGACGCCCGAGGGCGCCGAGACCATCCGCCGGTTGGTCGCGACGTCGGACGTGCTGATCGAGAATTTCAAGCTCGGTGGCCTGAAAAAGTACGGGCTCGACTATGACAGCCTGCGCAAGATCAACCCGCGCCTTGTCTACTGCTCGATCACCGGCTTTGGCCAGGACGGCCCCTACGCACCACGCGCCGGCTACGACTTCATCATCCAGGCCATGGCCGGCATGATGTCGATCACCGGCGAGGTCGGGCGCGAGCCGCAAAAGGCTGGCGTCGCCATCTCCGACATCTTCACCGGCCTCTATTCCGTCATCGCCATCCAGGCAGCCCTGCGCCATGCCGACCAGACCGGCGAAGGCCAGCATATCGACATGGCTCTGTTCGACACGCAGATCTCGGCGCTCGGCAACCAGAACCTCAACTATCTCGTCTCCGGCAAGTCGCCGGTGCAGATGGGCAATGCGCATATGAACATCGCGCCCTACGAGGTGGTGCCGGTTCGCGACGGTCACATCATCCTGGCGGTCGGCAATGACGGCCAGTTTGCCAAATTCTGCGCTGCCGTCGGGCTGGATGAGCTGTCGACCAATCCCGACTTTGCCACCAATCCGGCGCGGGTTGCCAACCGGGTCAAGCTGCGCGAGCGCATGATCGGGGCGCTGAAGACCTTTGATCGGGATCCGCTGCTGGCAAAGCTCGAAGCGGCAAGCGTGCCGGCGAGCCCGATCAACACGATCGGCCAGATGTTCGCCGACCCGCAGACGATCGCGCGCGGCATGCGGCTCGACCTCGACGATGGTCACGGCAATCTTCTGCCCTCGGTACGCGCGCCGATGGTGATGTCTGAAACACCGCTGGTCTATAAACGCCCCTCGCCGCGCTTGGGCGAGCACACTGACGAAATCCTTGCCGAACTGGAGAGATCAGCGAAATGAAGACCGGTGGACAACTGATCGTCGACGCGCTGGAAGCGAACGGCACCGACCGCATCTTTTGCGTGCCGGGCGAATCCTACCTTGCGGTGCTCGATGCGCTGCACGATTCCAAAATCCGCACCATCGTCTGCCGCCAGGAAGGCGGTGCGGCGATGATGGCGGACTGCCAGGGCCGGCTGACCGGCAAGCCCGGCATCTGCTTCGTCACCCGAGGCCCCGGCGCCACCAACGCCTCAGCGGGTATCCACATCGCCATGCAGGATTCGATACCCGTCATCCTGTTCATCGGCCAGGTCGCCAGCCACGCCAAGGAGCGCGAGGCTTTTCAGGAAGTCGATTACGTCAGGTTCTTCGGCGACATCGCCAAATGGGTGGTCGAGATCGACGATGCCTCGCGCATCCCCGAATTCGTCACCCGCGCCTTCGCCGTGGCGACATCGGGCCGCCCAGGGCCGGTTGTCATTTCGCTGCCGGAAGACATGCTGACAAGCATCGTCGAAGCGCCGGCCGCCTTGCCACACACGCCGGTCGAGACATATCCCGGCGAGGCCGAACTTGACGCGCTGGAAAAGATACTCAACGGCGCGAAACGCCCCTTTGTCATCCTCGGCGGCACGCGCTGGGACGAGCAAGCGGTGGCTCGGATACGCGCCATATCCGAAACGTGGTCGCTGCCGGTCGGTTGTTCCTTCCGCCGCCAGATGCTGTTCGACCATCTGCATCCGAACTATGCCGGCGATGTCGGCATCGGCATCAATCCGAAACTGGCCACCGCCATCAAGCAGGCCGACCTCGTCCTGCTCATCGGCGGCCGCATGGGCGAGATGCCTTCCTCGGACTACACGCTGCTGAAAAGCCCCTATCCCGACCAGACGCTGGTCCATGTCCATGCCGACGCCGGCGAACTCGGCCGCGTCTACCGGCCGGCGCTGGCGATCAACGCCTCGCCTTCCGCCTTCGTCGAAGCCTTTGCCAAGCGCAAGCCGGGCTCGGCGCCAAGTTGGGCGGACGAGACGACCAAACTGCACGCCGCCTATCTCGACTGGTCGACACCGCCGGCAAGCGGCCCTGGCTCGGTCCATATGGGCCCGATCATGAACTATCTGGAAAAGGTGCTGCCCGACGACGCCATCCTCACCAACGGCGCCGGCAACTACGCCACTTGGGTGCATCGCTTCCACCGCTCCCGCCGCTTCGGCACGCAGGTAGCGCCGACCTCCGGCTCGATGGGCTACGGCACACCGGCCGCGGTCGCCGCCAAGGCGCTTTACCCGGATCGCGAGGTCATCGCCTTTGCCGGCGACGGCTGCTTCCTGATGAACGGTCAGGAATTCGCCACCGCCGTGCAGTATGACCTGCCGATCATCGTCATCGTCGTCAACAACGGCATTTACGGCACCATCCGCATGCACCAGGAGCGCGAATATCCCGGCCGCGTCGTCGCCACAGATCTCAAAAACCCCGACTTCGCGTCGCTGGCCCGTGCCTATGGCGGCCATGGCGAGACGGTCGAGAAGACGGCCGACTTCGCGCCGGCCTTCGAGCGAGCCCGCGCCAGCGGCAAGCCGGCGATCGTCGAAATCAGGCTCGATCCTGAAGCGATCACGCCGACCCGGACGATGACGCAGATCCGCGACAAGGCCTGACGAAAAAGGGGCGGTTACCCGCCCCTTTTTCGGCACGGTTCGCGCTACTTCGCTGCCTCGATCTGCCCGCGAATCTCGCCGTCCTTGTTTGCGGCGGTGTGGACGTTGACATAATAGTTGCCAGCCGCCAGGTCGGCGGCCTGAGCGTCGGTCAGTTCGGCCGAACCCTTGATCGGGCTCTTGAGCTTGCCCTTGAACGGAATGACAGGGCCGGCGTTCGCGCCCATCGCCGCCGGGCCATGAATGTGCGCGGCCGTCGCCGGCCCGCTGAGGCCGGAATATTTGACGTTCCAGCTAAGCTTCTTCTTTGTTGTGTCGAAAGTGAACGTGGCCGTGCCTTTGCCCTTGGTGGTGACGGGCGGGTTCTGCTGGCCGCCATCCAGCGTTGCCTTGTATTTTATCACCTCGGCCATAGCCGGGGACGCGAACAGGAAAGCTGTCGAAATGGCCAGCGCCGAAAATACCGGCAGAAAAGGCAGAAAAGACTGTGTGCGCATGAAGAACCTCCGATTGGCTTGTCGCATGGGTCACGGTCCCCCGACGCGCGCATGCTTCAACGCAACGGCTGGGCGGCGCAATGTTTCCCCGCACACGTTTTTGTGACCGGCCTACCGAAAAAGGGGCGGTCGCCCGCCCCTTTTCAAACGCATGCCAGAAGCGCGGATCGCGCCGCTTACTTGATCGCCTTGTCGGTGATGGCGGTCGTGTAGGCGCCTTTCGGCTCCTTGGTGATGATCTTCTGGTCGAGCAGCGCCTTGGCGGTGCGCTCATAGGTCGCCGGATCGAGCTTGCCGTCGGCATTGTCGATCAGCTTGGCGACTTCGCTCATCATCCGCTTCTGGTGGTTCTCGTCCTGGCCGCCGCCATCCATGACGATGCCTGCGGCTTCGTCATTGTTGTCGATGGCGTATTTCCAGCCTTTCATCGAAGCGCGCACGAAACGCACCATCTTGTCCGCGAAGGCCGGGTCCTTGAGCTTGTCTTCCGACGCATAGAGGCCGTCTTCAAGCAGGTCGTTGCCCATCGCCGAGTAGTTGAAGACTGTGAGCTGTTCCGGCTTGTAGCCGGCGTCGATCAGCTGCCAGTACTCATTGTAGGTCATGACCGAGATGCAATCCGCCTGCTTCTGGATCAGCGGCTGCACGTCAAAGCTCTGCTTCAGGACGGTGACGCCGTCCGGGCCGCCATCGGTCTTCAGGCCAAGCTTGTTCATCCAGGCGTAGAACGGATATTCGTTGCCGAAGAACCAGACGCCGAGCGTGTGGCCCTTGAAGTCGGCTTCGGTCTTGATCGGGCCGTCCTTCGGGCAGACCAGTTCCATGCCGGCCTTCTTGAACGGCTGGGCGATGTTGACCAGCGGCACGCCCTTTTCGCGGGCGGCCAGCGCACCGCCCATCCAGTCGACGATGACATCAGCGCCGCCACCGGCGATCACCTGCTCCGGCGCGATATCGGGGCCGCCCGGCTTGATGTCGACGTCGAGGCCTTCGGCCTCATAGAAACCCTTGGCCTTGGCGACATAGTAGCCGGCAAACTGGGCCTGTGTGACCCATTTCAGCTGCAACGTCACCTTGTCGGCGGCCATTGCCTGGAACGCGGCCAGCGACATCGCACCGGCCAGAACGGGAATAATCAGTCTTTTCATTTTTCTACCCTCTGAAGTTAGTGCCCTAAACCCACCGCCCTATCCACCACGGACAGAGGGATGCCAAAACGTGACGGCTCTTTCGACAAGAGCGACCACGCCATAAAAGACCGAACCCGCAAGTGCTGCAACTGCGATTTCGGCCCAGACCATGTCGATGTTCATCCGCCCGACCTCGGTCGAGATGCGGAAGCCCATGCCGACGACGGGCGTGCCGAAGAACTCGGCGACGATGGCGCCGATCAGCGCCAGCGTCGAGTTGATCTTCAGCGCGTTGAAGATGAAAGGCGCCGCGGCCGGCAGCCTGAGCTTCAGCAGCGTCTGCCAATAGCCCGACGCATAGGTGCGCATCAGGTCGCGCTCCATATGGCCTGACGCCGCAAGGCCTGCGACCGTGTTCACCAGCATCGGGAAGAAGGTCATGATGATGACGACGGCCGCCTTGGACTGCCAGTCGAAGCCGAACCACATGACCATGATCGGCGCCACGCCGATGATCGGCAGCGCCGAAACCATGTTGCCGATCGGCAAGAGCCCGCGCCGCAGGAACGGCACGCGGTCGGCGAGCACCGCGGTGATGAAGCCGGCGCCGCTGCCGACGACATAACCGAAGATCACCGCCTTGAAGATCGTCTGCCGCACATCGGCGCCGAGCACCGGCAGCGAACTGGCGATGCGCGTGCCGATGGCGCTGGGCGGCGGCAGCAGAATGAAGGGAATGCCGGCGCCCCGCGTCACCGCTTCCCAGATGATCAGGATCCAGGCGCCGAAGATGGCCGGGATGATGAGCCGAAGGGCGGTCCGTTCCCAGTTCGCCATCGGGCGAAGTCCCGACAGCACCGCGACGCAACGCCAGCCAAGCAGCCAGGCAGCCGTGAGCAGCAGGAAATACGGCGCCCGCGCCTGACCTTCGAAGCCAGCGATGCCACCGATCAGCAGCCAGGCCACGAGATGCGCGCCGATGAAAAGCACGGCAGCTTCGACGATGGACGGTATTCTGGCCATGGAGATCAGAGCAGCGAGAACCAGGGCGCCGAAAATCAGCCAGCTTGTCGCCGCATAGGGATAGATCAACGTCCCGGCAGGCTGCGCCAGCGGATCCACTTTTGGCGCGGCGATCGCGCCGAGCGCGACCGCGATCAGGCACAGCACGATCGCTAGCACCGCTTGCCAGGAAGGCTTCAGCCAGTTCATGCCGGCCTCCCGCCCATGGCGCGGTCGACGAGGCGCCCGACAATGCCGACCACCATGACCAGCAGTGCCGCCACGATCGAGCCGGCGACGAGCGCCGACCAGATGTCGATGGATTGGCTGTAATAGGCGCCGGCGAGCAGCTTGGCGCCGATGCCGGCGACCGCACCGGTCGGCAGTTCGCCGACGATGGCGCCGACCAGGCTTGCCGCCACCGCCACCTTCATCGAGGTGAACAGAAACGGCACCGAGGCCGGCACGCGCAGCTTCCAGAAGGTCTGCGAGGCGCTGGCATTGTAGGTATGCATCAGGTCGAGATGCATGATCTCGGGCGAGCGCAGGCCCTTCACCATGCCCACTGTCACCGGGAAGAACGACAGATAGGTCGAGATCATCGCCTTCGGAATCAGGCCGGTGATGCCGACTGCCGCCAAAACCACAATGATCATCGGCGCCACCGCCAGGATCGGAATGGTCTGCGAGGCGATGATCCACGGCATCAGGCTGCGGTCGAGCGTCGCCACATGCACGATCCCCACCGCAATGATGATGCCGAGCGCGGTGCCGAAGCCAAAGCCGAGCAGTGTCGACGACAGCGTGACCCAGGCATTGTAGACGAGGCTGCGGTTCGAATTGATGGGCCGCAGAAAGGTGTTCTCGAAGAAGTTCACCGCCACTTGATGCGGCGCCGGCAGCGTCGGCTTGGGCTGCGACAGCGTCTTGCCTATGAGTTGGCTGAACGTGGAGGTCTCATTGGCACGGCGGTCGAGGTCGCGCTGGAACGGCGTGTTCAGAATGACGGCGAAGACGTACCAGAGGATGACCACGCCAGCGAGGATCGAGGTGACGGGAACGAGCTTGTCGCGAAAGGTGTCCATCTAGCGCTGCCCTTCTCCTCTCCCCGCCGGGGAGAGGGTGGCCGGGGCGAAGCGAAGGCCGGTTGCCCTTCTCTTCGTCATCCTAGGGCGGAGCAAGGAGCGAAGCGACGCGGCGCAGACCCTAGGATCCATGCCGTTACCTCTGTGCTCCGCAACGGTGCAGAACACACCTCCCTGCGCCTCGCTGTGTTTGGTGCGTATTTTCAGCCGCTTGCGCCCTGCGGCTAATGTCACGGCATGGATCCTAGGGTCTGCGCAAGCCGCTGCGCGCTTGCTTCGCCCTAGGATGACGAAGGCGTGGTTAGTCGCTCGCTTGTCAGGGCCCTCAATCATCATAGCTGTGCCCTGCCCTCAAGCCATCGCGCACGCGCGCTGCGATCGCCAAAAACTCCGGCGTCTCGCGGATGTCGAGTGGCCTTTCCTTCGGCAGCGTCGATTCGATGATGTCGCTGACCCGGCCGGGCCGCGGCGACATGACGACGATGCGCGTCGACAGATAGACGGCTTCCGGGATCGAGTGGGTGACGAAGCAGATCGTCTTGTTCGTCCGCCCCCACAATTCCAGCAATTGCTCGTTGAGGTGGTCGCGCACAATCTCGTCCAGCGCGCCGAACGGCTCGTCCATCAAAAGCAGATCGGCGTCGAAGGCCAGCGCGCGGGCGATCGAGGCGCGCTGCTGCATGCCGCCGGACAGCTGCCAGGGGTATTTCTTCTCAAAGCCCGAGAGGTTGACGAGGTCGAGCGTGCGCTTGATGCGCTCCGCCTGCTCCGCCCTGGGCAGGCCCATGATCTCCAGCGGCAGGCCGACATTGCGCTCGATGGTGCGCCACGGAAACAGGGCGGCGGCCTGGAAGACATAGCCATAGGCGCGTTTCTCGCGCGCCTGTTCCGGCGTCATGCCGTTGACCGAGATCGTGCCCGAGGTCGGCTTCTCCAGATCGGCGATGACGCGCAGCAGCGTGGTCTTGCCGCAGCCGGACGGTCCGATGAAAGAGACGAACTCCCCCTTGCCGATCGTCAGGTCGACATTGGACAGCGCCTGCACCGGCCCATCATTGGTCTGGAAGGTGAGGCCCAGTTTGCTTGCCGCGACGACGGCTGGCGAAGTCCCGGTCATCGGCTACAGCCTGCCTGTTCCCGCCCCTGCGGCGCTGGCCGGATTCCGATTGCTTTTATCGCGATGTTGTTTTCCACTCGCCCAGTCCCATTGGTCTTGTTCCACTCAGATCGACGCCCGGAGTTCCCCGATGTCGCCCAAACCCACTTGTCATCTTATCCGCCCTGAAAGCACTTATGAAGGCAAGCAGGGTTTGACTTATTTCGCCGGCATCGCCACCGAGTCGGTCGGCTCTTCCGGCATCTGCATGCATGTGCTCACCATGCCGCCCGGCGCGCGCGCCAAGGCGCATCTGCACGAGAACCATGAAACGGCGATCTACGTGCTCTCCGGCGAGGTCCATACCTGGTATGGCGACCGGCTCGAGAACCACATCGTCGTCAAGGCCGGTGACCTCTTCTACATTCCGGCCGGCGTGCCGCATCTGCCGGCCAATCTGAGCAACGCCCCGTCCTCGGCCGTCATTGCCCGCACCGATCCCAACGAGCAGGAAAGCGTCGTCCTGCTGCCGGAACTGGATGCGCTGGTCGCCTGAGACTGACGGGATCGCCGTCATTTGCACCGCGAGACTTCCCCCATCACATTGCCGTCAGCATCGGTGATCGTCAGCTTCTTGGCGTTCTTGGCGCTGTGCTTGATGGTAAACGTGGTCGGCTCCTGTCCATCTTCGCCTTCCGCCTCGCATGTCGCTGTCACCACCAGCGATCCGTCAGCCTGCGCCTCCGTCTTCGAGAACGTGCAGGCGCTGGCGGCGGTGATCAATTCCTTGTCCGTCAAAAGCAGCATCTGATCGGCGGCGACTTCCTGGCCGTTGCGGTTGATGCAGCCATATTTGTCGCCATAGGGTTTCGACAGGTCGATGCCTGCGGCGGAAGCCTGACCGGCAGCCAGCACAAAAATCATCGCAACAGACAAACCAAAAGCGCGCATGCTCATCCCCAAATCCCCCAGATCCCAATGCTCAAAACGTCAAGAACATGATTGAAGCGGCCCCAGTTCCTCAAGGCCGGGAATGGTGACGAAGAAACCATCCTCTCCCTTGTTGGTGACCACGATGGTTTCGATTGTCGTCCCCGCCTCGCCCTCAGCGGAACAGGTTGCATCAAGCGATTGCGTACCCGGCGCTGTCGTCAGTTGCTGCTCGAACCGGCAACCACTACCATAGGTCTCGATGCCTTCCGCGGTCAGCAGGATATAGGCATCGCTGTCCTGATATCCGGCCTTCACCCCGGCACAGCCGACATCATTGCCCCAAGAGCCGGCTAGCACGACAGCCGCGGCCGCCGGACCACCGGCCAGGACCACCGAGATGAGCGCGGCCGAGCGCGCCAAGCTCAAACCCCGGTCGCCGGAATGCCTGACCGTTCGACCTTGCGCGGCGCGGTAATGTCTTTCCACGTCGACAGCGCCCGGTTGACTGCAGCGTTGGGCTCACGGCCGACGAACTGGCCATGGCCGGGCTTGGCCTTGACCTCGGCTTCCTCGATCGACAGCTCGCCGCGCGAGAAGACGAAGCGCGGCAGGCCGGTCACTTCGAACCCTTCGAACACGTTGTAGTCGATGACCGACTGTTGCTTCTTCGAAGAAATCGTCTTCTTCCGCTTCGGGTCCCAGACGAGGATGTCGGCGTCGGCGCCTTCGACGATGGCGCCCTTCTTCGGATACATGTTGAGGATCTTGGCGATATTGGTCGAGGTCACCGCGACGAACTCGTTCATCGTCAGCCGGCCGGTGTTGACGCCGGTCGTCCACAGCACCGGCAAACGGTCTTCCAGACCGCCGGTGCCGTTTGGGATCCTGGTGAAATCGCCGACGCCGTTGCGCTTCTGCTTGGTGGTGAAGGCGCAATGGTCGGTCGCCACCACTTGCAGCGATCCAGCCTGCAGGCCGGCCCACAGCGAATCCTGGTGCAGTTTGTTGCGGAAGGGCGGGCTCATCACGCGGCGCGCCGCATGGTCCCAGTCCTTGTTGAAATATTCGCTCTCGTCGAGCGTCAAATGCTGGACCAGCGGCTCGCCGAAGACGCGCATGCCCTTCTGCCGCGCCCGGCGGATGGCCTCGTGCGCCTGCTCGCACGAGACATGCACGACATAGAGCGGCACGCCCGCCATGTCGGCGATCATGATGGCGCGGTTGGTCGCTTCCCCTTCCACTTCCGGAGGCCGCGAATAGGCGTGCCCCTCCGGTCCGTTGTTGCCGGCGGCGAGCAGCTTCTGCGACAGCGCTGCAACCACGTCGCCATTCTCGGCATGCACCAGCGGCAGCGCACCAAGGTCGGCGCAACGCTGGAACGACGCATACATCTCGTCGTCATCCACCATCAGCGCACCCTTGTAGGCCATGAAGTGCTTGAACGAAGTGATGCCCTTGTCGACGACAGTGGCCATCTCGTCGAACACCTGCTTGCCCCACCAGGTGATGGCCATGTGGAAGGAGTAGTCACAGGCAGCCTTGGAGGTCTTGTTGTCCCACATCTGCAGGGCTTCGAGCAGCGACTGCTGCGGCGCCGGCAGGCAGAAATCGACCACCATGGTGGTGCCGCCGGCAAGGGCTGCCCGCGTGCCGGATTCGAAATCGTCGGCCGAATAGGTGCCCATGAACGGCATTTCAAGATGTGTGTGCGGGTCGATGCCGCCCGGCATGACATAGCAGCCGGTGGCGTCGTACTCATGGTCGCCATGCAGGTCCGAGCCGACGGCGACGATCTTGCCGTGGCTGAACAGCACATCGGCCTTCCAACTGCGGTCGGCGGTGACGACGGTGCCGTTCTTGATGACTTTGGTCATTTTCTTGTTCCCTTGTGCTGTCACGCTTCTTACGAGCGCTTGCTCGATTTAGATCAGGTACGGCGCTGCGGCTTCATCCAACGCCAAAGCTCGCCCCTTTTGCGATAGAGCATAGTCGTGTGCCAAGTCGAAGAAGCTGGTCGATCTCATGCGCCCTTGGGCATCAGGCCTAGCAACGTTGATGGAAACACCCTTCGCGAAATTGCCGGTCAGAAAGGATATCGCGTCGTCATATTTCTCCTCGTCCAACAAGGACAAAACCCTCGTCGTCGAAAGCATTCCGACCGAATCCTTCGCTGCCATTGTTTCCAAGATCGTCGAGAACGGTTTCAATGGCAGTTCGTGCAAGATTGACGACCTCTCGGAAGTTGCAAATTGCACAAAATCAACTGCCATCTGTTCTGGAGCCCCGCATTCAACGATTTTCTCCGCAAAGATTGGTGGTTCACAAGTAAATGTACCCCACTTCCTGAATGACAAAGGCTGCGTGTCGTTGCCCTGAGCACCTATAATCTCCCATAGTAATGGGTCCAGCGTCATCGGCTTGGCCTGCAGAAGAAACTGCAGCCTGCGCGTCGGCCAGAGCAGAACGCATTCCGCGCAGATGAACCACAGTCCATCCCGCCTTGAAATCGAACTCCAGTACTTGCGCCATCCCTTTCCCTTCATCGCCGGTCGCAGCCCGGCCTCCCAGGCCTTTCCGTACGCCTTGCGCTGACGATCGTCTTCCCGCACGCCCACAGATTCACTCCACGATGACAGCCGTCTCCACCACCGCATGGAACAGCACATCGGCGCCTGCGCTCGCCCATTCCTTGGAGATTTCCTCGGCCTCGTTGTGTGACAACCCGTCAACGCAGGGGCACATCACCATCGCGGTAGGCGCGACGCGGTTGATCCAGCAGGCGTCGTGACCGGCGCCCGAGACGATGTTGCGGTGGGAGTAGCCAAGGCGGTCTGCGGCATCGCGGATCGCCTTGACGCAACCGGCATCGAAGGTCACGGGGTCGAACGCACCTACCTGTTCGACCTTGTACTGGATGTCGAGCGCCTCGCAGATCGTGTCGATGCCTTCGCGGATGCGGCCGTCCATCGCGTCCAGCACTTCCTTCTCGGGCGAGCGGATGTCGATGGTGAAGACGGTGCGGCCGGCGATGATGTTGCGCGAATTGGGAAACACCTCCATGTGGCCGACCGCGCCGACGGCGTCCGGCTGATAGTCCATGGCGATCTCGTGCACCAGTTCGATGACGCGGGCCATGCCGAGGCCGGCATTGCGGCGCTTGGGCATCGGCGTCGAGCCGGTATGCGCCTCCTTGCCGGTCAGCGTTACCTGCAACCATTTTAGGCCCTGGCCATGGGTGACGACGCCGATGTCGATGTCTTCGTCCTCGAGGATCGGTCCCTGCTCGATATGCAGTTCGAAGAAGGCGTGGATCTTGCGATCGCCGACTTTCTCGGTTCCCTTCCAGCCGATACGCTCCAGCTCCTCGCCGAATTTCTTGCCGGCCTTGTCAACATGTTGGTAGACGTCGGCCTGGTCGAGCACACCGGCGAACACGCCGGATGCCATCATCGCCGGGGCAAAGCGCGAGCCTTCCTCATTGGTCCAGTTGGTCACGACGATCGGGTGTTTGGTCTTGATGCCGAGATCGTTGAGCGAGCGCACCACTTCCAGCCCGCCCAGCACGCCGAGCACGCCGTCATATTTGCCACCGGTCGGCTGCGTGTCGAGATGGCTGCCGACATAGACCGGCGGCAGGCTGGGATCGGTGCCTTCGCGGCGGGCAAACATCGTGCCCATCTCGTCGAGGCCCATTTCGAGCCCCGCCGCCTCGCACCAACGCTTGAACAGATGCCGGCCCTCGCCGTCCTCGTCGGTCACAGTCTGGCGATTGTTGCCGCCGGCAATGCCGGGGCCGATCTTCGCCATCTCCATCAGCGAATCCCACAAACGATCTGAATTGATTCGCAGATTCTCGCCGGGTGCGGCCATTCAACATCCTCTCACTCATGACATCGGCCCGGGGGGGGGGGCCCCCCCCCCCCCGGCCGATGGAAACAGTTTAGTCTATCGACCGCAGCACGTCGCGCACATGGTCGATCAATTCGTTGATCTGGCCCTTGGTGATGATCAGCGGCGGCGACAGCGCGATAATGTCGCCGGTGGTGCGGATCAGCGCGCCGCGCTCGAACGCCTTGACGAAGGCCGAGAAGGCACGCTTGGTCGGCTGTCCTGCGATCGGCGCCAGTTCGATCGCACCGATCAGGCCGATGTTCCTGATGTCGATGACATGCGGCTCATCCTTCAGCGAATGCAGCGCGTCTTCCCAATAGGGCGCCAGTTCCTCGCCACGGGTGAGCAGGCCCTCTTCCTTGTAGGTGTCGAGTGTGCCGAGTGCCGCAGCGCACGCAATCGGATTGCCCGAATAGGTGTAGCCGTGGAAGAACTCGATCATGTGCTCGGGGCCGGTCATGAAGGCGTCGTGGATTTCCTTCTTCACGAACACCGCGCCCATCGGGATGACGCCGTTGGAGACACCCTTGGCGGTGGTCATGATGTCGGGCGTGACCCCGAAATAGTCGGCCGCAAACGGTGCACCGAGACGACCGAAACCGGTGATGACCTCGTCGAAAATCAGCAGGATGCCGTGCTTGGTGCAGATTTCGCGCAGCTTCTGCAGATAACCCTTGGGCGGCAGGATGACGCCGGTGGAGCCGGCGACCGGCTCGACGATGACGGCAGCGATGGTCGAGGCGTCATGCAGCGCAACGATGCGCTCCAGCTCGTTGGCGAGCTCCGCGCCATATTCCGGCACGCCCTTGGAGAAGGCGTTCTCCTCCGGCAGATGCGTGTGCGGCAGGTGGTCGACGCCACCGAGCAGCGTGCCGAACATCTTGCGGTTGGTGACGATGCCGCCGACCGAGATGCCGCCGAAATTGACGCCGTGATAGCCGCGCTCGCGGCCGATCAGGCGGGTGCGCGCGCCCTCGCCCTTCACGCGGTGATAGGCGATCGCCATCTTCAGTGCGGTCTCGACCGATTCCGAACCGGAATTGGTGAAGAAGACGTGGTCCATGCCCTTGGGCGCCAGGTCGACCAGGCGGTTGGCCAGTTCGAACACGATCGGATGACCCATTTGGAAGGCCGGCGCGTAGTCGAGTTCGGCGGCCTGGTGCTGGATCGCCTCGGTGATCTTCGGCCGGCAGTGACCGGCATTGACGCACCAGAGGCCAGCGGTGCCGTCGAGCACCTTACGGCCGTCGCTGGTGGTGTAGTGCATGTCCTTGGCGGACACGAACATGCGTGGCGCCTGCTTGAATTGCCGGTTTGCCGTGAACGGCATCCAGAATGCGCTGAGATCGTTCGGCGTGACTTTCAGCCGGTTGGACATGACCAAGACTTCCCCTTGTAAACTGTTTCGGTGCGTCCAACGCTTGGCCTTTGCCGCGCTTTCATGCTACGCAAATTTTTGACCGATTGGACAAACGTTAGCACCGCCCTGTCGGCGGTCAAGGGATTACTAGCGGAAATGCGGCTCCTGAAGTGCGTTCCACAGGCTAGGGAAAAACTGGTCCAGAGAATTGGTCCAGATGATCTTGAACGCGAGATTTGGCAACACGAGGGTTCGCAAAGGTGAACACCGGCACGGAAGCCCCTCGCCGCACCCGCATCCAGCAGGAAAAGCGCGAGCTCATCCTGGAGGCGGCGCTCGAGGTGTTCTCCACCAACGGTTTTCGCGGCTCGACCATCGACCAGATCGCCGAGGCCGCCGGCATGTCGAAGCCCAACCTGCTCTATTACTTCCGCCGCAAGGAGGACATCCACGAGACATTGATGCAGCGCCTGCTCGACACCTGGCTGGCGCCGCTCAGGGAACTCGACGACATCGGCGACCCGATGACCGAACTCAGGAGCTATATCAGGCGCAAGCTTGAAATGGCGCGCGATTTCCCGCGCGAGAGCCGGCTGTTCGCCAACGAGATCCTACAAGGCGCGCCACGCATCATGCCGCTGTTGGCCGGCGATTTGAAGACGCTGGTCGACGAGAAAGCCGCCGTCATCAAGGGCTGGATGCGCGCCGGCAAGATCGCCCGCACCGACCCTTGGCACCTGATCTTCTCGATCTGGGCAACGACACAGCATTATGCCGATTTCGACGTCCAGGTCCGCGCCGTGCTCGGGCCGAACCGCGGCGGCGACGGCCGCTTCGAGGACGCTGCGAGGTTCCTCGAGCAATTGTTCCTTGAGGGGCTGAAGCCGAAGCCCTGATCGCTGCCGCGACGACTCAGGCGCTGCGCCGCTCGGCCGGCAGCGCGTCCAGCAAGGACTGCAGCTTGGCAATCGAGTTCTGCTCGGCGAGCGGCGTGTAGACGATCAGCTTCATGTCCGAGCCGTCATCGATCGACAGGCTCATATGCTCGAACACCATCGCGCCGGCGATCGGGTGGCGCAGATGCTTCATGCCGGACAGGCGGTGCACCACATCGCGCTGCGGCCACCATTCACGGAACTCGGGACTTGAGCGCATCATCAGCGCGATCAGCCGCTCGAAATCCGGATCGCCGACATATTTCGCGCTCTCAGCCCGGAACGCGGCAAGGGTTGCACGTGCCAGCTGCTCCCAGTCGACCAGCAAATGCCGCCGGTGCGGGTCGGTAAACACGCCGTGGATGATGTTGCGGGCGTCGCCCTCCAACAGACCGTAATCGCCGAAAATGGCAACGGCCCCGTCATTCCAGGCCAGCACGTCCCAACGCGGGCCGACGACATAGGCGGGCTGCAGGACAAGGCTTTGCAGCATATGCAGCAGGGGACCTTCGACCTTTCCAGCCGCGATGCGCCGCCGCTCCGGCTGCTGGCGGCCGGCAAGCGTGAACAGATGCCGCTTCTCGGCGGCGTCGAGGCGCAGCGCCCCGCACAGCGCCGTCAGCACCTCCACGGAAGGGCGCACATCCCTGCCCTGTTCCAGCCAGGTGTACCAGGTGGTGCCGACGCCGGCGATCATCGCCACCTCCTCACGACGCAGGCCCGGCGTGCGCCGCCTGAGACCAGTCGTGATTCCGGTTGCCGAGGGCGTCAGCCTTTCGCGGCGCGAGCGCAGGAAAGCACCGAGTTCGCGCCGGCGGCTGTCTTCGGCGGAATGAGAGGGAGCATCCATGATGCCTATTATAGCAGTACTGATACCAGGATAAAGTTTGAACTGCTTGAGATCCGTCAGGCGTCCCATCTTGCGTCTGGAGCAACAGACAGGAGGCTCCCGACATGGATCTGAAAGACAAGACAATCCTCATCACCGGCTCGACCGACGGCGTCGGCCGCGTCGTGGCGCAAAGGCTGGGTGCCGCTGGCGCCCGTGTGCTGGTGCACGGTCGCGATGTAACGCGCGGCAAGGCAGCGGTCGCTGAAATCGAAGCCGCCGGCGGCAAGGCCGAGTTCTTCGCCGCCGACCTCGCCTCGCTGGCCGAAATTCGCCGCCTCGCCGAGGCCGTACGCGCCCGAACGGACCGGCTCGACATCCTCATCAACAATGCCGGCATCGGCACGGCAGGCGCCAAACGGCAGATCAGCGCCGATGGCTACGAACTGCGCTTCGCCGTCAACTATCTCGCCGGTTTCCTGCTGACCTCGGAACTTCTGCCGCTGCTTAAGGCGAGCGTTCCGGCGCGCATCGTCAACGTTGCCTCGGCCGGCCAGCAGGCGATCGACTTCAGCGATGTCATGCTGACCCACGGCTATAGCGGCGTGCGCGCCTACTGCCAGAGCAAACTGGCGCAGATCCTGTTCACCGTCGATCTGGCGGAACAGTTGAAGGGCACCGGGGTCACCGTCAACGCGCTGCATCCGGCGAGCTACATGGACACCACCATGGTCCGGCAGGCCGGCGTGACGCCCTGGAGTTCGGTCGAAACCGGCGCCGCCGCCATCGTCAATCTCGCCACCTCACCCGCGCTCGAGGGACGCGCCGGCCTCTATTTCGACGGCCTGCGTGAATCCCGCGCCGACGCCCAGGCCTACGACGCCAGGGCAAGACAACAATTGCGAAGCCTGAGCCTCGACCTTGTCGGCTTGGCTTCCCCAGAACAGAAGGAACAGCATTCATGACCGACAGAACCGAACACACAGTCATCATCGGCGGCTCGTCCGGCATTGGCCTGGCGACCGCGCGCAAGCTGATTGGGCCCGGCATGAAGGTGACCATCACCGGCCGCAACCAGGACAAGCTCAACAGCGCCTGGAAGAGCCTCGGCGGCGCCGCCGACAAGGCCGCCTTCGATGCTTCGAAGCCGGATGAAGTCCGCCAATTCTTCGAGAGCCTCGGCCCGTTCGACCACCTCGTTCTGGCCGCAAGCGGCGGCAAGGGGCTCGGCCCGTTCGCGACCCTCGACCTTGCCGACATCGGCAGCGGCGTCGAAGAGAAGGTACGGCCGCAACTGTCCTGCCTGCAGGCCGCTTTGCCGACGTTAAACAAATCCGGATCGGTCACCTTCATATCGGCGGTGTCGGCTCAGGTCACCATGCCCGGCGTCGCCGGCATCGGTGCCGTCAACGGCATGCTGCTGACCGTGACGCCGATCCTGGCTGTCGAACTGAAGCCCTTGCGCGTCAACGTCGTGGCGCCCGGCGTCATCGACACGCCGTGGTGGGACTTTTTGCCGGAGGAGCAGCGGCAGGCGGTCTTTGCCGAATATGCCGGCAAGACGCCTGTAGGCAGGATTGGCCGCGCCGAGGACGTCGCCTCGGCGATAGCCTTCCTCGTCTCCAACGGCTTCATGACCGGCCAGGTGCTGACCTGCGATGGCGGCCTGCGGTTTGCGGCGTGACTCCGCCTCTCAAAGAGACTGTGCGATCAGCGTCAGGAACCCACCGCTCAGCGCGACATTGCCGACGAAGCCGTTGATGCGCGCCGCGCGGTCGAGGCCCTGATGGTCCCAGAAATTGTGGAACATCGGCATGGCGACGATCAGGAACAGCACCAGCACCGCGCAGGCGATCGCAGTCCACAGCCCAGCGATCATCAGCACGCCGGCGATGACCTGCAGGACGATGCCGGCCCACAGCGCCAGCCGCGCCTGCGGCACGCCGCGCGCGGCCATCAGCCCGGTCAGGAAGGCCGCGTTCTGGATGTTGCGCAGGCCGGCGAAGACGAAAGCGCCGCCAAGCAACAGGCGGCCGAGAAACAACAACGTCGAAGGCAAATCGACAGGCATAAAACACTCCCTTTGAAAACAATTGGAGCGCCGCCTCCTCGACGGCGCTCCCATGGCGATAGAAAAATCAGGCCGCCTTGGCGGCCGGCATCGGATGAATGGCGTGGAACGGAATGCACAGCCGGTTCCAGGTGTTGATCATGCCGAGCGCGACGGACAGCTTGACCAGTTCCTCTTCCGAGAAATGCTCGAGCGTACGGGCATAGAGTTCATCCGACACGCCATTGTTGGCGATCAGCGTCACCGCCTCGGTCCAGGCGAAGGCGGCGCGTTCACGCGGGGAAAACAGCGGCGACTCCTTCCAGGCCGCGACGAGATAGAGCCGCTGCTCGGTCTCGCCATCGCGCCTAGCCTCGCGGCTATGCATCTCGACGCAATAGGAACAGCCATTGATCTGCGATGCTCGGAGCTTGATCAGGTGCAGCAGGCTGACCTCGAGCCCGCATTCGTCGACGGCCTTGTTGAGCGCCGATACCGCCTTCATGATCTCGGGCGCCTTGGCAAAAAATTGCATCCGCTGTCTCATCTTGATGTCCTTCACTTCTGCTTTGGGGTTTGCGGGTTTGAACTGGGTTTCTGCGGCCGCTGGTGGCGCGCTACGAAGGCGCAGCTGGCGGCAAACGACCTCGGGTCGCCCTCCGCCGCGTAGTCCGCCGCGATGTCGGACAGCCTTGTTTCGGCAAGCGCCGCCCGATAGGCGCGCTCGGCTTTCAGCATCGCGACATTGATGCCGCAGGGTTTGACATAGGCCGAGGCATCGATCTTGACCGGACCGTTGCGGCGGATTTCGCCGCAGCGAAACGCCGGCTCGCGCCCTTCGACCGCCAGCACGATGTCGAGCAGCGTGATGCGTTCGGCCGGCTTTGCCAGTCTATAGCCACCCGCCGGCCCCGGCACCGATTCCAGGATACGGGCAGCGGTCAGCATGTTGAGATGCTTCAGCAGATAGCTCGGCGACAGGCCGAACGCCTCGGCGAGCGCCGCACCCGGCATGGTGCTGTTGCCCGCGACGCCTGCCAGCGTGGCCGCGCAGTGGATGGCCGCTTCAACCCCCTCGCCCAGCTTCATGGCGCCAATCTCCTATTCATGGATATACATTATCGTGGATAGTTTTTATCTGCAATAGGAAAATGAAAACCGGCGCCCTAAGGCGCCGCTTTTTGTTGAATGTCTACCCTACTCCGCCGCCACCTTGGCCATCGGGTTGTTCGGGTGCGTCGTCCAGTTGGCGTAGATCGGCGACACCGGCTTGCCGGTGCGCTGGTCCATCACGCCGACCGCCAGCGGCTCCATGGTGATGCAGTTCTCGACCGGGCAGACATTGACGCACAGATTGCAGCCGACGCATTCGGCCTCGATCACCTCGAAGTGCCTGACGCCGTCGACCATGCTGGTGATCGCCTGGTGGGAAGTGTCCTCGCAGGCGATGTGACAGCGGCCGCATTTGATGCAGGCGTCCTGGTCGATACGCGCCTTGGCGATGTAGTTGAGGTTGAGATACTGCCAGTCGGTGACGTTGGGCGTGGCGCGGCCGACGATATCATCGAGCGAGGCATGGCCCTTCTCGTCCATCCAGTTTTCAAGACCGGCAATCATCTCCTGCACGATCTTGAAGCCATAGGTCATCGCCGCCGTGCACACCTGCACATTGCCGGCTCCGAGCGCCATGAATTCGGCGGCGTCACGCCAGGTGGTGATGCCGCCAATTCCGGAGATCGACAGGCCCTGCGTTTCCGGATCACGCGCGATCTCTGCCACCATGTTCATGGCGATCGGCTTCACCGCCGGGCCGCAATAGCCGCCATGCGAACCCTTGCCGTCGATGGTCGGCTGCGGCGCGAAACTGTCGAGGTCGACGCCGGTGATCGAGTTGATGGTGTTGATCAGCGACACCGCGTCGGTGCCGCCGGCAAGCGCTGCCCTCGCCGGCTTGCGCACATCAGTGATGTTGGGCGTCAGCTTGGTGATGACAGGCATGCGGGTGTTGGCCTTGCACCAGCGCACCACCATTTCGATATATTCCGGCACCTGGCCGACGGCGGCGCCCATGCCGCGTTCAGACATGCCGTGCGGGCAGCCGAAATTGAGCTCGATGCCGTCAGCTTCCGTCTCCTCGACCACCGGCAGGATCGCCTTCCAGCTCTCCTCGACGCAGGGCACCATCAGCGAGACGACGATGGCGCGGTCGGGCCAGTCCTTCTTGACCTGCTTGATCTCGCGCAGGTTGACCTGCAGGTCGCGGTCGGTGATCAGTTCGATGTTGTTGAGGCCAAGCAGGCGCCGGTCGGCGCCCCAGATCGCGCCATAGCGCGGGCCGTTGACGTTGACGACAGGCGGCCCTTCCTCGCCGAGCGTCTTCCACACCACCCCACCCCACCCGGCCTTGAAGGCACGGATGACGTTGTAGGCCTTGTCGGTCGGCGGCGCCGAGGCCAGCCAGAACGGATTTGGCGATTTGATGCCGACGAAATTGTTGCGGATGTCAGCCATGACAGGTCCCTTTCAGCCGAGACGAAGGATCAATTCGACGGGTGCAAGAATGCCGCCTTCAAGCGCGGCGGTGATATTAGCGATCTTGGTGCGGGCACTCTCGCCCATGATGAGGCCGACGCCGGGCGGCGGTTTTTTGCCCTCTGCTTGCGCGCCGGCCATCCGGGCACGCACAGTGGCGAAGAATTCGATGGCAAAGGCGCCGCGTGGCCGCTCGGCGGTTACCGAGAACCCCGCGGCTGCAGCGGCCGCGCGATAGTCACCGGGCGTCGCGACGAAGGACATGGTTTCATCCGACGCCCATGGCAGCGGATAGGTCAGCGCGCCGGCCTTCAGCCGCATCACATCGTAGACGGCAAAGACGCCGCCCAGGCGCAACACCCGCGCGGCCTCGGTCATCAGTTTTTTCTTGTCGGGAAGGTTCATGCCCACATGCAGGATCATTGCCGCGTCAAAGCTGGCGTTTTGCAACGGCATATCCAACGCGCTGCCTTGCACGAAGCGCGTCCTGTCCGCCATTCCCGTGCGCTTCGACAGGCTGGTCGCGATGTCGACATAGCTTTGCGTGAGGTCAATGCCGGTGACATCTGCGTCGGCGCTGTTGGCGGCAAAGCGGGCCGGACCACCTATACCCGATCCGATGTCAAGAAGCCTGGCTGTCGGCTTCAAAGCCATCTGATCGACGAGTTCCCGGGTTGCTGCCACGCCGCCAATGTGGAATTCGTCGACCGCTTCGAGATCGCCAGCGCTCAGATGGGCAATGTCCACGCCGGCATCGGCGAGCACGGCAAGAATGTGCTGCTCAAGACCCGATACGTCGTAGTGACGGGCGATGCCCGATTCCACCGAGGCCATGATCTCTATCCCTGTGTCAGACTCCTGTTGATGCTCTCGGCAGCGTCGCGGCCCTGCGCCACTGCCGAGACGGTCAGGTCGTCGCCACCGAAGATACAGTCGCCGCCGGCCCAGACTTTCGTCAGCGAGGTGCGCCCTTCCGCATCGACCTTGATGCGGCCCGCTTCGAGCTCTATCGACGCTCCGCTGCCATTGAGGGCGGCCGGGACAAAACTCTGGCCGATGGCCTTGAACACCTGGTCGGCAACGAGCGTCAGCGTCTCGCCGGTGCCGGCAAGCTTGTCACCCTTCAGTGCCGTGTATTCGAGCTCGATGCCCGACACCTTGCCGCCTTCGGCGATGACCCGCTTCGGCTGCAGCCAGTGGCGGATTGTGACGCCGTTGGCGGCGGCCAGATCCTGCTCGAAGCCGGAAGCGTTCATGTGCTCCTGGCCGCGCCGGTAGCAGATCGTCACCTCCTCGGCGCCGAGCAGCTTCGACTGCACCGCGGCGTCGATCGCCGTCATGCCGCCGCCGATGACGACGACGCGGCGGCCGACCGGCAGGCCCGAAAGATCGCTGGCCTGGCGCAGTTCGGCGATGAACTGCACCGCATTGGTGACGCCGGTTGCATCCTCGCCATCGGCGCGCAGCGCGTTGACACCGCCCAGCCCCATGCCGAGGAACACCGCGTCGTAATTGCGGATCAGGTCGGAGAGCTGGTAGTCGCGGCCGAGCGCCTTGCCGTTCTGGATGTCGATGCCGCCGATCGCGGTGACATAGTCGACCTCGGCCTGGGCGAAATTGTCGACGCTCTTGTAGGCGGCAATGCCGTATTCGTTGAGGCCGCCGGCCTTCGGCCGCGCCTCCAGTATGGTGACGTCATGGCCATGACGGGCGAGCCGGTGCGCGGCGGCAAGGCCGGCCGGGCCGGCGCCGACCACGGCAACCGACTTGCCGGTCGGCTCCGGGCGCGGATAAAACTGCTTGTTCTCGGCCATCGCGACATCGGTGGCGTAACGCTGCAGGCGGCCGATCTGCACCGGCTTGCCCTCGGCGATCTCGCGCACGCAGACTTCCTCGCACAGCGTCTCGGTCGGGCAGACGCGGGCGCACATACCGCCCAGTATGTTCTGGTCGAAGATCGTCTTGGCCGAGCCGATCGGATTGCCGGTCGAGATCTGGCGGATGAACAGTGGAATGTCGATCGAGGTCGGACATGCATTCATGCACGGTGCGTCGTAGCAGAAATAGCAGCGGTCGGATTCGACCAGCGCCTCGTGATGATCGAGCGGCGGATGCAGATCGGAAAAATTGTCGGCGTACTGGTCGGCCTGGAGCCGGCCACCGACAATACCCTCTTTGAACTGGCCTTCTGGCATTGTCAGTTCCCCATGTTTTCGTTTTGGGGAAGGCTAGCACGTTTTATTTTTTTATCAATTGGTCAATTTTCGCAGCAAGCCACTGAAAAGGCTAGACAAAAACATGATTACTTTACTCATGTTATGCTGTGGATGGCTGCTCTTGCCGGGGCGGGTAGCCCTCGTCGACCGGCCGGTCATGGATAGCCCGGACCTCGTCCGCCACCAGTTGCTGCAACCGCCACAGATTGCGGTCGTGGATGCCGAATGCTTCGAGATGGCTGACCGTGTTGTAGAGATATTCGGCGCCGGAGCCGATATGGCCGCAGGCCCTGGCCAATATGCTCGCCACCTTGTCCAGCGGCTGGTTCGGTGATGTCCCCCTGCCCTTCACGCCGACCCAGAAGCCCAGCGCCCGCAGCCCGCTTTGCGCCGTATGCACCGGCAGCCACCGGACCGAGCTGATGCTCTCATGGTCGCTGATCTCGCGCCGCAGCAGCCTTTCGATCTGCGCCGGCTTTTCGCCCTCCGGCAACCGGTAGATCACTCCGTTGCAGCGTCCGCCCCGTTCGAGCGCCATCATCAGCCCCGGTTGCTCGGCACTGCCGCGCCAACGCACCATGTCGAGGCAGAAGGAGCGGTGCCAGCCGAAGGCCGTCGCAAGCCGTTGCTCGACCGATTCGAATTCCGGCTTCCAGATCAGCGACCCGTAAGCGAACACCCAGAGCGGCCCCTCATCCGCTTCAGCGGCAAGCCGCATGGCGAGGGTCCGGAAATCCGCGTCGGTCAGCTCGGTCCAGCTCGGGTCCGGGCCGGGATCGGCCTCTTGCCGATGGCACAGTGCAACAAGCTCAGGCGTGAGCGACATCTGGCGCATGAACAACCCCCTTGCCGTACAGAAATCGAAAACCGCAAGGCATGCAACCGGGGAACGCATGTCATGGGCAGACATTATTGTTTGGGCGGTTGTCGGATTTCCGTCGCCAGGATCGTCCTGCGATGGATCGAACAACGATCGATGCTGAACGGTGAGGAGACCGACCATGCCGAAATCCCCGATGCCCTTCTTCTGGTACGAACTGATGACATCCGACCTCGATGCCGCCGAGGCCTTCTACACCAAAATTGTCGGCTGGACGGCTGAACCTTTCGACAAGGCGCCGGGCATGCCGCGCTATGTCGTTGTGAACTCCGCCGAACGCGGCGTCGGCGGGCTGATGACGCTGCCCGATGACGCCGCCAAGATGGGTATGCCGCCGGCCTGGGTCGGCTATATCCACACGAGGGATGTCGATGCCTCGACGGAGGCGGTGAAGGCCGCCGGCGGGGCTGTGCACCGCCAGCCCGACGATATCCCTGGCGTCGGCCGCTTCTCCGTCGTGGCGGACCCGCAAGGTGCGACCTTCATGTTCCTGAAGCCCAATCTCCCCGACCAGCCGACCCTGCCGGCTGCGACGCCAGGCCATGTCGGCTGGCATGAGCTCTATGCCTCGGACCGGCAGGCTGCGTTCGACTTTTATTCCAGCCAGTTCGGCTGGACCAGCGCGGGTGATTTCGACATCGGCGAAATGGGTGTCTACCAGACCTTCAAGGCGGGGCCTGAATCAGGCGGCGGCATCATGAACAAACCGCCGCAGCTCGCCGTTCCCGTCTGGCTGTTCTATTTCAACGTCGCTGCCATCGACACCGCGGCCAAACGCGTCACCGACAATGGCGGCAAGCTCGTCATGGGTCCGATGGCCGTACCGACCGGCCAGTGGATCGTGCAGTGCCAGGACCCGCAAGGCGCGTATTTCGCGCTTCTGGCGCCAGCGCGATAAAGGTTCGCGCCAGTCGCGGATGTCACGCTTGCTGGCGTCGGTTCATTCCGGCGTCAGCACCGCGACCTTCAGCTCAGCCTTTTTCGCGCCACTGAACTGGACAGTGGCCGGGCCGGCCGCAAGCTTGAAACGCACGCTCTTGCGGATGCCAGGGCAGGTTTTCACGCCGCTATAGCCCGCCGACTTGATGGCCTTGCCATCCTGGATGACATCGATCCAGGCCTCGCCGGACAGGCTGATCTGAATGGCCCCTCCAGGCGGCACCTGCACGCTGGCGATGGCGCCAAACGTGCCCTCTGCCGATGCGCGTTCGGGCGGCAGCGCAAAGCCGGCTTTCTCCGCCGGGACGAGGACCAGATCCGCGGCAGCGCCCACCGTCAGCGTCGTTCCGGACGGTGTCGAGGGCGGTGCGGCAAACAGCGCCTGTTCCCGCGTCACCGGCCATTTGAAGGCCTCGCAGCCGGCGTCCTCGGCCATGGCCAAGCTGGTGCCTGCAAGGAGTGCGAACAGGCTGATGATGATTTTTTTCATGGCAAGGGAACCCATATGTTCAGAGTGTCCGTATCAATACAACCATAGCGATATAAATGCAACCCAGACGAGAACAACATCAAAGGGCATACCAGGGAACATTTCCAATCACCGATTGTTGATGGCATGCCATGGGAAGTGAGTGGTCGATGGCCGGGCGATAATTTATGGCCGGGCCGGGAGGGTGAAAATGGAGTTTCAGATGAAGCTTTTTGAAGGCCTCTCCAAATACCAGCCGCAGGCGCTCGGCGTCCTGCGCATCATGACCGCGCTGCAGTTCATCGAGCATGGCAGCCAGAAACTGTTCAACTTCCCCGTCAGCGCCGAGCCTCACACCCTCAACGGGCTGACGACGGCCGCCGGCATTCTCGAATTCGCCGGCGGCATCCTGCTGGCGCTTGGCCTGTTCACGCGGCCCGTGGCGTTCCTTCTGGCCGGCGAAATGGCGATCGCCTATTTCATGGCACACATGCCGCGCGACTTCTTCCCGGCCAACAATGGCGGCGACGCGGCAATCTCCTTTTGCTTCATCTTCCTCTATCTGGTCTTCGCCGGCGCCGGCGCCTTCGCGCTGGACAACCGCGGCAACGCCTGAGGTCGCATGCGGGGGTGAGCCCTCACCCCCGCATCCGCTCGAAATTGGCATCGAACAGCGGCGCAGCCTGGATGCGCGCCGCGTGGCGTTTGCCCAGCAGCTCGATTTCGAAGCCGTCACTCTCCTCGGCGATGTCCTTCGGCACATAACCGACGGCGACCGACTTTTTCGAGTGATGGGCGTAGCCGCCTGACGTGACCCAGCCGCGCACCGAGCCGCCGAACCAGATCGGCTCGTCGCCGATGACATCGGCGTCGTCGGCGTCGACGATGAAGCTGCGCAGTCGTAACTTGCCGCCCTGCTTGCGCTCGGCCAGTGCCGCCGCCTTGCCGATGAAGTCCGCCTCCTTGCCATAGGCGACGAAGCGGTCGAGCCCGGCTTCCAGCGGCCCGTAGATCGGCCGGTATTCGCGTCCCCATGAGCCATAATTCTTCTCCAGCCGCAGCGCGTTCAGCGCGCGCGAGCCGAACAGGCCGATGCCGAATTCTTCGCCCGCCGCCATCAGCGCCTGATAGGCCGCACGCTCATATTCCGGCGCCACCCAGATCTCGTAGCCGAGATCGCCGGTGTAGCTGACACGGCCGACCAGGCACGGCGCCATGCCGATATCCATCTTTGCCGCCGCCATGAACGGAAACGCCGCGTTGGAGACATCGGCGCGGCTGACCTTGGCCAGCACTTCCCGCGCCTTCGGGCCGGCAATCGCAAGGCCGGTGAGTTTCGCTCCCAGCGCTTCGATATGAACCGAGCCGTCGCCTGGCAGATGCGACTCGAACCAGCGCATGTGGTACTGCTCGGCAATGCCGGAGCCGGCGAGGAACCAGCCATCTGTGCCCAGATTGGCCAGCGTGAAATCGCCGATCAGCCTGCCGTCTTCTTTCAGCATCGGCGCCAGCGTCATGCGGCCGGGTTTCGGCAACTTGCAGGCAAGCATCTTATCGAGCCAGGCAGCCGCCCCCTCACCCGTCACCTTGTATTTGGCGAAGCTCGAAATCTCCGACAGGCCGACGCCATCGCGAACAGTCGCAACCTCTCCGGCAACATGGGAAAAATCGCTGGAACGCCGCCAGGAGAACTCGTCCTTGATGCCTGCCGGCGCATACCACAGCGGCACCTCCAGCCCATAAGCGACGCCAAACTGCGCGCCCTTGGCCGACAACAAATCATAGACCGGCGTCGTCTTCAGCGGCCGCCCTGCAGGCAGTTCCTCGTTGGGGAAGCGGATCGAGAAGCGCCTCGAATAATTCTCGCGCACCTTGGCGTTGGTGTAGGCCATCGTCGCCCAGTCGCCGTAGCGCGCCACGTCCATGGCCCAGATGTCGGCGCCGGGATCGCCCTCGATCATCCAGTTGGACAGCGCAAGACCGACCCCACCGCCCTGTGAGAAACCGGCCATGACACCGCAGGCGACCCAGAAACCGGGCAGGCCGCGCACCGGCCCGACCAGCGGATTTCCATCCGGCGCAAAGGTGAAGGGCCCGTTGATGATTTGCTTGATGCCTGTGTTCTGGAAGGCCGGGAAATGCCTGAACCCGACCTCCAGCGACGGCGCGATGCGATCGATGTCAGGCGCCAGCAATTCATGGCCGAAACTCCACGGCGTCTGATGCTCGGACCAAGGCTTGTTGGCCTTCTCATAGGTCCCCATCAGCATGCCGCCGCGCTCCTGGCGCAGATAGAGTTCGCCGTCGAAATCGACCGCATGGATGATCTCGGTGCCGGTCTTGGCGTTCCAGGCGGCGACCTCCGGCATGTCCTCGGTGATCAGGTACATGTGCTCCATCGCCAGCACCGGCAATTCGAGCCCGACCATGCGGCCGACCTCGCGCGCCCACAGGCCGCCGGCATTGACGACATGCTCGGCCACCACCTCGCCCTTGTTGGTGATGACGCGCCACATCCCGTCGGGCCGCCGAACGATGTCCTCGACCTTGGTGAAGCGTTCTATTTCCGCTCCAAGTTTCCGCGCCGCCTTGGCATAGGCATGGGTGACCCCCGACGGATCGAGATGGCCGTCCTCCTTGTTCCTGACGGCACCGACGAACTGCTTGGGGTCGAGCAGCGGCATCAGTTCGGCCGCCTCATTCGGCGAGATTTCCTCCAGCTCGATGCCGAGATAGCGGCCCTTGGCGACGACGCCGCGCAGCCAGTCCAGCCGCGCCTCGGTCGCCGCCAGAAGCACGCCGCCGGTCAGGTGCACGCCGGTCGCCTGGCCGGAAAGCTCCTCGATCTCCTTGTAGAGGTTGATGGTGTATTTCTGCAGCTTGGCGACGTTGGGGTCGCCATTGATCGTGTGCATGCCGCCCGCCGCGTGCCACGTCGAGCCCGATGTCAGTTCGTCACGCTCCAGCAGCACCACGTCGGTCCAGCCATGGCGGGCGAGATGGAACAGCACGGAGCATCCGACGACGCCACCGCCAATAACCACGACCTTTGCATGCGATTTCATGGATTCTTCTCTGATATCAATGGATTGGATGGGTGAGATGAATCAGGATGGGAGGCATCACGGCTCGCCCTGCCCGATCGCTTCCTTGCGCCTGGCGACATACGCCTCAAGCTCTTCACGCACGGCGACATCCATCGCCGGCTCGACATAGTCATCCAGCGCTTTCGTCCACAGCCGCGTCGCGCGCGCCGTGGCGTCGAGGCTGCCGGCCTCCTGCCAGGCCTCGTAATTCTGCCAGTTGGAGAGCATCGGCTGGTAGAAGGCGGTGGCGTAGCGCTCCAGCGTGTGCGGCTCGCCGAAGAAATGGCCGCCCGTCGGCACCGCGCCCAGCGCCTCGACGGCAAGTTCCGCCTCGTCGACCACGATCGGGCGCAGGAATTCCATCATGTGCTGGATCATCTCGACATCGATGATGAATTTTTCGAACGACGCCGTCAGCCCACCCTCCTGCCAGCCGGCGGCGTGGTAGACGAGATTGCCATGGCCAAGTATAGCGCCCCACAGCGCCATCAGCGTCTCATAGGCGCCTTGCGCATCGGCGGCGTTGGAGGCCGAGCCCGGCGTCGTGCGGTATGGCAGCCCGTAGCGCCGCGCCAACTGCCCCGAGGCGACGTTGGCCTTGGTATTCTCCGGCGTGCCGAACGCTGGCGCGCCCGACTTCATGTCGACATTGGAGGTGAAGGCGCCATACATGACCGGCGCGCCCGGCCGCACGAGCTGCGTCAGTACGACGCCGAACAGCGCCTCCGCATTCTGCTGCGCCAGGGCACCCGCCAGCGTCACCGGGCTCATCGCCCCCATCAGCGTGAACGGCGTCACCGCCACCGACTGGCCGAACTCGGCCATGGTCATCAGGCCCTCGGCCATCATCTCGTCGAAGCGGCGCGGCGAGTTGACCGAGATGATGGTTGCGATGCCGGGATCGTCGCGCAGTTGGTCCAGCGTCAGCCCGCGCGCGATCGCCATCATCTCGATGCCGTCCAGCGCCCTGCCCCGGCCGATCGCCGAGACATGGAAACTCTTGTCGGTCAGCGTCAAGTTGGTGAAGTAGGTGTCGAGATGGCGCGAGTTGGCCGGCAGCTCAACCGGTGCGCAGACCTGGTTGCCGAGCATGTGGACGCAGTTGAAATGCTGCGCCAGCCGGGTGAGATCCGCGTAGTCGCGCAGATTGCCGGCGCGGCGGCCACGTTCCATATCGTGCACATTGGGCGGCCCGGCAACGAGGGTGAAATTGATGGTGCTGCCGCCGAGATGGATCGTGTTGGCCGGGTTGCGTGGGGTCAGCGTATAAACGGACCGTGTGGTCTTCAGCGCCGCGTCGACCATGCCGCGATCGATGCGGACATTCGCCGAGGCGTGATCGACCACGGCACCCGCCTTCTCGAACAGCGACAGCGCCCGCGGACTCATCACCTCGATGCCGAAATTTTCCAATATATGCATCGATGCCTGGTGGATCGCCTCGATCTGGTCGGGCGACAGCAACGCCATCGGCGGATAGGGATTGATCACCCGCCTTTGCGGCAGCTGCGGGATCGGCACTGGGCCCCGATTGCTGGTGCGCTCGGCGCCGCGCTTGCGTCTTGGTTCGTTCATGCCAGGCATCAAAGCCTTGGCAAACAGGGCAAGCTGTCAGAAATACGCCGTTTACAGGCGTGATTTTAGCCACGGCGGCATTTATGCAGTTTCATTTTATAAAAAGCGGCAGAAAGCGTCGTAATATCAATACGGCATTTTTTCCCGAGATCGCTCGTCCCGGCGAAGCGTTAACGGATGCAGCAAGATTCCTTTTATGATTTCGGCCTATTGCTCATCCCATGCGTAGGTCGAGTTTTAGTAAAATTGTAGCGGTTGGCGTTCTGCTGGCGTTGTCGGCCTGCGCGACAGCGCCCAGCCACATCAACAATGTCTGTGCCGTCTTCGACCAGAATGACGGCTGGTTCGACAACTGGCAGTCGGCCGCCGAACGCGCCTCGCAGAAATACGGCATTCCCGTCCCCGTGCTGATGGCGACGGTGCGCAAAGAATCCGGCTTCAAGAGCAATGCCCGTCCCCCGCGCACTAAGCTGCTCGGCTTCATTCCGTGGAAGCATGTCTCGTCGGCCACCGGCTTCTCGCAGGCGCTGGACGGCACCTGGTCGCAATATCAGCGCGAGACCGGCAACTGGGCGGCGCGGCGCACCAAATTCGCCGACGCCGTCGATTTCGTCGGCTGGTATCACTCCAAGACAGCCGACACATACGGCGTGGCCCGCAACGACACCTACAATCTCTACCTCGCCTACTATCTCGGCTGGACCGCCTATGGCCGCGGCAACCGCGGCGACGCCGGCGTGCAGGGCTACGCCCGCGCCACCGACAAGATGGCGCGCGACTATGATGTGCAGCTACGGCAATGCGGGAGCTGACACTCAGCCCTGGGTCAGTGCCGCCTTGTCGTATCTTTCGGCTTTGAGACACCGGTTTCGGAAATCTCGTCGCGGACTTCGTGGCGACGGGCTCGCAAGACGGCGTCCGCGTCCTCGGCAGCCTTTCCGGCCGCATCGGCTTCCGCATTGGCGTTTTTGCCGCTCGGCCGCGCCGGCGGCGAACCGGCAAAGCCTGGACCTTCGCCATGCGGCGCGTCTTCCGGCACGCCCTCATGCGCAGCATGTTCCTTGTCGAACTTGATCACCGGCTCCATCGTCGCCAGCACGTCGTCGGCCAGCCAGCACAGGCTCATATGGCCATCGCCGAGATGCTTGACCGGTGGCACCTTGGTCTCGCACAGATTGTCCGGCACTAGCTTCTTGTAGCCGCAGCGCGTCTGGAACGGACAGCCCGACGGTGGGTTCATCGCCGACGGGATATCGCCCTCCAGCACGATATGCCGCTTCACCACGCTGGTGTCGGCGATCGGGATCGCCGACAAAAGCGCCTCGGTATAGGGGTGATAGGGCGGCGCGAAGATCTGGTCGGTCGTGCCCTGCTCGACGATGTAGCCGAGATACATGACGACGACGCGGTCGGCGATGTAGCGCACGACGGACAAATCGTGGCTGATGAACAGCATCGTCGTCTTGTTCTTGCGCTGGATATCCATCAACAGCTCGGTCACCGCCGCCTGCACCGACACGTCGAGCGCCGACACCGGCTCGTCGGCCACCACCACCTTGGCGTCGCCGGCAAAGGCGCGCGCCACGCCGATGCGCTGCTTCTGGCCGCCCGACAGCTGGCGCGGTTTGCGGGTCTCGAAGGCCCGCGGCAGCTTCACCAGGTCGAGCAGTTCCAGCATGCGCTTGCGGCGGTCGGCGACCGTCTTGCCGACGTTGAATTTCTCCAGCGTGCGGATGATCTGCGAACCGACCGAATGGCTGGGGTTGAGCGTGTCGAACGGATTCTGGAACACCATCTGGATCGACGACACGGTTTCGACACTGCGGCTCTCGATGCCGGTTGACTGGATCTCCTTGTTGCCTAGCGTCACCGTGCCGGCACTGGCAGTCTCCAGGCCAAGCAACACCTTGGCCAGTGTCGACTTTCCGCAGCCGGATTCACCGACAATGGCGACGGTCTCGGATTCGCGCGCCATGAACGAGATCGTCTCGTTGGCCTTGACGACGCGGCCTTCACTCGACCCGAACACCTCGCTGCCGCCAACCTTGTAGTATTTCCTCAGATCCTCGATCTTGAGCACCGGCGCGCCGGGCACGACGCGCTCATTGACCTTCTTGGCGCCGGGCGGCAGCGCTTCCCAGTCGATCTCGTTGAAGCGCACACAGCGCGAGAAATGGCCCTCGTGGCCAGCGACCTCGATCATCGGAATCTCGGCGGCGTTGCAGACGCCCTCGACGAAATGGTGGCAGCGCGGGCCGAAATTGCAGCCCTTCGGCCGCTCATGCGGCAGCGGCAATTGCCCCGGGATGGAGATCAGCGGCCGCGAATTCTTGTCGGCGCCCGGCAGCGGGATCGAACGGAACAGCCCTTGTGTGTAGGGATGGCGCATCCGGTCGAACACGTCCTTGATCTTGCCGGTCTCCACCGCTTCGCCCGAATACATTACCGTGATGCGATCGCAGGTCTCGAGGATGAGGCCGAGATTGTGCGACACGAAGATCATCGAGGTGCCGAACTTCTCGCCGAGCCCCTTGACCAGTTCGACGATGCCCGCCTCCACCGTGACGTCGAGCGCCGTCGTCGGCTCGTCGAGCAGAAGCAGCGCTGGCTTCGACAGCAGCGCCATGGCGATGACGATGCGCTGTTGCTGGCCGCCGGAAAGCTGGTGCGGATAGGAGCGCATCATGCGCTCGGGGTCCGGAAGCTTGACCGCGCGCACCATGTCGAGGGAGCGTTTGTAGGCCTCTTCCTTCGACACCTTGTCGTGGATCAGCGGCACTTCCATCAGTTGCTGGCCGACCTTCATCGCCGGGTTGAGGCTGGCCATCGGCTCCTGGTAGATCATGGCAATCTTGTTGCCGCGGATGGCGCGCAGCTCCTCGTCGGAGAGTTCGCCCATATCCTTGCCCTGGAACTTGATCTTGCCGCCGACGATCTTCCCGATGTTGGAGAGGTCTCGCATGATGCCGAGCGACACGGTCGACTTGCCGCAGCCGGACTCACCGACGATGCCCATCGCCTCACCCGGCATGACCGTGCAGGAAAAATCCATGACGGCCGGTATCTCGCCCTTGCGGGTGAAGAAGGAGATCGACAGATTTTCGATCTCGATGATCGGCTCTGCGGGATTTCGAACTGCCTCGTTCATGGGTCGCTCCAATCCTTGGTTCTCAGGTCCGGCTCTTCTCACTTGGGGTCGAAGGCCGCTCCATCAGTCTTTCATCGATTGCTCGCGCAGGGAATCGGCGAGCAGATTGAGCCCCAAAACGAAGCTCATCAGCGCGATCGTCGGCGGCAGCGCCGGGTGGATGAAGGAGCGCAACAAGCGGCTGGCGTCCTTGATCGCCGTGCCCCAGTCAGGACTTTCCGGCGCCAGGCCGAGGCCGAAATAGCCCAGCGTACCGAGCAGAATGGTGGTGTAGCCGATGCGCAGGCAGGCATCGACGATCAGCGGTCCGCGCGCATTGGGCAGGATTTCCCACAGCATGATGTACCAGGGCGATTCACCGCGCGTCTGCGCCGCCGCCACATAGTCGCGCGTCTTGATGTCCATAACCAGGCCGCGCACGATGCGGAACACGCCGGGGCTGGAGGCAAACACGACCGCCACGAAGATGTTGAGCTGGTTGGGATCGATGTGGACGATGTGCAGCGGGTCCCTGTCGAAGACAAGGCCGAGATAGATCCAGCCGCCTATGATCAGCGTTAGGCCGAGCAGGATGTAGATCCGGTCGGGCCGGTTCTTGTAGCGCGTCCAGAACAGCACGCTGAAGAAGATGATCGGAAACAGGAAGAACACGCCGGCCATCGCATAGGGGATTGGCGTGTCCATGATGCCCGGGGTCACCAGCAGGTAGAACAGCAGAATCACCGGGAACGCCAGCACGAGGTTGGCCAGGAACGACAGCACGGTATCGATCTTGCCGCCATAATAACCAGCCGGCAGGCCAAGCGTGATGCCGACCATGAGCGCGAAGCCGGTCGCCGCCGGCGCGATGATCAGCACGATCTGGCTGCCGTAGACCATGCGCGAAAACACGTCGCGCGCAAGCTTGTCGCCGCCGAACAGATAGACCAGACCTGACTGCGGCTCCACCGCGCCCGGCAGCACGTCCTTCATCACGGGGATCTGGGCCAGCGGATCGAAGGGCGAGATGGTCGCCGCGAAGATCGCCGTGAACAGCCAGAACAGGCAGATACCAACACCGACGATGCCGACGCCGCTGTCGAACAGCTGTCCGTAGAGCGCGAGCTTCTTCTTGTAGGCGAAGCTCGCCCCCATGACGATGATGAGCGCGATCCAGACCGGCCAGAAGCGCGACAGCACTTCGAGAACGACGGTGAAGGCACTGATATATTGGACCTGCATCCGCTTCGCCCCCTACTGAACTCTGATACGCGGATTGAGAAACGCGTAGCCGACATCGGAAATGAGCTGCGTGATCAGGACGATGAACACCGAGACCAGCGAGCAGCCCAGCAGCAGGTCGATGTCGTTGTTGCCGGCGGCCTCGACCAGCGTGTAGCCAAAACCCTGGTAGCGGAACATCACCTCGACGATGACGACGCCGGTGAGCAGCCAGGGAAACTGCAGCATGATGACGGTGAACGGCGCGATCAGCGCATTGCGCAGCGCATGTTTGACCACCACGCTGCCGAAGGAGAGACCCTTCAACCGGGCGGTGCGGATATATTGCTGCGTCATCACCTCGACCATCGAGGCGCGCGTCATGCGGGCGATATAACCGATGCCGTAGATCGCCAGCGTCATGACCGGCAGCGTGAAATTGTAGAAGGTGATGCCTTGGCTCGCCGACGCGGCCGAGCCGTTCAGCCAGCCAAGCCAGGAGGCGAAGATCACGGTGAAGATGACGCCCGACACATATTCGGGTGTCGCCGTCGAGGCTATCGAGGCCACCGACAGCACCCGGTCGGTTCGCGAGCCCTCGCGCATACCGGCCAGGATGCCGATCAAGAGCGAGATCGGCACCATCACCACCAGCACCCAGAACATCAGGATGCCGGTCGCACCAAGGGCAGGGAACAATTTCGAGGCGACCGTTGCCTTGAACTTGGTCGAGCAGCCGAAATCACCCTCGAAAACGCCGGCGAAGGTCGGCACGATCGGATCATTGCAGAACGAGAAACGCTGCGCCGGCTTGCCGGTCGCCGGATCGGTCACCGGCTGCTTGGGCATGATGCCCAGCCACTGCCCATAGCGGACGAAGAAGTTCTGCCGGTAGCCATGCCCGGCCAGCCAGCTCTCGAGCTGCTCGGCCGACGTATGCATTTCGGTCTGGCTGATCGCCAGCTTCTTCAGATTGGGTTCAAGGTTGATCAGGAAGAAGACGACCATGGTCAGGCACAGCATCGTCAATGCCATGGTGCCAAGACGCCTGATAACGAAGGAAAGCATGGCGGCCCCCTGCCGATGGGTTGGGGTTTGAGCCGGCTATGAAAGCCAACCCTGCCGTGACCGGCGAGGCTGGCTGTCAAACAGGCCTTCGGATGCGATCAACCCTGTTTTTGTTGCACGACCTCGCCCGGGAGTCCGCAACTTTTTTGGAGAAGCGCGGACCAACGGGAACAGATGATGCAAACAGCAGGGAAAGAGGCTGACGCCCCTTTCCCTTGTCTGTGCGATCAAGCCTGGTCGAGCCAGATCTTGCCGTAGTCGCGCTCGAAGGTCGGGTGCATCTTGTAGTTCTGCACCGCCTTGACCGAGTGGCTGTAGAGCTTGCGCCAGTAGGGTTGGATGATGATGCCGGAATCCTGCAGGATCTGCTCGATATCCTTCATCATTTCCTTGCGCTTGGCAGCGTCGGCAACGGCAAGCGCCGCATTGAGCTTGGCATCCCAGTCGGGGTTCGACCAGGCAGCCTCGTTCCAGGCCTCGCCGGTGCGATAGGCCAGCGCCAGAACCTGGACGCCGAGCGGCCGCATGTTCCAGTTGGTCATCGACAGCGGATACTTCAGCCAGTCGTTCCAGAACGTCGAACCCGGCAGCACGGTGCGCTTCACCTTGATACCGGCGTCGCGCAGCTGCGCGGCAATCGCATCGCCGGTGTTCTTGTGCCAGTCCTCGTCGACGGTGATCAGTTCATGTTCGAAATCGGCCTGGCCGGCTTCCGCCATCAGCGCCTTCGCCTTGGCCGGGTCACGGGCAACCTTGGGCAGCTCGTAATATTCCGGATGGATCGAGCAGACATGGTGGTTCTCGGCGACCGAACCGGCATTGCCGTAGCCGAGCTGGAGGACGACGTTGTTGTCGACTGCAAGCTGCAGCGCGTTGCGCACCTTCTTGTCGCCGTAAGGCTTGTTGTTGACGTTGGTGCGGCACACGATGGTCGAGGCGGTGACGACCTCGGACTTGACCAGGTTCATACCGTCGAGGATCGACACATAGTCGGCCGAGGTCTCGAAATTGGTGTGCACTTCGCCGGCTTCGAAAGCGCTGACCATGGCTGCCGGATCGGTGCCGTAGTCAATGAACTCCAGGCCATCGAGGAACACTTCGCCGTCCCACCATTTGTCGTCGGCGCGGCGCTTGTAGACCACTTTCTGGCCGACATCATAAGAGACGAGTTCGAACGGGCCGGTGCCGATCGGGCAGGCCTTGAAGTCGCCGCCCTTTTCGTCGAAGGACTTGTGGACGATGAGAGCAACATAGTCACAAATGCCGGGAATGATCGAGATGTCGGGCTTGGTGAGCAACAGCTTGACAGTCATGTCGTCGACCTTGGTAACCGCGCCTTCACGCAGCTTGCCCGTCTTGTCGTCGAACAGCGTGCCAAGACGGCCGGGCATGGAATTGCCTTCGGCGGCCTTCTCGCCCCAGCGGTTGAAGTTGTGTATCACGTCATCGGCGGTGAAAGCATCGCCGTTGTGCCAGGTCACGCCCTTGCGCACATGCAGCGTGTACTGCGTCGCGTCGTCGTTGACGTCCCAGCTTTCCAGCAGATAGGGGCGGAACGTGTATTCGGTGGTGTACTTGACCAGCGGCTCGAGCGCCTGGCGCTCGGCATTGGCGATTTCCGACCAGTCGGCCTTGCGTGGGTCCTTCGGATCCTTGATCCACTGGGCGATCTTGAGAGTGCCGCCCTTCTTGCCCTTTACCTCATCCGCCTTTGCCGGCGTCGGGTCGGCGAGACCGAGCAGGCCATAGGCCATCGCCGTCGAGGCGCCGAAGACGCTGGCGAGCGCCAGGAATTCGCGGCGGTCGACATTACCTGCCTTGGCTTCTTCGGCCATGGCCAGGATGTGATCCGGAACGCTGTCGCCATTACTCTTGTAGATCGTCATGACTAACTCCCATTGTTGGCTTTCCGCCGATTAACATTCCGCATCCAGGCCATGATGTCAAAGCCGGCATGGATTGGGAACATGTTAGCGAATGTGCAACTTTGGAAGGAGAGCGGTTCGCGTGATAACGACAGTCTTGGCGCAAAATTGCTAGTGTGCCCAGATTCCGCCAAAATCTCCTTGGGCGATTAAACTGAGACATTTGCACCGGTTACGACAGCGCCAGTTCCAGCCGGGATAAGGGCCAGCCTCCTCAATATTCCTTCTCGTAGAAGATGCCGCCCTTGGCCTCGCCGGCGTCCGTCGCCTCGCCGCGCAACTTGACGCCGCGCCCGACATTGAGGTCGATGGTCGCCTTGCCCGAACCCGGCTTGTCGCCCTTCTGGATGGTCACGTAGGTGCGATCGTTCAGGTACTTGCCGGCCGAGACCGCCGTGCCGCCCTTGTCGTCGGTGGTGACATCGAGATCGTCGACACCGATGGCGCTGCGCAGGTTCTCCAGCAGCGACGTCGAGCCGCCGACGCCGGCCAGTTGCCCGGCCGCTTCGGCCAGCTGCGCGATCTGCAGCGGCGACAGGTTCGACATCGAACGGCCGAAGATCAGCTGCGCCAGCACCTCGTCCTCGGGCAGCGCCGGCACCGAGAAGAAGGTGAATTTCGGATTGGTCGCCTCACCCGACACCACGATGGTGACGGTGGCGCTCGTCGTTGTCGTTGTCGCGGTCAGGTTGAGATAGGGCACCAGCGAGCCGGAGAAGCCGACGGTGCCCTCGGTGAAGGTCAGCCGTTTCCCGAGGATCGACAGCCGGCCGCGCTGCAGGGTGAAGGTGCCGACTGCCTGCGGCGACGAAGCAGGGCCGGTCAGCCTGAGCGAGCCGCCGAGCTCGGCATCGACGCCCCTGCCCTGGATGAAGATCTGGTTCGGCGCGTTGACGGTGACATCGAGCGCAAGCCCGCTGCCGCCGCTCTTGCCTGACGTCGTCGCCGGGCGCAGCGCCTTGTCCTGCGCCTTGACAGCGCCGGGCGCGTTCTTGTGCTTGACGTCGAGCGCCGAGAGCGAGCCCGGCAATTTGTCAGGAACCGTGATGACGGTCTTGGCGAGGTTGACGGTGCCGGCAATCGCCGGTGCCGATGTCAGCGGCCCCTTTATCGTCAGGTCGCCGCCGAGATTGGCGGTCACCACGCGCCCGTCCGTATAGCGGCCGTCGGTGAGCTTGATCGACAGGTCGGCCGGAAAACCTTGCGCCGGGTTGATGCCGACCGTGCCGCTGGCCGACAGGCTGCCGCGCGTCGACAAGGTTCCGGTCAGCCGGTTGATCTTGGCCACGCCGCCGCCGATCGAGACATCGGCCGTGAGATCGTTGACGGCCAGCCCCGAGCGCGCATCGACCAGCCGCGCACCCGAGGTGCTGACGCTGCCGCCGATGACGGGCGATGTCGCCGGACCACGCACCTGGACATTGACATTGGCGGTTCCCGTCAGCGCCAAGCCTTGCGCGGCCAGCTTCTGGCTGAGCATGCCGAACGGCACGGCGCCATTGAAGTCGAGCACCAGCGCCGGCGTGCCCGCCGTCGTCACCGTGCCGCCGCCCTTGAGGCCAAGGCCGGCGCCATCGCTGACATTGGCGTTGAAGGTCAGCTTGTTTCCGGCAAAGGTGCCGGACGAGGAAACATTCACCGCCCCGACACCGGCGCCTCGGGTCTGGGATGTCTGCACGCCCGCCGCGTCAATATTGAAGGCAACCGCCGGACTGGCAGGCGCGCCGGTCACCTTCACCGTGCCGGAAATCGACCCGGCGGCATCGAGACCCGGCGAGAAACTGTTGGCGAGCGACATCGGCACCTTCGCCAGCGTCGCATTGATATCGAGCGCCTGCCCGACCTTGCCGGTCACCGTCGCCGTGCCGCCGCCGAGGTTGAGCACCAGCCGGTCCAGCGTCGTCGTGCCGTTGGCGATGCTGACGGTCGAAGCCTGGGCGATGGCCGCCTTGATGCCCTGCACGGTCGCCTGGCCGGAAGCGAGTTCGATGGTGGTGGTGCCATTGGCCACCTTCACGCGGCCCGCGGCCTGCGCCGGAATGCCCTTGACCGTGGCGCCGCCGGAAAAGCCGGTCCAGTCCCCGTCGCGCTTCAAATCGACATTGATGCCGCTGATCACGGTGCCGCCCGATGTGACAGTGTCGGCGCGGATCTTGCCCGAGATCACCGGAGCGGCGAGATAGTTGGCGATCAGTGCGTCGATGGAAACCGCCCTGGCCTGCAAGTCGCCGCGCGTGATCGAACCGGTGGCCGCCTTGATGGCGACCTGGGGTGCTGCGCCGTTTTTCGAGAAGGCGATCGTGCCGCGCACATCGCCTTCGGCCTTTTCCAGCGCCAGCGCGGCGAGCGGCCCGATATCGGGCAGATCGAGCGAGATGGTGCCTACCGGCACGAACTTGTCGTCCAGCGCCAGATCGCCCGAGATCTTGTTCTTGCCCAGCGACAGGAGCAGGCCGTTGATGGCGCTCTTGCCGTCCGCCGTTGCCAGCACAGCGCTGCCTTGCAAGCCTTGTCCCGCGACATTGCCGGTCAGCTGTACATTCGCCGCCGGGTTCGCGGCATCGGCCTTGCCGGTGGCCGTCAGCTTCAGCCCGATGATCTCGCGCTCCGCCACCAGCAGCCGATCGCTGTTGATGGTCAATGACAGGTCGGGTGCGATGGCCGGCCCCTGAGCGTTCAGGGCAAAGGCAATGGCGCCCTTGGCGTCCTTGGACAACAGCGACATGTCGGTGAGAGCGCCGGTGATGTCGGCGGCCAGCTTATTGTCGGCAAGGCTCGCCTGCCCCGCCGCACTCAGCGCGCCGGAGACCAGCTTCAACCCCTCGACATTGATACCGCCCTTGGGATCGCGCTTCAGCGTGGCGCTGATCTGAGCGCGTTCGCCAAGCACGCCGCGCGCCGCCGCCGGCAAGGCCGATGACGGGGCATCCGCACTCAGCTTCAGATCTATGGCACCGTCGCGCAGCGATACCTGGCCCGCGACCTGGCTGTTCAGCGCATCGCTTTTGAGCGAGCCGCTGTCGATGGCGACAGCGTCCGATGTCAGCCGCGCGTTGAGCGCGGCCGTGACCTTGCCGGCGATCAGCGGCGCGATCGCGGCATTGTCGAGACCGACCTTGTCCACCGACACCGTGCCGGAAACCGGTCCGGCGCGGTTCTTGAGATCGAACGCGTCCGAGTGCAAGGCCAGGGCAAGCCCCTCCACCTTGGCCGGGCTGGTGGTAACCGAAGGCAGGATCGCGGAGACGTCCAGGCGGGCCTGCGTGCTCTCGCCCGCCACCTTTGCCGACAAGGACTGGACCTCGATCTTCACCGGGCTCTGAGCGCTTCCGAAGGTCAGCGGCAGGCTCGGGCCGGATGAGGTGAGATCAAGCGCAAAATCGCTGGCGCCGTTCGGATTGATCGTGCCCGTGGCCTTGCCGGAAATCTTGTCGCCGGACAGCGTGGCATGGTCGAGGGCGACGCCTCCGGCCAAAGTATAGGCGCCGGCCGCATCGACAGCGAGCGGCCCGAGCCCAGCCTGACGGGTCTGGCTGGTTTCGACGCCGGCAAGCTGCGCATTGAACCGAACCTCCGGCGCAGCCGGCGTCCCGGTGACTTGCGCTGTGCCGCCGAGCGTACCCACGGCATCGAGGCCGGGCGCAAAATCATTGGCAAGGGCCGCTGGCAGCGCCGAGAACTGTGCCGCTAGATCGAGCGTCTGGCCGGCGCTGCCCGACAGCGTCACCGCGCCGCCGCCGATGTCGAGCGCCAGCTTCTCGATGCTGGTGGTGCCATTGGCGATGGTCAGGGCCGAGGCTTCAGCGATCGCTGCCTTGATGCCGCGCACCGTCGCTTCGCCCGAGGCGATCTCGACGCTGGTGGTGCCCTGGGCGATCTTGACCCGGCCGGCCGCGGTCGCCGGAATGCCCGCAATGGTGGCGCCACCGGTGAAATTGGTCCAGTCGCCGTCGCGCTTCAGGTCGACGCCGATGCCGCTGATTCCGGTGGCGCCGGATGTGACCGAGTCAGCCTTGATGGCGCCCGAGATCGCCGGTGCCTTGAGATAGTTTGCGATCAGCGCGTTGACGGCGATGGTCTTGGCCGTCACCTCGCCACGCGCGATCGAGGTGCTCCTGGCATCGATGGTGACTGACGGCGTCTCGCCGTCCTTGGCAAAGCCGATGGTGCCGTTAATGTCGCCGGTCACCGCCTGGCCGGCGAGTGCCGCCAATTGGCCGATGGCCGGTGCGGCGAGCGTCAGCGTGCCCAGCGGCATGAACTTGTCGTCGAGCGCCAGGTCGCCCGAAACCTTGTTGTCGCCCAACGAGACCAGGAAACCGTTGATCGAGCGCTTACCCTCGCTCGTCACCAGCGCCGCCTTGATGTCGAGTGGCTGGTCGTTGACGGTCCCGGTCAGCGAAACATTGGCCGATGGGCTTGCTATGTCGGCCTTGCCGCTGGCTGTCAGCTTGATCGCCTTCACCGTCCGGCCCGAGGCCGTCAGGCTGTCGCTGTCGGCAGAGACCGTGAAATCCGGAGCTGTCCTGGCGCCATTGGCCGACAGGGCGAAATCGACGCCGCCGGCAACCGGCACGCCGACCATCGGCGACAGCACCGAAACATCGCCCAGTGTGCCCTTGATGTCGGCCTGGATGTCGCTGCCTTGCGCGCTGGCGGTGCCGCTGGCGCTGAGCGACCCGGAAGTGAACGAAATCGAATTGGCGGCGAAGGCCCCCTGCGGATCGCGCGTCGCGGCTGCCGAGAATTTCACCCGCTCACCCAGCACTGAGCTGATCTGCGGCGGCAAGGCGGTCGACACGGCATCGGCATTCATCTTGAGCTGCATCGACAGATCAGCAAGCGCCACCGTCATCGTCAGCGAGGCGTTCAGCGCATCGGAGCGCAACGTGCCTTGATCGATGGTGATGGCGTCCTTGCTCAGCGATCCCGCGAGGTCGACATCGACCTTGCCGGTGATCAGCGGCGCCAGCGTCGCCACGTCGGTCTTCAGCCCACCCGCCGTCAGCTTGACGGCAAACGGCCCGGCGCGGTTCTGAATATCGAAGCCGTCGGAATGGATCTGCGCCGCAAGATCGTTGAGCTGGGTACCGCCCGCCACCACCGAGACCAGCGAGGCACCAATGTCGATGATCGGCGCCTTGCCGTCGCCAAGGGCGCGGGCAGTGATGTTCCTGATGACCACCGTGATCGGCTGTGCCGCATTGCCCACGGTGATCGGCACAGGTGCGCCCTTGGCGGCAATTTCAACCGACAGGTCGCTGGCGCCCGCAGGGTCGGCGATGCCGGCCGCGGTGCCATGTATCGCATCGCTTTCGATGTTGGCGCGGTCGACGGTGATGCCACCGGCCGATGTGGTGGTGCCGGCGACATCGAAGCTGGTCTTGCCGGCAAACAGCGGCCTCAGATTTTCCGGCAGGAAAGGCGCGAACTCGCCGTCGCCCTTGGCCTCGACGTGATTGCCCTTGTCGGTGAGCTGATGACGGCCGGTCAGCTGGGTGACGATCTTGCCGTTGACCGTGAACGTGGCGACACCGTTCCAGTTGGCAAGCGGTCCCGTGCCCGAGACGGCTATGTCGACCGGCGGCGTGTCGGGCAGCTTGAGCAGATTGGCGATGATGCCGCCTGATGGTTCCGACGCCTTGAGATCGAGGTCGAGCCTGTTGTCGTCAGGCGCAAAGTGGATTTTGGCGTCGACATTGCCTTGCTTGCCGTCATGGCGGGTGACGTTGAGCACCGTCTCGACCGCCAGCGGCGCGGCATCGGCCTTGAGCATTCCCTTGGCGGCAAGCTCGGCGATGCCGCTGCCGGCCAGTTGCTGGCCAAGCGCGATTTCCGGCAGGTCGATCTCTCTGATGTCGATGGAGACCGGCAGCGTCGTCGTGCCGCTCTGCGCCGGCGGCTGCTGACCTGCCACCGGCAGGCGTGCCAGTTCGATGCGCTCGGCAGCTATGCGGTCTGCGCTGAAGCTTTTCGACAGCAGCGAAAGCGGCGACCAGTCGACGGCGACCTTGCGCGCCACCAGCCAGGCGCCCTGGCGGTCTTCCAGCACGACATGATCGACGCTGAGCGCGCCCGACCAGATGCCGTCAATGCCGCTGACCGTGATCTTGCGGTCGTCGGTTGAGGCCAGCTTCGAAATGATGCCGGCGAGATTGTCGCGCCCGCGCTCGGTCTTGGTCAGAACGACGAGCGCGCCGATGGCGCCCGCGACCACGATCAGCAGCGTGTAGAGAACAATGCGAAGGATGCGCCAGACCGTTTTCATCGTCAGAATGCCTGTCCGATGCCGGCATAGATGCCGAAATGCGGATCACTGGGATCACGGTTGAGCGGCACGGCCGCATCGATGCGCAACGGCCCGAACGGCGTCACATAGCGCAGGCCGACGCCGGCGCCGACCTTGACGTCGGAGAAGTTGGGAACCGCCTTGGTCGACACCGTGCCGGCGTCGACGAACGGCACGATGCCGATCGTGTCGGTGACGGCAATGCGCATTTCGACCGAGGTCTCGAAGAAGGACAGGCCGCCGATTGGCTGACGGTTGAAATCCTTGGGGCCGATGCCTTGATAGGCATAGCCGCGCACCGAACCGCCGCCGCCGGAATAGAAACGCCGGTCGGCCGGAACATTCTCCAGCCCGGTGCCGACGATCGAGCCGGCGGCGACGCGCTCGGCCAGCACGAACTTCGAGGCCGTATCCAGCGACTGATAGGCCGATCCCTCGCCCTTCAGCTTGAGGAAGGCCGCACCACTCATGATGTCGTAGCTCGGCTCGGCATAGGCCAGCACCCGGAAGCCCGTGGTCGGGTTCAGCCGGTTGTCTCTGTTATCGTAGACATATTGCAGCGGAATGCTGGCGATCAGGTATTTGTGCTTGCCGAATGCGTCGTGGATCCGAGAGTAGTCGAGCGCGACCTCGGCTGAGACGGTCTGCTTCTTGTCGAGTTCGTAGGACAGGCCGGTGCTGCCCTTGACCGAGAAATGGTCGTAGGCGTCCGGATGCTCGAGCACCGTCTTCACACTGGCAAAGAATTTCGATGCCGGCCCGATCACGCCGGGTTTCTCGAACATGATGCCGGCATTGTAGTTCAGATCGGACAGATTGTTGCTGCCGATACCGCTGATGGCGCCGTCGATGCGCAGCTTTTCGGCGTGACCAAACAGGTTCCGGTGCCCCCAATAACCTTCCAGGCCAAGGCCCTCGGTATTCGAGAAGGTGCCGCCCAGCCCGAAATAGCGCGGCTTGCGCTCGCTGACCTGGACGCCGATCGGAATGTTGCCGTCGGCGTCGAGCTTGTCGGCTTCCTTGAATGTCACGCTGTTGAAGACCTCGAGCGCCAGCAGCCTGTCGCGCGCGTCGCTGATCTCCTGCGGCGAGTACTGCTTGCCGCGCTTCAGCCCGGTCATGTATTCGGTGAAGTCGCGGTCGACCTTCTCGGTGCCTTCCACCGTCGTCGCGCCATAGCCGGCGACCGGGCCGGCGGCGACCGTCAGCGTCACGTCGAGCGTCGAGGTGGCATGGTCGGCGACAATCTGCCGGTCGGTCACCTTGGCCAGCGGCCTGCCCTGCTCCTTCAGCGTCCGCACGATCAGCGCCTCGGCCTTGAGCACCGCGCCGGATCCGGCGTCGCCACCCGATATCAAGCCATAGTCGGCGCTCATCAGCCCCGCCGCGTCACCTTCCAGCCTGATATTGCCGAGGGTGAATTTGGGGCCGGCGGCGATAGAAATCGCCACTGGAATCGGCTGTGGACCCTTGAATTCGGCGTCCGGCGGCAAATCGTCGAGCGGCTTGCCGTCGATGGTGATGGTGACCACACCTTCGTAACGGGCATCGGCATAAAGGGCCGCGACCAGCTGTTCACGGTCGCTGCGCGCTTTGGCCATCAGCCCGAGCGAGCCTGAAACCGGCCGATCCTCGTCGCCCTTCAGCGCCGAGGCGTTTTCGAGCTTCTTGACCAGATCCTTGTCGGCATCGGGCACAGCGATGGTCACAGCATAGCGCAGCGGGTCGACGATGTCGGCGTCCGCGTCGCTGGAAGAGCCCCAGAGCTTGATACCAAAGATCGAGAAGGCGGCTGCTGGCCTCGGTTCGGCGGCCAGCGCGGTCGCGCACATCATGGCCAAAAGCAGGGCGCGCGGAAGAACGCGCCCTGGCGCGGTCCTTCCTGACATCTGCTTTTCATGCGCCGGCATTAAGACAACCTAGGTTACAAAACTAAAATTGGAATGAAGTTCTGAAGCGCCCGTAAAGGGGCCACAATCCAATTGTCTGAAATAGGACGGGCTTGGAATTCACACCTTCTGCGTTTCCGCAAGAAAGCGTGATCCCCTGTCCCGTGGAGGTTACTGTTCGCATACCGGTCCTTGGCCGGGAAATAAACCGTTGGCAGGCGGCACCTGCCGCGTTCGCGCGTTGACAAGCTTGACTGAAGCTTGAACATGCCCGGACGTCTGCACTTGTCTGGAGGGTGTTATGGCAATGCGCGCGGCTCGTGGTCTGTCTATCCTGATCCTTCTTTTCTTTGCCTGGGCCAATGTCTTAGCCTGGAACGGCGTCGCGCAAGCGGCCGAGGCGCGGCGAATCGCAACATCAGACAATTCCGACTATTTCGGTTTTGATCTCAGATCCGACCAGAATGTCACCCTCGACCAGTGCAAGACGACATGCCTTGGTGATTCGGCCTGCCGCGCCTTCACCTACAACACCAAGGCCAAATGGTGCTTTCTCAAATCCGACTACAACCAGCTGAAGCCGTTCAATGGCGCGGTTGCCGGCAAGGTCGTCAACATTGACGGCGACCCCGATATCGGCGCGCCGCCGGAACTCGCCTTCTTCCCCAACTGGATGGCCGACCAGGCCCAGCAATACCGCAACCGGCTGCTCGGCCCCGCCTTTGACAAGCCAACCGAGGGCATGGCGGCCCTGATCAACGCGGCCGAACAGGCCGTTCTGACCGGCGACCATCGCTCCGCCATGCAGAAATACGAGGCCGCTGTCTCGGTGATGCCCGACGATGGCCAGCTCTGGCTCGACCTGGCGCGCGAAACGCTGGCCGTGCAGCCCACAGCCAGCACCGTGGAAGTATCCATGTTGCCGATGAACGGCACTTCGGCCGCTTTCAACGCCTACAAGCTGCTGCGCACCACCAAGACGCGCGCCGACGTGCTGGCGCTGCTCGGCAACGGCCTCGACAAGCGCGATCTCTACCGACCGGCGCTGCAGGCCTATGAGGCGAGCCTTGCGCTGGTCACTTCGCCGGCCGTGCAGGCCGACTATGCCGATCTGAAGGCCCGCAAGGGTTTCCGCGTCATCGACCACAGCGTCGATGCCGACACCAGCGCGCCGCGCATCTGCGCGCAATTCTCCGAGGAACTGGTCAAGACCGGTGTCGACTACGCGCAGTTCGTCACCGTCGACAACGCGCCGCCCAAGGGTGTCGAGGCCAAGGACAAGCAGATCTGCGTCGAAGGGCTCGAACACGGCCAGCATTACGACGTCACTTTCCGCGCCGGCCTGCCGGCCGCGATCGGCGAAGTGACCGCCGCTCCCGTGGTGCTGTCGATCTATGTGCAGGACCGCGCCCCGTCCGCCCGTTTCACCGGCGACAGCTTCGTGCTGCCGGCCGGCGCGCGCCGCGGCATTCCGGTCGTCACCGTCAACATGAACGCCGCCGAGATGAAGCTCTACCGCATCGGCGACCGTTCGCTGGCGCAGCTTCTGTCGGGCTACCAGTTCCTGCACCAGCTCGACAGCTATGACATCTCCAACATTACCGAACAGATGGGCGCTCCGGTCTGGCAAGGCCAGATCGACATCGTCAACGACCTCAACAAGGAGGTCACCACCTCCTTCCCGGTCGACCAAGCGCTGCCGCAGCGCAAGCCCGGCGTCTATGTGCTGACCGCCAAGGCGGTCAACGACAAGAGCGACGACTCCGGTCAGATGGCCACGCAGTGGTTCGTCGTCTCCGACATCGGCCTGTCGACCTATACGGGCCAGGACGGGCTCAATGTCTTTGCCCGTTCGCTGGGCTCAGCCAAGCCGATTGCCGGCGCCGAACTGACGCTGGTTGCCAGGAACAACGAGGTTCTCGGCACCGCGACGTCGGATGCCAACGGCCACGCCGTCTTCAACCCCGGCCTGACGCGCGGCGACGGCGGCATGGTGCCGGCCGTGCTGATGGCCAAGCAGGGCGACAATGATTTCGTCTTCCTCGACATGTCCAAGGCCGGCTTCGACCTGTCCGACCGCGGCGTCACCGGACGCGCCGCGCCCGGCGCGCTCGACGTCTATGCCTGGACCGAACGCGGCATCTACCGCGCCGGCGAGGATGTCCATGTCGCGGCCCTTGCCCGCGACGGCGCAGCCAAGGCGGTCGAGAACCTGCCGCTGACCTTCATCTTCTCGCGCCCTGATGGCGTCGAGGACCGCCGCATCGTCAGCGACGGCGCCTCGGCCGGCGGCCACGCCGTCGACTTGCCGCTCGAAGCCAACGCCATGCGCGGCACCTGGTCGGTGTCGATCTACACCGATCCCAAGCAGCCGGCCGTCGCCAGCCAGATGTTCCTGGTCGAGGATTTCGTGCCGGATCGCATCGAATTCGACATGAAGGCTGACAAGCAGGAAATCGAGCGCGGCGAGACCGCCAACATCAACATTGACGGCCGCTTCCTCTATGGCGCGCCTGCGGCAGGCCTGGCCCTGGAAGGCGAGTTGACGCTGTCGACGGCGCGCGACTGGGACCGCTTCCCCAACTTTTCCTTCGGCCTCGCCGACGAGCAGTCGGCGGAGCCCACCGTCACGCCGCTGACCAACCTGCCGGTGGTTGGCGATGACGGCAAGGCGACCTTCCCTGTTACCGTGGACCAATTACCCTCGACCACCAAGCTGGTCGACGGCAAGGTGACGGTGCGCATGCGCGAAACCGGTGGCCGCGCCATCGAGCGCTCGCTCAACATCGGCATCCGGCCGCAAGGCCATATGATCGGCGTCCGTCCGGACTTCGCCGATGGTGAGGTGCCGCAGGGCGGCACCGCCAAATTCAGCCTGATCGCCGTCGATCCCTCCGGCAAGCGCGAGGCGCTGAAAGGCGCGCAGTGGACGCTGGTCAAGGTCGAACGCAATTACCAGTGGTACCGCTCCAACAATTCGTGGAACTACGAGCCGGTCACCTTCACCAAGTCGATCGCCAACGGCCAGATCGACCTCGGCGCCGATGGCGATGCCACCGTCTCCGTACCGGTCGACTGGGGCCAGTACCGGCTCGAGGTCGAAACCTCGGACCCCGAGGGGCCTGCGACCAGCTATGAGTTCGACGCCGGCTGGTATGTCGCCTCGACCACCACCGAGACGCCTGACGGCCTCGAAATCGGCCTCGACAAGGACAATTACGCCGCCGGCGAAGTGGCCAAGCTGAAAGTCTCGCCGCACTTTGCCGGCGAACTTCTGATCAATATCGGCTCCGACAAGCTCTTGAAGACCATCACGGCGACTGTGCCGGCCGGCGGCAGCACCGTCGACATCCCGGTCGGCGACGACTGGGGCGCCGGCGCCTATGTCACGGCAACCCTGTTCCGGCCGGGCGATGCGCAGGAGACGCGCATGCCGGCCCGCGCCATCGGCGTGAAATGGCTGACGGTGGATCCGGGCTCGAAAAAGCTCGCGGTCACCTTGACGCCGCCGGACAAGACGATGCCGCGCCAGCAGCTGTCGATCCCGGTTTCCGTGGCCGGCGTAAAGCCAGGCACCAACGCGTACGTAATGGTTGCCGCTGTCGATGTCGGCATCCTCAACCTGACCAACTACAAGGCGCCGGACCCGGAGAACTGGTTCTTCGGCCAGCGTATGCTGGGCATGGAGATCCGCGACATCTATGGCCGCCTGATCGATGGCTCGCTCGGCACCACCGGCAAGCTCAGGACCGGCGGTGACGGCGCCAACATGCAGGCGCAAGGCAGCCCGCCCACCGAAAAGCTGGTCGCCTTCTTCTCCGGACCCGTCCAGCTCGATGCCGACGGCAAGGCACGGATCGACTTCGACATCCCGCAGTTCAACGGCACCGTGCGCGTCATGGCCGTCGCCTGGACCAAGGAAGCGGTCGGCCATGCCCAGTCGGACGTCATCGTGCGCGACCCGGTGGTGATCACCGCCGGCCTGCCGCGCTTCCTGGCACCTGGCGACAACGCCGTCATGCGGCTCGACGTCGCCGACACCGACGGCCCTGCCGGCGACTATGCCTTCTCGATCGACACGACGGGCGATCTGTCGACCGGTGACAAGCCCCTGCCCCAGAAGCTGACGCTAGCCCAGGGCAAGCGCCAGACGCTGACCGTGCCGCTGATCGCAAGAACGCCAGGCAATGCCTCGCTCACCATCAAGCTGGCGCATGCCGACGGCACCAAGGTCGAGCAGACGCTTTATGTGCCGGTGCGACCGGCGCAATTGCCGGTCACCACGCGTCTTGTGGTCGACCTCAAGGGCAATGGCGGCGCGCTGCGCGTCGACAAGGAACTGCTTGCGGCAAGCCTGCTTGACGGTGCCTCCGTCAGTGTCGGCGTTTCGCAGGCGGCTGCCTTCGACGTGCCTTCACTGCTGATGACGCTTGATCGCTACCCCTATGGTTGCGCCGAGCAGACCACCAGCCGCGCCATGCCGCTTCTCTATGTCAACGAGATGGCCTCGGGCGTCGGCATGGAAAGCGACCCCGACCTGCATGGCCGCATCCAGGATGCCATCTACAAGGTTCTGAGCTACCAGTCCTCATCTGGCAGCTTCGGCCTGTGGGGTCCGGGCTCCGGCGATCTGTGGCTCGATGCCTATGTCAGCGAGTTCCTGACCAGGGCGCGCGAGCAGAAATACGATGTGCCGGCGCTTGCCATGAACCAGGCGCTGAGCAATCTGCAGAACTCGCTCGGCTACGATCAGAGCGTACAGGACCGCGGCAGCGAGATCGCCTACGCCCTCTACGTGCTGGCCCGCAACAAGAAGGCCTCGATCGGCGATCTGCGTTACTATGCCGATACCCAGCTCGAAGCCTTCTCCAGCCCGATGGCCGTTGCCCAGCTGGCGGCGAGCCTGGCGCTCTACGGCGACACCCAGCGCTCGGAGGCGACGTTCAAGACCGCGCTGCAACTCGCCAAGTCGCAGACCGACTACGACTGGTATCGCTCCGACTACGGCTCGGCGCTGCGTGACGGCGCGGCGATGCTGTCGCTGGCGGCGGAATCGAAGCCGGTGTCGACGATCGTGCCGGAACTGATCAAGCTGGTGACCAGGGAACGCGCCGAAGTCCGCTGGACCAGCACCCAGGACGATTCCTGGATGCTGCTGGCGGCCCGCGCGCTGAAGGAAGGCAATGATTCGATCACGCTGACCGTCAATGGCGCGCCGCATTCGGGCGGCTATTCGAACCAGGTCAACGGCTCCGAGCTGGTCGACAGCCCGCTCGAAATCGCCAACACCGGCAAGACCCCGCTGCAGGCCGTCGTCACTACCGTGGCGTCGCCGATCCAGCCCTTGCCGGCCGGCGGGGACGGCTTCACCATCGACCGCACCTACTACAAGCTCGATGGCACCGAAGCCAATGTGACGGAGGCCACCCAGAACGAACGTTATGTCGTCGTGCTCAAGGTCACCGAACAAAACAGCTGGCCGTCGCGCCTGCTGGTCACCGACCTGCTGCCGGCCGGCTTCGAGATCGACAATCCCGGCCTGGTCTCCAGCGCGCAATTGACGAACTTCTCCTGGCTGGCACAGACCGACGCCGCCCATCTCGAATTCCGCGACGACCGTTTCGTCGCGGCGTTCAACCCGGCCGACGGCGATCACGACCACAATCTGACGCTCGCCTATGTCGTGCGCGCCGTGACGCCGGGCACCTACGCCCATCCGGCGGCAACGGTGGAAGACATGTACCGGCCGCAGTTTTCGGCCCGCACCGCCACCGGCATGATGGAGATCAAGGCGCCGTAAGGCGCCTGTTGTGACGATCATGCAAATGGCGGTTGCGCTCATGACAGCTCGCTTCTCCCCGTTCTACGGGGAGAAGGTGCCGGCAGGCGGATGAGGGGCAGCGCCATGCTCTCCAGAAAACTCTTTCGTCGCGCCGCCATAACCGCAGCTGCCTGCGCTGGTCTTGCGGTCCTCTCCGCAGCCTCTCTCTGGGAACTCGACCGCGCTTTCCCACCACCCTTGCCGGCGGAACTCACAGTCTCCACCGAAGTCCAGGACCGCGATGGCCAGCTGTTGCGCGCCTTCGCCACGCCGGACGGCTACTGGCGGCTCGAAACCCGGCTCGACCAGGTCGACAAGCAGTTCGTCGACATGCTGGTCACCTATGAGGACAAGCGTTTCTGGGACCATCAGGGCGTCGACGTGCTGGCGCTTGGCCGCGCCGCCGGCCAGCTCATCACCAGCGGCCACATCGTCTCCGGCGGCTCGACGCTGTCGATGCAGCTGGCCCGCCTGATCGAGCCACGCGAAAGCCGCAGCCTCGGCTCCAAGATCAAGCAGATGCTGCGCGCCATCCAGATCGAGCGGCAGCTGTCCAAACGCGAGATTCTCGAACGTTATCTGACGCTGGCGCCCTATGGCGGCAACCTTGAGGGCGTGCGCGCCGCCTCGCTTGCCTATTTCGGCAAGGAACCGAAGCGGCTCACCGTCTCCGAAGCAGCTTTGCTCGTCGCCTTGCCGCAATTGCCTGAAAAGCGCCGGCCCGACCGCAACCTCGAAATCGCGCATGCCGCCCGCGACCGCGTGCTGACCCGCATGGTTTCGTCTGGCCTGATCGGCGAACGCGAGGCCGCGCGCGCCGCACTTGACGACGTGTCGGGCCTGCGTCGCACCTTGCCGGCGCTTGCCGCGCATGCCGCCTATGCGATGCTGCCCAGGGCCGTTCCCGGTCAGCCGCTCAAGCTGACCATCCGCAAAAGCGTCCAGGAAGGGCTTGAACGGGTTGCACGCGACGCCGCCACCAAGCTTGGGCCGCGCCTGTCGGTCGCCATGGTGTTGGCCGATTCCCGCACCGGCGACATTCTGGGCGAAGTCGGCTCGGCCAATTTCTTCGATGCCAGCCGTTCCGGCTGGATCGACATGACCAAGATCGTGCGTTCGCCCGGCTCGACGCTAAAACCGTTCATCTATGGCCTCGCCTTCGAACAGGGACTGGTGGCACAGGAAACGTTGATCGAGGACAGCCCGGTCGATTTCGGCGGCTACCGGCCAAAAAATTTCGACATGGGCTACCAGGGCGATGTCAGCATCCGCCAGGCGCTGCAGCTGTCGCTCAACGTGCCGGCGATCCGCGTGCTCGACGCGGTCGGGCCGGCGCGGCTGACGGCGCGCTTCCGCCAGGCCGGCGTCAACCCGATCCTGCCGGTCAACGAGGCGCCGGGCCTGGCCATCGGCCTCGGCGGCGTCGGCGTCACGCTGCGCGATCTCGTCCAGCTCTATACGGGGCTCGCCAATGGCGGCAAGACGCACACGCTGCATGACGGCACCGAGCCGGCCAATGCCGAACGCACCACCGCCACCATCCTCAATGACCAGGCCAACTGGCAGATCATCGACATCCTCTCGGGCGTAAAACCGCCGGAAGGCGCCTTGCAGCGCGGCATCGCCTACAAGACCGGCACCTCCTACGGCTACCGCGACGCCTGGTCGGTCGGCTTCGACGGCCGCTATGTGCTTGGCGTTTGGGTCGGCCGGCCGGATGCCGGCGCGGTGCCGGGCCTTTCCGGCTATGTCTCGGCCGCTCCCATCCTGTTCGAGGGCTTTGTCCGTTCGGGTCTGGCCACCGTGCCGCTGCCGGGCAAGCCGCCAGGCGCCTTCACGCCCAAGCGCGAGGATCTGCCGGTGACGCTCGCCCGCTTCGGCGCCGGCGCCGACGGCCTGGTGCAGGCGACGCCGACCGAGCCAGCCCCAACCATCATCTTCCCGCCGGACGGCGCCCGCGTCGACCTCGCCACCAATTCGGCCGATGCCTCGCCGCTGGTGCTCAAACTGCAAGGCGGCCGTGCGCCCTTCCGCTGGCTGGCCAATGGCAAGCCGCTCTCCGGCATCGACCGCCGCCGCACCGCGACCTGGCTGCCCGACGGCGCGGGTTACTCGACGCTGACCGTGATCGACGCGGCGGGACGGGCGGCGAGCGTGAAAGTGTTCGTTGAATAGAATCCGCCAGGCGATTCTGCGCGTTGGCTTTTGTGTGCTGACGGTTGCCGCTCCCGTTCTCCCCGCTTCCGCCGATCCCCTGCCCGCCGGCTTCGTTCGTCTCGCCGATATCGCCCCGTCGATCCGCCAGGACATCCGCTACGCCGGATCGGACGATTTCCTGCACCGCAAGGTGAGCGGCTACGACGCGCCGGTCTGCATCCTCACCGAACAGGCGGCGAAAGCTCTTGCCGGCGTCCAACAGGTGATCGCAGCAAAAGGCCTGACACTGGTCGTGTTCGACTGCTATCGCCCTGCCCGCGCCGTCGCCGACATGGGCAAATGGACGCGAGAGGGCGGGCCGCCCGATTCGCAATGGTATCCCACGGTCCAACGCGGCGATCTCATCGCCAAGGGCTATATCGGCGAGCTCTCCAGCCATTCACGCGGCTCGACCGTCGACCTCGCCATCGCCGAAACAGACAAGAAGGACTCGGCGCGCCCGGCCTGCGGCGCGCCGGACGTCGGCACCGTCGATTTCGGCACCGGCTTCGACTGCTTTGATCGCAAGAGCGAAACCGCCAGTGCCTTGATCGGCACTGAGGCAGTAGCAAATCGCAAAATGCTGCTGGCAGCCATGCGTGCCGCCGGCTTCCGCAACTATGCTCGCGAATGGTGGCACTTCACGCTGAGCAAAGAGCCTTTCCCAAAACAGCGCTTCGATTTTCCGGTGACGGCAAACTAGAGCAATTCCGGAAAAGTGAGACGCGGTTTTCCGTTCGGAATTGCATGGAAGAAAGAGCTAGGGCGGTTCGCCGTTTTCATGAAACGGTGAAACGCTCTAGGCTGGCGCCTTGCCACAACCCGGACCGGTCCTACTTAGACCCGCGTGCCACTTCGCATGTTGAGGAAATTGTTTCCTCTTTTGACCCAAATCCGGCGAAAAATTGTTTCCCGAAGGCAAAAAAGGCAACATTCGATGCATCTAATTTCTATCAATTCGGTAGATTTGGCGCGGGTTCAACGGAGGCAGAAATGACCAAACCTCATTTCAGGAAACTGCTCGGCGCACTGGTCGTCACATCGGTTCTATCAGGCACGCTCGGTTTCGCGTTTGCCGACACCACTATCCTCAACGTGTCCTACGATCCGACCCGTGAACTCTACAAGGCCTATGACGAGGCCTTTGCGGCCCACTGGAAGGCCGAGACTGGCGAGACGGTGACCATCCAGCAGTCGCACGGTGGATCGGGCGCCCAGGCCCGTGCCGTGATCGACGGCCTCGACGCCGATGTGGTAACGTTGGCGCTCGAGGGCGACATCAACGCCATCGTCTCCAAGTCGAAGAAGATCAACCCCGACTGGCGCAAGAAATTCGAAAACAATTCAGCGCCTTACACCTCGACCATCATCTTCCTGGTCCGCAAGGGCAACCCCAAGGGCATCCACGACTGGAGCGACCTCGTCAAGGATGGCATCCAGGTGATCACGCCTAATCCCAAGACTTCGGGTGGCGCGCGCTGGAACTACCTCGCCGCCTGGGCCTACGCCAACGCCCATGATGGCGGCGAGGAAGCCAAGAACAAGGAGTTCGTCGGCAAGCTCTACGCCAATGCCCCGGTGCTCGACACCGGCGCGCGCGGCTCGACCGTGACCTTCGCGCAAAAGGGCATCGGCGACGTGCTGATCGGCTGGGAAAATGACGCCTATCTGGCGCTCGACGAATTCGGCGCCGACAATTTCGAGATCGTCTATCCGCCGACCTCGATCCTGGCCGAGCCGCCGGTGGCGATTGTCGATGCCAATGTCGATGCCAAGGGCACGCGCAAGGTGGCCGAAGCCTATCTCGGCTGGCTCTATTCCAAGGAAGCGCAGACGATCATCGCCAAGAATCACTATCGTCCCGCCGAGCCCGAACTCGTGGCCCCGGCGGATATTCCGAAGACCCCCGATATCAAGCTGATCTCCATCGACGACCCGCTTTTCGGCGGCTGGAAGAAGGCGCAGCCTTATCATTTCGGCGACGGTGGTATATTCGACCAGATCTACAAGCCGGCCCAGTGAGCTAAATCTAGATCAGGACGACATGACCACAGCACCCGCGCAGGCGGGGTGGCGATTCAGACAGCCGAGCGTCATTCCGGGTTTCGGATTGACGCTCGGCTTCTCGCTTGCCTACCTCACCCTCATCATCCTCATTCCGCTCTCCGGGCTGGTCTGGCGCTCGGCATCTCTCGGCTGGGTTGAATTCTGGGCGATCGCCACCGACCGCCGCACCCTCAACGCGCTGGAAATCAGCTTCGGCACCGCCTTCCTCGCGGCGATCGTCAATGTCGTCTTCGGCACGCTCGTCGCCTGGGTGCTGGTGCGTTACCGCTTTACTGGCCGTCGCATTGTCGACGCCATGGTCGACCTGCCCTTCGCCCTGCCGACGGCGGTCGCCGGCATTGCGCTGACCACGCTCTATGCGCCCAATGGCTGGATCGGCAAATTGCTGATGCCGCTCGGCATCAAGGTCGCCTACACGCCGCTCGGCATCGTCGTCGCACTCGTCTTCATCGGCCTGCCCTTCGTCGTGCGCACCGTGCAGCCGATCATGGAGGAAATCGACAAGGAGGTGGAGGAGGCAGCCGCCACGCTTGGAGCCAGCCGCTTCCAGATCATCACCCGTGTGCTGTTTCCGGGCCTGGCGCCGGCCATCATCACCGGCTTTTCGCTGGCCTTCGCGCGCGGCGTCGGTGAATACGGCTCGGTCATCTTCATTGCCGGGAACCTGCCATACAAATCCGAGATCGCGCCGCTTCTGATCGTCATCCGGCTGGAGGAATACAACTATCCGGCGGCGACCGCGATCGCGGCGATCATGCTCGCTCTGTCGTTCATCATGCTGCTGGTCGTCAATCTCGTGCAGACATGGAGCCGCAAGCGCTATGGCTGATCCCGAGATCAAATCCTACGAACCGTATCACGAGAGCCAATCGGCGGCGGTAACCGAAAGCCGTCCGGCACAAGCCGTGCTGATGGCGATCGCTTTCGCCTTCCTCGGCATCTTCCTGCTGCTGCCGCTGATCATCGTCTTCCACGAGGCGCTGGCGAAAGGCGTCAGTGCCTATACGCAAGCACTGGGTGAAGCGGACGCACGCTCGGCCATCCATCTCACGCTGCTCGTCGCGGCGATCTCGGTGCCGCTCAATGTCGTCTTCGGCATCTCCGCCGCCTGGGCCATCGCCAAGTTCGAGTTCAAGGGCAAGGCGTTTCTCACCACGCTGATCGACCTGCCCTTCTCGGTCTCGCCGGTCATTTCGGGTCTGGTCTATGTGCTGCTGTTCGGCGCTCAAGGACTGCTTGGAGCATGGCTGAAGGGACACGGCATCCAGATCCTGTTCGCCGTACCTGGCATTGTGCTGGCCACTGTCTTCGTCACCTTCCCCTTCGTCGCCCGCGAACTGATCCCGCTGATGCAGGAACAGGGCAATGGCGATGAGGAGGCAGCCCTCTCGCTCGGCGCCAATGGCTGGCAGACCTTCTGGTACGTGACGTTGCCCAACATCAAATGGGGCCTGCTCTACGGCGTGCTCCTGTGCAACGCCCGCGCCATGGGCGAATTCGGCGCGGTATCGGTGGTATCAGGCCACATACGCGGCCTGACCAACACCATGCCGCTGCATGTCGAAATCCTCTATAACGAGTACAACGCGGTCGGCGCCTTTGCCGTCGCTTCATTGCTTGCCGGGCTGGCGCTGGTAACGCTGGTCTTGAAAACACTGCTCGAGATGCGCTACGGCGCCGAGCTTGCCGCGACGCGCGGACATTAGCAGAGGGATTTGTATGGAAGTTCGCGTTGCCAACGTGCGCAAGGAGTTCGAGCGGTTTCCCGCACTCCACGACGTGTCGCTCGATATCAAGTCGGGCGAACTGATCGCGTTGCTGGGGCCGTCCGGCTCGGGCAAGACGACCTTGCTCAGGCTGATCGCAGGGCTGGAACGGCCGACCCGTGGAAAGATCTTCTTCGGCGACGAGGATGCTTCGCAGAAGTCGATCCAGGAGCGCAATGTCGGCTTCGTCTTCCAGCACTACGCGCTGTTCCGGCACATGACGGTGGCCGACAATATCGGCTTCGGTCTCAAGGTCCGGCACGGGCCGTCACGGCCGCCGGCGCAGGAAATCCGCCGCCGCGCCTCCGAGCTTCTCGACCTCGTCCAGCTTTCCGGTCTCGAAAAGCGTTACCCGGCACAGCTCTCGGGCGGCCAGCGCCAGCGCGTCGCGCTCGCCCGCGCCATGGCGATCGAACCCAGAGTGCTGCTGCTCGACGAGCCGTTCGGCGCGCTTGACGCCCAGGTGCGCCGGGAACTGCGCCGCTGGCTGCGCGAGATCCATGACCGCACCGGCCACACCACCGTCTTCGTCACCCACGACCAGGAAGAGGCGCTGGAACTTGCCGACCGCGTCGTGGTGATGAGCCAGGGCCGCATCGAGCAGGTCGGCACCGCCGACGATATCTACGACACGCCGAACTCACCCTTCGTCTACGGCTTTATCGGCGAATCGAGCTCGCTTCCCGTCAAGGTCGAGCATGGCGAGATCTGGCTCGCCGACCGTCCGATCGGTCTGTCGGCACCGCACGCGCCCGAGGGCGACGCTATACTGTATTTCCGCCCGCACGATGTCGAACTTCTCGACGGCTGCAGCGGCTGCATCGCCGGCACGGTCGCCGCCAGCCGCCGCGTCGCCGGCACACGCCGGGTGGAACTCGAGATCGGCGGCGAGCGCCAGCGGGTCGAGATCGAACTGCCGGTCGGCCATCCCGCGGCACAGAAGAGTCGCGTGGCGTTCCGACCGGGGCGTTGGAAGCTGTTTCCGGCGGCTTGAGAGCACGGTGATCCTGGTATGCCAAAGCGACATCTCGGTCCGATGGCAGTGATCTACCCTTTCACCAGGCCTTTCAACGACAGCACCAAGGTCATCGGATTTTTCGGCGAAGCCGCAAAACCGTAGCGCTGATAAAAGGCTTTCGCCTCATCCGATACGGCATGAACAAAAATGCCGCGAATCCCGAGGATCGTTGCGGCATGGCCAGCGCGCAGAACGGCGTCTTGCAGCAACGCTGCGCCCAGCCCCTTTCCCTGCCAGCCTGCATCCACGGCGAGGCGCCCGAGCACAACTATTGGGATGGGATCCGGTATGTTGCGACGGATGGGGCCAGGCGCCGACGTGAGATCAAGGCCGCCCGAAGACAGACAGTAGTAGCCGACAACGCGTGCGCCTTCCGCCACCACATAAGTTCGCGACGCGCCACCGACCTGGTTGGCCCGTGCCCTGCGGCGAAGCCATTGGTCGAGGCTTTCGGTACCACTTTGGAAAAGTTCGAGATCGTGGTTTTCAGCCAGCGGCGTGGGCGCCGATAGCATCAGTCCTGCCATGGCCTGGGCGCGTTCATAAGGCGCCCAAAACCTTCCCCGCCTGGCGGTTCATCAAGGATGTCCAGATAATGCCGGTAACTCTCGGGATCCACCTTGATCAGGGCTTGATTTAGCAACGTGTCCTCGGCTGCACGGTAAGCGGCATCGATCATGAAGTCGGAACGGGTTTTTCCGCGTAATTTCGCTGCACGGTCAATCAGTATGCGCATGTCCTCTCGGATGCGCAGATTGACGGGCTTGGCATGGGTCTCAGGTGCGGCCTTCGTCATGCAAGACTCCTTTACATCACCGTAGCACTCTGCATACACAATGTGTATCTATTTGTCACCTTCGTCAGGGGCTGAAGGCGATCGGCCGAGACTCCACTTGAAAGAAAATCCTACGATCCGCCTGTTCGGGCAACGGTTTTTCTAGCAAGGAGCGCCAAGCTCTGGAGCCCATGCCTCGCCCTGCCCCCTGCGCCACGGTTATGGTCTGGAGATAAACGCATTGCATCCGGAGCTTTTTTTCATGAAGCGATTTTTCCTCGGCGTTGCCACTGTTGCCGGCCTGTTCCTCGCGTCCTCCCAAGCCTGGTCGGCCGACAAACTGCTCAACGCCTCTTATGACGTCGGCCGCGAATTGTTCGTCCAGGTAAACAAGGCCTTCGTCGCCGGGCATCCAGGCGTGAGCATCGACCAATCGCATGCCGGCACCTCGGCGCAGGCGCGCGCCATCGCCGAGGGCCTTGGCGCCGATGTCGTCACCTTCAACCAGGTCACCGACATCGACTTCCTCGTCAAGAAGGGGTTTGTCTCGGCCGACTGGCAGAAGGATTTTGCCAACAACGCCTCGCCCTTCTATTCGCTGCCGTCCTTCCTCGTCCGCGCGGGCAACCCCAAGCACATCAAGGACTGGAACGATCTGGTACGCGACGACGTGCAGGTGATCTTCCCCAATCCGAAGACATCGGGCAATGCGCGCTACACCTATCTGGCGGCCACCGCCTACGCCAAGGAAGCCTTCAAGGGCGATGATGCCAAGGTGAAGGAGTTCATCACCAAGCTGTTCAACAATGTGCCGATCTTCGACACCGGCGGACGTGCCGCGACCACCACCTTCGTGCAGCGCGAAATCGGCGACGTGCTGATCACCTTCGAATCCGAGACGCGCGGCATCCGTAAGGAGTATGGCGACGACAAGTTCGAGCAGGTCACGCCCTCGGTCAGCCTGCTGGCGGAATTCCCGGTGGCAATCGTCGACAAGGTCGCCGACGAGCACGGCACCCGCGATCTGGCCAAGACCTATCTCGATTTCCTCTACACGCCCGAGGGCCAGGACATCCTGGCCCAGAACGGCAACCGTGTGCGCGACGCAGCCGTCGCCGCCAAATACAAGGCCGATTTCCCCGAAGTGCGCCTGCTGACGGTGGAGGACGTCTTCGGCGGCTGGGACAAGATCCAGAAAGAGCATTTCACCGCCGGCGGCCTGCTCGACCAGGCCTATGGCAGCCGCTGACGGCTTCAGCATACAAAGAACAGATGAGGGAAAGCCGGCAACAAGCCGGCTTTCTTGGTTTTTGCCATCAGCCAACCCGAATACGGCGCCATCCCTGCAAAACGTTACAAAGAATCAACGCGTTTGTGCCTAACGTGCCATTTGGCGTCTTGTTTTCGCGAAATGCCTTCGCGCGGCGAAATCGTCATTATTTGCACACAAACAGCCGCCAGATGCGGGTGGTTGGGGCTTTTATGGGTTGACTCGGGCATGCTGACAAAAAAAGGCAAATACGGCCTCAAGGCCCTCGTGCATCTTTCCGGCCTTCCGATTGGCCAATTGGCCTTCGTCAACGACATCGCGGTCGCCAACAACATCCCGAAGAAATTCCTCGATGCCATTCTGGGCGAGTTGCGCAATGCCGGCTTCGTGCAGAGCCGCAAGGGCAAGGAAGGCGGCTATCGCCTCGCTCGCCCGGCCTCCGAGATCAAGATCGGCCATGTCGTGCGCGTGCTGGACGGGCCGCTGGCGCCGATTCCCTGCGCCAGCCGCACGCAGTACCAGCGCTGCGAGGATTGCGACGAAGCCACCTGCCAGGTCCGGCACATGATGCTGGAAGTGCGCCAGGCGATCGCCGAGGTGCTGGATAACAGAAGCCTCGCCGCCATGCGCGATGCCGACAACGACGATTTCCCGGTCGAGCTGTCGTCGCAAATCTAATGCATGTCGCCCAAAAGGGACCTCGGTTTTGGGAGAACGACATGCGTAACAACAAAGATCCAAAGCGCATCGCATGACGCGCTTTAGATCCACGGCTGGCGATCGGCGCTCATCACTGTAAGATTGCGCGATGCGCGCAGGCGCATTGCAGCAACAGGAACGATGGACGCCCGCGGGATGAGGCTGTCGAAGTTCGCGAGATCCCGAAAAACTGCCCCCAGGCCAACCGCCACGGCCAGATTCCAGACTGAGATCATCGCCGACGTCCCCGTGCCGGAAAGGGCTGAGGACGTGCGCTTCTTCAGCCGCAAGGTGGTCCACCCCGGCAAGGTGCGCCGGTTCTCGAACCAGGACCTGCGCGAAAGCGCGATGGCTCTCTTCTATCTCCTGGTCGCGGCTTCAGTGCCGGTGCGCTGGTGGGCATCGATCTGCGATCGGATGTCCAGGTTTCGCCTGAAGCGCCATATGCGCAAGCAATTTCCAGGCTATGCCGCCGCGACGCACGCAGTGCTTGGCAAGGATATCGATCCGCGCGGCCTGTTCGAGGCATTGCTCGCGGCGCGCCATCGCCGCCGGCTGCAGCTTGCCGCACACCTCGCCGGCTTCCGATGGGTGCCGACAATCCGGCTGGAAGGACAGGAAGGACTGCACGCAGCGTTGCGGCGCGGCCATGGCGCCATCGTCTGGTGCGATCAGTTCACCTCCCAGACCATCTTCGGCAAGCGCGCCCTGCACGAGGCCCGCATCGAGGCACACCAGGTGAGCGTCAATTCCCACGGTGTCTCGGAATCGATGTTCGGTCTGCGTTTCCTGAACCAGCCGCTGGTCAAGGTCGAGAACCGCTACCTCAAAAGCCGCATCGTCTTCGAGCGCGACGACGCCTATCAAGTCACCATCCGAATCCAGAAGATTCTGAAGCGCAATGGCGTGGTGCTGATGACCAACACCATCCACGCAGGCTCGACCTTCACCGAGGTCGCGCTCGGCGAAAGCGGCTGGACGCATCTTGCCTCGGCGCCAGCGAATTTCGCCGCAAGGGGGAAGGCGGCGCTGTTCGCCATGTCGACCTTCGAGACCGTTCCCTTCCGCGAATACCGGGCCGTCATCAGCCCGGAGCTGTTGCCGGTTGAAGCGCAGATGGGACGGGACGGAGCCAAGGACATGGTGCTGCAGGCACGCTACATCCTGCTCAAGCGTGACCGGTTGCTCGAAGCGCTGAAACTGTTTCCCGAACAGATGCTGATCTGGTCCGGCAGCCGGCGGATGACCGAAGCCTCGGACGAGGCCCTGATCGGCGACGATACCGGCTCATGACGTGGCCCGCAGCCGCATCGCATCGCCAACGACATCGGCAACGGGTCGCGTCGCGTCGATTGTCAGGGCCCGCTCATCCCTCCCTGGCGGCTCCAGAATGGCGAATTGGCTGTCGACCAGGCTTGCCGGCATGAAATGACCCTTGCGGCTGGCAACGCGCCGTCGCGCAGTGGCAGGATCGATCTCCAGGTAGAGGAAGACGATGTCAGAGCAAAAACCGCGCAGCCGTTCGCGATAACTGCGCTTCAGCGCCGAGCAGGCCGCGACCACGCCCTGCCCTTTGCCGACCGATGCCGCGATGCGCTCGCCGATGGCGTCGAGCCAGCCTTCGCGCAACTGGTCGGTGAGCGGCTCGCCGCTGGCCATGCGCGCTACATTCTCTGGCGGATGGAGCCGGTCGCCCTCGATGAAGACGGCGTCGAGGGCGGCCGCCAGCGCGATACCGACAGCCGACTTGCCACAGCCGGCGACCCCCATCACCACGATGGCCGGAGGCACTGAACCGGGAGCGCCCGTTGGCGCTTGCGCTGCCTCTTCGTCCACTGTCAGCGGCTTGCCGGCGCGCGGCCATAGAGCAGCAGCATGGCGACGATGACGACGCCATAGATGATCTGCCGGCCCGCCTCCGGCATCTGCATGACCGACAGGATGGATTGCAAGAGCGTGATCAGGATGACGCCGGCGACGGTGCCGAGATAGGAGCCGCGCCCGCCGAGGATCGAGGTGCCGCCAAGCACCACAGCCGCGATCGACGGCAAGAGATAGGCATCGCCCATCGACTGCGCCGCCTTGGATGCATAGCCGGCCAGAAGCACGCCGCCGAAGGCGGAGAGCCCGCCGGAGACAGCGAAGGCGATCATCACCACACGCCTTGTGTCAATGCCCGATAGATAGGCGGCGCGCTCGCGGTTGCCGATGCCATAGACGGTGCGGCCGAAACCGGTGCGGGTCAGCACGAACACCATTGCCGCGCCGATGACAGCCCAGATGATGACGGCGTTGGGCACGCCCGGAATGGCAAAGCCGGTGGCAAGGTAACGCATGGCGGGGGTCGCCGAATCCTGTGGCGAGAAACCGCCGGTATAGACCACCATCAACCCTTGCGCGACGGCGTTGGTGGCGAGCGTGATGATCATCGAGGGAATGCGCAGATAGGCGACGCCGATGCCGTTGACGATGCCGATCAGGACGCCGCAGAAGATGCCGAACGGAATAGCCAACACCACCCCGGCCGGACCGTAGGCGGCCGCAGCGCAGGCCATCATCGCCCCGGCCGCCACCGACCACGGCACCGACAGGTCGATCTGGCCGAGCAGGACGACCAGCATCATGCCGGTAGCAATGACGCCGAGGAACGAAGCGACCTTGAGCTGCTGCAGCAGATATTCAGGCGACAGGAAGCTTCTGGAATAGAGACTGCCGAGGAACAGCAACAGGACGATGCAGGCAAAGGCCGTCAGCACCGCCGGATCGGCGCGGCGGATGAACTTCGGCATGCGGCCGGCAATGCCGCCGTCGCTTTTCCCAACCATCGGCGTCGTTTCGCTCACAGGAACCACTCCAGCCGGTTGCGGACCCGAAACAGGGCGAAGGCGCCGAGACTGACGGCGATCAGCAGGATAACGCCCTGGAACAGCGGCTGCCAGAGCGGATCGAAATCAAACACGAACAACAAATCACCGATGGTACGGAAGGCAAGAGCGCCGAAGATGGCGCCGATGGCGCTGCCCTTGCCGCCGAACAGCGAGACGCCGCCCAGCACCACGGCGGCGATCGAGAACAGCGTGTAGGCGTTGCCGCTGGCATAGGCCGCGTCACCCGTATAGGTGAAGAAGGTGAGGAACAGCCCGCCGATCGCGGCCAGCAGCCCGGCCAGCGTGTAGGCGGCGAACTTGCCGCGCCTTATCGGCACGCCGGACATGTAGGCCGCCGTCTCCGAAGACCCAGCCGCATAGGCAGCGCGGCCAAGCACCGAGCGGCTGAACGGCACCCAGATCACCAGCACGATGGCCAGCAGCACGACGAGGCTCGCCGGCACCACATCGAACACGCGACCGGTCATCGCATCGGCCAAATCCTCATTGACCGAACCGCCAGGGAAGGGCCGCAGCAAAAGGCCGATGCCGTAATAGACCGCCCCGGTGGCGATGGTGGCGACGATCGGCTGCAGCCGGCCGTAGATGACAATGGCGCCGTTGATGGCGCCACAGAGAAGGCCAACCGCCAGCACGGCGATGACGCCGAGCCCCGTCTGCATCGGCGTGCCCACCACCAGCCAGGAGGCCAGGCAGTTGGTGAGGAGAAAAATCATGCCGACGGACAGGTCAATGCCGGCGGTGATCACCACCAGTGTCTGCGCCATGGCGACGAAGGCGAGCAGCACGCCCTTGTTCGCCGCCGTCTGCACCACATTGGCGGTGAAACCGGCCGGATGGTTCGACGTGTAGATGACGAACATGACGATGAAGATGCCGAGCGCTAGCAGCGTTCCGCGCTGCTCGGCCAGCCAATAGCGCCAATCCTTCACGCTTCTGCTCCCAGGCCCACGGGGCTCTCCTCGCCATGGATGTTGAGGGCGCTTGAAATCAGCGCCCGCTCGGTGATCTCGGCGCCGACCAGCTCGCGCTTGACGGCGCCGTCATAGAGCACCAGCACCCGGTCGCAGCAGCCGATCAACTCGTCATAGTCGGTCGAATAGAACAGGATCGCCGCCCCGGCATCCGCCAGCTTGCGCATCAGCTGGTAGAGTTCCTGCTTGGTGCCTACATCGATGCCACGCGTCGGATCGTTGAGCAGGATGATGCGCGGCTGGCGCATCAGCCATTTGGCGATGACCACCTTCTGCTGGTTGCCGCCCGACAGCGCGCCGACCGGAATGTCGAGGCCCGCCGTCTTGATCGCCAGAAGGCCGACCATGTCGTCGATCAGCCGCTGTTCGGCGGCGCGGTCGATGATGCCGCCCCTCGACAGCCGGTCGAGCGCGGCGAAGGACAGGTTTTCGCGCACCGTCATCGGCAGCATCAACCCTTCGGTCTTGCGGTCTTCCGGGATCAGCGCCATGCCGATGCCGTCCTGCCGCGCCTTGGCCGGACTGCCGATCTTCACCGGCTTGCCGTCGATCAGCACCTCGCCGGAAAGGCCGCGCAGCACGCCGAAGAAAGCGAGCAGCAATTCACGCTGGCCCTGGCCGTCGAGACCGCCGAGGCCGACCACCTCGCCTGCCCTGACGGTCAGCGAGATCTTGTCCAGCCGATCGGTCCACGACAGCTTGCGGGCTTCAAGCCTGGGTGCAGCTGTGGCTGGCACGGTCGCCGGCTTGGGCGGGAAGATGTGACTGTATTCGCGGCCGATCATCAGTTCGACCACCTCATTGTCGCTCTTCGAGCCGGCCTTGTAGCTGGCAACGTTGCGGCCGTTGCGGAACACCGTGCACTGATCGGCGAGTTCCGCGATCTCGTTCATGCGGTGCGAGATGTAGAGCAGCGCCAGCCCTTCCGAGCGCAGCCGCTTCAGCACGCCAAAAATGTTCGAGACATCCGCCGCGGTGAGCGCGGATGTCGCCTCGTCGAGAATCAGGATGCGCGGCTTCCTGGCCAGCGCCTTGGCGATCTCAACCATCTGCCGGCGCGACAAGGGCAAGTCCTTGACCAATGCCAGCGGATGGATGTCTGCAGCCCCCGCGCGCGCCAATGCCTCCTCGGCGATGCGGCGCTGCGCCTTGCGGTCGATCATGCCGAAGCGTTTGGGCGGGTCTGATATGACGATGTTGTCGGCGACGCTGAGTTCGGGAACCAGCGACAGTTCCTGGAAGATGCAGACGATGCCTGCCTTGTTGGCGGCAGCCGGCGAAGCGAAGGTCACCTCGCGGCCATCCAGCATCATGCGGCCTTCGTCGGCCGCGACGACGCCCGCCATCACCTTGATCAGCGTCGACTTGCCGGCGCCGTTTTCGCCAAGGATGGCGTGGATGCTGCCGGACGTGACGACAAGCTCCGCCTTTTCCAGCGCTCGCACGCCGCCATAGCGTTTGGATATGCCTTCCATCTGGAAGAGCGGAACCGCACCGTCCATCGGCCCTCCCGAGGCACTTTGACGACCAGGGATTCGAGTGGCCGGCGCCGCAGGAGATCCCACGGCGCCGGGTGTGCAGCCTACTGGTCAGCCTTGGTCTGACCCATGATTTCCTGCGCCGTGAAATTGATGCCGCAGGTCGGGAAGGAATTGCCGACGAAGAAATTGTCGGACTGGTCGGGGAAGAAATCCTGACCAGCCTTGAAGTTGGGATCCTCGACGATCGCCAGCGGCAGCTTGACCGACTGTGGAACGACATTGCCTTCAAGCGCTGCGATCGCCGTCTTGATGGCAACCGCCACTTGCGCCGGGCCGGTACCGGCTGACGAGCATTTCAACCCGTCGGCCGCGTGGGCCGCGCAGAACTTGCGGAAGCCGTTCTCGGTCTCGCCGCCGAACGGCACGAACGGATGCTTGGCATCGATCATCGCCTGCACGATGCCGGTGTCACCGCCCTGTCCAGTGACGCCGTCGAAGGGGCCGTTGGTGGCGATCGCATCGGCCGAAGCCTTTTGCGCAACGCCGTCATCCCACTTGCCGACGACCTCTGTGACGGCCCATTTCTTGCCGGAGGCGTCGAGAACTTCGTGGATGCCATTGTGGCGGTCGGTGTCGACAGACGTCCCGGCAACGCCGCGCACCTCAAGCACCTTGCCGCCATTCGGCACATGCGAAACCAACCACTTGCCCCACAGCTCGCCAAGGCCTTTCTGGTCGACGTTGACGTTGATGGCGTCCTTGGTGTCGAGAATGTTGTCGAAGGCAACCAGCACGACGCCGGCCTCCTTGGCGCGCTTGATCACCGGCCCGAAGGCGGTCGGATTCTGCGCGTTGACGACGATGGCGTCATAGCCGGAATCGATGAAGTTGTTGATTGCCGAAATCTGCGCCGGCACGTCTTCGCCGGTCGAGACGACCTTGAATTCCTTCAGCTTCGCGGCGACATCCTTCTGCGCCGCATAGGCCTTCGCCGTCTGCACCATCTGGATACGCCAGGTGTTGGCGATATAACCGTTGGCGAGCGCAATGCGGTATGGGCCGGCCTTCTTGGGGAACTTGAAGAACAGCGTGTCCGCGGCCCAGGGTGAGAAGCAATCTGGCTCGGCCGCCGGGCCCTTGACGATTTCAGGGCCCGCGGCAATCGCCGAAGAGCTCAACATGACGAATGCAGTGGCGGCAACGATGCCACCAACGAGTGACTTGATCATCGATAATCCTCCCGATTGCAGTTCTGATTTGTCGGTTCAGTTTTTGTGGAATTTTCGCGTTTCTGGGCGGCTCCTCCGCCTTGCCCAGTCGCGCCTGCCAGGTGCCGAAGACCTCTGCGATCCCTCCCCTTGCCGCCCCCCTTCAGCGGCGTGAAACCTATCATATTATACATAATAAACAAGCATGAGCTGTTGCTTATGTATAATAAACAGGCTCGGCGTCTAAGCGACGATGCCAGCTCAATGAAAATGGTAGCGCTACCATGACGTTGTGTAAAGCGCCATTTGCGGGCGGTCTCGAAAGCATGTTCAGCGAGCCGTGCTCTCGCGGCGCTTGAGCTCGAAGCCAAGGTCGACGATCCGCTCTTGCGGCCTGGCGCCGGCGATTGCCGCCAGCGCCATGGCGACCGCGCGCCTGCCGATTTCGTAGCGGTAGGTGCGGATGCTGGTGATCGAGGGAAACGCCACCTGCATCATGTCGAGATCGTTGAAGCCGACGATGCCGATGGTTTTCGGCACGTCGATCGCGGCCCGATGGCATTCGAACAGCACGCCGAGCGCGATGTCGTCATTGTTGCAGAAGACACCGTCGAGCGTCGGCATCTTGGCCAGTGCGTCGCGGAACAGTTCACGCCCGAGCGGCACGCTGGACAGCACCGGCGTGGTGGTGACCAGGCGCGGGTCGAACAGGCCGGCTTTCTCCATCGCCGCGCGGTAACCGGCCAGGCGCCGCTGCGAGCGCGGGTCCATGCGCGCGCCGATAAAGCCGATGCGGCGGTAACCCGCCTCGATGAGGTGCTCGGTCGCCGTCCTGCCACCGTCGAAATGCGAGAAGCCGACCAGCATGTCGACGGGATCAGGCCCTGTCTCCATCACCTGGACCACCGGGCAACCGGCATTCTCCAGCAGTTTTCGCGAGGTCGGCGTCTGGTCGATGCCGGCCACGATGAGTGCCGCCGGCCGCTGCGAGCCGAAAAGCTGCAAGAGCCGCTCTTCCTCGAGGCCTGAATAATGCGTGTTGCCGAGCTGGATGCGGAACGGGCCGTCCGACAGGCTGTCATAGATGCCGCGGACCACTTCGGCGAAGACGTTGTTGGTGAGCGACGGCACCAGCACGCCGAACACTTCGGCACGCGCCGAGGCCAGCGCCCGCGCATTGGGATCCGGCACATAGCCAAGCTCGTCGACGGCTGCCTGGATCTGGCGGCGCAATTCTTCAGAGACACGCTCCGGCTCGCGCAATGCGCGCGACACGGTGATGGCGCCGACGCCGGCCTTGCGCGCGACATCCGATATGGTCGGGCGGCCGCCGCCCCGGCGCGAGCGTGGCTTGATCAAGGCCACTGCCCGCAGTCGCCGAACCGCGTCCGCAATACGATTATCTCAGCTGTCGCCATCTCTCACCGGCCTGCTGCCTCACCCCTTGGCCCCTGGGGTCGCGCAGTGCCTGCCGCTTGTCAAGCCGAGGTGCCTCAGGCTGCCATGACGGCCCTGTCCCTTGCCTTCCACATGAACAGCCCGACGGCCAGTATGTTCAGCAGATTCCAGGCGATGCCGTTGAGGAAGGCGGCGGCGTAGGAACCGGTCAGGTCGTAGATCCAGCCCGACATCCAGCCGCCGATCGCCATGCCGAAAATCGTCGCCATCATGACGATGCCGATACGCTGGCCGGCCTCCTTGGCCGGCAAGTATTCACGCACGATGATCGCATAGCAAGGCACGATGCCGCCTTGCGACAGGCCGAACACCAGCGACACGACATAGAGCGAGGCGAGCCGGTCGAACGGGATGTAAAACAGCAGCGACAGGCATTGCAGCACCGAACCGATGATCAAGGTTTTAGCGCCGCCGATGCGATCGGCGATAAAGCCGGAGGCAAGCCGGCTGACGACACCAGCCGCCATCATGATCGACAGCATGTCGGCGCCATGCGCAATGCCGTAGCCGAGATCCATGCAATAGGCGACGATATGCACTTGCGGCATCGACATCGCCACGCAGCAGCCGAGGCCGGCGATGACCAGCAGCACCTGCAATGCCGCAGGCGACATCGGAATCGGCTGCACTGGCCGGCTTCCCGGCGAGCCGGCGGCTGCCGCATCCGGGGCACCGCGGCGCAGCAGCAGCACCAGCGGCACCATGGTGACCAGGCAGAAGATGCCGATCGCCGCATAGGTGAAACGCCAGCCTTCCGCCTTGATCAGCGTCGGCATGATGGTGGGCCAGAGCGCGCCGGCGAGATAGTTGCCGGCGGCCGCCGCCGTGACGGCAACGCCACGCCGACGGTTGAACCAATGCGAGATATCGGCGATCAGCGGCCCGAAGATCACCGACGTGCCGACGCCGATCAGTACCCCCTGGGCAAGGGTGAATTGCAGGATCGAGGTCGACAGCGCGGCAAGCAGGAGGCCTGCGGAGAGCGCAACGGAAGAAATCAGCGCCGGGATCCAATAACCCATGCGATCGATGGCGCGGCCGACCAGCACATTGCCGGCGGCAAAGCCGACCATGGTTGCCGTGTAAGGCATGGATGCCGCGGCGCGGTCGACACCGAACTCCGCCTGCACGGCGGGCAGCACAACGACGACGGCCCACATGCCGACCGCGCCGATCGTCGCCAGCACCATCGAGATGGCCAGCCGCATCCAGGCGTAGGAGCTGTCGATGCCGGGGCTCGGCCGGCTCAAGTCGGTTCGGGTCAAAGGCGTTTCCTGTCGACAGTCTCGAAAACCGGCTGCCGTTTGCGCCACTATCGGCGCATTCTGAGGACGCAGCAGCGCCACGGCGGGCAAATCCGTGGCTCCAGACCCGAAGTATGTGCAAAGACCTACCGCCGGGATCGCGCGCAAAATAGCCGGAGCAATCCTGCCGCGGGCTGATTGGTTGTCTAACGCGACTTGATCACATGGTCGGTGTTGGCCAGCAATTTCCGCACCGCGGCGCGCGCGGCATCCGGCCGCTGCAGGCGGATGTTCTTCTCGATCGCCTCATGCAGCTTCTGCGCATGATTGAGATCGTCGACCGCCCGCGTCGTATAGGCGAACAGGTGATCGAAGGCGGATTCGATCAGCACGCCGAGCGGCACCAGCAAATCGTTGCCCGAGGCGCGTAGGATGGCAAGATGAAAGCGCGTGTCGGCGCGGGTGCGCTCCTGCAGGCTGGTCGCCTCGCCCATCTCGAGGCAGGCCTGGCTGATCTCGGCCATCTGCTCGTCGGTCCGCCGCATGGCGGCGAAGGCGGTCGCCTCCGGCTCGATAATGTGGCGGAACTCCTGCACCGTTTTCAGGAACACCTCGCGGTCGGGCGACGTCGCATACCAGGCGAGCACGTCGCGATCGAGCAGGTTCCAGCGCTCCTTCGGCTCGACCCAGCTGCCGATCTTGGGGCGTGAGGCCAGCAGGCTCTTGGCCATCAGCATCTTGATCGCTTCACGCACCGCCGAACGGCTGACGCTGAAGGTCTCCGACCACTTTGCCTCATTGGGCAATATGGTGCCGGGCGGATAGTCACCGCGCACGATCCGCAGGCCAATCTCGCTGGCCAGCGACGTGTGCACGCTTGAGCCCGGAATGCGCGCCGCACCAGCCCGGCGAACACCGGCCGGGCGCTCGGCAGCGGCCGCCTTTTTCGGCGATTTTTCCTTGTTCGGCTTCGCGTCCCGCATACGCCTCAGAAAGGCCGGTTTACGGAAGCTGTCAAGCACCACCGAACGGTTGAGCCGCAAAGCGCGTCGCTATGCACAGCCCAGCCCGCGTCTGCCTGCTAGCTCAGGCGGTTTTGACGTATTTGCGCCAGCTATGCTCCGGGCGGAAACCCAGCATGTCGCGTGCCTTGCGGTTCGACAGCAGCGTCTCGTATTCGCCGAGTTCGGCCTTGACCGGCACGTTGGGATAGAACCGCTTCAGGAGTTCGGCCGTCGGCAGATCCGACGAAGTGTCCTCATTGGCGGCGTTGAACACCTGGTAGCCGAGCCCGTCCTTCTCGACGGCACGCAACGTGATCTGGCCAAGATCGCGCGCGTCGATGTAGCTCCAGGCGATACGCTTGCGGAAACCGGGATCGGCGAACCATTTCGGGAACAGCGAATATTCGTGCGGCTCGATGACATTGCCGATGCGCAAGGCATAGATGTCGGTGCCATTGCGCTGCGCGAAGGCACGTGCCGTCTTCTCGTTGACGACCTTGGACAGCGCATAGCTGTCCATCGGGTCGACGTCATACGCCTCGTCGAGCGGGAAATATTTGGGATCGCGCGGCTCGTTGGCGAACACCAGGCCATAGGTCGTCTCGCTGGAGGCGATGATCACCTTGCGGATGCCGAGCTTCACTGCAGCCTCGATGACATTATAGGTGCCCATCGCATTGATGCGGAACACCTCATTGTCTGGCGTGATCATGATGCGCGGGATGGCGGCGAAATGCACCACCGCATCCACCGGCTGCGGACGCAGCGACGGGTCGAATTCGTGCAGGCCCATATAGCTCGACAGCGCGTTGAACACCTGGCCGCTATCGGTGATGTCGGTGATCAGCGTGCGCACCTTGGGATTGTCGAGCGGCTTGGTGTCGATGTTGAGCACCTGGCAGCCCTGCTCGACAAGATATTGCACGACGTGACGCCCAGCCTTGCCGCTGCCGCCGGTGAACATGATCCGCTTCGTCATTCTGGTCTCCATGACAGGCTCTGGAATTCCCGTCTATTGTCAGACAATATTGCTTTCTGCAACCGTATATGGCTAAAACGGCGGCGCAATTATCGATAATCCGGGATAGGAACGACGACATGAACACCACCGCCGCGCGCGAAAAGATCGGCTTCATCGGCCTTGGCCTGATGGGGCACGGCATCGCCAAGAACATCGTCGACAAGGGCTATCCCCTGACATTCCTTGGCCGCAAGAACCGCAAGCCGGCGGAGGATCTGCTGGGCCGGGGCGCCAAGGAGGCAGCCACCTCGCGCGATGTGGCCGTGGCATCCGATATCGTGTTCATCTGCGTCACCGGTTCGCGCGAAGTCGAAGCCATCATCCGCGGCCCCGGCGGCCTCAAGGAAGGTTTGAAGAAGGGCTCGGTCGTCGTCGATTGCTCGACCTCCGACCCGGTCTCGACCGTGGCGCTCGCGGCAGAACTGAAGGAGGTCGGCGTCGACTTTGTCGATGCGCCGCTGAGCCGCACGCCAAAGGAAGCCTGGGAAGGAACGCTCGATGCCATGGTCGGCGCCCCCGACGCTCTCTTTGCCCGGATCAAGCCGGTGATCGAAACCTGGGCCGGCCGCATCGTCCATATCGGTGACACCGGCGACGGCCACCGCATGAAGCTGCTCAACAATTTCATCTCGCTTGGCTACGCCGCCATCTATTCCGAAGCATTGGCCTTGGCTGAAAAGGTCGGCATCTCGCCGCCGCGTTTCGACAGCGTCATCCGCAACGGCCGCATGGACTGCGGCTTCTACCAGACCTTCATGCGCTGGACGCTGGAAGGCGACCGTGACGCCCACAAATTCACCATCGCCAACGCCTTCAAGGACCTGACCTATCTCGAGTCCATGGCGGGTGCCGCCGGCATCGCCAACCCGCTCGGCAATGCCACCAAGAATTCCTTCGCCGGCGCCCATGCCACCGGTCCGACCGAGCAGTTCGTACCGATGCTGGCAACGCATATCGCTGAGGTGAACGGCGTCGACCTGATGCCGATGAAGGACGGCAAGAAGCAGACGATCTGAAGCGCGAACGGCCGGCCGGTCTACCGCCGCCGGCTTCCGATCCCCTCATCGGTGTCGGCGAGCAGCTTGTGCACGGCATTGCGGGCCGCTGCGGGACGCTGCAGGCGGATGGCCTTCTCGATCGCCTCATGCAGTTTCTGCGCTCGCCGCTGGTCGCCGACCTGTCGCGTGGTGAAGACGAAAAGATGGTCGAGCGCGGACTCGATCAGCACGCCGAGCGGCACCAGAAGGTCGTTGCCCGAGGCCCGCAGGATGGCGAGGTGGAAGCGCGTGTCGGCGCGGATGCGTTCCGGCAAATTCGCCGCCTCGCCCATCTCACGGCAGGCTAGGCTGATCTCAGCCATCTGCTCGTCGCTGCGTCGCATGGCGGCAAAGGCCGAGGCTTCCGGTTCGATGATGTGGCGGAACTCCTGCACGGTGCGCAGGAACGCTTCGCGGTCGGGTGCGGTCGCGTACCAGGCAAGCACGTCGCGGTCGAGCAGGTTCCAGCGCTCCTTCGGCTCGACCCAGCTGCCAATCTTGGGGCGCGATGCCAAAAGGCTCTTGGCCATCAGCATCTTGATCGCCTCGCGCACCGCCGAGCGGCTGACATTGAAAGTTTCGGCCCATTTGGCCTCGTTGGGCAGGATACTGCCGGGCGGATAATCGCCGCGCACGATCCGCAGGCCGATCTCGCTGGCGAGCGAGGTATGGACGCTGGACCCGACAAAGTGCGCCGCATCCGCTCTGCGCACGACCGCCGGACCGCTGCTGGCCTGCGCCTTGGCCCGGCTGGCTTGTTTGTTTGCCTTCTCGTCCGGCATCCACGTTCCAATAGGTCGGCCCGTCAGTCGCCCGGATCGATCCGGAACTGCACGGCACCGATCCTGTTGCCGAAAATCCAAACCACGGACGCGTTAAGGCCGGAGCCTGTTGCCCCTCGCCACGGCGTCTCGCTCAGGAATTGACGGGGCGCCCGTCAGCCGAGCGCCCCGGATCGAAAGACTTACTTCTGGATACAGGTGTCGACCGTGTCCTTGGTGCATTCGTCGAGACCGGTGAACACCGGATCGGCGACCTTGGTGCCCTTGATGAGATCGATCATCACCGAAGGCGCCTTGTAGCCCATTTCGAACGGCCGCTGGCCGACCAGCGCGGTGACAAGGCCGTCCCTGGCGATCGCCACTTCGTCGCCGATCGTGTCGGCGGCACCGATGACGAAGTCGTTCTTGGCCAGCCGGTCCTTCAGCGGTCCGACCAGGTCGCGATAGGGCTGCGGCGCGCCGAACAGCGGCCAGCCGCCCATGATGCCGAAAGCATCGAGCTTGGGGTTGGCGGCGAGGATGTCGGTCATCGCCTGCACGCCCTTGGCGCCATCGTCATTGGTGAACACTGGGCAGCCGGCGACTTCGGTCCAGCCGCCTTCGCCGGCAAGTGCCGCGAGGCCTTCCTTGCCCGACAGCGCGTCACGCATGCCTTGCGCGCGGCGCAGGATGTTGTCGGCTGCAGGGTTGCCCTCGATGGTGCAGATCGTTCCGCCCTTCGGCTTGCCCTTCTTGATGTACTCGCCGATCTTCTTGCCCATCAGATAGTTGTCGGTGCCGAGATAGGTCTTGCGCAGGGCTGCGTCTGCCTTGGCAAGATCGGCGTCGATGGTCATTATCGGGATCGTCGGATTGGCGGTCTTGATCGTCTGCGCGATCAGCGGCGCGTTGGACGGCGAAATCGCCATCGCCACCGTGTCGGCCTTGCTCAGCATATCCTGGACGATCTGCGCCTCGCCGGCCTCGTCGGAAGTCGATGCCGGGCCGGTGTAGAAGCATTCATATTCCGAGCTGGCGTTTTCCTTGTTCCACTTCTCGCAGCCCTGGTGGATGGCTTCGAAGAACGGATTGTCGAGACCTTTCACCACGATGACGAGTTGCTTCTTGGCCAAAGCCGGCCCGGCGCCCAGCGCCATGGCGGCGACGGCAGCGAGCAAAACTGTTTTCCTCATATCAGTCCTCCCTTGGAAACAGACGGACACGGCGTGCCCGCCACACAGACCAACCCGGGGGCGATGACAGAGGATCGTTATGCGAGCGCTCGTGTCACCAAGCCGGGTCGATAAGCATTTTCAGTTCGGTCAGCCAAATCCAGCGCGGGCTGGCAAGGACCGACAATTGTCCACCAGACCTCGCACGGCAAACCGGCAACAGGGTCGGTGGAGTACTCCTCCAAGGCTCAGCTAATAACGGCGCGAAGCCAACGTCAATGCCATTTGTCCTACAAAACGGATTTTTCGAAATGGCAAAACCTGCGTCGCGGATGTCGCCTACCTTATTTCTCCGACAATTGCCGGTTCTTATTCGTCTGACAATTGACGCCCGCGCGGGCATTTGCGTAAATGCCGCCATCGCCGTTTCCGGGAGGAGCTGGGGAGAGCGATGCGAACGCCGCACCCTGTCCTGGGCATGCGGCAGACACGGGGAGGCAATAGGCTGGTGGCGGTTCTCGAACTCACCAATATCTCGAAGCATTTCGGCGCCATCCAGGCGGTCAACGACGTGTCGCTGTCGATCGAGCCCGGCCAGGTCGTCGGCCTGATGGGCGACAACGGCGCCGGCAAATCGACGTTGGTCAAGATGATCGCCGGCAATTTCCGGCCGAGCCATGGCTCGATGCGCATGGATGACAAGGAACTGATCCTGCACAAGCCGGTCGAGGCGCGCCAGCACGGCATCGAGATCGTTCACCAGGATCTGGCGCTCTGCAACAATCTGACCGCGGCGGCGAACGTCTATCTCGGCCGCGAATTGCGGCGCGGCGTCGGTCCGTTCCGCATCCTCGACTACGCCTCCATGTACAAGCGCGCCGGCCAGATTTTTGCCGAGCTGAAGTCCGAAACCCGGCCGCGCGACCTCGTCAAGCAGATGTCCGGCGGCCAGCGCCAGGCGGTGGCGATCGCCCGCACCAGGCTGTCGCAGGCCAAGATCGTGCTGATGGACGAGCCGACGGCGGCGATCTCGGTCAGGCAGGTCGCCGAAGTGCTGAACCTGATCCGCCGGCTGCGCGACCAGGGCATATCAGTCGTGCTGATCAGTCACCGCATGCCCGACGTCTTCGACGTCGCCGACCGCGTCATCGTCATGCGGCGCGGTCGCAAGGTGGCCGACAAGACGATTGCGTCGAGCTCGCCCGAGGAAGTCACCGGGCTGATCACCGGCGCCATCGAACAGGTTTGATTCTCAAGCGTTTTCTCTATGGGATAAAGGTCGACGATGGCACTGACAATTGACCAGCCGATCGTGCAAAAGCAGCAATCCTTGCTGACAAGGATGTTCGCCAGCCAGACCTTCTGGGTGGTGATCGCCGTGATCCTCGCCTGCCTGTTCCTGTCTTTTGCCACCGACGCCTTCGCCACCTCGAAGAACCTCTACAACATCACCCGCAATGTCACCTTCGTCGCCATCATCGCGCTCGGCATGACCTTCGTCATCATCACCGGCGGCATCGACCTGTCGGTCGGTTCGGTGCTGTGCCTGTCGTCGATGGTGCTGGCCGTCACCATGCATGCCGGCTACTCGATCGAAATCGGCATCCTGGCCTCGATCGCCACCGCGCTCGCCATTGGCGCCTTCAACGGCATCCTGATCGCTTATATCGGCTTTCCGCCCTTCGTGGTGACGCTTGGCATGCTGTCGATCGCCCGCAGTCTGGCCATGGTTGCCTCCAACAACACCGTCGTCTTCCAGTTTGGCCCGGACCACAACAAGCTGCTGGCGCTTGGCGGCGGTGCCTGGGTATTCGGCATCGCCAATCCGGTGCTGTACACCATCATACTGGCGCTGATCACCGGTTTTACCCTGCGCTGGACCAAGTTCGGCCGCCACATCTTCGCCATTGGCGGCAATGAGCACGCGGCAACGCTGACCGGCGTCCCGGTGAAGCCGATCAAGGTCGCGGTCTACATGATCTCGGCGCTGGCGGCCGGCATTGCCGGCATCATCCAGACCGGTTGGCTGGGTGCGGTGACCACCAATCTCGGCACCGGCATGGAGCTGCAGGTCATCGCCGCGACCGTCATCGGCGGCGCCAATCTGGCCGGTGGCGTCGGCACCGCCTTCGGCGCCATTGTGGGTGCTGCCCTCATCGAGGTGATCCGCAACAGCCTCGGCCTGCTTGGCATCAACGCCTTCTGGCAAGGTGTCTTCATCGGCGGCGCAATCCTCCTTGCCGTGCTGTTCGACCGAATCCGCAACTTCCGCCGCAGCGATTGAGTGCCGGTCGTCGCCGAAGCTCTATTCGTTCCGGTGCCTATCGCTCAGTCTGAAAATCGGCTGAAGCTGCCTGCCACGGCGACCGGCCGACAGCCTATGCCTTGACGGAGACCGAAAACCGGCCGCACAATCCTCGATGCAGGCGAAGGGAGGCCAGTCGCCTGCGGGAGGTTATACCCATGACGGACGCGATCAGGCTCTACTGGGGCCGGTTCGGACATGTTTCTGTCCTGAATGTCGCAAGCGACTTCGTCACCCATGCCCATGTCGAGGCCCATCTGATCATCTGGCTCGAAGGTACCGCCGGCGAGATGACCATCGGCCGCGAGACGGTCCGGCTCGGCCCCTGCACCGCCGCCGGCATCAATTCCTTCCAGCCGCACAGCCACGTCCTGTCGCAGAACGGCAGGCCCGGCCTATTCCTTGCGTTCTACATCGATCCCGACTGGGCGCGGCGTCGCCGCGACCTGCCCTCCTCGGCGCCGCTGTTTTCGCAAGCGGCGATCACGCTGGAGCCCTGGCTGCACCAGGCCGCCGCCAGCCTGCTGGACCATCTGACCGACAATGAAAGCGTCGACGACGTCGCCAATTACGAGATCGAGCGCTTCATCGATTCGGTGCTCGATGCCGCCGATGCCTCGGCGCCGCACGAAGCGCGCATCCGCATCAACACCATGCAGGATTTCCGCGTCCGCAAGGCGATCCAACTGATGAAGGCCAATGTCAGCGAGCGCATCTCCTTCGACGACGTGGCGCGCAGCGTTGGCCTGTCGCGGCCGCATTTCTTCGCCCTGTTCAAGGAACAGACCAATCTGACGCCCAATGTCTACTGGAACACGCTTCGCATGGAGGAAGCGGTGCGGCAGTTGCAGTGGTCGCAGGAGCCGCTGATGTCGGTTGCCTGCAATCTCGGCTTCACCACGCAGGGCAATTTCTCGCGCTTCTTCCGCGACCATGTCGGCGTGCCGCCGACGCTCTACCGCGAGGCCGCACGGGCGAATGCCTGAGCCGGCCTGCCGAGCCCGCTTTTTCAGACTCCTTGATACGCTCACAAGACGCTTTGATAAGCGTCACCGCAACCGGCGCCCTACCCTTGCCCAGCTGCCGCATTCGCGAGGGAACGTCCTATGGCCAAAGTCACCATCTCCAGCGTCATCGACGCGCCGGTCGAAAAGGTCTGGGCGCGCATACGCGACTTCAACGGCCTGCCGGGCTGGCATCCGCGTATGGTCGAGAGCCATATCGATGACGGCAAGGACGCCTCAACGATCGGCTGCGTGCGCAATTTCGAGCTCGCCAGTGGCGCCCGCATCCGCGAAAAGCTGCTCGACTTCTCCGATGAGAACTTTCTCGTCAGCTACTCTATCCTGGAGACGCCGCAGCCGCTCACCAACCACAAGGCGACGCTGCAGCTCAGGCGCGTCACCGATGGCGACCGCACCTATGCCGAATGGACCGCCAGCTTCGATGCGGCACCCGAAGAAGCCGACAAGATCGCCGCCGGCATGGGCGCCAACGTCTTCCAGGGCGGCTTCAATGCCCTGAAAAGCCACTTTGCCGGCCAGAGCTGAAGGAGCGGGCCATGGCGCTGGCACTCCAGACTTTCGCAACGGTGAAGGACGCCAACACGGCGCTGAGGGCCCAGGGTACGCGCTATCTCGGCGGCGGCACGCTGGTCGTGCGCGCGGCCAATGAAGGCGATGTCTCCGTCTCCGGCCTTGTCAGGTCGACCGACCCGGCCCTATCGGCCATCGCGGTCGCCGGCGGCAAGGTCCGCATCGGCGCTTCGGTGACGATGGCTGCAATCGCCCGTCATCCGGATCTCGGCGCGCTCGCCAAGGCCGCGCGCTCCGTCGGCGGTCCGGCGATCCGCAACATGGCGACCGTCGGTGGCAATCTGTTCGCGCCTGCGCCCTATGGCGACTTCACCGTTGCCCTGCTGGCGCTCGATGCCACGGTCGGCACCGAGGACGGAGAGACACCGATCGGTACCTTCCTGGCCGGGCGGGACGGCAGCCGTGCCATCGTCACCTCAGTCAGCTGCACGCTGCCGAAGGCCGACAGCTTCCGCTTCCTGAAAGTGTCGCGGGTCAAGCCCAAGGGTGTCTCGGTGCTCAGCATCGCGGCTATTCTGGAACAGGCTGCCGACGGCACCGTGTCTTCGGCGCGGATCGCGCTCGGCTGCATGGCCGACCGGCCGATCCGGGCCAAGTCGGCGGAAAAGGCGCTGCTCGGAAAGTCGCTCGACCAGAACGGCATCGCCGCAGCGCTGGCCGCCGCCACCGAAGGCATCGCGCCGATCACCGATCCGATCGCCAGCGCCTGGTATCGCGCTGAAGTCCTGCCGGTCCATCTCGGCCGGCTGCTGCTGACTTGAAATCACCCGTTGGGGGGCGCGCGTCTGTCCGATCCGTCGGGCAGGCGCGCAAGGAGAAAACATGGCAAAGGTCCCGGTCCAGTTCACCCTCAACGGCTCCGAGAAAGCCGAATTCATCGACAGCGGCACGACGCTGCTCAACGCCTTGCGCGACAAGGTCGGCGACACATCGCCGAAAGGCGGCTGCCACCAGGGCACCTGCGGCGCCTGCTCCGTCATCATCGACGGTGAGCTCCGGCTGTCCTGCCTGACGCTGGCTGAAACCTGCAACGGAACAACAATCACCACGACGTCGGGACTGTCGGAAAGTGGCGTGCTGCATCCGCTGCAGCGCGCCTTCCTCGACACCTTCGCCACGCAATGCGGCTTCTGCACGCCGGGCATGATCATGGCCGCCAAGGTGCTGCTCGACCACACGCCCAACCCCAGCCGCGACGAGGTGGTGGAAGCGCTTTCGGGCAACATCTGCCGCTGCACCGGCTACGAGCCGATCATCCAGGCGGTGCTCACCGCGGCCCGTGCCAATTCGCAGAACGCGGCCTGAGGGGAAGCAATATGGAACTGCGCAAGAACTACTTCGCCGATGTCCGCAAGGACGATCTGCACGAGATCGGCCAGCCGAGGCCGCGCTCGGATTCGCCCGGCCATGTCACCGGCAAGACCGCCTTTTTCGCCGACCGCAACTTTCCCGGCATGCTGCACCTGAAGATGGTGCGCAGCCCGCACCACCACGCCCGCATCCGCTCGATCAACACCTCCGAGGCGGTGAAGTATCCGGGCGTGGTCAAGGTGCTGACCGCCAAGGACGTGCCGCACAATGTCTACACCATCCTGATCCTGATCCAGATCGGCCCGGAGGACGAGACGGTGCTGGCCGACGGCAAGGTGCGCTGGAAGGGCGAGGCCGTGGTGGCGGTGCTGGCGGAGACCGAGCGCGCCGCCCAGGAAGCCGCCGCCAAGGTCAAGGTCGACTACGAGGTGCTGCCGGCCGTCTTCGACATGGAGGAAGCGCTGAAACCAGGCGCGCCGCTGGTCAACGAATATCACGGCCAGAACTATTATCTCTATGACAGCGGCGAATGCCGAAAGGTGCGTTTCGGCGATGTCGAGGCGGGCTTTGCCGGCGCCGATCACATCCTTGAACAGAGCTATCAGTCCTCCCCGATCGAGCATGCGCCGACCGAGACCACGGGCTGCGTGGTGGCGCCCGAGGGCAATGACCGCTTCACCTGCTACACCAACACGCAGGCGATGTTCTTCACTCTCGACAACGCCTCGATCATCCTGCAGATGCCGGGCAGCAAGCTGCATTTCGTCGGCGGCACCGTCGGCGGCGGCTTTGGCGGCAAGGTCGACGTCATCGTCGAGCCGATCGCCATCCTCGGCGCCAAGCTCACCGGCCGCCCGGTATCCTTCATCTACAGCCGCGAGGAGGAGATGCAGATTTCTTCACCCCGCGCCGCCGAAAAGGTCGTCATCAAGGACGGCGTGATGAAGGACGGCCGCATCGTCGCGCGCAAGGTTACCGGTTACACCGATGCCGGCGCCTATTCACGCCACTCGCCTTACGGCGCGCAGAAGGGGGCCGGGCACTATCCAGGCCCCTACACCATCCCCAATGTCTGGATCGACACCTACTGCGTGTACACCAATCGCACGCCGTCATCGGCCATGCGCGGCTTCGGCGTCACCATCGGCGACTTCGCACTGGAGGTGCAGATGGACAAGCTGGCGCGGCTGATCGGCATGGACCCGCTCGAATTCCGCTTCATTAACGCCTACCGCGACGGCGACATGAAGGCGCATCGCCAACCGACCGAGGGCGCGGCGCTGATCGAGTGCATGCAGGAAGCATCGCGCGCCGCGAACTGGCCGGTGGCGGAGAAGTACATGGCGATGTCTTCCTACAAGAACGGAGCTTGAAATGGCGATCCGGCGCGGACGCGGCGTTGCCGCGATCAACTATCCCACGGGCATGAACCTCGGCGGCGACCCGACCCAAGCGCTGGTGCATTCGACACCGACCGGCAATTTCATGGTGACGCTGTCCTCGGTCGATCTCGGCCAGGGCATGAAGCAGATCATGGCGCAGATCTGCGCCGAGACCATCGGCGTGCCGACCGACCGCGTCGTCGTCGACACCGCCGACACCGACACCGGTCCGCACTGCATGGGCACATTTGCCTCACGCGGCACGCACCGCGCCGGCAATGCCGTCATCCAGGCGGCCAGGGAAGCCCGCCAGGTGATGCTGGAAGTGGCGGCCGAGGAACTGGAAGTGAACGCCTCCGACCTCGAGACCGACGGCCAGGGCAACATCCTGGTCAAGGGCGCACCGCAGAAATCGATCTCGATCTTCGATGTCGCTTTGTCGGCGCATTTCAAGCGCGGCCGCTCGATCTCAGGCCGCGGCATGTTCCTGATCCCGCGCTCCTATCCGGAGAAAGACACCGGCGCGATGAAGCCGTCGACCTGCTACGCGCATGCCTGCACCGTGGCCGAGGTCGAGGTCGACGACGAGACTGGCGAGGTCACGGTTTTGACAGTCAAGAACGTCTTCGAGATCGGCCGCGCGCTGAACCCCAGAATGGTCGAGCAACAGCTGGTCGGCGGCTCCTGGATGGGCATCAGCCACGCGCTCTACGAAACCACCGAGCCTTATTATCCCAACCGCGATCATGGCGGCACCGACTTCAACCAATATCTGATGCCGGGTCCGGGCGATCTCGCCGAGACCGAGATCATCGTCCTGGAGCGGCCCTCGGCCGACGGGCCTTATGGCGCCAAGGGGCCGGGCGAAATGTGCGCCAACCCGCAGATACCGGCGGTTGCCAACGCCGTCTTCGACGCCGTCGGCGTGCGCGTCGATACGCTGCCGATCACGCCCGAGCGCATTTTGCGCGCGCTCAAGGCGCAAGCGGCGAATTGAGAGACGAGATGTCCGGAGTGAATGCAGAGACTGTCGCGACCTCGCCGGAGGCGGTGGCGCAGCATCTCGCCGCCTCGCGCTATCTGGCCGATGACAGCCTGGCGACCGCCATCTTCTTGGCGATCCGGCTGGGCAAGCCGCTGTTGCTCGAAGGCGCGCCGGGCGTCGGCAAGACGGAGGCGGCGAAGGCAATCGCCGAGCTGCTCGGCCGAGATCTGGTTCGGCTGCAATGCTATGAAGGCATCGATGCCGCACACGCGCTCTACGAATGGAACTACCAGCGCCAGCTGCTCGCCATCCGCCATGCCGGTGAACACGAAATCGACATCTACGACGACCGTTTTCTCATCGCCCGGCCGCTGCTCCAGGTGCTACGCGCACCGGAGCAACGCGTGCTGCTGGTCGACGAGATCGATCGCTCGGACCATGAGTTCGAGGCGTTGCTTCTGGAGTTCCTCTCCGATTTTCAGATCAGCATTCCCGAGCGCGGCACCATCCGCGCCGCTGCCCAGCCGATCGTCATCCTGACCTCCAACCGCACCCGCGAACTCGCCGAGGCGCTGCGGCGGCGCTGTGTCTACCACTGGATCGGCTATCCCGACGCCGAGCGCGAAGCCGCCATCATCATGCTGCGCGCCGGCGATGTGGCTGAGGCCACCGCACGCGCCGTGGCCGCCGCCGTGCAGACCATCCGCGCCCGGCCGCTGGCCAAGCCGCCCGGCATCGCCGAGGCAGTTGAATGGGCCAATGCCGCCACCATCCTCGAAAAAGGCGGCAGCCCGTGGCCGGAAGCCTTCCGCCGCGCCATCGGCGTGCTGATCAAGGACGAGGAAGACCTGTCCTACATCGCGCCGGAGCTTGGCCGGATTGTCGACGAGGCGCTGGTGTGAGCGCGCTGCCCCGCGCCGCAGCGCCCCTGCTCGGATTCGGCCGCCTGCTGCGCCGCTACGGCTTCGCCATCGCCCCCGAACAAATCTCCAGCTTCATGCAGGCCGTAACCCTGCTCGGCCCCCGCTCGATGGCCGACATTCGCGAGGCCGCCCTTGCTACGCTCGCGCCACCACCTGACCGCCGTGACGAATTCGAAGCGCATTTCCAGAGCCATTTCTACGGCAACACTTCTGCCGTGGTCGAAGGCGACGCCGACGAGGAAACCCGCATCAAGGATAATGGCGGCGCCGACGACCAGCGGATTGAAGCCGAGCACAGCCAGGAAGGGGGCGAACTGTCCTCGGCCCTGGAACAATTGAGCACGCGCGATTTCCTGCGCGACGACGACAGGCTGACCGCCTTCCGCCGCAAGCTCTCCACCGCCCTGCCCGCCCGCCGCTCCTTCCGCACCGTGCGCACCCATTCGCGCGGCAAGCTCGATTTGCGCCGATCGCTCAGGGAAATCGTCAGTGCCGACGGCGACGTCCCCTCGCCGCTGCTGCGCCGGCGCCAGACCGTGCCGCGCAAGCTGCTGCTGCTGATCGATGTCTCCGGCTCGATGAAGCTGCATACGGCCGATTACCTCAAGCTGGCGCATGCCGCCGTGCAGGGCGCGGACCGCGCCGAGATTTTCACCTTCGGCACGCGGCTGACCCGCATCACTACCGCACTGCGCATCCGCGACCGTAGCCAGGCGCTGGCACGCGCGGCCGCCCAGGTCGACGACTGGGACGGCGGCACCCGGATGGGGCCGACATTGCTCGCCTTCCTCTCGGTGCCACGCTTCTCGTCCTTCGCGCGCGGCGCCGCGATCGTCATTCTCTCCGACGCGCTGGAGCGCGGCGACCATGTCGAGCTGGAGATGGCGATGCGAAGGCTCAGCGCCCGCGCCTTCCGGCTGTCGCTGGCCACACCTTTGGCCGGCGACCCGCGTTTCCGCCCAGTGACGGCTGCTCTCCGTGCCATCCTGCCGGCGCTGGACGATCTGGTCGACGGCTCCTCGCTCGCCGGCCTCACCGATTTCATCCTGTCGCTTGCCCGCCCTGCTCCGGCGGCGGCGACAATCTGGAAAAGGGTTTCGTGATGCAGAAAGCCATCGACGCGCATTTCCACATCTGGCGCCAGAAGGACCAGCCCTGGCTGGTCGGGCCGATGGTGCCGCGGATTTTCGGCCCCTACGAGCCGATCCGCCGCGACTATCCGATCGAGGAATTCCTTGAAGACCAGAAAGGCTCGGGCGTCGAGAAGGCCGTTTATGTCCAGACCAACTGGGCCAAGGAGGATTTCGAGAAGGAAGTCGCCTTCCTGCAGAAGACGGCTGATGAAACCGGCTGGCCGCACGCGATCGTCGGCTATGCCGACATGACGCTGGATGATGTCAGGCCGCAGATCGACCGGCTGACAAAGTACAAGCTGCTGCGCGGCGTGCGCATGCAGTTGCACTGGCACGAAACACCGGCCTTCCGCTTCGCGGCCTCTGCCGATCAGGTCATCGACCCCAAGGTGCGCGCCAATGTCGCCAGGCTGAAGGACTATGGCCTGTCCTTCGACCTGCAGCTCTTCCCTGCCCAGATGAAGGATGGACTGACGCTGGTCGGCGAAAACCCGCAAACCAATTTTATCCTCACCCATGCCGGCATGCTGACCGGCATGGAGCCGGAAACCACCGAGGCGTGGAAGGCCGGCCTGCGCACGCTGTCGGCAGCGCCGAATTTTTACGCCAAGCTGTCCGGTCTCGGCACCTTCGTCCACCGCAACGATCCGGCGCTCATCGCCTATATCGTCGACAACGCGATCGATGTTCTGGGCCCGGACCACCTGATGTTCGGCTCGAACTTCCCGATCGAGAAGCTGTGGACCAGCCACGCCGAGCTGATTAAGGCGCACCGCGATGCGGTGGCGAAGCACGGCGCGGCGGCCGAGGCCGACATCTTCTGGAACACGGCCGAGCGGGTCTACAGGCCGGTCTGACACAGAGCAGCCGCCCCGCGGGCGCGGCGGCTGCTCTGGAAAAAACCTTACTGCGTCGGCAGCATGCCTTCGACGTCGCTGGCCGCGTCCGTAAGCGCTTCCTTGGGTGAGGCCGACTGGTCGACGATGCGCGACAGGTTGTCGACGATGGTCTGCGTTACCTTGACCCCGTTGGTGCCCGGGAAAGCATACCACGGAACCATCAGCGGCATCTGGCTGAGCCCGGCCTGGAAGAGCGGGTTCTTCTTGTAGAAATCGCGGAGATAGTCTGACGATTTCGCCGCGAGCTCATTGTTGGGAACATAGCCCGTGCCCGGCACAACAACGGAAGCGCCATAGGGGCCGGCGGCGAATTTCGCGAACTTCCAGGCGCCTTCCTGTTTGGCCGCGTCCTTGGTCAGGATGACCACGGCATTGCCGCCGGTCGGCAGATGGCCGTTGACCGGATCGATCAGCGGGATCTTGGCGGTGCGCAGCGTGAACTTGTCGCCGACATTCTTGATCGTGTTGACCAAGGCACCGGTGGTCTGGAATTCGAAGCCGACCTTGCCGGCCGCGAAGGCCTGCTCGCCCGCTGGCTTGGTGAAGACCGGCATGCCGCCCTCCTTCACCATCCGCTCAAGGATCTCCACCGCCTTCTCGCCTTCCGGCCCGTTGAAGGCGACCTTGCTTTCGTCCTCGTTCAGCATCTTGCCGCCGGCGCCGAACAGCAGCGCCGAGAACATCCAGTCATCGCCCTGCCAACGGAAGTCGATGCCGTCGACGCCGTTGCCGAAAGCCTTGATCTTGCCGCCGAGCGCGATGACCTCGTCCCAGGTCTTGGGGGGATTGTCCGGATCGCCGCCGGCCGCTTTCACCAGGTCGGCATTGTAATACATGATCGGGTTGGACGTGGCGAAGGCGAGGCCAACCTGCTTGCCGTTGACCTGCGCCAGCTTCAGGATCGTGTCGGAGAAGCCGAGCTCCGCCATGTTGCCTTCCTTCTTGACCAGCGGGCCGAGATCGACGGCAACATCACGCTCATTGAGCATGCGCAGGCGGTTGAGGCCGATGAAGGTGATGTCGGGCATCTCGTCGGTGCCGGCCTGGCGAAGAATGGTCTGGATGCCTTCCTCATAGGTCGCCGACGGGCTGGCGAACTGGATATTGATGTCGGGATTTTCCTCCATGAACTTCTTCGAGATCGTGTCCATGACGTTCTTGAAGAAGCCGGGCATCGGGTAGTGGACCGTCAGCGTCGTCTCGGCATAGGCCGGAAGGGCCGCCGCCAGCGACACCGCCGCCGCCGCAAAAATCCTGGAGAAATGCTTCATTGGTCGTGCTCCTTGTTGGCCCAGTCAGTTATTGGCAAATTCAGCCTTTGAGACCGGTCATGGTGATGCCCTCGACGAAGCGCTTCTGCGCGAGCAGGAAGGCGGCGACGAGCGGGAGGGTGATGATCAGCGTGGCGGCCATCAGCGCGCCGTAGTCGTCGCCGGCCTCGGCGGCGCGGAAATACATCAGGCCGAGCGGCGGTGTGGCGTAGGCCTGCTTGCTGACGACGATCCGCGGCCAGTAGAGGTCGTTCCAGTGCGCAACGACGGAGAAGATGGCGAAGGCGGTGACCGCCGGCCACGCATTGGGCACGATGACGCGGGCGATGATGCCGAGTTCCGACATGCCGTCGAGCCGCGCCGCGTGCAGCAGGTCGTCGGGCATGGCGCGGAAGAACTGCAGGAACATGAAGATCGCGAACACCGATATGGTGAAGGGCGCGGCCAGCGAAGTGTAGCTGTTGAGCAGCGACATCTTGTCGAAGGCGACATAGAGCGGCAGCGCCGTCGCATGGATCGGCACCAGCAGGCCGAGCATGACCAGCACCATCATCAGCCGCGCGGCGCGGAACTTCAGTTTGGCCATCGCGTAGGCGCAAGGGATGGCAACCACCACCTGGAAGAAGAAGATCAGGCCGCAGACGACGACACCGTTCCACAGCAGCGTTGCCATCGGCACCTTGGCAAACGCCTTGGCGAAATTCTCGGCGAAGTAGAAATGCTGCGGGATGAGCGTCAGCGACGAAGTGAAGATGTCGCTCTGCGTCTTGCCCGCCGTCGAGATCATGACGATGTAGGGCGCAAGGATAATCAGCGCGCCGAGCGAAAGCAGCGCGAAGCGGACGATGCGGCCCGCCGGGATGGCGGTGCTGCTCATGTGTAGTGCACCCGCCGGTCGAGCACGCGGTATTGCACAAGCATCAGCACGACCAGGATCGCAAGGAACACGACCGTCATCGCCGAGGCGTAGCCGACGCGCAGATAGACGAAACCCTCCTGGTAGATGGTAAAAAGCAGCACTTCGGACGCCTTGTTGGGGCCACCATCGGTCAGCATCTTCACCGTTTCGAAAACCTTCACCGCGTTGGTGATGCTGATGGTGACGACGAACAGCGTCGTTGGTCCGAGCATCGGCCAGGTGACCAGGAAGAACCGGTCGAGCGCCGATTTCGCGCCGTCGACGTGAGCGGCGGCGTAGAGCTCGCGCGGGATCGCCGTGAGCCCCGCCAGGAACAGCACCATGTTGAAGCCGACCGACTGCCAGATGCCGGTGATCGACAGACTGTAAAGCACCGTGTTCGACGCGCCGAGCCAGTTCGGGCCGGGAATGCCGACCAGCGAAAGCAAAGCGTTGAGCGGCCCGATCGTCGGGTGGAAGATGTATTGCCAGACCGTCGCCATGGCGACGATCAGCGAGGCCACGGGCAAGAAATAGACGGTGCGGAAAAAGCCGCGCGCCCGCCCCTCGCCTTCGATCAACAGGGCAACGCCGAGGCCAAGCGCGATCGAGACCGGCGCGACGATGGCCGTGTAGACCGATGTGTTCCACAGCGACCGTCGGAAGGTGCGGTCGTTCAGGAGATGCGCATAATTCTCGAAGCCGACGAAGCGAAACTTGCCGTAGCCGAGTTGGAAATCGGTGAAGCCGAGGAAGATGACGGCGGCCACGGGCAACAGCACGAACAGCAGCAACAGCACGATAGCCGGCGCCGCCAGCAGCCAGGCAGTGCGGTCTTCGCTGCGTGCACGAAGCGCTGCGGCGCTCGGGGCATTGCCCGCCAGCGCGACGCTAGACATACGCCGGCTCCTGCCGTGCGCCCGCCACATCAGCAATCCGCAGCCGCTTTCCCTCCGGCCCGAAGACCATCGCTTGTTCCGGCGGCAACAGGACTCCCACCGGCATCCCGGCAATCAGGTCCCTGGCTTCATGCGGCGCCAGCTTGGCAATGACGCTGTCGCCGGAGGCGTCGAGACGGCAATGGGCAATGACTTCCGAACCGAGGAATTCGAGGCGGTCGATCCGCGCGGCAAGGCCGCTCCGCCCGTTGGGAGAAAGTTTGACGAATTCGGGCCGGATGCCGAGACTGACCGGGCCGTTTGCCACCTTCTCCAGCAGGGCCAGCCGGATGTCGTCAAAACCGACGCGGCCGTTTTCGGCCTGCGCCTGGATGATGTTGATCCGCGGCTGGCCGACGAAACGCGCGACCTCGATATGGGCGGGATCGTTGTAGATCACCTCGGGCGCGGCGAGCTGCAGCAGATTGCCGCCGATCATGACGGCGACGCGGTCGGCCATCGAAAGCGCCTCGGCCTGGTCATGCGTCACATAGAGCGTCGGCACGCCGGCGCGGCGGTGCAGCTCGACGATCTCGCCGCGGGCATGGACGCGCAGATTGGCGTCGAGATTGGAGAGCGGTTCGTCCATGAGGAAGATGCTGGGATGGCGCACCATGGCGCGCGCCAGCGCCACGCGCTGCCGCTGGCCGCCCGACATCTGCCCCGGCTTGCGGTCGAGCAGATGGTCGATCTTGAGCAAACCCGCCATCTCGCGGACATCGCGCGCGATGCCGGTGCGGATCGCTTTCTGGCCGGGCAGCAGGGAGCCGACCAGCGGCAGGCGCTGCGACCGGCTCAGCCGCTTCATGGCAAGCGGCACGGCGATGTTCTGACCCGCCGTCAAATGCGGATAGAGCGCGTAGGACTGGAACACCATGGCGATGTTGCGGTCGGCTGCGGCAACCGGCGACATGTCCCGGCCACCAACGAAGATGTCGCCGCTGTCGGCATGGTCCAGCCCGGCCAGGATGCGCAGCAAGGTGCTCTTGCCGCACCCGGAAGGGCCGACGAGCGCAATGAACTCGCCGGCTTCGACATCGAGGCTGACGCCATTCAAAACGGGGTTGCCGCCGAAGGATTTCTTCAGGCCGCGAAGCGACAGCGCGCTCATGAGGCGACCCGCTTTCGAACCTTGTGCGCCTCGTGCGGATAAACCTCAGCCACCACATCATCGAGGACGTAAGCCGTCATGCCGGGGACGGCGACGATCTCGCTGGCGACCGTGTCGCCGAACTGGTGGATGACGGCACCGAGCAGCCGCTCGCCCGGCATCTCGCGCTCCATCTCGCCAACCACGAAGGCCGCCGACGGACCCCATACCAGCGACGTGTTTTCGTATTTGCCTTGCCAGGCCCGGTGCAGGTGGCCGCTTGCAAACAGCGCGACATCGTGAGCCGCGATCAGGTCGTAGAGGCGCTGGCGTTGCGCCGGCCTGACACTCCAGTAGCCGGTATCGCCCTCGCCAAGCCGATCGACGAACAGCGGCTTGTGGGCGAAGAGCGCGATGCGCCGGCCACCGCGGCTTTCCAGCACGGTCCGCAGCCAGTCGAACTGCGCCTCGTCCTCGGCATCGTCAAACCCCATCAGCAGGCTGTCGAGCCCGACGAGGCGCCAGCTTCCCGCGTCCTCCATCCAATAGTCAGGGCCAACCAGCCGCCGCCAGCGCTCGAGGCGTCCGGCATTGACCGCTGCAGCGAACCGGGGGGATGGCCGACATCGTGATTGCCGGGCACCAGCAGCATCGGCGTGGCGACTTCCCGCATCAGATCCATGCAGAAGGTGATGTCGTCATCCTTGTCGGCGCCGTCGACGCTGAGGTCGCCGGTGTGGATGACGAGGTCGGCGCCGCTTTGCTCTATCCAAGCAGCCAGCGGCTCCCAATTGCCGTTGAAGTGCGGCTTGTTCGGGCTGAAATGGGTGTCTGTGATCTGAACGATTTTCATGCCGGCTCCACCATGCGAGCCGCGCCCCAGGCGAGCGGCATCGCACGGGGCTTCCTTAGTGCCGTTCCATGTCACTTCCTTAACAGCGGCTGGGCAAACTGTGGACTATCGACCGCGGGAGCCTCAGCGGCGGCCACCAATAGTCACTATTCGAAACATGCGAGGGTGCCGGATGGATCCTCCCCCCAAGACGCACCAACGGATGTGCTCACAACGATCGGCCCAAAACCTGCACCATATGCCGCTTGGAGCCGATGCTGATCGGCCCCGTCGTTCGCACTAGACCAAACCCTTGCCCCCGCCAAAAGCGAAGCGCCTGCTCATTCTCCGTCAAGACGCCAAGCTCCACGCGGGTGACCCGCCGGGTTATCAACCACTTGAAAAAGTCGTCGCAGAGGGCACGTCCCACCCCTTGTCGGCGAAGGGCTTGATCGACCATGAGCAAGGCAATCCACCAACATCCAGCCTGCGGATAGTCGCGGTCGCAAGCCATAATGCCGACAAATTCGCCATCGATGGCTCTCAATCCGAATACGAACTTGTCGGCATCCGTCCGGTTGGGGGGAAAGCTTTCGAATTCCTCCCTCGCGCTGTCGGCATTGGGCGGCTCGCCTCGTTCCAGCACGGCATAGTCCGCGCAGGCCTTGTATAATTGCACCAATCGTGGAGCATCATCTCCGACCAGCCCTTCAATCTCATAGCCGGAGAGCGAAGTTGGAAATGTGGTCGTCTTGTCCATGAAATTTCCGACCCTGATGCTGCTCCTTATTTCACCTCGAATTGCGGATCGACCGGAATCTGCATCGCCGTCACCAGATGGTTGGTCTGGCCGGCGAGCCCGATGATCGACACCAGCTCGCCGTGCTGCGCATCGGTCATACCCTTGGCCCGTGCCGCCGCCGTATGCGAATGGACGCAGTAGGAGCAGCCATTGGCGGTCGACACGGCGATGTAGATCATCTCCTTGGTCAACGGATCGATGGCGCTATCGGCAACCATCACCACCTTGAGCTGCTCCCACACCCGCTTCAATGACGCCGGATCATTGGCCAGCCCACGCCAGAAATTGTTGACGAAATCGGATTTACGCGTCGCGCGGATGTCGTCGAACACGGTCTTAACGGCCGGGATCTTTTCGACCTCAGCATCGCTCAGGAGTTTTGTGGTGGCCATGGTGTTTCCTTTCGTATGAATTTGAATCAGGTCATGAGCAATTGCGGTCAATCGTCTTGGATGATTCAGTTTTTGCAGGTCGGCGCCCCAATTTCGTCATCCTCGGGCGAAGCAGGAGCGAAGCGACGTCGCGGAGACCCTAGGATCCATTCCGAGACCTCAGCCATAGAGCGGAGCGGAGCAGAATTCTGCACCGTAGCAGCGCTTCTGAGTCCCGGCATGGATCCTCGGGTCTGCCCTGCGTCGCTACGCTCCTTGCTCCGCCCGTGGATGACGAAGGGACAGGCGTCTCGGCCAATTGTCGACGTACGCACCGGCCAGCACCCCTAATGCACCGCCGCGTACATGATCTTTTCCTCCGTCGCCTCCGCTGGTGAGAACTCTTCCACAATGCGCCCCTGGCGGCAGACGAGAATCCGGTCCGACAGGTTCATGATCTCCGGCAGGTAGGACGAGATGACGACGACGGCCAATCCCTCGTCGGCCAGCCGGTTGATGATCTGATGGATCTCGGCGATCGCGCCGACATCGACGCCGCGCGTCGGCTCGTCGAAGATGACGATGCGCGGCTGCTGCACCAGCCCCTTGCCGATCACAACCTTCTGCTGGTTGCCGCCGGAGAGCTCGACCACGCGGGCATTGTCGTTGATCGCCTTGATGTTCAGCGTCTTCGTCCATTCGGCTGACAGCGTGCGCATCTCTTGCTGGTTAATCACCCAGGCCTTTTCGCGGCCCGCCGCCAGCAGCCCGCCGAACAAGTTTTCGGCGATGCCCATCGTCTCGAAAATGCCTTCGCTCTTGCGATCCTCGGTGACGTAGACGATGCCGTCGGCGACCGCTTCGCTCGGCACGAGATAGCGCACCGGTTTGTCGTCCAGTTCGATCGCGCCACCGTGCAAAAAGTCGCGTTTGTAGATGCCGGAGACAATCTTGAAGGTCTCGGTGCGGCCCGAGCCGATCAGCCCGAACACACCGGTGATCTGGCCCTCGAAGATCGAGAAGGAGTTGTTGCGCACGACATTGCTCATCGAAATGTCCTGCACCGACAGCACCTTCTTGCCCGCCTTGCGCAGCTTGGCCTCGTCGCGCTGGCGATAGATCTGCCCCGACAGTGTGCGCCCGACCATGGCGGCAACGATCTTGTCGCGGTCGAAGGCCGACGTGTCGTCGGTGATTACCAGTTCGCCATCGCGCAAAATGGTGATGCGGTCGGCGATGGCAAGCGCCTCTTCCAGCGCGTGGCTGATAAAGACGATCGACACGCCGCTCGCCTTCAGCCGGCGGATCAGCGCGAAGAAGTGGCGCTTCTCCTCCGGCGTCAGCGTTGCCGTCGGCTCGTCGAAGATGATGATCTCGGCATTGTGGTGCACCGCGCGCGCGATCTCGACCATCTGCCGCTTGGCGGCACCCAGCGTTGCCACCATGGCGTTCGGATCGACCGGGAAATTCAGCGACTGCAGGAATTGCTGTGCTGAAATATACGTGCCGCGCAGCCGGTTGAGGAATTTTTCGGTACCGAGATAGAGGTTCTGCGCCACCGTCATCGACGGCACCAGGCTGGTCTCTTGGAACACCATGGCAATGCCGGCCTCGAGTGCCGCATGCGGCGAGGCGTAGGCGATCTCCTGCCCCTTGTGGAACATCTTGCCCGACGTGGCGTCGACGACACCGGCGATGATCTTGGTCAAGGTCGACTTGCCGGCGCCATTCTCGCCGAGCAGCGCATGGATTTCGCCCTTGCGCAATTCGAAGCTGACATTCTTTACAGCGGGTACGCCACGATAATTCTTGGTGACATTCTCTAGGCGAACGATCGGTTCCATCAGAAACCTCCCGTATCGACGGCCAGCACACAGTCGCCGCCCCTGGAAGCGATGAACAGCCGGCCGTCCTTCTCCGCCACACTGCAGATGCCGTGGCGCGTGCCGTTGGCGCGGCTGTGCAGGCTGAATTGCGGCTGCATTTTTGGATCGAGCCTAACCACCAGCCCATAGGAGCGGCTCGGCGACCACGGCTTGTGGATGCCCATGGTGCGGATGCCGCCGCATTGCAGCGGTTCGAGGAAACTGCGGCTGGATGCCAGCGCCGGCGCGATCCAGTAGGCTGGGGGCACCTGGTCGATCATGTCCTGCCGGTAGTGCGTCTCCTGCAGCACGAATTCGATCAGCCGGTTGCGCGGCGCGAACAGCGCCAACCAGGCGCCACCATCGGTGGACGGCGACAGCCGCGCGGGGTAACCAGGCAGATGCGTCAACACAGTCGAGCGGTTGCCGGTCGCGCCATCGAAACGGATGAGCTGATGGCGCCAGCTCTCGCTCACCAGCACATCCCTACCGACGGGATGAAGCCCATAGGGAAAAGCGATATCGCCGGCCAGCTTGCGGAACTCGCCGCCTGCTGGGTCACGCTTCCAAAGCGAACCGGAGACGCCCTTCTTCATCAAATCGGCGGCCCATCGCGACGCCGCATGCTCGGCCGAGCCGTTGGCCAGCCACAGCGTGCCGTCCTCGGCATAGGCAAGCGCGGTGATACAGCGAACTTCGACCGGCAACGAAAACTCCTTGCCGCCAATCAGCAGCTTGCCGCTTTCCAGCCCAACCGTGAGCTCGCCCAACGGCGACAGAGCCAGTGCCGTGATCAGAGACGGAAAGGTCTCGACAACCTTGGGCTCGGCTCCGGCGGCAAGCGAATAGATGGCGTTGCCGCTGGAGGCGAGCAGCCGGTCACCGTCGGCCAGCAGATTGTCCGGCTCGCTCAACTCCGCGAAAGCCGGCGCATCATCCAGCCGCGTGTTGGGCCGGAAAGCGCCGTCGAGCGGCGGGATTGTCACCGCCTTGCCGCGAAACATATCCAGGATCGGATCGAGGATCATGGCTTTGCTCCCCAATAGGAAGCCGAGCTGGTCCAGTTCGGGTCGGCGCCCGAAATCTTGTAGCGGCCGATGCGGTTGTTGAGGATGCCGCCGACGAACAGATATCCCTTGTGCTCGCGCATCGAGGTCACCATGGGATGTGCGCCGCCGCTGAGGTCGCCCATCGCCTCGACGATGCCGCCCGTCTCGTTGAATTTCACCACGCCGCCGGTGTTGATGTTGGGAAACAGCCATTCGTCCTGCGGCAGCCGGCGCGTCATGCGCTTGCGCATGTCGGGATGGCGCAGCGACAGGTCGAAGCTCGGCGTGCGCATGCCGAGCCACGCCATCCAGTAATTGCCGTCGGACGCGCGGTTGATGTTGTCGGGATAGCCCGGCATGTCGCGGATGACGCATTCGGCGGTGCCGGCTTTCGGCCCCTCCAGCCAGTAGCGGTGCACGCGGCAGGCCCAGCTCTCGGCGAAGAACAGCGACTTGCCGTCATGCGCCATGCACACACCATTGGTGTAGCGGTAGCCGTCGAGCAGCGTCTTCGTAGACCCGTCCCTCAGGTCATAGACCAGCAGCCGGCCTGTGGCGCGGTTCTCGATCGAATCCAGCGCCCAGTCATGCGCATCATAGCGCTTCGTAGAGTCGGTAAAATAGATGCGGCCATCCGGTGCGATGTCGCAGTCATTGGGATCGCGCAGCCGCGCATCGTCGACGATCGAGGTCCAGGAGCGCGATGTCTCGGCGGACAGGCGTTTGACCTCCCGATCAGGCGAGACGGAATAGAGCCCCATGGCACCGACACAGCTGATCAGATTGCCTGATTTGTCGAAGGCCAGGCCCAGCGGAAAACCGCCGATGTGGGCAAACACTTCCGACTTCACATAGTCGGGCGCGAAGAAGCGGACGATCTCGCCATGGCGCGTGCCGCAATAGAGGTTATCGTCGCGGTCGAGGATGACGTCTTCCGGCCCTTCCAGTTCGCCAAGCCCGATATGGTCGGCCGCCGACAACCGGTTGTCGAGCGCGTAAGGCGTGCCGGAGCCTGGAACGGCCGACTGCGTCTCGCCCATCTTGAGATACACCGGCGCGACATAGACTTCATTGAGCACCTTGTGGCGGTTCTTCAGCCAGCGGATGTCGATGGTCACCGCGACCGCCAGCATGATGCCGAGCACCATCTGGTTGGTACCGGTGCCGTAGCCAAGCCGGATCAGCCCATTGGTCATGGTCAGCACGATGATGGCGCCCATCAACCCCTTGATCACCGAGCCGCGCCCGCCGCCGAGGCTGACACCGCCGACCACCGCCGCCGTCAGCGCCATGATTTCGAGGTTGAGGCCGGTGCCCGGCCCTGCCCCGCTCAGCCGGCAAGCGATGAGGAAGCCGCCGATTGAGGCGCAGAATCCGGAGAAGACATAGGTCATGAACACGGTGCGGCGCACGCGGATGCCGGCATTGTGCGCCGATCGCCGGGAGCCGCCGACCGCCAGCACATGCCATCCCGGCCGCGAGCGCGTCAGCGCGATATGGGTGATGATGGCAAGGATGGTCGCCAGCCAGACCGAAACGGAGAGCCCCCAGAAAGTGCTGTCGCCGATGAAGTCGAGCACGTCCGAAGTGGCCTGGGAAAGCTGCACGTCAGCCGCATAGGTGGTGACCAGGATGTCGAACAGCGCCCGGCCGAAAATGAAGGTCACCAGCGTGGTGAGAAAGGCGCGCAGCCGCAGATACCCCACGAGATAGCCGTTGATGGCGCCGAAGACGAGACCGGTGGCGAGCGAAGCGGCCAGCGCCAGCCAGATCGACTGTTCGAGAATGAAGAAGACATAGACGGCGGAGAAACAGGACAGTGCGAAGATCGAGCCGACCGAGAGATCGATGCCGCCGCCCAGCATCACCACCGTCATGCCGGTGACGACCATCGAGAATTCGCCGAGCTGGCGGGTCGATTCCTGCAGCGCGTTCAGCTTGAAGAAGCCCGGAATGACCGAGCCGAAGGTCGCCAATGTCACCACCAGCGCCAGGAATGGAATGGCGTTGTCGGTCCAGCGTTTGGTCAGGATCTCGCCGACCAGATGGTCGGGCACGAGATTGTAGCGCCAGGACTGGAGGCGTTCGCGAAAGGACATTGGCTGCCGCTGCTCAAGAGAAAGAGGTGGCCGAACTGATCCGGCCACCTCGTGGTGTCTATTCGACGGCGCGGCTTACTTCGCCGCTGCTTCGGCCTGCAGCGCCTTCAAATCCCAGCAGCTGTCGGGCTTGAGGTCGGCTTTGGTCGTCGCCTTCTCCAGCGTGTAGATATAGGTGTGCGAGGTGCCGGCCGGCTGGCCGCTCTGCAGCAGGAACTTGATGATGGCGTTCATGTCGCCCGACTGGCGGGCAAGATCGGTCATTACAACAGCGCCATAAGTGCCGTCGGCCAACTTGTCGCAATCGGCCGCCTTCTCGCCGCCGCCGGTGGTGACCAGGAACACCTTGCCGTCGAGCTTGGCGTCACGGATCGCGGCCGATGCGCCGGTGGCGTCACCATCCCAGAAATCGATGATCGAGCAGATGTCCGGATTCTGCTGCAGCATCGTCGTCGTCACATTGCGCGAGGTCGTCGCATCCCAGTTGGAGTCGGGCTTCGCCACCACCTTGAAGTCGGGATGCTTGTCCAGCACCTTCATGATGCCGGCATACTGATAGAGACTGGAGGAGTTCGCCTGATCGCCCTGCACCAGGCCGATCTTCTTCGACGAGTTTTCACCGCAACCCTTGATCGCCGCTTCGGCCTCGAGCTGGCCAAGCCGGTCCCAGTCGCTGCCGACGAAGGCATCGGCCGGGAAGTTGGCGGGATTGTCGACCAGTATGACGTAGGTGCCGGCGGCCTGCGCCTTCTTCATCAGCTTGGAATAGGAGTTCAGATCCGGCGCGTGGATGATCAGCACGTCAGGCCTGGTGTCCGACGAGATCGCGTCGGTGATCGCCTGCGCACCGGCATCGACGACCCAGTTCGGATCGCGCGTTTCGAACGTACCGCCCCAGGCGTCGACTTCCTTCTTCAGGTAATGCGCCCAGCCCTGCGCCAGGTCGAAGCCCATCGCCAGCGGCACCAGCATGACGCGCTTGCCCTTGAGCGCCTGCGCGTAAGCCGCCGGGCCGGGATCGTCGGCGGCGAAGGTCGGCGCCACGAAGGCGGTAACGGCGAGCGCCGTTGCGGCGGCTATAAGTGTCTTGATCAGTCTCATGTCACGTCCTCTGGTTCGGTTTTCATTGCCGGCCGATCGTCGCGATCGCGCCGGGTACCCCGAGCAAGATGGGCTAGCCCATCTGCCCTAAATGTCGCCCTGTTGCGCAGTCTGTTCGTCACGCGGATTGATGATGCCGTCGACGATGATAGCGCCGAGCAGAATCGCCGCCTTGATCAGGTTCTGGTAGAGCAGCGGAATGTCGATGATGGTCATGGCGTTGAGCAGGATGCCGATCAGCGCCGCCCCGACCAGCACATTGCGCACCCCGCCTCGCCCGCCCGACAAGCCGATGCCGCCGATCACGGCCACCAGCACGATGTCGTAGAGCAGCGTCGAATTGACGATGCGGGTGTTGATCGAATGCAGGCTGGCTGCCGTCAGCAGGCCGGCGATCAGCGCCACGAAAGCGGAGAGCACATAGCGCAGCACCAGCATCGGCCGCACCGGAATGCCGATGTTGCGCGCCGCGACCGGGTTGTCGCCGGCGAAATAGATGTAGCGGCCCCATTTTGTGTAGCGCAGGAACAGGAAGAACAGGAAGGCAAGCCCGGCGAAAACGAACACTTCGATCGGAATGTCGAGGAAGCGCAGGCCGCCGAGCAATTCGACCCAGTGGCCCTGCGGCACCGGCACCGCGTCCTGCGTGATCAATTGTGAGCGCACATAGCCGAAGACGAAAGAGCCGGTCGCCAGCGTCACGAAGATCGCCGGCACATCGGCATAGGCGACGAGAAAGCCGTTGAGCAGGCCGATGGCGAGCACGCCGGCCAGCACATAGGCGAAGGCCAGCCCATCCGAGGTCCCGGTGTTGAGCAATTGCAGATACCAGGCGACCGACATCGCCATAATCGCCACCGCCGACAGGTCGATGCCGCGCCCGATGATGACGACAGCCATGCCGAGCGCCAATATGCCCAGCACCGACACCGAACGGACGATGGCGACGAGGTTGTTGGGGTCGATAAAACCCGGCAGGCCTATGGCCGCGGCAACGAACAGCACCACCGCGATGGCAAAGACAATGCCTTCCTGATTCAGGCTCCTGAGATTTAGCCAGCCAATCGCGTTCATGTCTGCATTTGCCCCGATGGCAGCGCTGCCATCCCGAACGCAGAGCTAATCGCCTCGGCGTCGTTTCGTCAAATGAATCCGCGTTCAGAACGACGCTTCTTGCCGAGATTCGTCGAGTGGACGCATCGATTGCCGAAACTGGCGCAATGCTTGGAAACTGCTGCATTTTTGGCAATCAATTGCGCCATCACAGCACTTCGCGAAAGTGTTGCATCAAGGCGAAAGGATGAGGCGGAACTTATGTCCGCCAAGGCCGAAAAATTCGACTTCAGTTCCCCGGCGTATGACCGGAAACCTCTGCCCCAGCAGCGGACGGCAACACCAGAAAACGCAGCGCCGCCACCAGCCCGATGGCCCCGATGACGAGAAAGGCGATTCGAAAATCCATGAGGTCGAGTGCCGGCTTGGCTCTCACGATCTGCGACAGATTGAGGATCGCCGCCGCCACGGCAACGCCGAACAGCATCGCCACCTGCTGCAGCATCGAGGATAACGTCGCCGCCGAACTGCGCTGCGCCGCATCGATATCGGCGAAGGCCAGCGTGTTGAGCGCGGTGAACTGCATCGAGCGCGACAGGCCGGCTATCAGCATCAGCGCCACCACCAGCGCCTGCGGCGTCTGCGGCGAGATCGCCCCGCAAGCCATGATCGACGTCGAGGCGATGATGCCGTTGACCACCATCACCGGGCGGAAGCCGAAACGCCGCAGCGTTGGCGTCGTCACCGTCTTCATGCCGAGATTGCCGAGGAAATAGGCCAGGATCATCAAGCCGGCATCGACGGGCGAGAGGCCGAAGCCGACCTGGAACAGAAGCGGCAGCAGGAAAGGCGTGGCGTTGATTGCCACCCGGAAGATCGTTCCGGCGGCAAGCGTCGAGATGGCGAAGGTCAGCACCCTGAACGAAGAGAGATCTAGCAGCGGGTGCGGAGCGCGCCGGAGATGCCGCACCGCCAGCCAGCCGATGACGATGCCGGCGGCGATCAGCAGCACCGTCGGCGGCACGCCATCCTCCGGATGCGCGATGCGCTCGAGGCCGTAGAGCAGGCAGGCGAGCCCGAGCGAGGTCAGCACGAAACCTGGCCAGTCCAATGGCTTGGGGTCGGCGTCGCGGTCGCCAGGGATGAACCGGGCGATCAGCGCCAATCCGACCACGCCTAGCGGGATGTTGATGAAGAAGTTCCAGTGCCAGGACAGATAGGTGGTGATGAAGCCGCCGAGCACCGGCCCCACCACAGGCGCGAACAGCGCCGGCCAGGTGATCAGCGCGGTGGCGTTGAGCAGCTCGGATTTTGAGGCATTGCGCAGGACGAGAATGCGGCCGACCGGCGTCATCAGCGCGCTGCCCAGCCCCTGCACGGCGCGAGCGGCGACGAATTCGGTCAAATTCCCGGAGAAGCCGCAGGCGAGGGAGGCTAGCGTGAACAGCGCGATCGCGGTGAGAAAGATGTTGCGTGCGCCGAACCGGTCGGCGAGCCAGCCCGAAAGCGGCACGAACACCGCCATGGTCAGCATGTAGACGGTGATGCCGATGCTCATCGCCACTGCCGGCACGCCGAAGGATTCCCCCATTTGCGGCAACGAGGTCGAGATGATTGTCGAATCCAGCAGTTGCATGAAGAAGGCGATGGCGACGATCAGCGCCACGCGCCGCGCATTGGTGGCCGTTTCTGCTAAGGCTTCAGTCTCGGGAATGGCAGTCATGACGGTAGCGGTTTGAACAGCATTTGGCCGGCTGCGTCCAGACACAGCGCAACAAACTTTCGTGTCGCGCCGCGGCCTGCTATGGGATGGGCGGGGCGACCGAGGAAAGTGCGCGCGTAAAATGAAGCCCATCTACATCGACTATCTCAATGCCCTCGACATCGAAGCGCTAGATATGACCGATGGCGAAATCATCGCCGCCGTCGAGGCTGGTCTCGTCGCCCAGGGCAAGGGCCAGGCGGTGATCGAGCCGCGCGTCCATCTCGAACCGGATCCGTCCTTCCATGGTCATTTCAATGTCCTGCGCGGCTATGTGGCGCCGCTCGACACGGCGGGCGTGAAGATCGTCGGCGACTATGTCGACAACTATCTGCATGGCCTGCCCTCGGAATTCGGCATCCTCAATTTGTTCGATCCGCGCACCGGCACGCCGCGCGCCATTCTCGACGCCACCGTCATCACCGACATGCGCACCGGCGCCGTCACCGCCATCGGCGCCAAACACCTGGCGCGCAAGAATTCGAAGGTGCTGGCCCATATCGGCGCGCGCGGCACCGCCTACTGGAATGTGCGCCTGCTCGACCACCTGTTCGACTTCGATGAGATCCGCGTCCATTCGCGCCGCCCGGAAAGTCGCGACGGCTTTGCCGCCAAGCTTTCGGCCGATCTCGGCAAGACAGTGACGGCCGTCGCCGACTGGAAGAGCTGCATCGAAGGCGCCGACATCGTCGTCGAGGCCTCGCGGCTGCCGGAACCGCAGCCATTGTTGAAGACCGAATGGATCAAGCCCGGCGCACTGGTCGTGCCCTATGGCACGATAAGCGCGGTGGAGCTGTCGCTGACTGACATCATGCAGAAAATGGTGGTCGACGACTGGGGCCAATGCAAGGGCGGCAAGTTCGGTTCGCTGCGCGCCCATGTCGAGACAGGACGGCTGAGCGAAAAGACGCTGCATGCCGAGCTCGGCCAGATCGCCGCCAGTCTCAAGCCAGGACGGCAGAGTGACGACGAGACCATCCTGTTCTGGCATCGCGGCCTCTCGCTGTCCGACATTGCGTTGGGCAAGGCGATGCTGGCCAAGGCAGGCGAAAAAGGCATCGGCCAGAGGCTGCGTTTCGCATGAGCGCGCTCGTCCTCACAGGAACCGGCGTCAGCGTCGGCGATGTCGCCAGCGTCGCCCGCAAAGCCCGCAAGGTGGAGATCGGACCCGATGTCGTCGCCAAGCTGGAAAAGGCGCGCAAAGTGCTCGACCAGGCTGCCGCCTCCGGCCAGCAGATCTATGGCCTGAACACCGGCCTCGGTGCCAATCTCGGCACCTCCGTTGAAGGCGACGCCAGCGCCTTCCAGCGCCAATTGCTGGAGGGCCGCAGCGGTGCGGTCGGCGAAGCGCTGCCGGTCGAGGCGGTGCGCGCAACCATGCTCGCCCGCCTGGCGATGCTGTCGGCCGGCGGCTCCGGCCTTTCGCCCGCCGTCTTTGTCGCTCTGGTCGATGCGCTCAATGCCGGCGTCCATCCGGTCATGCCCTCGCTCGGCTCGATCGGTGCCGGCGACCTCGTGCTGATGACGGCGCTTGCCCGTGTCCTGATCGGCGAAGGCGAAGCCGACTATCAGGGTCGGCGCATGCCTGCGGCCAAGGCGCTGATGATGGCCCGCCTCGCACCCATCAGCCTGGCGCCCAAGGATGGGCTGTCGCTGATCAACGCCTCGGCGGTCTCCGCCGGCAGTGGCGCGCTTTGCGTTACGGATGCGCTGTCGGCGCTGGCCCAGCAGCAGCAGGCCGGCGCGCTGACGATGGAAGGTTATGGCGCCAACCGCACCATCCTCGATCCGCGCCTGCAGATGGCGCGGCCGGCCGCCGGACAGCAGGAGGCGGCGAAAGCCTTGCACGACCTTCTAGCCCGCGACGAGATGCCGGCGCCCACCACCTTGCAGGACCCGCTGTCGATCCGCTGCATGCCGTCGATCCATGGCGCGCTGATCGAGGCGATCGGCCAGGCGAAGCGCGCCGTCGAGATCGAGCTCAATGCCGCCGCCGACAACCCGCTGGTGCTGGGCGATGACGAACTGGTGCTGTCGACCGGCAATTTCCACACGGCCGCACTGTCGCTTGCCTTCGAGACGCTCGGCCTGGCGATCGCGCAATGCGCCGCCGCGAGCGTCGCCCGCTTCATCCAGCTCAGCGGCTCGGGCCGCAACGGCCTGACCAGATATCTCTCGCCCATCGGCGGCGCGTCGGCCGGTTTCGTGCCGCTGCAGAAGACGGCGACATCGATCCTGGCCGCCATCCGCCACAAGGCTAATCCGGTGATGCTCGATTTTCTGCCGGTTTCGGAAGGCGTCGAGGATCACGCGACCCAGTCCCCCCTCGCCGTCGCGAAATGCGCCGGAATGATCGCGCTGTGGAGGCGGCTGATCGCCTTCGAGCTGATGGCGGCGGCCCAGGCGGTCGACCTGCGTGATGGATTGACGCTGGCGCCGCGCACCGGTGCGATCTATGCGGCCGTGCGCGCGCACGTATCGATGCTCAAAGAGGACAGGTCGCTGGGGGCCGACGCCGAGGTGCTCCACGCCATGCTCGCCGATGGAACATGGCAAGGCGCTGCGGCGGTCGGCAAAGAACCCGACTAATCAGCTCTTTGCGTCCACCTTTTTCATGAACAGGCTGAGCTCGGCCGGGTCCATGTGCACGATATGCCTGTCCTCGGGATAGGCGCCGCTGTTGACGTCGGCGACATACTCGGAAAATGCCGCTACCCGCTCGGCCTGCAGCCGGTCATATTCGGCGGCGAAGTTGCGGTAGACCTTGGAGTGGCGAGGCATGTGGCCCCGGTTCTGGCCAAGAATGTCGTCGGCGAACAGATATTGCGCGTCGCAGCCGGTGCCCGCCCCCATCGACAGCATGATCAGCGAGGTGCGCTCCGAGATCGCCTTGGCCACCTCGACCGGCACGACCTCGATCTCGGCGCCGACGGCGCCCGCCGCCTCCAGTTGCTTCACCGCCTCGAAAACCTGGATGGCGGCGTCGGCGGTCTTGCCGACCGCCTTGAAGCCGCCGGTCCAGGTGGCGCGCGATGGAATGAGGCCGACATGGCCGATGACGGGAATAGCGTCGTCGGCCATGCGCTTGATCGTGGCGTAGCCGGCGCTGCAATAGACCGCGTCGGCGCTGGCTCTGTAGAGCCGGAAGGCCCAGCGGACAAAATCATCCGCCGTGCCTACCTCGAAGAAATTCTCGCCCGGCATGGTGAACAGGCTGGGCGCCGCGTCGCGGTACTGGGGGTTGAGCACCAGTTCGGGTGGCACCGAGACGATGTCGACCCCTGCCCGTTCGGCGGCCTCCGCCTCGTCCAGGTTGAGCACGCGCAGCATGGTCAGCTGGCGCTTGCCCTTCATCGCGCGCAGATCGGCCACGGTCGGTCTCTTTCGGCTCATTAAAACGTCCCCTCTGTGATGCTGGATCGGTTGCCACGCGTCAGATCCGGATCATCACCTTACCGGCCTCGATCTTGGCCGGATAGGTCGCGAGATTGACGCATGAACTCGCCGACGCCACGGAAAGTCAGCCCCGCATCCGCATCCGCATCTTCCTCGACCGAAAGCGCCAGCGGCTTCTGCGCCAGGATCGCCTTGATGTGTCGCTGCTTCAGCGCGTGGCGGATCAGTGCCGGCTGCTGGTCCGGCGGGAACGCCAGATCGACGATCTCGATCTGACTGTCCTCGATCAGTTGTTTCGGCGTGTCGTGAACGGTCGCAATGGCCCAGCGTTTCGCCACCTTCTCGGCGCTGGCCTTCGTCCGCGAGGCGATCGCCACCACCGGAAAACCGGCCTGCGCGTAGGCGGCAAGACGGCATTCGGCCATGATCATGCCGGCGCCGATGCAACCGATGCGGTATTCCCGGGTGCGAACCGTCACATCCGGTTCGAAATCCATGCCTGCCATCCATTCCTCCCTGGAGGACAGCATATAGCGCCGTGGCTTACCGATCAGCCAAGGCACGCACCATCATTTCCCATCAGAAGCGGACTACGGTTGCTTCAAACCTTGCGGATGATCGCCTTGCCATCCCTGCCGACACCGATCGAGATACGATCGCCGGAAACAAATCCGGCAATGTAGCACACGACCAGCGGCATGCGGATCTCGTATAGAAACTCGGCCACGATCGCCCCCACCGCCAGGATCGGGTCCGGCCGTTCCATCAGGATGCCGGCCGGCGCGGTGCCCCTGCGGATCGCTTCAGCCAGAACCGAGGACGAGGAGGACGACCCCCGCCCGCTCGGCATGACCAGGATCTTGCCGGTGACATTCTGGCCGAGGCCCGGATGCGAGTGGTCAATAATCTCACCGGTCTCGGCATCGATACCACCCCAAAAGCTGAGCGGCTGCGAGAACACCAGAGCCAGGCCATCGGCCTCGCCGGCAAGTTGGAAAGTGCCTGACTGTTCGACGGCTCCCGTTGCAACCGGCTGCGTCATGAGGCGCTCCGCACGACATGCCCGGCCGCCGCGGAACGGATGCAATCCTTCATCTCGGCGAAGGCGACGATCACGCCGATATTGCCCGGTGCGTAATGTGCCCACTTGCCGGAATTGGTCATCACCACGCCGTCGAGCCGCTCGAGGATGGAGGTGACATAGGTGCAGGTGTCGGCGACAGGGATTAGGCCGTAAGCCTCCATGCCGGCTAGCGCGCCCTCCTCCTGCAGCCGCGTCAGCGTCGCGCGACCGGTGTTGACGTAGATCGGGATGCCCCGGCCAGGGGCTGTCTCGCGCAGCAGCGGCAACAGGCGCATCCATTCCTCATGCGAGAAATGCGGCGTGCCCAGTGAGACCGCCGAGAGAAGCGCGCCGTCAGGCACCATCGACAGCCTTGCAAGCGCATGATCGAGATCGGCACGGGTGATGCGGATTGTCTCTTCCGGCACCTGGCCGTGGAACGCCTCATCGAGGGTCCTGGCTTCCGGCGTGATGCCGACAGCATGGAACAGCGCCACGGCACCCGTCGTCGCGGCCGCCGCGCCCAGCGCCTTCAACTGGTCCTCGTCGCGTGGCTGCGGCAGGCCTGCGATCACTGGAACACGGTCGCCGCTGGTTTGCCCGATGATCAGCCCGACACCGACGAACAGGCTGTCGCTTGGTTCGGCCTCAGCTATGTCCAGGCCGAACAGGGTGCGGCCACGCCGGTTTTCGCTGAGATGCAAGCCCCAGGCCGGCGCCCGCCCGGTCATGGCGCAGCACAAATCGATGAAATCGCCATAGCGGTTGGTACGCGCGCCGATCACCGAATTGGCGAAGACGATAGCGTTGGATTCGCCCCAGGCGATCTGTTGCCCGAAACTGGGCCGAAAACGCGTCTGATACGGCGCGCAAGTGAAGGTCGCCTGGCAGCCGAGCTCCATATGCGCCTTCATCAGCCGCCGCGCCGGCGCCTCTTCCGCCGCCGGCATTTTCACCATGCCGGGATGGATCAGGTCGAACGAGCCGACATTAAGCGTCGTCGGCACCTGCACGCGCCCGCCGCCCTCGACCAGCCTTTCGACGAAATCGAGACCGGCCCTGCCATGGTAGAGGCAGCCATCGATGTGAGCGCCTGATATATCGAGCAGACTGGCTGCGCCGATGGCGTTGGAAAAGGCGACGAGGATCTTCATCGCGGCGGCCGCGGACGGGCCTTGCCCGCCGTCGAGCATGGATCGGTCCTGTGCGGTCAGCTCAAGCGTCATCGTCAGCCCCCCATTGAGCATTCCGGGATTGCAGTCCGCTTGGCAAGCCGGAGGACGACTCGGACATCAGGCCTGCAGTCCCGAAGTGATCGATAAAAGCCCTGAGAAGACCGAGTCGCGCCAGCGGTTTCGGAAAATACAGGAAGAAACCAGGACGGCCTGCGCTATAGGTCGGCAAGACTTCCACAAGATCCCCTCGCCTCACATCCTCCGCAACACCCTCGCGCAACGACCAGCCGATACCCAAGCCTTGCTTGGCTGCCTCCACGATCGTGCGCAGATCGTTCAGCACAAGCCGCCCGGTCACATCGACTGACACTTCGACCCCATCCACCAGAAAGCGCCACTCGGCGATGCGCCCCGAAGAAATTTGCCGGTGCCGGATGCAGCGGTGTGACAGCAGATCGCTTGGCTTCGTGGGTTTCCCGTGCCGGTTCAAATAGTCGGGCGAGGCAATATAGGCTCCCTGCTGGGGCGGCGTCAGCCGCCGTGCGATCATTTCGTTTTGAAGGTGGTCGCCGAGCCGAATCCCGGCGTGAAAGCCCCGCGACACGATATCGACCAGCCCCTCGTCTATCGAAAGATCCAGTTCTACACCGGCATGGGCGGCTTCGAACGCAGCCAGTCGGGGAGCGATGATCAATTGCCACGCCCGGTAAGGCAGCGTGATGCGCAATTGCCCCGATCGGGCCTTGCCAACCTCCCGCGTGGTATCCAGCGCGTCTTCGATTGCGCCGACCAGATGACGCGTGCTGAGGAAAAGCGCCCGGCCGGCATCGGTCATCGTGACGGACCGGGTGCTGCGAGTGAAAAGCGCGGTGCCGAGCCGGTCTTCGAAAGCCTTGAGCTGCAGCGAGACCGCCGGCGGATTGACGCCGAGCATGCGCGCCGCCGCTCGCAACGATCCATGCTCGGCGATGGCCAGGAAGGTCTGGAGGCCAGGCAGTTCTACCCGCGCCATTGATTAAAAAACCCAATCATTTTGATACAATAATAGCGTCTAGGCGAATTTATCAACCGTGGCGAGACTGCGGATTGTCCCTGGAGGCAGTCGATGACCACCCAATCGAACGAACGCGCTTTGCCGGTCACCGGTGTGATTGTCATTCTCATGACCGTGTTTGCGATGGCCTTGACCGACGCCTTTGTGAAGTTCTCCAGTGCCAATCTCACGCTCTGGCAGATCTATGTCCTGCGCTCCGTCATCGCGACACCGGTCCTACTGCTGCTCACACGCGGTGCCGTCTGGCCAGTTGCGCTCGGTTGGGTAGCACTGCGCAGTGTCGCGCTCCTGCTGATGTATCTCGCGATCTACGCCGCGATCCCGGTTCTTGATCTTTCGGTCATCGCCGCCTCGCTCTACACCGCGCCCTTGTTCATCGTGCTGTTGTCGTCGCTCATGCTCGGCGAGCGGATCGCAAGGTATCAATGGGCAGGCATCGCGTTGGGACTTGCCGGTGTGCTGTTGATCGTGCGCCCAACAGCCGTCGCCTTTTCTCCGCTGCCTTTGATACCCGTTGCCGCCGCGTTCCTCTATGCGATTGCGGCGATCGTCACGCGCGCAAAATGCGCGCGGGAAACGCCCATGACGATGGCCCTGTGGCTAAACATAACGCTGCTGGCGGCCGGGACCATTGCAAGCCTTGTTATTGGCTTTGCCGGGCCTCTGCCCGCCTATCCCTTTCTGTTCGGACGCTGGGCCGCCATGGGCATACAGGAGTGGCAAACCATCGCCATCCTTGCAGCCTTGATCGTCAGCGTGAGCATCGGGTTGGCCCGAGCCTACCAGTCACCGAAACCTCAGATTGTCGCGACATTCGACTACGCCTATCTGATCTTCGCGGCATTCTGGGGCTATGTGTTCTTTGGCGAGGTCCCCAACCTGACAACGATTGCCGGAATGGCGTTGATCGCGTTGGCTGGCGTCATGGTGCTGTGCGCTGTATCCTCGGCAAGTTCGGCCGGACAAGCCGGACCAGTCAGGCCTGTCAACGAGTGACGTTGGCCTTAATTGGCAGCGATCAACACCGTACTGTCCGGCGACCAGCGCAGCACCACATCCTGCCCTTCAGCCAGCCTGTCGGCACCGGTGTTCTGCACGATGACCTTCAGCGTCTGGCCGGCACGCTCGACAAAATACGTGCTGTTGTTGCCGGCGAAGATGCGCTTGGAGACCTGGCCCTTGAGCACGTTGGCATTGGCGGCATCCGGAACCCCGGCATCTGTGGCGATCCGGATGCGCTCCGGCCGCACGGCACAGCTCGCCTTGGCGCCGGCGGCAAGCGTCGCGCCCACGCCGGCAACGATCGCGGTGCCATCGGGCAGCCGGATGCCATTACCCGTCGAGTCGCCGCGAAAGATGTTGGCGTCGCCGAGGAAGGTGGCGGCGAATTCGCTCTTCGGCCGGTCGTAGATTTCCTCCGGCGGCCCTTCCTGCACCAGCCGGCCATCGCGCAAGATGCCGATGCGGTCGCTCATAGTCAGCGCTTCTTCCTGGTCGTGGGTGACGAAGATGGTGGTGATGCCGATCTCGCGCTGGATGCGCTTGAGTTCGATCTGCATGTCGACGCGCAGTGCCTTGTCGAGTGCGCCGAGCGGCTCGTCGAGCAACAGCACGCGCGGCTTGGTGACGATGGCGCGGGCAAGCGCCACGCGCTGACGCTGGCCGCCGGAGAGCTGGTGCGGACGGCGGACGCCGAGCTTGCCCAACTGCACGAGGTCGAGCGCGCGCTGCACTTCCATCGCAATCACCGCCTTGGCCTCGCCGCGCACCGACAGGCCGAAGGCGACATTGTCGGCGACGCTCATATTTGGAAACAGCGCATAGTTCTGGAACACCATGCCGATGCGCCGCTTCTCGACCGGCACCCGTTCGACGCTCTCGCCGCCGATGGCGATGCGACCGCTGTCGGGAAAGTCGAAGCCGGCGATCTGGCGCAGCAGCGTGGTCTTGCCGCTGCCCGAGGGCCCGAGCAGCGCATAGAAGCCGCCATCGGCGAAATCGATGGAAACATCGTCCAGCGCCTTGTGCGCGCCAAAGCTGCGCGAGACGTTGGATACCTGCACACCGGCCATTATTTCTCTCCGCCGAATTTGAAGAAGCGCGCCGTCAGCAGCATCAGCGCCATCGACACGACAATGATGATGGTCGAGACCGCATTGATCTCGGGCGTGAAACCCTTGCGGATCGCGGCGTAGATTTCGACCGGCAATGTCGTCTGTCCAGGCGTTGCCAGGAAGTACGAGACGACGAACTGGTCGAACGACACGGCGAAGGCAAACAGCCCGCCGGCGATCACACCCGGCATGATCCACGGCAGCGTGACGCGCACTGTGACCTGCCACTGGTTGGCGCCGAGCGAGCGCGCCGCTTCTTCCAACTCGGGCGCAAAAGTCTGCAGCCGCGCCGAGACGACGACGATGACATAGGGCAGCGCCAGCGCGACATGGCCGAGCAGGATGGCGAACAGGCCGCGCCCGATGCCGACGCCGAAGAAGAAGATCAGCATCGCCGTGCCGGTGATCAGCCACGGAATGGCGATCGGCGGGAACAGCAGTGCCTGCAGCACTTTCTTGCCTGGGAATTCATAGCGATAAAGCGCCAGCGACGCCGCCGAGCCGAGCACCACGCTGATGATGGTGGTGATGGCGGCGATCTCGAGGCTGTTCCAGGTGGCTGCGATTAGCTGGTCGTTCTGCCACAGCGACGCGTACCATTCCGTCGTCCACTCGAACGGCAGCTGGTAGAAGGGCGAGACGTTGAACGACATCAGCGCCATGATGATGATCGGCAGATAGAGGAAGGCGAGCAGCAGTCCGATATAGAGGCGGCCAAGTCCTTCCAGGATGCGCGTCGTCATCATCACGCAGCCCTCCGCAGCACCGGCGAGGCAATCGCCAGGATGACCAGCACGACAGCCAGCAGGACGAAGGACAGCGCCGCACCCAGCGGCCAGTTGAAGACGGCAACGAATTGGTCCTCGATCACCGTGCCGTAGAAGGTGCCGGTGCGGCCGCCGAGGATGCGCGGCTCCATGAAGGAACCGACGACGGGAACGAAGATCAGCGCCGCCCCCGCCACCAGGCCAGGCATCGACAGCGGGATGATCACCCGCTTCAGCACCTGCAGCCGCGACGCGCCGAGCGAGCGCCCGGCCTCGATCAGCGAGTCGTCGATCGCTTGCAAAGTGAGATAACAGGTCAGCACCATGTAGGGCACGTAAGAGTGCACCAGCCCGATGATGACGGCGGGATAGGAATACATGAGATCGATGTTGATCTTGACCGGCAGCACCGCATTGAGCGCCGTATCGAGAATGCCGCCCTCGCGCAGCACCATTGCCCAGGAGAAGATGCGCACCAGCCCGTTCGACCAGAACGGCAGGATGACGAGGAGAAAAATCGCTTCGCGGCTGCGCCCCTTCAGCACCTTGGCCAGTACGTAAGCGGCGGGATAGCCGATGACGATGCACCACAAAGTCACTTCGAGGCCGAGGCGCAGCGAGGCGAGCAGCAGTGTCAGATAGAGGCTCTGCGAGAAGAAGGCGGCGTAGTTGCCAAGCGTGAACGCCCACGGCTTTCCCGACAGTGGCAGCTCGGTCATGAACGAGAAGAAGACCATGGCCGACAGCGGCAGGAAGATCGCCACCGTCAGCCAGAGATAGGCCGGTGCCAGCAGCGGCAGCGCCGATCTCAACCCGCTGCGCGATGCGGTAGCGCTCTGTGCTGCCATGCCACCCTTCCTCCCCAGGATTGAAGGACCAGCCGGCGCGAACCGCCGGCTGGTGCGGACGCGAACTTTTACTTCACGTCGACCTTGAGCTGCTGCCAGAGCGCCAGATAGGCCTCGCGCTGGGCGTCGGTGACCGGCGCTTGGAACTGGATGCGCTTGGCGACCTCGGGATCACCCATCACCTTGCGGTTGAAGGCATCCTCCGGCAGCGCGTCCACCGCCTTGGTGTTGGCCGAGACCGGCGCGCCGACCTTGGTGACCCATTCGACATAGAATTTCGGGTCGATCATCCAGTTGATGAAGGCTTGCGCACCCTCGACATTCTTGGAACCGGCCGGAATGGAAAAGGCATCGAGCCAGGCGACGGCGCCTTCCTGCGGAATGACCAGCGAAACCGGCAGCTTGAAGTGGGTCTTGGCGCGGTCGGCCGAGCCGCTCCAGTAGGTGCCGATGTCGATCTGGTTGGAGGCGACCATCTGGTTCCAGTCGTTCTCCGAGCTCCAGAAGGTCTTGATCTGCGGCATCAGCGAGGTCAGCTTCGTCTTGACCGCATCCATATCCTTGATGTCGTTGATGTTCTGGCCGGTGGCGATGGCACCGAACTGCACCGCCTCGACGGCGTCGTCGCGGATGACGACGCGGCCCTTGTGGGCGGGATCCCACATTTCCGCGATCGACGTCGGCGGCTTGTCGAAGGACTTTTCGTTGATGGCGAGCGCCGTCAGACCCCACACCCACGGCACACCATAGACCTTGCCGTCATGGTCGAGCATCGGCGAGCCGGCCTTGTCCTTGCTGATGTCGGCATAGTTCGGCAGTTTCGAGGTATCGATCGGCTGGATCAGCTTTTCCGCCATCGCCTGGTCGTTGAAGGCGGCGTTGATCATGACGACGTCATAGAGGCCGGGATTGGTCCGGATCTTGGTCAGCATTTCCTGTTCGGAATTGAAGAAGTCGTTGACGACCTTGTTGCCGGTCGCTTTCTCGAAGGCCTCGACGGCCCAGGGCTCGTCGGCGCCGTAGCCTTTCCAGTTGAGCACATGCACTTCAGCGGCACTGGCGGCCAGCGTGAGCGCGGTGGTGAAGACGGCGGTCGCCGTCAGCAGAGCAGTCAGTCTTGGCATGCGCATGTTGGTTCCTCTCTCTGTTTGCCCGCTTCCCGGGCTTGTCAGGCTGTCTGATGGGCCTTCTGGTTCTGGCCCGGCGTGCCGGTCGAAGGACCATTGGCCTGGCTCAGGAAAGTCTGGATTTCGGCATCGGTCGGCGCCGATGAACCGCCATGGCGGGTGACCGAAATGGACGCCGCCGCATTGGCGTAGCGCGCCGCCTCGAAGGGTGGCGCGCCGCGCGCCAGCGCGCTGACGAAAGCGCCGATATGGGTATCGCCGGCGCCGTTGGTGTCGATGGCGTCGACCTTGAACCCGGCGATGGTCTGCGCCGTGCCGTCGGCCAGCCTGATATGGCAGCCCTTAGCGGCGCTGCGGATGACGACACCGGCCGCCTGCGGGCAATGGTCGGCAAGCAGCCGCGCCGCGAGGGTCTCGACATCGCCAGGGCCGGCGATCTCGGCGGCTTCCGTCGTGTTGCAGCTCAGCCATGTGGTGCGGGCGAGCACCCGCGATAGGATCGGGCGTGGAATGTCTGAAATGACCGGCGTCGGGTCGAAGACAAAGGGAATGTCTTCCGGCAGCGCCTCGATCCAGTCGGTAAGCGCATCGCGGCTGCCCGGATAGCTCAGCGTATAGCCCGAGGTGAACACCCAATCGCCCGGCGCCACCGATACCGGCGCCATCATGTCGAGGCTGAGCACGCTTTCAGCACCTGGCCACGACACGAAAGTGCGTTCGGCATCGCTCGAGATCATGGCAACGCAATTGCCGCTGTCCATCACAGGCGATGGCGGCGTCAGCGTTTCGATGCCCTCGGCGGCGAAGGCAGCGCGCAGGAAATCACCGTTCGGCCCGCTGCCGAGCTGGCCGCCAAACACCACTGTCATGCCGGTTCGGGTGGCCGCGACCATCATGTTGAAGCCGCCGCCGGCGACCTGGGCAAAGCTCGATGCCGTCTTCTCGGTGCCCGGCGCCGGCAAGGCGTCGATGCGGTAGACATAGTCGACCACCGCGCTACCGATATGAACGAGACGCCCGCTCATGCTGCAGCGTCCTTGCCGGAACCGGTTTTTGGCGTAAGGCCTTTGGACGTCCGCGCCTCAACCAGGTCAGCGGCCAGCGCGCGAACCTGTGCCATGTCGATACCCCTGAGGCCGGTGACGCGATCCCCAGGCAACTGCGAAAGCCCGGCGCACGCGCCGGCCATGCCGGCCGCGATGGCGCCGATCGTGTCGGTGTCGCCACCGAGATTGGCGCTGATGACCGCTGCATGCCATGGGTCGCCGCCGGCGACTTCCAGCACCGCGAAGGCCGCCGGAACCGATTCCTGGCTGGCGACGCCGGTGCCGACCAGATCGGTGATCAGCCGGATCGCGTCCCTCATCACATTGCCGCGCACCAGGTCCCGCGCCCAGACGATACGCGCGGCGATGTCGCCGCCGGTCACCCAACGGCCAAGCGTCGCCCCTCGTCTGGCAGCAGCGACAGCAGTGTCGGAGGCGGCGCGCCAGTCGCCGCCGGCAACACCGCAGCTGACGGCGGCAGCGACCGCTGCGGCCGACGCTATGGCGATCGAGGTGTTGTGCGTCGCCCGGCAGGTCTCGGCCACCTTGGCGACGAATGCATCGAGCGGCTCCAGCGGCATCATGATGCCGACCGGCGCGATGCGCATGGCCGCTCCATTGGTGTCGCCGCTGCGTCCCGCCTCCTCCGCCGGCACGCCATTGTTGATGGCATCGATGGCACGCTTGGTCGATGGCCCCAGGAGATCGTAGCTGCCGCGCGCCTTGACCTCGCGCTCCCAGTCGAGCAGCGCGTTGACCCAGCGCGCATGGTCGAAACGCTCGCCGGACTCAACCAGGATGCGGCCGAGCAGCAGCGCCTGTTCGGTATCATCGGTAATGGTGCCGGCCGCGAGCCCCTTCGACACCGGATGGTCGGCGAAGGGCGCGATGAAATCCTCGACATGGCCGTAGAGCTCTGCAATCCGGGCCGGCGACAAAAGCTGCGTCGGCATGCCGAGCGCGTCTCCCAGCGCTCCGCCGACAAGCGCGCCCATGGCGCGATCAAGCGTGTCCGGCATCGCTCAGAACCTCATATGCAGCGCGAAATGAGCAGGATTGAGCAGGCTGGTGACATACTCGATCGGCCGGTCATCGGCGGCGCGGGTCAGCCGGCGGCCGCGCAGGAACGGCGTGCCTTGCGGGCAACCGAGGATGGCCGCATCCTCGGCGTTGAGCATCTCGATGCCGACCCATTCCTCGCCATGGTCGGGGATAAGGCCGGCACCGCGCAGCGTCTGGTGCAGCGAGCCCTCGCGCAACCCGCGCAGCGGCACATCTTCCAGCTCCGGTGACAGCGGTAGGCGGCTGCGCTCGATCGAGATCGCATGGCCATCGCTGGCATTGGTGCGCACCCGGTCGACGGCGATGAAGAACGGCCTTTCGATGCCAAGCAAGGCAGCGAGATCGGCGTCTTCAATGACCTCCAGCCGAAGCGTCCTTGTCTCGGCATTGGCGCCGGCATTCGCCAGCGCCCGTGACCAGCCGATCGAATCGTCGACCGGCTTGCCGTCGAAGGTGACGAAGGAGCCTATGCCGACCTTGGTGGTGATCAGCCCGCGGCTGGACAGTTCCTCGAGGCCCTTGCGGACCGTGTTGCGGCTGACGGAGAAGCGCTGGACGAGCTCGTTCTCGCTTTGCAGGCGGTCGCCGAAGCCGAGAACGCCGGAGCGGATTTCATGCTCCAGAACGGTAGCTATCTGCTCGGGCTTGCCCGTGCCGGGAGACAGTTGAACCGCGCGCCGCTTCATATGCATACCTGTTCAGTGAACCTGTATAGTCCTGTTCAATATATGGCGACAAAACGCTTGTCAATGCGACGCCGAATGCAACTCAATGCAGGCAGCGGTTCCGGAGACCCCCAGCAACGTGTACCGCGCGCAGCGTAACTGCTACCACGACGCCTGTCTTCCCGACATCGCCTCGATCCTGACCTGATAGAAGAGATGGCTGCCCGAGGGCGCGAGGGTCTCGCCGGGCTTCAGCGCTCCCGGCTCCCACCAATCGGCATGCGCGGCAAGAAGCGACCAGGCAAGCCGGCGGTCGCCATCGACCTGAACGGTCATCCTTTCGACGCCGGTCATGCCGGCGTCCGGATCAGGCGCTTTGGGCAATTCCTCGAACAGGCCTTCCACCACAACGCTGCTCCAGCCATTGACACCGCCGACATCGTCGACTTGAAGGCAGACATTGGGATTGGCCCGCATCCAGTCGACTTTCCTGCCGGGAAGCGAGAAACTGAAAATGGAATTTTCGCCGAAGGCGAAATGGACCGGCACCACATAGGGTTTGTGGTCACGCACGCAGGCCAGGCGACCAAGGCGCTGCGTCTTCAACAGGGCGACGCAGTCCTGCCGCGTCATCTCCTTGATGTTCATCCAATCCTTCTTCCTGTTCAGGCCGCGCGATCGATGCGCCTGATAACCTTGATAGCCTCAGCTTCCGCTATGCCGATCAACGCGTCTATGCCCTGGATGGTCTCTATATGGCCGCGAGCCGCCACCATCCGCCGCAGGATGTGAAGATCATCGCGAATTTCACAGAGTGTCGTTCTGAGTGTTGCGGACATAGGGCAGCCTTCCGCAAACTCAACTGTCTCGACGCAAGCCGGTTCCCTCGGCGTCAACGCAAAAGCCCGCTCCGGCATGCCGGGGCGGGCCTTGGAGGAGGATGAAGGGGTGGGACCCTATCCTCTTGTTTCCACGGGGGGTGTGGACCGAAATCAACATACGGGATTCGAGCCGGGATTCGGATCACAAGCCGGCTTGCTTCCATCACAATCCGGTGCGTTCCGATCTCGACGCGGTCACGAGATCGCGATTGTCCGAAGGCTTTCGAACGTCTAGATCCGCCCTAGCACGACAAGGACAATGATGATCAGCAGCACCAGGCCAAGGCCGCCGCCGCCATAGTAGCCGGTGCCATAGAATGGGCCACCGCCGAAGCCGCTAAAGCCGCCGAGCAGCGCGATGACAAGAATGATGATGAGGATGGTGCCGATGCTCATGGTATTTTCCCGCTCCTGTAGGCGCTGACACGCCGGTTTGAACATCGTCGCATGCGATGTTTCGAAGACCAGAACGTTCGAGCAGCCTTACCGTTCCGCCATATTGTGACAGCGCATCCGCACCAAAGAAGTTAACGCGGAAAAGAGCCGATTGCCCGCGGTAGATAAGGGAGCGAATTGAAATCCCTACGCAGCAGAAAGCCCGCCGAAATGGCGGGCTTTCCGACCGGCCGGAGGCCAGGAGAGTGCTGTCAAGCCTCACGGCTGGTTGTGCACTTCCGTTCCTGGCGATCCTGCCCTCAGCGGCGGGCGATCAGCAGGCAGAGCTGACGCAGGTCACGGTCATAGGTGCCCTCACTGCTGAGCACGTCGACGCAGCGCTTCTTCATGCGCGCCACCTGGCCGCTGGACATCTGGGCCACGACACCCGGCAGGCTCGGATTGCTCGGGTTCGAGGGATTGCTGGGGTTGGACGGATTGCTGGGATTGGTTCCGGTACCGATGCCCACGCCGACACCGACGCCGATGCCACCCGTGCCGCCGACATTGGCCCCGAGCCCTGCAGTAACGCCGCCTGTGCCACCGACATTGGCGCCCACCCCGGCATTGACGCCATTGCTGCCGCCGACGGAAGCGCCGAGCCCGGCGCTGACGCCGTTCGAGCCGCCAACATTCGCACCCGCCCCGGCATTCACGCCGTTCGAGCCACCGACAGAAGCACCGACGCCGGCGTTGACGCCGCCGCTGCCACCGATTGAAGCGCCGACGCCGGCATTGATGCCGCCGCTGCCGCCCACGGAGGCACCCACGCCGACGCCGAGCCCAGCTGAGCTTGCCGGCATGGAAAGAACGAGGACCATTGCACTACCTGCCAACACACTGGCGACTGTTTTGATGGTAAAAGCCATAACACTCTCCTGTTGTCGTTGCGCTAAGGCAGCCGGCGTACAACCGGCTGTAAATTCAGCCACGAGGCAGGTGAGATTCAGTTTCAAATCAGCGCATACTTGCGCAAATGATGGTATTCATTGATACAATACAAAAACTTTAACAGTAATAAAACTCTAATACATATGTAGAAACAATTCTATACCAGAAAGGTATATTATCGACATATTCGATCGCATCAAATGAAAAACGATTCTCGGAAACTCGCTCCTTCGGCGGCAAACATCTCCGTCTGGTGCATAGCGTAAGCATTGGGAGTCAGCCACGATGGCGAGCCCGCCAGCAATCTGCAATACCCGGGGGAGGCATTGAACAACCAGGCAGTCGACCGACTCAGCAGGCCCAGGAAATGTGAGAACCGGTTTGCCCACAGGAAGGGAGCGGTCAGCGTTTCCGTGAACGGCGAACCGCCCTGAGGCAGCGCGGTTAGCCGACCCCAAGCCAGATGGGATCAGCCACTCCAGCCTTCTTCATCGACGGTCTTGTCCTCAGAATATCCGGTAGAACAGCCTGTAGTGCACACGCTCCATGTAAGCGCGATACTCCGGCGCGGCGGCAAGCAGGGCCTCTTCGCGCAGGATACGATACAGTTGCAGATAGGTGATCACCGCATAGACCGCGAGGTTGTGGAAGGAAAAGGCCGACAGCAGATAGAGCACATGGCCGGCAAGGTAGCCGGCATAGATCGGGTGCCGCACAAGCCGGTATGCACCGCCCGTCATCACGCCGCGATTGGCCGGCAGGATGGCGAAGGACCGGCCCAGCGATATCTTCCCCCAGATGACAAACAACAGCGCAACCAACTGCAGCGGCGCAGCAACGTAGACCGGAACAAGCACCACGCCGGGTTCGAGGCTAATCAACGCAACCCCGAAACTGGCGGTCACGGAGACGATGACCGTGAGCGGATTCCAGTCACGCGACACTGGACGCCGCGACAACAGCAGCCAGGTGAAGGTGAGTATCTCGGAAATCGCCACCAGCGCGGCGTTGAGCCGGGTCGGATCCTCCACGACCTGATACACGCCGCGATAGACGAACAGCGCCGCGCAGGCCAGGGCGCAGAGGCGAAAGAAGCCTTCGCGTAGGTCGACCAGCAGGTCACGCCGTCGCGCGGCGGAGAAGTACCCGCCCCCGTTATTATGCGAAAGCGCTTCACTTTTTGACGTGAGCAAAGGCAAGCACCCCGATGATCCCTCGAAGGGACCATTGCACGCAACCATTGCCGGGCAGTTAACCGGCAAGATCGGATCAGCATCAAACAGGGGCAACGCCCTCGAAACATGCGGGGGAGGATGCACCCCAGATGCCAATCCGGGGGCCGTGCGCTACCGAGTGAAGGGCATCCAGCCTCACCCCAGATGTAGATTTGCGAAATACTCCGCGAAATCAGGGCGCTGCGCCAAGACTTTGCCATCGGCGTCGCGCAAAATGCCAACTGAGAAGAGATAGTCGCCGATCGCGACCATCTTGGCCGGGTCCATCGTGCCGATGGCGCCGTTTTCTCCGCGCAGATAGTGCCCGTCGATCAGCGCGCTCAGCGACGCCTCGATCAATGCCGGATTGGTCAGGGCATCCTGGTTGGCGGCGATCAGCAGCGTCGCGGCTTCCCCGGGATGATCGACGGTGAACTGATAGCCGCGCCGCGTTGCCTGGACAAAGGCCGCCGCCAGTGCCGGGTTTGCCTGGAGATAGGCTTCGCTCGACGAGATCAGCGTCGTGTGCTCGTCGGGCACGCCGTAGTCGGCGTAAACGAAACTTCGCTGCTTGATGCCTTTGAGTTCGGCCTCGACGCCCTCCCAGGTCGAAACCTCGAGCGTGAAATCGACCGAGCCATTGGCCAGCGCTTCATAGGCCGAGGTGCCGAGCGTCACCGTCTCGAAATTGCCCTTACCGCCATCGTGGCGGATGATGGTCGAGATCAGCGCATTTTCCCAGGCGCTGCCGAAACCGCCATAGGTCAGGCCGTCAAGGTCCCTGGGGCTTTTGATCTCGCTACGCCCCGCATTGAACACCACTCGGCCGGTCTCTGACTGCACCACCGCATAGACGGCCTTCAAGTCGGCACCGGCGGTCTTCTGGGTGAACAGGCTGATGGTGCCGTTGATGCCGAAATCGGCGACACGGTTGGCGACCAGTGTGCCGGCGCCGGTGTCGCTGTAGGGCAGAATGTCGACTTCGAGGCCGGCCTCGCGATAAAACCCTTTTTCGCGGGCGACGAACAGCCCGACGTGGTTGGTGTTGACGGTCCAGTCGAGCGCGACGGTGACTTTTTGCGTTGCCGCGAAGGAGCGGCTCGATCCGGCGATCAGCGGAAGACCGCTGGCAAGGGTAAGCAGCAGGGCCTGTCGGCGCGTCAAGTCAGTCATGGTCATGTCCTTTGGAGGGTTGCGGGTCGAGCAAAATGTCGAGGATCTCGGCCTCGAGTGCGCTGGCCTGGCGCGCGGCGGCGCCGGTCGGATCGCGCGGGCGCGGCAACGGCACCCTGATTTCACGCAACACACGCGCTGGGCGCGCCGACAGCACATAGATGCGGTCGGACAGGAACACGGCCTCGTGCACATCATGCGTGATCAGCAGCGCCGTCCAGCGATGATACCGCCACATCTGCTCGAGCCAGCGCTGCATGGCCGCGCGGGTCAGTGCGTCGAGCGCGCCGAACGGCTCGTCGAGCAAAAGCATGTCGCGCTCCTGCACCACCGTGCGCAGCAACGCCGCGCGCTGGCGCATGCCGCCCGAAAGCTGTGCCGGAAAATGCCGCTCGAAGCCGGCAAGCCCGAACTCGGCAAACAGCGGCGCGACGCGCGCCCGTGCCGCCTTGCGCCTGACGCCTTGCACTTCGAGCCCGAGCGTCGCGTTGTCGAGGATACGCCGCCACGGCATCAGGGCGTCGCGCTGCGGCATGAAGGCAAAATGCCTGCCATGGTCGTGGAGTGGCGCGCCGTCGAAAAACATCTCGCCCTCGCCATGCTCCGCACCCGTCAGAAGCTGGAACAGCGTCGACTTGCCGGCGCCCGAAGGCCCTAGGATCGAGACGAATTCGCCGGCACCGACGTTGAGCGAAATATCGGCGAGCACGTCGAGCACGCCAAACGCCTTGCGCACATGCCGCAATTCGAGCCGGCTCATCGCCCCGGCCCATTTTCTGCCGGCTGCCGGCCGACCCGCTCCCAAGGCATGGCGAGGCGCTGCAAAAGCACTGTCAGCCCAAACAGGATGAGCGTCAGCGCGGCGCTGACGCCGACCGCGGCCAGCACCAGATCGGGGCGGAAATTGTTCTTGGCGTTGAGCATGTAGATGCCCAGCCCTTTGGCCGCGCCGGCATATTCGGCGAAGATGGCGCCGACCACGGCATAGGTGATGGAGATCCTCAAGCCCGCGAAGAAATAGGGCAGCGCCGAAGGCAGCCGTGCCAGCACGAAGACGCGCCACCGCCCTGCCCCCATGGCGCGCAGCATTTGGCCGATCTCGACCTCGGTCGCCTCATACCCCTCGACCAGAGCCACCAGCATCGGAAAGAAGGTGACCAGCGCCACCAGCATGATCTTGGGGGTCAGCCCGAAGCCGAACCACAACACAACCAGCGGCGCGATCGCCACCAGCGGCAAGGTCTGGCTGACAATGAAGACTGGAAACAAAGCGCGCCGCAACGGCCGGAAAAAATCGACCAGCATCGACAGAACGAAGGCGGCGCTCAGCGAACAAGCAAAGCCGACCAGCGTGGCGCGGATGGTGGGAATGGCGTTGTAGATGAGCGCCTCATGATTGAGCATCGCCTGTTCGAAGACGCGTGACGGCGCCGGCAGGATCGTTGGTTTGATGCCGGAATAGGTGGCGTAGAGTTCCCACGCCACAAGGAGCAACCCGACCGAGATGACGGCGGGCACTGCCTTGGCAAGAGAACCCGCGAGCTGGCGCGGGCAGCTGGTTGACGATGAGACCACGAGAAGACAACCTTGACGGCGGCGTGTAGGAAACGCGTTCTGTTCAGACAGCAGACGGGCTGTTGGCCGAAATCGTGACATCAAGGGTTACGTGGCCGGCACCCGGCCCGAAGCGGCAGAAGGCCTCATTCAGCGCCGAAAAGATCGCGCCCGTATCGCCGCGCAGTTTGGTGCAGAAGTTCTTGGAGCGATCGTAGACGCCTGACTGTTTCAGGAAATCGATGCAGCCGTAGATCTCGTCCATGTGGTCGCCGGTGCCCATCACGTAGAGCGAGAACTGCGCCGCCGCCGGCTGGCCGGTGGCAGGGGCGTTGCGCACGGCGCTGATGGCGGCTTCCTTGCGTGGGCCGAGGGGCCCGGCAGGCCCGCCAAACGCGTCGGAGCGGCAGATCGGATCGTCCGGCTCGCCCGGGCAGCCGCGCGAAATGGCCGCCGACAGCACGCTATGCTTGCCGCTCAGCGCCGCCGCGACGAACAGGTCGCGCAAAGCCGGGAACAGCACCTCCGGCGGCCCGACCAGCAAGGTCGAGATGTCGTCGGTCTCGATCCTGAGCCTGTCCCGGTAGGGATCGAGCGCGCCGAGCGCGCCAAGGATGACGCCGACGAAATCGTCGGTCATGGGGTATAGGGAAATCTGTGCGCCTGAAAACATCGCCCGCCTCGCTCCGCTGGTATTACCCAGATCAGCTTCTAGGGTCTGTGGGCTTGCCGCCCCCGTCTCAGCCCCGACCGTACGGAGCACCCCTGTGGATGGGCGCGTTAAAGCACCATTCGAACGGTAGGGGAAGCCGTTTCTTCAGCGCACTGCGCCAGATGTTACGTCTGCCCATCTTCCGCCTTGCCGAAAACCCGGATTTCAGGGGACGGCTTTCTGACTCGAGGGCGCGCGAAGGTAGCATGCAATTTTACGAGCCGTTTGAGCAGGCGGCCATAGGTGAAGTACCGGACCCTGCCATCGGCAAGATCGAACTCCACGATCCCCCACCGCCGGACTGGCGCCTTGCCCGTCGGCGGGCCTAGCCGTCTGACCTGGAACGCCAGCCTGATCTTGTGCCCGGCGACATCGAGATAGATGCCAGGAACAGTGCCCAGCACATGCCACATCAGGGCAACATGCTCGACCGACATGTCAGGCGAAATCATTGTGTGGGCCGCCTCAAGCCGCGCCCAGACAAAATCGCCGGCCGGCTGCCGCATCCCCTTCAGGCTGCCTTTGCAATAGGCGGGCGCTACCTCGCTCACCAGCGCGCACATCGCGGTCGCCATGCTGTCGGTCAGGGCTTGCAGCGACACCCAGTCTGCTTCGGAAAACGGCACTTGCCCGAGAATGTCGCCATCATCGAAACCGGCAGACATCTTGTGCAGCGTCACACCACCATGAACGGCGTGCTGGCCGTCGACGGCCAGGCGATGGATAGGGTGCGGACCCCGATAATTGGGCAGCAACGCTGGATGAAGATTGAGCCCGCCCTTCGGGAAAGCACCAAGCAACTCCGCTGGAATGAGGGCCGCAAACGCAAAGCAGATCAACACATCGGCATTGACCTCCGACAATTGGCTGCCGAGTGTGCCCCAATCATAGGGCCGGCCAAATTCGATCACCCTTGCCGGCGTGTTGCCGATATAGCGTTTGAGCAGCAGTTTGCGCCTCAGCCTTCGGCGAAACTTGCTGGTGCTGAAATGTTTCTGGCGTTGCCGGGATCCCGGGACGACAATCGCACGGATGTGATGACCTGCTTCAAGCCATCCTGCCAGTAGCGGCCCGGTGTAAGGGGTTATGTCGAGTACGAATACGGCCGAAACCCGGCTAGAGCCGGTCTGCGGGCTCAACAGCGCCAGCCGTTCAAGGCGCACATCAAGCCGATCCCCATCGGCGGGCATTCAGACGGCAAGCCAGCCTCATCGGTTGGCCTGACCGGTTTGCAAAGTAAGTCCGTCGGTCAGGGAGCCTTGACAATTGAAGACGGCACCGTGGCGGTAACATCGGAAAGGCGGCCGCCTTTCACGAGAACTGGCTTCTCATAGACTTTCTTCATGCGTATCTCCTGAAGCAAATCAGCCTGCACAGTTGGCCAGCAACGCCGCCAACTGTCAATCACCAGGCGGCGGCTGACAGTTGGCATTCACGCGGTCACGGGAATTACGCCGCCCTGCTCCTCGAAAACGACCCCTAAACCTTATGACACGGCCTTTTCTCGAACCGGCAGCTTCCAGCCTGGCCTGACGAAATGGCAGGTGTAGCCGTTGGGATATTTCTCCAGATAGTCCTGGTGTTCGGGCTCGGCCTCCCAGAAGGCACCAACTGGCGCGACTTCGGTGACGACCTTGCCGGGCCACAGGCCGGAGGCATCGACGTCGGCGATGGTGTCTTCGGCGACGCGCTTCTGCTCGTCACTGGTATAGTAGATCGCCGAACGGTAGCTCATCCCGACATCGTTGCCCTGGCGGTTGCGCGTCGTCGGATCGTGGATCTGGAAAAAGCGCTCCAGCAACATCCGATAGCTGATCACCGCCGGATCGAAATTGATCTCGATGGCTTCGGCATGGGTGCCGTGGTTGCGGTAGGTGGCGTTGGGCACATCTCCACCGCTATAGCCGACACGGGTGGAGATGACGCCGTGATAACGCCGTATCAGATCCTGCATGCCCCAGAAACAGCCACCGGCCAGCACTGCGCGTTCGATCGAAGTCGCCATGTCACGTCTCCTCAAAAGGCAATCCCAGCAGTGTAGCGGTTTCCCGTGCGGAATTGCGCAGACAAAATTGGATTTCCCAATAGATGGGCATTCTCGTCTGCTTCGTCCAGTCGCATGGAACGAACGCGGCCATGCGCGAACGATATCACGACCCGGTCAGGGATAGAACCGCTTCAGCTGCGCGGATGCCGGGTCCGGCTGTCGGCGTCGATCGGCAGATACCGTGTGCCGGGCGGAATGGCGGCAAAACTGATTGGCACGGGCGGCGCCTTGCGCGACCAGTTGAAAAGAACGGTCTTGACCGGGAGGTTGCCCAGCCATGCCTGCAGTTGCGGCGGTACGCCATTCCCAGGCCAAACCATCAGCATGCCGTGCTCGCGCAACCGCTGCCTGGTGATCCAGGGCGCGAGCCGCATATCGAGTTCGGTGAAGATCGACGGCTTGTCATAAGCATTGAGGCCCGCCAGCATGGCCAGATCTGCATCACCACCGACGATGTCGAGCCGACCGGGTGCCGCCGCGTGCCAGACCGCCTCGGCCTCGTCCGAGATCGGCTGCGCCGGCCAGCAGACCGGTTCCATGTGCCCCCACACATTACAGGTCGTCCAACGCATGGCCGCGTAGGCGCCGGACATGCTGACGATGCAGATCAGCGCGCAGATCGCCAGCCTTCGCATCTCGATGGCGCCAAGCCGATGACCCACAAGGGCGAGCACCAGGACACCGACAAGATTGTACATCGGCGCGCCCCACGCCTCGCCGGTACCGGTGAACAGTGAAGCCACCATAATGAGGATCGCTGGTCCAAGCCCCATCCACGTGAGATAGACGAGCGTGCCGCGTTCGACAGGCTTATCCGGCGCGGGCGAGCGTCGCAGTAATCCGGATATCGCCAGCACCAGAAGAAAGCCGGAAAGGCCAGCCAGTTGGACGCCGATATAATAAAGGCGTGCGCGGTGCTCCATCACCCATTGGTCACGGTCGGCGAAATAGGTCAGCGGCAGGAAATCGATGCGGTAGAGCGCGATGGCCAGTGGCGAGGCAACCGCGAAAAAAACGGCGAGACCGAACCAGGGCCAAGGCGTCGCAAGGCGGCCGCGTGCACGCGCATCGGACAACAGCCAGAGAGCACCGAAGGCAAGCAGCAGGCCGGTGGAGAACTTGGCATAGAGGCCGACGCCCGACACCAGTCCGAGCGCCAGCCACCAGCCCGGCCCGCCACCGCGGCCAGCCCGCCAGAGCAGCCAGCAGATGGCCGCCCAGAACGGCATCTGCGCATAGTCGTGATTGAACTGCGGCGTCGGCCAACCGAAGAAATAGATCGACGGCATCAAGAGCACCGCGGCCAACGCGCGGTTTCGCCCAAGCATGTCGCGGGCCAGCAGATAGACCAGCACGAAGGTCGAAGAAATTGTCAGCTGGGCGAGCAGATATTGCGGCCAGCGGAACGATCCGGTCAGAAGATGGCTGGTCTCGAGCAGCCAGCCGGGAAGCTGCGGATGCTTGTAGGTCAAGAGCACCCATTCGCGGCCCCACATGAAGCCTTCGACGACATCGCGAGGCGGCGCGGCGTCGACCAGTGCGGGCACCACCGTCCAGCAGGCGATCTGCACCAGGCATAAAATCGCCAGCAAATACCAGGGATGACGGATGAGACCCCGCCAGACTGATGACCGGTCTATGCCCGCGAGAGGCGACCTGGCCGGCAGCCAGCCATCTATGGACTCGTCAATTCCCGACATGCGGTGCTTAAATCACACCGACCGGTTTTCCGAATAGTGCCGATATCAAAGCTTACGAAAATGTATACTTGCACCGCCATTGCGGGGCCAAATTTGAGCAGGACATTCGCCGCTTCCTGCCACGCCCGGGCAAGACGGCCTGTGCATCACCCCTGTCCGAAGCTTCTGGATCCATAATGCGTCACAAGCACGCCGTCATTCACTACCGCGCGCTCGACTTCTGGATGGCGCGTGCGGCCGTCCTCGTCATCATCTGCCTGCAGCTTCTCGTCATCAACAACCTCTCCTTCGGGCCGCGCTGGCTGGCTCCGGCGCTAGAGGCCGCCCTGCTCCTGCCCCTCTCGGTGGCGACGGCCTGGACGCAGGTCGCCACCAGAAAGGCGGTCGAGGATCACGAGTGGCATGCGATTGGCCAGTTTCGCGTCATGATTCGCCGGACGGCTCTGACCATGACCGCGATCATCAGCGTCATGAATTGCGGTTCGCTGGTCTTGCTGGTGCGGGCATTGCTGGAGGGCCATGCCGGCAACAGCGGCACCACGCTGCTGATTGATGCTCTCAACATCTGGGTAACCAACGTCATCGTCTTCGCCTTGTGGTTCTGGAGCACCGACCGCGGCGGGCCGCCGACCTGTGGCCTCGTGAAGCTGGCGCAGGCCGATTTCCTGTTTGCACAGATGACCTTGAATGACCGCGAGCTTAGCCACTGGCTGCCGGGCTTCGTCGACTATTTCTTCCTCGCCTTCACCAACGCGACGGCGTTTTCGCCGACCGACACCTTGCCGCTCTCCCAGCGCGCCAAGCTTTTGATGATGGCCGAGGCGATGATCTCGCTGCTGACGATCGCACTGGTCGCGGCCCGCGCCGTCAATATCCTGGCCTAGGCCCAGAAACGCAAAAATAGCCCGCCTGGCGAACCGGGATGGGCTATTGGATTGTCTGCGATTGTCCCGAAGCCGGGGCGCAGGGGTGAAGGATCCACCGCTCTCAATCCGCGCCGAGGTCGCGTTCGAAGATCACCTGGTCGCGCAGCGGAATGCCGTTGACAGCCGAGCCTTTGGGGTAACCGGTCGATGGTCCGAACGCATCCTGCACGATGCGACACATCCGAAAGCCCTGTCTTTGGTAAAACCGCAGATTGCCGATATCGGCCGTCGCGGTCGCAACGATCAGGCGCCGGCCGTTGCGCTCGCGGCTACGGGTGATTGCCGCCGCGATAAGGGCACGCCCCAATCCCTCGCTCTGCCTTGCCGGGCGGACCGCCAGGCTCTTGAGTTCGAAGACGCCGCCCTCGCCTGTCTCGATGACCTGCACATGGCCGACGATCCTGTTGCCATCGCGCGCAACCAGCACCTCGCCCTTATCGATATAGTTGGATATCTGCGTCGGAGAATCGTCGGCAAGCGCAAACAGCGGCCGTAAAGCCTCGCGGTCCCCGTCATATCGTTCAATCTGCATCGAATAGCCCGGGCTGGATCAACGCCACCGCCAGTTCGGCAGCCTTCCGCCAGGATATAGCAGCGGCCAGTCAGGAGCCACAAACGCAAAAAGGCCCGCCCCGGCATGAGCCGAGGCGGGCTTTGGCTTCCCGGACGCAGGACAAAGCCTGGAGCTATTCCTCAGGAGTTGGCCCTAAACTTCCGCACGATCACCTCGAACAGAATATCCGATAGGGCATCCAGATGGTTTATGGCGACATCGAAATCTTTGGGCAGCACCGAAAGCACGATCTTCAGATACTGGTCCGGCTTGCCGGCCCGCACCTCGGCGATGACGCCGGCGCCATGCGCCCGGAAATCGGCGCGAACGGCAGCGAGGAAATCATCGCCCAGCGTTTTCTTCGTCCGCTTCGGACGGGGTTCTTGCGCAACCGAGGCGCCGCCGGCGGACTTGCGCCTTGCCGGCCTTGCCTTGCGGCGTGCCGGCCCGCGGGCGGCTTCGTCAACCATCGACCTGGTCCATCGCCTTCGCGGCGGTATCGCTGGGGAAAACAACCTCGACCGCCTTCGGCATCGATCTGGCCGACTTCTTCGAGCGGACGGTTTTCTTTCTGCCCCTCTTGGCGCGCTTCGGCTTTGCCGCCGCTGCGGGTTTTAGCGCGACGGCACGTTTCGCCACGCTGGCCTTGGCCTTGAGCCTCGCCATGACGAGACCGACGGCCTGGCTGGCGACACCCAGTTGCTCGAAACAAAAGCCACCGGCCGCATCGCGCACCATGCCGATCAACACGCTCGGCGCGACTTGTTCGACACGACCCAGCCGCGCCTGCGGCGCCGCACCCTCGAACGCGCCAATGGCACTGACGATTTCGCGGCCGTCATCGTCGGTGATGATCGTGGCGTAGCGTGTTGACATGAGGGCCTCGCGGAGTGGATCGTCAGATGAAAGGCAGCGCTCTACGGCGCCCCTCTGTCCTGCCGGCGTTCAAGATCGGCAGCGGCAGCGCCGTCACCTAAAGGATCGCCAGAAACACAAAACCCGCCTCGGCGGCGGGTCGTTGGCGCAAATCAGCACCATGGACAAATATGTAGCATGGCTGCCCTCACCCGGTCAAGGAAAAAATTCCTATTACGTTTTCGGCATCAATGCAAAGAGGCAGCCGGCACCCGCTCGGGCTCGCGGAAAAAACAAAAACCCGCCTCGGCGGCGGGTCATCGGCGCAAATCAGCACCATGGACGAAATCGTAGCACAACTGTCCTCACCCGACAACCGGATGGGCGCCAACCGGCCGCCTCCACCCCCGCATTGGCTAGCCGGCTTTTCATGAACCGACGGCTGTGAGACCATCAGCTGAAGCTCATGGAATGATTCGCGTCGCACCGCTTTGTCGGAGAGGACGATGGACAGACCAGCCATGGCATCCGTGTTCAGGATGCGGCATGCTCCAGCCTCGGTTTCCGGTGTGCGCAGCACCGGTCAGGGCCAGGCCGATCCTGTGGTCCGCGTGAACTCGCTCGGCGATGCGATCCGCTTCGTCGCCAGTGCCTTTCCCCACTACGACATCAGCGCCGTCGCCATCACCTGCAACGATCCGTCGATCCCGCGCCTCGACGGCCTGGACGTCAAGGCGCTGTGGCGCGAATATGGCGAGCGCCTGGTGCAGGAATAGGCTATTTCCCCTTCAGCCCGCCTTCCACCTTCCCGACATCCGGACAGAGGATGACCGTCCCCGGCGCCTTCACCATCATCACAATCATGCTGGTCCTGGTCGGCGTCCTGCCGATCTGGCCGTGGTCGCGCGGCTGGGCCTGGCGGCCGGCCATCGTCTCGGCTGCGATCCTGCTGGTGTTGCTGGTCCTGCTGTTCACCAACAGGATCTAAGCCGAGCCAACCCCGGCGCCCCATCCCTCCATTGCGGATCGGAAACGCCGCTGGTGCGTTTCACCTTTGGTCAATGGAGGGAGAGCACCATGAACGTCGCCAATCTGCAACTCGAAGGCCTGCTGATGGCCGTCGCCTCGATCAACCACGTCCTGGTCCGAAAAGGTATACTGACATCGCAGGAGATCGACATCGCGTTGCGCAAGGCCGAGGCCGGCGAAACCGGTGAGGAGCGATCCGGCGGCATGTCGGCCTCCAGCCGCGACGCCGTCAATTTCCCGATCCGGCTGCTGGAACTCGCCAACCAGTGCCAGCCCGAGGCCGACATGCCCTCTTTCTCGAAACTGGCCCGCCTGGTCGGCAAGATGAAGGAACCCTACAACGACCAGCTGTAGGGGCGCGCCTCAAGCCCTGCCCGGCCAGCCCAGGTTCAGCGCCAGCACCCTGCCCGGCCCGTGCACGGCGGCGAACAGCAGGCCGGCCATGAACGAAAAATGGTCGACGAAGAAGCCGAACTCGGCCTGGTTGCCGGCCCAGTGGCCGGGGCCGTGGAAAGAGAATCCCAGGAACAGCACATAGGCCGCGGCGACCAGGGCCGCCTGGGTGAAGAAGGCGCCGCTCAGGAAACACAGCACCAGCGCCACCTCCAGGATCGCCGCGCACCAGGCGAGGAAGAGCGGGAAGGGAAAGCCTGCGGCGGCGATGAAGCTAGCGGTATCGCCCATGCCCATAAACTTGAACGTCACCGCCATCAGGAAGACGGCGGCAAAGATCAGGCGGGCAATGAGTAGGGCCGCGGTCTGCCACGGCGATTGAGTGATGTCCGGCATGCTGTCTCTCCAGGGTTTTTGATGGCTTTCGACCCAAGGACGAGCGACCCTGTGCGGTTCCGACACCGGCCTGAAATTTTTTGTCCGCAAGCGCTGCCGCGCCGGATGCCGGCACCGGCCTTGGCGGTCGCGGACAGGACGCCGTGCCGGGGCTCCAAGCTTGCCGCCGCCTGCCCCGGAGGCTATTCATCGCAAGGGGTGCGTGATGTTTTATGAGGAGAGCCAGCGGATGGCGACGGTCCGGTATCTCGTCAACGATGTCGAGTTGGCGATAGCATTTTACACCACGCATCTGGATTTCGTGCTGCAACAGCAGTTCGGTCCAGCGATGGCCATCCTCAAGCGCGACGACCTGACGTTCTGGCTTGCCGGCCCGATGGCACGGCGGCAAGGCCGATGCCGGATGGCCGCACGCCCGAGCTGGGCGGCTGGAACCGCATCGTGCTGCAGGTGCAGGACCTGCCGGCGCTCGCCGCCCGGATGCGCGAGGCCGGCGTGCCGTTTCGCAACGAGATTGTCGACGGCCCGGGCGGCCGCCAGATCCTTTGCGAAGACCCGTCCGGCAACGTCGTCGAGCTCTTTGAACCAAGAGCATGATCCCTGCCGAACCGCGGGTTCGGGGTCATGGTCTGGATCGTTGGCGCTGCGCACTCCTTCCGCGCCAGTCGAAGCCGCCGGCCGGGAGCGGCCAGGCCGCTTCGGCCCTCATCTGTCTCACCGCCAAGCGGCTGGGGCCGACCTGAGGCAAGAGGGGCAAGCCCGGCGCGTCTGACCTGCCGTGCGGCATTCACGAACAATTAATGATCAAGAAACTTGTTCGTAACCGGCAACGTGCTACTTTTAAGCCGGGGCTAATGCACAGGCATGTCGGGTGCTGCTATTGGGGTGGGTTGCGTTGTGGGCGCGAGCGTAAGGTTCGGGACGAAGTCCTATCTGGTTCAGTCATCGGTTCTGGAATGTAGCGGCTGCGGCGGCACCGGGCAGGTTTTCCAATGCCCGCGCTGGACAAGCTCCAACGGCCTTTGCTGCCCCGCCGGCACGCATAACCGCGGCTGTCCTGGCGCCAGCGCGCCTTGCGCCGATTGCGGCGCCACCGACCAGCACGGCGCCGACGCGACCCGGCCATCGGCCTGAATCGGCAGCTTGCCATCCAGGCCTTGTTCGGCCCGCCCGCCGCTTGCCGTGGAACCGGCAGCACAAATCTCTGTTATGTCTGATCGCGGCATCCCATATACCGGTGTCCGCGCCACCGTGCGGCTGACAGAAAGTGAGGCACGCCATGCCCGACGACAAATCGAAGATCAAACAGGACCGCAAGCTGGTTTCAAGCGAGGAGACCTATGAGGTCGCCGCCTTCGCGCGCAAATACGGCATCCCGCAGAGCGAGGCCCAGACCATCATCAAGCGCTACGGCCCGTCGCGCAAGAAGCTCGACAACCACATGGCCGCGCGCGGCTAATGCATGTAGCCCAAAAGTGACCTCGGTTTTGGGGGGACGACATGCATAAAAACAAAGACCTAAAGCGCGTCGCATGAATCCGCCGCGACGCGACGCGCTTTAGACGGCGGTGGCGCGCCGCAACCATTTCGCCGGCATGGGCGTTGAAGGGTCGACCGGGCTTGGCGGTGCGGGTGAACGAAATGGCCGACGAGCCTCTGTCCCGCCCGGCCCGTAGCGTGCCAGACTGACGAAAGCCAGACTGAGGGAGGCTGCAACCATGTCCGACACCATACGCAGGACCGGCAGTTGCCTGTGCGGCGGCGTGCATTTCGTCGTCACCGGCCAGCCGACGCGGGTTGGTCTTTGCCACTGCAAGGACTGCCGCAAGGCGGGCGGCTCGGTCTATTCGGCCTTCGCCATCTGGCCACGCGACGTCTTCAAGACATCGGGCGAAGTCGCCAGCTACGGCACGCGCAGCTTCTGCCCGACCTGCGGCAGCCGTGTCGCGTGGGTCGGCGACACCGAGGTCGAGGTGATGCTCGGCAGCCTCGATGTCGCGCCGACCGACCTGGAGCCGCAATACGAATTGTGGATCACCCGCCGCGAGGCCTGGCTGCATGCCTTGCCCGGCACCGAACAGTTCGAGCATGACCGGCCCGATGACCTGCAAACTCCGGAAGCTGCCGATCAGCCGGCGCCGAGACCTTTGTCGGACGCCGTCGCGCACGACTGAAATTTCGTCGTTCGGGGCTGGAACCCTCCCCTCACGGCTACGTTATCCGGCGCCCCTTGTGAGTGGCGTTGTTGCACAAGCGCTGCTCGCTGTCGGGCGACATGCCACGGAGACTTCAGTTGAACGACAAGATGTTCCCCCGACCGATCCGCCTGAAATTCGCCTCCGAGCGCGAGCGCGTGGTGCGCAGCGCCTGGGAGGGCCTGGAATGCCTCGGCGACTGGCCCGCCGGCCAGGGCCGGCAATACCGGGCGGCGTTGCGCAGCTGCCGCGACGCGCTGGATGGCTGGACACCGCCGGAAAAAGCGATGCGGGCGATGATCGACGCCGCACGCGAAGCCCACATCCTCCAATAGTGGGCCTACCTCCTCCAATAGCGGGCCCACATCAATAGCGGGAAAGACAATGGCTGATGTAATGCTGTCGACACCGATGCGGATCAAGCCGCATGGCGCCGACACAATCCGCGAGGTGGCGACGCTTCAGGACGCCAGTGAAATCCTGATCGACTGGCCGCATGCCAGCCGCGGCCCTTTCTACCAGGCGGCGCGAGAGAAGATCGAGGCGGCGCTGGAAAACAAGGACGCCGCAGCGCAGGCGCAGGAGGCCTTCACGGCCCTTTGCGATCACGCCGGCGTGCTGGTTCGCTGAAGCCCAGCCAAGAGACAGTTATTGTTTCCGGAAGGATGGCATTTCGGCTTCTCACCAAACAAAAAGCAGGCGAGATTCTCGCCTGCTTTTTTTCTGAACCGCTGCCAGCTATTTCGTCGGCAGATCGCCGTTCACGATCGGACGGGAAGTATCGAAGCCGAAACTCTTCGGTGCCATGAACATCAAGACGATGACGATGGCGATAGAGGCAAGAAACGTGGCGGTGCTGGCAATGTCTCTCACGGTCCCATCCTTTTACGAATTCAATTCGTAAACAAAACGTTTCGCGCAGGGCGAGGTTCCGTTGCCCGGTGACAATGCCGCGTAATGTCCTTTATTGCTTCGGCGGCTGTGCCGGAACTTCGCCCGGCTTGATCACCGGTGTCTTGCCTTCGTCGGGCGCCGGCGCGGCCATGCCCTGATCGCCGGTGGCCGGCGGCTTCAGCACCCCGCCGCAATCGTTGAGCTTTTCGGTCAGATTGCCGTTGCCGGACTGCTGCTTGCCGCCTTGATCCGTCTGTATCCGGCATTTGTCGGCCTGCTGCGCCGGATTCTGCTGCGTCTGCGCGGCCGCAGGTACGGCCAGGGCCAGCATCAGCGACGCGATAGTGAGAGGTTTCATCTCGGCCTCCTTTTCTGCGATGGCCACCCGCGGCGGCCTTGCCTTCGCAGGGACAACGCCCAACCGCGCAAAAGGTTGGCGCCGCCAAAAGGTTGGCCAATGAATCCAGGAGGGAAACCATCGCATTAACAATCCGGGCCGCGATCCCGACGACTACTACCAGATGATGGTGGCGCGGGACCATGAAGGCCGGCTATGCTACATTGCGAGTGGCAATCGCTCCCGGCGGGCAATTGAGCAGCCTGACGAGACAGCAGGAGGCCAATAAGACATGCGTACTCTTTGCGGACTGGTCTTGGCTGCCGCTATCCTATGTCTGGGCGCGGCGATCGCCACAAGCCGCGTGAACGCCGCCGAAATCTATGCATCGCGTGTGTTCAGTGTGGATGAGACAGTCTATGCCGTCCGCTTCAGCCCGGCTGGAGACCGTGTCGCACTCGCCACCGACGCCGGTACGATCATCTTCGATACGTTGGACGGCAAGCAGGTGGCCGAATTGAAGGGCAAGGCCTCCTCCGTAGCCTGGAGTCCGAACGGATCGGTGTTGATGGTGGCGACCGCGGACGCGTTGCGCTTCTGGAATGTCGCCGATTACTCAAAGGAATTGGCGGCGATCCCCCGGGATGCGCAGACTCTCATCTTTGGCCTTCCCCGAGAGCCGTTCAGCCCGGACGGCCAGTCCATCGTCGTGCTTAGGCAAGATCACACGGCGGCGGTCTGGCGGATCGAAGGCCCGCGACAGGCCGCCATCCTGGATGGACATTCCGCTGCGTTGACCGATGCCGGCTTTAGTCCCGACGGTAGGCTTGTCGCCACGGCCGCGGAAGACAAGACCGTGGTCGTGTGGGACGTTGCCGCCGGCAAGAAGATCGCCAAGCTGGAAGGACATGAGAAAGCCATCGACAACGTCAGCTTCAGTCCGGATGGAACGCGCATCCTGACGATCGGGCGGGATCAGACCGTGCGGGTCTGGGACGCCGCGAGTGGACACGAGATCGCGGCACTGCGGCACCAGGCTGACGTGGAAGCCGCGGCGTTCGACCGTGACGGCAAGCGTATCGTGACCGGCGCGGACGACGGTGCGGCGCATGTCTTCGACGCCGCCAGCGGCATAGAGATCGTTACGTTGAAGGAAGCCGGCGTGGAAAAAGTGCTGTCCGCAGCCTTCAGCCCGGATGGCGCCCGTATCGCCACAGGCGCGTCGGACGAATATGTGCGTATCTGGGACGCGGGTTCCGGGAAGCAGATCGTCAAGCTGAACAGTCTCTCCGAAGGCTACGGCGTCGGCTTCATTGACGATGCAAGGATCGTGGTGAGACCGCACGGCACGATGGGCGTCGTCTATACGTTGCAGCAGCAGCAAGATGCCATTCACCTGGCGGACGGAATGGCCGGCATGTGGGCCTTCGGGCCACCCGATGACGTCGACGCCACTCCGGATGTGATGCACCTCATTTGTTCGACCAGCCCCTATATCATCCACCCGGACGGGCTCGTCGAATATCTTGCCGGCGGTGAAGACCAACTGCTTGAGCCCCGCCAGTTCATGCGCTGCAAGGCCGGCATGACATGCGACGTGTTCGAGGGCGCGGCGCATTCGCTGGCGGCCGATCCTTCGGACAAGGCGACGTTCAAACTGGCCGATGGCAAGGGCACGATGTGCATGGCCAGCGATCCTGACAACTGCCAGACCCTTCGCAAATGCTCGAAGCTGGAATGGGACGACGCAGCGCGCGCCAGCGGTCATGCCCAGCAATGGGAGAAGCTGTTTGCGGCCTCTGCCAACTGAACTGCGCAAGTTTATCGGGTATCTTTGTGCAATCGCGATTGCCGCCTACGCGATACACGGCATCGTCACAGACGACCTGGTCATGCTCTACCGTCTGGGAACTTGGCGCCAGAAACATTTTGGCGATCTCCATCTGCGCGGCATATGGGCAATTGGAGGCTCGGCCTGCCTCCTGCTTGGCGCCGCCGGTTTTGCCGTTCTGGCTTACGGCGTCATTGGCACGAAACCGGGCGCAGATCCCAGAGCGAGATTCTACAGAAATCTGGCTACCCCATTGATCTTTATCGGCGCCGTGTTCTTCCTCGGAATATCATGGTTCGCCGAGTGGTTTGTCCGATGAGGATCGCGGCGGCTGCGCCGTCATATTCGGTGCTCGGGGCTTGCAAGGCGAAGGCGAGGACATCCGCGCGCACGGCCTATGGCGGCGCACAGCGTGCGCGAGGAGAAACGGTGGTCAGATCAGCGAAATTTCTCTGCGTCGTCCTGGAACGGGACATCTGGCGGATAGGCTCTTTGCGGGCACGCCTCGTAGCGGTGCTCGCGGCTGCCGCAGAAGGAACAGCACATGGCTTCGCGGCCTTCGTTTCCCGGCCACCATTGCGGCGTCTCGTAAGGTTTCCTGCTGTCCATGCCCAGCAATGCGCGACGCGTGATTTGGTTGCGCGGCACGCGCGGTCGACGCCCCGTCATGGAACCAGCGGACAGGTACCGGGTTTTGTGGAACAGTACATAGCTGCGTCAAGAGAAGAGTGCCCGCCATGTCTGCTCGCCATCTTATCCTGTCGATGACCTTGGGCGCTGTGCTTGCGGCGACCGGGTTGGCCGAGGCGCGGCCCGACAGCCGCAGCATGAGCTGCGGCGAGATCCAGACCATGATCCAGAGCCGCCGCGCCGTGGTGCTGACCACCGGCCCGAACACCTATGACCGCTATGTCAGGCAGTTCGGCAATGAATGCGACCGGCCCGAAATTCCGATGTCGGCCTACATCCCGGCGCGCGATGGGCACTGCCCGGTTTACCGCTGCGACGAACCGGTAATAGACTTCCCGAATTGACGGCACGCCGTGCCGGCTGCATAACCGTACCAGCTCCCGCTTCGTCTAATGGTAGGACAGCGCCCTTTGAAGGCGTGAATCGTGGTTCGAGCCCATGAGCGGGAACCAAGCCAACCTCACCACTGGTTTTGTCGTCTCAGCCGTCGAACGGCGGTCAGGACTGCTTGTCCCCGTTTGGATTGGGTGACGGCGCCTCTCGCACGTCTCGCGGTGGCGGATCGACATGTCGGGGTTCTGGCGACGCTTCCTTGTCGGGACGACGGACAGGTGTCTCCTTCGGGTCGGGTCGCAATGGGTCTTTGATCTTGTTTGGCATATCCACTTCCTCCCATCCTCAGAAAACCGGGCCGCTCCCCTCTTGTTCCCGACAGCCTTTAAAAGGCCCCGCCACCCCGGAGCCAGCGGGCCGCCAGCCTGGTGCAACAAACATGGGCCATAGCGCGTTGAAGCGTCCGAATGGAGCTTCAACAATGGATCTGGCAACTTCCGCGGTGATGGTTCTGCTCTCTTGCAACCCTGGCGCCCCATCCGTCTGCAAGCCGAGCGATATGCCTCCCACCACTTTTGCATCGCTCGACGAGTGCCAGCTCGCATTGGCTGCCAGGCTGGCAGGCGCCCCTGACGGGGAAATGGTCGGGCGGTGCCGTTCGGTCGACCCATCCGCAACAGCTTCACTGCCTGCCGGCTATAGGACGGTTGTCGTCACACGAGGCAAAGGGGCGGATGCCGTGAGCAGCCGGTATATCGTCCTGCACAAGGACTGAAGCCCGCCGCAGGCTCGCCGAGAAAACCCCAACGAAATCTCAGCGAGCCAGCCGCCCCGGTACAAGGGACAAAAGGCGACCAATTGATCTACGAGTCCGTCATCCACAAAGTTGCCGGAAATCGTCAAGCCGCCCCCGAGTCCAAAGCCCGGCTTCCGCGATCACACCATAGGCTAGGGCGGCAATGAGGTTCACAGTATGACCACAAGCGGTCGATTCCTCAGGGATGTAGCCACTTAGAAAGCCCGCCGCGGGTCGCTCCCGTGGCGGGCTTTTCCTATTGGACCAAGGTCTTGGTGCCCTGCCACAAAGGTCTGACATAACCGCTTTGGTTCCGGTATCGTCCATTGGACGTTCCGTTATTTTATCCAATCGCAATATAGGGTGATCAGGCTTTGCGGGCTGGCATAGACCCGCCGCCCCATTCACGGCGGCGGCGGGCGCCCCTAGGGATCGCGGGACTTGCCGGAGCGTTGGAACCCCTGCCGCAAAAATAACTCTCAACGCCGCCTGTGGTTCCAGCGCTCACTTTGGCGGGCGCATTCAACGCGTCCTTGGCTTCGGCGTGATCTCGTCGACCCGCACCTTGTCGCCGATCTCTTTAGCCAGCGCCAAGGCCTTGGTTTTGTCCTTGGTGGTCAAGACCGTACGCCAGCTAGGCTTTTCAAAGACGCTCACGACGTAGGTTGTGGCCGGCTCTTCAGTCATCGATAGCCCTCACCTGCTTCGTTTGCATGCTTCATCTATATTAGCAATAGAGCACATAATTGTCAGCCGGCAGCCCCATGCCGGTTAGGCCCGGCTTACGGTGAGCGGGGAGCAGCCCTCCGCGGCATCCCCGGGCTTTGAACCGATCTTCCTGAAACCATTTCATCGACCCTGCGTTGACCACCGGGCATGGCCAGACACAGGAGACATTCATGACCGTCAACTGCCGCATATCCATAGACAACCGGCCGGACGCCACCGACGCCATTTTCCAGGCGGTGCCACGGATTGGAGAAAGCGTTTCGCTGTCGGTCGACGGAAGTCCGCAGGATCTCCGGGTCTCACGTGTCGTGCACGTCCCCGGCGGCACGTTGGAAGGCGCCGCCATTGTCGTCGAGGTGACAACCAATATTCTCTGAAGAGGCTAGATGCCGAAGCCCAGCGCGGAGGCGCCATCGTCGTCTTCGACGCCGGCTTGGGGCACGATGATCGATGCCAGCGGCGCGCTGAGGCGCCAGTTGAGCTGGCCGGGCGAGCGCTCCAGTTTGGCCGAGCCGCCCAGCGACTGCGGCGCCACGCGCTGCAGGACGACGGTGCCGAACCCCTTGCGCACGCCGTCGTCGAACCGGTCTCCGGCACGCGGCGTGGATGTCTCGGTCCAGAGTAGCTGGAACTCACGCCCGCCCGAAACGCTTGAACTCTGGGCACCGGTACTTGTGGCAGCGGAGCCCAGACCACCTGAGTCCTGGGCGCCGGACTCGATTGTCCAGGTGATCTCGACGTGGCCGTCTTCGCAGCCCAGCGCGCCATATTTGGACGAGTTGGTGCCAAGCTCATGGAAAGCCATGCCGAGATTCTGCACCGCATTCGACTGCAGCGTCAGCAGCGGGCCGGAAAGCAGGATCTGCTCCTCACGGCCGAACGGCTTCAGATGCTCCTGGATCAGGTCGAACAGGCTGGCGCCGGCCCACTCCGAGGTGACAAGCAGATCGTGAGAACGCGACAGCGCCATGATGCGGGCACGAATCAGTTCCTCGAATTCGCGCGGATCGCTCGAGCGCTTGCTCGTTTCCCTGACCATCGACAGGATGACCGCGAACTGGTTCTTGACGCGATGATTGACCTCCCGCATCAAGAGCCTGATGCGACGCTCGCTTTCCTTGGCGGCGGAAATATCGCGGGCGATCTTCGAAGCCCCGACGATCTCGCCATGGGCGTTCTTGATCGGCGAAACCGTCAGCGAGACGGAAATAAGCGTTCCGTCCTTGCGCTTTCGTGTCGTCTCGTAACTGGCCACGCGATCGCCGGCGCGGACCCTGCTGATGATCTCGGTCTCCTCGCTCTTGAGGTGATCGGGGATGAGCATGAGGATCGACTGGCCCACCGCTTCCTCCGCGCTGTAGCCGAACATGCGTTCGGCCGCCAGGTTCCAGCTGGTGATGATGCTGGTCAGATCCTTGCTGATGATGGCGTCGAAAGAGGAATCGACGATCGCCGCGAGGCGTGCGTCGGCGGTCGCGGTCTGTTTTGGGTTGCCTGTTGCGATGTCAGCTGTCGCCGCCACGATGTCGCTCATGTGCATGAGGTAGCGCGCGAGCGGATCAAGGCAATCTCCGCCCGGCGCAATTCGCACAGGCGGCGCGTCACTACCGGAGCTGGATTCACTCCGAAGGCCGATCGTTCGTCTTGCCTTCGCCGTCGGGCAGCACGCCGAAATCCTGCGATTTGACACCTTGTTCGGCCATCAGGAACCCGTCCGAGGCGAGGCCGCGCCGCAACAGCTCCCTGACCGCGGCCGAGCGGCTTGGCATACGCTTTTCGAAGCGCCAGTTTTCCAGCGCCGCCAATTCGTCGGCAGTGAGCATGATCTGCAATCGTTCGGGGCGTTCCAGTTCAGCCATGGCGCTTCCTCGCTCAGGACCAAAAATACGTCGAGTTAGTATCTAACTCATTCAGCGTATAGTTAGGATAACTCTCATATTGCGTCAAGACCGGCCACTACGTGGTCCACACATCACGCTCATGATGCGGGTCAAGCGCCGGCCGCGCATTTGTGTAATTCTACTAACTTATTGATTTATTTGACTCTTTAACAGATTTTTACTTGTCATTGATCAGCGTCGGACGCATCTTGCACCCTGAACAGAAAACCGTTCCCCCGGGAGGTTTCAATGCGGTACGAATACTCCGCGCAGTTGCGCGAAGACGTCCATTCAGCGGTCCAAAGGGCATTCCAGACGGCAGGTATCGTCAACATCACAGCGACGGCCGAACAGGTCAGGGTCAGGAATCTGGCCGAGAATGTCGCCCTCGAGGACATCGAGTATCTGGTGCTAAAGGCTGCCCAACTGCTTGGCGCGGCGATCGAATTCGACGCCTTGGGCAACGGGTTGGCGCTGTCTGGAAACGACGATGTCGATGGTGAAGAACCAGCGATCAGCCCCCATGTTTTTTCGCAGCCGGCCTCGATCCAATAATGTCGCTCTGACGCCGCGCCCTCCAGTTGCGGCGCCGCGTTCAACATCTGAATGAACGCAGTGCGGCTTTCCACCCTCGGCCGATCCGGCACCGCGCCAGGATCACAGTCGGTTGAGACGGCGCCGAACACCTTTGGGAATCGAAGGCGCGCTCTATATGGTGTTGCAAAACCCCAACCGGAGCACCGCGGCCATGACCCTCGCCACACGCAAACTCGGCAGCCAGGGACTGCACGTCTCGGCCATCGGCCTCGGCTGCATGGGCATGAGCCAGTCCTACGGCCCGGCCGACGAGGCCGAATCCATTGCCACGCTGCACCGCGCCATCGAGCTTGGCTGCACCTTCCTCGATACCGCCGAGGTCTATGGCCCCTACACCAACGAGGCGCTGCTCGGCCGGGCGCTGAAGGGCAAGCGCGACCAGGTGACCATCGCCACCAAATTCGGCTTCCGCATCGAAAACGACAAGCAGGTCGGGGTCGACAGCCGGCCGCAACACATCCGCGAGGTTGTCGAAGCCTCGCTCGGTCGGTTCGCCACCGACCATATCGACCTGCTCTACCAGCACCGTGTCGACCCTGATGTGCCGATGGAGGAAGTCGCGGGCGCGGTCGGCAGGCTTGTCGCCGAGGGTAAGGTGCGCTTCTTCGGCCTGTCGGAAGCCGGTGGCGCCAACATAAGCCGGGCGCATGCCGTCTTTCCGGTCTCGGCAGTGCAGAGCGAATATTCGCTGTGGGAGCGCAATCTGGAACCCGAGATCATCCCGCTGCTCCAAAAACTCGGCATCGGCCTGGTGCCGTTCTCGCCGCTCGGCCGCGGCTTTCTCACCGGCGACGTCAAGCGCGCCGAGGACTATCCCGAGAGCGACTACCGCCGCAACGACCCGCGCTACCAGGGCGAAAACTACGACGCCAATGTCGAAGCGGCCAGCAAAGTGCGCGACATCGCTGCCGCCCGGGGCGTCAAGCCAGGCCAGATCGCGCTGGCCTGGCTGCTCGGCAAGGGCAGCGATTTCGCCATCGACATCGTGCCGATCCCCGGCACCAAGCGGAGAAAATACCTGGAGGAGAACATCGCTGCCGCCGCGCTGAAACTCGACGCCGCCGAGATGGCCGCACTCGACGAGGCGCTGGCGCCAGGGAAGATCGCCGGCCCGCGCTATGGCGAGCGCGGCATGGCGATGGTGGATCGGTGACGTAGGTGTTCCAATCGGCGAGCGGCCAACGAAAGCTAGTTTTGGGCTTGGGTGGCTGGGGATGGCGTAAAGACGCCTGCCTCGTTGTGCCTCCTTCGGCTTTCCGCCTCTCGATAAACCAGCAGCAGCATTAACATCTCGGCGGTTCCGGCAGGCGCCTTCGCTGGCAGGCTTAAAGCCAACGCTTTGAGCATCAGGTCACTCATTGATGAGATATGGCGTTTTAGGGCGTCTATCTGGTCGCCAAGGTCTGAGAGCAAAACGGTTGATTTCTGCATGGAAGTCTACCCCGCTATGATAAATTTGATCATTAGACGGTGTGATTCGACTGAATCTGCTACTCAAGAAGCGCATTGCGGCTCGGATATGGCATATGCAAACCACAGCCCTATCGCTAAGTCAGTTTCCGATCGTGGACACGCATGATAGCGAGGTCATGCGCGAGATTATGATGACCCGCTACGGGGCCGCTCATTTTGAGTCGTCTAAATCGAACCACTTTCTTGGCCGTTCCGCGGTGGCAGGTCTCGGATCGGCGTCGTTGATAATGTGCGCCTACGCCACTCGATCGCTGGCAGATTTTTCGGAGGCCGGCTTTGTCAGATTGCAAATCGCTTTTGCTGGCACCGCGCGGACCACTATAGCCGGCCGGGCTTTTGAGGTGGGTGCTGATCAATCATGCGTCACGCCAGCAGGCCGCCCCTGCAGGATTGAGTTCGGGGCCGGTTACCAGCAGATTCTCATCCGTGTTGAGCAGGGCGCAATGGAGCAAAGAATTGCTGCTCTGCTTGGCGCCAAACCGCGGGGTCGCCTGGAATTCTCTGCTTCAACTCTCGGCAAAGGTCATGTGCACCTAGATGGTCTCAAAAACCTGATACGGTTCGTGGCCGGAGAACTCGCGACGCCTCGGGTTCAAATGCCTCACTTTTTGTCGCGGGAATTTGAAGACACGCTTTTGGTGGCATTTTTGAAGGCAATTCCAAACTCCTTCAGTGACTTTCTGCATCGTCGGCCAAGCATTGATACGGCCGCACATGTGCGCCGGGTCGAGGAGTATATCGATGCTCATTGGCAGCTACCAATCTCCGTTGAGAAACTTGCCGATGTGAGTGGGGTTGGCGCGCGGACCATCTTCGCGACATTCAAACGTCATCGCGGCTACACGCCACTCGGCTATGTGAAAATGGTTCGGCTGAAAAACGCGAACAACTTACTCCAAGCTCCGACTGAAACCACCTCGGTCACCAATGTGGCATTGAGTTGTGGGTTTTCGAATCTCGGGCATTTTGCAAATGACTACCAAGATACGTTTGGTGAACTGCCATCGCTGACCTTGGCCAGGGCCAGACGCCTCCAATAATAGTCCGGCGCCGGAAAATCTCCTGCCCGCGCTATGGCGAGCGGCGATGGTCGACCGGTAGGGATCGGAACGCGATCACGAAATCCGTTCCGTCCGGCGAGTAGAGGATCAAGCGGGAATGTAGGTCAACCTGATCACATCCCCGGCAATCCGATCATGAGCAATGAGGCGGAGCGGCGGCCGGGGCCCGGCGAAATACGGCTTGCCGCCACCAAGCACGACGGGATGCAGGTAGATCCGATACTCGTCGATCAGGCCAAGGTCCGTGAGGCTTCGCGCCAGGTTCGGGCCGGCAACTTCGATCTCCCCGTCGCGCTCGGCCTTGATCGCACGGATCGCGCTCTCCAGATCACCCTCGACAAGCCGCGCGTTGGGCCCGACCGATGTCAACGTGCGCGAGACGACCCATTTCGGCTGCTTGCGCCACGCCGCCGCGAAGGCGTGCTCATCCGCATTCCATTCGGGACGATCATCGTCCCAGTAACGCATGACCTCATAAATCTGGCGGCCGTACACACTGCCCGCCTGCCGCTCCGCCTCCTCGACAAAGTGTCGAAACAGCGCAGGGCCTGGCGCGAATCCCGTATGGTCGACGTAACCGTCCAGCGACTGGTTCATTCCGAACACAAGCCTGGCCATGCTCACTCCCTTTCCTCGCGCGTCGTATCCGAGTGAATCCGATTGCATTATGCAATCGGTTATAGGCCATATCGCCCGAGCTTCGCAATTGGTTTTTGCCGTCCATGAACGCCTTACGAGCCTGGTTGGCCGTTGCCGTGTCCTGAAGATCGACCGCTCCCGGTGCACGCCGTCGCGACCGCCCGGGTCGACAAGCCAGGCCAGATTGATCTGACCTGGCTGCTCGGCAAGGGTAGCGATTTGGGCGTCGACATCGTGCCGATTCCCGGCACCAAGCGGAGACAATATCTGGAGGAGAACATCGCCGCCGAGGCGTTGAAACGCGACGCCGCTGAAATTGGCGCGCTGGACGAGGCGCTGGCGCCAGGAAAAATCGCCGGCCAACGCTATGGCGAGCGTGGCATGGCGATGGTGGATCGGTAGCGTTCAAGTTCGTTCCATTCATCGGAACGGGCGATGAGCGCCGAGAGCGGGCGCTTTGCCGCAAAGCTCTCGACGTCTCGATCTGTGCCGACTGCCGACGGTCCGCCGCTAGCGCACGCAAGGCCGAAGCGGACACACGACCACCTGATGCCAAAGAACGCTCAGGCGCGGGCGCTTAGCGGTTGACGTCGTAACGCGTCATCGTCATTGAGGATGCGTCGATCATGCTCATGAACTTCGCCGCAGCCGGTGCCTTGGCGAAGCTGTCCATCGAAGCCTGCGCGGCATCGACCGACTTCCAATGCACGACAACGAGCCACTTGCGCCCGCTGACGGCCGTCTCGCGCGAAACGAAGCCGGGTTGCTTGCTGACATGCTGATCCTCGATGGCCTTGTCGACCGGGGCGAAGGCCTCGACCGAGACGCCGTCTTTCAAATTCATCGTCACGATTTCTACAACACCCTTGTCTTGGGCCATCACTGCACCTGTCATGGAGGAAAAAAGAATGAGACTGGCGAACAGAACGGATTTCATAATGTCCATCCTCAGAACTTGCCGTTGCCATGCGCCATTTGGGCCGGGATAGCGGAAATCGTATCCCAATGCTCGACGATCTTGCCGCCCTCGACGCGGAAGAGATCGAAGAAGGCTGTCGGTGTGTCACCCAGCTTGCCTTCCGACGCGGTGAAGACAAAATTGCCCTCCGCCACGATCAGGTGCCGCTTGGTGTAGGCCAAAGCCTGCCCGGCTTCCGCCATCGCCTTGAGCGCGGCACCGAGACCGTCAAGCCCATTGCCCACCATCGGATTGTGCTGGGTGTAGGTCGTGGTCGAGATATAGTCGGTGATCTTCTGTGGTGCGGCGCCAAGCAGGACGTCATTGACGAAGGCTTCAACCAGCGCACGGTTCCCGGCGGTCTTGTCGATATCCTGGATTTCGGTCGCGCCGTCCGTCATCGAATTGCCATTGGCTGTCTTCGATGCTGGGACCGCTGCCTGCAAATTGTCCCAATGCTCGGCGACTTTGTTATCCTCGACCCGGAACACGTCGAACGCCACCATGGTCTGGCCGCCAAAGGCCTGCGCATTGTCATAGGTCGAATGCACGACCACCAGATCCCCTTCCGACAGGGCGCGATGGGTCTTCACGGTCAGGCCAGCGTCCTTGAGCACAGGCAGGAAGCCGAGAATTGGAGCAGCCCCTGTCGGCACACCGGGGTTGTGCTGGATGTAATCTTCCTTCAGCAGCTGGCTTGCCGACGCCGGGTCAAACTTGGTGAAGAGGGCGGTTACAGCGCTCAGTACGGTTTCCTTCGGGGTCATTATCAATCCTTTTAGTTGGGCTGGGTTGAGTTCAAAGGGTGAGGGTTTGGGCTGCGGTGATGGTGAATTTCGTGCCCCACGGGTCCTCGATCACACCGACAGGCAGGGTATGCGGCTGCACGAGGAGTTCTATTTCCGCTAGTCCCGTCGATCCTGGACTACGCTGTTTGGCGCCACGGGAGTGCCAGACATTGCCTGCAAGGTGGTGGTGGTAGCCGCCCGAGCCGTACCAGCCTGCCGAGGGCAAGCGCGCCGTTCGCGTCAAGCCGAGTGGGCCGGTCATGAAGGCATCCGCCGTCTCGACATCACCCACCCGCATATGCACGTGGCCGATCACTGTTCCGTCCGGCGCACTCGCCCAATCGCCCGAAACTTTGGCGAGATCGGAGAGATCCAGCGGCAACGTGGCCATCTCGATCTCGTCACCGTGGCGGATCCAGTCGGACCGAGGCCGATCGACATAGACCTCGATCCCGTTCCCTTCCGGGTCATTGAGATAGAGCGCCTCACTGACGAGATGGTCCGACGCGCCATCAAGCTGCACACCGGCTTGCCGAATGTGCCGTGTCCAAAGGCCAAGATCGCGGCGAGAAGGCAGCAGGAAGGCCGTGTGAAACAGCCCCGCTTCGGCCGGGCGGCGTTGTGCCGCCATGTCTTTGCGCAGTTCGACCAATGGCAGGCCATTCACTCCCAGAAGCGCGGATTCGCCGTCACGACCAATCGGGGCCAGGCCGATGACGTCTTCATAAAACGCCGCCACGACATCCAGGTCGTTCACGGTCAGAGCAATCCTCCCGATCGAGAGCGGGGTTTCGGAAGCACTCATCTTCGGTCTCCATTTCTTGTATTGACGCTGATCTAGCGCTAGCCATTATTCGCCAAAATGGCGATTATAGCGCATCAGTTTCGCCACTATGGAGACAATCGGGTGGACAGGATTCAGGGGATGCGCACCTTCGTCGCGGTGGTTGAGGCCGGATCGTTCGCCGCCGCCAGCAAACGCCTCGGCATCACCGGAAAGCTTGTCAGCAAATACATAGCCGCGCTTGAAGCGGAACTCGGGATGAACCTGCTTCACCGCACCACCCGGTCGATGTCCTTGACGCATGACGGGCGGATCTACCGGGAGGGGTGCCGCCGCGTTCTGAATGAGATCGATCTCCTGGATATCTCGCTCGAATCCTCTCGCGGCTTGAAGGGAACACTGCGCGTGGCGGCACCGCTTACTTTCGGCGAAACGACCGTCGCCGCAGCCGCGCTCGAGTTCATGGAAACCCACCCGGAGGTGACGATCGAACTGCAACTATCCGATGAATATGTCGATCTTGCCGAGGAGGGTTTCGACCTCGCTGTTCGCATCGGCACGCTGAAGGACTCGAGCCTTGTTGCCCGAAAGCTCGGCGAAGCAAGGCTGCTGGTTGTCGCCGCCCCGTCCTATATCGAGCGGCATGGTGCGCCGGTCCACCCCGACGAACTCTCGGCTCACATTTGCATTCGCGACGCCAACAATCCCGACCCCAACCGCTGGCCCTTCCTCATCGATGGCCAGCAGGTCCAGATACCGATCAGCGGCCCCTTCCTCGCCAATAGCCCTCCTGCCTGCCTGCTGCCCACGTTGGCAGGCAAGGGCATCTTCATCTGCCCGCATGTTTTTCTGGGTGATGACCTCGCCCAAGGCAGGCTCGTTCATCTCCTGCCAGGCTTTCCCTCGCGGACGATCGCCATCCAGGCGGTCCAGTTGCCATCGGCCTTTAGAAAGCCAAAGGTCGCCGCTTTCATCGACATCCTGAGAAGGCACATCAGATAGGCAGGCAACCGGATTCGCGCTTCTCTCGCGGCTGCCGCAATTCCAGTTTCAGACAGGAGCTGCGCCTGCATAAGGGGCGACGAAACTGTTCCAAACGACTATCATGAGGCGCGGACATTCTTACGCGACGCGGCGTCTGCAGCCAGCTTCAGGCCCAACTCGGTCGTTCTAAGCGCTCCGATTTTGCCTTAGCTCGCCGCCGCCGCAACCTTCCTCGGCGCCGCCCGCTGCCGTCTCGCGCGGCGTTTGGCGACCAGCTTCAGCGCAACCGGCGGCTCGTTCGACAGCGCGCCCGTCACGGCGTCCACCATGCCGTGCGCGACAAAATCCGCGTTGATGTCCTGCGCCAGCCTGGCGGCCGCTTCCTTGTCGTCATTGCCGGTTTCCGACCAGAACACGATGCCCACCCTGAGGGCCGCCTTCGCCCGCTTCAGCCGGCGCACCAGGAAGCGGGCGTGCTTGACGGAATCGCGGTTGAGGAAGCCGACCACCACGGTGTCGACGATCTCGAGATCGAGGCCGCGGATGCTTGACGGCTCCATGTCGGCAAAGCCCACCTTTGACGCCGTCGCACCCTGGACTTCCAGCACCTGCGCCAGCATCGCGGCGGCCGCATCGTCGAGTTCCCCTCGCCCGCCGGCGCAAAGCACCGACATACCAGTGCCATCGGGCAGGTCGGCCGCGTCCTCAGCGGCGGCATCGCTGGCCTCGGCCGCCTCCCCGGACTCCCCTGCGACGTGCGGCGCATCCTCCTCACCCGCTTCCTCCTTCGCGTCGTCGTCGAGATTGGCCACCAGCGCGAGCGCGCTGGCCGCCACTTGCCGCCTTTGCAGGTCGCCCATGACGCCGCGCACGCGGTCGCGCTCGCCCAAAAGAAGTGCGGGAATGGCCACCTTGTCGTAGAAGTCGACCAGATATTTTTCCTCGAGCATTTCCTCGGCATGGTCGGTGGCTTCGTCCGGGTCGCCGGCCAACAGCCGCTGGTAGAGCCGCGCATGCGGTTCGAGCACCGGCTCGTTGCCAAACAGCACGTCGAGGAACTCGAACTGCGGCACGTGCCTGCCCAGCACCACCAGGCAGACGGTGAGCGGCGTCGACAGCACCAGCCCGAGCGGCCCCCATAGCCATGTCCAGAAGATCGCCGCGACGATGATCGCCAGCGGCGACAGTCCGGTTCGCGACCCGTAGAGCCAGGGTTCGACGACATTGCCGGTGACCAGTTCCATCACCACGAACAAAGCAGCCGTCCACGCGACGAGCGACCAGCCGGGCGCCACCGCCAGCGCCAGGAACAGCGGCAGCAGCGCGCCGATGACCGGGCCGATATAGGGAACGAAACGCAGCGCCAGCGCCAGCAGCCCCCACAGCAAGGCATTGGGAATGCCGAGGACCCACAGACCGATCGCGATCGGTATGGCGTAGACGATGTTGACCATCGTTTGCATCAAGAGATAGCGACCGACCCTTTTTCCCGCATCGCGAAGCGCCTCGGTGGTGCGATGAAGGTCGCCATAGCCGACAAGCCGGATGAAGCGGTCGCGCAAATCCTCCCGCTCGAGCAGCATGAAGATGACGACGACGATGATCAGCCCCGCCGAGCCGAGCGGGCTGAGCAGCGGGCCGACGATGTTCTGCAGGACTTCGAGCGGCCTTTCCCGCGCAACGATCTCGACCGGCACCGGCTCGCGCGGCGGCTTGTCCGGTGTGGCGGCCGGCAGCGTGGCGTCCTGCTTGTCGATCTCCTGGCCGACACGCTCGACCACGGTGCTCAATCTCGAAATGATCCCGCCGCCGACGCCGGTTTCCTTGAGCGAGCGGATCTTGGCCAGGATGTTGGTCTGGTAGACCGGGATATTCTGCGCCAGTTCGCTGACCTGCGTGGCGACGATGAAGCTGAACAAGGCAAGGGCCGCGAAGGCGCCGAGCACACTGGCGATGACAGCGGCGATCCGGGGAATGCCGACCCGTTTGAGCGCCGAGACAAGCGGCGCCAGCGCGAAGGTCAAAAGCAGCGCAATGGCGATCGGCAGGAACACCTCGCGCCCGAAATAGAGTGCGGCCACCGTGGTGACGGTGGTCGCCACATTGGGCAACGCGGTTCGCGGGTGGGGTGCCGCGGCCGCAAGAATGTCATCCAGCCCAGGCGCCGGAGACGCCGTCCCGTTTCGACGATTGGCCGCCACTTGATGTCTCTCCCCCTGCCGGCGGCCATGGTCTGATATATTGAGCCGGCGTGCAACCTTCGCCGGCATTCCGCTGGCTACCCTTCAATTCCGGGCGGGCCAGTATGTTCCCTGCGGCCCAAGGCAATGGAAAGAAATGACTTATCCGCCCGTCGGAATTCGCCTTTCAAGGCCGGCGGCAGGCTTGGCATGATGCTGCGCAGGGCAGCTTATCGCGCCGCATGCCTGGCCAGCGCATGCTCGATCAGCACGTCGATGACGCTGCTGTAACCGATGCCTATCGCCGCCAGCGCCTTGGCGTACATCGAGATGTCGGTGAAGCCGGGCAGTGTGTTGACCTCGTTGACCAGCAGCGAACCGTCGGCGCGCAGGAAGAAGTCGACGCGCGCCATGGCCTCGCAGCCGAGCGCCCGGAAAGCTTGCGTGGCCATCTCGTTTGTCCTGGCGACAACATCGGCCGGTACGTCGGCGGGCACTTTGACCACCGCGCCGTCGGCGTCGAAATACTTCGCTTCGTAGGTGTAGAAGCCGTGCTTGTCGGCCGGGATGATTTCGCCGGGCGGCGACACGGTGAGTAAGCCATCGGCCCGCTCCAGCACCGAGCACTCGATCTCGCGGCCGGCGACGAATTCTTCCACCAACAGTTTGCTGTCGTGCCGGAACGCCGCCGCGACCGCTGTGGCGAAGCTGGCGCTGTCGGTCGCCTTGCTGACGCCGAAGGACGAGCCCTGGCGCGCCGGCTTGACGAACACCGGCAGGCCGAGCCGTGCCGCGATATCCTTGAAGGCCACGGGCTCGCCGCGCCGCAAGGTGACCGAGCGGGCAACGGCAAGCCCGGCCTCGCGCAGCAGCCGCTTGGCGGCATCCTTGTCCATGGCGGCTGCGGAAGCCAGGATGCCGCAGCCGACATAGCCAACATCGGCAACCTCGGCATAGCCCTGAACCGAACCGTCCTCGCCGAACGGCCCATGCAGCACGGGAAAGACGACATCGACAGGGCCAAGCTGTTCGCCTCCCCTGGTGACAGCCACCAGCCGGCCCTTGCCGCCGGGCAGCAGGGCGACCTCCACGCCATCCTTCGACACCGCAGCCCCTGCCCCGTCGCCGCCGGCCTCGGATGACTTTTGCAGCAGCCATCTGCCGTCCCTGGTGATGGCGATCGGCACCACCTCGTAGCGCGTCCGGTCGATCGCCTTCAGCACATTCGCCGCCGACAGCCGCGACACGTCATGCTCTGCCGAGCGCCCGCCATAGAGGATGGCAACCCTTGTCTTTTCAGTCATTGAAAACCCTCGAAATCAAATGGTGACGGCAATACCGCGATTGGCAAAGAAACGATCGAAATCGGCTGGCGCCAACACTGCGTTTGCCTGTGTGGCGCTGTTGTGGCCGGAGGGATTGTGGAACCGGAAACCCTCATCCGACGCCGCCGTCACCAGCACCAGGTGGCCGCCCTTCGACGGCGGCTCGCGCTCTGGCCAGCGGATCGCACTGCTGACCGAAGCGATGAAGAACCGCGACCGGCCAAGGATAGCCGGAATGTCCGCTGTCGCGACATTGGTCATCACCTCAGCCTGCAGGCCGAATTCCGCCTGCACGAAGGTGACGAAGGGCGCGTAGATCAGCCCCTTGATCGAGCCTTCACCGACGACATAGCCGCCATATCCGGTGCAGCGCCTCGCCAGTTCGATCGTCGGCACGATCTCGCCGCGCGTCGCCAGGATCATTTTCAGGCACGCCATGCCGCAGATGTTGGCGGCCCAGACCGCGTATTCGTCCAGGCTCGCGGCGCCTGACCCCCGCCACAGCGGATCCCGCCTGAGTGCCGCCTCGGCGCCGTCGGCCAGCACAGCCAGCGTCATATCAGGCGTCTCCCACTGGCTGAAAAACGGCACGGTTTCAGGCAACGGGTTCATGGATTTCTCGGGCTGCTCGCATCAATCTCGTATACGAGAATACGAGATTGATGAAAAGCCGCTTAAGGTCTGTTTCGAAATTCGCTTCCGATTGCCGCGCCCCGCTCACTCAACCTTCGTCCAGCCGAAGACCTGCCAGGCGTATTTCGATTTTTCGTCGGGCTCAGTGGTGTACGTCATCTGCATATCCCCGTCCTTGGCGTAGATGTCGAGCCTGGGCGCGGTGTCGAGTTCGAGCCACAGCGAACTCTTGCTGAAGGACCAGGTTCCGCACCAGACGCAAGCGCCCGAATTCGGGTCGCCCGGCTGATGGAAATTGTAGCGGCCGTCCGCCGTGATCTCGAGATAGTCGAACGCACCGTAGAAGGCGGTCACCGTCTGCTGGAACTCGGTGGCCGCCGCTTCCTGTTCCGGCGTCGGCGCATCGGTCATGTCGCGCGGCGGCCGGATGGCGGAGCCGCTCAGTTTCCATTTGCCGACAAAGTCCTTCTCGGTCGGAAGATATTCCTCCTGAGCCCGCGCTGACGAAATATAAGCAACAGATGATATTCTGGGCAGACCGATGGCCCCGGCCACAAGTAGAAGCGCGCCAGCACAGATCGCCCTGGTTGGGTTTTGCATAAAAAATAGTCCTCGACTGTAAGGTAATGGATCTCAGTTCGGGAGTTCTATTGAGCAATTTTTGGCGCGCGTTGCCTCGATGCCGATTCCCGCCGCCATTTGCACGGTTAGCATTGAGGCCATCAATCTGGCAACGCAAAGACCGGCCTTGCAGACTTGCAAACGAAAGCCCGCCAGGAGGGGGATCCGGCGGGCTTTGGGAAAGCTGATTTCCAGCTTTCAGATATCTGACGGGGGATCAGACGTGGTGATAACTTCTATTGACCGCAGAGGTTCCACCAGAAACAAAAGAATGCCGGCGGCTCGTTCAAATCCACGGAATTCAAACGGTGGCAGCGATTTCTTTTCGCGGGACCACGTCCACTGGAACCTTCCACTGCCGCCCGAGTTTTCTCACGCGGTCGGGAGGACTTGAATTGGACAGTTTTCAGAGGCTCGAAGCGCTGCTCGATAGCGCCGGCGGCGATGGCATCGACGAAGCCAACGCCTTGCTGCGCCGGTTCAAGGGCAAATCCCAGGAGATTACCGCAGCCATCGATGAGTTCATGCTCGACTTCAAGACCTTGGTTTTCGTTGTTGAGACCGGCGAGGCAGGGTCCCAGAAATCGCTACGCGAGCTGGCGCGCGTCAGGCTTACAAAGCTCCGGCAACTGATGAACGTGGCGGCATAGGGAACCTTCAGCAGCGGTTCCATTGCGCCGGAGAGCCGCGGCTTGTTTTGCCCCGCATCGCGGACATTGACCCTGGCACGGAACCCCGCCTTTCGGTGACCTTACCGAATTGTATGGACCGCCCGATTGTCAAACCGTCGGATCGGGACGAAGCTTGGCGGGGCCTGTCGGCCGCGCGATGCGCTGCCATGAAGGATCAACAGATGCCCATCGAGGCCAGCAGCAAGCGCTTGCGCATGGACCGCCGGCAAGTCCTGCTCGGCATCGCTGGCGCGCTGCTGGCCAGACCCGCCATGGCCAATGTGCCGGAACCCTATGACCCCAACGCGATGCCGGCGATGGACAGCCGCGCCGGCTTCATCGACTGGATGAAGAAGAACCGGGGCGAGGATGCCGGCTTCCTCGGCCAGCGCTGGGACCGTTTCCAGGCCCTGCTCTCCCACAAGGACGTCTGGGACCAGCGCGACAAGCGCGCCTATCTGATGACGCCGCGCGAGGAGTTCGTCACCAAGGCCAATCTCGGCCGCGCCTATGAATGGCACTATCTCGATATCGGTTACGGCGTGACGATCACCGGTCCTCATAGCGTCGCGCGCATGACCAATTCGCTCGAGATAAAACCCGGCGACAAGGTGCTAGAGATCGGCACAGGATCCGGCTACCAGTCGGCCTATCTGTCCAACCTCACCGACAAGGTGTTCTCGATCGAGATCATCAAGCCGCTGGCGGCAAGGACACGCGCACTCTACGACGCGCTGATCGCCAGGGGGTATTCCGAATACAAGGCGATCCACACCCGCAACGCCGACGGCTATTATGGCTGGCATGAAGAAGCGCCGTTCGACAAGATCATCGTCACCTGCGGCATCGACCACATCCCGCCGCCGCTGCTGCAGCAGCTGAAGCCGAACGGCATGATGGTCATCCCGGTCGGCCCGCCCGGCGCCCAGCATGTGCTGAAAGTCACCAAGCATCAGGAAGCGGATGGGACGTTCCAGGTTACGCGCGCCGACATCTACAATGGCGGCACGCTGTCCTTCGTGCCGTTCACCAAGCTTGAAGGCGACGCCATCAAGGGCACGCATAACGGCCCCTGACCCCCTTGGGCGGGGGAATTTACCCCTTCAGCAGCGCCGCCAACCTTGGAATGCCCTCGCTCACCGCGCGGCGGTCGGCCAGCGTGAAGGATAGCCGCAGCGTGTTGCGGCCGGTGCCGTCGGCATAAAAGGCATTGCCGGGCACGAAGGCGACGCGCGCCTCTTTCACCGAGCGTGCCAGGAGTTCGGTGGCATCAGCCCCTTCCGGCAGCGTCGCCCAGACGAACATGCCGCCTTCCGGACGGCTCCAGCTCACGCCCTCCGGCATGTTGGCTTCGAGCGCGCCAAGCAGGCCATCGCGGCGCTCGCGATAAGCGCCGATGAGTTTTTCGACCTGGCCGTCGAACACGGCTTCGGCGACGCGGTGCATGACCAGCTGGTTGATCGACGGGCTGTGCAGGTCCGACGCCTGCTTCATCAGCACCAGTTTCTCCACCACATGGCGCGGCGCGCACACCCAGCCGACGCGCATGCCCGGCGACAGGATTTTCGAGAACGAGCCGCAATAGAGCGTGCGCGCCTTGTCGATGCCGCCGGAGCGCGCGCAGTCGAGCGCCAGGATCGGCGGCACGCCCTCGCCGTCATAACGCAACGCGCGATAGGCTGCGTCCTCGATGACGGCGATGTCAAGTTCGCCGGCAAGGTCGAGCACCGCTTCGCGCTGTTTTTTGTCCAGCGTGTTGCCGGTCGGGTTGGCGAAATCAGGCACCAGATAGGCGAACTTGACCTTGCCGCCATTCGCCGCTGCCGCCGCGCGATAGGCATCCGGCGTCATGTTGCCGCCTTCAGGCCGCAGCCGGTCATAGCGCGGCTCATAGGCGTTGAACGCCTGCAGCGCGCCGAGATAGGTCGGCCATGTCACCAGCGCGGTGTCATTGGGCGACAGGAACAGCTTGCCGAGATAGTCCAGCGCCTGCTGCGAGCCGGAGGTGATGAAGATGTTGCCCTCGTCGCAGGCAACGCCGAGCTTGCCCATCTGCCCGGCGAGCCAGCGCCGCAGCGGCAGATAGCCTTCCGAAACCTGGTATTGCAGCGCCGCCCCGGCCTCGGCACCACCGAGCACCTCGGCATAGGCATCGCGGATGGCCTCGGCCGGAAACAGCGCCGGATCGGGAATGCCGCCGGCGAACGAGATGATGTCAGGCTGGTCGAGCAGCTTCAGCAACTCGCGGATTTCGGAGGCTTTCATGCGCGACGAGCGCGAAGCCAAGAGGTTCATAAGGGTCAAGTCACGCCTCCCCAGACGATTTTCATATAGGTCAACCTGACTGACCTATATCCGCTTTGCCAGGCAATTCAAATAGTGCCTGAATGCCTTGCGCTATACGCCAGTCGCTGCAGGGGCGGAACGCTACAGTGCTTTCTTGTAACCAATATGGCTGCCGGTAAAGCCGAGGCTGTCATAGAAGCGGTGCGCGTCCGCCCGCCCCTTGTCGGTGGTCAGTTGCACAAGACTACAGCCGCGCGCCCGGCATTGATCGATCGCCCATTCGCACATCAGCCGGCCGATGCCGCCCGAGCGCCGCTGGCCGGCAATACGAACCGCCTCGATCTGCCCGCGCCAGGCGCCCTTGCGCGACAGTCCGGCGAGGAAGGTGATCTGCAACGTGCCGATCACCTCCGCGCCATCCACGGCCACCGCCAGCAACTGGTTGGGATCGGCGTCGATCGCGTCGAAGGCATCGACATAGCCTTGCGCCAGTGGCAACGAGGCATCTTCACGGGCGGCACCCAGCGGATCGTCGGCCAGCATGGCGACGATGACAGGCAGGTCGGAGGCTTGCGCCTTGCGGAAGGTGATCATGGTGGGGGGATAGCGCGAGGCACTGGCAGCGGCAAGGTGCGCCCTTCCTTCCCCCCTTGTGGGGGAAGGTGGATCGGCGCGCAGCGCCGAGACGGATGAGGGGTGCTCCAGCGGAGTGAGGCGTTGGTGTTTTCTGGAACACCCCTCATCCGACCTCGCTTCGCGAGGCCACCTTCTCCCACAAGGGGAGAAGGGAAGAAGCGCAGGTTATGGCTCGCCCTCATACACCGCCTGCGCCTCTATCAGCGCGCGATCCAACCTTTCACCCTCGGCATACCCAGCCAGATTCTCCGGCCGCTCGATATCAGGCAGCAGCCTCGGACAGGGCTCGGCCGCGCCGATCACCATGCGCACCGGGATGACGCCGGCCCACACCGGGTGGCCGTAATCCTCCTCATCGTCGGCGACGCCCTTGGCGCGCACTTTCGCCGATGCCTCCTCGATGCGCATGCCGATGACCGTCGTCGCCTTGGCTTCCTGCGCCGAGATCGGCCGCAAGGTTTCGCTGCGGCCGGGGTAGAAGCGGTCGACGACGCCGGCCAGCGCCTTCATCTTCTCCTCCGGCTCGTCGACGATGCGCGCCGTGCCGAAACACATCGCCGACCGGTAGTTCGCCGAATGGTTGAAGCCGGTGCGCGCCAGCACCAGCCCGTCGAGATGCGACACGGTGAGACAGGCCGGCGTGCCGCCGCGCAGCTGCCGCAGCATGCGGCTGGCGGACGAGCCGTGCCAGTAAAGCATGTCGCCCTCGCGCCAGTGGATGGTCGGCGTGCAATAGGGCTGGCCGTCGAATGTATAGGCGACGTGGCAGAGCAGCCCGGCATCCAGCACCGCGAAGACGGCCGCGTGATCGTAGCTGCCGCGCTCATGCAGGCGCTTGACCCGGTTGCGGCTGGTAGTCGGAAAGCTGGCGGCGACGTCGTTCACGGCTTGCATCCTTGTCTCTGGCCTGCCAACCATGCGCTGTGATATTGGTCGATAAAAGGACCAATCCAGTGGATAAAAATCAGACCAATATGCCGGATTGGTCGGCGCTGATCCCGGTGCTGCCGGGCGACGGCCCGCGCAGCCGCGAGCTCTATGCGGCACTGCGGCGGCTGATCGAGACCGGCGCGCTGGCCGCCGGCGCCAAATTGCCGACCACCCGCGATCTTGCAGGGCGTTTCGGCCTGTCGCGTTCGGCAGCGGTCGCCTGTTTCGAAATGCTGATCTCGGAAGGTTTTGCAACAGCCAAGGTCGGCGCCGGCACCTTCGTCGCACCAGACGTGCCATATCTGCCGACAACACTGGCCAAGGCGCGTCCGCCCGAGATCGATGCCGCCACGTCGCTGCCTTGCGCCCTTGGCGTGGCGGCGTCCGATCCGCGCACACTCAACCTGTTCCGCATCCTGCTGTCGCGCCACCTCGCCCGCCCCGGGCCGGAGCATTTCCGCTACGGCGATCCGCGCGGCGGCATCGCGCTGCGCACCGCGATTGCGACCTATCTGCGAACCGCGCGCGGCGTGCGCTGCGACGCCGGCCAGATCGTGCTGACATCGGGGACACAGCAAGGGCTCGACCTTCTGGTTCGCGCGGCGCTTCGCCCCGGTGATGCTGTCTGGATCGAAAACCCCTGCTATCCCATGGCGCATGCGGCGCTGGCCGGTGGTGGCGCCAAGGTGGTTGGCGTGCCGGTCGACGCCGAAGGGCTCGATCCCGAGATCGGCGAAAGCCTTTGCCCGAACGCGCGCGCGGCCTATGTCACGCCCTCGCATCAATATCCGCTCGGCGTGACGATGACGATGCGCCGCCGCCTGGGCCTGCTCGACTGGGCGCGGCGCAACGATGCCTGGATCATCGAGGACGATTACGACAGCGAGTTCCGCTATGCCGGCCCGCCGCTGACCTCGCTGCAAGGCATGGATGGTGCAAACCGCGTCGCCTATCTCGGCACGTTCTCAAAGGTGCTCTTCCCCGGTCTGCGCATCGGCTATGTCGTGGTGCCCGAGCCGCTGCTCGATGCCGTCATGGCGGTCCGGGCGCGCTCCGACCGCTACCCCTCGACGCTGGCCGAAGGCGCGCTGACCGACCTCCTCAACGAAGGCCATTTCGCCGCCCATCTCAGACGCGTACGCCGCCGCGTGCAAGCCGCGCGCGATGTGCTGGTGGCAGGGCTCGAGGCGCATTGCGGCGATAAGCTCGACGTGACGGTGCCTGAACAGGGGCTGCATTTGATGGCGATGCTGAAGGGCGGCGGGCCGGACACGGCAATCGTCGAAGCGGCAAAAGCGGTGGGGGTCGGCGCCCGGGCGCTGTCCGCCATGTTCGTCGACGGAATGCCGAGACACGGGCTGGTGCTGGGTTTCTCCGGGTTTTCGGATGAGGAGTTGGGGGCGGCGACGGTAGGGTTGGGCGGGGTGATGCGGCAGCTTCCCCTCCCTTCGTCATCCTAGGCGAAGCAGGAGCGGAGCTCCGTCGCGGAGACCCTTGGATGACGAAGTCCTCAATCCCCGTCAGCCGCGGGCTTCGCCTTGCCGCATTGCGCCAAGGCCTTGCCGATGGCCCCGCTCGACCCCTTCAGCGGAAAACTGATCGCGCCAAATTTGGCAGCGCTGACCGTCACATCGCCCTTCGAGCGCAACAGGTCCAAAAGCGGATCAGCCTTGGCCAGATTGACCACGAAATAACCGTACATTTCCTCGAGCTGCAGCGTCTTGGTCACCGTCTTGCCGTCGGCCTTGAAGTCGAACGCGCCGCTCATGCCGGGCTCCGTCTGCTGGCCGCTGGCGCCCAGATCGTAGCTCAGCACCGGCGTGTCGAAACAGGTCAGCATCAGTTGCGCATCGCCCTTCGGCCCGCCGCAGACCGAGGCGGTCAGCACCTTGCCGCCTTCGTCTTCCTCCATCTTCGCGCTCCAGCCGCTGCACGACGCGGCAAAAGCCGGCTGTGCGGCCTGCAAGGCCGCCACGGCACCGGCGACGACGAGATATCTTCTCATGACTTCCCCCATTGTCTCTCTCTAAGACCCATTTGCAGCACCGGCCGGCAGCATATAGGAAAAGCCTTCCGCTGGCATTGCCTGTTCGGTTCCGGTCTGGAGAGTGTGGTGTTGAGAACCTGTGTTCGTCTGTTTCTTTTGACGGTCGCGCTGATAGCCTTGCCGCTCACCGCCCATGCCGAATGGAAGCCGGTCGAGAAGGTCGAGACCTACGCCATTTCAGGCCAGTCGGGGCTGGAGCTCTACCGGTCGATCGGCGAGAATGGGCCGAATGTCGGTATTACCCGCGCCATCGCCTACACCAACTTCAAGCTGACCTGGGGGGTCAGGGACTACAAGCCCAGGGGCAAGGACTGCGTGCTGACGGCGAGGAATCCGAAACTGGTCATCACCTACACCTTGCCAAGCCCTTCCGCGCCGCTGCCGCCGGCCGTCCAGAAGAAATGGGAGGTGTTCATCGCCGGCGTCAGCGCCCATGAGAAGGTGCATGGCGCCAGCATGATACAGATGGTCCATGACATCGAAGCCGTGACAGACGGCCTGACCGTCACTGACGATCCCAAATGCAGCAAGATCAGGGCCGAAGTTGTCCGTCGGCTCGACGCGATCTCGAAGGCGCGCATACAGGGCAGCCGCGATTTCGACCGTGTCGAACTCGGCCAGGGCGGCAATCTGCAGAAGCTTGTCCTCGCTTTGGTGAATGGCGGCTGAGCGCCACCACCTTCAAGCCTCGGACACCAGACCCTCAAGCAGCGCCAAACCTTCCGGCCAGTCGCCCAGGCCGCTTTCGGCATTGATGTGGCCGAACGGACCGATGACGGCGATGCGGCTGCCCCATTGCGTCGCCCTCGCCTGCGCATAACCCGCCGAGCCATAGGGATCGTTGGTGCTCGTCACCACAAGCGAGGCAAAGCGCAGCCGGCCCTCGGGAATTCTGGCGAAAGCCATGCCGTACCCGGGAAAGACCGCGGACTTCGGGTCGGGCACGCCGACCAGCAAGGCCGCCTTCACCGGCCTTCGCGAAATCTTCTGCCAGTGCGCGATCAGCAGGCAGGACAGGCTGTGCGCGACCAGCACCGGCGGCTCCGGCGCCGCGATCACCGCAGCTTCCAGCGCCGCCAGCCAGTCGGTGAAATCGGGCAAATCCCAGCTTGACGGCTGGAAGCGCCGCATCGCCGGATTGACGCTTTCCCAGCGCGATTGCCAATGGCCCGGACCCGAACCGCCGCTTCCCGGCAGGTTGATGAAATGCGTCATGTCGCCTTGCTCCAATCGATTGAGGGCGCATGGTGGCGTCTTGCGTTGGCATCGAGAATGGGAAACCATCGGAAAAATCACGTCCTTGCCGATGGATTCAAGGTGCCCATGAAGAACAACGCTGAGCGCACGCCGCTCGACCCGACCGACGTCGCCATTGTCGAAACCATGCAGGAGAATGGCCGCATCGGCATGTCGGAGCTTGGCCGGCGGGTGGGGCTGTCGCAACCGGCGACGTCCGAGCGGGTCAAGCGGTTGGAGGAGCGCGGCGTCATTGCCGGCTACACCGCGGTGATCGATCCGGCGGCGCTCGGTCTCGGCATGATGGCCATCATCCGCGTGCGCACCACGCATGAGCACATCCGCCCCTGCCTGAAGCAGTTCGCCGCAATGCCCGAGATTACCGAGGTGCACCGGCTGACCGGCGAGGATTGCTTCATCGTGAAAGTGGTCGCGCCCTCGCCCGCCCACCTGGAAACCATCGTCGACGCCGTGGCGCGCCATGGTGCTGTCACCACGGCGCTGGTGCTGCGCAGCGAGGCGCCGAAGCCGATCGGCCGCGACCTGATCCGCAGATCAGGCGGTTAGCGGCCCCAGCCTACCGGCTGAGGTCAAGCGCGGCGGAGAGATCGCCGATCGGCGGCTCCCCATTGCCGGCAAGCGCCTTGTCGCGGGCGACGATGCCGGAGAGCACAGGCAGATCGTAGCGCGCGGTGATGAAGCGCAGGATCGACGTCGTGTCATATTGCGTGTGGTCGACCGTGCCCATCTTCGCATAGGGCGAGATGATGAAGGCCGGGACGCGGTTGCCCGGCCCCCAGCGATCGGCCTTCGGCGGCGCGACATGATCCCAGAAGCCGCCATTCTCGTCATAGGTGACGACCACCAGCATGTGACCCCATTGCGGGCTCTTCTCCAGATGCGCGACGAGGTCGGCCAGATGCTGGTCGCCGCTCGCCACATCGGTATAGCCGCCGTGCTCGTTGAGATTGCCTTGCGGCTTGTAGAAAGTGACGGCCGGCAGCTTGCCGTCGTCGATCGCCTTGATGAATTCGGTGCCTTCCAGGCCGCCATCCCTGAGATGCGTGGTCCGCGCGGCCGTGCCGGGCGCATAGGCAGCGAAATAGTTGAACGGCTGGTGATGGAACTGGAAGTTCGGCACCGGCGTGGCGTTCTTGCCGTCGAGCGTGGCCTGCCAGGCGCCGGCATACCAGGCCCAGTCGATCCCCTTCAGCGACAGCAGGTCGCCGATGGTGATGTCGTGCTGCGGCGGCAGCGTGCTGGCCACGGACGGATCGGCCAAGGCCGGGTCGCCGCCCGCGGCCGGCTTGTTGTTGCTCGGCTGATAGGGCGGCTGCATGGTGTTGACGGCGTAGAAGTCCGGCGTGATGGCGCCGTCATTGACAAATTTCGGCGCGCCGCCAAGGGCTGAGGCCGGCGAATTGTCGGCCACCTTCAGCGTCTTGCCGTCAGCCTCGACGACGGCGATCTGCCCCTTCACCGGGCTGGTGTCGGCGTTGGGATAGACCGGAACGCAGGCGCAGGCGAGCTGGAAGTGGTTGAGGAAGGAGCCGCCAAAGGCACCCTGGAAGAAATTGTCGGCCAGCACGTATTTCTTCGCCACTGCCCACATCGGCAGGCCGGAGCCGTCATAATGGCCCATCACGAGGCCGCCGGAATCGGCCCAGGCGGCGAACTTGTCGTTCCGGCCAGCGTCGATCTGCATCTGCTCCTGATAGAAGCGGTGCCAGAGATCGCGCGTGATGACGGAGGTCTTCTCGTTGAAGCCGGCAACATCGTCGATGGCGAAGCTGGCATTGGCGAGATGCGCTGACTGCGCTTCGGTCACCGGTGGCGTCACGCCCTTGGCGGTCAGCCCACCCCAGGCCGGCGGCAACTCTGAAAGCGGCTTGCCGTCGCGGTCGAGCTGGCGCGCCTGGTCGGCCGAGACATTGGCCAGCCCATTGGCGCCGGGGAAGCCGCCATAGAGATTATCGAAGCTGCGGTTCTCGGCATAGATGACGACGACGGTGTCGATCTTGTCGTAGCCGGGAGGAGCGGCGTGGGCCGCGCCGGCGAACGATGCCAGCGCCGTCGAGGCGAGGCAAAGCGAGAGAAAGGACCTGGTCATGGGAAGATGCCTCGTGGCTGGCTGGAGGACGGCACGCATGGGCAACGAAATACAGGACTGGAGCTACTTCCATGCCTTGTCACCTTTGTGACATTTACCGACCCGTCGAACACGGTTTCGTGAACGCCAGGCCAGGTCATGAATCCGTTGCACAGGATACTTAGTTGCGGGATCGAAACCGGACTTCAGGCATGGCAACGGGACGATGGAAAAGCCGGGCGGCAGTGATCGCCGCGGCATCGGTGGTAAGCTTCGCCGCGCCCGCAAACACGGCGGCACCGGATGGCGTCCACCCCGGCCCGATGTCGCGCGCCCAGGCCTACGCGCGCGCCGAGGCGCTGACCACGCTTGGCAAAGAAATGTTCTTCGATCCGGCCCTGTCAGCCTCGGGCAAGCAGGCCTGCTCGTCCTGCCATGATCCGCACCACGCCTTCGGCCCCGCCTCGGCCTCGCCGGTCGAGATGGGCGGGCCAAACCTCGACCAGCCGGGCGTGCGCGCCGTGCCGTCGCTGCGCTATCTCCAGGCGGCGCCCGCCTTCACCGAGCATTTCTACGATTCCGAAGACGAAGGCGATGAGAGCGTCGACAATGGCCCGACCGGCGGCCTGACCTGGGACGGCCGCGCCGACCATGGCAAGGACCAGGCCAAGATACCCCTGCTCTCGCCCTTCGAGATGGCCAACAAGGATGAGGCCGCCGTCGCCGCTGCCTTGCGCAAATCGGCCTATGCCGACGCATTCAAGGCAACCTTCGGCGCAGACGTGTTCGAGCACCCGGGTGACGCCTTCGATGCCGCCGCCGAAGCGCTCGGCACCTTCGAACAGAGTGCTGCCGATTTCTATCCCTATTCCAGCCGCTACGATGCCTTCCTCGCCGGCAAGGCAGAACTCACGGCGCAGGAAATGCGCGGCCGCGCGCTGTTCGAGGACGAAACCAAGGGCAATTGCGCCAGCTGTCACCTCAGCGAACCCGCCAATGACGGCGAACCGCCGCAATTCACTGATTTCGGCCTGATCGCCATCGCCGTGCCGCGCAATGCGGCGATCCCTGCCAACGCCGATCCGGCCTATGTCGATCTCGGCCTGTGCGGCCCGCTGCGCACCGATTTCAAGGGACGGAGAGAGTATTGCGGCCTATTCAAGACGCCTACCTTGCGCAACGTCGCGCTGCGCAAGAGCTTCTTCCACAACAGCACGTTCCACACGCTGCGCGACGCGGTCGCCTTGTACGCCAGCCGTGATACTGATCCCGGCCATTGGTACCCCAAAAATGCCGACGGTACGGTCAGGCAATATGACGATTTGCCAAAGGCTTACTGGCCGAACTTGAATCGGGACCCGCCCTTCAACGGCAAGAAGCCTGGCGACAGACCGGCGCTCAATGATGCCGAGATCGACGACATCGTCGCCTTTCTCGGCACGCTCACCGACGCCGACCAGCAGGCAGCGAACTGAAAAGCCCTGCTCATTTGGCCTGCACGCTGGCAAGGAAAGGCTTCTGGATTGGCCGGATTTGATGCGCCTTAACGCTTGGGGCCGGTAAAGAAAGACATATCCCATTAGCGCTTCCTAAACCGCTCTAGGATAACCCTCGTCACTCGATGGTGGGACGCAGATGAACGCATTCGGGCGAGCGGCCGGATTTGTTGTGATCCTTTTGACCGGCGCGGCGACGCTGGCGGCGTTGCATATCGACGCCCAGCGAAACTACGCGCTGGCCAAGGAGCGCTATCTCGAGAATTCCCAGGCAGCTTCCAGAGCGACGGCCAAGACCGTCGAAGACGCCTTGCGGGCCGTCTATGAAAATGTGCGGACCTTGACCTATCTGCCCAGCGTCCGAAACCTCGACCGGCACGGCACCAATCTGGGCGACGAAGGCCGCGCGACAATCCAGCAGATCTACAACAACCTCGCCACCAATGTCTCCATTTCCGAGGTTTACTTCCTGCCGCTGGATTTCAACCCGGACCGCTTCGACGCGGTGACCGGCAAGCTCGAGGAGCCGATCCTCCAATTCGACCAGTTGATCGTGAATGCCAAGGCGAGATCCGAGGTCGCCGCGGACGCGAGGCCCGGAAAGGTGGACCAGAATGCCCTGGTCCGCCCCCCCGAGGAGATCGAAACCTATGAATACCATGAGCTGGCCAAACAGCTTGCCTGGCTGAAGGCGAACTATCCGAATTCCAGCGCCATCGACGGGCTCAACGTGCCGATCATAGGCACCAAGGAACTCATCACCTGCGATAACACCGATTTCATCCATACTGGCAATGATGCCGATCGCTCCGGCTTCATCCTCTCGGTTCCGGTGTTCGGCCAAGACGGCAGCCTGCGCGGCTCCGTCTCGGCGATCATGCTTACCTCGGCGCTGCGCAAACTGTTGCCGAGCAGCGACTATGTCATCGTCAATTCGGGCTACGGCTTTGAATCCGACCAGCACAAGATGTCGACGGCGCTCGCGGCCGATTCCCATGCCTTCACGACGGCCGACCCCAACCTGATCTATTCCGAAGTCATCCCACTCTCGCTCAACGATCCCAGAAGCGCATGGCGTCTTTGGGCTGGTTTTCCCAACAGCCGGTTCGACGCCAACATGGACGCCCAGTCCGTGCGGGAATTCGAGCTGGCCGGCTATGCGGCGGTCGCGGTGGTCACGCTGCTGGCGCTGGCCTGCTGGTATGCGATCGGGCGCGCGATGATGATGCAGGCGAATGCCGCCTCGACGTTGGAACTGCGGGTCGAGGAACGCACCGCCGAGATCCAGCACCTCGCCACGCATGACATTCTCACCGGTCTGCCCAACCGCGGCCTCCTGGCCGACACCATGGACGAAGCGCTGAGAAGCCTCAGGGATGGCGAGAAGCTGGCCGTCCATTGCGTCGACCTCGATCGTTTCAAGCCGGTCAATGACACGCTCGGCCATCCGGTCGGCGACGAGCTTCTCGGGGCGGTGGCGAAGCGGCTGAAACAGTATGCCGGCGAAACCGCAATGGTGGCGAGAATTGGCGGCGACGAGTTCGTCATCCTTCAGCTCCTGCTCGACGGCAACGACGAGGCCGGCGTGCTTGCAAGCCGCGTCATTCATGCCCTGTCCGACGAATTCTCCATCCAGGGCCACAAGATCAACATCGGCGGCAGCATCGGCATCGCCGTCTTCCCCGACGACGGGCAACGTTCGGAAACCCTTATCCGCAATGCCGACCTTGCTCTGTACAAGGCCAAGATGGAGGGTCGTGGCACCTGCAGGTCGTTCGAGCCGGGAATGGATGCAAGGCTGCAGGAGCGGCGCCTGCTGGAATCCGAACTGGCTCTCGGCGTCACCATAGAGCAGTTCGTTCTGCACTATCAACCGCTGCACGACGCAAAGACCTCCAAACTCACCGGCTTCGAAGCGCTGGTGCGATGGAACCATCCGCGCCTCGGTCTGCTGGCGCCGTCGGAGTTCATCCAGTTGGCCGAGGAAACGGCTGTCATCGATGCGCTTGGCGAGTGGATCCTGCGGCGTGCCTGTGCCGACGCCGCGAAATGGCCCGCGCCCGTCAAGGTCGCGGTCAATCTCTCGCCGGCCCAGTTCAAGCAGCAGGGGCTATCGCTTCAGGTTGCCTCGGCGCTCGCGGCTTCGGGCCTGCTGCCGTCGCGGCTCGAGCTGGAGATCACCGAGTCGGTGCTGCTGGCGAACAACGAAAACACGGTGAGAACGCTGCACAGCCTGCGCGACCTCGGCATCTCCATAGCCATGGACGATTTCGGCACCGGCTACTCCTCGCTGAGCTATCTCAGGTCGTTCCCGTTCAACCGCATCAAGATCGACCGCAGCTTCGTCAGCCTGATGTGCGAGAGCGCCGAAAGCCGGGCGATCGTCAAGGCCGTCGCCGAACTCGGCACCACGCTCGGCATGACGACGACCGCCGAAGGCGTCGAGACCGAGGACCAGTATCGCCTGGTCCGGGAAAATGGCTGCACGGATGTGCAGGGCTGGTTGTTTGGCCGCCCGATGCCGGCCTCCGAACTTCATAGGCTTTTCGAACAGCCGGAGGCCCTGACCGCGTAGGCGCACCAACAAGGGTTGTCGACCTGAAAGCGCAGAAGGCTATTGCTGTCCTCTCATAGATGCTGCCAGATCACCTTCAGCGGCGAGCCCATGGCTTGCTCGATCGTCCGCAATTGCTCGCTGGCCAGGGATGCCACACCGGGATTCACCACGGTCAGCGCGCAGACCCCGAACGCCGCCGACCAGACATAGCGCAAATCGTTTAGCGACGTGGCCTTGTGACAGCATGGCGTGGTGACCGAAAGGTCTTCGAAGCGTGACGCGGCGGCCTGGTCCATTGCCTCGCCCCACCAGTCCTCCAGATCGCTGCCACAAAACGGGCAATGGATGCTTTCCGTGTTGGCTCCGGCGTCGAAGAACGTCACGCCTTCCTCATATTCGACGGTGACATGTTCGGCCAGCGGGAACAATCCGCAGGCGATCGTCACGGCTTCCGTGGCGGCCGCTTCGTCGGGATGCCAGTGTGGCTCATAAGGCACCAAGTGCAGAAAGGTGTCGGACATGGCCCCTCCTATTCATGGGCCGAGGATGACCGTTCGAAGCATGTCGCGCAATGGTCGAACGCCGGTTGCCGGGTTCGACCACCCGCGATATCAGTGCCCGCCGAGATGCGGCACCAGCCTCACAGCGCCCTGATAACACCCCCATCCACGCGGATGTTCTGCCCGGTGATATAGCCAGCGCCTTCCGACGCCAGGAAGGCAATCGTCGCCGCGATCTCCTCACTCGTGCCGTAGCGCTGCATCGGCACGTTGTCGCGGCGCTCTTCGGTCGCCGGCAGGCTGTCGATCCAGCCGGGCAGCACATTGTTCATGCGCACATTGTCGGCGGCATAAGTGTTGGCGAAGATCTTGGTGTAGGCTGCCAAGCCGGCACGGAACACCGCCGACGTCGGGAACATCGGGCTCGGCTCGGCGACCCAGGCGGTCGAGATGTTGATGATGGCGCCACCCTTCTGCTTGACCATCTGCGGTGCCACGATCCGCACCGGCCTGACGACATTGAGCAGGTAGACATCCATGCCGGTGTGCCACTGCTCGTCCGTGATCTCGAGGATCGGCGCGCGCGGCCCGTGGCCGCCGCTGTTGACCAGCACGTCGATGCGGCCGTAGCGCTCCAGCGTCAGGTCGGCGAGCCGCTGCAGATCGTCATTCGACTGGTTGGAGCCGGTGACGCCGAGCCCGCCCAGCTCCTTCGCCAGCGCCTCGCCCTTGCCCGAGGACGACAGGATGGCGACCTTGAACCCGTCCGCCGCCAGCCGCTTTGCCGCCGCCGCGCCCATGCCACTGCCACCGGCCACCACAACAGCCACTTTTTCTACACTCATTAGGTTTTCCTTTTCGAGTTGGCGGGCACCGCAACCGGTGATTTTGGATCGTCGGCGCTGATATAGCTGGTTTTTCCACCCGGTTCGAACCAGAATGCCTGAAATTAAGCTGTAGAAAAACTCCTGCATGCCCGAAGCCTTCCTGAGCCTGCCGCCATTGAATGCGCTGCGCGCCTTCGAGGCCTCGGCGCGCCATCTCAACTTCCGCATCGCCGCCGAGGAGTTGAACGTCACGCAAGGGGCGGTCGCCCAGCACATTCGCGGGCTCGAGGCCGATCTCGGCACCAAACTGTTCGAGCGGCGGCCGCGCGGCCTGGCGCTGACCGACGAGGGCCGCGCCTATGTGCCCAACATCCGCCGCGCCTTCGACCTGATCTCGGAGGCAACGCTGCTGCTGCGCCCCGAGCCGGCGCGGCTGACGATCAGCGTGACGCCGAGCTTTGCCACCAAATGGCTGATCCCCAGGCTGCAGGACTTCGTGACACACAATCCGCTGGTCGACCTGCGCGTGCTGGCCAGCGAAAACCTGTCGAGTTTCCAGGCCGACGGCGTCGACATCGCGGTCAGGCAAGGCCGCCCGCCCTTCGGCGCCGGCCTGATCGTCGACCTGCTGTTTCCCCAGCAGATCGTCGCCATCTGCAGCCCGGCCCTGCTGCCGGCCGGCGCAACCGAAATCGCCGCGGCCGAAATCCAGCATCATGTCCTGCTGCACGATGCCCACAATCTGTGGCCGGAATTCATGGAAAAGGCCGTCGGCCTGAAGATGACGACCGAGCTCAAGCGCATGCGCTTCAACCAGACGAGCCTCGCCATCGACGCCGCCATCGCCGGCCAGGGCATAGCGCTGGCCAGCCGCTTCCTCGTCGCCGCCGACCTCGCCGCCGGCCGGCTGGTCCAGCCGGTCAGCGGCGAAATGCGCGGCACGCAGGATTTCTATGTCGTGATGCCGAGAAAACAGCGCCATCCCGAGCCGACGCAAGCCGTGCGGCAATGGCTGCTCGATGCGGGGGAAGGCACGCCGGTCTAGACAGGCGGCGAGGCGTCGGGCTTCAAGGCGCAAACGACCACGGGAAGTCGCGCAGTTTGACTGGGTACGAAATCATTTTTACGACTGTTGGATGCATTCGAATCCCTCCCCAAAAATCGTCGTCATCGGTGGTGGCATTGCCGGCCTGTCGCTGGCTGCCGCCGTCCGGGACTGGGCCGCCGTCACCGTCCTCGAGCGCGAGCCGCATCTCGGCTATCACGCCAGCGGCCGCTCCGCCGCTTTGTTCACCGAGACCTATGGCAACCGGGTGGTGCGCGCGCTGACGCTGGCCAGCCGGCAGCAAATAGTCGAGGGCGGCTTCGTCGCCCATCGGCGCGGCGCGCTGCATGTCGGCTGGCGCGGCGACGCCGCCACGATCGACAGACTGACCGGCGAATTGCAGGCGCTGGTGCCCAGCGTGCGCCGCCTGTCGGCGGCCGAGCTGCACGCGCTGGTTCCGGTCATTGCCACCGAGGCAACCTGCGGCGGCGTCTATGAACCGGACGCGGTGGATGTTGATACCGGCAAGATGCTGGCAGCCTGCGCCTCGGCGCTGAAGGCGAGCGGCGGCATCATCCGCACCGGCGAGGAGGTCCGCGCCATTACGCCCGACGGCGGTGGCTTGCGGGTCGAAACGAGCGCCGGTGTCTATCAGGCCGACATCGTCGTCAACGCCGCCGGCGCCTGGGTCGATGTCGTCGCCGGCCTGGCCGGGCTCTCCAGCCTCGGCTTCCAGCCCAAACGACGCACCGCCTTCCTGTTCGACCCGCCTTTAGGCACCGACATCGCCAGCTGGCCGCTGGTGGTCGACCTGCACGAACAATTCTACTTCAAACCGGATGCCGGCAGGCTGATCGGCTCGCTCGCCGACGAAACCGATTCCGAGCCTTGCGACGCGTATCCGGAAGATCTCGACGTCGCCATCGGCGTCGACCGCATCGAACAGGCGACCTCGATGCGCATCGGCCGGCCCTCGACGCCGTGGGCGGGCCTGCGCACCTTCGCGCCCGACCGCACGCCGGTCGCCGGCTTCGACCCGCGCCTGCCGGGCTTCTTCTGGCTCGGCGGCCAGGGCGGCTACGGTTTCCAGGTATCGCTGACCTTGGCCAGGCTGAGTTCGGCGCTGATGCGCGGCAAGCCCTTGCCCGGAGATGTCACGGCCCTCGGTGTCACCCCCGAGGCTCTGGCGCCCGACCGGTTCCTGGTCGCGGTGACGCCATGAAGTTTATGCCTTGCCTCAACCCATAAAGTGTCATCAGGAGCGTGCCTCCAGGCCAGCGGGCTGCACCCGGTCGATCATGCGATCCGGACTATTCTGAATTGACCGCGCTCAGCCACCCTGCCCGGAGGACGGATCAGGCAAGCCGGGCAGCATCTGGCTCAGCACACGATCACGAAGGAAGACGTGATGGAAGACGGCTGCGGCGGCATGCAGGCCCGCGAGCCACATGATGACATCGCCGAGCGTGCCATGGATTTCCGCCAGCGAAGCGCCCCAGTTGCTGGAAAACGGGCCGATCGCTCCCAGGCCGTAGACCGTTACCGGGTGACCGCCGAACCAGGCCCCAAGCATGGCGGTGACCGGAACCGCGAACAGCAGCGCGTAGAGCGCCCAATGCGTTGCCTTCGAGGCGACCTCCATCCAGGTGGGCATGGGCGGCGCCTCGGGAATGCGGTCGAACAGGCGCCAGACCAGACGGATGACCAGCAACCAGAAGACGGCGAAGCCAAGCGACTCATGCAGCAGGAGCGTGGAGGCTCGGGCCGCTGAATAGACTCGCTCCGGCGGACCACCTGCCGAGACCAGGAAGGCGATAAGCACGAGCAGAGCCGTCAGCCAGTGCAATGCCTGGGCGAGGCCTCCGTAGCGGGTTGTCGTACCGGACAGCGACATGCGAGAGCTCCGAAACAGTTGGACACGTTCCTCCCGCACCCGTCCATGAACGTGCCCTTGTTTCGATTGTTCCTCAAGTGCGTTCTAATAAGTTTGTGATGCGGCGACTTAAATGACCGCATGTCTCGCCGGCAGCCGGAAAAGGTGCCGCGCTCGTGACCGCAAGAGCCGCACGGAACTGGCATGCCGCGCCGGGATATGAGACGTTATCTGATCCCCGACGCGAGATGCGACATGAAGCCCACACTGCCGCTGCTGTTGAGCCTCAATGGCGGCTATGTCGATACGGCCGGCTTCCTGGCGCTGCAGGGCCTGTTCACCGCGCATGTGACGGGGAATTTCGTCACCCTCGGCGCGTCGCTGGTGCTCGGCATTTCGGGCGTGCTGGCAAAGCTCCTGGCGCTGCCGGTGTTCTGCATCGTCGTCATCCTGACCCGGCTGGCCGGCGAACACTTGCGCCGGCGGGGACGTCAGGCGCTCGGGGTCCTGCTGGCGACCAAACTGGCACTGCTTGTCATAGGCGCTGGACTGGCGATCCGCTTCGGCCCCTTCGCCAGCGGCGACAGTGCGGCCGCGATCGTCACCGGCATGGTGCTGGTCGCCGCGATGGCTATCCAGAACGCGGTGCACCGGGTCCATCTGGCGGCCGCCCCGCCCTCGACGCTGATGACCGGCACCACCACCCAGATCATGATCGACCTCGCCGACCTCATCGGCGGCACGGCACCGGAGGCCCGCCCTGCCCTGATCGCCCGCCTGCGGCGCATGGCGGCAGCGGTCGCCGTCTTCGCCGCCGGCTGCGCCGCAGCCGCCCTCGGCTACGCCTTCGCCAATGTCTGGTGCTTCGTCGTCCCGCCGGTGATCGCGCTCGCCGCGCTGGTGCTGCGGCTTTCGGCACCCAATGAAGAAGCTAGGTAGGTGGCTCTCAGTCTTCGTCCGTCCAGATCATTCGCAGCATGCGCAGCAGCGTTGCCCGCTCCTTTTTCGTCAGTCGATGCAGGAACCGGTCCTCGTGCCGGCGAACCTGTTGCCGCCATCCCGGCATGGCTTCTCTTGCAGCCCGTGTCAGGGTCAGCATCCGCACGCGCTTGTCCTGCGCATGGTCGTCGCGCTCGACCAGTCCGCGCTCTTCCAACTCTGCGAGCAGCGGCGCCATGTTGGCGCTCTTCATGCCGAGCAGGCGGCAGAGCTCGGCCGCGCGGATGCCGGGCCGCTCATCGATCAGCGCCAGCATCCCGTAGGTCACCGGGCGCAGCGCCGCATCGGCCAGGTCGACCGCAAAATCGTTGAGCGCAAAGGCCGAGGCACGCCTGAGATTGTAGCCGATCTGCGCGTCGAGCGCGTCCTCGGCCATCGCACTTCGCGCGGCGCTGCTGGCGTGAACCTCTGCGTCATCCATGCTGCAACCGATCGCCGCGATCATCCCTCTTGTCAAGCGAAAAAGACTATGCGACATAGCAATAAGGATAGCTATGCTGCATAGCAATTTTCCATAGCTGTGGTGAATCGGGAGGACACTGACCATGACCGACGAGACCGTTGCCTTCGATGTCGAGAATGGCATCGCCTGGGTGCGCTTCAACCGGCCGGACAAGCGCAATTGCATGAACCCGGCGCTCAACCGGCGCATGATGGAGGTTCTCGACGAACTCGAGTTCCGCGACGATGTCGGCGTGCTGGTGCTGTCGGGCGAAGGCAGCGCCTGGTCGGCGGGCATGGACCTCAAGGAATATTTCCGCGAGACCGAGGCCAAGGGTCTTGGCGCCATCCGCAAGGCGCAGTCCGAAGCCTATGGCTGGTGGCGGCGCCTGCGCTGGTATGGCAAGCCGACCATCGCCATGGTCAATGGCTGGTGCTTTGGCGGCGGCTATGGTCCGCTCTTCGCTTGCGACCTCGCCTTTGCCGCCGACGAGGCGCAGTTCGCGCTGTCTGAGATCAACTGGGGCATCCTGCCCGGCGGCGGCGCCACCAAGGTGGTGGTTGACCTCCTGTCGATGCGCGATGCCATGTACCACGCGCTGACCGGCGAACTGATCGACGGCAAAAAGGCGGCCGCCTGGAAGCTGGTCAATGAAAGCCTGCCGCTGGCCGAGTTGAAGTCGCGTGTCACCGAGGTCGCCAACACCTTGCTGAAGAAGAACCCGATTGCGCTCAAGGCGACGAAGGACGCCATCCGCCGCGTCGCCGAGATGACCTACGACAATGCCGAGGACTATCTCGTCCGCGCCCAGGAGGCGGCCAACTTCCATGACAATTCGGGCCGCAAGGAAGGCATCCGCCAGTTCATCGATGAAAAGAGCTACAAGCCTGGGCTCGGCGCCTACGACAAGGCCAGATGACAGCATCGACGCTATCTGGGAGGAGATGCGAATGCCGGCCTGGACAACGCCCGATCCCGTGGCCCTGCACGCCAGGGCGCAACCGGATCGTCTCGCTTGTGTCGACCTCGCATCCGGCCGACGCTGGACCTATGCCGCGCTCGACGAGGCCATCCAGCGCGCCGTCGGCGTTCTCGAAACCGGCTACGGCTTCGAACCGGGACAACGGATCGCGACGCTTGCCCGCAACAGCGCCGAACTGCTGATCCTGCAGCAGGCCACGATGCGGCTCGGCGCCATCTTCGTGCCTATCAACTGGCGGCTGGCCGCCGCCGAACAGCAGGCGATCATCGAGGATTGCGACCCGGTGTTGCTGGTGCATGACACGGCAATCGACCTGGCGCTGACCAGGCGCTGTATGCCTGTCGAAATCACGGCCTTCGCGAAAGCAGTCGAGGCGCAGGCAGCCGCGCCGCGCCGTCCCCTGCCCGCCGGCGATGCGCCATCGATCATCCTCTACACCTCAGGCACGTCGGGCCGGCCGAAAGGCGTCATCGTCAGCGAGCGCAATGCGTTGGCCACGGCGGTCAATTTCGGCGTGCTGGGGCGGGTCGGCAATGCCAGTGTCTTCCTCTGCGACGCGCCGATGTTCCATGTCATCGGCCTCATCACCAATTTGCGTCCGCCGCTGCTGCAGGGCGGCACGGTGCTGATCTCGTCCGGCTTCGACGCCGTCGCCACCAACCGGCGCCTCGCCGATCCAGCCCTTGGCGTCACCCATTATTTCTGCGTGCCGCAGATGGCCAGCATGCTGCGCGACCACCCGGATTTCGCGCCGGCGAACTGGACCACCCTGACCGCCATCTTCACCGGCGGCGCGCCCAACCCGGCAGCCGACATCAACTGGTGGCTGGCGCGAGGCATCCGCATGGTCGAGGCTTCGGCATGACCGAAGCCGGCACCGTGCTTGGCATGCCTGTCGAAGCCGACCGCATTGCAGGCAAGGCGGGCTCGGCCGGCCTGGCCGCGCCGATGATCAGCCTACGCATCGTCGACGACGAAGGCGGCGACGTCGCGGCCGGCGAGCCAGGCGAGATCTGGCTGTCCGGCCCCTCGATCACATCAGGCTACTGGAACCGGCCGGAAGAGACGGAGCGCGCCTTCACCGCCGATGGCTGGTTCCGCACCGGCGACATCGCGCGGCAGGATGATGAAGGCTTCGTCACCCTCGTCGACCGCCGCAAGGACATGTTCATCTCCGGCGGCGAGAACGTCTATCCGGTCGAAATCGAGATGGTGCTGCTCGACCATCCCGACATCGCCGAGGCCGCGGTGATCGGCGTCGACGACGAACGCTGGGGCGAAGTCGGCCGCGCCTTCGTCGTGGCGAAAGCCGGTTGCGTTGTCGATCCGGCTGATCTGGCGAGCCATTGCGGCGCCCGCATCGCCCGCTACAAGGTGCCAAAGGCGTTTCTGGTCACCGAGGCGCTGCCGCGCACCGCCTCCGGCAAGATCCAGAAACACATCCTTCGCACATGGACAGCACCAGCCGGCGGCCAGGACTGAGCCATTCAGCCGGCCGACCGGAAGATAGCGACGGCGGCCGCAACGATGTCCGCATTGTCCTTGGCCACCGTTTCGTCAGCCAGTGTCTTGCCGTCTTCCAGGCCGACGCGCGTCGACCAGCGCTTTTGCTGCGCCAGCCTCACGAACGGCCAGACGGTGGCGTCGACGCCATGCAGCAGGATCGGCCGCCGCGCTTCGGCGCGCTCCAACACGGCGGCGATGCCTTGCGCCTCGTCGAGTGCGGCGGACAAATCCTGGATGTCGATCTCGATCAGAATGCGCAACACTTGGCTGTGCTCGGCAAGTGCGACGAAGCGCTCGGCATCGGCGACAGTGGCAAGCCCTGCCTCGATGCCGACGCCGCGCTGGCGCAACAGGTCCATCACGGCAGGCGCGTCGGCCTCCGACAGGTTGACCGAGGCATAGTCGGGCAGCTCGCGCCAGCCGGCAATCGCCGCGCGGGTGCGCGAAACATCGTTCTCGATCCAGGCGCCGGTCGACACGCCGACAAATGTGCCCGGACAGGCCCGGCGCACGGCAAGCACCGTCGCGTCGACGGCGCCCAGGCTTTCGCGCCCTTCGGCACCGCGCGGATGGATGTGCAGTTCGGCGGCACCGGCGGCAACGCAGGCCGCGGCATCGGTGGCCATGGCCTGCGCGTCGAGCGGCAGCTTCGGATGGAAATCGCGCGGACGCGCGCCATTGATGCAGGCCTGTACGATCATGGTCCCTCCTCGGTCCCTCCTCTGAAAAACGGCAGTCTAGCCGTGCCGCCAGGCATGGCAAAGCTTTGGGCAGCTGCCCCGACAGCTGGTTGTCGAGGCGAACCACTGCCATTGACCACGAGAATGGATGGGCACGCCCGAAGCAGCATCCCAGACAAATACCGGCCACTGATTCGGTCTCGCCGTCCATGCACGAGCTTTTCGCCTCATCCGCTTGAGATATTTTTTATCTTGAAAACAAAGATAATCGATATTATTGGAGAAGTTACGCTAAATTAGCATTATATTAGGCTGCAAAGTAAGAATTTACGCGACTTTAGACCAAAGAAAATTGAGTATGCAAAATCTCTAAAGTACATAGATATTTTTGCTTTCTACTTGTAGATCCTGACCACTGGTGTTAACTTTTCGTTAACTATAAAGAACATAAAGATAGAGAGAGATAATCTTGAAGTAAGCCTGAAAGCGGGAGGGCAAATCATGCCTGGGCAGACTCGTTCGTGCCGCTCCAATCGAATTGCTCTGCTTCTGGGTGTTTCGAGTCTCGCTATAGCAATCGCATCGGTCGCCGGGCCGGCATCCGCGCAAGACGCGACATGGACCGGCGCCGGCGGTACATGGAACAGCGGCTTGAGCTGGAACCCGATCGGCGTTCCAACTGGAACCGCGACGTTCGACACGCTGGGAGTTCCTGCCGTCGCCTTCACGCCGGGGTCGTCGACCACGATCGGCGGCATATCGTTCACCGCCACCGCGCCGGTCTACACGTTTGCCGTCACCGCTCCGGCCTTGAACACCTCTCTGACGCTGACGGGCGCCGGCATCCAGAACAGTTCCGGGCTCACGGCGCCGATCTTCAACATGTCCGGCACGCTTGGCGGCACCGGGACACTGACCCTCAACGGGGCCGGCACCAGCGCCGGCAATGCCATCGTCAACGCCAGCCTGGGCGGCATCGTCAATTTCGCTGGCACCAGCACGGCCGCCAACGCGGTTATCACCGCCAGCGCCGGCGGTGACATAAATTTTGCCGGCAACAGTCTCGGCGGAAACGCCCAGATCATCGTCGGCGGCGCCGGCAGCACGCTCAATTTCAGCGGCTCGAGCAGCGCCGACAATGCCGCCATTTCGGTCAATGTCGGCGGCGCGGCGAATTTCGCCGGTACCAGCACCGGCGGCAATGCCGCCATCACCCTTGCCGGCGGCAGCCTCGGCCTTTCCGGCTTGACATCCGGCGGCATGAGCATCGGCTCGCTGGCGGGCACGGGATCGGTCGATCTCGGCGCCAAGGCGCTGACGCTTGGGGGTATCGGCGGCAACACCAGCTTCAGCGGCACCATTACCGGCGTCGGCGGCTCGCTGATCAAGATCGGCACCGGCTCGCTGACCTTGTCCGGCGCCAACAGCTTCACCGGCGGCGTCGCCATTGGTGCGGGCACCCTTGTCGCCGGCAACAACGGCGCGCTCGGCACCGGTGCCGCTTCGCTTGCCGGCGGTGCCACGCTTGGCCTCGCCAGCGGTGTCACGCTCGGCAACACCATCAGCCTGACCGGCGCCGGCAGCGCCACGCTTGATGTTGCACTCGGCACCGGGACACTGAACGGTGCGATCAGCGGCGGCACCGCCCTGGTCAAGACGGGCGCCGGACAGCTCACGCTGGGCGGTGTCAACACCGGCCTCACTGGCGGCCTGACCATTGGCGCCGGTGGCGTGCTGGCAACGAACGTCGACGCACTGGGCAGCGGCCCCGGCGGCATCGGCCAGGTCACGCTCGGTGGCGGCGCCGGGCTGACACTGGGCACCAATGGCACCTTCAACAACGCGCTCAATATCGGCGCCGGGCTCGGCGGCACGCTGTCGGCCGGCACTGGCCTCAATGTGACGCTGGGCGGCGGGCTGAACATCGGCGCCGGAGCGACGCTTGGATTGGGCACGGCGGCTTCGCTGGGCAGCCTGACGCTGGCGGGCGTCTCCACCATCGGCGCCAATGCGACCTTGTCCGCCGATTTCGGCTCGGTGAAGTTTGGCGATGCCTCGATCGGTGCACAACTGGCCGGCGCGACGCTCAACATCGGTGCTGCCGGCGCGGTCGACATCAACGGCTTCGGCGCGACGATCGGCAACCTGACCGGCGCAGCGGGCGCAAGTCTCACCAATACGGGCGGAGCGGCCACCCTCAACATCGATGCCGGCAATTTTGCGGGCGTCATCTCCGGTAATATGGGGCTGAACAAGATTGGCGCCGGCACGCTGACGCTGTCGGGCGTCAACACCTTCACTGGTGGCGTGTCGATCAGCGGCGGCGGCTCGTTGGTCGTGGCCAACAATCTGGCGCTGGGATTGAACGCGGTGAGCCTTGGCGCCGGCACGTCGTTCGGCATCGGCGCCGGCACCATACTCACCAATGATCTCAACATCGCAGGCGCTGCGTCGCTCGACGTCTCCGCTGGCATCGGGACACTGAACGGCGCCCTCACCGGTGCGGCTGCGCTGACCAAGACCGGCGCGGGGCAACTCACGCTGGGCGGCGTCAACACCGGCTTCACCGGCGGGCTCACCATCGGCGCCGGCTCCGTGCTGGCAACCAACGTCAATGCGCTAGGCAGCGGCCCGGGCGGCATCGGCCAGGTCACGCTCGGCTCCGGCACCGAACTGACCCTGGGCGCCAACGGCACCTTCAACAACGCGCTAAATCTTGGTGCCGGACTTGGCGCCACGCTGTCGGCAGGCCCCGGCATTGCGGCGACGCTCGGCGGCGGACTGAATCTCGGCGCCGGCGCCACGCTCGGCATCGGGACAGTGACCAACAATGGTGTCGTCGCCCTGGCGGGTGCCAGTACGATCGGCGCCGGGGCAACGATCTCGGCCAATTTCGGCACGCTGCAGCTTGGCGACGCGGCGATCGGCGCGGCACTTGGCAATGCGACGCTCAATGTCGCCGCCACCGGTGCGGTCGACCTCAATGGCTTCGGCGCGACGATCGGCAACCTGACCGGCGTCGCCGGCGGCACCATCGGCAATGCCGGAGCAGCCGCAACACTCGACGTCGCCGCCGGGAATTTCGGCGGCGCGATCACCGGCAACATCTCGCTCGACAAGACCGGCGCTGGCACGCTGACACTGACCGGCAACAACAGTTTTGCCGGCAGCGTCACCATCGGTGGCGGCACCCTGATCGCCGGCAGCAACAATGCGCTCGGGCTCGCCGCCAATCCGGTGTCATTGGCCGGGGGTGCCGCGCTCGGCCTCGGTGCCGGCATTTCGCTCGGCAACAATATCGGCCTGACCGGCGCCGGTAATGCCTCGCTTGATGTTTCCGCCGGCATCGGCACCTTGACCGGTATCATCTCCGGCGGCGCTGCCAACGGCCTCATCAAGACCGGAACCGGTACGCTGGCGCTGAACGGCGCCAACACCTTTGCCGGCGGCATCGATATCACCGCCGGCACTGTCATCGCCGGCAACAACACAGCGCTCGGCACCGGCGCGGCCACCTTGGCCGGTGGCGCCACACTCGGCCTCGGCGCCGGCATCACGCTGGGCAACGCCATCGGCCTGACCGGCACCGGCGACGCCACGCTCGACGTCGCGCTCGGCATCGGTACGCTCAACGGCATCATTTCCGGCGGCGCCGCGAATGGCCTGATCAAGACCGGCGCCGGAGTTCTGGCGCTCAACGGCGCCAACACCTTTGCCGGCGGGATCGATATCACCGCCGGCACTGTCATCGCCGGCAACAACACCGCTCTCGGCACCGGTGCCGCAACGCTTGCCGGCGGCGCCACCCTCGGCCTCGGCGCCGGCATCACGCTCGGCAACGCCATCGGCCTGACCGGCGCCGGCGATGCCACGCTCGACGTCGCGCTCGGCACCGGCACCTTGACCGGCATCATCTCCGGTGGCGCAGCCAATGGCCTGGTCAAGACCGGTACCGGCACGCTGGCACTCAACGGCGCCAACACTTTTGCTGGCGGGCTCGACATCACGGCAGGCACCGTCATCGCCGGCAACAACCTCGCTCTCGGCACCGGTGCGGCTTCGCTTGCCGGCGGCGCAACGCTCGGCCTCGGTGGGGGCATCACGGTCGGTAATGCCATCGGTCTGACCGGTGTCGGCGATGCCACGCTCGATGTCGCACTCGGCACCGGCACACTCAACGGCATCATCTCTGGTGGCGCCGCCAATGGCCTCATCAAGACCGGCGCCGGAACGCTGGCGCTGAACGGCGCCAACACCTTCGCTGGCGGTCTCGACATCACCGCCGGCACCGTCATCGCCGGCAACAACACCGCTCTCGGCACCGGTGACGCCAGCCTCGCAAGCGGTGCCACGCTCGGCCTCGGCGCCGGCATCACACTCGGCAACGCTATCGGCCTGACCGGCGCCGGTGACGCCACGCTCGACGTCGCACTCGGCACCGGCACACTCAACGGCATCATCAGCGGCGGCGCCGCCAACGGACTGATCAAGACCGGCGCCGGAACGCTGGCGCTGAACGGCGCCAACACCTTCGCCGGTGGCATCGACATCAACGCTGGCACCGTCATCGCCGGCAACAATCTCGCGCTTGGCATTGGTGCTGCTTCGCTCGCCGGCGGTGCCACGCTCGGCCTTGGCGCCGGCATTACGCTCGGCAACGCCATCGGCCTGACCGGCGCTGGCGATGCCACGCTCGACGTGGCGCTCGGCACCGGCACCTTGACCGGCATCATCTCTGGTGGCGCTGCCAACGGTCTCATCAAGACCGGCGCCGGGGTCCTGGCGCTCAACGGCGCCAACACCTTTGCCGGCGGTATCGACATCAACGCCGGCACCGTCATCGCCGGCAACAACACCGCTCTCGGCACCGGAGCGGCAACGCTCGCCGGCGGCGCTGCGCTCGGCCTCGGTGCGGGCATCACGCTCGGCAACGCCATCGGCCTTACCGGCGCTGGCGATGCCACGCTCGACGTCGCGCTCGGCACCGGCACTTTGACCGGCATCATCTCGGGCGGCGCTGCAAACGGCTTAATCAAAACCGGCGTAGGCACACTCGCTTTGAACGGCGCCAACACCTTTGCCGGCGGGCTCGACATCACGGCAGGCACCGTCATCGCCGGCAACAACAGCGCACTCGGCACCGGCGCGGCCACATTGGCTGGCGGCGCGACGCTCGGCCTCGGCGCCGGCATCACGCTGGGCAACGCCATTGGCCTGACCGGCACCGGCGACGCCAGGCTCGACGTCGCGCTCGGCACCGGAACGCTGAACGGCACCATTTCCGGCGGCGCCGCGAATGGCCTCATCAAGACCGGCGCCGGGGTCCTGGCGCTCAACGGCGCCAACACCTTCGCCGGCGGTATCGACATCAACGCCGGCACCGTCATCGCCGGCAACAACACCGCTCTCGGCACCGGTGCCGCAACGCTTGCCGGCGGCGCCACCCTCGGCCTCGGCGCCGGCATCACGCTCGGCAACGCCATCGGCCTGACCGGCGCCGGCGATGCCACGCTCGACGTCGCGCTCGGCACCGGCACCTTGACCGGCATCATCTCCGGTGGCGCAGCCAATGGCCTGGTCAAGACCGGTACCGGCACGCTGGCACTCAACGGCGCCAACACTTTTGCTGGCGGGCTCGACATCACGGCAGGCACCGTCATCGCCGGCAACAACCTCGCTCTCGGCACCGGTGCGGCTTCGCTTGCCGGCGGCGCAACGCTCGGCCTCGGTGGGGGCATCACGGTCGGTAATGCCATCGGTCTGACCGGTGTCGGCGATGCCACGCTCGATGTCGCACTCGGCACCGGCACACTCAACGGCATCATCTCTGGTGGCGCCGCCAATGGCCTCATCAAGACCGGCGCCGGAACGCTGGCGCTGAACGGCGCCAACACCTTCGCTGGCGGTCTCGACATCACCGCCGGCACCGTCATCGCCGGCAACAACACCGCTCTCGGCACCGGCGATGCCAGCCTCGCAAGCGGTGCCACGCTCGGTCTCGGCGCCGGCATTTCGCTCGCCAACAATATCGGCCTGACCGGTACCGGCGATGCCACGCTCGACGTCGCACTCGGCACTGGCACGCTTGGCGGCATCATCTCGGGCGGTGCAGCCAATGGCCTGATCAAGACCGGCGCCGGTACGCTGGCGCTGAACGGCGCCAACAGCTTCGGCGGCGGTCTCGACATCACGGCCGGTGTCGTCATTGCCGGCAACACCGGCGCGCTCGGCACCGGTGACGCGACGCTCAGTGCCGGAACCCAGCTGATCCTCGGCGCCAACGGAACCTTCAACAGCGGGCTCGCCCTGGCCACAGGCACGGCGGCTACGCTTTCCGCCCAGGCCGGCATCGACGCCCTTCTTGCCGGACCGCTGACGCTCGGCGCCGGCGCGGATCTGCATATCGGTTCGGCCGGCAACACCGGCACGGTCGCGCTCGACGGCGCCGGCGCCTCGGTTGGAGCCGGCACGACACTGTCGGTCGACTTCGGCACCTTGCAGCTTGGCGATGCGGCCGCCGGCACGCTGACAGCGGGGACCGGCGCAACGCTCGATGTCGCCGCGCAAGGCACATTCGACCTGAACGGCTTCGGCGCGACGGCCACCAACCTGACCGGAGCAGCCGGCGCCACCATCACCAATGACGGCGGGGCAGCGGCAATCCTCAGCGCCGGCGCCGGCAGTTTCGCCGGCACGATCAAGGACGGCGCCGGCGGCCTTGGGTTGGACAAGATCGGCAGCGGCCTGCTGACACTGTCTGGAACCAACAGCTACACCGGTACAACCATGGTGCTTCGCGGAACGCTCGACATCGCCGGCTCGATCGCCAATTCGGATGTCACCATCAATGCCGGCGGAACGCTGGCCGGCATCGGCACCGTCGGCGGCATCGATGCGGGAGCCGGAGCAACGGTCGCGCCGGGCAGCCCGACCGGGACAAATCCGATCGGTACATTGACCGTTGCGGGCGACGTCGCCTTCGGCGCGGGCTCGACGCTAGCGGTCAATGTGACGGGGACTGGTACCAGCGACCTTATCGCGGCAACCGGCACGACCACGCTCACCGGAGGCACGGCCAGTGTCAGCGGCATGCTCGCCGCCAACACCGCTTACACGCTGATCACTTCAGGCACCGGCGTGAACGGCACGTTCGACACGCTGCTGGCGGGTGGCGGTTCAGCCTTCCTGACGCCGACGCTGGTCTACCAGCCGGACGCGGTGGTGCTGCAAGTGGACCGCAACGACGTCTCGCTTGGCGGCATTGGCCAGACCCCCAACCAGCAAAATGTCGGCGCCGCGGTCGACACACTCGATCCTGCCAATCCGATCCTGATCGCGGTTCTCAACAGCTCGGAGGCGCAGGCGCGGGCGGCGTTCGACCAGCTCTCGGGCGAAGTCCATCCGAGCGCGACCAGTGCCCTGATCGACGAGACACGTTTCCTGCGCAAGACCATGGCCGACCGCATCATCACTGGCCTTGCCGGCGACGCGCGAGACCCCGACTCCTATGTCGACCTCAAGGATCCGCTCTTGAGCCGCTCCGCGGCCACCCCCGCGCCTGAGCGCTTCGCGGTGTGGTCACAGGCGATCGGCAGTCGGGGGAATTTCAGCAGCGACGGCAATGCGGCCGAACTCAACCATTCCCTCGGCGGGCTGCTGATCGGTGTCGACGGACCGGTTGGTGACAACTGGCTGGTGGGTGCAGCCGCGGGCTACTCGCACTCCTCGTTCGACGTCGATGACCGCCGGTCCTCGGCTTCCGCCGACAGCTATCACATCATGGCCTATGCCGGCACGCAGCTCGACAAGATCGGCCTGCGCTTCGGCGCCGGCCACAGCTGGCACACGGTGAAGACCGACCGCACTGTCGATTTCCCAGGCTTTGCCGACCGGCTGAGCGCCGACTACGACGCCTCGACGACCTATGCGTTCGGCGAGATGGGCTACAGCATGAGCGCCAACGGCATCGACTTCGAGCCATTCGTCAACGCTGCCTATGTCCATCTCGACGCCGACGGCTTCACCGAGACCGGCGGCCCGGCGGCATTGACCAGCGGCGGCATCACGCGCGACGTGCCGTACACCACGCTCGGACTGAGAACGGCGACCGACATCACGACCGGCGCGACGATGCTGCGCGCGCATGGAATGGTCGGCTGGCAGCACGCCTATTCGGATGTGGTGCCGACCGAGACCTTTGCCTTAACCGGCAGCGATGCTTTCGATGTCAGCGGTGTGCCGATCGCCCGCGAGGCGCTGGTGCTGGAAGCGGGTGCGAACTGGCACCTGACGGAAAAAACCAGCCTTGACCTCACCTATAGCGGGCAGCTTGCATCCGGCGCGCAGGAGCACAGCCTCAAGGGTACGCTCAGCGCCAAGTTCTGACGACACGAGCAAGGCAGCCAGCCCAGGGGCGGCGCGGACAGGCTCCGTGCCGGTCTCACGCCGGCATGGTTCGGCGGCATTTGAATAAAAAGCGGCTGTGGATATTTACCTCGCGTTCCGCCGGGCCGGCCAAGATACATTAGGGCGGGATCATGGAGGGACCATTGACCAGCGATTTTTCAGCCGCCCGTATCCATCTCGAACGCGCCTACCACTATCTGCGCGGCAATGACGAGACGAGCCGCCTGACATGCGAGGCCCTCGACCTCTTGATCGAGACGGTGGCGGAAGCCCAGCACCGGCGGCCCGAGACCGGGATGCTGGAATTTCCGCATCAGACCATGCGGCAATCCAGCTGATTAGGATGCCTTGCGCGCCGGTGCCCGGCTTGCCGGCCCGGTCGCACGCGCCACGATCTGCTCCAGCGGTTCCGGCCGGTGCAAGAGAAAGCCCTGACCGAAATCGACGCCCATCGCCTGCAGGATGCCGAGCGTCTCTGGTTCCTCGATCTTCTCGGCCACGACGGCGCAGCCGACGCTGCGGGCAATGCCTGATATGGCCGAGACGATCTCGCGGTCGAAGCGGCTTTCGGCGATGTGCTCGATAAAGGAGCCGTCGATCTTGATGGCATCGACAGGAAAGCGCCTGAGATATTCGAACGAGCTCATGCCGGCGCCGAAATCGTCGAGGCTGACCTTGCAGCGCCGCTCGCGCGCCTTGCGCACGAACGTCTCGGCGGCGTCGAAATTGGTGACGGCTGCGGTTTCGGTGATCTCGAAACCGATGCCGGAATGCGGCGCCCCGGTTTGCTCGATGATGCTGTCGACGAAGTTCCACAGCCCGGGATCGCTCAGCGTCTGCGCCGACAGGTTGAAGCCGAGCGTCAGCGCGCCCGAGCGCAACGCCGCGCCATGCAGCGACAGCGCGGTGCGGATGATCCAGCGATCGAGCCTGGCGGCAATGCCGAAGCGCTCCGCCGCCGGTATGAATTCGCCGGGCGGGATCAGCTTGCCATTACGCCCGACAAGGCGTGCCAGCACCTCGACATGGCGGTTTTCCTGCCATGGCCGGCCCAGCCGGTGGATCTCCTGGCCGAACAGTTTCAGCCTTCCGTCCTCCATGGCGTCGACCGTGTCGGCGGCGAGCCGCGCCGCGTTGAGGCCGCCGGAATTGGCCTCGGCCGAAAACACCGCGAAGCGATCGCGCCCGGCGGCCTTGGCCGCGTAGCAGGCGTCGTCGGCACAGGCCAGCGCGTCGGCCACCGTGGTGGCCCGGTCGTTGACGATGGCGATGCCGATGCTTGCGGCGAGCCGCCGCGCGGTCGCGGCAAGACCGAGATCGGCGCCGCGCACAGCCGTCAGTATGCCGCCGGCCAGCCGCTCGGCCTGCGCCGCGTCGCAATGGGGCACCAGCAGGGCGAACTCGTCGCCGCCGAGGCGCGCCGCATGCGCTGATGGCGGCAGGCAACGGACAATGCCGGCCGCCACGCTCATCAGCGCCAGATCGCCGGCGGCGTGGCCGGCGAAGTCGTTGAGCGCCTTGAAGTAGTCGAGATCGACATAGAACACCGCCAGCGGCACGCCCGTGGCGATGTGGTCGGCAAGCAGCCTGTCGAAGGCGGAGCGGTTCCACAGGCCGGTCAGCGCATCGTGACGGGCCGCATAGGCGAGTTCCTGCTCGCGCAATTTGTCCTCGGTGATGTCGCGCACCGTGCCGAGGACCTGGCCAGCAGCACCGGCAGAGGCAATGAAGCGCACCAGCGATTCGACGTGGCGGACGACGCCGTCGCGCCTGATGATGCGGTACTGCGAGGCGGTGACTGCGTCCGAGCCTGGCGTCGGCAAATGCGCCTGCTCGGTGGCTTCCCTGTCGTCGGGGTGCAGGAAAGTATGCCAGAGGTCCGCCGTCACCTCGTCGGTGTCGGCGACGAGGCCGAATATGTCCCTCGTGCGGGCATCCCAATAGCTCTTGCTGGTGGCGATGTCGTGGTGCCAGATTCCGGTACCGCTGGCGGCGAGCGCCAGGCGGAAGCGCACATTGACCTGTTCGAGCTCCGCCTCGGCCGCCTTCTGCTTCGAAATGTCGGTCTGCACGCCCATCAGCCGCAGCGGCCGCCCGTCGGTGTCGCGCTCGACGATGCCGCCGCGGTCGAGCACCCACACCCAGTGACCCAGCTTGTGCTTCAGCCGGAGTTCGGTCTCGATGGCCTCGGTCTGACCGGCAATGTGGGCGTTGCCGCTGGCCAGTGCCCGCTCGCGGTCGTCCGGATGCGTCAGTCGCAGCCAGAGATCGGCCGTGTCGACAAGCTCGCCCTCCTCATAGCCGAGCATGCGCCACCAGGTCGGCGAATAGAAGCAGCTGCCGTTTGCAATATCCCAGTCCCAGACGCCGAGATGAGCGCGTTCGAGCGCCAGCGCCCAAAACTCTCCATTGCGACTTTTCTTACCCTGACGCGCCATCTTCCGTTTCGCTCATCCCCGCCAACGGGCAATCTGCGACAGAACCAGAGAAGAAACAGTTACCGGACGCGGCCACACGCCTCGTCGCCCGCCCATGTTCGTGGCACCCGTCTTTCGATTGGCCGGCAAGAACCGGAGTTTTGCGCGCAGCCAATCGTCCTACTGCTTGCCTCAGGTCATCGGCCAGTCCGGTGATCCCGGATCCATCGGCAGCGCCGATGATCACTAGCAAACAGGAAGAGTACCTCCCAATGACCAAGCAAGAAGACAACAAGGCCGTCGTCGTCAGATGGTTCACCGACTTCTGGGGTGAAACCTGCGATCTGTCCGTCGTCGACGACATCGCCGCGCCCGACATGCTGCTCAGATATTCCTTGCATGAGCCGCGCCGCGGCCGCGACGACATCAAGGCCTTCATGACCGATTTCCGCGCCGCCTTCCCGGATCTCAACTTCTGGGCCACCGCCGATCTCATCGCCGAGGCCGACTATGTCGTCGGCCAATGGGAGGGCGGCGGCACGCATACCGGCCCGGCCTTCGGCGATTTCCTCGCCGGCTCGCTGCCCGCCGCCACCGGCCGCGCCATGCGCTTCACCGGCACCACCGTGCTGAAGGTGATCGACGGCCGGATCGTCGAGGAGATCGGCCTCGACGACGGCATCGCGGCGCTGACCCAGCTCGGCCTGATCAGGATCGCCTGATTTACAAGACCGCCTGATTTACAGGGGCCATCGCCGCCCAGGCGATGGCCTCCTCGATCCCGTCGAAGTTCGGCAACCTTTCGGGGTGCCCGGAAGCGGCAACGGCGTCGTCAATACTTACGCATTGCCTGGCGACATCTTTGTCAGCGATTTCTTGACGGAAGTAGCAAATTACATGTGTCTAATATTTGAAATTTTTGTCTTTTCTAAAGTGAAACTGAATAGTAATACTTCATAGGCGAAAATACCGTGAATAATCCTTCGGGCAGCTGGCGGGATGTCCTTCGATGAGTATGCGTACCGGGCAGCCGGACGGCGATCGCCGCTCCTTTGCCATTTTTGACCTGGACATCGCCGCGACCAGGAGCGGCTGGCTGTTGACCATTCTGTGCCTGGCCTACGCGCTGGCCGCGCTTTGGCTGCAGCCGGGCCGCTATTTGTACCTGGCGCAATCCTACGCCCAGCCGTTCGCCTTCTTCCTGCCCGCGCTTCTTGCCGCCGGCCTTGGCCTGTTGGCACTGACGTTTGCCCGGCAAAGCCCGACAAGGTTCATGCTCGATATGCTGAGGCAGCGCTGGCTGGCCGCCGCACCGGTGATCCTCCTGTTCTTTCTCGGTATCACCGCATTCACCGCCTTCAAGATCACCATTCCCGCCATCGTGCCGTTCTATGCCGACCGCATGCTGGCGGAGCTTGATCGTGGGCTGCATGGCGGCGATCCCTGGATATTTGCGCACAGCGTCGTTGCCGAACCCATCTCGGCCGTCATTTTCCTCGGCTACGGATATGGCTGGCACGTGCAATGGTTCGGCACCTTGCTGTTCGTCGCCTTCTGGAACAACCCGGCAGGACGTTTGCGTTATCTCTGGGCGCTCGCGCTGACGACGATCCTGTGCGGCACCGTCCTGGCCATGGCGCTGTCGTCCACCGGCCCGATTTTTCATGACCAGTTCTACGGTGGCGACCGGTTTGCCGCATTGCAGACCGCGCTGGCGCAGAACGGCTACGCCGCATCGGTCCACGTCTATGCCAACTATCTGCTTACGGCTCACGCAAGCGGCCGCCCCGAACTCGGCGGCGGCATCTCCGCCATGCCAAGCATGCATGTCGCCTTCGTTACGCTCAACGCGTTCTTCCTGAGCGGTTTCGGGCGCCGCTGGGCCATCGCCGGCTGGTCCTTTGCAGCATTCATCATGTTCGGCTCGGTTTACACCGGCTGGCACTATGCCGTTGACGGCTACCTCTCGATCCTGGTCGTGTCCGTGCTCTGGTACCTGACGGGCCGTTTCGTTCTGCCGCAGGCGAGCCGCGACACCGCCGGGATCGGACTGCCGCTGCCCGAACCGTCGTCGCATTGACCGCATCTGGCTGAGGCCGGGGCAAACCAATGCCGCCACGACCCTCCGGGAGAGTACCAGGCGGCATAAGGCGCCGCCTGGTTTCATTGCTTGCTGAGCCTACTGGCTTGGCGCCATCGCGTGTTCGCACGACACTTTCGGGTTCATATCGGCGAAAGTGCCGGTCGGGTTGCCCTTCCAGGCCCAGACATGCAGTTCGTAGAATTCACCTAGGCCATAGCGGTTGGGCGCGCTGTTGAAGTTGAACAGCTGTCCATCGAGCGACGCCGGGCCCTTCGAGGTGATGTACTCGACCGCCACCAGCTTAAGCCGACCGTCGGCCATCGGTTCGTACATCACGGCTTCAGGCCGGGCGATGTCGATCTTGTCGTCCTTCAGATACTGGCCGTTGACGTAGTGGATACCCATCGCGCCGCCGTTAATGCCGCTGGCGCAGGGAATGGGCGCATAGCCCTCGGCCGTCGCCGCCTTGACGTCAAGGAACCGGCTGTTCGCGGCCCGTACTTTGTCGGCCAGAGGGTTGGGGCCGGATGCGGCCTCAGCGGCTTCCTGATGCGCCCAAGCGAAGTTGGTGCAGACGGCCAGCATGGCCCCCGCCATGACGAGCCTGTTGCGAAGATTTGATTTCATATTCATTCCATTCTTCTTGAAAAAGCACGGCTGGCCGGCCGCCGGAAATACGGAGGCCCGGCAGGCAAGCGCCGTGACTGTTGTTGCTTGGTGATCCCGAAATCGATGTATCGTGGAAGGATCATCCCTTCGGCAGGTACGGGATCGTCCCCGCCAGATCGGTGTCGTCGATCAGCTGGAAGCGGCTGTCACTGCCACCCTGACGCGCCGAGACGAAAGGCGCGTAGGCCGGATCGTTGGTGAAGGCGCGCGCCGCCGCTTCCGACGGGAACGCCATCAAGGCGATCAGCGTGGTATCGAGCGGCTTGCCTTCAAGCGTCTTCACATTGCCGCTGCGCGACAGATATTTGCCGCCATGCTTGTGGACGATGTCGTGCACCGAGGCGGCGTAGGCCGGCACCCATTTCGGATCCTTCATCTTGATGTCTGCGATAACGTAAGCGGTCATGGGTAGTCTCCTGGTTGCGGCGCACAGGGGTATCCCGTGCACCGGCCAAAGGGCTCGCATGGCTGGGCTCTCGCCAACCAGTCCGCGATCTGTACTGGGCCGGTACAGTTTCTGTACTCGTCGCTTCAATCATGAAGGGCTAATGTTCATCCCAGCTTCGAGGGAGAACCACCAATCATGACCCAGCACGGATACAAGCAGTTCTGCCCGCTATCGATGGCCGCCGAGGTGCTGTGCACCCGTTGGACGATGGTGCTGCTGCGCGAATTGGTGACGGGTTCGACCCGCTTCAACGATTTGCGCCGCGGCGTGCCAAAGATGTCACCAACCCTTCTGTCGCAACGGCTGAAGGAGCTCGAGCTGGCGGGGATCGTCGAGCGCAAGGAGATCCCGGGCGAGAAGGGGATCTTCGACTACCGGCTGACCGAGGCCGGCCGCGATTTGCGCCCCGTCGTCGAGGCGATGGGTTTCTGGGGGCAAAAATGGGTCGAGTCCCGGCTGTCGCTCAAAAACCTCGATCCCTCGTTGCTGATGTGGGACATGCGGCGCAATTTGAACCCCTCGCCGCTACCCGAGGGACGCACGGTGATACAATTCCTGTATCAGGATCTCCCGGCGTCCAAACGGTCGTGGTGGCTGATCGTTGAGAAGCATGGCGAGGTCGACCTGTGCTGGTACGATCCGGGCTTCGATGTCGACCTCTACGTCTCGACGGACCTGCACACAATGACGGCGATCTGGATGGGATTGCTCACCGTCGAGAAGGCCGGCGCGAAGGTTTCCCTGACCGGCGACCAGGCCATCGGCAAAAAGATGCAGACCTGGCTTGGGTTGAGCCCGTTCGCGGTGGAGCCCAAGCGCGCGGCGTAGGAGAGTCGAGAGCCGCTTGGCAGGAAACGGGTGGCGGGACCGTCTTTCAGCGGCTTCAATGCGGCCATGTTCATCACCCTTGCCAAGAATCTGAAATCCACGCCGTTGCCGGTCACCGACGATCCGCGCTGGGCGCGCGTCGTCGCGCGCGACAAGTTGGCGGACGGCGCATTCTGGTATTCGGTGGCGACGACCGGTGGCTATTGCCGGCCCTCCTGCCCGTCGCGGCGGGCCAACCCCGGCAATGTGCAACTGCACGACACGCTGGCTCAGGCGAAGGCGACCGGCTTTCGCGCCTGCCGGCGCTGCAATCCGGATGGCCCTTCGCTGGAGGCCGGCAATGCGGCGATGGTCGCCGATGCCTGCCGCAGGATCGAGCAGAGCGAGGCGGAACCGTCGCTCTGCGAACTGGCTGATGCCGCCGGCCGCAGCGCCGGCTATTTCCACCGCGTCTTCAAGGCGATCAGCGGGCTGACGCCGAAGGACTATGCCGCGGCACACCGCGCCGCCCGAGTCCGCCAGGGGCTCGAAGACGGCGCCAGTGTGACCACGGCGATCTACGATGCCGGTTTCAATTCCAGCGGGCGCTTCTACGAGAAGTCCACCGGCATGCTCGGCATGACGCCGACGCGCTACCGCGCCGGCGGCGCCAACGAGGACATCCGCTTCGCCGTCGGTGAATCCTCGCTCGGCGCCATACTGGTCGCGTCGAGCCGAAAGGGCGTCGCCTCGATCCTGCTCGGCGACGACCCGGACGCGCTGGTGCGCGACCTGCAGGACCGTTTCCCCAGGGCGCGGCTGATCGGCGGCGACCGCGACTACGAGGCGCTGGTCGCCCGCGTCGTCGGCTTCGTCGAGGCCCCACGGCTCGGTCTCGACCTGCCGCTCGACGTGCGCGGCACCGCCTTCCAGCAGCGCGTCTGGCAAGCCCTTCGGGACATCCCGGTCGGCAGCACGGTTTCCTACGCCGAGATCGCCGAGCGCATCGGCTCGCCCAGAGCAACCCGCGCCATCGCCGCCGCCTGCGCCGCCAACGCGCATGCCATGGCCATTCCCTGCCACCGCGTCATCAGGAATGACGGCGCCCTGTCCGGCTACGCCTGGGGAGTCCAACGCAAGCGCGCGCTGCTCGACCGCGAGGCAATATCCGATAAAGCCCACCAGTCTTCGCGGACCTGAGAGAACCGGCGATGCGCACCATGGCAAGGACTTCCACCGCCGGTGCGCATATCGAGATCACCAACGGCGCGGCCATCGATGCGAAGTCACAGGTCTTCGCCGCCATCGGCGAGCTTGTCGATGATGGCAAGGCCGAATGGAGACGCACCGCGAGTGGCGAGATCGAGCTGCGGCTGTTGAGCGGAGAGGTGTTCGTGCTGGGCGAGGTGTCCGTCACCCGCGTCGCATAACATCCTCGGGCGAAGTACGAATGGTCCAGATCAGCGCTCTACGGCGCCGACCTTGCCGTTCAGCTCCGAGATTTGAATTTGAAAGCAAGCATCGGAGTGAGCGCCACCCGGCACGTGGCTAGGGTTCAGGCACACAGAAGGAGTGAAGGCAATGAACCTCATGCAAACCCACATGCCGGCGAGAGCACCCGCCGCCCTCGACATCATCACCTACGCCATCGGCCAATCCGCGATCGGCAACATCCTGGCGGCGCGCAGCCATATTGGCGTCTGCGCCATCCTGATCGGCTCCGATGCCGATACGCTCGAGCAGGACCTCGCCAATCGCTTCCCCGGTAGGGTTCTAGTCGAAGACAAAACCGGGCTGCGCGACGATCTCGCGGCCATCGCCCGCTTCATCGAAGCGCCCGGCGTTGGCCTCGACCTGCCGCTCGACATGCGCCACGGCACGCCGTTCCAGCAGCGTGTGTGGAACGAGCTGCGCGCCATCCCTTGCGGCGCCACCATCACCTACACCGCGCTTGCCCGGCGGCTTGGCCAACCGAACGGCGCTCGCGCCGCGGCAACCGCCTGTGCCGCCAACGCGATCGCGCTCGGCATTCCTTGCCACCGTGTGGTCCGCGCCGACGGCACGCTGTCGGGCTACCGCTGGGGCATCGAGCGCAAGCGCGGCTTGCTGGACCTGGAGGCCGCGGTATGAACGCCCACACCAAGGTTGCCACATCCGTGGTGGAAGCCGCCGAGACACGCATCGCCGGTTACGACTGGCCGGCCCTGACCACCGAACTTGACGGCTTCGGCTGCGCGGTGATGGAAAAGCTGCTATCATCCGAAGAGTGCCGGCAGATCGCCGGCCTCTACCCTGAGGAAAAACATTTCCGCAGTCATATCCACATGGCCAGGCATGGTTTCGGCAAGGGCGAATACCGCTATTTCCGCTATCCCTTGCCCGACCTCGTCGGCGGGTTGCGCAGCGCGCTCTATCCCCGGCTCGCCGAGGTCGCCAACCGGTGGAACGAGCGTATGGGGATCGCCTTGCGCTATCCCGGCACGCATGCCGCGTTTCTCGACCAGTGCCATGGCGCCGGCCAGGTCAGGCCGACGCCGCTTTTGCTGCAATATGTCCCCGGCGACTTCAACTGCCTGCACCAGGACCTATATGGCGACCTCGCCTTCCCCTTGCAGGTGGCGGTCCTGCTCTCCGAACCGGGCGAGGATTTCACCGGCGGCGAGTTCGCGCTGACCGAACAGCGGCCGCGCATGCAGAGCCGGGTGGAAGTGGTGCCGCTGCGCCAGGGCGACGCCGTGGCCTTCGCCGTCCACAACCGGCCGGTGCAGGGAACCAGGGGCAATTACCGCGTCAATCTGCGCCACGGCGTCAGCCGCCTGCGCTCGGGCATGCGCCACACCGTCGGCATCATTTTTCACGATGCGAAGTGAGCGCCGATTCACGCTTCCCAATAGGGCGGATCGCCAAAGGCATCGCGTAGCCATGCGGTGAGCGCGCGCAGTTTGGCGGATCCGCGCCTATCCTCGGGCCAGGCGATATAGAGCGTAGCCCCTTCAGGCTCTGCACCGACATCAACGACCGTCAATCGCTTGTCGGCGATCTCGGTGCGAATGAAGTAGGTGGGGAGCAGCGCCAGGCCGAGGCCGGCAAGTGCCGCGTCACGCATCAAAATCCCATTGTTGACGCGCAGCGCGGTTTCCGGGCGGATCGTCACCAGCCGCCGCGAGATCTTGAACCGCCAGTCGGCGGCACCCCGGATGGAATAGATGATGCCCTTGTGGCGTTTCAGCTCGTCGGTGGTCGCGGGCAATCCGAAGCGCTCGATATAGTCCGGTGAGGCCACGAGGAAGCGACGGCTGGAGGCAAGCTTCCTGACGATGACAGGTCCGTCATCGACGACCGGCCCGTGACGCACGATGGCATCGCAGCCATCGGCCACCACGCTGACGAAACGGTCGTCGAGATCAAGCGTCAGTTCGATCCCCGGATGCCTGGCCAGGAAGCCATACAGCGCCGGGCCGAGATGGAGGATGCCAAAACTGGTCGGCGCCGATATTCTGAGCGGTCCAGCGAGTTCGCCGCGACGTTCGGCGATTTCGGCGCGGGCGTCGGTCACCTCCTGCATGATGCGCTTGGCGCGCTCGTAAAAACCGCGCCCCGCTTCGGTGATGGAGAGTTTGCGGGTGGTGCGGTCCAGCAGCCTTGTGCCGAGGCTGCGCTCAAGCTCCGACAGCCGCTCGCTGATGACGGACTTGGACAGGCCCATACGCCTGGCCGCTTCGGTGATCGAACCGGATTCCGCGACCGCGACAAACGCGGCGGCGGATTCAAACTTCAGCATTGTTCGGTTTTCCCGAATTCATAATCAGGCGACCGGTGCCTGACGAAATCAAGGGCATGGTGCCATAGTCGAAAAGACCGCGATATGGCGGCGGCAGAATAAAAGCTTGGGGTAGTGCATCATGTTTCGTCCTTTGGTCATCATGCTTGGTCTGCTGTTACTCGCCGGTCCGGCCGCCGCGGGCGTGACCCCGTTTCCGACCGGCTTCAAGACGCAGTCGATCGAGACCAACGGCACCAAGCTTTATGTGCGCATCGGCGGACAAGGACCCGCTGTCGTGCTGCTGCACGGCTTCGCCGATACCGGCGACATGTGGGCGCGGGCCGCGGTGAAGCTGATGAAGGATCACACGGTGATCGTGCCGGACCTGCGCGGCATGGGCCTTTCGGCGCATCCGGACAGCGGCTACACCAAGAAGAATCAGGCGGTCGATATCGCCGGCGTGATGGACGCGCTGAAGATCGACAAGGCCGATCTGGTGACACACGACATCGGCAACATGGTCGGCTATGCGCTGGCCGCGCAATATCCCAAGCGCATCACGAAATGGGTTGTCATCGACGCACCGCTGCCGGGCATAGGCGACTGGGACAAGATCAAGCAAAGCCCGCTGCTCTGGCACTTCAACTTCCGCGGCCCCGACATGGAGCGGCTGGTGGCGGGTCGCGAGCGCATCTACCTCGACCGCTTCTACAACGAACTGTCGGCCGACCCGAAGAAGATCGACGAGGCGACGCGTGTCCATTATGCAAAACTCTATGCACGGCCGCATGCCATGCATGACGCCTTCGAACAGTTCAAGGCATTCGACCAGGACGCCATCGACAACCCTGCGATGCTTTCCACCGGCGGCAAACTGGCCATGCCGGTGCTGGCAGTCGGCGCGGAGAAATCGGCAGGCACGACACAGGCCGACACCCTGCGCTTCGTCGCGGCGGACGTGACGGGCGCCATCGTGCCCGCATCCGGCCACTGGATCATGGAGGAAAACCCGGATGCCACGGTCAAGCTTATCACCGATTTCCTCTCCAAATAACGGCGCGAAGTGGCCGATATTATTCTGGCGACCGCCGACTCGGTGAAATAGGACGCCGCCGGATAAAATCCGTCATCCATCGGCGGCCACCATGTCCAGGATCCACGGACACGCATAATAGTCGGTGATGCGGTCGATGACGCCGCCCTCGGCATGGACCCGCACCACATAGGCCGGCCGCCAGACCTCGTCTTGCCGCCTGTCGACGACCAGCACGGCCTCCCCTTCGACCACAGCTGGTCGCATGCGCCAGGGCTCGCCGCGCTCATATTCGACGAAATAGGGCGAGTTGGAGAGCAGGCCATTGTAGCAGTCCGAAACCCGCAGCCGGGCATCGGCGCTGGTCAGCGCCCGCACCCCGTCCCAGTCCCTGGCATTGAAGAGTTCGACATAGCGGCTGAGCAGCCGCTCCACGTCCGGGTCATGGACGGGCGCCGCGACCGGCTGCGCCGGCAGAGCGGCGAGCTTGGCGCGGCCACGATTGAGCGCCGACTTGACGCCGCCTGATGTCGAGCCGACCAGGCCGGCGATCTCGTCCAGCGAATGGTCGAAGACATCCTTGAGCAGCACGCAGGCGCGCTCCTTCGGCGGCAGGTGCACCACCAGCCGCTCGATGGCGCGGCCGGCGCCCGGGCCGGCGGGCTCGACCGGCAGCACGATCTCATCGCTGGCATAGCCTGCTTCGGCCTTGAGCCGCGTGCGCCGGGTGCGATGAAGTCGATGCACCTGTTATGGGCGATGCGGAACAGCCATGGCCGCAGCGCCTGTGCATCGTCGAGCAGCCCGATCTTGCGATAGGCCTCGAACAGGGCCTCCTGCATGATGTCCTCGCCGTCGAGAGCCGAGCCGGTCATGCGCGCGCAATAGCGGTGAAGGCGGACACGCAGATGCGAGACCGTCTCCAGGAACGCCCTGTAGCGCAGGTCGAACAGGCCTTCGGGGTCGAGGCGCGGCTCAAAACCTTGCCTCGTCTCATGGGAATTGCGGATCTGCTGGTTCATCGCGGCACGTCGCTCGGCGTTGCCACAGCATCGCGCAAGCGCCGTGCATGCACAAGCCGGCACATGGTCAGGCCGCCCTGTTGTCGGCAACCTTGCCGCCGGCATCCGGCAGGCCAAGCTTCGGCCGCACCCAGGCGGCGAAGCGGCCGGTCGCGTCGTCGGCTTCCGGCGCCCGGCCGGCCATCATCTGGAAGGAATGCAGCATGCCGTCGAAGACGTCGAGCCGCGTCTCAACGCCAGCATGCCTGGCGCGCTCGGCAAACATGCGGCTTTCGTCGACCAGCGCCTCGTCGGCGCCGGCCTGCAGGAACACCGGCGGAAAGCCGGACAGGTCGGCATAGAGCGCGCTGACCTCCGAATCGAGCCGGTCACCGTCGCCGATGAAGTTGGTCACCAGCCAGTCGACGGTGGCCCTGGCGAAGGCTGGATCCTTCTCGCGGTTGGTCTCATAACTGGCGCCGGTCAGCGCCATGTCGAACCAGCCGGAGATGATCAGCGTGGCAGCCGGCAGCGGCCGGCCCTGGGCACGCAACCGTTGCAGCACGCCATAGGTCAGCACCGCGCCGCAGGAATCACCGGCAAGCGCGATCCACCTGGTGTCGAAGCCCTGGTCGACGAGCCAGTTCCATGCCGCCATCGCCGCATCGAGCTGGGCCGGGTGCTTCGCCTGGTGCGCCAAAGGATAGTTATAGACCAATGCCCGGCAGCCGACGGCCTTGGCCAGATGGCCGACCATCTTGCGGTGCGTGTAGAATGAGCCGCCGAGGAAGCCGCCGCCATGCGCGTAGAGCAGCACCCGCTGCTCGTCCGCGCCCTTCGGCACGACCCATAGCGCCGGCACGCCGCCGGCATCGACTTCGATATAGTCGACGCCGCCGGGTTCGCCGGTCAGCGCCGTCCAACTGGTGTCGTTGAAATCGATCATCGCCTGCGGGCTGTTGAACGTGCCGGCATTGGCGACGATCGCCGCATAGTGGTTCCTGTTTGCCTCGCTCTCAATGCTCGCCATGATGGTCTCCCAGGGGTTGCGGATCGCGGCTGCGCGACCTTCCAAAGCCAAGGACGGACGGGCGGACAAAAAGGATACGTGACGGCAGATGTTTTTCTCTCGCCTCAACCCGGCGCGTAGCGGTTAACCACCATGCCGCAGGCATAGGCCTTCGAGCCGACCAGCCGGAGGTTCTGAAAACCGCCCTGGTCGAAGATGCGGCGTCCGGCGCCCAGCACAGCCGGGTTGATGAAGAGCTGGAATTCGTCGACCAGTCCGGCCGCGATCAGCGACGAGGCGAAGCCGGCGCCGCCGAAGACTGCCATGTCGCCGCCCTCGCCAACCTTCAGCGCCGTGACCTCGCGCGGCAGGTCGCCGCTCACCACCCTCGTGCGCTCCCACCGCGAGGCTTTCAGCCTGTCGCTCGGTACCACTTTCTTCGCGTCGACGATGCGCTGGGCGAAGGCATAGAACGGATCGGCCGGATACTTCTTCGCCGCATGGCCCCAATGGCTGAGATAGCCCTCCTCGGCCATCTTGCGGCTGAGCAGGATAGTGTCGATACCGGCAAAGAACGCGTTGAAGTCGCGTTTCAGGTCCTCGTCCCAGCCTATGTCGTCGCCCCATTCCCAGAGCTGCCAGGTATGGTCCTCATTGGCGCCGACAAAGCCGTCGACCGACATCTGCATCTGAAGGATGAGCATTTTCACCGTCGTCTCCTTGCTGGCCGGCTTAAAAGGAAATTGATTTACTTTTGGAACCATTGACGCAAGCAAAAAATGATGTCAATAGTAAAGTGATTTAAAAATGGAACCATAGACATGTCGACGCACGAAAGATCCGGCTGCCCGATCAGCCTGTCGCTGGAACTGCTCGGCGACCGCTGGACGCTGCTCATCATCCGCGACCTGGTCTTCGCCGGAAAAAAGCATTTTCGCGAATTCCTTCAGTCCGATGAAGGAATCTCCTCGCGCACGCTGGCCGAGCGGCTGCAGACTTTGCAGGAGGAAGGCATCCTCACCCGCAGCGACGACCCGAGCCATGGGCTGAAGGCGATCTACCGGCTGACCGAGGCCGGCATCGACCTTTTGCCGGTGCTGGCCACGCTCGGCGCCTGGGGCAGCAAGCACCGCAAGGCCGACGATCATCTCGCCGGCGTTGCCGACGAACTGGCGGCCGGCGGCGCACCGGCGTTGGAACGGATGAAGGCGGCGCTAAGGGCGGAGCATATTGGGTAGGTAGTAGGGCGGCGTACCCTTCTCCCCTTGTGGGAAAAAGTGGAGTTTTCCACAGCCCCGCTTGACAATTGTCCCCTTTTGTCCCCTTTTGTTCCCTATTCGTTCTTGTCCCATCAGCAACCTCGGATATGCGGCCGGTTGGAAACGACAGCGACCATCCTGCATGCCGATCTCGACGCGTTCTATGCCTCGGTCGAGCAATTGCTCGACCCATCGCTGCGCGGCAAGCCGATCGCGGTCGGCGGCGGCGTGGTGCTCGCCGCCTCCTATGAAGCGCGCGCCTTTGGCGTGCGCGGCGGCATGCCGGGGCGCAAGGCGCGCGAGCTTTGCCCGCAGCTGATCTTCGTCGGCGGCAATTTCAGCCACTACCAGCGGCTGGGCGACGCCGCGATCAAGGTGCTCGATGATTTCACGCCGGTGGTCGAGCGCATTTCCATCGACGAGGCCTTCGCCGATGTCGCCGGCTGCACGCATCTGTTCGGCCAACCGCAAGAGATCGCCACGGCGATCCGCCGCCGCGTGCGGGCCGAACTCGGCCTGCCGATCTCGATCGGTGTGGCCCGCACCAAGCATCTGGCCAAGATCGCCTCGCAGGTCGCCAAGCCCGACGGGCTGGTGGTCGTCGATCCCGGCACCGAGCTGGCCTTCCTGCACGATTTGCCGGTCGGCCTGATGTGGGGCGTCGGCCCGGCGACCAAGGCAAGGCTGGCCGAGATCGGCGTCGAGACCATCGGCCAACTGGCGAGGACGCACAGCGGCGCGCTGACCCGGCTGCTCGGCCCCGCTGCCGGCGAAAAGCTCGCCGCCCTGTCATGGAACCGCGACACGAGGAAACTGGAGACCAAGCGCCGCGCACACTCGGCCGGTGCGCAATCGGCACTTGGCCGCAAGCCCGCCGTGGCTGATGTCATCGTGCCGACACTGTTGCATCTGGCCGACCGTGTCGCAAGCCGGCTGCGCGCCAAGGCGCGGCCCGGCCGCACGGTGACGGTGCGCGTGCGCTTTGCCGACCTCAGCGCCGTCGCCCGCTCGATCACGCTGGACCAGCCGATCTCGGCGACCACCATGCTGGCCGAAATCGCGCAGGACCTGGTACGTGGCGTACTCGCCGACCATCGCCACGAAAAGACGATCTCGCTGCTGGCCATCTCGGTATCGCATCTGGAGGAGAGCGCCGAGCTGCAACTCGACCTGCCGCTCGGCCTGACCGACGATAAGCGCCGGCCGGGCAGCAAAAAAGGCCTCGCCCGCTTCGGCGCCGATCGCGCCATCGACAAGATCCGCGAGCGCTTCGGCAAACAGGCCGTCGGCTACGGCACGGTGGCGCTGGAAGCGGCGCGCTCCGTGCCCGACGAATTCAGGGAACTGGCGGAAAAGGAGCTGTGAGCGTGGGAAGCGTCAGGCTACTCGCGCTACGGCTTCCTGATCAACGCCCGGAAGTGGCAGGCGCGGCGGTCACGGCGGACAGCATCTCGCGCTTCACCAGCACCGGCTTCAGATATGTCTTCTTCACGGCAAGTCCCCCAGCCCAAGCGGCTGGCGGCAGTAACATCCGGCCAGCACAGCTTGTCAAGAAAATGCGGATTCCGGCCTGGTGAGCGGCTTCTCGTCTTGAGGCTCGCCTGGTTATCATCGCGGCAATCGAGGTCGCTGACGGGTGAGCCCGGCCGTCGCCGTGAAATGCTTGCCAAATCGCGCCATGCCGCCCATACAGCGGCGTGGGTGGATCGCCCGGCACGGGAGGTCCGCGCCTCTCATTTTATCGGGGGTACTGCTCAATGCCTGCGACGCCGTGCCCTTGGTCGAAGCCGTGACGGCCTCCGCAATCTCGCTTGCCAGCCTCGGCTGGTCGGATTTCTTCGGCGATCAGCTTGAGCCCGATGACGCAGGCCTGATCCCGACGCGCATTGCCATGGTGCATCGCGATCGCCTGAGTGGCCTGTCCCAGACGGGGCAAACCGACCTGACATTGCCGCCACAAGCCAACACAGGTGATTATGCCGTCGGCGATTGGGTGCTGGTCGAGCCACATGATCAGCTTGTGAAGCGGCGCCTGACCCGCAAGACGGTTCTGGAGCGCCGCACCCAGGGTGGCCGGGTGCCGCAACTGGCCGCGGCCAATGTCGACACGCTGTTCATCGTCACCTCCTGCAATGCCGACTTCAACATCGCCCGGCTCGAGCGCTATCTGGCGCTGGCCAACGAGGCCGGAACGACACCGGTCATCCTGCTGACCAAGGCCGACACGGCTGAAGACGCCGAGGCGTATCAACGCCAAGCCGCCGCGCTGCAGCGCGGATTGGCCGTGGTGACGCTGAACCCGCGCACGTCGGATGCCGCGACGGCGCTGGCCGCCTGGTGCGGCGCGGGCCAGACGGTGGCGCTGATCGGTTCCTCCGGTGTCGGCAAATCGACACTGGTCAACACGCTGGCCGGATCGGCGCAGCAATCGCCGCAACAGACCGGCGCCATTCGCGAACACGACGCCAAGGGCCGCCACACCACCACGGCGCGCTCGCTGCATGCCATTGCCGGCGGCGGCTGGGTGATCGACACGCCGGGCATGCGCACTTTGCAGGTCAGCGACGTCGGCTATGGCATCGACACGCTTTTTGCCGAGATCACCGAGCTTGCACCGCTGTGCAAATTCCGCGACTGCACCCATGTGCACGAACCGGGCTGCGCGGTGCAGGCCGCCATCAAGGCCGGCACGCTCGATCCCGAGCGCCTGGCCCGCTGGCGGAAACTCTCGGACGAAAACCAGCACAACACGCCGGTGCAGAGCGGCCCTCGCGGCGCCAAGTCCCCCGCCACCCGCGGCAAGCGGCGCTGAACGGCCGCCCTACTGCCCTACTGCCCTACTGCCCTACTGCCCTACTGCCCTACTGCCCTACTGCCCTACTGCCCTACTGCCTCTCAAAGCCGCGCCGTGCCAAAAACCCGGTCCCACAACAGCGACGTCACGCCGAAATTGGCGTTGTCGTCGATATGGTGGTGCACCGCGTGGCGGCGCTTGAGCGTGTAGAGATAGCTGGGGTGGGCGGGATGCCAGTGATGGATCATGTGGTGGACGCTGACATACCAGAGATAGCCCAGCATCAGGCCGCAGCCGACCGCGCTGGCGGTCGCGAAACCGGAAACCGGCCAGACGGGCAATGCGATCAGCGCATGCACGCCGAGACTGAGCCAGGTCGGCGTGCCCACCGGACTGCGTTCCTCGACATGGTGACGGTCGTGCAGATCCCTGATGTAGGGGACGTGATGCAGGACGAAGCGGTGCAGGACGTATTCGATCAACGTCCACAGAACGAGACAGATCAGCACCGTGCCGATCCACTCCGGCGCGCCCTCTTCCCCGGCCTCGACCAGCCCGGCCACCCCCAAGAGGGCGATCGCCAGCGGATAGACCACGAAGTCGCTGTAGTAGCCGATCAGACTGAGTTGCATTCCGGACGTCCCACCTGGCTTTCGACGCCGCCCCAGAAAAGATGTATCAGATTGCCTAACTCGCGGCTGAGGTGCAATGCGGATGAATCTGACATAGCGTCGCAATTTCCCGGTGCAAGTTCGGCACGCATGATCCCTGAAGAATCGGCCGATCTCGCACCAGCGCCGCAAACGGACATGCAATCATGGCGAAACGCAGTGCGGGCCTGCTGATTTATCGTCGAAGCGATGGGAATATCCGGGTGCTTCTGGTTCATCCCGGCGGCCCGTTCTGGGCGAAGAAGGACGATGGCGCCTGGTCGATCCCGAAAGGCCTCGTCGAGGAGAATGAGGACGAACTGGCAGCCGCGCGACGTGAGACCGCGGAAGAACTCGGCATCACCGTCGAAGGCCCATTCGCACGCCTTGGCGACTACAAGCAACCGGGCGGCAAGATCGTCATCGCCTGGTCGGTCGAGGCACGGGCCGAGATCGGTGTCGCCGCCATCAAGAGCAACAGTTTTACGATGGAATGGCCACCGCGGTCCGGGTCGATGAAAGCGTTTCCGGAGGTCGACAGGGCCGGCTGGTTCAGCCTGCCCGAGGCCGAGGTCAAGATGCTTGCCGGGCAAAGGCCGATGCTGGCTGACTTGGCAGGCCAGATGGGGGCTGGATAGCTGCCAGCCATGTCCCAGCTCCGTCACGCCGTCTCGCGCAGGATCACTGTCGGTACCATCAAGACCATCCGGCGCGGCTGCGTGGGATCGTCGAGAAAATCGATCGGTGCGCCGATCGCCAGAGTGCCGGCCTCGGAAATGCGCCGCTCGATCGTTCCCGGCAAACGTTCACCTACGTCAATTCAATGCAGTTTCGGGCGATGGACAGGTCCTGCCCTCGGTCGCCGCCGCCGTGATCGGCAGCACCTCCATCTTCGGTAGCCGCGGCAGCTACACCGGCACCATCATCGGCGCGCTCATCGTGACCGTGCTGACGACGCGGCTGACGATCCTGCAGATGCCGGAAGGAGCAAGGCGCATCCTGTTCGGGCTGATCGTGCTGTTCGTGACGGCCGCTTGTTTGTGGATTGTGGAGGAGCGGTAGGGGGCGGAGCCATGTGGCAGAGCTTTTGATCCAAAGTCGACTTTCGCCGACCGAACTCTGGATGGCTGCTTTGCGCCTAATCTCGGTCGTAGAGTTCAATTTTGCAGTTGCACGCAACTGGTGAATATGATCCGCGGCCTGTTGGCCGAGTTCGGCATCGATATTCCCGAAGGTTTGGAGCGGGCGCCTAAGCTGGCGCGCCAGATAGCCGCGAAGAAATCCGCATTGGATGTACCGGCAATGGCACTGCAGGTTCTGTGTCTCCTGTGCGAGCAGGTGCTCGACACCCATGCCCGGCTCCAGACCATCGACCGGTCGATCCTTGCCCAGCAAAGAACGAATGATGTGGCACGGCGTCTATCGACGATACCTGGCATTGGCCCGATCGGTGCCACTGCGTTGGCGGCGTCGGTTGCTGATCCGGGTCGGTTCCGCTCGGGTCGAGAGTTTGCCGCCTAGCTCGGGCTGACACCTTCGCAAAACTCGAGCGGCGGAAAGGACCGTCTCGGGCACATCACCAAGATGGGCGACCGGTACCTGAGAAAGCTCCTTGTGATCGGCGCGACCTCTCTGATCCGACGGGCAAGGCATAAGCCCGAGGCTGCGGACCCGCGCCTCCTCGCGTTGCTCGCCAGGAAGCCAGCGCGCGTGGCGAGCGTAGCTATGGCAAACAAGATGGCCCGCGTGGTGTGGGCTATCATGACGCGCGGCGAAACCTATCAAGCGCGTCATGCTCCGAACCTTGCAGCGTAAGTTGCGCAGCAGACGAGACACTGAAGCAGAAATCAGATCGAGCTGATCAATCGGCTCCATGAGGTTGTAAGAGCGACGCGATGTGATGGCGAGACCGGTCAGGCCGGGAACATGGACAACCCATGCGATGTCTGAGGCATCATAGCCTGCAAAGCAGATTGGGACCTTGTTCGCGGACCCCATCAGGGCCAGCAGCTTCGAACGGCTGCATGAACAGGCCGGACAGGAGACTGCACCCGACCAATGCGCCAGAACAACGAATTACCTCTTGCAATACGGGAGCCATCCACAGAAGACATCTCCAGCGACCACACTGGAAGTCACGGTTACGCCAGAAGCAGTCGTCGCGCTTCGACGGCGTCGACTGGGGTTTACGCCTCATACCGCCGCACTCACGCAGGAGCCGCGTCAACGGTTGAGCCTGCTTTGAATTGCTCTCGGCCCCGTGATAGGCAGACTCCATGGAAGGCAACGGATCAGGTCTCTGGAAACTTCGACGGCTATGCCGTTCGCTTCGGTGGACAGCTCAGCTGCGGGCAGTGCTGGTCACAATACTCCTCGCTTCGAGTCTGCAGCCAGCCCGATCGCAGAGCTGCTCTATTACGGCCGCCAATGGATCGTACGGAGCGGTGGACATCCTGAGCGGAGCCGTTGATGACACGACGGCGACCTTCTCGATCAACTGCACCGGCACGGCCAACCAGACCGTGCGCCTTTGCGTGGAACTTTCACCCGGCCAGACCAACGCGGCCGGCAACCGCCGGCTGGCGTCCGGCTCCGAGCGACTGGTCCACGAACTCTACAGCGACCCGTCGCGAACGACGATCTGGGGGTCCTGGGGTCTGGCCACGACCAGTTACGGGCTCTATCCCATCGGGACGACCTACGATCTCGCTTTGGGTTCCTCGGGCAGCGCCGGCACCACGCTGACAGTCTACGGCAGGGTCTTCGCCAATCAGACCACCGCGGGACCTGGATCGTATGTCTGGACCATGACCACCGCGCCGGCCGCCGGCTATGACTACAAGACCGCCGCGGTTTGCCCGACAGGCGCCAGGCAGGCGATATCCAGCGGCTCCACCTGGACCGCGACAATCAACGCGAACTGCAACGTCTCGGCCACCAACGTGAACTTTGGCTCCGTCGGGGTACTGGCGTCCAATGTCGATTCGACGGGTTCGGTCACCGTTCGCTGCACCGACTCGACGCCCTACAATATCGGGCTCAGCGCGGGCAGCGGTTCCGGCGCCACGGTCGCCAGCAGGAAGATGACGAGCGGCGTCAAGACCGTCACCTATTCGCTTTACAGCAACAGCGGCAGGACCACTGTCTGGGGAAATACGATCGGCACCGACACCTCTAGCGGCACCGGAACCGGGCTGGACCAAGCGTACACCGTATACGCCCGCGCCCCGGCTCAGACCACGCCCGCGCCTGGAGCGTACACCGACACGATCGTCGTGACAGTGACTTACTGACAGGCCCCCCACGGCCGGTCGGGCGTCAGCGGCAGACGACCGGGATGACCACTTGCTGGTTTGCTTTCGGTGTGTAGCTGAACGATGCCTGGCACGAACCCTTGGCGGTCTCGGCAACGACGGTGTTCTTTTGCGCCAGTCCTTTTACATAGGCACGCCCGTCATAGCCGATGACGAAGTCCTGCTTGCCGTTGATCGCAGCGTGCGACCCGACCTCGAGCTTCTGTCCGTCTGGACCCGACAGGACCAGGACCGCGGCACCGACGTTGGTGCGAACCCGAAAATCGACTCGCACGCCGGCTCGATCGGCTGGTGCGATGACGTCCTGCGTGCTCGCGACATCGGCATCGACGGGCAGATTGGTCGTTTCGATGGCAACCTTGTTCCGCTGATAGGCGCGCAGGCCTGGCACCAGCAACCGACCCTTTGCATCGGTGACACCTATGGGGCGGTTTTCATAGAGCACGCCGACACCGGGCAAACCGGTTTCAACAATGGCGAAACTATCGTCGATCCTGTCCGTCAGGAAGATGCCGGATCCCATCGTTGCGATTGCCCCGTCGAACTGGGCTGTCGCCGTGGTGCCCGAGCTTGAACGCCCGACGGTGGCATCGGCACGTCCATGGGAAGAGCGATAAGAGATCGCCGCGGAACCCTCCGAAGATCGGCCCTGGCTGAGGCTGGTCCGCCAGCCGACACTGCCCGGTTCCTCGCCGAGCGGCTTGCTCACGTCGGCGATCGCCTCGACCCCGTGCCTGTCGGCTGAAACAGCGCTCGATGCCATTGCATCGCCGCCGATGGGGATGGACAGTCCGGCGAAGAGGCCGGCGTTGCGTCGCCCGCCAAGTTCGGCGAAGGCGGTAGCGTTGAGATAGCCGAAAGGCAACGTTCGCGAATAGGAGGCGGTGAGTATCCTGGAGCTCTCGCCGCTGGCCGGTGTCAGGTCGATGTAGCTTGCGCTGATGCTGCCGCTGTCGAAAGACAACGGCGTTCCGACGGAAATGCTGTTCACCATCCTCGGCGGCCTGGATCGGGACCGGGCATCCGCGCCTCCGGGATCGAATGACAACAGATTGAAGAAGGCTTGGCCAGGCGTTCCGCTGTCCTGAAGCCGGTCGGTCTCCGAGGCGAGATCGTCATAGGAACCGAAGGTCATTTGCGAACTGGCATTTACGCTGAGGGTGCCGACCCTGATCTCGTAGGAGGCATAGGACTGCAGCCCACTGCCGGCTCCGCTATGACTGCCGGCCAGAGCAAACGAGGCGACGCCAAGCGAGCCGGTACGCATCACCATGCCCAATCCGCCATTGACCAGATCCTTGCCGGCCTCCGTGTGGCCTTCCAGCGTCAGCCAGTCATAGATGCCTTTGCGCAAGCTTGCCGACACGACTGGCTGGTTGACGGCATAGGCATCCGACGTCGTCGCGTATCCTAGCCTCGGCAGGCCGGCCTCGAGCGAGAAGTCGAACAGGCCTGGCCGCAGCAGGCTGGGCGAGGCGTAGAACGGCACACTCGTGCGCGTTTCACGGCCAGCCGCATCACGCAGTACGACAACTGCCTGCCCGCCGCCGGTGGTAACGGGAATGTCGGTGATCTGGAACGGGCCGCTGTCGACGGCGTGTGAATAGGTCTTGAGGTCATTGACATAGACGTCGACCGTCGACGGCACCGCCGCGCTGCCGCTCACCGATGCGAGCGGTTGGGTGATCAGATCGGTACGAAGACCGAAATTGCGGCGCGCCTGAAGCCCGCCGATGCGGATCGGCCTGGTCCAGGCGAAACCGCCGGAAATCGCATCACCAGCCTGATACGTCATCAGCGACGCCGGATCAGAGTAAGTATAGGCGGTGTCGAGCCTTAAGGCATCGGCGCGACCGTCCTCCGCCAGCCGCACTATCGCCGACTGGCTGAACGTGCCCACCGGCGAGAAGACGCGCGCGTCGAGGGTGGAGGAAACGCCACTGAAGGTGAAGCCGCCGGCATCGGGCTCCTGCCGCGACGCCGCGAACAGATTGTAGTTGAGGACACCGCCGAACCCCGCCCGAACGTCGGGCGCGGCCTCATGGCCTGGCGTCGCGTCGTAGGATATCGTCCCGCGCAAGCCATTGCTGATCGTCAGGAAAACGCGCTGCTCCTGCACCTCGTAGCGATAGGCCAGCCCCCGCACCGTGTCGAGCATGATGGGGACTGCCGCTGACCGGACCTGCTTGCCAAGGTCCAGCCCCAATGCCTGCAGCTCGTCGGGCGTTGCGCCAAGGTGCTGGCCGTCTGGAGACACGAAAGCCGCGATCTGGTTGGTGGCGGCGCCATTGATGAAGACGTCGAGCTGAAGCTGCTGGACCGCCCCGGCTGCTTGGTTGGACTGTGTCAGCGTGGCAACAAGTATCGACAATGTCAGGAAACAAGCCGCATTCACGGCGCGGCGACGACCGGCGCCACGGCGTTAATCGTGCCCTCGTTGCCCTGAGCCGAGATCGACACCGATCCCTTGGCGGCGAATTTGCGCCCACCGGTCGGTGCCGCCCATCGCATTGTCGACTGGCCGAGCGCGTATCCGACAAGACCCCCGCCGAATGATATCTTGTGCCCGCCGGCATCGCGCAGCGACAGCGCGGAGATGCGCAGACGCTTGCCGCCCTTGTTGCGGGCCGAAACGATCAACCGGCCGTCCTGCCTTGATACCGTCCAGTCCACGGCCGGAGGTGTCCTGTCCGGCGAACCGAAGAAGACCGGGATCGAGTGGCGAACCAGCAGCTTCACCGTGCCGGTCTTGACCCGACTGGCGTCCGGAAGCTCATCGACGAGCAGGCGATAGGCCTCCTCGGCCGCGACCGGCCGCTTGGCCACCCGCACGATTCGGGCGACATAGTCGGTGCCCGGCAGCAGCGTGACGGCTGGAGGAGAGGCAACCACATCTTCCGTGGGCTGCAGCATTTCCTGACCATTGGACTGTGACCAGCGAAAGACACGTATCTGCACGTTGGTGGGCGTCGGCCCTTCGTTGCGAAGCGTGATAGTCGACGCCGCGCCGGGCGCGAGGACATCGACGAGAGCAGGTTGTACTTGAAGCGAATCCGCGCGGACCTGCACACCGCCGAACAGCAATGCTCCCACCAAAGCTGGAGCCAGCTTTGCCCAATTCATTTGCCACCCCCTGGCATCGACCGTCGATACGGCCGACCTTAATAAGTTACAGTGACCGTCACCGTATCCGTATAGACGGCTGGCGCTGGCGTTGCCTGCGCCGGCACGCGTCCATACACGGTAAAGCTCTGGGCAGAGCCGCTACCGGTCGCCGAAACCGTGTTGGTGCCGATCGTGTTTCCCCAGACGGTCGTTCTGCCGCTATCGCTGTAAAGAGAATAGGTGATCGTGGCGGCGCCGTTTGTCATCTTGCGGGCAGCGACGGTCGCACCCGTCCCCGTACCCGCGTCAAGACCGATGTTGTAGGGGGTCGTGTTCGTGCATTGAACCTGGACCGTGGACGTCTGGTCGACGTTGGCCGCAATGACGCCTGATGAACCGAAGTTCAGGGTCGAAGCGCTGCTGATGGTACACGACGCGGTGATCGTCATCTGCACGACCATGGGCGTGGTTGTTGTCGTAGCGCGAGCCTCGCCGCCGAAAAGTGCCAGGATCGCCAGGCACGCCGCTGTTTTTCGCCACATTCGACGATGGTCCTTTGACAGCTAGAGAGAGGGTTGATCGATGTCAGGCCGTGGACTGAGTCGGAATATGTTCGATCTTGGTTAATGAGTGATTTATTATTTAGCTAAAACTAAAGTATGATTCCGACCAACAGCCATCGCTTCCGGTGTGTAGCCCGATGGGCTTTTGAACGGGGTAAGGCGACCTCAATGCCTCTGCGGCGCAATCTCTATGCCGCAAAAAAGGCAGGCCGGGACCGCATCGAGATGGCTGCTTAGGTGAAAGCAATACGTCTCGGCGGCTTTACCAGAGGCGGCGCGAACGACCGTTACATTGCAAGGCCGAGCCCGCACGCACCTAGTTGACCAGTTGGAGTGTCGTGAACTTTCCAGCGATCGTCTGGAACACGTTCGGCAGTTTGCTGGGATCGTTGACGGCGTAGTAATCGGACGGGTTCGTCGCGCATTTGCTGTAGAGTGTCCGGTTCGCGGCCGTGTCGGATTGCAACGTGATTGTGTAGATCTGGACCTGCTGAGCCTTCAGTTTATCGCAGACGTCAAGCGTCCATCGATCCACGGCGCGCGCGGCGTCCGTCTGGTTGCTCGACCCGAAGCGGCCGGATGCGAGATAGCCATAGGACGTGTAATCCGACTTTTCCGGTTCGTTGCTCGCCCCATAGACGACGTTTTCGCCGTCGGTAAGCAGAACCACGATTTTGCTCGTGTTCGGAGTCTTCCAGGGCGCGCCGCCGGTGTAGGGGGCGTCCGGTGAAAGCACCCGCATGCCCCACGAAAGCCCTTCGGAGACATTGGTGCCAGATCCGTTCCACTCCTGCATCTGGGCGGCGGCGGTCCGCAACTTGTCCAGGTCAGTGGTCAACGGGACCACCGGCGTCGGGCAGGCACGGTTAGGGCCGACTGTCAGAGGCGCATATTTGTCGTTGATCTTTTTCGCCTTGGGGTTCTCGTATTTGGCGATCTTTTTGTCTTTTCCCTTGGTGTCGGTACCGTCCAAGACGTCATCGGAAAGATACGAGTTGTTGTAAACCTTGGCGTCGTTGCCATAGCTCGCGGAAGGACTGGTGGCGTCGCCGGGGTCGTCTGGGGCGAAATAGGGCACGAACAAGGTGTTACCGTCGGCTTGGTCCGGCGCTACATCGGAAGTGGCAGCGCTTCCCGGACGTGCCTCGACACAGCCCTTCCATCCCGTGCCTTTCCAGCCGGTCCCCTGTGCCAGGTCCTTGAACAGGTCCATGTGATTTACACGGTTGCCATCGGGCAGCAGAGGAAAATTCACGCCGTTGTTCGGCGATTTGCCTTCCATGTCTATCCAGGAAGGGTCAAACTCATCGCCATTTACGTTGACAGCGGTGACGAACGGCACAATCGCGGCGGTCACCTTCCGATTGGGTGACTTTGCTCCGTCCAGATCATCCAGAAGTGCTTTGGTGGCGTCCCTGAGAGCCTTGATCTTGGCGCCGGCCATGGAACCAGTGTTGTCCAGCACCATCACGACCTCGAGGTTGTTCGTCGCCTCTACGCCACCGGCATCAACCTCGATGTGCTGGTTATCGCCGAACAGGAAAGCAAAATTGAGGTTCACGTCCGCGGAAGCGACCGCCTTGGTCTTGACGTAGTTGAATCCCTTGTCGACCGACAAGGTCACTTTCGCGTTGGTGAGTTCGGGGTGATTGGCGACGTTGGCCTGAAAATAGCTGTCGAATGCCAGCTTTCGGTTCGCTTCGCTGTCTGACAGGTGCGACGAGGATAGGGTTGCAGAGTCCAACGAATTCTGCAGATTGACCTTTGCTCGCATGACGGTGGATACGTCTGTTGCGAAAGCAACTGCCGCAAGTATTGCAGGCGCCGCCAACGCAAACAACAAGGCAAAATTGCCGGCTTCCGACCGCCAGAACCTATTGATGACCATGACCCGCCCCTCGACTTATAAGGCATATGACCGAGTGTTGGTTTACGGGCGGTTGATTTATTAGCAATCGCGCATGAGGAGGCAAAACTTGGTAAACTAAGTTCTGAGGAGACCAAGCGCGTGTTCGGCCAGGAGGCTTACAGATCACTCCAACGACGGATGGATGGTTCCTCCGCAAGCCAAGACCCCCACCCGATTCGGGATGCTTCGCCATCCAACCCGTGGTTCATGATGTGCGACGATCTGCGATCGATAGCCGTCGAACCTCACCTCATCTGCCCGCGCCCCACCGCCTCACCCACCCGCACCATCCCCCCAATCCCCTCCAGCAATAGCCCCTGCAGAGGGGTGACAAGGTACTGGATGTCGGATGTGGATGGGGTGAAGCGACGCTCGAGATAGCCAAGCGGGTCGGGCCAACTGGCGCGGGCGGGCCGACAATCCCTGGCTTACGCTCTCCAGGGAAGTCGTGCTGCGCTATCTGCCGCCGGTGAAAGAACGCGCGGCAACATGCGGGCCGGGGCCGTTCTCCATGGCCGACACCGAGGTGGTCGCCAAGCAGTTGGAGATCGCCGGTTACACGGACATCAATTTCGAGCGCATCGATGCCGACGTACTGGTCGGCCGCGACATCGACGAAGCCGTGGCCTTCCAGCTGGCGATAGGGCCAGCGGGCGAAGTCGTGCGTGAGGCTGGCGAGGAAGCCAAGCGACGATACCCGGAACTGGTCACCGGCCTGAAGGACGCGTTGGCTGAATTCGTCCGCCCGGAGGGTGTGATGATGAAGTCGAGTTCCTGGCTCGTAACCGCGCGAAATCTCCCCGACGTCGCCTCGCACTGACAGTGCGCCTCGATGCGATCACGAGCGGCTTGCAAGGAGGCACCACGTCGATACTGAAATGCTGAGCCGGTGTGGTGGGGCCTCCAAGGACGCTCTCGCAGCGCAAAAGACACGGCGCTTACTGGGTAGCCTGCCGCCAGACCTCCAAAAGGACATTGGCTGGCCGATCACGCCGCACCGGCGACGGCTCGCAGCAAACAACTATCTGACGACCCGAACCCACCGGGATATTTCACATCACGTGATCTGGTTACCGAGCATCCGTTTTGGTGGAACCTTCCAGAAACAAATGTGGAGCATTCAACATTCGTCGAACGGGTGCCTAAGCAAATCCAAGGCGTCCAATAGTTCTAAAGGAGAACAAAATGTCGATGTTTGAAACGCTCGCCCGCTATGGGGCGGCCTTCAAGAACGCCCGCGAAGCACGAAAGTCGGAACGCGTTCTGAACAGCCTGCCGATGGAAATTCAAAAAGACATTGGCTGGCCGGTATCACATCGCCCGAAAAGGCTCTCGTCAAACACCTGGGGCAGGATTCTCTGAACGCGGCCCCCGCCCGAATTGCCTTCACGTCTTGTCGGCGATTCCATGCCCGGTCCCACGCTGGGTCCAACACGCGCATGATGAGACAGTCCGTTCGCTGAGAGACTCGACCCACCACCCATCAACAGGAGTAACACATATGACCAAACACACAGAAACCGCCAAGAATGGTGTCAACGTAGCCGCCCTGCTTGGCGCCCGTGAGGCCTTGAAAGATGCCCCGGAGGCCGCTCGCTTCAAGTGGAGAGCGACCAGCGAATGGGTAAAAGGGACCCACAACCGGGCCACGGTTCACGGATTTTTCGGCCTAGGAGCGCAACAGCAGCATCGGCAGACCTACCAATTCGAGTCCGATCACCCGGAAATCTTCGCGTCGGAAGACAACGGCGCGACGCCGGTGGAGTTTGTGCTGGTCGGCCTGGCCGGTTGCCTGACCGCGGGCATCGCGGCTGTCGCGCAAAACCGTAACATCCAGCTCCACTCGGTCAAGGCAACGCTCGAGGCCGGCATGAATATCCAGGGTATCCTCGGCATCGATCCGGATGTGCGCAACGGGTTCGACGGCATCAAGGTGCACTACGATATCGACGCTGACGCTAGCGCGGAAGACATAGCCGCTCTCGTCGCGCAGTCGCAAAAACGTTCGGCCGTCTTCGACGTGATCGCCAACCCGACCGATGTCACGGTTACGTCGAGAAAGTGCTAATGAACGAAAGAACATCGCGCGGGATCGCCGGCACCGTTGACGTCGTCGTCATCGGTGCCGGTCACTCAGGCCTGGCGCTGAGCTATCTGCTCGGCCAGCGCTCGCTCAGCCATGTTGTTCTGGAGCGAGGCGAGGTCGCGAACAGCTGGCGTACGGAGCGCTGGGATTCGCTGCGGTTGCTCACGCCCAACTGGATGGCACGGCTCCCCGGCTATCCATACCAGGGCGACGACCGGGACGGCTACATGAGCGCCGGCCAGCTTGCGGATTTCATTTCCCGCTATGCCGCATATATATCGGCACCGGTTCTGACGCGCACCCCTGTCGGTAGAGTTGCGCGGAGCACCCATGGCTTTCGGGTGGAGACCCCATATGGCGACTGGCTGTGTCGCGCGGTTGTGCTCGCCACTGGCGCCTTCAACAAGCCGGTCACACCGAGATTCGCCGAGGCCATGCCGGCCACTGTCGAACAGCTATCGGCCCACACTTACCGCAATCCGCGGCAACTTGGCGCCGGCGGAGTGTTGGTGGTTGGCGCATCGGCGACAGGCCTGCAATTGGCGCAGGAGATCCGGCTGAGCGGCCGGCCTGTAACGCTGGCGGTCGGAGAACACGTTCGGCTACCGCGCGTCTATCGAGGTCGCGATATCCAATGGTGGATGCTCGCGACCGGCGTGCTCGACCAGCGCATCGAAGACGCGGATGACCCCGACCGCGCCCGAAGAGTGCCATCGCCGCAGCTTGTCGGCACATCGGAGCGCGCCACGCTCGATCTCAATGTCTTGCAATCGCAAGGCGTTAGAATCGTCGGGCGACTAATGGGCATTCGCGGCTCCGTGGCCCAGTTTTCCGGATCGCTGCGCAATGTTTGCGCGCTTGCCGACCTGAAGATGAACCGGCTGCTCGCGTCGATCGACGAATGGGCGGAGGCGAATGCACCGTCCGGCATCGGTCCCATCGAGCGCTTTGCCCCCACCGTAATCGGCGAGCCGCCACAACTGGAGATTGAACTTGGCGAAGACATTCGCACGGTGCTATGGGCCACCGGTTTTCGGCCGGACTTTTCATGGCTGGACTTGCCGGTCTTCGATCGCAAGGGCGAGCTCAAGCACGATCGCGGCGTTGCCGACGTTCCCGGGATCTATGTGTTGGGCTTGCCATACCTGCGCCGCCGGAAATCGAGCTTCATCCACGGCGCCGAGGACGACGCTAGGGAACTCGTCACGCATTTGACCGGCTATCTCGACAGAATGGCCAGGCGTGACCCGCCACTGCGCGCCGCGTTGCGGCGGTTGCCAGGCTGAACATACTGGTTTGAGGCGGGAGAGGTGATCACCCTTTTGAACCGCCGGACAAAGCCAGATGGCGATGAAGAAGACCAAGCCGTGATTCTCCCCCTCCACTAGGAATTACGGTTACAGAGCACTCCCTACATCGCCTTATCGGCCTCCTACCCCGCACCATCCCCCCCAATCCCCTCCAGCAACGCCCCCCTGCTCCCCCACCCAGAACCAGTGATCCTCCCCCCTCCCCTCGACAAACCGCGCCCCCCGGTATCCGCGCCGCCAGATACCGACCGGCCTCGATCCGCACGGCCCGGTCACCCCTGCGGTGCAGGACCAGCGTCTTGGCCGAGACTTTTGACAGCAGCGGCCGCACATCGGCGTCGCTCAGCGCTTGCAGCAGGCCGGCGACCGCGCCGGGGCTGGAGGCGGCCCGGAGCAGGCCGGCCCACCAGGCGCGCGCCTGACGGTCGGAGGCCCGGCGCGAAGGTCTCGAATGGCCGCCTTGCCAGTCCTGCCAATTCGAAAGTCCGACCTGCTGCCAGGTCTTGACGAAAATCGGTGCGCCTGACACGAGGGCAAATGGGGCATTCGCGCCGTGGACGACGAGCAGGCGGTGGGCAAGCTGTGAAGCGCTTTTTTCGATTGCTTGCCGCTGTGGTCATGGCGTCCGGCGTGGCCGGGTGCACCAGCGTCTCCTACTACGCGCAGGCGCTGGAGGGCCATGTGCAGATCATGGCCGCGCGGAAAAATGTCGGAAAGCTCATCAACGATCCCTCGACGCCGGAGGCATTGCGCGCGAAGTTGACGTCGGCGAGCGCCATGCGTCGCTTCGCCACGGATGAGCTGGCGCTGCCCGATAACAGCAGCTACCGCAGCTATGTCGACATAGGTCGGGACAACGTGACCTTGGCCGTTTTTGCCGCGCCGCAATTCTCGCTCACGCCGATAACATGGTGCTTTCCGGCCTTCGGCTGCGTTCCGTACCGGGGTTACTTTTCCCGGAAATCCGCAGCTGAAAGTGCTGCCGAACTGCAGCAACAAGGCCTGGACGTTTACGTGTCGGGCGTCACCGCCTATTCCACGCTTGGCTGGTTCAGCGACCCGCTGCTCAGCACCATGCTGCGTCAGGACGCCATGTATCTCGCAGGCCTCATCTTCCATGAACTGGCGCACCAGAAAATCTATGTGAACGGCGACTCCGCGTTCAACGAGGCTTTCGCGGTCGCCGTCGAAACCACCGGGGTGAGGAAATGGCTGCGCGCCACCGGCAATCGCGCCGGATTGCGCAGTTACGAAATCGATCGCCAGCGCAAAGCGGATTTTCTCGGACTTATAGCGAAAACGCGGGACGAGTTGAGGCAGGTCTATGCCAGCCCCCGCACCTCGCAGCAGATGGCGGCCGCAAAAACAGCCGCGATCGACAGGCTGCGGGTGCGCTACCGGCAAATGCGCGACAGGCGCTGGGCCGGATACCGCGGATACGACGCCTGGTTCAATAGCCCCATCAACAACGCAAAGCTCGCCGCGACTTCCGTCTACGGCGAACAGGTTCCGGCGTTCCTTCGCCTTTATGACTTGTGCTCAGGCGATTATCCAAGGTTCTATGCTTCCGTTCGGCGGATCGCGGCATTGCCCGAGCCTTCCCGTGCGGAGGCACTGAGGAACGCGACGACGTGTAATTGACGTCGACCAGCACGGCGGCCGGCCTCGCAAGCTCGGCCGTGACCAACGCCGGTTCTGGCCGACAGGCGCGGCAGCGGGGCCTGCCTCACCGTCCGCTCGTCATCCCCCCAATCCCTCCAGCAGCACCCCCTGCTCCCCCACCCAGAACCAGTGGTCCTCCCCCCTCCACCTCGACAAACCGAGCCCCAGGAATCTTCGCGGCCAGATACCGCCCGGCCTCGATCCGCACGGCCCGGTCACCCCTGCGGTGCAGGACCAGCGTCTTGGCCGAGACCTTTGACAGCAGCGGCCGGACATCGGTGTCACGCAGTGCCTGCAGCAGGCCGGCGACCGCGCCGGGGCGGGGGGCGGCCCGGAGCAGGCCGGCCCACCAGGCGCGCGCCTGGCGGTCGGCGGCGACGCTGGGCGCAAAAGTTTCGATTTCGGCCGGGCCGCCCCAGCCGGCGAGCAGGCGCTGCTGCCAGAGGTCGTATTGCGCCGATGTCAGCGCGAAGGGATAGTCCGGCGTGCGACTGCCCTTGGCGAGCGAGCCCCAGAGAACCAGGCCGATCAGCCGGTCAGGGTGGTCGACGGCAAAGCGGATGCAGCCCGGCCCACCCTCCGAGGCGCCGACCAGCACGGCGCGGCGGCTGCCGGCGGCATCCATCACCGCCAGAATGTCGCGCGCGGTGGCTTCGACTGTCGGGCGGGCGCCGACGCGGTCGGACAGACCCATGCCGCGCCGGTCGAACAGAATCAGCCGGCCGAGCCGAGATACTGAATTGAGCCAGGCGCGGCAGCTCCGGTCTTCCCAGATGCGCTCGACATGCGAGATGAAGCCGGGCACCAGCACGATATCGGCCGGGCCGCTGCCGATGGTCTGGTAGGCGATATGGATGCCGTCCACCGCGACATAACGGGTTCTCGGCACCTCGGCATCGCTCGCGCGCAGCAAAGCGAGCGTGGCGGGGTCCGGCGCCACGCCGAGTTCGTCGCGCAGCAGCCGCGTGCAGATCTCGCCCTGGCGCTCGGCCGCCGCCCGGTCGCCGGCCGCCAGATGGGCGCGGATCAGGTGGCGGTGCGCGCTTTCGCTCAAGGGATCGAGGGCGGCAAGGCGGGTGGCGTGCAGCACAGCGCCGCGCGCATCGCCCCGGCCGATCTTGGCTTCGACCAGCCGCTCCAGCGTCTGCACCAGCCGGCTGCGCAAGGCCTCGCGGCGGAAGAACACCCATTCCTCGAATTCCGGACAATCCGGCAGCGAGAAACCGGCGAGATAGTCGCCGGCGTAGAGGCCGGCGGCATCGTCGAGAAGACCGGCGTCGCAGGCGTGGTCGAAGGCGCGCGAGTCGGCCTCGATGGAGACCCCCGGGCGCAGGCTGAGCGATGCCGCGCTGGCTGCAATGACTTCCTCGCCGAACGCAATGCGGATCTTGTAGAGCGTACGCCGCAGGCGGGCGCGGGCGGCTTCCGCGTCGGCTTCGGGCCACAGCAGCGTGGCGGCGACCTCGCGCGCCACTGGCCCGCCGGCCTCGGCGAGATAGATGACCAGCGCCGCCGCCTTGCGCAAGGCGAGCTCCACCGACCGTCCGTTCAGCCGGAACTCCGGAAAACCCAGAAGTCGGAGTTGTATCAACTCCATCGAATCCGCACGCGGCCGCCCGGTCAGAGGACGTTGAGGGGACGCCGGCCTTCTATCCATCCCCGCGAATTCGAGCCGATCCGGCCCGATCAACTCCCTTGGAGCGAGAAATGTCACCGGTCAATACATCAAGCCATCGCACATCAGAACCGCTAGCCGACGGCGTCCCGGCCGCCGGGCATGGAGGCTGAGCCATGTGCCAGACCTGCCTCTCCTGGTATGCGCGCTGCGTTGCCCCCTATTTCGTCCACGTCGGCTGTTCGGCCGGAGCTTTCACGCATATGCGCAGGCGCGTCATCCCGAGGGCCAAAGGTGTCGTCGTCGAAGTCGGCTTCGGCTCCGGCCTCAACCTGCCCTATTACGATGCCGCCAGGGTGGAGCGGCTGATCGGCGTCGACCCAGACGGCACCATGCTTGGCCTCGCCGCACCGAAGAGCAGCGCCTCGCCCTTCCCGGTCGAATGCATCCGCGCCGGCGGCGAAAGCTTGCCTTTGGCCGATGGCTTCGCCGACACGGTGGTCGTCACCTATGCCTTCTGCACCATTCCCGACCCCGAGGCCGCGCTCGGCGAAATCCGCCGCATCCTGAAGCCGACGGGCGGGCTGATCTTTATCGAGCACGGCCAGGCCGAGGGGCCGCGCTGCCGCCGGTGGCAGCAGCGCCTGAACCGGCTGTGGGGATCGATCGCCGGCGGCTGCCACCTCAACCGGGATCCGCTGCGCCTGATCGGCGGGGCGGGTTTTCGACTTATCGAAGTGCAGCACGGGCGCTTCCCACTGCCCCTCTGGCAATTGGGCAGCCACCACGCCGGCATCGCGGCGGCAGGCTGAGCGGTCTTCACTGGTGCCTCACCAGAAGCCGACGAGCGACCTCAGTATGGCGGCCGGGCCAACCGCCTCGCGGCAGGTCTGGCGAAATCCGGACCGGCCCGTGGCATCCAGCACGTCGTCGTCGACGGCGCGCAGGATGGCGCGGGCATTGCGCCATCCCATCCTGGCCAGCGCCGATGTGAGCTCGGCGCGCGCGGGGTCGAAAATCTTCTCATCCGCCGGGCTTTGCGCCGGGTCAAAATCATTGCTCGCGCCGAGCGTGTGCCTGGGGAGAGCCACCACCCGGCGGTCATCGAAGACCGAGGCAAGATCGAGAAAACGCAAGGTCGAACCGAGACACTCGGCCGGTTCTGAAACCAGCTGCTCATAGCGCACAAAATGCACCGGCGCGCCGGAGCGGCGAAGCGCATCCATGGCGAAATAGAACTGGTTCCAGTAATCGGCCGGCGAATGGAACCTGTACTCCATGCGCTTCGGCGCGGTGAAATCCTGCCTGACGTCGAAGGACTGCGTGAGAAACGAGCCGAGATTGCCGTTCGGCTTGAAAATCGTATCGTTCCTGGCAAGGCGGAACCACGACAGGATCTGGCTGACGGGATCCTTGCTGAGGACGACGATGGGCAAGTCGCCATACTGAATGTCGCGCCCGTTCACCAGCGCCGGAAAGACCCCGTGCTTCCAAAAGCCGTGATCGAAGACGATTTGCACCCCGAGGTAACGTTCGAGCAGATATTTCGCCAGATTGGTGCCGGAACGCGGCGTCCCCATCACCCGCACCGCAACAGTGCCGGAGCGCTCCCGCGCGCCGCCGAGCGTCGACATATCGACAATGCTTCCCATCACGCCCCACGAAATGCCGGTTGGTCGGCGGCCAATGCGCTGGGCTGCCTGACCTGCCCTGCCGCCGCCGGCCCGTAAATCCTCGGCGCGAAATCGTCGAAGGCGATCTCAGCGACAGGGTCGGTCTCAGCGTCGGCTTCCGCGACAGCGTCGATTGCCGCGACGTGGTCGACAATGGTCGCGAAAAATTCTCGCTCGCGGATCGGGCGGTAGCGCGTCGCGATCGTGTGGCGCAATTCCGCCAGCCAGACCGGATCGGTGCAGGCCTTGGCGACCGCGGCACACCAGCCTTCGACGTCGTGCGCGGGAATGGTCGGCATCAGCCCTTGCGTCGCCTCCGTCAGCGAAGGCGCGTCCGAAATCAGCACCGGCAGTCCGAAATCGAGGCACTCGGCGGCGCCCAGCCCCCAGCCTTCGACCGCTGAGGGGTAGACGCTGAATTCGGCGTCCCGGTAGAGTTCCGCCAGCTCCCGGTCGCTGAGGTTGGAGCGAAACTGGACATGCTCGGCAAGTTCGGGATGCTCAGCCATGAAGGCGGTGAGTTCCTCATACATCCAGCCCCAGCGGCCGCACAGCACGAGCGTCGGCAGCCGCTCTCCTAGCAGCGGCAAGAGCCGCTGCCAGACCTTGAGCAGCAGGATGTGGTTTTTGCGGATCTCGATCGTCGAGCAGTAGAGGACGAATCTGCGGTTCCGGTTTTGCCGCTCAGTGGACATTTCCCGGTCGCTGACGCCTTCCCTCAGGAACGCGCCGGGCGATGCAACCGCGACCCGCGGGACCCGGCCAATGCCGGAGGCCTTGGCATGGCATTTCACCCTGTCGGCGGTGTATTTCGACACGCAGACCAGCAGCTGCACATTGTCCAGCTGCCATGCCGTGTTGCGCACGAAACCGCGCGCGTGATGCGGACCGACGAATTGCGGAAAATCGATCGGAATGAGGTCGTGCATCAGGGTGAAGATGCCGCTTTTTGCTTTTCTCCTCGCGAACTTGCCCGAGGCCAGTTCGTGGACGCTGGCGCTGGACAGAAAGCAGATGGCGTTTTCGTCTTTCAACGGATCGCCGCTATCGAGCCTGCTTGGGCGCAGCGCCGACTTCACGATCTTGAACAGCCGGATCGCCGTTTTCGACAGCTGAAACTTGACCCCGCGTCTCTTATCGGACCCCGAGAGGAAGATCGCCGCCACGCGATCGAACTCGCGTCCGGCGGCGAAGGGCGCCGCCCGCATGATCGACAGCACTTTCCACAGCCGCGCCAGATACGAGCTTCCCTCGCTGCCAATCGGTTGCAGCAGGTCGCCGTCGACCAGCCGACGGAGATAGCGAAGTTCCGTTTCATCGAGCCTTTGACCGTGCCCCCAGGCGTCGACGATGAAGAAGCCGACCGGCGAACCCTTCCATCGCAGCGCCTGACGGATGAGCGCCGTTTCGACGCGCGGGATACCCACTGGCGGATGCGGCCCCCAGCGAAACGGCAGGGAGGGATCATTATACAGTTTTTTCAATGGTTTACCTTCGAGGGTTGCTGCACCGAAAATCAACTCGATCCGGAGGCAACGAAATCCGTCGCGGCCAAAGCCGCATCATTTCGGCCGCATCATTTCGGATTGTCTTGCCTTGTTCCGAGGCCCGAGGATCGGAAATGATCGTCCTCAGGTGTCAATTTCATGTATGCGGGAAATTTACCCACGTCAAGAGCACACAGTTGACTTATGGGTAATTTTCCCACATGTTGAGTCCGTCAGCGACTGCGAGAGGAAAGGAAGCCAGGACATTCCATAGGATTCAGCGGACCGTCCGCCCCCCGTATGGTCCGCGGAAAGCAGCCGTACCAAAAAAAGCTTACGCCCCAACCCAACGAGCCCCGTACGGCTGTGCCGGCCGGTTCTGTCTATCGCAAAGGACGGACCGGCCGGATCGTTGCTTCCTCCAGAACGCTGGCAGAAGCGCGAGGGGTGTTCCCATGCGAAAATGCGCAAAGCTAAGGAAATGGAGGCGTTCAGCGTTTGCTGAAACGATGGACCATTCCGCCGCGCCACAACGGCCAGCCGTTTGCGCTGCCCCTCATCTGGCTGCCGCCATCTTCTCCCCGTAAACGGGGCGAAGGACGCTCCCATCTCTGCTTTCGCCAATCATCAGTACTGCTGAGATGGCGCGGCATCGAGGCGAGCCCCTCTCGCCCCGTTTACGGGGAGAGATGTCCGGCAGGACAGTGAGGGGCAGCGCCAACGCCGGAGATTTGCTGCTAAGGCGCGCCCGGCCCACCAGGGCCGCCTGGTCCCCCGGCCCCCCCAGGTCCGCCCGGTCCAGTCGGTCCCCCCGGCCCGGTCGGTCCCCCCGGCCCGGTCGGTCCGCCGGGAGGCGGACCCGGCGGCATGCCGGGCTGGTTCGGTGACGGCCCGCCGGCATTGTGCCCACGCGACGCCGAAAGGACATTGCCCGCGCGATCGAACCCGACCTCGATAAACGCCCGGACGGCAGCCGTCGATGTCACATCGCCGTTCTGATTGTCGACGGCGATGCCCAGACCCGATTCCAGCCGATGTCCGCGGCGCTGCAGGAACGTCTCGTAGAGAACATCGGCGACATGGGCCTGCGGCACCGGTGCTTCCGCTTCCAGATGCACGATCTTGTATCCGTCCGTGGCCTTGGCGAGGGTCAGTTGCACGCGTCGATTTGCCAGCGGCGATGATCCCTGTCCGATCTTCAGCCGCCCGACCAGCAACGCGCCCGACCGCACCACCGCCAGGCCGCGAACCAGATAATGCGTTTCATCCGGCCTGGCCTCCACCAGGCTGGCAACGATTTTCCCGTCGGGCCGGCGAATGCCGTGGACGGCGACGATATCGCCCACCCCGACCGTCGATGCCTCCGCAAGCTGGCTGATGTCGACCTGCTGTCCCAGCACCCGCATCGAGCCGGCGGTCTTGCGCTCGACCGGTCCCACAACCTCGCTGGTAACATGGATGGCGGAGGTCATCACGCGGTCGGTCTTTTGGACCACCGCGACGCGAACGACATGCCCGACCTTCAGCCTGTTCGAGGCGACACGGACGCCGTCGACCCAGACCGGCACGTCAGGCTGGTACTGAACCCGTACGCCGTTGACGAAAATGCTGCCGAAGCGCTGGATCGTGCCGACGATGCCGGTGCCGCCGATGCCCTGGTCGCCCTCGGTCCCCGCTGTCCAGCCGGTGCCGCCAACGCCCTGGTCTTTCGGCTGTTCGGTCGCCCGCGCGAGCAGGCTGAAGAACACCGCCGGCACGGTGGCTGCGAGCGTCAGGAAACCCCGTCTCGTCGGCCTGCCGCTCATGCCGTCTCTCCGCCGGCATCCTTGATCTCAGGCGATTCCTCGGCAACCAGCGACGTGCCGTCGGCGGTGAGGATATAGACGCCCCAGTTCCAGCGGCTGTTCCCGCCCGGGTCGTTTTGAATGGCCTGGTTTGCGTATTTGTTGAGGCGCAGCAGCGTTTCGACCGCGATCTCGCGGCTGTAGGCCTCGAGCGACCGGGCAAGCTCTTCCGACAGCCCGTCATAATGGACGGCGCGCTCGAGGAAGGGCGGAGCGTCAGCCAGAACGTTCTCGACCGAGGCGGCCGCATGATCCCCGAGATTGCGGGCAAAGTAGTAAAGCCGGACCTCGCCGTCGCCGCGCGGCACCATCGCCCCTTCCATCAGGACGATGCGATCCTTGCCGTCGATTTCGACCAGCTCTCGGTCGAGCCAGTCGTCGAGAACGGCGCGCGGCCTGAGATCGCGGGTAACCGATTCCACCAGGCCGGCAAAGGACGGCTCTCCCGCCTCGCTCGTCCGCGCCAGCGGCAACGGCACGCCCTTGGCGTCGACGAACAGCGGATCGGCCAGCCAGCGCGCGACGATGGCGCTCGTCCGGGACACGGAATCGGGCACCACCCGCACCGGCGCGCCCGCCCCTCTCAGCCGGCTGACTTCCTTCCTGTGGACGCCCGTCAGCAGGCTGACCCTGGAGTCGGTCTGCTGCTTGTCGGGCAAGGCGAATTCATGCTCGGCCACATTGACGTAGAGTTGGCGCAACAGATCGACGAAGGCCGGAAAGGTCACCCCGCACTTGATGGCGAGCCGCACCAGCGGGCGAAGAACCCGGTTCAACGCGCCCTGGACGCCTGCGGCATCCAGATATTGTCCCGCCGATTTGCTCATCGTCGCCTTCACTTCTCAATCGCGAGATCGATCATCCATCCCTCGGAAATTCCTGCCGAAAATAGCTTGTGGGAAATGCTTCCACAAGGGCGCCGGCCAAAGAAGCGACATCGGCGGTCCTTCTGTCGCGTAGTTCGGTTGCCCGCACCCCGATGGGGAAAGACATCTCGACTTGGCCAAATCATCTTGGTTTACGCCAGTTGACACGTGTGAAATTTTCCCACAACTATACCAAGCGGATGTAACCACCAGACCATGCTCGTCCAGGAGAAGCCTTTTGAAGAAGCCTTATGTCAGACCAACCATCGTTCGGGGCGGGGGGATTTTCGAAGAAACGCCTGATGAAGTCAGCGGCGCCGGCGCATACGCCGGAAATGGAACGCATATCGATCCGGTTATTTCCATAACCGCCGACATTGTCTCGTCCTATGTCTCGAACAATCCCATTCCCGCCGCCGAGCTTCCCGACTTCATCGGAAAAATACACGCATCGATCCGGAATATTTCGGATGGCGTTGCCGATGGCGGGCCTGACGAGATCAGATATGCCGTCCCCGTGAAAAAATCCGTCACGCCGGATTTCATCATCTGCCTGGAGGACGGCAAGCGTTTCAAATCGCTGAAGCGGCATATCGAGACGAACTATGGCCTGACGCCGGACCAGTATCGAAAGAAGTGGAACCTGCCTTCCAGCTACCCGATGGTGGCGCCAAACTATTCCGCAACGCGCTCGAAACTCGCCAAATCCATGGGGCTGGGCCGAAAACAGAAATAGACCGTCGGAAGCGCGGCGTGGCGCACCACCCTCACCAGAAGCCGATGAACGACCTCGCTATCGCCGCGGGACCAATCGCTTTCCGCCAGGTTTTGCGAAATCCGGCCCGGCCGGTTGCATCGAGCACGTCATCGTCGATGTCGCGCAGGATGAGGCGGGCATTGCGCCATCCGATCCTGGCGAGTGCCGATGCCAGATCCGCGCGCGAGGGATCGAACGGACCCTGCTTGGCGGCCGGGCCCGTCGGCCGGTCGATGTCATTGCTCGCGGCGAGCGCATGCCGTGGGATGGTCACCGTGGCGCCGGCGTCGAAAGGCGGGGACAGGTCGAGAAAACGCGAAATCGAAGCGAGGCAAAGCGCCGGCGTCGAAACGAGCTGCTCGTAGCTGACGAAATGCACCGGCGCGCCGGTGCCGCGCAAGGCTTCCAGGGCAAAGTAGAACTGGTTCCAGTAATCGGCAGGTGTGCGGAACCTGTAGGTCATCCTGGGCTGCGTGAAATCCTGCCTGATTTCGAAAGGCCCGCTCAAGAACGGACCGAGATGTCTGGCCGGCCTGAAGAGGCTGTCGTTCCTGCTGTAACGGAACCATGACAGAAGCTGGGTAATGGGATCCTTGCTCATCACGATGATGGGCAAGTCGCCATATCCAAGGTCGCGTCCGTTCATCAGCGCCGGAAAGATCCCATGCTTCCAAAAGCCCTGGTCGAAGACGACAGGCACGCCGAGATGGGTTTCGACCAGGAGCTTGGCGAGATTCGTGCCGGACCGCGGCGTCCCCATGATGCGCACCCGGGCGGCATTGCCGCCAGGCTGTGTCTGCGATCCGCCAGGAGTCGAGCGCGTCATAGCCCCCTCACAGCGCCAGGCTCCCCTGCTCCACCTCCTCGGCGTTGGGGTCGCCGGGGGCCGTGGCCCAGGCCAGTTCGACCAGCGTCACGGTGCGCTTTCCCGTGCCGTCGAGCTGGCAGACAATCAGGCCTTGCTCCTCGATATAGGTCAGGAGACGCCGGGCGCGGCGCAGCGAGTGCGAACCATAGGCGCGCGCGATCGCGGCGTCGCTCGGGCAAGGCCAGCCCTCCTTGGCCGCTCGCGCGATCATCATAAACACGCCCTGCATGTCGTCGGGCAGCAACGACGCGCGGACGGAAACGTCCCGCCAGGCGTCGTCTCCCGCTGCCATGTCGGAGCCGAGGCCCGCGCGGGCGCGCGTCAGCATGCGGCGGAACTCCGGTAAGTCAGGCACGACAGAGGCGAGGCCCTCTATGCGGCAGCGCACCACGAATTCCTGGTAGAGCACGCCGATCACCCGAAACCCTGCATCGGGCTGCGCCAGAATGGCGCGCAGCACGCGGTCCACCCGCTCGCGCCGCTCCGCCAGGTCCTCGGCGCTGATTTGCGGCTCCGCCGGTTCGGGGCGGATTTCCAGCGCCGCCGACTTCGCCGCCATCAACTGGTCGAGCAGGTCTGGTGACGCCACGCGGCGCGGCGCGCGCATCGTCTCGGGCGGGGGTGCCGCCAGGATGATGGCGCGGGCGTCCTCGAGGGCTGCCTCCGGCATGGCCATCAGCCGTGGCGTGCCGTTGCGCGGGCTTGTATCGGTCGGGCCGATGCGCAAGCCGAGCGGCCGGCGCGACAGCGCGGGGCCGAGCGCCATGAACTGCCCGCGCTCCAGGTCGCGAAAAGCCTCCGCCTGGCGCCGCTCCATGCCGAGCAGATCAGCGGCGCGCGCCATGTCGATGTCGAGGAAGGTACGGCCCATGAGGAAATTGGAGGCTTCCGCCGCGACGTTCTTGGCGAGCTTGGCCAGCCGCTGCGTGGCAATAATGCCGGCAAGCCCGCGCTTGCGGCCACGGCACATCAGGTTGGTCATGGCCCCCAGCGAGAGTTTTCGCGCTTCGTCGGAAACCTCGCCGGCCACAGCCGGCGCGAACAGCTGCGCCTCGTCCACCACCACCAGCATCGGGTACCAGTGGTCGCGGGCAACCTCGAACAGGCCGCCGAGGAAGGCGGCGGCGCGCCGCATCTGGTTCTCCGCGTCGAGCCCTTCGAGATTGAGCACGGTGGAGACGCGGTGGATGCGTGCCCGCTCGCCGGCCGCCTGCAGGCCGCGCTCGGTATGCTCCTCGGCGTCGATCACCAGATGGCCGTAGCGCTCGCCCAGCGAGACGAAGTCGCCTTCGGGATCGATGATGGTCTGCTGCACCCAGGGTGCGCTCTGCTCGAGCAGCCGGCGCAACAGATGCGACTTGCCGGAGCCCGAATTGCCCTGCACAAGAAGGCGGGTCGCCAGCAGCTCCTCGAGATCAAGGTTCGCTGGGGCGCCCGCATTGGTGTGTCCCATCTCGATCGCAACGGTCATGTCTCGACTCAAAAAGGTCTCCTGCGCGGCATGGGGCTTAGCAACCCAGGTGCTGCCCGTCGAGCGCCTATGGCCGGCCGTGCGGTGTTGCACACAGCTGTGAGCGACAACGAAGAGCCCGAAGGGTGGTTGCCGACCTGTGGATAGTAACCACCTGTTTACCATGGGCCGGTGTTCCGATTGAAGCCGTCCGGCATCCGAGTAGCCTGACCTTGCACCGCGCCCCAAACGTGATGCACCCCAACGCCCCAAACGGCGGCCGGCGTTTTCAAGTTCATTTTGTGTATACGCCGGTCGTCAGTTTTTTCACCCCTAGGCAAATTCGATCCGTCATTGAGCCGCCACTTTATGCCGGTTAGCATGGGTTGGGCTTATCGGGGTTTTGCATGGCGGGTTGGCATCGCTTTGCTTTTTGCGCTGCATGGCTGCTGCTGGCGCTGCAGGCTTTCGTGCTGGCATGGCCGGCACGGGCCGATGACGTCAGGCCGTTGCGCGGCGTGGCACTGGTCATCGGTGAATCGCAATACCGTTCCCTGCCCGCGCTTCCCAACCCGGCCAACGATGCGCGCGCCGTCGCCCAGCTTTTGACCAGCCTAGGCTTCGAGGTCAGCTCCATTCCCGATGGCGATGGGCCTCGCCTGGCGCGCGGCCTCAAGCATTTCGTCGAGGACGCGGCCGGCGCCGATGTCGCCCTGCTCTACTATTCCGGCCACGGCATCGAGGCCGGCGGCGAGAATTACCTGGTGCCGGTCGAGGCGGACGCCTCCTCGCTTGCCGATCCGGCGAATCGGCTGGTGCCGGTCTCCGCTCTGTTGGCTGAACTCAAAGCCAGAGTGCCGGTGGCGATCGTGCTGCTCGACGCCTGCCGCTCCAACCCGTTTCCGCTGGACGCGACGCTAGCCGCCCCGTCCGGGCCGGCGCCGGTCGCCGCCGCCGGGCTCGATCTCGCTCGGGGTGCGGCTCCCCTTGCGGATGCATCCGGCGCGCCGCAGAGCTTGGGCGAGGTCATCGGCTTTGCCGCCGAGCCCGGCCATGCGGCGCTCGACGGGGAGCCCGGCGGCAACAGCCCCTATGCCGCCGCCCTTTTGAAACATCTCGCTGCCGGCGGCTTCGCCTTCGGCGATGTCATGACCATGGTTGCCGAGGAGGTCTATGTGAAGACCGGCGGCCGGCAATTGCCCTGGACGAACGCCAGCTTGCGGCGCCTGCTCTATTTCGGCCAGGCGCCGGAGGAAACCGGCAGCGACGAGGCCTCGATCCGTTCCGCGCGGCGCAAGCTCCTGCTGACCATCGCCGCGACACCGGCCGGGCAGCGCTCGATGGTCGAGACCGTGGCGGCGCAGAACGAGGTGCCACTCGACCAGCTCTACGGCATGCTCGGCGCCTTGCAGGTCGACACATCGGCCGGACCCGCCGATTTGCAGGCGCAGCTCGCGGCGGGTGCACAGAAGCTGCGCGAGATCCTCAACCGCCACGACACCGAAACCCGGCAGGATCCGGAATTGATTCGGCTTTCCGGCCTTGCCGACCGCGCGCAATCGGAAGGCGCGATCAATTTGGCGCTGACCTTCCGCGCCAGGGCCAGCGCCCGTGCCGAGGAGATCAGCAAAGAGCTCGACGAGGCCGAGGCTGATATCAGGCAGAGGCGGCTGGAATTGGCTGGCACTTTCGCCGACCATGCCCGCACCGCGATCCTCAACTTCGACTATCGCACCGCCGCCGAGCGTTACGAGGACGCCTTCCGCCAGACCGAGCGCTGGGACCCGAAGGCCGCCTTCCTCTACAAGGTCTTCGAGGCCGATGCATTGACCGACCAGGGCATGGTCAAGGGCGAGAACGCGGCACTTCAGCAGGCCGTCGATGTCTACGAAGCGGCAAAGCTTCTGCCCGGCGTCACTGTTTTCGGCGGCCCCGCCGGCGTCGCCATCAACGAAGGCATCACGCTGACGGCACTGGCCGAGCGCGAGAACGGCACCGCGCGCGTCGAGCAGGCAATCGGCGTCTATGAAGATGCGCTCAAGGTCTTCACCCGCAAGCGCAATCCGCAGGAATGGGCAACGGTGCAGATCAATCTCGGCAACGCCTACGATCTGATGGCCCAGCGCGCCGGTGGTATGGCCTACTACAACAAGGCCATAGAGGCGTTTCGGCAGGCCCTGAAAGTCTACAGGAAAGAGATCGACCCCGACGCCTGGGCGGGGCTGCAGAACAACATCGGCAACGAACTCTCCGCCATGGGGGATGCAGGCAATGCGAAGAAGAACCTGAGCCAGGCGATCGAAGCGTTCCATGGCGCGCTGACCGTCTGGACGCGCGAGAAGGTGCCGGTGCAATGGGCGATGGCCGAGGCCAATCTCGCCGTTTCGATGCGCCAGCTCGGCGATCTGCAGGATGGCACCGAGATGCTCGAGGCGTCGGTCGCGGCGTTCGAAGATGTGCTCGAAGTCCGCACGCGCGACAAGCAGCCCGTCGATTGGGCATCGACCGAAAACAACCTTGGTGCTGCTCTGTTGGCGCTTGGCCAGCGCGGAAAGGGCTCGGACTATTTCAGACAGTCGATTGACACGTTCGACAAGGCGCATGAGGTGATCACCCGGGCGCGCGATCCCTTCACCTGGGCGACCATCACCTACAATATCGGCCGCGCCTATCGCTTCATGGGAGACGCCGAAGACAGTGTGCCGCTCTACCGCAAGGCGCTGGAGCAGATGGACCTGGCGCTCACCGAACTGAAGCGCGACAAATCGCCGGTCATCTGGGGCAAGACCCATTCTGTGCGCGGCGAAATCCTGCTCGCCATCGGCACCAGGACCCACGACAAGGCCAGCCTTCTGGCCGCCCGCGACGCCTTCATCGCTGCCCGCGACATCTTTCGCGAGCAGCAATATTCCTCAGGCTTCGAAGGGTTCTACGAGAAGGAACTCGGCCTGGTGGAACAACAGCTAGCGCAGGCGAAGTAAGCGCAGGCCGCTCAGGTCGTGTCATTGGCACAGAGCGCTTTTGGCGCAGCGCCTCAGGTGGATTTCACCGGCGGCAGTTCGGGCGCATCCAGCCCCTCGAAAGGGTCGCGCCAGGCGTCGATGGCTTCGAGCCGGCGATACCAGCCGGCAAGCCCGGGATAGTCGCCAAGCGGCAGGCCGCCGACTTCGTTGAAGGCCAGGAAGGTCGCCATGCGGAAATCGGCATAGGAAACCGAACTCCCCACCAGCCATTGCCGGTTGCCAAGCTCTGCCTCAAGGATCGCAGCCGTCTTGTGAAACAATGTCAGCCCCTCCTCGACCAGTTGGTGATCGATCGAGCCTAGATGATAGCGCTGCTTGGTGCCACGCTCGAAATGCACCATGTCGCAGGCCCGCGCAAAATTCTCCTTGCCCCAGCTCAGCCAGCGGATCATCTCGGGCTCGTCATCACCGGTGCGCCAGAAATCGGAACGCGCCCCGCGCGACAGCCGGCAGGCTATGGCGTCCGCTTCCCAAAGACTGCCGCCCGGCCACGCCAGTATGGGCAGGGAAAGGTTGGGATTGAGCGGCCGGAATCGCTCCGCTTGCCCCGGCGCGAACGGTGACGCGAATTCGAAGGTCACCTCGGCCTTGAGATGTCGCGCCACCGCGACCGCCAGGCGCGGATTGGGATTGCGGCTGAAGAACAGTTTCATTTCGCCCGCAGCCGGCATCGGCTCGACCTTGTCACTCATGAATGCCTCTCCTTGTCCTGGCGAACATCGCCAGACCAAGGACGAAAGCAACCGATGGTATCCGACATTTCAGTCATTCCAAGGCCGACTGAGGCGCTTGGCTGCCAATCGAAACAGGACGGATTGCGCAAAGTTTGGGTTGACCGCCCCTGATGGCGAGGCGACACTTCACCTCGGACCAAGGCAGGAGGAATTGCGATGGACGAGCCCGAACGGTGGCGCCACATGTCGAGCGCGCCCAAGGACGGCAGCCGGATCCTGGTCACGGTCCGTCCGTCCGAACAGGGGCCGGCGGAAGTCGACCTCGCCTACTGGGCGCGCGGCGACCAGTTCGCCGGCGAAGGCTGGCGCGCATCGGACTCCTCGCCAGGCCGCGTCGTCGAATACGCCGACCCCGAGCTGAAGTGCTGGATGCCCCTGCCCTCGGCCAACCTCAGCCGCGGCGCCTCGCTGCCGGCGCCCTGGGAAGGCGAGGACGCGCAGCAGTTGGATGGGTCGGGGATTTGAGGGTTCCCAGCAAGATATGATATCTCCCCTGATCAAATCAGATCAGGAGCCCGCCATCACCAAGCCGACCTTCGCCGCCATTGCCCGCCGCGCCGGCGTCGGCACCGCGACGGTCGAGCGCGTGCTCAACGGCCGGGGCGGCGTGCGACCCGAGACGGTCGAGAAAGTGGTCGCCGCCGCGCGCTCGCTCGACTATCCGCGCCGGCTTCCTGAGGCCCATCGCGGCATCATCCGCATCGAGGTCATCCTGGTGCGGCCGGACTCGACCTTTTTCTCGCGCCTGTCCCGTGCCTTCGAGCGCATCGCCGCCACGCTCGACCGCACGGTCGCCGTGCACCGGACTTTTCTCGACGAAGGCGACGCCACGGCCGTGGCCCGGCGCATCCGCGAGCCTGGTATGCGCCGTGGCGGTCTGATCCTGGCGGTGCCGGACGATCCGTTGATCCGTGCGGCCCTTGCCGAAGTCGAGGCGCAAGGCGTACCGACGGTCCAGGTGGTGACCCGCATCGCAGGCTCGAAGGCCGATTATGTCGGCATCGACAATTACGCCGCCGGCCGCATGGCCGCGCAGTTGATGAGCCGCATGCAGACGGGCAGTGGTGGCATCGTCGCGCTCTGCCACAGCCAGATCTACCAGGTGCACCGCGACCGCATCCGCGGCTTTTCCGATTATCTTGCCGAGCATCCGCGCGCCGACCTCACCTTCGCCGAGGTGCTGTTTGGCCATGACGAAGGGCGCCGCAGCGCAGACCTTCTGGTCGAGGTGTTGAGGCACCGCCCCGATCTCGCCGGCTTCTACAATGCCGGCGGCGGCAACGGTTCGCTGAACGAGGTGCTGGCTCGCCATCCGCGCCGCCATGAGATTTTCTTCGTCGGCCATGAGCTGACCGAGTGCAGCAGCGCGGCCCTGCGCGCGGGCACCATGGACGTCGTGCTCGACCAGGCGCCGGAAGCGCAGGCTCGCCGCGCAATCGATCTCATCCTGGCCCGGCTTGGCCTGCACGACCTGCCAATCGACAACCCGCCGATCCGCTTCATAACTTTCACCGCCGAGAACCTTTGATCTGATTTGATCAAGGAACAAGCGGCCTTCCGCCGGCCGCGATGCTACGCCTCTCGCAAATGGGAGGATCACTGGTGGCGAGACGGCTGACGGTACACGACCTGCAAGGCGCCAAGGGCAGCAAGAAATGGCTGCAGCTGCATGTCGACACGCCGTCCGAGGCGGCGGCCGCTGTCGCGTGCGACATCGTCATCCTGTCCTGCGAACCCGACCACAATCTCGAAGCCATTCGCCAGGCAGCACCCTTCGCCTTCCTCTCCGCAGGGATGCCGCATGGCGCGGTCGCCTCGCCTGACGAAGCGGTGCGGCTCGGCTTCGCGATGATGAAGCGCGGCGCCGATGCGGTCTATTCATCGCATTCGCCGCGCTTCATCGAGGCCATGGCGGCCGAAGGCATTCCCGTCACCGGCCATGTCGGCCTGGTGCCCAACCGCGCCACCTGGACCAATTTCCGCGCCATCGGCAAATCAGCCGAAGAGGCGATCACGGTGCTGCGCGCCGCCAAGGATTTGGAGAATGCGGGCGCCGCCTGCATCGAGGTCGAGGTGGTGCCGGTCAGGCTTGCCGAGCACATCACGCGCTCGACACCGCTGATCACCATGGGCATGGGCTGTGGCTCGGCCTGCGACACGCAATATCTGTTTTCCTCCGACGTGCTCGGCACCCACAGCGGCCACTATCCCCGCCACGCCAGGCGCTATGCCGATTTTGTCACGTTGGAAACCGAACTGCAGGAGAAGCGCATCGCCGCCTTCCGCGCCTTCGGCCGCGACGTGACCGATGGCCGTTATCCCGAAGCCCAGCACCAGGTGGACATGGACGATGCCGCCCATGACCGCTTCCTCACCCTCTCCCAGTCTTTGTGAAGCCAAGTCTTTGTGAAACCAAGACCTTGCGAGACCGCCATGGACGATCTGAAGTACGGCACACGCAACAAGCGCGGCGAATGGGCTCCGAACGAGCCTGCCGGCACGGCGCCGCTCTTTACCTTCCCGCCGCGACCGCTGGCGTTCCTCAAATGGCTGCCGCACTATTTCCTGCCCTACAATCTCCTCTTCGCGCTCTCGGCGGTGGCCTGGTGGCACTTCGTGCTGCCCGATGTCGAGGTGATGAAGACGCTTGGCTGGGACTGGATCCTGCGGCTGTTCCTCGTCAACTGTGCGGCATTGCTTGTGTTCTTCGGCGTCTTCGAACTCCGACTCTACATGTTGAGAAGCCAAGGCAACCGATTCAAATACAACGGCAAATGGCCGTCGGAGCAGAAGAGCAAGGCGTTCTTCTTCCAGAACCAGAACCTCGACAACATGCTGCGCACCTTCGGCACCGGCATGCCGATCTGGACGGCGATAGAGGTCGGCATTCTCTACGCCTACGCCAATGGCTATGTGCCGTGGCTGACCTTCACTTCGCACCCGGTCTACCTCTTCGGCCTGGCGCTGGCGGTGCCGATCATCCACGAGACGCATTTCTTCCTGCTGCACCGCGCGATCCACTGGCCGCCGCTCTACAAATGGGTGCATTCGGTGCACCACAATTCGGTGAACCCGTCGCCATGGTCGTCGCTGGCGATGCACCCGGTCGAGCAGTTCGGCTACCTCGGCGTGGCGCTCTGGCACCTGGTCATCCCGTCGAACCCGATCCTCGCGCTCTATCAGTTGCACTACGCCGGCTTCGGCGCCATTCCCGGCCATGTCGGCTTCGACAAGATCGAGCTGGGCGAGAATGCGAGCGTCGATAGCCATGCCTACATCCACTACCTCCACCACAAATATTTCGAGGTGAACTACGGCGATGGCCTGATCCCGTTCGATAGGTGGTTCGGCACCTTCCACGACGGCAGCAAGGATGGCGAGGCCCGCATGCAGGCCCGCTATGAGCAGAAGAAGGCGCGCGCCAACGCCGCCAACTAACAGCCCAAGCAGACAGCCACACGGATGGCGCCAGCCATCCACCCATCCATCCCGCAAGGGCCGGTAATCAAGGGAGGAGTGAACCGGCACTCCATCCAAGGGAGGAAACCGTGAAGAAACTTCTCATTTCGACTGCGCTGGCCACATTGATGTCGACAAGCGCATTCGCGGCCAAGATCGGCGTCAGCATCGTCAACTTCGACAACAATTTTCAAACGCTCCTGATCCACGGTATGCAGGACCACGCCAAGGAAAAAGGCGCCGGCATCCAGGTCGAGGACGCGCAGAACGACGTCGCCAAGCAGCTCGACCAGGTGAAGAACTTCATCGCCAGCGGCGTCGACGCCATCATCGTCACGCTGGTCGACACCAACGCGTCGAAGACGATCAGCGAGGAAGCCGCCAAGGCCGGCATTCCGCTGGTGTTCGTCAACCTCGAACCCTCGGAAATGAAGAACTTGCCGGACAAGCAGGTCTATGTTGGCTCCAACGAGGTTGAATCCGGCACGCTGGAAGCGTTCGAAGTCTGCAAGCTGTTGCGTGCAAAGGGCAAATCATCAGGCGCCACGGCCTACATCGTCATGGGCAGCCTCGTTCACCAGGCGGCCCTGCAGCGAACCAAGGATGTCGAGCAGGTCTTCGCCACCGACATGTGCAACTTCATCAAGGTCACCGACAAGCAGTCGTCGGAATGGGCGCGCGACAATGCGCAGAATCTGATGACCAACTGGCTGACGGCGGGGCCGGCGCCGGACGCGGTGATCGCCAACAATGACGAATCCGCAATTGGCGCCATACTGTCGCTCAAGGCCAACGGCGTCGACATGAAGAAGGTCGTGGTCAGCGGCATCGATGCGACGCAGGATGGCCTGCAGTCGATGAAGGCGGGCGACCTCGCGGTGACCGTGTTCCAGAACGCCAAAGGCCAAGGCGGCGGCGGCGTCGACGCGGCCCTTGCGCTCGCCAAGGGCGAGAAGGTCGATCGCGTCGTTTATGTCCCCTTCGAACTGGTGACGCCCGCCAACATGGCCGACTACCTCAGCAAGAACTAAGGGCCCACCGGGACCGCCATCGAGGCGGTCCCGGCAAGCCATCGCAACGGAGAAGAAATGTCCAATTGGATCAAGGCCTGCGGCCTCGACGACATCGAACAGGAAGGCGCGCGCCGTTTTGATCATGGCGGCCGGACCTACGCCATCTTCCGCTCGCCCGACGACGAATTGTTCTGCACCGACGGGCTGTGCACCCATGAGGCGGTCCACCTCGCCGACGGGCTGGTGATGGACTACGAGGTCGAATGCCCCAAGCACGGCGGCGCCTTCGACTATCGCAACGGCGCAGCCAAACGCCTTCCGCCCTGCATCAATCTCAAGAGCTACGCGGCGCGCTTGGAAGACGGCGCCGTGCTGGTCGACCTACCGGACTAGCTCAAAACAAAAACGACGCCGTCGCCGGGTTCGGTCCATCCCGTCCATCGGCCGAATCCATGCCGGCGATCGTCTCCAAATCCTGCGCGTCCAGTTCGAAGTCGAAGACGTCGAAATTGGCCACGATGCGGTCCTGGCGGACCGATTTCGGGATGACGATCAGCCCTTGCTGGAGGTGCCAGCGGATGATCGTCTGCGCGGCGGATTTGCCGTGCTTCCCGGCAATGCCGGCTATGGTCGGGTCGCTGAGCAGCCGGCCGCTGCCCAGCGGGCTCCAGCTCTCCGTTTGGATGTTATGCCCGGCATGAAATTCCCTGAGCGCGTGCTGCTGGAAACGCGGATGCAGTTCGATCTGGTTGACCACCGGGACCACACCGGTCTCGCCGATGATGCGCTCCAGATGGTCCTGGTTGAAATTCGAAACGCCGATCGACTTGATGCGGCCGGCCTGCTTCAATTCGATAAGGGTTTTCCAGGCCTCGACATATTTGTCCCGGCTTGGCACTGGCCAGTGAATCAGGAACAGGTCGATCTGCTCGACGCCGAGCTTCTTCATCGTGTCGTCGAAGGCTCGCAGGGCCGCATCGCGTTGGTGGGCGCCGTTTCGCAGCTTCGAGGTGATGAACAGCTCGCTTCTCGGCACATCGGAAGTGCGGATCGCCTCGCCGACCCCTTCCTCGTTCTGATAACCCTCGGCGGTGTCGATCAGCCGGTAGCCGGCCTTGATCGCCCAGCCGACCACATCAGCGGTGATGCCGTGATCGACCTGCCACACGCCAAGGCCAAGCTGCGGGATGGTGGCGCCGTCGTTCAGCGTGATCTGTTCGGGCATGGTCGGGTCCTTTGCGAAGAGATGTCCGGGCGGTCGCCCAACGCAGCCTATCTAGGCACGGACCGGGGCGACGACCAGTCGCCGGCGGACAAATTCGCGCGGCTCGACTTCACAACCCTGATGCCTCCGTCAGAGGAATAGGCTCATTTCGGCCGGCGCACCGCCCGCACCACCGCGGTGGATGTGCTGCCGCAGTAGAGGCGGTCGGCGCCGTCGGATTCCAGCCCCGAAATGCTCACCCCGGCCGGCATGTCTAGCCGCTCCAGAACCTTGCCGGTTTTCGGGTCGACGCGGCGCAGATCGCTCTCGTCACCTTCCCAGGTGGCGTGCCACAGCTCGCCGTCCACCCAGGTCACCCCGGTGACGAAGCGACTGGATTCGATGGTGCGCAGGATTTTTCCGGTTTCGGGATCGATCTGGTGGATTTTGCGCTCCCGGTACTGTCCCACCCAGAGCGTGCCTTCGGCCCAGGTCAGCCCGGAGTCGCGGCCACCGCCCGGCGCCGGGATCGTCGACAGCACCGCGCCGGTATCGGGATCGATCTTCTGGATGCGATCATTGGCGAGCTGGAAGAAATGCCGGCCGTCAAAGGCGGTGCCGGCATGGGCGGCGACATCGATCGACCGCAGCTTCTGCCCGCTTTCCGGGTCGAAAGCGTTCAGCCTGTCCCCCGAGGCGAACCAGACATTCTCGCCGTCAAAGCTCACCCCATGTATGCGCTCGACACCGGGAAAGGGTCCGTACTCGCGCAGGATTTCGGCCGGTGAATGTTTCATGTCTTGATCCTCGATTGTGGTCATCCACCCTTTCCTAACTACTTGGCAGCGGCGCCGGGAGTAACAAGGTGGTCGTGAATCCAGCCACTGGCGGCGTCATCCAGCGGCGCGCCCTTCCATGGCCGAAAGACTGCACCTTGCCGGCCTCGGCAAGCGGCTCGAGCGCCCGCTGCACGCTGCGCTGGCCGGTGCCAAGCGCCAGCGCCAGCGCCGAACTCGACCAGGCTTCGCCGTCGGCCAGCAGGGCCAGCACCGCCGCATGCCGCTCCTCGATCGGCCGCGCCAGCACCATCACCGCGCGCGCCTGGCGCGGCGCCAGCGCAAAACCGCGCTTGGTGGCACTGATGTCAGCCAGCGCGCCAAGCTCGGCGCGCAGCCGGCCGATCTCGACGCGCAGCCGCGCGCGATGCGATTCATCCGCATGCTTGCCGCCAAAGGCCCGCGCCACCAACTCCTCGCGCGACACATCCCCGGGCCATGCCTCGGCAAGCGCACGCGCGAGTGCGAACAGCACCGGCCGGCTGGCCAGCGAGACCGTTCCGTCCCCGGCGCGCACGGCATAGCGAAATGCATCGACGACCAGCGCCGGGGATGCCTGCAGCGCCTCGACCTCTTCGAGCAGCAGCGGCCGCTCCGCGCCTTGCGTGATCAGCCGCGCGGCGGGTGTGTCCAGCGCCCGGGACGCGCTATCGACCTCCGCCATGAGACCGGGAATGCCGGCCTGGCGGGCGGCGTGGCGCGCCCATTCGAGTGCTGCGCGCGCCGGCCGGGTTCTGAGCCGCCGCATGGCGATGCCGGCGACAGCGAGCTCATGCGCGGCCCGCGCGGCCGGCGGCAGCGGCGTCGGGTCGAGACCGGCCAGCACATGCTCGGCCTCGTCAAGCCGGCCGATGAGCAGCAGGCGCCGCACCTTGAGGTGGCCGGCATGCGCCGCGTTCAGCCGGTCGCCATGCTTTTCCAGCGTTGTGCGCGCCGCGTCGAGCGCCTTGGCCGGCCATCCGAGGTCACGCGAGACCAGCGCGATCTCGGCCTCGGCAACGACGCATCTGGCGCGCGCGACAGCCTCTTTCGGGCTGAACGCGCGAGCCGCCCGCCGCAAGAGCAGCTTGGCGCGGTCGAAGTCGCCGAGCTGCGCCATGGCGATGCCGCGCAGCGCCAGCGCCGGCGCATCCTCGCGCAGCGCAACGCGGTCGAGTGCGCCGAGCGGATCGCCCGCCGCCAGCGCCAGTGCCGCTGCCGTGATCAGCGAGTCCATTCAAATCCCGTCACACTTGTAACTCCCACCCCCACCGCATGCGGCCCTAACTTAGATCAACACCGCCGGCCGGCAAGCCGCACGGTTGACGCCTAAAATAAGCATCTTAGCTGTCGCTATTAAGCATCTCACTAGAGGTAGTTGAAAATGCCTGCAACCGAAGATCTCGAACACACCGCACGGCCCCGCCACCCCTGCTGCGCCGGGCCGGATGATGCAAATCCCGTCGCGGATGTAACTCACCCCACCCCGCTTCACCGCCCTAGCCTGGATACCCAGGCAACAACAAACCGCACCACTGGCAAAGGAAAAGACCAATGACCAAGCACATGACGATGCAGACCCCCCCGATCGTTTCACCGCAGGAATGGCAGGCCGCGCACGCGCAGCTTCTCGTCAAGGAGAAGGCGACGCTGCGCGCCAAGGACGCACTCGCCGCCGAACGCCGGCGCATGCCATGGGTCGAAGTGGACAAGGCCTATGTGTTCGAGGGCCCCAATGGCAAGGAAAGCCTGCTCGACCTGTTCGAAGGCCGCCGCCAGCTGATCGTCTACCGCGCCTTCTTCGAGCCGGGCGTCTATGGCTGGCCCGATCACGCCTGCCGCGGCTGCTCGCTCGGCGCCGACCAGGTCGGCCACCTCGCCCATCTCAACGCCCGCAACACCACGCTTGCCTACGCTTCTCGCGCGCCGCAGGCCGACATTGCCCGCCTGAAGACGCGGATGGGCTGGGACATACCCTGGTACACGATCACCGACAGCTTCGACAAGGATTTCGGCGTCGACGAATGGCATGGCCACAATGTCTTCTTCCATGACGGCGACCGCGTCTTCCGCACCTACTTCATCAACAGCCGCGGCGACGAGGCGATGGGCACGGTCTGGAGCTATCTCGACGCCACTCCGCTCGGCCGCCAGGAGATATGGGAGGATTCGCCCGAAGGCTATCCGCAGACCCCGCTCTACAGCTGGTGGAACTGGCACGACAATTACGAAGCCGGGGCCGACAAGAAATGGGCCGAAGTGTCCGCTGCAGGCGAAGCCGCGTTCAGGGACAAGGGCGAGCAGTAAGGGCCATCCAGCTTGGGTTCCTCTCCCTCACGGAGCGGGAGGAACCCAAGTCCTGGTCTCGGCCCCGCCAAGTCTCGCCAAAGGAAAAAGACCATGAGCGATATCCATTCAGGTACCGGCCGCGCGGCCGCCGAAAACACCGCCCCCCTCGGCATCGCCGACTGGCTGTGCCTCGCCGCGGCACCGACCTTCGCCGTGATGGCCCTGCTTTCCTGCATTCAAGGTGGCGACGCGGCCATGTTGTGCATGGGCGCCAACGCCTCTCCGCTGACCGGCATGGCAGCCATGTATCTCTTGATGAGCGCCTTCCACCTGGCGCCCTGGCTGCGGGTCATTTCAGGCCGCCAGGTCCGCTAGATTCGCGTCAAACTTCCCACATTTCGGAGACAGACAATGAAGCTCGTCAGGCTGAGGGCGCCCGGTGGCTTGGACAGGCTCGACCTGGTCGAGGAAGACCCGCCCCAGCCAGGGCCTGGCGACGTGATGGTCAGGATCCGCGCCTGCTCGCTAAACATGCGCGACGATTTCGCGGTGCAGGGCAAGACACCGCTCGCCGATGGCCGTGTGCCGCTGTCCGACGGCGCCGGTGACGTGATCGCCGTCGGCAGCGGTGTCGATGCGCTCAAGCCCGGCGACAGCGTCGTCAGCGTTTTCTATCCCTGGTGGCTGGACGGCGATATGACGCCCGCCACCAGGCACGATGTGCCGGGCGACAGTTTTGACGGCGTGGCCAGCGAATATGTCTGCATGCCGGCGCAGGCCTTCACCAGGGCGCCTCAAGGCTACACCCATGTCGAAGCCGCGACGCTGACCTGCACCGGCGTCACCGCCTGGCGCGGCCTGGTTGCGTGCGGCAAGGTGAAGCCCGGCGACACGGTGCTGGTCCTCGGCACCGGCAGCGTGTCGCTGTTTGCACTGCAATTCGCCAAGGCCGCCGGCGCCCGGGTCATCGCCACCTCATCCGATGAGGAAAAACTGGAAAGGCTCAAAAGCCTCGGCGCCGACGCCGCCATCAATTACAAGGCCGTGCCGGACTGGGGCCGCAAGGCCAGGGATCTGACGCACGGTCGCGGTGTCGATCACGTGATCGAGGTCGGCGGCCCCGCCACGCTGGCGCAATCGATAACCGCCTGCCGGACAGGCGGCCACATCGCCCTGATCGGCGTGCTGACCGGCTTTGCGGCTGAAGTATCGATCCCGGCAATATTTTCGAACCAGATCCGCATCAGCGGCATTTCCATCGGCAGCCGGGCGGACCAGGAGGACATGATCCGCGCGATCGATGTCAACCGCATCAAGCCCGTCGTCGACCGCCGCTTCCCGCTGCGCGACATCGCCGCCGCCTTCACGCATTACGCGGCCCAGAAGCATTTCGGCAAGGTTTGCCTGGAGCTTTAGGCGCTGCCGCGGACGCGGAGGTACTGACGACCTCGCTTTGCACCTTGCCCAACACCGCGGCAATCCATCAGCAACAGCTAATTGACAGCCTGCGGGAAACGGCGCTCACTGGCCTGTACAGGTGGATTGCAGCATCAGGCGGGCGACATCGGCCGCCGGCGTCACCCTGGGGAGGATGCCATGCCAACCGTAATCGGCCATCACAACATCTCGAAGGACACCAAGCACTGGCTCAGTTCACCCAAGCGCAAGGAGCTTTTCGGCTCGCTGGGGATCACCAACATCCGCACCTTCGTCGATCCGCAGAACCCGAAACGGGTGGCCGTGATGATGGACGTTCCCGACATGGATAAGATGGCGGCGCTGATGCAGAGCAAGGCGGCGGCCGACGCCATGACGCACGATGGCGTCGTGCCGGAGTCGCTGGTGATTCTGGTGGAAACGAAGGGGTAGTCACCAGTCGAGGCGGACGGCGATCTTGCCGAAATAGCCGCCCTCCGCAAGCACGCGGAACGCTTGACCGATGTCCGCGACGCTAAAGGTCCGGTCGATCACGGGCTCGATGCGCGCGGCGCCGATGGCTTGCATCGCACGACCGAGATCCTCGACGGAGCCGGTGTTGTTGCCTTGCACCCGCAGGGCCTTGACGATGATTGGCATCAGGTCGAGCTCGAACTTCGTTCCGGTCAGGAAGCCGATCGTGTAGATCAGGCCGGTCTGGCGGGCGGCGGCGAGCGAGCGGGTGAATGTATCGGGCCCTGCGGTCTCCAGCACCAGGTCGACGCCGATGCCATCGGTCAGGCGCCGGACCTCATCATCCCAATCGGGAAATTTGCGGTAGTTCACCGTCTCGTCGGCGCCGAGCGCACGCGCGCGATCGAGCTTGGCATCGGACGACGAGGTGATGATGACGCGGGCGCCCCTGGCCTTGGCAAGCTGCAATGCGAAGATGGAAACGCCACCGGTTCCAAGGAGCAGCACCGTCGAGCCCGGCCCGGCATCGGCGAAAGCGAGCGCATTCCACGCCGTGGTCGCCGCGATGGGCAGCGTGGCGATCGCTTCCCATGACAGATGGTCCGCCGCCTTCACAACCGATACGGCATCCACCGTCGCGATCTCGAGCAGCGAACCCGGCAGCGATACCCCGCGCATCGTATTTGCTTTCGCTGCCGTGGGGCGGCCCGCGACCCACAGCGCCTTGGGGTGAATGGCGACACGATCGCCGATCTTCAATCCGGTCACCCCGTCGCCGATTGCTATGATCTCGCCCGATCCGTCGGCAACCGGCGTCAGCGGAAAGACGATGCCGGGATATTGTCCCTTTGCAACGGCGAGATCGATGAAGTTCAGGCTGGCGGCGCGCATGCGCACATTCACCTGGCCGTGTTGTGGCGCCGACGGGTCGGGCAGCTCGATCTGGCTCAGAGCGTCGAGCGAGGGCTTGTTCAGGATGATGGCACGCATGTCTCGGTCCTTTCGGGATCATTGCACTGATATCATTTGACCTCTGCAAAAAATGAATTGAAGAGAGAGATCTTGCAGTTTATTGCTGCAAGATATGCAGCAATCGAATTCCGTTCCTGACACCGAAGCCTTGGCGGCGTTCATCGCTGTCGCCGAGGAAGGCTCGTTCAGCGCCGCCGGCCATCGCCTCCACCGCGATGCGACCGTCGTCTCGCGACGTGTCCAGAACCTGGAGCAAAGTCTTGGCGTCCGGCTGGTCGAACGCTCGACGCGCCGGGTGGTGCTGACGGAAGCCGGTGATCTCTATCTCGGTCGGATTCGCCCCCTGCTGGGCGGCTTGCTGGCTGCTGGCCTGGAAGCTGGGCGGTTCTCGGATGCGGAGCCGCGAGGCCGCCTGCGGCTGGCCTTGCCAGGCAGCTTTGGCCGCATGTGGCTGATGCCCATGCTGGTCGATTTCCTTGCGGCCTATCCCGGAGTGACGCTCGACGTCGCCTTTTCCAACCGTTTCGTCGACCTGATCGGAGAAGGCTTCGATCTCGCCATCCGCCTGGGGGTATTACCCGATTCGCGGCTTATGACCCGCAAGCTGGCGGAGCGAAAGCGGATGATCTGCGCTTCGCCCGCCTATCTTGGACGGCGGGGCGTCCCCGCGTCGCCCGAGGACCTCATCGGTCACGAGTGCCTTGTCTTCGCCGGCAAGACGAACCCCAATGCATGGGAGTTCATCATGCCTGGTGCGCGGCAACTCGTGGTGCCCATTTCAGGACCTTTCATCTCGGACGATGCCGAAGCCCTGGTTCTGGCCGCCATTGCCGGGCAGGGATTGCTCTATGCAACTGACTGGCTTGTTGGACGCGAGCTTGCCGACGGACGTCTCGTGCGGATTCTCGAAGGCTTTCCGGTTCCCAGCGAGGGCGCCGTCTATATGGTGCATCCCTCATCCCGCCATGTCCCGAACAAGACCCGCGCATTCGCCGACTGGATCGTCGAGCGGTTTTCCGGGCGACTGCCCTGGCAGGGATGACGTATTGCGAACGGGCGATCGTTCGGCCGCATAGACCATTCTCGCCCGGCAAAGCCAGCCATGGGCGCGGGATCCCTCCCGCGCCGATGCTGCTACCTCAATTGCACTTCGGCTTGGCGCCGTTGCAGGCGTCGACGAGTTCGGCCGGCGGATCCTTGTGGAAGACGGTCTTGTAGGATTCCAGCACGTTGGACTGCACCACCGGCAGCGACTGCACGCCGACCCAGGCGGGCGTGGGTTGCCCGATCAGCGCCTTCATCATGGCCATTGCCTCGGCGACGCCCTGGTCATAGGGGCGCTGCGAACCGGTTGCCTTGAGCGGACCGCCCTTGGCGATCTCGATCGCCGACTGCAGGCCGAGATCGACGGTGGTGATCGGAATGTCGATGCCTTGCGCGCGCATCGAGGACAGCGTGTCGAGCGCCGGCTGGTCCCACACCGCGTAAAGTCCCTTCACATCGGGATTGCCGGTGAGGAAGTCGCCTGCGATCTGCGACACTTTCGAGGGATCGGTGAAGTCGACCTGCTTCATGACGATGTCGGGCCGGTTCTTCTTCATCCACTCGCTGACGCCCTTGGTGCGCTCATTGGTGCTGAAATAGTCAACGCCGAAATTCACCAGGCCGATCGTGCCGCCCTTGGGCATGCAGGACGCCAGGATCGTCGCCGCGATCTGGCCATTGCCCTGGCTGTCGGCCGAGATCATCGAGGCAAAATCCTTTGGCGATGAGAGGCCAACCGGAATGCTGTCCATGAAAACCAGCTTGATGCCGGCCTCGCCCACCTTCTTGTAGGTCGGCGCCGTCGCGGTGAAATCAACGGGGATGGAAATGATGCCGTCGGGGTGCTGCTGGATGGTGTTCTCGATATCGGCGATCTGCTTGTCGACCTGATATTCGGCCGAGGCCACGCCGGTGACGGTGACGCCATATTTGGCCAGCGTTTGGCTGATGCCCGCCACTTGCAGCTGCGACCAGTCGAGGTTCACCGTCTGCATGGAAATGCCGACCTTGAACTTGCCGGCCTTGACCTTGGCGGCCTCGTCGTCGGTCAATTTCAGCTCGTCGGGCGAGGCTGCCTTTTCGCCATGCGGGCCCTGCCCGACAATGCCCTTAGGGCCGAGCGTGGCGAGGTCGACGCCGGTAACGCAGGTGTCGGGCGTCTGCGCAAGACTCAGGGACGTCGACAGCGCGAAGGCGCTGGCGGCGAGGCTCAATGTTCCGAACAGGATTCGTGCCGAATGTTTCATGACTTTCCTCCGTTGATTCTTGATGTTCGTATGCCGTTTGGAGCCGGCGGTTCTGCTGGTATTCGGTGATATCCGGGGATGCGCGCCTTACCTCCTCGTGAACGCGACCGCGGCGACGATGATTGCTCCCTTGATGACGAGTTGCAGCGACGAGCTGACGCCGAGCAGCACCAGCCCGTTGTTGAGCGTGCCGATGATCAGGCTGCCGAGCAGCGTGCCAAGCACGAAGCCGCGGCCGCCGAACAGGCTGCAGCCGCCGAGGATGACCGAGGCGATGACGTCGAGTTCCATGCCTTGCACCACGTCGGGCCGCGCCGCGTGCGAACGCGCCGACAGGATCAGCGACGCCAGCCCGGCGAGCGTCCCGGTCAGCACGAAGGCCAGCGTCGTGACCTGCTTGATATGGACGCCGGAATAGAGTGCCGCCGTCGGGTTGCCACCCGCCGCGTAAACCCGCCGCCCGTAGACGCTGTAGTGCAAGAGCAATATGCCGGCGACGGTGACGCCGAGCGTCCACAGGATCGGCGCCGGGATGCCAAGCACCGAGCCTTCGCCGAAGATCGCGAAATAATACTCGTTGGTGATGATCACCGGCTTGGTGTTGGTGACCATCAGCGCCAGGCCGCGCGCACCGCTCAACGTGCCGAGCGTCACCAGGAAGGACGGGATTTCAAGCCGCGTGGTCAAGACACCATTGATCAACCCGATCAGCGCGCCGGTACCCAGTCCCGCCACCGCGCCGACGACCCAGTTGTTGGCGACGAAAGCCATGGCCAGCGATGCGCTCATGCCCGACAGCGCCAGCGTCGAGGCGACCGACAGGTCGATCTGCCTGGAGATGATGACGAACGTCATGCCGACCGCAATGATCGAGACCAGCGTCGTCTGCCGGCCGATGTTGAGAAAATTGTCGATCGACAGGAACCAGGGCGACGCCAGGCTGAAGACGATCAGCATGATGGCGAAGGCGACGTAGAGCATGTAGGGACGCTCGCCTTGTAGCAGATGCCGCAGCGCCGAGCGACCGCCCGGTTGATTGACGGCAGCTTTTGCCGGGCTTTGGGTTTCGGTCATGCCGCGTGCTCTTCCGATGGCTGCGAAAGTTGAATCAGGTGATGGAGGTCCTCGGCGCTGCCGAATTCCTGCCGCGCAATCGTCTTGGTGATGCGGCCATCGACGACGATCGAGATGCGGTCGCAAAGCTGCAGCAGTTCGGACAGATCCGAGGACACCAGCAGCACACCACTTCCTGCCGCTGCCGCGGCACGAATGACGCCGTAAATCTCCTCGCGCGCGCCGACATCGACCCCTACCGTCGGCTCGTCGAGCAACAGCACGCGCGGCCGCGGCTCGTTCCATTTGCCGAACACCACCTTCTGCTGGTTGCCGCCGGACAGGTTCTTGACGAGGGTCGACGCACCTGGCGCCTTGACGGCCAGCCGGCGCATCGCCGCATTGGCGTGCTCGCTCGCCGGACCGCGCTGCAGCCAGCCGAGGCGCGAGAAAGTCGGCAACCGGGGCAAGGTCAAATTGCGCTCGATCGAATGTTCGAGAACCAGGCCCTGCAGATGCCGGTCCTCCGGCACCAGCGCGATGCCCTGTCCAATTGCCGCCGCCGGGTCTGTGCCCTTCAGCGACACGCTGTCGAGACTGGCCTCGCCCGACTGGACGGGCCGCAGGCCGAAGATGGTCTGCAGGATTTCGGTGCGTCCGCTGCCGATCAGGCCGGCGAGGCCGTGGATCTCGCCGCTGCGCAATTCGAGGTTGACGCGATCGAGCCGGTCATTGCTGACATCAGTCAATTCGAGCACGGGCTTTTGAGATGAACCAGGGGAAGTCGATGACGGCGTGCTTTGCCCGGCGCCGTCGGTCTTCAAAACGGCATGATCCGGCCCGACGATCGCGCCCACCAATTGCCGCATATAGGTTTGCGCCGTGACGAATGTTCCGGCGTTCTGCCCGTCGCGGAACACGGTCACCCGGTTCGAAATCCGGAACACTTCGTTGAGGCGATGGGTGACGTAGATCACCCCGACGCCGCGCGCGGCGACCGCGCGGATCGCCTCGAACAGGATCTTTTCTTCGTCGTCGGTCAGCGCCGAGGTCGGCTCGTCCAGGATAAGCAGGCGGACATCGCCCATCAGCGCCTTGGCGATCTCGGTCATCTGGCGATAGGCGAAGGGCAGCGACCCGACCATGGCGCGGGCATCGAGCGGAATGTTCTGCGATTTGAGGAAGGCTTCGGCCTGCGCCACCAGCTGGCGTTTTTTCAGGAAGCCAAGCCGCGTCTTCGGCTCTCGCCCCAAAAGCAGGTTGTCGGCGACTGAAAGGGACTCGACCAGGCTCAGATCCTGGTAGACGACCGCGACGCCGGCATCGCGCGACTGGGCGGGCGAGGCGAAGGAGACCCGCTTGCCGGCGATTTCGATCGAGCCGCCATCATGCACATGCACACCGCTCAGGATTTTGATCAGCGTCGATTTGCCGGCGCCGTTTTCGCCAAGCAGCGCGTGGACTTCACCGGATTGGATCTCGAGGCTGACGCCGCGCAGCGCATTGACGCCGCCGAACCGCTTCCTGACGCCCTCGACGCGCAGCAAGGGGGCCTCGGAAATCAGCGCAATCGAACCCTGTTCGATCATGACGCCCGCACTTCCTCCCTTTGACGCGTCCCCTACCCAGACTGTCGAGAGTCTCTTTTGAGACTTCCCTTACTTTTTTTGTGACTTTTCCATCAGAAGTACGAAATGTCAAACGGAGTCCGACGGCGGCCGGAATGAATCCGGCCCGACTTCGCCATGCTCGGTGACAATGGCGTCGAAGCCGTCCATGACCGAGAAAAAGGCGCGCTTGAGCTTGCCGATCTTGCTCGAGTCGATGACCAGATAGTTCTCGCGCGCCAGGCTCATCACCTTCTGCTTCACCACTGCCTCGTGAAAATGTTCGCAGGTGGCGCCGCGCTTGGCATCGACGCCGGCGGCCGACAGGAAGGCGGCGTTGATGCCGACGCTGTTCAAGATCTCGAAATCATGCGTGCCCGAGAACGACGCCGACGCCGGATGGTAGACGCCGCCCAGCATGATGATGGTGACATTGGCTTTGCGGCTCAGGCGCTCCGCGACATTCATGGCGTAACATATTGCCGTTATTCGATAATTGTCGGGAATGAGATCGATCAGATGGATCAGCGTCGTGCCGCAGTCGATGAAGATCGTCTCGTCGGGCCGTATCTTGCGCACCGCATACGCGCAGGCCTCGCGCTTCGCCGCCGCATGGCTGTCGGCCGCGGTCGCCAGCTCGTAGGGAATATCGGCCTCGATCTCGGCCGCCGCCAATATGTGTCCCCCGAGATAGGCGATCTGCCCCTTGTTGGTGGCGATGTCGCGCCGAACTGTCATCTCCGAGACGCCGAGAAGCGTCGCCGCCTCGCTGAGATGGATAACCCGCCGCTGCGACAGCAGATCGATCAGCCGTGCCGTCCTTTGCGCTTTGCGAGCAGTCATGCGTTGGGCCTGTGCATTCCCTGAAATGTGAGGAATTTAACAACTGTGCGCATTCAGTTGCAAGTGCGATGGTGCCGGGACGCCCGGCCATGGCAAACGGCTACGCCGAATTGACGGCTCACGGGAGCGAAGCGGCAAGAAAACCGCGATCGACCAGGTATCGGTCGAGTGTGTCCAAAAACGCGTCGATGTCGAGCCAGGCCGTGGCTGTGCGGGTCTGGATCCTCCGGCACCCGCGGCATCCCGCGCTGAGTTGCAGGCATGATGGTCTTTGTATTCAGGGCGTTGGCGAACCGGTCGCGATCAAAGCGGTTCATTGGCCGTCACGGCACCGGCCAGGTAGGAGATCTGGATGTCATGGCTGATCAGCGGTTGGAGATCGCTCGCCCGCTGCGTGAATTCCAACCCGCACCGGTCGACATAGGCACGATCGACGCGTTCGCAGAACCCGGGGTCGATGATCTTCTCGCCATCCCAGAAGACCGCGTGGCCGGTGTTGGCAACGGTCGGCGAAACCACGCCGATGATCGCCGGTTTGGCCCACAGCATGTAGATGCTGCTTAGCAGAACGAAGCCGCATTTGTTGGCGACGCCGCGCATGATCGAGTGGCTCATCGGCCCGCCGAACGGATAGGCAGGATCGCAGCCGCGCGCGATCGCCTCGATCTCCTCGTAGGTCCGACCCGTCAGCATCGCCAGCGCGCAAACCAGGCAGTCGTCATGGGTCCGCTGATAGACTGCGGGTTTTCCGGTATGGGCGCATTCGGTGGTCGGTGTCGGGAGCATCCGCGCCACGCGCCGCTCCAGCGCGTTCTCGAACGCCGCGAAGAGCTTGTGCATGGCGCCCTTCTTATAGGGAAAGATGCTCTCCCAATCCATCGAGTGGACGATCATCGCGACATCCGCCTCGAACACCAGCAGCCGGCCGTCGGCGAGTTCGGCGCAATCGATGGCGAAGTAGTCCAGCCCGAGACGTCGATGAAGCGCATCGAAGGAACGGGCGTGGCGCACGGCGAAGTCGCTGTCGAAATTGGCCATCCACAGCGCTTCCTCGGCACGCCTGTCTTCGTGCTCGGTCATGCCGGCATTGAGATAGTGAACCATCCAGTGCTCGGAGACTGCGAGATGGCTGGCATAGGGCCGCCCGTTGATGAAGGCCACGCGCTGCTTGCGGAATTTGTGGTCCGTTCCGCTATAGTCGATGAAGGGCGTGACGTAGAACTCGCGCTCGGCGTGCGAGTCCAAATAGGCTGAAAGCTCAGATCGCGTGGCGATCTTCTCCATGCCCTTGCCGGCATGCGTGCCGAGCGGGCGGACGATCACCGGGAAGGCGTTCGCCGCGAGGATCGCGCCGATCTCGATGTCCCCGCAAGCCAGTTGCTCGAGTAGGGCCCGATCGACGCGCGCGGCGGCAGGCGCAAGGATCGATGGCTCGTCCTTGAGCGCGTCCGCGACCCCGTCGCGGGACAGCGCCATGATCAGGCGCGGCGCATTGTTCATGATCGGGCCGGTCCAGCCGCGCAGCAACCGGTCGAGGTTCGCCAGCACCGGCTGATTTTCCGCCGACTCGCCGACCGCCACGAAGGCGACATCGTGCGCTGGAACATCCTTGAGGTCGGCGGTGTCGGCGTCGACATAGTGGAGCAGGATATTCGCGTCTGAGGCCTCGAGCAGGAACTCGATCGGCGTGTTGGCCATGAAGTCGCCGGCTGTCACGAATACCAGAACGTTTGGCCCTGTCCCCTTCCCGTTGCGTATCCGGTATTTTCGACTGATGTCGAGTGCGGCCTTCTGGCTGAGCACCGCCTTGTCTTCCTCACCTATGGCGTGAAGCAGGATCGACACATCCAGAAAAGCGGCGGAATCGGTAGTATCGGCGGAAACCCGACCGAACAGCTCGTTCCACAAGGGGGAAATATCCCTGCCCTCGAAGACCGCCCGCACGATGGGCGCCTTGCCCATGATCAGATTCTGTTCGTCGAATGCTTCGATTTGAACTGCCGCGCTTTTCAAGCCCTGAAGCCTTCCGTCACGCGGTGGTTACGGCCGGTTCAGCCTCCACGCCGCCCGCACGAATGTGCGGCGTCACTCTGGCCCCCGGCGCTTGTGCGAGCCTTGTGGTGTCCTGATGCAAAGCTGGGAATAATTCATGTCTGGCGGATCACAGGCGCAGGCGCGGATCGGAATTCGCGTGGGTTGGCGCGAGTGCGTCAGGTGCGATGTGCAAGATAGTCGCGAAGGCGGTGCAGGCGCCGTTGAATCTCCGGCGTGTCTAACAGAAATGAGCCGCCGCCGGGTCTGTACATCGCAAGGCTCATAACGGCACTTTGAACAAGCTCATCATCAGGATAGGCGTCGTCGAGCAACACTTCCAAGCTGTTGGCGGCTGCCAAGCTGGTGTCCTCGCCGCTGACAAACCTTGTGAGCACCAAGGCAAGATCGTCCAAGGTGTCACCCTTTCCCTGCCCCGAACCGCAAGCCGTCCATCAACAGCTTGACCAGCCGGCGCGAGCGGTCGCGCCACTCTGGCGTGTCGGGCGCTGAGTAGATGCCCGAAAGCGCATGCAGCACATCGGAGGCGTCGACATCGCCACGGATGGTGCCGTCGGCCACCGCCGCCTCGACCAGTTGCCGCAACGCCTGCGACACTCGCCCGGACGTGTCGGAAAACAGCGTCGAATTGGTGCTGAACAGGATGCGCAGGCTGGTCGCTAGGCCGCGTTTGGTGGCGATGTAGTCGACGAAGCGCTGCATCCACTGTTCCAGCGCCACATCGGACGGATGTTTTGCCGCGAGCTCACCAGCGGCCGCGCACAGGCCCTCCGCCTCACGCCGGTACACCACCTCGACTAGATGCTCGCGCGTCGGGAAATGCCGGTAGAGCGTGCCGATGCCGACCCCGGCGCGGCGCGCGATCTCCTCCAGCGAGGCATCGATGCCTCGCTCGGCAAACACCGATGCCGCCACCTCGACCAGCCGGTCGCGGTTGCGCCGTGCATCCGCGCGCAGCGGCTTTTCCACTGCGGCCTTCTCTTCGGCGATGTCGGCTACGGCCAATTTTTTCTCCACGGAAGAAATATGGGGGCTTGAACCCGGCCGGGCAAACCCCCACGTTATAAACGGAGGCGCCTCCGCTTTAGTGGAGTGCCCTTATCATATAAGAAGGGGAAGCAGTATGTCACGTCTTTCGAACCTGCAAGCCGACATCTCCCCTGCCCGCCTGTCCCCTGCCCGCCTGCCTCTCGGGAGATCCGCTGTCATCTCCACTTTCGCCCCGTCCTGACCATAAGGTTACCTTGCCCTTCTCCGGCAAGGCACCAGTTCACTTCCCATCCGCGTCAAGCAAACTGGAGCCAGACGCCCATGACCAGCCTTCCTATCACCCTCACCATCAACGGACACCGACACAAATTGGAGGTCGATCCGCGCGTAACCCTGCTCGACCTCTTGCGCGAGCGGCTTGACCTCACCGGCACCAAGAAGGGCTGCGACCGCGGCCAGTGCGGCGCCTGCACGGTGCTGGTCGACGGCAAGCGCATCAACTCCTGCCTGGCGCTGGCGGTCAGCCAAGACGGCGCCAATGTCTTGACCATCGAAGGCGTCGCCCACGGCGAGGAGCTGCATCCGGTGCAGGCCGCCTTCATCGCCCATGACGGCTTCCAATGCGGTTTCTGCACGCCCGGCCAGATCATGAGCACGCTCGGCCTGATCGCCGAGGGACAGGCCGGCGACGATCCCGAACGCATCCGCGAGGGGCTGAGCGGCAACATATGCCGTTGCGCGGCCTATGGCGGCATCGTCGAGGCCATCGTGGAAGCCCAGGAAAAACTTGCCACAGCCGACCGGAGGACCGCGGCATGAGAGACTTCGACTATATCAGGCCCGCCACCATTCCCGACGCCATCGCGGCGGCGGCCGAGCCGGGTTCGGCCTACCTGGCCGGCGGCACCAATCTGCTCGACCTGATGAAGGGCGGCATCACAAGCCCCGAACGCATCGTCGACATCACGCGGCTGCCGGAACTCAACCGCATCGAACGGCTGGACGATGGCGGCCTGCGCATCGGTGCGCTGGTCCGCAATGCCGATCTCGCCCACGACGCGGCGTTCGCAAAAGCCTATCCGGCGGTGGCAGAAGCGCTGCTGTCAGGTGCCTCGGCGCAGCTTCGCAACGCCGCCACTGTCGGCGGCAATCTGTTGCAGCGCACCCGCTGCAGCTATTTCCATGACACCGCCAGCGCCTGCAACAAGCGCGAGCCCGGCGCCGGCTGCGATGCACTGGGTGGCGAGAACCGCCTGCACGCGGTGCTCGGCTGGAGCGATGCCTGCATCGCCACCCATCCGTCGGACTTCTGCGTGCCGCTGGTGGCGCTCGACGCCGTCGTCGAGATCGAGGGCAAGAAGGGCCGGCGCCACGTCACTCTGGCTGAATTCCACCTTCTTCCCGGCGAAACGCCGCAGCGGGAGAATGCGCTGGAGCCCGGCGACCTGATCGTGGCGGTGCGCCTGCCGGCGGAGGCCGCTTCCTTCGCCGCTAACGCCCGTTACCTGAAAGTCCGCGAGCGCACCTCCTATGCCTTCGCCGTCGTCTCGGCCGCCGCGGCGCTTGTCGTCGATGGCGGCAAGATCCGCGCCGCGAGGTTGGCGCTCGGCGGCGTCGCGGCCAAGCCGTGGCGGGCGCGCTCGGCGGAAGCCGTCCTGCTTGGCGCCGATGCCAACGCGGCGACCTTCGCCAGTGCCGCCGACGCCGCCTTGGCCGATGCCAGCCCCTCCGGCGACAATGCGTTCAAGATCGAACTTGCCCGCCGCATCGTGGTCAGGGCGCTGATTTCTGCCCTGGCGGGAACGCCCGAGCGAATGCCTGCCCTGCCTGCCTCACCGTTCTCGAACATTCCCGGAGCGCGCCATGACGCTTGAACTCAGCCTCAACCAGCAACCAGCCCATGCCAGGCAGGGCTCCAGCATCGGCCAGCCACTGACCCGCCGCGACGGCTTCCTGAAAGTCACCGGAACCGCGCGCTACGCGGCCGACAACCATCCGCCCGGCATGCTCTACGCCGTGCTCGCTGTCTCCAGCATCGCGCGCGGCCGCGTTGCCTCGCTCGATGTCGAGGCTGCCAAAGCCCACAAAGGCGTCGTCGAGGTGATGACGCCACAGAACCGGCCGGCGCTCGCCATCGATCCGGATGCCAAGGACCATCCCTTCATGTTCCGGCTCGACCTGTTGCAGAACAACCGGGTCCGCTACCCCAACCAGAGCATCGCCGTGGTGATCGCCGAAACGCTGGAGGCGGCGACCGAGGGGGCGGCGCTGCTCTCGCCGCGCTATGAAGCGCTGCCGGCGCGCGTCGGTCTCGACGGTGCCGAAAGCTTCGTGCCGCGCGGTGTCGGCGTCGGCGGTCCGGCGGTGCAGGACAAGGGCGATGTCGAGGCCGGCCTCAAATCGGCGAAGACGCGCATCGAGGCCACCTACGAGACATCCGCCCAGTACCACAACGCCATGGAGCCGCATGCGATCGTCGCCGCCTGGGATGGCGACAAGCTGTCGATCGACACGCCGAGCCAGGGCCTGGCCATGGCGCAGGGCCGCATAGCCGGACTGTTCGGCATCGCGCCGCAAAACATCCACATCCGCAGCCCTTTCCTCGGCGGCGGTTTCGGTTCGAAAGGCATGATTTCCGGGCCTCAGGTGCTGGGCGTTCTAGCTGCGCGTCTCGTTGGCCGTCCCGTCAAGCTGGTGCTGCGGCGCGAGCAGATGTACGGGCCGGTCGGCCACCGCGCGCCAACGCGCCAGACCTTGCGCATGGGCATGGATGGCGAAGGGCGGCTGACGGCCATCGACCATCACGCCAGGACCACGTCGAGCACCTTCGACGATTTCTTCGAACCTGCGGCGGACGCCTCGCACACGCTTTATGCCAGCCCCGCCATCACCACCTCGCACGAGGCGGTGCGGCTCGACACCGGTACACCGCTGTTCATGCGCGCGCCCGGCGAAGCCACCGGCTCGATCGCGCTCGAGAGCGCCATCGATGAGGCGGCGCACGCCTGCGGCATGGACCCACTGGAATTCCGACTGCGCAACTATGCCGAGGTCGAGCCGATGACCGGCAAGCCGTTTTCCTCCAAGGCATTGCGCGAATGCTACAGCCAGGCCGCGAAGGCATTCGGCTGGGCGAGCCGCCCGCTGCAGCCCCGCTTGATGCGCGACGCCGACGGTTTCCTCACCGGCTGGGGCATGGGCACGGCGACCTTCCCGGCCCTCATGTTCCAGGCCGAGGCGCGCGCGGTGCTCAAGGCCGATGGCAGCGGCCTGATGGAGACCGGCGCGCAGGACATGGGGCAAGGCGCCTGGACCGCCTTCGCCCAGATCGCCGCCGATGGGCTGGGGCTCGACATCGACCAGGTCGATTTCAGGGCCGGCAGCTCCGACCTGCCCAATGCGGGCATTGCCGGCGGCTCCGGCCATACGGCGACGGCCGGCACGGCGATCCACAATGCGGGCGCCGCCGTGATCGCCAAGCTCGCCGATCTCGCCACCGCCAACGAGGCCTCGCCCCTGTTCGGCGCCGGCAATGAGGGCGTTGTTGCGCGCGGCGGCCGGCTGTATCGCCGCGACGACGAAAATCGTAGCGAAAGCTATGCCGAGATCCTTTCTCGCGCCGGCCTCGCCGAGATCGAAGGCCATGGCAAGGGTGCTCCGGATCCGGCGTCCCAGGAGACCTACGCCAAGCACGCGCATGGCGCCGTCTTCGCCGAGGTCAAGGTCGATCCCGATTGCGGCCAGATCCGCGTCACTAGGCTGGTCGGCGCTTTCGCCGCCGGGCGGGTCATCAATCCCAGGCTTGTGCGCAGCCAGTATTATGGCGGCATGATCTGGGGCGTCTCCTTCGCGCTGCACGAGGAAGCCATTACCGACCGGCGCTCGGGCCGGATCCAGAATGCCAACCTCGCCGAATACCATGTCCCGGTGAATGCCGACGTTCCATCGGTCGAGGCGCTTCTGGTCCATGAGGACGACCCTTACGTCAACGCGCTCGGCATCAAGGGCGTCGGCGAAATCGGCATTACCGGCACGGCCGGCGCGGTTGCCAACGCGGTCTGGCATGCAACCGGCGTGCGGCCCCGCCGCTTTCCGATCCGCATCGAGGACCTGCTGGTCTGAGAGAGACTGCGTAACAAACGGAAAGCCGGGCGCCTGGCTTTTCAGATGACGAATACCCGGAGCGACAGCGAAGGGACGGACAGGTGGGTCCCCGCCTGTCCAACACGCAATCAATCCCTTCAGCGTCAAGCAACTGGAGCCCGACGCCATGACGAAAACAACAATCCCCGTTCGTCTCGACATCAACGGCCAGCATCACGAATTGCAGCTCGAACCGCGTGTCACGCTGCTCGATGCCTTGCGTGACCGGCTCGGCCTGACCGGCACCAAGAAGGGCTGCGACCATGGCCAGTGCGGCGCCTGCACCGTGCATGTCGACGGCGAGCGCGTGCTCGCTTGCCTGACACTGGCGGCACAAGCCGAGGGTCGCAGCATCACCACCATAGAGGGGCTTGCACGGGAGGGCGAACTGCATCGCGTGCAGGCTGCCTTCCTCGAACAGGACGCCTTCCAGTGCGGCTATTGCACGCCGGGCCAGATCATGTCGGCGGTGGCCTGCATCCGCGAGGGCCATGCCGGCTCGGATGAGGAAATCCGCGAATACATGGCCGGCAATCTCTGCCGCTGCGGCGCCTATCCGCACATTGTCGCCGCAGTCCGTCAGGCAGCCCTGGAGGTCGCATCATGAGGGACTTTTCATACCTGCGCGCCACGTCGGTCGATGCGGCACGCCAGGCGGCCGCCCTGCCCGGAGCCATGCTGCTGGCCGGCGGCACGACGCTGATCGACCTCGCCAAATGCGGCGTCGCCGAGCCCGATAGCCTGGTCGACATCACCCATCTCAAGGGGCTGGACAGGATCGAAGTGAATGAGCGCGGCGCAACCATCGGCGCGCTCGTCAGAATGGGCCATGTCGCCGACCATGCCGACATCAAGAGCCGCTTCCCCGCCATCTCGGAGGCACTGTGGCAGGCGGCGTCCGCACAGATCCGCAACATGGCGACCGTCGGTGGAAATCTGATGCAGCGCACCCGCTGCCCCTATTTCCGCGATCCCGCCAACTTTTCCGCCTGCAACAAGCGTGTATCAGGCTCTGGCTGTTCGGCGATCGGCGGCGTTACCCGTGGCCACGCCGTGCTCGGCACCAGCGAGGCCTGCATCGCCATGTATCCCGGCGATCTCGCCACCGCTTTGGTCGCCTTCGACGCGACAGTCCATCTCGGCGAGCGTAAACTTCTGGTGGACGACTTCTTCCTGTTGCCCGGCACCACGCCCGACAGGGAACATGCGATCGAGCCGGGTGAGATGATCACTGCCATCGAAATCCCCGGCTCCGCCGCCGCCCGCCGCTCGACCTATCTGAAGATCCGCGACCGGCAATCCTATGAATTCGCCGCCGCAAGTGCCGCCGTCGGCCTCGAACTGGAAGCCGATGGCCGCACCATCCGCGACCTGCGCGTCGCGCTCGGCGGCGTTGCGACAAAACCCTGGCGTGCACGCGCCGTGGAAGACGCGTTGACAGGCAAGGTGCTGGAGCCGGAAACCGTCCGTGCCGCCAGCCTGCTCGCGGTCGAGGGCGCGGTCGACCATGGCGCCAACCACTACAAGATCGAGCTCGCGCCGCGCGTCGTAGCTAGAGCCATCCTCAAATTGGGAGAGACGGCATGACCGTTCACATCGCAAGACATGGCGACGCCTCCGATGGCGCGCTGGCGGAAGCCGTCGGCGGCCGGCTGTCCCGCGTTGACGGCCTGGCCAAGATCACCGGTGCGGCCAAGTACGCCGTCGAGCAGCAGCTCGAGGGCCTCGCCTATGCCGTGCTGGTCGAAAGCACGATTGCGTCAGGCAAGGTGTGCGCGATCGACACGGCAGAGGCGCAGGCTGCACCGGGCGTGCTGCAGGTGCTCACCCCAGACACCATCATCAGCCTGAAAACCGCGGCGGACTGGTTCGGCACGCCGCCGCCCGACCAGCCCTACTGCCCGCTGGCTCGCGACATCACCTTCTCGGGCCAGCATGTCGCCGCTGTCGTCGCCGAAACCTTCGAGCAGGCCGTCGCTGCCGCCGCGCTCGTCAAGGTCAGCTATGACCAGACGCCGGCAATCGTCGACCTCAGCGACGGCAAGGCCGGCGACGGCGTTCCGATCGACGCCATGACCAAGGAATGGGGCGATGCGCCCGCCGCCTTCGCTTCGGCGCCGGTGCGGATCTGTGCCGCCTACAACACGCCGCGCGAATACCAGGCGCCGATGGAGCCGCATGGGCTGATCGCGCGCTGGGAAGGCGATCATCTCACCGTCTGGGAGCCGAGCCAGTGGCTCGACGGCATGGCCCGCACCTATGCCGAATGGTTCGAAGTGCCGTTCGAGAATGTGCGGCTGGTCTCGCCCTATATCGGTGGTGGCTTCGGTTCCAAGGCGCTGGCGCTCAGCCATGGTGCGGTGGCCGCAAGTGCGGCCAAAATGCTCGGCCGGCCGGTGCGTCTGGTGATGACGCGGCCGCAGACTTTTACCGGCTACGGCGGCCGCGCCGCGACCCGGCAAACGGTGACGATCGGCGCCGACCGTGACGGCGTGATCCAGTCGATCGTGCATCGCGGCGTCAATGAAACATCCATCGACGGCATGTGGGTCGAGCCGCTGGGCTCGGTCACCTCGATCATGTACGCGACGCCGAATTTCTCCTCGAAGCAGAATGTCGTGCGGGTGAACTCGGTGGTGCCGGGCGCCATGCGCGCGCCGGGCGAAAACCCCTCGGCCTTCGGCATCGAAAGCGCTATCGACGAGCTTGCCTATGAGGTCGGCATCGATCCGCTGGAGATTCGCCTCAGGAACTACGCCGAGCAGGACCCGCACGCGAAAAAAGCCTGGTCGACCAGGCAGTTGCGCGAGGCTTTTGCCGCAGGCGCTGAACGTTTCGGCTGGTCGAAACGGACACCCGAACCGCGTTCGATGCGCGACGGCAACCAGCTGATCGGCTGGGGCGTCGCCGCCGGCACCTATCCGGTGCGGCGCGCCTATGGCGAGGCGATCGTGCGCATCCTGGCCGACGGCTCGGTCGAGGTCGAAAGCTCGTCGATCGACATGGGCCAGGGCACCTACATCATCCTGGCGCAGACCGCCGCAGAGACCATCGGCGTGCCGGCCGACGACGTGGTGGTGAAGCTCGGCGATTCCCGCTTTCCCCGCGCCGGCGTCACCGGCGGCTCGCGCCTTGCCGGTGTCATGACAGGTGCCGTCTACAAGGCCGCGACCTCGGCGCTCGACCAGTTGGTCGGCTTGGCCATCGGCGATCCGCGTTCACCCTTCCACGCGCTGCAAGCCAACACGCTGGTCGTCGCCAACGGCCGCATCGCTTCACCGCGCGGCGACGGTCTCTATGTCTCGATTGCCGAACTGTTCAAGAGCGTCGGCCGCGACCGGATCGAGGCCACCGGCGACACCATGCCGGCCAATTCGACCGCCGAGGAGCGCTACAAGAACTACACCACCATCGCCATGTCGCTGCCGCACACCGAAGGCGACTATTCCCGCCACTCCTGGTGCGCGCATTTCATCGAGGTGCGCGTCGACGAGGATTTCGGCACGGTGCGTGTGTCGCGCGTCGTGTCGGCGCTCGATTCCGGCCGGCTCTACAACCCGAAACTCGCCGAAAGCCAGTGGAAGGGCGGCATCATCATGGGCATCGGCCAGGCGCTGCTCGAGGAAGGCATCATGGACCGCCGCCACGGCCGCATCGTCAACAACAACCTCGCCGACTACCTCGTGCCGACCAATGCCGACATTCCCGACATCGAGGTGATCTCGGTGGGGATACCCGATTTGCACTCCTCGGTGCTTGGCGGCAAGGGCGTCGGCGAACTGGCCATTGTCGGCGTGGCACCCGCGATCGCCAACGCGGTGTTCCACGCGACAGGCAAGCGGGTGCGGGACCTGCCGATCACGCTGGAGAAGCTGATTTAGCGCCGTAACGGCCCGCTCGTATCACAACGGGAGGGCCGTCGTGCCGGCTCCGTCGGCCTACCCGGGAATATCCCAGTTCGATCGTGCCAGAACATCGGCGGGAGGAAGGAACTCTTCGGTCTTGATATCCCGGCGCTGGATCTCATCGGCGACAAATTCCTCGGATCCCCACCCGCCGCTTCTGATTTTCAACGGGATGCCGTCCTGCGTGAGACAGTGGTGAAGGCTCCCGTCCGCCATGTTCGGCGTCATGTCGAACCACGCGCATGGCACGCCCAAAACGCTACTATTTTTGCCGGTTCTTTTCGGGGTGCCGGCGCTGCCAAGACCATTGGGAAAGTAGATTCTTTGTCCGGGCAGGTATTTCTGCAGCATGGAGAGCCGTTCGAACGCGCCACCTTTGAGCGTATTGAAGGATAGTTGCTGCCCCGTCCGGTCGTTCCAGATGACGAGATATCGCCGCCCGTCAGCATATGATCTTTCATCGTATGTCCAGCCGCCGTGCCGGCGCACTGTCCTTGTCGCACCTTCGGAATGCATATGGAGGGCATAGTCAGGAGACTGTTCACCGTCGGTTGCGCCTGGCGCCGACTGGTCGTCGAAATGCAGCCATTGCGCGACGTCGAGCAGATCGGCGGGCGGCCTTACGTCCTCGGCGGGCACAGGCCGGCGTTCGAGCCTGACCAGCGTCACAAGCTCCTGCGGCGAACCACTGTTACCCAGCACCTTCGCGCCGATCTCAATCCCGTCGGCTGTCAGGCAACTCAGCCATTGTGGCCCGTTCTTCATCCTGTCCGGATCACCGCGCAGGAGTTTCCGCACGGTGCATGTTTCGCCGGCATGCAGTTCCGTTTGCCCGGTCTGGCTTGTTCCGCGTACTCCAAGCGACGATTCGGGTGTCTCGCGGTAAATCAGGACGGACGAATAGCTTGCCTGTGGATGTGGGCGGATGACGATAGACGTCTCAATTGCCGGATTTCCATAGATGGTCGCTTGCTGTTCGTCGACACGCACCCAACCGCCATGCTGTGTGACGATCCGCGTTTGTGGCCCGGTTGATTTCCCCCATGCCTGCTCGGTCGTCATTGTCGCGACGTAGTCGGGGACATCGGCCGAAGGCGCATAGGGTATGCCGCCTGCCCACGCAGGGGAACTTGCCAAGAGGAAGCCCGCCATGATCGATAGTTTCATCACGGCTCTCCCCTCGCTCCACATAGCTGCTTGGCTGCACGATTTCCCGCAACAGCGGCGATTTTGCGACGGCAGCACGCGAGTCAATCTCGGAGGCGGTGTTCCATGCCACCGGCAAGAGGGTGCGGTATTTGCCGATCACGCTGGAGAAGCTGATTTAGGGTGCGACGCGGAAGCTACTAATCTCCCCTCGAGGTAAGATGTCGCCAAAGGCGACAGAGGGGGTCGTCGCGTTTAGAGCGCCGACCCCGTCCGCGGCGGCAGGCCGAGCCCCGCCGGCCCCCTGGCCTGCCGGCCATCTCCCGAGGGAGAGTTGTACCTCCAGCGTCAGAACTTGTAGCTGAGCCCGACGCGGACATCGTGCGTCTGCAGATCGACATGCGTTTCCGTGAGCAGACCGGCTGCTATCGAGAGGTCCTTGCTGCCGAAGTCGGAGTAGCGATATTCGGCCCGCGCGATCCACCGGTCGGTGAAGGCGTGCTCGATGCCGGCGCCAACGGTCCAGCCGACATGGGTCTCATCGTGGAATGGTATTTGAACGGCGCCGCTGCCGCCGATCGCAGTCACTTCATACTTTGCCGCGGCCACGCCGGCAGCGATGTAGGGCAAAGTCCGGTCGAAAGCGTAGCCCGCCCGCAGCCGCGCCGCGCCCGACCACTTAAGTTCGCTCTTAAGCAATGTGCTGAAACCACCGCCACTGGCATCGAGGGGCGTCAGTCCGTCGGCATTGCTGTAGGCGATGTCAGCCTCGGCGCCGATCACGAAGCTGTTCGCCATCTGGTAATTGGCGCCGATATGAATGCCGCCAATAAAACCGTCTGGATCGAGGGGAAGGTTAAGGTCCGTGGCCCCGCCGAAGCCGCCGCCGGCGATGAAGAGATTGGACTTTCCGGCCACATAGCCGATGTCGACGCCGGCATAGAGGCCGGACCAGTCGTAGCCGGAAACCGGCGAAACCTCATTGATATCAGCCGCGCATGCTATGCCGATCGGCGCGAGGATGAAGGCCGTAGCGAGAAGGATCGTTTTCATTGTTGTCTGCCGCCCCAGGGTTGTGGTCCCCGCCGCGAAAATGCTCCGCGGCGATCGAGCACCCGGTGTTGCATTGTCAGGCGGTCACGTCTTGGGCTGGGCCGCACTGGAATTGTCGCGGACAGCGGGACGGCGCTTTCCCGGATGGTGTGGCGATTCAGCCGCAGTCGATTTGGCGTTCGACAGAACTGGCGGCGCGAGACTACCTGGCGCCGCTCGGCGTCGAGCCGAAGCGGCGGCGGAAGCAGCGATTGAAATAGGACACGTCGGAGAAGCCGCTGAGCAGCGCGATCTCGCTGATGCGCATCCGGTCGTTGCGCCTGTCGGAAAGCATCCGGTGCGCCCTCTGCAGGCGTAATTCGAGAATGCGCTCGGCAAAGCTCACCCCGGTTTCCTGCAGCAGGTCATGGACATAGCGCACGGAGAGCCGCAATTGCCCGGCAACGCTCTGGGCTGAAATGGCGGGATCGGCGAAATTGTCCCGCATTTTTTGCAGGATGGCCTGCAGCCTTGCCGCGCGCAGGCCGCGCAGACCCGCGAGTTCGGCGGCCTCGCCCTTGGCGCCGGTCGCCAGGCCGATCAGGTCGACGATGGTTTCGGTGGCATGGCCGACAAGATCGGGTGAGACCAGGGCCGGGCCAGCTTCCAGGAAGCTGCAATAGCGCTTGAGCATGTCGAGCGCCTCATTGTCGGCTCCGATGATCAACGCCAACCGGTCCTCGACATGCGTGAAGGCATTCTCCAACACGATGCGCGGGAGCACCACATTGGCCCAGACATTGTTGTCGCCGCCCGTCATCTGCAACGCCTCCGAAGCCGAGACCAATGCGGCCTCGCCCTTGCCCACACGATAGTCGCGGCCGATCTGTGTGCCGCTGAGCACCGTATCGCCATTGTTGACCAGCAGCAGATAGCCGTCACGGCCATCGGCGGCGATATTGCTCGCCTTGCGGCTGGCATGCCTGATGGTCCCGGCCATCTGCCCGAGCACCAGCGGTCCGATGGCCGTGGCCTCGATCGCCGCCTCGAACGACAGTTTTTCGGAAATCGTATATTCGACCGACCAAATTTCGGCGACGTGGATGTCCTGCCAAAGCGCGAACCGTGCGTGGTGGTCCAGATGCGAAGGCAGGTCGACCGATGAGAAGACATTCTTGTTCAAGCAGCCTGGCCTTTCCTACGCGCGCGTCTTCACTTGGACGCGCACCGTATTGGACCAGATGACGGCCTGTCCAGAGCAGGAAATACTTGTGCGCCTGGCGACAATTCCAATGCCGTTCTGGGCAAGAATATTTCCAGGACTTCATTGATCGAGCCGGTGGAATTCCGGAAATACTCGGAAATATCCGCAAGGGGGCGGCGGCGCCCGCCATCGCCAGGCTTGCCGATCCCGCCACCGGCAACGGAGCCTCACCGCTGTTCGGCGCGGCAACGAAGGCGTGCTGGGGCCGCGGCCGCGTCTACCGGCGCGACGATGAAAGCCGCAGTCGTATACCGCGACATGGCGAAATCCGCCGCCCGTCACCATATCATCACTGCCAGATGACGATTGTCCTCCAAGAGGCGCAGTCATGATCGTTTCCATGGATTGCCGGCCAACGGTCCCCCGACGGGGGCCGATTGACGCCCTTTGCGACACTTGCCGCGGCCTTACGCGATCGGAAGAGGTCGCGCCAACGGAGTGACGATCATGAACCCCATCACCTTGTTCCTCACCACGGTCTTCGCCCTTGCGGGCATCGGCCTCGGCGCCACGACGAACCCGTGGCTCGGGGCACCATTCATTATTATCGCACTGCTCATTGCCGCCTCGCTGAAGATGGCCAACACCTGGCAGAAATTCGTGGTCCTGCGCGCCGGCAATCTGCAGGGCGTCAGGGGTCCCGGGCTGTTCCTGATCATTCCGGTCATCGACAATGTCGTTGCGGTGATCGACGAACGCATCCAGACCAGCGCCTTCAATGCCGAGCAGGCGCTGACCAAGGACACAGTGCCGGTCGATGTCGATGCGATCATCTTCTGGCATGTCCATGACGCACGCCAGGCGGCGCTCGAGATCACCAATTACCGTGAGGCGATCGACCGCGTCGCACAGACATCGCTGCGCGAGATGATCGGCTCGTCGATGCTGTCCTCGCTGTTGTCCGACCGCAAGGCGGCCGACGAGCACCTGCGCGATGTCATAGGTCAGAAGACAGCCGAGTGGGGCGTCACGGTGATGTCGGTCGAGATCCGTGACGTCGCCATTCCCGTGGCGCTGCAGGATGCGATGTCGCGCCAGGCGCAGGCCGAGCGGGAGAAGCAGGCGCGTGTCATCCTCGGTTCCGCCGAGGCCGAGGTCGCCGGCAAGTTCGTCGAGGCAGCCAATATCTACGCCGGCCATCCCACCGCGCTGCAGCTGCGCGCCATGAACATCATCTATGAGACGACGAAAGAACGCGGCGCAACGATCCTGATCCCGACTGCCATGGTCGACAGCCTGAACCCGGCAGGCGCCTTTGTCCGCGCTGGTCAACCGGCAACGCCCAAGGGGGCTGCGTAGCGGCCCTAAGCGTGGCTGTGATACGACTGCAACTATCTTTTCAGGCAACCGGAGGACACACGATGGAGCATGCACGGAGCAAGATGGCATTTGCCGTTTTGGTATTAGGCTTGTCCCAAGGCCTCGGCGCAGCACAGGCAGAGCAGATCAAAGCATCCGGTTGCGCAAGAGCTGGCACCGAAGCCGGCTGCATCATTCTGCAGGATGGCAAACAAACATATGAAATTACCTCGGCCAGCCCGAAGCCGGCCATCGATACCTATGGAACCGTGACTGGCACTATCAGCAGCAAAATGACCATGTGCATGGAGGGCAAGCCGCTTGAAAACGCTGAATGGAAGCCGGATCCAACGAAGGCCTGCGCCAACTAGAGCAATTCCAGGAAAAGTGTGAAACTGGAACGGCGCAATCGGCAGATCCGCCCCCCTACTCCGGCGAAGGCACCGGCGGCTTCGAGGTCAGCGCCGTGCCAGCGGCCGCGACGATGACGGCGGCGATGCCGGCCAGTTGCGGTAGGGTCAGGCTCTCATGCAGGAACAGGAAGCCGGCCAGCGCGCCGAGCCCCGGTTCCAGGCAGGTCAGCGTGCCGTAGATACGGGCCGGCATGTGGGTCAGCGCCACCATCTCCAGGAAGAACGGCAGCGCGCTGGAGAACAGGCCGACAAGCAGCGCGCTGACCAGGATCGACGGCGCGAGCAGGCCCATGCCCGCTTGCGCCACGCCGAAGGGCAGCGCCAGCACGGCGGCGATCGCCATGCCGTAGGCGGTGGTGCGGGTGCCAAGCTCGGCGCCCGCCTTCTGCGCGAGCACGATATAGAGCGCCCAGAAGCCGCCGGCCGCCAGCGCCAGCATCACGCCCACGGGGTCGAGCGGCTGCAACGAATGGATGAAGGGCGAGAGCAGCACGATGCCGGCGACGGCAATCGCGATCCAGGCAAAGTCGCTGGCGCGCCGCGAGGCCAGCGTCGCCACCAGCAACGGGCCGGAAAACTCCAGCGCCACTGCGACGCCGAGCGGGATCCTGGCAAGGGCTGCGTAGAACAAAAGGTTCAGCGCGGCGAGCGTCACGCCATAGGCGACCAGCCATGGCAAGGTGGTGCGCGTCGGCCGCATCTGCCAGGGTCGCAGCACCGCGATCAGCATCAGCGCGCCGATGATCAGCCGCAGCGTCGTCGTGCCTTGCGCACCGATCACCGGGAACAGCGTCTTGGCGAAGGTGGCGCCGATCTGGATCGACACCATCGCGCCCATCAGCGCCGCGACGGGCAAGGGCGCCGCTTCGCGATTGGCAACCGGTATAGATGTCACTTCTGCTCACCCTTCCCTGCCGTGCCGGGCATCGCGACCGGCGGCATGACTGGCAGCTATGGCCTCCCCGGGCAGGCCTGTCGTGAGGCACGGAAAGACAGTCGGCTGGGGCAAGCGCTGGAATGGGTTCGGAAGTCGGAGAACACACTTCCGGCCATTCACGGCATTGTTGGGGCAGCCTGCCTAAGCGGTCGCGGCAACCGAGCGCTTGAAGACGATGGTGACCCGCGTGCCCTCGCTGGCGCTCGAATTCACGTCGAACTCCGCCTTGGCGTTTTCGGTCAGCGAACGCGCGATCAGCGCGCCGAGCTTGCCGGGCTTGGGCCAGGTCTCGCCATCCGGGAGGCCAATGCCGTCATCGGCGACGACAATACGGCAGCCATCGCCGTTGACGATGCTATGCAGCGTGATCGTGCCGCCGTCGCGCCCTTTGAAGGCATGCTTGAGCGCATTGGTCAAAAGCTCGTTCACCACCAGCCCGGTCGGCATGGCGACGTTGACCGACACCGGATAGGTATCGACCTTCATGTCGAGGCGAATGCCCTCGACCGCGTGCGAGTTCATCACCGCCGACGCGATCTGGCTGAGATAGACGCCGAGATCGACCTCGTCCTTATGATCGTCGCCCGACAGCGTCTGGTAAAGGATCGCCAGCGCGTCGACGCGGCCAGCCAGCCTCTCGAAGCGCTTCTGGTCCGGCTCGGTCGCGTTGCGCGTCTCCAGCCGGATCAGCGCGGTGATCATCTGCAGATTGTTCTTCACCCGGTGCTGCAGTTCGCGCAGCAGCGTGTCCTTCTCGCGCACCCGTTCCTCGACCGACACTGCCTCCTCGGTCTCGCCATGGGCCGAAACGTCGACCAGCGCCACCAGCCGGAAGCAGACCTTGCCATTGTCGTCCTCGATGACGTTGGAATAGACGTCGATGATCGCCGGCGTGTCCTGCGCCCGCTCCAGCCGGAACGTGCCGACAAAATCGGTCTCCTCGACCACCGCTTCGGACAGCGCGCGGTCCTTCTGCCGGTGCAGGCCGGTGCCGGAAAGCGCCTCCCAGTGCTTCTGGGCCAGCCTGACCGCCTTCAGGCCTGACAGTTTCTCGAATTCCGGATTGGCATAGACGACACGCTCCTTCGCGCCGAGGTCCGATACGGCTATGGCGATCGGCACCTGGTCGAGGAACTTCTTGAACTGTTCGCTTTCCAGCGCGCTGGCAAGGTCCGGCGTATCGAGCAACTGCTCGACCGCTTCGGCCTTCTGTGTATCGGATGTCATCTGCGGCGCCTGTGCTGTGCGTGGGCGCCATCAATATCAGCGATGCGGCATGCCCGCCATCACAATGCAGGAGGGGGCATTTTCGCTCGTCTTAGGCCGCCAAGATAGTCCGCCGCCGGTTCAGCCGCCGAACGACACGCCCCTGCGGCGCATCCCTGCCTGCACGCCGCGCACGATGAGCCGGGACAGCATCTCCATGTCCCAGGGCATTCCCGGGCGCCATACATCCAACAGCAAGGCGATCCTGGCTTCATCGGCGTTGTTCATCACCTCATGCGGGTAGGTGTCGTCCCAAAGCATGCCTTCGCCGTCGGTGATCCGTTTCTCCTGATGGTTGATCATCATGACGGTTGCCGGGCGGCCATCGGCCTGTCGCGGGATGACCAGGCCAAGGTGAAACCGCATGATGCCGCGGAAAGGTCCGCGATGACTGGGGATGTGCTTGCGCGGCGCGAGGAACGAAACCGCCGCCGATTTGACTTCCGGGCATTCGGCGAGCAAGCGGCTGAGAACCGGCATCCGCGCGAGGTTCTCCGGCACCGCCATGTCATAGGCCTTGAGCACGAACATGCGCCAGTCGAGGCCGTCATTGGCCGAGATATCGGCCTGCTCCGGCATGATGTCGTGGAAGAGCGGGACCTTGCCCAGATGCACGCCAAGCGCTTCATCGCGGATGTCGCGCCAGGCATCGGTGAATTTCGCCACGTTGGGAAATTCGCTGGCGGTATCGAGGATCGCCGGCGCGTCTATTCGCTTTTCGTAGACACGCCGGATCACATCGGATGCAAGATCGTAGGTATGGGACATCGCGTTGCCTCCGCCACATTATAACCGGACGGCTACCGGTTTTGCTTACACATTTTGTTCATTGTGCCGTCATCGTCGCCGCCAGCCGTGGCCCGGTCTTGACGTCGACGATCTCGGGCTTTGAGCTGTCGACCGCGCCGTCCCAGCCGCCGCCGAGCGCCTTGTTGAGGGCGATGTAGTTGGTCGCCAGAAGGACGCGGCTTTGCAGCAGTGAATCCTCGGCCGAATAGAGCGAGCGCTGGGCGTCGAGCACATCGAGAAGGCTGGTCTCGCCGGCCTTGTAGAGCGTGCCTTCGAGATTCGCGGCCTCGGCATAGGATTTGGCCGACGCGGCAAGCTTGCTGATCCGGATGCGCTCCTGCGCCGTCAGCACCAGCGCATTCTCGACATCCTCGAGCGCGGTCAGCAGCGAAGCGCGGTAGGCGATGAAATACTGGTCGCGCTGCGCGCGAGCGACATCGGCGGCCGCCTGCAACTGACCGGCATTGAACAGCGGCACGCTGAGCGAAGGCCCGAAGGACCAGCCGATCGACGAATTCTTGCCGAGATCGCCGAGATTGAGCGCCGCCGTGCTGATATTTCCCGTCAGGCTGACCGAGGGATAGCGCGCCGCCTCGGCCTGGCCAACCTTGGCGGTGTACTGTGCATATTGCCGCTCGGCCATGCGCACATCCGGGCGCGACAAGAGGATGTCGGCGGGAATCCCGGTCGGCATCGGCAAACGCGGCGACGGGATCGGCTTGCTCCGCTTCAGCCGCTCGGCGAGCGCCGCCGGCGGGCGGCCTGTCAGCACCGACAGGCGATGCACCGCCTCGGCATAGCTTGCCTCCAGCGTCGGCACCGCGGCCTCGGTGCTGGCAGCCTGCCCCATTGCCTTGGCGACATCGGCCGCCGTTGCCGATCCTGCCAGCAACATGATGCGGGTGAGTTCGGCGGTCTGCCGCTGCGATACGGCCGAACGCCTGGCGAGCGCGATGCGGGCCTGGTAGCCGCGCGCCTGGGTGTAATAGGACGCGACATCGCCAACCAGGGTCAGAAGAGTCGAACGCAATTCCTCTTGCGCCGCGTCGACGCCGTAGCGCGCGGCCTCGACGCCCCTGCGGTTGGCGCCGAACAGGTCGAGTTCCCAGCTGGCGTCGAAGCCTGCCTGGTACTCGCTGTAGATGGAATCGGTCCCCGATGTGGTCGCGGCCGACTTGTTGCGCGTCACCGAGCCGGAACCATCCGCCGACGGCAGCAATGTGCCGGCGCTCTGGCGATAGCTGGCGCGCGCCTCGCGGATCTTGGCCTTGGCGGTGGCGACGTCGAGATTGCCGGCGACGGCTTCCTCGACAAGCGTGTTGAGCTGCGGATCGCGCAGGCGCTGCCACCATCGCGACAATTGCGCCGGCTGGACGGATTTCGTCGGCTTCTCGCCACTCCAGTTCGCCGGCATCGGCAGGATGGGCATCCGATAGTCGGGGCCGACGACGCATCCGCTGAGCAAAACAGCCGTAATCATGGACACAATGAGCCGCCCCGCGGCAACCGGGCCACGTTCAAAACCTGTCATGGAAAGTTTCCTTATTGCTGGTTCGCCGTCGCCGGCTTCTCGTCGGTGCCCTGCCCGGTATCCTGCCCAGTATCTTCCTTGGCCGCCCCGCCCTTGAAGATGCGCCGCACCGTGACAAACAGCAGCGGCACCAAGAAGACGCCGATCACCGTCGCCGCGATCATGCCACCCATCACGCCGATACCGACCGAGTTCTGTGCCCCCGAACCGGCGCCGCTGGCGATGGCGAGCGGCGTCACGCCGAGGATGAAGGCCAGCGACGTCATCAGGATCGGCCGCAATCGTTGCCGCGCCGCCTCGAGCGTCGCCTCGACGAGCCCCATGCCGGCGGCCTGCCGCTCGATGGCGAACTCGACGATGAGGATGGCATTCTTGGCGGCGAGGCCGATCGTGGTCAGCAGGCCGACCTTGAAATAGACGTCGTTGGTCTGGCCGAAGAGGGTCGCCGCCGCGAGCGCCCCGAAAATGCCGATCGGCACCGACAGCATGACCGCGAACGGGATCGACCAGCTCTCATAAAGTGCCGCCAGGCACAGGAACACGACCAGCGCCGAAATCGCATAGAGCGACAGCGCCTGGTTGCCCGAAAGCCGTTCCTGGTGCGACAGCCCGGTCCATTCATGCGAATATCCGGCAGGCAGTTGCGCGACGAGCTTGTCGATCTCGTCCATCGCCGCACCCGAGCTCACGCCGGTGGCCGCCGCGCCCTGGATTTCGACCGCTGCCGAGCCATTGTAGCGTTCAAGCCGGGGCGAGCCGAAGGTCCAGTGGCTGGAGGCGAAGGCCGAGAACGGCACCATGGCGCCACTGGCATTGCGCACCTGCCATTTGTCCAGATCTTCCGGCTGCATGCGGAAATTCGCGTCCGACTGCATATAGACCGGCTTCACCCGCCCGCGATCGATGAAATCGTTGACGTAGTCGCTGCCCCAGGCGCTCGATAGCGTGTTGTTGATGTCGGAGAGGCTGACGCCAAGCGCGCTGGCCTTTTCCTGGTCGATGTCGATGGAGAATTGCGGCTGGTCCTCCTGGCCGTTGGGACGCGTGTTGGCCAGCACCTTGCTCTGCGCGGCCAGACCCAGAAGCTGGTTGCGCGTCTGGATCAGCGCGTCATGGCCGGCGCCGTTGACGTCCTGCAGGTAGAAGTCGAAGCCATTGGTGTTGCCAAAACCCTGGATCGCGGGCGGGGCAAGCGCGAACACCTGCGCGTCCCTGATCTTGCGGAAGGCACCCATGGCGCGGCCGGCGACCGCTTGCGCCGCCAGGGCCGGCGATGAGCGCTGGCTGAATTCCTTCAACGGCACGAACGCAATGCCGACATTCTGGCCGGCGCCGCCGAAGCCGAAGCCGGAAGCGGTGAAGACGCCCTGGACAGCCTCCTTTTCTTCCTTGAGATAGTGGTCGGTCACCTCAGCCAGCACACGCTCGGTCCGATCCTGCGTCGCACCGACCGGCAGCGACACGCTGGTGATCAGGATGCCCTGGTCCTCTTCCGGCAGGAACGAGCTCGGCAGCCGGGCAAACATCCAGCCCATGGCGACGACGATGGCGAGGAAGACGGCGAGAAAGCGCCAGGACCGGTTGATGATGCCGTGCGAGCCGTCGCGATAGGCTGATGTGCCGCGGTCGAAGACGCGGTTGAACCAGCCGAACGGGCCGGTCTGCGTGGCATGGTCCTTGGGCCGCCGCAAGATCGTGGCGCACAGCGCCGGCGTCAGCACAAGTGCTACCAGCACCGACAGCACCATGGCCGAGACGATGGTCACCGAGAACTGTCGGTAGATGATGCCGGTCGAGCCACCGAAGAAGGCCATCGGCACGAACACCGCCGACAGCACGGTGGCGATGCCGACCAGCGCGCCGGTGATCTCGCCCATCGATTTTCGCGTCGCCTCTTTCGGCGACAGATCTTCCTCCTGCATGACGCGCTCGACATTCTCGACCACGACGATGGCGTCGTCGACCAGCAGGCCGATGGCCAGCACCATGGCGAACATGGTCAGCGTGTTGACCGAATAGCCGAACAGCGACAGCACGCCGAACGTGCCGAGCAGCACCACCGGTACCGCGATGGTCGGGATGATGGTGGCGCGCAGATTCTGCAGGAAGATGAACATCACCAGGAACACCAGCACGATCGCCTCGGCCAGCGTCTTGACCACCTCCTCGATCGACAGCCGCACGAAGGGCGAGGTGTCGTATGGGTAGACGACCTCGACTCCTTGCGGGAAGGTCGAGCTCAGCCGGTTGATCGTCGTGCGCACTGCCTCGGCGGTGTTGATGGCGTTGGCGCCGGTCGCCAGGTTGACGGCGACGCCGGCCGCCGGCTGGCCATTGTATCTGGCCTGCGTCGTATAGCTTTCGGCGCCGAGCTCCACGGTGGCGACGTCGTTGAGGCGCACCAGCGAGCCGTCCGTCTGGCTCTTCAGGATGATGTTGCGGAACTGTTCGGCGGTCTGCAGCCGGCTCTTGGCCGTCACGGTGGCGTTGAGCTGCTGGCCCTTGCGTTGCGGCATGCCGCCGAGCTGGCCGGCCGAGACCTGCGTGTTCTGCGCCTCGATCGCCGAGGCCACGTCGCTCGGCATCAGCGTGTATTTTGCGAGCTTGTCGGGATCGAGCCAGATGCGCATGGCATAGCTGGAGCCAAACAGCTGCGTCGAGCCGACGCCTTCGACGCGCTTCAGCGTGTCGTTGATGGTGCTATCGACATAGTCGGCCAGATCGGTCGAGTTCATCTTGCCGTCACTGGAGACGAAGCCGATGACCATTAGGAAGCCGGTCGAGGATTTGGAGACGGTGATGCCGTTGCTCTGCACCACCTGCGGCAGCTGCGACTGCACCAGCTGCAGCTTGTTTTGCGTCTGCACCTGGGCGGTGTCGGGATCGGCGGCGGTGGTGAAGGTCAGCGTGATGGTGGCCGCACCGGTCGAGGTCGAGGTCGCCGTCATGTAGTCGAGATTGTCGATACCGGTCATGCCTTGCTCGATGACCTTGGTCACCGAATTCTCGACCGTCGATGCATCGGCGCCCGGGTAGGTGGCGCTGATGTTGACCGTAGTCGGCGCGATCTGCGGATATTGCGAGATCGGCAGCGTGCTGAGCGCCAAGAGTCCACCCAGCATGATCACGATGGCGATCACCCAGGCGAAGATCGGCCGGTTGATGAAGAATGCTGACATTGCTCAGTTCCCGGTCGAGGCGCCTTGCGCCGGTTTTTGGCCACTATCGGCCACCGCCGTGGAAGATGCGGACGAAGAGGTTTGCGCCCGATCCTTCACCTCGCCGGTCGTCTCGTCGATCGTCACTTCGACGCCGGTCGCATCACCGCCGGGGCGCACGAGCTGCAAGCCCTCGACGATGACGCGGTCGCCGTCGCCGACGCCCGAATCCACCAGCCAGTTGTTGCCGACGCTGTTGCGCACTGCGAGCACGCGCGTCTCGACCTTGCCCTGCGCGTTGATGACCATGGCGGTCGCCTCGCCCTTGGTGTTGCGGGTGACGGCGCGCTGCGGCACCAGGAAACTGTTCTGGGCGACGCCCTCTTCGACCAGCGCCCGCACATACATGCCCGGCAGAAGCAGTCGGTCGGGATTGGGGAACTCGGCCCGCAGCGCAAAGGTGCCGGTCGTCTGGTCGACATTGGCGCCGGCGAATTCCAGCTTACCGGTCTGGTTATAGATGGTGCCGTTCTCGAGCTTCAGCTTGACGCTGACATTGGGGCCGCTGAACTTCAGCCGGCCCTCATTGATCGCCTGGCGCAGATTGAGCAGATTGGTGCTCGACTGCGTGACGTCGACATTGATCGGATCGAGCGAACGGATGGTGGTGAGCAAGGTGTCCTGGTTGGCGGTGACCAGGGCGCCTGGCGTCAGCGACGACTTGTCGATGCGGCCGTCGATCGGCGCGGTGATCTTGGTGTAGTCGAGATTGATGCGCGCGGTTTCGACACTGGCCTTGGCGGACGCCACATCCGCATTGGCCTGCGCCAGCGTTGCCGCGGCATCGTCATAATCCTGTTTCGAAACAACGTTCTGCTTCAACAAGCCGGCATAGCGGTCGAACTTGGCCTGCGCCGTCGGTACCGCCGCTTCGGCCTTCTGCTGGGCTGCCTGCGCACTGTCATAGGATGCCTGGTAGCTCGCCGGGTCGATGAGGTAGAGCGGCTGCCCGACCACCACCTCGCTGCCCTCCTTGAACAGCCGCGCCTGGATGATGCCGTTGACCTGCGGGCGCACATCGGCGGTGAGCGAGGCCGACGTGCGTCCCGGCAGTTCGGCGGTGATCGCCACCGATTGCGGATGCAGCGTGACGACACCGACCTCCGGCTTGCTTGCACCGGCCATGCCGGCGGGAGCTTTGCTCCCCTCCTGCGAACAGGCCGCCAGAAGAACCGTGGCGGCAAGCGCTGCGGCCCATGGCGCGAGCCGGCGTACCGGCTGGGAAGACGGGCTAGACTGGATAGACATGGGCTGGATGATCTTTCGCTGGAGTTGCGGTCGCCGTCTGGCTGTCGGGATCGGATCGCTCCACCAGCAGCCGGGCAAGATGCCGGCCAATGAAGTGCTGGATGTCGTCCATGAAGGTGTAGACGACTGGCACGTGGACGAGACTGAGCACGGTCGAGGAGATGAGCCCGCCGATCACGGCGATCGCCATCGGCGCCCGCGTCTCGGCGTCGGCGCCGATGCCGAGCGCGATCGGCAACATGCCGGCGCCCATGGCGATCGATGTCATGACGATGGGCCGTGCCCGCTTGCGGGCGGCATCGAGCAGTGCGTCGAAGCGGCTCATGCCACGCTCCTTCTGAGCGACCAAGGCGTACTCGACAAGCAGGATCGAGTTCTTGGCCGCAATGCCCATCAGCATCAATATCCCGATCAGCGGCGATATGCCAAGCGCCTTGCCGGTGATCAGCATGAAGCCGAGCGCACCGCCGACCGACAGCGGCAGCGCGACCAGGATGGTCACCGGCTGCACGAAACCGCGGAAAAGCAGCACCAGCGTCAGGTACATCAAGAGAATGCCGGCGGCGATTGCGGTGGCAAAGCCGGAAAACAGCTCCTGCATGCGTTGGGCGTCGCCACGCGCCAGCTCTTGCACGCCGGCGGGCAGGCTGCGCATCGCCGGCAAGGCATGGATGGCCGTGGTCGCCTGGCCAAGCGTCATGCCGGAAAGATCCGCCTCTATCGTGGCGCTGCGGCTGCGCCCGACCCTTGTGATGCTGTTTGGCCCGGCATTGAAGCCGATATCGGCGACGGCGCCCAGCGGCACCGTGCCCTTGCTGCCGATCAGCGGCAGCATGGCCAGTTTCGCCGGGTCGTCGATAGCGCCGTCGGGCAAGGTCACGACGACAGCCACCTGGCGGTCGCCTAGATTGAACTTGGCCAGGCTGGTGTCGGTATCGCCGATGGTGGCGATCTTCACCGTCGACGCGATCTCGGTCGGTGTCACGCCAAGCTCGGCCGCCCTGGCGCTGTCGGGGCGCACGATCAGTTCCGGCTTGGTCGTCGCCGACGTCGAGGTCGGATTGATGAGGCCGGGCACCGACTTCATCCCATCGATCAGCGCATCGCTCGCCTTCTGCAGCGCCCCGCCATCGTCGCCGACCAGCGTGATCGCCACCTTGGCGCCGGCAAAGCCGTCGGCGCCGAACTGGATGCGGGCGCCCGGGATGTCGTTGAGCTTCGGTGACGCCTCGGCCTCGAACTGCTGCTGGCTGACGCTGCGCTCGCCGCGCGGCTTCAGATTAACGGTGACGTTGGCGCTGCGCACCTCGGCGGAGGTCGACCCACGGTTCGGCCCGCCGCCCGAGGTGGCCGCGGTGCCGATGGTGGCAAAGATGCTGTCGACGGCCGGCTCGTCCTTCAGGCGCCGTGTGATGTCCTGGACGACATCTGTCGTCTGTTCGATCGTCGACCCCGGCTGCAGCTCGACCGAGATCATCGAGCGGCCGCGATCGGTCGCCGCCATGAATTCGGTCGGCAGTTTCGTCGCCAGCGCCAGCGAACCGGCGAAGAAGGCGATGCCGGCGACAAGCGTGATCCAGCGATGATCGAGCGCCTTGCGCAGCAGCCAGAGATAGGTCGGCACCCAGGCCGGCAGGTCGTCCTCGCTGTGGCCGCCAGCGCGCACCAGATAGGCGCCCATCAGCGGCGTCAGCATGCGCGCCACCAGCAGGGAAAACAGCACCGACACGCAGACGGCGACGGCAAAGGAGAAGAAGAATTTTCCTGGAATGCCGGGCATGAAGGCGACCGGCAGGAACACCGCCACGATGGTCGCCGTGGTCGCCACCACGGCAAGCCCGATCTCGTCGGCGGCCTCGATTGCCGCCTGGTAGGCGCTGGCACCGGTCTGGCGCATATGGCGCACGATGTTCTCGATCTCGACGATGGCGTCGTCGACGAGGATGCCGACCACCAGTGACAGCGCCAGCAAGGTGATGTTGTTGAGCGAAATGTCGAATGCGGCCATGACCGCGAAGGTCGGGATCAGCGACAGCGGCATGGCGACCGCCGAGACAAGCGTCGCCCTGATGTCGCGCAGGAACAGCCAGACGACGCCGATGGCCAGCAGCGCGCCAAGCCACAGCGCCTCGAATGCGGCGTCATAGCTTTCCTGCACGAACCCGGAGGATGAGGTGACTTCAGTGAATTTCGCGGTGTCGGTCTTCGTCGCTATCTCCGCGATTGCGGTCCGCGCGGCTTTGACCACGTCGATCTCGCTCGATCCGACCGACCTGTAGACGTTGAAGGCGACGACCTGCCTGCCGTCGAGATAGGCGGCCTGGCGCGGCTTTTCCCAGCTGTCGACCACGCGGCCGAGATCCGAGAGCTTGACGCCGCCGGCGCCCGACAGCGCGATGCGGGTATCGGCCAGCGCCCCGACGGTGCCGGCACTGGCCAGCGTACGCACCGACTGCTCCTGGCCACCGACGCTGGTGCGGCCGCCCGGCTGGTTGACGTTGTTGGAGGCGAGCGTCTGGCTGACATCGCCGGCGCTGATGCCGAGTGCCGTCAGACGGTCCGGATCGAGCTCGACGCGGATGACGCGGTCGACGCCGCCCGAGCGGGTGATCTTGGAGACGCCGTCGACGCCGAGCAGCGCCTTGGCGACATCATTGTCGATGTACCAGCTCAGTGCGTCCGGCGACATAGAGGGCGCCTCGACGACATAGGTCAGCACCGAATTGCCTGACGCGTTCATCTTGGCCACGACCGGCGTCTGCGCGGCCGCCGGCAGGCTCGACTGCACCTCGGACTCGGCGTTGCGGACATCGTTGGTGGCGGTCTCGGGGTCGATGCCGAGCGTGAACTCGACGGTGGTGACGGACGAGCCCTCGCTGATCGAAGTCGAGACGTCGTCGACGCCTTCGAGCGTCGCCACGGCATTCTCGACCACCCGCGCCACCTGCACTTCCATTTCGCTCGGCGCCGCGCCCGGCTGCGAGACGGTGACGGTGACCGTCGGCAGGTCGATGTCGGGCATGTTGTTGGTGCGCAGCTCAGTGAAGCCGTAGAGGCCGGCAATGGTCAGCGACAGGAACAAAACGATGGTCGGCACCGGGTTGCGGATCGACCAGGAGGAAATGGCGTTCATCGCGCCGCCTCCGTCACCTTGCCGCCGGCGTCAGTGCCCGCTTGCGCGTCGGCGATACGCACCAGATTGCCGTCGCTGAGGAAGCCGGCACCGGCGACCACGACGCTGTCGCCCTCCGACAGCCCGCTTTCGATGGCGACGCGGCCGTTCTGGTGCGCGCCGGTGGTGACTGTGCGGGCGGCGGCCTTGCCGGCGGCATCGACGACGAAGACAACAGGTTTGCCGTCCTGCCAGACGAGCGCGGCCTCGGCGACGCTGAGGCTCTGAGAGGCGGCGCCTGCGATCGAGACGCGGGCGAACATGCCGGCTTCAGGCCCGAGCCTTCGCCGAGCGCGACATAGACGGTGGCGAGCCGCGTCGTCGAACTGACCGTCTGCGCGATCGAAGAGACGCTGCCGGCAAAAGTCCGGCCCGAAGCGTCGACGACGCTGGCCGCCTGCCCGACCGAAATCGCCGGCAGGTCCTTTTCGGGGACAAGCACGCCGACCTCAAGCCTGCCGTCGCGGATGATCTTCATCAGCTCGGTGCCGGCCTGGACGATCGAGCCGGCAACCGCCGGCCGGCTGGAGACGATGCCGTCGAAGGGCGCTCGGATCGTCGCCTGGTCGAGCTCGGCCTGCAGCCTGTCAGCGGCGGCCTTGGCCTGCTCGACCGAGGCCCGGCCGGTCTTGACGGCGGTCGCCTTGTCTTCCGCCGTCTCGGCGCTGATTGCCTTGCTGGCCAGCAGCCTGTCGGCGCGGCCGGCGGCGGACACGGCGGCGTCCAGCGTCGCCTGCGCCTGGTCGACCGCGGCCTTCTGCTCGGCCAGCTGTGCCTTGAGCACTGAGGCGTCGAGCCGGGCGACGACATCGCCGGCCCGCACATGGTCGCCTTCGCCAACCAGAAGCTCGGTCAATTTGAGGCTGGAGGTCTCGGCGCCGATGGTTGCTTCCTGCCAGGCAGCGACGGTGCCGGTGGCGCTGATCGACGAGGCGATCGCCTCGGAGCGCACCTTTTCGACCGCGACCGTCAGGCTGGCCCGCGGCGCCGCGACCGCCTGCGCGGCTGGCTCGACTGTCGAGCGGCCATAGGCGCTCAGCGCCGCCATGGCGACCAGGACGATCAGCACGCCGCCCATGACAAGATAAGTCTTACGCGATCTTGCGGTCATGATGTCCGTGGCTGTTGGGCTGCTGCGAAACCGGCAGCGACAGCCGCCAGGCGGCAAAGTGCAAGCGCACCGCGCCCTTCAGCGTGTCGGCGGGCAACGCCGCCGGCGCGGCGGCATGATTGGCGCGCTGACTGACCGAGAGCCTCGGGCTCATCGATGCGATCAGCCGCAGCATCATCATGGCTTCCCACATTGCCGTGTTTCCAGTGCATCGTTCGAACGGTGGGATGGCGGACATGGCCCGCCATCCCTGAAAAAACCGGCCGGCCCGAGAACGGGTTGGACACCGCGCCGGCCGGCGCAGCCGGAGGGAGTTGTCAGCCATTCCCGGGTTGGGGTGGCGGAAGCTGTCTGCCCTGGTCGGGCGGACCTCCAGGTCCGGCTGCATCTTCCGGCGGGCCGCCCCAGGGACCGGGGGGTGGTCCGTGGGGGCGTTCCGCCGAAGCCAGGATTTCGAGCTGTTCGGGCGTGAGCTTGGTGCGCAGCTCGGCGATCGCGTCTTTCAGTTTGGCGGCTGAAGCCGCGCGAGCCGTGACGTCATCGGCCAGCCTTTCCTGGATGGCGAAGGGATCGGGCCCGCCGCCCGGTGCCGCATCGGGGCCCTTGGCCTCGGGCTCGCCAGGGCCGGGGCCACCAGTGCCACCGGGACCACGGTCATGCCGTGGCGGCGAGAGCACGGCCTGCAGCGCGCTGGTATAGTCGCGCCAGGCGTCGAGCTGCTGGCTGCGGATGCCGACGCGCGTCTCCAGCGCCGCCAGCCGGGCGGCCAGCATGAATTCCGGCGGCGGTCCCATGCGGTGCGGGCCGAAGCCTTCGGGACCCTGCCGGCCAAAACCCTGGGGACCGGGCCGCATCGGCCCATGCGGTCCATTCTGGCCGAACCAGGGCATCGGGCCATGGTCCGGTCCATCCTGAGCCATGACCGGCGGTTCGCCGGGCGCGGCGCCGGGGTCGGGCTGAGCCGCCAGCACGGGGTGGATTGCGGCGACGGAAAACAGGCCGAGCGCAAGAAGTCTGCTTCGCATGACGATGTTCCTTTCTCTCATGCATCGGACGGCCATGAGGATAGGAAGCCTGTTTGTCTGCTTCACGTCGGCGTGTTGCCGAAGGTTTCCGCAAAAGGGCAATTTGTTTCCGAATGTTTCTGGCTCCGGGTCAGAAACATTGCGTTGCAATTTTCCATGCCGCTTTGGCGCGCGCTCCCTATAATCACGCCTAAGCAAGGGCACGAGCAATGCAGTCACAACCCCATATCCTCGTCGTCGACGACGACCGCGAGATCAGGACGCTGCTCGGCCGCTACCTCGACGGCCAGGGTTTTCGCGTCTCGGTGGCGGCCGACCGGCGCGAATGCGAGCAGAAGCTCGGCGCCGGCCAGTTCGACCTCGTCGTGCTCGACGTCATGCTGCCCGACGGCTCCGGCCTCGACATCTGCCGTGCCATGCGCGACCGCAAGCCGCATGTCCCCGTCATCCTGCTGACGGCGCTGAAGGAAGATGTCGACCGCATCATCGGCCTGGAGCTCGGCGCCGACGATTATCTCGGCAAGCCGTTCAACCCGCGCGAACTCACCGCCCGCATCCGCGCCGTGCTGCGGCGCGCCGCACCCGAGGAGGCGCCGGCGCCGCGCGCCCGCATCTACCGCTTTGCCAGCTACCGGCTGGAGCCGGACACCCGCAAGGTGATGGATGCGCGGGGCGAGCTTGTCGACCTCACCGGCGCCGAGTTCGACCTGTTGCAGGTGTCCTCGACCGCCCGGGCCGGCTGCTGTCGCGCGACCAGCTGCTTGATCTGACGCAAGGCCGCGAGCGCGACCCGCTCGAGCGCTCTGTCGACGTGCTGATGAGCCGGCTGCGCCGCAAATTCTCCGACACCGGCGACGGGCCGCTGTTCAAGACCGTGCGCAATGGCGGCTACCAGCTGACCGCGCGTGTCGACGCGGTGGAGGCGCAGGCGTGAACTCGCTGCGCCGCCGCCTCATCCTGCTGCTGGTTATTTCGATCGTCGGCGTCGTCGGCCTGGCGACGGCCGCCGTCATCAGCGTGCGCGGCGGCGGGCCGCCGCCGGAGCTGACCGTGCCCTGGATTGCCCAGCAGATGGAACTCGTGGTGCGGCTGCTGCCGGGGCCGATACCGGACGTGCTGCGGGTGCAATTCTCAGACCATCCGGCCGCCGGCAAGGTCGCCCGCCCGGAAACGGAAATGCTCAACGACATCCTGCAACGCCGCGGCTTCGACCTCCTAGCGATCATCAGCAAGAAGCCGGACGAACCGGGCCAGATCGCCTCGGTGCAGATGCCCGACAGGCGCTGGGCGATCATCGAGGTGCCTCACCTCAACCCGCCCGGGCGCGAATGGCTGATCCTGGCCGGCTGGATCTCGCTGATCGTGGCCGGCGCCACCGCCGTCTCGGTCTATTTCACCTCGGTGCTGATCCGGCCGCTCGAAATGCTGGAGGCCGCCGTCTCCAAGATCGGCTCGGACGGCGTGCTGGCCGCTGTGCCGGAAGCGGGCTCGGCCGAGGTCAAGGCGACGGCGCATGCGCTGAACCAGCTCTCGTCGCGGCTGCGCACCGCCATGGAAAGCCGCATGCGCCTGGTCGCCGCCGCCGGCCATGATTTGCGCACGCCGATGACGCGCATGCGCCTGCGCGCCGAGTTCCTCGACGAAGACCGCGACAAATGGCTTCACGACCTCGACGAGCTCGACCGCATCGCCGACAGCGCCATCCGCCTGGTGCGCGAGGAGGTCAACCAGGATGCCGTCGAGCCGCTCGACCTGCGCAAGATGGTGGAGGATATCGAAGCCGAGATGGCCACGCTCGGCCATGCCGTCTCGATCGGCCACGTCGACAAGGTGTCGGTGCGTGCCGGCGCGCTTGGCCTGCGCCGCGCGCTGCGCAATTTGATCGTCAACGCCGCCACCCACGGCAAGGCCTGCAGCATCGACCTCGCTTTGGACGACAAGCGCGCCGTGCTGACCATTTCCGACCACGGCCCGGGCATCCCGCCCGACCTGATCAACAAGGCCTTCGAGCCCTTCTTCCGCGTCGACCCCGGCCGCCAGCAATTCATCCCCGGCGCGGGGCTGGGTCTGGCCATCGCCAAGGAGATCATCGAGCGCTATGGCGGGACGGTGACGCTGGAGAACCGCAGGGGTGGCGGGCTGGCGCAGACGGTGGTGTTCGCGGCGGTGTAAGGGGCATCCCAACCCGGATTTCTGGTACTCGCCTAGATAAGAGACATCTAAAGAATACCCCCCACTTTCCACCCGCTGATCAATCGAGCCCCAGCCACACAATAAAGCTCGGCCCGCCAAGAATTTCAGTCAAAACAGAACTAATTTTCGCGGCCTGTTAAAGCGAAACTTCAGATTTATGTGCAATTTTCCTGCCGCAGACTTGGGGCCGACACTATCCGGCCCGGGGCGTGGAGACGGGTTCATTGCCGGAGACTGAAGCAACGACATCGGCGCTTGCGCAAACCGGACCTGTCGGCGCGCTGCCGGCCACGCTCGACGAATCCGCCGTTGTCGCGCTCGACGAGGCAGCCAAGGGCACCGGCTTCGATCCGGACCTGCTGCGCGCCACGCCAGCGCGCGACATCCGCCTGCAGATCGAGGCCATGGTGGCGCTTCTGGAGAAGGTCGACCATCGCAGGCTGCTGGCCAGGCAAGGCATGCTGGCGCGCATGACCGGCGCCGATGTCGAGGCGCGGCTGGAATTCGAACTCGCCGGCCAGCAGGTCATGATCGCCGCCAGGCAGCTGCGCCAGGCCGCCCAGAACGGCAAGCGCCTGCGCATGCTGATGGCCAAGGCGCGCGCGGATCTCATGGCCGAGCAATCCAGGCTGGAAGGCGTTATCGCTGCGGCAAGACGGCTGCTGGCCACCTCGCCCGGCAGCGACGATTTCGTCGTCGCCCGCTTCGAGCGCCGCCTGGCCTCGATGATGGCCATGCACGCAGCTAACATCCTCACCATCCAGCAGTTCAACCTGTCCAGCGAGGTGCTGACCGGCCTGCTCGACCGTTTCACCGATGTCGACACGCTGCTCCTGCCCTTATGGCAGCGCAATGTGCTGGCGCTTGCCCATGCCGCGGGCGCAGACACGCGCCGCACCGCCGCCGGCGACTTCGTCACATCGCACCAGAACCTGATCTCCTACCTCAAACAGGACGACGCTCATGACCTCCGCTAGCCAGCTTGTTCGCGACGTCACCCAGGATCTGAGCGTATCGGGCACCGTCGACCCGGAAGTGGCGCGGCTGGCCGCGACCATCGATTTCCACTCGCCGCTGTCGATCCAGGAATTCGGCAGCGAGGTGGCGGAACGCTCGGCCAGATACACCGACGAGATCCTGGCCAGCGCACGCACCGGCGACCTCGACGACACCGGCGCGCAACTCAACCAGATCGTTGTCGCCGCGCAGCAGTTCGATCTTGAATCGCTCGACAATTCGCTGGCGCGCACACCGCTGATCGGCGGCCTGATCAAGCGCTTCGTCATGACCAAGGAAAAGGCGCTGGCGCGTTTCGAGACGGTCAAGACGCAGGTCGACAAGCTGGTCGCCCAGGTCGAGTCGACCGCCGGCCTGCTCAACCGCCGCAACCGCGACTACCAGACGATGTATGAAGGCGTGCGCGAGGAATATGCGCTGCTCGGCCGGCATGTCGAGGCGATCACGCTGCGCCTTGCCGATCTCGACGCCGAGATCGCCGGCCTGTCGGCGTCCGATAACAACGACATCGACGGCAGCGAGCGCGTGGCCGTGCTCGAGGCCAACCGCAACCAGCTCGCCAAGCGGTCCGACGACATGCGGGTGCTGCAGCATGCCGCCATGCAGATGCTGCCCATGGTGCGCATCATCCAGTCGAACAATCTGTCGCTGGTCGACAAGTTCCAGACCATCCGCCAGCTGACGCTGCCGGCGTGGAAGCGCGCCTTCATGCTGGCGCTGACGCTGGACGAGCAGAAGAGCGCCGTCGAGCTGGCCTCGACCATCGACAATGCCACCAACATGATGATGCGCCGCAACGCCGAATTGCTGCACCAGAACTCGGTCGCGACCGCCAAGGCCAACCAGCGGCTGGTGATCGACATCGACACGCTGCGCGAGGTGCACCAGAAGATCCTTCTGACCCTGGCGGACGTGCGCAAGGAGCACATACAGGGCGCCGTCGAGCGCAAGCAGGCGATTGCCGAGCTCGAGCGGCTGCGCACGGAGATGACCGAGGGCGTCAAGGCCATCGGGCTTGCCGATGCCTGACACCCCGGCCTTCGTCAGGCGGCTGGCATCGTTGGGCAGCGGGCGTTCGACGGCGCCGGCGGCGCCTGGCCAGACAGGCACCGCACGGACCAGCTCGCCACCGCGCCCCGCACCGGTCGAGACCGGCGAGCCGAGCGAGCACGCACGCCAGCTCGGCGCGGTCTCCGGTACCATCCTGTTTGCGGGCGAGCTTCTGGCCTTCGTCGGCATGATCGTGGCTTTCCTGGCCACGCAGTGGTGGCCGGCCGATCCGGCGTCGCTGTCCGGCCTCGGCGGCTCGATCTACATACCGGACCTGCTGCAAAAGCTGATCGCGTTCATCGACCCGATGCCCAGGCCGCATATGATCGGCATCGGTGTCACCGAGATCAGGCTGACCGACACGATCATGCAGGTGATCCTGATCGCCGGCGCGGTGTCCATCCTGCGCGCACGCTGGGTGCTGGCCGGACTGATCTGCGGCTTCCTGGCCTTTCCCTGGCCGATGATCGGCTATCACTTCCCCTCGGCGCGGGTGGTCCTGTGCCTTTATGCCTTCATCGCGGTTTTCGCCATCTTGCGCTTGCCCCGGCGCGCCTTGTTCATCCTGATCCCGGTCGGCGCGCTCTTCGGACCGTTGATCATCGGGGTCGCGACCTCGGTTTTCATGCAGCTTTTCGGCGCGGCCGCGCCGCCGCGGGTGCGCTACAGCGAAGTCGCCTTCGCGCAGCTTCAGGCCAACCAGGGCAAACCGGCGACGGAAATGGCCAAGAACGGCAAGCCGGTCGTCCGCGTCACGACGCTGGCCGGGTTCGACGCATCGAGCCCGCAACAGCAGGCGGCCAAGGCCTATGTGATGGCGCAGGAACTGGCGCTGCGCGGCGATGCCGCCGGGGCCGCACAGGCAGCCCGCGACGCGCTCTCGGGAGACTTCGGCGCCAACGCTTTCGACCGGCAGCGCCTCGCCACCATCATGGATTTCGCCACCGCCGGCGGGGCCTCGGGCGATGCAGCGAAGGACACCTTGCTGTCGAGCTACCAGTTGCATCGCACACTGGCCTGGGCCGCCTTGGTTGTCGGCACGTTGCTGTGCCTGATCGGTCCTTTCGCCGAGATCATCGCCACGCGCATCGCCAGGCGTGCACGCCGCACCGACAAGGTGCAGCGCCAGCTCGAGGCGCAGCGCGCCGAGCTCGCCGGCACATCCGTTAACGGCACCTTCGGCAGGGCGCAATCCTTTGGCGTACAGTCCATCGCCGCCATGGACGCGGTGTCCGTCATCGCGGCCATCGCGCGCCGCTTGCGCCTCTATCGCCTCACCGCCATGGCGCTGGCCGGCCTCGCTTTGGTCAGCTTCTACTGGGCCTATGCGCTGCACCTGCCGCCCGCGGCCGCCAACGGCGCCTTCGACAACATCGCGCTGATCGCTCGTGCCGGCGAATTCTGGAAGGCGGCGGGGCTTGCCGCATCGGCCAACTTCCCGCTGCCAACGTTGCCGTGGACGCTGGTCGGCATGATGACCTCGCCGCTGTCGCTTTTCGCGCTTGCCGTGATCGTGCTGACCAGGTTCAGGAAATACGCACGCTTCGTGCTCGCCGGCTTTGCCGTCCTATTGCTGATGGTGCCGTTGCAGCAGATGGCGCCGGTGGCGACGCCGGCGCAGCCGGCCACCGCCTCGGCCTTCGGCCCGGAGCTGCGCGCGGCCCTGCTGCAGGCGGCTGGCCAGCCGGCCCCGGCGATCGATGGCTTGCGCACGAGCACCCCGGAACAGGCCGACCTGCCGCCGATCGACGGGTCGGTCGCCGCCTACACGCTGGCGCAGATTGCCTATGTCGAGAACCGGCCGGCCGATGCCGGCATGCTGCTCGCCCGCATCGTCGATCCCGGCGTGCTCATGGGCCGCATCAACAACCAGCGCGCCGACCTGATGCTGGAATGGGCGCAGGCGAACGGCTATCCCGCCCGCGGCCTGGATTGGACGCCGAACCTGCCGCAGCCGATGGCCGAGACGCGCGCGACAGGCCAGTTTTTCCTCATCGCCGGCTTGGCACTGCTGGCACTGCTGGCCGCCACGGCCGCACTCATCGCCATCGCCGGCCGGCGCTTGAGCCGCATCAGTTCACTGGTCGACGCCCGCCGCCAGATGCAAGCCTCGATCGACGCGGCGTGGTGAGGAAATGCCGTTAGCCCTACCCCGCAATCGCCATCGGCACGGCGCTCTTGTTGGGGATCTGGATATCGATCTCCAGCGTCGACATGGTCTCGCCGCGGTCCATCGAGACCTGCAGGTAATCCTGGTCGATCTGCACATGCTTGGCGATGACGGCCATGATCTCCTCGCGCAGGATGGAGACGAGGTCGGGGTGGTTGCGGTTGCGGCGCTCATAGGCGAGCAGCACTTGCAGCCGCTCGCGCGCCACCGGCGCGCTGGAGCGCCGCTTGAAGATGTCGAGCAGGTTCATGCCGCCCTCCTTCCCAAGAGACGATCGAGGAAGCCCTTGCGCTCGAAGGGCACGACGACCGGCAGGTCCTCGCCCTCAAGCCGCCTTGCGGCTTCGATGTAAGCCTTGGCGGCCAAATTGAGCGGCTCCGACAGCGTCACCGGCGAACCGAGGTTGGAGGCGCGCAGCACGTCCTGGCTCTCGGGAATGATGCCGAGCAGCGGCACCGACAGGATTTCCAGCACATCGTCGATGGAGAGCATTTCGCCGCGCGCGGCGCGCCCCGCGTCATAGCGGGTGACCAGCACGTGCTTGGCGATCTGCTCGCCCTGTTCGGCGCGCATGGTGCGGGCGTCGAGCAGGCCGATGATGCGGTCGGAATCGCGCACCGACGACACTTCCGGATTGGTGACGATGACCGCCTCGTCGGCAAAGCGCATGGCGAGCTGCGCGCCGCGCTCGATGCCGGCCGGGCTGTCGCAGAAGACATAGTCGAACACCGAGCGCAGCTTGTCGATGACTTCGCCCACACCTTCTTCGGTCAGCGCATCCTTGTCGCGCGTCTGCGAGGCCGGCAGCAGGAACAGCGTGTCGACCCGCTTGTCGCGGATCAGCGCCTGCGACAGCTTTGCCGTGCCCTGGATGACGTTGACGAGGTCGAACACGACGCGGCGTTCCGCACCCATGATCAGGTCGAGATTGCGCAGGCCGACGTCGAAATCGACGAGCGCCACCTTCTTGCCGGTCTTGGCCACGGCCGCTCCAAGCGCAGCCGTCGAGGTGGTCTTGCCGACGCCCCCCTTGCCCGAAGTGACCACCACTACCTTGCCCATGAAAAAGCCTCCGTTGTTATCAGTTTATTATCCGGCCGCCTGACGGCCGGTCTCAGCTCAATGTCTCGACGCGCAGGCCGTCGCCGTCGAGGAAGGCCTGCACCGGCTTGCCGCGCGACACCCCTTCCATCTCCTCGGCGGTGATGTACCAGCCGTCGACCGACAAAAGCTCGGCCTCGTTGCGGCGGCAGAAGATGCGCGCGCCGGTGTTGCCCAGCGCACCCGCCGAGGCCCGCCCGCGCAGCGTGCCATAGACATGGATCGAGCCGGCCGCGACGATCTCCGAACCGGACGCGACCGAGCCCAGCACGATGACATCGCCATGCGCATGCATGATCGCCTGGCCGGAGCGGATCGGCGCCTTGATCATCAGCGTACCCGAATCGTAATGCGAAACCTGCGGCTCGCTTTCCCCGGTCTTGCTTGCGCCAGCCTTGCCCTTCGCAGCGATGCCGGCGTCGGCCCGCGCATCCAGGCCGCGCTCCGGCGCCCTGCCCTCGGCCTTGCCCTCCGATGTGCCGGCACCCTCTTGCCCACCCTTGCGGCCAGGCAGCAGCCCATCCGTCGTCGCCTCCTTGGCGCCGACCAGCAAAGGCGGCAGGTCGGGGCCGAGCACAGCCCCTTCAAGCTCAATCGCATAGATGCGAATGCCGCGCGTACCAAGCTCCGCCACCAGCGCCGCGATCTCGCTCGGCTGCGGCTTCAGCACATTCAAATCGAGCAGCACCGGCCGCCCGGCAAAATAGCCCGGCGAGTTGCCGATCCAGTGATCCAGCCCCTGCAGCCACTCCGCCATGGGCGCTTCCGGGGTCAAGGTGAAAGCGACGAAAGAGCGGGCACGAAAGCGAATGGATTTGGCCTCGAGGGGAGCGGCAAAGGTCACGGCTGGCGAATCCTTACTGAGAGGTAAACGCTAGCGAGGGAATGGTTAACGAATGGTTAATAGGGGTGGTGGATGGGGGTGGAACTGGGCAGATGCGCGAGAATTGGAAGGTCGGCTACTACCCGGCGACGTACTGGTAGCGAGAGTAGGTCGGTCGGAACTCACTTCGAACTGACGGATTGAATTCAAGTAAACTCTAGGCAAGACTAGACCGCCACTGGGGGAACAATCTTGGCGCGTTCGTCACCATCAATAACCGCCCTCGCCTCATTGCTGCTATACTCGGCGCCATGGTCTGCGCAGGCCTCGGATTGTGGGGGGATACACGGCAGGAACACCACGTCGGAAACTTCAACTTTGTGACCAGTTCATGGGTTGAGGCCAGGGGCAACCTCAAACGCTATGTTTCCTGTGTAGGGAACTTCGATGCCGCCAGCGATCTCCTGGTAACTTGGTTCATCGCTGGGCCGTTCACATCCTACGTCCCTGCCACCGAGTCCACTGAGACACCGAGGATGAGCTCCGATCTCAACCCCCGGCCAATCAACGGCTGCATTAAGTTCGGAAACTTGAACAACTACACACCCGCGCAATTCATGGGATCGGCAGCTGACGAGGCTGAAAATGCGCATTCGAATGGATGTGCGGGACTGGCACCGTCTGGCGGCGACACCATTGAAGGAGCCTTTTTGACTGACGGCTGGAGCGACAACGTCCGTGTGTTCTTCCCCAGTGATCCTGACAACCCTCACGATACGATGCTCGAACTAACCGGTACTATAGGCCTCACAAATGTCGGCGAGGGGAACTATGAGAGCTTTTTCAAATACCGAGCCGCCCGGTATAAAGATCGACCTGATGGCCAACCCGGAGATGTTACTGTCACGCCCGTCTTTCCGTACGATAGGGAAAAATTCTTTTCGGCATACTATAACACCAATAAGGAAGCGGCGCGGCTTGGGAGCGACGGCAACATCACATTCAAAGTCGATGCACTCTCTGCGATCTGGCGTCCAGTACCAGCTTACTACGAGTTTCGAGACCGCCAGAACCGCGTTCTTGGAGCAATCCCGATGCCCTTGCTTGGTACGGCCGGTGCTAATTGAAAAAGTTGGAAAATACCTTTGAGGTGGTTCTCAGCGCGGTGCCCAGCGTAGCATTGGGGTTCGTCACGGCCTGGTACGATCTGCTAAGAGACACGGCACTCGTTCGCCCTGATATTCCAAACTTGGTGAGCAACATGGCAATCGCAATAGGCGCATTGCTGACAGTGTTTCTGGTGCTAATTGGCCGCGAATGGCCACCAGGATATAAGGCAGTGCTGGGGAAGCGCAGTCTAACCGTCGGCGTGATCCTCGCACTCTGCTGTTATGGATTTCGCCTTTTCCTCAGCTACCCCCGCAATCGCTTTGTCCAAGGCGTGGTTACAAACGTGTGGGACCTTTTTGCATGGGTTTGTATCGTCGCCTTTATCCTCGCGGTGACGTTCGCCTCAATGTATGCGTTATCGAGCTGGGCGAAAGACGCCGAAGAGGAATAGGCTATTGTAGCCGGCTGGCCGCTTTCCTAGCTGGTCAGCAATGGCAAGCGGCTTAGGAGCTGAAGCGTCTTGAGGACTTAACCCGCGCCGCTGCTGGCGTTGAGTTGCCGCCTACTGCTGATGTCGTGCGTCGGCTCAAAAAGCGCAGCCTGTGTCTTTTACCAAGCAAAAAGGGCTACCGTGGCCAACTGCAACACCGAGCAAACCATGCGCGGAGTCCGAAAGGTCGATTGGCATGATCTCCGGCAAGACAAAGCTCTTACCTCGACTGCGTACGCGGGCCCTGGGGACCCGCAGCACGCGCCCCGTTCGCAAGCAGGCCGACAGTTCGCGGCGTAGCGCTCCCCGACCCTGAACGAAGAGGGCTTGATAGATGGCTTCGTGGCTGATGCGCATCGTCTTGTCGTCCGGGAAGTCGATCGGCAAGCGTCGGGCGATCTGCTCCGGGCTCCACGCGCTGGCCCATCGCCGATCCTTTCGCGGACCGTGCCGGCGGCCCTTCCACCGAACGGCCGGACCAGGAACGGCGGCGCCACTTGGGGTCATGACGACGCCGGCCAGTCGCTGCTCCACATAAGTGCGCAAGGTTGTGTTGAGCGCAAGCTTGGTCGGTTTGGGCCGATGGGCCGATCGGTCGGCGTGCCATTGGGCTGTCGATGCACGATATTCCAGCCCGCCGCTGCGCGTCGCGGCATTGCGTCGTAGCTCACGGGAGATGGTCGAGGCGGATCGGCCAAGTCGGCGTCCGATCTCGCGTCTCGAAAGGCCCTGAACGCGAAGAAGTGCGATCTCCTCACGTTCCGCAAACGCAAGGTATCGCTCTGACGGCGGCTTGGTGGAAGATCTGAACATCGCTGGTGCCATGCCGCCCGCCTGTCGGAACAATCTGGTTCCAACAGGCTGCGACATACCAGCCGCCAGCGCAGCATCTTCGCTGGTCAGCCCCTGCGCTATCCCCAACCAGAATCGCTGGAGTTCAGATCGCCCCGCCACTGGCGGACGTCCCGGTGACGGCAACGGCGCCCGTCCAGAACGGTGGGATCGTCGCTTTCCAATGCCCATCGCAACCTCCTTCGTTCAGGTGTTGCGACGACCGCTTGAATCCGCCATGTATACACGCGACCTCGCTGATCCCGATGGCCATGCCGTGGGCGCGATGTGGATGGATTTTTCCGCAATGCCTTCCGGCGACAAGGCGGACTGACCTAGGTACTCCATCGAAGACATATGGCGGCGTAGCGCAGATTCCCCACCCCTTCAAAACGGATGCACGACCCAACGACACAGGCTATGCTGCCCCGATCGGGCCGACGTCATCCAAGGGGAGGACATGACATGCAGGCAATGCCGATAGCGCATCAGGCCGCGCAACCCGTGGCCGGCCCCGTATCCTCCCTGGCCGGCTATCCGGCCGCCGTCCTGTGCTGGCTGCTCTCGGCTGGTGTCTATATCGCGGCCAAATGGGTGGCGCCTGAAATGCCGCCCTGGGGCCTCTGCTTCTGGCGGCTGACGCTTGCTTGCGCCATCCTGCTGCCGATCGTGCACCGTCATCACGACGCGATGATCGGGCTTTTGCGAACGCGCGCCGTGGAGGTCGTCGCCGTGGGGGCGATCGGCCTCACGCTCTGCCAGGGTATGATCTACCATGGCCTCAACCACACCGACGCCACCACGGCCGGCATCATCATGGCGCTGTCGCCTGTCATGACGATGGTGCTCGCCCGTTTCGTGCTTGGCGAGCCGCTCGGGCTGTGGAAGTCGCTTGGCGCGCTGGTCGCGCTTGCCGGGATGATCTTCATCGTTGCCCACGGCAACCTGACAGCGCTGCTGCAACTCAAGGTCAATGCCGGCGAGCTGTGGATCGTCGGCAGCGCGTTCTGCTGGGGCCTCTACACGGTGCTCTTGCGCCGTGCCAAATTCGGCATCGAACTGCTGCCGATGGTCGTGCTGCTGCTCGGCGCCGGTGCGCTGGTCGCCTTGCCTTTCCATGTGTGGGAACTGTTCAACGACGAACGCTCCGCCATGAACGTCCACAGCATTCTGGCACTCGCCTATCTGGCAGGTCCCGGCGGCGCCTTGATGTACTATCTCTACAACAAAAGCGTGGAAACGCTCGGCGCGAGCCGGGCAAGCATGCTGCTCTACCTGCAGACGGTGTTCGTCGCCATACTCGCCTACCTGCTACTCGGCGAGGGCTTGCACGATTACGATCTGGTCGGTGCGGCCTTCATCGTCGCCGGCATCGTACTCGCCACCGTGGTCAGGCCAGCTCAACCACGCGTGGCGTAGACATCTTGCGAGTGACGGCAAGCCGCTAGCGCTTGGCCGACCGATGTCGGCTTTGGCGGTGCGTCACCATCGCGACAGGCAGAGGCAAGCCTCAATGCCGCTTGAAATACTGCACCTCGCGCTCATGCTTCTCCGCCGCCTCGCGGTTATCGAACGTGCCCAGGTTCCGCCTTTTCCCGGTCTTCTCATCCTTCTTGCGCGAATAAAGCCGGTATTTGCCGTCCTTGAGTTTGCCGATCATCTCGCTCTCCCTCGCTACGGATCGATCAGGATTTCCGCTTGGCCTTGAGGCCGCGGGCGGCTTGCTCCGTCGCGGCGCGGTCGTTGCCCAGGCGGTCGATCAGTTCCTGCGCCTCGTCGCCCGAAATGCCAGTGCGCACGGCCAGCGCTTCGACCTCCAGCACGTCGGTGCTGGCGATCTCGCGGGTTTCCGGCAGCGCGTCGTCGGCCGTCAGCGGCAAAGCGGCTTCGCGGTCGATCTCCATCGCGGCCTGGTGCCAGTGGCGATCGTGGTCGCCATCGGCGCCGCCTTCGCGCTGCCAGATGGCATAGGCGCGGTCACGGATCTTGTCTTCGCGGTCGTCGGTCATGTCGGCTTCTCCCTTGTGTGAGGGATGAACGCCGGGTTGCGGGGATTGATCCAAAAAATTTGCGTGATTGATGGGGTGGGTGGGAGCGGGCGAGGTTTGCGCCCCTCAAGTCCCTCAAACCGGCAACCGCACATCCCCAGTGAACTCGTTCTCCACGGCCAGCAATGCCGCCACCATGTCCTTGTCGCGCTGCCGCTTCTGCAAATAGAGCCCGAGCAGCCAATCCAGCGAGATCCTGCCGGCGCCGGCGACGGCCAGCACGACCATGCCGCCCGATATCGCCAGGTCCTTTTCGAAATGCAGAAGTTCGTTCTGGCTGGCGAAGTTGGTGTGGAACAGCGTGGCGGTTGCAAGGCAGAAAAGGCCAAGGCCGATGGCGCCAAGGCGCGTCAGCAGGCCCGCCGCCACCGAGAGGCCTGCCCCCAGTTGCAGCGCGATGGTGGCGACGAACAACGGCAGGCCGACGCCTTGGGCGGCCATCGCCTTGGCGGCGCCGTCGAAATGGGTGATCAGTGTCACGCCCTCATGCAGGAAGATGAAGGACATCAGCAGGCGGCCGACGAGCAGGGTCACATCCCTGATGTGGTATTTGATGGCGAGGCCGGTGAGCTTCGCGGCGAGTTCGGTCGGGTTCATGGGTCAGCCTCCAATTTTTTGGCACGGACAAGCGCCGCACGCCCGGTCGGGCGCGCGCGCGAATGGCGCTGCGATGTCGGTTGTTCGAAAAGGCCGGAGCCGGCTCGAGGGAGAGGCGCCGGCTCCGGCAATGGGCGCCAGCCACGAGCGCCCAAAGTGTGGTGGGTTGGAAGGGACGGATTTGCGCCAGCCCCCACTTCGTCGCGGCTTCGCCGCGCCGCCTCTCCCCCACGTCCGTGGGGGAGAGGAAATGGGTCGCGCTTTACTGCGTCACCTTGGTGTCGATGGCCTTCTGCAGGTCGGCAAGCTCTTCGCAGCCGGCAGGGCAGAGTTTCTGCAGCGAGGCCAGCTGGTCCTTGGCCTTGGCCATGTCGCCGGTCTCGACATAGAGCTCGCCCAGATATTCGCGGGCGGCCTTGTGGTCGGGCTTCAGCTCCAGCGCCTTGTTGTAGTAAGTCAGCGCGGTGGTGAAGTCGCCGGTCTTGCGCAGCGTGAAGCCGAGCAAATTGTAGACATCGGCCTGCTGGTTGTCCTGCGCAAGGTCACGCAGATCGGCCAGCGCGCCCTTGTAGTCCTTGGCGGCGATCTTGGCCTGGACGGCGGTAAGGTCGGGCGCATCGGCGCCTTCGATATTGTCGACCGCATAGGCCGGCATGGTGGTGGCGACGGGAACCACGGTCAGCACGGCGATGGCGCCGAGCAGGCCGCAGAGGGCGTGCTTGCCCAAGAATGATCGTTTCATTGTCTATCTCGCTTGGTTTGGGTTGCCGTGCTCAGATCTGAACCGGCGTGAAGCCGTATGCATTGCCGTCCTTGACGAAGACGCCCGTGCCGGGGAATGGGAAGTGCGACCCGGAAATGCGGATCTTGTCCGCGATCACCCGGTCGATGATCTTGTGGCGGGTGGCAATCGCCGTCGGCCCATCCTGGTCGTAGCTGCCCTGCCATTCCGGATGCGGCGCCAGAAGGGCGGGCACGTACATGGTGTCGGCCGAAATCATAAGCTGCTCCTTGCCGGAATTGGCGAGGTACACCGAATGGCCGGGCGTATGGCCGGGTGCGGCGATGATCTGGATGCCGGGCGCAACTTCCGCGCCGTCCTGGACCAGCTTCCAGTTCTTCCATTTCGGAAAATTTTCGGCGATGCGCTTGCCCGCCGGCTTGCGGCCGTCGGGCAGCTTGGCCAGGCGGCTCGGATCGGTCCACCAGTTATATTCGGTGGCGTTGACGATCAGCTCGGCATTGGGGAACACCGGCGTGTTGGTGCCCTTCTCCATCAGGCCCCAGACATGGTCGGGGTGGAAATGCGAGATCATGATGGTGTCGATCGCCTTGTAGTCGATGCCGGCGGCGGCCATGTTGGCCGGCAGATGCGTGGCGTTGGCCTGCCATTGGCCGACGCCCGAGCCGGCATCCATCATGATCAGCTTGCCGCCCATCTTGAGCACGACGACGGTGAGCGGAATGGGCATGAAGTCGGTGGTCAGCCCCGCCTTGGCGAGTGCTGCCTTGGTGTCGTCGACGGAAACATCCTTGATGAAGGCCGGGTCGTGCGGCTTCTTCCAGATGCCGTCATAGATGGCGGTCACCTTGATGTCGCCGACCGTGTATTTGTAGAAGCCGACGCTCGGCTCCACCGGCGTCTGCGCGAAAGCGGGCCGGGTGAACTCGAGCTTGCCGGCAAGGCCGAAGGCGGCAGCAGCGGCGGCGGACTGAAGCACTGTGCGGCGTGTCATGCTGAACATTGTGTGTCTCCTGTGGGTTGCGGGTGGTGGCTAAAGTCTGAAGGCAAGGAATTCAGAGGCGACGGAGGGACGCGGTGGCATTGCTGTCGACGGAGGCGACAGGCTGGTTTTCGGCGCCGAAATGGTCGCTGCCGGCAAAGGCAGCACTCGAGGCAAGCAACATCGCAGCCACGCCGAGAGCGAGCTTGGTCATTTGACCGATCCTTGTTTCGTTTCTTCGGGTCGCGGGCCGGATTGGCCCCGCTGAAGTGAAGACCCAGCAGGGCCGCGCTTTATTCCCGGCGGTGGTGAGATTTTTTTGGAGGGCCGGATTCAAAGGGTCGCGGCCAGGCAAAGCCTGGGTTGGGAGCGCCGACGCCTTCAAAGATCCGCCAGACTGCCTCGCTCAGACACACTTCAGAAACAATATTCAACAGTTCGGAAAAACTGGCGAAAAGATCGGATGGCATAAGCATCCCTCAACGGCCGGGAATCGGCCGCCGCACACGCGCATATCAGTCGGATGCAGTGGCAGCGCAGCCGGCAAGGCCTTGCCAATCTGGCGGCAGCCTGGCAATGCGCGGCCAGCACGGGAAAGTTTGGAAATGGACTACGGTATCGATATCGCCGCATTGGACAGGGACGCGGCAAGGCCGGGCAGAGAGCCCGAAGCGGGCGACGCGCAGCCGAAAACCGGCGCCGGCGCCGCAACGGTCGCGCGCGCCCAGATCCTGACGGGCGCCGACTTCGCCCAAGCGGGTCAGCCCGACGAGCGGCTGGACAGGGTCTTCGAGCAGCTCGCCGAAACATTCGCCACCTTGCCGGCGGTGATCTCCGACGGACGCAGCTGGACCTATGAGGAGCTGGACAGCCGCGCCAACCAGTTCGCCCGCGTGCTGATGAAGCGCGGCGTGCGGCCGGGCCACCGGGTCGGGCTCATTCTCGACCGGTCGGCGGAAACCTATGTCGCCGTGCTCGCCGTCGTGAAGGCAGGCGCCGCCTTCGTGCCGCTGGCCACCGCCTTTCCGCAAGAGCGCATGGCGCTGATCATCGAAGACGCCAGCGTCAGCCTTATCGTCACCATCGCCGCCTATGCGTCGCGCGCCGACCAGCTGCCGGTCCCCCATGTGCTGATCGACAGCGCCGCCGCCGAAATCTCCAAACAGTCCGGCGCGCCGCTGAAGCCACAGAAGGCCGCCACTGCCGGCGAAGACATCTGCTACATCCTCTACACCTCCGGCACGACCGGCAGGCCGAAGGGCGTCGCCGTCCGGCACCAGAGCTTCGTCAACTTCATCCGCGTCGCCGCCGCATCCTACGGCTACAAGCCTGGCGATCGCGTCTACCAGGGCATGACCATCGCCTTCGACTTTTCTTCCGAAGAGATCTGGGTACCGTTCGTCGCCGGCGCGACGGTGGTGCCGGCACCCGGCCAGATGCCCCTCGTCGGCGAGGAGCTCGCCGATTTCCTGCGTCTTCACCAGATCACCTGCATGGCCTGCAGCCCGACGCTTCTGTCGTCGATGACATCCGACGTGCCCAGCCTGCGCACGCTCCTGGTCGGCGGCGAGGCCTGCCCGCACAATCTGGTGGTGCGCTGGTCCAAGCCCGGCCGGCAGATCCTCAACACCTACGGCCCGACAGAGGCGACCGTCACGGCAACGATGGGCGCGCTGACGCCCGACAAGCCCGTCACCATCGGCGCGCCGCTGCCCACCTATTCCATCGTCATTCTCGACCCTTCGCTGCCGGAACTGGCCGAGCCCGGTGAACTGGGCGAGATCGGCATCGCCGGCATCGGGCTCGCCGTCGGCTATCTCAACCGGCAAGACCTGACGGACCAGAAGTTCATCCCCGATTTCCTCGGCCTGCCGAACAACCCGTCGCGACGCATCTACCGCACGGGCGACCTTGGCCGGATCAACGGCGATGGTGAAATCGAATATGCTGGGCGCATCGACACCCAGGTGAAGATCCGCGGCTATCGCATCGAACTCGGCGAGATCGAGGCGGTGCTGCTCGACCAGCCCGAGATCGCGCAAGCCGCCGTCACCACCTGGGAGATCGAGCCCGGCCGCGTCGAACTCGTCGCCTATTACGCGCGCAAGGCCGGCCAGCCGGCGCTCGCGCGCGCCGACATTGCCCAGACGATGAAGCGGCGCCTGCCGGATTACATGGTGCCCTCCTATCTGGAGGAGCTGCCGGCGATCCCGATGACGGTCTCCAACAAGGTCGACCTTCGCCAGCTGCCGAAGCCGACAAGTGTGCGGCTCTCCGCCGACCGAGCCATGGTGGCGCCCGGCAATGACGACGAGCGTTTCCTGGCCGAGGCGCTTGCCGCGGTGCTGAAATTCGACGACGTGTCGGTCGAGGACAATTTCTTCGACGATCTCGGCGCCAACTCGCTGCTGATGGCGCATTTCTGCGCCCGCGTGCGCACCCGCAAGGAATGGGCGACGACGTCCATGCGCGACATCTATCTCTATCCGACGGTCGCGCGCCTGGCCAAACATCTGTCCCTGCCGGAAGAGATGACGACGGCCACCAACGAGCCTGTCCTCACCCGCCGGGCCTCGAATTTCGCCTACTGGACCTGCGGCATGGCGCAGTTGCTGTTCTACGGCGCCTACAGCTATGGGGCGCTGTGGGCGATCAACATCGGCCTCAACTGGATGTATGACGCGCTCGACGATCCGCTGCAGCTCTACATCAGGTGCGTGGCGCTCTCATCGGGCGTCTTCTTCGGCATGACCGGCTTTGCCGTGCTGGCGAAATGGGTGCTCATCGGCCGCTGGAAGGCCGGGGCGTTCCCGATCTGGGGGCTGCGCTACTACCGCTTCTGGGTGGTCAAGACATTGATCCGCACCGCCCCCGTCGTGCTCTTCCGCGGCAGCCCGCTTTACAGCTTCTATCTGCAGATGCTCGGAACCAAAATCGGCAAGAACGCCGTCATCGAATCCCGCTCCGTGCCGATCGGCACGGACCTCATCTCGATTGGCGCCAACACCATCCTGCGCAAGGAATCGCTGATCCTCGGCTTTCGGGCGCAGTCCGGCTACATCCATATGGGTCCGCTGACCATCGGTCGCGATGCCTTCGTCGGCGTCGGCTCGACGCTCGACATCGACACCTCGATCGGCGACGGCGGCCAGCTCGGCCATTCGTCCTCGCTGCAGCGCGGGCAAAGCATCCCGGACGGCGAACACTGGCATGGCTCGCCGGCCGTGCCGACCACGGCGGAGTATTGCAAGGTGCGCAACGAGAACGCTTCCGACGTCAGGCGCTTCCTCTTCGAAGCGGTCCAGCTGATCGGGCTGTTTGCCGTCGTCATCCCGCTGCCGCTGCTGTTCCACAGCTATTGGGAGAATGTCGGCGACGACTATCAGGAAACGATCGGCCTGGTCGCGATCGGCACCACGGTCACGCTTTTCGGCTATATCGCGGCTGCTTTTCTCGCCGCGACGCTGCTGCCGCGACTGCTCAGCCTGGTGCTGAAGCCGGGCCGTACCTACGCGCTCTACGGTTTCCGTTACTGGCTGCAGGCGGCCACCGAATTCTCCAGCAATTCGCGTGTGCTGGGGCTGCTGTTCGGTGACAGCTCGGCGATCGTCTATTACATGCGCGCCATCGGCTGGAACCTCAACAAGGTGGTGCAGACCGGCTCCAATTTCGGCTCCAACCAGCAGCACGAAAACCCGCTATTGTGCGAGATCGGCAGCGAGACCATGGTGTCGGACGGACTGTTGATGATCAACATGCACAAGTCGGCTTCCGCGTTCCGGCTCGAGCCGACGCGCATTGGCGAGCGCAACTATCTCGGCAACAACATCTACTATCCGCCGGATGGCCGCACGGGCGATAACGTCCTGCTCGGCACCAAGGTGATGATCCCCATCGATGGGCCGCTGCGCGAGAATGTCGGCCTCCTCGGTTCGCCTGCCTTTGAAATCCCGCGCATGGTGAACCGCGACAAGGAACTCATCGCCGGCGTCGACGAGGCCGACCGGCGCAAGCGCATCCCGTTCAAGAACTTCCACAATCTGGTGACGATCCTGCTGTTCCTGGCAACGCAATGGGTCATGCTGTTCGCCACGCTGGCGATCTGGGACCGGGCGCTGAACTATTATACCGAATGGGCGGAGGTCGCTCTCTTCGTCGCCGTGCTTTTGACCTCGGCGATCACCATTCCGTTCTACATCCTGGTCGAGCGGGCAAGCCTTGGTTTTCGCAGGCTGAAGCCGCGGATAACGACGATTTACGACGTCGACTTCTGGCGTCACGAACGCCACTGGAAGCTGGCGGATTCGCCGATCGTGAACCTGTTTGGCGGCACGCCGTTCCGGCCGATCATCCTGCGCCTGCTCGGCGTCAAGGTCGGCAAGCGCGTCTATGACGGCGGAGCCAACCTTACCGAACGCTCGCTGGTCGAGATCGGCGATGACGCCACGCTCAACGAGGGCTGCGTCATCCAGGCTCACTCGCTTGAGGAAGGCGCGTTCAAGTCCGACTACATCCGCATCGGCAAGGGCTGCACGCTCGGACCGTCCGCCTTTGTCCATTACGGCGTCGTGATGGGCGAAGGATCGGTGGCCGATACCGATTCCTTCGTGATGAAGGGCGAAGAGCTGGAACCCTACTCCATCTGGCGCGGCAACCCGGCCAAGCTGCATCGCTTCGTGGTCCCGGTCACGGAAGACGGCGCCAAGGCGTCGGCTTGAAGGCCGCAGAAGTCCGTCTCGCTCCTGTGACCGAGGCCAACCGGGCCCTGGTCGCGGCGCTGGAACTGGCCCCGGAGCAGATGGATTTCGTCGCCAGCAATGCGGACTCGCTGCGCGAAGCCAAATCCGACAGGGACGCACGGCCGCGTGTCGTCATGGCCGGGGATCGTGTCGTCGGTTTCCTGATGTACGACGCACCGGAAGATGACGACGAGGCACGCATCTATCGCTTCATGATCGACCGTGCCAGCCAGGGCAAGGGCTATGGCAAGGCCGCGGTGCGTGAAGTGCTGAAGGAAATCTGCGGGCTCCGCCACATCAGGCACGTCTCGATCTGCTATGAACCGGAGAATGAAGCGGCGCGCCAGCTCTACCGCGCCGCCGGTTTCGTCGAAGAAGGGCTCGACGAGGATGGAGAAATGATCGCCGACCTCGTCCTGCCGAGGGATGACCGCCGTTGACGTTGCCGCCCTCCCCTGAAGGCGCGTTGACCGAGGCGATGGCGGCAATCGCGCCGCCAGGCGTCCGGACCGGATGCCGGCTGATAGGCGACGCGGACGAGGCTCATCTGCTGCCCGAAGAAGCGCGTTCCATCTCCGCGCGCCAGCCGGCCATGCGGCGCGCCAGCGGCGCTGCCCGCTGGATCGCGCACCGGCTGCTGGCCGATATAGGCATCGGCAACGTCGCCATCCCGCGCGCGCCGTCGGGTGCTCCCACCTGGCCGGACGGCATAATCGGTTCGCTCGCCCATGACGACGACATGGCCGTGGCGGCTGTCGCGCGTGTCGGCCGCATCGTCTCCCTCGGCATCGATGTCGAGCCGGCCCAGGCCCTGCCGGATGATATTTCCGCAATCGTTGCAACCGGCGCGGATCGGACCGGTGCGGCGGACCGGCTTCTTGCCGGCCGCATCCTGTTTTGCGCCAAGGAAGCGGTCTACAAGGCGGCCTATCCGCTCGATCGCGAGATCCTCGGTTACGAAGACATCGCCGTCGACCTCGATGCCGGCCGCGCGACGACGAAGACCGGCCGCAAGGTCAGGCTCGCATACTGCGTTGCCCCGCGCGTGGTCGTCCTGGCGTTTGTCGGCGAATAGCGCGCCACCCTATTCGCTCACGATCTCCCGATAGGTCCTCACCGCGCCATCCAGCCCACGAATGCGCCAAGTCTCCCCTTCCCGTCCCTCGACAGGACACGGCCCGAGCGGCACTTTGCCGCCGCCTTCCGGCAGGTCGAGCACATAGACGGGGTTGCAGATGCCGGACAGGCGCGCCCTCAACGCTTCCACCAGCGCCTGGCCCTCGGCAATCGTCGTGCGCCGGTGCGCCATGCCGCGCGCGAGGTCGCCATGGTGCAGGTAATAGGGTTTGACCCCCAGCCGATACATCAGCTCGCGGCAGAGCTCTTCCAGCACCTCGACGCTGTCATTCACGCCTTTCAGGAGAACGCTCTGGTTGAGCAGCACGAAGCCCGCCTGCCGCATCGTCCGGCAGGCCGCCTCGGTGGCATCGGTGATCTCGCGCGCGTGGTTGAAATGGGTGACGACGGTGACCATCAGCCGGCCCTGCAAGGCTTCGACCAGCCCCGACGTGATGCGCGACGGCAGCGCCACCGGCACGCGCGTGTGGATGCGCAGCAACCGCACATGCGGTATGGCCTCGACGCGCGCGCGGACTTCGGCCAGGGCCTTGTCGGGCAGCGACAGCGGGTCGCCGCCGGTCAGGATCACCTCGCGGATTTCGGGATGATCCGCGATATAGGCCAGCGCCGCCTCCAGCGCCTCGCGTGTATAGCCGCGGCCGATCGAGGTCAGCGACTCCTTGCGGAAGCAGAACCGGCAATAGACCGCGCATTGATAGGTCGGGAACAACAGCACCCGGTCGGCATGGCGATGCGTCAGCCGGGGCACCGGGCTGAAGTCATGGTCGGCGATCGGATCGCCAAGCTCGCCCTCCGTCTCCACCAATTCGCCTGGTGACGGGATCACTTGCGCGCGGATCGGATCGGCCGGGTCGTTCCAGTCGATCAGATCGAGATAGGCCTTTGGCGCACGTACCTTGTGCAGCGCGGCGGCAGCTTGTACCGCTGCGCGCTCGGCCGGCGACAGCGGCAGCAGGTCGAGGTCGCGCACATGGCGCACGCCCTGGCGGACATCGTCCTGCCAGTCGGGGGCGCGGGTTGCATCTTTAAGGTCGATCATGGCAGCTCTCGGAGTGATCGCGCGGACCTATCGGCCGGATGGACGGCGCGGTCAACCGTCACCGGAAGCCAACGACGCCCGCCGCGCCGTCGGGTGCCAACCTTTATCAGGGCATCCAAGACGTGCGCCTTTTATCCGCGGTCGTTGACTCCAGTGCAAATTCGCACGCCAATGTCGGTGCATATTCCGAGCGGGGACCTGCGATGAAAAGAGCTTACGTCAAACCGGTGCTGGCAAAGCACCAGAAACTCTCGGCCGTAACGGCCCAGGCAATCAATTCCAACGACTCCCAGGCGCCTGAGTAAACCTGAACGCAGGCCGGCAAGACGAAGTCGGCGCCAACCTCGTCTACACCGCCGCTTTCGACCCACCCACCAACCCCAGCCGCAGCAAGCTCTCGGCCGTGGCGACAATCGCCTCTTCGGCCGGGCGCGGCGTCCAGCCGAGCAGGCGCGTTGCCTTTTCGCTGGTGGCGTCCATCATCACGCCGAGATGCCTGGCCAGCATCTTCGTCGTCGGATCGCCGCGCAGCGCCAGCAGGCGGATCACCCAATTGGGGATCTCCCGCCTCGGCACCTTGGCTGCGGCCGCGCCCATCCGCCGGCGTAGTACCTTTGCGACATCCGCCATCCACAGGCTGTGGCCCGAAATGCCGATGAAGCGCTCGCCCTTTGCCGCCGGACTGGTCATTGCCAGCAGGTGCAAATCGGCAAGGTCGCGCACGTCGACATAGCCTGAGTTGACCTTTGGACAGCCGGGCATGCCGTCCATCAGCCGCTTGATCAGCCCGATCGAATGCGAGAAGTCGGCGGCGAGAACCGGGCCGAGCACGGCGACCGGATTGACGACGGAGAGTTCGAGGCCGTGGCCTTCCCTTGCAATAAAGTCCCAGGCGGCGCGCTCCGACAGCGTCTTCGATTTCTGGTAGGGCGCGACAGTGCCGCTAAGGTCAGTCCAGTCGGTCTCGTTGAACGGCCGGGTCTGCGGCGCATGACCCATGGCGACAGCGCCGATGGCCGAGGTCAGCACGACACGTTTCACGCCAGCATCGCGCGCGGCCTTGAGCACCCGCAGCACGCCGTCGACGGCCGGCCGCACCCAGTCTTCCTCGCGCGTCTGGCTGCCGGAGGGCGTCGGCGAGGCGCCATGCATGACATAAGCACAGCCGGCGACCGCCTCCGCCCAGCCGGCGTCCGCGGTCAGGTCTGCGGCAACGAAGGACAGACGGTCGCCGGGCTCCGCGCCGCCTTCCCTCAGCATCGTGCGCACCTCGGCTTCGCGCTTGAGCGAGCGCACCGTCGTGCGCACGCGATAGCCGGCGTCGAGCAGCTTGAGGATGCAGTGCGATGCAATGAAGCCTGAGCCGCCGGTTACCAGCACCAATTCGTCTTTCATGTCGGTCTCCTGATATCTCCGCCGCTCGCGGCGGCCTTTCATTGGCCATCAGCTATGCCCGCCAGTTCGGATTGTGAATGTTTGAAAATCCGCATAAATTGCGCGAAAGTACAAAAATGACCGGCGATCCCTTCTCCGACATCCTCAAATTCACCAGCGCGCAGACCATGGTGACGGGCGGCTTCACCGCCGGCGGGCCATGGGCGCTGCGCTTTCCGGCGCCCGAAAAGATCAAGTTCTTCGCCGTGGTGAAGGGCAATTGCTGGATCCGCCTCGAGGGCGAGGACGAGCCGGTGCATGCGCTGACAGGAGATGTGCTGCTTTTGGCGTCCCGGCGCTCCTTCATTCTGGCCAGCGACCTGTCCGTGCCGCCGCTCGACGCCATGGCGGTGTTCTCTGGCTGCAAGATCGCGCAACTCGGCGACGGCGAGGATTTCGCGCATATTGGCGGCCATGTCCTGCTCGACCAGGCGAGCGGGCGGCTGCTGGCCGATGTCTTGCCGCCCTGGATCCACATCCAGGCCTCGTCGCCGCAAGCGACGATCCTGCGCTGGATCCTAGACCAGGTGGTGCGCGAGCAGGCGGATGGCCAGCCGGGCGCCAGCCTTGCGTCGGCGCAGCTGGCGCAATTGCTGTTCATCCAGGTGTTGCGGGCGCATCTGCAGACGTCGAGCCTGATGCCCGCCGGCTGGCTACGCGCGCTCGCCGATCCGCGCCTGGCGCCGGCGTTGCGGCTGATGCATGGCGACCCCGGCCGCGACTGGCATCTGCAGGAGCTTGCCAGGGCCGCCGCCATGTCGCGCACCAGTTTTGCCTTCCATTTCAGGCAGACCGCCGGCGTCGCGCCGCTGACCTACCTGACGCAATGGCGCATGCATCTGGCCGAACGCGCCTTGCGCGAGGAAGATACGCCCGTAGCGGTGCTTGCCCGCTCGCTTGGCTACACCTCCGAAAGCGCCTTCAGCAATGCCTTCAAGCGCGCCACCGGCACAGCACCCAAGCGATATCGGACCGCGGGGAGAGCCGAGCCTCCGGACAACGCCGAAGCACAACCGCTGGGCCTGGTGTCTTGAAAAATCAGGCGAGGCGGAGGCCCGAGACAAGTGGACAGCTCGGGGCTGTCCAGCTGGCCCCCGCCTGATGCATGCCGCCCCAAAGGGGACATCGGTTTTCAAGGAACCGACATGCAGGCCCGCGGACAGATTGGACGTTGGCGTCCGCGGCGGCCAGTCGTCATATGACGAGTATCAGCCCAGAGCGGCTACTCCTTGGCGCGGTAGGCTTCCGGGATGACGAACACTTCGTCGGCGCGGCCATAGCCGCCATCGGCGACTTCCTCGACCAGCACCATCGTGGTGGGCCGCACGACCTCGCCGAAAAAGTCGACGAACATGGCTGTGGTCCGGTGGATGAGGTCTTCCTTCTGCGCCTTGGAGAGTGCGGCCTGCGGTACTTTTATGTTGGCGAATGGCATGATCGTTTCCTTCTCTGTTGCGGTTGGGTTTCAGGTTTTGGGCTGGACCGGGGCCCTGGAGACACCGGCGACGGCCTCCTTCAGATAACGCCGCCATTGACGCGGATGATTTGTCCGTTGACCCAGCCGCTGTCCGGCCCGGCGAGGAACGAGACGACGCCGGCAATGTCGTCGGGCTGGCCGAGCCTGCCGAGCGGGCTCATCTTGGCCGTAGCCTCGATCTGCGCCGCGCTCTTGCCGTCCGTGAACAGCGCGGTCTCGACCGGTCCGGGCGCCACGGCGTTGACGGTGACGCGGCGCGCGCCAAGCTCCTTGGCCAGGATGTGGGTCATCGCCTCGACGGCCGCCTTGGTGGCGGCATAGACGCCGTAGCCCGGCTTGTAGAGGCCGACGACGCTCGAGGAGAAATTGACGATGCGGCCACCATCGCGCAGGCGTTTTGCCCCTTCCCGCATGCCACGGAACACGCCGCCGAGATTGATCGCCACCTGCGTGTCGAACGCGGCGTCATCGGTCGCGGCGATCGGCGAAGGCTTCATGATGCCGGCATTGTTGACAAGGATGTCGACGCCATCGAACGCCTTCTCGCCGGCGTCGAACAGCGCGGCAATGCCTGTGGGATCAGCGATATCGGCCTGCACGGCGATCGCCTTGCCGCCTTCGGCTTCGATCGCGCCGACGACCGCTTCGGCCTCGGCGCGGCCGCGTGCATAGTTGACGACGACGGCGATGCCGTCGGCGGCGAGCCGCTGTGCGATCGCGGCACCAATGCCCTTGGAGGCGCCGGTCACGATCGCGGTTCTGGTTGGGTTACCCGTACTTGCGTGCCGGTTTGTCATAGAAGTCTCTCCGTGTTGTCAGTGACACGGATATAGACCTTGCCATCTTCCGGATAATCAGCCGCCCCTTGACATCACTATTCGGAAATTGCGAACAAAGCCGATGGATCGCTTGGACACGATGCGACTCTTCGTTCGCGTGCTCGAACGGCGCAGCTTCACCGCTGCCGCCGCCGATCTTGGTCTGCCGCGCTCAACCGCGACGGAAGCGGTCCGCCGGCTCGAAGAGTATCTCGGCGCCCGCCTGCTGGAGCGGACGACGCGGCAGGTGAACGCCACGCAGGACGGCGAGGCCTATTACCAGCGCTGCCTCTCCATCCTGGCCGAGATCGAGGATGCGGAAGCCGCCTTCCGCAACGCCGAGCCCTTCGGCCTGCTGCGGATCGACGCCAGCACGCTGCTCACCCGCACCTTCCTGCTGCCGCGCCTGCCGGAGTTTTTGGCTCGCTATGTCAGGATCGACCTGCGGATCGGCCAGAGCGACCGGCTGGTCGACCTCGTGCGCGAGGGCATCGATTGCGTCATCCGCGTCGGCGAACCGCGCGACAGCGGCATGATCATGCGGCGGCTGGCCATGATCCGCGAGATGACTTGCGCCAGCCCCGCCTATCTCTCTCGCCACGGGATACCCGCCTCCCCCGACGCGCTCGACGGCCACCAGGCGGTGGGCTTCGTCTCGTCGCGCAGCGGCGAGGTGCTCCCCTTCGAATTCACCGTCGCCGGCAAGACCCGCGAAGTCCGATTGCCCGGCCGCGTCGCCGCCAACAATTCCGACACCGCCGCCGACCTGGCGCGGCTCGGCCTCGGCCTCATCCAGGCGCCGCGCTATCGCTTCGAGAAGGACCTTGCCGACGGCACGCTGGTCGAGGTGCTGGCCAGCTACCCGCCATCGCCGACGCCGCTGTCGGCGCTCTACCCACAGAACCGGCAGCTCTCGCCACGCCTGCGCGTCTTCCTCGACTGGGCCGCGCGCATCTTCGCCGAGGCGAACCTTTAGAACGAGGGACAGGCATCGATCGTTGCCCATCATGGTAGCTCGCCGCTATCGACCCCATCCCCGACGAAACCGTAGATGTTGAAGCAAAACGGCATTACTCTGCGCAGTCTGGGATCTAGGGGCAAAAGGATGGATTTCAGCACAGGCCATGGCTACCTCCTCATCGGCGGCCTCATCCTGGTTGGTGCCGGGCTGCTGATCCTGTCGCTGATCGTCAATCTTCGCGTCGCCCACAGCGTGCGCGACGACGTGCGCCATCGCGAAAAGCTGCTCGAATATTACCGCAACATCTTTTCACAGCTGGGCGTGATCCTGATCGGCATCGGCGTGTCGCTGTTCATCTTCTTCTTCCAGCAGAACTATCAGGACCAGCGCAGGCGCGAGACGGAACTGCAGCAGGTTCTCACCAAGCTTGCGGCGCGCATTGCCCGCGGCGCCCCCGTCCTCGGATCGCTTGGCGAATTCGACGCGCTGCTGGATGAAGGCGGACCCTATGTCAGTCCGGAACTTGGGGGAACGAACGCCGCGGTCAGCGCGCAGGGAACCGAGCTCGGCAAGCAGGTCGCCGAGATCCTTCGGGTCGAGCGCGACGTCGATATCAGGGACTTCGACCTCCTGAACCTGTCGCGCGATTTCGAATCGTCGTTCGTCGTCAACGAGCTCGATCCGACGCTATGGTTCAACATCGTGCGCGACGAGAGCGAGGTCAAATACGCCACCACCCAACTCGCCCTCGACTACAAGGACCTGCAGGACGCAATCGGTGGCGATCCGGTCGAGGTCGCGCTCGCCGATCCCGAAAAGCAGCGCAAGGTCAAACATGAGGTGCTCGACATCTTCTACGACCTGCTGCGTCAGCGCAGCAGGCGATTTCTCGGCCGCGCGTGCTGGCTCTTCAGCAACGGGCGCGGCTTCGTCACCCTCGCGCCGGTCGACGCGATCGAGGCCGATGCCAGGTCGCACCAGGAATGGATCGACCGCTCGAAACCTTTGCTGACCCAGGCGAAGTCGGGCAACGGCGATTGCTCCAAACTGCTTCAGTTCGGCGCGCCATCGTGAGTTGAGAACCGGTGGGCAAGGCCGGCGCTTTGGTGTCAATCCAATCACTCTCAACAACGGGGGCCGACCTATTGCGGACTCTTAGTTGCGGGGGGCGCTTGACGCGATCCGCCCCCTGAGGCGTCCTTCGTTTGTTACTTGGTGAATAGCGGCTTTGCGCCCTATTGCTGTCATTGATGGACACCGCGTCGTAGCCCAGAAGCAGACGTCAGTGGCGAAGTGCAATGCCGTGGCTGGCCGCTGTGCCGGCTGAACGAATTGACGATAGTCAATGCCGAAACCCGGCTAATTCGCTTCCTTGACGGGGCTGCATACGGAGCGGGGCGAGGTCAAAATCGGCCAGTTGTGCCGGCAGGCCTATGGCTCCGAGGGTTGCACTGATGGGTTTCGGCACTCATTCGGGAACGGTTGCAGTGGCCTCTGAATGGGACGTACCCATGGAGATCAAGACCGTTCTCCTAGCGCAAATTGCGAAGTCGATACCGTGGAGCATATCTGATGGGCGCATGTGGTATATGGGAGATTGCGTGAGATCAAGGACGCTGCACCGTCAGCGCGCTAGTTGGACGCCATGCTCTTTTCCACCCATTCGCAGCAATCGCAGAATCTGGTCGAGGGGGAGGCGCTGCCTTACACTTTCGTGCGGTTCATCTTCGCCGCGAGCGGATGGCATCAACTCGCCGTCTCGGCTATTTCCGTCGCCGTCTTCCTGTTGGATGCAGCACCGATCGAAACGCAGCGCCGGATCATCGACGCCGCGGTCAAGGGCGGAACAGCCTCGACGATCCTGACCCTGATCGCGGCCCAGTGCGCCCTGATCGTCGCCTTCAGCCTCAGCAAGCTCGTCATGAACGTGTATCGCGCCTGGCTCGGAGAATCCGCCACGCGGGCGCTGCGCGTGCTCATCGAGGAGCGACTCGCGCGAACCGACGTACCTGAGGACCACCCGAACAGCGGCACGGGGCTGGCGATGATCTTCGCCGAGGCCGACGATGTCGGAGTCTTCGTGGGGTCGAGCATCAGCGAGCCCATCGTCGAGGCCGGCTTCCTGATCAGCGTCTTCGCCTATCTCGCGGCGCTGGAAATCCGCATGGCGCTGCTGAGCCTCGCCGTGCTGGCACCGCAATTCGTCTTCGTCCCGCTGATGCAGCGCTCGATCAACCGACGCGTCGCGCGCCGAACGCAGACGCTGCGGCAGTTCGGCAACGACGTGCTCGCGGCCGTGCCTTTCATCGGCAACGGCCGCAATGTCGAGCGCCTCGACGAGGTCTTCGCGCTGGACATGGGCGTCATCAAGCTCAAGTTCTCGCTGAACTTCCTGATGAATCTTACCTATTCGTTCGGCAACATCCTTGTTCTCGGCATTGGCAGCCTGCTCGTCATTCGAGGACAAGCCGAGATCGCGACGGTGATCACCTTTCTCTCGGCGACGGGGAAGGTCGTCGATCCGTGGAACGACGTCGTCGACTGGGCGCGGAATTTCTCGGTTGCGGCCGTGAAGTACGAGCTGATCGTGCAGGGCATCGGTGTGACCGGTGGAGACGGGGCGCCGAAGCCAAAAGTGTCCCTGGCGAAGGACAGGATTTAGGTCGACTGAAGACCACGCCGATGCATTCGCTCAGGAGGGAGGGCGCGAGCCCTACCGGGCTGCGCCCGATGGCGTTCCCGTGTCCCCGGCGGCGCGGCCTTCATCGCCAGGGGCTTCATCGCTTCCGCCAGCCTCCAAACGCTCAACCTCCCGTCCGGACAGCTGTGAGGCGCTATGCGAACAGACCGGCCACGAGCAGTTCCTGCTGGACATTCGCCGAGGTTTCGTGAGCAGCCTGCGCACCGCTTCGGCGCAGCCCCGGTGACCCCGCTCTCAGGGGAGGGACCGGGAGTTTGACCGACGTGTTGAAGGCACTTGCCCAACGATCTTCCGGATCGCTCGGCGGAAGCGTTCTCCCTGGGTGGCCCTGGATCCGCACAACCTCATGAAGCCTGTCCTCTGGGAGCTGCCGATCAGGCGCAGCCCACCGAGAGGTCGGTTCGAAGGCTCAAGGCAAAGGTCGGCTTTCTGGCTCGATCATCCTAACAGCCGCCGGTTCGCTTCCGGCCCCGTCCCGGTCGTTGAGAAACGCACGTCCGAACAGCAGCTTCTGGCGTAACGTGCTCGCCTAACAACTGAGCCGAACGGCAACTCCACCCTGCCAGCCCTTAGTCACCCACCCGCCGCAGTGTGCCGAGACGGTTGTCGTCGAGGAAGCCTATGGTCATGGCCGACGCCTTGCCGTCGGGGCCGACGACGAAGCTCACGCCGGTCGGCCTGTCCGGCATCTCGGCGTCGGGGAAGGTCAGGAACAGATCGCCGTCGAAATGCGTCAGTGAGTAGGACCGGGCGCCGGCCGGGCCGACCTTGAGCACAAGGCTGTCTCCCGCGCTCGCCACGACCGCGTCGCCGAAGAAGTCGTTGATGTAGCGGCCGGCATAGGCACCGGCCGGTGCGCCCGGCCTTGCCGGAGACGGCTTCGTGGCATAGGTAGCCTTGGCCGCCTCGACCACCGGCCCGAACATGCCGCCGTAGATGCCGTCCCACGCCTTGATCCAGTCCTTCTCGACCGAACCCTCGAAAACGAGATCGGCAAAACTGTCGGACAGCCCCTCCGGCACGCCTGTCGGGAAGGCGTTGGCGAGGATGACGATGCCAAGCTTCTCCTCCGGGAAGACCGTCACCAGCGTACGCGCGCCGACGCTGAAGGCACCCGCATGGCCCCAGCTCAGGCCATGGCGGCCGAATTCGACATTCCAGCCGAGGCCGTAGAACGATGCGCCGCCCGAGACAGGGTTCTTGCCCCGCGTCATCAGCGGCACATGCGTCTGATCCAGCGCATCGGCGGCAATCACCGTCTTGCCTCCATAGGCCCCGTTGCCAAGGATGAGGCGCACCCATTGCGAGAGATCGCGTGCGGTGGAACTGACGCCGCCCGCGGGCGCCTGCGCATCCGGATCGCGCTTTATCTTCGCGGCCCAGGCGCCATCGACCTTGATGTGGAGTGCCGCGCGATTGGCGTGCTTGACGAAATCAGCGAGACGCGAACTGGTCGAAGCCATGCCGACCGGACGATAGAGTTTCTCCTCGGCGACCTCCTCCCAGGGCTTGCCTGTCGGCATGGCGGCCGCGATGGCGCCCTCGGTCAGTCCGAAATTGCTGTAGGAATAGCCGGCGCGAAAGCTCGACGATGGCGGCACGAACCGCAGCCGATGCAGGATCTCGGCCCGATCGTAGCCAATGTCCTCGAGGTCGTCTCCGGCAGTGCCCGGAAGCCCGCTGCGGTGCGAAAACAGGTCGCGGACGGTGAGTTGACTGGTTGGATAGGGATCGGCCAGCCGGAAGGCCGGATCGAGGTCGGTGATCTTAGAATCCCAGGACACGATTCCGTCGCTGACCAGCGCCGCCACCACGGTGGCGGAGACCGGCTTGGAAAGCGAGGCGATCTGGAACACCGTGTCCGGATCGACGGCCTCCGGCTTGCCGGCCTCGCGATGCCCGAACCCTTTCAGGAAGACCACCTGGTCATCATGCACGACCGCTATGGCGAGACCGGGCACGCCACCGTCGGAGACGGCGGCTTGCGCCAGCGCTTCCAGCTTCGGCAGGGCGGCAGCTATGCGCTCGGGTGTGACGGGGTCGGCCAATGCGGCATGGGGCCAAAGCACCATTGCGGCGATGGCGGCCCAAATCCTCAAATGACAGAGTTTCCGATCAAGCCGCATGCTCGCGCCTCCCCTCCGTGCGTCCACCCGACAATAGTACAGCCTGGCGCCGGCGAGGCCAATGCTGGCTCACCTCTGGACTTTCGCCGCAATCGACCCGCGCTGCGTTTTCGGGCAATCTCCCGGCGGCGCACCCATGGGGAGAAGATGCGCCGCCGAGGGAGGATTGCCATGACCAGGACGCCAGCAGCCAGCCTGCCGCGCTACGACGATGCCGTTGCGCGCTTCCGCATCGAGGATGAAGTCGCCAGGCTGCACGGCGACCCCGTGACCGGCATTAATGCCTACGTCGAATGCTGTGGCCGCCATACCGGTGAGAACCGGCTGGCGCTGCGCGCGATTTCGGCCGGCGGCGAGTTGCGCGAGTTCAGCTTCGACGACCTCGACGCCCTATCGGGCAGCGTTGCCAACCTGCTCAAGCAACTCGGCGTCGGTCCCGGCGATGTCGTCGCCGGCATGCTGCCGCGCATTCCCGAACTGGTCGCGCTGATCCTCGGCACCTGGCGCATCGGCGCCGTCTACCAGCCGCTGTTCACCGCCTTCGGCCCGAAGGCGATCGAGCATCGGCTCGGCTACAGCGGCGCCAAACTGGTGGTGACCAACCCGGCCAATCGCGGCAAGCTTGAAGAGATGGAGACCTGCCCGCGTGTGGCAACCATCCTTGGCACCGGCGATGCCTTGCCCCAAGGCGACATCGATTTTCGAACCGCCCTCGCTGCCGCCTCGCCGGATTGCGAACCCGTCATGCGCAAGGGCGATGACCTGTTCATGATGATGTCGACTTCGGGAACAACGGGCCTGCCCAAGGGCGTGCCGGTGCCACTCAGCGCGCTGCTCGCCTTCGGCGCCTATATGCGCGACGCCATCGGGCTCCGCCCCGACGACATCTTCTGGAACATCGCCGATCCCGGTTGGGCCTATGGCCTCTACTACGCCATCACAGGCCCCTTGCTGCTTGGCATCGCCACCACCTTCAACGAGGGCGCCTTCACCGCCAAAAGCACATACGACGTCGTCGAGCGGCTCGGCGTCACCAGCCTGGCCGGCTCACCCACCGCCTTCCGCATGCTGCTCGCCGAAGGACCCGAGGCCGCCGCCCGCATCAAGGGCCGGCTGCGGGTGGTGAGCAGCGCCGGCGAGCCGCTCAACCCGGAAGTGATCCGCTGGTTCGACGCTCATCTTGGTGCGCCCATCCACGACCATTACGGCCAGACCGAGAATGGCATGATGGTCAACAACCACCATGGCCTTGGGCATACTGTGCGTGCGGGCTCCGCCGGCTTCGCCATGCCGGGCTACCGCATGGTGGTGCTGGACGAGGCCGACAACGAACTCGGCCCCAACCAGCCCGGCATCCTCGCCGTCGACATCGCCAACTCGCCGCTGCGCTGGTTCGACGGCTATCACCAAGAGCAGACGCCGGCGATTGTGGGCGGCTATTACCGCACCGGCGACACGGTCGAATACGAGCCGGACGGCTCGGTCTCCTTCATCGGCCGTGCCGACGATGTCATCACCTCGTCAGGCTATCGCATCGGCCCTTTCGATGTCGAAAGCGCGCTCATCGAACATCCCGCGGTCAACGAAGCGGCCGTGGTCGGCGTGCCCGACCCGCAGCGCACCGAAATCGTCAAGGCCTTCGTCATCCTGGCGCCGGCCTACCAGGGCAGCTCGCAGCTGGCCGAGGAGCTTGCGCAGCATGTCAAAAAACGGCTTTCGGCCCACGCCTATCCGCGCGAGATCGACTTCGTGGCGGAGCTGCCGAAGACGCCAAGCGGCAAGATCCAGCGGTTCCTGCTGAGGAAGGCGGAGGTGGAGAAGCGGAAGGGGTGAAGCGGACCTCGAGGTAGAAACTTCGCTTTGCACCAAAGCGGCCTGTCAAAACCCACCAGCCATGAAGGCTCGAGGCTCGGCCGAACAAAGCTATTGGCTATCGTTCTTGATGCTCTGCGTGACGTTGATCCCGTCCGCCTCGATCGTCAGCGTCTCATTCAGTTCGGAACCGCTGGCTTCAATTGACTTGGCAAAGCCGACCAATTTCGCTCCCGGATCGGGTGGCCGACCCATACCTGGGTTATCAATAATATTAAACGAGTATTGCGCGATCCATAACTGCTTGTCCGGGTGCACGGATCCCCATGTGTTCGTCGTTTTGACGTGCTTTCGTACGTAGTATGCGTTGGTCTCCGCGTAGTACCAAAATACGGAAAGATGAAGGGCGCTGTCGAACTGGTCGCAACCGCCGTTCGGATTCAATATAAGCCATCCGCGAGACATGAAGGAATCGTAGCCCGGCTGGGCGTATCCGATAGAAAAATAAACAGTCTGCGAAAAATTATTGCATATTCTTATTTCTGCCGAAGCGCGCTCTGCATATATCGCCAAGGGAAGCGTGAGCGATAGAACCGAAAGGACACGTCGTAAGGCGGACATGCTAACCCCCATCGGGACGGAGCGGTCCGAACAATCCAACCCTCTTTCCGCCAGCCAAGACAAGTGCGTTGGCGGAGGCCTCGTGGGTACGCCATCCCTCGTCAAACTTGCGATGACGGCCAGTGTAGGTCATCGACGACCGTATCAGGCTGACGGCAATTTGTCACTTGGCGTCCACCACGCGCAATGCGCTTTTCGTATGCACCGCCTCAGGCATCAAAGTGCCGGCGGCGAAGGGCTCTCCGGTGGACCAAGGGCATGACGGTCTGCAATTTCGAGAAAATGGCGGCATGCACCATTTCGGCGGCACGGCGAGCGAGCAGACCGACTTCCGACACACCGTGGCGATGAAGCTCGACCATCGCCGAGGAAGCCTCATGGCGCCGATCAAGTAGGAAAAGCGTCATGCCGTGCAGTCAGCTCGGCAAATAACCGAACCGTTCCATTTGAGCATGGTGCTTGGTTACGATCTGGTCTACCTGGCTCGGCGTTAGAACCTCGCGCCATTGATCGGTTTTGCCCGCACGGAAGAAGTTCGCCGTGGCCGCTTCAGGTCGCTCCCGAAAACCGCCCTCCTTTTCCTCGGCCTGCAGTCTCTCGAATGACGACATGTCGAGCGCGCTGTCGAGTTCGGCGGCAGATGGATTCATCTTGAGATGATTGGCAAGTCCGGCGAAGGTCTTGGCTTGGTCGGCGAGCATGTCTTCATATCGCATGACGTAGATTGCCGCATGCCCCGACCGGGTCCAGCTGTGCACATGCTCGCTCCAGGAGCCCCAGATTTCGTACACCTGCTTTTCGCTGATCGTCGTGCGCATGCCTTCACAGGCCATGAAATCGATTGTCTCATCGATTGGCCTGCCGCGATGGTGCGACAATGAGATGACCACATCGAGCGGGTTCCTGACGATGTAAACGGCGCCCGCCGTCGCGGCGGGACTGATGACTGGCTGACCCTCGTCCATCAGCAAGGCATTGTGCGTCTTGATAAAGGCGACACCACCCGCTTCGTCAGCGATCCTGATCTGAACCTTGGGACGCAGCGTCGGAATCAGTTCCATGTCTTCCTTGGTTATTTCCCGCCCGGCCAGGACGGAATAGCGCCATCTCCCGGCCTCGCCGCTGGAGAAGCGCCCCATATTGTTGATCGACTGCGCACCAGCCTCGCCATGCAAGACCCTCAGGAGGCTGTGAAGGAAATGCCGCGTCCAGGTGTTGCCGGACTTCGGGTATGACGCCAGCCAAACTATTCCGGATTGATGGGACAAACTGGCCTCCTTACCGCCTTGCCACCGCTGGTAGCGTCTCTGGCATTTTTTGCAACAGACGCGAGAATTCTAATTTAATAATATCCGCGTGAGTTGAATATTTAATCAGCCCGGCCTCATGTGACGTTGGGGAATTAATTGGGCTTGGGAATCATCATGCATTTGAGAAAAGTACTGCTTCTGGGCGTCTCGTCCATTGCGTTGGCGGCCTTGGCGCCGGCGGCGCCCGCCGCCGATCTCGCCGATACCTCGCTTCCGGTTGCAGCTTCGTTGCCGCTGACGGTCTTCATCGAAGGTGGTGTGAACTGGGCGAATGGCGACCGTCTGTATCCGAACACGCCTCCCTGACTTCTTCTCTCCCTTCGCGGGAGCAGGCGGTGAAGTAGCAGCGGGTCTCGACTACCGCATCAATGAAGCCTGGCATGTCAGCGCAGCCTTCCGCTACGGCTGGAACAAGCGCAACAAGAATCACGACGCGACTGAAGTCGTCACCTTTGCGCGGCCGCCGGGAGACGGCACAAGCGGACCCAACAGCTCATTTGACACCACGGACGCGCGTGCCGGAACGGTCCATGTGCGCTCGTCGCATTTCGTTGCCGATTTCGCGGTGGGCCGCGACCTCGGCATCGGAGCCGGACAGGCTCAGGTCAAGCTTGGGCTGCGCTACGCCGACCTGAGCGAGAAGATAAGCGGTCCAGGTGTTGCTTACACCGATACCGGCTTGGGATCGCTGACGTCTACGGACAGCGCCTATCTGAAGAGCCGCTTCCAGGGCCTCGGCCCACGCATCGCGGTCGAAGGCAGTATGCCTATATCGGGCCAGTGGGGCGTGGACTATGGCGCGGGCGCCGCGTACCTGTTCGCTCTCAAGCGCGACCGGACATTTACGGTCGAACAAGGTGCGACGATCAACCAGTCCGACAAAAAGGGCGTGTTCAACCTCGATGCGTCATTGGCGTTGACATACAACTTCACGGAAACCACCAAGGTGGCGGTGGGATATCGAGCGGATGCGTATTTCGACGCCTTGCCTGGAATCGATTTCACGAAATCGGGCGGCGGATCTGATACCACCCGTGTCTATCACGGGGCGTTCCTGAGACTGACGACCAACTTCTGACCGTCTCACGCATTGTGACGCAAAAAGCCCGCCGACTTCCGGCGGGCTTTTTTTGCGCCGAGAGGCCGGTTGACAAAGCCACACATGCCCACTGCCGGAAGGCTGTCGGCGCAGTGGCGAGTGGCCCAGTGTCAGATCTTCAAAAATCGATAGGCGAAGCGATCGGTCTCGCCTTTGATCGAGGGATCGAAGACCTTGATCGAGTGCGGATCGTCCTTGTTCGCGAGGATGGTGCTTTCCGCGTCCAGTACGAAGCCGGCCGCCTCCACCTCCTCGCGAACGGAGGCAGGGTCGATCCGGTGCAGCGCCTGAGTGTCGCTCGTGCCCGACCCAGGGGCGGCGGCGTGGTCGACGATGACGTAGGACCCGCCGGGCTTCAGGCGCTTGTAGACGGCTCGATTGAAGTCGGCCGCCGTCGCGCCCTTGGCCTGAATCAGCTTGGTGTGGAGATCGTGGTAGAACAGGTGCATCCACAGCACATCCGCTGGTTGCGTGGCCTCCGGCATCGCCACGAGGTCCGCGGAGACGGCTTCGACGTTCTCTCGGCCCGGCTCCTTCGCGAGCGTCCGCATGAGGCCGACCGGATCGTTCTTGAAGTGGGCGACTTCGGCCGGCACGAAGCTGTAGACTCGACCCTTTGGTCCGACGATGTCGGAGAAGAGGCGCGTCCAGTCGCCGTCGCCTGGGTAGACGTCGATCACGGTGGAGCCCGCATCGATGCGTGCGAACCTGATCAACTCGGATAGCTTGGATTGGTCGTACATCGGAAATCTCCTTTACGGTTGGGCATTAGACGAGGGCGCGGCGTACAATGGGGAGGTTTTCGGCTGATCCACCGCCTTCCCCGAACCGATAGCCGCAGTCGGCCAACGCTAGACAGGCCCGGGCGCGTCCAACTGCGCGGCCCGGGCCAGCGCTTGCGTGTCGACGTATTCACGGATGTTGGTCAGTCTACCGTCCCGGACCGTGATGGCGAAGATCCAGTCGTCCTCGAACGTCTTGTTCGTGGCTTTGATCCTCCCCGTAGCGACGCCGACAACCAGGACCCGGTCTCCTTGCGCCACGAATTCCCGGGGTTCCGCGGACGTTTCTATCGACCTGGATGCCGTCTCGAGCAAATCCGCCAGCCCGGCGTGTCCGCGGCGCGTTCCGGCCAGCGGCCAGTCCTCGCCCGGAATGATCCACTCGATGTCTTCGGCGACCAGCGCCAGCAGAGCCTCCCTGTCACTGCTGCCGATCGCGGCGAAGAAGTCCTTCACGGTCTGGATGTTCTTCTCAATGCTCATGGGAATTTCTCCATTTCGCACGGATCGCATCACGCTCGATCCGATCCGTGCATCTTGGCCCTGCCGGTGGGCACGTCGTGTTCATCAGTCGAACTTGACCAGGTCCTTGAAGATCAGCTGACCCCAGCTATTTCCGCGCGCCTGGACGAGCAGCCCACCTTCCGACAGCCCGCCAAGTTTGATCGGCGCGAAACCGAGCTTTTCCGCGAGCGCACCGATCTCCGCCGCGGCAGCGTCATCGTCGCTCGCCAGGAACACGACCCTCCTGCCACCATGTACGGCCGGATCGTGGTCAAGAACGGCAGCGACCAGATGGTTGAAGCCCTTGACCAGTCTGCCGCCAGTGAAGGCCTGCGCAACGAACCTGGAAGAAGGCTGTCCCCCCAGTTTTTCTGGCGGCACGCCGTAGGCATTGGTCACATCGACGATGGTCTTCCCCTGCCAGGTGGCGAGCGCCTTCGCGACCTCTGGGTGCGACTCGAAACGGACAGCCAGAAAGATGATGTCCGCCTTGAGGGCGTCCGCTAATTTTTTGGGGATGATCGTGGGACCGATCGCGGTCGCGGCGGATGCAAAACGTCCCGGGTCGCGCGTGGTTGCAACGGATACTTCGATGCCCTTGCGGGCAAACGCCTTGGCCAAAGCCTGGCCGATATTGCCGAAGCCGATAATTGCGTAACTCATAATGTTTCTCCTGTCTTGTATTGGAACTAAAGTCTGAGAGGCGGGGGCACTACTGGCGCGGCTGAAGGGCCTGCCACGGGACCCCGCCGGGCTCAGACCTGCGCCCAACCACCATCGACGGCGAGATCTATACCGGTGATGTAGGAGCTTTCATCGGAGGCGAGGAACGTGAGGGCAGCCGCGATTTCCTCGGGCTTGCCCCTGCGACCCATCGGGATCGCTGCAGCAAACTGGGCGACCGCCTGCTCGGCTTGCTCAGCTGTAAGGCCGGTCGTTGTCGCCAAGGCGGGAGTCTCGATCGCGCCAGGGCTCATCGTATTGACGCGGATATTGCGGTCCTTCAGCTCCATCGTCCAGGACCGCGAGAAGCTGCGAACAGCCGCCTTGCTTGCTGCGTAGGTGCTGAACGCTGGCAGCCCCATCACATTCGAGACCGAAGAGTTCAGAATGATCGATCCGCCGTCTTTGAAGATGGGAAGGGCCTTCTGCACCGTAAAGAATAACCCCTTCACGTTCACATCGAAGGTCTGGTCAAAATGGGCCTCGGTGGCTGCCGCGAGTGGCGCGACTGTCCCTGCGCCCGCGTTTGCGAACAGAATGTCGATGTGGCCATGTTTCTCTTTCACGGTGGCGTAGAGCCGGTCCAGATCTTCCAGGCGTGAGACGTCGCCCACGACTGTTGTCACGTTTCTCCCGATGAGGGCCGCGGCCTCCTGTAAGACTTTCTCGCGTCGCCCAACGATCACGACGTGTGCACCTTCTTCTGCAAAGCGCTTGGCCGTCGCCAAGCCAATCCCGCTGCTTCCGCCCGTGATGACTGCGACTTTGCCTTCAAGTTTTTTCATGATGTTCTGTCCTTGGTTGTGTTGCCCTGACGCGGATCGCGCCGGGGTCAGAGTTGCGCCAGGCCGCCGTCAACGGCGACTTCGCTGGCGGTCATGAAGCTGCTGTCCGACGATGCGAGAAAGGCGGCCACCGCCGCGATCTCCGCCGGATCAGCCATGCGCTGGAGCGGAGTCATCGCGCCGTAGGCTTTCTGGCCCTCCTCGCCCAGCGCTTCCTTCGCGAGTTCGGTCGCCGTCGCCCCCGGCGACAATACGTTGACCCGGATGCCGGTGCCCTTCAGGTCTTCCGCCCAGGTCCGCGCCAGATTGCGCACTGCCGCCTTGCTCGCGCTATAGGCAGTGAATCCCTGAGCACCGGTGGTGCCGGCGCTCGACCCGGTCAGGATGATCGAACCGCCCTTGCCCATCAGCGGCAGCGCCTTCTAGACCGTGAAGATCGTGCCCTTCACATTGGTGTCGAAGGTTTCGTCAATGTGCTCGGCGGTGATCTTGCCGAGCGCGAGCGGGCTTCCCGCCCCGGCATTGGCGAAGACGATATCGAGGCTTCCGCGCTCGGCCTTCACCGCCGCGTAAAGACTGTCGAGATCGGATTCATCAGAGACCGAGCCCTTTACCGCTCGGGCATTGGGCCCGAGCTGGGCCAGTGCGGCGTCAAGTGCTTCCTGCCGGCGGCCGAAGATGAAGACCAAGGCTCCCTCCTCGATGAAGCGCTTTGCCGCCGCGCGGCCTATGCCGGTGGCGCCGCCGGTGATGACGGCGGTCTTTCCATTCAATCTGGTCATGACGTGCATCCTTCCAGGCTTGCGCCTTGGTCATTCGGGAACGCCCCGAGACCACCAAGATGGGTCTGCCCGGGTCGGTCGTTGAGTGAGGAAGCGCGCACATCGGTGGTGCGAAATCGATCCAGTACGGCTATAACAGCAGCCGCAACGATAAGGTTCCGCCGGAATTGGACCCCGCTCGTCGACAAGTGTTGTGATGGCCGCCCTGTCCGGTTGCAGATAGTTTAGGGCTTTGGAAGGCGCACCGCGCGGTGCGGGATTGCACCATGATCGACTGGGATGACGTTCGCTACTTTCTTGCCGTCGCACGCGGAGGCTCGGTGCGGGCCGCCGCCAAAAGCCTCGGCGTCAACCACGCGACGGTGCTGCGACGCATCGCCCAGCTTGAGGAACGCCTCGGGGCGCAGATGTTCGAAAAGCTGCCTTCGGGCTACCGCCTGACGGCCGCGGGCGAGGAGGTCCTCGAGCTCGCGGAACAGATGGAAGGGTCGTCGTACCAGTTGGAGACGCGCGTCTTCGGGCGCGACCAGAGCGTGCGCGGGCTTCTGCGGGTGACGCTGGCTCCGACCCTTGCGACACACCTGCTCATGCCGGACTTCGCCGATTTCGCGCGTCTGCATCCAGACATCGAGATGGACATCCTATCCTCCGGCGAGCTGGCAAATCTGACCAACCGGGAGGCCGACGTCGCGATCCGTGTCGTCTACGACCGCAAAACCCTGCCGCTCAATCTTCACGGCCTGAAGGGACCGGAGCTGTTCGGCAGCGTCTACATGTCCCGGGATCGACTAGCCGCGTGGCGCGCTGGCGCGCCTGATCGCCTCCGTTGGATCGTGATAAGCAGTCATGGCATCCCGGATTGGGCCCGCGAGGTTCCCACCACGGGGGTCCCGTTCAGGACCACGGACGGCGAGGCGCAGATCGTTGCCGTACGGCAAGGGCTCGGAATGACGACACTGCCGTGCTTCATTGGCGATGCCGACCCCCTGCTGGCGAGGGTGCCGGGTACCGACCTGCACATGTACGGAACGCTCTGGCTTCTCACACAGGGCGAGACACGCAAGACGAAACGTGTGCGGCTCTTCACCGAATTCGTATCGCGCAGGCTCGCCGTGTACGCGCCACTTCTCGCCGGACTGTCTGCATCGCGCGACTGACGCGCGGCAAGCGTCGCCGGCGACGCTTGCCGAGGACAAGAAATGACTTGCACGCAGTAGCTTTATGAAAACTGTCGGTAAGGACGTGGCGTTGGTGGCTCTGCCCAATTCAACGCTCAAGGTGATGTGTTCGCCTGAGATCAGTGCGCCACGCCATCCGCAGCGTGCAGAAGCCTCCAGGCCAAGCCGAGACGGCCCATGGAATTGCGAGGCAAAATGTTCCGCGGCGACATCCTCCAGGCCGTCATCGATGAGCGCCTCGATGCTTTCGCCGCATCAGGGCGAGCTGCATCTGCCTGGCGTGTTCCCGGTCGGCCTCTCGCATGATTGCCGGGCTGACCGAGGCACGACAACAGAGCGCTGGCCTCGGCTGTTACAGCAGTAATCGCATCTTCGATCTTCATTCTGGCGACCTCATCAAGAATGATGCTGACGCCTCCCCGCAAGGCGACGGTGGTCCGTCGCTTCTTTTCTAGAGTTCAAGCTGCCGCGCGTTCCCGAAAACGGCGCGCCAGTCTGAAAATTGCTGTCTTCTCCGGGTCCCCCAAGCAGCCTGGTTTGGCGGCCTCGTTTGGCCAAGACAATATCCGCCAAATTTGATTCAAAGGCGAACGGATAGTTAACTGATGGTTAATGACGGCGCTTGGCTTGCCTCCCCGATGAAGATGTTTCGTCTCGACGGTTCCTGCCGCGCAATCGCCGCAAAGCTGCCCGATGGCTGCCTTGCCTGTTGATCGCCACGAAGAAAGGTTCTGTCATGCGGTTGGTCTGGACGGTCATGTTTGCACTTGCGAGCAGTGCGGCTTTCGCCGCCACGCCCGAGGACGATTATATCGCCGCGCGCGACAAGGCGATTGCGGCCATCGCGGCGATGGACAGCGCCAACACCCCGGTGGAAACGCTGGATGCGGCCAACGAAAAGGCCCGCGCCGATCTCGAAACGCGTCTCAACGCCCTGCTCGGCCCCTTCACGGTCAAGGATTTTCCGGCAACCGGCACGATCAACCTCGAGAGCCTCAGCTCCTCCGATGTCGGCTTCGGCATGCTGGACGGGCTGCGCCACGGCACCGAGGATGGTCCCAGCATCGTGGCCTCGACGCGCGGGCTGGTCGAGCGCTGGCTGCAGTCACGCGCCGCCGAAACGGACGCCGATCTCAAACTGCCCACCAGCTTCGACGCGGCGCTGAAGCTCGATGCCTTCTACACCCAGGCCATCGGCAGCGACGCCGCCTTCACCGGCACGCTCGACTTTAAGCTGAAGACGCCCGAGGGTGCCGACATGGCGATCGCACGGCTCGGCGGCTGGGCACAGGATGTCGGGCCGAACTACGACCAGGAAGTCGTCGTCACGGTCGTCAAGGGCAACAGCGTGCTGATCGCCGAAGCGCCCGCAACACCGGCCATCCCCAAGATCGCGGCCTGCGACGCCGTGTGGACCGCCGCCGACGCCGCCGCCCAGAAACTGGCCAAGCAGGCCACCGACGAGAGCGACGAAACCACATCCGATGCCGCCAACGCCGCTTGGACGAAAGGCGACAACGACTTCCGCGCCTGCCTGGGCAAGAGCCTGCCGGCGGATGCCGCCTTCCCGACGCTCCTCGCCCAAGCGCAGTCGCTGGCGGATCATATGGCCGGGAAGTAGGCGCGAGACGAGCGCGACGCCGACGCTGCCGATCACCCCCTCGTGGGGGAGATTGGCAGTTTCGCCGCCGGCGCCCAGTTCTCACCCCTCTTGTCACCCTGCCATCCCGTCACAATATTGTCGTCGTGCTGGCACCTGCCGAGTTGCCAGCACCGCTAAAAATGGTTGAAAGGAAGGCCTGCCTGCGCCCCGGCGCGACAGGCGGACGAACAGCGTGGGAAAATCGAAATGACGACGGACACCAAAGCAACCGAAACCAGGGCGTTCGAGGCGGATGTTTCGCGGCTGCTGCACATGATGGTGCATTCGGTCTATTCCGATAAGGACGTCTTCCTGCGCGAACTGATTTCCAACGCCGCCGACGCCTGCGAGAAGCTGCGCTTCGAGGCCGTTAGCCATCCTGAGCTCCTGGGCGACGACCCCAAGCCGCGCATCTCGATTTCGGCTGACGCGGACAACAAGGAGATCACCGTCGAGGACAACGGGATCGGCATGAGCCGTGACGATATGGCCGAGGCACTGGGCACCATCGCCCGCTCGGGCACGCGCGCTTTCATCGAGCGCGTCGGCGCCGGCACAGAAGACACGCAGCTCATCGGCCAGTTCGGCGTCGGCTTCTATTCCGCCTTCATGGTCGCCGACCGCGTCGACGTCATCAGCCGCATGGCGGGGAGCGAGGAGGCCTGGCGCTGGTCGTCCGACGGCAAGGGTTCCTACGAGATCGCGCCCGCCCCGCTCGACGCCGCACCCAAGCGCGGCACCCGCGTCGTGCTGCATCTGATGGACGACGCCGTCTCCTACACCGGATCCTACCAGCTCGAGCAACTGGCCAAGTCGCAGTCGGGCCATGTGCCTGTGCCGATAACGCTCGTGGAAAAGCCCGGCGCCGAGGCGCGCGACATTGCCGATGGCACCGCACTCTGGGTCCGGCCGAAGAGCGAGATCAAGCCGGAGGAATATACCGATTTCTACCGTGGCCTGTCCGGCCAGTATGACGAGCCGGCCGCCACCATCCATTTTCGCGCCGAAGGACGGCAGGAATATTCAGTGCTCGCCTTCGTGCCTGGCTCACGCCCGTTCGATCTCTTCGACCAGGACCGCAAGGGCCGCATGAAGCTCTATGTGCGCCGCGTCTTCATCACCGACGAGGCCGATCTTCTGCCGCGCTATCTGCGCTTCGTGCGCGGGCTGGTCGATTCCGCCGACCTGCCGCTCAACGTCTCGCGCGAAATGATCCAGGAAAGCCCGCTGCTGGCTTCGATCCGCAAAGGCCTCACGAACCGCGTGCTCGGCGACCTCGTCAAGCTGGCCGAGAACGACGCCGAGGCCTATGCGAAAATCTGGGAGAATTTCGGCGTCGTTCTCAAGGAAGGGCTCTACGAGGATCATGAGCGGCGCGAACAATTGCTGAAGCTCGCCCGCTTCCACTCGACCACATCGGGCGAAGGCTGGCGCGGCCTTGCCGACTATGTCGCCGCCATGAAGGAAGGCCAGAAGGCGATCTTCTTCATCGCCGGTGACGACCGCGCCCAGCTCGAAGCCTCGCCGCAGCTCGAAGGGTTCAAGGCGCGCGGCATCGAGGTGCTGCTCTTGACCGACCCGGTCGACAGCTTCTGGGTGACGATGGCGCCGGACTTCGACGGCAAGCCGTTCAAGTCTGTCACGCAGGGCGGGGCGGAGCTGTCCGACATTCCCCTGCTCGACGAGGCCAAGAAGCCCGAGACAGTGGTAACGCCGGAGGTCGACAGCTTCCTGGCCTTCGTCAAATCAGCGCTTGGCGATGCCGTTTCGGACGTGAAGGCGTCCGACCGCCTGACCGAAAGCGCCGTCTGCCTTGTCGCCCCCGAACACGGCCCCGACCGGCAGTTCGAGCGGCTGATGAACGCCGCCGGCCGCCTCGACAAGGCAGCCAAGCCCATCCTCGAGATCAATCCAAGGCACGAGCGCGTGCTGGCGCTCGCCAACCTCGGCGACGACGAGCAGGCCTTTAAGGACGACGCCGCCCACCTCCTCTACGACGAGGCGCGCGTGCTCGACGGCGACAAGCCGGCGGACGCCAGGGCATTTTCGGAGCGTCTGGCCCGGCTGATCGCGCGCGGCATCTCGAAGGGCTGAGGCAGTGCCGACCGACCGTCCCCGACACTGGCTCAATCGCCGACTGTAGACATCAAGCCTCCAATCACCCAATCTTGGCCCCGGGAACAAAACAGGCGCTTCAAAGCGAGCGCACCGGGTGCTCATGAAACGACGATGGACATTGTATGATCCACGGCTGGCCTGGATGCTGGTCGCGCCGGTGTTCTTGCTGCTGATCTTCTTCCTGGTGCTGCCGATCGCGGTGATGGCCGCCTACACCTTCTTCACCTTCGTCACCGCCGGGGTGGAAACCAGTGCGCTGACGACGGCGAACTGGCACGAATTCCTGACCGACAGCTATTATTCCGGCTTCCTCCTGAAGACGCTGAGGGTCGGCGCCATGACGGCGGTGCTCTGCGGGGTGCTCGGCTATTTCCCGGCCTATTTCATCTGGGCCACGACCTTCAAGCACAAATGGCTGCTATTGCTTCTGCTCATCGTGCCGTTCTGGATCAGCTTCACCATCCGCACCTTTTCCTGGATCAACATTCTGGGCGAACAGGGCGTCATCAACGTCGCGCTGCTGAAACTGGGGATAATCAACGAGCCGCTGCCGATGCTTTACAACGAGGGCGCGGTGATCCTCGGCATGCTGCACTTCCTGCTGCCCTACATGATCCTCAACGTCTATGTCAGCCTTGAAGGCATCGACCGCACTCTGATTTCGGCCGCTCGCTCGATGGGCTGCACCAGCGCGCAGGCGTTCCGCGAGGTCACGCTTCCGCTGTCCCTCCCCGGCCTGGCGGCAGGCCTGCTGCTCTGCTTCGTGCTGGCCGCCGGCAGCTATGTGACGCCGCAGCTGCTCGGCTCCGGCCGCGACGCGCTGTTCGGCAATTTGATCTACGACACCATCATGGGAGAGCTGAACTGGCCGATGGGCGCAACGCTTTCGATCGTGCTGTTCGTCGTGCTCGGCTTCTTCGCCGCCGTCTACACCCGCTACATGGGCATGTCGCAGATCGTCAAAGGACTTGGTGGATGAAAGCCAGGCGCAAGCAGGAAGGAAGATGGGCCTGGCGGCTGACCGGCTTCGTCACACTCTGCGTCTACATCTTCATGTTCGCGCCGATCGTGGCAACGGTGATCCTGTCGTTCAACGCCTCGATGTTCGGCGGCTTCCCGATGACCGGCTTTTCCCTGCAATGGTACGGCAAGCTGATGGCCAACGAGCAGGTGCTGGCCGCCTTCCGCACCTCGCTGTGGATCGCGTTGGTCACCGCCGCCGTCACCACGGCAATGGGCGTCGTCACGGCGTTTGCGCTGGTGCGCTTCGAATTTCGTGGCAAGCAGGCGCTGAGCACGCTGGTGATCCTGCCGGCGCTGGTACCGGAGACCATCCTCGGCGTCGGTCTCTTGGTGCTGATCAAGGCGATCGACCAGCCACGGACCATGCTGTTGCTGGTGCTCGGCCATATCCTGCTCGCGGTGCCCTATGTGGTGCTGATCACCCAGGCGCGCATGGTCGGCATCCGCCGCGTCTATGAGGAGGCGGCGCTCTCGCTCGGCGCCTCGCGCTTTTCGTCCTTCCGCGAGATCACGCTGCCGCTGCTGATCCCAGCGGTGGTGGGCGGCGCCTTGCTCGCCTTCACCATCTCCTTCGACAACACCTCGGCCAGCCTGTTCTGGCGGCCGGCTGGCGTGGAAACCATGCCCACCCAGATCCTTTCGATGCTCAAGATATCGATCAGCCCGGAGATCAACGCGCTCGGCACCGTGATGATCCTGGTGACCGTCGGCATACCGCTGCTCGGCGGCCTGATCCTGCAAAGCCTGACCAGATTGAAAAGACGCGGCCAACCCAAGGAGGAAGCACGATGAAACTGTCCAATGGAAAGCGGCTTGAAAGGCTGCACGATAGATATCAAAACGGTGATCTGAGCCGCCGAACTTTCCTGACGCTGAGCGCCGCCGCGGCGGCCGCGGTGGGCCTCGACATGGCCTGGATGCGGCAGGCGCTCGCCGCGGTCGAAGAGGTTCGCTTCGACGGCTGGGGCGGCACGGTGCAGGATGCGATCGACAAATATGCCTTCCAGCCCTACACGACCAAGACCAAGATCAAGGTGGTCCAGGGCACGTTCGGCGACGAGGACGAGATTATCACCAAGATCAAGACCGCCAAGCCCGGCGACTACCAGGTCATCCATTCCTCCGGCGTCAATTACTACATCAAATACGTGAATGGCGGCCTGACCTCGGAGATCAACGAGGCCAACATTCCCAATATGGCCAATGTGCTGCAGCCGATGATCGATCCGTTCCGCAAGCTGACGCCGAAACTCTCGGCCGTGCCTTACGACTACGGCACGACAGGCATCGCCTACAACACCAAGGTGATCTCGCCCGAGGAAGCCAAGGAAAAGGGTGCCGCGCTCCTGCTCGACAAGAAATATGCCGGCAAGGTCGGCGGCTATGACGACATGACCACCCGGGTCTGGTACGCGGCGCTCGCCACCGGACAGGACCCCAACAACCTCAAGGATATGGACGCGATCTGGGCCAAGGTGCGCGAGACGCGCGACCTCGCCAAGAAGTTCTGGAGTTCCGGCGCGGAGCTGATGGACCTGCTTTCCAAGGGCGAGATCGTGGTCACCGACGCATGGTCGGGCCGCGTCGCCGCCTTGCAGGACCAGGGCGCACCGATCGGCTATCTCGACCCTGCAGGTTCCTATGCCTGGATGGAGGACATGCTGATCCTGAAAGGCTCGCCGATGGCCGAGTGCGAGGAGTTGATCAACTTCATGCTCGACCCGGCGACCTCCATCGCGGTTGCCGAGGGCCAGAGCTATCCGCCGTCGCTCGACCCGACAAAGGTCAAGCTCACCGAGAAGATCGAGAAGCTGCCGGCCTTCGACAAAACGGGCACGATGAAGGCGCTGACCTTCGCCGACCCCGTCTACTGGGCAACCAACGAGGACGCCTGGACCAAGCAGTGGAACAGGATATCGAAAGGTGCCTGACAGCCAGGCCATGACATCCAATCCCCGGCCGGCTTCGGCCGGGGCAGCAGGCGTAAGCGCGGCCGCCGAGACGAACAGCCCGGCGGTCGAGTTCCGCGACATCGACATCGCCTATGGCAAATTCGTCGCCGTGCGCGATTTCTCGCTCTCGATCGCCAAGGGCAGTTTCGTCACCTTGCTCGGGCCTTCGGGCTGCGGCAAGACCACGATCCTGCGCTCCATCGCGGGCCTGGTCGACATTTCGGGCGGCCAGATCATGATCGACGGGCGGCGGGTCGACGACGTGCCGATCTACAAGCGCAATATCGGGCTGGTCTTCCAGAGCTACGCGCTGTTCCCACACAAGAACGTCTTCGACAATGTCGCTTTCGGCCTGAAGTATCGTAACGCGCCGAAGCCCGAGATCGTGCGCAAGGTCGGCCAGGCGCTCGAAATGGTGCGGCTGCCGGGCAGCGAGAAGAAGCTGCCGTCACAGCTGTCGGGCGGGCAGCAGCAGCGCATCGCGCTTGCCCGCGCCATCGTCTTCGAGCCGCAGGTGCTGCTGCTCGACGAGCCGCTATCGGCACTCGACGCGAACATGCGCGAGGAGATGCGCGTCGAGATCAAGAAGATCCAGAAGGAAACCGGCATCACCGCGATCTTCGTCACGCACGACCAGGAGGAAGCGCTCTCCATGTCGGATCGCATCGTGGTGATGAACGCGGGCGCGGTCGAGCAAATCGGCACGCCGGAGGAGGTCTACGAGCGGCCCGCCACGGCCTTCGTCGCCAATTTCCTGGGCAAGGCCAACATGCTTGCCGGGACCGTGAGCCGATCCGGCCAGGCACTAGTGGTGGTGCTTGCCACCGGCCAGACGATCAACGTGACTTGTCCAAGGCCGCTTGCCGATGGCAGCAAAGTCACTGTCGTGCTGCGGCCGCAGAAACTGTCGGTCGGCGCGGCGGCGGGCGCCAACCGTCTGTCCGGCCGCGTCGTCTCGGCGTCCTATCTGGGCGGCAGCGCGATCTACGAGATCGACATTGGCGGCAAGACCAGCATCCGCGCCAACGCGCCGATCAGCGGTCGCGTCCTTCGCGAAGGCGAGACGATCGATCTTGGATTCGATCCGCAGGACTGCGTCCTGCTCGACGAGGACGGTCAACGGATTTCCTGAGAGCCAAGACGGCTCAGGCGCCGCTGAGGCGGCACGTCGCGGCGGGCTTCAGTGCTCCGCAGCAGCGGCGGGCCTGCGGTTGGGATGCCTGAGATGGGTTGGGGTGATACCGGTCTGCTGGCGGAACACGCGGCTGAAATGGCCGGCATTGGTGAAGCCGCAGCGGTAGGCGATGTCGCCGATCTGCAGGTCGCTGCCTTCCAGCAGCGACTTCGCATGATGCACCCTGAGCGCGAGATAGGCCGCCATCGGGCCTGTGCCCAGCTCTGAGCCAAAAAGCCGCTCGAGCTGGCGGCGCGAGCAATTCAGGCGGTCCGCGATCTCGCCGACCGACAGTGTCTTCTGAAGGTTGCTCTCCATCAACAGCAAAGCGCGCTTCACCGCACGGCTCGACGCCGCTGGAAACAGGTCGCCGACGGGCTGCACGTCGCGGCTGCTTCTGATCCGGTCGAGTACCAGGATCTTGGCGGCCTTTTCCGCTGCCTTCCGGCCGATGAACTGGGACACGAAATGGCCGGCAAGGTCGGCAGCACCCGTGCCGCCGGCGCAGGTCGAGCGGCCCCGATCGACGGAAAACAGGCTGTCGGCATGGGCGTTGACATCGGGGAACTGGCTGCGAAAAGCCTTGATGTGGAACCAGCTGACGGCGGCAGCGTAGCCGTCGAGCAGGCCGTAGCGCGCCAGCACGAAGCTTCCCGTGCAGAGCGCCGTCAGCGGCACACCCTTCTCGGCGGCGCGCAACAGGAAGGCCTCCTTGTCGGAGCTCAGGCTGCGGTTGGTGTCGAGCAGGCCGCCGACCACCACCACATTGTCGAAATCCTCGGGATTGCCGATCCCCTTGGTCGGCAGCAATTCGACGCCGCAGCTCGCCCGGATCGGCAGGCCGCGTTCGCCGACGATCTCCCAGTCGAACTCGATCCTGCGGCTGCGGTCGCCCTCATCGCCCGCCAGCCGCAGCGTGTCGATGAACAGCGACAGCGGCGACAGGGTGAAATCGCGAACCAGGAGAAACGCAAACCGTCTGGCCATGGTGTATCCGGAACCGTCCCCTCGCCGTGCTGGAGCCTATCATCGCCGATGCCTATGCTTTGGCACAGGCGCCAGGGCCGCGCTTTTCAGGAGCGGCCACCGGATGTCGGAGATGAGATCGAAGACCCTGGGATATCGGCACACCGCATCGTCAGCCGGGCCGCGTCGATTAAAAAGCCCAGGGAATTTGCCGATGGACTATCGGAATTGATCGACATCGCACGGCGCGAGAAAAACCCTATCGTGTTTGTGTGAGCAGACGATCTAGATCTGCGGTTCCGTCTTCGATCCTGGGTGAGCTTGCCCCAGGCGTGGCTCCGTCCCGGCCAGCAGCCGCCGGATGTTGGCGCGATGGCGCGCGATCACATAGAGGCCGCCGGCAATCACCAGCAGCCGGTAGGACAGCGGTTGCTCCATGCCAAGGACGAGAACGATCGCGGTCAATGCCGCCAGCATCGAACTCAGGGAAACAATCCTGGAAAGTGCCAGCACGACGCAGAAAACCGCTGCCGCGCCCAGACCGATCGGCCAGGACAGCGCCAGGAGCACGCCCAGCCCCGTCGCGGCGGATTTGCCGCCGGTGAAATTCAACCAGATCGAACGGCCATGCCCCAGCAGCACGGCAAGTCCGGCCATGCAGACGGCCCAAGGCACGAAGCCTTGCAGGTCAAGCCCTGCCGGGGGCGTGAGGAACGGCAACGCGTAGAGCCAGCGGACAAAGACGATCGCCGCCACGCCTTTCAACACATCGACCAGCAGCACCACCAGGGCAGGCCCTTTTCCCAGCGTTCGCAAGACGTTGGTTGCGCCGGTTGATCTGGAGCCATGCTGCCGGATATCGATCCCTTTGAGCAGTTTCCCCGCTAGATAGCCAGTGGGCGTGGAACCGAAGAGATAGGCGATAGCCAACCCAGCCACGCTCGCCATCCAGAAAACCATGGGATTACCCTGTTGCGGATCAGCCGTCATAACCTTATATAGCCGCTGTCGGAAAAGGCAGGGTTGGTTTGGTAAGCCCAACTCCTTTCGGTAACGAAAGCTCTGGTCTTTGGCTTCGTGCACGAGATCCCCACGACGAACATCGGACGCTGTTGAGCGCCCAATCGTTCGTCCGTGTGGAACTCAACTCGAGGAACGCTCCGGTCGAACACATCGACCAAGGAGCAGTTCATGCACAACCACCATTCGAATCCCTATGATGTCGCGATTGCCGGTGCCGGTCCTGTCGGCCTGTTTCTCGCCTGCGAGTTGCGCCTGGCAGGCCTCCGCGTGCTGGTGCTGGAGCAGGCCGAGAGCCCGAACTCACCGCTGAAGCGGCTGCCCTTCGGCATGCGCGGCCTTAACGTGCCCACCATCGAGGCCTTCCATCGTCGCGGCCTGCTGCACGACATCGCGCCGCCCGCGAAGGATGGTTCGGGCGGCGGCACATTGGCCGCCGCGCACTGGATGCAGCAGCCGCGCCGCCCGGGCGGCCATTTCGCCGGCATCCAGTTCTACCTCGACGCCGTCGATAGCTCGAAATGGCCCTATCGTCTGCCAGGCCCGGCGGACACCGCGATGGCGATCGAGATGGGGCATCTCGAAATCGTGCTTGCCACCCGCGCGACCGCGATGGGCGTCGAGATCAGGCGCGGCCTCGCCGTCGACGGCTTCGACCAGTCGGACGAAGGCGTGACCATCCGCGCCGGTGGCGAGACTCTTCACGCAGGCTGGCTCGTCGGTTGCGATGGCGGCCGCAGCACGGTTCGCACGCTTGGTGGCTTTGCCTTCACCGGCACCGATGCCGAGTTCACCGGCTATTCCGTCGAAGTCGAGATGGTCGATCCGGACACACTGAGCCTCGGCCGCCACTACACGCCGACGGGCATGTACACCTACTCAAAGCCAGGCACCATCGCGATGGTCGAGTTCGACTGGGCCGCTTTCCACCGGACGGAGCCGATCACATCGGAGCATGTGCAGGCGGTGCTGCGCCGCGTGTCCGGCACGGACGTCACCTTGAGCGCTCTCCACCTCGCCACGACCTGGACCGATCGCGCCTATCAGGCGACCGCCTACCGAGACGGGCGGGTGCTACTTGCCGGCGATGCGGCGCACATCCATTCGCCGCTGGGCGGCCAGGGGCTCAACCTCGGGATTGGCGACGCGATGAACCTTGGCTGGAAGCTTGTCGCCACCATCCGCGGCGACGCGCCGGCCGGCCTGCTCGACAGCTATTTCGATGAACGGCATCCGGTCGGCGCGCAGATCCTCGACTGGTCCCGCGCCCAGGTCGCGCTGATGCGGCCAAGCCGCAGTTCGCGCGCGCTGGAAACCATCATCCGCGAGCTCATCGACACGCGCGACGGCGCGACCTATTTCGCCGAGCGCGTCTGGGGCGTTTCGCTGCGCTACGATCTTGGTGGCAGCCACCCATTGGTCGGCCGCAGCGCACCTGATTTCGAACTGGCCGACGGCACGAGGCTCGGCGAACTCTTGAGCAACGGGCAAGGCCTGCTGCTGGACTTCACTGCCCGCCCTCCCCTTGAGGCGCTTGCCAGCCGCTGGAATGGGCGGATCCCCTATGTTTCCGGCAACGCCAGGGACCGGCTGGGCCTGAGCGCCCTGCTCGTGCGCCCCGATGGCGTCGTCGCCTGGGCCAGCGATGCTGATCCTGACCTTGAGGAGGCTGCCCGGGCCGCATCGCGATGGTTTGGCGAACCCAGCGCGTGAACCTGCCTGAACAGCGACAGCCTGCGTGTCTTGCCGCTGACTAAAATTGTAATAGTTGTTGCCGCTGAGTTTTTAGGAAATCTGTTGCAAGCTGCCACGGAACCAAGAAACGAGAAACTCATAATGCCAGCGATATCAAATAGAAGAATTCCTCTACTCGCGATCTTTGCCATACTAATACTGATCTGCATCAGCCAAATAAGGCTAGTCCACGTCAGCGTGTCGAACCTCCCGAGCCAGCCGGGGCTCCCCACCTTCGGCAGCAGCCAGACGGGGCTCCCGACCTTCGGCAACAGTGTTGGAAAGTCGCTCAACGAAGGCAATGCGCGCAACGGCGCGGAGGGGTCTTCAAAAAAGGACGGCCAGGAACTTCGCGACGCACTGGCGAAATTTCAATCCGACGGCCCCAAAGCGTCCGGAGAGCCCAAAACTGAATAAAACCCGTCAAGCTGTCCGTCGATCCCGCTTTTCGTCGATTTTGCACGCGTGGCGTTCGTTTCCAGCCATTCTCGCGCCTTTGGCCCCGCACCCGGGTGCGGGGCGGGGCATTGAGGTTCGCACGGCGAAATCCCATGTCAAAACCAGGGTGCGTTGTCGGGAATGACGCCGGTCGATCGTCCTCTGGGTGCAAGCGCCAGAACTGGACACGAACCACCGGAGCCTCCAATGATCCCCACCATCACCGCCTTTGAACGATCGCCCGATGGCGGCAAGGGACTGGCGCGCGATACGCGCGTTCGCTGGGCGCTCGAAGAAGTGGGGCAGCCCTATGAGGTTCGTCTCGTTTCCTTTGCGCAGATGAAGGCGCCTGGCCATCTGGCCATCCATCCCTTCGGCCAGATCCCCACCTATGAGGACGGTTCTCTGTGCCTGTTCGAGACCGGCTCGATCGTCTTTCATCTTGCCGAGCAGCATGCGGGCCTGCTGCCCCGGGAACGCAATGCCCGCGCCCGCGCGATCACCTGGATGTTTGCCGCGCTCAACACCGTCGAGCCGCCAGTCCTCGACTTGACGACGGCCAGGATATTCGAAGCTGACAGGCCGTGGAGCGAGGAGCGCCTGCCGCTGGTGAAAGACCGTGTTCGGGCAGTGCTGGACAAGCTCTCGGCCTATCTGGGCGCCGCAGAATGGCTCGATGGTGCATTCAGCGCGGGCGATCTGCTGATGGTATCGGTGCTGCTTCGCCTGAGAATGTCGGGCATTCTGGACGAATATCAAAACCTGGCCGCCTATGTGGCGCGCGGCGAAGCGCGGCCCGCTTATGCAAGGGCCTTCGCCGCGCAATTCGCCATCAACGCCCCATCGTAAAGCCGAGCGCCAGCCGCCTGAGCCCTTCGGCGACCACAGTGGCGGTAAGCGAAAGTCAGGCAAGCACGGCCGCAGCGGGCGGCGGGTCGCGGTCGTCGGATAGCGGGGCGTATCGGGCATAGAAAGTGCTCAAGCGCGCCTGCCCGTTCGAACGCGACCAGAGTGTCTCCTCCAGTTTGAACATGTTTACGAGCGGCATCGTGGCGTGGATGACAACGGCAACATCGCGGCTTTCCTGGTCCTGGATCTGGCCGCGGCGACTCTTCAGTTCGCTGATGATGCCGCCGGCATAGTCCGCAGGCGTCACCACCTCGACCCTCATGATCGGCTCGAGCAATTGCACGCCGAGATGCGGCGCGGCTTCGCGAAAGCAGGCGCGGCCCGCAACCTCGAAGGCCAGGGCCGAGGAGTCGGTCTCGTGCCAGGCCGCGTCCACCAGCATCGCCTTGACGCCGAGCATCGGAAAGCCCGCAAACGGCCCCTGCGACAGGATGCTGCGCAGCCCCTTTTCGACCCCCGCCACATAGTCGTTCGGAAGCGCACCGCCGGCGATCCTCGACGCGAAGACCAAATCCGGATTGTGCGCGTTCGGCTCGAACATGATCTTGACGCGGGCGAACTGGCCGGTGCCGCCAAACTGCTTCTTGTGGGCGTAGTCCTGTTGATGGCTGCGGGTGATCGTCTCGCGATAGGCAATCTGCGGGGCGCCGACATTCACCGCAAGATTGAACTCGCGGCGCACGCGGTCGATGATGCTCTCGAGTTCAACTTCGCCCATGGCGGCGATGATTGTCTGACCGGATTCCTCGTCCCATTTGACGTGGAAGCAGGGATCCTCGTCCGCCAGCCTCGACAGGACGATACGCAGCTTCCCCTCATCGGCTCTCGACTTCGCCTCGATCGCGAATTGCAGCAAAGGCCATGGCGCAGCAGGTTTTTCCATGACGATAGGATCGCAGTTTGGCTGGATGTCCGCAACGAGTCAGACGCGTTGACGATCTAATGTCGGCCGCGCCCCCGCTACCTGCCGAAACCAATCAGCGGTCCTGCGGCCAGGTCCCTAGGCCGGCCATATCGGTCAGGCGGATCGCGGCCAAGGTCTCGATTTCCCTGGAGATCGGCGTCTGCCGGATGCTTTGCGCCTCAGGCTCGCTCTTGGCGGTGGTGAAGCGGGCTTGGCCAATCATGGCTCGAACGGCGGTCAGCATGCGTAATGTCCCTTCGCTTGTCCTGGGCGAAGAACTTGGCGAATGCATTTACGTTCCAAGGGCCTCTGACAAAACGCTTGCGCCCAACGCTTCGACGCTGGGACCGGCATCTATGTGCTGATCGATGTCGGCGCCGGCACGGGCTACGGATATTTCGCCTTTGCGACCGCAGGGTTCAGATCGCCCTGCAATTCCTTCGGCAGTGGAAGGCTCGAGCATTGCAGGTGCACGTTGCGGGCGAACAGCTTTCGCTGCTTCTGCTCGTGCTCCTTGGTGGCCGCGATGATCCCTAGCCCATACGGGCCGAGTGCCGCGAGCTCCCAACCCGGATGTTGTTTCTCGCGAACAGCGTAGTCGGAAGCCGCCGCCCGGGCCTGCTGGCATTCCGGCGACGCCCATTTCGGATCCTGCGGCGAAAGCGACGCGCCATAGTCGACCGGAGAGGTCGCGCATCCACCCATCGTCGCGGCCAATGCGGACAACGCAATTCGCGTCGCAATTCTCATCCCCAAGCCCCTTCCCGTGAATCGCCTCATCTTAGAGCCCGCACGCACATGGCGAAACGGCGCCCTTGAGCTGTCAGAATCGCCAGACGATCACGTATACGCGATATCAAGCCCTTGCGCTTGCCATCGGCGCCGCTTCATGGCGATGTTCCCGCAGCCCGATTCAAGCGGCATGCTTGGAACCAAATGACGGGCGAGACTGTTCAGTTGAAACTTTGACACGACGCTGACATCCAAGCCGGCAAAGCGGCGACATTTCAGGAGTTCCTACCATGACTATCTCGTCCGGATTTCGTTCAATCGCCGTTGCCGCCATCGCCACCGCGGGCATCGGTTTTGCCAGCGCCGCGCATGCCGACAGCGGCACGATCCGATTTGCCGTCTACAAGGCGGCCTTCTTCGTCGGCGGCTCAGGCGGCGAAGGCACGTTCACCTTCCACGGCAAAAGCTATCCCATTTCGATCGGCGGCGTCTCGGGCGGCCTCGCCTTCGGCGTTTCCAAGACCTACTTCCACGGCACCGTGCGCCATATCAGGCGCGCCCGCGATGTGACGGGTGTCTACGGCGCGGCGGGCGGCGGCGGCACCATCGGCAAAGGCGCCCAGGTTATCCTCATGACCAACGACAAGGGCGCCCAGCTTGAACTCACCGGCAAGCAGGTCGGGCTGCAGGTCAACGCCGATCTCAGCGGCATGGCCATCTCGATAAGGTAAGGGCCCCGTTCCTTTTACTGGCAAACGGACCCAAAAGTCCCAAGGGCGGCGTCGGCTCGACGACCGCCCTTGTTTTCAGCTTCGCAACCCCGGCGCTTCCTGCCCCGTGCGCTCGACATATTCCGTATAGCCGCCGCCATAGGTGTGGATGCCTTCCGGCGTCAGCTCCAGCACGCGGTTCGACAGTGCTGCCAAAAAGTGCCGGTCGTGCGAGACGAACAGCATGGTGCCCTCATATTGCGACAGCGCCTCGATCAGCATCTGCTTGGTGGCGATGTCGAGGTGGTTGGTCGGCTCGTCCAGCACCAGCAAATTGGGCGGGTCGAACAGCATCAACGCCATCACCAGCCGCGCCTTCTCGCCGCCTGACAGCACCCGGCATTTCTTCTCGATCTCGTCGCCGGAAAAGCCGAAGCAGCCGGCGAGCGCCCGCAGCGGCGCTTGGCCGGCCTGCGGAAAATTGTCTTCCAGCGTCTGGAACACCGTGCGCTCGCCTTCGAGCAGCTCCATGGCATGCTGGGCAAAATATCCCATCTTCACGCTCGGCCCCCGCGCCACCGTGCCGGTATCGGGGTCGGAAGCGCCGGCCACCAGCTTGAGCAGCGTCGACTTGCCGGCGCCGTTGACGCCCATGATGCACCAGCGCTCGCGGCGGCGGACCTGGAAGTCGAGCCCCTCATAGATGCTGCGGCTGCCATAGGCCTTGTGCACGTTCTTCAAGGTGACGACATCCTCGCCGCAGCGTGGCGCCGGCTGGAACTCGAAATTCACGATCTGGCGGCGCTTGGGCGGCTCGACGCGGTCGATCTTGTCGAGCTTCTTCACCCGGCTCTGCACTTGTGCGGCATGGGAAGCGCGCGCCTTGAAACGCTCGATGAAGGCTATCTCCTTGGCCAGCATCGCCTGCTGGCGCTCAAACTGCGCCTGCTGCTGCTTGTCGGCGATCGCCCGCTGCTGCTGGTAGAATTCGTAATTGCCGGAATAGGCGGTCAGCGAGCCGGCGTCGATCTCGACGATCTTGTTGACGATGCGGTTCATGAACTCGCGGTCGTGCGAGGTCATCAAGAGCGCGCCGTCATAGCCCTTCAGGAACTGCTCGAGCCAGATCAGGCTTTCCAGATCCAGATGATTGGACGGTTCGTCGAGCAGCATGACATCGGGGCGCATCAGCAGGATGCGGGCCAGCGCCACGCGCATCTTCCAGCCGCCGGACAGCTTGCCGACATCGCCGTCCATCATCTCCTGCGAAAAGCCGAGGCCATCCAGCACCTCACGCGCCCGGCCGTCGAGCGCATAGCCGTCGAGCTCCTCGAAGCGATGCTGCGCCTCGCCATATTTCTCGATGATCTCGTCCATGCGATCGGCCTGATCGGGATCGGCCATGGCCGCCTCGAGTTCCGCCATCTCGGCCGCCACGTCGCTGACCGGCCCGGCGCCGTTCATCACTTCGGCGACCGCACTATGGCCCGCCATGTCGCCGACATCCTGGCTGAAATAACCGATGGTGACGCCGCGATCGACCTGCACCTGCCCCTCGTCGGGCTGCTCCTGGCTGGTGATCATGCGAAACAGTGTCGTCTTGCCGGCGCCGTTTGGCCCAACAAGGCCGACCTTCTCGCCCTTCTGCAGGGAAGCCGACGCCTCGATGAAGACAAGCTGACGGCCGTTCTGCTTGCTGATGCTTTCAAGTCTGATCATGCGGAGTCCGAGGAATTGGAACTTGGGAGGATTTCCCCGGGGCATACGCGATGGCGAGCGCTAGAGGAAGAGGCACAAGCGCCGCAGCAGGCGGAACTCCCTTCCTTCCCCGCTTGTGGGGTTAGCAGCCGGTTCGCGAAGCGAATTCATCGTGCCAGTGGCACGATGAAAGGCCGGCGAACGCCGGGACGCTGCGGAGCAGCGGGGACCCGGCAGGTGGATCGGCCACCCCCGGCCCTTCGCATGGCTCAGGGCGTTCGAAGCTCGAAAAGCCAAGCAATTGGCTTTTCGTTCGCTGCGCGAACCGCTTCTCACCCCACAGGGGGGAGAAGCGAAAACCCTCGCAGACACACTCCAGAAACAAGATTCAACATCCGGGAAAAACTGGCGAAAAGATCGTCTGCGATAACCATCCTCGTAGCAACCGGACAGCGGTCGCCACATCAACGCAAAGGGATGGTCCCGACAATGCAACGACGTTCGACCGGATGGATGGGTGCCCTCGCAGGCATTTCGCTCGCCATGCTTGCGGTCTCGCAGTCGGGTGCGGAAGCGGCGGTTACCCGGAGCGAATACTGCAGCCGGCTCGGTCTTCAACTCGACGGAGCCATCCGGACCAAAGCCGAACCCGGTGCCAGTGCGAGCCAGCTCGCGCAGGCAACGGCACTCCAGGACAAGGCGAACCGGTTCTGTTCCGAGCGCAAGCAGGCGCAAGGCATCCGGACCTACGCCAACGCCCTGAAACTTCTAGGCGTGACGCCGGTCGACCTCGACCAGTGACAGCAACCATCAACATCTGAAGGCAGCCTATCATGAACAAGCCCCTCCTCTCCGCCCTCGGCCTGGCCATCGCTCTTGGTCTGGCCATGCCGGTTGTCGGCGCCGCCAATGCGGCAGCCACGACCACCACCACCACAACGACCGCTCCGGCGACGACGACCGCCCCCGCTACCGCTCCGGCGGCTCCCGCTGCCGTGGACGCGGCGAAGACGCCGGTCAAGGCCGCACACAAGCACCACAGGCACCACAAGAAGCACCACAGGCCTGTACGCAGGCACGCTCACCGGCACGCGGGCAAGAAGCACGGCCACCGGCACGTCGCCAAGAAGTACCACCACACGCGCACCCACAAGAAGCACGGCCACAAGCACGCCACGGCTGCTTGATATCGTTTCTCCCTTCTGACTTCCTCCCGGGAAAAGGCCGCCACTCGCAGCAAGCGAGGGCGGCTTTTTCTTGTGTGCGATCGAGGCGAGGCAGCTCGCTGGACACGTGTAAAAACAGACACTTGCAGCAATTCGGCGATTCAGATGGTGAGCTGTTTCATGCGACGCTGGGTTTTCACCACGGCAGCCTCTTGCCGTCGCGAAAAAAGCCGCCGGTCGGGCCGTCATCAGGCAAGGTCGCGGCCCAGACGATGCCGGCAGCCCCTTGCGCCACTGGGCGTCCGCCCGGGCCGCCCATATCGGTGGCGACCCAGCCGGGGCAGACGGCATTGACCAGCACGCCGGAGCCGCGCAGTTCCGCCGCCAGCACGCAGGTCAGCGCATTGAGCGCCGCCTTCGAGGTCGAATAGGCCGGCGCCCCCGCCCCCATCGAGGCCAGCGAACCGCCTTCGGACGACACATTGACCAGCCGGCCATGACCGCCCGCCTTGAGCAGCGGCGCGAAGGCGGCCGCAGTGCGCCAGGCGCCGAAGACATTAGTCTCGAATGCCTCGCGGATCACGGTCCAGTCCGGCTGCAAGGCGCGCGAGCCGGTGTCGTAGTGGATCGCGGCATTGTTGATCAGCACGTCGAGCCGGCCGAACCGGCGCTCGACCTCTGCGGCTGCCCTTGCTACGGCGTCAGGCGCAGCGACATCGAGCGCAATCGCTTCGACATGGCCATCGAGCCCTTTCGCCGCCGCGTCGCCCTTGGCGAGGTCGCGCACGCCGAGCAGCACGGTGAAGCCGAGTCTCGCCAGCTGGCGGCCGGTCTCCAGCCCGATGCCGCGATTGGCGCCGGTGATGAGGGCGACTTTGCTTGGGTGGGTGGTCATGCGGGGATGCCTCTGTATGTCGTCTCAGGGAAAGATGGCACGGGCGGAATTGATTTATTAGGTGGTCGAGATCGCAATCATTGCGCGATGGAGCGCATGAATTAATTGCGCAGGAATCGGGTGTCGGCAGACGTCACGTCATGCGATCGTCCAGCCATCACGAGGACCAGCCATGCTCACGCTTCACGATTATCTGCCATCGCAAAATGGCTGGAAAGTCCGGGTCCTGCTCGGCCTGCTGAAAATCCCTTACGAAACCCGCATCGTCTCGATTTTCGAGGGCGAGAGTCATACCGATGCGTTCTACAAACTGAACCCGGCCGGCGCAGTCCCCGTGCTTCAGCTCGAGGACGGCAGCGCCATCGCCGAATCCAATGCGATCCTCACCTACGTCGCCGAAGGCACGCCGCTGTTGCCGGCGGACCGCTACGCCCGCGCCAAGATCATGCAATGGCTGTTCTTCGAACAATACAATGTCGAGCCCGTCATCGGCTCGCTCCGCTTCTGGACCTTGACCGGGCGGCTGGAGCGCAACCAGGCCATGGCTGCCGGCAAGCGCGAGGCCGGCGCCCGCACGCTCGCGGCCCTGAACCGCAGCCTTGTCGAGACGCCGTTCCTCGCCGGAACCGACCTCACCATCGCCGACATCGCCATCTATGCCTACAGCCACCGCGCCCAGGATTGCGGGTTTTCGCTTGCGGACTATGAGGCATTCCTCGCATGGACCGGCCGCGTGCGCGACGCCATCGGCCAGGGCTATCCGGTCCATCCCTACAGCATCGACCCGCACTCGGGCGCCTGAACGCCTACTTCTTGCCCTGCGGATAGATCGTCTCGCCGCGCTTCAGCATCGCCACGAAGGTCTCGATCTTCTTCCGGCGTCCCGCCTCGGTCTTCATATTGTGGGTGCGGAAGGCGAGCGAGAAGCGGTTCTGTGCGCTGAGCTTCTCCAGCATCGCCTTCGCCGCCGGCTCGGCGTCGATCGCCGCCTGCAAATCGTCGGGGATTTTCATCTCCTTGCCGCTGCCATAGGCACGCGCCCAGCGTCCGTCGGCCTTGGCGGCCTCGACCTGGCTCAGCCCATGCCCGGTCATGCGGCCCTCCTCGATGAGCCGCGCGACATTGTCGATGTTGATCTTGCTCCAGATGCTCTTCTTGCCGCGCGGCGTGTAGCGCTGGAGAAAACTGTTCTCGTCCAGCCCCTTGCGCACCGCATCGATCCAGCCGAAGCACAGCACGACGTCGATGGCCTCCTTCGGCGTGATCGACTTCAGCCCCGACGCCACCTTGTGCACCTTGATCCACACCTCTGTTTCCGTGCCGTGGTGCTGACCGAGCCAGGCATAGAAACTCGCCGCGTCGGGGAATTCCCGGACCTTGCCCGGATCGACCTTGACCGGCGCCATCAGCGGGCCTGCCCGTTCAGAATTGTTGTCGCCGGCGTCGCAATCATCTTGCCTCCGTCATCGTCCGAATCCCGGCATCATGGCATGGTCTATTGCCAGCTTTCGTCAGCAGCGGGATGCGCTGCCGCGAAGCCGGGGAACGCATCATCCAACGCCGCGTTGCCGCAAGAGTGCAACCCGCCCGATGGAGGACCCTGTGGCAATAGAAACCATTTTCGCCCATGTCAGTTGCTCCGACCTCGAGGCCAGCATCGGCTGGTACGAAAAGCTCTTCGGCAAGGCACCGCTGCGCCGGCCGATGCCGGGGCTGGCCGAGTGGCAATTCACAGATAGCGCCGAGGTACAGTTGTTCGAGGACGAGGACAACGCCGGTACCTCGACGCTGACGCTCGGCGTGCTGCCGCTGGCGCCCGAGCGACAGCGGCTTGTGGATGCCGGCCTCGAACCCGGACCGGTCGAAGAAGCCGACGATTTCTGGATCATGCGCATGCGCGACCCCGACGGGAATCTGGTGGTGTTTGCGAGCGCGGAACGCGAATAGGAGGCGACGCTTCGCCGCTTGCAAGGAATGAGCGGCGCGCCCTGCCCCTCCGGTCGGCGTCAGACCGGTGGCGGTGCTGCCGGCGTCAGCCCGTGGCGGCGCATGATCTCCATCATCTTGGCCTTGTCCGGCGGGCCACCGGCGGCGGCGTTGAGCAAGCCGAAGGCTTCGCGGAAATAGTCCGGGCCGATCGCCGCCGGCGTGATGACGCACAGCGCCTTGGCATCCCTGGTGCCATTGTTGTCGAAGCGATGGACGGCTCCGCGCGGGATGCAAAGCGCCTCCCCCGGCCCAACCTCGATCGGCTTGCCGTTCACGGTCCAGGTCAAAACCCCATCGATGCCGTAGATCGTCTCCTCATAGTGATCATGGCTGTGCGCCGGCGCGGGCAAGCGCTGCGCGCCCGCCACCATCAGCTCGAAAGCGGCGACACTGCCGTTCGAATTTTCGCCCGATACCAGGAAGCGGACCGACAGCCCCTTGGTGCCGATGGCCTCATTTGATGGGTTGACCCGAAGATTCATCACGGACATTGCGCAAACCCCTCCGGTAAATTACATTTACCGGCTATCAGTAAACTCAATTTACCGGATCGTCAATGGCCACCGCAGCCGAAGTATTGCAGACCAAAACCGAGGACCTTTTGATCGGCGCCCTGCTGCGCGTGCCGGCACAGGCGATCCAGCGCCGGCTGATCAAGGAACTAAACGCCGCCGGTTTCGACGAATTGCGCCTGCCGCATATGGCAGTGCTGCAGTTTCCCGGCCCGGATGGCGCACGGCCTGGCACCATTGCCGAGCGTGCCGGCATGAGCAAACAGGCGATCAACCAATTGCTCAGCAGCCTCGAAGGTTACGGCTACATCGTCCGCTCCGACGGCGAAGGCAGCGCGCGCGTGGTGCACTCCACCGAACGCGGCCATGCCGCCTTCTGGAAGATGGTCGACATATTGCGCGACATCGAGGAGGAGTGGCGCAGCGAACTTGGGCCGGAGCGTTTTGCCCAGCTGAAAGCACTGCTGTTCGTCGTCTGGGACAGCCCGCTGGTGCGCTGAACGAAATGGCGCTTATGCGCGGACACCATCGGCCTCTCCGATAACACCATCGGTTTCTTCCGTTTCCGCTCGGCACACCGACCTGCCAATCCCCTGCCCTTGTCCCAATCCAGCAAAGGCAGAGCGAAATGAGCATTTCAAACCAGAAAATCCTGATCGTCGGCGGCGGCTCCGGCATGGGCCTGGCGCTGGCCAGGCGCTGCGTCGAGGCCGGTGCCGAAATCGTCATCGCCGGGCGTACCCAGGACCGGCTGCAACGGGCACGCGAGGAACTCGGCAATCCCCTCGGCCTGGCGTTGACCGTGGTCGACATAGCGCGGGAAGACCAGGTCGCGGACCTGTTCGCGCGCATCGGCGGGCTCGACCATATCGTCAGCACGGCGGCCGACATCGAGGGCGCCTACAGGCTGGTGCCGGAAGTTGACCTCAAGGCGGCGCAACGCGCGGTCGACAGCAAGCTCTTCGGCCCGCTGCTGCTTGCCAAGCACGGCGCCCCACGGCTCGCGGCTGGCGGCTCGATGACCTTCGTTTCCGGCATCGCCGCCTACCGGCCCGCCGCGCGCGGCTCGGTCGTCGCCGCCGTCAATGCCGCACTCGAAGGGCTGGTGCGGGCGCTTGCCGTCGAACTCGCGCCGGTCCGCGTCAACGCCGTCTCGCCCGGCTGGGTCGATACCACGATCTGGGCGCAGGTCGCTGGCGACCGCAAGGCCGAAATGCTTGCCGCGATGGCCGAGCGGCTGCCGGTCGGCAGGATCGGCCAGCCCGCAGACATCGCCGACGCCATTATCTTCCTGATCGGCAATGGTTTTGCCACCGGAACGATGCTGCATGTGGAAGGCGGACACCGGCTTGTCTGAACTGGACCGGCGTCGGGAACTGCTTTCAAAGCAAGACCTTGGGCCGACTTGTCGATTCAGGTTCTGAACTGATTCGAGAGGGTTTCAGCGCCAGCGTGTCGCGCGCGGCGGCGAGCAAGTGCCTGAGCGCCGGCGGCTGGACGCGCCGGCGGCGCCAGATCATCGTCAGCGGTGCCGCCTGTGCCAGGCCAGGCCACGGCAGTTCAATGAGATCGCCACGCTCAAGCGCGTCGCAGACCGCGAGACGTGGAACGAGGCCGAGCCCAGCGCCGGCCGCCACCAGCCGGGCAATGGCGCCGATGCTGCCGACTTCGGCAGCAAGTTTTGGCGCCGCCGTGCCCGCCTCGGCAAAAGCGGTGTCGAACAGATGCCGGTAGATGCATCCAGGCTCGGTCGCTACGAAACGCAGCGCGGCAAGGGCGACAAGGTCGCGTGGCGCGGTGCCTTGTCCCGGCGCCGCCACCAGCACCAGCGGTTCGGCGCCTATCGTGCGCCTGGCCAGGCGTTCATCGGCGCCGTTCGTACCGTCGCGACGCTCGAAGCAGAAGGCGACATCGATGTCGCCGTCCTCCAGCAGGCGCCGCAGCGTGCCGCTGTCGGTCACCTTCATCCGCACGGTGATATCGGGATGGCTGGCCTGGAACCCCGGCAGCCACGGCGCCAGCCGTGCCGAGGCGATCGTTTCCAGCGCGCCGATGGTCAGCGTTCCGCTTGTCTGCCCGGCAGCGGCCAGCACGGCCGCACGCCCCTCGGCGTCAAGCCGCAGCAACTCTTCGGCGATCGGCTTCAGAGCCAGCCCTGCCGGCCTCAGTTCCAGGCCGGACTTCGAGCGCGTGAACAAGGCGGCACCAAGTTCCGCCTCCAGCGACTGGATCTGGTCGCTGACACTCGATTGGGCGAGGTTCACCGCCTCGGCGGCGCGGGTGATGTTTCGGCTGCGCGCCACCGCGAGAAAGGTCCTGAGCAGTCTTGGATGCATTACCGACGCAACACGGCTACTGCAGCTGCGGCTTCTTCAAGAAACTGCCGCGGTCCGCGGATTTGACGCGCAGCCAGGTCTCGCGGCCGTCGCGCACCACCCGCATCGGGATCTCGGCGCCCGCCGAGCCGCTGTCCCACAGTTTGCGATAGAAATCGGCGAGCCCGTCGACCGCGCCGTCGCGGACCTCGGAGATGACATCGCCCTGGCGCAGGCCGGCCTTGGCGGCCGGGCCGCCTTCGGTCACGCTCATCACCACCACCTTGCCGTCGCTTTCGGCCGACAGCGCGCCGAGCCACGGACGCGGCGGCCTCGCCACCTGGCCACGCGTCAGGAGATCGTCGAGGATCGGCGGCAACAGATCGATCGGCACCACCATGTTGATATCGGCGACCTCGCCGGCGCGGCTCATCTGCAGGCGCAGCGAGCCGATGCCGAGCAGCGCGCCATCGGCGCTAAACAGCGGCGCGCCGCCCCAGGACGGATGCGCGGGCGCGATGAAGATCGCCTCGTCGAGCAAATATTCCCAATAGCCGGCGAATTCCTGCTTGGTGACGATCTTGGCCTCCACCGCCCGGCCAATGCCGTCGGCAAGCACCACCGCGTCGCCGATACGAGCCTTGCCGGCATCGCCGAGCGCCACGGCCGGCAACCCGGTCGGCGCCAGCGCCTGGACCAGGCCGAAGCCCGATTCCTGGTCGTAGGCCAGCGCGTGCGCGGGGATGACGCGGCCGTCATGCGCGGTCAGCCAGACTTCTTCTGCCTCGGTGATTAGATAGCCGATCGTCAGCACCAGCCCGTCGTCACGGATGACGACGCCACTGCCCTCCCTGAGCGTGCCCAGCGCGCCGGCCGTAAAAGCATCCTCCGGAACGGTCGCGCGCACGGCGACGACGGAGCGCGGATTGGGATTGATGGTCATGATTTTGTCCTGCGATGCAAATGCCCTGGCGGCTTCTTCTATAGGTATGCCGTTGAAAGGAGCGCGCAAGGGGTGAGAGGCGTCCGCGCAGCGGACGAAAAGCCAATTGCTTGGCTTTTCGAGCCTCGAACGCCCTGAGCCTGCGAAGGGCCGACACACGAAGACAAAGTCGGGACCGCACCAACATTTGACAATAGTTCAACGCAAGTTGAACTTCCCCCTCCGCAGCCCTAGCTATGGATGGATCTGCCCATCCCGTCCCACGCTATCTTCCCCACGAGGCCCGACATGACAGACTACACCCCGCCGAAAGTATGGACCTGGAACAAGGCAAATGGCGGCGCCTTTGCCAGCATCAACCGGCCGATCGCCGGGCCGACGCATGACAAGGAACTGCCCGTCGGCAAGCATCCGCTGCAGCTTTATTCGCTGGCGACGCCGAACGGCGTCAAGGTGACGGTCATGCTGGAGGAGCTTCTGGCGCGCGGCCACAAGGGCGCCGAATACGACGCCTGGCTGATCAAGATTAATGATGGCGACCAGTTCGGCAGCGGCTTCGTCGAGGTCAATCCCAATTCCAAGATCCCGGCTCTGATGGACCGCAGCGGCGCCACGCCTGTGCGCGTCTTCGAATCCGGCTCGATCCTGGTCTATCTCGCCGAGAAATTCGGCGAATTCCTGCCCACCGAACAGCCGGCGCGCGCGGAAGTTCTGTCCTGGCTGTTCTGGCAGATGGGCTCGGCGCCGTATCTCGGCGGCGGCTTCGGCCATTTCTACGCCTATGCGCCGCAGAAATTCGAATACGCCATCGACCGCTTCGCCATGGAAACCAAGCGCCAGATGGACGTCCTCGACCGCCGGCTGGCGGAAACTGAATATCTCGGCGGCAAGGATTACTCGATCGCCGACATGGCGGTATGGCCCTGGTATGGCGGGCTGGCGCTCGGCCGCATGTACAATGATTCCGCCGACTTCCTGTCGGTGCAGGAGTACAAGCACGTTCAGCGCTGGGCGAAAGCGATCGACGAGCGCCCGGCCGTCAAGCGCGGCCGCATGGTCAACCGCGCCTTCGGCGAGCCGGCCCTGCAGCTGCACGAGCGCCACGACGCCAGCGATTTCGACACCAAGACGCAGGACAAGCTGGCGGCTGAATAGGCAACGGCCGACAAGAAAAACCCGCCACGAGATTGGTGGCGGGTTCTTAAATGCCAGTTGCTGTTTTGGTTAGTTCAGAACCTCGACGATCTGACGGGTCTCGGGGTCGACGAGCACAGTCTGGTCGTTGATGACGGCGACGCGGTACTTGACGTTGGGCACTTCGCGCAGTTCGACCTTGTCCGGCACCGGCGAGCCGAGCTTGAGCTCGAGGCCCAAAAGGTTGACCGATGCCAGCGGCTGCTTCTTGATGTATTGACGAACGACCGTCTCCTGCTCCGGTTGAACCACGATCCGCTGCGCCGGCTGGACAACGACGACGTCTTCAGCCAGCGCCGCACCAATGCCGCCCATCAGAATGATCGCGGCCGCCGCACTCGAAAGATAATATTTCATAACAAATCTCCTTGTTAGATATCTGGGTTCCGCCCTGCAGGAAAACTCGGCCATCATCGCAAGGTTCCATTCCAATTGATGGAATAACTATGCGGCAATTCGACAAATGCCGATTTTAATTGTTTTCGCCTACGGGCGTATAAAACCAATATATGCTTAAGTAATTTATATGCTTAAGTAATTTGGGAAATACAAAGGGTATCGCGCAATATAGACTTCCACCGAAAGGTACAACTGAGGGTGCCTCTTCCGAAGTGAACGCGATCCGCTGATTGCCTTAGCGACAGCTAACGTAGAGCGGACGGTGTCGTTCCACATGCCGTCGTCCAAGGCGTGAAAAAGGCCCGCCCTGCCGGGAGCAGAGCGAGCCTTAGACCGGCGGAGGTGGCAGCCTCACCGGGTCACACCGGGAAAACGCCGGTGCCGGCATCCGGTTCCAGCCACCGAATGGCGTGGCTTTCCATCCATGCAACCATGTCGCCGCGATGACGTTGTCCCGCGCATTCCCGGATAAACCTCCTAAGGACGATTGTGACATGGCTCCCCGACCCTCCATGACCAGGCATCCCTTCACGCTGATGTTTGTCGTCATCGCACTGATGGCGCCGTTTGCCGGCCTTGCCTGGCGCACCCGCGAATGGATGGGCTGGTAGCCGCAGCCGCCACTGCTGGTCGATGACGGGCGCCCGGACTCACAGCCAGACGCCGTCGCGATGTAGCGGCGGAACAGCGTCGACCTTATCCCGGCTTGTCGCCTCGTGTGCGCGGTTGAAGATCAGCCGCACGACGAGCACGAAATAGCCGACCTGCAGGACAACCAGCACGGCTATCGTCCAGGCAAGCGCCTGCCAGAAAGAACCGGTGGCCATATAGGTCCAGACTGCGACGATGACTGTAGTGGCCGACATCCCAACGAGAAATTGTCCAAAATACATAGATGCCCAAAGCCGCCGAAACCGCCCCGGTTCGAACGACTCCCTTCCCGAACTCCCATTGCCCGCACACAGCGTTCCATTATTTTAGCAACTTCGCAAGTATGTGATCCGCCGGTTCAGCAACGGCTATTGCGCGTCGGCTTGGTCCGGCGCAATCTGATGCTCACGGACTGATATAACGGAGAAAACAGGTCCGCGGGGCTGGGGGAATGACGCTTAAATTGATTGGGGCCGGTTTCGGCCGCACCGGAACGTGGTCGACTTTTGCCGCGCTGAACAGGCTTGGCCTGCCCTGCTATCACATGCAGGAAGTGATCATGAACAAGGCCAACAAGGGCCATCTCGATTTCTGGCGCAAGGTGGCCAACAGCCCGCCCGGCAGCCAGCACGACTGGAACCGCGTCTTCGCCAACTATACCGCCACCGTCGACAATCCCGGCTGCTGCGTGTGGAAGGAATTGCTGGCCACCTATCCCGACGCCAAGGTGCTTTTGACCTTGCACCCGCGCGGCGCCGAGGCGTGGTACGAGAGCACCATCGACACGATCTACTTCACCGAGAATGTCTGGCAGTTCAAGATCCTGGAATGGCTGACGCCGTTCGGGCGGAAATTCGGCGACATGTCGCGCAAGCTGATATGGGGCCGCACGCTGGACGGCGTGATGGGCGACCGTGACAAGGCCGTCGCGCGATACAACGCCTATATCGATGAGGTGAAGGCGGCCGTGCCGCCGGACAAGCTGCTGGTCTACAAGGTGACCGAAGGCTGGACGCCGCTCTGCGAATTCCTCGGCGTGGCGCTGCCCAACGACCCCTTCCCCAATCTCAACGACCGCGAGACGATCAAGAAGATCATCCGCGACATCATCAACGGCTCCTACATCATACTGGGGCTGGCGGTCGCCGCTGTGGTGGCCGCGGTTGCGGCGCTGTGGTGGTGGCTGGGGTAGCTGCGCCTGGAACCCGCAGCCCGAAGCGAGCCCGACCCCGCCAAGACCCTGTGCTGCCAAGCCCCCTTTGCCACCAGGCTGGAACCAACAGCTTTACCCCGAGTTTCGCCTTCAGTCTTTCATGGATTGGAGGCCAGTATGGCACCGCGCAGCAAACCACGCACCGACGATGGCGACAGCCCTGAGGTCGAGGGTCCGACCATCGAGCAACTGGACTGGGACGCGGTCAAGGGCGGCCAGATCCTGCCCGACTCCGTGCTGGAAAACGGCGACATGAGCTACGGCGTCGAAAAAGACGGTGACCTGGCCGAGGAAGACGACGACAATGCCAATCAGGACAGCGACGACGCCTTGCCCGACGATGAGGAAGAAGCGGCGATCAAGCGTCACCCGACGCGCGAGGGTCGGTTCGACGAGACGTGAGGGCTGGAAATTACGGCCATGTTCAGCGCTACCAGCGCTTCCCCCCGCAATGTCGGCGTAATCCCTCCGGGCTAACCCCGCTCCCGCAACAACTTTGTGGGATGCATCTTGAGTTTCGAAACGAGCGAGCGCGCCGGGTTGCGGGAAACCGCCGGCGTCTTCAGTCAGATTATTGGCCTTTGCCGGCGGCTGGGGGTGCGGCAATCCAGGATTTTCCTAACCCGCTTCGCCTGCAAGCCGGTGAGCTCATTCAAATGGTTCCGCTTTCTCGCAGGGTTCCGGCGGCGCCACGGGATGGGCTGCCCGCATGACGATCTCATGCGCAAGAAGCCATACAAATTCTTCGCCCTTGGGCTGCCCGGCCATCGCGGCTTCGACCTTCTGGTCGACCACTTCAACCTGGCGGCGGTGGGCCTGCCACGGGAAATGCTTGAGGCGGCCTGGCGCGGGCGGATCATGCACATCGGCCAGGTCACAGGGCGACGCGATGCCTATGCGCTCACCATGCGCCTATCCGTTCATTCCGGCACCAGCCACGAAGGCGCCTTCTCGATAAGGCTGACGCGGCAGAGCGACCGGCTCGACCTGGTCAGACTGAGCTTCATCCTCTATCCCCTGGGCGCCGGCCCCTTGAGCGCCAGCCCCCTGGGCACCGGCCGCTACACGGTCGCCATTGGTGGGCTCCAGGGCAGCAAGGAGCCAAAGGCCAAGCGCGCCGTCATCGAGGCCACGCGCGACCTGTGCGGGCTCCGGCCCAAGGATGCGGCACTGCTGGTCATGGAAGGCATCGCCATCGGTGGCGGCGCCGATCATGTCCTCGGCGTCTGCGATGCCAGGCACACCATCAACTTCCGCTCGCCCAAAAAACGCGCCCGCAAGCGCGCCGACATGGACCAGTACTGGATCGATCGCGGCGGTTGCCAAGGCGGCGAATTCGGCTTCGCCATGCCGGTACGGAGCCGCGACATGGCAGCGTCGCTCAGCCGCCGCGATGTCTACAAGTTCGAATTCCTTGAGTTCGGCAAGCGCCTGTTTGCCTCAATGCCCGGGCTGAACGAGGTTCCACTTGACCTGCCTGTAGAAAGGTCATCATCCGACGAAATGTGGAGGTCAGCACATCATTGTCGGATGGCTGCCAGCCGTCATTTTACCCTTCCCGGTGCCCGAATTCGTCCTTCGACGAGGCAAGAAGATTATATCTCATTTGGCTAAAATAGCGGAACGTCCCATGGACATTGCCGGAACCGAACAAGGCCTCTCAGACCTTTGCTCAAGCCACCTAAGACCTTGGTCCTACAAGGAAACGCAAAAGGCCGATGCGGCTCCTCATCGGGAACATCCTGCCTCTGCCATCGTTTGCCGCAAGGTCTTCGGACCGGAGTGGATTTCGAAGGAAGAGCGATGCACCATCGATCCATCATCACCAGAACAGGCCACGGCCCGGGCACGGCGATCGCCGTGTTGATGGTCGGACTTGTGGCGGTCGGGATTGTGTTCCTCGTCCTGGGCGGCTTGCTCTATTTCGGCGAGCAGCAGTCCAATCAACACGCTCTGTCTTCCGTGCCGGCCCGATCGGCCCAGGCAACCGACCAGAGGGCGGCGGAGTGATGGGCCGGAGCGCCATTTTCTCTGCACAAGACTTATCCACAACGGAGGACTCAAAGTGAAAACCACTCTTCTCTGCGCACTTCTCATTGTCTCCGTGCTGTCCCCCGTCAACGTTGCCCCGACGCAGGCCGCCAGCCTCGTCATCACCACGGACAATGGCGGCATGGGCCGGCATCACTGGCGCGATCATCGCTGGCGCGATCATCACAACCGGAATTGCTTCGTAAAGGTCAGGAAGCATTGGCGCCACCACCACTGGGTCATCGAGAACGTACGGGTCTGCGATTCCGATCGCTTCTGAGCATGCCGAGGATGCAATTGCCAAAGCCTCGTCGAAGGTTCCGTCTGAACGGGCAAGCCTTGGCAGTGGCGGCTGTCTGGAGCGTGGCAGCGGTGGTTCTGGTGCTGATGGTGGCGGGCGCGGCCGGCTTTTGAAATCCGGCAGCGTCTATCCCCAGGGATGTCTCGCCTCCGCCTTGCAATTACATTAGATATTACTAATGTAAAAGACGCCGGCTACCGCCAGAAGCCGGCGGGGCCTGGCGTGCTCCCTTTGCACCTGCCCGCCAGGCCCCTTCCGCCATCCGTCGGCCATTGGCGTCAGCGCGCCAGCATTGCCCCGCTCTTCGCCACCGCCTTGCCCCGGCGATAGACCATCCGATGCTTCGGCACGGCCACCACCGCCTCGGGCACGTGCTGAGCCCGCATGACGACGAAATCGGCGCTGGCACCGACCACGATGCCGTAACCCTCCAGCCCCAACGCCTTGGCGCCGGCTTGGGTCACCACATCGAAGGCGGCGGCCAGCTCGTGGTCCTCGTAGAAGCCGGAGCGGTAGCCGATCATGTTGGCCCGGTTCAGCATGTCGCCATCGCCATAGGGCCACCAGGAATCGCGGATGTTGTCGGAGCCGCTGAACACGGTGACGCCTGCCTGCCGCAGAGCCGCCACCGGCGGGAAGGCATGGTTGCCGGGCGCGTTGGTCATGATCGCCACGCCGGCGGCCGCCAACATCGCGCCGGCTTTCTTGAGCGCATCGGCCGGGATGTCGCCCAGCCCATAGGCATGGCTGACGGCGACATGGCCCTGCATGCCGAGCGCCTTTGTCCGCGCGGCGATCTCCTCGACCTGGAACAGGCCGAGCGTGTCGCCATCATGCAGGTGGATGTCGACGCCGGCCCCATGCTTTTGCGCCAGGGCGAACATCACGTCGAGATGGCCCTTCACATCGCGGTCGAAGCTGGCCGGATCGAGCCCGCCGATGAGGCCACAGCCAAGCTTCAAAGCCTCGTCCAAAAGCTCCGCCGTGCCGGGCGAGGACAAAATACCGCTTTGCGGGAAAGCGACGAGCTGGATGTCGATGAGGTCGCGGTAGTTTTCTCGTACGGCGAGGATCGTCTCGACATGGCTGAGGCCGACCGAGCCGTCGACCATGACATGGCTGCGCATGGCCAGGCTGCCATTGCCGATGCAGAGGTCGAGCTGGTTCTTCGCCCGCTCCACCATCGGCGCTGCGGCGGCAAGGTTCTGTGCCTGGAAGGCGACGCGCTCGCGCACGTCGAAGCCGTTGGTACAGGGAATGTGCGGCCGCCAGGCATCGCCATAGAACGAGGTGTCGAGATGGATATGCCCCTCGACGAAGGCCGGCACGACAAGCTGGCCGCTAAGGTCGATGATGGTGGGATCGATGATGGCAGGGTTGGCGAGATTAACCGGCGGCGCACTGCCGGCCGGCGCGATGGCGCTGAATCTGCCGTCGGTGACGGTGAGGTCGGCCAGCGACCCATCCGTCAGTTTCGCGTTGCGGAAAATCGTCTGTTCGCTCAAAATCGTCTGCTCGCTCACGGGCGCTATCCCTGTTGAAAGCTCCAGTCCTCGCCGCCCGCCCGCCGCGGGTCAATGCGGCAGGCAAGAGAAACTGTTTCTCGGCAAATGTGCCGGCAAATGGTTCGGCGAAGCAAACCGCGAATCCGCGCCGCTGCTCCTGCCTATTCCGCTATCACGGAAGTTTCGAACGCCCGCCGACGTGTCATGGTGTTACTGCGGCGGTACGAGCCGCCCTGGTTGACGCGGGCGCCCAGCCATCCCAACAATGCGCCCCCCCGCCCGCGTCGACCATGGCAAGCGTCCCAGACGACGCAGCCTCCGCGTGAAGCGACGACCGGCCTGCGGCGTCATCCTTTCGCAGCCTCAGTCGCCGACCAGCGCCTTCGTCGTCACCAAAGTCGCGCCGGCCACGGTGAATTCGCCATTATGGCGGGCGATGATCTGCTCAGCGCTCTCGCTGGCGCTGTCCAGCGTGCTATGGGCATCGGCAACCACGGTGACGCCGAGCCCTCTGGCGATCGCGGCCTTGACGGTCGCCGCCACGCAAAAATCGGTCTGCGCGCCGAGGATCACCACGGCACCCGCGCCCTGCCCGGCGACCCAGTCGCCGAAGGCGGGATTGCTGAAGGCATCGCGCACGGATTTGGCGAAGGTCGGCTCATCGTCGGCCTGGCCAAGGGCGGCCCACACGGGCCAGCCCGGTTCACCCGGCGCCAGCGGGTCACCTTCCGGTCCATCATGCCTGATGAAAGCCACCTTGCGCCCGCCGCGCCTTGCCCAGTCGATCACCGCCCGGGCGCGCTCGGCAATGGCAGTCGCATCATGGATCGGCGGCTCGTGCACGCCGTCGAACATGCCGGTCTGGAGATCGATGACGATGAGCGGGGCGTTGGCAGTGAGGCTGGGGGCTGACATGGTTTTTACATAGCATGGCGGTCCAACCGATCAAGGTTGGGGTGGCGTGATGGCTGTGCCGGTCACAGCCGTAGCTGCCCTGCCAGTCCAACAAAAGCCAGCAACAGACCGATGTCGTGCCGGTCGGCCGCCTTCAATGCCGAGATATAAGCCGCCCGCCTTTCATTCATTTTCAGCAAATCCGCCCCGGCGGTCCAATCGATCGGATCGACGCCGTACAGCTTCTCGAGCACGGCGTCCGCCAGGATACGGGCATGGCGCCCATTGCCATTCGCAAACGGATGAATGAACACGACCCTGTGGTGAAGCCGCACGGCTGCTTCCACAGGCGCATATGTGCCATGATCCATCCAGTAGAGTGCATCATCCAGCGCTGCGCGCAACTGCACCCCGATTTGCATTGGATCGACGCCGATGTTCTTACCGGTGGTCCTGAAGGTTCCAGCCCAATTCCACACCTCGCCAAACAGCCGCCGGTGAAGCTCGATGGCGAAACCGTCGGTGAGGATGTCCTTCCTTCGTGTCCGGGAGAGCCACAACAGGCCGGACGTGACGTTGGCCTGCTCCAGTTCATCGAGTTCGGCCTGGATCGTGATGTGCCTGTACTTCAGTCCGCCGAGTTCATTGGGATCAAGCGGCGTCGCGCCCTCGGGATAGTCGGGTGCAATCATTTGTCCTGCCAGAAATCGGACGGCATTTCATACATCAGTTCGTTCGTCAGCCGGGTCACCTCTTGCCGGCTCCGGCTGTCGGTCACGGTCTGGTCTTCCAGCGCCATATGTTTGCCCGCCGTGTCGACAATCGCCTGCGCCTTTTTCCGCGCTTGGGCGATGACGAGATTCTCGATGGTGTGGGGCGGCACGAACGCATAGACGAAGCGGCACCCCATCGCCTCGGCCGTGGCCTGCATCGACTTCAGGGTGACGCCGCCTTCGAGTTCGGCCTGTTCCACCTGGGCAATGCGGGCGCGGGTTACGCCCATCCGCCCTGCGAGCTGGGCTCCGGACATGCCGAGCGCCTTCCGCACAGTCCTTATCCAACCTTCCGCTGGAACCCGGATGTTGCCGCCTCGGGCGAGATCCACAACGGCCTGGTATTGCTGACGGACCGCCTGCCTAACGCTCATTGTAAGCTCATATATTGACCAATATCAAGTTTATGTAAATATATATGTATACCAAACAAAAAGTATCGTCAACGTATATGTGTACCGATGACGCGAGCCAAACATGTCATGTCTCGCTCTCGGCCTCTCAGCTCATCACCCCGGCGCCCCCGCAAACAGCACCACGCCATCCCCGCCCGCCGCCGGCCAGTCCCTGATGGTGCGGTCGTAGCCGCCGGTCAGCACCGTGCCATCGGGAGCGAAAGCCACCGCGTAGATCGGCCCGGTCTGGCTGTCGAACATAACGATCTGGTTGCCGGTTTCCATGTCCCACAGCCGCGCCGTGCCATCGAGCGAGCCCGACAGCAGCCGCTTGCCGTCGGTCGACAGCGCCAGCGTATAGACCGTGCCTTCATGGCCTTCGAAGCGCTTCACCTCGCGGCCGCTGTCGAGATCCCAGACCTTGATGGTGAGGTCGCCGCTGCCGGTGATCACATGATGCCCGTCGGCGGTGAACACGGCGCCATAGGTGCCCTGCTCGTGGCCGTGCCAGCTGCGCAACTGCTTGCCGCTTTCGATATCCCAGAGCTTCAGCGTCCCGTCGATGCTGCCGCTGAGCGCCTGCTTGCCGTCGGGCGAGACGGCGACCGCGCTGATCGACCAGTCGTGCCCGGTCAAAACATGCAGCACGGAATTGTTGACGAGGTCCCAGACGATGACATTGCCGGTGTCGTGCCCGCTGACGGCCCGCTTGCCGTCCGGACTGATCGCCAGCTTGTTGACACCACCATTCTGGCCGGACTGGAAGACATGTAGCACGGCGCCATCGGCCAATTTGCGCAACACGATCTCGCCATCGTCGCCGGCCGTCAGCGCGCTGGCGCCGTCGGGCATGTAGAGCGCCGTGCGCGCCATGTCCTTGTGGACGCCGAGATTGCGGATCAGGTGCTTGCCGCCAATGTCCCACAGCTTGATCACATGGTCGGTGCTGGCGCTCATGATCGATTGGCCGTCGGGCGCCACCGAAAGCCAGACGACCGCGTCGCGATGGCCATCGGGCTGCGTTGGCGCCGCCGGCGGCGGTGGCGGCAACGGCGCCACCGTGGGCGGCGGAATGACCGCGACCTCCGACGGCGCGACGGGCGTTGGCGCAGGCGCTGCCGGCGCCGGCGGCGGGTTGGCGGCTACCGGTGGCCGGGCTGGCGCAGGTGCCGGTTCGGAGGCTGGCGGCGCGCTGGCGACATCCTGGCCCTTCGGCTCAACGGGTTTGGGTTCGGCAAGTTTGGGTTCAGCGGGCTTCGGTTCGGCCGCCTTGGGCTCGCTCGGCCGACTGGCCACCTCGCCGCCGGCCCACGGGCCGAACCGGTCGACGGCCAGCACTGCCAGCACAATCAATGGCAAGGCGAGAAAGACCTTGCGCAGGCCGGGCCTGCCGGTCTCCTGCACCTCGGCCGCGCGGCCGAACAGCGGCGCCCCGGCCGGATGCGCCGGCCGGCCCGGCAACAGGCCCGACCAGAACAGCAAGGCGCCGGCCAGACAGGCAAATGCCGCCAGAACGAGCCCGGTGAACCGCACGGAGAACGCATCCGAGGGCAGTGCGAAAAAGTCTTGCCAGCCAACGGCACCAGTAACGACGAGCGGATAGACCCGCGTCAGACACCCGATGGCGACCACAACCAAGGCGAGCGCCAGCAACCTGTCAGCCAATCTGTTCATCGCGCTCTCCGCCCGCGGATTTGGGAAGATTATCAGCGCCGGTGTATACCGCAAAGCGCAGCCATCGCTTCCTGCCCAGATGTACATCACCTGATGTATCCCAGCCTGGGCTTGGGATATGCATAGAAACAACGGCTTAAGCATGTAAGGGGGCGCTTTAGAGTGCCGATTTATGCCCGCTCGAGCCGAAGCAATCGGCATGCTGGGGCCAGATTCAGAGATGTTTTGGCTGAGGTCGTCTGGACTATCCCCCGCGAAACATTGACAGAAGACCACGATGTGTCACTATCTTGACGGGATATAGTGGAAAGCTTGCATCATGAAGAAGATTTATGAACGGCCCGCTCTGGTCAAGAAGGGCAATCTGAAACGCCTCACGGCTGCTACAAACGGTGCAGCGGTCTCGCCCCCGGTTACGCCGCAATAAGTCAGCCCGTCAGCACCAAATCGTCCAGCACCATTTGCCAATAGTGTTTCGTCGAAAGACGGACACGGGTTACCGCCTTCAGCATCGGGGCGTAGTGCAGCGGCGTCAGCGCCGACAATGCCAGTTGGTCGCTGGCGACCAGTTGGTCGCCCAGCCAGCACTCGATCAGCGCCATCTCCCCTTCAGACTTCAGCCAAGCAGCGCTCAGCAGCACCGAGTGGAAACCAAACGGAGTCTCGCGGCCGAACTCAGCCGGGTAGCCGCTGCTGGTATAGGCGACGTGATCGCCCGAAACATTGCCGTTGACATAGCCTTCGCTGCCCTTGGTGTGATCCTGCGCCATGGCGTTGAGGTTGCGCCATTGCAGCCCGGCATGGCCGCACGGGATCTTGCGGAAGCCACGCCCGGTGACGTCGTCGAAGCCGATCGTCCGCAGCGAGGTCCCGCTCGGCAGCGTTTGCGACGAAAGCAGCCCGAAATCGGTCGGATAGGGCGAAAGCGCAAGCTGCCGGTCAAGGCCGCCGCCGGCGATGGCCACCGTGTCGGCCCTGCCGGCGAGGTCAAGCCGGAAGGGAGAGCCCGGCGCGAGCACCCGGCTCTCCAGCACCTGCCCGCTTGCCATCACCGACAGGGTCGCGGTGCCGCCTGCCGCCATGCTGCCGGCCAGGCTGCGCGCCGGCGCCAGGCCGACCGGGTGGGGCAGGTCCTGCGACACCAGCCCGGCGGGCGAGCCGGGCGCCAGCCGGAAATCCTGCGATTGCATCTCGTTGGCGCTGGGCGAACTCCAGCCAAGCGGCACCGAAACCGCAAACCGGTAGGCGCCGGGCGAGCGGATCGCGGCACCGGTCGAAGACGTCGACATCGCGAAGTTGGCAAAGCCGCCATTGTTTGTCCTGGCTGAAGCGACGAAGCCGCCCTGCCCGTCGAAGATCCGCACCATGATGCCGGCCATCGGCCGGTCGCCAACGCCGTATCTCCCGTCGCGGTCGACATCGAAATAGACGAAGGACGAGTAGTTGACGGTGCCGGTGCTGCGCTCCCAGTCGGTGCGCGCGGCATAGTCGCTGGCCGGATCCGCCCGGCGTCGGGCGCGGCGCCGGAGACGCGCGTTGCGCAACAGCCAGACGCCGCATGCCGCGACCGCAATGAGGACGGCGGCCGCGAGCAGGATTTCGACGAGGCTGAAATCATGCATGGCGGGCAGGCTTCGATAGTGGCCGTTCGCGGCTGTCAGACATGCAATGCATCAAAACGGCCCCCGATGCTGATCATCGTCAGAGTAGCGCGAGATGGCGCGTGCGCAAAAGCGCTGTGCGGCCTTCGCACGCATCTCGGCTTTAGCGCCGTGATTTTCACTCTTTTCAAACCAAACAACCGCGCAACCCCACCCCACAGATTGCTGCGATATGAATGTCTCTTATTGTATGGGCCATGAAACATGATGACCTCCGCGCCATTGCGCACAACATCGCGGATTCGCTTGCCAGCGGGTACAGCGCCCTGTCTGGATACTACGGCGCGGATGTATTTGGCGAGGCCGCGACGAGCCCACAGAGTTACCTGACTGTCGACTTTTTGGCGGGAAAGGTTACCGAGGGTACTGCATCGGAATACCTCTCGACCGTTATAGCGCGCTACAGGGACGTCCTTCCTGATTTCTGCACAAGGAACGGGGCTGCGCTTTCCGATTTTCGTCAGCTCACGGCGCGCTTTTCGGATGGCAGACGCGGCAAGCATATGATCATCACAGTGGAGGATTCGCGCGGGCGCCAATCGACCACCGAATATGTTGGGATGCCGGGTCGAAGAATTAAGGTTATCGACAGTTTGGGAAGGGTTCGGACAAGGGCCAACTGACCGCGCTCATCTCAACTCCACCCAAACCGGCCCATGATCACTCGCGCCGTCCTCACCGCGCACATCGCGGTCGATATCAGCCCCTTTCAGCCGGCGGGCGAGCGTCTTCGACAGCAATATGTGGTCGAGCCGCAGGCCCGCGTTGCGTGGCCAGCGGTTCCGGCGGTAATCCCAGAACGTGTAGAGCGTCTCCTTCGGATAGACCTTGCGCAGCGCATCGAGCCAGCCCTGCTCGATGAGCGCAGCGAAGGCGGCGCGGCTTTCTGGCTGCACCAGCGCATTATCGTCATAGGAGCGGGTTGCGTAGATGTCGCGCGGCTCGGGCACGATGTTGTAGTCGCCGGCCAGTACCACCGGCAGGCCGGTGTCGAGGAGTTGTTCGGCATGCGCTTCCAGCCGCGCGTGCCAGGCGAGCTTGTACTGAAATTTCGGCCCTGGCTGCGGATTGCCGTTCGGCGCATAGAGGCAAGCGATGACAATGCCGTTCACCGCTGCCTCGATGTAGCGGCTTTGCTTGTCGGCATCGTCGCCGGGCAAGGCATCGCGAGTCAGCACCGGTTCCGCACCACGCGCGAGTATGGCAACGCCATTCCAGGTCGGCTCGCCCTTCCACACCGCGCCATAGCCGGCATCGGCCAGCGCGGTGCGCGGAAACTGCATGTCGCGCGCCTTCAATTCCTGCAGGCAGACGACATCGGGCTTTGCCGCCGCCAGCCATGCCAAAAGGTTTTCCAGCCGGCTGTTGATGTTGTTGATGTTGAAGGTGGCGATTTTCATGTGGTGGATCAGGAGGCCACGCTGCCTACCCAATCCTTCACCGTCTCCGCCAGCGTCTTCAGATGATCGGCCGTCGAAAATCCCGAGATGCTCTTGCGCGGCTTGAGATCATGGTCGCCATCCTCCAGCCAGATCACCTCGATGCTGTCGGAGAGACCGTAACCGGCCACCTCATCCGGCGTGCCGAACTCGTCGCGCGTGCCCTGAAAAATCAGCGTTGGTGTCTTCAGCCCAATGAGATGCTTGGTGCGCAACTGCTCGGGCTTGCCGGGCGGATGGAAGGGGTAGCCGAGGCAGATCAGCCCTGCAATCTCGCCCTTGGCGTACATCTCGTCCGCCACCATCGAGGCGACACGTCCGCCCATCGACTTGCCGCCGATGATCAGCCTTCCAGTGACGCCCCTGGCCCTCAGATCGGCGATCGCCTTCACATATTCCGGGTTCACCGTCTCGGCACGCGGCGGCGGCTTGCGCTGACCGTAGCGGCGGGCGGCCATATAGTGGAATTCGAAGCGCGCGACCTGGAAGCCGGCGGCGGCCAACGCCTTGGCGGTGGCGGTCATCGAAGGCGAATCCATCGATGCGCCGGCGCCATGCGCGAGCAGCATGGTGACGGGAGCGGTGTCGTCGCCGTCGAAGAGGAAGTGGGTCATGGAAACTCCAGCGTTGACGACCCCTTCTCCCCTTGTGGGAGAAGGTGGCCGAGCGAAGCTCGGTCGGATGAGAGGTGTTCCAGCTTGGCGCACACGGTCATCAACGCCTCGGCAAACAACAAGCTCGTCAATCTCTCATTCCTTCCAGCACCCCTCATCCGTCTCGGCGCTGGCGCGCCGATCCACCTTCTCCCACAAGGGGAGAAGGAAAGGCGTTCACCCCGCCGTCCGTGCCAGCTGCATATCCACGAATTGCACGCCCCTGGCCGCCACCCCAGCCCATTCCGACTCCGCGTCGAGCTCCAGATACCGCACCCACAGCCGCCGCGCTTCCAGCAGATTGCCGGCGTCGAACTCCAGCCGCGCCAGGTTGAACACCGGGTCGGCATAGCTCTTGTCGAGCGCGATCGCTTTCTGCAAATGCCTTCGCGCCGAGGCGTCGCGGCCTTGCTCGCTCATCAGCCCGGCGAGGTTGAACCAGGCTTCGACGAAGGCCGTGTCGAGCTTTATCGCCCGGGCATAGTCATGCGCGGCGTCAGTCGCGTGGCCGCCAGCGCGCAGGCAGTTGGCGCGGTTGAAGGCGGCGATCGCGTCGCTCGGGTCGATGGCGAGGCAGCGATGGTAGAGTGCGGCAGCACCTTCATGGTCGCGGCCCTCCTCCGCAGCTTCGGCCTCTGCGAACAAATCTTCCAGCGTGTCGTCGCCTTGTGCCGCGCTACCCAGATCGAACAACAACTGCCCGTCGAGTTCGCTCTGGCCGCCTTCGAGATAGATGGCGTCGGGGCGGCCATGCTGCGAGCCGACATTGAGCGACTTGGCCGTGAGCGAGGCGACCGGGCCGGAGCGGTGCACGGAGCGCGCGATCGCCGCCCATGTCGCCCCACCGGCGACCAGCCCGGCATATTTGCGCGCCAGGATCAGATCGCGGAAGGAATAGGGTTCGCTGTCGTGCTCGAAGGCATCGAACAACGAGAGCATGTCAAGGTCGGCGCCGGACAGCCGCGATTGCTCGATCAAAGATTGCCGCGACAGCGACGACGCCTCCGGCGCCTTCATCAGCCCGAGCAGGCGCAAAAAGCCGTTCTCGCTGAGCAGTGTTTGCCCGGCGCCGCGTGCGGCGGCGACGCGGCGCTCGATCCCGGCATCGCCGTTTTTCGTCAATCCAGCCTTGGCAAGCAGAGCCCGGCCGAACACGACATGGGTGGTGCGCCGGGTGATGCCGCGCCGGAGCTGGCCGTGCTGGCGCTCGACCTCGCGAGCCGCCAACCTGAGCGGAAACGCCGCCAGCGCGCCGATGGTGCCAAAGACGGCCCCCGGAACCGAAACGGCCGGTGCCGTCATTTCTTGCTCTTGCCAACCGCCTTCAGCAGACTGGCCTTCAGCGGATTTTCAGGCGCACCGCCCGCTGCCGCCTTCTTGGCTGCGGGCTTGGCCGCCACTTCGTCGGCCTTGCTCTTCGACTTGGCCGGCGGCTTCGACTGCGACAGGCTGGCCTTCAGCGCATCCATCAGATTGATGACATTGCCGCGCTCGGGCGCTGCCGCGATGATCGGCTTGTGGCCCTTGAGCTTCTCGCGGATCATCGCCATCAGCGCGATCTCGTAGCGATCCTCGTAGTTCTTCGGATCGAAGGTGGTCTCCTTCTGCTTGATCAACGCTTCGGCGAGTTCAAGCATCTCCTGGTCGGGCTTTCCGGCCGGGATGTTGCCGAAATACTCAGCTGTGCCGCGCACTTCGTTCGGGTTCCTCAACGTGCACACGAACATGCCGTTCTCGCGCGCGCCGATCGTCACGATGCGCTCACGGCTGGACAGGACCAGCCGGGCGATCGCCAGCTTGCCGGATTTGCGCATCGCTTCGCGCAGCACCGCAAAAGTCTCCTCGGCCATCGCGCCATCCGGCGCCATGTAGTACGGCGCATCCTGGTAGATGACATCGACCTCGCCCTCGTCGACGAAGGCCTCGATGTTCATCGTGTGGTTGGATTCGATGCGCACCGCATCGAGGTCGGCATCATCGATGATGATGTACTGCTTGTCCTCGTACTCGTAACCCTTGACCAGGTCCGAGCGCTCTACGAGCCCGAGTTCCGGATCGACCGGCTTCATGTTGATGCGGTTGTGGGTCTTCTTATGCAGCTGATTGAACGAGATGCGCTCGCTGGTCGTCGTCGCCGGATAAAGCCGCACCGGACAGCTGACGAGGCTGAGCTTGAGATAACCCTTCCAACTTGCCCTGGGCGCCATGATACACTCCTACGCGGCCATGCACTGACATTATGTTGGAGCATGGTCTTGTCCAAAAACCGGTTCCACTTTTTGGGACCATGCTCTCTGCAGCGCTTTTCGTCCGAAGGACGAACGAGGCTGCGCAAATCCTACACCGACCCCGCACACAATACCGGCAAATCCCTGACGAAATCTTCCGCTACGTATTTGAGGCCGTTGGGAGAGAATAATTCAAATTGTAGAAAGCGTCGATGGCGGAGCGCCAGTTCCTCGCCCCCACGGGAGTGGGGAGAGGTGGCTCGGCAAAGCCGAGACGGAGAGGGGGAATGGCGCAGCAAGGAAGCCAGCTTCGCCCGTCGGCGCAGCCCCCTCTCCGTCCGCTTCGCGGCCACCTCTCCCCCGTTTCACGGGGGCGAGGAACCCTAGGTCTTCAAGGTAGGCAAATCCCTGGCAAACTCCTCAATCTCCGCCCACGGATCCCCCGAAGTCTCCAGCAGCCCCGGCAGCGACGAATAGTTCAAATCCTGCGGCGCATCGATCGTCTCCAGGTCCGCCCAGCTCACCGGTGTCGAGGCCGGCAAATTGGTCCGCGCCCGCAGCGAATATGGCGCCGCCGATGTGTGGCCGCGCGCGTTGCGGTGATAGTCGATGAAGATGCGCTTCTTGCGGTTGTCCTTGCCCATGGTGGTGGTGAAGGTGTCGGGCGCGGTGGCCGCCAGATGGGTTGATATGGCGCTGGTCGCCTGGTGCAGCTTCTTCCAGTTCTGCTTGGGCGTCACCGGCACAGTGATGTGGATGCCGTTGCCGCCGGAGGTCTTGGCGAAGGGTACCAGCCCCAGCCCCTCCAGTTCGCCCTTGATGTGGACAGCGGCCTCGACCACCTCGCGCCAGGAAATCCCCTCGCCCGGGTCGAGGTCGAAGACGATCTGGTCGGGCCTGTCGAGGCTGGTGCGGTGCGTGCCCCAGGTGTGGAACTCGACGACGCCGAATTGCGCCAATGCCAGAAAACCCTTGGCGCCTTCGACCGACAGGAACGACTTGGTTTCGCCCTCCGAATTCATCGTCTCGAAAGTCACCACCGAAGGCGGCATGCCGGTGAAGGCGTGGCGCTGGAAGAAACAATCCTTCGGCAGGCCGGTCGGGCAGCGCACCAGCGAAACCGGGCGGCCGAGAATGTGCGGCAGCATGAAGTCGCCGACCAGCGCGTAGTAGACGGCGATGTCGAGCTTGGTCGGGCCGGTCTTGCCGAACAGCCGCCGCTCCGGATTGGTCACCCAGATGGTGGCGAGATCGGCCTCCGAGATCAGCCGCTTGCGCTTGGCCGAGACCGGCGTCGACAGGCCGACATCCCTGAGACCGCGAAACACGCCATGGCGCAGCGAATTGTCCGCCGTGCGGTTGGCGTAATGGATGCGCGCCGAAAACAACGGCTTCACCCAATGCATCTCGCGCATGATTTCGCGCGGCACGCCTTCAGGTGGCGTCGCACCCGATGTCAGCGGCTCCAGCCGGGCGAGCAGATCCTCCGCCGTATCGCGGTCGAAGCCGGTACCGACCTTGCCGCGATAATGCAGTTCGCCGTCCTCCCACTCGGCCATGCCCAGCGCCGCCAGCCCTTCCGCCGCTTGCGAGATTGTGTAACCAGCGATGACGAAATCGTCCTTCTGCAGCGCCTTGCACTTGGTCCAGCTCTTGGTACGGCCGCTCTGGTAGATCGCGGTGGCGCGCTTGGAGACGACGCCTTCGAGCCCGAGCTCCGTCGCCTGGTCGTAAAGCCCCTGCCCCGAGCCCTCGACATGGTCGGAGAACTGAATGGCGGAATTGGCGCCGAGGCCGCCAAGCAGTTCCGCCAGCAGCGCCTTGCGCCGGATGAGCGGCGCCCTCATCAGGTCCCAGCCATCGAGATGCAGCAGGTCGAAGGCATAAAAATGCAGCTTGCTGCCGGCGCCCTCGGCCAGCGCGTCCTGCAGCAAGGCGAAGCGGCTGATGCTCCGGCCGTCAAGCACGACGATCTCGCCGTCGATGATCGCCTCGCTGCACGGCAGTTTGGCAAAGGCATGCGGCAGGTCGCCATAGCGCTTCGTCCAATCGATGCCGCCACGGGTGATCAGCCGCACCTCGCCATTGGCGACATGCGCCATGGTGCGGTAGCCGTCGAATTTGATCTCGTGCAGCCAGAGCTCGTTGGTGTTCTCGGCAGGGCTTTCGCCGCCCGGCGGTTTTGGCACTTGCGTCGCCAGCTGCGGCTCGATGCGGCTCAGCGCCGGCGCCTTCACCGCGCCCGGCAGTGTCGAGGGCTTCAGGGAACCCGGCTTCGGTGCGGACTTCGCTGACGGTTTCGGCGGTGCCACCAACTCCTCGATGCGCAATCCGGATTTCACGCTTTCCGGCCGCGCTTCGAGGATGTCGAGCTTGGTGTCGGCGGCGAGGTCGCGCTCCTTGAACAGCAGCCAGTTCTTTTTCTCCGCGTCCTCGCCGGGCTTGGGCTTCAGGCGGGTCAGCATCCAGCCGCCATTGAGCTTTTCGCCCGCCAGCCGGAACTTGAAAGCGCCGGTCCTGAGGCTTTTGTCGACATCGTCCATCGGCGCCCACGTGCCGGTGTCCCAGACGATCATCGGCCCGCCGCCATACTCGCCCTCGGGAATGACACCCTCGAAGTCGATATATTCGAGCGGATGGTCCTCGGTCTCGACCGCCAGCCTCTTGTCGGCCGGATTGAGCGAAGGTCCGCGCGGCACCGCCCAGCTCTTCAACACGTCGCCGACCTGCAGGCGCAGATCGTAGTGGTCGGCGGAGGCGTGGTGCTTGTGGACGACGAAGCGGTTGCCGTCACCGGAGATAAGCCCGCCGGCCGGCTCCGGCGTTTTGGTGAATTCGCGTTTGGCGCGATAGGTTTTGAGTTTTGGCGGCGCTGCCATGTCAAGGACCGAAGCGCATGGCAGCAGGGAGCAAACCCGTCACGCTCTCAATCGTCGGCAGCCGGCGTCAGCTCGAGCTCGGCCGGGGTCAACCCCTGCTGCAACTGGCTCAGCCGGAATTCATCCACCCAGTAGGCCTCGCCGTCGACCAGCACGCGTGCCTGGTAGGCGCCGTCCGAAAAGCTTTGCGCGGTGATGTAGACCTTGTGCGAGTCGAGCGCCTTGCGCACCGCGGCGCGCTTGGCATTCTGGCTGCTGACGGGACTGAACATGACGCTGCCCTCGGTCGCACTGACACGCAACATGGCCGCTTCCACGGCCTGGCGACTGGTCTCAAGGATGACGGAGACGCGCTGTCCTGTCAATTTCACGGACAAAGGGGCGGACGCGCGGCTTAAGATCCGCTGTTGGTGACCTTCGTGCCGATCGTCGTGAACTTGCCATTGATCGCATTGCCGAGCGCGCCGGCGCCGGTGATGATGGCAAGTGCGATGAGGGCGGCGATCAGGCCGTATTCGATGGCGGTCGCACCGCTTTCATCCCGCATGAAACGGGAAACGATTGCTTGCATTTCAAGCCCCTGGTTTCTGATCCCTCGCACAACCCTATAGAGACCGCGAGTTGCAGTTCGGTTAAATTTTGCCAGCCTTTTGAAGGTGCTTGCCCGCGGAGCTAAATTAAAACATGAAGCATCCGTCCATCGGACACGGCCTGGTTGCAGGCGGCCCTGGCCGGAGCTGTTTTCAGCTTGCCGGCCCGGACCGCCCGCCCGCCTTGTGTCCTTCCCAAGACAGGAGACCAGATAGGCGCATCGACGCCGACCCGCTTTGACATGGATCAATTGCCAGATGCGCCCATGGGTTTTTGCCTTTGGCGGGCGCGAAGCATCTTCAAGCGCGGGGGCCATTTTACTGGGTTAGCGACCCCCTGTCGAAATCCGCTCCCGGCGAACGACATTGGTGCGGCGCCGACGGGGCGCGATCACGTCAAACGACAGGGAGCACCATCATGGCCAAGATGCTTGTCATCTACAAAACCCCCACCGATCCGGCGGCCTTCGAGCGCCATTACCACGACATTCACGTGCCGCTGGCCAAGCAATTGCCGGGACTGCGGCGCTACGAGATCAGCCGGCCGCCGATCGTGAATGTCTTGCAGGGTGAGACGCCCTACAGGGTGGCGACGCTCTATTTCGACGATCTGGAGGCCATTCGCACAGCCTTTGCTAGCGATATCGGCCGGGCCTGCGCGGTGGACCGGCGCAAATTCGCCGGCGATGACGACATGGTGGCGATGCTGCTCTTCGACACCGAGCCGCTCTGAGCAGTCATTTCCCTGGGCAGCACCAAAGGCGCATGAACGCCTCCAACCGCGGCTTGTTGTTATCGCTATCGGTGATCTCAGGCGATTGAGGCAGCAAACCCGCCGTCTTGCGGCGGCGGGTTTGATGGTCAGGTCGAAAGGCCGTTTGCGTTTCAGCGCGCGGACGAGACAACCTGTGCCGTGACGCGCGTGAGCTGCTGGCGCTTGTTGAGCGTCGGCTTTTCATATGTCTTTTTCATCGATATCCCCCAAAAAACCCAATGGCCATTGCGAGGTGACGCTCGTGCCGTCTCTTTGTCAAGCCGCGGCTGAAATACCCGGGAGAAAGCCGTCGCCGGGCGCGAACGTCTCAGACAGCCTCGCTCTCGAAGATCAGCATATCGGCGCCGCCCGTCGCGAACACCTGGAGATCGGCCGCGGCCGCCTGACCTTCGGCACTGGCGAATGCATTCTGGATGGCGGCCAGGTCGTCAAACTGCAAGGTGGCGATCAGATGGACCTTCGCTGGTCCCGCCGGCGTCATGACTGGACCGCGGTTGATTTCGTAGCGCCGCAATCCCGGAATGGTCTTGGCCAGCGGGATATGCTTTTCACGATAATAGGCATCGAACGCCGCCGGATCGGCAGGCGTGCCGTACATCACCACCAGGCTTGCCATCATTGCCTCCCGAAATCGTTGCACTGCAGGAGCGTGATGACTTTGCCGGGAGCTTGTCAATCCGTGTGGGCGGCAGCCTCAGGTCTTCAATCGCCGCAACCGCCGCGCCGCGCCCTGCACGGCCTTGTACAGACCGGGCTTGGAGCGCACGAAAAGCTCGGCTTTGCCGCGCAGCTTGATATAGGCGGTCGAGCCCCTGCCCTTCAGCGTCACCGCCTCGCACAACTCGGCCAGCACCGCGCTTGAAGCGCCGATATGCTGCTTGTATCCTTGGCTGCCGACGGACAGGTCGAAGTAACCGAGCCCCTGCGCGCGCGCCCAGATCATCAGCTTGCCGATCGTCGTCAGTCCTGGCGAGACGTTGGGAACCGCGTCCTGGTCGATCCCGAGCAGAAGCGCGTGCAAGGTGCCCTTCATGACCAGCACGTAGATGACGGCGAGATAGGCTTCACCGGCACGCAGCTCGAACAGCCGCACCGAGCCGTCGGACAGGCCCTGCAGGGCGGCGTTGCGGTAGAACTCGACGACCGGCGCCTGCGTCAGGAGGTCGAAGCGCCCGAGCTCGCGGAAGCGCTTGAGCCTGAGCTCCAAAAGCGTGGCGAACTGCTCCTCCACCAATTCAGGCGTCTCGGCTTCGACCAGATCGAGCTTGCCCATCTGTTCGAAGCGGCGGCAGTGCTTGTGGAAATTCTTGGCGAAGGACGATTTGCAGATGCGCTTGATCAGCGTCTCCGGACTGCCATCCAGGACCAGTCCCGAGGCGATATGGATCGAGTCGCGCGCCACCGAAAGCAGCGCCAGCGGATTGTCGACGCCGTGGATCTGTTGCGGGATTCCCGCAATGTGGAAGCGATCCGTCGGCGGCAGCGCGGCGCACACCGCCGCCCAGGCGTCGTCGGCGGTCTGCCTGGTCCATGGTCTCGCATCGGCCAGCAGTGGCGCCGCGTAGTCGCACACGCCGCCGCTCAGCCATTCGATCACGTAATGGCCCCGAGCCCGGCGGCGCATCAGCGGCAGCAACATGACCGGCGCACCCGTGTCGGCATCGTTGACCTCGACGACGAGCAACTCCGCGCTTTTGGGCATCAGCCGTCTGGCGATCCCTTCCATCCAGGCAAAGCCCTGGTGGCCGGTGCACAGGCCGGTCTCCTCAAGCCGCAACCAGAGCGGCTTTACGGTGTCGAAGCTGGTGTGCAGCCGCGCCGCATGGCGCACGGTCCTGCCGAAGCCGACGGTAATCGGCGAAACCGGCCCGACGGCGCCCTCGGTCGCCGCAGCCTGTTGCATTGCCTGGCTTGCCAAAAGCTTCTCCTGTTCGTTCTGGCCCGCCCTCAGCGCCCTCCACGCAAGCGCCGCAAGCCCCGCATCGTTCCCTGAGCCGCTTTCAGCAGCCGTGGGTTTGAGCGCACGAAAACCTCGGTCCAGTCGCGGAGCTTGATGGCAGTGCTCGCGGCATTGCCCCGCATCGTGAACCCGTGGCAGAGTTCGACCAGGACCGAACCCTTGGCGCCCATATTTGCCTTGTAGCTCTGGTTGCCGACCGACAGGTCGAAATAACCAAAGCCTTGCTTGCGTGCCCAACTCATCAACCTGCCCATGATTGCAAGTCCTGGTGAGACATTGGGCACGACGCTCTGGTCCATAGCTATCAGCAGAGCATGAACAGTCCCTTGATGGACCAGCAGATATTGAACCGCGATCAGCGCCTCGCCCACGCGCAGCCCGAACAGCCGCACCGCTCCGTCCGACAGGCCGCGAACAGCGGCGTTGCGGTAGAAATCGACGACTTTCTCCTGCGTCAGCAGGTCGAAGCGGCCAAGCTCGCGAAAGCGGCTGAGCCGCATCCGGACCAGTTCGCCGAAGATACGCTCTACCTCGGCCGGCGTGCCGGCCTCGACCAGTTCGACATCGCCGAGCCGTTCGAGCCGGCGCCAGTCCTTGCCGAATTCCTTGACGAAGGAGGGCTTGCACAAGCGCTTGAGGACCGTATCCGGATCGCCGTCGATGGCGAGGCCGAAAGTGGTCTGGAGGGAATCGCGTGTCTCTGCGAGCAAGGCAAGCGGATTGGCGACGCCGTTGATCTGTGGTGGAATCCCCGTAATGTGGAACCGGTCCGCCGGTGGCAGCACTGAGCGCACCGCGGCCCAGGCGGCCTGTGCGGACTGTGTGGTCCACGGCCTCGCATCGGCCAGCAGCGGTGCCGAATAGTCGCAGACGCCACAGCTCAGCCATTCGATCACCCGATGACCCAACGCCGGCCGTCGCATCAGCGGCACCAGCATCCTGGGTTCGCCGGTCGCGGCGTCGTTCACCTCGACGATGAGCGGTTCGGCACCTTGCGGCATCAGCCGCGCGACAATCCCCCCGGCCCACGCATAATTCTGGTGACCGGTGCACACACCGCTCTCCTGGAAGCGCAGCCAGAGCGGCCGCACCATTTCGAGACTGGTGTGCAATCGCGCCGTGTAGGCGTCGTTCGCCGCGACAGTGACTGGGTGCGAGACCTGCCCTTCGGCCAAGCCGGTCACCGCAACTATTTCCACTGCCTGGCCCGTCACATCGCCCTCCTATCGTTTCGCCGGAGCGAATGTGATGGCCCGCCGCCAGGAGCCCAGGCGGCTGTGGCGCTGCTGGTCCGGATGCTCGATGTTCCACATGCGGTGATGCGCGAAATACCATGATGCCGCGAGCACGAAAGTCTCGGAGACCGCCGAGCCCAGCAGCGCCCAAGGCGGAGACGCGACTGAAAGCAGGATCGCGATCAGCGCCAGCCCGACGATCGCGCCGCCCATCGTGATGAAGGCGACGATGCGGAAGTCCCCGAATATCTCCAGGACGATGCGCGGCATGATGTAGAGCATGATCGGGATGAAATTCACTGTAACCAGAAGCCCGATAAACCCGACCGAGGCATCCTGCAGAGCCTGGGATTTTATCATCGGCAAGACGAACAGGATGGCGCATCCATAGGCCAGGCCGCCCAGCCCCATGACCACCGACCAGATCTTCGCCTGCGACCAGACGCGGCGCGTTTCATTCTGCCGCATCAGCTTCGCAAGCTCCGGCTGCGTCATGTTCACGAAGGCGAGGCTGATGATGCGCAGCGGCGCGAACAGCACGATCACCGCCGCCAGCGGCGCGTAAGCCGCGGGTCCGGCAATGCCGGCGACCAGCAGTGCCAGGCATTGCCCCTGGATGTTGGTGGTGGTCGCGCTGAAGGCGGACCAGCACAGCTGACGCCACAGCCTGGCATAGCGCCGCCGCGTCGGCATGCGGAAGGATATGCGAATTGTGCGGCGCGCCAGCCGGACCAGGACGAAGATGCCGAACACATTCGCCGCGGCAAGCGCATAGAACACGGCCTGCAACGCGTCCCCGGCGTACCAGATTGCCAGCCCGGCGAGCACGGTGCCGGCGATTGTGAAAGCGGCATCGCTGATGGAGACGACCACCTGCAGGCGGCGCGCGAAGAAGGCCGTGCGCATATGGCTGCGCAGCGACCATGCGCCGACGAAGCAGCCGGCGGCAATGCCGCTCGGGTCGCCCAGGAGACGCATCAGAACAGCCGTGCCGACCGCCATCAGCAGCGCCACCATCAGCGCCGCCGTTCCGAAGGCCACGTCATACGCATCGACGCCGGCGGCGTTGGTGCTCTTGCTCATCCATATCGAGGCGGGGACGGCGGTGAGCGACCTGATGTAGGACAGGCCGACACCGCCCATCACCATTCCTATGGCGAAAAGGCCGTAACCTTGCGCCGACAGCATGTGCAGCAGCATGATGTTGAGGGCAAAGTGGAAGCCGCTCTGCATCGCCTCGCCGCCGATCATCAGCACGAGGCGTCGCACCAGATGGGTCGGGAACTTCACAGCCGTGTCTCCGCCTGGCGCGTGCTTGCCGCCCTGCCCGGCCTTGCGATGGCCGCCTTCAGCTTCTCAGTGGCGATCGCGGCGATCGCCGCGGCCGCGACCGGCTCGCTGAACATCGTCTCGTAGCGCTTGCGCCCGGCGGCGACAAAACCGCGCCAGCCCTCGGGGGCGAGGATGATCTCCCGCAATTTCGCGGCAAGGGCCGGTGCATCGCCCGGCGGAACATGCCAGCCGGTCTCGTTGTCGGCGACCACTTCGACCAGCCCGCCGATCGCCGACACCAGTGGCGGACGGCCATAGGCCATTGCCTCGATGGCGACACGGCCGAGCGATTCCGGACGCCGCGACGGCACGGTGACGATGTCGGCCCAGCGATAATGCTCCGAAGGGTCCGGGATGAAGGGCAAGGCGCTGACCTGTCCGGTGAGCCCCATGGTCCCGACCAGTTCGGCGAGCGCACGCTCGCGCTCGACGCTTTCAAAGGCGCCGCCGACCAGCCGCACCTCGATCCGCGACTTCAGTTCCGCCGGCAGCAAGGCGATCGCCTGCAAAAGCACTTCCTGGCCTTTGATCCGGTTGATGCGGCCAAGCAGCAGCACCCGCAGCGGGCGCTTGCCGTCATAGGTCATCGCTTGTGCCGCCGCCGGACCGGCAACGCCGTTATAGACGACATAGGAGCGCGCGGATCTGGGCTCGCCGAACGTAGCGCGCGTTGCTTTCGAATTGAAGATAAGGTCGGCATGGCTCCAGTGCATCAGCCCGACGAGGATCCGGCGCAGCACGCCTTCGGGAATTTCATGGATGTGCAGCAACGCCTTGCTGGGCAGCAGACGCGAGGCCAGCGCATAGTCGGCGACGATCGACGTGTTGACGTAGACGAGGTCGCGATCGCGCAGGCGCCGCCAGGCCCGCCACAGCGCCACCGGCAGCCGCGCCATCTCGACGGTCGCCAGCCTCAGCATCGCCTGGCGCCTGAGCACCCAGAGCGGCTCGAAGACGATGCGGCTGGCATGGGGTTCCAGGATTTCGACGATCGGTCCGCTGCGCGGCAAAACCACTTCGATGTCGGCGGACGGAAACGCGGCCCGCAGCGCAGCGACGCTCTCCGCGAAACTGCGGTCGGAACCGTAGAGTTCGTAGCCCTGATGGATGCAAGCAATCCGCATCTTCACATGCATCTTTCTGTCAGGGTGGTGAGACGAGTCCGCCGCCTGACGCTATCGGCGGCCGGAAACTTCAAGCCAACACCCCTTTGGACTTCCCTCGTTGTCAGTGTGGTCGTGAAACGGATGTAGACCCGGATCACCACACCAATGCTGCACGCCTTCCCCCGATACTGGCGCGCAGAAGTCCGTTTGCAAGGATTATGCCGTTCTAATATATCCATTTGCAGGCCAACCGGCGCCGGCATTGCCTCGTTTCGATACAAATACGTTGGGAAGGTTGACCGATAATGAAACAACCCGGACGTTTGGAAGAAATATTTTACAACCTGGATGCGATAATGGCTGGAATCGGGCCTGGCAGGCATCTTGCAAGGCGGCGGTTGAAATGGGACAGCCGCGCATCGCGGATCGGGCGGACTTGAAAGTGCCAGCAGTCATGAAATCGGAACAGCCTGCCATCCTGATCCTGGGAACGCGCGGCATTCCTGCCGCCCATGGCGGCTTTGAAACCTTCGCGGAGAAGCTGGCGCTTTTTCTGGTCGGGCGCGGCTGGAAGGTCGGCGTCTACTGCCAGGAAGAGGTCGAGCGTGTCGGCCAGAGGGTGCGCACCGAAACCTGGAACGGCATCGAGCTCATCCACATCCAGGTCGCCTCGAAAGGTCCGCGCGCGACGCTGGAATTCGACTGGCAATGCGTGCTCGATGCCGCGCGCCGGCCCGGCGTCTGCCTGGTGCTCGGCTATAATGGCGCGGTCTTCCTGACCTGGCTCAGGCTGATGCGGCGCAAGATCATCACCAATATGGACGGCATCGAGTGGCGCCGCCCCAAATGGGGGCGCGCGGCGCGCACATGGTTCTGGCTCAATGAGTGGATCGGCGCCTGGGCCTCGCACCGCCTGGTCGCCGACCATCCTGTCATCGCCGATCACCTGGCGACGCGCCGGCCGCGCAGCGCCATCACCACCATCGCCTATGGCGCCGACCCGGTGACCTCGGCGCCCGAGGCGCCGGTGCGCGCGCTTGGCCTCGAGCCCGGAAAATACCTGATCTCGATCGCGCGCATCGAGCCCGACAACAACATCCTGCCCATCGTCGAAGCCTTCTGCAGCCAGAAGCGCGATATGAAGCTGGTGGTGCTGGGCACGCTGTCCGACCAGATCCCCTATCATGTCGCGGTCCGCGCTGCGGCAAACAGCTCCGTGGTCCTGCCGGGTGCCATCTACGACCAGGCGGCGGTGAAGGCGCTGCGCTATCACGCACGCGCCTACATGCATGGCCACACGGTCGGCGGCACCAACCCGTCGCTGGTCGAGGCGCTGGCCGCCGGCAACATGGTGATCGCCCACGACAACCCCTACAACAGGTGGGTCGCGGGTGCTGCCGCCATCCATTTCACCGACACGCAAAGCTGCGCCGAGCGGATGCAGCAGGCGATGGAGGATGACACGCTGGTCAAGGCCTGCGGCGAAGCCGCCAGGACGCGTGCCCGCGAAGCCTTCCGCTGGGACGATGTCCTGCTTGCCTATGAGAACGAAGCCTACCGGCTTCTCGGCGTGACCGCCCCAAGAACGGCCGCGATCGACCGCCCCTCGCCCGGCGCGGTATGACGGGCTGGACGCGCCGGCGGCTTCTCACCACCGCGCTGTCGACTGCGCTGGTGCCTGCCGCGGTGGCGCAGCTTTCGTCCGCCCCGCCCGCGCTTGCCGCCGAAGGTGAATGGCGCTTCCGTCGCGGCGTCAACGCCTGGCCCTGGTTTGCGCTGACGCGTGAGTTTCCCGCACCCCGCACCGACTATGACTGGCCGCCCTTCCAGTCGCAACGGCCGGTGCCGACCCCAGACGACCTTGGTCGGCTGCGTGCCACCGGGCTCGATTTCATCCGCCTGCCTGTCGATCCCGGCCCGTTCCTGGCCGCCGACGCCACCACGCGCGGCAAGTTGCTGGACATGGTGGACGCTGCCGTCACCGCCACGCTCGACGCCGGTCTCGGCATTATCGTCAACGTCCAGGCCAACGGCGCCACCCATTACTGGAACCCCGACCGCATGGTCTCGAGCACCGCCGCGCCCGAATTCGCGGCCTATCGCGGGCTGGTCGGCGAGTTTGCCGGCAGGCTGGCGCGGTTCACGCCGGGCAGGGTGGCGCTGGAGCCGGTCAACGAACCGCCGCAGTCCTGCGATTCCAACGTCTGGTCAACCGTCCAGGCAGCCCTGCTGACGGCGGCCAGGGCGTCGTCCGCAGCGTTGCCGCTGGTCGTCACCGGCGGCTGCGGCTCGATGGTGAGCGGGCTGGCCGCACTCGACCCGGCGCCGCTGGCGGCCTTCGAGCCGATCCTGTTCACCTTCCACCTCTACGAGCCCTATCTGTTCAGCCACCAGGGCGCGCCATGGATGCGCGAACCCGTCTACCGATCGCTGAACAACGTGCCGTGGCCGGCCTCCGCCGGTTCGCTCGAGCAGACGCTGGCCTCGGTCAGAGCGCGCATGGCGCAGGACACAGAGACCTCCGAAGCGGACAAACAGGCCGCCTACGCCGAAACCGAGCGCGTGCTGAAAGTCTATTTCGACGCCGCACCTGACCGCTGGTTCATCGACAAATATCTCGCCCAGGCGCGTGCCTGGGCCGATGCGCACGGCATTGCGCCACAGCGCGTCATCATGGGCGAATTCGGCGCTCTGCGCACCGACGCCCGCTACACCGCCGCGCCCAACCCCGACCGCGCCCGCTACATATCGGATGTCCGTCAGAGCGCCGAGTCGTTCGGCTTCCCCTGGGCCTTCTGGGACCTCTTCGACGGCATGGGCATGATGGAAGGCACCACCCGCGCGCTGGATCCGGCGATGGTCGAGGCGCTTGGGTTGAGGATGCCGGAATAGGCGTTGACGAAAGTGACGAAGCGCGGGGGGCCTGGCGCTAACGAGGGAGAGGCAAGCTCTGTCTCTGGCCATCCCGTTGTCCGCGCCCTGCTTGCACCCTCTGCCCCACCGGCCGATAAAGCACCAGCGCGATCACCACGAACTTCGTCATCAGCGTCGTCTTCGAGGCCAGGCTTTCGGAGGTGTTGAGCAGGATCAGCCAGCCCAGCATCGTCAGCCAGAGGCCGGAATGGCAGCGGCGCGCCACTTCATGCATGAACAGGGTGAAGCCGACAAACAACAGCAAGGTGAAGAAGGCGCCCTGATAGAGGACCATGCGGATGACCGGGTTCTCGATGCCCTGCTCAAGGCCGCTGATGCGGCGCAGGCTGTCAATGAGGTCGATATCGGGCCCCACGATCACGTCGCGCAGTTCCAGATGATTGAACAGGTCGAACATTTCGACGCGGGCATTGGCGCTGCCGCTGTCCGACACGAATCGCTCCAGCAGCGCGTCGAAGAAGCCGTATGACGCCGCGAGCGCGATGACGACCGGCACCAGCGCGGCAAGGACGAGGCCGAGTGCCGCGCCAAGCAGGTTGACGCGCCCCGTGCGCAGGCTGCGCAGGCCCTGGATAAGCAGGTAGCAACCGCCAAGCACGATCGTCGTCACAATCGCGGAACGGCCGCCGAAGGCAACGAGAGCGGCGAATTGCAGGCCGATCAACCCGAGCCGCACTGGCATGGAAAGCGATTTCGAACCGGAGAGCAGCGCCAGCACATAGACCGAGGTGACCGTGGCATTGGACAGCGGATGGCCCTGAAGTGCCGTCGAGCGCAGGTCGCTCACGAACACCTCGCCGTCGAGGCGGTAGGGAAAGATCAGCGTCTTGGTGGCGAACTCGAACAAAGCGAGCAAGGCATTCACGGTCATGATGGCGTGAACGACGGTCTGCATCCGGGCGAATGTCTTCTCGTCCTCCTCGCCCAGCATCATCACCAGCAGCGCCGGCGCCACGAAGGTGTCGATCATGCCGGCCATGCCGGGACGCTGCCTGGCGATGACGACGACCAGCAGCACGATCGAGATGACCGCCATCAGCGTGCTGGCCGGCCGCCGGTCGGCGACGGCGACAACATAGCCGATCGGATTGCCGAAGGTGCAGGCGCGCCAGGCAAACACCAGCACCAGCAGATAGGTCGAAGGATGGATCTTGGTCGCCGGATTGCCGGTCAGGCCGTCGTAATTATAGCCCACCAGCCACAACATGCCGCCGGAGATGCTGAACAGCAACGCCACCGTCGCGACCAGGCCGAAGCTGGTCAGCCAGTCGACGGAGCTGCCCGCTCGGACCGCGCCCTGACCTGAACCGGGCCAGCCGGCATCCCCGGTGCCGGGCCAACTAGTGGCCATGTCAGGCCGCCTCGTCGACCAGCAAGGCGCCGGTCGGCAACCGCCCCATGACGGAGATGGCCTGCGAGGCCGCCGTGACGTCGGCCATCGGCGTCGAATTGAGCGTCGCGACCATGACGATCTCGTCGACCATGGCGACCAGCGGCGAGGCGTTGAGATTGTCGGCCAGCGCGCCGCCGTCGACGACGACGAGGTCGAAGTTGCGGCCGGCCTGGGCCAGCATGTGCTGCGTGAAATAGACGCCCTGCGCCTCGGAGAAAACGGCCTTCTGCCGGCCCCTGCCCAGCACCGCGACATTGCTGCCGGCCGTGTACTGGCTCAGCGCCTCGAAGGCATATTCGCCGCGCAGCACGTCGAGGAGACCGGGCTGCGGCTCCTTCTTGCCGCTGCCGGCAGTGGTGTCGATGAACAGGACACGGCTGCCCCTGGCAGCCGCGGCATTGGCGAGCAGGCGCGCCACCCGGCCCCGGTGCGCGGCGTCCTCGGGCGGCGACGTCAGCAATATGGACGGCACCAGCGGCCAGTTCGGCGGCCGCCGGCTGGAGGCGAACAGGCGCCTCAGCGCCAGCCCCGCGACCGCATCCGTCTTCTGCCCGGCAGTGGTGGCGGCGCCGCCGAAAGGCCACCAGCGGCGGCGCGCTGATTTCGCCGGCAGCACGCCGAACACCGGCGCGTCGATGGCCGATTGCATCTGTGCGCTGGAAAGCACGGTCGGCGAGGAATATTCCGCGATCAGCGCGAGCGCGGTGCCAAGCCCGAGCCCGCCGAAGAGGGCGCCGAAAAGCAGCAGCGGCAAGGGCGGCCAGCTCTTCTTCAGGGCGGGCATGGCGTTGGAGATGATGCGCGCATTGGTGCTGTCGACATTGATCTGCTCGCGCGTTTCCTGCGCCCGCTGCAGATAGGTGGCGTAGACGGAGCGCACCGCCTCGAGGTCGCGCTGCAATTCGCGCAGCTTGACCGAAGCCTGGTCGGTGTCGAGCGACTTGCTCTTCATGCCGGCGACCTTGGCTTCCAGCGCCTGCTGGTTGGCCAGCGCCCGCTCATAGTCGGTTTCGGCGGCGGCGCCGATGCGGCCGAGTTCGCGCGCGATGAGCGCGCGCGTGTCGCGCAGCTGCTGCTGGGCCGCGATCATCGAGGGGTGGCGCGGCCCGAGTTCGGTGCCGAGCTGCGAGACCTGATCGACAAGCGTCGCCTCCTGCGCCCGCAAGCTGGAGATCACCGACGAGCGCATGGCTTCCGAGGTGGCGTCCGGCGCGCCGCCGGACCGGCGCAATTGGTCGACCTGCGCCTTCAGCGTCGCGGTGCGGCTCTGCGCGGCGGAGAGCTGCGTGTTGATCTCGGTCAGTTCCTGGTCGCTGACCAGATTGCCCGCCGCCATCACCATGTTGTTGGCGGACTTGTAGGCCTCGACGGCGTTCTCGGCCTTCTGCACACGCTTGCGCTGCTCGTCCAGCCGCGCGGTGATCGACGTCGAGGCGTCGGTCGCGGCTTGCGCGCGCGCAGCGGCGTGATCGGCGAGATAGGCCTGCGCGATGGCATTGGCGAGCTTCGCCGCCTTGTCGGCGCTCTTGGCGGTGACGATCACGTCGAGGACCAGCACCTTGTCGGCCCGTTTCACCGCCAGCACCCGGCGCAGCGCATCGAGCGTCTTGCCCGTCCTGTCGGTTTCGGCTGACGAGCCCAGCACGCCGCCGAGCAAACGGTTCAACAACCCGCCCTGCCCGTTGAATTCCGGATCGTCGGTCAGGTTGGTTGCCTGGATGGCCTTGAGCAGCACACCCGTCGACTGGACGACGCTGACCTGGCTTTCCACCATGGTGATGCCGCCATCGGGCGGAACGCGGCTCGGATTGACGTCGTTGGTGACCACCTGCAGGTCTTGCGGATCGATGAGGATTTCCGACACCGAGCTGTAGAGCGCCGGCGTGAGCAATCCATAGGCCAGCGTCACCAGGGTCAGCAGCGCGGCGGTGGCAAGGATCAGGAAACGGCGGCGCACCAATATGCGCTTCAGGTCGCCCAGCTCGACGGTCGAGGATGAATAGGTCGCCATCGGCACCGGCTCCGGGGCATATTGCATCGCCTCCGGAGCGTCTTGTTGCGGCAACGAGAGCAGGGATGATTGCAACGGTCGCTCCGACAACACTCCATGTGCCTGCAAAGGTTAAATTGCGGCTTCAGCCTAGCTATTCCTCCAACTGTTAAAACACTGTTAATTATGTTGAGAGCTCGTCTGATTTTCGGCAGGGAGTTTACACATTTTTGGCACGGAGTTTGCGTAATATTAGGCACAGGCACTGATACGGGCGCGAGCGAGCAGGAGACGAATGGAAATGGGGCAGCACTTAAGTCCAGCCCTGCCGTGCCGCCATTTCCCCTGCCCTGATATCGAACACCGGCCAGACACGAGACATCACAACGCCAGGGGTGCGACATGCAAGTGAGCCTGCGCCTGGACAGCGAGTGCGTCCGTGCTTTCCACCTCACGCTGCTGCAGCGCCTTGCGGCATTGCCGCAGGTCGAGGTTTCCGTCGACGCCAAGCCGGCCGGGGGCGGCATTCCAGGCAGTGCCGCGGCATTGTTCCAGCTTGAAACGGTCATCCATGGCCTCCCCGGAAACGGAGCCGCCAAGCGCCTGCCGCTGTCGGCGCTGGCGCCCTACGGGACGCAGCCGCCCGCCTCTCCCGATCTGGTGATCGACCTCTGCGGCGACGTGCATCTGGCAGGAACGCGGATCCGGCGCGTTACCTATGATGGCGTCGCCGGCGAAGCGGCTCTGCTGGCGCTGATCCTCGACGGCCGCACGCCGATTGCCCGCGTTGAGGAGAACGGCACCACCGTCGCCGAAGGACGCCTGGGCACCGAATATGGCGGCATCGCGCTGGCCTCCTTCCAGGACATGCTGGCGCGCACCGCAAGCCTGATCTTGGCGGCAATGCCCCCCTCGGCAATGAATGGCGCGGCGCCGGCCGTGCCCATATTGCCCGAACCGGCGCAAGCCGGTGCTCCGCCGGCGATACCTTCGCCCGCCAAGCTTGGCCTCAGGGCGGGCAAGGCGCTGGCGCGGCGCATCGTCCAGAAGATTTACCACCTCTGCTACAACGCCCCGCACTGGAAGGTCGGCTGGCGAGAGACCAAGGGGCGGGATCTGTTCGACCTGCGCGCGCATCCGGCAACGGGCTGGCAGGTGCTGCCCGACGACGGCAGCCGCTTCTACGCCGATCCGTTCCCGATCCTGTATCAGGGAAAAGTGACGCTGTTCGTCGAGGACTATATCCACCGCCTCGGCCGCGCCATCATCTCTGCCGTGCCCTTCCGCCCGTCGGGGCCGATCGGCCGGCCGGAGCCGGTGCTCGACCTGCCCTATCACCTCTCCTACCCCTTCGTCTTCGAGCGCGACGGCGAAGTCTGGATGGTGCCGGAAAGCTGCGCTAACCGCACGGTCGACCTCTACCGCGCCACCGCCTTCCCCGGCGGCTGGGTCAAGGAAGCCACGCTCCTGTCCGATGTCGTCGCCAGCGACGCCACCTTGGTCGAGCATGGCGGGCGCTGGTGGCTGTTCGCCACCGTCCGCGACGGCGGCGGCGCCTTCTCCGACGCGCTGCATCTGTGGTCGGCGCCGGACTTTCGCGGCCCCTGGACGCCGCATCCCAAAAATCCCGTTTTGGTCGACATCGCCTCGGCGCGGCCGGCCGGCCGCATGGTCAAGCGCGGCAACGATCTGCTGCGTCCGGTGCAGGATTGCCGCAGGAGTTATGGCGCAGCCCTTGGCATCGCACGCGTCGCCCACCTTGATTTGAACGGCATGGAGCAGGTCGTCGAGACGATCTTAACTCCTGACGCGCTATGGAATGGGCGCAAGCTGCACACGCTCAACGAGGCGGGCGGCCTGGAATTCATCGATGGCTCGGCGATCGCGCCGCGCTGGAAACGACAGACCCGGCGTTAAGGTAAACAAGTATTACTACCGGGTACGCGCATCGGTTGCTTGAGGTTGATAACAGGCTGGAAGATATTTTCCACCACAGATTGTGGCGAGAAACAACGACCAGCAGAAAGGGTAAACAAATGACCACCGCCGCGGCTGGCCCCGCCGAAGTAGACGTGGCCATCATTGGCGCCGGAATGGCCGGCACCACCCTGGCAACGCTGTTGGGAAACGCCGGCCGCAAGGTGGCGCTGATCGATCCGCACCGCGTCCATCACGACGAGTTCCGGGCCGAGAAGATCGGCGCGAACCAGATGCAACTGTTCGAGAAGCTTGGTCTCGACAAGATGGTCATGCCTCTCGTCACCCCGTTTACCGACGTCGATGTCTTCCGCCTCGGTCAATTCTTCGCCCGTGAAAAGAAGTGGGAATACGCATTTTCCTACGGCGCGCTGATCAATGGCCTGCGCGATGCCTTGCCCTCGCAGGTGCCGCTGACGGTCGGCAAGGTAACCGAAGTCTCGACCGGACCGGACCGGCAGCGGCTGGTGCTGGCAGACGGTAACGTCATCAATGCGCGCTTGCTGGTGGTGGCCACCGGCTACAGCGAATTGGTGCGGCGCGCCATCGGCGTCGAGCGCATCGAACTGTCGAAGGCGCATTCGCTGTCGATGGGATTCGACCTCGCCATCGCGCCGCGTGATTGCGCCCATCAGGCCGTCACCTGCTACGGCAAGCGGGCCTCGGACCGCGTCGCTTATCTCACCGTCTTTCCCATCGGCAACAGAATGCGAGCGAACATGTTCGTCTATCGCACCGTCGCCGACCAGTGGACGCGGGATTTCCGCGCCGATCCGCAAAAGATGCTTTGCGAACTGATGCCGGAAATATCGGCTCAGTGCGGCAACTTCGAAGTGGCGAGTCCCGTCGAGGTCAGGCAGGTCAGTCTGACCACGACGCAAGGCCATCGTCGCGACGGCGTCGTGTTCATTGGCGATGCATTCGTGACGACATGCCCGACGCCAGGCGTCGGCATCGGGCGGGTCATGATCGATGTCGATCAGCTCCATTCGGTCCACATTCCGCGCTGGCTGGAAACGCCAGGGATGGCGACAGACAAGATCAACGCCTTCTACGACGACCCGGTCAAGGTGACCTCCGATGAGGAAGGCATGCGTGTGAGCATCTACGCCAAGCAGATCACCACCGAAACCGGACTGGAATGGCGCGTGCGGCGCCTGCGCAACAACACGGCGCGGCAACTGATGATCATCGGCCGCAAGGTGCGCCATCTGGGACTGCGGCGGGAGCCCGGAATGGCGTGAGGGTCCTCCCACTCTCTCCCGCCATCGAAGGCAGAGGCGTCTTCCCCTCTCCTTTCCCCGGGGAGAAGGGAAGCGCCCGCCTTGGGATTTCGGGGGAGCGTCTGGCATCGATGGCAATCGCAGGCCTCTAGGATCAGCCGAGGCATCTGCGACTGAAAACCGTTTCGCAGCGATCCTTCACACCCCCTAAACAAATACTTCAGCCGCTCCATCTGCGGCTCGATCAGGTCGAGATCCCAGACCGGGTCGATGGCGAAAGTGCGCAGTCCAAAGGCATTCTTATTAGTCGCTCTGTTCATGCGCCGCCGTCACGGACGACGCGGCTATTGTCGGTCTCCGCAGTGCGGGCCGCTGTCTGGCGAGCCAACGGATTCCCGCATCAAAACCTGGCAAGGCTCGAGCCGCGCTCTCGGCGGCCCCTCCTCGCCCTCGATCCTGGCAAACAGCGCCTCCATGGCGTGGCCGGCGATCTGGCGCACCGGCTGCACCACGGCGGCGATAGCCGGCCATGTTACGTGCATCCATTCGGCATCGTCGAAGCCGACCAGCGAGATATCGTTCGGACAATGCCAGCCGCGGCGGCGGAATTCCGACAGCGCCACCAGCGTGCCCTTGAGGAACAGCGAATAGACCGCCGTCGGGCGCTCGCCTTTTGCAAAATAGTCGCGCAACTGTGCCCTGAGCGGCTCGACGTCGGTTTCGGCGAGCACGACATCGATGCGCACATCCGGCGCCAGCTGCAGCGCGGTGGTGCGAAACCCATCGAGACGGGCGCGCACCGTCGCCGCCTGCTCGCCAAGGCCGACCACCAATATGTGGCGATGGCCCATGCCGATCAGCTCGCGCGCTACCTCGGCACTGGCGGCTTCACTGTCGGCCGACACGGTGTCGAAGACGTCGTCGGACAGCACGCGGTCGATCAGCACGCCGGTCATGCCGTTGGCCTTCATGAAGGCGGCCGCCGGGCCATGCTCGTTGCGCACCGGCGCCAGCACCACGCCGGCGACTCGCCAGTCATGCATGCGGGCCAGGATTTCCGTTTCGCGCGCTTCCGATTCACGGCTCGACGCCGCCACGAGCGTATAGCCGCGTTGCTCGGCCAGGCTCTCGAGCTGGGTGACCATCTGGCCGAAGAACTCGCTTTCGAATTCCGGCATGATGGCGCCGATGATGCGGCGCTTGGCCCGGCGCATGTCGGAGGCCAGCGGATCGACGCGGTAACCCAGTTGCTCGATGGCATCGAGGACGCGCTGCGCGTTCTCGGGCTTGACGGTGGTGACGCCGGCCATGACCTTGGAGACGGTGGCGGCCGACACGCCGGCACGGCTTGCCACGTCGTGGATCGACGCACGCCGCTGCTGGTCCTGCCTATACGCCATTGCTCCTCCTCCCGAGGCGCGGACAGAGGCATCTTCCGTCCGCCGAGAAATGAGTAAATCGATTTTTCGCAGTTGTAAATCGGTTCATCGGCGGTATTTTAGCCACCGAGCCACATGTGGCCCAAAAACTATACAGCGGTTTTGGGACGACCACATGTGCAAAGCAAGAATGCGCGCTAGCATCGCGCCGGGAGGACTCGTCATGCCGAACAAGGATTTGCCGCTGGTCATCAGCGCGCCGGAACCACGCTCGCTGGAGCTGATCTTCACGCCACCGCAGTTGGCGCGCTTCAAGGCGAAATACCGCATCGTCGAGACGACGGACGACGGCCTCGCCAAGCTGCCGGCCGATGTGCTGGCGGAGGCCCGCTACATCGTCGGCCAGCCGGCGATCTCGCCGCAGACGCTGGACAGGATGAAGGCGCTGCGCTGCGTCTTCAATGTCGAGACCAACCTGCTCAACAACATGCCTTACGAGACGCTGTTTTCGCGCGGCATCCATGTCGTCACCACCGGCCTAGTGTTCGCCGAGCCGGTGGCCGAGCTTGGCCTTGCCATGGCGCTCAACCTTGCCCGCAACATTGTCGATGCCGACCTTGCCTTCCGCCGGGGCGAAGAGCTGTGGGGCGGCGACGGCAATTTGACGGCGCGGCTCTTATCGGGCGCCGATGTCGGCATCATCGGCTTCGGCGATCTCGGCCGCGCGCTGAACCGGCTGCTGACGGGTTTCCGCACCCGCACAAAAGTGTTCGATCCCTGGCTGCCGCCGTCGATCCTGATCGACAATGGCGTCGAGCCGGCCTCGCTCGACGAGGTTTTGACACAGAGCGACTTCGTCTTCGTCGTCGCCTCGGTCACCTCAGAGAACCAGGGGTTTCTTGCCGCGGACGCTTTCGCCAGCATGCGCAGGGGCGCCGCCTTCATCCTGCTCAGCCGCGCCGGCGTCGTCGACTTTCCTGCTTTGATGGCGGCGGTCAAAAGCGGCCACATCGTCGCCGCCAGTGACGTCTTCCCCGAGGAGCCGCTGGCGCGGGATCACCCGGTCCGCGCCCTCCCCGGCTTCCTGCGCTCCGCTCATCGCGCCGGCGCGTTGGATATCGCCTTCAAGCACATGGGCGACATGGTGCTGGAGGACATGGACCTGATCGACCGCGGCCTGCCGCCGCTGCGCTCCAAGCGCGCCGAGCGCGAGACGGTGTCGCGCATGCGCTCCAAGCCTGTGGACAGGAATTGAGGGCAACCGAGAGCCGTTTCCGAGCGTCCTGCCGGTAGTGTCTCAGTTTGAAATTTGCGCCGGCCAGAAAAAACAAGCCAGCGCGACAGCCGCAACAGTCCAGACCGCGACGATGAATGCCAGCCCTGCCTTGCTTACCGGCTTTTCGCGACGTGTCGCTTCGGCGCGGAACTCCGCCATGAGATCGGCAGGCACCAGCCTGACGGCAAGCATGATGCCGAGCGGCACAATGATGAGATCGTCCAGATAACCGATGATGGGAATGAAGTCCGGTATCAGGTCGATAGGGCTTAGGGCGTATGCGGCAACACCTCCTGCGACCGCCTTTGCATACCATGGGACGCGCGGGTCGCGCGCGGCAAGCCAGAGCGCTACGACATCACGCTTGATCGTCCGCGCCCATTGTTTGGCAGAGTTGATAAAGGTCAGGCTATCGCTCGCTTCTTGTAAGTGCCGCGCTTGCCCGGCTTCGGCGCAAGCGCGTCCATCTTCTCGCACAGTTCGTCCATCGACCACAGCGCCTGCGACACGCCGGCGGCCGTCCTGCCTGCTCGCACGACAATGAGCCGGCACGCAACGCCCCCGTCAACCCTTCGAACGGGAGGAGGACTCGATGCGAAAGCCTATAACAAGCCGTCACTCGTCAAGCGGCAGAACTGTCGGCTGTAACGGCACAGGAAGTGGTCTCCGGCCCAATCGGCCCATCCGCTAGGCTTCCACCTCGATAGTTGCAAATGCCTGCTCGCTCGGCCCAGCGCCGCACGGCCGACCAAACGGACCGGGGCCACCGGAACCTTTTCGCGGCGTTTGCGTTTTCTACCCGGATCGTCTCCCATTCGATCCATTGATCCTCCAATCAACACCCCGTCAGGCTCCGGCCGGCGGGGTTTTTTGCGTCTGTCTGCGGCGACAGAAACTGTTGGCCGTCCTTCTTCTCGCGCAAAATCCAGCCATTTCGCGCCATTTTGTGGGGTTTTGGCATCAGCAAGCCCCAAAACAACGAACGCCTCGTGTCTCAGGGACCGAAACGTTTGACACCGCGTTTTCCACGGCGTCATGCTGGCTAACGTTGGGGCAAGGGGAAATGAAATGAAGAAAAACTACGCAAAACCGACACTTCTGAAACGCCGGAAACTGTCGTCGGTTACCGCGCTGGCGTGTCCGATCTCGCAGTGCGCGGACGTTTGAAATCATAGTGCGCCACGGGCATGGGGCGCTTTGTTGAGACTTGAATAACGGCGGCCCGGGACGGAACTTGCTTCGGGCATATCAGAACGGGGGATTGCATGAAAAAGACCTACCAGAAGCCAGTCTTGGTGAAGCGCGACAGGCTGTCGGCCGTGGCCGCCAACTGCACCCCATCGAATCCTTGCGCAGGCTGATTTTTACACGCGGGGATAAGCGATGAAGAAAACCTACGCCAAGCCGACACTTTTGAAGCGTGAGAAACTCTCGGCGGCTACCGCGGGTAGCTGCCTCTCGGTTTGCACCTGAACCCAAGGGCCGGTCGGAGCGCTGAGCTTGAGACATAGGCGAGGTCTTGCGACCTCGCGTCAGGAAGACCGTCACCATCAAGCCGCTCCCTTGAGGAGTCGGCTTTCTGTTCTGATGGAACGTTCATGGCGCCGTGAAGTTTTCCAGGCAGTCGGGCGGTGGGACGCCCGGTGTACTCCAGAAGGCCCGTCACGATTCGCGTCGGTGGCGGGCCTTTTCGTTTTGCTTGGTTCTCTCCACGGCATGCGGAACTTTCCAAACAAAGCGACGTTGGTCCCCGCAAACAATCCACGAAAGGAACTCCCATGGGAAGCACCAGCGACAAGGCATCGGGTCTCGCCAATCAGGCCGTCGGCAAGGCCAAGGAAGGCGTCGGCAAGGCCGTCGGCAATGACCGCCTGCGCGCCGAAGGCGCGGCACAGGAAGCTAAGGGCAAGGTCCAGAAGGCCGTCGGCGACGCGAAGTCCGCCGTCAAGGACGCAACCAACAAGACCGCCGCCGCGATCAACAAGAACCTCTGAGGGTTCTCGCTCTTGAAAGACAATGGAGGCCGCCGGGCGGACTGGCGGCCTTCTTGGCGTGCGAAGGTGAAGCTGGGCTGAAAGGCCTACCGCTTAACTCGATCTGGCTGGGCCTGCTGCTCGGCCAAATCCAGGCGCATTTCCTTGGCGATCGTGAAGCCGGCGGCGAGATAGACGCCCTCGCCGGCATCCGAGGCATGCAGGACGGCCTTCGTGCAGCCGATCGACTTGAGATAGTCGATACCGGCCTGCACCAAGGCGGCCGCCACCCCGTTGCGCCGAGCGCCGGGTTCGACAAAGACACTCCAGATATAGCCGTGCTTGCGGAACGACGGCACCGTGACGTCGGGATAGGGAAGATGCTCGACCTGGCAGGCCAGCGACCCCACGGCAACGCCATCCGCCTCGGCGAAGAAGCTCGCCAGTTCGTAGTCGCGCCGCCCTGACAGGATGAAGTTCAGGGTGACGTCTTCGGCATCGTCCTTAATGTTGGCCGGGTCGACGCCATAGCTTTCCCACAGTGCCCGATAGTGACGGATCAGGGTGGGGTCGTCGGCCGGAATGCCGCTGCGGACGGTGTAATCCATCGCGCTACAACGCCGGAGGCTTCTGGCCGTTCCAATGCTCACCTTGCCAAACCGGGTGGAAAAACATCCCAACGATGCCCGCTCGCACCCATTCTCGCTTCGATGGACGGGCTGCGCCTTACGCGTCCGAAGGGTCGCTCCTAGTCACGTCCGGCCCGGTCCGGAAAATCCGTCTGAGAATGTCGCGCGCGATCTCGGCCCGATGCCTGTCCTGGCCGCGCAACTCAACCCCACCTAGCCTTGCGGGTGCGCCAGCCTTGTGGTCCCACACCATCCAGTCGCCGGAATCTTCCTTCAGGCACTCGAATCTGTCCCCTGCCATCAGGCGGATCTATCTCTCGGCATCGGTGTCTCCATTCGCAGACCCGCAATCGAGGCATTTTCACCGCTGGCAATGCCGGCTTGGGGTGGTGCCCGTGTCGGTCAAGGGGGCACCCGAGGTCCACCCCCGCGAAGCTAGCGAGTTGCCTGTGGCCGAACAATGAAGGAGGTCGCTTGGTACGTTTCCGAACAGTTCGCGGGACTGGCTAACCAATTGTCGGAAGCGTACAGTCGCTCTGCCGCCGGCTGTTGAATGGGCGCTGGCGCTTGAAAGAGTCGTTCGCGCTTTCGCCCCGCCGATGGGAAAAACGCGATGATGCCAAACTGTTCGGTGGACTCAAATCAGCTTTCGATCCTGGCCAAAGTGCTCGACGAGTATTGTCGCCAGGCCCGCATTGGTGCGGGTCACGCGGCGCGGGAGCGGCTTGGCCGCCGTGTCATGGAACTGTTCCAGGGCGGCATGGACAAGTCCGCGGAACTGCATGTCGCCATGAACGCCTGCTATGCTGAATGGCTGGGCGAGGTCGATCGCCAGTCTTCATCTCCACAACAGCCTGTCTTGTGGGCGGTCGAACCGGCAATCATGGAACCATCGCCTGCTGAGGCAGTTGGTTCAGGTGGCGGCGGAGCATTGCGCTTCCCTCAAGCTGATGAGGCGGATCACTCCGCTATTTCGTCGCCACACCCCCCTCTGAGAAGATATTCGGAAGAAGCCATTCGGCACGGGTAGAAGACGGACGCCGTCGCGCCGAAGCCCTGCAAGTGCGGCTTACAAAAAGGCCGTCTGGAGGAAGGCCATCCAGAGGAATGACCCGCTAACCGATTGTCGGAAGCGTACAATGGTCTATCGGCGATCGGGCCAAGGGCTTCGCTGATTGAGAGACATATCGCACTCTCGCCCCGTGAGGCGTCGAGATGCTTAGTCGTACTCCCCAAAGCGAGTTCCTGAGTCCGCAAGACTTGGCTATCTGCCAGCGTGTATTCGATAAAATGTGCTCCGACTGCAAATGGGATAGCGCGTCCAGCGATGCCGAAGGGTTGGCGATCGTCGTAATATCTGTCTTTCAACATGGCCTATTCAACGAAGTTGATTTGCTCGCCGAGATGCAGGCGCGGCGCCATGATTTCGAGCGGCACACCGGCTGACATAGCCGCAGGGAATGGCGCGCGCATTTCGAATTTCAAACTGAGACACTACCCGCACGGAATGACTCGCTATCGGAATGTCGGAAGCGTACAGTTCTCCTGTCGCTAGCCACTGAACGGGCGCTGGCGCTTGAGAGTGTCGATCGTACTCCCGCCCCTGCGGGAGCTACACGATGAATTACGAAATTCCAAAATCGATTGTCACCGGCCAGGCATTGGCCGACGAGGCCTCCGCTCAACCAAAATTCCGCAATGAACTGTTGCGCAAGATGAGCGAGCAGGACCTTGCGCTGCTGGAGCCCGGTCTGCACCGGATAGCTCTGCCGCTCAGAATGCCTCTTGTGGCGCCCGGCGTGCCGATTGCAGCCGTCTACTTCATCGAGCACGGCATAGCGTCGGTGGTCGCGCGCACGTCCGGCGGCCAGGAGGCTGAGATCGGGTTCATCGGCTTTGAAGGACTGGCTGGATATTCGCTGGTGATGGCCGACAACCGCTCGCCGCAAGCCTGCTTCGTGCAACTCGAAGGCGAAGCGATGCGCATGGACGCAAGCCGCTTTGGCGCGGCTCTGACGACCAGCCCTACCTTGCGATTGTTCCTGTTGCGCTACGTCAATTCCCTGCAGATCCAGACCGGGTATACCGCACTTGTCAACGCGCGGCTGAAGTTGGCGGGTCGCCTGGCCCGGTGGTTGCTGATGTGCGACGACCGCGTGGTGGGCGTGCGGTTTTCCATTACCCACGAATTCCTCGCCACGATGCTTGGCGTCAGACGGCCGGGCGTCACCATAGCCTTGCAGGAATTGGAAGGTCTCGCTCTGATCCGATCGCGCCGGGGTGAGGTTGTCATCCTCGACCGGCCTGGGCTGATTACGCTGGCGGGTGGCGGATATGGAGTGCCGGAAGCTGAATATGCCAGGCTTTTGGGAGCGGTCGGTTCGGAGCCTGAATTGACTGGCTAATGGATTGTCGGAAGCGTACAATTGCCAAGTCGTCCGCCGTCTGCGGCACACGGACGCTTGGGAGCCAAATCAGGTGCTTTCGCCCTTTCGGGAGGAAAGTCATGGCTGAAGCAGAACAACCCATTCCAGATGGCGTCGAAGTCACCGAGACCATGGGCGAATGGCGTGTTCGGGTCGTCATCAACGGCAACGTGCACTTGAGCACGTTTGATGTGGAATCCTACGCCCGGTCCTTTGCCGATAGCCAGCGCATGCGCGTAGGGCTGACCCGGCTCGCTTCGCGCATTTAGTGCGAATTGCCCGCGCCGCCCAGATTGTCGGTTTGGTACAAATACTCGCCGGGGAACTTGTCGGAATCGTACGGTTCCAACAAAGTAAATTGTGAATTTGAACAAAAATGAATATTATTATACTGATGCGCCATAGTTAATAGACGGATCCTTATTTAAGTGCTTAGTTAATATGTCATCAGCTTTTGCACGGGCGCTGGTGCTTGAGAGCGCATAACATTCTCCCGCCCAAGCGGGAGCTATGCCGTGACAGTCAACCGGCCAAACATGTTTTCGGGAATTCCCATCGAGCGAAATGACGGCACCATTTCGGTGCTTTGTACACTTCCGCAAATGGCCGACGCATTGGCAGACGACTGGCCGTCCAATGGTCCCATGTTTCTGGCGGCACTTGCCGCCCTGGTGGGGGAGCGGGTGGGATGCTGCAGCACAAGGGAGGTCCACAGGGCTTTCATTGCGGCCGCCGTCGAAGCCGATTGTCTTCCCGAAAGCTACATGAAGGAGTGAACGCGAAATGCCCCTCACCCTGCGCACGACACTTTGCGAAACGAGAGACGCGCTGCACGTGCTGCGACGGGCTTTGTTTGTCCGCGGGCATATCGAAGCCATGGAAGAGATCGATTCCCTCATGGGCGTCGCGGAAGACAAGGCAGTCCACGCGATCGGCACCATCGACCGGGCGGAGATAAGAAAGCCTGTCCTGGTGGCGGTCGCATATCCGGTAGAGCCGGCAGGTATTGTTCTGCCGATTGCGCAGCCGAAGAACCTTGGCGAGCTTCGGGAACAGGGCATGGGCCTCAGCATGTATTGCGGCAGTGCACGCTGCGGTCATCTGCGTTCGCTGGACCTCGATGGCCTGATCGAGACCTACGGAACCCACTATGATTTCAACACCGAAAGGCGGCTGGCATCGAAGCTCGTCTGCAAACGGTGCCAGCATGTCGGAGGGAGATTGGTCGTCGTTTCCGACAAAGGCCCCGCTATTGAAGACCGGGCGACAGGCTGAACCTCTGAGCCGCTCCCGCTTTTCGTGCGGACGGAACCTCTTGGCCGACAGCCCGTTCCTGTCTGCGCCTCGGAAGCCCCCCGGCCGAAAAAGGCGCCGGAAAGTTAGTCAAGCAACTTTTCATTGAGCCCGCCACTGACCCCTCGGTGGCGGGCTTACATTTGTCGGTTTCGTACCAAGACTCGCTATCCGATTGTCGGAAGCGTACCGTCTTCTTGTCGCTGGCCACTGAACGGGCGCTGGCGCTTGAGAGTGTACATCGTACTCCCGCCCTGAGCGAGTTGAGACGATGAACGACGACACCGATAGCCCGGTCTCCGCCCTCGATTTCCATACCCTTCGCAGCGCCTTCAAAAGTCTGGTCGCCGAAGGTTTGCTGCCTGAAGCCATATGGGTACGCCATGCCGAGGAAATGGTCAGGGACCTGACCGGATCGCGTGTTGTCGACCCCGAGATTATCCTTCAGATCATCCGCAAGTGACGCCCCGGACGCATTGACAAGTACAGTCAATTGCCGCTCAGGCGGCCCGGCCAAACTCGTTATGGACGATGTCGAGAAGCAGGCCGTCATTGTCCCAACCGACAGGCTCTTTCAGCCGCCAATCGCCCCCCGAGCGGTCGAACACGATCGGTGCCGAATAGAGCTGGGCGAAGCCAAGCACCAGCCGTTCGGCGTCGGCGAAAGACAGGTCGCCGTGGCGGTCGGCCAGTTGCGCGGCCAGGACCGGAACGTTGACGATTCCAAACTCGTAGATTGTCTTGACCAAAGTGTAATTCAGGTCGTCGCGCAGTTCGATCGGGTAATTATGCATGGCAAACTCCTGTCCGCAGGACTGGATTTTCCCTCACTTTCACCATGCGCCGGGCGCTTCGTTAAGGCAAGACAAATCTCAACAAATTATTAATAAAATCAATCAGTTAGTATGTTTAGCCTGTGACGCAACAGAGGCACTTTGAGTAGCTGATGCAACAAATGTATTTGGCTACCTCGGAACCAAATGGGCCATTGGCAGATTGTGAGGCACATACGTCACTTACTCATTCGGCTCACCGGCTGGATTGCCTTGAGAAGGAGGCCATGATGACCGACAATCTTGAACGCCCCGAACGGCTGCAAGTCATGCTGAACGCAGAGGAATTCGCGGCGCTCGACACATGGCGTTTCGACAAGCGCATGCCGAGCCGCGCGGCCGCCGTGCGGGAGCTGCTGCGCCGCGGCCTGGCCGCGGAAGGCTTTCTGCATGCCAACAGCGGCACGCGTTCAGCCGACTTCGGGCTTCTGAGCGGCGAACAGGGCGCCGGCAAGACCAAGCGTGCGGATGGGTGAGGATATCAGCCTATCGCGTCGACGGCGGCGTGACAGCGTCCGCCGGGGCTTCGAAGTTTAAAACCTCGATCAGCATTTCGGCAGGTGCGGTCAGGCCCCCAAGGGTGGCACGTATGCCTAATGTCACCGCAACAAGATGATCTTCAACGTTACCGTCGTCCTTCGCGAGCCCGGCAGCCGGATGCTTGCGGATGATCCACTCGATGAAGCCGGTATCGACGTGAAGGCTGCCGGTGAGATCGCGCATCATCGCAGTGGCGTGTTCCACCCATTGCGCTTCCGGCAGTTGCAGTTCGGCAATCGATGTCTTGAAGGCCTTCCGCAAAATGTGGGAATCGTGAGCGGATATCACGCCGCCGGGGTCGGGTTCGTCGTCCATCGCTGATCTCCGCGCAGGGCGGGAGTACACGGCACTCTCAAGCACCAGCGCCCGTTTCGTGGCCGGTAACACTTGATCTCTAAGGTGATCGTGCGCGCGCGCAACAACAAATGTGATGTCGTTTTCGTACTGAACAACTCAGCCATGCGGCTAAATGGTTTTGCATGGGGATGTCAGTCAATCTGGTATCTTGGCATGGCGTTGTTCCTTGGCCGCTTCACCAGCTCGGCAACGGTTTGGAACTCGATCGCTGCAAATGGGGTTGAGACACATGTGCAATGATTACGAACAGCATGTAGCGTGGGCTGAATATTGCCGGATGATGGAGTCCCTGGCGCTTCGAATACCCAGCCATCAGACCGAACTCGACCTGCACCAGGCCGACGACATTCGCATCAACGACCCGGCGCCCATAATGCGCGCCGCCGCCGGCAGCAACGCTATCGAGCTCTCTTCGATGACGTTCGGGTTTCCACCGGCCGGCCCCAAAGGCGGACCAGTATTCAACTTCCGCTCCGAAGGCCGGCAATTCGCAAACAGCAAACGTTGTCTTGTGCCGGCATCCGGATTCTTCGAATTCACCGGCGCGAAATATCCGAAGGCGAAACATCGCTTTACGCTCAACGGCGCGCCGTTTCTGGCCATCGCCGGGCTGTGGCGTGAAGCCGTCGGCAACAAGCCACCCACTTTTACCATGCTGACGACGGATCCCGGGCCGGACATCGCGCCCTATCACAACCGCCAGGTCGTGGTTCTACGGCCTGAGAACTGGGAAGCCTGGATCGCTCTGACCAGGCCCGAGGCCGAACTGTTGCGCCCGCTTCCGGCAGGGTCGCTTCTGGTGGAAACCGTGCGCCCCGAAAGCGGATGACTGCACAGACCATTAGCCGGACGGCCGCCAGGCCGGTGTGGCTCTGTTGCCCGTTGCGAACGAAATAACGATCTTTGTCCTGACAGGCACTTGACGGGAGAGGAATATTTTCCTCATTTCAGCCATGCCTGAGCAACCAGATAAATGGCCGAAGGGGATGCCGTGGACCCTTATGCATGCCCATGACGCCGGGCAGGTCGCGCGCATCCGCTGCGGCCATTGCAACATCAAGCGTTTCTACAAGCCCAAGGAACTTCGCGAGGTCATCGGCAATGTGAGCATCGAAGACGTCAGGGCCAAGGTTCGCTGCGAAAAATGCGGGCGCAAGGAATCAATGAACGCGGAACTGTTCCACCCCGTCGGGCAAGAGGCGGTGACCATACGGTTCAGGCGTCTGGTCGAAATCAGATGGGAAAAGCGAGTCATCTGGAAAGACGAATGAGCAATCAGTGAAAACAGCAAATGTGATGTCGTTTTCGTACCGAATCCCGGCTGCCGGAACATTTTCTTTCGGTCCGCATTTTCAGTGCCACCGAAGCAAAGGAGAGAAATGCCGTGGCCCGACTGCCCCAGGACAAGGACCGGATTGACCGCGCCACCCGCGAGTCCCAAACGATCATTGACCTGGAACGCCAGGCGCGTGAAGCCAAAACCGCTCGGCTGCGCGAGCAGCGGCTTTCGGCGGAAGCGCTTGCCTCAGCCAAGGCCACCCCGAAACGCAAGCCCATCGGCCGCAAAACGACGGGCAAAACTAGCGACGTGCGGTGAGTATGTGCTCGACGCTGTATTCGAACACGCTGCCCTCGCCTTCGTCGATCACCCTGAACCAGTGGCTCTGCAAGGCTTGCGTCGAAATCGCCTTGCCGGTGATTTTGCGCAGCGCCTCAAGAGCGTTTGCAGCACTGGCGACATGCGAAGCCGAAAGCTCATCTCCGTCCATCTCGTCGATCTGGTATGTCGGCATGGTTGGCCTCCTTCTCCTTGTGCACAACTTCGGGAGGTTGCCTAAGTTCCTGGAACAAAACCCCTTTCACGAACTTGCAGGCATCAGGGGCGCTGGTGAACATCAGGAGCGTTGGCGGGCAGCATGAACAAAATCCTTTTCGTCGCCGCCGATTTCCTGTCTCGCCCGCCGGGCTTTTACGTCATGATCGTCGCCATGGTGGTGTGCACCGCCCTGGTGCCTTTCGGCCTGACAAACGCCGTCACCTATGCGCTGTCGGTCGCCGCCATCGTCATCACCGGGGTCGTCCTGATCCAGGGCTATCGCGACACCGCCGCCATCCACGCCAAGCTCGACGAGATCATCGTCGCGCTGAACGACACCAGAACGATGTTGTCGGGCTGGAACATGCCGACCCGAAGGAGATCAAGGCCAAGCTTGAGAAGCTCGAGGAAGAGGCGGCGCGAACCAGCGTGGAACAGGCATAGCCAGACCACGCTACATGCGCGTGATCCACTCCAGGATGTCTGGATCGATCTCGTCAAGTTCGGTCAATTCGCGCCAGCAGTCTTGCATTGGCGCCTATCCCTTTCGGCGACGCGTCTTTCCACGACCGATCGTCTGAAGGCACCGCGAACGATCTCGCATTCGAGCGCCGTTACGCTTTTGCCTGAATGGTCTTGTGCCATTGCAGCCTCCGCAATGGCGGGAGCACCCGAGTTGGATGATCGAGATCGATACGCTCATGCAGGTCGCACAGGCGGAAAACCGACAAGCGGATTGCGGCCCTGGAACGGGCCGCTGGTTTGTCCTAAACCGCAAGCCGTGGCGGGCTTTTCAGGCATCCCTTTCGGCAAATCCCCGGGACCAAACCGAGCACACGCCCACAGACGTTAGATCGTTTAGCCGGCGGATTTTCAGCGCCATCCTCGCAGGCAGGCCTCTGCGCGAAATGTCGGTTTTGTACCAACGGTGAATTGGTACGTTTCCGACACTAACTTTGACGTCGATCTTTTCGTATGCGAGCGGCAGTGGGGGACGCCGTGCATCGAATTCCAGACTGTATTCGTAGGTTTCTTCGTTCAAAGCCCCTATATCTAGCCAATCGTCGGCACGTTGATACGGGCGCGGACGGCTGGGAGATCGGATGGCTCTTGCCCTGCATGGGGCCGAGCTATGACTAGACCTGATCTCGACCGAAACCATCAATACCGAAACCAGCTGCTGCTGCGTATGAGCGCGGATGATCTGGCGTTGCTGGAGCCGCATATGCAGCGCTGCGAATTGCCGTTGCGCATGATGCTTGTCACGCCCGATGTCCCGATCGAGGCGGTCTATTTTCTCGAACAGGGCATTGGCTCGGTTGTCGCCAGGACGGCGAGCGGCCACGAGGCGGAGGTCGGCTTCATCGGCTTCGAAGGCATGACCGGAACCGCCCTGGTGATGGGCGATAATCGTTCGGCGCATGCATGCTTCGTACAGCTCGAAGGCGAAGCTATCCGCATCGATGCCGCGCCTTTCAAGGCAGCCCTTGCGGCAAGCCCGACCTTGCGCCTGTTCCTCCTGCGTTTCGTCAACGCCCTGCACACCCAGGCCGGCTGTACGGCGCTGGTCAACGCAAGGCTGAAACTCGAGGAGCGGCTGGCGCGCTGGCTGCTGATGTGCGACGACCGTGTGCCCGGCGAACGCCTGGCCATCACCCACGAATTCCTCTCCATCATGCTTGGCGTGCGGCGGCCCGGCGTCACAGTCGCCTTGCAATTGCTGGAAGGCCGCGCGCTGATCCGCTCGCGCCGCGGCGAGATCGTCATTCGCGACCGCGCCGGGCTGCTGGAACTCGCCAATGGCGGTTACGGCGAGCCCGAAGCCGAATATATCAGGCTGATCGGAACGATCACGCCAGGCTGATCGGCAAGATCATGCCAGGCTGATCGGCGAGATCGCCTCCCGCTGATCGGTGAAATGGGCGGCGGCTTTGGCTTCACTCATCGTTGTCGGGCTTTGGCGCCCGCAGCCCCTGGTCGGGTACGGCGCCACTGCTGCCGCGGTCGATGTCCTTTGTCACGTCGAAGACAGGCCGCCCCGGTCGCGGATAGGCAGGCATGCTGATCTGGTGCCACAATCCGTCGAACTCTTCCGCCGTGCCCGGATGCTCGAAGAATGGCACGCGCGGATCGAGCGGCGTCACGTCGAGGCGCTGCCCGGTCCGGGGATTCTCGACGATCACATGCTTGTCGAGAATGTCGCCTGGGGACATCAGCCAGCCGCGCACCACCCGCCAGTCCGGATGCTCGACGACAAAATCATTGCTGTTCTCATGTGCGTCGTAGCCGTCCATCGGAGACGAACCCAACCTGGCATATTTGTAGCGGATCAAGACCGCTGATTTGCTGCCGGTGCGAAGTCTGGCGAAAAGGCTCAAGGCAGGCGCCTCACACGCGTTGCTGCCTTGCCTGCGTCCGGCTTGGCGGCCCTTGCCTGGAAGTGCGCGACAGCGCCGCTTCCGCCGGCGGGCGCATCCCTGCCGACGGGCATGCCCGCATGCTCCAGGTCGGCGAGCTTGCACTTCGTCTGTTCGGCCGCCGCGCCGATCAGGCAATCGATGGCGAACATGGCGCCGGCGTGATCGCTTGCCGCGACCGCCTGGCGGATCTTGTTTAGTTGAGCGTGAGTATAGTCGAGAAGATCGATCAGCTCTGCATGGTCCAAAGCACTCTCCATCATTCGATGTCGAGAGGCCGATCCAGGTCGCTCTTCGTCCTAAATTACGCCCATTCGCATGACTTGCATAGGCGATATGTAAGAAACGTACAGTTCCACGCCTCGGGGCCGCGGCCGCGCTGGCGACCAGTATTCGATCGGCCCAATTTCGATCGGATCGGCCAACGGTCCCAGGTGCATTGGCCAAAGGTCCCATTCGTCAAACCGTCGCAATGTGCGAGATTGCCGAGATATAAGCAATTGCTGAACAACGGTCCGAACGGCTGTCGGGGGGCGTGTCGTGCCAATCCGCAAGAATCTTGCCGCGAATCTCAGGCGGCTCGTCGGTGGCCATCCGTCGGTCGCCGCCGTGTGCCGCGAGCTCGGCATCAACCGCTCCCAGTTCGAGCGCTACCTGCAGGGGCAGACCGTGCCCAACCGGGCGACGGCAAGGCTCATCTGCGGTTATTTCCGTATCGATGAGGACGAGCTGTACCGCACGCCGGCGACTGTTCCTCCCAAGCATCTCGCCCAATCGCCGATACCCCAGGCGCTCTACGAAAACATGGTGCGCGGCCCCGCTCCCGCCATCGCCGGCGGCACCTACTTCACCTACTTCACGGTTCCGGACCGTCCCGACCTCCTGATGCGGTCGGTCACCTTCGTGCGGCGCGACACCGAGCTGGTGACCTTCAGGCGCGTCACCCGCTGGGCCGAGGGCCATCGCCAGGGCGGAGCGCGCGTGCCCGGCTGGCATTATGGCGTTGCGATCTCGCGGCTGAACTGGATCTATTTCGCCGGCATCAACCGTCGCCAGACCAGGGAGCCGTCGGTCATGGCCGTGCAATGGGCGCCCTTCTCGGAACCGGTGCTGATCGGCAGCGCCTTCGTTCTGACCAGTTCCGGACCAGCTAGCGTGTCGGTCATCATGCGCCAGGAAACCGGCAGGATCAGCCTTAGGCACGCGCTGCAGATGTCCGGGGTCGTCAGCCTCGACGACCCCCGTCTCGACCAGCTTGTGGCCAGCCTTGTGCACGAAGGCCACGGGATTCCAGAGAGAGTGTGAAGCGGTTTCCCCAGGGAATTGCGTCAAGCAAGACGCAGCGGTTCGGCGTTTCCGTGAAACGATGAACCGCTTAGAATGGCATCCCCGCCAGACAAGGCGCCGGGAACAACGGGGATTCGTGATGCTCAACAGCTTCGACTATGGCGGCAAGGAAGCCGACACGGTGCACGCACTCGAGGAGGACATCATCTTCGGCCGGCTGGCGCCCGGCACGCGCCTGGTCGAGGATGTGCTGCTCGCCCGCTTCCCGGTCTCGCGTCACACCATCCGCCAGGCGCTCTACCAGCTGGAAAAACTCGGCATCGTCACGCGCGAGCGCAACAAGGGCGCCATGGTGCGCCGGCTCTCGCCCGACGAGGTGCGCCAGATCTACGAGGTGCGCGAAATGCTGCAGCGCCAGGCGGCGCTGATGATCCCGCTTCCGGTCAGCGACGAACTGGTCGCACAATTGGCCGACATTCACCGCACCTACAGCGGCCATGTCGACAATGGCTATCTCAGAGGCATCCACGAGGCCAATGACCGTTTCCATCTCACAATGTTCTCGGCCTGCGGCAACGCCTATCTCGTCTCCTCGATCGAGCATTACATGCGGCTCAGCCTGCCCGTGCGGGCCAATTCATTGGCCGACCGCGAAAAGCTCGACGTCTCGCGCCAACACCACGCAATGATGATCGAGGCGCTGAAGCGCAGGGACAATTGGGTGCTGGCGCAGCTCTGCGTCGACCATCTGCAGCCGAGCAAGGTGTTTTATCTCCAGGAGATCGAGACGGCGCCGACGCCCTGAAGCGACGGTCTTGCGCCGAACACTATCTGACCTTGATGACGACCTTGCCCTTGGCGCGCCCCGCTTCGACGTAGGCCAGTGCCTCGTTGGTCTTCTCGAACGGAAAAGTCCGATCGATGACGGGGCGTATGATGCCGGATTCGATCAGCGAGGTGATCTCGCCCAGCTGCTCGCCCTGCGCCGACATGAACAGGAACTGATATCCGACACCGGCGCGTCTGGCCTTGCTGCGTATGCTGCGGCTCAGCAGGCGCAGGATCAGCTTCAGGACGATGTTCAGCCCCTGCTTGCTGGCAAATGCCGGATCCGGCGGACCGGAGATGGAGATGAGTTTCCCGCCCGGCTTCAGCATATGCAGGGACTTTTCGAGCGTTTTGGCGTCCTGGCTGTTCAGGACGACGTCGTAGCCTTGCAGGATTTTCTCGAAATCGTCTTTCTTGTAGTCGATGACGATATCGGCTCCGAGACCTTTCACCAGATCGGCATTGGCCGCGCTCGCTGTCGTCGCGACGGTCGCGCCGAGATGCTTCGCCAACTGGATGGCGAAGGTCCCCACGCCGCCCGAGCCGGCCTGGATGAACACCTTCTGACCTTTCTTCAGCCCGGCTGCTTCGACCAGCACCTGCCAGACGGTCAGGCCCACCAACGGAATCGAGGCGGCTTCTTCCATGCTGAGGTTTTTGGGCTTCAGCGCCACGTCGGCCTCATCGATAGCGATGAATTCGGCGAACGTGCCGATCCGCCCATCGCGCGACCGCGCATAGACTTCGTCACCGGGCTTGAATTTGCGGACTTTCGATCCGGCCCGCACGACGATCCCCGCCACGTCGTGGCCCAGGATGAAGGGCGGGCGATAGGGCAAAATCAGCTTGAACTCCCCATCCCGGAGTTTGGAATCGAGAAGGTTCACCCCGGCGGCGTGAATTTCGACCAGGACATCATTGTCCCGCAACTCAGGCTCCGGCATCTCGGCGAGCCGCAGCGCGCCCTTCTTTTGATACTTGTCGACAACAAAGGCTTTCATCATGGTCACTTTCTAAAAATGATCTCGGTGGCCGGCACGAACAGCGAAGGCGCAAGGCATCGTCGGTCCCACTTGGGGATGCGCCGGACAAGATCGGCGATGTTGCTGTTATATCCGCGGCGTCGTTCAGACGGGCAGGCGAAATTGTTTGCGCAAGATTTTGTCGAACATCGCGGCCGGCGCGAACCGGCGCAGCATGCTGACCTGCCGCGCTGCCTTGCCGGCGGTGTAGCGCCGCAGCGGATGCCGGTCGGTCGCCGCCCGCAGAACCACCTTCGCCACCACATCAGGCAGATCGGCCTTGGGCATCACCTCGCGAAGCAGTGCCTGGAAGCCGGCCCGCGCCTCATCATATTCCTTCAGGGTGGAGTCGGGCTCGAATCCGTTCTGGTCGAACACGGTGCGCACGAATGCCGGTTCGATAACCGAAACGCGGATGTTGAAGGCGCGAACCTCATGGTCGAGCGATTCCGAATAGCCTTCAAGCGCGTGCTTGACGGCCGAATAATGTGCCGAATACGGCGCCGGGACCACCCCCAGGATCGAGCCGATATTGACGATACGCCCCTCGCCCAGCCGCCGCATCGACGGCAACACCGCGTGCGTCATACGCATGACGCCGAACAGGTTGACGTCGAACAAGGCCTTGGACTGCGAGACGGATGACTCTTCCGCGCCTCCCAACAGCCCGACACCGGCATTATTAACCAGAAGGTCTATCCGGCCGGTCCTGCCGAGGACAGTCGAGACCAGGGACGCGACGGACGCGTCGTCGGTCACGTCGCAAGCCAGCATCGATACACCGTTCGAACTCTGGTTGGATGCCTTGCGGCTGGTGCCGAAGACCGTGAAGCCGGCGCGTGCCAAAGTCTCGGCGATGGCTCGGCCAATGCCTGAGGAGGCGCCGGTCACAACAGCGGTCTTTCCCGAATTCCGGTTCATTGTTAAGGCTCCAAACATAAGAGGTCTTGCCTGCGGTCGGCGGTTGAATTATGGTCGTAATATCACATTACGATCATAATGCAATAGGGAAACGAGAAGGAGCCATCATGCGCTACGACAAGGGCCGGAAGGACGCATCACGCAGCCGGATCATGGAGGTCGCTTCGCACCGCTTCCGAGGTGACGGCATCGCCGCGTCCGGACTGGCCAGCATTATGAGCGACGCCGGGATGACGAATGGCGCCTTCTATCCGCACTTCCAGTCCAAGGCCGACCTCGTGCGCGAGAGCATGGCATCGGCACTGGAGATCCAGTCGCAGCAATTGCAGCAGGCACTGGCCTCAGGCGGCCTGGAACTGGCCATGGCGATGTATCTGTCGCCCGAGCACCGGGATCATCCGGAGATTGGCTGTGCTTCCGCCGCGCTGTTGCCGGAAATCGCCCGTCAACCGCCCGAGACGCGTGCGCTCTACACTGAAAAGCTGCTGACCCTGGTGCACCAATTGGCCAAGGACCTGCCGCCGCACACCCGCGATCCCGAAAGCGTGGCGTTGGGCGTCTTCGCCGCGCTCATCGGCGCCCTGCAAATGGCCCGCGCGGTGGAAGGAACGGAATTGTCGGACCGCATCCTGGCGGCGGGCGCGGATGCGGCGCGCGCGCTGACCCAGCCGCAGCAGAAGAAGCATCCTAGAGCTGCTGGCGAACAGCCATCGCCCTGAAACCTCGGCGATGGATATCGAGGTCAGAACCGGCCGGCGGCGAAAGGCGCAAGTCTTTCGCTGTTGGGCCGCCGGTCGGCGATGAGATCGCCAACCAGCCGCGCGGTGACGGCCGAGAGCGTCAAGCCGAGATGGCCGTGGCCGAAGGCGTAGATAATGTTCGGATTGCCGGGCGACGGGCCGATGACGGGCCTCGAATCCGGCAGCGACGGCCGAAAGCCCAGCCATTTTGACGAGGGCTGGCCGAGCGCGGGGAAGAACTGGCGCACGCCGCGATCGAGCAGCGCCAATCGGCGCGGATTGGGTGGCGCGGCCTGGCGGCCGAGTTCCACCGTGCCGGCGACGCGCAGCCGGCCGGCCATCGGCGTCATGTAGAAGCCGAGATCGACCGGGCACACCGGACGCGTCAGCACCGGCGCCGGCGTGGCGAATTCGAGGTGGTAGCCGCGCTCGGTTTCGAGCGGGATGCGGTCGCCGGCCTGTGCCGCCAGCGGGCGTGAGAACGCGCCGGCGGCAATCACCACCTTGCCGGCGCGCAGGAGCAGGTCCGGACCGCTGAGTTCGACGCCGCCGGCATCGGCCCGCAGCCCCGTCACCTCGCCCCGCAGCAAGGCGGCACCCCGGTCTGTCGCAGCCTTGAGCAGCCGCGCCATCATGGCCTGGGGATCGGTCAGGTTCATCGATTGCGGAAAAAACAGTCCGCCGCCCTGCACAGCCGGCAGGTTCGGTTCCAGCGCGGCCACTTCGCTGGCGTTCAGCACCGCCTGGTCGACGCCGAATTCGGCGCGCAAGGCGCGGCTCGACGCGCCGCGGGCAAGATCGCCCGGACGACGATAAAGATAGAGGCAGCCATTGCGGCGCAGCAGATCCCCGGCCTCGGCCTCATCAGCCATCTCCTCCCAGGCCGGCAGGGAATCGGCCAGCAGGCCGGCCATCGCCACGGCGTTGGCATGGGTGGCGGCCGGCAGTGATTGCCTGACGAACCGCAGCAGCCAGGGCGCCAGATGCAGCAGCGCCGTCCAGCGCAGCGAAAACGGGCTGTCGGCGTCGAGAAGCAGTTTCGGCAGCGCGCGCAGCACGGCCGGATTGCCGACCGGCATGCAGGCATATTCGGCCAGCGTGCCGGCATTGCCAAACGAGGCGCCCGAGCCCGGCTCGTTGGGATCGATGAGCACGACTTCGCAGCCGTCGCTGGCTAGGCGTAGCGCCGTCGCCAGCCCGACCACGCCAGCGCCGATGACGGCGATCTCGACGTTTTTCTCTGTCACCCTGTGATTTCCTGACCTCAGACAAAACCCGGCAGTTGCAGATGCCCGGCCGATAGCAGCTCCGCCATGGTGGTCAGCGCGGTGCGCAGATCGTCCTGCGAGCGCGCCGCACCGACATTGATGCGCACGCCGTGCTGGACCGGCTCGCGGCCGACGGCGAAGGCATCGCCCGGCAAAAGGGCCACGCCGCGCTCCAGGCAGGTGCGGGCAAAGCCGGCGCCGCGCCAAGGCTCGGGCAGCCGCAGCCAGGCATGGGTGGCGCTCGGCTGGCTCTGGACATCGTAGCGGCCGAGGATTTCGCCGAGGATCGCCTGGCGCTGGCGCAACTCGTGTTTCTGCACCTCGATGATGCGCTGGGCCGACCCGTCCTCGATCATCCGCGCGCCGATCAGCGCCGTCAGCGGGCTGATGCTCCAGCAATTGATGCGCAGCGCCGCCGCGACCTGGCCGGCAATGGCGCGCGGCGCGATGACGAAGCCGAGCCGCAGACCGGGCGCCAGGCATTTCGACAGCGCGCCGACATGCACCGTCAGCTCCGGCTCCAGGCTGGCGAAGGAAGGCAAGGCCTCGTCGGCCAGCGGCCGGTAGACGTCATCCTCGATGATCAGCACATTGTGGCGGCGCGCGACAGCCGCAAGCTCATGACGGCGCGCTTCGCTCAGCGTAATGGTCGTCGGGTTGTGCAGCGTCGGCACCAGGAACACCGCGCGGGGGCGCAGTTGCGCGCAGGCGGCGTCGAAAGCATCCGGCCGCATGCCGCCGCGATCCATGGCGACGCCCCTGAGATCGAGCCCATGCACGCGGCAGAGCGCGTTGATACCCTGATAGGTCACCTCGTCGGCCAGCACCACCTCGCCCTGCCGGGTAACCGCGCCAAGCAGGCAGTCGAGCCCGTGCTGGGCGCCGGCCGCCAGCACCACGCGGCCGGGGTCGCCGTCACCGGCAACCGGCTTCAGCCAGTCGGCGACGGCCGTGCGCGCCCACAGCGGCCCTTCCGGCGGATGGTAGTCCTGCAGCGAGGCATAGTGCGGATCCCTGGGCAGGCGCGGCAACAGCGCCGCCAACGCGTCGAGATAGGCCGAGGTGGCCGGCCGATTGACCGAAAGGTCGATGATGCCGCTCTCGTCGCTCGGCGCCGAGACGAAACCGGGCCGCTCGCCGGCCTGCCTGGCCGCCACCGTCGTGCCCCGCCCCGGCCGCGCCTCCAGCAGGCCGCGCTGCTGCAGCGTCGCCAGCGCCCGCGTCACCGTGGTGACGTTGATGCCGAGCGCGCGCGCTATGTCGCGCTGCGGCGGCAGCCGGTCGCCGACCGCCAGCGTACCCGCACTGATGCGCTCGGCGATCGCGTCGGCCAGACGGCGATAGACCGGACTTTCATCCTCGGTAAGGCGGAGATCACTGAGCATGGTGGATGGATTCGGGGCTTCGGCGTTGTCGTGGGCTTAGCATAAGACAATTCGCCGGACAATAGCGCTTGTGTGACTTCAATTTGACTCTCTCTCTGTCCGAAAATATCACACAATCACACCAAATACCGGCTTGACGCCCAAAGTTGTATGCATCTATGCTCGATTTCGGATAGATTGTGTGAGCATACAAGTTTGAGTGACCCGCAGAGATGCGGGCATCCAATGGGACGGAACCATGCATCACAAGCCGCATAGTGTTTCAGACCGCCGCATGAGCGGCATGCTTCGGGACGGCACCCGATGAGCGCCGGTCTCGCCCTGGCCTCAACGGCGCCCGCCGCCGGCCCGGCTTTCGTCGATTTCGTCGATGTCGAGAAATCCTACGACGGCCGCGCCTTCGCGGTGACACGGCTGAACCTCGGCGTTGCGCGCGGCGAATTCCTGACCCTGCTCGGCCCTTCCGGTTCGGGCAAGACGACGACGCTCAATATGCTGGCCGGTTTCGAACGGCCGACCGGCGGCACCATCACGCTGGAAGGCAAGCCGGTCGACCGGCTGCCGCCCTACCAGCGCAACATCGGCATGGTCTTCCAGAACTACGCGCTGTTTCCGCATATGAGCGTCGAGGAGAACGTCGCCTTCCCGCTCTCAGTCCGCCAGGTGAGCAAGGCCGACATTGCCGGCCGCGTCGGCCGCGCGTTGGACATGGTGCGGCTGAAGCAATTTGGCGACCGCAGGCCGGCGCAGCTTTCGGGCGGCCAGCAGCAGCGCGTGGCGCTGGCCCGCGCGCTGGTGTTCGAGCCGAGCCTGGTGCTGATGGACGAGCCGCTCGGCGCGCTCGACAAGAAGCTGCGCGAACACATGCAGCTCGAGATCAAGCAGATCCACACCATGCTCGGCGTCACCATCGTCTACGTCACCCATGACCAAAGCGAGGCGCTGACCATGTCGGACCGCGTCGCCGTCTTCAACAATGGCGCCATCGCCCAGCTCGGCTCGCCCGACGATCTCTACAACGCCCCGCAAAGCTCCTTCGTGGCGAGCTTCATCGGCGAAAACAACACGCTGGAAGGCGTCGTCGACCGCGTCTCCGGCCAGGAATGCCGCGTCAAGCTGAATGGCGGCGGCGAGCTCACCGCGCTCGCCATCGGCGTGGCGCAAGGTGCGGCCTGCCACGTCGCCATCCGCCCGGAGCGGCTGAGCCTGACGCCGGCGGGCGGCAACGCCCTGCCCGCCACGGTCGACGGCCGCATCTACCTCGGCGACCATCTGCGCCTGCTGGCCAGGCTCGGCAACGACCAGGTGCTGACCGTCAAGGTCGGCCCCGAAGCGACCATGGCCAATGGCGAGGCCGTCACGGTGTCCTGCGCACCCCAGGACTGCCGCGCCTTTCCTGCCGATGCCGCGGCGGGCGCTGCCAACACAGGTCCATCCTGAACCAACCAAAACAGGTCCATCTCAAAAACAGGGGAAGAAAAATGAAAATCGCAAAGACCCGGCTGCTCGTATTCACGGCAGCCACCGCACTTTTCTCCATCGGTAACGCCGCCTTCGCCGATGAACGTCGATCATGGCCAGCGGCGGCGCCTGGCAGGATGCCCAGCGCAAGGCCTGGTTCGAGCCGTTCAGCAAGGAGACCGGCGCCAAGATTCTCGAGCAGGAATATCTCGGCGATCTCGGCAAGGTCAAAGCCATGGTCGACACCGGCAACGTGCCGATCGACCTGGTGACGGTCGAAACGGCAACCGTGCTGCAGGGCTGCGACGCCGGCATTCTGGAGCGCCTCGACTATTCCAAGATCGGCCCGCGTGACAAATTCATCGAAGGCTCGGCGCTCGATTGCGGTGTCGGCCTCGATGCTTACGGTGACATCCTCGCCTATGACCCGACCGTGCTGAAGGAAGCGCCGACCTCCGTGCTCGACCTTTTCGACACCAAGAAATTCCCGGGCAAGCGCGCCATGCGCAAATTCCCGGCGCAGAACCTCGAATGGGCGCTGATGGCCGATGGCGTCGCCCCCGCCGACGTCTACAAGGTGCTGGCTACCCCCGAAGGCGTCGACCGCGCTTTCAAGAAACTCGACACCATCAAGAAGGACATCGTCTGGTGGGATGCCGGCGCGCAGCCGGCGCAGTTGCTGGCCTCGCAGGAAGTGGTGATGACCACCGCCTGGAACGGCCGCATCCAGAACGCCATCGACACCGACAAGAAGCCGTTCAAGATCGTCTGGAACAACCAGATCCTCGAATACGACATGATCGCCATTCCGAAGGGCGCCAAGAACCCCGAGCTTGCCTACAAATACCTCGCCTATATCTCGAAGCCTGAAAACAACGCCAAGCTCGCCAGCTACATCACCTACGGGCCGGTGCGCACGGATGCGGCCTCCTTCGTCGCGGCCGAGGCCTTGCCCAAACTGCCCAATGCGCCCGACCATCTGGCCGGCGCCTATCTCGTCGCCGACACCGAGTTCTGGGGCGACTACGGCGAGGACCTGGTCAAGCGCTTCAACGCCTGGCTGGCGCAGTAGGGCTGATATGTCGGCGCTGCAGCCCAGCGAACTCGACCGGCCCGCGCTGGCCCGCGGCCGGTCAGCCGCCGACGCCGACCAGAAATCGGTGTCGGCGGCGCTGCGGCGCGCCGAATTCGGCGACCGGCTGCGCACGCTCGCGCTGGCTGCCCCCCTGCTCCTGCTCCTCGCCTTGAGCTTCGGCATCCCGATCGTGCTGTTGCTGTCGCGCGCCGTCTACGACCCGACCATCGCCGATGCCTTGCCGCGCACCAGCCAGGCGCTCGGCGGTTGGAACGGCCAGGGCCTGCCCGGTGACGCCGCCTTCATCGCGCTCGCCGCCGACCTCAGCGACAGCCAGGCCAAGGGCACCGCTTATGAACTGGCCAAGGGGCTCAACGCCCGCCTGCCCGGCGCCCGCAGCCAGGTGCTGAAGACGGTGCGCCAACTCGAAGGCGCCGGCGGCAAGCCGCCGCTCGACATCATGAAATCCGTGCCCTTCTGGTCGGCCCCAGGCACCTGGCCGGTGATCGCCAACGGCACCCATGCGATCACCTCGTTCTATCTCCTCAGCGCGCTAGACCTCAGATGGAACGCCGATGGCGGCATCGAGCGCGTGCCGCCCGAACAGGCGATCTTCCTGCAAGTGTTCGCGCGTACCTTCTTCGTCGCTGCCGCCGTCACGCTCGCCACCTTGCTGCTCGGCTTCCCCTTGGCCTATCTCATATCGAGCGTGCCGAAGGGGCTGGCAGCGATCCTGATCGTCGCGGTGCTGCTGCCGTTCTGGACCTCGATCCTGGTGCGCACCGCCGCGTGGACGGTGCTCTTGCAGAAATTCGGCCTGGTCAACGACCTGCTGCTGTGGCTCGGCATCGCCTCCGAACGGCTCGACCTGATGTACAGCCGCATCGGCCTGATCATCGCCATGACCCATATCCAGCTGCCGTTTACGCTGCTGCCGATCTACTCCGTCATGCGCACCATCGCGCCCTCGCAGATGAAGGCCGCCTATTCGCTCGGCGCAAAACCGTTCACCGCGTTTCGGCGGGTCTACCTGCCGCAGGTTTTCCCGGGCGTGATGGCCGGCTGCCTGCTCACCTTCATCCTGTGCCTCGGCTACTACATCACCCCGGCCCTGATCGGCGGCGCCAGCGACCAGCTGATCAGCAATTTCATCGCCAACTACGTCAATGTCGAACTGAACTGGGAGATGGCGGCGGCACTGAGCTTCATCCTGCTCGTCTTCACGCTGGCTCTGTTCGGCATCTTCGCCCGGATCCTCGGCCTCGACCGCCTGAAGATGGTGTAGCCATGCTGCTCTCGCCCTACCCCACCCCAGGTGAACGCATCCGCATAGCGCTGCTCTGGCTGTGGTGCGGACTGGTCATCCTGTTCCTGCTGGTGCCGATCCTGATCCCGGTGCCGCTCTCCTTCAACAGCGGCGCCTTCTTCATCTTCCCGCTCGAAGGCCTGTCGACGCGCTGGTACGAGGTGGTGCTGGGCACGCAGCGTTGGCAATCGGCGATCGGCAACAGCCTGATCGTCGCCTTTGGCACGACGCTGATCGCCACCACGCTGGGCACGCTGACGGCCATCGCTCTCTCCAACGAGAAATTTCCCGGCCGCCGCCTCGTCATGCCGCTGCTGCTGTCGCCGCTGATCGTGCCTGTCGTCATCACCGCCGTCGGCTCGTATCTGTTCTACGCCCGCGTCGGCCTCGCCAGCACCTATGCCGGGATCATCCTGGCGCATACCGCACTTGCCAGCCCGTTCGTCGTCGTCACTGTCGGCGCCAGCCTCACCGGCTTCGACCGCAATCTGATGCGCGCCGCCGCCATCTCCGGCGCCAAACCGTTGACATCATTCTTCCGCGTGATGCTGCCGCTGATCCTGCCCGGTGTGCTTTCGGGTGCTGCCTTCGCCTTCGTCACCTCCTTCGACGAGGTGGTGGTGGTGCAGTTCCTGGCCAGTGCCGGCCAGCGCACCATGCCGCTCGAAATGTTCATCGGCCTGCGTGAAAAGCTCTCGCCGGCCATCACCGCCGCCGCGACGCTGATGATGGCGCTGTCGATCGTTCTTCTGGTGGTGGCAAACCTTCTCGCACGGCGCGGCCAGGGCCGCCGGGCTGGAAGCGGCTGAGCTTCAACAGCCATCGGCAATCCCGGCAGAAAAAAGTGAAACTTTTTGCGTGCCGCTCTCGTTGCTGCTGGCATCGCCTTCCCAAGGCGATCGCAGACCTCCGATCATGCCCCGCCGGTCCTGCCGGTGGGGCCTTTTTTTTGACGCCGCCGGCGGGAACGATCGCGGTGCCGGGAATTTTTTCAAATCGCCGGACACTGCGACGTCCCGCCAACTTGCGATTCGCATTGGCAGCAGGTTGTCGCGCGTCCATACTTCGACAGACAAGCGTTGCTTTTGTCGGGGGGAGGATCATTGAGAAATGGAAGCAGTCAGGCACAAGCGCGGCTTCTTCGGTTGGTTTTTCCTGCTCCTGTTCATCGGCTTCAACATCGTGATGCTGTGGGCCGCCGATGTCGGCATGGGCGCCGCGGACAAGCTGCCGGGCTTGAGCAGCAACGTCGTCAGCCTCGGCGTCGACCTCGGCGCTGCCATCGGCATCGTCGCCTTTGTGGCATGCTGGGTGGTGGGCTTCCTGCTGCTCGGCCTGCTGGCCTACCTGACGCGCGGCCGCAAGGTCATCGAGCCGACCCCGTAAGGCCCTCGCACCAGGCGGCGCCCGCCAGAGTCACGGCGCGATGGCCAGCGTCACGCGGTTGTGGCGCACCAGTTCCTCATGGCTCGACAGCTTCATCAGCCGTGCCTCGTCGAGAACCTCGAAATGCCGGGGCTCATGGATCCTGATGATGTTGAGGCTGCTCATTTTCCGCATGGTCCTGCCGATGGTCTCCACCGTCGTGCCGAGATAGGCCGCCATGTCGCTGCGGCTGATGGGGATGCTGACCAGCAAGCGTCCGGTCGGCGTCAACGTACAGGCCTCGGTACGCCGGCACAGCATCAACAGGAAGCTTGCGACCAAAGCGCTGACGGAGGGGCTGTCGAGAAGCACCATCCAGTCGCGCGCCGCGTCGATCTCGTCGAGGCTGTCGTGCATCCATTCCCGGCCTAGCTGCGGAAATCGCCCGGACAGGCTTTCGAAGGCGCCGCGCTCGAAACAGCAGACGATGGCGTCGGACGCCGCCCCGATCGCCACCCTTGAGGGACCCGTGAGGGCCCTGCCGAAAAAGTCCGAAGGCATCAAGAGACCGACCAGCCGGCGCCGTCCGTCGCCGATGGTTGTTTGAATGCGCAGCATGCCCGACAAGACATTGCCGACAAAAGCCACGTCTTCGCCCTCGGCCTGCACGGTCTCGCCCCTGCGGAAGGCGCGCAGATACGAGATAGCCGCAAGTTCGCCGCGCAATTCCTTGCTGAAGTGGCCACATGACGATGCCTGGCGGACAGCGCACGGCTCACAGAGCGGCTGGATGGATGGGCTTTGCATGCATCTCCTCCGATGCGTTGAAACCGCGGCGGCCAATAACCGCCGGAGGCCCCGCCCTGAAGGCGACTGCGCCTCGTCGATGAGCTTCCGCGAATAAGCGTTCGGCACTTTGATCTGGATCAAAATTGACGCGAATCGCACGCAATAATCGCGCGGGCGCCAGAAGGGTCCGGGCGGTCTTGCCGGCGCATGGCTCTCGCGGCAATAATCCATCACCCCCGGAGAACACCGATGTCGCTCAGCCCCTTGCTCCATGCTTCGCCGGTCATCCAGCTCCATGCGCTGATCGCCATCGCCGCGCTGCTGCTCGGCGCCATGCAGCTCTGGCGCACCAAGGGCGACCGGCTGCACCGGGCGCTTGGCCGTGTCTGGGTGGCGCTGATGGCGGCGGTTGCCGGCTCCGGCCTGTTCATTTGGACGATCCGGCTGTGGGGGCCGTTCAGCCCGATCCACCTTCTGTCGCTGTTGGTGCTGGTGATGCTGTGGCGCGGCGTGCGGGCCGCGCGCGGCGGCAACATTGCCGCCCACCGCCGCATCATGCAGGGCACCTACATTTTCGGCCTGGTCATTACCGGGCTTTTGACCTTCATCCCCGGCCGCGCCATGTATGCCGTCGCCTTCGGCCCGCAAGGCGCGACGCAACAGAAGCTGTCGGTGTTTGCCGCTTTGGTCGTGGCGGCGGCAGTCGTAGGCCTTTACGCCAGGCGGAGTGCGAAGGCGGCAGGCTGAGCGCCGCCCTCTTGTTGAGCTGCGAATCCCGGCCGGCTTATACCGGCTTTCCTGACACGGCAACGATCGCGGTGACGCGGGAGAGCCGCTCGCGCTTGCGCAGCGTCGGCTTTTCGTAGGTCTTCTTCATGATATCCCCTTGCCCAAGTGATGGGCCGAGATTGCACCATGGACCTATTGCGTCAAGCCGCGGCCGAGATATCAGCGCGGTGCAGGCGGCCGGAAATGCCGCCCTGTTGCATTGTCACCACGAACGGCCGGCGAAAAGGCTCCACGCACGCTCAGATCGGACCGGACGCCACGAAGGCGACGACGCCGGACAGCTTCTCGCGCTTCACCAGAACCGGCTTTATTTTACATTACACACTGCGAAATCGGGCACGCCACGACGGTGGACAATCTCTCGCGCTTTGCAAGCACCGGCTTCGTATAGGTCTTTTTCATCTGCTGATCCCTGCCAATCCCTCATTTTGACATAGGGATGCCGCATCGCCGCTTGTCAAGCGACGGCTAAAATTCAGATCGATCCGGGCACCGGCCAGGAGATCGATTTCTGCCATCTTCCCTTTTTTGCCATGTTGCATTGCGAAAAATTTGCTGCACTGCAATATTCCCTGTCCAGGCCGACACGCGAGGCCGGCTAGCGAAGGAGTGATCATGGCGGCATCGTTCCGGCCCGATATACAGGGGTTGCGCGCGCTGGCGGTCGGCGGCGTCGTTGCCTATCATTTCGGCCTCACTGCCCTGCCCGGCGGCTTTGCCGGCGTCGACATCTTCTTCGTCATTTCCGGCTGGCTGATCACGACGCATCTGATGCGCGAGATCACCGAGACCGGCCGGCTCGACCTCTGGCGCTTCTATGCCCGCCGCGCCCGGCGGCTTTTGCCGGCAGCCGTATTCGTCATCCTGGCAACGCTCGCAGCCGGTTACTTCATCCTGGCGCCGCAGGAGCAGGCGCTCTATTCGCGCGGCGCCATGTATGCGTCGGCCTATGCCATCAATTTGTGGCTGCTGCGCTGGTCGTTCGACTATTTCGCCGCCGATGCGTTCAGCAACCCGTTCATCCATTTCTGGTCGCTCTCGGTGGAAGAGCAGTTCTATCTCGTCTGGCCGGCGCTGCTGCTGTTCGCGGCCTGGCTGCAACAGGGCAAGCGCATGGCGGTGATTGTCATCGGCGTCGCCGGTCTCGCCTCCTTCGTCGCCTGCCTGTGGCTCACCAGCGTCTCGCCGGCCTGGGCCTTGGGGAGCTTCGGCGCCTGCGGTTTGGCGGGTTTGGTCTTTTTGGGCATGGGGTGGCTCCTTGGGTTGGTTGTGGTGTTTTGGTTAGACAGGTTGGCGGGACAGCGCCCCCTCTGCCCTGCCGGGCATCTCCCCCACAAGGGGGAGATTGGCAGCGTCGTCAGCGGCGCCCTCCTCCAACGTTGGCCATTGGCGAAGGCCGTGACGCATCCGATCTCCCCCCGTGTGGGGGAGATGGCCGGCAGGCCAGAGGGGGGCGCTGTCCCGCCGACCTGTCTGATCATCCCGCCACCTGCCTCGCGGGAACCGCAGCCGTCCTTCTCGCCATCAGCTCGCGCATCGTCCGCCGCTCCCGCACCTCAATGCAGAGCTGCGCGCTCGACGGGCAGAACTGGGCGTTGCCGCTTTTCACCTCGCCGCGCACGAAGCGCTGGATGGCGGCCTGCAGATCGGCAAGCTCGGCGTCGCGCACCACGTCGAGATAGCCGCGCATCTGCATCTCGACATCAGTCAGGACGGATTGCGGGAAGCATGAGAACATCGCGGCCAGCGCCTTCGTCGCCTGCTGCAGTTCGGCTGCGGTCATGGCTGCGGATCTCCTCGATGATGGCGTTGGCGGCGTCGGAATGGGTTTTCGGCCGCTGCCAGCCAGGCGGTTTTTTCCCCGAAAAGACGCGAGCCATTTTGGTTTCATCCGCAGGGGAAAAAGCGGAAGCTTTTTCACTCTGGTTTCTGGAGTCTGGAGAATGCCGCGGCAAAGTGCCGGCATTTGCCCCCGCATGCGCCTTTGTTTTCAACGCAGTAGCCACGCCGCCGCGCGCCCCGGCGGCGGCCCTCGCCTCGCTTTTGACCTGCGCCTTGTGCAGCTCTTTGGTCAGCCTCTTGTGGCCGATCTCGCCGCCCTCGCGCTCGAAGAAGATCAACAGATCGACGCTGATGGCGCGCCATTTCTTGAGCGAAAGCCGCGCCACCCGCGCCAGCTTGGCATCGTCGTCGGGCAGCCGGCCGCCGGCGTTCCACATCGCCATCAGCATGAGCATGTAGGCGCCGATCTGTTCGGTCGAGAGCTGCAACGTGTCGCCGACGAAATCGGAGACGTAGAGCTGCATGAAGGGCCGCTCGCTCATGCCGGACCCTTGCTTACACGCCAGCTAATGGAACCAGCCGCAGATCCGCACGTTATGCCGCGACCAATCCAAGGGGAGGTTTGCCGATGACGGCTTTCATGCCGATTACGCTGCGCTTTTGCGACAACAAGACCATGCTGGTCGGCTCGGTGGCCGATGCTGAGACGGCGCTGCGCCAGCAATGGCCCGACAAGACCGCGCCCAGCTATCTCGATGCCGCAAGGCTGGTCAGGCTCGCCATCGAGGGCACTTGCCGCCCGAGCACCGCGTTCGAGGCCTTCAGCAAGGCCGCCAGGCAGCAGGGCATATTTGTGGCCAGGCCGAGAAGCCGCGCGCATGAATGGCTCGATGCCGCCGCCAACCCGTGATACTGTCGCGACGGAGATGCAACCGCGCGACGGCCTCATGCGTTTATAAGCGCAGGCTTTAAAGCCGCGTCGAGATTGAAGGTGAACGCCGTGGGTACAATGAAAACCGGAGTGCCGCTCAAAGTCAGCATGGACGGGTACGTCGAGGAGATCGACAGCGTCAGCGACGCCGCCGATTTCCTGCAGCGCTGGCCGATCGAGCGGCGCGGCCACGTCTACCGCAGCGCGCTCAACGCCTGCAGTGCCGCGATCGCCGCGCAGATATCGGAATCCGACGCCATCAAAGTGTTTACCGGCTTTGCCCGCGTCGCCGGGGTCTTGGTTGCCGAGGGTGGTCCGGCTATGAAGCTGGAGGCACGCAGCGTGCAGAGCCGCATGCCCAAGCAGGGTCGGCAGATGCCGAAATAGGCCAAGCGTCTTTCTCCCCGTCAATATACGGGGAGAAATGCCCGGCAGGGCAACGAGGGGCAGCGCCAGCGCTTCAATAAGTGGCATCTGAATCGGATGCTTGAAGTTCATATCTGCTTTCAATCCTGCCATCTCAGCGCTGCCCCTCATCCGTCTGCCGGCGTTCGCCGTTCGAAAAGCCAAGCAATTGGCTTTTCGTCCGCTTCGCGGACCACGTCTCACCTCCCCGCAAACGGGAAGAAGGGTTGCTCACTCCAAAACTCGCCTCTGAAACCGCGCCTGGTGGTAGCTGCAGTAGCTTTTCAGCGCCCTTGTGCGCATGCCGCAGCACAGCATGTCGGCGCCGGGCCGGCCGCCTGGCGCGTCGTTCTCGGCATCCTCTCCCACCGTCAGGTCGAGCGGCGCGCGGCAGCGGGAAAACAGGCAGTCGATGAAGCGCATCGCCACGCCATGCGGTTGGCGGCCGATCGGTCCGCGCGGCGGCGCCGGCACCTTGAAACGATAGGCTTCGCCATCGGCGATCAGCACCCCCACCTCGCGCACGAACAGGCGCGGCGGCAGCCAGGCCGGCGAAGAATCGTGTCTGGGCCGGACCTTGTTCTTGCGCAGGACGGTGCTGTCGGCGGCATGGACGCCGGCGCGGTTTTCCGCAGCCGCCTTGCCGTTGGCCTTGTCCTTTGCCTGCTTTGCGGCCGAGGGCTTGCGCATTGCCCGCTCCCCGGCGGCTTGCCTGGCGACCGGCGGCATCCCGCGGCCATGGGCAAAGCCGATCGCGCCCAGCATGGCGTTGCGGTGGACGACGCCGATAATGGCGTTGCGTGACACCGGACTGCCGCGCAGCGCGCTGAACGCCGCGGCGATCCTCGAGGCCGAAAGCCCGTCCTTCAGCCAGCGGGCGATCTCTTGCAATTCGGCATCGCTGTAGCTTGCCATGTCCAGGCTCCATCCAAGGGTCCGCCTTCGGCAGCGCTTGAAAGCGCACCGTCGGTAAGGCTCAGGGTTCGGGCCCGGTCGGGGCCACGGTCAGGGTGTTCGGTGCGAAAGCCGGCTCGCGGCCGGATCAGCCGGAGCGGAGCCCGGCGCAGAGGCGCGCCAGCCGCGCCTCTGCCGTCTTCCTGTCTGGGGCGGAAACCGCCCTGCCCGTCATCGGCTCGAACAGGATGACGGTGCCGTCCTGCGTGCGGATGCAGGAACGCGTGGATAGGCCGCCAAAAGCAGCCCGTTCGAATTGGGGGCCGGAGCCGAGGGGAGCGGCGGCTCCGGCCGTTCCGGCCGCCGGTGACGGGCGGACCGGACCCGAGGCATCAAGGCGCTCGGGCTTCGCCCTGGCCGGGGAGGAGGACGGCCGGGGCGGAAGGGAATGGCTGGCGACTTCGGTCGCTGGATGCGCCTCACGGGAGGCCGGCGCTATCGCGCCATGAAAGCTGGACAGGTTCTGCATGGCCAGATATAAGCATAACTCAAAAAAATATGAAAGCCATTCTTTCATAGACGAGAGCCGCTTTCATCGCTCACATGGGCGCCATGGCAAAAACGGAACTGTCGATCAAGGTCGGGGCGGCGATCCGCCAGGCGCGCAAGCAGCGCGGCCTGGTCATGCGCCACATTGCCGAGCACAACGACACCGATGTCGCAGCCGTCGGCAATTGGGAAACCGGCCGCAACCTGCCCAAGACCGAGAACCTGTTGAAGACCGCCGCCTTCCTGCGCGTCGACCCGGTCGCGCTCGGCCAGGGGCAGGTCGTCTTCCTCGACGATGCCGGCCCGGTGGCCGACGCCGAGATCGTCACCGATGCCGGCCCGCTTCCCGCCGGATCAATGGATATCGAGGTGCTGGGCGCCGCGGTCGGCGGCGATGACGGCGACTTCACCTTCAACGGCGAGCCGGCCGGCTACGTCCAGCGCCCGCCGGGCGTGCGCAACCTGCCAAAGGTGTTCGCGCTGCATGTGCTGAGCGACTCCATGGTGCCGCGCTACGAACCCGGCGACCTCATCTATTGCGGCGGCCGCGACGCGGTGCCCGGCGACCATGTGGTGATCGAGACCTTTCCGGAAGAAAACGAGCGCAACGGCAAGGCCTTCATCAAGAAACTGGTCAAGCGCACGGCGGGCGAGCTGGTGGTCGAGCAGTACAATCCGCCGAAGACGATCACCTTCAACCGCTACGCGATCAAGCATGTCTGGCGGGTTATACCGCTGAAGGAATTGCTGGGGTATTGAGGAGTCATTACCCCAGAGGCCATCACTCGACTGGCGGCAGCTTGCGTAAAAGTGTATGATTAAATCATACGCTTCACATTTGCCTAGGGAATGAAAATGCGCAGCACCCAGCCACTGACCATCACCTTGCCGCTTGAGATGGCGCAGATGGTAAAGGACAAGGTTTCATCCGGCGAGTACGCGACGGAGAGCGAAGTCATCCGCGATGGCTTGAGAACTCTTGCCGCACGCGACGCAGCGGTCGATCGCTGGCTGCGGGAAGAGGTGGCGCCAACAATGGATGCGCTGCAGAAGGATCCTTCGCTTGTCTCGCCACTCGAGGAAGTGCGCAAGCGACTTCACAACCGTATTGACGCACTGGCGGGCAAGCGTTCACGCCAAGCATGACGCACAGGGTCGTCTTCAGTACGGCCGCATAGCAAGAACTGCTGGATTTGCTGACCTATCTGGTTCCACAGGCTGGCGAACGGACTGCGCGAGCCTATGTCGATCGCCTCATCGATTACTGTTCGGACTTTAATACGTCTCCCGAGCGCGGGACTCGCCATGATGATGTTAAGCAAGGCCTCCGCACCGTGGGCTATCGCAGGCGGGCGACGATCGCATTCACCATCAAAGACAAGACAGTGACGATCATCCGAATCTTTCACGGCGGACGAGACGTCATCCTCTCCGTTGACGATGACTTCTGACACCCCCTCAAGCCCGCCTCGACCCCTCCACCAACACCTCCCGCTCGCTCAGCATCTGCGCTTCACTGCGCACGCGCTGGCGCTCGTCGATGAACGCCGCCTGGATCGACACCGCCGTGCCCGGCAGCCCGTCGGCGCGGCAGGCCGAGCAGACGATGCGCCCCGACAATGCCGCCAGCGGCGTGTTGCCGTTCACCCCGAACCGCTTCAGCTGGTCGGGCCGCCACCACCTGTTGCGGCCGCAATCGGCGCATTCGACCGAGATCGAGGCGACCTGCGCGATTACTGCTTCCCTGCCCGGCAATACCATCGCCCCTCCTCGCTTTTTGTTCGTGATTTGTTCTTATATTCCTGCGTTTCGAGCCAGGAGTCGAGTCGCCGTTTTAACACTTTCCCAAAAGTTTCTCTTCTACCTAAATTTGAGTTATGCTTATATACACTCGCAAATATGAGTCGGCAGCGAATTCGCCGCATCAGACCCGGGAGCAGTGATGGATGCCGCCGATTTTGCCCGCGCCTGCGATTACACCGGCGACAGCCCTGCCTTGCTCGAAGCCTTCGAGGCGATCCGCCGCAACGGCATTGCGCAGGCCCGCCACGACCATTTCGGGCGCAAGGCCGTCATCGACGAGCTGAAGCAGTCGGAGCTGCTGTTCCTCGCCGTGATCGGCCCGGCGCTGTCAGCGGAGGAAGCCATCGAGGATACCGCCCGCTTCATCGCTTGCTGGCGCAACATGCCGCGCTGGCGCCAGGAGCGGCGCCTGCCATACCTCGCCAGGGCAAGGCAGAGCGCCTCGTCGCGCGCTTCTTCCGCCGCTACGGCCACCGCCTGTGGGCACGCGAAGCGGCCTGAGACGCCTGCATTTGACCATCCGGCTGGGCTGGCGCCGCGCCGGCCCTGATTCCGTCGGATTGCTGCGCTGATTGGTGCTTCGAAAACCAGGGAAGGACCCGCCATGAAACGCTTTGTTCTCGTAGCCCTGTGGATCATGGCGCTTGCCTTGTCCGCCCATGCCGCCGGCGACAGCACGACAGGGCTTGCCAACGCTACGGTGCTGATCGTGCGCCATGGCGCAAAGCCCGACAGTGGTCCCGGTCTGTCGCCCGAAGGCGAAGCTCGCGCGAAAGCCTATGTCGCCTATTTCCAGCCCTTCATGCTCGACGGCGTAGCCTTCCGGCCCGATATGCTGGTGGCCAGCGCCGATTCCAAGAGCAGCGCGCGCGAACGGCTGACGCTGACGCCGCTCAGCCGGGCGCTGAAACTGCCGATCGACCAGCGCTTCGCCGACCACGAAGTCCAGAACCTCGTCGCCGCGCTGTCGACTGAAAGCCACGGCAAGTCGATCCTGATCGCCTGGCATCACGGCCAGCTGGGAAAACTCATCAAGGCCTTCGGCGCCGACCCCAAGACGCTGCTGCCGAACGGCAAATGGCCTGACGATGTCTTCAACTGGGTGGTGGTGCTGCGCTTCGACCATACCGGGCAGCTGGTGCCGGATTCGGCGCGGGTGATTGAGGAGAAGCTGGCGGGGTGAAATGCGATCTTCCCTTCTCCCCTTGTGGGAGAAGGTGGATCGGCGCGCAGCGCCGAGACGGATGAGGGGTGTTCCAGCGGAGTGAGACGGCGATTTCAAACGCATCGCCAAGCTGGAGCACCCCTCATCCGGCCGCTTCGCGGCCACCTTCTCCCACAAGGGGAGAAGGAAGACCCCTACCGCCTCACCCTCGACTTCAGCCACCGATCGAACGCCACCGCCAGGATCAGGATCAGCCCGATGACGATGCTCTGCGTGTAGGACGAGACGTTGTTGAACTGCAGCCCGTTCTGCAGCACGCCGATCAGCGCCGCGCCCACCACCGTGCCGCCGACCGAGCCGATGCCGCCGAACAGCGAGGTGCCGCCGATGACGACGGCCGAAATAACCGTCAGCTCGTAGCCGATACCGGCGACCGCTTCCGAAGAATTCAGCCTGGCCGACAGCACGAAGGCGGCCAGCCCGGCGAAGAAGCCGACGATGACATAGACCGAGACCAGGATACGGTCGACGCGCAGGCCCGACAGCCGTGCCGCCTCGGCATTGCCGCCGACGGCATAGACGGCGCGGCCATAGCGCGTGTAGCGCAGCACGATGTGGCACAGGATCGCGGCAATGGCGAAGATGATCGCCGGCACCGGCACCGGGCCGATCAGGCCGGTTCCGAACCAGCGCATCGAGGCGTCGAAGCCCGAAATCGGGCCGCCATTGGAGATGGTCAGCGTCAGCCCGCGAAACACCGTCAGCCCGCCCAGCGTGACGACAAAGGGCGGCACTTTCAGCCGGGTGATGGCGAGCCCCTGCACGCCGCCTGCGGCAGCCCCCACCACGACCGCGGCAAGCAGCGCGGCAAACCAGCCATAGCCCTGCGTGCCTGAGGTCGACAGCGACAGTGTGTTCGCGGTGCCGCCCTTGGCGACGACGGCGGCGACCATGCCGCAGAAGGCGAGCAGCGAGCCGACCGACAGATCGATGCCTGCGGTGAGGATGACGAAGGTCATGCCGAGCGCGATCAGCCCGGTGATCGAGATCTGGCGCGTGATGTTGAACAAATTGATCGGATCCATGAAGCTCGGCTTCAGCACGGTGAAGACGACGATCAGCGCTGCCAGGAACAGCAGCGGCCCGAAGCTCATCAACAGCCGGGCGAAATTGATGCCACCGCGCTCGCTCTGTTCCGTCACGCTCATCGTGCCCGCCCTTCGTCCTGTGGCTGCCCCTCGTCCTGTGGCTTCCTGTCGAGCGCCATCAGTTCCATCAATCTTTCCTCGTTCGCCTCGACGCCCGGCATCTCGCCGGTAATGCGGCCCCGGCGCATGGTGACAATGCGGTCCGACACCGCCAGCACTTCGGGCAGTTCGGACGAGATCATCATCACCGCAATGCCGCGCGCCGCAAGCTGCACCAGGATCTGATGAACCTCAGCCTTGGCGCCGACATCGACGCCGCGCGTCGGCTCGTCGACGATCATCACCTTGGGATCGCGCGCCAGCCAGCGCGCCAAGATCACCTTCTGCTGGTTGCCGCCCGACAGGCCCTCGATCGCCTGCTCGGGGGAAGCCATGCGGATCGACAGCATCTTGCGGAATCCTGACAGCGCATCGCGCTCGCGCCGCTCGGCCATGAAGCCGAAACCGTTGCTGAAGCGACCAAGCGAGGCGACGGAGAAATTCGGCAGGATGCCGAGCGCGGCAAAGATCGCCTGGTGCTTGCGGTCCTCCGGCACCAGGCCGATGCCGAGCGCGATCGCATCGGCCGGCGAGGCCGGCGCGATGGGCCTGCCGTCGAGCGTGATGGTGCCCGCAGCGATGCGGTCGGCGCCGAAGATGGCGCGCGCCAGCTCCGTGCGGCCGGAGCCGACAAGGCCGGCAACGCCGAGGATCTCACCGGCCTTGAGGTCGATGTCGACGCCGTCGAGCACGATGGCATGCGGCGCCTCCGGATCGCGCACGGTGCGCAACCCGCGCACCGACAGCACGACATCGCCGGCAACCGCGCGCTGCGCCGGCCGCGCGTAAAGTTCCGAGGCGGCGCGGCCAACCATCTTCTCGATGATCCGCGGCAACTGGATCGGCCCGCCCCGGCGGTCGAGATGGCCGGCCAGCCGGCCGTCGCGCAGCACGGTCATGCGGTCGCAGATGGCGGAGGCCTCCTCCAGCCGGTGGGTGACGAACATGATGGCGACCTTGTCCTGGCGCAGCCGGTCCATGATCGACAACAGCCGCTGCACCTCGGTCTCGGTCAGCGCCGAGGTCGGCTCGTCCATGATGATCAGCCGGCTCTTCAGCGACAGCGCGCGGGCGATCTCGACCAGCTGTTGCTCGGCCACCGACAGCGCCGACACCGGCGTCATCGGGTCGATGGAAAGACCGACGCGGGCGATGATTTCTCGCGACGACGCCTCCATTCGCCGCCAGCTCACCAGACCAAGCGGCCCGGTCGGCGCGCGGCCGATAAAAATGTTCTCCGCCACCGTCAACGTCGGGATCAGGCTGAGTTCCTGGTAGATGGTGACGATGCCGAGCCGCTTGGCATCCTGCGGGCTCGCCGGCGCATAGTCGGCGCCATCGAAAGTGATACGCCCGCTGGACGGCGGCATGACGCCCGACAGGATTTTCAAGAGCGTCGACTTGCCGGCGCCGTTTTCGCCGAGCAGGCCGAGAATTTCGCCGGGGCGGATGTCGAGCGAGACGTCGCTGAGCGCGGTGACGCCTGAAAAATGCTTGGTGACGCCCTCGACGGCGAGCAGAGCGGCTTCAGCTGGCAAGGGTTGCTCCCGGATTGCGGCAGGCAGCGGGACAGCGCCCACTTCTGGGGCGCTGTCCCGCCATCCTTGCCAATGAGCCTTTCCCCGCCAAGTTCTACTTCGTCTCGCTCAGCCTCTCCGCCTTGTCGAGATTGTCCTTGCCGATGACGATCGGCGTCAACAGCACCAGCTTTTCCTTCGGTTCGGTCTTGTTCTTGGCGTAGGCGACCGCGATCTGCACGGCGGTGCGCGACTGCTGGCCGGGGAACTGTTCGACCGTGCCGGCGAGCTTGCCGTCGCGAACCGCAACCAGCGCCTCGGGAAGTGCGTCAAAACCGTAGATCTTGACGTCGGTGAAGTTGCGCGCCGCGCACGCTTCGAGCGCGCCGAGCGCCATGTCGTCATTGGCACAGATGATGGCGTCCGGCTTGCCGTTGGCGGCAAGGCCGGCTTCCGTCACCGACAGCGCCTCGGCGCGGGCGAAATTGGCGGTCTGCTCGAAGATGATCTGGTACTTGTCCTTCAGGGGATCGAGCACATTGTGCACGCCCTTGTTGCGGTCGATCGCAGGTCCCGCGCCCGGCTGGCCCTGCAGATGGAACAGCTTGGCACCGTTGGGGAACGCCACCACCATGGCCTGCGCCTCGGCCTCGCCGCCCTTGACATTGTCGGCACCGACATGGGCCAGGATGCCCTGGACACCGTCGACGCGGCGGTCGATCGTCACCACGGGTACGCCGGCCTTGACGGCTTCCTCGATGGCTGGCGCCAGAGCGTTGACGTCGAGCGGCGAAATGACGATGGCGTTGACCTTCTGCACCAGCGCCGCCTCGATATCAGCGGTCTGCTTGGTGGCCGAGTTCTGGCCGTCGCTCTCGGTCAAATTGACGCCCTGGGCTGCGGCTTCCGCCTTGATCTCGTTCAGCATGTGCACGAAGAACGGAAAGCCGAGATTGGGCACCGAGCCCAGTATGGTGAGCTTGTCCTCGGCGAACGCCGAAGGTGCTGCCAGCATCATCGCGCCCGCCGCCACGGACGTCATCAGGAATTCGCGTCTGTTCATGGTTGATCCTTCTCCACAGAGACGCATCATCCCCAAGACCGGGACCGGTCTTGGGAAGCGACAATGCGTCGGTTCAAAGTGTTGGAGCATCCTCCTTGCGCAAGACAGCGCATGCCGCTCCAGCTGATATCCGTTGCAAAAACTGCCTCCCATCGGCATCAGCCCGAGGATGCTAACCCAGGGTCAACCATTTGTGCAACATCGATATAACAGTGTTGGGCGGCCAATTATCGGAATTGTCGGAATTTTGGATTTTCGGATCGGGTGACTTCTCCTACATCAGGAATGCCAGAGAACGGCTCCAGAGCTGCGCGGCGGACGTCTCATTGTAGTCCGGCAGCGCCGGATCCGAAAAATAATGTCCCGAGTCTGGATAGCGGTAGACTTGCACATCAGCTCGCGCAGTCTCCGCGCTTTCCTGCCAGGCGCGGACATCCGCGTCGGGGAAGAATGGATCGGTGTCCGCGACGTGCAGTTGGACCGGCAGGCCGGGCCGTGTATTCCCAGGCACGGTCGCCAGTCCGTGAAACAGCAGCACCCCTGCGGCTAGCGGACGTGACGCCCAGACTTCGGCCACCACGCCGGCGCCCATCGAGATGCCTGCCAGCACCGTATCGCCGGGCATCGGATCCAGAGCGTCTCGCGCCTCGAGGCAGATGGCATCCCAGCCTATCCGCGCCTTGATTGCGAACCCTTCGTCGAGATCGTCGGTTACCGCACCCCGATAAAGGTCCGGCAACGTGACGGCGTGGCCCGCAGCGCGAAGCCGTTCAGCAAGATGTCGCTCATTGTCGCGCAGGCCGAGAACAGAGTGAAACAGGATCATATTGGCCATCCGTCAGTCCTCGCTTCGCGGCGGCATCTCTTCAAGCGTACTCCCGCAATGCCAATGTGGAACGCGTTCAGCCTGTTCATAGTGACGACCCGTATAAAGGCTTGCAACTTGGGGAGAGGTTTGCCTTCCATTCCCTTGGTCCGGCGCTACTTTGAAGTCGACCTGAACCGATAAAGCCATCTCCGGAGAATTGCATGAAGCCGCGCATCATCTGCCATATGCTCGCATCGCTTGATGGCAGCCTGCATCCGAGCCGCTACACCACGAGCCCGGACGGGACCCGGGCCGAGTGGTCAGGCCTCTATGAACAGATTCACGAAGATCTCGAAGGTGACGCGTGGATCGTCGGTCGTGTCACCATGGCCGAGATGACCAAGGCCGGCGCGCACCCGCCGACCAATACCGGCAAGGTCGACCGGCCGCACCATTTCGCCCAACGCGATGCGGGCAGCTTTGCCGTGGCGCTCGACGCCTCTGGCAAGCTGCATTTTGCCAAGCCCGATGTCGGCGGCGACCATGTCGTGGTGCTGCTTGGGCACGGCGTCTCCGACAGCCATCTGGCCGAGCTCGCCGCCGACGGCGTGTCCTATATCGTCTCGGAAACGGCCGATATCGACCTCGCCGCCATGCTCGATGTGCTCGCGCATGAACTCGGCATAAGCCGGCTGCTGCTCGAGGGCGGCGCCGGCATTAACGGCTCGTTCTTCGCGGCCGGGCTTGTCGACGAACTCAGCCTGCTCGTCGCGCCAGCGCTCGATGCGCGGGCGGCAAATCAGGGTTTCGTCGAGTTCGGCGAAAGCGGCCTCGCCGGCAAGATGCAGTTGTCGCTGACAAGCTGCGAAACCCTAGCGCATGGGCTTGTTCATTTGCGCTACGCCGTCAGCCCCGGCTGAAGCCGCTTTATCAGCGCCTCAATACCGCATGGCGTCGAGATCGGCGATCAGCGTCGGGCCGGTCGGATGCCAGCCGAGCCTTGCCTGTGTCAGCGCGCTCGAAGCCGGCAGGTCCATCGGCGCGAACATCGCCATCCAGCCGAAATGCCCCGCCGCCTTTTCCGGCGCGATCGAAACAACAGGCAATTTCAGGCCGCGACCGAGCGCCTCGGCGATGGCGCGCACCTCGACGCCTTCCTCACCGACCGCATGATAGCGCGCGCCCGGCTGCGCCTTCTCCACGGCGAGCCGGTAAAGTCTTGCCGCATCGAGGAGATGTCCCGCTGAAAACCGGTTGCGGCCTTCGCCGACATAGGCCGAGACGCCTTTTTCACGCGCGATCTCGATCAGCGGTGTGATGAGCCCCTGCTTGACCGGATTGTGCACCTGCGGCAGGCGCATCACCGAGACGTTGACGCCGGCTTCCAGCAAGGCATTGCCGGCGAGTTCGGAGGCAATGCGCGGATTGGCATGGCTGGCGTTGAAGACGTCCTCGATCGCCAACTGGCCATGTCCGGGGCTACCCATGCCGACGCCGGAGGTGATCACCAGCGGGCGGTCGGATCCGGCAAGGGCGCCGCCGAGGGCGGCGATGACGCGCTTGTCCTTTTCGCAGTTTTCCGCAAATCGAGAAAAGTCATGGTCGAACGCGGTGTGGATCACGGCATCCGCCTTCGCCGCACCGTCGCGCAGGCCCTCGGGTTCCTCGAGCGTCCCGCGATGCACCTCGGCGCCCGCGGCGGTGAGCGCCTCGGCGCCGGCGTCGGAGCGGGTGACGCCGACCACCTGATGGCCGGCCTGGATGAGTTCGGAAACGATGGCCGAACCGATGAAACCGGTCGCGCCGGTGAGAAAGATACGCATGCAAAATCTCCTGACAGTTGCCTGCGTAATATCGACGGTCTATTATTCCATTAAAGTAGTGACCTTATCATGGTATAATCTTTAACAGGACGGCTAACAGGATGCCCACCAGTTCCCCCGGCACGCTCGCTGCCTTCCTGAAGGACCGGCGCACCCGGCTCGATCCCGCCTCGTTCGGCTTTTCCGGCCGCCGGCGCACGCCGGGGCTGCGCCGCGAAGAGGTCGCCCAGCGCGCCAACATCAGCCCGACCTGGTACACCTGGCTGGAACAGGGCCGTGGCGGCGCGCCTTCGGCCGATGTGCTGAACCGCATCGCCAAGGGGTTGCTGTTGACCGAAGCGGAGCGCGAACATCTCTTCATGCTCGGGCTCGGGCGCCCACCCGAGGTCCGCTACCGGGGCGACGAGGGCGTCAGCCCCCGGCTGCAGCGCCTCATCGACACGCTCGATGCCAGCCCCGCTCTGATCAAGACCGCGACCTGGGACGTCGTTGCCTGGAACCGCGCCGCCGAGATCGTGCTGACCGACTATGGCGCCATTCCCGCCGGCCGGCGCAACGTCCTGCGCTTCATGTTCCTCACGCCCCACATCCGCGCCAAGCAGCACGATTGGGAAAACCTCGCCCGTTTCGTGGTCGGCGCCTTCCGCGCCGATGCGGCGCGTGGCGGCGCGGTCTCCGAGGTTACCCAGTTGGTGGACGAACTGTGCAGCGGCAGCGCCGAGTTCGCCAAGTTGTGGCAGGAGAACGATGTGCTCGCCCATGGCGACGGCACAAAGCGCCTGAAGCACCCGGAACTGGGTGACATCGAGCTGGAATACTCGTCCTTCGCGGTCGACGGCAGGCCGGATCTGAACCTGACGGTCTACAACCCGATCGACAGCAAGGTCGCCGACGCTATTCGCGTCTTGGCCAAGCGCCCCAGGGGGTAAAGGCTGGGGGCGGCTGCGGTAGCGCCCGCCCTTGCTCAACTACGCTCGCACACCGCCTTCAGGATCTGCAAGGTCGGCCCCAATAGAGATCGGCATGCGGACGGATCGCCGGTTCGGCAAAGTCACTGAGCGTCAGCGTCAGCAGCGTCCCTCCATCCGCCGGCGCCAGGGCGAAGCTGAACAGAGTGTGGTTTTCCGGTGCGTCCGCCAGGCGCGAGGCCGACAGCGTGCTCCAGTAGCTGTAGGCAAGACGCGCGAGCACCTCGGCCAGTGACTCCTTTTGGCGGGAAACAGCCATGGCATAACCCTTTCCGCTCGGTGAGACAGTTGCTTTTCGAGATTGGTTGAGTGCGGAATTTGACTGTTGTTTGAATCGATCGCATAGGCGAAATTTCTTCAGAAAATTCCTATAGTTTTCCACTTGAAGCAAGCGACGCGAAGTATATAAGATTTCATTTGGGGGGAACGATAGTGAAGTGCCTGGTGATTAATCTTGATCGCTCAGTCGATCGACTTGCCGCCGTCGCAGTGGAATTTTCTCGCATTGGCGTTGCTTTTGAACGCGTTGCCGGTGTCGATGCGGCCACTGGGGTTCCGTTTGTCGCGCCTCCGCTCACCGACGCGGAAATCTGCTGCTTTCTCAGTCATCGTCGTTGCTGGCAAATCATCGCGGATGGCCCCGACCGGTATGGCGTCGTGTTCGAGGACGACGTTGTTTTCAGCCATGACGCAGGGGCCATGCTGGCCGATGACACTTGGGTCCCGAGAGACGCCGACGTTGTCAAACTGGAAACATTCTTTGGCGGGGTGCGGATTGGCAACCGGCACATCCGCGTAAAAAATGGATACTCGGCAACGCGGCTTTTCGGACAGCACCTGGGCTCGTGCGGGTATGTGCTTTCCAAAGCGGCCGCCGAAAAACTGCTCACAAATACGAAGCGTCTCAAGGCGCCGGTCGATCTCGCGCTTTTCAGCCCCAATCAGATGAGCGCCGCGCGCAATACGACCTACCAGTTGACGCCCGCTCTTTGCGCTCAGGCGCATTTCTTTGCTGGGGATAGACCCGCGAGCCTGATCCAACTCGTTCCAAGGCCCCACATAACCAAGCGGCTAATCAACAGGATAAGTGTAGAGGCGACGCGCACGTTCGGGTTTCTTCGAAACAGGGCGTTTTTCGCAACCGAGAAGGTCGACGCCGTGCCTCTACGCTTGCCACTGGCCAGATCATAACCTCTCGGAAGCAAGGATAACGGCCGAGCCGCTCTCCTCACCCTTGCGCGATTGCCGGCTGATCAACGCCACGGCGGCAAAGGCCACGATGCCGAACAGGCCGACCACGACATTGAGCCACAGTGCCGGGAAAACGCCGAGCCCTGATATCATCAAGGTGAGGCCGAACGGGGCGAAGGCGGAACTGAACTGGCGCGCCGCCGTGATCCAGCCGACATAGGAACCGTAGCGCTCCTGGCCGAACAATTCGAGCGGCAGCGTGCCGCCGACAATGCTCATCAGCCCCGAGCCGAAGCCGAAAAGCACGGCAAACAGCATGGCGCCGGGAACGGACGGCGCCACCAGCAGCAGCACCGCAAGGCCGCCGGCGAGTGCTGCGGTCGCGCCAAGGGCCAGCGATGTCTGCGTCAGGCCCCGGCCGAACAGCATGTTGACGAACCGGCTCGCCACTTGCGACGGGCCAAACAGGCTGGCGACCAGCACCGAGGCTCCACCGAGACCGACCAGGCCAAGCAGGGGCACCATCTGCACGAGAACAGCCGAAAGCATGAAGCCCTCTATGGCAAATCCGGCCAGCACCAGGACGAATAGAGGCGACCATCGCCGGCCGGGCGCGGGGTTCGACAGGCCTGATGTGGCCGGGATGATCCTCTCCCGCGCCTTTCCGGCATGGCTGGAAAGCCTGCTCAGCCACCAATGGATCGGCAGGCAGACAAAGGCGTTGAGTGCGGCAAAAAGAACGAGAACCTCGCGCCAGCCGAGATGCTGGTGCAGCAGCGTCGTCAAGGGCCAGAACAGCGTCGAGGCGAAGCCGGCGATCAAGGTGAGATGGGTGATGCCGCGCCGCGCGCCACCGAGTTGCACGATGGCGACGAAGGCCGTGCTGTAGAGCACGAAGCAGGAGGCGAGTTCCATGGCCAGCACGCCGAGCGCAAAGCCGGCGCGCCCCGGCGCCAGCGCGCACAACAGCAACGCGCCCGCCGCCGCCAGCGATCCCGGCACCATCAGCCGCCCCGCCCCGACACGGTCCGCGAGGCTGCCTGCAAACGGCGCCAGAACGGCGCTCGCCAGCAGCGACGCCGACAGCACGGCGAACACCCATTGCTGCGACCAGGCGAGCTCCGCCGCCACCGCCGGCGCCAGGATGCTGTAGCTGTAATAGAGCGTGCCATAGCCGATGATCTGGGTGGCGCCCAGCGCCCAGATGGCCGAGGCAGGGATCTTGCCGTCGCTCACTCGGCGGCTTCCATCTTGCCGGCACAGCCGCAACCGCCTTTGCCGGCGGCCTTGGCGTCGGCATCCGCCACGCAGCAGGCATCGACCTCAACCGGTGCCGGCCCGCCGCAACAACCCTGCGACGCGCGGCCGGCCGGCACTGTGCAGACACCGGTTTCGGGCAGGATCAGTTGCACCGCATCGGCCGCCGCCATGTCGCCCGCGATCGCCGCCGCGACCGAGCGGACCTGCTCGTAGCCGGTCAAGAGCAGGAAGGTTGGTGCGCGACCATAGCTCTTGATGCCGACCGTGTAGAAGCCGGGCTCCGGATGGCCGAGTTCACGGTGGCCGTGCGGCGGCACGTCGCCGCAGGAATGCTCGTTGGGATCGATGAGCGGACCGAGCGCCTTGACGCTTTCCAGCCACGGATCGAGATCGAGCCTGAGTTCCCTTGTCAGCGACAGGTTCGGGCGCTGTCCCGTCGCGGCGATGATGCGGTCGACCGGCCTGAGTTGCACCAGGCCCTCCTCGCTTTGCCCCTCGACGATCAGCCGGCCGTCGCGCTCGTGTATGGCAAGCGTCGCAAAGCCGGTGACCAGCTTGACGCTGCCGCTTTCGGCGAGATCGCGCACATCGGCGCCGAGTTCGCCGCGCGCCGGCAATTGGTCGGCACCGCCACCGCCATAGATGCGCACGAGGTCGGTTCCGCGCACCGCCCAGATGAAAGACGTGCCAGGCGCGGCATCCGCCAGCCTGGCAAGGTCGAGCAAGGCATTGGCCGCCGAGTGGCCAGAACCCGCAACCAGCGTCGTGCGGCCGGCATAAAGCGCGCGGTCGCGGCCCAGGACATCGGGAATGCCGTAGGCAATCCGGTCGGCGAAGTCCGCCTCGCCCTCGGCCGCGATGCCGCCGGCGCCGAGCGGATTGGGCGTGCGCCATGTCCCCGAGGCGTCGATGACCGCCCGCGCGCTGTCGCGCCTGGTGCCATTGGCGGTCTCGACGACGAGCATGAACGGCCGCGTCGCGCGCTCACTGCCGCGCACCTTGTCGGCGCCCCAGCGCGATATGGAAACGATACGCGCATTGGTCTCGATCGTCGGCGAGAGTTCCGGCAGCATGGCGAGCGGCTCGAGATAGTGCGCGACGAGTTCATCGGCGGTCGGGAACGCTTCCGCGTCCGGCATCCGCCAGCCATGGCTTTCGAGCAGCCTGCCGGCCGCCTCATCGACGCAATAGCGCCAGGGCGTAAATACCCGGACATGGCCCCAATCGCGCAGATTGGCCGCGACGTCGCTGCCGGCCTCATAAAGCTTCACCGGCAGGCCCCGGGCCGAGAGATGGACGGCGGCCGCCAGGCCAACCGGGCCGGCGCCGATGATGGCGATGGGCAGATCGTTTTGCGTGACCATAGCTTCTATCCTTCCGGTATTATCGAAATAGCAGGCAAAATTTATGCGGCCGCGTCACCGGCCGCCGGATTGCAAGCTGCGTCCGCACAGCATTCGTCGGCCAGGAAGCCGATGAGATCGTTCATCATGGGATAGTTGGCGCGGCAGATCAGCGTCGTCGCCTGCCGCTCCTGGCTGACCAGACCGGTCAGGATCAGCCGGTGCAGATGATGCGACAGCGTCGAGGCGGCGATGCCGAGGCTCTCTTGGAGAGTGCCGACCGGCCGGCCGGCCTGGCCGGCCCTCACCAGGATACGATAGAGGTTCAGCCGCGTCGGATTGCCGAGCGCTTCCAATTGCTTCGCTGCTTGTTCGAGTTTCATGGAAATACGATGCAGCCAGTGACAGCAGCCGTCAAGCCATATTTCGAAAAATATCGAAATAAGCTTCAGACAACCCGCTTGCCACCGACGACGACCTCGCCGTCCTCCTTGGTGAACGGGCCGATATCCGGATTGGGCAGGATATCGAGCACCGCTTCCGATGGCCGGGCGAGCACGACGCCGAGCGGGCTCACCACGATCGGCCGGTTGATCAGGATCGGATGCGCCAGCATGAAATCGAGAATCTCGTCGTCGCTCCATTTGGAATCGCCAAGGCCGAGCTCGGCGTAGGGCGTGCCCTTCTCGCGCAACAAGTCGCGTGGCGTCATCGCCATCGCCTCGATCAATTCGATAAGCCTGGCGCGCGACGGCGGGTTCTTCAGATATTCGATCACCTGCGGCTCCTCGCCGGACTGGCGGATGATCGCCAGCGTGTTGCGCGACGTGCCACAGGCCGGGTTGTGATAGATGGTGATGGTCATTGCCGGGTCCTCTCGCGGGATGTGGCGTTGCGGACGGCGGCCCCCTGTTCGTACCAGCCTTTGCTTCGGTTCACGATCCACACCACGGAAAGCATGACGGGAACCTCGATCAGCACGCCCACCACGGTTGCCAGCGCCGCACCGGAATTCAGCCCGAAAAGCGCGATTGCGGCCGCGACCGCCAATTCGAAGAAGTTGGACGCGCCGATCAAGGCCGATGGTCCGGCCACGCAATGCCGTTCACCGGAGAGCCGGTTGAGCATATAGGCGAGACCGGAGTTGAAATAGACCTGGATCAGGATCGGTACCGCCAGCAGCGCGATAACCATCGGCTGGGCAATAATCTGCTCGCCCTGGAAGCCGAACAACAGCACCAGCGTCGCCAGCAGGGCAATCAGCGACAAGGGCTGCATCGCGGCCAGCAGCGCATCGAGCCCGCCCTGCCCCTTCGCCGCCAGCAGGCGCCCGCGGATCAGTTGAGCAACCAGCACCGGCAGGATGATGTAAAGGGCAACCGACAGCACCAGCGTGCCCCATGGCACGGTGATCGCCGACAGCCCGAGAAGCAGGCCGACGATGGGCGCGAAGGCAACGATCATGATCGCGTCGTTGAGCGCCACCTGCGACAGCGTGAAGTTCGGCTCGCCGCGCGTAAGGTTAGACCAGACGAACACCATGGCCGTGCAAGGTGCCGCCGCGAGAATGATCAGCCCGGCTATGTAGGAATCGATTTGCGCGGCGGGCAACCAGGGCCGGAACAGCCAGCCGATGAAGAGCCAGCCCAGCACCGCCATGGAAAACGGCTTCACCGCCCAGTTGATGAACAGCGTGACCCCGATCCCTCGCCAATAGGTGCCGACACTGGCCAGCGAGGCGAAATCGACACGCAGCAGCATGGGCACGATCATCAGCCAGATCAGCACCGCGACGGGAATGTTGACCTTGGCGATCTCGGCGGACGCGATCGCGCCGAACACGCCCGGCAGCAAATGGCCGAGGGCAACACCGGCGACGATGCACAGCGCCACCCACACCGTGAGGTATTTTTCGACGAAGCCGATGCTCGGCTGCGTCGTTTCGCCCGCATTCAGAATGTGATCTGACATCGTGGTTCCTCTTGGCTCAGCTGGCCTTGGGCAGGCTTCGGCCGATCTCGTCCAGCCGCTTCTGCAGGGCAAGGCTGTCGACGACATTCATCGGCAGGCTGACGAAGATCGAGATCCGGTTGCCGAGCATGCGATAGGCCTCAGCAAAGGCCAGATGCTTTTCGACATCGGTGCCTTCAGCCGCGGCAGGATCGGGCACGCCCCAGTGCGCGGTCATCGGCTGGCCCGGCCAGATCGGGCAGGATTCGTTGGCGGCGTTGTCGCAAACGGTGAAAACGAAATCCATTTCCGGCGCGCCAGGCGCCGCGAACTCCTCCCAGCTCTTCGAGCGGGCAAAGGACGTGTCGTGGTTGAGGTTTTTCAAAAGCTGGAGTGCGAGGGGATGGACCTGCCCTTTCGGCTGCGATCCGGCCGAATAAGCCTTGAACTTGCCGGCGCCCAGACGATTGAGGATGGCTTCGGCCAGGATCGACCTTGCCGCGTTGCCGGTGCAGAGAAACAGAACGTTGTAGATTCGATCGCTCATGGCGCTCACCTCAACATTTGCAGGTCACGGCCTGGATGATCGGCTGGCAAAGCTCCGGGGCGCCGTTGCAGCAATCCTCCATCAGATAGGCCAGGAGATCGCGAAACCCGGTCATGTCGGCCGTATAGCGGATGCTGCGGCCTTCACGCTCGGCTTGCACCAGCCCGGCCTGGCCGAGGATTTTCAGATGCGCCGACATGGTGTTCTGCACCGTGCCCAGTCGCGTCGCGATCTCGCCTGCCGGCACACCCTCGGCCCCGGCCCGAACCAACAGCCGGAACACCTCCAGCCTTGTTTCCTGACCGAGCGCCGCGAGCGCCAGCAATGATGTTGTCTTGTCCATGAATCCATATATCCGGATTTATGGATCAATAGCAACCGATGATGACATTGATATGACAGCCCGGGGCTCACGCTTTGCGCCGGGAACCCGACGAGCGTGGCTGGTTGAGATGCGGGCGCCAGCCATGCACCCGGTCGCGCCCGGCGGCCTTGGCGCCATAGAGCGCTTCGTCGGCGCGACGCAGCAGATCGGCGATCTCGATCGCCGCGCTGCCGTCGAACGTGCCGACCCCGATGCTGACGGTGACGATGCCCTTCTCGCTGCCGGCATGCGCGAGCCCGAGGTCGCGCACCTTGCCCCGCAGCGTTTCGGCGATGACGAAGGCACCCCGCGCGTCGGTTTCGGGCAGGATCAGCGCGAACTCCTCGCCGCCATAGCGGGCCGCTGCGTCGGCCCGCCGCCGCGCCGTCGCTTCGATGCAGCGGCTGACGGCACGCAGGCATTCATCGCCCGCCGGATGGCCGTAAAGGTCGTTGAAGCGCTTGAACCAGTCGACGTCGATCAGCAGCAGGCTGAGCGGCGTCGCGTTGCGCCGGCCACGGGCGAATTCGCGCGCCAGCGCGTCGTCGAAGGCCCGCCGCGTCAACAGTTCTGTCAGCCCGTCGCGGTGCGCCAGGAGATTCAGCTTCTCATTGGCCGCCATCAATTCAGCCTCGACCTGCTTGGCCTCGGTGATGTCGGAAAACACGCTCAGGCTGCCCCCATCGCCGGTCGGACGGGTCCGCACGTCCAGCCAGCGCCCATCGGCGAGCCGTATCTGGCGGTGGCTGGCAAGCGTCTGCAAGGCCATGATGTCGGCGATCCACGCCTCGACCGCGTCCGGCGGCGTGACACTTTCGCCGCGCGCGACCGACGCACGCAGGATGTCGCGGTAATCGGCACCCGGCACCCTCATATCGGCCGTCTTCGGAAACATGGCGCGGTACTGGGCGTTGCACAGCATCAGCCTGCCATCGGGATCGAACATCACCAGGCCGTCGGCCATGTGCGTCAGCGCGTCTCCGAGCCTCGCCTGGCTCTCCGCCAGTTCGGTCTCCAGCTGCTTGCGATGGGTGATGTCGCGATTGTGCGTGATCAGGCCGACGACGGTGCCTGCCTTGTCGCGAAACGGCGCCTTCAGCGTCGCCAGCCAGGCGTCGGTGCCGTCCTCGTGGTGCAGATGCTGCTCGATGGTGGTGGAGACGCCGGATGCCAGGACGGCCAGTTCGTCCTTGCGGAATTCCTGCGCCGTTTCGCTGGGATAAAAGTCAAAATCCGTCTTGCCGATCAGCGCCTTCGCGTTTGCCGCCTGCATCAGTTCGGCCGTTGCCGGATTGGCGGCGATGAACCGCCCGTCGAGATCCTTGACGTTGAGGCAATCGGGCAACGTCTCGACCACGGCCTTGAAGATGCGCCGCGACTGCAGCGCTTCGATGCGCCGCCGCTCCTGGTAGATCGCCAGCCCCGACATCGCCACGGAGACAAAGATAAGCAGGCTGGACGGGAACACCACCTTCGGCAGAACCGTCTCGATAATGGACCGCGGCAGGACGCTGAGGCCAAGCAGCGATCCGCACGCGGCGGCCGCACCCAGGATCATGATATCGGCCATGGTGGGGGCGCGGCCCCTCAGCGCAAGATTGCCGGCAATACCGATCAGCATGGTGGCCGCGATCCCGACCGCGCCAGCGAAAGCGCCGATGCCGCCGTCGAAAACCCGGAAGGCACTGGCCATGACGCCGGCGACACTGCCGGCGACAGGACCACCGAAGAAGCCGGCAACGGCAATCATCGTCACCCGGAGATCGACCATGACGCCCGGCTGCAACTGCATCGGCGTCAGCATCAGGATGATGGCGCCGGCGCCCATCAGCAGGCCGAAGGCCGCGGCCTTTACAACGGCCGGCCTGCGATCCAGCCACACATGCGTGTGGATCCAGACCGAAACGAACATCGCAACGACCGCGAGGTTGGCCAGCAATTCAGACCAGGGCGAACCCATTTTCTTGCGCGTCCCCCTTCTTTCATGCGTCGAGGGTGCGTCGGCATTGGCGACGCTGTCCTCGTGGATACGCCGGGCAAGAAAACAAAGCGTTACAGTTCGCGTTTGGATTGTTCAGATGCGCAGCCAGGTTGCATTGCCAGGGCGGCCCTCACCCCCAGCGCATCCCACCAACAAAGTCGATGAACGCCCGCAGCGGTGCCGGCGTCAGGCGGCGGCCGGGGTAGTAGAGGAACGGGCCGGAAAATTCCTGCCACCACGGCTCCAGCACCGGCTCCAGCCGGCCATCGTCGAAATAGGGGCGCAACCAGTCCTCGAACAGCGAGACGATGCCGCCGCCGGCGATCGACACTTCAAGCGCCAGCGCCATGGCCGTGCCGGTGCTGACCAGAAGCGGGCCGGTCGGTTCGACGCTCACCACCTCGCCGTCGCGTTCGAACTCCCAAGGCGGCGTCAGGCCGCTGGCGAAGCGGCCGCGCAGGCAGGCGTGATCGAGCAGGTCGCGCGGATGCTCGGGCCGGCCATGCCGGTCGAGATAGGCTGGTGCGGCGGCGGTGGCAAAGCGCTGCCGGCGCGGGCCGATCGGCACCGCGATCATGTCCTGCTCCAGCCGCTCTTCATAGCGGATGCCGGCGTCGCAGCCGCTCGCCAATATGTCGACGAAACTGTCCTCCGCTGTCACGTCCACGCGAATGTCGGGATAGGCGGCGAGGAAAGACGGCAACAGGCGTGGCAGCACCAGCTTCGCCGCGACGACCGGCACGTTGAGCCGCAGCGTGCCGGCCGGGCGGCCGCGAAAGCCATTGACCACGTCGAGCGCCGCCTCGACCTCGCCCAGCGCCGGGCCGAGCCGCTCGAGCAGGCGCGCGCCGGCCTCGGTGGGCGCCACGCTGCGCGTCGTGCGGTTGAGGAGCCGCACGCCGAGCCCGGTCTCCAGCCGCCGCACCGTCTCCGACAGGCTGGAGGCGCTGACGCTGCCCACCCGCGCCGCTTCGCGAAAGCCGCCGGCGCGCGCCACCGCCATGAATGCCTGGAGGTCACCCAGATCCGTTGCCATTGTTCGCCTTTCCGCACAGGTTGTGCCGATTGCACCATATTATCGTGCAGGCGCGCTTTGTCTACATTGGGTTGATCCAAAGGAGATGAGACCATGACCGACATCAGCAAAGCCGGAACCTACAAACTCGGCGACCGCAGCGTGAAGCGACTCGGCTACGGCGCCATGCAACTGGCCGGACCCGGCGTCTTCGGCCCGCCGAAGGACCGCGACGCTGCCCTTGCCGTGCTGCGCGAGGCGATCGCCAGCGGCGTCGACCACATCGATACATCGGATTTCTACGGCCCGCACGTCACCAACCACATCATCCGCGAGGCGCTCCACCCCTACCCCGCCGGCCTCACCATCGTCACCAAGGTCAGCGCCCGACGCGGCGCGGATGCATCGTGGATTCCCGCAATGTCGCCGCAGCAGTTGACGCAGGCCGTGCACGACAATCTGCGCAATCTTGGGCTTGATGTGATCGAGGTGGTGAACCTGCGCTCCATGCATGGCATCCACGGCCCCGCCGAAGGATCGCTCGAGCCGCAATTGAACACGCTCGCCGAACTGCAGCGCCAGGGCCTCATACGCCATATCGGCCTGAGCAACGTCACATCCACCCAGATCGCACAGGGACGCGGCATCGCCGACATCGTCTGCGTGCAGAACCAGTACAACATCGCGCATCGCGAGGATGACGCGTTGATCGACGAGCTTGCCGCCGCCGGTATCGCCTATGTGCCATTCTTCCCGCTTGGCGGCTTCACGCCGCTGCAGTCGGACACGCTGGCCAATGTCGCGCGCAAACTTGGCGCGACCCCGATGCAGGTGGCGCTTGCCTGGCTGTTGCGCCGCGCGCCCAACATCCTGCTCATCCCAGGCACCTCCTCGGTCGGCCACCTCCGCGAGAACCTGGCGGCGGCAGAGCTGGAACTGCCGCGCGAGGCGATCGAGGTGCTGAACGGGATCGCCAGTGAAGCCGAGCAAGCGGCATAACGCGGTTCCTGCTGTCGGGCGGCAGCCTACCGGCTGCCGACCTTGGCGATCCTTGTCTGCGGATCGCAATAGATGCCGTAGAGCGTCTGCAGGATTCGCTCGACCTCCAAAGAAGCCAACCGGTAGTAGACCTGCTGGGCGTCGCGTCTCGTGTCCACGAGCTTGAGCGCGCGCAACTTTGAAAGTTGCTGCGACAGCGCCGACTGGTTCATCGCAACCAGTTCGGCCAGTTCGTTCACGCTCGTCTCGCCGTCCAGCAGGTGGCACAGGATCATCAGCCGTTTTTCATTTGCCATCGCGGCGAGCAGTTCGGACGCCTCACGCGCCCGCTTGTCCAGTTCGGCTATTTTTATGTTGCGCATATGAACACATTATCATATTAAGAGTTACAAATAATATTAGCCTGACGCCGGCGCCTGTCAAGCCGATGGATCGACGCGCTGGAGATTCACGCCAGCGCGCTCGTTTGATCCGCATCAAGTCGTGGCCGGCCACAATGGCGCAGGATTGGTCAATGCCGCTCCCTGCGTGGGAACCGCAATGTCGGCGTTGCGCCAAAGGCCACGCCGCGAAGGAGGAAAAAGCATGGTGCATGTTGTTGTCCTGGGTGCCGGACTGGGAGGCACCATCATGGCCTATGAGCTTCGCGACGAACTGGCGAGGGAACACAAGGTCTCCGTAATCAACAATGGCAGCCATTATTCGTTCGTGCCATCCAACCCTTGGGTCGCCGTGGGCTGGCGAGACAGGCAGGCGGTTGAGATCGACCTTGCTCCTGTGCTGGCACGGCGCAACATCGGTTTTCATCCGCAGGGAGCCAAGCGCGTCCACCCGGCCGAACGCACGGTGGAACTCAACGACGGCTCATCCCTCTCCTATGACTATCTGGTGATCGCCACCGGCCCCGAACTCGCTTTCGATGAGATCGAGGGCCTCGGGCCGGAGCACAACACCCAGTCGGTCTGCCACATCGACCACGCAATCAAGGCCAGGACGGCCTTCGATGCGCTCGTCGCCAAGCCGGGTCCGGTCGTCATCGGCGCGGTCCAGGGCGCGTCCTGCTTCGGACCGGCATACGAATTCACCTTCATCCTCGACAAGGCGTTGCGCGACGCCAGGGTGCGCGACCGCGTACCCATGACCTTCGTCACCTCCGAACCCTATATCGGCCATCTCGGCCTCGACGGCGTCGGCGATACCAAGGGCCTGCTCGAGAGCGAGATGCGCCAGCATCACATCAAGTGGATCTGCAACGCCAAGGTCGACAAGGTCGAGCCCGGCAAGATGTTCGTCCAGGAAATCGCCGACGATGGCTCGGTCAGGCAGTCGCATGAATTGCCGCTTACCTACGCCATGATGCTGCCGGCCTTCCGTGGCGTGGCGGCGGTGCGCGGCATCGAGGGGCTGACCAATCCGCGCGGCTTCATCCTCGTCGACAAGCACCAGCGCAACCCGGCCTTCCCCGAAATATTCGCGGTCGGCGTTTGCGTCGCCATCCCGCCGATCGGCAAGACACCGGTTCCGGTGGGCGTGCCCAAGACCGGCTTCATGATCGAATCCATGGTCACCGCGACCGCGCGCAACATCGGTCGGCTGGTGAAGGGCGCCGAGCCCGATGCCCAGGGCACGTGGAACGCGGTCTGCCTCGCCGATTTCGGCGATTCCGGCGTCGCCTTCGTGGCGCAGCCGCAGATCCCGCCGCGCAACGTCAACTGGTCGTCCTCCGGCAAATGGGTGCACACCGCCAAGGTCGGTTTCGAGAAGTATTTCCTGCACAAGATCAGGACCGGCAAGTCCGAGCCCTTCTACGAGCGCCTCGCACTGCAGGCGCTGGGCATCGACAAGCTCAAGCAGATCAAGGTCGAGGCGCCAGCGGATGTACCGGTTGCCTGACCGGGGCAAGCCGCCGCGACCGGCCCTCGGGCGGACGGCGGCTGGCGGCCCAGTCGAAGGCCCGCAACCGCCAGCGGCAAAGTCGGCACCGCCTCTTGCGGCCAACGATAACATTCCTATATTTAGATGTGATCATATACAAATGGAGATGACGATGTCCCTGGACCGTTCTGTTCTCGCTTTCGCCGGCATCATGGTGCTGCTGTCCGTCGTGCTCACCGCCTTTGTCTCGCCGCTGTTTGTCTGGCTGACGGTCTTCGTCGGCTTGAACATGCTGCAATCGGCGTTCACCGGCTTCTGTCCGGCGGCGATGGTCTTCCGCAAGCTCGGCGTCAAGCCGGGATGCGCATTCTAAGGGAAGACCCGCATGCGCATGCCCCTTTTGGTCGCCGCGTTGCTGGCGACCTTTCCAGTGCTTGCCGGCACGCTGACCCTGGCGCCGACGACCGTGACCGAATGGAAGGCGGTCTATGGGCGTGTCGAGGCGCGCGACACCGTTCCGGCGCGCGCCCGCATCGGCGGGCTGATCGTCGACCTGGCTGTCACCGAGGGTGAACTGGTCAAGGCGGGGCAGAAGATCGCCACCGTTCAGGACGACAAGATCGCCTTCCAGGTCGCGGCGCTGGACGCGCAGTTGCGCGCGCTGCAGGCACAGCTGGACACAGCGCAATCCGAACTCGCGCGCGGGCAGACGCTGGTCGACAAGGGTGTCATGACCGCGCAGCGCCTTGACCAGCTGCGCACCGAGGTCGACGTCGCGCGCAGCCAGCTTGCCGCGACCGAGGCCCAGCGTTCGGTGATCGTGCAGCAGGGTGCCGAAGGCGATGTCTTTGCTCCCGGCGATGGCCGCGTGCTGACCGTGCCGGTGACGCGCGGCGCTGTCATCATGGCCGGTGAAGTGGTCGCCACCATCGGTGGCGGCGGCGTGTTCCTGCGGCTGGCCGTTCCGGAACGTTACGCTGCGTCCCTGAGTGAGGGAGCCGCCATCCGCATCAATGCCGGCGGCAAGGGAGCCGCCGGCCGCCTCGCCAAGATCTATCCGCAGATCGACAATGGCCGCGTCATCGCCGACGTCGAGGTCGACAATCTCGACACCAATTTCATCGATGCCCGTGTCCTGGTCGAACTGCCGGTCGCCGAGCGCTCCGCGCTGCTGGTGCCGGTTTCCGCGATCGCAACCCGCTCGGGGATCGATTTCGTGCGCGTCGCCGCCGGCGGCACACAGGCCGAACGCGCGGTGGTCACCGGCGAGCGGACCAAGCGCGCCGACGGCGACTATGTCGAGGTCCTGACAGGCCTCGCGGCCGGCGATGTCGTGATCACGCCATGAAAGGTCCTGCCTCGTTCGGTATCGCCGGCGCGCTGACGCGGGCTTTCATCGTTTCGCCGCTGACGCCGCTGTTCCTGATCGCCGCCTTCGTCTTCGGGTTGGTGGCGCTGCTCACGCTGCCACGCGAGGAGGAACCGCAGATCTCGGTGCCGATGGTCGACATCTTCGTACGCGCCGACGGGCTGAAGGCCGACGATGCCGTCAAACTGATAACCGAGCCGCTGGAGACGATCGTCAAGGGCATCGACGGCGTCGAACATGTCTATTCGCAGACGCGCGACGACCAGGTGATGGTCACCGCCCGCTTCGTCGTCGGTACCTCGTCCGACGCCGCCGTTCTGCGCGTCCACGACAAGGTGCGCGCCAACATGGACCGCATTCCCGTTGGCGTGCCCGAGCCGCTGATCGTCGGCCGCGGCATCGACGATGTCGCCATCGTCACGCTGACGCTATTGCCGAAGCCGGAGGCGGCCGCGCGCTTGACGGCGAACGACTTGACCCGCATCGCGCGCGAACTGCGCACCGAGATCGCCAAGATCGACAATGTCGGCCTGACCTACCTGGTCGGCGACACCGGTGAAATCATCCGCGTCGATCCGAACCCGGAAAAGCTCGCCCTTTATGGCGTCACCTTGCAGCAGCTCGCGGCCAAGGTGTCAGGCGCCAACAAGGCCTTTCCGGCCGGACGCGTGCGCGACAAGGGCGAGCAGATCGACATCGTCGCCGGCGAGACGCTGGCCTCGCCCGACCAGATCGGCAACCTGCTCCTGACCTCGCGCGACAACCGCCCCGTCTATGTCCGCGACGTCGCCGACGTCGCCTTCGCCACCGACACCGGTGATGCGCTTGTGTCCACGGTCACCAGGGCTGGCGCTGGCGTGGAGCGTGTGCCGTCGGTCACGCTCGCCATCGCCAAGCGCGCCGGCTCGAACGCGGTCGCGGTCGCCGACGCCATCCTGCACCGGGTCGCCCTGCTCCAGGGCGGATTGATCCCGGGCGATATCGCGATCGACGTGACGCGCAACTACGGCGAGACCGCCAACGACAAGGCCAACGAGCTTCTCTATCATCTCGGCCTGGCGACGATCTCGATCATCCTGCTGGTCTGGGTCGCCATCGGCCGCCGCGAAGCCATGGTCGTGGCCGTCGTCATTCCGGTGACCATCCTGCTCACGCTGTTCGCCTCGCGCGTCATGGGCTACACGCTGAACCGCGTCTCGCTGTTCGCGCTGATCTTTTCCATCGGCATACTCGTCGACGACGCCATCGTGGTGATCGAGAACATCTCGCGCCACTGGGCCATGGGCGGCGGACGCGACCGCCGACAGGCGGCGATCGAGGCGGTGGCCGAAGTCGGCAACCCGACCATCGTCGCCACCTTGACCGTGGTCGCCGCACTGCTGCCGATGCTGTTCGTCTCGGGAATGATGGGCCCCTATATGAGCCCGATCCCGGCCAATGCCTCGGCGGCGATGATCTTCTCCTTCTTCGTCGCGGTGATGGTGACGCCGTGGCTGATGCTTAAACTCGCCGGACGCGCGCCGGTGCATGCCCATGGGGACCATGGCAATGGTGGTCCGCTCGGCCGCGCCTACACCGCAGTCGCCCGGCCGATCCTGGCCTCCAAGAAGGCGAGCTGGGCGTTCCTGCTTGCCGTCGGCATGCTGACGCTGGGCTCGCTCGCGCTGTTTTACACTGAACATGTCACGGTCAAGCTCCTGCCCTTCGACAACAAGTCCGAATTGTCGGTCACCATCGACCTGCCGGAAGGGTCTTCCGTCGAGGCGACCGATGCGGTGGCGCAGGCCGTCGCGGCCAGGGTTCTCGAGCTGAAGGAGGTCCGATCGGTCCAGACACACGCCGCAACGGCGGCGCCCTTCAATTTCAACGGCCTCGTCCGCCATGCCGTCCTGCGCACTGAGCCGCAGCAGGGAGACGTGGCGCTCAACCTGCTGCCGAAAGCGGACCGTGCCCGCTCCAGCCACGAGATCGCGCTCGACGTGCGCCAGCGCATCGCCACGATCCCCGTGCCGCAAGGCACCAGCCTGAAGGTGGTCGAGCCGCCGCCCGGTCCGCCCGTGATGGCAACGCTGCTGGCGGAGGTCTACGGACCCGACGGCGAGACGCGCCGCAAGGTCGCCGAAAAGATCGAGACGGCGTTCCGCTCCGTGCCCTTCATCGTCGATGTCGACAATTCCTGGGGACAGCCAGCACGCCGGCTGCGCGCCACGATTTCCACCGACGATGCGGAGTTCTTCCATGTCGAGGAAACCGACGTCTTCGACACGCTCGCCATCCTCAATGGCGGGAAGACCGTCGGCTATTCGCATCGCGGCGGTGGCCGCCAGCCGATCCCGATCCGCATCGAACGGCCGAAGGGTGAAAGGACGCTCGACGAGCGCTTCCTGACCACGCCCATTCCGGCCAATGTCCTGCCCGGCGACCGCGGCGTGGTCGAACTCGGCGATGTCGTGCGGGTGACGCCGGAGCGCGCTTCGTTCCCGGTGTTCAGACACAATGGCCGTGCCGCCGAAATGGTGACGGCCGAGCTTGCCGGCAGCTTCGAGGCGCCGCTTTACGGCATGCTAGCCGTCAGCAAGGCCATCGACGCGCAGGACTGGACCGGACTGCAAAAGCCCGCGATCTCGCTGCATGGCCAGCCGGAGGATGAAAGCCGGCCGACGCTTTTGTGGGACGGCGAATGGGAGGTCACCTGGGTGACCTTCCGCGACATGGGCGCTGCCTTCGGCGTCGCCCTTCTCGGCATCTACATCCTGGTCGTCGCCCAGTTCGGCTCGTTCAAGGTGCCGCTGGTGATCCTGACGCCGATCCCGCTGACCTTCATCGGCATCCTCGGCGGACATTGGCTCTTCGGCGCACCGTTCACCGCCACCTCGATGATCGGCTTCATCGCGCTGGCCGGCATCATCGTGCGCAATTCGATCCTGCTGGTCGATTTCATCCGCCACGCGGCGTCGCCCGACAGGCCGTTGCGCGAGGTCCTGATCGAGGCCGGCGCGATCCGGTTCAAGCCGATCCTGCTCACCGCACTTGCTGCCATGATCGGCGCGGCCGTGATCCTGACCGACCCGATCTTCCAGGGGCTGGCGATCTCGCTGCTGTTTGGCCTCGCCTCATCGACACTGCTGACGGTACTGGTTATTCCGGCGATCTACCGGGTGCTGCGCACGTGAAGGTGTCGGAGGGCCGGATTATGACCTGGATCACGCGAAAATATTCAGGTGAAGAATTTTCCAGCTCCCGTTTCAGAGATGAGGGTCTTCGCCTCGCGCTATCATCATGTGGTGGTGCTGATGGTGCATCCCCCGAGCCATGAGCCCGAAGAACCCGAGGCCGCGCAGTTTGGCGGCATCCTCCGCCGGGGGCCACACGGTCAGCGATGCGCCGCCGTCGATATCGGAAGCGTCGAAACGCCAACCGTCTACCCCGTTCATCGTCGCCGCATGGGCCTTCACCATCCGACGCACTGAATCCTGAACGGCTCCCGAACCTGTGACCAGGAATCGGGTTCCGCCCGCGACCGGCTCGCTCCTCACATCGGCGGCCAAAGTAACCGCGTTCATGTCGACGAGATGCGCGCGCAGGGCGTCGATGTCCACTTTGGACCAATCCGTGTCGGGATCAGCCTCAAGGATGGCCACGATCTCCTGGATCGCCGCGAACGCACCTTGGCCGGGCTCCGTCGGAACCTCGGCACCTGTGGCTTGCCCGCTCATCATCTGCATATGCATCTTATGGTCCATACCGCCTGACTGGGCTTGCTGGGCACAGGCTGCGGAAGAAACCAGGCAGGCGGCGACTGCGAGGGCGCGTATCATGGCAATTGCTCCGTTGACCAGGCATGCTTGCCACAGCCTCGAGCAACGCTACATGATAGAAATCATGTCGCTCCCGCTAATTGCCTTGCTCGACCGTCTGGAAGGCCGCGAGATCGAGTTCGCGGCGGGAGCACCGGTGTTTCATCTGGGTGATCCCGTCCGGTTCATTCACGTCGTGCGTTCGGGCGTCGTTCATCTGGTCAGGCATCAGGACAATGGGACGGCCCTGATCCTTCAACGTGCGGGTCCAAATTCCATCCTGGCGGAAGCCTCGTTGTATTCCGCCTCTTACCATTGCGCGGCCCGAACGGAGGTTGCTGCCGTGACCTGGGCCATTCCGCGCGCCGGCCTGCTCACCCGGATCGAGGAAGACACAGAGCTGGCGATCGCGTGGGCGCGCCATCTCGGCCACGAGGTCCAGCAGGCGCGACTGCAGTCGGAGATCTTGTCCCTCAAGACAGTCGCGGCCCGCCTTGATGCATGGGTGTCCTGGCATGGGAGTCTTCCCGCCAGGGGACACTGGTCAACGTTGGCCCGTGAAGTAGGTGTCAGTCCCGAGGCGCTTTATCGCGAAATCGCCTGGCGCCGAAGGCGTGACACAATTTGATTTCTGCAGACGACCGCTTCTTCCAAAACTCCACACAGGTTGCCGCCCGCACACCAGCGGCGCGAACCCGAGTGCAAGCAGGGACGCGATGCAGGGCCGTTTTGACCGGCGGTTTGCAGAGGGCGATGCTGTCGTTTTCAGTCTACGGTGATCGGGTATTCGGAATCCAGTGGTGGAGGCGATGCCATTGAGCCATGCCATAAGGTCAACTTCAGACAAAGTCCTTCACCTTGATGACGACGCCAATCTCGCCCCTTACCGGCATCACAGCGCGTCACGCAATCGTTCAATCAGGCGTCGAGGACCAGACAACGGATGCTCGAGCAATGGATATGCCTGGGAATCCGGAGTGACTTGAGCTTGCGGCGGACCGGGGCAGCCTTCCTGAACGTTGGTCCAGGACGAAGCATTGAGCACGGTGTCGCAGCGCGCGAGGTGCGTGTCGCCGGCCACGACGAGACAGGCAAAGCCGCCGCCCAGGGTGAACTGGCCGTTGGCCCGGCAGACGGATGTAGTCGGCGCGGGTGCTGGCGCCGGGTCACCCGGGCAATGGTCAAGGACCTCTTTCCAAGACAGGATATTGAGGTTCACCTCGCAGCGGGCCAGGTGGCTCGCCCCGCCGACCCTCAGGCAGGCATATTGCCCGGGCTCAAACCGCCCGATGCTGGCCATGCATACCGCATCGGCCCACGCCGGCACCGTCATACCGGCGAGCACCACGACGGCAGGAAATACGGCGCTCTTCACTTTGATGGATCCATCGCTGATACTTGCTCCATCGCATTGTCCGATTGTGGCAACATGAGGTCCAGGTAGGGCTCGGCTATCAGAGACAAGACAAGGCGCCCGGTACTACCGGTTCAGGCCGATCCTGCTGACCGCGATTGCCGCCATGATCGGCGCGGCGTTGATCCTGAACGATCCGATCTTCCAGGGGCTGGCGATCTCGCTGCTGTTCGGCCTGGCCTCCTCGACGCTGCTGACGGTGCTGGTTATTCCGGCGATCTACCGGGTGCCGTGCACATGAACGCGAACAGGGCGGCCGGATTCTGACCTGGATCAACTCCGGGCTCTCGAACACAGGCTAGAACCCCCTGCACGGCGCCCGCTGCACGGGCGGCGAAGCAGGTGGCACCATGTTCGAATACAGCGTTGAAGCCAGACGGACCGATGCACGAGGCAGCGTGGCTACCACCAAGAACGCCGCGCTTGTTCTCGACACCTGTCTCGAGGGCCGGGCCGATGCCTTCAATCCAGCCGAACTGCTTCTCGCGGCCATCGCCGCCTGTATGATCAAGGGCATCGAGCGCGTGACGCCAATGCTTGGTTTCAAGCTGCGCGGCGTCAGGGTCGCGTTGCATGCCGTTCGGCGCGACAGCCCGCCGGGGATTGCCTCGATCGACTACGAGCTTGTCGTCGACACCGATGAAACCGACCAGCGGCTGGAGCTGCTGCACAAGAACGTCCGCAAATACGGCACGATTTCCAACACAGTCGCCGCCGCCACGAAACTCGAAGGCACGATCAGGAGAAAAGCATGAGCCGCCTGCATGTCGAAAACCATCTGGTGTCACGTATCGGCTGGCTACGCGCCGCGGTGCTAGGGGCCAATGACGGCATCGTCTCGACCGCCAGCCTTATCGTCGGCGTAGCCTCGGCCGCCGCGCCGACTTCGCAGGTTCTGGTTGCCGGCATAGCCGGGCTGGTCGCCGGCGCCATGTCGATGGCGGCCGGCGAGTATGTCTCGGTCAGCTCCCAGTCGGACACCGAGAATGCCGACCTTGCCCGCGAACGCGAGGAACTCAGGACGCAGCCGGAATTCGAGCGCGAGGAACTGGCGCAGATCTACGTCAATCGCGGGTTGGAGACAGGCCTGGCGCGGCAGGTCGCCGATCAGCTGATGGTCAGGGATGCACTGGCCGCGCACGCCCATGACGAACTCGGCATTTCCGAAATGACCACGGCGCGGCCGATCCAGGCGGCGCTGACCTCGGCGGCGACCTTCAGCGTCGGTGCGGCTATGCCGTTGCTCATGGTGCTGGTGTCGCCGGCCTCCATGCTGGTGCTGGCGGTTTCGGTGGCCTCCCTGCTTTTCCTTGGCTTTCTCGGCGCCATCGGCGCCAGGGCGGGCGGCGCCAACATCCTTCGCGCAACGCTGCGCGTCACCTTCTGGGGCGCCTTCGCCATGGCGCTCACCGCCGGCATCGGCGCGCTGGTCGGCACGGCGGTATGAACGGCCTGCGGTCCGATGCCAGGTTCCTGTCAAGCCGATCCTGATGGCTGTGGCAGGAGGCCTTCGAACAGCGCGCTCTGGTCGCGGATGGCCGCCATCATGTGTTCGCGAAACATCCTGACGCGCTTGGTTCGCTTGAGGTCCGGATGGTAGAGCAGCCAGAGCCCAAGATCGTGGATCGGGTCCGGTTCGCGAAAGCGCTCCAGTTCGCCGGCGCTATCGCCCATGAAGCAGGGCAGATAGGCGATGCCCAGCCCCTGCTTCAGGGCAGCCAGCGTCAGCAGCGTGTCGTCGACGAAGAAACTGTGGCGGTGGTCCGGGCATGCCGCATGGGTCCAGGATTGGTGGAAGGCGCAGCACTCCACGCCAAGCCAGCTCGGCGTGGCGCCGCTGGCGCGCAGACCCTCGAGATAGCGCCGCTCCCCGTAGACGGCCGACGCCACATTGGTGAGCCGGGTGCCGACCAGCGTGTCGAGCGGCGTGTTGGTCAGCCGGATGGCGATGTCGGCATGGCGTTCGGCGAGGCTGACATATTTGTTGGAGACCTGCACATGCAGGCGGATATCTGGGTAGGCCGCGCTGAAGCCGGCGAAGATCGGCATCAGCACTGATGAAGCCATGTTGTTGATCGCCGACACCCTGAGCTCGCCTGCGACGCGGTCTTCCTGGCCGCCGAGCGCGCCTTCGACCTCAAGCACTTCCAGCTCCATCTTGCCGGCCGCCATCCTCAGTTCGTCGCCTGCCGGCGTCAGTTCGTAGCCGGATTTCTTGCGCTCGATCAGCCGCGTGCCAAGCTGCGTCTCCAGCAGCCGGATACGCCTCGACACGGTGGAGTGCTGGATGTTCATGCGTTTTGCGGCGCCGCTTATCGAGCCGTCGCGCGCGACGGCCAGGAAAATCCGCAAGTCATCCCAATGCATCCTGGACCCCGATCCGTGCAATTTTGCAAAATGGGCGTCGAGATTTCGAGAATGGCACCAGAATTACGCCACCCCTAGGCTTTCCGGCAAGGCAATAGTGCCTTCGCGGAGGAAGTCATGACCATGCAGCAACCGATTTTCGATCCGGCAAAGTTCAAGGAAACCACCCGCAGGCAATGGGACAGCGCCGCCGAGGCCTGGAACCGCTGGGGTTCGCTGTTGACCCGCTGGCTCGGACTCGCCACCGAACTGATGCTTGACATGACCGATGTCGGCAAGGGCAGCCGGGTCCTCGACGTCGCTGCCGGTGCCGGCGAACAGACGCTGACGGCGGCGCGGCGTGTCGGGCCGACGGGCTATGTGCTGGCCACCGACATCTCGGCCGGCATTCTGAACTTTGCCGCCGAGAATGCGAGGCTGGCCGGCTACGCCAATGTCGACACCGCCGTCGCCGATGGCGAAATGCTGGATGCCATTTCGGCCGAACCATTCGACGCGGCGATCTCGCGCGTCGGGCTGATCTATTTTCCCGACCAGAACCGGGCGCTGGGCGGCATGCGCGATCATCTGAAGCCAGGTGGCAAGGTTGGCGCCATCGTCTATTCCACCGCCGACAGGAACCCGTTCTTCTCCATTCCGGTCGGCATCATCCGCCGCCGCGCCGCGCTGCCCGCGCCCCTGCCCGGCCAGCCCGGGCCGTTCAGCCTGGGCGACCCGGCGGTGCTGGCCAAGCGCCTGACCGATGCGGGGTTCCACGACGTGCGCATCGAGAAGGTCAACGCGCCGGTGCGGCTGCGATCGGCGCTCGAATGCCTGCAGTTCGAGCAGGAATCGTTCGGCGCGCTGCACCAGATGCTGGCCGGCCTGTCGCCCAGCGAGCAGGACGACGCCTGGGCCGAAATCGAAACCGCGCTTGGCCAGTTCGAACAGGACGGACAGTTCGAAGGGCCATGCGAAATGCTGGTTGCAGCCGCCACCAGATAAGTCGCCCAGCCGGCGCGGCTTGGGCGGCACCAGATTGTTCTTCACCCCCGGCCGAACAGCCGCGCCAGCCGCTTCTTCAGCGGCCGCAGCGACAGCCGCCGCCGCCGGGAAAATCCTGCAATGCGCTGCCGCACCGCGTGCATGGCATCGACGTGCATGGCATCGACGCTCATCGAGCAGTCGCCGAGCAACAGGTTGGGGCCGGACGGCCGCCGCATGATGCCGCGCAGGGCGCGCTCATGCATCTCAGCGTAGCGGCTGTAATCCACACCAGGATCCCAGTCAGGCGGCCGCGCCAGAACCGTTGGATTGTTGTTGATCTCGAAGGTCTGCACCCGGCCATCGACGATGCCGTAGTCGATGCGGCCGTAATCGATGCCTGCCAGCGCAAAGACACGCTCGATCTGCGTGGCATGCGGATTGTCGGCTACATAGGCGCGGCTTTCGGCTCTGTCGGCTTCAGTGAAGCGGGTGCCGGGAAACTTGATGTACCAGTTCTCATTGATGAAGCAGTGCTGCGGATAGATCGTCGGCCCGACCTTGTAGGCCGAGTACTTGCGAAACCGGCCGTCGGCCGAAGGGGCCGCGCCATATTCCACAATCATCAGGTCGGGGTCCTGGCGAACATGGCCCGGCAGGCCGGCAATCGCCGCCTCCAGCGCATCGGCGCCGTCGATCAGCCCGGTCAGCGGCGGCTCATGCTGGCTCTCCCAGCGCACGAAAACCGGAAACCGGCGAACAGACTTGCGCTCCCCCAGGCGATACACATCGAAATCGTTCAGGCCGGCGCCCTTGAGCCGCTTCAGCAAGTCGAAGCGCCGCGGCACGATTGCCGGGTCGTTGAGGCGCAACAGACCTGGATTGAGCAAGGCGATGCGGCCATGCAATGCAATCGCGGCCTCCAACCGCGCCGGCGACAGCCTTTCGAAATCGGTGAAGATGAAGGTGCCGGGAGTGACTGGGCCGAGCCTTCCCGCCAACTCATAGGGAATGATCCGGACCAGATCACCAAGCCCGTGGCGGTAATAGCCAAGCAGCACGCCCATCGTGTAAGCGTGTTGGCGCGTGCAGAAATAATAGATCGGTCCCTGATCGCTGGTCATGGCCGGGCGTCGATATCCAGGCGTGCCTGGCGCAAACCTGTGCGGGCTGGAAAGGTGGGGTTTCTCGAAAGTCGATGCATAACGAGCCTTCTTCCAGTCCTGCATTCGAAGCCGTGCGGCATCCATGGCAAGGCATTCGTGCCGGCGCCTTCGAAGGTGCCGCGGACACCTACGCGATCCATGATGAAATGCGACGGCGCGCTCCGGTCTGGCGAGCGCCTTGGGGCGATGTCTACCTCACCGGCTACGATCTCGTTTCGAGCAGCCTCGCCAATCGCAAGCTGTCGCATGTACCGCCGGGCGGCGGGACCGCCGAGCCGTCTTCCGCGATCCGCGACTGGCTGATCTATCAGGAGGGCAGCGCCCACACCGCCCTGCGCCAGGCGCTGCAGCAACCCTTTGTCGGCAAAGGCATGGCAGCATTGCGTCCCGTCGTGGACGAAGCGGTCGAGGACCTTGTCGGCGATGCCGGCCAGTCCGGCACGATTGATGTCGTGGCCGCCTTCACGCGCGCCGTACCCGAATGGGTCATCTGCCGCCTGCTTGGCGTGCCGGACGAGGACATGCCGATGATCCGGGCATGGTCGGGCTCGATCCGCACCATTCTCGATGCCGGCTTCGACGAAGCGTTTGGCGGCCATGGCAACCCGGCCGACGAAATGTCCGACTATTTCGTGGAGCATCTGCGTCGTCTGCTTGCCGCCGGGCAGGTACCGCCGCTGCTGACTGGGCTTGCCAGTCTTGTCGAGGCGCTGGGGCTGACGGCCGCCGGTCGCAACATTGCCTTCCTTGCCTTTGCCGGCCACGAGACCACGGTGCACCTTATCGGCAACATGCTGTTCCATCTTGCTCACCAGCCTTCCCAGTGGTCCGCCCTGCGTAGAGACCGCCGGCTTGCCGCCAATGCCGTTGCCGAAACGCTGCGGCTGGAAAGCCCTGTACAGAAGATCTGCCGCTGGCCACTCGAACCCGTCATGCTTGACGGCCAGGAAATCGAGAAGGACGATCTGTTGGTGCTCCTCGTCGGCGCCGCCAACCGCGATCCCGCCCAGTTTGCTGATGCGTCGCGTTTCGACCTTGGCCGGGCCGGCAAGCAGAATTTGGCCTTCGGCCGGGGCGCGCACGTATGCATCGGCAGGGCGCTCGCGGAAATGGAAGGTACCGCGGTGCTGGAAGCCGCACTCGCCCGTTGGAACACCATCGAACCGGTTGCCGCCCGCTGGATGGACAATTCCTCCATCCGCGGCCTGGACGCGTTGACCTTGCGCCTGACGGCCTGACCCGTCTGCCTGCGGTCTTCGCGACCTTGCCCGGCAACCCGGATTTTCGATTCCATGCCAAGGAGATGCGGCATCATCCTAGATCTCCCCCTGATCCGCTTCGAGCGCTGCTAGAAGCGCCGCGTCCGATCGCCCGAGCAGTATCGGCGCCTTCATCCCGGCAATACTGGTGCCGCCCGCCGTGCGGTGGCGCTTCAGCCTGCCATAGAGGTCGTCGACGCCTTTGGCCCGCAACGGCTCGAGCTGGCCGATCCGACGGGCATATTCATATTGCGGATTGGCCTTGAGCGCGTGGTCGAGACTTTCATCAAACGCGTCGACGGTGCGCCCTTGACCAGCCTCGACGAAAAGCCGGTAGTGCGGGTGTGGGGCCGCGACCGCCACCAGCAGCGCATAGGTTCGATGATCGAGCCCGATCTCGGCCAGACAGCGCGCGACGAAAGCTTCCGTGAGCTTCTCGCCACAGAGATCGGACGCCATGCCGGCACGGCCATGGAAGCGCAGGCGCGGCGTATCCCCGCTATATCCAGTGACCTCGATCATGTCCTGCGTGTCGTAGCGGTAGAGACCGGAGCCCGTGGTAACGATCAGCCTGTAGATCCGACCGGCTTCCAACTGCGAGGCGAAAAGGCAGGCACCGCCTTCATCGACAAACTCGAAGAACCCGCTTTGCGATGCCAGTATACAGCCGGGGCCATCGCCGTAGGGGAATGAAACGGCGGCTTCGGTGGACATCAGCCCCTTGGACTGGATGAACACGTGCGGGAATTGCGCCTGCAATGCGGCGGCAAAGCCGCTGCTCGAGGCGTCGGTCCAGCAGCTGATCGTGTCGAGGCGAGGCCAGATCTCCGACAGTTGCGAATTCCCAAGCGCGCGTTCCAGCACGGCAATGCGACTGCGCACCGCATCCGCCGTCTGCGTAGCGCGCAGCTTCTCAGCCAGTTCCGCCAACAGGCTTCCGCCATCGCGTTGCATCGCGCGCAGGATTTCCGTCAGATAGGTCGGGCTCCAGACCCAGATCAGGGCAAGATCCTCAGCGGCCAAAAGATGCAGGCAGGTCTGCCTCTGCCAGTTGGCGAAATCGGTGAGCAACCGCAGGTGCATCGGCACGGCGGAAAGTTCGATCAGGCTGTCGCGCAAGGCGCCGAAATAGGCGAAAGGCACTGGACTGCCCAACCTGTGTGCGCCGACGCGCTCGTTCGCGCCGCGGCCCACTGGGCTCAGTGCAAAATAGCTGCGTCCACGCCTGATGCCCGGGCGGCGGCGGATCAGGTTCGCCAGCCAGGGATAAAGGCAATCGGTGAAGGCCTGCAGGCCCGTATCCGTATAAGGAATAAATTTCGAGCCGCCGGAACTGCCGCCGGTCTGTTCCAGGAACCGGACCGGTTCGGCGGTCAGCACGTTGTCACCCCCGCTGACCACTCGTTCGATATAGGGCGACACCATCTCGTAGTCGCAGATCGGCACCAGATCGCGAAAGGTTTCCGCCGAAGTGACGCCGGCGAAGCCTTGGTCAGCTCCGAACGCTGTCGCGGCATTGGCGTTGACAAGCCGCCGCAAGACGGCGCGCTGCGTGGCCTCGACACTGTCGAGCCGGGACTGGAAAACAGCCTCGGCAGCGGCGGTCGCACCGGCAATCTGCGCCCAGGCTTCAGCAACCATGGTTCAGCCCTTCGGCAAAACTCGCTGCGCCATAACGCTTCAGATTGCTTGCGTCGAACTCAGCCAGGCAGGCAAGCTCGACGCCTCGGAAGTAAAAGGGATTGGCTCTCAGGAAGAAAGCGGCGAAGCGGTTGCGGACCGCCGTTTGCTCGACATCGGCCCATTGTTGCCGCAAATGGCCCTGGGACGGGCCGAAATCGACCAACCCCGTGGCCGGATCGAAATAGTCCCCATAGCGGGCGGCCGCAATTGTGTCGCGGATCAGCTGCAGGCGGGCTGAATCCTGGCCATCGATGGCGGGAACGAAATCGCGGAAGAAGTTGGGCAGGATGCGGAATGTCCTGTGCCCGCCTATGATGGGGAACCAGAACAGGCGGCCCCCCACCCTTGCCTTGGCGGCGCCCGCCGCGCGGAAGAAACCGCGCAGCAGCATAGGGTCGCCCCAGCGCGCCGAATGGAGAACGGTGTCGCCGGAAAAGAGATAGTGGACAGTGTCCTCGCCGATCGTCTGCGGCCTGACGAGGTAGGTCGAGAACCCAATGATCTCCCGGTCGCGCCGGATGATCACGACGGCATCCTTCTCGGCGAGATCGCGCTCGAAACCGTTGCGGTCGACGGCCTCGTAGTAGGTCTCGTACAACGCAAACATCCGGTCGCGGTCGGACGGGCTCAAATCCGTGACCGGTGTGTCTACCCCGTGAATGGAATCAATTTCATCTGCAATACTTCGCACGCAATCTTGCCGCCCATATAAACCCCGATGCATCGAATATGAGACAGAGCTTGAGAAGTTCAACCCGCTCTTTTCCGAATCCTTGTCAAACCGGTTATGCCAGCGCGCCCGCCGCCGGCAGCTTGCGAACTCGCCCCCGCCCGTGCCATCAGTCAGCCCAACCGACACCAGAGCGACGGCCATGACATCACGGCGGATACACGATGCCGGCAGGCCGGCGATCACCAGGCCACACATGGCCAAATCCCCCGGTGTCAGCTTGAACCGCGCCCTGTCCAAACTCGGCCTGTGCTCGCGCACGCAAGCCGAGGTGCTGATTGCCGAGGGCCGCGTGCGCGTCGGGGGCAAGGTGGTGCGCGATGCCGCATTGCGCGTCGACCTGAACCGCGACCGCATCGTCGTCGATGGCGAAGAGGTGGTTGCCGAGCGCAAGGTCTATGTCATGCTCAACAAGCCGCGCGGGCTGGTCACCACCCGCGACGACCCGCAACAGCGCGACACCGTCTATGCCTGTCTCGAAGGGCTCGATCTGCCCTTCGTCTCGCCGGTCGGCCGCCTCGACAAGGCGAGCGAAGGCCTGATTCTGATGACCAACGACACACGCTTCGCCAACCGGCTGATGGACCAGGCCTCGCATCTGCCCAAGACCTATCACGTCCAGGTCGGTGCGGTGCCGGACGAGGCGATGCTGGAGACGCTGCGCGCGGGCGTCACCGTCGACGGCGAGAGCCTGACGGCAAACTCGATCGCGCTTTTGCGCAGCGGCGGCCGCACCGCCTGGCTGGAGATCGTGCTCGACGAAGGCCGCAACCGCCACATACGCCGCCTGCTCGCCGCCCACGGCATCGAGGTCAAGCGCCTCATCCGCATCGCCGTCGGCGGCCTGCCGCTCGGCGACCTCGCCAAGGGCACGGCGCGGCATTTGACAGCGGAGGAACTGGTGTTGGTGGGTGGGTGAGCGCTACGCTGTCATTTAACGGTAATATTTATGACAACCGTATACGACTCTCCCGTAATTGTATGGATCGAAAACGTTATCTGATCCCGCCCTTTAAATCCAGGATTTGACTTGTAAAGACCACTTACTCCGTCAACTTTTCGAGCGTCACATTTATAGCGGTCACTCCCCTTGGGGTAGACAGGATAAATCTTTCCAAACACGATCCTGATCTTTCCGTGACTCGGCCCAGCGATTGCCCTTCCATCTTGTCTACCCTCATTTGAACAGTCTGGGTTCAGACTCGAGCCTTTGATGACAGAGACCTCTTTTCCAGAGGGTGCTGTCTTCTCTTGGCTTGACCAACGCGCCATCGCGGCCGCGGGACAGACAGCGAGCCCTAGGAGGGCAACCATCGCTATGATACCAGTCGCTCGGCAGATCATCTTGGCTTTCCCATACTTGCTGATTCTATCAGAATAGACTTTTGATAATGTTCCGATGAATTTTGACCTATACAATAACTCATCTCCGGTTTGCTGGAGAGATGAGCAACGAGGCTTCGCCCGCAAAGCTCTATTCGACGTCAATACTCACGACCGCCTTATAGGCATTTCCCGTATAGGTATGGGTCGAAAAAGTCACCTCGTCATGTCCCTTGAATCCGGGATTTGACCGGTAAAGCCCCTTGATGCCATCGACCTTGTGCGTGTTGCATTTCGAGCGCTCATTCGCTTTGGCGAAACCGGTATAGAGCTTTGCGTGCACAAGCCTGACCTTGCCATGGCTTGGGCCCGCGATGATCCTGACATCGTCCGCGCCCGCGCTCGAACAGTCCACATTCAGGCTCACATCCCTGAAGATATAAATCTCCTGTCCGGATAGCGCTGTCTTTCGATAGCTTGTCGACCCCGCGGCGGCGGGCCAGGCCGCCAATCCCAAAGCCGTCAATGCCGCTACGAAACCTGCGATTCTATACACCATTTCTCAGCGATCCCCTGGCTGCATGACGTCTCCCTTCGGCCGAGATGCGGGCGGGCGATTGCGGCTCCGCCCTCAGTATTCCGGCTGAGATCCGCTACTCGACCTTGATGTTGGTGACATATTTGAAGGCATTGCCCTCATAGGTGTGAACCGAAAATGTTACCTGGTCCCAACCCTTGAAACCGTCTTTCGACCGGTAAAGTGCCCTGATGCCATTCACCATGCGGGAATTGCATTTTGAACGCTCGTTCGATTTGGGATAAGTCGCATACACCTTGCCCCGAACGAGTCTTACATTTCCGTGGGTTGGACCGGAGACCACTCTCACGTCATCCCTGCCTGCGCTGGAACAGTCCAAGTTCAGGCTAGCACCGCCGAAAACATAGATCTCGTGGCCGGAAAGCGCTGTCTTCTGGTGGGTGTCCGCAGCAGCCGGACAGGCCGCAAACACCAGAAGCGCAAGCCCCGTTGTCACACTTGTTGTGCGGAAAATCATGTCGCCCTCCTCTGCCCGGTGAATTCTCCCCGGTCAATTCTCCAAGTGACGACGCTATGACGGCACCAAGAAAACGGCCAATCACGGAAGCAGTACGTCCAATCAATTCTTGGTTATCAGAATAGAGTTCGGATACGCCGCTGATGCATCTTGGTTTTTACAATAAATCCTCCCCAGTGCCGCTGGCCAGTTGAGCCAAGCGTCCCGCCCGCCAGGCCGGAAGCGGCCTGGCCATTTTGTTGCAGCACCGGCAGTCAGAGTTGGAGCCGTCGATCAGGCCTTGTTGGTGATCCACATGGTCGGCGCGCCGACCACGCCGGCGTTTCCCATCGCCTCTTTCAATTTTGGATTTTTGATGAAGGCCTGCGCCTCGGCGACACTGGCGAAATCATGCGTTACGGTGACGTCGTTGGGGTTGTCCGCCGCCTGATAGACGGTCTCTGCCTTCACGCCGCCGGACTTTTGCACCGGGGCGAACCCGTCATAGACTTTGCGCCAGGCCTTATAGTCGGACACGGTATGTCTCACGAACAGCGTCGTCATTGTACATTCCTCCCAGGGTTATTGTTGCGCCCAAGAGGTCGGCGATGGGCTGTCCAGTTTATCGCCTCAAGCAGATCTTTGGCAAACGGGGGACGAATGAGGGCCGCCTGACAAGCGCCCCGTCAAAGTTCTTTTTTTGCCCCACCGATGATTTCCGCTCACCCGCGCTGTCTTCACCTACAGGCGCCGGAATCCTCCGGGCCGGAAAAAGGCGAGGTGAGCCATGCAATCGTTGAAAGGTCAAAATGTCGCCGTGGTCGGAGGCAGCCGGGGTGTCGGCCGCTCGATCGTGAAAGCTGCGCTCAGCGAGGGGGCGACGGTGCTTGCCGTCGCTCGCGGCATGGAAGCTTTGAAGGAACTCGCCTGGGAGGCGTCAGGCGTGAAGACGCTTGCCGCCGACGCCACGCAGGACACCGCGCCCGACGCGGTGTTTGCCGCCATGCAGCCGGACGTGCTGGTAATCTGCGCCGGTGCCTTCGCTCCGTCGGCGTCCATCCAGGACCAGAGCTGGGACGATTTCTCGGCGAATTGGCAGACCGACGTCAAGGCATCGTTCCTGTTCTGCAAGGCGGCCCTGCAAGGGGCGCTGAAGCCGGGTAGCCGCGTGGTGCTGATTTCCAGCGGCGCGGCATTCAGCGGCGGCCCGCCGAACTCCGGCGGCTATTCCGGCGCCAAGCGCATGCAGATGTTCCTGGCCGCCCACAGCCAGAAGGAAGCCGACCGGCTTGGTCTTGGCTTGCGCTTCATGGCGCTGGCGCCGATGCGCATCATGGCCGGCACCGGCGTCGGCCAGCGCGGCATTACTGGCATCTCCGCCTATCTCGGCATCAGCCCGGCGGATTTCCTGGCCAGCATGAGCGATGTCCAGACACCCGCCGATGTCGGACGCGCCGTGGTCGCGCTAGCCGGCGGCAAGGCGCAGGGAACCGCCTTCACGGTCAGCGGCAGCGGCCTTGCAGCGGCGGCATGAGGCGCGCAGGGTGAGAGATAAACTCCGCACGGCAGGCTCGACATGACAGACGCTCCCGGCCCGCTTGAGCCGCTGGGCCCGACAGGCAGGCCGATCCTCGATCGGCCTGCCTTCGAGCGCCTGACAACGACCCACCGCCGCGAGCTGAAGCTGCATTGCTACCGGATGATGGGCTCGCTGCACGAGGCCGACGATCTCGTGCAGGAGACGCTGCTGAAGGCCTGGCGCGGCCGCGCGCAATTCGACGGGCGTGGCTCACCGCGCGGCTAGCTCTACACCATCGCCACCAACGCCTGCCTGAACGCCATAAAGGCGCGGTCGTCGGCGCATCGCATCCTCGAGCCCCCGGACCGGCCGCCGAGCGAAGGCCGCGCCGCTGCCGGGCCGGCCACCGAGCTTTCCTGGCTGGAGCCCTACCCCGACGCCGAGCTGCCGGACATCGCCGATGGCGAACCCGGCCCGGACGCGCGCTACGAGACAAACGAGGCTGTGCGGCTCGCCTTCGTCGCCGCCATCCAGTTGCTGCCGCCCCGGCAACGCGCAGCCCTTCTGCTGTGCGACGTGCTGGGTTGGTCGGCGCTGGGGACCGCGCAGTTGCTGGGCGGCTCAACCGCCTCGGTCAACAGCGCCTTGCAGCGGGCGCGTACGACACTCGGCGGGCGCTATCCGCAGGGACGTCCCTTGCAGCGATCGCAGCCCAGCCCGGAGGAAGGTGCGCTGCTCGACCGTTACATGCAGGCCTGGCAGGCGGCGAATCTCGACGGCTTCATCGCGTTGCTGCGCGAGGACGCCACCTACCACATGCCGCCATGGCGTGACTGGTACCAAGGGACGCTCCGCGATCCACGGCTTCTTCAAAACCGTGTGGAGCAATTTCGCCGGCTACCGCGCGGTCGCGACACGGGCCAACGGCCAGCCGGCGGTTGCGATCTACGCACAGCGCCATCAGCATCCCGAATGGCGCGCCCAGTCGCTGCATGTCATCGAGCCCGCCGATGGCGGCATCGCCTCGCTGACGGTCTATGTCGGCCCGCTCGCGGCAGAGCTGTTCGCCGCCTTCAGCCTGCCGCCAATGGTGCACGAGAGTTGGTTCGAAACGAAAGCGTAGCCGTCTCTCCTGACAGAAAGCTGGCGGGAGGCCTGGCCTATAGATTGGTCGGGAGCCCGGCCGGGCTTCAGCGATCAAGGAGCCTGCGATGAATTTCGTTTCTGTCCGCATCATCACCTCGGACGTTCAGCGCCTCGTGCGCTTCTACGGCGAGATCACCGGCATGCCGGTCATGGTCTACACGGAGGACTTCGCCGAACTGGCGACACCTTCGTGCACGCTGGCGATCGGCAGCACGCGCACCTTGATGCTGTTCGGCGGCGACATCGCCCGCCCCGCCGACAACCACACCGCCATCCTGGAATTCCGTGTCGGCGACGTCGATGCCGAATTCGCCCGGCTGTCGGACTTGATCAGGAACGTGACCGTGCAGCAGCCCACCACCATGCCCTGGGGCAACCGCTCGCTGCTGTTTCGCGACCCCGACGGCAACCTGGTGAATTTCTTCACTCCGGTCAGCGCAGAAGCGATCCGGAAGTTCGATAAATAGAATGCTGATGTCTGGCCGCCGCTGCCAATCGTTCAGTCTGGATTTACTGTCTCCCCGGCGCTCTCCTTGCGCCGGAATGCCCAAAGCGCGAGCGCGCCTGGGCGCGGATCGTCGGGATAGTCCAGTCGAGCGACGTCCTCGTCCACAGTCCAGGGTTCCGGGAAGTCGGCGGCCACTTCGGTCGCGACGATCCCAGCATCTTCAAGATCGGAATCGGCGACCTCGCCGTCAAACACGAAGCGAAGCGTGATCTCAAACCCTTCCCAGCCGCAGGTAACCGCCCGAAGCCTCGGCGAAACGGCGCCGAGCAGCGCGCGTTGCACGGAAAGCAGCAGCTTCGTCCGAATGTCATCCATGGGCGCCCGCCTACTTCAGGTTCCACTTGCGCACCACCGGCTCGCTCAGATCATGCTCGTAGCCGAGCACGCTGATGCTCGCCGTATCGAGCACGAACAGCGCGCCGCCTTCCGGCGGCAGGCCGAGCCAGCGGGCGGTCAGCACGCGCAGGAAATGCGCGCTGGAGAATATCAGGATCGAGCCACCTGCGTCGCGAAGCTGTCTGATGATCCTGTCGGCGCGGGCGCCGACATCGGCCGCCATCTCGCCTTTTGGGCAGCCGTCGCGAAAGACGTTCCATCCCGGCCGCTCGGCCAGGATGTCCTTGGTGGTGCGCCCTTCATAGGCGCCGTAGTCCCACTCCTGCAGATCATCGTTTCTGACGCTAGTCGCGCCAAAGCCGGCCAGCACGCTGGTGTTGTAGGCACGCTGCGAGGGGCTCGACCAAACCGCCGAAAACGAAAGACCCTTGAGCCGATCCGCCACGCCCCGCGCGGCGGCTTCGCCGGCAGGCGTCAGCGGCATGTCGGTGCGGCCGGTATGCTGACCCGAAAGGCTCCACGCCGTCTCGCCATGCCGGACCAGGTGGATTTGCGGATATGCGTTGCTCATGGGCTGCCTTTCCTTGATGTCACGCCAAGCTGTAGCGGTCGGCACAACACAGCGAAAGACCCCGGCCGCCATCGCAGCACTTCAGCGCCATCACCGCCGCCTTACCAATCCGTAAGGTCCCTGCCACCGAGTTTTCATGAACCTGTCATGTGCCCGCACCTATCCTTGATCCCTCGCGCCCATTTCTTGATCCATCGCGGGCCGCGACATGAGGGACCTTCCATGAAAATGCTATCTCTGGCGCTGGCCGCCGGCACGCTTACGACGGCGTTGGCGGGCGCGCTGTCTGTTTCCAGCGCCAACGCCGCACCCTACAAGCACGTATTGCTCATCAGCGTCGACGGGCTTCATGCACTCGATCTGGCAAACTATGTCGCCGCAAATCCGACAAGCTCGTTCGCCGCGCTCGCCCATACCGGGATTTTCTATCCGAATGCTCTCGCCAGCGCCCCGTCCGACTCGTTTCCTGGCCTTGTGGCACAGGTAACCGGCGGCACGCCCAAATCGACGGGCGTGTTCTACGACGACAGCTACGACCGCACCTATTTCGCGCCGGCCTCGGATTGCAAGGGCGAGCCGGGTGCCGAGGTGGCCTTCGCCGAGAACATCGACGTCGATTCGACGCGCCTTGATGCTGGTGGCAAGCCGGGCGATTACCGCAGCCAGATCGACCCGGCAAAGCTGCCGATGACGCTGATCAACGGCAAATGCTCGGTGGTCTATCCGCATGATTTCGTGCGGGTCAACAACGTCTTCGAAATCGTGAAAGCGCATGGTGGCCGCACGGCCTGGTCCGACAAGCACCCGGCCTACGAATGGCTGAACGGACCTTCAGGAAAAGGCGTCGACGACCTCTACGCGCTGGAACAGGACAGCTTGATTCCCGGCACGAAGGTCAAGACGACGGGCAGCTTCAAGGCCGAGCGTGACTTTGATGAAGCGCGGGTTCATGCGGTGATCAACGAAATCAAAGGCCTCGACAGCACCGGCGCGCATCCCGCGGCGGTTCCCACGATTTTCGGTATGAATTTCCAGGCGGTGAGCGTGGGCCAGAAACTCCCCAAGTCCGGTCCCGGTGACGAGGCCGGTCTGGTGGGCGGCTATCTGGATGCCAGCGGCGCGCCTGGCAACGGTCTTGCCGGGCAGCTCGCCTATGTGGACAGCGCCATCGGCGAACTGATGGTCGCCCTCAAGGACAACCACCTTGCCAGTTCGACCCTGATCATACTTGCCTCTAAGCATGGCCAGTCGCCCATCGACCCCGCGACGTTCCAGCCGCTGGACGATGATCCTTATACGAAGACACCGGGCTATGCCTTCCACATCGCCGACGACGCCGCGCTGATCTGGCTCAAACCGCAAGACAGGGTCAAGAACCTCGCGGCGGCGCAGGATTATCTCGAGAAATCCAGCAAGGCTGAAGGCATCGCCCAGATCCAGCCGCCGAATGTCCTTGCCCTCGCCTATCTAGATCCGGCCACCGACAGCCGTACGCCGGACTTCATAGCCACGGTCAATCCGGGTGTGGTCTACACATCCGGTTCGAAGATTGCCGAGCACGGCGGCGCCAATGCGAACGATCGCAACGTGGCGCTTCTCATCAGCAGTCCTTCGCTCAAGCCGAGGTCGGTGCCAACTCTGGTGCAGACGACGCAGGTCGCTCCCACCATCCTGCGGGCTCTTGGCTATAACGCGAACGAACTCCAGGCCGTGAAGCTCGAAGGCACCCAGGAGTTGCCCGCGACACCGTTCTAGGCCCGGATCGTACCGTTTCACAATTGGCCGCCGGGCATGCTCGGCGGCCATTCGTTTGCGATCAGCCCATTCGTTTTCGATCAGCAATGTTTGCAGACAGGTGGCCGCATCGCTGATGGCGGGCTATGACTCGCCTGAAATTGGTTTGATTTCTCCCCACGCGCCTGGCCTTGATCCGCATCAAGGTGGCCCTGTGATGAAGCCGGTAGCGAACTTATATCAGGATAAGCCGCTCCAAGGCTCCAGCCACCCCAAGGGCGCCGGCCCTTGCACAACAGGTCAGATCATCATGTACAAACATCTGCTCATCGCCACCGACGGATCGGAACTGGCCGACAAGGGCGTTACCCATGGCCTCACGCTGGCAAAAGGCATCGGCGCCACCGTCACCTTCGTCACTGTCTCGGAACAATTCCCGATCTTCGCCTGGGGCGGCGCCATGGCCGGCTATGCGGCGGGCGATGAACTGGCCGTCTTCCAGGAAGAATCGCGCAAATACGGCAAGGAGGTTCTGGCCAAGTGCAAGGCTTCTGCCGACGCGGCCGGCGTGTCCGCCGAGGTGATCCATGTCGAGGACAAACGGCCGGCCGAAGCGATCCTGGAACTGTCGCAGGCGCAAGGCTGCGACCTGATCGTGATGGCCTCGCATGGCCGCCGCGGCCTGGGCAAGCTGCTTCTGGGCAGCCAGACGGCGGAGGTGCTGTCCTACACCGAAATTCCGGTACTGGTGGTTCGGTAAGCTCTGCCCCCGAGAGCTGGAACCGGCTTTCGGAATCATGCTCAAACAGCAGACAGGGGCGCATCCCGGCGCGGCCGCCTTGCGCCAACATTCGTTCGACCGCGCCCCTGAGGAAACAGCGAATGGCGCATGAGGATCGCACGGGGATAATCGCCGGGAGAACGCCGGAATCGGCGGCCATGCTGGCGGACGTCAAACGGGCGATGGCGATCACCGCCAACCTCAACCGCTTGACGTTCGATGACGCGGAAGAAATCCGCGCCTTGTTCAGCGAACTCATTGGCAAAAAGGTCGATGACAGCTTCCTGTTGATTCCGCCCTTCTACACGACGGGCGGGGCCGACATCCGCGTCGGGCGCAATGTCTTCATCAATCAGAACTGCACGTTTTATGATCTTGGCGGGCTCGACATCGCCGACGATGTGCTGATCGGGCCGAATGTCAGCCTCATCACATCGGACCATCCCCTCGAACCATCCCGGCGGCGCGCCTTCACGACCGCGAAGCCGATCGTCATCGAGCGCAACGTCTGGATCGCCGCCGGCGCAACGGTCATCGGCGGCGTGACGGTCGGCGAAAACTCTGTTGTCGCGGCGGGCTCGGTGGTGACGAAGGACGTTCCCCCGAACACGCTTGTCGGCGGCAACCCGGCGAGGCCCATTCGGTCGATTGCCGAGTGAGGGCGCAACTTTTTATCGGGTAAACCAACCGGCGGGACCGACAGATCGTAGTGACATTGTCGCTATGCTATGCTGTCAAAGGCAGGAAAGGAGCCATCCATGTGCAACGACCTCGTGCTTGAGGCGTTGCAGCGCGCCACTGAGGACACGTTGCTCAACCGTGTCATGTTTACTGTCGAGCCGGATATCTACGCTGCTTTTCTGGAGCGTCTCGACGCGCCGCAGGATCCGAACCACCGGTTGCGCCGTACAATGACGACAAAGCCTCCGTGGGACGCTGCGTGACGCTGGGGGCTAGAGCGCGGCCTCCAACGCAAGATAAGCTCCAAGTGCCAGCAGCCCCACGAAAAACACCTTGCGAAACGTCTCGACGCTCATCGTCTGGCGCAGCGTCTGGCCGATGAACATGCCGGCCAGTGCCGGCAGCAGCGCCAGGATCGACCCCGAAAGCTGCGCCGTCGGCGATACGAGCGCGCCTGTCCTGAACAGGCCGATGGCAAGGGCTGCCGTCGATACGGTGAAGGACAGGCCGAGCACCTGGATGAGATTCTCCTTCTCCAGCCGCAGCGATTGCAGATAGGGCACCGCCGGGATGACGAAGACGCCGGTGGCGCCGGTGACCAGCCCGGTCGCCACGCCGACCAGCGGTGACATCAAGACCTCGTGGCGCGCCGGCGTGGTGAAGCCAAGCTTGAGCAGGCCGAGAACGGCGTAAAGCACAAGTGCTGCGCCAAGCCCTGCCGAGGCCGCGCCCGCATGTGCGCCGGTGAGCACCCCTGCCCCGGCGACGGTGCCGAGCATGATGCCGGCCATCATCGTCCGCAGCCGTTTGCACAGCCCGGCGAAGGAGGGACCGCTGAACAACTGCCAGAGATTGGTGACCAGCGACGGGATCAGCAGCAGTGCGGCCGCTTGCGCCGGCGGCATCGTCACTGCCAGCAATCCCATCGCCACGGTCGGCAGCCCCATGCCGACCACGCCCTTGACGAAGCCGGCAGCGAGAAAGACGGCGCCGATCCAGGCGATGATGCCCACGCTCAGCACGACCGCGCCTTCGCCATGGGATCAGTCATGCAGCAGCATGTCCGTCGCGTCGGCATCCCTGGATTTCGCCGGCGCGGCATCGGGACTGATTGAAGCGGCCCTTGTCGTACATCCCCGCAACCCGGGCTGCGCCTGCGCCATGGCAAGCGAAGCCACGGCGACCGCCAGAGCGATCGCCATGCTTTCAAGAATTCCCAGCCCTTGCCGGCCTGTCGCTTTTTCGCTCATCGAAAATCTCCATCGCAAAAGATTTGACTGACATGCGGCCCGCGCACAATGTGGAAGTTGCGCTGTCAGCCTTCGTTCTGGACGAAGGCTGTAGCCGAAGCTGCGCGACCCGCAGGAGCAAAAGAATGCGCTTCGATCTCACCGATCTCCGGCTGTTCCTGCTGGTCGCCGAGCGCGGCAGCATCACCCATGGCGCGGAACTCGCCGGGCTGGCGCTGGCCTCGGCGAGTGCCCGTATCAAGGGCATGGAGCAGCGGCTCGGCGCGCCGCTGCTGGAACGACGCCGCCGCGGCGTGGTGCCGACAGCCGCCGGCCAGGCGCTACTGCATCATGCGCGCGCGGTGCAGAACCAGATCGAGGCAATGGCCGGCGACCTCGGCGCCTATGCCGGCGGCCTGCGCGCCCGCGTGCGCCTGATGGCCAACACCGCCGCCACGGCCGAGCTGCTGCGCGACATCCTGCCGGCCTTTTTGGTGGCGCATCCCGGCATCGACCTCGATCTGGACGAACGCCCCAGCCACGAAATCGCCGAGGCAGTGGCCAGCGGTGGCGCCGATCTCGGCATTGCCGCCACCTGGGCCGGTCTTTCGCATCTCGAGCAGAAACCGTTCTTCGTCGACCGGCTGGTGGTGATCACCGCGCGGAACTGGCCGGGGCTCGCCGGCCAGCACGCCGTCAACCTCGCCGACATCCTGAGCGAATCCTTTGTTGGCCTCAGCCTCGGTAACGCGCTGCAGGAACACATTACCCGCCAGGCCGCCCGGGTTGGCGGCCATCTGCATATCCGCATCCGCGTGCCCGGTCTCGACAATGTCTGCCGGCTGGTCGCGCAAGGCGCCGGCATCGCCATCGTACCGGAAAGTGCCACGCGCCGCTCGGCCCGCCGGCTTCGCAGCCTGCGCCTCGGCGACGACTGGGCGACGCGTCAGCTCAACCTCTGCGCCCGCAGCTTCGACGAGTTGACGCCGCAGGCAAAGCTGCTCGCCGCGGCGCTGGCCTGAGCCAGACAGCCCTGACAGAAAGGCGGGCGCAACCCTACGCCGGCCAGCGCACGATTGCCATCCCTGCTAAAAACAACGACTTGCTTTCTAGAAAGCTATGCCGTAGCTTATTTTCATATAGGCAAAAATATTGCCAACATTTTTTCTCTTTATGAAAGAGTGCACTTTTGCGGGAACATCTCGATCTGACCGATCGGCGGCTGGTCAAACAGCTGTCGCAGGACGCCCAGCCGGGCATCAACCGCCTCGCCGAGATGTTGGCGATTTCGGTGCCGACGGTACGCTCGCGGCTGCGCAATTTGCTCGATCGCAATCTGCTCAAGATCGTCGGACTGCTGAACCTGACCGAGCGCCCCGAGCTGATCTCGGCCATTGTCGGCATCAATGCCCAGGGGCGCGGCCGGGCCCGCGAACTGGCGCAGCGCATTTCCGAACTGCCCTTTGTCAACTCGGCTTCGGTGGTCACCGGACGCTTCGACATCATCGTCGACGTGACCGTGGCCGGCGACGTCGCCGATCTTTACCGCGTCACCAGCGAGCTGATCCCGGGCGCCGGCGAGCCGGGCGAAGTCGTGCGCAGCGAGACCTTCGTCGTCATGGCGTCCTGCAACAAATGGGTCAGCCTTCCCGAAGGCTGCTGGTCTGATGACCGCAAGGAGCCAGCATGAAGATCGCGGTTCTCGGCGGCCTTGGCCTGCAAGGCCGGGCCGCCATCGCCGATCTCGTCGCCAGCGGTGTCGAGGAGGTGATCTGCGTCGATACCGCGCCCGATGGTGCGGCCCGGCTGGCTGATCTGACCGACCTTGCCCGCGTGCGCTTCGTCGTGCCTGAGGGCGCGATCGGACCGGCGCTTGCCGATGTGCTTGCCGATGCCGACGCCGCCATCGATCTGCTGCCGCAGCCATTGATGCGCGAAGCGGTGCAGGTCGCGATCGCAACCCGCACGCCGCTGGTCACCACCAATTACGGCAAGGCCATCGCAGACCTGGCGCCGGCCGCCGAACAGGCCGGTGTGTCTGTTATGACCGAATGCGGGCTCGACCCCGGCATCGACCTCGTGCTCTACGCCCGCGCCGCAAAACAGTTCGATACGATCACCGCGATCGATTCCTATTGCGGCGGCATCCCCGAGCCGAAGGCGATGGCGAAGCCGCTTTGCTACAAGGTGAGCTGGAACTTCGACATGGTTCTGGTCAGCCAGAACCGTGACAGCGTGATGATCGAGAACGGCGAACGCGTCGCCGTACCGGCCGCCCGCCAGCACGACAGTCATTTCATCCATGAGATCGAGGTCGCCGGCCTCGGCACGCTGGAAGCCTTCCCCAATGGTGATGCGCTGCACTATGTCGAGATGCTTCCCGCGGCAAAAGGGCTGCGCCGCTCCGGCCGCTATACGCTGCGCTGGCCCGGATGGTCGGCCTTCTGGGCGCCGCTGAAGGAACTCGGTTTCCTGTCCGAGGACAAGGTGCCCGGCACCTCCAACAGCCCGCGCGAATTCCTCGGCCGGCTGCTCGGCCCGCAACTGCAATATGGCCCCGGCGAAAAGGACCTGTGCGTGATGCGCAATGTCTTTTCCGGCCTCGGCGACGGCCGCGCCAAGACAGTGACATCCGATTTGATCATCGAGCGCGACCTGACCTCCGGCCTGTTCGGCATGAGTCTCGGCGTCGGCTACCCCGCCAGCATCGTGGCGCAGATGCTCGCGCGGCGCGAGATCACCACACCGGGCCTGCTCAACCCGCTGCTGCATGTGCCCGACGAACCCTTCTTCGACGAACTGGCCAAGCGCGGCATCAAGGTTACCGAAACGGTGGCCTGGGACTGAGAATTTTCGAACGGTGGCTGCCGCCGGCAAACGGCGCCGCCGCTCAAAAAAGCGCCCAAGGGAATCCGCGGGCAAAACAACATCCAACAGGGAGGAATACCAAAATGAAGATTGCCAGACTTTTCATCGCCGGACTTGCGCTCGCGGGCTTGACCGCCGCCGCCAGTGCCGGAACGCTCGACGAGATCACCAAGCGCGGCGAATTGCGGGTTGCGGTGCAGACTCAAGGACCGCCCTTCTCGCTGGTCGGCGCCAATGGCGAACGCACCGGAAGTTCGGTTGAACTCGCCGAACTGATGGCCAAGGAAATGGGTGTGAAAATCACCTTCCTCGACTTCGACTGGGATGGCCTGATCCCGGCGCTGCTTTCGGGCAAGGCCGATCTGCTGGTCGCCGACATGACGCCGACGCTGGCGCGCGGCATGAAGGTCGCCTTCACCACGCCTTACATGTATACGGGCAGCACCGTCTTCACCAAGGCCGACAGCAAGTTCAAGACCACCGAGGACTGCAAGGCCAAGGGCACCAAGATCGCCGTGCTGCTCGGCGCCACCGGTGAGAAGGAAGCCAAGGCCGCCTTCCCCGATGCCGACATCAAGAGCTACAAGGGCGGCGGCCCGCTGCTGCTCGACGCCGTCAACAACGGCCAGGCCGATTGCGGCGTCAACGACATCTCGGCGGTCAAGGGCCAGCAGACGGCCTACCCGGCCGGCAGCTTCACCATCATGCCGGATCTTCTGTCGAAGGAGCCGCTTGCCTTCGCCACCCGCTATGACGAGCCGGACCTGCTGATCTGGATGAACCTGTTCCTCAACCAGGTCACCATCGACGGCCGCCTGCAGAAGAACCTCGACTACTGGGTGAATTCCGACGCCTGGAAGAAGGATCACTAAGCAGCAATAAAACCGAGCGGCTTCGCGCGCATCTTAGGCGCCGCGCGAAGCCGCTCGGAATTCGCTGCGTCCGCCGCTTCCCGCACTCTGGGACTTCACCCACGATGCTCGAAAATTTCAGTTTCCGCACCATCGTCGAATATCTGCCTCTGTTCGGGCAGGGGCTGATCACGACCGTCTGGCTGTCGGCGCTGTCCTTCGTCGGCGCGCTCGTCGTGGGCATCGTGCTGTGCGCCATGAATTTGCAGCGCGGCTGGCTGTTTCGCGCCCCGGCCAAGGCCTATATCGACGCCGTGCGCGCCACGCCCTTGCTGGCGCAGCTCTATTTCCTCTATTTCGGCCTGCCCCGGCTCGGCTTCGTCCTGCCGGAACTCGTCGTTGGCATCCTGGCGCTGTCCCTGAACAGCGGCGCCTATATCGCCGAGATCATTCGCGCCGGCATCCTGTCGATCCCGCGCGGCCAGGTCGAAGCCAGCGTCGCCTCGGGCATGACCTATGTTCAGCGCATGCGGCTGGTGGTGCTGCCGCAAGCCTTCAAGGTGACGATCCCGCCGCTGCTCGGCCAGGCGATCGTGCTGGTCAAGGATTCCGCCCTGCTGTCGCTGATCTCGGTCGCCGAACTGACGCGCGCCGGGCAACTGCTCGCCTCCGACCGTTTCATGCCGGCGGAAGGCTTTCTCACCATCGCCGCCTTCTACCTGCTGCTCTACTACTGCCTCAAAGGACTGGCAGTTCTGTCCAGCCGCTGGCTCGGCACAGCGGGGGCGCGGACATGATCTGGCAACAGTTCCTCAGCCTCGCCGGTTCCTATCCCCTCGCCTTGCGCGGCCTCGGCATGACGGTGGTGCTGTCGCTGATCAGCCTGGTGCTCGGCACCTTGCTCGGCTTCGGCCTCGGCATCTTGCGCACCGGCGGCAACCGGCTGATCTCGAGCGTCATCGGCGCCTGGGTCGACCTGATCCGCGGCACGCCGTTCCTGGTGCAGATCTTCCTGATCTTCTTCATCCTGCCCGAGTTCGGTATCGAGCTCGACGCCTTCACCGCCGGCATCATCGCGCTGACCAACCTCGCCGCTTGCTTCATCTGCGAGATCGTCGCCGCCGGCATCCGCTCGGTGCCGACCGGCCAGGTCGAGGCAGCGCTTGCATCCGGCCTGTCGCGCTGGCAGCGCATGCGCCAGGTGGTGCTGCCGCAGGCCATGCGCATCGTGCTGCCGCCGCTGGTCGGGCAATATGTGCTGCTGATCAAGGATTCATCCGTCGTCTCGGCGATCGGACTGACCGACCTCACCCGCGTCGGCTGGCTGGTGGTGCAGCGCGTGCCCAACGGCCTCCTGGTCTTCTTCCTCGTCGGCGTCGGCTATTTCATCGTCTGCTATCCCCTGATCATGCTCGCCCGCCGGCTGGAGCGCCGCATGGGCGCGGCCCATGGCGAGGTGCAGCTGTGACATCGAACCTCAAAGGGCGCACGGACATGAGCACGCCAAATATGACCAAGACCGGCATGACCAAAACCGGCCCAGCCAAAACCGGCATGATCGATTTTCGCGGCGTCAACAAATGGTTCGGCACGCTCAACGTGTTGAAGGACATCACGCTGAGCGTCGAGCCGCGCGAAGTGGTCGTCGTCTGCGGCCCGAGCGGCTCGGGCAAGAGCACGCTGATCCGCTGCATAAACGGCCTGGAGACGATCAAGGACGGCGATCTCATCGTCGACGGCCAGCGTGTTGGCGACCCCGCCACGAACATGACGCAACTGCGCACCGAGATCGGCTTCGTCTTCCAGTCCTTCAACCTCTACCCGCACAAGACCGCGCTCGAAAACGTCACGCTGGCCCCGATCCATGTCCGCAAGATCCAACGCACTGAAGCTGAAAAGGCCGGCCGCGAACTGCTGGCCAAGGTTGGCCTTGCCGACAAGGTCGACGCCTATCCGGCACAGCTCTCCGGCGGCCAGCAGCAGCGCGTAGCGATCGCGCGCTGCCTCGGCATGCGGCCGAAAATCATGCTGTTCGACGAGCCGACCTCGGCTCTCGATCCCGAGATGATTTCAGAAGTACTCGACGTCATGGTGGCGGTCGCCGAGGAAGGCATGACCATGATGGTGGTGACGCATGAGATGGGCTTTGCCCGCAAGGTCGCCCAGCGCGTGGTGTTCATGGACGCCGGCGCCATCGTCGAAAGCGGCACGCCCGACGAATTCTTCTCGCACCCCAGGACCGACCGCAGCCGGGCGTTTCTGAGCAAGATTCTGCGGCACTGAAGCGCCGACACGTCCGGTCAATCGGCCCGGCGTACATTGGTGAACGCGCTTGGGGCGTCACAGATGTCGTTCAATGTCCATGCGTTGATGCAGGATGCGGATGACATCCAGGGTCGTTTCGGACTGACGGAAGAAAATGAAATGCTGGCCGGCTGGGTATTTGAAATACCCTTCGCGCACATCGACGCGACGACCCGTTTTGACGCCGAGGGCCAAGGCTTCGATGACGTCGACCAAATCGCGATGATACCGATCCGCTTGTTCCAATGACCACTGTTTGAACGTATAGAGCCAGATATCTTCCAGATCAGCTTCCGCCAGGGGTGAGAGCCGATATTGGCGGCTCTTACCTGGCATGCTTGGCCTTCATCCTGCTTAGGAACGAAGCGCTGTCGAAGGCGACAGGTGTACCGGATTCTTCGCCGGCAATGAGGGCGTTCTGCAAGGCCGCGACTTTGGCTTCGTGTTCTTCGAGCAACCGCAGACCGGCACGCACGACATCACTTGCCGAGCCATAACGGCCCGTCTGAACCTGCGTATCGATGAAACCGGCGAAATGATCGCCAAGGGAGACCGAGGTATTTCGGGGCACGGGATCATCCTTTGATCAATGACGCCAGCATATACCAAAAATTGGTATACGTCACCGCCAATGCCTTGATTATAGCGATACGCCCAGTTCGCGCAGTGCAGCCTTGGCCGCTTGGTACTCATAGAAGCCTTTGGGGCAACGGCCGATGGCGGCCCGGTAAAGCTGCAACGCTTCATCGTTTTGGCCCTGTAACCGGCTGAGTTCGGCCGTATAGAAATTGGCCTCGCAGACCTGCCCGGTTTTCGTTGTCGCGTCCGGATCGTCGGCGGCCTTGAGTGTATCGGCTGGTGTCTGCTCGCCAAGCAGCATCCGAACCACCGGTGCCGGCCATTTCGTCATGTCGACCTTGCCGATCCAGCCCTGCAAATGGCTGCCAAAGCCGCTGCGCCGATTGGCCAAATCCAGCCAGATCGCGGAATAGGCAAAGTCGGGCTCGAGCGTGGCCGCCTGTTCGAAATCGGCCCGGGCCTTGGCCAGCGCACCGGAATAGAAGGAGACGATCCCCCGGCGATCATAGATGTCGGCATTTTTCGGATCGAGGGAAATCCCTTTGTCGAGGTCGGCTAGTGCTCGCGCATTGTCGCCCTTGTCAGCCCATGCCATCCCTCGACCGCCGTATGCTGCGGCAAATTCGGCGTTGTTTGGATCAAGGCTGATTGCTTCGTTGTAGTCTGCGATTGCTCGATCATTGTCGCCTTTCCTGTCCCATGCGAGGCCTCGGTTGTAATAAGAGAGGGCATGTTTCGGGTCCAGGCTAAGCGCCTGGTTGTAGTCTGAGATGCCGCGGTCGTAGTCGCCCTTGGCAACAAACAGCAGGCCTCGATTGTTGTAGGCATCGGTTATTTTCGGATCGAGGCTGATCGCCTGGTCGTAGTCAGCCATCGCGCGATCATTGTCGCCCTTTTTTCCCAACGCGATGCCTCGGTAGTAATAGGAGACGGCATGTTTCGGGTCGAGGCTGAGCGCCTGGCTGTAGTCTGATATGCCGCGCTTATAGTCACCCTCGGCAACCCACAGCAGGCCTCGAATGTTGTAGGCATCGGCCTTTTTCGGATCGAGGCTGATCGCCTTGTCCAAGTCGGCAATGGCATGGTCGTTGTCGCCCTTCTTTCCCCATGCCATGCCACGGTTGAAATAAAAGAGGGCATGTTTTGGGTCCAGGCCGAGCGCCTGGTTGTAGTCTGATATGCCGCGGTCATAGTCACCCTTGGCAACCCACAGCAGGCCTCGGTTGTTGTTGGCATCGGCGCTTTTCGGATCGAGGCTAAGTGCCTGGCTGTAGTCCGCGATCGCGCGGTCATTGTCGCCTTTGTGGGCCCATGCCATGCCTCGGTTGAAGTAAGAGAGCGTATTTTTCGGATCGAGGCTGATCGCCTGGTCGAAGTCGGCAATGGCACGGTCATTGTCGCCCTTCCTCACCCATGCGATGCCTCGATTGGAATAAGGAATGGCAGGTTTGGGATCAAGGCCGATGGCTTGATCATAGTCGGCGATGGCGCGGTCGTAATCGCCCTTGGCAGCCCACAGCAGACCTCGATTGTTATAAGCATTGATGATCTTGCGATCGAGGTTGATCGCCTTGTCGTAGTCGGCAATGGCCGCGTCATCGTCGCCCTTGCGGGCCCATGCCAAGCCTCGGTTGAAGTAAGAGAATGAAGATTTGGGATCGACACCCACCGCCTTGTCGTAGTCGGCAATGGCGGCGTCATCGTCACCCTTGCGGGCCCATGCCATGCCTCGGTTGGAATAAAAGGCGGCCTGCTTGGGATCGAGGCTGATCGCCTGGGTATAGTCGGGGATGGCGCGATCGTCATTGCCCCTGGTGGCCCAGATCAGACCTCGATTGTTATAGGCCTCGGCGAATTTCGGGTCGAGACTGATCGCCTGATCGTAGTCGGCAATGGCATGGTCATAGTCGTTCTTGTGCGCCCATGCGATACCCCGGTTGAAATAGGAAATCGCATGTTTGGGATCGAGGCCGAGCGCCTGGTCGTACTCGGCGATGGCGCGATCATTGTCACCCCTGGCAACCCACACCAGGCCTCGATTGTTGTAGGCATCGACATTCTTGGGATCGAGGCTGACCGCCTGGTCGTAGTCGACCATCGCGCGATTATTGTCACCCTTGTGTAGTTTCCCTTTGACACCCAGACATTGCCGCGCATGACGTAAGCGACGCTGCGCCTGCCGGCGCCGGCGTATTCGATGACTTGCGTACAGGCTGCGATTTGCCGGGCTGTGTCGACTTTTTGGCCGATGCAATCGGTATAGTTCGGGTCAGTCTGCAAAAACCGCGCGAATACCATCCCGGCAACAATGATCACCAGCGTTATAAGCCAGTACCATTTGCGGACCAGCACGATCAACTCGCCCTTGATCATCGAGACTCCTCATTCGATTTCGGCCAGGTGCTTCGACCTGTCGCTGCCGCCTTGAGCTTTTTAGCCAAGGCCGAGCATTGCTTCCAACCACTTCCAGGTGATTGCAGGATTTTCGCGATCCGCGGCTCTTACTGGCGGCAAAACCGGCCAAGGCTCGCATAATTCTTGCGTGGGCCTTTGACCCGCCACGCCTCGGCCCATTCGTCAGGCCCGCGAAAGAAGAAGCGCCCGACATAGAGATCGGCGCCGCAGAGATGGCGGACAGTCTGTGCCGCCTTCAGCTCGAGTTCGATGAAATCGCGGCTATCCGCGTGCAGGATGTGCACCGAACGCTCGCCCGGCTCCAGCCGGTAGCGCCTGCTGGCCGGCATTTCGCGAGAACCGATCCGCATGACGCCATGCTCGCTGAACATATCTTGCGTCACCACGGCCTCGCCGGCGAAGCGGTAGGTCGTACCGGTCAAAAAATCGATCATGCTGCGGCTGACTGTCCAGTCGCCGACAATGCTGTCTGCCATTGTTTGCCCCGCCCGGCCATCGGGATCGACCGCACTTCTTCGGTCAATAGAATGTGCGATGGAGGGCTTCTGCGATTCCATGAAGCGACGAACCGCGCTACGGCGCCTTGCCCATGACGCGGAGCGCGGTCATCGCAGCTGGATGCTCGATGAAGTCCCGGGGGCACTCGCTGAGCGCGAGGCGGTAGAGCGGCACGGCCTCGTCGTCGCGATGCTGCCGCCGCAGGAATTCCGCAGTGTAGAAATTCGCCTCGCAGACCTGCTCGCTTTTCTTCGTCGCGTCCCGGTCGTCAGCGGCAGCGAGTACCGCCTCCGGCGTTTGTTCGCCCAGCAGCATGCGCACCAGCGGCGCAGGCCATTTCGTCTTCTCAAGCTCGGCGTCATGCAGGATACTTGGCTGCCCGTTGCGCCGCCGGGCAAGGTCCGCCCAGATCGCGTAGTAGGCATCCTTCGGTAGCATCTTGGCACCCTGCTCAAGGTCGGCCTGCGCGCCTGCCGGCGACCCAATGTAAAACCGTGCGATGCCCCGGCCCTGATAGACGCCCGCGGATGTCGGGTTGAGGCGCACTGCTTCATCGTAGTCGACGAAAGCGTCGCTGTAGGCGGTCTTGTAGACGTTGGCGAGGCCGCGCGTTTCATAGGCGGGGGTGTAGAAGACATCGAGGTGGATCGCCTGACTACAATCGGATATGGCGCGGTTGTATTGCGCCTCGTAGACCCAGACTCGGCACCGGCCGACATAGGCGCCGGCGTAGTCCGGACTGAGCATGATGGCCCTGTCATAGTCCGCCATGGCATAGCCGAGCTGGCCCTTGCGAGCCCAAGCGGCGCCTCGGTTCTTGTGCGGCCGCGCATAACCGGCGTCGAGGAGGATCGCCACATTGTAATCGGCAATCGCACGGTCGTACTCACCCTGGTCCATCAGCGCCAAGCCCCGGTTGTCGTAAGGCTGCGCATATTTGGGATCAATGGCGATCGCCTGGCCATAGTCCGATATGGCACGGTCGAGATCGCCCTTGTCCGACCACGCCAGGCCGCGATTGTTGTAGGCCCTGGCGTAGGTTGGATCGATGCTGATCGCCTTGTCGAAATCCGCTATGGCGCGGTCGGCGTCGTTCTTCTGCGACCAGGTCCAGCCACGATCATTATAGGCTACCGCATCTCTGGAATCGACATGAATGGCCTGCCCGTAATCGGCGATGGCACGATCATAGTCCTTCTTGCCGAACCACAGATCACCACGATTGCGGAAGGTCTCGGCGTCCCTGGGGTCGATGCTGATGGCGTCGTCATAGTCTGATATGGCGCGATCCGCGTCGCCCTGTTTGACCCAGGCGTCGGCGCGCCAGCGATAGGCATCGACATGCTTCGCGTCGAGGCTGATCGCCTGGCTGTAGTCTGCTATGGCGCGTTCCGGATTGCCCTTGGAGGTCCAGGCCAGCCCAAGGTTGAAATACTGATCGGGATTCTCGGGATCGAGAAACACCGCCTGGCTGTAGCTGGTGATGGCGCTGTCATAGTCGCCTTTGCGCAGATACGCATTGCCGAGAAGGTTATAGACATCGCTGGTTTGCGGTTCGAGACTGATCGCCTTGCTGAAATCGGCGATCGCGCGGTCTTCGTCGCGCTTCTGGCTGTGCCAGATCAGGCCCCGGTTGGCATAGGCAAGGGAAAATCGTGGATTGAGCTCTATCGCCCCGCTGTAGTCGGCGAGCGCCCGGTCATAGTCCTTCTTGTGGCTCCAGGTCAGGCCACGATTGTTGAAGGCATCGGCGTCCTTGGGATCGAGTTCGATCGCCTTGTCGTAATCCGAAATGGCGCGGTCGTATTCGCCGTTCGCGTCCAACGCGTTGCCGCGATCGAAATAGGCAATTTCCCGATCGCTTGCCGAGGTCGCCTTGTCCTCAATCACGTTGGTGCAGGCGACGATCCGGTTGGGCGGCGTCAGCTTGTCGTTGGCGCACACATCCATATGGCTATCGGCTGCCATGGCGGGAGCGCCGAGCGCCAGCAGGACGGCGAGACAGGTAAAATGCCGTCTCACGGCGTAACCCCTGTGGCGCGAAGCGCCGCTTTGGCCGCGTTGTATTCGACGAAGTTTTTGGGGCAATTGCTGATGGAATCACGATAAAGACGCACGGCGTCATCATCATTCTTCTGCAGCGTCAAGTTCCGCCGCGAAGAAGTTGGCCTCGCATATGTGTTCCGTCCTCTTGACCGGATCCGAGTCATCGGCCGCCGTAAGGACCGCCGCCGGTGTCAGTTCGCCGAGCATCATCCGCACCACCGGCGCTGGCCACCTGTTCATGTCGAGCCTGCCTTCCGCCGCGCGCAAACCGCCCGCCGAGCCATCATGCCGCTCAGCAAGGTCGACCCAGATGGCGAAATAAGCGCTGTCCGGCACCAGCCTGGCAGCCTGTTCCAGGTCGGCCCGCGCATCGGCTATCGGGCCGGAATAGAAGCGCAGGATGCCCCTATCCTGAAAGGGTCGAACGTTTGTCGGGTCGAGCAGGATCGCCTGACTGAAGTCGGCGACGGCCTTGCCGTCGGCGCCCTTGTTACGCCAGGCCCGCCCCCGGCTTTCATAGTCGCCACTGTCGGCCAGTGCGCTCGCGCGCATGACGTAGGCAATGACATGGTCACGATATGCCTCGCTCTCGTCCGCCATGACGCGCGTGCAGGCAGCGACCCGCAAGGGCGCATCCGCCTTTTCATTGCTGCAATCATGAAAGTCGCTGTCCGTCGCCATGGCGGGAGCGCCGAGCGCCAGCAGGATGGCGAGACCGGCGAGAGGCTGCCGCACCTTTACAATCGATCGCCGGAATCTGGGAAGCATCATGTCAGCAGTTTTTGAAGCACAATTGCCGGTTGTTGGCCTTATGCCGACTTGATCAGGCAAATTCTCGATCGCTGCAAGTCACTGCTGCAAAGAAATCCGTTCAAACAGCACCACCTCCGCAACGTAAGCGACGTGGCCCTTTGGGTCCGGTCGCGGATTGGCGCGGTGACAAACCGGCTCCCATTGAAGGGAGCCGGCTGCCATGTGAGCAGGCGGAAGGCCAACCTGTCCGGAATGGGCGGGCTCAGGCCGCCGTCGGATAATCCGTATAACCCCTGGCGTCGCCGCCATAGAACGTCGCCTTGTCCGGATCGTTCAGTCCGGCATTGCGCTTCAGCCGGCTGACGAGGTCGGGATTGGCGATGAACAGCTTGCCGAACGCGACAAGGTCGGCATAGCCGTCTCCGACCGCCTTCTCCGCCAGTTCCTTGTCATAGCCATTGTTCACGAGCCAGGCGCCGTTTCCACCGGCCTTGCGATAGGTGGCCTTGAGCTCTTCGTAGTCGAACGGCTTGTCGCCCTGGCTGAAGTCGCGCGCGCCGCCGGTCGCGCCTTCGACGATATGGACGTACGCCAGGCCGCGGCCGCCCAGGCCGGCCACGACATGGTTGAACAGCGGCTGCGGATCGGCATCCGACGTGTCGTTGGCGGGTGTCACCGGCGACAGCCTGATCCCGGTCCGGCCGGCGCCGACGGCGCCCGTGACCGCGTCGACCACCTCGAACAGGAAACGCGTCCGGTTCTCGATGGAGCCGCCATAGTCATCGGTGCGATGATTAGTGCCCGAGCGCAGGAACTGGTCGATGAGATAGCCATTGGCGCCATGGATCTCGACGCCGTCGAAACCCGCTACCTCGATCGCCGCCTTGGCGGCGCGGCGGAAATCATCGACGATGCCGGGAAGTTCGGCTGCTTCGAGCGCGCGCGGCTCGGAAGTGTCGGCGAACTCGCCGCTGCCATCCGGCTTGACCAGGAACGTCTTGGAGTTTGCCCTGATCGCCGACGGTGCCACCGGCTTGCCGCCGCCGGGCTGCAACGAATTGTGCGAGATGCGTCCGACATGCCAGAGCTGCACTACGATCTTGCCGCCGGCCTTGTGAACGGCGTCGGTGACGCGCTTCCAGCCGGCAAGCTGATCCGCGCCATAGAGGCCTGGCACGTTGGCGTAGCCCTGGCCCTGATGGCTGATGGCGGTGGCTTCGGTCACGATAAGACCGGCCGTGGCGCGCTGGCCGTAGTAGGTCACCGACAGGTCGCCGGGCACCGCATTGGGCGAGCGATTGCGCGTCAGCGGCGCCATGACGATGCGGTTCGCCAGCGTCAGGTCGCCGGCCCGCAAGGGATCAAAGAGGGTAGCCATGAGAAATGCCTTTCATGCATTTGGGGGGATGGGGGAGGATGGTCAGAGATCGGACAAGGCGGCCTGGAAGGCAGCGATGGTTTCTTCGTTGCGCTTGTAGAACACCCATTGGCCAACCCGACGCGTCGTCACGAGCTCGGCCGACGCCAGTGTCGCCAGATGGGTCGACACGCTGGACTGCGCCAGGCCGCGATGGTCGAACTGGCTGGCGCAGACACCCATCTCGAGCGGATGCGCCTGCGCGGCGAAGTGCCGCTCGGGCTCCTTCAGCCACGCCAGGACATCGCGTCGAAACGGATGCGCCAGTGCCTTCAATATGATGTCGTGGTCCATCTTCACCTCGCATCGATCTCCACCGATATATAGATCGGGGAGAGACGATATGGCAGGAAATCCATGCCATTTTTGCCAGTGATCGGAGAAAAGCATCCCCACTCGCGCCCGTCACAGCTGGCGGGCCGGCGACGAGGCGCTCGCCGACCGAAGCGTTAGGTGACCGCCAGCACCTTGCCCGTATCGTGCTGGCGCACGAAATCCACGCGCTTGCCGTCCCAGTGATAAGAGTAGTGCCGGCCCTGCACCGGAACGGTGATGACGTCGGGCCAAAAGATGCCGATGCATTGCCCGTCCGGCATGCGCACGCTGTTCCACACCAGCCCGTCGCTGCCGGCCGCCCGCAGCGCCCGCCCCTCCGCCTGCGAGGCGGTGTAGTCGTCGGGGTCGAGCACGCCGGGCACTGCGTTGACGTCATCGAGATCGCGGTCGACGCTGCCGATCAGCACGCGAAAGTCAGCCGTCCAGCCCGGATCCTCATTGGTGGCGCGCATGAAATTCTGGTGATGGTGGATGGTTTCGGCCAGCGCCACATCCTCGCTGTCGCCGGCATAATAGAGACCGTAGCTGCCATCGGAGAAGCGGCCCGGTCGCAGCGTCGAACAATGCACGAAGGGCGCCATGACGAAGCTGGCGCCGGGGCCGGACACCCGCCTTGCCGCCGCGACCTTGCCGAGGTCGCCGATCTCCAGCCTTATGCGCGGGTTGGTCTTTTCCTCGACCGAGGCCAGCGCCTCCCAGTCGCGCGGATCGGCAATGTCCTCGAACAGGTCGATCGGCGGATGGATGGAGCGGATGATGCGGAAAGTCTGGTGCCAGTGGACGCGGCGCCGGACCGCGAGGCCACTCACCATGCACCACGCTCCGCATCGAGCCATTCGCGCATCGCAGCGAGATCCGAGATCTCGCCGCGCAGCATGAGGTCGAGCGCCGACTGGCCACCGAAAGTGGCATTGGGCTTGCGAATCCAGGCATAGCCGCGCGCCGGCTCGGTGAAGAGATAGCGCAGGCCTTTGTGGATGCCCATCAGATGCGCCATGCGGGTGCGTAAATCGCGGTCGATGCGGCCGATACCGCCTTCCTTCCAGCGTGCCCCAGTCTTCCAACGTGCCCAAGTGCGGGCCGACATGCCGCCGAGCAGGATGCAGGCCTCAAGATCGGTGAGGCCCCACGCCTTGAACAGATTGACCGTGGTGCGCGCAAGCGCCCCGGCCTCTTCCTCTGAAATGGCTGACCCGACCGTGGCCGGCGTGGTGACGATGGACTGGAGCTGCATGTTTGCTCACCTCTGCTATTGGCAGAGATATAGCATCTATTTGCCAATTGGCAAGGAGCGCTCAAAGTCAGGCTTCTGGAATGGTGGCGTCACGAGGCAAGAGTCCGCACCGCTCCTTTGCATAATCCCAAGCGGAAAAAGGCGGATCGACCCGTCGCTCGGGCGGTGTCTTTATGAACGGATCCAAGCCAAACAAGCTGTATGTCGCAAACCGCTCTTCGGCGGTAGCTCCCGGCTTGAAAGCATTTTCCAGGTCGCCGTCGACTATGGCGCGGCAGTGCGCCACAGCCTCATCGTAGGTTGCGAATTGGCCGTCCAAATACCGATGACTCTCGTCACGATAATGAAAATTATCGTCGACGAAGACTTGGTAGAGGCTCTCGTCGGGCTCCAACATTTCCCGCTCCGGCTCATCCGCGGTTCGTGCGGGACACACCAAGGAATTTCCGCAACACCATCATAAATGCCCGGTGGCTGGCCGCAACCAAAGCTCGATAAGGCCGCCACGTCAATTCCTAGGCGTGGCGGCCTCGGATGCCAAACAGATGAACACTTCGGGCCGGCATTGCCGCCGGCCCGAAACCGCGTCGCGCTTACTCCGCCGCCTCGTACCCGGCGATGCCCTTGATCTCGAGGAAATCCTCGAGCCCGTATTCGGCATATTCGCGGCCATTGCCCGACTGCTTGTAGCCGCCGAAGGGCAGGCCGGCGTCCCAGATCGGGTAGTTGATGTAGACATTGCCCGAGCGCATGCGCGCCGCCACGTCGCGGGCCTTCTGGATGTCCTTGGCCTGGATGTAGGAGGCAAGGCCGTAGACCGTGTCGTTGGCCTGCTCGACCGCCTGTTCGACCGTGTCGTAGGGCAGGATCGCCAGCACCGGCCCGAAGATTTCTTCGCGTGCGATGCGCATGTCGTGGGTGACGTCGGCGAACACGGTCGGCCTGATGTAATAGCCGCGGTTGAGTTCGGCGGGGCGGCCGGGGCCGCCGGCGACCAGCGTCGCACCCTCGTCGATGCCGGCCTGGATCAGGTCCTGGATCTTGTCGAACTGGATCTGGCTGACGACCGGGCCAAGCTTGGTGTTGGCGCCGTCGGCCGGGCCGACCACGAACTTTTCCGCTGCCACCTTGGCGTAGCCGGCAGCCTCGTCCTGACGCTCGCGCGGCACGAACATGCGGGTGGGCGCGTTGCAGGACTGGCCGCTATTGCTGAAGCAGCCGGCGACGCCCTTGGAGACGGCGGTGGCGAGGTCAACATCCGGGAACATGATGTTGGCCGACTTGCCGCCCAGTTCCTGATGCACGCGCTTGACCGTGTCGGCGGCGGCCTTGGCCACCAGGATGCCGGCGCGGGTCGAACCGGTGAACGACATCATGTCGATGTCGGGATGGCTGGACAGCGCCTGGCCGACATCAGGGCCGTCGCCATTGACGAGGTTGACGACGCCCTTCGGCACACCGGCCTCGTCGATGATCTCAGCGAAGATGATGGCATCGAGCGGCGCGATTTCTGACGGCTTCAGCACCATGGTGCAGCCAGCGGCAAGTGCCGGACCGACCTTGCAGGTGATCTGGTTCAGCGGCCAGTTCCACGGCGTGATCAGGCCGACGACGCCGATCGGCTCCTTGACGATCAGCGATGAACCCTTGACGTGGCGAAACTGGAAAGTCTTCAGCACTTCCGCCATCTTCTGCAGATGAGCCAACCCGACGCCGACTTGGCTGTCGAGCGCCATCTGGCGCGGTGCGCCCATTTCGCGCGATACGGCGAGCGCAAGATCAGCACTGCGCTTCTTGTAGACTTCGATGACGCGGTTCAGGATGTCGAGGCGCTCTTCCACCGAGGTGAAACCAAATGTGTTGAAGGCGCGCTTGGCGGCAGCCACAGCCTTGTCGACATCGGCCTTGGAGCCGAGCGAGATCTGCGCGAAAACATCCTCGTTCGAGGGATCGATGACATCGAGCGTGTTGGGCACAACAGGATCGACCCACGCGCCATCGATATAGAACTGCAGATTGTGTGACATGGTTCTCTCCTTGGGGGCGCCGTGTGGCCGTTCCGGCCGTGATATCTGGCTAGAGATAACGATGCACAAACCGCCCTGTCAAACGCAACCCCCGAACTGGTTGAGCCAGCGCGCCAGTGATTGAGCCAGACACGTTGGGCCAGCGAACCCAGCCGTTTTCGATGGCATGGAACGAATTACAGCAGTGTGTGTCCCGCCTGACCCAGCAGCGTTCTCGCCGCTTCCTGATCCGCCGCTTTCACCAGCAGATGATCGCCGTCGAAGGTGGACACCAGGAAGATGCCCAGCCCGTTTTCCGACAGCGGCTGGATGACCGACAGCACGATGCCGGTTTCGTCGAAAGCAAAGGGCCCCTGCAATTTGAAGGCGATCCAGTCGCCATCGTGCTTGACCGTGCCCGGAACGCGATCCTGCAGGCATGTGATCGAAAGCTCGTCGTCGGTCCTGGTGATGCTGACGAAGCCCGGCCCGTCCGCCCAGCCGGGAATGCTGTCGCCCGCTCCGAGCCGCGAAATCGCGTACGACCCACGAAGTTGCTTCAATTTGACCCTGGCGGCCATTGTCGAACCCCCTCCTCAGATTGCCGGTGATCCCGTGAGCCTCTTGCTCATATAGACCGTCGTACCACTCATGAACGGCTCCTCCCGGTCGATCGTATAGCCTTGCCTCTTGTACAGCGACACATTGGCGGCGAAAGCACCATTGGTCAGCAGGCGCAGCTCGGGGCGACCGGCTTCGAGCGCCTTGCGTTCGGCCCGCTCCAGCAACAGCCGGCCGATGCCCCTGCCCTGCGCCTGTGGCGCCACGCAGACATTCTCGATCCAGAGATGGTCGTCGGCCAGCATGGTTTCAATCATCCCTACAATGCGGCCGTCCGCGACAGCGAGCTCGAACGGATGCTCGGCAACGGCTTTCTCGTAGTCGGCGCGCATCGGCAGCGGCTCACGGCCGATCACCGGCACCCATTTGCCATAGGCGGCGCGCACGATGTCCCTGATCGCGGCAGCATCAGCAGGCTCGGCCGGCCGAAACCGGATGGAAGTATTTGTCATCACAAGGCTCCAAAATGAAAACCCCGCCGGCGTTGTCGCGGGCGGGGCTGGAAACGAACGAACCGGATCTATCCTGCCGGGTTTTGTCGTCGCGCATTCAGCCTGCCGCTCCGCTTCATGCGGCGGCGTCGCTGGGTGTTGGTGGGCGCGAGGGCGAACATGGCGCCAAGCTGGCGCAGGAAGCGCGGCGCGTCAAGATTTCGGCATTGGCCCAGGGCTTCGTCGCCCACTTACCGGCCATGCAGCGATTCTATGAAATTTCGATCTTGAAAATCGCCCGCTTGATCTCGGAGCTATAAGGTCAGTCGTCTTTCACAAAACCAATGGCCTTGCGGATGCCCGACCCGACACACGCTCATTGCTTCGAACCTGGCACCAATACGAACCTGGCGCCGCTCGTGCTGCTCCATGGCTCCGGCGGCAACGAATTGGAGCTGCTGCCCTTGGCCGGCGAACTGGCGCCTGAGGCGGCGAGGCTCGGCATCCGCGGCACGGTTGCAATCGACGGCGGGCATGCCTTCTTCCATCGTTTTCCAGATCGGCGGGTGGACGAAGCGGATATTGCCGCCAGGGCGCCTGGGCTGGCGGAATTCATCGAAGCGGTCTGCGGCCGCTACGGCTTGAACGGACGGCCCATAGCCATCGGCTTTTCCAACGGTGCGATCATGGCGGCAGCCCTGCTGCTGACCCATCCCGGCCTGTTGGCGGGAGCGGTGCTGTTTCGCCCCCTCTCCCCGTTCACCGGCGACCTCCCGAGCCGCCTGGACGGAACGCCCGCGCTGATCCTTGACGGAGACAGCGACAGCCGCAGATCGCCCGGCGATGGCCTGCGACTGGCTGAGCGGCTGGTCCGTGCCGGGGCGTCGGTGACCCATCATGTGCTGCCGGTCGGCCACTCGATAACCGCCGAGGACAAGCGAATTGCCGGCGAGTGGCTTCAGGCGATTATGGCGCCGGAAGCTTAACGCTTCCGCCAGGCGGCCTAATACTCCTGCGCCGTCGGCCGAAACAGCATCTCGTTGATGTCGACCTCGTCGGGCTGACTCATGGCGGACACCACCGTCCCGGCGCGCCGGGATCGCCACCCGGTCATAGAGCGCGCGCGCCCTCGGCGACATCGGGCTCTTTCCGCCTCAGCGATCGATCCGTGCCGCCTGTTGCGGGGAGTAGCGCTCGCCCTGCACGGCAATCGCCGAGACCGCGTTCTCGATGTCGGCAAGATCGTCCGTAGTCAGCGTAACAGTGGCCGATCCGATGTTCTCCTCAAGGCGATTGAGCTTCGTCGTGCCCGGGATCGGAACGATCCACGGCTTCCGCGCCAGCAGCCAGGCGAGCGCCACCTGCGCCGGGGTCACCTTCTTCTGCGCCGCGATCGCGACGATTGCATCGACCAGCGCCTGGTTGGCCTTGCGCGCCTCCTCCGCGAAACGCGGCACGGTGTTGCGGAAGTCGCTGCTGTCGAACGTCGTGCTGGCATCGATGGCGCCGGTCAGAAAACCCTTGCCCAGCGGGCTGAAGGGCACAAAGCCGATCCCCAGTTCCTCAAGCACCGGCAGGATCGGCTCCTCGGGTTCACGCCACCACAGCGAATATTCGCTCTGAAGTGCTGCGACCGGCTGCACCGCATGGGCGCGACGGATGGTGCGCACGCCGGCTTCGGAAAGGCCGAAATGCTTGACCTTGCCTTGGCTGATCAAGTCCTTCACCACGCCCGCCACCTCTTCGATCGGCACGACGGGGTCGACGCGGTGCTGGTAGAGAAGATCGATGCGGTCGGTCCTCAGCCGCTTGAGCGAGGCCTCGACGACGTCGCGAATCTGCTGCGGCCGGCTGTCCATGCCGTCATGTCCGGCTGTACCGGCGATGTCGATGCCGAATTTGGTGGCGATCACCACCTGGTCGCGGATTGGCTGCAGCGCCTCGCCGACGACCTCCTCGTTCGTGAACGGTCCATAGACCTCCGCCGTGTCGAAGAAGGTGATACCGCGCTCAAACGCGGCGCGGATCAGGCGGACGGCATCCGGCGTCTCCATCGGCTTCCCGTAGGAATGGCTGATCCCCATGCAGCCAAGGCCGATGGCCGAGACTTCGAGGCCGCTTGTTCCAAGTGTGCGCTTTTGCATCTCAATTCTCCTTCGGTGTAATCCGCACCGTGGCGGCGCGGGCGCGCGCCGCAATCATCGGCGCGAGATAGGGGCTGGCTGCGTATTTGGCCCTGTAGGCGTCATCGATGCGGTCGTTGATGGCTCTCTCGACCGCCTCGAAGCTGACATCCCTGGTCACGCCGGCGGCAGCGATGCGGCCGGCCTTCTGCTTGATCGCTGCCTGATACCAGCGCGATTGCAAGCCGTTGTAGCCGCGCACATAAAGCGCGCCATCGGCAACGACCGGCCAGATCCAGGTCGGCGTGCCCAAGGTCACCCCGTCATCGCGCAAAGGCGAAATATGCAGATCGTCGCTTGCCGCGATCCTTGCGAGTTCGTCCTTCGACCACGGCATTTCGCTACCCCTTCTTCTCGGCGTCGGCCTGCTCGAAAACCTTGCGGGCAATGCCAATGGCGGTGCTGGCCGCCGGCCATCCGGCATAGAAGGCGAGATGGGTGATGGTTTCGATGAGTTCGTCGCGGGTGACGCCATTGTCGAGCGCCCGCTTCATGTGGAAAGGCATCTCGTTGACCCGGTAGTTCGAGATCAGGCTGGTGACGGTGACGAGGCTGCGGTCGCGCGGCGACAGGCCGGGGCGCTTCCAGACATCGCCGAACAGCACCTCATCGGTGTATTTGCCGAGCGCGGGCGCGATATCGGAGAATGGGCTTTTGGGGGCGTCTGCCATAAGAGCTTCCTTCGTTGAGGGATGTATCAGGAGATGGAGCCGGGAACCGCCGCGTCAAACCTCGTATTGTTCGTCGCTGACCTTCTCCATCCAGTCGACGACCTTGCCGTCGAGCGCTTCGGCAATGGCAAGGTGGCTCATCGCCGTGGTCGGCGCCGCGCCATGCCAGTGCTTTTCGCCGGGCGCGAACCAGACGATGTCGCCGGGCGGATCGGCTCGACCGGTCCACCTTCCCGCTGCACCAGGCCAGCGCCCGAGAGCACGATCAGCGCCTGGCCGAGCGGATGGGTGTGCCAGGCGGTGCGCGCTCCGGGCTCGAAGGTCACCGTAGCACCACCGACACGGGCAGGCTCTGTGCCCTTGAACGGCGCGTCGATGCGCACCGTGCCGGTGAAATAATCGGCGGGACCCTTTGCCGAAGGCTGCGAACCGCTGCGCTTGATATCCATGGTCTTGTTCCTTCTCGATACAAGCAGGCGATGGCCGACAATGTTCAGCCACCAATCTCAGGCCGGCGATTGTGATGGGCCTTATCTAGCGCCTGCTATTGGCTGCGATTAGGTGCTATATCCGGCATGTACTTATGAGGAGAGCTCATCAATGCCGCGAGACAATCTGAACGAGCTGACCGCCTTCCTCGCGGTTGCGCGCGAAAAAAGCTTCACCAGGGCGGCGGCACAACTCGGCGTCTCGCAATCGGCGCTCAGCCACACGGTGCGCGTGCTGGAGGAGCGGCTGGGCGTGCGGCTGCTCACCCGCACCACGCGCAGCGTTTCACCCACCGAAGCCGGCGAGCGGCTGGTGCGCTCTGTCGGGCCGAGGCTCGACGAGATCGAAGCCGAACTCGCCGCGCTCAGCGCCTTGCGTGAAAAGCCCGCCGGCACCATCCGCATCACCGCCGGCGAACACGCCGCCGACGCGGTGCTGTGGCCGGCGATCGCGCGGCTGTTGCCGGACTATGCCGACATCAAGGTCGAGATCATCGTCGACTACGGCCTCACCGACATCGTCGCCGAGCGCTATGACGCCGGCGTGCGGCTTGGCGAACAGGTGGCGCATGACATGATCGCGGTGCGCATCGGCCCCGACATGCGCATGGCGGTGGTCGGCGCGCCGGCCTATTTCGCCAGGCGGCCGAAGCCCCGCGTGCCGCAGGACCTGACCACGCACAATTGCATCAACCTGCGCCTGCCGACTTATGGCGGGCTCTATGCCTGGGAATTCGAAAAGGCCGGACGCGAGCTGAAAGTACGCGTCGAGGGCCAGTTGACCTTCAACACGGCGGGGCTGCGCATGAATGCGGTGCTGGCCGGCCTCGGCCTCGCCTATCTGCCCGAGGACCAGGTGAAGGCGCAGCTGGCTGACGGCCGGCTGGTGCGGGTGCTGGCCGACTGGTGCGCGCCCTTCCCCGGCTACCACCTCTACTACCCCAGCCGCCGCCAGGCGACGCCGGCCTTCTCGCCGCTGGTCGATGCGCTGCGCTATCGCGGTTGATCCATCTGGACTGCGCCCACAGTCGTTCTATCTTTGCGACGAGCTGACCTCTTCCAAGCACTGGAGGCATCGCCGTGACCGTGACCGACCTCTATCGAGGTTACATCGACTGCCTCAACAATCGGGATTGGGCGCGGCTGCATCGCTTCGTCCATGACGAGGTGCACTACAACAGTGAGCGGGTCGGGCTGTCGGGTTACCGCGAAATGCTGGAGCGGGATTTTCGCGAAATCCCGGATCTCTATTTCGACGTCCAGCTGCTGATCTCCGAGCCGCCCTTCATCGCCAGCCGCATCCAGTTCCACTGCACGCCGAGGGGGACTTTCTTCGACCTTCCCATCAATGGCCGGAAAGTCTCGTTCAGCGAGAATGTCTTCTATGAATTTCTGAACGACAGGATCAGGAACGTCTGGTCGGTCATCGACAAGGCGGCCATAGAGACGCAGCTCTGACGGGATGTCGCAGCGCCTATGCAAAGGCCACGTAAATCATACCGGCTGTGAGGGCGATCGCTTCGCTTTTTGAATTGCTATTCCGCAGACGTTTGCGCCGCCCCTCGCCCGTACACCATGCAGCCTGGCTCCGTGGCCATGGCTCATCCCGGGGCATTTCGATGGTTCCTGATGGCGGCGAACATCAAGGTCAGATTGGGCTTCTCGCAATCTGTGATGAATAAAACTCCGGGTGCCGGGTCGTTTTGAACAATGGCAACTGGAAACTTGTTGTGCGGGCTTGGGCCTAAAAATGCCGAGCGACGAAAGCGTCGATCGGTCCTGTTAGTAAATCTGCTTCCTGCCTGATTTTCTCGTCGTCCCAATCCCACCAGCGGATAGCCAGCATTTTGGCGATGGTCTCCTCGGGAAAACGGAAGCGGATGATCTTGGCGGGGTTGCCTCCGACAATGGCATATGGCGGCACGTCTTTTGTTACCGTCGCCTGCGCACCCACAACGGCGCCATGGCCAACGGTTACACCGGGCAGGAGAAGAGCTCTCCTGCCCACCCAGACATCGTTGCCGATCTTAATGCCGCCCTTTCCGGGGCGATCCCAAGGCGAAGTTCCGCCCATCATGTTCGAATGGACATAAGACGATGTAGCGCAGTCAGTCGGATGGTTGCCGCTACACAGGAAGATGACATCTTCAGCGATTGAGCAGAAGGAGCCGAGCTCAAATGGTGTCTCTGGGCCGCAACCGGCAATCTTGCTGCCGTCGTCGATGCCATAAGTCCAGCGGCCTAACTTGGCGCTCTTTGAGATCGGACGGCGTCTGTTGCGCCACCACATGGACAGTTTTGACATCGCGTGCCCCGTCTTCAACTCTCTGAGTAGATAACATGAGCCCGATAATTCGGTCTACACAACGGTAATCGTGGATCGCGTCGGCGGTGCTTTTCTTTTCCCCAACCTGAATCAACCAAGGCGTACCTTCCCCAGCGCGAGCGTATTTCTATTGGCCGACACAACCTTTGACCAAACGCCGCCAAATCCATCGCTTACCGGCAATGGAAATGTACCGATCGACTCCCCTATAGGAAATGGCAACTACATCACGGGACGAACGACCATCGCGGCACAGCCGATCGTGGGTGCGCACCCTATGTTCTCGTCGCGCCGATTTCCTATTGTTGTAGCCGGAATGGTCCTTCACTACGATCGTTCGAAAAAATCGATCATTCAAACCAGAACAATTCGTTGGAAAGATCGGTTCAGGAATGGCATTCTCCAGAGGTACTTTCCTGGAGAATTGCATTGTCTTCCGCCACTCACATCGCGAACGATGTTCCGAAAAGCCTTATCCCGGTCGAACTGGCCGCAGGCCGCAAGCGGCTCGATTCGGTGTGGAACGGCGTCATTCCCGGCATCGTGCTGGTGGCGATGATCACGGCCGCCGCCTTCTCGGCCCACAATGTCTCCGGTTTTGCCTTGTTCAGCCCGATGATCCTGGCCGTCGTCGCCGGCATGGTCTATTCCAACGTGCTCGGCACGCCCGCTCATGCCAAGGCCGGCATCGCCTTCTCGCAAAAACGCCTGCTGCGCTTCGCCATCGTGCTGCTCGGCTTCCAGCTGACGCTCGGCCAGGTCGTCTCGATCGGCGCCGGCGGCGTCGGCATCGTGGCGGCGACGCTTGGCGCCACCTTCCTCTTCACCGTCACGCTCGGCCGGCTGATCGGCGTCGACCGTAAGCTGGCGCAGCTGATTGCCGCCGGCACCTCGATCTGCGGCGCCTCGGCCATCGTCGCCACCAACATCGTCACCGATGCGCGCGACGAGGACGTCACCTATGCCGTCGCCTCGATCACTCTGTTCGGCACCGTCGCCATGCTCGGTTTCCCGCTGCTGGCGCCGCTGCTTGGCCTCGACCAGCACGCTTTCGGCCTGTGGGCCGGCGCCTCCATCCACGAGGTGGCGCAGGTCATCGGCGCCGGTTTCCAGAACGGAACCCAGTCCGGCGAGATCGCCACTGTGGCCAAGCTGACGCGCGTTGCCATGCTGGCGCCGATGGTCATCGCGCTTGGCCTGATGGCCCGCCGCAAGATAAGCAGCGACCAGTCGGCAGCGCGCCCGCCCATGCCGTGGTTCGTTGCCGCCTTCATCGCCGTCGTGGCGCTGAACAGCCTGGTCACCGTGCCGGCCGAAGTAAAGTCGGCGATGGCGCTCGCCACCACCATCATGCTGACCATGGGTCTCGCCGCCATGGGCCTGCAGGCCGACATCTCGCAGCTGCGTTCGCGCGGCCTGCGCCCGCTGGCACTGGCCTTCTGCGCCTTCCTGTTCATCGGCTGTTTCAGCCTGATGCTGGTGAAGTTCGCCTAAGGCTCAAAGGCAGCGCTCCCCGACAACGCCGTTCTGCGCCGAGCGGTTCTCAATCACGATTTTGCACGTCCTCGATCGTGATTGAGGTCGCGGGCCCCGGTCCGATGCACTGATATCTCCGCGTCAACACAGCAACCGGACTGCCAGCCAATCCAAAACGCTGAAGCCTGCGGGCTCACCAGGGCTGGGTGTTCGGCAACGGAGATAGCAATGAAGTCCTGGACCACGCTCTGCACCATTCTTGTTTCAATAATGCTGATGCAACACCCGGCCAACGCCGGCGACGACGTTGGCGTTCGTCACTTTCCCGCTCCTTCAGGAGAGCGCGGCATCGATCTCGACGTCACGGTCTGGTATCCGGCGCAGCCGGGCGGCGAACCGGTCAACCTTGGCGACAGCAAGCTTTTCGTCGGCACCTCAGCCATGCGCGAGGCGCGGATATCAGGTGGAAAATTTCCGCTGATCCTGCTGTCACATGGCGCCGGCCTGGCGGGAAACCCACCGGCGCTGAGCTGGATTGCGACGCCGCTGGCCAGGCAGGGTTTCGTCGTCGCCGCTCCCACCCATCCCGGAAATACCGGCCCCAACAAATCCGCCGCCGAGACGATGAAACTCTGGCTGCGCCCCGCCGACCTCACGGCGACGCTGGACGCGATCGGCAAGGATGCCTTCTTCGGCGATCACCTCGAACAAGGCAAAGTCGGCGTTCTCGGCCTTTCCATGGGCGGCAACACGGCACTGGCGATTGCCGGCGCCCGCGTCGACCCGAAACTGCTGGTGGCCTATTGCGATACCGACCGGCTCAACGCATCGCTTTGCCAGTGGATCAGGCAAAGCGGCGTTGACCTCCACGCAATGGATCTGCAGCCCGCCGGCCGCGACAACAGCGACCAGCGCATCCGCTTTGCCATGGCGATCGATCCCGCGCCGGTCGATGTCTTCGACATCAAGAGCTTCGCCGGCATCGAGATCCCGGTCGCCATCGTCAATCTTGGGCAGCCCGGAAAGATTCCTGCAACCGCCGACGCCTCCGGCATCGCAAAAGCGATTGCAAAGGCGAGCTACGCGACGATCGAGGATGCCAGCCACTACAGCATGTTCGGCGCGTGCAAACCCGGTGCAGTGGACATCATCGCGTCCGAAGAGATCGGTGATCCCCTGTGCAACGACGGGGGTGGCCGATCGCGCGGGGAGATTCATGCGCAGCTGATTGATATGGCGGCTGCAGCGTTCACGCGCGCACTGAAGACCGGTCCCTAGGCCGATCTAACAGGGCATGCGATGCGTTACTTCCTTGCGCCAGCACAAGGACGGGCCAAACGCTTCTGCTAGGGTTTCAGCGACGATGAGAGCCGTGAAGGAGAGGCCCTTGCAGATCGATCCGAACATGTCCGTGGACGACGTCATGAGAAAATGGCCGGCAAGCATTGCCGTGCTGATCCGGCACGGAATGCACTGCGTGGGCTGTCACATCGCCCCCTTCCATTCAATTGCCGAGGCCTGCCAGGACCATCGAATTGACGAAGGGGAATTCCTGAAAGGTCTTGAAAGCGCCGTAGCCCGCGGCCCGGTCAGCCGCTTGGATGCTCCGCCAGCATCACCAGGCGATGCGCGTCGGTGATGGTGACACGCTGGCGGCCGCTGACGATGATGCCGCGTTCCTCCCAGGCGCTCAGCAGCCTGCTCACCGTATGCAAGGTCGTTCCCGTCATCTCGGCGATATCCTGGCGAGAGATCGGGAAATCGATTTCGATACCCGCATCGGTCTTGCGCCCCGTCTGCTTCACCAGCCGTAGAAGCGCATTGGCCACGCGTTGCTCGACCTGCTCGGTGGCCAGTTCCATGACCCGCGCCTGCGTGTCCTGAAGCCTTGCGCCGACCGTCTTGAATGTTCCCGCGGCAAGAACGGGAAAACGGGACGACAAATCCGGCCATACGGCATTCGGCCAGGCCAGAACCACGCAGTCGACCGCGGCAATCGCCGTCGCCGGATAGGTCAGCCTGCCGAGTGCGGCGGCGACGCCGAAGATCTCGCCTTCACTGATATAGCGGGCGATGACCTGGCGACCATCGGGCGTGGCCCGCACGACGCGAATGTGTCCTGCCAAAAGCACGTAGAACGAATGCGCCTCGGCCTCTTGCTCGAAGACCGGCGATTCCTTGGCAAAACGCGCGGACCGAGCATCCCTCAGAATGCTGTCCAGATCCGCGGGGCTCAGTCCCTCGAACAGCGAAAGCCGCGCGATGATCGACCGGTCAAGCGGCAAACTCGGATCCTCGCTGCCCATGGCTCCCCGACGGCGCCGGCTGCCAGTCTATATTTCGCGCACCAGTTTGCGCCAGCGCAAATCGCCTGTCCGCATCGTCGGCTACGAAGCTGCAGCGGTTGAAGCCGTGATGTACCCAAGAAAGGACTTCCCCATGAAATTTCACCTGATCGTCGCAGCCGCAGCCCTGCTCGCTCTCGCAGGCGTCGCAAACGCCGAAGAGCACGTTGTCCAGATGCTGACCAAGGGCGAGAAAGGATCCATGGTCTTCCAGCCCGATTTCATCAAGGCGGCTCCCGGCGATACGATCAAGTTTGTGCCGGGCGACAAGACCCACAATGTCGAAACCATCAAGGGAATGCTCCCCGACGGCGCCCAGGAGATCAAAGGTAAGATGGGCGAAACCACAATCGTCACCATGACGCAGGAAGGCGTCTACGGCGTGAAATGCAATCCGCATTACGGGATGGGCATGGTCGCGCTGATCGTGGTCGGCAAGCCCGTGAACCTCGACGCGGCCCAGGCCGTCAAGCAGGTCGGCAAGGCCAAGACCGTATTCCCCGCGCTGTTTGCCCAGGTGACGAAGGCAAACTGATCCAGGCCCCTACCAGAACTGGAAGATTTGTGGGAGTGGGGTGGCTTCGGCACCGCCACTCCCACGCCGCGTTTTTATCCCCCATCGCCCGGAGCCATGCGGGGATCGCTGCGCTCGCCATTCTCAGGCAGCGGCCGCTTTCTCGAACGAGCGTTGTGGGATCCGCCAGAAGCGCCAACTCAAGGCAAATTGAATTTCAAGTTTGCGCCAGCGCAAAGAAGTCCTCGACGAAAGGCTTACTCTCCAAACATCGAATGGTTCAAAAAAGGAGCGGGAAATGCTTACGAGACGCGAAGCCTTGTTGGGGTCTGTTCTTGCGACGGCAGCCGTCGCGACGGTCGGCCTGATGCCGGCAATGGCCAGCGCCAAGGAGGTCGCCGGGCTGCCGCGGGAAAAGGTGACATTGGTCGCGCCGCCATTCGTCCATGCCCACGACCAGGTGGCCAAGACCGGTCCCAAGGTCGTCGAATTCACGATGACCATCGAAGAGAAGCCGATGGTGATCGACGCCGACGGCACCCAGCTCAACGCGATGACCTACAATGGCTCTATTCCGGGTCCTCTGATGGTCGTGCATGAAGGTGACTATGTCGAGCTCACGCTGATCAACCCCGACACCAACACGCTTGCCCACAACATCGACTTCCATGCCGCAACAGGCGGGCTTGGCGGCGGTGCGCTGACCCTGATCAATCCAGGCGAGCAGACCACGCTTCGCTTCAAGGCGACGCGCTCGGGAACATTCGTCTACCACTGCGCTCCCGGCGGCCCGATGATCCCCTGGCATGTCGTTTCGGGCATGAACGGATCCATCATGGTGTTGCCGCGCGATGGGCTCAAGGACGACAAGGGCAAGCCGGTCCGCTATGACCACATCTACTATATCGGCGAAAGCGACTTCTACATCCCGCGCGACGAGCAGGGCAAATTCAAGAAGTACGATTCGGCCGGCGACAATTACGACGACACGGTGAAGGTGATGCGTGGGCTGATCCCGACCCATGTCGTGTTCAATGGCAAGGCGGGGTCGCTGACCGGCGAAAAGGCCATGAAGGCCAAGGTTGGCGAGACTGTCCTGATCGTCCATTCGCAGGCCAATCGCGACACCCGGCCTCATCTGATCGGCGGCCATGGCGACTATGTCTGGGAACAGGGCAAGTTCGCGAACCCGCCGGCAAAAGACCTGGAAACCTGGTTCATTCGCGGTGGTTCGGCCGGCTCCGCCCTCTACACATTCCTGCAGCCCGGGGTCTACGCTTACGTCAACCACAATTTGATCGAGGCGGTGGAACTCGGTGCGACAGCGCATTTCACCGTCGACGGAAGCTGGAACGACGACCTGATGATGCAGGTCGAAGCTCCAAGGGCGATTACGTCTTAGTCGCCCGGCTCTAATCCTAAAGATCGACGCGGCCTTGCTGGGAGTCTGGCAAGGCCCGGCGTACACGGGAAAACCGCCATGCCCTTTAATCCCATCATAGCTCTCGGAGGGCTGGCAGCCGCCGCGCTGTTTACGCTAGGCACGACCGGCACGGTCGACTGGCTGTCCGCGCCTGACCAGGAGTCCCTGGCACGCTCCGAGCTGGTGACCCTTTCGCCGGGATCGTTCGCCCATCCGCTGCCCGGCGAATTCCTAAGGCAGAACCATCCCGTCAGTGCTCCTGTGGTCCGGGCAACGCTGCAAGCTCCCTTCGAGATCATGAAATACCAGGTGAGCGCTTCGGAATACCGGCGTTGCGTAGTGGCCGGCGCCTGCAAGCCAGCCGATGGCCGCGGTAGCGGCAATGTTCCCGTTACCGGCGTGAGCCATATCGACGCCGAGGCATACGCGGACTGGCTCTCGGCCGAGAGCGGATTTGCATGGCGCCTGCCGACGGACATCGAATGGGCCTATGCCGCGGGGGAACGCTTTCGCGGCGACATCGAGGGTGGCGACACCGACCCGAACAACCCGGCGCTGCGCTGGCTCGTCCAATATCGCACCGAGGCTTCGCTAGGACGGGAACCTGACCCGCAGCCGAGGCTCAGGGGTGGATTTGGACCCAATTCCAAAGGGGTGGCAGACATTGCCGGCAATGTCTGGGAGTGGACCTCGACCTGCTACGTCCACGCGACGGAAGCCGCCGACGGCACGAGCATTGCGAGTTCGATCGACAATTGCGGCGTCCATGCCGTGGAAGGTTTTCACCGCACTTACATGTCGAACTTCATCCGGGACGGGAAAAGTGGCGGTTGCGCTGTCGGCACGCCGCCCGACAATCTGGGATTCCGCCTTATCCGTGACCGGCCCAACGTCCTGCAGACCGCGCTTCGGTGGTTAAGGTTTTCCTGATTCCCAGCAACAAGAGCATGTGCAATGACAATGAAATCATCCGTGGCCGCGCATGCGCGCCCGGTCGCGGAACAACCTCTAAACCAGACCGGCGTCGATCGGGCATCGATCGGCGGACTCGTTCGCGAATTCTATGCCCGGCTCCGCAAGAACGAGCGTCTTGGACCGATCTTCGCGCGCGAGATCACCGGCGACTGGGAACCGCATCTTGAGAAGATGACCGACTTCTGGTGCTCGGTCGTTCTCAAGACGGGTGACTATCACGGACGTCCGGTGCCGGCGCACCTGAAACTCAAGGATGTAACCGAAGCGGATTTCGACATCTGGCTGGCCATGTTCAGCCAGACCGCGGCGGAACTCTTTGCCCCGGAAGTCGCGTCGGTCTTCGTCGATCGCGCCGAACGGATCGCGGCGAGCCTGAAGCTGGCGATGTTCTTCCGAATTGCGCATCGTGCCTAGATCGCGAGTTCGAACAGAAGGACCGCTCAATCCTCGAACGAGCTCGACGCGGCGTAGATCGCCGCCAGCCTCTCGATGCCGGCCTGGTCGGCCTTGTCGAAGCGGCCGGGCAGCGGGCTGTCGAGATCGAGCACGCCGAAGACGCCTTCGTCGTCTTCCAGCAGCACCACCAGCTCCGAGCGCGAATCGGCGTCGCAGGCGATGTGGCCGGGGAAATCGTGCACGTCCTTGATCAGCATCGAGGTGCCGAGTTCGACCGCCGTTCCGCAGACGCCCTTGCCGACGGCGATGCGCACGCAGGCCGGCTTGCCCTGGAAGGGTCCCAGCACCAGTTCCTCGTCCGAGGCGAGGAAATAGAAGCCGACCCAGTTGAGGTCGGGCACCATCTGGAGGATCAGCGCCGCGGTGTTGGCGGCATTGGCGATCGAGTCGCCCTCGCCTTCGAGCAGCGCTTTCAACTGGGTGGCGAGGTCGCGGTAGAATGCCCCCTTGTCTGATGTATCGATGGCCTTGGCCGCGAACATGGCTTGTCTCCGAACTGAGAATCGCGGTTCCGTTTCCGCAAGCTGCATCAAACGACCACGGTACGACACTATCGTGAATTCCATCCCCGGCGAAAGCCGCAAGATCAGCATCGCCGCAATCATCGCCGATGCGTCGGGCAGGTTTCTGCTGGTGCGCAAACGCGGCACCAGCGCCTTCGAGGAGATGATCTGGCTCGATCCCGGCTCAGCCCACGCCATCCAACTCGCGCCGCTGACGCGCGATGTGGTGCTGGGGCTGAGCAGGACTTAGCGACAAGCCGCTATTTCAGAGGCAGAAAAAGTTCAACGACCACTTCGTGCAGCGGCCCTTCCGCCAGGAGGGACAGGTGTCGTTGGCAATAGACTGGGACGTCGCGCACTTCCTCGCCGCTGGCCGGAAGCCATTCACGATAAAGATAGAGTGCCGCGGGCTCGAGATTGTTGGTGTTGCCGGGGTAGCGCAGCACCGCGCAGCGTCCGCCGGGGATCACGCCGGCCTTCATCTGCCCGTCATTCTCATCGATCGGCTGATCGGTCCCGACACAAATGTCCATGCTGTAATCGGCCGCGACCGCGGGCTCCCTTTCGGAACGGAAGATGTTGAAGGTCGGGCTTGTCTGCGGCGACAGGCCGTGGGCTTTGCGCCAGGCGATGAACCGCTGGATGGTGTCCTGGAGCGTCGCCCGGTCGCCGCGATGCTCCATGACAGCCACCGGCGTTGGCGGCACATCGCGGATCATCACGTCGTTATGGTCAAAGATTATCTGCATGAGCGTGTTCCTTGCTTTGTCGAAGGGCCCGAAGGCCATGAGCCACGCTCCCCAATCGGGAGATTTCCGGAACGACGAAGGCGATTGTCCGAACCGTTGCCGGAAGGCGCGGGCGAAGGCATCCGGGGCGTCGTAACCGGCATCCATCGCTATATCGGTGACGCTTTCGGCGTCGTTCCCGGCAAGCCTATATGAAGCGCGCTTCAAGCGGGCGAGTTGGACATAGCGATGCACGGACACCCCGAAGGTTGACGTGAACTGCCGGTGGAAATGGTATTTCGAGAACGCCGCGACGCCGCTCAACGCTTCCAGATCCAGATCGTCATCCAGATGCTGGTCTATATGGTCCAGCACCCGCTGCATCCGGGCATGGTAGTTTTCAAGCGCCGCCTTCAACGTCTGTTCCTCCGTGGCGACCCCAATTAGGCGCTCCCATGCAGGACACGCTCGACCGATCTTGCGGTTTGGCGTGGGATCGACCGGAGCCCGCCAGCGGCCTCTTGCCGGCGCGCTGTATGTGTCTGTGGTCCTACCGGCTTACCATGACATCGCGCAGCGGCGGGCGGCCGTAGAGCCGGCTGTATTCCCGGCTGAACTGCGACGGGCTTTGATAGCCGACGCTGTAGCCAGCCGAGCCGACATCCAGCCGCTCCGTCAGCATCAGCCGCCGCGCTTCATAGAGGCGCAGCTGTTTTTGATACTGCATCGGCGTCATCGCCGTCACCGCCTTGAAGTGATGATGCAGCGAGGACGGGCTCATGCCGACAAGCTGTGCCAGTTCCTCGATACGCAACGGCCGCGCGAAATTCAGCCGCAGCCACGCGATCGCCTGGGCAATCCGGTTGGTCGGCGTTTCCAGCATGGCGATCTGCAGCAGTGCCGGACCGAACGGACCAGTCGCCACGCGATAAAGGATTTCCTGCTCGATCAATGGTGCCATGGCGGGAATATCCCGTGGTCGGTCCAGCAGACGCAGCAGCCGCACGACAGCATCGAGCAAATCAGGCGGCGCCTTGTTGACCCCCACCGCCCGCATCTCGTGCGGCGCGGCCGGCGCCATGCCGATGCGGCCGAACAGGTCCTTCAGCCGCTCCGGCTCGATCCTGAGGCCAAGCCCAAGGTTCGGCACCTGCGGGCTCGCCTCTGTCACCCGCGATACGACTGGCAAGTCAAGCGACACGACCAGGTAATCGCCAACGCCATAGGTATGGAGTTCCGATCCGAGTGCCAGGCTTTTGGCGCCCTGCACGACCAGCGCGAAGCACGGCCATTGCGCGGTGTAGACGCTTTTGTCGGTCGAGGAACGCCGGCTGAAGAACAAGGTGTCGATCGCCGTCGCGCACTCCTCGTCCTCCCCCGTGAAGCGGGCGATGATCGACGCCATCTCGCCATAAGGGTCGTGTGCAGTCGTCAAAAGCCACCTGAAGTCTTCGAAATCATCATGACGACGATCATATCCCATCCTGCAATCCCGGCCAGCGGCGCCAGCCGATCTTTGCAGGATCATGCATGAATCTTGCAGGATCGCGATAACGCCCGGCGACCGCCCCGTCGCATAACGCCGCCATCGGGAGCTTGGCTCCCAACCAACAGGCGGAGCCTTTCATGACAAGTTCACCCAGCAAGGTCGTGCTGATCACCGGCGCCTCGAGCGGCATCGGCGCAGCCACGGCCCACCACCTCGCGGAGCGTGGCCACAGCATCGTGCTCGGCGCCCGGCGCATCGACCGGATCACGGCGATCGCGCGGGACATCGAACTGGCCGGCGGCAAGGCATGTTCCCACGAACTCGATGTCACCGACCTCGACAGCGTGAAAATTTTCGTTGCCACGGCCCGTCAACGCCATGGCCGGATCGACGTGCTGGTCAACAATGCCGGCGTGATGCCGCTGTCGTTCATGGCCGAGTTGCGCGTCGACGACTGGAACCGCATGATCGATGTCAATCTGCGTGGCGTGCTCAACGGCATCGCCGCCGTGCTGCCCATCATGACCGAACAGAAATCCGGCCACATCATCAACGTCGCCTCCGTCTCCGGACATCGGGTCGATCCGACGGCCGCGGTCTACAGCGCCACCAAATTCGCCGTCAGGGCGCTGTCGGAAGGGCTACGCCAGGAAAGCCGCGACCTTCGCGTGACCGTGGTCAGCCCGGGCCTCACCCGCACCGAACTGTTCGATGGCATCGCCAATCCGCAAGTCGAGGCCGGCGCCCGCGCCATGCTGGATCAATCCTCCATCCCGCCAAGCGCGATTGCCGAGGCAATCGGCTTTGCCATTGGCCAGCCGGATGGCGTCGACGTCAACGAGCTGGTCGTGCGCCCGACGGCGCAGGGCTGAGCACCAACGGAGAGATGACATGACCGAAGCGATCGAAGTGACGACCTTCAGGCTGAACGGCCAGTCCTGCGCCGGGTTCATCACCGCCACGCCTGGCTGAAGCGCCAGCCGGGTTTTCGATCCCGCCGCATCGCCGAGCGCGATGACGGCACCATGGTCGACGTGCTGCTCTGGGCTTCAGTCGAGGCCGGTCGCAAGGCGGCCGGCGGCATCATGACCGAGATGGGCCACTCGCCGGTGCATGGCATGATCGGCCAGCGCACGGTGGACTGGACCGTGGCGCCGGTTCGCCACACTATCGCGTGACGGAGGACCGAGATGGACATTCACGCACATCATCGCAGCGGCTGGGCCGAAGGCGACCCGCTGATGCGCGCCTATCACGACGAGGAATGGGGCGTTCCGCAGCGTGATCCCCGCATGCTGTGGGAAATGCTGATGCTGGAAGGCTTTCAGGCCGGCCTCGCCTGGATCATCGTGCTCAGGAAACGCGAAGCCTTTCGCGCCGCCTTCGCCGGTTTCGATCCACGGAAAGTCGCGCGCTTCGGCGCGGCCGATATCGAGCGGCTGATGGCCGATCCCGGCATCATCCGCGCCCGCGCCAAGATCGAAGCGACGATCCGCGGCGCGCAGATCTTCTGCGAGATGGCGGAGCGCGGCGAGAGCTTTGCCGACTTCTGCTGGTCGTTCACCGATGACAAGGTGCTCAAAAGCGATGGCCACGGCTGGATCGCCTCATCGCCACTCTCCGAACGGATTTCCAAGGAGATGAAGCGGCGCGGCTTCAAATTCGTCGGCCCGACCATCGCCTATGCCTGGATGCAGGCATTCGGTATCGTCAACGACCACGCCACCGGCTGCTTCCGGCGATCGCAAGTCGCGATCTGATCGCTGTCGCCTACATCGGGCGTTTGGGCTCGCTCTTTGGTGGCGTTGCCGTGTCGGAATCGGATTTCTTGTGCTTGTCGGCGGCAATCCTGCGGATGCGGTCGAAGCGGCTTTCCTCGGTTTTTTCGGTCGTGACGACCGTCTCTGGCTTCCGCACGAACGTGATCATGGATCCGTCTCCTGGGCTAGAGGCCTGTGCGCCGGGAGAAATCCCCCGGCGGTAATCATTTCAACTCCAGTGTAGAGCTGGCTTGGCCAGATCCAGGTCAGATCCGAAAGGTGGCTCCTGAGAAGCCACCTTCGCAGACCGGCTGAATTTTAGTAGCCGCCCATGCCACCACCGCCGCCACCTGCCGGTGCGGCATCCTTGGCCGGGATGTCGGTGATCATCGCTTCGGCGGTGATCAGAAGTGCTGCGATCGAGCCGGCGTCCTGCAGTGCGGTGCGCACAACCTTTGCCGGATCGACGATGCCGGCCTTGATCATGTCGACATAAGTCTCGTTCTGGGCGTCAAAGCCCTGATTGTGATCCTTGCTGTCGGTGAGCTTGCCGACGACGATCGAGCCTTCGACGCCCGAATTCTCGGCGATCTGGCGGATCGGCGCCTCGAGCGCGCGCAGCACGATCGAGATACCTGCCGTCACATCGTCATTGGCGCCGGTCAGGCCGGCAAGCGCCGACCGGGCACGCAGCAGGGCGACGCCGCCGCCGGGCACGATGCCTTCTTCAACCGCCGCGCGCGTCGCATTCAGCGCGTCGTCGATGCGGTCCTTCTTTTCCTTCACTTCCGACTCGGTGACGCCGCCGACGCGGATGACGGCAACGCCGCCCGACAGTTTGGCCAGCCGCTCCTGCAGCTTTTCCTTGTCGTAGTCGGAGGTGGTCTCCTCGATCTGGCCCTTAATCTGGGCGACGCGCGCCTGGATGGTCGCCTTGGTGCCGGCGCCGTCGATGATCGTGGTGGTGTCCTTCTCGATCAGCACGCGCTTGGCGCGGCCGAGCATCTCGATGGTGACGTTTTCGAGCTTGATGCCGAGATCCTCGGAAATCATCTGGCCCGCGGTCAGCACGGCGATGTCTTCCAGCATCGCCTTGCGGCGATCGCCGAAGCCCGGCGCCTTGACGGCCGCGACCTTGAGGCCGCCGCGTAGCTTGTTGACGACCAGCGTGGCGAGCGCCTCGCCTTCGACGTCTTCCGAGATGATCAGCAGCGGCCTGCCGCTCTGCACCACCGCTTCGAGGATCGGCAGCATCGCCTGCAGATTGCCGAGCTTCTTCTCGTGGATGAGCACATAGGGCTCTTCGAGCTCGACGCGCATCTTGTCGGCATTGGTGACGAAATACGGGCTGAGATAGCCGCGGTCGAACTGCATGCCCTCGACGACATCGAGCTCGGTTTCGGCGGTCTTGGCTTCCTCGACGGTGATGACGCCGTCATTGCCGACCTTGTCCATCGCCTTGGCGATCATCTCGCCGACAGTCGCGTCGCCGTTGGCGGCGATGGTGCCGACCTGGGAGATCTCGGCCGACGACTTGACCTTCTTGGCCTTCGCCTTGATCTCCGCGACGACGGCGGCAACCGCCTGGTCGATGCCGCGCTTCAAGTCCATCGGGTTCATGCCGGCGGCAACCAGCTTGGCGCCTTCGCGCAGAATGGAGGCGGCCAGCACGGTTGCCGTGGTGGTGCCGTCACCGGCGAGGTCGTTGGTCTTCGAGGCCACTTCGCGCACCATCTGCGCGCCCATGTTCTCGAACTTGTCGGCAAGCTCGATTTCCTTGGCGACGGTGACGCCGTCCTTGGTGATGCGCGGCGCGCCATAGGCCTTGTCGATGATGACGTTGCGGCCCTTGGGGCCGAGCGTGACCTTCACCGCATTGGTGAGAATCTCGACGCCGCGCAGCATGCGGTCGCGCGCGTCGGTGGCGAATTTGATTTCCTTGGCAGACATTTTTTTTCAATCCCGTTCGTATGGTGGGGTGAGCCGCTCGCCGGAGCCTGACAAGTGCCGGCTCCTCTTGGAGTTAAGCGGCCTTCTTGGCTTCGACGCTCTTTTCGATGACGCCCATAATGTCGGCTTCCTTCATGATCAGAAGGTCCTCACCATCGATCTTGACCTCGGTGCCCGACCATTTGCCGAAGAGGATCATGTCGCCTGCCTTGACGTCGAGCGGAACAAGCGCGCCGTTTTCGTCACGTGCGCCGGGGCCGACCGCGACGACTTCGCCTTCCTGCGGCTTTTCCTTGGCATTGTCGGGAATGATGATGCCGCCCTTGGATTTGATATCGCCTTCGGCGCGCCGGATGACGACGCGGTCGTGGAGTGGCCGAAACTTCATGAAAAACTTCTTTCTGGGGCCGGCATAGGCGGCCGCTTCCCCCATATAGGCGCTTTGGCACTCGATAGATAGGAGTGCCAAAAATTATTCGCGGGCTCGATGAAATATTGAAAAGTATTATTTCGATCGGCGATTTCATGATATCGCAAATGGCATAAATAATTCAAAAAATTGAATTTTGCCGGTCGAGTGCCTATTTATCGGACAAGTTCGCTTTCACGATTTCAAACGCAAGGGAGATTTGTTCGATGGCCGATGGCAATCAGACGATCATGGAAAAAGCTGAAGCCCGCTTTGTCGACAAGCAGAAGAAGACGGCCGAGCGCAACAAGGCAACCGCCGAGTACATGTCCGAGGCAAAGGCCAGGGAGATCAAGACGGCGAAACTCAGGATTTTGCGGTTGGCCAAGGAAGAGGCCGACCGGGTTGCCGAAGCCCTGAACCCGACGCCGAAGAAGAAGCGCGCGACCAAGAAGGCCGCCACAACGGAGGTCAAGACATGAGCCTCACCTTCCCCAACCGCAGCCGCAGCTATGACGAAGCCGGCAAGCGCATACGTTTCGTCGGCCATGACGGCATGTTCCAGATTTCCTTCTCGGTCGCCGCCGACGCGATGACCCGGATGCAGCCGGCAACCGCGGCCAACGAGGCCGGCTACCTCGCCACATTCGACACGCAGAGCAGCGCCATCCGCGACGTGGCGTCGAAGGCCTACGACCGCACCCGCAAGAGCATGTATGTGCTGACGGCCGCCGACTTCGGCTGATCAGCCCAATGCATGTCGCTCAAAAGTGACCCCGGTTTTGAGACAACGACATGCATAGAAACAAAGATTAAAGCTCCGTGCCCTCGATCATCGTGCGTATCTTGGCGGCCTTTTCGAAATGATCGAGGCGGTGGGTTCTGATCCACCATTCCGCTGCTTCCATCAGCAGTTCGGGGTCGTCGTTCCTGTTGGCGAAAAACGCGTAGAACGACACGCCGACGGCGGGCCCTTTTTCGGAGATCTTGCGGTCGCAGACCTCCAGTATCTTTTGCCTCAGGCTCGCTCTCACGGGAATCCTCTGGTTTTGGTTCGGCGGGGTCTTGGCCCGCCCTTTGGGCCGGCAGCCGGAAAGTTCAATCCTTGCGCTCCGCCCTCTCCCGGCGCCTGACGTCGCGCATATTCATCTGCGCGACCATGTCCTCGGCCTCGCGCGGGCTCATGCCGACCATCACTTTTTGCCTGACCACGGCTGGCTGGCCGGTGAATACATCGACGATCGTCCAGCTCTGGGGAAGCTCCATGCGCAGTGTGTAGCGATTGGCCATGCTGGCTTGCCTCAGCCATGCATCATGAAAAACACCGCGCCCAGGACCAGTATCGTCCAGGCGATCACCGACAGCTTCAGCACCATGCCACCATGCGCGGCCAGAAGCGCCCGCAAGCGCGGCACCATGCCTGCCGAAGCGACCGGTGCGGCCAGAACAGCCACACGTGCCTTGACACCAAGTTTTCCAAAGACCGGCAGCAGTGACGGTGCACGCACGAAACAACCTCGAATGTCGGGGAAAATCGGAGCGAGCATGCTCGCCCGCTTCCATAGCACTCTTTTCGCGAGCGCCCTGCATGCCAAATGCAAATAGGCGGTATTAACGCTGACCCTACGCCTTCATGACTGGAGCCGCGCAAATCGGCTGCGATAAGAGGTCCGGCGCAGGTTCTCGACTATGTGATTTTTGGAGGCCTCGCCTCGGGATCGAACCGAGGCTTCAGAGATTTGCCGTCTCCAGCGTAGCCGCTCCGCCACGAGGCCATTGCCCTCGACCTAACGGGCAAATGCTTGCGGAAAAGTTAAGCCCGACGGCGGTTCTGTCGACACTTTGCGAAATGCCGCTTGGCGTCGTTGCGGCACTGCTCTTTGGGAGCGGAGCTGCTCACCGGCCGAGAATGGAATCCAGCACGGAGGCTGACGATCGACGCCGTGGCGATGAGGCCGTAACAGGCCCAGCGAAAGCCGCGCTCACTGGTGCGTCCGAACAAGCGCGAGCCGAGATAGAGGCCAAGTCCATAGAACGGGCCTATCACCAGCGCCAGGCCAAGAACGGGTAGCGTGATCAGAGCTCCAAACCACTTTTCCTCTTGAACGCTGCCCCAATCTAGCCTAGCCTGACTTGAGAAAAGGTTTTTCCAAACAGTTCCGATCGGGCTCGGCCATTGGCCGGGCCTTGTTCCGGCCTATGTGAGAAAACCTTTTCCCAACTAAGGATTCCTCGGCGCTATGGCATCGGAACCTGCCCCGGTCTTTCCCAAGCCCGTCACCTTGCGTGACGTGGCGGCGCAGGCCGGCGTCAGCGTTGCCACCGCATCGAAGGCGCTCAACGACCAGGGGCGCATGACCGCCGAGACCCGCGAGCGCATCCGCGAGACGGCGCGCAGCCTCGGCTTCCGCCCCAACAGCCTGGCGCAGAGCCTGCTCAGGCGCCGCTCCTTCACCGTCGGCCTGCTCACCAACGACACCTATGGCCGCTTCTCGTTGCCGCTGATGTCGGGCATTTCGGACGCGCTGGTCGACAATGGCGTCTCGGTGTTCCTGTGCAATGTCGAGGAGGATCCGCGCCTTGGCCAACTGCATGTCGACGCCATGCTCGACAAGCGCGTCGACGGCATCATCGCCACCGGCAAGCGCATCGACCGCCATCTGCCTGTCGATCTCTCCAATCTGCGCGTGCCGGTGATCTACGCCTTCACCCAGCCCGATCCCGACGCCGTCGCCTTTGTCTCCGACGATGCCGGCGGCGCGCGGCTGGCGGTCGAGCATTTCTGCCGGCTCGGCCGCAGGCGCATCGCCCATGTCAGCGGGCCGGCGAGCTTTGCCGTGGTGCACGCCCGCGCCGAGGCCTATCGCGACGTGCTCGCCGAAAACGGGCTGCCGGTGACCGAGCCGCTGCTCGGCTCCTGGTCGGAAGCCTGGGGCCATGAGGCGGTGGCGCAATTGTTCGACGGCCCAAAACTGCCCAACGGAAAGCACGAAAGGCCGGACGCCGTCTTCTGCGGCAATGACCAGATCGCGCGCGGCGTCATCGATGCGTTGCGCGAGCGAGGTTTGAGCGTGCCCAATGATGTCGGCGTCATCGGCTTCGACAATTGGGAGATCGTCGCCGAAGCGACCCGCCCGCCGTTGACCTCGGTCGACATGAACCTCGTCGCCCTCGGGCGCGAGGCGGGCCTGACCCTGCTTTCACTGGTCGGTGGCCAGCCCGCCGCGCCGGGCATTCGAAAACTGCCGTGCCGGCTGGTGGTACGGCATTCCTGCGGCCATCCGCTGGATGGCTGAAAACGAAAGCGCCGCGTGATCGGCGCCAAGCCGCGCACAGCGGCCAACCTTGGAGGAGGAGAAGATGAGGAACCTGATTGCCAAACTGGCCCTGACCGCTGCCGTGCTGGGCAGTGGCCTCGGCGCTGCCGCCGCCGACACCGCCAACATCTGGGTGCGCGCCGACGGCTCGAATTTCATGCCGAAGATCGTCGACGCCTATAACAAGGCGCACAAGGACCAGATCAAGCTCGACATCATCCCCAATGCCGAGATCATTCCGAAATACGGCGCTGCCGCCGCCGGCGGCACGGCGCCCGATGCGCTGTCGCTCGACCTGATCTACACGCCCTCCTTCGCTGCCTCCGGCCAGTTGGAGGACATCACCGACTGGGCGAAGTCCCTGCCCTATTTCGCCAGCCTGTCGCCGGCGCATGTCAAGACCGGCACCTACAAGGACCACATTTACGGCCTGCCCTTCTCGGCCGATGCCTCGGTGCTGATCTGGAACAAGAAGCTGTTCAAGCAGGCCGGCCTCGACCCCGAAAAAGGCCCGACCAACTGGGCCGAGATCGCCGCCGACGCCGAAAAGGTCAACGCGCTCGGCGGCAACATCAAGGGCTTCTACTTCTCCGGCAATTGCGGCGGCTGCAACATCTTCACATTCACGCCGCTGATCTGGGCCTCGGGCGGCGATATCCTCTCGGAAGACGGCTCGAAAGCGACGCTGGACAGCCCGCAATTGCGCGGCGCCATCGACCTCTACCGCTCGATGGTCAAGAAGGACCTGGTGCCGGCAGGCGCGCAGACCGACACCGGCGCCAATTTCTTTGCCGCCTTTGCCGCCGGCAATATCGGCATCTCGCCATCAGGTGCCTTCGCCATCGGCGCGCTCAACACGCAATACCCGAATGTCGATTACGGCGTCACTTTCCTGCCGGGCAAGGATGGCGGCTGGTCGTCCTTTGCCGGCGGCGACAATTTCGTCGTCACCAAGGGCACCAAGAAGCTCGCTGTGGTGAAGGAGTTTCTGGACTTCGCCTATTCGCTCGAGGGCCAGACCATCCTGGCGAAATATGGCAGCCTGCCGGTGCGCGGCGACATCGCCAAGGATGCGCTGAAAGATCTCGACCCGCGCTACCAGATCGCCGCCGAGGCCATGGCCAAGGGCAAGACGCCCTACTCGGTGGTGTTCAACGATCTGATCAACTCCGCCAACGGCCCGTGGACGCAGATGATCAACGAAGTCTTCTTCGGCGACGATGTCGACGGCGCAATAGCGAACGCACAGGAGACCATGCAGTCGATCATCGACCAGGCGCCGCAGAAGTAAGCGGCCTCCTGCCGGCCCCCCCCCCGCCCCCCGGGGGGGGGGCCCGGGCAATTCTGCATCGCCAACGGCAAGGCTATCGCGTTGAGAACATTCACTTGTATTGGAAGTTCGGGGCGGCGCAGGGTTCGCTCCACCTTCTCCCCTTGTGGGAGAAGGTGGCCTCGCGCAGCGAGGTCGGATGAGGGGTGCTCCAGCTTGGCAACAAGTTCGAAATCGCCGCTGCCTCATTCCTTGGCGCACCCCTCATCCGTCTCGGCGCTGCGCGCCGATCCACCTTCTCCCACAAGGGGAGAAGGAAAGGCGAGCGCCCAGCCATGACCACCATCACACCCACCGCCGCCCCACCCCGGGCCAGAAGACTCGTCGGCGCCGGGCGGCGGCAGTGGATCGGCCTGCTCTATGTCGCACCGGCGGTGGCGCTGGTCATGGTGTTCTTCGTCATCCCGCTCGGCATGACGGCGTGGATGTCGCTGCACAACTGGCCGCTGATGGGCGAGCATTCCTTCATCGGCCTCGACAATTACTGGGCGATCCTGCGCGACACCAGGTTCTGGAACGCGCTCAGATTCACCGGCTACTACACGGTGATCGTCACCATCGCGATCTTCGCCATCGCCTTTCCCCTGGCGATCTTCATCGAAAAACCGCGGCCGTTGACCAACCTCTACCGCACCGCCTTCTTCATGCCGGCGGTGGTCGGCTTTGCCTCGGCGAGCCTGCTCTGGTCATGGCTCTTGAACGTCGATTCCGGCCTGTTCAGCCCGGCCGCCTACGAGCTTGGCCTGATCGAGAAGAAGTTCAACCTGCTTGCCACCTTCCAGCCGGCCTTCTGGTCGATCATCGCCATGGTGGTTTGGAAGGTCGCCGGCTTCACCATGATCATCCTGATGACCGGCCTGCAATCGATCCCGCAGGATTTGCAGGAGGCCGCCGTCATCGACGGCGCCGGCCCGTTCGCCAGGTTCCGGGCAATCACCCTGCCGCTGATGCGGCGCACGCTCGCGCTGGCGCTGATCCTGTCGGTGGCCGGCTCGATCCTTGCCTTCGACCAGTTCTACATCATCCTGCGCGGCGGCCCGCGCAACCAGACGCTGACGGCGGTCTACTGGATCTTCAACCAGTCCTTCGTCTCGTTCAAGCTCGGCCATGGCGCCGCACTCTCCATGGTGCTGCTGGTCATCCTGGTGGCGCTCAGCCTCGTCCAGCTATGGCTGCTGCGCAAGCCGGAAGGTATCGACTGATGGCGCAGGCGGTATCAGCCCGAGGCAAGCTCGCCACCCGCTTGGCCCGGCACTCCACCGGCATCATCGCCTCGGTGCTGTTCGTGGCGCCGATCGTGTGGACGGTGCTGTCGGCCTTCAAGCCGGCGGCCGAAGCGCGCCTGCCGCCGCTGCCGCCATGGCCGACCACAGGCTTCTCGCTCGAGAACTACGCCACGCTCAACTCCTTCGGCGACGGGCTGTGGGCCTCGGCACAGAACAGCATCTATGTCTCTGTCATGACCGTCATTTTGTCGGTCATCGTCAGCGTGCTCGCCGGCTATGGCTTTTCGCGCTTCCGCTTTCCGTTCAAGGAACTGTTCTTCGTCCTCATCCTGTCGACGATCATGATCCCGTTCCAGTCGATCCTGACGCCGATCTTCCTGGTGCTGACCAAGCTTGGCCTGCACAACACGCTGACCGGCCTGGTCGGCGTCTATGTGACGCTGCAATTGCCGTTCTCGATCTTCATGATGCGCAACGCCTTCGACGCAGTGCCGCGCGAGATCGAGGAAGCCGCCCGCATGGACGGCGCCAGCAACCTCACCATGCTTTTGAAGGTGATGCTGCCGCTGGTCTGGCCAGGCGTCGTCACCATCGCCCTGTTTGCCTTTCTCGGCGCCTGGAACGAGTTCCTCGCCGCCCTGGTGCTGATGACCGACCAGTCGAAATTCACGCTGCCGGTGATGATGACAGCCCTTCAGTCGGGCCGCTTCGGCGCCATCGACTGGGGCGCCGTGCAGGCAGGCGTCACCGTGATGATGGTGCCCTGCCTGATCCTGTTCCTGGCTTTGCAGCGCTTCTACATCCGCGGCCTGATGGCCGGGGCCATCAAATAACAGATCGAATGGAGTGAGTTCATGACCGCATCGCCCAAAACCGGAAACCCAAAGCTCGCCTTCCGCCCGCTGCCGGTGCCGCAGGTCGACGTCCACGGCTTCTGGGGCGACCGCGCCGACGCGGTCGCCGCGCGCACCGCCGACATCCTCTACGAGCGCTGTGTCGAAGCGCGTATGCTGGAGCAGATCGACCCGGACCGCCCCTCGCCCGGTGTCGTTATTCCCTTCCACTCGCCCTCGCCCGATGAAGCCGACCGCCAGGGCGCCGAATTTACCGGTTCGACGGTGACGACGCAGATGTTCTGGGATTCCGATCTCGGCAAGACGATCGAGACCGCGGCCTATTCGCTCTACCGGCGCAAGAACCCCGAGCTTGAAAAGAAGATCGATGCCGTCATCGACATGTACGGCAAGCTGCAGCAGGAAGACGGCTATCTCTCCAGCTGGTACCAGCGCATCCAGCCCGGCAAGCGCTGGACAAACCTGCGCGACTGCCACGAGCTCTATTGCGCTGGCCACCTGATCGAGGGCGCCGTCGCCTACTACCAGGCGACCGGCAAGCGCAAGCTGCTCGATATCATGTGCCGCTATGCCGACCACATCGCTTCGGTGCTGGGACCGGAGCCCGGCAAGAAGAAGGGCTATTGCGGCCATGAGGAGATCGAGCTGGCGCTGGTCAAGCTGGCCCGGGTGACCGGCGAGACGAAATACATGGAGCTGGCGAAATACTTCATCGACCAGCGCGGCCAGCAGCCGCATTACTTCGACGAGGAAGCCCGCGCCCGCGGCGCCGACCCGAAGGCCTATCATTTCAAGACCTACGAATACAACCAGTCGCACAGGCCGGTGCGCGAGCAGGACAAGGTCGTCGGCCATGCGGTCAGGGCCATGTACCTCTATTCAGGCATGGCCGACATCGCCACCGAATATGGCGACGACACGCTGCGCGTGGCGCTTGACCGGCTGTGGGACGACCTCACCACCAAGAACCTCTACATCACCGGCGGGCTCGGGCCGTCGGCGCACAATGAGGGTTTTACCAGCGACTACGACCTGCCCAATGAGAGCGCCTATGCCGAGACCTGCGCGGCCGTCGGCCTGGTGTTCTGGGCTAGCCGCATGCTCGGCATGGGGCCGAACGCCCGCTATGCCGACATGATGGAGCGCGCGCTCTACAATGGCTCGATCTCGGGCCTGTCGCTCGACGGCTCGCTGTTCTTCTACGAGAACCCGCTGGAGAGCCGAGGCCGGCACAACAGATGGAAATGGCACCGCTGCCCCTGCTGCCCGCCCAATGTCGGGCGCATGGTCGCCTCGATCGGCAGCTATTTCTACAGCTTGGCCGACGACGCGCTCGCGGTCCACCTCTACGGCGACTCCACCGCCCGCTTCGACATTGGCGGCACTCCCGTCAGCCTTTCCCAAGCGAGCCACTATCCCTGGGATGGCGCCGTGGAGATCACCGTTGAACCGCAAGCGCCGGTGGAATTCACGCTGCATCTGCGCATCCCGGCATGGAGCAGCAGCGCCACGCTTCACATCAATGGCGAGGCGGTCGACCTCGATGACGTGACCAGTGACGGCTATGCCGCCATCCGGCGCAGCTGGCAAAAGGGCGACCGCGTCCGGCTCGACCTCGAAATGCCGATCGAGCGGCTCTACGCCAACCCCGAGGTCCGGCAAGATGCCGGCCGCGTCGCGCTATCACGCGGCCCGCTGATCTACTGCGTCGAGGCGACGGACAATGACAGCCGGCTGCATCGCCTGACACTGCCGCGCACCGCAGGCATAGAGGCGCATGAGGCCCCCGAACTGCTGGGCGGCGTGGTGACGCTTTCAGCCACGGCACGGGCCGATGCCGGCGACGGCTGGCAGGACGGGCTCTATCGCTCCGAGCCGCCAGCCCGTGTCGAGACGCGCCTGACCGCCATCCCCTATTTCGCCTGGGACAATCGCGAGCCCGGCGAGATGCTGGTGTGGCTGCGGGACGGCTGAGGACGGCGGCCTCTTGCGAGCTCGACTATGTCCGGCCCGATTGCGCGCCAGCAGGCAGCGCCGATTTCGGCGCCGCTTGCGGCGCGCTGTTATCGATATGCGCCCAGGCCGGCCGTTCGAACAGGAACATGCCGAAGCCCACGCGTTGGATGATGAGGTAGAGCACCACCGGGCTGATGATCGAGACCAGCAGCACCGCCAGGCTGAGCATGCCGGTGTTGGTCAAAAGGCCGCTGGCCAGCGCCGCGCCACGGAAGAGCGACATCGGGATGGTGAAGGCGACATAGACGACCAGCGAATGTTCCCCCAGCCAGCGCAGCCATTCCATGCTGGCGAATGTGCAGAGGAAGCCGCCAAGCACGCACAGCGCCACGGCGCCTGCGACGGCCAAGGTGAGATGCAGCGGCGGCCATGCCGCCAGCCCCATCTGCATGCCGACCGGCTGCATGGCATAGCCCGGCGAATAGACGAGGAGGCCATTGACAACAGCCCACAAAGCCAGGCCGGCGACGGCCAGCATCGGGCGGGGTTGCGTCCATTCGACGAGGCGGAACACCAACGGAGCCAGCACGAAGCCAAGGTAGAAAAACACGAAATAGGCCGCGAATTGTTCAAGCGCGTAGCTGTCGGGATGCGGCGCCCACATCTGCAGGGCGGCGGCGGGCGCAATGACGATCCAGGCCGGCACGCGATACTGCCGCAGAAGTTTGGCGACAAGGCCGAACACCGCCAGCATGTAGATGAACCACAGCACGCCATAGGGCTGGACGACGGCCATTGCGAGGTCGTGCAGCATGCCGCTGGGATCCCGGCTGAAGATGCCGATTTTCAGCCCGATCGAGATGATCGCCCACAGCACGTAGAAATAGAGATAGTGGACGACGCGCCGGTCGATATAGCGCCGCCACGGCCGGTCGATCACCTGCGACAGGAACAGGCCCGAGATCAAGAAGAATTCCGGCATGCGAAACGGCGTCGCGAAGCCGATGACATAGTGGAGGAAACCGACGCCGCCCGTGTACTCACCGGTGTTGTAGGCCGAGTACATCATGACCACGAGGATGATCGAGAGACCTTTGGCCGTGTCCACCCACGGCATGCGCATCGGGCTGTTCATGGCGAATCCATCCGGGGCCGGCCAACCATCATCCGGCGATATCTAGCACCAGCAAGCTTCCCAGATCGTAAACACGGCTGTCTTCGCGGGGTGGTGGCAGTGCTAGCGTTTGGCCTTGGATGTGTTCAGCGCCACCGCAGCCCGCACCAGCGCCTTCAGTCCAGCCTCATCGATATCAGCGCCCTGTTGGAAATCGATGGCGCGCCGCGTATTCCCTTCGAGGCTGGAGTTGAACAGGCGCGAGGGATCGGGCAGCGCAGCACCTTTGGCGAAGGTCAGCTTGACGACGCTCTTGTAGGTCTCGCCGGTGCAGATCATGCCGTCATGCTCCCACACCGGCACGCCGCGCCATTTCCACGTCTCGACCACATCGGGATCGGCTTGATGAATGAGCGCACGCAAGCGGCCAAGCATTTCGCCGCGCCAGTCGCCAAGTTCCTTGATCCTGCCGTCGATCAGGTCGGAGGGAGATTTGCTGTCCTGCGATCCGGTCATGCTGTTTCTCTCTTCGCAACACAGGGCAATACGAACATGTAAAGGCCGCTGAACAATAGCAGGAAAAGCGGCGGCAGTGGCGAATAGACCACCCAGGCCGGCGGTTGCCCAAACGCCATGGTGGCGAAATTGGCGACGACGGTTGCCGTGAAGATGATCGACAGCCAGCGATGCGCTTGCCTGATCCATTTGCTCCAGTCCAAAATTACCTCCCTTAAAAGACTGCGTGAAATTCGGCGCGCTAGCAGCGCGCCAGCTGGGTGATCTGGATGAGATTGCCGCATCCATCGTTCAGCTTGGCGATGGTCGAGCCGGTCACCTCGGTCGGCGCCATGCTGAACGTGCCGCCATTGGCCGTGATGCGCTCATGGTCGCCCTTGATGTCGTCGGTGAAGAACATCACCGCCGGCTGGCCCTGCTCGAACATCGCCATCTGGTAGGCCCTGGCCGCCGGATTGTCGTTGAGCGCCAGCTGCAGCTCGGTGCCTTCGGGTTCGTCCGGCGAGGTGACCGTCAGCCAGCGGAACGGGCCGTTGCTGAAATCGGCCTTCTTGGCCAGGCCGAGCACACCGGTGTAGAAGGCAAGCGCCTTTTCCTGGTCATCGACATGGATGCTGGTCAGTTTGATCTTCATCGTCTTTCTCCATAGGTTTTGCTGGCGGCAAGCCGCCCGGTGAAGTCAGCTGTGGTTTTCGATCGGCCGGCGGAACTCAGTCTGTCCGGTCGAGAAGCTGCTCCAGCTTCTCGAAGAATTGCGGCCAGCCGGTTCTGGCGCCGCCATAGGCCCGCCGCTGATCGGGCCGGAAGCCGGATTGCTCCATGCGCAGATGGGTTCCGGTTGATGTCGGGGTCAGCGTGAAGGTCACCACGCTCCTGAGATCAAAGGCCGGATCCGGATGCGCGAGGTTCCAGGTGTAGGACAGCGTCTTGTTCGGCTCGACGGCCAGCACCTCGCAGTCGAGCACGCCACCCCAATCCGCGCTGATGTTGAAGCGGTGGCCGACATCAGGCTTGAAATCATTCTTCATCAGCCACTCCTCGATCAGATGCGGTTGCGTCAGCGCGCGCCAGAGTTTTTCAGGCGGATGGGAAATCTGCCGCTCGACGACGACAGTGCGGGTTTCCTGGGCACTATCGTTCACTGGTCCATCCTTTTGAGCAAATCCTCGAGATCGTCGAACCGGCTCTCCCAGAACCCGGCCATCTCACGTGTCCAGTCCATCAGCGGCGCCAGCGCACCGAGCTGCGCGCTGTAATGCGTCTGGCGGCCCTCATGGCGGTCGCGCACCAGCCCGGCCTGCTTGAGCAAGCCGAGATGCTTCGACACCGCCGGCTGCGAGACGCCGGACTGGCTCGTCAACGCCCCCACCGTCTGCTCCCCCTGGCGGCACAGCCGTTCGAAGATCGCCCGCCTGGTCGGGTCGGCGAGCGTCCTGAAGAGCGTGTCATGAGCGTCCGGCATGTCAGATCGATAACCCGTTGGCTATTGGTTGACGTATAACCACGGGGATATATGTTCGTCAAGCGGGGATTTGGAACGCCCGAAAATACGGTCAGGTCGCTAGGTGGCAGAAAGGGTGCGGCCAATCTCCCGCGCCACCAGTTCCTGCAACTGCCACAGATTGCGGTCGCGAATGCCGCAGGCGTCGAGATGGCGGATCGTCTCGAACAGATATTGCGCGCCCGACCCCCAGTGACCGACAGCCCTGGCCAACGTCGCCGCCACCGCCTGCTTGTCCAGCTTGCCGGCATAGCGCGGATTGGCCGGGTCGACGACGAAGCCGAGCGCCTGGCCCGCCCCGCTCTCGCTGCTGACCCGCAGCCAGCGCGGCACGTTGACGGCGGGCAGGATCGTCATCTCGCGGCGCAGCAGCACTTCGAGATTTTCGGCAACCGGCTCGGCGATCTCGAACACCATGCCCTGGCACTGGCCGCCGCGGTCGAGCGCCATCATCAGCCCGGGCTGCTCAAACGTGCCGCGAAAGCGCTGTACGGTGAAACAGAACGACCGGTGCCAGCCCCGCGCTACCGCCCTCTCGCCACCCCTCACCTCGCCGGCCGGCTTCCACAGCAGCGAGCCATAGGCGAACAGTCTCAGCGGCCCCGCCGGCGCGCTGGCCAGGATCTCGTCGCGAAACCGCGCATAGTCGGCGTCGGTCATGTGGACCATGCCCGGCGTCGGTCCGGCATCCTCGACCACACGCATGGTCCGCGCCACCAACGCCTCGGTCAGCGCCATCGTTGGTTTGAGCGGAGTCCCCAACGCCGCGGAAATGGCCTTACTCATCCTGCGCCCCCAGCTTTGCCGCCATGTTGCCGAAGGTTGGGGGATTCTCAAGGGCGACCGACGTAAGTCCACCGATCGATGCCGGCGTAGTGCATACTGCAGCGGGCTCTTTGGCGTCCGCCCTAGTGCGGAGGACGCCGGACCGCGTCGTCGCAGCCGTCTATATAGGGGTGGACCGACCACCGGGACCCTGGCTTTGCCTGCTGCTCCTTAGTGAGCGGATCCTGGGACTGCGCGTAGCCATCCTGGTATCCTCGAATGATCCCGTCGATATCGGGCGGCCAGTCGCCGTCCCACGGGCCTCCCAGAATCTGGGCCTGCTGGACCGGGTGCAGTTCGTTGTGGCCTTCATGGAAGCTGTCATGGATGTGGCCGGCGTCATAAACCCAGCGGCCTGTAACACCCAGGATCGTCGCTCCGGTTCCATCGCCCTTGTTGGTTTCGATGCTGGGCAGGCCGGCGTCGCTCGGACTGGCCGTGTCCGAACTGCTGAAAGCCGCGCCAAACAGCGCGGCAAGCAAGGCAAGAAATGCCAGGATATAGGCTACGACCACGCCGATGCCCGACATGCATATCGCCAGCGCCGCCAGCGCCGCGATCAGCGCGAGGATGTTGACGGTCTGGAGATCGTGGATCGACGCGCCCTCGAACTCCACATGCAGCGCCTCGGACGTTACCCCGGTCGCCTTGTCAACTGCCTGATTGCCTGTGAACAGCAACCCTTTGGAGGAGGTGGTGGTGGTTTCGGCCATCAGGTGGCCGAACGGAACGCTGTTGTCCGCATCGGCCTGGCTGACGCCCACCGGGTTGTTCGGCAGCAAAAGGTTGAGGCTGTAGTCCGAGTCCAGGCTTCCGGGCCAGGTCTTCTCCGAGGGCGGCTCGATGCTTATGACCATGCCCACGATGCTGACCGGGCTCTTGTCGCCGAGGCACACCAGCCGGTTGTTGAGCCACCAGTCGCAATAGGCGAGAATCCAGACAATCCCGGTCACCACCAGGGCGATCGGCAGGCACCATGGCTCGCCCATGGCGATCAGCACCACGGCCATCGCGGCCGCGAGTATGCCGCTGGTGATGGCCGCGCTGATATACTGGTTGACCGAGATGACCTTGTCGGCGGTCGTGCACGTGGTCCAGGATTTGTCGTCGGTGGCCATCATGCCTCCACGCTGCTGAGGACGGTCAGGGTGACGCCGCCGCTGGCGCGGTCACCCTCGTCGAACGCATTCACATTGAGGGGTTGCCGGCCGGTCCAGCCAGCCGGCGGCGTGGCGATCGCCGTGACCGTCACCTGTTCGCCCGGTGTGAGCGACGGCTGATCGGGTGTAATCTCGACCTTCCAGCCGGGTGGCAGCGGATGAGCCGACGGCAAGTGCGCCGCGAGCCGCTGCTTTTGCTCCGCCTTTTCGGCTTCCTCGGTCGGTCGCCGCTCATCGCGGCAGGGGCTGAGCGGCGGGATGGTGTAGGCGTCGACGGTGAACCGGTACCGGTGCGGCCGGCGTGTGGCGTTGCGCAGCTCGAACTGGAAGGTCACCGGCGACTGCGCCAGTCCGACATCGGTGTTCTTCTGTCCAAGATTGTTGGCGAAATTGGCGTCATCGGCCGGGTCGAGCAAAGCCTGCAGACAGTAGTGCCCGGCCTCATGCGGCGTATGCCAGTCGAAGGAGACGAACCCGGGCTGACTGGCCGATCCGATCACGCCGACGGAAACCGGCCTGGTGTCTATCGGATGCGACACCGTTCCCATGCCAAACGACAGATAGGACAGATGAACCGGCATCTTGACGACGACGGCGTCCATCGAGGCGTTCCAGACGCGGACGCGCACCTCGTAGTCGGTGTCCGCCTGCAACTTGCCGGCGGGAACGGGCACGCCACCCCTGCGCACTTCGATGTCGGGATTGTCCCAGGTAACCGCGAGACCAAGGCCGATCAAATAGTACTGGTCGTAGATCAGCGGGTCGGGCCGGCAAAATGCAGGGTGGTCGATCGGCACGCAATGCGCCCGGGACCCCTTCTGGTCAACCCGGCGGTCGCCTCCCAACCGCCAGCGGCGGCAGAAACGCTGGGCCATCTCGATCAGCGCCGGAATCCAGGCGGAGAACAGCGCTCGCAGGACTGCCACTAATCCACGCATCGACTCCCTCTCTGAAGCTAACGCAGGGCAGCGACCTGATCAGCAACGGGATTCGCGCGGCAACAGCGCTCGGGACTGATCAACGACTGATGCCGCCTGGAACTCTGATCTGACTGTTAAAACGGAGCTTGGACGGTAGTGCTGGCTATGCCTTGGCTACTTACGCGCGAACAGGCCGCGCGCGAACTGTATGATGCGCTTGTGGAACACAAGCGCCAATACTGCGACGACGGCAAGTATATAGAGAGCTTCCGTCGATCCGTCGCCGCCGTCAGGTGAGATACCAAACCACTGCTCGATGAAATCCATGTACAGATTCCCTCCGCGCAAACTTGCGATCGAAATCCAAGATAGCTCTTCGGCTTGCCCCAATGTCAAGCAGTGATTTGATTGTCGCCAGAAATGAATCCGATCAAGAACCGTACGGCAGTATCACCTGTAGCCTCGCAAATTAAGTTGAAAATCTTTCTGAGATTTTTCCAAGAACTACGCCGGCTTATTGACGCAAGAATAAAAGAAAACTCTCTATCCCGATCATTTTTAGATCATTTCCCAACCGTGCCCAAACATGATGCGGTCGGTGGTGGAGCCGCCAGCCCGGCGTCGATCCCGGCTTTCCTGAGCAATCCTCACCCGGCCTACGACACCAGCTGCACCTTGAGCCGATCAATCAGCCATCGCGGAACAATTCGATCGGCCGGCTCTGCCGCCCGGCCGGCGGGCGGTGCGGCAGCCAGGCGCGGACTTGCGGTTTGAAATCGCGGCAGTCGATAACCTCCACAGCGTCGCGCCAGCGGCTGTCGGCGAAGACGCCCGGCGTGACGATGCCGATGCGCGCGACGCTTCGCCGAAACAGCTGCACGGTGCTGGCACCGTAGCGCGCTTTCAGCTGTTCGCCGAAACAGAAAAAGCCGGATCTCGCGTGGCATCCGGCCCGTCCGAACGTCTGCGCCGAAACCTATATGCCGAAAAACTGTCGCCCGATCATATATCCCAGCGCCGCCACGATGAGCGGGAACAGCGCCGGCGCAGCCTTGCTGAAGAAGGAACTTTTTGTGTCCTTGGGCGGCATATAGCGTGCGTTGCCGAGATTCTTGGTCATTGCGTACCCCGCGCCAAACCATCAGTTTCGCGCATGTCGTTATCCCAAAACCGCTAGGCAGTTTAGGCCGACATGCATTAGAAGAAGCTTATTAACAGCATGGCCGAATTAACGACTTGAAAAGAAATTCGATCGAATAGCCAACCATTGCGTGGCCAAGCCCGGTATCCAAAGGAAAATTCCCGAGCATTTGGAACCGATCGGCCTGTCCCGGGTTGTGGACGTCGGGGCATGCATGATCACAATTCATCGAATGCGGGAAAGTTCGGCAGCGCCAGTATCGCGAAGCCATCTGGGCTGTGCCGGCTAATGGTGGACGATCGTCGATGGCGCACGGCGCCTGACACGTAGCAACGACCAGACGAAACTTGAACAAACGCCGACCGATCCACGAGACGCCATGCCAGCAACCAATGCAATAGAGGACCGTCGTCACGCCTTCCTCGCCGGCGGCGGAGAGCTCGGCTGCCTGATCGCGACATTCGACTGGGCCTCAACCTCGATCGGGCCGATCGAGGTCTGGCCGCAGAGCCTGAAGACAGCAGTGTCGCTGATCCTGCGCTCCAACGTGCCGATCGTCATGTTGTGGGGCGAAGACGGCGTCATGATCTACAATGACGGCTATTCGGAATTCGCAGGCGGCCGCCATCCACAATTGCTCGGCTCGAAAGTGCGCGAAGGCTGGCCCGAGGTGGCCGACTTCAACGACAACATCATGAAGGTCTGCCTCGGTGGCGGCACGCTTGCCTACCGTGAGCAGGTGCTGACGCTGAACCGCACCGGCAAGCCCGAGCAGGTCTGGCTCGATCTCGACTATTCACCGGTGCTCGACGAAAGCGGCGAACCGGCCGGCGTCATAGCCATCGTCATCGAGACGACCGCCAAGGTAGCCGCCGAGCGCTGGCGCGCCGGCGAGCGCGACCGCCAGCGCCAGATGTTCGAACAGGCGCCGGGCTTCATGGCTATGATGTCTGGCCCGCAGCATGTGTTCGAGTTGACCAATGCCGCCTACATGCAGTTGGTCGGCCACCGCGACGTGATCGGCTTGCCCGTCCGCCAGGCCTTGCCCGAGGTCGAAGGCCAAGGCTTCTTCGAACTGCTCGATCAGGTGTTCACCTCCGGTGAGGCATTCATCGGCTATGCCCTGAAGGCAGAGTTGCAGCGAACGCCCGGCGCACCGACGGAAGAGCGTTTCATCGACCTCGTCTATCAGCCGGTGCGCAATCCTGCGGGCGACGTATTCGGCATCTTCGTCCAGGGTGTAGACGTCACCGACCGCCTGCTGGCCGAACAGGCGCTGCGCCAGAGCGAGATGCAGTTCCGCACCTTCGCCGAGGCGATGCCCAACCACGTCTGGACGGCGACGCCGGATGGGCTGCTCGACTGGTTCAATCCGCGCGTCTACGATTATTCCGGCGCGAAGCCCGGCGAGCTTGACGGTCAAGGCTGGGCCGACATCGTGCATCCCGACGACATCGTCGCGGCCGCGGAAAAGTGGCAACAGACGGCTGCCGCCGGCACCTTCTACGAGACGGAGTTCCGGCTGCGCCGGCATGACGGCATCTATCGCTGGTTCATTGCGCGCGCCGTCCCTATCCGCGATGCCGACGGCGTCATCCTGCGCTGGATCGGCACCAACACCGATATCGACGACCAGAAGCAGGCGGCGCAGGCCCTCTTGCAGAGCGAGCGCCGCTTGCAGCTGTCGCAGAATGCAGCCGGCATTGCAGCCCTCGAACTCGACATCGCCAGCGGAACCGTGGTCGGCTCCGAGGGTTTTTGGGGTCTCTGGGGGCTGTCGCCGCGCGACAGCGTGCACATCAGTGTGCTGGAAAACATCGTCATTCCCGACGACAAGAACGTCCGCTCCAACCAGGAAACGCGTGAGAAGGGCACCGCAGTGCCTGCCGTGGAATACCGCATCCGGCGGCCCGACACCGGCGAATTGCGCTGGCTGTCGCGCCACATCGATTTCGTCCATGACGAGACCGGCAAGCCGGTCAAGATGTTCGGCGTCATGCAGGATGTCACCGACCGGCGCGAGGCACAGGCGCGTCAGGAACTGCTGACCCACGAGCTCGAACATCGCATCAAGAACATCCTGGCGATGGTCGCGGCCATCGCTTCGCAAACGCTGCGCAACACCGACATCGCCACCGCGAGCGCCACCTTCAACGAGCGCCTGCGCGCGCTCGCCAACGCCCATGACATCCTGAACAAGACCCGCTGGACCAGCGCCTCGATCCGCGAGGTGGTCGACAACACCATCGCCACCTTCCCGCTCGAACAGATTTCGATTTCCGGCCCGGCGCTGCCGATCAATCCCAAGATGGCGCTGACGCTGGCGCTCGCGGTCAACGAGCTGGCCACCAACGCGCTGAAATATGGCGCCCTGTCCATACCGGAAGGCAAGGTGTCGATTGAATGGTCGCTGCAGCCATCGGCCGAGGCACCGGGCGAAAAGCGGCTGCTCTGGCGCTGGCGCGAAAGCGGCGGCCCGCCGGTGACGCCCCCCAGCCGGCGCGGCTTCGGCCGATTCCTGATCGAACGCGTCTTCGGCACCGATTTCGGCGGCTCGGTGCGGATCGACTACCACCCCGACGGCGTCGAATGCGTGTTGAACGCACCGGCGCCCCAATTGCCGACAGCACCTTACTGACACCATAGGGCGTGCCATGATCACTCAGACCCTCGCCACTGTCCTTGTCGTCGAAGACGAAGCCTTCCTGCTGTTCGCCATCGCCGATGAATTGCGCGAGGCGGGATACGATGTGCTGGAGGCGAGCAATGCCGACCAGGCGATCCGTATACTGGAGAGCCGGCAGGACATCGCCATCCTGTTCACCGACATCGACATGCCCGGCTCCATGGACGGCCTGCGCCTGTCCGCCGCCGTGCGCGACCGCTGGCCGCCGGTCAAGATCATCATCACCTCGGGCAAGCGCCAGCCGGCGGCGGACGCGATGCCAAGCGGCGGCGTCTTCCTGCCCAAGCCCTATGCCCCGGAAGCTGTTGCGGCAACCATCCAGGGGTTGCTCGGTTAGGACTAAGTCCAGGGAACCTTTAAAACGGCTTTATGGCAATTGGCGTAACGTGTTGCCGGCCGCGCTCAAGGAAATCAGACGTTAGTCCCGCGCCCGCAAGACCTGGATGTCCCTTGCCAGCGCCAGCCCCGCATCATCGGCGACATAGCCGACATAGCGATAGTCGCGGATGAAGCTGATCCGCCCGTCCCGCCACTCCAGCCACATGAAGTGAATTGGCTTCGGGGCGTTCCGGCTTTCGAACACCGCGATCACCTCGCGGCCCTCGACCCAGGCCGGCCTAAGCCACAGCCCCTCGCTCTTGGCATAGATCGTGAAGAATGTCCCGACGTCGGCGGCCCCCGAGCGCGCCGGGTGCATGGACTGCTGAAGCCTGACGTCATCGGCAAGCAGTGCGCGCAGGCCATCCCAATCGCGCTGGTTGAACAGGCTGATGTAGCGGACCACGGCGGCCGAGGCGATGCGTGCATCGGGAAGCGCGTCGGCCCTGGCGTTGATCTCCCGAAGCCGGGCACGGCCGCGCGCCAGATGCGCCTTCACCGCATCGACGGAAATGCCAAGCAGGGCGGCGATCTCGGCCAGCGGCTCGTCGAGCACGTCTTTCAGGATGACGGCGCTGCGCTGCAATACTGGAAGTTCGGCAAATCGCGACACAGCGGTTTCGATCGCCTCCCTGCGCATCAACGTCTCCACCGGATCGGCCTTGGTCTCATCGGCGATTGCGAACGCCGCCTCGATGGGCTCGGCGACACGGATCGCGCGGCTGCGCAACAGGTCTAGCGCGCCGTTGTGGGCGATGCGAAACAGCCAGGACTTGAGCATATTGCGGGTCCTCCAGCACGGAAACCACCCTGTCGCCGAATGCGCGGGGTGGCATCGGCGCGCCGAAGCGGGTGATGAATTCTTCCGGCGTGATGCCCATCGAGCCTGCATAGGCGCCGGCCGCCACATCCCCGGTCCCCGTTCCGAGGATTATCTGTCGCGGCAGGATCGCCTGGAAGCGGATGCCTAGCCCCTTCTCCTGCGCCACGCCATTGGCATATTTGGCCATGAACCAAAGCATACGCTTGGAGCCGCCATAACCGCCAGACATCTGCGACCCGGCGACGGCGGCGCCGCTCGACCCGACCAGCACCCGGCTGCCCGGCTTCAGCGGCAGGTTCAGCGCCGCCTGCAGCCAGTAGAGCCCGGCCTTGACGTCGGTTTCCCAGGCAACGGAGAAATCCTCCCACTTCAACTGGTCCAGCCGCCCCATCCGGGGCGTCGCGCCAGCGTTGAGCACGACGATATCAGGGCGGACCTCGCCCAGAATGCGATAAGCTGCATCCTCGTCCGTGACGTCAGCGGCAATGGTGGCGACCCCGAGCCGAACCCCAAGCGCCTCCAGCGCCTCCGCGCCGCGCGCAACGACAGTCACGCTGGCGCCCTGTTCGACCAACGCTTCCACCAATCCGAGACCAAGCCCCCGTCTGCCACCGGTGACCACGATTTTCTTGTCCTTGAGGCTCATCGACCCTGCTCCATTGCTTCACTGTAGCTAAGACGTTTGAGCATTGGGAAAAGAGTCAGCCATGCGGCGAGGCCGGCGCATGACGCGATGCCGAGCAGCGGACCTGCGTGCGCGCCGGCACCATTGCGAGGCTGCGCCGATCAAACTTTTCGACTGACCGCGGCCTATTTGTCGCTGTTCTCAAACGCCCCTATCCGGTGGCCATCGCCAGCGAGATGATCGCGGCCGAATTGAACACCACCACCCACCATTTCCCACCGGTCAGGAACCCATAGCCGTCGGCGATCGCCAGCCCCCAGTCGGCCGATGGCGGCTGGATGCCGAGGCCGAGGAAGCCGACCCAGCGGATCAGGTCCGGAACGGTGACGATGGTCGAGCCGTGAAAACAGCCGCCGAGGATCGGATCGTCCTTATAGGGCTCGTGGAAGGCGGCAGTGCGGGCGCCCGGCACGCCGTCGAGGAACATCGTCGGCGCGCCGCTGGCCGGGTCACGGCCGATCGAGCCGCCACTCAGGCCAGCGACGGCATCCGCCTCATTGGCGCGGAACCCCTACGCCGGCAGCGACGGTTCGGTGTTGACCTCCAGCGCCTCTTCCGCCTCGTGATCGTCCGGAAGCGTGTCGCCATGCACGCCCAGCGGCCGGCCGATCCAGACCGGGTCGACCAGATGGTCGCGCTTGGGGTTGCTCGTGTTCGGGTGGATGAGGATGCTCAAGCCGCCATGGTTCAGCATCAGCCACGGAACGAGCGAACCGAAAATCTCCTTGGCGAAGGAGACCTGGTACATGGGCTGGTCATGCGGGCCGACTTGCCGGTCGTGCCAATTGCCCAGGCGCACGCGGAACCGCTCGCCGATGCGAAGACGCAGCCATTCGGCACGCTGCCGCTCGGTTTGCCCGTCGAAGTAGATATGGGCGTGATAGCTGGCGATCTCCGCCAGCGGCCGCGGACTGTCTTCGCTCATCTCGATGCCCTCCCCGCAACGTGTCCGGCCATTGAGCCCAAGAACGCGGACTTAAGCAAGGCCACCCAACCATCCAGAGGGTCGCGCCCCTGCCGCGATGACCAGCAATGGCTGGCACCACCATAGCTCGCGATATTGTGTATGGCTGGCATTTGAGACTTCCCTTATCAACGACGCAGCTTTTGCATGGCTCCCGGACAGCCCCGTCCGAGAAGAAATTTTTGTCGCGTCAACTGGAGGGAAGTCGACAGGCACCGCCATTGATCCGCCGGGAAGCGGAAGACTGGCCATTCGCGCCTGAGGACGAGAGCGTGCGGCGCCAAAGGCGCGCTGAACGGGAGGCGTCCACCATCTCTGCAATCAACGCGGACCACTGAACGGGGCTGGTCGAATGTCGTTCTTTGTCTTTGCACTCATCTTCGGATTCATCCTCTGGCGGCAGCTGGGCAAGAGCCGGCGCCCGGAAAAAGCCGTTCAGCCAGGCGCTTCGCCGCGCGCCGCCATCACCGACGACGACAAAGTCGAAGACATCGCCACCGATGTCGCCGGGCTGGTCTCGAGCTTCCTTGGCCAGAACAGCAAGGACCTGATCGAGCAAGTCGTCAGCCGGGCCATCCAGGACTCCAGGATCGGAACCGGCCGCGCCGAGGCCATTGAGCCGATCGTGCGCGCTGTCTCGTCCGCCCGACCGTCGGCGCGTGAAAAGCAGCGGACAAAATACCTGCTCGATAGCGATGGCGGCTACCGCCAGCGCACCGACCGCACCGCACGGCTGCAGCAACAATTCAGCGGCAAAGGCCTCTGTTCGCCGCTTAATTCAGGGCCGGCGAAAGCACGACAAAAAAAGCGCTGAGCGAGCCAAACGGGTCCGCCTAGCCGCAAGTCAACAGGCATCAGGCACGCGCTGGGCGTGCCGGTACATCAGGAGGGGAATTCGACATGGCAATCACCAGACAGGTCATCACGTCGCTGCAGCGCGACGGCACAGACGCGCTCGGCACCAGGACCGTGGCGATGAAGATCGTCGACGAGAGCATCGTCTCAGGCTCGCTGCTGACGGTGGAGAGCAACCATTTCTGCATCCTGAAGTCGCGCGGCGCGGTGCTCAACGTCTACGAGACCGGCCAATACGCGCTGCAGACGCCGGACAAGCCGCTGGTCGGATCGATCGTGCAAGGCTTCTTCGGCGGCTCCTCGCCCTGGGTCTACGAGGTCATCTACATCAACCGTTCAAAACTGCTGGTACGCAATGAGGGCATCGCCACCTCGGCCGAGATGGCCGAGATGTCCTATGTCGTCGACTACTACATCCACATCGACAGCAAGGAAGAGGCGCTCGACCTCATCACCCACATGCCGTTCGCGGGCGCCGTGATCGACACCAAGGAAATCGCCGACTATGCCGGACCGGCCATCGAGCAGGCGATCAACCAGATCATCCAGGTCACCAAGATGGAGAACATCAACGAGCGCATCAGCGACGTGCGCGAGGCGGTGAAGCTGCACCTCACCGATTTCCTAAAGGTCTACGGCATCATGCTGAACGATCTGAAGGTGCTGATCACGCCGCGCGACGAGCGCATGCGCGAGCTGATCTCGCTGCAGGCGATCGGCCTCAGCCCCATCGAGGCGGTGCGCTATTATCTGGCGCTGCGCATGGCCGACAAGGGCCTGGTGTCGGCGCCCAACGCCGCGGCCGGCCTGCCCTTCAACATCGGTGGCCAGCCGACGGGCTTCTATCCCCTGGGCGACGAGGTGGGCGCGACAAGATGAGCCATCTCAAGGCGATTACCCACCTCGTCGCCGGAGAAATCCGGCCTGCCGTTCCCATTTTGGACAGCGAGGGCCATTAATATTATGACCGACATCAATGCAAAATCTTGCGGCAAGTATCACACAAGACAGAAAATGCTCGCAGGTGGTAATAACAATATCGACATAGAGGACTACGAACGAGAACTTGGATTTCTCCGATTGCCGGGGATGCCGCAGCTAAGCCAATATGAGAATAAGCAAAGATACATATTTGCGTACTATTTGCGCATGATGATGATCATGTCGATAGTATCTCTATTCGTGTCTTTTATGGTATGCATAGCAATTTTCTTTGCAAGCGATAAATACATTTCAAGCCTATATAACAGCAGCGCATATTTTTTAAAAATCTGGCCTTGGAGCGAATCCATGCAGTGGCAACTTGGATTTGCCGGACGCATGCCGGAGCCAGATCAAAGAAAATTTGTCGTCGCCTGCAGCACGACAAGCGGGACATGGTTGATCTGGTTGTCATACGTCGCATTTTCTGGACTCTTTAACGGCAATAGGCGCAGCTTTTTCGATGGCAAAAGGATTTTCATGTTTGCTGTTATTGCAGCCATTGCATGGCTATGCGCCTCACAGGATTTATTTAATAACCCTTCTATCGGACCTTCTTTATTCGATACGTTGCCGCAATTGTTGGTGAAAATGACATTGATAATATCATTTGCTTATTGGTCTTTGGGACTTTTCATTTTTTTGTTTCTAGCAAAAATTAGAAGCTCAACATCCAAGCTTTAAATACGGAGCAACCAATTTCTTTATTTTGGCTTCTGTCAAGCGAAAGGGATGCTAAGCGTGATGGGCGATATCAAAGGAAATCTTGCGATGGGAGCGACAACATGAGCCGCTTCTACGAGGCCGGGCCGCTCGCCAAGGTCGGGATCAACCTGTTCTACGGCTATGGCTACAATTTCTACCGCCAGGAAAATCAGCTGCGCGCCGACGACCAGCGCGTGCGCGAGATGGCCTGCTCGCTGCTCGGTCGCGCCCGGGCAGCCGTCGACGAAGCCGAGGCCCGCTACCGCCGCGAGAACATCCAGCCGCCGACGCGGGCCAACCCGTTCCCCGACGCGACGATCGTCGCCAACGCCCAGGCGCTCGAGCGCCTGGGCCGCGAGGTCGGCGCCCTCGAAGGCCTGATCCGCCACCAGCCGGTGCCGGAAAACGACCGCATGACCCAGCGCTACCGCCAGGAAGCGGCCACGCTCGCGGCGCTGGCGGAAAAGGACGCGGTGCTGGTCGGCCAGGCGGAGCTGCTGCGGTCGATGCTGGAAGGTGCGGCGGGGGATGCAATGATGGCGGGCAAGCGGGAGATCGAGGTGGGGATTGCGGCGATCACGGCGACGCTAAGGGAGCGGCAGACGTTTTTGCTGTGAGGTGAGCCTAGCGCGTTCGCGGTGGCCATTGCCTGCGCACCTTCGCTTGACGGCCCCACGCCATAGAGCAAGCACTGCTCGACCCATGCCGCAGTGGAACGATAGGCGGTCATGCGGCACCCGGTTCGCCGTTATCAGGGAACGATTTCGCCTACCATGTGTTAGACACTGATGGACACCATGGAACCCCACGGACGCGGGTTGGCGGCCGATATTTTGACGTTGGAAGTTGCTAATGCCAGGGAGCGCATCAACCGGGCTGAGTTCGCGCTTGAACGCTCCCAGGAAATGCTGGCCGAGAATCTCGCACTGCGCAGCAGGATGCGGCGTTTGGTCGAGGCCACAGACCGCTTGGTGAAGATCGGTCGCCGCAGCGATAAAGAAGATCGCGCGGGTTAATCAGGCCGACGTCTCGTTCGTCGCCATCCTCGGGCCAGCCGCACCAGTATTCCCTTTGAATGCATTCGCCACCAGCACAACATGGGCCCGCTGTTTTCTTCCGAGGCAGCGGGCTTTCCTTGTACACCTAACAAACCGCCCGTTTAGGTGTCACCCGACCCGCCATCGGCACAGGGCGCGGGCCGGCCGAACCTGGCTGTCTTCCACGCCCTCCCAGCCTCCCGCTTGAGCGTTGGACCTCGGTCCCTGAGCCTGCATGGTTTGCGGGGACGACGCGGAATCGCCATCCGCGAGTGCGCGCAACACCCGCAGCGTTGCCGTGTGGTTGGTGAAGCGGTTGTTATCGAGCTTGATCGGGTCGCCTGCCTTGAGCGCGAAACTGCGGCGACGCAGCGCTCGGCTGCATCAGGAATCGACTCAAGTCAAGACGATACCGGCTTGCGAGCCGGGTATTTTGCTGACATGCTCGCTTTCTTATATATGGGGTTTTGCACTGTGGCAGGTGTTCAAATGGAAGGGCAAAAGCATGGCAAAGGAATCTTCGAATTCCGTTTCTTCAGAAAAGAAGGCGGACGGAAATCTTATAGGTAACGCAGACGGAAACGGGCTGAACTTCATGGGGGTCCAGGCTCGCGAAAACGGGGGCTCCGGCGACCCTGTAGGTGTCGACAAGATACGTGATCTGCTGTTCGGCAACCAGATGCAGGACTATGACCGCCGCTTTTCCAAGCTTGAAGAACGGGTCTTGCAGCGCTTCAAGGATGTCGAATCCGAGGCTAAGCGCAATCTCGACATGTACGAGTCAAATGCAAAGAAGCAGGTTGATTCGCTTGCGGGGCAATTGCGGAACGAAAAAGATTCACGAGCCGACGCCGACAAAGAGATTGATCGGAATCTTCGCGAGCAAAATCAGGCACTTGAAAAGCAGGTGCGCGCGTTGTCGGATCAATTGAGCGCGCTTGAGCGCGACGTTGCCGACCGGATAAATCGAAACGATCATTTACTGCGTGAGGAAATCAAGCAGAAGAATGAAGGCGTTCAGATGCTGATAGAGAAAATGTTTGCCGATCTCAGCAACGTCAAGACCGACCGAAATCTTTTGGCCGGCCTGTTTGTCGAGGTTGCAAAATGTCTGAATCAGGATCCCGTCGGCAGCAAGAGCAACTCGGACCGTAGCTGGAAAGTGAGTTGATGGGACCTTGACGTCAACCGTCGACCCAATCAGCCTTCCGCAAAGAACAGCCTCGAACGATACAGAGATTGATCGCGAGGCTCTGGCTCGTCTTTTGATAGAAATTGCCCGGAACGTTGATCCGGATTACCGAGCGCGTTTCGACGGAGTTCCAACCGCCGATCCTCGCATGGAAACGCTGCGCCAGTTGCTGGTCAGCCGCGAAATTTCAGAGCTTTCACGGGTTACGCATCTGCTGGACGAACCGGAGCAGCTCGCGGCAGCCGTGGGCGACGTTCTTCCCAGTGCGGCCGCACGCGCGCCTCATGCGCAACTCGGCGAGGCCCTTGCGCCAGCTGTCGAAAGGGCTGTGCAACGGTCAATCCAGAAGAGCCCGCGCACGCTGACGGATATATTATACCCGGTGTTTCTGCCGGCAATTCGCAAGTCGATCGGGGAAAAGATCGACCAAACCTTTCAGTCGCTGAATGAAACTTTAAGACATATATTTACCTGGCATGGGCTCAAGTGGAGACTTGAAGCTTGGAGAAGCGGTTCCAGTTTCTCTGAAGTTGTTCTGAAGCATTCTCTTATCTATCGTGTAGAACATGTCTTTCTCATTAGCCGCAATTCCGGACTTTTGATAGCGCATGTAGCTGCTGATAATGCAACGAGCGAGGATCCTCAGCTCATTTCGTCGATGCTTAGCGCAATTCAAGATTTTGTGAAGGACTCATTTAACGAGAAAGAACAGAGCAGTCTGGACACTATCCGTTTTGGCGACCTTCGTCTCTGGTCAGAAGTCGGGCAGTTTGCGACCTTGGTTTCGGTAATCCGAGGAAATCCGCCAGAGGAATTACATGAAATAGTTCGCGATGTATTGCTTCGTATCCATGAGGTGTCCTCCCGGGTTTTAGAGGAGTTTGACGGCGACAGTTCGCAGCTGGCCGGTGTAGAGGCGCAGTTGCAGACATGCGTTGAACTGAAGCAGGAGGAATCGAACCAGGGATTTCCGTGGCTGGTGGCGACCGCGGCCCTGCTGCTTTTGATTCTGGCCGGCGGCTGGTTCTTTCTTTCCTGGCAATCCGGGCAGCGCTGGCAGGCCTATGTGTCGCAACTGGAGACCCAGCCGGGCATCATCGTTGCCGAGCAAAAGGTACGTTATGGCCAATTCTACATTGCCGGCCTGAGAGACCCGCTTGCCGCCGATCCGCAGTCGCTGTTGTCTGGAACGCAGGTCGATCCCGCCCGCGTTCATTCGCAGTGGAAATTCTATCAGAGCCTTGAGCCGGAGTTCGTGTTGAAGCGGCTGACGGCGTCGCTGGCTCCGCCGGACACAGTACGACTTTCGATCGCCAATGATCGTATCGTTGCCGAAGGCGAGGCTCCTGCCACGTGGATCAACCAGGCGCAGGCCGCCGCCCGGCAGCTTTCGGCAGGCGGGCCGGTATTCGATATCTCCAGGGTCCGTGATGTAAGCCTCGAAGAACGCGAGGCGGATCGCTGGCAGGCCTATGTGTCGCGACTGGGTACCCAGCCGGGCATCATCGTTGCAGAACAGAAGATACGCGACGGCCAATTCTATGTTGCCGGCCTGAGAGACCCGCTTGCCGCCGACCCGCAGTCGCTGTTGTCTGGAACACAGGTCGATCCCGCCCGCGTTCATTCGCAGTGGCGGTTCTATCAGAGCCTTGAGCCGGAGTTCGTGTTGAAGCGGCTGACGGCGTCGCTGGCTCCGCCGGACACAGTACGACTTTCGATCGCCAATGATCGCATCGTTGCCGAAGGCGAGGCTCCTGCCACGTGGATCAACCGGGCGCAGGCCGCCGCCCAGCAGCTTTCGGCAGGCGGGCCGGTATTCGATATCTCCAGGGTCCGCGATGTAAGCCTCGAAGAACGCGAGGCGGATCGCTGGCAGGCCTATGTGTCGCGACTGGGGACCCAGCCGGGCATCATCGTTGCAGAACAGAAGATACGCGACGGCCAATTCTATATTGCCGGCCTGAGAGACCCGCTTGCCGCCGACCCGCAGTCGCTATTGTCTGGAACGCAGGTCGATCCCGCCCGGGTTCATTCGCAGTGGCGGTTCTATCAGAGCCTTGAGCCGGAGTTCGTGTTGAAGCGGCTGACGGCGTCGCTGTATCCGCCGGATACAGTACGACTTTCGATCGCCAATGATCGCATCGTTGCCGAGGGCGAGGCTCCCGACACCTGGATAGATCGGGCGCGCGCAGCGGCCCGACAGCTTTCGGCAGGCGGACCGGAATTCGACATCTCCAAGGTTCGCGATGTGAGCCCCGAAGCACGCGCGGCGGAGCATTGGCAGTATTATGTCTCGCGACTTGAGGCCCAACCGGGAATCATCGTCGCCCAGCAAACGGAGAGGGGCGGACATTTCTACATTTCCGGCCTGAGAGACCCGCTTGCCGCCGACCCGCAAGTTCTGCTGCACGGAACGCAGGTTGATCCTGCGCGCGTTCATTCACAATGGCAATTCTATCAGAGCCTTGATCCGAAGTTCGTGGTGAAGCGGCTGGAGGCTTCGCTGACCCCGCCGAAATCGGTTCTGCTTTCGATCATCCAGGGTCGCATCGTTGTCGCGGGTGAGGCTCCCGCCAACTGGATCAGCCGGGCGCGGGCTGCCGCCGAACAACTTTCGGCGGACGGAGTGGTTCTGGATGTTTCGCAACTGCATGAGCTGGACCTTGCAGAACTCAATCATTTGAGAGACGCCATCCAGACGACCGATATTTTCTTCTCTTCCGGCAAAGTTGTGCCGGGACCGGAGCAGATGCCGGTTCTCGACAGGTTGGCGGATCAAATAAAGGAATTCGCCCAAAAAGCCCGCGAGTCAGGCGTAACGGCGCGGTTCATGTTGACCGGCCATTCGGACGGCACGGGCCGTGAGACGGCCAACGCGTCGATCAGCGCCGCCCGCGCGGAGACAGTTCGTGCGCTTCTCAACAAGCGCGGCGTCGCTCCGGAACTGCTGCTGGTTCGGGGCGCGGGCACCTTTGAGCCGGCTGTGCCAGAAAATAGTCAAACAGGTAGCTCAACCAATCGCCGGGTTTCGGTTACGGTAAACCTGGACTAGGGCGGAGCCCAAGATGTTGCAAAAAAAGATCTGCATGCTGGGCGGGTTCTCTGTCGGCAAGACGAGCCTGGTCCGCAGGTTTGTGCAAAGCATCTTTTCAGAAACCTACCTGACCACGGTGGGCGTGAAAATCGACAAGAAGAGTGTCGCACTACCGGACAAAACCGTGGATCTGATTTTGTGGGATTTGGCCGGCGAAGATGATATCGGCTCATTCCGCGTCAGCCATGTGCGAGGTGCGACAGGGCTCGTGCTTGTCGTCGATGGAACCCGCGCCGCCACTCTTGTCGCCGCACTCACGCTGCGCGAGCGGGTCGAGGCCGAATTCGGTGCCATGCCGTTTGTATTGCTGTTCAACAAATCCGATCTGGCCGATAAGTGGGTGATACCGGATGGTGAGATTGACGAACTGAGGCAACGTGGATGGCAAATCTATCTGACAAGTGCGCTTACGGGTGAACATGTCGATGATGCGTTTCGTCAACTTGCTTCGATGGTTACCAAATAGACCATGCATAGATTGCCAAAAGAAGTCGAAAACTGGACTTACAATCTATTCTACAACGAGCGTTCTATCGCATATGTGAAAATCGACGCCCAGCTTTGCATAGCTGGGAAGGGCGGTAACGTTAAACATTACGGGCTCTCATCGCTTCGCATCGGCAAGCCAGTTACCGCTCAGCTTGAATTCATGGAAGGTTTGCTGCCTTGCCCCGAGCTTCCATATCATATGCCTATGGTCGAACTGCCCAGCGGGCGTGTCGCGGATCTTCATCTTTTTGCTGACGATGACTGCGTGTGGCTGCTCTTTCTCGACGTCACTGCCGAACGAGACAATAAGCAGCGGCTTCAACAGAAGGCTTATGAAATGACGCTCCTGCAAGAGAGGGAGCGTCAACTCAACGAGAAATTACAATCGATGAACGAGGCGTTGAGGGAGAGCCAAGAGGGATTGCAGCGTGAATACCAGCGCGCCGAAACCCTGCTCCTCAACATTCTTCCGGCGTCGATCGCGGAGCGGTTGAAGTCAGACGAACAAATTGCCGACAACCACGCAGAGGTAAGTGTGCTTTTTGCCGACATCGTCGGTTTTACGGAAAGAGCGCGGAGCGTCGGAGCCGTGACAACGCTCGCTATTTTAAATTACTTCTTCAAGGCGGCGGATCGGCTGTCGGACCAATATGGCTGCGAAAAGATCAAGACAATCGGCGACTGCGTGATGGTGGTCGCCGGCATGCCCGCCGCGCGATCCGATCATGCAGAAGCCCTCGCGCGCTATGCACTTGAGCTGCGGGAGGCGGTTCGGCACGAACGCTTCGCCGGAGAACGGCTAAGGCTCAGAATTGGAATTAACTCGGGACCAATCGTCGCGGGCGTCATAGGCAAAAAGCGGTTTGCCTACGACCTGTGGGGCGAGACCGTTAATCTCGCCGCACGTATTCAAACGTCCGCGGAGCCCGATGAAATCCGTATTTCGGATGCAACCCGCAGACTGCTTGGGCCAAATTTTGCTTGTGACCCACTCGCGGAAACAGAACTGCGTGGTACAGGCAGAGTGCGAATGTGGCGCCTCCCGGCTTGATTTGCCGCTTGGCGGTGCGACACGCACTGCATCTTGTGGCCTGTCCGTTGACCTGGCATTCACATCGAACGCGTGCGCTCATTAGAGCGTTTCACCGTTTCACGGAAACGGCGAACCGCTCTGTACGCCTCCGGCGAAGGCCGCCTTGCGCGAGCATGGCACGGTAGCGAGGCTGCGCTCTTAAGGTCGTCCTTACGAGCGAAGTTAGCAGCACAGCATGAGCCATGTGACGTTATTGACCGGACCGGAGCGTCGTCGTCGTTGGCGTGAAGAGGATCAGTTCCGGATACTGGCCGCGGCATTCGCGCCCGGGGCCACGGTGGCAGCGGTAGCGCGTCAGTACGATGTCGCGACCAGCCTGATCTATAAGTGGCGCCGAACGCTGAGAGCCCGCGAGACAGGCTTTGCGGAAGTTGTCGTGGTTCCCGATGAGCCTGTCGCCGCTTCGGTGCCGGCGGCGGCCCCAGCGGTGATCGAGCTGGAGATCGCCGGCAAGGTGCGGCTGCGGATTCCGCTGACCACACCGCCGACACTCGCGGCGGCGATGGTGAAGGCGCTGGGCGTTTCATGATCCCGGTTCCGAGCCAGGTGCGGATCTGGTTGGCGGTCGGCCGGACCGATATGCGTCGCGGAATGCAAGGCCTCGCTCTGCAGGTCCAGGAGACGTTGGGCCGGGATCCGCATGCCGGGGATCTTTATGTCTTCCGAGGCCGCAGCGGCAATCTGATCAAGATTATCTGGCATGATGGGCTCGGCATGTCGCTGTATGCAAAACGGCTCGAAAAGGGCCGGTTCCTATGGCCGTCGCCGGCGGACGGCACGGTTTCCATATCACCGGCGCAGCTCGCCTACATGCTCGACGGGATCGATTGGCGCAACCCGCGCCACACGTTCCGCCCCCAGCGCGCGGGCTGAGTTTTTCTTTGAGTTTGCGCCATTTTCCGCGAGTCAGCGGACGCGTTTTATGATTCACTCCAGGACATGGTTGCCACCGCCCTGGATGCTGTTCCGGACGATATCGGTGCGCTGAGAGCAGCGCTGACCGCGGCGCTGGCCAGAGCCGAAGACGAGACCGCGCGCGCTACGCTGATCGAGGCCGAACTGGCGGTCGCCAGGGCCAAGGCATCGGATGATGCGGCGCTGATCGCACATCAGGGTCTGACGATCCGCAAGTTGCAGCGGGCGCTGCATGGTCAGAGTTCTGAACGCTCAGCCCGCCTGCACGACCAGATGGAGCTCACCTTCGAGGAACTCGAGAGCACGGCGACGGAAGACGAGATCGCCGCCGAACAGGCGGCGGCCCGGACCACTGAGGTGGCACCTTATGTGCGCAAACGACCGGCGCGCCAGCCATTTCCAGAGCATCTGCCGCGCGAACGCGTGGTTGAGCCGGCGCCGACCGCTTGCCACTGCTGCGGCGGTCATCGGCTGCGCAGGCTGGGTGAGGATATCACCGAGACGCTGGAGGTGGTGCCGCGGCAATGGAAGGTGATCCAACACGTGCGGGAGAAGTTCACCTGCCGCGACTGTGAGGCGATCAGCCAGGCACCGGCGCCGTTCCACGCCACCCCGCGCGGCTGGGCTGGCCCCGGCCTGCTGGCGATGATCCTGTTCGAGAAGTTCGGCCAGCATCAGCCGCTCAACCGCCAGGCTGAACGCTATGCCCGCGAAGGCGTGCCGCTCAGCCTGTCGACGCTCGCCGACCAGGTCGGCGCCGGCGCCGCGGTGCTGATGCCGCTGTTCAAGCGGCTCGAAGCCCATGTGCTGGCCGCTTCACGTCTGCACGGCGACGACACGACGGTGCCGGTCCTGGCCAAGGGCAAGACCGATACCGGCCGATTATGGACCTATGTGCGCGATGACCGGCCGTTCGGCGGCGCCGATCCGCCGGCGGTGGTGTTCTACTATTCCCGCGATCGCCGAGGCGAACATCCCGAGGCGCATCTCGCCGGCTGGAGCGGCATTCTGCAGGCCGACGCCTATGGCGGTTATGGTGATCTCTATGCGACGGGCCGTCAGCCGGCGCCTATTCTGGAAGCCAGCTGCTGGGCCCACAGCCGGCGCAAAGTGTTCGAGCTGGCCGATATCGAAGCGGCGGCGCGCAAGAAGGCGCACGGCGAGAAGCCCAACCTGGTCTATCCGCTAGCGGTTGAAGCCGTGAAGCGCATCGATGCCCTGTTCGATATCGAGCGCGCGATCAACGGCCTGTCGCCAGGCCAACGCCACGCCGTGCGCAAAGAGCGGAGCGCGCCGCTGGTCACCGAGCTCGAGCGCTGGATGATCGAGACGCGCGACAAGCTCTCGCGCGGACACGATCTGACCAAGGCCTTCAACTACATGCTGCGTCGCTGGTCGTCCTTCACCCGGTTCCTCGACGATGGGCGGATTTGCCTATCCAACAATGCAGCCGAGCGAGCCCTGCGCGGCATCGCTCTCGGCAGAAAGTCCTGGCTGTTCTGCGGTTCCGATCGCGGCGGACAGCGCGCTGCCGTTCTCTACAGCCTGATCGTCAGCGCCAAGTTGAATGACGTCGACCCTCAGGCCTGGCTCGCCGATATCCTGGCGCGCATCGCAGCCCACCCAGCACAGCGGATCGATGATTTGCTGCCATGGAATTGGAGATCTGCAAAATTGCGGACCCAACCAGCGGCGGCCTGATCATGCAGCGCAATAAGGTGCATCACGTCTACACCGTCGAACGTGTCGCCAGGGACCTCGGAGTCAGCGAAGCGCTCATCCAGGACCTGACCCTCGGTCTCGAGCCCGAGGACGGCGTCATCTGGGTGTACGGCGCCAACGATGACGACGGGATCTTGGCCTTCACCGATGAAGGCATCGAGGAAGTCAAACTCCTCCTCGAAGAATATCATCGCGTCTCCCCATCGAAAGCTTGACCCAGCACCACGGTGCTCAGGTGCTCAAGCCGCCGGATACGCACGTCTGCGGTCTTCACCGGACGGGTACACCGCTCTAACTCTTTGTTTTGAAGCAATTCCAGGCGGAAAACCGCTCACACTTTTCCTGGAATTGCTCTAGAGCGAGCGCTGTACGAAATTCGATAGCTGCAGCGTGTAACGATTAGATCAAAAGTTTCCTGGCCTGCGAGAGGCCGCTGATTGTTCTGCTCGAAACAACTGCGATGGAAGGTGCAGTGTTTCGGCGGCAGCCCCAGCGCACCTTGAAGTGGGATAATCCCTCGCAGATCGCCTTTGCCACGGGGATACCAATCTCGGATCGCGAAAGGTCTGCGAACCAGACCCGCTGTCCACACACTTCGTCGATTTCATCCAGCAGGTCGTCCACGTCTCCCGTGTCGGCGTTGTCGAGCCCAGCGGCCGGCTCGCCGATGGCGAAACGGAAGTTGCGCACGTCGGCGAAACGCTTCCAACGGGTCATCCGGCAGTCGCCATCGCCAGCCGTTGCATTCCAAGGTCGTTCAATTCGTTCGGCATGGGCCTCCATGGTAGCCTCGGATTGCACCAATTCCAGAAACGCGGACCTGGCGGCATTCACCAAACGGAAGCCGGCTCCGAAGCCAACCGCCATGCCCTCGCCGCTGTCTTCGCAGCTGATCGCCGCTACCACGATGGCCGTCCGGAAGGACGATATGTCCAGAAGCCACAGCCTTCGTCCCGTGGCGCGCCGATGCTGCTGGATATGAGACGCCAAGCCCTGGTCATTAAGCTGCGCGACATCCAGCCGCGTTCTCAAGGATCCTCGGTGCCACCAGATGCCGGTGGCGTCTCGCTCTACGAGTTCAAGCAAGGCGCGAGTCCTCGCATCGGCCCGCGTCGTGCCTGCCGCGCAGCCATTGGAGTCGACGTTCAAGCTTGCATCGTCATATGCGACATCGCCTAAGCGGCCGTAGCAAAGAAATGCCGGACAGAGCGCTGTCGTGTCGTCATGGAAGCTTTGAACGTGCACCCATAGCCCAGGACTGCCCAAGTGATCCGCCGAAGGGATTGTATCCCAACCGTGCCATGCTCTGTTGAGCCGGGCGCGATTGTTGATCTGCTCCTGCGAGAAGCCCAGCACATCAACCGCATCGATCCTCATCCCATCCACTGGACAGGCGATGTGTGCTGACGCCGTGACGTCGTCGGCTCTGCAGGCCCAACTGGAAATCTCCGCAGCCTCTCCCAGGCAAGCCAACACGGCCCCGGCAGCATCGAAGCCTTTGCCACTTGCTGTAATTCGTTCCTCACTGCCTTCGAAGGGAGCAATATTGGACATTGCCAGGAACCCGCCTGGTACATCGAACACTTCAACGCCAATGTCGTAGCGGGTAGCGAAGCGCAAAAGCGGCATGCCATTGCCAGGCGCGGCAGAAAGGGTCGCAGCCAGATTCGCCAACACATCAAGATCATGGGCACGCGACCGGCGGCGCTCGGTGATTCCGTCTTGGATCAGCGTCAACAACTGGTCCCGCTGCGGCAGCGATGCGAGCTTTATCCAATGCGGCCCTTGCAACAGCAACTTGGCTCTTCCAATATTTTAGCGTCTGCTGTTTACGTGGGGTAAGCGGTCTCCACCATGGACCGAAACGAGACGATAGCCGGCGGAGTTGACAATTTCCACAGACGGTCTGGCGATTAGGCTAATCGGCGGTTTCGAGCTTCGCAAGGGCGCGGAGACCCTGTCGTTGGGCAAGCGGAAGGCCTGCGCTATCCTCGCCTATCTTTTGCTGAGCGGCAGGTCACGCGAGACGCGCGGGCGACTGGCGGCATTGCTTTGGAGCGAACAGGACGAGGAACATGCACGCGGATCGCTGCGCCAGTGCATCAAGGACCTCAGACGCTTGGCAACCGAAACCAGGCTCAATTTCCTCACGGTGGACAAACTCGTCCTTGGGATCGATCCGACCTCGATACGTTCCGACATGGATGAGCTCGAGCGGGCGCTTGACGACCGCAATTATGACCGTGCCCTGCTGTTGTTGGGCAAAGCCAGGGATGGACTTTGCGCCGGTTTGGATGACTGCGATCCCGTCTTCGACAATTGGTTGAGAATGCAGTCGACCATGATGACCGACAGGCTGGTCACACGGCTCGCAGCCTGGCTGGCGGCCGAGACGGACCCAAGACAGCGCAAATCCATCGCGGCGTGTATCCTGCAACTCGATCCGTTTTTTGATGATGCCGTGGTGGAGACCATCCGGCGCGTCTGTCAGGAAAGCGGCTACGCCCGCGCCCGGGCCTTCTTCGAGCGCTATGCGGCCGAACTGAAAGCGGACATGGATCTGCGACCACCAGGTGAGATACTGCGCCTCGTGGAGGCGCTGAAACCGGGCAAGGGCGAAGAGAAGCAGGCAACTGGCCCCGGCCTTGTGCAAAGCGAGCACGACAGCCGCATCCCGGGAAAGCCGATGATCGCCATCATCATTGCCAGGCGCGAAGCGGAGAACGAACATCTGCAATTTGCCCTGGCGACTGAGCTTTTGGCTTCGATATCTCGCTTCAGGCATTGGACAGCTCTGTCGACGGAGTTGCAAACGAGCCGGATCTCGTTCGAGGACGTGCGCGTGGCCGCGGGTGAAAACGTGGATATTGGCGTGCTCATCCGCCTGATCGACGCAGACGTGCCAGCCGTCTTCGAGATCAGCTGCTATGACTTCCTGCAAGGCGGGGAAGCCTTCAGGCTGACTGTTCCTTCTGATCCGTCGTCCTGGCGCTCGGCCTTCAACGAGGTCTGCGCGCGTTTTTCCGCGCGCCTGCAGATCGCGTTGTCCAGTGCCAGGCTGCACCGCATATCGCAGACCTCACCAAACCATTTTTCAGCCTATGATTGCTGGCTGGACGGCCAGCGCCTTTCGATCATGTGGCGCAAGGACACCGAAGAGGCCGCCATCGCCCGCTACGAGGAAGCTATCCGGCTTGATCCCGATCTGTCCTGCGCCTATTCCAGCCTCGCAGCGGTGCTCAACTCGCGCTGGATCGTTGTTCCGGGAGCGCCTTCAATCCAGCAGGACCTCACGCGCGCATTCGAGCTGGCCAAGCGTTCGGTCTTGCTCGATCCATTCGACCACCGCAATCAGGTAAATCTGGCCTGGAGCCACCTCCTGGCTCGACGCTGGGATCTTGCGGATTTCCACTTCAGCCTGGCGCATGAGCAGAATGCCGGCAATCCCGCGACGCTGATCGCCTATGCCCTGGCAAGTTCGTTCATGGGATATCACGAGCGGGCACTTGAGCTTTCGAAACGATGTTTCGAACTCAACCCGATGCCCGATGCGCACTATCATGGCTACCAGGCGACCATTGCCTTTTTGGCCGGCGATCTTGAGGGGTGCGTGGACGCCGCCGCCAAGTGCGATCAGCTGTTCGCTGACATCCATGGCTGGTCGGCAGCAGCCCTCGCTCTGCTGAAACGCAATCGCGAGGCCGGGGACGAGTTCAGGCGTTTCCTGCGCAACCTCTCCGCGGCATGGCAAGGCCAAGGTAGGCCTGATCGCGCGCTCGCTGTCGATTGGTTCAGTACCGCGTTTCCCATTCGCCATCCGGCCGACCAGGTGAAGCTGGCACGCGGTATCGAACTGGCAGCGCAGTCGGGCTGAAGCAATAATCCTGAGTTACGCCGCGCCGGGCGCTACTTGCAGCGCGACATGACATAGTCGCCGAGGCGGCTGTAATAGGCACGCAAACGGTTCTGCTTGATCTGGTCGGGCGGGCCGGCGTTCGGATCGGTCTTGTAATGATCGGGAAATGTGTAGTCCTCGCCGGGTCCATCCGCCGGCGCAATGGTGGCGATCGTTTGCTCGACGTCGCCGGTGAAGGGAAAGGCGATGTTCGCGATCAGGTCTTCGTCGAAGTATGCGTTGATGGTGATCTCCTCCCAGGTTTTGTCCCTGGGGGTCATAAACCCACGCAACAGAGCCTTCATCGCCTGCTGATCTTTATTTCTGAAGATCGCTTGTTTGGCCGGATCCTTGATCAGATCCCGGATGAATTCGCCAAGCGCCTCGAACTCCACATCCTTGAACTTCACCATGCCCACTTCCCCCTGTTAGACCAGATTGAACACTGTAGCGCCGCCGCTATCAGCGCTGATTGTTGATCAGGCCGCCAAGCACTTCGTCCGGTACCTTCGCAGTATCATTGAGATCGAGCAGTCCTGCCAGCGTTTTCGGCTCCACGTCCGGGATGAGCCTGCCAGAAGAGAGATTCGTATCGGCGGCCTTGAACAGTGCGGATGCGATCGTGGCGGCCACGACATAGGAGCCAACCGGGCCAAGATGGCTGCCGTCATTGCCAAGAACGGACGCCTCCTGGATGATGTAGTAAGAGAGAGGTGTTTGGCTCAGGAACTGCGGGTAACGTTGCAAGGCGGCCTGAAGGCGGCCGGCATTGTAGATGTAGCGTTTGGCGCAGGCCGCCGTGGGCAGCATGTCATTGCCCGTCAGGACCGGCACATCGATGCCGTTGTCACCCAGGGCGCTCTTCACCGCCCCGGCCACGTCCTGACCGGACGGCAAACCCAGGTCATAACAGCGCCAGCAATCCATGAAGGCGACCGGCCGGATTGTGCCGTTCAATTCCGAACTCAGGCCGGCAATCGTCAGTTCTTTCGACAGGAATGGTCCTATGCGCCTGGCACTTTGAGCTTTCGACGGGGGGTGCGCCGAGGCAAACCGGCTCCAGTCGACGATCCAGTTCTCCGGTATCGGTATCTCCCCACCCGGGCGCAGGCTGGAGAAGGACAGCATTCTGCGCAAATTGGCTGGGTCTTCGGCCGACCTGTCGTTCACGACATAGAATTGCCGCACCATGGCGTGGGCAAAACGCGACGCCCCGAAAGTGAATTCCAAGGGCAGCGCATTGAACGTCTCAAGCGCCGAGACTCCCGTGCCTTGAAAATCGTCGCTGGCGAAAAAATGATCCCATATGTCGGGAGCCAGGACCTTTCTCAGATAGTCGTTGATGACCACGGTACGATAAACCGAGGTCAGGTAGACCCTGGCACGCCTGTAGGCTTCGGCTGGATTGGACGTGCCGCTGCCAAGCAGCAGGTCCACGATCCTGTTGTGGATGCACATCAGGGTGCACAGCAGTTGCGAGAGGACAAGATTGTCGTCGTTTCGTGGGTCCGCCACCAGCGGCCGATATGGCGACCGCCGACCCTCGACACTGATGAACTTGCCCGACATGTCGATGCGCGGCAAATCGCGCCCCGGCACCGTCTTGCGATCGACCGGAAGCATACTGTCCTTCATGCAAGGCAAGCCGATCGGAAACCGGCAGGCCGTCAAATCCGCTCCATCGGGAACATCGTAGAGATGGGCGTCGACGATGGGCCCCCTTCCATAGAGCCCCGAAAGATCAAGACCTTGCGAGGACGCGTTCTTCAAATGATGTGTTTTGCCTGTCGGCTTGGGCAACCCGAATATCTGGCTGAAGACGATGTCGTGGAAAACGAACTGGCCGAAATAGGTAAAGCCGGCCGGTGTCGGGCTGAGGTCACCGTCCTCGAGGCCATCGCTCGGGCCAACCATTTCCGTCGTGATGTCCAACAAAGCCGCCTTGGTGCGGTCGATGGCGCTCTCGTCTTCGGTTGCCGCAAACAAGGCGATCGGCATGTCCGCCAGGGACGGGAATAGCCTGATGCCTTGCAAGGTGGGCTTGTCGTTGAGCCCGTCATCTGAACTCTGGTTTGACCGGTTCGGAACGTTAGCGGCTTCGAAGGAGGACGTTTCGCCGTGGAGCATCGAAGTAAACCTCGTTTTCCAGATGATGAATGCGGCCAGGCCAGTAGCTTGGCATGAATTGGGAAGTAGAAACAGACTTGCCCGTCGTGGTGGGAATGGCGCCGCTCCAGAGCGGCCCGACATTGCCGAAGCAATCATGGCACTGACGGATCGAGCTTTGGACCCGCCGAGACAGCGGCGAAAAGCACACAGGAGAGAATGACGCCCGCACCCAGAAACCCGTCGGGAGAAAGCCGTTCACCGAGCAGGGCAGCGGCGGAAATAGCGGCGAATACGCCTTCTCCGCTGCAGATCACCGCCGCATGGGAGGATGTGGTGTAGCGCTGTGCGGAAGTCTGCAGGTAAAAGCCGACGGCGGTCGAGAACACGCCGAGCATGATAAGTTCGGGCCACGCTGACACAATTGCGGGAAACGTCATCGTGCCCTGCAGCGCGAAAGGCAGCGTGGCAACGGCCGTGCCCACGAACTGCGCGGCCGCTGTCGCGAAGGGATGGCCATGCGCCTGCACATGGCGCCCGAGCTCGACCGTCCACACCGCAAAGCAGATTGCGGACAGGATGGCGAACGCGTCGCCAGCGGTTGCCGAACCATCGAAGCCGCCCGCCAGGAGGGTCGATCCCACGACCGTCAGAATTGCGACGAACAGGATCAGTGCACTTGGACGCTCCCTCATGATCAGCCATGCGGCGATCGGCGTGATGACGGTGGAAGCGCTGATGAGGAGGCTCGAATTCGTCACCGTCGTGCTGACATAGGACAGTTGCTGGACCACGCAGCCGAGGGCAAAGAGCAGGACCACTCTCGTCACACTTGGAAGCCAGCCGGTGTTGGCCAGGGGGGCACGCTCCCGCACCGCGAACGGCAACGTCACCAGTGCGGCGATCACGCTGGTCAGGAAAACAACCGCCATCGGATCGAGGTGGGCCAGTATGGTCTTGTGGAACACATTGCCCACTCCCCAAATGACCGCGGCAAGCATCAGCAGGGAATTTGCCTTGAATCTGGACATGACTGATCGCATCGCCGCAGCGGGCAATGGCTCCAAAGGTTTGTGATCGGGTTTGAAAGTGGTGACCAGGGTCGACCGACCCCGCCGTCGTCGAGGTGAATGGTGTTGCCCGGAAGGATGCGCCTGTTGCTGCCCGGCTCGTGAGCTATCCGGAGCCGGCACTCGATACATGTGATCTGCGCAAGACAGGGATGGTGGGCAGCAGGACGGGCTTTGGCGGTTCGTTGTGCTCGAAACCGATGCTGCGCTGGAGAAGCGGAAGAATGGCCTCCGGCGTCGCCGAAACCATCTGCGGGCACCGAGTTGACGAGTTCATGAAGCCAGCTTCGTGGGTTATGGCGGCCGGCGCGCCTGCCCAGGGACGTTGGTTGAAATCGTCGGATACGAGCATCCGCGCCGTAATCCCCGGACAGAGACCAATGAGGTTTCCGATGTTGTAGGCGCCGCCTGGGCCGGACATTCGATCCGTCAATGCCCTGCGCAAAGCTGGCAGGTGCATCTGTGGGACGATCAAAGAAGATGCTCGATCACGAGCCGAATTTTTGCCTGCAGCCGCGTTCAGCGATTTGTCGATGTTGAGCGTCATCTCGGGTTCCTCCTTAATGACGCCTGCTTTGCGGCCCTCTGCGTGATCCGATCGTGAATTGCGCCACCATGCGGCCGAGCCTTGGCAGTTCACGTTGTCACCCCGGCAGATGACGCTTGGTCGCCTCGTCTTGCGACAGCGACGCCGGCGTGGGTTGGAAAAGGCTTCCGATCGGCGTTCACCGGGATGCGAAGCCAGGAGCAGGCCAATTTTCAGTTCACAGTGAATTCACGCTGGATTGTCCAACACATCGTCACTGCAAGGCTTTCCAGACATCTGTCAGAGCGGGCGGCCGAGCGGTTGACAATGAACCTCAACGCAAACGTAGAAGGAATTCGATCCATGCTCAGCACCTTGACGAAAACACTCGCCGCGGCCTCGACAATTGCCGTTCTGATGATCCCACTGGTGGCACCCAGTACAGCCTACGCCAACAGCACTACCGTGCCGCGCAAATGCATCAACGGCGTTTGCGGCTCGGTGAAATACTATGGCGGCAAGGTGCGCATCTCGCTGTCCAGCAAACTCTCGAGGACCACCCATTTCAATTTCAAGACCAATCCTGGGGATCAGATCGAAGTCGGCAACGGCTATTCGTTCGACAGGGAGCCGGGAGACAGTGGCACCTACAGTGCTCAGGCCTGCGACCGCGGCGGCTTCGGCGCTCGGTCGACCTGCACCAAATGGGCAACCTTCGACTGGAACAGCGGCGCGCAGGAACAAGAAGAGGAACAGTGATCGTTCCCCTTCACCGCAAACCTGTTGCTGATGGCATAGTTTGCCGTGTCAGCGGATTAGGCGACGGTAAACGATGCGTCGGGTTTCCAGAGTTTGCGGCATAACCTGATCTTCCGGTTTCCAATCCGGCGCACCTCGGCGGATCTGGGGTGCGCCCGGGCGGCCGTCGACGAGGCCGAGGCCCGCTACCGCCGCGAGAACATCCAGCCGCCGACGCGGGCCAACCCCTTCCCCGATGCGACAGTCGTCGCCAACGCCCAGGCGCTCGAGCGCCTGGGCCGCGAGGTCGGCGCGCTGGAAGGCCTGATCCGCCACCAGCCGGAAAACGACCGCATGGCCCAGCGCTACCGCCAGGAAGCGGGCACGCTGGCTGCGCTGGCGGAGAAGGATGCGGTGCTGGTCGGCCAGGCGGAGCTGCTGCGGTCGATGCTGGAGGGGGTCGCGGCGGATGCGATGCTGGCCGGCAAGCGCGAGATCGAGGTGGGGATTGCCGCGATCACGGCGACGTTGCGGGAGAGGCAGACGTTTTTGCTGTGAGGTGAGCGATGAAAGCGACAGGCGGCTCGCCAATCCTCCCTTCCGCCGGGGATGAGCCGCCTCCACGAACCACTCGCCGGCTTCGCCAAGGCTTTCGGGCCCACGCACATCGTGTAGTCTGACGGTTTCCTTGGGAACATGACAAGATGAACACCCAGTCCCCGGCCGCCGAGACCCTGCCCTATCTGTCGTCGGCGGTTCTCGATCGCCTGGCGATCTCCACGCCCGACATAGTCGACGAGATCGAACGCCAGATCGTCGGCCAGCGGCGCGGCGAAGTCTGGTGCGCGCCGAAGGCCGCCGTGTGGCCGGGCGACGACCGCTATTTCATGGCCACGCTCGGCGTCGCCTCGGTGCCATCAGTGCTCGCCACCAAGTCGCTGGTGGTGAACCCCCGCAACGCCCAGCGCGGACTGGCCACGATCAATTCGCTGATCACGCTGCTCGATGCCGAGACAGGCCTGCCGCTCGCCCTGGTCGACGGCAATTGGGTGACGGCCAAGCGCACGGCGGGCCTCAGCGCCGTCGCCGCCAGGCGCATGGCCAGCAGCGATGCGTCCTCCGTCGCCTTCATCGGCTGCGGGGTGCAATCGCGTGGCCATTTAGAGGCCTTCGCCAACCTTTTTCCCTTGCGCGAAATCCGCGCCTTCGGTCGCGGCAAGAGCAATCGCGACGCGCTTTGCGAAATGGCACGGTCGCGTGGCCTCGAAGCCATCCGCAGCGACACGGCAAGGGCCGCGCTGGAGGGTGCCGACATCGTGGTGACGACCGTGACCCTGGTGCCCGAACCCGAACCGTTCCTCGACGCCAACTGGCTGAAACCGGGAAGCTTCACCGCCATCACCGACCTCGCACTGCCCTGGCTGCCCGCAACGATGCGCCGCTTCGACCGCATCGTCGTCGACGATCTGGAGCAGGAGAAGCAGATGCCCAAACCGATGGTCGACCCCGCGCTGGTCGCCGGCGACCTGACGGGCCTTGTCTGCGGCGATTTTGCCGGGCGGCAGAGCCCGGACGAGGCCACGGCGTTCGTGTTTCGGGGCATGGCCGTGGGCGACCTCGCAGTGGCCGGGCTGGCGTTTATGCGCGCGCAGGCGGCGGGGGTGGTGTAGGGCAAGGCTGGCGCTGAAGCCCTGATCCGCCACCAGCCGGAAGACGACCGCATGGCCCAGCGCCAGGAAGCGGGCACGCTTGCGGCCTTGGCGGCGAAGGATGCGGTGCTGGTCGGCCAGGCGGAGCTGCTGCGGTCTATGCTGGAAGGTGTGGCTGGCGGGTAAGCGCGAGATCGAGGTGGGGATTGCCGCGATCACGGCGCCGTTGCGGGAGCGGCAGACGTTTTTGCTGTGGGGAATGGTTGTCACGCCCCTATTTATTGGGCCGTCGAGACCCAACGGCAGCGTGCCAAATAGCCACCTCGGTGCATCGCAAAACGCTTCCGCGTGAGCCTCGGCAATTGGCAAGACCGCAAGGTCGGCCTGCGCGGGCAGCCCATAGGTGTCGATCAGAAGTACACAAATAAACTCGAAAAGATGGAAATCTCGAGTACTGACTCCTGAGTCGGACGCTGCATTTTCAAAAATGCCTTTCCAGAAAAACGGATACTAAAGCAGCCATGGCTTGCCAATCTTGATCAAATAATTGACAATATGCATCGTGATTTGATCTTGGACGGGGGCGGCCAAGCATGTCGGGGCGCGAGCACAGATCGGCCACCGTGCTTTTGAGTGGCGGTCTCGATTCATCTGCCTGTGCGTACTTCCTTCAGACCAATGGTTTTGAAGTAAGTGGGCTATTCATTGACCACGGGCAGGCCGCTGCTTCCCGTGAGGCGGCTGCCAGCGCAGCCATAGCGGCGCGACTCTCAATCCAACTAATGTCACATCGGGTGTCAAATGGAGGACGACTAGGTGCTGGCGAGTTAATTGGCCGAAACGCTATGCTGATATTTAACGCTTTATTTCTAACTCGAGGGCAAGAAGATATTATTGCAATCGGAGCTCATGCAGGCGTAACTTATTTTGACTGCACCGAACGGTTTATATTTCAAACCCGAACACTGGTTGAGGAAATTACCGACGGTAAGGTTTCGGTCGCAGCTCCTTTTATTTCTTGGACAAAGAGAGATGTTTTTGATTTTTACCTATCCAGCGGGCTACCGATTGAATTAACTTACAGTTGCGAGACCGGAAGTGATCCCGTGTGCGGTATCTGCGCCTCGTGTTTAGATAGAAAGAAACTGGGATGCTAGCACAGCGTCGCTCTCTAAAGCTTAATGGCAAAGAGATTGAGAGAACACCGCTGTTGATCCCGTCATTCTCAAGCAAAGGCTTTCCAGACGTCCAAAAAATTATCGAGTATAGTTCGGAGATAATTGAAGGATCCACCCTGGTAAGCGCCTACGACCTCCATTACAAAAAAATTAATCCCCCTTTTGATTTTGCGTCACTGATCTTTTTGGACAGTGGTGGCTATGAAGCTTCGAAGGACACGGAATTATCAGACTTCGGCGAGCGGGACCATTTTCCGAAAGAGTGGACCCCTGAGATGCATGAGGCGCAGCTGAAACGATGGCAGCCCAGCGTGCCAAGTGTCATCATAAGCTATGACCACCCTAAGGCGCGGTTGCCAATTGATCAGCAGATCGACCGAGCAAAGAAGATGGCGCCGGGGCGCAGCGATTTGATGCGCGAGATTCTATTAAAACCAGAGACCGAGGCTCAAAACCTCCTTCAAATCGAGAACATCGTCACCGCGGTCCATGGATTGGCCGGGTTCGACGCGATTGGCGTTACTGAAAAGGAGATTGGGAACTCGATTTTGGCTCGGATGCAAAACATTGCAAGGTTGCGGAAGGCGCTCAGCGAGGCTGGGATCAGGGTACCGATACATGTGTTTGGAAGCCTCGACACCGTTACAACGCCTCTCTATTTCTTGGCTGGCGCGGATATTTTTGACGGGTTAACTTGGCTGCGATTTGCTTTTCATGAAGGCCATACCCTTTACAAACAAAACTATGGCGCCTTGAATCTCGGGGTAAAGACCCCGGCTCATGTAATAGATGGCCGATGTTGGAATAATAATTATTATTATATGACCGAACTAGCATTACTTTGGCATTTTTTTGGTTCTGGGAGCGTTTGAGGATTCCCAAGAGCGGTTTTGCGTGATTCATGAGAGGTCGGCTGTTGGAGGGGCCGGCCATGAACAGGGATTGGCAAGTCGATCTGGAGCAGTGGCTTGAGCCGTTCGTCTCGGCGTTGAGGCACAAGACGCGTGCGCGGATGTGTCCGGCCTATATTGCTGGGCTGATTGGCCTTGGGGATCGCAAGAGCATCCAACCGATGGCGGCGCGCGACGCAGGCGTCAACTATGACCAGCTGCACCACTTCATCGCGAGCGGCGTGTGGGATGCTGGGCCGCTGGAGAAGGTGCTACTTGCGGAGGCCGACAGACAAGTTGGCGGGAACGATGCATGGCTGATCGTGGACGACACAGCGCTCCCCAAGAAGGGGCGCCACTCGGTCGGCGTCGCGCCGCAATATGCCTCGGCGCTTGGTAAGAACGCCAACTGCCAGACGCTGGTGTCGCTGACGCTGGCCTCTAGCGAAGTGCCGGTCATGGTGGGACTGCGGCTGTTTCTGCCCGAGAGCTGGACTTCCGATCCCGCCCGGCTCGACCGTGCCGGTGTGCCCGAGGACCATCGTGCCTACAGGACCAAGCCCGAAATCGCGCTGGCCGAGATCGACCGGGCTCGCGCAGCCGGCCTACGCTTTGGCTGCGTGCTCGCCGATGCCGGATATGGCTTGAGCGCCCCCTTCCGGCAGGCGCTCACCGAGCGCGGCCTTACCTGGGCCGTCGGCATCCCGTTCAAGCAGAAGGTCTATCCCGCCGACGTGGCAATGATCTTTCCCGTTGCCGGACGCGGCCGTCCGCGCCAGCGGCATATCCCCGATGTGAAGTCGATGACCGCGAAGGCGATGCTGGAGACAGCCCCATGGCGCGCGGTCAGTTGGCGGCGTGGCACCAAAGGCCGCCTCTCGGCGCGCTTCGCCGCTGTCCGTGTCCGGGTTGCAGATGGCCCACCCCAGCGCATCCGCGACATGGGCGCTCAGCATCTGCCCGGCGAGGAGGTCTGGGTGATCGGCGAGCACCGCTCGACCGGCGAGCGCAAATACTACCTCTCCAACTTGCCCGCCGACACCCCGCTCAAGCAGATCGCAGGCGCCATCAAGGCGCGCTGGGTCTGCGAACAGGCGCATCAGCAGCTCAAGGAGGAACTTGGCCTCGACCACTTCGAAGGGCGCTCATGGACCGGCCTGCACCGGCACGCGCTGATGACGATGATCGCCTACGCCTTCCTGCAATCTCGCCGCCTCAAACAAGCGGGAGGGGGAAAAAAGAATCGTTGGCCCGCCGCCCCAACCGAGCCTACCCGCCGTCAGGCAAGCCATCCTCACCGCGCTAGCGCAGCCGCCCCCAATCCGTTGTCCCCACTGCCGCAGAGCCCTCTCCGCTAACAATCTGCCAAAGTAGTGCTAGGCTCAGGACTCATTGATTGAGCCAGAAGATGACGGTGGCTGCGATGCAGATTGCAGACATGAAGGTGTGCGCACAGCGGTCATAGCGGGTGTGGATGCGCCGCCAATCCTTGAGCCTGCCGAACATATTCTCAATCTTGTGACGCTGGCGATAGAGTGCGATGTCGTGGGGGATCGTCACCTTTCGGTTGACCTTTGACGGGATGCAGGCGGTGATCTTGCGCTCTGCGAGAGCGGCGCGGAACCAGTCGGCGTCATAGCCCCTGTCTGCGAGCAAGGCTTTGGCCCTGGGCAAAGCGTCGATCATGAGGGCAGCGCCTTTGTAGTCGCTCATCTGGCCCTCGCTCAGCAGCATCACCAGCGGTCTGCCTTTGCCGTCGCAGACGGCATGTAGCTTCGAGTTCAGGCCGCCTTTGGTACGTCCGATACGTCGGGGAACATCCCCTTTTTGAGCAGACTTGCTGCAGTCCGGTGGGCTTTCAGGTGGGTCGCATCGATCATCAGATGGTCGGGCTTCCCGCCCTTCGCCGCGAGTGCCGCGAAAATCTTGTTGAACACGCCCAGCCTGCTCCAGCGAATGAAGCGATTGTAGATCGTTTTTGGTGGGCCGTACTCCGCTGGCGCGTCGCGCCACCGCAAGCCGTTCCTGATCACGAAGATGATCCCACTGATGACCCGACGATCATCGACACGAGGCACCCCATGGGACAGCGGAAAATATGGCTCGATGCGGCGCATCTGCGCTTCCGACAACCAGATCAAATCACCCATGGCAGCGTCTCCTTGCGCCGCCATTGAATCAACTGATCAATATCCCCGCAAGCGATTTAATAGGTCCTGAGCCTAGAGTTACAGATGAGGCGATTTTTAAACGGAGGAGATTTCAGCTCGTTTAAATTTCACCGTGAATTATTCCAAGCAGCATCGGAAAGTGTGAAAGAAGCGGTGGGAGATTGAGATGGGAGGCAGTGGTGGTGGCGGGCCTTTCGTACATCGGACACCCGAGAACTTGCGAAACGTTGTGCGAAAATCTGAGGACGAAACGACGGTTGCAGCATTTGGAGCTGAACTGTCTCGAATGCTCGGCGACTTACTAGGCAGCTTTAACAGCCGCGATTTGCATTTGACCAATTCGCGCCTCGACGAAGTCAAGAACGCCTTGCAGGGCGCAACCGAGGCTTCATTCGACCAGCTCTTTGGCGGCTCGGTAGCCAAACATACCTATGTGGATGGTCTAAGCGATATCGATTCTTTGATCTTAATTAATGGTTCAGGCCTTGAGAGGAAAAGCCCGCAAGAGGTCCTGGAGCGGATGGACGATATCATTAGAAATCATCTGGGGAGTCATGCGGCCGTCGATCACGGGAGGATGGCTGTCACCGTGACCTTTCGCGATGGCATGGTAATCCAACTTCTGCCCGCGATAAAAACGGATGACAGTCATCTTCGCGTGCCGTCTTCCAGGCGTGACGACTGGTCCAAAATCAATCCGATAGCCTTTCAAGAAGCATTAACACGTCGGAACCAGGAATGCGGCAGCAAACTTGTCCCGACGATAAAGTTAGCAAAGGCGATAAATGGCCAATTGCCAGAGGGGCAGCGACTTAGCGGTTATCATATTGAAGCTTTAGCAATTGCCGCATTTAAAAATTACAAAGGTGAATTGACCACATCCAAAATGCTCCCCGCTTTTTTTGAACATGCGCGCGAGTTGGTGCTATCCCCGGTCAGGGACAGCACTGGGCAATCCGTACACGTCGATGAGCACCTTGGCCCACCAAACAATGAAACCCGTCTCGCACTTAGCCACGTCTTGGGGCGAATAGCCCGGCGAATGAGAAATGCATCGGCAGCCGGCTCTACCCCTCAATGGCGTGCGATATTCGGGCTTGATCAATGAACTCCAGCAAAGGCTTGAGGGAAGAACTCGAGCGCATAAGGCGTGTCAGCGACATGTTGTGTACCGGCCATGCGAACCTGCGTGATCACTATGCAGGAATGGCGTTCGCATTGGATCTTGCAATTTTAGCATTGACGACTTGGCTAGCAGCCCTAGCCTTCGTAGCGCCCACGATCAACGTCTCTTTGACGCCGTTTGGGATGGATGTCCAAGTTTGGGTGGGACTTCTATCCGTTGGAGCGCTCTTCCTTGCGATCGTCCAATTGAAAACCGACTGGAAGGCCCGTTCCGAGGCCCACAGGCGAACCTTGGACATTTATTCCGAGGTCAAACGGGAAGCAGGATATCTCCTCGCGGCCGACGAGGTGGATGAGGAAACTTGCCGAAGAGTGCTTGCCCGCTATGACACCGCGTCTGCAGCTGGTGTCGAAATACCCGAACGCCTATTTCTTGGGCAAAAGCGCAGACATATGATGAAGGTCGCAGTCAGCAAGCATCTTGACGCCCACCCTGGGGCATCAATCGTTTTGACGCGGGTAAGATTCTGGTTTCGAGACAACTTTGGGCGGGATTGACATATGCCAGATGTTTCAAGGGCATTGCAGTTGTACGCGCGAGCCGTGGAGTATGTCGGATCTGCGGGCTTGCAGCAGGAAGTGGCTTGGCAGCGAAATACTGATGTAATGTCGGTGAACGAGCCTACATTTTTGCGAGAGGCTGCTTGGGTTGTGCTCTGCTCTGGCTTTCGAGAGGCCGTTGTTCGGCGCGTATTCGACAATATCTCACTATGCTTTTGCGACTGGGAGTCTGCCCATGCAATCGTCGATTCGTACCCCTACTGCTATATCTCGGCTCAGGCTGCCTTCCGCAACAAATCTAAGCTTTCAGCAATTGTTCAGATTGCACGTATAGTAGACAGGTTGGGGTTCTGTTCACTAAAAGCGTCCCTAATTTCAGATCCCATATCGACGTTAGGCCGGCTCCCCTACATCGGGCCAGTTACGGTTTGGCATCTTGCAAAAAACCTAGGGATCAACACCCAAAAACCAGATCGCCATCTAGTTCGAATTTCCAGGCAATTCGGATTTAGCGATGCGGAACATTTTTGTGCGACTATCGCTGAGGCTAACGATGAGCCTATCAAGGTTATCGACCTCGTTGTCTGGCGATACTTAGCGGACAATGGTGCTCGAGCTTTTGTTTGAAAACGTCACGATCGTAGGCCTTGATGCCTGCGGGTAGGCCGTTGGTCATGACGGCGTTGCGTATAATCGTCAGTCACAAAGCGACCTGCGTCAGACCCCTCACCCCTCATATCTACCCCCCAGCCAGCCGCGGCAGCAGAAAAATCTCCGCCCCCTCCGGCAGCTCCTTGCTCCACGTATCGCGATAAATCACCCCGTCGATCGCGACCGCAATCCCGCGATCGATCCACGGCTCGAAGCCGGGATACTGTTCAGCCAGTTTCCTGAACAGCTCCCTGATGTCCTTGGCCTCGACCTCGACCTTGCTCTTGCCACCGGCGAGCTGGCCGAGCGCGCCCCAAAGGGTGACTTCGACCATTCGCCTGAGCTCCCTCCCCTAGCCCCGTTCCGCCTCGATCGCCGCCAGGATGCGTGGCGGCGACATCGGGATGTGGGTCATGCGCACGCCCGCCGCGTTCGACACTGCGTTGGCGATCGCCGCCAGCGGCGGCACGATCGAGGTTTCGCCGACGCCGCGCACGCCATAGGGGTGGTTGGGGTTGGGGATTTCCAGGATCTGCGTGTCGATCATCGGCAGGTCGGAGCACACCGGGATGCGGTAGTCGAGGAAGCCGGCGTTCTGCAGCCTGCCGTCCTTGCCGTAAATATACTCCTCGTTGAGCGCCCAGCCGATGCCTTGCGCCGCACCGCCCTGGTACTGGCCCTCGACATAGGTCGGGTGCACCGCCTTGCCGGCATCCTGCACCACCGTGTAGCGGATCACCCTGGTCGAGCCGGTCTCGGGGTCGACCTCGATGTCGCAGATATGGGTGGCGAAGGAGACGCCGGCACCGTCGGCGACGAGCTCGCTGTGGCCGGCGATCGGCCCGCCGGTCTTGCCGGATTGCAGCGCGATCTCCTTCAGCGACAGCTTGCCGAGATTGCCATGCTTGTCGCCCTTGGCGACCGCGTGGCCCTTTTCCCAGACCACGTCGTCAACGTCGATGTCCCACATCTGCGCTGCGCGCTCGCGCAGGATTTTGATCGCGTTGCGGGCGGCCGAGATGGTCGCCATGGAGGAGGAGAAGGTGCCGCGGCTGCCGTCGGTCATGTCGTTATAGCCGAGGGAAGACGTGTCGGCGACGACCGCCTTGAGCTGGGCATAGTCGATGCCGAGTTCCTCCGCCGCCACCAGCGACAGCGAGGCGCGGGAACCGCCCACGTCCACCGTGCCGACGGCGAGCGACACCGAGCCGTCCATGCCGATGTTGAGATCCACGCAGGTCTGGCCGCCGAAGTTGAACCAGAAGCCGCAGGCCATGCCCCTGCCCTGGTTCTTGCCGAGCTTGGCCTTCATGTGCGGATGGTTCTTCACCGCCTCCAGCGTCGGGCCGATGCCGATCGGGCCGTAGACCGGGCCGTAGGACGAGCGTGTGCCTTCCTGCGCGGCATTCTTGATGCGGAAGTCGACCGGATCCATGCCGATCTCCTTGGCGAGCTCGTCGATGGCGCTTTCCACCGCGAAGGCCGCCATTGGCGCCGAGGGCGCGCGATAGGCCGCCGTCTTCGGCCGGTTGACCAGCACTTCGTAGCCGACCGTCTTGACGTTATCGAGCTTGTAGCAGGCGAATGCCGTCATGGCGCCGATCTCGGCCCAGGAGCCGGCATAGGGGCCGGCGCTGTAGCGCAGCGTCGCTTCGGCGGCGGTGATGGTGCCATCCTTGCGGGCGCCGATCTTGACGTCGATCGAGGTGGCGCTGGTCGGGCCGGAGGCGCGGAACACCTCGTCGCGGGTCATCACCAGCTTCACCGGGCGTCCGGCCTTGCGCGACAGGGCAAGCGCCACCGGCTCGGCCCAGACATGGGTCTTGCCACCAAAGCCGCCGCCGATCTCGGACGAGGTGACGCGCAGCTTCGAGGCTTCCATGCCAAGCAGCTGGGCGCAATGCTGGCGGTAGACGAAATGGCCCTGCGTGCAGACCCAGAGGTCGGCGGTACCGTCGGACGAGACGCTCGCCACGCAGGCATGCGGCTCGATATAGCCCTGGTGCGTCTGCTCGGTCTTGAAGGAGCGCTCGACGATGAAGTCGGCGTGGCCAAAGCCCTGGTGGACATCGCCATGGCCGAACTGGCTGCGCTTGGTGACGTTGGAGGGTTTTACCGGCTTTTCCTCGAGGCCCTCGGTGAAGATCGTGTCGTTGATCAGCGGGGCGTGGTGCTCCATCGCCAGGTCGACATCGGTGACATGCGGCAACAGCTCGTAGTCGACCTCGATCAGCTTCAGCGCTTGCCGCGCCGTGCGGGCGTCGACGGCCGCGACCGCGGCCACCGCATGGCCGTCATAGAGCGCCTTGGTGCGCGCCATGCAATTGTCGAGGACGTCGTACATGGCGGCATCGCCGTCGGTGAGGTCAGGCAGGTCTTTCGCCGTGATCACCGCCTTCACGCCGGCAAGCTTTTCGGCCTTCGAGATGTCGATCTTGCGGATGATGGCGTGCGCATGCGGGCTGCGCAGCACGCGGCCGACCAGCTGGCCGGCCATGTTGAAGTCGGCGCCGTAGCGGGCGCGGCCCGTCACCTTGTCGACGCCGTCGGGACGGACGGGGCGTGTGCCGACGGATGTGAATTTACGCCCGGAAAAACGCGGATCGAAATTCATCTTCAGGCTCCCTTCATCACATGTGCCGCGTCCTGGACGGCGCGCACGATCTTGTCATAGCCGGTGCAGCGGCAGAGGTTCCCGGCGAGACCAAAGCGAATCTCCTCCTCGGTCGGGTCGGGGTTTTTCGCCAAGAGGTCCTTGGCCGCGATCAGAAAACCCGGCGTGCAGATGCCGCATTGCAGCGCTGCGTGCTCGAGGAATTTCTGCTGCAGCGTGTGCAGCTGGTCGCCATGCGCCATGCCTTCGACGGTCTCGATGCGCCGGCCTTCGGCCTCGGCGCCCAGCACCAGGCACGAGCAGACCAGCCGGTCGTCGAGGATGATCGAGCAGGCGCCGCAATCGCCGGTGCCGCAGCCTTCCTTGGCGCCGGTCAGCCCGAGGCGGTCGCGCAGCACGTCGAGCAGCGTCTCGTCAGGCTGGCAGAGATATTCTGTTATGTCGCCGTTGATTGTGGTCGAGACTGCTATGCCAGCCATCATTTGCCTCCTGCACGTGCGTAGGCGGTCGTTGCGGCTCTCTTGGCCAGCACACCCGCAACCTTCCTTCTGAAATCGATGGTGCCGCGCTTGTCGTCGATGGGGCGGCAGGCCCCGGCGCAGACTTTTGCCAGCCGCTCGAGGGCGGCTTCGTCGAGCTTCCTGCCGATGAGCGCCTCGGCGGCCTCCTCGACCAGCAGCACGGTGGGGGCCGCCGCACCCAGCGCCACGCGGGCGGCTGTGACGACACCAGCGCCATCGATCGTCAGATTGACGCCGGCGCTGACCACGGCGATGTCCATCTCTGTGCGCGGAATGAACCTGAGATAGGCATCGCCCGAATGCGGCGCGCGTTTGTTGAGCAGGATCGCCTCGATGATCTCGCCTTTGACGAGCGAGGTTTTGCCCGGTGCGACCGGCACTGCCTCCACGGCAATCGTGCGCTTGCCCGAGGGGCCCGCGATCACCGCCCGCGCGCCAGCCGCCACCAATGCCGGCACGCTGTCGGCCGCCGGCGAGGCGTTGCAGAGATTGCCCACGATGGTGCAGCGTCCCTGCACCTGCTTGGAGCCGATCAGCTTGGCTGCCTCGACGACGCCCGGCCATGCCTTCTTCAGGGCAACGTTCTCGCCCAGCACGGCGCAGGGGACAGTGGCACCGATGCTGAAGCCCTCGGCTGTTTCGCGGATCTCGCTGAGACCGGCGATCGACTTGATGTCGATGATCAGGTCGGGTTCGACAAAACCACCCTTCATCCTCACCAGCAGGTCGCTGCCTCCGGCCAGAATGGCTGCTATGCCGGCCGATCCGGCCAATTGGCCAACGGCATCTTCGATTGAAAGCGGACGTATGTAGCGCATCGTCTCCCCTTGGATATGGCAATCTGAGCGACCGTTATAAACAATCGCCTCATAATGGCTATCCGGTTCGTCATTTGCGACGATTGGTCCAGCCGCGGAAAATCGAGTCCCAAAGCGACCTGAACCGCCCTACGCAGTGCATATCGCCCAGAACTGCGCCGCGGTTTTGCGACAACGACACGCACGGAGATAAAACAGCCTTGCGGCGGGGTTCCCGAAAAAATTTGAAACCCTATGTCGGGCGGGTCAAGCCCCGTTCGTCCTTGGGACATCGAACAGGCATCATGAAAGGACAGGATATGCCCGGTACCGTACGTTTGCACCGTGTTGTCACCACCAGCCCGGAAAAGGTCTATCGCGCCTTCGTCGAAGCCGACGCGCTGGCCAAGTGGCTGCCGCCGAACGGCTTCACCTGCACGGTCGATCACCTCGAGGCCAAGGTCGGCGGCACGTTCAAGATGTCGTTCCGCAACTTCACCACCGGCGGCAGCCATGCCTTCGGCGGCGAGTATCTCGAACTCGTTCCCGGCGAGCGCCTGCGTTACACCGACAGGTTCGACGACCCCAATTTATCAGGCGAGATCCAGGTGACCGTGATCCTGAAGAAAGTCTCGGTCGGCACCGAAATCGACATCACCCAGGCCGGCATCCCCGACGTGATCCCGGTCGAGGCCTGCTATCTCGGCTGGCAGGAGTCGCTGAGAAACCTGGCAAAGCTGGTCGAGCCCGAGATCAACCAATAAGCAATCTGGGACAGTGCGCAGCGATATCCGCCGCTGCGCACTGTCCCGGGGTCATGGCTCGCCGAAGCCATGGAAATTGGACTGTGGCGGGTACAGCCGTTTATCGCTAGCAATTCCATATCGATTTCCTACGCAACCGGGCGACCGGGCGTATGGCGAGAAATCCAGTGGAGGCGCAAAGCATGACCCTGACCAATCGCGACATTGTCGAGATCACCGAGTGGCGGCGCAAGCTGCACCAGCAGCCGGAAATCTCTAACGAGGAGGAGAAGACGGCAAAAGAGGTCGTCTCCTTCCTCGCCGACACGGCGCCGGACAGAGTGCTGACCGGCTTGGGCGGGCACGGCGTGGCTGCGGTCTATGACAGCGGCAAGGCCGGACCGACCGTGCTGTTCCGCTCGGAACTCGACGCGCTGCCGATCGAGGAGCTGTCAGGCGTGCCGCATGCCTCGCAGGTGCCGGGCAAGTCGCATATGTGCGGCCATGATGGGCACACCGCGATCCTGGCCGCCCTTGGCCGCCAGCTCGGCCGCGAGCGACCAGCCAGCGGTCGCGTCGTGCTGATGTTCCAGCCGGCGGAAGAAACCGGCAATGGCGCGGCCGGCGTCGTCGCCGATCCGCGCTACGGCGAGATCGCGCCCGACTTCGCCTTCTCTTTGCACAATTTGCCCGGCGTGCCGTTCGGCGAGGTCAGGCTCAAGCCCGGCGTGGTCAATTGCGCCTCGCGCGGCATGCGCATCGTGCTCGAGGGCAAGACCGCGCATTCCTCCATGCCCGAGACCGGCATCTCGCCCATGCCGGCGATCTCAGAGCTGATGCCGGCACTGCCTGCGCTCGGCCGCGCCACCTTCGCCGACGACGATTTCTCCATGGTCACCGTCACCCATGCCGAAATGGGCGAAGCCGTGTTCGGCATCGCGCCCGCGCATGGAGAGGTGTGGGCGACGCTGCGCACCCGCCGCGACGAGCGCATGGCCGACCTCTGCGCCGCCGCCGAAGCCCTGGTCAAGGAGATCGCTGCCCGGCATCGCCTTTCCGCCCGCTGGGATTACCACGAGATCTTCGTCGCCAGCGTCAACGCGCCGGACGCGGTGGAACACCTGCAGCGCGCGCTCGATGAAGAAGGTGTCGTGCACGGGCAAGAAGCCCTGCCGATGCGTGCCTCGGAAGATTTCGGCCTGTTCGGCCATGGTGCGAAGTCGGCGATGTTTTTCCTCGGCGCCGGCGAGCGCCACCCAGCGCTCCACAATCCGGACTATGATTTTCCCGACGATTTGATCCCGATCGGCTCGAAGATCTTCATGCGCACGGCCCGCAATCTGCTGGGGTGAGTCCGTCTGCCAGCAAAGGCCGCCTCAAACCCGAAAACCGCGTCAGCCCACCGATCTGAGGAATGGGCGTTTTTGTACGCCCCGTTTGGCCAGGTAATTCGCCGCGGGAACGGGTCGGCCGACGCGAAAACCCTGGATCTTGTCGATGCCGAACTTGCGCATGAGCGCGATCTGCTCGTCGGTTTCCACGCCCTCGACCAGGATCTGGTGGCCGCGATTGCGCACCAGGGCAATGATGTCCTGTAGCATCGCCATGCCTTTCGGCGTGCCGCAATCGTGTAGGAACGAGCGGTCGATCTTCACCGTATCGAAATCGATCAGGCGCAGCCACGACAGGCCGGCAAAGCCGGTGCCGAAATCGTCGAGCCAGATCTTGATGCCGAGCAGCTTCAGGTCGCTGATGCAGCGCAGGATGTCCGAGTGCATCTCCATTTCGAGGCCTTCGGTGATTTCGAAGGCCAGCCTGTTGCCGGTCACGCCCATCTCGCCCAGAATGGTCGCGACGGAAGTGGCGAAGCCAGGCGTTTTGAGCTGGATCGGCGAGACGTTGACGCTGACGAGACTGACGTGATCGTCCGCCAGCAGCTCGGCACACACCGTCCTTATGGCCCAGCGCCCGAGCTCCAGGATGGCGCCGGTGCGTTCCGCGACGGGAATGAACAGGCTCGGCGGAACCAGGGTGCCGTCTAGCATCTTGAGACGCATCAGCGCCTCTACCGCCTCGACCCGGCCCGATACGACGTCCTGGATGGGCTGGTAGACCAGTGAAACGAGGCCTTGGGCGATCGCGATCTTCAGCAGGGCCGCAAGGTTCTCGCTCTCGTCGCTGCTTTGCGGATCGGTCGGGTCGAACAGCCGGGCACAATTCCGGCCGCTGGCTTTCGCCAGATAAAGGGCGCGATCAGCCTCGTGGATGATCTTCTCCAGCTTGGCACCGGCCTGCGTCCTGGTAAACGCCGCGCCGACACTTGCCGTCACGATCGAGATACCGTCCCGCCGCAGCTCATGCGTAAGCGCCAGGTTCTCCACTGTCCGGCAAATGGCTTCCGCGAGTTCCACGACCTGGTCTTTTTTGTCCATGCGGGCCAGAACGATGAATTCCTCACCGCCATAGCGCCCGATCGAGCCATTATAGTTCTTGATGAGATCGCTAAGGGCATTGGCGACATGGATCAGGCAACGGTCACCTTCCTGGTGGCCGTAGCAGTCGTTGAACTTCTTGAAGAAGTCGACGTCGATGAGGATGGCCGCGAAACCGGTGCCAAGCTTTTGCCAGTCGCTCCAATAGTCGCGCAGCTTCTCGTCGATCGCCCGCCGGTTTTCGAGGCCTGTGAGCGGGTCCGTCCGCGACAGTCTCAGCAAGGCTTTGCCGCGTTCGGTGGCCTCCTTGTGCTGTATCTTGGCTTCCAGGGCGTTCAGGAAGACGTTGTAGCGCTCTTCGTTCAGCTTCCAATTCACATAGGAGGTGAATACGAAACACGAAACGTAGAAAATTCCCAATACAATCTTGTATGTTAGCGTAGACGGCACGAAATAGTTAACGATATACAATACGCACAAGATTATTGCGGAAGTTACGATAGATAAATTGAACCGGAATGTGAAGAAAAGATTGGCACCCATCATAAAAATAGTGCCGAATACCATATAGTAAGACACCGCTTCCTTATCTGAAGCCAAAACCGTCGGACACAACCAACCAACATAGCCAAAGATAATGGCCGCAGCGCAAGTCATGTCCAGCCAGTCTGCTCCGACGCCCCGGCGAAGCTGCACTTCCAAAGTCAACAGCGCGGTCAGTCCGACCGCGAAGCGTGCCGTGATCGCATAGGCCGCCACATCCGGGATCAGCAGCAGATCCGTTGCCGAAAACAAAACATAAATGGCAACGGCTATCCACAGCCCCGGTCTGGCTTCCGTTCTCCGCTTCGCCTGGACCTCTCTCCGATAAAGGATGCGGAGTTCGTCCGGCCCCAACTCCTGGCGCGGGTCGTGCGGCGTCACATCCACCGTATCGGCTAACCTGGATGACAGGCTTTCGTTCGCCACAAATCCCGGCTGAAGGGGATTGCGCGCTCCGAACTCTTTTCCAGCTCCAGCCCCCACGCAGACCGACTCCCTGGGACGCGACACGACTAGCCGCGCAATCAAATGCAATGGCTCCAGACAAGTTTGCGTTAACTCGAAACCGGAATCCGCCCGACGAGATGTCTAATGAGTTGAGATGGTTAGCGGGAAATTAATCATACCGATAGAATGCCTCCGAACTGCCGTTGGCAAAAGGAGCATTCTACGCAATAAGTTAACTGACTGTTAACTATGGAGCGATGCGGTGGAAACTGTCTTTGATGGCAAAAGTCTGATTACTGCCGACATGATCGCCCATAACCTGCGTCGCAAGCCTCAGCATCATGGTGAAGCGTTCGAAACCGCCCGCGCAGAGCTTGCGCTCATCCTCAACGCAACACAGCAGCAAATCGAACAACAAAAGGACCCCGCTGAGATCATTCGTCGTCTGACGTCGTACCTCGGTGCCACGCGTTCCAAGGTTCATCCAGAGGTTTGGCAAGCGTTGATACCGGTGGTGCAGAACCACCCGGTCCTTGAGTACTTCCTCGAGGATCCGCTGACGCACTGGTCCTTCACCAAGCCCAGGGGCTATTCCGGCGACGCGCAGTTGCTCGACTACATATATTGCGATCCGCACGTGGCCGAAAGTGTGGCAAACGCGTCGGAGATCGGCAAGGCGCTCTATCGTCATACCAAGGATGTTCCGTCGTCCGTCGCAGCGCGGGAACGGCGCGATCTCCTGACACGATATGTCGATGAGACCGCAGCCAAGAACGGACCCGAAACCGAAGTCCTGGCGATCGCGGCCGGGCATTTGCGGGAAGCCAATCGTTCCGTCGCCCTCGCCGAGGGCCGTCTTAAGCGCTGGGTGGCGCTCGACCAGGATCCGCAGAGCGTCGGACTGATCGCGCGCGACTTCCAGGGCACCGCGGTCGAGGCAATCGACGGCTCGGTGCGGACCGTGCTGACCAAGGGCCACAAACTCGGCAAGTTCGACCTCATCTATGCCTCAGGCCTCTACGACTACCTCCAGCACAACGTCGCCGTGAAACTCACCAAGACCTGCCTGCAGATGCTGAAGCCGAACGGCACATTCCTGTTTGCGAACTACGCCGAGGGCAGTTCTGGCGCCGGCTATTGGGAAACGTTCATGGACTGGGTGCTGCTGCTGCGCACGGAGGTCGACATGTGGAACATCGTCAACGCCAGCGTCGACCGCAACGCCGTCGAGGCAAAGGTGTTCTTCGGCGAGAACCGCAACGTGCTGTACGCGGTGATCGAGAAGCGCGGGTAGCGGGCGGCGCGCGGATACCCGGCGAGCGACCCAGGTGAATTGTTGACTGTGTTTGGTCCAAAGGTGACGTCCGTCGCCTTTGGGCGAATGGCTGCTTTGCGCCGTTGGGTTCAAGCGTATAGTCGTAACGGCAGCGACACCAGCCGTCGAGGTTGGGCCGACATTAGTTCGGACAATCGCCAACCTCGCCTTCGACAGGAAGGAAGAAGCGGCGCCGTTCGCGCGGTCGCGGCGAATTCGTAACCCTACTCGGCGGCCGCCTCCGATGGCGCCTCGGCCGGCCCCGAAGGCTCCGCCTCGGCATGGGGCTTGCGCCGTGAAAACAGCGACCTGAGCGTAACGTAGAACACCGGCGTCAGGAACAGGCCGACGAAGGTGACGCCGAGCATGCCGGAGAACACCGCGGTGCCGAGCGACTGGCGCATTTCTGCACCCGGGCCTGTTGCGATCATCAGCGGCACGACGCCGAGGATGAACGCGAAGGCGGTCATCAGGATCGGCCGCAGCCTGAGCCGGCAGGCTTCGACGGCAGCCTCGGCGACCGACAGGCCCCGTTCCTGCGCCTGCCGCGCGAATTCGACGATCAGGATCGCGTTCTTGGCGGCAAGCCCGATCAGCACGATGAGGCCGATCTGCACGAGGATGTTGTTGTCCAGCCCTCGCAAAGACACGCCGAGCAACGCCGCGAGCACGCCGAGCGGCACCACCAGCACAATGGCGAACGGCAGCACCCAGCTTTCATATTGCGCCGCCAGCGCCAGGAACACGAACAGCACCGACAGTCCGAAGATATAGACAGCGGCATTGCCGGTATTGCGCTCCTGATAGGCGAGCTCGGTCCATTCATAGGAGGTACCGGCCGGCAGCGTCTTTGCCGTGATCCCCTCCATCAATGCCAGCGCGTCGCCGGTGGAAACGCCGGGCGCGGCGTTGCCCTGCAGCGGCACCGAGACGTACATGTTGTAGCGCTGGACCAGCGCCGGGCCGGTGACGTCGCGAATCTCGATCAACGTGCCGAGCGGAACCAGCGCGCCGGTCGCCGAGCGCACCTTCAGTTTCAAGATGTCGGCGCGATCGAGGCGGAACGCCTGGTCGGCCTGCGCCCGCACCTGGTAGACGCGCCCGAAAGCGTTGAAGTCGTTGACGTAGGCGGTGCCCAAATTGATCGACAGCGTCTCGAAGATGTTGGGGATCGGCACGTTCAGGATGCGCGCCTTGTCGCGATCGATCGCCAGGAAGAATTGCGGGCTCGACGCGGAGAACGTGGTGAACACGCCGGTCAGCCCCGGCGTCTTGTTGGCCTTGCCGGCGATTTCGTAGGCAAGCGCCAGGATCTGCCGCATGTCGGCGCTGTTGCGCTCCTGGATCTGCAGCTTGAAGCCGCCGGCATTGCCGACGCCGCGGATCGGCGGCGGCGGCAGTGCGATAATGAAGGCTTCCTTGATGCTTTGCAGGCTGCCGAACAGATTGCCGATGACCTGGGTCGCCGACTGGCCGGCTTTCAGTCGCTCGTCAAACGGCTTGAACCTGGCGAAGATCACGCCCTGGTTGCTGGCGTTGGTGAAGGTCGCGCCGGAGAAGCCGGCGAAGGCGACTGCGTAGTCGACGCCTGGCGTTTTCTGGATGATCTGCGACGCCTGCTGGATGACCGCATCGGTCCGCGACAGCGAGGCGCCGTCCGGCAACTGGACGACGACGATCGCATAGCCCTGGTCGAGCGACGGAATGAAACCGCGCGGCACTGCCTGCACCATGTAGACCGTGGCGCAGATGAGGGCCGCGAAAACGGTCAGCATGGCGGCGATCGCTATCCACGAGCCGACCAGCACGCGGATGATGCTCGAATACCAATGGGCGACCCTGTCGAAGCCGCGATTGAAGCCGTCGGCGAGCGCCCGTCCGAACCGCGCCACGAAAAAGCGCGGCGGCGCCGCCGCGGCCCGGTGCGGCTTGAACAGCAGTGCGGCCAGCGCCGGCGAAAGCGTCAGCGAATTGAATGCCGAAATCGCCGTCGACACCGCGATGGTGATCGCAAACTGCAGGTAGAACTGCCCGGAAATGCCGGGGACGAAGGCTGTCGGTACGAACACGGCTATCAGCACCAGCGAGATCGCGATGATCGCCGTTCCGACTTCGTTCATGGTCAGGTGCGACGCCGGATTGGGCGCCAGCCCTCCGGCAATATTGCGCTCGACATTTTCGACCACGACGATCGCATCGTCGACGACGATGCCGATCGCCAGCACGAGGCCGAACAGCGTCAGCATGTTGAGTGAGAAGCCGGCGGCGTAAAGCACCGCCAGCGTGCCGATCAGCGACACGGGGATCGCCACGATCGGCACGATCGCCATGCGCCACGATTGCAGGAAGACGATGATGACGATGATGACCAGCAACATCGCCTCTAGGATCGTCTTGTAGACCTCGTGGATCGACTCGGCGACGAACTCGGTTGGATTGTAGACGATGTCGTAGCTCAACCCCTTCGGGAAGTCGCGGGAAAGCTCCTTCATCTTGTCCTGGATCTCGGCTGCTGCGGCGAGCGCATTGGTGCCCGGCCGCTGGAAGATGGCGAGCGCCACAGCCGGTTTGCCGTTGAGATAGGAGTTGGTGACGTAATCCTTGGCGCCGAGTTCGATGCGCGCCACGTCCTGCAGCGAGATCAGTCGGCCGTCGTCGGTCGATTTGACGATCACGTATCGGAAGTCGCGTGCGTCGTTGAAGCGGCCTTGCGTGGTGACCGTGTACTGGAACGCCGTGCCGGTGTTGGTCGGCGGCGCGCCGATCGAGCCGCCCGACACCTGGACGTTCTGGTCGCGCAGCGCCTGCACCACATCGCCCGAGGTCATCCCCAGAGCGGACAGTTTTTCCGGATCGAGCCAGATGCGCAGCGAATATTCGCGTTCGCCGAAGATGATGAGGTCGCCGACGCCGTCTAACCTGAGCAGTATGTCGCGCACCCGCGAGCGGGCGTAGTTCGAGACGTAGAGCTGGTCGTAGGTATTGTCGGGCGACAGCATGTGCACGACCATCATCAGGTCGGGCGAGCTCTTGGTGGTGGTGATGCCGAGGCGGCGGACTTCTTCGGGCAGGCGCGGCTCGGCGACCGACACGCGGTTCTGCACTAGCACCTGCGCCTGGTCGAGATTGGTGCCCAGCTTGAAGGTGACGGTCAGCGCCATCGCCCCGTCGCCCGACGAATAGGACGACATGTAGAGCATGCCCTCGACGCCGTTGATCTCCTGCTCGATCGGCGTTGCCACCGTCGCTGCGACCGTCTCGGCGTCGGCGCCCGGATACTGCGCGCGAATGACGATGGTCGGCGGCGCGATCTCCGGATATTGCGCGACCGGCAACTGGGTATAAGCAATCCCGCCGAGGATCAGCAGGACGATCGAAACGACCGATGCGAAGATCGGACGGTCGACGAAGAAATGTGCGAACCTCATTGCGGCAACCCGGCGGTCTCGGCCTTGGGCGGCAACGTCACCATCTCGACCTTCACCTTGGTGCCGGGCCTGGCGTGCATCAGCCCGTTGACGATGATCGTCTCGTTGCCGGTCAGGCCCCCGCGGATCACCCGGTAGCCGTCGAGAAGCGGGCCGGTGCGCACGGGCTTCGCCGACACCATCCCGGCCTCATCCACCAGGAACACGATGCGGCGATCCTGATCGGCGCCGATCGCCTCGTCGGGCACCAGCACGCCGCTATGCGGCAGCGACCCCGGCACGTTGATGCGCCCGAACATGCCTGGCTGGAGAATGCCGTCGGCGTTGGGAAACCTTGCACGCACCCGCATGGTGCCGGTCGCGTTGTCGATCCGGTTCTCGGCAAAATCGAGCTTGCCTTTGAATACCGCCTCCGCGCGGTCGGCGACGCGAACCACCACATCGAGCCCGCCGGCGCCTTCCTGCATGCTGCCGCCACGCGCCTTTGCGTCGCGGGCGTAGCTGAAATACAGGCGCTCATCGACGTCGAAATAGAAGTCGATCGGATCGCGCGTAACGATGGTCGTCAGCAAGGTGGAATCCGGCTGCACGAGGTTGCCGACCGACACCAGCCGGCGATCGATGCGGCCGGACAAGGGCGCCTTGATCTCGGTGAATTCCATGTTCAGGCTGGCCGTCGTCAGCGCTGCCGTCGCGCCCTGCATCTGCGCCTGCGCCGAAAGGTATTCCCGCCGGCGGTCGTCGACCGTCGCGGTTGAGATATTGCCGGTCTTGGCGAGTTCGTCGGCGCGATCCAGCTGCATCTTGGAGAATTCGAGCAGACTCTTGGCGACGTCCACTTGCGACTTGGCGGCATCATAAGCCGCCTGGTACGGACGCTGGTCGATGGTGAAGAGCAGGTCGCCCTTGTTGACCAGTGCGCCGTCCTGGAAGCTGACCTTGTCCAGATAGCCGCTGACGCGCGAACGGATGGCGACCTGATCGACGGCTTCGAAGCGCCCGACGAACTCGTCGTCTTCGACGATTTCACGGACCACCGGCTTGGCCGCCGTCACCACCGGTAGCTGCTGGTCCTGCGCAAACGCAGTGCTGCTGAAAGCCATGCCGAGCAGGAATGCCGCCGACACGGCGGCGCGGGCAAGCCAGCCGGCCGATCGACAGGGTCGCCCGCCCGCGTCGCGATGCAACTGCCCATTCGCTGGGGTGTCCATCTGCGTCCTCGCTCGCTGGACCCGGAGGTCGGTTGATCCGCTTCTACGCTCAGGCTTTTTTCGTCGAGATCCGAGCACTGCAGTGTTGTGCACGGCGACATGATCATTTTCCATATAGGCTGAAATGTCCATCCTGTGGCTACCTCGCCAGCGGGCTAGGGTTAGTCGCAATTTAAAGATTCAGGATTCCTTTGACACACACCGTCAAGCCAAACTCGCCACGCTCGTCACCCGCCTTCAGCCACACCCCTGATGACCGATTGGTAGGAGCGTATCACGGCTGAACGCGTCAAGAGGCAGGTGCTGGCGCAAGGCGGCCGACGCGTCGCCGCAGTTGTTTTCCGGCAACGGCAAGCGACGTCGTTGCGGCCAGGGTAATGATCCGGCACCACGATCCGCGCCAGATCAAACACCGGGTACCTCACGGAGGCGCCTAGGATAGGCGCTGCCGGCGAAGGCTGCGACTTGACCTCCAGCACGTCGATGCCGTTGGCCGGCGCCACCATCTCGTCGTCGCGCACGGCAATCGGCACCAACCCGTAGCCAGCCCGTAGCGCGAGCGCATCAAGATGCGGACGCCACCCGGATGGATTGCCGCTCGAAAATCCGGGCGCTGCGCACTGACGCTCCCATCGGTATCGCGGAGCCGCGAATCTATGCTAAGCCGCCGCCCAATCAATCAACCAAAGGACGACAGCTGTGAGCGAACTGACCGTGGCCGAGGCGACCGAGAATATCTATGCCTCGCTCCGAGCGGACAATGCCGACCTCGACGCCCATATCGCGGCGCTTAAGGCAGCGCTGACACGAGAGGGGATAAAACAGGCGGTGTTCGATCCGACCAAGTTGGCGCAGGGCAACCGCTCGGGCCGCAAGTTGATGCAGGCTTATTTTCGCCAGCGCGGCGTGAGCGTGAGTTTTTCGGAGTAGCCCCGCGCGGGCGGTCTAGCGCACCCCCTTTGGGAGGCCGTCCGGTGTTTTGCCTACTGGGAGCCGGGACTCCGCCGCAAATCCTGCTGCTGCACGAGTTGAGTCACTCGCTCGACAGTGGATATCGCGAGATGCAGCGGCGATAAGGCTGAGCTAATCCATGCATGAGCAGTGGTCCGACGAGGCAATAACAGACCACATCCGCGAGCACGCCAAGACCGTCTATCACCCCTGCGGCACCTGCCGGATGGGCAGCGATGACGACGCCGTGGTCGATCCTCGACTGCGCGTGCGCGGCGTCCCACGCCTGCGCATTTGCGATGCCTCGATCATGCCTAGGCTCAAAAGCGGCAACACCAACGCCGCGGTGATCATGGTCGCCGATCGCTGCGCCGATTTCATTCTGGCCGGTTAGCCAGGCTTCTCAGCCCTTGGCGTTCGCCGCCTGTGCCGGCACGTTGAGCAGCCTGCTGTCCGTGGTACAGGTCCTGGTGCTATGCCTGCTCGCGCAGCGCATCATCGTCGATGCGCTGCGCCTGGGCGAAAAGCAGAAGGCGAAAAAAGCAGGGACCATGAGCACAGTCATCGTTGTCGGCCATGTCAACTACGACCAGGTCTGGTCGCTGTCCTCGCCCCTCGCCTCGGGCGCGCGCATCGTCTATTCCAACCGCAGCGTCAGGATCGGCGGCGGCGGCTTTCACACCGGCACCCAGCTGGCGAGGCTCGGCAACCGTGTCCGGCTCGTCGGCAATCTGATGGACGACGACCATGGCCGGGCAGCGCTCGCCAAATTGCAGGCGAGCGGCATCGATACCGGCTACGTCACCCTATGGGCCGGCGAAACCCGGTTCACCGAAATCCTGCTGGAACCGAACGGCGAGCGCACCATTTTGAACCCCGGCGGCCAGATGCGCCCGCCCTACGCCGCGCCCGAACCAGTCACCGGCGATGCCGCCTACCTCAATGCCCTGGTGCTCGATGCCGGCCTCGTCACCTCGCTGAAGACCATTCCTCTGGTGATCTCGCAATTTCCGCTGCGCAGCGCCTCGCCGCGCCCGGCCGACATCGTCATCGGATCGCGCGCCGACTTTCCCGGCGAGGACACGCCTGCGATCTGGGAGCGAGCGACAGCCATCGCCGGGCCTCGCCTGAAGACACTGGTGCTGACCGACGGAATGCGCCCGATCTCGCTCTATGACGGCAAGGTGCTGAACCACGTCACGCCGTTGAAGCAGGTTTCCGTGCCCGACACGATCGGCGCCGGCGACTGTTTCACCGGGGTCTTCCTGCACGGCCTGCTGCGGGGGCTCAGCCTTGAGCTTTCTGCCGAACAGGCCAGCCAGCAAACCGCCGAATGGCTGTCGGAACGATCGCGTAGCGACTGAGGCGAGCGCTCAAGAGCAATTCCAGGAAAAGTGTGAACGGTTTTCCGTCCGGAATTGCGTCAAAACAAAGAGTTGGAGCGGTTCGCCGTTTCCATGAAACGGTGAACCGCTCCGGGGAGGCCCGCTTTCATGAAAATGTCATAAAAATCAAATGGAAACCGGCATTCGAGTGAACTAGAAAACATCGCAATGTCTCGGACAGATCGCGACCGATGCGGCGGCAAGCCGGCGCATCGTGATTCCAGTTTTTCATCACCCCGACGATGTCGCCGGCCTTGTCGACCGCGACCTTGAAACCGCTTCCTTGCAAGAGACCTGACATGTGGCTGAGTGAATTCGAAATTGTCCTGCGCGACCGCGTCATCCCGAACGGCGCGATCAAGATCGAGAACGGCCGGATCGCCGAAATCCGCGACAAGCCTGTCGAGCACGCCGACATCGAGGGGGGCGGCCGCCTGCTGCTGCCCGGCTTCATCGACATGCATGGCGATATGGTGGAGAGGGAAGTCGAGCCGCGCATCGGCGTCCACGTGCCGATGCCGATCGGCATTGCCGAACTCGACAAGAAGCTCGCCTCCTGCGGGGTCACCACCGCCTATGCCGCGCTTTCCTTCATTGGCGCCAGCGTCACCAGCGGCGTGCTGCGCTCGGAAGATCATACGACCGCGATCATCGACACCATTGCCGGCATGAAGGACGACCTTTTGGTCGATCACCGCATCCATGCCCGCTTCGAAGTGACCTTCACGCCGGCAATTCCCAAGCTGCAGAAGCTGATGGATGACGGCAGGCTGCATTTGATCTCGCTGATGGACCACACGCCCGGCCAGGGACAGTACCGCGACGTCGAACTCTACATCGCCCGCATCGCCAAGGAGCGCGGCATGTCCGTCGCGGACGCATCCGAGGTCGTCGGCAAGCGCATGGCCGGCCGTAACGGCCAGGGTGATGTGTTGAACGCCCTACAGGATCTGTCGGCGCGTGCGCAAGCCGCCGGTATCGTGCTTTCCTCGCACGACGACGACACGCTGGAAAAGGTGGAACTGGTCCACGGCCTGGGTGCCGCGCTCTCAGAATTCCCGGTGACCCTGGAAGCTGCACAGGAAGCCCGCAGGCTGGGCATGCATACCGCCATGGGCGCGCCAAACGCGCTACGCGGCGAATCCTATTCCGGCAATCTTTCCGCCCGCCAGGCCTATGAGGCCGGGCTGCTCGACATGCTGGCCAGCGACTACCATCCGGCCTCGATCCTGCCGGCCGTTCTCGGTCTGGCGGAACTGCGGGGCGATGGCCTGGCGGCGGCGGCGGCACTGACAAGCGCCAACCCGGCCCACGCCCTGGGGCTCACCGATCGCGGCGCCATCGAGCCCGGGCTTCTGGCTGATCTTGTGGCGGCCGACCGCCATCCCGTGCCACGCGTCCGCGCCACCTTCCGCGCCGGTCGCATGATCTATGGCGACGGCACGCTGAGCCTGTCGGGGAAAGTAGAGCGCCTTGCCCCCGCCCTGGCTGAACGGCTGCCGACTGCCTCCCGCGAAAGCGCGTAGCGCTTTCCGTTGGGAATTGCGTCAAAACCAGGGAGTTAGATCGGTTCATCGTTTCCGTGAAACGGCGATCTGCTTAGACGTCGAGCGCGACCATCATGCCGCGCATCTCGGCCATTTCCAGCAGCATGTCCTGCAGGGTTTCGACGGCTATCGTCGCACCGGTTATGGCCAGCAGCTCGGTGATACTCTCTCTCATGGAAATGACCGCCATTCCGGTTTTCTCGGAAAGCAGCCGTCCGATGGCCGCTCGGATCAGAGCATTCTGGTCAGGCATGATTCCCCTTTCATGCTGGATAACGATACGCGTTTTTCTCCAGCGGTAGGCTTTTTGCGCAACTTCTGCGAGCCTTGGCTTACGCTTGCAAGCCGTTTTGATGTGTCGGATCTGTATTATTTGTCTGACAGTTGCTCAGCGATGACAGCGGCGGCGGCGCCCACGGCTTGCCGCCCACTTCGGTGGCCAAACACAGGGGCAGCGGCACTTCTTGCCGGTAAAGCCCGATAAGCGTCCTGCCTTCCACCATTGCCGGCAACTCCGTTTCGAAAATGAAACATGTGCCCGGCGGCTCGTTCAGGATCTGAAAGTGGTCCAATGCAAACCCCGTATTCCTCCCTGGAAAAACATTAACGCAAACCGCCCGCCAGAAGTTGCAACGGGTGATGCTTTTTTTGTCGCCATGGAACGGGTGTGCCACTGGCGACGGCCGACATCCGTGCGATGTCATGCGGCGGAACCGTGAAAATCACATCCCCGAAGGCACATACCGCTGACCGGCCTGGCCGGCTCGCGGCGCGACCTGGCGCTGATCGCGCAGATCATCGAGCGCATGAAACAGACCTGCGCAGACGCCTGAGCCGCGCCTGGGGGGCGGCCACGGCAACATTCCGGCAAAGGCTGACGACGACCGCGCGATTGACCCTTGCCGAAGCTGGCGAGCTCGCTCATCCAAGGTGTCGAAACAACAGCCTGGAACCAGTGATGACCGATGCCAGCCTTCATCTCGTCGAAGCGACGATCGACCAACTGCGCCGCGGGCTGGACGACGGCCTCGTCACCAGCGTCGAACTGGTCGCGGCCTATCTCAGGCGCATCGCGCATTTCGATCGCCACGGCATCAGCCTCAACGCCGTCCCGGTGCTCAATCCCGGCATGTTCGAGGAGGCCGCCGCTTCCGATCAGCGGCGCCGAGCTGGCGCCCTGCTCGGGCCGCTCGACGGCATCCCCTACACCGCCAAGGACAGCTATAAGGTCAAAGGCCTGACGGTCGCCGCCGGCTCGCCGGCCTTCGAGCATCTCGTCGCCAATGAGGACGCCTTCACCATCGCCCGGCTGCGCGCCGGCGGTGCCGTGCTGATCGGCCTCACCAACATGCCGCCCATGGCCAATGGCGGCATGCAGCGCGGCGTCTATGGCCGCGCCGAAAGCCCCTACAATGCCGACTATCTGACCGCAGCCTTTGCATCCGGTTCCTCGAACGGCTCCGGCACGGCGACAGCGGCCAGCTTCTGTGCCTTCGGGCTCGGCGAGGAAACCTGGTCGTCCGGCCGCGCGCCGGCCACCAACAATGCTCTGGTCGCTTACACGCCGTCGCGCGGCGTCATTTCCGTGCGCGGCAACTGGCCGCTGGTGCCGACCATGGATGTCGTGGTGCCGCACACGCGGACCATGCACGACATGCTCGAACTGCTCGATGTGATCGTTGCCGATGATCCCGAAACGCGAGGCGATTTCTGGCGCGCGCAGCCCTGGGTCACGTTGCCAAAAAGCTCAGAGATACGGCCCCCACGTTATCGCGATCTCGCGTTTGCGGGTTCCCTGAAGGGCAAGCGGCTCGGCGTGCCCAGAATGTATATCGGCAGAGACACCGACGCCGACCGGCCGATCGAAACCCGTGCCTCCGTGCTTGCCCTGTGGGAGCAGGCGGCGGCCGATCTCAGAGGGCTTGGCGCCGAAGTGGTGGAGGTGGATTTCCCCGTCGTCTCCAACTGCGAGCGTGACCGCCCCGGCGCGCGCACCATGGCCGAGCGCGGTCTGGTGCCGAAAGAGTTCGCCGACCGCGAACTCTGGGATCTCTGCATCTGGGGCTGGGACGACTTTTTGGGCGCCAATGCCGACCCTGCTCTGCCCGATCTCGCCTCGGTCGATGGCCCGAAAATCTTCCCGCAGCCGCCAGGCACGCTGCCCGACCGCTATGAGGGCGGCTTCGACCTGGCGGAGTATGTCGAACGCGCGAAATCCGGCGTCACACCCTTCAGGGATATTCCGACGATTGAAGAGGGTGTGAAAGGGCTGGAATCGACAAGGCGGATCGATTTCGAGGACTGGCTCGACGCCAATGGGCTCGACGCCGTGGTGCTGCCCGCCGCCGCCGATGTCGGGCCGGCCGATGCCGACATCAACGAGGCGTCGGCGGCGCTCGCCTGGCGCAACGGCACCTGGGTGGCCAACGGCAATCTGGTCTGGCGCCATTTCGGCATCCCGACCGTCACCGTGCCGATGGGCACCATGGCCGACATCGGCATGCCGGTCGGCCTGACCTTCGCCGGCAAGGCCTATGACGACGAAAGGCTGCTGCGCATGGCCGGCGACTACGAACGCGCCACACAGCGCCGCACTCGCCCGCCGCGCACGCCTGAACTGGTGGATGATGTGTTTTCAGGTCGGTCAAGCCAGGCTGGCAATGGCAAGTCGGCACCGCTGGCAATCGCGCTTGCCGCCGAGACGCGGGCTTCCGGCGATCAGGACGAGATCACCATCACGCTCGACCTGCCCGGCGGCGCAGAGGCGCAGAACGCCAGCATCAAGGTTCATATCAACGGAGAGGCCGTCGAAATGCAGCGAAGCGGCGCGCGCGTCAGCGGGGGCGCCCTCGTTCCGGCCGCTGAACATAGGCGGTTCCACAGCGTCTGGCGCGTTTCGTATGGCTCGATCGTGACGGCGGTGGTACGGCTGGAGAATGGATGTACGGCCGGTGCCTATGTGGTTACGGGTGGGATTGGGTGAGATTGCGGCCTCCCTCCTTTCGTCATCAACTCTGAGGAATGGTGGCCATCGCGGCAGTCATGCGGAAGATCGTCGTCACCCTGAACGCTAGGCTCAGAGACGCCACCATTCCTCAGAGTTGATGACGAAGTCGTGGGAAGCCGCCCTCGCTGCTACCCCCTCGCCGCCCAAAGCAAACCGCGCTCCACAATCAGCGCCATCTCGGGCACCGCGAACTCATCCGCCGTGTGCCCAAGCGAACTGTAAAAGACCCTGCCCGCGCCATACCGCCGCTTCCAGACCACTGGCATGACGACCCCGCCAATACCGGGGAAATGCGCGTCGGTGAAAGTCGTCGTCGCCAGCACCTCGTTGCTCGGGTCGACATGCATGTAATACTGCTCAGACCGGTAGGCGAAGTCGCTGACACCTCTGGTGATCGGGTCGTCCGGTTGTGTGATCACCACGCGATAGTCGATGATGTTGCCGGGATGCGCGACCCATTGGCCGCCGGTCATGAACTGATAGTCGGGCTCGTTGCGAAAACTGTCGCCCATCGTGCCGTGGAAGCCGCCGAGCCCGCTTCCCTCGCGAACCGCATGCGTCAGGTTCTGCAGCTCGGCCTTTTCGATCGTCGACATGGTGATGACAGGCACGATGAGATCGAAGGACGACAACTCCGGATCGGCGAACAGCGCCGTGCCTTCACCCAGCGTGACATCAAGCCCGTTGCGCTCAAGCAGCTTGCGGATGACATTGGCGCTGCGCTCGGGCGTGTGGCCTTCCCAGCCGCCCCAGGCAATCAGGGCCTTCTTCGCCATACCGTGACCCTCCTGAATCGCCCGCCGCGATCGATGGTTACACGGCGCCGCCGTCAGCGCCAGCCCAGCGCCGGCGCGACATGGGTCAGGATCGCCTCGATGACATGGGCGTTATAGTCGACGCCGAGCTGGTTGGGCACGGTGAGCAGCAGCGTGTCGGCCTCGGCGATCGCCTCGTCTTGAGCCAGCTCCTTGATCAGCACGTCCGGCTCGGCTGCGTAGCTGCGGCCGAAGATCGCGCGCGTATTCTCCTCGATGAAGCCGATCTGGTCGCGGCTCTCGTTACCACGGCCGAAATAGGCACGGTCGCGGTCGTCGACCAACGCGAAGATGCTGCGGCTGACCGACACGCGCGGCTCACGCTTGTGGCCGGCCGCCTTCCAGGCCTCGCGATAGATGCGGATCTGCTCGGCCTGCTGGATGTGGAAAGGCTTGCCGCTCTCGTCGAATTTGAGCGTCGAGCTCTGCAAATTCATGCCGAGCTTGGCCGCCCATTCCGAGGTCGCGTTGGTGGCGGCGCCCCACCAGATGCGCTCGCGCAGGCCTTCCGAATGCGGCTCCAGCCTGAGCAGGCCGGGCGGGTTGGGGAACATCGGCCGCGGATTGGGTTGGGCAAAGCCTTCGCCGCGCAGCGTGTCGAGGAAAACCTCGGCATGATGCCGCGCCATGTCGGCGTCGCTTTTGCCTTCCTGCGGCTGGTAGCCGAAATAGCGCCAGCCATCGATCACCTGCTCGGGCGAGCCACGGCTGATGCCAAGTTGCAGGCGCCCGCCGGCGATGATGTCGGCGGCCCCCGCATCCTCGGCCATGTAGAGCGGGTTCTCGTAGCGCATGTCGATGACCGCCGTGCCGATCTCGATGCGGCTGGTCTTGGCGCCGACGGCCGCCAAAAGCGGGAATGGCGAGGCGAGCTGGCGGGCAAAATGATGCACGCGGAAATAGGCGCCATCCGCGCCGAGCTGCTCGGCCGCGATAGCGAGATCGATGGACTGCAGCAACGCGTCCGAAGCGGAGCGCACTTGCGATTGCGACGAGGGCGTCCAGTGCCCGAATGACAGGAAACCGATTTTTTTCATCGCCCTCAAGTATATGCGCGCGGCACGTGCTTCAATGCCAAAAGAGCGGGGTTACACACCGTCGCCTTATGCATACCCAGGGATCGAACGCTGTGGAGGGTGGAATGCTGAAGGGGACCTGCATCGTCGAGGTCGAGGCGCTGGGGCCGGCGCCCTTCGCCGGCATGCTGCTCGCCGATCTCGGCGCCGATGTCATCGTCGTGCACCGCAAGCAGGCGCCCGTGCCGGGCCTCCCCGAACGCTCGCTGCTCGATCGCGGCAAGCGCTCCATCGCGCTCGACCTTAGGGATGCCGACGACGTGGCCGTGCTGATGCGCCTCATCGCCACCGCGGACGGGCTGATCGAAGGGTTTCGGCCAGGCGTCATGGAGCGTCTCGGGCTCGGTCCGGATGCCTGCCGCGCGGCCAACAAGCGGCTGGTCTACGGCCGCATGACCGGCTGGGGTCAGGACGGTCCGCTCGCCCACACCGCCGGACACGACCTGAACTATATCGGCGTGTCGGGCGCGCTCTGGTACGCCTCCTTGCCGGGCGAGCCGCCCATGGCGCCGCCGACGCTGGTCGGCGACATAGGCGGCGGCGCGCTCTATCTGGTGATCGGCATGCTCGCCGGCATCATCAACGCGCGTGCAAGCGGTGAAGGCACCGTGGTCGACGCGGCGATCGTCGACGGCTCGGCCCACATGATGAACCTGTTGATGGTGCTCGGCCAAATCGGCGGCCTCTCGGCCGAGCGGGGCACCAGCCTTCTCGACGGGCCGCATTGGTGCCGTGTCTACCGCACATCCGATAGCGGTTTCATCAGCGTCCAGTGCATCGAGCCTAAATTCTATGCGCTCTTCCTCGACCGCCTTGGCCTTGCCGCCGATCCGCAATTCGCCAACCAATTCGATCGCGATCTCTGGCCGCGGCTCGGCAGCCGGCTGGCGGCGATCTTTGCCGCCAAAACCCGCGACGAGTGGACCCGCCTATTCGAGGGCTCGGACGCTTGCGTCGCCCCCGTGCTCAATCCACGGCAGGCGGCACTGCATCCACACATGGCCGCGCGCGGCTCGTGGCTGACGGTGGACGGCATCTTGCAGGCTGCCGCGGCTCCACGCTTTTCCGGATGGGCGCAAAGGATGCCTGCGAAAAGTCCGGCACGCGACGAACATGGCGCGGAGATTCGCGACGAACTGGCGGATCCACAAGCAAGCCATTGAAATTGTATAGTTATCTGCTTTGGAAATCACCATCGGCTCCCGGAAATTTGCCGACACCGGCATGCGGTCGATTCGGACCGCAGCGCGCCGACCTCATTCCCTGGACGAGTGCCGCAAGTCGCCGCTATTTCCCGCAATGGTGGTCGTTGATCTTGTTTATCGCATTCGCGTCCGGCCCCACCCGGTTGTAGGAACAGGCGCCTGCCGCCGTCGTGAACATAATAGCGCGGACCGCCGAACAGGAAGCCGAAGAGGTCGTCCTAGGCGGGAACGTAGGCCGGCCTCACCTGAACATCAGTCGGTCTGGATCCAGACCGACTTCGTCTCCAGATATTCGTGCAGATGCTCGATGCCGCCCTCGCGACCGTAGCCGGACATCTTCATGCCGCCGAACGGCACCGCCGGATCGATGGCATGGTACATGTTGACCCAGACGGAGCCCGCCTTGATGCGGCGCGCCAGCTTGTGCGCGGTGCCCAGATGCGTTGTGAAGATGCCGGCCGCCAGGCCATAAGGTGTCGCATTGGCGCGCGCCACCGCCTCGTCGAGCGTGTCGAACGGCATCGCCGAAATCACCGGGCCAAAAATCTCTTCCCGCGCGATGGTCATCTTGTCCGACACCGCGCCGAAGACGGTCGGCGCGATGAAGTTGCCGCCGTCATAAAGTGCACCCGTCAGCCGTGATCCCCCAGTGACCAGTTCCGCGCCTTCGTCGCTGCCGGCCTTGATGTAGCCCTCCACCTTGCCGGCCTGCCTGGCATTGATCAGTGGTCCGATTTCGGTCTCCGCCTCGATGCCATGGCCGATGCGCAATTTGCCGGCGAATTCGGCGACCCGGCGCACGAACTCGTCGTGGATTTCGCGCGCCACGAACAGGCGCGAGCCGGCGATGCAGATCTGGCCCGAATGCACGAACACCGCCATCGCCGCGACCGGAACCGCCTTGTCGATGTCGGCGTCGCGGCAGACGATAACAGGCGACTTGCCGCCAAGCTCGAGCGAAACGCGCTTGAGGTTGGTCACGCCCGCCCGCGCGATCGCTTGCCCGGTAAGCGTCGAGCCGGTGAAGACGATCTTGTTGACGTCGGGATGTTCGGCGAGCCGCGCGCCGGCCTCGGCGCCAGTGCCGGTGACGATGTTGACGACGCCATCAGGCACGCCCGCTTCCTGCATCAGACGCGCGATCAGCAGCGGCGTCAGCGAGGCATCCTCCGACGGCTTCAGCACGACGGTGCAGCCGGTGGCGAGTGCCGGCGCAATCTTCCAGATCGAGGCAGCGGTCGGCGCATTCCAGGGAATGATCGCCCCGACGACGCCGACCGGCTCACGGCGGGTGAAACTGACGATCTCACCCGGAATGGAATTGTCGATCGCCTCGCCATGCAGCGCCGTCGCCATGCCGGCATAGAAACGCAGCATGCCGATGACTCGGCGCCGGTTGGCCAGCGTGCGCGTGATCGGCAGGCCCATGTCGAGCGTGTCGGAAACGCTAAGCTCTTCCCAATGCGCCTCGAACAGATCAGCGATCCGCAAAAGCACGCATTGCCGCTCATAGGGCGAGGATTTCGACCACGGCCCTTCGAAGGCAGCGCGCGCGGCGGCCACCGCCGCATCGACATCGGCCGCCGCGCCGCGTGGCACGGTGGCTAGCACCTCGCCCGTCGCCGGGTTGAGCGCCCGCATCACCTCGCCGGACTGCGCCGCGACCCATTTGCCGCCGATGAACATCGGCCGGAATTCGCCGTGATAAAGGGTCGTGGCCTTCGCCCTCGGATCGAAGCTCAGCGTCATCTCGTCCTCCTCACAAATCTCGGGCCGCGTCCGCCGATTTGCGCGCCAGCACGAAATCCCAATTCACCGCCCAGTACGGAGATGTGAAACCTAGCTCCGCCGCGCTGGTCGGGTCGGTGATCGCCTTGAAATCCGCGACCAGTGAATCCTTCACGCCAAAGACCGCGTCTTCGGCGAGATACTGGCAATCGGGCGTGAAGATATGGGTGATGACCGGGTCATAGCCCGGTGCGCTGATGATGAAATGGATATGGGCGGCCCGGTTGGGATGGCGTCCGAGTGCGCCGAGCATCTTGCCCACGGGGCCGTCTCCCGGGATCGGGTAGTAGCGCGGTTTGACGGCCCGGTACCAGTAGTCGCCGTTCTCGCCGCTGGTGAACACGCCGCGCAGGTTCCAGTCCGGCTGCAGCCCTTTCTGCTGGACGTCGTAGAAGCCGTCGTCATTGGTCTGCCAGACGTCGATCAGCGCACCCGCCACCGGTTTGCCTTCGGTGTCCACCACGCGTCCGCGCACCACCAGCGGCTCACCCTTCCCGTCCAGGCAGATATTCGCGCCGTGCTCGTAGCGCGGCGCCTGCGGCACGTAGAACGGTCCCAGGATGGTGTTTTCCGTCGCACCGTTCGGCCGCCGGTGATTGATGGCGTCGACCAGCATCGACACGCCAAGCGTGTCGGACAAAAGGATGAATTCCTGCCGCCAGTCCGAACACATCTGGCCGACTTCGGTCAGGAAGGTGATGCCCTTGAGCCATTCCTCATGCGTGGGCTCGATTTCCTTGATGGCGGCGTGCAGATGCTTGACCAGCACGCTCATCACCTCGCGCAGGCGCGGATCGACGTCGGGCCCCATGCGCGCATTGACGACATCGACCGAGGTTTCCTCCTCGAAATATGGATATTTCGGCGGCCCAGCGCGCCTGGCCTCGACTTTGCCCAAGATGATCCTCCTCCAGATGTCGCCGCGCCTCAGGGGCGCGGCCGTTGCCCGGCATAGGCCCGGGCGATCAGGCCCTTGATCGCTTCGCGCTCCAGCGGGCGCGGGTTCCAGTAAGGGTTGGACAGCGCCCTGTCCGTCGCAAGCTCGATGCCGCTTTGCGGCATGCCGATGTCGGCAAGCGCGCGGCGTGCGCCGACCCTTCTGGCGAGATCGTAGAGCGCCATGGCCGGGTCGTCCGTGCCGAGCACCTCTGCAAGCTTGCGCATCACATCGGGCACCGCCGGCGCGTTGTAGGCAAGCGCATGCGGAAGCACGATCGCATGCGTTTCGGCATGCGGCAGGTCGAAGCTGCCGCCGAGCGTGTGGCAAAGCTTGTGATGCAGCGCCATGCCCACCGAGCCGAGGCAGATGCCGCAAAGCCAGGCGCCGTACAGCGCCTTCGCGCGCGCTTCCCGGTCCCCGGGATCGACAGCGATGGCTGGCAGAGCGGCGGCAAGCGCGCCGATCGCTTCTGTCGCCATCAGGCTGATCACCGGGTTGCGCTCGCGTGCATAAAGCGCCTCGACCGCATGCGCGATCGCATTGAGCCCGCTGGTGCCGGACATGGCAGCGGGCAGCGACAGAGTAAGGTCGATATCGTAGATCACCACCTCCGGCAGCACCTTCGGGCTCGATTGGGTAACTTTCACCCCATCCCTGGTCTCGCCGAGGATCGGCGTCATTTCCGAGCCGGCATAGGTGGTCGGCACCACGATCTGCGGCAGGTCGGTACGTAGCGCAATGGCCTTGGCCAGGCCCGTGGTCGAGCCGCCGCCCACGGCAACGAGCCCGTCGGCCTTGAGGTCCAGGATGACGCGCAGCGCGTCCTCGGTGATCTCCACCGGCGTGTGCATCGTTGCGCGCGCGTAGGCGCCGGCGGCGCGGCAGCCGAGCTGTTCGACAAGGCGTCGCGCTTCCAGCTCCTGCGGCGGTGTTGCCAGCACGGCGACCCGTTTCAAACCCAGCCGATCGAGTTCCGCGGGCAGCTGCTTGATGGTGCCGGATCCGAAAATGACACGAGCCGGCTGGGCGTTATAGACGAAGGATTCCATGAATTCGCCTCGAGCCTAGAGCAATTCCAGGAAAAATGTGAAACGGTTTTCCCACAGGAATTGCGTCAAAACAAATAGTTAGAGCAGTTCGCCGTTTCCGTGAAACGGTGAATTGCTCTAGCTCCGGTTGTCGACGCGCATCAGGAACGGATTGATGCTGACCGACTGCCAGACATTGGCCGCGTTGAAGGGATCGGCGGCATTGAATGCCCTGACATCCTCGATCTTTTCGGCGGAAAACACAAAGAGCGAGCCGATCATCGTTTCGCCGTCCCCGGCGACCAGCGGACCCGAGATGACGGTCTTGACCTGTCCCTGGGCAAGATGCGCCTTGTGCGCGTCATAATTGGCCAGGCGCCTGGGCAGGGCGTCGGCATAGTCCAGGCAGTGGACGGCAAACAGTGTCACGATATTCCTCCCAAAGTGCCCGGCAGCCCGTTGCCAGCGATCTGAACGCAGCGCTTCCCCAAAGGGGTCGAGCGGCCTTCGAGACTGGCGAGGAACGACAGGCGAGCAGAAGCTAGCCCGAAATATGGCTGACCGGTTTCAATATCTGTCCAATTTGGACAAATACGATCGTGTTGTGAACACCATTGCGTTCTGCAGTATCAGTGAATATGCTTGTTGTACGATCGTTCAACAAGCGTATTTGCGAAGCCCCGATGACCTGCAATCCCCGCTACGAAATCCTGTTCGAGCCGATGCGGATCGGGCCGGTCACCGCGCCGAACCGCTTCTATCAGGTTCCGCATGCGAGCGGCATGACCAACGCGCTCCCACGTGTGCGCGCAGCCTTTCGCGAGGCCAAGGCCGAAGGCGGTTGGGGCGTGATCTGCACCGGCGCCTGTTCGATCGATCCGAGCTCGGACGACGCACCGCTGCCTTTCGCCACGCTGTGGGACGACAATGACATCCGCGCCCATGCGCTGATGACGGAGGCCGTGCACCGCCATGGCTCGCTGGCCGGCGTGGAATTGTGGCATGGCGGCGCGTCGGTGATGAACCGGACCAGCCGGCTGCCGCCACTGTCGCCGTCGGGAATTCCATGGATGGCCACCCATGTTGGCTTCATGGGCAATTTGCGGCCGAAGACCATGGACAAGGCCGACATCCGCGAGGTGCTGAGATGCCAGGCCGAAGCGGCGCGCAAGGCGCGCACGGCCGGCTTCGATGTCGTCTATGTCTATGCCGGCATGGGTTATCTCGGCTACGAATTCCTGCTGCCGGAATACAATCATCGCGTCGACGAATATGGCGGATCGATCGAGAACCGCGTGCGCTTCGTGCGCGAGATGATCGAGGTCACCAAGGAGGCCGTCGGCAAGGATTGCGGCGTCGCCTTGCGCGTCAGCATCGAGGAACTGCGCGGCCGGCCCGGCCGCAACCAGCCTTCCGAGGCGCATGAGCTGATCGAACTTTTGGCCGACCTGCCCGACCTGTTCGACGTCAAGATGGATTCCAGCCCGACCGACTGCTCGGCGTCGCGCTTCACCGGCGAAGGCAGTCATGAGCCGGTGATCGATTTCGTCAAATCGCTGACCAAAAAGCCGGTGGTCGGCGTCGGCCGCTTCACTTCGCCCGACACGATGGTGTCTCAGATCAAACGCGGCGTGCTCGACTTCATCGGCGGCGCCCGGCCCTCGATCGCCGATCCCTTCCTGCCGGCCAAGATCCGCGAGGGTCGCGAGGCCGAAATCCGCGAATGCATCGGCTGCAACATCTGCATTTCGAGCTGGCATGACGGCGTACCGGTGCGCTGCACGCAGAACCCGACCGCCGGCGAGGAATGGCGGCGCGGCTGGCATCCCGAACGCGTCGAGCGCACTGATGCGCCAGAACGCATCCTGATCGTCGGCGGCGGGCCGGCCGGGCTGGAATGCGCGCTGACGCTCGGCCGCCGCGGCCATGAGGTAACGCTTGCCGACTCCGGCCGCAGCTTCGGCGGGCGGCTGGCCTTCGAAAAGACCCTGCCCGGCCTGTCGGCCTGGAACCGCGTCGTCGACTACCGCCTTGGGCGTCTCGGCGAAATGAGCAATGTCTCGCTCTACCCCGAGAGTACGTTGGGCGTGGACGAGATCATCGATCTGGCGCCCGACCGCGTGGTGCTGGCCACCGGCGCGCGCTGGACCAACATGCTCTATTCCTCGATGGAGATTCCGGTCGGCCGGCTCGACCACCCGGAAGTGTTCACCCCCGACGACATCGCCGCCGGCCGGCTTCCGCAAGGGCCAACACTCGTCTTCGATTTCGATAATTACTACATGGGCGGCGTGCTGACCGAGCATCTTGCCGCGCAAGGCATTCCGGTCAGCTACGTCACCCCCGCCGGCCAGGCGTCGGCCTGGACGATCATGACCAATGAGCTGCCGCTGGTGCATCGCGCGCTGGCGCGGCGCAAGGTGCCGGTGACGACGCTGCATCTCCTGAAATCCTTCGACGGTGAGACCGCGACGCTGGCGCATCTGTTCACCGGCGAGGAGAGCAACATTGCCTGCCGCTCGGTGCTGATCGTCGGGCTGCGCTTGCCGCGCAACGAGCTGTACGAGGCGCTGACGGAACGCGCGGAGGCGCTCACCGCCGCCGGCATCAAAAGTGTCGACCGCATCGGCGATGCGCTGGCGCCCGGCGCCATCGCCCATGCCGTGCACAGCGGCCACAAGCTTGCGCAAGAGATCGGTGCAGAAATCCGCGTGAAGCCCTACCGCCGCGACACGCCGATCGTCGATGCGGTGGCGGATTTCGATATGCGCACAGCTGCTGAATAGGAGAGGTTATGGAGCGTATCGCTGCACGTCGCAGGCCCGGCCGTCCGCAACGCGAGATCAGCGGCATCGAGCAGCGGCCGTGGAAGCAGCTGACACGTCCCTATGCGCCGATCGAGATCCTGTCGGCCGACCAGGTCCAGACGATCCACGAAATGGGTCTCACCATCCTCGAGGAGATTGGAATGCGCGTGCTGCAGCCGCGGGCGCGGCAGTTCTATCGCGCGGCCGGCTGCGATGTCGACGAAGGCGAGATGCGCGTGCGCTTCGACCGCGCCATGGTGATGGAACGCGTCGCCATGGCGCCGTCATCCTTCGAATTGCGCGCCCGCAATCCGGAAAAGAACATCAAGGTCGGCGGACGGCACTGCATCCTGTCTTCGGTCGGTGGGCCGGCCTATGTCATGGACAATGATCGCGGACGCCGTCCCGGCACCTATGCCGAGATGTGCGATTATTTGAAGCTGATCCAGTCGTTCAACGTGCTGCATCAGGAAGGCGGCGGGCCGTTCGAGCCGCTCGACCTGCACCAGAACACGCGCCATCTCGACCTCTACTATGCCGAGATCACCTTGCTCGACAAGAACTGGCAGCCGCAAACCCTTGGCCAGGGTCGCGCCATCGACGCGCTGGAAATGGTGGCGATTTCGCTGGGCACCAAGCGCGAGAACCTGGTCCGCGAGATGCCTGTCTTCACCGGCATCATCAACACCAACTCGCCGCTGCAGCTCGACGAGCCGATGGCGGAGGGGTTGATCACATTGGCCGAGCATGGCCAGGTCAATGTCATCACGCCGTTCACGCTGGCCGGCGCGATGAGCCCGGTGACGCTGGCCGGCGCACTCTCGCAGCAGCATGCCGAAGCGCTGGCCGGCATCGTGCTGACCCAGATCGTGCGGCCCGGCGTGCCGGTGATGTATGGCGGCTTCACGTCCAATGTCGACATGAAGACCGGCGCGCCGGCCTTCGGCACACCCGAATACACGCAGGCCGCGCAGATTACCGGGCAGCTGTGCCGGCTGATCGGCGTGCCGTTCCGCTCCAGCAATGTCACCGCTGCCAATTCGGTCGACGCACAGGCCGCCTATGAGAGTGCCATGTCGTTGTGGGGCTGCCTGATGGGCGGCGCCAACCTGGTGCTGCACGCTGCAGGCTGGCTCGGCGGTGGGCTGACCGCATCGTTCGAGAAACTGGTCATCGATGCCGAGATGCTGCAGATGATGTCGGCCTATTTCGACCCGCCGGTGGTCGACATCGACACGCTGGCGCTGGAAGCGGTGCGAGAGGTCGGCCCGGCCGGACATTTCTTCGGCGCGGCACACACGATGCAACGCTACGAGCGCGCCTTCTATTCGCCGATGGTGTCCAACTGGGACAATTACGACACCTGGATGGAGCGCGGCCAGATCACCGCGCGCGAGCGCGCCAATGTCGTGTGGAAGCGCATGGTCGCCGAATACGAACAGCCGCCGATCGACCCCGGCATCGACGAGGCGCTGCGCGACTATATGGAGCGGCGGAAACGCGAGGGTGGTTCGCCGCTGAATTGAGGTTAGGGCTCGCGCAACGGCCCCACCTGCCCCTCAAGCATCTCGAACCCCGCCGCCTCCGCCCCCTGCGGCGTCACCACGCTTTCATCAAGACACCATTCAAGCCACAGCCCGTCGACCAGCGCGATGAAATTGCGCGCCAGCGCGGGCGCGTCGACTTGCCTGCCGCGCGGCACCGCGACCGCGGCGATGTCCTCCGCGAGTTCCGCCCGGTAGGCGTCGTAGAGTTCGCGGTGCGCGGCCTTGAGGCGTGGGTTGACGGCGATTTCGCCCCACAGCGACAGCCAGATCAGCAGGTTCTCGCGGCTGAAATATTCCGGCGAAAAATTGGAGTGCACCAGGGCGGCAAGTGCTGCCTGCGGCGACCAATCGGAAGTCTCGGCGCGGCGGCGCTTGGCCTCGGCGATCTGGTTGTTGACACTGGCGTAGAGGGAGGATTTGTAGACCTCCACCAGCAGCCCGTCGAGGCTTTCGAAATGGTGGTTGATGAGGCCGCGCGAGACGCCGGCCTCCTTGCAGATGCGGTCGATGGTGAAGGCACCGATGCCGCCGACGGACAGGCAGCGCGTCGCCGCCTCGATCAGCATGGAGCGGCGCACATCGGCCTGCTCGCGGCTGAAGCGCGGCGGAGCCTTCTTCGCGCCGCGCTTCCTTTTTGCACCGTCTGGTTGGGCTTCCGTCATGAACCCCAGCTAATCGATTATGCCCTTCCTGTCCATGAAAGCACGTTCATGCCTTCTTCTTGAACAGCAACGGATTGGGGTGGCCGTCCGGATAGATGACCGGGTCGAAAGCGGTCTTGTGGATGGCGACCAGCGGCTGGTGGCAGATGAAGACGAAACCGCCGGACTGCTCCATCAAATCCTCCATGCGGTTCGACAGGACGATGCGCTTGGCCTCGTCGCTTTCGGCCACCAGTTGCTGGTAGCTGGTTTCGAATTCGGCGCTGTCGAAGCCGGACCAGTTGTAGGCGCCGATCTGGTCGGGACGGAACCACACCAGGTTTTCCGACGGATCGATGCCGCCGGCGAAATCCATCAGCGCCAGGTCGATGTTCTTGTAGCCATCGCCTTGCGTCTTGTCGCCGACGCCCCAGAAGGCCGCCTCATCGTAAGGCTGGATCTCGACCTTGATGCCGACCTGCTCAAGGCTCGCCTGGATGATCTGCGCGGTCGCGGTGCGGATGGAATCGTTCATCACCGTCAGGGTCAATGAGAGGTCGCTGACGCCGGCCTCTTTGAGCAGCGCGGCGGACTTCTCATAGTCCGGTGCAGCGATCAGGTTGCTGGCGCGCGCGAATTTGGTGCCGGGCTGGACGACACCGGTCGAGCGCTTGGTGAGGTCATCATAGACGCCGGTCAGGACCTGCCCGACATCGACGCCATACTGCACCGCCTGGCGGACCTTCAGATCCTTGAGCCGTGGGCTCAGCATGTTGATGGTCAGCCAGACATAACGGGTCGATTGCGCCTCGATGAGGGTCGTGTCGGCGGGTGGGCTGGCCTTGACCGCCTTGGTCGCTGAAATGGCGATCTTGGTGTAGTCGAAAGCATCGGCCTCGTAGGCGAGCTGGGCTGCCTGATCGTCCGACACGACATAGATTTCGACCTTGCCGAAATCCGGCTTCGGTCCCGGCCAGTCCGGATTGGCCGTCAGTGTCACCTTCTGCTTCTGCTGCCAGTCCGAGAAGAGATAGGGTCCGCAGGTTGCCGGCGGCTGCGTGGTGAATTTGCCGCCCGCCTTCTCGGTGCCGGCACGGCTGATGATGTGGCCGCCATAGTAAGGCAGGCTGGTGACGAAGATCGGCTGATAGGGTTCCTTCAGATGGATGATGCCGGACCTGGCATCGACAACCTCGACACGGTCGAGTTTTTCGAACTGATAGGCCCAGGGCGATGCCAGCGCCTTGTCGGCGATCCGCTCGAACGAGAATTTCACGTCGTCAGCGGTGACCGCGCCGAAACCACCAGACCATTTCAGCCCGTCGATCAGGGTGAAGGCGATGGTCTTGGGGTCTCTCTGTTCGAGCTTTTCCGCGCCCCACAGCGACCATGGCGAGCCTTTCCGGATGTCGCCGAAATGGTTGAGCGAGACATAGATGCCGCGCATCATGACATCCTCGATGCCGCCATTCATGAAGGCAGGATCGAGGCACTGCAGATCGCCCTCCATGCGGATGCGTAACGTGTCGCCGGCGGCCGACCAGGCAAAGTTGGGTTTTATCGCCAGGCCGGCGCCGAGTGCGCCGGCCGCTTTCAGGAATGCACGTCTGTCCATGGTCCATTCTGTCATGTCAGTTTCCCCTTTGGTTTGCGGAAGCGCGTGAAAAGGCTTCCCGTTCTTGCCCGCCTGTCTCCAGCGGGAAATGGCAGCGCACCATCCGGTCGGCGCCCATCGGCCGATAGGCCGGCGCCTCGGTCTTGCAGCGCTTGCGCGCGATCGGACAGCGCGTGTGGAACTCGCAGCCCGAAGGCCGCCGGAACACACTCGGAATCTCGCCGGTGACGGCGGGGGTCTGGCTGCGCCGGCGCGGGTCTGGGATCGGTTCCGACTGGATCAGCGTCGCAGTGTACGGATGCATCGGCGCGGAAAAGACGTCCTGCGTTGGACCTGTCTCGACCAGCCGGCCGAGATACATGATAGCCAGCCGGTCGCTGACATGGCGGATCATCGCCAGGTTGTGGGTGACGATCATGGCGGCGAAACCGAGTTCGCGCTTGAGCTCGCCGATCAGGTTGAGCACGTCGCCTTGCACCGACACATCGAGGCCGGCGGTCGGCTCGTCGGCGAGCAGCAGATGCGGCTTCATCGCCAGCGCGCGCGCAACGCCGACGCGGCGCGCCTGCCCGCCCGACAGCTCGTGCGGAAAGCGATCGACGAAGGATGCCGGCAAGCCGACCAGCGCCAGCAGCGCCTTGGCCGCGGCGCGCCGGTCCGGCATCGGCACGCCCTGAATGATCTGCGGTTCGGTGAGCAGCGTGCCGATGCGCAAGCGCGGGCTGAGCGAGGCGACCGGGTCCTGGAACATCATCGCCGAGCGCCGCCGCATGGCGCGGAAATCGGCAGCTGTCGCCACGTCCCTGCCCTCGAAGACGATGCGGCCGGCGGCCGCCCTAATAAGGCCCAGGATGGTGCGCGCCAGCGTCGTCTTGCCGGAGCCGGATTCACCGACCAGCCCAAGCGTCTCGCCCCGCATTAGCGACAGCGTCACGCCGTCGATGACGTTGAAGCCCGGCAGCGGGAACGGATTGACCAGCCGGCTAAGCAAGCCACCCCTGGTGAAGCTAACAGAAAGGTCTTCCACGGCGAGCAGCGGACTCATGATGTCACCGCATGGCAGCGCGCGACATGGGCCGCGCCGAGTTTCACCAGTGGCGGCGCCATGGAACCGCACGGCGCGAAGGTCCGGTCGCAGCGCGGGGCGTAGACGCATCCCGACGGCGGTTGGGTCAGGCTGGGCAGCGAGCCCGGAATGGTCGGCAGCCTGTCCAGCCGTTCGTGGAAACGGGCAGGATCGCAGGCGAGCAGAGCTTGCGTATAGGGATGGCGCGCGTCATGGAAGATCGCGTCGACTTCGCCGCCCTCGACCACCTCGCCGGCATACATCACATAGACGCGGTCACAGAGTTCGGCGATGACGCCGAGATGGTGCGAGACGACGATGATGATGCCGTTAAACTCGCGCCGCAGTTCACGCAGCAGATGGATGATCTGCGCCTCCATGGTGACATCGAGCGCCGTCGTCGGCTCATCGGCGATGAGCAGGCCAGGATCGGTCAGCAGGGCGGCGGCGATGGCGACGCGCTGGCGCATGCCGCCGGACAGTTCGTGCGGATAGCTCTGCATCCGCCGTTCGGCGTCGGCAATGCCGACTCGGCCAAGCATGGCGGCTATGCGCGCCCGCTTCTGCGCGCGACCGAGATCCTTGCGGTGATGCTGGAAGTCGACAAGCTGGTCGCCGATGGTCAGCACCGGATTGAACGCCGTCATCGGATCCTGGCTGACCAGCGCGATCTCGTCGCCGCGCAGCAGGCGCTGATGGTGCGCGTCGAGCTTCGCCAGGTCGACACCGTTATAGTGGATCGATCCGTCAACGCGGGCGTTCGCCGGCAATAGATTGGCCAAAGCGGTGACCAGCGTGGACTTGCCGCAGCCGCTCTCGCCGACAATGCCGATGACTTCGCCAGGATGCGCCTCGATATCGACATGGCGCAAGGCGTGCACCGAGCCATGCGGCGTCTCGTAGCGGACACTGAGATCGCTGGCGGCGAGCGAGCCGGTCATGCCGGCCTCCGCAATTGCAGACGCGGATCGAGATAGTCGCGCAGCCCCTCGCCAAGGAAGGTGAAGCCGAGCGTCGCCAGCACCAGCGGCAGCCCGCCGAAGATGACCATGAAGGGTGCGGAACGGATCGAGGTGTAGCCGTCATAGAGGATCGAGCCCCAGGACGGCGTCGGCGGTCGCACACCAAGGCCAAGGAGGCTCAAACCGGCCTCGACCATGATGACGACCGGAATGTCCATTGACAGAAGGATGATTAGCGGGCCGACCACATTCGGCAACAGGTGGATGAAGATGATGCGCGCGGCACTGGCATCGATCAGGCGCTCGGCGAGGATGTAGTCGCTGTTTTTCAGCGCCAGTGTCTGCGCTCGGATCAGCCTTGCGTAACTCGGGAACGAGGTCGCCGCGATGACGATGATCAGCGTCCCGGTGCCGGCGCCGAGCACGGTGATGATGGCGAGCGCGAACATGATCATCGGCAGCGAGTTCAGGCTGTCGAACGTCAGCACCAGGATGGCATCGAGCCAGCGCGGGCCGTAGCCGGCGATCAGCCCGAGCATCAGTCCGATGGCACCGGCAATCGCCACCGACACCATGGCGATGGTGAGTGCGGTACGCGCGCCATAGATGACGCGCGACAGCAGATCGCGGCCGAGATGATCGGTGCCGAACCAATGCTCGACCGATGGCGGCTGCAGCTTGTGCAGCACGTCAATCTTGACCGGCGAATTAGGTGCCAGAAACGGCGCGAAGATGGCGGTGACGAGGAAGCCTGTGACCAGGATCAGCGCCACGCAGGTGAACGGATCGGCAAGCAGCGCGCGCAGCAGCGGAAACCGTTGTCGGTCCGGAACGGACAACGAGGCATCAGCCACGGAAGACATCGCGCACCCTCGGATCGAGCCGCGCGATCAAAAGGTCGGCGGCTATGGTGATGGAGACATAGATGGCGGTCATGATCAGCACCGTGCCCATGACGACCGGATAGTTGCGGGTGTTGACGGCGTCGGTGATCAGCTTGCCGATGCCTGGCCGGGCGAACACCGCCTCGACGAAGACGGCGCTGGACAGGATGCTGCCGAGGCCGACGGCGACCAGCGAAATGGTCGGGATGATGGCGATGCGCAGCGCGTATTTGGAGACGATCTTCCACTCGGGCAAACCAAACGAGCGCGCGGTGCGGATGTGCGGTTCGCCCATCACCTCCATCATCGAGGCGCGCACCATGCGGGCGATATAACCGATCCAGCCGAGCGCTATTGCCCCGGCCGGCATCACCAGCGCCTTGGCCTGGCTGACGAAGTCGCCGGCCTCGCCGGCGCCGATGGCCGGCAGCCAGCGCAGCGTGACGGCAAACAGAAGCAGCGAATAGATGGCGACGACGAAGGACGGCACGGCGATGACGCCAACCGAGAGCACGCCGATGACCGCATCGGCCGCCGTGCCGCGCCGCATCACCGACAGGCAGCCGAGCGGCACGCCGATGAGAAGTGCTACGGTAAGCGCCGTCAGTCCGAGGATCAGCGTATTGGGCAGCGCCTCCAGCACCAGTGTGGACACGGGCCGGTTCGACCAGACGTCGTAGCCGAGATTGCCGGTGAGCGCGTTGCGGAAGAATTCTATGATCTGCCACCAGACCGGCTGGTCGAGCCCCATGCGCTCGATCAGCAGCCGCTTCAGCTCCGGCGTGGCACGCGGACCGAGCGCTACGGTTGCCGGATCACCCGGCACCAGGAAGACGGCCGCGTACATGGCAATCATGACAAGGACGAGTATCAGGAGGCCGAGACCGATGCGCTTCACTGCATATGCGAGCATGGCCTCCTCCCCTCCCTCAGGCGAATTCGCGCCTGATGCGCCGGCTTGCCGAGGCGCTGTGGACGAGCGTCCCCCGTTCTCGCGCCTCGAGCCGCCAACTCAAATTGAAATGGGTTTCGTCCGCTGTCAGCTCAGTCACGGCGATCGCTTCGGTGTCGGCCTCGCCGCTGGCAATCGCCCAGCGATATTCGGTGACGAGTTTCGCCGATAGCGGATCGTCACTACTGATGCTCATCGTGTCGCTGTTGGCCGAGGAGACGGTGATGGCGCGATCGTCATAGCGCCGGCGACCATGGTCCGAGGTCAGCGCGATGGTCTGCACGCCAGAGCCGACATCGTCGGTGACGATGCGGCGATCAAAACCCTCGTCCAATGTCGTTGTCGGAAACGGCGGCGCGGTTTCGGCAGGCTCGAAGCGGACGTCGCGGTCGCGAGCCGACGGCGGGCGCACAGGAAGCATGACCGTGCTGTCGCCGCTCAAGACCGACAGCGTCGACAAATGCGGCTGCGGCCAAAGGATCGGCCAGTGCTGGTTGGCCAGCGCCAGCCGGATGCGATGTCCCTTGGGCACAATGCGGGCGAAATCGTTGAGCTTCAGCTTGACGCGGAAAGGCGTCCCAACCGGACACGGCGCCGGATGCTCATGGCTCTCGCGATGGCTGAGGTTGAGCACGCCGTAGGTCATCAGCGCTGACGTGCCATCGGGATAGACATCGCAGAGCCGGGCCGCGAGATTGACATGCGGCTGGTCGACAGTGACGAGCAGGTCCAGTTCAGGCGCGCCGAGCAATGTGATGTCTTCGTCGAGCGCGGCTGTGTCGAAGCAAAGCGCCATGCCGTCCTCGCGGCGCTGGTCGATGGGCATGTCCGGACAGGAGCCGCCATAGCCGCCCCAGCGGCCACAGTCGCGGCCGGCGGTGCCGGGCGAGCAAACGGAAAGTGTCGGTCCCGGCGCCGGTTCGCTGCTCAACCCGGCGGCATTCAGATGCAGAGCGCGGCGCTCGACGCGCGGCGACGGCCACTGATCCTCGGCAGCCCAGCTGCCGGCATGATCGGGCAGGTAAAAAGGTTGCGGCCGTTCTTCGCCGGTGACCCAGACACGGTAGAGCGGCTCGTCCATGATGCCGGTGTCTTCGCCGCAGAGCCAGTGGCGCCACCAGCGCAGCGCCTCCTGCAGATAGCCGATCAACGGACCCGGCGCGCCGCGGCAGGGATAGGCATGCGACCACGGACCGACAATGCCGAGCTTCGGTCCCGGCAGATGCTCGAGCAGGCGCGGCACGAAGTTCGAATAGCTGTCCTCCCAGCCGCAGACGGCCATGACGGCGCATTCGATCGCGGAATGATCCTCGCAGACGGAACCCTGCCGCCAATAATCGTCGCGGCGCTGGTGCGCGAGCCACACTTCCGAGAGCGAACTCGTCGCCGCAAGGCGGCTCAGCCACATGGCGCGCCAGGCGTCGCCGACGATCTGCGGGTCGGGCGCCATCGCCTTCTTCACCAGCATGAAGTTCGACCACATCTCCTGCTCGGTGAGCAGCGCGCCGCCCATATAGTGGATGTCGTCGGCGTAGCGGTCGTCGGTAGCGCAGTTGGCGATGATAGCCTTCAAGGCCGGCGGCCGGCGCGCCGCGACCTGCAGCGCGTTGAACCCGCCCCAGGAAATGCCGGTCATGCCGACATTGCCATTGCACCAGGGCTGAGCCGCGAGATGGGCGATGATTTCGCAGGCGTCTTGCTGCTCGCGCGGCAGATATTCGTCGGCCAGGTCGCCGTCGGAATCGCCGCTGCCGCGAATGTCTATACGGGCGCAAGCAATGCCGTGCCCGGCGAGCCAGGGATGGATGTCGATGTCACGCGCCACGGTGCCGTCACGGCGGCGATAGGGCACCATCTCGATGATAATAGGCACCTTGTCCACGGTGCGCGGACGCCACAGCGTCGCGGCAATGCGGGTGCCGTCGGCCAGCGTGATCCACAGCGGATCGACGGTTTCGACGGCAAAGGGAAACTCGGTTCGTACCACGGCAGGTACCCGCAAATGCTCTTGTTGAACGTTCGTACAACAAGAGCTTTTGCGGCGCAATCCCGCTTCGTCTTTTTGACGCTGAATGCGAACCGTTCTTCGGCGGCCGTGACGCGCCGTTAGACTTTCCGGTCGAATGGAAGCCTATGTAAAGATGGAGGCGCCGCGTCATTGGATGCGGTCCCCGGCACGAGGATCATCTCGGTTCCGGCGCAGTCGAGGCGGATGCGCCTCTCCAGCGACGTTGCAACGGGTTCAGACGGTGCGGCAAGCTGCGTCGTAGTCGGCCAGCACCTGGCCGATCGCCGCGTGAAGAATGGCCTCGGGATTGCCGGCCGGTCCAAGCCCGGACGGCAGCGTCGGCAGGAATTGCCGCATCAGCGTTTCGGGAATGGCAACGCCGGCAAGCGCCTCACGCAGGCGGCCGACGGCAACGCTGGCCGTTGGGTTGCTCCAATAATAGCGAATGCGGTCGCTGTAGCTGTAGTGCCGCTGCAGATAACGATCGGCTTCATTGCCGTGATAATGGCCGTGCCAATGGCCGGGAGCGGCCAGCATCACGCGTTCCATCGTGCGGGCAAGCGACCTGTCGCCATAGTCCGCGATCATTTCGGACGCGATCAGGTCGAGCCCGTAAAGCGCCTCGCGCAGCGCAAAGGTCAGGCCTGGACCCACTTTAAGGATCGGAAAGCCGTTGCCGACAAGGGCGGTCAGCGCCGCGCGGCTCTGGTAGTCGGTGGAATGCGCCTCGTAGACGAGGGACGGTTCCTCGTCGAGCAAACCGGTCAGCGGCTTCGATGCCTCGGGTCTGTAGGCGGCGACGTTCTGGCTGCCGAACTCGACGCCCGGCTGCACCACCACGGCGATGACGCGGCCAAATGCTTCCGACAGCCCTTCCCGGGCAAAGATCTCGCGATGAACCTCAATGGTGCGCCGCGCCGCCGCCGCCTCGGTGGGCTTCAGGTCGCTGATCGTGTGATCGACGCCGCCCGGAGCAGGAACCTCGGTGCCGATGATGTAGACCGGCAAGGCGCCACCCATGTCGCGGGCCGCCTTTTCGGCTGCCTTGGCCAGCCGCGCGGCCCGTGTCGCGATGGCCTCGTCGTCGAGGGCCGCCGGCTCGCCGGCACAACCCATCGACGCGTCGAGATGGATCTTGCTGAAGCCGGCCCAGACATAGGCGGTGACCATGGCTTCGGCCTTGCTCATCGCCTGTGCTGCCGGCTCCGTGCGCCACGGGTTCGGTCCCAGATGATCGCCGCCAAAGATGATGCGCCGGGGATCGAGCCCTTCCTTGCTGGCGATCTCATGCACGAAGGCGATGAACAGGTCCGGGGTCATCCCGGTGTAGCCGCCGAACTGGTTGACCTGATTGCAGGTCGCCTCGATCAGCAGGCTGCTTTCCTTGTCCCTGACGGCGCGCCGGATGGCCGTCTGGATCACCAGCGGATGGGCCGAGCAGATCGAGGTGATGCCGTAGGGCGACCCGTTTCTGTGCGCGGTGGCGAGGCCTGCGAGCGGGTTGGTCGTCATGTCGCCCTCTGCGTCCCGGCGACGAAGCTGTCCAGCACATCGAAGCCGGCGGTGCCTTCCATGGGCCCGCGCCGCGTGACATTGCGGGCGCCGGCGGCATTGGCATAAAACAGCGCCTTGGCCGGCTCCATGCCCTTGCGTCGGCAGGTGAGATAGGTCGCGCCGAAACAGTCGCCGGCGCCGGTCGGGGCGACTTCGTCGACCCGAAAGCCGGCACAATCGATCCTGGCGCCGTCGGCGCCGAACCAGGACGAGCCGGCGGCCCCACGCTTCAGCACGATCTCGCCGACACCCCTGGCAAACAACGCCTTCACCGCCTGGCATTCGTCATCGACCCCGGCGGCGGCAAGCAGCTCGTCGCCGGAGGGCAACAACAGATCGGCATCGTCGACCAGCGCTGAGAATTGCGCGCCGTCGGCGCCGTCGATCAGCTCCTTGCGCATATTCGGATCGAAAGAGGTCGAGCCACCACGAGCCCGCACCGATTTCAAGGCATAGGCGACGATCTCCTTCAGCCCGGCCACCGACAAGGTCGAGCCCATGACATGCAGATGGCCGGCCCTGTCCGCCAGCTCGCGCGCCGCGTCGGTGAGACGGATCTGCCCGGCGGCGGATTCGGCGATGTTGTAGACGAAATCCCGGCCGCCGTCGGGCCTGTAGCGCACGAACGCGCTTCCCGTGGGGTAGCGGTCGCTGACCGAGACGGCCGAGACGTCGACGCCGTCGCGTCTCAGCCTATCCAGGTTGATCGTTCCAAAATCGTCGCGGCCGACGCAGCCGATGAGCCCGGCGCCGCCGTCCAGTCTTGCCACCTGATCGATGAAGATGGCCGGCGCGCCGCTGGGGAATGGCCCGACCAGCGTCAGCGGTTCGAGAAAACCCAGGCCGGGGTCCGTCGCCATGATCTCGACCAGGATTTCGCCGGCGGTAATCGTCGGCCCCGCGGCTTCGGAGGCGATCTCCCTTCGGCGGCTCATTGCTGCAATTCCTTCTCCCCCAGCCGGACGCCGGTCATGGCGCACCGACTGCACGATAGTGCCTGTCCGCAGCCGAGGTAAATCGGAGTGAGGTTGAAGTCAACAAAAACTATACGCATGACCATTTAGTTTGCGCCGCATGCGGTCTTCCTTGTCACGTTGAATGACGAGCCATCGCATGCAGAGCGCAGGCACAGGGCCAGAATCCGTCTACGATGCACTTGACTCGGCTTTTCCGTAGCGCAATAAAATGTATACGCATGTCCACTTACACATGCGCATTCGTAAAGGAGGAGACGAAATGCCTATCGGTAAGCGTATCGGAATTCTTGGCCTGTCGGCCGCCGTTTCGGCACTGGCGGCAAGTGCTGCCCTGTCCGAGGAGATCACGGTTGCGACAGTCAACAATGGCGACATGATCATCATGCAGAAGCTGTCGCCCGAATGGGAGAAGGCGACAGGAAACAAGGTAAACTGGGTGGTGCTCGAGGAAAACGTGCTGCGCGAGCGGGTCACCACCGACATCGCCACCAAGGGCGGCCAGTTCGACGTGATGACGATCGGCGGCTATGAGACGCCGATCTGGGGCAAGAGCGGCTGGCTGACATCGCTCAACGATCTCGGCGACGACTACGATTATGACGACCTGATCGCGCCGGTACGCAGCGGCCTGACGGTCGACGGCAAGCTCTATGCCGTGCCCTTCTACGCCGAAAGCTCGTTCACACTCTACCGCAAGGATCTGTTCGACGCCGCCGGCCTCAAGATGCCGGAGCAGCCGACCTATGACCAGATCACGGAATTCGCCGACAAGCTCACCGACAAGTCGAAGGAGCAATACGGCCTGTGCCTGCGCGGCAAGCCGGGCTGGGGCGAGAACATGGCCTTCGTCGGCACGCTGGTGAACACCTTCGGCGGCCGCTGGTTCGATATGGACTGGAAGCCGCAGCTCAATTCGGATGAGTGGAAGAAGGCGATCGGCTGGTATGTCGACACGATGAAGAAGGATGGACCTCCGGGAATAAGCTCCAACGGCTTCAACGAGAACCAGACCTTGTTCGCCTCCGGCCATTGCGCCATGTGGATCGACGCCACGTCCGCCGCGGGTCGCGTCTATGATCCCAAGCAAAGCAAGGTCGCCGACAAGGTTGCCTTCGCCAAGGCGCCGGTGGCGGTCACGCCAAACGGTTCGGCCTGGGGCTGGGCATGGAGCCTCGCCATCCCGACCTCGACCAAAAAGGCGGATGTGGCCAAATCCTTCGTCAAATGGGCGACCTCGAAAGCCTATGTTCAGCGCGTCGGCGAGACCGAAGGCTGGGTCGCGGCACCTCCGGGAACGCGCAAGTCGACCTATGCCAGCGCCGACTACCAGAAGGCGGCGCCCTTCGCCGCGACGGTCCTTGCCGCGATCGAATCCGCCGACCCGACCAAGCAGACCAAGGATCCGGTTCCCTACACCGGCATCCAGTTCGTCGCCATCCCCGAATTCCAGGGCATTGGAACTGATGTCGGCCAGGCGATTGCCGCTGCGGTGACCGGTCAGCAGTCGGTCGATGATGCGCTCAACGGCGCCCAGACCGCCGTGGAGAAGACGATGACGGAAGCGGGCTACATCAAATAGGTGGGCTCGAGCCACACGACCTAGACCAGGGGGCGGAATGTGCGCCGCCTCCTGGCGATCCCGGCCCGCCATACCTCCCGTTGCAGCGGGCCGGGAGGATGCACGGATCCGCCGAGGCAACTCCAGGAAAATTGCGGTGCGGTTTTCCCCGGAATTGTGTGAGCAATCGGCAGGTCCGTGCGTTCCTCGCAGCAATCTGGCGAAAAGCGTGTAACGGTTTTCCCACAGGAATTGCCTGAGAAGACGCCGCCACGCATCCGCCGGCAGGCGCCAAATATCGTTTCGACCAAATGTCGTTTCTAACAGTCGCGAAAGGCTGGAACCGAATATGAAACTGAAGAGCAAGACGGCCCTGATCACCGGCGGCGCGCGCGGCATTGGCCTCGGCTTCGCGCAAGCTTTCGTGCGCGAAGGCGCCAACGTGGTGATTGCCGATATCGATATCGACCGCGCGACGCGGGCCGCCGCCGCGATCGGCTCGGCGGCCAGCGCCGTCAAACTCGATGTCACCGACCTCGATGCGATCGAGAAGGTGGCGGCGGAAGTCGACCGCACGTCCGGCGGCATCGATATCCTTGTCAACAACGCCGCCATCTTCGACATGGCACCGATCACCGACATCACCGAAGCGAGCTACGACAAGGTCTTCGACATCAATCTCAAGGGGCCGCTGTTCATGATGAAGGCGGTGGCCAATCTGATGATCAAGCGCGGTCGCGGCGGCAAGATCATCAACATGGCAAGCCAGGCCGGCCGCCGCGGCGAGGCGCTGGTGACGCTTTATTGCGCCTCCAAGGCAGCGATCATCTCGGCCACGCAGTCGGCGGCACTAGCGCTGGTCAAGCATGGCATCAACGTCAACGCCATCGCGCCCGGCGTCGTCGACGGCGAACACTGGGAGGTCGTCGACGCTCACTTCGCCCGCTGGGAGGGCCTGAATCCCGGTGAGAAGAAGGCGGCGGTGGCCAAGTCCGTGCCGATCGGCCGCTTCGCCAACCCCGAGGATATTGCCGGGCTTGCAGTGTTCCTCGCCTCGTCCGACAGCGACTACATCTTGGCGCAAACCTATAATGTCGATGGCGGCAACTGGATGAGCTGACGCGCGCCAAGCCTTAGCTGCCAGGACAAGGGAGACTGCAATGAAGGCCATCCGATTTACCGCTGCGGGCGTCGCCGGCATGGCGGATCTGGAGTTGCCAAAGGTCAAGCCTGGACACGCTTTGGTGCGCGTCCGCGCCGCCGGCCTTTGCCATACCGACATCGAGGTGCTGCATGGCCGCTACGGCGAAGGTGCGTTTCCCCTGGTCCCCGGCCACGAATATGCCGGCACGGTCGAGGCGGTCGTCGACGATGTCACCACCGTCAAGCCGGGCGACAGGGTTGCCGTCGATCCCAACATACCGTGCGGCCACTGCGCCGCCTGCCGGAAAGGCCTGACCAATCTGTGCGCCAGCCTGAAGGCCTACGGCGTCACCGAAAATGGCGGCTTCGCCGAATTCAGCGTGGTTGCCGTCGACCATCTGCATGGCATCGGCGATCTTGCCTTCGATACGGCGGCCCTTGCCGAGCCGCTCGCCTGTGTCCTCAACGGGCTCGGTGCCGCAGGCGTCGAGGCCGGCAAGAGCATACCCGGCAATGCGCTGGTCTTCGGCGCCGGGCCGATCGGCCTGCTTCTGGCGCTGTCGCTCAGGGCCAAGGGCGTGGCAAGCGTGGCGGTCGCCGACATCAGCGAACAGCGCCTGGCCTTCGCCGAGGCGCTCGGGCTGGAACCGTTGATGTCCGGATCGCAGGCACTGTCGGCGCGGGCGCGCGGCTTCGATTTCGTCGCCGACGCCACCGGCGTCGCCAAGGTGGTCGAAGGCATGATCGGCTTCACCGCCGATGGCGGCACGGCACTGGTCTTCGGCGTCTGCGCGCCCGATGCCAGGATCTCGGTCGCGCCGTTCGAAATCTTCCGCCGGCAGATCAAGCTGGCCGGTTCGCATTCGTTGAACCGCAACATCCCGCAGGCGCTCGATATCCTCAAACGCGACGACGGCACGATGGCGCGGCTTGTCAGCCATCAGTTGCCGCTGTCGCAATTGCTGCCGTTCTTTGCCAAGAGCAGCGGCGACCCAACGACGATGAAGGTGCAGTTCTCCGCGCAAGCCTAGACCGGGCCATGCGGCTTCCGCTTGCTGGCCGATCGTTTGCGCACCCGGGAGAAAAACCCTCCGGCTTTGCGCAAATAGGTGACTCAAGTAGAAGGTCGAGACGGCGGGTTCAAACAGGGGGCCATGGATGGCGAAGACGATAAGAACGATGGAGGATTTTTCCGCCTTTGTCGGTCTGTCCCGCACGACGGTTTCCAAATATTTCAACGATCCCGGTTCGGTGAGGCAAAACACCCGCAGCGCGATCGAGGCCGCGCTGAAGAAGTCCGACTTCCGACCGAGCATGTTCGCCGTCAATCTCAATCGCCGCCGCAGCAACATACTGGGCGTCATCATCCCGAATTCGACGGATCCGTTCTACATGGCGCTGACGCGCCGCATCGAGACGATCGCCAATGAAGCCGGCTTCCTGGCGTTCGTGCTCTCCTCCGACGGTCGCCCCGAAATGGAAGACCAGGCGATCCAGACCTTCCGATCGATGAACATCGCCGGCGCCATCATCGCGCCGCTCGGCGTGCAGTCGCACCACAGGATCCTGGCCGAACTCGGATCGAGCATCCCGCTGATCTATGTCGACTCGCCGCTTGATGAGACCTCCTCGTTCGTCGGCACCGACAACAGGCAGAGCTTCAGGCTCATCGTCGACTATCTCTGCAGGTCTGGCGAGCCCCCCTGCTACTTCGCCATGCCGCTCGTCAACAACAACGCCTCGGCACGCCAGGACGCCTATGTCGAGGCCATGCAGCAGTTCAAGATGGCGCCAGAAATCGTGCCCGTCGCCGACATCAGATCATGGGATTTCGAAAAATTCGGCTTTGACGAAGCGCTTCGCATCCTGCAGGCGCAAGGGTTCCCGACGAAGACGGTGCTTTGCGCCAACGACCGTGTTGCCTTCGGCGTGATCGGCGCCGCGTTCCAGCTCGGCCTGAAGGTCGGCCATGGCGCGGATTGCGACCTGCGGGTTGCCGGACACGACGACCATCCATTGTCGCGCTACGCCTGCCCTCCGATCACGACGGTCGCGCAGAACTACAACGAGATCGGTCGAATGGCCATCGAGCTGCTGCTGGCGCGGCTGGATGAAAAGGCGGCGAAACGCGAAAGCGGGCGCATTCTGCTCAACGCCGAACTGATGCTGCGAAGCTCGGCCTGAATTTGCACGGAATGCGCACCGGGCGCCCGGTCTGGTGAAATCAACCGCATGGTGATCTCCAGAGGGCGCCGGCGCTCTGAGGCGGAGAGCTTTCCCAGATGATTTCAGCCAGCCGGCATTGTGGGCCCGGAGGGCGTATTAAAATCGTTGCGGACGCGGGCGAGTTTGCGTCTCGCCCGCGTCGTGAAATCAGGCGGGATAAAGAGCGGGATAGTCGATGTAGCCTTCAGCCCCGCCCCCGGCATAGAACAGTGCCGGCCGCGGCTCGTTCAATGGCGCGCCCTCTTTGAGACGTGTGACCAGATCCGGGTTCGCAAGCGCCATGGCGCCTAGAGCTTCCATGTCGGCAACCCCGGCGGCAACATCGGCCCCGACCTGCTCGCGCGAGCGGCCCGGCCGATTGACGATCAAGACCCCGCCGAAAGCCTCCCGGATGTCCGCCAAGAGCGCTTCATTGCCGATATGGAGGATATGCAGATAGGCAATCCCGATCTTATGAAACTCGGCCGCCAGGTAACGGTAGAGATCGTCGTTCGCGTTGCCTTCGGCGATGCTGCCCGTAGGTAGTCCCGGCGACAGCCGGATCGCCGTCTTGTCGGCTCCGACCGCATCGACGATCGCTTGAACCACCTCAATCGCGAACCGTGCGCGGTTCTCAAGAGAACCACCGAATTCGTCGGTGCGCTTGTTCGCGTTCGGCGCAAGAAACTGGTGCACCAGATACCCGTTCGCGCCGTGAACTTCGACGCCGTCGGCCCCCGCTTCGATCGAGCGCTTGGCGGCGTTTGCGAAATCGGCGATGGTCTGCCGAACTTCAGCGGTTGTGAGCTCGCGCGGTTCCGGAACCGGCAGCATGCCTTTAACCGTGAACATGTTTTCACCGGAGGCAATCGCCGAAGGCGCAACAGGCTGGCGATGGTGCGGCGTGTTTTCCGGATGGGATCTGCGGCCGACATGCATGAGCTGGATGAACAGACGACCGCCCGCCTCATGGACGGCGTCGGCAACTTTCCGCCACCCTGCCACGTGATTGTCGTTGTAGATCCCGGGCGTGGCCAGATACCCCTGCCCGTCTTCGGACGGCTGGGTGCCCTCGGTGATCAGAAGACCCATCGTGGCGCGCTGTGCGTAATACTCGGGAGCCAGATCACCGGGTGTTCCGTCAGGCTTAGCCCGGCTTCGGGTCATCGGCGCCATGGCGAGGCGATGCGGCAGTTGCAGGTTGCCGAGTTTGAAAGTGGACCAGACATAGGTCATGTGTTTTCTCGTGGTTGTTGGATTTGTTGAGGGGGCTGAGGATCAGAGTCTGCCTGCGGCAAGCAGCTCGCGGGTGCGTTTCAGCGTCGACAGCAGGGCGGATTTGTAACCCTTCTCCTCGCTATCGAACTGCGTCTGCTCAGCCTGCTCCTCGGGGCCATTCGGCTCCTTGCCGCGAAGACCGATGTAGCAATAGAACTTGAGCTGCAGCTCGCCGGCATCATCCTCGAACAGCTCGTTGATGATCGCGCCTTCGCGTGGGCCGGTCGCCTGCAAGAAGGTGATCTTGCCTTGCGGCTCAAGGGTGATGATTTCGCGGAGCTCGGCGCCGGCGATCGTGGCTTCGCGCACGAAGTGGGTCGCGCTCTCTTCCACGACGTCGCAGCGCGTGCAGAGGCCGGGCGGGAGGAACAGGCGCGCGTCACGCGCCTTCAGCTCAAGGCCCTTCCAGACCTGTTCGCGCGTGAGTGTGGTCTCGCCGGCGGGGTTCACCGGAACGGTTGCGGTTGAGTAGACCATAGTCTGTTCCTTGATTGGGCGTTGTGGACAGCAGCGCTCAGGCAGCGATCTGAGCGGCGTAGTCGCGGTACGAGCGCAGCGGGCGGCCCAGCAGAGTGGTCAGCCGATCGACATCGCCGGCGTCCGGGACCATGCCGTCGGTCAAGAAGCGCTCGGCCATCAGCCGCATGTCGAGCGCCATCCAGCTCGGCATGAACTGTCGCAGGTTCTGCTCAAATCCCGCGGTGTCATCGCCGGGGTAGGCGATCGGGCGGCCGAGGACGTCCGTCCAGATCGCCGCGGCATCGGCGCCCGTCAGCGTATCCGGGCCGACCAGGTTGATGCGGTTGAGCGGGAGCGGCGTGGACGACCGCTCGCGGCGGATAAGCTCGATCGCAGCGATCTCGCCAACGTCGCGGGCGTCGATCATGGCAAGGCCCTTGCTGCCGATCGGCATGGGGTAGATGCCGTAGGCGGTGATCACGTCCTTGACGGTGATGTCGTTGTCCATGAAGTAGGCCGGGCGCAGGATGGTGGCGTTGAGGCCCATCTGCTCGATCATCCGCTCGACGCCGAACTTGCCCGCGAAGTGCGGCACGTTCACGTAGATGTCGCTGTGGATCACCGAGAGATAGACAATCCGCTCGATGCCGCCTTCGCGAGCAACGGCCAAGGCGACGAGCGCCTGGGTATATTCGTCGGCCACTACCCCGTTCAGCAGGAACAGCGTGGACACGCCCGAGAAGGCGCTACGCAGCGCGTCGACGTCGAGCAGGTCGCCTTGGGCGACTTCGACGCCGGCCGGGAAATTGGCCTTGGACGGGTCGCGAACCAGAACGCGCACGTCGGCGCCACGGTTCACTAGTTGTTCGACAACGTTGCGGCCTACATTGCCGGTCGCGCCAGTTACGAGGATGGTCATAGAGGCTACTCCTGGTTGGTTGTTTAAGTCTGGTAACAATCTAACGGCCCAAATTCATACCCAATAGATGACAGATATAGACGTACCGTCTCACTGGTGGAACGATAGGAGCCTTGGTCGGAGGAATGAAGCGGCAGCGTCGAGTGCTGCGGATCCGGCTTCCGGGATGGCAAGAATTGGCAGGGAACATGGCGACCAGGGTAGCGTCCGTGCGCCCGCTGATACCGATGACGTCGCTCACGAGATCTCCGGCGAAAGCGGAGACGTCGAAACGCTGCATGTCATTCGACTGACAGGTCCGCCGATGGACGGTCGCTACGACATCGACACGCTCCAGCATTGTTTCGAGCTTCGCGGACATCGCAGGATCTTCGCCTCGAGCGTAGCCGTCAGATCCGCAATGGCGCCAGCGGCCGCGGACGCGCTCACTCGAGAAGTGGCTTCATAGGTTGCACCGGTCCGCTCGGCTCACCGCCAACGATCCCAAAGCAATAGATCGCATGGTGCTGAACAGGGCTGGGATCGCCGCTACGGCGAGATATATGGCCGCGCCTGAGATCGAGGCCGGCAATCTCGTTCGCGTTCTGCCCGACTGGAGCGGTCCAGCCGTCGATGTCAGTCTAGCCTGTCGGCAAGGAACGCAGCCCGGCTGCACGAGCCCTCGTCGACTTTATGCGCCAACGGGTTGCCGGCAACCGCCGCTGGTTTGACGATGGGGCGTGACGGGCTTCACCACGTAATCAGTGGCGAACGATGCCGCCAGGCGTCGCTATGCACCTGGTCGAGGACAAATTTCGCAACGTCTTCCCGCGAGATGGTCCCGCCATGGAGGCCGGACAGATCGGTTAGAGTGCGGACATTGCCGCGTCCCGCCTTTTTGTTCAAAACGGATGGCCGGATGATAGTCCAATCGAGATCGGACTCACGGATGACGGCTTCCTGCCGGTTCTTGTCCGCATAGACGTTGCGCAGGAGCAGCGGGAAAATCACGTTATCGAACAGGAACCCGCCATGGCCGGCGCTGTCGCCCGCGCCCATCCCGGTGATGGTGATCAGGCGCGAGATGCGTTCCGTCTTCATTGCCTTGACGAGCGCGCGGGTCGCGGTCGAGAGCAGCGTCACCTGCTTGAACGGGCTGGCCGGAGTGCCCAGGGCACTGATGACGGCATCCTGCCCGCTGACGGCCTGGCGTAGGGTCTTCTCATCGCGGGCGTCGCCGACAACAAGCCGAACGCCCTTCATCTCCGCCGCTTTTTTGGGGGATCGGACCAGTGCCGTCACCTCATATCCGAGTGCCAATGCCTGGCTGACGATGAGACGGCCAGTCGGCCCCGTCGCCCCCAAAACCAATATTTTGGTCTGCGGGGCGTGGGGTTTGTCGTTTGTGGACTTGGTCATGGCTTTGTTCCTCGTTGGGTGAGACGTTTGCAGTTGGGTAGGTTGTTGTCGTGAATATGAGTGGTTCACAGACGATGCGATAGACGCTAATATTGGACACAACGTCCCATTGGTGGAACAGATGGATTTGCTGGCTCTCGCGGATTTCGTGCTCGTGGCCCGCCACGGCGGCTTCGGCCGTGCAGCACGGGCCGCCACTCGCCCCAAGGCGACTTTGTCGCGACGGGTGGCAGAACTTGAGGCTGGCCTGGGATTGCGACTTGTCGAGCGTGGCGCGCGGACACTCAAACTGACCGAGGAAGGGCGGGCGCTCTACGAACGGGCAGGCCATTTGCTGACCGAACTGGACGAAACCGCTGCAGCGATTGCCTCGGGCGGACAGAAGCCGCGAGGCAAACTGCGGATAAGTGCACCATTGCTTTTTTCTCAAACCGCAATGGGCAAGATCGCCGCCGGTTTTGCGCTGAAGTACCCGGAAGTCCGGCTTGAGGTCTCCACGGAAGACCGCGCTGTGGATATGATCGAGGAGGGGTTTGATCTGGTGATCCGAGTAAACCCGAATCCGGATGAGACCCTTGTCGGGCGGGCGTTCCTGCACGATCGACTGGTGGTCGCCGCTAGCCCGGGTCTCGCCCGGCCGACGGGGAACACGACAGCGCTCGCCGTCGTACGATCGGCGAGCGATCGACTGACCTGGCAAGTGATGACCGCCACCGGCCCGACCCAAATTATGATCGAGCCCGTTCTGGCGCTAACATCCCTTGTCATGGTCCGGGACGCGGTGCGAGCCGGCGTTGGCGCCGGCCGCCTACCTTTGTCGCTCGTGAGCCACGATCTCGCAGACGGCACGCTGGTAGAATGGGGCGAGGTCGACGGACCTGACATTGTCCTTTGGACGCTCTACCCGTCCAAGCGGCTCCTGAGCGCTCGGGTGTCAGCGTTTCTGAACTATCTCAAGGAGGCCTTCCCAATGGGGACGCCTGACGAACTGGCGGCTTATATCGGCAAATAAGGTGAGAGCAGTGTTTGTGCCCGGAAACGACCGTTTTCCGCACGACCGGCGGCTATTGGGTATATCCGATCCGACAAATCACCTCCTTCCTTCCCGACTTCAAGGGGCCATCCGAGATTGTTCGTCACGTGGGCAAGTGGGTGAGAATAAAGCGGTCGTGACATGGCACGTCGTCATTTCAGTTCACCAAGTAAGTCCGGCTCCTTTCAGACGGCTAGAAACAGCCCTTGATCGGCACGAAAGCGACTGGCAGCTCCGCGATTTCGGGATGGCGATAGCGGACGGTTCGCATGGAGGCTTGGAAGTCTCGACCTAACCCTCGGGGTCCGGGGCTGTCGGAACCAGACGACATGCCAATTCAACGGGATTGGTGGGCCCACGCTTGCTCAGCCGGCGACCCGCGTAGCCAGCAAAGCGCTTGCCTATTTGGTATGCTGGTATAATATGTACCTGACATAGCGTGTCCCAACGGGTTGCGCTTTGCTCAAGTGTGGCAGCCAAGCCGATCGTGTTTTTGGGAGGAAATACCATGAGATTTGCAACTGTGGCGGCGCTCGCCGGCGCTGCGATGGTGGGCGCTACGGTGATGCCGGCAATGGCGTCTTCGGACGCGCCGGTCATCGCGCTCGCCAACGCCTATTACGGCAACACCTGGCGGCATCAGATGGTGGAAGCATTCGAAGCCTCGGCCAAGGAAGCCAAGGCCGCCGGGCAGATCGCCGATTATATCGTCATGAACGGCGACGGCTCCGTCGCGCAGCAGAATAGCCAGATCGCAGAACTGATCCTCAAGAAGGTCGACGTGCTCGCTGTCGACGCCGCCTCGGAAACAGCGGTCAACGGCATCATCGAAAAAGCCTGCAAGGCCGGCATCATCGTCATCTCCTTCGATTCTGTGGCCTCGGCGCCCTGCAACTACCAGCTTAATTTCGACTTCAAGGGCTACAAGGCCACCCAGGCCGAAGCGGTCTTCAAGATGCTCGGCGGCAAGGGCAACGTCCTGCAGGTGCGCGGCGTCAAGGGCTCGGCGCCCGACAACGACATGTTCAACGCGCAGCAGTCGGTGTTGGCGAAGTACCCTGACATCAAGGTGGTTGCTACCGTCTATGGCCAGGCGACCGCCTCGGTGGCGCAGGCGGCGATCGCCAACGTGCTGCCCTCGCTGCCGCATGTCGACGCCGTGCTCGGCCAGGGTGGCAGCGACGACGTCGGCATTGCGCAGGCCTTCGTCCAATATGGCGGCGACTACGCCGGCAAGATGCCGATCATCGAGGGCGGCGGCGGCACCGACTTCGTCAAATGGTGGGCTGACGAGAATGCCAAGAATGGCTACCAGACCGTGTCGATGAACACCACGCCGGGCATCGGCGGCGCCGCCTTCTGGCTCGGCCTGTCGCTGCTGAAGGGCGCCAAGGCGCCCAAGCTGATGATCATGCCGGTGGCTACGGTCGATGCCAGCAACCTCAAGGACTATGCGAAGCTGCCGGGCGGCCAGATCATCAGTCCGAGCTACTCGCTGGACTGGGTGAAGCAGAACCTGCTGAGCAAGTAACACCACCAGCTCTACCGATCGGGCGCCGCCGCAAGGCTGCGCCCGACGCTGGCGATCGAAGAAACGGAGGACGAATGTCCCAGCTTGCCGTTGCCGAACAGGACAGCGCCGCAGCCGCGGCGCGCGCCGCCCCTATCCGGCCAAGCGTCGTCACGCTCACCGGAATAACCAAGAGTTTTGGACCGACCCTCGCCAATGCCGGAATCGACCTCTCCGTCGCCGCCGGCTGCGTGATCGGGCTGGTCGGCGGCAACGGCGCGGGAAAATCGACGTTGATGCGCATCCTGTGCGGCGCGATGTGGCCAACGCTGGGCTCCATTTCCTTCGCCGGCGAGGAGCTTGACTTCAGCGACTACGGCACCGGCGAAGCGCAGCGGCGCGGCATCCGCATGGTGCATCAGGAGCTGTCGCTCTGCGCCAACCTGTCGGTCGCCGAGAACTTCTTTCTGGAAACCCCCGGCGACGCGGCCAGCCGGCCCGGCTGGCGCGCGCTCTATCGGGCTCGCGCTCGCGAGGCGCTGGACGCGGTTTTCCCCGGCAACGCCATCGATGCCGACGCCGAGGTCGGCCACCTCTCCATTGCCGAACGGCAGATGGTCGAGATCGCCCGCGCCGCGGCGACGCCCGGCGTCAAGCTGATCGTGCTCGACGAGCCGACATCCTCGCTCGATCTCGACCGCTCGAAACAGTTGCGCGCCTTCGTCCGTGAACGGGCACAGGCCGGGCTTGCCTTCATCTTCATCAGCCACAAGCTGCAGGAGATCATCGACATCGCCGCCGAGATCGTGGTGCTGCGCAACGGACGCACCGCATGGCGGGGCCACGTCGCGGACGCCTCGATCGGCAAGTTGGTGCAGTTGATGGGCGGCGATGCCAATCCGGTGCATCAGCACGCCGTCGCCGCTGCCTCGGCCCAGGACGTGCTGGTGCGGCTCTCCGGCGCGCTGACGGCAGAGCTCGGCCACGACATCGACATTGTGCGCGGCGAGATCGTCGGGCTGGCGGGCCTCGAAGGGAGCGGCCAGAAGGAGCTGCTGCACGCCATCTTCAGGCCCGACCGCAAGCAGAGCGCGGCGGTCACGAGACATGCGCAGGCCAGCTTCATCGCCGGAGACCGGCAGAAGGAAGGCGTGTTCCCGCTGTGGAGCGTGCTTGGAAACATCAGCATCGGCGCACTGGCCCGCCGCCCGGCACTCAGCCTGGTTTCCGATCGCGGCAACCGCGACACGGCCGCCGGCGCGGCCAGCAAGTTGCGGCTCGACGAAAGGCGCTTCGGTTCCAATGTCACCGAGCTCAGCGGCGGCAACCAGCAGAAGGCGCTGGTTGCCCGCGCGCTCGTCGCCGACACGCCGATCATCCTGCTCGATGATCCGACGCGCGGCGTCGACATCGCCACCAAGCAGGATTTCTACCGGCTCTGTAACGACATCGCGCGCAGCGGACGGACACTTGTCTGGCACACGACCGAGGACGCCGAACTGCTGGCCTGCGACCGCGTGCTGGTCTTTGCCGGCGGGCGTATCGTGCGGGAACTCTCAGGCGAAGCGATCACCGAATCGGCCGTTGTCGGCGCCTCTTTCACCCAGCCGACGGACAGGCTGGCCGGCGCCGGCCACAAGGATGCCGCCGCAGCCGGACTCGGCCGCAAGCTGGTCAATGCAGCGCCGTTCATCGGCCTTGCCGCCGTGCTCGCCGTGATGATCTCGGCCAATCCCGCCGTCGCCTCGATCTTCGGCCTCGATCTGCTGCTGATGCCGGCACTGTCGCTGGTGCTGGTGACGGCGGCGCAGATGTTCATCGTCGGCGGCAGCGAAATCGATCTCGGCGTCGGCGCCTTCGCCGGCCTGGTCAGCGTGCTCAGCGCCACGCTGCTCTACGATCAGCCATACCTTGGCGCGCTGGCGCTTTTGGCCGCGGTCGTTGCCTATGCCGGTCTCGGTGGCCTTATCCAGGCGCGAAAAATCCCGGCCATCGTCGTCACGCTCGGCGCGTCCTTCATCTGGGTGGGGCTGGGCTATGCGCTGCAGCCGACGCCGGGCGGCGCCAGTCCGGAATGGCTGACGGCGCTGTTCGGCTGGTCGCTCGACTTCCTGCCAACATCGATCATCCTCATCGCGGCGGTCGCCCTGGTGGTGTTGGTGATCGACCGGCTGCCGCTTGGCGTGGTGCTGCGCGGCTTCGGCAACAACCCCGTCGCCATGATCCGCTCGGGATGGTCGCCGACGCGCTATGCCCTGGTGCGGTATCTGATCGCCGGGCTGTTCGCGGCGGCCGCCGGCCTGTCGCTGACGGCGATCAACACGGCGAGCGACATCAATTCCGGCAATTCGTTCACGCTGCTCAGCGTCGCCGCCGTGGTGATGGGCGGCTGCTCGCTGCTCGGCGGCATCGTCTCGCCGGTCGGCGCCATCGCCGGCGCGGTGACGCTGTCGCTGATCGGCGCGCTGCTTGGAACGCTCAATGTCAGCAGCGACTTCAACGCCGCGACGCAAGGCCTGATCCTGATCGCGCTCTTGACACTGCGCAGCCTGACCGCCGACCGCAGGAGCGAACAATGAACGCGCTGTCCGCCTTCACGTTCTGGGCGCAGAGGAACCGCTGGATCTGGGCGGCGATCGGCGTGCTCCTGCTCTGGCTGGTGCTTTCGGTGGTCACCAACCGCTTCAGCCTCTCCAGCCTGTCGGGCATCATCTTGTCGGCCTCGTTCCTGACGGTCGTCGGCATCGGCCAGATGCTCGTGGTGACGACGGGGCGCGGCAACATCGACCTCTCCGTCGCTTCGGTGATCACGCTCAGCGCCTTCGTCGCGCTGCTCACCATCAAGGGCCAGGATGCCAACCTTGCGATTGGCGTCGCCGCTGCCCTCCTGCTCGGCCTCGCGGTCGGGCTGCTCAATTCACTGCTCGTCGTCGGCCTCGGTATTCCGGCGATCATCGCGACGCTCGCGACCGGCTATGTGCTGGCGACCGCGACGCTGCTGTCGAACAAGGCAATTTCCGGCTTTGCCGTCAGCCCGGCGCTGAAGGGTCTGGCGACGGGCCGCATTTCGGGTGTTCCGATCATGGCCATCATTGCCATTCTTGGCGTGATGGCCGCCTCCTTCGTGCTGCGCTACACTGTGTTCGGGCAGCTGCTGTCGGCGGTCGGCCAGAACCGCGCGGCCGCCCGGCTCGCCGCCATCAACAACGGCCGGGTGATCGCCGCGGCCTTCATCATCTCGTCGGTGCTGGCCTCGCTCGATGGCCTGCTGCTCGGCGCCTATATCGGCGGCGCCTTCCTCGAAATGGGCCAGCCCTACCTCCTGCAGTCGATCGCCGCGGTGGTGCTCGGCGGAACGCTGATCTTCGGCGGCGCGGCAACCGCTGTCGGCACCCTGTTCGCCAGCATCCTTTTGATCCTGATCGTCACCACGATGCAGATCATCGGCCTGCCTCCGGGCGTCCAGGACATCGTGCAAGGCATCGTCGTCATCTTCGTTCTCGCGCTTGCCGGACGACAGGCTATGACGCGGCGAGCACCGGTCGAGCCGGCACGCGGCGGCGACGATTCTGCGCTGCCGGCCGGAGACCAGCCGGCATGAGACTGTCAGCGGGGCACTGTTCAAATCGCCAAATCATGGTAGAGTGATTATACCAGTTAATAACATGACGATCGGCGCGGCCATCGTTTGAGATCGGGAGTAACGGATACATGACGACGATTGCGCTGTTCGGGGCTGGCGGGAAAATGGGCTACCGCCTGTCGACCAATTTTCGCGGATCGCCCTACACGATACGCCATGTCGAGGTCAGCGAAGCCGGTCGCGAGCGGCTGAAGTCGGGCCTGGGCTTTGACACGGTCAGCGCCGACGCCGCACTCGACGGCGCCGATGTCGTGATCCTTGCCGTTCCCGACACGCATATCGGCAAGGTGGCGGCGAGCATCGAAAGCAAGCTGGCGCCAGGCACGATGGTGGTGGTGCTCGACGCGGCGGCACCCTTTGCCGGGCATCTGCCTGATCGTCCCGATCTTACCTATTTCGTCACCCATCCCTGCCATCCGCCGATCTTCAACGACGAGACCGACATGGCCGCCAAGAAGGACTTTTTCGGCGGCGTCAAAGCCAAGCAGCATTTCGTCAGCGCGCTGATGCAAGGGCCGGAGGAGGACTACGCCAAGGGCGAGAAGATCGCCCAGATCATCTGGGCACCGGTGATGCGCTCGCACCGCGTCACGGTCGAGCACATGGCGCTGCTCGAGCCTGGCCTTTCGGAGACGGTGTGCGCTTCGCTGCTCGTCGTCATGAAGGAAGCCCTCGAAGAGGTCGTGGCGCGTGGCGTCGACCGGCAGGCCGCACTCGATTTCCTGCTCGGCCATATGAATGTGCTCGGGGCCGTCATCTTCGGCGAGACCAAGGGCGTGTTCTCCGATGCCTGCAACAAGGCCATCGAATTCGGCAAGCCGGTGCTGATGCGCGACGACTGGAAGCGGGTCTTCGAACCGGAAGAGATCGCCGCCAGCATCCAGCGCATCACTTGAAGCGGCTCCGTCTTCCCTCCTCTCGTTGGGGGAGAGGAAAGAAACGCCGAACGCTCAGATACAGATCACCTGAATTAGTGATTGACTCATCATACCAGTTGGCTAAGCTGGTTTGGCACTCGGATTGATCATTCTCCGTTGGGAGTTGACGTCGAGACGAGCGGAGGATGGCGAGGAACGGGGAGCGAAAATCGGCTCGGCTGGAAAGTCGCAAGCGGCTTGCCTGACCGAGCGCGTGCTGCCCGCACTGCCTGATGAATTCAAATGCAGACAATGGCCTCGGTTGGTCGAGGCGATGTCTTTTCAACGGGAGGACTTCATGAAACTCACTCGCAGAATGACGCTTGCGGCTTTCGCCGGCGTATTGGCATTTGGTACGGCGGCGCCGGCCTTCGCGGCTGACCTGATCGCGATCATCACCCCCTCGCACGACAATCCGTTCTTCAAGGCGGAAGCCGTCGGCGCCGAGGCAAAGGCCAAGGAACTCGGCTATGAGGCGCTGGTGCTCGTCCATGACGACGACGCCAACAAGCAGTCGCAACTGATCGACACGGCGATCGGCCGTGGCGCCAAGGCGATCATCCTCGACAATGCCGGCGCCGACGCCACCGTCGCCGCCGTGCAGAAGGCCAAGGATGCCGGCATCCCCTCCTTCCTGATCGACCGCGAGATCAACGCCACCGGCGTCGCCGTGGCGCAGATCGTCTCCAACAATTACCAGGGCGCCCAGCTCGGCGCGCAGGAGTTCGTCAAGCTGATGGGCGAGAAGGGCAATTTCGTCGAGCTGGTCGGCAAGGAATCCGATACCAATGCCGGCATCCGCTCCAAGGGCTATCATGATGTCATCAACGACTATCCGGACCTGAAGATGGTGGCGCAGCAGTCGGCCAACTGGAGCCAGACCGAGGCCTATTCCAAGATGGAATCGATCCTGCAGGCCAATCCCGACATCAAGGGCGTGATCTCAGGCAACGACACGATGGCAATGGGCGCCTATGCGGCGCTCGCCGCTGCGAACCGCAAGGATGTCATCGTCGTCGGCTTCGACGGCTCCAACGACGTGCGTGACTCCATCACCTCGGGCGGCATCAAGGCGACGGTGCTGCAGCCGGCCTATGCCCAGGCGCAGATGGCGGTCGAACAGGCCAACGACTTCATCAAGAATAAGAAGTCGCCCGAGAAGGAAAAGCAGTTGATGGACTGCGTACTCGTCAATGGCGACAACGCCGCCAAGCTGGAAACCTTCGCGCTGAAGAACTGAGCCGGCGCAATGCAATCCGCGAGGGGCGAACCTAGAGTTCGTCCCTCGTCTCCATTTCCCTGGGATGCTTGACCGCGATGCCGAAGAAATTGACCTGGCTGACCCTTGTCGCGCTCGCCGGCCTTAGCCTCAGCGCCTGCAAGATCCTGCCGACGCCCTCCGCGCAAGACGGCGCCAATGCGTCCGGCTTCAACCCGGACAAGATGATCGAGGATATCTGGGTGGCGAAGGTCATCTCCTACCTGCAGAAAAAGGCCGGGCCGTTCGCCGAGGTCCATGCACTGGCAAAGACAGATCAGGCTGCAGCCGGCGTCAAATACGGCAATCCCAATAAACAGACGAATTCGCCGTGGACCTTCGCGGTCCGCGTCGAGGGCAAGATCATCGCCGCCAACACGCAGTCGCGCGCGGCAACGATCGATATCGACGTCGACGGCGACGGCAAGGCGGACGCGCGCGTCCAGATCGGGCCGGCGATACGCGGAACCGCACTGCGCGACAGCCTCGACTTCGTCCAGTTCAACGACTTCACCAACCAGATCGACTTCGCCCAGTTCGGCAAGGCGTTCAATGCCTATGCCGACAAGACCGTGCTGTCCAAACTGCCACGCGAGGCGCTGGAAGGACGCGCCGCCAAGGTGCTCGGCGCCTACACGATCGAAGGCGGCCAGGACCTGCCATTGGTGACCCCGGCGGAGGCCGAGATCGGGCCGAAGCCATGAGCACGGCGGCCGGTCACGACATCATCCTGAAGCTGGAAGACGTCTCGAAAGTCTATGCCGGCACCGTCGCGGTCAAGCAGGCCAATTTCGAGGTGCGCAAAGGCGCGGTCAATGTGCTGGTTGGCGAAAACGGCGCCGGCAAATCGACGCTGATGAAGATCATCGCCGGCGTCGAGCAGCCGACAGCCGGCCGCATCCTCCTCGACGGCAACGAGGTCTCCTTCTCCTCCTCGGGTGACGCAGTGAACCGTGGCATCGGCATGGTGTTCCAGGAGTTGAACCTGTTCGGCAACATGACGGTTGCCGAGAACATTTTTGCTACGCGCGAGATCACCAACCGGTTCCGCAAGATCGACCGCAAGGAGCAGGAGCGGCGGGCCGGCGAATTCCTCGATCGGCTCGAAGCCGGTATCCGGCCGGACATGCTGGTCGAGGATCTGCGCATCGGCCAGCAACAACTGGTCGAGATCGCCAAGGCCGTCTCGCTCGACGCGCGCATCCTGATCATGGACGAGCCGACCTCGGCGCTGAGTGCGGCGGAAGTCGAGATCCTGTTCAAGGTGATCGCCGACCTCAAGGCGCGCGGCGTCGCCATCGTCTACATCTCGCACCGGCTGGAGGAGCTGATCCGCATCGGCGACTACATCACCGTGTTGCGCGACGGCCGCATCACCGGCCAGGAGGAGATGAAAAACGTCGACACGCAGTGGATCGTTCGGCAGATGATCGGCTCCGACGCCAAGGATTTCGCCAAGGCTGACGGCCATGTCCCGGGCGAGGAGATATTCCGCGCCGAGGACATCTGCCTGCCGCGCGCGACTGGCGGGCTGGCGGTCGATCATGTTTCGCTGTCGCTGCGCGCCGGCGAGATCCTCGGTATCTATGGCCTGATGGGCGCCGGACGCAGCGAATTGTTCGACTGCATCATGGGCCGCCACGGCCAAGCCACCGGCGCGATCTTCATCGCCGGCAAGGAGGTGCGTGAGCGCGACACGACGCGGCGCATCCGGCGCGGCCTGGCGCTGATCCCCGAAGATCGCCAGCGCGAAGGGCTGGTGTCGATCCTCTCCGTCGCCAGCAACCTGACATTGGCCAGCCTGTCGCGCTTCGTCACCCTGTTCCACATCCGAGGCAGTGCCGAACGGCAGGCGGTGACGCAAATGGTGCGGGAGCTGGCGATCAAGGTCGCTGACCCGGCGCAGGAAGTCTCGTCGCTGTCCGGCGGCAACCAGCAGAAGGTGGTGATCGGCAAGGCGCTGCTCACCGGGCCGAAGGTGCTGTTGATGGACGAGCCCAGCCGCGGCATCGATGTCGGCGCCAAGGCCGACGTCTTCCGCACCATGCGCAGACTGTCCCGCGACGGATTGGGGATTCTCTTTGCGACTTCCGATCTCGACGAGGTCATGGCCCTGTCCGACCGCATCGCGGTGATGAGCAATGGAAAACTGACCGGCATGTTCGATCGCGCCGAGGCGACGGAGGCAGCCCTCGTCGCGGCCTCGGCATTTGGCCACTGACCGGTCCCGCATACGGAGACTGATGCCCATGACTGACATTCCGGCCAAGGCGGCTGCCCCCTCCGCTTCCAGCGGCTCCTCGTTGCTGACGCTGATGAAGCTCCGAACCTTCATCGCGCTGATCGCCGTGCTGGTGTTCTTCTCCATCGCGGCGCCGAACTTCCTGTCGGCGGCGAACCTGATCCTGATGGCCAAACATGTGGCGCTCAACGCCTTCCTCGCCATGGGTATGACCTTCGTCATCATCACCGGCGGCATCGACCTGTCGGTCGGCTCGATCGTCGGCCTGTGCGGCATGGTGGCCGGCTATCTTGTGCTCAACGGCATCGACCTGCAGATCGGCTACACCATCTATTTCAACGTCTTCGAGATCGCGCTGATCACGCTGGCGGTCGGCATAGCGATCGGCGCCGTCAACGGATTGCTGATCACCAGGCTGAACGTCGCGCCGTTCATCGCCACGCTCGGCGTGCTCTATGTCGCGCGCGGACTGGCGCTGCTGTCGTCGGATGGCCGCACCTTCCCCAACCTGGTCGGCAAGCCGGAGCTCGGCACGACCGGCTTCGGCTTCCTCGGCGCCGGCCGGTTGCTCGGCCTGCCGGTAGCGATCTGGATCCTGATCGTGGTGGCGCTGGCGGCGGCCTATCTCGCCAAATACACGCCGCTCGGCCGCCGTATCTTCGCGGTCGGCGGCAACGAACGGGCGTCGCGAATTTCGGGCGTCCGTGTCAACATGGTGAAGATGTTCGTCTACATGTTCTCCGGTTTCTGCGCGGCGATCGTCGGCCTGATCATCTCGTCCGAGCTGATGGCCTCGCATCCGGCGACGGGCGAGAGCTTCGAGCTTAACGCCATCGCGGCGGCGGTGCTTGGCGGCACCTCGATGTCGGGCGGTCGCGGCACGATCGGCGGCACCATCGTCGGCGCCTTCGTCATCGGCATTCTTTCGGACGGGCTGGTGATGATGGGGGTGAGCTCGTTCTGGCAAATGGTGATCAAGGGCCTGGTCATCATCGTCGCCGTGGTTGTCGACCAGGCACAGCGCCGGCTTCAGCAGCGCGTCACCCTGATGCAGATGGCAAAGGCGGGTTGATCATGACGGGACTGCGGGGAGCACTGATCGGTTGCGGCTTCTTTGCCGTCAACCAGATGCATGCCTGGCGCGACATGGAGGGCGCCTCGATCGTCGCCATCTGCGACCGCGACCCGGAACGGCTGCGGATCGTCGGCGACCAGTTCGGTATCGCCCGGCGCTATACCGACGCCGCAGAACTCCTTACCGGTGAACGTCTGGATTTCGTCGATATCGCCACCACCGTGCCTAGCCATCGAGCGCTGGTTGAGCTGGCGGCGCGGCACCGTGTCCCGGTGATCTGCCAGAAGCCGTTCGCGCCGACGCTGGCCGACGCCCAGGCGATGGTCGCGGCCTGCGCCGAGGCCGGCGTGCCGCTGATGGTGCATGAGAATTTCCGCTGGCAGTCGCCTATCCAGGCGGTGCGCGCCGTGCTCGACAGCGGCGAGATCGGCACGCCCTTCTTCGGGCGCATCTCCTTCCGCTCCGCCTATGACGTGTTTTCCGGCCAGCCCTATCTGGCGACGGGAAAGCGCTTCATCATCGAGGATCTCGGCATCCATATCCTCGACATTGCGCGTTTCCTGCTGGGCGACGTCTCGACCCTCACCGCCCGCACCGCTCGCATCAATCCGGCCATCGTCGGCGAGGATGTCGCCACCATGCTGATGGATCACAAGAGCGGCGCCATTTCGGTGGTCGATTGCAGCTATGCGACGCGGCTTGCCGTCGAGCCGTTTCCCGAAACGCTGATCGAGATCGACGGCAGCGACGGGACCCTGCGGCTGGCGCAGGGATACCAGCTCACCGTCACCGGCAAGGGCGGCACAACGGTCACCGACATCTCGCCGCCGCTTCTGCCCTGGGCATCGCGGCCATGGCACAACATCCAGGAAAGCGTGCTGGCGATCCAGCAGCACTGGGTCGACTGCCTGGCGAAGGGAACCGAGCCTGCGACCTCGGGCGCCGACAACCTCAAGACCTTCGCGCTGGTCGAGGCGGCCTATGCCGGTGCGGCGAGCCGCGAACCGGTGCAGATCGACGACCTGCTGAAATGACGGCGGATCGCTTTCTCCTTTGCGGCACACGTGCGGCAGAGGCCGAACCAGTCCGGCTCAGCGCCGGCCCGCTCAGCGCCGACTTCGTCAACGGCAATCTGCGCACCGTCCGCCATGGCGGCATCGAAGTGCTGCGTGCCATCGCCTATATCGTGCGCGACCGCGACTGGGGCACCTACGAGCCTGAACTGACCGACCTGGTCATCGACCAGGGCGCTGACGCCTTCTCGGTCAGCTATTCGGCAAGCTGCGCGGGGCCGGACGCAAGCCGGCTCGGCTTCCGCGCCACCATCAAAGGCACTGCCAGCGGCGAACTGGTCTTCGATGTCAGCGCCCTTCCCGAAAGCGATTTCGAAACCAATCGCTGCGGCTTCTGCGTCCTGCATCCGATCGCCGGCCTCGCTGGAAGCCCGGTGACGGTCGAGCATACGGACGGCAGCGTGGTGGCGACCAAGCTTCCGCTGCTGATCGACCCCTGGCAGCCTTTCAAGGATCTGCGCGCGATCACGCATGAAGTGCGTCCCGGCGTCAGCGCCGAATGCCGGATGGAAGGCGACACATTCGAAATGGAAGACCAGCGCAACTGGTCCGACGCCTCCTACAAGACCTATGTGCGGCCGCTGGCATTGCCATGGCCCTATGTGCTGCCAGGCGGCGAGCCCAATCGCCAGACGATCAGCCTGCGCATCACCGGTGAAGGCAAAACGCCGGCTGCCGCCGTGGTCGGCGAACCTGTTCGCGTTGAACTCGGCGAACCCGGTCCGGCACTGCCAGATGTCGGCGTGGTCATCTATCCGGACGATATCGAGACGGCGCTGGCGAACCTGCCGCTGCTGTCGACGCTTGGCCCGCAACAGCTGCTGTTTCACTACGATCCGACGCGCGGCCACGGGCTCGACGCCTTGCGCTCTTTTGCCCGGCTCGCTGCAGCCTACCCGGCGCGGACGACGCTTGAATGCGTCGTTGCCGGCGGGGGCGACCTCGAAGCTGAACTTTCAGCCGTCCCCGGCATGGTGCGCCAGGCAGGGCTGAAACTCTCGGCTATCGCTGTCTCGCCTTCGGTCGACCGGCAGTCGACGCCGCCGGGCAGCACGTGGCCTGAATGCCCGTCGCTCGAAGACGTCTATGCCGCCTCGCGGCGAGCCTTCCCCGACATTTGCCTCGGCGGCGGCATGTTCAGCTACTTCACCGAGCTCAACCGCAAGCGCGTGCCAGCGGACCTGCTCGACTTCATCACCCATTGCACCTGCCCGATCGTGCACGCCGCCGACGATCTCAGCCTCATGCAGTCGCTGGAGGCGTTGCCGTTCATCATCCAGTCGGCACGGGCGATCTTCGGGACAAAACCCTACCGCATCGGCCCGTCGACGATTGCCATGCGCCAGAACCCCTATGGCGGCGCGACCAAGCCCAATCCGCATGGCCATCGCATTGCCATGGCCGACCGCGATCCTCGCCATGCCGGCCTGTTCGCGGCCGCATGGACGATCGGCTATGCCGCGCGCGTCGCACCGGGCGGGCTGGAACTGCTGATCCTCTCCGGCTTCGCAGGGCCCTTTGGCGTGCTCGCGACATCCGGGGAACCCGTCGCGGAAGGATCACCCCGGCCGATCTTTCAGGCCATCATGGGGCTTTGCGAAATGGCCGGCCTCGCACATGTTGCGGCGAAAACCAGCGACGAGACCAAGGTGCTGGCGCTGGCCGGGCGCCCTGCCTCGGGCAAGACAGTCATGTGGCTGGCGAACCTGACCGCGAACGACGTGCCGGTCGACCTTTCAGCGCTTGGCCGAGGCCATCTCGTGATGACGCCTTACGCGATCACTCGGGTCGGCTGAACGTTACTTCTCGGAGTTCATCACATAGAGGGCGCGCGAACGTTCGAGATGCTTGATCATCGCCTTCTCGGCGCCGTCGGCATCCTTCTTCTCGATGCGGCCGATGATCTCTTCGTGCTCGGTCAGCGTGAACTGTTCCTTGCCGGTCCAGATCAGCATTTCGGTGTGATATTCCTTAAGCCAGCCAAGCATGGCCTCGCTGACGGCGACATAGATCGGGTTACCGGAGATCGCCGCGATCTGGGTATGGAATTTCATGTCGGCCGAGATGAAGGCTTCCGAGTCGCCGCGAAAGCCGCGCTGTTCGGCAACGGTGGCCCTGAGCCGCTGCACGTCTTCGGCGGTGGCCTTCTCGGCGGCTTCCCGGACCATGCCGCGCTCGAAGAAGATGCGCGCGGTCTTCAGGTGCTCCAGCGTGTCCTTCGATGACGACAGGATGATCTTGGCCGCGCCATCGACCTGCTTGATGATCGACTTGGCGGTCAGCTGCAGCACCTTGGCGCGTTCGCCATGGGAGATGGCGACGAGGCCCATATTGCTCAGCGCCTGCATCGCCTCGCGGATCGCCGGCCGGCCGACCTCGAAACGCTCCATCAATTCGCGCTCCGAGGGCATGTCGTCGCCCGGCATCAATTCTCCGCTGGTGATCAGGCGCTTCAGCCGCAAGAAGACCTCGTCGGAAAGCTTGCGCCGCACAATCGGTTCCGAACGGTTCATCGTCGCGAATCACTCCCTTGGCCCGGCCCTATCTAACACTGCCGCCACAATTCCCGGAAATTGCCGTCGGTCGACCCGCCCGAAACTTCCAGCCGGATATGTCTTGCAATACTTATGTACTCATTATACCAGATTTCGAGCATCGGTGAATCTTTTTCGAACGCCTGGGCTTGAGACAGCGGACCATGATCACCCTCACCTATCGCATCGAAACGTCTGAAGGCATCGAGGCGCTGGCGGCCAAGATCGCCAGCGACCAGTCGACCGGCACCTTCGTGGCTTTGCCCGGCGAGACCGAGGAACTGAAGGCCAGGGTGGCGGCGCGCGTGCTGGCGATCCGGCATCTGCCTGATGCCGAGCAGCCGTCCATTCCCGAGGCCGGCTCGGGACCTTTCAAGCGCGCCGATGCCGACATCGCATTTCCGTTCGATGCGATCGGCACCGATCTTTCGGCGCTGATGACCATCGCCATCGGCGGCACCTATTCGATCAAGGGCCTGTCGGGCATCCGCATCGTCGACATGAAGCTGCCGCAACAATTCAAGGGCGCTCATCCAGGCCCGCAATTCGGTGTGGCCGGCAGCCGCAGGCTGACCGGCGTCGAGGGCCGACCCATCATCGGCACCATCGTCAAGCCGGCGCTGGGCTTGCGGCCACCCGAGACGGCCGCGATGGTGGCAGAACTGATCGCCGCCGGCGTCGATTTCATCAAGGACGATGAGAAGCTGATGAGCCCGGCCTATTCGCCCTTGGCGGAACGGGTCAAGGCGATCATGCCACTCATCCTCGACCACGAGCAGAAGACCGGCAAGAAGGTCATGTATGCTTTCGGCATCTCGCATGCCGACCCGGACGAGATGATGCGCAACCACGATCTGGTGGCGAAGGCCGGCGGCAATTGCGCGGTGGTCAACATCAACTCCATCGGCTTCGGCGGCATGGCCTACTTAAGAAAACGCTCCAGCTTGGTGCTGCACGCCCATCGCAATGGCTGGGACATTCTCACCCGTCACCCCGGCCTCGGCATGGATTTCAAGGTCTGGCAGCAGTTCTGGCGATTGCTCGGTGTCGACCAGTTCCAGATCAACGGCATCGCCTCGAAATACTGGGAGTCGGATGCATCCTTCATCGAATCCTTCAAGGCAGTGACGACGCCGATCTTTTCACCTGATGATTGCGCGCTGCCGGTCGCAGGTTCCGGCCAGTGGGGCGGACAGGCGCCCGAGACCTACGAACGAACCGGCCGGACGGTCGACCTGCTCTATCTCTGCGGCGGCGGCATAGTCAGCCATCCGGACGGGCCAGGCGCCGGCGTGCGCGCCGTCCAGCAAGCCTGGCAAGCGGCGGTCGACGGCATCCCGTTGGCGAACTTCGCCCTGAACCACCCCGAACTGGCACGGTCGATCGAAAAGTTCGGCGACGGCAAGGCGGCCTGAAGTCATGCAGAGCCTGCTGCTCAGCTATTATGGCGACGACCTCACCGGCTCGACCGACGTCATGGAAGCGCTGGAGCTCGGCGGCGTGCCGACGGTGCTGTTCATGAGGCAGCCGGACGAGGCTCTGCTTGCGCAGTTCAAGCATTGCCAGGCGGTCGGATTGGCCGGCACCAGCCGCAGCGAGACGCCGCACTGGATGGACACGCATCTGCGCGACGCCTTCGCCTGGCTGAACACGCTGAAAGCCGAAATCTGCCACTACAAGGTCTGTTCGACCTTCGATTCCAGCCCGACGATCGGCAGCATCGGGCGGGCGATCGAGATTGGCCGCGAGGTCTTCAAACAGGATAGCGTGCCGCTGCTGCTCGGCGCGCCGGAGCTCAAGCGCTACACCGCCTTCGGCCATCTGTTCGCGGCCTATCGCGACCAATATTTCCGCATCGACCGCCATCCGGTGATGAGCCACCACCCGACGACGCCGATGGATGAATCGGACCTGCTGATCCATCTGTCGCGGCAGACGGATCTCACGTCGGGGTTGATCGACCTTGCGACTCTGCAGTCGAAGCAGCGGTCGCAGGCATTCGATCGCTTCGTGGACAATGGCACGGCCATCGTGCTTGTGGACGTCGACAGCCGGGAGACCCAGGCCCTTGCGGGCAAAGAGATCTGGCGCATGCGAAAGCCGGGCGGCTCTTTTGTCGCCGGCTCGTCCGGCATCGAGTATGCGTTGCTGGCCGAATGGGCGTCGAATGACATCGTCGGCGCCGGACCAGGCTTCACGCCGCCGGGCGCCGCCGACCGGATCGCCGTCGTGTCGGGCAGTTGCTCGCCAACCACCGAACGACAGATCCGCCATGCCCTGAGCGACGGCTTCGACGGCATTGAGGTCGATCCTGTCGAACTGGTTTCGGAGGCTTCGGAGCAGGCGATCACGCGTGCGGCGGCAAGCGGCCGCGCCAGCCTGCAAGCCGGACGAAGCGTCATCCTCTACACCGCGCTTGGCCCTGCAGCCGACAGGGGTGTGGAAATCGACCGGCAGGAAGGCGCCCGCCACAAGCTTGGCCGCGGCCTTGGGGCGCTGCTGCGCCAATTGACTGACGAGCAGAGCTTGCGGCGCGTGGTCGTTGCCGGCGGTGACACGTCAAGCCATGCGCTGGGACAGATGGGCGTCGATGCGCTGACGGTTAGGATGCCGCTGCCCGCCTCGCCTGGTTCCCCCCTTTGCGTTGCTCATTCGCACGTCAAAGCGATTGACGGGCTGGAGGTTGCGCTGAAGGGCGGGCAGGTAGGAACCGACCGCTATTTCTCGTCCATCCGTGACGGTCTTCGCAGTTGACTGTGGCGTTGGGTTGGTAAACTGCGAACCTGAGAGAAAACATGCACCGGTCCATTAGTGCTTCAACTTGCACCCGAAGCACCGAGCGAAAACATGTCTGCTTGAAAGTGGACCGGCAGCGGCAGCGCTGCCCCGACGATCGAGCTCGCCGGGAACGGGCCGAAATAGCGGCCGTCGAGACTGTCCCCGACCTTCCGGTTCATGACGAAGATTTCGGCGGCGGCGATGATGCGGCAGCCCTGCCATTTAGGCAGCGGGCGCCCCTTGCGGTCGCGCTCCAGTGCAGCACCCACCGCAAGCCCGTTCACCGTGATGACGCGACTGAGGCGGCAGACTTGCTGCCCAGGAAGTCCCTCGATGTGCTTCAGCATCGGCACGCCGAGCGGAAGGTAGCCGCGCTTGGCGGCGAACCGGGCGACCTTGTCTGGCGGTTCGATGACGGCGAGCGCGCCAGCCGTTGGTACGGCCATTTTCCTGATCGCATAGAGCCCAAGCGGCGCGCTGGCCGATGCATTCCACAGCAGCAGCGGCGGCATCTTCACCACAGCCGGAGCGACCGTCGCGACGACGGCCGCAAGCGCTGCGGCTATGCAGTCGGCGCGGCTCATGTTGTCACCCGCTTGCGCAACAGAAAGGCCCGATGCTGCTCGAGCGAATAGGCACGCGGCGTTGCGCCGGCAATGAGACGGTTGTGGGTCTGACGCCAATAGTCCGGTGCGGCTTCCACCGGATCGAGACCGATCGCTTCGATCGCATCGATCACTTGGAGAACCCGCTCAACCTTGTCCCAGCCTGCGATCTTGAGCAGGATCTCGCCGCCTGGCCGGATGTAAGGCAGCGTCTGATAAGGTTCAGCGGGCAACACCGCGCGCACGATGTCGATGCGCGAAACGACGGTGCCAAAGTCATTCGCCGCCCAGCGCATGAACGCAAAAACATTGCCCGGCGCAAATCCGACGACGCGGCGCCGCTTGTCGATGATCGTCTCATGGGCAGCACGTCCGAAGCGGATGCGATGCTCGATCCGCTTCTCGATCCAGATCAGCTCGACCGTCGTGAGGTCGCCGCGGGGCGTCGATGGGGTAGACGACGTCATGTGTCGTCTCCCTGGCGCCGCCCAACGCACCGCCGCTTCTGCTCCCCACCGCCAGTCCGCGGCTTGCGCGCAAGACTGTTAGATTGAGAGTTAGACTCTAAGTTAAGAGCGCGATTTTCCGTTGCGGGCTCGTCCCTTAAGGCCGATCGCGGTTCCCGAAAGCACGAGGATGCGGTTCCCGATGGCACGATAGTTCGGGTTCCCGATGGCACGATCCCGTCAACAGGCGCGGGCGCCGGTTCGAACGCCAGCAGCACACGGCCGCTGGCTTCGACTTCCGTGAACAGCAGATATCCCGGCAAGGGTTGGCGGCGCACGATGTCACGCAGCTCGAAGGCGAAGCGCTTGAGCGGCGACAGGCTGCCGGACTTTTGATGCAGATGCCGGATGTCGAAACGCCAGCCAGCGCGCTGGCGTCCGCCATGCTTGCGAACCAGCCGATAGAGCCACCGATCCAGCCCGCCGGTCAGCCCGAAATAGGCCCGGTCGATGGTCAGAATCAGCGCGTCATCCTTGATGCGACGCACATTGGACTGGCCGAGCACCAGCTTGTTGAAAGGGATATCGCGCGAGGACGATAGCGTGATCTTTTGGACGGCAGTGGTCATTGAACTTCTCCGCGACGGGCCGCCGAGAGCCTCTCTCTCAGCCTTGAGCCCGTCACAAGACCCCTCCAACCCTCTCCCTCTCCTTGCCTGCACGATCCGACACACCGTTGATCGACAGCCGGGCGTACACGCTGAAGGCATGTCGGCCTGAACCTTGTCTCCACATGAACCGATTGTTGAAGCGGATCGACGAAGTGCGGCTGGCACCTGATGGCTATGCCGATCGGCGGGACGGCGCATGCGCTGTTCGAGCCAGCGAAGGTCATGCCGCGCATCTATCGTTGCCTGCGTCCAGCCCGACGGATGCTTCGGCCTCCACCGGCAGGTGGCCGAGAAGCCAGTCGGCCGCCTTGCTGGCCTGGCTGGCGGCACGGACGATGGCGCGATTGTCCTCGCGCAGAACCTCTAGCCATGAGCCGATATAGTCCGCATGCCGAACCGTGGGGACGATGCCCAGGGCTGCGCAGCAGAACGCCGCGTTGATTTCTGCCACGAGCTCTTCGAACGCATACTTCCTGGAGGCGGTAGAGCCGGATAATTTGCGGTCCAGGCGTGAACTGTGGCCGGTTGCATGACCGAGCTCATGCAAGGCTGTCCGATGCCAATTGATCGGCTCGAAGTAAGCTTGGGGCGGAGGCACCTGTATGTAATCGTGGGCCGGCGCGTAGAACGCCCTGTCGCCGCCAATATGGAAGTCGATACCGGTGGCCTTGATCAGCGCCTCGACCCGCGGTTCAATCGGGCTTGCCACCGACAGGGGGGCCGAGGCTGTGACTTCGTCAGGTAGCCCTTCACATTGCTGGATGTTGAAAACGGTGAAGCGCTTGAGGAACGGGATGGCTTGAGCATCCTCGCCCGTTTCGCGAGCGCGCTTCTTCTCGTGATCCGGGACAAAACGATCGGCGTAAACGACCGTTGTCCCGCGCTCGCCTCTACGAACATTCCCGCCGAGCGCGAAAGCCTGTCGATAGGTTATCCAACTCTGCATTGGGAACCCGCGTTCAACGACAGCGCCCCAGAGGATCAGCACGTTGATCCCGCTATACGCGCGGTGCGTGCTGGCATTTTTCGGCAGGGAAAGCGATGCGTTTGCGGCGGAAGTCCCCCATGGCTGAACCCAGGGAAAACGACCCGCTTCCAGCTCGGCAATTATCTTGCCGGTGATCTCGTCGTAGAGGTTCGAGCGGTCGGCGACGGGATGAGTTCGATTGGTCCGGACAGACATCGCGGTTCTCCGCGACGGGCGCCGAAGGCCTCTCCTTCCGCTTTCAACCCGTCGCGAAAAACCCGCCCCATCCTCTAACTCTCCGTCGGGAGAGCCCCTGCTCTCCCGACCAAATGAAAAACGGCGTACAAAGCGGAAGCACCGAAATGTCCGTCATTGCGACCAAGTCAGTTCGGTGCTGGAGCACGTTCGTGGCCCTGAGACCGGTTCAACAGGGCGGCCGAAGGAGCATCAGCATAGCGCCGCCGCCAGGCGGGATGCGGGACCGACCGCCCCCGGCGAAGGGCGCCGGATCGAAAACGATCGGTGTCGGTGTCGGCCGTCGCTGCGTTTCCGACGGTCAATTCCCAGTACGCCCACTCGGCGATGAGCAACCATCCCATTTATACGCCCTGACCGCAATTCGCCGCACAGTTTGATCGGATCCCTTCCGGCTGTGGCTGATACAATCCAGATCTTGATCTCTGAATGGAAGCCCGCTCACAAGGACGGGCGCATTTGGCAGCGCGATCATGAAAAGCGACACCCTTTCCTATCCTCCTCGGGGTCTCTCACGCGAAGAAGCGGCCCGATATGTTGGCGTGGGCATAACCAAATTCGACCAGATGGTTGCTGACCGCCGCATGCCGAAGCCGAAGAAAGTTGACGGCCGCGTGATTTGGGATCGCCTTAAACTCGAAGCGGCGTTTGCCGAACTACCTGGAGACGATGATGAGAATATCGTCGACTTCCTGTTGCAAGGGAATCACCGCAGGGAATAGATTCATTCTGCCATGACCGACAAATATCCCGGCCTGTCCTCCTACACCGATCGCCATGGAAAACTACGCTGGCGCTATCGGACGAAGGAGCGTTTGGTCAGTCTGCCTGCTCCCAATCAGCCGGGATTCAAGGACGCGTACCAGGCAGCGGTCGAAGGCCGGAAAGTCCCCAAGGCCCCCGTCGTCCAAATGCCCGGAGCCGCCCTGCCAGGCACATTTGGAGCGGCCTTTCAACGGTTGAAGATCTCGGTCAAGTGGCTGTCACTTGACGAAGCTAGCAAACGCAAGAACAAGCGGCTGATTGAAGAATTTCTAGAACTGCGGGTGGTCCCAGATCACCCACTGATCTGGCGCGACGTACCGGTTAAGAACCTTAGACGTATCCATATTGAAGAGCTTCTTGGCCGCTTCATCGCCACACCCCATAAGGCCAAGCACCTGCTGGTGGGCATACGCAAGCTGGTCTATGTCGCACTGCGGCAAGATTGGATTGAAATCGACCCCACCGCGGCAGTCGAGTGGCGGCCCGCCTATGTTGGTTGGAAAGCATGGTCGCGCGAGGCGATGGCGCAATTTGAAAACCGTTGGCAGCTCGGCACGGCGGCACGCACTTGCTACGGACTGGCGCTTTGGCTGGGCAACCGCCGCGGCGACGTAGCAGGCCTGCGCTGGGATCAGAGGGTCACCCGCCGTGTCTTCATCGATGGCGTCGAGCGTCACTTCGACGGGTTTGATATCGTTCAGGGCAAGAACAAGGGACGAACGGGCGGCAAGCGGCTTTTCGTGCCGATCACACCGATGCTGTCCGAGATCCTGGATGCGGCTGACAGGCGCGGCGAGACCGTCTTGGTCAACGCCTATGGGGAGCCCTTCTCCGCCAAGTCCTTGACTGGAATGATGGCGCATTGGTGCAAGCTTGCCGGTCTTCCGAAGGGCCTTACCCTGCATGGTTTGAGGAAATCCCTCGGTGTTTATCTGGCGGAGGCCGAGGCCTCCACCAGGCAGATGATGGACGTCCTCGGTCACGACGATATCGATCATGCGGAGCTCTATTCGCGCGAGGCATCGCAGGTACGGCTGGCGGTCCAGGGGATGGATCGAGTCGTGCGGCTGGTCACGCGCAAGCCGATGCTTGGCGAACCTGTTGGCGAACCTCGTGGCGAACCACCCTATAACACATTGATAAATAACGATAATGGTGGGCCCGGAGGGACTCGAACCCCCAACCAAGCGGTTATGAGCCGCCGGCTCTAACCATTGAGCTACAGGCCCCACGCGGGCTGGATTAATGTTTTTCGCTTCGCGGCACAAGGCTTTCCCGCCAGGCTTTCGCGGATCGCCCAAATCAACCCATAATCGCGCTCTACGCGACCCTTGCGACTGGATCGCAGACCAAGGAGATTTTCATGACCAAACATCTTTTGCCCCTCGCGCTCGCCGCTGCAATCGCTTTTCCGGCGATGGCTGGAGCCGCCGATTCGCCGACGCCCGCCCGCATCATTGTTTCGGGTGAAGGCGAAGCGACCGTCCCTCCGGACCTCGCATTGCTGTCGCTCAGCGTGATGCGCGAGGCCAAGACGGCGCGCGCGGCGCTCGACGCCAACAACGACGCCATGGCCGCCGTGATCGCGGCGATGAAGGCGGCCGGCATCAAGGATCGCGACCTGCAGACGGCAGGCATCCAGATCAACCCGCGCTACAACTACACCAACAAGCCCGATGGCAGCCAGGACGCCGAGCTTGTCGCCTACCAGGTGACCAACACGCTTGCGGTGCGGGTGCGCGACATCGACAAGACGGGCGAGATACTCGACAAGGCTGTCTCGCTCGGCGTCAATCAGGGTGGTGGCATCTCCTTCACCAACGACAGCCCGGAGGCGACCATCGACGCGGCCCGCAAGAAAGCGGTGGCCAACGCAATCGCCAAGGCCAAGACGCTTGCGGAAGCCGCCGGCGTGAGCATTGGCCGGGTGCTGGAGATCTCCGACCAGAACATCGCCCCGCCGCCGATGGCGATCAACGCCAAGGCCTTCGACGCCGCCGCCGGCGCGGCAGTGCCGACGCAAGCCGGCGAGAACGCCTACAACGTCCAGGTCACCGTCACCTTCGAACTGAAGTAAGGCTCGGATGATGCGTGGTCGACCCTTTGCTCGGCCACGCATAACTCCTTCGGCAAATGCCGGGCATGAAAAACCCCGCAGGATCGCTCCCGCGGGGTTTTTGTTGAGCCGCACCCGTCCGATGGGACGGGGGCTCCGATACTCCAGACCGACCTTCGCAGAAGGTCCTGTCTCCAGACTGACCCTCTTAGGGGTCATGTCTACAGGCTCATCTCCGCTGAAGATGATGCCGCAAACCTCAGCGGTAGATGACCGGGCAACCGCGCTCATTGGCGAACACGATGACGACGCGGTCGCCATCCTGGCGGCCCATGACCTTGACCGTGCGGCGGTTGACGTCGACGATGCGGGCGCGGTAAAGGCCCATGCGCTCGGCCTTGTCGAGGGCGCGGTCCGGCGAACAGCCGCGCCGCCAGCCATCACCACGTCCGTCGCGCCAGTCGTCGCGACGCTCGTCACGGCGGTGGCGATAGCCGTCATCGCCGGCATAGACGCCGAAGCGCGGATCCTGGTTGTTGCCGAAGCCGAGATAGAGGCTGTCGGCGTGGGCGGGAATGGCCGCCAGCGTGCCGAGGCCGACCAGCGCCGAAAGGGCTGCCGTCTTGATCTTGTTGTACATTGTTCTCTCTCCTTGTTGCGGGCTTGCGCCCGTCCTCGTGAAACCGATGCAGGGAGAATGCACCTGCCTGCCTGAACTGTTTACGAACCCGCCGTTCATCTGCGGTTCATGTCGCGGATGGGCAATGGTGTAACGCTGGCCTTACGGCTCGTCGTCCAGCATATAATCAAAATAATCCTCAGGCTCGGCCAGCTCGGTCTCGCTCGCCTTGACCCGGCCGCGCATCGAGATGCCGGCCTCGTGCACGGTCTCGGCGCTGCCCGACACCAGCCGATGCCACCAATAGAGGTCGCGGCCCTCGGCCACCAGCCGGTACGCGCAGGTGCTGGGCAGCCAGCTGATGGTGCGCACATTCTGCGGCGTCAGCCCGACGCAATCGGGGACGCGCGCCAGCCGGTTGGCGTAGTCGGAGCAGCGGCAGGTCTGCCCATCGAACAACCGGCAGCCGACGCTGGTCCAGTAAATCTCGCCGGTATCCTCGTCCTCGAGCTTCGACAGGCAGCATTTGCCACAGCCGTCGCAAAGCGATTCCCATTCGGCCGGGCTCATCGCTTCCAGCGTCTTTGTTTTCCAGAATGGCGTTTCCATCCTGGGGATGTGGCCCCGGCCGCCGCCGAGGTCAAGCGCGGCAACTGTTGAAACGGGCCGCAACCCGGCCGAAAGACACGAAGTTGCCTTCAAAAGGCCGGCCAATCGCCCCGTACGGCATCTATCCCAAGCAAACTGGAACCAATCGGGCTAAGAACGGTTTCGGCAAGGATGGGACCCCACAAGGAGAGTTTTCGATGAAACGCCAACCACGGATTCTGGCAGGCACCGCACTTGGCCTGTTGATGGCATCCGCGCCGTTGGGCGCGTACCCGCTGCAAGGCAATGCCGCATTCGGCCCAGCCCAGCGCACGTCAGCCCCGTTCACTTTGGCGCAAGCCGCTTGCGCCGAGGGCGAATCGGCCGAAGCCTGCGCGCAGAAGCAAGGGAAGAGAAAGCAGGAGCAGCCCGCCCAGGCGGAGCAACCAGCACAAGGTGAGCAGCAGCCGCGCAAGAAGCGTGACCAGCAGCCGCAGACTGAACAGGCGCCTGCAGAGCAACCTGCGCAAGGCGAGCAGCAGCCGCGCAAGAAGCACAACCAACAGCAGCAAACGGAGCAGGCGCCAGCCGGCGAAGCCGCTCCCGCAACCGACCAGCAGCAGCCGCGCAGGAAGAAGCGCGATCAGCAGCAGCAGACCGAGCAGGCACCAGCCGGCGAAGCCGCCCCCGCAACCGACCAGCAGCAGCCGCGCAAGAAAAAGCGCGATCAGCAGCAGCAGATCGAGCAGGCGCCAGCCGGCGAAGCCGCTCCTGCAACCGACCAGCAGCAGCCGCGCAAGAAAAAGCGCGACCAGCAGCAGCAGACCGAGCAGGCGCCAGCAGGCGAAGCCGCTCCCGCAACCGACCAGCAGCAGCCGCGCAAGAAAAAGCGCGACCAGCAGCAGCAGACCGAGCAGGCGCCAGCAGGAGGGGTCCCGGCTGGCCAGGCTGCACCCGCCAACGACAACCAGCCGGTCAAGCCGGGCAAGAAACACAAGCAGGACCAGCAGAAAGCGGCGCCTGCTGAGCAAACCCCGACGGTAACGCCGGAAGCCGCGCCGACGCCGAAGGAAGCTCCTGCCGGCGAAGCAACGACGCCGAAGGTTGAACCCGCTCCTGCCGGCGAACAGCCGCCGGTCCAGGGCGAACAGCCCCAGGACAAGACAAAGAAGCACGGCAAGAAGCCGGTGGGTGAACAGCCCGCGAATGGCAACCAACCGGCCACGGGCGAGCAGCCGCAGACAGGCAAGCAGCCCGCGACAGGTGAACAGCCTGCCAATGACCAGAAGCCGGCTACCGGTGAACAGCCTGCCAATGGCGGCAAGGCAGCACCCGTCCAGGGCGAAGCACCCGCGGACAAGAACGCGGCCCCCCTCCTCGACAGCCAGAAGGACGCCGAGCGCAAAGGCGGCGGCCGCAAGCATGGCGACAAGAACGGCCAGCAGAATGGCGAGCAGCAGGGTGGCCAGAATGCCCAGCAGGGCGGCGATCAAGGCCAGAAGCCTGCGGTCGCTCCTGTCGATCAGGGTCCACCGCCAGCCGACGACAAGGCCGCCCAGCAGCAAATAAAGCCTGAAAAGCTCGTCCCGGTGACCGAGGAAAAAGGCAAGCGCCTCGATCGCGCACCTGACGAGAACATCCGCGACCGCCGCCGCCCCAAGGGCGTCGACGTGCTCAAGGAGATCGGCGACCGCGTCATCATCCAGCTCGGCGGCCAGACGATCGTCCAGAGCAATGACGGACCGCGCATGAACCGCGGCGCCAAGGATGTCTATTACGAGGATCTGCCGCAGGGCCGCACCCGCGAGACCGTAGAGCGCGGCAACGGCGTCCAGATCGTCACCATCCGCAACCGTTACGGCGACGTCATCCGGCGCTCGCGCATCACGCCCGATGGCCGCGAATATGTGCTCAGCTATGTCGACGAGCAGGACTATCAGGATGAGGGCGACTGGCGCGATCCCGGCGACGACCTGCCGCCAATGCGGCTGACCATTCCGCGCCGTGACTACATCCTCAATTCCGAGGACGTCGAGAGCCCGGACGACTACTACACCTTCCTCGACCAGCCTCCGGTCGAGAGGGTCCAGCGTCTCTACTCGATCGACGAGGTCAAGCGTTCGGCACGCGTGCGCGACATCGCACGCCGCGTCGACCTCGACACGCTGAACTTCGAATTCGGCTCGTCCTCTATCTCCGACACCGAAGTGCAGAAGCTCCAGGGTGTCGCCGACGCCATGGAGAAGCTGCTGAAGAAGAACCCGGCCGAGACCTTCCTGATCGAGGGCCACACCGACGCCGTCGGCACGCCGGAGGCAAATCTTGCTCTGTCGGACCGCCGCGCCGAAGCGGTCGCCGAAGCGCTGACCAATGCGTTCGGCATCCCGCCTGAGAACCTGACGACGCAGGGCTATGGTGAGGAGTATCTGAAGGTGAACACCTCGGCACCCAACCGCGAGAACCGGCGTGTCGCGATCCGCCGCATCACCTCGCTGGTGGCGCCTGTCGCCAGCAACAATTGACTTGGCTTTCCAGGGGCTTGAAGTGGCTTCTGGAATCAAGTCGGCAAGCAAGTCCCATCCCGGTCAACCGGGGTGGGACGCAGTGCGGACCACAAGCGCTCGGTCAACAAGATTTGTACGGGCATTAGAGCCGGCTCATTGAATCGCGGGCTCGCGCACCCCAGATTTTGGTCTGGGCGTTCCCTGCCCCATCCCGACTCCAGCGGGATGCATTGAGCCCCGCCGGCCCCCTCCGGCGGGGTTTTTGCTGCCCAATTTATCTTGCAAACGGGAGCAGCGTGGACGAAATACGGTCCACTCCGAATATGAGAACCAAGCGGAACCAGCCTATGAAGCGTCTCGAACTCGCCATCGAATCGATCATCCTCGCCTCGCGCTGGCTGCTGGTCGTCTTCTATCTCGGGCTGGGCGTGGCGCTGGCCATCTATGCACTTTCCTTCGGCAAGAAGCTCTACGAGTTCGTCACCGTGGCCTTCACGCTCGGCGACACCGACACCATCCTGAAGATGCTCGGCCTTATCGATGCGGCCTTGGTCGCGTCGCTGGTGGTGATGGTCATCATCTCGGGCTACGAAAACTTCGTCAGCCGTTTCGACGACCAGGATGGCGGCGGCGTGCACTGGCTGGGCACGATCGATGTCGGTTCGCTGAAGGTCAAGGTCGCCTCGACCATCGTCGCCATCTCGTCCATCCACCTCCTGCAGGTGTTCCTGAACTCGTCCTCCTACACGACCGAACAGCTGATGTGGTTGACCATCATCCACCTTGCCTTCGTCGTCTCGGCGCTGATGCTGGCCTATATCGACCGGCTGATGGGCCTGAGCAAAGGCAAGAAGGGTGAGGAATGAAGCAGCTTTTCTTCCCCCGTCACTATACGGGGAGGTGAGAAGCGTCCCGCCAAAGGCGGGTCAATCGACAATGATTTGTCAATTGAAGCGACGAACGCTCGGAGCCATAGCGAAGCGCTGTGCCGGCAGGCGGATGAGGGGCAGCGCCGGCAGGGCGTGATTCCCGTCAGTAAATGCTTTTGACCTTCGTATCAGAATTGGCAAACACCTCGTCGGGCACGAAAAAGTCGCCGGCCAGCGGCCCGGTCGCGCCTGGTGAATAGACCGAAAAGTCGCTGACGCCCTCGGCGCGCAGCACTTCCTCGTCGATGTAGAAATTGCCTGTTGTTTCGCGCGACGGCCGCATGAAGATGGCATGCGCGGCATCGGCCATGATGTCGGGCGAGCGGCTCATTGCTGCAACGGTGGCGCCGCCCAGAAGGTTGCGCACCGCCGCCGTGTCGATCGTCGAGATCGGCCACAGCGAATTGACCGCGATGCCGTCCTTGGCGAACTCCGCGCTCATGCCCAGCGTGCACATCGACATGCCGAACTTGGCCATGGTGTAGGCGACATGGTTCTTGAACCATTTGGCCTTCATGTCGAGCGGCGGCGCCAGATTCAGGATGTGAGGATTTTGCGCCAACTTCAGGTGCGGAATGCACATTTTGGAGACCAGGAAGGTGCCACGCGTGTTGATCTGATGCATCAGGTCGTAGCGCTTCATGTCGGTCTCCAGCGTGCCGGTGAGCTGGATGGCGCTGGCATTGTTGACACAGATGTCGATGCCGCCGAATTTTTCAACCGTCTTGCCGACAGCCTCGGCGACCTGCGCCTCCTCGCGGATGTCGCACAGCATGGGCAGCGCCTTGCCGCCGGCCTTTTCGATCTCTTCAGCGGCGGTGTAGATCGTGCCCGGCAGCTTCGGATGCGGCTCGGCGGTCTTGGCGGCGATCGTCACATTGGCGCCGTCGCGTGCTGCCCGCAGCGCGATCGCCAGACCGATGCCGCGCGACCCGCCGGAGATGAACAGCGTCTTTCCCTTGAGCGACATTTCCTTGCGCCTCCCTCGCAGCATGGCAGGCGCGAACCTTTGCGCGGCAGGCGACCATAGCGCAAGGCCCGAGACGTCAGGATGTGGGTTACGCAGCGTAGGCTAAACCAACACCAGCCCCTGCCGCATTGCAATCGCAATGGCGTCGGTGCGGTTGGCGGCCCCCAGCTTGATCAGGATCGCGGCGACGTGGAATTTCGCCGTGTGCACGGAAATATTGAGCCGCCGCGCAATCACCTTGTTGGGCGCGCCTTCGGCCAGCAGCGCCAGCACTTCCGCCTCGCGCGGTGACAGCGCGGGCCGGGCGGCGGAGCCGTCATCGAGCGGCTCCTCGCCGAACAGCCCACTGTGGCTTCCAGCCCCATTGGCCGCCTCACCGCGATCGAAATCGCCATGGCGATCCCCTTCGCTGGACACCCGGTAGCCGGCCGCCGCCAATCTGACGGCGGCCGCGATCAAAGTTGCATCCGCGGTGAGCGGCAGCACGGCGAACACCTGGCCTTCTGGCCGGATAGCGCGCCCGGAGAGCAGAACCTGTGGGGGCGGAGTATGGCCAGCCCTCACCCGATCGACCCAGGCCGTGCTGTTGGCAACAGCGTCATCGATGACCGCGACATCGGCGACCCCGCCGCCGGCCACGACCGGAAGCAGATCGTCCGCCATGGCAAGCGAGGCCGACAAGCGCTCGGCGCGCGCGGCGTCGCGCAGTGCGATCAGCACCACAAGCTGGCGTTCGCCGCCGGCCACGTCCGGCCCAACCACGTCTGGGCCAACCACGTCCGGCCCAACCACGTCTAGCCTTGTCAGCGTGTCGCTTTCCATCGATCCTCTCAGCTCAGCGGCTTCTCGCCGATGGTCAACGCAACATCGCGCTGTTCGCCGCCGCGCACCACGCCAAGGGTTACAGAGACGCCCGCACTGTCCGGCCCGAGCCTGCGGATCAGGTCGCGCGGACCATGCACCGCCTCGCCGTTCCACGCCACGATGATATCGCCCAGCGACAGGCCAGCGGCCTTGGCCGGGCCGTTGTCGTCGAGGCTCATCACCATCGCACCGCGCGCGTCACGGTCACGCACCGGATGCAGGCCGGCGCCGAGATAGCCGCGCGCGACATGGCCCTTTTCGCGCAGCGTCGCCACCGCCCGCTCGATCGTCTCATAGGGCATGACCAGCGCCCGGCCACGCGGTCCGAACAACAGCATGCCGATCAGCGCGCCGGTGGCATCGAGCACCGGACCGCCCTCGAAGCGGCCGCCCGCGCCGACGGCGAGATTGATGCGCCGGTCGATGGTGCCGCCGCGCATCGAGCGCCAGGCCGGGCCGACTTCGCCGACCGAGCCCGACACAGCCAGCGCCGAGCCCCGGCTGTTGCCGATGGCGATGGCGATATTGCCTGGCCGTACCGCATCAGCCTTGGCAAGGACAGGCGCGGTGCCCGCATCCGCGGGCTTCAGCAAGGCGACACCCGTCGAAGGATCGCGGCCGACCAGCTCGGCTTTCGCCGTCTCGCCCGAAGCCAGCGTCAGTTCGATCTCCTCGCCGGCCTCGACAGCCTCCTCGGCGGTGACGAAATAGCCGTCGCCCCAATGGAAGGCGCTTGCCGTGCGATGGTGATGCGTGGCGAAGCTCGCCGTTGCCGGCGCCGCTTGTGCCGCGAGATCGGCGATCGCTTGCGAAAATGCATTCAGATTGAAGTCGCTCATGAATATCTCCTGGGTTTTCTCATGCCCCAGATATCGCTCGGCAGCGCGCCCGCAGGTACTCGCCTGACGGCTAGTTGCTGGTTTGACTGGCCATCTGGTCAGGTCGCGGCGGTTCCGGCCGCTCCGCACATATAGTCATCATTACGCCCGAAAACACGGAGCCTGATCATGGCCCTCGCCGCCGCCAAGTTAGAACCCGACGATACATTGCTCGACGCCTATTCGATGACGGTGGCCGATGCCGTCGACCGCATCGGTCCCGCCGTCTGCCGCATCGAGCGTATTGGCGGCCAGGGCGGCCATGGGTCAGGATTCGTCATCGCACCGGACGGGCTGGTCGTCACCAATTTCCATGTCGTCGGTGAAGCCAAGACGGTCCGCGTCTCGATGCCGGACGGCGCCTCCAGCGAGGGCCGCGTGCTCGGCCGCGATCCCGACACAGACATTGCACTGGTGCGCGCCGACGGCAGTTTTGCCGATGTCGCGCCACTGGGCGATTCCAAGCGGCTGCGGCGCGGCCAGATCGCCATCGCCATCGGCAATCCGCTCGGCTTCGAATGGACGGTGACCTCTGGCGTGGTGTCGGCGCTCGGCCGCTCGATGCGCGCCTCGACTGGGCGGCTGATCGACGACGTCATCCAGACCGATGCGGCGCTCAACCCCGGCAATTCCGGCGGGCCGCTGGTGTCGTCGGCCGGCGAGGTCATCGGTGTCAACACCGCCATGATCCATGGCGCGCAAGGCATCGCCTTCGCCGTCGCCTCCAATACCGCCAATTTCGTCATTTCGGAAATCATCCGCTTCGGCCGCGTGCGCCGCGCCTTCATCGGCGTTTCGGCCGACACCACCAATCTGCCGCGCCGCGCCGCCCTTCTGTCGCAGGTGTCGACCAGCACCGCGGTGCGGCTGCGCAGCGTCGAGAAGGAAGGCCCGGCTGCCAATGCCGGCTTGAAGGAAGGCGACATCATCGCGGCAATAGATGGCCGCCCGGTCACCGGTGTCGACGACCTCGTGCGCATGCTCGACGCCGAGCGCATCGGCCGCGAAACGCTGTGCACGGTGGTGCGTCGCACTGGCGTCAGCCAGGTGACGGTGACGCCGTTGGCAAGGGCGAGCTGAGGTTTCTATTCAGACCCCTGCAACACCCTCCGCATACTGCGCCAGAAACGCCTCGCTGGGCGGGATCGGCTTGATGACATCGATCAGCACGCCGTTGGGATCCCTGGTGATGAAATGGCGCTGGCCGAAGGGCTCGTCGCGCAGCGTTCGCAGCACCGGCAGGCCGGCGGCAAGGATCCGCTCATAGACCGCGTCGGGATCGCGGACCTCGAAATTGATCAGCAGGCCCGACGTGCGCCCCCGCCCCTCTTGCGGGATTGTCTCGTGGTCGCCCTGGACGATGCCGAGATTGACGCGCTTGTTGTCGACCGACTGCAGGTGCACGTACCAGTCGCTTTCAAACAGCGGCTGGAAGCCGAAATGCCTGACGTAGAATGCGGCCGTGCCGGCGACGTCGCCGGTCATCAGCACCGGGTAATAGCTCGTGGTCTTCATCTTTCTTTCTCCCTGGGCATAGCATACAGTCTGTATGTAAATTGAATTAACATACAGGCTGCATGTATGCAACAGGACTCCGCGCGCCGTTCCAACCGCGACCGCACCGAGGCGACGCGCGCCGACCTGATCGCGGCGGCGCGAAAACTGTTCACGCAAAAATCCTATGCCGAGACCGGCACGCCGGAGATCGTCACTGCGGCCGGCGTGACGCGCGGCGCGCTCTATCACCATTTTGCCGACAAGCAGGCGCTGTTTGCCGCCGTGGTCGAGCAGGAGGCGCAGGCGGTGGCGGAAGAGATCGACCGCGCTTCGCCACCCTCGCTCGAAGCCCGCGATGCGCTCATCGCCGGCTCCGACGCCTATCTCGCCGCCATGCGCGCGCCCGGCCGCACGCGGCTGTTGCTGCTTGATGGCCCTGCCGTGCTTGGCCGCGCCGCCATGGATGCGATCGACAACCGCCACGGCAGCCGCTCGCTGCGCGAGGGCCTAGTCGCGGCGATGCGCGCCAATAGGATGACGAGGTTGCCGGCGGAAGCGCTCACCGCGCTGCTAGCCTCCGCCTTCGACCGCGCCGCACTCGCCATCGAGGCCGGCGCCTCGGCCGAGGACTATCGCGCAGTGCTCATGGCGCTGATAGATGGGCTGTCTCCGGCTCTTCCTCAGGCACGTCGCCCGGCTCGAACTCGTTGAAGCAGCCGAGCCCGCGCTTGAACCGTTCGATCAGCCAGGCCGCCGCCGGCTTCGGGGTGCTGTCGTTACGGTACATGGCAAACATCGGCGAGCGCACCTCGCTAAAAGGTTCGAGGTCGAGTTCCACCAGGCGGCCAGTGGCCAGGTCGTCTGATATCAGCCAGCGCGGCAGCCCGCCCCAGCCCAGCCCCTCGCGCATCAGAATATGCTTGGTGCGGACGTCCGTCAGCCGCCAGGTGCGGTAGGCGAAGACGCCGAAGTCGCGTCCCTTGGTGCGTTCGGATTGGTCGGTGACGACAAGCTGGGTGTGCTCGCGCGCATCCTCGATCGCCACCGGTTTCGGCAGCAGCGCCAGCGGGTGGGTGGGCGCGGCAGCCAGCACGATCGACATGAAGCCGATGCGCACGAGGTGAATGTCGTTGACCTCACCCAGCAGGCCGCCAATGCCGAGATCGGCCTGCCCGCTCACGACATGATCGGGAATCAGGCCGAGCGTACCGATATGCAGGCGCAGCATCACGGTCGGAAACTGTGCCTCGAACGCCTTCAGCACCCGCACCAGCACCGGCGAGGGCAATGCTGAGTCGACCGACAGCGCGACCTCGGCCTCCAGCCCCTGATGATGACCGTCGACGCGCGAGCGGATGCGCTGCAGCACGCCGATCATGCGCCTTGCATCTTCCAGCATCGCCCGGCCGATCTCGGTCAGCTGCGGCTCGCGCGTGCCTTCGCGTTCGAACAGTTTCAGGCCAAGCTGCGCCTCGAGATTGGCGATGCCGTAGCTGATGACGGACTGCGCCCGGTTGAGCTTGCGGCCGGCGGCCGAGAAGCTGCCTGTATCGGCAACGGCGACAAATATCTGAAGCTGGTCGAGGGTCGGGTTAGGCTGCATCAGCGTATCTATTTTATAGATGGATCGTATAGAGAATATACCAGTTTATCTGATGGATCGATAGCCCCATATGTGGCGGGACAATTCAATTCCCACTGGAGAGACCCGCTATGTCCATTCTTCTCGTAACTTCGAGCCCACGCGGCGCTGCCTCGCACTCGACCCGCATCGCCACCGAATTCGCCGAAAAGCTCGTCGCCGCCGATCCGTCGAACACGCTCGTCGTGCGTGACCTCGTCGCCAACCCGCTGCCGCATATCGATGCGGACTATTCCACCGGCATCTACACGCCGGCTGAAGCCCGCACCCCGCGCCAGGCTGAGGTTGTCGGCGTCTCCGACGCCGTGCTCGACGAACTGTTCGCCGCCGACACGGTGATCCTCGCCACCGGCTTCATCAACTTCAACATCTCCTCGACGCTGAAGTCGTGGGTCGATCACATCGCCCGCTCCGGCAAGAGCTTCGCCTATGGCGAAAGCGGCCCCAAGGGCCTCGTCACCGGCAAGAAGGTTTACATCGTGCTGGCTTCGGGCGGCATCTATTCCGAAGGCGCGGCCGTGCAGTTCGATCACGCCATCCCCTATCTGCGCGGCGTGCTCGGCTTCCTCGGCATGACCGATGTCGACGTCATCCGCATCGAAGGCGTTGGCATGGGCCCTGACGCGGTGGCCGCCGCGCTCGCCAAGGCGACCGCCAAGGTCGACGCCGTGGTGGCCAGCCAGCAGGTCGCTGCGGCTGCGTAAGGCTCTCGATCATCTGAACTGAAAGGCAGGCGCCTGACGCCTGCCTTTTTCGTTTCAGCCGAGGAAATGCCTGAGCAAGCCTGCCGAAGCGATTCCGATCAAAACGGTCGGCAGCATGGACAGCCGTGTCGCGGCAACGAAGGTGATGGCCAGCGCCAAGAGATCGGCCGGATGTCTCGACACGAAGGCCGGCGCGATGACCGAGATCAGCACGCAGCCCGGCGCCGCCTCCATCACCGCCGTGGCACGCGCGCTGAGCACGCGGTTGCGCAGCACCACATAGCCGCCGATCCGGGTGAGATAGGTGACCCCTGCCATCAGTACGATGGTGAGAAGGGTTGTCGGATCGATCATGCGTCACCTGCCATCAGCCAGGCAGCCGCGAGCCCCGACACCGCGCCCGCCGCGACATACCAGGCGCCGGGAACGAAGAGACAGACAAGGGCGGCGACCCCCAGGCTGACCAGCCAGGGCCGCGCCGCCGCCACCCCCTTCCACATGCCGCGCATCAGCACCAGGAAGACGGCCGGAAACGCCATGTCGAAACCGTAGTGCTGGACATCGCCGAGCATCGGGCCAAGCAGCGCGCCCGCCGCCGTAAAACCCACCCAGGCCAGGTACATCGCCAGTGCCGCGCCCATATAGTAGCGCAGGCTGAAGGCAGGGGTGATGCCGGCGCTGGCGCGCTGCTTGGCGTCGGCCAGGCCGAGCGCCCAGCTTTCGTCGCAGAGGAAGAACAGTGCCGGAAACACCTTGCGCTGCGGCAAATGCCCCAGGAATGGCGCAAGGGCTGCCCCCATCAGGAAGTGACGGCTGTTGACCAGAAAGGTGATGGCGACGATGAGCGCGATGTGCGGCGGCGACGTCCAGAGTTGGATGGCCGCGAACTCCGAACCGCCGGCAAAATTCAATCCGGTCATCAGAGGCAGTTCGACGGCGCTGAGACCTTTCTGCGTTGCCTGCGCGCCTAGCACCAGCGCATAGGGGATGGTGCCGAGCAGGACCGGCAAGCACGAGGTGACCCCGCGCCGGAACTCCGAACCCGATCCGCCGTCGATCGCCTCGGGCAATGTTGCTTCAGAAACGCTCATGATTTTCCACAGGCTGGCCTCGTGGCCACCGTTTCCGGTTAGGCTTCAGATGGTGATGGTGTCGACGCAACCATATAAAGTTGGCCTCGCAATTTGGTAGCGAAGATTGTTGTATTTGCCGCTATTTTGGCATCCAATGCCGCAATACGTTGAAAAGATGGAATTCAGCACCATGAAGCTTGACGACATCGACAGGCGCATCCTGCGGGCGCTGCAGCGCGACGGCCGCATGGCCAACAACGATCTGGCCAACGAGGTCGGCCTGTCGGCCTCGCCTTGCCTGCGGCGCGTGAAGCTTTTGGAGGAAGCCGGCGTCATCGACCGCTATGTCGCCGTGCTCAATCCGGCCAGCATAGGCAAGGGCCTCACCTTCTTCACCCGGATCTGGCTGAAGACGCAGGACGAGGACACGATCGAGCACTTCGCCACCGAAGTGGCCAAGCTGCCGCAAGTGATGGAATGCTATCTGATGCTCGGCGACTGCGATGCCATGGTGCGCGTGGTGGCGGCCGATATCAACGACTATCGCCGCTTCCAGTCGGAGCATCTGAGCCGCATCAAGGGTGTCCAGAACGTCAAGACCGATGTGCCCAGCTGGACGATCAAATACACGTCGGAACTGCCGATCTGAGGTGACGGCAAACGGTCCATCCCTGACAGCACGCTTCACGACAACGAATGATCCCGGGATTTATCCGGGATCGTTCGTGCGGGAAAAATGGCTTTGCAGTACGGCGCGAAACTTCTGCATCGTCTTCTCAGTCGTCTGCGCATCGGCGGCCGCAAAGCCCATGACGAGACCGTTCTGCTCCGTGCCGTGACGGTACTGGATCGACAGCGCCGAGACGTTGATGCCCTGCTGGAGCGCCGCCTCGGCAACCGCCCTGTCGCTGCATCTTCCGCGGAAAATGCCGACGACCTGGATGCCGGATTCGGTGGCATGGAATTCCAGCCATTCTCCGAGATGCCGTTGCGCGCTTTCCAGGAAGAACTGCCGCCTCTCCGCATAGAGACGCCGCATGCGCCTGAGATGGCGGGTGAAGTGCCCCTCATTCATGAAATCCGCCAGTGCTGCCTGGGTCAGCAGGGGAGCGAACTGGCCGCTCACGCTCAGCGCCGAGACGATCGTATGGTCTATCGCCTTGGGCGCCACCATGAAGCCGAGGCGCATGGCCGGGAACAGGATCTTGGCGAAGGTCCCGACATAGACCACACGGTCTGACGCGCCGATGCCTTGCAGTGCCGGAATCGGCTGTCCCTGAAAACGGTATTCGCCATCATAGTCATCCTCGATGATCCACGAACGCCAGGTCTCGGCCATGTGCAGCAGATTGAGCCGCTGCTCCATCGGCATGGTGATGCCGAGCGGGTGATGGCAGGAGGGCGTCACGAAGATCATGCGCGGAATGACAGGCGGCGGATCAAGGTTCCAGCCGGTATTGCTGACGCGCAGCGGCGCCAGTTTCGCCCCGGCCGAGACAAAGGCCGACCCGGCGCCGTAATAGCCCGGCTCCTCCATCCACACCGTGTCGCCGTCATCGATCAGCAGCCGGGCCAGGAGGTCGAACGCCGACTGCGCGCCATTGGTGACGACGATCTGCTCAGGCGTACATTTCACGCCGCGCGAGGCGGTGAGATAACGCGCTATCGCCTCGCAAAGCGGTGGATAGCCTTTGACGTGATAGGTGCCGAAAAGATCGATATGCGCGAATTTTGCGCGGCGGCTGAGCAGTTTCGACCAGGTGTTGAACGGAAAATTGTCCGGGTCCGGCATGCCGGGATGAAAGGCCAGCATGCCAGGCCGGCCATGATGATAGGGTTGGGCAAGCATCGTCTGCCCGCGCCGAGATATCGGATTGGCGTCTTCGACCAATACATCTTCCGCCGCCACTGAACGGGTCGGCAGGTCCATCACCACGGAGGGTCTGCGTGGCCGTATGGCGAGATACCCCTCCAGCGCCAGCTGGTCGCAAGCGGCAATCACCGTGTTGCGACCAACATTCAGATCCCGCGCCATGACCCGTGTCGAGGGCAGTGCGTGGCCGCTCGGCAGCACGCGCCGTTCGATCAGGCCCCGCAACTGGACATAGAGCTGCCGGTGCAGATTGGCACGACTGTCGCGATCGAGCGCAATGCCGTCGACGGGAAAACTGGTCTTCATCTGGTTCCCAAAAATCAATCGGATCTGGCTCTCACAATGGAACCAAAGCAGTCTTAGGCTCAAGAAAAAAGCGTTCGAGTTCAGATGGGGCTGGCCGATGCAGTGCATAAGGGTGGGCGTGATCGGTGCGGGCGGTGTCGCTCAGGTCGAGCACATCCCGAACCTGCTCAAGCTGCACCGGCAGTTCAAGATCGGTGGCCTCTACGACCCTTCGCGAAAAGTCCGCGCCTTTGTCGGCGAAGAATTCGGCCTTGAAACATTCGCCGATCTCGACGCGCTGCTCGCCATGCCGCTTGACGCCGTGGTCATCGCCTCGCCGGATGCGCTGCACCGCGAACAAAGCCTCGCGGCATTCGCCAGGGGCCTGCACGTCTTCTGCGAAAAGCCGCTTTGCTACAGTGCCGGCGACATCGACGAATTGATCGCCGCCAGGGATCGCGCCGGAAAGGTACTCCAGGTCGGCTATATGAAGCGTTTCGACCCGAGCTACGAGGCCGCACTGAAAATGCTGCCCGGCACGGCGCACACACTTCGCTACATTTCGGTCGAGGTCAACGATCCCGATGCCTGGCCCTTCATCCGGCACGCCTCCACTTGCCGGGGTGACGACGTCGCGGCGGGGTTGATTGCCTCGACCGAAGCCAGGCAGCACGAGCAGGTGGCGCGCGCGGTGCCGGGGCTGGACGATCCCGACGCCTTTCGCGGCTTTGTCGGCGCCTATTGTTCGTCGATCGTGCATGACGTCAACGCTGTCCATGGCTTGCTCGATGCGCTCGGTGTCGCCGATGGTGAAATCGTCGGCGCCTCGCTCTTCGCCAAAGGCGAAGGCGGCCAAGGTTCCGTGCGGCTGCTCGGCGGCCAGGCGCTGTGGAACATGGTCCACATCGCCACTCCGGCGCTGCCCGATTATCGCGAGCGCATCACGCTCTACTTCGACGACGCTTCGCTCGAGCTGGAATTCCCCTCGCCCTATCTCAACCACCAGCCGACGCGGCTGACGCTGCGCACCGGCGACGGCCATACGCTTTCCGGCCGCGACATCCGCAGTGGCTACGAAGAGGCATTCGTCGAGGAGCTCAAAGGGTTCTGGTCGGCGATCGTCGAAGGCTCAGCCGTGCGCAATACCGCCGAGCATGCCCGCCGCGATATGACGCTGCTGGCCGGCCTCGCCCGCCATCACCTTGCCCAGCAATCAGGAGTTCGCCCGTGAAGGTTCGTATCGGCATCAATCCGATCACCTGGTCCAACGACGACGTGCCGGAACTCGGCGGCGATACGCCGCTTGAAGTCTGTCTCAGCGAAACCAGGCAGGCCGGTTATGCCGGCACTGAACTTGGCGGCAAGTTTCCGCGCCGGTCGGCTGAACTGAAGCCGATCATGCAGCGCTATGGCCTTGCCGTGATTTCCGGCTGGTATGACGGCCGTTGCGACGAGAAGGACGTCAATGCGGAGATGGATGCGATCATGCCGCATCTCCAGCTCTTGAAGGATATGGGCTCGACCCATGTCGTCTATGCCGACACCTCGCGCGGGCGCCACAACGCCATCTGGGGGCCGATCTCGCAGCGCCCGGCACTGAGTGCGGAAGAATGGCCGGCCTATGGGCGCAAGCTGACGGCGCTCGCAGAGCGGATGGCGGATTTCGGCGTGCGCATGGCCTTTCACCATCATATGGGGACCATCGTCGAGACCGATGCTGAGGTCGGCCTGCTGATGCGCCACACCGGCGAAGCGGTCGGCCTGCTCTACGACACCGGCCACTCCATATTTTCGGGCGGCGACCCGCTGGCCCTGATCAAGGCCCAGGTCAAGCGCGTCGTGCATGTGCATTGCAAGGACGCCCGCGAGGCCGTGCTCGAGCGTGCCCGCGCCGAGGACATGAGTTTCATGGGTGCGGTCATGGAAGGGATCTTCACCGTCCCCGGCGACGGTTCTATCGACTACCCCACTATTTTGCGCGTGCTGGCCGACCATGGCTACAGCGGCTGGCTGGTCGTCGAGGCCGAGCAGGATCCCAGCAAGGCCAATCCGCTGACCTATGCGACAATGGGATTCCAGAACCTGTCGCGCATGGCGCGGCAAGCCGGATTTGACGTCATTGAATGATCGAGGCCGCCATGCGGCCTCCGGGGAACCAGTGCTGATGAATGAGACTGGAATGAAGGGGCAACTGGACCGCCGACCGTAATTGCGGCGGCGGAAAACAAACAGGAGGTTCTATGTTTTCGCTTGCGAAATTAGCAAAGCCTGCGCTCGGCCTGCTGGCCGGCTTCACGATGATGGCGGCGGCCACGACCCTTGCGGCCGCCGACGAAACGCGGGTGGTGTTCGTCACCCACGGCCAGAGCGGCGACCCCTACTGGTCGGTCGTCAAGAACGGCATGGACGATGCCGCCAAGACGCTCGGTGTCAAGGCCGAATATCTGGCGCCCGAAACCTTCGACATGGCCAAGATGGGGCAGATGATCGACGCCATCGCGGCCTCGAAGCCCGACGGCATGGTCGTCTCGATCCCCGATGCGGCGGCCCTCTCAACTCCAGTCAAGAACGCCGTCGCCGCCGGCATCCCGGTGATCGTCATCGATTCCGGCGGCTCGAAGCTCACCCATGACCTTGGCGGCCTGCTGTTCATGGGGCAGGATGAATTCCAGGCGGGCGTCATGGCGGGCGAGCGCATCAAGGTGCTCGGCCTCACCAAGGCGGTCTGCGCCAACCATGAGGTCGGCAATTCGAGCCTCGACGACCGCTGCGCCGGCTTTGCCAAGGGTCTGGGCGTCGACGTTCCGGTGATGAACGGCGTCATCGACCCGACCGAAATGAAGAACCGCGTGATCGCCTACATGACCGCTCATGCCGATACACAGTTCATCCTCGCCGTCGGCGCCCGCGGCGCCGAACCGACGCTGGCCGCGCTTGACGAGTTGGGCCTCGCGGGCAAGGTGAAGACCGGCACGTTCGATCTTTCGCCGACGATCCTGCAGGCCGTTGTCGCAGGCAAGATGGAGTGGGGCATCGACGCCCAGCAATATGCCATGGGCTACATCCCGGTCGCGATGTTCGATCTCTGGAAGAAGTACAAGATCATGCCGATCGCCGACTATCCGACGGGTCCCGGCTTCGTCACCAAGGACACCGCAGCCTCGGTCATCGAGCTGTCGAAACTCGGCAAGCGCTAATACTTGCGGCCGGGGTCCGGCCCCGGCCGCTTCACTCAAGCAATTCCAGGAAAAGTGTTTACGGTTTTCCGTCCGGAATTGCGTCAAGCAAGGAGATAGAGCCGTTCGGCGTTTCCGTGAAACGATGAACGGCTCTAGGTGAGGATCACGCAGCAATGGTTTCAGAGATTCGCGACGAGCGGGTCCGGTCCGTCTCACGCCTGAGCCGCCTGTTGAGCAGGCCGGAACTTGGCGCGGCTGCCGGCACCGTTCTGGTCTTCGTCTTCTTCGCCATCACGGCGGGGGGCACGGGACTGTTCAGTGCCAAGGGCATCATCAACTTCCTCGAAGTCTCGGCCCAGCTTGGCATTCTCGCCGCCCCCGTGGCCCTGCTGATGATCGCCGGCGAGTTCGACCTGTCGGTCGGCTCGATGATCGGCTTTGCCGGCATCCTCATCGCTATCCCTGCCGTGTTCTGGGGCTGGCCGATCTGGCTTTCGCTGCTGTTCACCTTCGCCGTCTGCGGCGGCATCGGCGCGCTCAACGGGCTGGCCGTCGTCAGGACCGGACTGCCCTCCTTCATCGTGACGCTCGGCAGCCTGTTCATGCTGCGCGGCCTCACCCTTGGCCTGACACGCGGCATATCAGGGCGGACCCAGGTGTCGGGCGTGCACGAACTGGCGCAGAACGATCCGCTCAACAGCCTGTTCTCCGGACAGGTGTTTTCCGGCCTGATCGCCTGGCTTTCGAACATCGGCCTGATTGGCAAACGGGCCGACGGCCTGCCCTCGATCTCGGGCATTCCGGTATCGATCGTGTGGTGGATCGTGCTGACCCTGGCCTGCACCTGGCTGTTGACGCGCAGCCGCTTCGGCAACTGGATCTTCGCCGCCGGCGGCGAAGCCAATGCCGCGCGCAATCTCGGCGTGCCGGTGGCGCGCACCAAGATCACGCTGTTCGTCATGACGGCACTCGCGGCTGCCCTGTTCGCGGCGATCCAGGTGCTGGTCACCGGCTCGGCCGACACGCTGCGCGGCACGCAGAAGGAGTTCGAGGCCATCATTGCCGTCGTCATCGGCGGCACGCTGCTCACCGGCGGCTACGGATCGGCGATCGGCGCCATGTTCGGCGCCCTGATCTTCGGCGTCGTGCAGATGGGAATTTTCTACACCGGCATCGACACCGACTGGTTCAAGCTGTTCATGGGCGCCATGATGGTCATCGCGGTGCTGTTCAACAGCTATGTGCGCAACCGTGCCATGAGGAGCCGGTGATGGCCGAGCCCTATGTCGAACTGAAGTCCGTCAGCAAGTATTTCGGCTCGGTCGTGGCACTCAAGGACGTGTCCTTCGATGTCTGCCCCGGCGAGGTGCATTGCCTGCTCGGCGACAATGGCGCCGGCAAATCGACGCTGATCAAGACGCTGTCGGGCGTCTACACGCCGGACGAAGGCGAAATCCGCGTGCAGGGCAAGCCGACACGCTTTGCCTCGCCCGCCGATACGCGCGACAGCGGCATTGCAACCGTCTACCAGGACCTGGCGCTTGTGCCGCTGATGAGCGTGGCGCGCAACTTCTTCCTCGGGCGCGAGCCGATGCGCAAGTTCGGGCCGATCAGCCAGTTCGATGCCGATTTCGCCAACCGCACCGCCTATGACGAGATGTCGGCGATGGGCATCCAGCTGCGCGATCCCGAACAGCCGGTCGGCACGCTGTCGGGCGGCGAACGCCAATGCCTGGCGATTGCGCGTGCGGTCTATTTCGGCGCCAAGGTGCTGATCCTGGACGAGCCGACATCGGCGCTGGGCGTCCACCAGGCATCCGTGGTGCTGAAGCTCATCGTGCAGTCCAAGGCACGCGGCATCGGCGTCATCTTCATCTCCCACAACGTTCACCACGCCTATGTCGTCGGCGACCGCTTCACGCTCCTGAAGCGCGGCAGAAGCACCGGCACCTACGCCAAGGGCGAAATCACCCGAGATCAGCTGCTCAATCTGATGGCGGGCGGCAAGGAACTGGTGGATCTGGAACAGGAACTGGCAAAGTCGGCCAGGAGTGTTTCGAACTCAGGCTCGGCGTAGGAGCGGACGAACAACGAAGCTGAATGCCGACTTTTTGGCCACAGCCGGAGCTTCAGCATGTCCACCCAAACAACGATCTCCTTAAGACAGCCAAGCTCGCCCTGGCTCCATTCTTAAAGTCATTCCTCAAAGCTCGCCCGTAGTTTGATCAGGCTATGCCGAAGCCAGGTTCGCATTGTGTTGAGCGGCACGTTGTGACGCTTTGCAAGCTCTGCGTAGGAGACGCCCTCCTGATACGCGCCCCTGACCGCTGCGGCTTTGTCCTTGCTCAAGCTGTCGATGCATCGGGCAACACTGGCCTGCTGGTCGCTTTCAATCAGCAATTCCTCGCCCCACGGGGTCGTGTCGGCTATATCGCTCGCCGCCGCCAGGTCGACAGCTGGAGGGCGGCGCGCTCTGATAAGATCGATCGAATGATTACGGGCAACCGCTACAAGCCAGGAGATAGGGCTGAGGTCCGAGGCCGCATATCGATCAGCCTTGGTCCATATCTTTACGTAGACTTCTTGCAGCGCTTCCTCGGCTTCCCCTTTGTCTCCCAAAATACGCAGGCATACACCGAACAATTTCGCGCACGTATGCTTGTAGAGTAGATCGAACGCAGCCCGATCACGCATGCTCGTTCGCAAGATGAGCTTAGTTATTTCGTCTCGAGTCAGCATGACGCCGCCCTCCTCCCAAGAGGCTCCTGTCCTCCAGCCACTTCGACCTACGCGCCTTCGACAGGATGAGAGGGGACGTCGCGACTAACCCGATGCTCTTGTTGATCAATATCGGCCTTGCGCGCCCGACCGTGTCCCCAGCAAGCGTCGCTCGGAGCAACCGACGCTGGCAGTTGGTCTACCGATGAACGCCAGCGGTGATCGATTTTCTCCAGCGCGGCTTCATCGAAATCCGACGCGTGTTCCCAGTATCTGCCATGTTCAACAAAATACCCGAGTTCAGCCTCGAGTGTGTCGGCGGTCTCGATGGAAATCGGATCGACGGCGCCTTCAAGCATCGCCTTGAGCGCTTTGATCCGAACCGAGGTAAGTCGCTCGATAAACCGCAGGGTCACCCGCGGTATGGCGAGACGACTTTCAGGAAGATTTGAAAGGTTCAGACAGACTGTTCCGTAACGCAGGGCTTTGGCGAAGAGCCTTCCAGACTTCGCCTCCAAGTCCCTCAATGTCACGTCGTCGCGCAGCGGGTCAGCTGTTCCAACGCCATAGAAATGCGTCGGCGCGTTTTTGGGATAAATCATATCGCAACCCAGGAACGCCATCACATCCGGCTTGAGGGCCTTCAGAGCCCAATAGGCAGCGGTGAAGGCCATTGTGCCGCCCGCATACACAAACCCACCGAATGCGTTCTGGGCAGGGACGAAGGCATTCGACTTTATGATCGAAGCCATTCCGGAACGTTCATCGCTCGGCAGGCGGTCATCGGGAAAATCGTCAGGGTGGATCAGGTAGTCCCAGTCAGGCCGCACGCGCCAGGCATTGTTTATGACGACAATCGAGGAAAACGCCGCTCTGGGCCAATCTCCGCATCGAACCGCATCTGGTGCGCTGCCGACGATCAAGACAACATTTGGCATGTCCAGGCTCTTCCGTTTGCACTCTTGACCAGTGTGCGCCAACTGGCGTCGGCCGACACCTTCTGGCGATCACCACGCATACTTGCCTTCTGATGGGCTACCATCGGAGCACAGGGTTCTGATTATCTCTGTTTCAATACGGTTGCCGTACCGAAATGGATCACAACTCGCTGAAAAACGGATGGCTGGCCGAACAAAAGTGATCTGAAAGTCAGAAGCGGATGAAATCAGTGATCCAAAAGACTGCGTGGTGCGTAATGGAGTCGAGAAACTCATAACGCTGCCTTGCCAGCCGGAGCAGGATAGAGCGTATAGCAGAACGATGGTGGAATTCGATCCAGCCCGGCTGATCAGGCGTGTCGCGGCAAGTCAGGATCGCGACGCGTTCGCGGAACTGTTCGAACATTATGCGCCGCGCATCAAGGCGATGATGATACGGCGCGGCGCAAGTCGTGACCGTGCAGAGGATCTGGCACAGGAAACATTGATCAAACTTTGGCGCAAGGCTGCACAATATGATCCCGAGCGAGCGACTGCGTCGGCTTGGGTTTATGCGATCGCCCGCAATATCAGCGTCGATGAGAGTCGCCGCGAAGGCCGCGCCACTACATGGGCCGAGGAAGATGGCATGCTGGAAGAGCAAGACAATGACGAGCCTGAGAGTCAACTGCTCGTCGCCGAGCGTGAGGCGTATGTCAGATCGTCGATAGTAGCACTGCCGGATGAACAGTTGCGCGTCATTCGCCTCTCATTCTTCGATGGCCTTGCACACGCCGAAATCGCAAATCTCCTCGGCATCCCGCTGGGCACCGTCAAGTCGCGGATCAGGCTTGCCTTGCAAAGGTTGAGAGACAGAGTTGGTGAGCTGAAATGACTGAGGCCATTGCCCATCATCCGACCGACGAGACCCTCGCGGCCTTTGCTTCCGGCACGCTTGATGAAGCGCGCGGGCTTGTCGTTTCGATGCATCTGTCCTTGTGTGCCGCCTGCAGCCGCAAGGAGGGCGGGTACGAGGCGATCGGTGGCGAGCTTCTTGAACAGGCAACACCCGTGTCATTGGAGCCAGGTGCGCTGCGCAACGTGTTGCGCCTGATCGAGAAGAACTCCGCTGCCCCTGACAAGATGCCCGAAGAACCACTTGGCCGCTACCAGCTTGGGCCATGGCGTTGGGTCGGGCCGGGTGTGCGCCAACGTTCGGTGTCGGTGCCTGAAGTCTCGAATATCAAGGTGTTCATGCTGAAGGCGGCGCCAGGAACCAAGCTGCCACACCACAAGCATACCGGATACGAATGGACATGCGTGCTTGAAGGCGCATTCGAACACCAGTTCGGCCGCTATGGCCCTGGCGACTTCGACGAGGCCGACGAGACGATGGAGCACAAGCCGACCGTATGTGACGGCGACCCTTGCATCTGTATCGTAGCACTCCAGGGCAATATCGTGCTTCAAAGCCGGCTTGGCCGCATCATACAGCCACTGCTCAGGCTTTAGCGAGCGCTGCCCATGCCCCGCTCTGCTGGACGTTGCCGCGACCTATTCCTCGCCTCGAATAATGATGGATGGTTCGCGACTGATCCTAATTGCTTCGTGTCTCGCGGTAGGCGGCCAGCGCGCGCTCCCTGGCGTCTGAATGGTTCACGATTGGCGAAGGGTAATTCTCGCCGATGGTGATTCCGCACTCCTTCAGAACTGAAGCGGGAGCTTCCCATGGGCGGTGCACATACCGGTCGGGCAGCTTTGCCAGTTCCGGGACATAGCGCCGGACGTAACTGCCATCCGCATCGAATTTCTCACCCTGAAGTATCGGGTTGAAAATCCGGAAATAAGGAGCGGCGTCGGCGCCTGATCCGGCCACCCACTGCCAGCTGGCCGGATTGTTGGCAGCGTCCGCATCCACCAACGTATCCCAGAACCATTCCTCGCCATCGCGCCAGTCGATGAGAAGGTCTTTGACAAGGAACGACGCCGCGATCATGCGGACCCGATTGTGCATCCACCCGGTCTGCCAGAGTTCACGCATTCCGGCGTCCACTATGGGATAGCCAGTTCGCCCGGACTGCCACGCCCTGAGCGCCGCCGGCGCGCTTCTCCAATCGAATGCATCGAACTCGGACCGAAAATTTTCGATTTGCAGCTTTGGCCGATTGAAAAGCAGATGAATGAGAACTCCCGCCAAGCGAGTTCCTTACGGAAGGTCTGTGCGCCTTCACCGCGCCTGCGCCGCAAGGCCGCCATTATCTGGAACGGTGTGATTTCGCCGTGCGCGAGATGCGGTGACAACCCCGAGGTCCCTTGGACACCGGGCACGTTCCGACTATCGGTATAATTGCCGAGCCGATCATCGAGAAAAGTCGCCAACCGGTCTGCCGCGCCTTGTTCACCGGGCTGCCATCGTTCGGCAAGGCCGGACGACCAATCAGGGCTTTTGGGTAGAAGCTTGAACTCATCGAGCTTGTTTGAGGTCAGCTTGCCCTGCCACGCGACAATCGAGGTCGGCACGTCAAACGGATCTCGAAATTCGTCTTCCGCAAGCCGGTTGTAGAAGGGCGTGAACACTTTGTAGAAGTCGCCCGATCGCGTCATGAGCCGAGACGGCTCGTGCAGCAGGAAGCCGTCGAAGCTTTCTGCCTGAAACCTCTCTGCGCGTAACTCGGACTTCAGCGCCGTGTCGGCGGCGATGCTCACGGGAGTATATCGCCGGTTCCAGAAGACGGAGTCAGCACCAGTAGTCCTTGCTGTCTCCGCGACGATTTCTTTCGTCGCCCCCTGCCGGATGGCGAGCGGTGCTCCCAGTAGCCCGAGCGAATTTCCCAGCGCTGAAAGCGAATGGTGAAGCCACCAGCGGCTGGCGGCGCCTGCCGGACGCGCATCCTGTTGCCCTTCGTCAAGAATGAACAGCGGCACAACGGGTTTGCCTGTGGCGCTGGCGGCCGCGAGCGCACCGTTATCCGACACCCGCAGATCGTTTCGGAAGAGGACGATGATTGGCGCCGGGGTGATGGTCATTGCGATCCGTTGCTACTGAGAATTCAAATTATCCTAGCGATTGATTTTGCCAACAAGTTACACGAGAGCCGCCACGGCGCCCGGTGGCGACAATACCATATCTAAGCCAGGAACTTCGATCTTGCCCTGGTTCCGGGAAAGCTTTGCGGCACCGGGAACAGCAACACCTGATACCAGATGCGCCTTACATCCGCGCCCTGGCCGAGCTGGGATCGTAGGGCGAATCCGCGATGACTTCAGCGGTCTTCCATTCCCCCAGGATGGCCACGTCGAGCTTCGTGCCGGGCTTGCTGAGACGTTCGGGCAGCAGCGCCAGCGCCACATCATGTCCGAGCGTGTAGCCATAGCCGCCCGATGTGATGCGCCCGACCAGCTCGCCGCCGATGTAAAGGCCCTCGCTGGCAAGCGTGCTGGCGCCGTCGGTCTCTATCCTGAGCGTCACCGACCGGCGCTGGTCGTTTTTGTCCCTGTATTTCAGCACCGCATCGCGCCCGACGAAATCGCCCTTGTCGAGGCGGATGAAGCGTTCGAGCCCGCTCTCCAGCGCGTTGAGCTCCGGGTTCATGTCGCGGTACATGGCGCGGTAGGATTTCTCCAGGCGCAGCGATTCCAGCGCATGCAGGCCGACGAGCCGCAGGCCGTGCTTCTCGCCCTCCCTCAGGATCGCGTCTAGCAATTGCCGCTGGTAGGCTATTGGGTGATAGAGTTCCCATCCGAGTTCGCCTTCATAGTTGACGCGCAGCAGCCGCACGTCGCTGGCAAGCGCCACGCTACCGGTCTTCACGCCGAACCAGGGAAAGGCCCCGTTCGACAGGTCGATCTCGGTGAGGGGCTGGAGCACGTCGCGCGCCTTCGGCCCGACGACCGTGAAGCAGCCACGCTCGTTGGTGACGTTCTTCAGGCCGACGCTGCCATCGGCCGGAAGCAGTTTTGAGAGATCGTCGAAATTCCAGCGTTCGGCGCGCGGCGTCGAGATGAGATAGAAATTGTCTTCACCAAGGCGCGCCACCATATATTCCGACTGCACGCCGCCTCCCGCCGCGAGGTGATGCGCAAGCACAGCCCGGCCGGTCGCCGGCAAGCGGTTGGCGAGGATCCTGTCGAGCCAGATAGCCGCGCCTAGCCCCGACACTTCGAACTTGGTCATCGGCGTCATCTCGACCAGGCCGACGGCGTTGCGCACGGCCTGCACTTCCTCGCCGACGAACACGCCCTTGGCGGTCCAGCGCCAGCTATACTGGTCCTTGGCCTCGACACCCCTGGGCGCGAACCAGTTGGGCATCTCCCAGCCGTTGAGAACGCCCCAGACCGCACCGAGCTCGGTCAGCCGTGCGTAGGATGGCGCGGTCTTCTGCGGTCGGGCGGCGGGCATGTCCTGTCCCGGGTATTTCTGCTCCGCATGCGTGCCCCAGGCCTCGCGGACCTTCTCGCGCGTCCAGGCCTTGTTGGCGTAGTCGCCGAAGCGGCGTGGGTCGAGATCGGAGGTGTCGAGGCTGTTGCCGCCCTCGACGATCCGCTCCGACAGGTAATAGCCGATCGTGCCGCCCCACAGTATGCCGCCCGGCACGCCCTCGGCCAGCCACACATTGGGCAGGCCCCAGGCCGGCCCCATCAGGGGAAGCTCGTCCGCCGTCATCTGGAAAGGACCGCGGACATTGGCCTTGATCCCGGCGCGTCCCAGCGCCGGCACAAGCTGCGTTGCCTGCTCCCAATTCCACGACACGGCCTCGAAATCCTCTTCGACGAGATCGGCTCCGAACCAGGCGGGAACGCCGTCCTCGGCGAACAGCTTGAGGTGTTCGGTCCGCTCGTAGGGGCCGAACATGAAGCCGTCGCCCTCCTCGCGCAGATAACCCTCGAAACCCTCGTCGCGCAGGATCGGCATTTCGGGACGTCCCGCACGCTTGCGCTCCACGATCTCCGGCACCGGCTCGGTGATCCAGTACTGGTGCAGGATCGGGATGGCGGGGATGTCGAGGCCGAGCAGCGCGCCGGTCTGGCGCGCGTAATTGCCGGTTGCGCAGACCACATGCTCGGAAATGATGTCGCCCTTGCTGGTCTGGACCCGCCATTCGCCGGCAGCGGTCCGCTGAAAGCCGGTGACCTCGGTGTTCAGGTAGATCTTGGCGCCCAGATCCCGCGCGCCCTTGGCCATGGCATGGGTCACGTCGGCCGGAGCGATATGGCCGTCATCGGGATGATAAAGCGCGCCCAGCATATGCTTGTTGTCGAGAAGCGGGCACAGCGCCCTCGCCTCCGCCGGCGACAGCAAATGCGCCCGCATGCCCTGGACGTCGGCGACGCTCATATAGCTCTTGTACTCGTCGAGCCGGTCCCTGGAATTGGCGATGCGCAACTGGCCGCATTTGTGCCATCCGACAGGCTGCCCGGTTTCGGCCTCGAGCCCCTCATAGATCTCGATGGTCTTGTTGATCATCCGGCCGATATTAATGTTGCGGGCATAGGATGGGACCAGGCCCGCCGCATGCCAGGTCGAGCCGGCCGTCAACTGCGTGCGTTCGAGCAGTGCGACGTCGGTCCAGCCGCGCTTTGCCAGACCGTAAAGGATGCCCGCACCAACGCACCCGCCGCCAACAACGACCACCCGCGCATGTGTCTGCATCGACCCACCAAATCCCAGTCATTTCCACTGTGCAGCGTCGAAGCTACAGGCGAGGAAAGGCCGTGTAACGTCTTCAAAAACTAAGGATGATGATAAGCTGGATTTATGCAGGCAGCGCCCGGCCCAGCGCCCTACCCGAAAATCCGCTCGCCCTGCTCATCGACCAGCTGCATGCCCTTCTTGATCGAGATGTCGACGGCGTCGTCGAGGCCGGCGAAGCGGTCGGCGCGGATGAATTTGTGTTCCTTCATCACGCCGTCGATCTCCTTGGAGACGACGCCGCAGGTCTGGTACTGGCCTTCGGCCTTGTAGGGTGTGGCGCTGATCAGGAAACCCTTGTGCTCGACCTGCTTGACGGGTGCCGCACTTTTGGGCTCGGCCGCCTCACCGCCGCCGCCACCGCCGAAAAGACGTTTCAGAAAAGACATCGCTCAAATCTCCTTGTTCGCCCTGCAAACCGCGGTCCGTTCGCGATTCATGACGTTTTCGTCCCAGCATGCGCGAATGTGCCGTCGCGTTCCAGCCCCCTGATGAAGACGGCGACCAGCAGTTCGATCTGCTGGTCGATCTCGTCGGCCTGCCGGCGCACTGATCTGGCCGCATAACCGCTGGTGACGATGCCATGCACGCTTGACCACAGCGTGCGCGCGGCGATGCGGCGCGTATCGTCGTCGAGGTCGAAGTCGCCGCCGGCGAGCACCTGGGCGATGATCTCGAACAGTTGGTCGAGCCGCGCCTCATATGCATCCGGCTCGCTCAGCGTCGGGCGCCGCCTGTTGAAGGCGAGCAACGCCGGCCAACTGCCCGGATGCGCCTCGACGAAGCGGACATAGGCGCCGGCCAGCGCCAGCAGGCGCTGGCGCACATCGGTGATGCCGCGTTTGCCGAGATCGGCCATCGCCGCCGCTCCTGCCGCCCCCAGCCGGTCGAGCAGCCGCATGTTGACGGCACGGTGGACCCCGTCGAGATCGGAAAACAGATTGTAGACCGAGCCCACCGAGATGCCCGCCTGCTCGGCGATGGTCCTCGCCTTCAGATTGCCCATGCCGCCCTCGTTGAGCAGCACCTCGGCAATCGCCAGCACCCGCTCCCCTGTTTCTTCCCTGTCCAGTGCCATGCTTGTCCTTGTAGATGCCCGAGCCTCGGCCCAGGCTGCAAGTGTTTCGAACCACGATCGTCCTTTCGTTTACCATAGAAGGGATTTTGTGAACAGCGTTCAAAAACCTCTTGAACAATGTTCATTTCCTGTTATGTTGGCGTTGTGAACATTGTTCACAACAACAATTCGCAGGGAGAAGAAACCATGCTTAGCCTGATCAGAACATTGCTCGACGGCGCCAGCGCACGGGCCGAGGACGGCCTCAAGGATCGCTTCGCCATCGACCTTCTGGCGCAGCGGATCCGCGACGCCGAGGCGGGTCTTGCCGCCGCCAAGCAGACGCTTGCTTCGCTGATTGTTCGTCAGCGTGCCGAGCAGGCCGGGCTCGACCAGATCGAGCGCCGCCACGCCGATTTGGAAAGCCGCACCATCAGCGCGCTGGCCGCCGGCAATAACGGGCTTGCAGAAAGCGGAGCCGCGGCCGTCGCCGAACTGAGAATGAACGCGAAGTCCGCCGCGCCACCGTGCAGAGCCTCGGCGAAAAGACGTTACGGATGCGCGTTTCGGTGGAGCGGGCGCATCGCCGCATCATCGACCTCAACCAGGGCATGATCTCGGCCCGGGCCATCGATGCCGAGCGCAAGGCGCAGTCACGCCTCGTCAGGTCGATCGGCAATTCGGGAAACCTCAACGACGCCGAGGAACTCCTGGCCCGCATCAAGGGAGCCAGCGACCCGTTCGAGGAGGCCGGTATCCTCGACGAGATCGACGGCGAGTTGCGTCACGAAAAGATCCGCGACCGCCTTGCCGACGCCGGTCACGGCCCGGCGGTGAAGGTCCGCGCCAAGGACGTGCTCGAGCGCCTGAAGACCATCAACTGAAAACCAGCCTTGCAGACCTGATCTCATCAAACCCAACCATCAAATCAACGGAGACCTCCAATGAACGCCAATCAGACCTACATCATGTTCAACACCGCTTCGGTCGGTGCCGCCTATTTCATGCTCGGCCTGTCGCTGTGGCTGGCGCCGGTCGACCTGGCGACCAAGGGTTACTGGGCGATGGGCATCCTGCTGCTCACCGGCAGCCTGGTGAACCTGGTCAAGTACCGCACCGACGAGCGCCTGTCGTCCGAGATGACCGCCAAGATCGAAAAGGCGCGCAACGAAAAGCTGATCAGCGAGTATGTCGGCAAGGAATGATGCCATCCGCATCATCGCCAACAAAAAAGCCCGGGTCTCCCCGGGCTTTTTTGCGTACCGCGAAGTGTCGCCCGCCTCAGCGGTGCGTCAGCGCTTCCAGTGCTTCGGCGGCGGCTTCGAGGATGGCGATCGCCTCGGCCTGCTTGTCGGCCGAGGCATCGACTATCTCGCCCAGCGCCGCGCGCAGGCGGTGGCGAACGGCGCGGAATTCGTCGCGCGTTTCCGAACGCTCGCCACGGCCACCACGCCGTTCCTCGCCATCATCGTTCCAGCCGAACCAGTCGCGCGCCTTGGCCATCTTGCGGCCGAAGCGCTCGAGGTGTTCGAGCACGCCGTCGATCATCTCGCGATTGTCGGCAAGATGCGCCTCCCCGGCCTCGGTGATGGAAAACACCTTCTTGTTGCCTTCGCTCGACGAGACGGCATAGCCGGCCTCTTCCAGGAAGGTCAGCGTCGGGTAGACGACGCCCGGGCTCGGGCTGTAGATGCCGCTGGTGCGCTCTTCCAGCGCCTTGATGATGTCGTAGCCATGGCGCGGCGCTTCGGCCAGCAGCGACAGCGTGATCAGCTTGAGGTCGCCGTCGGCCAGCATGCGGCCGGCGCGAAACATGTCGCCAGGGCCACCGCGTCCGCCGCCGCGACCGCCATGGCCGAATGGGCCGAAGCCGCCACCCCCTCTGCCACCGAATTTGCCACCGAATTTGCCGGCCATATGCATGAACATGCGCTCACCGAAATGACCGCGCCCGAAATGATTGTCTTTGTGCATTGATTGCTCCTTGAGTTCTATCTTACGATATATCTTAATTAGGCGCACGCTCCCGCAGAGTCAAGATATATCTTACGATGTATCTGAGTGCGGCGCCAGCCCGGTCGATCTCCGGTCCGGGCATTCCATTCAATGAGATGAATTCACTACCACCGCCCCTTGCGGCGGTTCCAGGCGTAGAGCAGATCGGCGAAACGATCGTAGGCAAAGCGCGTCAGCGGCAAGGCAACCGGATTGCCGAAAAGCGTGGCCAGCCAGCCCTCGCCCGGCGTTGCCGCCCACACGGCGATGGCAACGTCGGCGCCGACCAGCAAGCGGCCATTCGCATCGGCGGCGTGCAGCCGGCGGCGGATGTCCTCCAGCGAGGCGCCGTGTCCGGCAAGCGCTGCCGGCTCCAGATTGATGTCACGAAATTCTATCCGTCCGGCCCTGACTGCTTCGATCAGCCGCCGCTTCTGCCGGCTGATACCCGCATCGCAGACAGGGCACCGCGTATTGTACCAGACGGTCAGTTCAGGCTTGGGCTTGAGCATGATCCTGGCATGATCAGCCGTGGCTATGCCGGTGATGCAGGTCGGGATAGTGCGGATGCCGGTGGCGCATCGGCGCGTGCCGGTGCCAGTGCGAATGCGGCTCGCTCACCGGCCCGTCATGATCGTGCTGGTGGTGTTCGTCATGCACATGGCTGTGCTCGTGTTCCAGTTCCTCATGGTCGTGTTCATGCTCATGGCGCTCCGACAGGTGCAGCCACAGGCCGAAGCCCATCAAAAGCCCCGCGATCGCCAGCTTGAGGGTGACGGCATCGCCCAGCATGACGATGGCCAGCAGCGCACCAATAAACGGCGCCAACGAATAATAGGCGCCGGTCCGCGCGGTGCCGAGATGGCGCAACGCCACGATGAACATCACCAGGCTGACGCCGATGCCGAAGAAGCCGACGGCGGCGGTCGCCGCCACGATTGACGCCGGAGGAAACGAAGCCCCGGCGGCAAGCGCCAGCCCGACATTGACGACACCCGCCACCAACCCCTTGAGCATGGCGATCACCACCGGATCGGTGGCCGAGATCTTGCGGGTGAAATTGTTGTCCAGCCCCCAAGCCAGGCAAGCCCCGGCGACCAGCATGGCGCCAAGGTTGAAGGCGACACCGCCGCCTTGCCACGACAGCAGAACGGCGCCGGCAAGGATGGCGAAGGCGCCCACAAGCAGGCGCCGGTCGACATTCTCGCGGTAGACGAGCCAGGCGATCGCCATTGTCGCCAACCCTTCGAGATTGAGCAGCAGCGCCGAGTTGGACGCGGTGTTGAACGTAAGGCCGAACATCAACTGCACCGGCGCGACGATGCCGCCCATGCCGATTGCCAGCGCCAGCCACGGAATATCCCTTGGAGCCAGTTGCGCCTCGCCGGCGGCGGCCTGCTTGCCGCGAAGCAGGCGATAGAAAGCGAGGCCGATACCGGCGCCGAGATAGAGCAGGCCGGCCAGCATGAAGGGGTTCACGGCCTCAAGCAGCAGCTTGGAAAGTGGCGGCGTCGCGCCGAACAGGACAGCCGAGCCAAGGGCGAGCGGTACACCGGGCCAGAGATGCGAATGGGAATGCGGCTCGGACATCATCTCACCCTATGATCGCGCGCACGTCACTTGCCGCGCATGGCCGCCTTCGGCCCGATGCATTTGTTATCGCGAAACAGCGCCCACTCCTCGCACAGGCGCCCTTTGGGCAGCCGGCAAAAACCGTATTCGTTGCCGGTTCTGTCCTTCCTGATCACAAGGCGCCCGCCGATCTCGCCGCAATGGACGGATGCCGGGTTGGCCATGCCGACCGGTTTTTGCGCGCCGGCGGCAAGCGGCATCGACGATACCAAGGCAAGGCCGATAACCAATATCGAGACGTTCTTCATCGCAATCTCCCCTCGCCGCATTCTATCACGGCCGGTCGTCCCGTCCTGCGGCAAAGCGCCGTCAGGCCGCTATGCGACCATCGACTCCCAAAAAACCAGCCGGGTGCTTCACCCAAGCGACGAGATGATCTCGCGGTAGGCGAATTCCGGGAAGCCTTCAGCGTCCGTAACTTGAGGTTTCCGCTCGCGGCCAGCATCAGCGCGAAGCGCGCCAGCACCGCATCGTCTGGCGCCTCGACCACCGCCACCATGTCGAACTCGCCCATGGTCAGGTAGAACGCCTTGAACGATCCTCCCATCTCGCCCAGCTGCTTCCTGGCGGCGTCGAGGCGCTTGGGCGAATCGCGCACGTTCTTCGCGCCCTGCTCGGTCCAGTTCATCAGCATGATGTAGGTCGTCATGGTACGCCTCCTTCCGGAGCCACGGAGCACGGCGGCTTCGCCGGGGCGGGCATCCGGGTTGTCGCCCAGAAAATGCATCCGACGCGAAATTATCCTCCTGCGACGAACGTCCCGCAAGGACGCATCGACGCCTTCATGTGGGGGCGTGAGGCGACGGTCGCCGCCGACCAGGGAAAGCTGGTTTATAAACCTGCCTGATTGCGGCAATCTCCGGAGTGGCCGTCCGTCCGGGGAGTCCCCCGGACAATGTCCGAGACCAATCCGGCCGCCGGAGAGCTTCATGCGCGAGACAACAGACCTGCCGCCGGAACGGATCGACATTCCTGTCGCGTGGATCGGCGAGGACATGGCGAGGCATCCCGGGAATTGGCTGGTCGACTTGGATTCCCGGGACATCGTCGAGCTGGAAGCGACGGCAACCGGTTTTCTCGCCCGCTCACAGGATATCGGCAGCCTGACCAAGGCCGATTTCCCCTTGCCCCGGCTTGCCGGCCATCTTGCCGCCCTTCGCGGAAAACTGATCGAAGGCATTGGCTTCGAGGTGCTGCGCGGCCTCCCGGTCGAAAGATATTCGGCGCAAATGGCGGCAACGATCTTCTGCGGGATCGGCGCGCATCTGGGAAGCGCACGGTCGCAGAATGCCCAGGGCCATATGCTCGGCCATGTCCGCGACATCGGCGCCGACGCCAGGGACGCCACGACGCGCATCTACCAGACGGCGGAGCGCCAGACGTTCCACACCGATTCCGCCGATGTCGTCGGCCTGCTCTGCCTAATGGATGCCATGCAAGGCGGCGAGTCCCTGCTGGTCAGCACGGTGACGATCTACAACGAGATGAGCAAAAGGCGGCCCGATCTGGTCCGCCTGCTGTTTGATCCGATCGCCACCGACCGGCGCGGCGAGATACCGGAAGGCGAAAAACCCTATTTCGAAATCCCGGTCCTCAACTGGCATGCCGGATTGCTGACCGGCATCTATCAGCGCCAGTACATCGACAGCGCCCAGCGCTTCCCGGATGCGATGCGGCTGAGCGCCGCCCATGTCGAAGCGTTGGATCTCTTCGACAGTCTCGCCAATGATGTCAGGTTGAACCTGTCGATGCGACTGCGGCCGGGCGACATGCAGTTCGTCTACAATCATTCGCTGCTGCACGACCGCATGGGTTTTCGCGATTGGCCGGCGCCCGACAAGCGGCGCCACATGCTGCGCCTGTGGTTGTCGATTCCCGGCGACCGCCCGCTGCCCGAATGCTTCAAGCAGCGTTATGGCTCGATCGAGATCGGCGACCGGGGCGGCATCATCGTCAAGGGAACGCGGCTGAACGTGCCGCTGTAGGAGCAATTTTTCCGCTTGAAACGAAAAGGGCGCCAATCGGGCGCCCTCAATTCTTCGCAGCGTATAAAGCTCAACTCAGCTGTCGAGGAAGCTGCGCAGCTTTCGCGACCGGCTCGGGTGCTTGAGCTTGCGCAGCGCCTTGGCTTCGATCTGGCGGATACGCTCGCGGGTGACCGAGAACTGCTGGCCGACTTCTTCCAGCGTGTGGTCGGTGTTCATGCCGATGCCGAAGCGCATGCGCAACACGCGCTCCTCGCGAGGCGTCAACGAGGCCAGAACCCGCGTCGTGGTCTCGCGCAGATTGGCCTGGATCGCCGCGTCGATCGGCAGGATCGCCATCTTGTCCTCGATGAAATCGCCCAGATGCGAATCCTCCTCGTCGCCAACCGGCGTTTCGAGCGAGATCGGCTCCTTGGCGATCTTCAACACCTTGCGCACTTTTTCGAGCGGCATGGCGAGTTTTTCGGCCAGTTCTTCCGGCGTCGGCTCGCGGCCGATCTCGTGCAGCATCTGGCGCGAGGTGCGCACGATCTTGTTGATCGTCTCGATCATGTGCACCGGGATGCGGATGGTGCGCGCCTGGTCGGCGATCGATCGCGTGATCGCCTGCCGGATCCACCATGTCGCGTAGGTCGAGAACTTGTAGCCGCGGCGGTATTCGAATTTGTCGACCGCTTTCATCAGGCCGATATTGCCTTCCTGGATCAGATCGAGGAACTGCAGGCCGCGATTGGTGTACTTCTTGGCGATCGAGATGACGAGGCGCAGATTGGCCTCGACCATTTCCTTCTTGGCGATTGCGGCTTCGCGCTCTCCCTTCTGCACCTGGTTGACGATCTTGCGGAATTCCAGGATCGAGATCGCCGTTTCGGTGGCAAGGTGCTGGATCTCGGCGCGCAGCTCCTTGATCGCGTCCTTCTCGTTCTTGGTGAATTCCTTCCAGCCGCGCGAGGTCAGATTGGCGATCGAGCGTATCCAGTTGGGGTCGAGCTCCGAGCCCTGATATTCCTTCAGGAACTCCTCGCGACGCACGCCATAGCTTTCGGCGAGCCGCAACAGCTTGCCTTCGTTCTGCACCAGGCGCTTGTTGATGTCGTAGAGCTGCTCGACCAGCGCCTCGATGCGCGCGGTGTTGAGCGATAGCGACTTCACCGCCTTGATCAGCTGGTCCTTCAGCTCCTTCAGCCGGCGGTCCTGGCTGGGCGACAGCGTGCCGGCGGCGGCCAGACGGTTCTCGACCTGCTGGTCCTGCAGCTTGCGCAGCTTCTTGTAGGTGTCGGCGATGACGTCGAGCGTCTCCATCACCTGCGGGCGGAGTTCCGCTTCCATCGCCGCCAGCGACAGGCTGGCCTCGTCCTCGTCTTCCTCGTCGTCGTCGCCGATGCCGCGCGTGTCGGCGCCGACATTGGTGATGTCTTCTTCCTCGTCGCGGCCGCGGCGCGTCTTTTCCTCGACCTTGGGGGCTTCCTCGATGCGCTCGACCACCGGCGCCTGCTTGGCCTCGGGGCCGGCATAGGTGGCTTCGAGATCGATGATCTCGCGCAGCAGGATCTTTGATTCGTTGAGCTCGTCGCGCCAGATGATGATGGCCTGGAAGGTCAGCGGGCTTTCGCACAGGCCCGCGATCATCGTCTCGCGGCCGGCCTCGATGCGCTTGGCTATGGCGATTTCGCCCTCGCGCGACAACAGCTCCACCGAACCCATCTCGCGCAGATACATGCGCACCGGATCGTCGGTACGGTCGGTCGGCTCTTTCTTGGTGGTGGTGGCAGCGACCGCCGTGCCGGTCTGTTCGGCCAGTTCGTTGGCGTCTTCCTCGGCGTCCGCCGCGGTGTCGCCGGCCTCGGCCTCTTCGCCCTGCTCGTCATCCTCGACGACATTGATGCCCATGTCGGACAGCATCGCCATCGTGTCCTCGATCTGCTCGGAGGTCACTTCCTCGGAAGGCAGCACCGAATTCAGCTCGTCCATCGTGACATAGCCGCGCTTCTTGGCGGCCTTGATCATCTTCTTGACAGCATCATCGGAAAGGTCGAGCAGAGGGCCATCGGTGGCGCCCTCGCGTTCGGTCTCGACCTCTTCCTTTTCCTTAGTCGCCATAATTTTTTTCTTCTCCTAGCGGCCGGGCATCGGGGCCGCGTAAGCTGTCGGACCAGTCAAATCGGATAGGCTCGTCCTGAAAACGCGCTTCACCGGGCCACTAACCGCATCATCTCTTTGTTTGGTGCATGTCGTTGCCCCAAAACCGGTTTTCCCTCTTGGGCAAACCACTCTTGGGCGACATGCATTAAGTCCAGATTAACCCTGATATCTGTGGCAGGCTGCCTGCCTGTCCAGTCACCAGTATCTCACATCGCTCATTTCCCGTCGGCGCGGGTGCGGGTTAACGTTTCGAATCGTCCTGATTCCGCCATTCTGTCAGAAGGTCAAGCGCCTCTCGCATGATTCGCATGAAAAAAGCGAATCAATTACCCGACTTAGCGCGCCCTGCCCCCTGGGGAAGCCTGGCCACGCTCTCATTCCTGTATTCAGCTGCACTTAGGCTCGCCCAGCCCTGCCCGACGAAACGCCGAATCCTTCGATCAGCGCTTCCGTCGCCTGTACATCCTGAAATTGCGCCTGAATTTCGATCAGATGGCGGAAGTTTTCGTCCGAGGGATCTGCTTCGAGCGCCGCTTCCGCCTGTTTCAGTTCCTTATGTAAGGTGCGCGCGCTGCGCTGCAAGTGCAGCGCCTGGTTCAGAGCGTCGCGCGCATCGTCCAGCGCGGCCGTCTCCAGCGCCGGCCATTGCCGCGCCCGCTTGATCAGTTCGACGGCGCGCCCCCAGATCTCGGCACAGCCGGCGCGCTCGATCGTCGTCACCACCGCGTGGCGGTCATTGGCCATGTCATGCGCCATCGCGTCGAGGATGGCGGCGTGCAGCCGCTGCAGGTCGGAATTGGCGAGGTCGAGAAATTCGACATGGGCGAAATTCTCGTCGATCAGCGCTGGATGGTTGACCAGAGCCACGATGATCGTCGCCTCGCGCACCGACATTCCCTCGCTGCCGCGCTTGACCAGCGCCGATTGGCCGAGGCTTTCGGTGATCGCCATGCGGCCGCCGCCAGGCTTGGCGAATTGTCCGCCGGGTGCTGGTGGCGTCTTGCCCTGCCCCGGTTTCCAGTCCTGGCGGTTCTGCCGCGCATCGCGCTGCGAGCCGAAGAAGCTCTTTTCACGCTCGCGCATTTCCTGCTGGTAGTGATAGCGCGTGCTTTCGTCGCGGATGCGGCTGACGAGTTCCCGCAGCGTCTTTCCCAATTCCGCCCGCCGCTCCGGCGTGTCGAAGACACCGCCCGCCGTCTCGCGCATCCACAACAGGTCCACCAGCGGCCGCGCATCGGCAAGCACGGCGCGGAAAGCGTCCGGCCCCTCGGCCTTGACGAGGTCGTCGGGATCCTTGCCCTCCGGCAGCAGCGCGAAGCGCGCCGAGCGCCCGGCCTGCACCGATGGCAGCGCCAGATCGGCGGCGCGCCATGCCGCCTTCAGCCCGGCCTTGTCGCCGTCGAAGCACAGCATCGGCTCGCCCGCCATGCGCCACAACAGTTCCAGCTGGTTTTCGGTGAGCGCGGTACCGAGTGGCGCCACGACATTCTCGAAACCCGCCTGCGCCAGTGCGATCACGTCCATGTAGCCTTCGACGGCAATGACCGTACCGCCCTTGGCGAGCGCCTTGCGGGCGCGGGCGAAATTGTAGAGCACATTGCCCTTGTGGAAGAGCTCGGTGTCGGGCGAGTTCATGTATTTGGCCAGCGCATCGGGCGCCAGCGCGCGGCCGCCAAAGGCGATGATCTTGCCGCGCGAATCCGGGATCGGGAACATGATGCGGTCGCGGAACCAGTCATAGGAGACCGGGATATCGTCGCCATGACGCACCAGCCCGCACGCCTCGATATCGGCTTTCGGCACGCCTTTTGCCGCCAGATGCTCTTTCAGCGCGTTACGGCTGTCGGGCGCGAAGCCAAGCCGGAATGACTGCTGTGTCGCCGGCGTCAGCCCACGATCCCTGAGATAGGCGCGGGCCTTCGCGCCTTCCGGTCCTTGCAGCCGTTCCTGGAAGAAAGCAGTCGCCATTTCCATGACATCGGTCAGGCTGGCGCGTTCCTGCTCGCGCCGTTCCTCGCGCTCGTCGCGCACCGGCATCGGCACGCCGGCCATGTCGGCGATCTTCTCGACCGCCTCGGGAAAACTCAATCCTTCAAGTTCGGTGAGGAACTTGAAATGGTCGCCCGAGACCGAGCAGCCGAAACAGTGGTAACGCCCCTTCTTGTCCTCGCAATGGAAGGACGGGCTCTTCTCGCCATGGAACGGGCAACAGGCCCAATAGTCGCCTCGCGACGTATTGGTCTTCTTGCGATCCCACGCGACGCGCTGGCCGATGACCTGTGAAATCGGCACGCGGTCGCGGATCTCGTCGAGAAAGCCGGGCGGAAAGCGCATTGAGGGAACTCGTTTCCCCACCATATAATCATGCCAGCGAAATCCGACGACCCCCAATATGGGCCATACCCGGTTTCCACAGGGCAAAAAGAAAGGCGGCCGTCGCTGGCCGCCTTCCTCCTTTAGGCCTGCGGGGGAGGCTTAGTGCGCGGCGATCGCGCCGAAGATGATTCCGGAGAGGATGCTGACCAGCACATAGTCGTGGCCGACTCGGATCCATTCCTGACCGGGGCCGGGGCGACGCAGACCGTAGCGGCCATAGTCGCGGACTGGCTGATGCTGGCGCCAGCCGGAATATTTCTGGCCATGGCGCCAGTTGTTCCGCTTCACGACGACCTTCTTCTGGACGCGCTTCTGGATGACGCGCTTCTTCTCGTCACGATGGGTGGGCTTCTGCCAGTCGACCTTGGTGTAATTCGACTGCGGCGCGGCCGGTGCGTTCATCGGCGCGGCCTGGCCGGTGAGCGACGTGGCGGCGAGCATCGAGACGGCGAGAATAGAAAGAACAATGCGTTTCATGAGAAGTCTCCTTCGTTGTCGATGCCAGAGGAATAGCGGTCGGGGGATGAACTGAAACTGAACAGAAGCATTACAATTGTGTAATGAAATCTTTGGCTTAGTTCGAAGATTTGAACATCGTCGCAAAGTTGACGACGCAATGTGTGGCGACCGCATCCGATCCGCCATGGTGCCGGGGACCGGCTATGCAACCATTCGCGCATCCGTCCATTTTCCGACACGCCCTGTCGCGCTGCGACGGCCCCTTGAAATCGACAAAATTTTATTATTCGGCTAAACTATTCCAGTCATTATCGGTCACTGCCATGAACATGATTCGCATCAGCCTTTTCCCCTTCGACCGCTGTGCCGTTCGCACCGCGCTGGCCTTGCGTTTGCAGGCAGCGAAATGAGCGGCTCCGTCGTCCTTCTGCATCTGGCCGGCGCCGTCGCGCTGATGCTGTTTGCCACCCGCATGGTGAAGACCGGCGTCGAGCGCGCCTATGGCGACGTGCTGCGCCACAGGCTGCGCGCCACCATGCGCAATCCGATCATGGCGGTGCTGGCCGGAACGGGCCTGGCCATTGCGCTGCAGAGTTCCACGGCAGTCACGCTGTTGGTCGGCTCCTTCGCCGGTTCCGGCATCGTCTCGGGTGCGGCCGGCCAATTGGCGGTGCGCGGCGCCGAGATCGGCTCGGCGCTGGTGGTCAAGCTCTTGACTTTCGACCTCACGCTCCTGGTGCCGCTCTGCCTGATCACCGGCACGGTGATGTTCATGGCCACCGAGCGACGCGACTGGCGCCAGACCGGCCGCATTCTGGTCGGTATCGGCCTGCTGATCCTGTCGCTGGAAATGATCGGCCAGGCCTCCGAGCCGCTGCGCAACAGCCAGCTGATGCCGGTCATCATCAATTACTTCTCCAGCGATTCCATCACCGCCTATCTCCTGGCGGCGCTGATCACCTGGCTGTTCCAGTCGAGCATCGCGGCGGTACTGCTGATGGCGACGCTCGCCGGCCGCGGCCTGATCAGCCCGGAACTCGGCGTCGTCCTCATCCTCGGCGTCAATCTCGGTTCCTCGATCATCGCGCCGATGCTTACCCGCTCGGCCGGACCCGCCGTGCGCGTCGTGCCGATCGGCAATCTGCTGATGCGCGGGCTTGGGTCACTGGTCATGCTGATCCTGTTCATGATTGTCCGCCCGCATGTCGGCTTCCTCGGCGCGACGGCGGCGGACCAGATCGTCAACGCCCATATCCTGTTCAACGTCATCATCCTGCTCGCAGGCCTGCCGCTGGCCGGCTTCGTCTACCGCGCCTCGGAAAAGATCGTGGCATTGGGCACCAAGCCCGTCCCGGCCGCCTCGCTCGACATTGTAGAGTTGTCCGCGCTCAACGAGAGCGCGCTCGATGTGCCGAGCCAGGCGCTGGGCAACGCAACGCGCGAGGTGGTGCGGGTTTGTGAAACCGTCGAGATCATGCTGAAGCGCATCATGGAACTCTACGAGAGCGCCGACGCCGACAAGATCAAGGCGCTGGCGGCCCTCGACGACCGTGTCGACCGCAAGCACGCGGCGATCAAACTCTATCTCGCCAAGCTCACCAAGAACCAGCTGACCGAAGACGAGGCGCTGCGCTGCCAGGAGCTGATTGGCGCCTGCATCAAGCTCGAGCAGGTCGGCGACATCATCGTGCGCAACATGCTGGTGCATGTGAAGAAGAAGTTCGAACGCGGCCTGGAATTCACCGACGAGGGCTGGAGCGAATTGTGCGCCTTCCACAGCTCGGTGCTGGCCAATGCAAGACTTGCCTTCAACGTGCTGGTCTCGCGCGACCCCGAAACGGCTCGCCAGCTGGTGCTGGAGAAGGACCAGTTGCGCGACCGCGAGAAGGAAACCAGCGCCAGCCATTTCCTGCGGCTGCGCGAAGGCACCGCCAGGAGCGTCGAGACCAGCTCCATCCACCTCGACACCATCCGCGATCTGAAGCAGATCAACTCGCTGCTGGCGTCGATGGCCTATCCGGTACTGGAAGAGCGCGGCCTACTGACGGGCTCGAGGCTGAAGGCGAGCTAAGTCGCCTCACCGCGCCTCGCTTCGACGGCAAAATACCTTTGCACCGCTTCCGCCGGTCAGGGTAAAGATCGATTGGCCCAGGCTTTCGGAGGAAATCGATGGACACCCATTCGCGCAGTTTCGCCAAGGCGCTGTCCTGGCGCGTGACCGGCACCATCGACACACTGATCATTTCCCTGGTCGTGACAGGAAGCGTCAAGCTCGCCGCGGCCATCGGCATAACCGAGGTCTTCACCAAGTCCCTGCTCTACTATTTCCACGAGCGGGCGTGGTTGAAGATACCCTATGGCCGCAAGACTCCTGCCTGAAGCCGTCGGTCAAGAAAACCTAAACTCGCGACAAAAATTTCTGGATTGCCCAAACCGCCCATCCGTGGTTTGAGGCCGTTCCAGCCAAGGCTTGCCCATGTCGCTTCCACTTATCGCCCTGTTCATCGCAGCTTTTGCTTTCGGCACCACAGAATTCGTCATTGCCGGCGTGCTGCCACAAGTGGCGGAGGGGCTTGGCGTCTCGGTTCCCTCGGCCGGCTATCTCGTCTCCGGCTATGCCTGCGGCATTGCGATCGGCGGCCCGTTGCTGGCGCTCGCAACCAAATCCTTGCCGCGCAAGACCTTGCTGCTCGGCCTCGCCGTCGCCTTCACCATCGGCCAGGCGACTTGCGCGCTGGCGCCTGACTTCACCTCGATGCTGGTGTTGCGCATTGCCGTCGCGGTAGCGCACGGCGCCTATTTCGGCGTTGCCATGGTGGTTGCCGTCGGCCTCGTTGCCGAGGACAAACGCGGCATGGCGGTGGCGGTCATCCTGTCCGGCCTCACCGTCTCCAACGTCATCGGCGTGCCGGCCGGCACCGCCATCGGCAACATCTGGGGATGGCGTGCGACCTTCTGGGTGATGTGCGCGCTCGGCGTCGCGGCAACACTCGCGATGACCGCCCTTCTGCCGCGCACCACCGGATACCAGGCCAAGCCCGCCGGCCTCGCTCGGGAGGTCCGCGTCCTGGCGCGCCAGCAGGTCTGGACTTCGCTGATCCTGATGCTGATGCTGATGCTCGGCCAGTTCTGCCTGTTCACCTACATCACCCCGACTTTGCTGGAGGTCACCGGGCTCGACGAGAACCTGGTGCCCTGGGTGCTGCTGCTCAACGGCGTCGGCGCCACGCTTGGCGTCTTCCTCGGCGGCAAGCTGTCCGACTGGAAGCTGATGCCGTCGCTGATCACCATGCTTGGCCTACAGGCGGTGACGCTGGCGGTCATCTACGCCGTCAGTCCCTATCCCCTGCCGATGGTCGTCGCGATCGTCATCTGGGGCGGCCTCAACTTCGCCATCGGCACGCCGATCCAGACCCGCATCCTGGCGTGGACGGCGGACGCCTCCAACCTCGCCTCCTCGCTGATCCCGTCCGGCTTCAATGTCGGCATCGCGCTGGCGGCGTCGCTGGGCGCCGCCATGCTCAATGCCGGCTACGGCTATCGCAGCCTGCCGGTGGTCGGCGCTATCGCCATGCTGGTCGCCGTAGTGGTGGCAGTCGTCTCCCAGATCTGGGAAGCGCGCAGCAGCGCCACGCCACCGCTGACGGCCCCCGCCGAGTAGCGGCTCAGCCCTTCGTCTCCTTCAGCACATCGATGAAGGCGCGCAGGGCCGGCGGCACCAGCCGGTGGCCTGGATAATAGAGGAACAGGCCGGGAATGGGCGGACACCAATCGTCCAGCACCACGACGAGCGCTCCCCGATCGAGATAGGGCTTGGCGGATTTGTCCGAGATATAAGCGATACCCATGCCGCTGGCGGCAGCCTCAGCCATCAACTCCATATTGTCGAGCGTCAGGGCGCCTTGGACATCGATGGCGATTTCCTGGCCATGCTTCTCGAACTCCCAACGATAAGGTTTGCCGCTCGGCAGGCGGAACCGGATGCAGGTTTGATCCCGCAGATCATCCGGCACTTTCGGGACCGGATAGCCGGCGAGATAGGTCGGCGATGCGACGGCGATGAACCGTGTCGGCCCGCCGAAGCGCACCGCGACCATATCCCGGGGCACCGCCTCGCCCAGACGGATGCCGGCATCAAAGCCCTCGGCGACGATATCGACCAACTTTCCGTCGGTGACGAGATCGAGCGAAACCTGGGGGTAGCGCTGAAGAAAGGCCGGCACCGCCGATCGAAGCAGCAAGCGGGCCGCGATCTCGCTGGTGTTTATCCGAAGTGTCCCTGACGCAAGACCGCGGAAATCATCGACCTCGGCCAGTGCCGCATCGATATCCGACAAAAGCGGCCGCAAGCGCGCGACGAGCCGCTCTCCTGCCTCTGTCGGTGCAACGCTGCGGGTTGTGCGGTTGAGCAGGCGCACGCCCATGCCTCGCTCCAGCGTCCGCATCATGTGGCTGAGGGTCGAGGGCGAAAGGCCGAGCTCGTCGGCCGCTTTGCGGAAGCTGCGATGCGAGACAATCGCGGCGAGCGCGGTCAATTCCGGAAGTCCAGGCTTAGCATTCATGGGAAATTTTCATCAAGCTATATGAAATTGAACGGATAGTATCATGAGTTGGATGGCGTAGTCTGGTCGAAGTCAGCAATGAAAGGACATTCCCATGAACAAGACATGGTTCATCACCGGTACCTCATCCGGTTTCGGTCGACTTCTGACGGAAAGGCTTCTGGCCCGTGGCGACCGTGTCGCCGCGACGGTGCGGAAGCCGCAGGCGCTCACCGATTTGAAGGCACAACATGGCGATCGCCTCTGGATCGCTTCGCTTGAAATGACCGACAGCAATGCCATCCGGGCAGCGATCGACAAGGCCTTTGACGATCTGGGGCAGATCGACGTCATTGTCAGCAATGCCGGCTACGGCCTGTTCGGTGCGGCGGAAGAGTTGGACGATAGCCAGATTCGCGACCTGATCGACACAAACCTCATCGGCTCTATCCAGTTGATCCGGACAGCACTGCCGCATCTGAGGAAACAGGGCGGCGGCCGGATACTGCAAGTCTCCTCGGAGGGCGGACAGATGGCCTATCCCGGCTTCAGCCTCTATCACGCCACCAAATGGGGCATCGAAGGCTTTGTCGAATCCGTTCGGCAGGAGGTCGCGCCATTCGGCATCGGTCTGACGCTCGTCGAACCGGGCCCGACGCAGACCAACTTCGGCGCCAGCCTGATCAGTTCCGAGCCGGCCGACACCTACAAAGACACGCCGGTCGGCGAGCTACGCCGGGCTTTTTCCGAGGCCTCCTTCGACATCAAGGGCGACCCCAACAAGATGGTCGAAGCGATGATCGCCTCGGTGGAACAGGAGCCCGCGCCAAGACGATTGACCTTCGGCGCCGCCGCCTACACCTCGATCCACGGCGCGCTTACGGGCAGGCTCAGGGAGTTGGAAAACCAGAAGGAGGCAGCACTCGCGATGGATATCGACCCCTGACGGCAAGTGACCGGCGTCCGCCGAAGACCGCCTCACCCGCGCCAGCGCAAGAGGCGCATGGCGTTGGCTGTCACCAGCACGGTGGCGCCGGTGTCGGCCAGGATGGCCGGCCATAGGCCGGTGATGCCTAGAATGGTGGTGACCAGGAACACCGCCTTCAGCCCGAGCGCCACGGTGATGTTCTGGCCGATATTGGCCATCACCGCCCGCGACAGCCGCACCATGCGGGCAACGTCCATGACCCTGCCATGTAGGATCGCCGCATCGGCCGTCTCCAGCGCCACATCGGTGCCACCGCCCATGGCGATGCCGATGTCGGCGGCGGCCAGCGCCGGCGCGTCGTTGATGCCGTCGCCGACCTTTGCCACTGTCAGCCCTTCGCGTTGCAATTCGACGACGATGCGCTGCTTGTCTTGCGGCAGCAGTTCCGCCCGCGCCTCGATGCCGAGCGAAGCGGCGATTGCCTCGGCCGTGCGGCGGTTGTCGCCGGTCAGCATCACCGTGTGGATGCCCTCTGCCTTGAGTGCCGTGATGCCCGCCGCCGCGTCCGGCCGTGGCTCGTCGCGCATGGCGATCAGCCCGGCCACCACGCCATCGGCGACCAGCACTGAAACGGTCTTGCCCTGGCCGTTAAGGCTGTCGATGGCAAGGCGCTGCGCTTGCGTCATCTGTGCACGCTCGCCCGCCGCCGGGCCGGAACCCAGGAAGACGGCGACGCCGCCGACGCTGCCCTCGACGCCCTTGCCGGAGATCGCCTTGGCCGCCAAAGCCGGCGGCACCGGCGCCTTGTCGACCTTGGCCCTGTCCAGGATCGCCAGCGCCAGCGGATGGCTGGAGCCCTGTTCGAGCGCCGCCGCCAGCGCCAGCACGGAGCGCTCATCGCGGCCATAGGCGGCGATGTCGGTGACGACTGGTTTGCCCGCGGTCAGCGTGCCGGTCTTGTCGAAGGCCACCGCCGTGATCCGGCGAAAGCCTTCCAGCACCGCACCGCCCTTCATCAGCAACCCGCGTCGCGCGCCGGTCGCCAACCCCGCGGCGATCGCGGCGGGCGTCGAGATAACCAGCGCGCAGGGGCAACCAATCAGCAGGATCGCCAGGCCCTTGTAGATCCATTCGTTCCAGTTGCCGCCAGCGACCAGCGGCGGCAGCAACGCCACCAGCGCGCCAACGACCAGCACGCCGGGCGTATAGGTGCGCGAAAAGCGATCGATGAAGCGCTCGGTCGGCGCCTTGGCCTCCTGCGCCTCCTCCACCAGCCGCACGACGCGGGCGATGGTATTGTCCGAGGCGGCCGCGGTCACCCGCACCTTGAGCACGCCATCGCTGTTGATCGTGCCGGCGAAGACGGGCTCGCCAACGCTCTTGCGCTTCGGCGTGCTCTCGCCGGTCACCGGCGCCTCGTCGATCTCGCTCGACCCTTCCACAATCTCGCCATCGGCCGGGATGCGGTCGCCCGGCCGCACCACGATGATATCGCCGACGCCGAGGTCTTCGGCGGGAACTTCAACCGTGCCGCCTCCCCGATCGACCAGCGCTGTCTTCGGCACCAGATCGGCCAGGCGCTGGATGCTCGCCCGAGCCCGGCCGGCGGCGACACCTTCCAGAAGCTCACCGATCAGGAACAGCACCACCACGGCAGCCGCTTCCTCCGTGGCGCCGATAATCACCGCACCCACAGCGGCGATGGTCATCAGCGTCTCGATCGAAAACGGCGTGCCGGCCAGTGCCGCCATCAGCGCGCGCCGCGCGATCGGCACCAGGCCGACCAACAATGCAGCCAGGAAAACCCAGCGCTCGGCCGCGGGAAAAACATGACCAATGCCGTAAGCAGCGACAAGCGCCGCGGCACAAGCCAGCGTCAGCGCCGCACGGCGGCTGCGCCACCACGCCTGCCCCGGCTCGGCGTGGGTGTGGAGATGAGATGACCCTGCGGCCTCTCCGTCTCCATGATCATGGCCCGCGTGGTCCTGGCCTCCATGGTCATGGCCTTTGTGGTCATGATCGGTATGGTCCTGCACCCCGGCTACTGGCCCGTCGACCCTGGCTTCGGCCTTGACGATGCCGTAGCCCAGCCGCGCCACTTGCCGCAGCACCTTGTCATCATTGAGCCGACCGCCATGACTGACGGTCATCGAGGCGCCGGTCACCGAAACCGAGACATCGGCGACGCCGTCGAGGCGGCGCACCGCCGTATCGATCTTGGCCGCGCAGGAAGCGCAGTCCATGCCGCCGATCTTGAACCGCGTCTGCTTCAGAGGAGCCATCATCACTTCACCTGTCTGCCTTTTTTGCCCCCGCGACGTGCCGCCGCGATGGTCTTGAATGCTGATGTCAGGCACTGTAATTGCTCTAGTCACTAGAGCTTCAAGAGGCAAAATGCATGTTTTCGATCGGTGATCTCTCCCGCCGCACCGGGGTCAAGGTGCCCACCATCCGCTACTACGAGCAGATGGGCCTGGTCGCCGCACCCGAGCGCTCGGAAGGCAACCAGCGCCGCTATTCTAGGCAAGAGCTGGAACGGCTGGCCTTCATCCGCCACGCTCGCGACCTCGGCTTCGCCGTCGAAGACATCCGCGCGCTGATCGAATTGAGCGGCCATCCCGAGCAGCCTTGCGGCCATGCCGACAAGATTGCCGGGGAGCAGCTAATTTCGGTTCGCGAAAAGATCGCCCAGCTGAAGCTGCTGGAAACCGAGTTGGAACGTATCGCCTCCTGCTGCGACGGCAAGACGGTCGGCGACTGCTACGTCATCCGCGCGCTGTCGGACCACGCGTTGTGTACCGACGAGCACGGGTGAGTAGGCCTCTCGCCCCTACAGCTCGATCCGGAACCGCAAGCTCTCCACGCCGCCATAGGCCGCGTCCTCGAAGAAGCGCTCGACGAGCTTGCCGCCATTGGCCAGGATCACCTTGTGCGATGCCGGATTGCCCGGCTTCGCGGTAACCTCGACATAGGGCAGGCCAACGGCCCTCGCCTCGTCCAGCATCAGTCGCAAGGCCTCGGTCGCGTAGCCGCGACGGCGCTTCCACGGCACCACCGCATAGCCGATATGGCCAAGCACATGCGACGGCAGGTCCCCCGTGCCCTTCTGCCAGCGGAAGCCGATCGAGCCCACTGCCTCGCCGTCCCAGATCCAGCGCCGGAATCCCGGCAGGCGCGGCACTTGTGTGCCGTCGGGCAAGGTGATCGGGCCACCCCTGGCCTCGGGATCATCGAGGCTGGCGAGAAAGGCCACCGGATCCTGCTCTATCGCCGCGAGCTGCTCGCGCGTTGCATCAAGGAGCCGAACATTGTCCGGCGACCAGCCGCGCTCGAGCGCGGCCTTGTAGGACGGCAGATGTTCAAGTGCTGGTTTGACGATCTCGACCATGGTCCATGCTCCCTGGCCGCAGGCATAACCGTGGCCGGCAGAAGGCTCAAGCCGGTGCCGTCCGGAAGTGAACTTCGCTAAACAAGATGTGTCTCGCCGATTGATGCGAGAGATCTTATGATTGGCCGCGAGTGGCAACACTTGCAAGATTCGCAAGGTTTCGACAGGAGAATTGATCCGGTGCGGTTGAGATCTGCCCCTCTGGGTGTCGTCATCACCCTCAGCCTTCTTGTCGTCGCCATAGCGCTGACGGCGACGGTACGATCCTTCGCCGCGCCCTCCGGCGTCCCGGCCTGGCTGCAGGCCCATGTCGGCGACAGCGATGGCCAGATCTCACAAGTGGTACTGGAGCGAGCGCGCGCGCTCTACCTGAAAAACGTGGCGCAAGGCGCGGTCAGGAACCCCTGCTATTTCGCCATGGATGCGACACGTCCAGGCGATCTCGGCAATGGCGTGCTCGGGCGCCGCTACTATGTCGTCTGCGAGGCCAGCCAGTCGTTTCGCGCCATCGCATCGGGTCACGGGGCCGGCAAGAACCTGAAAGGCACGGTCGATTTTTCAAACGGCAGGCGGTGCTCCAAGAACTTCGGCAATGCCATGGATTCGGAACTGACGGCCGGTGGCGCCTACATGACCCGCGAGACGAAGACGTCGTTCAAGGGTTTTTACCGCACCGGCGCCAAGCAGGACGCCGCCTTCCTGCGCACATTCATCCAGTTCGACGGCCAAGGCGAAGCCGCCAATGCCAGGCAGCGCGTGATCGGCGGCCACGCGGCGCAGGTGTTGCGGGCCATGTGCATGCGCAAAAGTCCCAACAGCTCCTATGCCGACCATGATGGCCTGGTGCCGTTCGGCAAGCTGGTGGACTATGCCGGCGGCCGCAGCAATGGCTGCACCAGCTGGTCGCCGGCGGATGCCCAGCAGATCATCTCGATGGTCAAGGACAACCCGACGACGCTCTACATCTATCCGGAATCGCATGACATCGCCGCCGTCGCGCAGGCGGCAAAAAACCATTCGCTAGCTGGCACCAACCTCTATTGGAACGCATCCTGCCTGAAGGAAATCGGCGCGCCGAAATTCTGGCCGCGCAAAAGCCTCGAGCCGATGATCGCCCAGTACAAGAAGGATCATCCCGCAGCACCCGCGCAGCCGCTGCCGATGTGCAAGGAGCCGTAACGCGCGCCCTACTGCAGCAGGCCCTTGACGATGCCGCTTGCCTTGCCGAAATCCATCTGGCCGGCATATTTCTGCTTCAGCGCGGCAATCACCTTGCCCATGTCCTTCTGGCTGGCAGCACCCGTCGCCGCGATCGCTTCGCGTGCGGCAGCCGCAATGGCTGCGTCGTCAAGCTGGGTCGGCAGGAAGCCGCGGATGATCTCCATCTCGCCGCGCTCCTGCGCCGCCAATTCCGGCCGCTTGCCGTCTTCGAAGGCCTTGGCCGATTCCTCGCGCTGCTTCACCATCTTGGCCAGGATCTGCAGGATCTCCTCGTCGCTGGCGGGGTCCTTGGCCGAACTGCGATTGGCGATGTCGCGATCATGAATGGCGGCCTGGATCAGCCGCAATGTCGGCAGCCGGTGCTTGTCCTGCGCCTTCATCGCGCTCTTCAGGGATTCGGCGATTTTCGCGCGCATGGTACTTTCTCCTTCGAACGGCGCGGACAATAACCGTGGCGAACTCGCAAAGCAAATCTCATCAAGCCACTGATATTGTTCAACGAAATAAAACATCATGGTTTTGGCGCGGCATCATTGACCGCTCTGGCCCCTTCCCCTATGTACTCGGCCTTGCATAAGACAATGAATTGACGTGCGCGGGCTCGAGAGATCGTTGCCGCGCCGGAAGCTGCGCAGATGGCTCGCGGGGCCACTCGAAGCGCGCAGCCTGATAGGAGTGCCGCCATGGCCGAGATGACCGCCCCCTGGGCAACCGAAAAGCCGACCGCCCTGCTGGTGCTGGCTGACGGCACCGTCATCGAAGGTCGCGGCCTGGGCGCCACCGGCTCCGCCGTCGCCGAAGTCTGCTTCAACACCGCGCTCACCGGCTACCAGGAGATCCTCACCGACCCGTCCTATGCCGGCCAGATTGTCACCTTCACCTTCCCGCACATCGGCAATATCGGCACCAATGGCGAGGACATCGAAGACCTCAACCCGGCCGCACGCGCCGGCACCGTCGGTGCCGTGTTCAAGGCCGACGTCACCAACCCGTCCAACTACCGTGCCGTCGGTGGTCTCGACCAGTGGCTGAAGAAGCGCGGCATCGTCGCGCTGTCGGGCATCGACACCCGCGCGCTCACCGCGCTGATCCGCGAAAAGGGCATGCCCAACGCCGTCATCGCGCATGCGCCCGACGGCGTCTTCGACCTCGACGATTTGAAGCAGCGCGCCGCCGCATGGTCCGGCCTGATCGGGCTCGACCTCGCCAAGGAAGTCACGTCGGGCCAGTCTTCCGTGTGGCGCGAGACGCCCTGGGTATGGAACGAAGGTTTTGGCGAACAGGCCGAGCCGTCCATGCACGTCGTGGCCATAGACTACGGCGTCAAGCGCAACATCTTGCGCCTGCTTGCCGGTCTCGGCGCCAAGGTCACCGTGGTTCCGGCTAACACTGGTTCGGAAGAAATCCTCGCCATGCAGCCGGACGGCATCTTCCTCTCCAATGGCCCCGGCGACCCGGAAGCCACCGGCGACTATGCCGTGCCGGTCATCCGGGATCTGCTGAAGACCGACATTCCGGTGTTCGGCATCTGCCTCGGCCACCAGATGCTGGCGCTGGCGCTCGGCGGTAGGACCGCCAAGATGCACCAGGGCCATCACGGCGCCAACCATCCGGTCAAGGATCACACCACCGGCAAGGTCGAGATCGTCTCGATGAACCACGGCTTCGCCGTCGATGCCGACTCGCTGCCCGAGGGCGTCGAGGAAACCCATGTCTCGCTGTTCGACGGCTCGAACTGCGGCATCGCGCTGACCGGCCGCCCGGTGTTCTCGGTCCAGCATCATCCGGAAGCCTCCCCCGGCCCGCAGGACTCGCACTATCTGTTCCGCCGCTTCGTCAACCTGATCCGCGAAAAGCGCGGCGAGGAATTGCTGGCGGAAAGGGCCTGATCCTGCAAGATTGGCGATTTGCGATAATATCGCTTAACTCTTAGCGATAAATCTGCGATATTGCTCTTCGTGAAGACGATCATCCTTTCGGTATCGGCGGCTCGCGATCTCGACAACCTGCCCGCCGATATTCGCGAGCAAGTCTCCGAAGGTTTGATCGCTTACGCCGTCACCGGCAGTGGAGATGTAAAGCGTCTTTCCGGCAGGGACGGCTACAGGCTGCGGATCGGCCGCTACCGCGTCATATTCGATGAAGATCGCGCCACCATCCTTGCGATCTACATCGGCAAGCGTGAGACGACGACTTACAGTCGGCCATAGGACAGGACATCATGAACGCCCCGCAAATCATAAAGACCTCAACCGGCGAAGAACTGGTCGTCATCCCAAAGGCTGATTACGAGGCATTGCTGCATGCCGCCGAAGAAGCCCTCGAAGACGCCGCGGATGTAGCGATCTACGACGAACGGAAGGCTGAACTCGAAACCGAGAAGGCCCTGCCCGCTGACGTAACCGTGGATATCTTGCGAGGTTCCAGCCGCCTAAAGGCGCTCCGCAACTGGCGCAAACTGACACAAGCAAAATTGGCCAGTGCGATCGGTGTCAGCCAGGGCTTCCTGTCGGACCTCGAATCCAATCGCCGCAAGCCATCGGCACAGACCAGCGCGATGCTGGCAAAGACGTTGGATGTCCCTGCCGAGTGGATTGAATCCTAATCCCTGAACTTAGGCCACCGGCCGCCCTTCGCTGGCCTCCAGTATGGCGAACCATTGCTGGCGATCGAGCACGATGTCGAGCGCCTTGACCATGGCCGCCAGCCTTTCCGGCTTCATTGAGCCCAGCACCGGCACCAGCCGGGCCGGATGACGCAGCAGCCAGGCGATGGCGACGGTGGCGAGATCGCCGGCGCCGATTTCGGCGGCCACCGCCGCGAGCGCTGCCCGTACCCGAGCTTCCCGGCTTTCCTTGCCGGTGAACAGCGAGCCGCCGCCAAGCGGCGACCAGATCATCGGCGCGTAGGCCAGACGCTGCGCGTGGTCGAGACTGCCGTCGGTCAGCGCCGACGTCTTGAGCACCGACATCTCGATCTGGTTGGTGGCGAGCGCAAACGGCAGCCGCGAGGCCAGCAGATCGAACTGCGACGGCGTGAAATTGGAAACACCGACCGCCCTCACCTTGCCTGATTTGACCAGTCCAGCCAGTGCCGCCGCCGTCTTATCGGCATCCATCAGCGGGTCCGGCCGATGCAGCAGCAACAGATCGAGATAGTCGGTGCCGAGATTGGTGAGCGAGCGGTCGACCGAGGCCGCGATATGGGCAGCGCTGGTGTCATAGTGCTTCAGCCGGTTTTGCGGCCGGTTGGCCGAGGCCAGCATGATGTCGCATTTCGAGATCAGTTCGATCCCCTCGCGCTTGCCCTTCCAGTGTGACAGCCCGGCGCCGAATGCCGCCTCCACCTCGTAATTCCCGTAGATGTCGGCATGGTCGAAACTGGTCTGGCCGAGGTCGACGGCCGTGCCGATCAGCCGGGCGACCTGATCTGCATCCGGGCGGGCGCCGCCGTCGAGGAGACGCCAGGCACCGAAGACCAGCCGCGACAGCGACACCCCGTCCCTGGTCAGCGCGATGCGGCTGTCATTGCTCATTTCTGCGCTCATATCTGCGCCCCATCTTCTGCGACGTCGGAGGTGACGGTCCTGACCGTCGCCGGCCTCGCCACCTTGGTGACGAAGACGATAACCGCCAGCAACAGGAAACACGCACCGACCAGATAGGGCGCGCCGCCGAAGGTCACCGGCGCGCTTGGTCCGGTGAACCAGGAAAAGATCGCGGTGTAGAGCAGCGGCGTGATGATCGAGGTGATCGAGAAGATCGAGGTCATCGCGCCCTGCAGTTCGCCTTGTGCCGAAGGGGGAGCCTTGGCGGCGGCGAGGCTTCTCAGCGGCGGATCGGCCAGCGCTTCCAGGCAGCCGACGACGATCACCGCATAGACCATCCATCCCTGCGAGGCGAAGGCGTAGCCAAAGGCGCTCGCCGCCGTGAAAGTCAGGCCGATGACCGCCGTCCTCCACTCGCCGAGCCTCGGGATGACGCGCGGCAGCACCGTGCCCATGACGATCGCGCCGCACAGGCCGAAGGCGCCGAGCGAGAAGCCGATCTGCTGCTCGCTCCAGCCATAGCGGTAGTTGGAAACGAACGACCACACCGCCGGATACATCATGTGCCCGAGCGTCATCAGGAAGAAGACGAGCCCGATCCAGCCGATACCTTCGAACTGGCGCATCTGCAGCAGCGTGCCGACCGGGTTGGCGCGTTTCCACTCGAAGCGGCGGCGATGCTTTTCATCGAGCGTTTCGGGCAGGAAGAACATCGCGATCAGGAAGTTCACGAAGGCGAGGCCGGCGGCGAAAAAGAACGGCACGCGCGGTCCGAACGTGCCGAGCAATCCGCCCAGCACCGGCCCGATGACGAAGCCGACGCCGAAGGCGATGCCGAGCAGGCCGAAATTCTTCGCCCGGTTCTCGTCGTTCGAGATGTCGGCGATGAAGGCCGACGTCGTCGAATAGCTAGCGCCCGAAATGCCGGCCAGCACACGGCCGATGAACAGCATCGGATAGGACCAGGCGATGGCGCAGATCAGATTGTCGATGGAGAAGGTCAGCACCGAGGCAAGCAGGATCGGCCGCCGTCCGAACCGGTCGCTCAGGCCGCCCATGATCGGCGCGAAGAAGAACTGCATGGCCGCATAGACGAAGAACAGCCAGCCGCCCTCGATCGCCGCTTCACTGATGCCAACGCCGGTCAATTCCCTGAGAAAAGCCGGCAGCACCGGCATGATCATGCCGAAGCCGATAATGTCGAGCAGCAGCGTGGTGAAGACGAGCGCCAGGCCCCGCCTGGCGGTTTTGGGGTCGATCATGATGGGTCAATCTCCTCCGGCCGCCCTTGGCGCGCAGGCGGACGCACCTTATAGGCGAACCCGCAAAAAGGAACAATGCGAGAACAGGCAGGAATCGTCGATACTGACTCTCCCTGACGGCGACTTCGTCGTCAGGCCTGCGCGGTGAGGCGAGTGCTCAAAGCGCGCCTGTCATCGTGTTGCAATCCGACAGCTTGCCGCTCTTGTAGCCGCGCGCCAGCCAGGTCTGCCGCTGCTGCGAGGTGCCGTGGTTGAAGCTTTCCGGCACGACATAGCCCTGCATCTTCTTTTGCAGCGTGTCGTCGCCGATCTGCTTGGCGGCGTTCAGCGCGCTTTCGATGTCGCCTTGCTCCAATATGCCCTTCTGCGCGGTGAAATGCGCCCACACGCCGGCGAAGCAGTCGGCCTGCAACTCTATGCGCACCGACAGCTGGTTGGCATCGGCTTCGCTCATGCCTTGCCGCATCTGGTTGAACTTGCCCATGATGCCGGTCAGGTTCTGCACGTGATGGCCGACCTCATGCGCAATGACATAGGCGCGGGCGAATTCACCGGAAGCGCCGAACTGCTGGTCGAGCTGCTGGAAGAAGGTCATGTCGAGGTAGACCTTGTGGTCGCCGGGGCAATAGAAAGGTCCGGCCGACGAGGAAGCAGCGCCGCAGGCAGAGCGGATTTGCCCACTGAACAGCACCAGCTTCGGGTTCTCGTAGGTCAGGCCTTGCGACTTGAAGATGCCGGTCCAGGTGTCCTCGGTGTCGGCGAGCACGGTCGCGACGAACTGCTTCATCTCGTCATTGGCGGGCGTACCCGCGCCGCTGCCCTGGCCGCCGCCGTTGTCGGTGACCTGGCCACTCCCGCCCGGCAGCAGGCTACCGTCGCCGCCGCCCAGGATCGCCGAGGGATCGAAGCCGAAATACCAGCCTGCGATCACCACCAGGATGACGAGGAGGATACTGCCGCCGCCACCGGTCCGGCCACCGATGGGAAGTTGGAACCCGCCGCCACCGCCACCGATCCCACCGCCGCCGCTGTCGCTGCGGTCGTCCTCGATATTGTCACTCTGACGACGGCCTCTCCAGAGCATGGCAACTCCCCGTGATGCAAACTTCCTCGTTGCTCCGGCTTGCCGGCTCAACCCAACAAACAATTATCCCAATGGTTGCGCCAAGTCACAGTATTTTTCGTCACTGAGGCGACGCCGGCGTGATGGCCTCAGCGCACTGGCCGAGACCGGCCAAGGCCTGTAGCATCGCCGCAAGCAAAGGGGGCGTGAGGCTGAAGACGGTCGGTCAATTCCTGTCGTTGTTCGCGGCGCTGCTCTGCCTTGGCTTGCCAAGCGCCGGCGCGGTGACGCTCGATTCCAGCGTTGCTGTCACCGATCCCGCCACCTTGCAGGCGCTGGAGCGCGGCGGCCTGTCGATCAGCCGCCTGCTCGGCCCAGCACTCGGCCTCACCCGCGACGTCGACAATCGCGGCCTGTTTTCCGTGCCGGCGCTGGCCACGGTGCGCGACACGGTCAAGCAGGAGATATCAGATGAGCCTAAGACCAGCCCCGACCCCTATGTCGCCGCCATGGCCAGGTCGAGCGACATCAGCCAGAAATTCAATCCGAAATACATCGACGATGACGGCTCGACGCTGGACCTGACCGGCGTCGTCAACCGCATGGATCGCGGCTATCTCGGCCACACCGAATGCGGCGAGATCCGGCTGATCTACCGCTTCCACTATTCGGTCGCCGAAAAACCGGCCAAGGGCAAGGTGGCGCAGCGCATCTCCTCGCGCCTGCCGCTGACCATGAGCCTGGTCTTCAACGCCAAGCCCGGGCGGGCTCAGGCGCGCGCCTCGAAGGACCTGCCAAGCGCCACCGATGTGTCCTGCGCCGAAATCGCCCAGCGCTGGCTTGCCGCCGGCCAAAAAGACCTGCCGCCCGAACAGCTTGCCGGATGGCTGCGCTCTGACGACGGGCCGCTGTCCGGCGCCATGCTCAATTCCTCGCAGATCATGCGGCTCGAACTCAACATGCAGGTGCTGCGCCTATCGGCCTCGACCCGGCGCGATTTCGGCGGCCATGCCGAATATCTCCTGAAAATCTTCAAGTGGAACCCGGCGACGTCGAGCTTCTATGAATCGAAGATGGAGAACCAGATCGACCGGGCGACGGTTCTGGCCGACGTCAAGTCCTTCGCCAAATGGCTGCTCACCGACCGCAACATCTATGATCTCGACCATGGTCGGTTGGTCATCGACGAAAAGTTCCTGGCCGAGAGCGCAGTCTCTGTTGCACCCGGCGGCCTGAGCCGCTCGCAGAACAACATCGCCTATGGGCTGGTCGACGATGCCGATATCGACAAGGCGCTGAAGGATTACGTCGCACGGGGCAACACGCTCGCCACCATCAAATCGGTCGCCGGCTTCGATCTGCGGCTGAACGAAATGAGCTGCACCGGCTGCCACCAGACGCATGGCATTGCCGGCTTTCACTACACCGGCGCCGATCCGGCCAGCGAACCGCGCCGCAACGCCGTCTTCGTGCCGGGCTCGGCCGTCTTCTTCGCCGACCTGCCGCGCCGCCGCGCCATCGTCGAGCAATTCGCCGCCGGCGGCCATCCCGATTTCACCAGAGGTTTCGCCGCCCGTCCCGACCAGAAATATGCCGAGGCGCTGAAGGGCACCGACCTCTACAATGGCTGGGGCTCGATCTGTTATCGCGGTGACGATGCAAGCTTTAAGGACTGGACCTGTGGCGCCGGCCTGCGCTGCGCGGGTGTCCACGAAAGCGCCATCCATCCGGGCTTCGGCACCTGCGTCAGCGAGAAGGGCACCGCGGTCGGCGACCCCGTCGAATTCGGCGAGATCAAGATGTCGACATGGGGCAACGACCAGTATTGCCGCCTCTCGCCGGCCACCGCCAAGGCCTGCGCCATCGACCCCGCGCGGGACAAGAAACCATTGGTCAAGCTCGCCGGGTATGGCGCGGCGCGCCAGCGCTACGACAACCCCGAACAGAAGACCGGCGGCTTTCCCGGCGGCATGCTGCGCAAGGCGACCTGCGACAAGCTGCCCGACGAGGCAACCTGCGGGCGCCTCGCCAAGACCGGCTTCAACGACTGCATCGCCTCGGGCAAGGACCACAAATTCTGCACCAAGGAATTCACCAAGACCGCCGGCCTGCGCGCCTGCGACAAGGCGCACCCCTGCCGCGAGGATTATATCTGCACCGCAGGCTATGACGATTTGCCAGAAGCGAAGCCTGGCGAGGGCACCTGCATCCCGCCCTATTTCATCTTCCAGTTCCGCGTCGACGGCCACCCCAGAAGCTGGGTGCAGGATGTCCGCGAGTGAGCATGCCTTGATCGTTGCATCCAGGCGCATCGCTGCAGGCGGCTTGCGCCGATAAGCGCTGATATCGGCCTGGCCTCAGCTTTTCTGCTTGGCGCCGGCGCTCTTGCCGTCGGAGCTTTTCGAGCGCTCCTCGAAGCGTGCGGCACCCTTCTTCAGGGGATGACCGGTCTCAGCCTCGGTCTTGCGCTCGTCCTTCGCCGCGGCCTGCTTCAAGCCCTTGGCTGCCTGCTTGCCCTTTGCGGTCGGTGCCTGTTCGACGCCCATTGCTTCCTCCCTTGGCGCGACAATCGCGCACTGTCAGGAGCAACGTGCGTAAGGTGCGGCGGTTCCACTTATCGGAGAACGGTAGGGCGCCTTAGCGCGGCGCCGTCATCGCCTTGCGAAAAGCGTCCAGTGTCTCGGCGCTGACATGGTGCTCGATGCCCTCGGCATCGATGCGCGCCGTTTCCGGGCTGACGCCGAGCGAGCGCAAGAAGGCTTCCACCGTCTGGTGGCGGATGCGGCTTTCCTCGGCGACCTTGCGGCCGGCCTCGGTCAGGAACACCCCGCGATAAGGCTTTCTCGAGACCAGTCCGTCGGCGCAGAGCCGCGTCAGCATCTTGGCCACCGTCGGCTGGGCGACGCCGAGCCGTGCGGCGATGTCTACCTGGCGCGCCTCGTTGCCGTCCTCGATCAGGTCGGCGATCAGCTCGACATAATCCTCGACCAGCGCGCTGCGGCGCGCTTGGCGCTGCTGCCGGAAGCCTTCCGAATGGACATCGGCGTCGGGCAGTGGCTCACGCGGGACCGGTCTGTTCTTCAGCGCCAATGCGCGCTCCTCCTCGGGAGTTTGGCCGTCGGCGCTTTTATAGCACGGGCTCTGATTCTTCAGGCCGTTTATTTGCATTCCCCCACAGGCGCAACCGGCGTTTCCGATTAGCCCTTTCGCACCCAAGTCCGCATGTCCGATAAAAAGCACAAACAATGAAATATAGCCTATTGCATAATGTTGAGCCATGGCATAGCTTGCGGAGATCTCCCAGAAGTCGCGGAAAGCCTTTCCATGTCTGAAGCAGAAGCCACAGCCCCCCGATCCTCATGGCGGTTCGCCGGGCGGGACGAGGACGATCAGCCCAGCCTGCGCGAAGTCAATTCGACCATCGCGGTGCCGAGTTCCGGCGTCTGGTTCCGCCGGCTGTTCGCTTTCATGGGGCCGGGCTACATGGTTTCGGTCGGTTACATGGACCCCGGCAACTGGGCGACCGACCTCGCCGGCGGCGCCCAGTTCGGCTACACGCTTTTGTTCATCATCATGCTGTCCAACCTGATGGCGATCCTCTTGCAGGCGCTCGCCGCCCGCCTCGGCATCGCCACCGGCCGCGACCTCGCCCAGGCCTGCCGCGCCTACTATCCCCGCCCGGTCAATTTCGTGCTGTGGATCGCCTGCGAACTCGCCATCATCGCCTGCGACCTCGCCGAAGTCATCGGCACCGCGATCGCCTTGAAGCTTCTGTTCGGCATTCCGCTGATCGGCGGCGCCATGCTCACCGCGCTCGACGCCTTCCTCGTGCTGCTCCTGATGAACAAGGGGTTCCGCTATCTCGAAGCCTTCGTCATTGCGCTTTTGATCATCATCTTCACCTGCTTTGCCATCCAGATCTTCGTCGCCGCCCCGCCGGCCGGCACGATCCTGCACGCCATGTTCGTGCCGTCCCCCGAGATCGTCACCAACCCGGCAATGCTCTACATCGCCATCGGCATCATCGGCGCCACGGTCATGCCGCACAATCTCTATCTGCACTCCTCGATCGTTCAGACCCGTGCCTATGAGCGCACCGAAAAGGGCAAGCGCGACGCCATCAAATGGGCGACGACGGACTCCACCATCGCCCTGATGTTGGCGCTGTTCGTCAACGCCGCCATCCTGATCGTCTCGGCGGTCGCCTTCCACAACACCGGCCACCAGGACGTCGCCGAGATCGAAGACGCCTTCAAGCTTCTGTCGCCGCTGCTGGGCCTCAGCATCGCCTCCATCCTGTTCGCCGTGGCGCTGCTGGCGTCGGGCCTGAACTCGACGGTGACGGCGACACTCGCCGGCCAGATCGTCATGGAAGGCTTCCTGCGCCTGCGCATCCCCAACTGGGCGCGCCGCCTTTTGACCCGCGGCCTCGCCATCATCCCGGTGGTGGTCGTCACCGCGCTCTATGGCGAGAAAGGCACCGGCCAGTTGCTCGTGTTCAGCCAGGTGGTCCTGTCGATGCAGCTGCCCTTCGCAGTGGTGCCGCTGGTGCAGTTCGTCTCCGACAAGAAGAAGATGGGCAACCTCGCCATTCCGCGTGGTGTGGCAGCCCTCGCCTGGGTGGTCGCGGCGATCATCCTAGTGCTCAACTTCAAGCTGCTCTACGACACGCTGTTCGGGGTCGGCTGAAGTTCCATCCGATCGCGAGACAAACCGCCAAATCGCGCTATCATCCTGGCGTCATGAGCAACATTGAAGACATCAGGAGATTCTACGCCCGGCTGATGGCGGCTAATGCCGCCTCATCCGACCCACGCCTGGAGGAGGTGTTCGCCAGCGTGCCGCGCGAGGCCTTTCTCGGCCCCGGACCGTGGACGATCGTCGCCGGCAACGGCAAGATCACGACGCCGAGCGCCGACCCGGCCCATGTCTACCAGAACACGTGCTGGTGGCGCTCGATGCCGACAAGGGCATCAACAATGGCGAGCCGTTCCTGCACGCCATGTGGATCGGGAAACTGGCACCAAAACCCGGCGAGATCGTCACGCATATCGGCGCCGGCACCGGCTACTACACCGCCTTGCTGGCGAGGCTGGTTTCGCCTGATGGCACCGTCACCGCCTTCGAGTTCGACGACAGGCTGGCCGCGCTGGCGCGCAAGAATCTCGAAGCCTATGGCAATGCGACCGTCGTCCATGGCGATGCCGTGACCACGCCCTTGCCGGCATCCGACATCATCTATGTCAACGCCGGCGTCGTCGCCCCACCGGCTGCATGGCTGAAGGCGCTGCGCCCCGGCGGCCGCATGATCTTCCCCTGGCGCCCGGCCGAGCGCGTCCCGCTGGCAGTGATGGTGACCCGTACCGAAAAGGGCTTCGCCTGCGATCCGTTCATGCGCTCCTGGTTCATCCCCTGCTTCGGTGCCTCGGTTGCCGATCTTGCGGCAAAGATCCCGACGCGAGAGCAGGCGACGCACAGCCGCTCGATCTGGCTGACAAGCGACAAGGCGCCGGACGGCACCGCCACGGCCATCTTCGGCGACGTCTGGTTCTCGTCGAAAAAACTTGGCGCCAAACCCGGCAGTTGACGCATCGATGGCCGGATCAGCTCAAAATTTCTCAGGCCCCTGTCGGGATGGTCTTGGGCCGGCCGTCCTTGGGCCATAGTCCGGCCGCGACGGCGTGGATGGAACCAGGGAGAAGACCATGAGAAAAATCATCGCCGCCACCTTCGTCAGCCTCGATGGCGTCATGCAGGCACCGGGCGGGCCGGAAGAGGATCCGGTCGGCGGCTTCAGGTTCGGCGGCTGGACCTTCCATTACTTCGACGAGATAGCGGGCGCGGCAATGGAGGAACTGTTCTCCAAACCCTTCGACCTGCTGCTCGGCCGCAAAACCTACGACATCTTCGCCGCCTACTGGCCCTATCAGAAAGATCCGATCGCCGATGCCTTCAACCCCGCGACCAAATATGTGGCGACGCATCGGCCGGATTCGCTGACATGGCAGAACACGCAATCGCTTGGGCCTGATATCGTCGCGACGGTGCGCCGCCTCAGCCAAGAGGATGGACCCGACCTGCTCGTCCAGGGATCGGGCAATCTGATCCAGACCTTGCTCGCCAACGGGCTGATCGACGAGATCAGGCTGATGATCTTCCCGCTGTTGCTGGGCAAGGGCAAGCGGCTATTCAGCAACAGCGCAATGCCGGCAGCCTTCAAGCTTGCCAAGTCGCAGACATCAAGCACCGGCGTCATCGTGGCGACCTATGAACGCGCGGGTGAAATCAAGGTCGGCTCGTTCGCGCAGGAGACACCGTCGGATGCCGAGATAGAGCGGCGGAAGAACTGGAAGTAGCGGGGACGGCCTTGGCACCTTTCCTCTCCCTCCGGAGGGGGGAGAGGTGGCGCTGCGAAGCAGCGACGGAGTGGGGGAAGCCATTCGCCAAATGCATCGCCGTAAGACAGGCAGAACCAGGCGGGCAAGACCCGGGCCAGCGGTAATCAGGTGGAAAAAGATCGACCCCCACTCCGTCGAGCTTCGCTCTGTCCAGCCGATAGATGGGTAACAGTTTGAACCGGATACTGGAGTGCGCCCCTCGGGCCGGACAGATTGAACAAGCGGAATTGACTTGGAAGCCGGGCTTTCGAAGGATGGAAGCCCATGGTGACTTATCGCACGCACAGCATCGAGTTCAAACGTCAAGTAGTGCAGGAGTACCTCTCCGGCGAGACGCTGCATGGTCTCGCCAAGCGGCACACACTGCCGCGCAACCTGATCCGCATCTGGGTCCAGAAATACGAGGCCGGCTCCTTCGACGAGGACGTGGCGGCGGCTGACACGATGCAGACCTATGAGGCGCGGATCGCAGCGCTGGAGCGGCTGGTAGGCCGACAAGCCTTGGAAATCGAGTTTCTAAAGGGGGCTCTGAAAAGCGCACCACGTCCCAGAAGCGGCACTACATCCGTAATCACCGGCCCGGTGGTGTCTCCATCGCTGAAGGATGCCGGCTGATGGGGATCGCGCGATCAACCTACTACGATCAGCCCGAAACCGCCGTGGATGACACAGCGCTCGTCGAGACGATGGGTGAGATCTCCGACAGCTTCGAAGCTTACGGCTATCGCCGCATGCAGGCGGCGCTGCGGCAGCGCGGCATCGTCGTCAACCACAAGAAGGTCAGACGGTTGATGCGCGAGCATGATCTGCAGCCCAGGATTAGGCGGCGCTTCATCGCCACTACGGACAGCGATCACGAGTTGCCGATCTTCCCGAACTTGGCGAAGAACGTGACACCCGACGGCCCGAACCAGCTCTGGGTGAGCGACATAACCTACGTGACGATTACGGTAGGCTTCGTCTACGTCGCTGTCATTTTGGATGCCTGGTCACGCAAGGTCGTTGGTTACGCCATCGGCCGATCGATCGACGCGCGCTTGACCGTTGCAGCATTGAAGGCGGCAATCGAACGACGAAAGCCACCGCCGGGCTGCGTCCATCACTCGGATCGAGGCTCGCAATATGCCGCACTCCTCTACCGCAATCTTCTCGCCGAGCACGATCTTATTGGATCAATGGGCCGGCGCGGCAATCCCTACGACAATGCGAAAGCGGAAAGCTTCATGAAGACGATGAAGGTCGAAGCCGTCTATCCGATGGCCTACGAAACCTTCGCCGACGTCGCTGAGGACCTTCCCCGCTTCATCGATGAGGCTTACAACACCCGCCGATTGCACTCAGCGCTCGGCTATCTCAGCCCACAACAGTTCGAGGACCAACACGCCCGGCAGATGGTCAAAACTGCGGCTTGATCCTGTCCGGCCCGGGGGGCGCACTCCACCAGTGGATGAACCCCAAGGGCTGGGCAATGGGGCTGGGCGCGGCGGCTTCGTTCGCCGCCCTTGGCGACGGGCCGGGGCAGCTTGCCTTGCTGCTCGGCTCGACCTTCGGCCTCACCGCCGCCATCTCGCTGTCCATCTGGTGCGTCGCCGGCATGGTGCTGGCCCGGCTGCTCAAGACCGAATGGCAATGGCGCGCGCTCAACATCGTGCTGGCGCTGGTGCTGGCCGCCTCGATCATCCCGATGTGGCGGTCGGCTTAGGGCGCGGACCTAGCAGGACTTGGGTTCCTCGCCCCCGCCATAGCGGGGGAGAGGGGGCTGGCGCCAGCGGCTGGAAAGGATTCCTTGAGGTTCGTTCACAGACAGGCTTGAGGTCCGTTCACATTCAGGATTGCGCCAGTCCCTCTCTCCGTCTCGGCTTCGCCGAGCCACCTCTCCCCCCACTCCGTGGGGGCGAGGAACCCCAAGCATGGATGGCCCTCAAGCCGCGTAACGCGCCGCCGGCTTGTCGGCGTGCAGGCTGCCGTAGAAGGCCTGGCGCGCACCGAGGAACGTGTCCAGCTTGGCCGCGTCGACAAGCGCTGGCACTGTGACGGCTTCGCCCCTGGCCAGGCCGACAAGGGCGGCATCGACCATGTCGTCCGCCGTCATGATGATTTCCTTTGGAAGCTGGTCGATATCGCTGCCGGCAAGTTCCCAGAAATCAGTCCGCGTCGCGCCCGGCAGCACCACTTGCACCTTCACGCCGGTACCGGCGACCTCGCGATGCAGCGCTTCGGTGAAGTTGACGACATAGGCCTTGGTGCCGCTGTAGATGCCGCCGAACGAGGTGTCATAGGCAAGCACCGAGGCGATGTTGACGATGGCGCCGCGGTTGCGCGCCAGAAGCCCCGGCAGCACGGCACGGGTCAGGCGGGTGAGCGCCACGACATTGACCTTGATCATGCGCTCGGCCACATCCGCATCCGCCGTTGCAACGACCTGCGCACCGCCAAGACCGGCATTGTTGACGAGCAGCGTCACGCTGTCGTCGGCTGCTATCACCCGCTCGACACGGCGCACATCATCGTCGTTGGAGAGATCGGCTGTGATGAAGCTGACCTTGCGGTCATAGGCGTAGCGCAGCTTCTCGGCCAATTCCTCGAGCCGGTCGGCGCGTCGCGCCACCAGAACCAGATCATAACCCTGCCCTGCCAGCCGGTCCGCATAAACCGCGCCGATGCCCGATGAAGCGCCGGTGACGACGGCCGTGCCCTTGTTTGTCTGTCCACTCATTGTCCTGTTCCTTCTGTTGCTGACTGGCGAGACAGGCCGATATCCCTCGGTCCCGCCGCCTAATATCCAATTAGTGGCATATGCCACTTTCCGGGAAATAGGTATATGCCACTATCTTGTCAACGGAGGCGGCAGAAACTATTTCTGCGGCAGGCCGGCGGACACTTTTGCCGGCGAGGAGTCGTGATGACCAAGACTGCGATGCCGGGATTTAGCCCTTGCAACAATGCAACGTTGCGGCGCGCTGCGCGCAAGCTCGGCCGCTTCTATGACGATGTGATCTCGCCTTCGGGCCTGAAGGGCACGCAATTCGGCCTGCTGTACCAGATTCAGGTCAGCGACGAGCCGGCGATGGGCACGATAGCCGAGGCGATGGTCATGGATCTGTCGGCGCTCGGCCACACGCTGAAGCCGCTGATCCGTGACGGCTTTGTCGAAGCCTTCGCCGACAAGGACGATCGCCGCGTCAAGCGGGTGCGGCTGACACCCCAAGGCGTCGCCAAGCTCGAGGAGGCAACGAAATTATGGAGCATTGCCCAGCAGCGCTTCGAGGCTATGGTCGGCGAGCAACGGGCCGCCGACCTGCGCGCCATGCTGGATGAAGTCGCCGCACTGGACTACGAGGCGCCGGCGGCCGCTCTTCCAGGCTGAACGAGCGGCCGCCAGTCATATCTGCAGGAAGTTCTACTCCGCTGGCATCGCCAGCGGCCGCGCCAGCATCCGCCCGGCCAGCACGATGCCGAGCCCGATCAAAGGGAAGGCAGCGGCGACCAGGCCGAGATCAGCCGGCACGCCGTAGCGCAGCACGCCACCGCCAACCACCGCACCCAGCGCGACGCCGAGATAGAGCGCCGAGCCGTTTAGCGACAGCACGATCGGCGCGGCATCGGGCGCCAGCTTGATGATGCGGCTGGCCTGCGCCGGCGGGAACGCCCAGCCGACAATGCCCCACGGCACCATCATCGCCATCAGCGCCGGGCCGGCAATGTGCTGCGGCAGGAAGGTCGGGATGACCGACAGTATCACCAGCATGGCCGCGCTCAGCGTCAGCGACCAGCCGACGGTGCGGGTGGCGCCGAAACGATCGGCCGCCTGGCCGCCGGCAATGTTGCCGATGACGGCGCCGACGCCAAAGGCGAGCAGCATGCCCGGCAGCGCGATCTCGCTCAGCCCGCCACTCTCGATGGCCAGCGGCGCGACATAGGCAAAGACGGTGAAGGCGCCGGTCAGCGCCAGCAAAGTGGTCAACAGGATCGGCATCACGCCGGGCCGCATCGCCGCCGCCAGGCGCCGCTTCAGCGGCAGCTTGGTGCCGACGATGCCGCGCGGCAGCCGGTACCACAGGATCGCGCCGGCGAGCGCGCCAAGCCCGGCAATGGCATAGAAGGTGCCGCGCCAGCCGGCAAAGGCCGCGACCAGCGCGCCGAGCGGCGCGCCGACCGCGACCGCCACCGTTGTGCCGCCGACGACGACGGCAATGGCACGCGCCCGGTGATGGTCATCGACCAACGCCACCGCCGTGCCCTGCGCGGTCGCCGCGAACAGGCCCGACGACAGCGCCATGATAATGCGAGCGATCAGAAGCACTTCGAAGGAGGAACTCATCGCTGCCACGACATTGCCGATGACGAAGAACACCAGCGTCCACAGGATGACGCGGCGCCGGTCCCATTCGCCGGTCAGCGTCGCCAGGATCGGCGTGCCGACCGCATAGGCGAGTGCAAAGGCGGTGATCAGCGTGCCGGCGAGTGGAATCGAGATGCCGGCATCCCTTGCGATGTCGGGCAGAAGGCTGGAGATGACGAAGCCTTCGGTCGAAATCGCAAACGATCCGAGCGCAAGCCAGAATATCCGCTTGTCCATGACATGTGTCCTTAGTTCAAAAGTTATTGAACAATTGGACATAGCAGGGCATGATGTCAATGAAGCCCGGGCAAAATAGCTGAACCTTCCTGACAGCCCTGTGTCAGCACGGTCAGCCAAAACGGTATCGAGAGGGGAACAGCGTGCACGGGCGAAGGAGGATCGACGCGTTGAAATCGGCCCGAACTGTGCTTAGGTTCCAGCCATGACGTTACCTCATCCCAATACGGACCAGATCAGCCTGCCCATCGTGCTCGGCGTGCTCGGCGACCCGACGCGGCTCGCCATCGTGCGCTACCTTGCCAGCAAGGAAGGCGTGCCGCTGAACTGCAGCCAGTTCCTCGATCTCGGCTCCAAGACCAATCTCAGCTACCATCTCGCCAAATTGCGCGAGGCCGGCGTCACCCGCGCCGAAGTGGTCGGCACCAACCGCATGATCACGCTGCGCCGCGCCGACCTCGACGCCCGCTTCCCCGGCCTGCTCGACAGCGTCATCGCCGCGGCTGGTGACGACCCTGCTTTGCCGGCGGTCGGCGGCCACGACCTCGAAGCGCTGGGCTGACTTCGCAGGACTTGGGTAGCCGTTCCGACCAGTCATTCATCATCCACGGAGCCCGCATGCACATAGCCGTCCTCGCCGATATCCATGGCAACGTCCTGGCGCTCGACGCCGTGCTCGAGGACTTGGCGCGGCGCGGCGGCGCTGACCTCACCGTCAATCTCGGCGACAGCGTTTCCGGCCCGCTGTGGCCGCGCGAGACGTTTGAGCGGCTGGAAGCGCTGAACCTGCCGACGGTGCGCGGCAACCACGACCGCCGCGTCGCCGCCGATCCGGCCGACGAGACCATGTGGGCTTCGGACGTCTATGCGCAGGAACGGTTGACCGAGGCGCAGCGCGCGGTGCTGTTTGCCCAGCCGCTGACGCTGGAGATCGCGGCCGGTATTGTCGCCTTCCATGCCCGCCCCGACCATGACGAAAAGTATCTGCTCGACGCGGTCGTCGATGGCCAGCTGGTGCGCGCGCCACTGGCGGCGATCCGGCGGCGGCTGAAGGCGCTCGACCCGGCCTGCCGCATTGCGCTGTGCGGCCACAGCCATCGCGCGGAGTTGGTCCGCATCCCCGGTGGTCCCGTCATCTTCAATCCGGGCAGCATCGGCTGCCCCGCCTATGACGATGACACCCCGCCGGCGCATGTTTCCGAACAGGGTTCGCCGCATGCGCGCTACGGCATCGTCACCTTGGGTGGCGAGGGCCAGCACGACCGCTTCGAGGCGATCGCCGTCGACTACGACCACGAGGCGGCGGCGCGACAAGCCGAGCAGGCGGGTCGGTCGGAATGGGCGCATGCGCTCAGGACTGGCTTCATGCCAGGCTGAACTTGTTGATGCCGGGCTGAACGCTTCACATTCGGGCTGAAAAAGGCGTGAACATCTCGCTTGTAGACACGGCGCCGCGCCGTCGCTTATAAAACCGGCTTCGCGTGCGGCAGCGTTTTCGGGTTCTGGCGGTGCCTTTGGTAATGCAATTGATCGCCGACAGCCAAGTGATGAGGCGCCGCCTGCGGACAATTCTCTACGCGCTGATCGCCGCTCCGTCGTTGCTGACGGCGTTTGCGGCAGCTTTCCCTGCCCATGCCGAAGACACGCCCTTCATCTCCATCGTCAGCGGGTTGGCCCCCGACGACTTGCTCAATGTCCGCGCCAAGCCCTCGCCGATCGGTAAGACCGAGGCCCGCATCGCCAATGGTGCGAGCGTCACCAACCTTGGCTGCAACGACGTTGACGGACATCAATGGTGCAAGATTGTCTCGGACAATCCGAAAGCCACCGGCTGGACGCCGGCGCGTTATCTCGTTCCCGTCAATCCGGCACACGTGCCAGACACCGACCAGCCGACGGGAGTTCAGGCCGCGACGCCTGCCGACCCCAGCCTACCGGCGCCCGACCTGACGGCGCGGCTCGGCGATGTGGCCCATCCGGCCGCTCCTGAAACGCCGGCGAAATCCGCCGCCGACACCGCAATGCAGGATGCCTATGGCCTGGCACTGGCGGCGGCCGCAACCCCGTCGACCGGAGACGACCCCGCGGCCCCCGCCCAGGACGCCACCGTCGACACGCAGACCGTCGCCGACCTGCCGCCGCAGCCCGCAGCTCTTGCCCCGGGCAACGTGGAGGTCCCCTGCGCGCGCTATGTCGGCCAGCCTATGGAGCGCTGCGCGGCGACCGTCGTCCGCAAGGGCGCCGACAAGGCCGACGTGACCGTAACCTGGCCCGACGGCGGCAGCCGCGTCATCTCATTCGACGCCGGCCTCCCGGCCAGTTCGGACGGACAAAGCGAATTCCGCTTCACCCGCGAGGGCAGCCTGAACATGATCCGCATCGGCGCTTCCGAACGCTTCGAGATCACGGACACGGTGGCGTTTGGGAACTAGGAGGCAGGGGAGTAAGGCAGTACGGCAATGGGGCAATATGTTTTATGCGCGCTCGAGCCTCCCCCTACTGCCCTACTACCCTACTACCCTACTACCCTACTACCCTACTACCCTACTACCCTACTGCCCGCTGCCTAATCCCTCATTTTCGGGGTTACATCCGCCAAAACTCTTCCCTATAAGGCCCTCCTAGCCTGATACCAGAATCGCGAGCACAACCGGCCGGGTCTTCCCGTCCCGGTTTTTTGTGCAAGCCGCCCGCCAAACGGAACTTCGCCATGCCAAGACGCACCGATATCAAGTCGATCCTGATCATCGGGGCCGGCCCCATCGTCATCGGCCAGGCCTGCGAGTTCGACTATTCCGGCACCCAGGCCTGCAAGGCGCTGAAGGAAGAGGGTTTCCGCGTCATCCTGGTCAATTCCAACCCGGCCACCATCATGACCGACCCGGAACTGGCCGACGCCACCTATATCGAGCCGATCACGCCCGAGGTCGTCGCCAAGATCATCGCCAAGGAGCGGCCCGACGCGCTGCTGCCGACCATGGGCGGCCAGACCGCGCTGAACACGGCCTTGTCGCTGCGCCGCATGGGCGTGCTCGACCGCTACAATGTCGAGATGATCGGCGCCGACGCCACGGCCATCGACAAGGCCGAGGACCGCGCGCTGTTTCGCGAGGCGATGAAGAAGATAGGCCTGGAAACGCCGAAATCGATGCTGGCCAACGCCACCGACGTCAAGAACACCGACCGCAAGACGCATGAGGCCGAGCGCGCCGCCGTCAAGGCCGAAGCGCCCGCCGATCTCGACGCCGCGCTCGACGCGCTGGAAACCCGCTGGAACCTCGGCGAAGGCGACCGCAAGCAGCGCTACATCAGCCACGGCATGGCGATCGCCGCGCAAGCGCTCGATCATGTCGGCCTGCCGGCCATCATCCGCCCGTCCTTCACCATGGGCGGCACCGGCGGCGGCATCGCCTACAACAGGGCCGAATTCTACGACATCGTCCAGTCCGGCCTCGACGCCTCGCCGACCACCGAAGTGCTGATCGAGGAGAGCGTGCTCGGCTGGAAGGAGTATGAGATGGAGGTCGTCCGCGACAAGGCGGACAATTGCATCATCGTCTGCTCGATCGAGAACATCGACCCGATGGGCGTCCACACCGGTGACTCGATCACCGTCGCCCCTGCCCTGACGCTCACCGACAAAGAATACCAGATGATGCGCAACGCCTCGATCGCGGTGCTGCGCGAGATCGGCGTCGAGACCGGCGGCTCCAACGTGCAGTTCGCCGTCAACCCGGCCGACGGCCGCCTCGTCGTCATTGAGATGAACCCGCGCGTTTCTCGCAGCTCCGCGCTCGCGTCGAAGGCGACCGGTTTCCCGATCGCCAAGATCGCGGCCAAGCTTGCCGTCGGCTACACGTTGGACGAGTTGGAGAACGACATCACCGGCGGCGCCACGCCCGCTTCGTTCGAGCCGAGCATCGATTACGTCGTCACCAAAATCCCGCGCTTTGCCTTCGAGAAATTCCCTGGCGCCGAGCCGGTGCTGACAACCGCCATGAAGTCGGTCGGCGAAGTCATGGCCATCGGCCGCACTTTTCAGGAATCGCTGCAGAAGGCCTTGCGTGGTCTCGAGACCGGCCTCACAGGCCTCGACGAAATCGAAATCCCCGGCCTCGGCCACGGCACTGTCGCGGCAAACCACGCCGACGACCGCAACGCCATCCGTGCCGCACTCGGCACGCCGACGCCGGACCGGCTGCGCATGGTGGCGCAGGCGATCCGCATGGGCACGTCGCTGGAAGACGTGCATTCCATGTGCAAGATCGACCCTTGGTTCCTCGAACAGATCGCCGGTATCGTCGCCATGGAAGCCCGCATCCGCGAGCACGGCATTCCGCAGGATGCGGTCAATCTGCGCATGCTGAAGGCGATGGGTTTCTCCGATGCCCGCCTCGCGTCGCTGACGAAGACCGACGCCGAAGTGATTCAGAAGATTCGCGAAAAGCTCGACGTTCATCCGGTTTATAAACGCATCGACACTTGCGCGGCCGAGTTCGCCTCGCCCACCGCCTACATGTACTCGACCTATGAAGTGCCGTTCGCGGGGGCGCTCGCCAACGAAGCGCAGGTCTCGTCGCGCAAGAAGGTCGTCATCCTCGGCGGCGGGCCGAACCGCATCGGCCAGGGCATCGAGTTCGACTATTGCTGTTGCCATGCCGCCTTCGCGCTGCGCGACGCCGGCTACGAAGCGATCATGATCAACTGCAACCCCGAGACCGTGTCGACCGACTACGACACCTCGGACCGGCTCTATTTCGAACCGTTGACGGCCGAAGACGTGCTGGAGATCCTGCGCGCCGAGCAGGCCTCGGGCGAACTGGTCGGCGTCATCGTCCAGTTCGGCGGCCAGACGCCGCTGAAGCTGGCGGATGCGCTGGAGAAGGCCGGCATTCCGATCCTCGGCACCTCGCCCGACATGATCGATCTCGCCGAAGACCGCGACCGTTTCCAGAAGCTCCTGCACAAGCTCAACCTCAGCCAGCCGAAGAACGGCATCGCCTATTCGGTCGAGCAGGCCCGCCTCGTCGCCGGCGAACTCGGCTTCCCCTTGGTGGTGCGCCCGTCCTATGTGCTCGGCGGCCGCGCCATGCAGATCATCCATGATGAGGGCATGCTGCAATCCTATCTGCTCGACACGGTGCCCGGCCTGGTGCCGGAGGACATCAAGCAGAAATACCCCAACGACAAGACCGGCCAGATCAACACGCTCTTGGGCAAGAACCCGCTACTGTTCGACACCTATCTCTCCGGCGCCATCGAGGTCGATGTCGACTGCCTCTGCGACGGCAAGGCGACCTTCGTCTCCGGCATCCTGGAACACATCGAGGAGGCCGGCATCCATTCGGGCGACAGTGCCTGCTCGCTCCCCGTTCACTCGCTGCCTTCGGAACTGGTCGACGAGCTGGAGCGCCAGACGGCGGCCCTTGCCCGCGCGCTCAATGTCGGCGGGTTGATGAACGTGCAGTATGCGATCAAGGACGGCACGGTCTATGTGCTGGAGGTCAACCCGCGGGCGTCGCGCACCGTGCCCTTCGTCGCCAAGACCATCGGCCGTCCGATCGCGAAAATCGCCGCCCGCATCATGGCCGGCGAGACGCTGGAAGACGCCTTCGCCCATTACGGCGCCATGCCCGACCCCAGGAATCCCGGCCACATAGCCGTCAAGGAAGCCGTCTTCCCCTTCGCCCGCTTCCCCGGCGTCGACATCCTGCTCGGCCCGGAAATGCGCTCCACCGGCGAAGTCATGGGCCTCGACCGCGACTTCGCGCTGGCCTTCGCCAAGAGCCAACTGGGCGCCGGCGTCGACCTGCCACGCTCCGGCACGCTGTTCGTCTCGGTACGCGACGAGGACAAGAAGGGCATCCTGCCGGCAGTGAAACGCCTGGCCGGCCTCGGCTTCAAGGTGCTGGCCACATCAGGCACCGCCCGCTTCCTCGCCGAAAACGGCGTCGACGCGCAAAAGATCAACAAGGTGCTGGAAGGCCGCCCACACATCGAAGACGCCATCCGCAACCGCCAGGTCCAGATCGTCTTCAACACCACGGACGGCCAGAAGGCGGTGTCGGATTCGAAATCGCTGCGCAGGGCGACGCTGATGCAGAAGGTGCCGTATTACACGACGCTGTCTGGGGCTGCGGCTGTGGCCGAGGCAATCGCGGCGCTGAAGGCGGGGAGCCTGGAGGTCAGGCCGCTGCAGGAGTATTTTGCTTAGGCGATTAGCTGATCTCCCCACTTGTGGGGAGATGGCCGGCAGGCCAAAGAGGGCGCTGTTCCCCGACGCTGCGATCTTGTCAAAATCCGTGCAGCACCAATTCTGAGAGTTTCATGCACGACACCCATCGGGTGCAGGGGTCGCGCCCTACGTAAGAGGCTTCAGGCCGTTGTAGCAGCATTTCGGGGTGCGAAATTCGGCTGCTCGCCCAAAAATAATTAAAAGATTTGATATGAAGAAGGCTTGAATCTTAGTGACTGCCTTGCGCTAATACTGCTTAACCGCCAACGCAACACTTAAGGTCATGTCCTTTCGTTTCCAGAGACGAGTCAGCATTTTCCCGGGAGTTAGACTTAACTTCAGCGGCGGAGGTGTAAGCACGACAATCGGCGTAAGGGGCGCCGGTGTAACTTTCGGCAAACACGGCACATTCCTAAACTTGGGCATACCGGGATCGGGAATCTCGCTCAGAACCCGAATAGATAAGCCGACGTCACCTAATAATTTTCAGCCGGGGCGGGCCTCTCAGCCCACTGCCCCCGAAATGCTGCCAACACCGTTGAGCCCTCTTTATCGTCCCTTGCTCCCCGGTGAAGGTGAAATTGCAAGCGCACCAGTTTCATCGCTAACCAGCCCCGGCCTTGCGGATCTGAAAAAGCTTATAAACGAAGCTGACGCTCTAAGAAAACGGCTCGAGCAGGAACTGGCCGACGCCGAAAAGAAGCGAAAAAGGGCCGAGATTCGCCTCAATCGATCGCTTTGGCTCATCGCACGTCTATTTAATTGGCGTCGGATTCCACACCTACAGGCCAAAGTACTTGAGGAGAGAAACAACGTCGATAAACTGGAAGCGAGTTTAAACGACGTAATTGTGAATCTCGAGTTCGATTTCGATCAAAATATGATCGAAAAATATCAGAGAGATTTCGAATCTGATTTTCGGAAGGCCACGCAGTCTGCAAAGATATGGGATGTGACAGCATCATATTTTGCCGATAAATTTAAGCAGAGAACCGTCGCAAATCACATGGTCGAGAGAAAGACCATCAATTTTGGATTCGGTAATTCCGAGATAGTCAATTCGCCCGTTTCTCCCATGCGCCTGGGAAACGCAAATGGCGAAGACATCCTCATATATCCCGCATTTGTTCTTATGCGCGACCAGACAGGAGATTTTGCTCTCATAGATTTGATGGAAACATCTCTGACATTTTCGGGAGTCGCGTTTCATGAAGAAGAAGTTGTTCCGGCCGATGCCAATGTGATTGGAAAAACTTGGAAGTATGCAAATAAAGATGGATCTCCGGACCGGCGATTCAACAACAATTTTCCCATACCTATTGTCAGATGTGGAGAACTGAGGTTAACCGGAAAGCAGGGGCTGAACGAAGCCTTTCAGCTTAGCAATGCATCCAGCGCCAACGCTCTCGCATCTTCTTTTGCAAATTGGCAGAAGATTTTATCTAGCGGACCGATCACATCAGGCCCAAAGGCCACTCCGACTGGGAGCGCGGAGGAATCATTCAGCGATGAAAGGAACCCACGGGAATGGGGCGAAATAAGGCATCGCGGTAGATCAATATATCTGGCTTTCGATCTTATTTTTATTTTTTTCTCTATTCTTTTGATTGTACATCTCTTTTCCGGAACCTCTACATCTGGAATGCCAACAGATTTTCCGAAAGGGGTCGAGAGGCAAGAGATCAAGCCGACAATAAATGAATCGCCTCCTGCGCGCCCAGAGCCCATCGCCCCTTCCAACATTCGAAAGATTCAACCGCCTGAACTAGACGTTCACGCCCAGAATCCACCCAAAGACTCTACAGGAGAGGAACCTCAACCAAGCCATAAACCCACTGAGCATCCGGCAAGAGTGAAAGTAGATTTCGCAAATGTTCGGTCAAGTCCGTCCACCAAAAGTGAGGTCATACTACGATTGCCAAAGGGCGCAATTTTAAATGTCATAGGGAAGACCAACGATTGGTATCAGGTGAAGCTCGATACCGGCACTGGTTGGATGAACTCTGTCACTCTGGATGTTGACAAGTAGAGGGCAAGGGCAACGGTCCACAACTCCGCTCACGCCACGGCGACACATTCAATCTCAATATCAAACTCCATCGGCCAGGACGCCACCGGCACAAAACTCCGCGCCGGCGGGTTGGTCGCAAAATACTTGGCATAGACCCGGTTGATGGCGTTGTAGAAGCCGGAATTGACGGCGTAGATGCGGACCATCACCACGTTGTCCAGCGAGGTGCCGGCCGCTTCCAGGCAATGTTTCAGCGCCTTCAGCGACGCCTCGGTCTGCGTTTCGATATCGCCGCGCACCATCTCGCCGGTCACCATGTCCACCGGCGGCGTCGCCGAGATGAACACGAAGCCGTTGGCCCTTACCGCTGTCGAGCAGGGCAGGCCGAGAGAGCGAACCTTGGCCGACATGACCGGTACTTCGATGACTTCTTTTTTCATGGTGATGCTCCCTTGGTTGCGGGGAGCTTATCGCGGCACTGGCGGAACGCCAGCGCCGTTCTTCCCTTCTCCCCTTGTGGGGTGAGCAGCCGGTTCGCGAAGCGAATTCGTCGTGCCAGTGGCACGATGAAAGGCCGGCGAACGCCGGGACGCTGCGGAGCAGCGGGGACCCGGCAGGTGGATTGGCCACCCCCGGCCCTTCGCATGGCTCAGGGCGTTCGAAGCTCGAAAAGCCAAGCAATTGGCTTTTCGTTCGCTGCGCGAACCGCTTCTCACCCCACAGGGGGAGAAGGAAGGCCCGCGCCTCGCCCGCTCACCCTTGCCCCGGATACGGCGTGCCATCCTTATGCAGAAACCGCCCATCCGAATTCGGGCTCATCATGTCGATGTCGGAGCAAGTGATGACATCGTCCGGATTGCGCGAGCCGACTTCCAGGTAGCGCGCCGTGACCGTCGACCGGTTGATCATGTGGTGGCCGTTGCCGCTGTTCTTGGCGAAGGCAGCACTATCGCCCGCCTTGAGCAGCGTCTCGCCGCCATCCTCGACCAGCGTCAACTCGCCTTCCAGCACATAGACGAGTTCGTCCTCATGGCTGTGCCAGTGGCGCTGGCTCGACCAGGCGCCGGGCGGGAGCGTCATGAGGTTGACGCCGAAATCGGTGAGCCCGCCGGCATCGCCGAGGCGCCGGCGGGTGCGGGTGGCGCAAGGGGCGTCGAAGGGTGCGGGGTAGCCGGAGCCTTTGCGGATGGGGACGGCGGAGAGGTCGATCTTGGGCATGGGTGCTCCCTTGCGTTGGTGACGGCAGTCTAGCGCCCTTCCCTTCTCCCCTTGTGGGAGAAGGTGGCCGAGCGAAGCTCGGTCGGATGAGGGGTGCTCCAGCTTGGCGATACGCCCTATTCAAAGCCACCCACCACGCCGGAAGACGGGAAGGCACCGCCATCACCGCCACGGTTGCAAACTTGTGTCCCGAACATAGGCGATGATGGTGTCACAGACTGAATCCAGTTCTCGCAACACATCATCATTCCAGAAGCGTAGTACACGGAAACCCCGGAGTTTCAGTTCGGCGTCCCGCTCACGATCGTGGGTTGAATCCGCATGCTGGCTACCGTCTATCTCAACGATCAGCATTGCCTCCGCACAAAGAAAGTCGGCAATGAAGCGTCCAATCGGCACTTGGCGGCGGAACTTGATCCGATCCAGTTTTCGACCGCGCAACTCATGCCAAAGCTTGTCCTCTGCTTCGGTCGGCTCGTGGCGTAAGGTTCTGGCAAAACGCCTTCTGTCTGGTAGGACGGGTTGGTGTGGCATTGCGAGACAATAGGTAAAGTTGGCGTTCACCGGAACACCCCTCATCCGACCTCGCTTCGCGAGGCCACCTTCTCCCACAAGGGGAGAAGGGAGAGCGGACCTGCCCCTCTAATGGCAACACCCATACTGCAGCTGCTCCCTCCAATCCGGCCGCCCTTCCGGCGTAAAATCCATCAGGTTCCACAGGATCTCGCAGGTGCCGATGGCGCGCGGGTCCTGCCCGGGGTCGGTCGGCGCGAAGCCGAGTTCGGACGACCAGAAATGCCTGATACCGTCACCATCGCGATGGAACACCGACAGCAGCGGCATCTGCGCGCCGTCGGCATCCTCGGCATTGTAGTCGCGCTTGAAGCTGTTGGCGGCCGACGACACCAGCCGCATGTGCTTCCAGCCACGATCCCGGCTGAGCGTGACCACGTTTTCGAGCGCGGTTTTCGCCACCACCGCAAAATTGAAGCCGGCGGCTTCGAGATGGCCGACGGCGCCGTCGAGCTGGTCGAGCAATGCCGTGCAGGACGGGCATGGCTGGTCCGACCTGGCGAGCCTGGCGGTGCCGCCGCTCACCGCCACATCGCGCGTCTCCTGCGGATGGCGTGGAAACATCATCTGGTAGAGGATGAGCGAATCCTTGCCCGGCGCAAACAGTTCCGACAACTTAATCTTCGCCGGCTTGCAGTCGGCATCGAGCGCATCGAAGACATAATCCTGGCGGATCAGCCCGCCCGGCGGCAGCGCGCGTCGCGCCTCGGCCACGGCTTCCATGGCGCGGCGCAGCTCGATTTCCTTCTTCAGCAGTCTTTCGCGCGCGGTGCGGTATCTGGCGGATTCGTTGGGGAAGGTGATCATGATCGGCTCCCTTAAGTCGTCGCGCCTGCATTCCGGCGCCGTTGCTCTGCGACCCAAGGACGTTTGGCGGCGACCGGCCCCGACATTTTTGCGGACGAAGGATCCCGCTTCCCCGCGAGAGCATACGGCAGCTACGGCGCCGCCGGCACCGGGCAATCCAGCACGCCTTCCTCGCAGTGGAGATAGTTCTGAAAATCCTTCAGCCTGAGGTTGGTGAGACCCGCCTGGCAATTGGCCACCACCATCGGACGCACGCTGCCGGCGGTTTCGGGCGGGCCGCCCTGGAAGTTGCATTCGGCATCGCGGAAGGCGACCCAGGCACGCTGTGCGTCGACCAGCAGTTTTTTCGACGCCGCATTGTCCTTCAGCCTGTCCGTGATCTGCTTGTAGGCGTTGTTGAGCTTCTTGTCGGCCGCGTCGAAATCCTTGCCGGCGCATGCGTCGAGTGTGGCCTGATCCGACGCGTTGGCGCAGTCGTCGGCCCGGGCCACGCCAGCAAGCAGCGGAGCGGCAAGGATCAGGGTGGAGAGTAGAAGCCGCATCGTGTTTCCTCCGGTTTCAGTCGAGACAAAGCTTAACCGTCAAGCCGCCGCCGGCATGATGTCGCCTTTCGCCTTGGTGGACAGTTTCTTTCGTCTGTCGGAACCCGTCCACCTTTCCTGCATTGCTCCCATCGGCTAGGGCAAGCTGATAGGGGGAAAAGAAATGCACGATGACGAGATCGACCTGCGCTGCCCGCAAGTGGTGGCCGACAATGCCGCCAGGGGCTTGAGGCTGCGCCAGCAGTTCGGCCGGGGTGGCACGGAGATCGGTGTGGCGCGGGCGACCGAATTGAAGAACCGCGAGAAGCTCGCACCGTCCACCATCCGCCGCATGGTCAGCTATTTCGCCCGCCACGAGGTCGACAAACGCGGGAAAAACTACGGCAATGAGGCAAACCCGTCAGCCGGCCACATCGCCTGGCTGCTATGGGGTGGTGATGAAGGCCGTGCCTGGGCGCTGGAGCTCAAGCAGAAGATCGGCAACGCACCGGATATCTGAGCGCGCGGGCGTGCCGACCGCTCCTCAACTATGCCAATCTACCTCGAACATGCCGAGCCGTTGGTAGAGCCGCACCGCGGCGGCGTTTTCGACCGTGTTGGTCTTGAGGTCGACATGGGCGGCGCCCCGTTCACGAAAACTGGCGAAGGCATGCCACATCAGCGCCTCGCCAATGCCCTTGCCGCGCGCCTCGGGATGAACGGCGAGATCTTTGACGAAGGCCGAGGCCCAACAAAGTGCTGCCGCCGCCAGCCGGCCCTTGGCGTCGATGACCAGGAAGCACAGCGCCGGGTCGAATTCGGGATCACCTGAGATGCGCGGCCACCATTCGTCGAACGGGCCATCGGTGCCGTCGTCGAACACCTCGCTCAACAGCGCATGCAGTGGCGGCGCGTCACCCGGCTCGAAGCTGCGCATGGTAAAACCATCCGGCCAGTGCGCTGCAACCAGCGTCTCGTCGAGTATCTTGCGCAGCCGGATGTCGTTCAGGGCCGGCGGGCGCGGTTCGGGCATCGCGCTCAGGCGTCGGGCTGCAGGCGGTGCCGCTTGCGGTCGGTGCCGAGGCCGGTCGCCTCGAGCAGGCCCTTGCGCTTGGCGTCGAAATAATAGCCGGTCTGATAGAGCCAGTCGGCCTTCTTGGCGTTGCCGTCGGCCACCAGCCAGGCGCCACGCAGATATTTGACCGCGTATTTCAAATTGGTCTCGGCGTCGAACAGGCCCTTGGCCGGCCCGTCATAGCCCATGCCCCGTGCCGTCGCGTGCTTGATCTGCATCAGACCCCAATGGCCATTGTTGTAGGCCTTGGGGTTGAAGGTGCTCTCGCGGTTGACGACATGGCGCACCAGATCGACCGGCACCTGGTAGAGGGCGGCGTATTTGACGATCAGCCGGTCGACGTCACCGCGCATGCCAGTGTGCTCTTCCGGAGCGGCAGGGCTGAGCGGCGCGGACGGAAACTGCACCAGGGCAGCCGGGTTCTGCGGCACGACATAGGCCACCTGCTGCACGCCGGGCAGTTTCTGGCCACTGCCGGCGACTGCCGGCACGATGAGCCCGGCGGTGGTGTATGTCTGCGCCGCCTTGACCGGCTGGCCCGCCTTGCTTGGCGGCGGCGCCTGCCCGGCATTGGCGGTCATCACGGCGGGCACGGCCGGTGCCGTCGGCGTCGCTCCGGCAAAGGCCGCGGTCGCGGCAACCGGCTGGGCGGCGGGATCAAGCGCTGGCGCGGCAGTCGGGCCAGGCGTCAGTTCGGCGGTCTGGACGGGGGCAATGCCCGAGGATTGCGGCAGCACCGAAACCGTTTCCGGCAGCGGAATGGTGAAGCCGGCATCGCTGCCGGCAACGGTCGCGGTTTCGGCCAAGGCAGGTGCTGCCTTCATCTGCGAGGTCGAGGTGCAGCCGCTGATGCCGGCCGCCGCCAGGATCACGCCGATCGCGATAAGGGTATGTTTTGCTGGCAAGCCGCGCACGGGTCCGGTTCGTCGGGTGTTAAGAAATCCCTTACACCAGCGATTCAGGGCGGGCAATCGGGGCCATCAGGTGGTTTTCGGGTGGCGGGACTCGGGCCGAACTGCCATATTGTTCCTGATATGTACTGGCACAAATGCCGGTTTTCGCCACTTTGCGGAAAGGAACGCAACATGGAAACGACAGCTTCGATCACAGCCGGCCACGCGGTGTTAGAAACAGTGATCGGTTTCATGGGCATCGCCTGGAGCGAAAAGGGCCTGATCCGGCTCTGCCTGCCCGAACGCAGCCGCGAATCCGTGGAACGGCGGCTGATGCGCCACGCCGGCGTTTCCGCGTCCACGGCACGGCCGCCATGGGTGGTCGAGCTGATTGCTTCGATCAAGGCTTATGCCGCGGGCGAGGATGTCGACTTCACCGGCGTGCCGGTCGATCTCGACGGCGTCGATGATTTCCGCCTCGCCATCTACGACGCGGCACGCAAACTCGGCTATGGGCAAACCACCACCTATGGCGAACTGGCCAAGCGCGCCGGCCAGCCCGGCCTGCCGCGCGAAACCGGCGCTGCCCTTGGCGCCAACCCGGTGCCGCTGGTCATCCCGTGCCACCGCATCCTGGCGGCCGGCGGCAAGATCGGCGGCTTCTCGGCGCCAGGCGGCTCGGTCACCAAGGAGAAGATGCTGGCCATGGAAGGCGTGCGCGTCGGCCCGCCGCCGCCGGCGCAGGTGTCTTTCGGGTTCTGAACCGCTGGCGCCGACGCTGCCCTTCCGCCTCCATGCGACGTCTGGGGAAAGAACGGCCGGAAGATTACGGCCGTTCTCCTTGGAGGCTGCGGATCAAGTCGAGGTTCGTCGCCAGGTCAGCCCCACTTCATCTCACCCTTGGCGACCTTGGAACCGATATCAAGGGCGACGCCCATGCCGAGGCCGGGGAAGCGGGCCTCCATGGCGGCCTTCAGCGCGGCGCCGTCGGCCGCCTTGCTCAGTTCTTCCTCGAAGGTGAGAAGATAGGACTTGGTGAATTCCACGGCCGAGGGACCGGTCGCGGCATCGGGGGCCATGTGGCCAGGCACCACGACGGCCGGATGGCGGGCGGCAATAGCCTCCAGCGTCTTGACCCAGGCGGCGCGGCTTTCCCTCGTCTGCGTGTCGGCGGTCCAGACATGAACGCCCGCGAAGATCATCACGCCACCGAAAACGGCATTGAGCGAGGGCACGAACAGGTACCGGCGATTGTCGAGTCCTTCTTCCGCATTGACGATCTCGATCGTCTCGCCGTCGACACTAAGCGTTGGGCCGTCGAATGCCTCGGGCAGAACGATGTCGGGCAGCGCCTGGGGGCCGTTTTCCTTCAATTGCGGACCCCAGACCGCGAGCTTTTTCTCCACACTGCCTTTGATGGCTTCGAGCGTGGCGGAAGCAGCAATCACCTTTGCCTCCGGGAAGGCTTCCCGCACCGGCTTCAGGCTGAAGTAGTAATCGGGATCGGACTGGCTGACATAGATGGTGGTCAGCTTCTTGCCGGTGGCCTTGATGGCCTCGGCGAGCGCCTTGCCGTCCGGATAGGTGAAGCCGCCGTCGATCAGCAGGGCCTCGCTTGGCCCGGACACCAGCACAGGCGCGCGGAAGAAGCCGTTCGGACCCGCCGGGAAGTGTTTCCAGCCAAGCGTGGTGCCGGCGGCTTGGCCGCGCTCGGTGGCGGCGAATACGGCGCTTGCGCCGAGGGCCAATGAGGTCTTCATGATCTGTCTCCTCGTGAACATGGAATAGCTCCTTTGACTGAAATGGGGGTCAGGCCGCGTGGCGTGGCCAGCTGTCCGAGAGGGAAGAGCGCAAGCCACGGTTGCGCCCCCGATGGAGAGAACAGCGCAGAGGTAACGCCCCTGGATTAATTGATAAATCTCATGTAATAATACAGACTGTATGCTATAAACTTACAATCAACTGACGGCGCCCTGTGGAACCGATCAACCTCAACCGCCTCGCCTATTTTGCTACGGTGATCGACGCAGGCTCGTTTACCCGGGCAGCCGAGCGGCTTGGCATCACGAAAGCCGTCGTCAGCCAACAGGTTGCCCGCCTTGAAGCCGAACTGCAGACCACGCTTCTCGTGCGCACGACGCGGAGGCTCGAGCCGACCGAAGCAGGCCGTCTTTTGCATGCACGTTGCGTCCTGATCCTGCGGGACGTTGAAGAGGCCGTCGCCGAGGTTGGCGAGGGCAACACCGAAGTCGCTGGCGTGCTGCGCGTTTCTGCGTCCAATGACTATGGCGCGATCGTGCTGGCCCCGATCGCCGCCCGCTTTCGGCAGAAATTTCCGGCCTGCGGCGTCGAACTGTTCATTTCCGATGCGATAATTGATTTGATCGGCAACAAGATAGACCTGTCCATCCGGGTCGGCTGGCTGGAAGACTCCAGCCAGCAGGCGCGACGCATCGGCACCTTCCGGCAAATCCTGGTCGCATCGCGGGATTTCGCCGCCGGGGTCAAGGTAGACGAACCGGAAGACCTTTCTTCCTTGCCGCTCGTTGCCAATTCCGTCCTTCGCAAGCCGTTCACCTGGAGCTTCAGCCGAGGCGATTTCGAGCGGCGCACCATCACCATGCGCGAGACGTTCTCCATCAACTCGACCCCGGCCGTCCTGGAAGCGACGCTCGCCGGTGGCGGACTGGCGGTTCTGCCGGACTATCTGGTCGTCGATTACCTATCGCAGGGCCGCCTCGTTCATATGCTCCCCGACTGGGCGCTACCCTCCGGCGGCATTCACGTGGTCTATCCGGCGGCGCGCTTTCGCCCGCAAAAAGTGACGCGGTTCGTGTCCATGCTCATGGAACACATCCAGGATTGAAAGCAATTTTGTCCCCAGAGGCGCAGTTGTTCGACTGAGCGAAGGCTTCCGGCTCCGGTTGATGAGTCCGCTAGTACTCATTGAAGAATCGCCGGCGGAAATGCCGGCCATTGTCCGGCCGCTTGCAGTTGTAGACCGGGCAGGATTTGGTGTCGGCGCTCGGCACATAGGCGCGCGCCCTCACCTCGCCCATGGTGCAGAACTGCTGGCTCTCTACATAACGGTCGTAGAGCGGCAGCCCCGGCACGCGCGTCGACTGGTAGCGCAGGATGACCGCGCCCTGCCGCGCGATCGTCGACTGCACCTTGCCGCAGCTCATATGCGTCGGGTCGTAGCGCGAGATCGCCTGCGCCTCGGCGGCCACCAGCGTCAGGCAGGCGGCAAGCACTATGGTTTTCATGGTCTCCTCCCTGATCCGCCGCCCCAGGGACAGCGATGTGCAGCAACGATTTCACCAGATTGGGGCGGCCGTTGGGCGGCTTCCGCATCACGGCTTTCTCACGCAGTCTTGTTTTTCGTGCGAAACCAGCCTATATCAGCCCCATTGATATTTCGGCCGATCGATCCGGGCCTCGCGATCTTCGCGTTTGCTGACGTCTATCTCCAAAATCTCGATGCACACCGGCTGGACATTGGTCTGGTCAAACTAAAGCAAATGTTGAAGGACTATCTAAAATGGCAACTGGAACGGTCAAGTGGTTCAACGCCACCAAGGGCTTCGGCTTCATCCAGCCTGACGCGGGCGGCGCGGACGTTTTCGTTCACATCTCCGCAGTCGAGCGTGCTGGACTGTCGACCCTGGTCGAAGGCCAGAAGATCAACTTCGAGATCGAGCAGGACCGCCGCACTGGCAAGTCGTCCGCTGGATCTCTGAGCAAGGCAGCCTGATTTTGCGAATGGCGCGCGCCGGGCGAGAGCCCGGGGCGTGCGGCAAGTCACGGATGTACTGACGGTCGCGCGAGAAGCGCGCCCGGAGCGGAAAGACCCGATACGCTGGAACAGCAGATAGCTGCCAGCCCGGACCGGACGCTCCCGATCAGGCTACCAAGGATGGGAAGGCGGGATTTATCCCGCCTTTTTGTTGTCTAGACCACAGCGTCCTTCTCCCCGTTCACGGGGAGAAGTGCCCGGTAGGGCGATGAGGGGCAGCGCTGGCATCTCAAGAGGAATGATCGCAGAGCCAGGCATAACAAAGGCTGGCGCCGCCCCTCATCTGGCTGCCGCCATCTTCTCCCCGTAAACGGGGCGAAGGACGCTGTGGCACCGCTTTCGCCAATCGCCGAAGTGGCTATCCTACCCAGCCGATCGGCACATGCCCCGGATCCGCCTCGACGCGGCCAAGCCAGGCGGCAACCGCCGGATAGGCGTCGAGCTGAAAACCGCCCTGCTTAGCCGTATGCGTATACGCATAGAGCGCGATGTCGGCGACGCTGAACGCGCCGCCGGCGAAGAAGGCGTTGTTTTCCAGATATGCGTTCATCACGCCGAGCGCCTTGTTGCCGCGCTCCAGCGTCACCGCCAGCCGCTCCGGCGTCGCATCCCCGGCGCGTTCGGGAAAGGTCAGCAGCGCCTTGCGCACGGCGATATAGGGTTCGTGGCTGTACTGCTCGAAGAACAGCCATTGATACGCGAGCCCGCGCTCATATTTGTCCGCCGGCAGGAAGCGCGTGCCTTCGGCAAGATAGAGCAGGATGGCGTTGGATTCGGCCAGCCGGCGGCCATCGTCGAGTTCGAGCAGTGGCACCATGGCGTTCGGGTTCTTGGCGACGAAATCGGCCTTCCGCGTGTCGCCGGTATGCGAACTCACCTCGACCGTGGTGAAGGCGAGGCCAAGCTTGGCCATCAGCAGGCGCGGCTTGTAGCAATTGCCGCTGTCGATCATGCTGTAAAGTATCATGGACGGTCCCCGGAGCGCTGCCTTCTGCGGGCGATTATCGCAGCGGCGGCGTCCTCAACCAATGATTTGTTTTGGCGCGACCATCAGCGCCGCTGATGCAAAGTCCTGGCAAAGAGGGGCACGACCTTGTTGTCGAAGCCCAGCAGCGCGTCGATCACCAGCGGCTCCTCGTTGAAGATGGTGCCGGCCAGCGCCGGCCGGGCCAGGAGAAAGCCCTGCAGCAGGTCGACGCCGGCTTCGAGCGCGACGCGCAGATGGACGGGTTGCTCGATGCCTTCGACCAGCACCCTGGCGCCGCGGTCGTGCAGGCTTGACACCAGCGGGCGGAAGAACCGTTCGGCGGCGGCGTGGCGGCAGAACTCGGCGAACCAGCCGCCATCGATCTTGACAATATCAGGCTTGAGCAGGCTCACCCGCTCCTCGGTCGAATGGCCGGTGCCGAAATCGTCTATGGCGATGCGGATACCATCGCGCCGCATTTCGCGCACCAGCCGGGCCAGAAGCGCGTCGTCTGCCGCCTGTTCGGTGATCTCGCAGACCAGCATTCCGGGGGCGAGGCCGAACTCGCCGAGATGCCGGCTCATCAGCCGGATCTCGGCCAGCGCCCGCCCGGAATGGTCGTTGATCATCGGATTGTAGTTGAAGAACAGATCGAGCCCGTCGACGCCGATATTGTGGAAATTCCGAAGATGCAGCACCCGGCACATGGTCTCGACAAACAGCCGGTCAGAAGCAGTGACGCTTTCAAAGAACGCCCGCGGCGAGCCTGCGCGGCCGGCACGGTGCGGCTCGATGAGACCCTCGACCGCCACCGCGTGCAGGCAACGCCCAAGCGGCGCAAAGATCGGCTGGTAGGCGCTGCGCAAGCGGTATTCGCCATGGACGCCATATTCGATGCCGATCTCATCGGCGAAGATCGCGTCGCCGACATTGCGCCGCCGCTCGAGCCTCATGGCGCGACCCGGCGCCCGAAGGCTTTTGCCGGCCGCGCCGCATGCTGTGTAGCCGGAGCCGCCGGTGCGGCGGTCACGGGGGCGGCTTCGGGCGCGGTTTTGCCGAAAACGCGAAAGCTGGTCGGCGCCAGCTCCGGCCGCGCCAGCACAAAACCCTGGACCATCGAAGCGCCGGACTTCTCGGCGAGCTCCAGTTGCCATCCCTCCTCAATACCTTCGAACACCGTGCGGATGCCTTGGTCCTCGAAGCTTTTCACCATGGTGGTCAACAGCGCGAAGCCGGCGCCGGATTCCATCAGTTGCGTGATCCAGTAGGCGTCGAACTTGACGATGTCGGGCTTCAACTCCTTGATGCGGTTGATGTCGGAATCGTCCGAGCCATAGTCATCGACCGCGATGCGGAAGCCGCTGCCCCTGAGCGCGGCGACAAAGCCATGCAGGGCCTCCTGCGATGCCGACTTCTGCTCGGTCACCTCGCACACGACGCGGCCGGGATCGATGCCGGCCTCGTGCAGCACCAGCCGCATTTCGCGCAAGGCATTCTCGGCGACGGACCGCTCGGTGAACACCGATGGATCGAAATTGACGAAGATCGACGCCTCCTGCGGCAGGCAGGCGCCGGCATTGAGCAGATGCAGCGTCCTGGTCAGCGCCTCGACATGCAGGCGGTCGGCGGCCGGACAGGTCGAGAAGAAGGCGATCGGCGATTGCGGCTCGCCGTCGCGGAACGGCCGGATCAGCCCTTCGAAGGCGGCAACCGACAGCTTGCCTTCCTTGAAGGCGAAGATCGGCTGGAAGGCACTTTGCAACGTGTAGATACCCCAGACACCGGTAGAGGTGCCGTCATCATGACGGATGATATGGGCAAGCCCGATGCTGCGCGACACGGTTCCTTCGCTCCGCAATTGGATTGCGATCCTGTCATGCAAGCCTCTACCGCCCGTTAATGAATTTAGTGTTGCCGATCACGCCGCATTGACCGCGGCGCCCCACCTGGCCCAGCCGACAAGGCTTGCACTGAGGGGAATGATGCGACATGAGAAGCGCCGCGGCCGCTCCTGGCCGCGCCGATCTTCTCAAGGAGAGAAAAAAGGTCATGGCCTTTCTTGCCGACACCCTTTCCCGCGTAAAGCCTTCCGCCACCATCGCGGTGACGCAGAAAGCCCGCGAGCTGAAAAATGCCGGCCGTGACATAATCGGCCTCGGCGCCGGCGAGCCGGATTTCGACACGCCCGACAACATCAAGAATGCGGCGATCGAAGCGATCCGTCGTGGCGAGACCAAGTACCCGCCGGTTTCGGGCATCGTGCCGCTGCGCGAGGCGATCGCCAAAAAATTCAAGCGCGAGAACAATCTCGACTACAAGCCCGAGCAGACCATTGTCGGCACCGGCGGTAAGCAGATCCTGTTCAACGCCTTCATGGCGACCCTGAACCCCGGCGACGAGGTCATCATCCCCCGCCCCTACTGGGTCAGCTACCCCGAAATGGTTGCGATCTGCGGCGGCACGTCGGTGTTCGCCGACACCTCGATCGAGAATGGTTTCAAGCTGACGGCCGAGGTTCTGGAAAGGGCGATCACGCCGAAGACCAAATGGCTGCTGATGAACTCGCCGTCGAACCCGTCGGGCGCCGCCTATACGGAAGCGGAGCTGCGCGCGCTGGCTGATGTGTTGCTCAAGCATCCGCATGTCTGGACGCTGACCGACGACATGTATGAGCATCTGACCTATGGCGACTTCGTCTTCAAGACCATCGCGGAGGTCGAGCCGAAGCTCTACGAGCGCACGCTGACCATGAACGGCGTCTCGAAAGCCTATGCCATGACCGGCTGGCGCATCGGCTATGCCGCCGGTCCCGTGCAGCTGATCAAGGCGATGGACATGATCCAGGGTCAGCAGACCTCGGGCGCCTGCACCATCGCGCAATGGGCTTCCGTCGAAGCGCTCAACGGCCCGCAGGACTTCATCGCCAGGAACAAGGCGATCTTCCAGGGGCGGCGCGACCTTGTCGTCTCGATGCTCAACCAGGCGCGCGGCATCTCTTGCCCGTCGCCGGAAGGCGCCTTCTATGTCTATCCGTCCTGCGCCCAGCTGATCGGCAAGAAGACCAAGGCCGGCAAGGTGATCGACACCGACGAGGCCTTCTGCTCGGAACTGCTCGAGGCCGAAGGTGTGGCGGTGGTGTTTGGCTCGGCCTTCGGCCTCGGCCCCAACTTCCGCATCTCCTACGCGACCTCGGAGACGTTGCTGGAGGAAGCCTGCACGCGCATCCAGCGTTTTACGGCATCGCTGACCTGATCATAGCAGCCTGAAATGCAAAAACCCGGCGTCATCGCCGGGTTTTTTGTTGGAGACGAAGCAGCTCACGCCTGCTGTTTGGCCTCCCTGGCCGAGCGCGCCTCGGCTGGCGCGAGTACAGCGATCAACAGTGCCGCGGTGACAAACGCGGCAATCGCCGCTGTCAGCATCGCGGCGTGGAAGCCGCCGGCATAGGCCGTCGCGAACAGTTCGTGCACGCCGCTTTCGCCCATTGCCGCGTCGGTGGCGAAATCATGCCGTGATATGGCGGCGTGGGCCACCGCTTCGGCATTGGGCACATCCGCATCGCTGAGATATCCAGTCAGCAGGCTGGTCGCCCGCATGCTCATCAGGGCGCCGAGCAGCGCGATGCCGATGGCAAGTCCGCTCTGGCGGGTGGCGTTGATGACCGCCGACACCATGCCCGAGCGCTCGCGTGGCGCATAGGACATGGCGGCAGCACTGCCGGTCGGGATCGCCAACGAATTGCCGAGGCCGCCAATCGCGAACAGAACGCAAAGCACCCAATAGGGTGTCGACGGTCCGGCCCAGCACATGCCGAGCATGGAAAGGCCGATCAGCACATAGCCCGCTGTCATTAGCGACGAATGGCCGTACCGGGCACTGAGCTTGCCGACAAAAGGCGACACCACCATCTGGACGATGAAGGCCGGCGCCATGCGCAGGCCGGTCTGCGTCGGCGACCAGCCTTGCACCTGCTGCAGGAACATCGAGAAGAAAAAGACGCTGGTGTAGGAGGTGAAGCCGAGTGCGAACGAGGCGACGTTGGCAACGGCAAAGCGCACGTCGCGGAACAGGCTGAGCGGCAGCATGGGCCGTGCCGTGCGTGCCTCGAAGCCGAGGAAGACCGCCAGGCCAACGACGCCGGCGACGATCGCCGTGACCGTCCTGGGGTCATTCCAGCCGGTCTCCCCGGCCGAGATCAGGCCGAAGGTCAGCGAGCCGAGCCACAGGATCGAAAGCGCCAGGCCGATAAGGTCGAGATGGGCATGTTCGGGATGCGCCGTCTCATCGATCGAAACAGCGCCGAGCACGATCGTAACCAGGCCAAGCGGCAGGTTGATCAGGAAGATGCTCTGCCAGCCGACCGTCTGCACCAGGATGCCGCCCAGCACCGGACCGACCAGCAGGGAAATGGCCGCGAACGAGGCCCAGCCGCCGATGACGCCGGCCCGCTCGCGCGGATCGGGGAAGGCCTGCGTCAGGATCGACAGCGCGCCCGGAATGAGCAGCGAGCCGGCAATGCCTTGCACCACCCGGCCGGCCAGCAGCGCCGTCAAATTGGGCGCGACCGCGCAGATCAGCGAGCCCGCCACGAAGATGCCGACCCCCGCCAGCCACGATCGCTTACGGCCATAGCGGTCGCCGATCAGGCCCGACGACAGCATGAAGGCGGACAGGCACAGCGTGTAGGCGTCGACCACCCATTGCAGGCCGCCGAAATCGGTCTGCAGCGCCTGCTGGATGGTCGGCAGCGCGACATTGACGATGCTGACATCGAGCAGAGCGACGAACGAGCCGAGATAGACGGCGGCAACGAGCGGCAGGCGGTTCTTCGGCATGATGATTTCTACAGGCGGCCAGGCTCAGCTGCCATACTGCTCGCCGGAAACCGCTTCCAGCCAGTCGGCATGGACGCCGTCGAGTGCCTCCTGCATGGCGATATGTGTCATTGCCGTCTTCGGCCCGGCACCATGCCAGTGCTTTTCGCCGGGCGCGAACCAGATGACGTCGCCGGCCCTGATCTCCTGGACCGGGCCACCCGATGTCTGGGCAAGCCCGGCGCCGGAGGTGACATAGAGTGTCTGGCCAAGCGGATGCGTGTGCCAGTGGGTGCGCGCGCCGGGCTCGAAACTGACCAGCGTCGCTCTCAGGCGCGCCGGCGCCTCCGCCTCTATGATCGGCGTCTGCAGAACCCGGCCGGTGAAGTATTTTTCCGGCGCTATGATGGTCGGCACGCTGCCGCAAGCAATGAACTTCATCGTCTGATCCTCGATTGTGTGGAAGTCGGTGCCAGGGGCCGTTGCGCTCCTGTTCCTTGACTGTGAGCGTCACCTTCCTCCGATATCGGGAACCGCGCAACCGCGCATCGGCCATGGTTCGCCTCGGCCAGCTGACACTGAGCGCCTGAGGACGCCGCAAGGGAGCGGAAATTCTATTTCCCTTGCCCTGCCGGCAAACAAGTGGGACGATGCCCTTGGGCAGGTGGCGACATGAAAAGAGCCCCTCCCGCGACGGTCGAACAGGCCGGCCGCCGCTCAGGACCGATTGACCACGCCTGAACCATGCATGCCAGTCGGTCCCTAGGGAAACGCCTGAGTGGAGGTCAGCCATGGGTACTCGCGCCGGAGGACGACGCACGGGACCGAAATGCATTGCCATAGTCGGTCCCTTTGCAAGCGGTAAGACGACACTTCTCGAAGCCATATTGGCCCGTACGGGCTCAATTCCCCGACAAAATCCCGTTTCATCGGGTAGCACCGTTTCAGACCATTCACCGGAGGCGCGCGCCCACGCCATGAGCGTCGAGGCGACCATCGCCACCACCGAATTCATGGGCGAGCAGATCACCTTCGTCGATTGTCCCGGCTCGATCGAATTCTCCTTCGAGGCCGAACCGGTGTTGGCCGCCTGCGATCTCGCGGTGGTCGTGGCCGAGGCCGACGAAAAGAAGATCCCTGCTTTGCAGCTCATCATGCGCAAGCTCGACGATCTCGGCGTGCCGCGCATCCTGTTCCTCAACAAGGTCGACAAGGCGATAGCAGGCGTGCGCGACACGCTGAAGATGCTGCAGCCGGCAAGCTCCGTGCCGCTCTTGCTGCGCCAGATTCCGCTGCGCAAGGACGGCGTCGTCATCGGCTCGATCGACCTGGCGCTGGAGCGCGCCTACATCTACCGCGAATATGCCGAAAGCGAGGTGGCTCAGATACCGGGTGACGACAAGGCGCGCGAATTGGAAGCGCGCTTTTCCATGCTGGAGACCCTGGCCGACCATGACGACCAGCTGATGGAACAGCTGCTGGAGGAGATCGAGCCGCCGAAGGATGCGATCTTCGACGACCTCGCCGCCGATCTGCGCGACGGCGCCGTGACGCCGGTGCTGATCGGCACGGCGGAAAAAGGCAATGGCGTGCTGCGCCTCTTGAAGGCGATCCGCCACGACGCACCAGACATCGAGGCGACCCGCAAACGGCTTGGCGCGGCCGATGGCAACGCTACGGTGGTGCAGGTGATGAAGACCATCCACACGCCGCATGGCGGCAAGCTGTCGGTGTCGCGCATCCTGTCCGGCCAGGTCACCGACGGTTCCGAACTCTGGCTGCCCGGCGGCGACACGGCCAAGGTTTCCGGCATCTACAAGATGCTCGGCAAGGACCAGTTCAAGCTCACCGCGGCCAAGGCCGGCGACACCGTGGCGCTGGGCAAGCTGGACGAGGTCAAGACTGGCCAGACGCTGACCTCGGCCAAGGGCGGCACCAAACAGCTGTTCGCATTCCAGCCGCCGCAGCCGGTCTTCGCCTTCGCGCTCAGGCCGAAGGAGCGCAAGGACGAGGTCAAGATGTCGGCCGCCATCCAGCGGCTGGCTGAGGAAGATCCCTCGCTCAGCCTGCGCCATAACCAGGACTCGGCCGAGACGGTGCTGTCTGGCCATGGCGAGATGCATCTGCGCGTCGTGCGCGAGCGGCTGGAGGGCAAGAACCAGATCCCGGTCGAAGGCCACGCGCCGGCCGTGCCCTACCGCGAGACGATCCGCAAACCGGTGCAGCAGCGCGGCCGCCACAAGAAACAGTCGGGCGGACATGGCCAGTTCGGCGATGTGGTGATCGAGATCAAGCCGCTGCCGCGCGGCTCCGGCTTCCAGTTCACCGATACCATCACCGGTGGCGTCGTGCCGAAGACGTACATCCAGTCGGTCGAGACTGGCGTGCGCGATTACCTGAAGACAGGCCCGCTCGGCTTCCCCGTCGTCGACGTCGCCGTCAACCTGTCGGACGGCTCCTACCATGCGGTCGATTCCTCCGACATGGCCTTCCAGATGGCGGCGAAGCTGGCGATGAAGGAAGGCATGGCTGCCTGCTCGCCGGTGCTGCTGGAGCCGGTGATGAAGGTCGAGATCGTCACGCCATCCGACGCGACCTCGAAGATCATCGCGCTGATCCCGCAACGGCGCGGCCAGATCCTCGGCTATGATGCGCGGCCCGACTGGCCGGGCTGGGATGTCGTCGAGGCGACCATGCCGCAGGCCGAGATCGGCGACCTGATCATCGAACTGCGCTCGGCGACGGCGGGCGTCGCCAGCTATCGCGCCGCCTTCGACCACATGGCCGAACTTACCGGCCGTCTCGCTGACGAAGCGATGAACGCCAACGGCAAGGCCGCGTAATTTCCATCCCGACATAACGCCCCCTCGAAAGTTCGAGGGGGCAAAACCAAAAACGACGCCCGGGGAGCCGGACGTCGTTTTGTTTGCGGACCGTTTTCTCGGGAGGGGAAACGGCAGGTCCGCCGCATGTGCAATGGCCGCGCCTTCGGCGGAAAAAGGTTCGGACGCGGTAGCCGCCTGAGCCCGGGCCGTCCGAGTGATGCCCCCATCTCCCGTCCGAACCACACCGCGTCCTATGCTTTACATAGCAGCGGAAGGCATCATTGTCATGTTACCAGAGGTTACATGACACTGTTACGCGGCAATTCTGGTGAAATTCTCAGCCGCCTAGGCAGGGTCCGGGCAACAAAAAAGCCGGATCAACGAAGATCCGGCTGAGTTTGATTGGAAGTGCCTGTTAAGGCTAACCTCCAGAGGGGAACACTCGAGGGCGCTAATGGGAGGAGAACGCGCCCAGGAGATGATCTATATATCTGCTCTTCATGCCCAAGAAACAAGCATCTATTTTGCAACACACGCATGCAAAAAGACATAGGCTGTGGTCTAACCCATTCCCGAAGCCCATAGGACCAGCAAGAATCGCCAAAAGCGAGCGCGCAAACGGGTCCTTGTCACTACAGAATCGCGAATTGCGACGGGTTTTCGCTTCGAAATGGCAAAACCGGGCAATGATGCGGAAGCAGGCAGCAGGCGTTCATTTCTAAGGCAATGAAGGGAGACGCAGCCAATGCGGACGTTTTCGGCGATTGCCGGCAGCGCTATTTTCCTGATTGCAGCACCGGGTGTGGTGGCTGGACTTGTCCCCTGGCTGCTCAGCGATCATTGGGGCTTGCCGTGGTCCACCGTGCCGGGCTTCGTCCTTGCCGGCGGCGCCCTCATCGTCGCAGCAGTCGCCGTGCTGCTGCATGCCTTCGCCCGCTTTGCGCTCGAGGGGTTGGGCACGCCGGCCCCCGTCGCGCCGACCGAGAAGCTCGTGATCGGCGGCATCTACCGCCACGTCCGCAATCCCATGTATGTCGCCGTGCTGTCGATCATCATCGGCCAGGCGCTGCTGTTCTCGAGCTGGACGCTTGTCGCCTATGCCGTCATCGGCGCTGTTGTGATGGGCTCTTTCGTCAGGCTCTACGAAGAGCCGACACTGGCCCGCCGTTACGGCGCCGACTACGAAATTTACCGCCGCAACGTCCCCGGCTGGCTGCCGCGCCTGACGCCCTAGCGGGGCGAATAGATCCCCCTACCAGCGCTGCCGATCATTCGCTTGGGCTTAAAATGACCAGCTTCTGGCTTTCGCGATAATGAAATCGCGAAACACGTGCAGCTTGGCCTGGTTCTTCATCGCGTCCGGATAAGCGAAATAGGTGTCGAAGGACGGCACCTCGGTTTCCGGCAAAAGCTGCACCAGGCCGGAATCCTTCGAGATCACATAGTCGGGCAGCATGGCGATGCCGGCGCCGCCCTGCACGGCGCGCTTGATCGACAATATGTCGTTGATCTGCAACGACGGCACGCGCTGGCCGCCCTCGAAATCGCCGACCGTCTCCAGCCAGTTCAACTCCGACAGATGCGACGGCACCGGCAGGCCGAAGGTGACGATGCGATGGTTTCTGAGCTCCGAGACCGAGGCCGGCTTGCCATGCTTGGCGACATAGGAAGGTGCTGCATAGAGGTGGAAATGCACGGTGAACAGGCGGCGCTGGATCAGGTCCGGCTGCTGCGGCTGGCGTAGCCGGATGGCGCAGTCGGCCTGGCGCATGGTGAGGTCGAGCTCCTCATTGGCGAGGATCAGTTGCAGGCTGATCTCCGGATAGAGCTCGATGAACTCCTGCACCCGTTCGGTCAGCCAGCCGGCGCCGAGACCGACAGTCGTCGTCACGCGAAGCACGCCGGAGGGCCGGTCCTTGGTCTCCGTCAGGCGCGACTTGATGGTCTCGAGCTTCATCAGCACGTCATGCGCCGTGCGGAACAGCATCTCACCCTGTTCGGTCAGCACCAGGCCGCGGGCATGGCGGTTGAACAGCGGAACGCCGACATCGTGCTCGAGCGCACTGACCTGCCGCGATATCGCCGATTGCGACAGGTGCAATGTCTCGGCCGCGTGTGTAAACGACCCCGCTTCCGCCGCAGCGTGAAACACGCGTAGCTTGTCCCAGTCCAACGCCATGATTCCCCTCGTTCTGTTGGCGTCTGAATGAAAAATCAGGCTTTTACACGGCGTTTCTAAGCCGTTTTTTTAACAGTTTGCGAGCGGCCTATTCCGCTGCTTCGCGATGCACTTCGATGCCGGCCAGATACTTTTCCGCCTCGAGCGCGGCCATGCAGCCGAGCCCCGCCGCCGTCACCGCCTGGCGGTAGATATCGTCGGTCACGTCGCCGGCGGCAAAGACGCCGGGCACGTCGGTGCGGGTCGAATCCGGCGCTGTCCACAGATAGCCATTCGGCTTCTGCTTCAGCTTGCCGGCGAACAGCTCGACCGCCGGCGCATGGCCGATCGCCACGAACACGCCGTCGACCTTGAGATGCGTTTCGGCACCGGTCACCGCGTGCTTGAGCTTCAGCCCTTCGACCGAGGGCGGCAACGGCGCCTTGCCGGGCCGGCCGGTGATCTCGTCGACGACCGTGTCCCAGATGACGCGGACATTGTCCTTCTTCAGCAGCCGCTCGCGCAGGATACGTTCGGCACGGAAGTCGCTGCGCCGGTGGATGACCGTGACGCTCTTGGCAAGATTCGAAAGGTAGAGCGCTTCCTCCACCGCCGAATTGCCGCCGCCGACCACCGCGACATCCTTGCCGCGATAGAAGAAACCGTCGCAGGTGGCGCAGGCGGAGACGCCGAAGCCCATGAAATCCTGCTCGGTCGGAATGCCCAGCCACTTCGCCTGCGCGCCGGTGGCTATGATCAGCGCGTCCGCGGTGTAGGTGGTGCCGGAATCGCCCTTGGCGCGGAACGGCCGCACGTTGAGATCGACCTCGGTGATGATGTCGTTGATGATATCGGTGCCGACATGCTCGGCCTGCTTGAGCATCTGTTCCATCAGCCACGGCCCCTGGATCGGGTCGGCGAAGCCGGGATAGTTTTCGACATCGGTGGTGATCATCAGCTGGCCGCCCTGCTGCAGGCCGGCGACCAGCATTGGCTTGAGCATGGCACGTGCGGCATAGACCGCCGCAGTGTAGCCGGCCGGGCCGGAACCGATGATAAGAACAGGCGCGTGCTTGGTGGTCATTTAGAGCCTCTACGGGGCAGACAATGCGGTGCCTTGGAGAAAGACGTGGAATTCGCGCTTAATGTAAGGGTTGCCAACCACGCCAGCAAGACGAAGGGGCCGTCGTCCCCGGAAAGCTTCGGCCCAAGCGGTTATTCGAACGATCGCCGCTTTCGTTACCGTTCAAAAATCGCGTTGATGAGGGCTGGCGCCGACACAAAAGTCGTTTAATTACAAAATCGCGACAGATTCTTGCGCCGAGATGAGACCGCCATGCCCCTGAAAGCCGACCTCGACGCCATCGACTGGAAGATCCTGCGCGAGTTGCAGGCGGATGGGCGCATGACCAATGTCGAGCTGTCGAACCGCGTCGGCATTTCGGCCCCACCCTGTCTGCGCCGGGTCAAGCGGCTGGAGGAAGCCGGCATCATCCGCGGCTATCGCGCGCTGCTCAACGCGCCTGCGCTCGGCCTCGATGTCGTCGCCTTCTGCCTGGTCGGCCTGCATCACCAGGCCGATGCCGAGCTGCGCACCTTTGCCGAGCGCACGCGCGGCTGGCCGATCGTGCGCGATGCCTGGATGGTCTCGGGCGAATCCGATTTCCTGCTGCACTGTGTGGCAAGCGACCTCGGCGCCTTCCAGACCTTCGTCATCGAGGAACTGACCTCGACGCCGAATGTCGACACGGTGCGCACCGCGCTCACCATCCGCCGGGTCAAGGATGAAGGCCTGGTCTCATTCGATCGCGCCTGAGGCCGGGCGTGTCCCTGTGCGTCTGGGCTGCTAATTCCTGACCTTCGCCACACCGGCGCCGCGATGATGTTTAACAGACGCTAATATACAAGGATGGTAGGTCAGCCGAACTGCGCAGCCCGATCGGTTTCTAAAGCAATTCCTGAAAAAATGTGTAACGCTTTTTCGCCCGGAGTTGCTTGAGGACCGATAGCGCAAGCAGCACGGTTCCGCGGGCGGCCCGCCATGGAAGGGGACCATGACTCGATTTGCAAGCCCAGTCTCGGCGCTTATCATCTGCGTCAACGAGGCCGACATGATCGGCCCGTGCTTGGAAAGCATCGACTTCTGCGCCGAGATCGTCATTGTCGATTCCGGCTCGACGGACGGCACCGTCGAATGCGTGGAAAGCTATATCGCCAAGGGCTACCCCATAAAGCTGCTGCACAATGAGTGGCCGGGGTTTCCGCGTCAGCGGCAATTCTCGCTCGACCATGCCACCCAGCCCTGGTGTCTTTCGATCGACCCCGACGAACGCGTCGACGACCAGCTGCGGCAGTCGATCGTGGCCATCACACAGGCGGCCGACGACGAGATCAGCGGATGGTACATCCGCCGCCGCGATTGGCTGAAGGGCTATGGCTATGCGCACCGCTGGGTGCTGCACAACAGGCTGATGCGGCTCTTCCGCAGGGAAGGCGCCACCATGGATCTTACCGCGCGGGTGCACGAAGCCTTCCACGTGCCGGGCGAGACCGGCACGATTGAAGAGGGTGTCCTGCTGCATCGCCGCGAAATATCGGTCGAGGAGGATCTCGCCCGGGCCAACGCCTATTCCGGCCTCAAGGCCGTCACGCTGGTCGAGAAGGGCAAGAAGCCGGGCCTGGGGCGGCTGGTGTTGTCGCCGTTCGGCAACTTCCTGAAATTCTACCTGGCTAAGCGCTACTTCCTGTGCGGCCGGCATGGCTTCGTCTACTCGATGTCGGTGATGATCTATTCCTTCGCCACCGAGGCCAAACTGTACGAAGCCTCGGAACGCAACGATCCCATGTGAGCCGTCAGGCCTGGATCAGGACCTGTTGTCCCGGCCGAGCGTTTCAACGGCTGCAAGCAGATAACCGAGGTCGCTGCTGTCCCGAAGGGATCTGATGGCGAAGCCGGGTTGAATCGCCGCCTCGCCGTCGACAAGCCAGCCCTGTGCCAGGCCGGCGCGCCGTCCCGCCTGCATGTCGGCCAGCTTGTCGCCGACGATCAAAGAGCGCTGGAGATCGAGATCAAGGCGTTTGCCCGCCTCGATCAGCATGCCCGGATTGGGCTTGCGCATCACATGATCGGCAACAGCGAACGGCCCGACACCCGCCTCGTGATAGGCGCAGGCAAGCACCATGTCGACGAACACGCCCTGATCGCCCAACAGCTCTAGCACGCGGCCATTCACTGCCGCAAAGACCCTCCAGTCGAAGTAACCGCGCGCGATGCCGGATTGGTTGGTGACCACGACGACCGGAATCCCGACCCTGTTGGCGGCCGCGATCGCCGGCAGGATCTGCGGCCTGAGCTCGATCTCGGCAGGGTCGCTGGGATAGTCGGTATCGACGTTGATGGTGCCGTCGCGGTCGAGGAACAGCGCCGGCAGATGCGCCGGAAAAACCCGGCTGCCGATCCGCTCGATCCACACACCTGGCTCGGTCAGCGGCGTCACCACCTTGTTAGCCATTGCTGAGGCGCGCTTCGACCACTTCGCAGAGATGATGGTAGAGGCAAAGATGCCCTTGCTGGATGATCGGCGTCGAGGTCGAGGGCACGTTGAGCAGGATATCGCACAAGGGCTTCAGCTTGCCGCCGGTGTCGCCGGTCAGGCCGATCACCGTCATATCCATCATCCGCGCCTGTTCTGCGGCGGCGAGAATGCTCGGCGAATTGCCGCTGGTCGAAATCGCCAGCAGCACGCCGCCGGCCGCGCCGTGCGCCTCGACCTGGCGCGAGAACACCGTGTCGAAGCCGTAATCATTGCCCCAGGCCGTCAGCACCCCGGCATTGGCCGTCAGCGCGAGGACATTGTAAGCCTTGCGCTCCTTGAGGAAGCGGCCGACCAGTTCAGTGGCGATGTGGATGGCATCGCTGGCCGAGCCGCCATTGCCGGCGATCAGCAAGGCTTTCCCGGATGAAAGCGCCGTCACCACAGTGCTCGCCGCCCGCTCCATCTCGCTGGTGAGATCCCGCTCGACCATGCCGGAAATCGCTGCCGCCGAGCGGACCAGATAGTCGTTCAGTTCAGACATCAAAACCTCAGTTTGTAGAGCCGGCGCGCAATTTTCCGATGGTGCCCGTGGTGCTCTTGCCGGCAACGAGATCGACCAGCACGACGCGCCCGCCGGCCTTCTGTACGATTTCGGCGCCGACCACGGTGTCGATTGTATAATCGGCGCCCTTGACCAGGATATCGGGCAGAAGCGCCTCTATCAGCGCCAGCGGCGTGTCTTCCTCGAACACGACGACCGCGTCGACCGAAGCCAGGGCCGCGAGCACGCAGGCGCGGTCATGCTGGTCGTTGACCGGGCGGCCCGGCCCTTTCAGCCGCCGCACCGAGGCATCGCAGTTGAGGCCGAGCACCAGCCGATCGCACTGGCTGCGCGCGGCGTGCAAGAGACTGACATGGCCAGCATGCAATATGTCGAAGCAGCCATTGGTGAAACCGACGGCCAGGCCCTCTTCCTTCCACGCCGCCACCATGCGCGCCGCCGATGGGGCATCGAGGATGGCATCCTTGTGGGCGGTCGGTCCGTGCGAACGGAACAGCGCGCCGGTAAGCTCCTCGACCGTCAGCCGCGCAGTGCCGCGTTTGCCGACCACGACGCCGCCGGCGGCATTGGCGATCGAGGCCGCCGCGACCGGATCGGCACCCGACGCGAGTGCCAGCGCAAACGTCGCGATCACCGTGTCGCCGGCGCCCGAGACATCGAACACTTCGCGCGCCTGGGTGGCGATGTGGCGCGCCTCGTCCGGGCCAACGACGCTCATGCCCTTTTCGCTGCGGGTGGCGACGACGAAGTCGAAGCCATGGGCTGATATCAACTCCCGCGCGGCCGCGACGATCTCGTCATCGGCGAACACCGCACGGCCGACGGCCTCGCCGAGTTCCTTGCGGTTAGGGGTGATAGCGGTCGCGCCGGCATAGCGCGCATAGTCGCGGCCCTTGGGATCGACCAGCACCGGCTTGCCCGCCTCGCGGCAGATGGCGATCAGTTCTGCCGCGACGCCGTCGAGCAGGATGCCCTTGCCGTAATCGGACAAGATGACGATGTCGGCGCCCGCAAGTGCGGCATGGAAATGCCGGATCAGTCCCGCCCGCTCCGCCTCGTCGAGCGGTTTGATCTCTTCCTCGTCGAAACGCAGCACCTGCTGGTTGAGCGCGCTGAAGCGGCTCTTCGACGAGGTCATGCGGCCACGCTGCTGCGAAAGCCCCACTGTCTCGGCGCCAAGTTCGCCAAGCATCCGCACCAGGCTGTCGCCGGCCGTGTCGGTGCCGATCACCGACACCGGAATGGCGCGCGCGCCAAGCGAGATGATGTTGGCCACGACATTGCCGGCGCCGCCCATGGCCGACGTCTCGCCGCGCCCGTGCAGCACCGGGATCGGCGCCTCCGGCGAAATCCGCTCGATGACGCCGTTGACGAAGCGGTCGAGGATGAGATCGCCGACCACCAGCACGGCGACGCCGCCAAAGCGCGCAATGGCACGGTGCAGGGGTTCGGGAGAAGGCGGATTGTGCTTGATCATGTCACTGGCAACGCGAGGGTAAGGCAAATCTCAATCGTGCTGAAAATTGTCAATTTACGGGCCGGATCGCTCATGCCTGCCGATATACTGCAAATCCACGCAGCGCAACGTCAGGCATGACCCGCGACTGTCCGAAGCGTCAGCTCTTCTGCAGGGCAACGTGGACGCCAAGCCCGACCAGCACCGCGCCGCCGGCCCGCTGCATCAGCCGCTGCGCCCGCCTCGAACGCCGCAGCCTGCCGATCACCAGGCCGGCGAGGAACACGCAAACGATGTCGGCCGAGGAGAACATCAAATTGACGATCGTTCCCAGCACCACGAATTGCAGCCAGACCGGAAGCGCCGCCGAGGCGTCGATGAACTGCGGCAGGAAGGCCATGAAGAAGATCGCCGTCTTGGGATTGAGCACCTCGACGGTGATGCTCTCGAAAAAGGCGCGGCGCGCCGATTTGCGCTCAAGAACGGGCAGCGCCATCTCACCTTCGACGCGCTTGCGAAACAGCGAGACGCCGAGCCAGATCAAATAGAGCGCGCCAACCAGCTTGACCGCCATGTAGAGCGTCGGCACGGCGTGGAACAGCACCGACAGGCCTGCAGCGGCGGCAAAGACATGCACATAGCCGCCGAGATGGATACCAAGTGCGGCCGTCAGCCCCGACCAGCGCCCGCGCGCCATGGTCTGGGCCGCGGCATAAAGCATCGCCGGACCGGGGATATAGGCGAAGATCGCCGTGGTGGCGAAAAACGCGATGAGCAGTTCGGTCGACGGCATTTTTGTCCCTTGTGGTCCTGCCCGGTTGCAGGCCGTTCAGTCAGCCCGCGGGATAGCTTTGGATTGGCCTGTGCGGACAACCGCGATGAAAGCCGACATGACTTTTTTGTGGAATGACGGACTGAATGCGCCGATACGCGCAGCTGGTTCGAAGTAGGCTGAAGATTCCAGGATATCGTGGTTGTATTCGTCGACTATGACCCAAAGGGGGATAGGGTCAAGCCCCGCGCGGCGGCTTTCTATTTCCGGAACGCCAACAGCGACGCGATCGCGGCCCGGCGGCGTAGAGGTGATTGCAAGGATGAAGAGGTTCGTGCCGCCGGCTTTCCCCGGAAGGACAGCCACGAAGGCGACAGGTCGTGTCTTACGGCCTTCGGTCTCGCCGCCTCCATGTTGGCGATACCATAGATATGGATATCGCCAGACGTCGGCGGCATTGGGTTTAATCACGATCCAACTCGGCAGCGTATTCTTCAAGCATCTCGACATGTTCGGATGGAGCGTCCTCCGCCGCGTAAGCGCGGCGGCTGTCATTGACGAAGCGAGCCTCGTAAGCCTCGATGCTCATCAGGACGTATCTCGGCTTGTTGTGACGGGTGATGGAGACGGGCTGCTGGCTGGCGGCCGCAAGGACGTCTCCGAGATTCTGTTTCAGATCGGTCGATGGATAATGTTTCATGGTACACTCTGTTTTTGGCCATAATAGACAAAATGGACAAAACAGACAAGCAAGAACATAGCGAGATAGCGGGAACACCTGCTTTGTCGACAGCCCGGCTGGCCTCCCTTATAAGGACTGGAATCGCAAGCAACCAGAGGCCTTCATGATCATCGTCACGGGCGGCGCCGGCATGATCGGCTCCAACATCGTCGCCGCGCTCAACGCCGAAGGCCATGACGACATTCTGGTCGTCGACAACCTCACCGACGGTCATAAGATCGCCAATCTCGCCGATCTCAGCATTGCCGATTATCTCGACAAGGACGATCTTCTGGCCCGCATCGAGGCCGGCTCGCTTGGCCGCATCGAAGCCGTCTTCCACCAGGGCGCCTGCTCGACCACCACCGAGTGGAACGGCAAGTTCATGATGGAGGTGAATTTTGCTTATTCGAAGCGGCTGCTGCATGCCTGCCAGGCACTGCGCGTGCCCTTCCTCTACGCCTCCTCGGCCTCCGTTTATGGTGGTGGATCCGAGTTTCGCGAAGAGCCGGCGCTCGAGCGGCCGCTCAACGTCTACGCCTATTCGAAGAAACTGTTCGACGACTATGTCAGGCGCACTGTCTTCGACACCGATCATTCGCAGGTCGCGGGCCTGCGCTATTTCAACGTCTATGGCCCGCGCGAGACGCACAAGGGCGCCATGGCCTCGGTCGCCTTCCATCTGTTCAATCAGGTCCAGCGCGGCGAAAATCCGAAACTGTTTGGCGCCTATGATGGCTTCGGCCCTGGCGAACAGAGCCGCGATTTCATCCATGTTGGTGATGTCGCCGACGTCAATCTGTGGCTGTGGAAGCGCGGCTCGAGCGGCATCTTCAATTGCGGCACCGGCCGCGCCCAGCCCTTCCGCGCCATCGCCGAAACGGTCATCGACACGCTGGGCAAGGGCGAGATCGAATTCATCCCCTTCCCCGACCACCTCAAGGGCAGCTACCAGAGCTTCACGCAAGCTGATATGTCCCGTTTGCGCGCGGCCGGTTACAACGGCCAGTTCCGGACAGTGGAAACCGGTGTCAGAGACTATGTCGAATGGCTGAAAGCCCAACGATCCTCGTGATCGGCCCACGCTGGGTGGGCGACATGGTGATGGCGCAGTGCCTGTTTTCGGCGCTGAAGGAACTCCATCCCAACGCCGCGATCGACGTGCTGGCGCCGGCCTGGGCGGCACCGCTGGTCAAGCGCATGCCCGAGATCCGCCAGCAGATCGACTTTCCGCTGAAACCCGGCGCGCTCGAATTCACCCATCGCCGTCGCTTCGGCCGCCTGCTGCGCGGCCGCTACGACATGGCCTATGTCCTGCCGGGCAGCTGGAAATCGGCGCTGATCCCGTTCTTTGCCCGCATTCCGCGCCGTTTCGGCCATCTGCGCGAGATGCGCTATGGCCTTTTGACCGACATCGTGCCGCTGCCGGATGCTGTGAAACGGCGCACCGCGCAGGCCTATTTCAGCCTCGCCAAGGGCGGCAGTTTCCGCGCGCCTCATTTGACCGTGGACGCTGGGAACCAGGCCGTCCTGCTCGATCGTTTCGGGCTGGCGCCCCAGAAATTCGCGGCCCTGATGCCCGGCGCCGAATTCGGCCCGGCCAAGCGCTGGCCGAGCGAAAGTTATGCCGGCCTTGCCCGCGAGTTCATGGCCAAAGGCTTGAAGGTCGCCCTGTTCGGTTCGAAGAACGACCGCGATGTCACCGCCGAGATCGCCGCCCTTGCCCCCGGCGTCGTCGACCTTGCCGGCCAGACGCGGCTGGAGGACGCCATCGACCTGATCGCTGCAGCAAGGCTGGCGGTCTCCAACGACAGCGGGCTGATGCATGTCGCGGCGGGCGTCGGCACACCGATCGTCGCCGTCTACGGCTCGACCTCGCCTGAGAATACGCCGCCGCTGGCGGAACGGCGCGAGCTGGTCTGGCTTCATCTTTCCTGTTCGCCCTGCCACCAGAAGGTCTGCCCGCTCGGCCATCTCAACTGCCTGAAGACATTGCAAGTCGGGCAGGTCGCGGCGGCGGCGGACCGGCTGCTGGAACTCCCGGCCGCGGCATGAAGGTCCTCATTGTCAAGACATCGTCGATGGGCGATGTCATCCACACATTTCCGGCGGTCGAGGATGCCAGTCTCGCCAGGCCGGACGTGTCCTTCGACTGGTGCGTCGAAGAGGCGTTCGCCGGCATTGTCGCCCTGCACCCGGCGATCGCTGGGATTCACACCGTCGCCATCCGGCGCTGGCGCAAGACGCTGTTCAGTGGCGGCACCTGGCGCGAGGCGGCCGCGCTGCGCCGCACCTTGCGCGAATGCCGCTACGACCTGGTCATCGATGCGCAGGGCCTGCTGAAATCGGCCCTGGTCGCGCGGCAGGCGGGCGCGCCGATCGCCGGCTTCGACCGATCGAGCGCGCGCGAACCCTCGGCCACCCTGTTCTACGACGTCACCTACGGCGTGCCGCGCGACCTGCACGCCATCGAGCGGACGCGCCGGCTGTTCGGACTGGCGCTTGGCTACCAGCCCGATCTGTCGACGCTCGCATCAGGCATCGTGCCACCGCCCGGCGGTCTGGCCGGCATCACCGGAAAAACCGCCTTCCTGCTGCACGGCACCAGCCGCGAGGACAAGAAATGGCCTGTCGAAGACTGGATCGGAACCGCCCGCCTGCTGGTCGAGCGCGGCATGACGCCGGTCACCACCTGGTCGAACGAGCGCGAGAAGTCTGTTGCCGAAGCCGTTGCCAAGGCCGTGCCATCTACTGTCGTGGTGCCAAAGTCGCCACTGGCAGACATCGCCGCCATCCTCGGCCGCTCGACCCTGGTGATCGGCGCCGACACCGGCCTGACTCACCTCGCCAGCGCCTTCGGCCTGCCGACGGTCGCGGTGTTCCTGGCGACAGAGCCGGGTTTGACCGGTCCGCGTGGGCAATTTGCGTCGACGCTACTAGCCGCACCTGGTGGGCGTTTGGCGCCGGCAGAGGTGGTGGCGGAAGCGGACAGGCTGCTGGAGCGCCAGATACTTGGTCAGGCTAACGCTGCCAAGAGTTGATTTTCTCAATCAATTCAATTGGGAAGGTCGGCGCCGCCCCTCATTGCCCTGCCGGGCATTTCTCCCCGTAAACGGGGAGAAAGAAGCTGGCCGCAACGCTGGCGCCCTTCTTGCAACGTTGAAAATTGGCGAAACCATCAATGAAGGCGTCCTTCTCCCCGTTCACGGGGAGAAGATGGCGGCAGCCAGATGAGGGGCAGCGCGGCGCTTCAGATTCAGCAAAGGCTAAGTGCCCGCGCCTTAGGGTTTAAATAAACTGCACCTGGACGATCTCATACCCCCTGGCGCCGCCGGGCGCATTGACCTCGATGGCGTCGCCGACTTCCTTGCCGATCAGCGCGCGCGCGATCGGCGAGGAGATCGAGATGCGGCCGGACTTCACGTCGGCTTCCTGGTCGCCGACGATCTGGTAGGTCTTCTTTTCCTCGGTGTCTTCGTCGACCAGCACGACGGTGGCGCCGAACTTGACCTTTTCGCCGCTGAGCTTGGTGACATCGATCACTTCAGCGCGCGCGATATAGTCTTCGAGCTCGTTGACGCGGCCCTCATTGAGGCTCTGCGCCTCCTTGGCTGCATGATATTCGGCATTTTCGGACAGGTCGCCATGCGAGCGCGCCTCGGAAATCGCCTCGATGATGCGCGGCCGCTCTTCCTGCTGGCGCCAACGCAGCTCTTCCTTCAATGACGCGAACCCCTCGCCTGTCATCGGGACCTTGTTCATGATGCCTGACCTTTCCTGCCGCCACCCCCGCGTTGCGGGGAAAGCCTTGTCGATGGGTACAAAAAGAAAACGGTCCGGCAGCCTCGGGCTAACGGAACCGTTTCACCGCAATTTCCCAAGATATAGCAATCTTTCCGGGTTTTTCACGCCCAAAAATCGGTTTTGCAAAAATCATCCCCGCTTTCAACGAGACCGGGGCAGCAAAAAGCGGGCCGCGAGCGCGCGCGGCCGCTTCGGAAAGCCCTGGAGCCTGATCAGCTCCGCATGAAATGGTCGATCTGCTCGGACAGCATGCCGTATTCGCGCGATCCCTTGCCGGTGCGCTTCTCGATTTCCATCAGCTGCTGCTGGGCGCCGGCCAGGTCGCCGATCTGCAGATGCGCTTCGCCGAGATATTCGCGTACCAGCGTATAGTTCGGGTCAATGCGCAGCGCTTCCTCGTAGTAGCCGAGGCCGACAGTTACCCGGCCGGAATGGCGGTGCGAATAGCCGAGATAATTGAGGATGCGCGGATCCTGCTTGTTGGCAGCGAGGCTGAGCACCGCGATCGCCTCGCCATAGCGCCCGGCCATCGCCAGCGCATGACCGGCATCATAGATGCTGTCGTCGTCCAGCATGCCTTCCTGGGGCGCGACGCACTTTTTCTTCTTCTTGTCCCAGACCTCGCCCTTCTTGCACTGGGTGACGGTCTGGTCGCTGCCACCACTGCTACTGCCCGCAGCGAACACCGGGACAGCGAAGAACTGCAGCGCGACAAGGGCAGTCGCGGCCTGGATCAGCATTCTTTTACGCATCGAAGCCTCCTTGAGGGGTGAGAATGCAACACTAACGCCAAGTGCCCCGCGTTTCATCCCGGAAAAAAGCAGGGCCGGAAAAAAGCAGAGCCAGAAAAAGCAGAGCCAGAAAGAAAAAGCAGAGGTGGAGAACATCAGGTGACGGATGCCGCAAATCCGCTATCATCCGGCAAACGACGGACGGAGACGGCCCGTGCAGCGGCGGCTTGAAAAGGACTGGGACCTTACGATCGGCCCCGACACCGTGCGCCTGTTCATTCTCAAGGCCAAGGCGCTGAGTGCCGCCGTCAACGAGGATTATGCAGACGGTGCCGAGCACGAGGTCGAACTCGACGGCGAGGCCCATGTCAACCACCACCATGACGGCCTCGCCGAGGAAAGCTCGGAAAACCTGACCGAGGAAGAGCTGCGCGAGCTGATCAACGACCTCAATGTCGATGAGGCCGCCGAACTGGTGGCGCTGGCATGGGTCGGCCGCGGCGACTACGATGCGTCCGAGTGGGCGGATGCGCTGGCCGCGGCGCGCGAACGCGCCAACAAGCGCACGGCGAAATATCTGCTTGGCATGCCGCTGCTTGCCGATTGGCTGGAGGAAGGGCTGGAAGCGATCGGCGCGTAACGGTGTGGTTACCGTTCGTGATGGGCTGAAGGCAACCTCCGGGCGCGCGCGCCGTTGATGGCGATGGGGTCGTCTGTCTTTTCCCGAATGTACAGGATTGCACTGGCTACGGCCGTCACCGCTTTGCTAGTGACGCCTGCCGATGCCAGACATCGCCATCGGCATTACAGGCCACTGGCACCGAGGGTGGAGCAGCCGTTGACACCGCGGGTCGACCAGCCGTTGAAGCCGCGTCGCCGCCATAAAGCGAAATCGCGAGTGCAGCAGCAGACCACGTCGAAACCGGCTCCGCAGAAAACGCAAAATCCCCAGCCATCGCCGCTAACGCCACCGCCTTCATCATCATCCCCACCGCTGCCATCGCCTGCCGATGCTCCGGTGCCTGAACCACGTCCCGCAGCCGCTGCAAAGATGGAAGAACAGAAGACCGCCGTTCCCAAGACCGACGGTCCCAAAACAGACGGCCCAAAGACAGACACAACGTCCGACCAGTTCAATCAGGAAAAGTCCCGTCAGAAAAAGCAGGCGCGGCCCGAACCGTCGGCCCCGGAGCCGCCAGCCGATACGGAAAGCGAGCCGGAGCCGCCAGCCGACGTACCGACCCCGACGCCAAAGCCCGACATTGAGGAACCTGAGACCCAGCCGCCGGCCATTGCCCCGCAGCCGCCGCCAAAGCCGGCGGATGCTGGCGACAAGAAGATGCTGCCCGATCCGCGCTCGGCCGATCTCCCGGACGCGAAGATGCCCGCCGAGGAAGTCGCATGCCGTGAGCGGCTGAAGGCGCTCGGCGTCGAATTCGACGAGCACAAGGCGGAAAGCAATCCCGAAATCGGCTGCTCGATCCCCTATCCGATCGTCATTAAGACGCTGAACAAGTCGGTCGCCATCGGTCCCGCCACCGAGCTCAATTGCTCGATGGCCGAGGCCGCCGCCCGCTTCACGACCGATGTCATCCAGCCGGCCGCCAAGGCGGAGTTCAGCACGGAGGTGAAGTCGATCAGCCAGGCCTCGGCTTTTGTCTGCCGGCCGCGCCATGGCACCGGGAAACTGTCGGAGCACGCCTTCGGCAACGCGCTCGACATCGGCAGCTTCACACTCTCCGACGGAAAGAAGATCGAGATCGGTCCGACACCGCCCGAGAAAGACGCCAAATTCCTCAACGCTGTGCGCAAGGCCGCCTGCGGTCCGTTCAAGACCGTGCTTGGACCGGGTGCCGACGCCGATCACGCCCTGCATTTCCACTTCGATCTCGAGCCGCGCAAACATGGCGGCACGTTTTGCCAGTGAGCACACTGCAAAGCCGCATGCCGCATTTCCGCCGCAGGCATGAACGCGGACGCTGAGCTTTCCTTTACCCTTGATCGTTAAAATGCCGGATATCCGAACCATGATCCCGAAAAGCGGGAACCGGTTTTCGGAAAAGATCATGGTCAGGCAAAAGTTCGAACCTGATCACGGATCAGGTTCGAACTAGGATTCCGCAAATGGCCGGCAAATTTCGCGCCGTGTTTTTCGCCACCGCGCGCCAATCGAAACCGGTGATGCTGTTGGCCGCCGGCCTGACCCTCGCGGCGGTTTCGGCTTGCAACACCGGCAGTGTGCTGTCGTTGCAGCCGGCCGTCGATGTCGGCACGCAGACGGCTGCCGTGCCGCAATATACGGGTATGCAGAGACTTGTTCCGTCCAATCCCTACATGACGCAGGCCGCTTATCCGCGCATGGATGAACCGATGTCGCCGGTCGAACAAATGCCGGCCAGCGAAACCGATTGCCGCCAGCAGCTGAAGCGCCTCGATGTCGCCTATACCGACCTGGCGCCGATCCATGAAGGCCAGTGCGGCATCGACTATCCGGTAAAAGTCACAGCCATCGGCAGCATCCAGATGAAGCCCGCCGCGACGCTGACCTGCGACATGGCCGCCACCTTCGCCGCCTGGACGAGGAACGAACTCGTTCCTTCCGCCCGCTGGCGCTATTTCTCCGGCGTCAGGACCATCCACCAGGGCTCCAGCTATTCCTGCCGCAACATTGCTGGGGAAGGTGTTCTGTCCGAGCACGGCAAGGGCAACGCGCTGGACGTCATGAGCATCGAACTCAACAATGGCGACGACATCGACGTGCGCAAGCCTGGCCTGTTCGCCTTCCGCACGCGCGGCTTCCTCAACAATGTGCGCGCCGACGGCTGCCAGTATTTCACCACCGTGCTCGGCCCCGGCTATAATTACGACCACCGCAACCATTTCCATTTCGACATCAAGAACCGCAAGAACGGCTATCGCGCCTGCCGGTAAAAAAGATCAGTCGTCACCGGTGGACGCAATGATTTGCCGAGCCACCAGATCCTGGATGCGCCAGAGATTCTTGTCGCGAATACCGCTTTCCTCCAGCTTGCTGACCGTCCGGAACAGATACTGCGCCGACGAGCCCCAGTGTCCGGCCGCTCGCGCCAGCGTGTCCGCAACCTGCTCCAACGGCAACCGTCCGGCATAGGCCTTGCCATCCGGCGCGGCGACGAAAGCCAGGGCGCGCAGCGGTCCCTCCTTGGTCTTGACCTTGATCCAGCAGGGCACATTGGTTGGCGGGTTGGCATCGATCTCGCGGCGCATCAACTGGCCGAGTTGCCCGAAATGGTCTTCCATGGGCAGCCGGTAAACGATGCCGTTGCAACTGCCACCACGGTCGAGAGCCAGCATCAGGGCCGGCAATTGGCGGGTGCCGCGCCAGCGTGTCAACTTCAGGCAGAACGAGCGGTGCCATCCAGGCGCCGTCGCCGGGCGCTGCTCGACAGGAACGAATTCGGGATTCCAGATCAACGAACCGTAGGCAAAGACCCAAAGCGTTTCGGGCCGGTATTCGGCAAACAGTCGATCGACCAACTCATCGAACTGCGCGTCGGTGTGCTCGGTTGTTCCAGGCTCAGGCCCGGGATCCGGTTCGATGCGCTCCACCCTGGCGACAAGATCGGCTGTCAACGCCATCGATCGCCGGCCCGTCGGCTTCCGCCTCATTCCAGCCCCCACGAAAAGAATGATAGCTGACGATAGACCGGCTGCTCCTCGCTGGCCATTGATTTCCAAGGACCGTCAGGCAACAGAATACCGCACGGATCGAGCCTCCTTCATGAGCCAAAGAAGCTTCCGGCGACGCATTACGATCTGGGTGGCGGCCTTGCTGGCAGCCTACCTGACGCTTGCCTATGTCGCCGCGCCGGAATTCTGGACATTCAGGGAGCGTGGCTTTCGCGACCGGCGCTTCGAAATGGTGACGCACACCCCGCAAGGCATTCCGGGCGACCCGATCAATATCGGCCTTGTCGGCACTGAGAAGGAGGTGGTCCATGCCTTCGCCGTCGCCGGTTGGGACACCGCCGACGCGGTCACCCTGAGAACCGCCATCGATATCGGCGAAAGTGTCCTGTTTTCCCGCCCCTATCCCGATGCTCCGATGAGCCGCCTGCTGTTCGACGGTCGCCCCCAGGATCTCGCTTTCGAAAAGCCGGTCGGCGACAGTGCCGACCGGCGCCACCACGTCCGCTTCTGGCAGACAGATACGGTCGGCGACGACGGCCGCCCGCTCTGGCTGGGCGCCGCCAGCTTCGATCGCGGCGTCGGGCTGAGCCACGACACCGGCGCGATCACCCATCACATCGGCCCCGATATCGATGCCGAACGTGACTTCCTGATTGGTGACCTGAGCGCAGCCGGCCTGCTGGCATCGACCAGCGACATGGGGGGCATCGGCGCCACCAAGACCGGCCGCAATGGCGGAGGCGACCCCTATTTCACCGACGGCAAGGCGATCATCGGCGTGCTGAGGCAGTTCCAGTGAATGAAATGGGCCTTGCGACAAGGCCGTGGTCGCAAACGGTCGAAAAAGGCATCGTCTGTGCGATGCCGCATGGCCGTGTCGCGTCATCAGCCAGCACTGTCATTTTCCAAAAATGCTGGCGGACTATTTTCGATCGGCCCGCCGCAATGCTATTGAGCCCTCATGCTATACGTTGAAATTGCTATTGTGGTCGTCCTCATCTGCGTGAACGGCCTGTTGTCGATGTCCGAACTCGCCATCGTTTCATCGCGGCCGGCACGGCTCAAGGCAATGATCGACCGCGGCGTCAACGGCGCCGGCCGTGCGCTGGATCTTGGCTCGGATCCCGGCAAGTTCCTGTCCTCGGTGCAGATCGGCATCACGCTGGTCGGCGTGCTTTCCGGCGCCTTCTCCGGCGCCACGCTGGGTGACCGGCTGTCGGTGTACCTGGCCTCGACCGGCATGCGCGAAAGCGTCGCCGACCCGCTCGGCGTCGGCATTGTCGTTGCCGTCATCACCTATTTCTCGCTGATCGTCGGCGAATTGGTGCCCAAGCAGATTGCGCTGCGCGACCCCGAGCGCGTTGCCGCGCGCGCCGCTCCGGCGATGACCATCCTCGCCACCATCTCGGCGCCCCTGGTGTTCCTGCTCGACATCTCCGGCCGCGCCATATTGTGGCTGCTTGGCCAGCGCGGCGAAAGCGACGAGAAGGTCACCGACGAGGAGATCAAGATGCTGGTCGCCGAGGCCGAGCATCACGGCACCATCGAATCCGACGAGCGGCGCATGATCGCCGGCGTCATGCGGCTTGGCGACCGCGCCGTGCGCGCGGTAATGACGCCGCGCACCGAGGTCGACTGGATCAATCTGCAGTCCGACGACACGACGATCCGCAAGCTCCTGATGGAAACCCAGCATTCGCGGCTGCCGGCCGGCGACGGCGGCGTCGACGTCATGGTCGGCGTCGTCCAGACGCGCGACGTGCTGGCCGCGATCCTTGCCGGCCGCACGCTCGACCCGCGCAAGCATGTGCGCGCCGCGCCCATCGTCTACGACCAGGCCGACGCGCTCGATGTGCTGCAAAAACTCAAGGAATCCGACGTGCCGATGGCGCTGGTGCATGACGAATACGGCCATTTCGAAGGCATCGTCACGCCCGCCGACATTCTCGAAGCCATCACCGGCGTGTTTCGCGCCGACCTCGATGCCGGCGACGAGGAAAACGCCGTCAAGCGCGAAGACGGCTCATGGCTGCTCGCCGGCTATATGCAAGCCGACGAGATGGCCGATATCCTGGGCATCGACCTGCCCGAAAACCGCGACTACGAGACCGTCGCCGGCTATGTCCTGGCGCACATGCACCATCTGCCGGCGACCGGCGAATGCGTCGACGCGCAAGGCTGGCGCTTCGAGGTGGTCGACCTCGACGGCCGCCGCATCGACAAGCTGATCGCCACCCGCCTGCCCGGTAGCCAACGCGAAGCGGTGCGCTGACCGCTCGATCCCCAATATCTACCGCTCCGTGAAGGCGCGAGCGAAGGAATCGAGCATCGGCCGTGCCAGATACTCGAAGAATGTCCGGTCGCCAGTGTTGATGAACGCCTCGACAGGCGTTCCGGGATAAAGCTGCTCAAGCTTCACGCCGGACGGCAACTCGGCGGCAATCCTGAGCCTGGCGCGGAAATAGGGCTCATGCGTGGCCTGGTCGATGAGCCGGTCCGCGGAAATTTGTGTCACGGTGGCTGAAACCTCAGGGGTTAGCCGCATGTTCAAGGCGGACAATCGCAGTTTCGCTGGCTGGCCGACACGGACCTGATCGATGTCTTTTGGCCGCAGCCTTGCATCGACGATCAGGCCCGATGCCGTGGGCAGGATCTCCATGATCTTTTCGCCGGGGGCAATCACGCTACCCTTGGAATTGTAGGTCGACGAGACGACTATGCCCGCCGCCGGCGCCTTGATCGTCGTTCGCCGCAGCACCGCCTCCGACGCCCTGATCTGTTCCTCGATGTCGGCCAGGTTGGCGCGAACCTCGTCCAACTTGGTTAGAGCCTCCTCCACGCGCTGCGTGGTGAGGTGCTCGGTCTGCTCCTGGGCCTCGACGATCTGGGTGTTGGCCGCTGCAAGATTGGCCTCCATCGCCCCGGCCTGCCCGACGAGATCCGCTTCGCTGCGCAAAAGCTGGGAGTATTCGGTACGATTGGTGAGGCCCTTGTCCAGCAGGCTGGTCTTGATGCCGAGTTCCTTCTTCACCACTTCGGCCTGTTGCTGAATGGCCTGTTTCTGGGCCTGCAATCCCACGACAGACTGGCGATGCATGGCAACCCGTTGGACGAGGATCGATTGTTCCGATCGAAACCGGGCGAGCCTCGCATCGAATTCCTTCTGCTGTTCTCGAACCAGCGTCTCGAAATCGTGCTGGAACGGCGCCGGCGCCGCTTCGGGGATTGGCGCCAGCCGGTCCAATCCGTCACGTTCCGCCTCCAGCCGCGCCGCGCTCGCCCTGAGCGCGATCGACTGTCTCGTCAACCGGTTGAGCTCTGCCCGCGCGGCTGTTGGATCCAGCACGATCAAATCCTGGGCCTGTTGCACGCGATCGCCTTCGTGCACCAGCAATTCCTGGACGATCCCGCCCTCGGGATGCTGGATCAGGATGTTTCCGCCGGTCGCCGAGATCGTCCCTTGCGTGATCACCGCACCCGACAAGGGCGCGCTGACGGACCAATAGCCAAAGCAACCCACCAACAGCGCTATTGCCGCGTATCCGGCGGATGCCACACGCCTTATGTCGGTGCGCGGACTGCCTTCCCAAGCGAGGCTCTGGACTGCCATGGTCTATGATCCGAAGCGGGTGTTGTGCGTGCGAAGCGTCGCGGCGAACGACCCTGTCACCACCGGATTCTGCCGGGGAATGCCCTTGCCGGCGCCCGTTCTGGCCGCAGACTGCCGCAACACCTCACCGCTGGGGCCGAAGGCTTCGATCACGCCGCCGCGCAAAAGCATCACGCGGTCACAGGAAGCGGCAATCGAAGGGCGGTGCGTGATGACGATTGTCGTGACGCCGGCCGCTTTCACGGCGGCAAGCACCGCTTCGAGCGCTGCTTCGCCCGCGCCATCGAGATGGGCGTTGGGCTCATCCAGGACGAGAATCTTGGGAGCGCCATAGAAGGCGCGCGCCAGCCCGATCCTCTGGCGCTCGCCGCCCGACAAATTTCTGCCCGACGGACCTATCAATGTCTGGTAGCCGTCCCGCTGGGCCAGGATCAGGTCATGCGCCTCGGCCCGCCTTGCTGCTTCGATGATCGAGGCGTCGTCTGCATCGGGGTTGAAGCGGGCGATGTTTTGCGCGATCGATCCCGGAAAGAGTTCCACCTCCTGCGCGAGGTAGCCGATATGCTTTCCGAGCTGGCTTTCGTCCCAGGTCCTGAGGTCGGCGCCGTCGATCCTCACCGCGCCGCCGGTCGGCCGGGCAGCGCCCACAAGCAACCGCGCCAGCGTCGATTTGCCGGCGCCGCTTGGGCCAACGATGGCCAACGCTTCGCCGGCGCCAATTTGGAAGTTCAGTCGCTTGAGGATGGGTTCGGTGCCGGGCTGGGCATTCGGCGCCATGAAGAAAACGTCCTGCATGGAAATCGCGCCAGTCGGATCGGGCAGGATCAGTTTCCGCGCTTCAAGCGGACGCGCCGCAAGCGCCGTCTCAAGCCGGCTCCACGCTCTCCGGGCGTCGGCAATCTGCCGCCAGGCGCCGATCAGCTGGTCGAGCGGCTGCAGCGCGCGCGACGACACCAGCGAGGAGGCGAAGATCATGCCTGCCGTCATCTGCCCTTCGAGCACCAGCCATGCGCCGGCGCCGAGGATCGCCAGTTGCAGCATCATGCGCAGCGCCCGCGACGCACCGCTGAAGATTGCATTGGCACTCGAGGAACGGTCATGGAAGGTGAGCGCTGCCGCGACGTGCCGTCCCCAGACCTGCGCGGCGTTCTCCACCATGCCCATGGCGCGCAGCGTCTCGGCGTTGCGGGCAAAGGCCTGTTCAGCCTGGCTGGCCAAAGCCGAACGCTCCGCGGACAAGGCGTCGTTCTTGCCGATGGCAAGCTGGTTGGCCACGACCAGGAAAAGCAGAAGCGCCGCGCCGGCGACCGTCACCCAAAACAGCACCGGATGGATCAGATACAGCAGGGCGAGAAAGACAGGGGCGAAGGGCAGATCGAACAACACCGCCACGCCGCGCGACCTGATGAAGGCGCAGACCGAGGCGAGGTCGCGCAGCGGCGACAGGCCGCCGGCATATTTTGCGCCAAGCGAAACTGCGAATGTGCCGGCACCCAGCTTCCGGTCGAGGGTCGCCGCGACGCGCTGCGTGTAAATGGCGCGGATCGCGTCCAGCAGCCCGAGGAAAGCGAGCGCGAAAACCGCAATGGCCGAAAGATAGACAAGCGTCTCGACGCTGGAGGACGGCAGCACGCGGTCATAGACCTGCAGCAGGTAGAGCGGGATCACCAACAGCAGGATGTTGATCAACAGCGAGAAGACGCCGACATCGGCGATGGCGCGCATGAAGACCGGACGCAGGCCGGATGGTCCAGTCATTTCCGCATTCCCCGACGCTGCATAATCCCGAGACCTTACGCGTGGCCCCCGAATTCTGAACCGCCATGCAGCATGCTGTTGGCGATACTGTGCGTGCCAGTGCTGGCTGTAGTGCTGCTGCTGGCGATGTTCAGCGCGTTTGCCGGAGCGCTGTCCAGCGTATAGGCGCGGACGTAGTCGATCTTCATCTCGGCCGGCGTGGCCAAATGATCCGGAGGGGTGCCGGCCAGGCCGCCGACCGCGAGATCGACCAGCATGTACATGGGCTTGTTCATGTCGGACGGCGTCGCCGCTGCTGCGACCTGCACACCGTCATAGGTCCAGACAAGCTTGTCCGGCGTCCAGAGCAGGCCATAGGTGTGGAAACCGTCGGGGTCCGAGACACTCACTGTCGACGTGACCTTGGTGTGCGTTCCGGTCTCATTCGAGTGCGCAGTCATGATCAACGAGTTCGGGGCTTGGCCGATCGTCTCCACGACATCGAGCTCCGGCGGCCACGAACCGTCTTCCGGAAGCAGCCAGAAGGCCGGCCAGGCGCCGGCGTGCTCTGGCAGGTCGGCCCGTATTTCGAAATAGCCATAGGTCTGCGAGAAGGTGTCGTGGGTCGTCAGGATGCCTGAGGTGTATTCGTAATTGTTGATCAGCGGCTTGATGTCCGCCGGCGCCTGCGCCGCGGTGATGGTGAGCACGCCGTTGTTCACGCTGAACGGGTGGACGGAACTCGTCGGTGCGTAATTGGCGTCGATATACCATTGCAGCTCGTTGTTGCTGGTCAAGGTGCTGCCATTCGGCGCTCCCCACGAGAAGTTGGTATCCCACGTGCCGCCCTGGCTGTTGTGAAGATTCAGCGTGTTGAAATCGTCGCTGAAGGACAGGCTCATTGCGGACTTGTCGATCGGCAATTCGAACTGGCTGGGCTGGAACTTGTCGATGGTCGTGTCCTTGAACTCGAGGATCTCGCTGGATCCGAGGTTCAACAGCACGTTCGATCCCGCCTGGATCATGTTTGAGTGGATGGCGTCGAACGACGTGAACCCATAGCCATTCAGGCGGACGGTGTCAGTGGCGGCGAAATTCGCTATCAGATCGCTTCCATTGCCTTTCGAGACGATGAAAGTGTCGTAACCGCCGCCGCCGTCGATCAGCACATCGTTTCCCGCGCCGCCGTCCAGCGTCTGGTGCCCGGCCTGGGCGGTGATGATGTTGTCCAACCCGTTTCCGAAAGCATAGTTGTTGGCGTTTGTGACGACGAGGTTCTCGACATTGTCGGGGAGCTTGTAGCTCATCCATGTGCTGATCGTGTCGATGCCCGCCCCAGCGGCCTCGGCCACCTTGTTGCTCGCCGCATAGAGGTAATAGATGTCATCGCCTGCGCCACCATGCATGGTGACGCCGGATGCTCCGTAGAACGAGTCGTTTCCGGAGCTGCCGTACAAGTCCGGCCCGGACCCTGCCGCTGAGTACCAATGGGTGGAAGCGCCGCTATAGGGAAGAGGAACGCCTAGGGCATTGACGAAGAAGCTCATCGGATAAATCCTCCTCGTGATGCCTGGCCTGCTTGTATCGTTCGATACGGGTTCCAGACGGCCGCATCCGAATCAAAATTGCCATGCACTTTGCGGTTCCAGGAACTTGCCATAGAGTTCATCATTACATCGACCATTCAGTGGTATTTTCCGAGCTGTAAGCATAACAACCCGACGAATGGTCTATGGACAGTAATTTGACCAGCGGAATATTTAATAAAAATTGATGCGTCGACGCGCCGGGGATGGCGCCGCCATGTGGCCGACCTCCATGGCGGCGGGATCGACCAGCTGGTCGGCACCCGCGGGACCGGCGGTCATCGCGAGGCGGTGCGCTGGTCTAACAATCGAGCATTTGTTTCGGTCTGATTAAATCGCGGCTTCGATCGGTTCGGCAAGTCTCGGATTCGAGCGTGCGGCGATCAGGCAACTGGCCACGATAAGGCCGGCTCCCGCCAGCGTGGTCCAGGTCACTGCCTCGTCGAAGAAGAACCAGCCGAGCGCGATCGCCCAGATGAAGGCCGAGTATTCCGTCGGGATCAGATATTGCGCTTCGGCGCGCGCATAGGCCCAGCTCATCAGGAACTGACCGGCGAGCGACAGTGCAGTTACGCCTGCGAGCGGAAGCCAGAGATTGTTGGGCAGCGCAACGGCGAGCCAGGGTGCGGCAAGGCCGAGGGTGACCGCAACGCCAAGGTTCTGGAACAGCATGATCTCGACCGGCTTGGCCAAAAGCGCCTGTTGCCGGGCGAGGATCAGATTGTAGGCATAGAAAACCGTCGACGCGAGCACCGCCGCAGTGCCGAGCAGGGCATCCCCGGCATAGGTTTTCTGCCCGAACTGGCCGGTCACGATGATTGCGACGCCCGCAATGCCGGCGAGCGAGGCCCAGATCGCCTTGCGTTGTATCCTTTCGCCGAGCAGCAGCACGGCCAGCAGGAGCGCGAACAGCGGTGCAACGAAACTAAGCCCGATCGCCTCCGCCAGCGGCAGCCTGGCAAGCCCCCAGAAGAAGCACAGCAGGACAAAGCTGACGACCACCGCACGCAGCACATGCAGCCTCAGCACCGAGGGAGTTGGAAGCAAGCGCGGCCCCGCCAGCCAGCCGGCGCCGGCGACCACGGTCGCCAGCATGCTGCGCCAAAGCACTGTGTTGTAGACGCCGACCGCGATGACCAGCACCTTCATCGCCGCATCCATGCCGGACAGCAGGAAGATGCCGAGCACACAGACGAGCACCGGGATGGTGGGGGAGATTGCGCCGGCCAGGCTGGATGATTTCACGGATTTGCTCGAGTGAGTAATTGCAGCCTGACATATCAGGGCAAACTGGCAGGGCCAGATGGCAGCCCCGCCCATATGGCGGTCCAACACGCTTGGTCTTTGGCGCGACCGGGAATTTGAGCTTTCTTGCCGCTCGTGTCGATTTCGCCACCCGAAAGCCACCATCTACGCTGTGCGGTTCAGCGCTGGGCTTGTTGGGCCGATGGTCAGCCTGTATCGTCATGACTGTCTTGGCGGCGGCTCTCGCCTGCAACGTCGTGCCGGCCATGGGAGGCGAACCTTGAGTTCAGTCCAGGCACAAGACGTCAACCGGATCATTGCCTATGGCAGCGGCAGGACCGCGTTGAAATACATCGCCTTCTCGGCACTTGTTCTGGTTGTCGGGATCGTTGTCGCCTTCGGCAGGAATAACTGGCTGTTGGGCGTTCCCTTGGCGGCTGTGGCCGCCGTCGTGATTGTCTGGCAAATCAACGGATTGCTGACCGCCAAGCCACTGTTGCTGCTGTCGCCGGCCGGATTGCGCCTCAATCTCGACGGCTATGTCTTTGTCGACATCCCCTGGCGGGAAGTGGCGGGCATTTCCTCACTCGACCTTACCTTCGAGGTGGTGAAGAAGCGATGGTACGATCTCTCAGGGGACAGGCCGCGATATTCGTTGGGGAAAGACCAGTACCGGGGTGTCACCGCGCTGCAGGTTTCCGAGGCGTTCGCGGATAAAACGGTCCTGCCTCTATGGAGGGCTGTCAACCGAAACAGCAGGGGGTTACGGCGGTTCGGCATCGGTATCGCGACCTTCACGCTCGCCCCGAACGCCACGGCCTCGCGACTGGGCAACATATTCCCGACGCAGGATGGCAAGCGCTTTGTCACACTGCCCCATAGCGTGCTCTCCGTTGGCCGCGACCAGCTTCGCGCCGAAATCGAGGCCCGTTGGCAGGCCTTCGGCGAAATGACGGCCAAGGGCTAGCCGATCGGGGCTAGGCGATCTTCGCCGAAGTGCCCGCCCGCGTCGAATATTCGGCGACCAGCCTCGGAGCCGATCCTGCTGGCGCTCTGCCAATAGGTCAGCACCACGCTGACGAGCTGGACGAGAAGCACCACCTCGCCGACTGCATCATCCGGCCACGGCAGGCACAGCGCGCACAATTGGCTTAGATCGAATTGACCGGGCGGGTTGCGGACACTGGCTACTCACCGCAGACTGTCGATATCTACAGAACGGAACGGCAAATGCACCGCATAGCTTCGGGCGAACTTCATTGGACCTACACTCTTGGTGACGTGCGCATCACGGCCTTGCGCGATGGCTATGTCGACATGCCGATCGGGCGGCTTCGGCAAAACGGCGACAAGCCATTTAGCGATGACTTGCCGGACCAGGTCACGCTGGTTGGTGGTCTCCTCAGGCTCTCCGTCAACGCCTTCGCGATTGACGATGGGAATGAGATAACGCTGATCGATACCGGTGCCTCGAATGCCTGGCACCCCACCATGGGCAGGCTTCCCCAGGCGCTGGACGAAGCCGGCATCGATGTCGAAAAAGTCCGCGCCGTCTGCTTCACCCATACGCATCTCGACCACATCCATGGTCTTGTGCTTGCTGACGGCCGGGACGCTTTCCCGCGGCTGACGCGCCTGCTCGTTCCCAGCGAAGAACTCGGCCTGTTTCGCGCCGAAAAGCGGCTCGAGCGATTTCACGGCATGGCGGAACCATTCGAAGCCGGAGACCATTTCGAGGCAGATGTCGAAATTATCGGCGCTCATGGCCATGAAGTGGGTCACAGCTGCTTTCGCGTTTCGAGCGGCGGCGAACGCATTTTGATCTGGGGCGACACCGTTCATGTTCCCTCGCTTCAGTTCGATCGGCCCGATGTGACGTGGGAATTCGACACGGATCAGGACCAGGCGCGTCAGAGCCGGTTGCGGCTGCTGGCGCTTGCGGCGGACGATCATTGTTTCGTGGCCGGCGCGCATCTGGACTCGCCCGGCATTGGCCGTGTCGTGCGATCCGGCGCCAGCTTTCGATTTGAGCCGCTGTAACGAGAAAGGGCGGCGCAAGCGCCGCCCCGTATCCCTTGGGAGGATAATCTCAAAAAAGGCGATCAAGCCGCCTTGATTTCTTCGTTGACCACGTCGGCATCGCGCGCCTTCTTCAGTGCCTTGGCCCACCAGGCGACGTCGTTGACCAGCGCCGTGGCGGCCTGGTTCAGGTGCTCGAGGTCGTCCAGCTTCTTCTCGCCCTGGCGCACGGCGAGGAAGTCGCCCCAGGCGATGTGGACGGCCGACTTGACCGGCGCCATCTGCAACTCGACCGCATGGAGGCGGAGCTGCTCGACGGCGCGGGCGCCGCCGACGCTGCCATAGCCGACAAAGCCGGCCGGCTTCTTGTTCCACTCGTTGGCGGCGTAGTCGATGGCGTTCTTCAGCACGGCGGTCGGGCCGTGATTGTATTCAGCGGCGGTGAAGATAAAACCGTCATATTCGGCGACCTTCTTCTGCCAGCGTTGCGCCACTTCGTTGGTCGACGGCACCCAGGCGGAGGACGCGACTTCGTCGAAGAAGGGCAGCGGGAAGTCACGCAGGTCGACGACCTCGACCTCGATGTCGGCATGCGACTTGGCGATCTTGGCGATCCATTGGGTCGGCACATCGGCGAAGCGCGCGGCGCGCGTCGAACCGACGATAATGGCGATTTTCGGCTTTGACATGGGGGCTCTCCATTCCAGTAAAAGGCTGGTATCATTTAGATACCGGCGCTATATGAGATACTGTCAACTGCCGACGCAAGGAGGCACCGTTTTGTTACTGAGGCACCCGCACAACACCGAAGACTGCCGCGCGATTTCGGAAATCCTGCAGCGCGTCGGCGACAAATGGACCGTTCTCGTGGTCGGCAAGCTGGGCGGTGGACCACTGCGTTTCAACGAACTGCGCGCGGCTGTCGGCGGCATTTCGCAGAAGATGCTGACCACCACCTTGCGCGGCCTGGAGCGCGATGGCTTCGTCACCCGCACCGTGTTTCCGACCATTCCGCCGCGCGTCGATTACGAGCTGACCGAACTCGGGCATGAGTTGCTGGTGCCGGTCGGCGCACTCGGCGAATGGGCGCGCAGGAACACCCAGCGCGTCCAGGCGGCACGCGAAAAATTCGACGGCGCGCATGGCTGAAACCCTTGCGCTGCAAGGTGTCAAGAGTTTCGCGGGTAAGTGACGACGCCTGACGACAAGCGAAGTCGTCGTTCTCTGAACGATGCCTGACAACTTTTCTTTATGGCGCTTTACAGCGACCACGCACGCGCTGCTTTGACCACGACACCCGCAGACCAAAGGGCAGCCATTCAGCTTCTTGGCGCCAGGCCCTCGCAAGGCGCCGGTCTGCAAGGCGCGCATGTCGCGGCCGGCTTCCGGGCGCCCTTGTCGCCATGCAGGCAAGAGGTGTTCGGAAGGTCGTTTTTGACTTCGGCATAGGCGGTTACGCCGAGCAGGCAGACGACAGCAACAAGGGCTGCCACCAGCCAGCCGTTCAGCATGTGTTGACGCATTGTCTCCCCTCCAACGCCGGCACAATCGGGCGTGAAGGCAACCACTGGATGTCGCGAAACGCATCGCTGGCATCAGCGGTGTAACAATTGCCCTGAATGGGCAACGGGGATTGCGAAGACGGGGCTTTCGTCAACCCTCGGCCGGAACGGCCTTGGGCTTGCCCTCGCCGTCCAGCGCCACCATGATGAAATCGGCGTGCGTCACCTTTTCCATCAGGTCGGAGAGATAGCGCTGCGCCCAGGCTTCGACCTTGAGCGTCATCGAGGTGCGGCCGACACGTTCGACATGGGTGTAGATGCACAGCGTGTCGCCGATCTTCATCGGCTTGGCGAAGGACATCTCCTTGACCGCCGCCGTCACCACCCGGCCCCTGGCGCGCTCGGCGGCACGGATACCGCAGGCAAGGTCCATCTGCGCCATCACCCAGCCGCCGAAAATATCACCGGCTGCATTGGCGTCCGACGGCATGGCCAGCGTGCGCAGCGTCAGGTCCCCGATCGGCCGTCCTTCCGCGTACTGCACCATGCGAGAAATCCCTGAGGTCGACGGCTTGAGATTGATTGTCCTCGATCCCGTAGCGTCACGGCGCAGGCACGTCAACGCGCTATGGGTGGGGTCGCGCTTGCCCGCTAGAAGTAGCGTGCGAGGTTCGAGCGGATTCGATCGAGAACGGTATCCCCGGAAATGTCAGGAACGAATGCCTTGCCGGTGATCGCCTCGTAAGCCTGCGCATAGACCCTGGAGGCCTGCTCGACGATCTCGTCCGGTATCGCAGGAATCGGGTCCCTGTAGGGATCGCAGCGTGCCGCCACCCACGAGCGTATAAAATCCTTGTCGAAACTCTCCGGCCGCGTGCCGCTTGCCAGGGCCTGCTCGTAACTCGCCGCGATCCAGTAGCGGCTGCTGTCCGGCGTATGGATTTCGTCGGCCAGGATGATCGTGCCATTTTTGTCGGTGCCGAATTCGTATTTCGTGTCGGCGAGGATCAGGCCGCGTTCGGCGGCACGCGCCTGGCCACGGGCAAACAGTTTCAGGGCATAATCCGAGACGGTATCCCACTGCGCTTGCGTGAGCAGGCCCTGTTCGAGGATATCCGCCCTCGACAGCGGCTCGTCATGGGCGCCATCCGCTGCCTTGCTCGTCGGCGTGATGACCGGCTCGGCCAGCTTTTCATTGTCGCGCAGCCCGTCCGGCAGGCGCATCCCATACATGTCGCGTTCGCCGCGACGATAGCGGGTCAGGATCGAGGTGCTGGTTGTCCCCGCGAGATAGCCGCGCACGACGATCTCGACCGGCAGGATGTCGAGCCTCGTGCCGACGACGACATTGGGATCGGGATATTCGAGCACATGGTTCGGGCAGATGTCGGCGGTCTCCTCGAACCAGTACCGTGCCGTCTGCGTCAGGATCTCGCCCTTGAATGGGATCGAGGTCAGGATGATGTCGAAGGCGCTGAGACGGTCTGTGGCGATGATGATGCGCCGCCCGTCCGCCAAATCATAGTTTTCGCGGACCTTGCCCTTGTAGTGGCCCGGCAGCTCGGGAATGAAGGCATCCGACAGGGTACGCATATGATTTCCCGACTTCCTCGGAGTGGCCAGAGCATGATTCTGAAAAGTTGCAGACTTTTCGGAAAAAATCATGCGCCAAGATAATGCTCCCGCATAAGCTGCCGACCCCATGCATATCAAGCGCGATTGTCGGTATTCCCCGCAACTCGACCTACATCCCAGTCGCTTTTTTCACAACGCATGCCGGAAGGCGCGGCGACTCGGCGAACCCATGGCGTCTAGGCTGCGGCCAGATTTCCGGAGCCGCCAATACCTATCATGCAGACTTATGACTTCATCATCGTCGGCTCCGGCTCGGCCGGCTCGGTTCTGGCGGACAAGCTGTCGGCTTCGGGCCGCTTTTCGGTGCTGGTTCTGGAAGCCGGCGGCACCGACCGGCGCTTCTACGTGCAGATGCCGCTCGGCTACGGCAAGACGTTCTTCGATCCGGCGGTCAACTGGAACTACAAGACCGAAGCCGATCCCGGTCTCGGCGGCAACGTCGACCACTGGCCGCGCGGCAAGCTGCTCGGCGGGTCGAGCTCGATCAACGCCATGGTGTGGATCCGCGGCGCGCGCGAGGATTTCGACGACTGGGGCGCCGCCGGCAATCCTGGTTGGGGCTATGATGATTTGCTGCCGGCCTTCAAGGCGCTCGAGGACAATGAGGCCGGCGCCGACACATGGCGCGGCACCGGTGGCCCGCTGCACATCAGCGGCACGGCCAACGCGGTCCACCCGCTGACAAAGCGCTATCTCGCCGCCGGCCAGCAGGCCGGCCTGCCACTCAACCCCGATTTCAATGGCGCTACCCAGGAAGGCGTCGGCACCTACCAGATCTCGACCAAAAACGGTCGCCGCATGTCCGCCGCCCGCGCTTTCCTGCGCCCGGCGATGAAGCGCGCCAATGTCCGCGTCGAGACCAATGCGCTGGCGACCCGCATCCTGTTCGAAGGCAAACGAGCGGTCGGCGTCGAATATCTGCAGAACGGCGAGACCAGGACGACGCGTGCCGGCCGCGAGGTCATCCTGTCCAGCGGTTCGATCAACTCGCCGCAATTGCTGCAATTGTCCGGTATCGGTCCGTCGGCGCTGCTTGGCGGACTCGGCATACCGGTCGTTCACGCCAGCGAGAATGTCGGCGCCAATCTGCAGGACCATGTCGGCATCAACTACACCTTCAAGGGCAAGGTGCCGACACTCAACCAGATCCTGCGCCCCTGGTGGGGCAAGCTGCTGGTCGGCATACAGTATATACTGACGCGGTCGGGTCCGCTGTCGCTGTCGATGAACCATGGCGGCGGCTTCTTCCGCACCGACCCGGCGTTCTCGCGCCCCAACATGCAGCTCTATTTCCAGGCCTTCTCGACCGTCATCCCGAAGAGCGGCGAGCGGCCGATCCTGACGCCCGATCCGTGGCCAGGCTTTTCCATCGGCCTGTCCAACTGCCGCCCGTCGAGCCGCGGCGAGATCATGATCCGCTCCAGCAACCCGCTGGAGTATCCAAAGATCGTCGCCAACGCCTATTCCACCAATGCCGATGTCGAGGAGATGCTGGCTGCGGTGAAGTTCGTGCGCAAGATCGCCTCGATGCCGGCAATGGCGGAAATCATCCAGGAGGAAGTCCTGCCCGGCCCGTCGATCCAATCGGATGCCGATCTGATCACGGATTTCAGGAAACGCTCCGGCACCGTCTATCACCCGGTTTCGACCTGCCGCATGGGACCCGATCCCGCGCGCTCCGTCGTCGACCCTCGCCTGAAAGTGCATGGCCTTGACGGCTTGCGCGTCATCGACGCCTCGATCTTTCCCGACAACATCACCGGCAACACCAACGCCGCCTCGGTCATGACCGGGTGGAAGGGGGCCGAACTGGTTCTGGAGGACCAAAAATGAAGATCACCGACGTCAAGACCTGGGTAGTCGGCAACCCGCCGCCCGGCATCGGCGGCAAGTATTTCATCTTCGTCAAACTGACCACCGATGGCGGCGTGGTCGGCTACGGCGAGGCCTACAACGCCACCTTCTCTGCCCACATCACGGCCAAGCTGGTCGAGGACATGGCCGAGCGTTATCTCGTCGGTCACGATCCGCACGACATCGAAAACTTCTTCCGCCGCGCCTATTCCTCCGGCTTCACCCAGCGCCCGGACGTGACCGGCATGGGCTGCTTCTCGGCGCTCGAAATGGCCTGCTGGGATATTATCGGCAAGGAGGCCAACAAGCCGGTCTACAAACTGCTCGGCGGCCAGGTGCACGAGACGCTGCGCTCCTACACTTATCTCTATCCGCACACCGGCAGCGTCCATTCCGAGGACGCGCCGGACGGCAGGAACGTCTACAACGACCCCGAAATGGCGGCGGCCTGCGCGCTCGAATATGTCGAGCAGGGTTTCAATGCCGTCAAGCTCGATCCGGCCGGTCCCTACACCGCCTTTGACGGCCACCAGCCGCGCCTCATCGACATCGATGTCGCCACCCGCATGATAAAGGCGATCCGCGAGGCGGTCGGCACCCGCGCCGATATCCTCTTCGGCACGCACGGCCAGTTCACCGCATCGGGCGCACTGCGCATGGCCCGCGCCATCGAGCCCTACGATCCCTTGTGGTTCGAGGAGCCGGTGCCGCCCGACATGCCCGAAGTGATGGCGCAGGTGGCGCGGGGCACATCGATCCCCATCGCCACCGGCGAGCGGCTGACGACCAAGTTCGAATTCGCCCGCGTCATCGAGAACCGTGCGGCGACCATTCTGCAGCCGGATCTCGGCCGCTCCGGCGGCATCCTCGAAACCAAGAAGATCGCGGCGATGGCCGAGGCGTACCACATCCAGATCGCGCCGCACTGCTATTGCGGGCCGATCGTCGGCGCCGCCAACATCCAGCTGGCGGTGACGCTGCCCAACTTCCTCATCCTGGAATCGCTGAAGCAGTGGGACGGATTCCACGCCACGCTCCTGAAGAAAAAGATCGAGTGGCAGGACGGCAATGTCATCCCGTCGAAGGAGCCAGGGCTGGGCGTCGAGCTCGACGAAGCAGTCTGCGATGCCCATCCCTACACCGGCAAGGACCTGCATCTGCAGATGATGCAGACGCCGCTGATGCCATGAGCGAACGCTACGCCTTCATCGGCCTTGGCCATCTCGGCGGCAACCTTGCCGCCAGCCTGGTCCGCAACGGCTTTGCCGTGACGGTTTTCGACCGCGACCCCACCGCCGTCGCGCGCCTCGTAGCGCTCGGTGCCACCGCCGCCGACAGCGCCGCCGACGCTGCCGCTCGCGCCGGAAACGCCATCTCTTGCCTGCCCTCGCCAAAGGTCAGCGAGGCCGTGCTGGCCGGCCCCGGCGGGTTGCTCGAAGGCCTGCCCAAGGGCGGCACCTGGATCGAGATGTCGACCAACGGCCGTGACGAGATTCTTCGCCTCGCCGCCCTCGCCTCGGCCAAGGGTGTCGAGACGTTGGAATGCCCGGTCACCGGCGGCGTGCATCTGGCGGCGGTGGGCAAAATCACGGCGCTGGTCGGCGGCGATGCCGCGCTCTACGAACGCCATCGCCTGGCGATCGAAGCAATGTGCGCACGCTCCTTCCTGATGGGACCGATCGGCTCGGCGGCGGTGATCAAGGTGATCACCAACATGCTGGCCTTCATCCATCTCGTCGCCGCCGGCGAGGCGCTGATGCTGGCCAAGCAGGGTGGGCTCGATCTTGCGCAGAGCTACCACGCCATCGTTGCCTCCTCCGGCAACAGCTTCGTCCACGAGACCGAAAGCCAACTCGTCCTCAACGGCTCATACGACATCGGCTTCACCATGGACCTGGCGCTGAAGGACCTCGGCTTCGCCTTGGGCATGGGCAAGGATTTCGGCGTGCCGCTCGATCTCGCCACGCGCGTCAACGCGATTTTCGAGCAAGGCAAGGAAGCCTATGGCGGCGGCGCCTGGTCGACGCAGATCGTCAAATTGCTCGAGGATGCCGTTGGCACCGACCTGCGTGCGCCCGGTTTCCCGGCCAAGCTGGAAATATGATCGACGATTGGAAAACCAAGCAATTTCATTAGTTTGAATCGATAGCCGGATTCATTTTCGAAACGACTTGAATCAAAGCCGCAACGCCTTGTTTCAATACCTCAACGTCAGCGCTCCGGGCAGGATCTCGAAGGTCGCCGGTATGCGCCCCGGCGACTCGCCGTCTATGTCGACCAGCGCACCGTTCTTCTCGACATCGCCGAGCGGTTCGACCACCACTTTCTTGCCGCGCAGAATGGTGATTGCCGGATGGTTGCGGTGCCGGCCGCCATAGAGCAGGCGGATGTCCCAGATCAGTTTCAGCTTGCCCGCTGCGCGCAGGATGACGATGTCGAACTGTCCGTCGGTCAGCTCGGCGTCGGGCGCGATCATCATGCCGCCGCCGAAGAATTTGCCGTTAGCCACCGCCACCAGCGCCATGCGCGCCTCGACCGGGGTGCCGTTGTCGACGGTGATCCGCACATCCTGAAAGCGGTAGCGGATGAACTCGACCACGGTGCGCCACAGGAACAGCGCCTTGGCCGACATCTTGCCCTTGCGCTTGTCGGCATTGACCGCGCGGTCGGTGGCACCCGACAGGCCGAGGCTGGCGATGTTGATGAAGTGACGGCTGGCCAGCGCGCCATGGTCGTCTATGTAACAGATTCGGCCGGCATCGACCTTGCGCCCCTTCGCCTCGGCGATCCGCTTCAAGGTCGCGTCCACCGCCTTTGGCAGGCCGAGCCCGCGCGCGAAATCGATGCCGGTGCCGCATGGCAGCAGGCCAAGCTCGGTCGTCTTGCCGCCCTCTTCGGACGCCTGCAGCAGCCCGTCGGCCACTTCGCTGGCGGTGCCGTCGCCACCGGCCGCGATCACCAGGTCGAAGCCGCTGGCGGCAAGGTCGATGGCCAGCCGTTCGGCGTCGCCCTCGGCTTGCGTCTCGCGCAGCTCGAAATCGCCGAAATGCTTTTTCAGCGAGGCGGCGGCTTCAGGCCAATGCCGTTTCAGCCGGCCGCCACCGGCAATCGGATTGAGAACCACCCCGACTTTCAAATACTCGCCCTCCCCGGCGCCGGGCTATGCCCGATCCTTTGCCGGCATTGAAGCCCGCGCCCGTCGGCGTAGCAAGGGCCGCTTTGGGTTGGAGCACCAAAAAACGGGGCAGGCTGTCTAAGGCAGCCAGCGTCGAAATTCCGGGGGTCTCGGCAAACGGTCCCCGATAATCCCGCTATCCACAGGCCCAGGGCCATTCCCCAGGACCCTTACCCGGCGTAAGTTTAACCCATCTCAGGCGGCTACCGATCATCAAGCCGAAAGGCGAAGTGAAAGGCGGATTTCCTGAGGCCCGTACGGCCCGAAGCGAGAGCAGGCTTGCCTGTTCGAGGGACGGAAGCCGAGACCTACGGGGCCGCGGAAAGCGTGCCAACGCCGACGGCGGACCGATGCTGCCATGAAGGACGGCAAAAACCTTCGATGGCCGCAGGGCAAAGCCCGCAAGGGTGGAGACCGGCGAGGTCCCGAACGGACGCTGCTCTCGGGTGGCGGACTGGCAGGACCGTCAAAATCAAGGCCGGCATGGCGCGACGACTTTACGGAAGTTGCTGCCGCGACCGTGTCCTGATCTGACAGGGAGGCGCTGGGAGAAATCCCGGCGCCGACTGTCTTTTAGACCCTTTGATGCGATTGCCGGCGATCTTGCGGGTGGCGCTTCACCGCGCGATAAAATCGGTTAGTATCCCAGCGTCAGAGCCCGTTTGAAAACGCGCTCTGCCGAGTCGGATGACGTGGTTTTCGAGAACCGAAGCGCAGCGGACCTTTGGGTCCGTGAGCTCAGTTCTACTGCGACACAGTAGAACGGGGAAGCGCAGAAAACCGCGACAGGCGGCCGGCAGAGTAGCGTTTACAAATGGGCTCGTAGAAGGGGGATACTTCATGACGCTGATCCAGAAGCTTGCCGTTGCCTATGCTTTCCTGTTCTTCGCCGTCGTCGCCATCGGCTACATACCCGCGTTCAACGATGCCAATGGCAATCTGTTCGGCCTGTTCTCATTGCAATGGTACGATGACCTGCTGCACGCCTTCTCCGGCGTCTGGGCGCTGGCCGCCGCCTTCATCTCGCATCGCCAGGCGGTGTTCTATTTCAAGCTGTTCGGCTCGGTCTATCTGTTCGACGGCGTGCTCGGGCTGATCACCGGTTCCGGCTGCCTCGATGCCGGGATCTTCATCAACGGTTTCCGCTCCCTCAACGACATCGAATTCCCCGCCCGCTTCTTCGCCAACCTGCCGCATATCGTCATTGGCGGCTTTGCCGTCTATGTCGGCTTCTGGCTGTCGAAGCGCGTACACGACCACTTCGCCACGGCCTGACCGGCCATGTTCCTGTTCCGCTGGCTGAAGCGCCTCATCAAGACGATCCTCTGGCTGATCGTCATCGCCATCCTCATCCCGGTCGTCGGGCTGAGCTACGGCTTCCTGACCACGCCCTCGCTCGACAAGACGCCGCTGCCCGGCATTGCCGATGGCGCGCCGCCCAAGGCGCTGGCCGACAAGGTCCGCGCTGAAATCCCCGGCTACCAGCGGCCGGAGGAATCGACCTTCCTCACCTATCCCGAATGGGCGATCGTCTATGCCGCGCGCGAATATGCCGGCTTCGTCGCCAAGGACCAGCCGAGCGGCTTTCCCTATTGGTCCTATGTCGGCCGCTTCTGGCAGGACTACGCCACGGTGATCCGCGCCAGCTCGCCCTACAAGTTCAACTATGCCAACCATCAGATGCTGGTCATCATCGGCACCAGCCACTCGATCGAGCATATCCTGCAATGGGCCTATGAGAACACGGTCGGCCGCATCACCGAGGCGACATCGGCCAAGCGCACCGCCGCCGACATCTACCAGGCCAAGGTGGCGGCGGACTACGCAGGGTTTCTCGACCAGGTGCCGTGGTACCAGTTTCCCTATGCGCAGAAGCGCGCCGGCCTGTTTGCCGTGCAGCCGGCGCCGGGTGACAGCTCCGTCCGCACCAGCGAGCGCAAGCTCGCCTTCGGACTCGCCGATACAATCAAGCAGGGCTATGCCGACCTGATCAAAAAGGCGCTCGCCGCCACCTCCGACCCGGCCTTGCTCGACATCCATGTCTGGGCCAAGGGCCCGGTTGGCGAAGCCACCCGCAACGAGCCCGACACCTTGCTGGAACGCGATTACGGTGCCGACGGCACCATCTTCGTCACCAAGCGCTATCAGGTGTTCACCGACATGATCCCGCGGCTGATCGACAAGGGCGTCTCCTTCGTCGAGATCGGCGGCAATGACGAGATCATGGTCACCATGCTCTCGACCGACTCGATCGCCGTTCCCGAAGGCATGCGCATCCTGTTCAGCTATCCGCTGCCGGCCGACCCATCGGAGCGCCGCACCGGCATGGTGGTGGCCGTGCGCAAGCTGCATCTGGTGCTCCCGTCGCTGATGAAGGCAGGCGCAAAGCTCGAACACGTCTACGACTACTGAGGCCTTTCAGCCACGCCCGGCCAGGATCGGACGCCGCGCCACGCTCATTCCACAATCGCGGCCAAATCCCGCCTTGTTCGCGCGCGATGGAAATGACTGAGCTGCCGGGGGGCATCTCGAAGGGACAAGACCGTGATCAAGACCGCCCTTGTCGCCATGACCATTGTCGGCTGCGACTGCGACGCCAAGCTCTGCGAATATATCGGCGAGACGCCGGCCAAATGGTCGACGATCGCCGAGTGCGAAGCCGCGATGAAGAGCCAGATCCTGCACCAGCGCAATTTCGACTATCCGCTGGTGTCCGGCATCTGCCGGACCAAGGGTTCCTCGTCCTCCTCGCAACTGGCCGCCACCGCGTCCCGCCCGGAACTGAAGCCCGTCAGCCGGGTCGTCAAGGTCGAGAGCCCGCTGCCGCCGGAACTGAGCCATCGGCCGAGCGTCTCGGTCGGCACGCCGACGACGGCCGTCGAGGCGGACGCTGCCCGGCCCGTCGCCTATGAACAAGTGGTCGATGGCGGAACCGGCGTGCTCTATCGCACGAAGAACGGCTATGCCGTGGTCAAGACCGATCTTGGCCGCGCGGCTTCCGCAACAGCCGACGCAGCCAAACGCTCCGTGAACTGGCTGGCTGGCCTGGTGCCGACGGGACTGTAGGCCGCTAGCGTCTCGGCTCACGACCTGCTGCCGACGTATGACACACGATCAAAGGCCTGCCGGCGGGTTCTATCCAGCGGTGTCAGTCGCCCAGTCTCCGTTTGGTCAATTCGACTTGATAGACGCTTCGCGGATGCCGTCTCAGTCGCCATGCCTTGATGGATATGACCAGCGCCAAATATCCAAACAGCGCAAACAGACCCCAAAAGATTCCAATTCCGATTCCGTTGATTAAGATAAAAACAACTACAAACCCAACTGCAGCCACAACATAATACATGGCCGAGGGTCAGAAATATTTCTCCATTTGAGAGCTACTCACCTATCTCTGATTCCCGTTGGGTCATTCGATTCATAGCGCACCAATGCTGTGCAATTCGTTCTCGAGAATATGCCAATAGACGAGGCGCCTTCGACCCACTTATACCAAGAGTCATGGGGTTTGACCGACATGGGCCCATTGGCGCATCCCGATTGATGTGATGGTCTCGGAATCTGCGAGGAGTTTCTGCCAGGCGTCGCAGGCCGCATCGATGATATCGTCATAGCTGTCGAAGACACGGTTGGAGAGCCAGTTCTGGCGCATATACTGCCAGACGTTCTCGACCGGGTTCAGCTCCGGCGCGCGCGACGGCAGGAAGATCGGGGTGATGTTGTCCGGTATGCTGAGGTTTGCGGTGGTGTGCCATCCGGCGCGATCCATGACGAGTACGGCATGGGCGCCCTTTTCGACATGGCGGCTGATCTCGTTGATATGGAGTTGCATGGCCTCGGTATCGGCAAACGGCAGTGCGAGAGCCGCCCCGGTACCACGTGCTGGGCAGATGGCGCCGAACAGGTAGGCGCTCTTGTAGCGCTGGTCGGCCGGCTGTCGCGGCCGCGTGCCGCGTCTGGCCCACTGCCGTACAATCCCGTTCTTCTGGCCGATCCTTGCTTCGTCCTGGAACCAGATCTCCACCTTCGTGCGCGGCGGCAAGTCGCAAAGATGCGCCTTCAGCGTGCGAGGCCAGTTTTTTTGAATTCCTCGATGATATGGGCATCCTGCGCCGGATGACGCGGTCGCACACTCATGTGGGAGAAGCCGAGCTTGTGCAGCAGCTTCCCGACATAGCGCGCGTCATAATCAATGCCGAAGCGGTCCTTGATGGCTTTCTTCAGGTCGATCCGCCGCCAGCGAACGACGCCATCGACGGCACGATCCGGGCCCTTCTCCACAAGCGCGGCCAGTTCGGCCTGCTGCTCATGCGACAGCCGGGACGCTGGTCCCGGCGCCCATTGGTCCACAAGACCATCGGGGCCGGCCGTGTTGAACCGATGCACCCAGTCGCGTAGCGTCTGGCGATCCATCCCGCCGATCCGGGCCGCATCGGCCCGGCTCATGCCGTCCAGAACCGCTGCGATCGACAACAGCCGGCTGCTCTGGCGCACATCCTTTGAGTTCCGGGCAAGACGGCGAAGCTCCCCCGCCGAAAAGTTCGTCCGCAACTTCACCGCTGATCCCATCGCCGAATCTCCTTCGGCAATAGGGAATCACGGCGCGCAAATCGGCCAAAATCACAAAAGAGTCAGCAGCCAAGACCGTTGGTATTACATCTTGACCTTGAGCCTCTCCCAGAACTTGTCGATCAGCGGCTGTTCGGTGCCCAGGTCCTCGCTGCCGACGCGCGTGATGAACAGCAGGCCCTGATCGGCGAGGCCGTAGCCGACGATCTCGAAATACGCGGTGTCGGTGCGCGTCTTCACCTCGGCGCGGATGCCGGTCAGTTCCTTGCCGTCGGCGAGCTTGCGCGTCGTCGGCTGCTGCGTCAGTTCGGCGCCGGCCTGCACCGATTCCCGGGTCATCTCCTGCAGCATCAGCTGGTTGAGCGACACCGGGTTCATCTTGCCGTATTCCTGCACGACGACGATCGTGCCCAGCGCCGAGGCCATCAGATATTGCGTGATGTTTTCGCCAAGATCGGTCTTGGTCACCGAAATCGTGCTCGGATGGACGAAGGAGAAACTGTCGCCGGAAAAGGTGGCGAAGTCGTTGCGTTGGAGCGTCACCTTGCTCTGCTTGCCGCCGGGCAGCGTCACATTTGCGCTCTCGCCGGGATCGATATCGACCGTCACGCCATCGATGGTCAGCTTGAAGGCCTTGAGGTCCTCGGCTCCGGCCTGTCCAGCGCACAGCGCGATGAGAGTGAGGGCTGCCGCCGATACCATCCGCATTGATTGTTCTCCTGCTTACGCCACCCCGCTCAGCGCCTTGATGGCACGGTAGAAGGTCGAGGAAAACAGTTCCGTTGGGTCATGATGCCGCTTTGAGGCGAGGAAAGCCGGCAGTTCGGGATAGGAGGCCAGCAACTCCCTGGCCGTATAATGCAGCTGATAGGGCAGGAAGAAACGCCCGCCATGCTTGATGGTCACGTCGATCAATGCCCGCGTCAGCGCCCGCATCCTGGCATTGCCGTCGGCATCGGTCGGCTGGTTGATGTAGAGCACCAGCGAATAGGCCGGCTCCGGCGCGTAGGTCAGCGCCACATCCTCCTTGTGGACGATGCGCACCGAGGCGTTGAGCACCGGCAGCGACTGGTTGCGCAGGATCTCGCGAGCCTCCGTGATGAATGGATTATACGCACGGCGTGGAATAAAATATTCGTGCAGGATATCGGTCTCGTCCATCAGGTCGTTGAACAGATACGGCACCGAATCGTGCATCGGATTGTTGCGGGTGACGAGACAGGCCTCGCCTTGCGCCATCGCCGCCGTGCGCGCCACCGTGCAGCTTTCGAATTTCGGCTCCAGCGTCTTTTCGGTGAACCACTTCAGCTCCTGGAACAGGCTGCCCCATTTCGCCAGGTTGATGATCACCCGCTTCAGCCCGACCGAGCCCGGTTCGCCGATATCAGGCTGATCGGCCGGCGGCTCTTCGGCCACCTTGTCGTAGCGGTAGACGATCATGTCCTCGAGGAAGTTGCCCGGCGCCGTCGACAGATGGCCGTAGAACAGGCCGATATCCTTGTTCGGCTCCAATACCTCGGCAAAGAAGTTCGGGAAATCGTCAGATTTGATGATTTCGCGCGAAGTGCGGTAGACGGCGTTGTCGACGATGTCGAGCGTTGCTTCCAGCACCACGCCGAACAGGCCATAGCCGCCGACGACGTGGCGGAACAGCTCGGTGTTCTCGCTCGGCGAGCAAGTCGTCACCGACCCATCGGCCAGCATCACCCGCATCGAGCGGATCGAGCCCGCCACCGAGCCCGCCTGATGGTCCATGCCATGCGCGTTGACCGACAGCGAGCCGCCGACGGAGAAGATGTCGGTCGACTGCATCGCCTTCACCGCGAAACGCGGATGCAGCATATTCTGGATGTCGTGCCAGCGCGCGCCTGGCTGCAGCGTCATGGTCTTGGCCGCCGCATCGACGCTGACCTTGTTGAACTTCTTGAGGTCGAGCACCAGCGCATTGTCGTCGAAGGCGTGCCCGCCCATCGAATGGCGCATGGCGGCCAGCGAGACTTTCAGCCCGTTGGCGCGGGCGAAGGCCAGCGCCTTGGCGATATGGTCTTCCTCGCTGACCTCGACCACACCATAGACCGGCGTCCGCGACAGGCCACTGGCATCGTTGATGTCGCCGCCCTTGGCCGACCAGGGCAGCGAAGGATCGAAGGCCGGTGGACTGGCGATCGGTTTCAGCGGCAGGGCAATGCCGTCAATATCGGCGATACGGCCGGCATTCTTCGGCCCCGAAGGCCCGCGCGCCAGCCGCGCCATGGTGGTTCCGCCCCACAGCACCGCGCCGCCGACCACCGCCGCACCGAGCACCAGCCGGCGCGACAGGCGGAAGCCTTTTTGGTCCTCGGCCATGGATATCCCCCGTTGACCAAGGGATAGCGCGGCTTTTTGGCAAAAACCATAGGAGCGCGTGGCGGAGCCATGGCGCCATTTCGGTATCAGGGTGGCTGATGTTCCGATATCACAGGGCTAATCTCGCACGGTTGCGCTGCCCCCTCGTCCGCCTGCCGCTGCGCGGAGCACTCCTCAACTCCCCGTAAACGGGGAGAAGGGAGAAGCTCCAACGCTGGCGAACTCTACGAAGCCTTCTTGATCGACGTCACCATGCCGGTCTTGTCATCGACGGTCACAGCCACTTTGGCGCCGACCTTTAGTTTGCCGACATTCGCTTCCGGCGACAGCTGGTAGATCTTGCCGTCGTCGAGTGTGATCGACTTGGTCGTCGGGTCGACCGCCTGGATGGTGCCCTGAACGGACGCGGCATAGGCCGTACCGAGGAAGGCGAGCAGAGCGGCGGTGGTTACGAGGGTTCTTTTCATCGGATGTACTCCGTACTGTTTCGGTTTTCCGGGCCGCCGGGTAGCGACAGCACCGAACGAGCCGAGACTGGGCCGGAGAGCCTGCTGTCCGCAAATCACGTTGGATGAATTTTCGCAAACAGAATCATAGGCTTAATTCAGACACATTGTTCGCGGGTCGACAAGATCGGCCAGTTCGACGATCAATCACATCAACGACTTCCGCTATGAAAAGAGTCGGTTAGGTGCTGTCTGGCGTCCATCACGCCACTGCCGCATTTGCAGCTTGGCGGCATCACGAAACGGCCCAGAAAAGTCGTCGCGGACACGTTTTGTTTCATGGTCCAAGCGCTTCGGCTAATCCTTCGCCCCGATCTTGCGCACCAACGCTGCCGTCGCCAGCATGGCGCCCATGTCCGAGATCATCGGCGCGACATGCCTGGTATAGTCGAGCGGCACCGATATTTCGGGCAGCTCGAAGAAATCCTTCGCCTGCGGCAACAGCAGGAAACCGTCGCCGCCATTGAGCGCGACGCGGGCCGGATCGTCCGGCCAGGTCTCGCCCAGCCATTTCAGCGCCTGCGCCAGCCGGCCCATCACCAGCGGCCGCGCCGCCTCGACATTGTCGGTGCGGAATTCGTAGGCCGCATCGAGTTCGGACACGCCGGATGACAGTTCCTGCATTTTGCTGGCGAACATGCCGCGGAAGAAGCCCATGACCGCATTGGTGTGCCGCGTCGCCACCAATATTCCCGGGAATGGCTCGATGGCCTCGAAGGCGACGATGACGCCCTTGAAGGTTGTCGCCTTGGTCTTGGTCGACGCCCCATCCCAAAGGTCCGCTTCATAGAGTTCGAACGCAAACCCGTCATAGCGTCCCGATATGATATCGTCGAAGCGGCTCATGCTGGCGCCGCCGACCGTCTCGCGCGGTAGCCGGTCGAAGGAATTCGGCGTCACGTCGTGCTGGTAGCGCATATCCCCGATGAAGCCGAAGATGATCGGCATCAGCGTCTCGCGAAACGACTGCTGCAGCCGCGTCGCCGGCCGGATCGCCCGGAAATAGAGCAGGATCGCCGTCACGAAACCGATGATGTAGAGAAACACATGCGGCGTCGAAAACCATTGCTCGTGCGGGTCGGCGACCTTGTTGAACAGCCAGGCGATCAGCGCCACGGCCACCAGCACCAAACCAACGAAAAACGGCGTCCGCCAGCGCACCTGCCGCAGCGTCGAAGCCCGCGCCGCTTCGTAGGCCTCGATGCCCTTCCGGATGGCTGCGATCTCAGTCTCATCAGGCATGAAATCCGCTGTTTCCACCGCCATCTCTCCGCCGCCTGACTATGCTCATGATAGCTGGTTTTGCAGGAGCGACGCCAGACGGATGGCACTTCTTCCTTCTCCCCCTGTGGGAGAAGGTGGATCGGCGCGTCAGCGCCGAGACGGATGAGGGGTGTTCCAGCGGAGTGAGACGCTGGTATTCCCTGGAGCACCCCTCATCCGTCGCCTTCGGCGACACCTTCTCCCACAAGGGAAGAAGGGAAGACCGCTCTCAATCGCCCCTCGACCTTTGCCCTCATCGCGCCCCCCAAACCCTCCACCGGCACTAGCCGCTCATAGTCGCCGGCGCGCAGCCGCACAAAGGGATGCAGCCGGTAAGACGCAATCGCACCACGCGTCCCTGCATCCGCACTGACATCGGCAACGAAAATCCCGCCAATGCGCCCCGGCCATGGCTGTCGGGCAAGAGCGGTGCCGAGGAAATCGCCGAGCCCGTAAGCGATGACCGCGTCGCCGATCCGCTCCACAGGCTGCACCACATGGGCGTGATGGCCAGCGATCAGCCCGACACCCTGGCCGGCCAGGCGCCGGGCCAATGCCCTTGTTCCGGTGCGTGGAAAATGCCGGAACTCCCAGTCCCAATGCGGCACGGCGCAGAGAAGATCGAAACCATCGCGCTGCCAGCCTGTCGGGTCCATCGACACACGCCCGGCAAACAAATCTTCATCCGCATTGCGCCACAGCGTGAAGGCCGCGAAGCCGACATTCAGCGGCCCGACCTTGACCGGCTGAACCGGACCATTGGCGGCCAGGCCGATAGTGCTGATGCCGAGCCGCCTCAGCGCTGCCACCGTGTCGTCGAAACCGGCGACGCCCTGGTCGAGCACATGATTGTTGGCCAGCGACAGCACGAGTTTTTCGCGCGCAATGCCGGCCGCCGCCAGCGCCTCGGCCAGAAACCGCTCGCTCATCGCATGATGCGTGCCGAGCTTCGTGCCGAGCACGGCGCTTGGCCTGTCCACGACAGGGCTCTCGCAATTGCCGATCACCAGATCGGCGGTGCCGAGCAGCGCCTTGATCGCCGGATCGCAATCCGGCGCACGGCTGTTGGCCACCGCCGAAATGTCGCCGATGAAGGCCAGCCGCACCGTCTTTCCCGGTGGTGGCTGCATCAACGTCCCCGCCATCGGCGCAAACCCGTTGCCGTCGCCGTCAAGCGACGGCTTCAGGAAACGCGGCAGCCAGGACAGCTTGTAGGAAAGCGGATAGTTCGACACGCGACGCCCAATTGTTTGCCTTGTTTAGACTGTCCAGTGGGCGGGTTGAAGCGCATAGGCCGACATTCGTGTATGGTCGCCCGCAACAATACATGGGAGGGGAAACGATGACACGAATAGCAAGCCTGCTGGCATCCGCTTTCATTGTGCTTATGCCCTGGTCTTCCGCCAGTGCCGCCATGCCCGAAGCGGCAACAGCGCTGTTCGAGGCGAAGACCGTGGCCGCGCGTGACAGCGCCCTGTCGACGCTGGAGGCCGCCGCATCGAAAGATCCGGCGTCGGCCTATGCCGCCGGCGCCGGAGAATTCTTCACAGCACTTGAGCTGCTCGCCAGCGGCCTGCACCGGCATGGCTTCGAAAGCCCGCAATCCTTCATTCTGCCGCTGATGCAGCTGCCGGTACCATCAAATCCCAATCCCGAGCCGCTGACCTACGAAGAGTTCCGCGCCATACTGGTCGCCTTTCGCGACCGGCTGGCGAAATCCGCCGCGACGTTGGGCTCGGTGCCCGCCGATGCCGATATCGGCATGGTCATCGACCTCACCCATGTCGGCATCGACCTCAACGAGGACGGCACGATCGCGCCCGATGAAAGCATGGCGGCGATCATGGCCGCGCTGTCGCGCGGCAGCATCTCGCAGGGCGATACCGCACCCGCGCTGACCTTCCGCTTCGACCGCGCCGACGGCTACTGGCTGCAGGGCTATGCCGAGTTCCTGATGGCGCAGGCCGATTTCTGGCTGGCGCATGATTTCAGGAGCACCTTTGACGGCTCCTTCCACATGCTGTTCCCGCGCGCCAAGCTGCCGTTGCAGGACATCCTCGTGCCGCCGCCGAGCGAGATGGGCTCGAGCATCTTCTCCTCGGAATGGCGCATCGCCGATTTCATCTCGATGGTGCACATGATCAACTGGCCGGTGATCGAGCCGGAGCGCCGCAAGGCGGCGCGCCAGGAATTGCTCGAAATGATCCGGCTGTCGCGCGAGGACTGGAAGGCGATCCGCGCCGAGACCGACAATGACCGCGAATGATTGCCGGGACCGCAGCAGAAGGGCGCGAACCCGCTCACCGGTCTCGAAGTCGGCGAGGAACAGGTGCAGGCCTGGCTTGCCGCCTTGACCATGGCCGAGGACCTGCTCGAAGGCCGCGCGCTGCTGCCGCACTTCCGCATCACCGGCAAAGGCATCAACATGAAGCGCTTCTTCGACGAGCCGAAGACGTTCGACCTGGTGCTGTCGATCACCGGCCCTGGCATCGCGCCCTACCTTGAAAGCGGCAAGATCCTGACCAGCGAGGATTTCGACCAGATCCAGCGCGAGTTCGGCGGCGGCGGATTTTTGACGTTTGCGCTGTGGTTCAACTGAGCCGCTGATCGGCCCGCGGCTTGATTGCCACGTGGTTCCCCCAATCCGTCGCTGCTTCGCAGCGCCACCTTTCCCCCCTCCGGAGGGAAAGGAAAGGAGCTTTGCTGGACGAGCTTGGCGCCTTTCCTCTACCCCGTCGATCGGGGGGTCCGAAGGACGGGCGAGACCCGTGGCTCGCCCCGGCAGGTGGCTCGGCGAAGCCGAGACGGAGTGGGGGTCGACCAGCGCAGCATAAGCCAATGCATGCGCCAAGCTGCATGCCGCAGCGCAAAGCGAAGGCGAGGAAACCCTGCCCTTGGCTCTCAGAAAATCGCTCCTTGATACAACACCGCTTCCGCCTCCCCCGGCGCGAAACGTCTGGCCAGCGACCGAAACGCGCTGTGCACGCCGTCACGATCAATATTGCAGCTTCTGAGATGCCGCACGGCGAGCGTCGGGTCGAAGGCGCTGCGGCCATGCAGGACGCGCTGGTTGTCGAAGACCAGCACTTCGCCCGGCTGCAACTGGTGCTGGAACTGGTTCTGCGGGTCGCAGACCAGCCGCGTCAGTTCGGCCAGCGCCTCGATCAGGCCGTCGATCCGGTCCAAGGGAGCCCATTGCGGCGCCAGGCAGCGGTCATTGTAGCGGATGCCGGTGACGGCGCCCGCCGCGTCGAGGCTGATGACATGCGCCTCGGCGCTGAAGAACACTTCGCCTTCATGCTCGCGGTGGAAGGTGACGCCGTGCCGCGTCAACAGCTCGAACAGTTCGGGCGTGCGCCTCCGCATCAGCTCGGCGACATGAAAACCATCGACCATCAGCGAGGTACCGCCGCTCCCAGCACCCGTGCGGATAGCATGGAAAAAGATAAAACCCGGCGGCGCATAGCGAAACGGCTCGTCCGTATGCGGGATCTGCGCCCGCGCCGTCTCGCCCGCCACCCGCGCATCCGGCCGCGAGATCAGGTCAAAGACCTTGCCGTAGCTGGTCTCGCGGATCGGTCCGTAGCGGCCCGCGACCCGCGCCGTCGCCTCCGTCTCGGCCGGAACGCCGGTCAGCATGGCGATGCCGTGATCGCGCAACGCCCTGAGCGACTGGAACAGCGCCTCGTCATCCGCGACCACCGCGTCGAAGGCGAAGCGCCCGAGCCGTGCGGCGAGGTCGCTGTCCCACAGCTGCGGCTGGAAACGGACCGGACCTAAACCGCCGACATGGCCGGCGAGCAAGACCGCGTCGTAGCGCGAGACATGTCCATCCTGCCAGATAACGGTCACTTGCCCCGGCGTGGAGACGTCGAAACTTTCGGCATGAATGGCCTTGTCGACATCAGCCGGCGTCAGCCATCTCTTGCCCGAGGCGGTGTCGCCGCATTGCTCGCATTCACAGGCGAGCCGCAGCCAGCGCGTCGAGAGTTTTGCCGAGCGGCCGTCCGCAAATTCGACCGCGACGTGTGCGCCTGCGGTCCGCATGGCGCAGATCGGCGCCGCTTGTAAGGCTGCGTGTCTTGGCTGGCTTGCATGCTTTGGCGTGTCGAGCATCTGGCGTCCCCTACGGTTGAATTTCTTCGACCAGCCTAGGCAAGGAAAAACCAGTATTCAAACGAGTTCCCTTCTGCAAGTTTTGAAGTAAATTCAAACCATGACGACGCTGAGGGATTTGCCGCTTTCCGGATTGCGGGCGCTGGTGGCCGCCGCCAGGGCCGGCAGCTTGACGCGTGCCGCCGAGGAGCTGCGCGTCACGCCCGGCGCCATCGGCCACCAGATCCGCCAGTTGGAGGAACGGCTCGGCGTCAAGCTGGTCCGGCGCGAAGGCAATGGCATTGTGCTGACCCGCGCCGCCGAGGCCGCTTTGCCTGACATCGACCGCGGCTTCGACGCGCTTGCCTCCGGCATGCGCCGGCTGCGTTTCGAACGGCGGGCCGAGACCTTCACCATCTCGGCCGATCCCTCCTTCGCCTCGCTTTGGCTGGCGCCCCGGCTCAGCCGGGTGCGGACAGCGCTGGGCAAGTTGGACGTCCGCATCGTCGCCTCGGTCGCGCTCGACGCCATGGCCGAGGAAGGCGTCGACCTCGCCATCAGTTATCGCAGGGGTGCCGCCCCCGACCTCGCCTCGCTCGACCTGTTCACCGAACGGATGATCCCGGCCTGTGCGCCCGCTTTGGTTCGCGGCCATGGCAGGCCCGATGCGGCCGAGGTGCTGGACAGCATGCCGCTGCTGCACATCGATCCGACGATGGGCGACGACGTCTATCCCGCATGGCGCGACTGGTTCGCTGCCGCCGGCCGCCAGCCGAAAGGCATCGACCAGGGTCCACGCTTCGGCCTGACCATCGTCGCGGCACAGGCGGCGATCACCGGCATGGGCGCTTTGCTGGCAAGCGAACTGGTGCTGCGGCGCCACCTCGAACCCGGCCATCTCGTCGAGATCGCCCGCGACGTGCCGGCACTGACCATCAAGCGCCGTCTCGTCTGGCCTGAACACGGTCCAAAGGCACGCAGCGCCGCGGCGGTTGCCGCCGAACTGGCTGCCATTGCCGATATCGGAGTTGATCGCGCCTTGCCTCGGTGAATCCGTGTCAGGTCAACGCGACGTTCCATCAATCAGTTCGATACCGAGGAGGCACTATTCTCATTTGATTTATTCGCCCACTCAGCAGCGAACTGCTCGCTCCAACGAGAGAGAACGCTGTAGAAAACCTCGTCGTCGAGCCATTTCTCCACAACCGTGCCGCCGACATCCTCGGGAGATTCCGCATGTGCGGAAGCGATGAGGCGAACCTGGTGGCCGACGTCGAATTGGAGAATATGGCTTCCGTCATCGAATGACTCATCACCATCCGGAGCCCATACGATCGCGTTTCCATGGAGAATTTCGGTGAAATCAGCGGCCGGCAGCCCGAAATAATCAACACGAGCGGTTTGCCTGTACCAGGCATCAAGGTACGCCTCGGCAATCAGCGGCGCGTCGATGGTCGATAGAAACGGAACTTGATGCGTTCCGCGTCGCCGCAGTCGATCATTTACCGCCTCGAAGGAGCAGCCCAACATCGAGGCACCAGGCTTCTGGACGCCATACGCCTTTCCTCGGATGTGAATGACGAAGTATCCCAACGCGCGTTGCGCAATGTTGGGAAATGCCTGCGTGATTGCACTTTCGATCGCAAAGGACGTTCGATCTCCGACCACCGCAACCATCACTCAGCCTCGTGAGTTTTCTCGTACGCAAACAATCTAGCGTAGGATGCTGCCCATCAATCGCGCAAATGCAAACATATTCTAACGCGAGAACCCATGCAGCCTGCCCAGCAACCACTGCAGCGGGTTGCCGACGAACGCCCGGGTGACGAACGTATCGTGAGCGGCATCCGAGGCGAGGAAGGCGACAGTGCCGGCTTCGAGGCGGCGCGGCGGATCCGAACTGGGCGCGATGCCCTGGCTGACCAGCAACTGCCTGATCTCGGCATTGCCGGAGGCCGAGGATTTGCCATAGGCGCTGACGAGGAAACTCTTCCGGTGCTGCGCGATCCAGCTGGCGAAAATGTCGGCCTCGTCAAACACCGCGTCGAGCAGGATGATGCCGAGCACGCGGCCGCCGACGTCACCGTTCTTGAGAATAGAGGCTGCAGGATTGTAGCCGCCGCTGTAGGCGACCAGCACAACCGGCATGGCGTCGAACTTTGCCGCCTTGGCGCCAGTGAGTTTGGCCAATCCTTGAGCCGCCTCAGCCACGAATCCGGCAAAATAGCCCGGCGTCCAGAAATTGCCGGCGCTGGAATCCTGCGCATTGCTGGCGAATTGCGGCGCCACCAGAACGGCGTTGAGGCCAGAGGCCTCGACCTGGGCGACGACGCGCTGGCGGTCGACCACGTCGCGCTGCAGCGTGGCGCCATTGCCGTGGAAGAACACGACGATAACCGCCGGCTTGGCCGGATCGAAGCCTTTCGGCACCGCCAGCAATGTTGAGCGGTCGGAATAGGTCTCATCTTCCCAATAGATGCCGCCGCGCGGCGAGGTGTGGCCGCGCCTTCCATCCGCCGCCGTGACGTCGAGGAACGGCGCGGAACCATCGGGCAGCTTGCCCCGATAGGGAAAGGGAGACGCCTTGAACGGCACGATGGTCGAGATGGCCTTGTGCAAGCGCGCCCCCTGGCTTGCCACCGGAAACGCCGCCGTGGCCAGCAATCCAGCAACGATGGCGCGCCGGTCCGGCATCAGGCTGGCACCAGCCGCACAGCCGGCGCCTTCGACGGCAACAGCACGGCGAAGAAGGCCGGAATGGCGACGAGATAGGCGATCGCCGACCATTGCAGCACGGCGCTCAGCCCGAAACTGGTGGCGACGATTGGCACGGCGGCCGAACCGATGACGGAGAAGCAGCCATTGATGCCCCAGGCCCAGACGAACAGATGCTCCTTGCCGAGCCGCGCCAGCCAGGTCATGGCGGTGGCCATCGGCATGCCCATCAGGAAGGCGGGCGGCGACACCAGCAGGAAGCAGAGCAGCAAACGCACGGCATAGGGATAGGCGCCGATCCAGTCGAGCACCGGCGACAGATAGAAGCCATAGGCGAGCAGCAGCGCGCAGATCGCCAGAAGCACGACCGGCAGCAACGCCCTGGCGCGGTCGAAGATGCGCTCGGCAAACAGGCTGCCGAGGCCCGAAAACACCAGCATCGACGAAATCAGCACCGAGGCCGACACGGTCGGATTGGCGAGCGCCACGGTGAAGCGGCTGATCAGCCCGACCTCGACCATGATGTAGCCGAGGCCGAGACAGGCGAAATAGAGGATGGTGCCGAGCTTGCCGCGCGAGCGCGAGAACACGATGCGCCAGCCGAAGAGGACCGGCAGCAGCACCAGCGACGCCGCGGTGATGCAGGCGATGCCGAGCGTCGCCCAGATCAAGAGATAGCCCCAATCGTCCTGGAACAGGTCGAGCCGGTCGAGCGTGCGCGGCAGGTCGGCGACCTTCACATAGGCGGCGAAATAGGGCTGGTCGTTGCTCAGCGCCCGCGCGTCGAAGACATAGTCGCCAGCGAGTTTTTCCCAACCGCCGGTCAAAAGCGCGTGCCAGGTCATGCGCTGCAGTTCCGTCGCCGGCAACACTTGCGGGTCGGCATCGCCGCCGGCGCCCGCACAGGTGTCCAGCGTCGGATCGGCAGGTGCCGTCGGGTCGCAGTCGGGATTCCCAGGCGCGGTCGGGTCGGCAGGCGCATCGGCGGCCGGCTGGGTCAGCGTCGCATCCTGTCCGCTGCCGAAGATCGAGGCGCGGTAATCATCGAGCACCTTTTGCGCGCCCGAACCGTCATAAACCATTCCTGGATAATAGACTTCCTCCCAGGACATCGACTTGGTGTAGTCGCGCAGCGTCTTGATTTCGGCCTCGCTGAAACCGCCGCGCTTGAACAGCACCGTCGTCGTCGAGAGATAGCTCGACACGGCGAAGATGTCGTTGGCGGCACCTTGCGGGTCAAAGGTTTTGGCCGCCTCGGCGAGGGTCGCATAGAGCTTCAGCACCGATTTCGGCGGCTCTTCCTTGTTCCACAAGGTCACCGACAGCACGCCGCCATCGGCCAGCGCATGCATGTAGCTCAGCATCGCCTCATGCGTGTAAGCATACTTCTCCGAGATGGCGAAGCCGCCCGGATTGGACAGGCCGACGCTGTCGGCGAGGCTGAGGTCGATGACGTCGTAGCGCTCCGTCGTGTTGGCGAGGAACAGGCGCCCGTCATAGTCGATGACCTTGAGCCGCGGTTCGGCCAGTATATCGCCGGTGACATCCCTAAGGATCGGATCGCGAAATGCCCGCAACGTCATCGGGTTGCTCTCGGCGACGGTCACCGAGGTCGAACCGGCATTGAGCGCGGCCTGCGTGGAGATGCCGCCGCCGAACTGCACGACGAAGGTCTTCGGCTTCTCCTTGATGACATAGGGATAGTGCATCGGCAGATAGCGGAAGTAGACCTGCTCGGCCGGTGCCAGGTTGCGCATGATGCCTTCCGGCCCGTCGCCGTCGCGATACATGCCGACATAGGTGTTGGCCGGCACTTCGGGCATGCCGAAGGCGGCATTGTCGCTCAGGCCCGGCGCGAAATGCATGTAGGAGCTGGCATAGACCTGCAGATCGCCGAACGGCGAGACGCTGCGGTAGATGCGCTTGCCATCCGGAAAGTTGCGGGCGTAGGCGACGCCCTTGTACTGCGACACGGCAATGTCGGGTATGCCGAGCCAGCCTGGCAGCATGAGGTAGCCTGATATCGACAGCGCCGCCACGACAACCCCTGCGACAACGCTTTTCCAGGCGCCGAATGCGAAGAACCACAGCAGCGAACCGGCCGCCCACAGCAGCAGCGGCACGACGATGATGGTTTCCGGCGCGAACAGATAGAGCGACACCAGCACGACGAGGCCGGCGAGCCCAGAGCCGGTAAGATCGGCGAAATAGACGCGACCGAAGGCGGTGCGGCTCTTTAGGAAGACGATGCCGAGGAAGAATGCACCGGCCAGGAACGGCAGGAGATAGAGTAGGAAATTGGCGAGCAGCCGCCATTTCTGCGCGGGATCGGAGACCAGGAAGATGGCGTTGAACGGCACCGTCTGGGCGACGAGGTTGGCGCCGACGGCAAGCGGGCCGATCAGCATCAGGGCTCCGGTGGCAGCACCTTGCCAGTGGCGATCGAACCAGCCCTTGCCGGCGAAGATGACGACGCTGGACAGCGAGAAGCCAAGCATGGCGAGGCTGACCACCAGCGAGCCGAAATGCGACCAGCTGCCGACCGCGAACACCCGCATCGCCGCGATCTGCAACGCGATGATGGTGCCAGCGATCAGCCCGACCGCGAGATAGTGCGTTAACCGCGGCGCCTCCAGCGAGGCGATGCTTGGTCGAGAGGTCGATACGACAGCCGTCATTCGGGCCCCATGATGCGGCAACTCAACCGTTGTGCGTACCGACGATCTGGTCGCCTTCCAGCTTGGTGAACGGCACGAACGGCACCACCTTGCCATTGTAGATGTCCGAGCGGACGATGTTGAACGTGCCGTCGGCGAGCTGCTGCTTGATCACCTTGAGCACGTGCTGGGCGCCCGGCGGGCCGACCGGAATGACCATGACGCCATTGGGCTTGAGCTGTTGCAGCAGCGACGGCGGTATGTGGTCGATGCCGCAGGTGACGATGATCTTGTCGAACGGGCCGACGCTTTCCCAGCCATAATAGCCGTCGGCGTTGCGGCTGGTGACCGAGCCGAACACGCTGTAGCCCCGATCGATCAGCGCGTCATAGGTGCGGCGCGTGCGCTGCGCCAGCGGATTGATGATCTCGATCGTGTGGACCTTGTCGGTGAGGTTGGCGAGATACGCCGACTGGTAGCCCGAACCGGTGCCGACCTCGAGCACCGCTTCGCCGAACTGCACGTCGATGGCCGTCGTCATGCGTCCGACCAGATGCGGGCCGGAAATGGTCACGCCATAGCCGATGTCGAGGAAGGCGTGGTCGTAGGCGCGCCCCAGATTCTGCGGCAGGACGAATTCTTCGCGCGGCGTCGAAAGGAAGGCGCGTTTGTTGCGGTCGTCCAGCACATCCTTGTTGTAGACCATGATCTGGAAGCGATCGAATCGCTCGGCCAAAAACTTCGGATCCTCGCCGCGATTGGCCACCATCCAGTCGATGAACGACTTTTTGTCCTTGAACGGCACTTCGGCGTTGCGGTCATAGGCCACCGGCAAGGCAGCCCTGACGCTGGCTGGAAGAATGGAGAACGCCGCCGCACCCGCCGACAGCGTCAAGAAATCCCGACGCTTCATGGAAAAGCCTCCAAAAGTGCCCTTTGCCACCCCAAAACCAAGCCCTTCAACGGGATTGCACCGCCTCCCAAAACGAGTCAATGGCCGTCGGCAGGTCGGCGTCCGGGCCGGGAAAATGTTGCAAACGGGCAACAGTTTTTGCGAGGCCATCGGCTTTTTCGGCACTGTGGAATGGCGCGCCGCATTGCCGCAGGGCCTGCTGAAGCGCCTCTGTCTTAAATTAGCAAGGGCCGTTTTGCTTGACTCGGCCGTCAAAAGCAGGCAGCAAACTTGCCTCGGAAGGGCTGAAATACCGCGTGCATGATCGTGGACGAGCCTTTTTTGGCACAAAGTCCACGTCTCTCGGTTGGTTTTGAGAGGGATTGGTTAACCAACTTTGTCCATATTTTGAAGCAATCGGCAACCAACGACAGGCGCGGCAAACGCGTCGGGGACCACCTGGGATCACTCGCAGAATGGTCGTCGCGGCTGACAAGGCCACGTACGGGGAAAACCGATTGGAGCAAGATTGGTTGCATGGCGTTGTCGAGTAAACACAAAATAATCTGGGACCAACGCGAAGGCGGCGAGTTCGTCGATGCGCAGCGTGCCCCTTCCTTCAATCCGAAACGGATCGTCCGCTGGGTCGCGGTACCCGGTGCGAGCGCCGCTGTCGGCCTCTGGCTGATCGGCACAATGGCTGGCCTCAGCTCCGTCGGCGCTTCGCTGTCGGCAACGTCGGGCGGCGGCCTGCCGCAGACGCTCGCCATGCCGGGCTCGCTGGCGATGGCCGATCCGCTGAAGCAGCATTTCCTCAGATCCTCGGCGCCATTCGTGCTGGCCAATGCCCATGGCGGCGCACAGGCGCTGCATGACCATGCCGTGCAATGCGGCGCCAGCTGCTTCAAGCTGGCCAGTGTGAGCCCGCTGGCGGAAAAATCAGCGCGCCTCGTTGCACATGCGAAGCCCGAACAGCCAATCCTAAAGTCGAAAGCGCAGGAGCGCTTCGAACGCATGGAGGCGTCGCTGTCGCCGACCAAGCTTGCCGCTGCCTTTGCCGGCGCCGGCAGGCCTGTTGCCGTGGCCGACGCCCGCCCGGTGATTTCCAGCATCGGCGCGCAGATCACCGAGGCATCGGTGGTGCCGTCCGTCCAGGTGATGGCCAGCCTGTCGGATGGCATGCCGGCTCCCGCGGCGGAACGCTTCGCCCGCGCCGATACTGTGGTCCAGACCGCGCCGGCCCCGCAGGGCTTTGCCCAATCGCAGACGCCTGACAACACGCAGCTGGCGCTGGCCCTCGTCGAGTCGATGCCGGTCGAGGACGAGGCCTTCGCCTCGCCGCTGCCGGTGACCGAATCCTCGGCCGATGTCGCGGTTGCGCCTGTCGAAACCGAGCAGCAACAGCCCGGCGACGCCGCCGCGCTGCCGGATGCGCTGACCGACGACGTGCCGCTGCCGACGCGCCGCCCGCAATATGACGCGCCGCAACCCAAGGCCGTGGAGCACGACAAGCCGGCTCAACAGCCCAAGATCGTGCAGCAGAAGCCAGCGCCACAGGCAAAGCCGGTCCAGCAAGCCAGGCAACCGACGCGGCAGGGCCGCGGCGGCGGCGATGTGCTGGCCTATGCCAAGCCGGATACGCCTTCGGGCGGTCTTGGCCAGGCCTTCAGGAACCTTTTCAACGGACCGAGCCCCGGAAGCGGCGCCGGCCACGGCGTCGCCGTCTATGACATCAGCGCCAAGACCGTCTACATGCCGGACGGCCAGCGGCTCGAGGCGCATTCCGGCCTCGGCGCCATGGTCGATCAGCCGCGCTATGTCCACGTGAAGGATCGTGGGCCGACGCCGCCCAACACCTACAATCTGTCGCTGCGTGAATCGCGCTTCCATGGCGTCGAGGCCCTGCGCCTCACCCCCGTCGGTGGCGGTAACAAGTACAACCGCAACGGCCTGCTCGCCCACACCTACATGCTGCGCGGCGGCCGCGCCGAGTCCAATGGCTGCGTCGTCTTCCGCGACTACGCCCGCTTCCTCGCCGCCTTCAAGAAGGGCAAGGTCACCCGCCTCGTCGTGGTGCCGCGCCTCAATGGATCGCCGACCCAGGTGGCGACGGACAACGCACGCGGCGCCTGACCACGACAGGCAGGCATCCCCTGATACCTGACTTCTTCCTGACAACCTTCTGTCAGGAGCAGCATCCGGGTATGCGCCTTGCCGCATCGCGCTCTTTCCATTTTGGCCAAGACTCACCATATTCGGGCCATGGCCAAATCCCCCGACAAGAGAACGCCGCCGACGGCGAATGACGACCGCGCCGCGCCGAAGCGACGCAGCCCGCTGACCGATTTCCTCGATGCCTCGGAGCCACTGCATAGAGGCGGCTTCGCCGAGATGCCGCAGCCCGAACTATCGGGCACGCCGCTGACCGGTTCGATCGCAGACTGGGCCGAGCAGATCGAGCAGGAGGCCGAAAAGGAAGGGCGCCAGATCGGCAAGGGCGACGGCGGCAAATCGCCAAAACCGTCGAAGAAGATTCCCGAGCGGTCCGCCGCTCCGGGCCGCAGCTCGCGTGGCACTTCGATGGGCGGCGCGGCGTCAGCCAGGGAGCGGACCGCGGCCGGCCTCAACCCTGTCGCCGGCCTCGACATCTCGCTGGAAGACGCCGAGACAATGGCCTCGAGCAGCGTCACCGCCACGGTGGCGGCACTGTCGGCGCTGATCGAATCCGGCAATCCGCTGCACAAGGACGGCGTGCTGTGGACGCCGCACCGCCCTGCCCGGCCGGAAAAGTCGGAAGGCGGCATCGCCATCAAGATGGTGTCGGACTTCGAGCCGGCCGGCGACCAGCCGACTGCCATCAAGGATCTGGTCGAAGGCGTCGATAACAACGACCGCACCCAGGTGCTGCTTGGCGTCACCGGCTCCGGAAAAACCTTCACCATGGCCAAGGTGATCGAGGAGACGCAGCGCCCTGCTCTGATCCTGGCGCCCAACAAGACGCTGGCGGCGCAGCTTTATTCCGAGTTCAAGAAATTCTTCCCCGAGAATGCGGTGGAGTATTTCGTCTCCTATTACGACTATTACCAGCCGGAAGCCTACGTTCCGCGCACCGACACCTTCATCGAGAAGGAATCCTCGATCAACGAACAGATCGACCGCATGCGCCACTCGGCGACGCGCTCGCTGCTCGAGCGCGACGACGTCATCATCGTCGCCTCGGTGTCGTGCATCTACGGTATCGGCTCGGTCGAGACCTATACGGCGATGACCTTCCAGATGCAGATCGGCGACCGGCTCGACCAGCGGGCTCTGCTCGCCGACCTCGTCGCCCAACAATACAAGCGCCAGGACATTAACTTCGTCCGCGGCTCGTTCCGTGTGCGCGGCGACACGATCGAGATCTTCCCGGCCCACCTGGAGGATCGCGCCTGGCGCATCTCGATGTTCGGCGACGAGATCGAGCAGATCACCGAGTTCGACCCGCTGACCGGCCAGAAGACCGGCGAGCTGAAAAGCGTCAAGATCTACGCCAATTCGCACTATGTGACGCCGCGCCCGACGTTGAACCAGGCGATCAAGTCGATCAAGGAAGAGCTCAAGCACCGGCTGGTTGAACTGGAACGCGCCGGCCGTTTGCTGGAAGCACAGCGGCTGGAACAGCGCTGCCGCTTCGACCTGGAAATGCTGGAAGCCACCGGCTCCTGCGCCGGCATCGAGAACTATTCGCGCTATCTCACCGGCCGCCAGCCCGGCGATCCGCCGCCGACCTTGTTCGAATACATTCCCGACAACGCGCTGGTCTTCATCGATGAGAGCCACGTCACCGTGCCGCAGATCGGCGGCATGTATCGCGGCGACTTCAGGCGCAAGGCGACGCTGGCCGAATATGGCTTCCGCCTGCCATCCTGCATGGACAACCGGCCGCTGCGCTTCGAGGAATGGGACGCCATGCGGCCGCTCTCCGTCGCGGTTTCGGCGACACCCGGCGGCTGGGAAATGGAACAGGCCGGCGGCGTCTTCGCCGAACAGGTCATCCGCCCGACCGGGCTGATCGACCCGCCGGTCGAGGTGCGCCCGGCGAAAAGCCAGGTCGACGATGTCGTCGGCGAGATCCGCGAGACCACCAAGGCCGGCTACCGCACGCTGGTGACCGTGCTGACCAAGCGCATGGCCGAGGACCTGACCGAATATCTGCACGAACAGGGCGTGCGCGTGCGCTACATGCACTCCGACATCGACACGCTGGAGCGCATCGAGATCCTGCGCGATTTGCGCCTCGGCGCTTTCGACGTGCTGGTCGGCATCAACCTCTTGCGCGAAGGCCTCGACATTCCCGAATGCGGTTTCGTCGCCATTCTCGACGCCGACAAGGAAGGGTTTTTGCGCTCGGAAACCTCGCTGATCCAGACCATTGGCCGCGCCGCCCGCAATGTCGACGGCAAGGTCATCCTCTATGCCGACCAGGTCACCGGCTCGATGGAACGGGCGATGGCCGAAACCAGCCGCCGTCGCGAAAAGCAGATGGAGTGGAACGCCGCCAACGGCATCACGCCGGAATCGGTGAAGTCGCGCATCTCCGACATTCTCGATTCCGTCTACGAGAAGGACCATGTCCGCGCCGACATCTCGCAGTTCACCGACAGCGCCGGCGCCATGATGGGCAACAACCTGAAAGCCCATCTCGACGCGATGGAGAAACAGATGCGCGACGCCGCCGCCAATCTCGACTTCGAGAAGGCCGCCCGCATCCGCGACGAGATCAAGCGCCTGCGCGAGATGGAACTGTCAATCTCGGAAGACCCGCTGGCCAAATACGCCGACATGGAAAGCCCGGTTTCGGGCCGTGAAAAGGGCAAGCACAACAAGGGCGTGGCCAAGCATCGTACGGCAGAGGAACAGGAGCGTTTCCGCAAGCTCGACGAAGCACGTGCCGCCGAAGAGGCGGCCAATGCTGCCCGACCCAACCTCTTCCGCAAGCCAGCGCTTGACGAGATGGGCGCCGACGGCGCCGTGCCGGTGAAGAAGCCACTGTTCGCCAAACCCTCGATCGACGACATGGGGCCCGGGACCGATATGCCGACGCCGGCAGGTGCGGTGTCGCGCTCGCTGTTCAAGAAGCAGTCGGCGTCCGAAGCGCACGGCTCCGACTTCGGCATTCCCGGCGAGGCGGTCAAACCGCTGTTCAAGAAGAACTCGCTTGATGAGATGACGGTGCGGCGGACCGAGACTCCGATCGAGGGCGACAAGCCGGTCAAGCGCGAACGCGCCGGCATCGGCTCCTACGAGGATCCGAGCGATGCCCGCCGTGAAAAGCGCCGCCCTGGCAAGACGGGTCGGCCGGGAAGGTAACGGCCTGCAAGGGTCACGTTTCGAACAGTTGCGAATTTCCAACGCCATAACCTAGAATAACTGATGGTCGTTGTCCGCAGGCTTCATGAAAAAGAGTTCAAGGCTTGCTTCGCTGAGCCGATGACGAATGTCACCGCTACGGCGAATCGCGCCGTAGATATATGGCCTTATGTCGACGCGCTGGACCTGGACGAAATCGGTGTGCCCCATCTGAACGACGTACACTATGTTTATCGGGACGCCCAAAACAGGTTTGACCAGGTTTTGATCGGCACAGGCAGGTTCAACGCCCTTCTTGTGATTGTGGTTGATCTTGGCAGAAGCTCGGTTTTCGGCCATTTCCTGCTCGATCTTAACAACGAATATGGAGAAAGCGGCGGCCATCTGAGACCTGTCTGATCCGCGCGTCCCCTCCCTTGTCAGTTGCTGGTTGAAACGATAGGGCGGGTGGCATCCTCTCTCCGCAACCTCCTACCGGCCCCGCATGAAACCCAAGGACATCGCAGCCTACGTCTTCCTGGCCATCACCTGGGGCATGTCGTTCCTTGTCCTGCTCAAGGTGGTGCATGCCTTCGGCTGGGTCGGCGCGGTCACCCTGCGGTCGCTGATCGCCGGCATCACGCTCTTCCTGCTGGCAGCGGCAACGCGGCGCAAGCTGGATTTCAGCGCCGGCTGGCGGCACTTCACCGTGGTCGGCGCGACGACGGTCGCCGCGCAGCTGATCGGCCTGTCCTACGCCACGCCGCGCATCGGCACGGCGATGGCGGCCATCCTGGTTGCCGCGATCCCGCTGTTCTCGATGATCCTCGGCCAGTTGTGGGGCCTGGAACGCATCACCCTGCGCGGACTGGCGGGCCTGCTGCTCGGCGCCACCGGCATCATCGTTCTGGTTGGCTTTCCCGCCGTCCCAATCACGCCGTCCTTCGCGTTCGGCTGCGTCGCCTCGCTGTTCAGTTCGTTCTCGGCCGCCTTCGGCAGCAATTATGCCAACCGCCATCTGCGCTCGGCCGGCTCGTTAGAACTCACCGGCGCCGCCTTCCTGTTCGGCGGCCTGATGACGCTGCCGCTACTGCTCGCCGTGCCGGTGCCGTCCATGCCGCGCCCTGTCGACGTCCTCTATCTCGTCCTTCTCGCCTGCGTGATGAGCGCGCTGACCTACATCGTCTATTTCCGGCTGGTCGCCAGCATCGGCGCGACCAGGACAATCAGTGTCGAATTCGCCGTCACAACGATCGCGGTGCTGGTTGGCACCATCATGCTTGGCGAGTCTCTGACCGTCATCCAGGGCTTCGGGGCGGTGGCGATCATCGGCGGCTGCATACTGGTGCTGGACCCATTCCCGCGCCGGGCGAAAGCGGCAGCCTTGCCATCCGCACCACCTTTGGTGTAATCGCTCCTCAACACTCGAACGTCTTGAAAGGAGGGCTCACGTGTTCACGTTTCATCGTCACCATCGTCAGCGTGGCCCGATTTCCGCCCTGCGAGCTAGCTTGCAGGGCTGACCAGGGACGGTCCGGGTTTTTCCCGCTTCGATTTTTTGGTCTGCCCTTCGTGGTGCCGCAACGCCGAGCCTGATGGCCAGCACGCGCACCGTCAAAGTGCATCCGGAGTTGTTTCCGGCAAGACCAGAGAAATCACAATGGCCCTGATCAGCCTCAAAAACCTCGGCGTCACCATGAGTGCGCCGCTCTTCGCCAATCTCGACCTCACCATCGGCAGCGGCGACCGGCTCGGCATTGTCGCCGCCAATGGCCGCGGCAAGTCGACATTGCTGAAGTGCCTGACCGGCGAGATGGAGCCGTCCTCCGGAGACATCACCCGCACCCGCGGCCTGCGCGTTGGCCATGTCGAACAGTCCGTTGCCCCTGCCCTGCTCAGCCGCACCTTCCATCAGGTCGTGGCCGACGCCTTGCCCGCCGAGCAGGCTGAAAGCGAGACGTGGCGCGTCGATGTGGTGCTCGATTCTCTCGACGTGCCCGAGGCGATGCGAGAGCGAGAAATGCAGGCGCTGAGCGGCGGCTGGCAGCGGCTGGCGCTGATCGCCCGCGTCTGGGTCACCGATCCCGACGTGCTGCTGCTCGACGAGCCGACCAACCATCTCGACCTTGCCCGCATCAGCCAACTGGAAAGCTGGCTGAACGCGCTGCCGCGTGAGGTGCCTGTCGTCATCGCCAGCCACGACCGCGCCTTCCTCGACGCCGTCACCAACCGGACGCTGTTCCTGCGCCCGGAACAGTCGCCGGTGTTTGCGCTGCCCTACTCGCGCGCCAGGCAGGCGCTCGACGAGGTCGACGCCTCGACGGCGCGCAAGTTCGAACGCGACATGAAGGTCGCCCAGCAGCTGCGAAAACAGGCGGCCAAGCTCAACAACATCGGCATCAACTCCGGCAGCGACCTTCTCACCGTCAAGACCAAGCAGCTCAGGGAACGCGCGGAAAAACTGGAGGACGCGGCGAACCCGGCGCATCGCGAAAAATCGGCGGGCGCGATCAAGCTCGCCAATCGCGGCACCCACGCCAAGGTGCTGATCACGCTCGACGATGCGGCGGTCGAAACGCCCGACGGCACACTCCTGTTTCGGACCGGCAAGCGCCACATTTGCCAGGGCGACCGCATCGTCCTGCTCGGCCGCAACGGCGTCGGCAAATCGCGCTTCGTCACCCTGATCCGCAACGCCATCGCCGAACCCGACACGGTCCAGAACGTCAAGGTGACGCCGTCGACAGTGCTCGGCTACAGCGACCAGGCGCTGTCGGGCATCAGCGGCGACGACACGCCGCTGGCGATGGTGTCGCGCCGCTACGATGTCGGCGAACAGCGCGCCCGCTCGCTGCTTGCCGGCGCCGGCGTGGTCATCGAGATGCAGGAGAAACAGATCGGCGTGCTTTCCGGTGGCCAGAAGGCGCGGTTGATGATGCTGGCGCTGAGGCTCGCCAATCCCAACTTCTATCTGCTCGACGAGCCGACCAACCATCTCGACATCGACGGGCAGGAAGCGCTGGAGGAGGAATTGCTGAAGCACCAGGCAAGCTGCGTGCTGGCTTCGCACGACCGCTCCTTCATCCGCGCCATTGGCAACCGCTTCTGGCTAACGACAAGCGGAAACTGACCGAGGTTGAGGACCCGGAGGGCTTTTTCCGCGACGAGGCTGAAGCGGGCGGTTGAGGGCGAAGAATCGATCTGTAAATTATTTGCTTACATCTCTTGATTTGTGTAAGCAATCTGTTTACATATATTCATGATCAAGTCCTTCAAGAACTAGGCGCTGTCGGACCTCTTTCAAACCGGGAAAACCGGCAAGATCGACGCCAAGATGCACAAGCGCATTCTTGTCCGGCTCGACCGCTTGGAAGCATCGGAAAAGCCGGAGGAGATGAACCTTCCCCGGCTTCGATTTCCACCCGCTGAAAGGTTTCAATCCCATCCGCTACACGGTCCATGTCAATGGTCCGTGGTGCATCACATTTGAATTCGACTGCACGGACGCCCGCGTCGATTTCGAGCAATATCACTGAGGCGGCCAGATTGGAGAAATTCGACTTATGAACGTGCACGAGCCGACGCGTCCGATCGAGCGTTGTCCCTCCCACCCGGGAGCGCTGCTTGAGGACATCATCCCGGCAACTGGAAAGACCAAGGTGGAAATTGCAAATCTGCTCGGAATCTCCCGGCAGCAGCTCTATGACATCATCCGCGAAAAGAAGCCGGTTTCGCCGGCAGTGGCCGCCCGCCTTGGGAAGCTGTTCGGCGATGGCGCCGCGATCTGGCTTCGGATGCAGGCGGCTTTCGATGCCTGGCACGCCGAGCGTGAAGTGGATGTCTCAGCTATCCCAACGCTTAAGGTCGCCTAGGTCCATCCTGGATTGAACCCGGAGTCGTAACAAAAATTTCGACGATCTGTCGGATCGTCTGAGCCTGCCTCGTCCTTGGTATGCCGACACGATGATGCCGGCTTCATCTGAGGAGAAAGCATCATGTCCATCCTGTCATCCCTGGGTCGCGTTGCCTCCCGTTACGCACAGAACCGCGCCCGCCACCGCAGCGAACGCGAGCTGCTGTCCCTGCCGATCGAACTGCGCAAGGATATCGGCTGGCCGGAAATCGTCATCGACGCACAAAACGGTCCGCGGATCCGCAGGACGCCCTGACATGCGGTCGGAAAATATCGATGCAGGCCGCTGCTGGGCGGCCATTGCTCAATCATGCGTATCGCCCGAAAGCGGCGTCGCCTGCATCGATCCGCGATTTTCGAAAGCGTCGAACCAGCGCGTCAGCCGCGCCCGCGCGCGAAACGGCGGAAGGTTGCGGAACGCCATCCAGGACAGCGTGGTGGCCAGCGCTATGTGGCCGACATGGAGCGGCGCGCCGTCGTCCAGAGTACTTTCGACCCAGTCATAGCTCGCCTCGATCTTGTCCCGATATCCCCCGGCAAGAGCGCCATAGCGCAGCGGCTCGGGCCGTCTTTCCGTCTCCCAGCGCAAGGCGATGCCCGCCTGCGCCAAGCCTTGGGCGACCGACTGCAGCCGCAACGCCTGCCAGCGCGCCTCGCCGTCTTGCGGCAACAGCTTGCGGCCGTCATGCAGCGTGTCGAGATAGGCGCAGATGACATCGGAATCGAAGATCGCCGATGCGCCGGGCCGCAGCAGCACCGGCACTTTGCCGAGCGGGTTTTCGGCGTAGACACGAGCGTTGCGCAAGGTCGGACTGGTCTCGTGATGAATGACCTTGAGCCGATCGGCGATGCCGATCTCATGCGCGAAGACGAGCGCCTTGCGCGCGGAAGGTGAGTGGGTCTGATAATAGAGGATCATAGTCGTCCCAGGGGGTTGAGGAAGCGGCGCGATCCACCCGTTCTAGCCTGCAGGCTGCGAGAATTGCGCTCTGATTGCGGGCCGCCGACGCAAGTTCGTTTCACGCCTTCCGTTCAAACCGCCGCTTGCGCGGTCTGTCGGCGACTGGCCCGCTAAAAAATTTCGCCGCCATGTAGGATTTGCCGTCACCTCCGTGCGTCCTATGGTTCGCAAGGCCAAACCAGACGCAAAGAGGAGCAAGACATGACTGACCAGACCCCCGTTCAATCCAGGGCAGAAGTGCTCGGCGGATTGACCCCTTATCTGCAGGTCGACGGTGCCTTCAAGGCTGCCGACTTCTACAAGAAGGCCTTTGGCTCGAAGCAGGTGTTCGCATATCCGGCAGACGAAAAGGGCCGCACCATGCACGTCCATCTCCACGTCAACGGTTCGACGCTGATGCTGGGCGACGCCTATCCCGAACACGGCCATCCGCATAAGGCTGCGCAGGGCTACACGCTGCAGCTCCATCTCGACGATGGCGACATCGATACGTGGTGGCAGCGCGCTGTCGATGCCGGCTGCGAAGTGGTCACGCCATTGCAGGTGATGTTCTGGGGCGACCGCTGGGGCCAGTTGAATGATCCGTTCGGCGTCGCCTGGGCGATGAACGCGCAGGTGAAATAAGGCTTGCTGGCGAGCAGGCGTCGCCCGTCAGGGCTGACGCGCTCACCGCGCCGGGTCGTATCCCCGCCGACCCGGCGCCCGCCTCTCAGCAAAGGAATCCCACCATGTCGTATGTCGATGGTTTGGTGCTTGCTGTGCCCAAGGCCAAACTCGATGACTACAAGAAGCTGGCCAACCTCACGGGCCCCATATGGATGGAACACGGCGCGCTCCATCATGCACGACGCCCGGCGCCGGGCCTGGCGTCGTTGCAGGGCCTGCTGCACATACTGGTCGAGGCCCAGCGGCTCGTCTCTGATGTCTGTTAATGGGAAACCTGCCGTGTTTGTCCGCCTGCCGCGAGCTAGGCCATTGGCGCGTCAGGTTCTAGTCTCGGCGTGGTTCTGCGGCTTTTCCGTCGCCGCGCAAAGCGATCAGATCAAACGGTTGGTCTCGGCAACCTGCCTGGCCCGCCTCACCGTGCCATCGGTATCGGAGATCGTTCGCCTTGCCGCCTCATCGCTTCTGATGGTCAGCCGTGCCGACTTGACGATCATCGGCTGGCCGTTGGGGCCAACGGCAACGGCATGTATGGCGATTAACTTGATGACCGGATTGACCGCGACGGTCTTCGCCCTTGAGCTTCTTGTGGAAACCATGGTTGTGTCCTTATTCCGGAGTAAATAAAAATATCAGCACTGGGAAAATACCCCAGCGCGCTCTTCAAGGATTTTCAGAAATATGCCGGATCATAGCAGAATTATTTGAACATCCCCAGCGATCTATTTTTCAGTCGTGGCGGGTTTATTTTCTCAATCACCTTGAATAAGCGGCCAGATCGATCTATGTAAGGCAGATCGTTTTGGCCAGAATTGGCATCTCGCGGCGTCAGAGGTTCTCGACCCGCCAATATCATTCCAAATCGTTGATACCGGGCGCGCGACACATACGCCGTGCGACGAGTTCTCGATTCGCGAAAGACACATATGACCACCGGAACCGTGAAGTTCTACAATGGCCAGAAGGGTTTTGGCTTCATTCAGCCAGCTGACGGCGGCAAGGACGTTTTCGTCCATGTCAGCGCGCTGGAGCGCGCCGGCTTCCCCGGCCTCGCCGAGGGCCAGAAGCTGCAGTTCGAACTGGAGCGTGACGTCAAGGGCCGCGAGTCGGCCACCAATCTGCAACTGATCTGATCCGGCCGAATTCGATGAACGCTGACCACGGATGTACTGGCAGCTCTCGAAGGCGGCTTATTTCCAGCGATTGCCGGAAATAGGAAAGCGGGGCTCGTCCCCGCTTTTTTGCTTTCAGGCCGCTGTTTCGCATAATGCCCCAAGGTGTGAGCCAAAAAAGGCGTGAACCAATCGAAGGCCAGCACGATGCCGGACCGCACCACCCATTCCATCGCCCACTTCACTGCAGCTTTCGCGCTCGGTGGCCTGGAGGGACCGTTGCCGCCCGGCGACTACGACATCGATCATGACGAAGAACTGATCGAGGGCATGTCACGCATTGCCTGGCGCCGCGTCGCCACCTTCATTCACCTGCCGGCAAGGGCGGTGAAGAACCCGACCACCAGCCAGCTTGTCGCCATCGACCACCTCGAACTCGAAACCGCGCTAAAGCGCGACCGGGAGAATGCAGCATGATCCGTTTCCAGCAGAATGCGCGTCCGCGCACCGACACGCCCTCGCACCTTTTCGCCATTGGCCAGACGGTGCGCATGAAGAGCCGCACCGGCCTTGTCCAGAAGACGGCGGAACTGTTCGAGATCAAGAGCAGATTGCCGGTCAAGGACGGTTCGCCGCAATACCGCATCCGCAGCGAGCAGGAGACCTACGAGCGGGTCACCACGGAAGACAATCTCGAACCGGTCGACAATCCGGTTGTCGCCAGCAATCCGGTCGTCTGAGACCACGCCACAACGCCAAACCAGCACGCGCACACGAGGAGCAGTCCATGTCCAAGGGTCAACAGCGAAGCAATCGCGAAACACGCAAGCCGAAGAAGGACAAGGTCGTGGCCAAGGCCGCCGCCCCCTTCGGCTCTTCGGTCAAGCAGGCGGAGAGCAGCCTGAAGCCAAAGTCCAAGAGCTGACAGCCCCCTGGGGGCGCTTCGCATGCGCCCCTCGCCCCGCGGTGAGCACACGCTGAACTGACGCGACAGGCCCACGCAACGCTCGGCCACGGAGGCTTGCTTGAATTTCGTCATCGAGTTCTATCGGTCGCGCGACGCCGAGGAAGCAACACTCGACAAGGTGTCGCTGGAAGCGCCGACCCTGCGCGCCGCCCTGCAGGGCGCCACCGCACTTTTGCATACGCTGGCAATGCCGCAAATCCCGGACCGCCTGCGCATTTCCGATGAGCATGGCAGCGAGCTTTATGCCGGGCCTGCCGATGGGGCTTATCCGGCGTAGGCACCACCCGCGCAAGTGCCTCGCGACGTTGAGCCCGCAAAGCCATTGCTGCAGCCCGAAATGTCCTTCGCCGTCTTGAAGGCCAAGCCCTACGTCAACGTGGGAAATAGGCGGGGCTTTCCTTCTCCCACGTGGGAGAAGGAAAAAACTCAGCACGGTCCATCGCCGACGATGCGGTAGTCCGCGGCGCGGGCTTCGCAGGCGTTGGGGAAGCTGCGCATCTCGCCGTGCCGGCGGGCGCAGACGGGCGCGTATTCGCGGGTGCAGAACGTCTGCTCTTCGCCGCCACCGCCACCGCCATCGCCGTCACCGCGGCAGGGGCCGTCGCGCACGATGCGGTAGCCGGCGCGATCGGCAAGGCAGCCATTGGCGAAGGTCTGGCGGTCGCCGCCGCGGCGGGCACAGACCGGTTCGTATTGCCTGGTGCAGAATTCCGGCTCGGGACGCGGCGGACGCGGGCGTGGTCCCGGCCCGTCATCGACGACGACGGTGCAGGCGGCCAAGAGCGCCGACAGGGACAGCGCGGCAAATGCTTGCCGCGAAAAGCCAAGACCTTGACGCGAACAAATTGACGCCAGGAATTTCATGCCGATCTCTCCCCGATCCCGTCTCCGATCGCGATCCTCGCCATTCCCCTGTCAAATGCAATCCCGCCCCCGTCAAATGCAATCCCGTTGTCAAATGCAACCGCGTTCGCGGCTCTTTGCGCGGGAAACGTCGGTTGCAGCCGTGGCGGGCACCCGCCCACGCCGCCGATAATCCTGGCCCATGCGTGACCCCATCTGTGGGCCGATGACCCGATCCACAACCAAGCCTATTTGCGGCCGGTCGACGCTCAGATTGGTCGATTCTTGCGTCGGGATGCGCCTAGTATGGCGGCCCGCGGCGCTATCTTGCAACCTTCACGTTTCCGTGCGATAAATTCCGTGTTCGGGCATTTGCGACCCGGAGAGCGGAACGTTTTGGACGACCTTTCCCCGATACTGTGAATCTCTGACGGCCCCGTTTTCGGCGGGGGGTTTGACCATGCGCCAATGCATGACTGCCGAAGCAACCACCGGGAACTGCCCTCGACGCCAGGTGGCGGGCAGGACCACCAAAGACTGAACGGGTGAAGGAGTTTCCCCAATGGCCCAGACCGGCACCGTTAAATTCTTCAACGCGACCAAAGGCTTCGGTTTCATCACGCCCGACGGCGGCGCCAAGGATGTGTTCGTCCATATTTCCGCGATCGAGGCATCGGGCTTGCGCACGCTCGTCGACGGCCAGAAGGTCACCTTCGACGTCGAGCCGGACCGCATGGGCAAGGGCCCGAAGGCGGTCAACCTCCGCGCCGCCTGAACCATCGGCGCGCCGCTGCCTTGACGGCGGACGAACGAGGTTCGAAGCTTGCCCAGCCTCTGGGCCAGCAGACAGTTTTTTGAAAGGCGCGGCGATTTTCGTCGCGCCTTTTTCATATCCGCGGCGCAGCATGAATACATGTCACCAAGAGCGTGATCCGGTTTCTGGGGTCAACGACACGCATCATAACAAGAGCTTAAAGCGTGACGCGCTTGAAGTGCCCGCAAAACTTTCTCTTGCCGATGACGCTAAAATAAAGGACAAATTTCCTCTCGGGCATTTGCCGGCCCGAGACTGGAGTTTATGGGATCAAAGGGAGCTTCCCATGCCGCAGACCGGCACCGTCAAATTCTTCAACCATGCCAAAGGCTTCGGCTTCATCACGCCGGACGATGGCGCGAAGGATGTCTTCGTCCATATTTCGGCCGTGCAGGCGTCGGGTCTTCCCGGGCTCGAAGATGGGCAGAAAGTGACATTCGACACCGAGCCGGACAAGCGCGGCAAGGGCCCCAAGGCCGTCAACCTGTCGGTCGGCTGAACCGGCTTCACACTGGCTTCGGGAAGGCAGCCCGAGCCTGGTTTTTGACGCCTCTCTTGGGTTGACAGGTCGAAATCCGTTCAGCCTCCGTTCAGCCACGGTCGCATACTAGTCCTGGGTAAAGCCGGACCGCATCCCCTGCAAAAACTGCACGGCCCGGTACGAAGGAGACCAAGATGAACAGAATTTTCAAGACTGCCGTGCTGTCCGCCGCCGTGGCGGCCACCATGCTTGTGGCCTTGCCCGCGGCCAACGCCGATGAATGGCGCCATCACCGACACCACGGCAACGGCGATGCCATTGCCGCCGGCGTGCTTGGCCTCGCCGCCGGCGCCCTGATCGGTGGCGCGCTGGCCAATGACCAGCCACCGCCTGACGCTAACCGCTACTACAATGACGGTTACTACAATGACGGCTACTACAATCGTGACGTGCGCGTACGCCCGGCTCCGATCCGCCGCTACTATGCGGAGCCGCAGGTGGTCTATGCCGACCGTTATGCCGAACCGTGGACGCGTGACTGGTACGAGTATTGCTCGGACCGCTACCGCACCTTCAACTCCCGCACCGGCACCTTCACGGGCAATGACGGCGAGCAGCATTTCTGCACCGCAAACTGAGGCTTCCCTGCCCCAAACAAAAAAGCGCTGACCGCAAGGCCAGCGCTTTTTTGTTGGGCGCCGAAAATGGTGGCTTCAGAGAACCGGAGCGGAGCGTACTTTTGGGTACGTGAACTCAGTTCTACTGCGAGGGCAGTAGAACGGGGAAGCGCAGGAAGCCGCCATTTGCAGACCGGCCTCACCTGAATATCAGCACACCCTAAGTCAGAAACGGATTGGTCCGCCGCTCCTCACCAAAGCGGCCGCCAGGGCCATGACCGCAGATGAAACCGATATCGTCGCCCAGCGGCAACAGCTTGTCCTTGATCGAAGCGATCAGCGTCGCATGGTCGCCGCCCGGCAGATCGGTGCGGCCGACCGAGCCGCGGAACAGCACGTCGCCGACATGGGCGAACTTGGCGGCGCGGTTGTAGTAGACGACGTGGCCCGGCGCATGGCCGGGGCAATGCAACACCTCGAACACATGGCCGCCGAACGACACGGTCTCGCCTTCGGTGAGGAACCGGTCGGGCACACAGTTGCGCGAGCCGGCAATACCGTAGCGCCTGCCCTGGTTTTCCAGATTGTCGAGCAAGGACTTGTCGGCTGCATGCGGGCCGATGATGTCGATGCCGAGTGCTTCCTTCAGTTCCATGGCGCCGCCGGCATGGTCGATATGGCCATGCGTGATCCAGATCGCTTCGGCCGTGATCGCATTGTCCTTCAGCACCGCCAGCACCTTGTCGATATCGCCGCCCGGGTCGACGACGACGCCGTGCTTGTCGTCCATGTCGAACAGGATGGTGCAGTTCTGCTGAAACGGTGTGACCGGCACGATGCCGGCATTGAGCTGACCCATGATCTTCCTTTCGTATCTCTGGCGAGATGTAGAGGCGCAGGCGAAACGCGTCCACCCTCGAAAGACGAACAGTCAGTCATCCCAGAGACAGAAATGGCCAGAAACAGAAATGGCCAGAAACGGAAATGGGCGGCCGAAGCCGCCCATTTGAACAAACCTGAGACCGTCAAGGCTTACTTCTTCATCGCGCCCAGAACCGCGCCGATGATGCCGGTCAGGATGGCGCCACCGCCGGCGCCGCCGACGATGTTCTTGAGATCCAGAACGCTGCCCAGGCCACCAGCCGCAGTAGCTGCCGCCGCTGGGTCGATCGTGCCACCGCCAAGCAGGCTGCCGAGGATCGCCGCCCCGCCGACGCCGCCAATGGCACCGCCCAGGATTTTGGGCAGCTGACCCATCGCCGCGTTCTTGAGTGCAACACCGACCGCCTGACCACCGATGATACCCGTAATCACCTGTACAATGATCGGAAGAAGCGTGTTCATGTCCATATGATTAGTCCCTCCATAGCTGCCAGCCTCCCGGGCCGACACCATCATGAGACGCCGAATTGGATGAAAGTCAAATGCAGAAACGCTGAAATAAAAGGGGCGGCTGGAAAACCGCCCCTGCTTGCGCGAAAAGCTGTGACTATCGTTATTCTGCGGCGATCGCGTGCTTCGGCTGCACCGCGGTAGAATAGTCGTTCATAAGGTTCTTGGCGATTTCACCGACCTCGAATCGGTAAGGGCCGATCTCCGAAACCGGCGTTACTTCCGCTGCCGTTCCGGTCAGGAAGCATTGCTCGAAGCCTTCGAGTTCTTCCGGCAGGATGGCGCGTTCGATTACCTCCAGGCCGCGATCCTTGGCCAGGCCAATGACCGTGCGGCGGGTGATGCCGTCGAGGAAGCAATCGGGCTTGGGCGTATGGATCTTGCTGTCCTTGACGAAGAAGATGTTGGCGCCGGTTGCTTCGGCGACCTGGCCACGCCAGTCGAGCATCATGGCGTCGGCATAGCCCTTGGCTTCCGCGGCATGCTTGGACATGGTGCAGATCATGTAGAGGCCGGCGGCCTTCGACTTCGACGGCGCCGTGCGCGGGTCGGGCCGGCGCCATTCCGCCACGTCGAGGCGAATGCCCTTCAGCTTCTGCGCCGGATCGAAATAGCTCGGCCACTGCCAGATGGCGATGGCGCAGTTGATGCGGTTGTTCTGCGCCGAAACGCCCATCTGCTCGCTGCCGCGCCAGGCGATCGGCCTGACATAGGCGTCCTGGAAACCCTGCTTCTTCAACAGCGTGGTCGAGGCGTCGTTGAGCTCGGCGACCGAATAGGGAATCTTGAAGCCGAGCAGGCGCGCCGATTCATGCAGGCGCTCGGTGTGCTCGTTGAGCTTGAAGATCGCGCCGCCATAGGCGCGCTCGCCCTCGAAGACCGCGCTGGCATAGTGCAGACCGTGCGTCAGCACATGGATTTTGGCGTCGCCCCACGGAACGAACTCGCCATTCATCCAGATGAAGCCGTCCAGCTGATCGAAGGGAACGGATGCCATTGGTAACCTCCCGCGGGCAGCCGCCCGCATATTTTGGTGTCGTTGCGTGTTCTTTTTGGCCGCGCCATGCGATTGGAGACGCCGGCCGGTGTCTCGAAGCGTAGGCGGAGAATCGCGCTCTGGCAAACTCAGGAAGTTCCGGAAAAACCGGCCTGCCTTGCCTTTTCGTTCGCAATCGGCCCAAAAGCTTGTCAAAAATTACCATTGCAGGGAAATTACGTCAATAGTACTGACATAATCTCCCGTTCCTTTGGAGATATGATGACGGATCGAAGCGCAGCCGCCGGAAAACCGATCAGGACCGCGATCACGGACGAGGACGGCATCGACTTCGCCATCATCGAACTGTTCTTCTTCGCCTATCGCGACTTCACCTCCGATCCCGATCAGATCCTGGCCGACTATGGCTTCGGCCGCGCCCACCACCGGGTGCTGCATTTCGTCAACCGCCGGCCGGGCCTGACGGTCGCCGAACTGCTCGACGTGCTGAAGATCACCAAGCAGAGCCTGGCGCGCGTGCTCAAGCAACTGATCGACACCGACCATGTCGTGCAATTGCAAGGCCCGCGCGACCGCCGCCAGCGCGAACTCTATCCGACGGCGAAGGGCCGTGCGCTGGCGCTGGCCCTGGCGCGGCCACAGTCGCGCCGCATCCGTGCTGCATTGGAAGATTCCGGCGCCACCGAACGGACCTTGGTGGAGCGCTTCCTCGAAGCGATGGTCAATCCGGAACTGAGAGCGCAGATTGACGTTGGGTCCGCAAAAATGTCAGGGAAAAGCCATGGAGAGCACTGAGAGGGTCGATCAGACGGTCGCACCGGACGACGATGCGCCGCATCTGCTTGTGGTCGACGACGACACCCGCATCCGCAATCTTCTCAAGCAGTATCTGACCGAGAACGGCTTTCGCGTCACCGTCGCCGGCAATGCCGGCGAAGCCAGGCGCAAGCTTGCCGGCCTCGATTTCGACCTGCTTGTGCTCGACGTGATGATGCCGGGCGAAACCGGCGTCGACCTGACCAAATCGCTGCGGGCCGAAAAGAACGTGCCGATCCTGATGCTGACGGCGCTGTCGGAAACCGACAGCCGCATCTCCGGGCTCGAGGCCGGCGCCGACGACTATCTGCCCAAGCCCTTCGACCCCCGCGAGCTGATCCTGCGCATCAACAACATCCTGCGCCGCGGCGGCCCGGCGACGACGCCCAAGGTCGAGCAGCTGGTCTTCGGCCCCTACACCTTCCAGATCGCCAGGCGCGAATTGAAGCGCGGCGGCGAGGCGCTGAAGCTGACCGACCGCGAGCAGGAGATCCTGGCGATCTTCGCCGCACGCGCCGGCGAGACCATCCCGCGCCACGAGCTGGTCGGCGACGATTCCGAGGTCGGCGAGCGCACCATCGACGTCCAGATCAACCGGCTGCGCCGCAAGATCGAGCGCGACCCGTCCAACCCGGTCTGGCTGCAGACCGTGCGCGGTATTGGGTATCGGCTCAGCGTGGAATAGAATACCGGCCGTGGCCCGATTGGCCGCGGACGAAATGAAAAGAGCCAATGGCGACGACGGAACTGGAAGGGCCGGGACCTGACGGCTTGAGCGCACGCGCCACGCGAACGCTCAAGGCGGTGCCGCGCATCTGGAACCGGTTCTGGCGCCTTGTGTCGCTTTACATGCCCAAGCGCCTTTATGCGCGCTCGCTGATCATCGTCATCGCGCCGATGATCCTGCTGCAATCGGTCGTCGCCTTCGTCTTCATGGAACGACATTGGGCAACGGTGACGCAGCGCCTGTCACAGGCCACCGTGCGCGACATCGCCGCCATCATCGATCTGATCGAGACCTACCCGCACGACGCCGACTACGCCAACATCATCCGCATCGCGCAAGACCGCATGCAGCTGAAGGTCGATCTGCTGCCGCCGGATCCTTTGCCGCCGCCCGGTCCAAAACCGTTCTTCTCGATCCTCGACGACGTTCTTTCGTCCGAGATCACCCGCCAGATCAACCGGCCGTTCTGGATCGACACGGTCGGCAATTCCAACATCGTCGAGGTGCGCGTCCAGCTCGAGAACAAGGTGCTGCGCGTCTTCGTGCGCCGCAGCCAGGCCTATGCCTCCAACACCCACATTTTCCTGATCTGGATGGTCGGCACCTCGCTGGTGCTGCTGATGATCGCCATCCCCTTCCTGCGCAACCAGATCCGGCCGATCCTGACGCTCGCCGAAGCCGCCGAAAGCTTTGGCAAGGGCCGGCCGATGCCGCGCGATTTTCGCCCGCGCGGCGCCGAGGAGGTGCGCCGGGCCGGCTTCGCCTTCATCCAGATGCGCGAGCGCATCGAGCGCCAGATCGACCAGCGCACCGCCATGCTGACCGGCGTCAGCCATGATCTGAGAACCATCCTCACCCGCTTCAAGCTGCAGCTGGCGCTGGCCGGCGGCAAGGCCGAGACCAAGGCGGCGCTTAACCAGGATATCGACGACATGCAGTCGATGCTGGAAGGCTATCTCGCCTTTGCCCGCGGCGAAGCCTCGGAGGACCCGGGACGTTTCGATCTCGATGCCTATTTCCAGAAGCTCGGCGACGAAGCCGCCTTGCGCAAATGCAAGCTGTCGACGACGCTTTCCGGCGATCCGACCGTGCATGTCAGGCCGAACGCCTTCGCCCGGCTGTTGTCCAACGTCATCGGCAACGCCTTCCGCTACGCCAAGACGGTGGAGGTCAGCGCCAACCACGGCCGTGGCTCGCTTGTGGTCACCGTCGACGACGACGGTCCCGGCATTCCGGCCGACAGACGCGAGGACGTGTTCAAGCCCTTCGTGCGGCTCGACGAGGCCCGCAACCTCGATGCCAGCGGCACCGGGCTCGGCCTGTCGATCGCCCGCGACATCGCCCGCAGCCATGGCGGCGACATCACCCTCGACGACAGCCCGCTCGGCGGCCTGCGCGCGGTGATCAAGGTTCCGGCCTAGGCGAGCCCAAGTATCAAAGCCCAAGTATCAAGCCCAAATACCAAGCCAAGTATCCAGCTTCATCCGCTCGTCATGAAATCATGGTGAAGAGCGCGCATGAAACGCGCGACTACAGTCGATTCGATCTTGCCGCCCCACTTCGACCTCGTGCCCACCCGGGTACGCTGGAGCGAAGCGAGGGCAGCCGGCTGGTCGCCGTTCCGGCATCGTCTCAAGGCAACCGTCGACCTTTCAAGCAAAGGGCCGCCATGCGCATATTGATGGTCACCGACGCCTGGCGCCCGCAAGTCAACGGCGTCGTCCACACGCTGGAGCGGCTCACCGAAACGCTGAAATCCTTCGACGTGGCGGTGGATTTCCTGACGCCCAACATCTTTCGCACACTGCCCCTGCCGACCTATCCCGACATCCGCCTGGCGCTGACCACGCCTGGCCATGTCGCGCGCCTGATCGATGCCTACAAGACCGACCACGTCCACATCGTCACCGAAGGCCCGCTCGGCATCATGGCGCGGCGCTATTGCCGCAATGCCGGCCGGCCGTTCACCACCAGCTACCACACACGCTTCCCCGAATATCTCAGTGCTCGCCTGCCGGTGCCGGAAAGCTGGGCCTATCGCTGGCTGCGCGATTTCCACAATTCCGGCCAGGGCACGCTGGTCGCCACCCAGTCGCTTGCCGACGACCTCGCGGCGCGCGGCTTCAACAAGCTGCGGCCGTGGACGCGTGGTGTCGACATCGACCATTTCCGGCCGGACAAGCGCAAGGATCTCGGGTTCCCCGGCCCGGTCTTCCTCTGCGTCGGCCGCGTCGCCATAGAAAAGAACCTCTCCGCCTTCCTCGACCTCGACCTGCCCGGCAGCAAGGTGATCGTCGGCGAAGGACCTGAACTTGCCAAACTGAAAGCGAAATACCCAAAGGCGCATTTCCTCGGTCACCGCCCGAACGACGAACTGGCCGAGATTTACGCCTCGGCAGATGTCTTTGTCTTCCCCAGCCGCACGGACACGTTCGGCAACGTCATCATCGAGGCGCTGGCCAGCGGCACGCCGGTCGCCGCCTATCCGGTGACCGGGCCGATCGACATTGTCGGTGATGGCTTTGGCGGCGCGGTCTCCAACGATCTGCGCGAGGCGTCACTTGCCGCCCTCAAGGTCGACCGCGCTGAGGCCAGGGAACGCGCCATGCGCTACAGCTGGAAGGCCTGTGCGGAAATGTTCCTCGACTGTGTCGAGGAGGCCCTCGGCAGGACGCGCAAGCTGGCCGCCTGACTGATTCCTGGTTCAGGAATCCTCTGCGCACAGCGCTACTCGCATTCCCCATTGTATTCTGGCTATGATCAGGTCCCTGCGAACGGAAATTGGAATGGATGGCAAACGAGCCTTATCCGTATCTCGTGCACACCAACCGCGAATTGGAGATGATGCTCGCCGGATCCAAGCCGTTTGCCGTCTTTGCCCATGAGCGCGTGGATGGCTTTGAAAAATCCGATGCGCTGGCCAACCAGGATTTCGCGACCTATGTCGCCAATGGAACAGTGTCGGAGCATATCCGCTCCTTCACTAGGCGCCTCCCGGATGGCTCCCCACTGGACATCGACTATTACTTTTATTCCCGCCGGGGTGAAGAATGGCGGGTGGAGGCCTTTTTGCTTCTGCTCGATCTAATGGGTCGCGGGGCTTGGTGCTCTCAATTGGAATGGCTGGAAGGCAAGCTTCTGGGCTACACGGATGAGCAAAACCTTTATCATCTCTCCCGAACCTATCCGAAAGATCGATGGGTCGCAGAGACATATGGGAAACTAGCATCATCCAAGCCAATTGGGCTCACTTAAGCGCTAAAACAATCTGCCGCCGTCTGGCACCTTGCGCTCTATTGCGCCGAGCACCACGGCGCCCTCCTCGTCGGGAAAGCCCAGCGTCAGCACTTCGGACATGAACGGCCCGATCTGGCGCGGCGGAAAATTGACCACAGCGAACACCTGCCGGCCGACCAACGTTTCGGGCGTATAGTATTTGGTGATCTGCGCCGACGACTTCTTCACCCCGATGTCAGGTCCGAAATCGATCTTCAGCTTGAAGGCAGGCTTGCGCGCTTCCGGAAACGGTTCGGCCTCGACGATCGTGCCAGCGCGGATGTCGACACGATCGAAATCGGCAAAACTGATCTCTGGCTTACGCTCTTTGCTTGCACTCATTCGCGTACCGCTCAGGCGTTGCCGTAGGTCTCGAACAGCACACCGGCGAGCGCATCCTTGGCCGAGGTTCCCGACCAGACGACGAATTGAAAGGCCTGGAAATAGCATTCGCAGGCTTCCAGCGCCGAGGACAAGAGCACCTCGACCTGCTGGCTCGACGGCTCGACCCCGCCGGCCAAAAGCAGCGACTGGCGGAACATGATCGCGCCTTCCTGCTCCCAGAGGTCGAAATGGCCGAACAGCATCTGCTCGTTGATCAGCGACAACAGCCGCATCACTTCCAGCGCGCGAGTCTCCGGCACCTTGATGTCGAAGGCGCAGGCTAGGTGCAGCGCCTCGAAATCCTCCATCCAGGAGAAGGAGACGTGATAGTCGGTCCAGCTGCCGGCGACCGAGATCGAGATTTCATCGTCGCCGGCCCGTTCGAAGGACCAGTCATTGTTGTGGGCCACCTGCTCGATAACATCCACCGGATGGATTTCGCGGGAGTATTCGAGTTCGAGAAGTTCCATGGAATGCTTCCTGTGTTCAGGGGGAGCGCCGCACGCTCCGCGGGGCACACACGACGAACAATCTGATCTAGAACTCGGACGGCCAGGACTTTCTTCGCGCTAAAGACGACTTCTCGACGCAAAGACCCCAGACCGGACCCCACCGCCCGGCCGCATGACCCTGCTCCGAATCATGCAACAAATTCAGTCTATTGATCGGGAGTCGCGTGAACAGCCCAATTTTTCGCACTGCGGCATTCGCATGTGGAAAGGCGCTGTCACAAAGATTCATGCAATGCCGTTAAGCGATTCACGGCAAAGCGATTTTCAGGATCGCACTATGTGGAAAAGTTTAACGATTATTTTTTTGCGCGGGGCTTCGCCGCCGCCGCTGGTGCGGCATCACCAGCGAGTTCGGCGAGCTTCGCTTCGAGCGCCTCGATACGGGCGGCAAGCCTAGTATTCTCTTCCCGAGCCTTGGCGGCCATCTCGCGCGCGGCCTCGAATTCCTCGCGCTGCACCACGTCCATCGAATTGAGGATGCGCTCCGCCTGCCCCTTGACGGCGGTCTCCACCTCACGGCGCACACCTTGCGCGGCACCCGCGGCATCGGTCATCAGCTTGGCGAATTCATCGAGAATGCGGTTCGGTCCTGTCGACATGGCAAATCCTCGCTTGCTCGAAATGACGTAGTGGTGCTGGGCGCGGAATGCAAGAACGTTGAGGGCTGGTGCGTCATCAAGTCGGATGCGATTTGCCCTAAGCTGACAGCCAATAACTGGTACCAAAAGATTGAGAGCATTTCGACGGGAGTCTTCTGTGGCCATCAACACGGATTTGGACCGGCGCCTTGCCGCACTCGACGCGGCGCTTGCCCAAGGCATCAGGGAAGCCGACGCAGAGCGGGTAGAACCAGCCGAGGATGTGTTTGCCCGGCTGGAAGGCAAGTACAAGGCATTGGCAGTGAAATCGCCGAAGTAGGCACCCCGCGCCTGCGGGACTTTCGAACGGCTGCCTTCTGTACGGGATGGCGCCAAGTCGCCTATCATGGCGCTTTCCTCGCGACTTACGCCAATCATGAGTCGTCTCCAGTCAGGGTAACCAAATGGCAACGCCCCCGCGCCGACCGACAAATCCGTTCGCAGCCGCCGAAGCGGCCTTCAAGCCGGTCAAGAAACCGGCAGCCCCCATTCGCGAAGCCTCGAGCGCCCCGAATGTCCGGGAACTTGTCTCAATCCGGATCGACCGGGCCGTGCTCGACCATTTCCAGGAGGACGGCCCCGGCTGGCAGGACAGGATCAACGACGCATTGCGGCAATTGGTGGCCGCCAAGGGTTGAGTTCACCACCCACGGCGCGATGGCTCGCAATGGTGATCCATCGCGACACTTGACGGCGACCAGCTCGCCTTGACCCTGCCAAAACCCTGCCGCATGGTCCGCGCCCGAACGCGACCGCAACCGAGAGCTCCCCGTTGAACGAATATTTCCTGCTGCCGCTGGCCTCGCTGCCCTTTCCCCAGATCAACCCGATCCTCATCCAGATCGGGCCGCTGGCGGTGCACTGGTACGGCATCGGCTATATCGTCGGCATCCTGTTTGCCTGGTGGTACGCCAAGCGTCTCGCCGCCAACCCGAAACTGTGGCCCGACGGCGTCCTGCCGATGAAGCCGGAGGATCTCGACGATTTCATCGTCTGGGCGGCGATCGGCGTGGTGCTCGGCGGCCGCACCGGCTACGTGCTGTTTTACGATTTGGCGCGCTACATCGCGCATCCGCTCGACATATTCGCCGTCTGGCAGGGCGGCATGTCGTTCCATGGCGGCTTGCTCGGCGTCATCCTCGCCATGACGCTGTTTTCCATCAAACGCGGGATCCGCACCTGGTCGTTGTTCGATGTCGTGGCTGCCGGCGTGCCGGTTGGGCTCGGCCTGGTGCGCGCGGCCAACTTCATCAATTCCGAGCTTTGGGGTCGACCGACCGATGTGCCGTGGGGAATGGTATTCCCCAATGGCGGGCCGTTCACCCGCCATCCCAGCCAGCTTTACGAAGCCTTCCTTGAAGGCATCGTGCTGTTTATCGTGCTGCGCATCCTCACCCATTCGCGCCTCAAGCTGAAGACGCCGCGCTTCGTCGGCGGCGCCTTCATCTGCGGCTATGGCCTGTCGCGCATCTTCGTCGAGTTCTTCCGCGAGCCCGACCAGCAGCTCGGCTATCTCCTCGGTACCAACTGGCTGACCATGGGCATGATCCTGTCGATGCCGATGGTGCTGGCCGGCATCTGGGCGATGGCCACAGCCAAGCCGGTGACGCAAGCGCAACCGCAGGCGACATGACGCGGCTGAAGACCCGCATCGTCGACCTGATCGAGGCGCTTGGCCCCCTTCCCGTCAACGAATATATGGCGCTGTGCCTGTTCGACCCCGCGGACGGCTACTACACCACGCGCGAGCCGTTCGGCGCGGCCGGCGACTTCGTCACCGCGCCGGAGATCAGCCAGATGTTCGGCGAACTCGTCGCCGTCTGGCTCTACCAGGCGTGGCTCGCCACGGGCAAACCGATGCCGGTCACCATTGCCGAGATCGGCCCGGGCCGCGGCACGCTGATGAAGGACATGCTGCGCACCCTGTCCCGACTCGATCCTGATCTGACCAACGGTGCTGCCTTCGCCATGATCGAGACCAGCCCGCGCCTGACGGAGGTCCAAAAGCAGACGCTTGGCGCGACACCTTTCGCGATTGGCTGGCACGAGACCATCGAGACCTTGCCCGATCAGCCGCTGCTCATCATCGGCAACGAATTGTTCGACGCGGTGCCGATCCGACAGTTCGTCCGCGCCGGCACGGGCTGGCGCGAGCGCATGGTCAGCCTGGACGACGAGAATGCCCTTTGTTTCTTTGCCGGCGCCGGCTCGGTCGACCCGACGCTGCTGCCCGTTGACGCCGCTGAAGCGCCGCAAGGCGCGATCGTCGAGATCGCTCCCGCCCGCACCGCGCTGATGGCGGCCATTGCGGAGCGCATGGCCCGCCATGGCGGCGCCGGCCTGTTCCTCGACTATGGCCATCTGCAGCCGGGTGTCGGCGACACGCTGCAGGCCTTGCGCCGGCACAATCACGAAGATGTGCTGGCCAATCCCGGCGAAGCCGACCTCACCTCGCATGTCGATTTCGCCGCCCTTGCCGCAGTCGTGCGCGCGCATGGTCTCGACGCCCATTTGTCGACGCAGGGCAATTTCCTGCTCGGCATGGGCATTCTCGAACGCGCCGGCCGGCTTGGCGCCGATGCCGGCCAGGCGGCCCGCGACAAGATCACCGAAGATGTCGAACGCCTCGCCGGGCCGCAGGCCATGGGCGAGCTGTTCAAGGTGCTCGCAGTGCTGCCGCGCGGCGTGACCATCCTCCCCTTTGCCACGGCGGATTGACTTTTCACCGCTGCCCCTCCCAATCTCCCGTCCGGCAAAAGAGCGGCCGAACCGCCCGCCGCCTCGCTTCCGGACTTTTTCTTGACGAAACCGCCCACACGGACAACAACGCCCGCATGCTGAATCAGACCAAACCGGATCCCGTTCGGTCGCCGCTGCTGGACAAGGCGCAGGCACAAGGCATCCGCCACGGCTATTTCACCCGCAAAGGCGGCGTCTCGACCGGCATCTACCAGGGCCTCAACATCGGCACCGGCTCGGATGACGACAAGGCGCTGGTCGCCGAGAACCGCGCCCGTGTCGCCGCCTGGATGGGCGTGCCGGCGAGCCATCTGTTGACCGCCTGGCAGATCCACTCCCCTGACGTTGTCGTCGTAAGCGAACCCTTTGCCGGCGAACGCCCGAAGGCCGATGCCATCGTCACTGACCGCCCGGGCATCGCCATCGGCGCCTCGACCGCCGATTGCGGCCCGGTTCTGTTCGCCGATGCCGGGGCGCGCATCATCGGCGCGGCGCATGCCGGCTGGAAAGGCGCTTTTACCGGCGTGCTGGAAAACACCATTGCCGCCATGGAAGGCCTGGGGGCCCGGCGCGAAAACATCGTCGCCGTGCTCGGCCCTTCGATCGGCCCCGACAGTTACGAGGTCGGGCCGGAATTTGTCGCCCGCTTCGTCGAGGCCGACGCAGAAAACATCGGCTACTTCGCGCCCTCCGCCACATCAGGCCACGCCATGTTCGATCTCAACCGCTACACGGTCGACCGGCTGATCAGGGCCGGCGTGACCGCCGAGGGCCTCGGCCGCTGCACCTATGCCGAGGCAGATCTGTTTTACTCCTACCGGCGCACCACGCACCGCAAGGAGCCCGATTACGGCCGGCAGGTTTCGGCCATCGTTTTGGAGAATGAATAATGGCGTTGCATTTTGAACGATCGGAATTTGACGCGCGGCGCGACCGGCTGATGATCGAGATGGCCGAGAAGAAGCTCGACGCCATCCTGCTGTTCGCGCAGGAAAGCATGTACTGGCTGACCGGCTACGACACGTTCGGCTTCTGCTTCTTCCAGTGCCTGGTGGTGAAGGCCGACGGCTCGATGGTGCTGTTGACCCGCTCGGCCGACCTGCGCCAGGCGCGCCACACCTCGATCATCGACAACATCGTGCTGTGGACCGACCGCAACGGCGCCAACCCGGCGGTCGACCTGCGCAACCTGCTCAACGATCTCAACCTGCTTGGCGCCCGCATCGGCGTCGAATACGACACCCACGGCCTGACCGCCTACAATGGCCGCCGGCTGGACGAGCAATTGCAGACTTTTGGCCAGATCGCTGATGCCTCGGGCATCGTCGGCCGCCTGCGCCTGTTCAAGAGCCCGGCCGAGATCGCCAAGGCCGAGAAGGCCGCGAACCTCTCCGACGATGCACTGGACGCGGCGCTGCCGCTGATCAAGCAAGGTGGCGACGAAGCGCTGATCCTCGCCGCCATGCAGGGCGCGGTCTTTGCCGGCGGCGGCGACTATCCCGCCAACGAGTTCATCATCGGCTCCGGCGTCGATGCCCTGCTCTGCCGTTACAAGGCCGGCCGCCGCAAGCTGACCAAGAACGACCAGCTGACGCTCGAATGGGCCGGTGTCTTCCATCACTACCATGCGCCGATGATGCGCACCGTGCTGACCGGCAAGGTGTCGAAGCGCCATCAGGAGCTGTTCGACGCCGCGCGGGCCGCCCTTCTCGCCGTCGAAAAGGCGATGGCGCCTGGCAATACATTCGGCGACGTGTTCGACGCCCACGCCCGCACCATGGAGGCGCACGGCCTGACCAAGCACCGGCTAAATGCCTGCGGCTATTCCGTCGGCGCCCGCTTCACGCCGTCCTGGATGGACATGCCGATGTTCTATCAGGGCAACCCCGAGCCGGTCGCGCCGCACATGACGCTGTTCGCCCACATGATCATCATGGATTCCGAGACCGAGACGGCAATGACGCTTGGCCGCACCTACCTGACCACCGAATCCCAGCCGAAGCCGCTGTCCCGCCATGATCTCGACTTGATCGTACAGTGAATCCATAATGGGAGGCGTTCTTCGCCAAGGAGTTAGAAGGCAAATGAGACGATCGCATGTGACGACCGTGTCATTGCTTGTGGCATTGGCTGTTGCCTCCTGCACCAACGCAAAGGACGTTCTCGAACCTTCCGCCATCACCCCGCCGGCGACCTCAGCGCCGGCAACGCCGACCACTCAGGGCAGCGCGGTCACGGTCACGTCGCCCGCCGCCCCGGCCGCCACCACCACGGCCGGCGCAACCACCACCACACCGGCCACGCCTGCCCAGACCGCCACTATCCTCGCCAAGACCCGGCTGCAGATCGCGCCGATCGTCGGCGCTTCGGTGGAGGCCGCCACGCCGCTGACGGCGGAACTGCAGACGCGCGCGAAACAGCGTGGAATCACGCTTGCCGGCAGCGCCGACCAGACCGCGACCCATGTGCTGAAGGGTTACTTCTCGGCGATTTCGGAGGGCAAGGACACCACCGTCATCTATGTCTGGGACGTCTACGATCCCTCAGGCAACCGCCTGCACCGCATCAACGGCCAGATGAAGGCGCCTTCGGTTGGCAATGGCGGGGGCGCCGACAGTTGGAAGGATGTCTCGCCGGCCACCATGCAGGCGATCGCCGACCAGACCATCGACCAGTTCGCCGCATTTCTTGGCGGCAAGGCGGGCTAGCAAGGCGTGCTCGAGTGTTGCCTCTCGGCGATGGCACCAACCTTTCTTGAGTTTAGCCGGCGGATTCCCGATCTCGGCGCTTGCAATACCGGCGCGGGCCGCTAAAAGCCCGGTTAACGGGCGCAGGCGAGTCCGTGAGGTCTCGCCATCCTCCACCAGGAACGGTGCATGAAACTCTTCGCGGGCAATTCCAACAGGGTGCTGGCCGAAGCGGTCGCCCGTTATCTCAATGTCCCGCTGGGCAAGGCCAGTGTCAGGCGCTTCGCCGACCAGGAAATCTTCGTCGAAATCCAGGAAAACGTGCGCGGCGAGGATGTTTTCATCCTGCAGTCGACCTCGTTCCCGACCAACGATCATTTGATGGAACTGCTCATCATGATCGACGCCTTCATGCGCTCCTCGGCCAAGCGCATCACGGCGGTGATTCCATATTTCGGTTACGCCAGGCAGGATCGCCGGGCGTCGGGGCGCACGCCGATCTCGGCCAAGCTGGTCGCCAACATGATCACCCGCGCCGGCGTCGACCGGGTTCTGACGCTGGACCTCCATGCCGGCCAGATCCAGGGTTTCTTCGATATCCCGACCGACAATCTGTTCTCGGTGCCGGTGATGGCCCGCGACGTGAAGGCGAAATACAAGCAGCTCGGCAATGTCGTGGTGGTGTCGCCCGATATTGGCGGCGTGGTGCGCGCACGCGCGCTGGCCAAGCGCTTCGATGCGCAACTCGCCATCGTCGACAAGCGCCGTGAGCGCCCGGGCGAATCGGAAGTGATGAACATCATCGGCGCCGTCGCCGGCAAGGATTGCCTGCTGATCGACGACATCGTCGATTCCGGCGGCACGCTGTGCAATGCCGCCGATGCGCTCTTGGCCAACGGCGCCACCAGCGTCACCGCCTATATCACCCATGGTGTGCTGTCGGGCGGCGCTGTCGCCCGCATCAGCGGCTCGAAGCTGCAGGAACTGGTGATCACCGATTCTATCCAGCCGACGCAAGGCGTGCTCGATGCGCCCAACATCCGCGTCATCTCGATCGCCGACCTGATGGGCGAGGCGATCTCGCGCACGGCGACCGAGGAATCGGTATCGAGCCTGTTCGACTAAGACCCCGGCGCCGGCAATCTGTTTCCGGCATCGGGCGTCATCCGCCGCGCGCTTTCGCCGCTTTCGCGCGCGCCGCGCATATAGCCGCGCGGCGAGGAGCCCAGCATGCGCTTGAACATGGTGATGAAGGCCGGCACGCTGTCATAGCCGAGATCAAGCGCCACCCTGGTGATCGGCTCGCCATCGGCGAGCCTGGGCAGCGCCGCGAACAGGCAGGCCTGCTGGCGCCATGTCGACAGCGACAGGCCGGTCTGGCGCTGGAAGGCGCGGGTGAAAGAGCGCCGGCTCATGCCGGCGGCATCAGCCCATTCGTCGATCGTCGCATGCGGCGAAGGTGCCGCGACAAAGCGACGACACAGTATCGCTAGCCTCGGATCGGACGGGAACGGCAGCCCGAGCGGACGTTCCGGCAACGTCGGAATCTCATGCAGCAACAGATTCATGATCAACCCGCCGCGTCCTTCCAACTCGCCGCCTTGCGGCAGTTTCTCCGATTCCACGATCAGGCTGTGCATCAGCTCGGTGACGCCGACTACGCGCAAGCCTTCCGGCAGCCCCGGGATCGCGCCCGGCATGACATAGACCGATCGCATCGAGACATCGCCCAGCATCTCGACGGAATGCTCCGTGCCGGCCGGAATCCACATCGCGTGGTCTGGCGGCACCATCCAGCGCCCGTGCCGCGTCGTCACCAGCACGACGCCGACCAGCGCATGAAGCAACTGGCTGCGGCTGTGGCGGTGCTGCGGCACATGGTAGCCATCGGGGTATTCGGTCGGCAACGCCACCGCAGGCCCGGCGACCTCCTCCAGCCACTGCCAGCGGCTCTCATGCAATTGACCGAGATCGGCATTGCCGGCGCGAAAGATTTCCCTGCCATGCGGCATCTTGTATGGCCCACTTGCGAAACTATTGGACCAAACCACGAAAGAAGTCGCGCTGCAAGCAGCCTATAAGGCAACCGTCCCTAAGGCGGCCGCACCGCCAGATTGCCTGCGGGCATGCCCGCCAAAAAGACCACGGAGCCACCCTTGACCGATACGACAGCCGCCAGCGTCGCGCCGCCAGCGCCCGCCAGTCACGCTTCAGCCCAGGCGACGGCCTTCACCGTCATCCTGGCGGTGAGCTTCTGCCACTGCATCAACGACATCATGCAGTCGCTGCTATCGGCCATTTATCCCTTGCTGAAAGAGAATTACGGCCTCGATTTCTGGCAGATCGGCCTGTTGACCTTCACCTTCCAGGTGACCGCCTCGCTGCTGCAGCCGGTAATCGGCATGGTCACCGACAAGCGACCGATGCCCTATTCCCTGCCCTACGGCATGGCCTCATCGCTGATCGGCCTGGTCGTACTGGCCTATGCCGGGCACTACTATCTGCTGCTGATCGGCGCCTCTCTGATCGGCATCGGCTCGGCGATCTTCCATCCGGAATCCTCGCGCATCGCACGCTTCGCCTCGGGCGGCCGGTTTGGCCTGGCGCAATCGCTGTTCCAGGTCGGCGGCAATTTCGGCCAGTCGATGGGCCCGCTTCTGGCCGCCTTCATCGTCGTGCCCTTCGGCCAGACCAGCATCGCCTGGTTCGCTGTCGGCTCGCTGATCGGCATCGTCGTCTTGTGGCAGGTCGGCGGCTGGTACAGCCGGCTGCGCGCCGCGCAAGGCACCCGCAAGGCGGCTAGCTTCGTCTCGCCCTTCCCGCGCCGCAAGGTGATGAACGCATTGATCGTGCTGACCCTCCTGGTGCTGAGCAAGAACGCTTACATCGCCAGCCTCGCCAGCTACTACACCTTCTATTCCATCCATAAGTTCGGCGTGTCGGTGCAGATGTCGCAGATCATGCTGTTCCTGTTCCTCGGCGCCTCGGCACTGGGCATCCTGCTCGGCGGCCCGTTCGGCGACCGCTACGGACAGAAGGCGATGATCTGGTTCTCGATCGTCGGCGTGCTGCCCTTCACGCTGGCGCTGCCCTACGCCAACCTGGAATGGACGATGGTGCTCACCGTGCTTATCGGCCTCATCCTGTCTTCGGCCTTCTCCAACATCGTCGTCTTCGCGCAGGAACTGGTGCCGGGGCGTGTCGGCATGATAGCCGGCATCTTCTTCGGCTTCGCCTTCGGCATGGGCGGCATCGCGGCCGCCGTGCTCGGCGTCGTCGCCGACATGAAGGGCATCGATTTCGTCTTCCAGATCTGTTCGTATCTGCCGTTCCTGGGACTGCTGACGGTGTTCCTGCCCAACATGAAGGAAGCCCGGAAGGCTCAGGCAGCGATCGGCTAAAATCAGCTGATCTTCCGATTTGACACGAGGGCGTGGCGGCAGCCGCGCCCTCGACGATTCTTTCGTCACACGCCGGGTAAAAAGCCTGTTAGGAAATACTCGTCACTGACGGCAGGGCTTCCAACGAAGCGCTCCGAGTCAAGAAAGGCGATCGTCATGTCCAGACTCAAAGGCAAGGTCGCGCTGATTACGGGCGGCACCAGCGGCATCGGCCTGGTGACGGCGCGACGCTTCATCGAGGAAGGCGCGCGCGTCGCCATCACCGGCACCAATGCGGGCCGCCTCGAGGAGGCACGCAATGTCTTGGGCGGCGATGTGCTCATCATCGCCGCCGATGCCGGAGACGCAGCGGCCCAAAACGACATCGCACGGCAGATCGGGGAAACCTTCGGCAAGCTCGACGCTCTCTTCCTCAACGCCGGCATCGCCGATCTGCGTCCGCTTGGCGACTGGACCGAGGCGGCCTTCGACAGGAGCATCGATATCGACCTCAAGGGGCCGTACTTCCTGGTGAAGGCGCTCGTTCCGCTGTTTTCGAACCCGTCGTCGATCATCCTCAGCGGCTCGGTCAACGCGCATATGGGAATGGCCGGAACGCACGTCTATGCGCTGGCCAAGGCCGGCATGATCTCGCTGGCGCGAACGCTCTCGGGCGAACTGATAGGGCGCGGTATTCGCGCCAATGTGATCAGCCCGGGCCCGATCGACACACCGCTCAACGACAAGCTTGGACTGGACCCGGAAGCGGCGAAGGCGCGCGCGAAAGCGGTGGTCGGCCTGGTGCCCGCCGGCCGTTTCGGAACCGCCGAGGAAATAGCCAACGCCGTGGTGTTTCTGGCCTCGGACGAATGCCCGTTCATGGTTGGTGCGGAAATGCTGATCGACGGCGGCCTGAGCATCGCCTGACACCCGCATACGAAAGCACCCGCCAGATGGCGGGTGCTTTGTCTGTCCAGCGGAAAGCCTTACGCCTTGAAGAAGGCCAGCAGGTCGGCGTTGATGATTTCGGCATGGGTTGTCGCCATGCCGTGCGGAAAGCCCTTGTAGACCTTGAGCTCGCCCTTCTTGAGCAACTTGATCGACAGCAGCGCCGAATCGGCGATGGGGACGATCTGGTCGTCGTCGCCATGCATGACCAGCACCGGCACGTCGATCGCCTTCAGATCCTCGGTGAAGTCGGTTTCCGAGAAGGCCTTGATGCAATCATAATGCGCCTTGGTGCCGCCCATCATGCCCTGGCGCCACCAATTGTCGATGACGCCCTGCGAAACCTCGGCGCCCGGACGATTGAAACCGTAGAACGGACCGGCCGGAACGTCGCGGAAGAACTGGGCGCGGTTGGCCGCCTGGGCGGCGCGGAAGCCGTCGAAGACCTCGATCGGCAGGCCGCCGGGATTGGCAGCAGTCTTGAGCATGATCGGCGGCACAGCCCCGATCAGCACCGCCTTGGCGACACGGCCGCCTGAGCCGTACGTCGCGACATAACGCGCCACCTCGCCGCCGCCGGTCGAATGGCCGACATGGATGGCGTTCTTGAGGTCGAGATGCGCGGCAAGTTCCGCCACATCGGCGGCGTAAGTGTCCATCTCGTTGCCGATATCCGTCTGGGTCGAACGGCCATGGCCGCGCCGGTCATGGGCGATGACGCGGTAGCCTTGCGCCAGGAAGAACAGCATCTGGGCGTCCCAGTCGTCGCTGCTCAACGGCCAGCCATGATGGAAGACGATGGGCTGACCGGTTCCCCAGTCCTTGTAGAAAATCTGCGTGCCGTCCTTGGTGGTGATCGTGCCGCTGCCGGAGCCGGACTTTGTCTGCGAAGCCATCTCAATCTCCTCTGATTGCCTCTCGCGATAAACAATATCACGATATCGATATGGCTAACGCAGGTCGAGGGCCTTGTCTACAAAAATATATATCGCGATATCATTTTTCGTGGTACATATTTCGTGCTTAATCGGCAAAGGAATGCGTCGTGCCTCTCCCGTTGGACAATCAGCTCTGCTTCACGCTCTACGCCACCTCGATGGCGATCAACCGCACCTACAAGCCGATGCTGGACGAGATGGGGATCACCTATCCGCAATATCTCGTGCTCAACGCACTTGCCGAGGCCGACGGCATGTCGGTCGGCACGATCGCGCAGAGGCTCGCTTTGGAATCGAGCACCATCACACCGCTGGTGAAGCGCATGGAACAGGCTGGTCTGGTCACCCGCCAGCGCAGCCAGACCGACGAGCGCCAAGTGCAGGTCGACCTGACATCAGCCGGGCGCGCGCTGCTTACCCAGTGCAACTGCCTGAACGAGACCTTGATCGAGCGCTCGGGCATGACGCTGGCACAACTTGATGCGCTGAACCGCCAGATCCAGGCGCTGCGTGATGCGCTGAATGGGGATCTGGCCGACACCAGCTGAAGCTTGGGTGCCTCGGCGCGGCTTAAACTGCGCTCGCGCGGCGCCAAGGTCAACATCAATCAATCGCGCCGTCTTTTCGTGGGGAGGATGCAGCGCCAAAGCGGATTGAGCTTGCGTCATGGCAACGTCGACGGCTTGGCGAGGGCGGTCCAGTCACTCGCAGCACTCGTTGCACGGACTTGCCACCAAATGGGAGCGAAATGCTTCCTTCGTTCGCCCTCTAGTGTGCAGGCTGGCACAAAACGAATCCGGACATGATGATCCGTGGGAGTTGACCTATAGGCTCTCTGTCCTGCTATAGCCTATGGCGCGAGCAATGCTGCGGCAAAGGTGAGATGTATGGGTGTCAACAGCCCCAAGATAAGCGGCTTCGTCATAACCTACAACAGTGGAGAAATTCTCAAGACTTGCTTGCGTTCCTTGCGATTCGTCGATGAGCTCATTGTCGTCGACAAATCATCCACCGACGGTTCCGCTGCTGCTGCCGCCGGCTTTGCCGACAAAGTCATCTCCGTGCCCTGGTCGCCCTTGCCCACCGAGACGCGGTTTGTCGCCTTCGACGCCTGTTCACACGACTTCATACTCTATCTCGATCATGACGAATGCCTCAGCGTCGAAGCCATTCGCTGGATAAGGGAAAATGCCGGCTCCCACCCGGCTGGCGTGTTTCGCTTCCCCAAGCGCGAATACATTATGGGTCGCCACGACGATGATGCCTATTACTGGCCGTCCTACAATGTGCGCGCCTTTCGCCGCGGCGCTGCCGAATTCGTTTCGAAGCTGCATGAAGAGGTCGGACGAATAACGGGCGAGGTCTGCGATGTCCCGCATGATGGAGGCGTGTGCATCCACAATTTGTCGCATCGGGATGCGCATCAATGGATTGAAAAAACCAATCGCTATACGAGCGAGCGAGACAGGGTCTCGTTCTTCGACGCCAACACCCCTTTGGAGACCTTCGGGCACAAGCGCATAGCGTACTGGCTGGCTCAATCCAGGTCGCGGTCGGACTATGTTGTCGCCACCGCGCTGCTGCGGGCGGTCTACGACATAGTGGACCGTGTAAAACTATGGGAAGCGCAGGATGGCCTTAATGGCGACGCGGCATTCGCCGCCGTCTGCTCGGAATTGGAGGCAACCTACGATATTGCCGAACGGGCGAAGCTCTGGGAGGCCCGCGGTGGGCCTGAGGAGGAGGCGATATTCGCCGCCGTCCGCAAGGAGATGGAAGCATTTCATGACCCGTTGAGGTCCGACCGCCGCCAAACGTCGGCGCAAGCCGCCGGACAGAAGGTTCGACCGAAGCCGGCATCCCGGCTCAAAAAGACCTTGAAAAAGATTCGCGCGCGCTTGACGGGAAAAAGGCGTTGACGCTGGAAAACGGCGCGCCTGGATCCGCCATGCACTTGCAGCCGCTTCGTGTCTTGACCCTGATGGCGCGTCACGGGACCGACAAGTATCCGACCGCTTGGCAGGACTTGCGCGCTATGTTCGCCGACCAGATGCCGGACGTTGCGCATCGCGTGCTCGTGATCGACAATGCGCTGCCAGTCGGTCACGGCTCCGATCTCGACCGCGGGGTCGAACTGATCGGCGCGTCGAACGACGATTGGGAGTTCTCGGCGTGGGACGGCGGTATCAATCATACCGGCGCCAAACTTCATCATTTTGATCTGGTTCACTTGGCCACTTCGGCTTTCGCGGCATCCGCATCCGACCATCTCAAATTGATGGATGATGGCTTGTTGCGGTCGTTCCTTGACCTACAAGGGGCGCTGGGCTGCATTGATTTTCACGGCGAGGCCATCTCGATTTTCGGAATCCCTTCGCAGGCCTGGCTCCGCAGTTCGTTCATCCTGATGCAGCCGCGGCAACTCAGCGGCCTGGGATCTTTGGCAAGCGTCAGCTGGAACGCGCCGATTTTCAGCGGCAACCCCCGGCGGCCCTTCCGTGATGACGCTCCGATCTCAAAGGGATATCAGCAGTTTTTGCTGCGTTGGCTCACCGGCGACAGAGACGGCAACGGGCCAGTCTGGCATTCAAGGTTCGATCTTACGCCTGAAACGCTGCCGTTTTTCGAAAGCAAGGCCCGGGCTATTGTCAATGAGCAGATGCTCACCAACCGGTTGCTGGCCAATGGCTGCGCGCCTGTCGACGTGACATGGCTGGCGCGGAAGGCTCGGGCCACGGGCACGCAATCCCAGAATGATATTCCGGACTGGCGCGTGCAGGTCAGCTACCGAGCGCGGCCCAAACGCACTTTGACCCAAAAGCTCCGCCACCGGTTGTCCAAACTTATGTCGTGGCAATGATGCCTGCCATCGCTGGTTGCCGCCGCAGGCATGGCCAGCCCAACCGCTTGCACCTGTGGCCGCCTTCCGCTATAGAGCCGCCACCCGCGTAGACACCCTTGGAGGCAACGCGGCGGAAGGCCGCCTCACCCGGCGGCTTTCGACGTTTACGGTCCAGGCGCACTGCCCGCCGCGAACGCTCCAGAACAAACCGAAAGGAAATGCCATGAGCCACGACACTTACGAGCTCAAGGCCGAAGCACGCGAACAGGTCGGTAAGGGGTCCGCCCGTGCAGTTCGCCGCAACGGTAAAGTGCCTGCAGTAATCTATGGTGACAAGCAGCCTCCCCTGGCTATCGCGCTCACCTACAAGGACATCTACTACAAGATCCACGGCGGCGGGTTCCTGACCACGATCGCCACGATCGATGTCGACGGCAAGAAGATCCAGGTCCTGCCGAAGGACTTCCAGCTCGACCCGGTCAAGGATTTCCCTGTCCATGTCGACTTCCTGCGCATCGGCAAGGACACCGAAGTCAACGTCGACGTGCCTGTCCACTTCATCAATGAGGACAAGTCGCCCGGCATCAAGCGCGGCGGCGTGCTCAACATCGTGCGTCACGAAGTCGAGTTCCACTGCCCGGCCAATGCGATCCCGGAATTCATCACCGTCGATCTCACCGGCGCCGACATCGGCGACTCGATCCATATCTCGGCGGTCAAGCTGCCGGCCGGCGTCAAGCCGGTCATCTCCGATCGCGACTTCACCATCGCGACCATTGCCGGCTCGTCGGCGATGAAGCCGGAGACGGAAGAGACGGTCGAAGCGGCTGCACCTGAAGCGGCTCCTGCCGCCGAAGAGAAGTAACTCTTTCCCGCCCGGAGTAGACGATGCTTGTCTTTGCAGGCCTCGGCAATCCGGGCGCGAAATACGCTGGCAACCGGCACAATGTCGGTTTCATGGCGGCGGACGCAATCGCCCGCCGCCATTCCTTTTCGCCCTGGTCGAAGAAATTCCAGGGCCTGATTTCAGAAGGCACGCTCGGCGGCGAGAAGATCGTCCTGATCAAGCCGCAAACCTTCATGAACCTGTCCGGCCAGTCGGTCGGCGAAGCGTTGCGCTTCTACAAGCTCGACCTTTCCGCGCTCACTGTCTTCTATGACGAGATCGATCTCGCCGAAGGCAAACTGCGCATCAAGACCGGCGGCGGCGCCGGCGGCCATAACGGCATCCGCTCGATCGACGGCCATGTCGGCAACGCCTATCGCCGCGTGCGCATCGGCGTCGGCCATCCCGGCGTCAAGGAGATGGTCCAGCATCACGTACTCGGCGACTTCGCCAAGGCCGACCGCGAATGGCTCGATCCCTTGCTCGACGCGATCGCCGACAACGCCGACATGATCGTCAAGGGCGACGAATCCGGCTTCATGAACAAGGCCGCCCTCGCCGTCCAGGGCAAGGCCGCGCCCGAGCCGGAAAAGCCGGCGCAGAAGCAGGTTCCAAAACAGCAGAGCCACATCCGCCAGGCACGCCCGCAGCAGGCGCCCGCCAAGCTGCCGGAATCCGGCCCGATGGCCGCCATGCTGAAGAAACTGTTCGGCAACAAGGACTGAGCGCGCACGCATGCGGCCTTACAGGGCTTGACGTTGATCACCCCTATCGCCCATAGCCCTCATCAAATTTCGCTTTTCCCGATAGGACCGACACAATGGGTTTCAAATGCGGCATCGTTGGCTTGCCCAACGTCGGCAAGTCGACGCTCTTCAACGCGTTGACCAGGACGGCGGCGGCGCAGGCCGCCAACTATCCGTTCTGCACCATCGAACCGAACACCGGCGAGGTCGCGGTGCCCGATCCGCGCCTGCAGAAGATCGCCGCGGTCGCCAAGTCGAAGGAGATCATCCCGACCCGCATCTCCTTCGTCGACATTGCAGGCCTCGTGCGCGGCGCCTCGAAGGGCGAAGGGCTGGGCAACCAGTTCCTCGCCAACATCCGCGAGGTCGACGCCATCGTGCATGTGCTGCGCTGCTTCGAAGATGACGACATCACCCATGTCGAGGGTCGCATCGACCCAGTCGCCGACGCCGAGACGGTCGAGACCGAGCTGATGCTCGCCGACCTCGACAGCCTCGAGCGCCGCATCGTCCAGATCCGCAAGCGGGCCTCGACCAAGGACAAGGAAGCCACCACCGTCCTGCCGATGATGGAGGCCGCACTCGAGCTGCTGCAGGCCGGCAAGCCGACCCGTATCCTGCTCAAGGGCATTTCGGCCGAAGATTTGCGCATCCTGCAGGGGCTGAACCTTTTGACCTCGCATCCCGTGCTCTATGTCTGCAACGTCGCCGAAGCCGATGCCGCCACCGGCAACGAGCACACCCAGGCCGTGGAAAAGATGGCCACCGCGCAGGGCGCCGGCACCGTGGTGATCTCGGCCGCGATCGAGGCCGAAGTCGCCCAGCTCAGCGATGAAGAAGAAATGGAATTCCTGTCCTCGCTCGGGCTCGACGAACCTGGCCTGAACAAGGTCATCCGCGCCGGCTACGATCTGTTGCATCTCATCACCTATTTCACCGCCGGGCCGAAGGAAACGCGCGCCTGGACGATCCACAAGGGCGACAAGGCCCCGCAGGCCGCCGGCGTCATCCACACGGATTTCGAACGCGGCTTCATCCGCGCCCAGACCATCGCCTACATCGACTACATCACGTTGGGTGGCGAAGTGGCCGCCAAGGAAGCCGGCAAGGCACGTGACGAAGGCAAGGAATATGTCGTCCAGGACGGCGACGTCCTGCTGTTCAAGTTCAACACGTGATGCAACGGGCGGCCGACGATATCCAGCCACTCCCTGGAATCGGTCTGCCGCATGAGCTGCGCCGGCTGCTCTCCGGCTATCGCTGGCACCGCCAGACCATCGGCCGGTCACAGGCCGGCGTGTTCCGGCTGGTGGCCGACGGTGAACCGGCCCTGTTCCTGAAGTGCCAGCTGAGCCGACCTTTTGCCGAACTCGCCGATGAAGCCGCGCGGCTGCGCTGGCCTGCCGGACAAGGCGTCGCCTGCCCTGATGTGATCGCCCTGGAAAGCCATGCCGGCCACGACTGGCTGCAGATGTCGGCCGTCGCCGGCGCGGACGTTGCAACGGTGTCGATTGATCCAGCTGACGTCATCGACATCATGGCCAGTGCGCTGCGCGAACTGCATGCGCTCGACGTCCGCTCCTGTCCCTTCGACCATCGCCTTGACCGACGGATCGCAGTGGCGCGGGCCCGCATGGATGCCGTCCAGGTCGACGAAAGCAATTTCGATGAAGAACGGCAGGGCTGGACCGCCGCGAAGGCCTTCGCCGCGCTTGAGGCGCTCAGGCCGGCGACCGAGGATCTTGTCGTCACCCATGGCGATGCCTGCTTGCCGAATTTCATGGCGGCAGAAGGCCGTTTCAGCGGCTTCATCGATTGCGGCCGGCTGGGCGTCGCGGATCGCCATTAGGATCTGGCGCTCGCCTGCTGGAGTATCCGCTACAACATCGGCGAGACCTGCATAGAGCCGTTTTTCAAACGCTACGGGCCGACGGAAGCCGAGCCGGCGAAGCTTTCCTGGTACCGGCTCCTCGACGAGTTTTTCTGAGTGGCCGATGCCGGCTCGGCGGCATCCCGGGCTTGTCTTGATTTTGTCATGCCACAGGTCTAAGCGGCAGGCACACGCTCGGCGCATGCTACGAAGCGCTGCGCAATCCGACACCAGCGTCAATCTGAACAAACCTTATCTGGCAGGGGAGATCTGGCGATGATCAAGGCATTTGTCGTGGACAATGATCGCCTGCGCGTCGTCGACGACCTGCTGGCGGATAGCGACAGGGTCGTCTGGGCCGACCTGATCAACCCGACCAAGGACGAGGACGCCACCATCGAAAGCTGGCTCGGTGTCGCCATCCCGACCCGCGAGGAGATGGAGGAGATTGAGATTTCCAGCCGTCTCTATATCGAGGACGGCGCCTACTTCATGACCGCCACTCTGCCCGCCCAGACCGAAGTCGATGATCCGCTGATGTCGCCGGTCACCTTCGCGCTCGCCGGCAACAGGCTGATCACCATCCGCTATCATGAACCCAAGGCCTTCAAGACCTTCCCACTGCGCGCCGAGAAGGTGGCGACCGGCTGCACCAGCGGCGACACCATCCTGATCGGCCTGCTGGAGGCGATCGTCGACCGCCTGGCCGACATCCTCGAGCGCGCCGGCCGCGACATCGAGGCAATTTCGCGCGACATTTTCCAGGCACGCTCTACCAAGGTGTCGAAGCGCAACCGCGACTTCCAGGAACTGCTCAAAGCCATCGGCCGCAAGGAGGACATCGCCTCGTCCGTGCGCGACAGCCTGATCTCGCTGCAGCGCCTTGCCGGCTTCCTCGCCCATGTCGCCACCCAGACCAAGATGAGCAAGGACGTCCGCGCCCGCATCAAGACCTTGTCGCGCGACGTGCTGTCGCTCGCCGACCATGCCACCTTCCTGTCGCAAAAGATCTCTTTCCTGCTCGACGCCACGCTCGGCATGATCTCGATCGAGCAGAACGCCATCATCAAGATCTTCTCGGTCGCCGCCGTCATTTTCCTGCCGCCGACGCTGGTCGCCTCGATCTACGGCATGAATTTCGACATCATCCCGGAGCTCAAATGGCAGCTCGGCTATCCCTTCGCCATCGGCCTGATGATCCTGTCGGCGATCCTGCCCTTCTGGTATTTCCGCCGCCGCGGCTGGCTCTGACCGCTGCCGCCGGTGCCGGCTGCCTCACGCTGGCTCACCAGAAAGGACTTGACCAAATCGCGCGCTGCCTGCATCCGGGTTCGCCGATCCATGCGGATCGCGCGTTCTGCAGGGATGCCAGACCATGACCGCAAAGACATGGGCCTATGAGGATTTTGTCGAGGGCGCCTCGTTCGACCTCGGCACGAAAGAGGTGAGCGCGGCTGAGATCGTCGAGTTCGCCAGCGAATTCGACGCCCAGCCGATGCATCTCGAAGAGGAGGCCGGCAAGGCCAGCATCCTGGGCGGCCTGTCGGCTTCGGGCTGGCACACCTGCGCCATGTTCATGCGCATGCTGTGCGATGCCTTCCTTTTGGACTCCACCTGCCAGGGAGCGCCCGGCGTCGATCAGGTCAGGTGGAAGAAACCGGTTCTGGCCGGCGATACGCTCAAAGGCAGCCTGGTTGTCCTGGCCAAGCGCCTGTCCCGCTCGAAGCCGCAACTCGGCTTTGTCACCATGCGCAGCGAGCTGGTCAACCAACGTGGCGAAAGCGTCTTCGAGCTTGAGAATTCCGTCATGTTCCTGACGCGTGATGCCGCGGGGAATGCGGCATGACCCTGGACGAATTCTTCCGCATCGGCACCACGGTGACGCTGGGCTCGCACACATTCGAGGCCGAGGCGATCAAGGCGTTCGCCCGCAAATACGACCCGCAGATCTTCCATATCGACGAAGAGGCCGCCAGGAAGAGCGTGCTCGGCGGGCTCTGCGCCTCCGGCTGGCACACAGCCGCCACCTGGATGAAACTCAACCTCGAAGCCGGCATGGACGCCGAGGGCGCCAACTGGAACGGCCCCGGCCCGATGCCCGAATTTGGCCCCTCGCCCGGCTTCAAGAACCTGAAATGGCTGAAGCCCGTCTATGCGGGTGAGACCGTCACCTTCACGCGCACAGCGGTTTCCCACCGCCCGATCTCATCACGCCCCGGCTGGCGGCTGCTGGCGCTGCGCTGCGAGGCTTTCGCCGCGACCGGCGACAAGGTGCTCGAGTTTGAGAGCGCCGTGCTGGTGAAGACGGAGTAGCAGTGCCTCTTCCTTCTCCCCTTGTGGGGTGAGAAGCGGTCCGCGTTAGCGGACGAAAAGCCAACTGCTTGGCTTTTCGAGCTTCGAACGCCGTGAGCCTGCGAAGGGCGGGGGTGGCTGATCCACCCTTGCCGGGTCCCCGCTGCTTCGCAGCGTCCCGGCGTTCGCCGCCTTTCATCGTGCCACTGGCACGATGAATTCGCCTTCGGCGAGCCGGCTGCTCACCCCACAAGGGGAGAAGGAAGAACCGCTCCCTCAATGCCCCTCAAACCCAATCAGCGTCCTCACCGGCACCCCCAGCGCCTCAAGTTTCTTGCGCCCACCGAGATCCGGCAGGTCGATAACAAAACAGGCCGCCAGAATATCGGCGCCAATCTGGCGCAGCAGCTTCACCGCCGCTTCCGCGGTGCCGCCGGTGGCGATCAGATCGTCGACCAGGATCACCTTCTCACCGGGGGCAACGCCGTCCTTGTGCATCTCCATCTCGTCCAGCCCGTATTCCAGGCTGTAGGCGACGCGCACCGTCTCATAGGGCAGCTTGCCCTTCTTGCGGATCGGCACGAAACCGGCCGAAAGCTGGTGCGCGACGGCGCCGCCGAGGATGAAGCCGCGCGCCTCGATGCCGGCGATCTTGTCGATCTTCTGCCCGGCATAGGGGTGCACCAGCTCGTCGATGGCGCGGCGAAAGGCGCGCGCATTGCCGAGCAGCGTGGTGATGTCGCGAAACAGGATGCCGGGCTTCGGATAGTCCGGAATGGTGCGGATCGACGCCAGCAGCGTGTCTTCGAGCGAAGGTTTCATGAGGCGGCTCTCCGGGTGATCCAGTTTCGGCGGACAGATGTGAAACGCTGCCTGGGCCAATCGTAGCCCGGTGCGGCCGACAACGGCTAGCGCGATGTCGCGCCCGAGACAAGCGCATCCGGCAAAGGATTGGACTGGCCGCTGCAGTGATTTTCCGCGCTGATGCCGTCTGCCACGGCTGCGTCCTGCTCTGCTGATTATCGGAAGCGGTTCCCGCGCCACAATTGTCCGATCGAGTTGCAGCCCATCAACTTCACAACCAGTCCGATCTCGACCCGCATCTGTTTGAGCGCCTCCCTATGCCAAAGGACGTGTTGCCGAACTTTCGCGTAGGGGTAAAAAGGGGGCCTGAAGCGCCCCTTCCCGTCGAACCATGGTCGCTACATGACCCATCTTCTGCGAAAAATACTGACCGCCACTATGGCAACCTCGCTCCTGAGCTGGGCGCCGGCAGCCGTCTCCGCTGCCGAGCAGGCCAGTTGGACGGTCGTGCTACACCCGACAGATTTGGTGGTCGGCGACGCACTTGGACAATTGCATACGCATCGACAATGGATCACTGGATTCGACAAACGGTCAGGCGTGTTCGAGGTCGCTCTGCGCAGGAAGGCAATCGCGATTTCGGCGCCGCGCTGTCGGATGGACTATCTGATTTTGACGATCCCCGTTTATTACCCTGAAAATCCGAAGCAGGCATCCGTCCGCGAGCGTCGCGTCGTCTATGATGCTCTCGTCGCACTGCAGGCGAAGGGCAAAGGCAGCGCAACTGTTGCCGTTGAAGCGCCTGAACCTCTCTCTCGCCTGGGAAAACGAGGTATCGAGCTTGTTGCCTGCAACCTGTACTTTGCCTTTCCAATATCGGTGCAGGTGTCGGCGCAATGAGCCGTTGCCGGCTTCAGTCTCCTGGAGCCCTTTACGCGAGAGGAAGAGAAACTGACGTCCCGGCTGGCGCGCGCAGAGAAGCACCCCAGAGCGCGTCGCATGAATCCGCTCCGACGCGACGCGCTTTGGGACTTACATTCCGAGATCGGAACGCAGCTCGGCCCTGGCCACTTCGTACTCGGCCTTGAAGTCGTCCCGGTTGAGCAGGACCGCGGCAATGACGCTGCCGGAAATCTTGCCCATCTCGACGTCGGACGCATAGTGGATACCGCCAACCTCGCGGTTGTGGGCGTATTCGGCCGCGCGCGCCATGATCTCGGCGCGCTTCTCCGGAACCATGTCGGCAAGGATGATGCCCATCATGGTGCCGACGGTGGCGTGGCCGGACGGCCAGGAGCCGGAACTCGACAGCTTGACCGCCGGCTTGACGAGATCGCTGAGCTGGTGCGGACGCGGGCGTTTCCAGACATCCTTGGCCGGATCGACGACAGCGCCTTCGGTCTCGACGATGCGATCGAAAAAGGCGCTGAACTTCGGCAGCTTCTCCTTGGTGAAATTCGGCCCCATGACATTGGCGAAGCGCCAGACATTCTCCTCCGCATCGGCAACCGAGCTGGCCACCATCTCGGGCGTGCGCGTCACTTGCGCCGTCAGCACTTCGCCGAGCTCGGCCTTGGTCTGCGCCGAATCATTCGCCGGCGGCGGCGGCAGGATCATCGTCAGGTCGACATCCCTATTGGTGAAGAAAGGCTTTGCGTCTTCGGCCTGGGCGGCCGAGCCGATGACCAGCAGCAGCAGACCCGCGGCGAGCGATGCATATCTCCTCATGGGCGCAATCCTTAGTTTGAGAATGCCGCAGGATCACCAGATGCGGTGACGGCCATGTGACATCACCGCCTCCGAAACGCGAAAGGGCGCCTCGAGGCGCCCTTTCGTAGTCCTGTGCAGCTTTGGCGCGATTTAGTGCGCCACGCCTTCCCACACCTTGCGCTTGACGAGGTAGACCAGCGCACCGAACACCAGCAGGAAAAACAGCACGTTGACGCCAGTCTTCTTGCGGGCTTCCATGTGCGGCTCGGCCGCCCACATCAGGAAGGTTGCCACGTCGCGGGAATACTGGTCGACCGTCTGCGGTGCGCCGTCATCATAGGTCACCTGGCCGTCGGAGAGCGGCTTGGGCATTTTCAGCGACACGCCGGACATGAAGTACGGGTTGTAATGCGTGCCCTCGGGGATGACCATGCCGGCAGGCGGCGTCTGGTCGTAGCCGGTCAGCAGCGAATGGATGTAGTCGGGGCCGCCCGCGTCATACTGGGTGAAAATGTCGAAGACGAACTGCGGAAAGCCGCGCTCGACGCCGCGCGCCTTGGCCAGCAACGACATGTCGGGGGGTGCCGCGCCGCCATTGGCGGCCGCGGCGGCCTCTACATTGGCGAACGGCGCCGGGAAATAGTCCGATGGCTTGCCGGGACGGTCGAACATCTCGCCGGCATCGTTGGGGCCGTCATGGATGGTGTAGGTGGCTGCCAGCGACTTGATCTGCGCATCCGAATAGCCAAGGCCCGTTGGGCCTTCCAGCGTGCGGAACGCCACCATATTCATCGAATGGCAGGCCGAGCAGACTTCCTTGTAGACCTTCAGGCCGCGCTGCAGCTGGCCCTTGTCGTAGGTGCCGAACGGGCCGGTGAAGCTCCAGCTCATCTCCTTCGGCTCGTTGATCGGGAAATGCGTCGGCGCCGCCGCGTTGTGCGCCTCTTCGGCGGCGAAGGCGGCAGTGCCGGCGGCCACAAGGCCGATCAGCGCCAGCGAAGTGAGAATCTTTTTCATGCCAAATCCCCTTAGATTCCCTACCGCTCAGCCCTTGGTCTCTGGCGCGGCCGTGGCGCCCGCCGGATGCCCGCTGCCACCCTTGTTCTTTTCAAGCACCGCCTCGGTGATCGAGTTCGGCAGCCTGCGCGGCGTCTCGATCAGGCCAAGCACCGGCAGCGCGATCAGGAAGAAGCCGAAGTAGAAGAGTGTCGCCGCTTGAGCGTAGCCAACGTAGTTGCCCACGAGCTCACCTGTCAGGAGGGACAACAGACCGCCGCCCTCCGCCGGCTGCGAACCCAGCCACCCAAGCAGGATGGCGTCGGCCACGAACAGCCAGAAGAACAGCTTGTACCAGGGCCGGTAGACCGCCGAGCGCACCTTGGAGGTGTCGAGCCACGGCACCAGGAACAGCATGACGATGGCGCCGAACATGCACAGCACGCCGCCGAGCTTGGAATTGATCGGCCCGATGTTGAAGGTGATGGCGCGCAGGATCGCGTAGAACGGCAGGAAGTACCACTCCGGCACGATATGGGCCGGCGTCTTCAGCGGGTTGGCGACGATGTAATTGTCGGGATGGCCGAGATAGTTCGGCAGGAAGAAGATGAAATAGGCGAAGATGAACAGGAACACGATCATGCCGAACGCGTCCTTGATGGTCGCGTAAGGGGTGAAGGCGACGGTGTCGGTCTTCGACTTGACCTCGATGCCGGTCGGGTTCGACTGGCCGACGACATGCAGCGCCCAGACGTGCAGCACGACGACGCCGGCGATCATGAACGGCAAAAGGTAGTGCAGCGCGAAGAAGCGGTTCAGCGTCGGGTTGTCGACGGCGAAGCCGCCAAGCAGCAACTGCTGGATCCACTCGCCGACCAGCGGAATGGCGCTGAAGAAGCCGGTGATGACGGTGGCGCCCCAGAAGCTCATCTGTCCCCATGGCAGCACGTAGCCCATGAAGCCGGTCGCCATCATCAACAGGTAGATGATGCAGCCGAGGATCCAGAGCAGCTCGCGCGGCGCCTTGTAGGAGCCGTAATAGAGGCCACGGAAGATGTGCATGTAGACGGCGATGAAGAAGAACGAGGCGCCGTTGGCATGCATGTAGCGCAACAGCCAGCCGGAGTTGACGTCACGCATGATCTTTTCGACCGAGCCGAAGGCGAGATTGGTGTCGGCCGTGTAGTGCATGGCCAGCACGATGCCGGTCAGGATCTGCGCCACCAGCATGATCGACAGGATACCGCCGAAAGTCCACAGGTAGTTGAGGTTGCGCGGCACCGGATAGGCGACGAAGCTGTCATAGACCAGTCGCGGCAAAGGCATGCGGGCGTCGAACCAGCGTTCGATACCGGTTTTGGGCGTGTAGGTCGAGTGTCCCTCGCTCATCGAAATGTCCCCCTGCCTCAACCGATAAGGATCTTGGTATCGGAAATGAATTTGAATACCGGCACAGCCATGTTCTCGGGCGCCGGACCTTTGCGGATGCGGCCGGCGGTGTCGTATTGCGAACCATGGCAGGGGCAGAACCAGCCGCCGAAATCGCCTTCCTGGCCGAGCGGAATGCAGCCCAGATGCGTGCAGACCTGAACCATCACCATCCAGGCTTCCTTGCCGGGCGTGGTGCGGTTGGCGTCGGTCGCCGGCGCATCGGCAGGCAGATTGGCGTTGCGGGCGATCGGATCCTTGAGATCGGAGAGATTGACAGCCTCGCCGTCTTTCATTTCCTTTTCGGTGCGGTTGCGCACCACGACCGGCTTGCCGCGCCATTTGACGATCAGCGAACTACCAGGCGTCAGCGAGGCGACATCGACCTCGACCGAAGCAAGCGCCAGCGTCGAGGCATCGGGGCGCATCTGGTCGATGAACGGCCAGGCGAAGGCACCGGCGCCGACCACGGCGGCCATGCCCGTGGCGACATAAAGAAAATCTCGACGATTGGGATCGTGGATGTCGGTTGCGCTCACGGGTGCCTGATCCTTTCGCCTCTTCCGCGCCGGTGGCCGAGCCTTGTTCCCCGCTCAATCACGCCAACCCGACAGCGCATGGCGAACAGGCTAGCGAATTCCTCCGGCATTTGGACTTCGGTTTATGCGTGAAGCCCGTTTTTGTCCAGACGGGTCAAGGCACAAGGGCAGATTGTCGCGGGGACAAAATCCCCTATTGCCCGGCGGGACGGGGAATGGCCGCAAAAGGCGGCTAAACAACCGGGAAATATCAGCAAAATCCGAGGCTCCAGCTTGCCTCGACACAGGGCGCCGGTGTGATCTGTCCTCCCAGGCATGGCACACGTCATAGACCGTGAGGAATGGGCCGTCCGCTCCGACCACTGGAAGGGCGAATTGCAAGGCGGTGCCTACGGCTCTAACTCCTGCCTGATCTTCAACTATCTGCCTGATGAAGGCGGCGGCCCGCGGCTGAGATCTTCATCATCCGCCAGGGTACCGGCCTGTTCACCGTCGGCGACCAGGAAATCGAGGCTTCCGCCGGCCAGATCGTCATCGTGCCGCCCCACACGCCGCACAAATTCACCAATCTCGGCCCGGGCCCGCTGGAAACCACTGACATTCATGAGAACGGCAAGTTCATCACCGAATGGCTCGAATGATCCTTACATCGCTCCCAACCGGACAAGCACCGCCTTGGGTATGCCATACTCGCGGATGACGGCCTCGTGCCTGCGCAGGCCGCAAAGTTCGCGCTGGATGAAATAGGCGTGCACGGCCGCGGCAGCCTCCTTGAGAAGCCGGGGACGCAGTTCCTCGTCTGCATTGTCGCTTAGCCGAGCCAGCGTTTCCTCGACCTTTTGGCCGGCCCGGCCGAGTGCCGCCGCCTTCTCGGCCAGGATTTCATGGCCGAGCGCATCAAAGGCGGCTTCGGCGGCCGACGAGCCGGTGAGTTGAGATGGCGGACGCAAGGACATTTCAACTCTCCTTCCCGAACACCAAGCGGTGGGTGACGAATTCTTCGCCTGCCACGCGCTGAAAGCCAAGCCTTTCATAGAAGCCGTAGGCTTCCGGCGGGGCGCGGGTGTTCAACACCGCGAAATACTGGCAGGCCCGATCGATGACGGTCTCGACCAGCATGCGGCCAAGGCCGGCACGGCGGTGAGGCGCGCTGACGAACAGGTGCCGGACCCGGCCCTGATCTCTGCCCTCGAAATAAGGATCGATGTTCAGCCCGCAGACACCGGCGAGGTCCCGGCCATGCCATGCCCCATAAAGCGCCTCGCCCCGCTTCAGGAACTTGTTGCGGCCGCCAGAGTTGTGACCGCTTGACCAGCCATCCGCTAGGCGCACCAGCATCCAGTAGCCTTCCAGCCGGCTCTCGTCCTTCAGCCTGTCGAAGGCCGGCGTGGTCGGCCGGAGCCGCCTGATCTCATAACCGATCTCCGGGCCAATCTCTGGGCTGGTCTCTGGCGTCCCGCCCATGCGCCTACTCCGCCGGCCGCGTCTCTTCGAGCACGCTTTCCTCGTGATAGAGGAAGCCGCCGGACTGTCGCTTCCACAACCGCGCATAGAGCCCGTCGAGCGCCACCAGCTCGTCATGCGTGCCTTGCTCGACGATGCGGCCACCGTCCAGCACGACGAGGCGGTCGAGTGCGGCGATCGTCGACAGCCGGTGGGCGATGGCGATGACCGTCTTGTTCTCCATCAGCCTGGTGAGGTTCTCCTGGATCGCCGCCTCGATGTCGGAATCGAGCGCCGAGGTTGCCTCGTCGAGGATCAGGATCGGCGCGTCCTTGAGGAAGACACGCGCGATCGCCACGCGCTGGCGCTGGCCGCCCGACAGTTTCACGCCGCGCTCGCCGACAAAGGCTTCGTAGCCGGTGCGATCCCGGTTGTCGCGCAGGCCCAGGATGAAGTCATGTGCCTCGGCCTTCCCAGCTGCTGCGATCACCTCGGCGTTTGTCGCGTCGGGCATGCCGAGCTTGATGTTGTCGCGCAGCGAGCGGTGGAACAAGGCAGTGTCCTGGCTGACGACGCCGATATTGGCGCGCAGCGAATTCTGCGTGACTTGGGCAACGTCCTGGCCATCGATGGTGATGGACCCGCTTTCCAGGTCGTAGAGCCGCAGGATCAGATTGGCGAGCGTCGTCTTGCCCGCACCCGATGGCCCGACCAGCCCGACCTTTTCGCCCGGCTTGACGACGAGGTCGATGCCGTTCAGCACGCCGAACCCCTTGCCGTAGTGGAACTCGACATTTTTCACGTCGATGCGCCCGCCGGCAACGACAAGCTCCCTGGCATCGGGCGCGTCGATGAGCCCGAGCGGCTGCGAGATCAGCGCCTTGGAGTTCTCCAGCACGCCAAGGTTCCGAAGAATGCCGTTGAGCTGCATCATCACCCGGCCAAGCAGCATGTTGAGCCGTAGCACCAGCGACAGTGTGAAGGCGACCGCGCCGACGGTGATCGAGCCCTCCACCCAGAGATAGACGGCAAAACAGCCGATCGCCGTGATCACTATGCCCGACAGCGTCGTCAGCGCCATGCGCACGCCGGTGAGCCGGCGGGTGAAGGGCCGCAGCGCGTCGAGATAGATGTCGAAGCCGTTGCGGATGTAATGGTCGTCGCCGTCGGCCGAGAACAGCTTCAGCGTCTGCACGTTGGAATAGGAATCGACGATGCGGCCATTGATCATCGAGCCTGCTTCGGCCGTGGCCTCCGCATGCTTGCGGATCGCCGGCAGATAGAGTTTTGCCAACCAGCCGAAGGCTGCGATCCAGATCACCACCAGCGCCGCCAGCCGCCAGTCAAGGCTGGCGACCAACGCCAGTGTCGTCACCGTGTAGATAAGCATGAACCAGATGACTTCGATGAAGCTTTCCATCAGGTCGCCGGTGGCCTGCCCCGCCTGCCAGACTTTCGTCGCGATGCGGCCGGCGAAATCGTTCTGGAAGAAGGCGTAGGATTGGCGCGACACATGCCGGTGCGCCTGCCAGCGCACCAGATTGTAGAAGCCGGGCGTGATCGTCTGCTCGTCGACCAGCGCCGAGAGCCCGACGACGATGGTGCGGATGACCAGCACCACCGCGATCATGAACACCAGTTCGGGGCCGGCAGCGGTCCACAGCGCATGCCAGCTGCGCTCGCCGGGAAGCTGGTCGAGAATATCGACCAGCCGCCCGACGAAATAGAACAGGCCTGCCTCGACCAGCGGCGCGATGCCGCCGATGACCAGCATGGCGAAGAAGGCGAATTTCGCCTGGCCGACATAGTGCCAGAGAAACCCGCCGACGCTCGACGGCGGCCGAAGATTCGCCGGCTCCCTGAACGGATAGACCCAGTTCTCGAACCAGCGATAAACGGCTGTCATCATTCCGCGGCTTGGCCCTTTGCCATTGCGTCGTTGGCGATTTCGGCCGGGATGTCTTCGAGCAGGAACCCGCCCGACTGGCGCTGCCAGAGTTGGGCGTAGAGCCCGCCCTTGGCGACCAGTTCGTCGTGCGAACCCTCCTCGATGACCCGACCCTGGTCCATCACCACGAGCCTGTCCATCGCCGCGATGGTCGACAGACGGTGGGCGATGGCGATGACGGTCTTGCCTTGCATGAGCTTGTAAAGATTCTCCTGGATGGCCGCTTCCGCCTCGGAATCCAGCGCCGACGTCGCCTCGTCAAGGATAAGTATCGGCGCATCCTTCAACATAACGCGAGCAATGGCGATGCGTTGCCGCTGGCCGCCGGACAATTTGACGCCACGGTCCCCGACATAGGCGTCGAACCCCTTGCGGCCACTGCCATCCGAAAGTCCGCCGATGAAGTCCAGCGCCTCGGCGCGCCGTGCCGCCTCAACCAGCATCTCGTCAGAAGCATCGGGCCGGCCGTAGAGGATGTTCTCGCGCACCGAACGATGCAGCAGTGACGTGTCCTGCGTGACCATGCCGATCTGGGCGCGCAGCGAATCCTGCTTCACGCCGGCGATCTCCTGGCCGTCGATCAGGATCCGGCCGCTTTCCAAATCGTAGAAGCGCAGCAGCAGATTGACCAGCGTCGACTTGCCGGCGCCCGAGCGGCCGACAATGCCGACCTTCTCGCCCGGCTTCACCGCCAGCGACAGGTTTTCGATGACGCCTTTCTGCTTGCCATAGTGGAAGCGGATATCCTCGAAGCGGATCTCGCCCCTGGAAACGACGATCTCCCGCGCATCCGGCCTGTCCTCGACAAGGCGCGGCAGCGAGATCGAGGCGATGCCGTCATGCACCGTGCCGATGTTCTCGAACAGGCCCGACATTTCCCACATGATCCATTGCGACATACCCCACATTCTAAGTACCACGCCGATGACCACGGCGACCGCGCCGATCGTCACCACTTGCCCCATCCACAGCCACAACGAGATGGCGGTGATCGAGAACAGCAACAGTGAGTTCAGGATATAGAGCGTGCCGAAAAGCACCGTCACCAGCCGCATCGACCGATAGACGGTATCGAGAAAGCTCATCATGCCTTCCCTGGCAAAAGTGGCCTCGCGGCGCGCGTGGGAAAACAGCTTGACCGTCTGGATGTTGGAGTAGCTGTCGACGACGCGGCCGGTCATGACCGAGCGCGCATTGGCCTGTTCCTCGCCGACCTTGCCCAGGCGCGGAATGAAAAAGCGCAGCAACAGGATGTAGCCGACCAGCCACACGACCAGCGGCGCCGCCAGCCGCAGGTCGGCAGAACCGACAAGGAACAGCGTGCTGAGGAAATAGACGATGACGTAATTGAGGACGTCGAGCACCTTGATGACGCATTCGCGCACGGCGAGCGCCGTCTGCATCAGCTTGGTGGCGATGCGGCCGGCGAACTCGTCCTGGTAGAAGCTCATCGATTGCTTGAGCAGGTAGCGGTGCACCTGCCAGCGGATGCGCATGGGATAGTTGCCCATCAGCGTCTGCTGGTTGAGCAGCGAATGCAGCCATACCGTGGCCGGCAGCACGAACAGCACGATGAAGGCCATACCGGCGAGCTTCCAGCTTTCCGTCTGCAGGAAGGTCTCGCGGTTCTGCCCCGACAGCCAGTCGACGATCCGGCCGAGAAAGGCGAACATCGACAGCTCGGCGATCGCGATCGCGGCCACCAGGACCGCGTCGACTAGGATATAGGGCCAGGCGCCGCGCGTATAATGCAGGCAGAAGCCCACCAACGTCTTGGGCGGCTCGACCGGTTCCGCTGCCGGGAACGGATCGAGCCTTCTTTCAAACCAGTTAAACAACAACATGGGTCAGTCTCATGAAATCTGTTTTCCGCTCACGCGGCGCGTGAACGTACGAAGTCCCCGGGCCGTGTGGAGCCGAGGGCCGACGGTCCGGAATCATCCGGACCGTCGGCCCTGCTTCGCGCAATATAGGGGCTCGCGGGCTTTTCGCCGACAGGCTCGCTTGCCGATCCTGTCGGTGCGGTGTCGACAAGCCGGATTTTCGCACCCGGCCGGATCAGCCGGATGATCCGGCGCACCAGCGAAGGGCGGCTCAGATCGGGAACCGCGCGCGAGAAATCGACATCCGGCAGCATGCCGCGATGCGGCCGGCGGCGGACCTCGGCGTGAACCGCCGACGAATAGGTTTCACCGATCAGCAGCGCCCAGGTCGCCATCTTCTGGTCGTGCAGACTTCTTGAGCCGGGTATTCTGTAGGGATCGAACATCGGTCCGTCCTCCGTATGAAAATAGAGATGAAAAGGCGAAGCAACATCGTCCGCCGGCATTCGGCCGGAGGCGCGGATTGCGTTGGTCTGGACACGACGCCAAGCATCGGTCTGGACATACTCAGCTCGGGCGTTCAGCCCTTTTGACTTTTTGAAAAACATCGCAGGATTCCTTCGAGAGCCGAAAAATCGTTTCGGCAGGAATCGGTGCGATCAAGTCTTAGAGAGTCAGGAGAATTGTCGTACCGAAACCGCCGGCAGGCAGGTAAGCCCACGAGAGGGGCGCTGGATGTGCATGGTCATCATGAGTTTCCCCTCCATCGGTTCGGGTTGACAATGCTGGCCGTATACCCGACTTCGAAAAAAATGGCCACGCGCAGGTCCCGCAATTTCCAAAACCACGACCCCGCTGTTGCCGATCTGCCACTTATTAGAAGGACGCGGAAATGAACTGTCGTCTCCGCATCGCGCTCTACCAGCCGGACATTGCCGGCAATACCGGGACAATCCTGCGCTTCGCCGCTTGCCTCGGCCTTGGCGTCGATATCATCGAACCGGCCGGCTTTCCGCTCTCCGACAAGGCGCTCAAGCGTGCCGGCATGGACTACCTCGAAATGGCTGCCCTGACCCGGCACATTGACTGGAACGCCTTCGAGGACTGGCGCAAGAAAGACGGGCGCCGGCTGGTGCTGCTGTCGACCAAGGCGACGACCCCCTACACCAGCTTCAGCTTCGCGGACGGTGACATCCTGCTGTTCGGCCGCGAATCCGCAGGCGTGCCGGATGCGGTCCATCAGGCGGCGGATGCGCGGCTGACCATCCCGATGCAGGGCAGCGCGCGCAGCATCAACGTCGCGCTGTCCGTCGCCATGGTGGCGGGCGAAGCCGTCCGGCAGCTCGGCTAGCGGTTCGCCGGCAACTCCGTTTTCCGTCATTCTCACCCAGGCGCACATCGCCTTCTCCTGTCATTTGCCCTATCAACATTTCTTCGCTACAAGCTCAACTTAACTTGAGGTCAAGCGGAAAATCGGAAATGGCTCCAGTAACGGAATTGACGGTCGGCCAGGTGGCCATGCGCAGTGGCGTGGCGGTGTCTGCGCTGCATTTTTATGAGACGCGCGGCCTGATCCGCAGCCACCGCACATCGGGCAACCAGCGCCGTTACGGCCGCGACGTGCTGCGGCGGGTGGCGATCATCAAGGTCGCTCAGGAGGTCGGCATCTCGCTGGCCGAGATCGGCGAGGCACTGGCATCACTGCCCGAGGGCCGCACGCCGACGCGCGACGACTGGAACCTTTTGTCGACCGCCTGGCGCGACGGCCTCGACCACAAGATCGCCCAGCTGAAGAAACTGCGCGACGGGCTGACCGACTGCATCGGCTGCGGCTGCATGTCGATCGACAAATGCCCGCTCCGGAACAAGGGCGACAGGCTGGCAAGGGAAGGCACCGGCGCGAGAAGGTTGGTTTTTCCTTCTCCCCGTTCACGGGGAGAAGGTGCCTGAAAGGCGGATGAGGGGCAGCGCCAGCAAGTGAAGGTTTGCGCTGCCCCTCTCCTGCCTGCCGGCATCCTCTCCCCGTAAACGGGGCGAGGAAATCCTAATCCGCCACCGGCAACCGCCTGATCGTGAACTCGATCAGATCCCCCGGCCGCTCGAACCAGCTTTCGATCTCGGTCCAGTAGGCCTGTTTGGGAAAGCGCTCGAACCATTCCTTGGCCTTGAGCCGCGCGTCCGAGCGCGGCAGCACGAAGGTCTCGCGCAAAAAACCGTCGCGCGGCATGCGTGCGCGTTCGGCACGGCTTTGGTCGAGCCTTTTCTTCAGGCCATCCAGCGGCGGTCTTGCCGGGGTGCGCACGAAACAGCTCCTTGCACCTGGCGCATGACCCCGAAAACCGATTTCGGAAAGGATCATGCGCAAAACCAAAGTGACTTGACCCTGTCCCTCAAGAGATTAGGGATCGCGCCCGGAAAAGACGAGTCTTTTGTCGACTCACCGCCCCGCAACCGGAGACGGCGCTTTGGAACGACCTGAAATACAAGCTGGCCTGCCCGCCGACATCGAAGAGAAGAAGATGAAGGCCCGCCTGTGGTTCGAAGCCTTGCGCGAACGCATCTGCGGCGCCTTCGAGCAGATAGAGCAGGATCTCCAGGGGCCGCTCGCCTCATGGTCGCCGGGCCGGTTCGAAAAGACGCCGTGGGAGCGTGACCAGGGCAAGGGTGGGGGCGGCACCATGTCGATGATGCGTGGCCGGGTCTTCGAGAAGGTCGGCGTCCACACTTCGACCGTTTATGGCGAGTTCTCGCCCGAATTCAGGAAGCAAATGCCCGGCGCCGAGGAAGATCCGCGTTTCTGGGCTTCCGGCATTTCGCTGATCGCGCATCCCTGGAACCCCAACGTTCCGGCCGTCCACATGAACACGCGCATGGTCGTCACCTCCAGGCAATGGTTCGGCGGCGGCGCCGATCTGACGCCGGTGCTCGACCGCCGCCGCACCCAGGACGATCCTGACACCATCGCCTTCCATCGCGCCATGCAATTCGCTTGCGAGAAGAACGCCGAGGTCGCCGACTACCCGAAATTCAAGGCCTGGTGCGACGAGTACTTCTATCTGTCGCACCGCAACGAGCCGCGCGGCACCGGCGGCATCTTCTTCGACTGGCTGCATTCGGGCGAGGACAAAGGCGGCTGGAATGCCGACTTCAACTTCGTCCAGGATGTCGGACGCTCCTTCCTCGTCGTCTACGGCCACCTCGTGCGCGCCAACTTCAACGAGAACTGGACCGACGGCGATCGCGACGAGCAGCTCATCCGCCGTGGCCGCTACGTCGAATTCAACCTGCTGCACGATCGCGGCACCATTTTCGGCCTCAAGACCGGCGGCAACGTCGCGTCGATCCTGTCCAGCCTGCCGCCGGAGGTTCGCTGGCCGTAACATCGGCCAGAGGAATTCCGTCCGGAATTGGCGACATAACGGGCGGTGCACGATGCTTTGATGCAACCAGACCGGCCTTCCCGTGTTATAATATTTGCCCCGCTCACGTCAGGGAATTCAAACTGGAATGCACCGTGAGCCAAGAAAAATGGCGGAGCCCCGACCGGCTCCCCGGAGGAAAGGAGACATCCCATGAAGGAATTTCACTGCGGGTCGCTCGTGCCCGGCTGTGACTGGCACACCCGTGCCGATGAAGAGGCTGAAGTGATGCGCCGTGCCGTCGAGCATATGCGTGAGACGCATGGCGAGACCGTTATCCGCGAGACGATGATCGAGGCGATCCGCTCGCGCATCGAAAAAGTCCGCGACGCCGCTTAGGTTTCGCCCATCTTGGGCTTCGTGGGCGGCGGCAAGCGAACCGCGTCGGCGCTCACCTCTAGGGGTAGAAACGGCTTTGGGTCGCGACGCCCGCGACTCGCGCTTGACGCCATCGCGGTCGCGGCGCGATACATATTTTTTCCGGTCAAAAAATTATATTTGCCTCCGCTAAAGTAAACCCTGCGGTAACCGAACCCGTGCCAATGTCGCGCGGATAATCCGGCTACAGTGGGCTGCCAGAGAAGCCCGTCGCCACCAAGCACTGATCCGGAACGGTGGGGCGAGGTGTTTCGCGCATGCGCGAAAAGTCCGGCAATCGAGTGGGTTTCCGCACGGCGGCGCTCCTGCTTTGCGCGCTCGTCGGGGCGTCCCCGTCTATTGCCCAGGAAATGTCCATTGCCCAGGAAATGACGACATCGCTGGTCGACATCCATCAGGGTTCGCCGCTCAGCGATCGCGCGAGAAGCCTGGGCAATGGCGGTTACGAACTGCAGAACGGAACCTTTGTATCGTTCAACCAATGGTACAGCGCGAGCTGGGTCGACATGCATGTGGACCTGCTGACACAGATCACCGAGGATACCGGCATCCTTTGGGGTTTCGGGACCGGAGAAGAGGGCGAGAAGTATCGGATCGCGCCCAGCCTCAAGCTTGGGTTCCTCACCCAGATACATCCCAATCCCAACAGTACGCTTTCCCTGTCGCTCACCACGACCTTCGGCGGCAAGCTCACCGAAAAGTCCTGCGAAGCGAACTACGGCGATCTGGGCACCTACAGCGTCAATTGCCGACTCGCCGCCAGCCAGATGGCGCCTGAGGAAACCTTGAAATATCTGGTTAATGCTAAACCGGAAAGCCAGCATCTCTGGCTGAATTACCGTGTTACCTTCTGATCGCCGCGAGGTTGCAAATGCGGAATTCATCTCGCCCCGAAAGCGATCGCTCATCCTGGTTCTTGTCTGACTGGAGTTGGAACATGTCGGGTACTTGCATAAAGTTCGGCCTCGCCGCCGCCCTTCTCATCCTTTCGGCGCCATTCGTGTCGGCGCAGGAGGCCCTCGACGCCGATGAAATGGCCGCGCTCTGCCACGGTGGCGGGTCCATATGCGTGAGCGCGACGATCCCAGCCGCACCGGCGACGCAGGCGGTACAGAACTGGATGAGCCCCGATGTCGGCGCCGCATGGGCGGCAGGCTACAAGGGCAAGGGCGTCACCATCACCATGGTCGACGACTTCAGCAGTACGTCGCGCTTCTCCGGCAATTTCGGCGTTGGGGTTCAAACCCAGCGGCACGGCGAGTGGACCCGCGAGGAAGCCAGCATGGTTGCGCCCTTGGCGACGATCAGGTCGAAGGACTTCTCGACCGGTTCGGCCGTCAGCCTGGCGAGCGGCCTGAACGTGCTCAATCTGAGCTACGGCATGTACGCCAAGGCGGGCTACAGCTCAAACCAGATCGGGTGGGCCCCGGAGGAAGCTTCCATCATCTCCTACGCCGCCAAAGGCTTAGCCGTTGTCTCGAAGGCGGCGGGCAACGACTCGGTTGCCGTGGGCGGCGTCACCGGCGGCCAGCAGGATTATCTCGACATCGCTTTGATCGGCAAAGCCTCGGCGATCTTCGTCGGCGCGCTGTCCACCAACGGCACGACGTCCAACAAGGCCCAGCTTGCCTGGTATTCCAACTACGCCGGCTCCAACACGGCTGTGCAGAGCCATTTCCTCGTCGTGGGTGTCACCGGGGACAAGACCGGTCTTTACGGCACGTCCTTCGCCGCGCCGATCATTTCAGGATACGCGGCGATCATCGGCAGCAAATTCACCAAGGCCACGCCGACCCAGATCACCAACGACCTGCTCAATACGGCTCGTACCGACACTCTGGTCAACTATAGTGCATCCGTCTATGGCAAGGGCGAGGCGAGCCTCTCACGCGCCCTGGCCCCCGTAGCGATCAAGTAGGTGAGCGACGCCGGGATTTGACTAGGTTTCAAGTGCCTTTGCGGCGCGTTCGAGCAGCGCGCCGCGATCGGGCGCAAACCCTGCTTCGATCCATTCCGCCTCGAGGTTCTTGAGGATTTCGCCCAGCTTCGGCCCAGGCGTTGCGCCGAGCGCCGCCAGATCGGCGCCTTTCAGCGGAAACACCGGTTTTACCCATTTGAGCGCGAAGGCCAGCAGGCGCGAAAAGCCGCCGGCTTCCAGCAGCGCCTCATTGTCCTCGACAGCGCGCACCCGGGCGCCGGCAAGCGACAGCCGCAGCCGGTCGACAAACCCTTGCCGGTCGCCGCGATAAAGCCTTTTCGCCAGCTCGCCCTCGGTCGTCTTTGGCTCGACGGCCGTGGTGAGTGCCCAGTGGCGCAAGCGGTCTGATTCCGCAGTTGAAAACCTCAGCCGCTCGGCCAGCGTCTTCATGCGCGCGGCGTCCGGCGGCACGATCGCCTCCAGCCGCAGCATCGGATCGGCCACCCAGCCCAGATCCTTCTCGGCCTTGGTCAGCCCATGGATGGCGTCGATGCCCCATTTCTCGCTCTCCGGCAGCGCGGTGGTCAGCACACCTGCCTGCCGCATCCACAGCAGCGCCCGCGACGGGTCAGGCGCCGACAAGAGCTTCTTCAGTTCGGACCAGACGCGTTCCGCCGAGAGTTGGGCCAGGCCCTCCTTCAGCCGGGCACAGGCCTTCAGCCCTTCGGCGTCCGGCCGGCCTTCGCCGTACCAGGCGAAGAAGCGGAAGAAGCGCAGGATGCGCAGATAATCCTCGCGGATGCGCGCTTCCGCATCACCGATGAAGCGCAGCCGGCGCGCCTCGATATCGGCGATGCCTCCGACCAGATCGACGACCCCCCCGTCGGCCTCGGCGTAAAGCGCGTTGATGGTGAAGTCGCGCCGCTCGGCATCCAGCTTCCAGTCGCGTCCGAACGACACCTTGGCACGGCGGCCGTCGGTCTCGACATCGGCGCGCAAGGTGGTGATTTCATAGGGTTTTCCGCCGGCAACCACCGTGATTGTGCCATGCTCGATGCCGGTCGGCACCGGTTTGTAGCCTTCCGCCTCAGCGCGATGGATGGTTTCCTCAGGCAAACAGGTGGTGGCGATGTCGATATCGGCGACCGGCTGGCCCATCAGCGTGTTGCGCACGGCGCCACCGGCGATACGCGCCTCTTCACCGCCTTCAGCCAAAGCGGCAAGCAGGCGCTGCAGATGCTTGTCGGCGAGCCAGTCGGCCCTACCCGCGATCGAAACACTCACGCATAGAGCCTTTCATAGAGCGTACGGATGATGCCGGCGGTGACGCCCCAGATGCGCCGGTCGCCATAGGGCATGTCGTAGAAGAACCATTCGAGATCGTTCCACATGCGGCTGTCGCGCTTGTGGTTCACCGGATCCATCAGGAAGCGCAGCGGCACTTCGAAGGCGGCATCGACCTCGTCGGCGTTCAAGCTCAGCTGGAAGCCGCGTTGCACGATGCCCAGCACCGGCGCGATGCGGTAGCCGCTGCCGGCAACGTAGTCGGGCATGCGGCCGATGATCTCGATACGGTCCTGGTCAAGGCCGATCTCCTCGAAGGTCTCGCGCAGCGCCGCTGCCTCGGGGCTGGCGTCGGTGGAGTCGATGGTGCCGCCGGGAAAGGCCACCTGCCCCGAATGGCTGCGCAGCTTTTCGGCGCGTTTGGTCAAGAGAACCGTCGCCTCGCCACCATGATCGACCACCGGGATCAGCACCGCCGCATTGCGCAGCGCCTTGCCCTGGTTAAGCCGCGGATGGCCCGGATTGAAGCGATGGTCGCCATAGTCGTCGCCGGCATGCGCCTGCGGCTGCGCGGCGAAGCGCGCGCGAAAATCCGCCGATGAAAACGGCGCCGGCGATACCTGGTCCATCATGCGCTCAGCCGCTTCAACTGGTCCGCCGGCATGATCGGGAACACAGCGCCCTTCGAGCGCACGGCAAACATCGTCTTGCCGTCGATCTCGATCTCCTCGCCATGCTCGACCAGTTCATACATCACAGGCCGCCCCACCAGCGCCTCAAGCCGGCCGCGCACCAGCACGTAGGGCTTCAGCCCGCCGGTCTCGTTCTCGTCGACGAAGCGCAGCGGCCGCTCCGGCCCGGCTTCGACGACGTCGCCGACATTGGTGCGGAAGGTGATGATCTGCTCGTCGCCACTGCCCGAAACATCCATTTCGACGGCGGTGAACGGCGCATCGGCGACGCGGATGCCGACCTTTTCCACAGGCGTCACCAGATAGGTCCTGCCGTCCGCGTCCTTCCGCAGCACGGAGGAGAAAAGCTGCACCAGCGGCATGCGGCCGATCGGCGTGCCCAGGTAGAACCAGGTGCCGTCGGCCTTGATCTCCATGTCGAGATCGCCGCAAAAGTCGGGATTCCAGCGCTCGACGGGTGCTGCGCCCTTGCCGGCACGCGCCGCGCGCGAGATCAACGCCTCCAGGCCGCGCGCCCCGGTGGCGCTCGTAAGGCTTTGTTCGCTTTGTTCGCGATGTTCGTATGGTTCCGTCATCGTCACGAAATAGTCACTGTTGTTCCGCTTGTCAGCCTAAGTCTGTGATTTAAGTTCGATCATAGCCACTACCCGAGGCCGAATCGCGGCAACTTATGCTATGGTGCGGCCGTATTTCCGACCATAGGTATCTCCAGCCAAAAGGGATCGAAGCGGCATGAGCGTGATGGTCAAGGAAAGCCCGATCAGCGAAACGGAGATGGTCGCCGAGGCCGAGAAGGCGCTGGCCGATATTTCCAGGATCCGCGACGGGGTCGGCCGGGTGATCTTCGGCCAGGAGAACGTCGTCGAGCGCACGCTGGTGGCGGTGCTGGCTGGTGGCCATGCGCTGCTGGTCGGCGTTCCCGGCCTCGCCAAGACCAAGCTCGTCGAGACGCTGGGCGTCGTGCTCGGCCTCGATTCACGCCGCATCCAGTTCACGCCCGACCTGATGCCGTCAGACATCCTCGGCTCCGAGGTGATGGAGCAGGACGAGACCGGCAAGCGCTCCTTCCGCTTCATCTCCGGGCCGATCTTCGCCCAGCTGCTGATGGCCGACGAGATCAACCGCGCCTCGCCGCGCACGCAGTCGGCGCTGCTGCAGGCGATGCAGGAATACCATGTCACCATTGCCGGCGCCCGCTACGACCTGCCGGCGCCCTTCCATGTGCTGGCAACGCAGAACCCGCTGGAGCAGGAGGGCACCTATCCGCTGCCCGAAGCCCAGCTCGACCGCTTCCTGATGCAGGTCGACATCCTCTATCCCGAACTCGAGGCCGAGCGCCGCATCCTGCTGGAGACCACAGGCATCGAGGACGCGAAGGCCCAGAACGTGCTGCAGCCGGCACGGCTGAAGGAAATCCAGACGCTGATCCGCCGCATGCCGGTGCCCGAAAGCGTCGTCGAGGCGATCCTGACCCTGGTACGCTCGGCGCGTCCGGGCCAGGGCAATGCCGAGACCGACAAGCACGTCGCCTGGGGTCCCGGCCCGCGGGCCAGCCAGGCGCTGATGCTGTGCACGCGTGCCCGAGCGCTTTATGAGGGGCGGCTGGCACCATCGGTCGACGATGTGCGGGCGCTGGCCGAGCCGGTGCTGCAGCACCGCATGGCGCTGACCTTCGCCGCCCGCGCCGAGGGCACCAGCGTGCGCGACGTGGTGGCAAAGCTCGTGAAAGGAATTTGATGGCGCGCATCGGCGAGGTCCAGGCTCCGGCAGCGACGCGCGACGCGCTCGCCCGTGGCCGGTTGCGGGCTTCGCTTGTGCCCGACCTGCTGGTCGAGGCCCGCCGCATCGTCAACACCGTGATTGCCGGCTGGCATGGCCGCCGCAAGCGCGGCATCGGCGAGAATTTCTGGCAGTTCCGGCCCTATGTCGAGGGCGATTCCTCGCGCATCGACTGGCGCCGCTCGGCCCGCGACGACCATACCTATGTGCGCGACCGCGAATGGGAAGCCGCACATACGGTGTGGCTATGGGCCGACCCTTCGCCGTCCATGCTCTACAAATCGACCGGCGCCAGCGTCTCAAAGCAATCGCGCGCGCTGGTGCTGGCGCTGGCCATGGCCGAATTGTTGTCGCGCAGCGGCGAGCGCATCGCCTGGCCTGGCCTGACCGACCCGTTCACCGCCCGCAACGGCGCCGAACGCATCGCCGCCCAGCTGATGCACGCCGGCGACTTGCCGGCAAAGCCTGACCTCTCCGGCATCAGGCGCTTCTGCGACATCGTCATCGCCAGCGATTTCCTCGATCCGGTCGAGGAGACGATGGAATGGCTCGACGTGCTCGCCCGCCACGGCGTGCGCGCTCATCTGATCGAGGTTGCTGACCCGGCCGAGGAAACCTTCCCCTATGCCGGCCGCACCGAATTCACCGATCCCGAGACCGGCGACAAGCTGACCGCCGGACGCGCCGAGATGCTCGGCGACGAATACCGCCTGCTCTACACCGCCCGCCGCCAGGAATTGGCCAGCTGGTGCAAGCGGCTCGGCTGGAGTTTTACCGTCAACCACACCGATCGGCTCGCGTCCGACGCGCTGGTGCGCCTGCACATGGCAATGACCGCTGATGGCGGCTATGCCGGTAGCGGTCGTGCCGGCATGATTGCCAATAGCGATCAGCCAGGAAAGGTGGTCGCATGAGCTGGCTGCCGCTCTCCTTTGGCGCCCCCATGGTGCTGTGGGGCCTGCTGGCGCTGCCTGTGATCTGGTGGCTGCTCAGGCTGACGCCGCCCAAGCCACAGGCCGAGATCTTCCCGCCGCTGAAAATTCTCGCCCGCGTCCTGAAGCGCGAGGAGACGCCGCATCAAAGCCCCTGGTGGCTGACGCTGCTCAGGCTGCTGATGGCGGGGCTCATCGTCGCGGCTCTTGCCGAACCGGTGTTCAACCCGCGCGAAAAACTGCCGGCCGAGGGCGCGGCCCTTGCGCTGGTCATCGACAATGACTGGGCCAGCGCCGCCGACTGGAACAAGCGCGTCGCCACCGCCGAGCGGCTGATCAAGGACGCCGGCTCGAACGGCGTGCCGGTCATCATCGCCTTCACCGCCGAAAAGGCCAATGCGGAGATCGGCCCCTTCGATGCCGCCGCCGCGCTCGACCGGCTGCGCGCCGCCAAGCCGCGGCCGATCCCGACCGACCGGCCCGCCGTCTATGCCCGCGTCGCCGGCGTGCTGCAGACCTTGCCCGGCGCCAGCGTCGCGGTGCTCGCCGATGGCCTCGCGGCAAAGGGTGACGAGGCCGCCTTCAACACGCTTTTGTCGAAGAACGCTGCTCGCGTCGTCTGGGCAACTGCCGACCGGCTTTCCCTGACCGGTCTGACCAGCGCCGACAATCAGGTCGACGGCTTTGCGCTGACCGCCATCCGCGCGGCGGGCGATCCGGCCCCGGCGCAGGTCACAGCCGGCGCCTTCGACGACAAGGGCCGCCGCATCGCCGATGCGACGCTGACCTTTGCACCCGGCGGAGCCACCGCCACCGCCACGATGGCGGTGCCGTTCGAGCTGCGCAACGACTTCGCCTCGATCGCGCTCGACGGCGAGCGCCAGGCGGGTGCGGTGCGCGTGCTCGACGAAAGCTCCAAGCGCCGCCGTGTCGGGCTGTTGTCGCAGGCCGAGGCCGACCAGGCGCAGCCGCTTCTGTCGCCGCTCTACTACATCAGGCGCGCGCTGCAGCCTTTCGCCGACCTGGTCGAGCCGTCGAGCGCCGATCTCGCCGACGCCATCCCGCAGATCCTCGACCAGAAGCCGGCGATGATCATCATGGCCGACGTCGGCACCATCCCGGCGCAGGTCCGGCAAAGGCTGGTCGACTGGGTCGACAATGGCGGCACGCTGGTGCGTTTCGCCGGCTCGCGGCTGGCCGCCGCCGGCAATGATGACGATCTGCTGCCGGTCCGCCTGCGCACCGGCGAGCGTTCGCTCGGCGGCGCGCTGTCATGGACGTCGCCGCAGCCGGTCACCGAATTTCCCAAGGCCGGACCCTTCGCCGACCTGGCGCCGCCGACCGAGGTGACTGTAAGCAGGCAGGTGCTGGCCGAGCCGACACCCGACATCGTCGAGCGCACCTGGGCGGCGCTCGCCGATGGCACGCCGCTGGTCACCGGACTGAAGAAAGGCAAAGGCACACTGGTGCTGTTCCACGTCACCCCCGAGGCGACCTGGTCGAACCTGCCGATCTCCGGCAGCTTCGTCGAGATGCTGCGCCGTATCGTCCAGCTTTCGCGCAACCAGGGCGCGGCGATCGCCAATGCCGAAGCCGCCGCGACGTCGCTGGCGCCCTACCGCATGATCGCGGCCGACGGCTCGCTGGTGCCGCCGACGCCGGATGCGCGGCCGCTGGTGCCCGGCGCCGGCGCGCTGCCGGTGACCTTCGAGAACCCGCCCGGGCTCTACGGCTCCGAGACCGGCGTCTTCGCCCATAATTTGCTCGATGCCGCGAGCACGTTTGCACCGCTGGCACGCCCGCAAATCGCGGTTCCGGTCACCACGATCCAATATGCCTTCGACGAATCGCGCAATTTGAAGGGTTCGCTGGTCGCGGCCGCCCTGGTGCTGATGCTGCTCGATACGCTGGCGGTGTTCTGGATGGGCGGCCTGTTCTCGCGCCGGCCGCGCCGCGCCGGCACCGTGGCCACCACCGCAGCGATCCTGATTGCGCTTGGCACACTGTTCGGCCATGCCGATTTCGCCCGCGCCGACGATGCCAAGCCGGGCGACGATACGGCCATCGAGGCGATTTCGAAGACCCGCATCGCCTATGTGCTGACCGGCGTGCCGGGCGACGATTCGATCAGTCGCGCCGGGCTCGAAGGCCTGACCCGCTTCCTGATCGAGAAAACCGCGCTCGAACCCGGCGCACCGGCCGGCGTCGACATTTCGAAGGACGAGCTGTCCTTCTATCCCTTGATCTACTGGCCGATCGATCCTGCCGCACCCATGCCCAGCCAGGCGGCGATCGCCCGCATCGACGCCTACATGCAACAGGGCGGCACGGTGCTGTTCGACACGCGCGACCAGTTCGCCAACGGCATCGGCGCCGATTCCACCAGCCCGGCGACCGAGCGGCTGCGCGACATCCTGGGCAACCTCAACGTGCCGCCGCTGGAGCCCGTGCCGTCGGACCATGTGCTGACCAAATCCTTCTTCATCCTGCCGGAATTCCCTGGCCGTTTCGCCGGCAGCCCGCTCTGGGTCGAAGCATCGCTAGACGCCAGCAATGCCGACAACCGTCCGGTGCGCACCGGCGACGGCGTCTCGCCGATCATGATCACCGCCAATGATTTCGCCGGCGCCTGGGCGGTCGACGAGAATGGCGACCCGCTGCTGCCGACTGTGCCGAACGACCCGATGCAGCGCATCTACGCGCTGCGCGCCGGCGTCAACATCATGATGTACATGCTGACGGGCAACTACAAATCCGACCAGGTGCATGTGCCCATACTGCTCGAACGGCTGGGGCAGTAAGATGAATTGGTCGATCTCCTTCGAACCGCTGATTTCCTGGCCGTTGCTCGCTTTGGTGCTGGTGCCGCTGGCGCTGCTTGCGCTTGTCGGCCTGTGGTTTCGCCAGCGCGGCGGTGTCCTGCGCTTCGTCGCCCTGCTGGCGCTCGCCGCCGCCTTGTTCAACCCGGTGTTCCTCAATGAGGAGCGCGAGCCGCTGAAAAGTGTCGTCGCCCTCGTCGTCGACCGCAGCCAGAGCCAGGACATTGGCGACCGCACCAGGCAAACCGATGAGGCGGTAGCCGGGCTGCAGCAGCGTCTTGGCCGCTTCAAGCAGTTCGATGTCCGCGTCGTCGAGGCAGGCAAGTCCGATGCCGCCGAGGAGCGTACCGAAACGCGGCTGTTCGGCGCGCTGGAAGGCGCCTTCCGCGACGTGCCGCCGTCGCGCATCGGTGGCGCCATCATGATCACCGATGGCGAGGTGCATGACGCGCCCCCGGGCGCGCCCGACTTCAACGCCCCGCTGCACGCTTTGATCACCGGCAACGACCACGAGAAGGACCGCCGCATCCGCTTCGAGAACGCGCCGCGTTTCGGCATCGTCGGCAAGCCGCTCGACATGAGCTATCGCGTCATTTCGACGGAAAACGAGACCGGCCCGGTCGATGTGCGCGTCTCGGTCAATGGCGAGCAGGTCTCGGTCGAGCATGCCACCGTCGGCCAGCCAATGCCGTTGCAGGTGACCATCCCGGGCGCCGGGCGCAACATCATCGAATTGGCCATCGACCGTGAACCGGGCGAACTCACCGACACCAACAACCGCGCCATCGCGCTGGTCGACGGTATCCGCGAGAATTTGCGCGTGCTGCTCGTATCGGGCGAGCCGCATGCGGGCGAGCGCACCTGGCGCAATCTCTTGAAATCCGACGCCTCGGTCGATCTCGTCCATTTCACCATCCTGCGGCCGCCGGAAAAGCAGGACGGCACGCCGATCAACGAATTGTCGCTGATCGCCTTCCCGACCCGTGAGCTGTTCGTCGAGAAGATCAAGGATTTCGACCTCATCATCTTCGACCGCTACCAGCACCGCGACGTGCTGCCGATCCTCTATTACGACTACATCTCCGAATATGTCGAAAAGGGCGGCGCGCTGCTGATCGCCGCCGGCCCCGAATATGCCGGCGAGGCTTCGATCGCGCGCACGCCGCTGATGTCGGCCCTGCCGGCGATGCCGACCGGCGAGGTGGTCGAAAAGGCCTTCTATCCGCGGCTGACCGAACTCGGCCAGCGTCATCCGGTGACGCGCGGCCTCGATGGTTCGGCCACCGAGCCGCCGCACTGGAGCCGCTGGTTCCGCACCATCGGCGTGCAGAACCCGCAAGGCGAAGTGGTGATGAAGGGCGCCGACAACCGCCCCCTGCTGCTGCTCGACCGCAAGGGCGAAGGCCGCGTCGGCATGCTTCTGTCCGACCAGGGCTGGCTATGGGCGCGCGGCTTCGAGGGCGGCGGCCCGCATGTCCAGCTCTACCGGCGCATAGCCCACTGGCTGATGAAGGAGCCCGAGCTCGAGGAAGAGCGGCTGACCGCCGATGGGCGCGGCATGGTGCTGGAGATCCGCCGCCAGACCATGGCGGACGATCCCGGACCCGCGCAGATCATCACCCCGTCGGGCAAGACGGTGACCGTCAAGCTCGAAAAATCCGAGCCAGGCGTTTTCCTGGGCAGTGTCCAGACCAACGAGATCGGCCTGTTCCAGGTCGCCAATGGCGATCTCACGGCACTCGCCCATGTCGGCCCGGTCAATGCGCCGGAATTCGCCGACGTCGTCTCCACCGAGAACCGGCTGAGGGCGCCGGCGGAAGCCACCGGCGGCAGCGTGCGCCGGCTGGCCTCATCCACGGCCCTCGGCAGCGACGTGACCCTGCCCTCCATCGTGCCGGTGCGCGCGGCCGGCGAGGCCTTCGGCAGCGACTGGATCGGCCTGCGCACCACCGACGACAGCGTGTTGAAAGCCGTCTCGCGCGTGCCGCTGTTCGGCGGCTTCCTGGGCCTCGGCCTGCTGCTGCTGGCAATGGGTTCGATGTGGTACCGCGAGGGACGGTAGCGCGGCGCCGTTTTCCTTCTCCCCTTGTGGGAGAAGGTGGATCGGCGCGCAGCGCCGAGACGGTTGAGGGGTGTTCCAGCGGAGTGAGGCGTTGGCGTTCCCTGGAGCACCCCTCATCCGACCTCGCTTCGCGAGGCCACCTTCTCCCACAAGGGGAGAAGGAAAAGGCGCCCCTGACCTACTCCTCCGGCTCGGTCGTGAACAGCAGCGGATAGCCCTTGGCCTTGCCGGCGTCTGTGGCCCGCGTCGCCTTGGTTTCGGCGACATCCCTGGTGAACACCGCAACCACGCAGACACCGAGCCGGTGCGCGGTGATCATGACGCGGTGCGCCTGGTCCTCGCTGAGCTTGAACTCGCCCTTCAGCACCGTCACCACGAATTCGCGCGGCGTGAAATCGTCATTGATGAGGATGACCTTGTAGAGCTTTGGCCGCTCGGTCTTCGGCTCAACCTTGGTACGCGGTTTTGTGGTGTTTTCAGGCATCGGAACCGACAGTTTGCGATCGGGCTTCACCGCGCATTTTGCCACGGGCGGCAGCGATCGTCCATTTTCATTGGCGTGCGGACCACCGGCGGGGGAGCCTGGCTCATTCACAATGATGTGGGGAATTGTCGGCCGCCGTTCAACGGCCCTGACGGCCGAAGACACGATGATGCGCGGCGGCATCCGCCCGGCGTTCCAACCAAGCCGCGATCGGCCATCCGGCAACGCAGACCAGCGTCACGGCGAGAAGCACGATCAGCAGCCACGCCTGGACAGGCGTGATGTAATCCCAGTTGCTGGAAATTATCGGCGCGAACAGCGACGGTTCGGTGCGGCCACTGGCCGGGTCGGGCACGGGGCTGGCGGTGAGCAGAATCAGCGCCCTGGCGACACCGGTGGCCACAAGGCCGCCAATCACCATGGAACGCAAAATGGACGAAAGCCGCTTCTTCATGCGGATTGTCCTACATGGCCGGCGTTGAAAACGGGTTAAGTCAGATCGAGGTCGCTGGCTGTAAGCAGCCGGTGCTCAGCCGCTCGATCGAGTGCCTGGCAGAAGGCCGCCCCAGCCAGTTGCGGCTGGAACGGCCTTGATAGAACTGACCTCGAAACCGATCAGGGCTTCTTCTTCGGAGCCGCCTTCGGAGCAGCCATCGGGGCGGTCTTCGCGGGGGCCTTCTTGACCGGGCACTTGTGCTTCTTGGTCGGCTTGCAGACGGCCTTTTTGGCGACCTTCTTCGGAGCAGCCTTCATCGGAGCCGCGGTGGCCGGGGCAGTGGTGGCCGGAGCGGTGGTCGTGGCGGCAGCAGCCGGAGCAGCGGCCGTGGTGGTAGCTGCGTTGCCGAGAGCCGGCATGGCGAAGGCGAGAGCTACGGCGACACCAAGGGCGGACAGGAGGGACTTTTTCATGGCTTCGTTTTCCTTTTTATGCGGGTCGAGTTTTTGGTTTCACTGAACTGGGTCGTTCGGTGTCACTCCAAGCAGCTTCAAAGCATTGGCGAGCATCCGGATGCCCTGCGCCTGTTTCTTGGCGGCGCAGTACCGGTTGCCCTTTCTCTGAAGTGCCTTTGCCGCGGTGACCTGCGTTGCCGTGGCATGGGTTTCGAGGGCTTCATCAAATTGGTGGCTGAGATTGGCGCACCGTTCGCTCCGGGTGAGCGGCGCCTTTGCGTCCGATTGTCCGACAGCGGCAGTGACCAGGCCAAGGCCCAGCAACGCACCGAACAAACTGATAGACAAGCCTGGCATTGGTTTTTCCGTGAAACCCGGAGTTTGCGTCGCAGCCGATAACCTGACCGCCACGGCACCGTTATGCAGCCCTACCTTTTCAGGAGTTTTTCCCGATTGTAGAATTTTGTTTCTGGATTGTGTCTGGCGGGGCCGGCTGATGCGTGTCGCCAAAAAGTGGTCCCGGTTTTGGGAAAACGACACGCATGGAACAAACAGCGTCAGCGCGGCCATTCCGATCGATGTGGAGAAGACCGAATTCATTCTCCCTTGAAATCCAAGGCACTGGCCAACATATGGCCCGAATTCTATCGTGTGGCTCACCAGCCAAGATGACTTGGCCGGCAACCAAACAGGGCACCTCGTGAAATCCGACGCACACATACTGATCGTCGATGACGACAAGGGCATCCGCGACCTGCTTCAGGAGTTCTTCCAGAAGCGGGGCCTGCACACTTCGGTTGCCGCCGACGGCACCGAGATGGAGGCCGTCCTGCGCCGCACGCAGGTGGATCTCATCGTGCTCGACGTGATGTTGCCCGGCAAGAGCGGGCTGGAATTGTGCCGCGACCTGCGCGCCCAGTATACGACGCCGATCATCATGCTGACCGCCGTCACCGAGACCACCGACCGCGTGGTCGGCCTGGAGATGGGTGCTGACGACTATGTGCCCAAACCCTTCGATCCGCGCGAACTCCTGGCACGCATCCGCGCCGTGCTGCGGCGCAACGGCACCGCCGAGCCGAAACGCGCCATCACCAAGCAGATCTACCATTTCGCCGGCTGGACCATGGACTGTTCGCGGCGCCGGCTGACAGCGCCCGACGATGTCAGGGTCGAGCTGACCATGGCCGAGTTCAACCTGCTGCAGACCTTCGTCAAGAGCGCCCAGCGCGTGCTGACCCGCGACCAGCTGATCGAACTCTCCGGCGGCGACAGCGACTATTCCTTCGACCGCAGCATCGACATCCTGGTCAGCCGGCTGCGGCGCAAAATGGAAGATGACCCGAAGACACCGAAACTGATCCTGACGGTGCGCAGCGGCGGCTACCAGTTCCTGCCCGAGACGACCTCCGAATGAGACGTTTCCTGCCGCAGACCTTGCCTGTCTGGGTGCTGCTGATCGTCATATCAGGCCTTTTGATCAGCCAGGTCGCGACCCTTTACATCGTCTCGCGCGACCGCGCCGCCGCCAACGACGTGGTCGACCTCTATCGCCTCAACGACCGCGCCTTCTCGCTGGTGCAGCTGATGAGCAGCGCCACGCCGGAGGAGCGTAAGGCAACCGCGGCGGGCCTGTTCAACTCGACCTACGCCCTTACAGTCTCGGACACGCCGGCCGTCACCTCCTCGATCGCCGGCGACGACGAACTGGCCGAACTGGAGGACATCCTCGTTGGCCGGCTGTCGAAGTTCGGCGTCACCGATGCGCGCGTGCGGCGCGATCCGGCGACGCGCGAGGCCGATGACGCCAACACCGTATCCGGCCCCGATATCGGCCAGGTCGAGCGCGATCTGCTGGTGCTGGCTGCCGATTTCGCCCAGAGCGACAAGCTGACGGCCTCGCTGCGCTTCGCCGACGGCCAGTGGCTGAACTTCACCGAGCCGATCACGCCCGTCGGCCCGATCCTGAGCTTCGACAGCCTGCCGCTTTATTCGCTGATCGCCGGACTTGTGGTGATCATGTCGATCTGGTCGCTGCGCCGGCTGACCGCGCCCTACCGGATGATGGAAACCGCCGTGAACCGGATCGGCAAGGATTTGAAGAGCCCGCCGATCGCCGAGTCGGGCAGCCGCGAGGTGCGTGCCGCCGCGAGAGCAATCAACGCCATGCAGGCGAGGCTGCGCGAATATGTCGAGGACCGCGAACATCTGGCCGCCGCACTCGCGCATGATCTGCGCACGCCGATGACGCGCATGCGGCTGCGGCTCGAACTGTTGCGCAAATCAGCGGTTCGCGAGGCGCTGGCGCATGATCTTGCCGATGTCGAGAGCATCGCCAGTTCGGTGATCGACTTCGCCACTTTCGAGGTGAACGAGGAAAAGACCGAGCGCATCGACTTCTGGTCGCTGGTGGAATCGATCGCCGACCCCTATCCGGAGGTCTCGTTCGACAATGACGATACCCGTTCGCGCGGCCTGATCTGCATCGCGCGGCCGGTAGCGCTCAAACGCTGCGTCACCAACCTGGTGCAGAACGCTGTCACCTACGGCAAGAAGGCGCATCTCAGCCTGCACCGCTCGGACGGCACCATCACGCTCACCATCCGCGATGAAGGACCGGGCATACCGCAGGCCCAGATCGATGCCGTCTTCGGCTCCTTCGTGCGCCTCGAACAGTCCCGCAACCGCCAGACCGGCGGCCTCGGGCTCGGCCTGACGATCGCCCGCAACATCGCGCGCGCCGCCGGCGGTGAGATCAGGCTGTCCAACCATCCGCAGGGCGGATTGCTGACCGAACTGCGCCTGCCATTGGCTGCCTGAAGTAGAGCGCGGCGCCTTACCGCCGCAGCACCGCACTCAGCACGTCGCGGATGCCAATGGCACCGACGAAGCGCGATTGGTCGTCGAACAGCGCGACGGGTGCCGTCTGCGAGCGGTGCATGGCGAGCATGACGGTTTTCAGCGAGGTGCCCGGATTGGCCCAGAACACTTGCGCTGCTTCCTCCGACTGGGACTCGACATCGGCGCAGGAGACCCACACCGCCGGCTTGCCGTCGCGTTCGGCCGCTGCCACCAGCCCATGCTCGTCGATCTTGAAACGCGTCGTCTTGCGCCGGTCGAGCCACACCCAGCCGTCCGTGCTCTCTTCGAGGTCGCGGCGATCGCGCATGACGTTCCAGGCGGTGAGCACCGAGAGCGGGTTCACATTGGCGATGAAGTCGCGGACGTAATCGTTGGCCGGGCGCAGCACGATGTCTTCCGGCGCGCCGGTCTGGACGATGCGGCCGCCCTCCATGATGGTGATGTGGCTGCCGATCTTCAGCGCCTCTTCCAGGTCATGGCTGACGAAGATGATGGTCTTCTTCAGCTGCGCCTGCAGCTGCAGCAATTCATCCTGCAGCTTGGTACGGATCAGCGGATCGAGGGCCGAGAACGGCTCGTCCATCAACAGGATCGGCGCCTCGGTGGCGAAGGCGCGGGCAAGGCCGACGCGCTGCTGCATGCCGCCGGACAGCTCGTGCGCGTATTTCTTCGACCACTGGTCGAGATTGACCAGCTTGAGCTGGCGGTGCACGCGCTCCTTGCGCTCCGCCTCCGGCACGCCGGCGAGTTCGAGGCCGAGGCCGACATTCTCCTCCACCGTGCGCCACGGTAGCAGGCCGAACTGCTGGAACACCATCGCCACCTGCTTCTGCCGCAGCCGCCGCAAGGTCGCCTCGTCGCAGGTGACGACGTCGACGGTCTTGTCGCCGTCCTTGACCAGCACCTGGCCGCGCGACACCACGTTCAGCCGGTTGACGGCCCGAAGCAGCGTCGACTTGCCCGAACCCGACAGGCCCATCAGCACCGAAATCTCGCCCTCGTTGACGGTCAGGCTGGCGCCTGCACAGCCCAGCACATTGCCGGTCTTCTCGAGGATTTCGGCGCGCGTCGCACCCTTGTCGATCATCGCCAGCGATCCAGCCTGATCGGCGCCGAAGACGATATCGACATTCCTGAAATCAACGGCGACGGTCATTTCTTGCCTCCAACGGCAATTCGAGTCATCCGGTCGAGCACGATGGCGAGCACGACGATTGCGAGACCGGCTTCAAGCCCGAGATCGATGCGGCGCGAGCCGAGCGCCCGGTTGATTTCGGTGCCGAGGCCGCCGGCGCCGATCAGCGCTGCAAACACGACCATCGACAGCGACAGCATGATCGACTGCGTCAGCCCCGCCATGATGGTCGGCAGCGCCGAGGGTAGTTCCACCTTCCACAGCAGCTGGCTCTTGGTGGCGCCGAAGGCCTCGCCGGCCTCGATGATCGCCTTCGGCACCGAGACGACGCCGAGATGGGTGAGCCGGACCGCGGTCGGGATGACGAAGATGATGGTGACGATGAGGCCGGGCGCATTGCCTAGTCCGAACAGCGTCAGCACCGGAATCAGGTAGACGAAGGTCGGCAGCGTCTGCATCAGATCGAGCACCGGCAGCATGATCCGGTAGACCTTTGGCTTGTGCGCCGCCCAGATGCCGAGCGGCACGCCGATGGCCATCGCCATGGCGGCTGCGGCGACGACAAGCACCAGGGTCTGCACCGTCTGCTTCCACAGGTTCTGGTTGATGATGAAGATCAGCCCGAGGAAGACGCCGATGGCCAGCGGCCGCGAGCGTTGCAGCAGCCAGGCGACGATGGCGATGACCAGCGCCAGCAGCACCGGTGGCACCATCAGCAGGATGTTGACCAGCCCGTCGAGGAGGAAATTGAGGCCATTGGAGAAGGCCCTGAAGATGGTGTCGAAATTGTCGGTCAGGAAGCCGAAGAACGCCTTTCCCCAGGCCCCTATCGGGATCTTGTGGTCGACCATGAATTGCGAAATCGGATCCATTTCACCCCTCTTCGTCCAGGAGCCGCCCTGCTCTCGGCTCGCGCAACGTCATCTTGTCACAGGATATGAAAAAGGGCAGCCTTTTCTAAGATGGCTGCCCTTCCTGGTTCGGCTTTGCCGAATTCAGTCGGCTCAGCTTCCGAGAGCGGTCTTGATGGCCGCTGCCGCGTCGCCACCGTCGAAGGTGGTCACGCCGGCGATCCAGGGGGCAACCGCACCCGGATTTTTCTTCAGCCAGTCGGTCGCCACCGTGGTGGCATCGCCGCCCTTGAGGATGGCGTCCATCATCTGGCCTTCCATGTCCAGATTGAACTTGAGGTTGGCGATCAGCTTGCCGGCATTCGGGCATTCGGTGGTATAGCCCTTGCGCACATTGGTGAACACGGTGGCAGCACCAAAGCCGCTGTCGCCCATGCCGTCGAGATAGGTGATCTTCATGGCACCCATCACCGGATGCGGCGTCCAACCGAGGAAGGCAATCCACTCATTGTTCTTCATCGACTGTTCGGCCTGCGTCAGCATGCCGGCTTCGGAGGACTCGACGAGTTCGAAACCGTCGAGCTTGTCCTTCGGGTTCTTGATCATGTCGAGGATGATGCGGTTGCCGTCATTGCCGGCCTCGATGCCATAGATCTTGCCGTTGAACTTGTCCTTGAACTTGCCAAGGTCGGTCAGCGACTTGACGCCGGCATCCGCGACATAGGTCGGCACGACGATGCCGTAGCCGGCGCCGGTCAGGTTGGTGCTGATGGTCTCGACCGAGCCATCGGCGGTGTAGTCCTTGATGTCGTTGGTCATCGACGGCATCCAGTTGCCGAGGAAGACATCAAGATCCTTGTTCTTCAGCGACGCCATGGTCACCGGCACTGAAAGCTGGATCACCTTCGGCTCGTAGCCGAGGGCGGTGAGCAGCACCGAGGCAACCCCGGTGGTCGCTTGGATGTCGGTCCAGCCGACATCGGAAAGACGCACGGTCTTGCAGCTTGCCGCATCTCCGGCAAAGGCGGCGCTCGTGGACAACAAAGCCGCAAGGCCGAGGCCGGCGGCGAAGGAATTCATACGCGACATAGTTAGTCTCCCATTGTGATTCTTTGGCGAAGCGTCGTTACGGTTTCTCTGCCCGCCTTGTTTCGTCAGCCAAACACCATTCTGGTGTGGATTCAAGCGTTAAGGCAATCACGATCAACGGCGCGGACTGGCCAATCAGCGACACGGTTGACGCTTTTGTCGTGCCAGACGTTTTTTTAAGAGGCGAGCCGGCTTTTTCAGGGGAATGCGGCGGCAGCCCCTCCCCGCACTGAGGCAACTCGGCTTAAAACAGCGGCATGGCCAAGCTCTATTTCCACTACGCAACGATGAATGCCGGCAAGACGACGATGCTCTTGCAGGCATCGTACAATTATCGCGAGCGCGGCATGACGACGATGCTGTTCGTCGCCGGCCACTACCGCAAGGGCGACAGCGGCCTGATCTCGTCGCGCATCGGGCTGGAGACGGAAGCCGAGATGTTCCGCGACGGCGACGATTTGTTCGCCCGCATCGCCGAGCATCACGACCATACGACGGTGCATTGCGTCTTCGTCGACGAGGCGCAGTTCCTCGAGGAGGAGCAGGTCTGGCAATTGGCCCGCATCGCCGACCGGCTGAACATCCCGGTGATGTGTTACGGCCTGCGTACCGATTTCCAGGGCAAGCTGTTTTCCGGCTCGCGCGCGCTGCTGGCGATCGCCGACGATCTGCGCGAGGTGCGCACCATCTGCCGCTGCGGCCGCAAGGCGACGATGGTCGTGCGCCTCGGCGCCGATGGCAAAGTGGCCCGCCAGGGCGAACAGGTGGCGATCGGCAAGGATGTCTATGTCTCGCTCTGCCGCCGTCACTGGGAAGAAGAAATGGGCCGCGCCGCGCCCGACGATTTCATCGGCTTCATGAAATCCTGACCGGCCTGACCCGCGATCCGCGTCGAGATCCATCGTCCAGTCGCAGGAAACCGGGCTGAACTCCGCCCTTGCCAATCCGCCACGATGCAGCGTTTGTTAAGGGCTCGGTCCTATAAGGCCGTCAGCCAGAGTTCTCCGGGGTCAGCCATGCTTCGAGCCATCTCAGCCAGCCTTCTGCTCCTTGCCACTTCCATTGCCGCTCATGCCGGCGGCGACCCCGTGCAGGGCAAGCACGTCTTCAACCGCTGCATCGCCTGCCACGAAGCAGCCAGCGACCGCGACAAGGTCGGCCCGCATCTGCTGGGTGTCGTCGGCCGCACCGCAGGTACAGCCGAGAGCTTCCTTGGCCATTATTCAGAGGCAATGAAGAGTGCCGGGGCGAACGGTCTGGTCTGGGACGAGGCAAATCTTGCCGAATATCTCCGGGCGCCCAAGCTCAAGGTTCCCGGCAACAAAATGGCCTTTGGCGGCCTGACCAATGATGACGACATCACCAATGTCATCGCCTATCTGAAGGCCGATCCGAAGCCCTGAGTGATTGCTTTGCCGGCATAAAAGTTCAATGACAGTTGAACTAGACCAAACCGGCTGGCTAATCACGCCATGACCCCACCTCCATTGTCTTTCAAGGCCTTGGCGGATTCTTTTGTTTTCACGCCACCCTTGTCTTCACGTCTTTCAATCCCCGGATGCCCCACATATATTCGCCGCTGTTCGCAACCAGCGATCGGAAGCCGAAGCGGGAGGCCCCTATGGCGACATTGCAGAATTTCGACGCCGAAATTGCCAAGACCAAGCAGGTCGTCCAGGACATGCGCACCAAGATCGAGCAGTCCGGCACCGTGCTCGACACGCTGGCCACCGCGGACAAGAAGATCGGCGACGCCAATTTCGACATCGAGAATGCCCGCATCGAGGATGTGCTGAAGCAGCAGAAGGTGATGGAAGGCAACATCGCCGACCTGATCATCGGCCTTGAGGACGCCACCAATGTCTTCGGCGCCGAGTTCGAGAGCATGAAGAACTATTCCGGCTGGGAAAATTTCGTCGGCATCTTTTCGGCGCAGCGCAAGCAGCGCATGCGTACCGACCGCGTCCGCAACATGTCGCTGGCCGGCAATCTGCAGGAACTCCTGGCCAAGTCCGACACCATCGTCGGCATCCTGAAGGCGCAGAAAGAGGTTCTCGACCAGCGCTACAAGACCTCGGAGGCCAGCCTGTCGCAGGTGATCGAGCGCCGCAAGACCACCATGTCCAACCTTGAAGCCGTCCAGAAGCGCATCGAGGAACTCAACCCGATGTTGCTCGACATCGAGAACAAGATCGCCGCCTCGACCAACCAGAAGGACCGCACACAGCTCGAAGGCGAACGCTCCGTGCTGGCCACCGAATACAACGAGAAGCAGGCCAAGGAGCAGGAATTGCTGGCCGAAAGCCAGACACTGGAGCGCTACACCTCGATGTTCCAGACCTTCGTCGATTCGCTCAACAACCAGATCGCCGCGCAGTCGACGCTGATCAACAAGCTGACCATCGATACCGAGCAGCGCATCGTGCTCTACAAGGCGCTGGAAGATTCCTTGAAGACCGCCGCCCAGCAGGACGTCGCCCACAAGATCAACACGCTGGGCAGCCAGGTCGACAACACGGCGGAAGAAACCATGGCCGGCATTGGTGCGGCTTCGCAAAAGCACATTGGCGACCTGCTTGAGATGCACGAAAAGAACATGGTCGCCAGCGCCGACATCCAGCGCCGCAAGAAGCTGGCCGACGATGCCTTCGCCCGCCGCTTCGACGAGGTGCTGAAGAAGCACAATTCGGCCAACTACGTGCAGTCATAATTGCCGCGCGCACCGGTGCGACAATCCCAGGGCTGACAGCATGACCCCCGAAAACGACGCGGCGGCGCGGTATTTCTCGGCAATCACGGCAGCGCTCAGCGGCCTTGAAGTGTTCATGCGCGACGACCGCTCGCCGCTCTACCGGCATGGCATCGTCGCCAAGATCGTTGCCGAATACATTGCCCGGCTCGACAAGTCCTTCTCCTGCTGGCGCAACCGGCTGGGCTTCATGGACACGTTCCGCATTTCGCGCGCCGAAAGCGGCTTTCCGGTCTTCCAGAACCTGCTCGAACTGGAGAACGACCGCCGCCAAGCAGACAGCCGGCTCGCCAACATCCCATTGGCCGGCGAGCTGCGCGAGGAGATGGCCGACTTCATCCTGCGCCACAAGGAATTCCCCGAGGCGCTGCAGAAGTCGATGGCCGAGCGGCTCTATCTCGAGGACGTCAAGAGCGAGCAGACTTTCGGGCCGTTCACGCTGGCGCAGACCGCCAAGGTTTCGGTCAATCCGAAGACGGCGCGGCCCTATTATCTCGTTCATTGGGCGACTTTCGACGGCAGCGCCAACCTGCCGCTGGTCTACATGGTCACGGTGGAGGATTCCTCCGAAAGCATGATCCGCCAACTCGTCGACAGCAACGGCAAGCTCAACGACAAGGTCGACATCCCCCTGCCGGTCGACGGCCTGCTCAATCCTGAGCTCGCCCACCGTTTCGACGATTTCACCGAGAAGAACTCCGCCTATACGCTGTCGCCGGCGACCATTGCGGTCAACCTCGACAAGGATTTCGAGCCGCTGCATCCCAAGCAATTGCGCCGCGTCGTGCTTGGCCCCTTCTATTCCGCCGGCATTACCGACAACAATTCGACGGTGACCGAGGTGCTCGCCAAGGTGCGCAAGCCCGAAAACGCCTGGCTTTTGACCTGGACCATCCAGGAGGTCTATTCCAAGGGCGAGAAGCCCGGCCGAAAAGGCCTGTTTTCCAGCGAGAAGACGACGCAGGAATTCTTCATCAACACCGACGATCTGGAAGCCGCGCGCCAGGGCGTGTCGAGCTACGAGAACCACGCGCTGATCCCGCACGAGGCCTACCAGGCGCTCTACGCCGCCGGCGAAGCCCAGAAGATTTTTGGCGGCTACAAGGTCCACATCCTGTCCAACGGGCAGGTAATCTCAGATGTCTGACAGCGAGACAGCACCTGCACATACAGCCTACGGCGGCACTGCGGTGGTCATGGTAAATGTGGCGACATGGCTCCTCGCCTTTTTGTTGGAGCATTTCGTTCCGGAACAAATCTCTACCGGCGTGGCCGGCACAGCTGTCTTGTCCGGAACGATCGGCGGAGGATTGGCATCGGCAAATTCTCTAAAGAATGCCGGTCTCATGGCATTGGTCGGAATGGTCTCGACCACCCTATTACTGTCCTTGTTTGTACCGCTCACAAGCTTTCGCCTTGGCATGGCCGTTGGCGGAATAGGGACTTCTTTCTACGCGATTTTGTCTTTTACCGGCTTCTATACACTGATGTTCCTGCTCATTTTCGCGATCGAGTCCGCAGCCAATTGGCTCGGTCGGAGACGGGACATGCGCAAGGCAGAGCACGATTGACATGAGGTACACATGGACACCGGCCTGACCACCATCCCGGAAGCGGCAATCGAGAAGCACCGCGCCATGGCGCAGAGCTTCATCACCCGCATCGTTGTGCTGGAGGATCCGTCTCGCGAATCCGGCACGGCGCTGGCCGGCACCAACCGCCGCTTCGTCTCCACCGTCTCCGTCGGCTCGGTGCGCCGCACGCGCGAGGTGGAGCTGTCGAAAACCGTCGGCGCAGTCCATCCCGACGATCAGCTACTGACCATCGCCCAGCACACGCTTTTGTTTCGCGCCCGGCGCGGCACGGCGATTGCGCTGGCCGTATCGGACGTTTTTGCCGAAGGCTCCGATCTCGAAAGCCTGCAGGCGAGGAATGTCCGCGCACCGCTCGAGGGCGATGACGCGTCCACCTTCAAGAAGCTTCTGTCAGCCTCGGCTTACATTTCAGCCTTCAGCCTGGCGTCCTATCTGTTCCAGCTGATCGACAGCGACGGCGAAGCGCCCAACGACATCCCGGAGCCGGATTTCCTCTTCGACACGCCGCAGGATGCGGTGAAGTCGATCGTCGCCGGCCTCGATAAGGCCATCGCAGGTTCGGCCGACGACACCGACCTGATGACCAGGGCGCGCGCCTTCGCCCGTGTCGCTATAGACGGGCTGCTGGCCAGGAAAGGCCGCTTCGACGGCATCGGCCCGTTCGAGAATGCCCATATCCGCATCGATGCCGACGATTTCACCCTCGACGGCTTCGACGTGGCGCCGGGCAAGCGCTCCAAGCCGCTGGTGATGACCTTCAAGACACCGGAAGAGGTCGTCGGCAACCACATCGCCAAATACCAGTCGGTCAAGCTCGCCAAGATGCTGATGGCCTATGATTTCGAGCGCGAGCTGAACCCGTTCGTCGACCTCGGCGGCTTCCTGTTCACCTTCATCGGCGATGGCGCGCCCGGCACCGGCAAGACGACGCTGATCCAGATGATCGCCGGTCTGGTCAACGGCTACTGCCAGGTCGCCGGCTATCCCTTCGCCTACGAGAATTTCGGCGTCGACCAGATTTCGTCCTATCAGGGCAAGTCGGGTCAGAACTGCCGCCAGTTCATCAACAATGTGCTGAACCCGCGCGTCATCGGCTTCGGCACCATCGACGACATCGACCAGGTGGCCGCGCGCCGGTCGGACGATCGCGCCTCAGCCGGCCAGCAGGAGATTACCGGCGTGCTGATGGATGCCTTCGCCGGCGCCGCCACCGTCGTGCGCGGCAACTGCTCGTTCGGCATGTTCTCCAATTACCCCGAAAATGTCGACGACGCGCTGCGCCAGCGCGCCGGCGCCCGCTGGCTGGTCGACGGCCCGCAGACCCGCGACGACTATATCGACATCTTCGTGCTGCTGGCCGGCAAGAACCACGAGATCCCTCTGGGCGAGCACGAACTCTACGCCGCGCAGGAGATCCAGCGCGCCGTGACCGAGGCCTATGAGGAGCATGAGAAGCCGCAAGAGGACGGGCTGATGAAGGTCTACGAGCGCTACATGAAGGAGAATGGTGCGCCCAAGACCATGGCCGACATCGGCACCTATCTGCACCTGATCAAGGATGCCGAACCGCGCTTCACCGGCCGCGCCATCAAGAACGTCACCGACGCCATCAAGATGCGCGCCATGGACATCGAGCTGCCCGACGACTGGTTCGAGAAGCCGGAAGCCTTCATGCACAAGGGCTATGACGAGAAGAAAGCGATGATCGAGGAACTGCGCGGGCCGTTTTCGATGGACATGGTCATGCAGGAGATCAACCGCTACGCCGACAGCGAGTTCCGCTATTCCGACAAATCCGACGACGCCGCGGTGGAAAAACTGCTCCGCGATGCGCGCCTGCGCGAACGCGCCGCGCGCGAGATGGAGGAGATGAAGAAGAAGGGCAATTGGAATGCGTGAGGTGAGCCCGCCTTCCCTTCTCCCCTTGTGGGAGAAGGTGTCGCCAAAGGCGACGGATGAGGGGTGTTCCAGGGAACGCCAGCGTCTCACTCCGCTGGAACACCCCTCATCCGGCTCGGCGCTGTCGCGCCGATCCACCGCCCTGGGACGAGCCACGGGTCTCGCCCCGTCCTTCGGACCCCACAAGGGGAGAAGGAAGGCTCGCGCCCCTCATCCGCCCTTCGGGCACCTTCTCCCCGTGAACGGGGAGAAGGAAAGGTGAGCAAAAAACCCGACCTTCTGCGCGACAACGAACTGATCTATGGCCGGCTGCTGACCGTCGACGAGCCGCATCTGATCGATCGCTACAACAAGGCGCTGGCCGCGTTCGGCAAGAAGCCCACCAAGCTGAAAAGCTTCCAGATCGACCGCACCGGTTTCTCGCCCGAAGTGGCCGAGGAATGCGGCGACTACGATTATCTCGACCCTGACGAGGTCAATCGCCGCTTCATCATCCTGACGCCGTCGCAGATCGACCTGCCGGTGGTGCACACCGCCTTTTCCAACACCTCGCTGCTGATGTTCGAGTTCATGTCCAAGAACCAGCGCGCCATCGACGCGCTGACCATCAAGGACGTCATCTACGGCGAGATCGAGGATTCCGTGCCCAAGGTCAACGACATCGAGGACCTGCTGTCGATCAACCAGGTCGAGTTCAAGGTGCTGTCGGCGGAGGACGTGCTGGGCAAGGCCGCCGAACTCGGCAAGCTCGTCGACCGGCTGAAACAGGAGCCCGACGCCTGGCGCGACAATGCCATGCTGACCCGCATGGTGGAGCTGGCGAAGGTCTGCGGCGACATCAGAGAGAACGCGCTGGTGCCCGACCAGGTGATCTTCCGCCACAACGCTTACTGGACCAGCCATTTCGGCGGGCTTTACGTGTTCGTCGATCCCGACATGACGACGGTGATCAGCGACCCGGCTGCGCCTGGCTTCCGCCGTTCGCGGCCATGGCAGGTCAGCTATCTCTCGATCAACGACGCCGACAAGGTGTTCAAATTCCTGGCCAGCACCGGCCGCATCGAACTGCCCCGCGCCTCCTGGGTCGAAGCCTCGGGCTATCTCGAGCACAGGGCCGAGATGGTGGTGCGCGCGCTGATCCGCGACGCCGAGCCGGACCGTAATTTGACCGATGTCGACAAGGTCTGGCTGCAGACATGGATCCAAGGCCATGCCGACCTGATCACCAGTGACGGCAATTTCCCCTTCCTCAACGCCGCCAAGCGCGAGATCGCCCAACTCGGCCACCTCAAGATCGACGATGTCTTCCCGCAGCAGCGCTTCCTGGTGATCCGTGCCAAGCCGGACCATCCCGACGCCTGGCTGACCAACCGGCTGATCTCGGATTTCGTGCCGTCGGACTTCGTCTCGCGCTACATCTTCAACAAGGACGGCTTCTACAAGGACTATGACGGCTTCAGCGACGCCTGGCGATCGCATGTTGTGGACGTTCTGAAAACCACATATTTGAAGGACAAGGTGGCGTTTCGCACACGCCTCTACGGCCTGACTGACTAGAACGAAATGAACCGTCATTTCGTTCTAACTTGTTGTTTTGGCGCATGATGTTATCCAAAAAGTCTGCAACTTTTTGGCATCATGCCTTGATGGGGTGACACAGCCATGCTCGATCCGATTGTGAACTTCTTCACCCGGATTTTCCAATGGATCGGCCGCGGCATCGGCCTTTTGATCGGCGTCATTCTGTGGCCCTTCCTGTGGGCCGGCAGCTGGTACACGCAGCGCGGCTGGATCCTCAAGGCCGTGGTCGGCCTGGCCGTGCTGGTGCTGATCGGCCTCTACGCCAACTTCTTCTATGCCACGCAGTGGTGGAACAAATTCAACCCGAACTATCCTGACACCTATACGTTCGAGAAACGCAATGTTTCCGCCGGCGAACAGGTGGCTGCTGGCACCGGCACCGATACGGCAAAGACGTGCGGCAACTCCGGCATCGCCCAGGTGGCAGCCGACCTGACCGATTTCAACGTCAACCAGAATGCCTGGATCTCGTCGATGATCCTCTACAAGCTCGGCCTGTTCGGCATCGACTGGGACGACACGCCGTGGATGGACAACAAGGCCTCGTTCCAGCGTGGCATCAACCAGGCGGTGCGGCGCACGGCGACCGAGCTGGCCGACAATCTCGGCCGCGTGCGCACGACCTCGCAGATCGATGCCGACCTGCAGGATGCGCGCGGCAATCTGCAGTTCGACGAATACACCTGGTATTTCGGCGTCAGCCCGTTCGGCCCGAAGACACCGACGCCAAGCTATTATCGCGACGCGGTGCGCAAGCTGCGCTCGTTCAACGCACGGCTGGCCACTTGCCAGGCCACTTTCGATGCCCGCGCCGACAATCTGAAGCAGTATATCGACCGCATCGCGTCGGACATCGGCTCGACTTCCGCCATCCTCAAGGAGCGTGCCGAGAACCACAACAATGGCTGGTTCGACACCCGCGCCGACGATCGCTACTGGTTCGCTTATGGCCAGCTCTACGCCTATTACGGCCTGATGAAAGGCGCCCAGGCCGACTTCGAGGACGTCATCAAGGAAAAGCACCTGCAGAGCCTGTGGGACACGATGGACGCGCAATTCGTCTCGGCGCTGCGCATCCAGCCCTTCATCATCGCCAATGGCCGCGAGGACGGCTGGCTCCTGCCGACGCACCTGACGACGATGGGCTTCTACATCCTGCGCGTGCGCTCCAACATGGTCGAAATCAGCAACGTGCTGACGCAGTAACGCTGTTCAGCCGCAATGCATGTCGCCCAAAAGTGGTCCCGGTTTTGGGAGAACGACATGCATAATAACAAAAGGCTAAAGCGCGATGCGCTTTAGCCGGCCGATGGCGAATTTGCGCCGTCGCCTCTGTCGCATTCCGTGCATTGTGCGGCTGTTTTGAGACGGCGGAAGCGCCCTTGCTCTGGCTTCTATACGGCGCGGCAAGCGGAGCCGGAAAGAACCGAGGACAGGTCGGCCCGCCGCAGAGGAATTTTCTCTATAGGAAACATAGTTGCATGAAAGTTGACGCCACGGCAGCGACAGGGTTAGAACATGCCCGCGCGCCCGGTGCCAACATGCCTGCGAGTGAGATCAAACCCGTCCCCTCCACCGTTCAATCCAGAGGAAAGCCGTCATGGCCGAAGTGAAGTCCGACATTGAGATCGCGCGCGGCGCCAAGAAAAAGCAGATCCAGGAGATCGGCCAGAAGATCGGCATTCCAACCGAACATCTGCTGCCCTACGGCCACGACAAGGCCAAAATCTCCGCCGAATTCATCAAATCGGTGAAGGGCAACAAGGACGGCAAGCTGATCCTGGTCACCGCCATCAACCCGACCCCGGCCGGCGAAGGCAAGACCACCACCACCGTCGGCCTCGGCGATGGCCTCAACCGCATCGGCAAGAAGGCGATCGTCTGCATCCGCGAGGCTTCGCTTGGCCCGAACTTCGGCGTCAAGGGCGGTGCCGCCGGTGGCGGCTATGCGCAGGTCGTGCCGATGGAGGACATGAACCTCCACTTCACCGGCGACTTCCACGCCATCACCACCGCGCACAATCTGCTTTCGGCGCTGATCGACAACCACATCTACTGGGGCAATGAGCTCGGCATCGACACCCGCCGCGTTGTCTGGCGCCGCGTCATGGACATGAACGACCGGGCGCTGCGCGAAATCATCTGCTCGCTCGGCGGCGTCGCCAACGGCTTTCCGCGCGAGGCCGGCTTCGACATCACCGTCGCTTCGGAAGTCATGGCAATCCTGTGCCTGTCGAACGACCTGAAGGATCTGGAAAAGCGCCTCGGCGACATCATTGTCGCTTACCGCCGCGACAAGTCGCCGGTCTATGCCCGCGACCTCAAGGCCGACGGCGCCATGGCCGTGCTCTTGAAGGATGCCATGCAGCCCAACCTCGTGCAGACGCTGGAGAACAACCCGGCTTTCGTCCATGGCGGCCCGTTCGCCAACATCGCGCATGGCTGCAACTCGGTCGTCGCCACCACGACGGCGTTGAAGCTCGCCGACTACGTCGTCACCGAAGCCGGCTTTGGCGCCGACCTCGGTGCTGAGAAATTCTTCGACATCAAGTGCCGCAAGGCGGGCCTCAAGCCGGCAGCCGCCGTCATCGTCGCCACCGTGCGCGCCATGAAGATGAATGGTGGCGTCAAGAAGGAAGACCTCGGCAAGGAAAACGTCGAGGCGGTGAAGAAGGGCTGCGCCAATCTCGGCCGCCACATCGAAAACATCAGGCAGTTCGGCGTGCCGGCAGTGGTTGCCATCAACCACTTCTATTCCGACACCGACGCCGAGATCCAGGCGATGAAGGACTATGTCGCCTCGATGGGTGAAGAAGCGATCCTGTGCAAGCATTGGGCCCACGGCTCGGCTGGCATCGAGGATCTCGCCAACAAGGTGGTGGCGCTGGCCGAATCCGGTGCCTCGCAGTTCGCGCCGCTTTATCCCGATGCGATGCCGCTGTTCGAGAAGATCAACACCATCGTCCAGCGCATCTATCGCGGCTCGGAAGCGATCGCCGACAAGTCGGTGCGCGACCAGCTCAAGGCCTGGGAAGACGCCGGCTACGGCAATCTGCCGGTCTGCATGGCCAAGACCCAGTATTCCTTCTCGACCGACCCGAACCTTCGCGGCGCGCCGACCGGCCACACCGTGCCGGTGCGCGAAGTCAGGCTTTCGGCGGGCGCCGGCTTCGTCGTCATCATCTGCGGCGAGGTCATGACCATGCCCGGCCTGCCCAAGGCACCTTCCTCGGAAAAGATCTTCCTCAACGAGGCCGGCCAGATCGAAGGCCTGTTCTAATCTTTTGTCCCTACAAACAAAAAGGGCGCCGCATCAATGCGGCGCCCTTTGCTTTTGCGTAGATGATTATGCCGCGCTGCGCGCCAGCGCCCGCTGGTTGGACGCATAGATCGTGTCGCGCTCCGGCAAGGCGCCGGTCTTCAGACACTCTACCCATTCGGCGGTCTTGAGCACCGCCGCAAAGCGCGACTGCAGGACGATCGTGACCACGCGGTGGATTTCCTCGGCCGAAGCATAACCGGCGCTGTTGGCGTAAGGCGCCGAGCCGGTCGCATCGGAGAGGAACTCGACGGCAAAGCCCATATGCACGGCATGGATGATGGTCGACAGGTCGCAATTATGCGTCATGTAGCCGACAACCGTGATCGTATCGATGGCGTTGGCGCGCAGCCACGCCTCGAGGTCAGTGCCGGTGAAGGCGGAGGGCAGCATCTTCTCGACATAGTGGTCGCGATTGCGCCTGGCGATCTCCGGATGCAATTCGCCGCCGTGACTCCCCCTGGCGAAGATCGGCGAGGTCTCGGGAGCCATCTGCTTGACCACCACTACCTTGATGCCGGCGGCCGCCGCGGCATCCATGGCGCGTGCCACATTGACGACGCTGTCGCGGAACGGCGAATGCTGGATGGCCAGATTGCCGCCATCATAATCGTTCTGGACGTCGACGACGATCAGCGCCCGGCGCGGCGTGGTGTTGGCTGGGTCAGACATGGTGTTTTCCTTTCCGGCTTGACTGCGATGGGTGGAAAATAGACCGATCGGCAAGTGGCCAAAAGTGGCCCAATTGACATCGATCGAAAGAATTGGGACAATCCGCATTCACCCTTGGAAACTGCCCATGACCGCCCCGATCATTGCCGTCCTCGCCTTCGACGGCATCAGCCCGTTCCATCTCTCCGTGCCTTGCCTGGTATTCGCGGAGGACAGGACATCGCTCGGTCTGCCGCGCTTCGAGTTCCGCATCTGCGCGGTCAAGGCCGGCCCGATCCAGACCGAGGCCGGGATGACGATTGCCGCGCCGCATGGGCTGAGAGGGCTCGACGGCGCCGACATCGTCATCATCCCTAGCTGGCATCATCTCGGCGAGCAGCCGTCGGCGCTGCTGATGGCGGCGCTGCGCCAAGCGCACCAGCGCGGTGCCTTGATCGTCGGCCTGTGCCTTGGCACCTTTGCCATTGCCGCGGCCGGCCTGCTCTCCGGACGCACTGCCGCGACGCACTGGGCCTATGCCGAGCAGTTGCAGGAACTCCATCCCGACATCAAGGTCGACCCCACCGTGCTTTATGTCGACAATGGCGATGTCGTGACCTCGGCCGGTGTCGCCGCCGGCCTCGATTGCTGCCTCCACATCGTGCGCGCCCGCTATGGCGCGGAGGCAGCACTGCGGCTTGCCCGCCAGATCGTCCTGTCCCCGCACCGCCAGGGCGGACAGGCGCAGTTCATCGAACGTCCCGTGGCAAAAGGCGCCAACGCCGACCGCTTCAGCCAGGCGCTTGACGCGGTGCGCGCGACACTCGGCGAAACGCACAGCCTCGACAGCGTCGCCGAGACCGCCGGCCTGACCCGGCGCAGCTTCACCCGCCGCTTCCAGAAATCCATCGGCACCAGTTTCGGTGACTGGCTGACCAGCCAGCGCATCGAACTGGCGCAACGGTTGCTGGAAGCCACGGAAAAATCCATGGACATCGTGGCCTTCGAAGCAGGCTTCGGCAGCGCCACCTCGCTGCGCCAGCATTTCGCCGCAAGGCTTCGGACATCGCCGGTGCAATACCGACGGGAATTCTCCCGGCGGGTAGATCAGAACGAACGGGTGGCGCAGGCCTGATCGCTTGCGACGAGAACTCTGCCGTGCCTAACCGCCCGCGCCGGATTGCCGACCACCGTTGTGTTCGCAGGCACATCGCGCGTCACCACCGCGCCGGCGCCGACGATGGCGCCCTCGCCGACGCTGACGCCGCCAAGGATGACGGCGCTGCCGCCGATCCAGGCATTGGCGCCGATCTCCACCGGTCTGGCGATCTCCAGTCCGGCTTGCCGGCCCGCAGCCTCCTTGTGATGCTCGGCGCAGTAGATCTGCACATTGGGGCCGAGCAGCGTTCCCTTGCCGATGCGCACACTTGCCGTATCGAGGATGGTGCAGCCGGCATTGAGAAAAACATTGTCGCCGAGAAAGACGTTGAAGCCATAGGCGCAGTGGAACGGCGCCTCGACGCGGGCGCCCTCGCCCACGCCGCCGAGCAATGCCTTCAAGCCTGGCCCGAGAGTGCCGCGCTGCCGCGGCGGCAATGAATTGTGCTCGAACACCGCGTCGCGCGCCGTGACGCGCAAGGCCTCCAACTCGTCATCGAGGCAAGAGTACCATTCGCCGGCCGCCATCTTCGTGCGCTCGCTTCCAGCCATGGCGGGTCTCCAATTGACGTCATTGCAAAGCATAGTTGCGGCCAGGAGAAAAGCGCCAATCCAAGTACTGGTCAAATATCGGACCTATGGTAGCCTGCCGTCTCAAGGCCGTCCTGGCCCGGGATCGAGGGGGGGGCAACATGCTCTATGTTCTTGCACTTCTGATCGGCGTCATTGCCGGCCTGCGCGCCATGACGGCGCCGGCCGCGGTCGCCTGGGGCGCCTATCTCGGCTGGCTGCCGGTTGCCGGCACCTGGGCAAGCTTCATGAGCCATTGGGCCGCCGTCGGCATCTTCACCATCCTCGCTATCGTCGAGCTGGTCACCGACCAGCTGCCGTCGACGCCAAGCCGTAAAGTGCCGCAGCAATTCGGCGCCCGCATCCTTCTCGGTGCCTTCAGCGGCGCGGTGATCGGCGCCACTGGTGGCGCCACCATGGGCGGCCTGATCGCCGGTGCCATCGGCGCGGTCATCGGCACGCTGGGCGGTGCCGAAGCGCGCGGCCGGCTCGCGGCCGCCTTAGGCAATGATCCGCCCGCCGCCTTCATCGAGGACGTGGTGGCGATCATCGGCGGCCTGCTGATCGTGGCCGCAGTGGCATGACGGCAAAAACCTACGATGCCATCATCATCGGCGCAGGACAGGCCGGCACACCGCTCGCCGGCCGCCTGAACGCAGCCGGCATGAGCGTGGCGCTGATCGAGCGCAAGCTGGTCGGCGGCACCTGCGTCAACACCGGCTGCATCCCCACCAAGACGATGGTCGCCAGCGCCTATGCCGCGCATCTGGCGCGGCGCGCCGCCGACTATGGTGTGACGCTCTCCGGCCCCGTCGGCGTCGACTATGCCAAGATCAAAGCGCGCAAGGACAAGGTTTCGGGCGCCTCCCGCACCGGGTTGGAAAGCTGGATCGCCGGCATGGACAAATGCACGCTTTACCGCGGCCATGCGCGCTTCGAATCCGCCAATACCGTGCGCGTCGGCGATGACCTCCTGACCGCCGAAAGGATCTTCCTCAACACCGGCGGCCGCGCCTCGGTGCCCGACCTGCCCGGCATACATGACATCGACTATCTGACCAACTCTTCGATGATGGATCTCGACGTGCTGCCGCGCCATTTGATTGTCGTCGGCGGCAGCTATATCTCGCTCGAATTCGCGCAGATGTTCCGCCGCTTCGGCTCGGACGTCACCGTCATCGAGAAGAGCCCGCGCCTGACCGGCCGCGAGGACGAGGACGTCTCGGCCACCATCCTGTCCATTCTCGAAAACGAAGGCATCGCGGTCCGTCTCGCCGCCGACGACATCGGCTTCGCCAAACAAGGTAACGACATCGCCGTAACCTTCTCGGCCGGCAAACCGCCCGCGGTCGGCTCGCATGTGTTGCTGGCGCTGGGACGCACTCCCAACACCGACGATCTCGGCCTCGATAAGGCCGGCGTCGAAATCGACAAGCGCGGCTTCGTTATTGTCGACGATCAGCTGCGCACCAACGTGCCCGGCATCTGGGCGATGGGCGACTGCAACGGCAAGGGCGCCTTCACCCACACCTCCTACAACGACTACGAAATCGTTGCCGCCAATCTGCTCGACAATGATCCGCGCAAGGTGAGCGACCGCATCGAGGCCTACGCGCTCTACATCGACCCACCGCTCGGCCGCTGCGGCATGACCGAGGCGGCGGTGAAGAAATCCGGACGCCGCGCGCTGGTCGGCCAGCGGCCGATGACGCGTGTCGGCCGCGCCGTCGAAAAGGGCGAGACGCAAGGCTTCATGAAGATCCTCGTCGATGCCGACACCAGGGAAATCCTCGGCTGTTCGGTGCTCGGCCCCGGCGGCGACGAGGCGGTGCATTGCGTGCTCGATTTGATGTACGCCAAGGCGCCGGTCGACACGCTGGCGCGCGCAGTGCACATCCATCCCACCGTCTCGGAACTGCTGCCCACGATTGCGCAGGAGTTGAAGCCGCTGGCCTGACACTTCGAGCTCTGGACTTTCTGCATCGGTGCATTGCAGCAATGTGCATTGCGCATAGCTCAACTCCTCGCGCAATCTCTGGATTGAACCGATTCAGTCTGGACGCCCATGCCTTTGCCGATCCTTGCGCTTGCCATTGCGTCCTTCTGCATCGGCACCACCGAATTCGTCATCATGGGCCTGCTGCCCGAAGTCGCCGCCGACCTCGGCGTGTCGATCCCTTCGGCAGGCCTGCTGGTCACCGGCTATGCGCTCGGTGTCGTCTTCGGCGCGCCGATCGTCGCCATGGCCACCGCGCATCTGCCGCGCAAGCCTGTGCTGGTCGGGCTGACAGCTTCATTCGTCGTCGGCAATCTGTTCTGCGCCGTCGCGCCTGACTATTGGACGCTGATGGCCGCGCGCGTCTTCACCGCTTTTGGCCACGGCGCGTTCTTCGGCATCGGCTCGGTCGTTGCGGCCAGCCTGGTGCCGCGCAACAAGCGCGCCAGCGCCATGGCGCTGATGTTTGCCGGACTTACGCTTTCCAACATTCTGGGCGTTCCTGCCGGCACCGCCCTTGGCGAAGCTTTCGGCTGGCGCTCCACCTTCATCGCCGTGGTCGGCATCGGCCTGATCTCAGTCGCGGCCATCGCCTGGCTGGTGCCGTCCGATGTCGCCGAGCCGAGCGGCGGCGGCCTTCGCGGCGAGTTGCGGGTGCTGGGCAAATTGCAGGTCTGGCTGGCTATGCTGATCGCCGCCCTCTCCTCGGCCAGCCTGTTTGCCGTCTTCACCTACATAAAACCCTACCTCACCGAAGTGTCCGACCTGTCGACCTCGGCGGTTACCTGGGTGCTGCTGCTGTTCGGCGCCGGCATGACCATCGGCAACATCATCGGCGGCCGGCTGGCCGACTGGAAGCTGATGCCGACCGTCATCGGCACGCTGCTGCTGATGGCGGTCCTGTTCGTCGGCTTCATGCAGTTCGGTGCCATTGCCAGCGTCGCCATCAGCATCGTCTTCCTCTGGGGCCTGCTGATCTTCGTCGTCGTGCCGCCGCTGCAGATCCGCGTCGTCGAGGCCGCTTCCGAAGGACCAAACCTTGCCGCCACGCTCAACCAGGGCGCCTTCAATGTCGGCAATGCCAGCGGCGCCTGGATCGGCGGCGTAGCCCTTTCGGCTGGCGTTTCCTACGCCCACCTGCCGCTGGTCGGCGCGGTGCTCGCCTTGCTGGCGGTTACCGTCGCAGCGCTGTCGCAAGCGCTCGACCGGCGGGCACCTGTCCCGCTTCAGGCTGCCGCAGAGTAACTGCCTGTCGCCCAAAAGCATGCCCACGGGCTTGACCCGAGGGTGCGCAGCGGTTTTGGGGCAACGACGTGCAGCAAGGCAAAAGACCACCCTTGCGCCCATAGCGTGGGCGGGCTGGACCAATCGACATCGGTACTCTCAAATGGGCATGTCTTCTTGCTTCAAAGCAATTCCAGGAAAAGTGTGAAACGGTTTTCCGTCCGGAATTGCCATAAATTAAAGGACTGGAGCGGTTCGAAGTTTCCATGAAACGGTGAACTGCTCCAATGGAGGAAGTCATGCAGAAATCGATCGAACGCATTCCCGGTGACAGCGAAGGCGTTTCCTACGAATTCCCGGTGTTCCGCTTCGCCGGTAGCGACAAGGCGGCATCCTCTGCCTATCTGCAGGCCGCCCTCCATGCCGGCGAACTGCCGGGCGTCGTCGCCATCGACGCGCTGATGCCGATGCTGAACAAGGCCGCGGTCGAGGGCCGCATCAAGGGCAACATCACCATCGTGCCCTGGGCCAACCCGATCGGCCGCGCGCAATATCATTTCGGCGAGCACCAGGGCCGCTTTCACCTGGGCACCCGCACCAATTTCAACCGCGCCTTTCCGCTGCTTGCCAAGCCCGATGCCAAGCTCTTGCCTGACACCGCCCTTGGCGGCGCCGACCAGCGGCTGAAGTCACGCCTGGTGCAGTTGTCGCTCGGTCACGACATCGTGCTCGACCTGCACTGCGACGACGAAGGCCTTGCCTATCTCTACATTCACACCAGCCTGTGGCCGGCCATGGCCGATTGCGCCGCCGCCATGGGCGTCGATGCGGTCGTGCTGTGGAGCGAGGACACCGACGGCACCTTCGAGGGCGCCTCGATCATGCCCTATCAGAACGTTCCCGCCGATGTGGCGAAGTTCGACCGCCGCGTCGCCACCACGGTCGAATATCGCGGTATCCTCGATGTCGATGGCGCGCTCGCCACCGCCGATGCCGAAGGCCTCTATCGGCTGCTGGTGGCGCGCGGCGTGATCGCAGACAGCGCGCTGCCCGCGCCCGGCCCGTTCAAGGGCGTCGTCGCCCCCTTGGAAAACATCGACATGATGCCCGCCCCCCGGGCTGGCGCTGTCCTCTATGACGTAAAGCCCGGCGACCGCGTCGCCCGAGGCGATCGCCTTGCCACCGTCGTCCATGCGCCGGGCGAAGCCGATGGCCGCGCGGAAGTGTTCGCGCCGCAGGACGGCATCATCCTGACCCGCCGCTCGCGCCGCATCATCCGCGCCGGCGAGGACCTTCTGAAACTGGTCGGCGACAGGAAGAGCGCCGATGCAAGATCAGGGACGCTCGAGGATTGACCTAACCCGAGATCGCCAGCCGCGCCTTGGCCTCCAGCCATTCGGCCATCTGCCGGTACGGCACAGGACCATGGCTGATGCGGGCGACGCCGAGTTCGGCCAACCGCTGGCGCGGCGGCACATGCGCCAACGCGATGATGTTGACCGGCAGGTTCGTCGACTTGCAGAGCGTCTCGATCAAGCCCTCGTCGCCAAGACCCGGCGCGAAAAAGCCATTCGCTCCGGCCTTTTCATATGCCTGCGCCCGCTCGATGGCCTGGTCGAGCAACACGTCGTCATGCGCATCCGGCTTGGCCTTGAGGAAGATGTCGGTTCTGGCGTTGATAAACGCCGGTATGCCGCAAGCCTTTACCGCAGCGGCGGCGGCTTCGATGCGCTCTACCTGGACATCGATGTCGTGCAGGCCGCTGCCGCCGACGATCTGGTCTTCGCAATTGAAACCGATGGCGCCGGCGCGCAACGCCGACGTCACCGTGCGAGCAACGAATTCCGGATCGACGCCGTAACCGCCTTCGAGGTCCATGGTCACCGGCAGGTCGACCGCCGCCACGATGCGCTTGATGTTGTCGAGCGCCAGTTCCAGCGGGATCTTCTCGCCATCGGCATAGCCAAAGGCGGCCGCCACCGGCCAGCTTCCGGTGGCGATGGCCTTGGCGCCCGCCTTCTCGACGATCTTGGCCGAGCCCGGGTCCCAGGCATTGTAGAGAACGATCGGGTTGCCCTTGACGTGAAGGGAATGGAACGTCCGCGCACGCTCGGCCTGTTCGGTCATTGTTGCTTTCCCGTCTTCATGGTGTTGGCTATCCAGCCTAGTCGGGGCCTCCGGCTCTGGCGATATGCCATGAGCCTGACAAGCGGCGGCCACCGAACAGACTTTTCAAACCTGTTGCGCATCCCGCTTTTCGCCGCTATGGATTTCGCCATGAACATGCGTTCGACCAAGACCATTTGGTGGTGGGCCTGCTGACAGCGGCCTGTTCGAACGCGCGTGCGTGAAAAGAGAGGGTGGCCGCAACGGAAAGTCCGGGCGGCCATTTGTTTTTTCCAAGCCAGTCCCGGGTCCGTTGCCCCAACAAGCTGATGGAGACGGCAATGACGATGAAGGTTCTGGAAAACGGCGCTGAAAGCTTCGTGACCGCGGGTGGCATCACCATCACCCGCGAGCGCCACGACCGGCCCTATGCAGGCGCGATCGACACCTATGTCGACGGCTTGAATTCCCGCCGGGGTGCGGTTTTTTCCTCGAATTACGAATATCCCGGCCGCTACACGCGCTGGGACACCGCCATCATCGATCCGCCGCTGGTCATCTCCGCGCGTGGCCGCGCCATGCGCATCGAGGCGCTGAACGGCCGTGGCGAGGCGCTGTTGCCGGTCATCGGCAAGACGCTGGGTGGCCTTGCCGACATCACCATCGCCGAGACGACGAAGACACTGATCCGCCTCGACGTCGCCAAGCCCGGCAGGGTCTTCACCGAGGAGGAACGCAGCCGCGTCCCTTCGGTCTTCACCGTGCTGCGCGCCATCACGGCCCTGTTCAAAACCGCGGAAGACGCCAATCTCGGCCTCTACGGTGCCTTCGGCTACGATCTTGCCTTCCAGTTCGACCCGGTCGACTACAAGCTCGAGCGCAAGCCGAGCCAGCGTGACCTCGTCCTGTTCCTGCCCGACGAGATTCTCGTCGTCGACCATTATTCGGCCAAGGCCTGGACCGACCGCTACGATTATTCAGGCGAGGGTTTTTCGACCGAAGGCCTGCCGCGCGACGAAATCGCCGAGCCGTTCAAGACCGCCGACCGCATCCTGCCGCGCGGCGACCATGAGCCCGGCGAATATGCCAATCTGGTGCGCAAGGCGATGGATTCATTCAAGCGCGGTGATCTGTTCGAGGTCGTGCCCGGCCAGATGTTCTACGAGCGCTGCGAGACGCAGCCGTCCGAGATTTCGCGCAAGCTGAAGTCGATCAACCCCTCGCCCTATTCCTTCTTCATCAATCTGGGTGAGGGCGAATACCTGATCGGCGCGTCGCCGGAAATGTTCGTGCGCGTCAACGGCCGCCGCGTCGAGACCTGCCCCATCTCGGGCACCATCAAGCGCGGCGACGACGCCATCTCGGACTCGGAGCAGATCCTGAAATTGCTCAATTCCAAGAAGGACGAGTCCGAGCTGACCATGTGCTCGGACGTTGACCGCAACGACAAGTCCCGGGTCTGTGAGCCCGGCTCGGTGCGCGTCATTGGCCGCCGCCAGATCGAGATGTATTCACGCCTGATCCACACGGTGGATCATATCGAAGGCCGGCTGCGCGAAGGTATGGATGCCTTCGACGCGTTTCTGTCGCACGCCTGGGCTGTCACCGTCACCGGCGCGCCGAAACTGTGGGCCATGCGCTTCATCGAGCAGAACGAGAAGAGCCCGCGCGCCTGGTATGGTGGCGCGATCGGCATGGTCAACTTCAACGGCGACATGAACACCGGCCTGACGCTGCGCACCATCCGCATCAAGGACGGCATTGCCGAAGTGCGCGCCGGCGCCACATTGCTGTTCGACAGCATTCCAGAGGAAGAAGAAGCCGAAACCGAACTGAAGGCATCCGCCATGCTCTCCGCCATTCGCGACGCCAAGTTGGGCAATGCCGCCAGCACCGAGCGCACCACCGCGCGCGTCGGCGACGGCGTCAACATCCTGCTCGTCGACCACGAGGACTCCTTCGTCCACACGCTGGCCAACTATTTCCGCCAGACCGGCGCCAATGTCTCGACCGTGCGTACGCCGGTGCCTGAGGAGGTCTTCGAGCGGCTGAAGCCCGATCTCGTCGTGCTCTCACCCGGACCGGGCACACCAAAGGACTTCGATTGCGCCGCGACCATCAAGAAGGCGCGCGCCCGCGACCTGCCGATCTTCGGCGTCTGCCTTGGCCTGCAGGCGCTGGCCGAGGCCTATGGCGGGGAGTTGCGCCAGCTGCATATTCCCATGCACGGCAAGCCGTCGCGCATCCGCGTCTCGAAGCCCGGCATTATCTTCTCCGGCCTGCCCAAGGAAGTCACCGTCGGCCGTTACCACTCGATCTTTGCCGATCCGGTGCGGCTGCCCGACGATTTCATCGTCACAGCCGAGACGGAAGACGGCGTCATCATGGCTTTCGAACACCGCAAGGAGCCGATTGCCGCGGTGCAGTTCCACCCGGAATCGATCATGACGCTCGGCCACAATGCCGGCATGCGCATCATCGAGAACATCGTCGCCCACTTGCCGCGCAAGGCCAAGGAAAAGGCAGCCTGACCTCGATGGCCGAAGCCGAGAACACGATGGCGATCGCGGCCAAGGCCGCCGCGAGGCGCAAGGTTGCCAACCTTGCCTTCTGGTCGATCGTGATCGCTTTTGTCGTGTTCGGCCTGAAGCTCGTCGCCTGGTACGTCACCGGCTCGGTCGCACTCTATTCCGATGCGCTGGAATCGATCGTCAACGTCATTGCTTCTGTCGCGGCGTTCTGGGCGATCCAGGTCAGCTACAAGCCGGCAGATCAGGATCACCCCTTCGGCCACCACAAGGCCGAGTATTTCTCGGCGGTGCTGGAAGGCGTGCTGATCGTGCTCGCGGCTTTGCTGATCCTCAACGAGGTCTGGCGCTCCTGGCAGGCGCCGGCGCCGCTGGAAAAGCCCCGGAACGGCCTTGCCGTCAACGGTATCGCCACCGTCATCAATGCCTTCTGGGCCTGGACGCTGATCCGCGTCGGTCGGGCCGAAAAGTCGCCGGCGCTGGTCGCCGACGGCAATCACATCATGACCGACGTCGTCACCTCGATCGGGGTCTTCGGCGGCCTGGTCGGCGCGATCCTGACCGGCTGGCAGATCCTCGATCCGGCGCTCGCCGTCATCGTCGCGCTCAACATCCTGTGGCAGGGCTGGCACGTCATCGGCTCGTCGATGAACGGCCTGATGGATCGTGCCGTCGACACCGCCGAGCACATGCGCATCCGCGACATCATCTCGGCCAACTGCAAGGGCGCGATGGAGGTGCATGACCTGAAAACCCGCATCGCCGGCCGCGCCACCTTCATCGAGTTTCATCTGGTCGTCGACGCCGACATGACGGTCGGCGCCAGCCACGTCATCTGCGACCGCATCGAGGACGCGCTGAGAGCCGAAATCCCCTCGGTGCGCGTCACCATCCACGTCGAGCCCGATGATGAGGCGAAGCTGCCGAAGGGGACGACGGCGGTGCCGTTTGCTTGAGAAAAAACTCAGGGCATCATCCTCGGGCGAGTATCTGCCGACCTCGCCGGATCGATCGCGCCATTACCGCCATGAGAGGTAACCCTTGAATGGCTCCATCCAGGCGTTGGTTCCTGAATAAGGTCTCCAAATCGGGCCGCGCCTGCTGATCAAAGGCGCGCCAACTCGGCCTCGGCAAAACCGTCAGGAACCGTCTAAGCTCGTCAAATCCAAACTCGGCAAGCGAAGTCCGATCCAAGGTAGCACCCCGCTTGCGACCGGCTCATCATGTGTCGGTCGAGATGTCATCCCATTCCTGCCCCATATACCCAATCAGCCAATTGAGCGCGTAATGACGTTCGACAACCACGTCTCGTTCCAATCCTGCCGGCGCGGCTTTACCATTCACCCGCGCATCCACCACAGCCCAATCGTACCGATAGATCAGATCGGCAGCATCGAGAAGGTCGCTTTGCGAACGCAAATTGGCCCGCTTGAGCAGCCCTTCCGTGTCGAGGTCATGCAACATCGAAACCATACGCGACACATCGCAAGGCCTATCTGGACGCCCAAGGTTTTTGAAGACTTGCAACGCCCACAACATTACGAAAGCCCCTTCATATCGCCAGCTAAAATTTGCCCGATCTTGCTCGGTTGCAACGGTGTTACCGACAAACGCTTGCTCTTTGGGCGTAAAAAACCCTTCTGCTCCAAACTGGCTGATCAAGTTGCTTACAAGATTTCGATCATTGGTCTCCCCTTTGACGGCCACGATCACTAGTGCGATGGCGCGCTTAACCACCTCGTCCGTCGTCCGTCGCCGACTTTCGGCTGCGGTTTCGATCGTCGGCAAATGGTCGATGAAGGGCACGCCCTCCTTCTTCAACTGCGCTGTTGAGGCCGCCTTGCGAGCCTCAGCCTCGCCTTCAGCGTGCGGAACCGATGAAGGCCAAGGAAGTCAGAACACCAAGAAAGCTGCGACGCATCATATTCATTACCAAATAGCTGCTATTGTGATTAAGGCGCACAAGCCGATTGCGGCATTGGCTCCAGCCGATAGACCTTGTCGTCGGATTTCGTCTTGCCGTCGGCGGCCTTCGAGCAGAGATCGACGATCGCCAGGCTGCTGTTGGGGTTGGCGAGCATCATCGTGCCGTTGGCGCCGCGCTTGAGGAAGATTTCCTTCTGCGCGATGTCGCAGGAAAAATCGCTCATCTTCGAGCTCGCGGCACAGCGCCACTGGTCGGCCTCGCCCTGGCAGGAATAGGTCTGCGTGATCTTGCCGGACTTCAGCCTCGTCGTGACCGAAACAGCGATATCGGCACCATCAGGCCAGTTGGCGACGTCGCCGCCGGAGGCGTAGGAAGCGAGTTCCACCGGCCCGCGGAACACCCGGATCGACTGCGTCAGCTGGTTGGGATGCGAGCTCATATGCGCGGCATCGTAATCGCGGCCATAGCAGAAGGGCTGGTCGGGCTTCAGCCGTTCGCGCAGCGGCGCCCCGAGCGCCGGGTCGATCGGATCGATGCGGGCGAACTCCGCCTTGCAGGTCGCCGCCGGCATCGGATCGAGGCGGAAATTGTCGTCCTCCGAGCCGAGCGCCTGCCTGTCATATTCCGCCTTGCCGAGCTGTTCCTCCGAATCCGGATCCAGATAGATATCGGGCGACAGGTCGGACAGCAGCACCCGGCCCTTGTCATCGACCTTCAGCGAGGCAAGCGTGCGGTCGCAATCCATGCCGCAGCGGATCGGGCCTGATGTGCCGTCCTCGGATTCGTGATTGCACCAGCCGCTGGCCCATTGCGGCGCCTTGGCGCCACGCACCGTGGTGGTGACGAAGCCATTGTAGGAGGTGTCGGAATTGGCGGTCGGTTCCTCGTTCGGCCTGCTGACCGGGTCATGGCCGTAGTAGAAGAAGATCCGCGCCACCTTCTGCTTCGGGTGCGCCTTGAGGTGGGCTGCGTCATAAACCCGGCCGAAACAGGCGTCGGCCCCGTTCGGGCTGAGCTCCCTGAGTTTAAGCGTATCGTCGGCAACGGCCGTGCCTGCCAGCAACCCGAGCAGCACAACGCCAATTCCGGCGCCGGCAATCGTCTTCCATTCCCCTGCCCTGAACGTCATGTGACCTCTCCTCGCATCGACAGGACGTAACGTCAATTTATGCTAGTATTGCGGCCGGAGCCACGCAAATTGCGGTGAAAATCGGAGGACGATGCCATGCGCCGGCGCGACATGTTCCGCGCGGTTCTTGCCGGGACCGGAACGTTTCTTGGCCTGCGGGCCGTGCAGGCGGCGGCCACGGAAACCGCACGGCTGAAGGTCGCCTATCACCTCAGCGATGTCGACAAGGTCAATTTCGTGCTCGGCAACATCAAGAACCACTATGAGGGCACCGGCGGCAATGTCGACATCGTGCTGGTCGTGCATGGCCCGGCCCTGGCCGCCTTCAAGTCGAAGGGCATATCGGCCGCGGTCTCCGGCCGTTTCGCCGGCCTGGTGCAGCAGGGGCTCGAGCCGCAGGCCTGCGCCAACACCATGCAAGGCATGGACATTTCGCTCGCCGACCTGCTCGCCGGATTCCATGCCGCCGACAAGGGCGGCGTCGTCAAGCTCGCGGAACTGCAAAGCCAGGGCTATGTCTATCTGCGCCCGTGAAGCTTGAACACCGGGGCGGCAATGGCCTACGAAGGGTGGCGCAGACATCCCGGAGGAACAACAGTGCCAGCCACCAGTCCACTCAGCATCCCCGATCTCGCCGGCAAGGCGGTGCTGGTCACCGGCGCTTCGACCGGCATAGGTGCTGCGCTGGCGCTGGCCTACGCCGCACAGAAATCCAGGGTGGCGCTGCACTACAATTCGAGCCGCGACGCCGCCGATAAGCTCGGCAAAACCATTGCAGACGACGGCGGCGAGGTCTTTCTTGTTCAAGGCGATTTCTCCATCCCCGCCGATGTCGAGCGCGTCGTCGAGGACAGCGCGCAACATTTCGGCCGCCTCGACGGCCTGGTCAACAATGCCGGCGGCATGCTCGGCCGCGTGCCCTACGCCGAACAGACCGAGGCGCATTACGATGCGGTGATGGACCTCAACGCCCGTTCGGTGCTGACGGCGTCACGCAAGGCGATCCCGTGGCTGAAGAAGCAGGGCGGCTTCATCGTCAACACCTCGTCGATCGCCGCGCGCAATGGTGCCGGCGGCGGCGCCGGTCTCTACGGTTCGGCCAAGGCCTTCGTCTCCAACGTGACGCGCGGCATGGCCAAGGAACTGATCGGCTTCGGCATCCGCGTCAACGCGGTGGCGCCAGGCACCATCCTGACACCCTTCCATGAGCGCTATTCGACCGCCGAGCAGATCAAGGGCATGGTCGCCACCATTCCGCAGGGGCGTGCCGGCACCGCTGAAGACTGCGTCGGCGCCTATCTCTTCCTCTCGTCCGATCTGCTGAGCGGCTACATCACCGGCCAGGTGATCGAGGTGAATGGCGGCCAGTTGATGCCGTAAGCGGGCAATTGCATAGTGGTGACCCACATACTCTTGTCGGAGACTTCAAAGGGAGGCGAAGGGAATGTATGGACTGATCGGCAAGATGCGGGCGGCGCGCGGCCAGCGCGACGCGGTCATGGACGTGTTGCGCGACAGCACCGGCGCCCTGCCCGGTTGTCTGAGTTACATCATCGCTCGCGACCCCGCGGATGCCGATGCGATCTGGGTCACCGAAGTGTGGACCGACGCCGAAAGCCACAAGGCCTCGCTGCAGCTTCCGGAAGTCCAGGCGGCCATCGCCAAGGCGAGGCAGTTCATCGCCGGCTTCGAGTTCCAAGTGGAGACCCATCCTGTCGGCGGCTTCGGGTTGGCTGACAGCAAGACGGGCTGAGACCTGCGTCCAGCTTTTTCGGCACGGCGGGGTTCGCATCGCCGTGCTTCGCGTCTAAGACCGAAGAATGGATTCCTCGGCCCAGCAGCCCCCTCCTGACCAGCCCGCCACCGAGCGCATGGCGCGGATCGGCAGGCCCTGGCAATGGCTGATCCTGCTCACCATGTCCGCCCTGTTTGCCGGCGCGCTCGAACTCGCCGCTCTGCCGGCGGCGCTGCTGATCGGGCCGATGCTGGCAGCCATCGTCGCCGGCACCAATGGCGCCACGGTTCGCGTGCCGCGCCTGCTGTTCGGCTCCGCCCAGGCCATTGTCGGCTGCCTTGTCGCCGCGTCGATCTCGGCTGACATCTTTCCCGTCTTCTACCAGGAATGGCCGCTGTTCCTCGGCGTGGTGATCGCCACGGTTGCGGCCTCCAGCCTGCTTGGCTGGTTGATCAGCCGCTGGCGCATCCTGCCCGGCACCACCGCCGTCTGGGGCTCCTCGCCGGGTGCCGCCACCGCGATGGTGCTGATGGCTGGCGCTTTCGGCGCCGACCAGCGGCTCGTCGCCTTCATGCAGTATCTGCGCGTCATCTTCGTCTCGATGACGGCGGCTCTCGTCGCCAAGATGTGGGTCGACACATCGGGCATCGAAATCCCGCCCATCATCTGGTTTCCGCCGATCGATCTGCAGGCCTTTGCCGCCACCGTCGGCATCGCGCTGGTCGGCGGGATGGCGGGAAAGCTGTGCCGGCTGCCCTCGCCCTTCTTCCTTGGCACCTTCATCTTCGGCACCGTCATCCATCTCGGCCTTGGTGTTGAAATGCAATTGCCGCCATGGCTGCTGGCGGTCAGCTACGCCATGGTCGGCTGGTCGATCGGGCTGAACTTCACCAGGCCGATCCTGCGCCATGCAACGCGTGCGCTGCCGCAGATCATCACCTCTATCGTCGCGCTGATCGCTTTTTGCGGCGGGCTCGCGTTCCTGATCAGCCATCTCCTGGGCATCGATCCGCTGACCGCCTATCTGGCGACCAGCCCTGGCGGCATGGACAGCGTCGCCATCATCGCCGCCGCGGCGCACAACGTCGACATCTCCTTCGTCATGGCGCTGCAATCGGCGCGCTTCCTGATCGTGCTGCTTGTCGGCCCGAGCGTTGCTCGGCTGGTGGCCAGAAGCATCCGGGACTGATCTGCTTCAGCGCTTTCGGCGCCTTATTCCTCGCCGCCCCCGTTCTCGCCCAGCGCGCCGCGGCGCCAATAGGCGGTGACCAGATGCCTGTCGCGAGGCAAGCCCCATTCCTTGCGCACGATCTTGCGTATCTCGCGGAAGTCGGTGAATTCGCATCCGGTCCAGACGAAAAGGCCATCGGCAAGCGCTGAGTGGCTCCGCTCTCGCAGGGCGGCTGGCAGCAGGCCGGCGGTGCCAGCCTCGCGGCCATGCCGGTAGAGCCAGGTGATGTCGATGTTGTCGCCTTGCGGCAGTGCGATCCGGTCATCAGGACCATCGACCTCGATAAGCGCCTCGACGCGCGTTGACCGCGGCATATGCTCGAGGATCCTGCCGATGGCGGGCAGCGCCGTGTCGTCGCCAACCAGAAGCAGAGTCCGCGCCTCCGGCGGGCCCGATCATGCCGATCACCTCTCCCGCCTGGGCGTTCTGCGCAAAGGCGGCGGCCGGCGTGCCCTGGCCGGGGTGCAGCACGAAATCGACATCGAGCCAGCCGCTTGCCGCATCGATCGCCCGGATCGTGTAGACCCGCACGATGAGCGCGTCCTCGCCCGCAGGCCAGACCAGCAGGCCGTCAGGACCTGTCGAGGGCCAGACCGGCCGCCGACCCCTCGGCGGCAACAGCAGCCGCATGTGCAGGCCGCCACGGGTGAAGCGGTCGAGGTCCGTGCCGGCGAAGCGCAGGCGCTGCATGTGCGGCGAAATCCGCATCGACGACATCACCGTAACCTCGCGGAAGAAGACCGGCGTGCCGGCATCGCTGCCGTCGCCTTGCCAGCGCAATCCACTGGTCGTGCCGAGATGCTGCGCGACACGGCCGGCGACCATCATCTTCATGTAGGACAGGCAGGTTTCGTCTATAGCCGCAACGCGGATCAGCATGGCGTCGCCTTCGAGCGTGGCGCTCAACGACCCGTAATACAAGCGAAGCTCCCATCGGTCGGCAGCGCCGGTTTCGATCTCGAACTCTCCGTGCTCGGCGCGCAGAAGCTCGATCGCCGACCTGATTGCCTCGTCGCTGATGGGGATCTGCACGCTCAACTGGTGCATGGCTGAAGTCCTTCGATAGCGGTTCAGATGAAGCCGCCGACAGATCCGGCCTCGTCGCCATCGTCGGCCATGCCACAGCACCGCCGGGGTTTCCATAAGAAACTTGACTTAAAAATTCATATTTTGCGGAGGCCCGCATAGGACCCTGTCCCCTGTCGTGCCGCTTTTGCTTCACATCTGGAATCACAAGGCCGTGCCCCGCTGGCTCGCCGCCGCTGCAAGCCGTTCGGGAAGGAAATCAACGAAGACGCGCACCTTCGGCGACAGATGGCGATTGGATGGCCACAGCATCCGGAACTGGCCACGGCCGTCGATATGATCGTCCAGCACGATGCGCAGCTTGCCGTCGCGCAGCGCTTCGCGGACCAGGAAATCGGGCATGCAGGCGATACCGAGGCCGGCCATCGTGGCGCCCTTCAAGGCTTCCATGTTGTTGCAGGTCAGCATCGAGCGGATCTGCGGTTCAGCGCTTCCGGTGATGAACGGCCACTCCAGCAGCCTGCCGCTGTTGAGAAAGCGGAAGTTGATGCCGAAATGCCTGATGAGATCCGCCGGCTCGCCGGGTGTGCCATGGCGGTCGAGATAGGAGGGCGCCGCGCACAACTGCATGCGAAAAGGTGCAACGGGTCTCGACACCAATCGTGAATCGGGCAGTTGGCCGCTTCGAATGGCGACGTCGATGCCTTCCTCGATGACATCGACGATGCGGTCGTTGAAATCGATGTCGAGCTCGATCTCGGGGTAGCGCTCCATGAACTCCGACAGCACCGGCAAAAGCAGATGGTAGGTGACGATCGGTGTCGACACGCGCAGCCGCCCGTGCGGCGTCTCCCGTGTCCGCGACAGCATCGCCTCGGCATCGTCGATATCGTCGAGGATGCGCCGCACCCGCTCGTTGAACAGTCTGCCCTCTTCCGTCAGGCCGATCCGCCGCGTGCTGCGCTGCAGGAGCCGCACGCCGAGCTCCTGTTCGAGCCTGGCGACGCTCTTGCCGACAGCGGAAGCCGAAATGCCAAGCGCACGTCCGGCGGCGATGAAACTGCCGAGTTCGGCGGTACGGGCGAAGGCCAGGAGCCCACTGAGACGATCCATTGCATTTTTCCATTCGAGCGTTTCAGTCCGGTATATCAGGAGATATAATACCATTTTTCCTGAAAAGCCGTCGACCTATCTTGTCGTTGCGACCGGCGCCACGAGCCACGCGGCATGCCGGCGGATGCTGCTTCAGATAGGAAATCCATGACCTCGAAGATCCCAACCGGCTCGGCCGCGCGATGGCTCGTGCTGTTGTCGGTATGCCTTGCTGCGATGACCATGCCGTTGACCTTCACCGGCCCGGCCGTCGCACTCTCCCGCATCGCGGGCGATCTCGGCGGCAGCCCGATTGCGCTCAACTGGGTGACGAACGCTTTCATGCTGACCTTCGGCGCCAGCCTGATGGCGGCTGGAGCGCTCGCCGACAATTTGGGCCGCAAGCGGCTCTTCCTTGCCGGCCTCTGCCTCTATGTCCTGGCGTCACTCGGCGCCATGCTGGCGCCCGACATCGTCTGGTTCGACATCTTCAGGGCCGCGCAAGGGATTGGCAGTGCCTTGGCCTTCGCCGGCGGCGCTTCGGCGCTTGCCCAGGAATTCGAAGGGCAGCTGCGGCTGCGCGCCTTCTCCTTCCTCGGTACCAGTTTCGGCATCGGTCTCGCCTTCGGCCCGATTGCCTCGGGCCTGCTCATCTCCGTATTCGGCTGGCGGTCGATCTTTGTTCTGGTCGCGGCACTCGCGATCGCCTCGGCAGTGCTGGGCCTGCGCACCATCAAGGAATCGCGCGACCCGGACGCGACCGGCCTCGACTGGGCGGGCGCCGGCACCTTCACCACAGCGCTGGCCTCGCTGACCTATGGTGTCCTGCAGGCGCCACAGAGCGGTTGGGCCGATCCACTCGTCATCGCCCTGCTCGCTGCGGCCGCCCTGTTCTTCGCCGCGTTCGTGATCGTCGAGCGGCATGTGCGCCGGCCGATGCTCGATCTCACGCTGTTTCGCTTTCCCCGCTTCGTCGGCGTCCAGTTCCTGGCGGCGGCACCCGCCTATGGCTTCGTCGTCCTGCTCGTGCTGTTGCCGATCCGTTTCATCGGCATCGAAGGGATGAGCGAAATCAAGGCTGGGCAATTGATGATCGGCCTGTCAGGGCCGTTGCTGATCCTGCCCTTGCTTGCCGGCCAGCTGGCGCGCTGGGTCGCACCGGCCACCATCTGCGGCGCCGGCCTGCTCATCGCCGCCGCCGGCCTCGTCTGGCTGAGCCTGACACCACCGGTCGCCATCGCGCTGGTGGCGCCGCTAGTGCTGATCGGGGTCGGCATCGCTCTGCCCTGGGGACTGATGGACGGGCTTGCCGTCAGCGTCGTGCCGCGGGAGCGCGCCGGCATGGCGGTCGGCATATTCAACACCACCCGTGTCGCCTGCGAGGGTGTGGCGGTGGCCATCGTCATGGCGACCCTGTCGGGCTTCACCGCAGCACAACTCGCCGCCCAGGGCGCGTCTTCCAGGGATGCCGCAGCAGCAGCGCAGTTGCTGGTGACCGGCAATGTCGGTGAAACGGCGTGGCATCTGCCGACGGCCAGCGCCCTGGCTTTGGTCCTGGCCTACGAGACAGCGTTCGACAGGCTGCTGATCATGCTGGCGGCGATCACCCTCGTCACCGCCCTTGTCGTCTTCCTTGGCTTGCGTCGCGGATCGGCGGCGGAACAGGCTGTCCCTCTGCCGGCGTGCCAGGAAGGATAGCGTCAGGTGATGACAAGGTGTCAGCCATTTGCAGGCCAGCCTCCCCTGAATATCAATGCACCTTAGTCGAGCCTGTGCATCAGATCATCATCCAGCCAGCGGCCGAAGAAATAGACCAGCTGCTTGTGCCACCATGGCCAGTCATGGCTGACGTCGCCGCCCCAATAGTCCACCCAGGCCGGAATCGACTTGTCGCGCAGGATCTGTTCCAGCCGGCGCGTCTCGACCAGCATGCGCTCTTCCCAGGCGCCCTGCCCGCAGCAGAAAATGAGCCTCAGTATCTTCAGCCGGGCCAGCAGTTTTGGATCGACAATGCCGGGCAGGTAATCGAGCGGCGAGTTGTAGAAGATGTCGCCGTCCAGCGCCTTGCCGAAGAAATCGCGGGCCGAATAGACGCCCGACAGCGAGATGACGCCACTGGCGAGTTCGGGAAAACGGAAGACGAAGTTCGAGGAATGGTAGCCGCCCATCGAACAGCCTGAAAACAGCGGCTTCAGCTTGCGCCCGCCATTGGCTGCTGAGGCCGTGGACAGGACTTCCGGCAGTGCCTCCTCGCGCACATAGCGGAAATAGGCCTCGTGCCGTGCAATACGCTGCGCGGCGTCGACATGCTTGTTGAAGAAGGATTCCGAATCGATGCCGTCGACCGTGAACAGCTGGATGCGGCCGGTGTCGATGAATTCGGCAAGGGCACCCACCCCGCCGGAATCCTCGAACTGGTAGAACCGCCCCTGCGAGGTCGGGAACACCACGACCGGGCGCCCGGCATGGCCGTAGCGCTTGTATTCCATGTCGCGGCCGAGCTTGCCCGAGAAATGCTTGTGATAGGAGATGTCCATGGCGTCAGGCCTTTTCCGCGTGGATATAGGCGACTGCCTCGCGCAGATCAGCCTGATCCTTCGAGCGCATCTGGTAGGCGTAATTTCCCATGGCGCGGCTGAAAACCTCTTCTATCGGCTGATGGTGGACGATCTTGTCGCGGTGCGCCGCTAGCACGTCCTCATGGCTGTGCAAATAGTGGAGGTGCCGCTTGCGGCTTGCATAGGCGGTGAAATACTTGCCCTCATAGGGCCCGCCGGCGGCGTCCTTGACCACCATGTCGGCCCAGGCCGCATAGACATCGATGTCGAACGTGTAGTTGATGGCGTCGGTCATCCAGGCGCCGGGCGGTCGCATGTTGACCTCCAGCGCGATGATCCGGTCGTCCCTGGTCTCGAACAGTTCGATATGGAAGAAGCGCTCGCGCACGTCGAACGCCTTCAGGATCTTGCGGCCGGCCTCCTCGACAACAGGCCGGATCCGCGGAAAGCAGGTGTAGCTCATGTGGCGGTCCTTGTTGACCACATCCATGACGCTCTGGTCGTAGCGATGGCTGGCCGCCAGCACCACCTCGCCGTCACGGTTGACCAGCCCGTCATAGGTCACCACCAGGCCTTCGATGAACTGCTCCATGACGAAGGTCACGTCCTCGGGCTTGTCGCGGAAGAACTGGTCGAGTTCCTTGGCGTTGGAGATCTTGAAGGTGTTCGAGGCGCCCGAGCCCGAATCCGGCTTCACCACGACGGGATAGCCGACGCGGCGGATGAAGGTCATGGCGCCGGCGCGGTCGGAGCATTTGCGCTGCGCGATCGTCTCGACGCCGCTCTTGCGGAAGAAGGCGCGCATGCGGCTCTTGCGCTTCAAATTCTTCACGAAATCGAGCTTGGTGCCGTAGATGTTGAAGTCGGTGCGGATGTTGGCTTCCAGCTCCAGCCAGTGTTCGTTGAGCGATTCGAAGCGGTCGATGCGGCCCCATTTGTGGATGAAATGGCCTATCGCCCTGAACACAGCATCGTAATTCTCCATATCGGCGATGCGGTAATATTCCGAAAGTGCGGCCTTCAGTCTGCCGTCCAGCGCGTCATAAGGCGCATCGCCAATGCCGAGCACGGTGGCGCCGGCCTTCTTCAGCCGGTCGCAGAAATCGGCGCCGTTGGTCGGAAAATGCGGCGAGAAGAACACGAAATTCATGGACAACCCCCTCATGGCGGCGACGCACCGCAGCCCGCCGACGCCCAAGTCTCGCGCATTTGTCGCGCGCGGGGAAGAGCATCCACATCGGGGATAATGTTCAACAAATTCAGCCCCCGCTTGCCTCCAACAAGCCGCTCCTGTATGAGAACCGGCATGAATACGCGCGCCACCACCGCTTCCCGTCAGACCGGCTTTGCCGGCGAGACCGTGCGCGCCCTTGCCTCGACCCTGCTTCTTCTCGGCCTTATCGGCGATCGCCGGGTTCGCTGAAGGAGCGCCCGGCGGTCGAACCGCCGCGCAAGCGCATGCTCCTTGGCCAGTCTCAAAATTGGCAGTCACATCAAGCGAACGAAAATCTGGTAAAGGCGCCACTCGCCAGCAATCCGTCCAGGACGGATCCGAGGGCCGCCGGGAGAACAAGACGATGAACACACGAGAACAAATCCGCCCTGATGCCGGGGGCACCGGCAAGGATGTGGAGCCCGTCCGGGGCATGCCCGATGCAGCCCGCAAATATCAACCCTATCCGACCGTTGGCCTCACCGACCGCACCTGGCCGTCGAAAGTCATCGACAAGGCGCCGATCTGGTGTTCGGTCGACCTGCGCGACGGCAACCAGGCGCTGATCGATCCGATGGGCCATGAGCGCAAGGCACGCATGTTCGGCCTGCTGCTCGACATGGGCTTCAAGGAGATCGAGATCGGTTTCCCCTCGGCCTCGCAGACCGATTTCGACTTTGCCCGCTGGTGCATCGAGGAAGGCAACGTCCCCGCCGACGTGTCGCTGCAGGTCTTGGTGCAATGCCGGCCCGAACTGATCGCCCGCACCTTCGAGGCGCTGAATGGCGCCACCAACCCGATCGTGCATTTCTACAATTCGACCAGCGAATTGCAGCGCCGCGTCGTCTTCGAAAAGGATGTCGGCGGCATCAAGCGCATCGCCACCGACGCGGCCAAGATGATCACCGACATGGCGGCCAAGGCCGGCGGTGGCTACCGCTTCGAATATTCGCCGGAGAGCTTTACCGGCACAGAACTCGAAGTGGCGCTGGAGATCTGCAACGCCGTCACCGAGATCGTCAGGCCGACATCAGACAACAAGCTGATCATCAACCTGCCGTCGACGGTCGAGATGTCGACGCCCAACATCTATGCCGACCGCATCGAGTGGATGTGCCGCAACCTGGACAACCGCGAGAACCTGATCATCTCGCTGCATCCGCACAATGACCGCGGCACCGGCATCGCCACCACCGAACTCGGCCTGATGGCCGGCGCGGACCGCGTCGAAGGCACGCTGTTCGGCAATGGCGAGCGCACCGGCAATGTCGACATCGTCACGCTGGCGCTCAACATGTACACGCAAGGCGTCGATCCGGGCATCGACTGCTCCGACATCAACCGGATGAAGGACGTCTATGAATATTCGAACCAGTTGAAGATCCCCGAGCGCCACCCCTATGTCGGCGAACTCGTCTACACGGCGTTTTCCGGCTCGCACCAGGACGCCATCAACAAGGGTATGAAGGCGCTGAAGAAAGCCAACACCAGCCTGTGGGAAGTGCCCTATCTGCCGATCGACCCGGCCGATGTCGGCCGCAGCTACGAGGCGATCATCCGCATCAACTCGCAGTCGGGCAAGGGCGGCATCGCCTATGTGCTGCAGGCCGACTACGGCCTCAACCTGCCGCGCAATCTGCAGATCGAGTTCAGCCAGGCGATCCAGGCGATCACCGATGCCGAGGGCAAGGAAGTGCCGGCCAAGCGCATCCACGATAGCTTTCTCGAGACCTACATCGACCAGCCGGGCGCGCGCCTGAAATTCCTCGACCACCACACCTATCCCGATACCGTGGTCAAGGGCCGGCGCGTGGTCGAGGCGGTCATCCTCGACAACGGCAAGGAAGTGACCATTACCGGCACCGGCACCGGCCCGATCGACGGCTTCGTCGATGCGCTCTCGCGCCATGTCGGCGTCGAAATGTCGGTGCTCGATTATTCCGAGCACTCGATGCAGCGCGGCTCGAATGCCTCGGCCATTTCCTATGTCGAAATGGAGTATCCCGGTGGCAAGCTGTTCGGCGCCGGCATCAACACCAACATCGTTGCCGCCTCGCTGGAAGCGGTGACTTCGGCCGCCAACCGTATCGTCGGCCGCCAAGCGCGGTAGCGTTTACCGATGATTGGCGCGAGTTCTGAACGGCTCTCGCGCCAATCATTTTTTCGAGCCCGAACAAGGCCTTGGCATCAAATGGCTGATACTGGCGGCGGCGCTGGTCCTGTAGCCGGCGTCGGCCGCGCGATTAACCACCGGAGAATTATCTGGTTAGGTACGCGATCGCATAATGGGTGTATACTTGTGTGGTGGCGCGAGCCCTATATGATCGCGCCTCAACCTGTGCCGACTTCGAGAGGATCGACACTTGCAGCATGCCACGCCTGCCGCCCCCGCAGTGCGCGAGACACTGGAGCGACTGCTTGCCAGCGAAACGTTCGGACGGTCCGAGCGTGCGCGCAAGCTGATCCGTTATCTAGTGGAACGCGAGCAGGCCGGCGAAGCCGACAGGCTCAAGGGCTTTTCCATCGCCATGGATGTCTTCGGCAAGGACGGCGATTTCGATCCGTCGACCGATGCCGTGGTGCGTGTGCAGGCAGGCAGGCTGCGCGAATTGCTGCAGCAGTATTTTGCCAATGAAGGCGTCGCCGAGCCCGTCCGCATCGCCATTCCACGCGGCGGCTACGTCCCGGCCTATGAACTCAACGCGATCCGTTTGCCGGAAGCAGCCAAACCCGCCGAACAGACGGCAACGGTTCCATCCGAGCACCCCGGCGCTGCCGAGGATACCCTTACGGCCGCCGCGTTGTTGGCGCCGGCGGCCCCCGTGCCCTCGGTGGCGCGCCATCTCAGGTTCTTCTGGATGGCGATCGCCGTCGTCATCGCCATGCTCGGCGTCCTGATCCTGCGTCAGGGCAGCGGTGCGCTGCTGGCAAGCGGCGACTTGCCCGCTGCGCTCGCGACTGCCAGCCAAACCAGCACCGTTGTACCATCAGCGATCTCTGAAGCCCTGCCGCTCGTCTACATCGACGTCAAGGCCGACGGTGCAGATGCCGGCCGTGTCGCCTCGTCACTGCGTGCCGGCTTGAGCGGCTTCGATACGATCGACTTCATCGGTCGCGATACGATCAACTGGCACGACCCCGCCAACGACGCCACCAGCTTCATCTTCGACATTATGGCTGGCCCGAACGCTGGCGACATTAGGATCGAACTGCAAAGCGTGGCATCAGGACGAGTTCTCCTTTCACGCAATCTCACGCCGGCCGACAGCGCCCCCACGGTTATCGAGGATCGCGTTGCCGACATGCTGAGCTCGGCACTTCCCGCCTCGGGCACGATCTACAACTATATCGAGCAGACAGGCGCGCCAAACGGCCTGACCGAATGCCTGCTGCTCAACGACAGATATTATCTCGACCAGAATGCCAGAACCCACGAGGCCGCTTATCGCTGCCTGGAGACGTTGGCCAATTCCGGGGCAAAATCCTCGCTCGTCTACTCGGAACTTGCATCTCTGCAGGTTGAGGCGGTCTCCGATCACTATGCCTATCCGCCCAATGCGACGATCGAAAAGGCCGTCGAGTTTGCTCATCGCGGCGTGCAGATGGGGCCGACCAGCCCTTACGCGCATCGCGCCTATGGCTACGTCAGTTCGCGCCTCGGCAATACGGACGAAGCAATCCGCTGGATGCGCAAGGCCTACGAACTCAATCCCTACGATATGGGCATGGCCGCCGCTTACGGCTATGGGCTGATCTTCGCTGGGCGCTACGCGGAGGGGACGCCAATCCTTACCCATGCGGCCGAGACGTTCAGCGGCCACTCGACATGGTGGGACTACGGCCTGTTCGTCGGTGATTTCATGCTAGGCGACATGAACAAAGCCATCGCCGCCAGCATGGCGTTGAGAACCACTGCCACGAAATCGCATTATCTGGCGGCGCGTCTGATCGGCGCCAAGGCTGCCGGACAGGACCATCTGGTGTCCACGCTGCTAGACGAACTGAACACCAAGTTCCCCAAATTTGCCGCCGACCCGCGCACCACCTTCGTCGAGCGGAAATATCCGGCCGATCTGACTGAGCGGCTGGTCGGCGCCTTGCGCGCCGCTGGGCTCGGCAACGCCAGCTAAGTAACATCCACTACTCGGCGCGCCGGGCCATTGTCGATTTCGTACGCATTGATCACCGAATACCTGTTAGCCGCCGCGTTCTGTCATCAACCGTACAAATCGCGAAAATTTTACTGGCCATAGCGCTGGACGAGGAGCAATCCAGCCGCATTTGGTGCCCGGTCCCGCGCTTTTCTCAGTCCCGCAACAAGCCCTCAGCTTCATGATTTCATCGCTTCATGCCGTCGAACAAGGATCTGGTTCGAAGACCATCGTCCTGCTGCATGGTTTCGGCGGTTGCCATGATGTCTGGCACGAGGTGATCTCTTGCCTGTCGCCTTCCACGCGCACGCTCGCCTATGATCTGCCGGGCCACGGCCTGTCGTTCGGTTTCCCGGACGCTGGTCCAGCCAAGGTAGCCGCCAGGGCGATTCTCGCCGATCTGTCGGCGCGAAAACTGAAGCGCATTCATCTTGTCGGCCATTCAATGGGCGGCGCAGTGGCGATGTTGATGGCGTTGGCCGAGCCCGACAAAGTGGCCTCGCTGACGCTTCTGGCCCCAGGGGGGCTTGGCCCCGAGATCAATGGCCCGCTGCTGCGCCGCTACGCCGGCGCACGGGGTTCGTCCGCGATTCGGGACTGCCTTGTCGCCATGTTCAGCCCTCACAACCAGCCCCCGGAACGCATCGTCGATATACTTTGTGAGATGCGTGGGCGGCCCGGCCAGGTGCAAAAACTCTCTGAAATCGCAGCCGCCATGACCGCTGGTGATCGGCAAGGCGTTATCCCGCGTGACCGTCTCGACGGGCTTAACATGCCTGTCATGGTGGTGTGGGGCGCCGACGATGTGGTGCTGCCCTCCACCCAGGCGGATGACCTGCCTGCGCATTTTCATGTGCATCATGTGCTGGAGGCCGGCCACATGCTTGCCGAGGAAGCGCCCGATCTCGTTGCCGACATCGTTCGCCGCAACATGAACCGCCGTGCCAGGCCGCATCGTCCGAATTTGGCAGCGACTGGCTGACTTTTTCGCGTGTCCCCGGACACGTCTATCTCGCCAGTGCATTTTGCCGGCGGCTGTGTTAACCCCGTGTTAACCAAACCCGCGAGGCAGACGCCGATGAAGGACGCAGGCGAAAAGATCGATCCCTCAAGAAAACTGTCCGATGCAATCCGCGATGTGAAGAACGCCTTCGCCGATCGCGACGACGTTGTCGTCGACATGCGCGAGGCGCATCGCATGCGCCTCGATCTGCTGGCCGCCGAACTTGCACCCGTCTTTGCCGATGTTCCCGCCGACATGGACAATTTCGACTTCGTGGTTTCCTCGGGGCTGCAGCCGCGCCTGTGGATCGATGCCGTCAGCCATGTCGCGATGGGGCGCGACCGCCGCACTTACCGCTTCCTCGAGGACACCCGCATCGGCCGCGTTGTACTTGCCGAATCGACGGAGATGAAGCCGGTTGCCGATTCCGTGACACGCTATGTCGCCGAGCGCGTCGTCGAGCGCCAGAGGATGATGGAAGGTGGGGTCGAAGCCGCCGGCATGAAACGGGCCGAGGTGGCGGAAGCCGAGCCGCCGCTGCGCTCGCCGCAACGCAGCAAGGGCTGGTCGGCCTTCCTGTCAGGCCTTGGCCTGGTCGCCGCCGGCGCGCTGGTCGGCCTGGCGGTGTCGGTCGCCCTGTTCTGGGACCGCATCGTGGCGATGGGGCTCAGCTTGCGGCCATAGAAGCCTCCACGCCCAGTTCCAGGATTTGCAGATCCGAAGGCGGTGTTGCCGGTCCGGTCAGCCCGCGCCGCGTCAGGCGGATCCGCCAATTGCCCTTTTCGCCGTCGATGTCGAACAGATTGTACTGCGCCGCAGGATGCTTGCCGCCCGGCGCCTGGCCGGCGGCGGCGACACCGACCACCGGAACCTTGGCACCGCGAGCCCCTATCTGGAACAGCGACGGCAGATGCGAATGACCGTGCAGGACAAGCTCGGCGCCATGGCGGCGGATGATCTTGTGAAAGCGTGATATCCCGAACAGCCGCTTGTGCTGCGAGACCGCGCCGCGCACCGGCGGATGATGGATCATGATCGCGCGAAACAGGCCTTCCCCGCCGGTATCGCGCAGGATCTTGCCGAGCCGCTCCGCCTGCCCTTCCATGAAGAAACCATTGGCCATGAAGGGTGCCGTGGCGCGCGCCGTCGAGACGCCGATCAGCGCGACATTGCCGCGCACGCGCAGATAGGGGAACGCGTTGCGGTCGACCGGCGTGTTGACCCCGTCGCCGCTCATCCAGGCCGCCCATGACCGGCAGACCTTGTCGAAGGCACCGGGCACATAGGCGTCGTGATTGCCTGGAACCACGGAAACGTCATGCGGCGGCCCCAGCGTCTCCAGCCAGTGCTTGGCCATCTCGATCTCGCCGTCGAGCGCCAGATTGACCAGATCGCCGGTGACGGCGAGGTGGTCGGGGTTTTGCACCTTGATGTCGGCGGTGATGGCGTCGATGACGGCATCATGCATGTGGCGGCGGCGGTTGCGCTGCCAATTGACGTAGCCGAGCACGCGCTTGGAGGCGAGATCGCGATAGGATACATCGGGGAGCGGCCCCAGATGGACATCGGAAATATGCGCGAGCCTGAACATGTATCTTTCATAGGCGACGCGCGTCCTCCTTGCTACAAAAGCTTGGCTTTCCACCCACGGTTTCGCTAGCGATGACGAACGATCCTGAAACCGCTTTCCGCCAGACCGGATGGGCGGGGCTACGGGCCAGGCTGTTTCACCTCTATTTCGTGCTGCGGCGGCCAATGACGCTCGGTGTGCGCGGCCTCGTCTATGACACCGCCAACAATTCCGTTTTCCTCATCCGCCACACCTATGTGCCCGGCTGGCAACTTCCCGGCGGTGGTGTCGAGGTCAGCGAAACGCTGGCCGAAGCACTGGCACGGGAACTCGCCGAAGAGGGCAACATAGCGCTTGCAGCACCGCCGGTGTTGAAATCGATGCATTTCAACCGCCGCTCCAGCCGGCGCGACCATGTCGGCTTCTACCTCATCGAGCAGTTCAGCCAGACGGCGCCGAAGCAGCCGGACCACGAGATCGCCGAGAGCGGCTTCTTCCCGCTGGATCGCTTGCCTAGGGAGACGACGCCGGCGACGCTGCGGCGGATCGCCGAGGTTTTTCAGGGCCTTCCCGCATCGCCATACTGGTAAGACTTCACCGGAAAGTGAGACGCGAGGAGATTTTTTCGCACGAAAGATCGGCCAGCGGGGATAATCTGCGAGGTGTCGACCAGCGGGAGTGACTGCGCTGAAATCTGTCAACATCAAAGTTTTCTTCCGATTCATATATTTGTTCATCCTGCTAGGATTCCTCCTACTATCTTTCGAGTACATTTTGGTATTTTTCCAATTTTCGAAAGATATAAATGTTGAGATCGCTGTATGGTTTTCTTGTCTTTTCGCATTAAAGATGACCCTAGAACAATTAAGCGTGCTTTTTGGGCGCGCTCCAACGACGGTTGAGTATTGGAGATTTGTGATAATTTCTATCCTGATTGCAGTTACGACCCTAGCCATAATGACAAGGGTTTTTGAAACGAACGGTAACCCACCCCATTTCTCGGGGCACTTTTGGCCTGATGGCGTCGTGATTCTGGGGTCGACATTGGGCCTTGTCGCGTTTGGCTATTCGGTATGGGGACCATTCAAGTCGGACGACGCAAGAACAATCCCTCGCAAACCTGAACAAGATTCCTAGTACTTCAAGCCGCCTCCCTGAACCGCCCCCGGTCATGCGGCGCCCCATAGTCGAGTTCCGGCCCTACCGGCACTATCCGCGTCGGATTGATCGTTTCGTGGCTGGCGTAGTAATGCGCCTTGATGTGATGCAGGTTCACGGTCGCGGCGACACCAGGCACCTGGTAGAGGTCGCGCAGATAGTTCGACAGGTGCGGATAGTCGGCGATGCTGCGCAAATTGCATTTGAAATGGCCGACATAGACCGGATCGAAGCGCACCAGCGTGGTGAACAGCCGCCAGTCGGCCTCGGTGATGCGGTCGCCGACGAGATAGCGCTGTTTTGACAGTCGAGCCTCCAGCGTATCCAGCGCCGCGAACAATTCGCCGAACGCCTCTTCATAGGCGCGCTGCGTGGTGGCAAAGCCGGCGCGATAGACGCCATTGTTGACCGCCGGATAGACCAGCGCATTGATACGGTCGATCTCGCGGCGCAAATGCTCGGGATAGAAGTCGAGGCTTGCATCGCCCCATGCGTCGAAGGCTGAATTGAGCATTCGAATGATTTCGGAAGACTCGTTGGAGACGATGGTCTGCTCTTTCTTGTCCCACAGCACCGGCACCGTCACCCGGCCGGAATAGGCGGGATCAGCCTTGGCATAGATCTGGTGCAGGAAATCGAGGCCGTAAAGCGAGTCGCCGGTGGCGCCATCCTGCGCCAGGAATGTCCAGCCATTGGCGCCCATGAAATGATGCACGACCGAGACGGAGATGACGCCTTCCAGTCTCTTCAGCGCACGAAAGATCAGCGTCCGGTGTGCCCACGGACAGGCGAGCGAGACATAGAGGTGATAGCGCCCGGGCTCGGCCTTGAAGCCGCGCGTCCGACCTTCGGCGGGCTGCCCGTCAACGGTGATCCAGTCGCGCCATTGCGACTGCGTCCTCACGAACCTGCCGCCATTGTCCGCCGTATCATACCAGCGATCCTGCCACCTGCCTTCAACCAGCAATCCCATGCAAATCTCCTTGCGTCCTTTCGTGCAATGTAGGCGCAAGGCGGCCCTGTCGAAGATGTCAGGCGCTGAACAGACCGTCACTGGACGGAGACGACGGACATATCAGGCCAATTGCAGCGGCCGAAAATTGATGCTAGCGGACACTCCGCATGTTCGACTTTGCTTTGATCCGGTTTGACCGACGACGAAAGGGCGCCCGCGCTTGATGCGCTGACTGGCGAATGCTGCCGTTTGCAGCAAACCTTTCCTCCTTTACCGGGACGCAAAGACCATGAGCCTTGCCGACGTGAAATACCTGCCGGAAACCCCGGCGCACGACATCCAGATCGAAGCCATCAACGACGAAGCCTTCGGGCCCGGCCGTTTCGTGCTGGCCGCCTACAAGATCCGCGAAGCCGGCGGCCACGAGCGCGCGCTGTCCTTTGTCGCGGTCGACGGCGACCTCGTCGTCGCCTCGGTGCGCATGACCCGCATCGCCGCCGGCGCCGGCCGCGCGCTGATGCTCGGGCCGCTCGCCGTGCGGCCAGCCTTCAAGAACCTGGGCATCGGCCGCCGGCTGGTGGCGATCGCGTTGGAGGCGGCGGCCAGGGCCGGCGCGCCAGCCGTCATACTGGTCGGCGACGAGCCCTATTACGGCCCGCTCGGCTTCAGGCGCATCCCGCGCGGCCAGATCTCGATGCCGCGCCCCGTCGATCTCGACCGCCTTTTGTCGCACGAGATCACGCCGGGCGCGGTCGCCAGGCTCACCGGCGAGGTCGGCCACGCCAGCCAGGCCAGGATCGCCGAGCACGTCTAGACGAGGCTATGGCTTGACCTTGCACGTCGATCCGGGCCTGATCCGTCCCTGTTTCTCGTAGTAAAGGATGACGCCATGAATCCGAACGGCCAGATCGCGATCGTCACCGGCGGCGGCTCCGGTCTTGGCGAGGCTACGGCGCGCGCGCTTGCCGCCAAGGGTGCTCGCGTCGCCATATTCGATGTCGGCATCGATCGCGCCGCCAAGGTCGCGGCCGAGATCGGCGGGATTGCCGTGCAATGCGACGTCAGCAGCGCCGATAGTGGTGCCGCAGCCGTCGCCGAGACGGCGAGCAAGCTGGGCGAACCGCGCATCCTGGTCAATTGCGCCGGCATCGCCATTGGCGTGAAGACGATCGGCAAGGATGGGCCGCATCCACTCGACCAGTACCGCAAGGTGATCGAGGTCAACCTGATCGGCACCTTCAACATGATCCGCCTCGTCGCCGATCGCGCGGCGAAGCTCGAGCCGCTGCAGGGCGGCGAGCGTGGCGTCATCGTCAACACCGCTTCGGTCGCCGCCTATGACGGCCAGATCGGCCAGGCCGCCTACTCCGCCTCCAAGGGCGGTGTCGTCGGCATGACATTGCCGGTGGCGCGCGACCTTGCCCGTTCCGGCATCCGCGTCTGCACCATCGCACCCGGTATCTTCAAGACGCCGATGATGGCCGGCATGCCGCAGGACGTGCAGGATTCGCTGGGCGCCGCCGTACCCTTCCCGTCGCGCCTCGGCGAACCATCCGAATATGCCGCACTTGCCCTGCACATCATCGAAAACCAGATGCTGAACGGCGAGACCATCCGCCTCGACGGCGCCATCCGCATGGCGCCGAAGTAATCAACCTGGCAGGGCAAGACCCGTGGACGATCGAAAGAAGGACGTGATCCGCGAGACCGACGCCGAGGCGATACGGTTGGCGAAGACACTTCTGCGCAGCGCCCGCTTCGGCGCCCTTGCGGTGCTGGAACCGCAGACCGGGTCGCCGCTGGCAAGCCGGGTCGGCGTTGCCACCGACATCGACGGTACGCCGCTGATCCTGGTCTCGATGCTGTCTGCGCACACGCCTGCCATGCTTGCCGATCCACGCTGTTCCCTGCTGCTTGGCGAGCCCGGCAAGGGCGACCCGCTGGCGCATCCGCGCCTGACGTTGACCTGCCGGGCATCACGGCTCGAGCGTGGCGCGGAGGCACATGCTCGCGCCGAGCGCCGCTATCTCAACCGCAACCCAAAGGCGAGCCTCTATGCCGGGCTCGGCGACTTCTCGATCTTTCGCCTCGAGCCGCAGCGCGCAAGCCTCAATGGCGGCTTCGGCAAGGCCTATCTGCTCGATCGCTCCGATCTCGTCACCGTCGGCCCCATCGTCGAAGAGCTTGCGGCGAGCGAACAATCCGCCGTCGAGCACATGAACGCGGACCATCTCGATGCGATCGCCGTGTATGCGCATCATTTTGCCGGGGCATCCGGCGACGGCTGGAGCATCGTCGGTTTGGACGCCGATGGCATGGATCTGGTGTCGAGAGACAATGTTTGCCGGGTATTCTTCCCGCAACCCCTGGCATCATCTCGGGAATTGAGACCCGCCCTGGTTGAAATGGCCAGGGGCGGCAGGGCTGCCGGGCAGGAAAACAACCAAACTTAATTGCATTTGATCAAAAGCAACACTTGAGATTTGAAAGAAATGTTCTACCTTTTGGAAATGGCGCTGACTCGTCAGGGGCCGTTCGCAAGTGATTTTTTGGATTCAGGCCCCATTGCCCCCATGGCGCCTCGATGAACAAACAGCATGGGGCATTCATGGTCTCGACAAAGCTAACCGCCAACGCCGAATCGGCCGCCGAATTTTTGATGCTGATGGGCAACGAAAAACGCCTGTTGATCATGAGCTACTTGATCGACGGTGAAATGTCGGTCGGCGCCATCGCCGAAAAGGTGATGCTAAGCCAATCCGCCCTCTCGCAGCATCTGGCCAAGTTGCGGGCGCTCGACCTCGTGGACACCCGCCGCGACCGTCAGATGATCTACTACTCCTGCAAATCCGATGCGGTGCGCGAGCTCCTTGTCGTGCTGGATGGTATTTTCGGCACCGGCAAGGAGGACCTGTCCCAGATGGCACACAGATTGCGCCGCGCCGGGACTTGACCGGACGCTCCTGCAGCCGTTTACCTCGCTGACGATTTCCGGAGCGTGGCTTGTGTGTCTTTATCGACGCACGAACCGCGCTCTCGATTTTTGAGCGGAGGACATGGACCCAATTCGCATCGACGACCCGCGGGATCCACGCGTCGCAGCCTATCTCGACATCCGCGAACGTGATCTCGCCGGCCGGCAAGGCCGTTTCGTCGCCGAAGGCAAGGTGGTGCTCGATCTGCTTCTGTCGTCCAGCCGCTTTGGCGCCGACTCCGTTCTTGTCCTGGAAAACCGGCTCAGCGGTCTGAACGACATCTTGCACAAGGCGCCCGCGGACCTGCCGGTCTACGTCGTCACCACAACGGTGATGGACGCGATCGCCGGCTTCCACATGCATCGCGGCATCCTGGCCATCGGCCGCAAGGAGACACCGCTCGCGGCCGGGCCATTGCTGGATGCCTTGCCCGACCGAGCCCTGGTGGTGGTGCTCGTCGGCATCGCCAACCACGACAATATGGGATCGATCTTTCGCAATGCCGCCGCTTTCGGCGCCGACGCGGTGCTGATGGACGCCTCATGCTGCGATCCGCTGTACCGCAAGGCGATCCGCGTTTCGGTCGGCGCCGCGCTCAAGATTCCGTTTGCGTCCTTCCCCGACACATCGGGCTTTACGGCGACGCTCGCCGAACGCGGCTTTGAGCAGTTCGCCCTGTCGCCGGGCGGACAAACCGCCATACGCGATGCAAAGCCCTCCAGGCGCATGGCGCTCTATCTCGGCACCGAGGGAGAAGGCCTGCCCAAAAATCTGCTCGCGCGCCTGCAAACCGTGCGGATCACCATGTCGAAAGGCTTCGACAGCCTGAACGTCGCCGCAGCGTCAGCTATTGCCCTGCACCATTTTTCGCCCAGTTAAACGGCTGCACAACCGCTTCAGTTCGCGTCCGCCTTCTGCAAAGCCCGCACGCGGTCGGCAAGGCTGCGGTCGCCATTTTTGGAGTGACTGTCCTGCGGCGCTGCCAGCGCCTTGGCAATCGGTGAGTCAGGTCCCTCGAGTTTGGCCGTCATATGGACGACCTCCGCCGCCAACGCGTTCATCTGCTCGCGCAGCGCGGCACTGCCATTGGCCGAACCCGATGATGCCATGGCGCCGAGATCCGCCTTGAGCCGCTTGTTCTCGCGCGCCAGCGCCGTCAGCCTCGCCTCCAGCCGCTCGCGATCGCTGTCCAGCTTGGCGATCGCCTGATCCAGATCATCGCGCCGCGTGGCCTCGTCATGTCTGCCCGATTCATCCGGCTTGCCGACCAGCCGCAAGGCCGGCCCGCCGTCCTCGGCCTTCGCCTTTTCGCGCAGCCGCGCCATTTCCTTCTCGCGGCGGTCGAGCTTGTCCTCGCGATCGGCGAGCGTTGCCAGGAGCCGTTCGACCTTCTTGTCGAGTTCGGCCGCCCTTTTCTTCTCCGCCTTCAGGGCATCGCGCGCGGCCTTGCTTTCGGCCGCGATCTCCTGCTGGCGCCGATCCGCTTCCTTGCGCTGGCCGCGCAGCAGCGCGATGTCGCTGGCAAGCTTCTGCAATTCGGATTCGCGCGCCACGAGCTCGATCTGCCGGCTGGAGGAGGAAAAACTGGCATCGTCGTACATGTGCTCCAGCTTTTCGAGTTCGAGCGCCCGCTTCTCCAGCTTGCGCTCGGTTTCCTTGAGCCGCTCCGAAAGCTGATGCAGTTCCTCTTCGCGCTGCCGCAGCGCCTCGTTCTTGGCGCCGAGTTCGGCGAGCGCGTGGTTCTTGTCCGTGCGCTCGACCGCCAACCCCTTCAACGCCTCGCGGCCGCGATTGATCTCGACGAGTTGTTCGGCCGCCTTCTCGCGCAACGCCTTGACGTTCATTTCGAGGCGGCGCGTCGCCATGGCGTACTCGGCCCGGATGCGGTCCTTGTCGGCCTGAATCTCGGACTGCGTCAGCGGAATAGAGGCCTCGATTCGCCTGCGGGTCAGCGCGACGGCACGCCGCCAGACGGCGGGAGCCACCATCAGCGCCAGAAAGCCGGCGCACAGAAAGCCGAGGGCAAAGAACAGGACCGACTGAACCAAAGGACAACCCGCTATCGGCGGCAACCACTTGGATTGAACCGCATCATACTGGCATGGCGGAAATCCGGCGCTGCGGCAAGAGCTTGCCGCGGCGCATTGGGGGGCACAGGCCTACAAATCCCATCGAAAAGCCGGCATTGCCATCATGACGGGTGGGACTTTAGAACGGATTCCACGTCGCCCGTTCGGTCAGCTTCAGATAGCCGAGATTGACACCGAGCCGGGCGCCGACGCCGGTGCGGATCGGCACCAGAAGCACATTGTTGTTCTTCAGCACATTGAAGCCGACGCCCGCCACCACATAGGCCGACCCGGCCACGCCGCCATAGCGGTTATAGAGATTGCTGACATCGTCGAGATTGTAGACCAGCATCATCACCCGGGACCCTTCGCCGCCGAAATCCCAGCCCAGCGACGGGCCTTGCCAGAACACTTTGTGGTCGCCGGCATTCTTGGTGTAGAGCGTACCCTCGCCATAGGTCAGGCCGCCGATCAGCGCGCCCGACCCCTCCTCACCCAGCAGATAGCCATTGGGCAAGCCGTAAGAGGCAAAGATCTTCTCGACGACGGTGGCGAGCCCACCCGATGTCGCGCCGAAGAACTTGTGACCGGAATCGATAATCTCCTGCGCGGTATATTCCTGGGCCCGCAGGGCTGATGTCGAGAAGACGAGAACGCCCATGAGCGTAATCGCCATTGAGAGGACGCGGAGGAAACTCCGGTCGTAGTATCGGGAAAACATGCTTCCAATCTCCGTCATGGAGCACTTTCGCCGACGCCTCGCATCCGGTCCGGCTCTTTAGGCGGCCGTTAAGGATGACTGTTAGGGGCAAACTATGCCGTAATCCTTTTTCAACCATTAACTCCCACAGGAAGATGGCGGTTCGAAGGCTGGCTTTTGGGGTATCGCGGCGCCGGCAGGCTACGCGAACACGCCATTTGCCGTGACGACAATTTTGGATTTGTTGCTGTACGTACGAGTGCTGTGTATTCAGAAAGCCTCGGGTTGGAGCGTGATTCGTGTTGGGCAGGCGCGACGATCGATCGCTCGGCCAGGAATTGTGGAATTTTGCAGGGATTTTCACCGATGGCCGATCTGTTCACCCTCTCCGCGCCCGACCTGGCGGCGCTTCTGTGCAGCCGCGTCTGCCACGACATCATCTCGCCGGTCGGCGCGATCAACAACGGGCTTGAACTGCTTGACGAGGGCGGCGCCGACGAAGACGCCATGCGGCTGATCCGCCAGAGCGCCAAGAACGCCTCGGCCAGGCTGCAGTTCGCCCGCATCGCCTTCGGCGCGGCAGGCTCCGCCGGCATGCTGATCGACACCGGCGACGCCGAAGCGGTGGCAATCGCCTTCCTCAAGAATGAAAAGCCGGAATTGACCTGGAATGGGGCCCGCGCGCTGCTGCCCAAGAACAAGGTCAAGCTGCTGCTCAACCTGATCCTGGTCGCCAATGCCGCCATTCCGCGCGGCGGCAAGCTGGTCGTGACCCTCGAGAATCTCGACACCGAGCCGCGCATTTCGCTTTCGGCAAGCGGCCCGATGCTGCGCGTGCCGCCAAAATTCCTCGAACTGCATTCCGGCCACAAGCCGGAGGAGCCGATCGATGCGCATTCGGTGCAGCCCTACTACACGCTGCTTCTGGCCCGCGAGGCCGGCATGACGATATCGATCCATGCGACGGCGGAAGAAATCGTGCTTTCTGCAGCCTGAGCATCGGACCGACCTGCAAGGCAGATAAAGTATTTCAACTATCTAATATTGCCGTGACGGTTCGATCGTAAGCGTTGAGCTTTTCCCGGTCGGCCGCATCGAAGCATCTGCAAAGAAAAGTCCTCCAGACGGTATCTTTGCAAAAATTTTACCTAAAGGCTTTTCGGGTTCTTTACCAGATCGGTCTAGGGTGGTCACCAGATGCCCGCACGACCGGATTGCCCCAGGGCAAAGAGGACCCGGAATGAAACGCTGCATGTTCGTCGACGACTCAAGCGTCATCAGGAAGGTTGCAAAACGCATCCTGGCCGGCTCCGACATGGTGGTTATCGAAGCAGCCAGCGGGCTAGACGCACTGGAGATGTGCGCCGCCGACATGCCCGATATCATCGTCGTCGACGGCGCCCTGCCCGACGTGCAGGCGGTTGACCTCATCCGCCGGGTGCGCGCCATGGAAAGCCCGATCAGGCCGCAGATCCTGATTTCGCTGGTCGAGCTCGATATCGCCTCGATCATGCGGGCCAAGCGCGCCGGCGCCCAGGGCTATCTGTTGAAGCCGTTCAATCGCCCGCAGTTGCTCGAGCGCTTTCGCACCCTGAAAATCGCTGCCTAAGGCAATTCCAGGAAAAGTGTAAAGCGGTTTTCCCGGGAAAAGCGCGTAGCGCTTTCCCTTGGGAATTGCGTCAAAATAGAGAGTTAGAGCAGTTCGCCGATTCTGTGAAACGGTGAAATGCGCTAACGACTGCGGCAACGCACCCTTAGTTATGAACCGTGACACAAAAAACCCGGCCGAAGCCGGGTTTTTTGTCGAAGATGGCAATAATTCAGTCGGCGCTGTCGTTTCAGGCGCTGACGCGGATGTCCTCGGGTTCGCGCAGCACATAGCCGCGGCCCCAGACCGTCTCGATGTAATTCTGGCCACCGGACGCGGCGTCGAGCTTCTTGCGCAGCTTGCAGATGAAGACGTCGATGATCTTCAGTTCCGGCTCGTCCATGCCGCCATAGAGGTGGTTGAGGAACATTTCCTTGGTGAGCGTGGTGCCCTTGCGCAGCGAGAGCAGCTCCAGCATCTGGTATTCCTTGCCGGTGAGATGCACGCGCTGGCCGCCGACTTCAACGGTCTTGGCGTCGAGATTGACCACCAGGTCACCGGTGGTGATGACCGACTGGGCGTGGCCCTTGGAGCGCCGCACGATGGCATGGATGCGCGCCACCAGCTCGTCCTTGTGGAACGGCTTGGTCATGTAGTCATCAGCGCCGAAGCCGAGGCCGCGCACCTTGTCCTCAATGCCGGCCATGCCGGAGAGGATGAGGATGGGCGTCTTTACCTTGGAGAGGCGAAGCGTTCTCAAGACCTCGTAGCCGGACATGTCGGGCAGATTGAGATCGAGAAGGATGATGTCGTAGTCGTAGAGTTTGCCCAGATCGACACCCTCTTCGCCGAGGTCCGTCGTATAGACGTTGAAACTTTCCGATTTCAGCATCAGTTCGATGCTTTGTGCGGTTGCACTGTCATCTTCTATCAGCAGAACACGCATTTAATTCCCCTTTTCTGCTACCGGACCATCTTACGACCCGTCCGGATCCGGAGCAGTGGTTGCCTTGTGCAGAGGCTGCCATTGAATGGTTAACAAAACCTAATTTCCCGTCCACGACGGTACCAGATTTTTTAACCCCTTTCTACACCCTCTTGAATCTAATAACGAATCACAGACCAAAATTCCTAATGCAACACATTAACAACCTGGACTAAGCGACTCCAGGGACTCATCGACGCGCTTCCGAATCGGCGACCGGAATTTTTACCCGGCCTTAAGTCCTGACCCGTATGATTAACAATGCCCGTAAACGAATGGTTACCGCCGGCAAAAAACTTTAGGGTTTTGTTTCCCATAGTTCGGGGAAAGCCGGTGGACACGGGCAACGCCTGGGCCTTTCCAGGTCGTTTGGACGATATGTGCGGGTGTGCGTTTCCGGGAGTACCGATTCATGAAGTCACGTGAAAACCTCGTTCGGCTGAAACAGTTTCAGGTGAATGAGAAGCGGCGGCAGCTGCTGCAGCTCGACATGATGATCGCCGAGTTCGAACGCATGGCCGTCGAACTGGAGCTTCAGATCACCGCCGAGGAAAAGAAAGCCGGCATCACCGACATCAATCATTTTGCCTATCCGACCTTCGCCAAGGCGGCACGCTTGCGCCGCGACAACCTCAGAAATTCACAAGGCGACCTCGCCCAACAGCGAAGCGCTGCCGAATCATTACTCGGCGAAGCTGAAGCGGAGCTTTCGAAGGCTGAAATGCTGGAATCGCGCGACACCAAGATTCGCGAGGCCGAAACCGGCGGCCGCAGCGCCATGATCGGCTGAACCTGCCGAGATCCGGATCGTCAGCGTGTCCGCGTGGGCGCGCATCTGTAGCAATTCCAGCCTAGCTGGCCATAGCCTCGAACCGGCTCCGGCCGAATTGCCGCGGAGATCACCGATCTAAGCGGCCCAATCCCCTTCATTTGCGGCAATCGCCCTGGCGCGGGCATCCTTGATGTCGGGCGCGTGCTGCTCCGCCCATGCCCTGATCTGAGTGAGGAGTGCCGCCAAGTTCTGGCCGAGTTCGGTCAATTCATATTCGACGCGCGGCGGAATGACCGGGAAGACCTCGCGCCTCACCAGGCCGTCGCGCTCCAGCACACGCAATGTCTGCGTCAGCATCTTGGGCGTGATGCCTTCGAGCTTGCGTGCAAGCTCGCCATTGCGCAGCCGACCTTTGCGCAGCGCGCAGACCACCAGGTAGACCCATTTGCTGGCCAGCATCTCCAGCACGGTGTGCGACGCACATGTCCGCCGGAAGGCGTCATAACCAAAAGAGGATTCGAAGTCACTATCCATGAGGTACCTATATATCAGGCAGGTACATACTGGACAAGAGAATATTACTATCCAAATGATAGCGGCACCAACCAAGCAGGAGACATCCCATGCGTGCCGTTATTCAGAATTCCGTCGGCGGACCCGACGTCCTTGTCATTGCCAATCAGCCTGACCCAACGGCAAAGCCCGGCGAAGTGCTGGTCCGCGTCAAGGCCGCCGGCATCAATCCGGTCGATGGCGCCGTCCGCGCCGGTAATTACAAGCTGCTCGGCGAGCCGCCCTTCATCCTCGGCTGGGATATTTCGGGAACCGTCGAGGCGCTGGGCGCCGGCGTCACCGGCCTCAAGATCGGCGACGAAGTGTTCGGCATGCCGCGCTTCCCCAAGCAGGCGGCCGCCTATGCCGAACTGGCTGCCGTACCCGCCGACGAGATCGTGCTGAAGCCGAAAGGAGCGGACCACGTCCAGGCAGGCGCATTGCCGTTGGCCGGCCTGACCGCCTGGCAGGGCCTTGTCCGCCATGGCGCACTGAAACCGGGCCAGCGCGTGCTGGTGCATGCGGCGGCCGGCGGCGTCGGCCATCTGGCGGTGCAGATCGCCAAGGCGCGCGGCGCCTACGTCATCGCCACCGCCAGCCCGAACAAGCTCGATTTCGTCCGCAAGCTCGGCGCCGACGAGATCATCGACTACACCAAGGGTGATTTTACCAGTCAGCTCAGCGACATCGATCTGGTGCTGGAGCCAATGGGCGGCGAGCACGCCGAACGCTCGCTGAAGGTCATCAGGAATGGCGGCGTGCTGGTGTCCTTGCTGAACCTGAATGACTCCATCAAGGCGCTGGCCAGCGCCCGCGACATCCGGGTCGAGCGCATGTCCGTCGTGCCTGACCGCGAAGGCCTTGTGGAGCTTGGCCGGTTGATCGACGCGACCAAGCTCACCGTCCATGTGGCGAAGAGCTTCCCGCTCGAGGAGGCCGGTGCCGCACACGCCTTTCTCGCCGCCAGGCCGATCGGCAAAGTAGCGCTGACGGTCTGACGCCAAGACGCGGCTTCGAAAAGACAAAGGGCGCGGAGTGCCGCGCCCTTTGATGTGTTCAGCTCGACCCTAATGTCGGTATTGCTGGATGCGCGTGGTGCGCAGCCCGGCAAGGCCATATTCGTCGATCGACGCCTGCCAGGACAGGAATTCCTCGGTGGTCAGCTTGTAGCGTTGGCATGCCTCTTCGAGGCTCAAAAGCCCGCCGCGCACCGCCGCAACGACTTCCGCCTTGCGCCGGATAACCCAGCGACGCGTGTTCGTCGGCGGCAGATCGGCAATCGTAAGAGGGCTGCCGTCAGGCCCAATAACATACTTGACTCTAGGTCTAACCAGATCGGTCATCGTACTCTCTACAAAAAACTCAAAGACCCAATCCCCGCCACGTTACCGCCACAGCTTTAAAAATTGCCTAAGCAGACCCTAATGACTAGGTAAGGATCGTGAACGGCGCGTTAGGGTTTTCGCGGGCATTTGAAATATCCGGCTGGAAGCCTTGGTTTGCCTGGGAAAAATCCCGATGACCGCGGATTGACCGCAATCTGTGAATTGCCCTGCAAGCTGGCGTCGCCGGAAAGCTTGACCTATATTCTCGACATTGGCATTCAGACGCCGCGCAGAATGAAAGCATCATGAACAGTCTCGACCTTCCCGGACGTCCCGAAAACACCCGTATTGTCGTCGCCATGTCGGGCGGCGTGGATTCGTCCGTGGTCGCCGGCCTGTTGAAGCGCGAAGGCTATGAGGTCGTCGGCGTCACCTTGCAGCTCTACGATCACGGCGCCGCGACCCACCGGGCCGGCTCATGCTGCGCCGGACAGGACATCGACGACGCCCGCCGCGTCTCCGAGACGCTCGGCATCCCGCACTACGTGCTCGATTACGAAGAGCGCTTCCGCAAGGCGGTCATCGACCCCTTCGCCGAGAGCTATGTCGCCGGCGAGACCCCGATCCCTTGCGTCTCCTGCAACCAGACGGTGAAGTTCGCCGATCTCCTGGCCACCGCCAAGGAATTGGGCGCCGATGCGCTCGCCACCGGCCACTATATCCGCTCGGGTGCCAACGGCGCCCACCGCGCGCTCTACCGGCCGGTCGATGCCGACCGCGACCAGAGCTATTTCCTGTTCGCCACCACGCAGGCGCAGATCGACTATCTGCGCTTTCCCTTGGGCGGCCTGTCGAAGCCGCAGGTTCGCGCCATTGCCGAGGAGATGGGGCTGACGGTGGCCGCCAAGCAGGACAGCCAGGACATCTGCTTCGTGCCGCAAGGCAAATATTCCGACATCATCGCCAAGCTGAAGCCGACCGCCGCCAATCCGGGCGACATCGTCCACATCGACGGCCGCGTGCTCGGCCGCCATGAGGGCATATTGCGCTACACGATCGGCCAGCGCCGCGGCATCGGCATTGCGTCGGGCGAGCCGCTCTATGTCGTCCATCTCGATGCCGAGCGGGCCCGCGTCGTGGTTGGCCCGCGCGAGGCGCTGGAGACGCACAAGATTTTTCTGCGCAACATGAACTGGTTGGGTGACGGTGCCCTGGCTGATGTTCCGGCCGGCGGCCTCGAACTGTTCGCCAAGGTGCGCTCGACCCGGCCGCCGCGTCCGGCGGTGCTGCGCCACATCGCAGGCGTGACATCGGTCGAACTGGCCGACGGCGAGTCCGGCATCGCGCCCGGACAGGCCTGCGTGCTCTATTCCGACGACGGCAACGAGGCCCGCATCTTCGGCGGCGGCTTCATCGAGCGCTCCGAGCGCGGCGCCGAGGCCGAGGCCATGCTGACGAAACTTGCGGCAAGGCCGGCACAGGTTCCGGCCGAATAGGCGACCGCCTGCCCTGTCGCGCCAAGAGTACGGCGCGGCCTTCCTTCAAGATTTGGTGTGGGTGACCGTGCCTGCCGTCAGGATGCGCAGCACCCTGATCGCTTCCTCGCCGCTGGTGCGCGGTTCGGCGCGCGTCTCGATGCACTGGATGAAATGCTCCAGCTCGCGCGTCAGCGGCATACCTTGCGCGACCGCGACATAGGACGGCTCGTTGGTGGTGAACGCCCATTGGCCGCTGTCCTGCCAGACCGCGTGGCGGTAGACGGCAAGCTTGCGCTCCCATGGCTCGACATCATCGAACACCGCCATCGCCTTGGTGCCGACCACGGTCAGCCGCCGTTCGCGATAGGGATTGAGCCGCGAGGTGAAAAGATGGCTGCGCAGGCCGTTGGGAAAACGCATGTGCAGATGCGCGAAATCGCTGAGGTTGTCGAGGAGTGCCGCACCCTCGCCGCGCACCTCGATCGGCTCGGTGCCGGTGATCGCCAGGATCATCGACAGATCGTGCGGCGCCAGATCCCACAGCGCATCGTTCTCGGTGTGGAATTTACCAAGGCCAAGCCGGTGCGAGTGGATGTAGCGGACCTCGCCGAGCTCGCCCTTGTCGATCAGCCCCTTCAGCGTCTCGAAGGCGGGATGGAAACGCAGGACGTGGCCAACCATGAAGACGCGGCCATTGTCCTTGGCCGCCTGCACCGCTCGCTCGGCATCCGGCACCGTCAGCGCGATCGGCTTTTCAACCAGCACGTCCTTGCCGTTTTCAGCGGCGCGCACCGCAAGGTCGGCATGGAACTGCGGCGGCAAGGCCATGACGATGGCGTCGATATCGTCGCGCACGAACAGCTGGTCGGGCTCGATCGCCAGGCAATCCTGTTCGCTGGCAAAACCTTCGGCGCGGGCCCGGTTAGCGTCGGAAACCGCGTGCAGCGCGCCGAGCGCCTTGAGGGTGCGGATGTGGTTGCTGCCCCAGTATCCGCAACCGAGGACTGCAATGCGCGGCTTCATCTGTTTCAAACTCTAAAAACTCGTGGCCGAGACATAGCGACGTGCCCCGTCGAACTCAACCCCGGCGGTTGCAACCAAATGTCCACGCGGCAAAGCTTTTTCGGCAAAGAGAATATGCGATGATATGGAATGCTTCGAAGCTTGACAGGCTCGCCCTCCCAACCTTATATCCGCGCGACCTTGGCGAACGCCTCGAAATGCCTTTCGATTTAAGGCGGATTTCGGGCCTTTCGCCGCCCTGGCGGGGTAGCTCAGTTGGTTAGAGCACGGGAATCATAATCCTGGGGTCGGGGGTTCAAGTCCCTCTCCCGCTACCACTTCCAACCCACTATCGTACGTAACGGCGGCGTTGAAGCGGCTGCCTAGTCCGGTGGGCTTTTCAGTATACCGTGCATTGGGAAATGCGGCCCCGCCTATAAGGGCGGCAAGCTTGCCCTTGACCTCGATTTCGAAGCCCTCACGTGCCCGCTTGGGGTGCACGGTGACACTATGAACAAGTCCTCGAAGGTTTTGGATCAGCGGGCCACGGTCGTCAGCAGCCGTTGCGTGGTCGGCCAACGCCTTTGAAAGGCCGTCGACGGTTTCGATGTAACGCTGCAAGGTCGCAGGGTGGAGAGCTACGGGTGACGGCGGCTCATCGAGACCGGAGAGCTGTGCCTCTACCTGGGAAAGCTGCGTCTTGAGTTCTGCAATACGCTGCTTGGCATCCTCTTCAGCAATGACGCTCCTGATCACAAGATCGATCGTGCGCTGCCGTTCGCCTTCTATCCGATCGCGCTTGCCTTGCAGCGCTGTGCGGATCGCATTCGCCTGTGCGGACAATTCTCGGCGCTCTTGGTTGTATCTGCGGATGTATGCCTCGATGAGGTCGGGGGCTTTCAGTTGGTCGCGCATGCCATCAAGGACCGCCTTTTCGATCTCGGGCAGATAGATGATGCGCCGATTGGAGCAGCTCCCGCTTTCTCGAACGGCCGAGCACCGAATACGCGTCTTGCCTGTCTTATCACGATCGTGAACCGACAGACCTGAACCGCAAACGCCGCAGCGGAGCAGACCGGACAACAGGTGAGCTGGCCGACGCTTGACATGAGAGGCTGCGTTCACCCTCACTGCTTTGCGAGCCTGCGCCTTGTGCCAAGTTTCGTCTTCGATGATGCGCAAATGCGCAACTTCTTTCGTCTGCCATTGGTCCTTTGGATTTGGCCTGGAGACACGCTTGCCAGTATCGGGGTTCTTCACCATTCGGACCTTGTTCCAGACGATCCGACCGACATAGAGCTCGTTGAAGAGCAGACCTACGCCGCGCTGTGCATTTCCGTTGATGGTGGAACCGTTCCACCGTATCCCCCGCGGTGGCGCTATCCCATCCCGGTTGAGGTCACCGGCTAGGTCACGTGGAGCGCGACCGGCCGAATAAGCGGCAAAAATACGCCGGATAACGTCCGCCTCCTCTTGGACGATCTCGAGTTCGCCAGGATGGCCCAAGACCGGTCGATAGCCATAGGCCCGGCCTCCGGCATGACGTCCATCACGGACGACTCCAGCCATTCCCCTACGGACTTTCTTTGCGCCATCCTCCCTCTGCATCTGACCGACAAGTCCACGAATACCAATGAGCACCGCATCGGCGATACCATCATGAACAGCCTGGATTTCAATGTCGAGAAAAGAGAGACGTTTGTGAAGACCTGCGAGATCCGCCATGTCGCGCGATAGGCGATCGAGCGCCTCGACGACGACGACGTCGAACGCGTACTGGCCCGCAGCTTCCATCAGGCGCATCAGCGCGTCGCGACCCAATATAGACGAGCCGGAGCGCGCCTTGTCCTCGTAGACCGCAACGATAGCCAGACCGTTGCGCGCTGCGTAAGCACGGCACAGCGCAATCTGGTCTTCAGTGGATTTTTCGTTCTGCAGCTCGGTCGAAAAGCGTGCGTAGACAGCGGCCCGCCTCATGTGTCGGAAGCCTTCTTCTTGCAGCGATTTGCATCCATGGCAGCATTTCGGCCAGCCGAAGCGCCGACGGATTTGAGATGATCGCCTCTGGCATCGGCGATGGCGAGTGCTTCGACAAACTTAAGCATGGCTGTGCGAAGCTCCTCCGGCGTTACCGCTGGGGCGGTTTCGCGCAGCAATCCACCATCGCGTCTGTGTCGTGCCGACTTCACGAAGCCGAGCATCACTAACACGACCGGCGATAAAAGGGGCAGACCCCTTCGATCGTGCACTTGGGACCCTTCGGCGCGGAAATCGGATAGTCGCCGAACTGGCGAATCTAGATCGCACGGGCTGCAGCCGTGCTGCTGGGAAGCCTATGGCAGGAACTTGGGATGCGTTCGGAAGCTTTTTCATGCAACGCTCCCATCATCGCCATAGGCAACGACAGGGCCACTTTCTCCCTGCCTGCGGCCATGTAGCCGTTGTCGAGGTCTCTTCGGGAAACACTCGCTCGACCATCCCCTCCTTCGCGGTGCGGATCGAAGCGACAGCGCGAACTTCGCCATTCCAGCCGTCGAAGGGAACTCGTTGAGCTTTGCCATAACTGCCGGTCAAGCCGGCCTGCATTCGACCGGCATGGGTTCGCTGGACCTTGCGCTCTCCTGCTTTGGGTCGATGACTGCCAGTTCCTCTCCTAATGCTGCGATTAAGGACGACACCCGCCCTCGCACTCGCGGATGGAGATGCACCAGCCCTTCAATCAGGCGTCGGCCTTCCGCGCTGGCAATAAAATCGATGCGTTCGTCGGCCGGCAGCTGAGGAGGATCACGATCGGTCTCATTGCCCGGCAGGCCTTCGAAGAAGCGGCCGACCGGAACACCTAGTGAACTAGCGATCTCGTAGAGCATGGAAGCGCTCACGCGGTTTCTCGCGTTCTCATATTTTTGAAGCTGCTGAAAACTGATGCCGATGGATCGGGCAAGCTGGGCCTGCGATACGTCCGACTGCACGCGAACCGCGGCGATCTGCCTGCCGACATATTGATCAGCAGGGTGCGGGCCACTCTCGATTCCATGGTTTACCGGTGCGTTGAAGACGCTGCGGCGCCCTGGCTCCGCAAATGCTTTTCGGAACTGCATCAATCGCTCCATGTGTAGAGAGTTTGTCTCGGTAAGCCCCCGCGAAAATCACCAAACCGACGAATGATCGCGATTTCGGTACCTTATTGCCGAAGTTCAGCTCGAGACGTTCTGCTCTCTAATCCGAGCTATATCGTCCAAGGCCGAGCGGATCTGTGGCCACGGGGGCTCACTGCCATGTAGCGAATACTCCCCTTCCCTAAGCGCTGCATTTAGCTTGGCGGCTATACCGGCGAGCGACGTTGCAGGAACTTGGGATAAGGCTTCGAGTAATTCCTTCGCCCGCTCGCCAGCTTCGCGCTCAGCAAGTAAGGCTGTCGAATAGCCAATCTCCCTGGCGGCGGCATCCCAGCGCGCCTGATTGGCTACGATTTCAGCTTCAGCTTGGGTGCGGGCCACTGTGTTAGCCGGACGAACATCGAGCAATTCCTGGAGGGCTTCAACGGAGTGAACTGTCACGCTCTCGCCGTCGGACAAGGTAACTGTCGTGCAAGGGAAGCCAACGGTCTCGATAAGTACCCTCTCCAGCCGCTGCTGCTGATTGCAAAGCCGTTCAGCCTCTTCCCAAGCCGCCTGCCATCGTTTCCACACCGCCACCGCAGGATCAATGGCGTCATCACCCTCCAAGTCGATGCGAGCAAACGATGTAGCCTGCGTCGCCGCCGTTGCGGTTGCTGTTCCCTCAAGCACCTTCCTGCGGGTGACGAAAGGCCAAGTCGTGTTATTGTCGGAATCAGCCATGATCCGAGCTCCGCAAAGCGTGGGCGTGGTTAGACTGTTGGAAGCGGGGGAACCACTTCCAACGGCCGTTACCTAAAACAAGCATATTTGCACTTTTTGTGCAACAGGGCATTTGAACAATGAAGGTAAGTGCGGCCCAAGTTCGCGCGGCCCGTGGGCTTCTCGACATTTCTCAACAGGAACTGGCGGATCTATCCAAGGTAAGTTTGAGGACGATCGTGCAGTTCGAACGTGGTTCGAAACCAGCATCTGAATCAATCCTGCAAGCGCTGAAGCTATCGCTCGAAGCGGCCGGAATAGAATTCATTCCAGAGAATGGCGGTGGCCCTGGTGTGCGCTTGTCACGCGGTACCGCGAACACTTAGACGAAGGCGGCATCTACAGGCGCCTTTAGGATTATCTGTTTCTCAATCAATGTCAGCAATGCGCCTCAGTTCGGTCGTTGAGAGTCCGCCGCAAAATCCCGAAAGAGGCATCCGTCTTAAAGGTCAACCGCAGCTCGTCGGTATTGATCTGCTGCGGCGCCTTCTACCTAACTATCAGCTACCGGCCCGGCACTCGTTGGCTGAGGCAGGAAGTAGAGGCGGTGGGTCGTCTCGGCGAGGTCATAAGCGCTGGATGCGTAAATGTCCTTGCCGACGGCGTCCTTGCGCCGCTCGTAGAAACGGTACGGCTCGAGCTCTTGGTGGGTAAGGAGGATCACACGACGGACAAACTGAGTGTTGAGGGACTTGGCGAGCTCGATTTCGTCTGGCGTGAACGCGGAGAGCTTCGCGAGTAGGATGTACACTACGAAGCGCTCTTTTGGGAAAGCATCGGCAACTTGCCGCAAATGCTCGATGTCAATGGGGTCGATCGCACCGCCAGCGTCCTTGCACTCACCGATGATCACTGCCGGCATTGAGGAGCGGGGCTCGTGCACCAAAGCCACAAGGTCGGTCTCGCATACCGGTAGGCCCCCGCCAGGGTCGATGGGCTTGAGATCGTATGAAGCGCCATAACCATCTGAGTGGAAGGTGCTTCTAAGGTTCACGTACAGTTGCTGCAACACCATGGCCACCGGTATGGCACCCGCTGCGTTCCTTTCGACGCCTAGAACGCCGGTCCGTCGGTAGGCGAATTGGCTTTCGACCAACTGTCGGGTAGCGTCAAAGGCGGTCCCGCAAAGCGGGCACGTTGCTTTCTGCTTCAAGCTGTCGAGCGGGGTCCAGCTAGAGAGTTGGCACGTTGGGCAGCGCAGGTCCGAACCTATGCGGAACAAGCCCTTTTCAACCAGATGAGTGAATACCATAGGAGGCGTGAGGTCCGTGCCAGCCCCCCTCTGTTCGATGTAAAGCCGCCGATGGTCCGCAAATGTGGAACCGGTGTCAGGGTCCTTCGATCCAATTTTGTTTGTGGCGTCATTCTTGGAAAACGAGTGCGTTGGGCCAAATGACTTGATCAGCCTGCGGACGCCTGAAATCTTGAAGGCTCGAACGCCATCCAAGCCTCCCATGCTAGTGATAAGCTGGCGAGTGATGAGGCCACTCCCGCTCAGCTTGGCCTGAAAGCCGGCCAACGCAAAAATGCGCTCGATGAGTGTTGGTATGGAGATCGCGCCGATCCTAAGGTCAACGTCGGCGGCATCAATTATGATTCCAACGTGTTCGGGCTCAAGCCGAAGGCCGTCATAGTCCAGGATCATTTTGCGGCCGGCGAATTCGTTCAGCTCCGGAACGCACGGCGGGGTAAAGGTGTAGTTGCTGCCGTCGCCAGGCACACCCATTACCGAAATAGACGCCATAAGGCGCTGCTGGTAGAACCAAGGGTCAGACGCAAACGGCTTGTCCTTCAGCGCGAAGCTAAGGTTGGGCAACTGGCTCGGCCCGCCGACCACTGCAAGTGCCGACTCTATGCCAAAATGCATTTTCGCCGGGCTGACGTTGTGCCCATTCCATGTCGCTTCGCTCACCCCGCAGATGGTCCAGGGGCCATCGCCAAGCGCCGCAACTGCGTTTTCCCGGTTGGCATCTAGGCACCAAATGGCGGGTTTGTTGTGAAAGTCGTCGCGTCCAGCGAGGCTGGCCCGTAGCCTTGCCTCATAGTCAACTTTGACAAGGTCAAATCGCGCCGGGTGCTGCAGGTCGTGCCATGCCAATTGAATGCCGCACGCCCGAAGGTTCCAGAACATGACAAGGTCATCGATGTTTGCCGCACTGCCCAGGTAAAAGCCCGGGTAGTCCCACCCCGCTCGTGCCGAATAGTGTGGCGTCAGATCGTAGCGGCTCAAATGGGATATGCCCGGATACTGCGTGATCTCCGACGGTATCGGGTCGCCATTCGCAATCGGCAGATTGACTGCCTGGGTCGCCTGATCGAGACTTCTCCGGTAGTCGATCCCAATGGCTTCTTGCGCGGGGAATTGGCCGAATTGCATCAAAAAAACATCGGCCAGCGGATCGGCGTTGTCCCAGGTGGCGACTCGAACGCCATGTTCGACCATCGCCTTCCATTCGGGATCATCGCGCCGATGGACCATGAGGTTACGGACGTCGAGCACGGTGGCCGTGCCTTCCCGACTGCCGTGAGGCGGATAAAACAGGTTCGCGGGAACTCTGTCATTCTGGAGACTGGCATATCGCCCCTCGAATATGGCTAGGTCTGCGTGATTCCCCACTGAAGTCACGATGTCGGGGCGGAACAGTTCCATGAGCCGGTGGGCTTCCGGCCGGTCGATTAGAACAATAGGGTTGTAACGACCACCCCAAAAGCAGTGGCAATACCTTACCGCCGCACGAACGCTATCCAAGTCACTGGAGCGGACCGCGAATGCAATTCGCAGCGGGCGGTACACGATGTCGACACGAGCCGTTTCCATATTTCAATTGTGCCATTCTTGCTGCATTTCGCCAATGCGGGCTCGGTCCGGCCCGTCTACTCCGGGCCGACCTCGGTACTCGTACTAGCGAAATGAATGTCCGCTGGTTTCTTGCGGAGGCCGGAAGCTGCCTGTCTGCAGTCGGCCATTCCCAGTCGTTGAACTTACATCAGAGAGGACTGTTCAACGATGGGCGCAACGTGCCACTCCACCGCCACTAGTCGCTGTTTTTTCGTGATGCACTGGTGTGCCATGAGACAGGATCAGCGACCCACCGATTGATGTCCGACTCCCTCCATCCCGCACCGTTTAAGCTGATCTTGACCTGGGCCGGGAACGTGCCTTCGCCGATTTTTCGGTACATCGTCGAGCGGGACAAGCCGGTCCGCGCGAGGACGGTCTTAAGGCGAATGATACGATCCAGTTCAGGCATGGCTGCCTTGCCTTTCGCTGAGAGCATTTGGCACCTGCTGGAACCAGACAGGACAACCCAAGGTCGCCGCGCAATCAGATTTGTCATCGCGTCGATCTGGGGCGTGGGAACGGCGGCAAATCGGAGGGGTGTCAGAGCCCAAGGCCCCGCCCCTTACCGATGCCATGGCTGAATGCCAGTTCCGCACCAAGGCGCCGGCCGGATTCGACCTGGATGCCAAGCGCCTTTTTACGATTGGCAAGCAAGGATTCAAGCTGCGGATCTCGTTCGAGGCTCTTGGCCATATCGGACATGGCCGAACGCGTTGACTTGTAGCCGGACATGTCGCCGGTCTGATATTGCTCCCGTCCCGTCCGATCGAGCTTTTGCCAGCGTTCCACGAACCGGTCGGCGCGGCGGCCGGGATCGATGTCCATCCCGGTGCGGATTTCCGTTTCAAGCTGGAGAGCAAGCACGATTCGATTGACGCGGCCGGCACCCGCTTCACGAACCAGCTCGGGATTTTTCACATAAGCCGCTTCGGCATCGCGCCAGCCATGCGGTCGCACCTTCTCGAAAGCGCTACGGGCATCCCTCAACTCGCGCATCTGCTCAGGCGTCCCCTGCCCATCCGCATTTGCGTTGTGCGACATCGCGTCGAGAGCGCGCGCGTGACGCACTAGCGCCTTCGTACGAGCGCTGCGCAACGCCGCTTCCGCGTCCACCGGCAGAATCGTGTCGCGTGGCACGCCGGTTGCGGGAGTTTTTCTGTCGGGCGTCGGGTCTGCATCTCCGATGTGCGCCCCAACATTTTCCCTTCCCGGCCCAGGTCCACGGTCCTGCGAGGGCTCGCCGTCTGCGGGCGAGCGCAACCCGTCCAGCAATCCGCCGATCCTGTCGCGCAGCTTCTCCGGAACGATCCGGCGCACGATCTCAACCACGCGCTCGCGGAAGGTGATCCCGCGCCGTTCGGCATAGCTCTGCGCCGGATCGGCCTGCTCGTAATCCGACGCCATGTCCTTGGCACGGTCGCGCGACAGCGTGCGGACGAGCCGGTCTCGTGTCGCGAAGTCGTCGCTGGCGTAATGCAGGTCCATCCCGTCTCGATGACGCGATAGGGCGACATAGCTCCCATGGGCGTCCAGGCCCTGCGTCGCTAGAACGTGGGTGCGGTCAACCGTCATGCCCTGGGCCTTGTGGATGGTCGCGGCATAGCCGTGGTCGATGTGCGTGTAGTCTTTCAGGTCGAAGCGCACCGACCGGTGATCGTCAGTGCGCACGGTCATGCTCTGTCCGCTGACGTCCTTCACGATGCCAAGCGTGCCGTTCTTGACGCCGAGCCCACGCTCGTTGCGCAGGAACATGACACGGTCGCCGCTGGCGAAGTTCCGTGCACCGCGTTCCACATCCACCTGAACTTCGTCGCCGAGATCTCCGGCGGCGCGCATGCGCTCGCGCGCTGCATTGTTGAGCGCCCGCACTTCCTCGTTTGTGTGAGTGAGGATGATCCGGCTTGCCTCTGGATGCGCCTGCCTGTCGCGATCCCAGCGCTCGACGAGTGCACCTCGCGCTTCGTCGCGCGTCGCGGCATGATGCACCATGCCTCTGGCGTCATAGACCTCGATCGCAGCGCAGATCCTGCCAGTTGCCAGATCTCGCGTTGCGTCACGCTGCCAGTCCTCGCGCTGGCGGCGCACCTGGCCGATTTCAACGCCGCCGTAGCGTTCGTAGATCGAACGGAATGCAGCGCCGGCCTCGATGGCCTGCAACTGCTGCGGATCGCCCACAAGCACGACTTTTGCGCCGACGTCCGCCGCATGGGACAGCACGCGCTCCAACTGGCGCGTGCCGACCATGCCGGCCTCATCGATCACCAGGACATCGCGGGCTGTGAGCAGATCCCTGCCCTGTCCCCAGCTGTGTTCCATACTGGCTATGGTGCGTGACGAGATGCCTGATCCGCTTTCGAGATTCTCGGCGGCAATGCCGGAGAGTGCGGCGCCTCGAACCTCGTAGCCCGCCGCTGCCCATGCCTGGCGCGCAACGCCCAGCATGGCGCTCTTGCCCGTTCCGGCAAAGCCGACAACGACACCAAGACCGCGACCATCGGTGATGTGATCCAGCGCTTCGACCTGCTCGCCTGACAGGACAAGACCGCGTTGCGCAGCCCGCGCCAGTGCTGCCTCGCGATGTGCGTCACTCACCGCGTGTCGCTCGTCCAAATCGATGCGCTCTGCAGCGCGATGCAGGCGCTGCTCGTTCTCGATCATTTGCCGGGTGGTGAAACGGTCTTCGCCGCGCCGGTCCTTGCCGAGTTCGACCAGATCGGGTGCGTTGGTGATGGCTGCCACGACCGCGTTGAACTGTTCCACTCCATCGCTGTGACGATGCGAGAACTTCGCGATGTCGCGGCGGGTAAAAGTCGATTGCTGATGCGTGATGGCCTCTAGCGCCACCGATGCATCGGCAATGATGCGCGCGCCATTGTTGCGCGCGATCTCGCGATGCAGTTCGGCGCGATCCGCTTCAATGCCGGCAGCGTCAAGGCCATTGCCCTCAATGCGTTGAGCCGGAGCACCAATCTGGGTTTGCGGCTCCAAGGCAATGCCCTGCGCTTCCAGGCTGCGATGATCGATGCGGGCGTCGATGTCGAGCTCGGCAAGCCGCTCATTGGCAAGCTCGGCCCACCGTTCGCGCCAACGCTCGACCATCTGGGTGGCATTCCAGTCGCGCACCTTCGCCCCGAAACCGTTCTCATCGACCGACCGCATGGTGAGCATGACATGGGCATGCGGCTTGGGACTGCCATCTTCTGCCCTGTCCCAATGCACATTGAGATCAGCGACCATGCCCCGACCGACAAATTCCGCCTGAACAAAGTCGCGCGCCAGTTCGATGCCTTGCGACTGGCTGAGTTCGCGGGGGAGCGCAAATTCGACCTCGCGGGCAAGCTGCGCGTCCTTGCGTACCTCGAACGCCTCGACATCGTTCCACAGCCGTTCGCGGTCGCTCCAGGCGTCCGGTGCATTCTCCGGCAGCATCACCTCGGAATGAACGACACTGCGCTTGGCCGAGAAATCATGCGTCCGTTCGATGCGCTCGTCGCGTAACCGCGAAGCCGAGCGGTAGGCGGCAGACGCGACAGCACTGCTCCCAGCCTTGCGGCCAATGACCTTGACGTGAAGATGATAGATCGCCATCGCGACAGGATCATTTGCACGTCGAAGCGTACGTCGGCACGACGTATAAGCGCGCCCTCCCTCGAAAAATTCTCGGGATGGACCAGCCCGTCCCGGGCTGTCTCGGCAACCCTGAAGCCTTCCGGCGGACGCTCAACTATCATCCAGAGATCGACAATCAATGGAGACAGCCATGCGCAAACCACGCGACTTCGACGCCGAACTGAAGGCGCTGGAAGACAAGGCGAGAGAGCTCAAGACGCGAAAGGTACAGCAGCTCGGTGAACTGGTGATCGCCACCGGCGCCGATCAACTGAGCACCGACGAACTGGCCGGCGCGCTGGTCGCAATTGTTGAAACGAAAGACACCGCAAAGCGCGAGGCATGGGCTAAGCGTGGAGTGATGTTTTTCGAGAGCCGGTCCCGGCGAACTGCTCCGGCATCTCAGCGCAACGCTCGCAGCGCTCCAGCGCAACCGGGCAGCCCACAATCGCCGGCAAGCGGCTCTGGCTCGCAATGACATGCGCGCGTGGCAGGTCGAGCGCCGCAAGCGCACCCGGCATCTGATCGAACTCGGCGGTCTCGTCGTCAAGGCCGGCATCGTCGAGCTAACCAACGACGATCGCGCTACCATCTACGGTGCGATGCTCTGGATGGCGGAAAAGCTGCAGAGCCATGAAGGGAAGAATGCGCGAAACCTGTGGACTGCGAAGGGTAGGCAGGCCTTCGATGGTGAACGGCGTGAGGAGCAGATGGGCCGGCGAACTTAGCCACAGTTGGCGAGCAGCGGCCGGCGCGAAGCCCGAACAGCAGACTTCCGCCGGTGCGCCGGCGCCGACGCCGCAGCCAAGCGCTTGCGCAGGAAGCTTTCGGGATCTTCGTCGCTACAGGCGACAATCTTCTCTCGCGAGCCTTGAACCAGATGATGAAGGGCGCAATGCTTGAGTAGGCGAAGCTCGTCAAAGCAGACGCTGCCTATGAGCAACCTTCAAACGCCAGATCGTGTTCCCTCGAAACCTCCCACGCCCCACAGATGCGATCATGCACACTGCGCCTAAATAGAAACTCTATAGCCAGGGTGCGAGCCAGCACTGCTCTGCACAGCTGGAACGGGCGGAAAAGCAAGGGAAGCTTCTCGCTTTGTATGAGATCGGCAAGGGCACCCCAGCCGATGGAACAACAGAAGCGAAACTTACTCTTGTCATGTTGCGCAAGAGAGGTGGATTTAACGAAGAAATGTACTATTTGCGTCGTAGGCAGGGCAGAAAAATCAAACGTCGCTCAATTCATCCGATACAAAAAAGGGAAATCATATGACCACTGCTCTTGAGCAAGGCAACAAACCGGATACCGTGTCGATAACGGCTGACATTGTCGCGGCCTATGTATCGAACAATCCACTGCCGGTTGGCGAATTGCCGAAACTAATCGGCGACATCCATGCCGCTCTGAACGGTATCGGAACGCCAGCTGTAGAGCCGGTGGTTAAGCAGGAGCCTGCAGTATCGATTAAGAAATCGGTAACGCCCGACTTCATCGTCTGCCTGGAAGACGGAAAGAAATTCAAATCGCTCAAGCGGCATCTCCAGCATTTTGGTCTGAGCCCCGACCAATATCGGCAGAAGTGGAACCTGCCGTCCGACTATCCGATGGTCGCGCCGAACTACGCGGCCACCCGCTCGGCCTTGGCGAAATCAATTGGGCTCGGACGCAAGGCGCCAGCGCCCATATCTGCCGCGGCAGAAAAACGGAAACCGGTCGTGCGTGCGGCGGCAGCAAGAAAAACTGCGGCTGCAATCAAGTCGCCGGTGAAGAAGGTGCGCAAGACGACTGCCAAGGCTTGACCTGGGACATCTGACGAGAGGTCGGCGCCGGGAGCTGAATATAACGAAGCCCCGTCTTTGCGGTGGGGGCTTCGTGCTTGTTGGATTACTCTGCGGTGCGGCGTGACCAGATGAGCGAGAAGTCGCCTCGGTTCGGTCTCGACCAGACTCGCATAAGTCGGAACGGGACAGCTGGAATCACCGAGCTTGACGGAACGGTAGTCGCGGCCCTCGCGCGAGGTCGTCTTCCGTGCCGCGCCCCGAACTCGGTGGCACCAGCAAGCAAGCCCGCATTGGGCCGGCCGGCCGCTACCGGCACAGTGAAGCCAGAACCTGGCAATCAGACGACGTGCTACGTTCTTCCTCTTCTTTGGCTGAAGGCCGTGGATGCCAGCCGCACTTATTCGCAAGCGTGGTCGGCGCATTGAGCGAGTTGAAGGGTGGCGCGGTACTTATGGAATCCGAGGGCGTCTATTGCATGCCGCACAAGTGAGTGCGCCGGGAGGGGAGGCGAGCGAGGCCCGTCTCACCTGAGGTGCCGGTAAGCCATGCTGTTGCAACAATGAGAGTGTTGTTCTATAATAACCAAAAAAATTTGCAGAATGAGCCATTATTGACAGTCAAATTGTCAATAAATACTATTATCTACTGCTGAGAGTCGCGTAACCTATCTTATGGAACTTTGATTTGTTGCAATGAAAACAACGGCATAGTGTACGACGGTTCAGAATCTTTCCGACGCCAGATGGGCGACCTGCGCACCAATTTCGTAGTAGATTTCCCTGGAACGACGAAACCAAGGTTCCTGAAGCTCGGTGAGCGGCAGCAACATATCGGCTTCGGCCTTTTCGCCGAGGATGAGGTACGCCAATTCGCGGCCGAATACCGTGCCGGGCGAGATGCCGCGGCCGTTGTAGCCGGAGAAGCCGACGACATTCCTCCCGAACTTGTGGAGCCGCGGCAACGCATCCGCAGTCATGCCGATCTGCCCATACCACTCATGCTCGAACTCGACTGCGCCCAGCTGCGGATAGAGCTTCGCCAGTGCCCGCCGGGCCCAGGCTTTGTGGATCGCCGTGCCGGTGTTGCGCAACGCACCGACACTGCCGAAGACCAGCCGTCCCGACCTGTCCAGTCTGAAGGAAGACAGGATTGTCCTGGTGTCCCAAGCGCCCTCGCGCCCGGGCAAGATGGTTTGCAACAGATCGACGCCGAGCGGCTGCGTTGCCAGATTGAAGTATGGCAGATGCACCTGTTCGGACCGGACGCTCTGCCACGGTCCCGTGCTGTACGCATCGGTGGCAACCACGACCCACTCGGCGTCGACCGTGCCGCCCGTTGTGCTGACCACCCAGCGATCGCCCTTCTTATCGGCCGCAACAACCGGGCTGGACGTATAAATAGTCACCCCGGCAGCCAGGCAAGCCTGCGCGAGACCACGAGCATAGGCAAGCGGCTGCAGCGTGCCGGCGCGCTCGTCGAGCAAGGCGCCGCAATAGGCCGGCGTACCCAGCCTTGCTTTCGTTTGCTCGGCATCGAGGACACGCACCGGCGCGCCGCGCCTTTGCCATTGCGCCGCGCGCTCTTTGATCTCCTTCAGCCCTGCCGGGCCGACGGCGCAGTGAAGGGTGCCGTTTCTTTCCAGTTCGCAGTTGATGCGATGCCTGTCGATGATATCCATCACCAGTACCGGGCCGTCGCCGAGCAACCCCAGCAAGCGCTCGCCATGGACAGAGCCGAGCGCGGCGATCATGTCGTCGGGCATCAGCCACAAGCCGGCGTTGATCAGCCCGACATTGCGGCCCGCGCCGCCAAAGCCGATCTCACGGCTCTCCAGCAAGACCACCCTCCGGCCAGCCTCGGCCAGATGAAGGGCGCAGGACATGCCCGTATAACCGCAGCCGACGACAACCACATCGGCCGATACTACTGCGTCCAATGAGGCCGTAGCCGGCGGTTCGGGCGCGGTCGCTTGCCATAGACCGTGTGAGCGGGGATCATTCAGCATCGGTCGCTGTCGCTCCCAAGCCGTGAACAGGCCGCGGCGATGCGCAGGATCGCTTCCGTCAACTCTGTTTCGGATGTCGCATAGGAAATACGAAAGAAGGGCGAAAGGCCGAAAGCCGCGCCCGGGACAACCGCGACGTGGGCTTCCTGAAGCAGATAATCGGAGAAGTCGGTGTCGGTTTCGATCGGCTTGCCGGCGGGCGTTGTCTTGCCGACCAGACCAGCGCAACCTGCGAAGGTGTAGAAGGCCCCTTCCGGCACGCGACAGTCGATACCATCGATGGCGTTCAACCCGGCAACGACGAGATCGCGACGGCGCCGAAAGCTCTCGGTCCGTTCCTTCAGGAAGTGCTGAGGACCGGACAGCGCCTCGACCGCTGCGGCCTGGCTGACCGATGACGGGCAAGACGTCGACTGGCTCTGCGCCACCGCCATTGCCTTGATCAATTCGCGCGATCCGCCAGCGTAGCCGATCCGCCAGCCGGTCATGGCGTAGGCCTTCGAAACGCCGTTGACGGTGAGCGTCCGTCCCTTCAGGCGTGGCTCCAACGCAGCCGGCGTGACGAAACGGAAATCGTCATAGACAATGTGCTCGTACATGTCGTCGACCAGCAAGCGGACATGCGGATGCCTCAGGAGGACTTCGATCAGCGGCTGATAATCGGTCGTGCTATAGGCAGCACCGGACGGGTTTGAGGGGGAGTTGAGGATCAGCCATTTCGTCTTCGGCGTGATCGCTGCCTCGAGCTGGCTCGCCGTCAGCTTGAAACCGGCTTGCGCGCTGCACGGGATACAGAGCGGCTTGCCTTCGGCAATGGTGACGATATCCGAATAGGACGTCCATGCCGGCGTTGGAATGATAACCTCGTCGCCGGCATTCAGCGTCGCCATCATGGCATTGAACAGGACCTGTTTGGCGCCGGTCGCGACGGTGATCTCGTCGGCGGCATAGTCGAGGCCGTTCTCCCGGCGGAACTTTTCGCGGATCGCCTGCTTGAGATCTGGCGTGCCGTCCAGCGCGGTGTATTTGGTGTCGCCGCGTTGGATGGCTTTCCAGGCTGCCTGTTTCACGGTGTCGGGCGTGTCGAAATCCGGCTCGCCCGCCCCCAGGATGATGACCGGCGCCCCGTCGCGCTTCATCGCCTGCGCGCGGGCGCCGATCTTCAGGATCTGCGAAACCCCGATCGCCGATATGCGCGACGCCGGCACGAAGCCGGCCTCTTCGATACTTGTGGTGACGGTCATGGCCCGATCCTCAGTCGATGTCGAAGGAGACGCCCTGGGCGAGCGGCAGCGCCTTAGAATAGTTCACCGTGTTGGTGGCGCGGCGCATGTAGGCCTTCCACGCATCGGAGCCGCTCTCGCGGCCGCCGCCGGTTTCCTTTTCGCCACCGAACGCACCACCGATCTCGGCGCCCGACGTGCCGATGTTGACGTTGGCGATGCCGCAATCCGAACCGTCGACGCCGAGGAAACGCTCGGATTCCTGCAGGTCGCGGGTGAAGATCGACGACGACAGGCCGGCGCCAACCGCATTGTGCTCGTCGAGCACGGCGTCGAAGTCAGAATATTTCATCACATACAGGATCGGCGCGAAGGTCTCTTCCGTCACCGGCGCAACCTGCTTCGGCATTTCGACCAGCGCCGGGTGCACGTAATAAGCGTCGGGATGGCCGTTCTCGACCCGCGTGCCGCCGGTCACCTTGCCGCCATGGGCGCTGGCTTCCTTCAGTGCCTTCTGCATGGCGTCGAACGCCGCCTTGTCGATCAGCGGACCGACCAGCGAGGACGTCTCCAGCGGATTGCCAACCGAGACGCTTTCGTAGGCCTTCTTCAGCCGCGGCAACAGCGCGTCATAGACGCTGTCATGCACGAACAGGCGCCGCAGCGTCGTGCAGCGCTGGCCGGCCGTGCCCATGGCGCCGAAGGCGATGGCGCGCAGCGCCATGTCGAGATCGGCGGTGGGGCACACGATGCCGGCATTGTTGCCGCCGAGTTCCAGCACCGCGCGGGCAAAGCGCTTGGCGAGCCTCGGGCCGACCTCGCGGCCCATGCGCGTCGAGCCGGTCGCCGAGACCAGCGCCACCTTGGGATGGTCGACCAGCACCTCGCCGGCGACGCGGTCGCCGATCAGCACCGGCGCCAGGCCTTGCGGCGCATCATTGCCGAAACGCTTCACCGCGCGCTTGAAGATCGCCTCGCAGGCAAGTGCAGTCAGCGGCGTCTTCTCCGACGGCTTCCACACCAAAGCGTCACCGCAGACCAGCGCCAGTGCGGCGTTCCACGACCACACCGCGACCGGGAAGTTGAAGGCGGAAATAACGCCGACCACGCCGAGCGGATGCCAGGTCTCCATCATGCGGTGTCCGGGGCGCTCGGTGGCGATGGTAAGACCATACAATTGCCGGGACAGACCGACGGCGAAATCGCAGATGTCGATCATCTCCTGCACTTCGCCCAATCCCTCTGACGGGATCTTGCCGACCTCGATCGATACCAGCCGGCCAAGCTCGGCCTTGTGCGCCCGCAATTCCTCGCCGAGCAGGCGAACCAGCTCGCCGCGCCGGGGACCCGGCACCATCCGCCAGGCCTGGAACGCCGTGTGCGCGGTATCGATGGTCTTTGCCGCGTCGGCCGGCGAGATCGTCTTCAGCGCCGCGATCTGCTCGCCCGTCACCGGGCTGCGCACGATGAGGTCGCCCCCGACAAGCGCCTCCTTGGCGACACCCAGTTTCGCCAGAAGTTCGGTCGTTTCCTTGGCTATATCGATCGATTTGACTGCAATGTTCATCCGGCAAACTCCTGTTTTTGACTTATCCGAAACACACCGAACCAAGGCGCCCTGGCGACGTCAGTTGCTTCAGGCCAGCGGCAAGGTCCTTGTGCTTTTTCTGCGTATAGAGATCGTAATAGGCTTGGTTCTTGCGGCCGACGCCGTGCTCGGCGCTGAAGCTGCCGCCGAAACGATCGACCGCGATCGAATAGACCCAATCACGCAATCGCCGTTCGAAGGCGATATCGACTGGACCAGCCCGCGCCTCGTCGACGACCAGATTGAAATGCACGCCGCCGTCGCCGATATGGCCGAAGTCGAAGATTGCGACATCGGGAAAATGGCTGGGCAGTTCGAGCTTCATCCAGTCGCAGAACGCCAGTACGTCGGCCCTGCGGAACGACAGATCGAAAGCGACCAGTCGGCCGGCATGTTTGACGCCTTCCGACAGGGCGTGACGCAGCGCCCACATCTCGCGGGCGGGACCGACAAAGGCGTTGGCGAGCGGCGCGTCCTCCGCTCCCCAGACTTCGGCCAGCACCGTTTCCAGGACTGCATCGAGCGGCTGCTCGTCATCACGCGGAAGCCAACTGCGGGAAACTTCAGCCAGAATGACATAGTTGGGAACGTCGCCATTCTGGAATGGATTGCGCAGCGACGGAACATGGGCAAGCGTTGCGGTAATCGCATTCCCCGACATGCCTTCGAAAGCCGACAGATATGATCCGAGACGCTCTTCCATCGCCCGCAGCAGGGGCATGACGGCAGTGCCGGTTCGCGGCACCAGATAGGCCGTCGAGACCTGCCTCGGCAGACGCTCCAGATTGAGCACGCATTCGGTGACAATGCCGAACGCGCCGGATGTCCCGATGAAAAGCTGCTTCCAGTCGACGCCCGTATTGTTCTTGCGCAGCCCCGACAGCAGGTCGACCACGGTACCAGCCTCGTCTGCCAGGACGACCTTCAAGCCCAGTGTATTGCTGCGCACGTCGCCATATTTCAGAAACCGCGAGCCGCCGGTGTTGGTTGCCAGCATGCCACCCACCCGCGGATCGGCGCTGAGGTCGATCGGGAAGAAAAGGCCGCCGGGCTCGAGCCGTCCGTTGATGTCCGACAGTCTGGTTCCAGCGTCGACGTGGATCGAGCGGTTGTCGATATCGAGATCGAAAATCGGTGTCATCCGGTCGAGACTGAGCACGACCTGCGCTCCACTGGTATCCGGCGTCGAGCCGGAGACTAGGCCGGTGTTGCCCGACTGCGGGATGAGCTCGATATGCTCACGAACGCAGTAGGCGACGCAAGCAGATACCTCAGCCGTGCCGCGAGGGCGCAGCACCAATGCGGCGCTACCCCGGTCATAGCGCGCGCCATTCTCATAGGCGGCCAGGCTGGCGCAATCCTGAACAACCCCGTCCGCGCCGAGGATTTCGGCCAAAGCTGTCTTGTGGCGCTCGCCGATCATGCCGACTGTCTCTCCGCTGCCTGAACGCCGCGCAGAGCGCGTCGGCACTCGTCGATCGACGCCTGCTCGATCGCCGCATAGTGCTCGAATTCATCGAGGACGCCGGCGCCGAGAGCGGCTTCGAAGTGCTTCTGGTTGGGACTGGCGACGAAATCCTGGCCCGCTTCATCGCCCAGATTGGACTGGAAGATACCGGCCGCGCTGACGGGCAGGAAATCCTCGTAGACGATCGGGTCGAAACGGACGAAGCCATCCGCCACCAGCCGATCGACACCTTCCAAATGGACGCTGCCGGCCTGACGCCCTCGCTCGGTCAGCGAATAGGTGAAATAGCCAAGGCCAGCAGTGCGGATGCTGTCCCATGTGTCGGGAAACGACTGGAATGTCCGCGACAACGCCTCGACGTAATCAGTAGCATTTGACCCGTCGGCCGCCGGCCTGATGATTTTGCGCGTGGCATCCAGGAGGCTGTCGTAGAGCGCCCTGCCCTTGGGAGTGAGCGCCACGCCGCGCTGCTCGATCTCGCCGAAACGCGCCGTGTGCGAGCCAGCCGTCCAACCGCCGCTGCCTGACTTGAACGAGACCGGTTCGTCCAGCGCCTTGAACGATGTCTGCCTGAGCAGGATCGGGCACCGGCGAGTGGGCGGACCCTCGACGATCGCCTTGGGCTCGATGCCACGCGACGGCATGCCCGTCTGCACCGCGTCGATATCGAGCGTGCGCGGCGTCAGGTGGTTGATATGCGGGCCTTTGAAGGAAACCACGTCGGCGACCAGCCGATGCTGCTGGTGCAGCCTGTGGTACATCTCCATGCTGACGCAGGCCTGATCGTGCCAGCGGAATGTCTCGATGATTTCGGCGACAAACCGATCCGCATCGGCTTGATCCAGCCCGCCCTGCGTCTCGGCCTTTTCGGTGAGTTGGATGGCGCTGTCCGTGAAAATCCGTCGACCGGCAAGAATGGCCTCCGCTTCCGTCCGCAGAACCTCGTCGCCGATCAGGTCGATTCTGAGCAACGAGGTGAAGACGCGAAAAGGATTGCGGCTGAGCGCTTCGGCACCAACCGGACGAAACGCAGTCGCATGGACCGGCACGCCGGCCGTGCTGAGGTCGTAGTAGCCGACCGGATGCATGCCCATCACCGCGAACACGCGCCGCATCATCGAGAGTTCGGCCGGCGTTCCTAGGCGGATCGCCCCGTGCCGCTCTTGCGAGATGCGGTCAAGCGAATCCGTCGCCTCGAGCCGTTGGCGCAGCACTGGCGTGGCATCCAGCACTTCGGTATTCACCTCGGCGACCAGTTCCATCAGCGTGCCGTAGGCGGGAACCTCGGTCCGGTACATGGCTGACATCGCCGCAGAAAAAGCAGAACGAACGTCATCGGATGCAACGAAAGCAGCATTTTGCACGGCGCGGTCTCGCTTTTGAGAAAACATGAGATCATTCCGGAAAAGAGTGATATCGGATTTCATCCGGCACGGATCGCGACGATTTTAACTAGGTTGATGCGAGATACGCATGATATTGAGCAGAAAGTTGATGCCAGACCTGGTTGCAATCCAGGCCTTCGAATGTGCGGCAAGACACGCGAGCTTCACGCGCGCCGGCCGGGAACTCAACCTGACCCAGAGCGCCGTCAGCCGTCAGGTCAAGGATCTGGAAGCCTATCTCGGCGCGCTGCTGTTCGAGCGTATCCGGCAGCGCGTGGTGCTTTCCGAAGACGGGCGGCGCTTCCTGCCGGAGGCGCGGAAGCTGCTGCAGCAAGCCGAAGAGACGATGCTGCGCGCAATGTCGTCCGCCGATGCCAAATCGAGCCTGAGCATCGCAACCTTGCCGACATTCGGCAGCCGCTGGCTCAGTCCGCGCTTGCCTGATTTCCTGCGCCTCTACCCCGGTACGATCCTCGACGTCGGTTCCCGGTCGGCGCCGTTCGATTTCGACGAAGAGAATTTCGACCTAGCCATCCACTACGGCCGGCCTGTTTGGGCGCGCGGCGTATGCACCTATCTTTGCAGCGAATCGATCCTGCCGGTGGTAGGCGGTGCGCTGTTGACAACTTGCAAGGAGATCGCCGCCGCAGATCTGCTTACCAAGCCGTTGCTCCATCTCGCAACGCGTCCCAAACTTTGGGCTCTGTGGTTCGAGCAGGTGGGCGTGTCGGCCGAAATGGCCTACCGCGGACACCGCTTCGATCAATTTTCAATGATCATCGAGGCGACGGTTGCGGGCATGGGGTTTGCACTTCTTCCGCGCTACCTCATTGAGCAAGAGCTAAGATCAGGCGAGCTTCGTATTGTCCTCGATTTGGCGATGCAGACCGAGAACAGCTACTATGTCGTCATGCCGGAAGCGAAGAGTACAAATCCGCTAGGGCAAAATTTCACGGCGTGGCTGGTACGCCAGGTGGCAAATTCGAGCTAAACCCCTGCTGCCGACAGGCAAAACATCGGCCACCGCCCTCGATCTGCCGGCGGTCATATAGAACAGTCCATATTACGGCTTTGCCACGCGCGCCGATTTTGGCTTTGCCTCCTGGATAGAGAGCACGGAACAGTCGCTCGGCACATTGTGCGACGAGTTCAATGACCTCTACCTGCGCGGAACCTGACACGGCGCCAAGGATGTTAATACTAGAGACCCGTTCTCACCCGTGGCCGCTGCAACTCCGCCACGGTCATGACAAACCGGAGTTCCTGCTTGCCACTGTTCACGTAGGCGTGTTTGTCTTCTGTACGAGCCAGCACGGATGAACCCGCTGGAACGAGATGATCGCTGTCGCCCAATTTCAGGGTCAGTTCGCCAGCCTCCACATTCAGCAGTTCGAGTGTTCCCGGCGAATGCCCAGGGGATTCGAATGTCTCGCCGGGAAACAGTGTCCAGCGCCAGAGTTCGATCTCGTCGGGTCCTTGCGTTCCAACCAGGAGCGTGGCGCTGCCTCCCTTGGGACCGCGCCAAAGGGTGGAAGCGTCCTGCGGTGGAACGATACGTACCGGCACGCTGACGGCCACTCCGACGAAGTCGGCCACCGACACACCTAGCGCAGTTGCTGCACGGCAAAGCGTCGCGATGCTGGGATTAGCGGTCCCTTTTTCAATCTCGACAAGCATGCCTTTGCTAACACCGGATTTTTGGGACAGCTGATCGAGTGTCAGACCGTTTTGCCGCCTGAACGATTTGAGGTTTTGAGACACAGTGGCGCTGACACGCTCAACGTCAGCGACCGCTTCGGTCGATATATTGACTTTCTTACTCATAGTCGTTAGCATAGACTAAATTGGTCAATGGGAGCTAGAGGCCGTGTTGGATTTTCCAGTGGTCGACAAAGAAATTGCGGGCATCGCACCGGACTTCCGGGCGATCAGCATTCTTGTTGATGCCAACGGCACAAAGAAGGGACGAGTTGATCCCAACATCTTGTTGAGCGCTTGCGATTACGTGTGCTCTGGTGGTCCGGAGTGGAGGGATGCGCACCTGGCCAGCTGGGGTGACGTATACAGCCGGTTCGGAGCAAAGCCAAACCGGACGCCGTGCTCCGCGCAGGCATTGAAGAGACGTGTGGAGAAGGATGGCTGCATTCCATCGATCAACCCCGTCGTCGACCTTTACAACGCAGTGAGCCTGCGTTTCGCAGTACCGGTAGGGGGTGAAAACTTCGATGCGTATGTTGGAAGTCCGCGGCTGACGGTTGCCGACGGAACGGAGCCTTTCGACACTTTTGCGAATGGCGATGCGATCGTCGAAAGCCCATCCAAGGGGGAAGTCATCTGGCGCGACGACGTGGGCGCTACATGTCGGCGCTGGAATTGGCGGCAGGGCACGCGCACCCGCTTGGAAACCGTGGGCGGCCGGATGTGGTTCATTTTGGAAAGCTTGGCAACGATGCCGGAGGAAGCGCTCGAGGAGGCGGGCAAGATGCTCGTGAGCGGTCTAATCGAGCTGGCGCCAGGGTGTGAGGTCTATAAACAGAAAATCAGCCAGTGGACGTGACTTGCGATGTCTCGATGTCGCACAAGCGGCGGTTTGTGCGAACGGCTCCTTCCACTGACCAGCCGCGAAATGATTCCGCCGCCTGCGCAGGAGCGGGCGCCCTAGGATATGCTCCCGGTCTACGAGCCCCTCCTCCTGGTAACGGTGTTTTACATCGGCCTGACCTTTGTCATCACGCAGGTCTTCCAGAAGCTGGAAAACGCGGTGCCGGTTCGACGTTAGCCGCACTTGAGCAATCAACCCAAAAAGCAGAGGCCAACAATGTCGAGACCAGACAAACACGAACTGTCCACGCTCTCCTTCAATACGCTGTCGGTGCATGGCGGCAATGAGATCGACAAGACGTCCGGAGCGATCCGCACGCCGATCGTCATGGCCAATTCCTATCTCCTTCCTGAAGACCCTTCCACGATGGACTGGTCCGATACCGAGACACCGTCCTACACGCGCAATTCGGGCCACAATCAGATCTGCCTGCAGCGCAAGCTTGCCGCGCTGGAAGGCGGCCAGGATGCCGCCGTCTTCGCGACCGGCGTTGCCGCCCTACATGCCGTATTCTTCACTTTCCTGAAAAGCGGAGACCATGTGATCGTCGGCGACGTCACCTACGAGGCGGTTTGGCGGCTCTTTTCCGAACTCCTGCCGCAGCGCTACAAGATTGAAGCCACCTTCGTCGACATGGACGACATGGAGGCCGTCAGAGCCGCCGTGCGGCCGAACACCAAACTGATCCACACCGAAACGATTGCAAACCCGACTACAAAGGTTGCCGATATCGCAACGCTGGTGTCGGTCGCCAAGCAAGCTGGCACGCTGTTGTCGGTCGACTCGACCTTCACCCCTCCCCCCTTCTTCCGGCCGCTAACCTTGGGCGCAGACCTCGTTATCCATTCGCTGACCAAGTACATCAACGGCCATGGCGACGCGATGGGCGGCGTGGTGATCGGCTCCAAGGAGCTCGTCCATCACATCAAGGCAGACGCGCTTGTCGACCTTGGCGGGACGATATCGCCATTCAACGCCTGGCTGATCGTGCGCGGCTCGGTCACGCTACCCCTGCGCCTGAAGCAGCAGTACGCATCGGCCGAGGCCGTCGCCCACTATCTGTCGACAGACAAGCGCGTCGCCTACGTCACCTATCCCGGGCTCGAGAACCATGACCAGCACGCGCTGGCGAAAAGCCAGTTCGCCGGCAAGGGCTACGGCGCGGTCATGGCTTTCGCGGTCGAAGGCGATCCCGACACGCAGAACCGGTTCGTTGCCAATCTGAAGGTAATCACTTCCGCCGTTTCGCTTGGTCACGACGAAACCCTGATCGTGCATGTCGGCGGCAGCGGCCGTGGCGGATCCGATCGTTACCCGGCGAGCTTCCAGAAGTATGGGCATCTGCGTCTTTCGATCGGCCTCGAGGACACCGAGGATCTGATCGCCGACATCAGACACGCGCTTGATGAGACGTTCGGCGCATCCTGAGAGTCATCGAAGCTCTGGATCGTCTCAGGTGAATTGCCCCTCGCGGGCAATTCACATCGCTTCTCTTCAACGCGCCCCGCGCGGCGGATCAGCAGTCCGCCAGGAGGATACCATGCACTGGATAATTCTGTTCGGCGCCGGCCTGCTTGAGATCGTCTGGGCGTATTTTATGAAGAGGTCGGACGGAGATCCCAAAACGTTCGCACTGCCGATCGATGTGGCCGCTCACTCAAAGATCGAGCCTGAGCACACCTTTCGCGCGAGACACGCACGGGATAAACCGGCTGTCCCGGGCCTGCCTAGTCAGAACAGCATCGCGGTGGATCGGCTGGCCTTCCAGCATTCCGCATTCACAGGTTCCGCAAACGCCGTTCTCGCACGAAGCCATGAGCAGCACGCCCGCCCCTCGCAGTGCTGCGAGCGCGGTCGTATCGGCTGCGACGGGGACCGATGTCCCATCGCGCAGTGTGATCGTGAAAGGTTCGGGTGGTGCAGCATCGTGCTCGGGCGGCTGAAAAGCCTCGAAATGCACCGTGCCTGCCGGCCAGTGGGCGCTTGCCCGGTCGACGGCAGCCCTGAAACCAGGTGGCCCGCAATAGTAGAGCTGTGGGTCGGACGAACGCGTCGACAGCAAGGTTTGAAGATCCTGCCGGGTTTCGGGCTCATCGTCGAAATGCAGCCGCACATTGGCTGGGTCGAGGGCGCTTTGAATTTCCGACAAGAGCGGCGTAAGCGCTCTGGCACGCGTGAAGTAGTGCAGTTCGTACCGTCTGCCCCGCCTCTCCAGCGCCCGCGCCATTGCCAGGATCGGCGTGATCCCGATACCTCCCGCCAAAAGCAGGGCCGGCCCACCACTTTTGCCGAGGGGGAAATGATTGCGCGGAGCGGAGACCGGCAGTGTGAATCCAGGGCAAACAGTCTGGTGGATCCAGCTCGATCCGCCGCGGCCTGTCTGCTCGAACTTCACCGCAATCGTGTAGCGGCTCAAATCGCCCGGGTCGCCGCAAAGCGAATACTGGCGCACCTTCCCGTCGGCCAAATGGACATCCACATGGGAACCAGGTTCGAACGGCGGCAGCAACGGTTTGCGCGGGTGCTTCAAATCGATGACGAGGACGTCGCCGGGCTCCTTGCGGATGGCGGTTACGGTCAACTTCATGATGATACGGGGCGCGGCCATGCAGGTTCACTCATACATTGGAAGGATCGGATCGCCGGGGCGGATCACGCCGCCGATCTCGATTGCACAATTCAGACCGGAACGGTTCAACAGACCCTCGTAGAGGCCGGGAATGCCAAGCAGCTCTTCGATGTACTTGCAGGGGAAGTTCATCCGCGCGGCCCGCAGCACGGTCTCGCCAACGCGGAAACGCTTGCCTACGAGGTGGCCGAGCGGCACGCCCCGGGTGGTCAAGTTTCGTCGATGGTCTTCCGGCTCGAGCCTCGCTTTGAAGCCCGGGATCTTTGGCTCACCTGCGGCGATCGCGTCCAGGACTTCGACCTCGATCAGCGTCACCTCGCGAACGTCCAATTTCGGGGAGTAAGTTCCCGTTCCCAGAAAATATCGATCTCCCACGATGCCGCGACCAGGAACAAGCTGTGCCTGGGTCAATTCCTCCATCTCGTAGGAGGCCGCCGGCGCGACGTGGATGTGGAGCAGCGTTCCATTCCACGTCATGCTTCGCCCTCCAAGACCGCCATCGCGGCGCCCAGCTTCCGGCCGGATGCGAGGATCTGATCGAGATGTGCGTTTGCCATGTTTGCTTCCACGCTCCAGGGATAGCGTTGCCGGCATCACGCTGTGCCCGGACACTGGCCCGACAGACAGAGCCAGTTTTGCCGAGTCTTGCTAATCCAGTGGACGATACCGTGTTGGGTTCGGCGGCAGCGCCGGTCAGGCGCTGTCGCTGTCATCCCTGCCGAGCTTGTTGCTCAACTGAGCGGGCAAGCCCTTGCTTACCCGTTGGACAACGCCGGCGAGCAGCCGGACACCGTTCTCGATCTGCCGGATGGTCAAGGCGGAATAGCCCATCACCAGTCCGATACGGTCGCAGCGGCGTTCGTCGGTTTCGTGAGCATAGAGCGGCGATATCGGATGGACGCCCACGCCGGCCCGTCGCGCCTCGTCAACAAAAACGTCTTCCAATGACCGAGTGAGATCCTTGAACCAGACGACGACATGCAGCCCGGCGTCGGCACCCTCGATCACGATGCGGTCGGCGAAGGCGCGCCGAAGGGCGGCAAGCAAGGTTCCTCTTCGCTCGCCGTTGAGACGGCGGACACGGCGCACGTGGCTTTCATATCCGCCGCTCTCAATGAGCGAGGCCAGCGCCTCCTGCTCCGCAACCGGGCAATGCCTGTCAAGAAGCTGCTTGGCCGTCGCAAAGACGCCTTGCAATTCCGGCGGAACCACGAGGTAGCCGATGCGAAGCATCGGCGACAGCGTCTTGGAGATCGTGCCGAGATAGATGACGGAACTCCGGTCTTCCAGCTTGTGCAGAGGGGGAACCGGACGAATGTCGTAGCGGTACTCGCCATCGTAGTCGTCTTCGATCACGTAGGCGTCGCTGCGCCGGGACCATTCGAGGAGCTGATACCGCCGCGAGATCGGCAACACACCGCCCAGTGGGAACTGATGCGACGGTGTCACATAGGCCAGCCGCGCCGTGATCCCTTCAAGAAGCTCCGTCTTCATGCCGTCGCTATCGACGGCGACAGAGACAGGTGTCGCCCCTGTGCTGGCAAACACCTGGCGCGCCATTCTGTAGCACGGGTCCTCGATGACGAAGTTGTCTGAAGGATCAAGCAGCAAGCGGGCGCACATATCGAGACCCTGCTGCGATCCGCTTACGACGAGGATCTGCTCGACCTCGCAGCTTAGCGTTCGAGCCCGCCACAAATATCCCTGCAGAGCCTGGCGCAAGCGAGGCGACCCGCGTGGATCGTCATAGGCCAGCCTTCCTGGCCGTTGTGACATTGCCGCGTTCATTGCGCGCTTCCAAGTCAGCGCCGGGAAATCAGATGGCGCAAGGTCGCCATAACGGAAATCGACCTTCAACCGGTTGGGCAGATAATCGGGCCATGGCGGGCTGCCACGCAGTCGCTCGCCGTAGCTGGAAAGATGGACCGGGCCAGTCCGTTTTGGGGCCGCGCTGCTGGCCTCGCGAGGAACCAGGGAAGCAGCAACGCGAGGCCGTGCGCCTTGGTTGACCTCAATGAAGCCTTCCGCGGCCAGCTGCTCGTAGGCGACGGTGACGGTCGTTCGCGAAACGCCGAGGTCATTTGCGAGGCCGCGAGACGACGGCAGCTGACTGCCGGTTTCATAGACACCGCTCAAGATCTGCTCGCGAAGCGCTTCGTAGATCTGGCGCGCGCCCAGACCCGGCGCGTGACCCGTCGACACGGCACTGGAAGACTGGACCATTTGTTTCATCGCCAACTGGACGTTACATCCAAGCCAGTTTGCCGGCAATCTTCTTAAGAACCAAAAGGATTTCAAAACATCGATGCCCCGCACCACAGACCAATCCGAAACCGGGGCACCGACGCCGTCCCCTCACGATGCCGATTTCGCATTCGCCACCCGGGCCATCCACCATGGCTATGATCCGGCGGGCTTTTCCAATGCCGTTCAGCCGCCGGTGTTTCTGACCTCGACCTATGGGTTCGAAAGTGTGGAAGCAAACGAGGCCGCGGCAGCGCTTGGCGGAAGGCTTTACGCACGCGAATACAACCCGACGACCGAAATCCTCGAAAAACGGCTCGCCAATCTCGAAGGAGCCGAAGCCGGGCTGGTCGTTGCTTCGGGGATGGCGGCTTTCGGCACGCTGATCCTGTCGCTGCTGTCGCAAGGCGACGAACTCATCGTCCACAAGACGCTTTATGCCAACACGCTCGCCATGGTCGAACAGGCGGTGCCGCGGTTTGGCATCAAGGTCGTTGCGGTCGATCTATCCGTACCAAGCAATCTCAAAGGCGCCATAACTGACAGGACCAGGCTTGTCTTCTTCGAGACGCCGGTCAACCCGCTGAGCCGCATCCTCGACATTGCGGCCATTGCCGAACACGCCCATGCGCGCGGCGTGAAGGTCGCGGTCGACAGCACCTTTGCCTCGCCCGCGCTACAGCGTCCTTTGGAACACGGGGCCGACATCGTGATCCACTCGCTGACCAAGTATATCAATGGCCACGGCGATGCTCTGGGCGGGGCGATCCTCGGTGATGCGAAAACACTTCACACCCTGCACGAAACGGGCTTGCGCTATATTACCGGTGCAGCGCTCTCGCCGATGTCAGCGTTCCTGATCTTGCGCGGGCTGAAAACGCTCACCCTGCGTATGGACCGTCACAGCGCCTCCGCCCTTGCGGTCGCGCAGGCACTCGAAGCGCATCCGGCCGTGGCCTGGGTAAGCTATCCATTTCTCGACTCTCATCCCGATCAGGTGATCGCGCGCAGACAGATGTCGCAGGGCTCGGGCATAATGGCTTTCGGCCTGCGCGCAGGCTATGAGGGCGCTCGCCAGATGATGAACCGGCTCAAGCTGATCACTCGTGCAGTCAGCCTCGGCGACGCCGACAGCCTCATCTATCATCCTGCGAGCCTGGCCCGCGCGCGCAAGGCAATCCGCAAGGATGCGCATCTGGCCGATGGTGTCGGCGAAGACCTGATGCGCCTGTCGGTGGGGCTCGAAGACGCCGCCGACCTGATTGCGGATCTGCGGCAGGGGCTGGACGCGGTCTGATGCCGAGCGCCGCAACCAATCAGACGATGGGAGCTTGAACATGGCCTTCTTGAGCGGCCTTTGCGCCTTCCCGATCACGCCTACCGACAGTGACGGGCGGGTCGATACCGCAGCGCTGCGCCAGCTGATTGCACGGCTTTGCACAGCAAAGGTGGATTCCATCGGGCTTCTTGGCAGCACCGGCACTTACATGTATCTGTCGCGACAGCAGCGACGCCGGACCCTTTCCGAGGCGCTGGACGAGACTGGCGGAGGTATCCCGGTCATCGTAGGGGTCGGCGCATTGCGCACCGACGAGGCGATAAAACACGCAAGAGACGCAAAGGCCCTCGGCGCGGCCGCAGGCTTGCTCGCAGCCGTCTCTTATGCCCCGCTCACCGATGACGAGGTGTTCGAGCATTTCTCGTCGGTCGCGCGCAGAAGCGGACTGCCGATCGTCATCTACGACAATCCTGGAACGACGCATTTTCGCTTTACACCCGCGCTCGTCGCACGTCTGGCGCAGGTGCCTGGGATCGTGGCCATCAAGAACCCGACCGACGGGGGCGATGCGATCCTGGGCCATCTGCAGGATCAGAGGCAAATCGTGCCAAAAGGATTCTCGATCGGTTACAGCGGCGACTGGAACGCCACACAAGCCATGATTGCCGGCGCCGACACCTGGTACAGTGTGCTGGGCGGCATCTTGCCCGAACCTTGCATGGGGATCGTCAGGGCCGCCCAACAGGGCGACCACGCGCAAGGCCGTCGCATCGACGCCACGCTGGCCCCGCTATGGGAACTCTTCAAGACGTATTCGAGCCTTCGTGTGGTCTATACGCTCGCTGAAGTCCTCGACATCTGCCGTGCCGCACCCCCGCTTCCGATCATGCCGCTTCCCATCGCGGCGAAGCACCAGGTCGCCGACGCACTGGCACGTCTGCGAACAGCTGCCGTGTCGTGAGCCGCGAACTTCGAGATCATTGAAAGAACCGACCATGTATGTCCCGCTGCACAACGAAGAGCCCAGCCGAGAGGTTCTTTTTGATCTGATCCAGAACACCGCACTTGGTGTGCTGATCACCCATGGACCAGGTGGACTCGACGCCAATCACATCCCCTTCGAGCTCGACAACTCGGCAGGAAAATTCGCCACGCTGCGATGTCACGTCGCGCGCAGCAATCCGGTCTGGCAGGACGTATCGAGCGGCGATGAGGTCCTCGTCGTGTTCCGGGCCGCCGACGCCTACATTTCTCCCCAGTGGTATCCCAGCAAGCACGAGTTCCATAAACAGGTCCCGACCTGGAACTACCTGGTCGCACATGCGCACGGACGGATCACCGTTCACGACGATGAGCGCTTTGTGCGTCGGAACGTGGCCAAACTGACCCATCGGCATGAGTCAATCCAGCCCGTCCCATGGAAGATGGGGGATGCGCCGAGAGACTTTATTGACACGCTGGTCAAGGAGATCGTGGGACTGGAGATCGAGATTACGCATCTGGTTGGCAAGGCCAAGTTGAGCCAGACCAAAGAGCCGCGCGATATTCGCAATGCTGGCGAAGTGCTCGTCGCACGGGGCGACACGGGCGTCGGTCAGGCGATGCTGGCAGCCGCTGCTCGCAAGTCCGAACAGGGTTGAAGTCCCCAGCCATCAGCTCCGAGGCCGGCTCCCCCGGCAGGGCAGGAGCTTGATCGCGATCTGACCGGTCTCAAGCCGGTCAAGCAGCGTATCCGCGAGACGGCGGCGCTCTTGCTGGTCGGGCGCGCGCGCAGCCGCCTGGGCCTGTCGACCCACACGCCGACGTTGCATATGAGCTTTACGGGCAATCCAGGCACCGGCAAGACGACGGTGGCGCTCAGGATGGCAAATCTGCTCCATCGGCTTGGGTACGTGCGCAAGGGCCATCTCGTCTCGGTAACGCGCGACGACCTCGTCGGCCAGTATATCGGCCATACCGCGCCGAAGACGAAGGAGGTGCTGAAGAAGGCGATGGGGGGGCGTGTTGTTCATCGACGAAGCCTACTATCTCTACCGTCCCGACAACGAGCGCGACTATGGCCAGGAAGCCATCGAAATCCTCCTGCAGGTGATGGAGAACCAGCGGGACGACCTCGTCGTCATCCTCGCCGGCTATGGGGACCGGATGGAGCGCTTCTATCAGTCCAACCCGGGATTTCGATCGCGCATCGCGCACCACATCGACTTCCCGGACTATGAGGACGCAGGGCCCTCTTGCGTTCAGGGCTTGCCGTAGTCGTCAGAAAACGTCAAGGGCGCGCGAGCTGGCGCCAGCCAGCGGCACAGATAGATCAGACTGAATGAAGCAACAGCCAGGCTCGACGCAAGCAACAGCAGCAGCGCGAGTGAAATGTCCGCGAGCGATCCCGCAACCGCAGTAGCGATCGCCGATCCAAGCCAAGAAGCCGCCTGTAGCCAGCCATAGGCCTTTGCATGTTGAGAGGGCTGGGTGACCCGAGAAACCTCCGATGTCAGAAAAGCAATGGTCGGCGCTACCGCAAGTCCACTCATCACGAGGATGATGGAAAAGAGAGGCAGGTTCGATGTCACCAAGCCTGCCATAGCGATGCTCGCAACTGATGGAACCGGAAGGAGCAACAAGCGAATCCGCTCGATATCTCGAAAACGACTGAGCATCAGCCCGCCGACCAAAGAAGCGCCTGCCCATGCCGTTAGAAGCAGCGCCGCTACCGTTCGGTCATCAATCCGTGCAACAACGGCAACCTCGATGCATGCGAGCATACCGTAGGCTGCGGCTCCTGAGAAAATCAACGCCTGGGTCAGCCAGTTGAGATTCGTATTGCCCCGCCTCGGACCTTCGTCAGGATGCTCCGATTTACGTTCGATGCCATGCCCGACGTGCGCAAAAGTCAGCGAAACCAAACCGAGTAACGCCGCGCAAGAAATCGTGGGCCCAAGCTGCCCTACAAAATTCGAGGCGGCTACGACCAAGGGCGCAATAACAAATGCCGAGCTCGCCAAAGCTGCCTCTGCGTCAAATGCAACGGAGCGCCGATCAGCGTCGAGTAGACCCGCAAGGAGAGCACGCGCCTGTGCTGTGATAGGCGGCAGTGAGGCGCCGGCGATCGTGGAAACAAGCACAGCAGAGAGCGGGCCGCTGACAATGCCGATCCCGACATGGCTCGCAAAGCTGACAATACCCAATAGCAGAAACGTTGGACGCCAACCAATATTCTTTACGATCGCAATCCAGAGCGGTTGGCTGAGGGCACCCGCAAAGGTCCAACCGGTCAGAGCAAACGAGGCGACCGCAAGTGAGAGTTTGTCAGCTAGCGTGACGAGGATCGCGAGCGGTCCCATGCTCGTCGCGACACGATAGGCCATTGTTACTGCCAAAATCGCCAGGACATTTCTAGGTAGGCTCGCCATGTTTCCTAACACTACCCATGTCTAGGCGATTATCTTAGGCTGCCACAGAAAGGCTATCTTTTCAGCTCGGTCAAGCAAGGCGGTGGCCAAAGGTGTGAGGCCGACGGACGACTTTTCTCATGCCTTGACAGCAATGAGCGGACCTCCCGAAACCCAATTCGAGACATGGCGAGGCCTGTCGGTGCGGCGTATGCAATCCAACTTCCCGTGGCTGTCCGCGCGACGTGCCGAACCTTCGCCCTGGTGCCGGGCGCTCAATGCCTAACTTTCCTTTGCGAGCATTGAGCTCAAAGGATAGTCCCGCCACGCGGGTCGAGGCAGAACCAAATTATTTGCCAAGTCACACCTCTCCCCCGATTGCATTTCGGCCCATAACCTTGGTCGCAGCAGGTAGTGTACCGTCGACACGCGGTTGTACCAAACGGCACCTGAATCTAGACACCTGCTCACGCACCACACCGCAACCGTAGTGGCCGCTTAACTGGAACAGGCATTTCCCGGATCTTCAGTTCGCCATGATGAGGGCGTCGGTGACGAGCTGGGCCGTCATCTCGGCCTTCATCGACCAGCCGACGACGCGGCGCGATAGCAGGTCGACGACTGCATTTGCTTCATGGACCACACATCAGGCGCTTCGCCTGAGCGATGACCGGATCGAGCGTCACATAGTTGTTCGACACATAACGTTCCTGCCATTTCAGAGGGTAGTTCGACACCGCTCGCCCATCCGATACGCGCACGCTGAAAATGGGCAAAATGCTCGAAACCGGAATTCGTGGCGAATTCCTGCAGGGCGGTTTTGATCGAGCGCTCATCCCGAGCGAGCTCCATCGCGTCGATCAAACGATCAAGATGATTGCCTAGGACGCGTTCTGCTTTTGCTGGCAACATCAAACCTCCTCGTATTGTTGCGTGCCTATGCTCGCACCTCGCTCGGGCTAGCAGTGGGTGATCGTCGTGAACCTCTCCGCCGCGAAGTGTGCCGCACCAATCGCGGAAGAGCATTCACCTTTTCGGATGGCATCGAAGAACGCTCCCTTCTTGGTATTTCGTCGATCGATTGTGGCAATGCTTTTATGCCGAGCGAGCACGCGATGTCGCTCGTCGTCCTGGATTGACAGGATTCCGGTGCGCTGATCGTGATGCTCGGCAATCAACTTGCGCGTCCCGCCGGCTTGGCAATCTCGAGCAGACGAGACTCACTCAAAACACCAGCTTCTTTCAAAATAGGATAGGCGATCGCCGCTATGTGGGCGTTGATACGCTTAAGATCACGCAGGATGTCGAGGTGCAGCGCACTAGTCTGGAGACTTTCGATCTGCCCGTCGCGAAGCCGATTAAGATGGTTGTCCGCTGACCGCTTCTCGAGATAGCGGATATCGACTTTCGCCTCGACCAGCCGGCGGGCGAGCTTTGCGTCGCCTGACACGAGGATGCTCTGGGCGATGCGCAGGTTCGCGATCGTGACTGCGTAAACCTCCTCGATCTCTGCCGCTCCTGGGGCCGAGAAGGTCAGCTGGTTTCTGATCTTTTTCACGACGAGATCATGCAAGTTCTTTTCTATGATATCGCCGATGTGCTCGAGATTGATGGCGTAGGAGACGATCTCGGCCGAGCGATGTGCCTCGTCTTCGTCGAGATCTGTCCGATTGAGGTTGGAGAGATAGAGCTTTACTTGCTCGTGCAAGCGATCGACTTCGTCATCCATAGCGGCGATGTCGGCGCAGAGCTTGGTGTCGTTCCGACGCAGCGCTTCCAGATTTTTTTGCAGCATGTCCGTCACGTTGTCGCCGATGCGCAACGTTTCTCGGACTGCACCAGCAAGCGCCATTGCTGGATTGCTGAGACTCGCCTGATCGAGATGGCCAGGACCGCCCTGAATCGGCACTTCCGGCAGCAACCGGCGCATCGCCCACGAAACGGCACCGAGTAGTGGCAGCATGATTGCAGCGAGCAGCAAGTTTAATCCGATGTGTGCGTCGACAACGAGTTGCGCCGGCTCCAAGGCGAAGCCGGAGAGCGCGGAAGCCGCCTGATCGGCGAAGGGCAACACGATCACGCAGCCAATCAGCCGGACGGCGAGATTGCCGATGGTCACCCGCCGTGCCAGCGGACCGTCTCCCATCGTGGCGATCACAGGAGGGACAGCGCCGCCAAGATTGGCGCCGAGAACCAGAGCGATGCCGAGAGCGGGTCCAACCGTTCCGCTGGCAGCCAGTGACATAACGAGAAGGACGATGGCGAGGCTGGAGGACGAGGCGATTGGCAGCACGGCCGCGACCACGACCGCCAGCGCCGGCACTGCATCCAGTGAGGCCATTAGCGCGCGCAGCACCTCAGACTGCCGCATCGGCTCGGTCGATTGGCCAAGCAGATGAAGCGACAACAGCATCAGCCCCAGCCCCAGCACCGCGCGGGCGATCCCCTTGTGCGGCCTGGCTTCGCTGAACGTGAACATGACGACACCGGCTGCAATCATCAGCGGCGCGAGCCAGTGGATGTCGAAGGCCAGAATCCGCGTGACCAGGCTGGTGCCGACATTGGCACCGAGCATGATCGCCTGCGCCATGGCCGAACTTATGAAGCCGCTGCCGGCGAATGAAGCTGTCATGAGCGCGGTGGCCGTGCTGCTCTGCAACGCCATGGTGGCGGCAAGGCCGACGCCGAAAGCCATCAGCCGGTTGCGAGTGGCGGCGGCGATCCAGCGGCGCAGTCGGGCGCCAAATGCCCGGCTCACGCCGGTCTTGACCATGCGTATACCCCACAGCAGAAGTGCAACTGCGCCGATGAGGTCAATCATGGGGGTCCTTCCCACGTATATGCACTGGCGAGATCCCGGAATTTGGAAGCGCTGACATCAGCGCTTCCAGTCCAACACGATCTTGCCGGAGTTACCGCTTTGCATGGCTTGGAAGCCAAGCTCGTAGTCGCTTATAGGCAGGCGATGTGTGATCACCTTGCGCACGTCGAGGCCGCTCTGCAGCATCGCCAGCATCTTGTGCCAGGTCTCGAACATCTCACGCCCGTAGATGCCCTTGACCGTCAGCATCTTGAACACGACCTTGGTCCAGTCGACCGGAGCCGGCCTTGCCGGGATGCCGAGCATTGCGATCTTGCCGCCCATGACGAGATGCTCGACCATTTGGTCGAAGGCCGCTGGTGCGCCGCTCATTTCCAGGCCGATATCGAAGCCTTCCTTCATGCCAAGCTTGGCCTTGACGGAGCTTAGGTCCTCCTTCGACACATCGACCGGCACGACGTCGGCGACCTCGGCCGCGAGCGCAAGCCGCATCGGATTGATGTCGGTGATAACCACATGCCGCGCGCCAACATGCCTGGCCACCGCCGCACTCATGATGCCGATCGGACCGGCACCGGTCACGAGGACATCCTCGCCAACCAGATCGAAGGACAATGCGGTATGGACCGCATTGCCGAGTGGATCGAGGATGGCGCCGATCTCGTCGTCGATCGTGTCGGGGAGAGGCACGACGTTGAACGCCGGCAGCCTGAGATATTCTGCGAAGGCGCCGGGAATGTTGACGCCGATCCCCTTGGTTTCGGGATCGAGATGGAATCGGCCTCCGCGGGCTGCACGACTGTTCATCCCGATGACGTGGCCCTCGCCCGAGACACGCTGGCCGATGGGGAGATTGCGAACGTTTGATCCCGTTTCGACGATCTCGCCGGCATACTCATGCCCGACTACCATGGGGACGGGAACCGTGCGCCGCGCCCATTCGTCCCAAGCATAGATATGTATGTCGGTTCCGCAGATCCCCGTCTTGTTGATCTTGATCAGGACGTCGTCCGGTCCGATCGGGGGTACCGGCTGATCATCGAGCCAGAGGCCGGGTTCGGCCATTGCCTTGACAAGCGCTCGCATCAAAATACCCCTCTCAATCATCAAATTATCCCGATCGCCCCGCCGGCATCCTTGAAGGCATCTAGGGCGAAGTCGACGTCCGTTTCGGTGAGCGCCGCCGACATCTGTGTCCTGATCCGGGCCTTGCCCTTGGGAACGACGGGAAAGAAGAAGGCCGCGACATAGACGCCGCGCTCGTCGAGCGCTGCCGCCATCTGTTGGGCGAGCCGCGCGTCATGGAGCATGACCGGAATGATTGGCGTCTCGCCAGGAAGCAACTCGAAGCCCGCACTAGCGAGCTTGGACCGGAACCGGACGGCGTGAGAGGAAAGAATCTGTCGCCGATCATCGGCCTGCCTTGCGATCTCGATCGCCTTGATCGAACCGGCTGCGATTGCAGGGGCGAGACTGTTCGAGAACAGATAGGGCCGGGCGCGCTGGCGAAGCAGATCGATGATCGGCTGCGCAGCCGCAACAAAACCACCCATCGCGCCACCCAGGCTCTTGCCCAGCGTTCCCGTCACAATGTCGACGCGCGGCCCGACGCCGGTCAGCGCCGGTGTGCCCCGGCCCGCCTCGCCAATGTGCCCCGTCGCGTGGCAATCGTCGACCATGACGAGCGCGCCATAGCGCTCGGCGAGATCGCAGATCGCCGGCAGGTTGGCGACATAGCCATCCATAGAGAAGACGCCATCGGTGACGATCAGCTTGAACCGGGCGCCATCGGCGGCAGCCTCCTTGAGCCGATCCTCAAGCTCGTTCATGTCGCTGTTTAAAAAGCGATAACGCTTTGCCCTGCTGAGACGCACGCCATCGATAATCGAAGCGTGGTTCAGCGAATCTGAAATGATTGCGTCCTCCGCTCCCAGCAGTACCTCGAAAATGCCGCCATTGGCATCGAAGCAAGCGGCAAACAGGATCGCGTCGTCCTTGCCTAGGTAGTGTGCGATCGTCTGTTCAAGCTCGCGATGCAAGGTCTGCGTGCCGCAGATGAACCGAACCGACGCCATTCCGAAGCCGAATTTATCAAGACCTACTTTGGCGGCCGCCACGATTTCCGGATGGTTCGCTAGGCCTAGATAGTTGTTGGCGCAGAGATTGATAACGTCGCGGGTTCCTGCAGGCAACGTCACATCTATGCGGCCGTGCTGGGGACCGGCGATCAACCGTTCCCGTTTGTAGAGGCCCTCGGCTTCGATTGTCGCGAGGGTTTCGTTCAAATGTCTCAGGAAGGTCGCAGCCACACCGTCACCAAATTCCGTTATAAGGGAATTAATCCATTATACAGGAATGATGTCAAGCGATAGTGGAAATTCATTATCTGTAGAGCAAAACCATCAAGCCCTTGGCAGCGGTCTTTGACGTATTTCGTATCCGATGGGGCACGTCAGCCGGGTATCGCGCGGTCTCACCGGTCTTGAGGATTTTGGTCACGCCACCACTCGTGACCTCGAAGCCTCCGGTGAACGCAGTGAGATGTTCGAATGCACGTGGTGCGTGCGCGGAGCTTTCGAGACACCCACCCGGAGCAATCTCGACCTCATACCACTCCGTGTCGCCCGCTAGGCGGGGCGGACTCAGAATACGAAGATGGCATGATCCGTCAGCATTCTTGATCTCCGGCGTGTGAGGCGCCGTGATAACTTCGACGGTGTCGGTATTCGAACCAGCTGAGGTTCCTTCCACAAGATCCGAAATCTCGATCTTGAGCGCGCGCGTCAGGCCCCAGAGCACCGCAAATGTCGGATTCGCCTGGCCACGTTCGATTTGAGAAAGCATCGACTTTGAAACGCCAGACAGCATCGCCAGCTGCTCAAGCGTCAGGCCGGAGTCTTTTCGTCGGCGTTGTACATTTGGACCAATTAGCGGCGGGGCGGATGATTCTGACATTCATATCGTATAGCCAATTTCCAGTATAACGGAAAGGCCTTCTGCTTGATGCACGATTGCTCACTTATCTTTCGAGCGAATGTCAGCCACACGCTACTTGGGTAGCTGCTCAGAAATCTCCTCCGCAATGATTTGAGCAGCGGCAGCTGAGAGCGTCCACCCTAGGTGCCCATGACCGGTGTTGTAGAAAATGCCGGGACTGCGCCCGACACCGATTCTTGGCACCATGTTCGGTAGGGCGCAGCCAGCCCAAGATATAACGGCGCTGGTGTCCACGTCTGGGAAAATCGGTAGGATAGAAGGCTCCCAAGTGCCGGCCCCAAATCACCGCTTCGCCAATTCGGAAAGCCTGTTTGTGAGTATTCAACCTAATTAAGCGCCGCTGATGACGGCGAGCGCTTCGACCAGTCGGGCGACCTCCGCCTCAGTCGTGTAGAGAGCGGGCGACACACGGATGCACTGGCCGGCCGCTACACCGGCGCGGCACACCGTCAGAACCTTGAACTCATCGCGCAGTTTCGCCACCAGAGCGTTGTTGTCGTCCTTCGTCCCCTTGCTCTTGACGCGGAACGAGGTGATGCCGGCATGCATGCTCTGGTCGTCGGGCGTCAGGATTTCGTAGGTTTCCATCGCCCGGACCGGCCCAACCCACTGGTTGCGCAAATAGGTTAGCCTCGTGTTCTTGGACGCAGCCCCGATCTTCTCGTGCAAGTCGAGCGCCGCGGGTACGCTGAGGGCGGCGGCGAAGTTCAGCGTTCCGGTGTGGATGCGCGAGCGGATGTCGTCTGCCGGCCAGTCCTGGTCGCCCATATGGATGTCGATATCGGCCAGCCGACCTTTTTTGATGTAGAAGAAACCCATCCCGACGGGTGCACCTATCCATTTGTGCAGATTGAAGCCGACGAAATCGGCGCCGAGATCGGTTGCGTTGAAGGATATCTGTCCCCAGGAATGCGCCGCGTCGACGATTGTGTCGACGCCCCTTTCCCGCGCCATGTCGGTGATCTCGCGGGTCGGCATCACCAGCCCGGTCCGGTGCGAAAGATGCGTCAGAAGCAGCAGTTTCGCCTTGGGCGTCTGGTCGAGAACCTCCTTGTAGGTTTCGAGAACCGCCTCGCGGGTGACCGGTTCGGGGATGGAAAAGGTCTTCACCTCGACGCCGCGCCGGTCCTTCAGCATGGCCATCGCATATTGCATCGAATCGTAGTCGAGGTCGCAATAGAGAACCGCATCGCCAGGCTGCAGCTTGTTGTAGCCGGTGATCAGGACCTGCAGGGCTTCGGTGGCGCCGCGCGTCAGCGCGACCTCCTCCGGCAGCGCGCCGACAGCGGCAGCGACGCGCGTACGGACATTCTCGAAATCGGTTCCGAAGGCGCTGCGGTGATAGAGCGAATTTTGCCGGTTCACTCGCTGCGTGTTCTCCAGGTAAACCTCCAGCACCGGCCGTGCCATAATACCCCAATAGCCGTTCTCCAGATTGGCGATCGATCGGTCCACGTCGTAGAGGTCTCGCACGGCCGCCCAGTACCCGTCGTCGGTCGCCAAATTCGACGTATCCGCTGTGGGAAGGGCGACGGTTTCCGCCGCTGCGGTCCGCAGGGTTGCCGCTCCTGCCGCTGCGATCATGCTGCCCATGAGAAAGTTGCGCCGCAGTGTCATATCCGTCTCCTGCGATCCGTCGTTTGTTGTTGATGGCGCGTGTCTACCGAGGCTTTGCCACAGGCCGTTGAAGCGCGCGGACATGGCCCGGCGCCGGCCTTGGACGTGTGCATGGGTGCGGGCTGCCAATCGCTATGACCATTCCCTACTTTCCACTCAAGGGCGGTGGTGCCGGCCTGATGCGTCCAGATGGATTTAGCGATGTCGTCCTATGCCGAAAAGCGTCTCGTACCACGCGGCGCGCGTATTCGCGCGCGGAAGAAGCAGCCGCCAATGACCTGGCGCACTTTCGTGTCGTGACGCCAAACTGGGGCCCTTGAACATCAAAACTCTCCCAAAACAATCGAAGGGATCCTTGCGATGCTGTCGGTAACCAAACGTTGCAAGAGATCCCATTATTCGGCTCGCATCACAAACATGCTCTTGGGGTCTATCGAAATATCAACGTCCTGGCCGCGCGACGGCGGGGAGGAGAGCTGCGTATTAAACGTGTCAATAGTGATTGTCTCATTGCCAACGATCAGGCGAACCCGAATTACAGAGCCATAAAAGCCAACCCCCGTAACCTTGCCTCTCAGTATGGCATCTCCTTTGCGGGCGCCAAAGCGTATTGCTTCTGGCCGAACTGCCAGTGAGAGATGGTCACCCCGCGCTAAACCCTGCGGAAGTTCCAGATTTTTGAGAGTCGCGGTTGCGACCTCCACCGACCCGCTCGCAGGGTCCAATAACGTTGCCTTGAGGACAGAAAGCGTTCCAACGAATGATGCGACGAAACGCGTGGCCGGACGATTGTAGATTTCAAGTGGTGTGCCAAACTGCTCAACCCTTCCGCTGTTCATGACCGCAACCCGGTCAGACATCGACAATGCCTCTTCCTGGTCGTGTGTCACAAAAAGCGTGGTGATGCCGAGTTCAGTTTGGATCTCTCGAATCTGTTCACGCAAAGAAAGACGAATCTTTGCATCAAGTGCCGAGAGCGGTTCATCAAGCAAGAGCATCGCTGGTTTCTTTGCCAACGCTCGTGCCAAAGCCACGCGCTGTTGCTGGCCACCCGAAAGCTCATACGGAAAACGCCGCTCCAATCCTGTCAAGCCGACGAGTTCTAACATTTCAGCAACACGCCTTTGAATGTCTCGATCTGCCATGGCCGCGATTTTGAGACCAAAGCCGACGTTGGCGGCAGCCGACATATTCGGAAACAACGCGTAAGATTGGAATACCATTCCGAGGTTGCGCTGATCTGGGCGCAACCTGGAAACATCTCTCCCATCAATCAGAATTCGGCCAGTTGTCGGATACTCAAATCCTGCAATCATACGCAAGACCGTAGTCTTTCCGCAGCCGGATGGGCCAAGAACCGAAATGAATTCGCCTTTCCGTACTTCAAGATCTAGATTGCGAACGACTTCATGCCCCCCGAACCGTTTGATGACCCCGGAAAGGTGAAGAGCGGCATTTGCTTTGGCGGAGGACGCGACCAGATTCATTTACTCTCTCTTCGCACAGGAGGGGAAAAGCGCGCCAAAATTTGGACCAGTCCCATGGCGGTCCAGGTAATGAAGAATGACAGAATGACCAATGCCGCCGGTTCATAGGCCTTTGCGACCCCAACTCTCTGGATGTAGGGGCCAAAGGCAGGCCTCGTGAGAAGACTCGCCATTACGAACTCACTGATTACAACGGCGAAAGTCAGGAACGCACCAGACAGCACAGAAACCATTATATTGGGTAGAATTATGCGGGTGATAATAGTGATTGGTCTGGCGCCAAGAATTGTTGCGGCTTCAGTGAGCACGCGGGCATTGATTGCTTGGAGGCCGGTATCAACAGCTCGGTACAGATACGGAAGCGCTAGCGTCACGTAACCACATATCAACAATATATCTGACCCGCGAGACGTTCCTGTAAGAGGAATCAGCGATGAAGAGGAGAACATCCGCACATAACCGAATACCAATATTATCGGCGGAACGATCAGCGGCAGCAGCACGATAAACTCGACGACCGGCCTAAGCCATGGCAGGCGCAGGCGTACCAAATATACGGTTGGCACGACGAGAACAGTACCTACGAAGATTGTGCACAACGCGATGAGCGCCGAATAACTGAAACTCGAAATGAAATCCGGATCGGCGAAGACGTAACGGTAGGCATCGAGACTATAGCCGTCGCGCCTTAGGCTAAGCGAGAACTTTGCTGTACTGATCAATGGCATCAGGAAGAAAGCAACACCTAAGGACAGACAGATCCAGCGAAGAAGATGCATGGTTTTTATCATCGGAGCCACCGTTCAGCGCGGGTGCGGAGGACGAGATAGATGGCGTTGGCAAATGCCATGACGATGATCATGCCAAGCGCCAATGCAGCACCGAGGTTCTCGTTGTGCAGGACGTCACCACGGATCTGCGCATAGAGCAGAATCGGCACGATGTTCACCGCGTAACCGGTGAGGGCATAGGCTGTGGCAATTGCCCCAAACGAGTTCGCGAAAAGGAGCGCTAGTGTCCCAAGGAGGCTGGGCCACAAGATCGGCAGGCCGATATGTCGCCAATACTGCCAAGAGCTGGCGCCAAGGATTGACGCAGCTTCGCGCCAGTCTCTCCGCAAGCCATCAATGGCTGGCATCATGATCGTAACCGTGATCGGGATCTGGAAAAAGAGATAGGTGACTGTTAGCCCCCAGAAGCTGGCCAGATCGAAGCCAGCGGCATAAATATCTATGCCAAAGGCCGCCTTGATTGCTGCGGTGACCAATCCGAGACGTCCAAGTGTTGCGACGAACGCAAAGGCGAGCGGAACGCCGGAGAAGTTCGAAGCGACGCCACAGAATGTCATCACGATAGAACGGACCTGAGTGCTGCCTATACCGCGCCCGACGTTTAGAGCAAGGCCGAGGCCAATTACTGCACCAAGCACGGCTGACGCTGCAGAGAGCCTTATAGACTCGGCAAACGCCCCCGTGACCTCAGGCGTGTTGAGGTCAGCGAAATTCCCGAACGTCAGGTGCCCCTGCTGATCGACAAACGCGTTGGCGATCAGCGCAACTGTTGGCGCGACCATCATCACGAGAGCGAAGATGAAAAACGGCGCGACGCCGATCAGCGCGGACCAATCCAATCGTCGTAACGCCGAAGCTCGCTGCGTGATAGGAAGCTCGCTGGGTTTGGAAATTCCCAACTCAGCGACTTCCTTCTCCGACAGGGACACCTCAGTTCTTCTTGGCATTCGCATTGATGGTCGTTGTCCAGCTTTCAGCGACAATCTTGCCGGCTTCGATCAGATCCTGAAGCTCCGGGAACACGACTTTATCCCCGGATGGAGGAAGTTTAGCGACCATCTCATCCGTGATTGAGCCTGCCTTCCGCATTTGGTCGAAACGGATCGGATGGCAGAGACCGTGCAGAAATCCGATCTGCCCTTCGTCGGAATACAAGTACTCCATCCAGAGCTTCGCCGCGTTGGGATGAGGCGCATACTTGCTGATCGCCTGGGCGTAAACGCCCGCGACGGTCACCTTGGGGACGATTGTTTCAATGAGAGGATTGCCATGGAAGTTCTCGTTGTAAATGACACCGTTGAAGTCCCAGCGTGTTGTAATCGGCGTTTCGCCTTTGGCAATTGCAGCGGCGTTACCGAAAGTCGGAACGAGATTACCGATTTCATTGAGTTGGCGGTAGAACTCTATACCCGCCTTGGCTGCATCGGCACCCGTTTTCGCGCCAGTGGCCAATCCGGCGGCATAAATGCTCAGGATCGCGTTGTTCGCCGTTCTCGGGTCTGCCGGCACCGAGATGCTTTTCTTGTACATCGGATCGCGGAGATCAGACCAATCAGCAGGGCTTTTCTGGACCACGTCCTTGTTCACAAGGAATGCCAGCACTCCATAATAGTCGCCGTACCAGTGACCCTCCGGATCCTTAACGGCGTCCGGAATCGAATTCCAAGTCTTGACCTTGTACGGCTGCAGTAGTTCGTCCTGCATGGCAGTCGGACCAAACACCATGCCAATGTCGATGACGTCTGGAGCCTGCGGCCCTGTGTTGCCGATGTTGGCCTTGATCGTGGCAAGTTCTTCTCCCGAACCAGCGTTCGGATTCAGTTCATTTACGACGAGGCCGTACTTGTCCTCGAAGCCCTGAATGAGGGCTCCATAACCGCACCAGTCGTGTGAAACGGCAATGACTGTCAATTGACCTTCAGCTTTGGCGGCAGCAACGAGGGCATCGAGGTCCTGTGCCGATGCAGCGGCGGGAAGGACGGCCAGTGCCATTATCGCCACGCCGGCGAGCAGTCCTGCAGTTGTATTCACGCGCATGATTCTCTCTCCTAGTTCTTGATCCCACAAACAGGCTTGGAGGCACCCATATGAGGCCGCCCTTTCGACAGCCAGATTATGGACCTTGCGTAACATCTATGTGACATTATTAGATAATAACTGGTATTTTATGACTTTTAATTTGTCAAGGGGTTTTGCTCGGTCCGCCCCCCTGATTTTCGTCAGCTGCCTTGCCCGCGAAATAGCAATAATTTCAATATCTTATACATTCCAAACGAGATGAGGCGGGAGACTCCAAAGGCCTTCCCCGCCGGGAAGAAGCCCCGATAAAATGATAGGTGGCGTTATGCAATGCGAGGTTTATGGGGACGCGCGGCTTTGACAATGTGAGTTTTTAGGTTCCTTCCCTAGGATAACTTCCCCGATTGAGTCCAGACGGCTACTCCCGCATCCCCATCAATGGATTCCCCGGATTTCATATTTGGGCGCCTATTCTGGGCGTAAGCCGATCTTGAAGCTGCCGTCTTAGGCCAGCCTCTTGGGAAACGGGTGTTTGGCCTCGTTGACACGACAGCATACACAAAATATCATTATTCCTCACGAAAGATACCAGTCTGGCTACGGAGTGCCTCGCGGGATGAACGAAGTTGGAAGCCAACGAATAGGCAGATTGCCTGCTGCTGGTCGGCTGCAGGCAATAACCGAAATGGTCGAGGCTGGATCAAGTATCAGCATTGCCGGGCTAGCAGAGCAGTACTCAGTGTCGATGGAGACCATACGTCGCGATATCGCAGCGTTGGAAAAGGAAGGGCTCGTCTACCGTGTGCACGGTGGCGCCATGCCCGCTGGGCGTTCAGCTACTATCGACATCCGGGTGAATAACCTCAGTCTCGAAAAAGCGTCGATAGGAGCATTGGCGGCGAGGCTGATAGAGAAAGATGAATGGATATTCCTGACGCATGGAAGCACGACGCTCTCAGTTGCCAAAGCGCTTAACGACGGCCCTCCAATTTCCGTGATGACCAACATGCCGGCAATTGCTGAGGCTCTCCACGGTGGAGCAAAGCATCGCGTTGTGTTAACCGGCGGCGAATACAATCACGCCGATGGCACTTTGGGCGGCCAGGCGGTGCTTGAGGCCATTTCCGAGTGCGTGTTCGACACCGCCATTATGGGTACTTACGGAATCAACCCTGTGCATGGGTTGGTCGAGGCCGAGAAATACCACCAGCATCTCAAGCGCCTACTTTGTCAGAGGAGTAGAAGGCGTATCTTTGTTGCTGACCACAGCAAGTTCGGCGCTTCTGGCTCTTACGTTTCCGTTCCCCTATCAGAAATCGGCACCATCGTCACGGACCATGCTCCGCCAAAAGACTTCGTCACCGCTTTCAATGAATCGGGCGTCAAAGTTATCTACCCAAGTAATTTTGGAACTAAACAACATGATCTGTGAAGCGAAAACCGCCATTATTCTTGGCATCGACGGCTTAAGACCGGACATGGTCAATGAATGGACGATGCCCAATCTGACTGAATTGGGACGAAAGGGCACTTGGAGCAAGAACCATAAGACCGTCTTCCCTAGCGAGACACGAGGCGCGTTGACTGCTCTCGTCACTGGAGCAAACGCTGAAGCCAACGGGATTTTCGGTAATCAGTTCTACATTAGAGACACCGACCCCAATCAGATTTTCACTGAAACTACCCACGACTGGTATGCTGCAGACAATCGGCTCAAAGGGCGGTTGGTCACCGCTACATCGCTTGCGAAAATCTTGCGTGACGCACAGAAAAAACTCGCAGTCATAACATCCAGCGGTCCTGGAGCTCTGTCGGCGTTGAATTGGCAAGGTGACAAGTACGGACAAATTGGGTTCAATGTAAAACATCCCCAGACTTCCTTTCCTCATGACTTCGCAGCGAGAGCGCATCGCAATCTAAACATTCCAGCCGGAGGTCTGTCCGTGGACGGCCCGAAAACAGCTCTCAAGTTGTTTCAGAGGGAAGTATGGCCGCACCATCGTCCAGCCGTATCTATCCTGTGGTTCACAGAGGTCGACAGCGCCGCCCATTTGTACGGATTAGGTTCGCCCGAACATTATGACAGGATGCGCCTTTGCGACGAAGTGGTAGGAGAGCTTCTCTCTTGGCATAGCCTTCAACCCGACCGGGACGAAACCAGCATCTTCGTCGTGTCAGACCATGGGCACATCACTATTAGTGGTTTGTTGTCGGTTGCAGAAGAACTGCGAGAGGCCGGCTTTGCCGCAGACTCGTCTTTCGAGGATAATGCTACTGACCTTCTTTTGAGGCCTGGCCGTGCAGCAGGAATCTGGATGCGAAGGTTCGATCCCGTACTTCTCGGGGATGTTTTGAGCTTCATGAGTGAACAAGAATGGTTTGGTGGTGCATTTACTCGTGCCATTGATCCGGGGGGCCCTGACGGTATCTTGGCCAACACGCTGGCGCTCGAACTCATTGGTGCCGGTGGACCCCGCGCGCCAGATTTATGCGTCAATCTTGCAGACGGTCTCGGCGTCAGCGCAGCTGGCATCCGTGGTAGTGCCTACTATGATGCGGGTGACTACGATTTGCGGCTGGGTGGCGGAACACATGGCGGTCTCCACGCTGCCGAGCTTTCGGCCGTTCTCGCCACCTATGGAGCGGGGCAGGCGAAGGGGCTCGTTGCGGATGCGCCAAGCTCGATCACAGATATCGCTCCGACAGTCCTGAGCATATTAGGTATTCCATGCCCAGCATCAATGAGCGGGAGGGTCCTGAGCGAGCTCACTGAAGACAGGTCGATCTTGAGCGAGGTCACCAGTATGAAGATGCGATCGTCGGGAGGCATCAAACCAACCGTTCTCAGCGTCACCAAGTTGGGTGACCGCATGTACCTGAACGAAGGAGGCGTTGAGGGGGCTATGTCGAATGACGTTACGACAGGTGCCCGTGCCGGAGCGGTACAATGACCAACAAAGTCCGTGCGGAGAACATTAGAATACAACTTGAGGTGGATTTCAGAAGTGGCGATTGGGAACACTTCCGTATCAGAGCGCAAGCACCGATGACCTCTCGCCGGATCTACGCGGTCGCTGATATCCACGGCTATGATTTTCAGCTCAACTCCATGGTGAGGAGAATCTCTGAAGATATGGCGGAGGTGCCGGGCGCAAACCCCATCATTATATTTCTTGGCGACTATATTGATCGTGGCCCGAACTCAAAACTCGTGGTCGAAAGACTTTGTGAACTGCGGACGAATGGAATCTTTGACTGTGTTTTATTGAGAGGTAACCATGAGCAATGGCTCATCGATTTCGCACAAGACAGTACCGTTCTTCCTCTCTGGGGTCGAAAAGGAGGTCTGCAGACTCTCTGTTCGTATGGGGTGCCCTTGTCGCAGATTGAAGCAGGCATCAAGAACCCCTTGGTTGCCGAGGATGTCCGTCGTCAATTCTTGAACTTAGTGCCACTGGAACATATGGCGTTCTTTCGTTCTTTACAGAGCCACTTTGAATTTGGTGACTACTTTTTTGCCCACGCGGGTGTTGATCCGGATATCCCGCTCGATCAGCAGACTGATCATGATCTGACTTGGATCCGGTACAAATTCTTGGAGTCAAGAAAGGATTTCGGGAAAGTAGTGGTCCATGGACATACCCCGGCCGAGAACGTGGAAAGCCTGCCGAACAGAATTAACGTTGACACGGAAATTTACACCCGCGGAGTTCTTAATTGCGTAATTCTGGAGGATAGAACTCGCCACCTCCTCAGCGTTAAAGGCGATCATTCAACACACGCCGATTGATGCGGTGGATTGAACAACCTGTTTCGGATCTGTTGCAATGTTTTGGTTGCCGACAGGTATGGCAAGGAACCCTTCGATTGTTTTGGGAGAGTTTAATGTTCAAGGATAGCCAGTTTGCCCCAATGCCAAGTGATGACACCTCTCTTTCGTGTATGACGGTCATTCCGGATGCGTAAGAAAACTCCCAGAGCCACTCGGCCCCCACTCCTGAGACTGATCTGGATCGTCCGTATGGAGTCGAGAACTCCGTCGAGCACTGCCGCCGTGATGGAACTTGGTAAGAGTCCGTTTGGGAATTCGTTCAATGGCTGATCCTGTGCAGCAAGAGACTTCCCACAGCGACGCGTTTCGTGGCTTCGGAGGTGTCGACGCACTGTTCGCAGTCGCGCAAGAGGCTGCGCCAGCGTGCGAACCAGTCGAAGGTTCGCTCGACGACCCAACACCTGGGCAGTACCTTGAAACCGGCCTCGGTGTCGATGCCGCGCCCCCACTTCGAAGACGAAGTCGAGGAACGCCGCCTACTGCCTCAATTGCCTGCGATCGTAGGCGCCGTCGGCGAAAAAATGCTTGATCCCTGGCCAGCAGATAGACTTGAGGATCATCTGCACTCCGGGGCTGTCGGAGATGTTGGCCCGCGGGAGATTGACAATCAGCAGCCGCCCATCGGTGTCGACCGGGCTCTTACGCCCGGCCATCTTCCTGGCCGTATCATGGCCTCGCTCGGCGTCCAGCGAAGGTGCTTTGAAGGTCTAGCTTTCGATAATACCGGCGCTCGGGCTGGCTTCGCGCCCGCCCCGCTCGCGATCGAGCATCCCGGCGATGTTGCAGATCATGCAAAACAGCGTCAGTTGTACAAAACGTCGGGACCACCAGTAGACCGTTTGCCAGGGCGGAAAGTCCTTCGGTATCTGACGGCCGCCCCCCGTACGCGTCATGTGGCGGATCACGTTGAGAACCTCGCGCAGGTCGATTCTAAGCCTACGGCTCGCCTGGCCGGCTTCTGCAGCAACAGGGCAATCCGATCCCATTACTCATCGGTGAGATCGATCGGACAACGCTTCGTCTCGAGCCGAGCCATCGGGCCTCGGGTCGCTCGTGTCCACATACATAGCCAATAATCACAAATCGATCGCGCAGGACGCGGGACTCTTACGCGGCAGGGGACCACACATGGCAAAATCATTTGATTTTGAAAAAGAACCTCGCCAGGACAAGCTCTCTAGAGCCTTTCACGTTTTGACAGAAGCGTAGCCTGCGTTTTGGAAGTAGTTCTTGCATTCGGCTGCCTCGATCGTTTCGACGAGGTGGCCGATGTGGCGTAACCGCTGTTCTCAGGCCACGGCCTTGAGTGGCGCGGTGGCATAGGCCCAGGGCAGCAGGTCGTCGAGCTGGCTTTGCGGATGGCCTGCGACGATGCGGGTGATGACGTCGGCAAGGTAGGCGTACGGGTCGACGCCGTTGAGTTTCGCGGTTTCTACGAGCGAGGCGATGGTCGCCCAGTGCTCGCCACCGCCGTCGGAACCGGCGAAGAGCGCATTCTTCCGATTGAGGGCGATTGGCCTGATCGAGCGTTCGACGACGTTGGAGTCGATCTCGACGCGGCCGTCGTCGAGGAAGCGACCAAGTCCGGCCCAGCGCGAGAGCGGGTAGCGGATTGCTTCAGCGAGCTTGCTCTTCTGGCTGACCAGGGCGAGCTTCTCGCGCAGCCATGGCTGGAGGGTATCGATGATGGGGCGGCTTCTCTCCTGGCGCGCGGTGCGCCGCTCTTCGGGCGAGCGTCCCCGTATCTCGTTCTCGATCTTGTAGAGCTCGGCGATGCGCTGGAGCGCCTCCGTGGCGATCGGCGCGGGCCCGGACTGGGCCAGTTCGTAGAAGCGTCGACGGACATGCGCCCAGCAGAACGCCAGGCTCACGGCATTGCGCTCGGCCAACGCCCGGTATCCAGCGTAGCCGTCGACTTGCAGGACCCCGACGAAGCCGTGAAGGTGCCGCAGTGGCTGTTCGGCCTTGCGGTCGGGTGCATAGAGATAGGCGACGCCGGGTGGATCGATCCCGCCCCAGGGGCGATCGTCGCGAGCATAAGCGAACAGCTGGCCCGTCTTGGTGCGGCCGCGCCCGGGATCGAGCACCGGCGCCGTGGTCTCGTCGGCGAAGAGCTTCCCGGACGCCTTCAGCCGCTCGAACAACCGCTCGTGGATGGGGCGGAGCAGGAAAGCCGCCTTGCCGACCCAATCGGCAAGCGTCGAGCGATCCAGGTTCACGCCTTGGCGGGCGTAGATTTGCGCCTGGCGATACAGGGGAAGATGGTCGGCGTACTTGGAGACCAGCACATGGGCGACGGTCGCCTCAGTCGGGATGCCGCCCTCGACAAGCCGTGGCGGAGCCGGTGCCTGCACCACGACCTCCTCGCAGCTCCGGCAGGCGTATTTCGGTCGGCGCGTGACGATGACGCGGAATTGGGCCGGCACGATGTCGAGGCGCTCGGAGCGATCCTCGCCCATGACATGCAGCATTCCCTTGCAGCACGGGCAGATCTTGTCGGGAATGTCGATGATCTGCTCGATACGCGGCAGATGCGCGGGCAGTGATCCACGGTTGGCGCGGCGCTTCCTGGCGCGAGCCTCGCGCTTGGCAGTATCGGCGGTGTCCTCCGCGGCGAAGCCTTCAGCCTCGATCTGCTCGGCCTCTTCCAGGCCCAGCAGCAGCTGGTCGACCGGCAGGCTCTCTGCCCTGCGGCCGAAGCGGTGGCGCTGCAGTTCCTTGATGATCTGGCGCAGCCGCTCGTTCTCGGCGCGCTCCGCCGCGAGCATCGCCTGAAGCGCGATCGGATCGTTGGTCTGAGGCTCGGCCGGGTTGCTCACAAGGCCGATTCAATCATGCATTCCAATGCTTTGCCAGCGCCTCTAGCCTCCCATGGAATCAACTTGCCGCGACCGGCGCGCGCGTCTCGCGGGCGTCATGCACGCGCCGCCAATCCAACCCTTCCAGGAGCGCCTGCAATTGCGCCGCCGACAACCTCACCACGCCATCGGTGATGGCAGGCCAGCAGAACTTCCCGTCCTCCAGACGCTTCGCCAGCAGGCACACGCCGGTGCCGTCGAAGTACACCAGCTTGACCCGGTCAGCGCGCTTGGCCCTGAAGACGTAGACCGCGCCAGAGAACGGATCGGCGCCCATCGTCTCGCGCACCAGCGCCGCCAGGCCCTCGGCCCCCTTGCGGAAGTCCACCGGCTTCGTCGCGACCATCACCTTGACCACACCCGTCGGCCCGATCACGACGGCGCCTTCAGCGCACGGATCACCGCAGCCACCGTCCTGGCGTCGGCGCCACGACCGACCCGCATGGCGACGCCGTCAATCTCCAGCTCTATCACGCCGGTTTCTCGCGCGGCCTTCCGCCTCCGTGTCGATCTCGCGCGCTTCCCCGCCGGTTCGGGCTCCTGTGCCGCGACCACCGCTGGAACAAACAACGGCTCCGGTGCCGGCGCATTCGCCAACGGCACCCGCGCGGACCGGCGCCAGGCGAACAGCTGCTGCGGGGACAATGCATGTCGCCGAGCCACCGCGCTCACGGTCTCGCCAGCATCGTAGCTTTCCGCCACGATCCGCGCTTTCTCCTCCGGCAACCATTCGCGCCGCCGTCCAGAACCCGTGAATATCTCAAGCCGTCGAACCGGCTCCTCGTCCCTGGACTTAAGCGTAAGCTCTGAAATCGTCATGTGTCGAAGCCCTCAAAGGCTCCGAGCATCGTCGCTCACGACAACGCGCGAAAGGTGCCAACGGGACAGCGCTTACGATGTGGCGCCATGTGTCCTCAATGGTGCGTTTTTGGGCTTGGCGCATCCAGTGTTTGATCTTGGCGAAGGCCTGCTCGATCGGATTGAGGTCTGGAGAATAGGGCGGCAGGTACCAGAGCCTGGCGCCGGCAGCCTTGATCATCTGCCTGATGGCCGCCGACTTATGACTTCCCAGATTATCCATGACGACGATATCGCCGGGCTTCAGCACGGTGACGAGCTGTTGCTCGACATAGGCCCGGAAGCATTGGCCGTTGATCGGGCCGTCGAACACGCAAGGTGCCGCTAGCCGATCCCAGCGCAGCGCGCCGAGGAAGGTCAGCGTACGCCAGTGGCCGTGCGGAGCCAAGCCGCGCAGCCGCTTGCCCTTCGGCCCCCAACCGCGCAGTGGAGCCATGTTGGTCTTGATCCACGTCTCATCGATGAAGACAAGGCACTGCGGATCGAGGCCGGCCTGCCAGGATCGCCATCGCCGGCGCCTGCGGGCAATATCGGCGCGCGCCTGCTCAAGGGCGAACAGCGTTTTTTTTGAAGCTCAGGCCCTCGCGCCTCAAGAACATCCAGACCGTATTGTGCGAGACCTTGACCCCGCGCGCATCCAACTCGTCCTTCAGCCGATGCAGCGTCAGTTCAGAGGTCTGATTAATCCGCTCCACGATGAAGGCCCGATGCGGCTCAAGAACCCGCTTGCGGTGTCCGCCCATCTTGCCCGGCGCCACCGAACCCGTTGCACGGTAACGCTGCGACCACTTCACCACCGAGGAAACTGCAACGCCAAAGCGCGATGCCACTGCACGGCAGTTTTCACCGGCGCCAACTGCCTCAACAACACGCTCACGAAGATCGTTTGAAAGCGCTCGCGTCATCAGATGCTGGCCTCCAATCCAGCCAGCATCTTGAATCACAATCGCCCTGATTTGGGAATCCTACGATTCTCTCAAAAGAGGAAACGCTCTAGCTTGGTTGCAAAAGAGGTCCGGCGCGTCCTGGCTCAATTAGACGAGGTCATAGAGGCACACACTTCAACCCCAGCCCACATGAGCGCTGGCAACATCGCTGGCACCGATCTACCTTCGCTAACTCGCAAACGAGCGGTTCATGACGATTTGACCGCCCTGGCCTCCGAATTTGTTCACAGGCTCGCGGCCGAAGCAGCGCGAGATTTCAGTGCCGGCGCTCGTGAGGGAGTTCCGCTCACGGTTCGAACCGAGGGCGCTCATGGGAGCGCAGTCCAAAAAACGCGAGATCAGCAAAGCGATTGCCTTGGCATTCAAGACTGGGCTGGTCAGGTTGCAGGGCCAACATATCTGGAAAAACGCTTCGGCATACCGCGATCGACACTGCATTGGTGGCAACGGCAAAACGACGTGGTGGCACTGCGAAAAGGCGCCCGCAAGCATGTGTTCCCGTTGGCTCAGTTCATCGACGGCAGGCCAGCACCTGGAATTCGGCAGGTGCTCGCCTCGATCTCCAATCCAAGACTGGCCTGGTTCTGGCTGATCCGTCCTTCGCCGCTTCTCGATGGTCGCGTTCCCATAGAAATGCTCAGGCAAGATCTGGCTGAAGAAGTCGTTTTGGCCGCACGAGACTTTTCCTTGACATAAAGCCGAACTCACGGGCCCAGCTGCAAATCAGCGTCGGCTGGCAGCGATGCCGGCCGAGCGCGTGCGCACCGCCCCCCCATTGATTCGTGTATATCTGCCAGCTATTTCCAATTGTACAGATTGATCTGTTTGTATAGTTTGTACCAATAGTGCAGTATATATTTGTATTTTCGCGACATAACTGCAACAGTTGCTGTATATACCGCTGCGCCAAGCGCCAGAAGTATTGAATAATTCAACGCAGCCGGTAGCGTCAAACTGCGAGGGAGCAGCGTGGTGCGCATGGTTCTCGATCGTGGGGAATGGGAGGGGGTGCTGTCTTTCAGCAAAGATACCCTGGCCCTTTTTTTAATCTTTTGAGTGGAGATCAAAATGAACATCAAGAGCCTTCTTCTCGGCTCCGCTGCGGCTCTGATCGCAGTTACGGGCGCGCGTGCGGCCGACGCGGTCGTCGTCGCCGAGCCGGAACCGGCCGAATACGTCAAGATCTGCGACGTCTACGGCGCCGGCTATTTCTATATTCCGGGCACCGAAACCTGCCTGCGCATAGGCGGCTATGTCCGCTATGACATCGGCGCCGGCGACATTGGCTCGTTCGATGGTGCACTCGCCACGGACCGCCAGGACGGCGATATCCAGGACACCTGGAAGAAGAACGCCCGCTTCACCTTTAAGACCTGGACCGGCCAGGAAACCGAGCTAGGCACCTTAAAGACCTACACCGAAATGCGCTTCAACTTCGGCAACACGGCAACCAGCAATACCGCCTTCGACAAGGGCGTCTCGGTGAAATTCGCCTGGATCCAACTCGGTGGTCTGCGCGTCGGTAAGGACGAATCGGCCTTCGACACCTTCATCGGCTACGCCGGCGCCGTCATCCAGGATACGCTGGTTCCTTACGGCGATTTCGACACCAACGTCGTGCAGTACTACTTCGACGCCGGCAATGGCTTCACGGCCGTGGCCTCGCTCGAAGAGGGCTCCGGCGCGGTCGGCACGATCGACAGCTATGTTCCGCATGTCGTCGGCGGCGTGAAGTACACGCAGGGCTGGGGCGCCATCACCGGCGTCGTCGCCTACGACAGCAACTACGAGGAAGTGGCCGGCAAGGTCCGCTTGGACGTAAAGCCGATGGACAACCTGTCACTATTCATCATGGGTGGCTACGGCACCGACGACAACCTCTTGGACGACGCGGGCAACGCTATCGACGCGCACGGCCGCGGCTTCTACAAGCAGTGGAGCGGCAACTGGGCGATCTGGGGTGGTGGCACCTACACCATCAACGAGAAGACTTCGTTCAACACCCAGCTCTCCTATGACGAAGGCAAGAACTTCGGCGTAGCTGCGAACATTGCCTATGAAATCGTCAAGGGCTTCAAGGTCACGGCCGAAGTCGACTATCTGCATGTCGGCGCAGACACCGTCACCAACTGGACCAAGGCCGACAAGGAAAACAGCATCGGCGGTATCCTCCGCTTCCAGCGCTCGTTCTAGCGGATCGCACCATTGAACCAGGGTGCCCGCAGCATTGCGGTTGCGGACACCAGGCTTCGCTAATCCAGCCAGCGATGGCGAAGCGGAATACCAAACAGCGCTCATCGGCGGCTCCTCCAGAATGCTAAGGTCTGTACTCCCCGGATCGAAGCGTGCCGCCGATGCGAAGGGCGCCCTTGAGCAAGGCGCCCTTCATTGTTGCCATACAAAATGACTCCATTTCACCCGAAGGTCGAAGGCGATGTAAGAGTTTGGAAACTCACAGATGAGCGGTTCTGCGGATAAGATTTCCGCCCATAGCGACGAGGATCATGGCTTGCGAGACATCGTTACGCTGCTCGTAGTCGCGCACTAGGCGGCGCCATCTTGTCATCCAGCCGAAGGTCCGCTCGACGACCCAGCGGCGGGGCAGAACCTGGAAGCCCTTCTGGTCGTCGGAGCGACGGATGATCTCGACCACGAAATCGAGGTAGGCGGCCTTGTCCGTGAACGTGAGCCGGTCGTAGGCGCCGTCGGCGAACAGATGCTTCACCCAGGGCCAGCGCTTGCGGATACCATCCAGAATCGCCTGTGCGCCGGCGCTGTCGGAGATGTCGGCCGGCCTCAGGTTGACCATCAACAACCGCCCGTCGGTATCGACGGCGATGTGGCGCTTGCGGCCGACAATCTTCTTGCCGGCGTCGTACCCCTTGTTTTCAGCTTGCGGCGCCTTGACCTACTGGCTGTCGATCACGCCAGCCGTGGGGCTGGCCTCGCGCCCGGCCCGCTGGCGGTCCAGCATCAGCGCCACGTCGTGAATGGTCTGGAACAGAAAGCGCCGCGCCAACTCGCGAAACCAGCCGTAGACCGTCTGCCAGGCGCCGAAATGGATCGGCAGCATCCGCCAGCCGCAACCCGAGCGCACGAGGTAGCGCACCGCGTTAATTACCTCACAACCTCGCGCGGGCGGCCGCGACGCCCAGGCTTAGCCATCAGCGCAGCGATCTGTTCCCACTCTTCGTCCGTCAGATCGGACGGGTAGCGCTGGGTCTTCTTGGCGATCTAGGCCATCCGGCCACGGCTCTGTTTGGTCCACATCCCCAAGATGAACCACAAACCCGCCTCCGCCGAAATCCCAATTTTCCGATTTTCCAAACGGCCTCTGAAAAGGGCCGCCGTGATGGAACTTGGTAAGGTCGAACGTACCGCCGGTGTCGCAGTGGGCGTCTATATGAATCAATCCGACAGGAGCCTTCTTTCCGACGGCTTTCAGGATCGGGTAAGTTATCGAATGATCGCCGCCCACTGAGAGAGGAAGAACACCAGCGGTCGGACTTTCTGCCGGGCTGGTTGCAGCGCTGGCTCCGGTGTTGGAGCAGGAATACGTTGAAGGCGCGCCTGCGATCGGGGACGGACATTGATCGCGTCCACAGTGCGGATTCCGAGTTTGAACCGGACGGGGTTCCGATCAAATTCCGGACGCAGGAGTGAACGCATGGTTTGATGAGGAACTTGCCGGGTCTACCAGGGTGCAATTTCCGGCCACTTGAGCCGCCTTGGCCGTGAATTCAAAGGTTTCTCAGGTACCAAGCGAATGTGCCATTCCACCCAGCCGATTTCTCATTATCAAGCGCCAGACGTCTTTCAACCAGAGCATCTCGCGTTACTAGGTCGAGATCCAGCACATCGGAGCCTAGGTGTTCTCCAGCCTCAATCTTCCGTAGCCTTTCGCTCGGTAGACGATCACAGAGACCACCCAACTCACCACGAAGATACCGACAATCGCATAGCCGAAAGTGGCAAAATTCTCATTGATCCCTTCAACCGCGCCCCAAAGCCCGCCTTGCAGACCAAGCTTGTCGGCGAGGATCCCGAGCGCCTCAATGCCGCCTATGAAGATCGCGATCACCGCTGAGGCAATTGTGATGGTGAGATTATACCAGAGCTTTCGCATCGGATTGACGAACGCCCAGCTGTAGGCGCCAGTCATCAATACGCTGTCCGTTGTGTCCATGATGGACATCCCGGCGGTGAAAAGCGCTGGAAAAATCAGAATAGACCAGAATGAAATGCCCTGCGTTGCCTGGGTTGCGGAGATGCCTAGCAGGCCGATTTCCGTCGCGGTGTCGAAGCCGAGACCGAAGAGGAAGCCGATCGGATACATGTGCCAGGAGCGAGAAACGATGCCGAATAGCGGGCGGAAAATGCGGGCGATCAAGCCACGCCCGGCAAGCAGGGCGTCGAGATCCTCGTCGACGATCTTCTCGCCACGGCGCGCCCGGATGAAAGCCGCCCATATGCCCTTGAGGATGAACAGGTTCGCGATGCCGACCACCAGCAGGAACAGGGCCGAGATGCTGGTCCCGATCAACCCGCCCAGATTGTGAAACTCATCCAGTCTGCCTTGCATCATCGTGGCGGACGCAGCGATGGCAATCGAGGCCAGGACGACGATGCTTGAGTGGCCGAGCGAAAAGAAGAAGCCGGTCGCGTAAGGGGCCTTGCCCTCCTGCATCAGCTTGCGCACGACGTTGTCGATGGCTGCGATATGGTCAGCGTCGAATGCGTGCCTGAGACCGAACATATAGGCGAGCAAAGCGGTGCCGAGCAGGGCCGGCCGGTCGGAAAAAGCGACCCAGGCCCACATCCACGCAGCGATGTTGGCGGCGATCAGCAAGACGTAGATCATCACCGCCTTGGTTCTCACACGCACCGGCTGGTCGTCGAAGGGATTGGGCAGACGTCGTTTAGCCGGTTCCTGGTGCATCGCTGGCGCCGTGAGCGCGGCTCCTTGCGTCATTTCTCTCCTCCCCGGTCCGTGTATGGCGCGGCAAATTCTGGGACGATCTAGCGCATCCAGGCCTAGAGCCCTACCTGCGCCGCTTCGTTGTGAAGCCATTCATACCAACCCCCGAGCCCCTCCCCCGTCTTTGCCGACACGCTAAGCGTGGCAATCTCGGGATTGATCCGCCGCGCGTTGGCGATGGCGGTGTCGACGTCGAAATCGACATGCGCCAAAAGATCGATCTTGTTGATGATCATGACCTTGGCAGCACGGAACATGTGCGGATACTTCAGCGGCTTGTCATCGCCCTCGGTGACCGAGAGTATGACCACCTTGGCGTGTTCGCCCAGGTCAAACATCGCCGGGCAGACAAGATTGCCGACATTTTCGATCATGACCACGGAACCGAAGGCCGGCTTCAGCTCGGCCAGCCCCTTGGCCAGCATGTCGGCTTCAAGATGGCAGCCGGCGCCGGTGTTGACCTGGATGGCGGCAGCCCCCGCGGCGCGGATGCGCTCGCCGTCATTGGCGGTCGCCTGGTCACCCTCGATGACCGAGATCAGCATCTGGTCCTTGAGATCGCGGATGGTGCGCTCAAGCAGCGTCGTCTTGCCGGAGCCTGGCGAAGAAACAAGGTTCAGCGCCAGTATCTCGCGACCGGCGAACCAGCCGCGATTGCTGGCCGCGAGTGCGTCGTTCTTGGCCAGGATTTGCATTTCGAGTTCGACCACCGCGGTTTGGCGGTGGCGATGCTCGTGACCATGGTGATGATGGCCGTCAGCATGATCATGACCGTGGTGATCATGCTCATGCGAATGGTCGTGACCATGCAACTCCGCGTCGTCATGGGGATGATCGTGATGGTGGCGATGCTCGCGCGCCTGCTCGAACGCGTGGTCGTGCCCGTGCTCGTGGCCATGAGTGTGGTCGTGGCCATGACTGTGCGGATGCTGGTGATCGTGGCTATGTCCGTCGCCATGGTCGTGCGGATGGGCGTGGCTGTGGTCATGATCGTGGCCGTGCCGATGCGCCAAGTCGCCCTTATGCGCATGGCTATGACCGTGCCCGTCGCTGAGAGCCGTTTCCTTGCCGGTTTGCAGGTTGAGAATTCGGGTTTCGGCCTTGGAGCCGCAGCCACAGGTTCCGCACATCAGGCAGCCTCCTCGATTTCCATTTCCCGGATCTTCAGTTCCTCGCCGGCCAACCGGTCGATGGCATGGGAGCCGCAGGCGCAGGCCTGATAAAGGGTTGCCGTCTCGAACGTTGCGCTGCAAGTCCGGCAGCTTGCACGCCCGGCAATCTTGTGGATGTCCAGCCGGGCGCCATCGAGCAATGTGCCCTTGGCGACAATGTCGAAGCAAAACAGGATGGCGTCGGGCATGATCCCGGAAAGCTGACCCACATCAAGTGTCACGCGCCTGACGCGGCGGCCCTTCGCCGCTTCCTCGACGATGGAGACGATGTTGCGCGTGATGCCGAGTTCGTGCACGGGCCTTCCTCAACAAATCCGCGGTAATTGTTCGCCGACCAGCATGTCGACGATGCGCCGGCCGCCAAACAAGGTCTGCATGGTCACGCGCCCCGGCTCGCCGAGGCCGGCATGGCCGATGATTGCAGAGCCCTGGCCGTGCGGATGCGCGCACAATGCGGCAAGCGCGGCCTCACTTTCTTCGGCCGGCACCGCAATGACGATCTTGCCTTCGTTGGCCAGATAAAGCGGGTCGAGACCGAGTATCTCGCAAAAGCCGCGCACTTCATCGCGCAGCGGCGTCGCTGCCTCGTCGATTTCGATCGACACCGCGGAGGCGTCGGCGATCTCGTTGAGCACCGTAGCGATGCCGCCGCGTGTTGCGTCACGGATACAGCGCGTGCCGGGCGCGGCGGCGAGCAGCAACTCGATCAGTTCATGCAGAGCCGCACAATCGCTCTCGATCGAGGCTTCCAGCGCCATGTCGCCGCGCGCGCACAGGATCGCCGCGCCATGATCACCCAACAGGCCGTTAACCAGGATAGCGTCACCCGGCCTGACATGGTCGATGCCGAGTTCAAGTCCGGGCCGGATCACCCCAATTCCGGTGGTCGTTATAAACATCTTGTCGCATGCGCCGCGCTGAACGACCTTGGTGTCGCCCGTCACGATGGTGACGCCGGCTTCGCGTGCCGCTTGCGCCATCGAGAGCGCGATCCGGCGCAGCACCTCGACCTTCATGCCTTCCTCGATGACGACGGCGCAGGACAGATAGAGCGGCTTGGCACCGCCGACCGCCAGGTCGTTGACAGTGCCGTAGACAGCAAGCTTGCCGATATCCCCGCCGGGAAAGAACAGCGGGTCGACAACGAAGGAATCGGTGGTGAAGGCAAGCCGGTCGCCATGCGTTGCCAGCATTGCGAGATCGAAGCGCGCCTGGTCTTCCAGCACTTCAGGTGCGCCATCGGCGAAGGCGCTGATGAAGACATCGTCGATCAGGTCCTTCATCGCCTTGCCGCCGCCGCCATGGGCAAGCGTCACGGTGGGGATGAAAACCCGTCCCAGCACGCGTTTGGGTGGGGGTGGCCGCATGTTCATGACACGCTCACCGGCTGGCTACCGGACCGGACCGTGGTATGCTTCTTGACGCCGCCATACTGGTAATAGGCAGCGCAAGCGCCCTCGGATGAAACCATTAGGGCACCGAGCGGCATCTCCGGGGTGCAGGCGGTGCCGAACACTTTGCACTGCCACGGCTTGATGACGCCCTTCAGGACCTCGCCGCACTGGCAGGATTTGGGGTCGGCTATCTTGACGCCGGGGATGGCGAACCTGCGCTCGGCATCAAAGCGGGCATAGTCATCGCGCACCTTGACGCCGGAATGGTCGATGGAGCCGAGCCCCCGCCATTCGAAGAATTCACGCAGTTCGTAGACCTTGCCCACGGCAGTGAGAGCGGCGTTGTTTCCCGCCTCAGGAACGATGCGGGCATACTGGTTTTCGATCTCGGCGCGGCCATCCTTGATCTGCTTCAGCACCATCCAGATCGATTGCAGGACATCGAGGGGTTCGAAGCCGGCGACGACCATGGGCCGCTTGTAGAAGTCGGCGATGAATTCGTAAGGGGCGGTCCCGATGACCATAGAGACATGGCCTGGTCCCAGGAAGCCGTCGAGATGCAGATCCGGGCTGTCGAGGATCGCCTTGATCGTCGGCACGATGGTGATGTGGTTGCAAAACACCGAGAAGTTTTCGATGCCGTCGGCTTCGGCCTGCAGCACCGTCAGTGCCGTGGACGGCATTGTGGTTTCGAAGCCGAGGCCGAAGAACACCACCTCTCGATCCGGGTTCTTGCGCGCCAGCGACAGCGCGTCCATCGGCGAATAGACCATGCGCACATCGGCGCCATCGGCCTTTGCCTGCTGCAGGCTCTTCTTTGAGCCGGGCACACGCATGGCGTCACCGAAGGTGGTAAAGATCACTTCCGGCCGCTCGGCGATCGACACGCAATCGTCGACCCTGCCCATCGGCAGCACGCAGACCGGACAACCCGGCCCGTGCACGAGTTCGATGGCGTCAGGCAGCATGCCTTCCAGCCCGTAGCGGAAGATCGAATGGGTGTGGCCGCCGCAGACCTCCATGATGTTGATCGGGCGCGTTTTTGCGATCTCGATGGTGGCGACAAGCTTGTCGATTTCCTTGATCAAGACTTTCGCCTTTTCCGCGTCGCGGAATTCGTCGGTGTATTTCATTGGGCGCTTCCTTTTGCGGCGGCGGAGCCGCGTTCGTCGGCGAGCAGCGTGTGCACGAGGTCCCACAGGATGTGGTAAGCGGCGACATGGCATTCCTGGATGCGGTGGATCGAGGTCGACGGCACGACGAGCAAATGCTCGACGGTGCCTGACGATTTCATGCGCCCCCCGTCGCCGCCGGCGAGCCCGATGGTATGGACGCCCATCTCCTTGGCCTTGGCGAAGGCCGCGACCAGGTTTTGCGAATTGCCACTGGTCGAGATGCCGATCAGCGCATCGCCCTTGCGGCCGTGCGCCAGCAGTTGGCGCACGAAGACATGGTCGAAGCCGAGATCGTTGCCGACGGCTGAAATCATCGCCAGATCGGCAACGAGATTGGTGGCGGCGAGCGCCGGCCGGCCGGCGGTCACGGGATGGACGAACTCGACCGCGACATGGGACGCATCGCAGCTCGAGCCGCCATTGCCCATGGAGAACAGCTGACCGTTGTTGCGGTAGACATCCGCCAGCGCATGCGCGGCGGCGACGAGGATGCCGGCCTGATCTCCAAAGAAGCGCTCATTGGTTTCGCGTGTGTCGCGGGCCTTTTCGGCAACGGAATGCAGCAGCGCCGCATTCATCTTTTCCGGATTCTGCGCCTTGCCGTGCAGGAATGGATAGAGCCCTTTCAGTTCGCTTTCGCTGGACATTTTCACGTCCTCCTAATGGACCGCCGACAGCCGCATGGACTCCATCTCGGCTTGCGCTTCGCCGAGTTCGGTGAGGATTTTTAAGGTTTCGGCTGCTTCACGCTCGTCGATGCGGCTCATGGCGAAACCGACATGGATCAGCACCCAGTCGCCGACGCAGTCGTCGACCGAATGGTGTTCGTTGACAATGCAGGCGATGTTGATTTGTCGCCTGACGCCGCTGACATCGACGGTCGCCAGCTTCTTTTCATGATCGTCGATCTTGAGGATCTTTCCAGGAATGCCAAGGCACATTGTCAGCTCGCTTTCTGTCGGACACCGCCGGCGTCGATGAGATGGGCTGCCGCGATCACGGCCTGGCCGAACGCGACGCCGCCATCATTGGAAGGCACGCGGGAATGCGTCAGGACGTTGAAATCGAGGTCCTCAAGCCGGCCGAGGACCTGCTCGAACAGCACCTTGTTCTGGAAGCAGCCGCCCGACAGGACCACCGTGTCGAAACGCGGCAGGGCGCCGTCTTCGTCGCGACGCGCCAGCTTCAAAGCCATGGCGGCGATGGATTTCGCCAGACCCTTGTGGAAGCGCGCCGCGATGAGGGGCGCCGGCGTTTTCAGGATCAGGTCGCCAAAGACAGCGTTCCACATGCCCAGCGGTTCAATGTATGGCAAGCCTGAACCTTTCAGGTTGGGGATCGGTAACGGATAGGCGAGAGCATCGCCCTCCTCTTCAAGCGAGCGGGCCGAGACCATCGCCTCCAGCCGCGCGGCCGCCTCGCCCTCATAGGCCTGACGGTCGAAACAGATTCCGAGAGCCGCAGCGACTGCGTCGAACAGGCGACCGCAAGATGACGCGTTGGGCGAATTGAGGGACGCCTTGATCATGGCCTCGACGCTCGCCAACGGCTTGGCGGTGAGCGCGGCAAACAGGTCCAGTTCGCCAAAATTCATGGCGAAGGCCGGCCATCCCATCTCGGACAAAACATGGGCATGGAGGTTGCGCCACGGCTCGCGTATGGCTTGAGCGCCCCCTGGCATGGCGACCGGCTTGAACGTGCCAAGCCGTTCGAAGCGGCGATAGTCCGCGAGCAGGAACTCGCCGCCCCAGATCGCACCGTCCGATCCGTAGCCGAGCCCGTCGAGCACGATGGCCAGGACAGGATCGGCGTTCAATGACCGTCCGTTTTCAGCGAGGCAGGCAGCGGCATGCGCATGATGATGCTGAACCTCCACAAGCGGCAGGTTGTCAGACCTGGCGGTGGCGCGCGCCAGTTTCGCTGACAGATATTCAGGATGCAGGTCCGCGGCCAAGGCCACCGGGCGATGATCGAAAAGATCGCGATAAAGGACGAGGTTCTTGCGATAGTCGTCGTAGGTCAGTGCGTCTTCGAGATCGCCCTGGTGCTGCGACAGCACAGCCCGGGCGTCCTTGATCAGACAGAAGGTCGCTTTCAGTTCAGCACCGTAAGCCAGGATTTCTGGCGCCGCCTCGAAGCCTGGCGGAAGCTCGATCGAAGCCGGCGCATAGCCGCGCGCGCGGCGCAGCACGCGCAGTTTTGCGCCCATGTGGCGCACAACGGAATCGTCGATGCGGTTGGCGATATCGCGATTGTGGGTCAAAGCGTATGGTGCGATCGAGGACAGTTTTGCTGCCGCCTCCGCGTCATCGACAAGCTGCGGTTCATCGGACAGGTTGCCGCTGGTCATGACCACCGGCCGGCCCATGCGCCTGAGCAAGAGCAGATGCAAAGGGGTTGAAGGCAGCATGAAGCCCAGGGTCTGCAGACCGGGCGCGATCTCGGCGGGCAGTTTTTCGGGTCCGGTGGCGGCAAGCAGGACAATTGGCGCCTCGCGGCTTGCAAGGGCTGCCGCTTCCGCGTCACTGACCGTTGCGTGGCGGCGAACAACATCGAGGTCACGCGCCATCAGCGCGAAGGGTTTTGCGTCGCGGCGCTTGCGTTGACGCAGCAAAGCCACCGCCTCCGGCCGGGTGGCATCGCAAGCAAGCTGATAGCCGCCAAGTGCCTTGATGGCGACGATCTCGCCTTTCTGGATCAGGCTCAATGCCGCGTCCACATCATCGAGCATTGAATGCTGCTCGAAGGAGAAGGCGCGGCCATCGAAGCGGATCAATCTTGCTGTCGGTCCGCAGACATGGCAGGCCGTCGCCTCGGCATGAAAGCGGCGGTCGCCAGGATCACGATATTCGGCGCCACAGGCCTGGCACAGCGGAAACGGCGCCATGGTCGTGGTGGCGCGGTCGTAAGGAACGCCGCGAACGATGCTCAGCCGTGGCCCGCAATGGGTGCAGTTGGTGAAGGGATAGCGGAAACGCCGCAGGAACGGATCGAGCACTTCGGCCGCGCAGACGCTACACATGGCGGCATCGGGCGATATTTCGGTGCGGGCATGAACACCCGCCTCGCTGTCGACGATGACGAAGCCGGACGCCAAGTCGCCCTCACAAGGGCGGGTCTCGATGGCCGTGATTTCGGCCAGCGGCGGCGGCGACGCCCGCAACTCCTCGACAAGTGCTGCAATGGTCGACGAGACGCCACGCACGCGGATCAACACGCCCTGGCTGTCGTTGAGCACGTCGCCGTCGAGGCCCAGCCGGCTGGCGATCCGCCACACCGTCGGCCGGAAACCAACACCTTGCACACGGCCGCGGACCCTTATCTCGACACTGCGCGTCGCGTCGGCCATCCGCAGCGGCGTGTTCATGACACCGCCTCCCACAACAGGACGCGATTGTTGCCCGTATCGGCGATCGCCAACGTTTTCCCCGACGCGGCCAATGCGAACGGCCAGCAGACGCTGTCGCGGGTGGCAAAGCGCCAGCGATTGTCGCCCTTGTCGGCAAATCCGGACTGGGCGGCGAGACCGCAAGCAGCAGCATCCATGCGGAGATCGTCGAGCGGGTAGCCGATCAACCGGGAATTGGCGGTGTCGGCGCACACGAGGGTGCCGTCGTGTACGGCCATGCCATAGGGCATGTTGAGTGCACGATTGTTTGGATGATAGGAGGCCCTGTTGTGGTCATTGCCGTCGAAGCCGGATTGACCCAGCACGAAGCTGCAGGGCGCGCCATCGGCATTGGGCATGGAATTCCAGACCATGATGCGGTTGTTGCCGGCGTCCGCCACCAGAATCTTGTTGTTTTCGACAGCCACGCTATGCGGCCAGCGCATGCCGACAGCGCCGCCAACCCCGGAGGCATTGTCATCGCGGGTGGTTGCATCAACCTGGCCGAGCACCAGATCGGCAGGCTGGCCGTTACGCCGCGGCATGGAGTTCCAGACCAGCACCCGACGGTTTCCGGTGTCGGCAACAAACACCCTGCCATCGGCGATTGTGACCCCATAGCACCAGTTCAGCGTATCGGCCGCGGCAGTTGCCGCGCCACGGTTGGCGGCGCCGCTGGAAAAATCCGCCTGCCCGAGCACCAGGTCCGCCGGCTGGTTCGAATGCTCGGGCAGTGTGCGCCAGATCAGCACACGGTGGTTCCATGCGTCGGCAATGGCGAGCACCTTGCCATCGCTCGACAGTCCCGTCGGCATGTTCAACGTGGCGGGACCAACCGGCCCATGCGCGTTGCGACCTTCGGAGTAAAAATCAGGCTGGCCGATCAGCAGGTCCGCGTCGGCATTGTCTGCTTGCGGCACCTTGTTCCAGATCATCAGGCGATGATGGCCGGTATCGGCAACGAAGAACGGTCCACCGTGCGGTGCGAAGCAGACGCCACGCGGCCCAAACAGCGAATTCGGTTGAGGCCTGATGGGATCTGGAACTCCGTTGGCAGCGATCTGGTCACCGAGAACAGTTCGCGCACCGCGCGGATCGAGCAGCTGTTGTGTGACGCTGCCCGGGAGAGGACGGCGGTAATCGGGCGCCAGGGAGATGCGCATCATGACGACAGCCTCACCTCGACCCGATTGCCGATGACGCGCACGGCATGCGACTGAAGTGCCACTTCGGGCGCGGTCAGGCACTCGCCGCTGGAAAGATCATACCGGAAGCCATGATATGGACAGGTGATGATGCCTTCATCGATGCTACCGCCGTCGAGCTCCATGCCAAGGTGCGCACAGGCATTCTGGAAGCAGGAAACGACCCCCTCCTGACGCGACAGGATCACATTTTGCCCACCGACCACGACGGCACTGATGCCGCCCTGCGGGATCTCATCGAGGCGGCACACCAAATGCCAGCCGCCGACGGCGCCGAGCGCGAACGGACTGACGAAGCGGACACTATCATTGTCGGCAGCGTTGCTCATGCCCTTGATCTGAACGATATCGGTGATCTCGGGACAGGCTTCCTCGACTGCTTTCTTTACGCCTGCATGGAAAGTGAGAGCGGAGGCCGGACAGCCGTCGCATGCGCCGACGAACCGCACCTCGATCGCCGGCGGCCTGACGTTGACCAACTCGACATTGCCGCCATGCGAGGCAAGCATCGGGCGCACGCCGTCCAGCGCCGCCTCTACCCGCTCACTGAGGCTGGGCTTGAGGATGTTGTGACGGCGCAGCACCGCATAGACGACCTCGTCGGTAACCGCCTGCTTCATCGCCGTGAGCGCGGCCGGTTCATCTTTCAACGCCCGCACCAGGCGTCGCAACGCCTCCCCATGCAGGTCCTCTATGGCGCGACGGTAGGCCTCGACCGCGTTGCGCTGCGTCTCGTCCCAGCTCGAAAAGATCGCCTCGACACGCTCGATGTCGCCGGCAAGACCGGCGAGATCCTCGCGTTTGGTCGGGATCTGATCGATGGCGTTCATATCAACGGTACTTGAGGTTCTTGAACAGGTACGGCTGCAGTCCACCGCCAATGAGGCAGGCAAGTGCCGCTGCGGCCGCCAACGGCAGGCCGGCCTTGGCAAGGGCAATGACAAGCAGGGCGGTGATAGTCGCGCCTATCGCTGTCTGGCGATAGACTTTGCCGGGTTCGGAGAAGAGCTTTCCCCGAAAGAAGAGCGTGATCGAGCTTTTTGCCATTTCCAACATGATTGCCCCTCAGCCGATCAGCGCCAGAATTATCAGTCCGGCGACCAGTCCCGGCACGCCAGCGATCGGTCCGTAAAAACTGCCCATCATGGCGGCAAGTTCGTTGCCCAATGATTTTCCGCCAATCGCGATACCGCCGATCGCTCCGCCGATGCCGGAGCAGACCAGTCCGATGATGAGCGCAACCAGCGCGCCAGCTGCCGTCAGTTCAACTCCTGCCACGTCATAGTCTCCTTGAGTTCGGTTCAGTTGAGATGTCGGTGTTCCCCGCCACCTTGTTGATCGCTATCGCCAGGGGCTGCCGAGAGCAGTTCACGTTCGATCTGCTCGAGGGCCTCGGCAACGGTGCGGGCCTTCTCGGCCTGCCCGCTGGCGCTGAAAATCTCCCGGCTCTCGCGATAATACTCCCGAGCCGCGCGCACATTGGCGCGGTTGCCGTTCTCCGGCCGTTCCGGGTCGTCGGGAAGATTCCACAGGCAATTCGCCTTGTTGGCGACCGTGTTGGCATATTCGAGCGGCATGGTGGCCCGCAGACGAACCTTCAGAGCTTCGTCATAGGCGTCGAGCGCGCGCAGGTTGTTCTCCAGCGTATGGCTTGAGGACGCGTATTGCAGGGCATTGCCGAGGTTGTTCTGCAACATAGCGTATTCGGTGGGATGATCGATCAGATTGACGATCTTCAACCCTTCTTCGAAGGCTTGCACGGCCAGCGCCTCCCGCATCTTGGATCTGGCATCGGTGAACGGAATGGAGAGAAACGCCGTCGCCAGATTGTTCTGCAGGATGGCGAATTCCTTTGGGAAGTGTGCCTTGTCGAACGTGCGCAGCGCCCGCTGATAGGCCGAAATCGCGTCGGTGATGCGGGCCTTGTGCTGGCCGGCCAGATTCTGGATCGCCAGACCAAGGTTCATTTCCGCCTCTGCCAGTTCTTCTGGCCGACCGAAATCGACCAGGGATGGCATGGCGGCCTCGAAGGCGGCGCGCGCTTGTTGCAACGCTGCCGTTCCTTCGTCGGGAAGGATCAAAAGAGCCGTGCCCTTGCGGGCAAAGATACGGGCCGCGAGCAGGCGTTCATCCTGCGGGCAGACACTGAGCGCGCGATCGTAGAGGTCGACTGCTGCCAGGATCTGCTCAGCGCTCTTGGGGCGCTGCTGGAGTCCCATGGCGATTTCCATGAGCATCTCGGCCCGCTCGGCGGGGCTCGACGATTCGTCTTCTGCCGCAGCAATTGCTGCGCGCACCTCATCTTCGGCGCGAGTGCTCTGCAACTGGGCTTCCTCCACGGCTGCTTTTGGCGCAGCTTATTATCTTGGCAAAAAGCTAGCCTAGTTTTCCAAAGCTGTCTACTTAAATTACCAACTGGTAACCTAGTTTACACAAAACATATTTTTGGCTACGAGTGCGGCCTGCTCCGAGTCCCACTGCGCGAAAAATTCGCGCACCGTTTCATCATCAATCCCATGCTCCCGGAAGAAATCCGGCGCAAAGACCACGCGGTCCCCTGCACCGTTGCGATGCTTCAGCAGATAGCCGCCAGATGCGGCGTGACGAACCGGCAGGATCACCAGGTCGTCGTCGCGCCGCAGCAGAATGACGCTCTCCAGGCCGGCGAAATATCGGTCGCATGTTGCCGAAGACAGATAGAGCCCGCCGCGCCTGATCTGGACACTGGCGGGGGGTGCGTTCATGCGGGCACGTTGGCCAACATTGCGCCGATGAGCACCTCGATACGCCGTGAAACCTGCTCAGCCGATGCAGCGACATCGTGCGACAACCCTATGCCGAAGCCAAGTTCGGCCGCCTCTATCAAAAAGACCGTCACGTCGGTGGGAAACTCCTCGCGGAAAATCTGCCGTCCGGCATAAAGGGCCGCGTCCCAGCGGAAATCATGAAGGTTGAGACCGGGGACATAGGGGCGTTCAAGGACAGTGCCAGGCACCTCGTGAATGGCGCCTGGCGTTACCCCGGTTTTTGACGCATCGACCACGATCAAGGACGTGCAACCGCGCGCGGCAAACATGACCGACATGCCGTCCGTACCGGCGTCCAGCAATTTGACATCCGGTCCTTCGAGGTTGCGGTGCCGCAACGCGCGTATGACCTCTATGCCCACCCCATCGTCTTGCCGGTTCAGATTTCCGCAGCCGATGACGATGATCATAGAAGTGCACTCATATGCGCCAGAGACGGCAGGACCACTGCGGTTCAACGGGAACGGCGAGTTCGGGAAGCTCGCAGAAGCGCCGGTGGACCAGATAGTACATGCAGGTCTCGCAGGCCTGCTCGATGCCGCCGTGCTCCACGGGCTGGAGGGTGAAGCCCGCAATCACCAGTCCAGCCGAAATGTCGCCGCCAGCCTCGCGCAAACGGCCAAGGATTTCGGCCACGCTGTCCTGGTCGTCGGCACGTGGAAAAACTTCGGTCTTCAAGCCGCCAGCAAGCAAAGAGCGGATTTGGCCCGCCACATTCTCGTCGTTGGTTTCGTTCGCCACCGGCTCCTCCTACCGCGCGGGCCCAACGTCGTTGCAAGGGCCTAGATGCGCCAAAGCCTGCACCACCAATCGGCATCGACCGGCACGGCCAGTTCCGGCAGGTCGCACCATTCTCGGTGGACGAGGTAATACATGCATTCCATGCAGCGCTGCTTGTCAGGGCCGTAGGGTTGATCCACGAAGCCGCTGATGACCATCTTGCCCTCGATGTCGTCGGCCTTCAACTGCCGCAGTTCGGTCAAAATCGCGGCAAACTCCTTTTCCGTTTCGGGAAAAGGTTCGGTCTGCGTCTTTAGCCCGCCTTGCATCAATTGCGCCATCTTGCGCAGCAAAGCATGCTGTTGCTCGCTATTCATTGCCTGCGCTCCCGGGTTCGTGTGCAGCAGATCCGATCGTCCGGCGCGCGGCCGGACGATCGAGGCTGAGCGCGCTCGACGCGTCGCGTCGAATCAAGCCGTGCGGAAGCGTGCGAGTTCTGTCCCGGTGCTGGCATCATGGGCGTGCACGGTACAGACAAGACAGGAATCATACGAGCGGCAGACATGGCCGACCTCGACGGGATCACTTGGATCCGCGATCGGCGTGCCGATCAGCGCCTGCTCGATCGGGCCAAGCTCGCCACCGTCCGATCTTGGCCCGACATTCCAAGTGGTCGGCGCGATGATCTGGTAGTTCTTGATCTTGCCGTTTTGCACCTCGATCCAATGACAAAGCGCACCGCGGATGGCTTCGGTGGCTCCCCAGCCGCGGCCGTCCTTCTCCGTCGGCTTGACGTACCACGGGTCATTGAGGCGAAACTCGCGCAGTGCATGCTCGGCCTGACGATAGAGCTTAACGCCCTCGTGCATGCGGGCGAAGTGACGCAGCATGACACTGGCCCCGCCAAGTTTCTTGTACATGTCAAGAACAAGCGGGTCGTGATGCTGCCAGCTTTCTCCGTGGCTACCACCTGCGATAAGCTGGCGGGCCAAGGGTCCAGCTTCGAGCCGACCGTTATTGTCGTGGCGCACCGCGGTCGACCATGAGTATTGATTATCGTATTCGACGGGATTCTTGCCGACGGCCTTTGTCGTGCGATCGAACGGATGCTTTCCGCTCGGCTCGTCGTACCAGGCATGCAAGACGTCCTCTCTAGTGTGGACCTGGTCCATCAGCTTGTGGGTATCGGCCGCCCCGTCATAGACACCGCTTTTCATCAGCAGCGAGGCGTTGCGGTTTTCGATCGTCGGCCGATTGTACTTGTCCTCATGCGGCAAGTAGCCCCACGAAACGTATTTCCCATGACCTTTGCCATACTTGTCGACACCGACGTCCACGCTCATGCGCCAAAACATGCCCAGATCCGAGTTCGCGTGCTCGGGGCGCTCGTCAAGCCAGGCCATGAAATCGTCATAGGAACGAATTTGCTCGTAGCGTTCGAAGGAGCAGCCCAGCCAAACCGGCTCCATCCAGTTGCGGCGGAAATGCTCGAGGATGGACCAGGCCCGGGTTACGTCAGTAAGCGTGGGCGCACACATCACGCCGCCAGGCACCATGTAGCTGGAATGCGGCCACTGGCCCCCCAGCAGGGCATAGATTTCAACGGGTCGTCCAGAGATCGTCACGCCAAGTTCATAGTTGGTGCCGGTGTATGGCGACCAGCGCTTGACCGCCTCCTCATAGTATTTCGAATGCGAATAGTTCTTGTGCGTGTAGTCGATCATGAACAGGCCGTAATGGTGTCTTGGCAAGCTCTGCAGGCTTTCGACGATCTGCCCGAGATTGCGCGCAAGGATGGCGTTGCGGGGAACCTCGGCTTTCCAGGCGGTATCGAGCGCCCAGGCCGCGCAGGTCAGGTGCGAGGCGCCGCAAATACCGCAAGCGCGCGGCGTGACGACCAGCCCCGCCTGCGGATCCTTGTCGCGCAGGATAATCTCGAACCCGCGGAACAGTTCGGCTTGCGTCCAGGCGTTGACGACAACGCCATTTTGGATGTCGACGCGCACGTCGAGATCGCCCTCGACACGGCCGACAGGAGAAATATCAAGTGTTTGAACAGCAGCTGACATGGTCTTCCGGACCTCCCTGGAAAATTGGATTCTAGCAATCGGTGACTTCAGACGACGAAGATGTCTTCTTCAGCCCAGCGCGGCGAAGCAGCCTTGGCCGCGGCCGTCAGCTTGATGTAACCGGTCTTGTCGACCCCGCTCGGCATGTCCTTTGGGACACCCATGACGGTCTGCGTCTTGAACACAGTTCCCGGAGCCAGATCGAAGAACGGGAACTCGGGCTCCGTGCAGCCCATGCACGGCATGCCCGCTCGCGTCTTGGACGATTGGCGGTTCCACAAAATGCGGTTGCACGGCGAATGCGTCATCGGCCCGCGGCAGCCCAGGTCGTAGAACAGGCAGCCTTTGCGCTGACCAAACTCGGTCGCCGAAACCTTGTAGGCGAAGTGCATGTTGCGGGTGCAGCCGGTCTGCGTGAAGGACGTAAAAAAGGTCTTCGGACGCTGGAACTCGTCCAGCGTGAGATCCCCTCCACGGCCGGTCGCCACGGCGACCACGATTTGCGTGATCCAGTCGGGGTGAGCCGGACACCCTGGAATGTTGATCACTGGCAGGCCGGCCTTGGATTTGAAATCCTTGCCGAGGAAGCCGCCATGGCCGCGCTTGAGGAATTGCAGGCCTTCGCTTTCGGACGGGTTTGGCGCGGTCGCGGGGATGCCGCCCCACGTCGCGCAGTCGCCGACGGCGACGACAAAATTGGCGACCTTGCACAGGTCCCTTACCCAGTCGCGCATGGGACGACCCGCAAAGCGGTTCCATTCGCCTGTTCCGTTGGGGGCATTCACCACGGTGCCTTCGAACACGAAAATATCGAGCGCCAGCGTGCCGGCGGTCAGCGCCTTCAGCATCTTCTGCAGGTTCTCGCCAAGCTCGAGCCCGAGCGACGGATGCCACAGCACGTTAATGCCAAAGTCGGTAACCAGATCACACGCGCTCGGTTCCTCGGCATTGAGAAACGACATCGTGTTGCCGGAGCATGCTCCACCCTGGAGCCACAAAAGATTGGCCATTCTCTCCTCCACAGCCTGTAACGAAGCATTGCCGTAGGCACGCCTCCGATTAGTGTGAAGCAAGCGCCGTGCCAGCCGCCAGCGATGGTCAGGAATTCGTTTGTTATCAGTATGTTGGCGTGTCTTGCGCGGATCTGGCCGCCGAATTGGCGCGGGTCCCAGGCTGCAAACTAACTTTGCTGTTGGAAACTAGATTGTGACCGACGCCAAAGACGTCACAACCTGTTTGCTATCCGTGACGATTACCGCAGGCGGGACATGTGACTTCGAGCAGATAGCCATACCAGATGCCTTGGCAGCGACTGCACCAGTGGCCCGTCGCCTGCCGTTCAGGCGCGCCGATCGCTTTTGCCATTGCCCCCTGCCCCAGATATTTGATCGGCTTGTGTCGGCTTGAAGGCAGAACCCGGGACTGGGGAAAAGGAATTATGTCTGGTTGCGGCGGTGATGAGGGTTCGTCGGCTTGGTTCATGGCGCTCTCCTAAACGTCCGCGCTCGAAGCTTGAGCATAGGGCGGACATGACCGATTTGTCACCCCGGCTCAAGCAGCCAACTGCCGCCAAGCCTGCGTCGCAACATCCAGCATCACCGATTGCCAACGGCAGGAGCCTGTCGCTACGGCTTCGCCGTCATTGGTGTTGCTGGCCGTGTTCGTTCAAGCTGTAGCGTTTGATCTTGTTTGCCAGACCAACCCGCGACAGCCCGAGTTCGTTTGCCGTGCGGCTTTGGTTCCAGTGATTGCGAACAAGTGCCCTGCTGACGATCTGCTTTTCGAGGCTTTCCACCTGGTCCTTCAACGTCACGCCCTCCGGGAGAAAGGCAACGGCTTCCGAACTGCGCCGGGGCGACGCAGCAAGGAGCGTCGCTGACATGTTGCGTGTCGTCAGATATTCGCCATCCTTGGCGAGAGCCACCATGCGGCGGATTTCATTTTCCAGTTCCCGGACATTGCCTGGAAATTCGCCGCTTGAAAGCTTTTCGATGGTGTTGGCCGTGATTCCCAGAATCTTGCGGCCAATGGCATCGGCATGTTTTGCCGCAAAGAACTCCGCCAGGGGTCCAATGTCTTCGGGGCGTTCTCTCAGGGAAGGGACTTCGAACTCAAAGCCTTTCAGCCGGAAATAGAGATCCTGCCGGAACTCGCCACGCGCGACCAGATTTTTCAGGCGCCGGTTGGATGCCACGATGATGCGAACATTACAGTGTGTGACCCTGTCGGAGCCAAGGGGCTTGACCTCGCCCTCCTGGAGAAATCGCAACAAGCTAACCTGAAAGGACGGCGACACTTCGGAAATCTCATCCAGGAAAACCGTCCCGCCGTCGGCGGCGCGAAACAGACCCAGCCGGTCCGAAATAGCTCCGGTAAAGGATCCGCGCTTGTGTCCAAACAATTCCGATTGCAGCAATTCGTCCGGCACGCCTCCGCAGTTCTGGACCAGCAGAGGACTTGCCCGGCGCATCGAGTTGTAATGGATGGCCCTGGCCAGCAGTTCCTTGCCGGTGCCCGTCTCCCCTTCGATGAGAATCGGCAGCTCGGTCTTGGCCGCTTGCCGTGCCAGATCGCACAATTCAGCCATTTTCGCGCTGACATAGACGAGTTTTTCGAAACGCTGGCTCTCCGCTCTGAAGGCGGCATTCTTGCGCTCACCGAAGATCAGTCCGTCGCCCGAGATCTTGAACTCCCGAGACAGGATGCGATGGCGGCGTGCAAGTTCGCGGGTCTCCAATGCTCTTTCGACAAGCAGGCCCAATTGCGAAGCATCAACGGGCTTCAGCAGAAACTGGTAGATTGCCGCCTGGGACAATGCCGGCTCCGAGATGCAGTCCGAATTCGACGTCACATAGATGCGGGTGATGTCGGGATGAGACACCCGAAGGCCGGTAAGGAAGGTGAGACCGGCATCTTCCCCCGCATGATCCTCCGCTATGGCCAGATCGACGTGGATGGTGGCCATCGTGGTCAGGGCTTCAGAAAAGGAGTGCGCCAGAACAACACGATATGCGTAGCGCTCGGCCAGCACGTGAAGCGGCCATGTCCAGTCGCTGCCCTGCCGCGAGACGATGACGACGGTGCCCGGTTCATCCATACAAGTAGGTTTCCATTTTGCGCACCTTGTTAGCAAAACGGCGCGACGGCTTCAATTGCCCTGAATAGCTGCTACTTTTTGAACCATGGACAGGTTGGCGCCGCCGCAGGTCTCAGCGGGTTTCGGGATAGAGCTTACCCGAGATCGGCAGGAAAGCGGCTCCCTTACGCGCCAGGAAGGCGCAGAACGCACCGATGGCTGGCGTCACGACGCGGTCGCTGCGCACGACCGAAAACCATTGGCGGCGAATTGGCATACCGATCACATCGAGCACCGACAGCCGTCCCGCCTGAACCTCGAAGGCTATGGTGTGGGCGGAGATGAAGGCCACGCCCAGCCCGGCCATCACGGCCTGCTTGATCGTTTCGTTGGAATCCATCTCCGTTCCGGGTTGCTCCAATCGCCCGGGGATGTCGCCAAGAAACCTTTCGAATGACATGCGCGTGCCCGAACCCGGTTCGCGCACGATGAAATGTTCCTTCGCGATCCTGGCTTTGGTTATGTCGCGCGCCTGTGCCAGGGGATGATCGGGGGCGGCCGCGATGATCAAGGGGTGGTCCCCGAACACTCTGGCCTCCACCGGCAGATCCGGGGGCGGTCGCCCCATCAGTGCAATGTCAAGGACATGGTCCTTCAGCTTCGCAATGGTTTCGGCCCGGTTGCCGATCACCAGCTTCAGTTCGATATCGGGGAACTCCTTCTTGAAACCAGCAATGATCTGAGGCGCGAAATACTTCGCCGTGGAGACCGCGCCGACGATCAAATGCCCCTTCCGGAGACCCTTGACCGCATCAATTTCCTCCTGGAGCAGCCCCAATCTCTCATCAATGGCGTGTGCCGCTTCGATGAAGGCAAAACCTGCGTCAGTCGGACGCATCCCATGTGGAGCACGTTCGAAAAGCTGAATTCCCGCTTCTGCTTCAACCTGTTGGAGCTGTAGCGTCACGGCCGGCCCGGTTAGTCCCAAGGCCTTGGCAGCGTTGATGATTTTGCCCTCGGTGTGGATGGCCGAGATGATTCGAAGATGGCGGAGCGTTATGTTGCGCATCGATCGAAGTAAGCAGAACTTATCGCCGTCGTAAATAGATTAAAGTTTACTAATCCATGACGGGCTGTTCCAACCGTCTTCAGATCTGCGGCCTATCGCGAGATCGGGAGGGGAAAATGAGCAATCCGACACTCGACGCCTTTTTGGCGTCGCACCAACGGCAAGGGCATGATGGCGACGTCTTGGCAACGGTCGCGGCGCTGGCTGGTGCGGCTCTCGCGATCAACAACGGCATCCGCTCTGGTAGGCTTGGGTCCGCCTTTGGCGGGACCAATGGAACGGTCAACGCGGACGGTGATACCCAAAAGGACCTGGACATCTATGCCGATGATATCTTTCTGGAAGCCATGCGCCGTGCTCCCGTGCGGTGTGTCGCCTCTGAAGAGCGTGTCGCACCGGTCGCACTCGACCCCGAGAGCCGCATCGCGCTAGCCATCGACCCCTTGGACGGTTCGTCCAACATCGACGTCAACGTGTCGATTGGCACAATATTCTCGCTTCTCCCAGCGACTGGCGCGCCCGGCATCGACCCGGCCGCCTTTTTTCTTCAGCCAGGCAGCAGCCAGCTCGCGGCAGGCTTTTTTGTCTACGGACCGCAGCTGGTTCTCGTTTTGACGCTTGGCCTCGGCACGCACGCGTTCGTCTTCTCGCCTGAACTTAACACCTTCGTGCAGACCCATGAGAGCGTGGCGGTGGCCGAACGCACCCAGGAATTCGCCATCAACGCGTCCAATTATCGCCATTGGGAAGAAGCCGTGCGGCTCTATGTGGATGATTGCCTGAAAGGCGAGGAAGGTCCGCGCGGCAAGAACTTCAACATGCGCTGGATCGCCTCGCTTGTCGCCGATGTCTATCGCATCCTGATGCGCGGTGGCGTCTTTCTCTATCCCGGCGACAGCCGTGCCGGCTACGCAAGCGGACGGCTGCGGCTCGTCTACGAGGCCAATCCCATCGCGATGCTGGTGGAGCAAGCCGGCGGACGCGCGACGAATGCGCTTTGCAGCATACTCGACATCGTTCCGACCGGCCTGCACCAACGCGTCCCGCTTGTCTTCGGCTCCGCCAGGGAGGTCGAGCGCGTCGCCCGCTACCATACCGAGCCAAGCGCAATAGCCGAGCGTTCACCGCTGTTTGGCAACCGCGGCCTGTTTCGGGCCTGATCAGGGAGGCATAAGATGTCGGCCAAGCACCCCATCATCTCGATCACCGGCTCCTCGGGTGCTGGCACCACCTCGGTCAAGCGCATCTTTGAGCAGATCTTCCGGCGCGAAAACGTCGAGGCGGCGTTCATCGAGGGCGATGCATTCCACCGCTACGATCGCGCGGCGATGAAGGTGAAGGTTGCCGAGGACGAGAAGGGCGGCAACCCCTACTTCACCCATTTCAACGCGGAGGCCAACGAACTCGATGCGCTCCAGGAAGTCTTCGAGGCGTATGGGCTGAGGGGTGCTGGCCGCACGCGAACCTATGTTCACGATGAGGCGGAGGCTGAACTCTATGGCTGCGATCTCGGCACCTTCACGCCGTGGCGCGAGTTCGCGCCCAGTGATCTGCTCTTCTATGAGGGCCTGCATGGTTGTGCCGTCACCGACAGGGTCGATCTGGCCAAACACGCTGACCTCAAGATTGGCGTGGTGCCGGTCATCAACCTTGAATGGATCCAGAAGATTCACCGCGACCGCTCCACGCGTGGCTACTCGACGGAAGCCGTGGTGGACGTGATCCTTCGGCGCATGCCCGATTACGTGCGCCACATCGTGCCGCAGTTCTCAAAGACCGACATCAATTTCCAGCGCGTGCCGATCGTCGATACATCCAATCCATTCGTCGCTCGCTGGATCCCTACACCTGACGAATCTATGCTGATCATCCGCTTCGCCAACCCGCGCGGCATCGATTTCCCCTACCTGCTTTCGATGATCCACAACTCGTTCATGTCGCGCGCCAACTCGATCGTCGTGCCGGGCAACAAGCTCGACCTGGCCATGCAGCTGATCCTCACACCGCTGATCATGCAACTGATCGAACGCAAGCGCCGCGCCAACTGAGGAAGCTAGGATGAACCAGATCGCAATCGAGAGCCCCGCCCCTGCCAAGACCGATGAGCAGCTGATGGCGAACGCCATCAGGGCGCTCGCCATGGATGCGGTTCAAAAGGCAAACTCCGGCCATCCCGGCATGCCGATGGGCATGGCCGATGTTGCCACCATCCTGTTCAATCGCTTCCTCCAAATCGATCCGTCGCGTCCCGACTGGCCCGACCGTGACCGTTTCGTCCTGTCGGCGGGCCATGGCTCCATGTTGCAATACGCGCTGCACTATCTGCTCGGCTACGAAGACATGCCGATCGAGGAGCTGCAGCGCTTCCGGCAACTTGGCAGCCGCACCGCCGGGCATCCCGAATACGGCCATGCCCTTGGCATTGAAACCACGACAGGTCCACTTGGCCAGGGCATTGCGACAGCGGTCGGCATGGCATTGGCCGAACGCATGCTTGCCGCCCGGTTTGGTGACGGCCTCGTCGACCACTTCACATATGCCATCGCCGGCGATGGCTGCCTGCAAGAGGGGATGAGCCACGAGGCGATTGACCTCGCCGGCCATCTTGGCCTTTCAAAATTGATCGTGCTTTGGGACGACAATCGCATTTCGATTGACGGTCCGACCTCGTTGGCGACCTCGATGGACCAACCGATGCGGTTCCGGGCCGCCGGCTGGAGCGTTCTTTCGATCGATGGCCACGACCTGGATGCAATCGCGGCGGCGCTGGAAGAGGCGCGGACGTCGGATCGGCCGACGTTGATCGCATGCCGGACCACAATCGGAAAGGGCGCGCCGAACCTGGGCGGCTCGGAAAAAACCCATGGCGCGCCGCTCGGCGCGGCCGAAATCGCCGCGACGCGAACAAACCTCGGTTGGGATCATCCACCCTTCGAGATCCCCGGCGAAGTTTTGCGCGCCTGGCGCACCGCGCCAGCACGCGGCCGAACCGCGCGCGCGGCGTGGGAGGCGAGACTTGCCGCTTCGCCGCGCCGCCAGGAATTCGAAAGTGCTGTGGCTGGCGACCTTCCCGAGGGCGTCTTCGAGGCACTGTCGACATTTCGCCAGCAACACTTCGAAAATGCGACCAACGTCGCAACCCGCAAGGCCTCGGAACTGGCTCTCGCTGTGATCAACGAGGCGACGGAACAGACTGTCGGTGGATCGGCGGATCTCACTCATTCCAACTTGACCATCACCAAGGGCATGGCTCGCGTCTCACCGGGCGACTTTTCCGGACGATACATCCACTATGGCATCCGCGAGCACGCCATGGCGGCGGCTATGAACGGGATGGCCCTGCATGGCGGGCTTGTCCCTTATGGCGGGACGTTCCTGTGCTTTGCCGATTATGCGCGCGGCGCAATGCGGCTCTCGGCGCTGATGGGCCAGCGCGTCATCTATGTGATGACCCATGATTCCATCGGACTTGGCGAAGATGGGCCCACGCACCAGCCTGTCGAACATTTGGCGATGCTGCGCGCCACGCCAAATCTCAATGTCTTTCGTCCGGCCGACATAATCGAGACAGCTGAGTGCTGGGAGCTGGCGCTGAGGTCAAAGCACCGGCCGAGCGTGCTGGTGCTGTCGAGACAGAACCTGCCGATGCTCCGCACGAAGGCTCCCGAAGCCAGTCGCTCGGCCCAAGGGGCTTACCTTATGCGCAAGCCCGTCGGCCGGCGTGACTTGACGCTGATCGCCACCGGTTCGGAAGTGGAAATCGCCCGCGCGGCCGCCGACCTGCTTCTGGAGCGCCATCATATACGGGTTGCCCTGGTCTCCATGCCCTGCTGGGAACTCTTTGAAGAACAAGACGAAGCCTATCGCGCCGAGGTTCTCGGAACAGCTCCGCGCATAGCCGTCGAGGCGGCCGCGCGCCTTGGTTGGGACCGCTGGATTGGCGAAGGTGGCGCCTTCATCGGAATGACCGGCTTTGGCGCCAGCGCACCGGCCGCGGAGCTTTACAGGCATTTCGGTATCACCGCCGAGGCGATTGCCGATGCCGCTTGTGCAGTTGTTCAGAAGGATTGAAGCCTTGACCGTCAGAGTTGCCATCAACGGATTCGGCCGCATTGGCCGCAACATCCTGCGCGCCATCCATGAATCCGGCCGCAAGGACATCGACGTCGTCGCCGTCAACGATCTCGGCCCGGTCGAGACCAATGCGCACCTGCTGCGCTACGACAGCGTGCACGGCCGCTTCCCGCATGAGGTGTCGGTGTCCGGCGACCAGATCACCGTCGGCAAGGAAAAGTTCAAGGTCACCGCGATCAAGGATCCGACGCAGCTGCCGTGGAAGGAACTCGGCGTCGACATCGCGCTCGAATGCACCGGCATCTTCACCGCCCGCGACAAGGCTGCCGCCCACCTGACCGCCGGCGCCAAGCGCGTGCTGGTCTCCGCACCCGCCGACGGCGCCGATCTGACCGTGGTCTACGGCATCAACCACGACCAGCTGACCAAGGACCACATCGTCATCTCCAACGCGTCCTGCACCACCAATTGCCTGGCGCCGCTGGCCGCCGTGCTGCACGAGACGGTCGGCATCGAAAAGGGCATGATGACGACGATCCATTCCTACACGGGCGACCAGCCGACGCTGGACACCATGCACAAGGATCTCTACCGCGCCCGCGCCGCCGCCCTGTCGCAGATTCCGACCTCGACCGGTGCCGCCAAGGCGATCGGCCTTGTGCTCCCCGACCTCAAGGGCAAGCTCGACGGCATCTCGATCCGCGTGCCGACCCCGAACGTCTCGGTGGTCGACTTCAAGTTCATCGCCAAGCGCGCCACCACGGTGCAGGAAATCAACGAAGCGGTCATCGCCGCGTCGAATGGCAAGCTCAAGGGCATTCTCGGCGTCACCCATCACCCGAATGTCTCGATCGATTTCAACCATGATCCGCGTTCGTCGATCTTGGCGCTCGACCAGACCAAGGTGATGGACGGCAACTTCGTTTCGGTGCTGTCCTGGTACGACAATGAATGGGGCTTCTCCAACCGCATGGCCGACACCGCGGTCGCTGTTGGGGGCGTGCTTTGAGACCCCTCCCCGATATCCGCTCCGCTGAAATTGCCGGCAAGACCGTTCTCGTTCGCGCCGACCTCAACGTACCCCTCAAGAATGGCATCGTCGCCGATGCCACCAGGATAGTGCGTTTTGCTCCGACTGTCAGGGACCTCCTGGCGCGAGGTGCCAAGGTTGTCGTCATGACGCATCTTGGCAGACCCGACGGTGATGCCAATCCCATCTATTCAGTGAGGCCGGTAACAGCCACCCTGTCCAGCGAAGTCGGCCGCGAAGTTGTGTTCGTCCCAGATTGTGTCGGTTCCACTGCGGAGAAGGCTGCCAGGCATCATCACGACGGCAAGGTTCTCCTGCTCGAAAACCTTCGTTTTCACAAGGGTGAGGAGGCCAACAGTCGCAATTTTGCATTGCGGCTCTCGGTCAACGGCGATCTCTTTGTCAACGACGCCTTTTCCTGCGCTCATCGGGCGCATGCTTCGACCCACGCAATCGCGCAAATCATGCCCGCCTACGCCGGGCCGTCCCTGCTCGCCGAAGTCGCCGCACTGACTGCCGCCCTCGACGCGCCGAGAAGGCCGGTGGCCGCCCTGGTAGGGGGTGCCAAGGTCTCGTCCAAGATACGGGTGCTGAAGCACCTGATCGGCAGGATGGACCACCTGATCATCGGTGGCGGCATGGGCAACACATTTCTGGCTGCAAGCGGATATCGGGTGGGGCGGTCAATCCACGAGCCGGAGTGTGTTTCGATCGCTCGCGATATCATGGAGACCGCCGCCGCCAACGGTTGCCGTATCCTTCTGCCCAGCGACGTGACCGTTGCCAGGATGTTCGAGGCAGAGGCTCTGGCCACAACTGTCCCCGTGGCAGCTGTCCCTGACGAGGCAATGGCGCTCGACGTTGGCCCCAGGACAGTCGCCGAGATCAAGGAGGTCCTGAACGCCTGCCGCACCCTGTTGTGGAATGGCCCGCTGGGGGCCTTCGAGATGCGGCCATTTGGAGACGCCACCTTCGCGGTGGCGCGCCATGCAGCTGCACTGTCAAAGGCCGGACAACTCGCCACCATCGCGGGCGGCGGCGACACGGCGGCCGCACTGTCGATGGCGGGCGTCGCCGACCAGATCACCTACCTTTCGACCGCCGGCGGCGCCTTCCTGGAATGGCTGGAAGGTTGCCACTTACCCGGCATCGAAGTGCTGCGCAAAAGAGTCGAAAATTCGGAGACCGTCTAAAATGGCCAAGATTACACTTCGACAGCTGCTCGACCATGCCGCTGAACGTGACTATGGCGTTCCAGCCTTCAACATCAACAATATGGAGCAAGGTCTCGCCATCATGCAGGCGGCAAAGGCCTGCGACGCGCCGGTTATCATCCAGGCCTCGCGCGGCGCCCGCGCATACGCCCATGACATCATGCTCTCGAAGATGATGGATGCCCTGGCGGAGATCTATCCCGACATTCCCCTTTGCGTCCATCAGGACCACGGCAACAACGAGGCCACCTGCCTGACCGCGATCCGCCACGGCTTCACCTCGGTCATGATGGACGGCTCGCTCCTGGCCGACGGCAAGACGCCGGCGAGCTATGACTACAACGTTGAGATGACGGCAAGTGTTGCCGAGATGGCGCATGCGGTCGGCGCCTCGGTGGAAGGCGAGCTCGGTGTGCTTGGGTCGCTGGAAAGTGGCCATGGCGAGGCCGAAGACGGGCATGGCGCGGAGGGCGCGCTTTCCCACGACCAATTGTTGACGGATCCCGAGCAAGCGGTCGATTTCGTCATGCAGACGAAGGTCGACGCGTTGGCGATCGCCTGTGGCACAAGCCACGGCGCCTACAAGTTTTCGCGCCGCCCTGACGGCGACATCCTCGCCATGCATGTCATCGAGGCCATCCACCAGAAACTGCCAAACACGCATCTGGTGATGCACGGCTCTTCCTCCGTGCCGCAAGAACTGCAGGACATCATCAACAGCTATGGTGGAGAGATGCCGCAGACCTTCGGCGTGCCGGTGGAAGAGATCGTGCGCGGCATCCGCCACGGCGTGCGCAAGATCAACATCGACACCGATTGTCGCATGGCCATGGCCGCCCAATTCCGCAAGGTCGCGGTCAGCAATCGCGCCGAGTTTGACCCTCGCAAATTCCTCAAGCCTGCCATGGATGCCATGCGCGACCTGTGCCGCGAACGTTTCGAGGCCTTTGGCTGCGCGGGCAATGCCAGCCGGATCAAGGTGATGCCCTTGGACGAGATGGCCAGGCGTTACGCAACGGGCCTGCTCGACACACAAGTGGCGGCCAGCAGGGCTGCCTGAAGCACCAATTTTTGATGGAAGGATCTGGATGATGACCGCGCAACCGACCGAACTGAGGGGCAAGGAACGCTATCGCGCTGGCGTGCTCAAATACGCGCAGATGGGGTACTGGAACGGCGACTACGTGCCCAAGGACACCGATCTGATCGCGCTTTTTCGCATCACGCCCCAGGACGGCGTCGATCCGATCGAGGCCGCGGCCGCCGTTGCCGGCGAATCCTCGACCGCAACCTGGACGGTGGTCTGGACCGACAGGCTGACGGCGGCCGACCAGTACCGGGCAAAGGCCTATCGGGTCGATCCGGTACCGGGGCGGCCGGGCGAATATTTCTGCTACGTCGCCTACGACCTGATCCTGTTCGAGCCGGGCTCGATCGCCAACCTGACGGCCTCCATCATCGGCAACGTGTTTTCGTTCAAGCCGCTCATGGCGGCGCGGCTGGAAGACATGCGGTTGCCCGTCGCCTATGTGAAGACCTTCAAGGGACCGCCGACCGGCATCGTGGTCGAACGCGAGCGGCTGGACAAGTTCGGCCGGCCGCTGCTGGGGGCCACCACCAAGCCGAAACTCGGGCTCTCAGGCAAGAATTACGGCCGCGTGGTCTACGAGGGTCTGAAGGGTGGCCTCGACTTCATGAAGGACGACGAGAACATCAACTCGCAACCCTTCATGCACTGGCGTGACCGGTTCCTCTACTGCATGGAGGCCGTCAATCGCGCAGCCGCCGAAACCGGCGAGATCAAGGGCCACTACCTCAACATCACGGCCGGCACGATGGAGGAGATCTACCGGCGCGCCGAGTTCGCCAAGGAACTGGGCTCATGCATCGTGATGATCGACCTGATCATCGGCTACACGGCAATTCAGTCGATCTCGGAATGGTGCCGGCGTAACGACATGATCCTGCATCTGCATCGCGCTGGACATGGGACTTACACCCGCCAGAAGAACCACGGCATCTCGTTTCGCGTCATCGCCAAGTGGATGCGACTTGCCGGCGTCGATCACATCCATGCCGGCACGGCCGTCGGCAAGCTCGAAGGCGATCCCATGACGGTCCAGGGTTACTACAATGTCTGCCGCGAACTGAAAAACGAGGTGGACCTTCCGCGCGGCATCTTCTTCGAGCAGGACTGGGCCGACACGTTGAAAGTCATGCCGGTTGCCTCTGGCGGCATCCATGCCGGGCAGATGCATCAACTGCTTGACTTGTTCGGCGACGACGTCGTGCTGCAGTTCGGCGGTGGCACGATCGGTCATCCGATGGGTATCCAGGCGGGCGCAACCGCAAACCGCGTTGCGCTGGAAGCCATGGTGCTTGCCCGCAATGAGGGCCGCGACATTGCCGCTGAAGGCCCCGAAATCCTGCGCGCGGCCGCCAGATGGTGCAAACCCCTCGAAGCGGCCCTCGATGTGTGGGGCAACATCAGTTTCAACTATCAGTCCACCGACACGTCGGACTTTGTCCCCACCCCCGCCGTCGCCGTTTAAGGAGCTTGATCAATGCGCATCACACAGGGAACTTTTTCCTTTCTGCCGGACCTCTCGGACGAACAGATTTCCGCGCAGGTCGAATATTGCCTGCGCAACGAATGGTCGATCGGTGTTGAATACACTGACGACCCGCATCCCCGGAACATATTCTGGGAGATGTGGGGCAACCCAATGTTCGACCTCAAGGATGCGGCTGGCGTTATGATGGAGATACGCGCCTGCCGCGTTGCCCAATCGGACAGCTATATCCGCCTCAACGCCTTCGATTCCTCGCGTGGTTTCGAGACCGTGATGCTGTCCTTCATCGTCAATCGGCCGAAGGTCGAGCCCAGGTTCGTCCTCACCCGCACCGAGACGGACAGCCGTGTCCAACGCTATTCGATGAAGGCTGCACTTTAACGCCCTGGAGACGTATCCATGACTGCCGTGCAGACATTCGAAACGGCAACGCCGAGCGTGGACCTGGCCGCCGACTTCCGTGAATCGGGGGTGGCTGAGATCCTGGCGGAGCTTGATCGCGATCTGACCGGTCTCAAGCCGGTCAAGCAGCGTATCCGCGAGACGGCGGCGCTCTTGCTGGTCGAGCGCGCGCGCAGCCGCCTGGGCCTGTCGACCCATACGCCGACGTTGCATATGAGCTTTACCGGCAATCCAGGCACCGGCAAGACGACGGTGGCGCTCAGGATGGCAAATCTGCTCCATCGGCTTGGGTACGTGCGCAAGGGCCATCTCGTCTCGGTAACGCGCGACGATCTCGTCGGCCAGTATATCGGCCATACCGCGCCGAAGACGAAGGAGGTGCTGAAGAAGGCGATGGGGGGCGTGTTGTTCATCGACGAAGCCTACTATCTCTACCGTCCCGACAACGAGCGCGACTATGGCCAGGAAGCCATAGAAATCCTCCTGCAGGTGATGGAGAACCAGCGGGACGACCTCGTCGTCATCCTCGCCGGCTATGGGGACCGGATGGAGCGCTTCTATCAGTCCAACCCGGGATTTCGATCGCGCATTGCACACCACATCGACTTCCCGGACTATGAGGACGCAGAGCTGCTTTCCATTGCCGAGACGATGCTGGCCAAGCAGAATTATGTGCTCGACGATGAAGCCACGCAGATGATGGCCGCCTACATTCGCATGAGGCGCACGCAGCCCCACTTCGCCAATGCACGCTCGATCCGCAATGCGTTGGACCGCGCCCGGCTGCGTCACGCCAATCGTCTTTTCGAAACCTCGGTCGGCCCCGTCACCGTGCAGGAGATGTCGACCATCCGTGCCGACGACATCAGGGCCAGCCGAGTGTTCTTGACGCCAACAGCCGCGGAAGGTCCCACCAAGTGAAGCAGACGATCATTGCCCCATCGGTCCTCTCGGCCGACTTCTCGCGTCTTGGCGAAGAAGTCGAGGCCGTCGCCGCAGCAGGTGCGGACTGGATCCACCTCGATGTTATGGACGGCCACTTCGTGCCCAACATTACCTTCGGTCCTGCCGTGATCAAGGCAATCCGGAACCGAACAGACAAGGTGTTCGACTGTCACTTGATGATCACGCCAGCTGATCCCTATCTCGCCGCCTTCGCCGATGCAGGTTGCGACATCATAACGGTCCACGCAGAAGCTGGAGTGCACCTCGACCGATCGCTCCAGGCCATCCGCGACCTTGGCAAGAAAGCCGGCGTTTCGATCAATCCCTCGACGCCGGAGAACGTTATCGAATACGTGCTGGATCGTCTGGATCTCGTCCTCCTGATGACGGTCAATCCAGGGTTCGGCGGCCAGGCCTTCATTCCGTCGGTGGTCGAGAAGGTAAAGCGCGTGAAGGCGATGATCGGTGATCGACCGATCGATATCGAAATCGACGGCGGGGTGACTTCGCAGACCGCACCCCTCCTAGCATCCGCCGGTGCCAATGTGTTTGTTGCGGGCTCGGCCATCTTCAAAGGCGGGACGGCCGCGGCATACGGGGCCAACATCGCGGCCATTCGCCAATCAGCCGATGCGGCTTCGTGAGACGGGCGCCATGAAGGCGAGCCAAGCATTCGCGGACCTGCCCCTGCGGGCGGTCTTCTTCGACCTTGATGGAACGCTTGTCGATTCGGCCCCTGATATGGCCGCCGCCGTCAATGAACTGATGGCGCAATACGGCCTGGAGCCGCACTCACTTGAGGCAGTGCGTGGCATGATCGGCCATGGGGTCGAGAAACTCATCGAACGAGCCTTCGCGGCGCATTCGGTCGCGCTTGGCCTGGAAGATCAGAGCGCAAGCCGCGAGAGGATGAATGAGATCTATGGCCGCCACCTCACCCGACTGACCTCCCTGCGCCCCGGAGCGGACAGGGCGCTGACCGCGGCTCGCAAGGCTGGGATGCGGACCGGCGTCGTCACCAACAAGCCGGGAGGCTTCTCACGCATTGTCCTGGCGCATTTCGGCCTGTCGAATGAGCTCGATGTCGTCATCGGCGGCGATGCCGGCCATCCGAAAAAACCTGCTCCCGATATGCTTCTGGCTGCCTGTCACGCGTGCGGTTGCAGCAGCGCTCAGGCGGTTATGGTGGGAGATAGCATGGCCGACGTCGGAGCCGCCAGGGCCGCGGGCATGCGCTGCATCATAGTGCGCGGCGGGTATACCGAACTGGCGGCCGAAGCTCTCGGCGCTGACTGCGTTATCGACGTGCTCGACCAGCTGGAATCGGTTTTCCTGAGGTAAGAAAAGGCTGTGCAATGGCTATTCGAGCGCTTGTCTTCGACGTTGACGGCACGCTCGCGGAGACCGAGGAGCTACACCGTCAGTCTTTCAACCAGACTTTTGCCGAGCACGGGCTTAATTGGGTCTGGGACCACAGTCTGTACACCGAGTTGCTCGGCACCACGGGTGGGCGGGAGCGCATTGTTTCGTATGCGCAGATGGCGGGGCAAAATGTCGACCCAGATCTTCTGCACGCACGAAAGACAGAAATCTATAACCTCAAGATCAAAGAGGGTCTGATCAGCCTGAGGCCTGGCGTGGTGGAGCTGATTGAGCATGCCACGCAGGAGGGGCTGATGCTCGCGATCGGAACGACCACCAGTAGGGCGAATGTGGTGTCGCTCCTTCATCAGACGCTCGGCCCAAGGTCCTTGGACCTGTTTTCCAGCATCCGTACCGGCGAGGATGTGCGCGCCAAAAAACCCGATCCTGAAGTCTATCGGCTGGTGCTATCGGACCTTGGTCTGGAGGGTTGCGAGTGTCTTTGCATCGAGGATTCCAGGAACGGACTTATGGCTGCTCGTGCGGTCGGCATGCGCACGGTCATCACAGCCAGCCTGTTTACGTCTCACGAGGACTTCAGCGGCGCCGATCTCATCCTACGCAATCTGGCGACGCCATGGTCATCGGCCGAGTTCAACCCTTATACGTCGATGATGAACCAGCCGCTCGAGGTGAGCCGCCTACTGCGGCGTGCCGGAGGGAGGTCCGGCGGTCGGCGAACGGACGCTTGAACATCGCCAACTTTGTCGAGCGGGCCGTCGCCCGGCAACCCAAGGGATTGGCCGATCGAGCAGTCCTCGCGGCCTGTTGCGGGTTTTGTTGCAAGGGCTGAACAGGGACGCCGAGTGGCCGCTGCGAGGTCAATCAGGCGGCGAGGTTCTCGGCCAGGGACGGATTCGCATTGAAGGCGTACCTCGCCTGTCGCTCGCGCATCATGTGAATTTTCGATGCCAGACAAGATGGTGGGAGGCAGTGGCCGTCGATTTGAAGCAGAGCCTCGGCCGACTCGGCGCTTGATGCGCCGATGGTGTGCGAAGCGTATCCGCCCGATGGCGGGTTTGGCGATGCGGATGCCGGCCGGCTTGGAGGACAACACGGGCAGCGCGGCCAAGGGTCGCCCATTTGGTTGCGATCAGCTGCGCAAGCGCCGTCCGTTCCACCGTTGCACAGTCTAAAACAAATCTGCCGAACTTGGCCTGGAGCGCTGCCGAACTCGACGACGTCGAGAAGCCTACAGTGCTTGCGAGATGCGGCGGCGCTGCTCATCCGTTGCCACGTCTCCGAACCCGGCCCGCGCGTTGCTTTTCATGTGTTCGGGATCTGACGTGGCGGGGATAATGCATGTCACCGCAGGATGGGCCACGATGTACTTCAGTGCCAGCTCTGACCAGCTTCCGCAGCCAAGCTCCCTGGCGACCTCAGGAAGCGGTCTGTCGCTGAGGCGACGTATCAGTGTGCCTTCACCCAAGGGCCGGTTGACAAGAACGGCGACGCCGAGGTCCTGGGCCGCGGGTAATAGCCGCCGCTCCGCCGCACGATCAAGCAGCGAGTAATTCAGCTGCACAAAATCGAACGTCTCCGACCGAAGGACGGCTTCGAGATCCCCGTGGGCGCTATCCGTGTAGTGCGTCACGCCAATGTACCTGAGACGCCCTGCGGCCTTCCACTCTTTGAGGACGGGAAGGTGGGTCCTCCAGTCGACGAGGTTGTGAATTTGCATCAGATCGATCACGTCGGACTTCAGCAACCTGAAGGAATGCTCCATCTGCTTGATGCCTGCCCGCCGACCCGTCGTCCAGACCTTGGTTGCGAGGAATCTTGGGGAACCGGGCGCCAAACTGGCCAGGACCTCGCCGGCGACCTGTTCGGCCCGACCATACATGGGTGACGTGTCAATGACTGAACCGCCAGCCGCGAACAAACGCTCGAGAACCTGCCTCGGTGCCTCGAGTTCAGTCGGGGATGTGCCGCTATCGAACGTCTGCCAAGTGCCGCATCCCACGACCGGCAGCGGCTCACCGCTCGAAGGAATGTTCCTGGTAAGCATCGCGGATTGGCCTGGTGTTTCGGGCATTAAGCTACTCCATCGTCGTCTAAGGCATGGACGTTTCGGCCATGAGTGAAACAGGCAGGAAGCAGATTAGAAAACAGCCCTGCCCTGTTTGGTCGTTATTTCCAGAGGCTGCTCGTCGCGGGATTATTGCGGTGGGCGGCATTGCGTCGTGAGTATCCCGATGCCGTCAATCTCGACTTCCACGGCGCCCTCCTTCGGCAGCGGGCCGACGCCCGCCGATGTGCCGCAGGCGATGAGATCGCCCGGGAGCAGGGTCAATCCGCGCGAGATCAAACTGATCAACCTGGCCGGCTGGAAAATCAGATCCGATGTCGAATATGACTGGCGCTCGCGCCCGTTGACGCGCGTACGGATAGTCAGTCCGGCCGGATCGATGTCAGTCGCTATGACCGGGCCGAATGGCGCGAACCCATCCAGCCCCTTGGCGCGCGTCCAGTGGGTAAAACCAGATTCCGCTTGGAGAAATGCGTGCGCCGTCAGGTCGTTGACGCAAGTATAGCCAAAGATCGCCGCCTCAGCCACTTCGATCGATGCATTAAGGCACCGCCTGCCGATGATGATGCCCAGTTCCCCCTCGAAGAGAATGCGCCCGACAACCGCTGAATGCTCGACAACCGAATTCTGACCGGCATATGAATTGGCCGGCTTGATGAAGAACATCGGGTCTTTTGGAATTTCAAGACCCTGCGTGGCCGCGACGGTACGGGAATTGTTCCACAGTGCGATCATCTTGCTTGGAACGCATGGCATGGCCACCTGGACCGACTCGAGCGGAAGCAAGGCACCGGTTGGCTCGCTTGCTCCGAACATGTCGCCCTCATGGACATGAATGGTATCGTCAACAAGGATGCCGAAGCCTGAACTTGTTTTCACAGAATAACGAATCCAGTGCGTCACGTCGGTTCCATCCAGAATCTATTTTACACTGGGCGAGGCGCGGTCCACCTGTTCGTGCGGTGCGTGTGGTGCGTTCGTTTCAGCCAGTGTTTTGGCCCTCAGACGAAGCAGCGCCAGCACAAGATCGATTGACGGTGTTTTCATGCCCGTCATAAGTCCCAGTTCCTGCACGGAGCCGGCGAGCGACTCAATCTCCATCGGGCGGCCGCGCTCCAGGTCCTGCAACATTGAAGTCTTGTGCTTGCCAACGGCCTGCGCGCCCGCAATACGGCGATCGACATCAATCGGGAACTTGACACCCAAATGCTCGGCAATGCGTTGCGCCTCCAGCATCATTGATCGCGCCACACCCCGTGTCCCGGGATTACGGCAGATCGTTTCGAGTGTCGCCAGTGTCAGCGCCGAGATTGGATTGAAGCTCAGGTTGCCCCATAGTTTTATCCAGATCTCGTCGCGAATGCGTGCCCGGATCGGCGCTTTCAGGCCACCCTTGCGCATCGCATCGGAGAGCGCTGATACGCGCGGCGTCGCCTCTCCGGATGGCTCGCCCAAGGAAAACCGGTCCCCCTCCATCAGCGTCACGACGCCAGGATAGGTGATCTCGCAGGCTGGATAGACGACGCAGCCGATCACCCGCTCGGGCCCGATCGTGCGCCATTGCACACCGCCTGGATCGACACTTTCGAGCCACCTGCCCTCGAATTCGTTTCCGGCCTTGAAAAAGTACCACCATGGCAGGCCATTCACTGCGGTGACCACGCTGCCTTCCGGCGCCAGGAGTGCAGCGATCGATTGGGCAGCCGCCGGCACCTGATGAGCCTTGAGCGCGACAATCACATAGTCCTGTGCAGCCAGGTCTTGTGGCCGGTCGGTACAGATGAGACGATAGACCGTCTCCTGCTCGCCTTGGACCATGCGAAGCCCATCTCTTCGGATGGCCTCCATGTGCGCACCGCGCGCGATCAGGCTGACTTCGCAGCCCGCCTCGGCAAGTGCGGCCCCGAGATATCCACCAATCGCGCCGGCCCCGTATATACAGATCTTCATGCATGCCCTTCTGTTCGGCTAATGCCCAACAGCGCAGCAAGACCAATGCGCTGAATCTTTCCTGTTGCACCCTTCGGAATCTCATCGACGATGAATATCTTGCGGGGCACTTTGAATGCCGTAAGCCGCTCCGCGGCGAAAGCACGTATGCCCTCGGCTGTGGCGCCGCTGCCCGGCGAAAGCACGACGGCTGCAGCCACCTCTTCGCCAAGCTTTGGATGCGGATAGCCGAAGGTGACGGCCTGGGCCACGCCGCTTGCCAGCAGCAGCACTTCGTCGACCTCGCGCGGGGCGACTTTTTCACCCCCCCGGTTGATCAATTCTTTAATGCGGCCGGTGACGGTCAGATAACCTTCTTGATCGAAGCGGCCGAGATCACCGGTGCGAAACCATCGCGCCTTCGCATCGCCGTCCTCGAAGAACGCGGTGGCATCGGCGCCGGGATTGTTCTCATAGCCGCTGGCAACATTGGGTCCGCAGATGACGATCTCGCCCTCGGTGCTGGGCGGAAGGAAATTGCCGAATGCGTCGGCGACACGCACCATCGGGCCGGCCGCCCGTCCAACCGTTCCTGGCCGGCGCTCTGCCTTTGTCAGTGGATTGGACGTCATTTGATGCGCCGCCTCGGTCATTCCGTAGGCTTCGACCACGGTGCAGCCGAAAGTCTTCTCGATCTCCGCCAGAACCGAGGGCGGCAGGGAGGCCGAACTCGAGCGAACAAAGCGGAGGCGGTTCTTCATGGCCTCGTCCGGTTGGCGCGCTGCCCGCTCGGTGATCGCCTGATGCATTGTCGGTACCGCAGTGTACCATGTAGGGCTCTCGCCTTTCAGCAACGCCATGAAGCGTAGCGCGTTGAAGCCCGGGGTGCAGACCACTGAGGCTCCGGCGTGCAAGGATGCAAGGACCGCCGCGACCAGCCCGTGGATATGGAAGAGGGGCATGATATTCAAGCAGACGTCGTCGCGCCGCAACGCCAGCGAGACCGCGATATGGTTGGCCGATGAGGTGAGGTTGCGATGCGACAGCGGCACGATCTTCGGCCGCGACGTGGTGCCGGAGGTGTGCAGCACCATGGCAGTGTTTTGCGGCGATATGTTGCTCGTGGCAGTCTGCGGCACCGCCGCATCGAGATCAGGGGATACCAAGAGCCCAGCCGTCTTTTGCGTTCCGCAGGTGACGCGAACGACCGCCATTCCCCTGGCAACAGCAGCCTCGATCGCCGGCCCGGATGCGTCAGCGTCCACGATGATGAGCTTTGCATCGAGGTCATTCAGGTAGAAGTCAAGCTCCTCCCTGCGATAGGCTGGATTGAGCGGCGCCGCCGTGCCGCACAGCGTCGAAGCGAGAAACGCCACCGCCATCTCGGCACCGTTCGGAAGTACGATTGCCACTCTGTCATTCGGTCCGATGCCCATGCCGCGAAGGCGGCAAGCGACGTCATCCGCATGCTGCAGCAACTGCCCATAGCTTAGCGGCGCCTTGTCGGGTGCTCTGATCGCCGGGGCCTCGGCGTCAGCGCGCGACAGTATGTCCCTGATCGTCAAGTGTAGGTCGCTAGGCAAGCCATCCTCCTTTATGTTCGCAGGCATCCGCCTCCCGGTCGAAGGCGACAGCTACCGGATGTCCTACACGCGGCCACGTTGGCGTTGCCTACCAGCCGGAGCGAACTCGGCGTCGATACCACTCGTGTAACCCGGCCCGTGCCGGCCTCGTTTGAAAGCTGCGCGGGGCCTCAATGCTGAATATTGGCAGCAGCGCATAGCCAATCGTTGACGGTAACATCCCTCGTCACGACCGCGCCCGTTAAGAGGGAAACAGAATGATGTCGAGCGGATCCCAGGACAACGAAACCGCATCCCCGCGAGCTGGCAAATACACGCCTTGCCGCACAGTCTGCTTGACGATCACCTGCGCCGATCCCAACGAAATCACATATCGAATGGAATCGCCGCTATAGATCAGATCCTTGACGGTCCCGGCCCATCCCTTTTCGTCACCAGGCGCTGTGAAGACGATCTTCTCGGGACGAATAAACACTTCGACGTCTTGATCCGCGCGAATGCCGCTTGACGGTACGCCCTGGAGTAGGAGTTCACCGATCTTGACGGTTGCTGTACCGCCATGCTCGCCAACGACGCGACCGCCGAGGAAGTTGCTCTCCCCCATGAATCCGGCGACAAACTGATTGACGGGCCGCTCGTATATTTCACGCGGCGGCGCAATCTGCTCCACCCGACCGTTCTTCATAATCGCGATCCGATCAGACAGGACCAGCGCTTCGTCTTGGTCGTGCGTCACATAGATCAGCGTCGTCCCCAGTTCCTGATGCACTCGCCGTAACTCATGCTTCATCTGCTCTCGCAACATGCGATCCAACGCGCCGAGCGGCTCATCAAGCAGCAATAGCGGTGGTTGGAACACCAAGGCGCGGGCGAGCGCCACTCGCTGTTGTTGGCCTCCGGATAGTTGTCGAGCATAACGCTCCTCAAGGCCGTGCAATCGAACGAGCGCCGTGGCGCGGGCTATATGATCTCGTGTGTCGGCTTCCTCCATGTCACGCATCCGCAATGGAAATCCGATGTTTTGTGCAACGCTCATATGCGGAAAAAGGGCGTAGTTCTGGAAAACAACGCCGATTGAGCGCTTGTGCGTGGGAATACCGACCAGATCCGTATTGTCCAAAAGGATCGACCCTGCCTCGGGCTGAACAAAGCCGGCAATCATCATCAAGGTGGTGGACTTCCCAGAGCCGCTCGGCCCCAGCAACGTCAGGAACTCCCCGGCACGCACAGAAAGAGAGACGTCGTCCACGGCCACGACGCCGCCATAAGACTTGCGCAATGACCGCAGCTCCAGGCTGCCTGCCTGCCTGGCAGGTACTGCCGATTTCATAGGCTGTATTCCAAGATCTCGAGCCCGCGCACGCGATCGATCAGATAAATCCGTTGCGTCGCACGATCGACAAAGACGTCGTTCGACAGCGGTCCGAACTCCGAACGCATCGGAGGTAGCCAGCTGGCGATTTCGACCATTTTCCTCGGATCGCTGACATCAAGAACGCGCAAGCCATGGGAGAACCAGGCCAGGAACAATAAGTTGTCAACGATCTCCTCATGCGGCTGATGCGCTGCCCAAATGCCCATCTCTTTCCCGCGCGGCAGCTTGAACTCGTCGACGATTTTCGGCGCGTGCCGATCGGCAATATCGAGGCTTGTGGCCCACCCTTCCATATCCCACCAGCCTTCATCGACTGAGATCACAAAGTCGCCATTGGTCACCGCGCCGGGTGTTGGCACGATCGTGTGTGTGAACAGGCCGTGCAGCGGATGGCGGCAAACAGTCTTGGGTTTGGTAATATCCGTCACGTCGACGATCGCCATGCCAGCGTGTACGAGAGAGACATAGATATAATTGCCCCGCCGCAAGCCGTGGTGAACGCGATGGCGTACGCCTCCTTCCCAGGAGGGGGTTTCACCGCCAGCCGTCCACTGCCCCGGCAGCCACCAGCGCGAGACTTCCCTCGGCCGGGTGGGATCGGCCAAGTCGTAGGTCACCAGGATATTGCCTTGATAGCCTTCAATCTCCGTCGACAGATAGGCGTAACGACCGTCAAAGTCGAAGCGATGGACGCCCCGACCCCCGGTACGCAGGAAATGGATCTCCTTCGGCTGTTCGGGTCGTGAGATGTCGAATATACGAACGCCGCCCTGGAATTCCGGCGCTATGCTGAATTCAGGGTAAGCTTCGTTGTTGATCAGCATCAGATCTCCATGCACCCGAACCTTATGACTATGGGCTGTCCATGGCATGGTGAGATGCGACAGGAAGCGTGGTTTTGCCGGATCGGAGATGTCTAGAATGGTGGTTCCTTCGGGGGGCGAGATATGGCCCACGAAGCAAACGTTCCCTTGCACATTGACCTGGCCACCGCCGCGGACATCGGCGTAACCTATATGCTTGAGCTTCAATTGACCCATTTTTTTCTCCTTGAACATTTTTTCGCCGGGCAGTCCTAAGTCGTGAAGGCGACAAGGTTTATCCGCGCTCACTCATCGAGCGCGATCGCAGCAGATGCATGATGACCAGCGCCGCTATCGTTAATCCCACGAGAACCGCAGACGCAGCAAAAACGCGTGGATCACTATCGTTGAGCATGCTGTCGTAGAGTTGTTTCGGCAGCGTCTTTGCCTTGCTGCTCGTGAGAAACAACGCGATCGCGAGATCGTCGAAGGATGTCAGAAAGGCGATTAGCGCGCTGGCGGCCGTCATCGGAGCCAGCAACGGTAGAATAATATGACGAAGCCGACGCCATGGAGACGCGCCAAGAGACGCGGCTGCATCCTCGAGACGGTTGTCGATTGATTGGACCGCCGCCACCATAACAAGCACCGTCGGAGGGATCGCAAGGATTGTATGCCCCAAGACCAGGCTTATCCTTGTTCCAATTAGGCCAATTTGTGCAAAGAGAAAGTATGCCGACACACCATATGCGACCGCCGGCACTATCATTGGGGTCAAGTTGATCGACACCAAGGTCGTCCGGACCGCCGGTGGCAAGCGACGGAGCCCGAGGGCGGTCACAAGTGCGATTGTGCTCGCCAAGGCCGCTGTCACCAGCGCGACTTGAAAGCTGGTGAGTGTCGAACTGATCCACTCATCACGCGTGAAATACAATGCGAACCAACGCAATGAGAAATTGCCGAGCCTGATAGCGCTAGAGGGCGACGGGAAAAACGCCATAAGAACGATCAAGAGGATCGGGAAAGCGGTTATGGTCGCGATCAGCGCCGCCATCAGAGTTGCCAGCCTGGGCTGCGATCTCGCTGACCGCCGCCTACGCCGCAGTGGATTTGGCGAGAAGCGTCTCCACAGCGCGCGAACAGGGCGCCATCCTTGATCCAGCTTCGCGATCAGCGTGTAGAGCCTGATCGCTTCGCCGCCTTGACCTTCCGGTGCCGCATGTCCAGCACGGACGTAGCGATTGAACACTGCAAACAGCAAAAGTGTAGCCGCCAGCAAGAGGGAAGACAAAGTCGCGGCCATGGGCCAATTCAGCATCACCCCCATATGGCGCTCCACCAGAACCACAACCGAGGGGCTTTGATTTCCGCCGAGAACCGCCGGGGTCACAAAGAAGCCAAGCGAAACGATGAACACCAGAAGCGAACCCGAGATAATTCCTGGAGCTGTCTGGGGAACATAGATCAAAAAGAACGAACGCATCCGGCCCGCTCCAAGCGTTTCGGCGGCTCGGACAAGCGAGCGGTCGATGCCGTGCATGGAGCTGTAGAGGCACAATACCATGTAAGGCAGCATGACGTGGACCGTGCCAATGAAGACCCCGATACGGTTGAACACCAACGACATCGGGCGGGATACGATCGAAAGATACATTAGGCTGGAATTGACGATCCCCTCCCGGCCAAGGATGGCGACCCAGGCAAAGGTGCGCACCAACGCACTCGTCCAGAACGGCATGATGATGCAGATCAGAATGAAAAGTCGCAGTCGCGACCCGCCGGTCGCCATGACATACGCGACCGGATAGCCGACGACCAAGCTGAGGATGGTGGTAAAAAGGGCGAGCTCGAATGTCCAGACAAAGGCGTTCAGGTACAGTGCCGAACTTAGCGCCCGCTCGTAGTTACTGAAAGTAAAGACACCGTCTATCCAGAAGCTCATCCAGAGCGTCTGGATGAGCGGCACATAAAAGAAGCATAGAAGAAACAACAGCGGACCCGTCAACAACATCACGGCTGCTCGGTTGACTGTGTCCGGTCCCCGCAGTTTAGGCATGATTTCTCCATCGTGCGCTCAGAACCTTTCTGAGCCGCGGGTGCTGCGACGTCACTATTCGAACAATCCCTCTAGCACTGAACCCGGGACCGGCTATTGGCTTACCCAGCTTGCCCAGCGCTCGTTGACCTTTTCAAAATTGCTGCGGCCGGAGCTGTCCTGTTCCATCCACCAGTCGTCATTGATCATTATGAGACTGGCGAGGTGTTCAGGAGAATTGATCCGGCTGGCCGCCGTTTTGGGGTCCATGTATTGCTGCGCTGACTTCACGGTGAGGCCATAAGCTGGATAAGCATTCAGGAAGGCCGCGTGATTTTTTGGCTCCAAATAGTAATCCAACAGGCGATGAAAATTCTTCGGGTGCGGCGCCTTCTTGGGCATACCCCAATAGGAGATCTTGGCCATCGCCTGATTGAATTCGATATTGATCCCCGGATCCTGCCCCTGCTGCTTCATCACAATGATGCGGCCAAGCGTGTTCATGCCTACCACCGCATTGCCGCTCGTCATCAAATTGAGGCCTTCAGGGCTGGTTGACCAGAACTTGGCAACATGCGGCTTGATCTTGTCGAGGGAGGCAAAGGCGCGGTCAACGTCCAGCGGGTACAATTTGTCGACCGGCACGCCGTCGGCGACCAACGCCGCTTCGATGGGTCCTACATAATAGCTCGGATCGGGCAGCGCCCTGGGACCCGGGAACTTGCTGACGTCCCAGACATCCGCCCAGCTGCGCGGATGCGACCCTTCTTTGAACTCGGTGGCGCTGTATACGATGCCCGCGCCCCAGACGATCGTGCCTACACCGTACTGAAGTGCGCCGTTGGTGATTAGGTCGTCTTTCAGCCCGGAGCGCAGTGCCGAGTAGTCGATGGGCTCAAGCAGGTTTCGCCGGCCCAAAATGCCGATATCCGTGGCACCAATTTCCCAGAAATCAAGGTCAACAGTGTCTGTTGAGACCATTGCCTCGACCTTGGCGAGCTTCGGATATGGAACTGACACGACTTTGATGCCCGTGGCAGCGGTAAAGGGATCGAAGATCGTTTTTCGCTGCACCTCCTCCACAATCCCGCCAGTTGTTCCGTATAATATTTCGGGTTCTTCCTTCTGCTGAGCCCATGCCGTCGGAGCCGCGACAAGCGCTGCCGTTGCAACTGCCTCCCTGAGCAGGGCGCGTCGAGACATTGCACGTTTCAACATTATTCTTCCTCCCTTTTAGAGTTCCCTCAGTAACAACCCTCAATCATCCACTCGTAGTCACAAAGCAAACAATAACTTCATCCACTAAAGCCGGTCGAGCCACTACCAAAGTTCATCATGACATGCCTGACGATGGTATATTCTTCGAGACCATACATCGACATTTCCTTGCCGAAGCCTGACATCTTCATGCCACCATGAGGCATCTCATGCACGAAAGTCAGATGTTGGTTCACCCATACGACGCCATATTGTAAGCGCGCGCTGATCTTTAGCGCGGTCTTGACGTCGCGGGTCCACACCGACGAGGCAAGCCCGTAGTCGTTGTCATTTGCCCAAGCGATGGCCTGGTCAGCATCCTCGACGCGCGTGACGGAAACGACCGGTCCGAACACCTCGCGCCGGACGATCTCGTCCGACTGCAGGGCTCCAACAATCAGCGTCGGCTCATAGAAAAAGCCGGCGCGATCTGACGGACGGCCCCCCGTCACGACCTCGATGTGCTTCTGCTGCGCCGCGCGCTCCACGAAACTGGCGACCCGCTCGCGCTGACGCTGGCTGATCAAAGGACCCAACTCGGTCGTCCCTTCGCCGGGCGAACCAATACACAACGACTTGAGGGCGCCGTCGAGCTCAGCGACCAGCTTGTCGTGGATTTTTGGAGCCGCATAGATACGACACGCGGCCGTACAATCCTGGCCTGCATTGTAGAAACCAGCAAAGCGGATGCAACGCACGACCTCTTCGAGGTCGGCGTCGTTCATGACGATGACGGGCGCCTTGCCGCCGAGTTCCAGATGGGTGCGCTTCAGCGTCTTTGCCGCGGTTTGCAGTACCTTTTGGCCCGTCACGGTGTCACCTGTGAGTGACACAAGCCGGATGTCTGGATGGGCTACGAGCGCGGAACCTATGGTCTCGCCGCGACCGGGCAGGATGTTTACCACACCTGGCGGAAGAACCCCGGCCAACAGCTCGGCAAGCTTCAACGACGAAAGCGGCGTCTGCTCCGAGGGCTTCAGAAGCACCGTGTTACCCGCTGCCAGCGCCGCTGCGAGCTTCATGGCTGCGGTCGTCAAAGGGTAGTTCCAAGGAGCGATCAAACCGACAACGCCCACGGGATCGCGTCGGGTCATGCTGGTATGATTGGGAAGATACTCGCCGGCGGCGCTGCCCCCCATGCAACGCGACGCCCCCCCCATGAAACGGAAGAGCTCGGCCACGGCCGGCATCTCGTCCTTCAACATACGGATATAGGGTTTTCCGGTGTTGAGCGACTCAAGGGCCGCGAACGCTTCGGCGTCCCTGTCGATCAAGTCAGCTATACGGAAGAGCAATCCCGCACGGTAGGCGGGTGTCGTGATTGACCACGTCGCGAAGGCTTTCGTGGCCGCGGCGACCGCCGCATTAAGTTGATCCAACGACGCTTCAGCGACCTGTGCGATGACGCTGCCAGAAGCCGGATCAACGATGGCCTCGACCTCTCCCTGGCCAGCAACAAGCTGTCCGTCGATGAAAAGCCGCGTTTCGATCTGTGAAGATGGCAGGTCCATAACGCTTCCTCTGGCAACGTGTGCTAGTCCCTTTCGACTTGACTATAGAAACCGGGCCTGCTGCGTAAAATTCAAAATACAAGCCGGCAGCTATCGGAAAAATCGATGGCCACTAGGCGGTGAAGTGGCGCACCATTCGATAGCCTCGCGCCAACGCAAGGAACACGGAGGCCGGCTCCGCCAGCATCGATCCCCGCCGCCAAACGACACCGACGTCGACAGTCGGGATCGGGTCCTCCAGTGCTCGCACTTCGAGGCGGTCTCCTTCCAGAGACCATTGGCGGAAGGCGATGTCAGGCAACACCGCGATCCCTGCTCCGGTCGCCACCAGGCTGCGCACCGCCTCGACTGACGAGGTATGCAAAACGATATTCGGATGGAGGCCGGTCGGACGCCAAATCCCCTCACTGTTTTGTCCCATCTCATCAATCGTCAGCCCGATTACAGGCTCTCGCGCGATATCTGCCAAGGCGATCTGCTTGCACGCTACCAGTGGATGACCCGCCGATAGCCAAACTCGATTGCTTGAACGAACCAGAACTTCCGACTCTAGTGCATCTTGATTGGCCAAATTGGAGATCAGCATCAAGGCAACCTGCAGCTCGCCGTTGACGACCAGATGTTCGATGTAGGACCGGTCCTCCTCGGTGACTTTGACCACTAGCTTCGGGAACACCCGACGCAGTCGGGCCAGGACATCCGCCAGGAAATAACCAGCAACAAGGCTCGTAACTCCGAGCGTTAGCGTGCCCGAGATCGATTGAGGCTTGGTGATACTGACCGCCCTCCCAGCGTCCGCCACTGCCGCCAGGATCAGCCGCGAATGCCGCAGGAACTGGTGCCCCTGATAGGTCAACACAACACCCTTGGAGTGGCGGTCGAACAGGGTGGCCCCAGTCTGCAGTTCAAGCATTCGCACGCTCTCGGTGATGGCCGACTGTGAGATACCAACTGCCGCTGCCGCCGCGGATATGCTCCCCTCCTCAGCCGTCGCGACAAAATACGAGATCTGGCGAATAGTAATGTTCATCGGAATTGCTCACGCCTCCGAGTTGCCACCACAATTTTCGATGGACGCGACCACCGTCCAGGCCACAACCGATACGGTTACGGCCGCTCAGTACGAAAAGCGATGCTGCTTTGAATCTGCACAGTAGCTGGCAGGCGACGAGCCTGTTTTCTTAGTGAGGCATCGCAATCGACCGACAAACCTAGCGCAGCGCGAATGGCGCCCTCCTTACCAACGCGGACATGCCCACCGAGCGGATACGTCTGCGTTGACATCGAAAGAGCCGCTCGCCCGATGCGCGGGCCTGTGCGGATCGCGTCCTGCAGCAACTTGTTTTGTTCGCGTACACCATGATCTTGTAGACGCCGCGCCGGACAAGGGCGGGCCACAGTGCCAGATGAACTGAAACGTCTCACGCCAACGACGGACTTCATTGTCATCTGTTTGATGTCAACCATGAAGGGGCTCATCCTCGTTCTCAGAAGCAAGGGTGTCCGAGCATCGGCCGAGATCCCCGGGGTCTGAGGCTGCCGAGAGGCGTCGCTCAATTTGCGACCTTTTCCAAAGTTCCGATTATTGATACATAATCTCTATTTTCGAGAATCTCAAAGTACGTTCTCATTGTCAAGCGGAGATTGGGCCCGACCTGCTGCAAAGGCTAAAATCGAAGCACAGAGGCCCGGGTCGATCACGGAGCGAGAATTTTCGAACTGCGCGGCCAAGAGTAGACACGGATTAAAGGCGAACCTCGCCTGTCACTTGACCCATCATGGATCGTTTCGATCCCACTGGATGATCGCGGTTGCTGCTGGTGATTTAAAGCCGGCCAACTGAAATCTACCATCGTCACTTGATGCGTCCGATCGCATCCGGAACAGGGATCCCGCCCGGCCATAGCATCCTGTCGAGACCGGCAGGAGCCGGTTCGGCACTGACCCTGACCGATAGCCGGATATAGAGGAGCGCATCGACGATCAGGCAACGGGCAATCTCACCTCGCACTCTGTCAGTTGCTGCAGACTTTTTTGATTGCATTGGAGGCCTGAACCAGGCCGGAAAAATCACTCACGCTCTCGTCGTCCGTCGGCGCCGATGAAAGTCGCACGGCGAGCAGCTTATTTGGCAGCATTGCAACCACCTGTCCGCCGTAACCCATGAACCGTGCGAAATTTCCGCTGCACCCATCAAAGGAGAAGTCATCGATCCAGAAAGAACTAAAGTATCTCTGGCCCAGACCGGTTGGTCGGCCTGTGTCCAGGCCCCACTTGTGATGGTTCGTCAAACCCTCTTGGGTTTTCTGTTGGCTAAGAACTTGGTCCCCTGAAACTGCGCCATTGTTTTGAAAGAGCTCGGCGATCTTGACGAGATCATCAACGGTCGCATACAGCCCCTCGAACGCAAGAGGCTGCCTTTTTACACCAAACGTGGTTGCCACAGGCAGGTCGTAGATCCCGATTTTTTCGTACACCTCCCGTCGTAGCATCGATACGATGTCTTTGTCGGCGCCTTCCTTCTGTTTAAGCAGGCTGTCCAAGGCCGCGACAAGCACGAAGTAATCCTCGTCTCGATAGCGAACAAACCTGTCGACACCCCAGCCATAGGACCTGGGGCGTGCGAGCGCCTTGTCCAGTTTCGAAGCGAAATCGCCGTCGTTGTAAAATGCCATGTAGGAATCATCATACGGCTCGTCACCGATGTTCACTTCAGGCTTCCCTGCCCCGTTTCCGACACCGGTCGCCATGTTGAGGGCGCTGCCTAGCGTCACGTCCTTCCAAGCCGGAAAGTGTTTCGCTTCCGGTATCAGATCGTCAATCTTCATCGTGAAGATTTGATCCCCGTATTTGGCTGCCATCTCAAGCATGGCCATGCGCGCGACGGCGGATTTTGTCGCAGACCATACGCCGAAGCGCTGTCGGTCGCAGTAAGGCAGCGGACCGTCCGACGTTTGGCAACTCTTCATATAAATGGTGCCGTCAGCAAAGACCGCGGTCACGACTTTCCAGTCCTCACGCATACGGCCGCCGAACTCAGTGCTTTGAGCCGTGGTCAGGCCGACCGGCAGGTTGTCCCACGATGTTACCGGCAGGCGGCTGGCCTCTCGCACACTAAACGCCTTTTCAATGGCATGGACGTCCTCTGTCGAAATCGGTTTCATCGTCGAAACGGACGTTGCGGTTGCCTTGAAAACCGCGCCAGCCTGGAAGGGCGTGGTTCCGGTGGTTATTTGAATATGCAAGGGCGTGATATCCGCATCTTTGTACATAAACAGAGCGACGCCGTTATGGCTCTCGCCGCCTTCCACGGGATTCATAAGTGCAAATGGGAACGACGCGCGCGTCCAGCCCGGCGGATCATGCGGTTCCGACCAAACTTTTCCGGGCTGTACCAATATCTGCCAGTAGGTCCCAGCTCCCGTGGGTTTGAAGTCACCCAGGATTTCTTGTGAAGAGGGGACGAGGGTGCTTCCGACCGTCGTGAAGCTGATTTCGAAAGCAGGAAATGCATGCAGGTCCTTGCCATTTACCGGCGCAAGCTTGTCGGTGCTCACCATACTTGCCCCGGCAAAAGCCAGATGTCCGCTGAACGGCTTGGTGGCGTGCGAAGCATCCTTTGAGGAAACAAAGTCGTCGTTGGAGCGTAGCTGCAGCGTTGCGCTGGATTTTACGTCTTGAACCGAAATTGGTGAGGCCTTTAGATCACTGGCAGTGCCGGTAATGGCCAACGAGACGATCCCAAGTGCCACAAATGCAAATCTCGCTCTCATTTCAGTTCTCCCAAATTCCCGCTATTGGCATCGTCTTCAGGACTTCTAAGCCTTCAAAGCGAGCTGAGATCGCGCTGAAGCAGGGCTGGCGATCGTGGCGCCAAGCCTTTCCAGAAGCCATTTCGCTTTCTCGACCAGTTCGGCATTGCTCTTCACAAGCTCGGTCTTCGACATGCGGATCGTGTCCTCCATCCCGATCCGTACATGGCCGCCAAGCAGGTAGGATTGCATCAACATCGGGTAAGCGGCGCGGCCGATGCCAAAGCCTGTCCAGATCGCTTCCCGGGGCAGCATGTTGCGAGCGAACATCATGGTCTCAGGCGTCGTCGCGAAGCCGTATTTCACACCAAGCACAAGACTTGCGAGCGGCGGACCGCGAAACACGCCGCTTGCGAGAAAGTCGTTGAGGAGATTGATGTCTCCGCTGTCGAAAAGCTCGAACTCGGGCCGGACCCCACAGTCATAGATGATCTCCGCCATCTTCTTGACGTTGGGGGGCGTGTTGATGACGACCTCGCTGCCGAACGTCATCGTGTTGAGATCCAAGGTGCAGATGTCGGGCCGCAGATCGCGGATATGCTCGACGCGGCGTTCAGCGGTCACGAAATTGGTCCGGGGGCCGGCAATCTTGGGGTCCTCCTCACCGGGCTGGAACCGGCCACCAGGTCCGGTGGTGATATTCAGGATCACCTCCGTATTCTTGGCGCGGATCAAACGAACGAGCTCGCGGTAGTGATCGAGTTCCATCGACGGCCGACCGTCGGGATGGCGAACGTGAAGATGCAGGATGGACGCCCCTGCATCGGCGGCCTCAAGCGCCGAGACAGCGATCTGCTCCGGCGTGACCGGCAGATTTGCGTTGTCTTGCGGCCTTGTCAGGCTACCGGTCACGGCGCAGGTGATGATGGTGTCCTTCGACATCAGACTACCCTCTCAGCTTGCAAGGATGGCAGTGGCGGCGATCTCGACGAGAAGGCTCTCGTCGATTAGTGCTCCCGCCTGCACCATCGTCGTTGCGGGTCGAATGGCGCCGAAAACGGAGCCGTGGGCTTTGCCGACGGCCTCCCAGTCGCTCATGTTGCGCAAGAAAATGCGCGTCTCGACAATATCGTCGATCGAGGCGTCGAGTTCGTGCAACGCAGCACCGATGCGCTGCAGAACCACGATGGTTTGTTGTTCCGCATCGCCGGGGTGAAGTGCCCCATCGGGTCCAGAGGCGGAAGTGCCCGATACAACAATGATGTTTCCGGCGCGCACCGCCCGGGAATAACCGATAGCCGCGCCCCACTTGTTGTTCACGTCGACCCTGGCCCTTTTCATGTGCCACTCCTTGGCTGCCCTGGAGTTTCCTGCCGCTATCATGATGCGAAAGGCAGCAATGCCCGGTCGAAGGCCCGCACTATTTCGTCGATATCGGCATCTTCCATGGCAGTGGAGAACGCCATCAATCCATTGCCTGCAATGATCACGCCTTCGTCGAACAACGCCTTGGCGAGGGCCGATACCCGCGCGGCGCCATCTGCGGCGAATGTGGAGCGGTAGTCGCTCAGCGGTGCGTCCGTCAGGTGGACACGCCGCAGCGAACCCAGTCCGGCAACCTGCCCCTTGATCCCGTGTCGGGCAAAACAGGCACCAATACCCTGGTCGAATCGATCACCGAGCGCCTCGAGCTTCTCGAATGCGGCAGGGGTCAATTCCTCCAGAGCGGCTATCCCTGCCGACATGGACATGGGATTGGCGCTGAATGTGCCGCCATGCGGCACCGCGGGCGGACCCTTGCTCGGATCGAACACCGACATCACCTCCGCGCGGCCGCCGATGGCGCCGATGGCGAAGCCGCCACCGATAATCTTGCCCAGCGTGGTGAAATCCGGATCGATGTCGAAACGGCCCTGCGCACCATTGTAGCCAAGGCGAAAGGTGATGACCTCGTCGAGGATCAGCAGCGCCCCAAGCTCGCGCGTAACCCGCCGCAGCATCGCCAGATATTCGGGCTTAGCCGGCACCAGCCCTGCGCGATTGGGCATGACATCGACGAGCACGGCCGCCAGGCTGTTGCCGCTGGCGCGAAGGATTGCCTCGGCTACAGGCGTGTTGTTGAAGGGAATGACGACGACATCGTCGAGCACGCCCTGGGGTGTCCCCTTGGCGGTCGGCACGGATCCCGGCCTGTCGATGTCGCCCCAGGTGGCGGGGGTGGCGTCCTGGCTTGTCTCGGCTGGATCGTAGGTCCCGTGGTAGGCGCCCTCGCATTTTGCAATCTTCGGTCGGCCGGTATAGGCGCGCGCCGCCTTGATCGCGTTCATCACCGCTTCAGTGCCGGAATTGGTGTAACGAAGCTGCTCGACGGACGGCAGACGGTCGCACAGGATTTCCGACAGCCGGATCTCACTCTCGGTGGGCATGCCGAAACATGTGCCGGCCTCGAGCTGCCGTGTGGCAGCCTCGAGGATCTGGCGATTGCCATAGCCATGAATCAGAGAGGTGAAGTTCCCCAAGGCGTCGATCCGGACATGGCAATCGACATCGGTGATCCGGCAGCCATCGCCGCGCCAGGCATAGATTTGATGCGGCTTGCGATAGACGGTCGTGCGCGTGTTCCCGCCAGGCATGACCTCGCGGGCACGGGCATAGAGGTTTTCGGAATTTGGTGTCGCTGGTGCTGACATAAGGTCGCTCATCACTTGGTTCTACGTGGCAAGATTGATCCGCTCGCGACGCAAGGTCGGATGGCCGTTGTCGAATTCTTGAGCAAAACGGTGCCCCGAATAGACGGCGGCATAGATGGCGGCCGGCGCTTCGCAATCCCCGATGCGCGAGACACGGCGCAGTCGGCCTGCGTCACCCCTGTCAAGACGGGCGCTCAGCGCTTCAAACAGTTCGTTGCGAGGTAGCCGCGCTGTGACGAGGACAAGGGCGTCGGTCTCCCGGTGGCTCGTTGCGCCTGTTCGCGCATCGACGAAGAGGGCCTGGCCTTCATGCGCACCGGCGAGCGCCATGTGCGTAACCATTCCAACGCCACGCTCATATAGCCGCTTTGCTGTTCGAATGTTTTCAAGCGTGTTGATCGTGAAGGAGGAGACGTCGGCCGCTGGCGTGACCAACGTCACATTATTGCCCATCAGCGCCAGCTTTTCAGCGATCACGGCGCCCATGTAGTAGTGGTCGTCGTCATAGACGATAATGCGGCCCGAAGGGATATTGCCGCCCATGATGTCGTCCGGTGTGAACACGGGCACGCTGGCTGACAATGCAAGCGGCTTGAACGCCGCGCGCCCCACGCCATCGGCGCGCCATTGCGATCCAGTCGCGAGCACGACCTCATCGGCGTCAAACTCGAGAACATCGGCCAATCCGAGATCGCTTTCGAGATAGACACCGACATTCGAGAGTTTGTCGAGCTGAGTGACGCGCCAGTCGCGGACCCTCAGCCACTCACGCAGACCCGGCAGCTCGCCCTCAAGGGTCACGCGGCCACCGAGACGGCTTTGACGCTCGGCCAAGGTTACCTGGTAGCCGCGCTGACCGAGCGCCCGGGCGCATTCGAGACCCGCTGGCCCACCGCCAACCACGAGCACGGTCGCATCGCTTGATTTGGTGGAAATTCGTTCGGGATGCCAGCCGCGACGCCATTCTTCGCCCATGGTCGGGTTTTGCGTGCAGCGCAGGTTCGTCATGGCAAAGTGGCTGGACACGCAGATGTTGCAGCCAATGCACTCGCGGATATCTTCGTAGCGCCCCTCCTCGATCTTCTTCGGCAAGAAGGGATCGGCGATCGAGGGGCGCGCGGCGCCAATCATGTCAAGCACGCCGCGACGGATCAGGCTTGCCATCGTGTCGGGCGAAGTGAAGCGCCCGACACCGACGACCGGCTTGGTGGTGACGCCCTTGATCCCGGTCATGAACGGCTCGTGGTCGTTCTCGGGTGCGAAGCGGGAGGTCGGCGAATCGTCGGCCCAGGTTCCAACGACGAGATCCCACAGGTCCGGCAGTTCGGCGAGCAAGCCTATGGCCTCTATCCCTTCGTCCGCGGCGCGAAGTCCTTCGGGGCCAAACAGTTCATCGATGATCAGACGTACGCTCACCGCGCAGGCATCGCCGCCACCCTCTCGCGTTGCCTCGATCAATTCCTTGAGAAGGCGAACCCGGTTTTTCAGCGAGCCGCCATATTCGTCGGTGCGCTGATTGCGGGGCGAAATGAATTGGAAGGCGATGGTGGAGAAATTGCCGTCGACATTGAGAATGTCGAAGCCGGCCTTGCGCGCCCGCTGCGCCGCCGCCTTCCACCATCCCAGCAGTGCCTTGATGTCGGACTTGTCCATGGCGCGAACCTGGACCGGATGGTGTCCGCTGACGGGTCGGTCCATCGGGCCGAGCGGCACGTCGCGGGTCATGCGATTGGCGTTGTAGTAGGCGGGATAGGCGAGTTGCACGCCGGCCAGCGAGCCGTGCTCGTGGACCGCTTCGACCATCAAAGCGAGCGGTGGAATGTCGCCGTCATCCCACAGCATCTGCAGAACCTCCGGCATGAGGTCGCCTGAGGGATGAACCGAACAATGCTCGGTGTTGACCACCGCCCATCCGCCCTCGGCCTTGATACCGCGCATGGCGGCATGGGCTTGCGGTCGCAAATTGCCCATGCCGTTGCAGTGAGGTGCCTGGTAGAACCGATTGCGAGCGACAACAGGTCCGATCCGCACCGGCTCGAACAGGATATCGAAGCGTGGATCGCGCATGCATGGCTCTTTCTGTGTCTTCGCCTCAAAGAAGGACGAAGGGCGTGCTTTGTCAGGGGATGAAGCCAGTACGACCGCTAGGCGCGGATCTTGATCCAGGTTGCCTTCAGCTCGGTGTATTTGTCGATCGCATGCAGCGATTTGTCCCGTCCGAAGCCCGACTGCTTGTAGCCGCCAAAGGGCATTGTAATGTTGCTCTCATCAAAGTTGTTGATCCAGACAGAGCCCGCTCTAAGCCGGCGAGCGGTGGACAGCGCGACGTCGATGTTGTCGGTCCAAACAGCTGCGGCCAGGCCATAGATGGTGTCGTTGGCAAGCGCGACCGCCTCCTCCGCCCCGGAAAAGGAGATGGTGGCAAGGACGGGGCCGAAGATCTCCTCTTGCGCAATCCGCATCTTGTTGCTGACATTGTCGAAAACGGTCGGCTCGATGTAGTAGCCGCCGGTCTCGCTGAGGACACGCTTGCCGCCGGACTTGAGCTCGGCCCCTTCCCTGGCGCCGATATCGATGTAGTCGAGCACACGATCCATTTGAACCTGACTGACCATGGCGCCCAGCTTCGTGGCCGCATCGAGAGGGTCGCCAACGGTCAGCGTTTTCCCGACAGCAATCACCTTCTCGAGAAACGCGTCCTTGATCTTGGCGTCCACGAGAAGACGTGAGCCGGCGTTGCAGACCTCACCCTGGTTGAAGAAGATGCCGTAAGCCGCCGCCGTCGCGGCTTCGTCGAGGTTGCCGCAATCGGCCATGACGATATGCGGGGTTTTGCCGCCGCATTCGAGTGCCACGCGTTTCATGTTCGACTGGGCGGAATAGCTCATGAAGAGCTTGCCGACTTCAGTCGAACCCGTGAACGTCACCGCATCGACATCCATGTGCAGGCCAAGCGCCTTGCCCGCGGTCTCGCCAAGGCCGGTGACCACGTTGAACACGCCATCGGGAATACCGGCTTCCGCCGCGAGTTCGGCAAGCCTGATCGCCGAGAGCGGTGACTGCTCGGCAGGCTTGAGAATGACCGAGTTGCCCGCTGCGAGCGCTGGCCCGAGTTTCCAGCATGCCATCAGCAAAGGAAAGTTCCATGGGACGACCGCCGCCACGACGCCGACAGGCTCACGCGTAATCATGCCCAGAGCACCGCTGCCGGTCGGAGCAATCTCGTCGTAGATCTTGTCGATCGCCTCGGCGTACCAGGCGATCGTATTGGCAGATGCCGGAACGTCGATTGAGCGCGCGTCCGAGATCGGCTTGCCCATATTCAAGGTCTCGAGCAGGGCGAGCTCATCACCGTGCTGATGCATCAGCTCGGCGAAGCGCTGCAGCACTTTCTTGCGATCGCTCGGTGAGCGCCGCGACCAGGAGCCAGACTCGAAGGCGCCGCGCGCGGAGCGCACCGCCAGGTCGACATCCGTCGCGTCGCACGACGCTATCTGGGCAAGCGTTGTTCCATTGGAGGGATTGATCGCGTCGAACACCCCACCCGACACCGCGTCGACGAATTTTCCGCCAATGAATGCCTGTTTGCGGAGATTGAGATTGGACGCGGCTTGACGCCAGTCGATCGCACTCATGGAAGCTACCTTTCTCGATAATCGATACCTGCAGTCAATTAATGAGAAATTAGACCTTTCGGTCGCTGGCTGTCAACACAATATCGCAATGTTCCGCAATGATTTCTCAAAAGACGAGCGCCATCGACGACGTTCGTCAGATATTTCTTGCGAAAATACCCTCAAACGTTGCGCGAAAAACACAACTTTTATAATAATACGTGCAAATAGAGCGCTTCGGTTACTACCGAACGCTGCCGAGCAGGCAAGGATTTTCTGGACTCAGGCTGTACTTTTTAACGTATGCCGGAATTGTTTTTCCAGGATCTTAGACAGTTTCTCCGCCAGACGCTTGACCACTGCGACGTTAGTTTCTCGGTTGGTGTCGATAATTCCCTGGATCGTGCCCGTGACACACAGGCTATGCTGCGTGCGCTGCCCATCGATCCTGATCGGCGCGGCGATCGCTGCAAATCCGTCGACATCTTCACCGATGCAATAGGCCACACCGGTTTTGCGCACGAGTTGCAGTTCTTCCACGAGGACGTCGAAGTCGACTTTGGTCGCAGCCGTGAACCGCTTGAGCGGCTTGTCGAGCACCGAAGCGATGAAGTTCGGATCCTGAAAGGCGAGGATTGCCTTGGCCGAGGCGCCGGCGTGCGCCGGGATTTCGTGCCCCGGGACAATATAGGCCCTGACCAGATCGCCGGGCGCGACCATGTCGAGGCTGCGCACGCTGTCGCCCGACAGTCGCGCGATGAAGCAGGCCTGGCCGGTTTTTTCTGAAAGCTCTTGCAACGTCGGACGCGCAACGACCTTGAACCAGTCGTCGCTCGCACCTGAAAAGAGCAGTCTTTCCAACCGTCGCCCAAGCTTGAAATTGGCCGCGCTTGGGCCGCTCTGCTCGATCAGTTCAACATCAGCCAAGCTCTTCATCAGCCTGTAGGCCGAGGCTTTCGGCAGATCGAGCATCTCGCCGACGGCGGTTCCCGAGATGCCGCCTGGAAAGCCGGCGACGATCTCGAGAATACGCACATAGCGCTCCAGAGGCTTTTCAGTAGCCGCTTTGCCCGATGTGCTCTTGTCCATGATGCCTGCGCTCTAGCCCTTTGCGATTCGATCATCATGCCAGTCGAAATAGCGCATAGCCAAGGGCACGAACCACGGCGAGCCGTTAAAGAATGGCACCGTAGGAAATTTTTCGACGTCGAAGGCCGAAGACATGTCTCCCCGTTGAAGAATTCGGGCAGCAAGCTTCTCCCCAAAATGTGTTCCAAGAGGAATGCCGGCAAAGTTGTAGCCGAGGGCAAAGTGCACGCCGTCCTTCGTGCCGATATGGGGCATGAAATCGAAAGTTCCCGCGCAGTGCCCGGTCCATGCACGGCTGAGGCGGACACCCTTGAGGTCAGGCAGGATTCTCACAAGGCGATCGCGGAGCGCGCCTGCGAGCGGCGTCGCCGTCGGGCTCGCTGTACCAGTCATGCCGCCAAACAGAATGCGGCTCGAATCAGGTGCGGTGCGAATAAAATCGATGTTCATCCTGGTGTCGAGATAGGTGCGGCGGCGCGGTATCACCTTGTCGATTGTTTCAGGTGGCAACAGCTCGGTTGCAATGACAAAACCACGGAAAGGAATTACCCGCCTTGCAAGCCACCTGAGGTCGCGGCTCGTATATCCATTGGTGGCGACAATGACATGAGGGGCAGCAATGTCGCCTCTTGACGTTCGAACGGTCTTCTCATTCGCAGTGTGATCGATGCCCACGACATTGGTGAGAGGATACAGCCTGACACCAGCATCGAGCGCCTTGCGGACAAGGCCCGCGTGATAAAGCCCGGGATGAATTGAACCGAGATCTGGAATGACCGCGCCGCCATGGTAGCTGTCGGAGGCGATTTCTGCATGAACGTCATGTTTCTCGACCACGGAATAATCGAACCCGACGGCCTGTCGGGTCTGTTCAAGTTCGGCGATCAAGGCTCGAAAATGAGCCGTCGAATTGGCGGCAATGAAGCGGCCGCAGGTCTGGTAGTGGCATTCGATGCCCTCGCGCTCGACGAAGGCCTGAACACCACGCATGGCGGCGTCAAGCTCACGATAAACTTTCAACGCGTGCTCGCGCCCCGACTTTTGCGCCAGCCATTCGACGGACCGCTTCAGCGTGCGGCCAACAAAGCCGGCATTGCGGCGTGCAGCGCCCTCGCCGATCCTCTGCGCATCGACAACAGCAACGTCACAACCCGCGCGCGCCAGATAAATCGCTGCCACTAGGCCCGTGATGCCGCCGCCAACGATGACGACATCAGCCCTACCGCCAAGGCCGGCCGGTTCGTTGTTTTCGTCGGCCGAAGGCAGCGGCGCCGCCGACCACCAATAGGGTTCCTCGCGATAATCGTTCGCGAACAATCCGGTCTGCAACGCACCGATCTTGCCTGTGTCTTGCGACATGATGTGCAGCATTACGTTACCTATTCTTATTGACGTTGTAGGCAATAGCCATCAGGCAACTCGTCAGTACGATCATCACCGTGGCGGCGGCGAGGATCGTCGGATCGAGCTGTTCACGCAGTCCCGTGAACATTTGCTTTGGAAGCGTGCGCTGCTCAGGTCCGGCAATAAACAAGACCATTACCACTTCGTCGAATGACGAGGCGAAGGCGAAGACCGCGCCCGCCGCGACGCCCGGCGCGATGATTGGAAGCATCACGGTTCGAAATGCCGTCAGGCGGCCGGCGCCGAGACCTGCCGCGGCCCGCATCAGGTTGAAGTCGAAGCGCGTCAGCGTGGCCGTCACGGTGATGACAACAAAGGGCGAAGCCAAAATCGTGTGTGCAATAACGACACCGGCGTAGGAATAGTTGAGACCGAGCGGCGAAAAGAAGATGAACAGCCCAAGGCCCAGCACGACGACAGGAACGATCATCGGTGAAATCGCAAGCGCCATCACGGCGGTGCGGAAAGGGAACCGTGGATTGACAAGCCCGATCGCCGCGAGCGTGCCCAGAGTCGTGGCGACCACCGTGGTCGAAATTGCAATCACCAGGCTGTTGACCATTGCTCCGGTCCACAAGGGCGAGGAAAAAAGCTCCGCGAACCAGCGAAGAGACAACGCACGGAATGGGTATGTAAACCAGGGATCGGCATTGAGCGAAATTGGGAGAGCGACCGCCAGCGGCAGCATCAGCAAGAGAAGTGCGATCCCAACAAATCCATAAAGCGGCATACGAATGTAGGCGGGAAACTCAGTGTAGACGCGGCGGCCCATGTTCATATCCGATCCGATGAGTGACGCGCGACATGTCGCGCAAGGGGCAGAGCAACGAGGCCGGCCCCCAAGATGAGTATGACGCTAAGGGCCGAGGCAAGCCCCCAATTCAGATCCTCATTGGTAAACCTGGCAATGAAGAAGCTCACCATCTGATCGGACGGTCCACCCACCAATGCGGGCGTCAGATAAAAGCCAAGGCACAGTACGAAGGTGAGAAGTCCGCCGGCGGCAATGCCTGGAACCGCCTGCGGCAGAAAAATAGTTGCATGGGCCCGGAGTGGCCCTGCCCCAAGGTTCCGAGCGGCCTTGACCTGGTTCGTCGGGATCGCCCGCATCACGCTGATCATGGGCAAGACCGTGAACGGCAACTGGATCTGGATCATCGCGATAATGGTCGCCAGGCGCGTGTAAAGGAGGGGCAGCGGCTCTGATATTAGTCCCGTTCCAGCCAGCGTGGCGTTGAGAACGCCGTTGGTCTGAAGGAAGACGATCCACGACATTGTTCGCACGAGCAGCGAGGTCCAGAACGGCAGGAGAATGAAGAACAGGAGGACTGCGGCTGTGCGCCCACTGGCATTGGCTATGACATAGGCGACTGGGTATCCGATCAAGATCGTAAGCCCCGTCACAACAAGGCTAATCAGGATCGTCCTTAGATAGATCGACCGGAAATCATAACTCGTTTCCTGAGACAACCGACCATCGGCTTCGATCTTTACAGGAAAGCCTGTCGCCCAGCGCAAATAGAAGGCGCTGTAGCGACCATTATAGTGCTTGAAGATGCTCCAGACACCGCTCTGTCCCCAGGCCGGGTCCGCCTTGATCAACTGGGCCTTCCAGGCCTGTGGGTCGGCGCGGTCGAAATCCTCGGAGAGTATCCGCTGGGCACCAAGGATGATGTTCGCCCCGCGCGACAATTCGTAACCCACCCGACGGCTTAGCGGGCGTACTGACCCAGCATGTCCCGCGGCCTCGAGCTCCTGACCAAATGTCATGTAGACGGCGCTGAGCGGCACATCATCTCCGTCCCAGGCCTGAAGCGCCTGCGTTGTCAGCGGCAGGGCTCTGGCGATTTCCCCATCCGATACCGCCGTATGAACGATCGAACCTATCGGGATCACCAGGAACACAAGCAGAAAAATCAGGAGCGGCGCCGCCGGAAGCGCAGCCCGAACTGCCCTTCGGTGGCTGTCGCTCCTGATCGATGAGCGAACGACCCGAACCGACGGTGCCGCGGCCTTGGCAGCAGGGGTATCATTCTGCGTCATCATCAGGCCCACGTCACCGTACGGTAGTGTCATGCGAGAACTCCCACCACTCGACTTACTGGGAAATCCAGCTGGAGAAGCGGGCGTTCAGCGCGTCACCGTTTTTGGCCCAAAATGCGCCGTCCTGGGCCAAGGCGCCCTCGCTGTTTTGCGGGGCAGACGGCAAGTTCGGCAGCACGTCCTTGGCAACCAGAGCGCTGGCCGCCTTTACGGTCGGACCGTATGCGATGTAGGTGCTCAAGGTGGCGTTGACATCCGGCTTGACGCTGAAGGCCACGAACTGCTTGGCGGCTGCAAGGTTCTTCGACCCGGATGGGATAACCCACATGTCAAAGCCACGGATCTGATTGGTCCAGGCGATCCCAAGATCGGCATTTTCCTTGGCGTTGGCGTCCGCGATGCGGCCGTTCCAGGCCAGCGCCATCTTCACCTCGCCGGATTTGAGCAACTGCGGCGGTTGGGCGCCGGCCTCCCACCAGACGATGTCCTTCTTGATCGTGTCGAGCTTCTTGAAGGCTCTGTCAACGCCGGCGGGCGTTGCGAGCGTGGTATAGACGTCCGACGCCGCGACACCGTCGGCGAGCAGGGCGAGTTCGAGCGTGTCCACCGGACTCTTGCGCACACCGCGTTTGCCGGGGAAGGTTTTGGTGTCGAAAATGTCGGTCAATTTGGTAGGGGCCTGCGGGAACGCCTGTTTCTGAAACGCCAGGATCGTGGCGTAGACGCTCGTTCCCACCGCGCAATCGGTAAGGGCGCCATCAACGAGACCCGCGGACTTGAAGGCCGCGTCAGCACCAATCTTCTCAAGCAATCCCTGGTCGCAGGCGGTCGCCCCTGTTTGCGGATCGACGTCGATGACGTCCCAGGCGACATTGCCGCTATCGACCATGGCGCGCAGCTTGGCCAGTTCGCCGCTCCAGGTGTCCTGGGAGACGGTGATGTTGTTGGCTTTTGCATAAGGATCGAGAAATGCCTTTGTCTGTGCCTCCTGCAGAGCCCCACCCCAGGAAACGACGGTCAGGCCGTCTGCCAGGGCTGGAAAACTGACCGCGATCAAGACAAGTCCGGCAAGGAACGATTGTTTGAATGAACGTGCTCGTGGCATGTGATGTCCTCTCTGGATTTTCGGTTGTGTTATCTGCCGTCAAGCGCCCAGGCATCGCGGGGCTCCCAGTCGAGAAGGACGGGACTGCCCATCTCCATCTGGAGTCCCAACGATGATGAACTCTTCGCAATCAACCGTTCCCCGCCCGGCAGTTCGACGTGGATCCGGAACTGGTCGCCGCAGTAAATGATGTCGCTGACCTGCCCGCTGAGCGTTGCGGCGCGGTCCTGCCCGGTGATGCGGACGCTCTCCGGCCTGATGGCGATCGTCGCCTGTTGATCAACCTTCGTGTGAACGCTGCTGCGCGCCCAAATTTCCTGGCCGCCGGCAAGCCTTGCACGCGCCAGGTCGCCTTCGATCGAGACGACCTTCGCGTCAAGGCAGTTGTTGTCGCCAACGAACTCCGCCACGAAGCGGCTCGCGGGATGGCCGTAGATATCTTGCGCCGAACCGATCTGCTGGATGCGGCCGTCGTTGAAAATGGCGATCCTGTCGGACATCGTCAGCGCTTCGTGCTGATCGTGCGTCACATAGACGACTGTCAGGTCAAGCCGATCGGCGATCCGGCGGATTTCGAGCTGCAAATCCTCGCGCAGCTTCTTGTCCAAGGCGCCGAGCGGCTCATCCATCAGCACCAGGCTGGGTTCGAAGACGAGCGCTCGAGCCAGCGCGACCCTTTGTTGCTGACCGCCCGACAAGGCCGTGGGCTTGCGTTGCGCCAGGTCCGAAAGTTGGACTATCGCCAGCGCGTCGCCGACGCGCGTGGCGATCTGCTGCCTGGAGGAGCCGCGCACCCGCAACGAATAACCAACATTCTCGGCGACCGTCATATGCGGGAAGAGGGCATAGTTCTGGAACACCATGCCGATGTTCCGCTTTTCCGGCGGCTTGTCCTGGATCGGCCGCCCGTCGAGCGTGATTTCACCGCCTGACGGATATTCGAAGCCGGCGAGCATCATCAGCGTCGTCGTCTTGCCCGATCCCGAAGGACCCAGAAGCGTCAGGAATTCGCCCTTCGTGATCTCAAGGTTGAGATCGCGAACCACGAAGCTATGGCCATCATAGGTTTTGGATATGCCGGTCATGCCGACATGCATCGGGTGGTGAACCATGGCTGAAGGCCCTTCTCCCATTCCATCGTTCTCGATTATTGAGAATCATTATTGAATATCGAGAATAGAAGCACTTGGTTTGGCTTGCGTCAATCCCTATGCAAAAATTCTGACCGGCTACGGTCTGGCATTGAAATTGTGCGTTGCAGCATTTCTCGATGCACATGTCAGCCTTGGCAGCGGCTTGGTCGAGCACCCCAACCAGCTTCCCGTACCATCGGCCGTTGCAGATTCCGCCCCGCCACAGAACCCCCAAATTAAGCTGGGGCCGCCGCTGCACGCTTTCTGGCGCTGTTGTCGAACAATCGATTACCCTCGACTTTGATCGAACCCTGGCCGAACTGCCCCGTTTGTCAAAGAGAGCGCCGTCCGTGATAAGCTCTATGTCGAGGCTGCGAGGATCAGACGACCATGGATACGAATTACACCCGCTCAGGCAAACCGCGTGTGCAGACGGCGGCGCGCACCGTGCAGATTTTGAAACACGTTGCCCGTCAACGAGGCCCGGGCATCTCGGCGAAGCAGATAAGTGACGATCTCTCGATCCCCCGCCAGGTAGTCTACCATTTGATCCACACACTGGTGGAAACCGATATGCTGAGAAAGATTGGTGGGAGCTCGTATGCGCTGGGCTTCGGTGTCGCCTCCATCGCCGATGGCTTCAAACGCCAGTTGGCCGCGCCCGGCATGATGGCGGAGCTGGCCGAACAGGCCGCCAAAATAACAGGTGAAACCGCCTACATCGTCGGATGGATCGACGGCGAGATCGTGGTGATGGCAACAGCCACCGGAACGGCACCAATTCGTGCGGGAGAGATCGCCCAAGGCACGACAGGTGATGCCCATGCGCGAGCCAGCGGAAAAATGCTTCTGTCCATGGTCCATCCATCCGAACGGGATCAGTATCTGTCCAAACACGAACTCAGAAAGCGGACGCAAAACACCATCATCGATGTGGAGGTCTTTAAAGGGGAACTCGCCCAGACGCGCGAGCGCGGTTTTGCGTTCGAGAACGAGGAATATGCTCCGGGGCTGTCCTGTCTCGCGGTTCCGATCGGGAAAATGCCCTCGCAAATGGTACTAGGGCTGTCGGCCCCATCCGAACGGTTCAATGATAACCTTGATCGCTATGTCGATCGTCTCAAGGATATTGCGAAGCGGTAAGTAGGTTGATATCAACTAATGATGTGAGTGTAACATGTTGACATAGCCTTCCCTTCCGCTTCTATCTGCGGGGTCTCAGGGAGGGTCAATTGGCTATTTCAGGCACGACCAGGCTTTATCCCATTTTGGCCGATCCGGTCCTGCACGTCAGGGCGCCCGCACTGCTCAATGCGCGGTTTGTCGAGCGCGGGTACGACGCAGTGGTGGTACCCTTTCAGGTCCCCCGAGATCGTCTGGCTTGTGTGTTTTCCACCTGTAGGAGTGTCGCCTCCATTGCGGGCTTCCTGGTGACCATCCCTCACAAGTCGGCCATCGCCCCTCTTTGCGATGTCGTGACGCAACGCGCTCACGCGATCGGGGCTGTCAATGTCGTTCGACGTCTTGAGGACGGTCGGATGGAGGGCGACATGCTCGACGGTCCGGGTTTCATAAGGGGTCTCGAGGCAGCGGGCATACAATGGCAAGGCAAATCGGTTGCCCTGGCCGGGGCCGGCGGCGCCGCCAGAGCGATCGCGTTCGAGATGGTCGCGAGGGGAGCTGGCTCACTTTCCATCCAAAATCGCAACAGACAGGCCGCCGAGGAACTGCGTGATCAGCTTTTGCGAGCCTTTCCGCATGCCAACGTATTGGCCGAGGGCGGGCAGGCCCTCGACGACACGTTTGATCTGCTCGTCAACGGGACCTCCCTGGGGATGAGGAAGGATGACCCTTTGCCTTTCAGCGAGGACGTGCTGCGGCGGTCTGGCGTCGTCTGCGAGGTGGTCATGGCGCCGCAGACGACGCCCCTGCTGCAAGCCGCGCTGAGAGCCGGCGTGCCTATCCATCGAGGAGACAGCATGCTGATCGGCCAGATCGAAGCCATGTCCGACTTCTTCATGGCCAAATCCGGCTGACGTCAAAGGTTCCTCGACGGCCCTGTTTGACCAGGCCTCAGGACGCCAACGTTTTCGCGGCCGCTGCAATTGTCTCTGGATTCGGCAAGAGTGCCTTTTGCAGAACGGGACTCGACGGCATTCTGACATCTGGGGTCGTCAACCGCGAAATTCTGACGTCCATTTTTGGAACGAGCTCGCGAATGCGCATGGCGATTTCCCCGGCGAAGCCCCCCGTCCTCACCGCTTCGTGAACGATGAGAACCTTGCCGTTTGCCGTGGTGACGGCGTCGACGACGGCCTTCTCGTCCAGCGGGTTCAACCAACGAAGGTCAAGCACGCCCACATCGAGTTTGCCGGCCGACAGGGCCTCCGCTGCCGCCAGCGAGGGCCCAACCATCGTTCCCCAGGTCAAGATGACTGCGTCTTTCCCGTCGCGGCGCTTCCTTGCCGTGCCGACGGCCTCGGCGCCATCTGTCAGTTCCACCATCGACTTGGTTTGATAGAGAGAACGGGATTCGATGACGACACAAGGATCCGGGTCGGCCGCGGCGGAGCGCAGCAGCGAATAGACATCCGAGGCAGTGGCGGCCAAGGCTACCTTGAGGCCCGGGACGTGGGCGAGCATGGCCTCGATGGATTGCGAATGTTGAGCGCAAGAGCCCGGTGTCGCTCCTTGCTGGGTCCGCACCACCATAGGCACCGACGACTTACCGCCCGTTATGTAGCGGATGTTCGCTGCCTGGTTCACCAGTTGATCCAAGGCGACAAAAATGAAGTCGGCCCACATGATCTCGACGATCGGCTTCATTCCGGCCAAAGCCGCGCCGACCGCTGAACCGAGGATGGCATTCTCGGCGATTGGCGTATCGAAGACCCTATCCGCGCCAAAGTCCCTTTGGAGATATCGGCTGGCGCCGAATATGCCGCCGCCTTTGCCGACGTCTTCGCCGTAGACCAACGTTCGAGGTTCGTTTTCGAGTTCTGCCCGCAGCGCGGCATTGACAGCTTCGATATAGGTCATCTCCCTGGTCTCAACGACCTTGGGTATTTTCCGCCCTGCCGTCAGGAGGGGTGCGATCACATTGCTGCGAGCTGAGTTGGGATCGGGGTCCCGCGAGGACATCACCGTCTCGACCAGGTGCTCGACCTGCTTGTCCTGAAGAGCCACTATGCGGTCGAGGTCCTCGGCCGGCACACCGCTGGCCAGAAGGCGCCCCCGCAACTCGGTAAGCGGATCGCGGGCTTCAGCCTCTGCCTTGTCCGACTTGGATCGGTAGTGTTCGATGTCCCTGTTGTAGTGACCCCATAGCCTCGGGACGCGGCATTCGAGCAGGCTTGGCCCCTGGCCCGCGCGGGCACGAGCGGCAGCGAGCGCAATGCTGTCGCGCACGATCATCGGATCGGCTCCGTTGATGGTCGCCGCCGGGATGCCGTAGCCGTTGGCACGTTGAGCGAGGCGTTCCACCAGAAACATGTCGGACGTCGCGGTCAACTCTGACCAGCCATTGTTCTCCACCACGAAAATGACCGGCAACTTCTTGGCGGCGGCGAAGGCGAACGCCTCGTGTGAAGCCCCCTGGTTCATCGCACCGTCGCCAATGGAGACGACGACAATCCTGCCGTTGCCGAGCGACAGGTTTGCCAGGGCCACCCCGCACGCCATCGTGGTCCCCGCCCCCACAATCGAGTTCTCACCAATGAACCGGGTATCGGGCGCCATAAAGTATGGCGAACCCGCGCGCCCACCATTCAGGCCCTCGGCCTTTTGGCATATCTCGGCCATGACCGAATGCGGGTCCAAGCCCGCGGCCAACGCCCAGCCATGACCGCGGTAGGTTGCAATGAGTTGATCCTCCTCCTGGAGGCCGGCAACGGCCCCGAGAGGCACCGCCTCCTGCCCGGCGCAGAAATGCATCGATCCCATGACGCGTGGCGGATTGGTCTGGGTTAGAGCCCACGCCTTGGCCTCGAACGCCCTGATGAATGCGGTTCTTGCGAACATCTCCCGCGCGAAGTTCATGTCCAACTCTTTCAAGGGCTGACGGCTAACGCCAACGCTAACGTTCATCTCCTGCTCCTTCTTAGGGTCCGTTCGGAGGAATGACTGAATAGCCTGGAAATGTCAAATATGGATGCCATCATCATATGTTGATAAATATGACGATCTTTTAGCCTTGCTGTGATAACAGATAATGTGTATCAGGTAAGGCAATGAGTTGACTGGGAGGGTTCAATGTCGTTCACGGCTCACCCGCTGGGGGAAAGCTTCGCCGTCGTCACGGGAGGCACACAGGGTGTGGGCGAGCAGACCGCGCGCCTTTTGGCCGACCGCGGCATCGCAGGATGTCTGATCACAGGCCGGCAACGCGACAGAGGAAAGGCCGTGGCTGCCGATCTTACCGCCAAAGGCTGTCGCGCTTACTTCGTGCAAGCGGATCTGGCCGAGGTCGATGCGGCCGCCCGGATCATCGACGCCGCCGACAAAGCTTTTGGACGGGTCGACATCCTCGTAAATGCGGCAGGCGACACAAGTCGCGGCAGCATTCTCGATACCTCTCCCGAGACTTTTGATCGTCTGTTCGCCGTCAATGTGCGCGCGCCGTTCTTTTTGATCCAGAAAGCAGTCGAGATCATGCGCCGGGAAAAGACGAGCGGTTCGATCTTGAACGTGATCAGCATGTCTGGTCATGGCGGCCAGAGCTTCATCACACCCTATTGCGCGTCGAAAGGCGCCCTCGCCACTTTGACCAGGAACGTGGCTTTCTCCCTGCTGCCCGACCGCATCCGGGTGAACGGGCTTAACATCGGCTGGACGGACTCTCCGGGCGAGCGCGCGATGATGGCTTCCGTTATCGGCCCGGGCTCGGACAGGTTCCTGGCCGAAGCCGGCGCGAAACTGCCGTTTGGACGCCTGCTTGATCCGGCCGAGATCGCACGCGCGGCGGTTTTTTTGGTGTCTCCGGACTCCGGGATCATGACCGGGTCGCTGGTTGACTACGACCAATCCGTGCTCGGCTGCTCGGATAGCGGTCCGCAGCCAGCCGCTCGCGTACCTGACCACGCCGCGGCGTAGCTTTCGGCGCCCAATTCCAGAGGTTTGAAATGACGACGGTTTGGACAGTAAACTGGCCGCACGGGAAATTCGACGTCCACGCCAAGGGCGGAATGCTGGCGGGCGTCAAGTTGAAAGTCGGCGGTCAAGATGTAGCGCCATTCTACGAGGCGCCCTGGATCGCGCCAGGCATAAAGGCCGACCCGCCTATCTTGGAAAATCTCAGGAGCGAGTTCGCGTGCGTTCCTTTCGGCGCGGACTACCCGCAGGAGAGCGTGACGGAGGAATGGAAGCCGAGCCTGCGCCGCTCCGAGGCAGATGCCCAACTCGATACGACCGACTTCCTCCTGCACGGCTACTGCACGGTCGCGAATTGGCGCCTGGTTCACCGCGATGAAGAAAGCGTCGAAATCGAGGTGGAGTATCCCCAGACCTCCGCCATCCGGCGGTTGGTGCGCAAGGTCACCGCCGACAGGAACGGCCCGAACCTGACTTTCTCGCTGACCATCGAGACCCGCAGGGCCGTCGCCCGCCCTATTGGCCTGCATCCCAATTTTGCCTTGCCTCAGCTGTCAGGCGCTTTTCGGATCAAGCCCGGGGCATTCAAGTTCGGCATCGTGCATGCGGCGGGTCCAGAGCCGGGAGTGTCGCGAGCCTTGCCGGGTGCCGTTTTCGACGACCTCGCCAGCGTCCCCCTATCGGCAGGCGGCACCGCAGCATTCGATCAGCTTCCGTTCGCCCATGACACAGAGGAAATCGTAGAACTTTGCGGCATCGACGGGCGGGTGGAGCTCATCGACGCAAGCAGGGCTGTCTTATACCGGTTGTCCTGGGATCCCGGCGATTTCAATTCGCTTCTTCTTTGGATGAGCAATCGCGGCCGCGCATACGCGCCGTGGAACGGCAGGAATGTCTGCGTGGGCGTCGAGCCGCTCACCGGGGCGTTCGACCTTGGAACACGGGCGAGCCTGGCTTCCAATCCCATCAACAGGCGCGGCGTGGCGACGACGGTGGAACTGGATCCCGCCAGTCCCCGAACCATCGAATACCGGTTCAGCGCGGCGCCGGCCGCCTAGATGCCGAACGCCGTGCAAAGCGAAAGCGAGTGAAATCACCATGACCGTATGTTCCATGTGGCACGCCTCCTGGACGGTGGAGAGTATGGAAAGAACGTTGCCCTTCTATACCGACCTTTTGGGGCTCGAAGTCATCCACACGCAGATCCAGGACAACGAATACACGAGGAAGCTGGTCGGCATCGAAGGCGCGATCCTCAAGGCCGTGCTTCTGAAGGTGCCGGAACTGGATGCCGGGCTCTCCGGGCACATCATCGAACTCATGGAGTATATCCAGCCGAAGGGGGTCAAGATCGACACCAAGCCCTGCAACATCGGCGCCGCCCACTTCGCCTTCGGAACGCGTGACGTTCACGCGATGTACGAGAAGATGTCGGCTGCCGGCGTGGAGTTCGTCTCTGAACCGGTGGCGATCACCGCCGGGATCAATAAGGGCGGCTTCACCTGCTACCTCCATGATCCCGACGGCTACACGCTGGAGCTCATGCAGCCGCCTTCCTGGCGCTTCGACCAGGCGATCGCGCTGACGCAGAAGGTTGGCCAATGAACGAGGATTTCGATCTCACTGGTCGGGTGGCGCTTGTTACCGGCGCATCGCGGGGCCTCGGTCTCGCCACCGCCCGAGCGCTCGCCAGCGCGGGAGCACATGTCGTGGCGACGGACATTGACCTCCCCGTGACCCAGGCCGTAGTCGCGAAATTCCTCGAGAACGGGCTGAAGGCCGAGGCCGCGCTTCTGGATGTCACCGACGAGCCGGGCATCCGATCTCTGGTCAAGGACATTGCCGCACGTCATGAGCGGATAGATATCCTCGTCAACAACGCCGGGATGATACTGCGCAAGCCGCTGGTCGACACGACCGGTGACGAATTCCGCAGGCTGTTGAATGTCGACCTTGTATCGATGCTGCTGCTGGCTGGAGCGGTGGCTCCCGTGATGGCGAAGAACGGGTACGGCCGCATCATCAACCTATCGTCGATCATGGGGACCATAGGCAGGGCCGGCCAAGCCACTTACGTGGCTGCGAAACACGGCGTTGTCGGCCTGACGAAGTCGCTGGCTGCCGAATTCGGCCCGCAGGGCATCACGAGTAACGCCGTGGCCCCGGGATATTTCTTCACCGAAATGAACAGGCAGATCCTGGACGACCAGGATTTCTACCAATCCGTCATTTCCAGGACACCGCTGCGACGTTGGGCGGAAGCCGAGGAGCTTGGGGGCACCATGGTGTTTCTTGCCTCCAAGGCATCCGCCTACCTGACCGGCCAGACGCTCGTGCTCGACGGGGGAATGACGGTGACCGTACCGGGACCCGCGGGGACGTCCTGAGACGGCGAGAGGCTGGGAGGAGCCAGCGAGTTCGACCCGAACACGTGCAGCCAACAACCAAAACAGGAGGAAGACATGAATCTATTGAAAACACTCGCGGCAGGTTTGGCCCTGTCGGCCATGCTTGCGGGCGCCGCATCAGCGCAGGACAAACAGGATTGGCTTCCCTCGCCGCTTCCAAAGCCGCTCGGTGAAATCACCATCGGTTTCGCCAACCTCGGCTCCGGGGTGAACAGCTATGTCGCGACATATCTCGATACCTTCAACACCTACACCAAGCAACTCGGCGTCAAGACCATCGTGCTCGACGCTCAGGTCGATCCCGCCAAGCAGTCCGACCAGGTGCAGGATCTGATCGCGCAGCAGGCGGACGTCATGATCGTGTGGCCGGTGAACGGCAAGGCGATCGTTCCCGCCCTGCGCAAGGCCAAGGAGGCCGGCATTCCTGTCGTCGTCACGAACTCGCAGGCCGATCCGTCGGCGGCCGATTACTTCAACACCTTTTCCGGTCCCGACAATATCAAGCAGGCAAACTCTGCCGGCGAGATGATGGTCGAGGCGCTCGGAGGCAAGGGCAATGTGGTCGTCATCGATGGCCTTCCGGGCTACTCGGTCGCCCAGGAACGCGAAAAGGGTTTTCTCGACGTCATCAAGCAGCATCCCGACATCAAGGTCCTGGACATCCAGCCCGGCGACTGGTCGCGGGAAAAAGCCCAGTCGGTGATGGAAGCCTATCTGGTCAAATACGGTGACAAGATCGACGGGGTCTATTCCGCCGATTCCGACATGGGTGTCGGGGCGCTTGCCGCCGTCAAAGCCGCGATCGCCGAAGGCAAGATCAAGCCGGGCAAGATCAAGTTCACCGATTGCACGCTGTTTGCCGCCGCCTATGACGAGATCAAGGCCGGCAACTATTACGGATCGGTCTTGCAATCGCCAGTCGTCGATGCACAGGCCGCCATCCAGGCCGCGATCCAGATCGCGGAGGGCAAGGAATTGCCCAAGCAGCTCTTCTTCGCTTCACCTTCGATCACGCAGAAGAACATCGCTGACTATCCGCGTCCCACGTTTTGAGTGGATCTCCCCCGGGATCTCCAAAGGGTCCCGGGGCAATCGACACAGCGCACGAATGGTCTGCCGCTATGCCAAGAGCAGGAGGGAAGATATGAAACCATTGAAAACACTCGCGACTGGCTTCGCCCTGTCGGCCATGCTTGTCGGCGCCGCGTCAGCGCAGGACAAACAGGATTGGCTTCCCTCCCCGCTTCCAAAGCCACTCGGTGAAATCACAATCGGCTTCGCCAATCTGGGCTCGGGCGTGAACGGCTATGTCGCGACATATCTCGATACCTTCAACGCCTACACCAAGCAACTCGGCGTCAAGACCATCGTGCTCGACGCGCAGATCGACCCGGTCAAGCAGTCAGACCAGGTTCAGGATCTCATCGCGCAGCAGGCGGACGTCATGATCGTGTGGCCGGTGAACGGCAAGGCGATCGTGCCTGCTCTGCGCAAGGCCAAGGAGGCCGGCATTCCTGTCGTCGTCACGAACTCGCAGGCCGATCCGTCGGCGGCCGATTACTTCAACACCTTCTCCGGCCCCGACGATGTCAAACAGGCAAACGCCGCCGGCGAGATGATGGTCGAGGCAATCGGCGGCAAGGGCAACGTCGTGATCATCGACGGCCTCCCGGGCTACTCCGTAACCCAGGAGCGCGAGAAGGGTTTTCTAGACGTCATCAAGCAGCATCCCGTCATCAAGGTCCTGGACGTACAGCCGGGCGATTGGTCGCGCGAGAAAGCCCAGTCGGTGATGGAAGCCTATCTGGTCAAATACGGGGACAAGATCGACGGGGTTTATTCGGCCAACTCCGACATGGGCGTCGGGGCGCTTGCCGCCGTCAAAGCCGCGATCGCCGAAGGCAAGATCAAGCCGGGCAAGATCAAGTTCACCGATTGCACGCTGTTTGCCACCGCCTATGACGAGATCAAGGCCGGCAACTATTACGGATCGGTCCTGCAATCGCCGAGCGCCGATGCGCAGGCCGCCATCCAGGCAGCGATCCAGATCGTGGAGGGCAAGCAGGTCCCCAAGCAGGTGTTCTTCGCATCGCCTTCGATTACGCAAAAGAATATCGATCAGTATCCGCGTCCCACATTTTGAGGGGACCTTCCCAACGGGTTCGCAAAGGGTCCCACGGGGCAATTGGAGGAAAGCATGAGTAATGTTGCGGTGGTGACGGGCGCGGCTTCCGGGATTGGTGCAGCAACGGTGCGTCGCCTGGTCGGCAAGGGCTACAAGGTGCTTGGCGTCGATATGTCGGGCGCGCAGGAGACCGAGAACCTGGGATGGGTATCGGGCGATGTATCGGCGGCTTCGACATGGCAAGGGGTCGGCGAGACGCTGAGAAGACGGGACTGGCAACCTTCCGCTCTCGTGACGGCGGCTGCGTATCTTGAAGTCGGAAACGTCCTGGAGCTTTCGGACGACGCATGGGCGAAGACGATCGGCGTCAACTTGATGGGCCTTGTCTTCGCCGTCCGCAGCGTGCTTCCGGCAATGATAGAGCGTGGGCGAGGCAGCGTGGTGACGATCGGCAGCATCGATTCCTATATGGCCGAACAAGGGCTGGTTTCCTATTGCTCCAGCAAAGGTGCGATTTTACAGTTTACCCGGGCACTTGCCATGGACCACGCCCGCCAGGGCATCCGCGCAAATTGCGTGTCGCCGGGTGTTACCGACACCCCCTTTTTCCGTCGCCATCTGGCGACGGCCAGCAACCCGGATATGTTTTTGCGCGCTCGCGAGCAGCGCAATCCCATTGGACGCTTACTCGACCCGGACGAGGTCGCGTCCACAATTGTCTATCTCGTGTCCGACGAGGCATCCGGCGTCACCGGCGCCAACATGGTCGTTGATGGCGGCTTGACCGTCGGTTTCGATTTTCGCACAGGCACCGGCGGGGACTGACGCGGAGTGCGGATGCCCTGCGGCTAGTCGCTGTGATAACGTCGAACAGCCGAAATAGCAGGAGAGGCAAGACATGAGCGGACTTTCAGCGATCGTGCCGATTGAAACCGAAACGCTTGGGGTGCGCGTCTATCTCCAGCTGCGCGAGATGCTTATCGCGGGCCAGTTCGCACCTGGAGAGAAACTGACCCTTCGAACGCTGGCGGCAGCGATTGGAACGAGCCCGATGCCCGTCAGGGACGCACTGCGCCAGCTGATGGTCGATCAGGCCATCGAACTCCTCCCCAATCGTGTGTTCCGCGTTCCGTTGATGAGCAAAAGCCGCTTCATCGAACTGCGCGAGATCCGCATCCGCATGGAAGGCATGGCTATCGAATATGCGGCCGAACGAATTTCCGCAGCCGAACTTGGGGAAGCCGCTGCCTTCTCCGCGGCGTTCAATGCCGAATGTGACCTGCATCAACCGGATCCGGCAAAGTTGATTGTCTTGAACAAGAACCTGCATTTCACATTATACAGGGCATCGCGACTTCCAGCATTGCTCCAGATCATCGAGGGTTTGTGGACGCAGATCGGTCCGGTCCTGAATCTGGACGTTCGCTCCGGATCCGAGAGGATCACCAGCAAGACCCCGACCAAACATCATGAAGCCATGATCGCTGCGCTGAAGGTTCGTGATGCAGACTCGGCAAAAGCGGCCCTCGCCGCCGACCTGCGCAGCGCCAGCGACTATATCCTTCAACAAAACCGGCTCACCTGAGGTCGAGGATCGCCATGCCCTCGTTTCCGATTATCGACAGCCACCTGCACATCTGGCGCCCTGACCTGCTCGATATGTCATGGTTGAAGTCGGCGGGAAAACTCAATCGAGGCTTCACTTTGCAGGACTTCGACGAAGCAAGGGCGGACGTCGAGGTCGAGGCAATGGTGTTCGTGGAGTGCGATGTGGATGAAACCGCCACCCTGGCGGAAGCCAGATGGGTGGCGGACGTCGCCCAGCAGGACCACCGCATCAGGGCGATCGTCGCGCATGCGCCGATACACAAGGGAGACGCCGTTCGGAGCCACCTAGAGAAGTTGCGCGACATCGTACTGGTGCGGGGCGTACGAAGGCTGCTTCAGCAGGAAGCCGACGCGGATTTCGCGCTGAGACCCGATTTCATCGACGGACTAAAGGCGCTGTCGGAATTCGGATGGTCGTTCGATATCTGCATCACCTACCGGCAGATGGAAAGCACCATCAAGTTGGTGCGACGGTTTCCCGAGATGCGATTTGTCCTCGACCACATCGGCAAGCCAGGTATTCGGGAGCAGCGCTTTCGGCCATGGGCCGACCAGATGAAGGAACTTGCTCGATCCGGGAACGTCGTTTGCAAACTGTCGGGCGTTGCAACGGAGGCGGACCATGAGCACTGGACAGTCAGGGATATCGAGCCGTTCATGACAACCGCGCTGGAGGCCTTTGGGCCTAAGCGTCTGATGTTCGCCGGCGACTGGCCCGTGGCGACCAACGCCGTGTCCTATGTGGGCTGGGTCCATGCCGTCGATCAGGTCATGTCGAAGCTCGGCGGTTCTGAACTGCGGGCGCTGTACCGCGACAATGCCATCGAGACCTACAAACTGAACGTCTAACGACATAGCGGCTCGTATTCGACTGCCTTATGCTGTGATAACATGTAACAGCTTGGACCTTGAAGGGACGCGGTCGCCGGGGAGAAGCATATGAAAGACATCGGTCGGCCATCCGCGCGCCAGCTGCTGATCGCGGCAGCCGTGCTGGTCCTCCTGACGGGTGGCGCGACGGTGCCGGGCCTGTTCAGCTTCGACAACATCACCCAGATGCTGAGGCAGATATCCGTGACGGGGATAATTGCCCTTGGCGTGACATTCGTGGTCATAGCCGGCCGCCTGGACCTGACCGTGGGTTCGCTTCTGTCGCTTTGCGCCGTGGTGGCAATCACACTTCACGACGAGATATCGCCCGTCGCCGCGGTCACTGTCCCGATCATCATCGGCTTGGTGGTCGGGTGCATAAATGGGTTCCTCGTCGCGATCCTTCGGCTGAACTCATTGATTGCCACTCTTGGCATGCTTTCGGTTCTCCAGGCGGTCGCCCTCGTTTGGACGAGCGGACAGAATGCCCTCATCGATCGGCCTGAGGCTACGTGGTTCGCGGTGATCGGCCGCGGCTACCTGCTCGACGTCCCGATCCCGGTGCTGATCTTTCTCCTGCTTGCGGCATTGACCGCAATCCTGCTTGGAATGACCCGGTTCGGCAGGGAGGTCTTCTCCGTCGGTGGCAACGAGATCGCCAGTCGCTTCTCATCCATAGCCGCCAGGCAGGTGCTTTTCACTTGCTATATGATTTCCGGCACGTTGACGGGGATGGCGGCCATCGTCTTCAGCTCACGGGTGATGGCAGCGCAAAACAACTCTGGTTCAGGCCTCGAGCTGCAGGTGCTGTCGGCGGTTATCCTCGGAGGGACAAGCCTGGCCGGCGGTGACGGCGGTATCGGCCGCACCATTATTGGCGTGGTCCTGTTGGGATTTATACAAAACGCGCTCCTGCTCATCGGCCTGCCTTATTACGTGCAGTGGCTGGTTTCGTGGGTCGTGATTATCGGTGTCGTATGGGCGGACGTAGCCTCCCGGCGCGGTAGGGTTCTCGCATGAGCATCGGGGACATCAAAATGGCAAGCAGCCGGCAAGAGGCAGCGCACGGCCCTCATGCAGGAATGAGGCTCGTGGAATCCGTGAGATACCTGGCCCGAAACCCCGTCTGGCTGCTCGGTCTGGGGCTCTTCATTTTCTTTTCCGTGACCACCTCACACTTTCTGACGGCCTACAACCTGTCGAATGTGCTCTTCCAGTGCGCGCTGGTCGGTCTGCTTGCCACCGGCCTCACTCCCGTCATCATCAGTGGAAACATCGACCTCAGCGTCGGGGCGGTCGTCGGCCTCTCGTCTTGTCTCGTCATCGGCATGCAAGAGCAGATCGGGTTGGCAGGCGCGATTGCCGTAGCGTTAGGTAGCGGCCTCTGTCTTGGCCTCCTGAACGGGCTCGCCGTTGAGCGCCTGGGTGTCAGCTCGTTCATCATAACGCTCGCTGGGATGATTGGCACGAGGGGTTTGGCGTTCCTGTACGCCGGCGACACCTCCTTGTCGGCGATCGACGAACAGCTGTACGACCTCACCATGTTGCATGTCGGCCCGGTCACGCTGATCCCCTTTATATTTCTGACTGCCGTGTTGTGTTTCCAATGGATGCTTCGGCGTACCGTGCACGGCAGGAATACCTACGCCATTGGCGGAAGCCGATCGGCATCGACAAATGCCGGGATTCCCGTGTCGCGGCATGTCGTGATCAACTTCATCATCTGCGGATTGATGGCGGCGATATGTGGGGTCGCCATGGCGGCCAACCTGGGAGCGGCCACGCCCAGCTACGGCAAGGATTATGAGTTGTGGGCAGTGATCGCTGTCGTCCTCGGCGGCACCCGTCTGCGCGGCGGCAAGGGCGACCTGATCGGAACATTCGCGGCGGTGCTGGCACTGGCCATCCTGCGCAACGGCCTCAACATGCTTCACGTTGCCCCCTTCTACATCCCGGGCATCATGGGGTTGGCGCTGATCGCAGCGCTCGTTCTGGACAGACAGCTCAACCGTGCAAGCAAGACAGCCGAATGACGCTCGCGCCAATCAAGGGAGGCTCTCAGATGTCGATTGCGCCGCAACCATTGCAATCGCAGCCCGAAGCAACGCAGGGGGCGATCATTTCACTCGAAGGCGTCGGAAGGACATTTCCGGGCGTGATTGCGCTTTCGGACGTCACGTTCGACGTGCTGCCGGGCGAAGTGCATGCACTATGCGGCGAAAACGGCGCCGGTAAAAGTACGCTCATGCGCGTCATGGCCGGAAGTTTCCCGCAAGACAGCGGTACGATAAGCTATCGCGGCGAAACGGTGACTTTCGCCAGCCCCATGGATGCCAAGCGTCGCGGCATCCTTCTCATCCACCAAGAAATTTCGCTTGTCCCGGAATTGAGCGTTGCCGAAAATATCTTCCTCGGCGATTTCCCGAAGCTGCGGGGCGGCCGCCTCGATACGAAAAAACTCTACCGCGATGCCGAACACGTTCTTGAAGATTGTGGGTACGATCTCGATGCGCATGCCATTGTGGGCGACCTGTCGCTCGCGCGCCAGCAAATGGTCGAGATCGCGAGGGCTACGGCGTTCAATTGCTCGGTCGTCATTTTCGACGAACCGACAGGGGCGCTCACCAACCAGGAGGCCGAGGCACTTTTCGTCACGATCGACCGCTTGAAAAAGCGCGGTGTCGGCATCGTCTACATATCGCACAAGATGAAAGAGGTGCTGACGCTTGCCGACAGGGTGACGGTCCTGCGTGACGGAAAGGTCACCGGCACGCTATCTGGCGAAAAGATCACAGAGCGCGAGATCACGCGCCTCATGATCGGTCGCTCGCTCGACAGCTATTTTCATCGCGCGCGGCGCCGGATCGGCGAAGAAGTTCTCCGCCTTGAGGGCTTCGGTGTGGGCGGCTCCGCAAAGACCGTCGATCTCAGTATCCGCGCTGGAGAAATAGTCGGTTTGTACGGGCTCGTCGGGGCCGGACGATCAGAGCTCATGGAAGCGGTTTTCGGCTTGCGCAAAATCACTTCGGGCAAATTGTCATGGTGCGGCCAATTGCGGGAAATCAGCTCTCCCAAAGATGCCGTGCGGCTTGGCATCGGCTTCGTACCGGAAGACCGCAAGGAACAGGGCTTGGTCCTTGGATTGGGAGCGCGCGACAACACCAGCATGGCGTCGTTGCGCCGGCTGGTCCGCTTCGGCTTCATGGATACGATCAAAGAACAGTCGATCTTCGAGAAGTATCGCGAACGTCTCGAGATCAAAGTGTCTACCGCCAAGACCCGTGTCGGAACGCTCAGTGGTGGAAACCAGCAGAAGATCGTTCTTGCCAAATGGATGGCGACGGCGCCCAAGCTTCTGATCCTCGACGAGCCGACCCGGGGCATTGATGTCAATGCGAAAGCAGAAGTGCATGCCCTGATCGGCGAACTCGCCGAGAGCGGCCTCGCGGTCATCCTCATTTCCTCCGAAATGCCCGAGATCATTGGTTTGAGCCACAGGATCGTCACCATCTACCAAGGCGAGGTGACCGGCGATCTTGCAGCAGAGCACGTCACCGAGGACATGTTGGTGGAGCGTGTCATGAACCCGCCCGAGCGGTTCGCAGATTTGTTGATTGGTTGAGGCAGCAGCATGGACAATCTAACTTCCAAGGTCGCACTTGTTACCGGCGGCTCGCGGGGCCTTGGCCGGGAAATCGCCCTTGGTCTGGCCAATGAAGGGTGCGACGTCGCAGTTCACTTCAATGCCGACAAACAATCCGCCGACGCTGTCGTCGATGAGATAAAGGCCAAAGGCCGCAGGGCCGTGGCCATCGGCGCCGATCTTTCCGATCCAGCGCGGGCCGCGGAACTCGTGCGGATGGTGGGGGCTTCCCTGGGATCGATCGACGTGCTCGTCAACAATGCGGGGATCAATCCCTCCAGGACGATCGACCAGGTATCAGGGCAAGATTGGGAGCGATCCCTTCAGGTCAACCTGAGTCCCGCTTTCCACACCACCCAAACGGCGCTGCCGGAGATGCGGCGGCGCAAGTGGGGCCGCCTCATCTTTATCTCTTCGATCGCTGCGCAAACCGGCGGCATCATCGGTCCCCACTATGCCGCCAGCAAGGCTGGTCTCATCGGTCTCGCTCACTACTACGCCAACGCCCTTGCCAAGGAAGGCATCACCGCCAATGTCCTTGCTCCGGCGTTGATCGAGACGGACATGATCACGAACAATCCTGCAATCAAACCAACGCTGATCCCGGTTGGTCGTTTCGGCCAGCCGGACGAAGTCGCCTCGGTTGCCGTCAACCTTGCACGGAACGGCTACATCACCGGGCAGACGATCAACATCAATGGCGGCTGGTACATGAGTTCCTGAGCGCCCCGTCTGGGTCAGCCCACAAACGATCGCGGTTGGCAGTTTTCATTCAGTCGTTGCGATTTCAGCCAAGGCGAGAAGGCCGCTCCGTCCCGCAGGCGACGGCGGCCTTTCGATATCTCAGCCCAGGTTTACCCACACCGACTTGGTCTGCGTGTACTGTGACAGCGCTTCGAGGCACTTGTCGCGCCCGTTGCCGGTCTGCTTGTACCCACCCCAGATCGAAGTCATGTCGCCATGGTCGAAGCAGTTGACCCAGACGACGCCGGCTTCGATGTCACGAGCGAACGTGTGGGCTTTCGAAATGTCGCGTGTCCATATGGATGCCGCCAGGCCGTAGATGGAATCGTTGGCGATTGCGATTGCGTCCTCGGCCCCGTCTACGGGAATGATGGTCGCTACGGGCCCGAAGATTTCCTCGCGCGCGATCCGCATGTTGTTGTTGACGCCCGTGAACAGCGTCGGCTCGACATAGGCTCCCGATGGCGCGGACGCCAGCGTGCCCCCGCCGAACCTCAGCGAAGCCCCTTCCTGCCGGCCGATGTCGATGTAGCTCAGCACCCGCTTCTGGTGCGATGCGGTGACGAGTGGCCCAATGGTGGTCGATGGATCGAGCGGATCGCCGAGCACGAAGCTCTGCTTGGTGCGGGCGGCAAACCGTTCGACGAAATCGTCGTGGATGCTCCTGTCGACCAGGATGCGCGATCCGGCGTTGCAGACCTCGCCCTGGTTGCCATAGATACCGTTGACGGCATAGGTAACGGCGGTGTCGAGATCGTCGAAGTCGCCGAGGATGATTTGCGGGGTCTTGCCGCCACATTCGGTGCTGACCCGCTTCATGTTCGACTGTCCAGAGTAGATCATCAGCAGCTTGCCGACTTCCGTGGAGCCCGTGAAGCCGATCTTGTCGACGTCGTTGTGAAGAGCGAGCGCCTTTCCCGCTTCCTCGCCAAGACCGTGGACCACATTGAGAACGCCTGGAGGACCGCCCGCTTCGATGAAGAGTTCTGCAAGCAGGTTTGCCGACAATGGGGATTGTTCAGCCGGCTTCAGAACGACGGAGTTACCGGTCGCCAGGGCCGGGCCGAGTTTCCAGGCCGCCATCATCAATGGATAGTTCCAAGGCACGATCAAGCCGACCACGCCCAGGGGCTGCCTGAGGATGTAGTGCAACGCGCTGGCCGTCGTCGCGGTCACCGCGCCTTCGATCTTGTCGATCGTTTCGGAGAAGAACTTCAGGGACATGACCGATCCGGGGATGTCGATGTTTATCATGTCCATCACGGGTTTGCCCATGTCGAGACTGTCAAGGATCGCGAACTCCTCGGCATTGGATGCGATGAGGCCAGAGAATTTCTCAAGTACCGCCATCCGACCGCGTGGGTCCATACGCGACCACACACCTGACTTGAACGCCTTGCGAGCCGCGATCACCGCACGGTCGATCTCGGCCTCGCCACCGCGGGCGACGTCCGCGATCGTCTCGCCGGTCGCCGGGTTGATCGTCGGGAAGGTTCGTCCGTCGACGGAGCCAACATAGGCTCCATCGATGAAGTGCTGCGTGCGGAATTCAAGCGACCCGGCCTTGGTCCGCCAGAAGTCGTGGGTATAGGTCGAGGCATCCATGCTGATCTCCCTTCAATGGACTATGATTCACGGCGGTCGCGCAGCAGCGTGACCGAGAGGATGATGAGGACGAAGGACACAGCGACGATCACTGTTCCGACGGCGTTGATCTCGGGCGTGATGCCGCGCCGCAGCGTCGAATAGATGTAGATCGGCAGCGTGACCTCGCGCCCGGTCAAGAAATAGGTGACGGGTATCTCGTCGAAGGACAGGGTGAAGCACAGCAGCGCGGAGCCGAAGATCGAACTTCTGATGGCTGGGAGGGTCACGCGCCGGAAGGTCTCGACAGAGGTCGCCCCCAGGTCGGCGGACGCCTCGAGCTGCCGGCGATTAAGCTTGGCGAGACGCGCCATCACTTGTGAGACGACAACGCCGAGTAGCGCCGTGGCGTGACCGATCACCACCGCCGTCAGGCTTTGTGGGATACCGATCTGCTTGTAGAAGTTCAGCATGGCGATGCCCGTGACGATGCCTGGAAGGCTGAGCGGCAGCAGGATTGCGTTCTGAAAAAGCCGCTTGCCGGGGAACTCGTAGCGGTCGAGCGCGAGCGCGGCGGCCACGCCGATGACGACGCTGAGCGCCGTCGCGAACGAGGCGACCACGAGGCTGTTCGACAGCGCGCGCAGCATCTGTTCGTTGGAGAGGAACGCCTCGTACCAGTGAAGCGTGAAGCCAGCCAGGGGAAAGGACGTGACCTTGCTGTCGTTGAAGGAAAAGACGACCAGGATGACGATCGGCAGATACAGAAAGGCGAGCACCGCGAGGCTGACGCCCACCATGCCCTTTTGCCACCATCTTAGTGCATTCACGTCGGCCTCCTCATGCCAGATCGACGCGACCGGCACGGTCAAGTCGCATCGAAAGCTGCAGAAGGACCAAAACAAGGGCCAGGACCACAGTGGCCAGCGCGGATCCGAGCGGCCAGTTGAGGGCCGTCCCGAACTGCGTCTGGAGCAAGTTGGCAACCATCGTTCCATTGGGACCGCCCACGAGGACAGGGGCAACGAAGTCGCCGAAGGCCAGGCAAAACGTCATCGTGGCGCCAGCGATGACGCCGCCCAGAGAAAGTGGAAAGATCACCTTCCAGAAGGTCATGAAGGGACCGACGCCCAGATCCTCTGATGCCTCGATCAGACGTCTTGGAATGTTGTCCAGAACCGTAAACAGCGGCATCACCATGAAAGGCACGAAAATGTAGACCAGCGTGATCACCATGGCGGTCTGATTATAGAGGAAGATGTCGAGTGGGGCATCGACGATGCCAGTTGAAACCAGCAGCGAGTTCAGCGCCCCGTCAGTGCCGAGAATGATCTTCCATGTGTAGGCGCGCAGCAGGTACGACACCCAGAGCGGCACGATTACCGACATGTAGAGAAGGTTGCGAAGTGCCGCCGATCTCACGGTGAACACCAGGAAATAAGCAAGCGGATACCCCAGGATGACGGCGCCCAAGGTGACGAAGGTCGCGATCTTCAGCGTCCTCACAATCACAGTCGTGTATTGCGGGTCGGAGAAGATCTGCACGTAGTTGCCGAACTGAAAATCCGGATGGAAGAGAGGAAATTGCCGGGTCCAGAAACCGACGGAAATCATGATGGCATAGGGAACCACAAGAAGGAGAAGAACCCATGCCAGTGGCAGCGAGAACAGGGCAAGGAAGCTTGCAAGCGTGCGGCGCGTCAACGTCATTCCTGGTCTTCCTTCGCGTTGAAGACCATGACGTCGTCCGGGTCGACCAGCAGGGTAATGTGGCTGCCAGGTTCAACCCCCGATGGAGATGAAACGGCCGTCCGGGGCAGCTCGGCGAAGAGAGGCATGGTGATTCCGTCCAGACCCAGTTCGAGACGCAGGCGGTCCCCATGGAAGAGGCTTTCCCTGATCACGCATTCCAGCGAATTGGTGGCTCCGGACGTCGCGGCGACAAAGCGCTCCGGTCGAATTCCAAGGGTGATCCTTCTGCCAGGTTCCCGCATCGCGGTCGCCCGACGGGAGCGCACCACCATGCCATTGCCGATGCGAAACGCGGCCGTGTCGCCGTCGCGTCCGATCAGTTCGGCCGGGACGAGGTTGGCCCCGCCAATGAAATCCGCCACGTAAGGATTGGCCGGATTGTCATAGAGCTCGATCGGCGAGCCGATCTGGGAGATGCGCCCCTGGTTCATGACGACGATGCGATCGGAAAGCGCGAGCGCCTCGGTCTGGTCATGGGTTACCATCAGGAAGGTGATGCCAAGCTCGCGGTGAAGGCGCTTGAGCTCGACTTGCATGCCCTCGCGCAGCTTGACGTCGAGCGCCGAAAGCGGCTCGTCCAGCAGCAGCACTCGGGGCCGGCGCACGATCGCTCTCGCCATTGCGACGCGCTGACGTTGGCCACCCGACAGTTCACCGGGGCGGCGATGCGCCATCCCCTCCAAGCCTACCAAAGTCACGGCTTCGCCGACACGCTTTGCCCGCTCCGCCTTGGGGACATTGTTCGATTTGACGGAGAGGCCATAGCCGATGTTGTCGGACACGCTCATGTTGGGAAACAGCGCATAGTCCTGGAAAACCGTGTTGACGGGACGATGATAGGGCGCGCGCTCGGTGACATCCTGGCCGGAGATCGAGATGCGGCCGGCGCTCGCCTGTTCAAAGCCGCCAATCAGCCTCAGGGTCGTCGTCTTGCCGCAACCGGAGGGGCCGAGCAGCGTGACGAACTCGCCTTCCGCGATGGCGAGGTCGGTCGGATGCAGGGCGGTGAAGGCGCCATAGGTTTTCGCAACGCCTTCAAGCGCCACGATCGATTTGGAAGTCATTGGTTCCCCAGACTTTTTATTGTTTCGTAAGTGGCGAGCGTGGCCGCGGTCGGGCCACGCTGTCGGCTCGATCAGGGGGCGGCCTTCACGGCGTTCCAGACTTCCAGATACTTGTCGAGGCGTTTCGGCTGCTGCCACATGACGAGGCTCTTGACGAACTCGATATTGTTGACCTGGCGCTCCTTCTTGAGCTCGTCGCTCATGCAGCTTTCCACTGCCTTGGGATTGACCGGGAAGTAGCCAGTGGATTCGGCGATGCCGCACTGGCCGTCCGCGGACTGCATGAAGGACATGAACTTGTAGGCGCAGTCCTGGTTGGGCGTGTCCTTGACCAGCATCATTGAGTCCATCCAGCCCTCGGCCTTTTCCTTCGGCGTGAACTCGACGACCTCGAAGCCCTTCTTGAGGTTGTTGACGTCCTTGCTCGTAAGCCCGGTCCAGGCGTTGGAGACGTACACCTCCTGGTTGGCCATCAACTCGGTCAATTCGCCGGCCGACGCCCAGTATTTGCGGATCAGTGGCTTTTGTTCGATCAGCTTCGCCTTGACAGCGTCCAGCTGCTCGTCGGTCAGGTCGAAGACGTTGTTGTAGCCCAGATAGCGAGCTGTCCAGTAGATCGCTGACTTGTCGTCCCACAACGAAATCTTGCCCTTGTACGCCGGGTCGAAGAGAACCGAGATCGAGTCCGGTTTGGTGGTGAACTTGTCAGGCCTGTAGATCAGTGACACCGACCCCCAAACGAGGGGCACGGCCCAGGTTGCACCCTCCGCCACGAAGTCGCTGTTTTTTGAGAATTCCGGATAGATGCTGTCATGGCCTTGGACCTTGGCCGTGTCGATCGCCTGTACGAAGCCCGCAAGCCGCATCATCGGCACCGTGTCGAGGGATGGTGTGATGATGTCGTACACACCGCCACCGGCCGCCAGCTTGGCCGCGAAATCGTCATTCGAGCCGACGTAGGAAGCTGTCACCTTGCATCCGGATTCGGTCTGGAACTTGGAGATGAACTTGTCGGCTGCGTAGCCCTCCCATGTGAGGATATTGAGTTCTGCAGCTGTGGCGGCCAACGTCTGTGCAGTGATGGCAACGGCCGCGAACGCGGCGATCATTGGTGTCTTGAGTGTTCTCATTCTCATTCCCCTTTCCTTTTTCAAAGCTCATTGTCTCTGTTTGGTTTTCCTAACGAGGGTCGCGATATCGATGCCGAGCGACTTGGCGGCGCTGCGTTTGCTTCGATTTCCGGCGATGGATTTTTCAATGACCCAAGCCTCGAACTCCCGAACCATGTCCTTGAGGTTGGCAGAGGGAGCCGCGTCGATGGGGTCGGCGTGCCTTGGAATGGAGACGGCCGTCGGGGTCGGCACAATGAAGTGCTCTGCAAGCGCCACCTGGTCGGCGGCCGCGGCGGCGCGCTCGAGAATGTTGACGAGCTCCCGTATGTTGCCGGGATATCCATGCGCCTTAAGTCTATCCATGAACTCGGGCGAGAGCCTGAGTTGCGGCTTGCGCCCAAGATTGAGGCGGCGAAGATGATGATCGGCCAACGCCTCCACCAAGCCTGTCTGGTTTCTCAGGGGCGGAAGCTCGAAAGCCATGACGGCGATGCGGTAATACAGATCGCCCCTGAACGCACCGCTGGCCACCTGATCCGACAGGTTCTCACTGGTTGCCGCGATGACCCGTACCCTCGCCTGCCGGCGCTGTGCGGAGCCGAGCCGGCTGAAGGTTTGCGTCTCCAGAACGGCGACGAGCTTCGACTGCGAGGACGCGGATAGATCGGTGACCTGGTCGAGGAAGAGAATGCCGCCGTCGGCAGCCTCCAGATAGCCGAGCTTGCCGCGTGTCGAAGTGTCCATCGGCGAGCCTGGCTCGATGCCGAACATTTCCCCCTCGAACTGGTCGTCGGAAAGCATGCCGCATCTGACATGGATGAACGGCGGCGCCTCAGGGTCCCCTGCCCTTCCCGCCGCCAGGGCGAGTTCAGTCTTTCCGGTTCCCGTCTCTCCCGTGAACAGCACGTTCGCCCCCCGCTCGAGGGCGGTCCTTGCCTGCTTTGCGATGGCCTCGATCGGAGGTAGCCGGACCAGACGCGTCCTTGCGCTCCCCCACGCCTCTGCCTCGAAGCGGAAATTATCCGACACGTCGGCGCTTCGGCCGTGCCGGCCGGCCTCCCTCATCGTCAAAAGCGCGCCATAGGCTCCGCCATCGGCGGTGCGCAGGATGCTCAGTGATGCGACGACGCTTCGCTGCGAGTTGAGGAGGCCGGCCACTTCGACGCGCTTGAGCTGCTGAAGGGCAGCGGAGAGTTTCTGTACGACAGGGCCTGCCGTCTTGGCGTGCTTTGCCAGTTCGGAGCCGACAAGGTCGCCGCCGGCCAGATTGAGCAGGAGCTCGAGCTTGCTGTTGACGAGTTTGATCTTGCCATCGACTTCAAGGAGCGCCGCTCCATCGGGAAGAGCTTCCAGAAAGGAACCAAATTGTGCATCGTCAATGAAAGACGGCCGCAGCCGGCGGTTGGCAAGGTTGGTGACGTCGTTGGCGTAGAACTTCATCACAAGGCCTCCTCTGCGAGGAGGCGAGTGCGGCGTTTGGCTCTGCGCCGTGCTGTCAGGACGTAACGTCGAACCTCGCCCTCCATGCGAGCGGAACGAAAGCGCCATGTGTCACGGCTGTCATCTGCCGAAATGACCCCAAGGTCGCATTCGCCATCCTCGCCATCTGAAGCCGCTCGGCGAAGCTTTTCGACGGCATTGCGCGTTTCGATGAAGTGCTGGATCGAACGTCCGAGAATCTGGTCGGCAGGGCGAGCCCAGGCGGCCTCAGCGGCCGGATTGGCTGCAAGAACCGCGCCCTGTTCGGAAATGACCAGGATTGGATCGGGAGTTGCGCTCAATATGTCGAGCATCGTGTCGGCTCGATCGGACAGTTGTTGTTCGCGCCTCTTGTGTGGACCAATATCCCGTGTCGTTCCCCAAAGACGGATCAGACGTCCGTCCTTGATGGCGGCACGGAAGTCGTTCTCAACGAGCATCTCGCTGCCGTCATGCCTGCGGTCAATGGCGGCGGCATGATCAAGTCGGTAGTTCGATCGTACGAGATCTCTCACCATCTGGCGGTTGACCTCGGTGTCGGGGAAATATCTCGACACGGCCTGCAAATTGAAGTCGAGGCCTTCCGGCACCCGGTAAAGCCGTGCCATCGCCTCATTGCAGGCGCGCCAGCGGCTCTCATTGGAAAATACCCGTTTGACGATCTCCTCTTCGGCAAGTGAGGTATCGACTGGGTCGAGGAATTCGATGCACCAGCACGCTTCTGTCGCCGCACCGATCATCTGAGAGAGGATTTCAACGCGCTCCACCAGTTCGGGGCCGATGCCCAACGTGGCAGGTGAAAGGGCCTGCTTGATGATGGCGAGGCCACGCGGCGCGTCTGGAATGGCGCTCGCAACCATCGGCACCTCGCTGTAGGAGGGCGTGTTTACCCAGATCGGAAACGTGGCATCCGCAATATGCTGTCCTTTGGCGATTGCCCTCAGCAACTGCGCGGACGTGCTGCTGTAGACGCGCTCGAGCGGCAGACCGCCCACTTCCCTGGCTTCGATCCCAAGTTCACGGGCCTCGAAATCGTTGACTTCTGATATGCGCCCCTCCTCATCGATCCAGTCGATCATGAGGAAGCCTAGATCGGCGATTGATGGCTTGGACGTCTTCATCTTGTGATCCTGCTGAGGGAAAGAGGGCGCATGTCCCACAGCGGCTGAATTCGGAAACGCGATGATCCAGCCACAGGGGACAACGAAGGCAATGCTAAATTCGCTTATACGGCAATTAAAATGGTTCAGGATGGACACTTGTGTGCACCGCCGCATCAAAATGATGCACATTTGCATCGTTTCGCCTCGGTATCGCACTGCGGACTTCACTGGGCTGCGGAAATTCGCGCATCTCATGACTGCAGCAGGTGCGTCAGGCAAGCCGCGCGAGTTGCCCCTTTTTGCATCGCCGCGATGCGATAGCCGACGTGGCGGCCAATTTTCTTGATATCGGCATTGATCATTTTCCCCACGCGTACCCGTGAGACGCCAACCGTGCGAGGGATATAGCTTGCCGATGCAGAATTGGCGCCGCAACTGCCACAGGCCACCGGTGCGTCGGCCCTTGTTCCGATCGAACACGCCGGTCCTGCACCAAGTCAGAAAGGAAACCGAGGAAACGGTCAATTTGACGGAGCTGGATGCTTCTCGCGGTCGAACACCCAGGAAGGCGCCAGGTCAGGCGCGACAATCTCTGTATGGTCCATACCTGAGCGGTGTGAGTAATCGTGGGTGAAGTTCTGTCTTTCATCATGCAGTTTTTTACCCGCGCGATAGGCGGCGGCAGCCCCAACGGAACGCCCTGAGCAGACCATCGGAGGGGCATGTTTCCGTTCATGCTTTGCGGTGAGTGGGTAACTCCCCGACCAGATGGCTAGGGCCTAAAAACCGTCTGCAACTTTCTCTACAGCAAAGGCGGGCGTTGGTAGGGCACGACCCCCTGCGTAGCGACCACCATTTTGCCGCCGCCCGGTGCTGGAATACGATCGACAAGTGCCTCTACCCTATAGTTGCGATTTTTGCGTAAAAACGGGAGTAGCCATTCTGCATCGTCGTTGTAGAACACCATCTTCTCGGCAGCCCTCACCAATTCGCTGTTTACCTCTCGCGTTTCTTCAGGTCTCAGCCCGCGAAACCGCGCACGAAAATAAGGGAACGAAAAGTACGGTTCCGTGCCACGTTCGCGGATCTTCGGATATATGCGAATCGCAATGTCAGGGGCCAATGGCGCTGTCTTGCTCACGACCCGATTGTCGTTCGCCGACCATCTTGGCTGGGTGTTGGTCGATCGCAATGCGACTGGCCGAAAGATCAAGCCAGTTTATTATTTTGTATCACCCCATCCGAATAAGACGAAGTGCCATGAACATTGAAATCCCAAGGTCGCTGCGGGACGCGCTGGTTGTTGATGCCGAACGTTTGGCTTCTTTGCACGCTCGGTTCGAGCCGAGATCATGGCCAATTAACCTCTGCCTCGATCAGTGCAGACCGAATTCGCGCAGCAATTCTTCGCGATAGTGCACGAAGCGGCTTTCGCTGCGCTCGCGCGGGCGTGGCACGTCGATGTCGATCAGCCGCGCCGCGCCGCCTTTCTCCTTGGGCAGGATCAGCACGCGGTCCGCCAGATAGATCGCCTCTTCCAGATCGTGGGTGACCATCACCATGGTGACGTTCTCTTCGCTCCAGATGCGCGCCAGTTCCTCCTGCATGCCGATCTTGGTCATGGCGTCCAGCGCTCCCAGCGGCTCGTCGAGCAGAAGAATTTCGGGCTGGACGGTGAGTGCCCGGGCGATGCCGACGCGCTGCGCCATACCGCCGGAAAGCTGGTTCGGAAAGGCGTCGGCGAATTCGGCAAGGCCGACCAGCCCGACGTAGAAGCGTGCGCGTTCCTCGGCTTGCTTCTTGGGCACGCCGCGGACTTCAAGGCCAAAAGCGACATTGCCGAGTACGGTCAGCCAGGGCAGCAGGCGCGGTTCCTGGAAGATCACCGCACGCTCGGCGCCGACGCCATGCACTGGCGTGCCGTCGATCGCGACGCCGCCGCTGTCGGCCGCCTCCAGCCCAGCAAGAATGCGCAGCAGCGTGGTCTTGCCAGAGCCGCTGGCGCCGACAATGACCAGGCATTCCCCCGAACGAATGTCGAGGTTGAGCGTCCGCAGCACGGCGAGCTGGCGCCCGCCGAGGCTGAAGGATTTGGAGAGGTCGCGGATCGAGACCTCTCCGCCACGATTGGAACCGGTCATCTCATCTCTCAGTTGTTTCAGAGCTTAGTTGGTCTTGGTTTCGCCGGGCCGGTACAGAATGTCGGCAGCTTTCAGCTTGCCCTTGGCCAGGCGGCCGTCGCGCTCCAGCACGGCAACCCAGAAATCTATGTCGCGGTTCGTCGCCTGCGCACCTTCTCGCAGACCAAAGCCGGTCCAGTAGCGGGCGAGATCGCCGTTTTCACCGCGTTTGTTGAGGATAGTGGCCAAAACCTTGCGGGCTTCATCCGGGTTCTGGCGCGACCAGTCTGAAGCGCGCGCCGACTGTTCGACGAAGTTGCGCGCCGCATCCGGATTGGCGGCAATGAAGTCGCGCCGCAGCACGACGAAGCCGCCGGCGAGTTCGCCGAGCACCTGGGTATCGTCGAACACGCCGCGCACGCCGCCATTGGCGACCAGCTCGCCGGCAAAGGTTGCCTGCCAGTAGCCGAGCCCGGCTATATCGACTTGGCGCGAGCGCAAGGTCTGCTCCAGCTGCGGACCGGGCACCACCACGAGGTTGGCTGCCTCCGGCGGTAGACCGACGCTGTGCAGCGCCTCGCGCACCGTGTAGTCGAGATGGGCGCCGAGCGTGTTGACCGAGATGGTCTTGCCGGCAATGTCCGCGATCGATTTGATTGGGCTGTCCTCGAGCACGTAGAAAACGCTTTTCACGTCCTTGTTGATGCCATTGCTCGGATAAACGGCGACGAAGTCGTTGCCGCCGGAGATCGAATTGATCACGGCGGCGGTCGCGGCGCCGCCAATGTCGACGCTGCCAGACGCCAGCGCAAACAGCGATTCCGGCCCGCCGCCCGCGTAGCCGGCATTTTCCAATTCAACACCGAGGCCCTTGTAGTAACCGAGCTCGTCGGCGAGCTCATGCGGAGAAATGCTGCCACGGCTGGCGAGGTAGCGGAACTTGACGGGTGCGCCTTGCGCAAAGGCGAAGCGGGGCAGCCCGGCGGCGATAATGCCGGCGGCAATGGGTGCACCGGCAAGCAGGGAACGACGAGTGATTTTCATGATCGGGTCTTTCCTGGATTGAGAGCGGCGGGCCTAGATTGAGAGGGTTGGTCAGTTGACGGGATTGCTCCAGCGGCACAGCCGCCGCTGCAGGACAACCAGCGCCTGGTTGGCGATCAGGCCGAGGCCGGCGAGGATGACGATTGCCGCAAACATCAGCGGGATCTGGAAATTGTACTGCGCGTTCATCACCTGGAAGCCGATGCCCTTGTTGGCGCCGATCATTTCGGACGCGATCAGCAGCAGCAGCGCGGTGGTGGCGCTCAGCCGCAAGCCGACGAAGATCGACGGCACGGCGCCCGGCAGCACGACGCGGCGGAATATGGTGAGCCGGCTCGCACCATAGACGCGCGCCATTTCGAGCAGCTTCGGATCGACTTCCTTGACGCCGCTGGTGGTGTTGAGCAGCAGCGGAAACAGGGTCGCCCAGAAGATGACGAAAATCTTGGAGGTTTCGCCCAGCCCCAAGAGCAGAATGAACACCGGGTAGAGCGCCAGCGCCGAGGTCTGCCGGAAGACCTGCAGGATCGGATCGAAGGCGGTTTCGACGGCGCGGACCTGGCCCATGAACAGGCCAAGCGGGATGGCGACGGCGACAGCTGCCGCAAAGGCAATGCCGGCTCGCTGCAGGCTGATGGAGATGTCGCCGAGCAGGGCGCCGCCGATAAGCCCTTTCCACAGGGCGGCGACAATCTTGTCAACGGGCGGCAGCACGGATGCATTGACCCATCCCACACTGCTCGCCAGCTGCCAGAGAACCAGGAACCCTACAAGGACCCCGTAGCGCGACAGGAAGCGGACGGCGGCTCGGCCATTCCAGCGTAGGAAATCCGCGGCGAGCCTGGTTCCGTTGCCATGCGTGCCGATGATGGCCGGCCGCTCGATGTGCTGCAAAGTCATCGTCATGCCCTTTCCTTGGAAGATTGTTGGCGCGTCGGGGAATTATTCGGCGGCCAGCACGGTGGAACGCGCAGCGGTCCATGGGTTTTCCGGCCGCCTGAGACCGAGATTCTCGCGCAGTGTGCGGCCCTCGTAAGCGGTGCGAAACAAACCGCGCCGCTGCAGCTCGGGGATGACCAGGTCGACGAAGTCGTCGAGCGCACCGGGCAGCCAGGGCGGCAGGATGTTGAAGCCGTCGGCGGCGTCGCTGGTGAACCATTCCTCCAGCTGGTCGGCGACTTCCGTGGCGCTTCCAACGATGGTGTAGTGGCCGCGCGCCGTCGCCACCCATTGGTAGAGCTGGCGGATGGTGAAGTTGTGCTCGTCTGCGATCTGCCGGATCAACGCCTGGCGGCTCTTCATGCCTTCGGTTTCCTTGCTCGGCGGCAGTGGGCCGTCGATCGGATAGCCCCTGATGTCGAGCGTCTGGCCGGCCAGGCTATTGAGTAGGGCCACGCCATCCTCGGGCAGGATCAGGTCGTTCAGCTGCTGATATTTGGCGCGCGCTTCTTCCGTTGTGCGGCCGACGAAGGGCGCCACGCCGGGCATGATCAGCACCTGGTCGGGATCACGGCCGACGGAAGCCACGCGCGCCTTGATGTCGCGGTAGAATTCCTGCGCGGTTTCGAGCTTCTGATGAGCGGTGAAGATCACCTCTGCCGAATGCGCGGCGAGCCCGCGTCCATCCTCGGACTGTCCGGCCTGCACCACCACCGGATGGCCTTGTACCGGGCGCGGCACGTTGAGCGGACCCTTGACGCTGAAATGCTCACCCTTATGATTGATGTCGTGCAATTTGTCCTTGTCGTAGAAGCGGCCCGACTGCTTGTCGCGGATGAAGGCGTCGTCCTCCCAGCTGTCCCACAGCGCCTTGACCGTCTCGACATGTTCATGCGCCCGTGCATAGCGGTCGGCATGGTTGGGCTGGACATCTCGGTTGAAGTTCTGGGCGGTCTCGTCGCCGGCCGAGGTCACGACATTCCAGCCCGCGCGGCCATTCGACAACAGATCGAGCGACGCGAATTTGCGCGCCAGCGTATAGGGCTCTTCATAGGTGGTGGAGGCCGTGGCAATGAAGCCCAGATGCGTGGTCAGCGGCGCCAAAGCCGCAAACAGGGTCACCGGCTCGAAGCCGGCGATCTTGGCATTGCCGCCTTCGCGGGCGCCGAGGCCGACGGTCAGGCTGTCGGCCAGGAAAAAGGCGTCGAACAGGCCGCGCTCGGCGGTCAGCGCAAGCTGCTTGTGGAACTCGAAATTTGTGGCACCGTCGGCCGGCGCATCGGGATGGCGCCAGGCGGCAATGTGCTGGCCGCCGCCGGGCAGGAAAGCACCAAGTTTGATCTGACGGGCCTGCCTGGACTTGCTGGATCTGGTCATTGCGGTTTCCTTCTGGGCTATAGGGGAAGGGAATGTGAATGTCGGTCGCGCGCTTCAGGCGGCGCGGTTGACGCTGAAGGGCGCTGCGAGCACCCGGCATGCCTCGGCCACTGCTTGGCGGGCGCGAGCGTGGATGGCTTGCGACACCAGCAGGCCATCCGTGAAGTCCTTGTCGGAAGCGTAGATCGCGGTCGGCATGGTCAGCGCCTCGAAGAAGCCGAACAAGGGCCGCAGCTGGTGCTCGACGATCAGCGAGTGACGCTCGCCGCCACCGGTGGCAGCCAAGATGACCGGCTTGCCGCGCAGCGAGGACGGGTCGAGCAGGTCGAAGAAATGCTTGAACAACCCGGTGTAGCTGCCTTTGAAAGTCGGGGAACCGATCACCAGCACGTCGGCGCCCGTCACTTGCTCGACAATGTTGCGGGCCGATGGATCCAGATCACCAATGCGCCTGGCCAGCGGCAAAGACGGACCGAGATCCTCAATATCGAAAACGGTTTCAGTGGCGCCGATTCCGTTCGCCAGTTCGCCCGTGATGTGGCTGATGAACGTCCTGGTCTTTGATGGACGGGTCAGGTTGCCCGATACTCCTACCACCAGCTTTCTCGACATTTTGGGCTCCTCGCAAAGCATTCGATGTGCATTAAGCCTAGCGATTTTGTAGAATTAAATGAGCGAGAGGATTTCAAAACAGAGCCGGCAGGGGGATTGAGTTTGCGCGTTCGAGCCGTTCCTTGGATCAGCAGGTGCGGATTTTGGCCCTACGGTCTTCAGCACAGCCCGGGTTCAAGTCCCCGCTCGACATCGCAATTGCCCCGACGAAGAGCAAGGCGGAGCAAGCGCCGCGTTGAGGCGGCTCCCGAAGCTTCGCAACGACCGTCAAGGGGCGTGGGCCTGAAAGCTCGCCCGTCTTCGCGTCGCCGGTTGTCATGGTGGCACCACGAGAAGCGACCAGCATTCACCGCCCGACTGCGCAGGAGCGATACTGAACCGGGCGGAGAATTCGCACCTGCCGTTTCGAAAGCGGGATCGAACGCGACAGGGTTTCCGGTCGATCGGCTCATTGCAGCATTTCGTGTCGATCTTTTCCGCCGTCCGATACCTTTTCGTCCCATCCCAGACCAACCGCTCCGCAGCCCAAATTCGAACCCATCGACGCCAGGCCATGGCCGCGTGGGAAGCCGTGAGTGCACGGCCTGCCTGAAAAGCGCGGTGTTGGCCTCACGCGGCCAATTTCAAACAACATGACAACGCACAGGGATTACATCTTGGGCGCCTGCATTTCCGAAGATTTGCGCGGAACAAAGCCAAGGCTGAATCCGAACAACCCGGCAATCCTCTGTAGCGTCTCCACCGTCGGATTAGCCTTGCCTGTCTCAATCTCGGCGACCTGACGTTTCGTAGTCCCTGTGATCTCGGCGAATTGCTCCTGCGTCAGGCCAAGTGACCTCCGGATTTCCGCCACTGCATCAGGAAATCGCAACTCGCCTGCTTCGGCTTTTTCACGAAGGAGGGCGCGTAGAGTGCTGATCTCTGCCTTACTTGGCTTCTTCCATCTTGGCATCCTCGTCTGCCCTTATGTAGCTGGCGCTGTGATCTCGTCGGAAGACGCAGCCAGGACATTGCTGGCGACCTCATCGCATCGGATCATTGCTAAATCGATCACCTCTTGCGGAATGTTGAACTCGGCCGCACGGTTGCGCCACTCCGGCAGGCGCTCCGCGAACCCGCAGATGTCGCCTAGCAGACGGTTGGCGTTTTCTTGATTATCCGGGAAAATTCCCCTGCAAACTTCGGCCCAATCGGGAGAGGTGTCGCGATGAGTATCCCTCATGGAGGCCCAACGAGTCGACTTCACGATGCCCTCGGTAGCAAGCTGCATTGGAGCAAAATCGAACAACGGTGCGAGTGTTGCGCCCCCATTAGGTCCCTTCGACATGGCGGTATTTCGCCCATGATTGTCAGGATTGCCGAACGCCCGATTAGCGATGTCACGCTTCACATATTCAACGATGTCCATGTAGGGATCATTGGAATACAGTTTTAGAACATCGATATAGTCCTCGTGGCTCGCAAGATGTCCGAAATCGGCCACGCCGATTGCCGATACCATGCTTTCTTGACCAACGCGCACCACGGTTGCGTCATGTCGGACCTCGCGGTCAAAGCGCGGGATGATCAGAACGCCTTCGGCATAGACCGACGGTTTATAGACATTGAGACCAATTTCGCGAGCAAGCGCAGAGTAACCGGCCTCGGCCTGGAGGATTAGCCGGTCCCGTTCGTCTTTGCTCCTCAACAGTTTGACTATGAAATGACCAACGGCTTCGTCATCCCGCACAAATGCGTCAGGATAATAAAGACCGTCGTGTGCCAGCGTCAAAGCGACCTTCGGCCATTCGCCCTGTAGTCCGCTTGAACCCGATGCCAGCAAGCCAAATCGGTCGACGACCTCAATGAAGAGATCGCTCCGTCCCAATATGTCATTCTCGGTCACCCCGACGCGTGTAACGTTCGCAAGCCTATCCTGCTCGGCAGCGGCAGCCTCGCGAATACGGATATTCCCAACCGGGTTGCCAGCGGCGCGAATTAGAAGTGGCAAGTCCGAGGAACGGGACTCCACGTCGATTTTCATATGTTCCGCGAGCTTTCGCCTAGCATGGCCCTGTGGCATCAGATCGAGTAGAAACGGAGGCCAGGTTGGAAGATATCGATTTTCTAGATCGACAGGATACCGAACCGACAGAGCACGTGCGTCAGTGACATCACCGTGGGCATTCCGGTCCGCCGCTGCATGCTCCATGAAATAGTCCACGTCATACTCGACAACCGATTGGCCTCGGTAGCCATGGTTTTCATCATCTATTTCGAGGAAGGCGCTCTGACGCCACTCCCCTTTCCAGAATGTCTCAATAGTAAGTTTCATATGATTACAGACCCTTTAAGTGGTATCAATAATCGTAACTAGCGCAGTTTTCAACCCCTAAAGGGGTCTAATTATAAGGATTTGACGTGAGAAACCCGTCAGGTGTCAGCGCGCGCCATGTGGGCTGGAGTGGGTATTTGCGACACCTGCCCGGCTGATCCGACCGCACCGCTGGCCGCCGCGACAACCACCGTCTCACCCGGCTTTGTCTATCCGATGGTGAGCAAGCCGGCATAGGCGGTGAAGCACGGCATACAGAGTACGCCGAGCGCCGTCGTAACGGGCGCTGCGACGGGGTCGAGCTTGCGCGGTCCGACACCAACGGACAGCGCAAAACTCTGCCATCCCGAATGGGAGAGCACGATGTCCCCTTCGGCAAATTCCGCACGGCGAGATCTGACGACGCGCGCCACGGTGCCGCCGTCCATGACCCATCGATCTTGACCGGCTTGGCGTAGGATTTGGCGTCGTTTAAGCGGCCGCGAACATAGGGATCAAGTAACAGATAGAGGATCTGCAGCACGCCTGCCAAAAATTCCTGTCAGCTGCGATCGCCCATCCGTGCGAGGGTTATCTTCTGTTCATTGATCGTGCGGACCGCATCCATGACTGTCCGCGAAGCGGATGATGAGACGTTTGATTGCCCCTTCAGGACGCGATGCACCGTACCGACGCCGACGCTCGCCGCCGCGGCAATTTCCTTGATGGTTCCCAGTCGTTCGATCCCGATCGCCGGTTCGTATGTCATGTCCAACTCTCCTCGCCACAATGAGAAACGGGCGGCGGCTGCACAGCCGCGGCTGCGCAGCCTCCTGCATCAGGTCTTGCGGCTCTTCTGGCGATAGACGTCGGCAATCACGGCGGCGATAATGATCAGCCCCTTGATGATCTCCTGATAGAAAGCATCGACGCGCAGGAAGGTGAAGCCCGACATCATCGTGCCGAGAATAATCGTGCCGATCACCGTGCCTGTGATGCGGCCGACGCCGCCGGTCAGCGAGGTGCCGCCGATCACGGCTGCGGCAATCGCGTCAAGTTCGTACATCACACCCATTCCGGCCTGCGCAGTTTGCGCGCGCGATGCGGTGACAATGCCGGCGACGCCCGCGAGCAGACCGGCGACGGCATAGACCTTGATCAGGTGGCGCTCGACGTCGATGCCGGAGACACGTGCGGCCTGCACATTGGCGCCGATGGCGTAGGTGAACTTGCCATAGCGCGTATAGCGCAGCGCCACGTGGAAGATCACGGCGACCACCAGAAAAACCACCACCGGCCAGATGCCCGAGCCGATGAAGGTGAACTGGTCGGTCAGTCCCGACACCGGTTGACCCTTGGTGTACCACTTGCACAAGCCCCGCGCGGATACCATCGTGCCCAGCGTCGCGATGAAGGGCGGGATCTTGGTGTAGGCGATCAGCGCTCCGTTGAACACGCCAGCGAGCAGGCCGACTGCCAGTCCGACCAGGATCGGGATGACAAACGGCAAGTCGGTGAGCGAGGGATAGAGTGCTTTGGTCCAGGCCGACGATTGCGCCAGGCTGGCCGCGATCATGGCCGTCAGGCCAACCATGGAACCCGACGACAGGTCGATGCCGCCGGTGATGATGACTTGGGTGACGCCCACCGCAATGATGCCGATGACCGAGACCTGCAGGATCATGATCTTCAGGCGTTGCGCATTCATCAGGAAGCTCTGGCCGACAAAGATCCAGCCGAGCAGTTCGAACACCAGTGCAATTCCAAGCAAGATGAGAAGGATGTTGGCTTCGACCGGCAGTCGGCGCCTGTTGGCCCCGATCCCAGTGAAAACGGCGGGTCCCGGCAATGTGCTGTTCGTTGACATGTTGTATCCTCCCTAGTTGTGTTTGGGTCCTATTTCGAAGCCAGTTCCATGATCTTGACCTGTGTCGCCTCTGCCCGATCGAGAATCCCCGTGACGTGTCCTTCGTGCATGACCAGGATGCGGTCACTCATGCCGAGCACCTCGGGCATTTCCGACGAGATCATCATCACCGCCACGCCATCGCGCGCGAGTTCCGTGACCAAGCGATGTATTTCGGCCTTGGCCCCAACGTCGATGCCGCGCGTCGGCTCGTCGAGGATGAGAATCCTCGGCTTGGTCAGGAGCCAGCGCCCAATCAGCACCTTCTGCTGGTTGCCGCCGGACAGGTTTTCGATGCGTTGCGCGAGATTTGGCGTTTTGACGCGCAGCGTTTCGCTCATCAGCGTGCAGGCGCTGGTGATGCCCTTTTCGGCCACGAAGCCGCGTGACACGTAGTCTTGCTGCAACACGGCGATCTGCATGTTCTCGAGGATATCGAGGATGAGCAGGCAACCGGTTTCCTTGCGGTCCTCGGTCAGCAGCGCCATGCGGTGACGAATAGCGACGTTCGGCGACGAGATGGTCACCGGCTTGCCGTGGATCTCTATGGAGCCCGAACTAGCCGGCGTCACACCGAAGATCGCTTCGGCGACGTTGGAGCGGCCGGAACCCACCAGCCCGGCGACGCCCAGGATTTCGCCGGCACGGATGTCGAAGGAGACGTCGCGGAAGACCCCGTCGAGCGTCAGGTTCTTCACCGACAGCACGACGTCGCCGATCGGAACTTCCTCTTTCGGAAACATCTGTGTGATCTCGCGTCCGACCATCATGCGGATGATGTCGTCACGGGTCACATCACTCGAAAGGTGGGTGCCGATGTATCGGCCGTCGCGAAACACCGAAAACTCGTCGGCGATCTCGAACAGCTCGTTCATCTTGTGGGTGATGTAGATAATGCCTTTGCCCTGCGCTTTCAGGTCGCGGATGATGGTGAACAGGTGGGAGACCTCGCGCTCGGTCAGCGCCGATGTCGGTTCGTCCATAATCAGCACGTCAGATTCGTAGGAGACAGCCTTGGCGATCTCGACCATCTGCCGGTTGGCGACGGTGAGATCGCGCACCTGCACCTGCGGATGGATGTTGATGTTGAGCCGCCGGAACAGATCCGCCGTCATCTTGTTCATTGTGGTATGGTCGACGAGGCCGAAGCGGTTCAGCGGCTCGCGCCTGATCCAGATGTTCTCCGCCACCGTCATGTAGGGCATCAGGTTCAGTTCCTGATGGATCATGGCGATGCCGTTCTCGAGTGCGTCCAGCGGCGACTTCAACTGGATAGGCTTGCCGCGCAGATGCAGCTCGCCGCGGTCGGGATGATAGATGCCGGCGATGATCTTCATCAGCGTGGACTTGCCCGCACCGTTCTCGCCCATCAGCGCATGAACCGTTCCGGGCCGCAGCCTGAACGACACGTCGTCGAGTGCAACGACGCCAGGAAATTCCTTGCGGGCGTTCTCGATGGTCAACAGATATTCGGAACCTGCGGCCGAAGCCCTGTCGCGGGCGGCGGCCGGTATCGATGCACTGCTCATGGCGTGCTCCTCCTCCTAGGGTGATTTTCGGCTGGGCGCGCGGATGCGCGCCCAGCTAGCCTCAACCAAGCAAGTTCAGTTCTTGCTCTGGTAGGTCGCCAGATTGGCCGGCGTCACCAGCTCGAACGGCACGAAGACCTTCTGGTCGACCTTCTCGCCCTTGGCGAGCTTCAGCGCCGCGTCGACCGAACCAACGCCTTGGCCGGAGGCGTTTTGGAACACGGTGACGTCGAGGTCGCCGGCAGCCATTGCGGCGAGCGCATCTCCGGTTGCGTCGACCCCGCCGACCAGCATCGACTTCATGTCGATGCCGGCCGCCTTCATCGCCTGGATGGCGCCGATCGCCATCTCGTCATTGTTGGCGACGACGGCGTCGAACTGGATGCCGGCCGACAGCCAGTTGCTGACAAGGTCGGTGCCCTGGGTGCGCGACCAGTTGGCGGTCTGCTCCTCGACGATCTTCATGAACGAGCAGTCCGGCGTCGCGATCACGTCGTGGACGTCCTGCGTGCGCTGGCGGGCCGCCTGGTTCGACAGTTCGCCCATCATCACCACGATTTTGGCTTCGGTCTTGCCGGCTTCCTTGAGCAGGCGGCAGATTTCCTTCGTTTCCAAAGTGCCCGACTCGACCTCGTTCGACGCGACGAACGCCTGCTTCTCCGGCAGTTTGTCGACGTTGACCGGCTGGCGATTGACATAGACCAGAGGAATGCCAGCATCGGCCGCGATCTTCGACATCGCGGTTGTCGCGTCCGTATCCACCGGATTGACAATGATCGCGCTTACGCCAGAAGCGATGAAGTTCTGGATCTGGCTCTGCTGCTTGGCGACGTCGTTTTGTGCGTCCTCGACCTGTAGCGTCACGCCATTAAGCGTCTTGGCATAATCGATCATGCCGTTGCGCAGAACGGTCAGGAAGTTGTCGTCGAACTGCGCCATCGACACGCCGATGTTCTCGGCCAGTGCCGAGGTTGTCATCAGCGCCGAGATTGCGGCGCCCAGAATCAGTTTCTTCATGTCAGTTCCTCCATTTTAAGGCGTCCGGTGCGCCCGATCCTCCCGGAACTCCCCCGGTTCGGGGGTCGTATCGAAACGGCAAGTGCCTCAGCGCCAAGGCCTCGGTGACAGCGTTGCCGTGACGAATTCCATGTTCACCCGCGCCTCCAAGGTCAGAAGACGATCGTCTTGTGGCCGTTGAGCATGACGCGGGTCTCGAGATGCAGCTTGACCGCACGCGCGAGCACCCTGCTTTCGATGTCGCGGCCGACCGCCACGAAATCTTCCGCGCTCATCGAATGCGTCACGCGTTCGGTCTCCTGGTCGATGATCGGCCCCTCGTCGAGGTCGGGCGTGACATAATGGGCGGTCGCGCCGATCAGCTTGACGCCCCGCTCGAATGCTTGGTGGTAGGGCTTGGCGCCCTTGAAGCTCGGCAGGAACGAGTGGTGAATGTTGATCGCCCGGCCGTAGAGGCGCTTGGAGAGAGCGTCCGAAAAGACCTGCATGTAGCGGGCGAGGATGACCAGTTCGGCGTCCGTTTCGCGAACCAACTCGAGCAGCTTTTCCTCCTGCTTTGTCTTGTCGTTCTTCGAAATCGGCCAGCAATGATAGGGGATGCCGGCCAACTCGGCGTTACAGCGGCTGTCTTCATGATTGGATACGATCGCCGCAACCTCAGCGTTCAGCCATCCGACCTTGATCTGGTAGAGGATGTGCAGCAGCGCGTGGTCAAACTTCGAGACCATGACGATGATCTTTAGCCGACGGCGCTGATCGATCAGACTGGCCTTCATGCCGAAGCGTTCGACAGGCGATTTCAGCGCCCGTTCGATATCATCCTTGACCGCACCGACCGGTGCCGCGAAGGCGATCCGCATGAAGAAGCGGTTTGTCTGGCGGTCCCAGAACTGGTTGCTCTCGGCGATGTTGGCGCCCATTGCCGCAAGTTCGGTGGTGACGGCGGCCACGATGCCGGGGCGGTCATCGCACGACAGGCTGAGGACGTGGATCTTGTCCGCCACGGTGTGGCCCCTGTGGGGCGGTTCTTCGCTGTGAGCGTTCATGAGACAGGCAGGCCATCGAGGAAGCGGCGCAGTTCGCCCGCTTCGATACCGACGACGTGGCGCTGCTCAGGGTAGATGCCGCTGCGCACGTCGGCGGCGAACTCGGAGAACGCCGCGATGCGCTCGCGCTGGAGGCGGTCTAACTCGGCTGCGAAGTTGCGATAGGCCTTGGCGTGCCTTGGCACGTGGCCGCGATTTTGGCCCAATAGGTCGTCGCCAAAAAGATATTGGCAGTCGCAGCCGGTTCCAGCACCCATGGAAACCATGAACAGCGACGTGCGTTCGCTGATGGCGGCCGCGACCTCGGCCGGGACGACCTCGATTTCCGCGCCAAAGGCGCCGGCCGCTTCGTATGCCTTTACCGCGTCGAATATTTTGAGAGCGCTTTCGGCCGACTTGCCGACCGCCTTGAAGCCGCCTGTCCAGGTGGCCCGCGACGGGATCAGCCCGACATGGCCGATTACAGGTATGGCTTCGTCAGCGAGCCGCTTCACGGTGGCCAGGCTGGCGCTGCAATAGACGGCGTCGGCGCTCGCCTTGTAGAGCGCGAAAGCCCAGTGCACAAAATCGTCCGCCGTGCCGACTTCGAAGAAATTGACGCCCGGCACCGCAAACAGGCTTGGCGCAACCTCGCGGAAATGGGGAAGAACCATCATCTGCGGCGGCACCGAGACCATGTCGACGCCGGCTTTCTCGGCAGCCTCCAATTCTTCCAGCGTCTCCACGCGGATCATCGTGAACTGGTATTTGCCTTTCATGGCGCGGATATCCGCTACTGTCGGTCTCTTCCTGCTCATCGGCTGCCCCTCCCATTTTGCGTAATCATGCCGCCAGCAACGCCTTCGTTTTCACGAGAGCGAGGTCAGTTCCGAAGGCCCGGCCGCCTGCCTGATTCCAAGCGAATGTCGCGGGCCACGGCGTGGCCGGGGGCGATGCCGTTCGCCGAAGGCAGATGTCCGTCCGGCGCCTGCGCCGCAGGCCTCGATCCAATCGGTCACCTTCGCCTGAGCGGATCTTGTGTGGGTCGACGTTCGGAGGCGGCGGCGGACCGCCGCCTCCGTAGCCTTGGGAGGCTGGTGGTCCGAGGCAACGTTGGTTTCGGGGTGGAACTGTTCGCGATACGACCGCGCCATCGGCGGCAGATCGCGCTTGATGAAGCAGTCTTCGTTGCGCAACTGGCGCAGGAAGGCCGGTATTATTTCGCGGCAGCCGGTCGGGACCGACGGCGACGGCTGGTCGCGTTTGATCAGACAGTTCAGCTTCGGCAGCGTATGGCACGACCCCATCGGGACCGTGTGGTGCTCACCGGCGCGCTGCGCTTCGCGCCCTATCAGAATGCAGTGTCGTTTCTTCGGCCTATAGTCTTCGGCTGCGGCGGCTGCGCTGAGCATGACCTTCCTTTTCCGGCTGGAACCAACACTGATAAGCTTTCCTGCAAGAGAACTACCAAATTCATTCATTTCCATCAACGCCACTTGCAATTTTTCTATCATATACTATCATTCCTTCGAAGTCCTCAAAAGGAGACTGCCTTGGCCAAGCGCCCAACGGTTTCGGATTTGGCCCGGGCATCCGGGGTTAGCGTGGCGACGGTCGACAGGGTTTTGAACAACCGCCTGCCGGTGCGCGAGGAAACAGCGCAGCGGGTCTATGAGGCGGCGACCGTCATCGGCTACCACGCCGTGACCCTGATCAAGCAGCGGATCCGGCAAGATCTCCCGGAATACCGGCTGGGCTTTCTTCTGCAGAAGCCCGAGCAGCATTTCTACCAGGAGTTCGCGCGCGAATTGGAGGCCGCGGCGACCAATGCGCCGCGGTTCCGCGGAATTCCGGTTGTCGATTTCTGGTCGAGCCAGGCTCCCGAGGACATCGTCGTCCATCTGGAGAAACTGGCAGCAAAAACGAATGCCATTGCCTTGGTTAGCCCCGATCATCCGACGATCACGGTCGCCGTGGAGAGCTTGAAAGCCCGCAGTATTCCGGTGTTTTCGCTTCTGTCGGATTTCGCTCCCGGCGTACGGGAAGGCTATGTAGGCCTCAACAACCGCAAGGTAGGACGCACCGCCGCGTGGATGATCGCGCAGTGCGCCAGCCGGCCTGGCAAGGTCGCGGTCTTTGTCGGCAGTCACCGCTTTCACGGCCAAGAGCTACGCGAGATCGGCGTGCGCGCCTATTTCCGGGAGCACGCACCGGAATTCACTGTGCTTGAGACGCTGGTCAATCTCGAAACGGCCGATCTAACCCACCATGCGATGCTCGACCTGCTCGAGAGGCATACCGATCTCGTCGGATGCTATGTAGCTGGCGGCGGCATGGAAGGCGCTATCACTGCGTTGAGAGCGGCCATGCCTGCCCATCCCCCAGTCTTGATCTGCAACGAGATAACGCCGGAGTCACGCGCCGCACTCGCCAACAACATCATCACCATGGTGTTCGCAACGCCACTGGCGCGGCTGAGCAGCGATCTCGTCAATCTCATGGCGCATGCCATCAAGGACGGCGCCGCCAACGCCCCGGGACAGACCTTCCTGCCCTTCGACATCCACGTGCCGGAAAATATCTAGGCGCCTCTGCTATAGAATCTATCATGGATGATAGAAACTCATCACGACGAGTTGACTGTATCCTGCCGCCAGATGATGGGATCGGCAGCCGCGCCGGGGAAATGACCGGCATCAACGGGAGGGAATATCGGATGCCAGTTGCTCGATTGCCGTCGTTCGCACTCAACCATATGGTAGCGCCCTCGCTGCGCTCGGACGCGTTCTTCGCGCTCTGCCGCAAGGTGGGTGTGGCGCAGGCGGAAATCCGCAACGATCTTGCAGGCAACGCCATCATGGACGGCACGCCCGCGGTCGAAATCGGCAGTCAAGCCCGCAATGCGGGAGTGTCCCTGATCAGCATCAACGCGCTGCAGCGCTTCAACGAATGGACGCCGGCCCGCGAAGCCGAGGCGATCGCCCTCGCCGACTATGCGCAGGCCGCAGGCGCGGCAGCGCTGGTCCTCGTTCCGGTCAACGATGGCTCGGGACGGGCGGACGGGGAACGTCAGAAGAACGCAAGGACTGCCCTTCGCGGCCTGAAGCCGATCCTGAGTGACCGCGGCGTGGTTGGCCTGGTCGAGCCGCTGGGCTTCGCCATCTGCTCCCTGCGCTCCAAACGAGAGGCGGCAGACGCCATCGCGGACATCGATGGCGTGGGCGCCTTCGGGCTGGTGCACGACACATTTCATCATTTCCTCGCTGGAGAGCCGGCGCTGTTTGCGGAGATGACCGGCCTCGTCCACATATCGGGTGTCGCCGATAAGGAAGTGGGGATCGACGACATGCGCGACCCGCATCGCGTGCTGGTGGATGAGAAAGACCGACTCGACAATATCGGCCAGATTCGTGCATTGCAAAGCGCGGGCTACGCCGGCCCCCTCTCCTTCGAGCCATTCTCGCCGGCCGTCCATGAACTCGATGACCCCGCACGCGCGCTCGCCAACAGCATCGCTTTCATTCGAGCCCGGCTGTAAGCGATGTGTTGCAACGTTTTGACTACCAGCGCTATGGCGACATTTTCGAAGGATTGGACGTTCAAGGGCCGCCAATTCGACCGGTCGTTGATCCTGCCTTGCGTGCAGCCGCAATCATCCTAAATGGCATCGAAATGGTTCACATGATGCGCAAGCAACAGGTGAGTTTCGCCTTCAATCCGGATCCATCCCCGTCCGAGCGGTTCAAAATCGTTGCCGCGTGATGGCCTTGCGTCAGACCTCTCTGCGCTTCCTTGAGCGGTTGCAACAAAACCAGGCAGATTACCGTGTGCTGGTGACGCCCTGCTGCGCGCCTGCAATGTAGCGGGGACACGACATGCTCAGAATGAGCCAGTACCTAGCTTCACCAACTGGTCGGGCGGGAGGCCTGTGAAGATTGCACCCACCCCTATGTTATTTGCTGACCGGGGGATGCAGCCTTGTGTCGAGGGCAAAAGCTTCCTGGAACTTAAGCGTGTAGGAAGATGCCGCTACGCTCGCCACGAAGATGATGTTCCAGCTATATGAAGAGACCGCGCTTGGCATAGCTATGATGGGATGTTTCATCAGGAGGTCATCCCCGAATGCCTGCTGACCCGCGCTTGGTATGCCGGGGCGCAGCCAGTTCGGATTGGGCACGCTTGCAGGATCGACGACATGGATAGCCGATGGATCGCTGAGGACAGCGGCTGTTAATGTGTGGGCAACTGTGTCGAGGGCGCGAAAACCCTTATGCACGGCGACCTCAAGGATGGCCGTGGCGGGATCGACCGAGCAGTACACAGCTCTTACGCCCTTGCTGTTCCAGCGGCCGCCGACCCGATAGGCACCTTCGCCGCTATTCCATATCGCGGCATGGACGGCCTGGTCGAGCCGCCACGCAATGAGTTCCGTTCCTCCGAGCGCCATCGGCAGAGGCGTCATGCATAGACGCCGTATGCAAGCCGCTCCAGATAGTCTTCGACCAGTTCCACGCCGGCGGGAGTGCCCAGCAGATCGATCGGACGGCGCTGGTCGAGACCGATCGCCGGGCGCTCCAACCATTGTTCAGCTTCCGCCTGCGTGCCGAGCACATCCGTCGCCTTCGCCAGGATCTCTGCGAATTTCCAAGTCCGTCCGCTCTGCTCCTGGCTAAGGGGCTTGGAGGGAGCGTCTTTGCGGCGCTGCCAGGTTCGCAGGCTCATACCAACGGCCTTTTCGAGCGACGCCGTCTTGTTGATGAAGACCAGTTGTCCGACGAGGTGATTTAGCGCCGAGGCCGGCAGGCCGAGTAGAAGCAGTTCATGCGCATCAAGGGCACTGGTCAATCGACGCGACAAGACCCGAGATCCGCCGAGCAGTGCCTCCACCCTCTGGAGATCACTGCCTCCCGCTTCCATAGGGGCCTTATCCGCTGTGGCTGTCATGCGCACCTTCTGTGTCACGTGTCGCCTAAGATACGACGGCTGTCGCATGATTTCAAGCGCGTGTGAATTGATCTTGAAGGCCGAGCACCTGCCCCGAAAACAACCGGGGCAGACGAGGCATTGGTCTGCGAAGAGAAAGACGGCGGCCGTCGCTGCCCGATCGAACCGGGTCTTAATGGGCAAAAGCAGGGCATGACGCCGACGGCCAGACGGTGCTCGAGAGGGTTCTGTCGCTGAGAAACGTTTGATCTAGGCTCCAAAAGCGCTGCCCCGCGCCAGGTGGCACACAAGTGATCTCTGGGTCGGCTCCTGCGTGACGCCACAGTGGTTGGACGAACGGGATGTCGCGGCAGTTGCGCGCGCAGTGCATCGCCGCGCTGCGTGTCAGTGGCATGGACCGAAGTATGGCTCGCGCCCGCTGCAACAAGCAGAAGCCATCCAACCACACTCGTGGCGCCCGAGCGTTTCCTCGCGCTAGCTGTCGCATTTGGCATAGATTTGTGAAGTTGCGGAGGGCAAAGACCATGAGGTTATCGATTGCACCGTCCTGGGGAGCGTTGACGAGCGGAGAACTGCAGCTCACTTTCGCCCGGGTTGCCCAGATCGGGTTCCTCATTCTCCGGAAATCAGTCAAAGCCTATGGAAGTCAAATCAACACAGGCCAGGAGATCAGCTGGTAGAAACGGCCAACGCCACGTTGTTGATGCCGACCTGATCGCCGTAGTGATAGCCGTGACCGACGGCGAGCCGCGCGTCTTGACCATCGGGGAGGCCCAAGCCTTGCCGTCCGGTCCCTTTGAACTTGGCCATCGATCCCTCCAGTCCGGTCTGAGGGCGTGGGTAGAGCGCCAGACCGGTCACCCGCTCGGTTATATCGAACAGCTCTATACGTTTGCCGACCGCGACCGAACCGCCGACGAGCGCGTGCAGATTTCGATCAGCTATCTCGGCCTTGCGCGCGAAGAGCAGTCCGACAGGTCGGCGCACGGCTGGCGGAGCTGGTACGACTATTTTCCGTGGGAAGATCACCGTGCCGGCGTACCGGCTATACTGCCTGATACCGTCGTGCCAGGACTTTTGGCTTGGGCTGAAGAGGCAGAAGACCCGAACATCCGCCGCGATCGCGGTCTGCGCGTGGAATTCGCCTTTGGCCTGGATGACCGTGGCTGGAACGAGGAACTCGCCCTGCAGCGATACGAACTGCTCTATGAAGCCGCGTTGGTGGCCGAGGCCACGCGCAGTTGGGACAAAGGCAATCCGCTGTCCATTGCTGGCCGGTCGATGATCGCCGACCATCGCCGCATTCTGGCGACCGGGATCGCCAGATTGCGGACCAAGATCAAGTACCGACCCGTCGTGTTCGAACTGATGCCGCCGGCATTCACGCTGCTGCAGTTGCAGCGCACCGTTGAGGCGCTCGCCGGCCGGCTCGTGCACAAGCAGAATTTCCGGCGTCTCATCGAACAGCAGGATCTGGTCGAGGAAACAGGCGAGACCGTGTCTGAAACACGAGGGCCTCCGGCCAAACGCTTCCGCTTCCGCCAAACGGTTCAGGCGGAACGAACTGTCGCAGGGACGAAATTGCCACTTTCACGCGCTTGACATTCAATATGCTCAAGTTAAGCATATACCTCTATTATACTCAATACGAGCATAATGAAGGTAAGGCATGTTCAACGCCTCCACGCCCACAGCCGCTCTCTATGACCGAGTAAGGCGGGTCATCCCGTCCATCGAGTGGCCAGCCTTCGCCGGCGATATCGAGGCCATCCTCGATCTGAAGCGGCAGCGAAATGCCGTCATCCTGGCGCACAACTACCAGACGCCGGAGATCTTCCACTGTGTTGCCGACATCGTCGGCGACAGCCTGGCGCTCGCCCGCAAGGCGATGACCGTCGACGCGGATGTCATTGTGCTGGCCGGCGTCCACTTCATGGCCGAGACGGCAAAGCTGCTCAACCCGCAGAAGACGGTACTCATCCCTGACTTGCGCGCAGGCTGTTCGCTGGCGGATTCGATCACCGCCGTGGACATCCGTCTGCTGCGGCAACGCTATCCGGGCGTGCCGGTCGTCACCTACGTCAACACATCGGCCGAAGTAAAAGCCGAGTCCGACATCTGCTGTACCTCCGGCAATGCCAAGGCGGTCGTCGAGTCCCTCGGCGTCCCCCGGGTGATCATGCTGCCCGACGAATACCTGGCCCAGAACATCGCCGCCCAGACCGAGGTGGAGATCATCGCCTGGAAAGGGCATTGCGAGGTGCATGAACGCTTCACGCCTGCCGACATCCGCGAGTTGCGCGAAAGCCATCCCGGGGTGACGGTGCTGGCGCATCCCGAGTGCCCGCCGGAAGTGGTTGCGGAAGCTGACTTTTCCGGTTCGACTGCCGCCATGTCGGATTATGTCGGAAGGCAAAAGCCGCCGCGCGTCGTGCTGATGACCGAGTGCTCGATGAGCGACAATGTCGCGGTGGAGCATCCCGAGGTCGAGTTCATCCGCCCCTGCAATTTGTGCCCGCACATGAAGCGGATAACGCTAGCCAACATCCGTACGGCGCTCGAGCAGAACCGCCATGTCGTGACCATCGCACCCGAAATCGCCGGTCGCGCGCGGCTGTCCGTCGAGCGGATGCTGGCCGTATGAGCATGGACGTCCACCATCTCGCCGGCCGGCCGGTGATCATCGGCGGCGGCATAGCCGGGCTGATGACCGCGCTGCATCTGGCGCCCGAGCCGGTGCTTCTCCTGTCCAGGACGCCATTGGGTGCTGACGCCTCCAGCACCTGGGCACAGGGCGGCCTCGCCGCAAGCCTCGGCGACGACGACGATCCAGCACTCCACCTTGCCGACACGCTCGCCGCAGGCGATGGCCTTTGCGACAGGGAGATGGCGAGCCGGATCCTCAATGCGGCGCCGGGCGCGATCGAGACATTGGCGGGCTTCGGGGTCCGCTTCGACCGCATGCCGGATGGGACGGTGCGTCTCGGACTGGAGGCCGCGCACAGCCGGCGCCGCATCGTTCATGCCGGCGGCGACGGCAGCGGGCGCGAAATCATGCGTGCCTTGGTCGCGGCCATCCGTTCGACGCCGACAATAGAGGTCGTCGAGGGGTTCGAAGCGCGCCGGCTCGCGGTGGTGGACGGCAAGATCGCCGGTGTTCTGGCGAGCGGTCCGAAAGGCCCAGCGTTCTTCACCACGGGACGGGCCGTCCTCGCCACCGGCGGGATCGGCGGGTTGTTTGTCGACAGCACCAATCCTCTGGGCAGTTGCGGACAGGGCTTGGCGCTCGCGGCCCGCGCGGGGGCTGTCCTTGCCGATATGGAATTCATCCAGTTCCACCCGACCGCGTTCGATGGATCGAACCGCCCCATGACGCTCATCAGCGAGGCGGTTCGCGGCGAAGGCGCTGTGATCGTCGACGAGACGGGCCGACGTTTCCTCGACGGCTTGCAAGGCGCGGAACTCGCACCACGTGACATCGTCGCGCGCGCCGTCTGGAGGCACCTGGCAAACGGCCATGGCGTCTTTCTCGATGTGCGGGAAAAGCCCGGCTCGGCATTCGCGCGCCAGTTCCCGACGATTGCATCGGCCTGCGCCAGGGCCGGCATCGATCCGACGCGTGATCTCATTCCCATTCGCCCTGCCCAGCACTATCACATGGGTGGCGTCGCCGTGGATCGGGACGGGCGCACTTCCGTTCCGGGACTTTGGGCTTGCGGCGAAGTCGCCTCGACCGGGTTGCACGGCGCCAACCGGCTCGCCAGCAACTCGCTGACCGAGGCCGTCGCCTGCGCGCGCTGGGCCGCCGAGAGTGTAGCCGGTTCGCCTGACGGCGGCGGAAAGCTAGCCATGGTACCTCACCTACCCGCGCCAGATCCAGGACCTGTGCGCCCTCTCCTGTCGCGTGCCCTCGGCGTCACAAGAGATGGCGAAGGGTTGAAAGAAGCTGCACAGGCCTTGCTGCCGCTGTCGCAGCGGCACGATGCGGCATCCGATCCCGCCGCCGTCGGGCTGATGATTGCGATAGCCGCCTTGCGGCGCCGGGAAAGCCGCGGGGCTCATTTCCGGACCGACTTTCCGCATCATGCAACCCTCGCTCGCCGCTCCCAAATCACCCTCGAAGCGGCCATTGCCGCCGCGCGGGAACTCGCATCCTCCCCCGAGTTGGAAGGCGTCATCTGATGAACCTGTCACCACCTCCTGCGATCATGCTCGAGCCTCTGGTGCGTGCAGCTCTGCTTGAGGACCTCGGCAGGGCCGGCGACCTGACCACCGACGCCATCGTGCCGAAGGACCTTCGGACAACGACCGTGCTGTCGGCACGCCAAGCGGGAATAGTTGCCGGCCTCGACCTGGCGATGCTCGCCTTCCGCCTCATCGACCAGACAGTCGAAATGACCGTGCATCGGCCGGACGGCAGCGACGTCGCGCAAGGCGAGATCATTGCCTCGATGAGCGGTCCGGCCCGGGCCATCCTCACCGCGGAGCGGACGGCGCTCAATTTTCTCTGTCATCTGAGCGGCATCGCCACGGCGACGGCATCGGTCGTCGCGGCGGTCCGCGGCCACGGCGCAAGGATCGTCTGCACGCGCAAGACGACACCTGGTTTGCGGGCGATCGAAAAATACGCCGTGCGCGCCGGTGGTGGCTCCAACCACCGCTTCGGCCTCGACGATGCCATCCTGATCAAGGACAACCACATCGCCATCGCCGGTGGAATTCGCCCGGCCATCGAGCGGGCCAGAATGAGCGTCGGCCATCTCGTCAAGATCGAAGTCGAGGTCGATACGCTGGCCCAGTTGGAAGTGGTCCTGGCCCTCGCCCCAGACGCAGTGCTGCTCGACAATATGTCGCTCGACGAGCTACGTCAGGCGGTGGCTACGGTTGCCGGCCGGGCGGTCACCGAGGCGTCGGGTAGGATAACCCTGACGACGGCACCGGCCGTGGCTGCGACAGGCGTTGATCTGATTTCCATCGGTTGGTTGACCCATAGCGCACCAATCCTTGATATCGGGCTCGACTGTCGTGAGCCTTGAACGTCGAGCCTGACGCCGCCTGTCTGCGAGATTTTTCCACTCCGGGCGGGCGGAATGCGCAAGCTACGCTTTAAGGATCCGCTCTCGAAAGAATATCCACCACCTTTCTCGTCGGCTGCATGGCTCAAACAGCAGCTATCTATGGGTGATCAAAAATCGCCCATCCCAAATCTGCCCTTTTGGCGGCCGCCCTGGCCTTCAATCGCTGCGTAGAATCTTTGCTTCGAGCGCGGCTGCGACAAAAGCCCGCCGAGCGGCCGGTGGATGGGCCTCACCTCGCAACACCTGCAGACAGGCGTCCATTGCCACCTTGCGCTTCTCGGTCTGACGATGGAGATCCCGCAGCAGGATAGTGGCCGCATCATTGACGTCGACCACAATACGCTCCGCGCCATGACGGCTGACCTGGACAACGACTGGCCTCTCAAATCTGTTCAAGCCCATCATCACTCCCCCTCCAGCGCTGGCGACAGGCCTTTGCCCGCACTGATGTCTGCAGCCGAAATTTCGGCCGGGTCCCGCCCAAACGTGATCGCTGCCCAGGCGATCACGATCTGCGCTGTCTCGCTCATGTTTGCTAGTGTGGGATGTGGCCCGCTATAGAACTCAATGACGCCTCTGGTGGTATCGCATACTTCATGAAAGCCTACGCCTACATTTATCCACTGCCTGTTTTACATTGCAGCAATCCATTGCATAGCGGCGGTTGGATCCTCCAATACCGAGGCTCGCTTCGCAAAGCCGATAAGGGCATTGCAGGCAGCGCTTACCGATGCATGCCCACCATAGGCGTCATGGCATGCCCGAAGGGCGGTTTCATGGGCCTGGTCCCTGCGATCTTCGGGCCACCCATCGAGAAAGTCGATAGCGTCCGCAAGGCTGGCAATCTCTTGCACCAGATAGGTCGCTCGCTTCACGAAAATGGGGCTGCTGAAAACCTCAAAGTTCATTCGTGCCTCCCCATACACTCAGCCCTCGTTTCGGAAAGCCGTATCCCATGGAGAGCCACCCGGCCAGCAGCCATGATTCAAGGGAACAAGCTCGCTGGCGCTGGCATTTGCCGCTTCAGCCCGACTTGCCAAAACCCCTTCTTCCTGCCTCGTCAGAGTGCCCGTGTGTAGGTCCACAGCTGTGCAGGCGGAATGTTGCGGACGACGAAATCATAATGAGAGACGATGTAGCGGTCCGGCATTTTGACCACTGGTGACAAGGGCCCATAGGTGATTTGCATCACGGGTCTTCCAGCAGGAATTCGGGCCAGCAAATCCTCAAGCAAGGCCACGCGTTGCACCATTGGAAAACTCAACAGCGGCACGGCGCTTATAACACAGTCGAACTGTTCGCGGGACCGCTCCGCCAGGACATCACCCAGCGCAAATGCATCGCCCAAACGAAAATCCACATCCGGAAAACGTCGCGTCAGTCGATCATAAAAATCCTTCGAATATTCGACCGAAATCAGCTGCTGCGGCTCGATGCCTCTTTCCAGGATGGCCTTGGTGATGACGCCGGTTCCTGCACCGAGTTCAAGAACTGGCATGCCGGACGCCGGATTAATCACACTTGCCATGCGGCGCGCGGCATGAGCGGACGTTGGCATGAGCGCGCCCACTCTTTTCTTATCCTTTTGCCAGCCCCTGAAGAATTGAATCTCTTCTTCGAATTTCCTGCCGATGCGCTGTTTCAACCGAAAGACCATATCCATTCCCTGCTCAGGCTATTCCTGGGTCGCGTTGACGACGGAACGTTTGTACAAGTTTTGCGACATTTACAAGCCTGAATACGACGGACCCCGCTCGTGGGAAGACTGATTTTTCGCGGCGTTTCATTGTCTCATTGTGGGGGTCTGAAGGAGGGGCGGCGGACTGTCGATCCTCTGCGCACAGATTAAGGAGAGCAGCACGCGACCTCGGAAAATCGCCTGGCTTCCTCAACAAGCTCTCGAGGCGCCAAAGACAGCCATGACGGCAATGAACTTGCCGACAACGGAAACGCGTTTCGCAAGCCACTCCTCCAAGCCATTGCTCTCGGGACATGGGTGTTCAGGTTGAGATCGTTCGATGTCCTGCTTTTGAAAAAATGGCTGCCGCCGAAATCGTGTTCGACGACAGCCAAGGTGCCTGGGAGGGCAAGAGAAAGGGTTAGATCCCCTAGCTGGGATATGTGTTGCGTGCGCTATCAGTCACGGATTGCGGCTCCCGTTACCGGGTCGAACCAATGCAGCTTCTCCTTGTCGACAGTCAGAGCCAGGCGCTGATTAGGAGCTGGAGTCAGGGCCGGAGGGATCCGCGCCACAAGGCGGTTCTTGCCCTTGTGCGGGAAGTCTTCGGTGTCTTCCGCATCGTTGACGTTCACCGGTGGGGACGTGATGTCGAAAAAAATGAACGTATCGGCCCCAAGTGCTTCCGCAACCGGGATCTTCTCGTTGAACAACGCCTCATGTTCCGCACAAACCTGGAACATTTCGGGGCGAATTCCAGCAATAACCTGTCGGCCGATACAGCGGGAAAGTGCCGGCCCAGCGGACACAGGAAAGGATATGCTTGTCCCCACTATTGTGGCGATCGGGGAACCGGCTTCTCCCCCGAGCTCGATGCGCACGAAGTTCATGGCCGGGGAGCCGATAAATCCGGCGACAAACAGATTGACTGGTTTGTCGTACAGCATTTGCGGTGTGTCGAGCTGCTGAAGATTGCTTTCCAGGCCATTGCGCACCGGCTTGAGCACCGCAACGCGGTCTCCCATGGTCATGGCCTCGACCTGATCATGCGTTACATAGAGCGTCGTGACACCCAGACGCTGATTGAGTAGCTTGAGCTCACCTCGCATTTGCACGCGAAGCTTCGCATCAAGATTGGACAAAGGCTCATCCATAAGGAAGGCCATCGGATGGCGAACAATAGCACGGCCCATGGCGACACGTTGGCGCTGGCCGCCGGACAAGGCGCCTGGCTTGCGCCCCAGGTGGCGGGTTAGATCGAGCATTTCGGCGGCAACCCGCACAAGCTTGTCGATCTCTTGCTTTGGCATTTTGCGCTGTTGCAAGCCGAAAGCCATGTTTTCATAAACGGTCATATGCGGATACAGCGCATAGTTTTGGAACACCATGGCTATATCCCGATCCTGCGGGTCGTTTTCGGTGACATCGTTGTCACCCATCAGCAGTCGGCCGCTATTCAGCGTTTCGAGGCCCGCCGCCATTCTCAGCAAGGTTGACTTGCCGCAACCCGACGGGCCGACCAAGACCACGAATTCTCCGTCGGCGATCGCAAAGCTCACATTGGCGACGGCAACGGTCCCGTCCGGGTACGTCTTGCCAACTCCGTCAAAGGTCATAGACGCCATAAAACTACTCCGCAGCATCAGTGGGCGAGGCCAGCCGTCCCCGTGGGACAGCAAGCCCCTGTGTGTTCAGGCTCCGGCGCTGGCGATGTCTACAGCCTTGCCGCTGGCGACAGACTCCTCGATCGCCGCCAAGATCCTGGTGTTTGCCAGACCGTCCTGCGCATCGGCCAGCAATGGAGCACCGCGCACCACGCTGTCGACGAAGCGGGCAATGGATTCGAGAACAAAGCCACCGATGCGGGTCTCGCCGGTCGGGGTTATGCCGATATAGTCGTTGTACTTCAAACCTCCCTCCCCAATGCGACGCAGGCCGCCATTGTGGGTGGGATCGGCCTGGATCTGGCCCTTTTCACCGACAAACTCGATCTTGAAGTCAACCAGGGAAGGATTGTCTCGCGACAGGATCCAGCTGTTTTCCATGGTCACGACCGTCCCCTTGGAGAACTCGAGGATCGATACATGGAAATCCTTCGTGTCCACGCCGCGGCCAGACAGCGTGCCTGAGCGAGCAACCGAATAGACGCGCACGACTTCGTCAGCGAGAATGAAGCGCAAGACATCGACGAGATGGCTGCCCAGGAACCACAGCGCGGAAGACTTCGCAGCCCAGCTCAGCATTTCAAAGGGCACAAACGTCGTGTTGGAAAGACGCGCGTTTCCATGTTTCGCAAGACCGATTTGGCCGTCCTGGATCATGTCGCGAACTTGGGTGAGGATGGGATTTACACGGTTGTGAAAGTCCACCATCAGCTTGCCCGAGGACCTGGCGGCAGCCTCGGCGATTTCCTCTGCTTCCTTCACGGTCGTGGCCAGTGGCTTTTCGCTGAGAACATGCTTGCCGGCCTTGAGTGCTGCGAGAACGATCGGCGCATGGGTAAAATCCGGTGTTGCTACCGATATCGCATCGATATCGTCACTGGAAATCAGCTTCATGTAATCGGTGAACGCCCGGGCCGCCCCGAAAGTGTCCTTCATTTTGAGAGCCCTGCCCTCGTCGAGGTCGCAGACGCCGATCAGCTCGGTTTCCGGCAACACCTTGAAAGTGTGAGCGTGATTGTTGCCCCAAAGGCCCGCGCCGATGACGCCCATGCGCAATTTGCTCATTTCCATTTACTCCATTCAAACAAGGGAAGGTCAGCCTTTCACCGAGCCAAAGGTGAGGCCTCGTACGACATATCGATCGAAAACCAGGAAGATTATCATCGGCGGGATCATTGCCAGCACGGCAGCGGCGGCGATGTAATTCCATGTCACGCCGCTGGTGGCGAAGTAGCCAAGTGTTCCGATCGGAAGGGTGGCGGTCGAGCGCGAACTCAGGACCAGCGGAAACGCGGCATTGTTCCATGCAAACACGAATGCAAACATGGACGTGACAATGATCCCGGGACGAACGATGGGGAGCGTAATGCGCCACATGATCGTGTACCAGCGGGCGCCGTCTACGCGGGCAGCTTCTTCCAATTCCGCCGGTACCTCATCAATGAAGCTTTTCATCAGCCACACGGAAAACGGGATCGTCAGCGTCTGCAGAACCAAAACCATGGAGAAGTAGGAGCCCTGGAGACCGATACGCGTGATCAAGATGAAATACGGAATCAAGAACGCAATCGGCGGGGCCATCAGAAGGCCGAGGTACCACAACATGATGTTCTTCTTGCCGCGCAGCTTGAAACGGGACAGTGCATAGGCGGCCGGAACCGAGAAAGGCAGATTGAGCAACACCGCGCCAATGGCGACGATCAGGCTATTCGCCAGTTGAGGCGCGTTGGTGCCTGGATCGACGAGAATATGCCGGAACGCGTCGAGATTTGGCTCGAAGGATAGTGAAGGCGGCATTGTGAAGGCGGTCTCGGCAGGGCGGATCGCAAGAGCGATAAACCACAAAATCGGCCCGACAAAAATCGCCAGGAAGAGAAGGCCGGCAGCGTAGGTTGCTGCTGTGTAGAAACTGGTTCGGCGACGGGACATCTCACCACTCCTCATGGCGAAAGGCGACGAAGACATAGAGGGCGACAATGATGTTGACGATCAGCACCGTGATCCACGTCATTGCACTGACGAGACCGATGTTGAAATTCACGAGACCCTGCTCGTAGAGCGAATAACCGAGGGTGCGCGTGGATGTGCCCGGTCCGCCGCGTGTCAGCACGAGCACCGTGTCGAAGGTGTTGAATATCTGCATGAAGCGCAGCATGACGATGATAATCGCGGTGCGCTTGATGAGCGGCAGCTTGATCCGAAACAGGATCGTCCAGGGTGACGCGCGATCCAGCCGCGCGGCCTCGATGATCTCGTCGGGGACAGCCAGCAGGCTGGCGTAGAGCACGATGGCAAAGAAGGGTGTCCACTGCCAGATGTCGACGAAAAGAATGGCGGCGAGCGCCGTGGACGGTGACCCGAGTATTCCTTGCGCCGGGACGGGTAGCCACAAAGACTGCAGCACCCAGACCAGCAGGCCGCCACCGGGATCGTAGAGATAGCGGAACAGAAAGCCGACGACGATTGGGGCAATTGTCGTCGGCAGGATCAGCAAGGCACGCACGACGTTCATGCCAGGCAGGGCCTTGAGCAGGATCAACGCGATCGTCAGCCCAAGTCCAAACTCAATTGCCGTTCCCATTGTTGACAAGATCAGCGTGTTGCCAAGCGAAGCGCGGAAATCGAAGGCATTGAAGGCCTGAACATAGTTTTCGACGCCGACGAAGGCGAGCGGCTGCGGCCCGATCTGCAGGTTCCAGAAGTAAAAGCTCGACCTCAGCGCGAACAGCAAGGGGTAAGCGATCAGCGCAAGCAGCATTACGACCGAAGGCGCAATGAGCAGGTACGGCAGATTTTTGCGGACAAAGCTCTTCCTGCCAAGTCCGAGGGCATGCGGCGAGCGAACGGTCGTAAAGGGCATTGCCAGATCCAGTTCTTTTTCACCCGTTTCGCCGGCGCGAGCACTGTCGCGCCGGCACGAGGAGAACTGTATTACTTCTTGCCAAGCTTGCCGATCAGGGCCTTGGCACCATCCAAGGAGTCGGCGAAGCTTTCCTTTTGATAAGGGATCATGAGATTGCCCTTCAGGATGCTCTCGAACAGGCTGTTGGTCCGCTCAAGGGCAGTCTTTGGATCCTCCGTCCCGGTGAGGAGTTGGTTCAACGTGAGCCCCAGTACGCTTTCAATGGCCGTGTAACCAGGGACGGGCGGGCGCGTGATCTTGCCGTTGCCTTGCTTCATCATTGCGTACTGGACATCGAGGTAGGGATAAACAGCCTTCACCTCCTTATCCTGGTAGAGTGAAGCACGGGCGAAGTCGGAGAACTGGTAATTGAGATCAGGCCAAAGAGCCATCTTCTTCTGGGTCGCCTTCGACGTTGCCCACTTGATGAAAGCGAAGCCTGCGTCCTGCCGCTCAGAGCTGGAAGGAATACCGAGGCTGTAGCCGCCTACGCTGACAGTCTGAGGCACACCCTCGGCCTTCGGCAGGGCCGCCGTCGCATACTTGCCCATGACGTCGGACTTCTTGCCAGTCATGTAGCCGGAGTTCTTGATCAGGTAGAAATATGGGGTCCACCAGTAGAACATGCCTACATCGCCCTTGGCGAAGCGGGTTCCGGCGTCGAACCACACGTAATTGATCGCCTCAGGCGGCGAGAGCTTGTAGAGCTGACGGTAGATATCGACGGATTTGATCCAGGCCTGGTCCGTCAGTTGCGGAGCAAAGTCCCATGGAGCGGCCGGGAATGATTTGAACCAGTTCGCACCGTGGCTCACAGAGAGCTGGGTAAACATGTGCACAATCGGCGAAGGTTGCGAGCCGCAAACCACTGTCGGAAAAACCGGTTGCCCGCCGAAGGACTTGCCTTCCAGCGACTGCAAGGTCTCGACGTATTTCGTCCAGGTCCAGTCTTCCGACGTCTGCGTCGGCGGTGCGGCAAGCCCAAACTCGTCGAACATGTCCTTGCGGTACATGACGCCCTGCGCATACGCCGCGATCGGCAAAGTCCCGATCTGGCCGCGCCACATGTTGCACGAATAGAGGACCTCGGGGATGAAGTCCGAAAGGTCGATATCGCCATCCTTGGCGATGAAATCGCTGAGCGACACGATCCAACCGTTGTCCAGATACTGCCCAAGCCACATCTGATCGACGACAATGACGTCGGCATCGGAAGTTTTGGCAACAAAGGAGGACACAAGACGCGACTGCAGCGCGTCATAGGAAAGACTTTCCAATTCGACCTTGATGCCGGTTTCCTTCTCGTATTCGGGAACCATCGCCTTCATTGCAAAGAAGAACGGGTCTTCAACCGACAGGACGCGAACCGAGTTGGCGTCTTGTGCGGCGGCGCGCCGGGGAGCAGACAGGGTCCCGACGCCGGCCACGAGAGCCGCGGCGGATACGGTTTTCAGCATGTTGCGGCGCGAAATGTTTGCGATATCAATGGGCATTGGACACTCCTCCAGTTGCTTTTAATCCGATCCGGCCCTGCACATGCTTGTGCCAGGAGCTTGCGGTCGTCCCTCGATCTGCCTTTTCAGCAGTTAGTTTGTACTTCGCACAAACCTATGATACTGTCAAGAAGCCGTCATGATGAAAATTAGCAGGACGCAATTTGGCGTCGAAGTTGGAAAGCGCGCCCCCCAGAGCCCATAGGGTATACTGGTCGGGCACAACGCCGCAGCGTACAAAGTCCAACGGGCCAAACTGGAGATGTAAGTTGAAATTCGAGAACCAGCCCTCCTACTCGTTAGGCCGCCGCACGCTCTCCACCAAAGACGTTGCGCCTGGCGAGGCTGGCACCAACGTGACCCTTATCTCGCAATTGACTCTCGGTGCCATCAATCGCGGGCGCGTGTTGCAGGCTTTGTATGACAATGGGCCCAAAAGCCGCGTGGACCTGGCGCGCCTCGCGGGGGTGAACCGTACGACGATAACCGGCATCGTTCAGCCGATGATTGAGGAGAAACTCCTGGTAGAAGGGGACGCAGCCCCTTCGGACGTCAAAGGGGGCAAGCCTGCCCGCCCGCTTTTCTTCAATCCTGATGCTCCCATGCTCGGAGCGGTGCTCCTTCTTCCCGGTAAGATCCAGACGTGCCTTGTAACGCTGACCGGGGAAATCAAGGCGCATATGAAAACCGAATTCGATCCGCTTGGCGACAGGGATGCCTTCCTGTCGGTAATGAGGGAAACGCTTTCGTCGACGCTTTCTCAAGCCCCTCAGGCACCGTTTGGGATTGGTGTTGCCTCGGCGGGAATGATCGACAGTGACAATGGCGTTATCCTTGCCGTAAATCTCGCGCCTGTTTTGACGGGACTGCCCCTGGTAGACCTGTTGCAGGAACATTTCTCGCTACCAGTCGTCATTGATCACCACCCCCGGGCCTTGCTTGTCGGCGACCGATGGTTTGGACCTGGGCGCGGACTGCAGACCTTCGCGGCGATCTACACCGGGGAGGTTCTGGGAGGAGCGTTCTATATCGAGGGGAAGGTCTATCGTGGGCTTGCCGGCTCTGGCGGCGAACTTGGCCATTCCGTCGTTCAAATCGATGGCGAGGCCTGCAATTGCGGTAAACGCGGCTGCTGGGAAACGGTGGCTGCCTTGCCTTGGCTACGACGAGAGGCTGGCCGACTGGGGTTGCGGGATCCGGGCAACATTACATGCGCGCGTCTTGTGAAAGAGGCGGACGACGGGTCGAAGGCGGCAGATGCCCTCCTCGACCGCTACACTCGAAATGTGGCTTTCGGAATCGTCAACCTGCAGCAGACGCTATCTCTTAACTCCTATGTCCTTCATGGCGACGTCGCGGGCGGCGGCCAAATGGCTGCAGAGCGTGTCAGGCAGCACGTCGAACAACTGGTGATGATGAGACCAAACCAGGAAATTTCCATCACAGTGAACGGTATTGGCGAGGGCCACACGGCACTGCGAGGGGCGGCAGGTTTGGTGCTATCGAGTCACCTGAAGGTGGTCATCTAGAGCAGGTGACAATGATTACCCATAGTCGCGTGAACAGTCATCAAGCTAGAGCATCGGCGCCTTGGGAGGCTGCTCGAGTTCAATTTGCCGCTTTTCGGCAGCTTTCTTTCGCTTGATGGGGTCGATCCCTCAGCCGCGCCAGCACGAACTGGCCATGGCCGACCACATCGGCGTGTCCCATGTCACACGCTCCGCGTCTGGACGATCCCGGGCAGCCAGCGCGGCTGCGGACCCGAACGGGGAATAGCCCGCTCGCTACGACGACAGCGCCCCTCGGATAGCCCTGACCGCCGCCAGCGCTGTCCGCATCCTCGTCGAGCTGACGAATTCCGGCCAGCTCGACAGGACAACCGCCGCGAAATCCGCCACCGGGTCGATGTAGATCAGTTGTCCGAAGACGCCGCGGGCCATATAGACGCCGCGTGCGGTATCTTCGATCCAGAACTGGTTGTGATATGCCCCGGCGGGTAGAACCTCTTGATAGACGCCGCCGAAGAGTGTCGGGTCAGCACCGAACCGTGTCCCGGCAATCCACTCGGTCGACACGATACGCCGGCCATCGATCTCGCCGCCGCGAAGATGCAGCAGGGCGAAACGAGCATAGTCGCGAAGAGTCGCATTGAACCCGCCGTCACCCAGATCATAGCCGGCCTTTTGTCGCCATCTACCCGCAGATCGTCCCGGACCGGCGTGGCGTTGAACGATCGAGAGCGCGGCAATGCTCGCTTAAATGGATTTCGCCTGAGCGCCAGTCTTTTAGGCAGGCTTATAGAAATGAGCGAACCTTCAAAAGCGAATGCTGCAATCTATGCATGTGGGCGGATCACTCGGTGGATTTTGAACGGCCTGCCGACTTTAGCCCAAGCGTTGGATAAAGCGCATCAACCGCTACAATGTCGGCATTCAGTTCGCCAATCATCCAGTCCCTTACCTGCGTAACGATTGGGCGTGCGGGTTTGTCGCGCAGGCGGACGAGATGGCACTGGCGGCCCGTAATCATGAGCTGCTCGCGCGCCGGCACCAGAGCCTGCGTCCGAAGCCAGTGGGCAATGACGTTCAGCCAACCGAGCGCCACGCCCTGCCCGAGCAATGCGGCCTGAACGACGATGGCATAGTCGGAAAAAATCATCGAATTGACAGCGTCACCCTCGTTCAGTGGGGAGAATAAACTGGACCAGTTCGGCTGCGCGTCACTCAGATTGATCGTGGTGTCGGGCATCCGCTTCACATCGGTTGCCTCCGAACCATGGCTTTCTCTGTAGGAGGGGCTACAGATGGGGATGAGGATTTCCGGCATGATGAAGACGGCCTCATGTCGCTCGTCCGATCCACCGACGAAGCGCATTCCGAGATCCACATCGTTCACCGGCCCCGCGAGCGCGCCCATGACCAGCTGAAAACGCAGATCGACAGCCGGAAACTCCTTTTTGAAATCTGCCATGCGCGGCATCATCCAGTGGGTGGTGAACCCGGTCGAAACCGACAGCGACACCGTTTGAATGCCGATGCGGCGATCCTCGATCTCGCGTAAGGCATTTTCGATGACTGAAAACCCTCTGGCAATCGCGTCAAACAGCAGCCGTCCAGATTCGGTCAGGCCGACTCCGCCAGGTTGACGCACAAACAACGTCGTCTCGAGATGCTCTTCCAGCCGTGCAACCATACGGCTGACGGCCGCGGGCGTCACGTTCAGCTCCTGCGCTGCCCTGGAAAAATTGCCGCAGCGCGCGGCGGCTTCGAAAGTAAAGAGGCCGTTCATGGATGGCAAGGAGCGTCTCAATTTTTCCATTACATGATGTAACATCATCCCGAACTTTTTTTCAATTGCGAAGACACACTTTCTTTGGTCTCCTGGCTGTCATGGAAGGCGCAAGACCTTCAAGAAAAATTTCGGGAATGGAATGCGCACTCAGACGGCACGGGGCAGGTGCCGGCATGAAATATATATTCAGACTTCTACTCATCACAGAATGCAGCATGCGCCCCACCAAAGCGCCGCTGATGAATTTCGTAGTGGAATCATATGATTGATGCAACGAAAGCGGATCGCGTAGGTGCCTCCATTCGCGCGGCCAGCAAGAGCTATGGACATTTTCGCGCACTGGACAATGTCAGTCTCGAGGTCGCTCCAGGCGAGTTCGTCTCCATTCTCGGTCCGTCCGGATCGGGGAAGACGACATTTCTGGGTCTTCTTGGCGGCTTCGTCCAACCGACATCCGGGTCAATTTGGCTCGGCACCCGCGATATTACATTCGAGCCTCCGCACAAACGCGATATTGGCATCGTCTTCCAGAACTATGCTCTTTTCCCGCATATGAGCGTCGGGGAAAACATCACCTTTCCGCTGCGCGCACGTCGCCTGCCGAAATCAAACTGGGCCGACAAGCTGCAAGGCGCGCTCGATATGGTCGAACTGGGCGGCTTCGAGAGCAGGCGCGTCCACGAACTGTCCGGCGGGCAGCGCCAACGTGTAGCACTGGCCCGCGCCATCATCTTCGAGCCGCGGCTGATCTTGATGGACGAACCGCTGTCGGCGCTCGACAAGCAATTGCGCGAATCCATGCAGATCGAACTGAAACGGCTGCACCGCAAGCTCGGCGCGACGATCGTCTATGTCACGCACGACCAGCGGGAAGCTCTGACAATGAGCGATCGCGTCGCCATCATGAACAAGGGCCGCTTCGTCCAGATCGACACACCCGAACAGCTGCATGACCATCCCGCCGATTCCTTCGTCGCGCGCTTCATCGGGGAGGCAACTCTTTTGCCCGTCACACGCGCCGGCAACGATACAGTAACGCTCGGCGATGCCGTTCTGCGCACATCGCGCAGCGTTCCCCAAGGCAAGGCGCTGTCTCTCGCGGTGCACTCTGAAAAACTTGTGGTCGCCGATGACAACGCGCCGCACGCGTCGAACAGGCTTTCGGGGACGGTGACCGAGACGCTCTATCAGGGCGAGAGTATCCGGGTGTTTCTGAAATTGTCTTCCGGCGGAGATCTGAGCCTCAGGCTTCCCAGCAATCATGCCGGACGGTTGCACCTCAAGAAACCCGGCGAACCGATCACGGTAGCCTTGCACCCCGAAGACACGATCGTCGTCCCGGACGCCCCCTGAACGCCCTGATTTGCCAAAAGGAAACCGCATAATGAAACTCAGCGAATTCAAGGTCATGACCTTCGATGTCGTCGGCACGTTGATCGACTTCGAAACGGGCGTGCTCAATGCCGTTCGCGCGCTCGGCGGCGACAAGGCGAAGGCTGCCTCCGACGATGCGATTTTCGAATCCTACAAGCGCGGCCGCGACAAGTTCTACGGCCGCTCATCCTTCGCCATGAAAGATGTCTATCTGTCGTTGGCAACGGAAATGGACTTCACCCGAGCGGAGGCAACGGCGGAAGCCTTCCAGCTCGCGGTCCTGCGGTGGCCGGCCTTTTCCGATTCCGTCGAGGCTTTGGCGCGGTTGCGGCGCAATTTCCGCTTGGTGGCAATGACCAATGCCGATCGCACGGCATTTTCGGCCTATTCGGCCACGCTTGGCAGTCCCTTTCACGACAGCGTCACCTGTGACGAAGCCGGATGCGCCAAGCCCAATCCACAGTTTTTCGCCTTCAACAAGGGCCGTCAGTCCGCCTCCGGCTACAAGCAATCGGAAATCCTGCACGTGGCCCAGAGTCAGCATCACGATATCGGCGTCGCTACGGAGCTTGGCTACACGACCTGCTGGATCGAGCGACGTCAGGGCCAGACAGGATTTGGCGGCACACCGGAACCCAAGGTGCTCACCACACCCGACTTCCATTTCTCCTCGCTAAAGCAACTGGCAGACGCTGTGGACGCGGATCTGGCCGCAGGTCACAGGATCGCCAGCGCGGCCTGAGTGATGACCGCGCACCCGCCCTTCCCCGATATCCACTCGCTTTGGCAGGAGACGGCCTGTCCACGGCCTGTTTTCAGCAGACTTCCGGGAGATCGCCACTACGACGTGGCGATTATCGGCGGCGGCTACACGGGCCTTTCAACGGCCCGGTATCTCGCTCGCCGAGGCCTGTCATCGGTGGTTCTCGAGGCGAACCGCATCGGCTGGGGCGCCAGTGGTCGCAACGGTGGCGTGGTTTCTGGAAAATTCCGCATTGCATTTTCGCAGATCGCCGAACGGTTTGGCTTGGAGGCCGCCCGACGGATGCACGATCTCGGTATTGAGGCGATCGAGCATGTCGGCGAACTGGTGGAGGATTATAACATTGCGTCCGCCGATTACCGTTCGACCGGATCGCTGCGATGCGCGCACAATGCGGTTTCGCTCGAAGGATTGAAAAAAGAAGCTGCGTGGCTGCACGAGGTACTCGGCGACCCGGCCTGTTCCATTCTGACGGCCTTGGAGATGGGGACGGAAACCGGATCTCGGGATTTCGTCGGCGGAATGCTCAACACGCACGGCGGCATCATCCATCCGCTTAATTTCGTGTTCGGCATCGCGGCCGGGCTTAAAGCTGCCGGCATCGACATTTTCGAAAACACGCCGATCACACGGCTGAAGCGCGAGGGGATGGGCGTTCTGTTGGAAACGCCTTCCGGTACTGTGACCGCCGCACAGGCGGTGGTTGCGACCAATTCGTATTCCGACCTGACGACAGCTACCGCTGCCGTGCGCACCTCGATCATCCCGTTTCGTTCGGCCATGATCGCCACGGAACCGCTGACAGGAAAACCCGGGGCCAATCTTCTGACCAAGGACCGCAGCTACACCGAGACGCGGCGAATGATGCGTTGGTTCCGCAAGGCCGGAGACCGCTTGCTCTATGGCGGGCGCGGCGCCTTCGGAAAGAAGGATTCGCAAAGCGCTTTTACCGCCCTGCACAAGGCTATGGTTCGTCAGTTCCCAGAGCTTGCCGGTGCGACTGTTACCCATCGCTGGTCCGGTCTGGTCGCGATGACGATGGACAGCATCCCGCATGCCGGCCGGCTTGATGACCGGATCGTCTATGCGGTCGGGTACAACGGCACCGGCGTGGCGCTGGCCTCCAATATGGGAAAACACGTCGCCGCTATCGTGGCCGGCGAAAGCCCGGATCTCGGGCTTCTGACTTCGCAACGGCTGAAAGCCGTTCCTTTCTATCCCATCCGGGAACCCGCTGTCCGGCTTGTCGCCGGGTGGTACCAGTTCCTCGATGCAATCGGGCGCTAAGACCCAGCATTCAAACGTCAAAACAGGGTTTGAAACCCTGCCAACAAGAGGAGAACGGACATGCTACCGAAATTTTCCACGCTCGTGCTTTCCGCTTCAGTCATCGGCTTTTCCGTCGGTTTTGCGTCGGCGGAACAGATCACGTTCGTCTCGCAAGGCGGCGCCTATCAAGAGGCCCAGACCAAGGCCATCCTCGATCCGGTGGCCGCCCTGCTTGGCATCACCATCAACCAGGACAGCGCGCCGGATGCTTGGCCAGTCATCAAGACCCAGACGGCAACGGGCAAGCCGGTCTGGGACGTCGTCGACACACCGACGCAGGATTGCATTCGCGGCGGACAGCAAGACATGATCGAAAAGCTCGATTTTTCCAAGATCCCCAATGCACAGAAGATGCCTGCGCAGTACAAGAGCCCTTATTCCGTGGCCTACGAATTCTATTCAAGCGTGCTCGCCTACAACAAGGATAAGTTTGGCGACAATCCGCCGAAAAGCTGGGCTGATTTCTGGGACGTGAAGAAATTTCCCGGCACGCGGGCGCTGCGCAACCATCCGCTGGCAACGCTCGAGGCGGCCCTGCTCGCGGATGGCGTACCGGCCGACAAGCTCTATCCGCTCGATGTCGATCGAGCCTTCAAGAAGCTCCAGGAGATCAAGCCTTATATCACCGTCTGGTGGACATCGGGCGCGCAGTCGGCGCAGCTTCTGGCCGATCGTGAAGTTGATATGGAAATGGCGTGGAACGGCCGCGTCACCGCAGTCGCCAAGGAGGGCATCCCCGTCAGCTACACGTTCAATCAAGGCTTCCTTCAATATACCTCGCTGTGCATCCTGAAAGGTGCGCCTAATCTCGATACGGCGGTCAAATTCGTCAACGCGGCGATGACGCCGGATATTCAAGCGAACTTCCCGGCCTATATCGACTACGGTCCGGGCAACCCGGAAGCCTACAAGACCGGCAAGATCACACCGGAGCGCGCGGCCGAAATGCCAAGTTCCCCCGAGAATGCCGCCAAACAGGTTCTGGTGTCCGACGAATGGTGGAGCTCGAAGGCTGGCGAAGACGCGCAAAAACGCTGGGCGTCCTTTATCCAGCAGTAAAGCATGTCGCCCGCAAGTGCGCAGCGGCTTCGGGAAAACGACCTGCATCAGAAAGCGCAAAGACGTCTTGGGAGGGTCATTGATGACGATATCGATAGCAAGCCCGTCCGACAGTCACGAGCGCAGCGAGCAGAGGCTGATGCTTCTGCTCCTGGCGCCCGCGCTTCTGGTCGTCGGTGCGCTTCTGATCGTGCCGCTCGGCTGGCTGGCGTGGCAGTCGATCTGGCAGGATGGCGGCTTCACCATCGTCAACTACCAGCGGTTTCTAACCGATTCCGTCTACTGGATGACGTTTTTGCAGACCTTCCGCATTGCCTTCGTCGTCACGTTGGCAACCGTTCTGCTCGGCTATCCCGTCGCCTATGTGGCGGCGGGACTGCCACAGCGCTGGAGCATGATCGTTCTGGCTCTCGTCCTTCTGCCCTTCTGGACCAGCGTTCTGGTGCGCGCTTATGCCTGGCTCATCCTTTTGCAGCGCACCGGCATCGTCAATTCCGCGCTGAAAAGCGCCGGATTGATCGACAGCCCGCTGTTGCTGGTCAACAACGAATTCGGCACCGTGCTTGCCACCATCCACATCCTTTTGCCCTTCATGGTGCTGCCTCTCTACGCCACGATGAAGAAGATCCCGCAGGAGCTGGTCATGGCCGGCTCGAGCCTCGGCGGATCTCCATTGCATGTTTTTCTGCGTGTCTTCCTGCCGCTGTCGCTGCCGGGCATGATCGCCGGCATGGTTCTGGTCTTCGTGCTGACGCTGGGCTTCTACATCACGCCAGAATTGCTCGGCGGCGGGCGCACCTACATGGTTTCCATGCTCGTATCGCGCAATATCCAAGTCTACAACGAATGGGGGGCTGCTTCCTCGATCAGCGTCGTGCTGATGATCTGCGTCTTCCTCGTGTTCAAGCTGGCCAGCCTTCTCATTCCCTTCGAACGCATCATCGGAACGAGGTGAGGCATGCGCGCTTCCAGTCTCCTGCTTTACGCCGTGGTCGCTCTTATTTTGGCCTGGCTGGTCATACCGATCGTCATCATTGTGCCGATGTCCTTTTCAAGCGCCCGGTTCCTGACCTTCCCGCCGCCCTCGTGGTCGCTACGCTGGTATGAGGCCTATCTCGACAGCGCCGCCTGGATGCAGGCGACCCGTGTCAGCCTGATCGTCGCGGTTAGTAGCGCCGTGCTGGCCACGATTTTCGGAACGGCTGCCGCCTACGCGCTCAACATGACTTCGTCGAAACTGGTGCGCAGCTTGCAGCTCGTCCTGCTTTTGCCGCTGGTGGTGCCCATCGTCATCACCGCCGTCGGCGTCTTTCTCGTCTATGCGCAAGTTGGGCTGCTGGCGAGCATGACGGGCCTCATTCTCGCCAATACGATGCTCGGACTTCCCTATGTGATCACCTCGGTGCTGGTCGGCCTGCGCAAATTCGACCATACGCAGGAGATGGTCTCGCGCAGCCTGGGTATGAATCGGCTGCGCACCTTCTTCATCGTCACCCTGCCGCAGATCCGGCCCAGCGTCATTTCGGGCCTGCTGTTCGCCTTCATCTCCGCGATGGACGAAACGGTGGTTTCGCTGTTCATCTCGGGCGGTGAATATCAGACCCTGACCAAGCGCATGTTCACGGCGCTGCGCGATGAGATTGACCCAACAATCGCCGCGATCAGCTCGCTCCTGACTGCCGTTTCCTTCATCATGCTGATGCTGGTGGCGATCAATGCGCGCGGCAGCAAACGACGCACGGAGAAAGCCGGATGATCGTCGATCATCTGATCCTGGGGGGCGGCTCGGCCGGCTGCGTCCTTGCCGCACGGCTGTCGGAGGATCCAAACCGCACCGTGACGCTGGTCGAAGCCGGACGCAACATATCCGCCGACGACATTCCAGAGGCGGTGCGCAGCCGCTATCCCGGCCGCGCCTATCTCGACACACGCAACATCTGGTCTTCCCTTACCGCGATGATGGGGTACGCTCGCTCCAACAGCGCGACGCGTCTGTCGCGCCGCTATGAGCAGGCCAGACTTCTCGGCGGCGGCTCGGCCATCAACGCGCTGATGGCCAATCGCGGCGCGCCCTCCGACTATGCCGAATGGGTGTCGCTGGGGGCCACGGGCTGGGGCTGGGAGGAGTGCCTGCCCTATTTCAGGAAGATCGAGGCAGACAGAGATTTTCAAGGGCCGCTGCATGGCATGGATGGCCCGCTGACCATCCGCCGCGTCAGCGATGCAAAGATCTCGCCCTTTGTCGCACGCGTGATGAAAACGCTGGAGGCACGGGGACATCCAATCAAGCCAGACCAGAACGGCCCTTGGCAGGACGGCGCCTTTCGCGGCGCGATCGCTGTTAGCGATGCGGGCGACCGCCTGCCGACCTCCATCGCCTATCTGACGCCCGAAGTGCGCAAACGGGCGAACCTCAAAATCGTGACCGACAGCGTGGCAACGCGCATCCTCTTCGATGGCGCCCGCGCAATCGGCGCTGAGATATCCGGGCCCCACGCTGGGAAGATTATGGCCCGCGAGGTGATTGTGGCATCCGGCGCCATACATTCTCCGGCACTCCTGCAGCGGTCCGGCGTGGGGCCTGGCAATGAGCTTGCGGCTCTCGGCATTCCGGTTGTCGCATCGAGATCCGGGGTCGGACGAAACTTGATGGAGCACCCCTCGATTGCCGTTGCAGCCTTCCTTCCCTCGCACATGCGGGTGCGCGACAAAGGCGAGCATCACGAACAGGCGGTCTGGCGTTTCTCCTCCAACCTTGAGGGAACGCCGTACGGCGACATGCATGCGGCCATCCTGTCGCGCTCGGGCTGGCATTCCGTCGGGTTGCGCATGGGCAGCCTGTTCTTCTGGGTCAACAAATCCTATTCGCGCGGTGTTGTGCGTCTTTCCAGCGCCGATCCCGATGCGGAGCCGGATGTCGATTTCCGCATGCTCAGCGACGAGCGGGATCTTGAGCGGCTGAAGAGCGCCTTGCGGCTCGGTGCGCAGACTTTGCTTGATCCGACCATGAACGGCGCTCGCGGCACCGTTTTCCCCTCCAGCTACTCGCCGCGCGTCGCGAAAGTCGCCGTTCCAGGTCCCTGGAATGCGGTGCAGCGGGGTGCCCTGTCGGCAATGCTCGACATAGCCGGGCCACTACGCGCAGCTCTTGTGCATTCGGTGATTACGATGGGGACGACCGTGGATGGATTGCTGAAGGACGATGCCGCGCTGACCGAATTCGTCTCCCGGCATGTCGCCGGAACCTGGCATCCCTCCGGCACCTGCCGCATGGGGACGCCCGATGATGCGATGGCCGTGACGTCGCCTTTCGGCAAGGTTTACCAAACGGAAGGGTTGCGTGTTTGCGATGCATCGTTGATGCCCTCGATTCCGTGCGCCAACACAAACATTCCAACGATCATGATGGCCGAGCGCATCGCCGACATGATCCGCGCTGCGAACTGAACGGAAAAGCCATCGGGCCAGAATGGCCGGACACCGGACTCGACAATGGAAAGTGTGCGGAAATCTCAGATCGACGGCGCATGGTTTTGACGCGGTCGGCCAAGCTTCAACCTCGTCAACGGCAATGTTCCGACGGTCGGCGCCATACTCGCGAGCCAGTGCAGGAATTGAAACATCCCAGAAGGAAACGACCATGCCCCTCATCAAGCGCATCGAAACCGACCCACAAGCCCCGCCCCGCGAATCCAAGGCCGCAGCAAACCGTCTGATATCCGGCGACCCGTCATTCAAAACATGGGCGCAGGACGTCTCGCGCGAGGAGACCGTTCACACCGGCGTATGGGAGGCCACCCCCGGTGAAACCCATTCGATCAAGGGCACGACCTTCGAATTCTGCCACATCCTCTCCGGCGTCGTCGAACTGACGGAGAAGGACGGCGAAACCGCAACCTATCGCGCCGGCGACAATTTCGTCATGAAGCCTGGCTTCGCCGGCGTCTGGCGCACGGTCGAGACCGTCCGCAAGATTTACGTCACCGTCAGCTGACATGATGCTGCGGGATTTCAGGCCCTCCAGGCGGGTCACCAGAGGGCAGCACACGCGCAGGAAATGTGCGTCGCCACGGCCGCTCGCGCGCCAATATCCAGTCGACTGGCGGCTGTTAGGCCCCGGCATCGGCAAGAATTCGGCCCCCAAGGCGGTAGGCCAAACCGCGAGTCAAAGCGTGCTGATCGCTCCGTAAGGGGAACACATGACAACCTACACTATCGCGCTTGTCCCAGGTGACGGCATCGGCGGCCCGGTCATTGAAGCCGCTTGGCAAATCCTGGAAGCCGCAGCCAAACGTGGGAATTTCGCGCTCGAAGCCAAGAGCTTTCCATGGTCCTGCGCCTTCTACAAAGAAACCGGATCAATGATGCCGTCAGACGGTATCGAGACCCTGCGAGGTCACGATGCTATTCTGCTTGGTGCCGTCGGCTGGCCCGCCGAAGTGCCGGATTCCGTTTCGCTGCACGGTCTGCTTCTGCCGATCCGCAAGGCCTTCGTGCAATATGCCAATATCCGTCCGCACAGGCTGTTGCCGGGCGTCGAAGGACCTTTGAGGGCCGGCGCCTTCGACATCCTGTGCATCCGCGAAAATACCGAGGGGGAATATTCCGGGGCCGGCGGCCGCGTTCATGTTGGCACGATGGACGAGGTTGCGGTGGAGACATCGATCTTCACCCGCGCCGGCGTCGAGCGCATCCTGCGCTTCGGCTTCGAGCAGGCGCGGGCGCGGCGGGGCAAGCTGGCCTCCGTCACCAAGTCCAATGCGCAGAAGTACTCGATGGTGTTCTGGGACGAGATCACGCGAAAGCTGGAGGCGGATTATCCTGATGTCGAAGTGACCAGCTATCACGTCGACGCGCTCGCCGCACGCATGATCACGGCGCCGGAGAGCCTCGATGTGGTTGTGGCCTCCAACCTGTTCGGTGACATCCTGACCGATATCGGCGCCGCGATCCAGGGCGGGCTCGGTTTCGCCGCATCCGCTAACATCAATCCAGAACGTAGCGCACCGTCGATGTTCGAACCGGTACATGGGTCCGCCCCTGACATCGCCCATCTCGGCATCGCCAATCCGATTGCGGCGATCTGGTCCGCCGCCATGATGCTCGATCATCTCGGCGAAGCGGCGGCGGCCGCAGACATCATCAAAGCCGTTGAGACCGCCACCGCGCAAGGCATCGGCACAGTGCCCGGCAGGGACAGGACGGATGCGATTACCGCCGCTGTCCTGGCTGCGCTCGCATAAATTGAAGAGGATCTCGCCATGAAAACCCTGAACGACAAAAGCCTGTTCCGCGAGCAATGCCTCATCGCTGGCGCTTGGCGCAACGCGGCCTCGGGCGCTTCGGTGCCGGTGACGGACCCCGCGACGCAAGGGACGCTAGGCCATGTTCCCGACGTCTGCGGTGCTGAGACCCGTGAGGCGATCGCGGCCGCCGATGCCGCCTTTGCGCCATGGAAAGCCAAGACCCACGCCGAGCGCGGCGCTCTGCTGGAAGCGTGGCACCGCCTGATGCTCGAGCATGAGCAGGATTTGGCCCTGATCCTCTCGCTTGAGCAGGGCAAACCGCTGTCGGAAGCGCTTAGCGAAATCCGCTACGGGGCGTCGTTCGTCAAATGGTTCGCCGAGGAAGCCCGGCGTGTCGGTGGCACGACCATCCCCTCGCCGACAGCGGACCGCAGGATCGTCATACTGAAAGAACCGGTCGGCGTCTGCGCCATCATCACCCCTTGGAACTTCCCGAACGCGATGATCACCCGTAAGGTGGCGCCCGCCCTTGCCGCAGGCTGTACCGTGGTCGTCAAGCCGTCGGAATTCACCCCCTTCTCCGCCCTTGCGCTCGGAGTGCTGGCCGAACGCGCCGGTATTTCACCCGGCGTGATCAACATCGTGACCGGTATGCCGGCCGAGATCGGCACCGAGCTGATGGCGAATGAAACGGTGCGCAAGATCTCCTTTACCGGATCGACCCGCGTCGGGTCGGTTCTGATGCGCGGCGCCGCCGACAGCATCAAGCGGCTGAGCCTTGAGCTTGGCGGCAATGCGCCGTTCATCGTGTTTGACGACGCCGACATCGACCTGGCTATCGAAGGTGCCATCGTCTCCAAGTTCCGCAATGGCGGCCAGACCTGCGTCTGCTCAAACCGGATTCTTGTCCAGTCGGGTGTCTATGACATTTTCGCCGCCAGACTGTCGGCCCGCGTGTCCGCGATGAAGGTCGGCCCCGGCACGGGCGCGCCGGTCGATATCGGCCCGATGATCAACGAGGCCGCTATCGACAAGATCGACCGCCATGTAGCGGACGCGCTTGCCAAGGGCGCGCAGATTCTTTCGAAGCGCCCCGACATGCCCAAGGGCAAGCAATATGCCGTGCCCCTGGTGCTCGGCGGCGCGACGACCGACATGCTGCTTGCCCGCGAGGAAACCTTCGGCCCGGTCGCCCCGTTGTTCCGGTTCGAAACGGAAGCCGAGGCCATCGCCATCGCCAATGCAACGCCCTTCGGGCTTGCTGCCTATTTCTATACCGAAAGCCTGAAGCGCTCCTGGCGCGTTGTCGAAGCGCTGGAGTTCGGTATGGTCGGTCTCAACACCGGCTCTGTTTCTACCGAAGTCGCCCCCTTCGGCGGCGTCAAGCAGTCCGGCCTCGGCCGGGAGGGTGCTCAGTGCGGAATCGAGGAGTATCTGGAAATGAAAACCTTCCACATTGGTGGGCTGAGCTGAACCGCGAAGGATGCATGTCTTCTTGCGTGCGGCCCATCATTGTAACCCTCCGGCCTCCGGTTCCGTCGGCTAGGAAAGCTGGCGACTTCACCGAGCCTGGCGCGAGACGGGCTTGTTGCGGGAGCCGTCATGCGTTTGGTCACATAGCCGCAAAAAGAGCCGCATCGTCTTGAAGCAATTCAGAAGATCCGTGACCGGCGGCTGAGCGTCCCGACTGAGATGACCATCCTGACTGTGCTCCGCACCGCCCGCCACATCCGCTGTCGAGGCAAAGTTGTATTAGACCTATCTACTCGGTCGGGCTCAGCTTCAGGAACGTTATCGAGACGAGCGCCTCAATGAGCGTTGCCAGTCAGCTCGCGACGGCTCACCACCTCGGTGAGCAGCGGTCCGACGAGCGTGCCGGAGCGGGTGGCGCAGGCTTCCATAGTCGCGCCCCGGCAATTGATGCGGTTCATGATCATGACCTCGTCCTGCGCCTGGATCTCCTTGGCGTGACGGCCGTATTCCTGCTCATTGGAGATGAAGAAGGTGGTGTGGCCGCTGTCGCCGAACGCCGTCTGGACAACGAGGTCGGTGCCGATTCCTGCCTTCTTCGCCCAAGCCATCAGCTCTTAATAGGTCTTGGCCGGTCCGAGCGTATTGGGCACGGAGGCGAGCGAGGCGAACTCGTTGTGCGGCTGGCGCGAGGGCACCATCACCTTGGGGTGGCGGCCGTCGAAGCAGTCTATGTAGCTGATGAACTTGAAGTTTCGCACCACTGGTCAATGCCGAGCAGGTTGAAGTTGGTGGCCGAGATAAAATAGATCGGCCGTTCGTTGCGGTGCATGACCACGCGCAGGTCGGACACGTTGCGAATTGTTTTCATTGTCTCTTCCCCCTCGATTCTATGCCCTCAAGCGGGCCGGGACGTCCAACCGCACCTGGCCACGCGACCAGGGCGAGCGCCAGCGCGGCTGCGGACCAGAACGGGGATAACCTGCTCGCTACGACGACAGCGCCCCTCGGATAGCCCTGACGGCCGCCAGCGCTGTCCGCATCCTCGTCGAGCTGACGAATTCCGGCCAGCTCGACAGGACAACCGCCGCGAAATCCGCCACCGGGTCGATGTAGATCAGTTGTCCGAAGACGCCGCGGGCCATATAGACGCCGCGTACGGTATCCTCGATCCAGAACTGGTTGTGATATGCCCCGGCGGGTAGAACCTCTTGATAGACGCCGCCGAAGAGTGTCGGGTCAGCACCAAACCGTGTCCCGGTAATCCACTCGGTCGACACGATACGCCGGCCATCGATCTCGCCGCCGCGAAGATGCAGCAGGGCGAAACGAGCATAGTCGCGAAGAGTCGCATTGAACCCGCCGTCACCCAGAGCATAGCCGGCAGCGTCCACGGTGAAATAGGCGTCCTCCTCCGCCCCCATCGGCGCCCACAATTCACGGCTGACGAGTTCTCCAAGCGGGGCAGCGGCGGCGCGCTGTAGAACGAAGGACAGGAGATCCGTCTCGATCGAGCGGTAGCGGAAGGAGGTACCGTGCGGGCACTCCAGATCCTTCAAAGACAGGATCAGGTCCCAGACATTTGTGGGCCAGTTCGGGTTCCAACGATCCTTCCAGCCGCTGGCGACATCGAGTTGCGCCATGTGGGAATCGAGCGCGGTATAGGTCTCGTCGAAGGCCACGCCGCTGGTCATGTCGAGCACGTGCTGGACGGTCGCGCCGCGATAGGCCGTCGCCTCCAGCTCCGGCAGATAGTGCGTCAGGGACGCGGCCGGATCGACCACTCCGCGGCCGATCAGGATGCCCGCCACGGTGCCGACGACCGACTTGGCGACCGATTGCGACAGGTGCTGGGTATGCGGTGTCATGCCGTTCAGGTAGCGCTCGGCGACGATCTTGCCGCCATGGAGCACCAGGAGGCCATCGGCATAGCTCGTCTCGAGGAAGCTGCCAATGGTATAGGCCTGCCCCTCCGCCGCGAAGGCAATGGCGTCGATATCCCGCAGATCCGCCGGCAGCAGGCTTGCCGGCCCTGCTCCGCGCCAGACCTGCGTAGTCGGCAGCAGGTCCCGGACATGCTGGAAAGTCCAGCGGTTCCAGGGCGCGCGATCCCAGTCTTGCCTCGGAACGAGAGAACTGCCGGGGGCAGTCGGATCACGGAATGGCGGAATACTGCTCATGCATGCTCTCGCTTGCGGTTTGGAATGGATCAATCGTTACGGCGCAGATAGCTGCCGCCGACGAATTCTCCGAAGAGGGTGCCCATGTCGCTCATCATGGCGAAGTTGCGCTTAGCCTTCGGCCCGAGTTTGGTGGCAACGGCGTCGATGAGCAGATTGAGCACGACACTGAGGCTTGCCGTAGAATCCCAGAAGGTCTTCACATGCGTATGCGCCTCGAAGACGAAGCGCGTATAGGCAAAGGCCCAGTGACTGAACTTGTCGGTGACGATGACCAGCGGCATGTCCATCGACTTCAGCTTCTCCACCAGCTTGATGCCGCGCGTCGCATAGGAGGCCGTGTCAACAAGGACGACGGCGCTGTGCTTGGGATCTGCGTTGATGATCTCGCCGAACGTGCCCGAGGTGTTGTCGACGAAAATGACGTTGGAACGCGCCCACAGCAGGCGGCTGGCGAAATCGAGCGCCAGGCCCTTCGAGGCCTGGAAACCGACGACATAGATGGTGCGCGCCTTCACCAGCAGGCTCGCCGCCTCGTCCCACACTTCGGACGTGGTCAACGCATAGGCCTTCACGATGGCATCCAGCTCCAGCCGCAAGCTTTCCTGCAGCATCTGCTGCCGGCCTTCGCGCATCTGAAAGCGGGCCATGTAGTCATCGATTTCGCTGTCCTTCTCCGTGACCGCCACGCGCAATCGTTTCTTGAGGTCGCGCAGGTTCTCGAAGCCAAGGCCGCGAACGAACCGCGTGACGGTCATCTCGCTGACGCCGACCGCCTGCGCTATGCTGCTGCCGGTCTCGAAGGGCAATATCTGGATGTTGTCCAAGATATAGGCCGCAAGGCTTTGCTCCGACGGCGAAAACCCGGACATGCGGTCGCGCAGGATCGCTTCGATGTCGATCTTCTCCTCAACGCCATTCGATCCCGCGGCATCCTTGCCGCTTCGTGCTTTCGCCACAGTGACTGACTCCTAGAAGTTGCCGGCGTGAATGGCCGGACGCCCCTGTCCCCAGATGCCGGGAGCGCTTTCTAGCTCTTCCTCCATTTGCCGCGCAGCCGCAAGCAGCAGGTCTTCCCGTCCAAAGCGGGCCACGAGCTGGATGCCGATGGGCAGGCCGTCCCAACTGCGCCCGAGCGGCAGGGATATCGCGGGCTGTCCTGTCGCGTTGAACAGCGCGGTGAACGTCTCCTTCGGCGCCAGATCGTCGAACACGCCATCGGCGTCGATACCGGCGCGATTGGGATCGAAGGTGCCGATCGGTTCCGGCAAAATGGTGCTGGTCGGCGTCAGCAAGAGATCATATCCGGCAAGGAAGCGCCCGACCTGCCGGGTCACGCGATCATAGACGGCAAGCGCGTCGATAAGCTGTGCGCCGCTGATGCAGAGCCCCCAGCGATAAAGAGCATATACGCTTGTACCAAGCGCTTCCTCCAGCGAGCGGTTCATATACCGCGCCATGGCCGGCATATGCGCGGCGGCATCCGCGGCCCAGATGACCTTCTGCGCATGGAGGAAGGCGGGATAATCGAAGTCCGGTGACGCTTCATCGACATGGTGACCGAGAGCTGCGAACCGTTCCGCGGCAGACCTTGTTGCTGCCGCAACCTCCGGGTCGAGCTGAACGCCCGACCACGACTTTGTACACAGAGCGATCCGCAGCCCCCGCGGCGGGCGCTGCATGGCATCGCGATAGGTGCCTGCCGGCGCCGCAATTTCATAGCCGTCGCCGGCATCGGGACCGTGGCACAAGTCGAGCAGCACGGCCGTATCGCGCACAGAGCGCGTCAGCATGAAGGCCGTCGCCAGTCCCAGAAGCGGGGCATTCGCATTCGGCGCGCCGGTAACCCGCCCGCGTGAAGGTTTCAGACCGATCAAGCCGCAGAACGCGGCCGGGTTGCGGATCGATCCGCCGCCGTCGCTGCCCTGCGCGAAAGGCACGATGCCCGCAGCAACGGCGGCCGCCGCGCCGCCGCTTGAGCCGGCAACGCCACGTTCCGGGTTCCACGGATTGCGGGTGGCACCATAGAGTGGCGATTCCGTCGTCGCCGGCACGCCGAATTCGGAACTGGCCGTTCGTCCGGCATTGACCAGTCCGCCCTTTCGCAAACGCGTCCAGTAGACGGCATCGTGGCCGGCGCTGAAACCCTGTGCAAGGCGGCTACCGAACTCGGCGGGCCGGCCCCCCAAGCCCCCCAAGTCCTTGGTGAGGGTGGGAATGCCGCCGAAGGGGGTGGCGGACGCGCGCTCCGGCAGGCTTTCTAGCGCGTCCGGATAGAGTTCGATGACGGCGTTCAGCGCAGGGTTCACCGCCGCGACGGCCTGTTCGACGCATCGGCCGAGTTCCCTCGGCGTGACCTTCCCTTTCGCCAGCAGGCTGGCGAGGCTGATTCCGTCGTGGGCTGCATATTCATCAAGTCGCATGGGTCGCTACCCCTTGTGAAAGGGGGATTGTCTGGGTCGTCGGCAGCCGGGCCAGCGAACCGACCAACGCCTGCGTATAGGGATCCCGTGGTGTGGACAGAACCTGCTGCGCCACGCCTTGCTCGACGATACGCCCGGCCTTGAAGACATAGACGCGCTGGCAAAGGCTGCTCACCACGGCAAGATCGTGCGAAATGTAGAGCAGCGTCAGCGAGCGCTGGCGCTGGAGCCGCACGAGCAGCTCCAGGATCTGCGCCTGTGTCGTGACATCGAGGGCCGAGGTGATTTCGTCCGCGATGAGAAGCTGCGGCTTCAGCGCCAGCGCCCGTGCAAGGCCAACGCGCTGGCATTGGCCGCCGGAAAGCTGCTGCGGCTTGCGATCGCGCAGGCTGCCCGGCAATTCCACCATCTCCAGCAATGCGTCGGCTTCTTCCCGCGCCGTCTTTCGGTCCGCAATGCCGTGCCGCCAGATCGGCTCCGCGACGGCCTCGGCAATCGTCAGGCGCGGATTGAGCGAATCGTACGGGTTCTGGAACACCATCTGCACGCGACGGCGGAACGCCGTCAGCGCCTCGCCGGCGAGCGCCCCGACATCCTGTCCGTCCAGACGGATCGCGCCGCCACTCGGCGTGTTCAGGCGAATGATCGACCGGGCGAGCGTGCTCTTGCCCGATCCGCTTTCGCCGACGATGCCGACCGTTTCGCCCGTGTTGATCTCCAGATCGACGCCGTCGAGGGCGCGGAAGGAATTGCCGCCGAGCAAGCCCTGCCCGGCGGGGAATGTCACCGACAGGTTTTCGACGCGAAGCAGCGATTTTCCCCGATCCGGGCTGCCGACCGAGCCATAGCTTTTGCGGCCGGGCTGGGATTCGATCAGCAGCCTTGTATAGGCATGGCGTGGCCGGTTGATGACGTCGTCGATCGGCCCCTGCTCCACCACCTCGCCATTGCGCATGACCACGACGCGCGAGCAGATATCCGCGACGACGCCGAGATCGTGCGAAATGAGGATCATCGCAAGCCCGGTCTTGCGGTTTAGCTCCTTGAGTAATTCAAGAATGCGGGCCTGCACGGTGACGTCGAGGGCGGTCGTCGGCTCGTCGGCGATCAGCAACTTGGGTTGGCAGCCGATGGCGGCGGCGATCATCGCCCGCTGTTTCATACCGCCGGAAAATTCATGCGGATAGGAACGCGCACGCTTTTCCGGTTCGTGGATACCGACGTCCTCCAGCAGCTTGACCGCCCGCAGAAGACCTTCGCGTTTGCCGATGCCGAGATGCCGGATCATCGGTGCCGCGACCTGCTGGCCAATGCGGCGCAGCGGGTTGAGATGCGATGCCGGGTTCTGGAAAATCATGCCGATGTCGCGGCCGCGAATGGCGCACAGTTCTTCCTCCCCAAGCGCCAAAAGATCCTGCCCGTCGAGCGCCACCGTACCCTGGGCGCGCGCCGCGCCGGTCAGCAGCCGCATCACGGCACGGCAGGTCACGGACTTGCCCGAGCCGCTTTCGCCGACGATGCCGAGGATCTCTCCCGGCTGGAGCGTGAACGAAACGTTCTTGACCGCCGCAAAGCCGCCGAAGCTGACGGTGAGGTCCTTGACGTCGAGCAGCGGCGGCTTGCCAGTCTCCGGCCGGCTCATGCCGTAGCTCCCCTGCGATGTATCTGTCCCAGCCCATCACCGAGCAAAGCAAAGCCGAGGCCAAGCGAAATCGCGGCCAGACCGGGGAACAGGCATATCCACCAGGCTTGCTGCACGAATGCCTGTCCGTCGGCGATCATGACGCCCCACTCGGCAGCTGGCGGCTGCGCACCCAAGCCGAGGAAGCCGAAGCTCGCGCCGGCCAGCATGACGAGCACCGCATCACTGACCGCGTAGGCGATGACGGGCCCTATGGCGTTGGGCAGCACATGATGGCCGAGGATAGCGGCCGGCGAATAGCCGAGGCACTTGGCCGCCTGGATATACTCGCTTTCGCGGATCGTCAGCACCTGCGCCCGCATCAGGCGCGCGTAGCTGACCCATCCGACAAGCGTCAGCGCCAAGATGAAGTTGAGGAGCCCTGGCCCGAGCACGCCGACGATGGCCAGCACCAGGACGAAGAAGGGGAACGCAACAGTGAGGTCGTAGATGCGCATGAACACATTATCGACCACACCACGGAAATAGCCGCTCAGCAGCCCGATGGTCGTGCCGATCAGCAGCGGTGGAAGCACACCGGCAACACACAGCAGCAGATCGATGCGGCTTGCGAACAGAACTCGGGAGAAGACATCGCGGCCGACCTGGTCCGTGCCGAACAAATGGGCGGCACTCGGCGGCGAGAGCATGTTCATGATGTCGATGGCATCTGGGTCACAGGGCGCTATCACCGGGGCCGCCAGCGCCAGCGCCAGCCATCCGAACAGGACGACGAGCGCAACCAGCATGGTGGGTGTGATGCGACGGATCGAGGGCGCGGTCTGCGCCAGAACGGGGCTTTCAGCCATGTGCGATCTCCTCAAAGCCGGACGCGCGGATCGATGAAGGCGCTAAGCAAATCCACGAGCAGCGTGATCAGGACGGTCGAGACCGCGAAGACCAGGGTCAGCCCCTGCACGACGTAGTAGTCGCGGCCAAGCAGCGCGTTGACCATCAGCGTGCCGAGGCCCGGCACCGCATAGACGGTTTCGACAATGATCGCGCCACCGATCATGAAGGCCACCATCACGCCGAGCAGGTTAAGTGTCGGCAGCACGGCGTTCGGCAGCATGGTCTGCCAGAAGATCTGCCGTTCCGTGGCGCCCTGCGCCCGCGCGGCCGTGACAAAATCGGCCGTTGTCTTCTCGATGAGGGCAGCGCGCAGGCTCTGCGTCAGAACCGGCACCAGCCAGATGGCCGTCGACACTGCAGGCAGGAAGAGGTGGTGGAGATGCCCGATGAAGCCCGCGCCGTAGCCCGACACAGGGAACCAGCCGAGACTAACGCCGAAGAGGCGCGAGATCATGATGCCCAGCCAGAACACCGGAATGGTGAGGCCCGCAATGCCCACCAGACGAATGATCTGGTCGGCGACGCCGCCGGGCCGGCGCGCACCGAGGATGGCGAGCGCGACCGTCGGCGGGACGGCGAGGCAAATGACATAGACGGTCAGGAACAGTGTCGGCCACATGAATTGTTCGATAAGCTGGCTGACCGGCCGCTGAAAGCGAAGCGACAAACCGATATCACCCGAAAACAAGTTTGCGAGATAGGTCAGGAACTGCCTCCAGAGAGGCAGGTCAAGCCCATATTGCGAGCGGATCGCCGCGATGGTTTCAGCACTCGCCCTCTCCCCGGCAAGAAGCCGAGCGGGATCGCCGGGGGCCATGTGCAAGAGCAGGAACGTCACGAGGCTGATGCCGGCAAGCACACCAGTCAATTGCAGCAGGCGCCGCGCGATGAGTTGCAGAAGGGGCAATCCGGTTCTCCGGTTCGAGCGTCAAGGGCGCGCCCCTGTCGCGGGGCGCGCTTGAGGCGGCTCAATGGCCGAGGGAGGTTTCTTCCAGCGTCCATTGCAGCGCGGGCGTCAGCTTGAGACCCTGGAGACGCTTGGAATAGGCAACCGCATTCGGCGCATAATAGAGGGGGATCTGCGCGACCTCTTCGGTGGTGATCTTCTGGATCTCCTTGTATATTTCCGCGCGCTTGGCCTGATCGGCCTCCTTGGTTCCCTGCTCAACGAGCGCGTCCACCTTCGGGTTCTCATAGAAGGTGCTGTAGGAGTTCGAGCCGCAGGATCCGCATACGGCCCATCGCACGGCGAGGTCAGGATCGGTGGTCTCGTTGTACCACCAATTGGCGGCAGCGTCGTAATCGCCCTTGCCGGTGGCATCCCACCAGGCGCCACTATCGACATTGACGATCACCGGCTTCAACCCGATCGCCTGCCATTGGGCCTGGATCAGCAGTGCCGTCTGCTGCGACGGCGCATCGGCTGTCGCCAGGATCTTTACCTCGCGCCCCACCATGCCGGATTCGGCCAGCAATTCCTTTGCCTTGGCGGGGTCGTAGGGAATGCCCGGATAATCCTTGTCATGGAAGTCGATGCTGCCCGGCAGCGTGGTATTCGCGGGTTCGGCATAGCCACGCGTGATGGCCGCAGTCATGGCCTTGTTGTCGATCGCCATGCCTGCCGCCTGCCGAGCCTTCAGATTGGAGAAGGGTTCGCGCTTGTGGTTGAGCAGGGTCATGTAGATGGTGGTCGAAGGCTCGAGTCGCATATCCACCGTCTCGGTCGCCTTCAGCTCGTCGATCTGCGTCCACGGCACCGCGCGCACCACGTCGATCTCGCCGGCCTTCAGCATGGCGATGCGGGTTTCGGGCGATGCGATCTCGATCAGTTCGACCGTGGCGTCCGACTTCGGATAGCCCTTGCGCCAGTAGTGCGGATTGGGTTCGAGAACGAGCTTCTCGTTCGGCTTCCACTGCTTGACTTCATACGGGCCCGACGCAACCGGGACCGTGGCGAAAGCCGCCTCCTCGCCGCGCTTCTCCACATCGGCCTTCGAGACGATGCCCATGTTCCAGATTTCCGCATTGCCGAGGAACGGCGCGAAGGCTGACTTGAGGGTGATCACCACGGTTTTCGCATCCGCCGCGGTCACCGATTCCACGGAGCCCAGCGGCGCAGGATAAGCCGATTTCTTGTCGCTCCGGATACGGTCAAGGCTGAAGGCGACGTCGGCAGCCGTGATCGGCGAACCGTCCGAGAACTGGGCCTCGCGCAGATGGAAGGTGTATGTCTTGCCGTCCGGCGAAATCTCCCATTTCTCGGCAAGCCCCGGCTCCAGCGCGCCGGTTTCGTAGTTGCGGCGCAGCAGGCGCGAATAAAGCTGGCCGTAGGTTTCGATGTTGCCGGCCGCCGCGGAGCGCATCGGATCGAGCGTCGTAGTCTGGTAGGGCGAAACCACGCGGATGACATCGTCGGCGAAGGCCGGAACGGCCCAACACAAACCCATCGCGACGAGGACAGCCCCGTGCAACACCGCGCCGGCAGCCCGCGTGCGGGATCCGCTCAAGGAATTCATCTAGTTCTCCTCCCGAAATTTTGTCTTGTGCCTTTCGGCATGAGGCAGAGGTTTATGTGATATAGATAACTTGTGTCAACAAGATAGTTGCAAATCTAACATACGCGCTCTTAGATGGGAAGCCGCAGCGCCCAGGCCAGCGATGGGACCTCCATGGCAAACTTTGTGCTGATCACGAGTTCGAACGAACTCCAAACGCGTGGATCGCGATACGTTATGGGCATGGCGCGTAGCGCGTGCTCGTAGGCTGGCCCAACGTCTATTGGCTGACCAGAGGCACAATGCCACGGCGCGCGGGATCTATGACCGGATCGGCCGCAATAGGCTGGCGTATGCTAAGTTCGTCGGCCTTTGCATAGACCGTTTCGATGATGGCCCTCCCGACGCCCGTGCTTTAGCCCTCGGGATCGGCATGGAGCTCCTGCGGATAACAATTGTTCTTGGTCGACCAGGGCGTTCTATGCTGGATACTGCACAAGCCGACCGGCTTTTCATCCACCATGGCGATGAAGCCGTTGGGCTCAAATTCGCCCTCCAAACCAAGCGGCTGAAGGTGGTCTGATAAACTCCGTCACGCTGGTTTCGTTGGAGTCGAGATAGGCGGTCCACAGCCGCCGCCATTCCTGTTCCATCGCTGGCTGCGATCGGCCGGACGACGGTTTCCATGCCACCATTTCGGTGCCGGCCGTTGCCGTGTTCAGGAGGTAAGCAATGAGCGGGTCAGCCCTCATCCTTCGATCGAGAGGCAAAGATATTTGATCTCCAGATAGTCCTCGAGACCATATTTCGAGCCTTCGCGGCCCTGGCCGGATTGCTTGATGCCGCCGAAAGGCGCCGTCTCGTTGGAGATCAGGCCGGTATTGATGCCGACCATTCCGTATTCGAGCGCCTCGGCGACGCGGAACACCTTCGACAGGTCCTTGGCATAAAAATAGGAGGCAAGCCCGAATTCGGTGTTGTTCGCCATTTCGATCACCTCTTCCTCGCTCTCGAACTTGAACAGCGGCGCAACCGGTCCGAAGGTTTCCTCGCGGGCGACCTTCATGTCTGACGTCACGCCGGTCAGGATGGTCGGCTGGAAGAACAACCCCGCTCGGTCGGCGGGCTTGCCGCCCAGCATGATGCTGGCGCCCTTGGAAAGGGCATCGGCGATATGCTCTTCCACCTTCTCCACGGCCTTCTGGGTGATGAGCGGGCCGGCATTGACGCCGTCCTCGAAACCGTCTCCGACCTTGAGCGCCGCAACCTTTGCCGCCAGCTTTTCGGCAAACACGTCGTAGACGCCAGCCTGCACGTAGAGCCGGTTGGCGCAGACGCAGGTCTGGCCGTTGTTGCGGTATTTCGACACCATCGCACCTTCGACCGCCGCATCGAGATCGGCATCGTCGAAAACGATGAACGGCGCATTGCCGCCGAGCTCGAGACCAAGTTTCATTATCTGCTCTGCACCCTGACGCATCAGGATCTTGCCGACGCCGGTCGAGCCGGTGAAGGTCAGTTTGCGCACCTTGGCGTTCTCGGTGAATTCCTTGCCGATGGACGAGGAATCGGTCGAGGTGACGACGCTGAAGACGCCGGATGGCAGTCCGGCGCGTTCCGCCAGCAGCGCCAGCGACAGCGCCGAAAGCGGCGTCTCGGCCGCAGGCTTCGACACCACGGCGCAGCCGGCAGCGACAGCCGGCGCGAACTTACGCGCCAGCATCGCATTTGGGAAATTCCACGGCGTGATCGCCGCGACGACGCCAACCGGCTGCTTGAGGACGATGATCCGCTTGTCCTGCTGGTGGCCTGGGATCGTATCGCCATAGACGCGCTTGGCCTCTTCGCCGAACCATTCGACATAAGAGGCACCATAGAGGATTTCTCCGCGGGCTTCGGCCAGCGGCTTGCCCATTTCCATGGTCAGGATGGCGGCAAGATCGTCGGCATTGGCGAGCATCAGATCGTAGAGCCTGCGAAGGATCGCGGCTCTATCCTTGGCCGTCTTTTTTGCCCAGTCCTTCTGCGCCTTGTAGGCGGCATCGACAGCGCGGGCCGCCTCCGCGCGACCCATGTCCGGCAGGGTCGCGATAACGTCACCGGTCGAGGGGTTGGTTATGTCAAAGGACTTGCCGCCATCGGCCGCCGACAGCCATTCACCGGCGATCAAGGCCTTGTCAGTAACAAGCGACGGATCCTTCAAACGTGCAAGCAAAGCGTTGGAAATGCTCACTGTCATGCCTCCTTGGCGCATTCGCGCAAGGTTTCCTCCAGGATGTCGAGCGCTTCGGAAAACACCTCGTCCTGGATTGTCAGCGGCGCGAGAAAACGGATGACATTGCCGTAAACGCCGCAGGTTAACAGGATCAGGCCCTTGGTCAGCGCCTTTTCGCGCACCTTGTTGGTGAACTCGGCATTTGGCATTTTGCTCCTTGGCACGTTGAATTCGACGGCGTTCATGAAACCCGGCCCGCGAATGTCGGCGATCTGTGGCACGGCGTCGGCAAGCGACTGCAGGCGCTGCTTCAGCCGGTTGCCAAGCAACGTCGCCCGGTCGTTGAGGCCCTCTTCCTCGATCACGTCGAGAACGGCATTGGCGGCGGCGACGCCGATCGGATTGCCGGCATAGGTGCCGCCGAGCCCGCCGGGCCCCGGAGCGTCCATCAGCTCGGCGCGGCCCGTCACGGCTGCGATGGGGAAGCCGCCGCCAAGGCCCTTGGCCATGGTGGTGATGTCTGCCACCACGCCATGATGTTCCATGGCAAACAGCTTGCCGGTGCGCGAGAAGCCGGTCTGCACCTCATCGGCGATCAGCAGGATGCCATGTTTGTCGGCGATCTCGCGCAGCTTCTGCATGAACGCCTTTGGCACCTCGTAAAAGCCGCCCTCGCCCTGAACGGGTTCGACGATAAACGCCGCCACACGATTGGGATCGACATCCGCCTTGAACAGCTTGTCGAGCACGGTGAGCGAATCGTCGACCGTGTAGCCATGCAGTTCGACCGGGAAAGGCACATGATAGACATCCGGCAGCATAGCGCCGAAACCGACCTTGTAGGGGACCACTTTGCCGGTCAGCGCCATGCCCATGAACGTGCGGCCATGGAAGGCGCCAGTGAAGGCGATGATCGCCGAGCGGTTGGTCGCGGCGCGGGCGATCTTGATCGCATTTTCCACAGCTTCCGCACCTGTCGTGACGAAGACGGTCTTCTTTTTGAAGTTGCCCGGAACGGCTTTGTTCAGCCGCTCCGCGAGGCGCACATAATTCTCGTAGGGAACCACTTGATGGCAGGTATGGGTAAAATGGTCGAGCTGGTCTTTGACCGCAGCGATGACCTTGGGGTGCCGATGTCCCGTGTTGACCACCGCGATGCCAGCAGCGAAATCGATATAGCGGCGGCCTTCGACATCCCAGATCTCCGCATTTTCGGCGCGCTCCGCATAGACCTGCGTGATAACGCCAACGCCGCGCGAAATGGCGTCGGAGCGACGGTCTGCGAGTTCGATATTCTGCATGGAAGCAATCCCTGAAAAACGGAAGACTGGTGGTGAGGACGAAACGTCTCAGTCAAAAAAATATCTACATTTTTTCTGTAGACTTGCAAGATGCGTCTTGTGACCGCTAGAAAATTTCACCCTGCGAGAACCTGCCCACGGGATATGCAAAAGAATCCTCTGAAAATTGCCGAAGCGGCGCGCAGCGCCGGCGTTTCCCCCTCGACACTCAGGCTGTGGGAACAGCAGGGGCTGGTCGAACCGATCCGCACGCCCTCGGGGCAGCGACTCTATGATCCCGAGCTCGTCGAACGGCTGCAGACGATTGCCTGGATGCGAAGCGAAAAAGGTCTCAATCCGGCAGCCATCAAGGAAGGGCTGAAGGACGAGCAGGAATCACGCCCCGCCGTGCAAGGCCATGTCGCTGGCGACGACATGCCCATCGGGATGAAGGTCAGGAGCTTGCGACGGCAGGCACGGCAGACGCTGGAAACAGTAGCGCGTGCAACAGGGACCTCCTTGTCGCAGCTATCGACATTCGAGCGGACGTCGCAGGGAATCTCGATCACCGCGCTGCACGATGTGGCAAAACACCTCGGGACGACGGTCGCCGATCTCAGCGGGCAGCAGGGGCAGGAAGAAAGCGCATCGCTCGTACGCAGCGGTGAATGGGCGACGTGGCCGACCACTTCGTCGGGCGTCACCATCCATGCGCTCGTCCCGGGTCGGCGGCAGATGGAATGTCATCGTTTCGACCTTGCGCCCGGCGCCTCCAGCGAAGGCTCCTACCGTCACGAGGGAGAAGAATTCATCTTCGTCCTGGCGGGAAAGCTGCAGGTCGTGCTCGACGGCGACCAGTTCTTCGAACTGCGCACCGGAGACAGCTTCTATTTCGAGAGCAACAGGCCGCATTCCTGGCGCAATCTCTCCGACAGTCAGACAACGCTGATCTGGATCAATACGCCGGCGACGTTCTGACGCCGGCGCCCGCAGATCCCTGCCGGGATCAGGATCTGTTCGAAATCATCCGCGCGGCCGAAATAGCCAACGGCGCATGTTTGCGGCAGAAAGAGTCGGCATCCCAGTCCGACAGCGAGCCGGCGATATGCACCGCGCCGATCGGCGTGTTGCGTTCGTCGAAAATCGCCGATGCAAGTACGATTTCGCCGATCAGCATCTGCTCTATGCATAATGCATAACCAAGTTCACGGGCTCTATCGATCTCCGCAAGGATCTCGGTTCGCGACGTGACCGTCTTCGGCGATTGCGGGACGAGAGCCGATCTGTCGATAATGTCTTCTACGACGTCGCGCGGCAGATGGGACATCACCACCCGCCCGCCGGACGCGGCAAACGACGGAACGCGTCGACCGGTCAGGGTGGCGAAGAAGGTCTCACGCTTCGATTGCCGGCGAAGCGCATAAACGATTTCCACATCCTCGAAGAGACTGAGGTCGACACGCTCCCCCGTCTCGTTCTGGAGATCCATGAGGATCGGGCTGGCTCGCTGGATCGTCTGCGAATGGCGCAGGTACTCGAAGGTGAAATGGAGGAACTTCTTGCCGAGGACGTAGGTGCGGTTCTGCCCGCGCTCAAGATAACCGAGTTTGACCAGCGTATGGGACATGCGCTGAACCGTGCTGGCATCCAGACCGGTCAGCTGTTTCATATCCTTGTGTGTCAGGCGTCCGCCATCGCCACTCTTCTCGAACGCCTCGAGCAGCTGAAATGCTTTCGCCAGCGATTTCACGAACAACGAATCGTCATCGCTCACAGGTGCATCCCTCCATAGGCTCAGCGCTTGACCGCCCGATTAAACCATAATAAGATAAGTTATATCGCATTACAATATAAAAAATTGCGGCAGCCCAACTTAAAGAGGTGAACATGGCTATTTGGGTAAAAGCGGCTGCTGCCGCTGGACTTTCCGTAATGATCTCGTCCGTCGCGATATCCGCAGCGTTTGCAGAACAGCTGAAGCTGGGCGTCTCACTGCCGCTGTCCGGCCCGGCTTCGCTTGCCGGCACATCGATCCGCGAAGGCATCGAGTTTGCCGTCAAGCAGGCAAACCAGAAGGGCGGCGTCTTCGATCAGGACGTCAAGGTGTTCATCGAGGACGACGAAGGCAATCCGACGAAGGGTGTAACCGCGGTCCGCAAGCTCATCGAGCAGGACCACGTCGTCGGCATCAGCGGCACCTATGTTAGCGCCGTCGCTGCGGCTGAAAGCAAGGTCGCCAAGGAATACAAGGTACCGATGATCTCGGCCGGTTCGACGTCTTCCGCCGTCACCGATGCCAATACGGCCGGAGACCCATGGTTCTTCCGCGCCTTTCCCGGCAGCAGGGCCCAGGCCAAGCAGACCGCCTCCGACACGCTCAAAAAGCTGAACGCGAAGACGGTGGCGGTGCTCTACGAAAACTCGATTTACGGCAAATCGCTGGCCGACGAGTTCAAGTCGAACTATGAGGGTATCGGCGGCAAGGTCGTTGCCATGGAAGCATACAATCCTGGCGACAAAGACTTCTATTCATCGTTGACCAACGTTCGCGCCCAGTCGCCTTCGGCCGTTTATATCGCCGGCCTGATGGATTCAGGCGCCCAGATCATCAAGCAGGCCGGCGAACTCGGCGTTCAGACCCAGATCGTCGGATCGGGTTCGATGATGAGCGACAAATTGATCGAACTTGCCGGTCCGGCGTCGGAAGGCTTCGCCGTATCTTCGATGTTCGAACCCAGCACGCCGAACAAGCATGGCGCAGAATTCGCCAAGGAATTCCGGGCCGCCTACAAGAAAGAGCCTGACGTCTACAGCGCCATCGGCTTCGATTCCATGGGCCTTCTTATCGAGGCAGCGCGCCGCGCGGGCAAGCCGGACGGTGCCGCGATGCAGAAGCAATTGCTCAACATGCCGGACTTCCCGCTGTCCCAAGGACCGGACCGCACGACGGCAAAGTTCGACGACAAGGGAAGCGTCGAGTTCAAGGTGGGCCTTGCGATTGTCAAGAATGGTAAGCGCGAATGGCTTCCCTTCGACTAAGCAGCAGCGACGGCTTCGCGAGGCGAGAGATTCCGCCCCCGGGAGCCGCTTCTTTCTTCACGCCCGGACAGGGATTCCACCATTGATACTTTTCCAGCAATTCCTGGCTAACGGAGTTGTCGTCGGGTCGAGCTATGTACTTGTCGCGCTCGGCCTGACGCTCATCTTTGGCATCCTTAAAATCGTCAACTTCGCCCATGGCGAATTCTACATGCTCGGCGGCTACGTGGCCGTGGTCGGAACCCAGGTCCTGGGCATCGGCCCCCTTCCCTCGATCGTGCTTGTTATCGTTGTGATGGTGATGTTGGGTTGGTTCATCGAGCGCGCCATCTTCGTGCCGATCGCCAAGAAGGATCCGACAAACGTCATCATCGCGTCTTTCGGACTGTCGATCCTGCTGCAGAACATCGTGCTCAAGATTGCCGGACCGGAACCGATGCTTGCCAGGAGCGGCCTGCCACGTGGCGCCATTCAGATCGGCAACATCTTCCTGACCAGCGAGCGCCTTGCGATCGTAGCCCTCGCAGCCGTCACGGTGACCGCCCTGCTTGTGGTGCTGAAATACACCTGGATCGGCCTGTCTCTTCGGGCCATGTCGGAAAAAGCGACCGTGGCACGGATTTGCGGCATCAATGTCCGTCGTGTCGGCGTGGTGACCTTTGCCATCGGCGCGGCTCTTGCCGGACTGGCCGGCGCGCTTATGGCGACTGTCTTCACCGTTCAGCCAAATGCCGGCAGCCTGATCGTCATGAAAGCCTTTGTGATCGTGGTTCTGGCCGGCATGGGGAGCATCGAGGGTGCAATCATCGCGGGCCTTGCTCTCGGCATCGTCGAATCCCTCGTCACCGGCTATCTCGGCAATGGACTGCGCGACATCGTCGGCTTCATCTTCGTGATGGGCGTTCTGACCATACGTCCGCAAGGTCTGTTCGGCATCCAGACGGATCGGTCCTGACGTGCGTGCGATTTTTCTCATCCTCGTCGCTGCGGCGACGCTTGCCATCGTATCGACGGTGTTCGGCGGCGGATACGCGATCAATATCGCCATCGTCGTCTGCATCTACGTCATCCTGGCCAGCAGCCTCGATATTGTGATGGGCTGGACGGGCCTTTTTTCCTTCGCCCATGCCGCCTTCCTTGGAATAGGCGCCTATACCGCCGCTATCCTCGGCCGGGACTTCGGAACCACGTTCTGGCTCAATCTGCCGCTCGGAATGATCGTCGCAGGCCTGTTCGGTTTCTTGCTCGGCCTGCCGCTCCTGCGGGCACAAGGACATTTCCTGGCGATCATGACAATCGCATTCCAGACCATCGTCTATCTCGTTCTGTCGCAGTGGACCGATTTCACCGGCGGACAATATGGGATCGAAGTCGAACCAGTCGCAGGCTTCACCACGCTATCGTCATACTTCTACCTGGTGCTGGTGATTGCGGTGATCTGTCTGATTGCGATCCGCTTTCTCACGCAATCGCGCTTAGGAGACGCCTTGCAGGCGATCCGCGACGACGAGACCCTGGCGCGTACGATCGGCATGAATACAAAGGCCGTCAAACTTGTCGCATTGGCAATATCGTCGGCTTTCGCGGGCGGCGCGGGCGTCCTTCTGGCTTATCACATACGCGGTGTGACGCCTGACGATTATACTGTCCTCGCTTCGGCATCGATTGTGGCAATGGTAGTTCTTGGCGGTCGCGGACGTTTCTGGGGTCCAGTTCTCGGTGCAGTGCTGCTGACCGCACTGCCCGAAATGCTTTCGATACTTACCGACTACAAGCACATCTTTTATGGCGGCGTGTTGATCCTGGTCACGATGTTTGCTCCGCAGGGGCTCGCGGGCAAGTTCTCTCGTTGGAGAGCAAGATGACGGGTGAACAGAAAAACATTGCTCCGATAATCAGGGCGGAAGCACTCACTAAGAACTTCCAGGGGATGGTGGCGCTGAATGCGTTCGACTTCTCGGTCAACGAAGGCGAGATCGTCGGGCTGATCGGTCCAAACGGCTCGGGCAAATCGACCGTGGTCAATCTTTTAACCGGCGTTCTTGCGCCCACCAGCGGCCGTGTGCTGATCGACGGCAAGGATTTTACCGGTGCCGCACCGCATGTCGTTGCAAGACACGGGGTGGTCCGCACCTTCCAGATGATCAGGCTGTTCCCGAGCCTGACGGTTGAACGGAACATCGTATTGGCGCTGCAGGAGCAATCTGGCCCCGGGTACATGTCATCCTTCCTGAACCGTCGCAATGCTATGGCGTGGCACGAAAAGGCGGCTTGCAAGGCGCGCGACATGCTGGCCTTGTTCGAAATGGAGAAGCACGCCCACAAGCTCGCCACCGATCTTTCGATCGGACAGCAGCGTATGGTCGAACTGGCGCGTGGCCTCGCCACGAACCCGCGTATCTTCATTCTGGACGAACCGGCAGCCGGCCTTTCGCCAATCAACGTCGATCGGCTCATCGAAATGATCCGCCGCATGCGCGACGAATTCGGCGTCACGATCCTGCTTGTCGAGCACGTCATGCGCGTCGTTCAAGCAGTTTGCGACAGGGTTGTCGTCCTCGATTACGGACAAAAAGTTGCAGACGGCAAGCCGGATGTCGTCGTTCAGGACCCCAAGGTCATCGAAGCTTATATCGGATTGGGGCGGTCTTCCCATGCTTGAGTGCAAAAGTATCGATGCCGGATACGGCAAAGTTCAAATCCTTTACGGTCTCGACTTCACCGTACCCAAGGGCGGGCTGAGCGCGATTCTCGGCGGCAACGGAACAGGCAAGTCGACGGCGCTCAAGACGCTCGCTGGCCTAGTGAAGCCGACCCGCGGAGAAATCCTGCTCGACGGCAAGCGGATCGACGGCAAGGGGGCCCATGCCATGGCGGCGGCGGGCTTATGCCTCGTGCCCCAAGGCAAGGAAGTCCTCGGCGGCCTGAGCGTGCATGAGAATATCACCGTCGGCGCCTATCACCGGCGCAAGGATAAGCCCGGCATCGCCGAAGACGTCGAGATGGTCTATGCCGAATTTCCCCGCCTCAAGGCCCGTTACAAGGCACCGGCCGGACTTCTGTCCGGCGGCGAGCGGCAGATGCTGTCGCTGGGTCGCGCTTTGATGGCGCGGCCGAGCATGCTTCTGCTGGACGAACCTTCGGCAGCGCTCGCACCGAAGGTGGTAGGCGAAATTTCCGACATTATCCGCAAGCTGAGAGCGCGCGGCCTGACCATGCTTCTCGTCGAACAGAATGTCTCGATGGCGCTCGAACTCGCTGACGAGGTGCATATCCTGCGTGAGGGCCGTTTCGCCTATTCGCGCAAGAATGGCCCCGATCTCAAGGTCGAGGAACTGCGCGAATTTTATCTCGGGAAAGGACAATCGTGACGCGGTTTGCCGGGAAAACGGTCCTGATCACCGGCGCGGCCGGCACTCTCGGCACCGATCTGTCGCAGGCATTTGCCCGCGAAGGCGCCGAGCGCCTCTACCTTGTCGATCGAGACGAGGCTCGGCTCGGCGAACTCCGCGCCGCGATCGGCAGACCGGCCATTGCGGTCCGCTGCGACCTCACGTCAGTTGCCGACATGCGGCAGGCCTGGGACGGCATGGATTTAGAGTTGGGTATCGACGTCCTGGTGACCGCCGGCGGGACCCTTGGCAGCGGCAAACCGCTTCTGGAAGTCGATCCGGAAGAGTTCGACCAGATGCTGTCGCTCAATGTGCGCGGCACACTGTTTGCTGTCCAGCTCACCTTGGGCGCGCTGCGGCATCGCAAGGGATGTATTGTGACCTATGGCTCGACGGCCGGCCTGACCGGTTCGCATGCGCTCGGTGCCTATTCGACGACCAAGGGAGCCGTGGCGCTGCTTACCCGCAGCCTTGCGTTATCGCTCGCCGAGGAAGGCATCCGCGTCAATTCCGTCTGCCCCGGATCGATCTCGTCGCCGATGCTGGAGCGGAACTTCGCGGCCGCCGGCGCAGAAGCGGAAATGCGTCGGCAGATCTATAGGGATCTTCATCCGATGAAACGTTTCGGTGAGGCGAACGAGGTGACGCAGGCCGTGCTCTATCTAGCCAGCGACGCCGCATCCTATACGACCGGCGTTTCGCTGCCGGTCGATGGAGGTCGCCTTGCATAGCTTTGAGGGCAAGACTGCTGTCGTTACCGGCGCCAACAGCGGCATCGGCCGCGCGACACTCGATCTGCTCATCGCGCGCGGCACCTCCATCGTGGCGGTCGACCAAGACGTGTCCGAGCTCGGCGGCGTCGCTGCAACCGTTGTCGCCGTCGATCTCTCCCAAGAGGCGGCACCGAAGCGGATCGCCGATGCGGCCAGCGCGCTTGGCGGGCTGGATCTCCTGGTCAATTGCGCCGGCGTCGGCGGCTCGAAACGCATCGCCGAAACCGATGACGCCCTGCTCGACCGGATCCTCAGCATCAATCTACGCTCCGTCATCCGGCTGACGCGGGAACTGCTGCCGTTGCTGCGCCAGCCCGGCGGCGCGATTGTCAACCTCGCATCCGTTTATGGCGAGGTCGGGCGCGTGGGCACCACCGCCTACGCCGCCAGCAAGGGCGGCATCTCGCAGCTGACACGGCAATTGAGCGCGGAACTCGGTCCGGAAGGGATACGGGTAAATGCCGTCGCACCCGGCTGCATCCTCACCGCGATGACCCGCGACAAGATTGACAAGGATGCCGAATACCGGAGCGCGATGATCGCCGGAACGCCGTTGCGACGGATCGGCGATCCCATGGAAGTGGCTGAAGTGATCGCTTTCCTGGGCTCCGATCAGGCATCCTTCGTCAATGGTCAGATCATTGCCGTCGACGGCGGCTGGCTCTCGTCCCGAGGCACATTCTAAGGAATAGAGAGATGGAACATTTCGGTCCTGTCAAATGGCCTGGCGGCCATCGCGTTGCAGTCATGCTCTCCTTCGATTTCGATGCCGAAACCCTCTGGCTGTCGCGGGATCCCGATAATGCGCGCCGTCCGGGGACGCTGTCGCAAGGCGTCTATGGCGCCAAAGTCGGCGTTCCGATGATCCTCGAAACCCTGGAAGATGCCGGTGTGCGGGGAACCTTCTTTGTGCCCGGATGGACGGCCGAAAGACACACCGCCCGCCTGGAGATGATCGTCGCCAGAGGCCACGAAGTCGGCCATCACGGTTACCTGCATGAATGGGTCGACCCCGACCAGCCGGAACGGGAGGAGGAAATCCTCGTCAAGGGCCAGGAAGCCCTGAAAAAGACGGTGGGGATCGTTCCAACCGGTTATCGATCGCCGGCCTGGGAGACCTCGCCGAATATGATCGGCCTCCTGAAGCGATACGGCTTTTTCTACGACAGCTCCTTCATGGACACCATCAACCCCTATCGGCATACGCTCGATGACGGGACAGATGGTCCGATCGAGCTTCCGGTTCACTGGAGCCTGGACGACGCGCCATTCGCGCTGTTTTCGGTGCGCGCGCCACGCACCATCGTCACCAACGACCATATCCTGAAGGTATGGCAGGACGAGTTCCGCGAAATCTACCGCTGGGGCGGGCTCTTTAATCTGACGATGCACCCGCAGGTCATCGGCCGGCCGTCCCGCATCGCGCTGCTCAGAGAATTCATCCAGTGGGTAAAAACCTTCCCCGGTGTCTGGTTCGCCCAGGGACATCAGGTCGCGGAGGCCTGGAGCAAGTCCGAAAAGTAATCTTTTTTCATACCTTTAGAAGGCTGCACCGAAGGAAGACGGCTTCCTCTCGAACGGAGATGTCATGAATTTTGAAGAGTACCGGTCCAGGGACGGCATAGCTCTTGCCGCACTTCTGGCCAATGGCGAGGTGAGCGCGCTGGACCTGATGCGGATCGCGATAGAGGCGGCCGAACGCGTCGATGCCCTCACCAATATGCTGTCCTACAAGGATTACGAAGGCGCCTTGGCGAAGGCTTTCCGCCATGAGGTGGTTGCCGGAAAATTCAGCGGCCTGCCGTTTCTCCTGAAGGATTCAGGCCTTGCCTCAACGGACCTGCCGACGAGTATCGGGTCTTCGCTCTTCGAGGCGACGAAGGCCCAAAGCGACGCGACCCTCGTCAAGCGGTTCCGCGAGGCGGGCTTCATCTCGTTTGCGCGCTCTACGGTGCCTGAACTTTGCATGGCGCCAACGACGGAGGCGCGCCGAAATGGCGGCCCTACCCGCAATCCTTTCGACCCGACGCGTTCGTCCGGCGGATCGTCCGGCGGCGCTGCCGTCGCCGTGGCGGCCGGCGTTGTCCCGGTGGCGCATGGCAGCGATGGCGGTGGGTCCATTCGCATTCCCGCTTCATCGTGCGGCGTTTTCGGCCTCAAGCCGTCCCGCGGCCGCGTTCCGCTGGGCCCTTTTCGTGGCGAAGGCTGGGGCGGACTTGCCTGCGATGGCGTTTTGACTCGCACAGTACGCGACACGGCACGCGCTCTTGACCTCACCGCGGGAATGGAGACCGGCGCACCCTACGCAGCTCCACCCGGCTGCAGCTTCGAAGCGAGCCTAGACGTAACTTTGGAGCGCCCCCTACGGATCGCCGTCTGGCAGGATCCATGGGGTCTGGCGATGGATGGACCTTGCCGGGAGGCCGTACGGAAATCGGCCGAGCTTTGTGCGGCGTTTGGCCATGAGATCATCGCCATCGACCCACCGGACTTCGACTATTGTGCCTTCATCGATGCCATTATCACCGTCATGGCTTCTAACGTCGCACTTTCCGTCCGTGTAAAGCTTTCGGCGTTAGGCCGCGATCCAAGACCGGACGAGCTTGAGCCAGCTATTCTGGACGGCTACTTCATCGGTGCACGCACTACGGCACCTGACTATGTCGCGGCCGTCGATAGGCTGCACGCTACCGGCCGGATGATGGCCGCGATGATCGACGGATACGATCTCGTTCTTTCCCCCACCCTTACGACCCTTCCACCGACGCTAGGGACCATTTCAACCAAAGAGGCTGATTTTCGCGGTTTCCGGCGCAAGGCTAGCGAGCTTACTCCGTTTTTGGCAGTAGCGAACGCGTCAGGCCAGCCAGCCGCAAGTCTACCACTTTGGCGGCATGAAGGTCTTCCCGTCGGCGTACAACTCATCGGTCATTTCGGCCGAGAGGACATGGTGCTGGCCCTGTCACATCAACTGGAAGGAAGCGCGCTCTGGAGCGTAGCCCAGGGATGGCCTGACTTGACTAATTTCCTATAGATAGCATCCCGGGGACAGAACAAGAGCTGTTCAGAACCTTTCGCTGTGGCGGAAAAGTGAACGCCCGGATGTTGGCTGTGAATACGTCATTTGCCTCCTGTACCGCTAGGCTGCTTTGGATAAAGGCTTGGCCACTACCGTTCTAGGGTGGAGTGGAAAGTGGGCCCGAGGTGCGCTTCTCAAAGAACACGAACGAAAGACTCTACTCGCCATTCCGATCGACGATGACGGCCTGGTCCGGCACTATTCTCTTGAGCGTTGCTCTCTCAGCCGATCGAGGCCGTCTGTGGATGAGGCGTCGTGTCGGCTATGCATAACCGGTGGACGACGATCCTTGTTTAAGAATCCAGCATGACAACTTCCCGCCACCCAAACAGCGCGAGCTGAGAATTCCATCGCCGCCGGAATGAGAACGTCGCAGCGCTGTTCGAAGCCCGTCATATCGCCGGCAACGGACCTGGCGCCTTCGAAGCCAAGAATGCTGCCGGTCTGGAGTGCTGCTTGAGGGCTTCCATGAAGACATTCGGGGTTGGCGACATAGCATCACGTCCAGCAACAACGGTGACGCGTGGGCCATCCTCTTCCGAGAGGAACTTGGCGGCGTGTAGTGCGCCCCCCCGGGCCGGACAGGATCAAGCCGCAGTTTTGACCATCTGCCGGGCTTGTTGGTCCTCGAACTGTTGTGGGCTGAGATAGCCGAGCGCTGAGTGCAATCGGCGGGTGTTGTAAGCCTCATCAATGAAGCGGGGAAGGTCCTCAGCGACGTCGGCGAAGGTTTCGTAGGCCATCGGATAGACGGCTTCGACCTTCATCGTCTTCATGAAGCTTTCCGCTTTCGCATTGTCGTAGGGATTGCCGCGCCGGCCCATTGATCCAATAAGATCGTGCTCGGCGAGAAGATTGCGGTAGAGGAGTGCGGCATATTGCGAGCCTCGATCCGAGTGGTGGACGCAGCCCGGCGGTGGCTTTCGTCGTTCGATTGCCGCCTTCAATGCTGCAACGGTCAAGCGCGCGTCGATCGATCGGCCGATGGCGTAACCAACGACCTTGCGTGACCAGGCATCCAAAATGACAGCGACGTAGACGAAGCCTACCGTAATCGTCACGTAGGTTATGTCGCTCACCCAGAGCTGGTTCGGGCCGTCGGGTGTCACGTTCTTCGCCAAGTTCGGGAAGATCGGCAACTCGTGATCGCTGTCCGTAGTGGCGATGAAGCGCCGCCTAATCCTGGGCTGCAGATCATGCTCGCGCATCAACCGTCTGACCTTCTTGTGGTTGACGACGATGCCGCGCTGCCGCAGCGCCGCCTGCATGCGGCGATAGCCGTAAGCTTCGAAGCTGTCGGAGATCTCACCCATCGTCTCGACGAGCTCTGTGTCATCCACGGCGGTTTCGGGCTGATCGTAGTAGGTTGATCGCGCGATCCCCATCAGCCGGCATCCTTCAGCGATGGAGACACCACCGGGCCGGTGATTACGGATGTAGTCCCGCTTCTGGGACGTGGTGCGCTTTTCAGAGCCCCCTTTAGAAACTCGATTTCCAAGGCTTGTCGGCCTACCAGCCGCTCCAGCGCTGCGATCCGCGCCTCATAGGTCTGCATCGTGTCAGCCGCCGCCACGTCCTCGTCGAAGGAGCCGGCCTCGTATTTCTGGACCCAGATGCGGATCAGGTTGCGCGGCAGTGTGTGCCGCTTGGCGAGACCATGCAGCGTCTCGCCGGAGAGGTACTCCTGCACTACTTGACGTTTGAACTCGATGCTGTGCGTGCGATAAGTCACCATGGGCTTCCATCCTTCGAAAGCCCGGCTTCCAAGTCAATTCCGCTTGTTCAATCTGTCCGGCCCGGGGGGCGCACTCAGATCGGCATCCAATTTTTTGCACGCCGATCCACACCGCCGCTCACGACGATTCTATGTGCTCGACGGGCTGTTCGATCAGGACACGATCCTCGAGATCCAGGAACACTTCACCGATACGGGCGGTGCAAGCGACCATGTCTTCGGACTGTTCGCCCTGATCGGCAACCGCTTTGCGCCTCAGCTGCGCAACCTCAAGGACCGGAAATTCCACACATTCGACAAAGGCGATACATACCCGGCGCTATCGAACCACATCGGGGCACCGATCAACGCCACTCTGATTCTAGACCATCGGGACGATCTGCTCCATCTGGCGGCGTCGATCACGACGCGCGCCGTGATGCAGAAGCTGTCAGCATCCCCGAAGGGAAGTCGGCTCGCAAAGGCGCTACGGGAACTTGGCCGGATCGAGCGATCGCTGTTTATGATCGAATGGTATTCGAGCCCAGCACTGCGCCGGCGCTGTCAGGCCGGCCTCAACAAGGGCGAGGCCGCGCATAAGCTGAAGCGCGCCGTCTTCTTCCACGAGCGAGGAGAGATCCGGGACCTATCAATTGAAAGCCAAGCCTTCCGCGCATCCGGCCCCAACCTCGTCGTCAGCGCCATCGTCCATTGGAACACGGTCTACATAGAACGGGTCGTCAACCACTTGCGCAGCATGCGTCGCCAGGTTCCGGATTATCTGCTCAGGCACATCTCGCCGCTGAGCTGGGAACACATCGATCTGACCGGCATCTACACCTGGGACAGCGAACAGCATCTGCTGGAGGGATTCCGGTCGCTGAGGCTCCCGGCTGGACTACGGCGAGCCGCTCACTTCGTTCGACCTTAGCGTACGATTTCGCACTGCTCTTGTTCTGACCCCATTTTGTCGAAGTCGCGAAAAACCTTCCCGCGCGCGGCTGAGTTGCGCCTGCCTATCCTTGGGAGCGTTGCTCAGCATTCGGGCAGGTTGACGGCGAGGCCGCCGAGGCTTGTTTCCTTGAATTTGGTGCTCATCTCAACGCCGGTCTGGCGCATCGCCTCGATGCAATTGTCGAGCGGCATGAAATGCGAGCCGTCTCCTCGAAGCGCGAGGGACGCGGCCGCCACCGCCTTGGTAGCACCGATGCCGTTGCGCTCGATGCAGGGCACCTGGACAAGCCCTGCAACTGGATCACAGGTCATGCCGAGGTGGTGTTCGAGCGCGATTTCGGCCGCGTTTTCCACTTGCTCCGGTGTGCCCCCGAGAACGGCGCATAGCCCACCGGCGGCCATTGCGGCAGCCGACCCAACCTCGCCTTGGCAGCCGGCTTCCGCGCCCGAGATCGAGGCGTTGTGCTTGATCAGCCCGCCGATTGCGGCGGCAGTCAAAAGGAACTCAGACACCCTCGCCGGGTCGGCGCCTACGCAATGGTCGAGATAATAGCGCAGCACCGCCGGAACGACGCCCGCAGCACCGTTGGTTGGCGCAGTCACTACTTTCCCGCCAGCCGCATTCTCCTCGTTCACCGCCATGGCGTAGACGCTGAGCCAGTCGGACGCGACGTGCGGCTGGGCACGATTTGAGCCGCGTTCCTGCTGGAGTTGCTCAAGGATCTTCTTGGCGCGCCGCTTGACGCGAAGGCCGCCCGGCAGTTCGCCATCAAGCGCAAGCCCACGGTCGATGCAGGCGCTCATCGTCGCCCAGATCCGTGCCACGCCCTCATCGAGGTCGCGCGGCTGGCGTACCACGAGCTCGTTGGCCCGCTTCATCGCCGCGATCGAAAGGCCAGTGTCCCTGGCCATCCGCAGCATCGACGCCGCTGTGTCGAACGGATAAGGCCAGCGTGCAACCTTGCCGGCAGGTGTCGCCTCACGTGCTTCCCGCTCTGCCGCCGTGACGACGAAGCCGCCGCCGATCGAGTAGAAGGTTTCTGCGAAATACAGACGGGTATCCGCGTCGAAAGCTTCGAAAACAAGCCCATTGGCGTGGCCGGGCAACGCCGGCCCGTAGTTGAACACAACGTCAAGACCCGGATCGAACGAAAGCGGCGGCAGATTGACAGGCCGCAGCGTCTTGGTGCGTTGCAAATCCGTGAGCCGCGATTCCGCCTCATCTGGGTCGAGGTCGGCAGGCGTATAACCGAGCAGTCCGGTCGCCACGGCACGATCCGTCGCATGGCCCTTGCCGGTAAAGGCCAATGAACCATAGAGGGTAACGCGCAAGCTGGCGGGCTTGGATGTTTCGCCACGCGCTACCGCGTGCTTGTTCAGCGATTGCAGGAAACGGACCGCTGCCGTCATCGGGCCCATCGTGTGCGAGGACGACGGACCAATGCCGATCTTGAACATGTCGAATACACTGAGAAACATCTGACTGCTCCGACCCATCAGGCTGGCGAATTAAGCGTGCATCACCAGACCGCCCTGCCGGGTGGACAGGGCACAACTCGCGAAAGATTTGGCCATTGAACTGGCGCTACTGGTAAATAGGAAAACGGCGGCAGAGGTCGCGGACTTCGGCCAGAACGTTCTCTTCGACTGCACGATTGCCCTCCTGCCCAGCCTCGGCTAGTGCATCGACCACCGACAGGATCAATGCACCGATCCGCCGGAATTCTTTTTCGCCGAAGCCACGTGTCGTGCCGGCCGAGGTGCCGAGCCGCACGCCTGACGTAACCGCCGGCTTTTCGGGATCGAACGGAATGGCGTTCTTGTTGCAGGTCAGTCCGGCGCGCTCAAGCGCCTGCTCGGCGTCACGGCCCTTGACGGCCTTGGGGCGCAGATCGACCAGCACCATGTGGCAGTCAGTGCCGCCCGAGACAATGTCGAGACCACCCGAAATAAGTGTCTCACACAGAGCCCGGGCGTTGGCGACCACCTGTCCGGCATAGGCCCTGAAGTCGGGGCGCAAGGCTTCGCCGAAGGCTACAGCCTTGGCGGCGATAACGTGCATCAGTGGGCCGCCTTGATTGCCCGGAAACACAGCCGAGTTGAACTTCTTCGCCAGCGTCTCGTCATTGGTCAGGATCATGCCGCCGCGCGGGCCACGCAGCGTCTTGTGCGTCGTGGTGGTTACCACATGGGCATGCGGCAGCGGGTCTGGATAGAGGCCGGCAGCGACCAATCCGGCATAGTGCGCCATGTCGACCATCAGATAGGCGCCGACCTCGTCGGAGATTCTGCGGAAAGCCGCAAAGTCGATGGCGCGTGGATAGGCCGAGGCGCCGGCGATGATGAGTTTCGGCCTGGTTTCCAGAGCTCTCTGCCTGAGCAGATTGTAGTCGATCTGCTGGTCAGATTGGCGCACCTCGTAGCTGACAACGTCAAACCATTTGCCCGACATCGTCACCGGCGAGCCATGGGTGAGATGCCCGCCATGCGCCAGCGACATGCCCATGATGCGGTCCCCCGGGTTGAGCAGCGCCAAGAACACCGCCTGGTTGGCCTGCGCGCCTGAATGCGGCTGGACATTGGCGAAGCCAGCGCCGAACAGCTTTTTCGCGCGGTCGATGGCGATCGTCTCGACCTCATCGACGAATTCGCAACCGCCATAGTAGCGGCGTCCCGGATAGCCCTCGGCGTATTTGTTGGTCAGCACCGACCCCTGCGCCAGAAGCACGTCGCTGGAGACGATATTTTCCGATGCGATCAATTCGATCTGGTTCTGCTGGCGCTCAAGTTCGCGACCTATGGAGGCAGCGATTTCGGCGTCGCTGAGCGTTGCGTTCATCTGTGTCTGGTGAAGGGTCATTTGCTTGTCCTATGTTCTCAGATGCCGAGCGCGATTTCGCGGCTGGCGGCCTGCAACAGTCCCCAGACGTGATCGGCGAAAGAGCGCCAGACCTCGATGCGGAAACGGTTTTCGTCGTGGCGGATCAGGATGATCTGCGCCTTGTCGAAGATCGTGCGTGTTCCGGTGCCCGATGGCATGGTGTCGAAATCGAAGGCGCAGGCCGAGCGCAGCGCCAGCACCGCGGCAGCACCTTCGACGGCGATGCCGATCTCGCGATGACCGACATCGACCAGGCTGTGCGGGCAGCTGGCATAGAGCGCGGCGAAAGTGGTTTCGATGGAGCGGCTCTCAGCGAGAGGCGCATAGAGCTGCCACTCGTCCGGGCCAAGGCAAAGCGCCAGCCTGCCACCCGAAGTCGCGGTCGCGCCGATCGTCGCCAGCAGTTCGCAGCCGAAAGCCTTCGAGGCAGCTCCCAGATTTTCCGGCGCGATGCGGAGGTTGAAGCGCGAAGAATCCTCGGCGTCGTGGATAACGAGGGAGACCCCCTCGGCCAGTGAGATGCGGTGACCCATCAGCGGGTGACGTTCCTGCAGCATGGTCGTCTCCTAGACATTGAGGCGCTTGTTTTCCGGATCGACGAACACCATGCCGACGATCTCGGCTGAATGGGTCTTGTCCGGCATCGGCACGTGAACGGTCTGGCCTTCCTTCGCCCGCCCGCCTTCGACGATGGCGAGCGCGATGGAGCGTCCGAGCGTCTCGCTCCAGTAGGACGAGGTGACGTGACCAACCATCTTCATCGGCACCTTCTGATTCGGGTCGAGGACGATCTGAGCCCCCTCCTCCAGCACGGTCTTGGGATCACTCGTCAGCAGCCCGACCAGTTGCTTGCGGTCGGCCATGAGCATGTCGGGGCGGGTCAGCGACCGCTTGCCGACGAAATCCGGCTTGGTCTTGCCGATGGCCCAGGCAAGGCTCGCATCCTCCGGCGTCACCGTGCCGTCGGTGTCCTGGCCGACGATGATGTAGCCCTTCTCGGCACGCAGCACGTGCATTGTCTCGGTACCATAGGGTGTGATGCCGTATTTGCGGCCAGCATCGTACAGCGCTTCCCAGACGGCGCGGCCGTAGCGCGCCGGCACGTTGACCTCGAAGCCGAGTTCGCCGGTGAAAGAGACGCGGAACAGCCTGGTTGGCACGCCGCAGATCCTGCCCTCGGCGACCGACATATGGGGGAACGCCTCGTTGGCTAGATCGATGCCTTCGACCAGCGGCTCGATGAGCTTGCGGGCGTTCGGCCCGTTCAGCGCGATCACCGCCCATTGTTCCGTGGTCGAGGTCAGCCACACCTTCAGATCGGGCCATTCGGTCTGCAGATAGTCCTCCATCATGGCGAGCACCCGCGCGGCGCCGCCGGTCGTGGTCGTGACATGGAAGCGGTCCGTCGAAAGCCGGCCGATGACGCCGTCATCGCGGATGAAGCCGTCCTCGCCAAGCAGCAGTCCGTAGCGCAGCCGCCCTGGCGCGAGTTTGGTCCAGGCGTTGGTATACATACGGTTCATAAACTCAGCCGCATCCGGACCGACGATCTCGATCTTGCCGAGCGTCGATGCGTCGAACATGCCGAGCGACTGGCGCGTCGCCCGGCATTCGCGCGCCACCGCCTGGTGCATGTCCTCGCCCTGTTTCGAAAAATACCAAGCGCGCCGCCAAAGAGAGACTGGCTCGTAGACGGCGCCCTTCTCCTCAGCCCAGCTATCGATCGCTGTCTTGCGCGTCACCTCAAACAGGTCGCCGCGATTGTAGCCGGCGAAGGCGCCGAAGGTGGTCGGCGTGTAGGGCGGGCGGAACGTGGTCAGCCCGACGGACGGCGATGGTCGCTTAACCGCGTCCGACGCGATTGAGAGGCCGTTCATATTCGACGTCTTGCCCTGGTCAGTAGCCATGCCGGTGGTGGTGTAGCGCTTAATGTGCTCGATCGACTTGAACCCCTCGCGGACGGCAAGTCGAATGTCCTTGGCGGTCACATCGTTCTGGAAGTCGACAAAGGCCTTGGCCCAGGATGCGCTCCTGTCCGACGGCAGTTCGCGGTTGCTGGCACCAATGCACAGCACCTCGCCTTCCACCGAGTAGGAACCGGCGCTGGCGCTGAAGCCGGCATCGATCGCCGCGGCGGCTCCTGCCGAAGCGCCTTCCATCAGAGACTCTTCCAGACCGAATTTGCCGTTACCGGCGCCGGCACACCGGCTGTCTTCAGTGCGCGCGCCCGGCAGGAACATCTGTCGTTCGTCGCTCCAGTCGAGCTTGCCCTTGGTGTGCGAGAACAAGTGCACGCTCGGCGTCCAGCCGCCCGACATCAGCAGTGCATCGCAGGCGATCGTCCGGGCTGGACCGACATGGCCACCGGCGCTGACCGGATTGACCCGCACGGAGGTGACGCGATGCCGGCCCTTGGTGCCGCTTATGGTCCAGCCGCACAGCGTTTCGATACCCAAAGCCCTGGCGCGCTTAACGAAGTAGTTCGGAACCCGAGCGCGGATATCCACGATCGCTGCAACCTTTGCGCCGGCCTGGGCCATATCGAAAGCGGCGAGCCAAGCCGAGTCGTGCGAGGTGACGACCACCGGCAGGTTGCCGACCTTGACGCCGTAACGATTGAGATAGACGCGGGCCGAGCCAGCCAGCATCACACCTGGCCTGTCGTTGCCGTCGAACACCAGCGGCTTTTCGATAGACCCTTGCGCGAGCACGACCTGCTTTGCCCGCACCTTCCATAACCGCTCGCGCGGCGCGCCGTCCGGCAGTTCGGAAAGATGATCGGTCAGGCGCTGGCACAAGCCGACGAAGTTCTGGTGATAATAGCCGATAGCGGTGGTGCGGTTCAGCAGCGTGACGTTCTTCATCGCGGCAAGCGCGGCGTTTGTCTCCAGCAGCCAGTCCCATGCCGACAGGTGGTTAATTTCCGCATCCGGCTCGCCGAGCAGCGAGCCGCCAAATTCAGGACTCTCGTCGACAAGGATGACCTTGGCGCCGCTCTTTCCCGCTTCCAGAGCTGCCACAAGACCAGCAGGACCTGAGCCGACCACCAGCACGTCGCAATGCGCATAGCGGCTGGCATAGGTGTCCGGATCGGGAACCGCGGGCGACTTGCCGAGACCAGCGGCACCCCGGATGATCGGCTCGTAGACCTTGTTCCAAAAAGACTTCGGCCACATGAACGTCTTGTAGTAGAAGCCTGCCGAAAACAGCATGTAGAGCGGATCGTTGATGGCGCCGACATCGCGTTTCAGCGACGGCCAGTGGTTCTGGCTGACGGTGTTCAGGCCGTCAAAGATTTCTAGCACTGTTGCGCGGGTGTTAGGTTCGGCCCGGCCGACGCCACGATTGACTCCGACAAGCGCATTTGGCTCTTCCGAACCGGCGGAGAGGAAGCCGCGCGGGCGGTGATACTTGAACGAGCGGCCGATGAGATGCACGCCGTTGGCGAGCAGCGCGGAGGCCAGCGTGTCGCCCTGGCGGCCCTCGAAGTTCTCGCCGTTAAAGGTGAAGCGGACCGGCCGGTTGTGATCGACGCGGCCCTTGCCGGATACGCGATAGGTGCTCATGAACGCGCTTCCTTGATCTCGTTTTCCGTTGGGCGCGGCATGCCTGCCTTGTAGGTCATGGCGAACTGGTCGCTGACCGTGTCGCGCACCGCGTTGAAGAAGCGGCCGCAGCCATGCATGTGACGCCAGCGTTCGAAATGGGTGCCGCGCGCATTCGAACGGATGAAGAGGAAATTCTTCCATTCGTCGTCGGTCAGCGCGGCGGGATCAACTGGGCGGGCGACATGTGCTTCACCGGCATAGACGAACTCGACCTCGGGCCGTTCGGTCTCGCAATAGGGACAGCGGATAAGGAGCATCTTTTTTCTCCCCTCAATGCGCGACGGCGGCGGCGGCGGCCTCGTCGATCAGCCGGCCGGTGGTGAAGCGTTCGAGCGTATAGGGCGCGTTGATCGGATGCGGTTCGTCTCGGGCGATGGTGTGGGCGAAGATATGGGCTGCGCCCGGCGTCGCCTTGAAACCGCCAGTACCCCATCCGCAATTGACGTAGAGCCCCGGCACCGGCGTCTTGCCGATGATCGGCGAACGGTCGGGGGTGACGTCGACGATGCCGGCCCATTTGCGCAGCATGCGCATGCGGGTGAAGATCGGGAACACCTCGCAGATAGCCGCGACCGTGTGCTCGATCAACGGCAGGCCGCCGCGCTGGCTGTAGGACACATACTGGTCGGTGCCCGAGCCGATGACTAGTTCGCCCTTGTCGGACTGGCTCATATAGGCGTGAACCGTGTTCGACATGACGACGCACGGGAAGATCGGCTTGACCGGTTCCGACACCAGCGCCTGGAGCGGGTAGCTCTCCAGCGGCAGGCGCACGCCGACGGTGTCCATGACCACGGAGGTGTGGCCGGCCGCCGACACGGCCACCTTCCTGGCCTTGATGAAGCCGCGCGGCGTGTCGACGCCGGTGACCTTGCCCGAGACGTCGCGGCGAATCGCCGTTACCGGGCAGTTCTGGATGATGTCGACGCCGCGCGCCGCGGCGCCCCTTGCATAACCCCAGGCGACCGCGTCGTGGCGGGCAACGCCGCCGCGCCGCTGCAAGGCGGCGCCCATCACTGGATAGCGCGCGTCGCTGGCGATGTTGAGCGGCGGGCAATAGGCCTTGGCCTGTTGCGGCGTCAGCCATTCATTGTCGACGCCGTTCAGCCGGTTGGAATGGATATGGCGCTTGAAGCTCTGCACGTCATGGATCGAATGCGCCAGCATCATAACGCCACGCTGCGAGAACATGACGTTGTAGTTTAGCTCCTGGCTCAAGCCTTCCCACAGGTCGAGTGCGTGGTCGTAGAGCCTGGCGCTCTCGTCGTAGAGGTAGTTGGAGCGGATGATGGTGGTGTTGCGGCCGGTGTTGCCGCCGCCGAGCCAGCCCTTGTCGATGACCGCGACATTGGTGATGCCGTGCTCCTTGGCGAGATAGTAGGCCGTGCCCAATCCATGGCCCCCGGCACCGACGATGACGACATCGTACTCGGCCTTCGGCTCAGCGTCCGGCCATTGCGGCTGCCAGTTCTTGTTGCCGGTCGCGGCGTTGCGCAGCAGCGCGGAAAACGAAAAGCGGGTCATGACTTACCCCGGGTTCAACATGCCGCGACTATTCACCCAATACCCGGCCTTGAACAGAACGGCTGCGTCAGAGTAGTATTACCGGTGCGACAGACGAAATGGCGAGATGGATCGAACCCTATATCGAACCCTATGGAGATACGGACGAAATCGAGACATGCGCCAAAGCGTGGCGACTCAAGGCGTCTTTCAGTCGGCTTCATCCTGGCCCGGCGCTTTACGCTTTGCGCCTTTGCCAATTTCGTCGACGTGCTTCGCCTCTCCGCCGACGAGGGCGACCGCAGTCGACCGATCCTGTGCGGCTGGCGCGTGCTTTCCGCCACGATGGACCCCATCGTCTCCAGTTCGGGCATCGCGGTTCAACCCGAGGAGCGGTTGGGCGACCCGGCCCGCTTCGACTACATCGTGGTGGTCGGCGGATTGATCGACGAGATCGAAAACCTGCATCCGGACTATGTGCGTTTCCTGCATCGGGCGGCGATCGCCGGCGTGCCGCTGGTCGGCGTCTGCACCGGCGCCTTCGCTCTCCACCGCGCCGGCCTGATGCACGGCTACAAATGCTGCGTCAGCTGGTTCCATCACGACGATTTCCTGGAGCAGTTCGACGGGCTGAAGCCGGTCTCCGACCAGATCTTCGTCGTCGACCGCGACCGGCTGACGTGTTCGGGCGGCGCCAGTTCGGCGCATCTCGCGGCCTATCTGGTGGATAGGCATGTCGGGCGCGCGCAGGCCCGCAAGAGCCTGAACATCATGATCATCGACGAGGCCGAGCGAGCCGAGACGCCCCAGCCCGGCATGCCGCTCGACCTGCACACCGACGATCCGATGGTCAAGAGGGCGCTGCTGCTGATGCAGCAGACCATCGACACCCCGATCGCCGTCGACGAGCTTGCCCGGCGTCTCGGCGCCAATCGACGGCAACTTGAGCGCCACTTCCAGCGCACGATCGGCATGGCGCCGACGCTGGCCTACAAGATCATGCGTCTCGAATATGCCGAGTTTCTGCTCAAAAACTCGCAGGGTTCGGTAACTGAAATCGCCAACTCGACCGGCTTCTGCGATTCGTCCCACTTCATCCGCGCCTTCCGCGAGCGCCGCGGGGTGACGCCGGCGGTATTTCGAAGCAACGCTTAGGGAAGGGGTTCGACGCCTACTCGCCTGGCAGGATGTGGCTCGACTCGGTGCGCCAGGACATCCAGATTTTCGCACCGGGCGTCAGGTTCAGCCGTTCCAGTTCGTCGTGGCTCTTCTGCGCCTTGAGTTCCAGACCGTCGGCGCCTTCGAGGTGGATGACGGCCGTGGCGCCGACGAACTCCTCGCCGACCACCGAGGCCTGCACGCCGTTTACGGCGTCCGTGGGCTTCTCGTTGGTTAACTGCACGCGATCGCCGGAGACGACGAAGGTCGCCTTGTCTCCCTTGGCCAATGTCTTGGCTGGATTGCGGGCGACGTCGAACTCGCCTGAGGGTGTGGCGATCCTGATGGCATCGCCGTCCGCCGCCGAAACCTTGCCGGCGAAGATATTGGATGAGCCGAGAAACTCAGCGACGAACCTCGTCCGCGGCGCGCGATAGATCTCTTGCGGGTTGCCGATCTGTTCGATGCGGCCGCGGCTCATGATGACGACGCGGTCGGCCATCGAAAAGGCCTCCGACTGGCTGTGCGTGACATAGACGAAGGTGATGCCGAGTTCCTTCTGAAGGTTGGACAGCACGGTTTGCATGCGCACCTTGAGGTGGGCGTCGAGTGCCGACAGCGGCTCATCGAGCAGCAGGATTTCCGGCTCCGTCACCAGCGATCGCGCCAACGCCACACGTTGGCGCTGGCCGCCGGAAAGATGGGCGACGTTGCGATCGGCGAATTCGGTGATCTGCATGCGCTCGAGCCACTTGTCGACGCGTTGCCTGCGCTCGGCTTTTTCGACGCCGCGCATGCGCAGGCTGAACTCGACGTTCTCGCGCACCGTCAGGAACGGAAACAGCGCCAGGCTCTGCCACACCATCGGCGTGTCGCGCCGCCAGGTCGGCAGGTCGTTGATACGCTTGCCGGCAAGGCGGATCTCGCCTTCGGTTGGCGCTTCGAGCCCGGCCAGCATTCTGAGCGTGGTGGTCTTGCCGCAGCCGCTCGACCCCATGATGGCAAGAAATTCGCCCTTGCGGATTTCGAGGTCCATGTGCTCGACGGCGTTGAAATTGCCGAATCTCTTGGCGACGCCGTCGAAGACGACGAGAGCTTGATCGGTCATGGCAACAACTCCGGCGCGTTGCCGCCGGCCTTGGGCGCGACGCTGCGTTTCATCAGAAGAATCTGGGCGAGGATCACCAGCGTCATCGAGGCGAGGAAGACGAATGTGCCGATGACATTGATGCGTGGGCTGACCTGCCCTTGCAGAAAGCCGAGAACCTTGACCGGCAGTGTTTCGTGCAGGCCGGACACGAACCAGGACACCGCGAATTCGTCGAACGACACCGCCATGGTGATGAACAACGCGGCGAAGATGGCGGGCCGGCAGAACGGCACGATGACGTGGCGCATCGCCATCCATTCGGACGCGCCGAGGTTCCAGGCGGCGGCTTCAAGCGATGGGTCCATCTGCGATAGGCGCAATCGGCAGATCGCCATGGCGAAGGGTGCGCACATGACGACATGGGCGATGATAACGGAATGGACTTCCCCGGACAGGTGGACGTTGGACAGGAAGGCCAGCATCGCCAGGCCCAGAATGACCACGGGAATAGTCGGCGGCAACAGCGCCAGCGCCAGATAGAACGGCTTGCCGAAGAATTTATAGCGGAAGTCGGTGTAGGCGGCGCCGAAGCCGAGCGCCGTGGCGACGACCGAGACGGTCGCGCCGACGATCAGCGTGTTGCGCAAGCCCTCCCAGACGAGCGGATCGGCATAGACGGCTTCGTACCAGATGGTCGAGAAACCACCCAACGGCAGCGAGGGAAAACGGTCGATGTTGAGCGAGAAGACGAAGCTCGCGGCAATCGGCGCGAAAATGAAGGCAAAGGCGAGCGCGATGTAGAGCTTCAGCGCCCAGTCGATCAGCGGATTGCGGTTGAAATCGCTCATCGCCCGCGCTCCTTGTAGGCAAAGCTCACCGCCGCGAACGCCACCGCGAGCAACGTCGCGATCATGGTCAGCGCGATGACGGCCGCGCGCGGCCATTGCTGGCCCGATTTGGTGGTGTCGGTGATCAGGATGGACAGCGTCGGCGGGTCACCGCCGCCGAGATAGAGCGGGCTGACGAAATCGCCGAAGGTGAGGATGAAGCAGAACAGCGCCGCGATCACCAGCCCGACCTTGGCCGCCGGTACCACCACCTCGAACACCGTGCGCAGGCGCCCGCAGCGCAGATTGTGCGCCGCTTCAATCAGCGTGCGGTCGACGAACACGAGGCTGAACAATTGCAGCAGCACGACGAGTGGGAAGCTCAGAGTCAGATAGCCGACCATAGTTCCGAAGACCGAATTCAGCATGCCGAACGGCCCAATGCCCGCCTTTGCCAGCAGCGCATTGATGATGCCGTTGTCGGACAGGAAAATCTGCCATGAATAGACGCGCACCAGATAGCTGGTGAAGAAGGGGATGACCATCAGGAACACGGCCCAGCGCCGCGCCGTTTCCGACAGCTTGAAGGCGATGCCGTAGGCGCAGGGGAAGGCCAACGCGCTGGTGATGATCGCGGCCGTCGTGGACAGGACCAGCGTGCGAAAATAGGCCTGCCAGAAAACGCCTCGGCCAAGCATTCTGGCCCAGTTGTCTGGATTGAAATCCGGCTCCATGCGGAAATTCCGGACCGTCCAAAAACTCAGCGCGATCAAAAAGACCAGCGGCGCCAGAAAGAACAGCACTTGCCAGATCAGCATGGGCAGCGAGAATGTCAGTCCGTAAAGGGTGATCGATTTCCGCATCGATGCAGTTTCCGTCCGTTGAGCCACGGCTCGTCCGTCTGCATGACGCACGACGATTCCCCAAGAATGCCAGGTGGGCAGGATGCCCACCTGGCGATGGTGACTGTTACGACCCCTTGTATTCGGACCAGAAGTCGTTCCAGTCTTCAAGGCTCTGCTGAACCGGCAACTGGCGGTATTTGATACGGCCATTGCGGATCATGTCCATGACATTGCTCTGGTTGAGCAGCATACCCTGCCGCTTGGCCTCCGCCGGCGTTTCGGTGGCCAAAAGCTCCCAGCCCTTCTTGTTCGGGATGAGGCAAGGGTAGGCTACCATGTTGGCCGACTTCACCTGGCCCTTGGCAGAGGTGATGTACTGGATCCATTTCTTCGCCAGATCGGCCTTCTGCGAGCCTTTGCCGATCGAGAAGGATTCGGTGAACTGCAGGCCACCCTCTTCCGGAATGACGGTCCGCACCTTCGCGCCGCCCTTTTCCAGCGCCCCGGTAATCCAGTCGCCGATGCCCGCCATGGCCAGCATCTGTCCGTTCTGAAGCGACGAGAAGGTGCCGCCGTAGTCGAAGAAGCCGCCAATCTGCGGGCGCAGCGATCTCGTCTTTTCCTGCACGGCGCTCCAGGCCTCGGCGTTAATATCATAGGGCAAGGCGTTGCCACCGAGCAGGCTGATCTGTCCGAGATTGGGCAGATGCCAATCGAAATGCCCGACCTTGCCTTTCAGCTTCTCGGCCCAATAGACATTGTAGGTCGAGGCCTCCTTCTCGGTAATCGCTTCGGTGTTATAGGCCACGCCGAGGAAGCCGAACCGAGTGATGACGGAATAGAGGTCGTTGCCCTGCCAGTGTCCTGGAAAATGCTGGAATTCGGGGAAGAATTCGTCGAACGGGTAGTCAGCGGGATCAAGCTTCTCGATATAGCCGGCCGCGTTGAGCTGCTGCACGTATTCGGCATCCGACAGGATGACGTCGAAGGTTCCCGGGGGCGATTGGGCGATCAGCCCAAGCATGTTGTCGCCGCCAGTGTAGTATTTCGGCTTGAACTTGACGTTGTTCGCGGCCTCGAACTCGGCCACCACGTCAGGTTCGGCATGGCCATACCATGCGAGCATATTGAGCTCGACCGGGTCGGCGAAAGCCAGCCGGCTGAGGAACGGCATCGCCAGCGCGCCGCCGCCCAGAATACTTGCGCCCTTTAGAAGATCGCGGCGCGTGCGCAGGCCGGACAAGCTTTTTTTGACTATCATGGTTGTTCCCCTTTGGCTTGTAGTCCCATCAAGCCTACGAGCGGTCCAACTATTTGGAAAATTAATTCTCATAATAAATGCATTTACATGCCTTATTGACGATCCAGCTCGATCGGCCGCCGCACCGGGTCGCCGGAGACACCGGCTTCATCCAGCCGCGCGACGATGTGATTGACCAGCCTGATTCCTGCATCGGACAGACGGGGATGCTTGTAGAACAAGCCGACCCGGATTTCAGCGAGCGCTGGAAACCCGTCGCTGTCATCAAGAACCCGCATGCCGGGCAGCATCGTGTAACGGGTCAGCGCGCTGACGCCGAGGCCGTTCACAACGGCATTCTGCAACCCCGCGATGCCGGAGCCGGTATAGGCCACCCGCCAGCGGATCTGTGCGGCATCCAGAGACTGGATCATCCGCGCCCGATAGGCGCAACCTTCTGGGTGGGCTGCGAGGGGCACACCGGTTCCCAGGTCAAAACGGGCAGCTTCGGCGGCAGCCCAGATCGGCCGCTCGATCCATGAACGCGACAGATATTGGGAGCGTTCATTGTTGACCATCGCCACCGCCAGATCGAGTTCGTCGGCGCGCAGCCGATCGAGAATGTCGGCGCTCCAGCCGCAGTGGATTTCCAGCGAAATGCCCGGATGCTGACTGGTATATTCGGTAATCACGCCCTGCAGGAAAGCGACCGCATAGTCGTTTGGCAGACCGATCCGCAGCACCCCGGCTATCTTCGACCGATTGAAATAGGACGCAGCCTCATCATTGAGCCGCAGCATCTCGCGGGCGTAGCTCAGCAGCATCTCCCCTTCGCTGGTCAGAGTGAGACTGCGTCCGACCTGTTTGATGACTGGCGCCCCGACCAGTTCCTCGAGCCGGCGTATCTGCAGCGAGATGGCCGGCTGGGTGCGCCCCAGCGCATCTCCGGCCTTGGTGTAGGCGCCAAGATCGATAACCGAAACAAAGGCCCGCAGCAGGTCGGTTTGAAAGTTGATGAAATTGCGCATGGATTTGGATTTCTCATACCTAGATCATGAATATAAATTTTTGATATCACGACTATCACCGTTAAGCATCAATTCCAACAGCCGCCTTGGGAGGACATCATGTCGGATTCCAGTGTTTTCGCCGCCGAACTGCCCTGGCCGGACTACGACGCGAAGGTCAGGGACGGCTCCGTGTCTATCCTGCTGCCGGTCGGGTCGATGGAGCAGCACGGCCACCATATGCCCATGCATGTCGACGTACTCTTGCCGGTCGAATTCTCCCGCCGCGTCGCTGGCGAGATCGGCGCGCTTGTGGCACCCCCTTTCACCTACGGCTACAAATCGCATCAGAAATCGGGGGGCGGCAATCACCTGCCGGGCACGACCAGTCTGGACGGCGCGACACTGGTCGCAGCGCTCCGCGATGTCATCAAGGAATTCGCCCGCCACGGCGTGCGCAATATCTGCTTGATGAATGGCCACTTCGAGAACTCGTGGTTCATCGTCGAAGGCATCGATCTGGCGCTGCGCGAACTGCGCTGGGGCGGTATTGGCGACATGAAGATCGTGGTGCTGTCTTATTGGGATTTCGTCGACAAGCCGACGATCGCGCGGCTCTATCCAAACGGGTTCACCGGCTGGGATCTGGAACATGGTGGGGTGCTCGAAACATCGCTGATGCTGGCGCTCTACCCGAACTTCGTTCATCTCGAGCGCGCCGCCGATCATGAACCGGCCAGCTTTCCGCCCTATGATGTATACCCGCCCAAGCCTGAATGGACACCGGCGACCGGCACATTGTCGTCGCCCAAGGAAGCTTCGAAAGCGAAAGGCGACATCTTGCTGGATGTCTGCGTGAGGGGCATCGTCAAAGCCCTGCGGGCCGAGTTTCCGCGCTGAGCCCTGCGTCCCGCCTTGTTTCCGGATTGCGATCGGGGCTTGAACTCCCAATGCGTCTTTAGGCAGCGCGCGAAGGCGACCCCGTCAAGCGATTCTCGATCCAGTACGCATTATCAGTATGGAAACGGCCAATTCGGTGGCGCTTGCCCTCTCACAGTGCCGGCATTTTCGTCGGGTGGGCAATCACCGCGTTCCACGAGAGTGTCGGCCGTGAACACTTTTATCAGGAAAATGAAGAATTCGCGGGCGAAGCCATAGACCGGCGACGCCGCGTAAGGGTTGGGTCGGTTTGTTCGGTCCCCTCGCTGATGCCAATCGTGGGGGATGTAGAACACGTCCGTCAGTCCCCGACGATGTTGTGGTCCGGGCCGAACGGGAAGCCGGTGATGTTTTCCGCGCCGTCCTGCTTCACGATCAGGATATCGTGCTCGCGATAGCCGCCCGCACCCGGCACGCCTTGCGGCAGCATCACCATCGGCTCCATGGACACGACCATGCCGGGCTCGAGCACTGTGTCTATGTCCTCGCGCAGTTCAACGCCCGCTTCGCGGCCATAGTAATGGCACAGCACCCCGAAGGAATGGCCGTAGCCGAAGGAGCGGTACTTCAGCAGATCCCACTCCCGGTACATCTCGTTGAGCTCGATCGCGATGTCCTTGCAGCGGGCGCCGGGCTTGATCAGTTCGAGACCGCGGCGGTGGACAGCGACGTTCTTCTGCCAGATGCCAAGGCTGGCGTCGTCGACGTGGTCGCAGAACAATGTGCGTTCGAGCGCGGTGTAATAGCCGAAGATCATCGGGAAGGTGTTGAGCGAAAGGATATCGCCGGACTGGACGCGGCGGTTGGTGACCGGGTTGTGGGCGCCATCGGTATTGATGCCGGACTGGAACCATGTCCAGGTATCCATCAGTTCGACATAGGGGTGCGATTTCGCGATCTCGCGGATCATGGCGTTGGTCGTTGCAATAGCCACCTCGTGCTCAGGCACGCCGGCTTTCACGGCCGCCACGCAGGAGGCACCGCCGACGTCGCAGATGCGTGCCCCCTCGCGGATCAGCTTTTGCTCTTCCAGCGACTTGATGGAGCGCATCCACATCGAGGGCTGAGCGATGTCGATGAATTCGACGCCAGGCAGCGCCTCCACAAGCTGACGGCGGAAGTCGAGGTTGACGTGATCGAACTCGATGCCGATGCGCTTGGCGCCCGCAGTGAGTTGGCGCACTGCACGATAGAAGTTGTCGCGGCGCCAGTCACTGTATGTGATATTGTCGCCAAAGCTGCGGCGGTAGGGCTGGCCACCATCGATGCCGGCCGAAATCGTCGTCGCCTTGTTGTGGTCAATGACCATACCGTATTTGCGGCCGAAGTAGCAGTAGAGCCAGCCAGAGTAATAATTGATGCAATGATAGGACGTGAACAGCGCTGCATCGACCTTGTTCTCTGCCATCCAGAGGCGAATGTCGGCCTGGCGGCGCTTCATCTCGGCATCCGAGAAAGGCGAGTACTCCTTTTCCCCATTGTGCCACGCCATCACATGCAACATGTCGTCGGTCATCGTGCTGTTCCCTGCAATATCGATGCAAGAAAGCTACGATCGATGAGCGCATCAGGACAATTTATTCACCTGATGCCTGCATTACGAGAAGTTATGGAAATCGCGCGCGCGTTTGTGGCGCAGACCGGCGATTAGCAACACTTATCCTCCGATATCGACTTCTCATTTCCAGCGGCTCGGCCGAATTTTTATAGTCCGCTTCCAACCTGAACCCGATTTGGATGCGGAGGAAAGAATGAACGTCTACGCCAAGGGCATGCCCAACGAATTGCTGCGTCTACAGAAGATGCATAATGGCGAGAAGGCTGTCGCCACCTTCAGCCCCGCCGAAATGACGCGCCGTCAGGATGGGCTGCGCAGCATCCTGGCCGACCTGAAGCTCGACGCGGCGGTGCTGACTTCCTACCACAACATCTGCTATTTCTCGGACTTCATGTTCTGCTATTTCGGCCGCCGCTATGCCTTTGTGGTCACCCCGGAGAAGGCAGTGTCGGTCTCGGCCGGCATCGATGCCGGCCAGCCATGGCGCCGTACTTTCGGCGATAACATCACCTACACCGACTGGCAGCGTGACAACTATTTCTACGCCCTGCAGAAGACGCTGCCCGGCGTGAAGCGTATCGGCATCGAGTTCGACCACGTCAACCTCGAATTCAGGAAGCTCTTGCAGGACGCCTTCCCGAACGTCGAGTTCGTCGACGTCGGCGCGCCGGCTATGTGGCTGCGCACAATCAAGTCGGCAGAGGAGATCGTCCTGATCAAGGAAGGCGCGCGCACCGCCGACATCGGCGGCGAAGCCATTCGCAATGCGATCCGCGAGAACGTTCCTGAATACGAAGTGGCGCTGGCCGGCACGCAGTCCATGGTCCGGCACATCGCCAACACCTTTCCGCATGCCGAACTGATGGACACCTGGGTCTGGTTCCAATCGGGGGTCAACACTGACGGCGCGCACAACCCGGTGACATCGCGCAAGGTTCAGAAAGGCGACATCCTCTCGCTCAACTGCTTCCCAATGATCTCGGGCTACTACACCGCGCTCGAGCGCACGCTGTTCCTCGATCATGCCAGCGACGAGCACCTGCGGATCTGGGAGATCAACTGCGACGTCCACCGTCGCGGGCTCGAACTCCTGAAGCCCGGCGCACGTTGCGGCGACGTGGCGACGGAGTTGAACGAAATCTACCGCAGTCACGATCTGCTCGGCTACCGCTCGTTCGGCTACGGCCACTCCTTCGGCGTGCTGTCGCACTATTATGGCCGCGAAGCCGGCGTCGAACTGCGCGAGGACATCAACACAGTGCTGCAACCGGGGATGGTTGTCTCCATGGAGCCGATGCTGACCATCCCCGAGGGACTGGCTGGCGCTGGCGGCTATCGCGAGCACGACATTCTGGTGATGACCGAGGACGGGGCGGAAAACATCACCAAGTTCCCGTTTGGTCCGGAGCATAACATCGTCAAGGCATGATCGCCGAATAGCGCTATCCCTGGCGGGCCTTCCTGGAAAGGGAGGCTCGCTTGCGTTTGTTTGGAGCGCCGTGATCTAATCGGCGAATGTGGAGCTAACCCATGCGCAGCATCCCGACCGACCTTCTCCGCGCCTTCGTCACCGTGATCGACCTGCGCGGCTATACGCGGGCGGGAGAAAAGCTCGGTCGCACGCAGCCGGCGATCAGCCTGCAGATGAAGCGGCTTCAAGAATTGCTCGGCGTCTCGCTCTTCGCTAAGGAAGGCGGCGCACAGATCACGGAACAGGGTGAACTTGTTGCCGGCTACGCGCGCCAGATCCTGGCGCTGAACGATGACATGATGCTGAAGCTCTCGAAGCGCGACAGCAAGGGTCGCCTGCGGCTCGGCATCCCAAATGACTACGCCGATCACTTCCTGCCCAAGCTGATGGCCAGTCTGGCGCGCGATGGCGGCGACCTTACCTTCGACGTCGTCTGCGATCTGTCGCACAATTTGCTGCAGGGCCTGCGCAATGGCCTCTTCGATATTGTCGTGGCAATGACCCCGGACGGGCCTTCCGAAGGCGCGTTCATGACCTGGAAGGAGACGCTGGCCTGGGTCTGCGGAGCGCAGATGCCAGATCTGCCGGAGGATGCTGCAAGACAAAGCGAACTGCGCATTGTCTGTTATCCCGAGGGGTGCCTCTACCGTCGCAACATGCTGACTGCGCTACAGCGCGACGGTCGCAATTTCGAGATCGTCTACACAAGCCCAAGTCTTGCCGGCCTGGAGGCGGCTGTGGGCGCCGACTTCGGGGTGACGGTACTGGCGCGCCGGATCGTTCCAGCGAAACTCAGGATCATCCAACCGTCGGCCCATCTGCCTCGGCTCGCAGATGTCGTGGTCGGCATCTATGTCAGCCCCGACCGCAAGCGGTCCGCTGTGGCGCAGAGTTTTGCCGCTCGATTTGCTGATATGTTCGTCGCCGGCGAAGGTGCTGCCAAGGTCGATTGAGAACGGCCTTCGAATTCCAGCCGGACAAACGTGGTGGCCAGCCGGTTATTTCACCCTTCGCCGGGTCAGCAGCGCCAGCATCGCGAACAGGATGATCGACAGCGCAAGCAGCAGCGTCGCAGCGGCCATGATGGTCGGATTGATCTGGTCGCGGATGCCGGAAAACATCTGCACTGGAAGAGTGCGCTGCTCGGCCGCCGTCATGAACAGTGCGACGACCACCTCGTCGAACGAGGTGGCGAAGGCGAAGATCGCGCCGGAAATGACCCCCGGCAGGATGTTCGGCAGCGTGACGCGAAAGAACGCCGCCGACGGCGGCGCGCCGAGGCTCAATGCCGCCCGGGTGAGATTGGTTTCATAGGTGGATAGGGTCGCCGTCACCGTGATGACCACGAAAGGCGTCGCCAGTGCGGTATGCGCCAGGACGAGGCCGGTGCGCGTGTTCGTCAGGCCGAACTGGCCGAAGAAGAGATAGCTGCCGACAGCCACGATGACGATCGGCACGATCATCGGCGAGATCAGCAATGCCATGATCAGGCGGCGCGCTGGGAAATCGGGACGCGAGATGCCGAGTGCCGCCAACGTGCCGAGCGTGGTGGCCAGGATCGTGGTCATCACCGCCGCAACGGCGCTGTTGACGATGGCGTTCATCCAGCGCGCGTTGCCAAAGAAATCCGCATACCAGCGCAGGGAATACTCCCGCACGGGCAAGGTGAAGAACGGATCCTTGGAGAAGGACAACGGCACGATGATGAACAGTGGCGCGATCAGGAACAAGAGCACCGAGACGGCGAACGCCACCACCAGCGTGCGCATTATCCGTTCAGAGGGAGTCGCATAGGAAGGCAACCACATGGCGTCACCCGAGCTTGATCTTGTCGGCGCCAACGAGGCGCAGGAACAACAGGTAGATGGCAAGTGTCACGACAAGCAGGACCACACCCAGGCCTGCAGCCAGGCCCCAGTTGAGATCGCGGTTGATGTAGGTCGAGATGAAGTTGGACACCATCTGGTCGCGCGGCCCGCCAACCAGTGCCGGCGTGATATAGTAGCCGAGCGACAGGATGAAGGTCATCAGGCACCCGGCAACGACGCCAGGCAGCGTCTGCGGCGCATAGATCCGCCAGAAGGCGGAGGATGGCGGCGCCCCGAGCGAGCGAGCCGCCCTGAGCTGCGTGGTCGGGATCGAGCGCATGACGCTGTAGATCGGAAGGATGGTGAAGGGCAACTGGATGTGCGTCATTGCGATGACCGTGCCGACGCGCGTGAAGATGAGCTGAACCCTCTCGCCTGTCAGATGCAAGGCCATCAGCACGTCGTTGATGATGCCGTCGGACTGCAGCAGCACGACCCATGCTGTGGTGCGCACCAGCAGCGACGTCCATAGCGGCAGAAGCACCATCAGCATCATGATGCCCGCAATCGCCTTGGGCGCGATGGTCAGCACATAGGCGACGGGATAGCCCAGGATAAGGGTAAACAGCGTCACCAACCCGGCTACGAAAAGCGTCCGCCCCAACACGTCGAGGAAGATCGCCTGGTCGCCCTGGACGCGCTCGACCGATCCGTTCGGGGCTTGCTTGAGGTCGAGCGCGGTCAGCATATAGTAAGGCGTGAGAGAACCACCGTTGCGCTTGATGATCGCCCAGGTTTCAGGCGAGCCCCAATCCTGGTTCAACGCGAGAAACTTCTCCTTGTACGGACCGGTATCCAGTTTCTCGACCATCCGTGCTGCCGCCAGCACGCGGCTGCGCATGCCGGAAATCTCGTAGTTGAGACGCTTGCCGAGCAAGGCGGCCGTGCTGTTGTCCTTGGCGACCTTCAAGTCGGCGGCGAGCGCGGCGTAGACAGGTTCGTCCGGTGTTGAAGCGCCATCCCAGCTTTGGAGGGCCTCCAATGTGCGCGGCAGCACCTCGCGTGTCTCCGGATTGCCCACCGCCGTGACCAGCAGGTAAAGGATTGGAGCGACGAAGGCGACCACCAGGAAGACGATCAGCGGCAGAGCCAGCGAAAGCGCGGCCCGTCGAGCGGGTCTCTCTGCCCGACGTACGGCCATGAAGATGTTGACGCGGTCTATCTCCGCTACGGTCATGGCGTCATGCCTCCAGCAGACGGCATTCGGAAATGCCGCATTCGAGGACGACATCCTCGCCCAACGCAAAATGCCGCGCCTGCCGCGCCGGGATACGCGCGGTGACGAGCTGGCCGCCAAACGCCTCGACCGACAGCCGCATATGGTCGCCGAGGAAGAAGACGTCGCGCGCCTTGCCCGAGAAACGGTTGAGACCGGCACGGACACCCTTGCCGGCCAGCGAAATGTTCTCCGGCCGCACGGATACACTTATGTTCGCGCCCGTGCCCGACACATTGGCGCCGGCGGCCTTCAACGTCGTGCCGTCGGCCATGCGCGCGATGGCCACGCCTCCTTCCCGTCCAAGCAAGGTGCATGGCATCGTGTTGTTCTCGCCGATGAAGGAGGCAACGAAACGATTGGACGGCTCGTCGTACAGCGTTTTCGGATCCGCAAGCTGCTGGATACGGCCATCGTGGAAGACAGCGATGCGGTCCGACATGGTCAACGCTTCGGACTGGTCATGGGTGACGTAGACCATGGTGATGCCGAGCGAGGTCTGGAGTTGCTTGATTTCGATCTGCATGCGTTCGCGCAATTGCTTGTCGAGCGCCCCGAGGGGCTCGTCCATCAGCACCAGCGAGGGCTCGAACACGAGAGTGCGGGCCAATGCGACACGCTGCTGCTGGCCGCCGGAAAGCTGCGCCGGGCGACGATCGCCCAGCGCGTCGAGACTGACGCGGCCGAGCGCCTGGCGAACCTTTTCCTTCGCGGCCGCGCCGGTGATGCCACGATAGCGCAGCGGAAACGCAACATTCTCCGCCACAGTCATATGTGGAAACAGTGCGTAGTTCTGGAACACAAAGCCGATGTTGCGTTTCTCGGGCGGCAACCGCTCGACAGGCTTGCCGTCGAGCAGGATATGGCCGAGCGTCGGCTGTTCGAAACCGCCGAGCATCATGAGCGTCGTGGTTTTGCCGGAGCCCGAAGGCCCCAGCATGGTCAGGAACTCGCCACGAAAGACGTCGAGATTGAGGTCCTTCACGACGAAGTTGATGCCGTCGTAGGATTTCTTCACGTCCTCGAACCGAACGAGGGCATCGACTGGGTTGTCCGTCGCAAGTGACATTCGCTGGGCAAAATTCATCGATGCTCTCCTCCGAAGTCCTGACTACTGCGCGAGCCAGGTCGTGAACCGCTTGCGTATTTCGTCCCCATTGTCAGCCCAGAAGCCATTGTCGAGGGTTAGCGAAACCGTTAGATTCTGCGGGCTGGTCGGTAGATTCTTGGCATCCTCCGGCGCCACGAACTCGGCCGCCGATTTCCGTACAGGGCCGTAGGGAATGTATTTGGTGATCCCCGCGAGTACCTTGGGCTCGACCGCGTATTTGATAAAGGCAAGCGATCCCTCGGCATTCTTAGCGCCCTTGGGGATTACCCAGTAATTGGAGTCAAGGATCTGGTTGTCCCAGACGATCCGAAAATCCTTGCCTTCCTTGTTGGCGTTGTAGATGCGGCCGTTCCACGCGGTCGTCATCGTTACCTCGCCCGAAGCGAGCAACTGCGGTGCCTGGGCGCCCGCTTCCCACCACACAATGCTGTCCTTGATCGTGTCGAGCTTGGCGAAGGCACGATCCACTCCCGCCGGGGTCGACAGCGTTTCGTAGACCTGGTCAGGCGCAACGCCATCGGCGAGCAACGCGAATTCCAGGTTGGTTGCGGGGTTCTTCCAGAGGCCGCGCTTTCCGGGGAATTTCTTGGTGTCGAATAAGTCCTTGATCGTCTTCGGACCATCGGCCAGCTTGGCGCCGTCATAGGCAAGGGTCGTCGCATAGACGATCGTGCCGACGCCGCATTCCGAGGTCGTGCCCTTGATCCAATCGTCCTGCGGTCCGACCTTCGCCCAGTCGATTTTTTCGAAAATGCCCTCGTCGCATCCTTGCAGCAACGTCGGCGCATCGACATCGACGACATCTATGGTGGTGTTGCCGGATTCGATCATCGCCTTGATCTTGGCGATCTCGCCGCCATATTCCTGCTCGTCGATCTTGACCCCGGTCTCGGCGGTATAGGTTTCGAACACGGCTTTGCGCTGCGCTTCCTGATAAGCGCCACCGAAACTCATGACCGAAAGCGTGTCTTGCGCTCGCGCTGCATTCGAACAAAGCGGCGTCAGCGCCAACAGCGACAAAGTCAGCACACGACCTGTTAAGGGATATCTCATTTCCGCCACTCCCATTGATTGGAACCACGGCCTCGACTTCGTCTGAGTGAGCCTTGGCCGGTGCAAAACGGTAATTTGGCTAGGGCGCGACAGCAAATAAGTACATCGCATGGGCCCATGAGAAACCGTTATCGCGACAAGGCTGTCTCAGACCTCGCGTGAAGCGCTTGGCAGAGCGCTGGACGGCTAGCGTCGGTGCCGGCGACGACGTTCTGTACGCTTCGAGCGGATTTTTCGTAGGAATTGATCGACCCGACCGCTCCTCGAATACGACCATGCTTGCATTGTTGCCCTGCTTGTCCATGCACGGCAGGCCTAAGGAATCAGCTGCCTATGGCATCATTTTGCCCAGCACTCGCCATCGACGCTCCAGCTCCGCGTTCCACTCTGCCATTTATGCGACTTTCGAAGCACAAAAGGCGAACGGCGTGTGTTTTCGTCGTCAGCAGCCCTGCCCGCTCCGCAGCTCCGGCGACATTGCAAAGGATGGACTGCCCAACGCCGTCATCCGCGAGTTCGTGGATTGTCGGCGTTCATTGTGTCAACGCCGAAAAGGTTCGTCTTGGGGCGTCCTTCACTTTTCCAACCTTTGTTCACAACCAACTCTTCTCCAGCCGACGACTGGTCGTGTCTCGGCTCATAGAATCTGCTTCTAGCCCTTCAGTTGCTTCCGCCAGAGTGGCTTCAGCAACTCCAGGCATGCCAACACGGCAAACCCCGACGCAATCGTCACTGCCAGGTCGTTGAGATGCAGCGGTCCGAAGCGGAAGAGATCGGTGGCGAACGGCCACAGGAGTGTCCCGCTCAGCATCGAAGCGACGACCACGACAACAATCATGAGCGATCGATTGGGCCTGGTAATCGCGGTCAACAGTGATGCGCTGAAGGAGCGATTGGCAAAAATCAGCCCGACGATTGTCAGCACCAGCGAGAAAAATATCAGGGCTCGGATTTCGTTCTCAGCCATGCCCTGCTTCAGGGCGACAAGATAGATGCCCGCGAGAAATGCGAAGGCGAGCGTCCCCTGAACAAGCCCCCACCCGATCAAGGCGCCGGAGAACAAGGGCGCATCCGGGTTGCGAGGCGGACGGCGCATCACATCGTCTTCTTCGGTTTCAGCCTCGAAGACCAGCGAGCACACCGGATCGATCACCATCTCCAGAAAGGCGATATGTATTGGCCCGAACAGGATTGGCAGGCCAAACAGTAGGGGCAACAGCGAGAGACCTGCTATCGGAACGTGGACCGCGAAGATGAACCCCATGGCCTTGCGCAGATTGTCGAAGATGCGGCGGCCAAGCCGAACGGCTTTGACGATCGAACCGAAATCGTCGTCGAGCAGAACAATCGCCGACGCTTCGCGCGCTACGTCTGTGCCACGACCTCCCATGGCAATGCCGATATTGGCTGCCTTGAGCGATGGGGCGTCGTTGACCCCGTCGCCAGTCATGGCAACGATTTCACCATTCGACTTCAACGCGCTGACGATGCGAAGCTTCTGTTCGGGCATGATGCGCGCGAACACTGTCGCGGTTTTCACACGCAAAGCCAGCTCCTCGTCATTGAGCGCCTGCATCTCACTGCCGGTCACGATCCTCTCGGCATCGAGGCCGGCCTGGCGTGCGATCACCTTGGCGGTTGCCGGGTAGTCGCCGGTGATCATCATCACCCTGATTCCAGCTGAACGCGCGTCGCTTACGGCATCTGGGACACTTGCGCGCAGTGGATCGGTCAGGCCGACAAGTCCGAGGAACTCAAATTTGAAATCGTGTTGCGTCTCCGGCAAGGCGCCGCCGCGACGGGATACACGGGCCACGCCGAGCACGCGCAGCCCCTCGGCCGCCATGGCCTCGACCGAGCCCTTCAGGGCCTTGAATTCCTTTGCGTTCAGATGGCACAGCGCCCCGATCGCCTCTGGCGCGCCTTTTGCCGCAACCAGCGAATTGCCATCGCCACGTGTCGATTGCCAGACATTCGACATCGCCAGCAGACCGGGTCGAAGCGGATAGGCGCGGACCAGTTCCCAATCCGGATCCTCCAGTATCTTGCGTTTGGACAGCCGTTCCTTGGCGAGCTTGTGAAATGCGATCTCCATGGGGTCGAAAGGAATCTCGGCACTGGCAAGCGCTCCGATCTCGGTCAGATCGGCGAATGCCGCCGGCAGATCGGTGCCCGGGTTGTCCGCCATCCGAAACGACTTTCCATCCGCCGTCCGAAGTTCGGCAATCGTCATCCGGTTCTCGGTGAGAGTTCCTGTCTTGTCGGTGCAAAGGATCGTCGCCGAACCAAGGGTTTCGATCGCCGCGGCCCTGCGGGTCAGGACGCGCGCCTGTGATATGCGCCACGCACCCATGGCCATGAAGATCGTGAGCACGACGGGAAACTCTTCCGGCAGCATGGACATGCCGAGCGCGATGCCTGCGAGCACGGCGTCAAGCCATCCGCCCCGCAGAAGCCCATAAAGCAAGACGGCGACGACGCTGACCGCGCCGCCGACCATTGCGAAAATGCGTACAACGCGCCGCATCTGTGCCTGCAATCGCGGCGGTTCTGTCTCCATTGAACTCAGCGAGTGCCCTATCTTGCCGATTTCACTTCGTCGCCCCGTCGCCAGGACTTCGCCCATGCCTGAACCGCGAACGATCAGCGAACCCGAGAATATGAAAGGAAGGTCGTCACCGCCTGGTCGGCATTCGCTCAGTGGCGGGGCGCCGTCGGCAGCAATCTTTCGGACCGGTACGGATTCGCCGGTCAGCAGGGATTCGTCGCTCTGCAGATCCTGGCTCTGGACAAGCCTGGCATCGGCCGGCACCCGGTCACCCTCGCCGAGTACGACGAGATCCCCCCGGACAACCTCGCGACCGGCAATGCGCTTGCGTTCACCACCGCGTATGACCAGGGCGCGAGGGCTGGTGAGATCACGCAGCGCCTCCAGGACACGCTCGGTGCGTGTCTCCTGTATGATGGTTATGCCGATCGACATCGTGGCAAAGGCCAGCAGGATCAGCGCTTCCTCCAGATTGCCCAGAATGAGATAGACAACGCCGCCGCCAAGCAGGAGCGCCAGCATCGGCTCGCGAATGACCTCGAAGGCAATCCGCAAGGGCGTGCGTTGGTTGGACCTCGGCAGTTCGTTGTAGCCTTCGGCGGCAAGCCTGGCTTGCGCCTCGGCCTCTGAAAGGCCGGGAAACGCATCGGCCGTCGCGATAGGCTGGGGCATGTCAACTCTTTCGGACGGACTGTCAGCCAATGTCATCGCCAGCTCTCACAAGACGCTATTTCAGTGCGACAGGAGGATAGGAAGCCGCAGATCCGCGAGAACCCCTTCAGTTGCGCCGCCGAGCACGAAGTCCCTGACCCGCGAATGACCATATCCTCCCATGACCAGCAGCTTGCCACCGATCTTTAGGGCGTGCTCCTGGAGAGCGGCAGCAATCGAACGAGATCCAGCCTGGATCAAAGCGGTTTCGACCGTCAATCCGCGCATAATCAGGCCTCGCGCGAGGCGTTCGCCGATGTCTTTTCCGGGAAGCGGCTTTTCGTCGGTCACCGTGACAACAGTAACCTTGGAGGCGAGTTCCAGAAACGGCCTCGCATCTGCGACGGCCCTTGCCGCCACCCGACTGCCATCCCAGGCGATGACAACATGACCAACAACGCCAACGTCATCGTAGTCGGGAAGGAGCAGCGTCGGCCGTCCTGAGCCGAATACCAGCGCCTCGGCAGTCACCCGCGCTGAGGGGTTGTCCGGTGCCCAGCCGACCAGACAGATATCGAAATAGCGAGAGTGCTCGGCCGCTGTATCGCCCATCAACGCCGGGGGCGCCGTTATCTCCTGCGTGCTTAAGGTTACGCCGCCCTGTGAGGCCTCCTTAGCCACTGCCTCGAGCAAGGTCTTGCCATACTTGCGGCTGGTCGCCTCGACCTCCCGGATCTTGCTTGGGAGATCCAGCAGGTAGCTCGATAGCGCGTTCGAAACGTCGGGAATATCGACATTCACGGCGATAGCGTGAAGCGCTGCCCCCAATTGCCTGGCGAGCGCCGCTGCATTCGAAGCGATCTTCACCGTATTCGCCTCGGGATATGTAGTCAGCAAGAGACATGTCATGAGTTTCATCGGATTCGCCTCTGTCCCAACAGCGGCCAGATGGCCGCAAGCGTTTTTAACCCAATGGATGGACCGGGCTTTGATTCACCGCAAACCGTCAGATTGAGGCTCCGATCGTTGCCTTTCTGTGCCTCGCGCGAGCAGTTTCATATCTGCTGTAGGCGACCGGCGCCTCGATAACGCCCGGGAATGGCGCGGAGCGGGAGTGGCCAGTCTTCGCGACGTAAAATAATGACTGCTGCCAAGATCGATGATGCAGTCCTGGCGCTGCTTTGGCTGACGCTGACCTGCCACTGAACTGTCATCCAGCTGCGATTAGAGCCTCGACCGTTTTTGTTACGCCTTGTGGCGCGGGTTGAGCAACCGGCGGAGGCGCGGAGCCTTCCATCAGCACAGCGTCGGAGCCGGTTGCGGTGATGACCTCGGCATAGGCTGCCGGGGTCTGGTAGCCGAGCGAGGAATGTGGCCTGGCGGTGTTGAAGTCCTCCCTCCATTCGGCGATGGCGCTTCGGGCGTGGTCGAGACCGAAGAAGAGGCTCTCGTTCAACAGCTCGTCGCGCATCCGGCCGTTGAAACTCTCGACGTAACCGTTCTGCATCGGCTTGCCCGGCGCGATGTAGTGCCATTCGATCCTGCAATCCTTCGACCAGGCGAGGATGGCGTTCGAGGTAAACTCGGTGCCGTGGTCGGAGACGATCATGCCCGGCTTGCCGCGGTGGGTGATCAGTTCCGTCAGTTCACGGGCAACCCGACGGCCGGAGATCGAGGTGTCCGGGATCGCGGCCAGGCATTCGCGCGTCACGTCGTCGACGATGTTGAGCACGCGGAACCTGCGGCCGCAGGCGAACTGGTCATGCACGAAATCCAGCGACCAGCGCGCGTTTGGCTTTGCCTCGACCAGGATCGGCGCCCGCGTGCCGACCGCTCGCCGCCTTGCCCGGCGCTTGCGCACCGTCAGGCCTTCCTCGCGGTAGAGACGATAGATGCGGTTGACCCCAGATGCCTCGCCCTCGCGCCTGAGCAGGATGAACAGCCGCCTGTAGCCAAAGCGTCGGCGCTCGTTGGCGAGGTCGCGCAACCTGCCACGCAGCTCCGTCTCGGGCGGACGCCGGGACTGGTAGCGGATCATCCTGCGATCGGCGCCGACGAAGGAACAGGCCCGACGCTCCGACAAGCCCATGACGGCCTGCAGATGCGCGACGGCTTCGCGCTTAACGGCGGGCCCTACCATTTTTTTGACAGAAGCTCGCGCAGCGCCGAGGCTTCCAGCATCTGATCGGCGAGCAGCTTCTTCAGCTTGGCGTTCTCGTCTTCCAGCGCCTTCAGCCGCTTGGCGTCGGACACGTCCATCCCGCCATACTTCGCCTTCCAATTATACAGCGTCGCCTCCGAGACCCCGTGCTTGCGAGCCAAATCGCCCGCCTTCGCTCCCGCCTCGTGCTCGCGCAGAACCGCAATGATCTGCTCTTCCGTGAACCGCTTTCTCTTCATCAGTCCGTCCTTCGATCAAGGGCCGGACTCTAATCTCAGATGGAGGAAATTCTCAGTGGCAGGTCAACGCCGCACGATGAACGGTGCGCCTGGAAGGGCTTTGACTGGGACGTGACGGATCGACTTCACCGGAAAGGACTGATCGCCGACCCGGTCAACAAGGCAAAATCCTTGGTGTTGACGGATGAGGGTCTTAGACGCTCGGAGGAGCTGTTTCGCGCTCTGTTTACGCGGCCGACGCCATGAGCGCCGAAGCGGGCCGCCTTCATGGCGACGCTGATCACCACCTCGCAAAGCTCACCGACGTCGATCCGCAGGCCCGGCAGGCCGATGTTCTCTCATGCATCGCGAACACGCCATCACACGGCTCAAGGATTAGCTTCCCTGGAATTGAAGCTCTTTGACGGTCGCAGCATCTGCCTGATCGGGCCTTTCATTATTGAGCTCACATGCAAATCGGATCTTGAGGCCGTCAGATGGGATATCGCAACTCAGCTCTTTACACCCTCAAATATGTGGCTGAGATGCTCGAAGAGGACGAAGACTTTTTGCGCGATTGCTCGATCGAGATGTTCTCGGAAGACGGTTGCCTGAGCGCCTACGACGACTATCCCGCATCCGAATTGAGCGAACCTATCGTCGTCCTCACCGAAGATGGCATCGACAACCTTCGGCATATCGTAGACGAGCGCAGGGCTGCGGGTCGCGCACCGCCGAAACCCACCGCAGAAAACCGTCGCCCGAAATCGTAGCCACCGCTGCTCTGGCCAGATGGGTACCCCGTGGGCGCAATCCGGACATTCTCAAACCTCGAAACGCAAAAAACCGCCCCGGTTAGACCGGCGCGGTTAGGGTATTATGACGAAACTGGTTGCGGGGACACGATTTAAGACTGCAAACCGCCCTATAACTTGCAGAAGAGTCGAGTTAGCAAACGAATTCAGTGGCAGCACTGTATTGGCGGTATCCCTCTTCCGACACGAAACCCCAGATTAGCGCTGCGATCAAGCTTGCACCACTGCGGATCCACACCCGCCAACTTCCTTCCCGGCCGCCCTGCCGGGGTATCGGCTAACGGTCGCGCCGTCGGAACAGTTCAGGGGTTGGATTCAGGCACTTCATACACTGGCCGGGGCTTGCTTTGTGGCTGACAGTGGCACGACCATAAACATGAACCACCACGGCGGCACCAACTTGTGGAGCGCGCTAATCCCGCAGACCTGGGCGGTCGGGGACGAATTCAGCATAGATGTGACGGTGCCACTCAAATAGCAGGATTACTCCCGATTTCGATGTCTCGACTGGGTTACGGATCAGCGGCCCACTATGGAGCCAACCAGCGACATGGCGCATAGTTTCGCGCTCGGCGACCGGGAGCGCCGTAACGATGGTCTACACAGTGATTTGGTACGGTAGGCAAGGCGTGGTTGAAAAGGCGCCGTTCGATGCCGAAAAGGACGCCAGGGAGCATGCCCAGGCGACGTTCGCTGCTCGACAGCAGGATGACGGCGTCGTGGCGGTAGAAGTTCGCAAACACGACGGCACGGTTGTCTTTAGCCAAGCGGGCGGCAGCGGTGGTGGTGTCGACGGCGGCGGCTAATAAGCGCAACCTTCTGTGCGGGAGTGGAAAATCGTTAGGGGCACCGCGCGGCTCATTTTCGACCTTGCCTCCCGCACGTAACGTGCAACATCGCGAATCTTGTGGCGGACGCGTCGATATCGTGCGGCGCGGCCTTTCTTCCGCCACCCGAGGCGCGTTCATAGGCCTTCACGTTTTCTACTGAGTAGCGCAAAGGAGTTCACATGGCTGCTACCGCAGTTCTGGTCTGGTATCTGGTAATCGCCGGCCCGCAGGGCGGCATGGTGGTGCTGCCCAGCACCTTCGACAAGCGCGAACAGTGCACCGCCGCGATCACCGAATATCAGAAGCAGCCGACACCCGCCGGCTGGTCGGTACAGTGCGTGCCGAGCGCCTCGCCCTTCACCGACAATGGATCAGCCGAATAGCTGCGTTGTCGCTTGCCGCTTACGGTGGCGGCTAGTAAAGCCCGCTGCCTACTGGTGAGCGGGCAGCGGGCCTTTTGTTTCGGCAGGTGGAGGCCCACCGGGCTGCAAATGTGCCGTTCGCTGCCTATGGATGGTTAGCTGGCGCTGCCAGAAACGGCCACTTACGAATCCGTAAGGAACTCAAGCGCGGCCATTGTTTCAGGGTGTGCTAAATTAGGACGATGAGGCTCCTGCTTATCGCTCTGGCGTTCTGTTTTTTATGGCGCTCGCCTTTTGGATGCGTCTTCTGCGGCGGACCTGATGTCCGCTTGGCCGGCGTCATCCCAAGCCCACCCCACTGGGCGCCGGCCATTTTCATCAGCGCTTCTTCGCCTTCGGCGTGATCTCCTCGATCCGCACCTTGTCGCGGATTTCTGAGCACTATCCGCCGGGCTCTTGCATTCAATAAGGTCCGACAGTCGACCCAATTTGGCCCGCTGCCTCACGGTGGCGGGCTTTTCATTTGGCTGTGGGACTAGGCGGGATTGGCGGGCAAAATGCCGTCGCTTTCGAGCGTCAGCAGATGTGGTAAGGTTGATTTTCGGCGAGTAGCAGAGGTCCAGCAACAATGACTTTGAGACGAACCAGAGCTTACGGCACATCCGGCTTGGTTCTAGCGGTTTGCATTGTATTTGCTTGGCAGAAAGCCACTGCGGCTCAAAATTGCGACGCAGCCGCGACGCCTGGCGTCAATTGGCAGGACTGTGACAAAAAGCTTCTCATCCTAAAAGGACAGGACCTGAGCGGGGCGAACCTGAGCGGTGTTGATTTCACTTCGACCGACCTCAGGAACAGCAATCTCCTTGCGGCAAATTTTGAGAAGGCAACGCTTGTGCGTGCTTCCCTGGCCGACTCGACCGCCAAAGGCGCCCGGTTCGACAAAATCGAGGCCTACAGGACCGACTTCAGCCATATGGACGCGCAGGGCGCTGTGTTTACGAGCGCGGAAGTGCAGCGCTCGAATTTCCAGGACGCCAATCTGACCAATGTTGATTTCACAAAGGCGGAATTGGGGCGAGCGCAGTTCAATGACGCCGATATCAGCGGCAGCCGCTTTTCGTTTGCCAATCTCGCGCGGGCGGACTTCCGAGGAGCGACGTTCACCGCACCGATAGACTTTGACCGCGCTTTTTTCTTTCTGACCCGTATCGAGGGCCTCGATCTTTCCAATTCGACGGGTCTATCCCAGTGGCAGCTCAACATGGCTTGCGGAGACGCCCGGACCGAGTTGCCCTCTGGCTTGACGAGGCCTGAAGATTGGCCCTGTAGCGAGCCATAGGCTCGGCGCCGCGTCGCTGCCGGGGCTGAGACCGGCGACCTCCAGCCTGACTTTGGGCCTGCAGAGCAGCAGACCGAGGACCGGGCAATAAGGATCGCAAAGGTCCTAGCCGGGAAGCATGCCGGCGTCATTGCGTGGTTACGCGACGCCACGCCTCGCTTGGCGAATATGGGGAGCCCACAAACCCTCTTCGTCGGCGGCGACGTGCCCGACATGGCGTGACTGCGGTTGCCCAACGAGACGGAGATGAAAACCTGCCGTCAGGCCTTGGCCTTCCGCCCTTTTTTGAGGCCTTCTTCGCTGGCGTTGTCGCAACTACCTTGCGACCGAGGCCGGAAGACTTTGCGAGTGCCGACCGCTGAACCGCGTAGCTTGGCGCAAGCTACTGTTCAGGCGACGCCCCGCCTAAGCTAAAACAGCCTCACATTGCCACTTCGGTTATCTTCAAGCGCCGTTCGGAACTCCCGTTCGAAAACCTGCTGCAGCATCGACGACACCTGCGTGCGGTTGCGGGTCATGTAGATGTGACAGGGAAGTCGAGGAGCGAACGGTCGGATGGTGAGTTGGCCTTCCCACCGGGCTGCAGAAAACGGATCAACGATTGAAACGCCCAGACCTTGTGTGACGAGCGCGCAGGCTGTGTCGGCGAAAGGGGTTTCAAAACGGCAGTCGATGGAAATGCCCACATCAACGAGCGCGCGATCAATATCCTGCCTGGTACGATCGTCTCGTCCCAGGGCGATGAATGCCTGCTCCGCAAATTGTAATGGGCTAATGACTTCTTCGTTGGCAAAGGCATGGTCGAGCGGCGCCACGCAGACACACTCGGCCTCAAAGATCAGATCGCAGGTGATCGCAATGTCGACCACCGGCGCCTGGATGAGACCAACGTCGATCTGCCGCCCAGCGGTCAACTCGGCGATCCTCGGTGAGGCACTGGGGAAAATGCTCATCCGAGCCTTCGGATGGCGTCCGGCAAAATCCTTGAGAAAACGCGGCAGGACGATGCTTGCAACGACAGGTTCTCATCGCATGGCAACCGCGCCGAGAGGCGCCACCTCCGCTCGCGTTTGTGTCAAAAACTTGGTGGTGGTTATTTGAAAGCACCCCTCCTTCATGGCTCGCTTTGTGAGGAACTTGCGACGTCCGTGAAGGGTCGTCGCCGACCGGCGGCTTCCATATTCGACCGAAGTCTGATTCAGACCCTGCATGAGGCGATATCAAGCTGACCGATTTCGAATTGTGCGCCATCGAGTCGCTGTTGCCCAACAAGCCGCGAGGAGTGCCGCGCGTAGACGACCGCCACGTGCTGAACGATATATTCTGGGTGCTGCGATTGGGTACGCCCTGGCGCGATCTGCCAGAGCGATACGGTCCCATGCCGAACAGGAAAACCCGCCGACCAAAGTCGACGGGCTTTTTCCTCGTACTACGCGGCTTTCCAGGTTGGCCCCCGCCAGAACTCCAGAAAACTCAGCGCTGAGGACACCAGTACTTCAAATCCTTGATCGACGCTGTAACCGAGTGGCAACAGGCAACCCGAATTTGCTACAGGAGGCCCGCAAGGCGTCTGCTCTGGGTCTCCTTGAAATGTTGGCAAGAAAATGACGCAAAAAATCCTTTGATCCCGGTCAAGGCGATGATTTTGCAATTACACTATTTCATCCCACATTCGTTGCCATTTTCCTTGGGTGATATAGTGGATGAAGAAATACCCGACCCCCTTATCAGCAAAACGGACAATTCCGAGTCTCGTTTCATTTGCCAGAAAGAGGCCAACTTGCAGTGGACCGTATGGGATCGCTTCACCAACAGACCTGCAAGCCTGGGAGGACGTGAACTGGTAGGGTGCACGTCCTATCGAGCAAGTGCGGCCGCCTCTGTGCTGACGCAGATTTATTCGACTGGGCTAGAGGCAGGGCCGCATCCACGGCGACGCGAGCCCGAAACGCCCGAGGCCTTGGAAGAGCGCGCCTCACGGAAGTCCGAAGAGGATGAGTAATTCGCAGCGGTTGTGTCGCGACTCTTCCGTCTACGGCGTCCTTCCCAGGGCATGAACTATTCTTCAACAGCGAACAGGCGCAGACCCTGACGTCTGCGGCTTCGAACGTTGTGCCGAGAGCTGGCGGTGCTGCCGGAACAGCCATCTTGCCGGCAATCGCGGGGGCCTGGGCTCTGTTGGTCTGCAATGCTACAAACTGGAAAATCGTGGCGAGCAGTTAGAAATCGTCTAGTTTCGGGAATGAGACCTGACCATCTATCCGCGCTGGCGATATGCGACAAAACCGAATAGGGCCGCCGCTCCGACATTGAACACTGCCCACAGTTCGCGCGGCAGATGAACTGGTAGGAATGGGTTGAAGATCGCCGCGGCTCCGAAAAGTGCCCAAGCAAGGTTACGATTCTCGGGCCCTGATTTCCAGACCATGGCTCCGCAGTAGATCCCGGCCGCGCAGACGACCACACGAAGAAGTTGATAATAGCCGTACGGCCACGGCGCCACCGCCAGCAGCGACATGACCGCTACGCAAATGCAGACCAGCCGAACCGTGCCGCTCGGCGTTGAAAGCCAAGTCTTCAGCATGTCAGTGGCAGTGATATTCGCCAGTCTTGTGATTCTTATGGCACCCGTTGGCATCGGTGCCGCCGCCGTGTGCAAACGAGTTGTTCGAAAATGTGAAAACTAGAATTGCTACGGCTGCGAAAATTGTTGTCTTCGTAACTTCCCCCTAAGTGTTTTTCCACAAAGCACGATCGTTGCGCAAGCACAAGCCGGTCTCCACAATTCGGCATCCTCCTCAGCGCCGGCGTATCTGATAGCGGGTTGCGTCGCTGCAGCGCACAAAATACATAGGACGCAACATCAATCAGGAAGCAACGAACAAATGCCAGCCACCGCAGACCAGAACGCCATCGAGCTGATCGAACTCACCGCCGATATTGTCTCGGCCTTCGTGAGCAACAATTCGGTGCCAGTCTCAAACTTGGCGGATCTGATCTCGTCGGTTCACGCGTCCCTTTCCTCAGTCGGCAAAGACACGCCACCGCCAGCCGAGCCGCTTACGCCAGCGGTCAATCCTAAGCGGTCGGTGACGCCTGATTTCATCGTCTGCCTGGACGATGGCAAAAAGTTCAAATCGCTGAAGCGCCACCTGGCCCAGCTCGGCATGACGCCTGATCAATATCGCGCAAAATGGAACTTGCCGGGCGACTATCCAATGGTAGCGCCGAACTATGCCGCACAACGTTCCGCGTTGGCGAAGTCGATTGGGCTCGGGCGGAAAGCAGCGCCGCCGAAGAAAGCTCCGGCCAAGCGGAAGGCCAAATAGTCCGCCCGTCCATAGCGCGCCGGGATATGTGTGCGCTTCCGCGATAACACCATAACGACGCGTAGAAGAATCGGTCATTTAGGACTGGCGGCGGACCTGATTGTCCGCGTGGCCGGCGCTGGGCCCAGCTCCCACCCTCGGCGCCGGCCCTCTCTAAGCATCCCGATTTCGATGTCTCGACTGGGTTACGGATCAGCGGCCCGCTATGGAGCCAACCAGCAACATGGCGCATAGTTTCGCGCTCGGCGACCGGGAGCGCCGTAACGATGGTCTACACAGTGATTTGGTACGGTAGGCAAGGCGTGGTTGAAAAGGCGCCGTTCGATGCCGAAAAGGACGCCAGGGAGCATGCCCAGGCGACGTTCGCTGCTCGACAGCAGTGACGGCGTCGTGGCGGTAGAAGTTCGCAAACGCGACGGCACGGTTGTCTTTAGCCAAGCGGGCGGCATCGGTGGTGGTGTCGACGGCGGCGGCTAATAAGCGCAACCTTCCGTGCGGGAGTGGGGGCCGTTCAAGATTCAGTGCTTCGGATGGTGAAAGCCCATGCGGCGACGATGAACGGCGTCAACGGTTGGCGTTACGAGGCTTCGGATATCGAGGGGGGTGGATCCCTGACCGCGTCGCCGCCGGCGAAGGATGTGGCCAAGTTGCACGGCCTTGGCTTCTTCGGGCTGATGGCTCAGGGGATGCATCATCAGCGGCACCACCTAATGATTGCACGAGGCGAAATCCTCACCTCTAATGCGGGAAAAAGACAATCTGCCTGACTATCTTTGCTTCGATCCAGGTCAGAATCCGGCCGCTGTCCCACTCATGTGCACAGCACCCGGAAAATCGCCGGATAGCCCGCAGCACCAGCAGCGTCGGGCATGTATCCGTTGCTGCCCGGATAACGACTGACCTAGCTTCAATGTCGCCGAACGGCCTGGATCCGCTCGCGGCCTTCTAGGAGATAATGATCGATTGAGCCGCCGGGCTTGGCCGCCGCTTACACCGCCGTGCCGACCAGCGCGCCGATGCCGGCAATCGCGCTCCCCGGCTTGGGAATTGAGCCAGATCAACCCAAGCCCGCGGCCTAGCTGTCAGGTTACTCGAACAAGCCGTTTGGCGGCCTGCCGATTGGCTTGCAATTAACATTCAAATATTTTAAATTCAAGAATATGAATGTAAGAGAGATGATCCCGGCTTCGGGAAAGGCAGCGGACCTGCTTAGGAGCCTATCCCATCCCCAACGGCTTCTGGTCCTCTGCGCGTTGGGGAAGGACGAGCGCTCTGTCGCGGAACTGCGCGAGTTGTTGGGCATCGACCAAGTGCCGATGTCACAGCAACTGATGCGGTTGCGTGCTGACGGCCTAGTCGAGTCGCGCCGCGATGGCACGACTGCCTACTACCGCATCACCCGGCCGGAAGTGCTCACTGTAGTCGAAGCGCTTCACTCGGCCTTTTGTCGCTGACGAGAAACAGTTGCGATCGACAATCTCATAGGCCTCAAAGGCGGCGCACAGCATGCTGCCTCCGGAAAAACAGGAGAAGTGCAATGTTTGGATTTGGAGCGAGCTCGGCAGCCAAGACACTGACACCGACGCAAGTGCGCCAGATGGGTGACGCTGTCACGCTTGTCGATGTCAGGGAAGACGGCGAGTGGGCATCTGGGCATATAGCCGGTGCCGTCCATATTCCATTAGGCAGGCTTCGTGACGAAATGGACCGGATTCCATCCGGCAAACCAGTCGTGTTTTATTGCCACGCCGGCGGCCGCTCATCGCAAGCGATAGCCATCGCCATGGCGGCAGGACAGGCGCACAATACACATATGGGCGGCGGCATCAGCGCCTGGCGTGCGCAAGGTTTCCCGTCTGCGGCCTGACAGCGACGGCGTTTTTTCTCAACACCGGTGAGTTGCGAGGTGTCACGGTCGCGGCGGTTCTCTGGCAATGATGAAGAATGATTTCGGTGGTTAACGGCTCCGACGAAAAGGCTAGACGATCAAATTCGCTATGCTTCAGAGATGGAGGCGCTTCGACCTTAGGCTTAGACAGTCTTTCGTCTCACCGGTTGTGTGCAATCGATGGAGGTATGACCTCTCACATGCCGCGCCAGTCCTCGGGCGCGACATCGGCGATTGACTGCGAGAAGGTCCAGTTGTGGCCAGCAAGGTCACGGCATGAATATTGGCGCTCGCCAAAGGGATAGCTCGTCGGCCCGCTCAATATGTTGGCGCCGATCGAGTGCGTCGACATCCTCGACGCGCACCATCACGGCGAATGGTTCGCCTTTCCGCACCTGATGCGATAATAGCAGGCTATGGAGCAGTCGAGTGACATAACGTGGCGTGGTTCCGCGAACAGCCACTTCGGAGACTGGTCATAGAAGCTATCGGCGGCAACCATAGTTCTCCATCGGAGACGCGCACGGATCACAGTGGCAACGCAAATCCCTATCATGCGTTGTTGGCGTAGGCGCATTCCACTGCGGGGCTTCATGAATTGTCAGGCGGCGACACGTTCGGCTACGAAGGTGCTGCCATTGATGATGCTTTTTCTTCTTCCGAACAGCATGAGTTGGGCGGCGGGTGCCGAGCCGTCGGGCATGGGTGGCTCTGCGGAAGGCACCTTCGTTGCAGAAATTGTCCTCTTGCTTTTGGTCGGCCGGGGGCTCGGCGAAATCTTTCAGCGCTACGGCCAGCCGGCAATCATGGGTCAGTTGATCGGCGGCATCCTGCTTGGTCCTTCCCTCTTCGGCTGGCTGTGGCCCGAGGCGCAGCAGCTGATCTTCTCGACCGAGCCGGCGCACAGGAGCATGCTCGACGCAGTCTCGCAGCTCGGCATCCTGTTGCTTCTTCTCTTGACCGGTATGGAGACCGACCTGCGCCTCGTGCGCCGGGTAGGTGCGGCTTGTTTTTCGATCTCTATCACCGGCGTCGTCGTGCCCTTCGCCTGCGGCTTCGCGCTGGCGCAATTGCTGCCGGACTCTCTGTTGCCCGATCCCAAGCAGCGCCTCGTTGCCGGCCTGTTCCTCGGCACGGCATTGTCGATCTCGTCGGTCAAGATCGTCGCCATGGTGGTTCGCGAGATGAACTTCATGCGCCGCAATCTCGGCCAGGTCATCATCTCCTCGGCGATCATCGAGGACACGGTCGGCTGGCTGATCATCGCCGTCGCCTTCGGCATCGCCACCAATGGCAGCCTGCAGATGCTGCCGCTCATCGCCACTGTGGCCGAGGTGGCACTGTTCATGGTGTTCTCCTTCACCATCGGCCGGCGCCTCGTCTTCGCGCTGATCCGCTGGAGCAACGACTCTTTCCGCAGCGAATATGCCGTCATCACCGTGATCCTCATCATCATGGGCGTGATGGCCCTGATCACCAACCTGATCGGTGTCCACACCGTGCTCGGCGCCTTCGTCGCCGGCATACTGGTCGGCGAATCGCCGATCCTGTCCGATCACATTGAAGGCCAGTTGCGCGGCGTCATCACCGCACTGTTCATGCCGGTCTTCTTCGGCATGGCCGGCCTGTCCGCCGACCTCACCGTGCTCACTGATCCGACGCTTGCGCTGCTGACGTTGGCGCTGGTGGCGATCGCTAGCGTCGGCAAGTTCGGCGGCGCTTTCCTCGGTGGCCGGCTGGCCGGCATGTCGTTGAAGGAAGCCACCGCCGTAGGCAGCGCCATGAACGCGCGCGGCTCGACAGAGGTGATCGTCGCCAGCATCGGCCTGTCGATGAACATCCTCTCTCACAACCTGTTCACGATGATTGTCACCATGGCCGTCATCACTACGCTCGCCATGCCGCCGATGCTGCGCTGGGCGCTTGGCCGGTTGCCAATCAACGACACCGAGAGGCAGCGTGTCGATCGCGAGCTGCTCGACGAGCGCGGCTTCGTCCCCAAGCTGGAACGGTTGTTGGTACTGGTCGACGACAGCCCTAACGGCAAGTTCACTGCTTACCTCGCGGGCTTGGTCGGCGGCGGCAGCGGCATGCCGACCACGCTTCTCCAACTCAAGGACGGCGAACTGTCGAGGCTTCCCCCTGCCAAGGGTCCAGACCGGGCTGTAAAGGAGGTCAAGAAGGGAGCGGCAAAGAGCGCTAAGGCCGTGAGCAAGGCGGAGGACGCACCGGTCGATAAAGTCCATTTGACTGCCCGCAGCGAGCTCGGGGCAACCGCCGAGACAATCGCCGAGGAAGCCCGCAAGGGTTTTGGCCTCCTGGTGGTCGGCTTGGCGACCATGCTGACCGACAAGGGATCGTTCACCGACGCATTGAACGACATGACCGCCGGCTTCGACGGTCCGCTATGCCTGGTGTTGAACGGCACAAGATCCACCGGCAAGATGCCGGTTCTGAAAGCCGGCACCACCATACTGGTTCCCGTCAACGGCACGGAAGTTTCGCGCCGCGCCGCCGATTTCGCGCTTGCGCTGGCGCGGCCGCACCGGGCCCGCGTCAAGGTTCTCTATGTTTCACAGACTACCAAAGGCAGCCGCCCGGGATCCGTTTCCCATCGGCGCGAGGAGGCCGTGCTCAAGGACATCGTCGACCTCGCAGATCGCTATGGCGTATCCGTCGAGACGGCGATCCGCACCAGCGCCGCACCCAACGAAGCGATCGCCCGCGAAGTGGCCAAGGGTATAGTGATGGTGGTGATGGGCGTGACGCAACGGCCGGGCGATGAGCTGTTCTTCGGCGACACCGCTATGGCGGTCCTTGCCGGCGTGGACTGTCCGGTCGTGCTGCTGGCCAGCGAACGCGTAAAGCACGCAGCGAACAGTAGGGAAGCGCATGCTGCGTGAATGGCATGTACAAAAGGGAGCCCAGGCTTCTTGACGTCCCCAAAAACATCGTCGGCTTCCTCGCCGGTGCAATGCGCATGACGCGGACGGGTTTGCCGATCACATCGGCGGGACGCTTCTGGACTATAGGTGCGAGCGCTGCGCGCTCCCAGAGCTTGCACGAGCGGCCTCCTCGACTTGGTCTTGGCACCAGCAGCCAATCCGCGACCTGAAAGGCAATGGCAAATTGTCCAGGGCGCCGTTGGTCAAACTCGGCGTGGAAGATTCGCCATTGCCTTTAACTTTGCCGCCCGAGTCGTTCTGCAAATTTTGCATGGTTCTTGGCTACAAGGCTGTGCGGGGGCTTCGCTGAGCGGTCCGTCCGTGTCCACCGCGTCGCCTAACGGGGGCGGTCACGCCGTCGCCGACATCAGCCGCAAACTAAAATCCTCATGGCCACCAACTGTGGCCCGCGGGTTCCTGCATGAGAGGCTTTCGTACATGGGGTAATCGCGGAGTGATTCGCTTCGTCTGCATACGTGATGAATAGCGGGCGACAGGTGGTTGCTCCCCGATATGATTGAAGAGACGGGCTCACGATTGGCGCCAGGCCCGATTATCGGAGGGAGAACAATTATGGGTGAGTTTATCGGGCTTGACGCATCTTTGAAAGAGACTGCCGTTTCCATACGGCGCGCAGGCAAACGGGTGTGGCGGGGCAAGTGCCCGTCAGACCCTACGCTGCTAGCGGAGTTGATCCGCAAGCGTGCGGCCGATGTCGAACGGGTGGTGTTCGAAACCGGCCCGCTGTCAGTCTGGTTCTATCATGGACTGATCCGGCAAGGAGTGCCGGCGATCTGTATCGACGCCCGTCACGCCAAAGCGGCGCTGGACATGGCGCCGAATAAAACTGACGCGAACGACGCCGACGGCTTGGCGCATCTGGCTGAGGTAGGTTTCTATCGGGAAGTGCGGGTGAAGGGTTACGACAGCATGCTGATACGCACTTTGGTTGCTGGACGTACAAAGCTCGTTCGCATCACAACCGATCTTTCAAATCAGATACGCGGCCTCCTGAAAACGTTCGGGCTAGTCGTTCCCCGTGGGCAAGGCAGCACCTTTGAGAAAAACATCTATCGGCTACTCGATGGCGAGGACGCGCTAGTCCCTATGATTGCTGGGCCTGAGGGCGGCCCGTCATCCGATATGCAACGGTACGAGGGTTAAGCCGGCTGGCCGGCGCAGAGCCTCATGCATAGGAGACGGGCCATATGGACCATATCAGATTTGTCGGTTTGGATATTCACAAGGAACGGATCTCAGTCGCGGTGGCGGAGAGCGGACGCTCCGGCTCGGTGGAATATCTCGGCGAGATTGCCAATGATGCTGATACCATCAGCAAGCTGTGCGATCGTCTCAGGCGGTCCGGCAAGCCACTGGCGTTTTGTTATGAGGCCGGCCCGTGCGGCTATGGCGTTCATCGCCAACTCACGCGCCTCGGCCATCGGTGCGACGTGGTGGCGCCATCGCTGATTCCGCGGAAGCCTGGCGATCGGGTGAAGACGAACCGTCGCGACGCCACCATGCTCGCCCGCCTTCATCGGGCCGGAGAGTTGACCCCAGTCTGGGTGCCCGACGCCGATCATGAAGCCATGCGCGACCTGATCCGGTTGCGCAGCGTCGTGCGACAGGTGGTGACGCGAGCGCGCCAACATCTTCAAGGATTTCTGCTGCGTCACGGGCGCAAGCATGAGCGCGGGACGGCCTGGCGAAAGGCTTACCGGCGATGGCTTTCGACATTGGCCTTCGACCATCCCGCTCAGCAGATCGCATTTCAGGACTACGTCGATGCTGTCATGGATGCGGAACGGCGCCTGCAGCAGGTCGAGGAACAGATACTCAGCCTGCTCCCGGAATGGAACCAGCGCCCGGTCGTTGACGCCTTGCAGGCGATGCGCGGCATCGCGCTGATTAATGCCGTGGTGCTGGTCGCGGAGGTCGGTGACTTCACACGCTTCTCAAACCCACGCCAGCTCATGGCCTATTTTGGCCTGGTCCCCGGAGAACAATCGAGTGGTGAGACCGTCTGGCGCGGCGGCATCACCAAGACCGGCAACACTCATGCCCGGCGCGCGCTGGTCGAAGGCGCCTGGGCTTACCGGATGAGAGCGCGCATCGGCCGGCACAAGGTCGACCGGATCGAGGCGCTGCCGAAAGTCGTTCGCGATATCGGGTGGAAAGCGCAAGTTCGACTGTGCACCCGATATCGTCGGCTGAGCGCGCGCGGCAAGAATGCGAACGTCGTCAATGTCGCCATCGCACGCGAGATGGTGGGCTTCATCTGGTCGATCGCCTGCACGGTTCAATCCGCGCCAAAGACGGCGTGACCACTATTTGACAGACAGCCAGCAGAGGAGACCACAACACAGGATCAGCCTCGGCGCGATATGCGGCGCTGGAGGCGGGACAATGCCGGGGAGCCCTCGTCTCCACTATGAGCCTCGACGCTCGCCACCTAGACAGAGGCAGCCCCAAACGAAACCAGGTCATGCGGCCCGACCCGCGGATGAGAGATTGTTGACCGACGTTCAAGTCCCGCCTCTTGCACCTCATATCCGCCGTACAAGTGCCTCGACCGCCGATCCGGATCGGCGGGCCGCAGCTTATGTCAAAGGCCATTGTCAGCAATCATGAGAGTGGATTGATTCCAACGCTTGGTGCCCGCGTTTGACGGCTGCAATGATCTCATCGGGGTCTGCTTTCCAGACGAATGGCCGGGGTTCGTGATTGTGCTCAGTCATGAAGCGGTTGATTGCCGCCTGCAGATCGACGACGGAGTGGAAGACACCGTGTTTCAGTCTACGTCGTGTCAGTTTGGCGAAGAAGCCCTCGACAGCGTTGAGCCATGAACATGATGTTGGAACGAAGTGGAAGGTCCATCGCGGATGTCTTGCCAGCCAGGCGCGGACCTTCGGCTGCTTATGGGTCGCGTAGTTGTCGAGAATGACGTGGACTGCCTTATCCTTCGGCAGTTGCGCCTCAATCACGTTGAGGAAACGGATGAACTCCTGATGCCGGTGTCGCTGCATGTTGCGGCCGATCACCGAGCCGTCGAGAACATTGAGGGCAGCAAACAGGGTGGTGGTTCCGTGGCGCTTGTAATCATGGGTCATCGTGCCACCCCGCCCCTTCTTTAACGGAAGTCCTGGCTGGGTGCGGTCCAGCGCCTGGATCTGGCTCTTTTCATCGACGGAAAGAACAATGGCATGGGCCGGCGGCGAGACGTAGAGCCCAACGACATCGTGCAGTTTCTCGGCAAAGGCCTTGTCATTCGACAGTTTGAAGCTGCGCCAGCGGTGCGGTGCAAGACCATGCTCGTGCCATATCTTGACGACCGAAGAGGCCGCGATCCCCACCGCCTTTGCCATCGCGCGAACGGTCCAGTGTGTGGCCTCTTGCTTGGGCGTTTCCAGCGTCAGCGCGATCACCTGATCGACCAGTTCGGGATCGAGTGGCGCAATGCCTGGCGGGCGGCTCTTGTCGCGCAAAAGGCCATCCACGCCTTCGGCCATAAAACGCTCCTGCCATCGCCACACGCAGGTCTTCGATTTGCCGGTAGCCTGCATAATGGTCACGGTTCCCAAGCCGTCATCGCTCATCAGAATGATCTTCGCCCGCCACGCATGCTTCTGCGGCGAACCGTGCTTTGCCACGATGGCTTCGAGCTGGATCCTGTCGGCGGCAGTGACGTCAAATGTAATACCGGTGCGCATGCCCGATCGTCGCACATGCGAAAACAGATGGGAATCCAACATCGGACTCTTTTGTCTCGATCAATCCACTCTCATGATTGCTGACAATGGCCTTTGACATAAGCTGCGGCCCGCCGATCCGGATCGGCGGTCGAGGCACTTGTACGGCGGATATGAGGTGCAAGAGGCGGGACTTGAACGTCGGTCAACAATCTCTCATCCGCGGGTCGGGCCGCATGACCTGGTTTCGTTTGGGGCTGCCTCTGTCTAGGTGGCGAGCGTCGAGGCTCATAGTGGAGACGAGGGCTCCCCGGCATTGTCCCGCCTCCAGCGCCGCATATCGCGCCGAGGCTGATCCTGTGTTGTGGTCTCCTCTGCTGGCTGTCTGTCAAATAGTGGTCACGCCGTCTTTGGCGCGGATTGAACCGTGCAGGCGATCGACCAGATGAAGCCCACCATCTCGCGTGCGATGGCGACATTGACGACGTTCGCATTCTTGCCGCGCGCGCTCAGCCGACGATATCGGGTGCACAGTCGAACTTGCGCTTTCCACCCGATATCGCGAACGACTTTCGGCAGCGCCTCGATCCGGTCGACCTTGTGCCGGCCGATGCGCGCTCTCATCCGGTAAGCCCAGGCGCCTTCGACCAGCGCGCGCCGGGCATGAGTGTTGCCGGTCTTGGTGATGCCGCCGCGCCAGACGGTCTCACCACTCGATTGTTCTCCGGGGACCAGGCCAAAATAGGCCATGAGCTGGCGTGGGTTTGAGAAGCGTGTGAAGTCACCGACCTCCGCGACCAGCACCACGGCATTAATCAGCGCGATGCCGCGCATCGCCTGCAAGGCGTCAACGACCGGGCGCTGGTTCCATTCCGGGAGCAGGCTGAGTATCTGTTCCTCGACCTGCTGCAGGCGCCGTTCCGCATCCATGACAGCATCGACGTAGTCCTGAAATGCGATCTGCTGAGCGGGATGGTCGAAGGCCAATGTCGAAAGCCATCGCCGGTAAGCCTTTCGCCAGGCCGTCCCGCGCTCATGCTTGCGCCCGTGACGCAGCAGAAATCCTTGAAGATGTTGGCGCGCTCGCGTCACCACCTGTCGCACGACGCTGCGCAACCGGATCAGGTCGCGCATGGCTTCATGATCGGCGTCGGCACCCAGACTGGGGTCAACTCTCCGGCCCGATGAAGGCGGGCGAGCATGGTGGCGTCGCGACGGTTCGTCTTCACCCGATCGCCAGGCTTCCGCGGAATCAGCGATGGCGCCACCACGTCGCACCGATGGCCGAGGCGCGTGAGTTAGCGATGAACGCCATAGCCGCACGGGCCGGCCTCATAACAAAACGCCAGTGGCTTGCCGGACCGCCTGAGACGATCGCACAGCTTGCTGATGGTATCAGCATCATTGGCAATCTCGCCGAGATATTCCACCGAGCCGGAGCGTCCGCTCTCCGCCACCGCGACTGAGATCCGTTCCTTGTGAATATCCAAACCGACAAATCTGATATGGTCCATATGGCCCGTCTCCTATGCATGAGGCTCTGCGCCGGCCAGCCGGCTTAACCCTCGTACCGTTGCATATCGGATGACGGGCCGCCCTCAGGCCCAGCAATCATAGGGACTAGCACGAATTATTCTTCCAATATTGGAGGCATGGCGCACCATGCGAGCAAGAGCCGCTGAACTGGGGCGTCAACTCACGTCTGCGGCGCGCGAGAGCCAAGCATGCCAGCTCTTGATGACGATACCCGGCATCGGCGTCGTGACCGCAACCACCTTTACCACGGCGATTGAAGATCCCTCCAACTTCGCCAAGTCACGATCCGTGGGTGCGTGGATTGGTTTGACCACGCGGCGATATCAATCTGGCGAGGTCGACTATGACGGACATATCTCAAGACGTGGTGACGCCAATCTGCGAGCTCTTCTGTATGAGGCCGCGACCGTGATCTTGACGCGCACTCATGAGGAAAGTGAATTGCGAACCTGGGGGCTCAAACTTCGTGAGAAACTCGGGTTCAAGCGGGCCGCTGTCGCCGTCGCCCGGAAGCTGGCGGTCATCATGCATGCCATGCTGAAATCAGGTGAACTGTTCAGTCGGACGACCGCTACAGCATAAATTTTTACCGTCGATTGCGCCGAGACGTCCCTGCCGGGACGTGAGCTGGCCCATTCCGAGAACAGGCGTTGCACCGTCAAGCCATCTTGACGCGTGCGCTTCGTACAGTGGAAGGGCCGTTCCGTGGAGACCCATCATGCAGCGACATCATATCGACTGCGAAGACGACCGTGCTCCCGGCATACGACACTTCGTGTGGCAAAAAGGGCTGAAAAAAGGGCTTGCATTATCGGCTGCGATTAGACGACGCCTGCCGGCACCCGAAACCCTTCAGCATTTAGGGCGTTCGTACCGCTTCGACTGAGCACCGAAAGCGGACATGTCGTGGAGCTAAAAGCTAATGGTCGTTCGGAGCTGCTTAGCCGCTGTTAGCCATTCTTTCTTGAACGTTGCCTTGGTAAGGCGGACATTCTAACTTTGCTCTATTTTTTACGATTCTGGTGCGTGGGGCGCATCGCCACGTCATGGGCGCGGGCCTGGGTCGGCGGGGGGCCTTTAGGCTTTTCCAAACCGCCTGATAATGGTCGAGCGTCACCTTGTGGCTTCCCGACCGAGCCCAGAAGCTTTGTCCCTGAAGGACGGCATAGGCAGGAAGGCGTGTAACAATTGGGGCCCTAGGCAATTGCTATGACAGCGCTCAGGTAGAAGACCGTAAGACAGGTTTCTAGGCTAGCTGGCAACATTTGCTCGCTTGCGCAAAGCAACTTCCGAATCCTGTTTTTCACCAGAGAATTTTGATCGGGTACCCAAGCCATTCGTCACTTCTTCATAGAGCGCTATTGGATGCGGGTGCCCCACGAGATAACCCTGAATCTCGGGACATCCTTCCGTCATCAAGAAAACACGCTCGTCTTCTGTTTCAACGCCCTCTGCGATGACAGGCAAGGTCAGCGCATTTCCCAGGCTGAGAATCGTTCGTACGATGGCGGCGGACTGGGCATTCGAGTTGACGCCGGAAACGAAACTGCGATCAATCTTGATCTTGTCGAATGGAAACGCCTGTAGCGAGGAAAGGGAAGCATATCCGGTTCCAAAATCATCCATGGAGATCCTGACGCCCAATGCCTTCAATCGCCGCAAAACCGACAACGCGGTTGCCCGATCACGGATGAGAACCCCTTCGGTGATTTCCAATTCCAGGCGTCCCGGCGTAAGGCCGGTCTCGTAGAGGATCGAATGAACGAGCCCCACCAGGTCCCCGAAACGGAATTGCACAGGGGAAAGATTGACGGCGATTTGCAGGGGCACGGCCCAGGAGGCGGCCTCCTTGCATGCCTGCCGGAGCGTCCATTCACCTATTTCAACGATCGTGCCATCCTGTTCGGCAAGGGGGACAAACGCCGTCGGCGAGACGAGTCCATGTCTTGGATGGTGCCACCGGGCGAGTGCCTCAAAACCAAAGATTTCGCCGTCTATCCGAGCTTGCGGCTGATAGTGGAGCACAAGTTCGCCATGTGCGATTGCCGAACGCAAATCTCGCTGCAAGGCGTAACGTTCTCTTAGCCGCCTGTCCATTTCAGGATCGAAGAACTGCAGCATTCGACGACCGTCCGCCTTGGCTCGGTAGAGCGCGGCGTCGGCATTTGCCAATAGCGCCGCCGCATTCTCGCCGTCCCTCGGATAGATCGCCGCGCCGATGCTCAGTCCGATGGAAATGTGCTGGCGCCGGATTTCGAATTCGCCTGCCGCCGATTCGAACAGACGGTCGGCGACTTCCTGGGCTCCAGCGGGCTGTTCATCCATGGACAGGATAAGTGTGAATTCGTCGCCACCCATGCGGGCGATAAAGGCTTCGGGCGCCGCAGCTTCAAGGCGCCGGGAGATGGCGCACAGAAGATCGTCGCCGGCCGCGTGCCCAAAAACGTCGTTGGCCTCTTTAAAATGGTCAAGGTCGATGCTGAGAACGGCAAAGCTGCTGTGCGATGCTCTTGCCTGCTCGAGCGTCCTGGCCAGGTGCGATGCCAGCGAGGTGCGGTTCGCCAGACCGGTGAGGGTATCGTGATGTGCAAGATGCTCGATTTTCTGGTGCCGTGCCATCAGTTCCGTGCGCGCTAAGTGCATATTCTCGCGCGCCTCGTCCAGGCCGTGGGCGGCCTCTTTCACTTCATCTTGCAGGAGGTTGAAGCTTTCGGCCATCTCTCCGAGTTCGTCCCGAGAGTTTACCCTCACCGGTAAGATGTTCACCGAGGCGTGCGCCGCGTCGAGGTCTCCTCGCCCCAGAGCAGCCATGGCGAGAGAGAAGTCCTTTAACGTTCCGGATGTCAAACGCTTCGCTGCATTGGTCACCTCGCTTGCCGAATGAGTAATCATTCCCGGCAAAACCAGGCCGACGCTGATGGTCAGTAGCGCGACGACAACAAATATGTCCTCCAGCGCTGCGATCAGTGGAGCCTGCACGTGGGAAACGCTGCTGATTGCCAAGAAATAACCGGCACCGTCAAGCACGAGCACAAAAAGCATGGCTCCGGTGAGCTTCAGGTGAAGCGTGCGCGCCAGCAAGGGTAGACCCAGTGCGTGCCGATCCTCAATAGCGCGCCACGCGTAAAGCGCAGCGCCCGAATATGCCAATGCCAGACCGAACAATACAGTAGGAAGGCCAAACTGCTGGAATCCCAGTACGGCGGTCAATAGCCATATTGCCGCCGCCCCTAAGCCAAGGACGATCGTTCCCCTGGGAGCATGGAAGGGTCGCTTGGCATCGGGATGGTCTCGGCGCAAGAGCCAGACTGCGATGTTGGGCATGCAGATGCTAATCAGATAGGTAAAATTGGCCGCAGCAATCATCCAGAGCGGGTATCCGCACAGCATGAAACCTATGGCTGCGCCAGCAGTGAGCAGCGTTGCCGCCCATGGACAATCCGTTGCGGTGCGGCTGGCCAGGAACCTCGGCAGCAGGCCGTCTTCGCTCAGTTGCGCAAGGGTCCGCGCGGCGCCTGCCAGGGGCTGCAACGTTCCATGAAACATGTTCAACATGATAAACCAGATGGCAGCGGCTTTGCCAAAACTGCCCAATAGGGGAGCAAACGTGGGGCCGAGGACCACCGCGAGGTCCGTGCCGAGCGGCCCTGGCCCAAGCACACCCAACCAAACAACCGGCAGGACGAAGAAATAGATGCCGGCCATTCCCGCGCTGGCCAACATCGCGCGAGGAATATTGCGGTTAGGGTCGATGGTTTCCCCAACATGGCAAGCTGCGGCCTCAAACGCCGGCGCGGCGAATCCGATCAGATATAGTCCTGCCATTACCGACGTGATGTTGCCGAACAGCCCGGCAAACGGACTTGTCAGTGTAAAGTCAGTCGCCTGCCGCCAGTCAACCGCGCCGCTAATGACCGGGATAAAGGATGACAGAAACGCAAGCATCGCGGAGAATGTAGCGATCGGCATCGCCAGTCGTACCACCCACTTGATTCCACACAGGTTGACCGCCGTAAAAAACCCGATGAGCGCGCAGGCGACCGCCTCCACGGGGATGCCCGGCAGGTACCATTGCTGGATTGCGGACGCTGAAAGAACCGCGGTCAGTCCGCACGTTGGGACCCAACCCCACCAGTAGCAGGTGCCTGTCAAGGCAGAGAGGACGGGACTGTAGGGCCGGAAAGCTTCCGCGCACGCTGCAGAGATACCGCCAACGCGGTTTGGCCACATGAGAACCAATTCGGTCCACGCCGGCGCCGCAGCCCAACTAAGAAGCAGACCAACAACGAGCAACGGGACCGCTGCGCTTCCTTGACCGGGAATATTCCCTTGGCCGACAAAAAGGGCGGCTATCAGAAAGAGGCTTTGATTGCTGCCTCCCATCGCGAGCGCCGTCGTGCCCGCCCATCCCAAGGTTCTTGGGTGCGGTCGACAAGGAGTGACGTCGCGCATTCTGATGGGTCCATTCCAATGCGGTAGGCATTCGAAGCGCGACCGGGATTGGGTAATCGCAGGCCACGCAATCGGATATCGCCTGTCTAATCCAGACAGGTACGGTGAGCTTGAAGTATTAAGATTCCGTACGGTCCCCTAGATGGCTACGGCTCGGGTTTGCCGCCGGCATCAACCGGCAACCGTATACTCGTCTTGTTCCGGGAGAATTGTAAAAGCCCGTCATCGGGATGGCAGGCAAGTAAGCACACCGCGATTTTGTTAAAAACGTACAATCGAGTGATCTTGAACCAGCGAATTCGACGAAATTATTGAAGGGTATCCGTTGCGTGAGGGCTGCCATTGTGGACAATAACGGACAATTCTCCGCTTGTGATTTCGACATCGTGCGGGAGGCCTTCAGGAAGTCGGTTGCTGAACTAAACCCGGTAGAGCAGGATTGGCCGCTACTCGCCCACGCCAAGGCGGCGGCTATGTCAGTGAAGGCGGAAGTTTCTGCTTCGAATGTCCGCCAATGACGCAACCTGATCGTTCAGATCGACGAGAAGAATGGCAAAGATTCCAGCCTTTAGAGTAGCGACGTTGCCGCCGCGTAGCGGCAACAAAGGTTCTGCCGGCTACTGCGCACCTGATGTCCATTCGGGCAGTGGCGCAAGGCTGCGATTGAACTGCTTCCACCACATGGACTCGTCTACCTCGCAGCAGGCGCGAAGCATAGCGTGCCCCTTCTCGAAAGCTTGGGAGGCGAGATCGTCGAACGTCATATGCGCGTCGTACGGCACGGACACCACCAGTTCCTGACCGGTCTGTGTCCCGCCTTCGTCGACTTGAAGATAAAGCCAAACGACGAATTGCGCGCCGCGGCCGCTCGCGTCCGCATTGCCGATCTTGATCCGGTCGATACCTGCTGCAGTGACTTTCATGCGGAGGCCCCTTCATTTGGTTGGATTCGCACTGAATCCCAGAAGTCCGCAGCAATCAGAAAGGTTCCGCGACCGTTGTCCCTATGGTGAAGTATTGATAAAGAGGTGGTTAGGCAGCCCTATTCTCCGTATGAATCTCGCATCGGTTGGTGCGCGCCGAGCCGAGGCCTGCGCGTCCTGCGAGCAGTAATTCATCCTTGATGTTGGAATGCGTCGGCGCCATTCGTCCTTGGAACAGCCCTATCTTATCCTCCAAGGAAGGAAGAGTTGGCCATGGCTACTGAAACGAATCCTTCGCATAAAGGCCTCCAAATCCGCGATACTCTCGACGACTAGACGACACCGCTCTCGGTACGGCGGCGCGGACAACCCTGGCCAAGTGGCTTGCCATGATCGCAAGCAGTGACTTTGGCGAGCTGGGCTCTGTCATTGCCGCCGAGGCGGTCTACCATTCGCCAGTCAAATGGCACCCCTATCCGGGGCACGATCTGGTGTGCCTTTTGGTCCGGACCGCGGCTGGGGTTTTTGAGGACTTCAGATATGAGCGCCAGATGGACCGCAGATACAGGTGGCACTGATTACCGCGAGCGGGGCGCAAGCCTGAGGTTGGACGTGGCGATTTGCCAACGTAGCGAATTTCGTTCCGCTGCTCTTCAGCGGTCAAGCCAAGCTCGGCGGAATCCTCTAATAGCTGAGCTTCGGATACCAATCTGTTCCGCGACCGCCGGGAGTTAGATCCAGGATGGACCAAAGCGAAGCGATGTCGGAGCATCGCGAGGATCCTGGCCAGGATCGGCCATGTCGGCCGACATTTCGCTGGCCCAGAATAGGCGCACTCGGTCGCCGTCGCGCTTAAACACACAGAGAGCTGGGTTCTCAGGTTCTCACTCCCGTCGGCGTTGATGAGGCCAAGATCACGAGCATAGTCATCTCCCGCTGTCTGGACGAAATTCAAATCACGCCACCCGCACTCCTGCGCGAACGCGATCTGGCGCTCCACCGGACTTCGTCCGAGAATCTTCAGGCTTACGCGCTGCTTGATGTCGGCCCCATTTCCGTTCACCGCACCCGACCAGTTGGTGCACATCGGGCATGGGCGGGCTCGCGCGGACCCAATCTCCGTTCAAAAATCTATTGCCGCGCGCTGCGAACACCCCGTCCATTCCAACCGACGATAGCCGGTTTTCCTGCAGGAGCTTGTCTGGCTGGATGGGGAGGTGCGGATCGCTACGACCCGCAGGTCCGATCACGCTGACACCCACGCTCTACGAGTATGCGGATCGGTTCTCCCACGAACCGATTGTTCGTTACCCTCCCGTTCATCATCCGCCCGTCCGTCATCGGTGCGTTACGGACCTAGTACCAGCGCCCTCGGCCGTAAAAGCCGCCGCCTGGTATTCATATGCGACTCCCAAGAGCGCGCCCAGCGGTTCTCGCCGTTCCCAGCTCTTGCCCGCAGGGCATGAATTGTTCCTGTCACTTGACAACCCCCGACGTTCGGCATGGCATTGTTGTTCCAATGGACCTGAGAGGCATGACCAGCCCAACGGACCGCTAGCCTCAACTCGGCTGGAAAGGTTTCTGAAACGATGTTCGGATTTACCAAGGAACCAACCTGCCTGGCGATTTCTTTAGCTGCATGAAAAAACCTGGCACGCTCGGAACAGAAGATCACGATCAGACGGCCCGAACGCCATCCCAACATCAGGATTCTGAAGGCGATTTCGGCGGTCGATTTGGATATGGGCATACCGCTCACAAGCCGGATCCCTTTTGCCAAATACACGTTTTCGGCCGGAGCTGTTCGTCCTCTGCCAGTCGACACGAAGAAAAGATGGCGCTAGCCGGAAGTGCAAAAACCCTGTGAACCCGCCTATTTCGCCAGGAAGCACGGGATCACACAGGCCCAGGCACGACGGATCACCAAAAATTTTGGCCCTTCACGTGTCAGATGCGATACAGCCGCCCAGGATCTGAATCTGGCCCTGAATGACCCATCACCGTTGCATGAGTGTCCGTCAGCATCTGTTTCTTCGATGCCGAAGACGTATCGGACTGCCGGGCCAAAATTTCCTGAGTCTAGTGCAGTGGGATGCCAAGTTTATCCTCCCGACTTTTCACCTCCGCTTCGCTTAAATACCCATTCGGAGGCAGTTCGCGACTTCATAAGGGTGGCTCTGCGGGATGGAAAGCGTGGCGTTCAAGTCATCGAGGCACCCCTGCCGCAGCGCTTTATCCACCAGTTGCTGCAGCGTTGCTTCTTCTCCTTGCCGGTGTGATCGATGCTCGCCGAGGACATAATAACCAACCCCAACGACAATGGCTGCGAAAGCACCGGCTACCAGCAGTCGCAATCGCGCGTTATTGGGCATTTGCCCTCCGCAGAGCAGGCGGAGCCTTTCAGGCTACCGGGCTTGGTCAGGGTGAATCCCTGGTTGGCACCGATCGGCGTGGCAGATGGGATCCGCCCTTTCTTGGGCCCAGTCATGGCGGCAATCGGTGCCGTCATTGTGGTTGGCAACGGCCACGCTGGTGCTTCGAAGATGGTCAGTTGGCGCGCGGTACACCCTGTACACCAAGTCACCGCTTGCACAGTCGCGCCACCAGGCCGCGAAAGCCGAATGGCAACCAAATCACTTGAATATCGATTTGATCCGACGCAAATGCGCTCCTGCCGAGGAAATCCTCAAGTCCTTTTGGATCAAATGTTTGTCGGGTTTCGGGGCCAACGAATTGCAACCTCTTCATTGAAGAGCAATCTGTCGCGTAGATCGACATTGTTCCGCCTGGACGCAGAACCCTGTGGGCTTCCGCCAAGGCGGTTCCGGTCGGCGAGCAGAAGTAAATCACGTTGACAGCCAGAATCTTGTCCATTGAGGCGCTTTCCACTGGCAGCCGCTCGAAGGTGCCGTGGATCAATTTCAGCTTTCCGTCTTGAATTGCGGCTCGATTTCGAATTTGGGCCTGACGAACCATCGTCGGCGACCGATCCACCCCTGTAATCGTGCCGCCGTGCGCAAGTCTGGCCATTTTCTTGAGCGCCCAACCAGGCCCAAACCCTATTTCAAGCACGTCATCCTGCTCGCCGATGTCCAATCGTTCGATGGCCCGCCTGTTGGGCAGGTGATTTATCAGACCCATGACTGCCCCGGCCGCACGCCCGCACATGCCCTCCGGCATGGAAAACTGCTGCGCAATAAAGTCGTGCAGGCCAATTGCGCCAATGCCATCGAGTGACCCGACGACGGATGCACGTGGTGGTTCCGGATGCAGGCCAGCCGCGCCTTGGAACGCAAGGCCGTCGTTTCCGCCGAATCTGTCAGCTTGTGGAGCCAATGGAATCGCAAGCGGCTCCTGGGCACTTTCATCCAACATTCATTGTGCTCTTTATTGCGGGCGATACCCAGAACGCCAGTTCGATGCGGCAGTGTCCGAAACGTATCCCGCGCCATCGCGGCAACGGCCATCGTTGCAGCCGCAGACACCCTTACAGGGCTACGATCGCCCAACCACGGTGTAGGTCGTCTCTATGGTCGGAGCAAGGCGGGACCAACTAGCCGGGCCTTTTCGAGTGGAGGGAGAAATGAAATCGCCACAATAGCGGTGACGATGAACCCTCCGCATCGCCACAGGAAGCGCGAGCGCCAAAAAGCAAACGATGGCAACGATCGGTACCGCGACGGCTGCAAGGGCCGCGCCCAGAACCAGCGCGGCAGCAATCCAGAAGGTTTCAGCGATCCTGTTCATTGAGATGACTCCATTCTGCCCGAAGCAATGAGCCATTTTTGTTTCCCGCGCATTTCCGCTGGAATACATATTCGTAAGATCCCGCAGTGGCTGGCGCATTGGATAAGGGGTATCGATCCCGCCAATCGAGCGCAAAGAGATCAGGAAACATGCGCGGTCGACAGTCTCGAATTCCTTGTCGGTGCCCGGCAAGTCACGCGCCCCTCCGGCACCGTGGTAAACAAATGGATCGCCGGATATCTGGCGTCGATCGGGTCGCAGGCCCTGAGCCGCTGTCAGCTCACCATTTGATGCTTCGCAGGCTCCACTCCTGACACGATGCCGACCGGCCGCTTTGGGGCGGCGCCAGTCTGATCGCTTTAGGCAGCCAATTTGCAAAAGCTGCGGTCCTTGGCCTGGCTTCGGTAGGCTTCGGTAGGCGTCGCAGTTTGACCAATGTCGCCGTTGGCTAAGTGGCGTCTTTCGCAATTGTGCCGAGCGGCCGTTCAGGTTCGAGCAGATTGCGGCGCGTCCGCCGATGCCCCGGGCTAGGCGGTGATGTCCTCCGCGATCCGGCTCAGCAACTCGGCGACATCGTCTGGTGCGGTCACCATGGCGTCGTGTCCCGTCCGCAACTCGTGGTAGTCCTCGATATCAGCGGCTTGCGCGCTCTTTGGCTGGCCAAGTGGTTTATCGCCGATGCAATTGACGTAGGTCCGTGGCACCCATTGGAAACCCGCACTCAGTTTGACCGGCTCCCTGAAAGTGCGGATCGGGTGCGCGGTAAGCCTTGGGATTACCCAACGGACGTCCTCTTCTTCCTTCAACCCGAGGAATTGCACGGTCGCCGCGCTGGCGGGGATGCGCCAGCCCTCACCCCCGACTCGCGCCTGCTCCTCGAAATAGTCCCTGGCCTGCGCCGATGCACAGTCGTACAGGCACTGGCCGTCGCGGGGAACGATGGCGTCGAGATAGACAACTCGCGCTATCCGGCTGGCCGCCCTGTCCGCGGCTGCCGAGACCACGATTCCCGCGTAACTGTGTCCAACTAGGACAACATCTCTCAAGTCCTCGGTCTCCAGCACACCGAGCACATCGCAAATGTGCGTTTCCAGGTCGATGTCTGGAGAGGCGAGATGTGCTCGCTCACCGAGGCCGGTAAGGGTGGGGGTATACAGATCGCTGCCCGGCACCTTCAGTGACTGAGCGACCTTTCGCCAACACCACCCACCATGCCACGCGCCGTGCACCATAACAAAGGTTGTCATTCGGTCGCCCCGCTCCCCTCGATACACGGAATGCACCGAATTTCGCGCAAGTGCAGGGTTTCCGGCGCGCGATAGCCGCGAAGATATTCCGCACACGCACACTACCCCCAAAGCTCGGGACTAGAAAGCTCCGCGCTTTCGGCGCGCGTGCGTGCGTTAACGGTTTTCGGGGCCATGGGCGGTACGCCTGACTATGTCTCGTTCTGTGGCGCGCTGCCGACCAACAAGTGCGGTTTTCGAATGTCTGCTATTGGGCGAAACAATTCTGGATCAAGGCGACCGAACTGAGGCCGCATACCAGACATTCAGCAGCTTAAGCGTTCCGGTAGGATCTATGGTCTGGGCGGCAGCATAGCGTCACCATCGTTATGGCTGAATCCCAGCCTGCAATCGTCATTGTGAAATTGAGGCGCGGGCTTCCTCCTTATTGATGATGCTGCGTTTGGCTGGCAGTTGTATGCTCGCAGGGTTCGGGTGCCGCGCGGGAGGGTGCCATGCGAGAATTGCCATTCGACATCGATGCAGATGCCGTGATTGAAGTCGGCCGATATCTGGATGATCACGCGAAGACCACCGCAGTTTCGATATCTGAAGCGCTCCGTGTAATCAGGCGTCGCGTCAACAAATCGCGCGTCGGCGACAGCGGTTTGGAGGAACTGATTGTAGAAAGCGCCGCAACCAGAAAGCTTGCCCTTTTGTTGGACAACCACAATTAAAGGGAAGCTTCGGCGGTGTAGGAGAGCGGCCGGCAGAAACGCGCGCTGGTGAGGCTCCAATCAGCTGACGGAACCATAGCCTTCGTACGCTTTGATGGGGTTTGTCGGCTCGTTCATGTTTGCTTGCCACGCTCCAGCCATTGCGCGCATTCTCGGCCGAGTTCGCGTTCGGCCGTGAGTTCATAGGCGGAGATATCAGCCGACGTCAGCACGCCCTTCCAGCGGCCATTGGTGCCCTTGTGGATAAAGGTCTGGGCCCCGCCCTCCCATAGCATGCCGCCCAGCGGGGTCACCGATTCAGCGTGTGATTTCATGTAGTCGAAAGTGCAGTGCTCGACGATTGCCGGGAAGGCCGAGTCGTCGATCCCGATGTCGAGAAATCCTGCGATGCGTCTGATCGTGCCGGGAAGGTCTCGCTTCAGATCATTGAAGTGGAGGAGTTTCACGTTGGGTAGGTCGCGGATTTCCCACCAGGAGCGCACGTTTTCCCAAAATGACCAGAAGGGATAGCCGTCCTTCTCCAGCCAATCGCGAAAGTATTTAGCGATGTCGCCGGGCGGCGGGTCGATCGGCGGGCCGACCCGTCCCGGCGTGTTGTTCAAGGCGCCGTACCAATGTTCGTTGGCGTTGAGATGGTGGTTGTAGAGGCTCCACACCATATCGCGGCCGTCGCGAGCGACGTAGAGGTATTTAGCCTTTGGCGAAAACACCAGAGCGTCCACTGGCAAATGGGTTTTGACGAAGCGGCGATGCGTTTGCCCCTCCAGTGCGGCCAGCGCCTCTGGCGGCATAATGCGCAGATCGTACCAGGGTGATAGCTTCGAGATTTCGATGCCCTCGGCGCCGTTGAAAATCAATTGTGCCAGTATTTGCTGTGTCCAGGTCGTGCCGGATTTTGCATAGGTCGCCAGGATGATATCGTCATCTCGGAACTTAAAATTGTCCCATGTCGTCGAATTCATGTGGTGGTTGTGAATGTCGCGGCTCTTCACCGGCATTTGTACATTAGCCGTCATAACTCCCCCCCTTTGGCACCAAGCCGTTCCCGGGAATGGAAAGTTCCCGGCCATCGGAATATGCACTCAAGCTAATATGGCCGCAATCCCACGCTCGAGGAGCCAGCCATTCGTCGTTGAATGCTCGTCAAATGTGGCTTAGGGCTTTCGCGCTGGCCCGTTAGTCTTGAGCAGCAAAATGCGCCATCTGGTCCGCGTATGCCTTCACAAAGGATGGGCGGGTCATGGCGCGTGCGACATAGGCGCGGCAGGCGGGATATGCCGCCAGCCCGTCGAGCGATCGACGAGGCGCAGCACATCGGCCATGAGGATGTCGGCGACGGAGAAGGTCCCAGCCAGCCATTTGCGCCCGGCTAGGATTGGCTCGATGTGCCGGAGCCGCGCCTTTAGGAACTCGTCGAACTGCTTCCATGCGGGCGCTTCGGTCTGGCCGCAGAACTGAAACAGGGACCAGGGCAGGCTCGCCATCTCGACCGAGTTGAGCGCCGCGAATAGCCATTCCTTGGCCTCGTTGCGGCCTCGCGGGTCAATAGGCATCAGCGTATCACTTCGCTCGCCGAGGTATAGCAGGATCGCACCGCCTTCGAAGATCGAGATGTCTCCATCGGTCAGCCACGGTACTTGGCCGAAGGGCTGGTGCAAACGAAATGCTCTGCACCCCGATCGCGAAATGGCGTGCTCTCGACGCGATAGGGCAATCCGGCCTCTTCAAGTGCCCAACGCACACGGACATCGCGCACATAGCCTCGCGGAGGCTTCGGAACTCAGTCGTAGGTGGTGAGGATCAAATGCGATGTCTCGTCAAATCTTTCCTAAAGCCGAATCCGACATTCGAATTTGTACCGTAAGCGCATGTAGTTCGGCCTGGGTCGCGACCCAAAAAATTAGAAAAAAGAAAGGAAGCAGAACTTTCGTGTGCGATTTTTTACACAAGATCTCGTAAATAATTGATTATTCAGGTATCCTCACCATCCATCCTTGCCACGAACAATGGCTTCAACTTGCTGTCAAGCCGCATGCCGACGATAGCAAAAGAGCGCCTCCTCAATAGTGGGTGTTGTGATGTAGCGGTCTCCCGCTACCAAAATCTGTTTAACGCACTGAATAAGAAGTCTGCCCCGGCGGCAGCGCCCCCCGGAGGGGAGCAACGCCGTCAATGGGCAGGGATCGTTGTGATCCCAGGATCCATCGCACAGCGAGCGGCCTCGCAAAACGATCAAAATGGCGATGAAGGCGGGCTTGAGTCGGAGTTCGCGGCAAATCAGCGTAGGCTCGATTTGGTCGATTCACCCGATCCTCGATGCCGCGATCCCCAACTCGGCGATTGAACTATGCCGTCATCTGCTTGAGCGCCTTGAGCAGGCGCAGATGCGTGTGGGAATGGTGGTGCCTGACATGCACGGCCGAATAGATCGGATGCGAGATTTTCGGCGCATCGGCAACCGGCTGCACCACGCCCTCTTGCCGCAATTTCATCGCCACCGTTTCGGTGACGAAGGCGGTGCCACCCCGGCTTCGCAAGAGGTAGGCGACGGCGCCGCCATTTCCTGTCGACACCGGGACGTTTTCCAGTTCCGGCAGCATCTGCTTGTGGGCGCGATTGAAGAAGGCGGAATAGTTGGCGCGGATATAGTCCGCTGGCGTGACCGCGTCGAACGCGACGCCGCGCGTCGACACCATGACGAAATTCTCTTCGGCGATCTGCTCGTAATGCATGTCGGGAAGATGTTGTGGCGAGTAGAGCACCGCCAGGTCGAGGCTCCCGGTCGTCAGGTCGAGTATCATCTGGTTCGAATAGTCGATCTCGACGTAGATCGCCAGTTTGGGCAGCGTCGTCCGCACCCACTCCAGCCACCCCTCCAACACGCGCTCATAGAGCTCGAACTGGATGCCGATGCGGATCAGCTGGTCGAACTTGCCGACCGACTGAATCTCGCGGCGCGCATCGAGCCACCTGAGCTTGACGGCGCGTGCATGGTCCTCGAAGCGGAGGCCGGCAACGGTCGGTTCGGTGCCGCTCTTGCCACGGATGAACAGCTGTTTGTCGAGCAGCGCCTCGAGCGAACGGATGCGGCTCGAAACGGTCGACTGGGTGATGCCCAGCCGCTCCGCCGTGCGGTTGAAGTTGCGGGTCTCGATCAGGTCCAGGAACGTGTCGAGCAGTTCGATCTGCATCTCGGCCACCCAGCAAAAGCTTCACAATGGCTACCGCTTTTTAGCCCGGCCCGACAATGGCTAATCGGAATCCTCGATTAACTTCACATGCCGGGTTGCGTTGCCGGGTCTCGCCTTCAAGCGCAGATTTGCAGCATCTTTCAAACATCCGCCGCGGCAGGTCATCCCATGTTCATCGTCGACACCGACGTCCACAATTACTGGTCAAGTGCCGAGGTCCTGCTTCCCTATCTCGAACCCTATTGGCGCGACTTCCTGGTTCGTGGCGAAAAGCCGGGACCGGCGGGAAGCTTTCCGCACGGCCACCGCCCATGGCTGCATCCCGAGGGATTTTCGCGGCACGACATCCGCCCGCAGACCGAGGAGGACAACTATCTGATCATGAGGGAGAAACACCTCGATCTCTATGACATCGACGTGGCAATCCTCACCGCCGACGAGCCGCTCGAAGCCTCGACGCTGGCCAACTACCACTACGCCAACGCGCTGGTGAAAGCCTACAACGACTACATGATCGACTGGTGGCTGCCCAAGGACCGGCGCTTCAAGGGATCGATCATCATTTCGCCGACCGACCCGCACGGCGCCGCGGCCGAGATCCGCCGTCTCGGCGCCCACAAGGACATCGTCCAGGTGCTGGCCAGCCACGGCTCGCAACGCCCTTACGGCGATCCGTTCTATCATCCGATCTTCGAGGCCTGCGCCGAAGTCGGGTTGCCCTTCGCCATCCATTTCGGCGGCCAGGGCGGCGTCAACCACAATGCCATCGCCAGCGGCCCGACGACCTATTATTGGGAAACACATGCGCTGCTCAGCCAGCCGGCTATGACCCATGTCGTGAGCATGATTTCCAACGGCGTGTTCGAGAAATATCCCGACCTCTATTTCGTCGTCATCGAATGCGGCGTGTCGTGGGTGCCGTCGCTGATGTGGCGGCTCGATGCCAACTTCAAGGCCCTGCGCAAGGAGACGCCGTGGCTGAAAATGCTGCCGTCGGAATATTGCCGCCGCAACATCCGCTTCAGCACCCAGCCGCTCGAACAGCTGCAAAACGTCCGGCATCTCTGGGAAACGCTGGAGCACATGGATGGCCAGAACACGCTGCTCTTCGCCTCCGACTATCCGCACTGGGACTTTGACGCGCCGACCAACATCCACATCCCGCCGGCCTGGCGCGACAAGGTGATGGGGCTGAATGCGCTGGAGGTCTACAAGCGCATCGAGGCGCCCGCCGCCAGCGCGAGGGTCGCGTGATGACGGCCACGGCAACAGCAACACCAGTCCGGGGCCGCACCTTTGCCTGCAAGGCCGACGAGGTCGCGATCGGGCAACCCAGGATCGTCGCCTTCGGCCGCATGAGCATCGGCATATTCCAGCTCGACGACGGCTATGCCGCCTTGCTCAACATTTGCCCGCACCGGGCAGGCCGACTTTGCGAAGGGCCGGTATGCGGAACCACCAGGCCGACCGATCGAGCGGAGTTCGTCTATGAGCGCGCCGGCGAAATCGTTCGCTGTGCCTGGCACGGCTGGGAGTTCGAGATCAGGTCGGGAAAATGCCTCGTCGATGACAAGCTCAAGGCGCGGACATTTCCGGTCGAGGTCGTCGGCGAAGACCTCTATCTCGAGCTGGGCCGGTAGGCGGCGAACGGAAGGCGACGACAGTGGAAACCGTGAAATTCACCCAGATGAAGGATGGCGACCGCGAGGATTATGCTTTCCTGACCGACCATGAGATCGAGTACGCCGCCGGCACGTCCGACCGGCTGCTGGCGGCCATGGTCGAACTCGACAAATCCCTGTCCGGCTACAAGGTGACGCGGCTTGGCCATTCGCTGCAGGCCGCGACGCGGGCCTGGAATGCCGGCGCCGACATCGACTGGGTGGTGTCGGCGCTGCTGCACGACATCGGCGACATCTACGCGCCTTACAACCACGATGAATACGCCGCCGCCATCATCCGGCCGTTCGTGCGCGAGCAATGTGCCTGGGTGGTCGAGAAGCACGGCGACTTCCAGCTGCTCTATTACGGCGAGCATGTCGGCGCCAATCCGCACAAACGCGAGGCCTTCCGGGACAGCGCCTATTTCGACGATTGCGCCGAATTCTGCGAGAAATGGGACCAGTCCAGCTTCGATCCCGATTATCCGACCAAGCCGCTGGAATTCTTTGCGCCCCTGGTGAAAGAGGTTTTTGCGCGCAAGAGCTATGGTTCGGGAGTGATTAGGACCGGGGTCCGTGTTCCCACGTCGGATGAGGGTGTCGCGTTGGCGCGATCGGCGCCGTAGGACACCATCGGCAATTGTCTTGCCCGGCTTATCGTAACGCGCTAGGCGGCGGTGATAGGCACGCCGGCGGGCCAATTCCGTCGCTGATCGCTTTGGTCGGCCACGTCTTTGCCGCGTGCGACAAAGCCGCGCCAGCCGCCGAATGAGGAGATGTCGAGGGCACCGTCCAGGCCAGCGGTTTCGACCAGAAAACCCTTGGCCGGGGTGCCGTCGTCGAGTTCTATCGTGCCGATGCCGAGCGGCGGCGGAATAGCGGCGACGAAACGGCCGAAGGCCTCCGGCTCGAGCCGCCAGATCTCGACCTCGATCCGCGTGCCGCCATCGGCAACCCTGATCAAGCCGGGCTTGGGCACGGACTGGCCGGCCAGCGCATAGAGCTTGTAGGCGGCGGCCGTCCTGGTTGCGCGCAGGAACTGTGCACCGAGTTGGCTGAGCTGGCTGTTGAGCGGCATGCCGGACAGATGCGCGCCGACCACCACCAGGTCGATTAAACCGTCGCGGGGCGCGACAGCGGCCGGCTGCAGGCTGGGCTGCGGCCAGCCGGTTGCGCCGAGGACAAGACCACTCGCCGCATGGATATCGCGAGCAAGGGCCGCGGTCAGCCAGTCCTTGCCCGCCATGGCCAGCAAGGTTACGCTCATCGGCAGCCCGTCGTCGCGCTTGCCGGTCGGCACGGCGATGCCGCACATGTCGAGCAGATTGACGAAATTGGTGTAGGTGCCGAGCCGGCTGTTGGTGACGATCGGATCGGCGAGCACGGCGTCCAGCACATAATGCGTCGGCGCGGTCGGCACGCAGAACAGGTCGACCGAAGCGATGACCGGCGCGAGCTTCGCCTTGTAGGCCTGCAGCGCGTAGAGGCCCTTGAAAGCGTCGGCCGCTGACAGGCCGCGCGCACCGCCAATGATCTTGCGCGTCACCGGATGCATGGCGGCTTCGTTGGCATCCATGAAGTCGCGGATCGCCGCATAGCGTTCGGCCACCCAGGCGCCTTCATAGAGCAGATTGGCGGTGGCGTAGAAATCGCTGAACGGGATTTCCATCAGCCGGCAGCCTAGCTTTTCCAGAAGGCCATGAGCGGCCTCGAAGCCGGCCTGCATCGAGGCATCACCGAAGAATTGCAGGTCCGCCTTCGCCGGTACGCCGACGCACAGCACAGGCGGGCGCGCGGCTAGCGCCGGCACCTTCACAGCGCGCGAATAGCCATCGGCCGGGTCCTTGGCCGCGGCCACGCCGAAGACCGCATAGGCGTCGTCGACGGTGAGCGCGAACACCGAGATGCAGTCGAGCGTGCGGCAGGCCGGCACGACGCCGGCAGCCGAGAGCGCGCCGACGGTCGGCTTCAGCCCGACGATGTTGTTGAGGCCGGCGGGGATGCGGCCGGACCCTGCCGTATCGGTGCCAAGCGCGAACGAGACAATGCCGCGCGCCGTCGCCACCGCCGAGCCGGACGACGAGCCGCCCGGCACGAGGCTGGCATCGACGGCGTTCCTCGGGATCGGGTATGGCGTGCGCACGCCGACCAGGCCGGTGGCGAACTGGTCGAGATTGGTCTTGCCCACCACCAGCGCGCCGGCGGCCTTCAACCGCGCCACCACGGTGGCGTCCCTGTCGGGCACATAGGCATATTCGGCGCAAGCGGCGGTCGTCGGCATGCCGGCGACGTCGATGTTGTCCTTGACCGCGAACGGCACGCCCCACAGCGGCTTGCCCACCGGATCGAACGGTCCGAGCTTTTGCGTCTGCGCCAACATGTCCGCCTTGGCGGCGAGATGAATGAAGATGCCGGGATCCTCCGCCGCCGCGATGCGCTCATGCACGGCATCGATCATGTCGGCGACAGCGACACCGTTGGCATAGGCCGCGTGCAGACTGCCGATGTCGAAGCGGATCTCGCTCATGTCGCCTCTCCCAGAATGATCACCGGCAGGTCCCACTGGATCAGCACGACGCAGCCGTCCTTCGTCCACACCGAATGCTCGGTCCCGACCGGGTTCAGGATGACGCTGCCGGCTGAATAGTCGCCGTTCTCGTCGCTCTGCCTGCCCTCGAGCACGACGATGGTTTCCAGCCCGACATGGCGGTGACGCGGCACGCCGGCGCCGGGCCGGTAGTCGAGGATCGCCACCGACGGTTCGACCGGTCCGCCCTTGAGCAGCCAGTGCACCGTGATGCCGTCGCGAAAAGGCTCGAACGCCAGCTCGCGCCAGCCGCCACCGACGAGGCCGGCAAAGCTCAGATTAGCCATGGGCAAGTCCCTGCAGCACCTGGTCGGTCGTCGCTGTCCAGCCGACGATGGCGCCTTGCGCCCGGATCATGGCGATGGCCGCCACCTTGAACTCGGGGAAATAACTTTCCGTCGCGTCTTCGGCGAGCAGGCATTCGTAGCCGCGATCGTTGGCCTCGCGCATCGTCGTCTGCACGCAGACTTCGGTGGTGACGCCGGCGAAAACCAGTTGCTGGACGCCGAGCCGCTTCAGTTCGTCACCGAAGCTGGTCGCATAGAAGGCTCCCTTGCCGGGTTTCTCGATGACGATTTCGCCGGGCAGCGGCTTGAGTTTGTCGAGGATCGCCGTGCCCGGCTCGCCGACGATCAGCACGCGACCCATCGGCCCGACATCGCCGATGCGGATCGACGGATTGCCGCGATTGCGCTTGGCCGGCGGCAGGTCGGACAGGTCGGCGCGGTGGCACTCCATGGTGTGGATCACCGGCAGGCCGGCGGCGCGGAAGCCTTCGATCAGCTTCTTCACCGTCGGCACGATGGCCGTGACCCGGCTGACATCGTTGCCGAGGCTGGCGCCGAAGCCGCCCGGCTCGGCGAAATCGCGCTGCATGTCGATCACGACGAGCGCCATCGTGTCGGGCTTGAACGCAAAGGCAAACGGCAGCGCATCGATTTCCGCCATCAGTGATGTCCCGCCATATGCTCGCCGATGGTCTGTACACTGGCCCCTGCGATCGGCGTCTCATAGACCAGCGCGCCATCCGACATGACGAAGATGCGATCCGACAGTTCCAAAAGCTCGTCGAGGTCTTCCGACATGAGAAGCACGGCCGCACCCGCATTGCGCGCCTTCATGATGCGGGCGCGGATTTCGGCAACCGCAGAGAAGTCGAGGCCGAAGCACGGGTTGGAGACGATCAGCAGGTCGACCTCGCCGGTCAGTTCGCGCGCCAGTACCGCGCGCTGCACATTGCCGCCCGACAGCGAGGCGATGGGCGACGACAGCGAGGCGGTCTTGACCTTGAACTGCTCGACCAGCCTGGCGCTGAAAGCGCGGATGGCGCTGGTGCTGATCCAGCTCACCGGCCGACCGTTGCCGTCCATGTCGAAGGTGCGGAAGGAGATGTTCTCGGCCACTGTCATTTTCGGCGCGCAGGCATTCTTCAGCGGCTCCTCGGGGATGAGCCGCACGTTGAGCGCGCGCGCCTCGGTCCGCGTCGCCGCATAGGCGGAGCCGCGCACCAGCACCTCGCCGGCGTCGCGCGGCCGCTGGCCGGCCAGCACTTCCAGAAATTCCTTCTGGCCGTTGCCGGAAATGCCGGCGATGCCGACGATCTCGCCCGAACGCACGCCGAGATCCTCGATGCGGATCGACTTCAGCCCGGTCCTGTCCGGCGCCTTCAGCGATTTGACCTTGAGCACGATCTCGGCATCCGGTTTCGGCGCCGCACGGCTGTCGAGCACCGCGATCGGCTGGTCGCCGATCATCATCGCCGCCATAGCCTTGTGGTCGAGGTCGGCGACGCGGCCGGTTCCCGTCAGCTTGCCCTTGCGCAACACACTGACATCGTCGGCGAAGGCGGTGACCTCATGGAATTTGTGCGAGATCATCAGCACGGTGAGGTCACCGGCTTTGGTCATGTCGCGCACCAGGCCCAGCACCTCCTGCGCTTCACCGGGCGTCAGCACCGAGGTTGGCTCATCCAGCACCAGGAAGGAGCGGCCGAGATAGAGCTGCTTGATGATTTCGAGCTTCTGCTTCTCGCCGGCGGCGAGCTCCGCCACCTTGACGTCGAGCGGCAGCTGGAACGGCATGCGCTCCATGAACACGGCAAGCTCGCCGCGCTCCTTGCGCCAGTCGATGATCCCGGGAACCTTTTCGCGTGAGATGACGAGGTTTTCCGCGCCGGTCAGCGAGGGGACGAGGGTAAAGTGCTGGTAGACCATGCCAAGCCCGAGCGCCGAGGCGTCGCGCGGACTGCCGATCGCCACTTCGCGGCCATCGACCAGAATGTCGCCTGAGGTCGGGTGATAAAAACCCATCATGCATTTGACCAGCGTCGACTTGCCGGCGCCGTTCTCGCCAAGCAGCGCGTGGAAGGAGCCCGCCGGCACCTTCACCGACGCCGCGTCCAGGGCGGTGAAGCCGCCGAAGCGCATGGACATGGCGATGGTTTCGACGCCGACCGCTTTCCTGTCGCTCATCGCGGCCTCCTCACGGCAGCTGCGCCACGAGCGCCTTCGAATTCGACACCGTGCCGAAGACGCCGCCCTGCATCTTGATCATCTTGATCGCCGCCAGATGGTTGCCGTAATCGGTCGCCCCGCAGCAATCCTCCAGCATCATGCATTCATAGCCACGGTCATTGGCCTCGCGCATGGTGGTGTGCACGCAGACATCCGTGGTGATGCCGGTGAGCACGATATTCTGGATGCCGCGCTGGTTGAGGATCAGCTCGAGATCGGTGGCGCAGAACGAGCCTTTGCCCGGCTTGTCGATGATCGGTTCGCCTTCGATCGGATAGAGGTCGGGGATGATGTCCCAGCCCGGCTCGCCGCGCACCAGGATGCGCCCGCACGGACCGGGGTCGCCGATGCCGGCATTGATACGGCGCGAGCGCCAGCGCTTGTTGGCCGGCAGGTCGGCAAGATCCGGCCGATGCCCCTCGCGCGTATGGATGATGGCGTAGCCCTTGGCCCGCATCGCCGAGAGCACCGCCTTGATCGGCTCGATCGGCGCCCGCACCAGCGACAGATCGTAGCCCATATGGTCGACATAGCCGCCCGGCCCGCAGAAATCGGTCTGCATGTCGATGATGATCAGCGCCGTGTTGTCGGGTCTGAGGTCACCATTATAGGGCCACGGATAAGGCTCGGCATTGATCGTGTGCTGGGTGAATTCGGCTCTGGCGTTCACAGGCAAAACTCCAGTCATTTGGTGCCAGTCATTTGGTGATCGACAATTCGCCCGGCGCGCCCGCAAGCGAGCGTGTCGGCGACGAGGTGGCGATCATGATGATGAGGGTGAGGATGTAGGGCGCGGCGTAGAACAGATAGTAGCCTTGCGTGACGCCGACCGATTGCAGCGCCGGCCCGAGCGCCCCTGCCCCGCCGAACAGAAGGGCAGCAGCAAAGCAGCCGAGCGGGTTCCAGCGCGCGAAAATGACCAGCGCCACCGCCATCAGGCCCTGGCCCGACGAGATGCGCTCGGTCCAGCTGCCGGGATAGTAGAGCGACAGGTAGGCGCCGCCGATGCCAGCCAGTGCGCCGCCGACGCCGGTGGCGAGCAGCCGCACCGTATCTGGGTTTAGGCCCATGGCGAGTGCGGCATCCGAACTGTCGCCGACGACGCGCACGATCAGCCCGGCGCGCGTGTTGCGGAAGGCCCACCACAGGATGACCGACAGCACAGCGCCGATCAGGAACAGCACGTTGACGTCGAGTGCCGCCTGCACCTGCGGAATATCGGACCAGCTGCCGAATGGGATGGCCGGCAGGTTGGGCGCCTTTGGCTTGATGAACGGCTTGCCTAAGAAGAAGGCGAGGCCCGAGCCGAACAGCATCAGCGCGATGCCGATGGCGATGTCGTTGACCCCACGGAATTTACAGATCCAGCCGTGGAACAGGCCGAAGCACAGGCCGGCGAAGGCCGCGGCAATCAGGCCGAGCCAGGGCGAGTTGGTCATCACCGCCACCGCATAGGCAGTCATGGCGCCGAAGACCAGCGTGCCTTCGAGCCCGAGATTGATGCGGCCGGACCGCTCGGTGATCGCCTCGCCCAGCGAGACGAAGATGAACGGCGTCGACACGCGGATGGCGCCGCCCAATATGGCCAGCGGCACGCCCCAGAGGCCGATCTCGGTCGCATCCATCAGGCAGTCCCCCGCGACAGATCGGGCCGCTTCCAAAGATCGGGATTGAAGGCCTTGAAGCGGCCGTAAAAGGTTTCGCTGAACAGGATGACGATGAAGATCATGCCTTGCAGCACCAGCACCGTGGCGTCGGGCAGGTCCATGCGGCGCTGGATCAGCCCGCCGGAGGCGTCGATGCCGCCGAGCAGGATGGCGACCGGGATGATGGCCAGCGGGTTGTGACGGGCCAGGAAGGCGACGAGGATGCCGGTATAGCCGTAGCCGGCGGCGAGCGAGGCATTGGCGCTGCCTTGCACGGCGGCGACCTCCAGCATGCCGGCAAGCCCGGCAAAGCCACCGGCGAGCGCCGTGAAGCCAACGATCAGCGGCCCGACGGCCAGCCCCTGCACCTGCGCGGCCCGCACATTGCCGCCGGCGATGCGCGCGGCGAAGCCCCAGCGGGTCTTTTCGATGAGCACCCAGGACAGGATGCAGGCAACGACGCCGACCACCAGCCCCCAATGCACGTCCATGCCCGGAATGTTGCCGATGCGGTAGATGCCCGCCAGTGGCTGCGTCGACGGCTTGTTGAGCGAGGCCGGATCGCGCAGTGGTCCTTCCACCAGCTGGTTCATCAGCGCGATGGCGATGTATGCCATCAGCAGGCTGGAGATGGTTTCGTTGACGGCCCGGTAGTGGCGAAGCGCGCCGACGGCACCGATCCAGATGCCGCCGGCGGCCATGCCCGCCACGCCCATGGCAAGAATGACGATTGGGGAAGGCGCGCCGCTGAGCGCCACGCCGATCGCAGCGGCGCCGACGCCCCCGAGCACGATGGCGCCCTCGCCGCCGATGACGACGAGGCCAAGCCGCGCCGGCAGCGCTACGCACAGCGCCGCCAGAAGCAGCGGTGCGGCCCGCGACAGCGAGTTCTGGATGGAGAACCAGGAGCCGAAGCCACCCCGCCACATGGTCTCGTAGAGCAGGATCGGCGACTTGCCGACCAGCGCGATGAACAGGCTGAACAAAGCCATGCCGACGATCAGCGCCACGAGCGGAATGACGAAAGCCTCCGCCCGCCGCGCGATCCATTCCAGCGCCGCCGGATAGCCCTTGGCGCCGAATAGTGCCGGCACACCGGCTCCTGTCACCATATCCGTCATCGCCCCGTTCTCCCTCGGATCACGCGGTCGAGCCGACGACGCCCTCGACCAGATAGTCCATGCTTTCGAGTTCGATGGCGGTTTCGACGAAGGCCTGGCCCGCGGTGGCGACGACGACGCCCTTGTTGCTCTTCAGGGGACCCTTGATGACGGCGAAGCCGCCCTTCATCATTTCGGCCAGCGTGGCCTCGAACTGCTTGCGGGCCGGTTCACCGACGGCGGGGCCGAGCGGGCTCATCTTGACGAAGCCGTTGGCCAGGCCACCGCGCGTGAAGTTGGGCAACGGCGTGCCGGCGACGAGATCGTCGACGAACATCTTGTAGACCTTGGCCCAGTTCCACTCGGCGCCGGTGAGATATTTTTCCGGCGCCAGCGGGCTCTGGTTAGCGTGATAGCCGCAGACGAAGGCACCGCGCCCGGCCGCCGTCTCTACCACCACTTTCGGGCTGTCGACATGGCAAGTAATGACGTCGGCGCCCTGGTCGACCAGCGCGTTGGTGGCTTCCGCTTCCTTGACCGCCAGCGACCACTCGCCGGTGAAGATCACCTGGCAAGTGATGCTCGGATCGACCGAGCGCGCGCCGAGCAGGAAGGAATTGATGTTGAGCAGCACCTGCGGGATCGGCTTGGCGGCGACGAAGCCGAGCTTCTTGGTCTTCGAGGTGTGGCCGGCGACGACGCCGTTGAGATACTGGCCCATGCCGATATAGCCGAAATAGGATCCGGCATTCATCGGATGCTTGGCCTTGTCCCACATGCCGCCGCAGTGGCGGAACTGCACGTCGGGGAATTTCGCGCACATGGCCAGCATATGCGGGTCGAAATAGCCGAACGAGGTCGGGAAGATCAGCGAGGCGCCGTCGAGGTTGATCATCGATTCCATCGTCTTCTGGACATCGACCGTCTCCGGCACGTTCTCCTCCTCGACGACGGTGATGCCCTCGATGCCCTTCAGCGTCGCCGCCCCTTCGGCATGCGCCTGGTTGTAGCCATAGTCGTCCTTCGGCCCGACATAGATGAAGCCGACGGTGGCGGCGGCGGCAAAGGCCCTGCTGACGGGAAAGGCCGCAGAGGCAAGCCCGAGTGCCGCTCCGGCGGCGGAGGTCTTGAGCAGCTGGCGGCGGCTAAGCATGAATCGGTCAGTCATGTGAATGCTCCCCTGTAGGACCCTTTTCCGGGTCGGTTAACGCCTTCTCAAGAAAGTGCATGCAATCGCCGTGCCAATTCATATGGAGAAATTTTACCAATAAAATCAGGGATAGATGCAATGGGCCATGCACAAGTGAGAGGCAATTGCATACACTTTTTGCCTTGAAAACAGCCAATTTGACATGGAGATTAAAACATAGGCATAGAGGGTGTGGCCCTGAGTCGGGATCGTGCCGTTTGGCCGCAGGATTTCATGGCTTGGGACGCCGAAGCATGGGAGGCGATCGAGATTTGTCGGCAAAGCGCGGGTTGATCCGGTCGGGCACGACCGTCGATCAGATGGTGCGGGCGATCGGCGACCGCATCGTCACCGGCGTACTGCGTCCGGGCGAAAAACTGGATGAGGTCTCGCTTGCCGCCCGCTTCGAGGTTTCACGCACGCCGGTGCGCGAGGCGCTCGGCCAGCTCAGCGCCATGGGTCTCGTCGAGCGGCGGCCCAACAGGGGCGCCATTGTCGCCGTCGTCACGCAGGAGCATCTCACCTCGATGTTCGAAAGCATGGCTGAGCTGGAAGGCATATGCGCGCGCTTCTGCGCCGAGCGCATGACCGGCAGCGAACGCCGCGCGCTCGAGACCGAGCACCAGGCCTCGGCGCGGCTGGTGCGGCTGGGCGCCGAGGAAGACTATGAATATTTCAACACCGAGTTCCACAGCCGGCTCTATCGCGGCGCCCACAGCACGCACATCCAGGAGCTGACCGCGACGACGCGCAGTCGCCTCGCCCCCTTTCGCCGCGCCCAGTTCAGGCTGGCCGGTCGGTTGGCCAAATCCTGGCAGGAGCATGACGCCATTGTCACCGCGATCCTGCGCGGCGATGCCGCTGCCGCTGGCAAGGCGGCCAAGGATCACGTGTCAATCGTCAGCGAAGCCAGCGCGGCGTTTATCGTTGGCGACCAATCGAGAGCCGAGCCGCGACATCCGTGAAGACCTCAGGCTTACGATCACGCGGAACTTCTACCCCGCGATGAGGAAAAAAAGCTAGGATTACTCACCCAATATGACCCCGGACGCCACGATTTGCGCGGTGCGCCGAGTCAGTTTTTCGCGTTTCACAAGCGTGGGTTTGACGTAGGTCTTCTTCATCATCACGATCCGCTGCACCGGGACTAAACGACCTCGGCACACTACCGTTCCACGAGACCCGGCGGCGGCTGGCATCAAGGGCAGCCGCCCGCCTCCTCATCGTGCGCTCAACGCGACCATGCGGTCGAGCGCCGCGGTCAGGCCGTGCAGCGACACCGGGAATGTCAGCGGCGTCTCTGCGTCTGTCGTGACATTGAGCTTCAGCACCTCGCCTCCCCTCAGCTTTCCAAGCACCGACCGGTCAATGGAAAACACCGCGATGCAACCCGTTGGCAAGCAGGTCCTGAAGCGCTGCGGGGACGAGGGCGGCTGATCGTCGATCTGGAGCGTCACGCCGGAATCAAGCAAGATGCCGAAGGGCAGAAGCAAGGTAGCCACCGTCGACCCGTCCGCGCGTCTCTGTATCTCGACGGCAAGCAGCCTTTGACCGTTCTTCTGGACCTGGTCCTGCGAAAGCGAGCAGACCCTCGCATTGTCCTGGACGGAGCAAGCCACGCTCCAGTCCTGGTAGACTTCGCGCAGCGACGACGGGCCATCCGGAACAGCCGCCACCTGTTGCTGCGCCGCTGCCGGCGACATCAACGAGAATGCGATTGCCCCGCAGGCGCAGGCCGCCTTGAAGGCACGCTTCATGTGCAGACCCACTCGCGGACCTTGCATTTCTCTCCCGATGCCTGGCAGGCCTGCAAGGCGAGGTCTTCGGCTTCCCGGCGGGTCTCGGCCGAGTTCACGCCCCAGGGCGTGAAACGGTTCTCGACCTTGTCGGCCAGGGCGAGCGCACCGCAGTGCTTGTAGGGAAAGCCGGTCTCGTCGTCATCGTTCCAATGGCGATGGTTGCGGAAGACGGCGACGACGTTGCAGGCCTTTCCACCGGCGTTCTCGCAATATTTCTGCGCGATGTCCTTCGCCTCCTGCCGCTTGTCGGCGCCCCAGAAGAAGCCGTATTTGCTGTCGGCCTGCGAATAGGCGATCGCCGCCCAGATACCCTTTTCCTCCTGCTGCGGCTCCGACGGCGCCACCAGGTCGGCCGAGACGACTTGTCCGCTCCACAACAAGGTCAAGCCCAAAACTGCCAAAGCCCGGAATCTCATGGTCGGCACCCCTTTCCTTGATCCCACTCGCCTTACTTTGCCGCCGTAGCGACGGAGATCACCACGCAGCTTTTGCCCGTCGGCAGCAGAAGGGCTTCACCAGCGTTGCCGCCGAGCTCGTACACCTCGACCTGGCCAAGATGGTCGGTGATCTTGCTGCCCTGCGGAAGGATGGACGGGATGTCGGCGCATGGGCTGGCGAATGGCGCCACCCGCACCATCGCCCCCTCGCAACCCGAGGCCGTGGGCGATGCGAAAACGACGCCGGCGGCAGGGCCGCTATAGCGTTCCGTCGCATAGTCCATGCCGACAAAGGCCTGGACAGCATGCTTGTCGGCGGCCTGGTCGTTCCACAAGGATTTGACGCTGTATTTCGTGCCGGTCGTCAAAATCTGTCCGAGTACCGGATAGATGGTCGAACAGGCCTGCACCCCGGCTTGCTTGACATGCTCGAGGAAAGGCGTGTCCGGAAGCGCCGGGTTGGCTGCCTCAGGCTGCGCGGCCGTCGCGCTGCCGACCAGATTGGCGATCGCGGCATAGTTGCCGGCGGCGAACCCAAGGCCCGCCACGACCAGCCCCAACAGCGAGAATCCGACGACACGTGGCCAGCGCCGCTTGGGTTCGACCAGCCTCTGCCGATCCGCCTCGACGGTCGGGCTGCTGCGTTTTGCGGATATGAACTGGTCCTGCTGGCTCATGGTGCTGCCCCGGTTATTTGACTGGCGAAAGGGCCTCCGTCAGCCCCTTGAGTGTTGCTGCGGTCACGGTGATCGTCTTGCCGTCGACGGTCGGATAGGAGATCGCCGGCGTCGCGTTCTTTGAGATCTGCTGGCGCATGACCGGCCCGACCGGCAACATGCCGACACAGACCATTTCGTTGCAGCCGTTCAGGTGAACGTCGATCGCCTGGCCCAGCCCATCGAACTTCAGCGACACCAGCCCATCGCTTCGGGCGTTCGGTGCGGTGCGCAGGATCATGTAGGGCTTGCCGTCCTGCGTGGCGGCAAGCGACCAGCTGAACGCCATCTTGCCCGACGCATCCTCGATGACCTGCGAGACGTTGCAGACCTTCTTGCGGGCCTTGAGGTTCTCGTCGCAGATCAGCGTCCAATTCTCGAACGGACGGATGGTGCGCTGATAGGTCCCCAGCTTCACGTCGGGCGGCAGCACCACATCCGACGGCTTGATCCTGTATGGCGCGGAAACCTGTCCTGCAGCCGGCGCGGAAACCTGCCCGGCGGCCGGCGCGAAGCCGCCGCAGAGCGCCAGGCAAGTCAGTGCGGCAAGTCCTTTCATTCCCGCCTCAGTTCAAGGTGAAGCTGATGCCGGCGCCGACGCCGACATGCCCACCCGCGGCAGTGCCGGACACATTGCCGCGGATGCGGCCATCCTCGCTGGTGTAGCCGGCGCCGAAGGCCAAGGCGCTCGAATCCCGCCAGAAGCCGCCACCCGCCGCAACGCTCAGCTTTCCGGGCCGGTCGTCGTAGCGCAGCGAGGCAGCGGCGAGCCCGATTGCCGCCGCCTGCCGGGCTTCGTCGCGTATGCCGCCCAGGTCCGAGTTGAGCTGGCTGAGCTTCTGGTCGGTGTAGTTGTTGGCCTGTTGCAAGGTCGTGGCGGCCACCTTGTCGGTATAGGTGTTGGACGTGTTGATACTCGTGGCCAGGCCCTGGTTCAGTTGGTTGACATTGACCGCATCGTTGCCCTTGACCCCGGGTCCGACATTCGAGATGACGACCGGCGCGTTCACGTCCCCGCCCTGCAGCGTGATGCTGTTCTTCTTGCTGCCGTCCGGATTTGTGTCATACGTCACCGCGTTCTGGGTGAGCGATCCGAGGCCCGATTTCAAATCCTCGACCGCCGTGTTGGTGGCGTAGAGCTGCGAACCGTTTATCGCATCGGTGCTGTTGGCGTTGACCCGTCCGGCGGCGACATTGGTGATCGTCCGTTCGGCGCCGGCAGCGCCTACGCTGACGGTTCCGACCGGGGTGGTGCCGGCGAAGGCGTAGGTCTTGCCGTTGATGACGGTGCTGGAGGTGCCGACCGCGGCCTGCGACACCGCGCCCGAACCCAGCGCCACATCATTGGCGTTGTTGGCCTTGGCGCCCTGGCCGAGCGCCACCGCGCCTTGGCCGGTGGCAGTGGAACCATTGCCGGCGGCAAGGCTGTTGGTGCCGCTGGCCACGCTCGCCGGTCCGATCGCCACGCTGTCGGTCCCGCTTGCTGTGGAGTCCGCCAGCGTCGAATTGGCGTGGAAATACTTGATGCCGCCGCCATTCGAGATGTTGGTCAGCGCGTTGTTGACGGCCGTGAAGCCGTCATAGACGGTCGAATAGTTGTTGCCCTGGATGGTGTAGGTCGGACCGGTGATCGAGCCGTCTGGATTGACCGTGGTGCCGCCGCCAAACAGGTTGCTGATATTTTGCGACACGCCGCGCAACTGGGAGACGTTGACACCATCAGTGTTGGCAGAACCCGCCGCGACATTGGTGAGCTTGCGTTCTGCCCCGGCTGCGCCGATCGACACTTCGCCGACCGATGTCTGCGGAGCAGTGAGGCCAAAGGCCGTATAGCCGGTCTGAGCGCCGACCGAGGTGATGGACTGCGCGCCGAGCGCGACGCTGTTGATGAAGGTGCTCTGGGCGCCGGCGCCGAGCGCCACCGACTGGATGCCGGACGCCAGCGAATTGGTGCCGAGTGCAAGGCCGTCGGCCAGCATCACATGCGCGTTCTGGCCGATGGCCGTTCCGCCGGGAGCGGTCTGGTCGACGATGGCGCCGTTGCCGATGCCGATGCCGTTGTCGCCGTTGACGACCGTCGTCGGGCCGACCGCAACCGATTCCGCACCGACCGCAAGCGAGTCGCCCGCCGCCGAATTGGCATGGAAATACTTGGTTGACGTCACCGAGACGGATGCGATCGCTCCCTGCAGCTGGCGGACCGTCACCGCGTCCTGCGCCTGCGTGCCGTCAGCCACATTGGTGATCTGGCGGTAGGATGTGGCCGTGCCGACCGAAACGGCGCCGAGCAATGTCTTGTCGGTGGTGTTGTACTGGATGAAGTTGGAAGGACCGGCCGCTATCTGGCCGCTGGCCGGAGCCAGGGCGCGATCGGAAACCGAGCCGGAACCGAGCGCCACACTGCCATCGATGCTGGCCAGCGTGTCGCGGCCAAGCGCCAGCCCGCTGACGCCGGTCGCGGTCGCCTGGTAGCCGACGGCGGTGGAGCCGACCCCTTGCGCGAAGGAATCGGTTTGCGCCAATCCCGTCTCGTTGGTGCGGGCGTAGCGGATGCCCACGCCATTGGCGTCGGTATAGGCGGTCGAGGTATCGCCGGCGATGTTGCTGATCGTGTTGCCGAGATTGGTCACGGAACCGCCGATATTGGCAATGTCGGCGGTGTTGGCAGCAATGTCGGTCGTGTTCTGCGTGACCTGCTGGTTGGTGGCGAAGAGCTGCGAGCCGTTGACCGCGTCGGTCGAGCCGCCGTTCAGCTGTCCGGCAGCAACATTCTGGATCTGGCGCTCGGCTCCAGCCGACCCGACCGAGAACGCTCCGGCCGGCGTGGTGCCGGCGAAGGTGTAGTTCACCCCGCCGATCGTTGCGCCGCCAACGGCGGTCGTCGCACCCGACGCCGAATTCAGGCCGATCGCCACATCGCCGGCATTGTTGGCCACCGCATTCGGGCCGACGGCGACTGAATTGGTGCCCAGCGCCTGGGAGTCGGGCAAGGTCGAATTGGCGTGGAAATACTTGATGCCGCCGCCGACATTGATGTTGTTGAGCGTGGTGCCGATGGCATCGACCGCCTGGTTGGTGGCGAAGAGCTGCGAGCCGTTGACCGCGTCGGTCGACAGCGCGCTGATCCGCCCCGCCGCCAGATTGGTGAGCGTGCGTTCCGCACCGGGTGCGCCGATGCTGACCGTCGAGGTCGGATTGGTGCCTTGGAAGGCGTAGGTCGTGCCGTTGATCACAGCGCTTGCCGTACCGACCGCTGCAGTGGTCACAGAGCCCGAGCCCAATGCCACGTCGCCGGCGCTTGTCGCCGCCGTCGCGCCGTCGCCCAGCGCGACATTGCCGGCAAGACCGGCGGCACCCGCCGTCGAGCCGTTGCCCAGGGCCACGGAGCCTTGCCCGATCGCCTTGTTGTTGTTGCCGATGGCGACAGCGCCCGCCGCCATATTGGCCGCGGTGGCGCTGGTCGTGCCGTCGCTGTTGGCGATGTTGTTGGCGCCGCCGGTGAAGGCGCCGGTGCCGCTGGCATAGCTGGGATCGCCGATGGCCACCGCGCCGTCGCCGTAAGCGGTGTTGCCGGCGCCGATCGCGGTTGCCTTGCCGCCGGCCGCGGCCGAGCCGTGGCCGATGGCAATGGCATCGGCGGAATTGGCGATCGTGTCCGTGCCCATGGCGATCGCGTTGTCGGCGCTGGCATTGGCGTGCAGACCCAATGCCGTGGATGACACCCCGGATGCCGTGGATTGGAACCCCCCGGCGAAGGCGAACTGGTTGGAGGCGTTGGTGCCTCCACCTATGGCGGTACCCGCGGTGGTCGCGCTGGCGTTGTCGCCATAAGCCGACGCGAAGTTGCCCAGCGCTTTTGCCCCGCTGCCGGACGCAATCGCCCGGCCACCCGACGCGCTGGCACCGCTGCCGAGAGCCGTCGAGGTGGCGCCGGTCGCGGTCGAGCTATCGCCAATGGCGACGGCATCGACGGCGTTGGCGGTCGTGCTCGTGCCTATGGCGATCGCGTTGTCGGCGGTCGCATTGGCGTGCAGGCCCAGTGCCGCGGACGAAACCCCGGACGCCGTGGATTGGAACCCCCCGGCGAAGGCGAACTGGTTGGAGGCGTTGGTGCCTCCGCCGATGGCGGTACCCGCGGTGGTCGCGCTGGCATTATCGCCATAAGCCGACGCGAAGTCGCCCAGGGCTTTCGCGCTGCTGCCGGACGCAATCGCGCGGCCGCCCGTCGCGCCGGCATTGGTGCCAATGGCCACGGACTGGGCGCCCGTCGCGCCATTGTTGCTGTAGTTCCCGGTCGCCGTGCCGCCATCATTGATGCTGACATAATGCGACGCCGCCCCGGCGATGGCCGACTGCAATGCCTGATTGGTCGCAAACAGCTGTGAGCCGTTGATCGCATCGGTCGAATTGCCCGCGATTCGTCCTGCCGCAACATTGGTGATGGTGCGCTGATTGGTCCCGCTACCGACGCTGACGGTGCTGGTCGGCGTCGTGCCGGCGAAGCTGTAGGCCGTGCCGCCGATCGTCGTGCCGCTGGTGCCGACCGCGACAGCGGTCACCGACCCCGAGCCGAGCGCCACGTCGCCCGAGCTTGCCGCCGCCGTCGCGCCATTGCCCAGCGCGACATTGCCCGCAAGGCCGGCCGCGCCCGCGGTGGAGCCGTTGCCCAGCGCCACCGAGCCTTGCCCGATCGCCTTGTTGTTGTTGCCGATGGCGACAGCACCCGCGGCCTGATTGGCGGCGGTGGCGGTTGCCGTGCCGTCGCTGTTGGCGATGTTGTTGGCGCCGCCGGTGAAAGCGCCAGTGCCGCTGGCGTAGCTGGGATCACCGATGGAAACCGCGCCGTCACCATAGGCGGTGTTGCCGGAGCCGATCGACACCGCCTTGCCGCCGGTCGCCACCGCATTGGTGCCCATGGCGACCGCTTCGGCAGAATTGGCCTTGGCATTGTTGCCGACAGCGATGGCGCTCGTCGCCGACGCATTGGCGCCGATGCCGAGTGCGGTACTGCCTGCCCCACCAGCGCTGGCGCTGACGCCGGCAGCGAGAGAATTGTCTCCTGCCGCAGTTGCTCCCGACCCGAACGAGGAGGCGTTTGCGCCGCTGGCGACGGCGACGTTGCCAACCGCTGTGCTGGCAGTGCCACTTGCCTTTGAGGTAGTACCCATGGCGATGGCGTCTTGTGCGCTCGCGTTGGCTTGCTTGCCGACCGCCGTACCGTCTACACCGCCCGCAGTGGCGCCCAGGCCCAGCGCGCTTGCGTTCGCGGCGGTCGCCGCGGCGTTGTTGCCAAGTGCGGTGGCGGACACGCCCGTGGCTTGGGCCCCCGAGCCCGCTGCCATCGAGCCTACTCCGCTCGACACAGCCTGGTTACCCAGCGCCAATGAGAAATCGGCCGAGGCATTGGTGCTGGAGCCGAGCGCTGTCGAGTTCAGCCCTGCCGCATTGGCCGACTTGCCTATGGCGACGGCACTGTCCGCGCTGGCGACGGCCGACCAGCCTCCGGCGAATGACAAGCCACCGGTGGCGGACGAACTGGTACCGACTGCGGTGGAATTCCCTCCCGAAGCAACAGAGAAGGTGCCCAAGGCGTTGGCGCCGCCCCCGGTGGCGCTAGCCTGGACGCCGAGCGCGACCGAATTGACGCTGCTTGAGACCGTGCCTTGGCCCAGCGCCATCGCGCCGCCTGCGCCCGTGGCTTTCGCGTTCAGGCCGAGAGCCACCGAGTATTGTGCCGAAGCAACGGATGAACGTCCTACCGCGATGGCGTCGACCTGGGATGCCGTGACATCCGTACCGATGCCGATGGCGCTCGTGGCAGTGGCACCTGTTCCAGCAGCTGTCCGCGAGCCAAGATAGATGGAGTTTAACGCGGAGGCGATCGTTCCAAAGCCGATCGCGACGGCATTCTGGCTGCCGGCGCTGGCATTGGTGCCTTGGGCGATCGAATCTATTCCGGCCTGAGTTGCTCCAGAGCCAATCGCGACACCCCGCAGTCCATTCGTAGTCGCGGACGGACCGACCGCCACCGAGCCGGCGGTGTTTGCCGTGCCGCCACCGGCCGCATACTGCGCCAGCGCCGGCGTGGCGAGGCCTCCGAGTGCGATCACACCAAGCGCCGCGGCCACAATCCTGCCCATGCCGAGCATGCCGAGCCCAGATCCCTTGCGGCGCATGCCAAGCACACGGTGAGCCATCCTCAGCACCGCCATCAGGCGGCGGCGAACCGAGCGCGAGCCGTGATCGGCCCCCGCGATCCACTGCCCGGCGAAATACGCCGCGCGACGCTGAACAAGCAAGCCGCTCGAAATCTGGCCGCTCGAAATCTGGTTGTCGGTCATGGTCGCCGCTCCGCTGGCCGGCACGAAATGTCTGACAATTCCGTTCACCAGCAGAAAGACATGATTCCTGCTTTCAGTATTTCACGAAATTGCTGCCATGTGAGAAAAAAGTTGAGCAACCCGACAGAGGTTAACGCCCCGTTACCTTAGCCAGTGCTTTAAAACCAAGTAATCAAAGAATGACGTAAGATCCGCCTCATCTAAACTTCGAGTTAAGCTTGCCCACCCGCGCCTGCAATGGCGTCACCTGCCGGTATTTCTTCATGACGGTGGTGAAATGGCTCTGGCTTGAAAAGCCAGCAAGGTGGGCGATATCCGCGATCGCCATGCGGCTGTCGGCAAGCAGCCTTTCCGCGAAGTCCAGCCGCAGATCGAGGACATATTGATGCGGCGGCATCCCGAACGTCCTCGAGAAGGCCCGCATGAAGTGATAGGGTGAAAGCCCGCAGACTGCGGCCATCTCGGCAAGCGCGAGCTTCCGCGTAAAATTCTCGTCCAGAAATTCCTGCACGCGGCGGGCGCTGCGGGCGGAAAGCCCGCCTTTTACGTTCAGCGCCGGCTGTCGCGTGGGACTGGGTCCGGACGCCGAACCCGGAGCGCCATCATCAGACCGCATCTTTCGGTCCCTTGATATTTCGCAGATGGAATTCAACCCGAGACCGCCCTCCCCGTTCCCCCCAAAAACAATTCGTGATTGATCGAGCTGTGGCTGCATTGTCGCTCCGATTCATTCGATCAGTCCGGCCAGATGGCGAATGATGCACAGGCTCCATGCCATTTCGAATGACTCCCGTAATGCCTGGGGCACAGTGGTGACGGACGTATTTTGGAAAACTCCGGAAGCTTTGTAAGAAATTCCGGTCTTGGATTATCGGACGGCAGGTGTTGCCACTTTGCCATCCCGAGCTTTCAGTTTCTGCCTGGCGCATATGCGGTCATGGTCGGTGTTCTGCCCCTGTATTTCTTCATGGTTGCGGCCAGATGACTCTGATCCGAAAACCCTGCGAGGTAGGCGACTTCGGCGATTGCTAGCTCGCCGTCAACGAGCAGCTTTTCGGCGAAGTCCAGGCGCAGGTTGATCAGGTAGCGATGCGGCGGCATGCCGAACGTGCTGGCGAACCTTGCGATGAAATGATTGGGGGAAACCCCCGCGACCAACGCCAGCTCGGCGACCATGACTTTTCGCACGAAGTTCTCGTCGAGATATTCGCGCACACGCCGAGCACCAATGGCGGAGAGCCCGCCTTTGGGCAACACGGCCTGCCTGCTGCGGCTCGTGTAGGTGCGCAGCAAATGCACGCCGAACACCGTGAGCAGCGAATCCAGATAGAGCTCATTCGGCGGCAGCGTCCCGGTCAGCTCGGCGGTGATCATCTGGGCTATATTGAGGGCCCTTAGATCGACCGTACCGAACGCAGGCGGCGCAAGATCCACGTCGGCGCGATCGGACTCATGCGCGGCCAGTTCCGACAGCGCTTCCGGCGATATGGAGACGACGGCGTTTTCCCTGGTCTGCGACCAGGCGAAGGTGCTGTCGACCCCCGCGGGATTGATGATGAGGCATCCGACCGGCGCATCGTATTCGGTGATCTTGTCGCTGCCGAGCGAGGCTCTGAATTTGCGTCCCGGTCTCAGCACAATTCCCGCGGAATGTTCCTTGGCCAGGAAAGTTTGCGACCCGGGACCGCGGACGGAATGGATGACGCTGCCGCGCGCCGTGGCGCGTCTGGGGCCGGCACTTTCTGGAATGATGTCCAGGACATATCGGGCTGTCCGATCGACGCCCCGGGAAACGCCGCTCTCCCGAGCCTCGTCCGCATTTTTCATTGCATCGCCTCGGCCGTCTTGCTGCCGCTTGAAATCCCCCTTATGCCCGACCCGAAATCAGCGTAACGCACACAACTCGGCTAGGGAAGAACTCCCCCGCGCAAAGAAAAATTTTTATTCGGGAAAAGAAAAGAAAACGACCGATACAGGAAGTCGGCGAGCATTCTGTTTCAGCCCCATCGCCAGTCTCGCCATGCGAGAGTTTCGCTGAGCCTTGGCATGACCGGCTGCACGTTCTCCACTGTTTCTAGTACACCACCATAGGGGCTTGGCGTGGCCTTCGCGGGCCGACATCTTGGTTTGCCACCGAGATCGGCAACAGCAATGACGCAGGTGTGCGGTTACAAATCGCCGCGACGTTTCTCGTACAGATCCCAGGTGAGTTCCACAAAAGCCAGAAGAACATCGTCCTGGTTCCAACCGGACGCGACCGCCGCCTGGACGATCTCACGGACCAGAGGCAGCAACTGGCGCTGGCACTCGGCCGACATGTCCCCCTCCCCAACAGGAGGCCCTTCGAAGTTGAATCTCATCATTCGGCGCCTCCCCCGCCTCTGATCAAAGTGTTATATCGCCATTTTCGTTCCCTCTGATATACAGTATATGTGGTACCAAAGTACAAGAAGCGTTGGACCACCAAGGCGGCACCGGACGATGCCGGGCCACGCCGTCTCTATGCTTTCCCTCGGGTCATGTTGGCTTTTCCAAGCGTGATCACAGGGAAATTTCATCCTGCCTGGAATAGGGACCTTCAGCCGAAGCGCTGACCTCCGTCCGCCGAAGGCGCGTCCGCATTGCCTTCTACAGCCGCTCGCTGGATAGTCCCGGCAATGTACGAGACTATTGCGAGTCACTGGACCCAAATCCTGGCGATCATCTCTGTGGTGATGGCGACTGTTGGCATCGCCCACGCCGTCATGACCAAGGAGGATGTGCGGGCCGCCACCGGCTGGGTCGGCGTCATGGTGCTGTCGCCGATCCTTGGCGTGCTGATCTATGCCGTGGCCGGCATCAACCGCATCCGCCGCGCCACGATCACAGCACAGCGCCCGCTTGCCGGCGACGCAGTATCCGCCAAGCATGAGCGAGACATCCCCGCCGAGAAGGCGCTGATCGTCGAGCGTTACGGCCAGCGCTTCACCGGCCTGCGGACACTGGGCGACAGGGTGGCGCGGCGCGCGCTCAACCCGGGCAATGCCATCGACGTGCTGGAGACCGGCGACGAGGCCTATGCCGCCATGTGCGCGGCGATCGATGGCGCCAAGCGCAGCGTCCTGCTCGAGACCTATATTTTCGACAATGATGCCGTCGGCCTGCTTTTCGTCGAATCGCTGGCCGGTGCCGTGAGGCGCGGCGTCACCGTTCGCGTGCTGATCGACGCCGTCGGCGCCCGTTACTCCGTCCCCAGCATCCTCGGCCATCTGCGCCGCGCCAACATCACCGCCGATGTCTTCAACGGCAACATCGTCATGGGCTTGCGCCTGCCCTACGCCAACCTGAGAACCCACAGGAAGATCCTGGTGGTCGACGGCACGGTTGCCTTCACCGGCGGCATGAACATCCGCAAGGGCTTTTCCGAGGAGTTCGCCGGATCGAACAGCGCCAGGGACACGCATTTCAAGGTCACCGGACCTGTCGTCGCCGACCTGTTCTCGGTTGCCGCCGAAGACTGGCGTTTCTCCACCAACGAAGCGCTGAAGGGCGATGCCTGGCGAATTGCCCCGCTGTCGCCGGCAGCCGGCCAGCCGATGCTGGTACGGGCGGTCGCATCCGGGCCGGATGCCAGCAATGAGACCAACCACAAGCTGCTGATCGGAGCCTTCTCGGTTGCGCGCAAGTCGATCCGCCTGATGTCGCCCTATTTCCTGCCGGACCGGGAACTGATCAGTGCCTTGATCACCGCCGCCCGGCGCGGCGTCGAGATCGATGTCGTGGTGCCCGCGGTGAACAATCTCTTCCTTGTCGACCGCGCCATGACCGCGCAATTCGACCAGATCCTCAAGAACTATTGCCGAATATGGCGAACGGAGGGCCCATTCGACCATTCCAAGCTGCTTTCGATCGACGGCGTGTGGGCCTATGTCGGCTCGTCCAACCTCGACGCCCGATCGCTGCGGTTGAATTTCGAGATCGATCTGGAGATCCTCGACGCAGGCTTTGCCCGCGAGATCGAAGCCCGGATTGGATCAGCAATCGAAACGGCTATCCCTGTGACGCTGGACGCCTTGCGGGCCCGGCCGTTCATCATCCGGCTTTTCGACCGTATCCTGTGGCTGGGATCGCCCTATCTCTAGAAAAAGCCCTTGGGTTTAACAAAACGACGTGTTTCACGGATAGTTTGACGTCGATCATGGAACATAGGCGCAAAGACTCTATTTGAGGTGCATGGTGACAGCGGCTGAAATGGCGAACATGCGATGCGGATGAACGAACGCAGCCTCCCCGCCTCCATGCTTTTGTCCATTCGCGACAGGCGGATGCAGAAGGCAAACGCCGCTGCGCACAAGGCGACCGCGACCACCGGAACGCTGGTCGCTTCCTACAACGTCCACAAATGCATCGGCGTCGACCGCAAATTCGATCCCGAACGGACCAGCCGCGTCATCCGCGAAATCGACCCGGACGTCATCGCCCTGCAGGAGGCTGACAACCGCTTCGGCGACCGTGACGGACTTCTCGACCTGCCCCGCCTCGAGCGGGAAACCGGCCTGGTGCCGGTGCCGATTTCAGCCACCGGCAAGGGCCATGGCTGGCACGGCAATGTCCTCCTGTTCAAGAAGGGCGTCGTCCGCGACGTGCATCAGATCAGGCTTCCGGGCCTGGAGCCGCGCGGCGCGGTGGTGGCGGAGATCGACCTCGACGGAAACCGGACCTTGCGCGTCATCGCCGCCCATCTCGGTCTGCTGCGCCATTCGCGCTCGCAACAGGCCCGCGTCGTGCTGGACATCATGAGCAGCGCCGACGAGAAGCCGACGCTCCTGCTTGGCGACCTCAACGAATGGCGGCTCGGCAACCGCTCCGCGCTCAACACGCTGCATTCGACGTTCGGGCCGCAACCACCGGCGGTCCCCACCTTCCCCTCAAACCTGCCGCTCCTGGCGCTCGACAGGATCATGACCAACCGGCACGGCATGATCGCAGCCGTGGAAGCACACGACACGCCGCTTTCGCGCGTCGCCTCCGACCATCTGCCGCTGACGGCCTTCGTTCGTCTATAGGCCCGGTCTGTCGTGCATGGCTTCGAAAAGCTCTGGATTCATTTTGGAACGCTAATTCTTTCTGAGAGTTGATACGGATTGAAACGCAGGAGGACGAAACATGAAGAAGTTATTCTTGGCTTCCATGGTGGCATTGGCCGCCACAGCAGCAGTCATTGCGCCGACGCAGGCCGCAAGCGTGATTATCCAATCCGACGGCAACAACCAGTATTCACCGGACGACCAATCCGATAACGGCCAGATCATCGTTCGCCGCCATCACCGGCAGAATTACGACAACCAGTATGGCAACGACCAGAACGTGCAATATGATAACAACAACAACGATGGCGAGTATCGTCGCCACCATCGCCACCACCGCTGTCATATGGAGACAGTCGTGCATTGGCGTCACCATCACAAGGTGGTCGAGGACGTGCGCGTCTGCGGCTGAACACGAGCAATGACCGGCCGGCAAAAGTCGGCCGGATCTGCTTGTCGTAAGCTGACGAAATAGCGCTGCCATTCGAGGTCGGTGATGTGCGACGCCTGCCAGGCATCGAACGCCGCGTTCTGGACGCGCTGGCGCTCGGCGCTATTGTCGCGGAAAGCTTCACCACGCTTCGGCGCAGAAATCGGATGTCGCGAACGCTTCGATCGAGGCATTGAGCGTGCGCGGCAGTTTCGGCTTGTCGAGATTGGCAAGGTTCGAGGTCACCGGTGCCTCGAGCGGGGTCGTTCTCGATCCCCTCGCAGCGAAGGCCGGCTTGCCGTGGCGCCACAGGCTGACATGCTGATGCGCGCCGCAGGCGCTTTCCTTGCCCGGCGGCTGGAAGCGCGTCATGATTGTCCCGACATCGCGCATTGGCGAAAGTAGATGAGGGGTTCTGATGATCGTTTATGATTTCACGGGCAGGCATGCGGTCGTCGCCGGCGCGGGCGGCGGCATGGGCGAGGCGATCGCACTCGCTTTGCTCGGCGCCGGCGCGTCCGTCACCGCCATCGACGTCAAGGCCCGTCCAGCGTCGCTGGCCGCCTATGACGACAGGCTGACCTTTGCCCAAGGGGATCTCACTGACGCCGCCTTCGTCGAGCAGGTCGTCGGCACGGCGGGCCGCGCACGCGGTGGCATCGACTATCTCGCCAATGTTGCCGGCGTGCTCTGGTTCGGCCGCGACAAGTCGGCGCTCGAAATGGACCTCGACGTCTGGGACGAGGTCTTCAGAATCAACCTGAAATCATTCGTGCACACCGCACGCTCGGTCGTTCCGCATATGCGCGCCGGCGGGCGCGGCGGCGCCATGGTGCATTTCTCCACCATCCAGTGGTATCGCGGCGATCCGAAACCGCAAGATGCCTACCAGGCTTCGAAGGCAGGCGTCTGCGCGCTCTCCAAATCGCTGGCCATGCAGCTTGCCGGCGAGCGCATCCGATCCAACGCCATCTGCCCCGGCATGGCGCTGACCCCGCTGCAAGCGCGCTGGGACACCGAGGAGAAGCGCTCGGCCGTGGCCGAGTACACACCGCTCGGACGCATCGGTACGCCGCAGGACATGGCCAACGCCGCCCTGTTCCTGCTCTCCGACGCTGCGAGCTACATCACCGGTATCGAGCTTGCCGTCGATGGCGGTCTGTTGATGCGCATGTAGCCGGGGACGCCGGACAGCACGGCAGTGATCATGGAAGTGGCGCCGCAATACTGGCAAACCCCGATGCGCTGAAAAAAGTCTATATCAGCACGTCGGGAGGCTCGGTGCATGGCTCGCAAGCGAGCACCGGCAGGACGGCGGCCTCGACCGGTTCGGCGGTCGGCACCGGACAAGAGACCATGGTGCCGCTGTCGGCTGTTGCGCATTACGGCCCCGGCAGCACGCCGCTTTCGGTCAACCACCAGGGTCTGTTCGTCGCCACCACGCTGTCGTTCAATCTGGCGCCGGGCGTCGCGCTCAGCGAAGGCGTCGCGGCCATCAACACGGCCACCGACCGCATCGGCATGCCGGCCACCATCCATGGCAGTTTCCAGGGCACGGCGCGCGTCTTCCAGGACTCGCAGTCCGACCAACCACTGCTGATCCTTGCCGCGCTGATTGCCGTCTATGTCGTGCTCGGCATTCTCTACGAAAGCTACGCGCACCCGCTGACCATTCTGTCGACCTTACCCTCGGCCGGCGTCGGCGCCTTGCTGGCGCTGACCCTGTTCAACATCGAGTTCTCGATCATGGCGCTGATCGGCATCATCCTCCTGATCGGCATCGTCAAGAAGCACGCGATCATGATGATCGACTTCGCGCTGGCCGCGGAGCGCAACGAGAATAGATCGGCGCATGACGCCATCTACCAGGCATGCCTGCTGCGCTTCCGCCCGATCATGACGACGACAATGGCAGCGCTGTTCGGCGCCGTGCCGCTGGCGATCGGCCTTGGCGAAGGTGCCGAACTGCGCCAGCCGCTCGGCATCGCCATCGTCGGCGGCCTGATCCTGAGCCAGATCCTGACCCTCTACACGATGCCGGTCATCTACATCTATGTCGACCGCTTCGGTCGCTGGTGCCGGCAGTCGCGCCTGGCGATGCCACGCCTGTGGACGCTACGCCCACAACCGGGTGAATGAACGCCGCCGAGCAGCGTCCTATTGCACCGAGCCGGCGTTACAGACAGCCGCGATCTCGCCGATATTCTGGCAGAAGGCAGGGCTGTCGAGACGCGGGTCCTCGACCAGCGCCTGCGCGTCGCCCGCAGCTGGCTGTCCGGTGAAGAAAACCGGGACAGGCTGCCCGCCGCCATGGCTGGCGGCGTTGTAGGCAACAACGCTGGCTGTGTCGGCCGATGGCGCAGCACTGCTTGGCTGCACCACCAGATCGGCGCCGACATAGGTCAGGTCGTAATTGGCCGATGCGGCAAGACTGCCTTGGTCGATGGCGTAGCTGCCCGGCGCGCTTGCCGTGGTCGCATCGGTCGCGAGCGAGCCGGCGAGCGTGTCGCTGCCGACCAATCCCAGCCCACCGATCGTGTAGGTGAGCGGCGGGTTGGGCATGCCTTGCGGCCGGCCTTGCGCGTCGGCCACGACAGTAATGGCGCGTTTGCCAATGGTGAAATCCGCGCTGACATAGGTGATGTCGTAGTTCGAATTTGCCGCGTTGGTCAGCGTGCCCTGGCCGATTTCATAGCTGCCTGCATTCTCACCGGCGGCCCTGTCCGGCGCGCCTACCAGGGCGACGCCATTGCCAAGATAGGAATAGCTGTAGCCATAGGACGACGGATCGGCGTCGCCGTAGGTCTTGCCCTGGCCGGCATTCGCCGTGACCGTCACCGATCGCTTGGCGATGCTGAAGTCGGCCCCGACATAGCTGATGTCGTAGTTCGAATTGGCCTCGTTGCTGATACCGCCCTGGCCAATCGCATAGTTGCCGACCGTCTCTCCGGCGGCGCGGTCGAGAGCGCCAACCAGCGCCACGCCGGTGCCGAGGCTGGTGAACGTATAGCTGTACGAGGACGGATCGATATCGCCATAGGTCTTGCCCTGGCCAGCATCGGCCGTGACCGTCACCGACCGCTTGCCGATGCTGAAGCCGGCATCGACATAGGTGATGTCGTAGTTCGAATTGGCGGCATTGGTCAGCGAACCCTGGCCGACGACGTAGCTGCCGACATCCTCGCCCGAAGCGCGGTCGAGCGCGCCGACCAGCGCCACACCAGTGCCAAGGTCCGAATAGGTATAATCGTACGATGACGGATCGGCATTGCCGTAGGTCTTGCGCTGGCCGGCTGTCGCTGTGACCGTGACCGACCGCTTGCCGATGCTGAAGCTGCCGCCGACATAAGTGATGTCGTAGTTCGAATTGGCGGCGTCGGTCAGCGTGCCCTGGCCGATCGTATAGCTGCCAACATCCTCGCCAACGTCGCGGTCGAGCGCGCCAACCAGCGCGGCGCCGCTGCCGAGATCGGAGTGGGCGTAGCCATACAACGGATCGGCATTGCCGTAGGTCTTGCCCTGGCCGGTATCGGCCGTGACGGTGATTGCCCGTTTGCCGATGCTGAAATTCGAACCGACATAGGTGATGTCGTAATTCGAATTGTTGGCGTTGCTCAGCGAGCCCTGGCCGATCGCATAGGTGCCAACATCCTCGCCCGCGTCGCGGTCGAGCGCGCCAACCAGCGCCGCGCCGCTGCCGAGATCCGAGTAGGTGTAGCCGTAGGACGACGGATCGGCATTGCCGTAGGTTTTCCCTTGGCCAGCGGTCGCAGTGACCGTGACAGCCCGCTTGCCGATGCTGAAATCGTTGCTGACAAAACTGATGTCGTAGTTCGAATTGGCAGCGTTGGTCAGCGTGCCCTCACCGATGGCGTAGCTGCCGACGTCCTCGCCCGAAGCGCGGTCGAGGGAGCCAACCAGGGCCGCGCCGGTGCCGAGATCCGAATAGGTGTAGCCGTAGGATGACGGATCGGCATCGCCGTACGTCTTGCCTCGGCCGGCGGTCGCCGTGACCGTGATAGCCCGCTTGCCAATGGTGAAATCGTTGCTGACGAAACTGATATCGTAATTCGCATTGGCGGCGTTGGTCAGCGTGCCCTGGCCGATCGTATAGGTGCCGACGTCCTCGCCGGCGTCGCGGTCGAGCGAGCCGACCAGAGCTGTGCCGCTGCCGAGATCGGAGTAGGTATAGCCATAGGACGATGGATCGGCATCGCCATAGGTCTTGCCCTGCCCGGAATTGGCGGTGACGGTGACCATCCGCTTGGCAACGGAAAGCAGGCCGCTGCTGCCAAAGGCAACGGCGTAGCCGTTCAGCCCAGCGACGTTGGCGGCATCGATAGTGATCGTATAGGTCCCGGCTCCGAGCTGCTGTGTGGCAAGCGTAGCGGGGGTATAGAGCGTCGGCGCGCCGGTGAAGGCGGTGGTGGCACTGTCGCCGAGATAGGCGTTGGCCACCCCTGCCTGATAGCCCGAGACCGAACAGGTCAGCGTCGGCATCGCGTCGCCGTAAACCTTCGACGCATTGTCGGAGGTGAAGGTCAGCGTTGGCTGGTAGGCGAAGACATAGCGATTGCCCGTCGCACTTACGGCGCCGCCGGCAGCCGTATTCCAGATCGCCGTGTTACCGCTGTCGAGGTTGCCGAATGTGTTGCCGGTCGGACCTGCGGCATAGACAAGCCAGCGGCCTGTTCCGGAGACCGAAACCGCGTCGCTGCCACGGTTGTTGACGAAGACGCCGCCAGCCGAGAGCGCGACATTGGCGTTGCTGCCCGCGGTAACCTTGGCCGTGGATGCGACCGTCAGTTTGCCTGGTGTCCTGACCGTGACCGCGCCGCTCGCGGTCACACCGTTGACGCCTGCGACGGTTCCAACCGTCAGGTCGCTGTTGTCGGTGACGCTGACCGTTCCGGTCGAGGCCGCCAGCGTGCCGATCGCATTGCCGGCATTGTTGAGCGCATAGTTGCCGCCGCTGCCGAGCAGGAGAAGACTGCCCGCGCTTATTGAGGCCGTCTGGGTCACCGTTCCCGTCGAGGAGAACACGAGCGTGCCCGGCACATAGGCGGCCTGGTCGATGGCGAAAGTCGCTGCCGACGGGTCGATCTCCATATTGGCAAGCCCGCCGATCAGGCTGGAGGCCGTGGTATTGCTGCCGACCGCCGTGACGCGCGCGCCGTTGAGCGCCGACAATGTCGCCGCCGAACCTTGCTGCTTGAGATAGGTACCGTAGATCGACAGGCCGCTTATGTTTCCGGTGGCGTTCTGCTGGAAGGTGGCGCCGGCCGAGGGTCCACTCGACATCACCAGCCCTTGGCTGCCGCCGGCGGCGATGGTGCCGTTGGGCAGCAGGAAATAATAATAGCCGTTGGCGCCGGTCGAGCCGACCGCCGAGGCCGGCGTCATCGTGCCGTTGACCAGAATGTTGGTGGCGACGCCGGCAAGCGGTGTTGTGCCGCGATCGCTGTAGGCCGTCCCGGTCACCACCTGCGGTGTCGTCGGATAAAGCCATTTGAAGTAAGGCAGGCTGGTGTTGGCGACGAGCCCCCAGGTCGATGACGAGAAGCCGGTCTGCAGCGCCACCATCAGCTGTGCCGTGGTCTTGCCGGTGGCGCTCGCGCTTGCGCCTGTGGTGATGCCGGCACCGATGCCCGAGAGGCCGGCGCCGGCCGTATCGATGTCCCAGTAAGACGTCTTGACGGTCGCCGGCTTGTTGTTACCCGACGTGTCGGCCATGTTGTTGCCGACGAGCCCGCCGACATTGGTCGTGCCGCTGACGTAGCCGATCGAATAGGAGCTCTGGATGCGGCCAAAAAGGGAAACACCGCCGGAATAGACCGAGCCGTTGAGACCGACGAGGCCGCCGACATTGCTGGTGCCATAGACAGCACCGGTCGCGTAGGTACCGGTCGTGCCGGCGATCGCACCGACGATGCTGAGATTGCGCCCCACCAGGCCACCGACCTGGTCAACGCCGCGCACCACCCCGGTGGCGAAAGAGGTATCGATGTAGCCGCCGGCATCGTTGTTGCCGACCAGGCCGCCGACCGCGGTGACCCCGGTCACCGCCCCGGTTGCATAGGCTTGCGTGGCGCTGAAGGTGGAGAGGCCTAGTAGCCCGCCGACATTGTTGCGTCCGGTGACGGCACCGGTTGCATAGACGGTGTCGCTCGGACCGCTGCCGACTTGGCCGGAGGCCTGCCCGAACAGGCCGCCGACATTGTCGCCGGTCGCCGTAACAGTCCCGGTCGCATAGGAGGTGTTGTAGAAGCCGGCCAGGACATAGCCGAACAGGCCGCCGACATTGCTGCGGCCGCTGACCGCCCCTGTCGCCGAAGCGGCAACATTGGTGCTGACGGCTTCCACCCAGCCGCGGCTCGAATTGTTATAGCCGGCGAGCCCGCCGACATAGTCGCGGCCACTGACCGCGCCGCTTGCCGAGACATCGTTGATGTAGCCGGCTTCGATCGAGCCGGCGAGACCACCGACATAGTCGCGCCCGCTCACTGCCGCCGAAGCGGACACGTTCATGAGATAGAACGGATAGTAGGTGCTGCCATCGCTCGCATAGCCACGATTGCCGCCGAGAAGCGCGCCGACATGGTCGCGTCCAGTAATCGAGCCACAGGTCACTTTGACGTTCTGGATGGTTGCGGCGTTGGCATAGCCGAACAGGCCGACATAGTCGGTCGTCGGCCGGTTGATGAACAGGTTGGAGACGGTGAGGCCCTTGCCGTCGAACGTACCGGTGAAAGCATGTTCGTTGGTCGCGCCGAACGGCAGGTTGGAATTGGCCGGGAAACCGGTGCCGGCATCGAGGGCGTTGCCGATCGGCACGAAGCCGGCGGCACCCCATACGCCCTGACCGCCTGCCGTCGTGCTGGCATCGATATCGTTGCCGAGCGTGTATTTGCCGTTCAGGTTAAGCGCCATCAATTGCAGCTGGTGCGCATTGGTGATGGTGGTCGAATATTCCGACAAAAGCATCGGCCGTGTGCCGCCGGCAGCACCGCCGGCATTGTTCAGCGTCGAGTCGGCGTCGACGATCACCCAGCCGGCGCCACCACCCGTGGTGCCGAACGTCCAGCCAGTGAAGCTCGACGCCGTCAGGAAGTCGCTGGTGTGCAGTCCCGTTCCGCCGGTGGCGGTGTTGGGCCCCCAGCCGGCGGCGGCAGTGGCACCGGTGGTGTCGAGGTCGAAATAGGACGAGGCAATGCTGCCGCTGTTGTAGCCGACGATCCCGCCAGGCGTCGCGCCAGTCAGCGCACCGGTGGCGTAGGAGTTTGTGACCGTGGTCGTCGCATCCAGGGAAGCACCGACGAGCCCGCCGACATAGCCCTGGCTGGCGTTGACCGCGCCCGTCGCATAGGAAGTGCCGATGCTGGCCGTGCCTCTAGTGGAGCCGACGAGGCCGCCAGCCTGGGTGGCGCCGTCACCGTACACAGTGCTCGATGAATAGGATGTGGCGATCGAGGCGCTATCGAGATTACCGACCAGGCCTCCTGCCCTTGACGAATTCCCGGATGTTACGGTTCCCGTGGCGAAGGACCCGGTGATCGAGGCGCCAAAGCTGGCGTCGCCAACGAGGCCGCCGCTGTTGCTCTGGCCGCCTATGGTTACCGCGCCGCTGGCCGAAGAACCGGTAATGCTGCCGGCGAAAAGAGCGCCGACAAGACCGCCGGCATTGTCGGCATACCCGGCCTGCACCGTGGCCGTCGAGATCGCACCACTGATCGTGCCGCTGCTGAAGCCAATGAGGCCGCCGACGGAGCGATAATAGTCCGCGGTCGTCCTCACGCTGCCCGAGACGGTCACGGCACTCACCGTTCCCTCATTCGTGCCGGCGAGGCCGCCGATGGTGGCGCTGTTGGCTGAGCCGCTCGCTCCCAAGATCGCGACATTCGCCAATTTTAGATTACGCACAATGGCGCTGCCGGCGATGTCGCCGAACAGGCCGACGCTGCTGTCGGGCGACGTGATGGTCAGGTTGGATATAGAGTTGCCGAGACCGTCGAAAGTGCCATTCAGCGTGTCGACGACAGCCGAGGTGAAGATCGTCCCGGTCGCATCGATGCCGCGGCCGAGCGCGTAGTTGGCGCCGCTGTTGTTCTTGATGTTGCGCAAATCGTTGAGCGTGTTGACCAGCATCGCCGCGTTGAGCGTGCCGCCGCCGGCGATGTTGCCGGAATAGTTCTCGGTCGGATTGGCGTAACTTGTGTTGTTGATGCCGCTGCCTGCCGGATTGACCGTGGGGTTGTAATAGATCGAGACGACCCCTGACGTGCTCGCCTTGATCGCGCTGCTGGCGAAGCTCACCGTGCCGGTCCCGGTGCCGGAACTGTCGGCGCGCAGGTTGATGGCCCCGCCGCCGGTGGAGGTCAGGCTCGCATTGACGGCGATGTTGCGATTGGCGCTGAGCGTCAGCGAATTGCCGCTCGCCCATGTCACGGCATTGGCGACGGTGATGTCGCCGGTCTGGCTGCCGGCAGTGCCGGTCGTGACCGTGACGTTGGCGTTGGCGAGTGCGCTCTGCAACGTCGAAACGCGCAGGATCGAGTTGTTGCCGCTGGCGGTGTAGGTCCCCCCCGATCCGGAAGCGGCAGGCGAGCCCGTCGCGGTCTGGATCGTCAGATTGTAGGGGTCGAGCAGCAGATAGCCTGTATCGCCAAAGCGGGCGCTGAGGTCGACATTGCCGTCGAAATCGAGGACGCCGTGGCTCGACACTTCGGTGGACCCGCCATTGCCGCCCTGCTCGCCACCGCGCGCCGAGATCATGCCCTCGAAACCCGTTACCGCATCGGACCAGACAATGACGGTGCCGCCATTGCCGTTACCGGTGGCATCGGCCTTGATGGTCGAAGCCGCGTCGATCTCGGTGGTGTCGGCGTGCTGCAGCGTACCTGAGCCCTGATAGTCACCGCCGATCTTGACCGTACCGCCGCCATCCTTGCCCGAGGCATCGACCTTGGCTGCCTTGAGCTTCAGCTTGCGGCCGGTGACCGTGACCTTGCCACCCTTGCCGCCGCTTTTGGCCGCAGCATCGAGCGTACCGGAAATCTCAACCGAGCCCTGGTCTCCACCAAGCACGATAGCGCCGGACTGGCCGGACACGGTGCGGGCCTCGATGACACCGGACATATTGACCGCCTGGCGCGCGGCATCGCGCACCGCCGCGGCCTTGAGTTCGACCGTCCCGCCATCGGCGCTGATAGTACCGGAATTGCTGACCAGCGCGTTACTGCCGTCGGCCTTGGTCGGCACGGAAACCTGCAAAAAGCCGTCGCCGGAGAGATCGAGCGTCGCTTTCTCGCCCGAACCCAGCCCGGCCTTGCCCAAGGGCACGCTGATCGAGCCGGCATTGTCGACACTACCGCCGATCAGAGCCGCATAGCCGCCACGGCCGATCGAGACGGAGCCTTCGTTTGAAACAGCCGCCGAGGCGCCTTTGCCCTGGAATGTGAGCTTCCCCGCTTTGAAGTCGTCATCGCTGATATCGAGCGAGGAGCCGACGAAACCGGCAGCACTGACCTTGCCGGTCTTGGAGATGGCGATGCCGTTGGGGTTGACGAGAAAGACCTGGCCGTTGGCGTTGAGCTGGCCTGCTATCGTCGACTTTGTGCCGCCGGTGACACGGTTGAGCATCGTCGAGGTCGATGTCGGCTGGTCGATGTTGACGGTCGCACCCGCGCCGATCGAAAAGCTCTGCCAGTTGACGATCGCCGAATTGGTCGACTGCTTGATGCTGAGCTGCGAGGATGACGGGTTCGAGATGGTGACGCCGCCGGAGGCGACGCTGCCGCCGGTCGGCAGTTGCTGCGCCCGCGCCGAGGTGAAACCGACGAGTGCGGTCGAGGCCAGCAACAGCGCCATCAGCGGTGCGCTGGTGCGGTTGCGGCGGTGTGGTGAGTGGCTTCGCATGCTCACACCTCAGAACTGGATCGCGCCGGCGAGCGAAAAGCGATCGCTGGTCGGCAGATGGTCGTCGCGATGCTGGCGGCCCCATTCCAGCGTCAGGCTGGCGTTGGTCGCATCGCCCGCAAGGGCCGTGCCGACCTTCAGGCCAAGCCCGTATGACGCGCCGACAATGTCGGCCGTCTCGAGCACGGTCGGCATTTCGAGATGGACCTGCCCGATAGCGCCGAAGACATAGGGCGATAGCGAAACGATGCCGCCGGTGAATGGCACGTACCAGGGCGAGGACAGCTCGCCGCGAAGCACATAGCCGGAATCCCCCTGCAGCGCGCCGGCGTCGAAGCTCGACAGACTGTTGGCGCCGACGAGCCCGATCTGCTCCGACTGCAATAGCGGCTTGCCGAACGAGGTCTGCGCGCGGGCATAGAGATCGAGGCCGAGATGGGTGGCCAGCGGCTGGCTGTAGCTGGCCTGGACCTCGAGCTTCTGGAAGTCGGCATCGGCGCCCTGGCGTGACAGCGGCAGCAGCGGCGTGGCGTCGGCGGCTGAGCGCGCGCCGAGCCCGTCAATGCCGAACGAGGCCACGACATTGCCGGTGAAGACGCCGCCGAGCGACGTGAACCAGGTGGCGTCCGTGCCGAACCTGATGATACGCAGCCGATCCTCGGCGATCGGCAGCGAGATCGGCGTCGCCGCGTTGAGAAAGTCGTTCTGCGCGTCGAACGAGAGTTCGCTGCGGACGGTCAGTTCACGGCTGCGGATCCAGGGATAGCGAAGCCTGGCCGAATAACGCTCGAACTCGCTGCCGAAGCCGAGCGTGCCGGGCTCGGCGGCCGGGTTGGCGCGTGTGCGGGTGGCTTCCAGGTTGAGCGTCAGCCCGTCATAGCCGATCGGCACGACGATGCCGGCGGCATAGTTGCGGTTGCGCGGAGCATCGGTGAACAGGCCGCTCTCGCCGCCATCGGGATAGCCGCCGATGCGCACATAGACGAGTTCGCCGAGGCCGAGCAGCGAGTTGAAATCGACGCCGACGCCCGTCGACCAGCGCTGTAGCGATGGCGACAGCGAATTGTCCACGGTGACCTGGCCGCCAAGCGGGCGGTACTTGCCGTCGATGACCAGTACGCTGGCGCCCTTGGCGGTGCCGGCCTGCAGGGTCGAGCGCAGCCTGGCGCCCGGCATGTCGCCGGCCAGAAGCAGCTTGCGCTCGATCGCCGACAGCTTGATGCTTTTTTGCCCGACCAGCGGCGCCAGCGTTGCCTCGACCCGTCCGCGTATGCGCTCGGGCAGGTTGCTGGTGTCGATCCGCTCGAGATAACCGTCGATGACGACGAGGCTGAGCCTTGCGCCGTCGTTGAGCTTCTGCGCCGGCAGCACGACCCGAACCAGAGCATAGCCGGCGCGGCCATATGCGGTCTCCAGCGCACGCGCCGCGGCAAAGATTTCCGCCGCCGTCACCGTGCGATGGGCGATGCCCGCAACGATCTTGCGCGTTGCCTCGGCCATGTCGGGCAGGCCGCCCTCGACACTGACATCCCTGAGCTTGACCTTCAGCTTCTCGGCGCCCGCCGGCGCCTCGAGACCCGATCCTTCCGGGATCGTAACGCCCGCCATGTTGGTCTGCGGCGGCGGCCGGAAACTTGGCGGCGTGATCTGGCTGGCGGTCTCAGCGAACGCACCGGCGGGGAGCCCTAGACATATCGAAGCGGCGAGCATGGCGGACCACCCACCACGCACCCCGGGCCTGCAGGAAACGGGCAGGCCTTTGGCTTGTTTGCCAAACGCGATCTTGCTTCTATACTTCACCCAGCCACTCGTAATTCGAGGTACATGCGGGCAAGGCTTCGCCGCCGGGCGATCTCTGATCGCTCGTCTTTGCCGCCGTTTCTCGAATTCATGTCCGAAAGGCATGCCCCCGCCCCTCGGATGGCGCGGAAACTATGCCTGGCCCTGATGAAGGTCAATTCAACCTGCGGCTGTTCGGCTGACTATTATTGGGAGGGGTTTTCGAAGCTATAGCAATTGGTTAGCAAGTTGCGCCGCCAACCTGTCGCACTTTGACCGGTCCAGTTCTCGGCATTTGGTACCTCTGGACACAAGTGTTGAAGGTTGGAAAATGAGCAACGAAACTACGCTGTTGGAGTTGACTCGAAAGAGCAGGAGGATGGCGCTGAATTTGCAAGATATTGCCGGCCATCCGGCGTTGCATCGCTTCGTTCAGGAGCAGTCGCTGGCGTTGATCCAGATCTATGAAGAGAGCCCCAGGCTGGCTGCCATTTTTGCCACGCAGCAGCGCTGGCTGATGGCCCATGTCGGCCTTGCCATGCACTTCAGGCGCGACCCGAACGACCGCCGCAAGGAGCTGACGGTATCGCGTTTCATCGAGGTCGTGCACAAGAACGCCGTGGCCAGCCGCAACACGGCGGACGCTTTCATCAAGGAGATGCTGCACTACAACATCGCCGAGTATGTGGCGGGCGGCGACGGCCGCACGCATCCCCTGCAACCGACAGCGGCCACCATTGAGAGATTCACCGGCTGGGTGATCGCCCATCTGCGCACGCTTGACCATATCGATGGCGGCGACCGGCTGGCCAGATACCTGGACCGGCCCGACATGCTTGCGACGCTGCAGCCGCTGGTGGCTGACGGCCTGCTTGCGTCAAAGCCGGTGCGCGAACCCAACCAAACCTTTTCCCTGTTCATCTGGCTCAACAATGGCGGCATCGTCATGGACTGGCTGATGTCCGGCATCGATCCCGACCACGCCGGCCTGGAGCGGATTCCGACCAGCGTGGTGTCGATCGGCGACTTCGCCAAATGGCTCAAGCTGTCGCGGACCCATCTCGGCCGCAAACTGCGCACCGCCGAGGAACTCGGCAGCATCGGCTGGCTTGGCCAGCGTGGCCATTCGGTGATGTGGGTGTCGCACGGCTTCTACGAGGAATACATGACCGTCCAGGCCGCCAAGCTGGCCGTCGTCGACAGCGCCTTCGAAGCCTGTTTTCCGCCGCTGCAAGGCGGTGGCTGAGCAGCGCCGCGCACAAGGGCAAATTTTGGGGGAAATCGTGAAGCGGATTTCCGTCTGGAATTAAGTCGAAACACCCACTGTACACATTCACTCACTATTAACGGCCGGCGTCTGGACACGAGCCGCGAAGGCTGAAAATGTGGTTCTCGCGTCTTCGCGGCAAGGGGGCTTATCGCAGCGGGGGAGAATGGCGCTCACATTGGAAGAAATTGCCGCTCATCCGGCATTGCATCGCTGTGTTCGCGTCCAGGCGCAGGCGATGAACCAGACCTATGAGACGAACCCGCGGCTTTCCTCGGTGTTCGCCACACAGCAACGCTGGCTGATGGCCCATATCGGTCTCGCCCTGCATTTCAGGCGCGAGCCCGACGACTATCGCAAGGAACTGACTGCGGCGCGTTTCATCGACGTGATCCGCCAGAATTCCGTGGCCAGCCGCAACACCGCCGATGCCTTCATCAAGGAAATGCTGCACTACGGGTTCATCGAGTATGTGCCCGCGACACAGGACGGCCGCATCCGCCCCCTGCAGCCGTCTGTGGCCTCGCTGGAGCCGGTTACCCTCTGGCTGATGGCGCATCTGCACACGCTGGACAGTCTCGACGGCCGCCTGGCCCTGTTCCTGTCACGGCCGGACGCACTCGCAATGGTGCAGCCACGGATCGCCGATGGCTTGCTCTCGTCCAATCCGGTGCGTGAGCCCAGGCAGACGTTTTCACTGTTCACCTGGCTCAACAATGGCGGCGTCGTCATGGACTGGCTGATAGCGGGCGTCGATCCGGATCATGCCGGCCTCGATCGAATCCCGACGGGTATCGTGTCGATCGGTGATTTCGCCAAGTGGCTGAAACTGTCTCGAACCCATCTGGCGCGCAAGCTGCGCGATGCCGAGGACCTCGGCAGCATCGGCTGGCTCGGCCAACGCGGCAATTCGGTGATGTGGGTGTCGCCCGATTTCTATCAGGAATACATGAGCGCCCAGGCCGTGAAACTGGCCATCATGGATGCCGCATTCGCCGAAGCCTTTGGTTCGGCGGCAGGCCACTGACCGGTGCGGCATCCTCCACGCGGGGATGCAGGAATCCGCGATGGCCGCTAGCACTCAAGTTGCCGCCATGCGCGGCGTTATGATTGGAGAGGGACCTGCCATGAAAAAGCGTTACGAAAAACCGACGCTGGACAAGCGTCAGAGGCTGTCCAGCGTCACTGCGGCATGTACGCCCTCAACCTGTGTCAATTGATGCTCGCGGGCTTCACCGACACTGACCTTGAGCAGACTCGGCGTTCTCAATCGATGTCGAAAGAGACGCCCTGGGCAAGCGGCAGCGCCTTGGAATAATTCACCGTGTTGGTGGCGCGCCGCATATAGGCCTTCCACGCATCGGATCCGCTCTCGCGGCCGCCGCCGGTTTCCTTTTCGCCGCCGAAAGCACCGCCGATCTCGGCTCCCGACGTGCCGATATTGACGTTGGCGATGCCGCAGTCCGAACCGTCGACGCCGAGGAAGCGCTCGGATTCCTGCAGGTCACGCGTGAAGATCGACGACGACAGGCCCGCACCCACCGCATTGTGTTCGTCGAGCACGGCGTCGAAATCGGAATATTTCATTACATAGAGGATCGGCGCGAAGGTCTCTTCGGTCACCGGCGAGACTTGGCTCTGCATTTCGACCAGCGCCGGATGCACATAATAGGCATCCGGGTGGCCGTTCTCGACCCGCGTACCGCCGGTCACCTTGCCGCCATGGGCGGCCGCTTCCTTCAACGCCTTCTGCATGGCATCGAACGCCGCCTTGTCGATCAGCGGTCCGACCAGCGAGGACGTCTCCAGCGGATTGCCGACAGAAACGCTCTCGTAGGCCTTCTTCAGGCGCGGAACCAGCGCGTCATAGACGCTGTCATGCACGAACAGGCGTCGCAGCGTCGTGCAGCGCTGGCCGGCCGTGCCCATGGCGCCGAAGGCGATGGCGCGCAGCGCCATGTCGAGATCGGCGGTCGGGCAGACGATGCCGGCATTGTTGCCACCCAATTCCAGCACGGCGCGCGCGAAACGCTTGGCGAGGCGTGGGCCGACATCCCGGCCCATGCGCGTCGAGCCGGTGGCCGAAACCAGCGGCACCTTGGGATGGTCGACCAGGATTTCGCCGACGGCACGGTCACCGATCAGCACCGGCGCCAGGCCCTGCGGCGCATCAGTGCCGAAACGCTTCGCCGCGCGCTTGAAGATCGCTTCGCAGGCAAGTGCGGTCAGCGGCGTCTTCTCCGACGGCTTCCACACCACCGCGTCACCGCAGACCAGCGCCAGTGCCGCATTCCACGACCACACAGCGACCGGGAAGTTGAAGGCCGAAATGACGCCGACGACGCCGAGCGGATGCCAGGTTTCCATCATGCGATGGCCCGGCCGTTCGGTGGCGATGGTCAGACCGTACAATTGCCGGGACAGACCGACGGCGAAATCGCAGATGTCGATCATCTCCTGCACTTCACCGAGGCCCTCGGACGGGATCTTGCCGACCTCGATCGATACCAGCCGGCCAAGCCCGGCCTTGTGCGCACGCAGTTCCTCGCCGAGCAGCCGCACCAGTTCGCCGCGCCGGGGACCCGGCACCATCCGCCAGGACTGGAACGCCTTGTGCGCGGCATCGATGGTCTTGGCCGCATCGGCGGGCGAAATCGTCTTCAGCGCGGCAATCTCTTCGCCCGTTACCGGGCTGCGCACGATGAGGTCGCCGCCGACAAGCGCATCCTTGGCCACACCCAGTTTCGCCAGAAGCTCAGCCGTTTCCTTCGCTATGGTCATTTTTGTCCCTTTCAGATCCCATCATATGGCGTCGGGTCAAAGCCTCGCGCCATGTCGCCCGTTTGCCGGAAGGCACTCCAGGTGCAGTCATGGCGTGGCCTTACTCGTTTCAGGGGAAAATCGCCACCCCGGCATGGTCCAAGCCCAGATTACACGATTGAGCCAGAGACGATCGAGCCGGACAGGCGGACGGCGCTCAGTTGGCCTTTTTCGCCGGCGTGCGCACGGCACCGTCTTTCATCAGGCGGTCGATATGCATGCGGATATGGGCCGCTTCCGCAGCCGTGTTGGCAAGCGCGATGGCGCGATCGAAGGCGACACGCGCTTCCTCACCCCGGTCAAGCTGCATCAGCAGCCCACCCTTGAGGCCGAAGAAGTGGAAATAGCCGGAAAGCCTTTCTTCCAGCGGTTCGATCATGGCTAGCGCCTCTGCCGGTCCGCGCACCTTGGAGACCGCAACCGCGCGGTTGAGCGTGATGACAGGCGACGGCTGCATCTGCTCGAGCAGGCGGTAGAGCAGGTCTATCTCCACCCAGTCGGTATCCTCGGCCTTGTCAGCCCGCGCATGCAGGGCGGCGATCGCCGCCTGCACCTGGTAGGGGCCGGGTTTGCGATGGCGCAATGCCTTGTCGACAAGGGCCAGCCCCTCGTCGATCATCTTGCGGCTCCACAGGCCGCGATCCTGGTCTTCGAGCAGCACGATCTCGCCGTCGTCGCCGAAACGGGCCGGCGCGCGGGCATGCTGCAGCAAAAGCAGCGCCGTCAGTCCCATGATTTCCGGTTCGGTCTGGAACAGCCGCAGCAGCAGCCGGGCAAGCCGGGTCGCCTCCTCGCACAGCGGCGCTCGCGCCGGCGCCTCGCCGCTGTTGGTCGAATAGCCCTCATTGAAGATCAGGTAGACCATGGCCGCGACGGCCGCGAGCCGTTCGGAGCGCTCGACCGCACCCGGCGTCTCGAATGGCACGCCGGCGTCGGCAATGCGCGCCTTGGCGCGGGTGATGCGCTGTTCCATGGCGCTCTCGCCGACCAGGAAGGCACGCGCGATCTGCTTGACGGTAAGGCCGGAGACGATGCGCAGCGCCACCGCGATCTGCTGCGTTGCCGGCAGATCGGGATGGCAGCAGATGAACAAGAGCCGCAAGATGTCGTCGCGGTAATGCGCGCCGTCCAGCCGCTCGGCAATATCGCTCTCGGCATCTTCCAGATCGGAGATCTGGTCCTCTTCCGGCATCGGCGCCTGCTTGGCGCGCTTGCGCACCGCATCGATGCCGCTGTTGCGACCGACAAAGATCAGCCAGGCCGCCGGATCACGCGGCGGCCCGTTCTGCGGCCAGTTCTTCAGTGCCCTGAGGCACGCATCCTGGAAAGCCTCCTCCGCCGTATCGAGATCGCGGAAGTAGCGCAGCAGCGCGCCCATCGCCTGCGGGCGGGCGACGCTGATCGCCGAGCTGATCCAGGCCAGTTCGGTCATACAGCTACCTTGGTGGGATTGAACACCGACACCGGCCGGATCTCATAGGATCCGCCGCTCGGGTTGACCTCGGAGAGCTCACGAGCGAATTCGACGGCCTCGTCGAGATCGGCGCATTCCAGCGTATAGAAACCGAGGAACTGCTCCTTGGTCTCGGCGAACGGCCCATCGATGACCACAGATTCGCCCTTTACCTTCCGCAGCGTCGTCGCCGCCGTCGTCGGCAAAAGCCGCGCTACCGGGCCAAGCCGGCCGGCCTTGGCGTATTTCTCCTGGACGTTGAGGAGATTGGTCATGACTTCGTCGTCCTGCGCCTTGCTCCACGAGCTGACGACGTCTTCGGAGGCATAGCAGAGGATGGCGTAGAGCATGGTTGGTCCTTTTCTGTATCAAAGGACGAAACAGTAAGACCGATGCCGACACGACGTCGATAAAAAAATCCGGATTGGGCGACTGCCAATTGCCGCCAGTCACCTTTCGTGCGTCTTCAACCATCTCAACACGAGAGCCTCCTCGTCATCGAGACCGTCTATCGACCGCTTGCGCTTGTTGGCTTGCGTCATTTCGTCAAGCAATCGCCCCTGCGACCAGACCTCGAAAACCTGCGGGTGGATATAGCATTTGCGGCAGACGGCGCGGGTGTTGCCCAGCCGCTCGGCCACTCTGTCGATGACGCTGTTCATCACCCGCTTTTGCTGCGCCTGGCTGTCGGGCAGTTCCGTCTGCGCAAACAGCGACGCGGCATGGATGGTGCCGCCCCAGGTGCGGAAATGCTTGGAACTGAACGCATCGCCGGCGGCGTCCCGGATGTAACGGTTGACGTCGTCGGAGCGGACAGGGCGCCTGTTGCCGTCCTCGTCGAGATACTGGAACAGTTTTTGACCCGGCAGGTCCTGCGCGCCCCGCACGATCCCGGCAATGCGGCGGTCGACCAGCTTCAATTTCCATTCCTTGCCGGATTTACCCTTGAAGGCAAAGCGCAGGCGCGATCCCTTGATGTCGACATGGCGGTCCCGCAACGTCGTCAGGCCGAAGCTCTTGTTGTCGCGCGCATAGGCGGCATTGCCGACGCGGATCATCGTGTTGTCGAGCAGCCAGACGACCGCGGCGACGACGCGCTCGAACGGAAGGCCATGACGGCGCAAATCGCTGTCGATCGTGCGTCGCAGCTTGGCCAGGCTTTCGGCGAAAGCAACGAGGCTCGAATATTTGGCGCCGTCGCGCTCTTCGGCCCATTGCGGATGATAGCGATACTGCTTGCGCCCCCGCTGATCCCTGCCGGTTGCCTGGATGTGGCCATCCGCGTCGGGCGAGATCCAGACATCCGTCCAGGCCGGTGGAATGACGATCGCCTCGATGCGCGCCCTGGCGGCATCCGAGACGGGCTTCCCGTTCGGTCCCTTGTAGGAAAATCCCTTGCCTGTCTTCAGCCTCCGGATGCCGGGCTCGGCATCGCTGACATAGGTCAGAGCGGCATTCTCGGCCGAGCATTGCGCCCATGGCCGTGGATGATCTTCCCCTGCAACCGCGCAACCAAAATGCACCTCTGATTTGTCCAGCATGTCCACTCCACCGGATTATCCGAAGATAATCGACGGACTGGCGGCTGGTTCCGAGCAGCGGATGAAATGCTATCTTTTGGCCTCGGGCGCGAGATCGGCCATCCACATCTGGCCATCATCGACATGCGGCGGATGGTATTCATGACCCGGTGAGAATCTCTCGAAGCGAGCATCAGTCTCGTCGGTAAGATAATCGTAGCCGATGTCCTGCATCTCATGTTTGGGGTCGAGATGCTTGTAGAGAGCTTGTCGGCCGTACCGGCGCCTGGGCTCTATCATCTTCAGATGGTATAGGTTGAGACCGGTGTCTTTCTCCCTGAAGCCAACGCCGGCAGGGTACCAAGGTCCATGCAGATCGCTGGACCGATAGTCCAAGGGATCGTAGGCTCGAAAAAGGCGATGCTGTACTTTCTCACCCCACCGGCCGTCTATCCTGTAATCCGTTGGCGAATACATTTCGCGGAGTCTGAACCCCCAGGCAATTCGTCGGCGGCGGCTTGTTAACTGGCCAATGCGATCGGCGGTCGCCCGTTCCAGCCGTTCATCGGGATCCATGGCCAGAATCCAGTCGGCCCCCGCGTCGCGAGCCGATTCGAGCAACAGTCGCCGCCGCTGCGTCTCGCTGCTGAAAATACCCTGCGCCTTGCGGTCGTCGAAGGCGATCCAGCCATCAACGATTGGGTCCAGATTGGCAAGGAGGTCAGACACCAGATGCGCATCATAACGATAGCTGAAAACCGCGATCGTTCTCTGACGCGTCCAGAACAATCTGCCGCGCCGCCAGCGCCTTTGCTTCATGTGGCTAGAGATCATCCCGGTGTTTTCCGGTCATTTTTCAAGCGATCGCGAGCGCCGAAATAGATGCCGAGAGATTTAGCAAACAAGGCCAGCGTCAAGATCGGCATCGAATGCATGGCGAAGGTCAACTCCGATCCGGACAGCCCGATCCTTGCCAGTTTTCGAATCTGCCTCCGATCCCTGAAATTATTTCGGGCAAGTTGAAAGGGCTTGGCGCTCGTCGTCCCGATGTAATAGGCGCCACTGCGATGACCGCGGCTGTACTGGTCACGGAGCAAACCACGCAATCGCGTGTCGTTCCGATGGATCGTTTTGACCTCCGGTTCCCAGACCGGCTCAAGCTCCGATGGCAGCCGTGCGAGAAATTCGGTGTCCTCGGCAACCCGCATCGATTCGTCGAAGAGGCCGTATTCCTCGAAAAGCCGGCGGTCGAAGGAAACGCCGTAGCGCAGCGCCAGTTCGGCGGGCAGGCCGGGAAGACGGCGGGCGAACAGGGCGAGATATGCGGCACAGGCAACCGGATTGCGGGGATGGCTGTTCGATATCGCGCTCGAAACCGTGGCAACTCCAGCGGAGTGGTGACGTATTCGTGCTTCGGCCCAACCCGGGCAAGCAAGGCAATCGTCTGCAAGGAATGCGACGAAGGGCGCGGTCGTGGCGGCGATCCCGACATTGCGCGCAGCCCCAACGAACACCCGATTGGCGATTTCAATCACCGGCACATCGATACCGGCATCATGCAGAAGTGGCTTCGCATCCCCTCCGCCAGAGTTGACCACCAAGATCTCGAGGGGAATGCCCTGGTCGAGAAGAGATTTGACTGAACCGACTATACTGGCCGGGGCTCGGCATCCGATTACGACAACCGCCAAGTCCGGCTTGGCTGTCATAGAGCGTCTTGCAGGTAGACTCCCTGCGCGGAAAACCTGCGCCGGGACCATATCTTCACCTTGTAGCGGACACAGCGCCAAGCATCCGACTTTCGCTTCGGCGCGGCCGCAGCTACCGCCAGGAAGCGCGCCGCCATCTCAAGGTTGCCTCGTGCATAGTGAACACGGGCAATCTTCAGGGCGACAAGCCCCTCCCTGGTCTTGAGGGCCGATATCGGGATTCCGCAATCGATGAGCGTGCGCAATTCGCGGCGCCACTCCAGAAAGCGCTTCACCGGCGTGATCGTAAAACGATCGTCGGAGCGCATCGGCGAGACCTCATAGACCATCACAGGCTGCTGAATCATGGCCAGTGATGCCTTGCTCATCAGCCGCGCCCAGAACAGCGTGTCCTCGTCATAGGCAAGGCCCACGGGAAACCGCGTCTCTCCGATCAATTGCCGGGATGCCAGCACGCTACCCACGGCGACGGAGCGTATATCGCCTTTCACATAGGCCGAAGCATTTGCCAGGCATTCAGCCTGATAGCCGTTCGGCACCTTGATCTGCCGATCCTGGCCGTTCACCCGTCGCCGGTACGCGCCCACGATCATGTCGACATTCGGCTGGGCTTCCGCCTGACGGAGCAGCGCGCGCAATCCGCCCTGGAGATGCAAATCATCGGCGTCTATCAGGTACACCCAGGGCTGGAGCGCCTGCGCCAGCGCTACGTTGCGAGCGCCACCAGCGTCGCGGCAACCGGCGGGCAGCACACGCAGCGGCAAGGTGAGTTGTGCCGCGGCCTGCCGTGCCACGTCAGCCGTGTTATCCGTCGATGCATCATCGACCAGCAGGACCTCGCCAATGACCTCGGCCTCACCGGCGAGCGACGCCAGCGTTGTGGCGATGGTTTTCGCCGCATTGTGGGCAGGAATGACGACGCTTGCCGCTTTCAATTACAAGACCCCGAGCCCACGCGCTTTAGCAAAACAATGGCTGTCCCCTCGAAACGAATAGAGATTAGCGGCGCCTTCGATGTTTGAGAAGTCGCTTAAGTCCGCCCAGAATTGCAGCGGCGGAATGCCTGGCGTGTGCTCAGCCCGTTTTCACGCCTTTTCGAGCGCGACCGGAATGACGTCGACAGCCTGCTCGCCCACCTGTCCGCCGGTGGTTTTCAAGACGCCGACGATCGGCGCGACGTCAGAATAATCGCGGCCATACCCGACAGTGATATGGTCGTTGCTGGCTCGCATGCCATTGGTCGGATCGAACTCCTGCCAGCCGGCGTCGCGGCCGCACCAGACCTTGACCCAGGCATGCATTGCATCGGCGCCTTCCAGCCGGGGCTTGCCCTTGGGCGGGATGGTGCGCAGGAAGCCGCTGACGTAGCCGGCCGGAATGCCCAGCCCCCGCAGCCCGGCGATCATGATGTGCGAAAAGTCCTGGCAGACACCGCGCTTCAGCTTGAACGCATCGCTGGCGCGGGTTCGCACCGTGGTTGCGTCACCATCATAGGTGAAATCGCGATGAATGCGGTTGCACAGGTTCATTGCCGTACCGGCGGCCGAGCCGGCGATGCTGTCGCGTGCGTAGGCTGTGATCGCTGCATCGATGCCGGAGTGAGCGCTTCCTGCCAGAAAATGGTGCGGTGACGCAGACGCCAGGGACCGCACCACGGCCAGCTCCTGCCTGAGCCGCCCTATATCTGGCGACACGTCGAGCCCAGGCTCGGGCCGCGACACAGACACGCGGGCGCTCATCCTTATGTCAAGTTCATCATGCGCGTCGCGAAAGGCGATCGAAGTGACGTTGTTGCCGAAGAAGTCCGAAAAATCCGACCGTTCATTGGGTGCCGGCGCGAAGGACAGGGATGCCGCGATGACGCGCTGCACGCCTGATATCGTCGACGGCAGCACGCGGATCTGGTGGCGGCCGCCGCCGGCCGCCGCTGCATAATCGTAATGGAGATGAAGCCTGATGTCGTAAAGCATGCCTACTTTTCTTGTTCTGCCGCAGGTTCTTGTCGCAAAACCGTGCGACACTTTTGCGGAACCTGGCCAACTCTTTGTTTCGACGCAATTCCGGACGGAAAACCGTTTCACACTTTTCCTGGATTGCTCTAGCCGAAATAGGCCTTGGCGAGGCTGTTGTAGAGACCACCGATTTCATAGGCGAGTTCGTCCAGCGCCTTTGCCGTCATGTCCGATGGCTCCTTGATGGCGATGGCCGTGTTGAGCTGCAGGATCTCCTTGGCCGCCGGCGACATGTGCCCCTCGCCGCCGACCGATGGCAACAGGCCGATCTCGGCCTTCAGCCTTTCCAACTGGAACAGGATGGAGCGCGGATTGAGTGGATCGAGCGCCAGAAGATCGATCACCGTGCGCCGGCCCGCCTGCACTGGATATTGCCGGCGGTGGGTCATCACGCTGTCGCCGATCTCCAGCATCATGTCGAGCGCGCCGTCCGGCGCCTTGGCGCGGGTCAGCCGGGACAGCGTACGGGCGATCTGGATGCCGCGTTCGAGCCGCCGGCCGATCTCGAGGAAGCGCCAGCCGGCGAAGCGGTACATGTTCTCATGCAGCAGGCCGGAAAAGCCGGCGAGCTTGCGCAGGATCACCGTCATCGCCCGCGTCGCGTCGTCGCCCGGCGCTACGGTCGTGGCAAACTGATGGATGGTCTTCGACAGGTCCTTGAGCGCCAGCCAGCCATCGGGCGAGAAGCGGTCACGGATCTGGCCGGCGCTGTAGACGGCGCTGTCCAGCGTACCTATCAGTCCAGACGGGATCGCCGTCTCGACGTCGATGCCGAACGGTTCGAGATAATCCCTGACGTCGACAAGCAACGGCATATCCGCATCGGAGGTCTCGGCCAGCCGCACATGGTAGGCGCGCAGGATGCGCACAGTGTCTTCCGAGCGCTCGATATAGCGGCCGAGCCACATCAGGTTTTCCGCCGCGCGGCTGGGCAGGCTGCCCGGCCTGGTGCGCGTGAAGCTGTCGCCCTCCTGCGGCAGCAACGTCTCGCGCTCTACCGGCTTGTCGCTGACCACCCACACGTCAGCCGCCTGGCCGCCGCGCTGCATGGCGATCGCCGTCGGGTCGAGCGACAGGCCGACGCGGGCAAACCCGCCCGGCATCACCGTCCAGCCCTCGGACGTGCGCGCCAGATAGACCCGCAGGCTCGCCGGCCGCGGCTCCAGCCAGCCGCCGACAAAGACCGGCGTTGTCGACAGCGTCACCGCTTCCTGGCCGACGAAGGCGCCGCCATCGCTTTCGATGCGTGCCACCAGCTCGGCCCGCTCCCCGGCCGACAGTGCCGAGCCGAGCGTGGTCTGGCCATCATCCTCGAAGGCAAGCCTTGTCGACAGCGCCGGGCCGACCACCATGCGGTCGATATTGGCCAGCACATGGGCACGTTCGGTCGCTTGCCCGCACCACCATGTCGCGACGCTCGGCAGCAACAACTCCTCACCCCGGAGGGCGCGTGAAATCTTGGGCAGGAAAGCGAGCAGCGCCCGCGTCTCCATCAGGCCGGAGCCCAACGCATTGACGGTGGAAACCGCCCCTTGCCGGATAGCCTCGACCAGCCCCGGCGTGCCGATCTGCGAATCCGACCGCAGTTCGAGCGGATCGGCGAAGGCGGCATCGAGGCGGCGCCACAGCACGCTGATCGGCATCAGGCCGGAAACGGTGCGCACCATCAGCCTGCCGCCGGAAACGGTCAAATCCTCGCCTTCGAGCAGCATGATGCCGAGATAGCGGGCGATATAGGCGTGTTCGTAGTAGGTTTCGTTGAGCGGCCCCGGCGTCAATATGGCGACGCGGCCATCGGTGGCCATGCCGATCAAAGCATCGCGGAAGCGGCGGAAGAAGCCGGCCAGGCGGTGCACATCCATCTCGCCATAGATGTCGGATAGCGCGCGCGTGGTGGCGACGCGGTTTTCCAGCGCGAAGCCGGCGCCGGACGGCGCCTGCGTGCGGTCGCCCAGCACCCACCACTGGCCGTCTGGTCCGCGGCCAAGCTCGAAGGCACAGAAATGCAGATAATGGCCGCCGGCCGGCGTGGTGCCCACGACCGGCCGCAAATATTCGGGGCTGGCGGCGATCAAACCCGCTGGCAGTATGCCTTTTTCGACGAGCCGGTTCGGCCCATAGATGTCGGCGATGGTTTCCTCGAACAGCTCGGCGCGCTGGACGAGCCCGGCGCTGATCGCGGCCCATTCGGCGTCTTCGATGAGCAGGGGCACATGCGCCAGCGGCCATTCGCGCTCATTGGCGCCGGCCTTGTCGTAGACGCGGTAGTAGACGCCGGCATCGCGCAGATACTGGTCGGCGCGGGCAAAGCGCTGGCCGAGCTTTTCGGCACCGAGTTCGTCGAGCGCCTCGATGAAATGCTTCCACACCGGACGGGGATTGCCAGCAGCGTCGACCATCTCGTCGACGACGCCGTCGATCGGCTGGTAGTGCTCCAGCAGGCTGTGGATCTGCGGCTTGCCGCGTAGCCTTTTGTGATTCCCCTTTGCCATCGCTGATCAGAGTCTTGCCGGCCGCCTGAGGTCAAGGGTCATCGGGAAATCTTCCGATGGTTGTTCCTCGCGCAGCACATAGCCAGATGGCGTGTGGCCGCGCGGTTCGAAGCGGGCGAGCCGCCGTGCTTCCGCCTCGTTGCCGTTGACCGGGAAAGTGTCGTAGTTGCGGCCGCCGGGATGCGCGACATGGTAGACGCAGCCGCCGACCGCTCGGCCCGACCAGCGGTCATAGATGTCGAAAACCAGCGGCGTGTTGACCGGCAGCGCCGGATGCAGGCCCGAAGCTGGCTGCCAGGCCTTGAAACGCACGCCGGCCACCGCGACCTCGCGATTGTCCGTCACCTTCATCGGCACGATGCGGCCGTTGCAGACGATGGCGTGGCGCTCCGGGTTCAGGCCCTCGGTCTTGACCTGCAGCCGTTCGACCGAGGAATCGACGAAGCGAACGGTGCCGCCGATCGCACCTTGCTCGCCCATGACATGCCATGGCTCCAGCGCCTGCCGCAGTTCCAGCTTGATGCCGGCATGCTGGACCTCGCCGCAGAACGGAAAGCGGAATTCGAGCTGGGCGTCGAACCATTCAGGCCGGAACTCGAAGCCGTTGAGCTTGAGGTCGTCGAGCACATCGAGGAAGTCAGCCCAGACATGATGTGGCAGCATGAAACGGTCGTGCAGCGACGTGCCCCAGCGCACGAAGCGGCCATCGAGCGGGTTCTTCCACGCGCGGGCAATGATGGCGCGGACGAGAAGCTGCTGCGCCAGCGACATGCGCGCATTGGGCGGCATCTCGAAGCCCCGGAACTCGACGAGACCTAGACGACCAGTCGGACCATCCGGCGAGAACAGCTTGTCGATGCAGATTTCCGAGCGGTGCGTATTGCCGGTGACGTCGGTCAGAAGATTGCGGAACAACCGGTCGACCAGCCACGGCAAAGGGGCCGCGCCAGTGTCGGGATGCGGTACCTGCGCCATGGCGATTTCGAGTTCGTAAAGCGAATCGTGACGCGCCTCGTCGAAGCGCGGCGCCTGGCTGGTCGGGCCGATGAATAGGCCGGAGAACAGATAGGATAGCGAGGGATGCCGCTGCCATTGCAACACCAGGCTCTTCAACAGATCGGGCCGGCGCAGGAACGGGCTGTCATTGGGCGTCGCGCCGCCGACCACGACATGGTTGCCGCCGCCGGTGCCGGTATGGCGGCCGTCGATCATGAACTTGTCGGCGCCAAGCCGGGTCAGCCGCGCTTCCTCGTAGATCGCCGTCGTCGTCGCCACGCAATCCTGCCAGTTGGAAGCCGGATGGATGTTGACCTCGATGACGCCCGGATCGGGCGCGACACGGATGACGTTGAGGCGCGAATCATGCGGCGGGCCGTAGCCCTCGATATGGACGGGCAGGCCGATCGCCTTTGCCGCGTTCTCGGCGGCGGCGACCAGTTCGAGATAGTCCTCCAGCGCCTCGACCGGCGGCATGAACACGCAGAGCCGCCCGTCGCGCGGCTCGACCGAGAGTGCCGTGCGCACCGCGCCGCCAATCTCGGTGATTTCCTGCTCGATCCGATCCTGCTGGCCGATCGCCGCCGTAAATGAGGCCGCCTGCTGGCGGCGCGCCATTTCATCGGCGCCTTCCAGTTCGGCTGGAGCCGCTGTGGGCAAGATCGCCTCGCGCGCCGGCAGCGGGCCGCGCGACAACGACGGATCGACCGGCACGATGTAGGGGAATTGCGCCGGCGGCACATAGGGCAGCGTGCCGAGCGGCAAGCGGTAGCCGACCGGTGAATCACCCGGCACCAGGAACAACCGGCCGCGCCGTGTCTTCCACTTTTCCGAGCGCCAGCGCGGTCCCGACGCCTGGCTGTTCCAGCGCTGCACCGGCAGCACGTAGCCCGACGGCTTGGTCAGCCCGCGCTCGAACACTTTCGCCATGCGGCTGCGTTCTTCCGGGTCCTCCAGCTTGGAATTGGACGGATCGACATTTTCGGGCAGCTTGCCTTCCTTGAGCAGCCACTCGGCCGGATCCTCATAGGCTTCGCTGACCATGGTCTTGTCGATGCCAAGCTCACCGGCGATCGCCGTCAGCAGGCTTTCGGCCTGTTTCGGCCCGATATCGGCCGAGCTTTTCTCCCGCGCGATCAGCGACGGATCGCTCCATACCGGCTGGCCATCGGCGCGCCAGTAGAGCGAGAAGGTCCAGCGCGGCAGGCTCTCGCCCGGATACCATTTGCCCTGGCCATAGTGGAGGAAGCCGCCCGGCGCGAAACGCTCGCGCAGTTTTCGGATCAGCGCGTCGGCCTTTTCGCGTTTGGTCGGGCCGACGGCGGCGGTGTTCCATTCGGCGGACTCGAAATCGTCGATCGACACGAAGGTCGGCTCGCCGCCCATCGTCAGCCGCACGTCCCCGGCCGCAAGTGCTGCATCGACCTTGTTGCCGAGCACATCGAGCGCCCGCCAGCTTTCATCCGAGAATGGTTTGGTGATGCGCGGATGCTCGGCGATGCGGTCGACCCGCATCTCGAAGCCGAATTCGACATTGGCAAAGCTCGCCATGCCGGAAATCGGCGCCGCATTGCGAAAATGCGGCGTTGCGGCGAGCGGCACATGGCTCTCGCCGGTGAGCAGGCCGGAGGTCGGATCGAAGCCGATCCAGCCGGCGCCAGGAAGATAGACCTCGCACCAGGCATGCAGATCGGTGAAATCGACTGATGTGCCGGCCGGGCCATCGAGCGCGATGAGGTCAGGCTTGAGCTGAATCAGATAGCCGGAGACGAAGCGCGCAGCGATGCCGAGATTGCGCAGGATCTGCACCAGCAGCCAGCTAGAATCCCGGCACGATCCCTTGCCGGCGGCCAGCGTTTCCTCCGGCGAGAACACGCCGGTCTCCATGCGCACGATATAGGCGATCTCGCGCTGCAGCCTTGCATTGAGGTCGACGAGGAAATTGACGGTGTTGGGAGCGCTGCGCTCGACAGTCCTGAGGAAGGCCGAGAGCAGCGGACCCGCCGGCTCAGGCGTGCGGTAGATGGCGAGATCGTCGCGGATTTCTTCCGGATATTCGAACGGAAACGTCTCGGCCGACGGCTCGACGAAGAAATCGAACGGATTGTAGACCGTCATGTCGGCGACGAGATCGACCTCGATCTTCAGCTCTCTCACCGGCTCCGGGAAGACGAAGCGGGCGAGGAAGTTGCCGTAGGGATCCTGCTGCAAATTGACGAAGTGGTTCGCCGGCTCGACCTTCAAAGAATGGCTTAGCACCTTGGTACGGGAATGCGGTGCCGGCTGCAGCCTGATGATCTGGGGCCCGAGCACTACCGGCCGGTCGTATTTGTAGTGGGTCAGGTGGTAGACGGCTGCCAAAATTGCCATGGGACCCCGGAGATCGGCGTTTCAGATAATTCGCCGAACCCTGACACATCTGCCGGCCATTCTCCAAGCACAGATGTTGCGGTGCACCTAATTTAAGCAGCCGAAGCCGGCTTAAGGTGTGCTGGGATTAAGGTCAGGCCGACCTCACCTGAATATCAGCGCAGCTCAAAAGAAGGCCTGAATACCCGTCTGCGCCCGTCCCAGGATCAGTGCATGCACGTCATGCGTGCCCTCATAGGTGTTGACGGTCTCCAGGTTCTGCGCGTGGCGCATGACGTGATAGCCGATCTGGATGCCGTTGCCGCCATGCATGTCACGCGCCTGGCGGGCGATATCGAGCGCCTTGCCGCAATTGTTGCGCTTGACGATCGAGATCATCTCCGGCGCCATCTTGCCTTCATCCAGCAGGCGCCCGACGCGCAACGATGCCTGCAGCCCCAGCGCGATCTCGGTCTGCATGTCGGCGAGCTTCTTCTGGTAAAGCTGCGTGCCGGCCAGCGGCTTGCCGAACTGCTTGCGGTCGAGGCCATACTGGCGGGCGCGGTGCCAGCAATCTTCCGCCGCTCCCATCGAACCCCAGGAAATGCCGTATCGAGCCCGGTTGAGGCAGCCGAACGGGCCGCCAAGACCTATGGCATTGGGCAGCAGCGCGTCCTCGCCGACCTCGACGCCTTCCATCACCACTTCGCCGGTGATCGACGCCCGCAGCGACAGCTTGCCGCCGATCTTCGGCGCCGAAAGCCCCTTCATGCCCTTTTCCAGCACGAAACCGCGGATCTCGTCCTTGCCGTTCTCGCCCTTCAGCTTCGCCCAGACGACGAAGACGTCGGCGACCGGCGCGTTGGAAATCCACATCTTGGAGCCGGAGAGCTTGTAGCCGTTGGCGGTCTTTTCCGCGCGCGTCTTCATGCCGCCCGGGTCGGAGCCGGCATCCGGCTCGGTCAGGCCGAAACAGCCGATCCACTCGCCGCTGGCGAGCTTGGGCAGGTATTTCTTGCGCTGCTCGTCTGAGCCATACGCATAGATCGGATACATCACCAGCGACGACTGCACGGACATCATCGAGCGATAGCCGGAATCGACCCGCTCGACTTCCCTCGCCACCAGCCCGTATGTCACATAGCTGGCGCCGAGCCCGCCAAACTCTTCCGGAATGTTGATGCCGAGCAGGCCGGCGTCGCCCATCTCGCGAAAAATCGCGGTGTCGAAGGTTTCGTTGAGATAGGCGTCCTCGATGCGCGGAGCCAGCTTGTCGGCGGCAAAAGCCGCCGCGCCGTCGCGCACCATGCGCTCGTCTTCCGAAAGCTGGTCCTCGATCAGGAACGGATCTTCCCAGACGAATGCATTCTTGTCGGCGGCCATGGCTTGTCGTTCCTCAAACGGGTGAAGACCGGCTTATCGACCCGCGGCCTTAAAAAATCAAACGAAATTGCTTCATGGATCAATGAGCGCTAGGAATGGATCATGAGTGTCCAACGCCGCCTGTTGCCCAATATCAGCGCCCTTGCCGCCTTAGAAGCGGTGGCCAGGCTTGGCAGTTTTACCGCCGCTGCCCAGGAGCTGGATCTGACCCAAGGCGCGGTCAGTCGGCAGATCAAGCTCCTCGAAGATCAGTTCGGCCGCCGTCTGATCGAGCGCGACAGCCGCAATGTCCGGCTGTCGGCAGCAGGCGAGATCTATGCCGAGGCGGTGCGTTCAGCACTTGGCCAGTTGCGCGACGCGGCTCTCGGATTGATGAGCAATCGGCATAGTGGCATCCTGAACCTTGCCATTTTACCGACCTTCGGCACGCGCTGGCTGATGCCGATGATCCCTGATTTCGTCGAGAACAATCCCGACATCACCATCAACTTCGTCACCCGCGTCGGCCGTTTCGACTTCGCCAGGGAGAGGCTGGATGCGGCGATCCATTACGGTCTGCCGGACTGGCCGGAGGCGGACTCGACGCTGTTGGTGCGCGAAACGGTGGCGCCGGTCGTGTCGCCCGCATTCCTCGCCGGCCGCGCAATCGCCACACCGGCCGATATCGGCCGCCTGCCGCTGCTGCACATGGCAACGCGTCCTGGCGCCTGGACCGAATGGTTCGAGCACCAGGGCCTGAGCGCGCCGACCGGACCCGGAATGCAGTTCGAACAGTTCGGCACCGCCGCCCAGGCCTGCATGGCTGGCCTCGGCGTCGCACTGCTGCCGCTGCTCCTCATCGCTGGCGAACTACAGCGCGGCCAGCTCGTTCCCACGCCCGGCCAACCCATGCAAAGCCGCAGCGCCTACTATCTCGTCGTCCCGCACGATAAGCGCGGCCATCCGCCGGTCGCCAGTTTTCGCGACTGGCTGCTGGGCCAGATTGAGAAGGAGCCGGCGGTTCTGGCGTGGTAGCTACTTCCGCTTCAGCGCATCCGCCAATGCCGCGCCGAATGCCCCTTGCTGGGCCGGCCGCTCCGGCTGGCGCTGCGGTGTTGGCGAGCGCGGCGCTGGCCTGCCGCCGCCATTGTCGCGCGGCCCGCCTTTCGATGCGCCGCCCTCGCCACCATCCTTACGCATGGAGAGCGCGATGCGCTTGCGCTTGATGTCGACCTCGACGACGCGCACCTTCACCACGTCGCCGGCCTTGACCACCTCATGCGCGTCCTTGATGAAACGGTCGGCCAGTTGCGAGACATGCACCAGCCCATCCTGATGGACACCGATATCAACGAAGGCGCCGAAGGCGGCAACATTGGTCACGGTGCCTTCCAAGAGCATGCCGGGCTTCAAATCCTTGATGTCGTCGACGCCGTCGGCAAAGGTCGCGGTCTTGAAGCCGGGGCGCGGATCGCGGCCGGGCTTTTCCAGCTCAGCCAGGATGTCGCGCACCGTCGGCAGGCCGAAACGGTCGTCGACGAAGACGCGCGGATCGAGCGCCTTCAGCGCGGCACTGTCGCCCATCAGCGAGCGAAGATCGCGGCCGCAGGCGGCGACGATCTTCTTGGCCACGCCATAGGCTTCGGGATGCACCGACGAGGCATCGAGCGGCTCGCTGCCATTGGCAATGCGCAGGAAGCCGGCGGATTGTTCGAACGCGCGCGGTCCAAGCCGCGGCACCTTGAGCAAATCCTTGCGGCTGGCGAACGGACCGGTCGCATCGCGATGCGCGACGATGGCGTCGGCGAGCGACGCGCCAAGGCCCGAGACGCGGGCCAGCAGCGGCGCCGAGGCGGTGTTGAGGTCGACGCCAACCGCGTTGACCGCGTCCTCGACCACCGCTTCCAGCGAGCGACCAAGCCGATACTGGTCAACATCGTGCTGGTACTGGCCGACACCGATCGATTTCGGTTCGATCTTGACCAGTTCGGCCAGCGGATCCTGCAGCCGCCGCGCGATCGAGACCGCGCCGCGCAGCGACACGTCGAGCCCGGGAAATTCCGCCGCCGCCGTCGCCGATGCCGAATAGACCGAGGCGCCGGCTTCGCTGACAATGACCTTAAGCGGCTTCGGCCCGCCATCGGAAGGCATGTCGGACAGCATGTCCGCGACCAACTTCTCCGTCTCGCGGCTGCCGGTGCCGTTGCCGATCGAGATCAACTCGACCTTGTGCAGGCGGATGAGCTTGGCGAGTTCGGCCCGCGTGCCGCGCACATCGTTCTTCGGCGGGAACGGATAGACCGTCGTCGTTGTCAGCACCTTGCCGGTGCCGTCGACCACGGCAACCTTAACGCCGGTGCGGATGCCGGGGTCGAGGCCCATCGTGGCACGCGATCCGGCGGGCGCGGCGAGCAGCAGATCCTTCAAGTTGCGGGCAAAGACATGGATCGCCTCTTCCTCGGCCCGCTCGCGCAGGTCGCGCATCAGATCGAGCGTCAGGTGCAGCGAGAGCTTGATGCGCCAGGTCCAGCCGGCGACGTCCATCAGCCAGCGATCGCCCGGCAGGCTGCCACCGATGGCGTAGGCATTGGCGATCATCCGCTCGACCGGCTTCACCGGCGAGGTGTCGTCGGCATCGATCTCGATGTCGAGCGACAGTATCTCCTCGTTGCGGCCGCGCAGCATGGCCAGGGCGCGGTGGCTCGGCACATTTGCCCAGCGCTCGACATGGTCGAAATAGTCGGAGAATTTCGCGCCGGCCTCCTGCTTGCCGTCGACCACCCGGGCGCGCATGAAGGCGCGTTCCTTCATGTAGGCCCGCAGCTTGCCGACCAGCTCGGCATTCTCGGCAAACTGTTCCGACAGGATGTCACGCGCGCCTTCCAGTGCCGCCTTGGCATCGGCGACCTCCTCGGTCACATAGGTCAGCGCCAGCTCGGCGGGCACCAGCGAACGGTTGGCAAGGATGGCCTCCGCCAGGGGCCCCAGCCCTCGCCCCCGGGCGATCTCGGCCTTGGTGCGGCGCTTCGGCTTGTAGGGCAGGTAGATGTCTTCCAGTTCCGCCTTGGTGGCAGCGGCAGCGATCTTGCCCTCAAGCTCAGCGGTCAGCTTGCCCTGCTCACGGATCGACCCCAGGATCGTGTCGCGGCGCGCATCGAGTTCGCGCAGATAGGCAAGCCGCTCGGCAAGGTCGCGCAGTTGCGTGTCATCGAGCCCGCCGGTGACTTCCTTGCGGTAACGCGCCACGAACGGCACTGTCGAACCCTCGTCGAGCAATTCGATCGCCGCGGCCGCCTGTTCAGGCCGCGCCTTGATCTCGGCCGCGATGATGGCTGCGATGCGCTTGATGTCGGATGCCATGTCGTTCCTGCATTTGTGGAAAGAGCGGCGACCATAGGCGTAGATGCCTGCCCCGCCAACCGCGACGTTTTCAACCGTCGCAGGCGGTCCACAAGAAACCTTGCGGCAAGTAACCGCGCCGGACGATTCAGACCCGTTGGGTCAGCGCCTCGAAGAAAGCGACAATCTCGACATCCAGCGGATCATCGACCGGCTCCGGCTGCGACGACATCTTGGAGATGACGACCTCGGTCCTGGGATCGACATAGAGCCACTGACCATGGATGCCGATACCGCAATAGGCGCCGTTCTCGTGTCCGGTCTGGTACCATTTGTTGCGGTAACGGCCCTTGGGAAACAGCGGCAGCATCGCGCCACGCTGCCAGGCGTCCGCACTGCCGCCGGTGCTGGTCGTGTCGCGCACCCAGGCCTCGGGCACGACGCGGCGGCCATTGACCGTGCCGCCTTGCCGCATCATCTCGCCGATACGCGCCAGGTCGCGCGGTGTCACCGAAATGCCGCCGGCGGTGCGTGCCGTGCCTTCCATGTCGACGCCGATCGAGGCTTCGCTGACGGCGCCAAGCGGCAGCCATAGCTTCTCGCGCATCAGCTCGGTAAAGCGCTGGCCCGACGCGCGTTCGAGCAGCAGGCCGAGCAGGTCGGAATTGGGCGAACGGTAGCGGAAGGTCTGGCCATGCGGCTCGGCCAGCCGCTGCAGGCTCAGGATGAATTCGCGTAGGCTTTCCGTGCCGCCGCCCGGGTTCCACAGCGTGGCGCGGCGGTAGCGGGCAAAGGCGCTTTCCGGATCGAGATAGGCCTCCTCGAAATCGAGGCTGACGCTCATGTCGAGCACATGCCGGCAACTGGCATCGCCATAGGCCGAGCCGGCGGCTTCGGGAATGTACTGCGTTACCGGCGCTTCCGGATCGAACACCCCCTCGCCTTCCAATATGCCGGCAATGATGGCGGTGAGCGACTTGCTGACCGAAAAGATGATGTGGCGAGCGCCGAAATCCATATGCGGCGCGAACCAGTCGCCAATGATCTTGCCGCCCTTCATCACCGTCAGCGCGTCGGTGCTGGAGCGCGTGAGGAATTCGGCCACTGTCTCCGGCGCGCTGGCCACCGAAACCTTTTCGCCGAGCAGGCCGCCCATATCCCGTGCGGGTGCTTCGGTCCCGCCCGGCGTTGCCGCCACACGCGCCGTCGGCACCAATTCGCCTAGGTTCTGGAACGACCATCGATTGAAGGGGCTTTCGCGCCAGTTGGAGAGCAACACGTCATTGCGGCGGAAGCAGTAGCGGGTCTCGAACGCGGTCTTGCCGGTCATGGCGTTTCTTTCCAGGTCGTTTCTTGTGGGGTCTCAGCTCAGCGCGGCGGCGATGGCGTGCACCGCCTTCAGCGTCGCCATGCCGTAGGCGAGATTGCTGAAATCCGGCCAGGTCGACAGCTTCACCACGACCATTCCGGAATTCCAGTCGATATGGATCATCTGTCCGAACACGCCCCGGCACATCAGCGCGCGCGAGCGCGGATTCTCGATCCAGAACTGGTTGCGGTAGCTGCCTTCAGGCAGGCTGGGGCCGAAGTCCGCCCCATGCTTGCCGTTACGCGTCGCCTCGATCCAGTCGGCCGGCACGATGCCGCCGCCATTGTCGAGGATCATCTGGCCGAAGCGGCCATAGTCGCGCAGCGTCGCGTTGAAGCCGCCATCGGCCACGGCATAGCCAGCGCTGTCGACGGTGAAGCAGGCGCTTTCGTCGGCGCCGAGCTTTTGCCAGAGCTCTTCGGAAACCAGCTGCGGCAGACGCTTGCCCGTCACCCGTTCCATGATGAAGGCGAGCACGTCGGTCTCGATCGAGCGGTATTCGAACGCGGCACCGTGTGGGCGGACCGTATCCTTCAAACCGAGGATCAGCTCGAACATGTGCGAGGGCCAGCGGAAGGCCGGATCGCTGCCCGGCGGCACCGGCTTCCAGCCGGTGGCGACATCGACCTGGCCGATATCGGAATAGCGGTCGGTATACTCCTCGGAGAAGCGCACGCCGCTCGTCATGTCGAGCACATGCTGGACAGTCGCGCCGGCCCAGCCGGTCTCCGCCAGCTCCGGCAGATAGTCGGTCACCGGCCTGGCCGGATCGATCAGGCCCCGTCCGGCCAGTATGCCGAACAGCGCGCCGGTGACGGACTTGGCCATCGACTGCGACAGATGCAGCGTACGCTCGTCCATGCCGTTGAAATAGCGCTCATAGGCGACCTTGCCGTTCTTGAGCACCAGAAACCCATCGGTATAGGTCTCGTCGAGCAGCCCGGCGAGCGTTGTCGGCTTGCCCTCGCTGTCCTCGACCTCCAGCCCGTCGAGATCGACCTCGGCGCGTTCGAGACGGTGTCGATGGCCATTGCCGCGCCAGACTTCGGCGGTCGGCAGAATTTCCCTGATGTGCTGGAACGCCCAGCGGTTCCATGGCGGCCGGTCCCAGTCGAGCTTCGGCGGCACCATGGCGGGCGGCGAGCCCTGCATGATCGGCGGCGCCGGATCGCTGTTCCGGTAAGATGTCATGGAACCCTCCAACGATGCATGTCGCCCAAAAGTGCGTAGCGGTTTTGGGAAGACGACTTGCATGAAAACAAGAATTTAACGCGTCGCATGCCCACAACATGCGACGTGTCGCAAAGAAGGGAGGCCGAAGCCTCCCTTCCGCTGGATTCTAGACCGAACCTATTTGCGCAGATTGGTCCAGATCTTGTTGTAGATTTCCACCACATCCGGCGGACAGGGCGGAACGAATTCCGCCACCGGCGCGCCTGCCGGCGGATTGATCTCCGGCGAATTGGCGAAATCCGCCTGCAGGAACTTGTGGCTGCCGGCAATGCCATTGTCGTAGCCGGCGAATTCCGAGATCAGCGCCGCATTTTCCGGGGCCATGATGAAATCCTGGAACAGCTTGGCGTTTTCGAGATTCTTGGCGCCCTTCAGCACCGCGACATTGTCCATCCAGCCTTCGATGCCTTCCTTCGGATAGGCATATTTGATGGCCGGGATTTTCTGCCGCGAGCGATAGGTCGCGCCGTTCCACTGTTCCGTCACGATCACGTCGCCGGAGGTGATCTTGGTGATGGTGTCGTAGCTGAAGGTCTTCCAGGACGGCTTGGCGGCCGTCAGGATGTCGTTGACCTTCTTCAGATTGGCCTTGTCGGCACCGCAGCGCGGCACGCCGGCATAGCGCTCGGCCGCATGCATGACGGTGTTGACGTCGTCGAGGATGTTGATCTGCCCCTTCAGCTCCGCCGGCGGGTCGAAGAGGATGGCCAGCGTGTCGATGTTGCCCTTGAACTTGTCCGTGTTGACGGCGAACGCCGTGGTGCCGAACTGCCAGGGCGCAGTGTAGTGGCGGCCGCTGTCCCAATAGATGTCGACGAAACGCGGATCGATGTTCTTGCCGTTCGGCATCGCGTTGGGCTCGGTCTTTTCGAGCAGGCCCTCATCGACCATGATCTTCACCGTGTAGTCGGACGGCACCACGATGTCGTAGCCGGAATTGCCGGCGCGCACCTTCGACAGCATGGTTTCGTTGGAATCATAGTCGTCCAGCGTGACCTTGATGTTGTACTGTTTCTCGAACTTTTCGATCAGCTTGGGATTGGTGTAGTCACCCCAATTGTAGATATGCAGCTCGCCATCGGCGAGTGCGGGCACCGCCCACAACAGCACTGCCGTCGAAACGGCAGCCATCAGTTTCCTAGACATTTTTTGTTCTCCTTTGCCTTCCCATTGATTCACTTGGCGCGTCGGCGCGCGATCAGGAACGATACCGAGACGAAGAGGATCGAGACCAGGAGCAGGATGGTGGAGATGGCATTGATCTCCGGCGTCATCGGCCGCCTGATCTGGTTCCAGATGTAGAGAGGCAGGGTCGTCTGGCCGGGGCCGGCGACGAGCTGCGTGATGGTGAAATCGTCGAAGGAGACGATGAAGGCGAGTGCCGCGCCCGACATGATGCCGGGGACAAGCAACGGCAGTGTTATGCGCCGGAACGCGTGCCACGGCGTGGCGTAGAGATCGGCGGCGGCGGATTCGAGCGTCAGGTCCATATCCTCGAGACGCGCCCGAATCGGCATGTAGGCGAAGGGAATGCAGAATACCGTATGGGCGAGGATCAGATTGCCGATGCCGAAATTCAGACCGAAGGCCCCGGCGATCAGGGCGAAGAAGGACAAGGTCGCCACTGCCGTGATGATCTCGGGAACCATCAGGGGCAGGTTGATGACCATGAAGGCGGCCGGCAGGCCACGCCACGGCTTCACCCGTGTCATACCGATCGCCGCCAGCGTGGCGCAGATCGTCGAAACGATCGTCGCGCTCACCGAGATGATCAGCGTGTTCTCGGCGGCGTTGTGGAATTCCTCATTGAGCAGTGCAGTGCCGTACCAGGTCAGGCCGACGCCCTCCCAATGGGTGACTAGCGAACCCGTGTTGAATGAAAAGATCATCAGGATCAGGATCGGGACGTAAAGCACGGCAACGCAGATGATGGCGATCGTGCGGAACCCGGGCTGGTCCTTGATATCGACGTTGCGGGGATCAGCCATGCTGGATCTTCCCCGACGTGGTGCGAACGTAGAAGTAGAGCGCGACCAGCACAGCGGCCATCAGGATCAGCGCCTGTGCGCAGCCGAGCGGCCAGTTTCGCCCGGAACCGAATTGCTGGGCGATGAGATCGCCGATCATCAGGTGGATGCCGCCGCCAAGGATAAGCGGCGTCACATAGGCGCCGAGCGCGGGAATGAATACAAGCAGACAACCCGCGATGATGCCAGGCAGCGACAGCGGAATGATCACCCGCCAAAGAACTTGCCGGCGCGTCGCGTAGAGGTCGTTGGCCGCCTCGACCAGCCGGAAATCCAGTTTCTCCAGACTGGCATAGAGCGGCAGGATCATGAACGGCAGGAACGAGTAGAGCAGGCCGAGCTGGATTGCGAAGTTGGTGTAGAGCATGATGATCGGCTTATCGATCACGCCAAGCCCGATCAGCAGATTGTTGATGAGGCCTTCGTCGCGGATGATGAACATGATGGCCAGCGTGCGCACCAGAAGGTTCGACCAGAACGGGATGGTGATCAGCAACACCCACCAGTTGCGCTGCGCCGGCGTGCGCGTGGCCATGAAGTAAGCGGTCGGAAAACCCAGCAACAGGCAGATCACCGTCGTCACCACGGCGAACAGAAACGAGCGCAGATAGATGATCAGGAAATCCGGCGTGAACTGCAGCGTGTCGTCAAAAATATCCTGCTGGAACAGAAAGTTCAGATAGGCGTCCGTTGAAAACTTCCACTGCACGCCGCCATAGGGTGCGGCCTGGAGAAACGAATAGACCAGGATGATCAGCAGCGGCAGCACGCCGAAAATTCCGATGACGATCAGCGCCGGCAGGGAAAGCAGGCGGTTGCGCCTGGCGCTTTCTTTCTCGGCCTTGGCTTCGAACAACGCGGCTTGGGAAAGCGCCATTGTCATCAGTCCTTCAGTATCCGCGCGCCGTCGTCTTCGAACACGATGCCCACCTTGGCGCCCGTCTCGAATGTCACTGCGCCGGACCGGCTGTTCTGGTAACGCACGATGAAGTTGTCACCGCCGTCGAGCTTGACGTGGTAGTGCGTATCCGTGCCGAAATAGACGATATTCTCCAGAGTTCCGGCGACCGTGCCCTTGGACACATCGGCGATCAGATCCGCATGCTCAGGCCGCACGACGACCGTGACTGCACCCGAGGGATCGAAGTTTTCCGGGAACCCTGCCGCCACGGTCGCGCCGGAGGCGAGCTTCACGGTGGCGACGCCGGATTTCTTCGATACCACGGCACCCTTGAGGAAATTGGTCTCGCCGATGAAGTCGGCGACGAAGCGTTCGGCCGGTCGGTCGTAGATGTCGCGCGGCGCGCCTACCTGCAGGATCTTGCCCGCCGACATGACAGCGATGCGGTCCGACATGGTCAGCGCTTCTTCCTGGTCGTGGGTGACGAAGATGAAGGTGATGCCGGTCTCGTGCTGCAGCCGCTTCAGCTCGATCTGCATTTCCTTGCGCAGCTTGTAGTCGAGTGCGGAGAGCGGTTCGTCGAGCAGCAGCACTTTCGGCTGCGGCGCCAATGCCCGGGCCAGCGCCACGCGCTGCTGCTGGCCGCCGGAGATCTGGCTGGTGCGGCGATTGCTCAGCGCCTCCATCTTGACCAGCTTCAGCATCTGGGCGACGCGCGCCGTAATCTCCGCCTTCGGCTTACCCAGCATTTCCAGGCCGAAGCCGATATTGTCGGCCACCGTCATGTGGGGAAACAGTGCATAGGACTGGAAGACGGTGTTGACCGGGCGCTTGAACGGCGGCAGCGGCGCGATGTCCTGGCCGTAGAGCAGGATTTCGCCGGCACTCGGAAAATCAAAGCCGGCTATCAGCCGCAACAACGTCGTTTTTCCGCAGCCGGATGGTCCCAGCAGTGTGAAGAACTCATTCTCGCGGATCGATACCGAGACCGTGTCGAGGGCAGCGACCTGCCCCTCACCCGATCCGAAAATTTTGCTGACGTTTACTACTTCAATCGCATTCCGATCCGGTTTGTCCGGCACGATTACGCCTCATCGTTGACCCCGCTCTTGCTGGCGGAGCTGTTCCCCTGTTGGATGTGATCATACGCCCGGTATGTTGGCAAGCCCGGCATTGAATCACAGTTCAGTTAGCGGTCTTGGGGTAGCAAGCCCCATGCCACAGTCAGGCTTGGTAGGTGATTTTGCCGCCACAGATGGTCGTCACCGGCCGCACCGTATGCAACGCTTCCGGGGCAGTGCTCTCGATATCGGCCGACAAAACGACGAGATCCGCCAGATAACCCGGCTTCAGCACGCCTTTGCGGTGTTCCATGAATTCGCTGTAGGCGCCCTCGACCGTATAGCCGGCAAGCGCTTCATGCAGCGAGAAACTCTGGTCCGGCAGGCCTTCTGCCCAAGGTTTGCGCATGACCGCAGCTTGGATGCCCAGGATCGGATCAACCGGCGAGACCGGCCAGTCGGAAGCGAACACGACGCGGGCGCCAGCATCCTTGAGCGTGCGCCAGGCATAGCTCAGCGGCCACCTGTCGCGGCCGATGCGCGAAATCGTCGGCTCCAGCGGAAAGTTCATGGCGCCGGGCGGATGCGGCGGTTGCATCGAAGCGATGACGCCAAGTTCGGCGAACCGCGGCACATCCGTAGGCGTGGTGACCTCGATATGCTCGACGCGGTGACGGCTGTCCCGCTTGCCATTGGCCTTCTGCGCCGCCTGATAACCGTCGAGCACTGCGCGGACTGCGCCGTCACCTATCGAATGAACGGCGATCTGCAGGCCTCTGCGGTCGGCCTCCACCGCCACCTCGGCGAAGTGCTCGGGCGTGAACAATGGCTCGCCGCGCCAGCCGGGACGGTCGGCATAGTCGTCGACCATCACAGCCGTCCAGGAATCGAGCACGCCGTCATAAAACACCTTGACCATGCCCGAGGACAGCCATTCGGACTTGTAGGTCGCGGCCATGGCAGACGCTTTTTCAAGTATGCCCAGCTCCATGAAGTTCTTGAAATGGAACGGGATTTTTGTACGGCATATGAGCCGCCCTTCCGCCTCCAGGCCGGCAAGCAGCTCGAGCTGGTAGAGGTTGCCGTCCATGTTCTGGATCGACGTGATGCCGTGGCGGGCGCACCATTCCAGGCCGCGATGCATCAGATCCCGATCGGCGGCAAGTTCCTCGGCGGAGGGATAGGGTTCCGGCTCACCGCCCGTAAGACCGAGCCGTGTGCGGTTCTGCCCGAAATGCTCCAGGATCGGGCCGAAAGCCTCGCCCTCGCGCAATTCGCCCGCCGCGAGTCCATCGGTACCCATCACGATCTCGTTGCCCGGCCCCAATTCCCTGCCATTCAGGAGGCCCGCCTCCTCCAGCGCCTTGGTGTTCGCCCACATCGTATGGTGATCGGAGGCCGACATGGCGAAGGGGCGGTCGGGGATAATTTGGTCGAGATGGTGGCGCGTGACCGGCCCTGGCAGGATCGCATAGTCGACGCCGGCGCCGATCAGAAGCCTGGCGTTGGGCCGCGCCGCGGCAAAGGCCCGGATAGCATCGCGCAAGGCATCGAAGCCATGCACGCCAGCCAGATGCAGATTGTCGAGTTCAGCCGCGCCGCCGAAAAGATGCATATGAGCTTCGATGAAACCGGGCAGAACCGAACCGCCCTTGGCGTCGATCACCTGTGTGGCCGTTCCCTTGAGCTCTTCGATTGCAGCGCGGCTGCCGATGGCGATGATGGCGCCGTCCTTGACGGCAACGGCCTCGGCGGCGGGATTGTCATCGTCCATGGTCAGCACACGACCGTTGATGACGATCAGATCCGCACTACGACCCGCACCCGTGACAGACATCGCGACTCCGCGCTTTTGATGACCGACTGAGACCGACAATCCTCTTGTCCGACAGGCTGCCACGTCACCGCGGCTATCGGACGAAAAGTGATGCCAGTGCGCTGTTTTGAAATTCCCCTTGTGATCTCCGAAAACAGCGTGGATAAAAGAATGCGACTGATTATTCGCGTTTGTCAACATGCCGAATTTAGAATGTATTGTGGACAGCCCCCTGCGCCTGTGTTCAGACCGGGCGGGGAACGAGGACATCAAGCCGTGAAGCGCAGTCTCGATCGCAAAACCAGGATAGCGCTCGAGCCGCGCAAGCAGCCGCGGCAACAGCGGTCGAGCAAGGTGGTCGACCGGATTCTCGACGCGGCGCTGATCCTGACGCGGGAGCAAGGAACCAGGACGCCGACGACGCTCGCCATTGCGCAGCGCGCGGGCCTGTCTGTCGGTTCGATCTACCAATACTTCCCCAACAAGGAAGCCATTCTTCTCGACCTGGCCCGGCGCTGGCTGTCCTCCTTTCCCGAAGTGATCGCCAAGCGCATCAAGGTCGCCCCGCCCACCAACCGGGAAGAGTTCCGGCGCGAAGTGCGCAAGCTCTTCATCGATACCTCCAGGATATATCTCGAAAACGCCACCCTGATGCCGGTGATCGAGGCCATATCTGGCAATGCCGATCTCAGGCCGATCCAGGACGAATATGACGAGCAGATCATCGCGCTTTACGCCGCCTGGCTGCGACACGTGAACCCTGCGCTGGAAGATAAGATCGCCAAACGGCTCGGCCTGGTGATGATGGAGGTCGGGCACGCCTGCCGGCTTGTCGGCATGAAACGAGATCGCAAGACATTCGACCTCATCGAGGACGATGTCGAATCCATGTGGCTGGCTCTGGTGAGCCCCTACCTCAACCTTGGCTGACTTCGCACTTCGAGAGGAACTTTATGAAGACTGTCTATTCGCCGCTTCATGCCGGCCATGCCGGCCAGATGGAACTGGTCACATCGGCCATCGTGCCGGGTTTTGAAAAGCCTTCACGCGCCGAGTTCATCAAGGCGCGGGTCGAAAGCGAGAAGCTCGGTCCGATCGTCCTGCCGCTCGAGCATGACCTTGCCGCCGCCAAGCGTATCCACAAATCGGACTACATCGACTTCCTGCCGGCGGTCTGGCCGCAATGGGTGGCCTCCGGCCACGAGGGCACCGCCATGCCCTTCACCTGGCCGACGCGCGGCCTGCGCGGCGACGTGCCGCCGAAGCGTGTCGATGCGCTGCTCGGCTACTATTCCTTCGATGCCGGCGCCACCTTTGTCGAAGGCACCTGGGCCGCGATCAAATCGTCGTATGACGTGGCGCTGACCGCGGCTGGCCTGGTCAAGGGCGGCGAACGGTCGGCCTTCGCGCTCTGCCGCCCGCCCGGCCACCATGCCGGCGCCGGCTTCATGGGCGGCTATTGCTACATCAACAACGGCGCCGTCGCCGCGCAGTGGTTCCTTGACCAGGGCGCTGCCCGCATCTCCATCCTCGATGTCGACTACCACCATGGCAACGGCACGCAGGAGATTTTCTATCACCGCGCCGACGTGCAGGTCCTCAATCTGCATGGCGATCCGATGGTCGAATATCCGTTCTTCCTCGGCCATGCCGATGAACGCGGCGTCGGCGCCGGCGAAGGTTTCAACATCAACTATCCCATGCCGTTCGGCACCAGCTGGGACGCCTGGAACGCCTCGCTGGAGGATGCCTGCGCCAGGCTCGCCGCCTATGCGCCCGACATCGTCATCGTCTCGCTCGGCGTCGACACCTTCGAGAAGGACCCGATCAGCCAGTTCAAACTGAAAAGCCCCGACTACCCCAAGATCGGCCGCCGCATCGCTAGGCTCGGCCTGCCGACGCTGTTCGTCATGGAAGGCGGCTATGCCGTCGAGGAGATCGGCATCAACGCCGTCGGCGTGCTGACCGGTTTCGAGGACCGGTAAGAAAAACGGGGCACGCGGCTTACGGACGCGCGCGCGCCTTTCCAAATCATGCCGCGGCGCCGGTGCTAGGCGTGCCAATTGGTGCCGCTGCCTTGCGTGAGCGGCCGAGATAATAGACCGCCGCCGCCGCGATGACGCCGGCGGCCAGGATGCCGGCCGCCAGAACCGGCCGATACCAGAACCAGGCAATCGCGATCGTCGTCATGCCGACCAGGATCGCCAGGAAGAAGGCGATGATGCCGGTGCCCATCCGCGCGATGCCGCCGAGGAACGGGATGACATCGAGGATCACGCCGATCGGGCTGAGGAACAGGGCAAAGCCGATCGTCAGCAGCAAGAGGCCACCGGCGCGCAGCAGCCAGGTGATCAGCGTGTTGGCGCTGACCGCGTCGGCGAACATCTTGTCGGCCGGCACCTGGCCGGTATCGACCATCAGCAGCGCATCGCCGGCTTGCGTCTGGTAAGGCTCGAACCGGCTGCCGGCCTGGCGCGCGACGATGCTGACCACGCCGAGCGGCGCCAGGTCGTAGCCGATACGGTAATCGCCCAGCGCAGGCGTCGTGTTGTCGCTGCCGAGATAGATCCTGCCATCGACGATGCTGAGCGGCTTCGTCCCGGTATAGGCCGCCTTTATCGCCGCCGACTGGCTGGACGACAGCGAGTAGTCCTTGTCGCCCTGGATACGATCCAGCACCGGTGTATCCAGATCGAAAGCGACGAGCTTGCCCTGCGGGATCTGGAAGGTCCGGCTGTGTATTGCCATTGGTGGATTTTGATGGCCGTCCGGCTTCTTGAAATCGGATGAATCGATCTGGCTGTCGTCCCACACCTTCGAATAGCTGTAGGTGGTCTCTGTCTCCTCGCCGCCGCCAAGCTTCTTGGTGGTCTCGGATTTGGACTCTTCCTTCCACTGGTACATCTCGACGCTGCGCGACAGGCGCAGCCCTTGCGCCGCGATGCCGAAATCCGGATCGGACAGGCCGCTATCGGCCGTCACCGGCCCGCTGACATGCACCAGTTTGCCGTCATTGCCGGCATCGACGCTGTCGGCGTTGATCGAGACAACAGCGCCCGACCCTTCGGCCAGCGAGCGCGCCGTCTGCACCGCGCGGCCCTCGTTCCAGAACAGCCCGATCACCATCAGCACGATCAGCAGCAGGCCGAAGATGACCCCACCGACCGCGCGCTTGATCCGCCCGAACCACGAGACCGAAGTAACTTCCCGAAATGAATCGCTCATCGTTTCCCCCGAAACCAAAGATAACAAGATTTGAGCGCCGCCGGCGGCCGCGCATCGAGCCGATCAATCGGCGTGGATTTGCGCGCCGCAGTCCTTGGCGCCGGCGCAAGAGTGCACCGCTCGCGTCGTGCCGCTATCGCCGACCCGCCACGGCGAAGCGGACAACGGCGCCTGGCTGTTGGCGCCGAGAAGGTCGAGCGCCCGCATGGCCGTCTGTTCGCCAGCCTCGTCACGCTTGACGATCTCGACCTCCTTGAGGCCAATCGCGGCAAGCTGCGGCATGACCACGTCGGGATCACCGGCAACGACGATCAGCGACGGCTCCAGCGACGACAATGCCAGCGCCTGTTTCTGCACGGCGTCGAGCGTCAGCTGGGTGCGCGCCGTCATCCGGCTTTGCTGGTCCTCGAGCGTCGAACCACTGCCGACCGCGCCGATCAGCGAGCCGAACAGGCCGGCCGAGGTTTCCGCCGACCCAGCCAGCGCCCGGCGATAGACTGTCACCGTGCGGTCGACCTCGTCCTGCGCCACCGGCAAGGTTGTCAGGCCGGCAAACCCCTTCAGGATCTCGGTGATCGCCGGACCGGTGTTGGCACGTTCAACAGTCGTTGCCACGACGAGGCCCGAGCCGGCCTTCATCGGGCTTAAGAGATAGCTCGACACGCCATAGGAATAGCCCTTCTCCTCGCGGATCACTGAATTCAGTCGGCTGGAGAAATCATCGCCAAGCAGATTGGCGACCGCGGTCGATTCCGCGCGTTCGCCTTCGTCGGTGCCGGGCGCCGGTCGCGCCACGAAAAGCGCCGACTGGCTGGCGCCGGGTTCGGGCACCAGCAGCACTTTTCGGCCCTGCTTGAAATGCGCGGCAGGCGACGGTTCGACGGTATAACCGGCGGAGTCGCTCGTCCATGTACCGAATACCTTTTCAAGGCCGGCAGCGACGGTCGCAACCGGCATCGGGCCAACGCTGTAGAAGGTCACCGACTTCGGCGTGAACTCCGCCTTAAACGCAGCTTTCGCCTCGTCGAGCGAGATCGAGGCCAGCGCCTTTGCCGACCAGTCGACATCAGCCTTGCCCGGCACCTGCGGGATCAGCGCCGCCTTCGCCGCGCGGCCGGCGACGCCCGGCAGATCCGCCTCGCGCCCGTTCAGCCAATCGACTGTCTGCGCCATCAGCACCGTCCATTCGGTCTTGTCGAAACGCGGCTTCAGCACCGCGTCGGCAAGCAGGCCAAGACCTTGATCCAGTTTTTCCGGCCGCACGCCAAGCGTCATCGATGTGGTCAGCGCGCCGGCCTGGTAGCCGATGCCGGCGCCGATATCGCTGGTTGCCTTGGCGAAGTCGGCCGAACCGCGATCCCTAGCGCCACGCGTCGCCATGCTGGCGGCAAGCTCCAGCAGCCCCTCCTTGCCTTGCGGCACGCTGTTCCAACCGCCTTGCGCACTCGCCGCGACATAGACCATCGGCGCTTCCGGCATTGTGTAGTGGACGAGTTTGATGCCGTTAGAGAGCGTCGCCGTTTCCATGGCCGGCAACACCGCCGAAGGCGCTTGCCCGGCCGGATGCTTCGGAATGTCGATCGCCACCCTCTCCGGTGCCGTAAAGGGCCGCGGCGTGCCGGACGAACCGATCAGCGCGTCGGGATAGCCGCCGCGCGGGCCTGGCTTCAACACCAGCACGCTGGCGTCTTCGAGTTTCAGGAGCCGCCTAATCGTCGCTTCGACATCGGCGGCGCTGGCATTCTTGACACGCGGATCGTCGACCAGCGCGCTCTGCGCATCGCCGAGAATGTCGGCATCGTAGGAGACGGTGCCGGCACGATCCTTCAGCGCCTCGTTGCCCAGCCGCGCGGCCTGCAATATGCCGTTGCGCGCGCGTTCGACATCAGCCGGGTCGAGCGGCGTCTTCTGGAAATCGGCGAAGGCGGCTTTCATCGCGCTTTCGAGCGCTTCCGGCGTCACGCCCGCCGCCGCACCCGCCTCGAAGGTGAAGCGCCCGCCAAGCAGGCCGCCCGTCCAGCTCGCGCTGGCATAGGTGGCGATACCCTGTTCCGACACAAGCCGGTTGCGCAGAAATCCGTAGTCGCCATTGCCGAGCAGTTCGGCGGCGATGCCGAGCGCGCCATTGTCTGGCGACTGCGCCGCCGGGCCGCTGAAGCCGACCACGACGACGGGGCTCGGCACGCGGTCTTCCAGCACCAGCTTCAGCCGCGCCTGCGTCGGTTCCGGCACTGCGGGTCGCGCCACATCGGCGCCGCTCGGTACCCTGCCGAACGTATCGGCAATCAGCGCCTTGGTGTCATCGACCTTGAGGTCGCCGACTAGCACCAGCACGGCATTATTGGGCAGATAGTAGGTGTTGAAGAAGCCTCTGACATCGTCGAGCGTCGCCGCATCGAGGTCGGCGACCGAACCGATGACCATGCGGCTATAGGGATGCGGCTTCGGGAACAGCCCGGACCAGAAGGCTTCCCAGCCGGATGCGCCGGCCTTGTCGAGCACGTTCTGGCGCATCTCGTTCTTGACCACCGAACGCTGCAGGTCGAGCTTGGCTTGCGTCACCGAGCGGCCGAGGTTGGCCATGCGGTCGGCTTCCAGCGACAGGATCATCGGCAGTGACGACGACAGCCCGTCGACATAGAACACGGTACCGTCCTCGGTGGTCCAGGCATTGATCTCGTTGCCTAGCGCTGCATGCGCGCCGAACACGTTCGGCCAGGCCGGCGTGCCGGAAAACATCAGATGCTCGAACAGATGCGCGAAGCCGGAGCGGCCAGCCGGTTCATTCATCGACCCGACGCGGTAGCGCAGGTTCATCACCACCTTCGGCGCACGATGGTCCGGCACCAGCACCACTTGCAGCCCGTTGTCGAGCGCATAGGTGACGATGGGCTCGGCCTTGGCCGCGCCGGCAAAAACCGCGAGCACCACCGTGAACGCCAGGAAAACCCGCTTCATGATTACCCCCAATGCCGATGGCTGCGAAGCAAGCGCGGCCACCCTAGCCCAGTCCGATCGAAGGGAAGCCCACCTCCCTGCCGACAGCCGCGAACCTATCGGAATCGATCGGTCCTCGATACGGCAGCCTCGCAACACCCTCTGGCTTTTTCGTGTCGTGTTCATGTCGGTGAGCCAGATGCCCTGAAACAATGAAACCGGCCCGCGAGCCCCCTTTGAGTCGCACGCGAGTCCACCGGTTTCGATTTTGTCAAATCGCGTTTGATGTCGGATTCATCTGCGGGTAGATTAGACCCGAATCAGCCGGTCCTGGGGGGCGCGGCGACCACCCAAAGTCTCACGTTCCGGAATTTCCGGCGCCAGACGCGGATGTCTTCGCGTTCCCTGAATGGATTCTGTCTGATTGGCGCGGCCCCGCGCCTCGTGTGCGTCTCGTGAAAGTAACGCGTTTTTAGGGTTCGGCGGCTGGCCTCCAGCATCCGGGCAGCAGAAACGATTCCGGCCAAAAGCAACAAGAATGAGCAGTCCCGCCGCGCTTCTTCAATCCGACACATTGGGCTCGCGCCTGACGTCGCGCGGTGATTTGACCAGCTTCTTCATGGAGCTGACCGCCGAGATCGGCGCCGACAGCTACATGCTGGTTGCCATCGTCCACGACCAGGACCGCAACGACGCGCGCATCGTCTCGTCGAACTGGATCTTCGACGCCATCGAACTGACCGGCAAGCGGCTGATCGCCAGCCTTGCCCAGGGCGCCCTCACCGTCGCGCCCGGCATCCGTCCACGGCCGCTGGTGGCAGCCGAGGCGCCCGATGCCGACGGGCTGGTCTCTGGCGAAGAAGCCCGCCTTCTCGACGTGCTCGGCCATGCCGAGATCTATTCGCTCAGGCTGAATGTCGGCCGACAGCGCCTGTTCGCCCTGTTCTCGGCGGCAGCGGCCGGCCAGATCGACCAGCCGGCGCTGATGAAGGCGCAGCTGAAATGCTGCTACGCGCTTTCGAATATTCCGCAACTGATCGCTGCCGCGGCCATGCAGGATCCGCTGTCCGATCGCGAGCGTGAATGCCTGTTCTGGGTCTCGGAAGGCAAGACCACCGATGAGGTGGCGGTCATCCTTGGCGTGTCCTCCAACACCGTCAACAGCTACATCACCCACGCCATCCAGAAATTCGCGGCCTCGAACCGCGCGATGGCCATCGCCACGGCGATCAGGAGTGGCATCATTTGAAACAGGCAGACATCAAGGAAGCCGCGGAAGCCCTTTTCAACGAGCAGCGCAGCCCGTTCGGCGCCTTCTCGCTAAGTTCCGAAACCCATCACGCCGTCACCGTTCCCGATGCCGTGCGCCGCTGCCGCTGGATATCGGTCGACATCAACGCCTCGGCCTTCGGCCTGTACTTCGTCAGCCCGTCGCCGGAGCGGGCGCGGCTGGTCCCATGCTTCGATTCCGACTATCCCGGCATTGCGGTGGCGACGAAGTTCATCTCAGGCGCCAATGGCGAAGAGATCGTGCGCCACACCCACAATTCGACGGAGCCACGCTGGTGGACGGATGACGGTGTCGCGGCCATGACCGAAATGTTCGGCAACCTCGCCTGGACCGCGCAGATAGCGCCACTGGCGCCCGGCACCAGCGGCATCGCCTTTCCTGTCCACGCCGATCGCGGCCAGTGCGGCCTCGTCGTCTTCCTGGGATCGGAGATCGTGCTGCCGCAGGATTCCCTCTACGAAATCCACGCCCGCTGTTTTTCCTTGTTCGCCGCCGTCGCGCGTATCCGCCCAGGCGATGCCGGCAGGATGCGCGCCATCTCCAAACGTGAACTCGAATGCCTGAAGCTGACTGCCAACGGCAACACCAGCGAGGAAATCGCACGGCTCCTGAAACTGTCGGTCCACACCGCCAACCAGTATCTGACCCAGTCGACGCAGAAGCTCAACGCCGTCAACCGCAACCAGGCGGTTGCCAAGGCGCTGCGGCTTGGTCTGATCGAGTAATTGCTGTCGCCTGGCAAAGGCGCTTTAGAAAGCCAGCGGCTCGACCTTGCGGATCCGCGCCTGTTCGATCACCGCTTCAAGCAGCGCCGTATTGTGCTCGGGATCCTCGCCGGGCTTTTCGAACGACACGTAATTGACCGCGACCGAGTTGCCAGTCCCGCTCAGCGTCAGCTGGAAATAGACGGTCACGCCTGGCGGCCGCAGCTCCAGATCGAGCACGATGCGTGGACTGCCGCTCCAGTCGACATGCGCCTCGCCGCCATGGCCGAGCCTGAGCGTGCCCGGCATGAAGAACAGTTCCACCGCTGAATCGACCAGGTCCGACAGGCAGGCGAAATGCTCCAGCCGGATGAAGGCGATGTAGTCGGCGACATCGATCAGCCTCAGTTCGCCGACCACTTGCTCGATGGCGCTGGCGACAATGATCTCGCGGGATTTTGCGTGCGGTTGGCGGTTCATGAAATCTGTCTGCGCTCAGCCTTTTTCGAGTAGATGATCCGCACCAGTTCGGCGACGGCCTGGTAGAATTGCGACGGGATCACATTATCGACCGAAACTTGCTTGTACATGGAGCGGGCGAGCGCCACGTCCTCGAAGATCGGGATGTTGTGCTCCTTGGCGATCTCGCGGATTTTCAGCGCCACCAGATCCTGCCCCTTGGCCAACACGAGCGGTGCCGAATCCTCGTCGCGCACATATTTCAGCGCGATCGAGTAGTGCGTCGGGTTGGCGATGATCAGCGTCGCGCGCGGCACCGCCGTCATCATTCGCTTGCGCGCACGGTCGCGCGCCAGCGAGCGCAGCCGCGACTTGACGATCGGGTCGCCCTCGGACTGCTTGAACTCGTCCTTGACTTCCTGCTTGCTCATGCGCAGGTCCTGCTTCCAGTGGAAGCGCGACCAGACGATATCGATCGCCGCGATCAGCCCCATGACGAAGACGATCGCCACCAGTATGTCGACCGCGATGCCGCGGATGACGAGGCCGAAAGCGACCGGATTGGTGATCATTCCGGCGAGCAGCTTGCGGTGATCCTCCGACAGCGTGAAGGTGAGCACGGCGATGGCGAAGCCGACCTTTGCCAGGGATTTCAGGAATTCGACCCAGCCCTGGGCGCCGAACATCCGGCTCCAGCCCTTGGTGATCGAAATGCGCGAAAGCTGCGGCCTGATCCGCTCGCCGACGAATTGCGGCATGTTCTGCAGCACCGAGGCGCCGATGCCGGCAACGGTCAAAAGCACCAGCAGGCTGACAAGGGCGCGGCCCACTTCGAGCACGACGAGCTTGTAGAGCGCGATGACATCGGTCTCGGTGTCCATCGGCCAGGCCTCTGGCTTCTCGAGGAACATCGACAGGAACATGCCGAGGTCGATGATCGCGTCCTTGGCATAGAAGACGGTGAAAACCAGTATGGCGACGAAGGAGGCAAGGATCGCGGTTTCCCGCGAATGGGGCAGTTTGCCCTGTTCGATGGTGTCGCGGACTTTCTTTTCCGTCGCCTCTTCGGTTTTGGAGTCCTTGTCGGTGGCGTCGGACATGCCTTAGGCGGCGTCCTGCGTCGAGGGAAGTTCGAACGCGCCTTCGCGCGATAGCCGGATCGTCGTCGACACGATGGTCTTGCGCGCCGTCGCGATGTCGGCGGCAGGCACTCCATCCGACCCCTGACCGAGTTCGGCTTCGATCATGCGCCGCGACCGCGCGCCGATCGCCGACAGCACCGCTTCGGCGAGCGCCGCCGAGGTGCCGCGCAGCGCCAGCGTGACAAGCTCGGTCGACAGTCCGTCGAACAAAAGCACGCGCGCCTTCTGGGTGAGCAGCGGCAGGTCGTCGAAAGCGAAAAGCCGTGCCCGCACACCGTCGAGGTCGGGCGTGCCTGCGGCTTCTAGATCCTGCATGACCTCTTCAAGCAGCGGCTTGTCCAATTCGTTGAGCACGCTTGCGACGCGCGCCTGTCCCGCCGAGGTGTCTTTGGTCGACGTCTCCGCCAGCACGCTGGTGCGCAGCCGGTTCTCGACGATCCTGGCGGCGGCATCCGGAACATTGGCCATCGTCACCATGCGCTTGATGATTTCGCCGCGCATCGGCTTGGTCAGCGTCAAAAGCACACCCGCCGCCGTCTGCGGCGCCAGCTTCGACAGCACCATGGCCGCCGTTTGCGGATGTTCGCCGGCCAGGAAGGTGCCAAGCCGTGCCGGTTCGAGCTTCTCGAGCTCCGGCCAGATCGGCGGTGGACCTTCCGGCGCGACTTCGAATCTCTTGTCGCCCATGATCGCGCTCATCTCTTCGGGCGACAGCGATTCATTGAGGATGGTGTCCATCCTGTCTGCTGAATCGAGCAGGCCGGCGCCTTCGGTGAACTCGGCTTCGAATTCGGCGACGATGCGCTCGAGATCGCTCTGCGGAATGGTCCTGAGCAGCCGGGCGCCCTCGATCAGCGCCTTCAGCTCTTCCTGCTTGAAGAATTTCAACAGGCGGCTGGCGGACGGCTTGCCCATCGCCACCAATATGGCGGCCGCCTTCTGCGCACGCGTCAGGCTCATCAGCGGCGTCATGGTGCCTCTCGCCTCCGCTGCAATCGGCAAGCCCCACCGGTCATGTCTAGGCGCCCTTCGTGCCGGCGATGATTTCGGTCAGCCTGATGCCGAAGCGCGAGGGGTCGCTTTCGAGCACCGTGATCTCGCCACGGGCGATCTTGCGGCCGTTGACCACGACGTCGACGGGCTCGCCGATGCGGCGGTTGAGCGCCACCGTCGAACCCTTCTGCAGCGCCATCAAATCGGCAACCGCCATCTCGGTGCTGCCGAGGATGATCTGGACATCGACAGGAATATTCATGATGACGTTCGAATTGGCGCCGGCGGCGGCCCTGAATGCCGCGTCGGGGCGCTGCTCTTCCTCATTCAGGACCCCGCGCAATTCCTCGATGGCACGGTCGAGCTGCTCGTCCGGCTGGTCGAGTTCTGCTTCCACTTTGGTCTTGGCCATGAATCGTCTCCAAAAGCTCAGGCGCGCCCGGCACCGGCCGGCATGAGCCCATCGATGAAATCCTGCCCGGCATCGAAGGGATGCTTGATTCGGACGGTGTAATTCTGCCCCAGTTTGCCGAACTCGCATACGAACAGCGTCTGGCCGCGCGCGCTGAGGCGCGCCCTAGATTGCGCCGTTTCGTCGAAATCGATGACCTGGCCCACCTCGAGATTGGCGAGATCGCCAAGCGTTAGTCGTGTCAGCGGCATGGTGGCTTCGAGCGCCACCGCCGAGCGCATCACCTCTTCCGAAAAGCGCGCGCGCCAACTGGTGCTGTGATCGGCCTCGCTGACACTGGCGGTGCCGTCGCGGCCGGCAAGCACGACACGCTGCGGCATCGTCACGGTGACGGAGCCGCTATCGACCGGCGTCGAGATGCCGAGGACGACGCGGATGGCAGCACCATCGCGCAGCACATGCCGTTTCGCCTCGGTGCCCGACATCGCCCGCGGCGCCGGCAGCCGCAGGTCGAGCGAGCGGCGCCCGGATCCGTTCAGCGCTTGCGCGACCTGCTGGAACACCATGGTCGACACATCGGTCTCTATCGGCGACAGGTCGCGATCGATCGGCGACACCGGCATATCCGGGTCGCCACCAAACAGCGTCGAGACCATAATGGCGATCGCGGCAGCGTCGATGACGAGCGTCATCGCATCCGAGGATGCTGGCGAGGCGACGACGGTCATGGCGAAATTGTCGCCGGCGCGTGAGCGCGCCTCGGGGACGCGGCTGACCTCGACCGCCTTGAGGTCGACGATCACGGGAACGCCAAGCTCGCCCGAAAGCCCCTTCTGCAGCAGCGGCACGGCGCGTTCGGCCATGGCGCGGCCGGCTTCGATGACCTGATCGGCCTCGCCACTGTCGCCGACAAGACGCTCGATGATCAGCGAGCGCGCCTGCGCGGGGCTGCCCGGACTGGTCATGACAATTTTGCCGCCGTTCTGTCGAACATCGCTCAGGCGGCCTTCTTTTCAGCGGCGGCGGTGTTCATGGTGCTTTGCTCAACGGCGTCGATGGTCGGCCGCTCATAGGACGAGATGGTCTTGCGGCCGAATTCGATCGCCACCTGCGGCAGCGCGCCGTTCATGTAGGCGAGCAGCGTCTGCTTGACGATGATGTAGAGGCGGTTCTTCTTTTCGCGCACCGTCTTGATCTTGGTGGCGACGGGCCCGACCACGGCATAGGACAGGAAGATACCGAGGAAGGTGCCGACAAGGGCGGCGCCGATCAGGCCGCCGAGGATTTCCGGCGACTGGTCGAGTGCGCCCATCGCCTTGACCACGCCAAGCACGGCGGCGACGATGCCCAGTGCCGGCAGGCCGTCGCCGACCGCGACCAGCGCGTGATAGGCCTTCATCTTGTCTGACTTGATGGTCTGGATTTCTTCGTCCATCAACGCCTCGATCTCGTGCGAGCGGGCATTGCCGATGATGATGATGCGGCAGTAGTCGCAGATGAAATTCATCAGGTCGTGATTCTTGAGAACCGTCGGAAAGGCCTGGAAGATGGCTGATTCTTCGGGATTGTCGATATGCGCCTCGACCTCGCTGCGCGACTTCGAGCGCAGTTCGCGCATCAGGCTGTGCAGGACGCCGAGCGTTTCCAGATAATCCTGTTCCTTCGGCACCGCCTGCTTGAAGGCTTCGAGAATGCCCCTGCCGGTATCCTTGACCGTCTTCATCGGGTTGGCGACGAGGAAGGTGCCAAGGGCAGCGCCGCAGATGACCACGGCCTCCCAGGGCTGGACCAGCACGTGCAGATGCCCGCCCATGGCCATGAAGCCGCCAAGGACGCAACCGAGCGTCACCACAAGTCCAATGAGAATGCCCACGGCAGGTCCTTCCGCATTTCACGTCAACTGCAAGGGATAGTCCCCGTGCCTTGTGTGAGGCTTGAATCCGATCCGCCACGGAAGCGAATGTTGGCGATTCAGTTTCGCGCAAGGAAGTGAGGTTATTGTCGCGATATTAAGCTTCGGCCGGAGGCATGACGTTGCTCAGTACCTTTACCAGCTACCAATTGATCACCAAGGACATCACCAAGTCTATCGACCGCATCGAGCAGCAGCCGACGGTCGATCGCGACACCCAATATTATCTTGCCAACATCACCAAGGTGAAATCGATCGACGATTTTGTCAAAAATGACCGGCTGTTCAAATATGCCATGAAGGCCTACGGGCTGGAGAACATGGACTATGCCAAGGCCTTCATGGTCAAGGCGCTCAAGGAAGGCGTCACCGACCCCAACAGCTTTGCCAACAAGCTGACCGACAAACGCTACGCCGCGTTCGTCAGCGCCTTCAATTTCGCCGCCAATGGCGCCGATGCAACCATCTACAACAAGGCCCAGCAGCTGGTGACGAAGAACTATGCCACCCAGGCGCAGATCGCCGGCCTCGACCCGAACTCCGACTATGTGAAAGGCGAGACGACCTACTACCTCGCCAACATCACCAAGGTGAAGTCCGTCGACGACCTGATGTCGAACAGCCGGCTCTACACCTATGCCCTGGCCGCATACGGTCTCGACTCGGCTACCGAGGACAAGGACCTGATCAAGCAGGTCCTGCAAAGCAAGGTGAGCGACCCTGGCAGCGTCGCCAACAAGCAGACGAACCCAGCTTATGCGGGACTGGCTTTGGCCTTCAATTTCGAAGCCAATGGCGAGAACGCCACCACCATCAATCCTGCGCAGCAGCCGACCGTCGACATGTACATGCGCCAGACCCTCGAGGAGGATGCCGGCAAGACCAATGAGGGTGTGCGGCTGGCACTGTATTTCCAGCGCAAGGCGCCCGACATCACCAGCTGGTACGACGTGCTGGCCGATACGGCCCTTGCCAGCGTCGTGCGCACCGCGCTGGGCCTGCCCGATTCCTTCGCCACCGCCGACATCGACAAGCAGGCGCAGCTGTTCGAGCAGAAGCTCGACCTCACGGATTTCACCGATCCCGCGAAGCTCACCAAGTTCCTGACCCGCTTCACCAGCATGTACGAGATCAACAACCCGACCTCGACCGCGGTGTCGTCGATCAGCGTGCTCTTCGCCAAGCCGGTCACGTCGGGCATTTCCACCGACCTGATGATGGCCATGCAGAAACTGAAGTTCTGATCATGCAAGACAGTCTTTATGTCGCCCTTTCCGCGCAGATGGCGCTCGAGCGCCGGCTGGACACCATCGCCGACAATGTCGCCAACGCCAACACTGTCGGCTTTCGCGCCACCGGCGTGAAATTCGAGGACGTGGTGTCGGGCACCGGGCAGAAGTCGGTGTCCTTTGCCTCGTCGGGCAAGACTTATCTCTCGGGCGCTCATGGTTCGCTTAGCGAGACCGGCAACCCCTTTGATTTCGCCATCCAGGGCGACGCCTGGTTCGCCATCGATACGCCGGCCGGCACCGTGATGACCCGCGACGGCCGCTTCTCGATGAACGAGAATGGCGAGCTGATGTCGATCGAAGGCCATCCGGTGCTCGACGCCGGCGGCGCACCGATCCAGCTCGACCCTCGCAACGGCCCGCCCAAGGCCGGCGCCGACGGCTCGCTGCGCCAAAACGACCAGCTCGTCGGCTCGATCGGCGTCTACAATTTCGATCCGGGTCAGAATTTCGTGCGTTACGGCAATTCCGGCATCGTGCCTTCGCGCACGCCCGAGCCGGTCACCGATCGCTCCGATGTCGGCATCGCCCAGGGCTTCGTCGAGGAATCCAACGTCAATCCGGTGATGGAGATGACGCGGCTGATCATGGTCCAGCGCGCCTTCGAGAACACCGCGGCCCTGATGCGGCAGACGGATTCCTCCACCGACGAGGCGATCAAGACGCTCGGCTCGAAGTCGTAGCATGTCGCTCGACAGATCCTCCATCCGCGCACCCGAAATCCAGCTCCAGCCTGCGCCGGAGGATCGGCTGGCCGCGTTGGAACGGGTTATCAGGCGCTTCAGCAACGCCGATGGGCTGGTCAAGCGTGGCGGTCTCGTCACCGAAGTCACGCCGACGCATTACAAGGTGCGCGGGCTTTCCGATTTCGCCAGGCTGGGCGACATGGTCGAACAGCGCGGCCAGACCGGCTCGCGCCGCGGCGAGATCGTCAAGATCAGCCGCGACGAGGTCGTCGTCGCGCCCTTCGAGCACAGCGCCGATGCCGGCATCGGTGATGCCGTGTTCCGCAGGGGACCGCTCGCGGTGGCGCCGCACGGCTCCTGGCGCGGCCGCACCATCGACGCGCTCACCCGGGCGATCGATGGCGGCCCGCCGCTGATCAGGGGCGACGACCTGTCGGGCAGTTCGACGACGCCCGGTGCCATGGCCCGGCAGCGCGTCGGCACCGCCTTCATGACCGGCGTCAGGGTCATCGACATCTTCACGCCGCTGTGCTTCGGCCAGCGCATGGGCGTCTTTGCCGGTTCGGGCGTCGGCAAGTCGACGCTGCTGGCCATGCTCGCCGGCGCCGACGCGTTCGACACCGTCGTCGTGGCGCTGATCGGCGAACGCGGCCGCGAGGTCCGCGAATTCCTCGAGGACACGATCGGCGACAGCATGGCCAAGACCGTCGCCGTCGTCGCCACCAGCGACGAGAGCGCCATGATGCGCCGGCGCGCACCCGACACCGCCATGCGCGTCGCCGAGCATTTTCGCGACCAGGGCCACCGTGTGCTCCTTGTGCTGGATTCGATCACCCGCTTCGCCCATGCGTTGCGTGAGGTGGCGACGGGAACCGGCGAACCGCCGGTCGCACGCGGCTATCCCGCCTCGGTCTTCACCGAACTGCCCAAGCTGCTCGAGCGCGCCGGACCGGGGATTGAAGGTAAGGGTTCGATCACCGCCATCATTTCGGTGCTGGTCGACGGCGACGACCACAACGATCCGGTCGCCGATTCCGTGCGCGGCATCCTCGACGGCCATGTCGTGCTCGACCGCGCGATCGCCGAACAGGGCCGCTATCCGCCGGTCAATCCGCTGTCGTCCATATCGCGCCTGGCCGGCAAGGCCTGGAGCGTCGAACAGCGCGCTTTGGTGACGCGGCTGAAGTCGATGATCTCGCGCTTCGAGGACACGCGCGACATCCGCCTGCTCGGCGCCTATCAGGGTGGCGCCGACGCCGAGCTCGACATTGCCGTGCGCCAGGTGCCGCTGATCTACGAGGCGCTGACGCAATCGCCCAGGGACCGCCCGTCAGCCGATCCGTTCTCCGGTCTCGCCCGCCATCTCAAGGGAAAGCTGAATGCCGAATCAGGAGACTGAACGCCAATACACCGAGCGCATCCTGAACGAGATGATCGCCGAGGCGAACGCCGCCGAGGCAGCTCGGGCCGAGGAAGAGAGGGCCGCCAAGGCAAGGGTCGCCAGCGCCATAGCTGCCAAGACCGCGGCTGTTCTGGCCAGAGCCGCCAAGCCGGCTCTGGCCAGAACCAAGCCGGCGCTACCCAGATCCGAGCCTGTTCTGGCTCAGGCTGCCGTGCCGGCCATGCAGGTGGGTCCCCGCGTCGAGCCTGCCGAGATGACGCAGGCAAGCCGCGAATCGCTCATCGACGGCCTGTTCTCCGTCACCGAATGGCCGCAACCACCAAAGGCGCAATTTCCAAAATTGAGCAAGAAGGCGGACCGGCGAAGCGACTTCGTCATCGCCGCGCTCGGCGTCACGCTCGGCCTGATCTGCGCCCTGTTTCCCTGGTACATCTTCTTCAACCAGGAGCAGTTCGGGGTTCAGGCGATCAAGTTTGGCGGGACCGGCACCAATGCGGGACGCGCGGGCGGTGGTGTGGTCGCCTCGCGCAGCGCGCCGCTGACGGCCAAGGACGTTCCCAACACCAGCATCGATCTGCTCGCCACCGGAACGGTGCAGGATGGCGCCACCCCGACACAGCCGCCCGGCGACCAGCCCTTCCCCGCCGATGTCGCGAAATTCCGCATGGTCCATGTCGCCAACGGCCGCGCCATGATCGAGGACGACACCGGCCTGTGGATCGTCCAACGCGGCTCGCCGCTGCCGGACTCGAGCACGGTATCGTCGATCGAGCAGCGCAACGGCAAGTGGGTCATGCTGACCAGCACCGACCAGGTGATCCAGCTTTCCAGGTAGGCCGTCGCGGTTCTGCCAGAGCGGCTCTCACTTTTCGGCCTCATGCTCCAGCGGCTCCCCGCAAGGTCCGCGCAAGACTGGCGGCCTAGTCTTTGGGCACATGCCCGGAGATTCCCATGGAGCCCGTTTCCCTTTTCGATCTCGCCGCCAAGCAAGCGCAGTGGCTTTCCGTGCGCCAGTCGGCGATCGCCGGCAACATCGCCAACGCCAACACGCCGGGCTACACGGCAAACGACGTCGAGCCCTTTGAAAAGGTGCTCGACCGTACCGCGGTGTCGCTACAGACCACCGAGGCCGGCCATCTCGGCAGCGCGGCGACCAATGCCGGCTTCACCATCAAGCCGCAGGAAGATGACGGCGTGGTCATGCCGTCCAAGAACACCGTCGTGCTTGAAGACCAGCTTCTCAAGGCCGGCGAAGTGCGCCGCACCTTCGAACTCAACACGGCAATAGTCAAGGCATTCCACTCGATGATGATGATGGCGGTGAAGAGCTGACCATGGACGCGCTGACCGCAGCCCTGAAAGTCGCAGCATCCGGCCTCGGCGCCCAGTCCGAGCGCCTGCGCGTGGTTTCGGAAAACCTCGCCAATGCCCAGTCGACCGGCACCACGCCCGGCGCCGACCCCTATCGCCGCAAGACCATCAGCTTCGTCTCCGAACTCGACCGGGCCTCAGGCAGCTCGACGGTTCAAGTGAACTCGATCGACCGCGATCCGAGTGATTTTCCCGTCGAGTTCCAGCCCGGCAACGAGGCCGCCGACGAGAAGGGCTACGTCAAGATGCCTAACGTCAACGTGCTGATCGAAATGGCCGACATGACCGAGGCCAACCGTTCCTACGAGGCCAACCTGCAAGTCGTGAAGCAGGCGCGCGACCTCATTTCAATGACCATCGACCTGATGAGGAACCAATGATCGTAAATGGCATCGGCGCGCTCAACCTGAAGCCCGGTCTCGGCGATACGGCTACCGACCTGCTTCAGGGCGGTGTCGCGCCGGCGACAGCGGGCAACCTTGGCACCTCCTTCGCCGAAGCGGTCAGCCAGGCAGCGTCGAAGACCGTCAACACGCTGCAGAATGCCGAGCAGGTGTCGCTGCAGGCGCTCAAGGGCGATGCCGACACCCGTCAGGTGGTCGATGCGGTGATGAGCGCGCAGCAGGCGCTTCAGACCGCCGTCGCCATCCGCGACAAGGTCGTTTCGGCCTATCTCGAAGTCAGTCGCATGGGTATTTGAGGAGTTAGGGCATGAAAGCACTTTCCATCGCCGCCACCGGCATGAATGCCCAGCAGACAAATCTGGAAGTCATCGCCAACAACATCGCCAACATCAACACCACCGGCTACAAGCGGGCGCGCGCCGAATTCTCCGACCTGCTCTACCAGGTCGACCGCACGCAAGGCGTACCCAACCGCTCCAACGCCTCGCTGGTGCCGGAGGGCGTTTCGATCGGCCTCGGCGTCAAGACGACGGCCGTGCGCAACGTGCACACCCAGGGCGAACTGACCAGCACCGGCAACAGTTTCGACATGGCGCTGACCGGCCGGGGCTGGTTCCAGATCGAGGGCGCCGACGGCGGCACGCTCTACAGCCGCGCCGGCGCCTTCAATACCAACGCCACCGGCCAGCTGGTGACGGTGGACGGCGCCAATGTCATTCCGGCCATCACCGTGCCGACCGATGCAGTCGAGGTGATCGTCAACAAGACCGGCCAGGTCTTCGCCCGCATCGACGGCCAGACCGCTCTCCAGAGCCTCGGCCAGCTCCAGATCGCCAACTTCGCCAACGAGGCGGGCCTCGCACCGCTCGGCGACAACCTCTTCCAGGAAACGGCGGCTTCCGGCCCGGCCAATGTCGGCGTGCCCGGCGATCCCGGCTTCGCCACCATCCAGCAAGGTTATCTCGAGGCTTCCAACGTCGACCCGGTCAAGGAGATCACCGAACTGATCTCGGCGCAGCGCGCCTATGAGATGAACTCCAAGGTGATCCAGGCCGCCGACGACATGGCCTCGGTCGTCTCCAAGAACATCAGGTAACGGACGATGGCCATGCCGATCTCCTGCTCCGCATTCCGCCGCGCCGCGCTGATCCTTGCGCTGGTGGCCGGCGGCATGCCGGCTTTCGCCCAGGAATCGACAAGCCAATCCACAACTGGCCAATCCACAACTGGCCAATCCACAACTGGCCAATCGGCAACGCAGATCGCCAGCAATCAGCCTGTCGGCGAGGTCGTGCTGATCCCCAACCGTGTCATCTATCCCGGCGAGACCATCGAGCTCACCGCGCTGAAACAGGTGACCCTCATACCGGGGAAGCACAAGCCCGACGCCATGGCGACCCGCTCCGAGGAGCTTCAAGGCAAGATCGCCAAGCGCACGCTGCTGCCCGGACGCTACATTCCGTCAGCCGCCATCCGCGAGGCCTGGCTGGTCGAACAGGGTGCCGCCGTGCAGGTCTTCTTCATCGCCGGCGGACTGACGATCTCGGCCACTGCCGTGACCTTGCAGCCGGGTTCGGCCGGCGACCTCATCAAGGTTCGCAACAGCGACAGCGGCAAGATCCTATCCGGCACCGTTATGGCCGACGGAACCATCCAGGTCAGCGCTTCATGATGGGCCTGCTTGCCCTTCTGCTCGCGGCCACCCTCGGCCTGCAGCCGGCTCTGGCCGACGGCCTGACGCCGAAGGCCAAGCGCGAACTCGCCGCCAGGAACGGCGGCGTCGACAACGATCCGGAATATGATCCGGCGACCACCACACGCATGTTCCGCGTTTCGCCCGGGCCAAGCTCGCTGCCGCCCGGCCAGGTCGCCTCGCGCATCAAGGACATCGCCCAGCTGCAGAGTTCGCGCGACAACCAGCTGGTCGGCTACGGTCTTGTCATCGGCCTCGCCGGCTCGGGTGACAGCCTGCGCAATTCGCCGTTCACCGAGCAGTCGATCCGCGCCATGCTGGAGAATCTCGGCATCGCCACCGAAGGCGGCAGCGCGCGCGCCAAGAACGTCGCCGCCGTCATCGTCACCGCCAATATGCCCCCCTATGTGCAGTCGGGTGCCCGCATCGACATCGACGTCTCCTCGATGGGCGACGCCACCTCGCTTGCCGGCGGCACGCTGATCATGACGCCGCTCAAGGCGGCGGACGGCGAGATTTATGCCGTCGGCCAGGGCGCGGTCATCGTTTCCGGCTTCATCGCCCAAGGTCAGGCCCAGCAACTGACGCAAGGCGTGCCGACCGCCGGCCGCGTGCCGAACGGCGCCATCGTCGAGCGGCAGGTGAAAGCCGAATTCGACGACCAGTCAACGCTGACGCTGCAGTTGCGCAATCCCGATTTTTCGACTGCCATCCGCATCGCCGACGCCATCAACGACTACACCAGCCAGCGCTTCGGCATGCGCGTGGCGGCCGAGCGCGATTCCCGCACCGTCCAGATCAGAAGGCCGAGGAATGTCTCGGCCGCGCGCTTCTATGCCGAGATCGAAAACCTGGTGGTCGAATCCGATACGCCGGCCCGTGTCGTCATCGACGAGCGCACCGGCACCATCGTCATCGGCAATGACGTCAAGATATCGCGCGTCGCCATCAGCCACGGCACGCTGACGGTGCGCATAACGGAAGCGCCGCGCGTCGTGCAGCCTGAACCCTTCTCCAAGGGCGAAACCGCCGTCGAACCGTTCACCGCCATCGACGCCAGCCGGCCGAATGGCCGCGTCGCGGTGCTCGACGGACCCGACCTGCAAACCCTGGTTTCCGGCCTCAACCGCCTCGGCGTCAAGCCGGATGGCATCATTGCCATCCTGCAAGGCATCAAGTCGGCCGGCGCCCTGCAAGCCGATCTGGTTCTCCAATAGGCGATGCCGATGATCCACTCCCTCTCATCCCATGAAAGACGCCGCCCCCGCGCAATCCTGTTCGGGGCCACGGCTCTCGCGGCAATGTCTGTTTCAATCGGCAGCGCACGCGCCGAGGATGTCGTTCGCCAGGTTCTGCCCGGAGCGCAGCCCGCGGTGGCGCCTCAGCAACTGACGAAGGAGAAAGCGCCGGATCAGAGCGAGATCGAGCGCTTCTGCTCCAACATAGCCGACGCCGCGCGCGACCGCCGCTATGCCTTGCAGGCGGAAGAGTTGAAGCAGCTCCAGGCCGGCATCGACGAACGCATGAAAGCGCTGGACGCGAAGAAGGCCGAATATGAGACCTGGCTGAAGCGGCGCGAAGTCTTCCTCGCTCGAGCCGAGGACGGCGTTGTCAAGATCTATGCCGGCATGAAGCCTGATGCGGCGGCCGAACGCCTGGCGATCGTCAATGCCGATCTGGCCGCGGCCATCCTGATGAAGCTCGATTCACGCAAGGCCAGCGTCATTCTCAACGAAATGGACCAGAAGGCGGCGGCGACGCTCACCGGCATCATGGCCAGCGCAGCCCGAAGGGTAGATCCGTCATGATCCGCAAAACGCTCATCTTGTGCGCGGTCGCGATGCTGTCGGGCTGTGGCACGGACCTGCGCCAAGTCGGCAAGGAACCGGCACTGTCGCCTGTCGGCTCCGGCGTGAGCGACGGCACCACTGGCTCGCTCTATCCGGAACCGCCAACTGCACCGGTAAGGAAATTCTCGCTGTGGAACGACCGCCAGAGCCGGCTGTTCACCGACCCGCGGGCACTGTCGCAAGGCGACATTCTCACTGTCAAGATCTCGATCAACGACAGGGCCAATTTCAAGAACCAGAACGACCGGAGCCGCACCGCCAACCGCAAGCTCGGCTACGACATCAGCGCGCAATGGGACAAGCTGAGTACCGCTGGCAAGGGCTCTGGCGCGCTCAGTTCCGGCACGGACACTACCGCGGACGGCGAGATCAAGCGATCGGAGACCCTCGAACTCAATGTCGCCGCCATCGTCACGGACGTCCTGCCCAACGGCAACCTGATGATCAGAGGCTCGCAGGAAGTGCGCGTCAACGCCGAACTGCGGGTGCTGACCATCGCCGGCATCGTCAGGCCCGCCGATATCGGCGGCGAGAACACGATCCCTTACGAGCGCATCGCCGAGGCGCGCATCTCCTATGGCGGACGCGGCCGAATCACCGAGATCCAGCAGCCGGCCTACGGCCAGCAGGTTCTCGACCAGGTTCTTCCGTTCTAGGGATTGGGGAACAAAGCACCGTGGCCAATGTCGAACAGCTTCAGCCTCGCAAGGGTCCTTCCCTTGTCGTCCAGGGCGCCATGCTGCTGGTGGTGACGGCCGCCGCCATCGGCATGGGTTGGATGTCCGGCGGCTATCTCAAGGGCGTCGACGCACCGTCATCGGTGCCGGTTGCGCCTGAAAATGAGGGCAAGCCTGTCGAGCCCGCCGCCGCACATGAGCCTGGCGCAGGGCCGACCGTCGTCGCACTGGCGCCGATCACCACCAATATCGCCTCACCCGCCGACACCTGGATCAGGATGGAAGTATCCGTGGTCTACGACGCGCCGCAGCCGCCGGCGATGACGGAGGACATCCATCAGGACCTTCTGGCCTTCGTGCGCACGCTGAAGATGCATCAGATCGAGGGCGCCAGCGGTTACCAGCACCTGAAAGCCGATCTCGAGGAACGCGCCTCGATCCGCAGCCAAGGGCACGCCAAACAGGTTCTCATCAGGACATTGCTGCTCGAATGAAGAAGTTCCTTCTCGCCGCGGCGCTGATCGGCGCCGCCACATCGATCGCGGCGGCGCAGCAGCTGGACCTCGGCGGCATCGGCAAGGCCGATGGCACCACCGTCGGCTACATCATCCAGATGTTCGGCCTGCTGACCGTGCTGTCGGTGGCGCCGGGGCTGCTGATCATGGTGACGAGCTTCACCCGCTTCGTCATCGCCTTCTCGATCCTGCGTGCCGGCATCGGCCTGCAGTCGACGCCGGCAAACCTCATCCTGATTTCGCTGTCGCTGTTCATGACGTTCTATGTCATGGCGCCGACCTTCGATCAGGCCTGGAACACCGGCGTCAAGCCGCTGATGGACAACCAGATCAGCCAGACCGAGGCTTTCGAGAAGATCTCCGATCCGTTCCGCACCTTCATGCTGCACAATGTGCGTGACAAGGACTTCGATCTCTTCGCAGACCTCGCCCGCGAGCGCGGCCAGGTCGTTGCCAAGGAGACGGTCGACCTGCGCATCCTGGTGCCGGCCTTCATGATCTCCGAGATCAGGCGCGGCTTCGAGATCGGCTTCCTGATCGTGCTGCCGTTCCTGGTCATCGACCTAATCGTCGCCACCATCACCATGGCGATGGGCATGATGATGCTGCCGCCGACCGTGGTGTCGCTGCCGTTCAAGATCCTGTTCTTCGTCCTGATCGACGGCTGGAATCTGCTCGTCGGCAGCCTGGTGCGCTCCTTCAACTGACCTCGCCGTATCGGCCCATCGCGACGCTGCCCGTAAGAACCGGGAGCGCGAGACGTCGTCGATTTTTTCTGGAATTATTTTCGATTAACCGTCCGATTTAGCCCTTTGGTAGGAACTCGCCGCCATAGTCGCTCGCAGATGGCGGGTGACCCAAACGCAACGGTCATTGGCATGATGCCGCTCCGTCATACCGGACAATCCGGTATGCCAAAAACACCTGTAAAAACAAGGTACGAGTAGCCATGGCCAGTATCATGACCAACGCCTCGGCGTTGACCGCTCTGCAGAGCTTGAGCGCCACCCAGAAGAACCTCGACACCACCCAGGCCCGCATCTCGACGGGCTATCGCGTTTCCCAGGCTTCCGACAACGCCGCTTACTGGTCGATCGCCACCACGATGCGCTCGGACAACCAGGCCATGTCGACCGTTTCGGACGCACTCGGCCTCGGTGCTTCGAAAGTCGACACCGCCTACACCGGCATGAACAGCGCGATCGACACCATCAACCAGATCAAGACCAAGCTGCTGTCGTCCTACGGTCAGACCGATGCCTCCAAGGAAAAGACCCAGGTGGAAATCGCTGCCCTCCAGGCGCAGTTGAAGTCCTATGCCGATGGCGCCACCTTCTCCGGCACCAACATGCTTTCGGTTTCCACTGCCTCGGGCACGGCTGCCGACGTGAAAATCGTTTCGGCCTTCAACCGTGACGCCACCGGCGCTGCTTCGGTCAGCACGATCGACGTCAATGTGGAAAGCATCAAGCTCTACGATGCCGGTGCCGCGCCGACCGCCAAGGGCATTCTTGACACAGACCGCCTCGGCACCACAGGGGCTGCGGTTACGACGGCCTCTACCCCAACGCTGGGCGCCGCTGCAGCTGCTACCGACACCTATTCGGTTGCCACGCTAAAAATCTTCGGGGGTGGCGTTGCCGCCAGCGATACTCAGATCGCGCAGCAGATGAACGTCGTCGACGCCGCACTCAAGGACATGACGACCGCCGCGACCAAGCTCGGCGCCGCCAAGAGCTCCATCGACCTGCAGAAGACCTTCACCTCGAGCCTGATGGACTCCATCGATCGCGGTGTCGGCCAGCTCGTTGATGCCGACATGAACAAGGAATCGACCCGCCTCCAGGCCCTGCAGGTTCAGCAGCAGCTCGGCGTCCAGGCGCTGTCGATCGCCAACGGCTCCTCGCAGTCGATCCTGTCGCTCTTCCGCTAATCGACTTCGCTGACGCGTAGTTCGCACTATGACATCGGGCCGCGCCAAAAGCGCGGCCCGTTTTACGTTTGCTCCAGCCACGCGCAACCCTCGTTTCTTAACCCTCGAAAGCGGGCCTTTAACAGGCCGTTAACCATAACGCGCTAGTCATGGTTAACCAAAAGCTTACAACGGATTGGCGAATCGGCCCGGTCGGTCGACGGCAATCGATGGGCGGGCCAGCGGCTCGCGAGGGCAACACCGGTTTTTGAGAAAGACCGGTCTGAAAAAGGAGCGAGTTTCTTGGCGAGCATCATGACAAACGCTGCGGCGTTGACCGCACTTCAAAGCCTCAACGCCACCAACAAATCGCTTCAGCAGACAGAGGCTCGCATATCGACCGGCTACAGGGTCTCCGAGGCCTCCGACAACGCCGCCTACTGGTCGATCGCCACGACGATGCGCTCCGACAACCAGGCGCTGTCAACGGTGCAGGATGCGCTCGGCCTCGGCGCCTCGAAGGTCGACACCGCCTATACCGGCATGAACAATGCGCTGGATACGATCGGCAAGATCAAGACCAAGTTGCTCTCCACCATTGGCCAGACGGCTGCCGCCAAGGCAAAGACGCAGACCGAAATCACGGCACTGCAGGCGCAGATGAAGTCCTTCGCCGACGCCGCAACCTTCTCGGGTTCGAACTTCCTTTCGGTGACGTCAACGCAGGTTGCCGCCCCCAATGATGGCGTCCAGCCCGACGCCAAGATCGTCTCGTCCTTCAACCGCTCCTCGTCGGGCGCCATCTCGCTCGGAACGATCGACATCAATGTCGAGAGCACCAAGCTGTTCGATTCCGGCCTTGCCACGGACGTCAAGAACCAAGGCACGCTGGACCGCCAGACCTCAGTCTATTCCACAGCCGCCGCCCAGAGCCTGTACGACAACGCCTATGCCACCGCGCTCGCCGGCGGCTCCACGGACATTGCCGCCAACACCGCTGGCCAGGCCGCGGCGGGGGCGGCGGTGCCCAGGATCGACAACGTCTCAGCCTACAATCTCGACATCACCGCGCCCGGCGTGACCGACGACATCATCACCCAGATGGTTGGCAAGATCGACAAGGTCATGAGCCAGTTGACCGACTCAGCCACCATCCTCGGCTCGGCCAAGAGCTCGATCGACTTGCAGAAGACCTTCACGCAGAGCCTCATGGACTCCATCGACCGCGGTGTCGGCCAGCTCGTCGATGCCGACATGAACAAGGAATCGACCCGCCTGCAGGCGCTGCAGGTGCAGCAGCAGCTCGGCATCCAGTCGCTGTCGATCGCCAACAGCTCGTCGCAGTCGATCCTGTCGCTGTTCAAGAACGGCTAATCCGGCCGCAACTGACAGATACCTACACGGGCCGCGCCGCAAGCGCGGCCTGATTTCATTTTCGCACAAGCTTCGAGGGCTACTGTTCCGGCGGACAATCATGCTGGGAGTCGCTCTATCGTGCCGGAACAGATCCAGAGCATCATCTCTAACCTCCGCGGTTTTGGTGTGAAGCGCCTCGCCATGCTGGCGGGCATCGCCGTTCTGGTGATGGGCGTCATCGGCATCGCCTCGGTCTACCTCAACCGCCCGGCCTACGACACGCTCTATGTCGGCCTTGATCGTTCCGACGTGAACCAGATCGGCCTGGTGCTGGGCGAGGCCGGCATCGGCTTCGACGTCGGCGCCGACGGAACCTCCGTGCTGGTGCCGGCCGGCACCACGGCGCAGGCGCGCATGCTGCTTGCCGAGAAGGGGCTGCCGACCAGCGCCAATGCCGGCTACGAACTGTTCGACAATGTCGGCGCGATGGGCCTGACCTCGTTCATGCAGCAGATTACGCGGGTGCGTGCACTGGAAGGCGAGATCGCCCGCACCATCCAGTCGATATCAGGCATCAAGGCGGCGCGCGTCCACATCGTCATGTCCGAGCGCGCCAATTTCCGCCGCGACGAGCAGCAGCCTTCCGCATCCGTCGTCATCCGCTATGCCGGCATCGACGCCGAGAAAAGCGCCATGTCGATCCGCCATCTCGTGGCCGCCGCCGTTCCCGGCCTGTCGGCCGACAAGGTGACCGTGCTTGATTCCAACGGCAATTTGCTGGCAGCCGGCGACGACCCGTCCAACACCAGTGCCGCCCGCACGCTCGGCGTCGAGCAGACCGTGGAAGCGCAGATCGGCGACAACATCCGCCGCGCGCTGACTGCCTATCTCGGCCCGGACAATTTCCGTGCCAGCGTCAAGGCCGAGGTCAACACCGACACCCGCCAGACCGAAGAAACGATCTTCGATCCGAATTCCCGCGTCGAACGCTCGGTGCAATCTGTGCGCGCCAATGAAAACAGCAACCAGAAGCAGGCTTCGACCCCGGCAAGCGTCGAGCAGAACCTGCCGGAGACCCAGGCGACCAGCACCGAGGGTCCGCAAACCTCTTCGGCAAATGACCGCAAGGAAGAGATCACCAATTACGAGATCAACTCCAAGAAGATCGCCACCGTCTCCAACGGCTACACCGTCACCAAGATGTCGATCGCCGTCGTCGTCAACCAGGATCGGCTGAAGGCGATCCTTGGCAAGGACGCCACCCCGGAGCAGATCGCCAAGCGCGTCGCCGAAATCCAGAAGATGGTGACCTCTGCCACTGGCTTCGACGACAAGCGCGGCGACATGATCGACGTCTCGGCGGTCGAATTCATCGACGGGCTGGATGGCGAGGCGATTCCGCAGGCGGGAATGCTGGATTCCATCGGCCAGCACGCTGGCACGCTGATCAACGCCGGCGCCTTCATCGTCGTCGTCTTCCTGGTCGCCTTCTTCGGCCTGCGGCCGATGGCGGCGGCGCTGACGGCGAAGGCAACGCCCGCTTTGCCGGGTCCCAATTTCGATGAAGTCCAGCGTTCGCTGCCGACACCGGAGGCAGCGGCTGCCGCCGATGCTGGTGCCGCCATGGGCGCCTTGCCCAACTCGCGGCCCGGCGCCAATGCGCTCGATGATCTTCGCCAGAAGATCAGGCCTGCGCCACAGGAACGGCTTGCCCGCATGGTCGACCTCAATGAGGAGCGCACCGCGCAGATCCTGCGCAAATGGGCGGCCCAGGAAGTCGCGGCGTAAACCATGGCCTCCGCAGCCCTTTTCGATCTTCTCCCTGATTTCGGCACGCGCGCGCCGCGCGTCAGCCAGCCCCAGCCCGCGGCCGACCACAGGCCGGAAGCATCCGCACCGAAGGCTGACATCGGCACGCTGATCGCCGAGGCGGTTGCCCAGGCGGAGGCAACGCTGGCGGAACGCCTTGTCGCTGCCCATGACGCGGCCTTGGAAGCGGAGCGCCAGGCGAATGCCGAGGAAGCAAGGGGTTTTCTCGAAAGCTTCGGCGGCGATATCGGCAAGGCGGTCTCGCTGCGCATCGATGCCATGGAGACGCGCGTGACGGACCTCGTCGCCGCCACGGTCGCCCGCATCATAGGCGGCGTTGTCAGCGACGATCTGCAGAAGCGCTCGCTCGAGGCGCTTGCCGGTGCGATTCGCGAAGCTGTCGGCGATGGCGAAGCGGTGCGCATCGCGGTGCGCGGACCGCTGTCGATGTTCGAAACGCTGAAGGCATCGCTTGGGCCACGCATAGCAAATCTCGACTTCATCGAGGCGCCCGGCTTCGACCTGACGGTGACCATTGACGAGGCCGTGTTCGAAACACGCATGGCCGAATGGGCGGTAACCCTTTCCGAGGTCTTGTCATGAGTGTCGCCGAGGCCGATCACGGCAGGCACGAGATCATCATCGTGCGGCGGGCTCATGATGACCACGACGAAGCCCATCATGGCGGCGTCTGGAAGATTGCCTTCGCCGACTTCATGACCGCCATGATGTGCTTCTTCCTGGTGATGTGGCTAATCAACGCCGCCAACGAACAGACCAAGGCGGCCGTCGCCAGCTACTTCAACCCAGTGAAACTGGTCGACCGCAATTCAAGTCGCAAGGGGCTGGAGGACTTGGGCGACGGGCCAAGCGCCATTGGCTCGACGGCCGACAAACCGCAACAGACGAAAGCCAAACCCGGCCAGGCTGGTAGCGGTGACGCGGGCTCTTCCGACGCCAAGAAAGACAAGCAAGAATCGCAACAAACCGACGATCATCTGTTCGCCGACCCTTACGCCGTGCTCTCCGAAATCGCCACCGACACCGGCGTCATGCAGAACGTCAGCCAGAAGGGCGATGGCGGCGCGCAGAGCGCCGGTCCGGCAACGGGGGCCTCGGGCGGTGCGTCCTATCGCGATCCCTTCGAACCCGATTTCTGGTCGCAGCAGGTCGCCACGCCCGCCGCCGAGGCGAGTGCGCAACGCCCCAAGATCGAGGGCGATCCACTCAAATCAGGCGACAAGGCCGCCGAGACGCAGGTCGCCAAGGTCAAGGCCGTGCCGCCGCCGCCGCCCGTCAAGGACGCCCCGCTCGAGCCCCTGGCCGCGGATGGCAAGGACGCCGCAGCAGCGATGCCCAAAGTGGGCGATACGAAGGCCGACGTAACCATGGCCAGCGAAACCAAAGCCGGCAGTGCCAAGGACGGTGATGCCAAGGCTGGAGACAGCAAGGCCGTGGCCGCAGCCAAGGCGGAAGCCGCAGCCGCCGCGCAAGAGACGACCGCGCCTGAAGCCGGGCAAAAGCCGCCGACCGCCGCTGCGCTGAAGGCCGCGGCCGACGTCAAGCGGCAGCTGGCCGATGCCTTCAAGCCTGGCGACAAGCTGCACGACGGCGTCTCGGTCGAAGCCACCGACAAGGGCGTCGTCATTTCGATCACCGATCAGCTCGACTTCGGCATGTTCGAAGTCGGATCGGCGGTGCCGAGCCGCGAACTCGTGTTGGCGATGGAAAAGATCGGCCGCATCATCAACAGCCAGAAGGGCACCATCAGCATCAACGGCCACACCGATGCGCGCCCCTTCCGCAGCGCCAGCTATGACAATTGGCGGCTGTCGACGGCGCGCGCGCATTCCGCCTACTACATGCTCGTGCGCGGCGGCGTCGACGAACGCCGCATCACCGAGGTCGCCGGCTTCGCCGACCGCCAGCCGAAGGATCCGGCCGATCCCCTGTCGGCGGCCAACCGCCGCATCGAGATCCTGATGGCGAACGGCGGATGAAGCGGGCGACCGTCACCAGCCGGCTGATGGGCCTGTTGCTGCTGGCAGCTGGCTATCCGTCGGCCGGCTTTGCAGAGGATGCGCTGCAGCCTTACCAGCTGGTGCGCTCGCTGCAGCTCGTCCAGGACCGCATCGCCGCTGGCGATCACGCGGCGATGCCGATGCAGGCCAAGCTGCTCGAGATGACCGATACGCGCCTGCGCGAAGCGGATGCGCAGGACTTCAAGGACCCCAAGAATTTTCGCGCGCTGCTGGTCTACGGCATGAGCGGCGGCAATCCGGTGACCGTGGAGGCCGCCGTGTCGCGTGCCGCCACGGATCCGGCGAACCTCGCCATCGCCAAGGGTGTGATCGACTATCTGAACGGCCGGCCCGGCCAGGCTATCGAAGCCCTGAGGCCGATCGATCCAATGACGCTGCCCGGCGATCTCGGCGCGTTCCTTGCCCTGGTCAAAGGATCGCTAATGGCGACGGATGAGCCGGCGGCTGCGCTGACGCTGCTCGACGAGGCCAAGCTGCTCAGCCCTGGCACGCTGGTCGAGGAGTCGGCGCTGCGGCGCTCGGTCGGCATTGCCGTGGCGCAAGGCGACGCGGCGCGGTTCGCGCTTGCCTCCACCCAGTATGTCGAGCGCTACCTCTATTCGCCCTACGCCAGCCAGTTCGCCGATTCCTTCGTCTCCGGCGTCATCACGCTGCACATGTCGATCAGCCAGGACAAGCTGGCCGATATCACCGCGATGATGGATCCCGAGCGCGAGAAGGTGATCTATCTGCGTATCGCCCGCCGCGCCGCGATCGACGGCCTCAGCGAATTGTCGGCCTTCGCTTCGGCACGGGCCGAACAGGGTCGCGACGGCAGCACCAATCAGGGCGACCCGCGCGCCCTGCTCTATTCCAGCCTGTCGACTGTGACTTCGGACACGACCGAGGATGTGCGCGCCAAGCTCGGCAAGATCGACCGCAGCAAGCTGTCGGACGGTGACCGTGCCCTGCTCGACGCCGCCCAGGCCATCGCTGGTGAAATGGTGGCGCCGCCTGCCTCCGCTCCAGCGGCGACCCCGGCGCCTGCATCCGATGCACCGCAGCCCAAAGCTGAAGTCGCCGCCGTGCAGACCGCCGACGAGGCCGGATTGCCGCCTGTCGAGGGCGCCGTGTCCGAACAGCCCGCCGTCGCGCCATCCGGCGGAACAGTAGCCGCTGCGCCGAACGCGCCGGCGCCTTCAGCCGACGCGGCAACGGTCCTGCCGGCTTCGGCGCAGGCAAATTCCGCCGGTCCCGACACGACCGATCCGACCGACGCCGCCATGATGAAAACCCGTCGACAGCTCGACCTGATCGACCAGATGCTTGGAGCCGCTCCGAAATGACCCCCAGCCTCGGCCCGGCCCTGCCAGGATTTACCACCGCGCGCACAGCGGAGCCGGCCGCGCCCGGCAAGAAGGATGATGCCGGTTTCGGCAGGATGGTGCATGGCGGCGCAAGCCAGGCGGAAAAGCAGCCGACGGCCGAGGCCGGGATGCGAGACCCGCGCTGGAGCAAACTTGCCGCCGACCTTGCGGCACAGACAGGCGAGGACGAACCGATGCCGTCCGGCAAGGGTAGGGCCACGCCGACCGGATCGACGGCTGCGAAATCCGCAAAAGACGGCAAGGCTGTCGAGGCCGACAAGGACGCCGATACCGAAACGCCGGCGACCGACGCCGGCGCGACGCCGCTCGACGACCATCTGCCTCTGCTGATGGCGTTTCATGACCTGCGCCATTTCTCGACATCGGCCAAGTCGGCCGACGCAGGCGAAGCCGGAAAGCAACCGGCGCTCGCCGGGCAGATCCAGTCGAAGGGTCAGCTTTTGCCGAAGGCCTATCGGGCGACATCGGCCGCCGGGCACGACGAGCTCGAACCGATGTCTAAACTAGAGCAGGTGTCGCTCGTCGACGGGCCGCTGACGAAGCTCGAGTCCGTCCGCGATGCCGGCGCTGGCGCCCCGCGGCGTGACAATGCAATCGCCGCCGGCCCGCTGCCCGACACGGCAACCGCCGATGTGCCGGGCGTTGAGCCGAAGCAGGCGGCGCAGCAGCTGAAGTCCATCGCCGACGTCCAGTCCTCGTTGCGGTCGGAGCCGGGAAAACCGTTCTCGGCGCAGGCGCGCGTCGACGTGGTTTCCGAGCGCAGCTTCCCGGCCCCGCCGCAGGCGCCGATGAGCCAGGCAGCGCTCAACGTAATCAACGCCGTAGCGGCCGATGTTGGCCCGAAGCAGGCCTTTTCGACGGCCTCCGCCAGCACTCAGCTGGCCAGTTCTGTTGCCGTTCCGACACATGTGTTGAAGATCGAACTTCACCCGGCCGAACTGGGCATGGTCACGGCCCACCTTCGCCTCTCGGGAGAACAACTCTCGATTGAATTGAAGCCTGAAACACACGATGCCTACCGCCGGCTTTCCAGTGATAGCGAGGCAATCGTCAAGTCGCTACGCGGGCTGGGTTTCGAGGTTGATAAGGTGACCATCATGCAACCGTCAGTGGCCGTTCCGGCTACAACCCGCGCTGATGCAACCGCCTCGCTCAGCGCCGCGCCTGGCCGCGACCAGTCCTCGTTCCAGCCCGGAAACTCCAGCGGTGGAAACGGTGGAGCCGGCGGCCAGCAACCGGGCCAGCAGTCCGCAAGGGGGAACCATGATGACGCGCAAGCACTCGGCCGCGCCGCTTCGCCATCTCGTGAGCGCGCTGGCGGCGATATGTTTATCTAGCCTCGCGAACGCTGCCCTCGCCGCCACCCCCAATCCCTGCGAGCCAGAGATCCTGCGCGCCGCCGACCGTTACGGCGTGCCCGCCGGCATCCTCTATGCCGTCGGCCTGACCGAAACCGGCAAGAAGGGCAGCCTTCAGCCTAATGCATTGAATATAGAAGGAAAAGCGGTCTTCCCACGGAGTCGGGCCGAAGCGCTTGCGACCTTCGCCAATGCGCAGCGCGAGGGCAAGACACTGATCGATCTCGGCTGCATGCAGATCAACCACCACTATCATTCCTCGCATTTCCGCAGTGTCGAGGACATGCTCGACCCGCGCCAGAACGTCGACTACGCGGCGCGTTTCCTGGCCAGTCTCCATGCCCGCCACGAAACCTGGTCGATGGCCGTCGCCCGCTATCATGCCGGTCCCGACAACGACCCGGCGCAGAAGGTCTATGTCTGCAGGGTGATCGCCAACATGGTTGCCACCGGTTTTGGCAAGTGGACGACCAATGCCCGCTCCTTCTGCAACCCGTAAGCGTATTTTCTGCTTCTAATACGCCAACCGCACTGCTTTTGGATTGCGGTTTTGACTTGGCTAGAACTTCCCACGACAAGCATATCTGGCTGCACGCTGATGCAACCGGTGCGATTCCAGACTCCCAAGAAACTAGTTACAAGAAATGACGGTTGTTCAGGTTTCCCGCCAGCGGTTACGCCTTTCCCCACGGGGCAGATGTGCTGATTCGGAAGGCGGGGCCGATGATCGTGATCGTTGACGAGCGAGAGCTCGTAACTGAGGGATACAATTCACTTTTTGATCGCGAAGGCGTCGCCTGTGCGGGCTTCGCGCCGGGCGAATTCGGCGAGTGGGTGAACTCGGCCGCCGACACCGACCTGCGTTCGGTGCGGGCCTTCCTGATCGGCGACTGCCGCGAAGGCGCCATCTCTCCACGCCAGATCCGCGACCGCACCGGCGCTCCGGTCATTGCGCTCAGCGAACAGCATTCGCTGGAGAACACGCTGCGGTTGTTCGAGAGCGGCGTCGACGACGTCATCCGCAAGCCCGTCCACATCAGAGAGATCCTGGCCCGCATCACCGCCATCCGCCGCCGCGCCCATGAGGATGTCGCCTACACCGAGATCGGCGCCATGCGCATCTTCATGGACGGCCGCGACCCCGAGATAGATGGCCAGCCGCTGCCCTTGCCGCGCCGCGAACGCCGCATCCTCGAATATCTGGCGAGCAACCGTGGCCGCCGCGTCACCAAAACCCAGGTCTTCAACGCCATCTACGGCATCTTCGACGAAGAGGTCGAGGAGAACGTGGTGGAAAGCCACATCAGCAAATTACGCAAGAAACTGCGCGAGAAGCTGGGCACCGACCCGATCGATTCCAAACGCTTCCTCGGCTACCGGCTCGTGTTCTGATGCCGCGCCGCGCCAGCTTCGCGCAAGACAGGACGCGTAGCCTCAAAGCCAGTGGCATGGACATAGCGGAGACGTTTCGATGAGCCTCTACGGGATGATGCGGACCGGCGTTTCCGGCATGAACGCACAGGCCAACCGCCTGTCGACGACAGCCGACAACATCGCCAATTCCGATACCACCGGTTACAAGCGGTCCTCCGCCGAATTTTCGACGCTGATCATGCCGTCGACGGGCGGCGCCTATAATTCCGGCGGCGTCACCACGACGATCCGCCAGGCAGTCAGCGACCCGGGCGTGCTTCAGTACACGACCTCGGTTTCCGATCTTGCCGTCAGCGGTGATGGCTTCTTCGTCGTCCAGGATCCCGGCGGCACACCTTTCCTGACCCGCGCCGGCGCCTTCGTCCCCGACGCACAAGGCAGGCTGGTCAATGCGGCCGGTTTCCAGCTGATGGCCTACAGCTACGCCAATGGCACGCCGGCGGCGACGGTCAACGGCTTCGAAGGCCTGGAGCCGGTCGTCATCTCCGACCAGGGACTGACCGCGACCCCGAGCACCACGGGTAGTTTCAGCGGCAATCTGCCGGCAGGTGCGACACCGGTCGTCGCCGCCAACCTGCCCGGTGCCAACGCTGCCACCGCGCAGTACACCTCAAAATCGTCGATGGTCGCCTATGACAACCTCGGCAACAAGAAGCTGCTCGACGTCTATTTCACCAACACCGGCGCCGGCACCTGGCAGGTGGCGGTTTTCGATCAGTCGCAGGCGACGCCTGGAACATCGTTCCCCTACACCGGTGGCGCGCTCGGCACGGCCAACCTGACCTTCGATACCACGACCGGCAAGCTCACCGGCGCCACCACCGGCGTTTCATTTACGGTGCCGGGCGGCGCCAGCCTCAATCTCGACCTGTCGACACTGACCCAGCTCGGGACGGGCTTCACCGTTACCGACGCCCAGGTCAACGGCAACGCGCCGAGCACCATCGACAAGGTGCAGATCAGCAAGGACGGCACCATCTACGCCCAGTACAAGGACGGCTCCACCAAGCCGCTCTACAAGATTCCGCTGGCCGACGTGCAGAGCCCTGACCAGCTCAAGGCCCTTCCCGGCAACGTCTATGCGCAAGGCACCGATTCCGGTGCGATCCGCGTCGGCTTCGCCAATGAAGGCAAGCTCGGCTCGATCATCTCGGGCGCGCTCGAAAATTCCAACGTCGACATCGCCGAGGAATTGACCGACATGATCGCGGCGCAGCGCAGCTACACCGCCAATTCGAAAGTCTTCCAGACTGGTTCCGACCTGATGGACGTCCTTGTCAACCTGAAGAGATAAAACCGGGCGTGGCCCGTGAAAGACCCGCATGTCGTTATCTTCCGCATTGAGCATCGCCCAATCGGCGCTTATGAGTACCGCGCGCCAGACCAGCGTTGTTACACGCAACGTCTCGGACGCCTCCAACCCGGACTATACGCGCCGCATCGCCGTCGTCACCAGCACGGCGCCCGGCGCGCGTTCGGTTGATATCCAGCGCGCAACCAACGACCTGCTCTTCCGGCAGAATCTCGGCGCCTTGTCGGCGTATAGCGGTCAGAACGCGCTCTACAGCGGCATGGATCAGCTGGACGTGTCGGTCAACGGCGTCGACAATGCCTCCTCGCCCTCGACCGCCATCGCCAATCTGCAGCAGCAGCTGCAGCTCTACGCCACCTCGCCGTCCAACCAGAATCTCGGCTCCAGCGTCATCGACGCGGCCAAGCAGGTCGTGCGTTCCCTGAATGAAGGCTCGCAGGCCATTCAGGATTTCCGCACCCAGACCGACGGCCAGATCGACACGGCGGTCAAGGATCTCAACTCGCTGCTCAGCCAGTTCCAGGACGCCAACCAGGCGGTCATTTCCGGAACCCGTTCCGGCACCGATGTTTCCGATGCGCTCGACCAGCGCGACGCGCTGCTGAAGAAGATCGCGGACTATGTTCCGGTCTCGACCTTCACGCGTGGCGACAACGACATGGTGATCACCACGGGTGACGGCACCACGCTGTTCGAGACGATACCGCGCACGGTGAGCTTCACGCCATCGGCAGGCTATGCCGCCGGAAGCCCCGGCAACACCGTCTATATCGACAATGTGCCGGTCTCGGCGGGAAGCGGCGGCAACACCAGCGCCAGCGGCAAGCTTGCCGGCCTGCTGCAATTACGCGACAGCGTCGCCTCGACCATGCAGGGCCAGCTCGACGAAACCGCGCGCGGCCTGATCACGGCCTTTGCCGAGACCGCGCCCTCGATGCCCAACGCCGCCGGCCTGTTCACCTGGTCCGGCGCACCCGCGGTGCCAGCCGCGGGCACGCTGGTCAATGGCCTGGCCGGCACGATCAGCATCAATGCGGCGATGGATCCGAGCGCCGGCGGCAATCCGACATTGCTGCGCGACGGCGGCGCCAATGGCGCTGCCTATGTCGCCAACACCACGGGCGGGGCTTCCTATTCCAACCTTCTGGTTGCCTATGGCGACCGGCTCGACCAGCCGATGACATTCGACCCCGCCGCCGGGATTTCGGCAACGTCCAGCGTTTCCGACTACGCCGCCAATTCGATCGGCTGGCTCCAGGGCATGCGCCAGCAGGCTTCGACTGCCGCCGACGCGAAGGAGGCGCTGGCGCAGCGCAGCTCCGAGGCGCTGTCCAATGCGACAGGCGTCAATGTCGACCAGGAAATGTCGCTGATGCTCGATCTCGAACACACCTATCAGGCATCGGCCCGCATGATGAAGACCGTCGACGACATGATGGCGGCCCTGTTGAACGCGGTGGGATAATCCATGACCTCAGTCTCCTCGGCCGCCCTCTCCAACGCCCTGCGCTATCAACAGATGCGCATGCAGGCCGATCTCGTCAAAGCGACGAAGGAATCCTCGACCGGCAAGGTCGCCGATGTCGGCCTGGCACTGGGCGGACGCACGGCCCAGTCCGTCACCTTTTCGCGTGACCTCGACCGGCTGAACGTGATTGTCGATTCCAACGGGCTGGTCGCCGCAAGGCTTTCTTCGACGCAGACCTCGCTCGGCCAACTCTCCGGCGTGGCACAGACCTTCCTTTCCAGCCTGACCACAGCATCGTCGGGCGACAATTCCGACACGCTGACCCAGTCGACCGGCCAGACGACGATCCAGCAGCTTGCCTCGATCCTCAACACCAGCGTCAACGGCGAATATCTGTTTGCCGGCACCAACACCGACGTCAAGCCGATCAACGATTTCACCGCCGCCGGCTCACCGGCCAAGGCCGCCTTCGACGCCTCGTTCGTCGCCAAATTCGGCTTCACGCCCAGTGATCCGGCCGCGGCCAACATCACCGCCGCCCAGATGGACGATTTCATCACCAACGACGTCACGCCTCAGTTCCTCGGCGCCGGCTGGCAGACCAACATGTCGAACGCCACCGACCAGCAGATCGTCAGCCGCATTGCGCTCAACGAAACCACCGAGACCTCGACCAGCGCCAACAGCGACGGCATCAAGAAGCTCGCAATGGCCGCAGCAATGGTCTCGAGCCTGATGTCCACCAACATCAGCCAGGCGGCGAAGGACAGCATCGTCAGCCACTCGCAGACACTGGTCGGCGAGGCGCTGAGCGGCATCGCCCAGGTCCAGTCGGAGACCGGCATCGTGCAGAAGCGCGTCTCCGACGCCAGCGATCGCATGAAGACGCAGATCGACCTGTTCGAACGCCATATCCTCGATCTCGAAGCCGTCGACCCGGCCACGGCCGCCACCAAGGTCGCGGATCTGACGCAGCATATCGAGACATCCTTCGCTCTGACAGCGCGCCTGCAGCAGCTCAGCCTGTTGAAGTACCTGACCTGACAACTTCCAGCGGAACGGTAGAGCCAACAATGTACCAATTCTCCTACGCCGACGTTCAGAGCACCTCCGTCTCGGACGCCAAGGACCGTGAGCGCGAACTTCTGACCCGCTCGATCGACATGCTGTCGGCGGCAGCGGCGGCCGGCCAGGATTCGATGGAGGCGGTGGAGGCGCTGAATTTCACCAACCGCGTCTGGACCGTCTTCGTCGAGGATCTTGGCTCCAGCGACAATGCGCTTCCGAAGGAATTGCGCGCCAACCTGATTTCCATCGGCCTGTGGCTGCTGCGCGAGGCGGAGGACATCCGCCAGGGCCGCACCAACAATTTCGAAGGGCTGATCGAAGTGTCCCAGATCATTCGCGACGGCATTCAATGACCAACACGCTGAAGATATCGCTGAAGCCCAACGAGAAGATCTACATCAACGGCGCCGTCATCCGCGTCGACCGCAAGGTCACCGTTGAACTGATGAACGACGTGCAGTTCCTGCTCGAAAGCCATGTGCTACAAGCCGACGACGCATCGACGCCGCTGAGGCAGCTCTATTTCATCGTGCAGGTCATGCTGATCAACCCGGCCGGCGCCGACGACGCCCGCGAGATGTTTCGCCGCTCGCTGCCGCTGCTCATAGCAAGCTTCGAGGACGCCGATATCTGCAGCGCACTGAAACAGATCGACCGCATGGTCGGCGAGGATCATATCTATGAGGCTTTGAAGGCGATCCGTTCGCTTTATCCTCTCGAACGCCGCGCGCTTGGCGGCAATGACGATGTTCCGGGCGCCGCGCGCCCGCAGGCCGTGGGAGCACGCTACTAATGACCGTGGACATGACGACGACGATACCGGTTGGCGCCAATTCGACGACCGCGTCGACCTCGAAGACAGCGGTCGACTATCAGTCCTTCCTGAAGCTTCTGATCGCCGAGATGAAGAACCAGGATCCAACCAAGCCGATGGATTCGACGGCGTATGTGGCCCAGCTCGCCACCTTCTCGCAGGTCGAGCAATCGGTGCAGACCAACACCAAGCTCGACCAGATCATGTCATCGTCGGCGCTGTCGCAGGCCGACGCCATTATCGGCCGCTCGATCACGTCGGCCGACGGCAAGACCACGGGAATAGTGGCTTCGGTGACGCTCGCCAGCAGCGGACTGATCGCAGTGCTGCAGGATGGCACCCAGGTCCCCGTCGGCGCAGGCGTGTCGATCAAGCCCGCAAGCTAGGCCAACCTCTGACATGAACGAGGCCGACGCACTCGACATCGTCCAGTACGCCGTGTGGACGGTGCTGACCGCCTCCGCTCCGGTGGTGCTGGTCGCCATGGCGGTCGGCATCGGCATCGCCCTCATCCAGGCGCTGACGCAGATCCAGGAAATCACCTTGACCTTCGTGCCGAAGATCGTCGCCATCATGCTGGTGGTGGCGCTCACCGGCCCGTTCATCGGTGGCCAGATATCGGCCTTCACCAACGTCATCTTCCAGCGCATCCAGAACGGGTTCTGAACCCTTCGAGGGAAGCTGCGTCGACTTCACTCCGCAATTGCTTGAAGAAAGCGTTCCGCTTGCGGCTGGTCCGGTTCCGGTTAGATTGCCATGTGGCCACTCCCGGCCAGGCGATCGTTTTGTCCCAATGGCTCCTCGCGAACCTCTGAACCAGCCCAGATCGACCAACGGACCATGTGCGGCATAGCCGGCGTCTGGCGCAAGCGGAACCCGATCGCGGGCGGTGATCTCGACGACGTCGGCCGCATGATGCAGGCACTGGCGCATCGCGGTCCTGACGATCATGCCACATGGAACGACAGCCGGCTGGCGCTCGGTCACCGGCGGCTCTCGATCATCGACCTGTCGGCACAGGCGCGCGAGCCGATGCTCACCGCCTGTGGCCAGGGCGTGCTGGTCTACAATGGCGAGGTCTACAATTACCGGGCATTGCGCGCGATACTTGAGGCCGAAGGCAGGCGGTTCCGAACGGTTTCGGATGCCGAAGTGGTTCTGGAAGCCCTGCACCAATGGGGACCGGACAAGGCCATCCCGCTGTTCGACGGCATGTTTTCCCTCGCCTATTTCGACATGCGGGCCGGCGCGCTCTGGCTGGCCCGCGATCGCCTCGGCATCAAGCCGATGTCGGTGGCCGAAGCGAGTGAGCGAATCCTCTTCGCCTCCGAGGACAAGGCGATCCTTGCCTGTGACGACGTCGCACGCGCCATCGACGCGCGCGAGATCACGTTGCGTCTTGCCTGGCAAAGCCGCGACTCCAGCTCCAGCCTGTTCGAGGGCATGGAGCGGCTGCCACCGGCAGGTCTGTGGAAGATTACCGACGCCGGCATCGAGAAGCGCTGCTTCTGGCATGTCCTCGATGTGCTCGACGCTGGCCGCATCACCGGCGACACCGCCAGCGACGCCGAGCGCATGGCGACGCTGGAGGCGCTGATCCAGGACAGCGTCGGACTGCACTGCATTGCCGATACCAGGCTGGCCGCGGCTTGCAGCGGCGGCGTCGATTCCGGTCTCGTCACGACACTGGCGAAACGGTTCAGGCCGGAGATGACAGCCTATGTCGTCGATCCGCGCCTGGGCCACAGCGAAGCCGAAGACGCCGCACGCACCGCGCGCCATGCCGGCGTGCCGCTGAACAGGGTGCCTGTCGACAAGGACCGGTTCCTCGAACTCTGGCCAAGAACCATCTGGCATCTGGAGAGCGACGGCTGGCATGCGAGCCATGTCTGCCTGCTGGCGCTTGCCGAGCAGTGTCGGGCCGACGGCATCAAGGTGCTGTTGACAGGTGAAGGTGCCGACGAACTCTTTGGCGGCTACGACTGGCAGGAAGCCAGCATGCGGCCGTGGCGGCCCTGGTCATGGCCGCAACGGCTGTTTCGCTCCAAGGCCCGGCTTGCCCGCAGGTTCGAGCGCCTGCGTCATGCCCCCTTCCGGACATCGGTTGCGGGTGGTCATGGCTGGGACCGCAACATCGTGCTAAGGGCACTGTCGCCGGAACTGAATTTCCTTCAGACCAAGATCTTCGACCGGCTCGAGCCCGTCGCCTCACTCAGTGACCGTGCCTTCCTGGGATGCTGCCTTCACGACATGTATGCACATCTGCAGGATCTGTTGAACAGGCATGACCGGCTCAGCATGGCCGCCTCGGTGGAGCTCAGGGTGCCGTTCCTCGAAAACCGGCTGATCGACTTCGCGATCCATCTGCCAAGGCGGCACAAATACCGCCACAAGCAAGGAAAATGGCTGTTGAAGAAGGTCGCTGAAAAACACATTCCGCTTCAGAACGTGAACGCCCGCAAGAACGGCTTCCAGGTATCGAACACCTTCACCACGGGTACCGAGGGCCTGCTGCGCGGCGGCTTGCTGCGCGACGCCATGAAGTGGCCGGCGGCTTCGGTCGAAGACCTGATCGAGCTGGCGAAGCGAGACCAGCCATCGCGGCTGCGGCTGGTCGGCATGGAGCTTTTCCTTCGCCTGCATGCCGGCGGCCAGACCACCGGCGACCTCACCGAAGCGCTGCATGCTGCGGTCAGGGACGCTCGCTGAAGCAAACGCACGAGGACCGGGGGCAATGGCATGGCATTTCGCGATGCCGATAGAGGCGGTGGCCCTCCTCTATCCCCTTGTTGGACCATGATCTTCTTCGCCTTTGCGGCGCGATGCCATAGTTTCGGCAAACGATGCGGAGAAACCGCTGGGATCAGCACGCCGTGGCAGGAACCCATCCATGATTGACGAGAAACCGGATAGCGAAGGCGTTTCGGCGCTGGCGCCGTTCCGGCATGGCATTTTCCGCGCCGTCTGGGCCGCAAGTCTCGTTTCCAATTTCGGTGGCCTGATCCAGGGCGTCGGCGCCGCCTGGATGATGACCACGATCGCGACCTCGCCCTATCAGGTCGCGCTGGTCCAGGCTTCCACCACTCTGCCGATCATGCTGTTCGCGCTTGTCGCCGGCGCCATCGCCGACAGCTTCGACCGGCGCAAGGTGATGCTGGTCGCGCAGACCTTCATGCTGGTCGTTTCGGTGCTTCTGACGGTGTTCACCTACTATCACCTGCTCACGCCCTGGACGCTGCTTGCCTTCACCTTCCTGATCGACAGCGGCACGGCGCTCAACAGCCCGTCCTGGCAGGCGTCCGTCGGCGACATGGTCCCCCGCAACAAGGTGCCGGCCGCCGTGGCGCTCAACTCCATGGGTTTCAACCTGACACGCAGCGTCGGTCCGGCGATCGGCGGCATCATCGTCGCGGCCGCCGGTGCCGCGGCCGCCTTCGCGGCGAACGCGGTCAGCTATATCGGCCTCATCATCGTGATGGCGCGCTGGAAGCGCGACGTGCCGGTATCGACCTTGCCGCGCGAGTCGCTGGGTGCGGCCATGGGCGCCGGTCTGCGCTATGTCGCCATGTCGCCCAACATCGGCAAGGTGCTGGTCCGGGGCGCGGCCTTCGGCTTCAGCGCCGGCGCCGTGCTGGCGCTCTTGCCGCTGGTGGCGCGCGATGTGGTCAAGGGCGACGCCTTGACCTACGGCATCATGCTGGGTTCGTTCGGCATCGGCGCAGTCGGCGGCGCGCTGATCAGCGTGCGGTTGCGGCAACTGCTCTCCAGCGAGACGATGGTGCGCTGTGCCTTCGCCGGCTTCGCCGTCTGCGCCTTCAACGCCGCGATCAGCCATCACGCCTGGCAAACGTCGCTTGGCCTGCTGGTCGGCGGCGCCTGCTGGGTGATCGCGCTGTCGCATTTCAACGTCACCGTACAGATGGCGACGCCGCGCTGGGTAGTCGGCCGGGTTCTGTCGGTCTACCAGACCGCCACCTTCGGCGGCATCGCGCTGGGCAGCTGGATCTGGGGCGTCGTCGCCGACGCGCATGGCGCCGAGACGGCGCTGATCGCCGCAGCCATTACCATGCTGGCCGGCGGCGCCATCGGCCTACTACTGCCGCTGCCGCAGCAGCAGGTGCTGAACCTCGACCCGCTCAACCGCTTCAAGGAGCCGCATCTGGCGCTCGACCTGAAGCCGCGCAGCGGTCCCATCGCCATCATGATCGAATACATCATCCGCCACGAGGACGAGGCCGAGTTCCTCGCCACCATGGCCGAACGCGGCCGCATCCGCCGCCGCGATGGCGCCCGCAACTGGACGCTGGCGCGCGACCTCGAAAATCCCACAATATGGATCGAGCACTACCACACGCCGACCTGGCTCGAATATGTCAGGCACAATGGCCGCATCACCCATGCCGATGCCATGGTCGGCGAGCGCTTGCGGGCGCTGCATAGCGGCGACGAGCCGCCGCGCGTGCGTCGCGTCATCGAGCGCCCGACCACCGCGGGCACCGCGCTGGTGATGGCCAAGGGGCCGATCGAGCATTGATGGTGTCCAAGGCTGAACTGATCCTTCGGCAAGATAGCCGGCCCGCCTATTTTGCCAGCAAGGCGAGAAAACCATCGAGACTTTGCTTCATCAGCGCCTCGGCGTTCTCCGCACCACCCCACTGGGCAAACTGACCATCGATCCACATGCGGGCAAGACCGTAGACCATCGCACGTGCCTGCAGGGGAACGCCTTCTATATCGGTTTTCCGCAACTGCCCGGCCGCGCGCGCGTCCTCCAGCATTCGCACCATCAGACCGCGGATCTCTTCATTGAGCCCGACAAGCGTCTCGGAGGCATCGAAATCGATCGCCCGGCGTATCGAGATGATTTCGAAATGCGTCGGGTTGTCGATGACCCAGCGCAGATAGGCGACCCCCAGCGCCCGAAAGCGCGACAGCGGGTCAAGTTGTCCTGCTTTGTCGAGTTCGACCGATATCCCCGCACGGAACCGGCGCATCGCCTCTTCGGCCACGGCAGTCATCAGCGCGGTCTTGCTCGGAAAGTGCCGGAACGGCGCTCCTGACGACACGCCGGCCCGCTTCCCGGCCTCACGCACCGTCACCTGTTCGACGCCATCCTCCCTGGCAATGGCAAGGGCGGCGTCGATCAGCGCCTGCCGCAGACTGCCGTGATGATAGGTCTTGCGTTGCGTCGCCATGCCCCTGTCCCCATCACAATCCGGCGCTCGATGCAAGCACGACTTACTTCTGGATTGCAATGGCAGCCAATCAATGTAAGTAGTTATTACATCTTCTGCTCAGGAGGCTTCATGGACACCGTCGCACCCCTTGCAACCAGGGCAACGAACCGCTGGTGGCTGTTCTGGCTTTTGGCCGCGATCATTCTTGCGCTGTCCGGGCTTGTCGCATTCCGCGGCGATTTCTCGGTGGCAGGGGTTCGCCAGGCCGTGCGGCTCACCGCACAGATGTCGCTGATCCTGTTCTGCATCGCTTTTTCGGCATCAGCGCTGGCGCGCCACCTGCCGAGCGCATCCACACTGTTCCTGCGCCGTCATCGGCGCCAGATCGGATTGGCCTTTGCTTTTTCGCATGGCGTCCATGCGGTCGCCCTGTTCGCTTTCGCGCAGGCGAGTCCGGATCAATTCGATGACGCCACGGATACCGCGATGTTCGTTTTCGGCGGCCTTGCCTACCTGTTCATCATCGCCATGGCGGCGACGTCCTTCGATCGCACGGCTGCATGGATCGGACCACGCGCATGGCGAATCCTTCACACAGTCGGCAGCTACGACATATGGCTGACATTTCTGATTGCCGAGGGCAAACGCGCGGTCCACGACGTCTACTATTGGCCCTATGTGGCTGTTCTTATCGCCGTCATGGCCATTCGCTGGTGGGGCGGAAAAACGCGGTCGGCCGGCAGCTAGCCCGCCCGCCAAGCTCACCGGCAGGCTGGCGATAGCCAAGGACCGATCGCGCTCTTACTTGAGCCCGGCGGCTGTCTGTCAGCCGGTGCTCTGGATCATGTAAAGCTTGCGCGTGGTTTCCCGGATCCGCCATTCGCCCTTCCATCCCTGCGGCAGCACGAGGAGGTCGCCCGGCCCCAGCTCGCGCGTCTCGCCGTCGGCGCGGCTCACCTCCACTCGCCCCGAAATGATGTGGGATATCTCCGACGAACCGGTGCGATCAGCAGTGAAGCGGCCGGGCGTGCACTCCCAGATGCCGATATCGACGGTCCCGTCCGGTGACTGGAACAGCGAGCGCGCCGCCTCGACCTGATCCCCCTCGATGCTGGTCGGCTTTGGTGAGAACGCGCCGATATCGGTCTTGGCGAGATCGTGGAAGGCCGAAAGGTCGACCAAATTGGACTCCATGATCAGTGGCCCGTGATGCTGTCAGCGAGCGCCGCCAGTCTCGATGTATGCGCAAGCCCAGCGGCCTCGCGCCCGTCAGCGATGCGATAGAGCTGGTACATCGAATGCACGCCGAGCCACCGAAACGGCTCCGGCTCCCATGGCCTGACCTTGCGGTTGACCCAGGGCAGCTTCGTCCGTTCCGTGTCCTGGCCAAGGATCAGGTCGGCAAGCGTGCGTCCCGAAAGATTGGAGCTCGACACGCCAAGCCCGACATAGCCGCCGGCCCAGCCGATACGGGTCGCGGGATCGAGGCCGACGGTCGTGCACCAGTCGCGCGGCACGCCGAGCACGCCGCACCAGGCGTGCTCGATGCGGCAGTTCGCCGTCTGCGGCAGCAGCGTCGTCAGGATCTGATGCAACTGGTCGATCGTCGCCTGCTGCGTCTGTCCATTGACGTCGGTGCGCGAGCCATAGCGATAGGGCACGCCGCGCCCGCCCATGGTGATGCGCCCCTCGCGCGTGCGCTGGGCATAGCAATAGGCGTGGGCGGCGTTGCCGAGAAGCTCATGTCCTTCCCAGCCGATGTCGCGCCAAAGCTCGGGTGGCAGCGGCTCGGTGACGATCTGCGCACTGTTGAGCGCCAGCCAGGTCCGCTCCTCGCCGGGGATGCCCGCCGTGAACCCCTCCGTCGCGCGAATAATGGTTTCGGCCCGCACCGTGCCGTGGTCGGTCGCAACACTGCCCTTGGCGATGGACGTCACCGTCGTCTGTTCGTAGATCGCCACGCCCAGCCGCTCGACGGCGGCGGCAAGCCCGCGCACCAGCTTGGCCGGCTGCACCCGCGCCTGGCCGTGGACGACGAAGCCGCCCATGACGTTGCGTACATTGATGCGCGCCCGCGTCGCCGCTTGATCCAGCATTTCGACGCGGTCCGGATCGACATCCCAGGCACGGATCGTTTCGCACTCTTCGCGCGCGCGTTCGAGCTGCGCGGGGTTGGTGGCCACCGTCAGATTGTCGACGCGGCGGATATCGGCATCGATGCCTTCCTCCGTCGCCACCCGGATCACCTCGTCGACGCAGCCAGCCATCGCCGCCTGCATGGCGCTCACCCCTTGCCGGCTCGAGGTCTTGAGGTATTTTTCGCGCGACCAGGAGAAGCCGCCCGACAGCCAGCCGCCATTGCGGCCCGAAGCGCCGAAGCCGGCGAATTCGCGCTCGATCAGCGCGATGCGCAGCGAAGGCCTTGCCTTCTTCAGATAGTAGGCGGTCCACAGCCCGGTATAGCCGGCGCCGACGATCGCGACATCGGCTTCGATATCGCCGGGCAAGGGCGGCCGGGGGGCGGGAACTCCGCCCAGATCCGCATACCAGAACGATATGTCGCCGTTGCGTTTGGCTTGCATGGGCTGACTTTCAGATTGATTGGACCTACCTGGCCGCGAGTGGTTTCCAGGCCGTGTATTGGTCGAGTTCGGCGCGCACCGAGGTCGGCGGCGCGATGATCCACATCACTTCGGCTCGGCCACTGCCGATGTTCTCTGAGCGATGCGGTGTCGAGGTCGTGTATTCGATGCTGTCGCCTTCCTCGAGCACGTGGCGCGCCTCGCCGAGCGAGACCTCGACGACCCCGCGCAGCACGACGAGCATCTCGTGTGCGTCGCCATGGGTGTAGCGATCGGGTCCGGTCGAGCCGCCAATGTCCAATTCCCCGACATAGACTTCCATGTCGCCCAGCGGCGGGCGCGACAGCAGCATCTTGCGGCAGCCGTCGCTGGGCGGCAGGCTCGGCCGCTCGCTGCGTCTCAGAACGCCATGGTTTTGCGCTGTGCTTTCCTCGAACAGCATGGCGACGCTGACGCCGAGCGCCGAAGCCATCTGGTTGAGCGATGCGGTGCTGGCGCCGGTCAGGCCGCGTTCAAGCTGGCTGATGAAACTGGCGCTTGTCCCGGTCGCCTCCGCAAGCTCCCGCAACGACAGCCTGCGGGCGAGGCGAAGGCTCTTGAGGCGCATGCCGAGCACCTGATGGGCATGCGTCGCGGCCGATACGTCGCCGGTCTTTACCGAAGCCTTTTCGGACCCCTTGCTCATGCGGTCTTCCACCTCACTTAACACTTTGTACAGTGGCACTGTACAATTGGCAAGCCGCGCATGATGCCAGGAGCGCACCGATATCCGGGCCAGGCTTGCTCAAATCGAAGGTTGTGTCAGCAGTAGGACGTGCTTGCTTGTCGACAGGAGATGCGCAGGTGCGCCCCCTACCCCTCGCCCGACAGGTCCCGGCGCGCCTTTTCGAGTTCCTCGGCGTAGCGCCGCATCAGATGGCCCTCGGTCAGCAGCCCGAGCACGATGTGGTCGGTGAAATCCTCGACGACCGCCAGTTCTTCGGCGCCGGCGCGCTGGAACGTCTCGGCGGCAGTCTGCACGTTCATGCTCGGCACCAGGACGGCATCCTTGTACTGGGCAAGATCGCGCACCAGCACCTCGCCGCCGGCGGGATCGCTGTGCAGTTCGGCCACGATCAGCACGCCGACATACTGATCGCCCGGGTCGACGGCGATGACGCGCTGGGCGGAGCCGAGCGGGATCTGCTTGCGGAAGTCGGCCAGCGTCGTCGAGGCATCGATGGTCTTGATGTCCTTGCGCATCATCGAGCCGACGGTGAGACTGCGCATCCAGCCGACATCGTGGGCGCTGCGGATCGTTTCGCCGCGCAAATGGAAGCGCCATGTCGAGAACGAATAGCCGAAGGTTTCGCGCACCAGGATCGCCGCCATGATCGAGGCAGCCAGAACGACGCCGGTCAGCGTCAGGTCGCGTGTCGATTCCAGCGCCAGGAAGGTCATGGTCAGCGGGCCGCCGACGACACCGACGGCAAGCGAGGTCATGCCGACGACGGCGGCGACCGAAGGGTCGATGCCGGTCGCCGGCGAGACCAGCGCCATCACGCCGGCGAATGCCTTGCCAAGCAGCGCGCCAAGAAACAGCGACGCGAAGAACAAGCCGCCGCGAAAGCCGGAGCCGAGCGAGATGGCCGACGCGGCCAGCTTGAGTAGAAAAACGCTGGCCACCACGGCCAGACCATAGTTCATGGCGAATTCCCGATGCAGCGCGCCATGGCCGCTGGACAGGACCTGCGGCGTGATCAGTCCCAGCAGGCCGACAATGACGCCGCCGATGACGGGGCGCAGCGAGGCATCGACCGACAGCCTGTTGAAACCGCGTTCGATCAGCGTTACCAGTTGCATGATGGCGATCGAGGCCGCACCGCCGAGCAGCCCGAGCAGCAGGAACGGCACATACTGGCTGGGCGTCAGCGCCGGCAGCCCTGAAAGCTCCAGCGGAAACGGCACGCTGCCGAACATCTCCGCCGTCAGCGAGGCCGAGATCGCGGCCGTCATCACAGGCGCGACATTGGCGACCGAGTAGATGCCGATGACCAGTTCGAAACCATAGAAGGCGCCGGTCAGCGGCGCATCGAAGGCGGCGGCGATAGCGCCGGCAGCACCACAGCCGACCAGGATGCGGACATCGTTGCGGCGCAGCTTGAACATCCGCGCCAGCCGCGATGCCACGCCGGAGCCGACCTGCGTGTAGCCGGCCTCGAGGCCAACCGAAGCGCCAAAGCCGCTGGAGATCATCGTCTGGCAGACGATGACGAAGGTGTCGGTCAGCGACATGCGCCCGCCATAGAGCGCGTTGGCTTCGATCGGATCGACCGGAGTGCGGAATCTGCGCTTTCTCAGCCAGATCACGCTCAAGCCGAGCAGGATGCCGCCAAATGCCGGGACCAGCGCCTGCACCGGATTGGCGAGCGAAAACATACCGGAAAGCCGGCCGCCTGGCTGAACGCCGAACAAGAGCCCGTGCAGATCCTGCACGATCTGGCTCATCGCGGTGACCAATATGCCCGCCATGACGCCGACGACGCCGGCCAGGATGACCACGGCAATGCCGCGCGCCTCGAGGAGCGGAATGGACCTCAGCAGCACCGCGCGCAGCCGGCGGGCGTAGACTTGTGGCTGGTTTCTGGAAAGCACCGGGGCGGCTCGCCGATATCAAAGGGACGTGGAAGGCTGATACGCCTGGGGATACCGCATGGCAACCGCGATATCGGCGACCGAATGCGCGGATCGTTTTCGAACGGGTTGGAGACTTCTGTTGATCAAGCCCCGAACCCAAAGGGCATGAGTGAATCGGTGATCTCAAATCGGACGGCGGATTCGCTGCTATGCCCCTGCTCCTGTTCGCTCACGAAATCGACGCAACGCCTGAAAGGTGGTATTTTAGCCCGTCTTCATTTCCCTCAAGGAGGAGAATATGAGTGCGCGGGGGTTCTTTTCGTTAGCTGCTTGCACGATTTTTTTGAGCTCGTCTGCGATGAGCAACTCGAGCGTAGATATGCCGGTTAAGCGGAATATTTCATACCCAATATCTCTTTTGTCGGGAGGCAATACGGAAAAACAGAGCCGGCCGACAGAAGGATTTCTTCAGCTTGCGCAGCAGGACGTCTGCTGTCCTGGCGGTTATCCCTGGTACCGTAATTCAACAAACATGTGTTACGGCAGCTATGAAGATTGCCACGATACCGATGGCGGAGGTTGGTCCTGCAGACAGGTCAACGCCTGCTAGGCCTGCTTAGCCTTCGGAGAGCAGCGGGATCGATCTGGCAAGCACCGCGCCAAGTCGGCAGGTGTAGACTTTGCGTGGTTCCTGGAAGGCATCGGAACCGCTCGGCAGACCCAAAGCCGCGGCCGATCAGGTCGGCACGGGCTCGCCGGCTTCATAGAGCACAAGGTTGCGCTCGCCAATGCCCAGCGCCGGCCAGCTTGAGCGCCACGCGGCGATGTGCGGCGAGCGGAAATGCGCATCGAGCGTCGCCCTGTCGCGCCACACTTCCGTGACCCGGATCAGCCCCGCGTCGAAGACATCCTGCGCGTAGGAATATTCGAGGCAGCCGGGCTCCGCGCGGCTGGCTGAAACCATGCGCTCCATGGCTGGCTTTGCTTCCTCGAGCTTGCCGGATGGCAAGCGGATCGTGCCGATGATCAGGAGCATCTGGTTCTTTCGAAGACGCGGACCAAACGTCTAGTTTAGGTCAAAAACCTGACCTCGCTCTTCACCGTCCAGCTCTTTTGATCTATGCCACCCCAACCAAATTGGCTCTGATATGTTACCCTGCCGTATAAGAGCGTCTACAAGCGTACGCGCGAGCCAGGACGGTTCGGGTGCCAAGGGACCATCATTGATATAGCAATCGAGTCGAGAATGCGGGAAGTACCCTTCCGGATGTATCTGTGGCCGCCATGTATAAAAGCGTCCGACCGGCGTGCTAACCGATCCGCCAGCTTTGTTGCGTGATATGTGGAAAATCACGCCATTTTGAAACAATCCATCTGCATCTGACACGACATAGTAGTCCGAACTCAAGGTCGGGTTAGTCATCGCAACACGATATCCAGTTTGGCCGGAGCCGTCTACGCGCGCACTGGTCTGCGTAACGCCAAGCAGATTCCTGGCGCTTGAAGCGTTTCGACTGAGCCCGTTTCAACGCGACACGCTTTCAGACTGAATTAGCCACTCTCCCACCCTCGCGCAAGCTTGGCCAGCTACCCTCGCCGGGCTGTCCTGTGCGCGGCAGCCTATGGTTCGAGGACGAGAATGGCGATCAGCGAAAGCATCCAGCCCGGCGCGGTGGCCAAGAATGGCCGCGATGTCTTCTTCGCGCTCGGCATCGTCATCATCCTGGCCGTGCTGTTCCTGCCGATCCCGGCCTTCCTTATCGACATCGGCCTCGCCTTCTCGATCGCGCTTTCGGTGCTGATCCTGATGGTGGCGCTGTGGATCCAGCGGCCGCTCGATTTCTCCTCGTTCCCGACCGTGCTGCTCATCGCCACCATGCTGCGGCTATCCCTGAACATCGCCACCACGCGCATGATCCTGTCGCATGGCAATGAAGGCACGCACGCCGCCGGCTATGTCATCGCCGGCTTCTCCAAGCTGGTGATGGCCAGCGACTTCGTCATAGGCCTCATCGTCTTCATGATCCTGATCGTGGTGAACTTCATCGTCATCACCAAGGGCGCCACCCGTATCGCCGAAGTCGGCGCCCGCTTCACCCTCGACGCCATCCCCGGCAAGCAGATGTCGATCGACGCCGACCTGTCCGCCGGCATGATCGACGACAAGACCGCGCAGTTGCGCCGCCGCGAACTGGAGGAAGAAAGCTCCTTCTTCGGCTCGATGGACGGTGCCTCGAAATTCGTGCGCGGAGACGCCATCGCCGGCCTCATCATCACCGCCATCAACATCGTCGGCGGCATCGCCATCGGCTACATCAGGCACGGCATGGGCATGGGCGAGGCCGCCGACGTGTTCATCAAGCTGTCGGTCGGCGACGGCTTGGTCACCCAGATCCCGGCGCTGATCGTCTCGCTCGCCGCCGGCCTGCTGGTGTCCAAGGGCGGCACCCGTGGTTCGACCAACCAGGCCGTGTTCGGCCAGCTCGGCGCCCATCCGCGCGCGCTCTATGTGGCGGCGGCGCTGCTGGTGCTGCTCGGCCTGATGCCCGGCCTGCCGCTCTTCCCCTTCTTTGCGCTCGCCGGCGGCATGGCCGCACTCGGCTACATCATCCCGATGCGCGCCAACCGCGTCCTCGCCGCCGCCGAAGCGTTGAAGACCCAGGAGAAGGCGACCAAGGTCGAGGAGGAGAAGAACTCGGTCAAGGCCTCGCTCGCCACCGCCGAGATCGAACTTCTGATCGGCAAGCAGCTGTCGACGCGGCTGCTGGTATCGCATCAGGAGCTGGTCTTCCGCATGGGCAAGATGCGCAAGAAATTCGCCCAGCAATACGGCTTCGTCGTGCCTGAAGTGCGCGTCGCCGACGATTTCGCCATCCCGCCGAAAAGCTACCAGATCAAGGTGCACGGCACGGTGGTCGCCGAATACTCGATGCGCGTCGGCGAGATCATGGTGCTGCTCGGCAACCGTGATGTGCCCGAAATACCGGGCGAAGAGATCCGCGAACCCGCCTTCGGCATGCGCGCCTATTCCGTCATGGAAACCTTCGCCGAGGATTTGAAGCGCGAGAACTACACCTTCGCCGACAACATGTCGGTGCTGCTCACCCATCTCTCCGAGGTGATCCGCAACAACCTGCCGCAGCTTCTGTCCTACAAGGACATGAAGGCGCTGCTCGAGCGCCAGGACCAGGAGTACCGCAAGCTCGCCGACGAGATCTGCACCACGCACATTTCCTATCCCGGCCTGCAGGCCGTGTTGAAGCTGCTGCTCGCCGAGCGCGTCTCGATCCGCAATCTGCACCTGATCATCGAAGCAATCGCCGAGATCGCGCCGCATGTGCGCCGCACCGAGCAGATCGTCGAACATGTCCGCATCCGCATGGCCCAGCAGATTTGCGGCGACCTCTCCGAAGGCGGCGTGCTCAAGGTGCTGCGCCTGGGCAACCGCTGGGATCTCGCCTTCCACCAGAGCCTCAAGCGCGACGCCAAGGGCGAGGTGCGCGAGTTCGACATCGATCCGCGCCAGCTCGAGGAATTCGGCCAGGACGCCACCAAGGCGATCAAGAAATTCCTCGAAGCCGGCGAGCGTTTCGTCCTCGTCACCGCACCCGACGCCCGCCCCTATGTGCGCATGATCATCGAGCGCCTGTTCACCACGCTGCCGGTGCTCTCCCATGTCGAAATCGCCAAGGGCGTCGAGATCAGGGTGCTCGGGACCATATCGTGAGCGTTCTTTCGCAGAGCGTCGTCATCGCGGCGTTCCTCGCCTTCTGCCGCATCGGCGCCTGCTTCATGCTGATGCCGGGCCTGTCCAGCGCCCGCGTGCCGGTGCAGGTCAGGCTGTTTGTGGCGGTCGCCGCCACCGGCGGCCTGCTCGCCTTCCTGTGGGACCGCATCATTCCCTTCGTCGATCCGCGTCCGCAGATCCTGGTGCCGATGATCATCTCGGAACTCCTGGTCGGCGGGCTGATCGGCGCCATGACCAGGCTTTACATGGAAGCGCTGCGCTTCATGGGCTCGGCCATCGCCATGCTGATCGGCTATGGCGGCTCGGGCGGGCCGGCGATCGAGGAGCCGGAACCGCAGGCGGCACTCGCCGCCATCATCTCGTTCTCGGCGCTGTTGATGCTGTTCGTCTTCGATTTCGACCACGAGATCGTACGCGCCCTGGTGGCGTCCTACACCGTCGCGCCGGTCAATATCTTCTTCAACCCGCAGGCTGCCCTCGTCGACATCACCGACACCGTGTCGGACACGTTCTTCCTGGTCATCCGCCTCGGCAGCCCGTTTGTCGCCTATGCCATCCTGGTCAATCTGACGATCGGCTTCGTCAACAAGCTGACCCCGCAGATACCGATCTACTTCATCTCCCAGCCCTTCGTCATCGCCGGCGGCATGATCATCTTCTATTTTGCCGTCGGCACCATGCTGTCGCTGTTCGTCGACGGCTTCGTCGACCTGACTTTGGCGAGGTGAGATGAGCACGCGCAAGGATCGCCTGAAGAAACTGATCAAGGTGCAGGAACAGCTGAAGGCGCTGCACGAGACCCGCCACGCCACCTTCCTCGCAGCGGCAAACGCCGCCGAGTCCGAGGCCAGGGAATTGATCGGCCATTTCGATCAGGACAATTCGCTGTCAGGCCTGTTCCCCGATCTCTATCATCGCCGCATCGCCCAGGCGGTCGTGCGCCAGGAGACGAGCCTGGAAAGTGCTAGGCAGGAAGTCGGCCTCATCGCCAAGGCAACCGCCCGCAGCAACATGGTCGAGCGTGCCTACAAGGAGGTGCGCAACCGCGACGAGCGCGAGAGCGCCGACCGCGAACGGCTGGATCTCATCGCGCAGAAGCGGAACGAGGAGTAGCTGCGGGACTCTGGAGCCCGGGCCTACTTGCGAACAGCGCTCGGCTCCGTCTCGTGGGTCAAGCCGTATTGGGTACGACCTTCAACCTTCGGGCTCGGATGGAAGCGCGCGCCTTTCAGCCAAAGCTTCAGAGCTTCCCAGTGAATGCCAGCGACGATCTTCACCGTCACAAAGGGAAACTTGATCAGGCACGCGCCAAGGTCCGGCGTGGCAAGCGGGCGTGCGGCGCCGGCAAAGGTCGCCGACAGCAGCGGTTCGCCGTTCTCCGTCTCGTGGATGCGCAGCCTGACCGTCTTGCCCGGCGGCAGAATACGAAAATAATAGTGAGCGTCCATGCCGACGAAGGGCGAGACATGGAAGACCTTGGCTTGCGTCTGGCGCACCCCTGCGGGGCCGAGTTCGCCCGCCAGGACCGGCGACACGTAGATATGCCGGCCACCGAACGTGTTGCGCACCGCATAGATCAAGGCGATCAGCGCGCCGGCGGCGTCGTAGCAGAAATACACCGAGATCGGATTGAAGACGTAGCCGAAGATGCGGGGATAGGCGAGCAGCAGCACGCGCGCCGCCGGTTCGCCAAGGCCGGCATCGAGGAGCAGCCTGTCGACGAAAGCCCGCAGCGTTTCGCCTGATGTGCCGACGTGGTCGCTTTCATGGAAGGATGCCAGGCCGGGCCGATTGACGCCCAGCAGCCATGTCATGCGGCCGAGCTCGGCAAGCCTGTCTATATCGACAAGCAACGAGAACACGCGATAGACAAAGCGGTGGCCGAACGGCTTCAGCCGCGCATGCATGACCTCACCCGGATACAGCACGCCCGCCGCCAGCGGCGGCGGACCATTTTGCTCCAACGTGGTGACGCGTTGCTCCATGTCCGGGAAATGCCTTCTATTCCGCCGCCAGGAGAGCCCCCGGCAAAGCCCCCTCGCCTCGCCGCCATGGCACCATGGCGCCGAGGGCAATCGCCGCGTCGAGGCCCGAGCGCAAGCCATCCTCATGAAAGCCGTGCCCAGTCCACGCACCGGCAAAATGGGTGCCGCGCACACCTTGGATGTCATCGAGACGGGCTTGCGCGGACAAGGCACGCGCATCGTACTGCGGATGGTCGAACGTCCATTCGCCGAAGACCAGGTCCGGGTGCGGCTCGACGACCGGGTTGAGCGACACGAAGAGCGGCTTTGCGGCGTCGATCCCCTGCAGGCGGTTCATCCAGTAGGTCACCGACACCTCCGGTTCTTCACTGTCACAGGAACAGCGCAGATAATTCCACGCCGCCCAGGCGGCCCGCCGCTTCGGCATCAAGCGCGGGTCCCTGTGCAGCACGACCCGGTTGGGACGATACGGTATGGCCGACAGGATCGATTCCTCGACGCTGGATGCGTCGCCGAGCATGGCCAGTGCCTGGTCGCTATGCCCAGCGATGATCACATTGTCGAAGCGCTCCGGCGCGTCATCACCAGCCCACAAGGTAATGCCGAATGCATCGCGCACCATTGTCTTGACCGGTGACGACAGGCGCAGCGCCGATCCGAGCGGCGCCAAGAGTTTTTGCAGATAGTTGCGCGAACCACCGCTCACCGTGCGCCACATCGGCCGTGTATCATTGTCGATCAGCCGATGGTTCTCGAAGAAGCCGATGAAGCTTGCGGCCGGATAGTCCAGCATTTTGGCGCGTGGCGTCGACCAGATCGCCGCCGCCATCGGGATGAGATAATTATCGCGAAAGCCTGCGGAGAAACCGCGGGTGCGAAGATAATCCCCGATCGAGACATTGCCCAGCGTGCCGCTGTCGCGCTCGGCGATACACTCCTTGTTGAAGCGCAGGATTTCGCGCAGCATCCACAGGAAGCCGGGCGAAAAGACATTGCGTTTCTGGGCGAATATGGTGCGCAACGTCGAGCCGCACCATTCGAGTTTGCCGCCGTCGAGCGAAAGCGAAAAGCCCATGTCGCTCTCATGCGTGGCCACACCAAGGTGCGAAAACATCGCGGTGAGATCCGGGTAGGCCAGCTCGTTGTAGACGATGAAGCCGGTGTCGACGGAAATCGATGTGCCGTCATAGTCGATGTCGACCGTGGCGGTGTGGCCGCCCGCGCGGTGCGAAGCCTCATAAAGGATGATTTCGGCACTCGGGTGCAAGGCCCATGCGGCGGCGGCGCCGGAAATGCCCGAACCGATGATGGCGATTTTCTTCCGGGCGTTGGAGCCACCACGGTGAATGGGCACAATATTCATCGAAAATCCTTGTTGGAAATCAAGTCTGTAGGGTGCGGGCGGGACCAGGCACATTTGTAGATACGGAAGGATCCGACGTGAGTTTCACCGTGCCGAAAGGGATATTTGTCGTGAGATGAAAGGACGCCAGTTTCCGGCCTGTCACCCCATCGTCAGCGGGCGCGGGACCAGTTGACCGACTTGCAAACCAGGCCGCCAACGAGGCAGCCTCGTGTCACCAGTTTCTGCCCGGCCACCTTGAGCTGGATCGCATAGGTCAGCGCCCGCTTTGCATCGAAGGCCTTGCCGGTCAGCGTGTCGGCGGACTTCGGCTGCAGCGTCATGACAAGCTTGTCGCCAACGGCTTCACCGCCGCTGGTGTCCTTGATCCATACATTGGTGGCGCAGATGTTCGAACCGCATGGCGCGATCCGGACCTTTGCATTGCCGTCGCCGCGGTTCCATGTGCCACTGGGATCAGGCGCCGATGCCGCCAACGCCGATCCGCTGAACGAGACAAAAAAGAAAAGGCCTGCCGCCACTGCCAGTGGGTTCATCATTCGCCCTTGTCATCCGTTTTACGAAGCTACGGACGACAGGGAGAGCGAGTTTCGGCCGGTCGAAACTATCGCCGCTGAAAACCGTTGCTGAGATCAACAGCCTATGGGATTTCGGGAGCGGACATGATCAAAACCCACAGCATCGCCTATCTGACGACGGCGGTCGTGTTCCTGTGCATCGATGCTGTCTGGCTGACGGTGATGAGCAGCCGGCTTTACAAGCCGCTGCTGGGGCCGATCCTGCTCGACAATTTCAACGTCAAGGCGGCAGCGCTTTTCTACGTCATTTACATCGCCGGCGCAGTCTATTTCGCGGTTCAGCCCGCCTTCCAGACCGGCACGTGGACGACCGCTGCGGTGAACGGCGCTGTGTTCGGCTTCTGCGCCTACGCCACCTATGACCTGACCAACCAGGCGACACTGAAGTATTGGCCCGTCGCGGTCACTGTCGCGGACATCTGCTGGGGCACAGTGCTCACCGCAATCGCGGCTACGACCGGCTTTCTCGTTTCCAGTGCGCTATCGCGAACCGCGTAGTAGCCGTCAGCGCGTGGCCGGAGGGCTGATCAGCCTCATGACGAGAAGACCGATGAAGGCGGTAAGCGTGCCGGCGCTGAGCGCGTTCATCCTCAAAAACCCAGCATATTCCTCGGCCGAATAGAGGTGGACAGGGGCGCCGTAGCGGCCATGCAAGACCGTGAAGGCCAGCATGCCGACCGCCGCTATGGCGATCGCGATGAAGCGTTCGCCAGGCCGGAACAGCACGAAGCCGAGCAGCACGCAGGGCAGCAGAAAAATCTCGACGCCGGAGGCGACGCCGAAGACCTCAGCGCTAAGCACCGTGTTGCCGATACCGGCGAGCGGCAGCAGCGCCCGCCCGGCACGGCCGTTGACGCGGGCGACTGCCGGAACCGCCAGGAAGAACGGCGTCGAAAGGAATGTGTAGAAGGTTGGCGCGATGTCGGGGCCCACCGACCAGTACACATAGAGCGGATAGAATGGCTGGTTCCACAGCACGACAAGCGCGACCAGGTTGGCGGTGGCCACGAGAGGGTCGTCATGGGTGAAGTAAGCCTTTGCCGCGTTCCAGAACGTCCTCAACATTCCCGATCGAACCGGCGCTTCCATCTCATGCGGCCGCGCGCAGGCGATAGTGGCTGACGCCCCATTCCTCGCCATTCTTGTGTCCGAACAGCCCTGCTGTGGCGAGGAAAAACAGACGCCAGCGCCGACGCCAGATCAAGGCCTCCTTGCCGTAGACCTCGGCGAGAATGCGGTCGATCTCGGGCAGGTTGGCGTCCATGTTGACGAGCCACTGGTCTGCGGTGCGCTGGTAGTTGCGGCCATTCCATCGCCATTCCTGCTCGACGTCGAACAGGGCCGGGAAATGCCGGATCAGATCGTGGCTCGGCATGATGCCGCCGGTGAAGAAGTGCTGCGCAATCCAGTCGGATTTGTCGCAATGGTCGAAACGATAAGACCGGCTCTTGTGGGTGAAGACATGGATGAAAAGCCGCCCCTCCCGCGTCAGCCAGGAGTGCACGCGTTCGAGCAGCTTTTGCCAGTTCGACATATGCTCGAACATCTCGACCGAGACGATGCGATCGAACATGCCGTTGGGATGAAAACTGTTCATGTCGGCCGTGATGACGCGGATGTTGGCGAAGCCCTTCTCCCGAGCCTGCGCTTCGATATACGCCCTTTGAGGCACCGAGTTGGAGACCGCGGTAATCCTGGCGGCGGGAAAACGCTCCGCCATGAACAGCGTCAGCGAACCCCAGCCGCAGCCGAGTTCGAGGATGTCCTGGCCATCCGCGAGATCGGCGTGAGCAACGGTTTCCTCCAGCGCAAGCAGCTCGGCCTGCGCCAGGCTTTCGTCGCCACGTCGATAGAGGCAGGAGGAGTATTTGCGTCGCGGCCCGAGCACCAGCCCAAAGAAAGCCGGCGGCAATTCGTAGTGCTGCTCGTTGGCGGCTTGCGTGTGCTCGGCAATCGGATGATCGGCCATCGCGTGAACGAAGGCCTGCTCATGCATGGCCGGGTTTTCGAGCAGATTTCGGCGGGTGCGTCCGACCAGGAAGTCGATTCCCGTTCGCGTCACGGGATCGGGAAACGGGCTGCGTTCGACGGTGCGTATGGCGGATGCGATGAGGCTCATGATGCCCGACCTTTCGAAGTCTGTGCAGGGGTATGGCGGGGTGGCCCCGGCCAGAACGCATTGACGCGTGCCTGGTAGGCACGGAACTTTTCGCCACGCGATTTCAGCATGTGCGTTTCGAGTGGCGGAATGCCGGAGACATGAACCAGAAGCCAGTACATGAAGAGCGGGCCGGACGCGGCGACCCAACCCCAGGCGTAGGCGCCGGTAAAATCCAGCGCGATCGCCACATAGGCCAGCCAGCCGAACCACTCGAAGAAGTAGTTGGGATGGCGTGAAAGCCCCCAGAGCCCGGCGTCGCAGACTTTTCCCTTGTTGGCCGGGTTGTCGCGAAACCGGGCAAGCTGGCGGTCGGCCAGGCCCTCGCCAAGGATGGCGATCACCAGAATGGCAATGCCCAGCCAGTCGCCGATTTGCAGTTGTGGGACCGGATTGCGGGCTGCCGCGAAAATGGAAAGTGAAAGCAGGAAGGCAGCGCCGGCCTGAATTTGCAGAAACCAAAACAGCCGGCGCGGAAAATCCTTGCCCCATTCGCTGCGTAGTTGCGCGTAGCGCGGATCGTCGCCACCGTGCAGCGTCCTGACGACGATATGCAGGCCAAGCCTGATCGACCAGATCGCCGCGAGCAGGGCGACGATGACCGGCCTTGTCGTCGTTTGCTGCCACCCGGGCAGTGGAACCAGCGCGATGGCGATGCCGGCGACACCCACGGCAAACGACCAGATCGCATCGACCCAGCCGGACTTGCCACTCCGAATGGCAATTGCCCATGCGATCGACATCACAAGCGACAGGCAAATGCCGACACCAATAAACAATGTTGCAAACGTCACATCGCAGCCCTGCAGACCACAATGGTCTGTTGGGCGAGTAACGGATCGACATGACGTCAAGTTTCTCGCGCTGCCAGAGTTTTGCCGAAGCACGCATCTCATACGCGGGTCTCCGGTTCGAGTCCGCGCGGACGATCGGTTCTTGACGACGCTTGGGATGGGGGCTGCGTGCGGGCAGTGCCTCTCTCTTCCTCCCGCAAGCCTGTCACCGCATGATCCACCTGTTTAATAAACAGTCGACCTTAGCCGTCAGATCCGGCGGAGCGCCTCGGCGGGGAGAAGGCGCGTGGCGCGCCAGGCTGGGTAGAGCGCGCCAAGGGGGCCAGCGACGAAGACAAAGAGCAGCGCCTGCGCGATCGACCAGCCTGACAAATAAGGCACGATCAGACCGGCCGCGAACTTCGTCTTCGCCGCCATTTCCATCGTAAGGGCGCCGAGAATGATCCCGATGACCCCGCCGGCCGCGCTCATGATCACGCCTTCGATGAGAATGAGCCGAAGTATCCGCCGCGGCGACCAGCCAAGTGCAGCGAGAACGCCAATCTCGAACGTCCGTTCGTTCACCGCCATCAGAAGCGTATTGGCGACGGCGACCGAGGCCATCGCCATGACAACCAGTGAAATTGTCTGGGCAATCGCCCGAAGCAGATCGAACACGCGGATGCTGTTGGCAAACTGCTCGGTGTCGCCGACCTCGAATCCTGGTGCCGCCGCGATCAGCCGGGTTCGGGCAACGGCGATGTCGCTCTTCTCGAGCGGGCGCTTCAACCTCACCTCGTACAAGGTAAACACGTCTTCCCGCGACAGGAGTTGCTGCAGCCCTTCGAGCGGAACGATCGCGCTGTTCTGGTTCAGCACGGACGAGAACGACGCGATGCCGACAATCTGGTAGGGCTGGAACTGCAGCTCGACCGTATCACCCACCCGCTTGCCCAATGCGGTGGCGATCGACTCGCCAAGGATCACGGGCCACTGGTCCCCCGGTGCAGGGATTCGCCCCGACAAGAGGTGCATGTCGTTCCAAAGGAAGCTGTCGCTCGGCCAGCCGGCCATGACAATGTTCGCAGCGTCGTCAGCGGTGGTGATGTTCAGGAGAACGCCCGAAACCGCCTCGACGTTTGGCACCGCGGAAAGCCCGGAGCCCAGCGACCTGGGCACGGTGCTGCTCACCAGGTTGAATGCGGCACGCTGGCTTACCACCAGGTCTGCGCCGTTCTCGTCGATTCCCGAAGCGAACGAGCGCTGGACGCCGGCGGTCAGGCCGGTAAGCGCCACAAACCCCGCCACCGCCAGCGCGATGCCGAGAACCGTGAGGAGGGTGCGAAGCGGGCGCGAAGTGAGACCGCGCAAGGGAAGGGTCAGCTCTGTCATGGGTTAGCGGATCCGTGACGCCGGTGTGGGCGTCGGCATCGCCGCCGACCGGCTGTCCGAACGGATGCGGCCGTCGGAGATCTCGACGCGCCGAGCGCATAGCGCGGCCACGTCCTCGTCATGGGTCACCACGATCACCGCGGTACCGAACTCGCGATGCACGTTGCCGATAATGCTCATCACGGACTGGCTCGTCTGCACGTCGAGGCTTCCTGTCGGCTCGTCCGCAACGAGAAGCTTCGGACGGTTGGCAAGCGCCCGCGCAATTGCAAGCCGCTGGCGTTCGCCGCCCGAAAGCTCGGCCGGCCGCAGCGTGGCGCGTTCGGCAAGACCGAAATGTGCCAGAAGTTCGAGCGCGCGATGGCGACGCTGCCGCGCTCCGCCGAGGTTTCCCAGCAAAGCCACCTCGATGTTCTCGCACGCCGACAAGGACTGGAGCAGGGAGAAGTTCTGGAAAACGATCCCGATCTTGCTGGCCCGGACGGCTGCCCATGCGGCCCTCCCGTTGACGGCCCTTCCCTCGAACCGAACTTCGCCGCGCGTCGGCCGGTCGAGCCCACAGACCAGGTTCAGGATCGTGGACTTGCCGCTCCCGCTGCGGCCGACAATGGCGACGGTCTCGTCATCCTCGATCGCGAGCGACACACCGTCGACGGCGACAATGCGGCCGCCGTCGAAGTCGCGGCCGACATTGCTCAATTCTACGAGGAGGGACATGAGCACGAGCGAGGCGTCATACCCGGCCTTTCCTGAGGTCGGCGACAAGTGCCGGGATCGAGCCGCCATTGCCGGCGAGTAGCTGGGCGACGCGGTCCCGCTGCTGCACCGTCACCGAGCCGCCGTCGACAAGGACATCGCCGATGCAGAGTTGTCCGCGGCAGTGGCGGACACGCCAGTCCACGGATGTTGGGCCGTGGAGCGGCCGGCGGAATTCGCTGCGCACCAGGATGTCGCCGTTAGCCAGCGCCTTTGTGCCGAGCACGGTGAAAGTCTTGTCCTGCGTCCGCTCCAGCCTGTCGGCCAGCCTGTGAGCGATTGCATAAAGCAGCGCATCAACCACCGAGGCGCGGTCGTCCGCACTTGCCCGGCGCCAATACGTCCCGAGCACGGCTTGCGCGATCCCCCTCCCGTCGAACGCCGCCGAGATCGCACGGAGCTGCCCCTCGGTGGATCCACCATGCCCAAGCACAACCGCCGCCCGGCGCACGCTCTCAACCAACTTGACGGCCTCACTCTGCTCATCGGCAGCTGCCGAAAGCGATGGGGCGCAGATCGCGAGCAATACGGGGACAAGCAACAGCCGGGCCAAAGCTGCCCAGCTTGCGTGCAACCATCGGCCTGATGTCATGATCCTATGTCATCCAATGCGCTGTTGGCTGTCAACATCGAGCGTCTCGGGAGGCTGTAGAGGCGCATGTCCAAACGCGGTGGCCAGCGGCTCGAGGCGAGCGACCCTCGCTTTCTGCCCTTCCGTCAAGTCGGTATGGCGGCTGCGCGCCTGCTTGCCGAACGTCGCGGCGACCTGCGACATTCGCGCCTCGAAGTCGCGCGAAAATGGCAGGCCCAGTTCACGGTAGATCCGCCTCATCTCGCCCATGGGGTCGGCGGTGAGATCCTGCAGCCGCACTTCCGCGAGGTCGCCAGCTGGAATCCGGGCTCTGTCGGCCAGATAGTGCATCTCTGTCGCGAGATATTCGTGAGCGATGATCTCCTCCTGCTCGTCCTCGGGCAGCGGCGGCTGCAGCGCGAATGCACGTTGCAATTCGCGCACCAGAAGCAGGTTGGACCGGAACACGACTTCCGGCGACCGCGAGATGTGGACAAACTTGGCCCCCGGAAAAAGTTCCTGGAGGTAGCGGACGCGCGCCGTATGGCTCGGCGACTTGAGCACAAGTCGCCGCCCGCCCGCAACGAGAGCAAGCTTCTGGACGAAACCCAGCTGATGTGAGCGCCAGCGGCCCAACTCCGCCTTCGAAAGCGCGTCGAGATCGTGAAATCGATTGAAGAAGGCTTGCCGGCGGGGAAGTATGGCGCGCCCCGCCAGGACGGACATCCCGCCCAGATTGTTCAACGCAAAGTCGTCCTCCCCCGGCAGCTCGGCGCCCACCGGCACCACTGCGCCGAGCCGTGTCAACGGCAGCGAGGGCACGAAAAGGTAGCGCAGGAGAAACCAGCCAGGGACGAATGCCTGAGGCGCCAGGACCTGCGGCCAGCTCGGCGATCTCAGGTCTGGGTCGGCTGCCAGCAGGTTCTGCAAGAACGTCGTGCCGGACCGGAAGTAGCCTAGGACGAACACAGGGGCATTGTCCCGCCCCATCCGGGGAGGCCGCAGCCGCAGCCATGCCGCAACGATCAGGCGCTCCGGCAGGGAGGCGACGGTGTTGATCAGTGAAAGCAGCAGCAGCAGCACCAGACGGGGCCAGTAGGCGGGAGGGATCTGGCCTTGCGAGCGCCACAGGACCCGCAGCACGGCGTCGAGAGGCGCCACGCACATGAAGTGCGGATACGGCAAATAGGGCGCCAACCGACGGGCCGCGAGCGAGATGTTTTCGTGCAAGGCCTTCATCAGGCAGTCCGGAACATCATGGTCTCGGTGGTCAATCCCGGCCCGAACGCCATGCCGCAGCCGACCAAGCCTGACGGCTCCTTCAGCATTTCGGCCATCACGAACATCACGGTTGCCGATGACATGTTGCCGTATCGCCTGAGCACTTCGCGCGATACGGCGAGCGCGCTCGGCTCCAGTTTGAGTGCCCGCTCGACAGCGTCGAGCACGGAGCGGCCGCCGGGATGCACCGCCCACAAATCGATCTCGCTTGCGGGCCTGCCGCCGAGGATGGCCGCATGCTCGTTGCGCAGCGTCTCGCGGACCGCGCCGGGAACCTGACCGGACAGCACCATGTCAAAACCGTCGTCGCGGATGTGCCAGCTCATCAGCTCCTTGCGCTCCGCCGTGACGATGGCGTGGAAGCTTTCGAGCAGGATGCCGTGCGGTTCGGCCGTTACCAGCGCGGCCGCGCACCCGTCGCCCCACAGGCAGAACGAGATCAGCTTCTCAAGTTCGGTGGCTTCCCTGAAATGCAGCGTGCACAATTCGATGTTGACGATCAGCACGCGGGCTTTCGGGTCGGAGCGCACGATATGGCGTGACAGCTTCAAGGCGTTGATGGCGGCATAGCATCCCATGAAGCCGACGATGGTGCGCTCTACCGAATTCGGCAGGCCGCATCGCTGCACCAGCTCCAGGTCGATGCCAGGCGCCGAAAAGCCCGTGCAGCTCGTCACGATCAAATGCGTGATGAGCGAGCGGTCTTCGTCGGCCAGAAGCTTGTCGACGGCCTGCTGCGCGAGCTCAGGTGCCGCGGCTTCGTACATCTCCATGCGGGTCGCGGTGCTGGCGAACGAGCCCCTGACCGAGGTGCCGTCGCGGTCGATTGCCCCGCCGCGCGGGTCGTCGGCAGGCGCAAAGCAGGAATAGCGATGTTCGATGCCTGCGAGAGCGACCATTCGCTCGAAGAGCGTAAGGCGCGGGGCATTGTCTTCAAGCAGCAAAGCTCCATAGCGGAGATAGAACTCATGCACGTCGTGTTGTGGAACCGACGTGGCAATGCGGTTCAGATACGCTTGAGGGGACAAAATTGCTCCGACAATGAGCCCAATCGGGTCTCACAAGAGGTCTGGGAATTGGGGAAGCTTTTCCTAAGGCAAACGCCGGCACAAAGCATTTTATTGCATGGCGCCGATATTTCTTATTTGCAAACTGTCATACCAGCCTCCGATCTAGTATGAAAGGGACCGACCTGCCGGATTGCCGGCTGAAGCCCTGGATTTCCGATCCATAGCATGACCGACATGAATATCCGGCATCTGGAGCCAGAGCTGCTCGACGGCCTCGCGGCCGATGATCCCAGTGCGATCGCATCCCGACGTGACCTCGTTCGCATCAATGCGCTGATGTTCCAGGCCAGGTTCATGGCATCGCTCATGCGAGCCAATTTGCAAACGCCGCCGCTGCGCATCCTCGAACTGGGCGCCGGTGACGGAAAATTCATGCTGGGAGTGGCGCGGCTGATGGCGCGGCATTGGCCCGATGTGGAGATCGTCATGGTCGACAGGATCGGCCTGATCGGCAAGGATGTGTGCAACGCTTTCGCTGAATTTGGTTGGCGGGCGCGGCCTGTAACCGCCGATATATTCGACTGGACATCGGACAGGCCCTTCGATCTCGTTTGTGCCAACCTCATCCTCCATCACTTCGACGACACGCGCCTCAAGGAGCTGTTTGTCCGGATCATGACGATGGCCCCGCTGCTTGTCGCGACCGAGCCGCTCCGGGCCAAGGGGCCACTTGTGGCGACACGATTCCTGCGAGTGATCGGCGCCTGCGCGGTTACACTGAACGACGCGACGCAAAGTGTCCGATCCGGTTTTCGTGGCACCGAACTTTCACAATTGTGGCAAGCGTCGGGTGGAACGCCGGTGATCGAGGCTCGCAGAGGCCTGTTCACTCAAGGTTTTGTCGGTGCCCGTGTGCCCGGCGCAAGCATGCCCGGCGCCAGATGACGCACGACGCAATCATCATCGGTGCCGGCCCCGCCGGGAGCTCCACCGCCATTGCGCTGGCCCAGCATGGTTGGTCGGTGGCAATGGTGGAGAAGGTCGCGTTTCCGCGCCGAAAGGTCTGCGGCGAATTCATGTCGGGTACCAGCCTTGCCCTGCTCGACCAGTTGGGCGTCGGCAAGACCTGGCGCGCCGAAGCCGGTCCCGAAATTCGTCGCGTCGGCTTCTTTTCGGGCGATGTCTCGGCCGAGGCGCGAATGCCGCGCGCCAGGACGGGTCTCGGCCGCGCTCTCGGCCGCGATCGCCTGGACTACGTCCTGTTGCAGGCCGCCGAACGCGCCGGGGTCGAAATTCTCCAGCCTTGCAAGGCTGTCGCTATTCGTCGGCGCGATGATGTGCAGTTCGTGACCGTGGAGGCGGGCCAGCAACAACAGGTTTTGAGCGCACCTGTGATCATTGCCGCGCACGGATCCTGGGAAGCAGGCAAACTCCCGAGCCAGATTGAAAGGGCGAGCCAACCCTCCGACCTTTTCGGTTTCAAGGCGCATTTTACCGGCGCGGCACTGGCGCCCGACCTGATGCCGCTGCTGGTTTTCCCGGGCGGCTATGGTGGCATGGTGACGGCAGACCGTGGCCGGGTTTCGATTTCCTGCTGTATCCGCCGGGATGTGCTGTCCGGGCTGCGCCAGCGCTCGGGAAATAGTGCGGCCGCGGATGCATTGTCGCGCCACGTCGTGGCCTCGTGCCGAGGCGTGGGAACGGTGCTGGCCGGTGCCGAACTGGATGGCCCATGGCTCGCCGCGGGGCCGATTCATCCCGGTATTCGAGCTGGCTATGATCAGGGCATCTTCCGCGTCGGCAACATCGCGGGCGAGTCGCATCCTCTCATCGCCGAAGGGATTTCGATGGCGCTGCAATCCGGCTGGCTGCTTGCGCGAGAACTGACCGCGTCGGGTAAAGGCCACGAGGGCACCGACGAAGCCGGACGCCGCTACGAAAGGGAATGGCGCCGGCAATTCTCGACCCGCTTGCGTGCCGCGGCCTTGATTGCCCGAATAGCTCTCCGGCCTGGCAGCGCGGCGGCCATGCGCGCCGTGATCAAGAGTTTCCCGGCGGCCTTGACACTTGGCGCTCGATTGAGTGGAAAGACCCGGCCTGTTCCGGGTTTTTGACGTCGTACCCCGATATCCAGCTAGGAAATGGACAGGATCTCGAGTTCGCGCGGCCCCAGCTGGACAACATCGCCAACGCTCCTGCCCATCAGCGCGATGGCTACCGGCGAGCCATGCGATATGGACGCTTGCGACGGGTCGGCCTCATCCTCGCCGACAATGCGGAAGGTCTGGGTGCGGCCATCGTCACGCTCGAAGGCAACGGTGTGCCCGAAGGCGACCACTTCATTGGCCGTCGGCACCGGCATGAGCTGAGCCGTGCGGACGCGTTCGGCATAATAGCTGACATCTCGAACCGGAACCGCCGACTGCCGCCGCCTCTCGTTGACATCTTCCAGCACGCTGGCGGCCTCGAGGGCCTGCCGGGCGCTAGCCAATTCATCCCTTAGCATCTTGAGGCCCGCCTCGGTGACGAGGTTGATCCGATCGGAAATAGGGCGAGCCGGCAGGATGGTTTCCGACGCCGCCTCGGCACTTTCCTCCTTGGCAAAGGCTACGCTCAATTGGTCGCAACTCCGTGTCGAACAGTGTTGGTTGTGGGATAACCCAAAGGCGACAACAAAGCTTCAACAATTCGACGCCTGGACGGTCCCCTCCCGACCGAAAGGCGATATCAGGACATCTGGTCGGCAATGGCTTCTGGCGCGAGCGGACAACCGATCCCAGCACCTGCATTGTGCCTCACTCCTCCCTTCGCAAGCCTGCCACAAGCTTGTTGAGGCATGGTCCGGCTAAGGAAACCCGGCAAAAGGCGGACTTTCTTGGCGATTTCACCACCCAGCGACATTGTTATGGATGTCGCCCGAGCTGTCGATCCGATGGATATCGAGGCTGCCCGCGCCGCGCTGACGAAGCGTGCGGGCGGTGCCGCCGGCGCGTTCTCGGTCGACACCGCGGCATCCGTCGATGCCGGCTCGATCCTGTCGCGCACCACGGCTGACAAGGCGGCGGCGACAGCCGATCCGGCCAAGAAATTCAAGAAGTTCGAGGCGATGATCCTGCAGACCTTCATCCAGAACATGCTGCCCAAGGACACCGAGGGCGTCTACGGCACGGGTCTCGCCGGCGACATGTGGAAATCGCAGCTCGCCGAGCGCGTCGCCGACGTCATGGCCGAGCGCGGCGGCATCGGCATCGCCAAGTCGCTGCTCGCCGACCACTATATGGACGGCAAGCGCAAGGTGCCGATCGGCCCGGTCTCAAACGGACCGGAAAAGACCGAGATTGACCAGCAAACCCGTCTTTCCACCTCGCTCGTCCAGGAATTGCAGCGCAAGGCCGCCAGGTCGATGACCGGCGACGAGACAACCATAAAAACAGATATCAAGATCTAGGCTGGGAAACACCATGACCGACTCTTCCGAATTCACCGCCAACCTGCCGGCGCGTACCACCGCGTTGGAAGCTCCGATACCGTTCGCGCGGCCCGGAAACCTTGCCGCCATCATCGGCCGCATCGAGGAGGTGGTCGAGGAAGAGACCGCCGGTATCCGCAGTGACACCAGCTATGACCTCAAGGCGTCGAACGCCCGCAAGAGCCGCTATCTCTACGAACTGACGCGCGCCATAAAGGGCGGCAGCGAAGCCGAGTTCCTCGAACAGCACCGCGAGGGCCTGACCAGGCTGCGCCAGAAACTGGCGAAGAACGAGGCGGCTATCCTGGCGCATCTGAGCGCCGTCAACGAGGTCGCCAGCCTGCTGCGCAGCGCCATCCAGCGCGCCGAAACCGACGGCACCTACTCCGCCGGCGAATTCGGCCGGATGAAGGGGTAGATCGTTGTGATGTCGGGCTCGGGCTCTGAATGATCAAGATCATCGCCATCGCGATCTGGGTCTGCGCCGCCACGCTCGGCGCGGTTTTTTACTCGTTCCAGGCAGCGGGCGAAAAAGGCGTCGGCGAAAAACCCAAGCCGATGCTGGGCGGGCTGGATTACGTCAAGACCGACGTTATTTCGGTGCCGCTGATCCGCGACTCCAAGATCGGCGGCTATTTCCTGGCCAAGCTGGTCTACACCGTCGAGCCGGAGCAGATAAAGAAACTGTCGATCCCGGCCGAAGCGCTGATCACCGATCAGGTCTACAGCTACCTCTATTCCAATCCCCAGATCGACTTCAGCAAGAAGGCGACGATCGACCTCGACGCCTTCCGCGCCGCGATCCGCGACGCCATCAACACCCGCGTCGGCGCAACCCTGGTGCATGAGGTTCTGATCGATCAGGTCAACTTCCTGAGCAAGGACGAGATCCGCGACAACTGGCTGCGCCGCCGGCAGGACTCCGACACCGCGGCCCCCGAGAAGGCCAAGCCGGCCGACGCGGAAGCGCCGCCGGCCCACTGACCGGGCACCGGTGCTCCCACCGGCTTGCCCGGTGCGGCGATAGGAACCAGCCTCCCGGATTCGCGTTGACGTAAACGTCAACCCGCCGCTATATGCGGCAGCGATTGTAATCGCCTCAGAGGCAGCATGGGGTTTCGGTCGGACCGAAGCACCGTCGCGCGACAGATGCAACCAGACAGGAGAACAGCGTGAGCGTTCAGGAGATTGCCGAGAAGATCAAGTCGCGCGTGGCCAGCAGCGGCTTCGATCGTTCCGTGAAGTTCGACACCGGCGGCGACGGCGTCATCGTCATCGACGGCGCAACCGTCTCGACATCGGATGCCCCCACCGACTGCACCATCAAGCTCTCGCTCGACGATCTCGATTCGCTGATCGCTGGCGACCTGAACCCGACCATGGCGTTCATGACCGGCAAGATCAAAGTCGAAGGCGACATGACGGTGGCCATGGCACTCAGCCAGCTGATCGGCTGAACCGCGCGGCCGCCGAATGGCGGCGTCAGGAAACAGTGACAAGCAATAACGAAAACGCCGCCTTTCGGGCGGCGTTTTGCGACAATCAGGCCGCCAGCGTCGCCTGTACCTTCAGCTTGCGTCCGGACGCCTTCAGCGTGCCGAGCACGCCATCAAGCGCTCCGTCCATCAGTTCCAGCGCCAGCAGGCGGTGCCGCTCATAGGGGCCTGGCATCGCCAGCCGGCCCGTCTTGTCGGCCGAGAAGCCGAAGCGTCCGTAGTAGGGCGCATCGCCGACCAGCAGGATCGCCGCGTGGCCGAGACGCGCCGCCTCGGCGATGGCGTGGCGCATCAGGGCCGAGCCGATGCCGGCATTCTTGAGCGACGGATCGACGGCGAGCGGGCCAAGCAGCAGCGCCGCCGGACCGCCCTCGCCCAGCCTGACATCCCACAGCCGTACCGTGCCGGCCACGCTGCCCGACACATCGCGCGCGACGAAGGCCAGCCCTTCCGAGGGCCGCCGGCCGCGTCGCAGCTTCTCCGACGATTTTTTCCGACGCATCGGCCCCATGGCGCGATCGAGCAAGGCTTCGCGCGCCGCGACGTCGGCAACGGTTTCTGCGACCATGGCGAAGGCCGGCGCATGAGCTACGATTTCAACTGACATTTCCATTTCCGCAATCCCTGGCAAGCGGAGATCTGTTCCACAAGCGAAGCCGGGCGGGCGACAAGCGCCCGCGCCGGATGATCTGATCGGCTCTCTCAGCGCATTTTCGGGCGAAGTGGTGTCCGAAAATGCATCAAACGAAGAACCGTCAGATCACGTAGGATCGGAGAGGCTCGAAGCCGTTGAACGCGACCGCCGAGTAGGTGGTCGTGTAGGCGCCGGTGCCTTCGATCAGCACCTCGTCGCCTATCGTGAGCGACAAGGGCAGCGGATACGGCGTCTTCTCGTACATCACGTCGGCCGAATCGCATGTCGGGCCGGCGAGCACACAAGGCGCGGTCTCCGAGCCGTCGTGGCGGGTGACGATCGGGTACCGGATCGCCTCGTCCATCGTCTCGGCCAGGCCGCCGAACTTACCGATGTCGAGGAACACCCAGCGCACATTGTCGTTGGCGGCCTTCTTCGAGATCAGTACAACTTCCGACTTGATGACGCCGGCATTACCGACCATGCCACGGCCCGGCTCGATGATGGTTTCCGGGATGGCATTGCCGAAATGCTTGCGCAGCGCCGAGAAGATCGCCTGGCCATAGGCCTGAGCCGCCGGCACGTCACGCAAATAGCGCGTCGGGAAACCACCGCCCATATTGACCATCTTCAAGACGATGCCTTCGTCGGCGAGCGTGGCGAACACCTTCTTGGCGTCGGCCAGCGCACGGTCCCAGGCGGTCAGGTCGGTCTGCTGCGAGCCGACATGGAACGACACGCCATAGGCGTCGAGGCCGAGGCCCTTGGCATGGCGCAGCACATCTACGGCCATCGCAGGCACGCAGCCGAACTTGCGCGACAGAGGCCATTCGGCGCCCTCGCCATCGGTCAGCACGCGGCAGAACACGCGGGCGCCGGGAGCGACGCGGGCGATCTTCTCGACCTCTTCGACGCAATCGACTGCGAACAGCCGGATGCCGAGCTGGTAGGCGCGTGCGATGTCACGCTCCTTCTTGATGGTGTTGCCGAAGGAGATGCGGTCCGCGGGCGCACCCGCGTCCATCGCCATCTCGACTTCGGCAACGGAAGCGGTGTCGAAGGACGAGCCCATCGCAGCAAGGAGGCGCAGGATTTCAGGCGCCGGGTTTGCTTTCACCGCATAGTAGATCTTGGAATCGGGCAACGCCTTCTCGAAGGCGCGGAAATTGTCGCGCACGACATCGAGGTCGACGACGAGGCAGGGGCCGGCCGGACGTCGGGTGGCGAGGAAGTCGAGGATGCGCTGTGTAGCCATCGGTATTCTCCAACACGCCTTTCGGCGCGCACAAGGGTGCGTACGCAGGCCTTCGGCCTCGCGAACACGCGGTCAAACAAAGGCGGGACGGAAATTCATGGACCCAGCCGGTGGAGACCCCGGAACCATGAAACGCCGTCTCGCGGCGATGAACCTTGGCCTTGCCCGGCTTCGGTTCGCTTTGTCTGCCTTGGCTTGGATTGGGAGACCCCGTTCCGCACTGCCGGCAATGAAGGTGTGCCTCTTTAGTAACCCCGGTCTTTGGACAACCGGAAGAGAACCAGAAAGGCCCGCACCGTCGTTGCTTCAAGGTGTCCTCGGGCTGGCGGTTGGCCGCTAGACCGACTGGAGGGGTTGGCTCCAGTTACCTTACCGATTTCCCTCACCATTCGAGGATCGGCGGACACCCACAGGCACGTGCGACTTTGGGCAAGCGCGATATATGGCTGGTTGCCGTCACAATCAATAAAAATCGTATCCAAGGTTGTAAAATTTCTGGCATCGAACAATGTTGGCACAACCGTATCCGGATATCGAACGATGCCAGGCACACACGGCCCCCACAACGCCTTCCTCAATCTTCGCCAGATGCCGGTGGCCCATGCCGAGCTCGGCCCGCTCGCCGGTCTGCGGCTGGCCGTCAAGGACATTTACGACGTAGCCGGCTACCGCACCGGCTGCGGCAATTTGCAAAGATTCGCCGAAAGCCATGCCGCCTCGCGCACGGCGCCTGCCGTGCAGGCGATTCTCGATGCCGGCGCGCGCTTCGTCGGCAAGACGCAGACCGACGAGCTTGCCTTCGCGCTGTTCGGCCAGAACGCGCATTTTCCGTTTCCGGTGAACCCGGCCGCTCCCGACCGTGTCACCGGCGGCTCTTCGTCTGGTTCGGCTTCGGCGGTGGCGGGCAGGCTGGCCGACATTGCCACCGGCTCGGATACCGGCGGCTCTATCCGCGCGCCGGCGAGCTTTTGCGGGCTGATCGGGCTGCGCACCACGCATGGCCGCATTTCGCTTGACGGCACGATGAAGCTGGCGCCGAGCTTCGACACGTTCGGCTGGTTTGCCGACGACATCGAGACCTACGAGACCGTCGGCAAGCTATTGCTTGGCCGCGACCCGCACCAGCATTCCCTGGACCGCCCGCTGTCCATCACCTGGCTGGACGAAATGGTCGCCCGCCCGGCACTTGCCGAATATGCCGGGATGAAGGGACTGGCGAGCGCGGTTTTCGGCGCCCCGGCAACGCCGGTGACGCATTTCAGCTCTACCCCCGATGAACTCTACTGGTGCTTTCGCCGGCTGCAGGCCAGGGAAGCCTGGGGCGTGCATGGCGACTGGATCACCAGCGGCGAGCGCGACCTTGGCCCCGGCGTGGAGGAGCGTTTCGGCTTTGGCCGCGCCGTCGATGACCGCACAGCGCAGGCCGAGAAGGTGCGCCGCCTGACCTTCCGCGGCGAACTCGGCGCCCTGCTTGGCAAGGACGGCTTCCTTGTGCTGCCGACCGTGCCGGGTCCGGCCCCCTATGTCGACTCGACGCCGGAGCAGTTCCAGGCCTACCGCGAGCGGGCGCTTCATCTTCTGTGCCTCGCCGGGCTCTCCGGCTTTCCACAGATCACCTTGCCCATCGGCTCGGTCGCCGGCGCACCGTTCGGCCTGTCGCTGCTAGGCCCTCCCGGCAGTGACATTGCCCTGATACGGCTCGGCCGAAAACTTCTCGACGCAGCACAAAGGGCCTGAACGATGGACACACTGACCCGCATGCGCGCCTTCATCGACGTCGTCGAGGCCGAGGGCTTTTCAGCGGCCGCGCGCAAGATCGGCCGCTCCAAGGCGCTGCTGTCAAAGTATGTGCGCGAGCTGGAGGACGAACTCGGCGCGCTGCTGCTCAACCGCACCACGCGCCAGTTCTCGATGACCGAGGCGGGCCACACCTACTACCGGCGCGCCTCGGAGATCGTGCGCGAGGTCGACAGCCTGGCGGACGCCGTGCGCGAATCCTCCGGCGACGTGCGCGGCAGGATCAAACTCTCGGCGCCGCGCACTTTCGCCGACGCACCGATCGGCCAGTCGCTGATCGACTTCGCCAAGCAGCACCCCGACATCGTGCTCGACATCCAGCTCGACGACCGCTTCGTCGACCTCGTCGAGGAAGGCTTCGACCTCGCGGTGCGTATCTCGCGCCTGGAGAATTCGTCGCTGATCGCCAGGCGACTGGCGCCATTCTCCATAAAGCTCTGCGCGTCGCCCGAACTGATCGCAAAGCATGGCATGCCGACGCGGCCACAGGATCTCGGCCACATGCCCTGCATCGTCGACACCAATGGCCGCGGGCTGAACAACTGGGCATTCAAGGGCGACAACAATGATCAGCTGAGCGTCGCCGTGTCGGGCCCAATCGAGGTCAACAGCCCGATGGCGGCGCGCGCCGCCGCCGTGTCGGGGCTCGGATTTTGCATCCTGCCGGATTTCATCGCCTCGCCCGATCTTGCCAGCGGCCGGCTGGTGACTGTGCTCGATGACCGCATCCTGTCCGGCGGCGGAATCTTCGCCGTCTACCCACACCGCCGCTATCTGCCGGCCAAGGTCCGTGTCTTTGTCGACTTTCTGGTGCAGTGGTTCAGGACACGTGAGGCCGCTTGACCTGCTTCAGCCATCAGAACACATCGCCGCGACGCGCTCTGACTTCTTGTTGCATAGGTATCGTAACCGCAAAACCGCCGCACACTTTTGGGTGACACGCACTGGCGGTCCCATTTTCGCCCCCTTTCTGGTAACCTTCGGTTTCTCGCCAAGGCCAAGGGAATCGCGACCGGGAATGCATCTCAAACGGCATGCAATCATATTGGCTTCGGCCTTGGCGGCGACCTTTGCCGCGACGGGGCCGGCCTATGTGCATCCACACGTCTTCGCCGAGGCCCGCCTCGACGTCATCCTCTCCCCGGATCACCAAAGTGTGAAAGCGCTGCGCCATCTCTGGCGCTTCGACGACCTGTTTTCGAGTACGGTGATGATGGAGTTCGACAAGAACTCCGACCTGAAGCTTGACGACAAGGAGCTGAAGGATGTCGCCGACACCGTTCATGCCTCGCTGGCCGAATTCAACTATTTCCAACTCGTCACGCAGAACGGCAAGGACGTGACGATGGTGCCGCCCCCACATCTGATGGCCAATTTCGACAACGACCAGTTGATCATCCTGTTCGAGTCCGAGCCCAAGGCGCCGATCAAGCTGACCGGCACGATCGACATCGGCGTCTACGACCCGACTTTCTATACCGCGATCGACTTCACCGAGGATTCCAACATCACTGTCGAAGGCCTGCCGTCGAATTGCACCAGCAAAGTGGTCCGTCCGGACCCGGATGAGGCCATCAAGGAAAACCAGAAGACCCTGACGGACGCTTTCTTCAACGATCCGACAGGTACCGACATGAGCAAGATCTTTGCCACCAAGCTCGAACTGACCTGTCAGCCAGAAGGATGAAGCCGGTGAGGAAACCGTCCCTGCGTTTGGCACTCGGCCTGTTGGCCCTCACCTTTGCCGCGATGCATTTCGCCAATGCCGCGCACGCCCAGAGTTCGCTCGGCATCGGCGTCAATGACGGCATGGCGCCGACCACAGGCCCGTTCGCCCACATCCTGATGTGGATCAACCTCAGACAGCAGGAATTCTATCGTGCGCTGGCGACAGCCATGAAGGCGATGCGCCAGGACAACAGCAAGATCTGGATCCTCATCGGTCTGTCCTTCGCCTATGGCATTTTCCATGCCGCCGGCCCCGGCCACGGCAAGGCGGTGATCTCGTCCTACATGGTGGCCAATGAAGTGGCGCTGCGGCGCGGCGTCCTGTTGTCCTTCGTTTCGGCGCTGCTGCAGGGCCTGACGGCGATCGTGGTCATGCTGCTCGCCTATTTCGTCCTGCGCGGCACCACCATCTCGATGACCGACGCGGCCTGGTTCATGGAGATCATGAGCTTTGCCCTTGTCACCCTGTTCGGCGCCTGGCTCTTATGGCGCAAGCTCGGCCCTTCCATCCTGCGCCTGTTCGGCAGGGCGCCCGCCTACAGCCTGTCGGCCGCTCATGCCGGCCATTCGCACGGTGGCCACTCGCATGCCGGCCGCGCTGGTCACTCCCACGCCGGTCATTCGCATGCGGCCCACGGCCATTCGGCGCCTGCTCATTCGCATGCGCTGCAAGTGCATGACGACCATGTTCATGAGCATTCGCACGACCATCATGACCACGCCGCGCATGACCACCCGCATGATCATGCGCATCACGACCACGCGCATCACGATCACGCGGCAGGCGAGGTCTGCGAAACCTGCGGCCACTCGCATGCGCCGGATCCGGCGCTGCTGTCGGGCGACCGCTTTGACTGGCGCACCGCCTGGTCGGCTGTGGCCGCCGTCGGCATCCGACCCTGCTCCGGCGCGCTGATCGTGCTGAGCTTCGCGCTGCTCAATGGGCTCTGGCTCGGCGGCCTCCTGTCGGTGCTGGCAATGTCGCTTGGAACCGCCATTACCGTCTCGGCGCTGGCGACACTGGCCGTGACCGCTAAGAACTGGGCGGTGTATTTCGCCGGCGACGGCCGCATGGGCAACCGCATCCATTCGATTGTCGAGATCGCCGGCGCCGCCTTCGTCTTCCTGTTCGGATTGCTGCTGCTGTCGGCGAGTCTGACGGGCAGCGTGTAGGTCTTCCCCATCCCATCGAAAAGGGATGGACGTCGCAAACTCCTAGCCAGGAATCTGGCCATCCAGCTCATCCTCGATATGGGCGCGGATGATCTCGTCGAAGCTCTTTTCAGCAGTAAAGCCAAGCTCCCGTGACCGCTGCGCCTCGAAGCGGGTCGGCCATCCCTTGACGATCGCCCAGATCGTCTCGTCGGGCACCTCGCGGATCAGGCTTACCGTCTTCGGCCCGGCGATGCGCTCCAGCGCCTCGATCTGCTCACCGACGGTGACGGCGACGCCGGGCATGGTCAGGTTGCGGCGCGGCCCGACGGCAGCACCGTCGATCCCGGCCGCACGGATCAGGAAATTCACCGCCGAGCGCGGGCTGGCATGGGTGTGCACGACCGAGCGCGGCACCGGCAGGATCGCCTCATGGCCGCTCAGCGGTTCGCGGATGATGCCGGAGAAGAAGCTGGATGCCGCCTTGTTCGGCTTGCCGGGCCGCACGCAGATCGTCGGCAGGCGGATGCCGATGCCGTCGAAGAAACCGCGCCTGGAATAGTCGGCGAGCAGCGCTTCGCTCATCTGCTTCTGCGTGCCGTAGGAGGTCAGCGGTGTCGGGTGGAATTCATCCGGGATGACATCCGGGAACGGCGCACCAAACACCGCGATCGACGAGGTGAAGACGACGCGCGGCGCAAAACCCCCAAGCCGGATGGCATCGAAGAGGGCGCGCGTGCCGTCGAGGTTGACGCGGTAGCCGAGATCGAAATTGGCTTCCGCCTCGCCTGACACGATGCCGGCGAGATGGAAGACGACGTCGGGGCGCGACGCGACCAGGCCTTCGGCGGCACCTGTCACCGCGAGGTCGCCGGTATGGGTGCTGATGCTGACGCCTTCCATCGCCGGCGCCTGCGGCGGCACGATGTCATGCAAATCGAGCGCGGTGATCTCTTTGCCGCGCAACGTGCCGTCCTTGGCCAACCGGGCGATGAGTTTGCGGCCGACCATGCCTGCGGCGCCGGTGATCAGAATGCGCATGTCAAAGATCCCTTACTTGCCCTGATTTTTGCGCTGGCTGCGCGCGCGCAGCCAGAACACGAGGAAGAACGCCAGCACGAAGACGACGCCGAAGATACCCGCCAGCACGGTCGAAAAACTGCCGAGTGCCAGCATCACTGTCGGCAGATAGAAGGCGGCAATGCCGAACAGCAGCATGATCCAGACCGCCGCGATGGCCGCATTGCGCGTGTCACGGTCCATCATGCCGCACCGGAGCGGCGGTCGTTCGTCGGGCTGGGTTTCAAAGCTGGAAAACTCCTGAGACAGGTCCGATCAATGGTCATCGATCGGGCCTAGTGATGGTGGCCGTGATGCGCAGCCGCATCGTGCTCATGCTGGTGATCGTGGTCGTCACCCTCATCGGCACAGTGGCCGAATTCCGGTTCCACGGTGGCATGGCTGATGCCGTGCTCGCTGGCAAGCCGCTTCTTGATGGTGCTGACCGCCTGGTACGCATCGACACCCTCGTCGAGGCAGGCATGCAGCGTCGCCATATTGCTTGACCCGTCGAGCGACCAGACATGCATATGGTGCACCTCGCGCACGCCCGGGACCGCCGTTTCCAGGTCCTTGGCGACCAGGTCCCGATCGAGGCTTGGCGGCACGCCCTCGAGCAGGACGTGGGCGGCGGCGCGCATCAGCGACCAGGCCGTCGACAGAATCAGCAGCGAGACCAGCACCGACAGGATCGGGTCGATCGGCGTCCAACCGGTCGCCAGGATCACCAGCGCCGCCACGATCGCCGCTGCCGAGCCAAGCAGGTCACCCAGCACATGCAGGATGGCGCCGCGCATGTTGAGGCTTTCGCGGTCGCCGCCATGCAGCACGAAGAAGGAGCCGAGATTGACCAGCAGGCCGAGGATCGCCACCACCAGCATCGGTCCGCCCAGCACCGGCGCCGGTGTGAGCAGGCGGTCCCAGGCCTCGTAGACGATCCACAGCGCGATGACGAAGATGGCGATGCCGTTGGTGTAGGCGACCAGTGTCTTGACCCGGCCGAAACCATAGGTGAGCCGGCCGGTCGCCGGCCGCCCTGCGAGATGGAAGGCATACCAGGCAAGGCCGAGCGCGATGGCGTCGGCCAGCATGTGGCCGGCGTCCGCCAGCAGCGCCAGCGACCCGGTGAAGAGGCCGCCAAGCGCTTCCGCCACCATGAAGCCCGCCGTCAGGCAGGCCGCGATCAGCACGCGCTTCTTGTCGGTGGAGCCATGCACATGGCCGACGCCGCCGTGGTCATGCCCGCTATGGTCGTGGGACTGCGCCACTGGCAACTCCTGTCATGCGCCCCAAGCCGGACTTAAGCGCCGAATTCCGCGCGACAATCCTCGAGCCGTCGCTTTTGCTGGCCGGCGCCGTCGAAATTGGCCGGATCGAGCCACGCAACATAGGCTTTGCGCAGGGCCGGCCATTCCTTGTCGATGATCGAATACCACGCTGTGTCGCGGTTTTCACCCTTGACGATGAGGTGCTGGCGGAAAATGCCCTCGAACTTGAAACCGAACCGTTCCGCCGCCCGCTTCGACGGCTCGTTGCGGTTGTTGCACTTCCATTCGTAGCGGCGGTAGCCGAGCTCGTCGAAGATGTATTTCATGAACAGGAACTGCGCTTCCGTCGCCGCCGGCTTGCGCGAGATCAGCGGCCCCCAATAGATGTTGCCGATCTCGATGACGCCATAGGCTGGATCGATGCGCATCAGCGTCTGGCGTCCGGCAACCTTGCCGCTGGCCTTGTCGATGATGGCAAAGAACAGCGGATCCTCGCTGGCCTCGACCTTGTCCAGCCAAGGCTGGAAGGCGGCGCGGGTTTCCGGCGGATAGTCGGGCAGCCAGGCGAAGCGGCCATCGACATCGGACACGGAAGACGCCTCAAAGAGCCCATCGCCGTGTTTTGCGGCGCTCAGCGGTTCAAGCCTGACATATCGGCCGTCGATCGCCTTGCGCTCCGGCCGGGGACGCGGTTGCCAGTCTTTGAGATTTTCCGACACCCAAAACTCCAATCCGTTTGACTTTTGCCTGGTGAAGCTCACAAAAACGCGACCCAGCAGCAAGAACCACACGGACGAGAAAAATGCTCCACACGATTTCGGCCTTCGATCGCCTCGGCGAGGAAAATGCATTCGCGGTGCTGGCCAGGGCGACCGCACTAGCGAGCCAGGGCCGCGACATCGTCAATCTCGGCATCGGCCAGCCCGACTTCAAGACGCCGCAGCATATCGTCGAGGCGGCGATCAAGGCGCTGCGTGACGGCCACCACGGCTACACGCCCGCCAACGGCCTGCTGGCGACGCGCGAGGCGGTGGCGCGCCGCACGCTGACCACCACAGGCGTCGAGGTCTCGCCCGAAACGGTGATGATCCTGCCCGGCGGCAAGCCGACCATGTTCGCGGCGATCCTGATGTTCGGCGAACCCGGCGCCGAGATCCTCTATCCCGATCCCGGCTTCCCGATCTACCGTTCGATGATCGAGTTCACCGGTGCCGCACCGATACCCGTGCCAATGCGCGAGGAGAACGGCTTTGCCTTCTCGGCCGAGGAGACGCTGGCGCTGATCACGTCCAAGACCAGGCTGCTGATCCTCAACTCGCCGGCCAACCCGACCGGCGGCGTCACGCCGCGCGCCGAGATCGAGAAGCTGGTCAAGGGGCTGGAGAAGCACCCTGATGTCGCGATCCTCTCCGACGAAATCTACGACGTCATGACCTATGATGGCGAGACGCATTGCTCGCTGCTCGCCTACCCCGAAATCCGTGATCGGCTGATCGTGCTCAATGGCTGGTCCAAGACTTGGGCGATGACCGGCTGGCGCATGGGCTGGTCGATCTGGCCGAATGGCGACAAGGGCGCCCATCTCTATGACAAGGTGCGCAAGCTCGCGGTCAATTGCTGGTCCTGCGTCAACGCGCCGAGTCAGTTCGCCGGCATCGCGGCCATCGATGGCCCGCAGAACGATGTCGACACCATGATGCGCGCCTTCGACAACCGCCGGAAGATCGTCGTCGAAGGCCTGAACGCCTTGCCCGACATTTCCTGCATCACGCCCAAGGGTGCGTTCTACGCCTTCCCCAATGTGTCGAAGACCGGCTGGAAGGCAAAGAAGCTCGCCTCCGCCCTGCTGGACGAGGCCGGCGTGGCGCTGATCGGCGGCCCCGATTTCGGCATCCTCGGCGAAGGCTACATCAGGCTTTCCTACGCCAATTCCGAGGAGAACATTCTGCGCGCGCTGGAGCGGATCGGGGCATTCCTCGCCAAGTAGACTTCAAAGCGGGCCGGTGCCCTCTTCCAGACAGTTTGCGGCCAGCCGCCAAGGCGGTGTCATGAGCCGTCCGGAGGCTCGCAGCCAAGACTGGGCGTACATGTCGGGAACGGTTACGGTCCTAAGATCATGATCGAATTGGGGTGCGCCGGATGTTCTATGCAATCCTTGCCTATCACGTGGAAGATGCGATCAAGGCGCTGACGCCGCAGGACGACGCAGCACTGATGGCCGAGCTGCTGAAGATCAACACCCGGCTTCATGACGAAGGCACGCTTGGACCGTCCGCGCGCCTGGGGGCGACACAGGATGCCATTACCCTGCGCGGCCCCGGCGACGGTGTGATCATCGACGGTCCTTTCGCCGAGACCAAGGAACAGCTGCTCGGTCTCTATGTCGTCGACTGCGCCACGCGGGACGACGCCATCGCGATCGCCCGCGACCTTCGCCGCGTCAATCCTACCGCGGTTTACGAGATCAGGCCCATTTTGCTGTTCAAGCCCGGCGTGCCGCTTGCGGGCAAATGAACTGGCGGCGCCAGAACCCGCCGCTCACCCACGTCCCACGAACGGCATCTTGGTCGCCATCACGGTCATGAACAGCACATTGGCGCCGAGCGGCAGGCTGGCCATGTGGACGACGGCATCGGCGACGCGCTGGACATCCATCACCGCTTCGGCTGATATCGAGCCATTGGCCTGCGGTACGCCGACGGTCATCGGCTGCGCCATATCGGTCAGCGCGTTGCCGATGTCGATCTGGCCGCAAGCGATGTCGTAGGGGCGGCCGTCGAGCGCCAACGTCTTGGTCAGCCCCGTAATGGCATGCTTGGTCGCCGTATAGGGCACCGAGCCGGGGCGCGGCGCATAGGCCGACACCGAGCCGTTGTTGATGATGCGGCCACCCATCGGCCGCTGCTTGCGCATGGCGCCGAAGGCTGCCCGGGCGCACAGGAACGAACCGGTGAGATTGACGCCGACGATATCGTTCCACACCTCGACCGGGATCTCGTCGATCGGCGTCGACTTGTATCCCATGCCGGCATTGTTGAAGAGCAGGTCGACGCGGCCGAAGGCTTCCGCCACCGTCTCGAACAGATCCTCGACCTCACCGGCCTTGCTGATGTCGCAGGCGACCGCCAATGCCTTGGCATCCGTCTTCCCGGCGTCGGCGATCGCGGCATCCAGCACCGCCTTGCGGCGGCCGCAGAACACCGTGTTCCAGCCGTGCTTGAGCAGCGCTGTGGCAACGCTCTTGCCGATACCCGTGCCGGCGCCGGTGACAATGGCGGTTTTTTGCTCGGTCATATCTATCCTCCGGCAGCGCCGCGCGTGCCTAACTTATTTTTGGGATTAGGCTCGGGAAGAAGGCATCGCAAATGACGGTAGCTATGGCAAGCCGGCCGTCGGGCCGTGATCCTGAAAAGCTGGATCAGTTTTTGGGGGAGCCCTGACAAGGGCCGACAAAAAGGGCGGTCATTGGCGACCGCCCTGATCTGAACCGGGCTTGGGAGGAGGAAAAGCCGATCCGACTGTGTAGAATGATGCGCTTCCTGAGTTAACGAAAAGTTAACGCCGGAAAGGCGGCCTGTCCCGATCTGACCTTACCAGCGCGGATTGGGCGAAGTCCCGGTCTTTGTAGCAGGACCCTTGGCCGCCGAAACCGTCGCCTCGACATGATCGACCAGCGCATCCGGCAGGCCGAGCCGGCCGGCAAGCAGGTCGAGATAGCCGCGTTCGGCGCGTGTGTCGGGATCGATGGTGAGGCGTGATGCCGTATAGAGTTCGAGCTTCTGCGCGTCGGTGTGAGCACCCGCCACCAGCGTGTCGAGATTGAGCGGGCTTTCCAGCTCGGCCATCAGGAATTTCTCGGCATCGGTACCGATCCCCGAAAGGCTGAGCTTGCCGGCGATCTTCTTGCGCTCCTCGTCGTCGACATGGCCATCGGCCTTGGCCGCCGAGATCATCGCGCGAACGAGCGTCATCGTGAACTCGTCCTCGCCCTGCGGCGCCTGTGACGGGTGGAAGGCGGTGTCCTTGGGCGGCGGCAGCAATTCCGGCTCGCCGGCGGCGGGCGCCTGTTCCGGCGCATTGCCGGCCTTGTAGTTCTGGTAGGCCTTGTAGGCGAGGCCGCCGATCGCGGCCAACCCACCGAGCTTCACCGCGGCACCGGTCACTTCGCGGCCGGCACCTGTTCCAAGCAGCACCGCCGCGAGCGCACCGGCGGCCAGCGGATTGTCCTTGGCCATCTGCACCGCTTGTCCAGCCTTGTCGCGGACGGTGCCGCTGGTGCCGGGAATTTGCGAGCCGAGCAGATCGTCGAGAAGCTTCTTGGGATCGAACATTCAGTGCCTCCAGCATATGCCCGGCCGAACGGGCTGGTTTCGAACGCCGAAGACGTAGGTCCCAAAACTTGACATTGCAATGACAGGCCGCCGCTTTGCCGCGGCTCCGATGCCTTGATCAGGACCCGATATGAGGCCCCTTGCCCCGCGCCTCAGCGAGTTCGACCTGCCGCTGGCGCTCGGCATAGCGCTGACGGTCCTCGTCGGTACGGGCATCGAAACAATGCGGGCAAGAGACGCCGGCGGCATATTTCGGCGACGCCAGCTCGCTCGCCGTCAGCGGATGGCGGCAGGCGCGGCACAGTTCCGCATCGCCCTCGGCAAGGCCGTGCGACACCGAAACCCGCTCGTCGAAGACGAAGCACTCGCCTTGCCACAGGCTCTGTTCGGCCGGAACTTCCTCCAGGTATTTGAGGATGCCGCCCTTGAGATGGAACACGTCCTCGAAGCCGAGCGACTTGACGTAAGCCGTCGCCTTTTCGCAGCGAATGCCGCCGGTGCAGAACATCGCCACCTTGCGGCCTTCGAGTTCCGACCGGTGCGCTTCCACCCAGGCCGGGAACTCGCGAAAGCTCGTGGTCGCCGGATCGACCGCGCCCTTGAAGGTGCCGATCGACACCTCGTAAGCGTTGCGCGTGTCGATGACGATCGTGTCGGGCTGCGAAATCAGTGCGTTCCAGTCGGCGGGCACGACATAGGTGCCGGCGGTTGTCGCCGGGTCGATATCCCTAACACCCATGGTGACGATCTCGCGTTTCAGCCGCACCTTCATGCGGTGGAACGGCATGTCCGCTGCTGCGCTGTACTTGACCTCGAGGCCCGCCAGGCCGTCGACGGCTTCGATATAGTCGATGAGTTCGGCGATCGCTGCTTCGCTGCCGGCGACGGTGCCGTTGATGCCTTCATGCGCCAGAAGCAGCGTGCCCTTGATGCCGCGTCCGCAGCAGAAGGCCGCGAGCGGCGCGCGCAGCGTCTCGAAGGCGTCGAGCCGGGCAAACCGGTAGAGCGCGGCGACGCGAACGGGCTGGAATGGAGCGGACTGTGTCATTGCCAGAGCAACTAGACGCTCGTAAAAGCCGATTCAAGGCGAAACGAGCCTCGGTGCCTGTCATGGCCCTGTCGGCGAAGAGCCCGTAAGCTGTCGCACGGCGCGTGACAACGCGACGCGACCGGTTTCGTGGACAGGCAAACACCCGTCTGCTAATCGGTTGAAATTCCCCTTGGTATGGAGAGACAGATGACCAGCAAGACCGAAAAACTCCTGTCGCTCATCAACAGCCAGCCGGTCATCCCGGTGCTGAAGATCACCGATGTCGCCAATGCGGTGCCGTTGGCCCGCGCCCTGGCGCGCGGCGGCCTGCCGGCGATCGAGATCACGCTGCGGACCGCCGATGCGTTGGAAGCGATCCGGCGCGTGGCGGCCGAAGTCGAGGAAGCAATTGTCGGCGCAGGCACCATTCTGGACGCCAAGCAGTTCGACGAGGCGGCCAGCGCCGGCTCGCGCTTCATCGTCAGCCCCGGCATCACACGCGAGCTTCTGGCCGCCGCTGCCGATAGCGAAGTTCCGCTGTTGCCCGGTGCCATCACGCCCGGCGAGATCATGGCCGCGCGCGAGGCGGGCCTGCGCTTCCTGAAATTCTTCCCGGCCGAGCAGTCCGGCGGCATCGCCTCGCTGAAGGCCTTCGCCTCGCCGCTGGCCGATGTCAAATTCTGCCCGACCGGCGGCATCACCGGCAAGAATGCCGCCGACTACCTCAGCCTGTCCAACGTCATCTGCGTCGGCGGTTCCTGGGTCGCGCCCGACGACATGGTCAAGGCCGGCAAGTGGGACGAAATCGAAGCCCTCGCCCGCGCTGCCAGCCAGCTCGGGAAATAGCGTTGCCACGCGCACACAAAAACCCGGCCAGCTTCCGCTGACCGGGTCTTTTCACATTCAACTTTGACTGATCAGTTGCAGACCTTGACCTCTTTGGTCACCTTGTGATGGTGCTTCCAGGTCGTGACCACCCTGGTGCATATGATTGTCGGTCTTGACGACAACGGTCTCAGCCTGTGTGGGAGCAAATTGCCCCCGAAGCGGTTGCCAGCGCAATGACCGATGCCAATAGAATGTTCTTCATGGATATCCCCGGGTTTGAACTTACTGACACCGACCCGAACATCGGCAAGCTGTTCCGGCATCACTAGAAGTTCAGCCGCGCGTGATCTTGCAGAGATAGCGGCGCCATTTCCATCGTGCCTTTGGGCAGCAAAAAGCCGCGCCGGTTGCCCAGCGCGGCTTCTGTTATCTCTGGCTAGGCGGTTACTTCGTCTGGAAGCGGGCGACCGACATGAACTTGACGGCATTGCCGGTGAAGCGATTGACGTCAGCCACTTCGTTGCTCGGCTGGAAGCCGGCCGTATAGACCTCGCTCGGCGGCGTATGCACGATATTGTAGGCGTAGCCCGGCGCCGTCGTCGCGCTCGAAACGGTGGCGACTTTGTCGCCGCTGGTCAGCGCCCAGCGGGCGGCCTGGGGTGCCGCGGCAACCACCATGGCCCTGGGGCCGGGCTTCTGGTCGCGGGCGGTGGCCCTGGCTTCCTTGCGGGTCGTCTTCACGCCGGCGCCGATCGCGGCGGCCGGATCGGAACCAGCCGGACGGGCGGCAACTGCCTGGCGCGGCGTTGCGACATCGACGTAAGACGGATCGTTGAAAGCCGAGCGCGGTTCTTCGGCCAGCGATGCAACCTGATATTCGTCGGCATTGCCGGCTTGGGCGCTGACTTGGGCGTTGGCGTCGTCGAGCACGGCCTTGACGGCGTCCGGCTTGGCCGGCTCAGGCCGCGCCGAAGGCAGAACCGAGAACGCATCGGTCGCGGTGCTGCCCTGTTCGGCCGTATCCGCCAGCGCCATCAACACATCCTTGCTGGGCGGCGGTGCGAGTTCCGCCGGCAGCGTGCGTTCGGGACGCCATGTTGGCAACGGGATGTTGTTGACGGTAACCTGCGTCGGATCGGCGGCAGCAGCAGCCGATGCCGCGGCAGGGTCAGCCTTGCTGAAAGGCATGTTCGCCGGCGCCTGCGCGGTCGCCACGGCCTGTTCGGTGGTCGCCGTCGCGTCCGCCATGGCGAACGGAACATTCTCAGGCTGCGCGCCGACATCGACCTTCGGCCGCGGCGCGAAATCGGGCACTGGAATTTCCTTGGCCGGCAGCGCGGCAATGATCGTTTCCGGCGTATCCTGTTCCGGTTCCGGAGCCTGCTCGTCGGCAATCTGCGGAATGTTGGCGCGCTGCGCTTTGTCAGGCGCGACGATGGCAATGCCCGGCAGGTTGCTGCTCTTGGCGGCAGCAGTCGGCTTCAGGTTTCTCGGCTTGGGCGCGGGAGCAGCCGAGGCGGTCTCGACATCGGCGCTGTCGTCGGCCTCGTCGTCGCCGCCACCGCCGAAGAAGGCAGAGAGGAACCCGCCGGATTTCTTGCTGCCGCCACCGGCGCTGGCCAGTTCGATGTTGGGTGTGCCGGAGCCCTTGCGGGACTTGTAGGAGGCGAGCGCCTGTTCATAGCCGGGCAGCGGCCGGCCGTCGCTCGGCACATGCAGCGTCTTGCCGTTGGGGAACAGGCTGACCAGTTCCTGGCGGCTGATGCCGGGCCAGTGGCGCACATTACCGACATCCATATGCACGAACGGCGAACCGGAGGTCGGATAGTAGCCGACGCCACCGCCCTGCATCTTGAGGCCGATGTTGCGCAACTTCTTCAGCGGCACGCCGGGGATGTAGAAATCCATCGCCTTGCCGAGCATGTGCTGGCTCTTCTCGGCAACACCTCGGCTGCGGCTGCGCAGCATCGAGTTGGTCGACGGCGAACGGTAGCCGCACACGACCTGGATATAGTCGGTGGCGCCGCTTTGGCGATATGCCTCCCAGACCAGGTCCAGCAGGCGCGGATCCATCTTGGTCGGCTCGTTGCGGCGCCAGTCGCGCAGGATGATGTTGATCTTGCGCAGGCCCTCCGGATCGTAGCGGCCATTGCGCTTGTAGACGATCTCCGCCTTTTCGTGCGTGTGGAGGTGGTAGAGCTTCAGCGAACGAACTTCGGCCTGGGCGCCGGTGGCGGCCGCGGCAACAAAACCAAAAGCGACGATCATCGCTGCCAGCCATCTCGGCCAGACGCTCAGATGATGATGACGCCCGTTTGTGAGTCGTTCGATTCTGTTCAAATCAAAAGGCCTTGCAGGCTGCCGTTTGTCCCCGGATTTGCCCAAACGGATGTGTCGTTTTCACATCCGAATATCGATCCTAATGGTTAATCATCGCTTATTGAAGCCGAAATGCGGTAACACCATGGCGATATCCCGTCAAAAAATGTTCACAAGGTTTCTTGGTAAACCGCTGGTTTAGATCAGGATTCCGGCTTCGGCCGAACACGTTCTGTTACCGTTAGCCTTAATGCGTGAACAGAGCTGTCCACAGGCGCGCCATATTCCAGCCGAAACCCCGATACAGGGGCCAAATCTTGCATTGCAAGCTGGTCCCGGCCTTACGTCCAATGCATGTCGTCCGAAAGCGACCTCGGTTTTGGCGAAGGACATGCAGCAAACAAAGACCTGGGAGCGCGTGACGCGATGCGCTTCAAGGTGTGTCGAGAAGCGTAGAAAGCTGCCATTTGCAGGCAGCCTCACCTGAATATCAACACACTTAGGAGGCGAGCCGGTCGACGCGGCCGGTCTCCGGGTCGATGCCATATTCCTTGAGCTTGCGGTAGAGTGTCGAACGGCCGATGCCGAGGCGGCGCGCGACTTCGCTCATCTGGCCGTTATAATGATCGATGGCGAGCTTGATCATCTCGAGTTCGACATCGGCCAGCGCCCGCACATTGCCGCGTTCGTCGAGCGCCCGCAACGTACCGAATCTGGGCTGAAGCACGGCCAGCCGGTCAGGCTCGGCCATCGGGGTGGTATCGCCGTCCGGGGCCTCCTCATCGCGCGGTCCTGGAGGCGATGAAAAGTGCGGTGCCGTGTCGTCCGTTTCGAGATTGATGGTGCCTTCCACCTGCGCCCGGATCTGCGGGAAGTCATCGACATCGAGCACATCGCCGTCACACAGCACCGAGGCGCGGAAGACGGCGTTTTCGAGCTGCCTGATGTTGCCGGGCCAGTCATAGGCCTGCAGCACGGCAAGGGCGGAAGCCGAAATGCCTTGCAGGCGGTGGCGCGGGTCGGCGGGCGCCACCTTTTCCATGAAGTGCGTGACCAGATGCGGGATGTCGTCGCGGCGGTCGCGTAGCGGCGGCACGAAGATCGGGTAGACATTCAGCCGGTAGAACAGGTCCTCGCGGAACTTGCCGTCCTTGACCTGCTGCAGGAGGTTGCGGTGCGTCGCTGAAATCAGCCTGATGTCGACCCTGACGGTGGCGCGGCCGCCGACCGGATCGACCTCACCGTCCTGCACGGCGCGCAGCAGCTTGACCTGCACGTCGAGCGGCAGGTCACCGATCTCGTCGAGGAACAGCGTACCCGAATGCGCTTCGACGAACTTGCCGGTGTGCTTGTCGGTGGCGCCGGTGAACGAGCCCTTCTCGTGCCCGAACAGGATCGATTCGACCAGATTGTCGGGAATGGCGCCGCAATTGACGGTGACGAACGGTTTCGAGCGGCGGTCGCCGGTGCCCTGGATGGCGCGCGCCACCAGTTCCTTGCCGACGCCGGATTCGCCTTCGATCAGGATCGGGATGTTGGAGGCGGCCGCTTTCTGTCCGAGGCGTATCACCCTGTCCATGGCCGGACTGTGGGTGATCATGTCCCTGAAGGTCAAAAGCCCGCCGCGCTTGCGCGATGTGCGCTTGACCTCGCCCTCGACCGCCTCGACCTTGAGCGCATTGGCGATCGACGCCTGCAGCCTGTCGGGCGAAGCCGGCTTGACGACGAAATCGAAGGCGCCATGGCGCATCGCAGAAACCACGGTTTCGATGCCGCCCTGGGCGGTTTGGACGATGACCGGGACGGTGATGTCGCGTTCGCGCATCGCCTTCAGCACGCCGATGCCGTCGAGACCGGGCATGACCAGGTCGAGGATCACCACCGAGACGTCGCGGGCGCCGGATCCGTCGAGCACGTCGAGGCCGGCGGCGCCGCCGTCGACGACGATTGCCGTGTGGCCGAAGCGTGTGACCGCCGCCTCGAGCAACCGGCGTTGCACGGGATCGTCATCGACTATGAGAATGGAACCTGTCATGACTTTATGAGTTGCCCGCTCGAAATCCCGATGGATCATCTTGGCACAGGGTTCTAAATAAGCTTTCAAAAAACCCGGTGAACGAATTGCTTAGGATTTGACCGGCTTCTCTGTTCCCCTTGAATTCTCTCTTCTTGATGAAAAAAAGGTATTGTCGATGCGCATGATGTTTGGTCGGCGGCTTGCGGCACCAGCGTCCGGTCAGGGCGCGGCCGAGCTTGGCGATCTGCCGGAATGGAACCTTGCCGACCTCTATGCCGGCATGGAAGCCCCGGAACTGAAGCGTGACATCGCCAGGGCCGCCGCCGACGCGATCGCTTTCGAGAGCCGCTGGAAGGGCACGCTCGCCGCCGAGGCCGGGCGCGGCAGCGCCGGCAAGCTTGGCGAGGCGCTGGTCGCCTACGAGGCGCTGGAGGAACTGATCGGCCGCATCGTCTCCTATGCCGGCCTGGTCTACGCCGGCAACACCGCCGATCCGCAGCGCGCCAAGCTCTATGGCGACATCCAGGAGAAGATGACCGACGCCAGCGCGCATCTTCTGTTCTTCGCGCTCGAACTGAACCTGATCGAGGACGCCGCGATCGAAGGCGCACTGGCCGGCGATTCCGCTTTCGGCCACTATCGGCCCTGGGTGCTCGACCTCAGAATGGACAAGCCCTACCAGCTCGAGGATCGAGTCGAGCAGCTTTTCCACGAGAAGTCGATTACCGGACGCGGCGCCTGGAACCGCCTTTTCGACGAGACGATGACCGACCTCCGCTTCGACGTCGATGGCGAGGAGCTGACGCTGGAGCCGGCGCTCAACCGCCTGCAGGATGCCGATGGCGAGGTGCGCCGCCGCGCCTCCGAGGCGCTGGCCGCGACCTTCCGCAAGAATTTGCGCACCTTCACGCTGATCACCAACACGCTGGCCAAGGACAAGGAAATATCCGACCGTTGGCGCGGCTTCGAGGACATCGCCGATTCACGCCATCTCGCCAACCGTGTCGAGCGCGGCGTCGTCGATGCGCTCGCCACCGCGGTGCGCGAGGCCTATCCGCGCCTTTCGCACCGCTACTACGCCATGAAGGCGCGCTGGCTCGGCATGGACGTGATGAACCACTGGGACCGCAACGCGCCGCTGCCGGAGACACCGCAAGCGGTGATCGGCTGGGACGAAGCCAGGAACACCGTGCTGTCCGCCTATCAGCGCTTCTCGCCCGAGATGGCCGAGATCGCCCGCAGCTTCTTCGACCGCAACTGGATCGACGCGCCGGTGCGCCCGGGCAAGTCGCCAGGCGCCTTTGCGCATCCCACCGTGCCGTCGGCGCACCCCTACGTGCTGCTCAACTACATGGGCAAGCCGCGTGACGTGATGACGCTGGCGCATGAACTCGGCCACGGCGTGCACCAGGTGCTGGCCGCCGGCCAGGGCGCGCTGATGGCCTCGACGCCACTGACGCTGGCCGAGACGGCTTCCGTCTTCGGCGAGATGCTGACCTTCCGCTCGCTGCTCGAGCAGACCACTGACAGGCGTGAGCGCAAGGCCATGCTCGCCCAGAAGGTCGAGGACATGATCAACACGGTGGTGCGCCAGATCGCCTTCTACGAATTCGAACGCAAGGTGCATGCCGAGCGCCGCAACGGCGAACTGACATCCGACAGGCTCGGCCAGTTCTGGCTGGAAGTGCAGGCCGAAAGCCTCGGTCCCGCGATCAAGCTGCGCGATGGCTATGAGGTATTCTGGACCTACATCCCGCACTTCATCCACTCGCCCTTCTACGTCTATGCCTATGCTTTTGGCGACTGCCTGGTGAACTCGCTCTACGCCGTTTACCAGAACGCCGAGCGCGGCTTCCAGGACAAGTATTTCGAGATGCTGCGCGCCGGCGGCACCAAGCATCATTCGCAGCTTCTGGCGCCCTTCGGCCTCGACGCCACCGACCCCGCCTTCTGGCAGATCGGGCTCGGTGTCATCAGCGGCCTGATCGACGAACTGGAAACGCTCGACGGTTGAGACCTCTAAGCCTGCGAAAAACAGTTTAGCCGGAATGCATGTTTGGATCGCACTATTCCTGCGCTAAATATTTGTTCTTGAAGAACTCTCGACGGACGTTTTCCCGTAGCTTTCCGCAAGCTCTATGATAGCCTTCGCTGCAAGCTCAGCCGGAGCGCATGCGGATCGGCGAGGGAAAATCTCAGCCGGACGTGACGCTCAGGCGAACGCGACAACGGCCGTTGGCCATGGGCAAGCAAAGCCGATTGCCGACCGCTCGAACCGAGGCCGGCTGTTCTGCGAACCCGCGGAACCATCATCGAGAAGTCCATCGCCGAAGGTCATGACCCACGGCAGACGGATCTGACTGGAGAGAGACAATGGGCACTTTTATCTACATGCTCCTGGCGTTCCTTGTGGGTGTATTGGTTGGCTGGTTCATCTGGGGTCGCCTGCGTGGTGAGCTCGACGGTCTGCGCGGCGACCTCGACCGCACCCGCAGCGAGCGCGACCGGCTGCGCGCCGACAGCGACCGTCTGACCGGCGAACTCAATGCATGCGGCAAGACACGCGCCGACCTCGAGCGCCAGTTGCGCGACGCGCAGGCTTCCACGGGTGGCGGAGCAAAGGCCGCCAGCCAGCCTCCGGCAGCCCTGCTGTCGACGCCCGCCGCGGCCAAATTCGCTCCGGCGGCAACCAAGGCTGCACCGGCCAAACCGGCCGCCGCTAAGCCGGCAGCGGCGAAACCCGCCGCGGCCAAGGCCACAGATCCAGCCAAACCCGCGGCGAGCAAACCCGCGGCCGCCGGCTCGGCAACCAAGAGCGCGGCCGCTCCTAAGCCAGTTGCTCCCAAGACAGTTGCTCCCAAGCCAGCCGCACCGGCAGCGGCCAAACCAGACAATCTGCGCCGGCTGATCGGCATCGGCCCGGTCAACGAGAAGCTGCTCAAGGGACAAGGCGTGACCACCTTCGCCCAGATCGCCGCCTGGACTACCGCCGACATCGAGCGAATCGAGCACGCCCTGCAATTCGGCGGCCGCGTCGAGCGTGAGCGCTGGGTGGAACAGGCCAAGCTGCTGGCATCCGGCAATGAGGCGGAATTCGCAAAACAATTTCCGAGCGCCGGAACCTCCAGCAACACCTGAACGCTGGAGGCGGATTATTAAGCCGGCGGCGCCAAAGGCCCGCCGGTTTTGTTTTTGGCAGGCAAGGCCGGCTATAGGTCGGCTTTGAGGGGCAAGGTGCCGTTCCCTCGATTGCACGCGAGCGGCCCCCCATATAGAGCGATCGTCGGCTTCATCGATCCCGGTTCCCATGTCCCTGCCCGCCGCCATTTTCCGCAACGACGAAAGCGCGCGCCAGCTCGTTTTCGACCGGCCGGCCGACATTATCGTCGCGCGTGAGGCGAAGGACTTCCCGGCGGCGTTGCAAGCAGCACAGGCGGCCCATGATGCCGGCAAATGGCTGGCCGGCTATTTCTCCTACGAGGCCGGCTACCTGCTCGAACCGAAACTCGTTCCCTTGCTGCCGAAGGGACGTCGCGCGCCGCTGGTCCGCCTCGGCGTCTTCGACGCTCCGGTCGAGGAAGCAGTGCCACAGCGCAACACAGCGGCAACGAACGGTCCGATCTTCGATGCAAGGGCGGCCTGGTCGTTCGAGGATTACGAGAAGCGGTTCTCGCGGTTGCACCAGCACATCAGGCAAGGCGATTGCTACCAGGGCAATCTGACCTTTCCGGTGCAGGCGCAATGGACCGGCGATCCGCTTGCCGCTTTCGATGCGCTGACCGAACGCCAGCCGGTGAAGTATGGCGCGCTGGTGGCGCTGGGTGACCCGATCGTGCTGTCGCGCTCGCCCGAACTGTTCTTCGAGATCGATGCCGCAGGGATGATCGAGACCCATCCGATGAAAGGCACGGCACCGCGCGGCGCGACCAAAGCCGAGGACGAGCGGCAGAAGACCTTCCTGCGCAATGACGAAAAGAACCAGGCCGAGAACCGGATGATCGTCGACCTCCTGCGCAACGACATCTCGCTGATCAGCGAGGTCGGCACGCTGGAGGTGCCGGAACTGTTCCGCATCGAGAGCTACCCGACCGTCCATCAGATGGTGAGCGACGTCAGGGCGAAGCTGCTGCCGGGGCTCTCGATCCACCAGATCTTTGCAGCCCTCTTTCCCTGTGGCTCGATCACCGGAGCGCCCAAAATCCGTGCCATGGAGATCCTGCACGACCTGGAGGGCACGCCGCGTGATGTCTATTGCGGCGCCATCGGCTGGATTGCGCCCGGCGGCACGATGCGTTTTTCCGTGGCGATCCGCACCATCTCGCTCTTCGCCAATGGCGAGGCCGTCTACAATGTCGGCGGCGGCATCGTCTTCGATTCGACGCCTGAGGAGGAGTATCAGGAGTGTCTGCTCAAAGCCCGCTTCGCGACGGGGACGCCGCCGATTTCGAGCTGATCGAGACCATGCGCTGGCAGCCGGAGACGGGCTTCCTGCGCTTCGATCGCCACCTTGTGCGCCTCTATGGCTCGGCGGCGGAACTCGGCTTCGCCTGCGGTCCGCAGGGAATAGGCGCCGTGCTGGGCAACGCCGTCGACGGGTCCCGAACCGCCATGCGCACGCGGCTCGCTTTGGCGCGCAACGGCGAAGCCACCGCCTCGGCGCACCCCTACGAACCGCTCGCTGCCGACAAGGTCTGGAAGCTGCGGCTGGCGCGGACGCGGCTCGATTCCGGCAATACGCTGCTGCGCCACAAGACCAGCCGGCGCCACCTCTACACCCACGCCCGCTCCGAATATCTCATCACCCAGGCCGACGAGGTGATCCTGGCCAATGAGCGCGGCGAAATCTGCGAAGGAACCATCACCAACGTCTTCGCCGATTTCGGCGACGGCGTGCTGGCAACGCCCCGGCTCGATTGCGGCCTGCTGCCTGGCGTATTGCGCGCCGAGCTTCTGGATGAAGGCCGGGCGGCGGAAGCGATCTACACCTACGATGATCTGAAGTCGGCCAAGGTACTCTTTGTCGGCAATTCGCTGCGCGGCCTGATCCCCGCAAGGCTGGCGTGACCAGGAGAATGCCATGTTCGTCGTTTCGCTGAACTACAAGGTGCCTCTGACCGAGATCGACCGCTTGCAGGCGGCGCATATCGAATGGCTGAAGGCCTGCTATGCGGAGGGCGTCTTCATCGCCTCCGGGCCGAAGAAACCGCGTACCGGCGGCGTCATCATCGCCCAATGCCCGCGCGATATCCTCGACGAGAGGCTAGCTGCCGACCCTTTCGCCAAGGCAGGCGCCGCGGACTACGATGTCACCGAATTCCTGGCCAGGATGACCGCCGCCAGTCTCGACGCTTTCAAGGAAGCATGAGCTTGGTCGAGGCCCTGCCCACCCACACCCCCTATGACGGCTCGTCGAAGCTGTTCAACATCGGGCTGAAGCCCCTTGAGCCGGCAAACTGGATCGAGGTCGACGACCATCTTCTGCCCTATCTCGCCGAGAAGCGCCGGCTTTATGCTGAAATCCCCGAGCGGGTCTTCGTCGAGGAGGACGGCACGCGCGACGCCCAACGCGAAGTGCTCGACTTGCTCGGCGCCTACCTGCCGGAGCGATTTCCGCACACCCATCGCCGCACCGATGCGGGTGTCGAGGTCGTGGGCGCCGCGAACCACCCTGCTTTGCCTTCGGACCTTGCCGACGCGCCGCTGGTCGCTGCCTCGCTGCTGGTCCAGGAAGACCTGATCCTGATGCGCCGCGACGACAGCGGCTGGCGGCTCGCGGCGGGTTCGTTATGCTTTCCCTCATCCTGGTCGCTGCTCGAAAAGTTCGGCAAGCCGCTGCAGCAGATCCACGAACCCGTGCCGGGCTTCGGCCCGGGCACGCGCCCTGCCGCATTGATCAACCGCATGTTCGACGGCCTGCAGGGCCAGGCGGTCGAGCGCTTCAACTGGTCGATCCAGGCCGACAATGCGCTCTACCATCCACTATCGAATGTCGAGCGCATCGACCGCGCCACCAACCGGCCGACGCGCTTCCCCGACGGTGACGTCAAGGCGCACGGCTTCATCCGCGTCGAGCGTCAGACGCTGCGCAAATTGCCGTCCTCACGCGACATCCTGTTCACCATCCGCATCCATCTCGACCCGCTCGCCGTGCTGGCGCGGCACCCCGACCGGGCGACGCTCGCAGTGTCTTTTGCCGCCCAGCTCTAAGCGCTCGACCTCGACCAACTCGACTATAAGGGCCTGACATCGGACCGCGACCGGCTGATCTCGGTCCTTAACCACATGGCCAGGGACGGCTAGCCCGGGTTGGCGCTTTTCGCTGGTTTATGACAATGATCTGTGATGTAGCGCATGACCGTTGGGCGAAAATGCCCTCTGGTTTTGCAGGTGTTTGCCTGGTTTTTGCATATGTCCGAAGGAGTGCTCGATAAAATGGCGAATGAAAACTGGCCCGTTTACGGTGAGATTACCGGCCCCGTGGTGATGATCGGCTTCGGTTCGATCGGCCGGGGAACGCTGCCTCTCCTCGAACGCCATTTCAAGTTCGACAAGTCGCGCATGACGGTCCTCGACCCGCGCGACACCGACCGCAAGCTGCTCGACGAGCGCGGCATCGCCTTCGTCCAGGAAGCGGTGAGCGAGAAGAACTACAAGAAGCTTCTGACGCCGCTGCTGACCAATGGCGGCGGCCAGGGCTTTTGCATCAATTTGTCGGTCGATACCGGCTCGGTGGACCTGATGCGCCTCTGCCGCAAGCTCGGCGTGCTCTACATCGACACCGTCGTCGAGCCGTGGCTCGGCTTTTATTTCGACGCCAAGGCCGACAATGCCAGCCGCACCAACTATGCGCTGCGCGAAGCGCTGATCAAGGAGAAGCACGACAAGCCTGGCGGCGCCACCGCCGTCTCCACCTGCGGCGCCAACCCCGGCATGGTTTCGTGGTTCGTCAAGCAGGCGCTGGTGAACCTCGCCACCGATCTTGACCTGGAATTCTCTGAGCCCGCGCAGGACGACCGCGAGGGCTGGGCCAAGCTGATGAAGAAGGCCGGCGTCAAGGGCATCCACATCGCCGAGCGCGACACCCAGCGCGCCAAGAAGCCGAAGCCGATGGATGTGTTCTGGAACACCTGGTCGGTCGAGGGCTTCATCTCCGAAGGCCTGCAGCCGGCCGAGCTCGGTTGGGGCACGCATGAGAAGTGGATGCCGAAGAACGGCAAGAAGCACAAGCACGGCTCCAAGGCCGCGATCTATCTGGAGCAGCCCGGCGCCAACACGCGCGTGCGCTCCTGGTGCCCGACGCCGGGCCCGCAATACGGCCTGCTGGTGACGCACAACGAGGCGATCTCGATCGCCGATTTCTTCACCGTGCGCTCCAAGAAGGGCAAGGTTCAGTACCGCCCCACCTGCCACTACGCCTACCACCCCTGCAACGACGCGATGCTGTCGCTGGACGAAATGTTCGGCGCCGCCGGCAAGCCTCAAGCCGTGCACCACGTGCTCGACGAGAACGAGTTGGTCGACGGTGTCGACGAACTCGGCGTCCTGCTCTACGGCCACGACAAGAATGCCTACTGGTACGGCTCGCACCTCTCGCTCGCCGAGGCGCGCAAGCTGGCGCCCTATCAGAATGCCACTGGCATGCAGGTCACTTCGGCCGTTCTCGCCGGCATGGTCTGGGCCCTGGAAAACCCGGATGCCGGCATCGTCGAGGCCGACGAGATGGACTACAAGCGCTGCCTGGAAGTGCAGGCGCCCTATCTCGGACCGGTCGAAGGCCATTACACCGACTGGACGCCGCTCGACAGGCGCCCGGGCCTCTTCCCGGAGGACCTCGACCGCAGCGACCCGTGGCAATTCCGCAACATCCTCGTCCGATAGCACTCAGCAGAACACCCGCCCCTGCCTTGCAATCGCCCGGAAATCGGGCGATTGAAGGCATGCGGACTGAGGAGAGGGTTTTCATATGAATATTGCACGCAAGAGTCTTTCGATGAGCGTCGCAGCCGTTGCGTTGGCGGGGCTTGCTGCCTGTACGACCAGCGGGCCCAATGAGCCGCCGATGGCGGCGGCGCCGAAAGGCGTCGAAGGCTCGTGGATCGACGGCACGGGCAAGGCGCTTTCGACATTCAACGGCGGAAAATACAAGACTGTTTCCGCCGAGACCGGAGAGCCGTTCGCCGAGGGCACTTACACCATGACCGGCGCCACATCGCTCGAGATCACCGGCACCTCGTTGATCCGCCACACGCAGATCAACACCAACTGCCTGATGGTGTCCATCAACCAGCTCAACTGCACGGACTCGGCCGGCAAGAACTTCGTGTTTACACGTCGTACTTGAACCAGCACTAACCGAGCTAAAGGACGGCGGCCCTGTGGCCGCCGTCCTTTTTTGCATTTGCAAATACCCCGGGTTTTTCGCCGGCAAATACCCCCGGTTGTGCGCTTGCAAACAACCCCCGGCATTTCCGCTTGCGTCAGCCGGAACGCGATGGGAACATGGTCAAAACGCTGGCTGTTATACCCCAGTCAAGCAAAGGCGCTAAACGCCTCTGGTCAGCCTACCGGGAGACGAAGATGAAGAAATTTGCCGCCATTGCCGCCCTGTCCGTATCGACGCTTGGCCTGTCGGCCGGCGCATCCTTTGCCGACTACACACTGAACATTTTGCATTTCAATGATTGGCACAGCCGCATCGAAGGCAACAACAAATACGAATCGACCTGTTCGGCCGATGAAGAAACCAAGGGCGAATGCATCGGCGGCGCCGGCCGGCTGATCACGGCGGTCGCCCAGGAACGCAAGAAGCTCGAAGGTCAGAACGTGCTGCTGCTCAATGCCGGCGACAGCTTCCAGGGATCGCTGTTCTACACCACCTACAAAGGCACCGTGGAAGAGGAATTCCTCAATCAGATAAAGCCCGACGCGGTGACGCTCGGCAACCACGAATTCGACGACGGCGAGAGCGCGCTGGTGCCTTTCCTCGACAAGGCGAAGTTCCCGATCGTCAGTGCCAATGTCGTGCCCAACGACAAATCCGGCGCAGCCGGCAAGATCAAGCCGTCGATCGTCGTCGAGGTCGGCGGACAGAAGATCGGCATCATCGGCGCCGTCACCAACGACACGCCGGAACTCGCCTCGCCCGGCCCCAACATCGCCATCGCGGACGACGTCAAGTCGATCACCGCCGAGGTCGAGAAGCTGAAGGCGCAAGGCGTCAACAAGATCATCGCCGTCACCCATATCGGCTATCGGCGCGAGCGCGATGTCATTGCCAAGATCCCGGGCATCGATGTCGTCGTCGGTGGCCACAGCCACTCGCTTCTGTCGAACACCGACCCGAAGGCAGAAGGCCCCTATCCGACGATGGTGGACAATCCCGACGGCTACAAGGTGCCGGTCGTGCAGGCGGCCTCCTATTCGAAATATCTCGGTGAGTTCAAGATCGTGTTCGACGACAATGGCGTCGTCAAATCGGCCAGCGGCGACCCGATCTATCTCGACAAGTCGATCACTCCCGATCCCGCCGTGCTCGCCCGCATCAAGGAACTTGGCGCACCGATCGAGGCCCTGAAGAACAAGGAAGTGGCCGAGACCACCGACGTCATCGACGGCAGCCGCGAGAATTGCCGCGCCAAGGAATGCGCGATGGGCAACCTCGTCTCCGACGCCATCCTCGACCGCGTCAAGGGACAGGGTGTCGAGATCGTCATCTCCAATGGTGGCGGCCTGCGCGCCTCGATCGACAAGGGCACCGTCACCATGGGTGAGGTGCTGACCGTGCTGCCGTTCCAGAACACGCTGGCGACCTTCCAGATTTCCGGTAAGGACCTGGTGGCCGGTCTCGAAGGCGGCCTCAGCCAGATCGAGGACGGCGCCGGCCGCTTCCCGCAGGTGGCGGGCCTCAAATATTCCTTCGACAAGTCGGTCGCGCCCAATGCCGGCCGCGTCAAATCCGTCGAAGTGATGGAGAACGGCGCCTGGACGCCGATCAATCCCGACAAGGACTATCTCGTCGCCACCAACAACTATGTCCGCCAGGGCGGCGACGGCTACAAAATCTTCGCCGAAAAGGCCAAGAACGCCTATGATTATGGTCCCGGTCTCGAACAGGTCGTTGCCGACTATCTCGCCGCCCACCGGCCCTACACGCCCAGGCTCGACGGCCGCATCACCGAGATCGCCGCGACCGTTGCCGCAGCACCGGCAGCACCTGCCGCCGAGCCTGCCAAGCCAGCCGAGACCGCGCCGGCAACCCCGGCGCCCGCTCCTGCAACGCCAGCGCCAGCCGAGGCCGCCAAGCCGGCTGAACCGGCAAAGCCCGCGGATGCCGCCCCTGCAATGCCGGAACTGCCCGCCAACTCGGGCGATATCGCCAACACGCCACCGGCCATATCGACGGAGGCAGCACCGCCGCCACCGGCCCCGCCGGCTCCCGCTGCTCCGGCACCGGCACCAGCCGAACCGGCAAAACCGGCTGAACCTGCTCCTGCACCCGCGGCGCCCGCGCCGGCAGAACCCGCAAAGCCTGTCGAACCGGCAAAGCCCGCGGAAGCCGCACCAGCCACAGGCAGCCATGTTATCGTCGCCGGCGATACCTATTGGGATCTGGCCAAGCAAGCCTATGGCGACGCGACCAAGTGGAAACTCATCTACGAGGCCAACAAGGGTCAAAGGCCTCACCAGCTCAAGCTCGGCGCGACGCTGACAATCCCGGCGAAGTAACCTCCCTTCGCCCTTTCAGGAATGAAACCCGCCCGGGAACCGGGCGGGTTTCATGTTTTCGGCCTAAGGTGCGGCCAGACGCTGCATTGAAAGCCCGCGCAAGATGGTTAGGTTCGCGTCTCCTGGAGAACCCGTATGACGCCTTCCACTCCTGTCGATTCCAAAGCCGCGAAGGCCCTCGGCCCACGGCCGGCCGGGCATCCGCCGGTCAAGACCGGCAAGATCGGCGTCATGCTGATCAATCTCGGCACGCCTGACGGCACCGATTTCAAGCCGATGTGGCGGTATCTCCGCGAGTTCCTGTCCGATCCGCGCGTCATCGAGCTCAACAGGGCGATCTGGTACCCGATCCTTTACGGCCTGGTGCTCACGATGCGGCCGAAGAAGTCGGGCGCCAACTATGCCCGGATCTGGAACCGGGAGAAGAACGAGTCGCCGCTGCGCACCTACACCCGCGCCCAGGGCGAAAAGCTGGCCGAAGCGTTGCGCGACCTGCCTGATGTCGTCGTCGATTGGGCGATGCGTTACGGCAATCCTTCGACCGCAAGTGTCGCCGAGAGGCTGGTCGCACAGGGCTGCGACCGCATTCTTTCGTTCCCGCTCTATCCCCAGTATTCGGCGACCACGACGGCAACAGCCAACGACCAGCTGTTTCGCGCCCTGATGAAGATGCGCCGCGCACCGGCCATCCGCAGCGTGCCGCCTTACTATGACGAGCCTGTCTATATCGAGGCGCTGGCGCGTTCGATCGAGCAGAACCTCGCAACGCTGGATTTCGAACCAGAGGTGGTCATCACCTCCTATCACGGCATCCCAAAGCCCTATTTCGAGAAGGGCGATCCCTATTATTGCCACTGCCAGAAGACGACACGGCTGTTGCGCGAACGGCTCGGCTGGGATGACAAGAAACTGATCATCACCTTCCAGTCGCGCTTCGGCGCGCAGGAATGGCTGCAGCCCTACACCGACAAGACAGTAGAGAAACTGGGCAAGGACGGCGTCAAGTCGATCGCCATCGTCAATCCCGGCTTTTCCGTCGACTGCATCGAGACGCTGGATGAGATCGGCCGGGAAGCGGCGGAGACTTTCCATCACGCCGGCGGCAAGAATTTTGCGCACATCCCTTGCCTCAACGATAGCGCCGAAGGCATGGCGGTGATCGAGGCGATGGTGCGGCGTGAATTGTTAGGCTGGATCTGACACCCGGAACAACGGCCACTCCGGGGCGTTGAGCGGCACCCTCCGGAGAACTAAATGTCCCGCAAACTCGACCTCAGAACTGGCCGGCCCGTCTGGTCCGCCTATCGCGCGCCTGCCGTTCCGACATCGGCGCTGACCCGCGACGTCAAGACCGACGTGCTGATCATCGGCATGGGCATCAGCGGCGCCATGATGGCAGAGGCGCTGACGGCGGACGGTCATGCCGTGATCTGCATCGACCGGCGCGGGCCGCTGAAAGGCTCGACCGCCGCGACTACAGCGCTGGTCCAGTTCGAAATCGACCAGCCGCTTTCGACGCTCTCGAAGATGATCGGCAAGACCAAGGCACAGCAGGCCTGGCGCCGCTCGCGGCTCGCCGTTTCCAACCTGGCTGGCCGCATCGAGGATCTCGCAATCGACTGTCGCCTGCGGCGCACCCAGTCGCTTTATCTTGCCGGCACGCTGCTTGGCCCATCGGAACTGCATGCTGAAGCCGAAGCGCGGCGGCAAGCGGGCATTGCCGCCACCTATCTGACGCCGCAGCCGCTGGCGGAGACATTCGGCATCGACCGCGGCGGCGCCATTCTCAGCCATGGCAACATCGCGCTCGACCCGCGCAGGCTGACCGCCGGGCTGCTGCTCAAGGCGCTGGAGCGCAAGGCCCGCTTCCACGCGCCCGTCGAAGCGACGGCGATCGAAGACAATGCCGACGCGGTGGCCGTGGCCACGAAAGACGGCCCCACCATAACGGCACGGCATGTGGTTCTGGCCACCGGGTACGAACTGGTCGACATCGTGCCGGCCACCGCTCACCGGATCATCTCGACCTGGGCGATCGCGACGCGCCCGCAGCCCCAAAAACTCTGGCCGCAGGCAGCGTTCATCTGGGAGGCGTCGGATCCCTACCTCTACATGCGCGCGACGCCGGATGGCCGTGTCATTTGCGGCGGCGAGGACGAGGATTTTGTCGACGAGACCCGGCGCGATGAACTGATCGCCGACAAGAGCGCCCGCATCGCCGAAAAGCTGGGCCGCCTGTTGCCCCATCTCGACGTAAGGCCCGAATTCGCCTGGACCGGCTCCTTCGGCACAACCACCACCGGCCTGCCCTATATCGGAGCTATCCCCAGACATCCTCGCATCCATGCGGTGATGGGTTATGGCGGCAATGGCATCACCTTTTCGCGCATCGCTTCCGAAATTGTCTCGGCCTCGATCAAAGGACTGGACGACACGGATGCAGAGCTGTTCGCCTTCAACCGGTGAGTGCAAACCGACAAACAATCCTTCATCACCTGATTGTAACGCACCTGAAACACACTTAAGTCTTTGGTGAAGTCGGCTGCGCGGGAATGGCTCTCGCGGCCTGCTTCTGAGGGAGAGCCAAATGGATTTCAGTGGTTTCGATATTGCGGTCATTGTTCTTGTCGCACTTGTCGTGCTGGTGCTGTTCAAAGGCATCAAGACAGTTCCGCAAGGCTACAACTATACCGTCGAACGCTTTGGTCGTTACACTAGGACACTGAGCCCCGGCCTCAATATCATCACCCCGTTCGTCGACCGCATCGGCGCCAAGATGAACATGATGGAACAGGTGCTCGACGTTCCGAGCCAGGAGATCATCACCCGCGACAACGCCATCGTCGGCGTCGACGGCATCGCCTTCTACCAGATCCTCAACGCGGCACAGGCCGCTTACCAGGTTGCCGGCCTGCAGAACGCCATTCTCAACTTGACGATGACCAACATCCGTACCGTCATGGGCTCGATGGACCTCGATGAGCTGTTGTCGAACCGCGACGCTATCAACGAACGCCTGCTGCGCGTCGTCGACGAGGCGGCGCATCCGTGGGGCATCAAGATCACCCGCGTCGAGATCAAGGATATCAACCCACCGGCCAACCTCATCGAATCGATGGGCCGCCAGATGACCGCCGAGCGTAACAAGCGCGCGCAGATCCTCGCCGCCGAAGGCCTCAAGCAATCGCAGATCCTGGAAGCCGAAGGCCGCAAGGAAGCCGCCTTCCGTGACGCCGAGGCTCGCGAGCGCTCGGCCGAGGCCGAAGCCCGCGCCACGCAGGTGGTGTCGGAAGCGATTTCCAAGGGCGACGTGCAGGCGCTGAATTACTTCGTCGCGCTGAAATACACCGAAGCTCTTGGCAGGATCGGCACCGCCACCAACAGCAAGATCGTGCTGATGCCCTTCGAGGCGTCGTCGCTGATCGGCTCGCTCGGCGGCATCGGCGAAATCGCCAAGGAAGTCTTCCGCAGCGAAGGCACGACCGGTTCGCAGAGGCAGGCCGCCCGCCCGCCAGTCGTGCGTCCGACCGATAATTGAAGTCTCCAACAGAGGAGAACACCATGATCGATCGTGTCATTTCCGAACTCGGCCCGTGGAGCTGGATGGTTCTGGGCTTCGTCCTGCTGGTGATGGAAATCATCGCGCCCGGCATCTTCATGCTGTGGATCGGCATCGCCGCGCTGATCATCGGCGCGGTGTCGCTGCTGATCTGGGACGCGGCATTCTGGACCTGGCAGGTTCAGGTCCTCGCGTTCCTCGCGCTGTCGCTGGTCTCGGCCTATGTCGGCAAGAGGGTGGTCGGCAGCCGCAATGATCCGACCGACCAGCCGCTACTTAACCGGCGCGGCGCGCAGATGGTCGGTCGCATGGCGACGCTCGCCGAACCGATCGCCAACGGCCGCGGCCGCATCAAGCTCGGCGACACGCTATGGCGCGTCTCCGGCCCGGACCTGCCCGCCGGCACGCAGGTGCGCGTGACGAGTGCTGCGGATACCGATCTGGAATTGACGGTGGAACGCGTCTGAAATTTTCAACCCGGGCGGCGGTGCACAAGATGTGTTGAGGTTCAGGTCAGGCCGAGTCGAAAATGGCTGATACCGAGAGCCGGAGCGGAGCGTACTTTTCGTACGTGAGCTCAGTTCTACTGCGACGCAATAGAACGGGGAAGCGCAGGTAGGTAGTGTCTCAGTTTGAAATTTAGCAATTGCGGTTTCTGACGGCAAACGGCATAGACCCGTCACATCAAGTTGTGTTGACGCACAAGTTGATGGAAGTCGGCGGTGGTGCTCAGAAGCGCGGCGATGATTATTTCCTCACGAGGGGCGCTTGCCGTCTCATCGCCATGAACGGCGATCCCAGCAAACCAGAGATTGCTGGCGCACAAGCTTACTTCGTCGTGCAGACGCATAGAATGGAGCAGGAGGACGCGCTTTCGGCCGATGAGAAGCGCCTCCAGCTTCGCGAACGTGTAAAGACGGCTTTTCGGGTTGTCAGCGGTGTTGCTCAGGGCGCGGGCCTGTCGAGCAAGAAACAGCCGCTCTTTCACGATGCGCGATATCAAGGGCTGTATGGCATGAGCCGACGTGATGTGCTGGCAAAAAAGGGCCTACAGCAAGATGACAACCCATTCGATCACGCTGGTCCGCTCGAACTTTCAGCGAACGAATTTCAGATGAATGTCGCGGCTGACGTGATCCAAAAGGAAGGCATCAAGGGAGAATACAACCTAATTTCCAAGGACAAGGCCATAGCTCACGATGTCCGCCAGACGATGCGGAACAGTGGCGCGACGATGCCCGAAAATTTGCCGACCGCTGAACCCATAAAGGACGTGGCAAAACGGCTAAGGCAGCATAGGAAACTGGCCGCTAAGGCTTTGCCAGCGCTTAGCAGCTGCCTGCTTGGCGATCTCGGTGCGCCGCTCTGGCGTCATATTGGCGGCGCGCTTCTTTCCGCCCTTCGCGCCAAGCGACTTCGCGGCAGGGTCTTTGCCGTCGTCAATCACGTCGTCGGCTTCATCGCCGGTGGCAATGCGCATGACGCGGACGGCATTGCCGATAACGTCGGCGGGGCGCTTCTGGCCTTTAGGTCCGGTTGGCATCCGGGGCGTCCTCCAAGGTCGCAATATAGTGTATTGGGCTGCCGCTCGCGTACACGGTGAAGCTCTTGTTTCCCGAGCGGTCGCGTTTCACGGTAAGTGAGGTAGTGGGGCGCGGCGCGTTTCGTGGGAGTGGTGATGCAGCAGGTGGCAGGTGGCTCAAGGCTAGACGCCAAAGAAGTACAGCCCGTTGGCCTTTAGCCAACGACTTCTCTGGGATGGAATCCTCCCATTGGTCAGGAGCCCCATGGCGTACAATCTTCCAAATTCGCGGCATATGTCCGGCTCATGCTTTCCGGTAAGCATATAGGCGGTTCGGCCTATTGGAGCAAACGCGGCGAGGCGGTTTCGCCTAACCGGCAAATTTCAAACTGAGACACTACCCGCAGGTATCAGCCGTTCGCAGGCCGGCCTCACCTGAATATCAATGCACCTCAGGCAGCACCGATTCGCAGCAGGTCGTGGAAATGCACCACGCCGAGCGGCATGTTGTTCTTGGTCACCACCAGCGCACCGATATTGTGCTCGTTGAGCAGCGCGATCGCCGTGCCGGCAAGCGTCTGCGGGTCGACCGTCTTGGGCGTGCGGGTCATCACCTCGTCGACGATGACGTCGGCCAGGTGGCGGTGCAGGTTGCGCGCGACATCGCCGTCGGTGATGATCCCGGCCAATTCGCCATTGGTGTCGACGATCAGGACGCAGCCGACCTTCTTGTGCGACAGCGTCATGACCGCTTCCGGCATCTTGGTGCCGAGAAGTGCCAGCGGAATCTGGTCGCCTACCCGCATGATCTCGGAGACCAGCGTCAAATTGGCGCCGAGCTGGCCGCCGGGATGGAAGGTGCGGAAATGATCCGGCGTGAAGCCGCGCGCCTCGAGCAACGCTATCGCCAGAGCATCGCCGATGACCAGTTGCAGTAGTGTCGATGTCGTCGGCGCCAGGCCGTGCGGACAGGCCTCGGGGGTGCGCGGCAAAAGCAGCACCACATCGGCCGCACGCGCCAGCGCCGATGTCTCCCCAGCAGTTATGGCAATAAGCGGAATGGAGAAGCGCCTGGAATAGGCGATGATGCCCTTGAGCTCGAGGCTTTCGCCCGACCACGACATGGCGATGATAGCATCGTCCTTGGCGATCATGCCGAGATCGCCATGGTTGGCCTCGACGGGATGGACGAAGAAGGCTGGCGTGCCGGTCGAAGCCAGCGTCGCCGCGATCTTCGAGCCGATATGGCCGCTTTTGCCGACGCCGGTGACGATCAGCCGGCCCTCGATCTTCGAGATCATGTCGACGGCTTGCGCGAAAGGCGCGGCCAGTCCGTTCTCGAGCGCTTCGGCCAGGGCGGCGATCCCGGCCTGCTCGGTCGCCACCGTTCTCAGTGCCGAATCAATCGACGCTTGCCTGTCCAGGGGCTTCTTATCCAGGGATTTCGCATGCATGGGTGATGCGATTAGCGCTTTGCCGCCCGCCTGTCCAACAGAAATGGCACTGACGCCCAGACGGCGAAGGCCTCGGACGCGCCACACGATCCCGCAAACAGCGGCACTTTAACCGGACGAACGATCGCTGCCTCAACCCTCCGTTAACCATCCCCATTTACGGTTCGGTAAGTATGGCGCGCATAGCGCCGCGCAAGCAGTGGTGGCGATGTCCGGGGCCCAGCCAGAAAAATCGAGAGGACGACAGGGCAAGGCGGTCTGCGCCTTGCTGCTGGCAACCAGCATGCTTGCCTTGCTGCGCCCGATCGCCCTTCATGCCCAGGAAACCGAGCTGCGCGGCGAGGTTTCCGAATCGGCGATCCTGTCCGACCAGCAGCGCAAGGCAAGGCAGCTCGCCGTTGCCGCCCAGGGCCAGCAGGCGTCGGGTAATACCGCGCAGGACGATACGCCGTCGCGCACCTATCTGCCGGCCAGCGCCGGCGCCGTCCCAGACGACACGGGCGTCGATGCCGCCACCGGCAGCGTTTTTGATCCACCGCAGGCGACCGACGACACCTCCACCGACAATCCGACGCCGCCCAAGCCTCGCCGCCGCCCATCGAACGCCAAGCAGAACGCGACGGATCAGGACAAGGCCAAAGCGGGCGCCAAGACGGCCGACAAGTCGAAAAAGAAGAAAAAAACGACGGCTGCAACCACCGGCACAACCGCGTCAACGACGGCCTCCACGACGGACGCCGCCGGTACGACCGACACGGATGAGGAGACGGCCAACCGCCGTGCCCTCACCGTCGACAGCGCCGACAGGCAGAAGCTTGACCCCGGCGCCGAGCGCACCGCCGCCATTGAGGGCCAGAACAAGAAGGCCGAAGAGGATCCGTTCGCGCCGACCGGCGTCAAATGGGGCTCCTTCGTCATCCGCCCGTCGATCGAACAGGGGCTGACCGCCACCACGAATGCCGATTCGAGCAGTGCCGGCACCTCGGCGCTGCTGTCGGAGACGGCGTTGCGTTTTACCGCCGTTTCCGACTGGCGCGAAAACTCCGCCACCATCGACGGCTATGGCCTGTTTCGCGAAACCGTGTCGGGCTACCCCGTTCACAATGCGCAAGGCCGCATCGAAGGCCAGCTCAATGTCGACCTCGACAATGAACTGCGCGCTATAGCCAAGCTCGGCTACGAAGCCGTGCCGGAATCGGCATCGTCGCCCGATGCCATTGCCGGCGTCAGCACCCAGCCGCTGCGCCAGACGATCGACGGCAGCCTCGGCGTCGAAAAGCATGTCGGCAAGATGCAGTACACGCTGACCGGCGCGGTCTCGCACGACTTCTACGGCGACGCCAAGCTTTCGGACGGCACCACGCTGTCGCAGAAGGATCAGGATAACACGCTCTACACGGCGACCTTGCGCACCGGTTACGAAATCTCCCCGGCCCTCACCCCGTTCACCGAAATCGAAGTCGGCCGCCGAGCCTATGATCAGCGCATCGACAATGAAGGCTTCGAGCGCTCCTCGACGCGGCTCGGCGCCCGCGCCGGCCTGCAACTCGACATGGGTGAGAAGCTGTCAGGCGAATTCTCGGCCGGCTGGCTGCGGGAGGCGATCGATGACAAGAGCCTGGAGGCGATTTCGGGCGCAACCGTCAATGCCGACCTCAAATGGTCGCCGGAGCGCGGCACCACGATCGGCCTGACCGGCAAGACCACCGTCGAGACCACGACCACATCAGGTGAAAGCGGCGATATCCTCTACTCCGGTCGCCTGACAGGTGAACGCCAGATCCGCGCCAATCTGACCGCGAATGCGGCGCTCGGCCTCGACTGGCGCCACTATGTCGGCATCGATGGCCATGACCAGATCTTGAGCGTCGAAACTGGGCTGACCTGGTGGCTGAACCGCTATGCCGGTCTCACCACAAGGGTGAGGACTGAAAAGCTGACCAGCAACCTGCCCGGCCGCGACTACACCGCCAACAGCATCTATCTCGGCCTGAAAGTGCAGCGCTGAAGGCACATGCGCCAAGGGTATGTCGAGATTCAGGTCAGGCCGAGAATGGCTGATACCGAGAACCGGAGCGGAGCGTACTTGAAGTACGTGAGCACAGTTCTACTGCGACGCAGTAGAACGGGGAAGCGCAGGCACTGGCCATCCGCAGGCCGGCATCACCTGAATATCGGCGTACCCTAAAACGCAGCCCCGCGGCGCTCTGACGGCTTCATTTCGTCAAGCAGCGTGCGGATGACGCCGGCCATGTTCTCGTTCATGTCGCTGCGCCACAGCGCGAAGGCGACATTGGCCTCGACAAAACCTTCCGGCGAACCGCAATCGAAGGTGCGGCCCTTATAGTGGTAACCGTAGAAGGCCTGCTGCTTTTCCAGCTTCAGCATCGCGTCGGTGAGCTGTATTTCGTTGCCGGCGCCCTTTTCCTGGCCTTCGAGGATCTTGAATATCTCGGGCTGCAGGATGTAGCGGCCGTTGATGTAGAGGTTGGAGGGTGCTGTACCGGTCTTCGGCTTCTCCACCATCTCGGTGATGCGGAAGCCGTGATGCGTGTCCTCGCCGCGACCGACGATGCCGTATTTGTGGGCCTCCGCCGGGTCGCATTCCTGCACGGCGATGATGTTGTTGCCGGTTTCCTCGTAGAGCTCGACCATCGCCTTCATACAGCTCTTCTCCGACTGCATGATCATGTCGGGCAATAGAAGCGCGAACGGCTCGTCGCCGACCAGTTCCCGCGCGCACCAGACGGCATGGCCCAGCCCCATCGGCACCTGCTGGCGGGTGAAGCTGGTCTGCCCCGGCCCCGGCTGCAGCCGCTGCAGCCGGGCAAGCTGCTCGTCCTTGCCGCGCTGGGCCAGCGTGTCATAGAGTTCGAACTGGATATCGAAATGGTCCTCGATGACCGCCTTGTTTCGGCCCGTCACGAAGATGAAATGCTCGATGCCCGCTTCGCGCGCCTCATCCACCACATACTGGATGACCGGCCGGTCGACGACGGTCAGCATCTCCTTGGGAACAGCCTTGGTGGCCGGGAGGAACCGCGTGCCGAGACCGGCGACTGGGAAAACTGCCTTGCGAACTCTTTTCATGCTTTCAATTATCCGTTTGCTGCCCGGCTCCGCAATCCCTGTCTCGCGACATTTTCACGCCGGAATTGAAGATTACTGGAGCGGGTGAGGGAAACTTCCACCGGTTAAAGCATCGAGGTGTCTTTTCGTTCCAGGCGACACCTATGGTAAACTAATTCCTAACCCGGTTCGGCGATGAATGGTCATTCCTGAGACAGAGAAGGGGGAAAACATGTCCGTTCGCAATGTCGCAAAACATTTTACCAGCGTCATGACGGCGGCCAGCCTCTCGCTCGCTTTGCTGATGCCTGCCGGACCAGCCTTCGCCGACGCCGGTTTCCGGCAATGGGTCGCCGGCTTCCGTGCCACCGCCTTGGCCGGCGGCGTTTCCGGCTCTGTCTACGACCAGGCTTTCCGGGACATCAAGGAGCCCGATCCGGTGGTGCTGGATAAGGCGCGCACGCAGCCTGAATTCACGGCACCCGCCTGGGATTATTTCGACAACCGCGTCCACGACCAGTCCAAAGCCGTCGGCCAGCAGATGGCCAAGAAATGGAAGCCTTGGCTGGACAGGATCGAGGCGCGGTTCGGCGTCGACCGCTACATTCTGCTCGCCATCTGGTCGATGGAATCGAACTATGGCGAGATCCTCAAGCGTGACGACATCATGCGCAACGTGGTGCGTTCGCTGGCGACACTCGGTTATGGCGATCCGAAGCGGTCGAAATATGCCCGCACCCAGTTGGTCGCGGCGCTGAAGATCCTGCAGACCGGCGACATCGACGAAAGCCACCTGATGGGCTCCTGGGCCGGCGCCATGGGCCAGACCCAGTTCATTCCCACCAGCTACCAGCATTATGCCGTCGACATGGACGGCAACGGCAAGCGCGATATCTGGAATTCCATCCCCGATGCGCTGGCGACATCAGCCAATCTGTTGAAGAAGAATGGCTGGCAGGCCGGCAAGACCTGGGGCTACGAAGTCACGATACCGGCCGGAAAACTGCCCGCCGGATCGAAGACGCTGGCGCAATGGCAGGCGCTCGGCGTCGTCAGGGCCAATGGCAAACCGTTCAAGAATCCCACCGACAAGGCGACGCTGAAGGTGCCGGATGGCCGTGGCGGGCCTGCCTTCCTGATGATCAGGAATTTTTCCGTCATCAAGGCCTACAACAACGCCGACAAATATGCCCTCGCGGTCGGCCTTCTTGCCGACGAGATCGCCGGCTCCAGTGGGCTCGTGCAGGACTGGCACCGGCCTTTCACCAAGCTCTCCTTCGAGGAAAGGCAGGAATTGCAGAAGCGGCTTTCGCAGCACGGGCTTTATGACGGCAAGTTCGACGGCAAGATCGGTGACGGCACCAAAACAGCCATCATGACCTATCAGGCAAAGGTCGGCTTGACCCAGGACGGTTACCCGAGCATGGAAGTGCTCAAATGGCTCAGACAAAAATAGAGCCGACCACGGCGCCACGCGCGTTTCTAGCGCACTCGGCGGGCGCCATGGCACTTTGAACTTGCGCCCGACCGCAAAACCGGCTCCGGTTTGCGGGACCAGGCACAAGGGGATGGAGGAGTGATTGGTTTCGGCCGCGCGTATCGCGATCCTTGTTCGTCGCACGCCGATCCTTTGTCTTGCGATCGTCCTGCTGGCGATCGGCGCCGCCGGTGCCTTCCACGCACCGGCCATGGCGCAGGAGCAGCCGCAGCAGAATCGTGGATGGTCGTTGCGCGACCTTTTGTTTCCGCGCCGCAGCGAGCGGATCGAGCCGCCGCTCGACATCCAGAAGGCAAAGCCGAAGCCACGCAAACCCCGGGTCCCACGTGCGCCCGTCGAACCACAAGTGCCGATAGTTGAGAAGGCGCCGGACGCTCGGACTGTCCTGGTGGTCGGCGACTTCATGGCGTCCGGCCTCGCCGAAGGCCTGGACACCGCCTTTGCCGATAATCCGGCCGTCCGGATCGTCGTCCGCTCCAATGGCTCATCCGGTTTCGTGCGCGATGACTTCTACAACTGGCCCGAACAGATCAAATCGCTGATCGAGACCGAGAAACCGGCCGCCGTGGTTGTCATGCTCGGCTCCAACGACCGCCAGCAGATGAAGGTGGGGGATGTGCGCGAGCAGCCCCGATCGGAGAACTGGACCAAGGAATATGAACGCCGCACCGACGAACTCGGCAAGGCCATCGCCGACGCCAAGGTGCCGTTCCTTTGGGTCGGCATGCCGGCCTTCAGGGTGCCGAAGATGACGTCCGATATGCTGGCCTTCAACGACATCTATCACCAGGCCGCCGAAAACCATGGCGGCGAATTCGTCGATGTCTGGGACGGCTTTGTCGACGAGACCGGCGCTTTCATCACCACCGGCCCCGACATGAACGGCCAGCCGGTGCGGCTGCGCGCCGATGACGGCATCAACGTCTCCAAGGCCGGCAAGCGCAAGCTCGCTTTCTATACCGAAAAGCCGCTGATGAAGATCCTGGGCCTGGCTGCTCCCGGCAGCGTGGCCCCGGCGACGGCACCGGCGGGCGCGCCCGTCGAGGCACCGGCGCCGGCGGCCGCACCCATTGTCATCGACCGCACCGCACCGATGCTGCTCAGCGACCCGGCGCTCGACGGCGGCACCGAACTGCTCGGCGCCGCCCCGCCGGCAAAGGCCAATCCGGCTCTTCCAGCGGAAAGACTGGTGATCGAGGGCAAGGCGTCGGAGGCGTCACCCGGCCGCGCCGACGATTTCTCCAGGCCGCCGAGGCCCGAACCGCCGGCGACGGCCGCTGCTGCCGACACGACGACGGCGATCACCCCTTAATAGCCTGGAGCGCTCCGAGGCCGTACGATCTCAGCGCGGGAGGACGCTCGTCCCCATCAGCGCCTCGTCGATCGAACGCGCCGCCTGGCGGCCCTCGCGGATCGCCCAGACGACCAGCGACTGGCCACGGCGCACGTCGCCCGCCGCATAGAGACGGTCGACGCTGGTGCGATAGTCGCGGTCATTGGCCTCGACATTCCGGGAACGCCGGCTGTCGGTGGTGATCTTCATCTCGCCCTCCAACTCCTTCGCCACGCCGACGACGGCCGGCCCGGCAAAGCCGATGGCGATGAAGGCGAGATCGGCACGGATGACGAATTCGGTGCCGGGGATCGGCTTGCGCTTGTCGTCGACCTCGCAGCATTTGACGCCGGTCAGCTGGCCCTCTTCGCCGATGAATTCGAGCGTCGCCACCTGGAATTCGCGCTCGGCGCCCTCGGCCTGCGAGGACGAGGTGCGCATCTTGGTCGCCCAGTAGGGCCAGACGGCGAGCTTGTCTTCCTTTTCGGGCGGCTGCGGGCGGATGTCGAGCTGGGTGACGCGCACCGCACCCTGACGGAAGGCGGTGCCGACGCAGTCGGACGCGGTATCGCCGCCGCCGACGACGACGACATGCTGTCCGCCGGCGATGATCGGATGCGACGGCCAAGCCACCGACTGGATCGGCTCGCCGCCGACACGGCGGTTCTGCTGCACCAGATAGGGCATCGCATCATGCACGCCGCCGAGATCGTCGCCGGGAATGCCGGCGGCACGCGGCGTTTCCGAGCCGCCACAATAGAGCACGGCATCATGCTCGGCGAGCAGCTCGGTCACCGGCTTGTCGACACCGACATTGACGCCGCAATGGAAGGTCACGCCCTCGCCCTGCATCTGTTCGATGCGGCGGTCGATATAGTGCTTCTCGATCTTGAAGTCGGGAATGCCGTAACGCATCAGCCCGCCCGGGCGGCTCTCGCGCTCATAGACATGGACGTCATGGCCGGCGCGGCCGAGCTGCTGCGCGGCCGCCATGCCGGCCGGGCCGGAGCCGATGATGGCGACCCGCTTGCCGGTCTTCTTCTCCGGCGGATAGGGCCTGATATGGCCCGTCTCATAGGCCTTGTCGGCGATCGCCTGCTCGACCGTCTTGATGGCGACCGGAATGTCCTCGAGATTCAGCGTGCAGGCTTCCTCGCAAGGCGCGGGGCAGATGCGGCCGGTAAATTCCGGGAAATTGTTGGTCGAATGCAGGTTGCGGATCGCGTTGTCCCAGTCCCCGTTATAGACGAGGTCGTTCCAGTCGGGGATCTGGTTGTGGATCGGGCAGCCGGTCGGCCCGTGACAGAACGGAATGCCGCAATCCATGCAGCGCGCGGCCTGTTTCTCGACCTCCTTGTCCGACATCGGCAGCGTGAACTCACGGAAGTGCCGGATGCGGTCGGAGGCCGGCTGGTACTTGTGCACCTGCCGGTCGATTTCGAGAAAGCCTGTTACCTTGCCCATGGTCCAGTTCCTGCTGTCCAGATGGTGCGGTTTTCGCCGCACCCGTTAACCTCTAGAGGCAGCCATGGCAAGCTTGCACCCGAGGTCAAACTGTCGATGAAGGTGAGCCGGGAAACCTGGGCTCCCCGGCAATTGCGAAAATCTATTCGGCAGCGACGCCCATGCGCATGCGTTCCATCTCGATCAGCGCGCGGCGGTATTCGACCGGCATGATCTTGCGGAATTTTGGCCGAAAAATCGTCCAGTCATCGAGGATCTCGCGGCCGCGCACCGAACCCGTATAGTGCACATGGTTCGAGATCAGCTGATAGAGCCTTTCCTCGTCATGGCTGGTCATGTCGCCCGAGACATCAACGCGGCCCTTGTGATCGAGATCGCCGCCATGGTGCAGCAGCCTCTCCATCAGATCGTCTTCTTCCGGAACCGGCTCCAGCTCGACCATCGCCATGTTGCAGCGCTCAGCGAAATCGCCGGCCTCGTCGAGCACATAGGCGACACCGCCCGACATGCCTGCGGCGAAGTTGCGGCCGGTCTTGCCGATGACCACGACGATGCCGCCGGTCATGTATTCGCAGCCATGGTCACCGACGCCTTCGACAACGGCCGCCACACCCGAATTGCGCACCGCGAAACGCTCGCCGGCAACGCCGGCGAAATAGGCTTCGCCCTCGGTCGCGCCATAGAGCACCGTGTTGCCGACGATGATCGATTCCGCCGCAACGATCTTGGAGTTCTCCGGCGGCCGGATGATGATGCGCCCGCCCGACAGGCCCTTGCCGACATAGTCGTTGCCGGCGCCGACGAGTTCGAACGAGATGCCGCGTGCCAGGAAGGCGCCGAAGGACTGGCCGGCGGTGCCGGTGAGTTTCACCTGGATCGTGTCCTCGCGCAGGCCCTTATGCTTGAAGCGCTTGGCGACTTCACCCGACAGCATGGCGCCGGTCGAACGGTCGACATTGCGGATGTCCACCTCGATCTTGACCGGTTGCTTGGCCTCCAGAGCGGGCTTCGCCAGCTCGATCAGCTTGCGGTCGAGCACGTCGTCGATGGGATGCTTCTGCCGCTCGGTCCAGTGCACTGCTTCATGCGGCGCATCGGGCTTGTAGAACATCTTCGAGAAATCGAGCCCGCGCGCCTTCCAGTGCATGATCAGGTCGCGCTTTTCCAGAAGGTCGGTATCGCCGATGATCTGGTCGATATGGGTGTAGCCCATCTCGGCGAGCAGCGCCCTCACCTCTTCCGCGACGTAGAAGAAGAAGTTGATGACATGCTCGGGCGTACCCTTGAAGCGCTTGCGCAGAACCGGGTCCTGCGTGGCGACGCCAACCGGACAGGTGTTCAAATGGCACTTGCGCATCATGATGCAGCCGGCCGCGATCAAAGGCGCGGTCGAGAAGCCGAACTCGTCGGCGCCGAGCAGCGCACCGATGACGACGTCGCGGCCGGTGCGCAAGCCGCCATCGACCTGCAGCGCGACGCGCGAACGCAAGCCGTTCAGCACTAACGTCTGGTGCGTCTCGGCAAGGCCCATTTCCCACGGGCTGCCGGCATGCTTGAGCGAGGTCAGCGGCGAGGCACCGGTACCGCCATCATAGCCCGAAATTGTGATGTGGTCGGCGCGCGCCTTGGCGACACCGGCCGCGACCGTGCCGACACCGACTTCCGACACCAGCTTGACCGACACGTCGGCCGCCGGATTGACGTTCTTCAGATCGTAGATCAGCTGCGCCAGATCCTCGATCGAATAGATGTCGTGATGCGGCGGCGGCGAGATCAGGCCGACGCCCGGCGTCGAGTGCCGGACCTTGGCGATGGTGGCGTCGACCTTGTGGCCAGGCAACTGGCCGCCTTCGCCGGGCTTGGCGCCCTGCGCGACCTTGATCTGCATGACATCGGAATTGACGAGGTATTCGGCCGTCACGCCGAAACGACCCGATGCGACCTGCTTGATCGCCGAGCGTTCCGGGTTCTTGCCGCCGCCGGGCAGCGGCAGGTAACGGTCGGCCTCTTCACCGCCCTCGCCGGTGTTCGACTTGCCGCCGATGGCGTTCATGGCGCGTGCCAGTGTCGTGTGCGCTTCCCTGGAGATGGAACCGAACGACATCGCCCCGGTCGAGAAGCGCTTGACGATGTCGGCTGCCGACATGACGTCGTCGAGCGCGACTTTCTTGCGCCCGCTCTCCTCTGCCAGCTTGATCTTGAACAGGCCGCGGATGGTCTGCGCGCGGGCCGTCTCGCTGTCGATCTGCGCGGAATACTCCTTGAACGTTTCCCACGAACCCTGGCGCACGGCGTGCTGCAAGGTGGCGACCGCGTCGGGCGACCACATATGCGCCTCGCCGCGCATGCGGAACAGATATTCGCCACCGACATCCAGGCTGTTGCGCAGCACAGGATCGCTGCCGAAACCATCCGTATGGCGGCTGACAGTCTCGCCGGCGACCTCTTCCAGCCCGACGCCTTCGATCAGCGTCGCGGTGCCGGTGAAATATTGCTGCACGAAATCGGTCTTCAGCCCGATGGCGTCGAAGATCTGCGCGCCGCAATAGGACTGGTAGGTCGAGATGCCCATCTTGGACATCACCTTGAGGATGCCCTTGCCTATCGACTTGATGTAGCGCGACACGACCTCGTAGGCGTCGACCTCTTCCGGCAGCTCGCCGCGCTTGTGCATGTCGGTGAGCGTGTCGAAGGCGAGATACGGATTGATCGCTTCGGCGCCATAGCCGGCAAGGCAGCAGAAGTGGTGCACTTCGCGCGGCTCGCCGGATTCGACGACCAGGCCGACCGAGGTGCGCAGCCCCTTGCGGATCAAATGATGATGCACCGCGGCGGTCGCCAGCAGTGCTGGAATGGCGATGCGGTCCGGGCCGAGCTGACGATCGGACAGGATGATGATGTTGTAGCCGCCGGCGACCGCCGCCTCGGCGCGTTCACAGAGCCTGTCGATGGCGCCTTGCATGCCGGCAGCGCCCTCGCTCGACCCGTAGGTGATGTCGATCGTCTTGGTGTCGAAACGGTCCTCGGTGTGGCCGATGGAACGGATCTTCTCCAGGTCGCCATTGGTCAGGATCGGCTGGCGCACTTCGAGCCGCTTGCGGCGCGAATTGCCGACCAGGTCGAAGATGTTGGGCCGCGGCCCGATGAAGGACACCAGGCTCATCACCAGTTCCTCGCGTATCGGATCGATCGGCGGATTGGTGACCTGGGCGAAGTTCTGCTTGAAATAGGTGTAGAGCAGCTTCGACTTGTCCGACATCGCCGAGATCGGCGTGTCGGTGCCCATCGAGCCCACAGCTTCCTGGCCGGTGGTCGCCATTGGCGACATCAACAGCTTGGTGTCTTCCTGGGTGTAGCCGAACGCCTGCTGGCGATCGAGAAGGCTCACGTCCCTGCGCAATTCGCGTGGTTCGACCGGCTTCAGGTCTTCCAGGATAAGCTGCGTGTTGGCGAGCCAGGTCTTGTAGGGATGCTTGGTGGCGATCTCCGACTTGATCTCCTCGTCGGGAACGATACGGCCCTTGGCAAGGTCGATCAACAGCATGCGGCCGGGCTGCAGCCGCCACTTCTTGACGATCCTCTCCTCCGGCACCGGCAGCACGCCGGCCTCCGAGGCCATGATCACGCGGTCGTCATCGGTGACGATGTAGCGTGCCGGGCGCAGGCCGTTGCGGTCGAGCGTGGCGCCGATCTGGCGGCCATCGGTGAAGGCGACCGCCGCCGGCCCGTCCCACGGCTCCATCAGGGCTGCATGGTATTCGTAGAAAGCCTTGCGATCGGCACCCATGAGCTTGTTGCCGGCCCAGGCTTCCGGGATCAGCATCATCATGGCGTGGCTGAGGCTGTAGCCGCCCTGGAACAGGAACTCGAGCGCATTGTCGAAACAGGCGGTGTCGGATTGGCCGTCATAAGAGATCGGCCAGAGCTTCGAGATGTTGTTGCCGAACAGTTCGGAATCGACCGACGCTTGGCGCGCCGCCATCCAGTTGTTGTTGCCGCGCACCGTGTTGATCTCGCCATTGTGGGCGACCATGCGGTAGGGATGCGCCAGCTTCCACGACGGGAAGGTGTTGGTCGAGAAACGCTGGTGGACGAGGATCAGCGCGGTGTCGAAGCGCGGGTCCTTGAGGTCCTTGTAATAGGCGCCAACCTGATAGGCCAGGAACATGCCCTTGTAGACGATGGTGCGCGCCGACAGCGACACGCAATAGGCGCCGATGTCCTTGTTGTCGTTCTCGGCGTAGATGCGGCCCGAGATGACCTTGCGCAGCAGATAGAGCCGGGCCTCATATTCCTCGTCATCGGGAATGTCCGCCGTGCGGCCGATGAACACCTGGCGATGGAACGGCTCGGAGGCGACGATGTCGGGCGCCTTCGACAGCGATGAATTGTCGACGGGCACATCGCGGAATCCGAGCAGCGGCAGTCCTTCCGACTGCGCCGATTCGGCGATGATGTCCTCGATATGGGCACGCAGCGCGGCGTCCTGCGGCATGAACCAGTGTCCGACGCCGTACTGGCCCGCCGCTGGCAGTTCGATGCTTTGGGCTGCCATCTCCTCGCGAAAGAACTGGTCGGGAAGCTGCACCAGCACGCCGGCGCCATCGCCGACCAGCGGGTCGGCGCCGACGGCGCCGCGATGCGTCAGGTTTTCAAGCACGGCAAGACCGTCCTTGACGATCTGATGCGACTTCACGCCCTTCATGTTGACGATGAAGCCGACGCCGCAGGCGTCATGCTCGTTGCGCGGATCGTAGAGGCCTCGTTGGGCAAAACCGGTTTGGCCGATGCCGGTTCGGCCAGCATCGGTTCGCGACGTATTTTTGACGGCAGCCGCTTTCGTCTGAGCGGCCTGGCCGTTCGTCGCAGAGAGCGTCATGTCCGTCATTGTCACATCCTCCATCCCAGCCCTTCGGGCGCTGGCCATTCTTAGGTCGCTAATTTGCCTCGGCAAGCGCTTGGCTCACCCTGATCCTTGCGGCACGTCTTGCGAAATCCTTGCCGAACCAGGCGGCTTTCCGCATGGTTCGCATCTGGTATCGTACAGGCCAGCGTCTGGCCGTCCACCTGTCGCTCGCAGCAACAGCCGGAGAGGCCAATATGTTACGCCAATCCAGCCTGTTTTGTGTGACAAAATAAGACAGCACTACTGTCCTAAATTTTTATGGCAGAATTCCCGGACGCACACAAGACCGATTCACAAAAAACTTGAGCTTCCCGCGACATAAAATGTCGTGAAGTTGAGGGAAAACGTAAGCTTCAGTCGCCGATCCCGACCCTGTCGGCTTGACTGGCTTTAACGGTTTTCCGGCGTCTGGCCCTTGCGGTTGACCTCTGAAACCAGTCAACTCCGCACCGATTTCCCAAACACAGGCAGATGCATGTTCTTCGCTTCCGACAATTGGGCAGGCGCCCATCCCAATATCGTTGCCGGCCTGTCGGCCGCGGCCGGCGGCTTTGCCACCGCCTATGGCGACAGCGCACTCGACCAGGCGGTCTACACCAGGTTCAGCGAGATTTTCGAACGCGAGGTCGCGGTGTTCTTCGTGGCGACCGGCACCGCCGCCAACTCGCTGTCGCTGACCACCTTCAACAAGCCCGGCGGCATCTCGTTCGCCCACCGCGAATCTCATGTCATTGAGGACGAGTGCGGCGCGCCGGAGTATTTTTCCGGCGGCTCGCGGCTACATGCCATCGATGGCGCCCTGGGCAAGATCGACCCGCACAATCTGGAGCGGACCATTGGCCGCTTCGCGCCCGAAATCGTCCACTGGGGTCGGCCGATGGCGGTTTCGATCACCCAGTCGACCGAGGTCGGCACCATTTACGGTCTGAATGAGATCGAGGCGATTTCGGCCATTGCCAAGCAGCATTCCGTGCCGCTGCACATGGATGGCGCCCGCTTTGCCAATGCGCTGGTCGCGCTCGACACGACGCCGGCCGAAATGACCTGGAAACGCGGTGTCGACATCCTGTCTTTCGGCGGCACCAAGAATGGTTGCTGGTGCGCCGAGGCGATCGTGCTGTTCGACCTCGACCGCGCCAAGGAATTGGCCTTCCTGCGCAAGCGTTCCGCGCAGCTGTTCTCGAAGTCGCGCTTCGTCGCGGCGCAGTTCGAAGCCTATTTCAGGGACGGCCAATGGCTCGACACCGCGCGCCAAGCCAACGCCATGGCCGCACGCCTCGCCGCGGCAATCGAGGATTCGGCCCACGCCAAACTGGCATGGCTGCCGCAAGCCAACGAGGTGTTCGCGGTGATCAAGAAGACCGAGGCCGAGAGGCTGCAGGCGGCGGGCGCTGCCTTTTACGACTGGCACAAACCGCATGGCTTCGACGGCCATATCGGCGAGGACGAACTGCTCTACCGCTTCGTCACCAGCTTTGCCACGACGTCAGAGGACGTCGACCGCTTTGGCCAGCTGATTGCTTGAGTTCCGAGATCGCGAGCAAGCAAATGACCAAGCCGCCTCTTGGCTCGACAATGCGGCTGGTCCGTCCAGCACCAAACGTCCTTGGCTTCTACGATGGCCGCATTGACGGCGCTCGTGCCTGGTCGGACGCACCAAACTGGCTCGACGACGGCGCCTATGCGCTGGGCATATGCACCTATGCGATCATCGATGGGTCGCAGGCGCTTGTCTATGACACGCACATTTCACTGCCCCATGCCCGTTTCATCAGGCAAACGCTTGAAGCCATGGGGGTAACCTCGATCCGGGTTGTGCTCAGCCACTGGCATGACGACCATATTGCGGGCAACGAGGTGTTCCAGGATTGCGAGATCATCGCAAACCACCTGACCGCCGCGGCTCTGGCGAGCAACCGCGCTGAAATAGAAGGTGGCAGTCCGCCGATCATGCCGCTCGTCCTGCCGAACAGGACCTACGCCGGCAGCCTCAGCCTGATGGTTGGGTCGATTGCGGTCGAGCTTCACCAGGTTGAAATCCACAGCCATGACGGCAGTGTACTGCTCATGCCCGGCACCGGCCTGCTGCTGGCGGGCGACACGCTGGAGAATCCAATCACCTATGTCGCCGAACCGGAGCGGCTAGCCGAACATCTGATCGATCTCGAACGCATGGCCGGCTGGAAAATAAACCGGATCCTGCCCAATCACGGCTCCCTGGAAGCAATCGAGGCGGGTGGCTATGACGCAAGCTTCATTGCAGCGACTCAGGCCTATGTCGGCAAGCTGCTTGCCTGTAGGCACGAACCCGATCTGGCAAGACAGGATCTGAGAACGTTTGGCGCCGACATGTTCGCCACCGGTGCGGTCAAGTATTTCGCGCCATACGAGGCCGTTCACCGGCAAAACGTCGAAGCCGTTATCACCACCGGCCAATAAAAAAGCGGCGCCTTTCAGCGCCGCTTTCGTCTCGGGAGGAGACGCTTCTATTCCTGGGCTACGTTACGCAGCGGTCTTGGCCTCGATCTGCTTGGCCTTGGCCGGAGCCGAAGTGATCGCGATCTTGCGCGGCTTCAGCTCCTCGGGGATGTTGCGCTTGAGGTCGACGAAGAGCAGGCCGTTCTTCAGCGCGGCGCCGACGACTTCAACGTGATCGGCAAGCTGGAAGCGGCGCTCGAAGGCCCTCGAGGCAATGCCGCGATAGAGCAGTTCGGAGCCTTCGCCGGTGCCCTCGTCCTTGCGCTCACCCTTCACTGTCAACACGTTGCGGTGGGCTTCGATCGAGATTTCCTCGTCCGAGAAGCCGGCGACCGCCATCGAAATCCGGTAGGAATCCTCACCGGTGCGCTCGATGTTGTAGGGCGGATAGGTTTGCGCGCCATCGGGCTGCGCAAGCGAATCCAGCATGGTGAAGAGACGGTCGAAGCCGACAGTCGAGCGATAGAGCGGGGAAAAATCAACGTGACGCATGAGGTGTTCTCCTGTTGAGCAACATGGTTTGCGTATGGTCGCTGCGAAACCCTTAAGCGGCGTTCCGGGAGGACCAGCGGCCCCGACATTGGCGACCGCATTCCACATTTGGGGAGCGCCGGAATGCATTTCAAGATTTCGCCCGGCGGCAAAAACGGAATGGCTTGCCCCTCGATGAACGGCAGATGAACCGGCGCTTCGGCGCGCGTTCAGACAGCCAGCGCTAGAGTGTCCTCAAGATCAAGGACAGGCGGCACCAGAGTCACACAGGTACCGCGACGAGGCCGACCGGGTGTTAACGTCCCTTCCTCCCGGATCGACAGGGGCCGGAAGCACGCCTTCGAGCGGCTTCCGGCCTTCCCCCGTTGCAGTCCCGGTATAGGCCGGATTTGCTTTGCTTTTGATGCATTGGCGTCTATCACCTTGGGCGAGGCCAGCCACGACAGGCTGGCACGTGAAGACGCCGAGCACAAAGCGCCGAATGACGGACCTTTTCCACGAGACGCCGCTTTTCCACGAAACCGAGGGCAATCCGCGACCGGAAAACGCCACCGGCGGCTTCTGCGTCACGCGCGATCGCAAGAGGATCCGCTATGGCCTGTTCGGCGCAGTGGAGCGTCCGATGCGAGGCACGGTGGTGCTGCTGTCGGGTCGCAACGAGTGCATCGAGAAATATTTCGAAACCATCCGCGACCTTGCCGCCCGGGGCTTTGGCGTCGCCACGCTCGACTGGCGCGGCCAGGGCGATTCCGACCGGCTGATCCGCGATCGCCAGCGCGGCTATGTCAAAAGCTTCCGCGACTACACAGCGGACCTCGAACAGTTTTTCGAGGAGATCGTGCTGCCGGATTGCCGCGGGCCGTATTACATCCTCGGCCATTCCGCCGGCGCGGTGATCGCGCTGCTTGCCGCGCCGTCCATGGTGAATCGCGTGCGGCGCATGGTGCTGATCGCGCCGTTCCTGACCCTGCCCGACCTGCCGGTCTCGATCAGCACCGTCCGTCGCGTCTGTTCGTTTTTCTGTTTTTTGGGCCTTGGCCGACTTTATGCCGCCTGGGGGCCAAGGCCGAGACAGACGCTACCTTTCGAGGTCAACAAGGTGACGTCGGATCCGCTGCGCTACCGCCGCAACACCCGCATCTATGAAGAGTACCCGCAACTGGCGCTTGGCGGGCCGACGATCCGCTGGCTGCGGGCAGCGGCGAAGGCGTCGGAAGCCGTCAGCGACCCCGATTTCATGGCCCGGATTCAGGTGCCTTTGCTGATCATCGCCGCCGGCGCCGACCAGGTCGTCTCGACCAAGGCGGTCGAAGCCTACGCCAGAAGTCTGAGGCTCGGTTCACTGCTGATGATCGACGGCTCCAAGCACGAAATCCTGCAGGAAGTCGACCTCTACCGCGAACAATTCCTCGCTGCCTTCGACGCCTTCATTCCCGGCTCCGACGACCCGACGGCCTGACCGGCACCGGAGGCCGGCATAGCTGACACACCGTTGTCAGGATGATCGGCCGGCAGCGGCCCATGGCACACAAACTGCTAAAGATTCTGACAGCCCGCGCCCGCCCCGGAATGCTCATCTGCATGCGTCGAATTGAACGCCATGGAGATGAGAGCATGACCGAGAAAACCTGCGCCGCCTGCGATTGCCAGCTCGATGCCAACCCGATCCGCGTCAAGGTCGGCGGCAAGACCGTCGAGGTCTGTTGCGAGGAATGCGCCCAGGCACTGAACGAGGCCGGTGTGTCGGCGGCTGGCGTGAGTGAGGATTGAGCCATGCGCACCGATCACGCAGGGGCACAACGCCTGACCGGCCAGGTCCCGGCGCCAGCCCGCACCACAACCATCCTTTCGGCCTTGCGCGCTCAGTGCATCGCGGCGGCGAGATGGCTCGCCAGCCAGATGGAGAAACGCCGAAGCCGTCTTGCCTTGCTCGAAATGACCGATGAACAGCTCAAGGACATCGGTCTGTCGCGCGGCGATGCCTATTCGGAATTCAGGCGGCGCTAAAGCAACTCCGGGAAAAGTGTGAAGCGGTTTCCCCCCGGGAATTGCGTCAAAACAAATGCAGAAGCAGTTCGCCGGTTCCATGAAATGGTGAACTGCTTTTTCTGGATTGAGCAGCGCTTGCCGAGAAGTCTCCTGACAGGACTGGGCAGGCCGATTGCGTAGAATGCCCCTTGCGCCCGGAACTTTCCGGCACGGGGGGAAGAGCACAGTGGCTATGTCGCAATTCACGGTTCTGCCGCTTCTCGATACCGGCATCGTCAAGGTGCGGGAGGTCGTCTGCAGCGGCGAATGCCGGCACAGGAGCGACGAGGAATGCACGTCGGCCACGCATCTGGTGTTCCCCTATCGCGGCGTCTTCGTGCGCCATGTCGGCCGCAACGACGCCGTCGCGGAAGCCAATCAGCTGCTGTTCTTCAATGAGGCTGAGGCCTACCAGGTCAGCCACCCCGTCGAGGGCGGCGACGCCTGCCTCGATCTCGTCATCGAGGCAGGCCAATTGCGCGAGTTGGCGCCTAAGGAGCAGTTGCGCGCCGGCGACCGCTTGGCGTTTCGTCGCCAGCGCCGGCGCATCGATCCCCGCGCGCAGGCCTTGGTGGCACTGCTGCGCCACAGCCTGAGCCGCAATGTCGCCGAAACGCTGGAGGCCGAGACGCTGGCGCTTACGCTGGTGCGGCGCTCGCTCGGCGAGCGCACCTCGCATGTCGCGGGCGCCAGCCCCGGGCGGCAAAAACTGGTCGACCGCGCCAAGCTCGTGCTGGCGTCGGACCTGTCGCGGCGCTGGACGCTGGCCGAGATTGCCGCCGAGGTCGGCGTTTCGCCGGTCTATCTGACGCAAATGTTCCAGCAGGTCGAGGCCATGCCGCTCTATCGCTATCATCTGCGCCTGCGGCTGGCGCGCGCACTCGATCTGCTCGGCCGCTACGACAATCTGACCACGCTGGGCATGGACCTCGGCTTTTCCAGCCACAGCCATTTCAGTGCGTCGTTCAGACAGATTTACGGACGCACGCCGGCGGAGTTCCAGCGCTCGATCAGATCGCGCTGAAGTGGGGAAATGTCAGCCGCGCAGGGCAGCCATGGCGGCCGCATGAAGCTCCGGCGTCGCCGCCGCCAGCACATCGCCGCCCTTTTCCGCCGGCCCGCCATCGAAGGTGGTGATGACGCCACCGGCCTTCTCGATGATCGGGATCAGCGCCACGATGTCGTAGGGCTTCAGACCGGGATCGGCGACAATGTCGACGCTTCCCGAGGCGATCATGGCGAAGGCATAGCAATCGGCGCCGTAGCGGGCGAGCTGGACCTGTTTCTCGAACGCGTCATAGCGCGTGCGCGCCTCGCCCTTGTACAGCGCCGGCGTCGTGGTGAACAACGTCGCCTCGTCGAGCTTTGTTGTCTTGCGGGTCGAAAGCTTGCGCGGTCCGCCCGGCCCCTCATAGTGCGAGCCCGAGGCGTTGGCATAGAACAATTCGCCGGTGAAGGGCTGCGCCATCATGCCGGCGACGGCGTCGCCGTCGACCGTCAGCCCGACCAGCGTCCCCCACACCGGCAGGCCGGAGATGAAAGCGCGCGTGCCGTCGATCGGGTCGATCACCCAGACATGCCGGCTGGAGATGTTCTCGCTGCCATGCTCCTCGCCGAGAATGCCATGGTCGGGATACTCGGCCGATATCAGCGCCCGGATGACGCGTTCGGCCTCGCGATCAGCTTCCGTGACCGGGTCGAAACTGCCCTTTTCCTTGTTGGCCACGGCACCCTGGGCGCGAAAGCGCGGCAAGGTCTCGGCCGCTGCCGCTTGCGCGATCCGGCGCATGAAATCGATGCTGACGTCCAACTGATTCTCCCGCATTGCAGAGTGCCCACCGGGCTCTGCCGACACTTTCCCGCCAAAACAAGCCTGTTTATCGATTTATTCGTCGCGACAGCTGTTGCCCAAATGTCACATCAATGTCACCGAAACGCAATTTCCACATCACTCTGAATTAAAAAAGCCTGAAGGTCGCTTGACATTTGTGCACCGCACAATACCCTCGACCTCGGACAGCTTTTCCTGTCCATGCCCTCCTTGGGCGTTTCCTCCCTAGACTTCGACCGTATCGTGCAAACGATGCGGTCTTTTTTTACGCCTTGCTCTTCGGGCCGGCTATTTCACTCCGCGGCCAGCGGCAGATCGACGAAGTGATGGTCAGGCATTGCCATCAGATCCGCTGAAAATCGCGTCAGATCGTCGGCCAGCGCGTCGAAGCCGGCAGCCTTCTCGAAGGTCCGCTCATTCATGTAGAGCCCGCGATTGACCTCGATCTGCAGTGCATGCAGATGGCGCGCCGGGCGGCCATAGTGCTCGGTGATGAAGCCACCGGCATAGGGCTTGTTGTGAGCGACGGTATAGCCCATCGCGGTCAGCAGGCCGATCGCGGTCTCGGTCAGGGCCGCGGTGGCCGAAATGCCGAAACGGTCGCCGATGATGAAGTCCGGCCGCACGCCGCTGTCGCCGACACGGATGCTTGCCGGCATCGAATGGCAATCGATTAGCACGGCAAAGCCGAACCGGGCATGGGTTCTGGTCAAAAGCCGCTTCAGCGTTTCGTGATAGGGCTTGTAGACGGCCTCGATGCGGGCAACGGCTTCGGCCAGCGGCAAGCGGCCGGAATAGATGTCGAGCCCTTCGCCCACCAGCTTGGGCACGGTGCCCAGGCCGCCTGCCACCCGCGCCGACCGGATGTTGCAGAAGGACGGCACCGGTTCGGCGAACATGCGCGGGTCGAGTTCCCACGGCTCGCGGTTCACGTCGAGATAGGCGCGCGGGAAATTCGCCGCCAGCATCGGCGCGCCCAACGCCACGGCGCCGCCGAACAGTTCGTCGACGTAGCAATCCTCGGAGCGCCGGATGGCGTTGCGATCGAGCCTCGCCATGGCGAGGAATCGCTCAGGATAGTAGCGGCCGCTATGCGGCGAGTTGAACAGGAAGGGTACGCGCTGCTCGGCGCCCGATCGGATTTCGAAGGGTGGAACGACCGAAAAATCCTCGGCTGCCGTCTTCAATTTGAACGAACCCGAAAACACCAGTGCATCATGGTATGAAAGTGCCACCTTGCTGGCCGCATGTCCAGCATTTCGCCGTGCACATGGCCTTGCCAAATGCGGATAATGCTTCGCCGCGTTCACTTGATGTTTACCGTCACCTCCTCATATACAGGATGGTTAACGGGCTGCCCGGGCGGCAGGCTCGGGCGGGTGATTCGGACGGGATATCATGGCACGCATTCTTCTGGCGGAAGACGACGACGATATGCGTCGGTTCCTCGTCAAGGCGCTGGAACGCGCCGGCTACCAGGTCAGCGATTTCGACAATGGCGCCAGCGCCTATGAGCGACTGCGCGAGGAACCGTTCTCGCTGCTGTTGACCGACATCGTTATGCCGGAGATGGACGGCATCGAGCTGGCGCGTCGCGCCACCGAGATCGATCCCGACCTCAAGGTCATGTTCATCACCGGTTTCGCCGCCGTTGCGTTGAACCCGGATTCCAAGGCGCCGAAAGACGCCAAGGTGCTGTCGAAGCCCTTCCACCTGCGCGACCTCGTCAACGAGGTCGAGAAGATGCTGCAGGCGGCCTGAGCCGCCTTCCGCAAAGGCATCGCAGCTGCGGCGAGACGACGCCTTCTTTCCTTTTTCTCGCTATTGACGCGCCGAACCAAAAATGGTGTATGCGCGGCTTCGGATGGGCGTGTAGCTCAGCGGGAGAGCACTGCATTGACATTGCAGGGGTCACAGGTTCAATCCCTGTCACGCCCACCATCCAGACAAACCTCTATTTCCCTGTATTAGTTGACCGAGCGCAGGCCTGCCTCACGACGCCGATCCCCCTGATATGCTCGATCAGGACTCAGAGCCAGGGCGGCCGCAACCGGCCGAGCCGCCATCTTGCCCTCGCCAGCCGGCCGGATTGCGGCTTCTTCCCCAGGCGAATTCGCCGTCTGACCCTCCTGAAGATCGGATTTCCCGGCTCGACCTTTACCAACCTTGCCGCCATCTCAACCGCCGACTTTCTGTCTTCCAGCACTTCGAGCAGGATGTAGGCCGCGCAAGCCATGGCATAGGGGTGGCCCGCTCTTGCCGCAGCGAAAAAGACCTCCAGGTCTTTGGCCATGGTAAGACCACCGCCAACCCGGCCGGCGAGGGCGCCCATCATCCGCAGTGGAATTTTAGAGCGCAGTCGGGATTGGCCGATCATCAGCGATTTCAGGATGGCCTCGCCGGCTGGATAGTTGCCTTCGTGGAAATGGGACGCCGCCATCTTCAGATCGTAGACGTCGTTTTCCGGATCCAATGCCCCGGCTTTTCCCAGCAATTCCCTCGCTTGCGCCGGAGCGATCTCGTCTTCCTGCGACAGAAAAGCCCATTGGTAGCCAAAGGCGGCCTCGAGAGGATGGTAATCGGCTTGATGCGCCTGCAATTCCTCCATGATGAGTTCCGCCGCGCGCTGCTTGTCGAACAACGCACTGATGCCCAGGCATGGGACCTCGCCCATGACGGACGCCACCACCGCGTAGATGCTGTTGCCGGCATAAATCTGCTGGCACCTTGCCATCAGCGCCATCTCGAAGAATGCGCTGAGGGCCTCCTCCCCCTTGAAGGCCGCGGCGCCGAAATCGTCGGTTCGCAGCGCTCCGGTTTGCCCGCTGACATAGTCGACCGTCGCGCGATCCTGGCCGACAAGAAGCGTCGTCATGCCCTTCGACGAGAGTTCCGCCACGACAGCCCTGGCCAAGGTCGAAGGGATGACCTTGTCGGCGAAAACCAGCCTTTTGCGATATTGACCATAGACAATGTCGCCACTGCGAAGATGCAAGGCGGCCATCGGACCGGGGAACCGGCATTTGCCGGCGGCATCCAGCGCCTGCCGCACGGCCGGCGAGAAGCCGAAGGCCTGCAGCGCTTCGGATGGGGCTGGTCGGACACCCTCGTCGCGGAAGAAATCGAGAACGCCGAAATCGTCGCAGATCCAGCCGCGCAGCTTTCCCGATCTTGCAACCGCTTCAAGGTCCGACGGCGCGAAAGCGGAGCCGCCAAGAACGCCGAACTCGGCAGCCTTGATCTTCTCGCCCAGCCAGTGCTTCTCGATGAAGTCGCCGGAGAAGATTTTCCCGACCACGTCGACGGTATGGGAGTCCTGGTCGGTGATATCCCTGCTGTTCCAGGTGAAGCCAAACCGGTAGCCGAGTCGGTCGGCAAGGGACTTGGCGTTGGCCATAGCAAACAGGCGGCCGCCGAGCCCGTCGATCCTGTTGGCGACAATCAACATCGATCTGTCGTCACGCGGCTCCGAGCCGGACATCGCCCTTTTCAACGTGGCGGAGAAACCATTCATTTGTCTGTTCCAGTCCCTTGCGCAGCGAATAGCGCGGGCGCCAGCCGGTGGCAAACAGCCGCGTCACGTCCAGCAGCTTGCGCGGTGTGCCGTCCGGCTTGGTCGTATCGAACACAATCTCCACGTCTCCGCCGACGATCGAGGCGACCGTTCTGGCCAATTCGGCAATGGTGATATCCTGACCCGAGCCGACATTGACATGGCTGTCGCTGCTGTAGGTTTTAAGCAGGCAGATCAGGGCATCGGCCGCATCGTCGACATACAGGAACTCACGCATCGGCGTGCCCGTTCCCCACACTGTCAGCGTCTTGCGACCGGCCAGCTTGGCTTCATGTGCCTTGCGCATCAACGCGGGTACGACGTGACTGGATTCAAGATGGAAATTGTCACCTGGACCGTAAAGATTGGTTGGCATCGCAGAGATGTAGTCGACGCCGTATTGGCGCCGGTAGGCCTGGCATAGTTTCAGCCCGGCGATCTTGGCGATCGCATACCATTCATTGGTTGGTTCGAGCGCACCAGTCAGCAGGGCGTCCTCGGAAATCGGCTGCGGCGCGAATTTCGGATAGATGCAGGACGAACCGAGGAACAGGAATTTGCCCACTTCGGCGCGAAAGGCCCCCTCGATGAGATTGGTCTGCACGACGACATTGTCATACAGGAAATCGGCCGGAAACCGATCATTCGCCAGGATGCCGCCGACCTTGGCCGCCGCCATCACCACGGCATCCGGCCGACGATCGGCCATCCAGCGCCGCACACCAGCCTGATCCAGGAGATCAAGCTCGGCGCGCGTCGCCGTCAGGATCTCGCAATCCTCGGCAGCCAGCCTGCGCACGATGGCCGAACCGACCATGCCGCGATGCCCGGCCACGAATACCCGCTTGCCCCTGAGATCGAAGGTTTCGCCCATAACCCTGCCCGTATGAAGAGCGGCGGCCGGACGACCGGCGCTCGACACCATGGAACCACATAGCTCTCTGTAAGTGCAACTGCGCCAGATCCATCCTGGCCGTTACCCGGTAATGCGGGCCACTTTCTACGCTCCCGCAATACAGACTGATATCGCAAATCCCCTGCGTGGGGGATTGTTATGACCTAATTCGCTCGACTCAGACGCCTGCGACAGCGCACAGGCTGTTCATCCGCGATATGGCAAGCTCGGGATCGGCCAGGAGACCTGCCTGGTCGGCAAGGCGAAAGATCTCGGCATAGTGGCGGATGCCGCGCGCCGACTGCATGCCGCCGACCATCGTAAAGTGGTCCTGATGGCCGTTCAGCCAGGCCATGAAGACGATGCCGGCCTTGTAATATTCGGTCGGCGCCTCGAAGATTTTTCGCGACAGCGGCACCGTCGGCTCTATCAGCGCGTCATAGCCGGCCTGATCGCCCGCGGCGAGCCTGGCCAGGGCGGCGTTGGCGACCGGCGCGATGGCGTCGAAAATGCCAAGCAGCGCGTGCGAATGCCTGTTGCCGTCTCCGGCGATCAGCTCGGGATAGTTGAAGTCGTCGCCCGTGAACATCACGACACCGTCCGGCAGCCGGTTGCGGAGCGCGACTTCCTTGCCGGCATCGAGTAACGATATCTTTATGCCTTCGACCTTGTTTGCGTGGCGCTCGATGATGGCGACCACCGTATCGAGCGCGGTCTCGAAATCGGTGCTACCCCAATAGCCCTTCAAGGCCGGGTCGAACATGTCGCCCAGCCAATGCAGGATGACCTTGCCGGAGGCCTGGCTGAGAATGCGGCCATAGACGGAGGCGTAGTCGTCCGGGCCCTTCGCCAGTTCAGCCAGTGCGCGGCTGGCCATCATGATCGCCTTGCCGCCCTGCCCCTCGATGAAGGCGAACTGCTCCTCATAGGCGGCAATCACATCGTGCAGTGTCCTCGCCGACGCAGGCGCCAGATGGTCGGTCCCGGCGCCCGAGGCAAGATCGGCGCCCGGAACCGTTCGCGCCTCGGCGATCGAACGGCGGATCAATTCCTTCGCATTGGCCCAGTCGAAGCCCATGCCGCGCTGCGACGTGTCCATCGCTTCGGCGATGCGGAAGCCGAGCCGCCACAAATGATGGCGGAACGCCATCGTCCTGTCCCAGTCGACGACGGGCCGCGACCACGGATCGGTCATTTCATGGGGATCGGCAACGACATGCGCGGCGGCATAGGCGATGCGCGAAAACCGAGCGCCGATCTCGGGCTGCACCGGTTGTCCGACAAGCGCGTAACGGGTGCTGCGGCCACCCTCACAAGGCAAGGCAATGTCCATCGATCTCTCCTCTCGCAGCGCCTATTAAATGGAACGTTCCAATAAATCAAGAACCTTTAGATTTGCAGCGCATTGGCGATCAAATGCTGCGTTGCAACACAGAAAGCCTTGCAAGCTAAGCCATTTGAGTACGCACAATCGGTTTTTCAGACTGAGAAAAAATTCGCGATTGACTCACGATTGAACCAGTGATTAGAACGTTCCAATAAATTTATCAATAAAACCGGGAGGAGATAGCAGTATGGCCAGCCGGGCCAAGGCAACGATCTTCGACATCGCCCGCGAGGCGGGCGTGTCCAAATCGACGGTATCGCTCGTGCTCCAGGGCAGCGCGCTGATCCGGCCTGAAACCGCGGTCAAGGTGCGCAAGGCCATCGAGGATGTCGGCTATGTCTACAACCGCGGCGCCGCCAATCTGCGCAAGGCCCATTCCAACGTCATCGGCATGGTCATCAACGATCTCACCAATCCCTTTTTCGCCGAACTGGCGGTCGGCATGGAGCGCGTCTTCCAGTCGGCCGGTATCGTGCCCTTCATCGCCAACACGGCGGAGAATCCGGTGCGTCAGGAAGAGGTGCTGAAGTCGCTGATGGAGCAAGGCGTCGCCGGCCTCATCGTGTCGCCGGCGCGCGGCACCACGCCAGGCGCCTTCCGCCGCTTGGAGATGGCGGGCTTGCCGGTGGTCTTCGCCATGCGCCGTTTGCCTGAGAGCCGCATCCCGGTGATCGCACCCGACAATCATCGCGGCGCCTATCTCGCCACCGCTCATCTCATAGGCAAGGGACATCGCCGGCTCGTCTTCTTCGGCGGCTCGTCCGATCTGGTGGTCTATCACGAGCGCCTTGGCGGGTTTCGCGAAGCCTGCGAGACGCAAGGCATCGCCGCGCGCGACACGCTTGTCGTCGAGGGCGAGACCAGCCGCAGAGGTGGTATCGCGTGCCTGGAAACGGCTCTGGCGATGGCTGAACCGCCGACCGCTGCCCTCTGCTTCAACGACGCCGTCGCCTTCGGCGCCATGCTGGCTTTGCGCAAGCGTCGGCTTGAGCCCGGTGCGGATTTCGCCATCGTCGGTTTCGACGACGTTGCCGAGGCCGAGCATTACATGCCGGCCTTGACCAGCGTCGCGGTGGACTCCGCGGGGCTCGGCGAACGCGCCGCCCATGTCATGCTGAAAATGATCCAGTCGCGCACCACGCGTGCGGAGGACCATATCGGCGCGGTCAATCTCGTGGTCAGGGAAAGCTGCGGTCCGGATCGCCGTACGCGAAGAGCTACGGGAACGGGAGGCGCCGCGTGAGTGTCAAATGGGGGCTGATCGGCGCCAGCACGATCGCCAGGCAATTCATGATCAATGCCATTCGTGCGCAAGAGGATGGCGAGATCGCTGCGGTGATGAGTTCCAATCCGGAACGCGCGAAAGCCTATGCCGGGGAAAACGGCATTCCGCTCGCCGTCTCGACGCTCGATGCCTTGCTCAATGCGGATATCGACGCCGTCTACATCTCGACCACCAACGAACTGCATCTCGAACAGGCGCTTGCCGCCATCGAGGCGGGAAAGCATGTGCTGTGCGAGAAGCCGCTGGCGCTGACCAGCGCCGACGCGCGCAAGATGGTGGCTGCCGCCCGGGCGGCCGGCATCGTGCTCGGCACCAACCATCATCTGCGCAATGCCGGCGCGCATCGCGCCATGCGCGACGCCATCGCCTCAGGCCGCATCGGCAAGCCGATCGCCGCACGCGTCTTCCATTCCGTCTATCTGCCCGAGACTCTGCAGGGCTGGCGCATCACCAAGCCGGAAGCCGGCGGCGGTGTTGTGCTCGACATCACCGTTCACGACGCCGACACGCTGCGCTTCGTGCTGGGTGACGATCCGGTCGAGGTCTCGGCCTTCACGCAAGCCGCGGGCATGGCCGGCAGCGGGCTGGAAGACGGCGCCATGTGCATCTGGCGCTTCAAGTCGGGCCTCATCGCCCAGTCGCATGAGGGCTTCACCACCAAATTCGCCGGCACCGGCTTCGAGGTGCACGGTTCGGAAGGCTCGCTTATCGCCGGCAATGTGATGACCCAGAAGCCGGACGGTTCGGTGCTGTTGCGCACGGCGAATGGCGAAGAGGAACTGAGCTTCGACCGCGGGGATCTCTACACAAGATCCGTACACCAGTTCCACGCCGCGATCCGCGGCGAGGACCAGCCTGCCGCCACTGGCGAGGACGGCATCTGGTCGCTGGCCTCGGCCGAGGCGGCGCTTCAATCGGCCAGCTCCGGCAAGGCCGTCAAGATCGACCCGAAACTCGGGAGCATGAATTGAGCAAGGTCGTTTCCGCAGCACAGGCAGCCAGCCTGATTAGGGATGGCGTGGTCGTTTCCGTGTCCTCATCGAGCGGCCTTGGCTGTCCGGACGCCGTGCTGGCCGCCATCGGCGAACGCTTCGACGGGGAAGGCCACCCGAAAGATATCACCACGCTGCATCCGATCGCCGCCGGCGACATGTATGGCATCAAGGGCATCGATCATCTGGCGAAGCCCGGCCTGCTGAAGCGCACGCTCTGCGGCTCCTATCCGTCCGGTCCCTCCTCATCCGAGCCGCCGCAGATCTGGAAGATGATCGGCGACAATTCGGTTGCCGCCTATAACGTGCCGTCCGGCATCCTGTTCGACATGCACCGTGAGGCCGCCGCCAAGCGGCCGGGCGTGCTGACCAAGGTCGGCCTCGACACTTTCGCCGACCCACGTCACCAGGGTTGCGCCATGAATGCGGCGGCAAACGAGCCAATCGTGTCGGTGCAGCAGTTCGACGGCGAGGAATGGCTCTATTTCCGCTCGATCGTGCCGCAGGTCTCGATCATCCGCGCCACCACGGCCGACGAGCGCGGCAACCTCACCTATGAGCATGAGGGCGCCTATCTCGGTGGTCTCGAACAGGCACTCGCCGCCCGCAACAATGGCGGTGTCGTCATCGCGCAGGTCAAGCGCGTCGTCGAGAACGGCACGCTGAAGCCGCATGATGTGCGCGTGCCGGGCGTGCTGGTCGACCATATCGTCGTCGCGCCCGACCAGTTGCAGACGACGCTGACGCCTTACGATCCGGCCATCTCGGGCGAGATCTTCCGGCCGCTATCGACCTTCCGCAATGCCGAGATGAACGTGCAGAAGGTGATCGCGCGCCGCGTCGCCATGGAACTCCGAGACGGCATGGCCGTCAACATCGGCTTCGGCATCTCCGCCAATGTGCCGCGCATTCTTCTGGAAGAGGGCCAGCACGGCAAGGTCACCTGGGTGATCGAGCAGGGTGCCGTCGGTGGCGTGCCGCTGCTCGACTTCAAATTCGGCTGCTCGTCCAACGCCGACGCGTTCATGCCATCGCCGCACCAGTTCATCTATTTCCAGGCTGGCGGCTTCGATGCCTCGCTGCTGTCCTTCCTGCAGATCGACCGCCACGGCTCGGTCAACGTCTCGAAACTGTCGGCGCGGCCGCATGTCACCGCCGGCGCCGGCGGCTTTGTCGACATCACCGCGCGGGCGAAGAAGATCGTCTTCTCCGGCTTCTTCAATGCCGGCGCCAAGCTCTCGCTGGCCGATGGCGGTATCCGCATCGACGCGGAAGGCAAGGTCAAGAAGGTGGTCAACGAGGTCGAGCACATCTCCTTCTCCGGCAAGCGCGCTGTCGTTCAAGGACAGGACATCACCTATGTCACCGAGCGCTGCGTGATGAAGCTGACGCCGGACGGCCTGATGGTGACCGAACTGGCGCCCGGCATCGACCTCGAGCGCGATGTTCTGGCACAGTCCGAGACACTGCTCGGTGTCGCCAATGACCTCAAGGTGACGCCGGCGGCGCTCTATCACGATCGGCCGATCGGCCTGTCGCTCAATGGCGGCGCCTCGCTTGGAGGCGCGCATGGCTGAGCGCCTCGTCACCTTGGAGCAGGACGGCGCCATCGGCATCGTCACCTTGCGACGGCCGGAAAAGTTCAACGCCCTTGATATTCCGATGCTGCGCGCTCTCGAAGCCGCGCTCGACGAAGCGGAACTGGCCGAAGGCGTGCGTGTCGTGCTGGTCCGCGGCGAAGGCAAGGGCTTTTGTGCCGGCGGCGATGTCGAAGCGTGGGCGCAAATGGGCGCCGCCGACTTCCAGGTGCAATGGGTGCGCTACGGCCATCGCGTCTTCGACCGGCTGGCGCGGCTCAGGCAACCGACCATCGCCGTGCTCTCCGGTCATGCGCTGGGTGGCGGGCTGGAACTGGCCGTCGCCTGCGATTTCCGCGTCGCGGAGGCGCATGTGAAATTGGGCTTGCCCGAAACCTCGATCGGCGTCGTGCCCGGCTGGTCCGGCACGCAGCGCGCCGTACGTCGCTTCGGCGCGCAGACCGTGCGCCGCATGGCGCTGGGTGGTGAAGTTTTCCTGGCGGCCCAGGCTCTCGTTTTGGGCATCGTCGACAGAGTTATCGAAACCGGCGGTGGGTTAGCCGAAGCCAAAGCTTGGGCCGAAAAGATCGCCGAGCGCGGCCCGCTGGCGACGGAAGCGGCCAAGCTGATGATCGCGGTGGCCGAAGGCGAGGAAAGTGCCGCCGCGACCGAAGCACTGGCCAGCGGCTTCATCGCGCTCACCGGCGATCTCAAGGCTGGCGTGACTGCTTTCAAGACCAAGCAGAAACCCGCATTTTCAAGAAGCTAGAGAAAACAATCCTGATGAACGCCCCCCTCAAAATCGCCATGCCCGCCGAAGCGTCAGCCGCGCCGAAAACCTACCGGCTGCTGATCGACGGCAAGCATGTCGATGCCCGCGATGGCCGCACGCTCGCGCGCAAGAGCCCCGGCCATGGCTTCACTGTTTCGCGCTATGCGCAGGCCGGCGAGGCCGAGGTGGAAGCGGCGATGCAGGCCGCGCATAAAGCGTTCGAGACCGGCCCGTGGCCGCGTATGAAAGCCTCCGAACGCGCCGCGATCCTGCTCAAGACGGCCGACCTGATCGAGACGCGGCTGGAAGACATCGCCCGGCTCGACGCGCTGGAATCCGGCAAGCCGATCGCCCAGGCGCGCGGCGAGATCGGCGGCGCCGTCGACATCTGGCGCTATGCGGCATCGCTTGCCCGCACGCTGCATGGCGAGAGCTACGCCAATCTCGGCGACGCTATGCTGGGCGTGGTCGTGCGCGAGCCGATCGGCGTCGTCTCGATCATCACGCCATGGAATTTCCCGTTCCTCATCGTCAGCCAGAAACTGCCTTTCGCGCTCGCCGCCGGCTGCACGGCGGTGGTCAAGCCGAGCGAGATGACATCCGCCTCGACCTTTGTCCTTGGCGACATTCTGCTGGAGGCCGGCCTGCCTGCCGGCGTCGTCAACATCCTTGCCGGTCTTGGCGCCGATGTCGGCGCGCCGATGGTCAGCCACCCCTTGGTCGAGATGGTCTCGTTCACCGGCTCCACGCGGGTCGGCAAGATGACCATGGCAGCGGCGTCGAATTCGCTCAAAAAAGTCTCGATGGAACTCGGCGGCAAGAACGGCCAGATCGTCTTCCCCGATGCCGATCTCGAAGCAGCCGCCGACGCGGCGGTGTTCGGCGGCTTTTTCAATGCCGGCGAATGCTGCAATGCCGGCAGCCGGCTGATCGTGCACGAGGCGATCGCCGAAGATTTCCTGGCCGCCGTCAAGGCGCTCACCGCCAAGGTAACCGTTGGCGATCCTCTGGATGATCGAACCAAGGTCGGCGCGATGATCTCGTCCGACCATCTGGCAAAGGTGACCGGTTACGTCGCGGCAGCTGCGGACGAAGGCAGCAACGTCTTCAGCGGCGGCAAGCAACTGGCCTCCAATGCCGGCCAATATCTCGACCCGACCATCATCCGCGGCGTCACCGAGGATATGGCTATCGCACGCGAGGAAGTGTTCGGGCCGGTGCTCTCCGTGCTGACTTTTGAAACGATTGAAAAGGCGTTGCACATCGCCAACAACACGCCCTATGGTCTGTCCGCAGGCGTGTGGAGCGCCAGCATCGACACGTGCATGTCGGTGGCGCGTGGGGTGCGTTCGGGGACGGTTTGGGTGAACACATTCATGGAAGGTTATCCCGAGCTGCCTTTCGGAGGCTACAAGCAGTCCGGTCTCGGACGCGAACTCGGCAAACGCGCCGTCGAGGACTATACCGAGGAAAAGACAATCCAGTTTCATCGCGGCCAGCGCACCGGATGGTGGGTCGGCTGAGTTGGGAAGAACCCGGTGGGCTTCCACCGGTCGTGTAATGCAACAAGGGAGGTAGTACATGTTGCGCAAACTGCTTATCGGAACGGCTCTTGCGACGAGCTTTGTATTCTCGGCGCATGCCGCGGACGTCAAGGAAGTGCAGATGCTGCATTGGTGGACGTCGGGCGGCGAAGCGGCTGCCCTCAACGTTCTCAAGGGCGACCTGGCCAAGGAAGGCTATGCCTGGAAGGACGTTCCTGTTGCCGGCGGTGGCGGCGACGCTGCCATGACCGCGCTGAAGGCGATGGTCGCGGCCGGCAACTACCCGACCGCCTCGCAGATGCTCGGCTACACAGTGCTCGACTATGCCGCGGCAGGCGTGATGGGCGACCTGACCGAGACGGCCAAGAAGGAAGGCTGGGACAAGTCGGTTCCGGCGGCTCTGCAGAAGTTCTCGGTCTATGAAGGCAAGTGGGTCGCGGCTCCGGTCAACGTCCACTCGGTCAACTGGCTGTGGATCAACAAGGCCGTCATGGACAAGATCGGCGGCACCGAGCCGAAGACCTTCGACGACTTCGTTGCCCTGCTCGACAAGGCCAAGGCGGCGGGCGTGATCCCGCTCGCTCTCGGCGGCCAGAACTGGCAGGAAGCCACCATGTTCGATTCGGTCGTGCTGTCGACCGGCGGACCTGAGTTCTACAAGAAGGCCTTCAACGACCTCGACGACGCCTCGCTCAAGTCCGACACGATGAAGAAGTCGTTCGACAATTTGGCCAAGCTCGTCACCTATGTCGACCCGAACTTCTCGGGCCGCGACTGGAACCTTGCCACCGCCATGGTCATCAAGGGCGACGCCCTGGTGCAGGTCATGGGTGACTGGGCCAAGGGTGAGTTCCACGCCGCCAAGAAGACCCCGGGCACGGACTTCCTGTGCTATCGCTTCCCGGGCACCGACGGCTCGGTGATCTACAACTCCGACATGTTCGGCATGTTCAACGTTCCGGACGACCGCAAGGCCGCTCAGATCGCACTGGCCACCGCTACTCTGTCGAAGAGCTTCCAGTCGGCCTTCAACGTCGTCAAGGGTTCGGTTCCGGCCCGCACCGACGTTCCGGACACCGACTTCGACGCTTGCGGCAAGAAGGGCATCGCCGACCTGAAGGCAGCCAATGACGGCGGCACGCTGTTCGGCTCTCTGGCCCAGGGCTATGGCGCGCCTCCGGCGGTCGCCAATGCCTACAAGGATGTCGTCTCCAAGTTCGTCCATGGTCAGATCAAGACCTCGGACGAAGCCGTGACCGAACTGGTCAAGGCCATCGACGACGCCAAGTAAGCGCTACGCCTAAAACACCTTCCCCGCTCCGGCGGGGAAGGTTTCACCTCAGGATTGGCCGGCTTGAACATCATGCCGACCAAGCACCCGTACGCACGGGCCGCCTTGCCGCCTGACGGCAGAGCACGGACGACCCGAAACGGGAGGAGCCTCATGAGCAGTGTAGCGACAACACAGATCAAGCTGACGCCGGAGCGGCCGCGCGCCTCGGTGCGCTCGCGCCTGCAGGACGCCTTGCCGAAGATCGTGCTGGCGCCGAGCTTCGCCATCACCATCGTCTTCGTCTACGGCTTCATCCTGTGGACGATCTATCTGTCCTTCACCAATTCCAAGACCTTCCCGTCCTACGTCATCACCGGCTCGCGCGCCTATCAGCGGCTGTGGGGCTGGACCTTCGACACCGACCCGCCATCGAGCTGGTATACGTCGATCACCAATATGGGCATTTTCGGCTTTCTCTACATCGCCATATGCCTGGCGCTCGGCCTGTTCCTGGCCATCCTGCTCGACCAGAAGATCCGTGGCGAAGGCGTGTTGCGCCCCATCTACCTCTACCCAATGGCGCTGTCCTTCATCGTCACCGGTGTCGCCTGGAAATGGTTCCTCGACCCCGGTCTCGGCCTCGAACAGACCCTGCACCAATGGGGCTGGACGAGCTTCCATTTCGACTGGATCAAGAACAAGGATTTCGTCATCTACACGGTGGTCATCGCCGGCGTCTGGCAGGCCTCCGGCTTCATCATGGCGATGTTCCTGGCCGGCCTGCGCGGCATTGACGGCGAGATCATGAAGGCAGCGCAGATCGATGGCGCCACCACCTTCCAGCTCTATCGCCGCATCGTCATTCCGCTGCTGCGGCCGATCTTCCTGTCGGCCTTCATCGTGCTCGCGCACCTCGCCATCAAGTCGTACGATCTGGTGGTCGCGCTGACCTCCGGCGGCCCCGGCGGCTCGGCCTGGCTGCCGTCCAACTTCATGTATGAGTATACCTTCAAGCGCAACGAAATGGCGGTCGGCTCGGCAAGTGCCGTGATCATGCTGATGACCATCGTCGCCATCATCGTGCCCTACCTCTATTCGGAACTGCGGGAGAAGCCGCGATGAGCACCGTCGCCACCCCTGCCCGCCAGGCCTCAAGCGGCATCAACACCAAGATCGTCAACCGCGTCGTCATCTACGGGCTCTTGGCGCTGTTTGCGCTGTTCTACCTGATGCCGCTCTTCGTCATGCTGGTCACCTCGTTCAAGACCATGGACGAGATTCAGAACGGCAACATGCTGGCGCTGCCCAAGGCGCCGACCTTCGACCCGTGGGTCAAGGCCTGGGGCGAGACCTGCGTCGGCCTCACCTGCGCCGGCATCAAGGGCTATTTCTGGAACTCCATCAAGATGGTGGTTCCGGCCGTGCTGATCTCGACCATGCTCGGCGCGCTCAACGGCTACGTGCTGACCAAATGGCGCTTTCGCGGCGCGACACTGGTCTTCGGGCTGATGCTGTTCGCCTGCTTCATTCCGTTCCAGTCGGTGCTGCTGCCGATGGCGACCATCCTCGGCAGCCTCGGCCGGTTCGGCGTGACCTTGCAGAACTCAGTCGGCACCAGCTTCGGCCTCGGCAATCCGACGGTCAATCTGGTCTTCGTCCATGTCGTCTACGGCATCGGCTTCACCACGCTGTTCTTCCGCAACTATTACGAGGCGTTCCCAACCGAGCTGATCAAGGCCGCACAGGTCGACGGCGCCTCCTTCTTCCAGATCTTCCGCCGCATCATGCTGCCGAACTCGATGCCGATCTTCGTCGTCACCGTGATCTACCAGTTCACCAACATCTGGAACGACTTCCTGTTCGCCTCGGCTTACGCCGGCACCGGTGACGCCATGCCGATGACTGTGGCGCTCAACAACGTCGTCAACACCTCGACCGGCGTCGTCGAATACAACGTCAACATGGCGGCCGCGATGATCGCGGCTCTACCCACCCTGATCGTCTATGTCGTCGCCGGCCGCTATTTCGTGCGCGGGCTGATGGCGGGCGCGGTCAAGGGCTGAGCTATCAAGAAGGAACGACCATGGCTTTTCTGGAAATTGACGGGCTGAAGAAGCGCTTCGGGAATGTTGAGATCCTGAAGGGCATCGATGTCGAGCTCGAAAAGGGCGGCTTCCTGGTCCTGGTCGGCCCGTCCGGCTGCGGCAAGTCCACTTTGCTCAACACCATCGCCGGGCTCGAGCAGATCACCGAGGGCGAGATCCGCGTCGACGGCCGCGCCATCAACGATCTGCACCCTTCGAAGCGCGACATCGCCATGGTGTTCCAGAGCTACGCGCTCTATCCGAACATGACGGTGGCCGGGAACATCTCCTTCGGCATGGAGATGCGCGGCGTGCCGGCCGACGAGCGCCAGAAGGCGATCGACAAGGTGGCCAAGGTGCTGCAGATCGGCCACCTCCTGCAGCGCAAGCCAAGCCAGCTTTCCGGCGGCCAGCGCCAGCGCGTCGCCATGGGCCGGGCGCTGGTGCGAGACCCCAAACTGTTCCTGTTCGACGAGCCGCTGTCCAACCTCGACGCCAAGCTGCGCGTCGACATGCGCATCGAGATCAAGCGCCTGCATGCCACCACCGGCACCACCATTGTCTATGTCACCCACGACCAGATCGAGGCGATGACGCTAGCGACCAAGATCGCCGTCATGCGTGATGGCGAGGTGCAGCAGTTCGGCACCCCGGCCGAAATCTACAACAACCCCACCAACCTGTTCGTCGCCGACTTCATGGGCTCACCGGCGATGAACCTGATCCCGGCGACCATCGCCACCTCGGGCAATGCGCTGTCCGTCGTGCTGCAGCGCGAGGCGCGCGAGCCGATCACGCTGCCGATGGCCAATGCCCCGGCGGGTCTCTCGGCATTCCAGGGCAAGCCGATCATCTTCGGCGTGCGACCGGAAGCGCTGACCGATCCGGAAGGCGCTGAACGCAACGCCTCGAACATCGCCACCGCCGAACTGCACATCGAGGTCGTCGAGCCGGCTGGCTCCGACACCTTCGCCGTCACCAATCTCGGCGGCAAGGGCGTTGTCGCACGGCTGCGCGCCGATGCCAACATCCAGCCGGGCACCAGCACGCCGCTCGCCTTCAACCTGACCAAGGCGGTGTTCTTCGATCCGGCGACCGAGAACCGCATCCGCTGATCGAGATGACCAGCCCCGATATCGTCATCATCGGCTCCGGCATCGGCGGCTCCACGATCGCCTCCGGCCTGGCCGGCAGCGGCGCCTCGATCCTGATGCTGGAGCGCGGTGAGCCCTTGCCGGCAACGCCGCATGCACGCGACACGCGCTCCATCTTCGTCGACGGCCACTACCGGCCAAAGGAGATGTGGCGCGAAGCCGGCGGTGCGGCCTTCAACCCCGGCAATTACTACTATGTCGGCGGCAATTCGAAATTCTACGGCGCGGTGCTGATCCGCTATCGCAAGGAAGATTTTTCCGCCATGGAACACTTTGGCGGCGTTTCGCCAGCATGGCCGTTTCCCTATGACGAATTCGAGCCCTGGTATTCCCAAGCCGAGCAGCTGTTTCGCGTGCGCGGCACGCTGGGCGAAGATCCGACCGAACCGTTCCACTCGGTCCCCTATGCCTTCAAGCCAGTGCCCGACGAAGCGCCGATCGCGCGCGCCCGCGCCGAACTCAAAGGCCTCGGCCTGCATCCGGCCTCGCTGCCGCTCGGCGTCGACATCGACACCTGGCTGAAGGAGGGCAACACCGGTTGGGACGCGTTTCCGAACACCGGCCAGGGCAAGATGGACGCCCAGACAGCACCGCTGGCGGCGGCGCTCAAGGACAGCAACATCCGGCTCGAGACCGGCTGCTATGTCGAATATCTCGAAGCGGCGGCCGACGGCAAAACCATCGCCGCCATCCACTACCGCCAGAACGGCGAGCTGAAGAAAGTATCGCCGAAACTGGTCATCCTGTCCGCGGGCGCGGTCAATTCCGCCGTCATCCTGCTGCGCTCGCCCTCATCCGATGGCAAGGGCCTCGCCAACCGCTCCGACCAGGTCGGCCGCAACTTCATGAACCACAATTCCAGCGCCATGCTGGCCATCGACCCGCGCCGCCGGAACGATGCCGTCTACCAGAAGACGCTGATGCTGAACGACTATTATCTCTCCGACGGCAAGGGCGGCAAGCCGCTCGGCAATGTTCAACTGCTCGGCAAGATCGACGGCAACATGCTGAAGGCCAATGTGAAGTCGGTGCCGAAATTCGCGCTCGATTACATGGCCGGCCACGCCGTCGACTGGTATCTGATGTGCGAGGATCTGCCCGATCCCGAAAGCCGCATCATGGTCGACGGCAAGGACATCGTCATGCAGTGGCGGCGCTCCAACATGCAGTCGCTCGACGGGCTGACCAAGGTGATGCGCGAGAACTTCCGTGCCTGCGGTTACCCCATCGTATTGTCCCGCCCCTTCGACAAGCGCACCCCCTCGCACCAGTGCGGCACGGTGAAGATGGGCAACCATCCCGCGACCGCGCCGCTCGACCCCTTCTGCCGCGCCTTCGACCACCCGAACCTGTTCGTCGTCGACGGCAGCTTTTTGCCGAACTCGGCTGCGGTCAATCCGGCTCTGTCGATTGCAGCACAAGCGCTGCGGGTTGCCAACCATATCCGCAAGACTGAGCTTGCCGCATGACCCGCCCCGCAGCCATCGTTACTGGCGGCGCGCGTGGCATCGGCCTTGCCTGCGCGGAAGCGCTGGCTGATGCCGGCTTTGACATTCTGGTCGCCGATCTCGCCCAACTAGCGCCTGACGAACTAGCCGCCAATATCTCATCGCGTGGCGCGAAATTCGCCTATATCACCTGTGACATTGCCAATCTCGACCGTCACGCCGCGTTGGTCGATACCGCGTTACGCGCCTTCGGCCGCATCGACTGCCTCGTCAACAATGCTGGTGTTGGCGCTGTCGTGCGCGGCGACCTGCTGGAACTTACACCCGAAAATTTCGACCGCACGCTGGGCATCAACCTGCGCGGCACGGTTTTCCTCAGCCAGGCCGTTGCCAAGGCGATGCTGGCCACACCGGGTGGTCACACAAAATCGATCATCACCGTCACCTCGGTCAGCGCCGAGATGGCCTCGCCGGAGCGCTCCGAATACTGCGTGTCGAAGGCCGGGCTCTCCATGTGGGTGAAGAACCTGGCGCTCAGGCTCGCGCCTGAGAACATCGGCGTGTTCGAGTTGCGGCCGGGCATCATCCGCACCGACATGACGGCAGGCGTCACGGCCAAATATGACGCCCTCATCGAGGGTGGACTGGTGCCGGCCAAACGCTGGGGCGAAGCGTCAGACATCGGCGCGGTGGTGGCGACGCTTGCTGCCGGCAAGCTCGGCTTTTCGACCGGCTCGATCATCAATGTCGACGGCGCGCTCTCCGTGCCACGGCTCTGAACGGATGAAAAAATGACCGACTACATCATCGTGGGCGCCGGTCCGGCCGGCTGCGTTCTGGCCAACCGGCTGAGCGAGGATCCCTCAAATTCCGTGCTGCTGCTGGAAGCCGGCGGCAAGGATTGGCACCCTTACATCCACATGCCGGCGGGCTTTGCGAAGATGACTAGGGGTATAGCCTCCTGGGGCTGGTCGACCGTGCCGCAGAAACACATGAACGACCGCGTCTTCTGGTACACGCAGGCCAAGGTGGTCGGCGGCGGCTCGTCCATCAACGCCCAGATCTACACGCGCGGCAACGCGCGCGACTACGACGCTTGGGAGAAGGAAGAGGGCCTCGCCGGCTGGGGCTACCGCGACGTCCTGCCCTATTTCAAGCGGGCCGAGAACAATCAGCGCTACGCCAACGATTTCCATGGCGACCAGGGTCCGCTCGGGGTCTCGAACCCGATTTCGCCATTGCCGATCTGCGAGGCCTATTTCCGCGCCGGTCAGGAGATGGGCATCCCCTTCAACCCGGACTTCAACGGCGCGAGCCAGGAAGGCGTCGGCTACTACCAGCTGACCCAGAAGAACGCCCGGCGCTCCTCCGCTTCCGTCGCCTATCTCAAGCCGATCCGTGCGCGCAAAAACCTCACCGTCAGGACCGACGTGCTGGTGACCCGCATCGTCGTCGAGAACGGCCGCGCCATCGGTGTCGAGATCGTCGACAGCGGCGAAAAGAAAATCCTGCGTGCCGAGCGCGAGGTGATCGTCTCGTCCGGTGCCATCGGCTCGCCGAAGCTGCTGATGCAGTCGGGCATCGGCCCGGCCGATCATCTGAAATCGGTGGGCGTCACCCCGGTGCATGACCTGCCCGGCGTCGGCTCCAACATGCAGGATCATCTCGATTTGTTCGTGATCGCCGAATGCACCGGCGATCACACCTACGACAACTACGCCAAGCTGCACCGCACGGCCTGGGCCGGCCTGCAATATCTGCTGCTGAAGAAAGGACCGGTGGCCTCCAGCCTGTTCGAGACCGGCGGCTTCTGGTACGCCGACCCCACAGCCGCCTCGCCCGACATCCAGTTTCATCTAGGCCTCGGCTCCGGCATCGAGGCCGGTGTCGAGAAGCTGAACAATCCGGGCGTCACCTTGAACTCGGCCTTCCTGCGGCCGCGCTCGCGCGGCACGGTGCGGCTGAAGAGCGCGGATCCGGCCGACCATCCGCTGATCGATCCCAACTACTGGTCCGATCCCTATGACCGCGCCATGTCGCTGAAGGGGTTGCGGCTGGCGCGCGAGATCATGCGGCAGAAGGCGCTTGCCCCCTACGTGCTGCGCGAAGTGTTGCCTGGCCCGTCACTGGCCAGCGACGACGAGTTGATCGACTATGCCTGCCGTACCTCCAAGACCGATCACCACCCGGTCGGCACCTGCCGCATGGGCCATGACGCCATGGCCGTGGTGACGCCGGATTTGCGCCTGCGCGGCATCGAAGGCCTGCGGGTCTGCGACGCCTCGGTGATGCCGCGTGTCCCCTCCTCCAACACCAATGCACCGACCATCATGGTCGGCGAAAAGGGCGCCGATTTGGTGCTCGGCCGCGAACCGCTGCCGCCGGCTGTGTTTTCCGGCAACCGGGCTGCTTAGGAGTAATTCCAGGAAAAGTGTGAACGGTTTTCCGTCCGGAATTGCTCTGAAACAAGGAGAGCAAAAAAGATGATCAGGCACTGTGTTTTCGTCAGGTTTCGCCACGATGTCCCCGAGGGCGAGCGCGCGGCGATCCATGCCGACCTCGAAGCGCTGCGGCAGGTGATTGACGGCATGGACAAGGTCCACTTCAGCGCCAATGTCAGTCCTGAACCCTTCGCGCGCGGCCTCAGCCATGGCTTCACCATCGATTTCCGCGATGCCGCGGCACGCGACGCCTATCTGGTACATGAAGCGCATCAGCGCGCCGGCGCCCGGCTGGTCTCCGCGCTCGAAGGCGGCACCGACGGATTGATGGTCTTCGACCTCGACCTTACGAAAAAGTGACCGCCGGTTCTTCGAAAGCCGGCTGATCGCTGTTCTCTTTTACGAGCAGGGCGACATATCGTTCCTTTGGGGGAGCCAAAGGAGGACGCCTTGAATCTCACTGCCGAGCAGAAGAAAACCGTTCTGGCCTCATTCCTGGGCTGGACGCTCGACGCTTTTGATTTCTTCCTTCTGACATTCCTGCTCACCGATATTGCCAGTGAATTCCAAACCGATGTCCCGGCAGTCTCGAAGGCACTGTTCCTGACCTTGGCGACCCGCTTTATCGGTGCGTTTTTCTTTGGCATGCTCGCCGACAAATATGGGCGCAAGCCCATCCTCATGCTCAACATCGTCAGCTATTCGGTGATCGGCGCGCTCGCCGCCTTCTCGCCCAATCTCGGCATTTTCCTCGCCTTGCGCGCCTTGTTTGGCGTCGCCATGGGCGGCGAATGGGGGCTCGGCAGTTCGCTGGCCATGGAATCCGTCCCGCCCAGCGCGCGCGGCATCGTCTCGGGCATCCTGCAATGCGGCTATCCGGCCGGTTACCTGCTGGCGGCGGTGGTCTACGGCCTGCTCTACCAGCAGACGATCGGCGGCTACACGATCGGCTGGCGCGCCATGTTCCTGCTCTCCTTCGTCCCGGCGCTGATCGTGCTCTTCATCCGCTCGCATGTGCCGGAATCGCCGGCCTTCGTCGAGGCGCAGAAATCCGTCAAGCCGGGGCTCCTCGAAACGCTGCAGAAGCACTGGGGCGTTGCGCTCTATGCCGTCGTGCTGATGATGTTCTTCAACTTCTTCAGCCATGGCACGCAGGACCTCTATCCGACCTTCCTGAAGAAGCAGCATGGCTTTGATCCGCATACGGTGAGCTGGATCACCATCGTTGCCAATCTCGGCGCCATCGCGGGCGGCCTGACCTTTGGCGCGCTTTCCGAGAAGATCGGCCGCGTCAACGCGATCACCCTGGCGTGCATTATCGCCTTGCCTGCGATTCCGCTGTGGGCCTACAGCTCAACGCCGTTCATGCTCGCCATCGGCGCCTTCGTCATGCAGATCGCGGTGCAGGGCGCCTGGGGCGTCATCCCCGTGCACCTCAACGAACTCTCGCCCGGTGCGGTGCGCGCGACCTTGCCCGGCTTCATCTATCAGGCCGGCAATCTCGCCGCCTCCTATGGCGGTCCGTATCAGGCGGGAATCGCGGAAGGCTCCGGTGGCAGCTACGGCTACGCGCTGGCGCTCTTTGCCGGCGTGGTCGCCGTCTGCATCATCGTCGTCATCCGCTTCAGTCCGGAACGGCGTGGCCAGGTGATGACGGTTCTGGAGCGGAGCTAACCCAGCCGGAGCGCGATAACTCCGGCGACAATGCTGAGCGCGGCCGCACCGCGCCAACTCGTCATCTTCTCGCCGAGCGCGTAGACCGAGATCATCATGGCAAACAGGATCGAGGTCTCGCGCAGCGACGCCACCGAGGCGATCGGCGCCTTGGTCATCGCCCACATCACGATCCAGTAAGCAGCGCCGCTGAGCACGCCGGTGAATATGCCAGTCTTCCAGCTGCTGGCCAGCACCGGCAGCGCCTTCGGTCCCCGGAAGATCAGGCACAGCACCAGGGCTCCCAAGGCATCGCAGACGAACAGCCATGCAGCGTAGCTCTGTGCGGTGGCGGCAAGCCTGGCGCCGCTGCCGTCCGACAGCGTGTAGCTGGCAATGAACACCGAGGTACCGAACGCAAAACCGACCGCGCGCAGGTTGAGCTTCTCCAGATGCGCGCCGCCGCGAAACGACATCACCAGCGTGCCGGCTGACAGCAAAAGAATGCCGAGGATGGCAAACGGCCCTGGCACCTCGGCAACAACGAATATGCCACCCAGCGCTGCAAGCAGCGGAGCGGTACCGCGCGCCAGCGGATAGGTCTGCGCGAAGTCGCCCGCCTTGTAGGCACCGATCAGGAATGTCCTGTAGCCGATATGGAAGATCACCGAGGCGATGATGTAGGGCCAGACCTCAGCCTTGGGCACTTCGACGAACGGCAATGCAAAAAGCGCGGCGAATCCCATGCCAAGCGTCATCAGCGTGATCGACAGGAAGCGGTCCAGATGGACCTTGACCAGCGCGTTCCAGATCGCGTGCATGGCGGCCGCGGCAAGCACCGCGAAGAAGACGAAAAGCGTCATTTCGGATCTATCGGCCTCCCAAACCGAAGGGCGTTTCGAGATCGATGTCGATCCGCAACGGGAAGTGGTCGGACGCCACCTCGCCTATATCGGATCCGACCGAGCGCACCCGCCCAGCGAACATGCCGCCGACAAAACAGTGGTCGAGCCGGCGCTTTGCCAGTCTGCCGTCGATGATCTTCTCATGGGTGTGGAAGTCATCCGCCGGGTCGATCGCCACGGAAGCGGCGTCGACGAAGCCGTCGAGATAGGCCACACCGCGATGATAGGGCGTGCTGCCGACGATGCGGCGATATTCGGCGCTGCCCGGCTCCATGTTGAAATCCCCCATCCAGATCGCAGCCTGCGGGTTTTCCGGCTCGGCCTCGCCACTGGTCCAGTTGCGCGCAGGCTCGTCATCGATGCCGCTCCACGGCCCGCCTTCGGACCGCGCGCGGAGGTGTTGGGCGAGCAGATAGTCGATCTGCTCCAGCCGCTCTTCGGCCGCGATATGAGCAAGATGCAGCGACAGCACCCGCACCGCCCCGGCTGGCGTGCGGATCATGCATTCGAGTGCCGCGTTGCGTGTGTTGAGCGGCTGCAAGGTGCGGCGCATCGGCAGTGCATGCAGCCGTGACCAGACGATCGGCAGCTTCGACAGCACCATGGTGCCGAACTGCCGGCGCCGATTGACCAGGCGGCCGTCGCGCCGCTCGCTGGCATCCATGTCGAAGGCCGGCCCATAGACCCAGTGATGGTTGGGCAGCCGGCGCGACAGCAGCTCCGGCTGGTCGTCGAAATGGCTGCGCTGCCAGTGCCGTTCCACCTCTTGCAGCGCAATGATGTCGGCGCCGCCAACGATCCGCGCGGCCCGCGAAAGATCGTAGCGGCCGTCGCTGCCGAACCCGTACTGGATGTTGTAGCTGACCAGCTTCATTGCTTATCCGGCTCACTTTCGATGGCAGTAGCGGTTCAATGGATTGGTTGCAATGTGCAGGAGAATGGCAGCGGCTTATACCAAGAGTCATGGGGTTTGACCGACATGGGCCCATTGGCGCATCCCGATTGATGTGATGGTCTCGGAATCTGCGAGGAGTTTCTGCCAGGCGTCGCAGGCCGCATCGATGATATCGTCATAGCTGTCGAAGACACGGTTGGAGAGCCAGTTCTGGCGCATATACTGCCAGACGTTCTCGACCGGGTTCAGCTCCGGCGCGCGCGACGGCAGGAAGATCGGGGTGATGTTGTCCGGTATGCTGAGGTTTGCGGTGGTGTGCCATCCGGCGCGATCCATGACGAGTACGGCATGGGCGCCCTTTTCGACATGGCGGCTGATCTCGTTGATATGGAGTTGCATGGCCTCGGTATCGGCAAACGGCAGTGCGAGAGCCGCCCCGGTACCACGTGCTGGGCAGATGGCGCCGAACAGGTAGGCGCTCTTGTAGCGCTGGTCGGCCGGCTGTCGCGGCCGCGTGCCGCGTCTGGCCCACTGCCGTACAATCCCGTTCTTCTGGCCGATCCTTGCTTCGTCCTGGAACCAGATCTCCACCTTCGTGCGCGGCGGCAAGTCGCAAAGATGCGCCTTCAGCGTGCGAGGCCAGTTTTTTTGAATTCCTCGATGATATGGGCATCCTGCGCCGGATGACGCGGTCGCACACTCATGTGGGAGAAGCCGAGCTTGTGCAGCAGCTTCCCGACATAGCGCGCGTCATAATCAATGCCGAAGCGGTCCTTGATGGCTTTCTTCAGGTCGATCCGCCGCCAGCGAACGACGCCATCGACGGCACGATCCGGGCCCTTCTCCACAAGCGCGGCCAGTTCGGCCTGCTGCTCATGCGACAGCCGGGACGCTGGTCCCGGCGCCCATTGGTCCACAAGACCATCGGGGCCGGCCGTGTTGAACCGATGCACCCAGTCGCGTAGCGTCTGGCGATCCATCCCGCCGATCCGGGCCGCATCGGCCCGGCTCATGCCGTCCAGAACCGCTGCGATCGACAACAGCCGGCTGCTCTGGCGCACATCCTTTGAGTTCCGGGCAAGACGGCGAAGCTCCCCCGCCGAAAAGTTCGTCCGCAACTTCACCGCTGATCCCATCGCCGAATCTCCTTCGGCAATAGGGAATCACGGCGCGCAAATCGGCCAAAATCACAAAAGAGTCAGCAGCCAAGACCGTTGGTATTATGCCAGAGGCGTCCCCCTGCCCTTGCTACGCGATCATGCACCGATTCCTTACCGCTTCGGTATCCTCCGCGCGCCGGAAAACGCCGGGAGCGCCCCGCAAATGGCGATGGCCTGAATTTGGCGCTAGTAGGTCGTCAGCGGCTGGAACCGGCCCGCCGGAGACGCCGCCAGTTCCGCCCAGTCGATCTCCTCCTCCAGCCGGTGGTAGGCTTCATCGCCGATCGTGCCGTTGCGGCGCAGTTCCTCCAGCGTGTCGCGCTGGCGGTTGATGGCATAGAGGCGCAACCGGTCGTATTCGGTTGCAGCCTGTGCGTCCTCCGGGTTTTCCGCAATGACGCGTTGGGCCTCGTACTGCTCGCGCACGACAGCCGCCGCGGCCGATGTCTTGCGGCTCAACACATCGAGTGCTGCCTGCATGACGGCAACGCGCGCCTGCGCCACCTCGCGATCAACAGTCGTATCCCGCGGGAAGTTGAGTATCCGCAGCAGCGGCTTGAGGGTCATCCCCTGCAGCACCAGCGTGCCCAGGACCACCGCGAAAGCCGCAAGCACGATCGGATCGCGGCCTGGAAAGCCGGCCGGCAGCGCAATAGCCACCACCAGGGTCACCAGCCCGCGCATACCGCACCAGCCGACGAGCACGGCACCGCCCAATGTCGGCGCATCCCGCCTTACGTCCTCGCCACCGAAGCGGGAAAACCACCGGATGATCGCAACGTAACTCGCCACCCAGACGAGGCGTGCGACGATGACGACAACCAGCACCGTCGCGGCAAAAAGAAAGGCCTGGCCTTGCCCTTCGCCCGAAAGCCGGCCGACGATCGACCGCGCCTGCAGGCCCATCAGCACGAAAGCCAGCACATTGAGCACGAACACTGCCGATTCCCAGACCGAATAGGTGCTGACGCGCCGCCTGGCCGACACTAGGCGTGGCGCCCTGCGCGCGAGGGTCATGGCGTAGACGACGATGGTGATGATGGCCGAAAGGCCGAGCTTGTCGGCCAGGATCCAGACCCCGAAAGTTCCAGCGAATTGCACCACCGTGCTGCTCGCCGCATCCTCTATCCTTGCGAGCGTCAGCAGCGAGAGGCGGCCAAGCACATAGCCGGCGATCAGGCTGCCTATGGTCGACAACAGGATCGTCGGAATGGCGTTGCTCAGCATGATCGAGCCCAGCGCCGCCGAAACCGCCAGGCGGTAGATCAAGAGCGCGGTGGCATCGTTGAGCAGGCTCTCGCCCTGCAGGATGGCCGTGATGCGGTGCGGCACCTTGAATTGCCCGAGCACGGCGGATGCCGCCACCGCATCCGGCGGCGCGACGATGGCGCCGAGGGCGATTGCCGCCGCGATCGGCAGGCCGGCCATCTTCCAGCCGACGAAGGCAACCACGACAGTGGTGAAGACGACGGCGCCAAGCGCCAGCAGCAGCAACGACAGCCGGTAGCGCTTCAGGTCGCGCAGCGACGTGTCATAGGCGGCGTCGAGAAGCACCGGCGCGATGAACAGGGCAAGCGCCAGTTCCGGATCGATTTCGATCATTGGCGCGCCAGGCACGAAGGCGATCCCTACCCCGGCCAAGGCCAGCAGGGACGGATAAGGGATCTCCAGCCGTCGCGACAGCGCCGTCAATGCAACGGCGGTCAAAAGCAGGATAAGGGTCAGTTCGAAAAGAGCCATCGCCTATCGTAGCGACCGAACAAGGCGATTGGCAGTGCCAAAGTCGCGATGCTTGGCAGTTACGTGACAACCGTGGCAACGCTTAATGCAGCACCAGCATATCGCTCGATGAAAACGAAATCTCGGCCTTTTCGCCGACAGCCGGTGGCGGTGTGGCCGGGCTGTTGAACGTGTCGAGCGACACCGTGTTGCCGCCGATGCCGACGCGAACACGGATCACCGAACCGAGGAAGTGCACTTCGGAGATTTCGCCCGACAGGCTGGAGTCGCGGCCAGGCTGACGGCCGAGCGAAATGGCTTCTGGCCTGAGCGCCAGCGACAGCGTGTCGCCGGACTTCGAGCCGTTGAGCTTGCCCTTGAGCGAGACCTGTTCGGAGTTGACCCGCACCGTGCCAGCAGCTGCGTCGGTGACGGTGCCCTCCAGCACATTCAGTGTGCCGACGAAATTGGCGACGAACTTGGTTGCCGGGCGGTTGTAGATCTCGAACGGCGTACCAACCTGCTCCGCCTTGCCGCCATACATCACCGCGATGCGGTCGGAGATCGACAGCGCTTCTTCCTGATCGTGGGTAACGAAGATGGTTGTGATGTCGAGCTTCTTCTGAATCGAACGGATTTCCTCACGCAACGACACGCGCACCTTTGCATCGAGCGCCGACAGCGGTTCGTCGAGCAGCAACAGCTTCGGTTTCGGCGCGATCGCACGCGCCAGTGCGATACGCTGCTGCTGGCCGCCCGAGAGCTGGTAGGGGTAGCGATCAGCCATCTGCGGCAGCTTGATGATGTCGAGCATCTCGGCGACGCGCCGGTCAGCATCGGGCTTGTTCATGCCGCCCACCTTCAGCCCGAAGGCGATGTTCTGCGCCACCGTCAGGTTCGGAAACAGCGCATAGGCCTGGAACACCATGCCGACATTGCGCTGGTTGGGCTTCAGCCTGGTGATGTCCTTGCCACCGACCACGATCTTGCCGCCCGACGGCTCCTCGAAACCGGCGACCATGCGCAGCACCGTCGTCTTGCCGCAACCTGATGGTCCGAGGAACGAGACGAACTCGCCTGGTGCGACATCGAGGCTGAAATCCTGGACCACGGTGTTGGTGCCGTAGGACTTTCGCACATGCTGGATGGACAGGAATGGCTCGACCATGGCTTTTCTCTCGATCAATTCGGGCGGTTCGCCGATTTCGGCGCGAAGCGGGACAGAATCTGGATCAGCGACATGCAGCCCCAGGTGATGGCGAAGGCGATGATGGCAAGCGCCGCCGGCTCATAGGCGCGGTTGGCGCCGATGTTCTGCAGGTAGGGCCCAAAGGCCGGCCGGTTGAGCAGGCTTGCCATGGTGAACTCGCCGATAACGATCGCGAAGGTCAGAAACGCCCCCGACAACACCGCGATCAGCACATTGGGCAGGATAACCCTTGTGATGATCGTCGACCAGCCGGCACCAAGTATCTGCGCCGCTTCGGTCAAAGTGCGCACGTCGATGGTGCGAAGTCCGGTATCGACCGCGCGGTACATATAGGGCAGCGACAGCGTCGCATAGCCGATCACCAGCAAGGCGCTGGCGCCCAGATCGCTGGCAAGGAACGGCAAAGGCGAATTCGAGCCGTACATCCTGATATAGCCGAAGACGATAACGATGGCCGGGATGACCAGCGGTAGCAGCGTGATGAATTCCACGATTGGTCGCAATTGCGGTAGCCGCAGCCGGATCCAGTAGGCTGCCGGCACCACGACCAGCACACCCAGGATGATGGTGAAGATCGCGGCAATCACCGAATACATGAACGTTGCCTGGAACCGTGGGTCGCCCAGCACGATCTGATAGGCGTCGAAGGAATGGACGCCGCGCCGCAGGCGCAGCGAAAACTCGAACGTCGCGAGCAGAGGAATGAAGAAATATGCCGCGCTAAGGGCGAAAACGACCCAAGCCCAGAATTTTCCCGACTTCATTTGAGCCACCTCTCAGAACGCGTCCGGAACCAGATGTAGAAGACATTGGCCAAGCCCGTGATGACGATCATGCCGAAGGCGATGGCATAGCCGAGTTGCGGGTTGTGCAGCACGTCGCCATTGATCTGCGAATACAGCTTGATGGGCACGATGTTGAGCGCCGGGCCGGCAAACGCATAAGCCGTGGCAATGGCGCCGAAGGAATTGGCGAACAGCAGGATGACCGTGCCGAGAAAGCTTGGCCACAACACCGGTATGACCACCATGCGCCAGTACTGCGCCTGGGTGGCACCGAGTGTGGCGGCCGCCTCGCCCCATTCCTTCTTCAAACCGTCGATTGCCGGCACGATGATGACCACCATCAGCGGAATCTGGAAGAACAGGTAAACCACGATCAGCCCGGCCGTGGTCAGGAAATTGAACCCCATCGCATAGATGTTGAGGTTGAACACGTCACGCAGGAGCGCCGTCACAATACCGACGCGGCCGAGCGTTGCTATAAACGCGAAGGCGAGTGGCAAGCCGGCGAAGTTAGAGGCCACGCCAGAGAATGTCAGGGTCGCCGACCGTATCCAGTTGGGGAGGCCGCCGCGCACGATGGCGATAGCAAGCGCTAGGCCGGCAAATGCCCCGATGATGGCCGACCAGAAACTGATCTTGATCGAAACCCAGTAGGCATTGCTGATGGACGGGTCGCTCACCAGCTGCAGGAGGTTGTCCAGCGTCAGGTGGCCGTCCCCGTCTTGAAAGGCACCAACGACAAGATAAAGCGTCGGCAGGATCAGGAACATGATGGTGAAAATGAAGAACGGCGCCACACCGATCCATTGCGTCGGGAAGCGGAATGCGGTTGCCGCGTTCGGCGGCGCGGGCTTCGAGGCAATCGTTCGATTTGAAAGCGAGAGATCGGTCATGCGCCGGCTACCGTCTTCGAGGGAGGGCGGGCGGCCTCGCGACCGCCCGGTGGATTTTCAAATCTTACTTGACGTTGGCACCGACAACGGCGTCCCAGTTCTTGCTGATAACTTCCTTGGCCTTGCCCTGCTCGTCGAGCGTCGGGAACGCGGCGGCGGCATAGGATTCAGCCGGAGGCAGCTTGGCCAGCACATCCGCCGGGATCTTGCCGTTCTTGGCGAGATCGTTGAAGCGGATCGGGTGGCAATAGCCCTTCAGCCAGCCGATCTGGCCTTCGTCGGAATAGAGGTATTCCATCCAGAGCTTGGCAGCGTTCGGATGCGGCGCGAAGGCGCTGATCGCCTGCACGTAGACGCCTGCGACGACGCCCGTCTTCGGCACGATCACGTCGACGGGCGGGTTGCCCTTCAGCGTGTCGCGGCCAGCAAGAGCGTTGTAATCCCAGTTGATCAGGATCGGGGTCTGGCCCTGGGCGAGCGTAGCGGGCTTGCCGACGACCGGCACGAAATTGCCGGCGGCGTTGAGCTTCTTGAAGAAGTCGAGGCCAGCGGTGCCGGCGGCTTCACCAGCAGCAGCGCCCGTCGACAGGCCGGAGGCGTAGACCGCCTGGATGGCCTGGTTCGAAGCGCGCGGGTCACCGGCGACGGCAACCGCGTTGGCGAATTCCGGCTTCAGGAGATCAGCCCAGTCCTTCGGCGATTCCTTGATCAGGTCCTTGTTCACCATGAACGACAGAACGCCGTAATAGTCGCCGTACCAGGCGCCATCGGCATCCTTGGCGCTGTCCGGGATCGAGTCCCAGGTTGACACCTTGTAAGGCATCAGCAAGCCAGCGGCCTTGGCGGTCGGGCCAAACGACAGGCCGACGTCGATGACGTCGGGAGCCTGCGGGCCCTTGTTGTCCTTGTTGGCCTTGATCGCCTCGACCTCGTCGCCGGAACCGGCATCGGGGTTGAGCTCGTTGATGGCGATTTCCGGATACTTCGCCTTGAAGCCGGCGATGACGTCGCCGTAGCCGCACCAGTCATGCGGCAAAGCGATCGTGGTGAGCTGGCCTTCGGCCTTGGCGGCCTTGACGAGATCGTCCAGCGAAGCCGCGGACGAAATCACCGACGACACCATCAGGGTCGCGGCCGAAAGGGAAAGTACTTTCCCCGTGAATTTGAACATGTGTTCTCTCCGTTGAACTGACGCCGTTGGACGCCTGCGATCCGGTATCGTTTTCATGTGACAGCCAGATGAAAGCTTTGTGAAACCGGGTGCTCGCAGTACGAAAAAGTAAACTCTTTTTAACCGGTTGTAGCAATCGCCACGCGATTCTTTTTCCGGCTAACTAGTTTCTGCCTTGCCCGTCATCCCTCCCCCTTGGTTTTCTACCCCTTTTCCAAATCAATTTCCTGCGCCGAAAACGGCTCACACCGTGCCGGCGATGGCGTTTTCGAGCAAGGTCAGCGCCGCCTTCTTGGTCAGCTTCACCGGGTTGCCGCCAGCTGTCGGATCGACCACCGCCATGTCGGCGATCAGCGCCTTGCGCTTCTTGTCCATGTCGAGCCCCTTGATCAGGCCCGGCAGGGCGTGCGGCACCTTCAAATCCTTGCGCAGCTTGATGATCGCCTTGGCGAAGCCGTCGAAGCCACCCTTGATGCCGCAATAGGCGGCGAGCCGGGCAATGCGCTCCTCGATGGAGTCACGGTTGAAGGCCAGCACATAGGGCATGAACACCGCATTGGTCATGCCGTGATGGGTGTCATAGAGCGCACCGATCGGATGCGACAGCGAGTGGATGGCGCCGAGCCCCTTCTGGAAGGCGGCCGCCCCCATCGCCGCCGCGCTCATCATATGAGCGCGCGCGACGAGGTCCTTGCCGTTGGCGTAGGCCTTCGGCAGGTTCTCGAACACCAGACGGACACCTTCCACCGCAATGCCGTCGGCCATCGGGTGATAGCCCGGCGCGCAATAAGCCTCGAGGCAATGGGCAAGCGCGTCCATGCCGGTGCCGGCGGTGATGAAGCTTGGCATGCCAACCGACAGTTCCGGGTCCGCGATAACGATCGCCGGCAGCAGCTTCGGATGGAAGATGACCTTCTTGGTATGCGTTGCCTCATTGGTGATGACGCCGGCGCGGCCGACTTCCGATCCGGTGCCGGCCGTGGTCGGCACGGCGATGATCGGCGCGATCGCATCGGAATTGGCGCGCGTCCACCAGTCGTCGACATCCTCGAAATCCCAGACCGGCCGCGTCTGCCCGGCCTGGAAGGCTATCAGCTTGCCCAGATCGAGCGCCGAGCCACCACCAAAAGCGATGACGCCGTCATGCTTGCCCTTCTTGAACACGGCGATGCCGGCGGTCAGGTTGGAATCGACCGGGTTCGGCTTCACTTCCGAGAACACGCCATAGGGCACCTTGGCCTCGTCGAGAATCTTCAGTGTCGAGGCTACGACCGGCAATTTTGCCAGGCCGGGATCGGTGACGAACAGGGGCCGCTTGATACCGGTCGCTGCCAGCACCTCGGGCAGTTCCTTGATGCGGCCGGCGCCGAAGCGGACGGTGGTGGGGTAGTTCCATTTGGAGATCAGCTTGGACATGTCTTGTCTCTCAAAAAATCAGATGGCTTCGCGCAGGTGGAAGGATTTTGGCCGGGTCAGATTGTCGTAGCCGATGGCCGACAGCCCCGCGCCCTTGCCGGTGTCCTTGACGCCGGTCCAGACCAGCGCCGGATCGAGATAGTCGCAGCGGTTCATGAACACCGTGCCGGTCTCGATGCGATTGCCGATCGCCACCGCGTGCTCGGTATCGCGCGTCCAGATCGAGGCCGTCAGACCGTATTGGCTGTCGTTCATCAGCGCGATCGCCTCTTCGTCATTGCGCACCTTCATGATGCCGACGATCGGACCGAAGCTTTCCTCGCGCATGACGCTCATCTGGTGATCGACGCTGGTCAGCACCTCAGGCGCCAGGTAGGGCGAGCCGGCCTTGTCGTTAGCCACCTTCATGTTGATATGCGCCACCGCACCCTTGCGCAGCGCTTCGACCTTCTGCTCGCGGATCAGGTCGGCAAAGCGCGCCTGCGCCATCGGTCCCATCGTCGTCGCCTGGTCCAGCGGATTGCCGACGACATAATTCTTCGTCTCGGCAATGAAGCCCTCGACGAACTCGTCATAGACCTTCTCGTGCACATAGACGCGCTCGATGCCGCAGCAGCACTGGCCGGAATTGTAGAAGGCGCCGTCGACCAGGTTGGCGACCGCGTGATCCAGCTTGGCGTCGGGCAGCACATACGCCGGGTCCTTGCCGCCAAGCTCCAGGCCGAGCGTCATGAACGTGCCGGCTGCGGCCTTTTCAATGGCACGGCCGCCGCCGACCGAACCAGTGAAGTTGACATGGTCTATCTTGCCGGAACCGAGCAGCTTCTCGGTCTGGGCATGGTTGAGCACCACATTCTGGAACACGCCCTTGGGCAGACCGACCTTGTCGAAAGCCTGTTGAAACCGCTCACCGACCAGCAGCGTCTGCGCCGCATGTTTCAGGATGACGGCATTGCCGGCCATCAGCGCCGGCACGATGGTGTTGACGGCCGTGAGATAGGGGTAGTTCCACGGCGCGATCACCATGACAACGCCGAGCGGGTCCTTCTTCACATAGCGGCGGAAGCCGTCCTTCGGGTTGGAGGCCGGCACGGACTTCAGCGCAGCTTCAGCGATCTCGACCATGTAAGTGGTGCGTTCCCTGACGCCGCCGAACTCGCCGCCATAACGCACCGGACGCCCCATCTGCCAGGCGATCTCCGGCACGATCTCGTCGGTCATGGCGACCAAGGCTTCGAGCATCGCCAGCATGTACTTGCCGCGCTCGACGATCGGCGTCTCAGCCCACTTCTCCTGCGCTGCCTTGGCGCGCTCGACAGCGGCATTGATCGCCTGGTCCGTCGCGATGGGCCGCTCCGCATAGATCGAGCCATCGATGGGAGATATCAACTTGACCGTTTCGGTCATTCCTTCAGTCCTCGCACTTCATGAAATCTTGTTTTTGACGTCGCCCGCCATCAGGCGATGGCCAAGGGAGGGCGACGCCGACATAGTTTAGTACCGCTCGAAACCTCTGTGCAGTTCCCAATCCGTAATGCGGCGGTCGTATTCGAACTGCTCCCACTTGGCGGTGTGGACATAGTGTTCGAGCACGTCCTCGCCGAGCGCCTCTTTCAGCATCTTCGACTTGGCCAGCGTCTCGGTGGCGTCACGCAGCGTTTTCGGGATCTCCGGCAGGCGCGAGGCCTGATAGGCATCGCCGACGAAGGGTTTCTGCAGTTCGAGCTTCTCGTCGATGCCGGCAAGGCCGGCGGCGATCAACGCCGCGAAGGCGAGGTAGGGGTTCAAGTCGGCGCCGCCGATGCGGCATTCCATGCGGATGCCCTTGGTGCCCTCGCCGCACAGTCGGAAGCCGGCGGTGCGGTTGTCCTCGCTCCACATGATCTTGGTCGGCGCGAAGGTGCCAGCCTGGAAGCGCTTGTAGGAGTTGATGTAAGGCGCCAGGAACCAGGTGAATTCCTTGGCGTATTTCAGCTGACCCGCCCCCCATTGCTGGCCAAGCGTCGACAGCGTCCAGTCCGCCTTCTTATCGAAGAACAGCGCCGTCTTGCCGTCAGCGCTCCACAGCGAATTGTGGATGTGGCTGGAATTGCCGGCGAGGCCGTAATTGTATTTGGACATGAAGGAGATCGCCTTGCCCTCGGACTCGGCAATCTCCTTGGCGCCGTTCTTCAGGATGACGTGGCGGTCGGCCATCTCGAGCGCTTCGGCATAGCGCACATTGATCTCTTCCTGGCCAGGGCCCCATTCGCCCTTGGAGTTCTCGATCGGAATGCCGGCCGCATCCATCTCGTTGCGAAGCCGGCGCATGACGCCTTCTTCCTTGGTGGTGATGCCGATCTGGTAGTCGCCGATATAGGGCGACGCGGTGTCGAGACCCTGCCAATGCTTCTTACGGGCGGAATCGTAGGTCTCGTTGAACAGATAGAATTCGAGCTCGGAGGCAAAGTAGCCGATGTAGCCTCGCTCCGTCAGCCGCTTGACCTGCTTCCTCAGGATGGCACGCGGCGAATGCGGCAGGTCGTCATGGGTGTGGTGGTCGAGCACGTCGCAGATCACCAGCGCCGTCTTTTCCAGCCACGGAATGCGCCGCAACGTCGCCAGATCCGGCTTCATGACGAAGTCGCCATAGCCCTTCGACCAGCTTGCCGCCTTGTAGCCGGGCACCGGCTCCATATCGATGTCCGCGGCCAGCAGATAGTTGCAGCCATGCGTTTCGTCATGGGCGGAATCGACGAAATACTGCGCCAGGAAGCGCTTTCCGGCCAATCGTCCCTGCAGGTCGACGATGCAGGCCAGCACCGTGTCGATCTCACCGCTGGAGACCGCTTTCTTCAACTGATCGAAAGAGAAATTTCCGGCCATTCCTTTGGCACTCCAGCGCTTGTCGTTTCGGGCTTGTCACATTGAACTGAAATAAAAACCGTGGCGAGCGAGCCCGCCACGGTTTGATTGGCTGTTTAGGCGGATTCGCCGACGGCCTTTTCGGCAGCTGCGATGGTCGCCGTGCGCTTGGCGATTGCCGCCTCGCCGATAGGCGGCCCCTGGAAGCGGCGATTTTCAACGGCGAACCACAGAACGACGAGCAGAACGATCAAGCCGATGGCGTAGTTGATCAGGATGTCGAAGGGCGGCTGGATGCCGGCATACATCAACACCAGAACACCAAGCACCGTGATGACGGCGAACGGCTTTGACCAGATGCCGAGCCGGAAAGGCCCGAATTCGGTCCAGCTCTTTCCTTCCGCCAGAAGTCCGGCTGCGATCGGCATGGCGTAGGAGACATAGAGGAAGAGAGCGCAGCCAGCTGCCAGCGCCGCGAAGGCCGGCGAATAGAGCGTGGCGGCAATCGACAGCACGACGCCCAGCCAGATGGCCGGGACAGGCGTGCGCCAGGTCGGCGAAACCTGCTTCCACAGAGATGACCCCGGCAGACCTCCGTCACGCGAAAAGGCGAAGATCATGCGCGAGGTCGAAGTGAGCCCGGCCAGCGCGCACAGATAGTTCGACAGCACGATAGCAATGCCGAGCAGAGCCTTGAGCCAGGTTGGCGCGGGTAGATTGTTGAACAGGTTGAACCAGGCATTGCCGCCGTCTTTGGCTGTCGCCACGAGATCGGGGCTGGCAAGGACGAAGGAGACCGCCATGATGAAACCGAAGACGAGAGACCACAGAACCGCGTGGATCATGCCTCTGGGCACAGCAACGCGGGCATTGTGCGTTTCCTCGGCGGTATGCGCCGAGGCGTCGAAGCCGGTGATCGTATAAAGCGGGTAGAGAAGGCCGATCAGGAAGGCCACAAGTGCGGTGCGGGCCGTCGGAACATAGGCACCACCGGGATCGCCGGTCGTGTTGACGAAAGTCGTCAGCCGAGCAAGATCGAAGCCATGCGCGCCCCAGATAAGGAAGGTCAGCGTCAGGATGACCGCAACAACAAGGATGAGGTAGCCGGAAAAGTCGGTCAACATCGTTGTCGTCTTGATGCCAAGATGATTGAAGAGGCCTTGGGTGACGGTAATCAGGATGACTGCCGTCGTCTGCTGCCAGAAGCCCCAGGCCGATGTGTCCCAACCAAAGATCGGACCCGCGACGAGCCCCTGAAACAGCAAGTAGACGCCGACATTCACCGAGGCGACGACGAAGATCAGGCCGAGCAGGTTGATCCAGGCCGTGGCCCAGCCCCAGCCGCGTCCGCCCAGGATCGACGACCAGTGATAGAGGCCGCCGGCTGTCGGATAGGCTGATCCAATCTGCCCGAGAGAAGCCGCGACCACGAGCGCAAAGACGCCGCCGACTACCCAGCCGATGGTCGCCTCGAAACCGCTGCCGGTACCCATGGCCAGCGGGAATGACGTGATACCGCCGGCCAGAATGCAGATGATCGAGAAGGAAATGGCGAAGTTGGAGAAGCCGCTCATGCGGCGAGCCAATTCCTGGGCGTAGCCCATACTGTGAAGGATTTTTGTATCCTCCGACTTGTCAGAGTGATCCGGTGTTGTCATGTCAGAATTCCCCTTGTTGGTTCTTAGCTGGCCGATTGAACTGACTTTCCGACTGCGCTTCGTCGAGAGCCCTTGGCCTCCTCTGGCTCCAGATCCGAAAAAATGCCCGTGAGCAGATCCGCCCATTTCCGCTGCCCGGTCTCGCCTGAGATTTCATCGTTGCGGATTTCGATCATGGCGCAGGGCAGCCCGCGCGAGCGTGCATGCCGTTCCAGCGTGAAATAGACGCGGTCATCCGGCGAATAGGGTTCGTTGACGCCGACGGTGACGCCGGCAAGCCGCTTCAGCGCCGATATCAGCGGCGACGCCAGCCGCTGGTCGTCATCGTGGATGATGCCGATGTGCCAGGGCCGATTGCGGCCCTTGTAGACCGGCGTGAAGGAATGGACGGAAACCAGCCGGGTCTCCTGGCCGCGCGCCAGCCGCTCCGCGACGATGAGTTCGATGGTGCTGTGAAACGGCTGCCATGACAGGGCGACCCGCGCAGCAAGCTGTTTTTCCGACAGATCGGTATTACCGGGTATCGTCGTGGTCTCGCTGACCGGCGGCACCAGGTCCGGCGCATCGAGCGGCCGGTTGCAGTCGATGACGAGACGCGAAATGCGGGTTTCGACCAGCGTCGCATCGAGCGCCTGCGCCATGCGCGTTGCCACCGGCAGCGCGCCGGGATCCCAGGCGATGTGGCGGGACAGGTCCTCGGCGGCAAGGCCGAGCGTGCCGAATTCGGCGGGCAGGAAATTGGAAGCGTGATCGCAGGTCAGCACAAAAGGGCTTGATCCGCCAGGGTTGGTCACCCTCACGGAATCAGACGATGCAAGGCTGGCGGGCCGTGCTTTCTCCATAGTCTGCCGTCCCCGGGGAGCGCTGTATCGTATGTTACGTATTTTGTCTCATTGCGTCCCTATGGATGATTTCATACAGTTTGCCCGGCTTTGTCAAATGCGATCTCATGGGGCGGGCCAAGGGGTGGGGGAAAAGATGATTTCCAGCATTGCCGAACTCATCGCCGACCGCATCGGCACGATGCCGGCCAGCGAACGGCGCGCGGCGCAGACGCTGATCGCCAGCTATCCGATGATCGGCCTGAAGACGGTCGCCGAATTCTCGACCGCGGCCGGCGTCTCCTCGCCGACGATCCTGCGCTTCGTTGCCCGGCTCGGCTTCCAGAACTATCCGGAATTCCAGTCGAGCCTGCAGGACGAACTGGCGGCGCAGCTGCAGTCGCCGGCGATACGGACGCTCAACCCGCCCTCCCCAGGCGGCGGTACGGTGTCGCCGATGCTGGAAGCGACGCTCGACAATATGCGCGAGACCTTCCGCCACCTCTCCGACAAGCAGCTTGCCGACATAGCCGCACGGCTTGCCGACCGGCGCGGCAAGACATTCCTCATCGGCGGCCGCTTCACCGACCCCCTGGCGCGCTACATGGCCGCCCATCTCGCCGTCATCCAGCCTGACGTCTTTCACCTCGCCGGACAGGAGAGCATGTGGCGCGACCGGCTGATCGACATGGGCAAGCGCGACGTGCTGGTGATCTTCGACATCAGGCGCTACCAGGATAGCCTCGTCCGCTTCGCCGAGAAGGCGCATCAGCGCGGCGTCCAGATCGTGCTGTTCACCGATCAGTGGCTGTCGCCGATCGCCAGGTTTGCCCGCCATGTCATCGCCGGACGAACCGCAGTGCCGTCCGCATGGGATTCCTCGGCAGCACTTTTCGTCGTCGCCGAAACGCTGATCGGCGCCGTCACCCGGCAGCTCGAGGCCGACGGCGCAAGGCGTATTCGGGAAATGGAAGGGCTGCGTTAGGCTGCAACTGCAGCAAACCGGAACCAAGCCGCCGTTCCGCGCTGATCCAGCCGATGCGCGATTCCGGCGAGATCCGCTCAACCTCCGACAATACCGGCCAGAACGCTCCTCCAATTCCGGCTTCATGGTAGCGCCGCTATTTCAGCAGCCGGCCCTCGATCGACCAGCGCGCGGCGAGGAAATTCAGCACCGCCGCAACGATGACACCGCCGATCTTTGCCGGCCACACCCCGGCGATGCCGGCGAAAAGTGCGATCGACAGGCTGGAGACACCGAGCGAAATCAGCGCCCCAAGCGAGACGAAGCGAAGGAAAGCGTCATGCAGCCGGATGGCCTGGTTGCGCTCGAACGACCACAAACTGTTGGCCGTGAAAGAGAAGATCACGGCAATGAACCAGGAGGTGACATTGGCCGGCAGTGGCGGGACATGCAGCTTGAGCAACACGAAAAAGCCGGCAAGGTCGATGGCCGTGTTGATCAGTCCGACGATGGCAAAGCGGACGATCTTGCTGCCGGTCGAACGCCGGGGCTGGTCCGCGCCGCTCATCCCTGGCCGTCCATGATCTCGACATTGGCACGGGCGAGGCTCGCGCCGAACGCGTCCGAGGCCAGGAGCGCGAACTCCACCTCGCGCACGCCCTGCATCGGGTCGCGCGCCCGCAGCGTCTCGTCGACATGGCCGGGGTGGCACATGAACAGGCCCCGTTCCGGCAACGCGTCGACAGCGGCTTGCAGAACAGGGGCGAATCTCTCGGGTTGCCGCCAGTCATAGATGCCGGTCAGCGGCTGGAAAAGGGCGAAGCCGGCGCGCACCATCGAGCGGTTGAAGCCGGCGGCCACGGCAGCGATTGCCGCGACTTTCGGCGCCACGGCCGCATTGCCCAGCGCCGGGGCACCGCGCAGCACCGGCCTGCCGCCAGCTTCAGAAAAATGCGACCGCAGCCATTTGCGCACGACGGGCAGGAAATGCACGTGCTGGTGGCCGTCGATGAAGTCAGGCTGGCGGCCAAGTGCCTCGACGAAACGGCTGTACTGCGCTTCGAGCTCGGCATGGACATCCCGCTCGTTGACGCTGCCGCGCAGGACCGGCAGCGCCAGCGAACGCAGCGGCGGCAGCCGACCCTCCGGCGCCAGGCTCGACCGGCCGGTGACGGCAGGCTGGTCGGTGAGGGTCAGGTGCAGCCCGACCGCCGCGCGGCCGCACAGCGGCTTTATCCGCGCCGCCGCATCGGGCCATTCCGGAAAGCCGGTCATGCAGCCGGTACCGGTCAGGCGGCCGCGATCGAGCAGGTCGAGAATCCCGCTGGAAACGCCGGGCGCCAGGCCGTAGTCGTCGGCGATGAGGCGGATGCGCCGCGTCATGCGCCGGGCGCGCCTGGCGGCCTGTCCGGAACCTCGCCGCGCAGGACATCGCGCACGATATAGACCGGCCGGTCCTTGCTCTCCGAAAGCGTCACCCAGACATATTCGCCGATCAGGCCGAGCAAGGTGAGGTTGAGGCCGCCGAGCAGGACGACGGCGACCATGAGGCTGGGGTAGCCGGGGACGGCGATACCGTAGAACAGCACCTCGAAGAACACTTTGGCTCCGTAGACAATGCCCGCCAACGCCGCCAGCATCCCGGTCAGGCTGATGATACGCAGCGGAATGACGGAAAACGACGTGAACCCTTCCAGCGAGAAGGCGATCAGGTTGAGTCGGCTCCATTTCGACGTGCCGCTGGCGCGGCTCTCCGGCGAATAGGGCATGGCTTTCTGGCGAAAGCCGGCCCAGGCGAACAGGCCCTTGTTGAAGCGCCGCTTGTCACGCAGGCTCGTCAGCGCGCGCACCACGGCACCGCGCATGACGCGAAAATCTCCCGCATTCTCGGGAATGTCGAAACGCTGGCTGCTGTTGATCAGGCTGTAGAAAAGCCGCGCCAGCTGGCTGCGCCGCCAGCTCGCCTCGCGGCGGTCGTTCTGCGCGTAGACGACATCGATATCGCGGTTTTCCACCAGCTCGGCGATCATCTTCAGGCTGGTGTCCATCGAATGCTGGAGGTCTGCATCCATGACCAGCGCCATGTCGCCGCGCGACTGGTCGAGGCCGGCGAGCACCGCGACCTCCTTGCCGAAATTGCGGCTGAGCCGCACGATCTCCCAGGAGCCCGACAGCGCCTGCGAAAACCGCTCGGCGCCATCGTCGCGGCTGCCGTCATCGACCAGGATCTTGTGGACTTCCATGCCGAAGCGTTTCGAAACTTCGGTTTCAAGCTTGTCGAGCAATGCGGCAAAGGCCGACGCCGACTGCGCCTCGTTGAAGAACGGCGCCACGATATCGAGAACGAGCCGCGATTCAGCCATTTGCGACAGGCCTTTCATTCATCACCTTGTCTCGTGCCTTTACCCAGAACCACCAGATCAGGGAGCCGGCGATAACGGTGACCGTGATCGGCCGGAACCAGGGATACGTCAAATCCTGGATATGGCGTTCAACGCCGGTTAGCCCTGTAAGGAACAGGGTCACCGCCAGCACCGAGGCCAGGACACCGCCCCGTTCCTCGCGCCACAACAAGGCGACAGCGAGACCGGCAGGCACGGCGATCATGGCATAGGTGTTCGGCTCGACGCGCGGGTTGAAGACGCACATGTAGAACGTCGCCGTCAGGAAGATGGCGAGACCGGCCGTCCCGCGTTCGAGCTTGCGGTCGAACCAGGTGACCGCGGAAAGCGTGAACAGCGCCATGACGATGCGCACGATCGTGGCACCTAATTCCGGGAGGGGCAGCCCCATTTTGGTGAAGGGCGCCGTGAAGTCGGTGGGAACAAAATGGCTGGTGTTGTCGACAGCCATCGAGGTCAACATCTCGGCAAAAACACGATACTGGTCGTTGAGATAGCTGGCGGGCGCGAAAGCATAGGGCAAGGCCAGCACGAACAGTACGGCCAGCACCAGCACAGGTATCAGCCGGAAACGCAGGGCTCCCACCAACAACAGCATGATGATCGCGGTCGGCTTGGCGATGATGGCAAGCGAAGCCCAGAAGAAGGTTTCGGCGCGCCGACCTTCGAGCGCCGACAAAGTCAGAAGCCAGCAGGCGCCGGTCAACAGGATCGTTGCCTGGCCGTTGCGGATCGCACCCAGCGCCATCGGCAGGGCGAGAAACAGCCCGAAGGACAGCAGCCATGGTAATTCCCCGCCGCCGAGCTTGCGCACCTGCCGCATCGCGGCGAAGGTCAGCACCGCGAAGCCGATAATATGCCACAGCAGGCCGCCCAGATGCGGCCCGAGCTTGAACAGCGGAACATAGAGCGCGGCAAAGGCCGGCGCGTAGAGATACCCCATCTCGGACTGGATGTTGTAGAGCGGGCGCCCGGCGAGAAATTCCTGGCTGCCATATCTGTAGGCCGACAGCACGCTGCGCGTGTCGGGCGCCAACAAGACGAGGACAAGAACGACCAGAAACGCTCCGATCCAAAGGCCAAGTCCCAAACGGTCGAAAACCGGCTTGGACATCGTCATCAAGACACCCCACAACACCCGGAACAGGCTCAGTCCAGCACTGTCCCGGCATTCGATGGCGGCGGCATATCACGGACAAAGCGGCGTGGCATAGGGGCTGAAAGACGCGGCCGTCAAGTCGACGGGCCGTTGCGTATGGTCAGGCACTGCGACGGTCTGACGGAAAAAGACCTCCGAAAGCCTCGTATTCGCGCTTCTGTGGGTACTTCGGACGGCGTCAAGGCTTGATGAACACCTTGCCGTTGGGCTTGGCCAATTCGGCCGGTACCCGCGCGATCGCCTCGGCGAGCGGCACTACCGCCGTCACGTCGGTCGACCAGCGCCCGTCGGAAAAACGCTTCTGCGCTTCCAGGATCGCCGGACCACGCCGATCTCTAGATTGCCGCATCCATTCGCTCAGCCAAAAACCTTCGATGTGCTTGTGCTGGAAGATCAGCTGGCCGGGTTCACGGATGATGGTGGCGTCCGTGTCGAGCCGGCCGTAGATGATCCAGCGCGCCCGTTTCGCCATCGCATGGAAGATGGCTGATGCCAGCGGCCCGGTGACCGCGTCGAGGAAGATGCGCGGTTGTTCGGCCTTCATCACCTCGCGCAGCTTGGCCTCGAAATCCGGCGCCTTCTCGTTCAGCACATGGGCAGCGCCGATCTCTTTCAGAAGCGCGATCTGCTCATCGCGGCGCACGGTGACGATTGGCCGAAAGCCCTCTTCCTTGGCCAGGCCGATTATCAGCTTGCAGAGCTGGCTGGCGCCGGCGGTCATGATGAAAGCCTTTTCACCCTCCTGTTTGACGATGTCGAACATGGCGATCGCGGTGAGCGGATTGACGATCATCGCCGCGCCGTCTTCGTCGCGCACCGTATCGAGCAGCGGAATGCAGGCCGCCGCCTCGGCAACGGCATATTCAGCCCACGAGCCCCAGTTGCTGAGTCCGGTGGCGAAGGCGACGCGCTTGCCGACGAGGCTTTTGGCATAGGGCTCGTCACCATCGGCGACGATCGTGCCGACCCCCTCGAAGCCGGCCGGCTGGCCCTTGGCGCGCGGCTGGCCGTACTGGCCCTTGATAAAGGCAACATCGGAGGGGTTGATCGAGGCCAGGCTGACCTTGATCAGCACCTGGCTCGGTCCGGGCGCCGGCACCGCGATGGTGCCCGGCACGAGATAGGGCTCCATCGCCTCGAGCGCACTGCCGCTCGGCGTCTTGGTGTAGCCGTCGCCGACCAGGAGCAACGCCTTCATTTCGGAGGGAATGGTCATCGGTGACACTCATTGGTTGTTGACAGAGGGCTCATGGTACCGCGGCTGCTGCTCAGAGCTTCTCCTGCGTGTATTTCTTCAGCTCCGTCCGCGCCACCTGGCGGCGATGCACGGCGTCAGGCCCGTCGGCGAGGCGCAATGTCCTCAGATGCGTCCACGAGCGCGCCAGCGGCGTGTCCTGGCTGATGCCTTGCGCACCGAACATCTGCACCGCCTCGTCGGTGATCCTCAGCGCGACACGCGGCGCGATGACCTTGATCTGGCTGATCCAGGGCGCCGCGGCGCGCGCATCGCCCTGGTCGATCATCCACGCCGCCTTGAGGCACAGCAGCCGGGCCATCTCGATCTCCATGCGGCATTCGGCGATGATGTCGAAATTGGCGCCGAGTTTCGCCAGCTTCTGGCCGAAGGCTTCGCGGCGCACGGAGCGCTGGCACAGCATCTCCAGCGCCATCTCGGCCTGGCCGATGGCGCGCATGCAGTGATGGATGCGGCCGGGGCCAAGCCGGCCTTGCGCGATCTCGAAGCCCCTGCCCTCGCCGAGGATCAGGTTCGACGCCGCTACCCTGACATTGTCAAAGCGAAGGTGCATATGGCCATGCGGCGCGTCATCGTCGCCATAGACCTGCATGGCGCGGACCTTGGTCACGCCTTTCGTGTCGGAAGGCACCAGGATCATCGAATGGCGGCGGTGCTGCGGCTCGTCATCGCCGCCTGTCCGAACCATGACGATGTAGATGGCGCAACGCGGATCGCCGGCGCCTGATGCCCACCATTTCTCACCATTGAGCACATAGTCGTCGCCTTGCCGCTCGCAGCGCATCGCAATGTTGGTGGCGTCGGATGAGGCGACATCAGGCTCGGTCATCAGATAGGCCGAGCGGATTTTTCCATCCAAAAGCGGTTCGAGCCATGTTTTCTTGTGGTCGGCCGAGCCGTAGCGCTCAAGCACCTCCATATTGCCGGTGTCGGGCGCCGAGCAGTTGAAGGTCTCGGCGCCTAAGTGCGCCTTGCCCATCTCTTCGGCCAGATAGGCGTATTCGACCGTGGACAGGCCGTAGCCGCGTTCCGAGCCGGTCAGCCAGAAATTCCACAGGCCGCGCTCTCGTGCCGTCTTCTTCAGCCCTTCGAGGATCTCGCTCTGGCGCGCGCTGTAGACCCAGCGGTCGCCTGCCTTGCCGACCTCGCCCAGGAATTCCTTGTCGAGCGGCATGATCTCGTCGCGCACCATGGCCGCGACGCGCGCGTGGATCGGCTTCAGCCGCTCGGTCATGCCGAGATTCATCTCCGTCATCGGTCGCTAACCCTTCATGCAGGCCGGGCATTTTGCCCGTGGCAAGGATGACCGTACTTCGGATAGCCTTGTCAACGCGAACTGTTTGCCCGCATGTCGTGCGCGGAGGATTGGAATGGCCTATCTCGACGAGCTGTTTTCGGTGGCCGGCAAGACCGCGCTGGTGACGGGAGCGGCGACTGGCATCGGCCGCATGGCGGCAACCGCGCTGGTGAAAGCCGGCGCCAGCGTGATGATCGCTTCGCGCAAGGGCGAGGACTGCGTCAAGGTCGCTGCCGAACTGAACGGGCTTGGCGTGCCTGGCCGGGCCGAAGGCTTCGCCGGCGACGTCTCCAGCGAGGCCGGCATTGCCGCACTCGTCACCGAGGTCAAGGCGCGGACCGAAAAACTCGATATTCTGATCAACAATGCCGGCGTTTCCTGGGGTGCGCCGCTTGAGAGCTTCCCCTATTCGGCATGGGCCAAGGTGCTTGGTGTCAATGTCACCGCGGTTTTCCACCTGACGCGCGAATTGCTGCCGCTGCTCGAAGCCGCCGCCAGCAACGCCGATCCCGCCCGGGTGATCAATCTGGGCTCGGTGATGGGCACGCAGCCGCTGGCCGACGACGCCTATTCCTACACGGCGTCCAAGGCCGCGGTGCATCATCTGACGCGCACGCTAGCGCTCGAATTCGCCGCACGCCGCATAACGGTCAACGCCTTTGCCCCCGGCCCCTTCCAGAGCCGGATGACAGCCTTTGCCACCGGTACGGATGAACAGGCCAGGCATGTCGGCAATCATGTTCCGATCGGCCGTATCGGCGCACCGGATGACATTGCCGGTGCAACGCTCTATTTGTGCAGCCGTGCAGGCAGCTATGTCACCGGCGCGATCCTGCCGATCGACGGCGGGCAATCGGTGCAACATGGATTGACCTTGTTCAAGGAATGACATTTTCCGGTCGTAGAAGCCGGAGGTGAACTGGAGGACAAGAGCGTGGAACCGATCAGTCTCGATGTGCTTGTGGCCAGTGTCGGCAAGGAAGTCGGCGTCTCACCGTGGCGGGTGGTGACGCAGCGCATGATCGACCAGTTCGCCGACGCCACCGACGACCACCAGTTCATCCACTGCGACCCCGAGCGGGCCAAGCGCGAGACGCCGTTCGGCGGCACCATCGCGCATGGCTTCCTGTCGCTGTCGCTGCTCTCGGCGATGACCTTCGAGACCATGCCACCGCTGGAAAACGGCAAGATGGGCGTCAACCACGGCTTCGATTCGCTGCGCTTCCTGGCGCCGGTGAAGACCGGCGCGCGCATTCGAACTCGTTTCGTGCTGGCCGACGTCAAGGTCAGGCCGTCGGGCTGGGTTCAGACCGCGCATGACGTGACGATCGAGATCGAGGGCTCGAAGAAACCGGCGCTGACCGCCCGCTGGCTGACGCTGACCCTGATCGAACGCCAGCCCGAGACCGCATGAGCGACGCCAACGCGCTCGACCAGGCAGCGCTTGCGCCTTACCTCGAGGCGGAAATCCCGGGCTTTTCCGGGCTCGCTGCAATCGAAAAGTTCAAATCCGGACAGTCCAACCCGACCTATCTCCTGACGGCGGCCAGCGGCCGCTACGTGCTGCGCGCCAAGCCGCCCGGGCAATTGTTGAAATCGGCACATCAGGTCGACCGCGAATTCCGGGTGATGAAGGCGCTCGCCGGCACCGCCGTGCCGGTGCCTGAAATGCTGCATCTGTCGGCGGAGGACTCGCCGATCGGCCGCATGTTCTATGTCATGGATTTCCTCGACGGCCGCATCTTCTGGGATCCGGCGCTGCCGGAAGCGCCCGACAATAACGAGCGCGCCGCGATCTACGACGCCATGAACGGCACGCTCGCGGCCCTGCACGACGTCGATGTCGAGGCCGTAGGTCTCGGCGATTTCGGCCGGCCAGGCAATTATTTCGAGCGGCAGCTGGCGCGCTGGACCAGCCAGTACCGTGCCTCGGAAACCGGCAGCATTGCCGACATGGACCAGCTGATCGCCTGGCTGGAAACGCACATGCCCGCAGACGACGGGCTGATCTCGCTGGTGCATGGCGACTACCGGCTGGACAATCTGATCTTCGCGCCGGACCAGCCAAGGGTCATCGCCGTGCTCGACTGGGAACTGTCGACGCTTGGTCATCCGTTCGCCGACATCGCCTATCAGTGCATGCAATGGCGCCTGCCGCACGCTTCGGGCTTTCGCGGCCTGGGCGGCGTCGATCGCACCGCGCTCGGCCTTCCCTCCGAAGAAGACTATGTCGCCGCCTATTGCCGACGGCGCGGGCTCACCAGCATCGGCAACTGGACCTTCTTCCTCGCCTTCTCCTTCTTTCGGTTGGCTGCGATCTGCCAGGGCGTCTACAAGCGCGCGCTGGACGGCAACGCCTCCAATCCCGAAAAGGCCAGAACCTATGGCGAGGCGGTGAAGCTGCTTTCGCATCTCGCCGCCAAACTGATCGACAAGCAGGGGAAGTCATGATGGGCCGCTTTGACGGAGCAACGGTGCTGATCACGGGTGCCGCCGGCGGGCTTGGCGGTGGGGCCGCGAAGGGCTTTGCCACTGAAGGCGCGCGGCTGGTGCTGTCGGACATCGACGAAAAGGCGCTCGCCGATCTTGCAGCTTCCTTGCCGGCCGAAACGGCGATCCTGGCCGGCAACATCGCCGACGAGAAACTGTCGGAGGGTCTGGTCAGGCTGGCTGTCGAAAGATTTGGCCGGCTGGATGTCGCCATCAACAATGCCGGCATCGTCCAGAGTTTCGTGCGCCTGCCGCAAGTGCCGTCGGATGAGGCCCGCCGCGTGCTGGAGATCGACCTGCTTGGCGTCTTCTATGCCATGAAGCACCAGATCCCGCAGATGGAACGGCAGTTCAAGGCCACGGCCAAGGGCGGCGCCATCGTCAACATCGCCTCGGTTGCCGGGCTGGTTGGCGCGCCGAAACTTTCGGTCTATGCCGCCGCCAAGCATGGCGTCGTCGGGTTGACCAAGTCGGCGGCGGCCGAATACGCCACCAAGGGTGTGCGCATCAATGCCGTCTGCCCTGCCCACACCAGGACAGCGATGGTCGATAGCTTCGTGCGCGTATCCGGCGCGCCGGAGGCAGAGGCGTTGGCCGAACTGACACGCGGCGTACCGATGAAACGCGTGGCGGAAGTCGATGAGATCATCACCGCCATCCTGTTCGCCGCCGACCCGGCCAATTCCTTCATGACCGGCCACGCACTGGCCATCGACGGCGGCGTCGGCGCCATCTGAACCATGCCGCATGGGAACTTCCCGCGCCCTTGTTCGTTTCCGTACAGCGTATATAATTTAGCCAGGCACCAACCAAACGAAGGCACCAGATTTTGCCGCCGAGCGTCCAGAAACGCCGCGAAAAACAAAAGGCCGAACTGCGCTCCGAACTGCTCGAAGCCGCGCACAAGCTTGTCCAGGAAGAAGGCTATGAGGGCCTGACCATCCGCAAACTGGCCAAGCGGGTCGGCTATGCGCCGATGTCGGTCTATTCCTATTTCTCCGACAAGCAGGACATCCTGTTCGCGCTGGCCGAAGACGCCTTCGAGACGCTTGCCCGCCGCATCGAGGAGCATCCGTCCGACGATCCGATCGAGGCCCTGCGGGCGGTGATGACCGAATATGCCGCCTTCGGCCTCGGCAATCCCAATGAATACCGCACTGTCTTCATGACCGAAAAGACCACGCCGCCGGAAGGCCGGAGTTTTGAAGAAATGCACGAGGCCAACCCGGCGATGAAGGCGCTGATCACCCGGGTCGAAGCCTGCGTCGTTGCCGGAAAACTGCACGGCGATCCGCGCGCCATCGCCACCATGCTGTGGGCGGTCGGCCACGGCACGATCTCGCTGCTGATCACCTTCCCCTTCTACCCCTTCGGCGACCCGTATGCTTTCGTGAAACGGATGTGCGACCTCCAACTGGCCGCACTCAGCACTCAGAACGTACCGCCATTGACCGAGACTCCGGTCGACTGCTGAACGACATTTCCGTCGTTTCCTCACCTCCCCGCCACCCTTCTCAACCAAACCGAGGGCAAATTTCTTGGTTAACAAGAAATCTATCGTACGCGTACGATTTTGACTTGAACTTCGCGATCGCCGGCCGTATTTGTACGCCACACCGTACATGTACGGGAAAAATTTGACCGTCGAAAACGGAGACTGACAATGAAAAAGACACTCCTCACCCTCGCCGCCGTGTTGGCCCTTTCCGGCTCGGCCTTCGCTGCCGGCACCACCCAGCCGGTCAAGCACGTGCCGGCCGCGACCTGCGTCGACACCAAGACCAATGTGAAGCTCGATTGCACCTCGACCGGCTCGGTCGAGAAGAAGGGCGCTTCGGAAAATACCGCTGAAGGCAAGGGTCCGCGCCTCGGCATCAGCATCAACCCGTGGATCGTGCCGAGCGCGTTCTGATAGCTGCAAGAAAAATGAATTCTGGCCTGCTGAAGCCGGCCAGGTTGATATCAGCTGATCGAGACCGGCAGCCTGGCCGCGGAACTTTCGAAGGCCGCGTCGATCAGCTTCTGCATGTCGGCGGCGCGCCGGAAGGACGGGTCGCCATTCTGTCCGGCGTCCAGCGCGTCGGCAAAACGCTGGGCGTTGCGCTTGACATCCGGCAGGGCCAGCTCTCGCCAGAGCTGAACATCGACATCCTCTCCCAGGCACGCCGACAGCCGTGCCGCCTTGCCATCGGTCTCGACCTTGAGTGCTCCTTTGGTGCCATGCAGCGCCAGCGACAAATCATTGCCATAGCCGGTTGTGTAGCGGCTCGCCATGATCGTCGCCAGAGCGCCGGATGTCAGCCGTGCCGTCATCGCCACACTGTCATTGGCGTCCAGCACATAGTCGCCGATCCGATCGCCCTCGGCCTTCGCAAACGTCACCAGATCGGCGTGCAGGCTGACGATGTCCTGGGCGGCGCCATAGGTGGCGAAGTCCAGGATATGGATGCCGACATCGCCCATAACCCCGGTCGAACCGTGCCGGGTCGACAGGCGCCACAGCCATTTGTCCTCGACGCGCCAGTCGCCCCAGGACTTGCTGACCAGCCAGCTCTGCTTGTAGCTCGCCTCGACATGGCGCAGTTCGCCGATCGCGCCGGCCAACACCAGACGCCGTGCTTCCTGGATCGCCGGTGAGTTGCGATAGGTCAGGTTGACCATGTTGACGAGGCCGGCGGCCTCGGCCGCTTCGGTCATGACAAGCGCGTCGGCCTGGTTCGGCGCCAGTGGCTTTTCGCAAAAGACATGTTTTCCCGCGGCAAGCAGCGCCAGCGTCGTTGCCTTGTGCACGCCGTCCGGCGTCGCGTTGATGGCGGCGTCGAAATCGCCCCAGGCGATCGCCGCCTCAAGGCTCTCGAAAGAAACGCCGATCTTGTTGGCATCGGCAAACGCCGCCGCGCGGCCAGGCAGCTGATCGACACAGGCGACAATGCTGCAGCCAGGAACCTTTGCAAACTCTTCGATATGATGTCCGGCGATCCAGCCGGTACCGAGCAAGAGCAGGCGATGCATCAGATCAGGTCCCTCATCAACTCAAGCCCCATCAACTCAAGCCCGTGTCGCCGTCGGCATGCAGGCGCAAGCCTTTCTGCACGATCTTTTCCTTGGCCCTGTCCGTCGGCACGTTCGGCGCGTTGGTGATGCCGGACCATGCGGGTGCGGGGTTGTGCGCCCAGTGCACGGCGTTGCGCAGCACCTGCCGCACGCCTTCATTGTGATAGATCGGATAGGTCTCGTGGCCGGGTGAAAAATAGAAGATGCGGCCGGCACCACGCTGGTAGGTCAGCCCGGAGCGGAACACCTCGCCGCCCTCGTACCAGGAGACAAACACCGTCTCCAGCGGCTCCGGCACCGCGAACGGCTCGCCATACATTTCCGTCTCGCCGATCTCCAGGCATTCGCCGATGCCTTGCGCGATCGGATGGCTGCGGTTGATCGCCCAGACGCGCTCGCGCTCGCCCGCCTCGCGCCACTTCAGCGAACAGGGCGTGCCCATCAGCCGCTTGAATATCTTCGAGTAATGGCCGGAATGCAGCACGATCAGCCCCATGCCTTCCCAGACCCGTTTCTGCACGCGCTCGACGATCTCGTCCTTGACCTCGCCATGCGCCGCATGCCCCCACCACAGCAAGACATCGGTGGCTGCCAGGCGCTTCTCGCTCAGGCCGTGCTCGGGCTCCTGCAAGGTGGCGGTGGTCGCCTCGATGCCTTTGTCTTGGTTGAGCGCCGCGGCAATCGTGCCATGCATGGTCAAGGGATAAAGCTCACGCACGGCGGCATTGGTCTGCTCATGGACGTTCTCGCCCCAGACAACAGCTTTAACATGCATTTTTCCTCTCCAAAGCGCTTTGAATATCGCATCCGCCGACGTCTTGGGAAGATGCCTTTCGACCAAAATTGCGGAAAATCAGGGCTTGCGGCGTTTCCGCCCTGGGACGTTCTTGGCCTTGCCCGGCTTGGCGGGCGCGCCGGGGATCGCCGAACTGGTGATGGAGACCGGGTCGCTGGCCGGAAAGGTGTCCTCGAGGCCTTCCTCGAGTTCCTGTTCGGCGCTTGGCGCTTCGTGTTGCTCATGCTCAAGCGAGCGGACGGCCGACGTCTTTTTCACCGGCGACTTCGGCGCGGATTTTGATGGCATCGGCATTTCTCCCTCGACCTTTTGCCGCACAACGGACGCGGGCGGCAAACGTTCCGGGGTCAGCCAGCCGCGTCGCGGGCTCCCTCGGAGAGGAAAGTAAAAACATAGTCCGAGAAGGAACGCCAGCACTCGACCCGGAAGGCGTCCTCGTCGGTGCGCAACAGCACGATCTCGGCCTTGCCGAGAATGGTGCGCGAGGCAGCGCCCACCGGGAAGGCGTCGAGCGACAGGTCCTGCGGGCACCCCGAATTCACCGCGGCTTCGGCTGCTGGACCGGCGACTGATATCGCAATGTTGCGGTGAGAGATGCCGACCGCCGAATGCAACGCGGCAACCCCTGCGCAATCGGCCTGCGGGTCCTTGCCGGCTTCGTCGATGACCAGCCACTCGTCAGGGCCGAGCCACAGCGCCGTACGCCCTGCCTTCGACGCCGAAGTCTTCGGCTTCTTCGGCAAGGTCAGGCCAAGCGCCTTCGACAGGGCAGCGACCGAAGCCTCTGGCGCGCGCAACGAGATGCGCTCCGCCGGCGGCAACACCTCGACCTTGACACCCGTCGCGGACGCGGTGCGTCCGGCCAGTGCCGGGCGGCGCTCGACCGAAGGCGTTGCGGTGGTTGTTGCTTTTTTCGCAGCAGGCTTAGCCATTGAGGCGCCCTCCCGTCTCGTCGAAGAACACCATGCCGGTAACCTCCACCTCGATCACCCCGTTCGGCATCGGCACATAGAGCGTGTCGCCCATCCGGTCGCGGCCGCCGGCAACCAGCGCCAGCGCGATGGAGCGGCCGCAATTCTGCGACCAATAGCTCGAGGTGACATGGCCGATCATCTTCATCGGGATCGGCTGCTTGGGATCCTCGACGATCTGCGCGCCCTCTTCCAGCACCACCTTCGGGTCCTTGGTCTTGAGACCAACCAGCTGCTTGCGGCCCTTGGCGACCAGGTCCGGTCGCGTCAAACCGCGGATGCCGACGAAGTCGGTCTTCTTCTTGCCGACCGCCCAGTCGAGGCCGGCATCGCTCGGCGTCACCGTACCGTCCGTGTCCTGGCCGACGATGATATAGCCCTTCTCGGCCCGCAGCACGTGCATGGCCTCGGTGCCGTAGGCTGCGGCGCCATGCTTCTGGCCCTGCGCCCACAGCGCTTCCCAGACGGCCTGGCCGTAGTCGGCCGGCACATTGACCTCGAAGCCGCGCTCACCGGTGAACGACATGCGGAACAGCCTGGTCGGCACGCCGCAGATCTTGCCTTCGCGCACCGACATATGCGGCAGCCCCTCGTCGGACATATCGATGCCTTCGACCAGCGGGGCGATGATGTCGCGCGACTTCGGCCCTTGCACGGCGATGACCGCCCACTGCTCGGTGATCGAGGTCAGCCAGACATTCAGATGCGGGAACTCGGTCTGGAGATAGTCCTCCATGTGGTTCATGACGCGCGGCGCGCCGCCCGTCGTCGTCGTCACATGGAAACGATCCGGCGCCAGCCTGCCGACGACGCCGTCATCATAGATGAAGCCGTCCTCGCGCAGCATGATGCCATAGCGGCAGCGGCCGGGTTCCAGCTTCTCCCACGGATTGGTGTAGAGCAGTTCCATGAACTTGGCGGCGTCCGGCCCGACGACTTCGATCTTGCCGAGCGTCGAAGCATCGAACAGGCCGGCATTGGTGCGCACAGCGACGCATTCGCGGTCGACCGCCGCATGCATGTCTTCGCCGGCCTTGGGGAAATACCAGGCGCGCTTCCACTGGCCAACATCTTCGAAGACAGCGCCTTGTGCCTCGGCCCAGGGATGGATCGCGGTCTTGCGTGTCGGATCGAACAGCGGCCCGCGCGAATGGCTGACAATCGCGCCAAAGGTGACCGGCGTGTAGGGCGCGCGGAAGGTGGTGAGCCCGACTTCCGGGATCGGCTTGCCCAACGTCTCGGCGGCAATCGCCAGGCCGTGCATATTCGAGGTCTTGCCCTGGTCGGTCGCCATGCCGTTGGTGGTGAAGCGCTTGACGTGCTCGATCGAGCGCATGCCTTCGTGCACCGCCTGGCGGATATCCTTGGCGGTGACGTCGTTCTGGAAATCGACGAACGCCTTCACCGTCGTGTCCGGCCCGGCGCCGGGTGCCGCACCCAGCATGCCGCGTGACCAGCTTTCCGAGGCGTCGACCTTCGGCTTCGTGGCCTTGCCCGCCTTAACGCTGGAATCCTTGGCGCCGGCATCTTTCGCTGCCTTCGCGCCCGCCGCATAGGCTTCGTCCACTGTCGCCGACAGCCCGTCGGTGCCGTTGCAGGCGCCTACCGAGACGCAGTCCTGTGCATAGGTGCCCGGCACGAAACGCTTGGTCTCGTCGTTGAAGGCGACCTTGCCGCGCGACTGCGAGAACAGGTGTACCGACGGCGTCCAGCCGGCCGACATCAGGATCGCATCGACGGGAATGGTGCGTTCGCCGCCGCCATTCTTCGGCTGCACGGTCATCGAGGATACCCGTAACTTGCCGCCGGCGCGGATCACCGCGCGGCCGAAATTGATCTCGATACCGAGCGCCCGCGCCTCGTCGATCACCGGGCCTGTCGGGTTGTCGCGCAGATCGACGATCGCCGTGACATTGACGCCGGCCTTCTTCAGGTCGATCGCCGCCGCGTAAGCGGAATCATTGGCGGTGTAGACGCCGACATTCCTGCCGACCGCCACGCCATACTGGTTGAGGAAGGTGCGCGCCGCGCCCGCCAGCATGATGCCCGGCCGGTCATTGTTGGCGAACACCATGTGGCGCTCAATGGCGCCCGAGGCCAGCACGACACGCTTGGCCCGCACCTGCCACAACCGCTCGCGCGGCAAATCACGGCCGGGGGCCTTCAGATGATCGCTGACGCGCTCGACCAGGCCGACGAAATTCTGCGCGTAATAGCCGAAGGCCGTCGTGCGCGAGAGCACGCGGACATTATCCATCGCCCTCAGCCTGGCGATCGCCGCTTGCGCCCAGGCAAAACCGTCCTGGCCGTCGATCTTCGCCCCGGTCTCGAAACGCAGGCTGCCGCCGAATTCGGCTTGCTCGTCGGCGAGGATGACGCGCACGCCGGTCTCGGCCGCGGCCAACGCCGCCGCGAGGCCTGCCGCACCGCCGCCCAGCACCAGCACGTCGCAATGCGCGTAGCGCGAGGAATAATGGTCGGGATCGGGCTTGTCGGGAGAAACGCCAAGGCCGGCGGCTTCGCGGATCTTGGGCTCGTAAAGGCTCTTCCAGGCTGCCTTCGGCCACATGAAGGTCTTGTAATAGAAGCCGGCCGAAAACATCGGCGATGCCAGGTCATTGACCGCGCCGACGTCGAAGGACAGCGACGGCCAGCGGTTCTGCGAATTGGCGACGAGCCCGTCATAGAGCTCTTGCACGGTGGCGCGCACATTCGGCGTCTTGCGCGCATCGTCGCGCACGACCTGCACCAGCGCATTCGGCTCTTCCGCCCCGGCCGACAGGAAGCCGCGCGGCCGGTGGTACTTGAACGAGCGGCCGACCAGATGCACGCCATTGGCAAGCAGTGCGGAGGCCAGCGTGTCACCCTCGATGCCGGTATAGGACTGGCCATCGAAGCTGAAGCGCGCGGTCTTGGCCTGGCTGAGGCGACCGGCTCTCGGGATGCGGAACGCGCCGCTCATTTGGCAACTCCCGGCAGCTTGGCGGGTTTGGGTTCGCCGGCCTTGTAGGTCATGACGAACTTGTCGGTGACGGTGTCGCGCACCGCGTTGAAGAAGCGCGCGCAGCCATGGATGTGGCGCCAGCGCTCATAGATGATGCCCTTGGGATTGGAGCGGATGAAGAAGAACTTTTCGAAGTCGTCGTCGCTCTCGCCGGCAATGTTGGCCGAGCGCGCAATATGCGCCTCGCCGGCGTTGCGGAATTCGAGCTCTGGGCGCTCTTCCTCGCAATAGGGGCAGCGGATGAGAAGCATTCTGTTCGTTCCTACAATTCGCCGTGGCCGATGGCCGGTTGGTTGCAAAGCCTCTCGACGGCCATCAGTGCGCCACCGCCGCCGCCGCCGCCTCGTCGATGAGGCGGCCGGTGCGGAAGCGTTCGATGGTGAAGGGCGCGTTGATCGGATGCGGATCGTCCTTGGCGATGGTGTGCGCAAAGACATGGCCAGAACCCGGCGTCGCCTTGAAGCCGCCCGTGCCCCAGCCGCAATTGACATAGAGGCCGGGCACCGGCGTCTTGGCCAGGATCGGCGAACGGTCCGGCGTCACGTCGACGATGCCACCCCACGAACGCAGCATCTTCAAGCGCGTGAAGATCGGGAACATCTCGCAGATAGCGTCCAGCGTATGCTGAAGAATGTGCAGGCCGCCGGTCTGTGAATAGGAGACATACTGGTCGGTGCCGGCGCCGATCACCAGTTCGCCCTTGTCGGACTGCGAGATATAGGCGTGCACGGTGTTTGACATCACCACGCAAGGCACCACCGGCTTGATCGGCTCCGACACCAGCGCCTGCAGCGGATAGCTTTCCAGCGGCATGCGCACGCCAGCCATGTTCATGATGACCGAGGAGTGGCCGGCGGCGACAACGCCGACTTTCTTGGCGCCGATGAAGCCACGCGTCGTGTCGACACCCATGACCGCGCCATTGGCGGCCCGTTTGACACCGGTGACTTCGCAATTCTGGATGATGTGGACGCCGCGCGCCGAAGCGCCGCGCGCATAGCCCCAGGCCACCGCATCGTGGCGCGCCGTGCCGCCGCGCCGCTGCAAGGCAGCACCGACGACCGGATAGCGCGCATCCCTGGAAATGTTGAGCGGCGGGCAGAATTCCTTGGCCTGCTCCGGTGTCAGCCATTCATTGTCGATACCGTTCAGCCGGTTGGCATGGACATGGCGCTTCAGCACCTGGATGTCGTGCACATTGTGCGCCAGCATCATGACGCCGCGCGCCGAATACATGACGTTGTAGTTGAGCTCCTGGGAGAGCCCATCCCACAGCTTCAGCGCATGGTCGTAAATGCCTGCGCTCTCATCGTAGAGATAGTTGGAGCGGATGATGGTGGTGTTGCGGCCGGTGTTGCCGCCGCCGAGCCAGCCCTTTTCCAGCACCGCGACATTTGTGATGCCGTGCACCGTGGCAAGATAATAGGCGGTGGCCAGGCCATGGCCGCCGGCGCCGACGATGATGACGTCGTATTCCTTCTTCGGCTCTGGTGAGGACCATTGTTCCTCCCAGCCCTTGTGGCCGCGCATGGCCTCGCGGGCGATGGCGAATACCGAATATTTTTTCAACGTTCCAGCCTCGCAAATGGCGGCAGGGCGTTCACTCAGCCCCGGCGCGCGAGGTGTATCACTAGCGAAACAGCGCTTCCACCCTTGCGCTGTTTGCGACGGCGCTTGCCGTTTTGCGCCGCGGTGAAAAAGACGCGTCCAGACTGGCTCTCATAGCTTACTTCAATCACATTGCCTGTCGCGAGACTCTGGAGGACGATTTGGGTAACGCTTGGTGGAATCTGACGCTACGCTTCCTGCTGGAACTTGCCGCCTTGCTCGGCCTCGGCATGGCGGGCTGGAACCTCTCCGTAGGATGGTGGCGCTGGATCCTCGCATTGGCCCTGCCGCTCATTGCGGCCGTGCTGTGGGGGACTTTCGCGGTGCTCGACGACCCAAGCCGGTCGGGCCGCGCACCGGTGCCTGTGCCGGGCACGGTGCGGCTGGCGCTCGAATTGGTCATCCTGTTCGGCGGTGCTGCCGGATTCTATGCCGCCGGTTACACGACCACAGGCATCATCATGGCTCTGCTCATCACCATCAGCTACGCATTTTCACTCGACCGGCTCGGTTGGCTGCTGAAGCAATAGTTCGGAACGACTCGACCTGTGCAGGTATCGGGTGGCTCCGACCTGCCCCATTTGCGACCAAGCATCCCGATTGCCGGCGAGACCGGCACGAAAAACAGGGATGCAGAAAGATGCTCGCACTCGCCAACAAGATCGCCATCGTCACCGGCGCCAGTTCCGGCATTGGCCGCGCCACCGCAAAACTCTTCGCCGAGGAAGGCGCCAGGATTGTCGTCTCCGCCCGGCGCCAGGCCGAACTCGACACGCTGGTCGCCGAGATATCAGACGCGGAAGGCACGGCCGTCGCCCTTGCCGGCGACGTCAGGGACGAAGCCTATGCAAAAGCCCTTGTCGATCTGGCGGTCGAAAGCTTCGGCGGCCTCGACATCGCCTTCAACAATGCCGGTGCCGTCGGCCTTATGGGTCCGATACCGGAGATGTTGCCGAAGACATGGCACGAGACGATGGACACCAACCTGACCAGCGCCTTTCTATGCGCCAAGCACCAGATACCGGCGATGCTGGAGCGGGGCGGCGGCTCGCTGATCTTCACGTCGAGCTTTGTCGGCTACGCCGCCGGCATGCCGGGCATGGCCGCCTACGCCGCCGCCAAGGCCGGCCTCATCGGCCTGGCACAGGTTCTGGCCGCCGAGTACGGGCCGAAGGGGCTACGCGTCAACGCATTGCTGCCGGGCGGCACCGACACGCCGGGCGCGACGACGACGACGCCCGAAGCCCGCGCTTTCGTGGAAGGCATCCATGCCTTGAAGCGCATGGCGCAGCCGGAGGAGATTGCCCGCTCGGCGCTTTATCTCGCCTCCGACGCCTCAAGCTTCACCACGGGAACCGCGCTGTTTGCCGATGGCGGCGTCTCGATCAACCGGACGTGAAGGTTTTTTGGGGCGAACAGGCCGGTTCGCCGCTTTGACGCAGGCAGCCGGTCTTGCTTTTTACGCTCGATTTGGCGATTCCGTTTTGTCGTCGAAACGGGTCCCGAAACCATGATGCTGATCCGAACCTATGTGGCCGCGAGCGCAATCGAGGGCGTCGGCATGTTCGCCGCCGAGGCGATCCGGAAAGGCGCCTCGATCTGGCGCCTCGACCCGGATTTCGACCGGCTGATCCCGATGGATAAATACGAGGCGGCGCCGCAGCCTCTGAAGGAATTGCTCGACCGCTATGCCTATCCGAGCCCGGATCGGCCGGGTTTCATGGTCTATGAGGTCGACAATGGCCGCTTCATGAACCATTCGGCGACGCCGAACACCGATTTTTCGCAATACGGCGGGGCGACCGCGACCCGCGACATTGCCGCCGGCGAGGAGATCACCTGCGACTACGGCGAATTCTTCGAGGATTTCGAACGGCTGCATCTGGCCACGGCATAGCTGGCGCCCTATCTCGGGCCTACCGTGGCAATTTGGCTGTCGTCCTTCATTTCGTCTGTGGACAGCGCAGCCTGATTCTGCTATCAGCCGCCACAATTCGTGGTGTCGACCGCCGCGGAGGCTAGTGGCTATGGCCGCTTGCCTGATGATATCAAACCCGAAAGACAGGATTGCCCGTGCAGGTACTCGTCCGCGACAATAACGTTGATCAGGCGCTTCGCGCGCTCAAGAAGAAGATGCAGCGCGAAGGCATTTTCCGCGAAATGAAGATGCGCGGTCACTACGAGAAGCCTTCCGAGAAGCGCGCCCGTGAGAAGGCTGAAGCTGTTCGCCGCGCCCGCAAGCTAGCCCGCAAGCGCGCTCAGCGCGAAGGCCTGCTGCCGATGACGCCGCGCCCGGTTGCTGCTGGCGCCGCCGGCGGTGCAGGTGGTGCGCCGCGTCCGCCGCGGTTCTAACGCCTATTTTTCGTCCTTTTCGAAGGATACTAGAGGTGGCGCGATGCGGAATCGCCGCCACCTTTTTGTTTTTGACGTGACCCGGCCCGGAGGGGGGATCCGGACCTGAATGACGGCGCAAGTGAGGACAGGGCAGACATGAACGCAACGAGCGTGGAGCGCGGGACCGCATTGCGTGGTTTCGCCCTGACAGCAGCCCTGCTTTCCGGACTGGTGCTGGCCGGCTGCCAGACATCGGGCCCGACCGGCGAGTTCAACAACATCGACAAGGCGCAAGGATCGAGCGAGAACATCTCCTCGCTGTCGGCGGTGATCCAGCGCAATCCCCAGGATCCCGAAGGCTACAATGTACGCGGCTCGGCCTATGGCCGCGGCGGCCAGTACCAGGCGGCGCTCAAGGACTTCAACCAGGCGATCCAGCTCAATCCGAATTTCTACCAGGCCTATTCGAACCGGGCGCTCATCCAGCGCTTCCTCGGCAACCAGGAAGCCGCTCTCGCGGACTACAACCGCTCGATCCAGATCAACGGCAATTATGACGCCGCCTATATCGGCCGCGGCAATCTCTACCGCAAGGCCGGCCGCACCCAGGATGCCTTCAGCGATTTCCAGAAGGCGATCCAACTCGACACGACGGACGCCCGCGCCTACCACAATCGCGGCCTGATCTATCAGAGCCAGGGCCAGCACAAATTCGCCATCGAGGATTTCTCGACCGCCATCTCGCTGGCGCCGGATGCAGCCGAACCCTACAACGGCCGTGGCCTGTCGTATCTGGCGACCGGCGACGAGGACAATGCCTTCTCGGACTTCAACATGGCCATCAAGCTCGACGGCCAGAACGCCGAGGCCTGGGCCAACCAGGCGTTGATCTACGAGCGGCGCGGCGACAAGGCGAAGGCGGCGAAATCCTATCGCGAAGCCGTTCGCCTCAACCCCAGCTACCAGCCGGCCAAGGATGGCCTCGCCCGGGTCAGCTGATTTAGCTTTGGCATATCTGGGCTTCGGCATATCCGGCTGAGCATTACGGGTCGTCGGCGTGTCCAAAAGGACACGCAGCGCTGGATATCGCCGCCAATCCGGCAATTGCGCGTTAACCTCTGCAGCAAGCCGTTAATCCTTGCCTTGTTCACGCCAAGTTTTCGACGGAACGGTCTGGCCACTCAAGCCGTTATTTCCAAGCGATCTGCGAAAGGACCTCCCATGATCAAGAAACTCGTCTGCGCCGCCGCCCTTGCATCGACCGTATTCGCTGCCGCCCCGGCCAGCGCCGGCAAGCTGCAGCTCGGCACGCTCGACTGCACCATCGATGGCGGCACCGCCTACATCGTCGCTTCCAACAAGGGCGTATCCTGCGTCTTCCGTCCCTATCACCATGGACCGTCGGAGATTTACACCGGCGTCATCTCCAAGATCGGTGTCGATCTCGGCCAGACGCATCAGGGCCAGCTCGTCTGGGCGGTTTTTGCCGCAACCCGCGACCGCGATGCGGGTGACCTTGCCGGCAGCTATTACGGCGTCAACGCCGAGGCGAGCGTCGTCACAGGTGGCGGCGCCAATCTGCTGGTCGGTGGCTTCGACAGCGCCTTCATGCTGGAGCCGCTCAGCGTCCAGGCTCAGACTGGCGTCAATCTCGCCGTGGCCGTGACTTCGCTTGAGCTGATCCACTCGCTCAAGTGATTGCATGGAGCCATGCGCTCCACGACCCCTACCTTGCGGCGCGGAACCGAATAGGATGGTTCCGCGCCGTTTTATTTTCTGAGCGATTCCAGGAAAAGTGTGAGGCGGTTTTCCGTCCGGAATTGCGCTAAAACAAAGAAAGAGCGGTTGCGAACCGCTCGATGGGACCGCCATGCCGAAGACAGCCATCGCCGCTGCCGTGATTGCAATCGTGCTTGGCGCGCCACAGGCGCAGGCTCAGGACCGCGGCATCGAGCTTGGCACGCTTGAATGTGCCATATCGGGCGGCACCGGCTTCATCTTCGGCTCGAGCAAGGATCTGAGCTGCACCTTTACGCCAACCGACAAAAGCTTCGCCCCGGAAGCCTATTTCGGCGCCGTCAACAAATACGGCCTCGACATCGGCACGACCAAGCAGGCGGTGATGCGATGGCTGGTGCTGACGCCGCTGAAGAACATCTACGCGCCCGGTGCGCTGGCTGGCGACTATATCGGCGCCAGCGCCGAGGTGACGGCAGCCGTCGGTGCCGGCGCCAATCTGTTGGTGGGCGGCTCGTCGCGGGCCTTCACCTTGCAGCCCCTCAGCCTGCAGACCCAGACCGGCATCAACCTCGCTATCGGCGTCAGCCAGTTCCAGTTGCGCAGCACCGAGAACTGACCGCTTGAAAAAACCGCTTGAACTCAACCGCGGTTGAGGTTCTACAAGCCTGCCCCACTGAAGCAGCGCCTCGATCCTGCTGCGCATGGTCCTGCCGGAAACCCTTGCTGGCTTCTGGTGCCATGCGCCGGCATCGAGATATGCAGGACTGGGGTGGACATGACTGAAATCAGCACAAACAGGGTCGACTGGCGCGCTTTGTGGGCGAGCGGCGATCTGGCGCGCTTCTGCTTCATCAGCCTCGGCATCCTGCTGCACGCCACCAACGAGACCATGGTCGCGACCGTCATGCCGGCCATGGTCGGCGAACTGGCCGGCGTGCAGCTCGTCGGCTGGTCGCTGGCGATCTACGAACTCGGCGCCATCGTCGCCGGTGCCGCGGCCGGACGGCTGGTGACCTATGTCGCCTTGCGGACCAATATGGTGGTCGCGGCCTTGCTCTATGCGGCCGGGGCGCTGATCTGCGCCACCTCGCCTTCCATGCAATTGTTCCTGGCCGGCCGCCTGATCGAGGGGTTGGGCGGCGGCGCGCTGGTGTCGCTGGCTTTCGTCTCGGTCGAGCGGCTGTTTTCGCGCGCCATCTGGCCGCAGCTTTTCGGCATCATGTCGGCGATCTGGGGCGTCGCGGCGTTCAGCGGCCCATTGCTGGGCGCAATCATGACCGAGCTTCTGTCGTGGCGCTGGGCCTTCGGCGTCTTCACCCTCGGCGGCACCGCCATGGCGCTGGCCAGCTTCCTCGTGCTCAACACTCCGGAGGCGACGCGACCCGTGCTGAGCGCCGGCAAGGTGCCGCCCTTCCCGTTCGCCGCCCTTGCCTGTCTTGCCGTCGCCGTTGTGCTGATCGCCTCGGCCGGCGTCGACATTGCCGTGCTGCGCTCCTCGCTGCTGATCGTGCTGGGCCTCGCCGGCCTGGCGCTGTTCTTCACCATCGACGCGCTGAAGCCGCGCTCGCGGCTTTTCCCGTCGCGGCTGTTCTCGTGGCGCACACCGGTCGGCGCCGGCATGACCATGGTCGCCGCCTTTTCCGTCGCGACCTGCTCCTTCGGCGTCTATGGACCGCTGCTTTTGACCAGCCTGCACGACATTCCGCTCTTGACCACCGGCTACATCATCGCCGCCGAATCGATCGCCTGGTCGATCCTGTCGATCCTCGTCGCCAACGCACCGCCGCAGCGTGAGCGGCTGATCATTGTCGCCGGCGCGCTGATGATCGCGGCGGGCATCGCCGGCTTTGCCTACACGATACCGCTGGGCTCGATCCCGCTGATCCTGGTCTGCGCCCTGTTGCAGGGCGGCGGCTTCGGCATTGCCTGGCCGTTCCTGACGCGTGTCATCGTCGCCTCCGCCCCGGACGACGAACAGACCATCGCCTCGGCCGCGGTGCCGACCATGCAGCGCATCGGCTATGCCGTGGGTGCCGCCCTTGCCGGCATCGTCGCCAATGCCAGCGGTTTTTCGCAAGGGCTGAACCACGACGCCGCGGCCAATGTCGCGAGCTGGCTGTTCCTCGCCTTTGTGCCGCTTGGGATTCTCGGCTGCATCGCGGCGTTGCGGGCATCCGCGACGACTCGGCCATTGGAAGCCATCGGCTGACGCAAGCTCAATCGAGATTGTTTCAGTCGACCCGCAGCCGATAACCGACACCGGTCTCGGTGGTGATGTGGTGCGGCTGGTCGGGGGTCTTCTCGATCTTCTGCCTGAGCTGCCGGACATAGACCCTGAGATATTGCACGTCGGTCGTGTCACCCCAGATCTGTTTCAGGATGAAATGGTGGGTCAGCACTTTTCCGGCGTGCTGCACCAGGATGCGCAAGATGTCGTATTCCTTCGGCGAGAGTTTTATCTCCTTGCCCTCGACCTTGACGATGCGCTTGACCAGATCGACGCTGAGGTCGCCGCTCTGGAACACAGGCTTTTCGCCCTGCTGCTGGAACTTGTGCCGCAGCGCCACGCGGATCCTCGCCACCAGTTCGTTCATGCCGAACGGCTTGGTGACATAATCGTCGGCGCCGAGCTCGAGCGCATTGACGATGCCGGCCTCGTCGGTGCGGCTGGAGAGAATGACGACGGGAATGTCGAGGCCGTCGTCGCGCCATTTGCGCAGAAGCTCATGGCCGCTCATGCCGGGCAGGCCGAGATCGAGCAGCACCAGATCGGGCTTTTCCTCGTCCATCAGCTCGATCGCTGCCTTGGCGTTCGGCGCTTCGCTGACCGCGTAGCCCTGGCTGCCGAGGCCGACCCGAAGCAGTTTGCGGATCGGCGGCTCGTCATCGACGACCAATATCCTGACATTCGCGTTCGTCATGCCAAATCATCCACATCATTGTCGTCTGCATTGGCGGCGCTGAGATCGGGCGGGTTCGTCGGCTTCGACATTTTGATGGTGAAGACCGCGCCCGAACGGTCGGTTCGGTTTGCCGCCGTGATCGTGCCCCCCATTGCCTCGATGAAGCCGCGGCAGATGGACAGGCCGAGCCCGGTGCCGGCGCGAATCTGGTCACGCTTGCGTACCCGGTAGAACGTGTCGAAAATCCGCTCCAGATCACCGGGGGGAATACCCAGCCCCTCATCCATGATCTGCAGGATGACGGAGCCATTGTCGCTCCAACCCTGCACCCGGATCGTCGAGCCTGACGGAGCGTATTTCGCCGCATTGTCGAGGAGGTTGAACAGCGCCTGCTCGAACAGGACGGGATCGACTTTCAACATCGGCAAATCCGAGAGGATATCCACCTCGGTCTTGTGCTCGCCGATGATTTTCCTCGCCCTCTGCAGGGCGGAGCCGACGATGTCGCCGACATAGTGGAAGGCGAAGTTCGGCTCCATTGCGCCGGACTCGATCTTGGTCATGTCGAGCAGATTGGCGATGAAGCGGTTCAGCCGCTCGGATTCGTCCAGCACGGTCGTCAGCAGCTCCGCCCGGTCCTCTTCGGGAAGTGCCGGCGCGAATTCCCGCAGCGTGCCGGCCGCGCCCATGATAGCAGCGAGCGGCGTTTTCAGGTCGTGCGAAATGGAGGTCAGCAGCGCCGAGCGCAGCCGATCGGCCTCGGCCAGGAGCTTGGCGCGGTCGACGTCGGCGACCAGCTGGATACGCTCGATGGCGACCGCTGCCTGGTCGGCCAGCGCGTCGAGCAGGCGCTGCTGTTCCGGCGTCAAGAGCGGGCCCTGCTTGTCATTGTCGAGGCCGACGACGCCGATTGCCGTGCGCCCTGTCCGCAACGGAAGATAGAGGCGCTTGGCACCAGGCAGCGTGTCGGCGCCGCGCCCGGCGGCGCGGTTGTGCTCCCAGGCCCAGCGGGCGGCAGCGATGTCGGCTTCGGCCAGCGTGTCGTCGGGCGGATAGCCGGCCTTGACGGTGATGGTGCCGTCTTCGGGCAGAAGCAGCACCACCCGCAGCTTCAGCATCGAGGCGATCTGGAAGGCGGTGGCCCACAGCACGTCGTCGAGCGTGCCGGCACCGGCGAGTTTCTTTGAAAAGAGGTAGATGTCCTCCGTGGCCCGCGCCCGTGAACGGGCGGCGACCGCCTGGCGCTGCACGCGCACCGTCAGATTGCTGGCAATGACGGCGACGACCAGGAACACGCCGAGCGCGACAATGCTCTCCGGATCCCGGATCGTCAGCGTGTAGCGCGGCTCCAGGAAGAAATAGTTGAAGGCAAGTGCGCTGGCGAGACAGGCGTACAGAGCAGGCCAGAGACCGCCGGTTACCGCCGACGCCAGCACCCCGATGAGGAAGATGATCGCGAGGTTGCGAACATCGAGAAACTGGTCAAGCAGGGCGGCAAAGGCGAGCGAGCCGGCGACATAGGCCGTGGCCAGCAGATAGGGCCGGATCTGGAATGGCGTCTGCTCATCGGCGGTCCTGACGTTCCTTGATGTCGCCTCGGTGTTGCGTTCGGTTCCCGAAATGACATGGACGCTGATGTCGCCGGCATTGCGGATGAGATCATAGGTCAGCGAGCCTTCGATCAATTCGCGCCAGCGCGACCGGGTCGGCCGGCCGACCACGATGTGGGTAAAATTGTTCGCTGTCGCATAGCGCACGATGTCTTGCGCCACGTTCTGACCCGGAATGGTCGTCACCTCGGCACCGAGCTGTTGGGCGAGGCGCAAATTGTTTGCGAGCCGGTCCTTGTCGTCCTCGGGCATGCTGGCCGAGCGAGGACTGTCGACATGGAGCGCCGTCCACGGGGCACGCAGCCGATCGGCCAGCCGGCGCGCATAGCGGATGCGGGCCGCACCGCCCGGGCGCGCGTCGAGGCAGACGAGGACCCGTTCCCCGGCGGCCCAGGGGCCTTGGATGGCATGGGATTGCATGTGGTTAAGTAACTGCTCGTCGACGCGCTGCGCGGTGCGGCGCAGCGCCAGTTCCCTCAGCGCCGTCAGATTGCCGGGCGAAAAATAGTTCTCGATGGCGCGCTGGGCGGTGTTGGGGAAGTAGACCTTGCCTTCCTCGAGCCGCTTGATCAGGTCGTCGGGGGTAAGATCGATGATCTCGACATCGTCGGCCTGGTCGATGATGGAATCTGGAACCGTCTCGCGGACCCTGACCTTGGTGATCTGGGCGACGACATCGTTCAGGCTTTCGACATGCTGGACGTTGAGCGTCGTGTAGACGTCGATGCCTTGCGTCAGGATTTCCTGGACGTCGAGATAGCGCTTGGGGTGGCGGCTGCCGGGCGCGTTGGTGTGAGCGAGTTCATCGACGAGAACCAGCGCCGGACGCCGGGCGATGATAGCGTCGATGTCCATCTCGTCGAGCATGCGCCCCTTGTAGTCGACCTTGCGGCGGGGAATGATTTCATAACCCTCGACCAGGGCCTGGGTTTCCTTGCGGCCGTGTGTCTCGACGACGCCGATCACCACATCGATGCCGTCGGCCAGTTTGGCACGGCCCGACATCAGCATTTCGTAGGTCTTGCCGACACCGGGTGCCGCGCCAAGGAATATCCGCAGACGGCCGCGTCCCTCCCGCTCGGCATGCTCGAGCAGCGCGTCGGGGGAAGGTCTGTTTTCGTTGCTTCTGTCGTCCGGCATCAGGATCGATCATGGAGAGGTCCGGGGATGCTGTCGATCCCCGGCCCTCGCCATCAACTACTTAGCGGCGTCCAGCGCCAGGTTGAGCGCCAGAACATTAACCACCGGCTCTCCCATGAAGCCGAGTTCCCTGCTCTCGACCTGACCGTCGACAAGCGCCTTGATCTTGGCTTCGTCGATGCCCCTGGCCTTGGCGACACGGGGAACCTGGAAGTAGGCGGCTTCAGGGCTGATATGGGGATCGAGGCCGCTGCCCGACGACGTCACCATATCCATCGGCACCGGCTGGCTCGGATTCTCCGCCTTCAGCTTGTCGGCGTCGCCCTTGATGCGGTCGATCAGCTTGGGGTTGGTCGGGCCGAGATTGGTGCCGCCGGATGCGGTGGCGTCGTAGCCGTTGCTGCCGGCCGCCGAAATACGGCCATGGAAATACTTGTCGCCGGCAAAACCCTGGCCTATCAGTTCGGAGCCGATGACCTTGCCGTCCTTCTCGATCAGGCTGCCATTGGCCTGGCGCGGGAACAGCGCCTGGGCAATGCCGGTCATGCCGATCGGATAGATCAGGCCGGTCAGGACCGTGAAGAAGACGATCATGATGATCGCGGGTCTTATCTGGGTGAGCATGGAACTTGTTCCTTAAGCGAGGCCGAGGGCGGTGACGATCATATCGATCGCCTTGATGCCGACGAAGGGGACGATGATGCCGCCGAGACCGTAGACCAAAAGGTTGCGGCTGAGCAGCGCGCCGGCGCCAATCGCACGATACTTGACGCCTTTCAGCGACAGCGGGATCAGCGCGATGATGATCAGCGCGTTGAAGATGATGGCCGACAGGATGGCGCTCTGCGGCGTCCCCAGATGCATGATGTTGAGCGCCTGCAGCGGGCCGGTGGTCTGCCCCGGCGCGACGTAGAAGACGGCGAACATGGCCGGGATGATGGCGAAATACTTGGCCACGTCGTTGGCGATCGAGAAGGTCGTCAGCGAACCGCGCGTCATCAGCAGAGCCTTGCCGATCTCGACGATCTCGATGAGCTTGGTCGGATCGCTGTCGAGATCGATCATGTTGCCGGCTTCGCGCGCGGCGACCGTGCCGGTGTTCATGGCGACGCCGACATCGGCCTGGGCAAGGGCCGGCGCATCGTTGGTGCCGTCACCGCACATGGCGACCAGCTTGCCCTTGGCCTGTTCGTCGCGGATCAGCTTCAGCTTGTCCTCGGGCGTCGCCTGGGCAAGGAAGTCGTCGACGCCGGCTTCCGCTGCGATCGCGGCCGCCGTCAACGGATTGTCGCCGGTGATCATCACCGTGCGAATGCCCATGCGGCGCAGTTCCGTGAAGCGCTCGCTGATGCCGCCCTTGACGATGTCCTTGAGATGGACGACGCCGAGCAGGCGCCCGTCGCGCTCGACCGCCAGCGGCGTGCCGCCGGACTTGGCAATCTCGTCGGCGACCGTCTGGAGATCCCTGACGGAATCGCTGCTGGGACGCGTGCCGTGGGCGGCGACCGTCGACTGATTGACATGGGCAAGCACGGAATCGACCGCGCCCTTGCGCACCGACGAGCCGTCGACGTCGACCCCGCTCATGCGGGTCTGTGCGGTGAAGGGAACGAAGGTTGCGTGTAGCGTTGCCATGTCACGGGCGCGGATGCCGTATTTCTCCTTGGCCAGGACGACGATCGAGCGGCCTTCCGGCGTTTCGTCGGCGAGCGAGGCGAGTTGCGCCGCGTCGGCCAGTTCCTGTTCGGTGACGCCCTTGACCGGACGGAATTCCGTCGCCTGGCGGTTGCCGAGCGTGATCGTGCCGGTCTTGTCGAGCAGCAGCGTGTCGACGTCGCCGGCGGCCTCGACGGCACGGCCCGACATGGCGAGCACGTTGAAGCGCACCAGCCGGTCCATGCCGGCGATGCCGATCGCCGACAGCAGCGCGCCGATGGTGGTCGGGATCAGGGTGACGAACAGGGCGACGAGCACGGTCACCGAGATATAGCCGCCCGAATAGGAGGCAAAGCTCGGGATGGTTGCGGTGGCCAGCACGAAGATCAGCGTCATGCCGACCAAAAGGATGTTGAGCGCGATCTCGTTCGGCGTCTTCTGGCGCTCGGCACCTTCGACCAGCGAGATCATGCGGTCGAGGAAGGTGTGGCCGGAGGCGGCGGTGATGCGCAGGCGGATCCAGTCGGACAGCACCTGCGTACCGCCGGTGACGGCCGAACGGTCGCCGCCGGATTCGCGGATGACGGGGGCCGACTCACCGGTGATTGCCGCTTCGTTGACCGAGGCGACGCCTTCGATCACTTCGCCGTCCGACGGGATGATGTCGCCGGCTTCGACGAGGACGATGTCACCGACCTTCAGGCTGGTGCCGGGCACCAGCTTGAACTTGGTCCGGTCCTCGCCGGCCAGAAGCTTGGCCTGGGTCTCGGTGCGCGCCTTGCGCAGCGAGTCGGCCTGCGCCTTGCCGCGGCCCTCGGCGACCGCCTCGGCGAAATTGGCGAACAGCACGGTGAACCACAGCCAGATGATGATCTGCAGCGTGAATTTGAAATCGCCGCCGCCGGTGATCAGGTCCCTGACGAACAACACGGTGGTCAGCGCCGAGACGACGGCGACGACGAACATCACCGGGTTCTTGATCAGGGTGCGCGGGTTCAGTTTCTTGAAGGCTCCACCAATGGCGGGCCACAGGATGCGGGCATCCATGATGCTCGCGGATTTGGACTGGCTCATTTGTTGGCTCCAGTATCTGAAATGTTTGCAGGCACCGATCGATCGGATGCCGAAGGAAGATGCGGCGGCCCATAGACCAGCAGCCAGATCACGATCATGACTGCCGCAATGCCGAGGAATGTGGACACGGTCGGGAAAGGAGGGGGGATTGTCTCCCCCTCCTTGTCGGTCCGACGCTTGACGTGGCGTCGCATGATGTTGAACCAGGACATGCCGGCCTCAGAAGGTCTGCCCGTGGATCATGGCCAGATGTTCGACGATCGGACCGATCGCCAGCGCCGGGAAGAAGGTAAGGCCGACGACGATCAGGATGACGCCGACCAGCAGGCCGACGAACAGCGGGCCGTCGGTCGGGAAGGTGCCGGCGGAGGCGGGCACCGTCTTCTTCGTCGCCAGCGAGCCGGCGATGGCAAGCGCCGGGATGATGACGAAGAAGCGACCCATCCACATGGTGATGCCGAGCGTGATGTTGTACCAGGGCGTGTTGCCGGAGAGGCCGCCAAAGGCCGAGCCGTTGTTCGCCGCCGCCGAAGTGTAGGCATAGAGAACTTCGGAGAAGCCGTGCGGACCGCCATTGGCCATCGAGGCCACGGCGCTTGGCAGCACGACCGCGATGGCTGTGAAGGTCAGCATCGCCAGCGGCAGGCAGAGGATGGCGAGCATTGCCATCTTGACCTCCTTGGCCTCGATCTTCTTGCCGAGATATTCGGGCGTGCGGCCAACCATCAGGCCGGCAACGAAGACGGCGACGACGATGAACATCAGGATGCCGTAGAAACCGGCGCCGACGCCGCCGACGATGACTTCGCCGAGCTGCATGTTGATCATCGGGATGAAGCCGCCGAGCGCGGTGAACGAGTCATGCATGGCGTTGACCGCGCCGCAGGAGGCGGCCGTGGTGATGACGGCAAACAGTGCCGACAGGGCGATGCCGAAGCGGGTCTCCTTGCCTTCCATGTTGCCGCCGTCGATGCCCAGCGCGTGCACCAGCGGATTGCCGGATGCTTCCGCCCAGTAACAGATGGCGACGCCGGCGATGAACAGGACACCCATCGTGGCCAGGATCGCCCAGCCCTGGCGCTGGTTGCCGACCATGCGGCCGAAGACGTTGGTCAGCGCCGCACCGAGCGCGAAGATCGTGACCATCTGGATGAAGTTCGAGATCGCGTCGGGGTTTTCGAATGGATGCGAGGCATTGGCGTTGAAGAAACCGCCGCCATTGGTGCCAAGCATCTTGATGGCGACCTGCGAGGCAACCGGGCCGAGAGCGATCGTCTGCTTGGCGCCTTCGAGCGTGGTGGCGTCGACATAGGGCCCGAGCGTCTGCGGCATGCCGAGCCAGACATAGACAAGGGTGAGCACAATGCTGAGCGGCAGCAGGATGTAGAGCGTGCAGCGGGTCATATCGACCCAGAAATTGCCGATCGACTTGACCGAATGCCGGGCGAAGCCGCGGATCAGCGCCACCGCGATGGCGATGCCGACCGCCGCCGACATGAAGTTCTGGACCGTCAGGCCGGCCATCTGCACGAGGTAGGACATCGTGCTTTCGCCGCCGTAATTCTGCCAGTTGGTGTTGGTCACGAAGCTGACGGCGGTGTTGAAGGCGAGGGTCTGCTCAACGGCTGGCATCCCGGCCGGATTGTAGGGCAGCACGCCTTGCACACGCTGCAGGACATAAAGCACCAGGAAGCTGGCCAGGCTGAAAAATATGATGCCTGCCGCATAGGCGGTCCAGTGCTGCTCTTCGCGCTCGCTGGTTCCCGAAATGCGATAAAGGACCCGCTCGACGGGGCCGAGGATCGGCGAGAGAAATGTGCGATCGCCGTTAAAAACGCGGTACATGTAGCCGCCGAGCGGCTTCACCAGCAGAACGAGGACCACGCAGTAGGCGAGGATCTGTATCCATCCGTTGAGTGTCATGGCTGTAGCTTTCCGTGCCTTGCTGTTGCCGTCAGAAGCGTTCTGGGCGAACGAGGGCGTATGTCAGATAGGCGAGCAGGAACAAGGTCACACCGCCGCCGAGGATATAGTCGAGAAGCATGTTGCGATCCTCCGGTTTAAAGAATGTCGCAGACTTTGATGTAGGCGACGGAAAGGGCGAAGAACAAAATCTCCAGCCCGACAACGACGATATCCATCGTGCATCTTCCTTATCTTCGTTTTATTTGCGCTTCGCACTGTAGGCCTGCAATCGGCAGGCTGAAACCATATGGAAACGCTCCGTCACGAGGGATAATCGCGACCGAGCTCTTTGTTCCCTGCGAAATATGGACCCGATCGCCATAAAGGATCGAGACGGCGCGGGGCGGAAAGAAATAGGAATTTTATAAAGATTTTCGGGATGCGGATCGCCGTGACTGGACCTATCGGCTGGCCGATCCAGCCATGGCGGATCGGCGGGATGGGCGCGACGCGTGGCGGGCACCCAACATGCTGGTGGTATGAGCGCGCAAGCCTACCTATGCGCTCGAGAAGGAGCGCTTTTCCTTACCAATCAGTAAGTCGCCGATCTAGGCAATCCCAGCTAACCATCACAGTCGGCAGTGAACGGCACTTTGCTGCCCGGTGGGCCTCCACCCGCCGAAGCGAATGGCGGCCCGCTGCCCGCGCCCATCCGGCGGCAGCAGGCCGCCGACACGCACAAGATTCCCCGCAGGCCACCTCTTACGAATCCGTAAGTCGCGCACCTTGGCCCAGTCTCATAAGGTGTCTCGGAGTAGCGAACATCAATGCCGCCCTTTCGCTACTCTTGGGGTGCAAGCCCAACAGCCCGCTGCCCCCCCAGTCCCAGCAGCGGGCTGGTCCCTCCTGGTCCTTCGAGAGGTGAAGCTACACGGCAGAACCATTGTCGGTGAAGGGCGGGGCGCTGGGCACCGCGGACGATCAGGCGGCATAGCCGCCATAGCCGCGCGCGACATGACCGGCTCGATCTCGGGCCAGAGAATGCCGGGGTGGCTTTCGCGAATTCGACGAGCGCATGGCGCGCCTCATCCCTGGTGATATGCAACCTTCCAGCCCAAGGCCACAGGCCTCCACGGCATGGCGATGGAGAGGACCACAGGGTGGAAAGAAATAGGAATTTTATAAAGATTTTCGGGATGCGGATCAGTCGGAACAAATCCTCCAATGCGAGATTGTCGACGCGAGGGACCAACTGAAGGAGATGACAATGGCAAAACAGAAAATGCTCGACGACCTGTTTCACGACACGCTGAAGGACATCTATTTCGCCGAAAAGAAGATACTGGCGACGCTGCCGAAAATGGCCAAGGCCGCGCAAAGTGGCGAGTTGAAGGCTGCCTTCGAAAAGCACCGCACCGAAACCGAAGGCCATGTCGCGAGGCTGGAGAAGGTCTTCGGCGTCATCGGCAAGAAGCCGGTCGGCAAGACCTGTGCGGCCATCATGGGCATCACCGAGGAAGGCGCCGAGATCATGGAGGAGTACAAGGGCTCTCCCGCGCTCGATGCCGGCCTGCTGGCCGCCGCGCAAGCGGTCGAACACTACGAGATCTCGCGCTATGGCACGCTGCGGACATGGGCCGGCGAACTCGGCCTGAACGAAGCCGTGACGCTTCTCGAAGCGACGCTGAAGGAAGAGAAGGTGACCGACGAGACGCTGACCAAGATCGCGGAGTCGGCTGTCAACGTCGCCGCCGAAGCAGCGTAAATCCGCAAGATCGGGGGCCGCGTTGACCGGCCAAAGGTGTGTTGAGATTCAGGTCAGGCCGAGCCGAAAATGGTGGGTTTCGAGAACCGGAGCGGAGCGTACTTAAGTACGTGAGCACCGGATGCGGAGAAACCCATCGTTTGCAGGCCGGCCTCACCTGAATATCAATACACCTTAGCGCGGTTCCCGCATCATGCTTAGATACGTCGGATCGAACTCGGCGATCTCCTGCAGCCGGTGCCAGTCCAAAATGGTCACCGTGTGGTTTGCCCAGCTGACGACGCCTACCTTGCGCAAGGCGCCGATAACCCGATTCATGTGCACCACCGACAGGCCAAGCACGTCGGCCATCTCTGCTTGCGAGAGCGGCAGGTGAAAGCTCATGCCGTTGGTCCGCTGCACCACCTGCAGCCGCACGAAAAGCTCACAGACCAGATGCGCCAGATGCGAGGTCTTGGACCGCCGTCCCATGGCGACGATCCATTCGCGATGAATGGCGCCGTCGACCAGCGTGTCCAGCCACAACAGCCGGGTGAGATGCGGCGCCTGCTCGGTGATGGTGCGAAGCCGGCCATGATCGGCGAACATAACATGGCAGGGCGACAGAGCGACGATGCCGTGATCCATGGTCTTCAGCAGGAAGGCGTGGAGATCGACAAAGTCGCCGGGCACCTGCAATGAGGTGAACTGCCGGCCGCCATTCTCCAGCACCTTGTAGCGCGCCGCCAGCCCATCGAGGACCAGCGTCGAATAGGTCGGCCGCGATCCCGATGCGACAATGTCCTGGCCGACGGCGAAATGCCGTTCAAACGTCATGGCGCCGGCCAGCAGCGCCTTTTCGGCGTCCGACAGCGCATCGTGCTGGCCGAGGTTCAGGTAAAGGGATTCTAGCACCGCGATCTCCGGCGAAAGGGCTTCCGGGGCCGACCCCCAAGTGTTTCTGTCGGAAGCAAGGCGGCTTTGCATGAACTAGGCCCTTGGCTGCTCATGGGCATTAACATTTGTTGGACCCGCTTGTTCCACGGCAAATGCCACCATTGGTGGAACAACTGCCCGGTCCGCGAATTGTCGGTTGAATATCTCGCCATTTCAACAGCCTGAGGTCCGGCCCACTATGCCTCGATACTATCTCGACCTCTACAATGGCGACGGTCTGACGGTCGATGATGACGGCCAGGTCTTCGAAACCCGCGAACGCATGCGGCGCGAAGCGATCCGCATCCTGCCCGACATCGTCCGCGATGAGATCATCGAAAACGACCACACCGCGATCACCGTCAAGGTACGCGACGAGGACGGGCGCCAGATCTTCGAGGCGTCGCTGGTCGTCTCGTCAGGCTGGTGCGACTGACGGCCCTCCCCGGCATCGGTGGCAAAAGTTTTCCGACCATCATTTGTAATCGCCGCCTTCGCCGCGACGCTGCACCATGCGGGGCGGAAGAGGCGGCGTTCCGAACCGCCAGCTCTGCGTGATGGAGGTAGGAGCACATGGTCCGTGCAAAAGTCGACACCCAGCGTGACGAGCGCGCCAAACGTGAATCGCAGATCGTGATCGATGCCGAGCGGGCGGCCCGCGAGGCAAAGACAGCCAGATTGAGAGAGCTGCGCCTTGCCGCGCAGTCAGCGCAGGCGCCTGATCCGACGAGGCACAGCCCGGCACGCCGGGGTGCGCCTTCGAAAGGTTGATTGCCCCAAAAGCGCCGGGCAACATCGCCGTAGATAAACGCGATCTTCCCTTAGCAGAGTGAAAGCCCGGCTGGGAGGGCCAGGCCGGGCTTTCTGTGGCGATCGATATTGAATTGGCCACCACGACGGGAGGTGGCCTCAGAAATCAAGCGGCGTAGCCGCCATAGCCGCGCGCGACGGCGCGCGCCACGATCACCGGCTCGATCTCGGGCCAGAGAATGCCGGTGGCTTTCGCGAAGTCGACGAGCGCATGGCGCGCCTCATCCCTGGTGATGCAACCTTCCAGCGCCAGATCACACGCCTCGACGGCGTGGCGATAGAGCGGACCACGGCGCGACGTCGTCCAGTTGGTCAGGAAATCGTGCATCTCGGCCAGCGAGGCGATCTCGCGCTTGAAGCCGAGGCCGACGGTCAGCGCCACCGGCGAATGAAACAGCTTGTCGTACATGAAACGGCTCCTGATTATGGCAGCGCCAGGAGAAATATCCGGGCTGGTCCACGGACGGGACGCCGTGAAACGCGCGGCAGCGCGGGAGGTTCCAGATGAACGCTTTTATTCCTTCGCGCCGCTTGCCCGTGGGGCTACATCAGATGCCCGGTCCACCAGCCAAGGCTGCCGCTGACGCGGATCAGCAGCATGCCGAAGTGATGGACGCCGACTTCGGTATTTGGCCATCCTTGAAATTTGTCTTCATTGAATGGAGTGGCGAAGGTGCTCACGAACAGCTATCGACGAGACTGATGAGCGAATTTCAGCCGTGGAAAATTTCGGGGTTTTGCCCCATTTGCCAGAAGAACACAGAGTTCCTGGCGAAGGGCGCCTGGCTTCGCCAGGAACTGGTGTGTACATCGTGCCCTAAAGGGTCGATCCCCAGGGAGCGGGCGCTGGCGCTGATCCTCAATGAGCTGAGACCCGGCTGGCGCAACTTGCACATCCATGAGTCATCGCCCGAAGTCAGAGGCATATCTCCGGTGATGAAGCGGGACGCGCGATACTACATCGCTTCTCAATACTTCCCGGACCAGCCATTCGGGTCAATGCACAAGGGAGTTCGCAATGAAAGCCTCGAAAGCCTGACTTTTGAAGATTGCTGCTTTGACATCACGGTGACGCTCGACGTGATGGAGCACGTATATCATCCGGACAAGGTCATTCCGGAGATTTTCAGAACGATAAAACCCGGCGGAACTTACATCTGTACCTTTCCGGTCCGGAAATCTCAAACCAACGCATGGGAGCGCAGGTTCGTTCAGCATGCGGATGGGACGAGAGAGCATTTGAAAGCGCCGGAAATCCACGGAAATCCGGTCAGCAGCGACGGTTCCATCGTGACTGTCGATTACGGCTACGATCTCCACCTGGCCATCGCGGAGTGGGCACCATTTGACGTTCGCGTGTATCGCTTCGCTGATCGCACACACGGTATCCTTGGTGAATACACGGACCTGATTGTCTGCACCAAGCCGGCTTCAGCCGCCGGAAACAGGACAGCCGTCGAACCTACACGGCCAGCAACGGGGCTTGGTCGCTGGCTTGCCCTTCCTCGCTTTATCAAACGGGCTCGCTCACGTGGCCGCTGATGACCACCAAGCGATTTTAGTGATTTAGATGAAACTGGCGGAGAGAGCGGGATTCGAACCCGCGTTACGGTCTCCCGTAAACACACTTTCCAGGCGTGCGCCTTCAACCACTCGGCCACCTCTCCGTCTTTGCCTTCGCGCGGCCGGTTTCGCCGCGCGGGTTGGGGAGATGCATCTCCTTTGGGGCCGCGGCGCGGAATGTCCGCACCATGGACGCCGCCCAACCAGCGGACATCCTTCCCCGGCACCTGAGCCGTCGAAGCAACAGGCGCGGGGCTCATCTAGTCGATCCCGCGCCGAATGCCAAGCCATAACGGTGCTCTATTCGCTTTGCCGGCCACATGGTGTTTCCTGGGGTCGCCGCCGCAGCCGTTTCCGGGGTGCCCGCACCCCGAATGATGTGCACAGGCAAGGCAGCAGGACCCGCCATGCTTGACTTCGCCGCCAGCCGGCTGTCGAGTGAAACAGAGGCTTTGCGGGGGCATCGTCCTGACATGACGTCAAGCAGCGAACAACCGGCCAGTGGAATCCCAAGTGGTGGACAGGCGCCAGTGGGGCGCCCGGGCGGCGACATGTTCTATGTCCCGGTCGGCTGGCTCATCTTCGTGATGGCGTGGTCGGTCTATGGCCTGGCGTCGGCCTGGTGGCTGGTCGGCAATTCCGGCGTGCCGGACAAGATCCTCTATTTCCTGCTTGGCGGGCTCGTCGCCAATGTCATCATCATCCTGTGGGGGCTTTACCTGCTCGGCCTCGCCTTTGGCCGCTCGGGGCGCTTCCCCCACCATTTCACCATCTGGCAGATGACCCTCATCGTCTGGGTGCTGGCAAGGCAGGCCTATGTGCTCACCGTGCCGGAATTCGTCTTCTCCGCCAGGAGCCTGGGCATCACCGCCATCGAGATCGGCGTCGGCCTGCTTTGCATCTACCTGCTGCGCGGCGGCTCCGGCGCCGAGACCGTCTACGCCAAACCGGAAACCGAGGCGCCGCCGGTCCTGGTTTCCATTGCCGCGGCCTTGCTCGGCATCGTCCTCGGCGCCGCCATCGGCGCCGTGGGCGGCTTCTTCGCCGGTTCGGTGATCGCCGATGTCGCCGAGGTAAGCTGTTTCGAGGGCGGCTGCGGCTATTTCGCTGCCTTCTTCGGCCTCGGCGGGCTGGTGGTCGGCGCCATTGTCGGTGGCATTCTTGCCGTCTGGCTCGTTCACCGGCGCAGGCGCAAGCCGGTGGCATAAAGAGAGGAAGCCCTTCAAATTCGTGTATCGCGGTTGCGGGCAAGCCATGCGCACTCTATTTCTCGCTGGTGCCGGAGATCCCGTCCAGGATCGGCCGGGGGGAGAGCTTGATGTTTCGCTTCATTTTTCGTCTTGCCGCCATGGTGGCGCTGTCGGTTTCCGTCATCATGGCGGTGCTCGACACGACGCGCACGGTGGCGGCTTCGGCGCTTGTGCTGACCCCGCTCAACGCCAGCTGGCTGGCCGTCTCGCCGGACACGCGGGCGGCCTTCGAAACCTTCGTCCGCGCCAAGGCCAGTCCGCTGCTGTGGGACGGCGCCATCGCCTGGGTGCTCAACCAGCCGGGCTTTGCCGTGTTCGCGGTGCTGGCCTTCCTGCTCTACGCCATCGGCTACCGCCGCCAGCGGCGCACGGGCCAATTCGCCGCCAACTGATCGATTTTCTTGCATCCTGACGGGAAGGAAGGCCGCGCATGTTCTTTCTCAGTGACATGCTGAACAAGAAGCTCAATCTGCCGAAGCCGTCCGAGGCTTTGCCGGGTCGCGCCAAGGCGATCGCAACAACGTCCAGGCACCATGTCCTGAAACGGCCGCTGAAAGGCCCCTACCCCGAGGGGCTGGAGACGGCGATGTCCGGGCTCGGCTGCTTCTGGGGCGCCGAGCGGTTGTTCTGGCAAATCGAAGGCGTCTGGGTCACGGCCGTCGGCTATGCCGGCGGCATCACGCCCAATCCGACCTATCAGGAAACCTGCACGGGACTGACCGGCCATGCCGAAGTGGTGCTGGTCGTCTTCGACCCCAAGACGGTCTCCTATACCGAGCTTCTGCGGCTGTTCTGGGAAAGCCATGACCCGACGCAAGGCATGCGCCAGGGCAATGATGTCGGCACCACCTACCGCTCCGCGATCTACACATCAAGCGAGCGGCAATTCCAGGCGGCGAACGCCGCGCGCGACGCCTATCAGGCCCAGCTGCGTGGTGCCGGCCACGGCAAGATCACCACCGAGATCGCGCCGACGCCCGCCTTCTACTTCGCCGAGGCCGATCACCAGCAATATCTGGCCAAGAACCCCTACGGCTATTGCAACCTCAAGGGCACCGGCATCGCCTGCGCCATGCTGGCCGCCACCGCTTGATGGCTCACGCGCAAGGATCGGACTGCCGAGCGGCCTGCCCGTGGCACGCTTTTCCAAAAGGTCAAAATTCCGCGTGAATTTTGTTTCGGGCCGTGCCAGATTGCCCAGGAGCGGGAGGGGAATACACTCCTGGCTGACGTCGCGTGGCTGCCGGTGAACCGGGCAGGCAGGCGGTGCGTAACGGAAAAAATAACCGACAGGGTGTGGATCACATGAAACGTATCGTTCTCGGCCTCCTGGCCGCAACCGCAATGGTTCTTCCGGCTTTCGCCGCGGATGTCCAGCCGGCCATTCTTTATGATCTGGGCGGCAAGTTCGACAAATCCTTCAACGAGGCTGCCTTCCATGGCGCCGAGAAATTCAAGACCGAGACCGGCACGCCCTATGTCGAGTTCGAAGTGTCCAACGCCTCGCAGCGCGAGCAGGCGCTGCGCCGCTTCGCCGAGGACGGCCACAACCCGATCGTCATGGCCGGCTTTGCCTGGGAGGATGCGCTGAAGAAGGTCGCGGCCGAATATCCCGATCTCAAATTCGCCATCATCGACGACGCCGTCGACTTGCCCAATGTCCGCTCGCTGGTGTTCAAGGAGAACGAAGGCTCCTATCTCGTCGGCATCATGGCGGCGATGGCATCGAAGTCGAAGAAGGTCTCCTTCATCGGCGGCATGGACATCCCGCTGATCCGCAAGTTCGAATGCGGCTATGTCGGCGGCGCCAAGTCGGCCGGCGCGACCGACGTCATCCAGAACATGACCGGCGATACGCCGGCTGCCTGGAACGATCCGGCCAAGGGCGGCGAAATCGCCAAGACGCAGATCGATCAGGGCTCCGACGTGGTCTACGCCGCGGCCGGCGGCACCGGCGTCGGCGTGCTGCAGGCGGCGGCTGATGCCGGCAAGCTCGGCATCGGCGTCGATTCCAACCAGAACGGCCTGCAGCCCGGCAAGGTTCTGACCTCGATGATGAAGCGCGTCGACGTGGCCGTCTACACCGCCTTCATGGACGGCAAGAACGGCACCTTCAAGGGCGGCCTCGAGAATCTCGGCCTCAAGGAAGGCGGCGTCGACTACGCCATGGACGACAACAACAAGGCGCTGGTCACCCCCGAGATGAAGGCTGCGGTTGAGAAGGCCAAGGCGGACATCATCGCCGGCAAGATCCAGGTGCACGACTATACGGCCGACAACGCCTGCCCGTATTGATCGGCGGCGCCATACAGCCATGATCTGCAACCGCCGGACGCAAGTCCGGCGGTTTTGCGTCGGCCCTACAATTTCCCGACGAGATAGCCCAGGGCAAAGACCGCGATCAGCGCGATGGCGATGACAGTGCCGCGCCGGCCACCGAGCGAATGCACGCCAACGCCGTACGGTGACCGGGACAGGCTTCGGATCACCGGGCGCGGCCTGGCATCATAGCCACCCAGCCCAACGCTGCGCATCTGCGGCAACTCCGCGATACGCTGAGTGACCAGTTCCCAGTGATTTTCGGGCCGGCCACCCCCTTTTTCGGCACGGTCGAACATATGCATGCGTTCGGCAAGCTGCAGCACGGCGTCGCGGAAGGCGGGGTCGATTTCCAGATCGCGCTCGGCCCGTTCGCGCTCCGCGTCATTCATCAGGCCAAGCACATAGTCACCGGCCCTTGCGATGCGGTCGCTCATGATTCGCGCCCTCCCCTATTCCTCACCAGTGCGGCGGCTTGGTCACTGGCACATCGGGTGCCGACTGCTCCTCCAGCGCCAGGAAGCGGTCGGTCAGCGCATCGAGCTTGCGCTGCATGCGCTCGATCAGCGTCCACTGCTCGGCGATCTGGCCTGACAGCTCCTCGATGGTGTTTTCCTGCTCGGCGGCGCGGATTTCCAGCGTCGTCAGCCGGTCGACGGGCGTGATCATTCGCAATCCCTGATCTTGCACCCCGATGCCTTGCACCGTGATGCGAATTTCGACGTCGTCATATTAGCGAATATGAAGCCTGCGGACACGTTGGAAATTGACAAGCACACCGGGATTTGCCGAGAGTGAACGCTGCTACGCCAATTGGCACGGGCGGAGCGTCATGCTAGGCGTTTTGACCAAGCGATAAAAAAATAAGAGTGGGACTGGCTGCATGGCGCAAGCCGCAATCGAACTGATCGGCATCAACAAGAGTTTTGGCGCGGTGCGCGCCAACCGCGACATCAATCTGGAGATCGCGCGTGGCACCATCCACGGCATTGTCGGCGAAAACGGCGCCGGCAAGTCGACGCTGATGTCGATTCTCTACGGTTTCTACCAGGCAGACAGCGGCGAAATCCGTGTCGGCGGCAAGCCGGCATCGATCAAGACGCCCAACGACGCGATCGCGCTCGGCATCGGCATGGTGCACCAGCATTTCATGCTGGTCGACAATTTCACGGTGCTGGAAAACATCATCCTCGGCGCCGAAAGCGACGCGCTGCTGAAGCGCAGCATCGCCAAGGCGCGGTCCGAACTGGAGCGGCTGGAGCGCGAATACGGTCTCGAGGTCGATCCCGATGCGATCATCGAGGAATTGCCGGTCGGCCTGCAGCAACGCGTCGAAATCCTCAAGGCGCTCTATCGCGGCGCCGAAATCCTGATCCTCGACGAGCCGACGGGCGTGCTCACACCGGCCGAGGCCGACCATCTCTTCCGCATCCTCAAGCAGTTGAAGGAGCAGGGAAAGACGGTGGTGCTGATCACCCACAAGCTGCGCGAAATCATGGCCATCACCGACACCGTGTCGGTGATGCGGCAGGGCACGATGGTGGCGACCCGGGAAACGAAGAAGACCACCGTCGAGGAACTGGCCGAATTGATGGTGGGGCGCCGCGTGCTGCTCCGGGTCGAGAAGGGTGAAGCCGAAGCCGGCGCCATCAAGCTCGCGGTCAAGAACCTGACGGTCAAGGATTCGCGTGGCGTCACCATGGTCGACGACATCTCCTTCGACATCAGGGCCGGCGAGATCGTCGGCATTGCCGGTGTTGCCGGCAACGGACAATCCGAGCTGCTCGAAGCGATTTCCGGCATCAGGCGCGCCGTTTCCGGTTCGGTCATGCTCGACGGCAAGCCGATCGACCTGACGGGTGCCGCCGATCCCGGCGAATTGCGCGATCGCGGGCTCGCCCATGTGCCGGAGGACCGCCATCATGTCGGGCTGGTGCTGGCCTTCGAGGAGAACGAGAATTCCATCCTCGGCTATCACGACGACCCCCGTTATCTCAAAGGTCCGTTCCTCAACGTCGACGCCATCATGGCCGACGCCAAGGACAAGATCGAGAAATACGACATTCGCCCCGGCAATCCGCGCTTGAAGACCGCCAATTTCTCCGGCGGCAACCAGCAGAAGATCGTGCTCGCGCGTGAAATGGAACAGGACCCCGGCGTGCTGATCGTCGGCCAGCCAACGCGCGGCGTCGATGTCGGCGCCATCGAATTCATCCACAAGCGCCTGATCGCCATGCGCGACCAGGGCAAGGCCGTGCTGGTGGTATCGGTCGAGCTCGACGAGATCCGTTCGCTCTCCGACCGCATCCTGGTGATGTTTGCCGGCCGCATCGTCGGCGAGCGTGGCCCGGAGGCGACCGAGGGCGAGCTTGGCCTGCTGATGGCAGGTGTCGAGCGCCAGGAGGCTGCGGAATGAGCACGCCTTACGCCAAACTGCCGGCCTGGGCCGATTATGGGCTGATCCCGCTGATCAACCTGTCCGTGGCCTTCATCGTCGCCGGCTTCGTCGTGCTGCTGGTCGGCGAAAACCCGTTCCGCGCCGCCGTCATCCTGGTCGAGGGCGCCTTCGGTAAGGGAACCGGCATCGCCTTCACCCTGTTCTATGCCACCACCTTCATCTTCACCGGACTTTCGGTGGCGGTGGCGGCGCATTGTGGCCTGTTCAACATCGGCACCGAGGGGCAGGCCTATATCGCCGGGCTGGGCATCGCCATCGTCTGCCTGTCCTTCGACAGCGTGCTGCCCTGGTGGCTGACATTTCCGCTGGCCATCGTCGCTTCGACGGTGGTGGGCGCGTTGTGGGCGCTCATCCCCGCCTATCTGCAGGCCAGGCGCGGCTCGCACATCGTCATCACCACCATCATGTTCAACTTCATTGCCGCCTCGATCATGGTCTACCTGCTGGTGGGGCCATTGAAGCCGGCGGCCTCGCAAGCGCCGCAGACGCGCAACTTCCTTGCCGGCGCGGAATTGCCGAAGCTCAACTGGATCATCGAACTGTTCGGCGCCAAGATCCGTTCGGCGCCACTCAACATCACCTTCCTGCTGGCGCTGCTCATGGCCTTCCTGGTCTGGCTGCTGATCTGGCGCACCAAGCTCGGCTACGAGATGCGCACCTATGGCCACAGCCCCAAGGCGGCGCGCTATGCCGGCATTTCGGAAACCCGCATCATCATCACCGCGATGATGATCTCCGGCGCGCTGGCCGGCATGATGGCGCTCAATCCGGTGATGGGCGACCAGCACAATGTCGCGCTCGATTTCGTTTCCGGCGCCGGCTTCGTCGGCATTGCCGTGGCGCTGATGGGCCGCCTGCACCCGGTCGGCATCGTGCTGGCGGCGATACTGTTCGGCATGCTCTATCAAGGCGGCGCCGAACTTGCCTTCGAGATGCCGGCGATCAGCCGCGACATGATCGTCATCATCCAGGGCTTGGTGATCCTGTTCGCCGGCGCGCTGGAACACATGTTCAGGCCCTACATCCAGGCGCTGTTCGCCTCGTTCAGTCCGCGATCGGTCGGTATGGAAGCGGTCAAGGGAAAGGGCGCCTGAGATGGATGTCTTCATCGCCATCGTGCAGATACTGGACTCCACCATCCGCTTGTCGGTACCGCTGCTGCTCGCTTGTCTCGCCGGCCTTTATTCGGAACGCGCGGGCGTCTTCGACATCGGGCTCGAGGGCAAGATGCTGGTTGGCGCCTTCGCGGGGGCGGCCGCTGCGTCGGTCTTCCATTCGGCCCTTCTCGGCCTCGGTATGGCCATCCTGGTCTCGGTCGCCTTCGCGCTGATCCACGGCTTTGCCTCGATCACCCATCGCGGCAACCAGATCGTTTCCGGCGTGGCGATCAACTTCATCGCCGCCGGCTCGACCGTCATGCTCGGCCAGGCCTGGTTTCAGCAAGGCGGGCGCACGCCGGCGCTGCAGCCGGGCGAGCGGTTCGAGGCGATTGTCTGGCCCGGCGCCGATGCAATCAGGGACGTGCCGATCATCGGGTCGATCTACGCGGAGCTGATCTCCGGCCACTCGATACTGGTCTACATCGCCTTCCTGATGGTGCCGTTCACCTGGTGGGTGCTGTTTCGCACCCGCTTCGGTCTCAGATTGCGCGCCGTCGGCGAGAATCCGGCCGCTGTCGACACCGCCGGCATTTCGGTGGCATGGCTGCGCTACCGGGCGCTGATCTGCACCGGCATCCTGACCGGCGTCGCCGGCGCCTATCTGTCGATGGTGCAGAATGGCGGCTTCGTGAAGGACATGACCGCCGGCAAGGGCTATATCGCGCTGGCCGCACTGATCTTCGCCAAATGGAAGCCGGTCAACGCCATGTTCGCCTGCCTGCTGTTCGGCTTCCTCGATGCGGCGGCAATCCGCTTGCAGGGCTCGCCGCTGCCGATCATCGGCAAGGTGCCGGTGCAGTTCATGCAGGCGCTGCCCTATATCCTCACCGTCATCCTGCTCGCCGGTTTTATCGGCAAGGCGATCCCGCCGCGCGCCGGCGGCGTGCCCTACGTCAAGGAACGCTGAGGTCACGGCTCGGCACGGCAAGCGCCGGGTTTTGGACACGATCATCGGAGAGAACAACTGAATGTCGCATGATCTGTTCGAAGCGGCCAAGACCGCCATGGCCAAGGCCTATGCGCCCTATTCGAAATTTCCCGTGGGTGCCGCCTTGCGCACCGAGGACGGACGCGTCTTCACCGGCGCCAACATCGAGGTCGCCTCCTATCCGGAGGGCTGGTGCGCCGAGACGACCGCGCTTGGCCATTACATCATGGGTGGCGGCGGCAAGATCGTCGAAATCGCCGTCCTTGCCGAACGCATGGCCAAATGCTCGCCTTGCGGCGGCTGCCGCCAACGACTGGCCGAATTCTGCCGACCGGAAACCAAACTCTATCTCTGTGACAATACCGGAGTCGCCGAGACCGTGACCTTGGGCGACATGCTGCCCTACGGCTTCCGCGGCGATATCCTCAAATGAAGTGCGGGCTCAAATGAAGTGGTGGCTGCGATGACTGAAAAGGCGGTGGACCATCTGATCGAAAGGCTGGACGGCCTGGCGCCGTCGACAGCACTGGTGCTGGGGTCGGGCCTAGGCGTCCTTGTCGACCGGATCGAGCACCCGATCCGCGTCCCCTATGCCGACCTGCCGGGCTTTCCCAAAAGCGGCGTCAGCGGTCATGCCGGTGAAGTGGTGGCGGGGCTGTTTGCCGGCGTGCCGGTGCTGATGCTGTCCGGCCGCGCCCATTACTATGAGCACGGCGATGCCGCCGCGATGCGACCGGTGCTGGAAGTGCTCGCCGGCGTCGGCATCACCAAACTGATCCTCACCAATGCCGCCGGTTCGGTCGATCCGGACATGCCGCCGGGCTCGGTCATGCTGATCACCGACCACATCAATTTCTCGGGCAGCAATCCGTTGATCGGCGAGCCGAGCGACCGCCGCTTCGTCGGCCTCACCGAGGCCTATGATGCCGGCATCCGCAAGGCCATCGAAGGCGCGGCGAAGGCGACCGGCACCGCGCTGCACAAGGGCGTCTATATGTGGTTTTCCGGCCCCTGTTTCGAAACGCCGGCCGAAATCCGCATGGCACGAATCATGGGTGCAAACGCCGTCGGCATGTCGACCGTACCGGAGGTCATTCTCGCCCGCTTCCTTGGCCTGCGCGTCGCCGCCTGCTCGGTCATCACCAATCTGGCGGCCGGCATGACCGGAGCCGAGCTTTCGCATCAGGAAACCAAGGACATGGCGCCGGTCGGCGGGTCGCGGCTGGCAACGGTCCTGCACAGAGTGTTCCGCGACGGGCTGCTGGAGAGCTGATGCTTCCGCAGGAAATCATCCGCCACAAGCGAGACGGCCAGAGGCTGTCTGCTGGTGAAATCACCGCCTTCATCGACGGCGTGACCTCGGGCGCCGTCAGCGATGGCCAGGTCGCGGCTTTCGCCATGGCGGTGTTCTTGAACGGCATGAACCGCGACGAGGCCGTGGCGCTGACGCTGGCCATGCGCGATTCCGGCGACGTGCTCGACTGGTCTGACCTGCCCGGCCCCGTCACCGACAAGCATTCGACGGGCGGTGTCGGCGACAATGTCTCACTGATGCTGGCGCCGATCGTCGCTGCCTGCGGCGCCTATGTGCCGATGATCTCGGGCCGTGGCCTTGGCCATACCGGCGGCACGCTGGACAAGATGGATGCGATCCCCGGCTACACCAGCCAGCCGGATATCGCGCTGTTTCGCAAGGCGGTGCTGGAAACAGGTTGCGCCATCATCGGCCAGACTGCCGATCTGGCACCGGCAGACCGCCGGCTCTACGCGATCCGCGACGTCACCGGCACGGTGGAGTCGGTGCCGCTGATCACCGCCTCGATCCTGTCGAAGAAGCTGGCCGCCGGACTGGGCTCGCTGGTGCTCGACGTCAAGGTCGGCAACGGCGCTTTCATGGAAAAGTCGCGCGACGCCACCGCGCTTGCCAACAGCCTTGTCGAGGTCGCCAGCGGTGCCGGTTTGAAGGTCTCGGCGCTGATCACCGGCATGAGTGAGCCGCTGGCATCGGCCGCCGGCAATGCCGTCGAGGTGCGCAATGCCGTCGATTTCCTGACTGGCCGTCTGCGCGACCGGCGCCTGGAGGATGTGACCCTGGCGCTGGCCGCCGAAATGCTGCAGTCGGCGGGGCTGGTGTCATCCAATCAGGATGGCATGCGGCGCGCCACCGAGACGCTGACCAGCGGCCGCGCCGCCGCCACCTTCGCCCGTATGGTTGCCGTGCTCGGCGGCCCCGCAGATTTCATCGAAAGGCCGGAAAAATATCTTCCCCTGGCGCCAACGGAATTCGTGGTCAGGGCGACGACCAACGGTTTCGTCACTGGCATCGCCACCCGCGACATCGGCCTTGTGGTGGTCGGCCTCGGCGGCGGACGCACAAGGCCTGACGACAAGATCGACCCCAGCGTCGGAATCACCAGGCTGCTGCCCATAGGCGTGGAGGTCAGGGCTGGCGAGCCGCTGGCGCTGGTCCATGCCCGTTCACAATCCGATGCCGATATTGCCGGCGCCGCCGTGTTTTCGGCCTATACCGTTGGCTCTTCGAAGCCAGCCGCCGACAAGTCGGTTATCCGAAGGATTCTTTCGCGCAGCTGATCAGATTGAGGTCGCTGCTACTGCACCAGCAGTAGCGTGCCGTTCTCGGCCTGGTATTTGCCGAGCCGATTGAGAAAACTCATGCCGATCAGATTGGTCTGCAGCGCCTTGTCGTCGAGCACTATGGCTTGCACGTTGTCGACGCTGATGCTGCCGATCTGAAGGCGATCAATCGCCACCACCGCCGCCTTGATCGTGCCGTTGGCAGTGCTGACCTCGTGGCTGAAATCGGACGGATTGAGCGACAGCCCAATCCTGCGCGCCGTCGACGTATTGACCGCGACCAGTGTCGCGCCGGTGTCGATCATGCCGTCGACCTGACGGCCGTTGAGTTTGAAGGTCGATGAGAAATGCCCACGTGCGTCCGCCGCGACAACGACCTTGCGGCCGGTCGGCAGTGGCGCCACCGGCTTGTTGGGCACAGACGCCAGGTTGACCTCTGGTGGCGTCTCGACCTCGGGCTTGGCCGTCACCGCCGACTTCAGCAGCTTTTCGAACATCTGCGGATTCGACTGGTAGACAACCGGGATCGATGCCGATGCACCGGCAAAGACGCTGAGGATGAGAAGCTTGCGCAGCATGGATCGGCCTCGCCGCATGACCCCGAAAATCGGGATCGATTTTTCGGAAAGGATCATGCGCAAAAAACAAAGTGCTACAGCGTCCTTTTGCGCGTCCGAATGGACGCGCGGCGCTGTAGTGAGAGCCGATTCATTAGCGCTGGATGGTGTTTGCCGCTTTAACGGGCGCTAAAACCGCGCCGTTGCGTAAACATTCGGTAAATCGTGCCAGGCAACTTTGCCTGGTACTACTTGGTTCCATACATGCGGTCGCCGGCGTCGCCGAGGCCGGGCATGATGTAGCCCTTCTCGTTGAGCTGGCGGTCTATGGACGCGGTGAAGACCGGGACATCCGGATGCGCCTTGGTGAAGCGCTCTATGCCTTCGGGCGCCGCCAGCAGGCACAGGAAACGGATGTTGGTGGCGCCGCGCTGCTTCAGCTTGTCGATCGCCGCGATCGCCGAATTGGCGGTCGCCAGCATCGGGTCGACGACGATCACCAGCCGGTCCGCGAGGTCGCTTGGCGCCTTGAAGAAATACTCGACCGCCTCCAGCGTCTCATGGTCACGGTAGAGACCGACATGGGCGACGCGTGCCGCCGGCACCAGGTCGAGTAGACCCTCGAGCAAGCCGTTGCCGGCGCGCAGCACCGAAGCAAACACCAGCTTCTTGCCCTCCAGCGTCGGCGCTTCCATGGTCTCCATCGGCGTCTCGATCGTCGTCGTCGTCAGTTCGAGATTGCGGGTGACCTCGTAGCCGAGCAGCAATGATATCTCGCGCAGCAGCCGCCGGAAGCCGGCCGTGGAAGTCTCCTTCTTGCGCATGATGGTCAGCTTGTGCTGGACAAGCGGGTGGTCGACGACGGTGACGCCCTTCATGATGTTCTCCTGATGCATGCGTGTCGCCCGAAACCGCGCGCATGAATCCCCGGGGATATGTCGCGCTTCAAGCTGCCTGGGCGAACCCTAACGACAATGGACCGGCCAAGGAACCGCTTGACCGCCATCGACCACAGCTTTGTCGGAAGAAATCAGCGTGCCGTGCCGTTCAGCCGGGCGAGAAGTGCGGCTTTGGTCTTCCGGTCGACGAAGGCGGCTTCGATGGCGGTTCTGGTGACGGCTGCCAGCGCCTTCTCGTTCATCGCAAAATGCTCCGCTGCAATATCGTATTCGCGCTTCAGCGACGTCCAGAAATAGGGCGGATCGTCGGAGTTCAGCGTCACCTTGCAGCCGGCCGCCTGCAGCGCCGGAAACGGATGGTCGGCAAAACTGTCGAACACGTTGAGCGCGATGTTGGAGCCGGGGCAGCATTCCAGCACGATGCCCTCGTCGGCGATACGCCGGACAAGGTCCGGGTTTTCGATGGCCCGCACGCCGTGCCCGATACGCGAAGGCTTGATATGGTCGAGCGCCGCCTGCACCGTCTCCCAGCCGGTCAGTTCGCCAGCGTGGACGGTGATGCCAAGCCCGGCTTCGCGGGCGATCTCGAAAGCCCGGACATAGTCCTCCATCTCGCCCATCCGCTCGTCGCCGGCAACGCCGAAGCCGGTGACCAGCGGATGCCCGCAGCGCGCCGCGAAGCGCGCTGCCTGTTCGATCGACTCGACGCCGACATGGCGCACGCCGGTGACGATCATGCGGCCCTCTATGCCGGTCTTCGCCTTGGCGCGGAGCATGCCTTCCCCGAGCGCGTCGGTATAGGCCTTGGGCGACAGCCCGGCCTTCGTCGCATGGTCCGGCGAGGTGAAGACCTCGGAATAGATCGCCCCGTCTCGGGCCAGGCTGGTCAGATAATGGTCGGCCAGCCGCGCATAATCCTCTTCGGTGCGGAACAGATCGGCGGAAAAGTCGTAAGCCGCGAGAAAAGACGTAAAATCGTGCCAGACAAACGAGCCGTTCTGGATATAGGGCGAAGTGTCCTTGCCGTATTTCTGCGCCTGGCGGATAACGAGTTCTGGCGCCGCTGCCCCTTCAATGTGGCAGTGCAGTTCCGCTTTCAAAGGCATTCAAACATCCCGTCGGTCAGTCCAGGTCTTGAAAACCCACCACCTGGAAGCGCGGCTGAACACCGCGCCTTAAACAATAGCGCCCACAGCATCGATCGGCTATGGTCCCGCCGGTTTTATGACGGATCAAAAAAATGTCAGTTGAGAGAACCACGGCCGCGGGCGGCATGGAAACCTCCTATGGTTTCAAGCGTGTAGGGGAAGGCGAGAAGCAGTCCCTGGTCAACGATGTTTTCCACAAGGTCGCCAACCGCTACGACCTGATGAACGACCTGATGTCGGCCGGCCTGCACCGGCTGTGGAAGGATGCCATGGTGACATGGCTCAATCCGCCGAAACGGGCGGGCTGGAAGGTCCTGGATGTGGCCGGCGGCACCGGCGACATCGCCTTCCGCATCGTCGATGCCAGCCATGGCAATGTTCATGCCACGGTGCTCGACATCAACGGCTCGATGCTCAGTGTCGGCCGTGACCGGGCCGAAAAGAAAGGCCTGTCCGGCAACACCGATTTCGTCGAGGCCAATGCCGAGGAACTGCCCTTCGCCGACGCCACCTTCGACGCCTACACCATCGCTTTCGGCATCCGCAACGTGCCGCGCATCGATGTCGCGCTCAGCGAAGCATTCCGCGTGCTGAAGCCCGGCGGCCGGTTCCTGTGCCTCGAATTTTCCGAGGTCGAGATGCCGCTGCTCGACAAGGCCTATGAAGCCTGGTCGTTCAACGCCATCCCGAAGATTGGCAAGATGGTCACCGGCGACGGCGAGCCCTATTCCTACCTGGTCGAGTCCATCGCGAAATTCCCCAACCAGCAGAACTTCGCCGCGATGATTTCCCGCGCCGGCTTCGACCGCGTTTCCTTCCGCAACTATTCCGGCGGTATTGCCGCGCTGCATTCGGGCTGGAAGCTTTGAGGCTGGCCCGCATTTCCCATCCTCGCTATAGCTCGTGCCGGCCGCAAGGCTCGGCCTGGGTGCAGCCATGAGCAGCGTCGGCGCCGGTTTCAGGCTCGCACGGGCCGGCTGGGTGCTGGTGCGCGAGGGCGTCATCGCCGCGCTGCCGGGCGAGGAACTGTCCGGCCTGCCGAAATTCGGCTGGCGTTTGGCGCGGCTGTTCACCCGCCGCCGCGCGCTGGCTTATGAGCGCAGCGACCGGCTGGCCAAGGCGGTGGTCCGGCTCGGCCCGTCCTATGTCAAGCTCGGCCAGTTCCTGGCGACAAGGCCCGACGTCGTCGGCAACGACATGGCGCTCGATCTCGCCATGCTGCAGGACAAGATGCACACCTTTCCGAAGACCGAGGCGGTGGCGGCCATCGAGGCCTCGCTCGGGCGCAAGGTGGGCGATCTCTACGCCGAGTTCGGCGATCCCGTCGCGGCAGCCTCGATCGCCCAGGTCCATGCCGCCGAAACCATCCATGACGGCGTTGCCACCAAGGTCGCGGTGAAGGTGATCCGGCCCGGCGTGCGCCGCCGCTTCTTCCATGATCTCGAGAGCTATTTCCTCGCCGCCCGCCTGCAGGAGAAATATATCCCCTCGTCGCGCCGGTTGCGGCCTGTCGAGGTGACAGAGACGTTGGCGCAGACCACCAAGATCGAGATGGACCTGCGCCTCGAGGCCGCGGCCCTGTCGGAGCTTGGCGAGAACACCAGGGACGATCCAGGCTTTCGCGTGCCTTACGTCGACTGGGAACGCACGGGCCGCGACGTGCTGACCATGGAATGGGTCGACGGCGTCAAGATGAACAACATCGCGGGCCTCGAAGCCGCCGGCCACGACCTGAAGGCGATCGCCGCCAATCTCATCCAGTCGTTCCTGCGCCATACTTTGCGCGACGGCTTCTTCCATGCCGACATGCATCCCGGCAATCTGTTCGTCGAGGCCAACGGCACCATCGTCGCCGTCGATCTCGGCATTGCTGGCAGGCTAGGCAAGAAGGAGCGCCGCTTCCTCGCCGAAATCCTCTACGGTTTCATCAGGCGCGATTATCTGCGTGTTGCCGAAGTGCATTTCGAGGCCGGCTACGTGCCGCGTCAGCACAATGTCGCGGCGTTCGCGCAAGCGATCCGCGCCATCGGCGAGCCGATCCACGGCCAGCCGGCAGAGACCATTTCCATGGCCAAGCTGCTGACGCTGCTGTTCGAAGTGACCGAGCTCTTCGACATGGCGACAAGGCCGGAATTGATCCTGCTGCAAAAGACCATGGTGGTGGTCGAAGGCGTGGCGCGCACGCTCGATCCGGCCTTCAACATGTGGAAGACGGCCGAGCCGGTGGTCGGCGGCTGGATTGCCGGCAACCTTGGCCCGCGTGGCATGATGATCGATGCGCGCGACGGCGCCAAGGCGCTGCTGACGCTGGCCCGCCAGATACCCGAACTTGCCGCGCGCACCGACCGGCTGTCGCGCGAAATCGACCTGATGGCCGAGCACGGGCTGCGCTTCGACGAGACCACCGCCCGCGCCATAGGCAAGGCTGAGGCGCGCTACAGCCGCTCCGGCCGCGCGGCGCTGTGGGTGATCGCGCTGACGCTGATCTATATTGCGTGGAAAATCTTGTGATTGCCGGATAGTGGAGCGGGTAGCGATAGGGTTATCTTGGCGGTATGGACACGTTGCCAGTCGTAGAGGTGAAGCCAATCTATGGCTACGGGTGGCTCATTGCAGGTGAGTTCCGTCCCGAGGTGCCGGCTGCTTTTACGATGAAACTTGAGCGCTCGGAGCCAAAGCTTTGGGCCGGGATTGTGCTGACCGAGGGCCACGAGTTTGAGGGGCGCCGCGTTACGCTAACGCAACGCCATCTAGAGTGGTCAGGTTACGTCAACATTGTGCTTGAAGCCAACCCACCAACGAGCGGTTCCGGGAAATTGGTGGGTCTTCCGATCCGAGAAGACTGATTCCGAATTGCCAAAATAGGCTCGCTGGCGATCGCCGATCGCGCTTGCTCGTCAGTGATTGCATTGCTATCATCGCCATCGGCTAAGATGAGAAAAGTGCAATCACATGGCCAGCATCACCATTCGCAACCTTGACGATGAGGTCAAGGAGATGCTGCGCCGGTTGGCGGCGGAGAACAACCGCTCGATGGAAGAACAGGCGCGGGTGATGATCCGGGCCGCAGTCGACGGTCAGATCGGACCCGGCCGTATCGACCAGATCGAAAAGACCCTGCGCGAGTTGACCATTGCGCAGGGTACAGCGGCTCCTGTTGCGGCCCCTGCGGGCAGGATCCTTCCGCGCGGCAGCGTCTCTGGCAAGCGCATCCTGCTCATCATCGGCGGCGGCATCGCCGCCTACAAGGCGCTCGACCTGATCCGCCGGCTGCGCGAGCGCGGCGCGGCAGTGCGCGTGGTGATGACGTCAGCGGCACAGGAATTCGTCACCACGCTGTCTGTCGGCGCGCTCTCGGCCGACCATGTCTTCACCGAATTGTTCGACCGCAATGACGAGCATGATGTCGGCCACATCAGGCTGTCGCGCGAGGCCGACCTTCTGGTGGTCGCGCCCGCTACCGCCGATCTGATGGCCAAGCTCGCCAACGGCCATGCCAACGATCTCGCCTCGACCGTGCTGCTGGCCACCGATAAGCCGGTGCTGATGGCGCCGGCGATGAACCCCAGAATGTGGGCGCATCCGGCCACCCGCCGCAATCGCGCGACATTGGGCAAGGACGGCATCGCCTTCATGGGTCCGGCCAAGGGCGAGATGGCCGAGAGCAATGAGGCCGGCGAAGGCCGCATGGCCGAGCCGCTGGAGATCGTCGCCGCTATCGAAGTGCTGCTCGATGCCGGCCTCAAACCGCTCACGGGGCGCAAGATCATCGTCACCTCCGGCCCGACACACGAGCCGATCGACCCGGTGCGCTACATCGCCAACCGCTCCTCCGGCAAGCAGGGCCACGCCATCGCCGCGGCGTTGGCCAGGCTCGGCGCCGATGTGCGCCTCGTCTCGGGTCCCGTAAGCATTGCCGACCCGGCCGGTGTGAAGACCATCCATGTCGAACGTGCGCAGGAAATGCACGATGCGGTGGAACAGCTTCTGCCAGCGGACGCCGCGGTGTTCGTCGCCGCCGTCGCCGACTGGCGCAGCGAGAATTCGGCCGGTGAGAAGATCAAGAAGGTGGCGGGTGAAGGCCCGCCGGTGCTGCGCATGGTCGAGAACCCCGACATCCTTGCCGGCGTCGGCCATCACAGCCAACGGCCCGGCCTGGTCATCGGTTTCGCCGCCGAGACGCAGGATCTTTTGCGCAACGCCGAGGCCAAGCTCAGGAAGAAAGGTGCCGATTTCATCGTCGCAAACGATGTCTCGCATGAAAGCGGCATCGGCCCTTCAGGCGTGATGGGCGGCGATCGCAACCGGGTGCGGATCGTGTCGAAGACCGGCGTCGAGGAATGGCCCGAAATGAGCAAGGACGAGGTGGCGACGCGGCTCGCCGCCCTCATTGCCGAGCGGTTGAAGACGATCGCTGTTTGACCTGTTGGCGGGAAAACCCTTCCGCCAACCCCTCTTGCCGCCGGTGATCTCCGCCCTCAGTTGGACAAAAGCTCCGCCGTGCGGGCAAGCGCCCCGCCAAAACCGTTGAGCGGAATGGAAAAGCTCACCGCTTGCCCCGTGTCGGCGGCAAAGGCGTCGATTTTCAGCGTCGTGCCGTTCTTGAGCAGAGGTGTGACATTGGCATCGAACGCCACCGGCACCAGGCAGCCGACCACCTGGCAGGTGTTGAACGCCAGGCTGCCGTCCAGCTTCTGGTCGTCGATGGTGAGCGTAACGCCCTTGGCGAGAGCCAGTCCAAACGGCAGGGCAAGGGTCCCCGTCGCATCGTCACCGGTCTTGCTCGACAGCTCGATCGCCAGCAGCCGCTGGTTGCTTTGCTTGTTGAACTGCTGGTGCGACAGGCTGCAGACCTTGTTCGTGCCCGATATCTGGCAATTGACCGTCCAGTCGCCATGGGTTTCGGACAAGGCCGATGCCCCGCCGGGCAGTTGCGGCGCGTCAGCGGCGGGCGCGGGCGTCGCCGCCACCTTGTCGCCCTTGGTCTGCGCGGCCACGGCCGGCAGCCCGACAATGCAGGCCACACCCAGCACCGCAACCAAATACGCGTATTTCCTCATCAAGACCTCTCCCGCCCGGCTCCGTCTCGAACCAGCCTAGAAACTGACCTTGAGAGACGCGCTGACTGCATTCTGTTTGACCGTTTCCCCGAAGGCGCCGTTATACCTGACTGACATGCCGACGCCATTGACGCCATTCAGCTCGAGGCCGGCGCCGACCCGATAGAGCGGCGAATCGACGGGCTCCGTCAAGTGCAATGCGGGGCTGCCGGGCAGATTCTCCGCCGCGGCGAAGCGGCCTTCGATCTCCCACTCCTTATTGGAAAACTCCACTCCGGCCTTTCCGTAGAGGCGAAGACTGGCAACATCGCTGAGCGCGATGTCGGTGCCGATCTCCAAAGCCGGGGTCGCCGAATAGTATGTGTTCGCCGAGCCATCGAAGTTGAAGGCGGCCACCGAGCCTTCTTCCTTGCCCGAAACACGCAGCCAGCGCGCGTCCAATTGCAAGGTCGGCTGCAGGTAGAAAACGCCCATCTGCTGCGTTACGCCGAACCGCGCCGAGCCGCCGAACATGGCGGTCTTCTGGGTGTAGGTCACGCTGTTGCCTATGCCGGGCAGCAGTTCTTCCGGAAGATAATCGCCGATCAGCGTTTCGCCCGGAATGAAGCCGACCTGGTCGACATACGTATCGCGTTCTCCCTTGAAGGAGCCGGTACCCCCGCCGACTGCGAAATCGACGAAGTAGTTCTTGTTGGCATATTTCGCCAGCGCATATGCCTGCCAGGCCTCGCCGGTGGTTTCCGACAGCAGATCGCCGTTGAAGTCGATCTTGGAATCGAATTCCGTACGGCCGATGGTGGCGCCGAGCGACCAGTTCTGGCCGACCTCGCCGATGCCGCCAAGCGACATCGTCTTCAGCACGTCGTCGCGGCTTGTCGTCCCCGCACCGGCATCGCGGCTATACTCCGCCTGCGGGCTGATCGACGCCCAGACACAGCGACCATCCGGATTCTTGTAGGCCGGCGCGCCGGTGCACTCGCGCGCCGCTTCCAGCATCATGTCGGCTTCGCGGTTGATCATGTCGAACGTATGCACCGCATAATGTGGTGTCAGTCGCGTCAGCGCAGCGCCCAGTTCCTCTTCGCTGGGCAGGAAACGCAACATGTTGATGAGCCGGGCCATTGGATTGTCCGGGGTGGACGAGGCCTCGACGTCGTCGAGATACTGCGCCATCTGGAACACGCCTGGATCGTTGGTGCCGGACCCCGGGTCCTGTGCCAGTTGGAGGAAGGTCTTGTTGTCGGCGTAGAGAACGAGATCGTTGCCGTCGACCTTGGTCAGGAAATTGAAGCCGACATAGGGATGCGGCGTCGTCGGCGTCAGGTAGTTGTCAGCCATGGACGAGCCGGTCGCCAGCACGTATTGCGTGAACAGCTTGTCGATCGACAGGAAGTTCAGCGCTGCCGTGCCGTCGAAATTGCCGGCGCCGGTCAATGTCAGCGCGTCGGTGATCTGGTTGTTCAGGTCGATGTCGGTGACGAAACTGCCGGTACCGTCCTGGGTAAATCCACCGGTGACGGCAACGGTCGCAACGACCCCGATACCCTGGTTGGTCATCAGGCCCTGATTCTTGAACAGCCCGCCGGCTCCGAGATTGATGGTTTTGAGACCAACCATCGATGAATCGGCGAAATTGTCGAACTCGTTGATGCCGCCGCCGAGGTCGATGTTGCCGATGACGCGGCCGAGACCCACCACGCTCTGTTGGTTCTTGATCGTATCGTTGCCCGACGTTCCGGTGATAGCGAATGGGCTGAAATCGTCGAGCAGAGTTTCAAGGATCGCGTCAGTGGGCACGACCGGCCCGGGAGCCAGCAGCGACGCTTTGAACGAGGCGAAACTGGACTGCATGACCGAGAATGTCGGCGTCGCCCCCATCGCGTAGAGCAGGCTGTTGTTATTGACGGTGTTGTTCTGGCCGCCGACCAGCATGGCCGCCACGCCGGTGTTGGCGCCGCCGATCGTGTATTGGCCCTCCAGGTCGAGCGTTATGTTGCCCTTCGTCCCTTGAGCCGTGCTTTCGCCGTACGCCGCGACCGAATCGGCACCTTGGGCAAAAAGACTTCCCTCGGCTGTCAGATGGACGAGGTTCGAGTTGCCTTGGCCGGTCGCGCTCTGACCGAACATGGCATAGGAGCTTGCGCCTTTGACCCAGACCTGGCTGTCGGTGCTGGCCGTCGCCGCCGCGGCGTCGCCTATGCCGCCTTGTGAGCCGGCGCCAGACTGACCCATGGCGAGCGAACTCGTGCCGCCGACGCCGCCGCCGCCGCCAACCGCCTGGGCGACGATACCATGTGAACGGTCACCAGCGGTCTCGATCGCGCCGGACTGGATGATGCTCACGGTGCCGCCGGTGCCCTTGTCGCCACCGAGCGATTTGAAGCCGACAGTGTTGTTGTCGAGGCCGCTGCCGCCGTCGGCGCTAGCGCCGAAGCGCCCGAATCCAGCACCGCCAAAGCCGCCGCCGCCGCCGACGGACTGTGCGATGATGGCTATCGAGCCCAGACCTGTCGTGGTGATCGTGCCGGTGCGGATGACAGTCACATCACCGCCGTCGCCGCCGGCGCCACCGAAGCCGCCGATCGCCAGTGCGTTCGAGGTCTTGCCATTGGCATCGCCACCGTAGCCGCCGCCACCGCCGATCGACTGGGCGACAACACCGTGCGCATAATCTCCTGTCGTGCTGATCGAGCCGTTGACGGTCACCTTGACATCGCCGCCGTTGCCGCCATTGCCGCCCTTGCCACCAATGCTCAGTGTAAAGGAGTCGTCGCCGGCGGCATCGCTGGAAACGACGCCTGTATAACCGCCTCCGCCGCCGACAGACTGTGCCATGATACCGATCGCACCCTTGCCGGATGTGCTGATCACACCATCGTTGTTGACCTCGACATAGCCGCCATTGGCCCCCCCGCCCCCAACAGTGGACGTCGCCACGCCTATCGTCATGTCAGCCGTGGATGCATTGGACGCGGACCCCGCGGCGCCACCACCGCCGCCAACCGATTGGGCAAAGATGCCGTGTGAAAGATCTCCTTCGGTTGTGATCGTGCCGTAGTTGTCGACCTCGACCCTGCCGCCCGTATTGCCTTTGCCGCCAAGGCCGCCAACCGCCAGGCTGACATTGGTATCGGCTTCGCCACTTGTCGTCGAGCCGCCACCGGCCGCGCCGCCGCCGCCGCCGATCGACTGGGCGAAAATGCCGTCGGAATTGTCGCCCTGGGTCCAGATCCACCCTGATGCGAAATTCTTCACCGTAACGGCATGGCCCTCACCGCCGTCGCCGCCCAGCCCGCCCAAAGCGAAGCCGATCGTCGTCTCGGCATCTGCGGTGGCCGAGCCCGCTGCCCCGCCGACGCCACCGCTGCCGCCGATCGACTGGGCCAGGATGCCGTGCGAATTGGCCTTGTCGGTCCAGACCGTCCCGCTGTTTTCGACATTGACGTCGCCGCCATTGCCGCCGCCAGCGCCAAGCCCACCCATGGTCATCTTGATGTCGACGCTGCCGCCGTCGCTGCCGGTGCTCTTGCCGGCGCCGCCCGAACCGCCGCCGCCGCCGACAGACTGCGCGAAGATGCCGATGGAGTTTTCCTGCTTGGTCCAGATGAACCCATTGGCTTGATTGAAGACCTCGACATGTTGGCCGAAACCTGAACTGCCACCGGCGCCGCCAATGCCGCCGCCGATGGCATATTTGGCGCTGGCACCGGCTGAAGCCGAGCCGCCGACGCCACCGCCACCGCCGATGGAACTGGCACTGATGCCGTAGGAGAAAGCACCGTCGGTGAAGATCGAGTTGTTGTTGGTGACGGAGACCTCGCCACCATTGCCTGCTGTACCGCCAGCGAGCGCCAACGCAACACCGATCGAGACGGTAGTCTGGCCGTCATCCCCTTCACCGCCGCCGCTGCCGCCGCCGACATCTTCATCGGATGCCGACGCGGCGCCGGCAGCACCGCCACCGCCGCCGACGGACATGGCGATGATGCCCGACGAGCCAAAGCCCGAGGTGTTTATGATGCCGGTGTTGCCCACCGTCACCTTCATGGCGTCGGCGGCGCCGCCGCCCGAACCGCCCAGGCCCATATTGACGCTAACGCTGGTCTGGCTGCTGCCGCCGATGTTGTAGGATTTGGCCGTGCTCGATCCGCCGATGCCGCCACCGCCACCAATCGACTGCGCCATGATGCCTGACGAGAAAGCCCCCGTCGTGGTCAGGTTGCCTGAATTGACGACGTCGACCGTGTTGCCGAAGCCGCCTTTGCTACCACCCCCGCCCATGGCGAAATTCGCCGCGATGTTGACGCCGTCGCCGCCGCCGACATTGGCGCTGCCGCCGGTGCTGGTGCCGCCATTGCCGCCGCCACCACCGATCGATTGCGCCACAATCGCGCTGCTCGAGTCGCCATCGGTGGAAATCGTCATGGCGTTTGTGACGTGGACATCGCCGGCGCTGTTGCACTTGGTCGGATCATTGCCAATGCAACCGCCGCCTTTGCCGCCGATGTTGACGGAAGCCGTCACCGTTACGCTGTTGCCGTAGCCGCCGGCGCCACCAAACGTGTCGCCACCATTGCCGCCGCCGCCGCCAATAGACTGCGCCAGGATACCGACAGCCTGGAAGCCGTGGGTGATGATCTCCCCACCGCTGACCAGACCGATCTCCACGGTAACCGTCTTGCCCTGGCCGCCATTGCCGCCGCTGCCGCCGATGGCCACACCGAGATTGATCGCGACTTCGTCACTCACCGCGCCGGCGATGGATGTCGCGCGACCGCCATTGCCGCCGCCGCCGCCAATCGACTGCGCGACGATGCCGCCCGAGCCGTCGGCGCTGGTCAAGGAATCTATCTTGCCATCCGCCTTGACGCTGACCACCCCACCCGAGCCGCCATCGCCGCCATCACCGCCGAGTGTAACCGCTACGGCCGCTGAAGCGTAGAGACCGACACTGAACGCACCGGCGACGGCCTTGCCGCCATTGCCGCCGCCACCGCCGATCGCCTGCGCGATGATGCCCTTGGCGCCCATGCCGCTGACCGTGATGTCGCCGACCTGGGTGACATCGACCTCCATGGCGTCGCGGCCGGCGCCACCATCGCCACCGACGGCAACGCCGACGCCAACGAAGGCGCCCACGGAAACCGCGCCGGCGCTGCCGCCATTGCCGCCGCCGCCGCCAACCGATTGCGCCAATATACCGTGAGCGAGATCGCCCTTGGTCGTGATGGCGGCGGTATTCTTGACAACCACCTCGCCGCCATTGCCGCCGCCGCCACCCTTGCCGCCAACGCCAATCGCGGTGAACAGACCACCGGCTCCCGCGAGACCGCCGTCGCCACCGCCGCCGCCAATGGCCTGCGCCAGGATACCGATCGACATCGCCTGGTTTGTCTTGATCTCACCTGTGTTCGTCACCGTGACCTTCATGGCGCTGCCGCCATCGGAAGCAGCCCCGCCAACCGCCAGCGACGGTCCGCCGACGGCGATCGCGAAACCGCCCGAACCGCCGCCGCCGCCGATCGATTGCGCCTGGATCCCGTGCGATTGGATACCGTCGGTGGTGATGTCGGCCCCGTTGGTGACATCGACGATGTTGCCGGCACCGCCGCCTGCACCCTTGCCTGCAATGCTGACATTGAGGGCAAAGCTGCCGGCGACGCTGCCGCCACCCGTGCCGCCACCGCCGCCGACCGACTGAGCCAGAATGCCGGTCGAACGATCGTTCATCGTATGGATGGTGCCGTCGTCTATGCTTACCGTGACGGTATTCGATCCGCCGGCTGCTCCAGCCTTGCCGCCCACACCGACAGCGGCACCCGCCGACAGATTGAACGAGAAGCCGCCATTGCCGCCGCCGCCGCCGATCGATTGCACGATAAGACCGGCCGAGTCGGCTTCATGCGTGGTTATGATGGTGCTTGCCGAGTGGTATTCCACGGCCCCGGCGCCGCCACCGCCCGCTCCGTTTCCGCCAATGCCCACCGTCAGCCCGAGCCCGACGCCGATGACGCCGCCGCCATTGCCGCCACCGCCGCCGATCGACTGCACGATGATACCGGCCGAACGCTCTCCAAAGGTCTCGACCGAGCCATTATAGGTCGTGTGGACAGCAACGCCCGCGCCGGCGGCGCCCGCACCACCGCCAATGCCCAGATTGGCCACTGTCGCGAAAGTCCCGACGAAGCCGCCATTGCCGCCGCCGCCGCCCACCGACTGGACAATCAGGCCGGCCGAATCCGTGCCATGCGTGGTGATCGACTGATTGACACCACCGTCGGGCGTGCGGAAGAACACCTCGCCGCCGTCGCCGCCCTTGCTGCCCGAGCCGCCGACCCCGACGGTGGCCCCAAAACTGCCGGCGACAACAAAGCCGCCATTGCCGCCACCGCCACCGAGCGACTGCGCGATGATACCGACCGAGCGATCCTTGGAGGTCTCGACGTTGCCTCCGGACGTAACGTCGACCTCCTTGCCGGAACCGCCGGCTGCACCCTGGCCGCCGACGCCGACCGCAACGACACCGGCACCGCTCAGGGCAAAACCGCCATTGCCGCCGCCGCCGCCGACCGATTGCGCCAGAATGCCGGTGGAATCCGTGCCGTTCGTCTTAACGGTCGCGTTGCCGATGTTGTAGGTCACCACGTCGCCGTCGCCGCCGGCCGAGCCGCTGCCGCCGACGGCAACCGAGACGATGCTGCCAATGGCCAGGCTGCCGCCGCCATTGCCGCCGCCGCCGCCGATTGACTGCGCGATAATGCCGATTGCCGAGTTGCCCGTGGTGCTGACGTTGGCGCCAGCGCCCGCCTGGTTGACGTTGACCGCCCCACCATTGCCGCCCGTGCCGCCACCACCACCAATGGCGACGGCAATTGTCGCGCCGGCAGAGAACGCGAAGCCGCCATTGCCACCGCCGCCGCCGACCGACTGAGCGAGCACGCCATGCGCGCCGTCACCGCTGCCGTCGACGCCGGTGGTGATCGTTCCGCCGACATTGGCATTGACAGTACCGCCCTTGCCGCCACCGCCAGCAGTGCCGCCGATCGAAACGACGCCGATCGCGCCGCCGCCATCGCCGCCGCCGCCACCGACCGATTCGACCAGCATGCCGATCGCACCGACGCCACTGGTTTTGATCGTGCCGGTGTTGGTGCCGGTTGCGGTGGCGCCATCATTGCCGGCCGTGCCGGAACCGCCGCCACCCCAAACGCCGAACGAATCGCCGCCATCGCCGCCGCCGCCACCGACCGACTGCACGACCATGCCGCTGGCGTAGTCGCCGATTGTCGTGATGTTGCCCGAGTTGTTCCCTGTCGCGTTGCCGCCGATGGTCGGGTTACCGCCATTGCCACCCTGTCCGGATAGCAGGCCAAACCCACCGGCGCCATCGCCGGCGACGCCGCCGGCCGCGCGCACAAGCATGCCTTTGGAAAGCGTGCCTTGCGTGCTGATGTCACCGGCATTGACCCCTTCGCCTGTGCCGCCATTGCCGCCGGTGCCGCCATTGCCGCCATCGCCACCGCCGATGGCGCCAACCTCGGTGCCGCCATTGCCGCCACTGCCGCCGCTGGCCTCGACCGTCATGCCGTTGCGGTTGGCGAGCGTGGTTGTCACGCTCGCGCCAAGCGCATTCGTGGCCTTTGCATTGCCGCCATTGCCGCCGCCGCCACCGGTGCCGCCATCGGAGAGCCCGAAATCGGCTGCCCAGCCGGCGTCGCCGCCTCGGCCGCCATTGGCCTGGCTGATGATGCCGAAGCCGGTCAGCGTGGCATTGTTGGTAACGTCGACGACACCACCATCGGCGCCCCTGCCACCGTTGCCGCCCTCCAGCTTGGGCGGTATAGGCTGAAACACGGTGCCGCCGTCGCCGCCCCGGCCGCCATTTGCGGTCCCGCCATATTGGTTGCCGCCGGATGTGGTGTTCGTGTCCGTGACGGGACCGGTCGACGGATGGCCCGGATCGCCATCGGCATTGCCGAAGACGGAAGCACCGTCATCGCCCTTGGCACCGTCGTGGTTGATCACCACCTGTGCGTGGACGACGCCTGGAGAAGGTGCAAAGAGCCCGACCATCGCCGTGGCGCCGAGCAAGAGCGCGAGACGTTTCGGCGGAATGGCGAAACGTCGACTCGCGCGCCTCGGAGACTCCGTTTGCGGAGCCGCTGCCTGAGCTCCTGTGAGATACGCGCTGGCTGATTCCTGGCCGGTTGACGCTCCGAACTCAGGACGCGCAACAACACGCTTTGACAACAAAGCCATACACTTACCCCCGCTGTCGACGCTTCCTCCGATCCCCTGAGATGCGCGCCGAAGTCACCCGTATGCGCCCTGGAAATGTTGTGCCTGAAACAAGTCCGGATACTTCAAAGTCGGCATATGCATTCCAGCTTATGCAGTACAGACTTGATTAGAATATATTAACTTATGCTGAATGGTAACGAAATTTTAACTAACCGACATTGGCTAAAGCCCCTGGTGATTCCTAGTCGTCATATGACGACAACTTGTGGCGGCCACGGTGGCGGGGCCAGGGCCGACGGATAATCGATTTCATGGCGATCAAGGCCCTGGCCATGGCATCACCGCGCAAGCGCCCTATATGTGGAGGCAGATCTTCTTCTTGCGGAAATGAGCAGATGTCGGCGCTTCGACCATCAACGATTTTCATGTCGGCCGTGCTCGCCACGGTAGTGCTGGCGGACCTGGGCTCTTCCGCTTGCGCGCAAGCGCTCAGTCCCGCTGCCAAAAGTAACGCGCTGATCCAGCAAAACGATCTGCAGATCTTGCAGAACCGGGTGCAGCGGCAGCAATTTCAGCAGCAGCAACAGCAGTATCGCGCCCAGGACCGGGTAATCGTCCAGCAGCCGCCGCCGGTGGTGCCGCAGGTCAGGCCGAGCTGCCAGACGCAGATAATCGGCAGCACCGCCGTAAGCACCTGTCGCTGACGGGCGGGCTGCTCTTTTAATTAGCCGACTTACATGGTAGGGGCGTTCGAGTGCCCCTGCGGCAGTTTGGGTTTTGCAAAGGCGCCACATCACGCTATGGGGCACTGCACCGACTGGATTGTTACGAATGGCAGCCACCAAGAAAAAGGCCGTACGCAAGGCCAAGAAAGGCGAGCGGATCCGCCAGGTCGCGGCGATCCCCTTTCGGCGAAACGCGCATGGCGACATCGAGGTGATGCTGGTCACGTCGCGGACGACGCAGCGCTTCATCGTCCCCAAGGGATGGCCGATGAAAGGCAAGAGCGGCCGCAAGGCAGCCACCATCGAGGCGATGGAAGAAGCCGGCGTGCTCGGCAAGACATTGAAGCAACCGGCGGGCACTTATTCCTACTGGAAACGGCTGGCCAACAACTTCATTCGTGTCGACGTCATCGTCTATCTGCTCGAGGTCACCGAGGAACTGGCCAGTTGGCAGGAGGCCAAACGGCGGCAGCGGGCCTGGCTGGCGCCGGCTGATGCAGCGACGCTGATCGACGAGCCGGACCTTTCGACGTTGGTGGCGACCTTGACCATTCCCGGACCTGCGCCGCTCGAAGCCGGCTGAGGGCCGTCCTCAGCCGCTCGTACCGCCGTCTTCGGGGAAAGGGCGTACCGGTGTGCCGGTATAGGTCCACAGCCATTCGCGCGGCAGCGGTCCCTTGTTTCGTTCGCTCTGCTGCGACTGCTCCCAGGCATGCGCCAGAATGCCGACAGAGCGCGACAGCACGAAGAGCCCCCGTGTCAGCGGCGGCGGGAAGCCGAGTTCTCCGTAGATGACGGCCGTGGCTCCATCGATGTTGAGCGGGATCTTCTTGCCCTTGCGCCGCGCGGTTGCGTGTCTCACGCTCGGCAAAGCGGAGTCCGACGCCAGCTCGCTTGATCTGTCGGCACAGCGCCGGGTCGAAAATTCTCCACCAGCGCGTCGGCACCGGCGATCAGATCGAGGAAACGCTCGCGATCGGCTTCTGCCTTGAGATCGAGCACGACGGATCGTTTGCCGGCGTTCTGCGCCAGGAACGAGGCAGCCATGCCGGCTTGGTTGAGCTTTGGTGAGCCGCCGAGCTGGCGCGCCAGGTCGGCGCCTCGCAGCCCCTCGACCTTGATTGCGTCGGCGCCCAGCAACGCCAGCGGCGGAGGCTCTGCCCTGGTTCCCGCAGTTGCGGCCCGGAAAGGCTCGATACGCCTCAAATACAAATTGAACAAACTTGAAGCGTTTTCTTGACGTTGCGTAATATTCGGCTCGCTCGCAGCAAGAACCGGCTTCCTATAAAGGGGAATTATTTATTCGCTGTTAAGCCCACCCGTGGTAACCGGATCGTTGTCGCCATCTGAGCGACATGAGGGAAGAAACATCGTCTCAACCGACGGGTGAAACAGTCGGACAGACGCGCTGACAGGATCATGGCACGTCCGTGAATTCGAAGAAGCCGTCATCGATGGACGCCAGCCCCCGTCTTCTCGGGCTCGTCTGGCCGTTCATCGCCGTTGTCCTCATCCAGGCGCTGGTCGCCAGCCTGAGCCTCTACACGCTGTCGGCGGTTCGCGCCTATGTCGGCGGCGAAAGCCAGTGGTCCAAGGGGCAAAAGCACGCCATCTATTTCCTCAGCCTCTATGCCGACACCGGCAAGGAGGAGTTCTTCGGCGAGTATCGTGCAGCGATCGCCGTTCCGCTGGCCGACCGCTCGGCCCGCCTGGCACTTGAGCAGCCTGAGCCCGACACTGAAGCGGCGCGCGCCGGCTTTCTGCGGGGCGGCAACCACACTGACGACGTGACCGGGATGATCTGGCTGTTCCAGAATTTCCGTGGCTTTATCTATCTCGACACCGCTATCCGGCACTGGACCGCCGCCGACACGATGATCCTCGCCATCCAGAAGCTCGGCGACGCGATGCACGCGACGTTGAGCAAGGGGCAGGCGTCACCAGCCGAGATCAACGCCTGGAAGACGGATATCCATCAGCTGGACCGTCAGATCAGCCCTCTTTCCAAGGCCTTCTCGGACAGTCTCGGCGAGGGATCGCGCTTCATCCGGATGCTGCTCACCTTTGCCAATCTCGTCACCGCGGCCTTGTTGATCCTGCTTGCCGTATGGCGCACGCGCAAGCTCCTGGCGCAGCGCCAGGCCTTCCAGCTGGCGCTCAACACCGAGCGCGAGCGCGCTCAGATCACGCTGGCTTCGATCGGCCAGGCCGTCATCAGCACCGGCCGTGACGGGCGGCTGGACTATATGAACCCGGTCGCCGAGAAATTGTTGGCCTGCCCGTTCAGCAGCGCCAAGGGCAAACCGATCGCTTCGCTGTTCCGGCTGGTGGACAAAGACACCAGCGTCGAAGAACCCCGACTGATTGAAAGCCTGCTGGCCGGCGAACCGCGCCGTTCCAGCGCCCGTCCGCAATTGCTGCAGCGGTCGGATGGCTCTGTTGTTCCCGTCGCGCTGACGGGCGCGCCGCTGCTCGTTTCCGGTGAAGTCGTCGGCGCGGTGCTTGCCTTCCACGACATGACGCGCGAAGAGGGCTATATAGAGCGGCTTTCATGGCAGGCTTCGCATGACGCATTGACCGGGCTCGCCAACCGGCGCGATTTCGAAAGTCGGCTGGAAAGGACGATCGTCGAATTGAAGGGCCAGCCTCGGCAGCACGCCTTGATGTATCTCGATCTCGACCAGTTCAAGCTGGTCAACGATACCTGCGGCCATGCCGCTGGCGACCAGTTGCTGCGCCAGATCTCCGCACTGCTGACCCACGAATTGCGGCCGGGAGACGTGCTGGCCAGGCTGGGCGGCGACGAATTCGGCGTGCTGCTGGTGGACAGTGACTGCGAAACCGCCGCCGACATCGCCGAACGGCTGCGCACGGCCGTGCAGGACATGCATTTCGCCTGGGATGGCAGACCCTTCAACACCAGCGTCAGCATCGGCATGGTGCAGATCGCCGATGCGCAAGTGACTATCGAGGAAGCGCTGCGGGCCGCCGATGTCGCCTGCTACATGGCCAAGGAAAAGGGCCGCAACCGTGTCCAGATCCACAGCGACAGTGACATGGCCTTGCGCGAGCGCTTCGGCGAGATGGCCTGGGTGCAGCGCCTGCACGCCGCATTGGAGCAAAACCGCTTCAGGCTTCTTGCCCAGGAAATCTGGCCGCTCAACGATGACGCCGCCTGGGCGGGCGCGCATATCGAGATCCTGTTGCGGCTGACCGATGAAGACGGCAGCTTCGTCACCCCGCAAAGCTTCATTCCCGCGGCCGAGCGTTATGGCCTGATGCCGTCGATCGACCGTTGGGTGGTGCGCAATACCTTCCGAGTCCTGGCCGCACGGCAAGCCGATCCGGGCATGGCGCCGATCGCTACATGCGCCATCAATCTTTCCGGCGCGACTTTCGGCGACGAGACCTTTCTCGGCTTCCTTTGCGAGCAGTTCCTCGTCCACCGCATTTCGCCTGCCATGATCTGCCTGGAGATCACCGAAACCAGCGCCATTGCAAATCTGACCAATGCCATTCGCTTTATTGACGATCTGCGCAGCCTGGGCTGCCGTTTTGCGCTCGACGATTTCGGCTCCGGCATGTCGTCGTTCGCCTATCTCAAGCACCTGCCGGTCGACTACCTCAAGATCGACGGCAGCTTCGTCAAGGACATGGTGGAGGATCGCATCGACCGCGCCATGGTCGAGATGATCCACCACATCGGCAAGGTCATGGGCAAGCGCACCATCGCCGAGTTCGTCGAAAGCGACGGCATCATCGCCGCCCTGAAGACGATCGGCGTCGACTACGCCCAGGGCTATGGGATCGCCATGCCGAAGCCCTTCGATGCTTCGACGGTGCTGCTTGGCCCGAGCGTCACGCCGGCCGCGGCCGATGCCGCCGATCCGTGGGCCGATCTGGCACGGAAGCTGCGCCGCAAGGCCGGCTGAAGCGCGCTCAGTTCAGCTTGACCAGAACCACGCGGCGGTTCTTGGCGCGGCCCGCCTCGTCGTCATTGCTGGCGACGGGTGCCATCATGCCGGCGCCGGCCGCCGTCAGCCGCGAACCATCGATGCCATATTTCGCCACCAGCGCTGCCTTGACCGCTTCCGCCCGCCGCGACGACAGGTCGAGATTGTAGTCGAAGGCGCCTTGATTGTCGGTGTGGCCGACAACGATCACGGCCATCTTCGGGTCGCCGGCCAGAAGTTTCGAAATCTCTTTCAGCGTCGGCTCCGACTCCGGCTTGATAGCGGCCTTGTCGGTGTCGAAGAAGATGCCGTAGAGCGAAATGCTGCCGGTGGCGGAGAGCGAATCCGCCATCTTGGCAGCCTCGACGACCACCATCTTCTTGTCGCGCGCCTTGGGCTCCAGCACCTGGACAACGGCGACGGTGCGGCCGTTGAGCGCCTTGCAGTAGAGATCGTCGGTCAGCGAATAGGTCTGCACGGTGACATAGGCGTCGCCGCCATCCTGCGGCACCTTGGCCGAGAAATAGCGCTGGTCGTTGATGCCGGTGGCCAGCGCGCAAGCGCCATTGGAGAATGCCGCGTCCTTGAGATCGCTCTCGTGGAAGGAATACATCGTCAGGCTCATGTCGCCGCCGCCACCGCTCGACGAACGGTCGGCAGCGCCGCCGCACTCCTCCTTCTTGCACTCAAACAGGACCTCGCCACCGGCTGCCTTGATTACATCCTGATAATTGCGCAGAACTTCAAGCGGCGAGCGCTCGGCCGGCAGCACATAGGCGATGCGGGTCAAGGCGCCCTCGACCTCGGCCTTCTTGTCGGGGGCGAAGACGCGGTTGTTCATCGCATCACGCGCGTCCGGGTCAGCGCTCGGCTTCAAGGGCGACAGCGGCACACTGAAATCGGTGAAGGCCAATTTCACATAGGAGACGATGAACGAGCCTTCGTAGCGCTTGGCCAGCTGATTGTCGGCGGCCCCCTTGATATCGGCGGTCGGCACCGTAGCGTCGGCCGCCGCGAGCCGCAGTGTCAGCGCAAGCACGAGCGCCGCCCAGAACAACCTCATGACTGTCGTCTTGAATGCATGCATCGATCATCCCCCTCATTTGATGATCGATGCTAACAGAGCGGGTATGTCCAGTCGATGACGCCGCTCAGGGCCGCCGCTCGAGCAGGATGGTCGGGGCATCGTGATAGAGGGTCCGCGTCACCTCGTTGTAGCCGCACTTCCTGGCGACATTCTGTGAAGCCGTATTTTCCGGATCGATGATGCAGACGGTTTTGGCACGTCCGAAGGTCTCGTCGCCCCAGACGTGCACGCGGCTGACGATCTCGGTGGCAAGGCCGGCACCGTGCACGGCCGGAGCCAGCGCCCATCCGGCTTCGGGAATGCCTTCGATCGACGGTTCCATGTCGCGCTTCAGATCGTGAAAGCCGGCCTCGCCGACGAAGCGGCCCGTTGCCTTCTCCTCGATCGCCCAGAAGCCGTAGCCGAGCAGCGACCACAGGCCGGCGTGACGCAGGAAGCGCATCCAGCTTTCTTCGCGCGTGCGCGGCTTACCGCCGATGAAACGGGTGACGACGGGATCTGCCCACATGGCGACATAGGCATCGAAATCGTCAAGACGGTGCGCCCGCAGGATGGTTCGCTGCGTCTCGATGACCGGGGCGACGATCACTTGGCGGTTGTTCATGGGACTTGCCTCGCTGATGGTGTCCGCGCTTAGCAAATCGCCCCTGCGGTGCAAGGGCCAGCAGAAGATGCGCCATCATCCAGGACCGCAATGTGCAATGTTCTGCGGTGAGAAATCCCTTCGACGACGTTATCGTCCCGGCAGGTTGATTCAGCACCTCGCGACGCGACTTTTTTCAGACGCGGCTGGTGCACAAACCCAAGGGAAAAAACATGGACACGACCGACCTTGTGCTTGCCATTGTCCATCATCTGCTGGTGTTTTCCCTGGCAGCGATCATTAGCGCCGAATTCGTGCTGATCCGCGGCGACCTGCCCGCCGTGACGCTCAAGCGGCTCGCCGGCATCGACCGCCACTATGGCATCATCGCCACGCTGATCATCGTCGTCGCATCGGCCGTGTCGTCTGGGGCCTGAAGGGTTGGGAGTTCTATGTCTACAACTGGGTGTTCTGGGCCAAGATGGCGGCGTTTGGCCTCGTCGGGCTGCTGTCGATCATCCCGACGGTGCGCTTCATTTCCTGGAACAGGCAGGCCGGCGCCGATCCCTCCTTCACTGTACCCGCGAGCGAACTGGCCTCGGTGAAGACCTATATCCGCACTGAAACCTTCGTCTTCCTGCTGATCCCGGTCTTCGCGGCGGCGATGGCGCGCGGTTACGGCACCTGATCTTCAGCACCCACCGTCTCAAGCGGAGCGATCGGCACCAGCGGCGCTGGAACGCTGGTCGTCTTCTCCTGCGCCTTACAGATGTCGGCGATGACGCAGGCCGGGCAATCCGGCTTGCGCGCCTTGCAGACATAGCGGCCATGCAGGATCAGCCAATGATGCGCATGGCGCATAAATTCGTCGGGGATGATCTTCAGCAGGCCCTGCTCGACCTGTTCGGGCGTCTTGCCCGGCGCCAGGCCGAGCCGGTTGCCGATGCGGAAGATGTGCGTGTCGACCGCCATCGTGTGCTGGCCGAAAGCCATGTTGAGCACGACATTGGCGGTCTTGCGCCCGACCCCCGGCAGTTTAACCAGCGCATCGCGGTCGTCGGGCACCTCGCCGCCATGGTCGCGGATCAGCGCTTCCGACAGCGCGATGATGTTCTTGGCCTTGTTGCGCCACAGCCCGATGGTCCTGATGTGGTCACCGACCGTGGCCTCGCCCAGCGCCAGCATCTTCCGCGGCGTGTCAGCGACCTTGAACAGAGCCCGCGTCGCCTTGTTGACGCCGGCATCGGTCGCCTGTGCCGAAAGCACCACCGCCACCAGCAGCGTGAAGGCGTTGACGTGTTCGAGCTCGCCCTTCGGCTCCGGACGCTGCACCGAAAAGCGCCGGAAAATCTCGTGCACTTCGGCCGGACTGTAGCGCGAAGTCCGCCGCGCCGGCCGTGGGCGCGGCTTGGCATTCGAACCGTCGCGCCGTCCGGCCGGCAGCTCTTTTTCGGGCTTGGAAGAATCTTTGGACTTGGGGCTCGCCATTTCCCTCCTATAATATCCCGTCATGAGCGACACAAACGCCTCGTTTCAGGCTGACGAGCCCTTCTTTCACGCATTGCTGACCCCACACCGCTCGCTGGGCAGGACGGGCTTCCTGGTCCTGATGGGCACCCTGCTGTTCGGCTGGCTGGTGACCGGCGCGTTTTTCCTGTCGCGTGGTGCCTGGCCGGTGTTCGGCTTCTTCGGCCTCGACGTTGTCGCCGTCTACATCGCTTTCCGTGCCAATTATCGCGCCGCTCGCGCCCGCGAGGAAGTTTCGGTCTCCCGCACCAGCCTCGATATCCGCAAGACGGCCCCTTCGGGGAAATCGGAAGCGCACCGCTTCAACCCGTTCTGGACGCGGTTCTCGGTCGCCCGTCACGCCGAGATCGGCATCACCAAAATGACGGTGGAAGGGGTAGGCCGGAATGTGCCGATCGGCGGCTTTCTCGATCCCGAGTCCCGCGAGAGCTTTGCCACCGCCTTCTCGCGCGCACTGGCGACCGCTAAGGCGCGCTGAATCTAGAAACGATACCGCAAAAGCCTGCCGACTTTGCGCAGCGCCGGAATGTGTTTCCAAAGACGCACGAACAGCTTGGCCGACCAGCCCATGCGGGCGGCGTGTTCCGGTTTATAGGCGGAGATATCCTCGACGAAGCGCAGCTTCGGCACCGCCAGTTCCAGTTCGTGCGGATCGTCTATCGCCCAGTGGACCTCGGCGCCTGTCGCCCTGATGGTCGGATTGAGGCGAAGCAGCGTCAGCCCGAAACGGCTATAGGCATCGAACATCAGCTCGCCGCCGGCAAGATGCGAGACAAGCCGCGAAACCAGCTGTAACCCTGCGTCTGCAGGCAGATAAGGCGTCAGCCCCTCCGCCACCACGATGGCCGGGCGGTTGCGGGGCACTCCGGCCAGCCAGCCGGGCTCGGTCACCGACGAAGCGATGAGGTGGTAATGGTCGCGGGTCGGGTAGAGCTTGCGCCTCAACTCGATGACTTCGGGATAGTCGACATCGAACCAGTCCACGCCTGGCAGCGGATCGACGCGGAAGATGCGCGTGTCGAGTCCGCAACCCAGATGCAGCACCATGGCACCGGGATTTCTGGCCAGGAAATCCTCAACATGAACGTCCAGTGTCTTGGCCCGGATCGCCAGGCCAATGCCGAGATTCTCGTCGACCTTGAGCCTCGCAAAATCATAGTCGATCTTGCGCACCGCCTCGTCGGCGAAGTGATCCCCAAGCAGCGAATGCGGCAGCCGGCTCTCCAGCGCCTTGCCGTAGAGCGTCATCAGCAAGGTTTCCTTTGCCCCGGTCAACTGCACTTTCTCGCCGGCCATGATCGACTCCTGGGCTCGCAGCCCGAGTCTATCTGGGCATGCGCGGCAAGAAGGCAAGTTTCGGGTGGCGAACGGCGCCCCAAGGGGCGATATTCCTGGTCAAGGAGACAGTTCGATGAGCACACAGACAGCAGTCCTCAAAAAGGACATCACGCCGCAAGGCAGCGACTACGAGATCGTGCGCCGCGCCATCGAGAAGATCAGCCTCGACTATCGCGACCAGCCTTCGCTCGAGGAGCTTGCGGAGGAGGTCGGCGAGACGCCGACCGGCCTGCAAAAACTCTTCACTCGCTGGGCCGGCCTGTCGCCCAAGGCCTTCCTGCAGGCGGTGACGCTCGACCATGCGCGCCGGCTGCTCGATTCCGGCATGCCGCTGCTCGAAACCTCGTTCGAACTGGGCATGTCCGGTCCCGGCCGGCTGCATGACCTGTTCGTCACCCACGAGGCGATGTCGCCGGGCGACTACAAGACGCGCGGCGCCGGGCTGACCATCCGCTACGGCTATCACCCCTCGCCGTTCGGCACCGCCTTGATCATGGCCACCGACCGCGGCCTTGCCGGCCTCGCCTTCAGCGATCCCGGCGAGGAACGTGCGTCGTTCGCCGACATGTCCAGCCGCTGGCCAAACGCCATCTATGTCGAGGACATGACTGCCACCGGGCCTTATGCCGCGCGCATCTTCGACCAGACGCTGTGGCGCCCCGACCAGCCGCTGCATGTCGTCATGATCGGCACCGACTTCCAGGTTCGCGTCTGGGAGGCGCTGCTGCAGATTCCGATGGGCAAGGCCCGCACCTATTCCTCGATCGCCGCCAGCATCGGCGCGCCAAGCGCCAGCCGCGCGGTCGGCGCCGCCAACGGCGCTAATCCGCTCTCTTTCGTGGTGCCTTGCCACCGCGCCATCGGCAAGTCCGGCGACCTCACCGGCTACCACTGGGGCCTGACCCGCAAGCGCGCCATCCTGGGCTGGGAGGCGGGGCAAGTGTCGTCATGAATGTCGATTTTCCAGCTATTGCCGTATAAATCTACATATATTTATAAATAGGAAGTATAGGCAATAATTCTGTGACGCTTTTCTTCCTTACAACCCACGACAACCCACGGGTTGCACAACAGCTACTTCAATTAAGTATTTTAGTTTACCCTAAATTAACCACGATAAAGCGATGATGACCCATATTAATTCGGGCAATCCGGCTTAATAGGAGGTCTCGATGACGTTGTTTCGCACTGCGTTCGGTGCAGGCATGCTGGTCGCCTGTATGGACCAGGCGGCGTTGGCCACGACGCAGAATGTCATTTTCAACGGCACGATCACTGCGACCTGTACGCTGGTGGTCGCCACCAACGGCACGATGACGGTGAGCCCCGATCTCCAATCACTGAGTTCTCATAACAGCGGTGGCTCGGCGGGGACGGTCACGCTCACCACCACCGGAGGTGTGTCGCTGAGCGTCGATCCGGTCACCACCACCACAGTGCCTGCCGCCGACACCACGGCCATCACCTGGACGCCAACCTATTCGGCGAGCGGTGCCCACACGATCGCGGAGACAGGCTCGGCCACCAGCCTGACCGCGCCCGGTGCCGATCTCGTCACGGTCCACCTCGCCGGCACCAAGGGCGGCAGCAACCGCTTCGCCTCCGGAAACTATCAGGCAACCGTGACGGTGCGCTGCGAATAGCCCTCGGGAAGGAGGCATCCTTGACACTTTCTGGAACCTTGGCGACGGCGCTGGTCGTCGGCCTGATCCCTGTTGCCGCCGCGGCTCAGTCGATGTCGCCGATGCGCGGCGAGGTCAACAGTTTCGCCGACGTCTTCGCGGTCCGCGTTTTCCCGGCCAATCCCTACGACCAGAAGATCAAGATCGAAGTCCACGTCTACGATCAGGATTTTCAGCCGGTGGACGCCAAAATCTCTCCCAGTGTCTTCCAGCTGGCTTCGCAGGCTTCCCGTCCCGTGCTTGTGGTCGTGCCCTTCGACGGCGCCCCGGACCGTAAAGTGCGTATCTGTACCGAAAGCATCCCCTTTCCCAATCAGCAGACCCAGATAAAGGCACAGATATGCGGAAAGTTCTTTGGACATCGCAAGTCCTGACGCTGGCACTCGCGGTTGCCGTGGCAAGCGCTGCGCCGGCTCTGGCCCAGGATGTCTACAACCTCAACCAGAACGAGACCGGATTCAATCTGCCCGGCGTCACCTTGCCCCAGGGTCAGGACGAGGTGCACGCTGCCGATGGCACCACCTGCCGCTCGGCGGTTTCCGGAAGCGGCGCCTATCTCGATCTCGGCGTCATCAGGGGCAACAACCAGTCGAACAATGACGTCGCCACCTATGGCCGGGTGGTGATCCCGATCGGCCGGACGCCAAAACGTCTCGACTGCAGCCGCCTCTATGAACTCGAGGTGCAGCGCCTGCAAATGGAACTGAAGCTGTTGAAGATGGGCGTCAATGTCGACGGCGGCACGACGGCAAGCGTTGCCACCACTGCTCCCACGGCCGCATCACCCGGATGGGCCAACGAAGGCTGGAGCCTCAGGACCGGAAATAGCGATGGCAAGAAAAAGAAGAAGAAGAAATAACCGCGCACTGCTTGCGATGGCAGCCCTTGCCGGCTTCTGCCTTCCGGCGCAACCGGCGATCATCGGCACCTGCACCATCGTGGTCGGGGCGTCGGGAACAATGACTGCAAATCCCGCCATCAGCATACTGGGCTCCAAACAGGCAGGCGGATCGAGCGCCAGCGCCACGGTGGTGGCAAGCTCGCTGCTGTGCTCGATACTCAACTTGCTGGACTGCTATTCGGTTTCTGCGCCGGCGCCTGCCGCATTCTCGTCCGCGCCGAGCGGCGGCGGCACTAATGTGACCTTCGCCTCGGTCTTCCGCCTCGACGGCTCGGGGGTCGATATCAACGGCAGCGTGCCGCAAAGGGTCGTCAACGGCAGCCATCCCCTGCAGGTCGATCTCACCGCCACCAAGTCGAGCGGCATCTTTCCCGCCGGTACCTATCAGGGCACCGTCACCGTGCGCTGCGAGTGAGGCGACAAATCTCTCCTTTTGATATCCACATGGTCTGGCAACTCATCGCATGACGCGCTAGCTTCCCGCGCAACCGGGGTGACGGTGCATCCAGACTGATGCACCGTCGTGCCTCGCCATATCGATCCACATTGTGGATCTCGATCCACATCGTGCTTTCCGAAAGTCGATCCTGATTTCCGGCCAGCGCTGGCAGGGAGGCACTTTCTTGATAGTCGTCATCGGCTCGATCAACCTCGACCTTATCGCCAAAGTCGACCGCCTGCCGACCCCCGGCGAGACGGTGAGCGGCTCCGGTTTCGCCACGGCGCCTGGCGGCAAGGGCGCCAACCAGGCGCTGGCCGCCGCGCGCGCCGGTGCCTCGGTGCGCATGGTCGGCGCCGTCGGCAGGGACAGTTTCGCCGCCGAGGCGCTGGCATTGCTGCGCGAGGCCAAGGTCGACCTGTCGGGCGTGGGGGAAACCTTTGCCTCGACCGGCACGGCGCTGATCATGGTCGGCAACGACGGCGAGAACATCATCGCCGTGGTTCCCGGCGCCAATGCTTCTGTGGTGCCTGGCGACCTCTCCAAGGCCTTTCTGAATAAAGGCGATCTCGTGCTGCTCCAGCACGAGATCCCGCTGGCGACCGTGGAGGCCGCACTCGACCAGGCACGGGCGGCCGGCGCCGTCACCGTGCTCAACACCGCCCCTTTCCAGGGCGATGCGGCGGCTTTCCTCGGCAAGGCCGATTATGCAGTCGCCAACGAGACCGAGTTCGACCTCTATGGCGAGGCGCTGGCGTTGAAGGGCCGCGACCGGGCGGCACGCATGCGCGACTTCGCCGCGAAAACCGGCCGCACCATCGTCGTCACGCTCGGCGGCGATGGCGTGATGGCGGCGACGCCGAGAGATTTCCTGACCGTTGCTGCCATGAAGATCACGCCTGTCGACACGGTCGGCGCCGGCGACACCTTCTGCGGCTACTTCGCTGCCAGCCTGTCGTCCGGCCTTGCGCTCGACAAGGCACTGGCGCGCGCCGGTGCGGCCGGCTCGCTGGCATGCCTGAAGCCCGGTGCTCAACCAGCGATCCCGATGGCTAGGGATGTCGATCAGGCCCTGCAGGAAGCCCGCTGAAAATGATGCGCCCCCGGACGAAACATGCCGCGCCGCCGGCCGGCGATATCTGCCGCCTGTCCGCCATCGAGCTTGCCGACGCGATCCGCCGCAAGAAACTGTCTGTACGCGAGGTGGTGACGGCCTTCCTCGACCGCATCGAAACGGTCAACCCGCTGGTCAACGCCATCGTCTCGTTGCGCGACCGCGGCGACATCCTGCGCGAAGCCGATGCAGCCGATGTCAGGCGGGCCGATGGCGAAGCCGGGACGCTTTTCGGACTGCCGATCGCCATCAAGGACCTTGCCTCGACAACGGGCTTGAGAACCTCCTTCGGCTCGCCGATCTTTGCCGATTTCGTGCCGCAGGAAGACGATTTCTTCGTCGAGCGCATCCGCGACGCCGGCGCCATCATCATCGGTAAGACCAATGTCCCCGAATTCGGGCTCGGCTCCAACACCTACAACACCGTGTTCGGGCCGACGCTGAACGCTTTCGATCCGGCGCTGACCGCCGGCGGATCGAGCGGCGGTGCGGCCGTGGCGCTGGCGCTCGACATGGTGCCTATCGCCGACGGCAGCGACTTCGGCGGTTCGCTGCGCAATCCTGCAGGGTGGAACAATGTCTACGGCTTCCGCCCGTCGCAGGGGCTTGTGCCCGGCGGCCCGGACTTCGAAGTCTTTCATGCGCAGATGGGTGTCGAGGGGCCGATGGGCCGCAACGTTGCCGACATGGCGCTGCTGCTCGACGTGCAGGCGGGCTACCACCCGCAAGCACCATTGTCCTATGAGAAACCAGGCTCGTTCCTCGAAGGGCTGGCAATGCCGTCGACCGGCGGCCGCGTCGCCTGGCTCGGCGACCTCGGCGGCCATCTGCCGGTCGAAGCCGGCATCCTCAATCTGTGCGAGGCAGCACTTGGCCGGTTTGCGGATGCATCCTTCCTGACCGAACCCCTGCTGCCGGATTTCGATTTCGAAGCGCTGTGGCAGGCCTTCGTGACGCTGCGCCAGGCGAGCAGCGGCTGCGCCCTGAAAGTCCATTACGACGACCCTTCCAGGCGCAGCCTGCTGAAGCCGGAAGCCATCTGGGAAGTCGAGAACGCAATGCGGCTGACGGCGCCGCAGATCCGCGCGGGCTCGGTCATCCGCTCCTCCTGGCACCGCACGTTGCTGTCGATCTTCGACCGCTTCGACCTCGTCGCGCTGCCGACCGCGCAAGTCTTTCCCTTCGATGTCGGGACCCACTGGCCGCACGAGGTCGCCGGACGGCGGATGGACAGCTATCATCGCTGGATGCAGGTTTCAGCTTTTGCCACGCTGGGCGGCTGTCCGGCGGTCAATGTGCCGGTCGGCTTCGACGACAAGGGCCGGCCAATGGGCATGCAGCTGATCGGCCGGCCGCGCGGCGACCTCGCTGTGCTGAGGGCGGCCGCAGCCTATGAGGCGACGCTGCCCTGGCCAGCAGGCGCTTGACGCGCGTGCTACGACGCAGCGCTTCGCGGATGTCTTGCGCGGAGGCCATTGTCATGCATTGATTGTTCCCAGTTGCGCCGCATCGGCGGCATTCCAAGGGAAAGATCATGTCGCTCGAACTCTACGCCGCTTATGTCCTCGCCTGCATCGTCATCATCCTGGTGCCCGGGCCGACGGTCACGCTGATCATCGCCAACAGCATTCGTCATGGCGCCCGCGCCGGTCTCGCCAATGTCGCCGGCACACAGGCAGGCCTTGCCATCATGATCGCCATCGTCGGCATCGGCCTCAACACGCTGATCGCGGGCATGGGCCATTGGTTCGAATGGGTGCGGCTGATCGGCGCCGCCTATCTGATCTGGATGGGCGTACAGATGTTCCGCTCCAAGGGCACGCTGAACGCCGACGGCACCGCGAGGAAGCCGCGCGGCGGCTTCTTCCTGCAGGGCCTGCTGGTGGCGCTAAGCAATCCCAAGACGCTGGTGTTCTTCGGCGCCTTCTTTCCGCAGTTCATCGCGCCGCAAGGCAATTATACGCTGCAGATCGTCGTCATGGGCCTGACCGCCATGATCTTCGCCGCCATGTCGGATTCGACCTATGCACTCGCCGCCAGCCGCGCCGGGCGCCTGCTATCGGCCAGCCGCATCAAGCTCATGTCCAGGATCAGCGGCAGCTTCCTGGTCGGCGGTGGCCTGTGGCTGGCGTTTTCAAGGTCGAAGTAACGGCGACCGCGCGGCACGCGCCGCGAAGAATTGCAATGCCCTGGAATTGCATCCGATTGAAAGTGTGCTCTCCCACCGCCACATGAATCTGTATCGGGGGATTCATGCCTGTTTTTTGGACTTGGAATGGTTTGAAGACGAACGCGCCTGGCGTGATCCTCTTCATCGGTGCGTTTGTGATTATGCTCATGTTGGCGGCAAACAAATGGGCTAATGACGAAAGCCCAATCCGGTCTGTCGGGCCATCGATGCAACGATCAAAAGTGCCCAATGGAGAGACGGCAAGTACATCCTCTATGTGCTTGTTCTCGATGATGGCTCGTCTGTGCTCATCGATGGCGACCGCCCGCATCTGATTGGGCCAGATGCGGGCATCGAACGCGTCACACGCGGCAATGGCGTCGTCTTCTACCGGTTTCCCGAGTGAGACATGCCCAAAAGCTCTATGCCCTCTGGGCAAACCATTTGCATCGAGGGTGGAAGTGTTACAGCCGCCCCAGCCTCTCCACCAGCAGCGCGAAGAAGCCATCATGGTCGATGTCGCGCATCACCATGGCGTTCTTTTCCCGCTTGGTCACACCCCACCAGTCGATCACGGTCATGCCCATGGTCAGTTCCGACGCCGTTTCGACGCTGACATTGCAGTTGCGGCCCTTGAACAACTCCGGCTTCAGCAGATAGGCGATGACGCAGGGGTCGTGCAGCGGCCCGCCATCGGTGCCGTACTTGCCCTCGTCGTAACGCTCGAAGAATTCCAGCATGTCGGCGGTCGCGATGCCGACCTTGGTGCCGAGCGCGCGGAAGGCCTGCGTGCGCTTGGTGGTGGTCAGCGCCTTGTGGGTAACGTCGAGCGGCATCATCACGATTGGGATGCCGGCCTTGAACACCAGATCGGCGGCCTGCGGATCGACATAGATGTTGAATTCGGCCGCAGGCGTGACGTTGCCGCCCTCGAAGAAGCCCCCGCCCATCAGCACGATTTCGTTGATGCGCGGCGCGATGCGCGGTTCGCGGATCAGCGCCAGCGCGATGTTGGTCAGCGGCCCGAGCGGGCAGAGCGTGATGGTGCCGCTCTCTTCCTTCATCAGCGTCTCGACGATGAAGTCGACGGCATACTGCTCCTGCAGCTTCATCGTCGGTTCGGGCAGTTGCGGCCCGTTGAGGCCGGTCTTGCCATGCACTTCCTCGGCGGTGACCAGTGTGCGTGCCAGGGGACGGATGGCACCGGCATAGACGTTGATCTCCGGCCGGCCGGCCAGTTCGCAGATCTTGCGGGCATTCTTTTCGGTCAATTTCAGGGGCACGTTGCCGGCAACGGCGGTGATGCCGACGACCTCCAGCTCGCTGCTGCCGAGCGCCAGCAGAATGGCGACGGCGTCGTCCTGGCCGGGATCGGTGTCGATGATGATCTTGCGTGGTTGAGGCATTTCAATTCCTTGTTTGGCTGGCCGTAAGCTCACCGGGCCGATCACACGCCGCAAGGACGCCGAACCGGCTGCAAGCTGCCGAACCGCTCGACCGGGAACGGCCCCGACCCCAGCGCTTCTCCTTGCATCCGCGCGTCGTTTCAAGCGCCATGTCGATTATTCCTGTGAGTCCAAGGCCTGGTCTTTTTGGGCGGGTCTTCTGGTGGCTTGAACTTGGTCGCGGGGCGGACCATATCAAGACCATCGGGAAAAATGCCACCTGGGTTTTTCCACTTTATGTCGCTCTTGAGAGGACAGTGTAACATGAGCCGAATGACGCCTTTCTCCAGCCCGCTTCTCCTTGGTTTCGACGCCATGGAAAAGACCCTGGAGCGCTTGGCGAAATCCGGTGACAGCTACCCTCCCTACAACATCGAACGACTCAGCGGTGCCGACGGCAAGGCCGAAAGGCTGCGCATCACGCTCGCCGTCGCCGGTTTCGCCGAAAGCGATCTCGATGTGACAACGGAGGAGAACCAGTTGGTCGTGCGCGGCCGTCAGACCGACGACACCGAGCGCGAATTTCTTCATCGCGGCATCGCCGCGCGCCAGTTCCAGCGCTGCTTCGTGCTGGCCGATGGCATGCGGGTGATCGCGGCGGAGTTGAAAAACGGCCTTTTGTCGATCGACCTCGATCGGCCGGAGTCCGAACGGCTGGTACGAAAAATAAACATATCGGTGAAAGACTGATCTTTACCGATGGCTCTCATGCGGGATGGCCTTGAGCGGCGTCCTCGCGCCAAGGAGGCTTGAAATGACCAGAACTGAAACGATCACCATGACCAATGGCGAATTCGCCCATCTCGGCGAGGGCTCGGTCGCTTATCTGCGCAAGGTCTCGAGCGACGAATTGCTCGGCCGTTTCCCCAATCTCGGTGAAATCGCGCCCGGCATGGAGCTGTGGGCGCTGTTTGCCGCCAATGGCCAACCGATCCTGCTGTCGGATGCGCGTGACCGCGCTCTGGCCGGCGCCATGGAAAACGACCTGACCACTGTCGCTATTCACTGACGGCGATCTCCGCCTGAAACGGACAGGGCCGCCCATGGCGGCCCTTGTGGCAGTCTTATATCAACTGGCGGGTTCTCTTATCTCAACGATTCAGGCGGCGTGCGAGGCCTGCGTGTCCGACAACAGCGCGTGGATCGCCGTGGCGTCGCGCGTTCCCCTGACCTTAGCCACCGTATCGGCGTCGCGCAGCACGCGCGCGATGCGCGACAGCGCCTTGAGATGATCGGCGCCTGCGCCTTCCGGCGCCAACAGCAGAAACACCAGATCGACGGGCTGGTCGTCCAGCGATTCGAAATCGACCGGCGTCTCCAGACGGGCGAAAACACCGGCGATGCGCTTCACGCCGGCTAGCTTGCCATGCGGAATGGCGATGCCGTTGCCGACGCCGGTCGAGCCCAACCGCTCACGCTGCAGGATGGTGTCGAACACTTCCCTCTCCGGAATGCCCGAAATCGCCGCTGCCCGTTCGGACAGCAATTGCAGAAGCTGCTTCTTGGAGTTCGCCTTCAACGCCGGCAAAATCGCCGGAACGCTGATAAGATCGCTCAGATCCATGCTTGAAAATCCCTTGTTCGCCTGCCGTCACCAGTCCCCACCCCTCGTGCGGCTGGCTTTTATCCCTGTGCGACCTTGGTCGTGGACGGGTCGATCCAGCCAATGTTTCCGTCGGGCCGGCGATAGACGATATTGAGATGGTCGGTTCCGGCGTTGCGGAAAACGAACACCGGACTGTCCTTGGTATCGAGTTCGATGACCGCCGAGGCCACCGACATGGTCTTCAGCGTCATGGTCGATTCGGCGACGATGGCCGGCGCGAAATCCTCCGGGATCTCCTCGTCGTCATCGGCAAGCGGCGCCATCACCGTATAGGCGATGTCGGTCAACTCGCCATTGCCATTGCCCGAATTGTGCGACTTGAGACGGCGCTTGTAGCGCCGAAGCCTGGTCTCCAGCCGATCGGCCGCGGCCTCGAAGGCGAGCGTCGGATCCTGGGCATCGCCGGTGGCCTGCAGCGAGGCACCGGAATCCAGCCGGATCATGCAATCCGCCGAATAGCGCGAGCCCGATTTGATGACGGTGACGTGTCCCGCAAAGCCGCGATCGAAATATTTGCCAATCGCTTCGCCGACACGATCGTTGATGCGTGTGCGGAACGCATCGCCGATATCCATGTGTTTTCCCGATATGCGCAGATTCATCTGAAAACTGACCTTCCTTGCTCAGGCTTCAAACTGGCCTGAGTTTATACTCGTGATCCGTGCGCACAAGCTTTCCGGCGTCACTCGCGCCGATTTAAATCCGAACTTTCCGGTTGATCACAAGCCGCCTTTTTGACCGTCCCGAGGCCATTGTCGTGACGGACCATCCGCTAGCGGGCAATCCAGCCCGTCTCATGCGGGCGGGCTTCTAGCCACTTCCCCACGGCTTGTCAATGAAGCTCGAAAGCTGTGGAAAATCCGAGGCCCTTAACGCCCCGCGCTGGCGAGCGCCCGCTTCTCGCGCCGGCGCTGCACGGAAGACGGAATATTCATGCCTTCCCGGTACTTGGCCACCGTGCGCCTTGCAATATCGACGCCGCTCTCCTTGAGCATGTCGACGATCGCGTCGTCGGACAGCACGTCGACGGGTTTCTCCTCGTCGATCAGCTGCTTGATGCGATCCCGCACCGCTTCGGAGGAATGCGCGTCGCCGCCGCCCGACGCGGCGATCGAGGCGGTGAAGAAATAGCGCAGTTCGAACACGCCGCGCGGGGTCAGCATGTATTTGTTGGCGGTGACGCGGCTGACGGTCGACTCGTGCATGCCGATGGCGTCCGCCACCGTGCGCAAATTCAGCGGCTTCAGCTGGCGCACGCCATGGACCAGGAACGCATCCTGCTGGCGCACGATCTCCGAGGCCACTTTGAGGATCGTCTTTGCCCGCTGATCGAGGCTGCGCGTCAGCCAGTTGGCGTTTTGCAGGCACTCGGCCAGGAAATCCTTTTCCGCCTGGTTCTTCGCGTGCGGCGAGACCTGGGCGAAATAGATATGGTCGACCAGCACGCGCGGCAGCGTTTCGGCGTTGAGTTCGACGGTCCAGCTGCCGTCATTGGCCGCACGCACCTCGACATCGGCAACGATGGCGTCGCTGGCGCCGCCCGAAAACGCCATGCCCGGGCGCGGATCGAGTGCCCGGATCTCGGCCAGCATGTCGAGCAGGTCCTCCTCGTCGACGCCGCAGATCCGCTTCAGCGCCTGGAAATCGCGCCGCGCCAGGAGTTCGAGATTGGCGACCAGGCCCTTCATCGCCGGATCGAGGCGGTCTCGTACCGCAAGCTGCAGTGAAAGACATTCAGCAAGATCCCGGGCGAACAGCCCGGCCGGCTCGAAGCCCTGGCACACCGCCAGCACCTTGGCCACCGTGGCAGCGTCGGTGCCAAGACGCGCGGCGACCTCGACCAAGTCCGCGCGTAGATAACCGGTCTCGTCGAGCGCGTCGGCAAGGTCGGCCGCGATCAGTCGCCCCACGGGATCGGCGAATGCGAGTGCGACCTGCTCGCCGACATGGTCGCGCAAGGTGATGGCGCCCGCCGCCATGTCGCCGGCGTCAAGCCCCTCGGACGAGGAGCCGCCGCCATTGCCGGAAGCCGATTTCCATTGCGCCGTCAGGTCCGGTCCGAGCCGCTCGCTGGTGCCGGGATCGTCGGGAAACAGGTTTTCCAGCGACGTATCGAGTTTTTCCGAGATCGCTTCGGCGCTCCATCCCGCCTCGTTCTCGAACCAGTCGCCGTCGGCGGCCGCTTGCGGCTCGGCCTCGGTCTTCTGCGCCTGGTCGCTCGCGGCGTCGTCCTGCGGCTCGGCGCGCTCCAGAAGCGGGTTGCGCTCGATCTCCTCGTCGATGAAGTGCTCGAGTTCGAGATGGGTGAACTGCAGCAGCCGAATCGACTGCATCAGCTGCGGCGTCATCACCAGCGACTGCGACTGTCGGAGCTGTAGTTTCGCCGCCAACGCCATGGTTCGGTTTCAAACGCCTCCTCTACGCAGACTTACCGGAAATGAATTTCGCGGCCGACCATAGAAACTGGCCCGGCTTTTGCTTGTCAAGGCAAAGCCTAGCAAAAGCCGCTTACCGGAGCGTTATGCCGGAGCAAAATCGCGGAAAAACATCCCGCTAAACGCAAAAAATCGTGTCAGGAAACAAATTTCACGCCCAAGGCAATTCCAGGACAATTGCGTTGCGGTCCGGAATTCCGCGAAAAAATGAGTCAGAGCGTAAACCCCTCGCCGAGGTAAAGCCGCCGCACATCCGGGTTCGCCACCACTTCGTCGGCGCGGCCATGGGTCAGCACCTGACCGGCATGGATGATGTAGGCGCGATCGATCAGCCCGAGCGTCTCACGCACATTGTGGTCGGTGATGAGGACGCCGATGCCGCGTGCCGTCAGATGGCGCACCAGTTGCTGGATATCGGCGACGGCGATCGGATCGATGCCGGCAAAGGGCTCGTCGAGCAGCATGTAGGCCGGGCGCGTCGCCAGCGCGCGCGCAATCTCCAGGCGCCGTCGCTCGCCGCCGGAGAGCGACATGGATGGCGCCTTGCGCAGATGGCTGATGTGGAATTCCTCGAGCAGTTCGTCGAGATTGCGCTCGCGCACCTTGCGGTCCTTTTCGACCACTTCGAGCACGGCGCGGATATTCTGCTCGACGTTGAGGCCGCGGAAGATCGACGCCTCCTGCGGCAGATAGCCGATGCCGAGGCGCGCGCGACGGTACATCGGCATCGAGGTGACGTCGAAGCCGTCGATCTCGATCGTGCCCTCATCCACCGGCACCAGGCCAGTGACCATGTAGAAACACGTCGTCTTGCCAGCGCCGTTAGGCCCGAGCAGCCCGACGGCCTCGCCGGCACGCACGCCCAGCGTGACGCCACTGACGACCTTGCGGCCCTTGTAGCTCTTGGTCAGGCCCTTGGCGATCAAGGTTCCCTTGAACTTCGCCTTGTCGACGGTGATCGTGGCCGGAGCCGAAATCTTGCTTGCGGCTCGTCCCGGAAGACGCGCCGTCAGCGATGACAGGCTGGCCATCAGGGGTTCGTCGCTCCCGATTGCGGCGCATCCGATTTCGGCGGCGGCGTGATCGACATCTGGACACGCTGCCCAGCGCATGGATCGACCTGGGCCAGCCCGCTTTTCATCTGGACGGTCAGCTTGCAGCCGACCAGAACGTTGTCGTTTTGCGAAAGAACAACCTTCTTGCCCGAAAGCACCAGCACCTGGCTCTTCATATCGAAGCTGCCCTGATCGCCGGTCGCGACCTGCTGATCCGACTTGATGTAGACCTTGTCGGAGATCTCGAGATGGTCGATGTTGGCCGAGCCGGTCATCGCCGCGCCCGCGGCTTCCGTGCCCTTGGCGGCGGCATTCGGATCCTTGATGTAATAGACCATCATCTTGCCGGCCTTCATCAGCGTCGGCCCCTGGACGACGGTGACATTGCCCGTGAAGATGGCGACATTTTCGGCCTGCCGGACTTCGAGCTTGTCGCTTTCGATCTGGATCGGCTTGTCGCCCGCCAGTTTGAGACCTGACACCTGACTGGCGGCACCGGACTGTGCCAGTGAGGGCGCCAGCCCCAGCAGGACCAGTGCTGACGTTGCGGCCGCAAGCCGTATCGAACTATTGAGCCACATTCGCTTCTTCGCCCTTTGCCTCAGCCGCCTTCAGAGCGGCGGGATCGATGTTGACGCGCACCCGGTTCTCGAACACCAGGACCTTGCCATTGTCCTGGACCGACATGGAATCCGCTGTGATCTGCGACCCGCCACGGCTGACATCGACGGGATCATCCGTCTTCATAGTGCCTTTGCCCATGTCGAGGAAGACCGATTTGAACTTGGCTTGCATGCCGTCGGTCGTGGTGATCATGACGTCACTGGTCATTTTCATCGTGTTGCCGTCGCGATCGTAGGTCCCGCGCGAGGCTTTGATCGCAGCGACATTGTCCGGCCCGACCGGCACCTTGGCGTCTATGCCTTCGAGCTCGATGATGCCTTGCGTGTTGACATTCTGTATCGCCCGCAGGGCTGTCATCGAATAGGGCTGCTTCTGCTTGGTGAAACCGTTGAGCTTGGGATTGGCCATCACCAGCTTGCCGTTGGAAAAGGCGGTGCCTTCCGCCTGCACCGCGACGGAGACGGGTGCGGCGAGATAGGAGTAGACCGGGAAGGCGACGGCGATCAGCGCCGCAGCCAGGGGCACGGCGAATTTGAGCACGCGCACGCGGCGCGAATGACGCTGGGCGCGGTCGAACGCATCGCCCCGAGTCCAGCCATCCGCCGGGGGAGCCAACTCCGTCTCGGGGCTGGTCGGTTCATTCGATCGCGCTAACATGACTGCTTTCTTCTAAACCCCTGCCCGCCAGGGAGCACCGCCTATAGGTGGTGGGCCGGTGCCCTCAAGCAAGCACAAGCCCACGAAAACCGCAAAAATGTGACAACTGACGTTGTACAAACGAAACCACTGACGTTTTACAAACGAAAACGAGGTCAGCACAACAGCCGGTACTTCTTAGCAGAAATGGACGCGCCTGCGCCGTTTTTTCATCGCCGCCGCTTCTCCCCCTTACCCTGCGTCCCTTGCGCAGGCCAGTCACAAAACTGACAGCGTTGGGATCGCCTTGGGCGGATTGCCGCGCCATATGCAAGACGGAACTGCTTCCCGCTGAGGACATCATGGTCTAAAAGCGTCCGTTCCCGCCGAATGTGAGGCTGACCATGGCATTGAGAGCCGACGACCTGATCGACCGCCGCCGTTTGCGGCGCAAGCTGACATTCTGGCGTGTTGCGGCCATCGGCATCGTCGCCCTCGGGGTGATTGCGCTGTCGGCCTGGTTTTATCGCGACGATCTCGGCGGCTCGACTGTCGACCATATTGCCAAGGTCAGGATCGAAGGCACGATCACCGAGGACGAGGAACTCATCAAGCGGCTGGAGGACGTCCGCAAGTCCTCGAAGGTGAAAGGCGTGATTCTGGCGATCGATTCGCCCGGCGGCACCACTGTCGGGGGTGAATCGATCTACGAGGAAGTGCGCAAGGTGGCCGCCGACAAGCCGGTCGTGGCCGAAGTCGGCACGCTCGCCGCATCGGCGGGCTATATGATCGCCAGTGCGGCTGACCACATCGTCGCCCGCAAGACCTCGATCGTCGGTTCGATCGGCGTGCTGATCCAGTATCCTGACGTCAGCGGCCTGATGGACAAGCTCGGCGTCAAGCTGGAGGAGGTGAAATCCTCACCGCTCAAGGCCTCGCCCTCTCCCTTCAAGCCGACCAATGACGACGAGCGCGCCATGGTCCGGAAGCTTATCCTCGACAGCTACGACTGGTTTGTCGGCATCGTCGCCGAACGCCGCAAGATGACCCACGAACAGGCACTGGCGCTTGCCGACGGGTCGATCTTCACCGGCCGCCAGGGCGTCGCCAACGGCCTGATCGATGCCGTCGGCGGGGAGACCGAGGCGATCGACTGGCTCGCGACCAAGGGTGTCGATGCCAAGCTCAAGGTGGTTGAATGGAAGGACACGGACCGGCGCGGCAGCTTCCTGTGGTCAAAAGCCATGGTGAAAATGGCCGGCAGCGCACTCGGACTGCCGGACTCAAGCAGCGATGTCATCCACGAGCTTGGCGCCGACCGCTTGTTTCTTGACGGCCTCGTTTCCGTCTGGCACCCTTGAGCGCGGTTTGGGACAGCTAAAAAGCCAATAAAATCATCCTCATAATTTCGACCGCACTGCTTTCACGGGGACCCGTCTGATGATCAAGTCCGAACTTGTGCAGATTATTGCCACGCGCAATCCGCATCTTTTCCTGCGCGACGTCGAAAACATTGTCGGCGCGATCTTCGACGAGATCACCGACGCCCTTGCTGAGGGCAACCGGGTCGAGCTGCGCGGCTTCGGTGCTTTTTCGGTGAAAAACCGCCCCGCCCGCACCGGCCGCAACCCGCGAACCGGCGAATCCGTCGAGGTCGAGGAGAAATGGGTGCCGTTCTTCAAGACCGGCAAGGAACTGCGCGAAAGGCTGAACGGCGGCAAGTAAGCGCGACTTCAGCGCCAGCTTCCGACGGAAAACATAATGCTCAACCGTTTCATGCTCATCGTGGTCTTCGTACCCTTGGCGATCATTCTGATTGCCTTGGCCGTCGCCAATCGCGAACTCGTCGCCTTCACGCTGGACCCGTTCAATCCCGGCAATCCGAAGCTGACGCTCACCTTGCCGTTGTTCATTTTCCTGTTCCTGGCGCTCGCCATCGGCATGATCGTCGGCAGCCTGGCGACATGGGTCAAGCAGGGCCGCTACCGCAAACTGGCGCGCCAGCGCGGCGTCGAGGCCGAAAACCTGCGCCAGGCGGTCAGCCGCGTGCCATCGGCACCGCAGGGACCGATCCAGGGGTCAGCCCAAGGGTCCGCATTGCCGAAGCCGACCAATTGAGCCGTCGGCCGGCGGCTTTCTTTCCACGGAGCTTTCCATGCTGACCATTTCGGCCGCCGAGGTCGATCATGCGCTGACCTTTCCTGGACTGGTCGAGACGCTGCGCACGGCTTTCCGCGACGGCGCGGTGCAGCCGGTCAGGCATCATCACGCGGTCGAACGGCCCGATGGTGCGGCCTCGACCTTGCTGCTGATGCCGGCATGGACCGATTTCAACGCTGCCGGCACATCTTCCGGCGGCTATATCGGCGTCAAGATCGTCACTGTCTCGCCAGACAACAACGCCATCGGCAAGCCGGCGGTGATGGGGCTCTATCTCCTGCTCAATGGCGCCACCGGCGAACCGGAAGCCCTGATCGACGGCCAACGGCTGACGCAGTGGCGCACCGCCTGCGCCTCGGCGCTGGCGGCTTCCTATCTGGCACGCGAGGACGCCTCCAGGCTGCTGGTGATCGGCGCCGGCGCACTGTCACCCTTTCTCGCCAAAGCGCATGCAGCCGTGCGGCCGATCAAGACCATCCGCATCTGGAACCGCACCCCGGCCAACGCCGAGAAAGTCGCGGCCGATCTGCGCGCCGACGGCCTCGCGGCGAGTGCTGCAAGTGATCTCGATGCCGAACTTGCCGAGGCCGACATCATTTCCTCGGCAACGATCGCCACCACGCCGCTGATCAAGGGCGTGCTGCTGAAGCCGGGGGCCCATGTCGACATGGTCGGTGGCTTCACGCCGACCATGCGCGAAAGCGACGACGATGCGATCGCGCGCACCAGCGTCTATGTCGACACCCGCGCCGGCGCCACCAAGGAGGCCGGCGACATCGTCATCCCGCTTGCATCGGGCGTGTTGAAGCCGGAAGCAATCATCGCCGACCTGCATGAACTGGCGCGCGGCCAGAAGAAGGGCCGCGCGAGCGCCGACGAGATCACGCTGTTCAAGTCGGTTGGCGCGGCACTTGAGGACCTTGCCGCCGGCATCGCCGTCTACAAGGCGCTCAAGCCGTAGCCGCTGCAAGCTTTTTCGCGGCACCCATCGCGTCGGCGATCAGACGAAAATCGTGATCGGTGATTTCGAAGAGACCAAAGCGAAGCTGATACCCCCAGTTCGACTTGCCGGCGGTGAAGTCCAGTCGGTCGAGCAATGGCTTGATCGGCGCTTCTTCAGCCGCCACCCACTCGACGTCGCGGCGGAACGGCGTGAAGCCGCCGCCCATGTCGCCTTGATAGGGCTCGCCTTCCCGCACGGTGCCGATTGCGGTGAAAGCCTGCAGGCCATCCTTTTCGCCCAAAATCGTGGTCGGCGAATAATAGATGATGCCGTCGCCGGGTTTGACACGGCACTGCGGAGCCGCCTTGCCGTGGTTGACCTGCATGAAGCCGGCGGCCCGACCACGCCGGACATGCTCGGCCGACGCAACCGCGATCCAGTACGCGCTCATTTCTGTTCCCCATCTGACAGCCAGTAGACACGAAGGCGATGATTGTCGGGGTCGAGCGCAACGAAGGTGCGGCCGAAATCCAAGTCGGTCGGTGGCTGCAGGATCTTCAACCCGCGCCCGGCCCAGTCGGCGTGGGTGGCATCGACCGCGTCAGGCGTCTTGAGCGCAAACACGATCTCTGCGCCGCCACCGCCCGCTGCCGCCGCCGGCTCGACCGTATGCCGGGACCAGAGGCCAAGCTTGAAGCCGTTGTCGAGCACGAACAGCACGAAGGTCGGCGCGCTTTCGACCGGCTCGCGCCCTAGCAGCGCGCCGTAGAAGGCGCCGCTCTCCAGCGGCTGGTCGACATAGAGGATGACGAAATTCGGCGTGGTCATATCTGCTCTCCGAGATGTTCAGCGTTTCGACTTGGCTGATATAAGATGCGCTACTGTCAGATTCTGGCAGTAGCCGTCATCACCGCCGCGGCTTGTCGAGCGTCGCTCGCCATTCCTTGAGCAACACCTGGCGGCGACGCGGATAGCGCGCATCAATGGCGTCGAGGCCGGATATTCGATCGGCGCGAAAATGCCGGAAATCCTGCCGCATCTCGCACCACGCCACCACCACCCGCACCTTGTCGAAGAAGCCGAGCGCGAATGGCCAGACGACACGTTGCGAAGCAGCACCCCCGGCGTCGCGATAAAGAAAGCCGAGCTTGCGCTCGTTGCGGATGGCCTGCCGCACGACGCCGAGGTCTATGCCTTCAATGGCCGTCATGGGCGGCCCGACCAGCAGCGTCGAGGCATCGAGATCCTCGCGCAGGTCGTCCGGCAGCACGGCTGCGATCTTGGCCAGCGCGTTGGCGGCGGCGGCCGACAGGCGCTGGTCCGGCTGCTTGGCGACCCAGCGCGATCCCAGCACGATGGCCTCGATCTCCTCGTCGCTGAACATCAGCGGCGGCAGTATGAAGCCGGGCTTGAGCACATAGCCGAGACCCGCCTCGCCCTCGATCGGCGCGCCCTGCCCCTGAAGCGTGGCGATGTCGCGGTAGAGCGTGCGGATCGAAATCCCAAGCTCGTCGGCCAACACATGTCCGCTCACCGGCCGGCGATGCCGGCGCAGGCACTGGATGAGGTCGAGCAGGCGTTCGGAGCGGGACATCAGGCTGATTTGCCTGTTTCTTTGACATTGGTCCATCACTGGCCGACATGAATGGAAGGGTGGCCGCGGCGGACTTGGTTGCGAAGCCGGTTGCCCTATGCCAAAAGCGGCACGCCGCTCGGAGATACCTCTGCTTGAAGTCTTTTCGCGACAAACGCCGCGACAGCCGCCCGCCCGTGAAAGGCGGAAGCGCAGAGGTGCGCCCGCACGAGACGCGTGGCCCCGCACGACCGGACGCCAGGCCGCGCGAGCGGCCTGAGACCAGAACCGACGATCGGACCGAACCTAAATCCCCACCGCGCATCCTCGCCCGCCGCGAAGGGACGCTGCCCGCTGAACAACTTCCGGTAATCCTCGAAGTAGCACCCAACGCCGATTACGCGCTGCTCGACAGCGGCGCCGGCGAAAAACTCGAACAATACGGCCCCTACCGCATCGTGCGGCCCGAGGGCCAGGCGATCTGGCAGAAGGCCTTGCCGGCCAAGGACTGGGGGCGTGCCGACGCCATCTTCACCGGTGACACTGACGAGGAAGGCATCGGCCGCTGGCGTTTTCCGAAGACGCCGCTCGGCGAGACCTGGCCGATGAAGCACGACGGCATCGACTATCTCGGCCGTTTCACCTCGTTTCGCCATGTCGGTGTCTTTCCCGAGCAGGCCTCGCACTGGGACCATATGGCTGGGCTGATCGCGGCGGCCAGACGGCCGGTCAAGGTGCTCAACCTGTTCGGCTATACCGGCCTCGCCTCGCTGGTGGCGGCCCGCGCCGGCGCCGAGGTCACCCATGTCGATGCCTCGAAGAAGGCGATCGGCTGGGCGCGTGAAAACCAGGAGATAGCGGGGCTCGGCAGCAAGCCGATCCGCTGGATCGTCGACGACGCGGTGAAATTCGCCGAACGCGAAGAGCGCCGCGGCAGCCGTTACGACATCATCCTGTTCGACCCGCCGGCCTATGGCCGCGGCCCCAAGGGCGAGGTCTGGCAATTGTTCGAGGACCTGCCTGCGCTTACCGACCTTTGCCGGGCGATCCTGACGCCGAAACCGCTCGCGGTGGTGCTGACCGCCTATTCGATCCGCGCCTCCTTCTTCGCCATCCACGCTCTGATGCGCGACACTTTTGCCGGCATGGACGGCAGGGTCGAATCGGGTGAGCTGATCATCCGTGAAAAGTCCGCCGGCAGGGCGCTTTCGACCTCACTGTTTTCGCGTTGGGTGGCCTAAATGCCCCGGAGTCCTGAATGAACGAACGGCACGTCGGCGCACCCGGCCAGGTGAAGGAAGTCACCAGCCTCGCCAATCCGCTGATCAAGGACATCAAGGCGCTTGCGCTGAAAAAATTCCGCGACCAGCAGAACGCCTTCATGGCCGAGGGGCTGAAGCTGGTCATCGATGCGCTCGACCTCGGCTGGCAGATCAGGACGCTGGTGTTCGCCAAGGCCGGGCGCGGCAATGCTGCGGTGGAAAAGGTCGCGGCGCGCACGGTTGCCGCTGGCGGCACCGTGCTCGAAGTGTCGGAAAAAGTGCTTGTCGCCATTACCCGCCGCGACAATCCGCAAATGGTGGTCGGCGTCTTCTCGCAGAGATTCCTGGCCCTGAAGGATATCCGCGCCGACAATGGCGATGTCTGGGTGGCGCTCGACCGGGTGCGCGATCCCGGCAATCTCGGCACCGTCATCCGCACCGTCGATGCCGTCGGCGCCAAGGGCGTCATCCTGGTCGGCGACACCACCGATCCTTTTTCGGTGGAGACAGTGCGCGCCACCATGGGTTCCATTTTCGCCGTGCCGGTGGCCAAGGCGACGACCGAGGCTTTCCTTGCCTGGCGCGGCGGGTTTTCAGGCCTCGTCGCCGGCACGCATCTGAAAGGCGCCGTCGATTACCGCTCGGTCGACTTTTCCCGTGGGCCGGTGCTGCTAATGATGGGCAACGAGCAGCAGGGCCTGCCCGAAAGCCTGGCGGCGAGTTGCGACAGGCTGCTACGGATCCCACAAGCCGGCCGCGCCGATTCGCTCAATCTGGCCGTCGCCACCGGCATCATGCTGTTCGAGATCCGTCGCGGCGCGCTGAAGCTCGAACCAATCGCCGACCAGCAATGAAGGTTGTCCGCCCTTGAGATCATGGTCCCCCTACGCGCTGCTCGTCGTCGCGGCTATAGCGCTCGATCAGTGGATAAAGCACCTGGTCGAGACCGGCCTGCCCTTCCAGGAAAAGCTCGATCTGGTGCCGTTCCTGGCGCTGTTTCGCACCTACAACACCGGCATTGCTTTCTCGATGTTCTCCTCCTTCGGCGACACCGGCCTTGTGGTCATCGCCGTGCTGGTCGTTGCTTTCGTGCTCTACCTCGCCACCCGCACGCCATCGGCCCATGTCATCGCCCGCACCGGCTTTGCCCTGATCATCGGCGGCGCGCTGGGCAATCTGATCGACCGCGCCGTCTACGGCCACGTCATCGACTACATCCTGTTCCACACGCCGGTCTGGTCCTTTGCCAACGTCTTCAACCTCGCCGACGCCTTCATTTCCGTGGGCGCGGCACTGGTCGTCTTCGACGAACTCATCGGCTGGCGACGCGAACCCAAGCCTTCGAACGCCAAGCCTCCCAAAGATTGACCGAAGGCGGCCATCGCCGCACAGTCCACACCGAGCAAGCTCGCGGAGAAAAAGATGTCCGAAACCTTCAAAGCCATCCTCGTGTCGCGCGATGCCGACAAGAAGCAATCGGTGGCCGTGACGGATCTGACCGACGCCGACCTGATGGAAGGCGACGTCACCGTCGCGGTAGAGGCGACGACGGTGAACTACAAGGATGGGCTGGCCATTACGGGCAAGGCGCCGGTGGTCCGCCGCTGGCCGCTGGTGCCGGGCATCGACTTCGCCGGCACGGTGATCTCGTCCTCCAATCCCGATTGGCGCCAGGGAGACAAGGTCATCCTGAACGGCTGGGGCGTCGGCGAGACGCATTTCGGCGCCTATGCCGGGCGCGCCCGCGTCAAGGGCGACTGGCTGGTGCCGCTGCCGGAAGGCATCAGCGCACATGACGCGATGGCGGTCGGCACCGCGGGCTACACTGCCATGCTCTGCGTCATGGCGCTGGAGCGGCACGGCATCCTGCCCGACCGCGGTCCTGTGGTGGTGACGGGTGCTGCCGGCGGCGTCGGTTCGGTCGCGGTCTCCATCCTGTCCAGCCTCGGTTACCACGTCATAGCGTCGACCGGCCGCAATGCCGAAAGCCCCTATCTGATCAACCTCGGCGCCGCCGAGGTCATCTCGCGCGACGAGCTCAACCAGCCCGCCAAGCCGCTGGCCAAGGAACGCTGGGCCGGCGGCATCGATTCGGTCGGCAGCCACACGCTGGCCAACGTGCTGTCGATGACCTCCTATGGCGGCGCGGTCGCGGCCTGCGGCCTCGCCGGCGGCATGGATCTGCCGTCGAGCGTGGCCCCCTTCATCCTGCGCGGCGTCTCGCTGCTTGGCATCGATTCGGTGATGGCGCCGAAGGCCGTGCGCCTTGAGGCCTGGCGGCGCATTGGCTCCGATCTCGACCTGCAGAAGCTCGCCAGCCTGTCCACGACCATCGGCTTCGACGGCATCATCGATGCCGCGCGCGATATCGTCGACGGCAAGATCCGCGGTCGTGTCGTCGTCGACATGTGAGTCCGCCGGCCGGAAGGCTGGCGGAATTGACACTCTCTGGCGAAAAATCCGGCTCATCGAGCAAAAGAGGCGCATCCGCTAAAATTCGAACGATCCGCCGCAATTTTCCATAATCTCTGTCTGGCAAGGATTTCGCATGATCGCGGAATCCGACAGCCAGCAGGTGGACAAGGGCGACGACGTCGATGCGTTAGCCGCACCGGAGCGGCGGTTCATCGCTGCGCCGCCGTTGGTGCCCGAGCAGCAATTGGCCAGGCGGGAAAGCCTGCCGCTACTGACCTTCGGTGCCATCATCATACTGGCGGGCCTCGCGCATCTCACCGGGGCGCCGATTTTCATCAGCCTCGCATTGCTGGCGACCGGCCTCGCCGGCCTTGGAATGCATCTGAACGCCAGACGCAGCGTCCACCGCACCGTGGTTCTGCTGGACGAGACCACCGCCCGCAGCCGCGCCGAAATCGAGACGCTCGCCGACCGCATGTGGGAAATGCAGGAAAGCGAGGAGCGCTTTCGCGGTCTCATCGACGCGCTTGGCGATCTCGTCATCCATCGCGACCGCGACGGGTACATCGTCTATGCCAACAAGGTGTTCGCCGATCTGGTCGAAACCGATCAGCGCGACCTTGCCGGCAAGACCCTTGCCGAACTCGGCATCGAGGTCGGCATCGTACCCGATGCCGCCTTTTCCGACCATGAGTGCCTGAGTTCCACTGACGTCGCAATCCGCACGCCGAGCGGCTCGCGCTGGTTCTCCTGGATCGAGCTGTCGGTGCGCGACAAGGATAGCGGCGCGGTTTCGCATCGCGCCATCGCCCGCGATATCACTGCCCGCAAGCGCGCTGAATCCTCGCTGATCACCGCGCGCGAGCGGGCCGAATACGCAAGCCAGGCCAAGTCGCGCTTCCTCGCCACCGTCAGCCATGAAATCCGCACGCCGATGAACGGCATCATGGGCATGGCCAGGCTATTGGCCGACACCAGCCTGTCGCCGGAACAGCAGACCTATGTCGGCGCCGTCTCGACCTCGGCCAGCGCCTTGCTCGCCTTGATCGAGGATCTGCTCGACTATTCCAAGATCGAGGCCGGTCGCTTCGATCCGGAACCGCAGCCGATGTCGGTGCGCGAGATCGCCGACAACATCATCGAATTGCTGGCCGCGCGCGCCTTCGCCAAGGATATTGGCCTCGGCTGCCACGTCGAACCGGATGTACCGCAATTGATCACCGCCGATCCGGGCCGGGTAAGGCAGGTGCTGCTCAACCTCATCGGCAACGCCATCAAGTTCACCGACAGCGGCGGCGTACTGGTCAGCATCGCGCGCGCCCGCACCGAGACCAGCGACCGCATCTGCTTCACCATCACCGACACCGGTCCCGGCCTGCGCGACGAGGACATGGAGCGGATTTTCGAAGAGTTCGAGCAGGCCGACGGCACCTCGACGCGCACACATGGCGGGGCGGGGCTGGGACTTGCCATCTCCAGGCGCCTGGTGGCTGCCATGGGAGGCACGATTTCAGTCTCCAGCCGGCTTGGCCAGGGGTCGGAATTCGTCTTCGAAATCCCAGCCACGGAGGCCACGGAAGCGCCGCAGAGCCGGCAGAACGTGCTTGCCGGCAGGCGCGCGGTGATCCTGTCCAGGAACGCCATCGAGGCCGACGCCATCGCCCGCACCATCCGCGCCAATGGCGGCACGGCCGGTATCGCCACCACCGTGGCGCAGGCCGCCCCACTGGCCGAGGGCTGCGACGCGCTTCTGGTCGACGCGGCCATGGAGGAGGGTGACGGCAGGCTGCTCAAGCGGTTGCGCCAAGGCGGCTTTTCCGATTGCGAAGCCATCACGCTGATCGCGCCGACCGACCGCGGTATGCTCGGCGAGTTCCGTGCCAGCGGCTACGCGACCTTCCTGGCTCGGCCCGTGCGCGGGGGAACACTTTTGCGTGTGCTTTTGACCAGCCATGCGCCGGCCCTTGCCCAGCCGCAGCCGGAAAAGCGCCGCACTCCTGCACTTCGCGCCTCAAGCGACCGCCAGCAGGGCCTGTCCGTGCTGATCGCCGAAGACAACGACATCAATGCCATGCTGGCTCGCGCCACGCTGTTGAAGGCGGGGCACCGCGTCAAGGTGGTCGGCAATGGCAAGGCCGCCGTCGAGGCCGTCACCAGCGCCGGGCACAAGCACCGCTTCGACGTGGTGCTGATGGACCTGCATATGCCGATCATGGACGGGTTGGACGCCATTGCCGCGATCCGCCGCCATGAAGAGGAAACATCGGCGGCGCCCGTGCCGATCATGGTGCTGTCGGCCGACAGCCAGGAAAAAACCCGCCATACGGTGCTCGCCCACGGCGCCAGCGGCTTCGTCACCAAGCCGCTCGACCCCGATGCGCTTGTCAGCGCCGTCGAGGGCCAGGTCGCGGCCTGAGCAGCTTTTTTCCGGCGCGCTGCTAGTGCATTTCGCGTGAAAGTGACTCCGTTTTTGCCACGACGACATGCATGAAAACAAGGACCTGGCGCGCGTTGCCTGGGTTCGTGCAAACGCGACGCGCTTCAGATTTCCTCACCTAACGTAGCCGGTTGAGCGTTTTCGCCAGCCGACGAAGTATTGCCCGCGACGCCGTATCACGGTACTGTCACAATCCTGTTGCACCTACACCGTATCCCCGTGCCAAGAGGGATGGCTCGAAGGAGAATCACTCGTGCATACAGTTATGCCGGAATGTGACACTCGGCCAAACGCCAGCAGCGCCTTGCTTGCCGGACGTAATGTCGATTCCGTCGTCAAAGGCGCAGCACTCGGCCGTATCGGCAATCTCGAAGTGCGGCTCGCCCGCAACGAGGCTGAGATCGCGGCCGCGCAAGAAGTGCGCTACCGCGTATTTTACGACGAGCTTGGCGCCAGGAAGGACCTGTTCCAGGCACAGGATCGTCGCGACGCCGACCGGTTCGATCCGCTCTGCGACCATCTTCTGGTGCTGGATACGACGCTTTCCGGCCCCGAACATCGCCGTATCGTCGGTACCTATCGCCTGCTGCGGCAAGAAATCGCGGCCACCGCCGGCGGCTTCTATTCCGAAGGCGAGTTCGAGCTGACCAAGCTGATTGCCCGTCACCCCGGCCAGCGCTTTCTCGAACTCGGCCGCTCCTGCGTTTTGCCGCAATACCGCTCGAAGCGCACCATCGAGGCGCTGTGGCAAGGCATCTGGGCCTATATCAACCACTACGAAATCGGCGTGATGACCGGCTGCGCCTCCTTCCACGGCACCGTGCCGGCCGCTCACGCGGAGGCGCTCACCTATCTTGCCCATCACTGCCGCACCAACTCCGCCTGGGACGTGCGCGCGGTTTCCGACCGGTACTGCTCCATGGATCTGATGCCGATCGAGGCGGTCAACGCCAAGGCGGCGATCGCGGCGATGCCGCCTCTGGTCAAGGGCTATCTGAGAGTCGGCGCCCGCATTGGCGACGGCTGCGTCATCGACCGCGAATTCTCGACCGTCGACGTCTTCGTGGTGATGCCGGTCAAGGAGATTGGCGCCCGCTACGTCAACTACTATGGCGGGGAAGCGCAGCGCTTCGCAGCGTAGGCAGTAGGCAGTAGGCAGTAGGCAGTAGGGAAGACGTCACGTTCACGCTGCTCTGACCACTCACTACTGACTATTCCCCATTCCCTCTCTTACGGAATATCTTCCGGCCGCCTTCCCGGCCGACTCTTGTAGGACGCAAACGTCCAGCCGAAACGCAGCGCGCCACCGCGCACGGCGAGCGCCACGACGAAGCCGGCCAATCCCGAGACAATCTGCGGCAATCCGGCGACGTCACCCAATGTGAAGATGGCGGCGCCTGCCAGAGCGGCCGTGACATAGATCTCCGGCCTCAGCAGCACCGACGGCTCGCCGGCCAAAAGATCGCGCAATATGCCGCCGAAAGTCGCGGTCAGCATGCCGGTGATGATCGAAACCACAGGCGAACCGGTGATTGCCAGGCCTTTTGCCGCGCCCATCACCGAAAAGGCGGCCAGCCCGATAGCGTCGAGCCACAGCAGCAGCTTGTAGCGGGATTCGACGCGATGCGCGGTGAAGAAGACCAGAACCGCCACCACAGCGCAGATCAGCACATAGTCGCGGTTTCCCACCCAGAAGACCGGCACATTGAGGATGAGGTCGCGAAATGTGCCGCCGCCAATGCCGGTGACGCTGGCCAGGAACAGGAAGCCGATAATGTCGAGCTGTTTGCGTGAAGCAGCCAACGCCCCCGTCGCCGCAAAAACGGCGACGCCGGCATAGTCGAGAAGGGCGGTGGGATGCATGGAAGGCCAGGGCAGTAAGGGAATAGGGCAGTAAGGCAGTATGTTTAACACGAAGCCGGAGAGTTGGGACGCCCCCTATCCTCCCACTGCCCTACTGCCCTACTGCCCTACTGCCTAATCCCTAACTACGCATCCTTCTCCGCCTCGTCATTCACCGGCCCCGGCTCGACCGGCGCCTCGGCGGCAATCTTCGGACCGCCCTTGGCAACGCCGACCATGGCCGGACGCAGCACCCGCTCGCCGATCGAATAGCCCGGCTGCACGACCTGAACCACCGTGTTGGCCGGGACATCCGGATTGGGCACTTCGAACATCGCCTGGTGGAAATTGGGATCGAACTTCTCGCCTTCGGGAGTAAGCTTCTTGACCCCGTGCCGTTCCAGCGCCGACAGCATGGCACGCTCGGTCAGGTCGACGCCTTCGATCAGCGCCTTGAAGCCGGCGTCGCCCGACGCCTTGGCCTCGGCGGGAATCGCGTCCAGCGCGCGGCGCAAATTGTCCGACACCGACAGCATGTCGCGAGCGAAATTCGCAACCGCGTAGGTGCGGGCGTCGTGCACGTCGCGCGCGGTGCGGCGGCGCAGGTTCTCCATCTCGGCCGCGACGCGCAGCGCGCGGTCCTTCAGTTCTTCATTTTCCTTCAGCAGTCGCACAAGCGCTTCATAGTCGCCGTCGATGCTGCCTTCCGTGCGCTCGGCATTGGCCTCGGCCGCCTCGACTTCACTGGGCGCGCGTTCGTCTTTTGCCTGGTCGCTCATCGCCGTTTCCCGTCATCTCGAATGGTGTGGATTTTGTGCCCGATATCGAGGTTTGGCAGGCAAAAATCAAGGGGTAAGCCACCGGGAGCACCTTCGGAGGACCGATACGGTGACCAATGACACTCCCTCGATTTTAATTCAAATTTTACCGTACTTGCCGGCTCGGCTTGCCACGGAAGCGTGATGCGGGAACCATTCCCTTGCTGGAGGAGTTTTGGAACCGACAAAGGATTTTGAAATGATGACCCGCGACAAGGCTGAAAAGGGAGAAAAGCTCGCCACCGAGGTCAGGCGCCAGTTCGGCGCCGAGGCGATGACGCGCTTTCTGCGCACCTTGCCGGCTTTCCGTGCCGAAGCCGACATTCCCAATCGCTTCAGGGAGTTGCTTGACCATCTCGATCGGGTGGAGAGCAACAGCCTTGGCGGCGGTCGCCAATAGGCGCCGCCAGGCCGGGCCATCCCGGCCTTTCAGAACTGTGGAGAACCGGCCCGGGATCGCCTGTCGCGCGACAATTACGCACAGTAATTTTGCGTGATGGTTGCCTTGCGGTGGCCACAAGCCCCGCCTATGCTTTCTGATGAACATGATTTCCCCCGAAGCGGCCGCCAACAGCAGGCGTGCCTGGCTGAAGATTCTGGCGCGCTACAAGAAGCCGGATCGGCGACGCAGCGCCATCGAACTCGCCATCACCCTCATTCCGTTCGCCACGCTCTGGGCGCTCTCTTCGGCCGCCTATGCCTATGGCCATTGGTGGGGGCTGATCCTGATCCTGCCTGCGGCCGGATTCCTGGTGCGCATCTTCATGATCCAGCACGATTGCGGACATGGCTCCTTCTTCGCCAACCGCTATGCCGACGACTGGATCGGCCGTGCGCTCGGCGTCCTCACGCTGACACCTTACGATTGCTGGCGGCGCGCCCACGCTGTGCATCATGCCAGCGCCGGCAATCTCGACGAGCGCGGCATGGGCGACATCCGGACGTTGACCGTTGCCGAATACCGGCAATTGTCCTGGCGAGGCCGTCTTGCCTATCGGCTCTACCGCCATCCGCTGGTGATGTTCGGGCTCGGCCCGATCTGGCTGTTCATCTTCGAGCAAAGGCTGCCCATCGGCATGATGCGCGGCGGCCTGACGCCCTGGGTGTCATCCATGACCACCAATCTCGCCATCGCGGTTGCGGCAGCCATTCTCATCTGGGCCGTCGGCCCCGGCGCCTTCCTGGTCGTCCATCTGCCGATCGTCATTCTCGCCGGTTCGGCCGGCATCTGGCTGTTCTACGTGCAGCACCAGTTCGAGGAGACGGAATGGGCAAAGGATGACGACTGGGAGTTCCAGCACGCCGCCCTGCATGGCTCGTCCTATTACGACCTGCCGCCGGTGCTGAACTGGTTTACCGGCAACATCGGCGTCCATCACGTCCATCACCTCTCCGCCAAGGTGCCGGGCTACCGGCTGCAGGAAGTGCTGCGGGATTATCCGGAGCTGCGCGGCATCGGCCGCGTCACGCTGCTCGACAGCCTGCGCTGCGTCAAACTGGCATTGTGGGATGAGAACCGCCGCAAGCTGGTGTCGTTCCGCGAAGCACGGGCGGCTATCTAGAGCAATTCCAGCAAAAGTGTGAGCGGTTTTGCGTCCGGAATTGCGTCAAAACAAAGAGTTAGAGCAATTTCAGGAAAAGTGTGAACGGTTTCCGTCCGGAATTGCTGTGGAAAGACCGCCGCGCTTATGGGCGCGGCGGCCGTCAAAAATCCCGGATCAGGCTGCCTGGCGCTCGTCGCGCATCAGGATCTCGCCATGGCGGATTTCGGTGCCCAGCACCTTCAGGCATTCGCGGATGAAGTTGGACAGGCCCGGCCAGCCCTTGGCTGAAACCAGATTGCCGTCGACATGGGCGCCGGTCGGCGCGACATCGATGTAGATGCCCCCGGCTAGCGTCACTTCCGGCTCGCAATAATGCAGAGCCGCCACTTCCCTGCCCCGCACCACGCCATCGACCGCGATCAGAATCTGCACGCCGTGGCAGATGGTGAAGATCGGCTTGCCGGCCTCGTGGAAATGCCGCACCAGCGCCTGCACGCGCTTGTCGATGCGGATGTATTCGGGACCGCGCCCGCCCGCCGCGTAGACGGCGTCGTATTGGGCCGGATTCACCTCGGAAAACGTCTTGTTGAGGATGTAGTCGTGGCCGAGCTTTTCCGTGTAGGTCTGATGCCCTTCGAAGTCGTGCAGCGAGGTCTTCAGGATATCGCCGGCCTTCTTGTCCGGACAGATGACATGCACCGTGTGGCCGACGGCATGCATCGCCTGTTCGAAGACGAAAATCTCATACTCCTCGCTGAACTCGCCAACGAGCATCAATATTTTCTTGCCAGCCATTTCCGGTTCCTCCCTTGTGGCCATTTATTTCGGAGTGCGAAATAATCGACCTATCCTAAGGGCAGGCCAGCGAAAGGGAAAGTCTAAATCGCACAATTGGTACGACCAGTTTTCTTCATTCCTGACCAAGGAGGTGACAAGACGCTTCGCCTCGAACAAAAATAGCATCGCTGGTTCTACCAGGCTTGCAGTCAGGCGACTGCCTTGATCATGTCCGCCGCCTTTTCGGCGATCATGATGGTTGGTGCATTGGTGTTGCCGCCGATCAGCGTCGGCATCACCGAGGCGTCGACGACCCGCAAGGCTTCAAGCCCGTGAACCCGCAATTGCGGATCGACCACCGCCATCTCGTCGACGCCCATTTTGCACGTGCCGGCCGGGTGATAGATCGTGTCGGCGCGGGCGCGGATGTGGGACATCAGCTCCGCGTCGCTCGAAACCCCGGCGGTGTAGATTTCCTTGTGGCGGTATCTGGCCAGCGCCGGCGCCTCCAGGATACCGCGCATCATCCTGACCCCTTTGAGCAATAGATCAGCGTCGCGTTCGTCCGAAAGAAAGCGCGGATCGATGCGCGGTGGTGCCAAGGGATCACGCGTCGATAGCGCGACCTCACCGCGCGAATGCGGCCGCAGCACGCAGACGTGGCAGGAAAAGCCATATCCCATATGCAGCTTGCGGCCATGATCATCCACGATCGCGATGCAGAAATGCAGTTGCAGGTCGGGCCGTTCAATCGCCGAATCGGACTTGAGGAAGGCACCGCCTTCGGCATAGGGCGTGGCGATCATACCGCCGCCATCTTTCCGCCAGCGCAGCATGTGCCGCAGGAGGCCAGGTAGGCCGCGCAGGCCGATGCCCATCATATCGGCATCCTTCGACGTCCAGCCCATGATGAAATCGAGGTGGTCTTGCAGGTTCTTGCCAACACCGGGCAGTTCATGAATGACTGGAATACCATGCATGGCAAGCTCGGCAGCTGGGCCAATGCCCGACAGCAACAGGAGCTGAGGCGAACCGAAGGCGCCACCGCAGACGATGACCTCGCGCCTGGCTTTCACGACGGCTTCGCCCTTGCCCACGCGGTAGCGAACGCCGGTGGCCCGCTTGCCGTCCAGCACGATGCCCGTTGCATGCGCTCCGGTGATGACGGTCAGGTTCGGCCGGGTCATCGCCGGATGAAGGTAGGCGGCTGCCGCCGAACAGCGCTCGCCATTGCGGTGTTCGCCCCAGAATTGCGTGACCTGATAAAGTCCGGCGCCTTCCTGCTCGATCCCGTTGAAGTCATCGTTGCGACGGATCTGGTTTTCACCGCAGGCCTCGACAAAGGCCTGGGACAGCGCACGTGGCTCCTGCTGCTCGCCGACCCGCAGCGGCCCATCGCCGCCGTGCAGAGCGTCGCTGCCGCGCTGGTTGCCTTCCGCGCGCCGGAAATAAGGCAGCACCTCGTCCCACGACCAGCCGTCGCAGCCAAGCTCGGCCCATTCGTCATAGTCGCCACGGTGGCCGCGTGTGTAGAGCATGGCATTGATGGCGCTGGAACCGCCCAGCGCCTTGCCGCGCGGCTGGTAGCCCTTGCGGCCGCCAAGGCCTTGCTGCGGCACCGTCTCGAAGGCCCAGTTGTTGATTTTCGGCCGACCCGGCAACAGCGCGATTATGCCAGCCGGCGCGCGGATGAGCAGATTCCTGCCCTCGCCGCCGGCTTCGATCAGGCAGACCGTTTTCGAGGTATCTTCGGAGAGCCGCGCGGCAAGCGTGCAGCCGGCGGACCCACCACCGGCGATAACATAGTCGAAATCCATGACTTCCTCCCTCGCACCCGGCGGATGTTTCCGTCCGGATGACCAAGAGAAAGCTCGATTACGGCCTATGTAAAGATGTGTGAAATTACCCCTACGTCAGCTGTTGCGAACGCGCCGCCAGGAATATTTGGGACCGTTTGGCTCCGGCACGGCGGTCGGCTGGTAGTAGAGCCCCAACCCGCCGGTGTGGCCCTCCTCCAGGCGCTTCAACAGCACCGGGTTGGAAATCTCGAACTCATCGAAGCCCAGCCGCAGCATATGCGGCAACGGGTCGACCAGCACCTGGCCGGTGGCGCGAACGGCACCTTCGAAATGATAGCGGCTGCGCAGCAGTTCAGCCTTGGAGAAGGAGCGGCCGTCGCTGAAGGCCGGGAAAACCAGCGCCACCAGCGACAGCTGGTCGAGCAGGTCTGCTATCTTCTCGAGCTGGTCGCCGGGCTGCAGCACCACGCCGAGCCGCTCTTTGGCGGACCTGCGCACCTCCGGGTCGAGGTCGAGGAACGCCTGCAGCGGCAGGATGAAGCGGCCATTGCCGGAAAGCGCGTCCGCACTTTCGGCATGAGCCCACTCATCGTCGCGAAACCCCTCGGGGGTCCAGAGCCGGGTCTCCGGTGTCGTCGTCTCGGTCATCAAAAAGTTCCTAAATATTCAAACGAGCCAAGGATGTGTTGAGATTCAGGTCAGGCTGCGCCGAAAATGGCGGCTTCCGAGAACCGGAGCGGAGCGTACTTGAAGTACGTGAGCACCGGAAGCGCAGGAAGCTGCCGTTTGCAGGCCGGCCTCACCTGAATATCAGCACATCCTAAAGGGATGCGTCGGTCAGCGACACTTCGAGCCCCGACAGGTGAATGCCGCACTCGGTCTTGGCATGACCGGCCCAGCGGCCGCTGCGTGCGTCCTCGCCCGGCTGCACCGGCTGCGTGCACGGGAAACAGCCGATCGACAGATAGCCATAGGCGACGAGCGGATTTTCGCGCAGCGCATGGGCGCGCATGTAGTCGGCCTGGTCCGAGGTCGTCCAATGCGCCAGCGGATTGATGCGGATGCGCGCGCCGACCGCCTCGAACACCGGCAGTGCTGCCCGCGTCGAGGCCTGGAAGCGCTTGCGCCCGGTCAACCAGGCCCGGAACGGTGCAACCCCACGCGCCAGCGGCTCGACCTTGCGCACGTCGCAGCAGGCATCGGTGTTGCTCTGGTGCAGATTGCCCGTCGGGTCGATCCGCTCGAGCGCCGCCTCCTCAGGCTTGATCACGCTGATGTTGGTCAGCCCGAAATCGGCGACGAGCGCGTCCCGATAGCCGAGCGTCTCCTCGAAATGCTTGCCGGTGTCGAGGAAGATGACCGGCAGGGTGCGGTCGATCTCGGCGATCATGTGCAGCAGCACCGCCGAATCCGCGCCGAAGGAAGACACGGCGGCGATCTCGTCGTGAAACAGGTCGCGCGCCGCGCGTTCGATGATCTCGAGCGGCTTCAGATGGCCATAGAGCGCATCAAGCCCCGCTGCCTTGGCGGCGGCGCCATCATCGACGTCGACGATACGGTCAAGCGGCCTTGGTTTCGCCAGCATAGAGCGCCTCCTTGAACGGCGCGGGACCGACACGGCGGTAGGCGTCGATGAATCTTTCACTGGGGTTGAGCCGAAGGCCGAGATAGGTCTCGACGATCTGCTCGATGGCGTCGGTGATCTCCTCCGACGAGAAGCCGCGGCCGATGATCTCGCCGACCGACGTGTTCTCGTCGGCCGAGCCGCCCAGCGTCACCTGATAGAGCTCGGAGCCCTTCTTCTCGACGCCGAGTATGCCGATATGGCCGACATGGTGGTGACCGCAGGCATTGATGCAGCCGGAGATCTTCAGCTTCAACTCGCCGATTTCGCGTTGCCGCTCAAGCGAGGCGAAGCGTTGCGAGATTTCCTGCGCGATCGGGATCGAGCGTGCGGTGGCCAGCGCGCAATAGTCGAGGCCCGGGCACGCGATGATGTCCGATATCAAATTGGAGTTGGCCGTCGCCAGCCCGATGTCGACCAGCGCGTCGTAGACCGCCTTGAGATCGGCGCGCGCCACATGCGGCAGGATCAGGTTCTGCTCATGGCTGACGCGCAGCTCGTCGAAGGCGTATTTCTCGGCGATGTCGGCCACCGCTTCCATCTGGCTGTCCGAAGCATCGCCCGGCACCTCGCCGATGCCCTTGAGCGAGATCGTCACCGCCGCATAGTCGGGATGGCGGTGCGTCACCACATTCTGGTCGAGCCACTCCGAGAAGCCCTTGGAATCGAGGCGCGCCAGCTTGACCGCCTGATCGCCTTCCGGTCGCTCAGTGAGCGCCGGCGGCGCGAAATAGGCCTCGATGGCACGGATGTCGGCATCCGGCAGCTTCAGTTCGGCGTCCTTCAACTCCTGCCACTCGGCCTCGACCTGGCGGATTATTTCCTCGACCCCGGTCTCATGCACCAGGATCTTGATGCGCGCCTTGTACTTGTTGTCGCGGCGGCCATAGAGGTTGTAAACGCGCAGGATCGCCGTGCAGTAGGACAGAAGGTCGGCTTCCGGCAGGAAATCGCGGATCTTCTTGGCTACCATCGGCGTGCGGCCCTGGCCGCCACCGATATAGACGACGAAACCAAGTTCGCCGGCGGCGTTCTTCTTCACATGAAGGCCGATATCATGCGTCTGGATGGCGGCGCGGTCGCGCTCCGCCCCTGTCACCGCGATCTTGAATTTTCTGGGCAGGAACGAGAATTCCGGATGCACCGAAGACCATTGCCGCAGGATTTCCGCATAGGGGCGCGGATCGGCGACCTCATCGGCGGCAGCACCGGCAAAGTGGTCAGCGGTGACGTTGCGGATGCAATTGCCGCTGGTCTGGATGGCGTGCATCTCGACGCTGGCCAGATCGGCGAGGATCGCCGGAATGTCCGACAGCGCCGGCCAGTTGAACTGGATGTTCTGGCGCGTGGTGAAATGGCCGTAGCCCTTGTCGTATTTGCGGGCGATGTGGCCGAGCATGCGCAGCTGCTTGCCGCTCAACGTGCCATAGGGCACCGCGATGCGCAGCATGTAGGCGTGCAGTTGCAGGTAGACGCCGTTCATCAGCCTGAGCGGCCGGAACTGGTCCTCGGTGATCTCGCCGGACAGCCGGCGCTCGACCTGATCGCTGAACTCGGCGACGCGGGCCTGGACAAAATCGTGGTCGAACTCATCGTAACGGTACATGCTTCGTCTTTCAGGGCGCGTCCGCCCGTTTCACTCAAATCCTGGCTACGCCGCCCGCTCGGCCTGCTTGCCGAGATCGCCGCGGATGGTCGGGCCGGCGGCGCGGATCTTTTCGCGCAACCGCACCGGCTCGACAACGCCGTCGACGACGTCCGCGTCGATCAGATTGACGTCGACCACCTCATTGTCGGCATAGGCATTGGCGCCGATTGCTTCCAGGCGGTCCTCGGCCGCCTTGTCATGCGCAAGGTCGGCGTGGTCGACGGTCTCGGCCCAGCCGCCGTCGGCATACCAGACGGCTATGCCATCGGTCAGGCGGTTGGCGGTCAATATCTTCATTCTTCGACCTCTACTGCTGCCGCGTTGGCGGCGCTTTCATGCCTATATGCCGCGAGCGGCTCGGACCGTTCAAAATTGGCGCCGGCAACCGCGTCGCCGATGATGGTCATGACCGGCCCGTAAAGATCAACGCGCGCTTCCAGCGACGGCAGGTCGGCCAGCGTGCCGTGGAAACGGCGCCGGTTGGCCAGGCTGGCATTCTCGACCACGGCGACCGCCGTGTCCGGCGACAGGCCGGCTTCGATCAGCCGGCCGGCAACTTCGGCGGCGACCGAGCGGCCCATATAGACGGCGACGGTGGCACCGGAAATGGCGAGCTTCGCCCAGTCGGGCAATGAATTGCCCTTGAGGTCGTGGCCGGTGGTGAACACCATAGACGACGACACGCCGCGCAAGGTCAGCGGCAGCTCGAAATCGGCGGCGGCGGCAAAGGCCGCGGTGACGCCCGGAACCACCTCATAGGCGATGCCGGCTTCGCGCAGTACCGCCATTTCCTCGCCGGCGCGGCCGAACACCAGCGGATCGCCCGACTTCAGCCGCACCACGCGCTTGCCCTGTCGGCCAAGCTCGACTAGCAGCGCATTGATCTCGGCCTGGCTCTTGGTGTGGCAGCCCTTGCGTTTGCCGACTGGAAGGCGCTCGGCATCGCGGCGACCCATGGCGACGACCGCCTCCGGCACCAGCGCGTCATGGACGATGACATCGGCTTCCATCAGCAGGCGATGGGCACGAAGGGTCAGAAGATCCTCGGCGCCAGGACCGGCGCCGACCAGGGCGATGTGGCCTGCAACGGGTGCGTTCGACAGCAGAAGATCCACGGCGGCATCACGCGCCTGAGACAGCTGGCCGGCTTCCACGGCGTGCGCTGGCGTACCCTGGAAAAAACTGCTCCAGAAGCGGCGGCGGGAATTGCCTTTCGGCAGCACTTTTTCGGCCGCGCCTCGCAATGAGGCGGCAAGCGTTGCCAGCGATCCAAGCGACGGCGACAGCATCTGATCGATGCGGCTGCGCAGCATCTGGGCAAGCACCGGGCCAGCGCCTTCAGTCCCGATGGCAATGGCGACCGGCGCGCGGTTGACCAGCGCCGGGGTGAAGAAATCGCACAGCTCCGGCCGGTCGACGGCATTGACCGGAATGCCCAGTTTGCGCGCGTCCGCGGCAACGCGGCGGTCGAGCGTCTCGTCGCCGCTGGCGGCAAACACCATGACCGCGCCTTCGAGCTGTGAGGCATCATAGGTCGCCGCGACATGGCTGGCGCCGCACTGGGCGATGAAGGCAAGCAGCTCCGGTTCGGCATCTTCGGCAATGATGCGCAGCACCGCGCTCGACTGTCCGATCAGCCGCGCCTTGGCCAATGCCTCATCGCCGCCGCCGACGATGGCCACGGCTTCGCCCTCGACCCGCACGAAGACGGGAAAGGCGTTGAGCTTGGGCACGATATGCGGCATGACGGGTGCAATCCGAGAACAGGTTCGCAGTTTTACGCCCGGGCGCGAAAAACCAGAAGCAAAGCACTCGCGCATCCTGTGATGGCAGGCAATCGCTTTTTCGCAACTGCGAAAGGCAGGAGAAAAATATTCCACATCCAGGGCGCGGATGGATTCAAGCCGCTGAAACGGGCCTTGATTTCAGGTCTTTTTAGCCGTCTGCCCTTTGTTTCGCAAAACAGTTTTTTCTAATTTCTACCAATCCAGTAGATTAAAGTCGCCAGCCGGCAACTTTCAATCGTGGGACTCGGCCGACGGGCGTTCGACCGGCCTTTGCGGTTGGAACATTTCGGTTTCGCAAGACCTTCCCACACCACCACTACCCCAATCGAAACCGCGGCGGATCAGCGGCATCTTGGCTGCCGGTCAAGCATTTTGACGCCGCACCGTCGTCTTTTCGCACCGTTGCGGTTGCATCACCGTCACCCCTTCCACCATATTGCAAAACAGGCGGCGGCTTCGGGCGGCGCACATCCGACATCCCCAGCTTGAAAGGCGCTCCATAGACAATGCCGCATGACACGCCCCTTATCGCCACCATCGTCGCCGGTCTGGGGCTGGCTTTCGTCTTCGGCGCTCTCGCCAATCGCTTCCGCATCCCACCGCTGGTCGGTTACCTCGTAGCCGGCGTGCTGGTCGGGCCGAACACACCCGGCTTCGTCGCCGATGCCGGCCTTGCCAACGAGCTGGCCGAAATCGGCGTCATCCTGCTGATGTTCGGCGTCGGCCTCCACTTCTCGTTGAAGGACCTGCTGTCGGTCCGGGCCATCGCCGTGCCCGGCGCCATCGTCCAGATCGGTTTTGCCACGGCGCTCGGCGCCGGGCTTGCCTGGATGCTCGGCTGGTCGATGGGCGCCGGTCTGGTGTTCGGCCTGGCGCTGTCGGTCGCCTCGACCGTGGTGCTGCTTCGCGCGCTTCAGGAACGCCGCCTGATCGAGACCGAACGCGGCCGTATCGCCGTCGGCTGGCTGATCGTCGAGGACCTCGCCATGGTGCTGGCGCTGGTGCTTTTGCCGGCCCTTGCCGGCGTGCTCGGCGGCCAAGAGCAGGCGGATGTGCACTCGAGCGGCCTGCTGTCGCTGCCGGCCAGCTACGGCATCTGGGGCGTCGTTGGCATTACGCTGGCCAAGGTCGCCGCCTTCGTCGTCGTCATGCTGGTGGTCGGCCGCCGGGTCATCCCCTGGATCCTGCATTACGTCGCCCATACCGGGTCGCGCGAACTGTTCCGGCTGGCGGTGCTGGCGATCGCGCTCGGCGTCGCCTTCGGCGCGGCAAAACTGTTTGGCGTCTCGCTGGCGCTCGGCGCCTTCTTCGCCGGCATGATCATGAGCGAATCCGAGCTCAGCCACCGCGCGGCGGAAGAGTCGCTGCCTTTGCGCGATGCCTTTTCGGTGCTGTTCTTCGTCTCCGTCGGCATGCTGTTCGACCCGTTCAGCCTGTTCAGCAACGGCCTGCCGATCCTGGCGACGCTAGCCATTATCGTCATCGGCAAGTCGTTGGCCGCCTTCGTCATCGTCGTCGCCTTCGGCTATCCCCTGGCAACGGCCTTGATGATTTCAGCCAGCCTTGCCCAGATCGGCGAATTCTCCTTCATCCTGGCCGAACTCGGCGTCGGGTTGAAACTTCTGCCCGAACAGGGCCGCGACCTGATCCTTGCCGGCGCCATCCTGTCGATCGTGCTCAACCCGCTGATGTTCCTGGCCCTCGACTGGATGAAACCATGGCTTGAAGCGCGCGCCGCCAGGACGGCCCCGCCGGCGGACGCCAAGCCGGTCGGCCCGGCGACGGAACCGGGCCAAGTCGCCTCGGTCGTGGCAACAGCCAAGGCGGAAGACGGCCCGCCGCCAAAGACGGCACTCACCGGTCATGCCATCCTGATCGGCTACGGCCGTGTCGGCGGTCTGGTCGGCGTCGCGCTGAAAGACGCCGCAATGCCCTTCCTCGTCATTGAGGACGCCGACAAGACACTGGTCAAGCTGAAAGCCGACGGCGTCGAGACCGTCGCCGGCAATGCGGCCAACGCCGAAGTGTTCGCCGCCGCCAATCCCGAAGGCGCCAGGCGGCTGATCCTCGCCATCCCCAACGCCTTCGAGGCCGGCCAGATCGTGCTCAGGGCGCGCGCCGCCAATCCCAACATCAACGTCGTCGCCCGCGCCCATTCCGATGCCGAGGTCGAGCATCTCAAGGGGCTCGGCGCCGACACGGTGATCATGGGCGAGCGCGAGATCGCGCGCGGCATTGTCGAAGAGGTGCTGGGGCACAAGTCGCCGGCCACCGAACCCACCGCGGCCTAAACTGATCGCACGAACGCAGAACCGCCGTTCTCAGCGATGCTGCTGAGATATTGTGCGGGAGGCTTGCCGAGCGCCTTTTTGAACATTGTGATGAAGGCTGTGACGGATTCATAGCCGAGATCACCCGAAACCCGCTGGACACTTGCGCCCGAAGCCAGCTCCCTGATCGCAACGACCAAGTGCAATTGCTGGCGCCAGCGGCCGAAGCTCAAGCCAGTCTCCTTGACGACGAGACGCGCGAGACTGCTCTCGCTGAGCGCGACGCGATTGGCCCACTCCGCCAGCGTGCTGCGGTCAGCGGGATCGTCCGCCAGCGCTTCGGCGATCCGCCGCAAGCGCGGCTCGGAGGAGATCGGCAGATGCAATTGCTGGACAGGCATATCAGGCAGTTCGGCAAGCAGGACCCTTCCCAGGAAAGCGCACCTCGCATCGTCCGGCGCGCAGTCCGACAGCTCGATGATGAGTTCGCGCAGCAGCGGCGAGATCGAAAGCGTGCAGCATCGATCCGGCAGTTCGGCAGCACCGGGCTCGATGTAAACGAAGAAAATCCGGGCATTGGCCGTCGCTATGTTGCTGTGTTCCATGCGGCTCGGCACCCACACGCCGCAATGCGGCGGCACCATCCACAGGCCGCTGGGGACGCGGCAGGTGACACCGCCGCCGAGCGCGAAGACGAGTTGCCCCTTGCGATGCCAATGGGCCGATACCTCCGCTCTGGTTTCGGGGATGTCGACGCGCACGGCAATCGCCGGCGCTGAAAGCTCATCCACATCGAAATCGAGCCAAGGATAGCGAAGGGGTTGTTTCATGATTGACGACTTCTAGCGATTGATTGCCTTTATATCTAGATTATTCGCCAACACAAATCGATAGGCTTGGGTCGTTGTCGCCACAATTGGCAAAGGTGTACCCATGCTCGCGCTTACCGTCTCTTCCGTTAACGCAGCCAGATTGAAACTCGCCGAGGTGGACGAGCCACAACCTTGCGCGAACGAAGCGCTGGTCTCGGTCCACGCAACCTCGTTGAACCGTGGCGAACTGCGCCTGCTCACCATACGCCCGGACGGCTGGATACCTGGCCAGGACGTCGTCGGGGTCGTCGAACGGGCGGCAGCTGATGGCTCCGGGCCGGCCGTGGGCACAAGGGTTGTGGCCTTGGTCGACGAAACCGGCTGGGCCGAGCGTGTCGCCGTTCCGACCGAGCGTCTCGCCGTCCTGCCCGAGGAGGTCGGCTTCGTTTCGGCGGCCACGCTTCCGGTCGCCGGCACGACGGCACTAAGGACGTTGCGCCATGGCGGTGACCTCGCCGGCCAGCAGGTGCTGATCACCGGTGCGAGCGGTGCGGTCGGCCGTTTCCAGATCCAGATCGCCCGGGAGCAAGGCGCGTCGGTGACCGCGATCGCCGACGCCCGGCATGCCGACGATCTCCTTGGCCTCGGAGCCGGGCAGGTCGTCGAGTTGATCGAGCGGGCCGAGGGGCCGTTTTCGCTGATCACCGAGTCGGTCGGCGGCCAAAGCCTCGCCCACGCGATCGAACGAATCGCCCCTGGCGGGACCATCGTCATGTTCGGTTCGAGCAGCGGCGAACTGACGCCGGTTGGCTTCCGCCAGTTCGTTCCGGGCCATGAGGGCGCGAGGCTGCAGACGTTTGCCTACTACACGTCCGGCTCGGGCATTGGCGCTGATATCGCCTCGCTGCTCGCCCTGGTCGCAGCCGGCCCGCTGGAGACCCGCGTGGCTTTGACCGTGCCGTGGACGGATATCGCCCAGGCCCTCGACGCCCTGCGACAGCGCAGCTTCAGCGGCAAGGCTGTTCTCACCATAGCCGGATAAGCCGGCCGTTCTGGTCGGCGGCCCGTGCCCCGGCATGGGCTGGAGACGGCTGACGATATTCATCCGCAACACGTAAATCAAAGCGCCCAGGCGCCAACACCAGGTCAGGGGTCTCCAATGACGGTTAGAGAAATTGTCAGAACATCCAGCGGCCAGGGGCTTCTCCTGATCGGCGTCATGCTGATCGCCTCGACGCTTCGCGCGCCCATCACAGGCGTGGCGCCGATGCTCGGCATGATCCGGCAAACCAGCGGCATCAGCGCCACTGAGGCAGGACTGCTGACCACCCTTCCCTTGCTGGCGTTCGCGGCGATCTCGCCTTTCGCGGCCGGCCTGGCGCGCCGATACGGCATCGAAAGGTCGTTATTCGCAGCGCTGCTTGTTGTCGCGACCGGCATTGTCCTGCGCGCGACCAGCCCCCTCTGGGCGCTGTTCGTCGGCACCGGTACGATTGGGGCGGGGATTGCTGTCGCCAACGTCCTGCTGCCAGGCTTGCTGAAACGCGATTTTCCCAACCGGGTCGCCAGCCTGACCGGCTTCTATGCCATCGTGTCCGGGCTTTCGCAGGCATTGGCATCGACGGCAGCGATCCCGCTCGCTCAATTGCCGGGGTCGAACTGGCGTCTGTCGCTTGCCTGCACGCTGATCTTTCCAGTCGCCGCCCTGATTGCCTGGGTGCCCCAGCTTCAAATGCCCGCCGCCCCGGAGCGCGCGGCATCGTCCTCACATGACCGCGGACACCTCTGGCGCTCGGCCCTTGCCTGGCAGGTAACGGGCTTTCTTGGCCTTACCTCGCTGGTCTTCTACGTGATCGTCGGATGGTTGCCCGCGATCCTGGCGGAGGCAGGATATTCGGCAGCGACGGCGGGCTCGCTGCATGGGCTCTGTCAGCTGGCAATCGCGATCCCCGGCCTGCTGCTCGGCACCGCCGTCAAGCGCATGAGGGACCAGCGCGCCATGGCCATCGGCATGGCACTGACCACATGCCTCTCGCTGCTCGGCCTCTGGCAGCTTCCGGCGCTCGCAGCCCTTTGGATCGCGCTGTTCGGTTTCGGCGCCGGTGCCGCCTTCATGCTGGGTCTCTCCTTCGTCAGCCTGAGGGCCTCGCACAGCCAGGAGGCGGCAGCGCTGTCGGGAATGGCGCAATGCCTGGGCTACTCGCTGGCCGCCGCAGGCCCGCCGCTGGCCGGTCTTGCCCATGACGCGACCGGGAACTGGAGCCTGGCCCTGGGCGCCTGCGCCATCATCACCTTGCTGATGGCGGTCCTGGGAAGCCTTGCGGGGCGGGCGAGGACGATCTGACGTCTAAAGCGCGTCGCGTCTGAACGGATTTATGCGACGCGCTTTAGGTCTTTATTTTTATGCATGTCGTTCTCCCAAAACCGGGGCCACTTTTGGGCGACATGCATTAGACGTGCTGGCCGCCATTGATGTGGATTTCCGAGCCCGTCACATAGGACGCCTGCTGCGAGCACAGGAAAAAGATAATGTCGGCGACCTCGGCCGTTTTGCCGAGCCGCCGCATTGGGATTGTCTCGACGATCTTGTCCGTGCCTGGCGACAGGATCGCGGTGTCGATCTCGCCCGGCGCGATGGCGTTGACGCGGATGCCGTGCGGGCCGAAATCATGCGCCATTTCGCGCGTCAGCGAGCCGAGTGCGGCCTTCGATGTCGCATAGGCAGTGCCGGCGAAAGGATGCACGCGGGTACCGGCGATCGAGGTGACGTTGACGATCGAGCCCTTGGCCGCGGCTAACTCTTTGAACAACCCCCGCGCGAGCATGATCGGCGCGAAGAAATTGACCTGGAACACGTCACGCCAGACATGCATCGGCGTGTCGATCGAGTCCATGCGGCTGTTGCCGTCCTTGAGCTTCGGTGAAATGCCGGCATTGTTGACCAGCGCGTGCAACTGGCCGCCATGCGCTTCCAGCCGATGGCGTATCTCCGAGACGGCGACGCCGACATCTTCCTGGTCGGCGAGATCGACCTTGATATGGTCCTCCGGGCCTGCCGGCCACGGGCAATCCTCGGCAAAGGCCTGGCGTGAACAGGTGATGACGCGCCAGCCCTCGCGCGAAAAGCGCTTGACCGTGGCGTGACCAATGCCGCGGCTGGCGCCGGTCAGCACAATGGTTTTTCTGGTGTCAGGTTCAGCCATGTCAGATCTCCGCGGGGAGATGTAGCGGAACGCCGCGACGGTGGCGAGAGGCGGATTGACGCCGCTCGGGTGACAGCATCAGCCGCCGCCCAGAATATCCAGGATCGAGGTCCGCTTCTTCTTCAGTGGACCGCCGACACTGCCCGGCGGCACCGGGTGCCCGACTGAAGCCGTTGTGCCGTCATCCGCAGGCATGTTGAAGCCATCGGCATCGACGGTCTGAGCAGGCCGCGCCACGCGCGCCGGCGCTGGCGCCTGAGCAACGGGAGCGGCTCGCGGCGCTGCTGGCGCCTGCTGGCCAACCGACGCTGACGGAACCGGCGCCGGCTGGTTGTTGTCGACTGAAGGTATGTCGTCGGGCACGATCGTATCGGCCGGCGTCGATTTCCAGGTGCCGGGCAGCGGCCGCACCGGCACACCCTCATGTGCCGCGACCATGAATTCGTGCCAGGCCTGCGCCGGCAGCGCGCCGCCGGTGACCTTCTTCATCGCAGTGCCGTCATCATTGCCGAACCACACGCCGGTGGTGAGATTGGCGGTGTAGCCGACGAACCACGCATCGCGCGAATTCTGGCTGGTGCCGGTCTTGCCGGCCGACGGCCAGGCAAAAGCCGCCTTCTTTGCCGAGCCGAATTCTACCGTGCCCATCATCATCGAGTTCATCATGCCGACGATCTCGGGTTTGACCACGCGGGGCGCATTGCCGCCGCCGTTGTCATAGAGAACCTTGCCATCGGCGGTGGTAATGCGGCGGATGAAATGGATGTCCGGCTTGTAGCCGCCATTGGCGAACGGCACATAGGCCGAGGTCAGTTCCAGCGGCGTGACTTCCGAAGTGCCGAGCGCGATCGAGGTGTTGGCCTGCAGATCGGACTGGATGCCCATGCGGTGCGCGGCCTCGACCACCGCGTTCGGCCCGACCTCCATGGTCAATTGTGCGGCGACCGAGTTCAGCGATTTGGCCAGCGCTGTCGCCAGGGTGACCTTGCCAAAGTACTTTCCGCCGTAATTGTCGGGTGTCCAGTTGCCGATCTTGATCGGCGCATCGTTGCGCGTGCTGTCGGGCGTACGGCCGGCTTCGAGTGCCGCCATATAGACGAACGGCTTGAAGGCCGAGCCCGGCTGGCGGCGCGCTTCAGAGGCGCGGTCGAACTGGCTGGTCGAATAGTCGTAGCCGCCGACCATGGCGCGCACCGCGCCGGAATCGTCGATCGACACCAGCGCGCCCTGGGTGACGTTGAGCTTCTTGCCGCTCTCATCGATCAGCCGGCGGATCGACTGTTCGGCGAGCTTCTGCAGGTTCAGGTCGACGGTCGAGTCGACGACGATGTCGCCGCGCACATCGCCGATCAGGTCGGGCAGTTCTTCCATGATGGTGTCGGCGACATAGTTTTCCGAGCCCGTCCAGTAGGACGGCGAACGCGTCGCCGGTGCGCTGAGTGCCGTCTTCAGCTCTTTGTCGCTGATCTTGCCCTCATCGCGCATGGCCGCGAGCACGAGTTGCGAGCGCTCCTCGGCAGCCTTGGGATCGCGTGCCGGCGACAATTTCGATGGCGCCTTCAACAGACCGGCAAGCAGGGCTGCTTCCGACAGCGTGACGTCGCGCGCGCTCTTGCCGAAATAGCGCCGCGACGCTGCCTCGACACCATAGGCGCCGGAGCCGAAATAGACCCGGTTGAGGTACATTTCGAGGATCTGGTCCTTGGTGTGCTTGTGCTCCAGCCACAACGCCAGCAGCACCTCCTGCACCTTGCGCTCCAGCGTGCGGTCGGGCTTCAGGAACAGGTTTTTCGCCAATTGCTGCGTCAGCGTCGAGCCGCCCTGCGAAAAATGCCCGCCGATAAGGTTGGTCACCATGGCGCGCGACAGGCCGATCGGATCGACACCGAAATGCGAATAGAACCGGCGGTCCTCGATGGCGATGACGGCTTCCGGAATATAGGGCGACATTTCGTGCAGGCCGACGGCCTCGCCGCCGCTCATGCCCCTGTTGGCGAGCAACTGGCCATCGACCGAAACGATCTTGATGTTGGGGGCACGGTCGGGGATCGACCAGGTTGTCGCCGCCGGCATCTTGGCGCCGTAATAGACGACGACGCCCGCCACCGCGATGCCGCCCCAGATGGCGAGCACGAAGCACCAGTAGAACAGCCGGGCAAGCACGCCGAATAGGCCGCGCCGGCTTCTGCCACGCCCGCCGCGCGACGATTTGGCCTTCGACAATTTGCGTTTGGCGGAGGCTTTGCGGTTGCTGGGCACGACGCGATCCTCCTCGCTCACCGAAAGACCCGGCTGGGATCGCGCCTGTGGCGATCCCTCGAAGCTGGGTTCGATGCGACTGTCTCTGCGGTTCGCCATGCGTTGTGCTTGATATCCCGGTGCCTAGGCGCTCGGATTGGAGGGTAGATGCGGCGGTTTAAGGGCGCGTTAAAGCAGGGTTTATGCACCCTTTTGAAATTCCTTAAGAATTTCTGAATCCGTCCCCAAGGATGGGATCGTGCTCTTCCCTCAAACTGGGACAGAATACCCGTTAGTAAGCTGAAATATCTGTGAAAAGTTCCGGATCTTTTATACCCGCCGCAATACAAGTATCTCGAACTGATGCGTCGCAAACCACAAGGGCTGTGTTCTTAAGTCGAAAAATGTGCGCAGAGCCAACAGATTCTAGCTTCAGGTTTAAAATCGAACGTCCGCTGAGATCATAAATCTTGACTCCTTGATGATATTCAATCTTCAGAGTTGAAGACGCCTCATCAACTGCATCAATCTCTCGGGTGACATCACAGAGATAGTGCTTTGGCTCAATTGGTTTTCCGCTTATGTGATAGACTTCGCATTCAGCAAAGACGACCGCCTCTTTGTCGGTTTCTTCCAAGGCAGTCTTAAGTCGCTCAGACACCAACCAATAACTCTCGAAATCCTCAAGATCCCGCGGCGGCCTCTTATAAGACTTCTTTTGCGGACGGAGACGAGGTGTCTCTGGAAAATCGGGAAAGCCTTATGTTCCCAAAATGGTTGGGCCTAAAATCAATCGCGGCGGCTGGACGAGAGCTTTTCTGTTCTCCAATTCCAAGCCTGTCGCCCCCCCTCGATAGGTTGGCCGAAGAGCGAAGAACTTGCCTTTTTTCTTGAGAGCTCCTCGCCCTTTCGCGGCCCACAATTCCAATTCACCTACCAATTTGGAACTCCGTGAGCGATCCTTGGACTGGCTTCGGCTCGCTCGCCGTCGCGAAATACAGAAAACCAGGCAGTCGATAATACCTCAGTTCTGCTGGATCGAAATACCCTTGTCGTCGATCTTGAGCTCGACGCCTTTCGGCTTGGTCTGCTCGCGGTAGGCATAGGCGCCTAGCGCGATGACCACAACGACGAGCGCGCCAACGAGGAGGTAGAGTGTGTTCTGCTTCATGGCGCGCTCTTTCTGATATCGAGCCTCACGCTCGCTTCAAGACTTTCACCAGCACCAAAAGGATGATGGCGCCGATCGTGGCGTTGATGATGGCAGCGAGAATGCCGCCGCCGATGGCGAAGCCGAGCCTTGGAAAAAGCCAGCCGGCGATGAAGGCACCGATAATGCCGACAATGATGTTGCCGATCAGGCCGAAGCCGAAGCCGGAAACGATGAGACCGGCAAGCCAGCCGGCGACGGCACCGATAATGATGAAAACGAGCAGGCTTTCGACGCCCATGGCGATTTTCCTCCGAGCAAGAGGGCGAGTACGGAGCGGAAGGCTCCGAATCGGCCCCGATATCAACGGCTTCAGGCTATGCGAAAGCAGCCTTGCTCGCCAGCGGCGCGCTCACTGGTCGTCATCGTCGCTCGCGGCTGGCCGCCAGCTGGTCGGCTCGACCTTTTTCTGGGTGTTGCTGTCGGTATAGACCCACCACCCGCCGTCGCGATGTTGCGCGATGGATTCGTTGACGACGCCGTCGCTGTCCTTCCACATGACGGAGACCTTGGAGCCGTCGGTCGGCGCTGTCGATATCGGCTTTCGGTCGGCCATCTTATCCCCCATTGACCCGTTGAAACTGCGCCGACAAAACGCGGCGGCTGGCATCTTGGTTCCAGTTGGCCACCGGCCAGGATCGCTCTCAGGCCATCAGCTGTGCGCAAAAATATCCTCTTCGTCCCAGCCCATCAGGTCAAGCTTGGCCCGTGTCGGCAAGAAGCGGAAGCAGGCGTCGGCTTCCTTTGTGCGCCCATCGCGCGCCAGTCGTCCGGCCAGCACATCGCGCAACCGGTGCAGATAGAGCACATCGGAGGCCGCATATTCGAGCTGCTCGGGCGACAGGGTTTCGGCCGCCCAGTCCGACGATTGCTGCGCCTTGGAAAGGCCGACGCCGAGAAGTTCGAAGCAGATGTCCTTCAGCCCGTGCCGGTCGGTATAGGTGCGGGTCAGCCGCGACGCGATCTTGGTGCAGAACACCGGTTCGGGCATCACCCCAAAGGCATTGTAGAGCACGGCGAGGTCGAAACGCCCGTAGTGGAACAGCTTGGTTACAGCGCGGTTCCTCAGCAGACTGACGAGGTTCGGCGCCTTCTTCTGGCCGGGCGCGATCTGGATGACGTCGGCGCTGCCGTCGCCAGGCGAAATCTGCACCACGCACAACCGGTCGCGATGCGGGTTCAGACCGAGCGTCTCGGTGTCGATGGCCACTGCATCGACATTGTAATGTGTGTGGTCGGGCAGATCATGCTTGTGGAAACGGATATCGGCCATTGTCTTCTCCGGTCGCGGCGTTCCCCGTCCTCGCCGCGATCCGGTGAAAAATCAACATAAAGTTGATTCTCACGCTCCTTTAGCGCGTCAGAGCATCCAGAATGCGCGCCCAGGAGCGCTGGCCCTTGTGGAAGGATGAGAGCTCGTATTTCTCGTTGGGCGAGTGGATGCGGTCGTCGTCGAGGCCGAAGCCGACCAGAAGCGATTCCATGCCGAGATAGGTCTGGAAATCACCGACCACGGGGATCGAGCCGCCGCTGCCGGTCGTCACCGCGGGCTTCGGCCATTCGTCCGACAGCGCGATCTTGGCCTTGGCCAGGAACGGCGAGTCGTAGGAAAGCTGGATTGCCGGCGAGCCGCCATGCGGATGGAACTCGACAGAACAGTCGGCCGGAATGCGCTCCTCGACAAATTTCTGGAAAGCGTCGCGGATCTTGGCCGGGTCCTGCTTGTGCACGAGGCGGAAGGACACTTTCGCCGAAGCCTCCGCCGCGATCACCGTCTTGAAGCCCTTGCCGGTATAGCCGCCGATGATGCCGTTGAACTCGGCGGTCGGCCGCGCCCAGGTCAGTTCCAGCACCGAACGGCCCTTTTCGCCCGATGGGATCGACAGGCCGACAGGCCCAAGGAAGGTCTCGGCCGTCTCTCCCAGCGTCTCCCAGGATTTCAGCACCTGCGACGGTGTTTCCTCAACGCCGTCATAGAAGCCGGGGATTGTGATGTGGCCATCCTTGTCGTGGATGTCGGCCAGCACCTTGGCCAGGATGCGGATCGGGTTGGCGGCGGCACCGCCATAGAGACCCGAATGCAGGTCGCGGTCGGCGGCCTTGACGGTGATCTCCTCGCCGACCAGCCCACGCAGCCCGACGCAGATCGAGGGCGTGTCGCGGTCCCACATGCCGGTGTCGCAGACCAGCGCGAAATCGGCCTTGAGCTCTTCGGCATTGGCCTCGAGGAACGGCTTGAGCGACGGCGAGCCGGACTCCTCCTCGCCCTCGAACAGGATGGTGACGCGGCATGGCAGATTGCCATGCACCTGTTTCCAGGCGCGGCAAGCCTCGACAAAGGTCATCAGCTGGCCCTTGTCGTCGGCCGAGCCGCGCCCTGATATCACCTTGTGGTCGGGCCCGACCTCCTTGATGGCAGGCGCGAACGGATCGCTTTCCCACAATTCGATCGGGTCGACCGGCTGCACGTCGTAATGGCCGTAGAACAGCACATGCGGCGCGCCGGCCGGCCCCTCATGATGCGCCACCACCATCGGGTGGCCCGGCGTGTCGCGCACGCTGGCATCGAAGCCGATCAGCTTGAGTTCCGCCACCAGCCATTCCGCAGCCTTGCGGCAGTCGGCGGCATAGGCCGGATCGGTGGAGATCGACTTGATCCTGAGCAGGCCGAATAGCCGCTCCAGGCTCTGGTCGAGATTCTTGTCGAGACGGTCGAGGACGGGGGAAACTGCGGACATTATTGGAGCCTTTCGATTCAGTGCCGGAACCGTAAAGGCAGAGCGGCGAAACGAAAAGCCCGGGACCATTGGACCAACGCGCGAGTCGGCTATCGCCAATGCATGTCGTCCCAAAAGTGGCCCCGGTTTTGGGAGAACGACATGCAAAAAAGCAATAGGCAAAAAAAGACCGCCGTGGTGGAGGGGGAACCACGGCGGTCCTGTACTCGAAACGATGCGGCAGCCCGGAGAGGGGGGATAGGCTGCCGCAGTTGTCCGGGATAGGCGGGGGACGGGCCTTGCTCCGGACTCGGCGAAAACTGCCGATGACCTGTATTTGTGTCTTTGAACGTGGCGTTTCAAGGGCACGAAAATTACACTTTTGTAACGTGGGCGTGATCAGCCGGGTCGACTTCGTTCTGTCAGGGTGTTGCCGGAACCGGTTGGTCTCGGTGCCTTTGGCATGGACCAAGCCATCGCGCCGCGCTATCCCTGCCGGCATGAAAAAAGGCGATCATCTCTTTCTTGTCGACGGTTCCGGCTACATCTTCCGGGCCTACCACGCACTGCCGCCGCTGACGCGTAAGTCCGATGGCCTACCGGTCGGCGCCGTTTCCGGTTTCTGCAACATGCTGTGGAAGCTGATGCAGGATGCCCGCAACACCGATGTAGGCATTGTGCCGACGCATTTCGCGGTCATCTTCGACTATTCCTCGAAAACCTTCCGCAACGACCTCTACCCCGAATACAAGGCCAACCGTTCGGCGCCGCCCGAGGATCTGATCCCGCAATTCGGCCTGATCCGGCAGGCAACCAGGGCGTTCAACCTGCCTTGCATCGAGATCGAAGGTTATGAAGCCGACGACCTCATCGCCACCTATGCCAGGCTGGCCCGCGAAGCCGGCGGCGACACCACCATCATCTCTTCGGACAAGGATTTGATGCAGCTGGTCGGCGATACGGTCGGCATGTACGACCCGATGAAGGACCGTCAGATCGGCATCCCCGAGGTCATCGAGAAATGGGGCGTGCCGCCGGAAAAGATGGTCGATCTGCAGGCGCTGACCGGCGATTCGGTCGACAATGTGCCTGGCGTGCCCGGCATCGGGCCGAAGACGGCGGCGCAGTTGCTGGAGCAGTTTGGCGACCTCGACGGGCTGCTGGCCCGAGCCGGCGAGATCAAGCAGGACAAGAGGCGCGAATCGATCATCGCCAACACCGACAAGGCGCTGATCTCGCGCCAATTGGTGACGCTGAAGAACGACGTGCCGGTGACCGACGGACTGGACGATTTCGTCCTGCATGCCCCGGACGGGCCAAAGCTGATTGGCTTCCTGAAAACCATGGAATTCACCTCGCTGACCCGCCGCGTGGCGGAAGCGACCAGCACCGAGGCCGGCGACGTCCAGGCAGTCGCCGTGACTGTCGAACGCGCCGACAATGCGCACGGCCCCGATGTCGGCGCCGGAGCGCCAGTTTCGGCTCGGACCGGTGCCGAGCCAAGCCAGGCCAACGGAGCGGCAACCACTACAGTGGACACCGGGAAGCAAGGTGACACCCCTTCCCTGCTCTCAGCCTTGCGGCTGGAGCGTGCGGCAACCGACAAGATCGACACGTCAGCCTACCAATGCATTCGCGATATCGCGACGCTGAAGGCGTGGATCGCCGAGGCGCGGGAGGCTGGTGTCACTGCTTTCGACGTCAGGGCGACGTCGGGCGATCCGATGCAGGCCGAACTGATCGGCATGGCGATAGCCACGGCGCCCGGCCGCGCCGGCTACATTCCCTTCGCCCACAAGAGCGGCAATGGCGACCTGCTCGGCGGCGGCACGCTCGAAAACCAGATCCCGCTTCGCGAGGCACTGGCGGTGCTAAAACCGCTCCTCGAGGACAAATCGGTCCTCAAGATTGCGCAGAATTTGAAATACGATCTGGTCATCATGAGCCGTTACGGCATCGATGTCGCGCCGTTCGACGACACCATGCTGATCTCCTACGTGCTCGATGCCGGCACCCCGCATGGCCACGGCATGGACGCGCTGGCCGAAAAATGGCTTGGCCATACCCCGCTCGTGCTCAAGGACGTGACCGGCTCCGGCAAGAGCGCCGTCGGTTTCGACCAGGTCGACATCGACAGAGCGACCGCTCATGCCGCGGAAGACGCCGATGTGACGCTGCGGCTCTGGTTGGTGCTGAAACCCCGGCTTGCCGCCAAGGGTCTGGTCTCCGTTTATGAGCGCTTGGAGCGGCCGCTGGTGCCGGTGCTGGCGCGCATGGAGCAGCGCGGCATCTCCGTCGACCGGCAGATCCTGTCGCGGCTGTCGGGCGAACTGGCGCAAGGTGCCGCCCGGCTCGAAGAGGAAATCTACCAACTCATCGGCGAACGCATCAACATCGGCTCGCCCAAGCAGCTTGGCGATATCCTTTTCGGCCGCATGGGTCTGCCCGGCGGTTCGAAAACCAAGACCGGCCAATGGTCGACCTCGGCGCAGCTGCTGGAAGACCTTGCCGCCGAAGGCCATGAACTGCCGCGCAAGATCGTCGACTGGCGCCAGCTGACCAAGTTGAAATCGACCTACACCGATGCGCTGCCCGGCTTCATCCACCCCGACACCAGGCGCGTCCACACCTCCTACGCGCTGGCCGCGACGACGACGGGCCGTCTGTCATCGTCCGACCCGAACCTGCAGAACATTCCGGTGCGCACCGCCGAAGGCCGCAAGATCAGGACCGCCTTCATCGCCGATAAGGGCAACCGGCTGGTCTCGGCCGACTACAGCCAGATCGAGCTGCGCGTGCTTGCCCATGTCGCCGAGATCCCGCAATTGCGGCAGGCTTTCGCCGACGGCGCCGACATCCATGCCATCACCGCATCGGAAATGTTCAACGTGCCCGTGCAAGGCATGCCGTCGGAGATCCGCCGCCGCGCCAAGGCGATCAATTTCGGCATCATCTACGGTATCTCGGCCTTCGGCCTCGCCAACCAGCTGTCGATCCCGCGCGAGGAGGCCAGCAACTACATCAAGAAATATTTCGAGCGTTTCCCCGGCATCCGCGACTATATCGAGGAAACCAAGGCCTATGCGCGCGAGCACGGCTTTGTCGAAACCGTCTTCGGCCGCCGCATCCACTATCCCGACATCCGCTCGTCCAACCCATCGCTGCGCGCGTTCAACGAGCGCGCCTCGATCAATGCCCGCCTGCAAGGCACCGCCGCCGACATCATCCGCCGCGCCATGGTGCGCATGGAGGAGGCGCTGGACAAGGCAAAGCTATCGGCCCGCATGCTCTTGCAGGTGCATGACGAACTGATCTTCGAAACGGTCGAGGCGGAGGTCGAGGCGACAATCCCGGTCGTGCGCCATGTCATGGAAAACGCGGCGATGCCGGCGGTATCGATGTCGGTGCCGCTGCATGTCGATGCCCGTGCGGCCCACAACTGGGACGAGGCGCACTGAAAATCCTATGATTGTCTTTGTCGCGGGGGATTTGCTGGCAGCAAAAGAAAATTACATCGCTCAGGGCGTCGCCGAGGGCAATCAGGAGGGGCTTGGCACCGGCCTCGCACTGAAGATTTCGAAAAAGTGGCCTAATGTACAAGCCGCTTTCAAGAAACACGCGCGGGCAGGTAAATTTACAGGGGGGCAACTCTGGGCCTTGAAACCGGATGGCGATCAGCCCGGCTTTGTCTATCTGGCGACCCAGCCCGATATGTATCACGCCACACTACCCTATCTGCGCAAGGCGATTCGTGGGCTTGCCAAGTGGGCTGACAGGAACTTGATAGAATCCGTTGCCTTGCCGAAAATCGGAGCTGGGTTGGGCAAGCTGTCGTGGCAGGACGAAGTTAGACCCCTGCTTGTGGAGTACCTCACGCCCCGAGCCACGCGATATGTGGTCTATGAGACATTCTTGAACGAGTTCGAGACGTAGCTTAAGCCGCTTGCGCCCGGCACTTCGCACACACACCCCGAAACTCGATCACTGCCTTCTTGGCGGCAAATCCCGTCGAGCGCACCCATTCGTCGAGCTGGTGGCCCACATCGTGATCCGACATCTCGGTCACCTGCCCGCATGTGTCGCAGATGGCGAAAGCGGTCATCGAATGGCTGTGGTCGTGCGGTTCGGCGCAGGCGACGAAGGAGTTGATGCTTTCCAGCCGGTGCACGAAGCCAGATTTGACCAGCGTGTCGAGGGCTCGATAGACCTGCAGCGGCGCGCGAAAACCGCGCTCGCGCAACTGGTCGAGCAAGGTGTAGGCGCTGAGCGGTCCGCTGGCGGTCTCGAGCTTCTCGAGCACGCACAATTGGTTTTTCGTCAGCACATCCCTAGCCGCCATGGTCCGGTTCCAACTTTGTCCAACGCCATCTTCAGGCTGTTTGCCCGGGCAAACCGCCTGATCCCATTGAGATAGCGACGAACCGTCGTCTTTGCTACTGTTCTGTTGTCCCGGACCAATCGATGACGTGCCGGCACATTTGGTGACGGCAAGCTTGATGGCGCAGCGACATTCAAAATACTGACAAAATCCTCGACGAGGATGGTTTCGCTTGGGAAATTCGATCGGGCTTGGGGAAGCAATCATGATCAAATTGACACGCCGGACGCTTCTTGTCGGCACTTCGGCGCTGATGGCCGCCGGTACGGTCTCGTTTCGAGCCCGGGCCGCATCGCGCACCTACCATGCGCTGCTGGTCGCCTGCACTGAATATCCTGCCTTGCCGCAGAGGAATTGGCTGATCGGGCCGAAGAACGATGCCGGCCTGGTGCACGAGTATCTGCTGAAGAACGTGCCGGCCCCGGTTAGGTTCGCACCCGAAAACGTCACGCTGCTCGCCAAGGACGTGCCTGGCGCCAATGGCTTGCCGACCCATGCTGCGATCAAGGCCGCCTTGGCTGACCTCGCTGCCAAGGTTCAGCGCGACGATTTCGTCTACCTGCATCTGTCCGGCCACGGCGCCCAGCAGCCGGAGAGGGTCAAGGGCGACGAGACCGACGGGCTCGACGAGATCTTCCTGCCTGTCGACATCGAAAAGTGGATCAACCGCGATGCCGGCGTGCCGAACGCGCTGGTCGACAACGAAATCGGCGACGCGCTCGACGCCATCCGCAACAAGGGCGCCTTCGTTTGGGCTGTCTTCGACTGCTGCCATTCCGGCACCGCGACACGCGCCGTCGAGGTCGATGACGAGCTGGAGCGCAAGGTTGAATTCGCCGACCTGGTCGGCGGCGACGAGGCGGCAAGAGCGGCGGCCATCAAGACCTATGAGGACACCGTCGCAAGCGCCTCGCGCGGCCTCGACGAGAATGGCGCGCGCAAGCCCGCCTTCAACCTGACGCCTACCGGCGGCGAGGCGATCACCAAGGGCAAGCTGGTCGCCTTTTATGCCGCGCAGACGGTGGAGACGACGCCGGAAATGCCACTGCCCAAGGGCACGACGGATGCGCCGCGCTTCGGCCTGTTCACCTTCACCATCCTGTCGAAACTGGCGGAGAATCCAAACGTCACCTATCGCCAGCTTGGCCAGGCCGTGCTGCAGCAATATTCGGCCGACAGCCGTACCCGGCCGACGCCGCTATTCGAGGGCGAACTCGACGCGCGCGTCTTCGGCACCGACAAGACCGACGCGGTCATGCAGTGGCCCATCGTCGTCAAGGACGGCGAGGCGACGATCGGCGCCGGCCTGCTACATCGCCTCACTCCGGGCAGCAAGCTCGCCATCCTGCCGTCGGCGCTGTCGTCGCTGTCCGACGCAGTCGGCTATCTCGAGGTGGAATCGGCAAAAAACCTGGAAAGCCATGTCAAGCCGGTCGAATTCGAGAAGAAGCCGGCACTCAAGCTCACCGACTTTCCCGCCAACGCCTATGCGCGGGTGGCGGAGATCGCCGTCGACTACAAGCTCGCAGTCGCACGCCCGGCCGCGACCAAGGGACTGGAGAAGGAAACCGCGCTGGTCAATTCAGTCCTCGACGAACTGGCCACCGCGAAGGAAACCGGCTTCAACATCGAGCTGGTCGACCCGGGCAAGAGCGCCGAGCTGCGCTTCGCGGTGATGCGCGAGAATGCCATCGAAGGCGCCGCCAAGGACGCATCCGACAAGCCGGCGCTGTGGTTCCTGCCGTCATCGGGCGACGTGACCTTGAAGGACGGCAGCAAGCCGCCGCTGGTCATCATCCACCCGGACGATCGCCAGAAGCTGGTCGACGCCACCACCAGGAATTTGCGCACCATCTTCCGGGCCACCGGCCTGTCGCGGCTGGCGGCGGCCTCCGACTACAAGCCCGAGGATGTCGACGTCCAGTTCCAGGTCAAGCGCCGCGACAAGGATGGGCTTGAACCCTTGCAGGCTTCGGTGGTGCCGCGCGTCTCACCGGGCGACGAGGTGCATGTGCTGGCCAAGAACAGCTCGGACCAGTTGGTCGATATCAACGTGCTCTATGTCGGCAGCGACTATTCGATCACCCACATCGTTGCCGAGCGCCTCGCCCCGCAGGCAACGTTGGAGGAAGGGCTGCTCGCCTTCACAGACACCAGCTTCGGCATGGAGCGGATGATCGCGGTGCTGACCGAGGCGCCGCCGGAGAGCGAGAAGGAGGATTTGAGTTTCCTGGCGCAGGATGGCGTCGCCTCGATGACGCGTGGCCTCGGCCCCCCCAGCTTCTCCGACATGCTCGCCGATATCGGCGCGGCGCCGCCGACCCGCTCGGTGATGCGGCTTGCCGACAAGAGCGGCCCGAAGGGCGCGGTGATGATCTTCCCGATGGAGACGGTGCCACGCGCCTGAGCTCCGGCGCGCGGCCCTAACGGCCCGGTATCGTCGGCTCTTGCGCGATTGGCGCGATATGAGAACATTCCCGGCCGCGGCCATGGCGCATGATGGCCTGACAAAAGCAAGATAGGATCGATCGTGAAGAATTTTGTGTTTCCCTGGCGTGGAGCGGTGGCCGGCCTTGCCGGCAGCCTGTTGCTGATCGCCAACGCTTCGGCAGAGGACGCTTGCGGCCTGTGCGTCAAGCAGATCGTCACCAACTCGGAACTGGCGACCTGTTTTCTCGACCAGTACGACCAGATCGCCAAAAGCAACGGCAACGCTGTCGTGGTCGATCTCTCAAGCTGTGCCTCGCGCGGCATCGTCGAGGCATTGCCGTCACCGACAAAGGCGCCTGCGGAACCGGACATGCAGTTCATGGTTTCGCGCCTGCAACTGCAGTGCCTGAAGAAGCAGTTGGAGGCGCCCGGCGTCGTGCTTGACCCCTCCGCCACCATCCAACTGGACAGCTGCAAATGAAGAAGCCTGCCGGCACCACCAGGCAAATCGCTGCTGACGCACCCGCCAAGGCGCCGGCGGCAAAGCAGACGCTGCCGGAAACCACCGAAGGTTTCCCCTGGCCAAGCAGCCATGAGATCAAGAAGGAGAGCAATCCCTTCACCGACCGTGACTGGCGCATGCTCATCTATGCCTGGTCGGGCATGGCTGTGCGTTTCGCCATCATCTTCACCCTGGCATTCTCGGTCTACCAGTTCCTCGCCAACCAGGAGCAGAAGCGTGTCGAGCAGACCATGTCACTGGTCGAACTCTGGGAGACCAAGGACTACCAACAGGCGCAGCGGGCGTTGAAAGATCGGCTCGCGGCCCTCAATGCCAAATACGACAATCTGCTTAGCGCCAATCCTTCGCCGACCGAGGAGCAGGTTTTCCGGCAGCGTATCGGCATCGAGGCAATGACCGCCGCTGGCGGCGACATGCCGCTCGCCGAGTTCAACGAGAATTTCGACCGCATCGTCTATTTCCTCAACCGCCTGTCCTTCTGCATCGACGGCGACCTGTGTTCGCGCAAGGTGACCGACGCCTATTTCCGCGACTATGCCGTCTCGTTCTGGAGTTATTTTGCCGGCTATGTCGACAAGCAGCGCAAGGCCGGTTCGCCGACTTTTGCCTCGGCGATCGAAGCCTATGTACGCAGCGGGCCACCGGCGGCTGAAGCCAAATAGTGATGGGAAAGGCCGGGATCCCCGTTCGCCTCATGCGCGCCTGCCGCTGGCTCGCCATGGCCGCAGCTTTGGTCACGGCCTCGTTCGCTCGCGCCGAGGACGCCCCGGATTTCCATCTCGACCTCGACACCGGGGGCCACACCGCGAGGATTGCCGACCTCGCCTTCACACCCGATGGCGAGGATATCGTCTCGGCATCCGACGACAAGACCATCCGCGTCTGGGACTGGCAGAGCGGCGTGACGCTGCGCACCATACGCGGCTATCTCGGCAATGGCAGCGACGGCAAGATCTTCGCGGTCGCGGTCTCGCCGGATGGCAAGACGATCGCAGCCGGCGGCTATTTCGGCGCCAGCCTCGGCGACAAGCCGCCCTATGGCGACATCAGGCTGTTCGATTTCGCCAGCGGCAAGATCACGGCTGTGCTCAAGGCCGCCGACTACGCGACCTATGACCTCGCCTTTTCTCCCGATGGCAAGACGCTTGCCGCCGGCGGTGCCGACGGCGTCGTCTATTTGTGGAAACCGGACGACAAGGCCACGTCAGGCTGGACGCTGGACAAGAAACTCGACGCCGATTCCTGGCACATCGACAAGCTGGCCTTCGCCGCTGCGGGAACCCGGCTGGCGGCGACCACGACCGACAACGGCATCCGGCTCTGGGACGTCGCTAAGGGCGAGGAGATCGCCTTGCCTGATGAAGCCAAGCCATTGCGGGACATCAGCGTCATGGCGCTGGCCACCTCGCAAGATGGCAGCCTGTTCGCCACCGGCAGCAAGGACGGCCAGGTCCAGCTCTGGCGCGCGGCCGACGGCACGCTGGTGCGCACCATGCCGAGGCAGGATTTCCTTATCGGCTCGCTGACCTTCGCCAAGGGATCGCGGCTGATCGCCTCCTGCGGCTATCGCTGCGCCGACAAGCACCGCTCCATCGTCTGGAACACCGACAGCGGCGAGAAACTGCTCGACTATGCCGGCCATGACGGCACGGTCTATGCCAGCGCCGCCAATGCCGACGGCTCGCTGGTGGCGACCGCCGGCGGCACGCGCAACGCCGTCCAGGTCTGGGACCCGGCGACGGGGGAACGCAAGGCCTTGCTGCAAGGAGTGGGGGAGCCGGTGACTGCCATCGGCATCGACGCGGCGAACGGTATCATCGCCTGGAGCAATGCCAACCCCTGTCCCGAGCGCGTCGCTTGCCCGGAACAGATGGGAGCGCTGGACAAGAGGCTGGAGCTGCCCACCACCGAGCGGTTCTTCGAGGATCCGCAGCCGTTGACGGAGCCGGGCTCGTTTGCCCGCGCCGCGCTGACCGACGGTGAGTGGTCGCTGCACGCCACTCAAGGCGGCAGGGACGCACTGGAAAACGCGGTGCTGGAGATCGCCAATGGCGGCAAGGTGGTACGCTCGATCGAGAACGACGCCACCAACGGCTTTGTCCATTCCGCCTTCACGCTTATCGATAACGGGCTTGGCCTGATCACCGGCGGCAATGACGGCACGTTGCTGGAATACAAGGCCGCGACCGCCAGGGTTTCCGGCGAATTCACCGGCCATACCGGCGAAATCAACGCCATGGTCGCCTCGCAGAAAGCCGGTCTTCTGGTCACCGGCAGCGCCGACCAGACGTTGAGGCTGTGGAACCTGAAGACGCACGAGCTGATCGTGTCGATGTTCTTTGCCGGCTCGCAATGGATCGCCTGGATGCCGCAGGGCTACTACTATTCCTCCGACGAGGGCGACAAACTGATCGGCTGGCAGGTCAACCAAGGCCGCGACCATGAAGGCCGCTTCATCCGCGCCGGCCAGTTGAAGAAATATCTCTGGAGCCCGGAAATGGTTCGCCGCGCCATAATCCTGCGCAGTGCCAAACAGGCGGTCAAGGAGATGCGGCCGGGCGTCGACAACGAGTTGCAGAAGCTGTTGCAGCGCAAGCCGCCGGAATTCGGCATTCGGCTGGCCGACGACCAGAGCAAGGTACGCGATGGCTATGTCGCCGTCGAGATCACAGGCGCCAAGGAGGCCGGCGCCGATGTCGCCGGCTTCTCGATCCTGTCGAACAGCCGCAATGTCGGCGACATTGCCACGCGTTCGGCGGACGGCAACAAGACAATCGTCGAGATCCCGGTCGAGAATGGCGAAAACACCATCCGTATCACCGGCACCAATGAATTTGGCTACCTGACCGAGCGCAGCGTGACGGCGCTGGCCAGGAAGGTCGACAAGGCCGAGGCCAAGGGCAAGCTCTATGTCGCGGTCATCGGCGTCGACAAATATCCGTTCCTGACCGACGCCTGCTCCGGCCACGCCTGCGACCTGCGCTACCCCGTCGACGATGCCACCGAATTCCTCAAAGTGGTTGCACAGAAATCGGCGCCGCTGTTCTCATCGATGGAGACGCTGGTTCTGGTCAACCGCGAGGCTCTCGACGAGAGCCCTGACAAGGCGCAGCAGACTTACACAGTCGCTAGCGCCGACAACATCATGGAGCCGGACTCGCACACGATCGACGACCAGCTCGCCGATTTCCTCGACAAACCCGGCGAGCACGACACCACCATCATCTTCGTCGCCGGCCACGGCATCAACATCGATGAGGATTACTATTTCATCCCGACCGATGGTCGCAAACAGGATGCCGACCGCTGGAAGCGCTCTTCGCTTGTCGACTGGGGTGATATCCAGAAATCGGTCGAGCGGGCCAAGGGCATGCGCTTCATGCTGCTCGACACCTGCCATGCCGCCAACGCCTTCAATCCGCGCCTGGAAAAGGACGCGCAGGACGCACGCATCGTCGTGTTCTCCGCCACCGCCGCCAACAACACCGCCGCCGAGCTGCCCGAACTCGGCCACGGCGTCTTCACCTATTCGATCCTCGAAGGTTTGCGTGGAAAGGCAAGAACCTCGGATGGCGGCGTCACGCTGTTCGGGCTCGCCGATTTCATTTCGCGTGAAGTGGTTCGGCTGACGTCGTCGAAGCAGAAGCCGTTCTACTATGTCGGCGGCGTGGAGAACATTGTGTTGGCTGAGCCGTGATCGCTCGTCTGCTGACTATTGTCGTCTGTTCTCTGATTGTCAGCGGCGCGGTACAGGCCGCCCCGATCGTCTGCCCGCCCGGCAGCGAAAACTTCCCGCCCTTCTATGACGACGCGACGCTGTTCAAGAATGCCATCGCCAGCGTCGCCACTATCCAGCCTTCCAACCAGCGGCTGACCGGCATCACCGTGCCGCATCATCTGCTGGCCGCCGACCTCGTGGCACTCGGCTTCCGCGCGGCATCCGGCTTCCGCTATAAGCGCATCGTCATCCTGTCGCCGGACCATTTCCACAAGACGCACAAGCTCTACGCCACCGCGGCGCGCGGCTTCGACACAGTACTTGGCCCGGTTACAGCCGACACCGATGCCGTGCGCCTTCTGGAGGCACATGGAGACATGGTCGAAGAATCCTGCCTGTTCGACAAGGAGCACGGCGTGCGTGCCATGCTGCCTTTCCTCCACCACTATTTCCCCGAGGCGAAAATCGTGCCGGTGGCGATGTCGGTCAAGGCGAAGCGCGGCGACTGGGACAGGCTGGCCGAGGCGCTCAAACCGATCGTCGACCAGGACACGCTGATCGTCGAATCCACCGACTTTTCGCACTATCTGCCGCAGCACGACTCCCGGCTTTTCGATCAGCAGACGCTGAATATGCTGGCCGCCGGATCGCTAGACGGCATAGCGGGCTTGCGCCAGCCGGATCATGCCGATTCCGTCGGCGCGCTCTACATCCAGACGAGGCTGCAGCGCGAACTGTTCGGCGCCCAGCCGCTGGTCGTCGCCAACGAGAACTCGCAGGAACACACGTCCGACTATGTCGAGCGGACCACCAGCTATGTCGTGGCGCTGTTCGGTGCCTTCGGTCCCGGCTTCAACAACCCGACACGGCCCAAGGACAGGATCTACTATCTCGCTGGTGACGTGAATTTCGGCCGTGCCATGAAGAAAATCCTGGTCCGCGACGGCGTTGCCGACAAGATCGTCGACAGCATTCTAGCGCTGACCGGATCGCGGCCGCTAATCATCAATCTCGAAGGCGTCATCCTGCCCAATGTGCCGGAAGCGATCGACGATATGACGCTGGCCATGCCGGAAGACCTCGCTGCCAGCATGCTGAAGCGGCTGCACGTCGCCGGCGTCGGCCTTGCCAACAATCACGCCTATGATCTCGGCGCGTCAGGCTATGCCGAGACGTTGCGCGCCCTGAACGAGGCAGGCATCCCGCATTTCGGCCAGGGCGAGACGCTGGCGCTTGCCGATCTCGATCTCGTCGGCCTAACCGACATCGACACCAACGGCTCAAAGAACACCGACCTGTTGACCCCTGCTCTGCTCGACCGGCTGCTGCATGAGAATGGGCAGCGGCCGGTGGTCGCCTTCGTCCATTGGGGCCGCGAATACAAGACCGAACCGTCGCCGCGCGAACAGATGCTTGCCGATGAGATGCGGTTGCGCGGCGTCTCGGCGATCGTCGGCGGCCATCCGCATGTGTCGAGCGAGGCCATCGTCCCGCTTGCCGGCGGCGATGTCGCGGAGGTCTATTCGCTCGGCAATTTCCTGTTCGACCAGAGCGCAGAAAGGTCGTCAGGATCGATGTTGGAACTGCGTGTCTTCGCCCAAGGGACGATCTTCACCAGGCTCATTCCGCTGCCCAATTATTTCGAGATGGGTCGCAAGTAGGAGAGCCTAGCCGCAGCCGGCCATATCGCGCGGCAGATAGCAGGCCGCCGGCTCGGTCTTGGTCTCGAACAGCGACCGCTTCGGCTTGAAATAGAAGAAGGTCACCGGCTTGCTCTCGCGCACGCTGCCGTCGGCAAAATGCGCGGCGATGCTGAAACTGTGGACCGACGACATCGACGACCACATTTTCAGCCGCGCCGTGTAGGCGCTGACGTTCCTGTTGCCGCGCACCGGCATTGCAATGGTGTAGTCGTGCTTGCCGATCGGGAACTCGATGTTCTGGTAGCGCATCGCTTCCGGTGTGCCCCCGCCGCCATCGCCGCATTCGGCCATCGATTCGGGGGTCTCGAAAACCGCCATGCTCACCGAGGCGCGGAACGGCTCGCTCTTCTGATAGACATGACCTTCGTCATCCGCCCAGAAATAATCGAACTTGCCGATCGCATTCAGCGTCATCGCCTGTTGCATATTGCCGAGATAGTCGGCGACCTCGCCGAACTTGATCTTGTTGGTCAGCTGGCTGCGGCAGACATTGAGACTGTCCACCGAAGGGCAGGGAAAACGCCCCGTTTCCAGGCTGGCCGTATCGACGCCGGCTTCGGTGAGCACGCTCTTGATCGACACGTCGACGCCCTCGCCGAAACTGCCAATGTCCTTGCTGAACATGCGGCTGGGCTGGCCGGTCGGGTTGCCATCCTCGTCCACCGTCGTGAACTGGATGGACATCTTCATGTCCTTGGCGTCGCCCCAGCCATTGTTGATGATCGAGAAATCCGGCCGGAAGCCGACACAGCCGAAATGCTCCGATATCGACAGCATCGGCTTGCGGTAGGCATCGCTCGATGCAACCTTCATTTCCAGGCGGTCGAGCTTGACTTTGGATTGGTCTGTCGTCTTGAGGTCGACCTCGGCGAAGGCCGGCGCCTCGTCCCAGTCCTTGCGGCCAAAGACATTGCTGGTCGTGATCTGGCCGGTGCCGTTCCAGCTGTCATTGTCCTCCTCCGCCTGCGGATAGATCGCGATGTCCTCGTCGCGCACTAGATGCTGGTACTGCATGTCGGCCTGTTGCGTCATGCGCTGGTCGACCACGACGCCGATCTGGACTTTGTCGGCATCACCGCCGCCGGCCTGCGCCTTGAGAAGGCCGCCGACCCTGGCATCGGCCAGAACGTCCGGGCGCGAGCCGCTGACCTCCTTGCCCATCACCCATTGCGATTCATAGACCGTGCCGCCGGTGAGCCGGGTCTGGCCCTTGCCGTTCTTGAGGCCATCGACAAAAGAGCAGGCAAAGATCTCGCCAGTTTTCGACAGCAGCCGGCCCTCGCCATTCGGGATGCCATCGACGAATTGCCCCTCATAGCGATTGCCGTCGGCATCTACATGGATGCCTTTCCCGTTGAGTGCTCCGCCAAGCCAATGCCCATCGAAGACCTCGCCCGAGCGCAACTCGAGCCGACCCTGCCCATCGGGCCGGCCGTTCCTGACGTCGCCGAAATAGCTGGAGTAGACGGTCTTCGGGTCATAGCTCGCCGAGCCGCGCACCCGCCACACCAGCCTGCCCTTGCCGCTGATGGTGCCATCCTCGGCGATCGTCTTATCGGGCGACTGGCCAGCCGCCGGCTCCCAGACGAAGTCGAGGTTCTTTTCCGGATGAAAGTCCCAGACGCGCACGGTCCGGCGCAGCACCGAGCGCGTATCGGGCTGATAGAGTATCTGCACGCGTTCCGCCCAGGCACCGCCGACAGCGGCGGCATCGGCAAAGGCCACTGAAAGCATCAGCGTGGCCAGCATCGATGCGGCCGCGACCCCGAACAATGACCTTGCCCGCGCCATCCCGAAAACCCCTTTGGATGCCAACCCCTTGGCAAGCCAAGCGTAGTCGCGGTGCCTGCCTCGTGCAAGCGGAAGGATCGGCACGAAAAAGGCGGCGGGATTGACCCGCCGCCTTTGCATTCTCTGCGAATTCAGCCCGGATTATTTGTACAGGCTGTTGATCCACTGGATGTTGGCGGCGTTCAGGCGCACGGCGGTGTTCGCCTCGGGGCTTTCCGCCACGTTGACGCCGGTGATGATGCGCTGCTTGGAGTTGTTGTCGTAGGCATAGACCGAGCTGCCGCTCGACCCCGGGAACGTATCGCAGTCATACTGGAAATATTCCGGGGCGATGTTCTCGGCTTTCACTTCGCAGCTCGCTTTCCACATCGTGCCCATCGGCTTGTCGCCGGGATAGCCGACGAGGTTGGCGGTGAAGTCGCCGAGATCGTCATAGTTGGCGTAGCCCAGCCAGCCGAGATTGGTGCCGACATCCTGCTTCAGCGTGATGATGCCGAGATCCCACGGGATGACCGAACCATAATAGCCCTGGTAGTTGTCGATGAAGCCTTGCAGCACATAAGCACTTTCATAAGTGAAGGCGCCGAACGGTGCGTCATCCTTGGTGCTGCCGTTGAGGCCCGGCACGAACAGATAGTCTGAGAGCCAGTCCTTGTCCTCATGGCTGTAGAGGCAGTGTGCTGCGGTGAGCACGGTGCGCGGGCCGATCAGGGTCGCCGAGCAGCTGCCGTAGCCGGTCTTCGACTTGGCTTCGAGATAGCCGATTGCCGAGAAAGGATAGGTCTTGGTGTTCTTGACCTGCTCGCGATCGTCGGTGCCGAAAACCTGGCGGCCGGCTTCGCCTTCGCCAAGCCCGGGATCCTCGGTCTTGCGCGGGCCACCTTCAGCTCCATTGGCCGGCGCATTCAGTTCCTTGATGATGATCTCCCGCAGCGCTTCGCTCGGTTCGATCTTGATCACCTTGCCATCGGCGGAACGCCCGACGATGCCATAGGATTTCACAGCCGTTTTTTCGTCGGTGAGCGGCGCGGCGCGGCTGTCTTCGTCAGTAAGCTTCGGTGTCGTGATCGGTCTTGCCCGGCCAGCCTTGAAGTCGCCTGAAGATATGTCCCGCATGCTTTCGCCATTACCGGCACTGGCGGAACCAGGGTCGGCGGCGAAAACCGGGACCGTCCACATTGCGGTGGAAAGCAATGCGGACGCAATCATAACGTTTGTCAGTTTTGTCATGGTGAGACTCTCCCAAAAGTCAGCAAGGACTGGATCAAAATACAGAAATATTGTCGAGATCGTGGTGGTAGCGAAAAAATGGTTAAGGCAATCGGCGTACGCACCGGTTCGTTGTTTGCCACGGTCAATCTAAGCCCCCGCCAAAAGACCCCATCGCGACATACTGCCTAAAATAATCCTAGATTGGCAATGACAAATCGCTTCCACGTAGCCCGTGGGGGGCTATAGGATTTTGTGCGGGTTCTACTCGCGGGCACGGTTAGCAAAAGTGGGCTTCGGTTTTGTGACCGATCGCGCGCCATTTCGATACGGCACGCGTGCGGATCGCTGAACCGGCAGCACCTCCTTGCACAATGCCCGGCGTCGATCTGCGCGGGAGAATTGTCTCAGGAGGGTTCAGGTGCACATCACAAATCGGTTCGGACCAATCGCTGCCGCATCGCTGCTTGGCATTGCCGCTGGCTTTGTATCAATCAACACCGGCCAGGCGGATGAAAGTACCGCAAGGCCCGAAGCGGCGGTCTCGCCGATGCAGCGGGTGAACGATGCCAGGGCCAAGGCGGCGGCGGAAAACCCCGAGGGCGCCGACCGGGTCTATGGCGGCAACCAAGCTGAAAAGGGCGCCTATCCTTTCCAGGTTGCGTTGCTCACCTCCGCCAGGCTGGACGAGAATCCCGCCTCGCAGGCCAATGCGCAATTCTGCGGCGGCAGCCTGATCGCGCCGCAATGGGTGCTGACGGCGGCGCACTGCCTCAACGACAAGGGCAAGCCGATCTCGCCGGATTCGGTCACCGTGCTGACGGGCGCCACCGACCTCAGCGAAGGCAAGCGCCACAAAGTGGTGCAGGTCATCGTCAACGAGGGTTATAGCGAGCAGACGCTCGACAACGACCTTGGCCTGCTCCGGCTTGCGGATACGGCCGATGCGCCGACCATCAAGCTTACCCACGAGGCGACCCCCGACACCGGCAAAACCACCGTCACCGGCTGGGGCAAGATGCAGGACGGGACGTTCCCGACCACGCTGATGGTCGCCGACCTCGATCTGCAGCCGAACAAGGCCTGCAACAGCGGCATCAAGGCCATCTATGCACATGATCTGAAGGCAGCCCTTGGCGATCTGTCCCACCGCATGCGCTATTCGGAAAAGGGCATCGATGCCGCCGCCAACGCCATCGCCGCCGACATGACCGACCCGCTGACCAGCAATATGATCTGCGCCGGCACCACCAGCGGCGTGCGCGATGCCTGCAACGGCGACAGCGGCGGCCCGCTGTTCATCACTGGCGCTGATGGCCCGGTCCAGGTCGGCGTCGTCAGTTGGGGCGAAGGCCCGGCCGACGGCAGTGCGGCCTGCGGCCACAAGGACGCCTATGGCATCTACACGCGGCTGGCCAACTATGGCGGCTGGATCGAGGCGAAGATGAAGACCCCTGCTCCCGCGCCGGAAAAACCGAAGGCAGGACTGGGCACCGCCCAGAAGCCGAAGACGCCCTGAAACGCGGCATTTGCTTTCACATGAAAACGGCGGGATATGTCCCGCCGTTTCTGTTTTGCCGGCTTGCCAAATGGAGCTATTCCCTTGGCAACCCTATTTCCTCGGCGGGCCTTTGCGCTCGGCGGAGGCCGCCCACAGATTGATGTCGGATTCGCGCGCGTAGCTGTCGATCTCGGCCAATTCGGTATCGCTGAAGTCAAGCACGTTCAGCGCGCCGACGCAGTCCTCGACCTGCTCCGGCCGGCTGGCGCCGATCAGCGCCGACGTCACCTTGCCCTTTCGCAGCACCCAGGCCAGCGCCATCTGCGCCAGCGTCTGGCCGCGCTTGCCGGCGATGGCGTTGAGCGCCTTGATGTTGGCGATGGTGCGGTCATTGATGAAGGCCGTCTTCAGCGACTTGCCCTGCGAGGCGCGGCTGCCTTCGGGGATGCCGCCGAGATATTTGTCGGTCAGCATGCCTTGCGCCAGCGGCGAGAAAACGATCGAGCCGACGCCGAGCCCTTCCAGCGTATCGAGCAGGCCATCTTCCTCGACCCAGCGGTTCAGCATCGAATAGCTCGGCTGGTGGATGACGCAGGGCGTGCCGAGCTGCTTCAGTATATCGGCGGCCTCGCGGGTGCGCTGCGAATTGTAGGACGAGATGCCGGCATAGAGGGCCTTGCCCGAGCGCACCGCATGGTCGAGCGCGCCCATGGTTTCTTCCAGCGGTGTGTCGGGATCGAAGCGGTGCGAATAGAAGATGTCGACATAGTCGAGCCCCATCCGCTGCAGGCTCTGATCGAGGCTGGCCAGCATGTATTTGCGCCCGCCCCATTCGCCATAGGGCCCTGCCCACATTTCATAGCCGGCCTTGGTCGAGATGATCAGCTCGTCGCGATAGGCGGCAAAGTCAGTGCGCAGGATTTCGCCGAAAGCGGTCTCCGCCGAGCCGGCCGGCGGCCCATAATTGTTGGCGAGGTCGAAATGGGTGATACCGAGGTCGAAGGCCTTGCGGGCAATCGCCTGCTTCGTCTTGTGCGGCGTGTCATCGCCGAAATTGTGCCACAGGCCGAGCGAGATCGCCGGCAGCTTGAGACCGGACCGTCCGCAACGGTTGTAGATCATTTTTTCGTAGCGGTTTTCTGTGGCGATGTAGGGCATGGGAATCCTCAGGATCAGGCGGCGCGGGGATCGCCGGAAGGAACAATTGAATCGATGCTCGCCTTCTCCTTACCCCCTCCCCGGCGAAACGGGGAGAGGGAGATTTGAAAAATTATCGATAATCCCTGCGGCCTACTTTTTCTTCGCCAGCAGTTCCTTGGCTGCCTTGACGCCAAGGGCGGCCGGCCGCTCGCAGGTGGTCTGCATGGCGACGAATTTTCCCGTCTCGCCGGAACGCAGGATGCCGGTCATGATATCGACGGCATGCAGCCCCAGTTCCATCGAACAGCGGTGCGGCCGCCCCTCGACGATCGCCAGCGCCATGTCGGCGAGGCCTGATGTGCGGTAATTGGCCATCATGCCCTGACCGTGCATCTCGTTGGGAACGCCAAGCGGATGCTTCCATTTCGGCAGCTTCTTGACCGGCTTGCCTTCTTCGGTGAAGCGCACGTCGCCGCCGAAGAAGTTCGGGTCCGGCACGAACACCGTGCCCGCCTCGCCATAGAGTTCCATCGGCGCGTGGCCATGAGCCCAGACATCCCAGCTGGTGTTCAGCGTCACCACGGCGCCATTCTCGAACTCCAGCAGGCCGTGGATTGTGGTCGGCGTGTTGACGGGGATTTTTTCGCCCGCGCGCGGCTTTGACGAAATCGTCCGCTCCTTGGCCGGAGTCGTCGCGAAAGCCGCCACCTGCTTCACCGGCCCGATCAGCTGGATCAGATTGGTGATGTAGTACGGCCCGATATCGAGCACCGGTCCGGCGCCCGGCTGGAAGAAGAAATCCGGATTGGGGTGCCAATGCTCCATGCCATGACCCATGACATGGCAGGTACCGCTGGTGATCTTGCCGAGCTTGCCCTCGTCGATCAGTTCACGCACCAGCTGGTGCGCGCCGCCGAGGAAAGTGTCGGGCGCCGAGCCGATGCGCAGCCCTTTTTTCTCGGCCCGCGCCTTGAGGTCCTGGCCCTCCTTGAGCGAGAGCACGAACGGCTTTTCGGAATAGACGTGCTTGCCGGCGTCGAGCACCCGTTTCGACACCTCGTAATGCACGGCCGGAATGGTCAGATTGACGATGATGTCGATGTCGTCGGCCTTGAGCAGGTCCTCGACGGTATCGGCGCGCAGCTTGAATTCCTTGGCCCGCGCCCTCGCCGCGTCCATGTTGATGTCGGCGCAGGCACGCATCTCGATGCCGCGAAACAGCGGCGCCAGCGAGAAATACGCCTTCGAGATGTTGCCGCAGCCGATGACGCCAATACCCAGTTTCCCAGTACCCAGCTTCTTTGCCATGATGATTGTTCCTAGTAAGCCTTGACGGATGCGATCGAGCGGCGGGCGAAGCGCTCGATGTCGTTGGGATTGTCCTGTTCCATGACAAAGTAATTTGCCGCGCTCTTGGCCCGCAACAGTTTGATCAGGCCGGCCCAGTCGATCGTGCCGTGGCCGACATCCGACCAGCCATCCTCATCCAGTCCTTCGCCCGGCTTTGCAATGTCCTTCACATGTACGGCGACGATGCGCTTGCCGTGCTTTTCGATCCAGGGCAGCGGATCGGCGCCACCGCGCACCACCCAGGCGAGGTCCATCTCCCAGCCGATACCGGGAGCGGAAGACAGGATGTGGTCCTGCGGCACCGAGCCGTCGGCGAGTGCCTTGAACTCGAAATCATGGTTGTGCCAGGCAAAGCCGTAGCCGGCCTTCGAGGCCACCTCGCCGACCTTGGCCAGACGCTCGCCGAAGCCGCGCCAGCCGGCGGCATCGGACGGCCTGTTCTCGGCCAGCAGATAGGGACAGATCAAGAGCTTGATGTCGAGCGCCTCGGCGATCCTGCGCACGCCGTCGAAATCCTTCTCCAGCGCGTCGATGGAGAAGTGCCCGGTCGGCATGGCAAGGCCGTTCTTGTCGAGTTCGGCGCGGAAGGCCTTGGGATCGGCATAGACGCCGCCGAAGCCTTCAACTTGCGTGTAGCCAAGCTTGCCGAGTGTCGCGAGCACGCCTTCCCAGGGCTGGAAATTGCGGGCGCTGTAAAGTTGGAATGACCAGTTCATCGTCTTTGTCCGTTCTGCTTGGTATGGTGGGGCTTGGGGGATGGTTCTTGGGGAGAGATTAGAGGCGGTTGCCGGTTTGGGCATCGAACAGCGAGGCCCGCATCGGATCGAAGCCGATGCTCACCGCGTCGGCATTTTTCGGTGTGCGCTCCGATGTCACGCGGACGGTGAAATTCTGCTTGCCGAGCTTCAGCCAGACCAGCGTATCGGAGCCCATCGGTTCGACGACTTCGACATTTGCGTCAGCCGTAAACGGCCAGCCGGCGCCGCTGTTGAAGGCGACGTGCTCGGGGCGCATGCCGAATACGGCCGGCCCCGGCACCGGCTCCTTCTCGAAGCCGTAGGTCGCGAGCGGAATGCGCACATCCTCGACGACGAAATGCCAGTCGCCCTTGTCCTTCTCCAGCCTGCCGTCGATGAAATTCATCGCCGGTGAGCCAAGGAAGCCGGCGACGAAACGGTTGACCGGGCGGTTGTAGATGGTCTGCGGTGCGTCGAGCTGCTGGATGACGCCGCCCTTCATCACCGCGATGCGGTCGGCCAGCGTCATCGCCTCGATCTGGTCGTGGGTGACGTAGATCATGGTGTTCTGCAATTTGCGGTGCAGAAGCTTGATTTCGACGCGCAGTTCCGAGCGCAGCTTGGCATCGAGGTTGGACAGCGGCTCGTCGAACAGGAAGACGTCGACATCGCGCACCAGCGCGCGCCCGATCGCCACGCGCTGGCGTTGGCCGCCGGAGAGGGCCGCCGGCTTGCGCTGCAGCAGCGGCTCGATCTGCAGGATTTCGGCCGCTCGCGCGATCCGCTTGGCGATTTCGCCCTTTGGCGTGCCGGCGACGCGCAGGCCGAAGGACAGGTTCTTCTCCACCGTCATCTGCGGGTACAGAGCATAGGACTGGAACACCATGCCGATGCCGCGATCCTTGGGCTCTTCCCAGGTGACGTTCTTGCCCTTGATGAAGATGCGGCCTTCGGAGACGTCAAGCAGGCCGGCAATACAGTTGAGCAAGGTCGACTTGCCGCAGCCGGAAGGCCCGAGCAGCACGATGAACTCGCCTTCGGCGACATCGAGATTGAGCGTCTCCAGGACGGTCACCGCACCGAAATTCAGCGACAAGTCCTGGATTGAAACGCTGGTACCGTTCTGCGCCATATCCACTAGCCTTTCACCGCACCGGCGGCGATGCCGCGCACGAACCATCTTCCCGAGACGAAGTAGATGAGCAGGGGCACCGCCGCCGTCAGGATGGTCGCCGCCATGTTGACATTGTACTCCCGCACGCCGGTCGTGGTGTTGACGATGTTGTTGAGCTGCACGGTCATTGGCCAGTTCGATCGCCCGGCGAACACGATGCCGAACAGGAAGTCGTTCCAGATGCCGGTTACTTGCAGGATGATAGCGACGACGGTGATCGGCACCGACATCGGCAGCATGATGGAGAAAAAGATGCGCCAGAAACCCGCCCCGTCGACACGCGCCGCCTTGAACAGCTCCACCGGCAGTGCCGCGTAGAAATTGCGGAACAGCAGCGTCAGGATGGGCATCCCGAAGATCGTGTGCACGATGATGATGCCAGGAAGGGTCGCGAACAGCCCGACCGAGCTCAGGCCGATGATCAGCGGATAGATCACGACCTGATAGGGCACGAAGGCACCGAAAACGAGCAACCCGAATAGCAGATTGGCGCCCCTGTAGGGCCAGAAGGTGAGCGCATAACCGTTAATCGAGGCACAGATGATCGAGATGATCACGCTCGGCACGGTGATCTTCACCGAATTGTAGAAGCCTGGGCTGAGGCCGAAGCAGTCGCGGCCGGTGCAGGCATGGAGCCAGGCGTCGGCCCAGGGCTGAAAGGTCGGCTCGACCGGAAAGTTGAAAAGATGCCCGAGCCTGATCTCCGGCATCCCCTTCAGCGATGTGACGATCATGATGTAGACCGGGATGAGGAAGAAGAGCGCCGCAACGACCAGGAACGCATAGAGGCCGATGCGCCCGACAGATGTCCGGCGTGGTTTCGGCCCGAACGGCGCGACGCCAGCCTGATCCGGCTGTTCTTGAGTGGTGATCACGCCGGCGGTCATAGGGCTGCTTCCCGCTGGCGATTGCGCCGCCACATGACAAGTCCGCCGAACGCCAGCACGACCAGCACCGGCAGCAGCATCATCGTTGCCGCGGCCATGCCCTGGCCGACGTTCTGGCGCACAGTGATCAGCTGGATCACATAGACCGCCGGCATCGACGTGGCGATGCCCGGCCCACCGCCAGTCATGGCAATGACCAGGTCGTAGACGCGCACCACGCCGACACATTGGAGAACGAAGGCGGTGGCGAAGGCGCCCTTCATCATCGGCGCCACGATGGAAACATGCGTGCGCCATGTCGGGATGCCGTCGACCCTCGCTGCCTTCCAGATCTCCTCGTCAACCCCGCGCAGGCCGGCAAGCAGGATCGCCATCGTCACGCCCGAGCCCTGCCAGATGCCCGCCACGACCAGCGCGTAGATCGCGGTGTTGGCGTCAACCAGGGGGGCGAAGCTGAAGCTCGACCAGCCCAGGTTGCGCATGGCCTCCTGCAGGCCGAGATTGGGATCGAGCACCCACTGCCAGACGAGACCGGTGACGATCAGCGACATGGCGAAGGGATACAGGAAGATCGAGCGGAACAGGTCTTCCTGGCGGATGCGCTGGTCCATGAAAACGGCGAGCAGATAGCCGAACACCATGTTGCAGGTGATCGACATCAGGCCGAAGAACCAGATGTTGTTGACCGAGACGAGCCAGCGGCTGTCGGCCCATAGCCGCCTGTACTGCGCCAGGCCGACGAAATCGTAATTGGGGAAGAGCTTGGAACTGGTGAACGACCATAGCACCGAGAAGCCGATGCCGATCACAAAGACGCCGACGGCAACGAGAATCATCGGTATCGTGCCGATGACGGCAGGCAGGTGAAATCTGCGCCTCCAGCTCCTCTGCATCGTCCGTCTTTCTCCGCTTCTACCGATACACCGGGATCGTCTGGCGACGCGAAAGTCAGCCTCCGCCAGATTCACAACCGCTACGGCTTCCGATCCTGCGATTGTCAGCCCGCCGACAAAGGCTTTCTGCTTGACGAGCCGAGGTGGAACGGCTCCTAGTCGGAATTTCCGATGATGGTAGCGAACTTCGCGGTAGCGTCGTCAGCTGTCATGGAGTCGTCGGCGAAGAATTGCGCGACGAGCTCATTGAGCTGCTGGTTGGTGTTCTCGGTGATGAACCGGTTGGTCGCGGTGACGATGTTGGCCGGATCTTCCACCGCTTTCAGCGACTTCTGCATGCACGGGTCGGCCGTCGACATGTCGACATCGCCACGCACGGGCATCGAACCCTTGGCGTTGTTGAAGGCGACCTGAACCTCAGGGCTGATGAGCAGTGCGGCAAGACGCTTCTGCGCTGCCTCGACATCCGGATTGTTCTGCTTGAAGAAAACGATGATATCGCCGTCGGTGCTGACCACCGGCTTGGCCTCGTTCAAGCCGATCATGCAGCCGAAATCCTTGACGCCGGTCATGCCGGCGGCCGCGAATTCGCCGCGCGCCCAGTCGCCCATCACCTGAAGTCCGGCCTTGCCGGTGATCACCAGATTGGTGGTGTCGTTCCAATTGCGGTTGGCGTAGCCATTGTCGGTGAACTGCTTCAGCGTCCTCAACTGCGTGAAGACGCCTTTCATCTCGGGGCCGCCGGCAATTTCGGCGCTCTTCTTCGTATACATCTCGTCGCGCTTGGCGACGCCTAGAGCCTCTGTGACCATGTCCTGGAAGAGCAACTGGATCTGCCAGCCGTTTCCGTCGCCGCCGATGGCGAAGGGAATGAGGCCTGCTTCCTTGATCTTCGGCGCGGCCGCAATGAAATCGGCCAGATTCTTCGGCTCCGGCACGCCGGCTTTCTCGAACACCGGCTTGGAGTACCAGGCCCAGTAGTTCGAATGAATATTGACCGGAACGCACCACCAATGACCGTCGACAAGGCAGGCGCTGCCGATCGCCTTCGGGCGAATGACTTGATCCCACTTGCCAGCGGTCGCGACATCGGTGAGGTCGAGCAGCTTGCCGCCCGAGATCAGCTCCTCGTACTGGCGACCGGGATTGAACTGGGCCGCACCGGGCGGATCGCCGCCGAGCACACGCTGCATGACGGTCGAGCGGGCGGTTTCACCCAGGGCAATCGCGCTGTCCACCCACTTGTCGCCATGGCCGTCGTTGTCAAAGGCCTTTGCGAACTGCGAGACCGCCGCCGACTCGCCCTTCGACGTCCACCAGTGGATGACTTCCAGGTCCGTGGCCTTGGCCGTGCCGGCAAACTGTAGCGCCGCCGATGCTGCCAGCGCAGCGGTCAAAATCCTGTATCGCATTTCGGTTCCTCCCAGAATCTGAAACGTTACAGATTTTGGATAAGGCAATTGCAGGAATGACGCAACCCCAAGCGTGATCGCCGTCTGATATTTTTTCGAGCTGCGAACAAAATGCGTAAGCCAACGAGTCCATTGTGCGCCGCAATATGAGCTACCGCACCGCAAAACAGACGGGCCTTCCATGAAAGGCGGTGAAAAGGCAGTTAGGGCGACGTTTAGCCTTGGATTCTCAAGGGAATCCACGATCACGTGTCTGCTTGCCTATCCACCAGGTCGCCCCCTGAGACTGGCAATCTGTAACGTTTCAGTATATTGACATCGCGCCGGGCCCGGAATCGTGCCGCACCGCCAATCACGGCGATTGCCGACCCGGTCTGCGGCTGCTATGCGCCTGACGGGCGGGACAAATGGACAAACGGCGTACGGAAAAGAACGACGAGAATTCGGCCAGCGAGCGGCCGACGCTGAAGACGCTTGCCTTCATGACCGGGCTCGGCGTCACCACCGTATCGCGCGCCCTGAAGGACGCGCCGGAGATCGGCGCCGAGACCAGGCGCCGCGTCCAGCTGGTCGCCAAGCAGATCGGCTACCGGCCGAACCGTGCTGGCGTACGCCTGCGCACCGGCAGGACCAACGTCATCAGCCTCGTACTCAACACCGAGCGCGAGATCATGAGCTTCGTCTCGGATATCATCTACGGCGTTTCGGAAGTGCTCGCCGACACGCCCTATCACCTGATCGTCACGCCCTATTCGCGTTCACAGGATCCGCTCGACCCCATACGCTATCTGGTCGAGACCGGTTCCGCCGATGGCGTCATCATTTCCCGCACGCAGCCGAATGATGCCAGGGCCCGCTATTTGCTGGAGCACGGCATTCCTTTTGCCACGCATGGCCGTACCGACATGGGGCTGGTCCACCCCTATCATGATTTCGACAATCACGCTTTCGCGGTCGAAGCTGTGCGGCGCCTTGCGAGCATGGGACGCCGCAAGCTCGCTCTGCTGGCGCCACCCGTCGGACTGACTTATCACGGCCATACGGTCAACGGCTTTGCCGATGCGCTGAGCGAGGTCGGCGCCAGCGAGATCCCGTTCAGCACCGTGTCGATCGACCATTCGATCGAACAGATCAGGACGAGGACCGCGCAGTTGATGCGCCGCGACATCAGGCCGGACGGCATCGTCAGCAGCGCCGCCGCCGCCACGCTCGCGCTCGTCGCCGGCATCGAGGATGCGGGCTTCAAGCTTGGCCGTGACGTCGATATCGTCTCCAAGCAATCATCGGACCTTTTGCACCTGTTTCGGCCCGAACTGCTGATCGTCAACGAGAACTTCCGGCTGGCGGGCTCGGAGCTCGCCCGCTCGGTTCTCGGCTGGATCGGCGGCTCAGCACCTGGCTCGCTGCAAAGTCTCAGCGTGCCGAGCGAGGTCCTGGCCTACAAGCGCTCCATGGCTTAGCCGGCAGCGCCACTGCCCCACGGCCCGTGGAAGGCCCCCTGCTCGCCAATGCGTTCAAAGCCATGCGCACCGAAGAAGTCGCGCTGCGCCTGGATCAGGTTCGAGGTACCGCGGCCCTGGCGATAGCTGTCGAAATAGGCAAGAGCGGAAGCCAGCGCCGGCACCGGCGAGCCGGCCTCCGAAGCCTTGGCAACAACGCGCCGGAGCGACGGATGCGCCTCCTGCATCATGGTGATGAAGGCCGGCGCCATCAAAAGGTTGGTCGCCGCGCCGCCCGAGCCGAACGCGTCCGCCATCGTGTCCAGCATCTGCGAGCGGATGATGCAGCCGGCGCGCCAGATCTTGGCGATGGTCGGCATCGGCAGGTTCCAGTTGAACTCCTTCGAGGCGCCGCTCATCACGGCAAAACCTTGCGCATAGGCGGCGATCTTGCCGGCGAGCAGCGCCAGTTCGAGGTCTTTCAGCAGCACATCCTTGTCGCCGGAAATCTTCGTCACAACGATATTGCCATAGGCCTTTTCCGCCGCCTGCCGCTCGTCCTTGATCGACGACAGAACGCGCGCCGCCACCGCCGCCTCGATCGCAGTCGCCGGAATGCCGAGCTGCTGCGCCTCGATGACAGACCATTTGCCGGTTCCCTTCTGGCCGGCGCGGTCGAGGATGATATCGACCACCGGCTTTCCGGTCTTCGGATCGTCGGCGGCCAGCACCTTGGCGGTGATCTCGATCAGATACGAATCGAGCCGGCCCTTGTTCCACTTTTCAAAGACGGTGCCGATGTCCTTCGGCCCCATGCCCAGGCCATCGCGCAGGATACCGTAGATCTCGGCAATCATCTGCATGTCGGCATATTCGATGCCGTTGTGGATGGTCTTGACGAAATGGCCGGCGCCATCAGTGCCGAGCCAGGCGGCGCAGGGTTCGTCCTTGAACTTCGCGGAGATGGCGGTCAGCACGTTCTCGACGCGCTTCCAGGAGTCCTCAGTACCGCCGACCATGATCGACGGGCCGTGGCGCGCGCCCTCCTCGCCGCCGGACACACCCATGCCGATGAAGGTCAGGCCCGATCCGGACAATTCGGAGAAACGCCGCATCGTATCGCGGAAATTGGCATTGCCAGCGTCGATGACGATGTCGTTGGCCGAAAGCACGCCGCGCAAGGCTTCGATCTGTTCATCGACAGGCTTGCCTGCCAACACCATGATGATGATCGGACGCGGCGGCCGGATCGCCGCAGCAAGTTCTTCCAGGCTGTAGCAGGGAACAACCATATTCTTCAGCGCGCCGGCATTTTCGACGAAAGCGTCGGTGCGTGCCCTTGTGCGGTTGAAGACGGCGATGCGGTGCCCGTGTTCGGCGATGTTGAGGGCCAGGTTGGAGCCCATCGTGCCAAGGCCGATCAGGCCGATTTCGGCTTTTTCCATCGTTTCTTCCCTGCTTTCGGATCTTATTGGTTGGAGCCCGCGATTTGGCGGGATGATTGACGGGCCTTTCGGGCCGCGTCAACCGCCTCGCCGAATTGTGTTGCAGTTGCACAAGGCAGACCGTTCGACAATGGTATTGCATCTGTCGGTTACGGCCTGATGTCCACCGGCGCTTCGATCTTCACGATCTCGAAGTCCGAGACCAGGATGTCGATGCGCACCGTCCAGCGGCCGGGGACCGGGATGACGAGGTTGTCGACACGCCAGCTGCCGTCGCCGGGCTTGGTCGCCGCGCGCTTCAGCGGCTCGATGCCGGAATCAGGCTTCGACAGCACCAGCGTCACTTCCTTGGCGTCGAGCGAGCCGAAATCGCCGGTCATGATGATCATCGAGGCAGCGACAGGCCCGGCATGGCCAGGCGTGATGCTGAGATCGGCCATCGCCTGCAGGGCATGGATATGGACCGAAACCGGCTGCGCCGCCGCGATCGCCAGGGCCCGTGGCGGCGGCGTGAAACGCCAGCCCGCGGCAACGCCGAAGATCGCCAGCACGATCAGCATTTCGACGCCGATCGAGCGGGTGAGCCTGCGCTGGACCTCCGTAGCGCCCGCCTCGGCCGAGGCGGTGAGCTTCCAGCGATTGACGGCAGCAAGCGTGAACAGGAAGACCAGCAGCGCAAGCTTAACCAGCAGCAGCCGGCCATAGGCGGTGCCGACCAGCGCCGAGGGCGTCTGCACCTGGATGACGGCCAGCACGAGGCCGGCCGCGGCAAGCACCGCCACGACAGGCAGGATCGCTGAGGAGAAGCGGCGCAGGAAAGCGACGGCGTCAGTTGTTTGGCGCTTCAGCGCGAGACCGAGCGGCACCAGTGCGCCGGCCCAGAAGGCGATGCCGACGCCATGCACGAACACCATCGGCCGCGTCAGCCATTGCGGTTCGGCCGCACTGGCGTGGCCGCTGGCGGCAAGCGCAACGCCGACGCCGGCAATCCCGGCAAGCGCAAACGGCCTGGCGAGTACACGCGGTCCGGCCAGCGACAACAGACCGAGCCCCAGCGAAATCAGGGCAACCAGCACCGTCCAGCCGAAGCTGGTGCCGAGCCCGGTCCGCCAGATCACTGCTTGCGCGAGATGGGAGAGCGGCACCCCGAGCGCATCGAGCCCCTGAAAGCCGAGCGACAAGGGCGCCGCCACCAGCCCGCACAGGATCGCAATGGCCACAAAGCGTTGACCGGCGCGTCCGTCGCCGGCCAGCCAGGCAAGGGCGAAGGCACCGCCAACCCCGAGGAAAAGACCGATGTAGAGAAAGACCTTCCCGATCCAGATCGCCGACCGCAGCGGCCAGTCGATCACCTCGGACACGGCCGGCGGTTCGCTCGGCGCGCCGATGGAAAACAGCAGCGAACCACCGACCGGATGGCCATCGGCGGAAATCACACGCCAGCTCAGCACATGCGTGCCGGATTTGAGCGTTTGCGGATTGTCGATCTCGACGGTCTGGTCAGTGAGGCGGAAGGATGTCAGCGCAACAGGCGTGCCATCGGGCTTCACCAAGGTCAGCACCAGCGGCGAGACCGGCTCGCTGAAGGTTAGTGAGAATTGCGCCGGAGCCTGCGCCAGGACCGCACCGTCAGCCGGGTCGGTCTTGATCAGCGCGGCATGGGCAAGGGCCTGGTTTGTCGAGGCCATGACGACGCACAGCATGATCAGGGCCAGCAGCCCGCCGGCAATGCGGCGGAGGGGCTTGCCGGTCGTACCGACCATACACAGGGAAGATATTGCGCTCATGGCATGCCTTGGGATGCGGCGCGCCCTTATGAGCAGAGCGCGCCGCGAGAAAATTACTTCTTCGGCGTGAGTTTGATGCCGGGTGCCGGGTTCTCCAGCGCGTCTTCATCCTGCCCTGCCGCCGGGATCTCGATCCAGCGGTCGGCGGCATCACCGCATTCCTGCACCACTGGGAAGTACAGCTTCTGGCCGACGGGCAGATCCGCCGTCAACGTCGCGCGAAAGACGAACTCGTCGTAGAATTCATCCGGCAAATTGCCGCCGCTCCAGTCGACTTCCTTGACGCCGTCGGTCACCGCCTGACCATAGAGCTGATAGGATTTTTCATATTTGCCCTTCTTGGTCTGCAGCGCCCAGCCCGGCTTCGGCATCGGTTTCACCGCGATCACCCCTTCCGGAATCTGCACGCGCACGGCGGTTGTCGCCTTGCCGTCGCAGCCATGCGGCACGCGCAGGACCGCCTTGTACGTCGACCCGACCGCCGCTTCCTGGGTTTCGAGCGTGATGTGCGCGAACGCGGCATTCGTCCCCAGCACGAGGAGCGCCGCGGCCGACAAAAGATACTTGTTCATGATTGTCCCTCTAGAATCTTGATCGGTACGATGGCCGGTTCAGTCGTTGTCTTCTTGAGGCGCCGCGCTGCCCATGGCTTGCACGGCGAATTTAATCGTCACTGTCCCGGCTTTTTCGAAGGTCAGCGTGGCGGCGAACATCTCGCCTTGCTTGGGTGGTTGCTTCAAATCCATGAACATCACGTGATAGCTGCCGGGACCCAAAACGACCTTGCCGCCGGCTGGAATCTCCAGGCCGCCGGTAACCGGCCGCATGGTCATGACGCCGTCCTTGACACCCATCTCATGCAGCTCGGCCTTGTCCGAAATGTCGGAGGAAATCGACACGAGCCGGTCCGGCGTGCTGCCATTGTTGGTGATGGTGAAATAGCCGCCGGCCACCTTGGCGCCGGCCGGTGTGGCACGCGACCAGGGATGCCCGATCTCAAGATCGCCGACCTTGAATTCATGTGCGAAAACAGTCTGGGCGCCTAAGAACAACAGGACCAAAGCCAACACGGCAATGCCGAGACGCTCCTCAAGGGTGCGCAGGAGGGATTTGTTGTCGCCGAGCATGGGACGCACGGCGATTGGGAAGGAATGGGACATGGTTGCTCCATGAAGTGATGATCGCGCCGTTGCCGGTCGCGAGTAGTTTTGATCTTTGGATGGGTGCGCCTGCGAAAGGGTCCGCCAGGCAAGCAGGCTCAGCCCACCAGCGGCGGCGCGCGCGGGTTCGACGGCGAGCGTTCGCGCGCGAAGTCGAGATGAATGCTCGCCGGAAAGACGAAGGCGACCGCTTCAAAGGAAAGGCTGCCCAGAGCCAGGCCGGCATTGGCCGGCGGTCCAAAGGCCAATGAAAACATGCTGCAGCCAAGCGTGCAGCAGGCCGGCAGATGCGACGGGTGCTGGTCACCGCCTGGGCGCTGGGCGGCACCGTCGCGTGTACAGATGACGTTGCCGAAAGCGTCGAGTTGCATGGCATTCGGGCCGGTGCCGAAGGCGAACGCGCCGAGCGTCGATTGGAGCAGCAGCAAATAGGCCGCAACAAGCGCGACCGGCATGCTCCAGCGTCTCCCCTTCTTGCTCAAATGACTTGCCTGTTCAAACCATCTGCCTCTTCAGACTTGGAAGGATACCTACCACGGCCGGAGCAGGCCGAAAATCGGCAATTCGGTACTGCGGCAACGCGGCGCGATTAGGATTTCTGCAATGCCCGGCTTTCAGGGATTGAGGTCAAAAGCGTGTTACGCGCCGATTTCAGGTGCTTGCGACAGGCGGCATCGACCTTGCCGAGGTCACGCGATTTGAGCGCCTCGATATAGGCAAGATGCTCGCCGACCGCGACTTCGTTGCGCTCACGCTCCTGCGCCTTGTTCCACTGGTAGTGGTAGTGGAAGATCATGGCGATGACGTCGTAGAAATCGACGATGAAGCGGTTGCGCGACGCACGGTGGATAAGCCGGTGGAAGCGCTCGTCCAGCTCCGAAAACTCGTTGAACCGCGTGGCGATCTCGCGTACCAGCTGGCGATGTTCGTCCTCCAGGCGGTCGAGATCGGCCCAGACCGGGCTGTCCTGCGGCAAGGCGGCGAAGGCAGCCGCCGAACGTATTTCGAACATCTCGCGGATTTCGGTCAGCTCCAGCGCGAAGGCCCGCGTAAAACCCTTCAGCACCCAATGGCTGTTGCGGCGCTTCTCGATCAGGCCGAAGCGCGAGAAGCGGATCAGGAACTCGCGCACGCTGGTGGTGCCGACGCCGATCTCGCGCGCCAGTTCGAGCTCATTGATCTGCATGCCGGCCTCGGCGCCGCCGGCGAGAAGCCTGCGCATGAACGACCGCTCGATGATCTCGGCCAGCGTGTCGGTCTCTTCCTCAGGAAAGAAATCGTCCGGACGCGGATCACGCAGCACCGTCTTGGCGCGCTTGTTCCAGGCGATCAGACCGGTTTCCTCCATGCGCGTCAGGATGCTGCGCACGGTGGTGCGGCTGACGCCGAGCAGCGTGCCCAGTTCCGGTTCCGACGGCAGGCTGCGCGTTTCGTCGAGCAGCCTGAGGCACCTGTTGTAGGCGTCCTTGTAGACGTTGTTGCTCTTCGACATCCCCTGCCCCACTCACGCTGGCGCTTGCGGCGGCCGGCTTGAAGCGCAATATGACGTTACCATGACCCTGAAAAGCAGGAACCGCTTTCGCTGGGGTCCGGTCCGTTGTTTGCAGCGCCGCCACCAGCCAAAGGCACGCGCAACGCCTGCGAAAAAACAATTGACGCAAAACTGTTTTTTCACGATAAAAGACATTAACTCTTAACAGGCGCGTGTCAATCCGCGCATCCCAGGATCACCCAGGAACCCGCCCGTGAACGTCTCCAACACCATTCTTCTGTCCCCCGCCGACAATGTCGCCGTTGCCAATGGCCGCATCGAAATCGGCACCGCGCTGCCAGGCGGCGCGCTTGCCACCGGGGTTATCGAGCCCGGCCACAAGGTGGCGATCAAGCCGATTGCCGCCGGCGAAGCCGTGGTCAAATACGCCCAGGCGATCGGCCGCGCGACGCAGGACATTGCGGCGGGCGAGCATGTCCATTCGCACAATCTGGTGTTCGAGGCCGGCCGCCTGCCGGTGGTGCCGCCGAGCGAGGCCGAGCATGCGACGGAGGCCGACCGCGCTCGCACCTTCATGGGCTATCGCCGCGCCGACGGCCGCGCCGGCACGCGCAACTTCATCGGCATCCTCGCCAGCGTCAATTGCTCGGCCACCGTCTGCCATTCCATCGCCGACGCCGCCAACCGGACCTTGCTGCCGAAATATCCCGGCATCGACGGCTTCGTGCCGATCGTCCACGGCCAGGGCTGCGGCATGAGCGCCACCGGCGACGGCATGATGGTGCTGCACCGCACGCTGGCCGGCTATGCCCGCCACCCGAATTTCGGCGGCGTGCTGATGGTCGGCCTTGGCTGCGAGGTCAACCAGCTCACTCTCTACGGCCAGAAGGGCGTCGCCGCCGGCAAACGCCATTTCAACATCCAGGATGCCGGCGGGTCGCGCAAATCGGTGGAAAAGGCGCTGTTGGTGCTGGCCGAGATCGCCGAGGAAGTCGGCCAGTTGAAGCGTGAGCCGATCCCGGTCTCAGAGATCGTCGTCGGCCTGCAATGCGGCGGCTCCGACGGCATGTCCGGCATCACGGCCAATCCGGCACTGGGCGCGGCTGTCGACATCCTGGCCGGCGTCGGTGGCATCGGCATCCTGTCCGAGACGACGGAAATCTACGGCGCCGAGCATCTGCTCGCCTACCGCGCGGCGACGCCCGAGATCGCCAAGAAGCTCGATGGCTATGTGAAGTGGTGGGAAGACCACGTCGCCAAGCATGGTGCCTCGATCGACAATAACCCCTCGCCCGGCAACAAGCGCGGCGGCCTCACCACCATCCTGGAAAAGTCGCTGGGCGCGGTCGCCAAGGGCGGCCAGACGCCGCTCAACGGCGTCTTCGGCTATGCCGAGAAGGTCACCGGTAACGGACTGGTGTTCATGGACACGCCAGGCTACGATCCGGTCTCGGCCACCGGCCAGGTCGCGGGCGGCGCCAACGTCATCGTCTTCACCACCGGCCGCGGTTCCTGCTTCGGCTGCCGGCCGACACCGTCGATCAAGGTCGCCACCAACTCGACCATGTATCACCAGATGGAAGAGGACATGGACGTCAATTGCGGCGTCATCGCCTCGGGTGAAAAGACCATCGCCGGCATGGGCCGCGAGATTTTCGAACTGATCGTCGAGACGGCTTCCGGGCGCAAGACCAAGAGCGAAGACTTCGGCTACGGCGACAACGAGTTCGTGCCCTGGCATCTCGGCGCGACGCTCTAACTCTTTGTTTCTGCGCAATTCCGGACGGAAAACCGCTACACACTTTTCCTGGAATTGCTCCAGATTTGGCTGATATGTGGTAGAATGGCCGGGCCGGACAACGGCCGGCAACGGGGGGCTTTGCATGGAAAAACGCCGCATCGGCCAGACGGCACTCGAGGTCACCGAGATCAGCTTCGGTGGTGCCGCGATCGGCGGCCTCTACCGCGCCTGTTCGCGCGAGGCGGCGATGGAAACGCTGCAAGGCGCCTGGGAGGCAGGCTTGCGCTATTTCGACACCGCGCCCTTCTATGGTTTCGGCCTGTCGGAGCGGCGCTTCGGCGATTTCCTACGCTATAAGCCGCGCGATTCCTATGTGCTTTCCACCAAGGTCGGCCGCTTGTTCCGCCCCGTGCCTGAAGACCAGGTTCCCGACCACTCCTATGTCGACCCGCTGCCCTTCGCGCTCGACTACGACTATTCCTATGACGGCATCATGCGGTCGGTCGACTTCAGCTACGCGCGGCTTGGGCTGAACAAGATCGATATCCTCTATGTGCACGACATCGGCGCCTACACGCATGGCGTCGAGAAGACCAAGCTGCACTTTCGCCAGCTGATGGACGGCGGGCTCAAGGCGCTCGAGGAGCTGAAGCGCTCCGGTACGATCTCCGCCTATGGACTCGGCGTCAACGAAGTGCAGATCTGCCTCGACGTGATGCGCCGGGCGCCGCTCGACTGCATCCTGCTCGCCAGCCGCTATTCCTTGCTCGACCGCAGTGCGGAAGCCGAACTGCTGCCGCTGTGCCGGGCGCAGCAGACGTCGCTGGTCATCGGCGGTGTGTTCAACTCCGGCATATTGGCGACCGGACCGGTGCAAGGCGCGCATTTCGACTACGAGCCCGCCAGCCGCGATATGCTCGACCGTGTTGACGCCATGGAGAAGATCGCCGGCGAAGGCGGGTACCCGCTGGTCGCGGCCGCATTCCAGTTTCCCCTGCAAGAGCCAACGGTCGCCACCGTGCTGACCGGCACCGCCAAACTGGCGAACCTGACACGCAACCTCGAACTGCTCGACGTGGACGTACCGGAGACGGAGTATCAGAAATACCGTCCCTACACCGTGGTGCAGGAGTTGGGATGAAGCCGGCATCTTACCGACATGCCCTTGACGACGGGCTCCAACTTCACAAACCTGCGACCTCGCCGAGAGAATGAACATTCCATATTGACTAAGTCATGGAATTAATATTCCATGACTCTACGGAACGAAACGGGAGCTTCTGGCTGCATCTTGGGAGGAGCAGCGTGCGAATGTGTCTCTGCCTGCCATGGGAAGTCAGGCGCGAAACACCGCTTGCATCGTCCAGACTGATGCACTATCAAAACAGCGCAACTGTTTTTTATTGATAAAGTTCCGTTTGGGCCGCGCCTATCCGGACGGAGCTTTCCGTAACGTTCACCGGGCGACTTAGGGAGGAATCCTAATGAAATTCGTGACCAGCATTCTCAACCGCCGCGCCGTCATGGCGCTGGCAGCAGCTTCGATGCTCGCCGGCGTCATGCATTCGGCGCCGGTTTCGGCGGCGGACGTGACCATTCCGATCATCGTCAAGGACACCACGTCCTTCTACTGGCAGATCGTTTTGGCCGGCGCCCGCAAGGCAGGCAAGGATCTCGGCGTCAATGTGCCGGAACTCGGCGCCCAGGCTGAAACCGACGTCAACGGCCAGATCTCGATCCTCGAAAACGCCGTCGCCGGCAACCCGGCTGCCATCGTCATCTCGCCGACAGAGTTCAAGGCGCTCGGCAAGCCGATCGATGAGGCAGCAGCGAAAGTCAAGGTTATCGGCATCGACTCTGGCGCCGACTCCAAAGCCTTCACCTCGTTCCTGACCACCGACAATGTCCAGGGCGGCCGAGTCGCCGCCGACGGTCTGGCCGCGGCCATCGGCGCCGCCAATGGCGGCAAGGTCGAGGGCAAGGTCGCGCTGATCACGGCCCTTCCTGGCGCCGGCTCGCTCGAGCAGCGTGCCCAGGGCTTCAAGGAACAGCTCAAGGCCAAATATCCAGGCCTTGAACTGGTCGCCGACAAATATGCCGACGGCCAAGCCACCACCGGCCTCAACATCGCCACCGACCTGATCACCGCCAATCCGGACCTCAAAGGTATCTTTGCCTCGAACCTGATCATGGCGCAGGGCGTCGGTCAGGCTGTCGCCGAGAACAACCTCGGCGGCAAGCTCGCGCTGATCGGTTTCGACAGCGACGAGAAGCTGATCAAGTTCCTCAATGACGGCGTCATTTCCGGCCTCGTCGTCCAGGACCCGTACCGGATGGGCTATGACGGCATCAAGACCGCGCTCGCCGCCTCCAAGGGCGAGAAGGTCGAAGCCAATGTCGACACCGGCGCCAATCTGGTGACCAAGGCCAACATGAAAGAGCCCAAGATCGACGCACTGCTCAACCCGAAGCTCAAGTGAGCCTAGCGTCTACAATCGTTTCCGGGGCCTCGGGCCCCGGAAACATCCACTGCCGGCACAAACGGCTTGGCAACCCGAAAGCTTAGGCTAGGCTGCCTTTCGGGGCGCGAGTACTTGCCTCGCCGCGTGCCAGTCGTGTGGCCTATCTGGGAGGCCAATCTGGGAGGATTGTCATGATTTCGACGGCGCAGGATCTGCATCCCGCCCCCGCGCTGGAACCAGGGCGGACCATCCTCGAATTGCGCGGGCTGGAGAAGCGCTATCCCGGCACGCACGCGCTGAAGCCGGTCAATCTCGCCTTCAAGTCGGGCGAGATTCACGCCATCGTCGGCGAGAACGGCGCCGGCAAATCTACGCTCATCAAGCTTCTGACCGGCGTGATGCCGCGCACATCGGGCGATGTCTTCTGGGAAGGCAAACCGGCGGCCCTCGCGACCCCGCATGAGGCAATGGCGCTCGGCATCAACGCCGTGCACCAGGAGGTCGTGCTCTGCCGTCATTTGACGGTCGCCGCCAACATGTTCCTCGGCGAGGAGAATTCACGTTTCGGCATCCTGCAGCAGCGCGCCATGGTCAGGGAGGCGCAGAAGATCATCGACGATCTCGGCTTTGACCTGCCGGCGCATGTCGTGCTCGGCGAGCTCACCATCGGCCAGCAGCAGCTGATCGCCGCCGCCCGCGCCACCGTGCGCGGCACCAAATTCCTGATCTTCGACGAGCCGACGGCTTATCTGACCCGCAAGGAAGCCGACCAGCTCTTCACGCTGATCCGCCGGCTGAAGGGCGAAGGCGTGACGATCATCTACATCAGCCATCGCATGGAGGAGGTGTTCGAGCTCGCCGATCGCGTCTCCGTGCTGCGCGACGGCACGCTGGTCGGCACCAGGAACATTGCCGAGACCAACGACGCCGAGTTGGTCAAGATGATGATCAACCGCTCGATAGAGCAGGTCTACCACAAGGAGCATTTCGCCCCCGGCGCTACAATCGTCGAGACCAGGAACCTGTCGGGCAAAGGGTTCGAGAATGTCTCGATGACCGTCCGTGCCGGCGAGATCGTCGGACTTTACGGCCTGATCGGCGCCGGCCGCAGCGAATTCGTCACTACGCTTTATGGCCGCCACCGCAAATCGGCAGGTGAGATCCTGTGGGAAGGCAAGCCGGTTCAGGTCAATTCCGAGCATGACGCGATCAAGCTCGGGATGGCGCTGGCGCCGGAAAGCCGCCGCGACCAGGGCCTCTGCCTCAATCTGCCGGTCGGCCTTAACCTCAACCTGCCGATCTACAAGCGCATCTCCAGCAATTTCTTGATCTCCAACACCAAGGAGAAGGCAGAGGCCGACCGCCAGATCGCCGGCCTCCGGATCAAGACGCCGACGCGCGGCGCGCTGGCGTCCAGCCTTTCCGGCGGCAACCAGCAGAAGATCGTCATCGGCAAATGGCTGGCGCATGGCGCCAAGCTGTTCATCTTCGACGAACCGACGGTCGGCGTCGATGTCGGCACCAAGGCCGAGATCTACCGCCTGTTCGGCGAGCTGCTGTCGAAGGGCGCCGGCATCATCCTGATCTCGTCCTATCTGCCGGAGGTCTACGAACTGGCCGACACGCTGCACGTGTTCCGGCGCGGCAAGCTGGTGGCCACGCATGGGTTCCACACCGCCAGTCACGAGGACATTCTCACGCAGGCGCTTGCTGAGAAACAAGAAAAACTGGGAGGACAGACATGAGCATCGAGGCGATCCCCGCCGAAAAACCGAAGCGCAACTACAACGTCCTGTTCGGATTGACGCTGCTGGCGCTGTTGGTGCTGCTCTGGATCGTCCTTTCGCTGGCGACGCCAAGCTTCGCTTCAGGCAACAACATCGCCAATCTTCTGCGCCAGGGTTCGATGATCGCCATCATGGCGGTCGGCCAGACCTTCGTCATCATTACCGGCGGCATCGATCTGTCGGTCGGCGCGGTGGTCGGCTTCGCCACCGTCGTCGTCGCCATGATGATCAATGCCGGCTTCCCGATCTGGCTCGCCATTCTGGTGACACTGCTGGTCGGTGTCGCCATCGGCATGTTTCACGGCTTCGGCATCGTCAAGATGGGCCTGCCGCCCTTCATCATCACGCTGGCGACGCTGACCTCGCTGCGCGGCATCGGCCTTTTGATGACCAACGGCAACTCGATCAACATCAACAGCGACACATTCACCGCCTTCTCGCGCAACTCCTTCATTGGCATTCCCAATCTGTTCTGGATGGTCATCCTGGTCGGCATTCCGGCCTATATCTTCCTCCATCACAGCCGCTGGGGCCGGTATCTGTTCTCGGTCGGCTCCAACGCCGAGGCGTCGCGCCTATCCGGTGTCAATGTCCCGCGCACCATCTACATGGCCTACACGCTGTCCGGCCTGTGCGCGGCCTTCGTCGGCGTGCTCTTGGCCGCCCGCATCGGCATCGGCAACCCGACCCAGGCCGAGGGCTGGGAGCTGCAGGCGATCGCTTCATCGGTCATCGGCGGCACGTCGCTGTTCGGCGCGGTCGGCTCCGTACATGGCCCGCTGCTCGGCGCCTTCATCCTGGCCACCATCAACAACGGCGCCAACCTGCTCAACGTCAACTCGTTCTGGCAGCGCATCATCACCGGCGCGCTGATCATCATCATCGTCTACTTCGACGGGCTGCGCCGCCGCGGCAAGTAGACCATCCCTGGCATCAGACTGGCCCGCATGACAGCGGGCCGGCGACGCCGTGAACAGACTGGATTGAAGCATGAAAGCCGTCGTCTGCCGCTTACCCGGCGAGCTTGTCCTGGAAGACCGCCCGGCGCCTGGCGCCCCGCCCGCCGGCTGGGCGCTGGTCGCGGTCAGCCACGTCGGCATCTGCGGCACCGACTACCATATCTTCGAGGGCAAGCACCCGTTCCTTGCCTATCCCCGGATCATGGGTCACGAAGTGTCAGGAACCATCGTCGAGACCGGTGACGGCGTCGACCTTGCCGTTGGTGAGCCGGTCGTCATCAACCCCTATCTCTCCTGCGGCAAGTGCATCGCCTGTCGGCACGGCAAGCCCAACTGCTGCGTCAGGATCGAGGTGCTCGGCGTCCACCGCGACGGCGCCATGTGCGAACGCATCCTGGTGCCGGCGCAGAATCTTTATCCGGCAAACGGCCTGTCGCTGGCCGACGCTGCCGCCGTCGAATTCCTCGCCATCGGCGCGCATGCCGTACGGCGCGCACGGGGCGAGCCCGGCGCCCGCACGCTGGTCATCGGCGCCGGCCCGATCGGGCTCGGCACCGCCATCTTCGCCCGCATCGCCGGGCTCGACGTAACACTGCTCGACATGAGCACGGAACGGCTCGATTTTGCCGCGAACGAACTCGGTTTCCAGAGCCTCGACGGGTCACGTGGACCAGTCCCGGATCTAGTCAGGGAAGCGACGTCAGGCGAAGGCTTCGACGTGGTCTTCGACGCCACCGGCAACACCCAGTCAGTGCAGTCGGCCTTCGCCCATGTCGCCCATGGCGGCACACTGGTGCTGGTCAGCGTCGTCAAGGACGACATCGTCTTTTCCGACCCTGAATTCCACAAACGCGAAATGACATTGATCGGCAGCCGCAATGCGCTGCGCGCCGACTTCGACCACGTCGCCGCCTCGATCCGCAACGGTGCGGTGCCCCTGGCCAAGCTCGTCACGCACCGCACATCGCTTGCCGATACGCCGCGTGATCTCGCCCGCTGGGCACATGAAAAATCCGGCCTGATCAAAGCCGTGATCGAGGTGGGGTAGCCGGCCGCCGCCGGCTCACAACGCCGACAGCTTCAGTTCCACCCGTTCCGCCGGAAAGCGCGATTCCGAAAACTGGATCGGCTGGCCGTCCGGCGTAACGTTGACGGCGACCGTCACCAGCACGATGGCGCCCGGTTGGAGGTCTAGGTCGGCGAGATCGGCCGCATCTGCGTGGCGCGCCGACAGCACGGTCGATTGGCGGAGATAGTCGTCTATGCCGAAACGGGCCAGCGACGCGGTGATCGAGCCGGTCTCAGCCATCGCCTTGTCGATGCCGGCAAAGCGCCTGGCCTCGAACCAGCCGGCAGCGCGTGACACCGGCCGCCCATCGGCTTCGCCGCGGGTCTCCAGCCTGATCACCTCGGCGCCCCTGGCCAGGCCAAGCCCCTCGGCGACTCTCTGGCTGGCCGGCTCGATCGATGAGGAGAGCAGCACGATATGCCGTTCCGACGTCTGCCCTTGCAGGCCGGTCGAAAAACGTGTGCGCGCGCCGATCGGATAGGACAGCCGCCTGCGTGGCAGCACGAAGGTACCGCGTCCCTGCTCGGCCCGCAGCACCCCTTCCTGCACAAGCGCCGATATGGCGCTGCGCACCGTGTGGCGGTTGACGCCATAGCGCTCGGCAAGCGCCACCTCCGGCGGCAGCGCGGCATTCTCGGCGAAATCGCCGGTCGCGATCGCCTGCAAGATACTGTCGGCGATCTGCCGCCACAGCGAGACGCCGCTGCGCCGCTCGATACTGTCGGCTTCCTGTCGCCCGATCATGAATTGCCCCCATGCTTCCACCGCTTGTCATCCACCCGTCATGGACACGCGCTAGGTAATATGTATAATTTGTATAGTTGTCTATATCAATAGACAAATTTAGCAAAGAGGAATGCTGCCGATGCGAGGACAGGAAGCCCGCGACCAGGCCGAACGCAAGGCCGCCATGGCGACGCTGGCGCAATCGAGCGGCGACGACATCGTCCGGCTCTGGAACGAAGCCGGCCTGCCTTCGCAGGCCGAACTGCTGCGCGGTCCCGAGACCGGCCTGGTGACGCTGCGCGGTCGCATCGGCGGCGGCGGCGCGCCCTTCAATGTCGGCGAAGCGACCGTCACCCGCGCCACTGTGCGGCTGCCGTCCGGACAGGTCGGCCATTGCTACGCGCTTGGGCGCGACAAGCAGAAGGCCAAGCTCGCGGCCATCGCCGACGCGCTGTGGCAGGACCCTGCCCGCCGCGCCGAGGTCGAGGCCCGGCTGATCGCGCCTTTGAGGTCGGCACTCACCACTGCCGAGGAAAAACGCCGGGCAGAGACGGCGGCAACGAAGGTGGATTTCTTCACCATGGTTCGCGGAGAAGACTGATGGATATCGCAGCGCAATCGATCGAGGGCGGCTTCACCGATCCGGTCTTCAACGCCCAGACCGTTTTCCGCGCGGTCATGGACGCTATGGCGCGGCCGGGCAGCGTGCAGTCTTTGCCGGCCTTGGCCCGCCCGCCGGCGCCGCTCTCGGCAACTGCTGGCGCCGTAGCGCTGGCGCTCTGCGACAACGACACGCCACTCTGGCTCGACCCGGCCCTGCACGCCTCCGCCGCGATCGGCTCCTGGCTTGGTTTCCACACCGGCGCGCCGCTCGCCAACACACCCGCCGACGCGCATTTCGCCTTCGTCGCCACGCCGGCCGAGATGATGTCGCTCGACGGCTTTTCGCAGGGAACGCAGGATTATCCGGACCGCTCGACCACCTTGATCCTGCAGGTCAGTGATCTCACTTCGGGCGCTCCGCTGCTGCTCGAAGGCCCCGGCATCGAAACCAGCGCCACGATCGCGCCGGCGCAGATGCCGCGTCATTTCATCGAGCAGTGGAAGCAGAACACCAAGCGCTTTCCACGCGGCGTCGACATCATCCTCGCCACAGCTGGCGGCATAGCCTGCCTGCCGCGCACGACGCGCATCAAGACGATGGAGGCTTGAAGATGTATGTCGCGGTAAAAGGCGGCGAAGCCGCAATCGCCAACGCTCACAGCCTGCTTGCCGACCGCCGCCGCGGCGACCGTTCGGTTCCGGCACTGCGCCTCGACCAGATCGTCGAGCAGCTGGCGCTCGGCGTCGACCGGGTGATGAGCGAAGGCTCGCTCTACGACCGGGAACTCGCCGCACTCGCCATCGTCCAGGCGCGCGGCGACATGATCGAGGCGATCTTCCTGGTGCGCGCCTATCGCACCACGCTGCCGCGCTTCGGCTACAGCAAGGCCATCGACACCAGCGCTATGCGTGTCGAGCGGCGTGTCTCAGCGACCTACAAGGACCTGCCCGGTGGTCAGCTGCTCGGCCCGACCTTCGACTACACCCACCGGCTGCTCGACCCTGAGCTTGCCGCCGGCGCCGATGTCGCCGAACCCTTGCAGCGCGAGACGGAAGCGCAAGCAATGCCACGCGTCTCGGCGATCCTTGCCCGCGAAGGCCTGATCGAACCGGATGGCGACATGCCGCAGGACCATGTCCCCGGCGACATCACCCGCGAGCCGCTGGAATTCCCGATGGCCCGCGACATCCGCTTGCAGGCGCTGTCGCGCGGCGATGAGGGTTTCCTGCTGGCACTTGGCTATTCCACCCAGCGCGGCTACGCCCGCAACCATCCCTTTGTCGGTGAAATCCGCATCGGCGAAGTCGAGCTGGAGTTGGACGTTCCCGAACTGCCTTTCGCCGCTCCGCTCGGCACGGTGCGGGTCACCGAATGCCAGATGGTCAACCAGTTCAAGGGGTCGGCCAAGGCGCCGCCGCAATTCACGCGGGGCTACGGCCTGGTCTTCGGCCAGAGCGAGCGCAAGGCCATGGCCATGGCGCTCTGCGACCGGGCGCTGCGCGCCTCAGAGCTCGGCGAGGACATTGTTGCCGCCGCCCAGGACGAGGAGTTCGTCATCTCGCATTCCGACAACGTCCAGGCGACCGGCTTCGTCGAGCATCTGAAGCTGCCGCACTATGTCGACTTCCAGGCCGAGCTCGACCTCGTGCGCCGCATGCGCGCCGAATATGAAGCCCGCGAAAATCCGGCGAAGGTCGAAGAAAAGCGGGAGGCCGCGGAATGATCGAAGGTCCGTCCCACCGCGCAATGAACTCAGTGCCCACTGCCTCCATGGCCACCACCGTCGTGGGAATGACCGCCATAGCCATCATACCCGGGGTAGCCACCATTGCCGCCGCCGCCCGCGGACTCACCTTGCGAGCCGTCTCTTGGCTCGGGCAGGATCATACGCCGAAGGAAAAAAGCCACTGCGCCGGCAAACACCAGCAGCAGGATTCCGAGATGCATCCATCCGGTCGAGTCCATCTGAATTCGCACCTGTTTCCGCGTCTTGGACGCCAATTCAATAGCACAATGTGGATGTGATCGCCATGACCGACATCGCCACCTACAACTTCGCCTATCTCGACGAGCAGACCAAAAGGATGATCCGCCGGGCGATCCTGAAGGGCATCGCCATTCCCGGCTATCAGGTGCCGTTCGCCTCGCGCGAGATGCCGATGCCTTATGGTTGGGGCACCGGCGGCGTCCAGGTCACCGCCTCGATCATCGGCCCCGATGACGTGCTGAAGGTGATCGACCAGGGCGCCGACGACACCACCAATGCGGTCTCGATCCGCGCCTTCTTCAAGAAGGTCGCCAATGTCGCTGTGACCACCGACACCGCCAGCGCCACCATCATCCAGACCCGCCACCGCATTCCCGAACATCCGCTCACCGCCGGCCAAGTGCTGGTCTATCAGGTGCCCATTCCGGAGCCGCTGCGCTTCCTCGAGCCGCGCGAGACCGAAACGCGCAAGATGCATGCGCTGGAGGAATACGGCCTCATGCATGTGAAGCTCTATGAGGACATCGCCAAGCACGGCCGCATCGCCACCACCTATGCCTATCCGGTCAAGGTCGAAGGCCGCTATGTGATGGACCCCTCGCCGACGCCGAAATTCGACAACCCGAAGATGCACCGCTCGCCGGCCCTGCAGCTGTTCGGCGCCGGCCGCGAAAAGCGCATCTATGCGGTGCCACCGTTCACCGAGGTCGTCAGCCTCGACTTCGAGGATCATCCGTTCGAGGTGCAGACCTTCGACCAGCCCTGCGCGCTGTGCGCCGCCGAGAATGTCTATCTCGACGAGGTGATCCTCGACGACCATGGCGGCCACATGTTCGTCTGCTCCGACACCGACCACTGCGAGAAGCGGCGGGCCGATGGCCATCGCGGCCACCTTGCCCCCGAAGCTGCCTCAGAAAACATGGAGCCGGCACAATGACCGACGAACCGTTGCTGCGCGTCTCGGCGCTCTCCAAGTTCTATGGCTCGCGCGTCGGCTGCGACAATGTCTCGTTCGACCTGTGGCCGGGCGAGGTCCTGGCTGTGGTCGGTGAATCCGGTTCCGGCAAGACGACGCTGCTCAACTGCCTGTCGACGCGGCTCATACCCTCCTCCGGCACCGCCAGCTACCGCATGCGCGACGGCCAGTTCCGCGAACTCTACCGGATGAGCGAGGCCGAGCGCCGCTTCCTGATGCGCACCGACTGGGGTTTTGTCCATCAGAACCCCGCCGACGGCCTGCGCATGACGGTTTCGGCAGGCGCCAATGTCGGTGAACGGCTGATGGCGGTGGGCGACCGCCACTATGGCAAGATCCGCGCCACCGCCGTCGACTGGCTGTCGCGCGTCGAGATCGACGAGGACCGCATCGACGACGAGCCGCGCGCCTTCTCCGGCGGCATGCGCCAGCGCCTGCAGATCGCCCGCAACCTCGTCACCGGCCCACGCCTGGTGTTCATGGATGAGCCGACCGGCGGCCTCGACGTCTCCGTGCAGGCGCGCCTGCTTGATCTCCTGCGCGGGCTGGTCACCGATCTTGGCCTCGCGGCCATCGTCGTCACCCACGACCTCGCGGTGGCACGCCTTCTGTCGCAACGCATGATGGTGATGAAGGACGGCCGCGTTGTCGAAAGCGGCCTCACCGACCGCGTGCTCGACGACCCGCGCGCGCCCTACACGCAGCTTCTCGTTTCCTCGATCTTGCAGGTGTAATCATGCCGACGCCCCTCGTTGTCTCCGACGTCGCCAAGAGCTTCACGATGCATCTGCGCGACGGCATCAAACTGCCGGTCGTTTCCGGTGTCTCCTTCTCGATCAAGGCTGGCGAATGCACCGTGCTCGGCGGCCCATCCGGCGCCGGCAAGAGTTCGATCCTGAAGATGCTTTACGGCAACTACGCCGTCGACGAGGGCCAGATCATCGTCATGCACGGGGACGGACTGATCGATCTCGCCCACGCCAGCCCGCGCACCGTGCTTGCCGTACGCCGGCAAACGATCGGCTATGTCAGCCAGTTCCTGCGCACCGTGCCACGCGTCTCGGCGCTCGACGTCGTCGCCGAGCCGCTGGTCGAGCGCGGCGAGGACCGCGATATTGCCCGCGACAAGGCGCGCGCCCTGCTGGCCCGGCTCAACTTGCCGGAAAAACTCTGGGCGCTGCCGCCGGCGACCTTCTCCGGCGGCGAGCAGCAGCGCGTCAACATCGCGCGCGGCTTCATCACCGATCACCCGATCCTGCTGCTTGACGAGCCGACCGCCTCGCTCGATGCCAAGAACCGCGATGTGGTGATAGAACTCATCGCCGCCAAGAAAGCGGCCGGCGTCGCATTGCTTGGCATCTTCCACGACCATGATGTGCGCGAGGCGGTTGCCGACCGCATCATCGACGTCACCGCCTTTGCCCCGGGAAAACTCGCCGCATGACCAGGAAACTGTCGGAGATGCCGCTGGTTCATCCGACGGCGGAGGTACACAATTCTACACTCGGCCGATGGACCGAAATCGCCGACCGCAGCCGGGTTTCGGAAAGCGAACTCGGCGACTATTCCTACATGATGCAGGACTGCGCCGTCTGGTGCGCGACGATCGGCAAGTTCGCCAACATCGCGGCAAGCGTACGCCTCAACGCCACCAATCACCCGACCTGGCGGCCGACGCTGCACCACTTCACCTACCGCGCTTCAGACTATTGGGACGACGCCGAGCACGAGAGCGAATTTTTCGCTGAGCGGCGCGCCAAGCGCGTCACCATCGGCCACGACACCTGGCTTGGCCATGGCTCGACCGTGCTGCCCGGCGTCACCGTCGGCGATGGCGCGGCTGTCGGCGCCGGCGCCGTGGTCTCCAAGGATGTCGCGCCCTACACCATCGTCGCCGGCGTGCCGGCAAAACCGATCCGCGAACGCTTCGATCGCCGCACCGCCGAACGTTACCAGGCGCTTGCCTGGTGGGACTGGGACCACGCCAGGCTGCGCGCATCGCTAGACGATTTTCGCGAGCTTTCGGCGGAGGCTTTCCTGGAGAAATACGAGGGATAGTTCCTCTCATCATCGTCATGGGAGAGCCTGTTCATATCCCTGACACATGACTCGGACAGGACGCCATCTTTCCCAGGAGGCTCTATGCTCGACACTATCAAACCCTCGCTCGCCGGATTCTTCGCCGGCTCCAATCCGACCCCACCGGTGCATCTTGGCACGCGCTACGACACGTCAGGCAATTTCCTGACCGAGCCCGGCAACACCGTCGTCAGCCATCTCGTCAGCGGTTCGCCGTCCGAGGCCGTGGTGCTTGCGGTGCGCGAGAAGATGCTGGCGATGCCTGACGCCGACCGGCTCGCCTTCACGCCCGTTTCCAGCCTGCATATGACGCTATTCCAGGGTATCATCGAACATCGCCGCCGCTTGCCCTACTGGCCGCAGGACGTGCCGCTCGACACCAGCATCGACGCCATGACTCGGCTCTATCTGGAACGGCTGAAGGGTTTCGAGGGCTTCGGCCCGTTCAACATCAAGGTCGTTGAAGTCGTGCCGACGGGGCTCACCGTTGCCGGCGCCACCGACGAGGACGTGCGCATCATGCGGGAATGGCGCGATGCCCTGGAGGTGCCGTTCGGCTACCGGCATCCAGACCACGACAGTTACACCTTCCACATCACTTTTGCTTATCAGATTCAACGCCTTGCCGACGACAGGGCGGCGGCCTGGCAGGGCCTGTTCGATGACGGCCTCGCGCTTTTCGCCAGCCATGCCCCGGTGATTGAAATCAAGGCGCCGGCCTTCTGCAGCTTCACGGACATGAAGCATTTCGAGGAATTGCTGGTGCTCGGCTGATCGCCCCTAGAATCGGCGCCTGACATTGCACCTGTGGGCAGTAACAAAACTGACATCAATCCGACACCTCAGGTTCATGGCGCTGCGCTAGCGAAAGTCTTAACAGACCTTCAACGCGACTGGACTGGAAGTTACCATGTCAGCCACGCTCGAAATCCGCGGCGTCACCCGACGATTTGGCAAGAACACTGCCGTCAGCGATATCAACATCTCGATCCCGCAGGGTCAGATGGTCGGCATTATCGGCCGTTCGGGTGCTGGCAAATCGACTCTTCTTCGTATGATCAATCGTCTCAGCGATCCCAGCCAGGGGTCGATTTTTTTTGACGGCGTCGATGTCTCCAAGCTGGGCGGTTCGTCGCTCCGGCGCTGGCAGCGCGACTGCGCGATGATCTTCCAGCAGTTCAACCTGGTGCCGCGCCTCGACGTGCTGACCAACGTGCTGCTCGGCAAGCTGAACCACCGTTCGACCATCTCGAACCTTCTCGGCATGTTTTCCCGCGCCGAGTGCGCCGAGGCAGTCGCCGCGCTCGAGCGGCTCGATATCGCCCGCACCGCGCTCCAGCCCGCCGGCACCCTTTCGGGTGGCCAGCAGCAGCGCGTTGCCATTGCCCGCGCCATGATGCAGCAGCCCCAGGTGATCCTCGCCGACGAGCCGATCGCCTCGCTCGACCCGCTCAACGCCAAGGTGGTGATGGATTCGCTGCAAGACATCAATCTGCGCGAAGGCATAACCGTCGTCACCAATCTGCACACGCTGGACACGGCTCGCGCCTATTGCAGCCGCATCATCGGCATGGCGGCCGGCAAGGTCGTCTTCGACGGCCCGCCGGAAGAACTCAACCGCGAGGCTGTGCGCATGGTCTATGGCGCCGACAGCAATGGCAGCGAAATCTCCGAGGCCATCACCTCCACCACCATCGCCTACAAGCAAAAGATTGAAGCATCCGCCGGACCGCTCGAACCCGCATTCCCGGGATACTGAGAGCGCCTGGATCGCCGGCCCGCGTCAAGGGCGTCTGTCAAAATTCGAACGCAACCGGCGCGAGGCCGGGACCAACAGGAGAGAGACAATGTTCAGGAAGATGGTTTTTGGCGCCGTTTCGGTGCTTGCCATGGCAACCAGCATGGCCCACGCCGCCGACATGAAGGAATTCCGCGTCGGCATCCTTGGCGGCGAGAACGAAACCGACCGGCTGCGCAACTACCAGTGCCTCGCCGACCACCTTAAGACCGAATTCGGCTTCGAGAAGGTCTCGCTGTTCCCCGCCGCCGACTATGACGGCGTCATCCAGGGCCTGCTCGGCGGCACGCTCGACTTCGCCGAACTCGGCGCCTCCGGCTATGCCAGCGTCTACATCAAGGACCCGAAGGCGGTCACCCCGATCCTCACTACCCAGCAGACCGATGGCGCCACCGGCTATTACTCGATCGGACTGGCGCTGAAGACCTCCGGCATCACCGACATCAAGTCGGCCAAGGGCAAGAAGCTTGGCTATGCCGATCCGGATTCGACCTCCGGCTATCTGATCCCGTTGACGCAGATTCCGAAGACCACCGGCGCCTCGAACGAAGCCTTCTTCGCTTCGACGCAGTTCAACGGCGGCCACGAGAACAACGTTCTGGCCGTGCGTGACGGCAAGGTCGATGTCGCGGTCGACGATTCCTCGGGCATCGGCGACTTCAAGAACGGCTACACCTCCGGCACCTTCCACAAGGAAGTCGCCAAGGGCGCCGTCGACCCCAACGACTTCGTCGAAGTCTGGCGCTCCGGCCTGATCCCGAACGGCCCGCTGGTCGTGCGCACTGCGCTTGGCGACGAGATGACCGCCAAGCTGACCGCCTTCTTCGCCGACCTGCCGAAGAAGGACAAGGCCTGCTTCGAAGGCGTCGAGGGCGGCGATTTCACCGGCTACGTTCCGGTGAAGCCGGACTTCTACAGCGTCATCGTCGAAGCCCGTAAGGCAGCCATCGGCGGCTAACGGCGAAATCGGGAAGGGCGGTGCTCAAAGCGCCGCCCTTTTTGCGTCTCCGATCATGACCCTTTCCGTGACAGCCCCCTCCGGCGGCACCCATCAGATGGCCGATGCCTGGCGACGCCAGACGTCGTTACGCCGACTCTACACGGTGCTCGGCGTCGGCCTGCTGCTTGCCGCGATGCTCTCCAGCATGTGGTTCGCCGACGAAGCCAATGCCGGGCACTTCTTCGACCGTCTGCCGCACATTCTGGATTTCCTGAGCTGGCTGATCCCCAAGGATTGGAACGACGTCTGGCGGGCGCTGTTCGACATCGCCTCGCCGCACGATACCGGCACCCAGGAATTCAACTTTCCGCTCGGCCGCGTCTATGTCTGGGGCGATTTCTACATCCCTGAATATTTCGAGCTGATGCTGACCACGGTGAACGTGGCGCTGGTCTCGACTTTCATCGGCTTTGCCTTCGCGGTGCCCTTCTCCTTCATCGCCGCGCGCAATCTGACGCCGCATCCGGCGCTGCGGCTCATCGTCAAGCGTTTCATGGAATTGCTGCGCGCCTTCCCCGAAATCGTCATTGCCGGTCTGTTTGCGGCCATCGTCTCGACCGGCCCCATCGCCGCCATCATCGCCATCGGCCTGCACTCGATCGGTGCGTTGGGCAAGCTGTTCTACGAGATCAACGAAAACATCGACATGCGTGCCGAGGAAGGCCTGAGGGCGGTCGGCGCCAACTGGTTCGAGCGAGTGCGCTTCGCCGACCTGCCGCAGGTGCTGCCCAATTTCATGTCCTACACGCTGCTGCGCGTCGAGATCAACGTACGCGCTTCGACCATCATCGGCGCGGTCGGCGGCGGCGGCATCGGCGAGGAGCTGAAGCTTTCGATCTCGCGCGGCTTCGGCGCCAAGACGCTGGCGCTGGTGCTGCTGCTGTTCACCACCATCGTCCTCATCGACCAGTTCTCCGCCTGGCTGCGCCGCAAGCTGGTCGGCGAGCAGGCCTTCCTGATGGGTGCGTGATCATGGCGACGATGACATCAGACGAAATTCAGTCGATCGAGGACCGCTACCCGCACGTCTTCCAGCGTCCTTTGTACAAGCGCTTTGGTCCGTTGCTCCTGTTCGTCGGCACCTTCCTCTATCTCGTCTATGCCCTGTGGTTCTTCAGCCTGCCGCAAGTGCTGCGAGAATCGCACTGGGAGCGCCTGCCGCTCTTCCTGTCGCAATGGATCAGCTATGACCTGCAGCCGGAATTCCGGCTCGACCAGCCGGAGATCACACCCAAATATCCGCGCTTCTCGGCGCTGGGCGATAACCCGAATCCGGACTGGGTCATCAAGAACGCGAACGGCACCTTTACCGTCTTGATCGACGGGCCGGCGAAATCCGTCACTTTCGACAAGACGCAGGCGACGATCATGGCCAACGGCCAGACTGTGCCGGTGTCGCTGACCAGCGACAAGCCCGTGGTCTCGGGCGCCGTGCCCGACTGGGTTACCGCGCATGACGACGAGGTGGTTGCCAAGATGGGCTTTGCCGGCGAGGTGCGGGTCAGCGTCGACCGCGTCAAGGTTCGCAAGCGCTTCCTTGGCTGGGCAAATTTCGTCTTCGACACGCGCTCGCCCTTCTTCGGCAAGTCGGCAAGCGAAGTGATCTCGCTGATCGTATCCGGTCCTGAATTGAAGCCCGGCACCTCGAACCTCGCATTGGCCGGCGACAACATCTGGAACAACGCCCAGTGGCAACACGGCGACGTCTGGACGAAGCTGTTGCAGACCATCGTCATGGCATTCCTGGGCACGCTGCTCGGCGGCATCGTCGCCTTCCCCTTGGCCTTCTTCGCCGCCCGCAATATCACGCCGAGCGGGTTGCTGAGCCAGGTGCTCAAGCGCTTTTTCGATTTCATGCGCTCGGTCGACATGCTGATCTGGGCGCTGTTCTTCACCCGCGCCTTCGGCCCCGGCCCGTTGGCCGGCAGTGCCGCGATCTTCTTCACCGAAATAGGCACGTTGGGCAAAACCTATTCGGAAAGTCTCGAGAATATCGACGACAAGCCGCGCGAGGGCATCAAGTCGACCGGTGCCAACGGTCTTCTGGTGCAGCGCTATGGCGTGATGCCGGAAGTGATTCCCATCTTCATCAGCCAGACGCTCTATCAGTGGGAATCCAACACGCGCGGCGCCACCATCATCGGCGCCGTCGGCGCCGGCGGCATCGGCCTGAAGCTGTGGGAAGCGATGCGCACCAATTCCAACTGGGCCAACGTCTTCTACATGGTGCTGCTGACGCTGTTCGTCGTCTTCATCTTCGACAACATCTCGCACTTCCTGCGCCGCCGGCTGAGCCGCACCATCCACGACTACAATCGGATCCAGGCCGAGCAGGGGTGATCGGCTTAGCGCCAGCGGCCACCCCTCGCGTCTTCGTCATCCACGGGCGAAGCAAGGAGCGAAGCGACGCGGCGCAGACCCGAGGATGACGAAGGGAAGGCCTACGCGGCAGCCTTCCACCCATTCCTAATATGCCTATAGCCGTCCCGATAAACCGCTTCCGGCGTTTCCGAAAAATCGCGCCACACCTTGGTCGCCGCCGCCAGATCTTTCAGCGACCGGCCAAACGACTCAATGGTCAGCCAGTCATCATAGCCGCTCTTGCGGATCGCCGCGAACGTCTCCGCCCATGGGATGTTGCCGCGCCCAGGCACGCCACGGTCGTTCTCCGATATGTGGATGTGCACGACATTCCTGCGGTGCTTCGTATAGGCGCCGATCGGGTCGGCCTCCTCGATATTGGCGTGGAACGTGTCGTACATCGCCTTGATGTGCGGCCGGCCGATGGCATCGATATGCTCCGACAGATCAGCCATCGTGTTGAAAAGATAACATTCGAAGCGGTTCAGCGCCTCCAGCCCGATGGTGACGTTCCGCTTGCCGGCATGGTCGCCGATGGTGCGCTGCGAGGCGACGGAACGGTTCTTCTCGGCGGGTGTCGGCCCAGAGCCGGAGAAGGCGCCGAGCGTCGAGTGCAGCGGCCCGCTCAGCGTCCTGGCGCCAAGCGCATCGGCGCAATCGACAGCCCATTTCATGTACTCGACACCGGCCTTGCGGGTGGCGGTATCCGGCGAGATCAGGTTCATTGCCGGATCACCCATCGCCGAGACCGCGGTCCGCTCCAGGCCGATGCGGTCGAGCAGGGCGCCGAGTTTTTTGTAGTCGTCGGGCGTGCCGGCGAAGATCGGTATCTCGACGCCGTCGAAGCCCGTCGCCTTGATGTCGCGAAGCAGCTTCTCGTGCTTCTTCGACACCGTTGTCGTCCACAATAACATGCACATGCCGATTTTCATCGACGTCCCTCCCCCATTTGATCCCGCGTTTTGGCTGTCCCCGCCAACTCCGCGCAAACTCCCCCTCATCCGGCCGCTTCGCGGCCACCTTCTCCCCGAGGGGAGAAGAGGTTTAGCGTCGGCGCCTCCTCTCCCCTCGGGGAGAGGTCGGATTGCCCCGAATTGCCCCTTCGCAATTCGGCTGGCAATCCGGGTGAGGGGGTCTTCGTTACCCGCCGCGCGACTAGAGCTTCGTCCACGCTCCATTCTTCTTCGATGACTTCACGCAGGCCTCGATGAAGGCCATGCCTTCGACGCCGTCCTGGATGGTTGGGAAGACGACATCCTTTGCCGGCTTGCCACCCTTCTTGCGCGCAGCGCGGATGGCGCGTGCGGCCTCCTGATAGATGTTGGCGAAACCTTCGAGATAACCCTCGGGATGGCCTGACGGCACGCGGCTGACACGGCCCGCCACTGGCAGCGCGCCGGCACCGTTGCGGGTGATCAATTGCTTGGGCTGACCGAATGGCGTGTACCAGAGATAGTTCGGATCGGCCTGAACCCATTCCAGCCCGCCCTTCGAGCCATAGATGCGCAGCTTCAGCCCGTTCTCGTGCCCGGGCGCCACCTGGCTCGCCCAGATCATGCCCTTGGCCGGATGCGTCTTGCCGGTGGGCTTGAAGCGCAGCATGACGTTGACATTGTCGTCGAGCAGCCGCCCCCGCACGAAGGCATCGAGATCGGCCGAAAGCGAATCGAGCTCCAGCCCCGAGACGAAGCGGGCGAGATTGTAGGCATGCGTGCCGATGTCGCCCAACGCGCCGCCCGCACCCGCCTGCTTGGGATCGCCACGCCACGAGGCCTGCTTCTGGCCGGTGGCGGCGAGATCCTCGGTCAACCAGTCCTGCGGATATTCGGACTGCACGATGCGGATATCGCCGAGCACGCCCTTGGCCACCATTTCGCGCGCCTGACGCACCATCGGATAGGCGGTGTAGTTGTGAGTGAGCACGAACACCTTGCCGGTCTTCTCGACCACAGCGGCGAGCTTCTTCGCCTCCGCCAGCGTCGTTGCCAGCGGCTTGTCGCAGATCACATGGATGCCGGCCTCGAGGAAGGCCTTCGCCGCCGGCACATGCACATTGTTCGGCGTGACGATCGCCACCGCCTCGATGCCGTCGGGGCGCTTGGCCTCGGCCTTGGCCATCTCGGCATAGGAGGCGTAGCTCCGGTCCGGATCAAGCCCGAGTTCGGCAGCCGATGCCTTGGCCCGCTCGGGATTTGCCGACAGCGCGCCGGCGACCAGCACGAAATCGTTGTCCAGGCGCGCCGCAATGCGGTGCACCGCGCCGATGAAGGCGCCCTGCCCGCCGCCGACCATGCCGTAGCGGATCGGGCCGCCTCCCGTTTCCGACTTCGATGCGCCGACCATGTCTTTTCTCCTGGCTGTTGCTCACCTCCCCTTGAGGGGAGGTCGATCCGCGCAGCGGATCGGGTGGGGTCGTAGAGGCAGAGCTCGGCCTGAACCGACCCCACCCGGCCCTTCGGGCCACCCTCCCTCGAGGGGGAGGGAAAGCAGCGCTAGATACCCATCATCGCGCGCAGCAGCTTCTTGTCCGTGGTGCCGCTAGCAAAATCGTCGAATGCCCTTTCCGTCACGCGGATGATGTGATGCTGGATGAAAGGCGCCCCTTCGGCCGCGCCGTCTTCGGGATGCTTCAGGCAGCACTCCCATTCCAGCACCGCCCAGGAATCGTAATTGTACTGCGTCAGCTTGGAGAAGATGCCACCGAAATCCACCTGCCCGTCGCCGAGCGAACGGAAGCGGCCGGCCCGGTTGGTCCAGCTCTGATAGCCGGAATAGACGCCTTGCCGCCCGGTCGGGTTGAACTCGGCGTCCTTGACGTGGAAGGCCTTGATGCGCGCGTGATAGATGTCGATGAATTCGAGATAATCGAGCTGCTGCAAGAGGAAGTGTGAGGGGTCGTAATTGATGTTGCAGCGTTTGTGGCCGCCGACCGCCTCGAGGAACATTTCGAACGTGGCGCCGTCGAACACGTCCTCAGAGGGGTGAATTTCGTAGCCGACATCGACGCCATTGTCCTCATAGACATCGAGGATCGGCTTCCAGCGCTTGCCGAGTTCGCCAAAGGCCTCCTCGATCAGTCCGGCCGGCCGCTGCGGGAAGGGATAGAGGTAAGGGAAAGCCAGCGATCCCGTGAACGACACCGAAGCATTCAGCCCCAGATTGCGCGACGCCTTGGCGCCGAACTTCATCTGTTCGACCGCCCATTTCTGCCGCGCCTTTGGGTTGTTGTGGACCGAGGCGGGCGCGAAGCCATCCATCTGCGCGTCGTAGGCCGGGTGCACCGCCACCAACTGCCCCTGCAAATGCGTCGACAATTCGGTGATCTCGACGCCGGCATCGGCACAGATGCCCTTCACCTCGTCGCAATAGGTCTTGGAAGAGGCCGCCTTCTTGAGGTCGAACAGGCGCGCATCCCAGGTCGGGATCTGCACGCCCTTGTAGCCGAGACCGGCGGCCCATTTGGTGATCGAGGCCAGCGAATTGAATGGCGCTGTGTCACCCGCGAACTGCGCCAGAAACAGTCCAGGGCCCTTCATTGTCGTCGGCATCGGCATCCTCCATCGTTGTGTCTTGACCAAGCATAGCGCCGATTGGAAGCAGGGCCAGCCATTTTGCTCTTTTCGCACCGGGCGCTTTGCAGGCACTGCCATTCTGGTATTACCAAATAGGGGAATTTGGTCAAGCCTGACGATGCACCGGCAAAGCCCTCGTAACGCCCGAAGTATCGGCATATATCGCAATATAATCAACGAAATAATTCGCATAAAAAGTTGCCTTGCCGCGCTTCTTGCCGTCCCCTGGAATTTGCTGTAGACCTCGCTTCAGGCCCAATTGGTCTAACCAGTTTGCAGGAAAAGGCTGGGGATGCCTTGGGGAGGAACCCTTGCCTCGCCTTTCGGCGATGCATGTCGCAGGCAAACCATACGGACGAATTTGGGAAGGACAGACCATGCATCTTTCGACGCACAACTGGATGCGCGCGGAGCCCTTGGAGACGACGCTCAAGCGCATCAAGAAGTTCGGCTATGAGTCGATCGAGATTTCCGGCGAGCCCGAGCAGTACAAGACCAAGGAGACGCGGGCACTCTTGAAGGAGCATGGCATCCGTTGCTGGGGCGCGGTGACCTTGATGCTGGGCGAGCGCAACCTTGCCGCAAAAAACCAGGGCCAGCGCGAGCGCTCGGTTCAATACGTCAAGGACGTGCTGACCATGGTCAGCGAACTTGATGGCGAGATCATCACGCTCGTCCCAGCGACAGTCGGCAAGGTGGTGCCGGACGGTACCGAGGAAGAGGAATGGAAGTGGGTGGTCGACGCGACCCGCGAGTGCTTCACCCATGCCAAGAAGGTCGGCGTCAAGATCGCCGTCGAGCCGCTCAACCGCTTCGAGACCTATCTGTTCAATCGCGGCGCCCAGGCGCTGGCGCTGGCCGACGCCGTCAGCCCCGAATGCGGTGTCTGCCTCGACGCCTACCACATCCACATGGAAGAATTTAACGTCCATGACGCCATCCGTCAGGTCGGGAAGCGGCTCTTCGACTTCCATGTCGCCGACAACAACCGCTTCGCCGCCGGCCTTGGCCAGATCGACTGGCCCAGAATCGTCGCCACCTTGAAGGAAGTCGGCTACGACGGCGCGCTGACTAACGAATTCGTCGCCCCGGTCGACCGCACGCCGGCAGCACCCTACCCCGAAATGGTCGAGCGCCACCCGGTCGATATCTCGCCCGAGCAGCTGAAGTTCATCCAGGATCACGGCTCCAGCGTGCTGACCGAAAAATTCTACACCGACCAGATGCGCATCACTGCCGAAACGTTGCTGCCGCTGATCAAGTAGTCGACTGCTTCTGGCAATTTGCCCTTCCGCCTTGACCGGCGGCAGGGCTGGGGAAAGACATGCGCATCAAGACCGTCCAAGCCTGGTGGGTCCGCATCCCGATCGAAGCCGCGAAGCAACATCGCAGCGACTTCGGCCAGGTGACGACCTTCGACGCCGCCATCCTGCGCATGGAAACCGATGACGGGCTGGTCGGCTGGGGCGAAGGCAAGAACGCCGCCGGCAGTGCCGGCAGCTACGGCGCGCTCGTCCATATGCTCAACCACGAGATCGGCCCGCAGCTGATCGGCCGCGACCCGGCCGACATCGGCATCATCTGGGAGATGCTCTACAACGGCGTGCGCCACGACAGTGCCGCGCGCGCCGGCCATGCCATGCCGCAACTGGCGCGGCGCGGCATGAGCATCGCCGCCATCAGCGCAGTCGACATCGCGCTCTGGGATATTTTGGGGAAATCGCTTGGCGTGCCGGTCTGGCGTCTGCTCGGCGGCCGCAAGCTCGACCGCATGCAGGCCTATGCCTCCGGCGGCTGGGCATCCGCCGATGCGATCGGCGAACAACTGAAATCCTACATCGCCAGGGGCGGCTTCAAGGCGTTGAAGATGCGGGTCGGCGCCATGGATGGGGCAGCCCACATTTCCGCCGCCCGTGTCCGCGCCGCGCGCCAGGCGCTCGGCCCCGATGTCGAGCTGATGGTCGACGCCCACGGCACCTATACGGTTGCCGAAGCCAAGCGCTTCATCCATCTCGTCAACGACCTCGATCTCGCCTGGTTCGAGGAGCCTGTGATCGCCGACGACAAGCCGGGCATGGCCGAAGTGCGCGCCTCCGGCGCCGTGCCGATCGCCACCGGCGAAAGCGAGGCAACGCGCTATGCCTTCCGCGACCTCGCGGTGCTGAAAGCGGCCGATATCTTCCAGCCCGATCCTGCCTTCTGTGGCGGCATCAGCGAGGCGATGAAGATCGGCACCATCGCCAGCGCTTTCAATCTGCGCTTTGCCCCGCATTTGTGGGCGGGCGCCCCCTGTTTCTTCGCCGGACTGCATGTCTGCGCCGCCTCGCCGTCGAGTTTCACGGTCGAATATTCGCTCGGGGCCAACCCGATGATCCACGATCTGGTCGAAGAGACTGTCGAAGCAAAGGACGGTATGATAGCGATCCCGGAAAAGCCCGGATTGGGATTCACCATTTCTGAGCGATTCCTGGAGGCGCACGCGCAACGCAGTTGACGATGAAAGAAAAGAACCTCCTCGCCGAACTCGCCGCCTACCTGTTCTCCCACTCGGACAGCGAGACCGGTCGCACGCCGTCGGAGCGTGAGCTGGCGGAGCATTTCGGCGTCAGCCGCGGCCAGATCCGCGAGGCGCTGGCCATTCTGGAAGCCATGCGCATCGTCGAACGCCGGGCCAAGTCGGGGATCTACATCGACACCAAGCAGGCGAGCGTCGAGGCGCTGGCGCTATTCGCGCGCGCCGGCCTGCCGCTTGATCCCTTGCAGATCTATGAAACGGTCGAGCTGCGCAAGATCCATGAGATCAAGGCGGCCGAACTTGCCTGCTCGCGCGCCACCGAGGAGAATTTCGAACGGCTGCGTGAAATCCTCAAGGCATCCGAGGAGCGCATCGCCGCCGGCGAAGGCCTCGCCAAGGAAGACCGCGAGTTTCATCTCGAGATCGTGCGCGCCACCAAGAACAGCGTCTTCCACAACATCTGCAGCGTCTACTACCTGATGGGGGAGCAGCGCCTGCCGATCTACTTCAACGATCCCGAGCGCAGCGTGCGTTCGCATGCCGAGCACGTGCAGATCTACGAGGCGCTGCTGCGCCGCGACGGCAATCTCGCCCAGGCGCTGATGAGCGCCCACCTTCAAGGCGCGGAAAGCTATTGGAAGGGCCTGATCGAAGGCGGCAAGGCGGCTGCGCCGCCAAGCCCCGCGCTCGAAAAGGCCTGACCGTGGCCCAGACCGTGCCGAAGATCCTGTCGACCCATCCGCTGCATCCCCGCGCTTCGGCCAGGCTGGCTAGCGCTGGTCAACTGGTCATCGCATCGGCGCTCGATCCTGCCACCTTGACCAGGGAGGTTAAGGACGCCGACATCGTCATCGTGCGCGCGCCGCTGCCACCGGCACTGTTCGAGGGGGCCTGGAAGCTGCGGGCAGCTATCCGCCATGGCGCCGGGCTCGACATGATACCGATGGAAGCAGCGGCCGCGGCCGGCGTTCTGGTGGCCAACGTGCCGGCGGTCAATGCGCGCTCGGTTGCAGAACATGTCATGTTCACCGCACTTGCGCTGTTGCGGCAATTCCGCAGGGTCGACCGCGACCTGCGCGCCAAGGGCTGGCTCGCCGGCCGCGAGCACGCCAATTCCAACATCGAACTTGCCGGCAAGACCATCGGCATCGTCGGCCTCGGTGCCGTCGGCCAGGCCGTCGGCCATATCGCCGCGCACGGCTTCGACCTGAGAGTGGTGGCAACGACGCGCAGCATGCAGCCGGCGCCCGAAAAAGTCGGCTTCCTGTCGATCGACGCACTGGTCGAGCAAAGCGACATCATCGTGCTCTGCTGCCCGCTGACGCCGGAGACGCGCGGCCTGATCAGCCGCGAGCGCATCGCCCGCATGAAACCCAACGCGCTTCTGATCAACGTGTCGCGCGGGCCGGTAGTCGACGATGACGCGCTGATCGAGGCCTTGCGGGAACGCCGCATCGGCGGCGCAGCACTCGACGTTTTCTCGACGCAGCCGCTGCCGGCAAATCATCCCTATTTCGGCTTCGACAATGTCATCATCACCCCGCATATGGCGGGGATCACCGAGGAATCGATGATGCGCATGGGCGTCGGCGCGGCAGGGGAAACCTTGCTGGTGCTGGCCAATAAACTGCCGGTCAACCTGCGCAATCCGGAAGTGATCGATCATTACCGGCAGCGGTTTCCGCTCGACATATAGCAATCGCGGTTTCGCCCCAATTCTCCGCGACGGTGCGGCCATGTCCGGTCTTCGCCTTGCAATTCAGATTGCCGCAGCGTCGTCCATCTGCACCTTGCCGGCATTCGCTGCCGAGAGCAGCTATGTCTATTGCGACAACGGACTACGCTGCTTCAAGGCGCCCTGCCCGTCGAACAGCGCGCTCGATCTTGCCACCGGCACGATTATCAAGGGCGTGTCGATCGATGCCAGCGGCTTGCCGCAGGTGGACAAGGCGATAATCGATCAGTCCGACGTGCTCTATAGCGGAAAGATCGTCGTCAGGGGCTCGATCCAACACCGCACCCAGACCATCACCGGCAAGGACTACAGCCTGCCATGGCTGGTCGCGACCCGCATTGTGCGCACCGCCAAGGACAGCGAACGCAAGCACTGTTCGTCGCCCTGACCACTCCTGGCCACTCACTACCGATCAGCCGCGCAGCAGCCTCTCCACTTCAGTAGCTATCCGCAGCAGATGCCGGTCATGGCCGTTGCGAGCCACCAACATCAGTCCGGCCGGCAGGGCCATATCAGGCATTGGCAACGAGATCGCGCAGAGGCCGAACTGGTTGGCGACCTGCGTGTTGCGCAGCAGCAGGCCTTCGACGTGGTCGCGCAATTCGTCATCCTCGCTCATGGAAACGATGGTCGGCGCCGTCACCGGCGTGGTCGGCAGAGCCAGCACATCGACCGATGTCAGCCGCTCATCCATGGCTGCTGCCAGAGCAGTGCGACGGTGGAACGCCCTGATGTAGACCGGCGTCGGCAGCATGGCCGCCCGCGACAAGGGCCCGCTGACATGCGGGTCGACCGGCACCGATGCGCCCGTCGCCAGCCAGTCGGCGTGGATCTCGGCTCCTTCCATCGCGGCGATCGAGCCGCGCTTGGTGGCCGTGCGCAGCTCCGCGATCATGTCATCGATCGCCAGATCGGCAATGCGCGCGCCGGCCTGTTCGATCTTGCCAAGACAATGCTCGAAAGCCGCAGCAACTTCGCCTTCCGTGTCGCTGAAGAGAACGCCGCGCGGGATACCGACGCGAAGCCCAGCGAGCGGCATGGCCGCCAGCTCTGTAGGCACCTCGCCGGCCATCACCGCGTCGGCAGCGGCACATTGCGCGACGGTTCGGGCGAGCGGCCCGATCGAGTCCAGCGTGCCCGACAGCGGAAAGGCGCCAGAGAGCGGCACGCGCCGGGCCGTCGGCTTGAAGCCGACAACACCATTCAACGATGCCGGGATCCGGATGGAACCGCCGGTATCGGAGCCGATCGAGATGTCGCTCGTCCCCTCGCCGACGGAAACGCCGGCGCCAGAGGACGAACCGCCGGGAATATGGCTGGCATCGGCGGCATTGCCCGGCGTGCCGTAATGCATGTTGTCGCCGATCGCCGTGAAGGCGAATTCGGTCATGTTGGTCTTGCCGATGATGACAGCTCCAGCCTGACGCAGCCGGCTGACGATGGCCGCGTCGCGCGCAGCGGGCGAGGCAGTCCTAAGCATAAGCGAGCCCGCCGTGGTCACCTCGCCGGCGACATCGAACAGATCCTTGATCGAGACAATGGTGCCGTCGAGCGGTCCGAGCGTCACGCCAGCCTTTTTGCGCGCATCGCTGGCATCGGCCGCGGCTCGCGCTGCCTCGGCATAGAGCTTCGTGAAGACCTTCTCGTCTCCAGCCCGATTGGCAAGACGTGACAGGATGATTTCGAGACGATCGCGGATTGATTGCATGTCGATGTCGGACTCCGCCAGGATGCGACGTCTTTAAGGCAAGCAGCCGATTTGGCCTGCGGAAGGGAATAACCCGGCCAGCGTGCCTTTGCACCTGCCAGCGATAGGAAGATACTGATGCTGTACAAAGGCAGCTGTCATTGCGGCAAGGTCGCCTTCGAATTCAAGGCGGAGCTGACCGGCGCCATCCGGTGCAGCTGTTCGATCTGTTGGCGCAAGGGCGCTTTGCTGAGTGCCATCCCGCACGGGAGCCTGACGGTCCTGGCCTGGGGCGACGACCTGGGCACCTACGCCTTCGGCAATCACGCGATGGCGCACCGCTTCTGCCGCACTTGCGGCATCCACCCTTTCGCGGAGGATGTCCGTGAAGGCGGTGAACGCAACGCCTACATCAACCTCAACTGCGTCGCCGATCTCGACCCGTCCACCCTGTCGATCTTCGACTTCGACGGGCGCTCGGCTTGAGCGGTTCCAGGTCACCGGTAACCCGTTGGGTCAGCAGGCTTGCCGGCATCCTGGACTTCCGGCACATAGCGCCAGGCATCGGGCCGCGAACCGTCGAGGTCGGTGAAACCATAGACCTGCGCCAACCCACCGCTGGATAGCGACTGTCCGTTCCAGCGCGCGCGGTTTGGATCCGCCGCCAAGGCGGTAACGGCGCGCCCAACGAAGCGCGGCGTCTCGGAAATGACGAAATGCGGCACAGTGGCGGTTGCATCGCGCCAGTTCTCCTCACGCACCCCAAAGGCCTCCAGCATCATTTCTGACCGCAGCCAGCCGGGCGTCAACGAGACTGACGTGGCGCCATGTTTCGCAAGGTCCTTGGCGTGCGCCCAGGCCATGCGGTTCACCGCAACCTTGGCCAGGTCGTAGAAGGGCGACAGCCGGTAGTGGTCAGCATTGTATTCGGCCGTGCCGTCGGTGACTTCGACCAGCACCCCGCCCGCCCGCTCGATCATGAGGGGCAGCGCATGATGGGCGGTGATCAAATGCGTGTCGATGGCCAGCCGCAGCATGCGCAAGCCGTTTTCCAGATTGTGCTCCCAGACGGGCTTGTCCCATTCGAACAGTTTTTCGCCGCCCCAGATGTCGTTGACGAGTATGTCGAGCTGACCCTGTTCAGTGCGGATGCGTTCGACCAGACTTCGTACATCGTCGGCAACCAGATGATCGACCTGTACGGCAATGCCCTTGCCTCCGTTCGCGGAGACCAGTTCCGCCGTTTCCTCAATGGTTTCGGGTCGGGCATATTCTGATTTTTGGCTGCGTGTCGTGCGCCCGGTGACATAGACGGTGGCGCCGGCAGCTCCTAGCTCGACAGCGATACCGCGCCCGGCGCCACGCGTGGCGCCGGCGACCAATGCGACTTTTCCTTGCAACGTCATTGAACTCTCCCGAAAACGGCACGATCAATCAAACTGAGCTGGCTTCCGCCGCTCTTGTCATATATAAATGATCATTCGGTTATATTGAGATGTCAAGATGACAAGGCCAAAAACCCAGTCGGACGAACAGGTGCTGGAGGCAGCGCTTCGGCTGATCCATGGGCATGGTCCGGAGGCGCTCACTTTCGATCGGCTGGCAAAGGCTTGCGGCCTTTCCGGCGCAACTCTGGTGCAGCGTTTTGGAAACAAGGCGCGGTTGAAACAACGCACCCTTCTGCATGCCTGGGATGATCTCGACGACAAGACCAGGACACTGGGCGCCACCATCGCCAGGACACCGGCTGGCGCGATCGAGCTGCTGGTCGCGCTATCGCAAGGCTATGGCGGCATCGAATCCTATGCCGAAGGCCTACTTGTCCTGCGCGAGGATCTGCGTGATCCCGTGCTCCGGGCGCGGGGGGCGGCCTGGAGGGCATCCCTATCCGAAATCCTTGCGGATTGCTTTGCGGAGATGTCCGGCCCGCCACAGGACGTCGGCCTGCTGATGGCCTCACATTGGCAGGGCTCGCTCTTGTGGTGGAGCTTCGATCCGACGATCGATGTGACGGCCTATGTCGAGGACAGTCTCAACCGCTTCGTCGCCGCCATCGCTGGATAAGTCAGAGATGGGAGACTACTCGGCCTGCTTCGGGCCGCGCAGGAACACCACGATGGCCGCCAGCAGGGTTGCCGCGCCGCAATAGGCGAAGGCGCTGGCGACGCCGGCATGATCGACCAGCAGGCCGCCGAAGACGGCGCCCAGCGCAATCGCCACCTGGAAGGTCGCTACCATCAAGCCGCCGGCGCTTTCGGCCTGGTCGGGCGCCGCCCGCACCAGCCAGCTCTGCAGCCCGACCGGCACCGCGCCGAAGGCAAAGCCCCAGGCGGCAACGGCAGCCGCAGCGACCGTCGGCGAGGCGCCGAAGACCCGCATGGAGGCAGCCGCCAAGGCGATCAGCAGGGGGGCCAGCGCAACCGCGGCCTTGAGGTTGCGTTCGGCCAGGATGCCGCCGACGATGTTGCCGAGGAAGCCGCCTGTGCCGTAGGCGAGGAGCACCAGCGAGATCGTCTCGATGTCGAGCACCGGCACCTTCTCAAGGAAGGGGCGGACATAGGTGAAGCCGGCAAAGTGCCCGGACGCAACCAGCAGCACGACCAGAAGGGCCACTCGGATCGACGGCCGCTCGAGCACCTCAAGCAAGGTGCGGAAGCTCGCGACACCCACAGGCGGCAGCTTCGGAATGGCCGCTACCTGCACCAGCAATGCCAGCGCAGCGACGACTGTCGCGATCATGAAGGCCGTGCGCCAGCCCCAGATGTCGCCGACATAGGCGCCGACAGGGGCGGCGGTGACCGTGGCCAGCGAAACGCCGGTCAGGATGATCGACATGGCGCGCGGCATCAGCCGCATCGGCACCAGCCGCAGCGCCATGGCCGCCGACATCGCCCAGAAGCCGCCCAGCGCCACGCCGAGCACGACGCGGGCCAGCAGAAGCATGGGCAGCGACGAGGCAAAGGTGGCCACAAGATTGGACAGGATGAGGAACGATGTCAGCATCCACATCACCAGCCTGCGGTCCATGCGCCTGGTGATGATCGCCATGGTCGGTGCGGCGATCGCAGCGACCATGGCGGTTGCCGTCACCGCTTGTCCGGCAACGCCTTCACTCACCCCAAGATCGCGCGCCATTGGCGTCAGCAGGCTGGCGGGCAGGAATTCGGCCGTGACCAGCCCGAACACCCCAAGCGCCAGTGATACAACGGCACCCCATGCCGGCTCGGTTCGTTCATCGATGTCTGCGGGGTTCAGAAGTGCGGCGTCGATGACATCAGTCGCGGGTTCGGCCATGGTCAGTCTCCGATCTGTTTGCGGCGCCGCATAGGCAATGGCCTATTGGGGCTTCCACCCGTTCCATGCCTTGCCTTCACGGCTTGGCTATATGGTCGGTCTTGGCTTGGTTGCGGCGCAACATTTGGCTGCACTGCAACATAGGGAGTGACAGCCTGGAGTTTCCATGTTAAAAACACCGAAATGAACTACAATTCGTCCAAAGCTGCTTTGCCCGCGTCTGGTGACCCGCTGACCGACATGCTGCGCGGCTTGCGCCTCGACGGCGTCGACTATGGCCGCTGCGTGCTTGGCGAGCCCTGGGCCGTTTCCTTTCCCGCGCAGAAAGCGGCACGGTTCCATTTCATCGGGCAACAAAGCTGCTGGCTGTTCTCACCGTCGAAGGAGTGGATCGAGCTGTCGGTTGGCGACGCGCTGCTGATCCCGCGCGGCGACGAGCATATTCTGGCCAGCGCGCCAGGGGTGCCGCCCATTCCGATCGGCCGCTACTCAATCGAACCGGTATGCGAGAACATCTACGACGTCTCGAACGGCTGCGATGGCTGCAAGACGTTGTTGTTCTGCGGCAGCATGCATTTCAACCTCGACGGCTCGCACCCCCTGCTCGACATGATGCCCAGTCTGATGCAGGCGCATAAGTTGATGACCAACGCACCGGGCATCCAGCATTTGCTCGATGCCATGGCCGGCGAAGTGACGATGGACCGGGTCGGCTCCGGCGGCATTCTGGCGCGCCTTGCCGACGTGCTCGCCGCCACCATCATCCGCTCCTGGGTGGAGAAAGGCTGTGGCGATGCCTCCGGCTGGATTGCCGCCGTCCGCAATCCCGATGTCGGCAAGGTGCTCGCCGCCATTCATCTGCAGCCCGACCGCGACTGGACGGTCGAGGCGCTGGCCAGGATGATGGGCGCTTCGCGCTCCGCCTTCGCCCAACGCTTTGCCAGCGTCGTCGGCGAAACGCCGGCGAAATACGTGCTGCGCGTGCGCATGCACCAGGCACGGCAATGGCTTACCCGCGACGGTTTGAGGGTGTCAGTGGCGGCGGCGAAACTAGGTTACGATTCGGAAGCCTCCTTCAGCCGCGCCTTCAAGCGGGTGATGGGCGTGGCGCCGAGCCACCTGCGGAACACCGGTGACGGCCACACCCACACCTGAGATGAGGATTCGGTACGAATCCCTCTCCGGACTGGAGAAATTGCCAAATCTTTTGGACGGCATGTCATTGCACGCCGACCGTACCGTCATAGTCTGGCAGGCGGAGGAACCGCCATGCCCAATCGTTCTGGATTTCTAGTGCTCGCCACTCTGTGCGTCTTTCCCGCTCGCGCCTTTGCTCTCGAGGACAGCTATCTGCCGGCTGACAAGACTCCTTACGTCGCTGAAGCACCGGACCAGCCGCAACGCCTTGGGCCACTATGGGGAGAAAGGGCCAAGGGCCCGGCGGGAACGTTGCTGAAAGTTCCCGGCAACTGGCGCGCACCGGTTCACGCGCACACCGCCGACTATCGCGCCGTGGTCATAAAGGGGTTGTGGGCGCATTGGCAGATGACAGGTGGCGAATCGACCAAGGTCGAACTGCCTCCGGGATCCTACTGGACCCAGAAGGCCAATGAGATGCATGACGACGCTTGCCTGTCCGACACGGAGTGCGTGATCCTGTTGATCAACGACACGCCTTACGAAACCTACCTACCGAAATAAGGCAGGGTGCGGCTTATGACGCCTGCCGCAAGCTGACGCCGCTGCCCTTGTCGAACAGCACCACCTTGTCCGGGTTCCAGGCAAAGCGCACCGGCTGCTCGATGGCGACATCGGTCCTGGCCGGCACCGTGGCGCGCAGCATCGTGTCGCCGACACGCAGCGTCAGGATCTTTTCCACGCCATGGTTCTCGACATCGTGGACGCGCGCTTCGACCGGCGCGCCGCTTTCCAGATAGACATCCTCCGGACGGATGCCGAAGACGAGCGGCCGACCGTCGGTCGCCGCACCCGTCTTTAGCGCCCCAAAAGTCTTGGCTCCCCCTGAAAAGGGCAGCTCGAAATTCATCGGCGCCATCACCGCGCGGCCGTTCACCAGTCTGCCGTCGATGAGGTTCATCGGCGGTGAGCCGACGCGCGGACTGTTGTAGATCTCGTGCGGCGTGCCGGTCTGGACGATGCGGCCATGGTTCAAGACACCGACCTTGTCGCCCATCGACATCGCCTCGATCTGGTCGTGCGTGACGAACAGGAAGGTGGCGCCGAGCTGTATCTGCAGGTTCTTGAGCTCCGTGCGCAGCGCCTCGCGCAGCTTGGCGTCTAGCGCCGACAGCGGCTCGTCCATCAGGAACACGCGCGGCTTGGGCACGATGGCGCGGCCGATCGAGACACGCTGCATCTCGCCGCCGGACAGACGATCGGTCTTGCGATCGAGCAGATGTTCGATCCGCAGCGTTTTGGCGGCGCGGTCGACACGATCCTTGATCTCGGCGTCGGGTCCTCCGGTCAAGCCGGCGGATGACGGCGCGAGAGTTGAGAGGGCGACGCACACCGACCGTCGCGGACCGGCGCGAGCGCGACCTGCCGGATAGCGTCAGCTGCTGATCATCGCGCTGTCTTGTTGAGAGCGGTGACGACCAGCGCGAGAATCACCGCCGCGGCGGCGATTTCCCACACGAAAGCCTGCTTGTAGAAAGGCGGCGTGGCGAGCTGCGCCTTGCCGGCGAGAGTGTTGGGGTCCGGTGGATTGAGGAAGAAGACGCCGTAGAGATGCGCCGCCGTGATCGAAACCAGCAGCGCAATGCAGAAGACCAGCGCCACGACCAGCGCTGCGGTCACCACACTGCGCACCTTGACGCCCGGCTGGGCCAACGGCAGCAGGTTGTTGATGAGTCCGGCAAGCACCACGAGAGCGCTGCCGACCGCGTACAGGCCGATGGAAAAGGGTTGGAAGATCAGCACCAGCGCCATGACGCCGAGGCCAATGATGAAGACCTCGAGGCAGAACGCGCCGGCGCGGCTCATGCCGGAAGAACTGTCGCTCATGACCGCACCGCCTTTCCGGCGCCATCGAAGACATGGGTTTGCCTGGGATCGGGGCGTAGATTCAGCGCCTCGCCGACCTTGACCCGCTGGCTTCTCGTCACCACGACGCGGATGTCGGCGCCTGCCGCCGTGCGGGCATGAATAAGGGTTTCGGCGCCCATGGGCTCGATGAGCTCGGCCCGGGCGGAGATGGTGCCACGGTCCCCCGTATCGGTCGCGGTGAAGGCGCGGGGGCGGATACCGATCGTCACCTTGCCGGGCTGCAGTCGCGCGACCGCCGCGTCCGTGCGGATCGCCAGACTAATGCCGGCCACGGTCATGTCCGCCGTGCCATCGGCGAAGGTCTTGAGGTCGGCCTCGAGAAGATTCATCTGCGGCGTGCCGATGAAGCTCGCCACGAAAGCATTGGCGGGCTTGGCAAATACCTCGTGCGGTGAGCCGACTTGCTCGATCAGGCCGTCCTTCATGATGGCGATGCGGTTGGCCATGGTGAGCGCTTCGAGCTGGTCATGGGTCACGATCACGGTCGCTTTGGAGAGGCCCTGCAGCACTTCCTTGATCTGGCCACGCATGGTCTGGCGCAGTTCGACATCGAGACGCGACAAGGGCTCGTCGAAGAGGAAGCAATTGGGGTCGCGGACGATGGCGCGGGCCATGGCGGCGCGCTGCTTTTCGCCCTCGGATATCTGGTTCGGCAGTCGGTCGAGAACGTGCTCCAAGTGGAGGATCGCGGCGACGCGGTTGACGCGGGCAGTCCGCTCAGCCCCGGAAATGCCGTCATGATAGAGCGGGAAGGCGATGTTCTCGGCGACCGATGCCGACGGGTAGAGCGCGTAGAACTGGAACACCATGGCGATGTCGCGCTTTTCGGGCGGCAGGTTGTTCATCACCTTGCCGGCGACGACGACCTCGCCGTCAGTGACGCTTTCCAGCCCGGCGATGACGCGCAAGGTCGTTGTCTTGCCACAGCCGGACGGGCCGAGAAGGCAGACGACCTCACCGGCGGCCACCGACAGGTCAACGTCCTTGACCGCGGTGAAGGAGCCGAAGCGCTTGGTGACTTTGCGGAGTTCGATGGTTGACATCTCAGCGCTTCACTGTGCCGAAGGTAACGCCGCGCAACAGATGGTTTTGCAAGAAGAAGGTGACCAGGAAGACTGGGACGAGGAACAGGGTTTCGATGGCGGCAAGCAAAGTCCAGTCGGTGCCGCGTCCACCCGACGACACGGCCTGGTTCATGGCGACCGGGACCGTCCTCGTGTCGGGCCCCGAGAGCAACAGGGCGAAGAGGAACTCGTTCCAGGTGAGGATCAGGCCGAACACGAACGTGGCGGCGAGCCCGGCAATGACCTGGGGCAGGCAAATCTTGAAGAACACCCGCATTCCGGACGATCCGTCGATGCGGGCGGCATCCTCGACGTCTGGCGACAATTCATCGAAGAAGCTCTTCATCATCCAGATGGTGAAGGCCAGGTTGAAGGCGGTGTAGAGCATGATGATGCCGAGATACGAGCCCGACAGGCCCACTACGCGGAACATCAGGATCACCGGAATGATCACCACAATCGCCGGCAGCATGCGCGTCGTCAGGATGATGAACAGGTAGGTGTCATTGCCTTTCAGCGGATAGCGCGAGAAGCCGAAGGCCGCCAGGGTGCCGATGACCAGCGCCAGCAGCACCGACGCCGAGGCGATGAAGATCGAGTTGAAGAAATAACGGTCGAATCCTGTCGCTTCCGGGGCACCGTCCGGCGTCATCGAGCGGGAAAAGACGGACCCAAAATTTTCGAGCGTGGGCTTGAACACAAAATGGTCCGGAATCAAGCCGAACAGCGACGTGGGCGACAGCGTCGGAGGCACCAGGAGCGCGTCGCCCTGCGGTTTGAAGGCTGTGAATATGATGAACAGCACCGGCAGAAAATAGATAAAGGCGACGACGGCCACGGCGAGCGTCCGCCCCCAGCCGGCCTCGTCTACTCCGCTGGCCCGGCGGAAGCCGAGCTTTCCCAATATCGATTCGGCCACGGGTTAGGCTCCCTGCGTACGGCGGTTTGCGAGGTACAGGTAGAGGTTGGTGAGAACGATCACCATGAACAGCATCAGATAGGAGATCGCCGCGCCCTCACTCGTCTTGTTCTGCTCGTTGGCGATGCGGATCAAGTGATAGGAGATCGTCAGTGTGTCGTTGCCGCCCTTGGTGAGGAGGATGACGAGGTCCGCCAGCTTGAATGCCTCGATGGTGCGGAAGAGAAGGGCCAACATCAGGAGGCCGCGGATGTAGGGGAAGGTGATCATCCAGAATTGCCGCCAGCTGGAAATACGGTCGATGGCAGCGGCCTCGTAAAGGTATTTCGGCACCGAGACGAGGCCCGCCAGCACAAGGAGCATGACGAAGGGCGACCACATCCATGCGTCGGCGAAAACGATTCCCGCCACGGCACCGACTTTGTTGCTCATCAGGATGAACTGGTTGCCGGAGATGGAATTGATGACGTAGCTGAGAATCCCGAATGTCGGATCATAGTAGTAGGTGAAGAACACGCCAGAGGCGACAACCGAAAGCATCATCGGTGTCAGCACCAGGATCAACAAATACTTGCGCAGCGGAAATTGCTTGGCGAACAGGATGGCCAGCAGAAAGCCGACGATCATCTGCGCGGAGACGGTGAACACGACGAACATGGCGGTATTGATCAGCGCGCCCCAAGTCGCGTGAGCAGCGAGATCGTTGGTAAGGATCCGGACGTAGTTCCCGAGTCCGACGAAGCGGATCGTCTGCTGGTTTGCCTGGTAGGCGAAGAACGAAAGGCCCAGCGACCACAGCAGGGGGAAGATATTCATCACAAACAGAACGGCGATTGCGGGAGCGACCAGCAAGGCGCCGAAGTAGTGGCGGCGATACGCGTTGACGGTAAATGCGGCCGCGACCAACGCCACCGTGGCGCCCACCACCCAGAAGGAGACAGCCGCCGGCAAGCCCGCGATTGATATGGCCGACACGACGACAGCGACAGCGATGGCGAGTTTCCAGTTGTGGGCAACAACCGCGGTAAGGCGTGGTGTCGGCAGCGTGCTTGAAACAGCGGTCATGGGAGTCCGAAATATGGAGCGCCTGACGTGGCAATGACGGGGAGCGGCTTTTGCCCGCTCCCCGCAGCTATGTCGGAAGGTTACTGGATAAGGCCATCGTTCTTCAGGAGGTCCTCCTGGAACTTGGCGATGTTATCCAGGGTGGTCTTAGCGTCCTGCTTGCCAGTGATGGCTAGGTCGTACTGGTCCTGCTGCTGGGTGAGCAGTTCGAAGAACTGCGGCACGTGCCACATGTCCTTCTGCCAGTCGAGCGAATTCGCCCAGGCGCGGTCCCACGGACGATAGGTCACATACTTCGGATCGCTGTAGACCGACTTGATCGCGGACTGGCCGCCGGCGGCGGCGAACTGGTTCTGGATATCAGGCGAGAGCCACCACTTCACGAAGCCCACCGCTTCCTTGATTTGCTCAGGCGTCGTCCAGGTGGTGAGAACGAAAGGCTGTCCGCCGATCTGTGACGTACGATTCACCTTGCCGTCGGGGCCGCGCAGGCCTGGCGCCAATCCGAACACCAGCTTGTCGGCAACCTTCGACGTCTTGGGATCCAGCGAGGCTTCGGCGAGACCGATCCAGTCGATGTTCATGGCCACCTTGCCTTCACGGAACAACTGGTCCGAGACGAAGATGTCCATGGTGCCGGTCTTGACCACCGGCGGCATGAACTTCAGCAATTTGAGGAAATGCTCCATGCCCTCGATGGACTTCGGGGAGTTTACGACGCCTTCGGCATGTCCGGTCGGGGCCTTGGTTTCATCCCAGATGCCGCCGCCATGCTCCCAGACGAACGTGTGGACCGAGCTCGTCGAGAAGTCGTAGCCTTTGCCTGCCTGATAGGCGATGCCGTAGAAATCGTCATCCAGCACCTGGCCGGCGAGCTTGTCGCCCTTCTTGCGCTGGAAGAATTCGCCAACATGCTCGAACGTGTTCCAGTCCATGGCGTCGATTTCTTCGCCGGTGCAGGGCAGCTTCTCATTATACTTCGCCTTGAAGGCGGCCTGCTCGTCGTCGTTGCAGAGCACGTCCTTGCGGCCGTAGGTGACCAGCACGTCCGGGAACTGCGGGAAGCCGTAGTAGTTCGGCGTGCTGTTGGGATAGGTCGAGTAGGCGTTGAGCACGGCGGGATGCATCGACTCCATCGTCGCCTTGAGTTCCGGGTCGGCATCGATGAGATCGTTGATCTTGCGGAAGTAGCCGCCTTCGACGAAGGCGCCCAGCCACTGCGAGTCCGACACGATGAAGTTGTACTTCTTTTCGCCCGAGGTCAACGAGGCGTTGACGCGGGTGTAGAAATCCGGCCACGGAATGAAGTCGACATCGAGCTTCACGGTATTGCCAGACTTGGGCTTGTACTGCTCGTCGAAGAACTTCTTCATAATGCGGGTCGGGGGCCAATCCGGCACCGCCATCGTCAACGTCACTTCTTCGGCAGAGGCATAGGTCACGCCTCCCACCAGTAGCGTAGCAGCGAAGCTTGCGGCTGTCGCTAGCCCTTTCATCTTGGTCATCGCCGTCATTCGCGTTTCCTCCCTTGGTTAACCGGATTGCTTCTCGCCGTTCGCGTCAGGTCATTGCCTGGCCGCTCGCGGCGCGGAAGACGTGGATTTTCCTGTTATCGATGGCGATCGATGCCGAATCGCCGGTCCTGATGCTGGCGGCGATCGCTTCCGGCAGCACCATGCGCAACATCTCGCCGCCAGCCTCGACCGAGACGATCGTGATGTCGCCGAGCGGTTCGACCAGATGCACCTTCGAGGCAACCCCGGCTTCGCCCTTGGCGGCGAGCCGAATGTCGCTCGGGCGAATGCCGATCAGCGCGGCCTCGCCGGCATCGGCAGTCTTTGGCGCCGTCGCCGGAACCAGAGTCCCGAGCGGCGTGTCGAAAGACCTGGTGTCGGCGCGCACCGAGGCCGTGAACAGATTCATGTGCGGCGAGCCGATCTTGCTGGCGACATAGGTATGGATCGGCTGCTCGTAAAGCTCGTCCGGCGTGCCGATCTGGACGATGCCGCCATCGCGCATGACGGCGATCACCTCGCCCATTGAGAGAGCCTCGAGCTCGTCGGGCGTGGCATAGATCACGGTCATGCCGAACTGGCGGTGCAGCCGCTTCAACTCGGCGCGCGTCTCGTGCCGAAGCTTGGCGTCGAGATTGGTGAGCGGCTCATCGAGGAGAAGAATCTTTGGCCGGCGGATCAGGGAGCGGCCGAGCGCGACGCGCTGCTGCTCTCCGCCGGACAGGGTTGCCGGCTTGGCCTTCAGGCGGTGTGTCAGCTTCAGGATCTCGGCGGTCTCTTTCACCCGCTTGTCGATCTCGGCGCGCGCGGCTTTCTCCTCGCGCAGCGGATAGGCGAGATTGTCATAGACCGTGAGGTGGGGGTAAAGCGCGAAAGACTGGAAGACCATCGAGATGCCGCGGCCGGCGATCGGCGCATGGGTCATGTCGCGGCCGCCGATCTCAAGCGTGCCGGAGTCGGCCTGGACGAGGCCGGCGATAGTGCGCAGCGTCGTCGTCTTGCCAACCGAGCTCGGCCCGAAGAGTACGAAGAAGCGGCCTTCGTCGACGGCGAAGCTCAGGTCGTTGATGGCGCGCACGGATCCATAGGCCTTGCTGAGCCCATCGAGGCGCAGCGCAATCCCCTTGCCGGCACTGGCGCGAGGCGACGTCTGCGTCACGATGCGCCACCTCGTGCGGACGGAACACGCGCCATCCGTATGATCCTCCTCGCCCTGCCGAAATAGACCGCGGCTGTCATTCCCGATCCGCCTTTTCTTTCCTAATCTGGTATTACCAATTTAAGATGCCCGTCAAGCGCTTTCTTGAAATTCGCCGTCACCAAAATAAGCTGAAAACGTCCGCTATATGTTCGTATTTCCTTCATTTTTGGCAGTTCTCCGCCTTCATCCCGTTCGCAAAACGCCAATCCCCAAAATTACTGAAATCGCCGACCTTCAAATCTGGTCGAACCAGATTCGCTCCGAGCTACCGCGGCGACCGCCCCGGATTGCCCTCGACGACCCCCCAATCGGTCCGCATCGGGAGAAGTCTCATATCCTGCATCCGCCTTCGTCCAGCCCTCCTCCATGCCCAACTCACGCCGCCACCACCCCTGGTCAAGATGGCGTCCGGAGTCGCGCCTGCCGCACCAGCGCTGCGGCCGCCCACTGGCCGACGGCCAGGGTCTTGCCGCTGTCCAGGCCCCAGATGTCCTTCAGCACAATCAGCAGTTCGACGCCGAAAATCAGCGACAGCGCCTGCGCCAGGCGCTCGAATTCGCGCGGCGGCAGCTCGCCCCTCAGTGGCGCAAGCGCATCCTCCAGCAGGTCCATGCGATGGCCACGGGTGAAGGGTGGCTCGCCGCCCAGCGTGCCTGCCTGCCCGCGCGCCCATTGGTCCAGCGACAATTTCAGCGCTGCCTTGAACGTTGCCTCGAAGGCCTCGATGCGCGGCATCGCGCTGTCTATCAACTCCGCCACGCGGCGTTCGGCATCGGACGAATCGGATCGCCACTCGAGTATCGGGCCTAGCCCCTCATCGACCACCGCCTGCACCAGAGCTGCTTGGCTTGGGAAATAGCGATAGGCGGTGGCGCGCGACACTTCCGCCGCCTCCGCGACTTCGCTGACCGAGGGCGTGACGCCCGCCTGCATCAGCCTTGTTGCCGTCTTCAGAATCAGCCGCCTCGTGCGGGCACGGGGACCGCGTTCGGCAGCCTCTTTGGCGTCGTCGTTCACGGCGGCTTGTTGACGTGAGACATCCATGTCAATACGATACGTGCGTCTCAAAAAAATGCAATGGCCTTCGCTTGCCGAAGGATCAAGCAAAAGAGCGGCAGGCGGTCCAGCGCCGGTCAGCCGATGACGGGAGAAACGCGATGAAGCGCATCTACGTGGTGGGCACGGCCGACACCAAGGGCGAGGAACTTGCCTTCCTAGCCGATGCGATTGCCGCCACCGGCAATTCGATTGCCCGCGTCGACATCGGAACGCGCGGCGCCACCGTGCCCGTTGATATTCCGGCCCGCGAGGTCGCGGCACATCATCCAGGTGGTGCCGGCGGCGTGCTCGACATAGATGACCGCGGCACGGCGGTGGCTGGCATGGGCGTGGCCTTCACCAGCTTCATCCAGTCGCGCGACGACATATCCGGCGTGATCGGTATTGGCGGCGGCGGTGGCACATCGATCATCACATCGGGCATGCGCGCGCTGCCGCTCGGCCTGCCCAAAATCATGGTCTCGACGCTCGCCTCCGGCGACACCGCTCCCTATGTCGACGTCTCCGACATCATCATGATGCCGTCGGTGACCGACATGGCCGGGCTGAACCGTCTCTCCCGTGTCGTCCTGCACAATGCCGCCCAGGCGATAGCAGGCATGGCGGCAAGGCCGGCGCCGCCGCCCGACGGCAAGCCTTCGATCGGGCTGACCATGTTCGGCGTCACCACGCCTTGTGTGACCGCCATTGCCGACCAGCTTCGCTCGACCTACGACTGCATGGTCTTCCACGCCACCGGCACTGGCGGCCGCAGCATGGAGAAACTGGCCGACAGCGGCCTGCTGTCCGGCGTCATCGATATCACCACGACCGAGGTCTGCGACCTGCTGTTCGGTGGTGTGCTGCCGGCAACGGAGGATCGCTTCGGCGCGATTGCCCGCAGCAAGCTGCCCTATGTCGGGTCGGTCGGCGCGCTCGACATGGTGAATTTCTGGGCGCCCTCGACCATTCCGGAACAGTATCGAGGAAGACTGTTCTACGAACACAATCCCAACGTCACATTGATGCGCATGACAGCGCAGGAATGCCGAGCGATCGGCGAATGGATCGGTGCCAGGCTCGCCCTCTGCGACGGGCCGGTGCATTTCCTCATTCCGGAAAAGGGCGTCTCGGCACTCGATGTCGAGGGCGGCGCTTTCTTCGATCCGCAGGCTGACGCCGTCCTATTCGAAGCCATCGAGCATACCATCAAGCCGAATGCCAACCGCCGCGTCACCCGCCTGCCGCTGCACATCAACGACCCCAAATTCGCCAGGGCCGCGGTCGCGGCTTTTCTCGACATCGCCAGACACTGAGGTCCAAAAACATGCCCGCAATACCGCGCAAGGACATACTGAAGAAGTTCAGGGGAATGATCGACAAGGGCGTGCCGATCGTCGGCGGTGGCGCCGGCACCGGCCTGTCGGCCAAGGCCGAAGAGGCCGGCGGCATCGACCTGATCATCATTTACAATTCCGGCCGCTATCGCATGGCCGGGCGCGGCTCGGCCGCCGGCCTGCTCGCCTATGGCAATGCCAACGAGATCGTCAAGGAAATGGCCTATGAGGTGCTGCCGGTGGTCAGACACACGCCCGTGCTGGCCGGCGTCAACGGCACAGACCCCTTCGTCATCATGCCGCTGCTGCTGGCCGAGCTGAAGACGATGGGCTTTTCCGGCGTGCAGAACTTTCCCACCATCGGCCTGTTCGACGGCACCATGCGGCAGAGTTTCGAAGAAACCGGCATGGGCTTCGGGCTCGAGGTCGACATGATCGCCGAGGCGCACAAGCTCGATCTGTTGACCACGCCCTATGTCTTCAATCCCGACGAAGCCCGCGCCATGACAAAAGCTGGCGCCGACATCGTCGTCGCCCATATGGGCGTGACCACGGGCGGCTCGATCGGCGCCACCTCGGCCAAGTCGCTCGACGACTGCGTGGTCGAGATCGATGCCGTCGCCAATGCCGCCCGCTCGGTGCGCAAGGACGTCATATTGCTTTGCCATGGCGGCCCGATCTCGATGCCGAACGACGCCCGCTACATCCTCGACCGCTGCAAGGGCCTGCATGGCTTCTACGGCGCGAGCTCCATGGAGCGGCTGCCGGCGGAAGCGGCGATCGCCAGGCAGACAGCCGATTTCAAGGCCGTCACGCTGCACGACCAGAAGAAAAAGAAGGGATGAGCAAATGACCGACAAGAGCAAGGTGTTCGTCTATCCGAAGGACGTTAGCGCCTTCGGCTTCGACTGGGGCAAGCTGTCGCTGACGGTGGCTCCGGAAGTGAACGGCGCCACGCGCTTTTCCGGCGGCGTTGTCGACCTGCCTTCGGGGAAGGGCCACACCCGCCACAACCATCCGGGTGCGGAGGAAATCATCTTCGTCATCTCGGGCCATGGCGAACAGATGGTCGAGGACGAGCAAGGCAATCCTGTGGTGGCGAAGGTCGGTCCCGGCTGCACCATCTATGTGCCGGAAAGCCGGTTTCATTCGACGCTGAATACGGGCGACGGGCCGATGCAGCTGTTTGTTGTCTACTCGCCCGCTGGACCGGAACTGGGGTTGCGGGAGCTGCCGGATTTCAGGTTATTGCCGGCAGGGAAGTGACTTCTCCTTCCCATGCCCTCAATTGCGGGGAGGCCCCCTCATCCGACCGCTTCGCGGCCACCGCCCTCCAGGGGTTCGTGCCGGCCCTCCTCTCCCCTCGGGGAGAGGTCGGATTGCCCCGAATTGCCCTGCGCACAAAGGGTGGCCAACCCGGGGGGGGGGGCGCCCCCCACCATAACCCCGTGGGCGCCCCCCCCCCCGGGCCCCCCCCGCCCGCGCCGGCCCCCCCGCCCCCCGGGGGGGCGGCCCGCCCCCCCCCCCCCCGGGGTGTGGGGGGTCTCCCCCCCCACCCCCCCTCCCAATTTCGTCGGCAACGGGGGGGGGGGGGGCAGCACCCTTCAATACCGGCTAGGCAGCACCACCCCTGTTCCATCCCCTGCCCCGATCACCGAACATCACATAACCAGCATCCGTCACCGCCAGCGTATCCTCCAGCTTGATGAAGCCTCGCGTCGGGTGAAGCATCGTCGTTTCCACCGACAGCACCATGTTCTTTTCCAGCGGTTTGGCCGCATAGGTGCCTTCATAGGTCACCGGATGGTTCGTCATCAGGAACGGCGCCTCATGCGTGATCAGGCCCATGCCGTGGGCGAAGAAATCCGTATAGGGCGCCACCTTTGATTTCTTCAACACGCCCTCAGCGTGCGAAATCATGTCTCCGCCCAGCGTACCGGCTTTCACCTTTGAGAACGCCGCCTGCTGCACGATCTCGACCTCGGCCAGCAGATCCTCGAGCTCGGCATCCGGTTCGCCCAAAATGCCCATCCGGCAGAGGTCGCCGATGTATCCGTGGTAATTGCCGCCGGAATCGATCGACAGCACCTCGCCCTTCTTCCATGCCTGCGGTGAAGCGGCGCGGTTGTGGCTGGAGCCCAGCGTCAGCAGGCAATATTCGAAATGCGCGCCGCGATTGGTCTCCTCGCGCCTGATCTGCTCGATCATCTCGGCCTTGGTCGTGCCTTCGCGCGCCCAGGCAATGGTTGCCAGCATGGAATCGGTGATCAGTTCGGAGGCCGTGCGCAGCTTCTCCAATTCCGCATCGGTCTTGATGGCGCGCATGCGTTCCAGCATATCGGTTGCATCGATCAGCTTGGCGTCCGGCAATGCCTTGCGGATCAGCGTGTAGGCATCCGACGGCAGGAAGCCTGGTTCGATGCCGATGCGCGCGCCGGCCTTGCCGGTCTTCTGCAGATGCTCGACAGCAAGGTTCGCGGCATCGAGCGTGCCCCAGCAGGCGGCGTGCAGCGTCGGCGTCCAGAACGGGTTGTTCTGATGCTCGCCGCCTTCCATGCGGTTGCCGATATAGGCGGCGTGGTCCGGCCCGCCTTTTTCGTAGACGACGATCGGCAGGTAACGGCTGTGGCCGATCGCATCCATGGCGGCGAAGAAGATGAATTTGTAGCCGCCCAGCAGATATTGCGTGTTGTGCTTGGAGGTGGCGAGCAGCACATCGATGCCGGCCTCCTCCATCAGCCGGTCGACCCTCGCCTCGTCGAACGGAATAGTGCTGACGGTGCTCTTGCCCGGCGCAATGTTCATCTCTCTCTCCCTGAATTTGCCTGGGATCACTGGTCGTTCCGCTCAGATCCCTTGGCCGTGGATCAAATCTGCATCATTTTACCCACTCTGGTCTAGCCAGAAATCCGCGAACAGTGCGGCCGGGCTGTCACCAAGTCGTCATCCGCCACTCATCCGCCAAATCTGGTCCTGCCAGATAGATTGAATTGAACCCGTTCTCTTGAGCTGGTCCAGCGGACGAAAATTTCAAAGCCAAGCAAGGATGCGCCAATTCCGTCTCTGGCGAAACCCTCGGCAAGGCTCATAATCGCCACCGCAAGAATGCCGGTGCCGGCATTCGAGGGGTGTTGTCGCGCCGATCGGGGTCGCGGAGAGGACGGAGTTCGATCATGTCAGGTTTCACGATTTCCAGACGCAAAATACTTGCCGGCTCGGCGCTGCTGCTGGCCTCCACCGCCATGCCGACATTGGGCTGGGCGCAGACGCCTAAGAAGGGCGGCCGACTGGTGCTCGCCGCCGATTCCGAACCACGCAACCTCAACCCGGCGATCGTCGCCTCCAACGGCGTCTTCTTCATCTCCAGCAAGATCGTCGAGACGCTGGCCGAAGCCTCCTTCGACGGCAAGGACGGGCTCGCGCCACGATTGGCGCTGAGCTGGGAAGGTGCCGGCGACGGGCTCTCCGTGACGTTCAAGCTGCGCGACGGCGTCAAATGGCATGACGGCAAGCCGTTCACCTCGGCCGACGTCGCCTTCTCGGCGCTGCAGATCTGGAAGCCGCTGCAAAATCTCGGCCGCACCGTGTTCAAGGATCTGGCCAGCGTCGACACCCCTGACGATCTCACCGCCGTCTTCAAATTCGCCAAGCCGACGCCGTTCCAGCTGATCCGTAACTCGTTGCCGGCGCTGAGCAGCGTCGTGCCGAAGCACGTCTACGAGGTCGGCAAGATCGAGGACAACCCGGCCAACAACGCCCCCATCGGCACCGGGCCGTTCAAGTTCGGCGAGTACAAGGCCGGCCAGTATTACCGGCTGACGAAGAACACCGATTACTGGGGCAAGGACGAGCCCTATCTCGACGAGATCATCTATCAGGTTCTGACTGACCGCACGTCGGCCGCGAGCGCGCTGGAAGCGGAAGAAATCCAGCTCGCCGCCTTCTCCGCCGTGCCGCTGGCCGATCTCGACCGCATCTCCAAGGTGCCTGGGCTGAGGGTGATCAGCAAGGGTTATGAGGGGCTGACCTATCAGCTCGTCGTCGAGATCAATCATCGCCGCAAGGAACTGGCCGATGTGAAGGTGCGCCAGGCGATCGCCCATGCCATCGACAAGGATTTCGTCGTCAAGACGGTGTTCCTCGGCTATGCCGCCACCGCCACCGGCCCGGTGCCGAAGAACGACCCACAGTTCTACACCGCCGACGTACCGACCTATGCCTTCGATGTCGCCAAGGCCAACGCGCTGCTCGACGAAGCCGGCTACAAGAAAGGCCCAGACGGCAAGCGCTTTACGCTGAAACTCCTGCCGGCGCCCTATTTCAACGAGACAAAACAGTTCGGCGATTATCTGCGCCAGGCGCTGGCTGCCATCGGCATCGACGCAGAACTGGTCAACAACGACTCGGCCGCCCACATCAAGGCCGTCTACACCGACCACGCATTCGATCTCGCCGTCGGCCCGCCGGTGTTCCGCGGCGACCCGGCGATTTCGACCACCATCCTGGTGCAGAGCGGTATTCCCGACGGCGTGCCGTTCTCCAACCAGGGCGGTTACAAGAACGAAGCGCTCGACGCGCTGATCGCCAAGGCCTCGGAAACGCTCGACACGGCAGCCCGCACCGACCTCTACAAGGAGTTCCAGAAGGAAGTGGCCGCCGACCTGCCGCTGATCAATGTCGCCGAATGGAGCTTTATCAGCGTCGCCCGCGATACGGTGGGAAACATCGCCAACAACCCGCGCTGGGCGGTGTCGAACTGGGCGGACACGTATCTGGAATCGTGACACATTTGCGCGGATGAAAGTTCGCGAAATCAACGTAGGCGTCGAGTTCTGCGAGGCCCCCCTTTGTCCGGCAGGACAGAGGGGGGCACTCACGCGCGACGTTTCCTTTAGTCGTCGTGCACCGCCGACGCCCCCCATGACCCGCGCCCTCACCCTCCTCCGCCGCCGTCTCGTCGGCAGCGTCTTCGTGCTGCTGATCGTCATCATCGGCACCTTCCTCCTCCTCGAAGCCGCCCCCGGCGACGCTGTCGATGCCTACATCGTCTCGACCGGCGGCGATGCCGGCATGATCGAATTGCTACGGCATCGCTGGGGTCTCGATCAGTCGGAACTGACGCGGCTGGCCAACTATCTCTGGGCGCTGCTGCATCTCGATCTCGGCCAGTCGGTGACCTTCTCCAAGCCAATCCGCGACGTGATCCTTGAACGCCTGCCCAACACGCTGCTGCTGATGGTCAGCGCCACCGCGCTATCCTTCGGGCTCGGCTCGGCACTCGGCATCTATGCCGGCGCCAAGCCCGGCAGTTTCCGCGACCGCTTCCTGTCGATCGGCTCGCTGGCGCTTTATGCCGTGCCGGGTTTCTGGCTCGGCCTGGTGCTGATCGTCGTCTTTGCCGTCGACCTGCGCTGGCTGCCGATCGGCGGTATCGAGACACTGGCCTCGGACAAGACCGGCCTCGACCGCGCCGCCGACATCGCCATCCATCTCGTCCTGCCGGTGTCCGCCCTCGGCTTCATCTATCTGGCGCTCTACCTGCGCATGATGCGCGCTGGCATGGCCGAGGTCTGGCGGCAGGATTTTGTCCTCGCCACCCGCGCCAGAGGGCTTTCGCGCCGCCGCATCGTGCTCGCCCATATCGCCCGCAACGCGCTGCTGCCACTGGTCACCATGCTTGGTCTGCAATCGGCGCAGATGCTGGGCGGCAGCGTCGTCATCGAGAGTGTCTTTTCCGTGCCAGGCCTCGGCCGGCTGGCGCAGGAAGCGGTGGCTTCGCGCGACACGCCCTTGCTGCTCGGCATCATCCTCGTCAGCGCTTTCCTGGTCATCGTCATCAACCTGCTCGTCGACATCGCCTATGCCTTCCTCGACCCACGCGTTGGCGCCAGCGAGGCCGATGCATGACCCCGCTCCGCCGTTTTCTGCATACGCCCGAGGGAATAGCCGGCGCCATCCTTCTGACTGCACTGGTTGCGATGGCGCTTATCGCTCCGCTGCTTTTCCCTGGCGATCCCCAAGCCATCGCTGGACCGGCGCTGCTACCACCGTTCCAGGATTGGTCGCTGCCGCTCGGCACCGACAGGCTGGGCCGTAACGTGCTGGCCGAACTGTTCCACGGCGCCCGCACCTCGCTTGCCGTCGGGCTCGCTGCAGCGGCGGCGGCGCTCGCCATCGGCTCTGTGGTCGGCACGCTGGCCGGCTTTGCCGCCGGCCTCGTCGACGAGGTGCTGATGCGCATCACCGATGCTTTCCAGACCGTGCCGAGCTTCCTGCTGGCACTGGCCTTCGTCAGCGTCGTCGGACCGTCGCTCGGCATCGTCGTTGCGGCAATAGCGCTCGGCACTTGGACGGGGCCGGCGCGAATTTCCCGCGCCGAAGTCCTCTCCATCCGCGAACGCGACTATGTCGCAAGCGCCCGCGCCATCGGCATGCATCCGCTCGAAATCGCCTTTCGCGAGGTGCTGCCCAACGCCTTGCCGCCAGTGCTGGCGATGTCGTCGGTGATCGTCGCCGCCGCGATCCTCACCGAGGCGGCCCTCTCCTTCCTCGGCCTCGGTGACCCCAACCGGGTCACCTGGGGCGGCATGATTGCCGAAGGCCGCACTGTGTTGCGCACCGCGCCATTCCTGTCGATCGTCCCGGGCATAGCGCTCGTGCTGACGGTGCTGGGCGTCTATCTCGCCGGAGAAGGCATCGTCGAGACGACAGCGGTTCGAAGAGGCCTGTCGTGACCGTGCTGGCGTCGATCCGCGATCTGACGGTGACCTATCGCCGCGACGGCGGTGAGGTGGCGGCGTTGAAGAACATCAGTCTCGATATAGAGGCTGGCGAACGTCTCGCCATCATCGGCGAAAGCGGTTCGGGCAAGAGCACGCTGGCGCTGGCGATCGCAGGGCTGCTGCCGGCTTCTTCGGCAGTTGGCGGAAGAATTCAATGGCCCAGCCTTGGCCGCACACCCCTCGGCGGCCGCGACATCGGCTTCGTCTTCCAAGACCCTTCCGCCAGCCTCGATCCTGTCATGACCATCGGCAAACAAATCGCCGAAGTCGCGCGCACCCATCTCGGCCTCAACTGGCCGAAGGCCTATGCAAAAGCCAAAACCCTCCTCGAACGCGTCCGCCTGCCCGATCCCGACTCGGCCCTTCGCGCCTTCCCGCATCAGCTCTCCGGCGGCCAGAAGCAACGGGTGGCAATCGCCGCATCAATCGCGGCTGGGCCGACATTGCTGATCGCCGACGAGGCGACGAGCGCGCTCGACACCATCGTGCAGGCCGAGATCGTCGGCTTGATCCGGCGGCTGGTAACCGAGGATGGCATGACGCTGCTGTTCATCAGCCACGATATCGCGCTGGCAGCGGAACTCGCCGAGCGCATCGCCGTCTTCCGCCACGGCCAATTGATCGAGCTTGGCGAGACGGCACATATTGTGGGCGCCCCAAGCCAACCCTACACACGGGCGCTGCTCGACGCCCATATCGGCCTCGACGCCGCACCCTTGCTGAACCGGGCCGGGTTGCACGCATGAGCCTGCTCGCAGTGTCCAACCTCACCAAGCGCTACCGTCGCGGCGGTAATACCGTCATCGCCGTCGACGATGTCTCTTTTCACATCGACTCCGGTGAAACACTAGCGCTGGCCGGCCCCTCCGGCAGCGGCAAATCGACGATCGGCCGGCTGGTGCTGCGGCTGATCGAGCCGGACGCTGGCCGCATCGACTTCGAAGGTGAAGATTTCCTGGCGTTGCGTGGCGCTGCCTTGCGCGCTCACCGCGCGCGCCTGCAAATGGTGTTCCAGGATCCCCTTGCCGCCTTCAACCCGCGCGCCACGGTGGCGCGCGTGCTCGACGATCCCTTGCGCATCCATCGCATCGCCTCCCGCACCGAGCGCCCGCGCCGCATCGCCGCCTTGCTCGAGCGCGTCGGCCTGACGGCCGATCTCGCGCCGCGCGACATCCACGAAATCTCCGGCGGCCAGCGACAGCGTGTGGCCATCGCCCGCGCCATCGCAACGAAGCCGTCGCTGATCGTGCTCGACGAGGCGGTATCGGCGCTCGACGTCTCGGTGCGCGGACAAATCCTCGACCTGCTGCTCGACCTGCAGAGGCAGGAACGGATCGCCTATCTCTTCATTTCCCATGATCTCGGCGTCGTCCGTGCCATCGCCCACCGTGCCATCCTTCTCGATGCCGGGCGCATTGCCGAGAGCGGCGATGCCCGTGCCGTGATCGACGCACCGCAATCAGCCATCGGCAAGGCGTTGGTAGCGGCAACGCCAAAGCTCAAAAGAACCACACAGGATGCATCATGACCGACGCCGAAGCCAGAGCCGAAAAACTGTCGCGCGAACTCGATTCCGCCTTCCGCAATCGCGCCGATCTCTACCGCCTGTTCCTCGACGAACTGACCGGAGAGCTGGGTGCTGAAAAGGCCGAGGCGATCATGATCCGCGCCATCGAGCAGCGCGGCAAGGAAGTGGCCGCAGCCGCCTTCTCCAGCTTCGGCGCCAACGATGCGCGCGCCATCGGCGAGGCCTTCCTGGCGGTCAGCCCGGACGGCGGCCTGATGTATCCGACCGATGTCGAACGCGGCGATGACCGCATCGCCTTCAAGGTGAAGTGCTGCCCGCTGAAGGATGCCTGGGTCGAGGCCGCCGTTGGCGACGAAAGCCTCGCCACGCTCTGCCGGATTGCCGGCGCCTTCGACCGTGGCCTGTTCGAGGCGACCGGCGTGCGTTTCGACAACGTCACCTGGACCCCGGGCCACGGCTCCGGCTGCTGCCACATCGCGCTGACGAATCGGGAGGCAGCTTAGAAATCAGCCGCCGACCATCAGCTTGACGACCTCGTCATGGTTGGTCTCTGAGATCTTGCGCTCGCCGGCCTGGACGCCGCGCCGCAGCACCACGATACGGTCCGAGACTGCAAAGATGTCCTGCAGATTGTGCGAGATGAAGATCACGCCTCGGCCTTGCGCCTTGAGCTGGTGGATCAGCGAGATCACCTTGCGCTGCTCCGGCACGCCGAGGGCGGCGGTCGGCTCGTCCATGATCAGGATCTGCGCATCCCAGTAGACGGCACGGCCGATGGCGACCGCCTGGCGCTGGCCGCCGGAGAAATTGCTGACCGGGGCCTCGAGCCGGCTGACATGGAAGTCGAGCCGCCCCATCGTCGCCTTGGCTGCCTCGGCCATCGCCTTGCGGTCGAGCACCGGCAGGAAGCCGAACGCCTTGCGCATCGGTTCGCGGCCAAGGAAGATGTTGGCGCCGATCGACAGATTGTCGGCAAGCGCGAGATCCTGGTAGATCGTCTCGATGCCCTTCTCGCGTGCCTCCTGCGGCGTCGCGAAAGTCACCGGCTGGCCCCGGAGCAGGATTTCGCCGCCCGTCGGCTGGAACACGCCCGATATCGCCTTGATCAGCGTCGTCTTGCCGGCGCCGTTGTCACCGGCCAGCGCCACCACTTCGCCCGGCCGCACGGCCATGGAAAAATCGTTCAGCGCACGCACGGCACCGAAGTGCTTCGACAGATTGCGGACTTCCAGCAGGGGCGTGGTCTGATTGCTGCTATTCATCCTGACGGGCTCCACTGAACCGGCGCTGCGCCTGGTCGATAAGAACGGAAATGATGATGACGACGCCGACGGCGATGAACTGCCAGAACGGCTCGACATTGACGAAGACCAGCCCGTACTGGATGACCGCGATCACCAGCGCGCCGGCGACCGTGCCGAAGATGGTACCGGAGCCGCCGAACAGACTGGCGCCGCCGATGACCACGGCCGCGACACTGTCAAGCAGCAAGGGCTCACCGGCTTGCGCCGCACCCGCGGTAAAGCGCGCGGCATAGAGCGCGCCGCCAAGGCCGGCGCACATCGCCGACAGCACATAGAGCCGCAATATATGGCCCCTGATGTCGATGCCCGCGCGGCGCGCCGCCTGCACATTGGCGCCGATGGCATAATTGTGCTGGCCGAACCGGGTCTGGCTGAGCAGATAGTGCATCACGATGACGAAGACCGCGGTGATCAGCACCAGATAGGGCACGCCATAGAACTTGCCGTTGCCGAGCAGCGCGAACCAGGAATTCTGCACCGGCACGGTGGTGCCACCGGCAAGCAGGAAGGCGGCGCCGCGCGCGACGCCGAACATGCCGAGCGTGCCGATGAAGGGCGGAACCCTGAGGCGCGAGATCAGCAGGCCGTTGATGACGCCTGGCACGCCTGCAACGATCACCGAGGCGAGGATGCCCGCCAGCATGGCCAGCGGCAGGGGAATTGCGGCTCCCGCCAGGTTGGTGGCATGCGCGGCGATGACGGCGGCAAGGCCCATGATGAAGCCAAGCGACAGGTCGATGCCGCCGGAGATAATGACGAAGGTCTGTCCGGTCGCCAGCAGCAGCGGCGCCACGGCGAAGATCGCGATGGACTGCAGGTTGAATGGGTTGAGCATGAAGGTCGCGCCGAAAGCGAGCCGCGACCAGACCTCGAAACAGATGATCAGGCCGGCAAGGAACAGCCAGGCGCGCCCTTCGGCGATGCGTGCGACCAGGCTCCTGGCTGGATCGCCGTGATCGGCTTGAGGGGCGACATGCTTGTCGGCCGGCTGGGCAGGTGATGTCGAGGTCATGGATACTCCGCGGCGCGGCTGCCTTCCAACAGGTCCTGCCTCTGGCGAGGACCCGGCACAGGCTCCTCCCGGCGAGCCGGGAGGAGCCAAGCTGGTCTGGACTTACTCCGAGTAGAGATACTTCGAGATGTTCGGGTCCGCGATGTTGGACTTGTTCATGATCGTGAAGCCGGTGCCGATCGTGACCGGGATCGAATGGCCGGTCAGGTGGGCATAGGCCGAGACAACACCGTAATAGCCGATCTCGGCGGGATGCTGGGCGATCGCCACGTCGACCAGGCCGGTGTTGATGTTGTCGACGATGCTGGTCGGGGCATCGAAGGCGACAACCTTGACGGTGCCCGTCTGCCCGGCCTGCTTGACGCCGTTGGCGGCTCCCAGCGCCGAGAACAGATTGGCGCCGAACACGCCGACTAGGTCGGGATTGCGCGCAAACACCGCCTGCAACTGCGAGGCCGCCTTGTTGGCATCATCGTCGTTGAACTGGGTCTCCAGAACGGTGATGCCCGTATGCTTGGCCATCTCCTTCTTGAAGCCCTCTTCACGCTGGTCGGTGGTCGAGATGCCGGGCTTGACGTTCGACACATAGACCTTGCCCTTGTCGCCAATGGCGGTGGCCAGGGCGCGAGCAGCGATCTCGCCGCCGAGCACATTGTCCGAGGCAATGTAGGCCAGCGGGAAATCGGCGTCGCCGGCGCCCGTCTGGTAGACGCCGCTGCCGATGAAAGTATCGACGGTGATGACCGGAATGCCCGCGTCATTGGCCTTGCGCAGCGGCTCGACCAGCTGGACCTTGTCGGTCGGCGCGATCAGGATCGCATCGGGCTTCTTGGCGATGACCGCGTCGAGTACCGGCACCTGGGTGACCGGATTGAAGTCCGGCGCGCCCTGGAAAACCAGGTTCACGCCAAGCGCGTCGGCGGCCGCCTGGGCGCCCTTGCGCATGGTGATGTAGAAGCCGTCGGTGGTCAGGCCCGGAATGAGTGCAATGGTGTATTTCTTGTCCTGCGCCTGTGCCGGCGCCATCAGCATGGTCGCACTGACGGCAAGCGCCGCGAGCGCGGCAACAATCTTCTTCATGACATCCTCCTCATTATTGGCAGATCTGCCGTTGCAAGTGACATTGGAATGGCCGTCATCCCTTCGGATGCCGACGGCCGGGAACGCCTGTTTGCCTTTCGCGGGCAGCTCCTCCCAAGCGCCCTCCAGTCGATATGTCAGCCGGTCAGCCGACCGGCGCACCTGGCCACAGCCCCGACCCTCTGCCTCCGCGAGGTTCGGCAAACTGTGCCTCACGCCGCGCCTTGCCGGCGGGCGTTCGAACTTGTAACACTTTGCAGAAATAAATTGCAACTCGGTTTTTCCGAGCTGGCAGCGCCGGGTCTTTCACAGCGTACAACATCCGACTGCTCCGCAGAGCCCCGGCCAACTATCGCCCGGGGCCTGCGGCGGCACAACTGGTTTCGTCATGTTACGCGAGCGCCGCGAGGATAGCCTGCGCCGTCTTGGTATCCGTCACCAGCGTATTGATGAGCCCGGCGCGAACGGCGGCAATGATTGCCGTCGCCTTTTCCGGCGACGCGGCAAGGCCGATGACCAGCGGCACGGCGCGCAGCTGTGCCGGCGACATGGCGATCATCCGGCTCTCGCCTTCCCACGCGATCAGCGTGCCCTCGGCATCGAAGTAATGGCGAAGCACGTCGCCGGCCGCATGAACCAGCGCCTGCTCGCTCGGCGTGGCGGCGCTTGCCTCGGGGGCATTGATGGCATGCGGCAGGCCGATACCGACAATCGCGACATCGGTCCTCTCCCACAAGGCGACGGCATCGCGGATGGCGGTGTCGCGCAGGAAGACCTCGCGCAATTCGGTGGAGGGCAGATAGGGCGCGTGAATGAAATGCGGCGTGCCGCCAAACTCCTCGGCGGCAAGCCGTACGAATTCGTTGACCTGAAAATGCGCCGCCTGCTGCTGCATGCCGCCGGTGGCAGCCACGGTCAGCACGCCGGGCATGCGCGGCAGGCCGGCGCGGATCACCTCGCGCACGGCACGTCCCCAGCCGATGGCAACGACAGCGCCCGCCATCAATTGCGCCTGCCTGAGCAGACCGCCAAGCGGTGCCGCGAGCGCCGCCAGCGTGCCCGCCGCCGGCGTCTCAACCACCGCGGCATCCCGCAATTTCAGCCCACCGATCAGTTGCCTGGTGATGTCCTCCGGCGTCGCCATGTCGAGAACCTCGATCCGCACAATCCCTTCCGCCCGTGCCCGCTGCAGCAGGCGCGAAATCGTCGCGGTGGAGACACCAAGCTGCCGCGCAATGTCGACCTGCGACATCTCTTCCACGTAGTGCAGCTTGGCAACCGTGTGCAGCATCGTCCGCGATGCGGCTGCATCCTGGATGGGGGAAACAGACAGCTTGCAATTCCTTTCAGCAACGTGTTACACACGCATACGCCGACGGGAGTTATCGCGCAAATCCAGCCAACTCGCAACTTGCGGCCGATCCCTGGTCGCAAGGCTGGCGAGGCATTGTTCGCGAGGGCGGATGGTGCAACACCTCGGCAAAATCTCCCTGCCTGCCGGCAAGGCGTGCAGAACCGAATATTCTTGTTTCCACGGGATCCGCGCCCTCGGCAAGAGAGCGCCAACATCGGATTGAGACCATGACGAAGATGACCACCGCGGAACTGCGCGGCTACCAGCAGATATGCGGCAAGGATGGGGCCATGGTGGCTATTGCCTGCGACCAGCGCGGCGGCATGCGGACCTTGCTGGCATCGGACCCGGCCGAACAGGCCAAGATCACCAACGACATGCTCGGCGACACCAAGGCTGACATCACGCGCTACCTCGCCAGTGCCGCGTCCTGCGTGCTGCTCGACCCGCTCTGCGCAGTGCCGCGCATTGTCGACGAGGGCGTCTTGAACCGCGACACGGCGCTGCTCATCGGCCTCGACGCTTCGGGTTTCGACGTCACGCCCGAGGGCTACCGCCTGTCACGCCTGGTTCCCGACATCGACGCGCGCCGCGTCCGTGCGCTGGGCGGCACCGGCGGCAAGATCATGGTGTATCTGAGGGCCGACAAGCCTGAAGCCAACGAGCACAACATCGCCATCCTGCGCCAATGCATCGCCGATTTCGGGCAGGAAGACCTGCTGCTGGTCGTCGAATTCCTGACCTATCAGCTCGATGGGGAAAGCCCCGAGGACTATGCGGCCAAAACGCCATGGCTTGTCGAAGAAGGCACCAGGATTTCGCTCGAATGCGGCGCCAAGGTGCTGAAGCTCCCCTACCCCGGAACGCCGCAAGCCTGCGCCAACATCACCAAAATGGCCGGCGACGTGCCGTGGGCGGTGCTTTCGGCCGGCGTCAACCACGCCACCTTCCTCGGCCAGGTCGAGATCGCCATGCAGAATGGCGCCTCTGGCGTCATCGCCGGCCGCTCGCTGTGGAAGGATTGCATCTCGCTCGACCGTGACATCCAGCGCGAAAGGCTTAAGACCATTGCGGTGCCGCGATTGCGTGAGATCCAGGCCGTGATCGGGCACTACCGGCAGAAAGCCGCTGCCTGATAGTCGAATTTGGATCAGAGCTATTCCAGCCAAAGTGTGAAGCGGTTTTGCGTCCGGAATTGCGTGAAAACAAATGCAGGACGCCATGCCTCTCAGCATAGGAATCGATATTGGCGGCACCAATCTGCGTGCCGCCCGCATCTCCGAGACCGGCGAAATCCTCAAGCGCGTTTCCGAAAAAAGCGCGCCCGACCCGGAGCTGGTGCTCGGCCTCATCGCCGACATGGTGCGCCTTCTCGACACGCCCGAGGTGAAGACCATCGGCGTCGGCGTTCCCGGCCGCGTCGATGCGCGGCGCGGCGCGGTCCTGTCTGGCGGCTACGTCAACCTCGCCTCGGTTGCGCTTGGGCAGCGCCTGGAAGACATGACAGGCAAACCCGTCGTCATCGACAATGACTGCAACATGGCGCTGGCCGCCGAAATGGCGCTCGGCGCCGGGCGTGGCCATGGCAATATCGTCATGTTCACCATCGGCACCGGCATCGGCGGCGCTGTCGCTCAAGATCGGCGGATCACGCGCGGCTCGGCAACGGCGGGCCAGCTCGGCCACATTACCGTCGACGTCAATGGCGAGGTTTGCGCCTGCGGTCGCCGCGGCTGCGTCGAAACCACCAGTTCGGGCACGGCGCTCGGCCGCCACATTGCCCGCGCCGGGCTCGGCGCCGACATTTCGGTCGATCAGCTCTTTGCCCGCGATGCGGCCGGTGACTTCCACGCACGCGGCATACTGGACGCCTGGGCGAGGCCGCTACGCGCCGCCATCGACACCGCCGTTGCCGTGCTTGCTCCCGATTTGGTGCTGCTTGGCGGCGGCCTTGGCCGGGCGGCACATGCGGCCCTCGCCCGCGCGCCGGCGCTGGCGCCCTGGTATCAATGCCACGTCGAACCCGCCCAGCTCGGTGACGACGCCGGCGTGATCGGCGCTGGTCTGCAGGCGCTGGCGGAGCCATCGGCCAAGTACAATCGCGCTCGTCGCGCGGTGCTCGTCAACGGCATTCCCGCCAGCGGCAAGAGCACCGTCTCGCGCGGTATCGCCGACCGCATGGGATGGCCGTTGCTGGCGCTCGACACGATCAAGAACCCGTTCCTCGAAATGCTCGGCGGCGGCGACCGCCTGTTCAACCGCACGCTCGGCCGCGCCAGCTACCAGGCGATCTGGTCAGTGGTCGGCGAGGCTCCCGCCGGCACCACCGTGGTCGTCGACGCCTGGTTTGGCTTCCAGCCGCGTGAGGTTCTCGAAGATCATCTGCGAAAGGCTGGCGTCGAGCAGACCGTCGAAATCTGGTGCCACGCGCCCGGCGAAGTGCTTGCCGAGCGCTACGGCGCTAGGCTCGACCAACGTCCCGCCGGACATCCCGGTGCTGCCTATATTCCCGAACTGATCGAGCTCGCCAAGCGCGCCGAGCCGCTGCGGCGCGGACCGCTCTTCGACGTCGACACGACAAAGCCGATCGACTTCGATGCCATCACAGCCTGGCTGCGAACGGTGATGGCCGACCGTGCATAAGCGGCTTCATGCCGGCGGTCGCAGCGCCGTGCGGGCGATCTGCCAGGCGGATTCGACATGGCGCCGCGCCGCGGCTTCCGCCTCTTCCGGCTTGCGTGCGCGGATCGCATCCATGATCTCGTTCATCTCGGCGATCGCCGCTTCGCGCCGGTTGGTCGAGACGATGGTCATCGAACGAAGCTGGTTGATGCGGACATTCAGCCCGCTGACGATTTCCCAGGCGACGCGCTTGTCGGCGGCCTCGAACAGTGCCTCGTAGAATTTCGTCGTCGCCCGCATCACCGCCGGCGGCGTCCCCGATGCCCATGCCTCGAACAGATCCGCCAGCGCGCGTTCGAGCGTCGCCAGTTGCTCGCCGGTGGCCGACAGGGCGCAGGCGCGTGCCGCAATGCCTTCGAGCAGCGCCCTGAGCTCATAGATCTCGTCGGTGCGCCCGAGGTCCGGCCTGGCTACGGCCGGCCCATGCCCAGGGATCATCTGCACGAGCCCCTCGGCCTCCAGCTGCCGCAGAACCTCGCGCACGACGGAACGGCTGACGCCAAGCTGGTCGCAAAGTGGCCGCTCGACCAGCCTTTCGCCGGGCTGGAAGTGGAAATCCATGATCGCGTCGCGCATGCGTTCCAGCGCCAGCGTCCTCAAGGTCTTGGCGCTGCGGTCGATGCGAAGCGTGTCGTCTGGCATGTGTTGTGTTGGCTCCTGCACCGCCACAAAACAGATTCCATGCCCGGTTGACAAGGTACTTGGCGCTCCATAGCATGGTATACCATAAGATGATACAGGGATCAGACGATCCCGCGGCATCGCCGACCCGAGGATTTCATGCAGCCTGCCATCCGCAAGATCGTGACCTATACCGAGAACACGCTGATCGAAGGCGGCAAGGTCGCCTCCAGCCCTCTGCGCCTGATCGGCGTCGCCGCAGTGCTGACCAATCCCTGGGCCGGTCGCGGCTTCACCGACGATCTGTCGCCCGAAATCCGCGCCTGCGCGCCGGTGCTGGGAGAGATCCTGACCCGCGAGATCATTGCCATCGCCGGTTCCGGCGAGGCGATCGAGGGCTATGGCAAGGCGGCGATTTGCGGCACGTCAGGCGAGATCGAGCATGCCTCGGCGCTGATCCACACGCTGCATTTCGGCAATCATTATCGCCGCGCCGTCGGCGCCAAGACCTATCTTGCCTTCACCAACCTGCGCGGCGGGCCGAACACGCCGATCATGATCCCGCTGATGGACAAGAATGACGAAGGACGGCGCTCGCATTACCTCACCGTGCATTTTCAGATCGGCGATGCGCCGGCGCCGGACGAACTGGTGGTCGCCCTTGGCGCGTCGATCGGCGGTCGCCCGCATCACCGCATCGGCGATCGCTATCAGGACCTCAAGGAGCTTGGGGACGTGCATGGCTGACGCTTCCGCATGGGCTCGACAGGGCACCGCTCCCGACGGCACCGGCTTCATCCGCGCTGGATCGGGCACGCCGGTGCTGTTCATCCATGGCGTCGGCATGAACGCAGCGATCTGGCAGCCGCAGATCGAGCGCATGGCCGGTGGCTTTGACGTGATCGCCATCGACATGCTCGGCCACGGCCTTTCGCCGCTGCCGCCGCAGCACCCGGAACTGGCCGACTACGCCGACCAGGCCCTTCGCCTGCTCGACCATCTCGGCCTCGACAAGGTATCCGTCATCGGCCACTCGATGGGTGCGCTCGTTGCCCAGGAACTCGCGCTGCGCGCGCCGGAGCGCGTCCGCCGCATCGTTTCCCTGAATGCCGTGTTCCGGCGTCCACCTGAACTGGCCGAAGCCGTTCGCCAGCGCGCGGTGGCGCTCAACGGCCGCAGCGATACGGCCGGCACGGCACAGACCATCGCCCGCTGGTTCGGAGATCCGGTGCCGGCCCAGCTGGAAACGGCTGCCCAGAAGACAGCATCCGCACTGAGCGCGATCGACCCGGAAGGCTATGCTCGCACCTACCGCCTGTTCGCTCGTGCCGACGGCGATCATGCCGACCGCCTGCCGACGCTGGCCGTGCCGGCGCTGTTCATGACCGGCTCCGAGGACAGGAACTCTTCGCCGGCAATGTCGGCCGCGATGGCACGCCTGGCGCCGCAGGGCCGCTGCACGGTGCTGCCGGGCGAGAAGCACATGATGGCGGTCGCGGCACCTGACCTCACCACGCGCCACATTGTTGACTTCCTCGCAGAGGACGAAGCGGCCGAACAAGACGGCTCTGCGAAGACGAATCCCGGGTTCGACAGCGGCGAGTTCCGCCGTGCGCTTGGCTCCTTCCTCACCGGCGTTACTATCGTCACGACGATCGGACCCGAAGGCGAGCCGCGCGGCTTCACCGCCAATTCCTTCACCTCTGTGTCGCTCGATCCGCCACTGGTGCTGGTCTGCATCGCCCACAAGGCATCAGGCCATCCCGTCTTCGCGACCTCGAAGAGCTTCGCCATCAACGTCCTCAACGAGGGTCAAAAGGCAGCGTCCGGCGTCTTCGCCTCGAAAGCGGCCGACAAATTCGCCTCGGTAACCTGGCACCCCGGCCAGACCGGCAGCCCCGTGCTGGACGGCTCCGTCGCGTCCTTCGACTGCGACATGGAGCGGCTGGTCGAGGCCGGCGATCATTCGATCCTCATCGGCCGCGTCCGCGATTTCGAGCACAACTCCGCGCAGCCGCTCGGCTATTGCCGCGGCGCCTATGTCGCACCCGGCCTCAGCCAGGATGCGCTGGCCGCCACCCAGCCCGGCACCGATGTCGGCGCCATCCTCGAAAATGGCGGCCGGATCCTGTTCCTGGAAACGGCGGACGGTTTCGAACTGCCGCGCGGCCGAGGGTTGGGCTCGGCAGGCGATGGCAATAGTCTGCGAGGACTGCTTGCGAAGAAGGCCATCGAGGCTCAGCTCGGCTTCCTGTTCGCCGTCTGGGACGACGCAGGACCTGTTTCGCGCACGCATGTCTGCTATCGCGGCACATTCGATGTGCCCGCTTCCAGCGATCGCGGCATCCGGCTCATCGAGATCGACGCGATCGAAGGATTGAAGATCGCCGATCCGGCGATCCGCTCGATGCTCGAGCGCTATGTCAGGGAATGCTCGGTGGATGCATTCGGCGTCTATGTCGGCAACGATGTCGAAGGCGAGGTCCGGCCGCTCGCCAGACCCAGCGCTTCCACCGTCAATACAGGTGACCACGGATGAAATTCTCGCTCTTCGTGCACATGGAACGCTCGGACTTGACCAAGCCGCATTCCGAGCTTGTGACCGAGCTCGAGGAACTGGTCCTCATGGCCGAACAGGCAGGGTTTGAGACCGCCTGGATCGGCGAGCATCACGGCATGGAATTCACCATCTCGCCCAACCCTTTCATCAACATCGCTTATCTCGCCGCCAAAAGCACCCGCATCCGCCTCGGCACCGGAACCCTGATCGCGCCCTTCTGGCATCCGATCAAGCTTGCCGGCGAAGCGGCGATGGCCGACGTCATCAGCGGCGGCCGGCTCGACATCGGCATCGCGCGCGGCGCCTACACATATGAGTATCAGCGCATCTTTCCCGGCCTCGACGCCTGGGGGGCTGGCCAGCGCATGCGCGAGATCATACCGGCGATCCGCGGCCTCTGGGACGGCGACTTCGAACTCTCCGGCGAGTTCTGGCAATTTCCTACCACTACTTCCTCGCCCAAGCCGGTGCAGAAACCCTACCCGCCGATCTGGGTGGCGGCTCGCGACCCGAACTCGCACGATTTCGCCGTCGCCAATGGCTGCAAGGTCCAGGTGACGCCGCTGGCATCAGGCGATGACGAGGTGACGAGCCTGATGCAGCGCTTCAACACCGCCTGCGCCGCGCATCCTGAGATCGAACGGCCGGAAATCATGCTTTTGATGCACACCTTCGTTGCCGAAGACGCGGCCGACGCCGATCGCCTCACGCAGGAACTGTCGACTTTCTACTGCCAGTTCGGCGCCTGGTTCCAGAACAAAAAGCCGGTGCATCAAGGCATATTGGAACCGCTGACGCCGGACGAGATCGCGGCCATGCCGCAATACGCGCCCGACAAGATCCGACAGAACCTGGTGATCGGCGAGGCCGATGAGGTCATCGCCCGGCTGAAGGCCTATGAGGCGCTCGGCTACGACCAGTATTCGATCTGGATCGACAGCGGGCTTTCGCACGAGCGCAAGAAAAAATCGCTGCAACTATTCATCGACCGGGTGATGCCGGCCTTCCTCTGATCGCGAGCCCATGACCGACGCTTTTTTTAGGAACTTCATCGACGGCCGCTTCGACGAGCCATCCGCCACGTTCGACAGTGTCGACCCGTCGACCGGCGCGGCCTGGGCGAAGATGCCGGCGGCAAGCGAGACCGATGTCGACCACGCCGTCGAGGCGGCGCACCGCGCTCTGCGTTCCGGCCCATGGCGAAGGATGACCGCGACGGCGCGCGGAAAGCTGCTGGTCAAGCTCGGCGACCTCGTCGCCGCCAATGCCGCACGCCTGGCCGAGCTCGAGACACGCGACACCGGCAAGATCATCCGCGAGACCCGCGCCCAGATCGCCTATGTCGGCGACTACTATCGCTATTATGGCGGGCTTGCCGACAAGCACGAAGGCGCGCACGTGCCGATCGACAAGCCGGATCTCGACGTCACCATCCGCCGCGAACCGATCGGCGTCGTAGCCGCGGTGGTGCCTTGGAATTCGCAGCTCTTCCTCTCGGCCGTCAAGCTCGGCCCGGCGCTTGCCGCCGGCTGCACCATCGTGCTCAAGGCCTCAGAGGACGGCCCGGCGCCGCTGCTCGCCTTTGCCGAACTGGTTCATGAGGCTGGCTTTCCCCCAGGCGTCGTCAACATCCTCACCGGCTTCGGCCATGAGTGCGGCCGGCGCCTGACCAGCCATACGCTGGTTTCGCGCGTCGCCTTCACAGGCGGCCCATCGACGGCGCGCGCCATCGTCAGGAACACGGCGGAGAACCTTGCCTACACCACGCTGGAACTCGGCGGCAAAAGCCCGGTCGTCGTCTTTGCCGACGCCGACCTCGACAGCGCTGCCAACGCGGTCGTCGCCGGTATTTTCGCCGCGACCGGCCAGAGCTGCGTCGCCGGCTCGCGGCTGCTGGTCGAGCGTTCGGTGAAGGATGAATTCCTCGCCCGCCTGAAGAGCAAGGCCGAGGCTATCCGCATCGGCGATCCCCAGGATCCGGCGACCGAAATGGGTCCGCTCGCCACGCTGCGCCAGCGCGACTGGATCGAGAAGGTTGTCGCGGAAAGCCTCGCCCGGGGCGGCACGCTCATCACTGGCGGAACACGGCCAGCCGGTGACGGCTTCTACTACGCACCGACCATCATCGACGCCGGCGGCAGCGACCTGCTCTGCGTACGCGAGGAATTGTTCGGTCCGGTGCTCAGCGTGCTCGCCTTCGACACCGAGGCGCAGGCGCTGGCGCTCGCCAACGACACGCCCTTCGGCCTGGCTTCCGGCGTGTTCACCAGCAATCTTGGCAAGGCGCACCGCATGGCGCGCGACATCCATGCCGGCGTCGTCTGGGTCAACACCTATCGCGCCGTATCGCCGCTCGTTCCCTTCGGCGGCTACGGCCTGTCGGGCCTCGGCCGCGAAGGCGGGCTCGATGCCATCAGAGACTATACGCGCTCGAAATCCGTCTGGATCAACACCTCGGACGAGCCGATCCCCGATCCCTTCGTCATGCGCTGAGAACCGCAGGACGCAGGTGCACGGAGAAAAACAAGAACAGACCAACAGAGGAGAATGACATGAAACTGATTTTGACCGGCCTGCTGGCCGGACTGCTAGCCGCAACCGCCGCCAAGGCCGACGAGATGGCGTTCACCAGTTGGGGCGGCACCACGCAGGAGGCACAGACCAAATCCTGGGCGGCCCCCTTCGAAGCCAGCTCCGGCATCAAGGTGCTGCAGGACGGACCGACCGACTACGGCAAGCTCAAGGCCATGGTCGATGCCGGCAATGTCACCTGGGATGTCGTTGACGTGGAGATGGATTTCGCCATAAAGGCCGCCAAGGACGGGCTGCTGGAGCCGATCGACTATGCGGTTGTGCCCAAGGCCGATCTCGACCCGCGCTTCAGCAATGAGCATGCTGTCGGCAGCTTCTACTATTCCTTCGTGCTCGCCTGGAACAAGGGCACAGTCACTGGCGAACCGACCGGCTGGGCCGACATGTTCGACACCCAGAAGTTTCCCGGCAAGCGGACCTTCTACAAATGGTCGGCGCCGGGCGTCATCGAAATCGCGCTGCTGGCCGACGGCGTGCCGGCGGACAAGCTCTATCCGCTCGATCTCGACCGTGCCTTCAAGAAACTCGACACCATCAAATCCGATATCGTCTGGTGGGGCGGCGGTGCCGAGTCGCAGCAGTTGATCGCCTCCGGCGAGGCCGCCTTCGGCCAGCTGTGGAACGGTCGCGTCTTCGCCCTCCAGCAGGATGGCACCGATGTCGGCGTCGCCTGGAACCAGAACCTCACCGCAGCCGACGTGCTCATCGTGCCGAAGGGCGCCAAGAACAAGGACAGCGCGATGAAGTTCCTCGCTGCCGCCACCAGCCCAACCGGCCAGGCGAAATTCGCCGAGGCAAGCGGCTATGCGCCGATCAATACCAAGGCCAAGGCGGAGATGCCGGCCGATGCCGTCAAGGCCCTGCCAGATGCCCATGTCGAGGGCCAGATCAACCTCGACATGAACTACTGGGCCGAGCATCGCGACGAGATCGCCACGCGCTGGTATGCCTGGCAGACCAAGTAACACCGTTGCAGACCGACGGGGCGCGGCTTGCGCGCCCCGTTTCGAGACAGGACCGCTCGATGCAGGGAAGTTCCTTTAGACGCAGCTCGGTTGCCGGCCTGCCGGCCGGCAGCGGCAGCGCCTTCCCGGCCCTGCTCCTGGTCGGCCTGTTCTTCATCGTGCCGGTGGTCGCCCTGCTGCTGCGCAGCGTCACCGATCCCGAACCGGGCTTGCAGAATTACGCGACGCTGTTCGGCAGCGGCACCTATGTGCGGGTGTTCCTCAACACCTTCCTGGTCGCATCGGTCGTCACCGCCGTCACCATCCTGGTGGCCTATCCCGTCGCCTGGATGCTGGCGATCATGCCGCCCGCCTTCGGCTCGATCGTCTTCGGCATCATCATCCTGTCGATGTGGACGAACCTTCTCACCCGCACCTATGCGTGGATGGTGCTGCTGCAGCGCACGGGGGTGATCAACAGGGCACTGATGGGCCTGGGTATCATCCACGAGCCGCTGCCGCTCATCAACAATCTGGCCGGCGTCACCATCGGCATGGTCTACATCATGCTGCCCTTCATGATCCTGCCACTGGTCGGCACGCTGCGCGCGATCGACCCGATGACGCTGCGCGCGGCCGCCCTTTGCGGTGCAAGCCCGTTCGAGGCCTTCCGCCGCATCCTCCTGCCGCTGTCGCTTCCCGGCATCGCCGCCGGCGGCCTGATGGTCTTCGTCATGTCGCTTGGCTACTTCGTCACGCCTGCGCTGCTCGGCGGCACATCGAACATGATGCTGGCCGAGATGATCGCCCAGACGGTGCAGTCGCTGCTCAACTGGGGACTCGGCAGTGCGGCCGCCTTCGTCCTGCTCGTCGTCACCATGGCGCTCTACGCGATCCAGCTTCGCCTGGTCGGCGCCAGGCGCGCCGGCGGAGGGCTCTGACATGCTGCTCGACTACGACAGGCTCGGATGGCTGCGCGTGGCGCTTGTCGGCTTCACAGCGGCAGTCGCGGCTTTCCTGTTGCTGCCGGTGGTCTTCATCGTGCTCCTGTCATTCGGCTCGTCGCGCTGGCTGGCCTTCCCGCCGCCCGGCTGGACGCTGAAATGGTACCAGCAGCTGCTGGCCGACCCGAGCTGGATCGATGCAGCGCTGACCAGCGCCAGGATTGCCGCCATGGCCGCAATCCTCGCCGTCATTATCGGTCTGTTCGCCTCCTTCAGCCTGGTCAGGGGCGAGTTTCGCGGACGCCAGGTTCTGCGCGGACTGCTATTGACGCCGATGGTGCTGCCAGTCGTAGTGTTCGCCATCGCCATCTACGCCTTCTTCCTGCGCATTGGCCTCGCCGGCACCACGGTCGGCTTCGTCATCGCGCATACCATCCTGGCGCTGCCTTTCGCGATCATCCCGATCACCGCGGCGCTCGAGGGTTTCGACAAATCCATCGAGGACGCGGCCATCGTCTGCGGCGCCAGCCCGCTGCAGGCACGGCTGAGGATCACCTTGCCGTCGATCAGGATCGGCATCTTCTCGGCGGCGATCTTCTCCTTTCTGGCTTCATGGGACGAGGTCGTGGTGGCGATCTTCATGGCGAGCCCGACCTTGCAGACCTTGCCGGTGAAGATCTGGGGCAGCCTGCGCGCCGACCTCAGCCCAGTCGTCGCCGCCGCCTCCAGCCTGCTTGTCGGCCTGACCTTGTGCCTGATGATCGTGACCGCACTCCTTCGCAGAAAATTGTCCCGATGACACGACCGTTCCTGTCCATACGCGCGGTAAGAAAGACGTTCGGCGCCTTCGTCGCCGTCCACAACGTCACCATCGATGTGCCCAAGGGTGAGTTCCTGACGTTCCTCGGCCCGTCGGGCTCCGGCAAGTCGACCACGCTCTACGCCATTGCCGGTTTCCAGGATCCGAGCTCAGGCGATGTGCTCCTGGAGGACAGGTCGCTGCTTTCGGTGCCGTCGCACAAGCGCAACATCGGCATGGTTTTCCAGCGCTACACGCTGTTCCCGCATCTGAGCGTCGCCGAGAATGTCGCCTTTCCGCTGCGCGTGCGCCGCCGGCCCGATGGCGAGATCAAGCGCAAGGTCGCCGACATGCTGGCGCTGGTGCGCCTCGAAAATTTCGCCGATCGCCATCCGGGCGCGCTGTCTGGCGGGCAGCAACAGCGCGTGGCGCTTGCCCGCGCGCTCGCCTACGACCCGCCGATCCTCTTGATGGACGAGCCGCTGTCGGCACTCGACAAGAAGCTGCGCCAGGAAATCCAGACCGAGATCCGCCGCATCCACCGCGAGACCGGTGTCACCATCCTCTATGTCACGCATGACCAGGAGGAGGCGCTGCATCTTTCGGATCGCATCGCCCTGTTCAGGGAAGGCCGCATCGAACAGATCGGCACCGGTGAGGATCTTTACCTCAGGCCGGCGAGCGAGTTCGTCGCCGGCTTCATCGGCAACTCGAATTTCCTGCCGGCCGAGCATTTGCATACCGCGGGTGAGACATCGACGATCCGCCTGACTGACGGCTCGATCGTGACCGGCGTCAAGACGACAACGTCCTTCGGCCAAGGCCAGAAGGTCCGGCTGATGGTGCGCCCGGAAGCCTTCCGCCTCACACCCGGGCCGACAAGCGCGGCACTCGCCGTCGAGATCATCGACACCGCCTTCTTCGGTGACCGCCGGCGCATCGTGGCGCGCACGGCCGGTGGCGATGAGATCGACATCAGGCCAACCTCTGACGCAGAGGGGGCGGATAGCACCATCGCATCAGGTCAGCGTATCTTTTTCGATCCCGCTTCGGCGTTCCTGTTCCCGGCCTGATGGCCGCGAGTCTTCCTGCTGGGATCGGACTTCGACTGACCGGTCGCCTCTCGAAGCGGTCGCTCAGACGCCGTTGAAGACATGGAGTTCCGTTCCAGCCGCTTCAATGACGGCGCGCAGCGCCGGTTGCGGCTCACGATCGGTGACGATGTCGGAAAGCTCGCCGAGCCCGCAGACGCGTTCCAGGCTGTTGCGGCCGAACTTGTCGTTGGTCACCACAAGCGCTGTCGACAACGCGCGCGCGATCATCGCCCGCTTGACCGCCGCCGCCCCCGAGATCATGTCGCTGGGGCCGTCCACCGACAGGCTCGAGGCGCCGATGATGGCAATATCGGCATTGTAGCGCTTGACGAATTCCACCGTATCCTCACCGACCACGCTGGCTTCGCGGCTGTCATAGGTTCCGGGGCACAGGATAACCCGGAAGGTCGGATTGGCCCCAGTCACCGAGGCCACGCCGATGGAATTGGTGATGATGGTCAACTCGCGTTTCAGCTGCGAGAGACTGCGCGCCACCTCGTAGGTGGTCGAGCCGCCATCGATCATCACGATCTGGCCTTTCTCGACCAGTCCGGCCGCACCATGCCCGATCCGGGCACGCTCCTCGATCATGGTCTGGCTGCGCTCGGCGATCACCGGTTCGGATGTCACCAGCGAGATCGTCGCGCCACCATAAGTGCGGTTGAGCAGTCCTGCATCGCCAAGCTCGATCAGATCGCGGCGGATCGTTTCGCCGGCAACACCCAGCCGCAAAGCGAGCCTGGAGATACGGATCGAGGCCGAGCGGCGCACTTCCGACAGGATAAGCGCATGGCGCTCCTTCTTCGATAGCCGGCTGTGCTCCATGATCGATTCTCCGCGAAGTCGACACTATTAACCATGCCGACGCAGATGGGGAAGGAGGCTCGCGAGGCCCAACTGATCTGCCTCGTCCCGAACGGTTAAACCGGATGCCGACTGACAAGCGCAGGCGCTGCTGATTTGATGACAGTCTGACGAATCGGCGGAAGACGACGGAGACCGCAATGCATGTCGTGACATTGTTGAAGGCTGATATGTTCGACGTCGAGATCGACGGCAAGCCCGCCTCGATCGCGCAGGCCTTGCCGGACTGGAACCCGCATGATCGCTTCGGCCTGGTGATCGACGATGCACTGGGCGGCATCGGCGCCACCCATCTGCTGCAGATCGCCATCACGTCGTTCTACGACATCAAGCCGAGCCGCCGCACGGAACTCACCGTCTATCCGGAGATCTATGCCTTCCACATCGGCAAGGGCTATGGCGCGCATGCGCCCTATGATTTCTGGCCGGCCCGGCGCGAGGTCATCACCTCGCGCGAACATCGCGAGGTGCTCGATGCCATCAATGATCGCGGCATCACGAGGCTGGCTGTTCCCGATCGTGCGCCGCGCGAGGTGGTGCACCGGCCAAAGGAGGTCGATGCGGCGCTCGACCGCATCGTCTCGGCCTTCGTCTACGATCCGTCGAGCCGGGTTTCGGATCCCGACCTCGTCATTTCAGGCAACGACAAGCGAACCGAATACAATCCCAACAGCGCCCTGCGGCCGCGCTACAGCGACAGCCGGCCGGTTTCGGTTTCGACCGCGGCCAAGCCGGTCAAGGAACTCGATTCGTCCTACCAGGAGTGGCTTCGAAAGCGTGAGCACGATTTGACCGCCGAGGAACGCGCCTTCGTCGAACGCCGCCGCCAGGACCTGAGACAGGACGGCCTCGTCACCGAAACCTATCGGCGTGTCAGCGTCCGCGAAGCGCTGATGCGGCTGGCGTCGGCCGGCCTCGATCGAGACATGGCCGCCGCCGTTTGATCAATAGCCGACAGTAAAACGCTGCCTGATGTGGGCCGGCTTCTCGATCTCGTCGACCATGACGATGGCATAGTCCTCGAACGAGATGCTGCTGCCCTTGTCCGAGGCCAGAAGCGCGTCCTTGCCGAGGCGGTATTTACCGGTGCGCTCGCCCGGGACGAACATGGCGGAGGGCGACAGGAAGGTCCAATCGAGGTCGCCCACCGTCTTCAAATTGTCGAGGAAGTCGGCGCCCTTCTGTGCCTCGGCCTTGTAGATCGCCGGGAATTCGGGGGTATCGACCAGCCTTTTGCCGGGCGCGACTTCAAGGCTGCCGGCGCCGCCGACAATGAGGTAGCGCTTGACGCCGGAAGCACGCACGGCGGCGATCAGCGTGTCCGGGTCGCTATCCAGAAAGTGCACGGCGCTGATCACCACATCATGGCCGCGGATCAGGTCGGTGAGGCCTTGCCGGTCGAAGACATCGCCCTTCCTGGCCGTCACACCAGGCAGCGCGGCAATCTTTTCCGGGCTGCGGGCGATACCGGTGACCGTATGGCCACGGTCGGAAAGTTCCTTGAGCAGGCGCGAACCGACAGCGCCTGATGCGCCGATGAGAGCGACTTTTGCCATGTCTTTTTCCAGTCCTTTGTTGGAGGTGAGTTGGGGATCACGCCGCCGCGATATGGGCGACGAGATTGTCGAAGCTGCCGAACAGCGCGTTCGAACCGATCAGCCGCGGCGCATCGTTGCGGATGACTGCGAGGGAAGGCAGGCCATTGGCATGCAGGCGCTGGAACAGCGCGCCGCCACGGCCAACCCGTTCGCGGTGCGCCGTCAGCAAGGTTTCGGGCGGCTTCTTCAGCATTGCCGCGGCATCCGCCATGCCGGCGTCGGCAAGCACACCAGCCACGCCTTCGACAGTCACGATATCCCGGCCGTCGACATAGCGCGCACACTGGATCGCCTTAAGCGCGGTGAGCCGGCGGCTGGGATCCTCCAGCCCGGCGGCGCTGATGCCGAGGGTCGCGGCATGCGAGTCCAGCAAGGTGCCGCGAATATTGAGGACATTGTGCTGATAGGCCTGTGTGAACTTCTGTCCGGTCAGACGCTCGATACGCTGGTCGTTCGCCCAGGCATGGGCGGCAAAACCCTCATCCATCGGCCGTGCACCGGCACCGGAGAAGAGGCCGGTCGGCAGTAGCTCGACGCGCATGCCACTGGCCGACAGCCTGTCCAGCATCGGCGTGGCGCCATAGCACCAACCGCAGAGCGGATCGAAAAGGTACGTCACGTCTGAATTGCTCACGATCGCTGCCATCCTCGGTGTGGGATATCGCTGCCCGCCAAAATGCCTTGGTCATATGTGGCAGACAGAGGTCTTGCGATAAATTGTGCGCAATAATACAAACTGTCTGATCAGATCAGACAAAAGCAACCAGCTTGGCCGACCTTCTGAACCTCAACCGGCTCGTCTACTTCACCACGGTGATGGAGACAGGCTCTTTCACCGCTGCGGCGGATCGGCTTGGCGTCGCCAAGGCCGTGGTCAGTCATCAGATCGGCAGGCTCGAAGAGGAACTGGGTGCAACGCTGCTGCAGCGCACGACCCGGCGCGTCGCACCGACGGAAGAGGGCCGGCTCTTCTATGACAGGGCGGTGATCATCCTGCGCGAGGCGGAGTCCGCTTACGGTGAGATTTCGCACACCGCGGTCGAGCCGAGCGGAACGCTTAGACTAACCGCGCCGCTCGACTATGGCACCAGGATGGTGGCGCCGATCGTGGCGGCGTATCTGAAAGCCTATCCGCAGATGCGCGTCGAAGCGATCTTCGACGACGCGGTGAGCAATCTGGTCGACGAGCAGATCGATCTCGGCATTCGCGTCGGCTGGCTCACCGATTCCTCCAACCAGGCGCGGCGCCTGGGCACGATTCGGCAGGTCGTCGTTGCCAGCCCGGCCTTCGCCGCAAGCCTGCCCGCGGATACGAACCCGAACCAGGCACGATCGCTGGCCTAGGTTGGCAATGCCCAGTTGCGCGGCGTCGGCCAATGGCTCTTTTCCAGGGATGGCGAGACCGTTCTGACCGAACTCAATCCCGTCGTTGTCTGCGACAAAAGCCCGGCGGCCTATGCTTGCGTGCTTGCAGGTATCGGTCTGGGCATATTTCCCGACTATGCAGTCTATGAGGATATCGTCGGGGGTCGGCTAGTGCGGATATTCGCCGAGTGGACCCTACCCACAGGCGGTATCCAGTCTTTCCGCCGGCCCGCTTCCGGCCCGCCAAGGTGCGCACCTTCGTTGAATTGCTCGCGGCTGCCGAGAGAAAGCGGGCGCGCGGCGTCACCAAAGGGTAGCGCAACATGGTATGCAGAATGTGAGCGACAACTTACGCAGAGGCATTACCACCGTAACCGCTGTTTTTAGGCCACGGCCTTGAGTGGCGCAGGGGTGTAGGCCCAGGGCAGCAGGTCGTCGAGCTGGCTTTGTGGATGGCCGGCAACGATGCGGGCGATGACGTCAGCGAGGTAAGCGTACGGGTCGACGCCGTTGAGCTTCGCGGTTTCTATGAGCGAGGCGATGGTCGCCCAGTGCTCGCCACCGCCGTCGGAACCGGCGAAGAGCGCATTCTTTCGATTGAGGGCGATTGGCCTGATCGAGCGTTCGACGACGTTGGAGTCGATCTCGACGCGGCCGTCGTCGAGGAAGCGACCAAGTCCGGCCCAGCGCGAGAGCGGGTAGCGGATTGCTTCGGCGAGCTTGCTCTTCTGGCTGACCAGCGCGAGTTTCCCGCGCAGCCACGGCTCGAGGGCGTCGATGATGGGTCGGCTTCTCTCCTGGCGCGCGGTGCGCCGCTCTTCGGGCGAGCGGCCTCGTATCTCGCTCTCGATCTTGTAGAGCTCGGCGATGCGCTGGAGCGCCTCCGTGGCGATCGGCGCGGGCCCGGACTGGGCCAGTTCGTAGAAGCGGCGACGGACATGGGCCCAGCAGAAGGCCAGACTGACGGCATTACGCTCGGCCAGCGCCCGGTATCCGGCGTAGCCGTCGACTTGGAGGATTCCGACGAAGTCGCGCAGATGCCGCAGTGGCTGCTCGGCCTTGCGGTCGGGTGCCAGAGATAGGCGACGCCAGGTGGAGCGATCCCGCCCCAGGGGCGATCGTCGCGAGCATAAGCGAACAGCTGGCCCGTCTTGGTGCGGCCGCGCCCGGGATCGAGCACCGGCGCCGTGGTCTCGTCGGCGAAGAGCTTCCCGGACGCCTTCAGCCGCTCAAACAGCCGCTCGTGGATGGGGCGGAGCAGGAAAGCCGCCTTGCCGACCCAATCGGCAAGCGTCGAGCGATCCAGGTTCACGCCTTGGCGGGCGTAGATTTGCGCCTGGCGATACAGGGGAAGATGGTCGGCGTACTTGGAGACCAGCACATGGGCGACGGTCGCCTCAGTCGGGATGCCGCCCTCGACAAGCCGTGGCGGAGCCGGTGCCTGCACCACGACCTCCTCGCAGCTCCGGCAGGCGTATTTCGGTCGGCGCGTGACGATGACGCGGAATTGGGCCGGCACGATGTCGAGGCGCTCGGAGCGATCCTCGCCCATGACATGCAGCATTCCCTTGCAGCACGGGCAGATCTTGTCGGGAATGTCGATGATCTGCTCGATACGCGGCAGATGCGCGGGCAGTGATCCACGGTTGGCGCGGCGCTTCCTGGCGCGAGCCTCGCGCTTGGCAGTATCGGCGGTGTCCTCCGCGGCGAAGCCTTCAGCCTCGATCTGCTCGGCCTCTTCCAGGCCCAGCAGCAGCTGGTCGACCGGCAGGCTCTCTGCCCTGCGGCCGAAGCGGTGGCGCTGCAGTTCCTTGATGATCTGGCGCAGCCGCTCGTTCTCGGCGCGCTCCGCCGCGAGCATCGCCTGAAGCGCGATCGGATCGTTGGTCTGAGGCTCGGCCGGGTTGCTCACAAGGCCGATTCAATCATGCATTCCAATGCTTTGCCAGCGCCTCTAGCCTCCCATAGAATCAACTTGCCGCGACCGGCGCGCGCGTCTCGCGGGTGTCATGCACGCGCCGCCAATCCAACCCTTCCAGGAGCGCCTGCAATTGCGCCGCCGACAACCTCACCACGCCATCGGTGATGGCAGGCCAGCAGAACTTCCCGTCCTCCAGACGCTTCGCCAGCAGGCACACGCCGGTGCCGTCGAAGTACACCAGCTTGACCCGGTCAGCGCGCTTGGCCCTGAAGACGTAGACCGCGCCAGAGAACGGATCGGCGCCCATCGTCTCGCGCACCAGCGCCGCCAGGCCCTCGGCCCCCTTGCGGAAGTCCACCGGCTTCGTCGCGACCATCACCTTGACCGTACGCCTCCGGCGAAGGCCGCCTTGCGCGAGCATGGCACGGTAGCGAGGCTGCGCTCTTAAGGTCGTCCTTACGAGCGAAGTTAGCAGCACAGCATGAGCCATGTGACGTTATTGACCGGACCGGAGCGTCGTCGTCGTTGGCGTGAAGAGGATCAGTTCCGGATACTGGCCGCGGCATTCGCGCCCGGGGCCACGGTGGCAGCGGTAGCGCGTCAGTACGATGTCGCGACCAGCCTGATCTATAAGTGGCGCCGAACGCTGAGAGCCCGCGAGACAGGCTTTGCGGAAGTTGTCGTGGTTCCCGATGAGCCTGTCGCCGCTTCGGTGCCGGCGGCGGCCCCAGCGGTGATCGAGCTGGAGATCGCCGGCAAGGTGCGGCTGCGGATTCCGCTGACCACACCGCCGACACTCGCGGCGGCGATGGTGAAGGCGCTGGGCGTTTCATGATCCCGGTTCCGAGCCAGGTGCGGATCTGGTTGGCGGTCGGCCGGACCGATATGCGTCGCGGAATGCAAGGCCTCGCTCTGCAGGTCCAGGAGACGTTGGGCCGGGATCCGCATGCCGGGGATCTTTATGTCTTCCGAGGCCGCAGCGGCAATCTGATCAAGATTATCTGGCATGATGGGCTCGGCATGTCGCTGTATGCAAAACGGCTCGAAAAGGGCCGGTTCCTATGGCCGTCGCCGGCGGACGGCACGGTTTCCATATCACCGGCGCAGCTCGCCTACATGCTCGACGGGATCGATTGGCGCAACCCGCGCCACACGTTCCGCCCCCAGCGCGCGGGCTGAGTTTTTCTTTGAGTTTGCGCCATTTTCCGCGAGTCAGCGGACGCGTTTTATGATTCACTCCAGGACATGGTTGCCACCGCCCTGGATGCTGTTCCGGACGATATCGGTGCGCTGAGAGCAGCGCTGACCGCGGCGCTGGCCAGAGCCGAAGACGAGACCGCGCGCGCTACGCTGATCGAGGCCGAACTGGCGGTCGCCAGGGCCAAGGCATCGGATGATGCGGCGCTGATCGCACATCAGGGTCTGACGATCCGCAAGTTGCAGCGGGCGCTGCATGGTCAGAGTTCTGAACGCTCAGCCCGCCTGCACGACCAGATGGAGCTCACCTTCGAGGAACTCGAGAGCACGGCGACGGAAGACGAGATCGCCGCCGAACAGGCGGCGGCCCGGACCACTGAGGTGGCACCTTATGTGCGCAAACGACCGGCGCGCCAGCCATTTCCAGAGCATCTGCCGCGCGAACGCGTGGTTGAGCCGGCGCCGACCGCTTGCCACTGCTGCGGCGGTCATCGGCTGCGCAGGCTGGGTGAGGATATCACCGAGACGCTGGAGGTGGTGCCGCGGCAATGGAAGGTGATCCAACACGTGCGGGAGAAGTTCACCTGCCGCGACTGTGAGGCGATCAGCCAGGCACCGGCGCCGTTCCACGCCACCCCGCGCGGCTGGGCTGGCCCCGGCCTGCTGGCGATGATCCTGTTCGAGAAGTTCGGCCAGCATCAGCCGCTCAACCGCCAGGCTGAACGCTATGCCCGCGAAGGCGTGCCGCTCAGCCTGTCGACGCTCGCCGACCAGGTCGGCGCCGGCGCCGCGGTGCTGATGCCGCTGTTCAAGCGGCTCGAAGCCCATGTGCTGGCCGCTTCACGTCTGCACGGCGACGACACGACGGTGCCGGTCCTGGCCAAGGGCAAGACCGATACCGGCCGATTATGGACCTATGTGCGCGATGACCGGCCGTTCGGCGGCGCCGATCCGCCGGCGGTGGTGTTCTACTATTCCCGCGATCGCCGAGGCGAACATCCCGAGGCGCATCTCGCCGGCTGGAGCGGCATTCTGCAGGCCGACGCCTATGGCGGTTATGGTGATCTCTATGCGACGGGCCGTCAGCCGGCGCCTATTCTGGAAGCCAGCTGCTGGGCCCACAGCCGGCGCAAAGTGTTCGAGCTGGCCGATATCGAAGCGGCGGCGCGCAAGAAGGCGCACGGCGAGAAGCCCAACCTGGTCTATCCGCTAGCGGTTGAAGCCGTGAAGCGCATCGATGCCCTGTTCGATATCGAGCGCGCGATCAACGGCCTGTCGCCAGGCCAACGCCACGCCGTGCGCAAAGAGCGGAGCGCGCCGCTGGTCACCGAGCTCGAGCGCTGGATGATCGAGACGCGCGACAAGCTCTCGCGCGGACACGATCTGACCAAGGCCTTCAACTACATGCTGCGTCGCTGGTCGTCCTTCACCCGGTTCCTCGACGATGGGCGGATTTGCCTATCCAACAATGCAGCCGAGCGAGCCCTGCGCGGCATCGCTCTCGGCAGAAAGTCCTGGCTGTTCTGCGGTTCCGATCGCGGCGGACAGCGCGCTGCCGTTCTCTACAGCCTGATCGTCAGCGCCAAGTTGAATGACGTCGACCCTCAGGCCTGGCTCGCCGATATCCTGGCGCGCATCGCAGCCCACCCAGCCCAGCGGATCGATGATTTGCTGCCATGGAATTGGAGATCTGCAAAATTGCGGACCCAACCAGCGGCGGCCTGATCATGCAGCGCAATAAGGTGCATCACGTCTACACCGTCGAACGTGTCGCCAGGGACCTCGGAGTCAGCGAAGCGCTCATCCAGGACCTGACCCTCGGTCTCGAGCCCGAGGACGGCGTCATCTGGGTGTACGGCGCCAACGATGACGACGGGATCTTGGCCTTCACCGATGAAGGCATCGAGGAAGTCAAACTCCTCCTCGAAGAATATCATCGCGTCTCCCCATCGAAAGCTTGACCCAGCACCACGGTGCTCAGGTGCTCAAGCCGCCGGATACGCACGTCTGCGGTCTTCACCGGACGGGTACCCTTGACCACACCCGTCGGCCCGATCACGACGGCGCCTTCAGCGCACGGATCACCGCCGCCACCGTCCTGGCGTCGGCGCCACGACCGACCCGCATGGCGACGCCGTCAATCTCCAGCTCTATCACGCCGCCTTCTCGCGCGGCCTTCCGCTTCCGTGTCGATCTCGCGCGCTTCCCCGCCGGTTCGGGCTCCTGTGCCGCGACCACCGCTGGAACAAACAACGGCTCCGGTGCTGGCGCATTCGCCAACGGCACCCGCGCGGACCGGCGCCAGGCGAACAGCTGCTGCGGGGACAATGCATGTCGCCGAGCCACCGCGCTCACGGTCTCGCCAGCATCGTAGCTTTCCGCCACGATCCGCGCCTTCTCCTCCGGCAACCATTCGCGCCGCCGTCCAGAACCCGTGAATATCTCAAGCCGTCGAACCGGCTCCTCGTCCCTGGACTTAAGCGTAAGCTCTGAAATCGTCATGTGTCGAAGCCCTCAAAGGCTCCGAGCATCGTCGCTCACGACAACGCGCGAAAGGTGCCAACGGGACAGCGCTTACCTTCCTTTCATCATCGCGCTTCAATTGAGCCAAAAACGCGAACGGCCCGCAGGCTGGAAGCCATGCGGGCCGTTTTTGATTTGGTTGCGGGGACAGGATTTGAACCTGTGACCTTCAGGTTATGAGCCTGACGAGCTACCGGGCTGCTCCACCCCGCGTCAACCTTTGGACGTAAGCCATGACCTACAAATAGGATGACCTACGGATAGATAGATGGTCCACCAAATGAAAGGGCCGCTTACGCGGCCCGTGGTCCCGTTGGCGGGCCTTGTTCGTAGAGAGAAGATTTCACTCAACATCCGCTTGGATGTGAGTTCAACGTGCATTTAGCAGACCTGGCAGCGACCTACTCTCCCGCGTCTTGAGACGAAGTACCATCAGCGCTGGAGCGTTTCACGGCCGAGTTCGGAATGGGATCGGGTGCAGCCGCTCCGCCATAACCACCAGGTCGGCAAAACGCACGTTGTTCGAGAAGCTTTTTGAGCGAAGGAGCATAGAGAGACGTCGGCAGCAGATCTGTCGGGGCCTCTCGGGGCTGTTCGCTGGTCTTATATGTGCCTTTACAGTTCTTCTAGTCTTGGCGCCTTTCGAAGCGAAGCTTCGCAAGGTCGACCGACCGTCGGCGCTGATGCGCCGCACCCACGTAGCGCCGCCCGCAGGGCGGAACAAGCGTGAGTGAGAACAGACCATCTGACTTTGTCAGATGGGCATAAGGAATGAGAACGATCAAGCCGATCGAACTATTAGTACCGGTAAGCTTCAAGCGTTGCCGCTCTTCCACACCCGGCCTATCAACGTGGTCGTCTTCCACGGTTCTCAGGGAATACTCGTTTTAAGGTGGGTTTCCCGCTTAGATGCCTTCAGCGGTTATCCCGTCCGGATATAGCTACCCTGCTATGCGGCTGGCGCCACAACAGGTCCACCAGAGATCCGTCCATCCCGGTCCTCTCGTACTAGGGACAGATCCTTTCAATATTCCTACACCCACGGCAGATAGGGACCGAACTGTCTCACGACGTTCTGAACCCAACTCACGTACCGCTTTAAATGGCGAACAGCCATACCCTTGGGACCTGCTCCAGCCCCAGGATGCGATGAGTCGACATCGAGGTGCCAAACAACCCCGTCGATATGGACTCTTGGGGGTCATCAGCCTGTTATCCCCGGCGTACCTTTTATCCGTTGAGCGATGGCCCTTCCACGCGGGACCACCGGATCACTATGACCGACTTTCGTCTCTGCTCGACTTGTCAGTCTCGCAGTCAGGCAGGCTTATGCCATTGCACTCAGCGAACGATTTCCGACCGTTCTGAGCCCACCATCGCGCGCCTCCGTTACTCTTTAGGAGGCGACCGCCCCAGTCAAACTACCCACCATACATTGTCCCGGACCCGGATAACGGGCCGCGGTTAGACATCCATAGTAATAAGGGTGGTATTTCAAGGGTGGCTCCACCTGAGCTGGCGCCCAGGTTTCAAAGCCTACCACCTATCCTACACATGCCACTACGAATGCCAATGTAAAGCTATAGTAAAGGTGCACGGGGTCTTTCCGTCTAACCGCAGGAACCCCGCATCTTCACGGGGAATTCAATTTCACTGAGTCTATGCTGGAGACAGCGGGGAAGTCGTTACGCCATTCGTGCAGGTCGGAACTTACCCGACAAGGAATTTCGCTACCTTAGGACCGTTATAGTTACGGCCGCCGTTTACTGGGGCTTCGATTCAGAGCTTGCACCCCTCCTCTTAACCTTCCAGCACCGGGCAGGCGTCAGACCCTATACGTCGTCTTGCGACTTCGCAGAGCCCTGTGTTTTTGATAAACAGTCGCTACCCCCTGGTCTGTGCCACCCTCCTCTACTTGCGTAGAAAAGGGTCACGCTTCTTCCGAAGTTACGCGTGCAATTTGCCGAGTTCCTTCAGCATAGTTCTCTCAAGCGCCTTGGTATACTCTACCAGACCACCAGTGTCGGTTTCGGGTACGGTTTATAAGGAGGAGCTATTTCCTGGAACCACGCAGCAGCCCGTTCAATCCGATAAGATTGGACTACCTCAATGATCCGTCACTACCTCCAAGCCCACGAATATTAACGTGGTTCCCATCGACTACGCGTTTCCGCCTCGTCTTAGGGGCCGGCTAACCCTGCTCAGATTAGCTTTAAGCAGGAACCCTTGGTCTTTCGGCGGGGGAGTCTCTCACTCCCCTTACGTTACTCATGTCAGCATTCGCACTTCTGATACCTCCACCACCCCTCACGGGTATGGCTTCATCAGCTTACAGAACGCTCCGCTACCGCTCGTATTGCTACGAACCCTAAGCTTCGGTGTATGGCTTTAGCCCCGTTACATTTTCGGCGCAAAGACCCTTATTTAGACCAGTGAGCTGTTACGCTTTCTTTAAATGATGGCTGCTTCTAAGCCAACATCCTGGTTGTTTTGGGATCCTCACATCCTTTCCCACTTAGCCATAACTTGGGGACCTTAGCTGTAGGTCAGGGTTGTTTCCCTTTTCACGACGGACGTTAGCACCCGCCGTGTGTCTGCCGACTAGTACTCCCAGGTATTCGGAGTTTGGTTAGGTTTGGTAATCCGGTGAGGACCCCTAGCCCATCCAGTGCTCTACCCCCTGGGGTATTCGGTCGACGCTCTACCTAAATAGATTTCGCGGAGAACCAGCTATTTCCGAGTTTGATTGGCCTTTCACCCCTAGCCACAAGTCATCCCGAACTATTGCAACAGTTATGGGTTCGGTCCTCCAGTAAGTGTTACCTTACCTTCAACCTGCTCATGGCTAGATCACTCGGTTTCGGGTCTAATGCGACGAACTGAACGCCCTATTCAGACTCGCTTTCGCTGCGCCTACACCTAGCGGTTTAAGCTTGCTCGTCACACTAAGTCGCTGACCCATTATACAAAAGGTACGTGGTCACCCTTGCGGGCTCCCACTGTTTGTAGGCAATCGGTTTCAGGTACTCTTTCACTCCCCTTGTCGGGGTGCTTTTCACCTTTCCCTCACGGTACTAGTTCGCTATCGGTCATGCACGAGTACTTAGGCTTGGAGGGTGGTCCCCCCAATTTCAGACAGGATTTCACGTGTCCCGCCTTACTCGAGGACGATTGATTGCATTACGCGTACGGGGCTGTCACCCACTATGGCCCTACTTTCCAGAAGGTTCCGCTTGTCTCTCAATCGCCACTGGCCTGGTCCGGGTTCGCTCGCCA